>NZ_JABWQP020000001.1 GCF_014268505.2 Pseudomonas khorasanensis
ATTCAACAGCTATCGATCAACTACCCAGCGCCTTCGAAGCCAGCCAGAACAACCCGGCCGACAGCGCCACAGTCGCCGGCAAGGTCAGCACCCACGCCAGCAGAATGGTCTTCACCGTGCCGCCCTGCAGGCCGCTCTTGTTGGCGACCATGGTCCCGGCCACGCCCGAAGAGAGCACATGCGTGGTCGACACCGGCAGGCTGAAGATGTTGGCCATCCCGATCAGAGTAGCAGTGGTGATCTGCGCCGACATCCCCTGCGAATAGGTCATGCCTTGCTTGCCGATCTTCTCGCCAATGGTCAGAACCACGCGTTTCCAGCCAACCATGGTGCCCAGGCCCAGGGCCAGAGCGACCGCCAGAATCACCCAGAACGGGGCATATTCAGTGGTGGTGGTCAGGTCTTTGCGCAGCTTGTCCAGGTCCGCCTTTTCACGTGCGTCCAGGCCCGGCAATTTGCCGACTTTCTTCGCCGTGTCGTCAAGACACAGCAGGTAGCGACGCACTTCGATGCGGCTTTCCGACGACAGCGAGTGATAGTCCGCAACACCTTTGAGCGTATGCAGCAGGGCGGTGATGGTCGGTTCGGTCTGCTGCGGGTTGCAGCGGAATTTCTCCGGCAGATCACCCTCTACGCTCTTGCCCAGGGCCAGGAACTCACCGAGGGAATCGGCGTTGCGCTGATAGAACTGGCTCAAGTGCAGGGTCGCGTCGCGGGTGCGTTCGATCTGGTAGGTGGTGCTGTTCAGGTCGAGGACGAACTGCGCAGGCACGATACCGATCAGCACGAGCATGATCAGGCCGATGCCTTTCTGGCCATCGTTGGAGCCGTGCACGAAGCTCACGGCCATGGCCGAGATCACCAGGACCAGACGGTTCCAGAACGGCGGGTGCTTTTTGTCGTCGATCTTGCGGCGCTGTTCCGGCGTCTTGTGCATCTTCGACAGCGGGCGCCACCACTTCAGGCCGATCAGCACCAGTGCGGCGATGAGGAAACCGGCCATCGGCGAGAACACCAGCGAGGCGCCGATGTCGATCGCTTTCTGCCAGTTCACGCCATCAGCCAGCGGAATGTCGTTGATCAGGGCGTTGGCCAGGCCGACACCGAGGATCGAGCCGATCAGGGTGTGCGAGCTGGAAGCCGGGATACCGAAGTACCAGGTGCCAAGGTTCCAGGCGATTGCCGCGGCGAGCAACGAGAACACCATCGCCAGACCATGACCGGTGTTCACATTGATCAGCAGCTCAACCGGCAGCAGATGGACAATGGCATACGCCACGCCAACCCCGCCCAGCAACACACCGAGGAAATTGAACACACCGGAGAAGAACACCGCCAGGTGCGGCGGCATGGCTTTGGTGTAGATAACAGTGGCTACCGCGTTAGCGGTGTCATGAAATCCATTGATGAACTCGAAGGCGAGGACAAACGTCAGGGCGAGCAAGAGGCTCACAAGCACCCAAGCATCCAGTCCGCTGAATAAATCGATCATGAAGGTTTTCTGACCCGGTCGTAAGGGGGCGCGATTATGCCAGAAAAGACAGGAAATCGATGCCCTGTCTGCTCACTGGTCACATTCATCTTCGATTTAATTTGTTGCAGGGCGTGAAAAACCGGTGTCACGCTGTGTTTATCAAGCTATTGATTTCGTTGATAAAAACGTTTTTTTTAAGCGATATTGCCAGTGTCTTGAAGGCTCAAACGCTTGTCTGAAATATCTCTGAAACCTGTGGGACGTTCGTTTAGAACCTGCGCAACAGGTCGCAGCCGCTGCCCGCGTATAGCGGGCGCGCGAGGTGTCGCCTTTCCACCGCGCTGTAGATCAGGTGGATGCCGACTTCGAGATTCAACGACCGTGGCTCAGGGCTCTTCGGCTTTGAGTTCCTTTTCGATTTTTTCGATTTCCTGCTTGAACACCTGATCTTGAACGGTAGGGCGCTTGCGCCATGCTTTGCGTTCCGGTTCAGGCTGAGCGGCGTAGGTGGTGACTTCCCCGCCGTAGACTTCCTTGTAACGTTGCTCCTGGCGCTCTAGTTCCGCGCGCAGTTCGTCTTTCGTCACGTTATTACCTGTATGAGTTGAATTGAATATCCGGTGAAACGCACTGCAACGAATCGATCGAACCCGCCAACGGTCCATTGTCCGAATGGACATGGAAACATAGGCAAGGCGATCAAGACTTCCATGTTACAGGCGGCTACGACACCCGATTAAAACTGACGCAGCATCAGTTTCCAATTTCAGCGAGCGCTGGCGTTGCAGGCGTAATGAGCGCCAGGCGCTGGCCGGGGCTGAAACGAAAGGCCTCGCTCCAGCGGGTCGCGGGCTTTTGATTAGAGCGCCGCTACTAGCGTGCATTATAGCGGCCGATTCGGGAATGACTATCTTTGCCAAGTTGAAAACGGTTCTGGATGTGTGATCGGTTTTGTTGTTCGCAACTTTTTGTCGCTAGTTAACTACAGAGACCGCGTTGACGGACAAATGATCTATTTCTGGCGCCATTAAGTCGAACATCCAGAATGCACTTCCCGCCTCTGAAGTTCAGAGGCGCCTGTAAAGCTTCCACAAGCACAGGGCAGATTGCGATTATCGGTCGGCGGTTCGATAATCGCCCAATATTGCCTACAGATGCTTGCGCATCGGGCGGCGAGCCTTTTGACTAGCCCATCGGTGCGTGCCCGGACAAGGACAAGAAATGAACGATCAAATGCGCAACTCCTTCACTTCCGTGGCGCCGCCCATCGTCGCCTCGCCGGCCAAGCGCATTCAGGCGCTGACCGGCGACCCCGACTTCATGACTTCTCTGGCCCGTGGCCTGGCCGTGGTGCAGGCGTTTCAGGAGCGCAAGCGGCACTTGACCATCGCGCAGATCAGCCACCGCACGGAAATCCCCCGCGCCGCCGTGCGCCGTTGCCTGCACACGTTGATCAAACTCGGCTACGCCACCACCGACGGCCGCACCTATTCATTGCTGCCCAAAGTGCTGACCCTCGGCCATGCCTATTTGTCCTCCACGCCGCTGGCCGTTTCCGCCCAGCCGTACCTCGACCGCATGAGCGAGCAACTGCACGAAGCCTGCAACATGGCGACGCTGGAGGGCGACGACATTCTCTACATTGCCCGTTCGGCGACGACGCAACGGCTGATTTCAGTGGACCTTTCCGTCGGCGGACGACTGCCGGCCTATTGCACGTCGATGGGGCGAATTCTGCTGGCGGCACTGGACGACACGTCGTTGCGCGAATACCTCGACCATGCCGAACTGGTCGCCAAGACCAGCCGTACGATTCACACCCCCGACGCCTTGCTCGAATGCCTGCAGCAAGTGCGGCAACAAGGCTGGTGCATTGTTGATCAGGAGCTGGAGCAAGGCCTGCGCTCGATCGCCGTGCCGGTCTACGACGCGTCCGGGCAAGTGGTGGCGGCGCTCAACGTCAGCACACACGCCGGCCGGGTCAGCCGTGCCGAGCTGGAGCAACGCTTTCTGCCGGGCCTGCTCAGCGCCAGTCGCGACCTCAGTGCGCAGCTGTTCGCCTGAGGAAGCTGTTCGATAAACGCACAGTGTTGCGTTTGTCGAATTGACGCTAAAACCCTTGGATCATTAATGTCGCGGCAGCGTCATCCGGTGCTGATGTGAATGAGCTCGCCGGACTGTCGACCTCCATAATAATGACAAGAGGCAATTCACCATGCGCTCGCTTTCCAACTGTTTGCCTTCATCGCGCTGTTGCCGGACTCCAAGCAACGCCTGATTCCAACCTTCTATTCTTGTGACCGTGCCGTGCTTTGGCCGGCCGCCGTTCGACTGCGTTTTTGCGTGGAATAAAAATAATGAACCAGCCTCAGTCCGCTGTGGGTAACTGCCTCGATGTGCAGACCTTCATCAATACCCAACCGATCTCGCGCTATCAGTGGCGGGTGGTGATTCTGTGTTTCCTGATTGTGTTTCTCGATGGCCTCGACACCGCCGCAATGGGCTTCATCGCCCCGGCTTTGTCGCAGGACTGGGGCATCGACCGCGCCAGCCTCGGCCCGGTGATGAGCGCCGCGCTGATCGGGATGGTCTTCGGCGCACTCGGTTCCGGCCCCTTGGCCGACCGTTTCGGGCGAAAAGTCGTACTCGTCGGTGCCGTGGTTCTCTTCGGCGGCTTCAGCCTGGCGTCTGCTTACAGCACCAACGTCGAACAACTCCTGGTGTTGCGCTTCCTGACCGGGCTGGGGCTGGGCGCGGGCATGCCGAACGCCACGACGCTGCTCTCCGAATACACCCCGGAGCGCAAGAAGTCGCTGCTGGTGACCAGCATGTTCTGTGGGTTCAACCTCGGCATGGCTGGCGGCGGATTTATTTCCGCCAAACTGATCCCGGCCTTCGGCTGGCATAGCCTGTTGCTGATCGGCGGAATCCTGCCGCTGATCCTCGCCGTGGTGCTGCTGTTCTGGCTGCCGGAATCGGCGCGTTATCTGGTGGTGCGCAACCGTGGTACCGACAAAGTGCGCAAGACCCTCGCGCCCATTGACCCGGTCACCGTCGCCCAGGCTTCGAGCTTCAGCGTGCCGGAACAGAAAACCGTCAAGGCGCGCAACGTCTTCGCCGTCATCTTTTCCGGCACCTACAGCACCGGCACCTTGCTGTTGTGGCTGACCTACTTCATGGGGTTGGTGATTGTGTACCTGCTGACCAGTTGGCTGCCGACGCTGATGCGCGACAGTGGCGCCAGCATGGAGCAGGCCGCGTTTATCGGTGCGTTGTTTCAGTTTGGCGGGGTTCTCAGTGCGGTCGGGGTGGGCTGGGCGATGGATCGCTTCAATCCGCACAAGGTCATCGGCATTTTCTATCTGCTGGCCGGGGTGTTTGCCTACGCGGTGGGGCAGAGCCTGGGCAACATCACCCTGTTGGCGACCCTGGTTCTGGTGGCGGGGATGTGCGTCAACGGCGCGCAATCGGCGATGCCATCCCTGGCGGCGCGATTTTATCCGACCCAGGGCCGGGCAACGGGGGTGTCGTGGATGCTGGGGATTGGCCGCTTTGGCGCGATCCTCGGGGCATGGATGGGCGCGACGTTGCTGGGCCTGGGCTGGAACTTCGAACAGGTGCTGACTGCCCTGGTGATTCCGGCCGCGCTGGCGACGGCGGCGGTGGTGATCAAGGGCATGGTCAGCCATGCGGATGCGACCTGATATTTCCGTATCTCGATCGTTCCCACGCAGAGCATGGGAACGATCATGTGCTAACTAACAATCTGTTCGATAAACGAACACTCAGTCGATTATCGGATTGTTTGGCGATTTGCCCGCGCTTACTCTTCAGTGACTCCGGCGCTGAACCTCGCGCCTTTTTATCACTGGCGATCCATCACAAAAAACGGGAGCCCGCTCCATGGCTGAGATCCTTTCGCTGCACGACGCGGTGAAGCAATTCGTCAACGACGGCGATACCGTCGCACTCGAAGGCTTCACTCACTTGATTCCTACCGCAGCGGGTCATGAAATCATTCGTCAAGGCAAGAAAGATCTGACGCTGGTGCGGATGACGCCCGACCTGATCTACGACCAACTGATCGGCGCCGGCTGCGCGCGCAAACTGATTTTCTCCTGGGGCGGCAACCCCGGTGTGGGTTCGCTGCACCGTCTGCGTGACGCGGTTGAAAAGCACTGGCCGCACGCGCTGGAAATCGAAGAACACAGCCACGCCGACCTGGCCAATGCCTACGTCGCCGGCGCTTCCGGCCTGCCGTTCGCGGTGCTCCGCGCCTATGCAGGTTCCGACCTGCCGAAGGTCAATCCACTGATCAAAACCGTCACCTGCCCGTTCACCGGCGAAGTGCTGGCGGCGGTGCCGTCGGTGCGCCCGGACGTCACCGTGATCCACGCGCAAAAAGCCGATCGCAAAGGCAATGTGTTGCTGTGGGGCATTCTCGGTGTGCAGAAAGAAGCCGCACTGGCCGCCAAGCGCTGCATCGTCACCGTCGAGGAAATCGTTGACGACCTCAACGCACCGATGAACGCCTGCGTGCTACCGACCTGGGCCCTGAGTGCGGTCTGCCATGTGCCGGGGGGCGCGCATCCGTCCTACGCCCACGGTTACACCGAACGTGACAATCGTTTCTATCAGGCGTGGGACCCGATCGCTCGTGACCGTGAGACGTTTACCGCGTGGATCAATGAATACATCCATGGCTGCGCTGACTTCAGCGAGTTCCAGGCCAGGTTGGCCGCTGCTTCGGAGGCCAAGTAATGACTTACACCACCAATGAAATGATGACCGTCGCCGCCGCTCGCCGCCTGAAGAACGGCTCGGTGTGCTTCGTCGGGATCGGCCTGCCGTCGAAAGCCGCCAACCTCGCTCGCCTGACGTCTTCACCCGACGTGGTGCTGATCTACGAATCGGGTCCGATTGGCGCCAAACCGAGCGTGTTGCCACTGTCCATCGGCGACGGCGAGCTGGCGGAAACCGCTGACACCGTCGTGCCGACCGGCGAGATTTTTCGCTATTGGTTGCAGGGCGGACGCATCGATGTCGGTTTTCTCGGCGCCGCGCAGGTTGACCGTTTCGGCAACATCAACACCACGGTGGTCGGCGACTATCACGCGCCAAAAGTTCGCTTACCGGGTGCTGGTGGCGCGCCGGAGATTGCCGGTTCGGCAAAGAGCGTACTGATCATCCTTAAACAGTCGGCGCGTTCGTTCGTCGACAAGCTCGATTTCATCACCTCGGTCGGCCACGGCGAGGGCGGCGATTCGCGCAAGCGTCTTGGCCTGCCGGGCGCCGGGCCGGTCGGCATCATCACCGACCTGTGCATCATGGAGCCGGAAGAAGGCACCCATGAGTTCGTGGTCACCGCGCTGCATCCGGGGGTGACCCGCGAGCAAGTGGTAGCCGCCACGGGTTGGGCGATCCGTTTTGCCGATTCTGTTGAAACCACCGCTGAGCCGACCGACGTCGAGCTGAGCGCGCTGCGTGATCTTGAAGCGCGTACCGCCGCCGCTCACGGTCAGGCACCGGGAGAAGCATGATGCGTGACGTTTATATCTGCGACGCGATTCGCACCCCCATCGGCCGATTCGGCGGCGGGTTGTCCACCGTGCGCGCCGATGATCTGGCCGCCGTGCCGATCAAGGCCTTGATGGACCGCAATCCATCGGTGGACTGGAGCGCCATTGACGAAGTGTTCATGGGCTGCGCCAATCAGGCCGGCGAAGACAACCGCAACGTGGCGCGCATGGCGCTGCTGCTCGCCGGCCTGCCGGAAACCGTGCCGGGCGTAACGCTCAATCGGCTTTGCGCTTCGGGCATGGATGCCGTCGGCACTGCGTTCCGCGCCATTGCCAGCGGCGAGATGGAGCTGGCGATCGCCGGCGGCGTCGAGTCAATGTCCCGCGCGCCTTTCGTCATGGGCAAGGCCGACGCGGCGTTTTCGCGCAACATGAAGCTGGAAGACACCACCATCGGCTGGCGTTTTATCAACCCGCTGATGAAGGCGCAGTACGGCGTCGACGCCATGCCACAAACGGCTGACAACGTTGCCGACGACTATCAGGTGTCGCGCGAAGATCAGGACGCTTTTGCCTTGCGCAGTCAGCAGCGCACAGCAGCAGCTCAGGCTGCCGGCTACTTCGCCGAAGAAATCGTCGAAGTGCGGATTGCCCACAAGAAGGGCGAAACCGTGGTCAGCCAGGACGAACATCCCCGGGCTGACACCACGATCGAAGCACTGCGCAAGTTGAAACCGGTCAACGGCGCGGACAAAACTGTCACCGCCGGTAATGCGTCCGGGGTCAACGATGGCGCCGCCGCGATGATTCTGGCCTCGGCCGAAGCGGTGAAAAAACACGGCCTGACCGCCCGCGCCAAAGTCCTCGGCATGGCCAGCGCCGCAGTCGCGCCTCGCGTGATGGGCATCGGCCCGGTGCCGGCGGTGCGCAAACTGACTGAGCGCCTAGGTGTGGCGGTCGGCGATTTCGACGTGATCGAACTCAACGAAGCATTCGCCAGCCAGGGCCTGGCGGTACTGCGTGAGTTGGGTCTGGCGGACGATGCCGTGCAGGTCAATCCCAACGGCGGCGCAATCGCCCTCGGTCACCCGTTGGGCATGAGCGGCGCGCGGCTGGTGCTGACCGCGCTGCATCATCTGGAAAAGACCGGTGGCAAGAAAGGTCTGGCGACCATGTGCGTCGGTGTCGGCCAAGGTTTGGCCCTGGCCATCGAACGCGTCTGACGTTAGCCGTGACGAACAAGAATTGAGGAAAAGCGAAATGTCTGACAAGCCTGGTTACCGTCGCCCGCAGGAAGGCACTCAGCCTGAATATCTGCACCCGACCTATCAATCCACCAACCTGCGCTCGCCGTCCAAGCCTTTGGTGTACCTGCCCCATTCACTCTCGGAAATCACCGGGCCGACCATCGGCGCCGAACGGCTGGCCGAGAAAGACAACGACCTGACCGCACAGCACGAAGCTGAACCGCTGGGCGAGCGCATCATCATTCACGGCCGCGTGCTCGACGAAAACGGCCTGCCGGTCCCGGGAATTCTAGTGGAGATCTGGCAGGCCAACGCCGCCGGTCGCTACAACCATGCCCGCGACCTGCACGACGCGCCGCTGGACCCGAACTTCACCGGCACCGGCCGCACCGTCACCGATGGCGACGGCTGGTATCAGTTCCAGACCATCAAGCCCGGCGCCTATCCGTGGGGTAACCACCACAACGCCTGGCGCCCGGCGCACATCCATTTTTCGCTGTTCGGCCCGAGCATCCTCACGCGTCTGGTCACGCAAATGTATTTCCCGGGCGACCCGTTGCTGGCCTACGACCCGATCTACAACTGCGTGCCGGACACTTCGGCCAAGGAACGCCTGATCGCCAGTTTCGATCTGGAAAAAACCATTCCGTCCTACGCCCTCGGCTACCGTTGGGACATCGTGCTGCGCGGCCGTGATGCCACGCCGATGGAGAAATAAGATGACCCTGACTGCGACCACGTCCCACACCGTCGGGCCGTATTACCACATTGGCCTGACCTGGCTGAACCGCGAAAACCTCACCAACGAGCTGACCCTTGGCGAGCGCGTGGCGATCACCGGCCAGGTGGTGGACGGCAACGGCGATGTCGTCAACGACGCCATGCTGGAAGTCTGGCAAGCCAACGCCGCCGGCAAGTACGACCACCCGGAAGACCCGCAGGACAAGCCGCTCGATCCGAACTTTGAAGGCTTTGGTCGGGTGCCGGTCGATGCAGAAGGGCGCTTTCGTTTCACCACGATCAAACCGGGCACCGTGCAAGGCCTGAAAGGCTCGACCCAGGCGCCGCATCTGGTGGTGCTGGTGTTTGCCCGTGGCCTGGTCAAGCACCTGCTGACGCGAATTTACTTTGAGGGCGATCCGGCAAACGCTGATGATCCGCTGCTGGAGTGCGTGCCGGCCGAACGCCGCGCGACGCTGCTGGCGAAGAAAGATGCGGCGGGTGTCTATCAGTGGAATGTGATTTTGCAGGGCACCGATGCCGAGACCGTGTTCTTCGATTATTAAGATCGCCACAGAGTTACGTGATCGTTCCCACGCTCTGCGTGGGCAATGCATCCCGTGACGCTCTGCGCCACAGTGGACGCGGAGCGTCCATGGCGGCGTCACCACGCAGAGCGTGGGAACGATCATCCAATACAGGACGTGGAACGGGACTGTTGCAAAGTATGTCTAGACTCTGACGGTCCCTATCGAGTGAAGATAACCATGACAACGCCCACCTCCCATTACACCGGCGAAGAGCGCAGCAAGCGCATCTTCGCCATCGTCGGCGCCTCATCCGGCAACCTCGTCGAGTGGTTCGACTTCTACGTCTACGCGTTCTGCGCGATCTATTTTGCCCCCGCTTTTTTCCCCTCCGACAACCCGACCGTGCAACTGGTCAACACCGCCGGCGTGTTCGCCGCCGGGTTCTTGATGCGTCCGATTGGCGGCTGGATTTTCGGCCGGGTCGCTGACAAGCACGGCCGCAAGAATTCGATGCTCATATCGATTCTGATGATGTGCTTCGGTTCGTTGCTGATCGCCTGCCTGCCGACGTACAAGGACATTGGCGTGTGGGCGCCGGTGCTGTTGCTGTTCGCGCGCCTGCTGCAAGGTTTATCGGTGGGCGGCGAATACGGCACTACAGCGACCTACATGAGCGAAGTCGCGCTCAAGGGCCAACGTGGCTTTTTTGCCTCGTTCCAGTACGTGACGCTGATCGGCGGGCAACTGCTGGCGGTGTCGCTGGTCGTTGTGCTGCAACAGTTCCTCTCTGAAGAGGACCTGCGCGCCTACGGCTGGCGGATTCCGTTCGTGGTCGGTGCGGTCGCGGCCCTGATTTCGCTGTTCCTGCGTCGCTCGCTGAAAGAAACCACCAACAAGGAAACCCGCGCGCACAAAGACGCCGGCAGCATCAGCGCCTTGTTCCGCGATCACAAAGCCGCGTTCATCACCGTGCTCGGTTACACCGCCGGTGGCTCGCTGATTTTCTACACCTTCACCACCTACATGCAGAAATATCTGGTGAACACCGCCGGCATGCACGCCAAGACCGCCAGCTACATCATGACCGGCGCGCTGTTCCTGTATATGTGCATGCAGCCGCTGTTCGGCATGCTCGCCGACAAGATCGGCCGACGCAATTCGATGCTCTGGTTCGGCGCGCTTGGCACGCTGTTCACCGTGCCGATTCTGTTGAGCCTGAAAAGCATCAGCAGCCCGTTTCTTGCCTTCGTATTGATCACCCTGGCGCTGGCGATTGTGAGTTTCTACACCTCGATCAGCGGTCTGGTGAAAGCCGAGATGTTCCCGCCGGAAGTCCGCGCGCTCGGTGTCGGCCTGGCCTACGCGGTGGCCAATGCGATCTTCGGCGGTTCGGCGGAATTCGTCGCCCTGAGCCTGAAGAACATCGGCATGGAAAACTCGTTCTACTGGTACGTGACGGCGATGATGGCGGTGGCGTTCCTGTTCAGCCTGCGCCTGCCGAAACAGGCCGCTTACTTGCACCACGATCTCTAACCCGAAGTGCGCGGGCCGTGTTGGCCCGCGCCGGCAAGGACTGTTTATGACTCAGCGACCGGGCAATCAATTGTTCGATGCCTATTTCACCGCCCGCGATATGCGCGAAGTGTTCTGCGATCAGGGCCGGGTGCAGGCGATGCTCGATTTCGAAGCGGCGCTGGCCCGGGCCGAAGCGCGGGTCGGCCTGATTCCCGGGTCTGCCGTGGCACCGATTGCGGCGGCGTGTGATGCGCGGCTGTACGACTTCGCCGCGTTGGGCGAGGCGATCGCCACGGCCGGCAACTCGGCGATTCCGCTGGTCAAGGCGCTGGGCAAGCAGATCGCGTCTACCGATGCCGAAGCCGAGCGCTATGTGCATCTGGGCGCGACCAGTCAGGACGTGATGGACTCCGGGCTGGTGCTGCAACTGCGTCAGGCACTGGAGTTGATCGAACACGAACTGGCGCAGCTTGCCGATTCGCTCGCCACTCAGGCCCAACGTTTTGCAGCCACGCCACTGGCCGGGCGTACATGGCTGCAGCACGCCACGCCAGTGACCCTGGGCATGAAAATCGCGGGATGGCTGGGCGCCGTGACGCGCAGCCGTCAGCGTCTGCAAGCACTGAAACCGCGTCTGCTGGTGCTGCAATTCGGCGGCGCGTCCGGGACGCTGGCAGCCTTGGGCGAGCAGGCGTTGCCGATTGCGCAGGCCTTGGCCGAAGAACTGCAACTGAGCTTGCCGGAGCAGCCGTGGCACACCCAGCGTGATCGCCTCGTCGAGTTCGGCGCCGTGCTGGGGCTGATCGCTGGCAGCCTGGGCAAATTCGGTCGCGACATCAGTCTGTTGATGCAGACCGAAGCGGCCGAAGTGTTCGAGCCAGCGGCGCCGGGCAAGGGCGGTTCCTCGACCATGCCGCACAAACGCAACCCGGTGGGCGCGGCAGTGTTGATCGGCGCGGCGACGCGCGTGCCGGGGCTTGTATCGACGCTGTTCAGCGCCATGCCTCAGGAACACGAGCGCAGCCTGGGCCTGTGGCATGCGGAATGGGAAACGCTGCCGGAGATCTGCTGCCTGGTGTCCGGTTCGCTGCAACAGGCGCGTCTGCTCATCGACGGCCTGGAAGTCGACGCCGCGCGCATGGCCCGCAACCTTGAATTGACTCAGGGGCTAGTGCTGGCCGAAGCGGTGAGCATCGTTCTTGCACAACGGGTTGGCCGCGACGCCGCACATCATCTGCTGGAGCAGTGCTGCAAACGCGCGGTGGCCGAGCAACGGCATCTGCGCGCGGTGCTGGGTGACGAACCGCAAGTCACCGCGCAACTGAGCGACGCTGAACTCGATGACCTTTTGAACCCCGCCCATTATCTCGGCCAGGCGCGCGTCTGGGTCGAGCGCGCGGTGGCCGAACACAACGCTTTGATTGTCTGAAGGAGAGGGCTGTGGCTTTCGTTCAACTCGCCGATGGCGAACTGCATTACATAATCGAGGGCCCAACGGATGCGCCGGTGCTGGTGCTCTCCAACTCGCTGGGCACGGATCTGCACATGTGGGACGCGCAGATGCAGGCGTTCACCGAGCATTTTCGCGTGCTGCGTTTCGACACGCGCGGCCACGGTCAATCGCTGGTGACCGAAGGGCCGTACAGCATCGAGCAACTGGGCCACGACGTGCTCGCACTGCTGGATGCGCTGCACATCGAACGTGCGCATTTTTGCGGGCTGTCGATGGGCGGGCTGATCGGTCAGTGGCTGGGAATCAACGCCGGCCATCGTCTGCACAAGCTGATCGTGTGCAACACCGCTGCGAAAATCGGCGACCCGTCGGTGTGGAATCCACGCATCGAAACGGTCTTGCGCGACGGCGCGGCGGCGATGGTCGCGCTGCGTGACGCGTCGATTGCGCGCTGGTTCACACCAGACTTTTCGGCAGCGCATCCGGCAGCGGCGAAAAAGATTACCGACATGCTCGCGGCGACGAATCCGCAAGGTTACGCGGCCAACTGTGCAGCGGTGCGCGATGCCGATTTCCGTGACCAACTGGCGTCGATCAACGTGCCGTTGCTGGTGATTGCCGGCAGCGAAGATGCGGTAACGCCGCCGTCCGGCGGGCATTTCATCCAGCAAAACGTACGCGGCGCCGAGTACGCCGAGTTCTACGCAGCGCATTTGTCGAACGTGCAGGCCGGTGCAGATTTCAGCGACCGGGTGCTGGCTTTTTTGCAGGCTCAGTGAGGAAGATGTTGTGGACGAGAAACAACGTTACGACGAAGGCATGCAGGTCCGTCGCGCGGTATTGGGCGATGCCCATGTCGATCGCAGCCTGACCACGCTGACCGAGTTCAACTCGGAGTTCCAGGAGATGATCACCCGCCATGCCTGGGGCGACATCTGGACCCGCCCGGGCTTGCCTCGGCATACCCGCAGCCTCATCACTATCGCCATGCTGATCGGCATGAACCGCGAGGGCGAACTGAAACTGCACTTGCGCGCGGCGGCCAATAACGGCGTAAGCCGCGGCGAGATCAAGGAAGTGATCATGCAGAGCGCGATCTACTGCGGCATCCCGGCGGCGAACGCGACGTTTCATTTGGCTGAATCGGTGTGGGATGAGTTGGGGGTTGAATCCAGGGAATAAAGATTGACCGATCCGACGTCTTCGCGAGCAGGCTCGCTCCCACATTGGAGTGCATTTCCCTGTGGGAGCGAGCCTGCTCGCGAAAGCGGTAGTGGCCGCGACAAATCAAACCGTGGCAACAATAAATATCCGCTTGAACGCAAACAACGTATGCCCATCCCCCTCCTGCGGATAATGCTCATGCACCCGCATCAGGTAGTGATAAATAAACCGCGTCTGTTCCTCTGGACTCAGCGCCTGCATCACCGGCCGCAGCGCCGAGACTTTCACCCAGTCGTACACCGGTGATTTGCCGTCGACTACCTGCAACTGCTCGGTCTCCCAGATATCCAGCGACGAAGTCAGCGGCGCGAGCAAACGGTAGTAATCCTCCAGCGCCAACAACGGCCGCGCCGCCATGCGCTGGCGCAGCTCAGGGGGGCCCAATGGCGTGCCGCCCGGGCCGGCGTCTTCGAGGGTGTCCAGCATCAGCCGATACCACAGCGCATCGCGCCAGTCCGGCATGTGCGCCGCCAGACAACCGCCGGGGTTGATATGGCCGAGCAGGCGTGGGAGCAACGTCTCATGGCCACCAATAAAGTGCAGCACAGCGGCGGCGAGCAGCAGATCTGCCGGTTGCTCCGGTTGCCAGTCGAGCAGATCGCAATGTTTCCACAACGCTTTGACCGGCAGACAGCGCGCTTCGGCGAGCATCTGTGTCGAGCTATCGATCCCCTGCAACTGCGCGCGCGGCCAGCGTTTGGCCAACAACTGCGTCGCAATGCCGGTGCCGCAGCCCAGGTCGTAAATACGTTGCGGGTTTTGCAAGTCAACACGGTCGAGCAATTCATTGACCGGGCGTTGCCTGAGACGGGAAAACTGCTGATACGCCTTGGCGTCCCAGTCGGGTGTTGCGAGACGAGAGATCATTGAGGTGGTCCTCCGGTGATCGTTGGTGTCTTCCGATGACAACCTGGCTCCCAGTTTGAGGACCGACTACGACGACGGAAGCGGAAAGGGTGAAGCACCTGACTCCTTCAGGTTTGGTCACTTTACCTGCCGGCCGGCGAAGTGCCACTTCTCCTGACCAATGGCGCAGAACCAATGTGGGAGCGAGCCTGCTCGCGAAGGCGCCGTGTCAGTCGGCATATGCTTATCTGACACACCGCTTTCGCGAGCAGGCTCGCTCCTACAGGGGAATATCAGTGATTAGAGGAGGCTGATGGGGTAGCTGACGATGAGGCGGTTCTCGTCGAACTCGTTGTTGCTGAAGTCCCGGCGCAGGGTCGAGTTGCGCCATCTGACGTTGAGATTCTTCAGCGTGCCGCTCTGTATGGTGTAGCCCAGTTCCGATTCGCGACCCCATTCCTTGCCATCGGTGATCGCCCCTGTGTGCACGTTGTCGCCGCTGATGTAGCGGTTCATCAGTGTCAGGCCGGGAATGCCCAACGCTGCAAAGTTGTAGTCATGACGCAACTGCCAGGAACGCTCTTGCGCGTTGTCATAACTCGCGTTGTAGCTGTCGTTGGCCAAGGTGCCGCCGCTGGTGCCGTTGACCCGCATCCAGGCGCTGTCGCCGGTGAGTTTCTGCAGGCCGACGTAGAAGGTGTTGCCGCCATACCGGGCTGAAAACATCCCGGACCAGGTCTTGTTATCGAGATCGCCGGCCCGCGCGCTGCCGTCATCCTTGCCGTAAAAAAAACCGAGGTTGGCACCCAGAGTCCAGTCGCCGAGCGGCTGACTGTGGACCAGATTGATGTACTGCTGGCTGTAGATGTCTCTCAGTTCGGCGTTCCACACACCGATTTGGGTGCGTTTGTCATTGAAGGCGTATTCGCCGCCCTGAAAGTTGAAGCGGTCAGAGGTGAAACCGGCTTTGCCGGTCATCGACATATCGCTCATGCTGCTGTCGTCGCGTGGGCTGTTGGCCCGGAACTGGCCGCCATACAGGGTCAGGCCGTCGATTTCCTTTGAGGTGATCTGCCCGCCACGGAAGGTTTGCGGCAGCGAACGTCCGTCGTCCGAGCGCAGAATCGGCAGCACCGGCATCCATTCCCCGACCTTGACTTCGGTCTGGGAATATTTCGCCTTGAACGCGACGTTGGTGCGACCGAAGTTGTCCGCCGGACGGCCGTCACGGTCCAGTGGCAACAGCTGTGTGCCGCCCGTGCCCTTGCCGCCATCGAGTTTCACCGAATACAGCCCCAGCACGTCCATGCCGAAACCAAGAGTGCCTTGGGTGAAGCCGGACTTGGCATCGAGAATGAAACTCTGCGTCCACTCTTCAGCCTTGCCCTGGGTTTTGGTGGGATTGGTGAAGTTGCGGTTGATGTAGAAGTTGCGCAGGTTCAGGTTGACCTTGGCCCCTTCGATGAAACCGGCTTCTTCAGCCGCAGCGGGCATCGCTGCGCCGGCCAGGGCCAGGGCGATCAGACCGGGAAATGCGTAAGGCGCAGGGGAGGTTGTCATGGGCTCGGGTCTCTCTTGTTTTTTTAAGGCGAACGGGTGCGCTGCGGCCGTTTTTTACGGTGCAGAAATGCGATGAATTCAGGGGGGAAGCGACGGCGGTCAGCCGGTCGGAGCAGGGCGCGGGAGCATGGTGTCGAACCTGTGTTATTGGTTTTGTGGAGCGAATGGTGCGGGGGGCGGATGTTCGGATTCAATTGCGTAAAGCAGGTTTTGGGCGATTATCGAACGCAAGATTGAGTCGGGTGTTTTGGGTGAATGTAAGGGCCTCTTCGCGAGCAGGCTCGCTCCCACATTTGGAATGCGATCCCCTGTGGGAGCGAGCCTGCTCGCGAAGGGGGGCCAGCCCAAACAACATACTTTTCTGACAGGCAACAAAAAGCCCACCAATCGGTGGGCTCCTTGTGTTCACCGGATGATGATCAGAACAGCTTCATCTTCGGCGCTTCTTCTTTCAGCGGTTCGTTCTGCGCGGTCTGCGCATTCCAGCCACCGCCCAAAGCCTTGTACAGGTTGACCGCACTGGTCAGCTGCGCCAGGCGGTCGGTGATCAGGGCTTGCTGGGCGCTGAACAACTGACGCTGGGCATCGAGGAAGGTCAGGTTGCTGTCGACGCCGATGCGATAGCGACGTTCGGCCAGACGGTAGTAATCCTGGTTGGCCTGAACGAAATCACGCTGCGCCTGCAACTGCTCGGTGTAGGTCTGGCGCGCGGCCAGGCCATCGGCGACTTCCTGGAAGGCCGTCTGAATGGACTTCTCGTAGTTCGCCACGCCAATGTCCTTCTGGATCTTGGCGTAATCGAGGCTGGCGCGCAGGCTGCCGGCGTTGAAGATCGGCAGGTTGATCTGCGGCTGGAACAGCCAAGTCCCCGAACCGCCCTTGAACAGGCCGGACAGGTCCGGGCTCAGGCTGCCCGCGTTGGCGGTCAGGCTGATGCTCGGGAAGAACGCTGCACGGGCCGCGCCGATGTTGGCGTTGGCGGCCTTGAGGTTGTACTCGGCCTGCAGAATGTCCGGGCGACGTTGCAGCAGATCCGACGGCAGACCGGCCGGCACATCGCTGAGCAGGTCGTCCGCCAGCGGTTTGGCCGCTTGCAGGTTGGCCGGGATGCCGGTGCCGAGCAGCAGGGTCAGGCTGTTTTCGTCCTGCGCGACCTGACGGGTGTAACGCGCCAGTTGTGCGCGGGCGTTTTCCACCGAGGTACGCGACTGCGCGAGATCCAGCGCCGACGCCACGCCGACTTCGTTGCTGCGACTGGTCAGCCGGTAGCTTTCTTCAAAGGCACCGAGGGTGTCTTGCGTCAGCTTCAGCAGTTCCTTGTCGGCCTGCCAGGTCAGGTAAGCGTTGGCCACGTTGGCGACCAGGCTGATCTGGGTGCTGCGACGCGCTTCTTCAGTGGCGAAGTATTGCTGCAGCGCTTGCTCGCTGAGGCTGCGAACCCGACCGAAGAGGTCGAGTTCGTAAGCACTGACGCCGAGGGTGGCGGAGTAGGAGCTGGTGATGCTCGACTCACCCGTCTGCGACGCACGGGCCGGGACACGCTGGCGGCTGCCGGAACCGTTCGCCGAGACCGCCGGAAACAGATCCGCACGCTGGATGCGGTACTGGGCGGCGTAGGCGTCGATGTTCAACGCCGCGACACGCAGGTCACGGTTGTTTTCCAGCGCTACCTGAATCATTTGCTGCAGGGCAGGGTCGTGGAAAAACTGCTTCCAGCCCTGTTCGGCAGCGGCTTGCGCCGGTGCCTGGGCCGGCGAGTACGCCGGCCCCTGCGGGTACTGACCTGCGACCGGAGCCTCAGGCTGCTGATAATCAGGTATCAGCGAGCAACCGCTCAGCACGAAGGCGGCGACTGCGATGGAGAGTAGCGACTTGCTCATTGGCCAGCCTCTTTAGGAGTTTCAGTAGTCTCATCCGGGTCGGCTTTTTTGCGCTGACCGATGGACGACACAGTAACGAAGAACAGTGGCACCCAGAAGATCGCCAGGATCGTGGCCGTGAGCATACCGCCAATTACGCCAGTACCGATCGCATGTTGACTGCCCGAGCCAGCGCCCGTGGAGATCGCCAACGGTACAACACCGAGGACGAAAGCCAGCGACGTCATGATGATCGGTCGCAGACGCATGCGGCAGGCTTCGATCGCCGCCTCACGCAGGGTGCGTCCCTGTTCATGCAGTTCCTTGGCGAATTCGACGATCAGAATGGCGTTTTTAGCCGCCAGACCGATGGTCGTCAACAGACCCACCTGGAAGTACACGTCGTTGGACAGGCCGCGCAGGCTGGTGGCCATCAGTGCACCGATGATCCCCAGCGGCACCACGAGCATGACCGCGATCGGAATCGACCAGCTTTCATACAGCGCCGCCAGACACAGGAACACCATCAGCAACGAAAGGGCGTACAGCGCCGGCGCCTGGGAACCGGACAGACGTTCCTCATACGACAGGCCCGTCCAGGAAATACCGACACCGGTCGGCAGTTTCTTGGCAATCGCTTCGACTTCGGCCATCGCTTCACCGGTGGAGTAACCCGGTGCAGGAGCACCCAGTACCTCGACCGCTTCTACACCGTTGTAGCGCGCCAGTTTCGGTGAACCGTAGACCCACTCGCCCTTGGCAAACGCGGAAAAAGGAACCATGGTGCCTTCGGCGTTACGCACGTACCACTTTTTCAGATCCTCCGGGCTCATGCGCGAGTCCGGCTGGCCTTGCACGTAAACCTTCTTCACTCGACCGCGGTCGATGAAGTCGTTGACGTAGCTACTGCCCAAGGCGATCGAGAGCGTGTTGTTGATATCGCTGATGGTGATGCCCAGCGCACTGGCCTTCTCGTCATCGATTTCGAGCTGGAACTGCGGCTCGTCGTTCAGACCGTTCGGACGCACCTGCGTCAAAACTTTGCTTTGCGCGGCCATGCCAAGGAACTGGTTGCGCGCTTCCATCAGTTTTTCGTGACCGATACCGGCGCGGTCCTGCAGGAATACGTCGAAACCGGTGGCGTTACCCAACTCCAGTACCGCTGGCGGGGCAAAGGCGAACACCATCGCATCGCGGAAGCTGAAGAAGTGTTGCTGCGCCCGCTCCGCGAGCTTGAACACGCTGTTGTCGGCGTTACGTTCATCCCACGGCTTGAGCATGATGAACGCCATACCCGAGCTCTGGCCACGGCCGGCGAAGTTGAAGCCGGTCACGGTGAACACCGAAGCCACCGCGTCCGCCTCACCGCCGTCCTTGTTCGGACGCAGCAGGTATTCGCGCATTTCATCCACGACCACTTGCGTGCGCTCGGCACTGGAACCGGCCGGGGTCTGCACTTGGGCGAACAGTACGCCCTGGTCTTCTTCCGGAAGGAACGCGGTCGGGATGCGGGTGAACAGCCAGATCATGCCGACTACGATCAGCAGATACGCCAGCAGATACGGCGCCTTGCGGGTCAGCATATTGCCGACGCCGCGCTCGTAGCTGCGCACGCCCCGGTCGAAGTTGCGGTTGAACCAGCCGAAGAAACCTTTCTTCGGCGTACCGTGCTCGCCTTTCGGAATCGGCTTGAGCATGGTCGCGCAGAGCGCCGGGGTGAAGATCAGGGCAACCAGTACCGACAGGGCCATGGCCGAGACGATGGTGATCGAGAACTGCTTGTAGATCACGCCGGTGGAACCGCTGAAGAACGCCATCGGCAGCAATACCGCCGAGAGCACAAGGGCGATACCGACCAGTGCGCCCTGGATCTGGCCCATGGATTTCTTCGTCGCTTCTTTCGGTGACAAGCCTTCTTCGCTCATCACCCGCTCGACGTTTTCCACCACAACGATGGCGTCGTCCACCAGCAGACCGATGGCCAGCACCATGCCGAACATGGTCAAGGTGTTGATGCTGAAACCGGCAGCGGCGAGGATGCCGAACGTACCGAGCAATACCACCGGCACCGTCATCGTGGTGATGACCGTGGCGCGGAAGTTCTGCAGGAAGAGGAACATCACCAGGAACACCAGCGCGACGGCTTCGACCAGCGTGTGAACCACGCCTTTGATCGATTCGGTCACCACCGGGGTGGTGTCATACGGGAACACCACTTCCATGCCTTGCGGGAAGAACGGCTTGAGGCTGTCGATGGTGGTGCGCAGGGCCTTGGCGGTGTCGAGGGCGTTGGCGCCGTTGGCCAGTTTCACCGCCAGACCGGAAGCCGGGCTGCCGTTGAACTGGGCGCTGATCGCGTAGTTTTCGCCACCGAGGCCGACTTCAGCGACGTCTTTCAGGCGAACCTGAGAGCCGTCCTTGTTGACCTTGAGCAGGATTTCCTTGAACTGCTCGGCGGTTTGCAGACGGGTCTTGCCGATGATCGTCGCGTTCAGTTGCTGACCCTGCACGGCAGGCAAGCCACCGAGCTGGCCGGACGAAACCTGGACGTTCTGTGCCGCAACGGCGTTTTTCACGTCGACCGGGGTCAGGTTGAAGTTGTTCAACTTGGCCGGATCGAGCCAGATGCGCATCGCATACTGGGCACCGAAGACCTGGAAGTCACCGACACCGGCGGTCCGCGAAATCGGGTCCTGCATGTTCGAGACGATGTAGTTGGACAGGTCGTCCTTGGTCATGCTGCCGTCACGCGAGACCACGCCGATCACCAACAGGAAGTTTTTCACTGCCTTGGTAACGCGGATACCTTGCTGCTGCACTTCCTGCGGCAGCAGTGGGGTAGCCAGGTTCAGCTTGTTCT
Organism: Pseudomonas khorasanensis; assembly: GCF_014268505.2. Taxonomy (GTDB): domain Bacteria; phylum Pseudomonadota; class Gammaproteobacteria; order Pseudomonadales; family Pseudomonadaceae; genus Aquipseudomonas; species Aquipseudomonas khorasanensis. The sequence goes on from NZ_JABWQP020000001.1 coordinate 20,808, forward strand.
GGACCTGGACCTGCGCGGTGTCGGAGTTGGTGCCTTGCTCGAAGGTTGCGGTGATGGTCATGCTGCCGTCGGAGTTACTTTCCGACGACACATAACGCAGGTTGTCGATACCGTTGAGCTGCTGCTCGATCACTTGCACCACGGTGTCCTGCACGGTTTGCGCGGACGCACCCGGGTAGGTCACGGAGATTGCAATGGCCGGAGGCGCAATGCTCGGGTATTGGTTGATCGGCAATTTCAGGATCGAAAGTGCCCCGACCAGCATGATCACCAGGGCGATTACCCAGGCGAAAATCGGACGGTCAATGAAGAATTTTGACATGAATTACTCCCCTTGGCCGCCGGCGGCTTTGTCAGCTGCCTGGGCGGGGGCCGGGTTCTTTGCTCCGACGTTGGTCGCTTCGGTCGCTTTGACTTCGACGCCCGGTTTGACGTATTGCAGACCTTCGGTGATCAAGCGATCGCCGGCTTTCAGGCCGTCTTCGATAAGCCACTGACTGCCGACGGTGCGGCTGGCCTTGAGCTGACGCAACTCGACCTTGTTGTCTGCACCGACGACCAGCGCGGTCGGCGTGCCTTTGAGGTCACGGGTCACGCCTTGTTGAGGGGCGAGGATCGCGGCGCTGTTCACACCGGCCTGCAACTGAGCGTGGACGAACATGCCCGGCAACAGCGTGTGATCGGGGTTCGGGAATACCGCGCGCAGGGTGACCGAACCGGTGGCCTGATCGACCGACACTTCGGAGAACTCCAGCTTGCCGTCGAGTTTGTACTGGCTGCCATCTTCCAGGGTCAGCTTGACCGCAGCGGCGTTGTCGCCGGCCTTCTGCAGACGGCCGCTTTCCAGTTCGCGGCGCAGTTCCAGCAGCTCGACCGACGACTGGGTGACGTCGACGTAGATCGGATCGAGCTGTTGAATCACCGCCATCGCATCAGCCTGGCCGTTGCTGACCAGTGCGCCTTCGGTCACCGAAGAACGACCGATACGGCCCGAGATCGGCGCGTAGACCTTGGTGTAGCGCACGTTGATCTGCGCGCTCTGCAGCGACGCTTCCGATTCCATACGATTGGCCACGGCCGTGTCGTATTCCTGACGGCTCACGGCTTGCTCATCGACCAATTGCTTGTAGCGATCGGAGATCGACTTGGTCGAACGCAGGTTGGCTTCGGCGCTTTTCAGGGTCGCTTCATAGACCGACGGATCGATCTGATAAAGCTGCTGGCCGGCTTTGACGTCGGCGCCTTCCTTGAACAGACGCTTGAGAATGATGCCGTTGACCTGCGGGCGAACTTCAGCAATGCGGAACGCACTGGTGCGACCCGGCAGTTCGGAGGTGAGGGTAAAGGCTTGTGGTTGCAGGGTGACGACGCCGACCTGAGGGGGCGGAGCGGCAGGGGCCGCTTCTTCCTTTTTACATCCGCTGAGCAGCGATGCCAGGGCGACGGCAGTGACCAGAGCGGTAACAGCTGGCTTGAATTGCATGAAGATCCTCGGGTCAGGCGCGCAAAAAGCGCACAAGAAGTGTGAAAAAGTAAAAATCGGGCACCGGGTGGATAAGTAGCTTGCTAAGTAATATACTTACGTTCATGGTTGTTTGTAAATACCTTCGCCGCGTACCCACCCCGCTACAAAAATCGACGCAAGGTTAGAAATTGTAGGCCGGGGAGCCGATTCATGAGAAATCGTCCCCCTCTTTAATCAGCGGATATTCAGCCATCCCTGAGACATTCTGTTTGAGGTTTTACTGCCATGGTCCGTCGTACCAAAGAGGAAGCTCAGGAAACTCGCAGCCAGATTCTGGAAGCGGCCGAAAAAGCCTTCTATGAAAGAGGGGTCGCCCGCACGACTCTGGCGGACATCGCGACCCTGGCTGGCGTGACTCGCGGCGCGATCTACTGGCATTTCAGCAACAAGGCTGATCTGGTCCAGGCCATGCTCGACAGCTTGCACGAGCCGCTGGATGAACTGGCCAAGGCCAGTGAGAGCGAGGACGAGCTCGACCCGCTGGGCTGCATGCGTAAATTGCTGATTCATTTGTTTCATCAAGTTGCACTGGACCCGAAAACCCGGCGCATCAACGAAATTCTGTTTCATAAGTGCGAATTCACCGATGAAATGTGCGATTTGCGCCAGCAGCGTCGGACAGCCAGTCTCGATTGCAACCTGCGCATCGGCCTGACCCTGCGTAATGCGGTGAACCGCGGTCAACTGCCGGAAAATCTCGACACTGGCCGCGCGGCCATCAGCATTCACGCTTATATCGATGGCCTCCTTTACGGCTGGCTGCTGGCCCCGGACAGCTTCGAGCTGCATGCCGAGGCCGAACGCTGGGTCGACACCGGGCTGGACATGCTGCGCCTGAGCCCCAGCCTGCGCAAATGAAACTACATACAGAAAAATGGCAGGTGTACCGTATCGGATCGGATCAGCACCGCCATCGCTCGTACACCGTGGCAAGATGACCTTTATAAACCGATGCTGTCTGAGTTGGTAGGCAGACTGTCGTGAATTTTGTAGGGGTTTTGTTGCGCGTTTGTGAAGGTCTGTGAATGCCCCGTAAAGAAGATCCACGGGGCGGTGTTCTTTAACCCAGGGTGATCTCTACGCTGAAGCTGTAGGGGGCGTTATCCTCTGCACGGGTAATTTGGCTCGTACATTTGATCGGCGTGGTGCCGATGGAAGCAACTTTACTTGTGCGAACAGGGGTAAGTGTTGGAGTAAAAACACCGAAAGAGGTATTGACGCGCAATCCGAAGTCAAAACGGAAACCCAGGCTCTCGTTGCCGAATATAATGAAATGCTTGTATATGTCTTTGTCAGGGGTGCCTAATTGTCGAGAGTATGTGAAATCGCAATGAAATGCTTCGATTTCCTGGGGGAGGATTTTTAGATAGTCTTGTTCATCAACGGTCAGCGCGAGACTGTTTTTATTGATGTCAAAAGTATGGGAGGTCGTATTTTTTATCTTGACGATGAGCCGTGTCTGAGTTGATTTGATCTTCTGGTTCTCCCAGACCTTAACTTCCTGGTTGACCTTCTCGTCAAGTCTCGCATGAGCTGCAAGTTTATTGAGAAGCTCCAGATTTTCTGCTGTATTGAGCGATTGAGCGTAGTCGTAGATAGCGACCCATGGCGCGAAGCCGATCAAGGATGCTATTTCTCTTAAAGTATCAGCGGTGTTTTCCAGAGAGTCATCATTCATCGTAAATTCCTTTTTATTCATATTTGTTTATAGGGTGTCTGTTGGCAGGTTGTTAAGCCTGCTGCCCAATATGATGATTTTAAAAGGAGTATGAAAGTCTGGAAGTAGTACTGAATATTTAATGCCGCAAAAGAAAGCCCCAGCTTTTTGAGTTGGGGCTTTTATTGTTTCAGTTATAACTTAGAGTGCCGGGTAATCAATGTAGCCCACCGGGCCTTTGCCGTAGAAGGTTTCCGGGTGCGGCTCGTTCAGCGGCGCATCAGCCTTCAGGCGTGCCGGCAGGTCGGGGTTGGCAATGAAAGGCACGCCGAACGCTACCGCGTCCGCTTTACCGTCTGCCAGCCAGGCATTGGCGCTTTCCTTGGTGAATTTTTCGTTGGCGATGTACGGGCCACCGAAGGCTTCTTTCAGCTGTGGGCCGAGGCTGTCGGCGCCTTCTTTCTCGCGCGAGCAGATGAACGCAATGCCGCGCTTGCCCAACTCACGGGCGACGTAGGTGAAAGTTTCGGCCAGGTTGTCATCGCCCATGTCGTGGGAATCCGCACGTGGTGCCAAGTGCACACCCACACGACCGGCGCCCCAGACTTCGATGGCGGCGTCGGTGACTTCCAGCAGCAGGCGTGCACGGTTTTCCAGCGAGCCGCCGTAGTTGTCGGTGCGCTGGTTGGTGCTGCTTTGCAGGAACTGATCGAGCAGGTAACCGTTGGCGCCATGAATTTCCACGCCGTCGAAACCGGCCGCCTTGGCGTTCTCGGCGCCGGTGCGGTAGGCGTCGACGATGTCGGCGATTTCAGCGGTTTCCAGGGCGCGCGGCGTCGGGTAATCGGCCAGCGGGCGAACCAGGCTGACGTGGCCCTTTGGCTGGATGGCGCTCGGCGCGACCGGTGCTTCGCCGTTCAGGTACGAAGGGTGAGAAATGCGGCCGACGTGCCACAGCTGCAGGAAGATCTTGCCGCCTGCAGCGTGAATGGCTTTGGTCACGTTGGCCCAGCCACGCACTTGATCGTTCGACCAAATGCCCGGGGTGTCCGGGTAGCCCACGCCCATCGGCGTCACGGAGGTGGCTTCGCTGAGGATCAGGCCGGCCGAGGCGCGTTGCACATAGTATTCAGCCATCAGCGCGTTCGGTACGCGGCCTTCGTCGGCGCGGCAGCGGGTCAGCGGCGCCATGATGATGCGGTTGTTCAGCTCGATGTCGCCAAGTTTGATCGGGTCGAAAATTGTCGCCATGTCTATAAGCCTCTTTAACAGGAAGTTGATCAGTTGGAAGCAGGGGCCAGTTCGGCATTGCCGTTCTGGCGGAAAGTAATCAGGGTCACCAGCAGGGCGAGCACGGCCAGCGCGGCGGCGGCCAGCGGCACGCTGGTCAGGCCGAAACCGTGGGCGATGACGCTGCCGCCGACCCAGGCGCCGAGGGCGTTGCCGACGTTGAAGGCGCCGATGTTCAGGGTCGACACCAGGTTCGGTGCTGCTTTGCCGAAGGTCACCACGTTGATCTGCAATGCCGGTACGGCCGCAAACGACGCAGTGGCCCAGAGGAACAGGGTGATTTCGGTAGGGATCAGCGCGACGCTGGTCCAGCTCAGCACGGTGGACACCACCGCCATCGCCACGAACACGCCGATCAGGGTGGCGCCGAGGCGCTTGTCCGCCAGTTTGCCGCCGATGATGTTGCCGACCGTCAAACCGAGGCCGATCAATAGCAGGGTCCAGGTCACGCCTTTTGGCGAAACGCCGGTGACGTCGCCAAGCAGCGGCGCGACGTAGGTGAAGAGGGTGAACATCGAAGCGGAAAACAGCGCGGTCATGCTCAGCGACAGCCAGATGCCGGCGCCTTTGAGGGCAGCGAATTCGGCGCGCATGTCCAGTTTTTCTTCGTCACGCTTGCCCGGCAGGAAACGGATCAGGCCGATCAGTGCGATCACACCGATTACGGTCACGGCCCAGAACGTCGAGCGCCAGCCGGCCTCCTGACCCAGCGCCGTGCCCAGCGGAACGCCGAGCACGTTGGCCAGGGTCAGGCCGGTGAACATCAACGCCACCGCCGAGGCACGTTTGTTCGGTGCTACCAGACCGGCCGCGACCACCGAACCGATGCCGAAAAATGCGCCGTGACACAGGGCGGTAACCACGCGGGCAAACATCAGCACGTTGTAATCGCTGGCGATGGCGCAGAGCAGATTGCCGACAATAAAGATGCCCATCAGCGCGACCAGTGCTGCCTTGCGCGGCAGCTTGGCGGTGGCCAGTGCCATGAACGGCGCACCGATGGCAACGCCCAGGGCGTAACCGGTGACCAGCCAGCCGGCGCCGGGAATCGACACGCCGAGGTCAGCCGCCACGTCGGGCAGCAGGCCCATGATGACGAATTCGGTGGTGCCGATGGCGAAGGCGCTCAGGGCGAGAATGAGTAGCGAGAGGGGCATGCGGTTTCCTTGTCGGCTGGCTGACGTTAAGGGTCAGAGCTCTTTACTGAGGGTGCTGAGAAACGCTTGAATCACGTCCTCGTTGCGTTTGAAAAAATGCCACTGCCCAGCTTTTTGGCTGCTGATCAAACCGGCCCGTTGCAGAGTCGCCAGGTGCGCCGACACGGTCGATTGCGACAGGCCGCAACGCTGGTCGATCTGCCCGGCGCAGATGCCGTATTCGTGGTTGTGCAACTGCTCGGGAAATTCGTTTTTCGGCTCTTTGAGCCAGTTGAGGATGTCTCGCCGTACTGGGTGCGCCAGGGCTTTTATTATTTCGTCGAGGTCGAGGTTCATGGCTTGGGCTCATGTGGGCAGTGGCGATATATCGCGATGAAGCGAACTTTAAATCGTTGAATCGCGATATACCAATATGAATTTGATCTGACGAGCGCATAAATCGCTATATCGGGTTATAACGATATTGGCGTGCTGGATGACCGAGCGCAGTGCTAAGCTGCGCCCATGAACTATCTCGCGCATTTACATCTCGGCGGTCAGCGCCCCGGTCAGTTACTCGGCAGCCTGTATGGCGATTTCGTCAAAGGCCGGCTGCAAGGGCAGTTCGCGCCAGAGGTCGAGGCGGCGATTCAACTGCATCGTCGAATCGATGTGTTCACCGATCGCCACCCATTGGTGGATATCGCGCTGGGGCGCTTTTGCGCAACCCGGCGGCGCTATGCCGGGATCGTGCTGGATGTGTTTTTCGATCACTGCCTTGCGCGCGACTGGACGCTGTATGCCGATCGACCGCTAAAGGTTTTCACTGCTGACGTCTACCGAGTCTTGTCCCAAGAGCAACAACTGCCCGAGCGGCTGGCACAGATCGCCCCGCACATGGTCGCCAATGACTGGTTGGGTTCGTATCGGGAATTCGAGGTGCTGGAGCAAGTGCTGCGCGGGATTTCCCGACGGCTGACCAGACCTGAAGAACTGGCGGGGGCGATGACGGAGTTGCGGCGGTTGTATGAGCCGTTGAGTGAAGACTTCAGCCTGTTTTATCCGCAACTGCAGGATTTCGCACAAAACTCTGATCCACTGAAGATCTGAATGTGGGAGCGAGCCTGCTCGCGAATGCGGTGTCTCAGCCAATATAGATGCTGAATGTCACGCCGCCTTCGCGAGCAGGCTCGCTCCCACAGGGGATTTGTATTTTCAGGCGGCGATCAGGTCGCCTGCGCGACGCGGTTCGGCAGGTTTCGCTACTTCGCCAAACAACGCCCGCTGCACCGCCTGCTGCGCCTCGAACGCCAGCGCCGCACGTTCCCGACCCTGACAGGCGATCGGCTTGAGCAGATGCACTTCGACATCGCCGCAATCGTTGCTGAACAACCGCATCAAATGCGACAGCAGATCGTCGTCACCAATGAACGGCGCCAACGCATCGATTTCGCCGTCACGCAGGTAACGGATCGCGACCGGTTGCAACATCACTTCGGAGTCAATCGCCGCCGACAGCAAGCGACCATGAAACGTGCGCAGCGAGCGGCCGTCGGTGGTGGTGCCTTCCGGGAACATCAGCAGCGCATGTTCGGTTTGCAGGTGACGGGTCATTTGCTTGCGGATCAACTGGCTGTCGCCCGAGCCGCGGCGGATAAACAGGCTGCCAGCCTTGGCCGCGAGCCAGCCCGCCACCGGCCAGGTGCGCACTTCGGCCTTGGACAGAAACGACAGCGGCGTGAGCATGCCCAGCAGCGGAATGTCCGTCCATGACACGTGGTTGCTGACCCACAGCATCGGCTGTTTCGGCAGTTCACCGTAAACCGTCACGCGAAAGGGCAGGGCGCTGCTCAGCCGCGCCATGAAAAACCGCGACCAGCGCTGGCGACGTTCCATTGAGTGCGCCAGGCCAATCCGTTCGAACACGCCGAAGACACTGGCCATGGTCAGCCCCAGCGCCACCACCAGCAGCACCCGCGTGATTCGCGCGTACACGCGCAACCGGCTCATCACACGGCTGCCTTGAAGTGTTTGGCGTAGCGCGGGCAGAGCTCGTCGCGCTTGAGCAGGATGAACACGTCGGCGACCTGGAAGTCTTCGTCCCAGCAGGGCTCGCCGCAAATTTTCGCGCCCAGGCGCATATAAGCTTTTAGCAGCGGCGGCATTTCGGCGATGACGTTGGAAGGAATATCCAGCGTCGGCAACGGATTTTTCGGTTCGGCGCGCAAGTGTTCGGTGCACAGATAACGTTCGCGCAAGCGCTGCATGATCGCGTGGGCCTGTACGCCGCCATCCTGCATCGGGATGCTTGCGCAACCCATCAAGTAGCTGTAACCGCCCTGATTGAGCACTTCGGCCAACTCGCCCCACAGCACCGCGATGGTGCCGCCGTTGCGATACGCCGGGTCGACGCAGGTGCGGCCGATTTCCAGGATCGTGCCCTTCAGGTGCGCCAGCCCGTGCAGGCTGAATTCTTCTTCGCTGTAAAACTTGCCGAGGCTGCTGGCAGCGGTGTGATCGAGCAGACGCGTGGTCGCCACCAGGCGGCCAGTGTTCAGGTCACGCACGCCGATGTGGCTGCAGTGGACATCATAATCATCCATGTCCAGACCCAGTTCCGCGCCTTTCAGCTTGGCGTTGAACTCGCCGCTGAAAACGTTGAAGCGCAAGGCCTGGGCTTGCTGCAAGGCTTCGGCGCCGATCAGGCGTTCGGCTTGCAGGCGGCGTTCATTGCCGGTGTCGCTGATGCGGGCGATTTGCGTCATGTGGATCTCCGTACGGGCCTTTAACCCGTCGTGGGTTGCAGCCGATCGACTTTCTTTATGCAGCCGTGTTGTGCAAAGTCAGGCTATGTAGCCCCGGTGTCATCGCCATGAACGTTCGGTGATGCTTATATGACAGCCCACAAGGAGGCGCTTATGCCCTGGCCAGATCTGCTGCAACGTCGTGACCGATTGCCCGCCGTGGCAGATCTGGCGGACGGTTTCGCGACGTTGTTGCTGGCGTTGGGCAACGTCACGCCGTTCGAATTGGCGGTGACGGGTGGGCGGCGGATGGCGACGCCTGGGCTGGCGTTTCTGGTTGGGTATCAGGCGGCGTTGCGCATGCTCTGGCCGAGCGCGCCGCTGAGCCTCGGCGCGTTGTGCGCGACCGAGCTGCGCAGCCTGCGCCCGGCGGACATGCAGACGCGACTGAGCGGTTTGCGCGTCAGCGGGCGCAAGGATTTCGTCACCGCTGGCGACGCCGCCGACTGGTTGCTGGTTGCCGCGCGCAGTGAAGAACCGGGCGAAACACCGCGCCTGAGCCTGGCAGTGGTTTATCCCGGCGAGCCCGGCGTAACGCTGGAAAAACTGCCGGCGCTGCCCTTGATGCCGGACATCAGTCATGGTCGGCTGCACCCCGACGGCGCGTTGTGTGAGTTGCTTGCCGGCGACGGCTGGGACGCTTACGTCAAACCGTTTCGCACCCTCGAAGATGTTTACGTGCTCAGCTCAATGACCGCGTGGCTGTATGGCGTCGGCCAGGACAGCGACTGGCCGCAGACGCTGCAACTGCGGTTACTGGCGCTGCTGGCCGGCTGCGCCGAGGCGAGCCGGCAACCGCCGGACAATCCGGCCGTGCACGTGCTGTTGGCTGGGTTGTTTGCGCAGTTCGAGTCACTCAAGACCGAGGTCGATCAGGCGTTGGTGCAGGGTGATCCGCAGTGGGCGCAGATGTGGCAGCGCGACCGAGGGGTGATGCAATTGGCGGCGGGCGCCAGAGCCAAGCGCCTGGCCAAGGCGCTGCATAGACCCCTGTAGTAGCTGCCGAAGGCTGCGATCTTTTGATCTTGTTTTTTAAAATCAGGATCAAAAGATCGCAGCCTTCGGCAGCGCCTGCCAAGAGCATGCCCGCCATTGTCATTTATTCGGGCTAGCATCGACCGATCTCTTTGCCGAGCCATCACCATGTTCAAAGGCCTGCCCCTGCTTCTGCTACTGATCAGCCTCACCGTTCAGGCCGAACCATGGCCCGACGAAGACTGGCCGGTCGGCCCGCGTATCACCACCGTCAGCGACCTGGAAACCTACGCCTTTCCACCCCGTGACGACACCACCCGCCACGGCATCCGCACCGATGCCTTGCTGATCATCCGCGACGGCCAGATCGTCTACGAACGCTACGCCGGCCCGACCACCGAACAGACGCCGCACCTCACCTGGTCGATCAGCAAAAGCCTGATGGCCACCGTCCTCGGTGTGGCCTACGGCGAAGGCCTGTTCAAACTCGACGACCCTGCGCTGAAGTTCTACCCGGCGTTGGAAAGACACCCGGCCATCACCCTCGCCAATTTGCTGAACTGGGCATCCGGTCTGGACTGGCAGGAAGACTACGAATACGCGCCGCTGAAATCTTCAGTGGTGGCGATGCTCTACACCCGAGGCCATCGCGATATGGCGGCGTTCACCGCCGAGCACGACCGCTACGCCGCGCCGGGTCAGGCGTTCCGCTATTCAAGCGGCGACAGCAACCTGCTCGCCACCGCCCTGAAAACCATGGTCGGGCCGCAGCGTTATTTCGACTACCCGTGGACCGCTTTATTCGAACCGCTGGGCATTCGCCATGCCGTGTGGGAAACCGACGGCAGTGGCACGTTTGTCGCCTCCTCTTACGCCTATCTCACCGCACGAGATCTGGCGCGGGTCGGTCTGTTGATGGCGCGGGGCGGGCGCTGGAATGATCGGCAATTGCTGCCCAAGGACTGGGTAGCGTTCAGCCTGAAACCCTTCGAGGCCTACAAGGCGCACCAGGACGAAGCTGTGCCCGGCGGACACTGGTGGCTCAATCGCCCGGCCGAAAGCGCAATATCACCGTGGCCCGACGCGCCGCCCGACACCTTCGCCGCCCTCGGCCATTGGGGGCAGGCGCTGTATGTGATTCCCAGCGAAAAACTGGTGATCGTGCGATACGGCGATGACCGCGACGGCAGCTATAAGCACAACGAACTGCTCAAGCGTGTGTTGCAGGCGGTGCGCCCATGAAGCGGTTTCTACTGTTGTTGCTGGTCGTACTGCTGGGCTGGGGTGTTTATGAGCGCGAGAACCTTTGGGCATTCCCGGACATCATCAGCGCCTACACCGCCAAGGAATATTGCTCGTGCCGCTACGTGACGAACAATGACGCCGGGTATTGCCGTGGCTATGTGAAGCAATGGTTGCCCACCAGCCAATTCACGGATGACTCTGCCAGCAAAACCATCACGGTCAGCGGCATGGGTCGCAGCAATAGCGCGCAGTGGCTGAGCGACCGCCAAGGCTGCCGCCTGATTCCCTGACATGCCTACGGTTTCCAATAAACAGAGAACCCTGTGGGAGCTGGCTTGCCAGCGATGGCGGTGTGTCAGACACCCAAAAATCGCCTGTGCCGACGCTATCGCTGGCAAGCCAGCTCCCACAGTAAACGTCATCAGTCGAAGGTTTTGCGTTGATCAAGTTTGCAATAACCGTGGAGGCGGTTAATGTTCGGCTCAGGTTCATCCCCCCACGAGTGTTCAATGTTCAACCGCTCCCTCTTTAAAGTCTTCGCCAGCCTGCTGCTGGCCGCCCCTGCGTTACCGGCACACGCCAATTGGTACCTGGACGGCGAGTCGTCGCGGCTGTCGTTCGTCAGTACCAAAAACGCCCACATCTCGGAAGTACAGCGTTTTCTGGTGCTGCACGGCAAGGTCGATCCCAACGGCCGCGCCGAAGTTTCGGTCGAGCTGGACTCGATCAACAGCGGCATCCCGCTGCGCGATGAGCGCATGCGCAAGGAGCTGTTCCAGATCGAGCAATTCCCTGAAGCCACCATCACCACGCAAATCGACCTGCGCCCGATCAACGATCTGGCCTCCGGTGCGCAGCTTGAACTGCGCCTGCCGCTGACCGTCAACCTGCACGGCAAGCAGCACGAATACCCGGCCGAGTTACTGGCCACGCGTCTCGATGACCGGCGCTTCCAAGTCGTGACGCTGGAGCCATTGGTGATCAACGCCGAGGATTTTGATCTCGTGCCGGGGCTGGACAGCCTGCGCAAACTGGCAGACCTGTCGGCCATCAGCCTGTCGGTACCGGTGGGTGCGGTGCTGATTTTCACGGCGCGCTGACATGCGCGGGGCGATCTTCCCATGGCGTGACGGCAACCGATTCGAGCTGTTGATCGACGGCCCGCAATTCTTCCCGCGCATGCTGGTGGAGATTGCACGCGCCGAGGAACAGGTGGAGCTGGAGTTGTATTTGGTCGAGGCGGGTGCCTGTGCCGAAGCCGTGGTTTCGGCGTTGGTCCAGGCCGCCGAACGCGGGGTACGGGTGCGCTGCCTGTTCGATGATTACGGCAGCCTCGCGTTCACCCCGGACCTTCGTCAGCGATTGATTCACGCCGGCGTCGAACTGCGCTTTTACAATCCCCTGAACTGGCGGCGTTGGGTGGGCAATTTCTATCGCGATCACCGCAAATTGCTGTTGGTCGATCAACGCCTGGCAGTGGTCGGCGGCACAGGCGTGACCGATGAATTCTGGACACCCGACCAGGACACCAGCGAGTGGCATGAAGTGATGGTGGAAATCACCGGTCCGCTGGTGCTCGACTGGCAGATCCTGTTCGACCGTCAGTGGATCGCCAATCGTCATCGCCGGGCATGGAAACCCTCGGCACACGTCGGCCTGCCACGCTTGCCGAAAGTGCCGGACACGGGCACCGGCATGGGCCGCGTGGCATATGCCGATGCGGGCCAGCATCGCGACATTCTGCAATCGTTGTTCCGTGCATTGAACAGCGGGCAGAAACGCATCTGGATGGCCACGCCGTATTTCCTGCCAACCTGGAAAATCCGCCGCTCCCTGCGCAAGGCCGCCGCACGCGGGGTCGATGTGCGTCTGCTGCTGACCGGGCCGCGCACCGATCACCCGTCGGTGCGCTACGCCGGGCATCGCTATTACCCGCGACTGCTCAAGGCCGGTGTGCAGATCCACGAATATCAGCCGTGCTTCCTGCACCTGAAAATGGTCATGGTGGACGACTGGGTCAGCATCGGTTCATGCAACTTCGATCACTGGAATTTGCGCTTCAATCTGGAGGCGAATCTGGAGGCGCTGGACCCGTCATTGACGGCAGCGGTGGAGGCGAGTTTCGTTAAAGACTTCGGGCTGAGTCACAGGGTGAGCCTGGAAGAATGGCGACGCCGACCGTTATGGCGCCGGGTGAAGCAGAGGGTGTGGGGCTGGGTGGATCGGTTGGTGGTCAATCTGCTGGATCGCCGCGGCTAGCAGCCGAACCCACATTCCCCGATGTTTGATCGTTCCCAGGCTCCGCGTGGGAACGATCATTGTGGGAGCAGGGTTACAGCAGTTCAAAGCTCTGCTGCTTCACGCTCTGGGAATCCAGACCGATCTGCACGTTGAACTTGCCGGGCTCGGCCGCGTATTTGAGCTGGGTGTTGTAGAACTTCAGATCATCCTCGGTGATGGTGAAGTGCACGACTTTCTGTTCGCCGGCCTTGAGCATGATTTTCTGAAAGTTCTTCAATTCCTTCACCGGGCGGATCATCGAACCGGTGACGTCCTGAATGTACAGCTGCACCACGGTTTCGCCGTCACGCTTGCCGGTGTTTTTCACCGTGACGCTGGCGTCGAGCTTGCCGGTGGTGTTGAGCGTGGTCGACGACAGCGCCATGTCGCTCAGGCTGAAATCGGTGTAGCTCAGGCCATAACCGAACGGGAACAGCGGCCCGGTCGTATCATCGAAATACTGCGACGTGTAGTTGCCCGGCTTGCCCGGCGTGAATGGCCGGCCAATGCTCAGGTGGTTGTAGTAGGTCGGAATCTGCCCCACGGAACGCGGGAAAGTCACCGGCAGTTTGCCCGACGGGTTGTAATCGCCGAACAGCACGTCGGCGATGGCGTTGCCGCCCTCGGTGCCGCTGAACCAGGTTTCCAGAATGGCGTCGGCCGATTGGTTCTCTTCGAGAATCGTCAGCGGGCGGCCGTTCATCAGCACCAGCACCAGCGGTTTGCCGGTGGCTTTCAGGGCGCGGATCAACTCACGCTGGGTTTCTGGAATGTTCAGCTCAGTGCGGCTGGAGGATTCGTGGGACATGCCACGGGACTCGCCCACGGCGGCAACGACTACGTCAGCTTCCTTGGCCGCTTTGACTGCTTCGTCGATCAGCACGTTGGCCGGGCGCGGGTCATCGACCACTTCCGGTGCATCGAAGTTGAGGAAGTTCAGGTAATCGAGGACCTTCTTGTCGCCAGTGATGTTGGCGCCACGGGCGTAGATCAGGTTGGTCTTGTCGCCCATCAATGCGCTCATGCCATCGAACAGCGTCACGGATTGCTCCGGACGCCCGGCGGCGGCCCAACTGCCCATCATGTCGATCGGCGCCTTGGCCAGCGGACCAACCAGCGCGACTTTTGCGGTCTTCTTCAAGGGCAGGGTTTCGTTCTGGTTCTTCAACAGGACCAGACTGCGACGCGCCACGTCACGGGCCTCGGCCCGGTGCAGACGGCTCTCGGCGTAAGTGTCGGCCGGATCGTCCTCAGCCTTGCCGATGCGCAGGTACGGATCCTTGAAAAGGCCCATGTCGTACTTGGCCGCCAGCACTTCGCGCACGGCATTATCGATGTGCTTCTGTTCGATCTCGCCCGACTTGAGCAGCCCCGGCAGCTCTTTGCCGTACAGGGTGTCGTTCATGCTCATGTCGATACCGGCCTTGATCGCCAGCTTCGCCGCCTCACGACCGTCGCGGGCGACGCCGTGCTTGATCAGTTCGAAAATGGCGCCGTGGTCGCTGACCGCCAGGCCCTTGAAGCCCCAGTCCCTGCGCAGCAGATCATTCATCAGCCAGGTGTCGGCGGTGGCAGGGATGCCGTTGATCGAGTTCAACGCCACCATCACACCGCCCGCGCCGGCATCGATCGCCGCGCGGTACGGTGGCAGGTAATCCTGGTACATCTTCACCGGGCTCATGTCGACGGTGTTGTAGTCGCGACCGCCCTCGACCGCGCCGTACAGGGCGAAGTGCTTGACGCTCGCCATGATGCTGTCGGCGGCGCTCGGGGTTGCGCCCTGATAGGCCTTGACCATGACTTTGGCGATGCGCGAGGTCAGGTAAGTGTCTTCACCGAAACCTTCGGAACTGCGGCCCCAGCGAGGATCGCGAGAGATGTCGACCATCGGCGCGAAGGTGATGTCGAGGCTGTCGGCGGCAGCTTCTTTGGCGGCGACACGCCCCGAGCGGCCAATGGCGTCCATGTCCCAGCTCGACGCCAACGCCAGCGGAATCGGGAAAATCGTACGGTGACCGTGGATGACGTCGTACGCAAAAAACATCGGAATCTTCAGGCGACTGCGCATGGCAGCGTCCTGCATCGGGCGGTTTTCCGCGCGGGTGATCGAGTTGAAGGTGCCGCCGATGTTACCCTCGGCGATCTCCTTGCGAATCCGCTCGCGGGGCATTTCCGGGCCGATGCTGATCAGGCGTAACTGGCCGATCTTTTCGTCGAGGGTCATTTGCTTCATCAGGTTATTGATGAAGGCGTCCTTGTTCTCAAGGGGTACCGGGGTCGTGGCGGCCAGTACCTGGTGACTGGCCAGGCTGACGAACAGACCCAGCAAACACAGCTTCTTCATGAATTTTTTCTCAAGGGCCCAAACGGTGATGTAACACCGGCCAGCCAAAATGTAGGGAGCGACTATTGTTGTTCGGTGCCGGCTCAAAACCCTGAGCCAGAAAACCGCGGCCGACAGCGGCAACGTAAACGCGAAGGGCACTTTTTAGCCGATTAGCCCGTCGCATGCCAGTGGCGGCGCCGATTATGCCCCAACCGCTGGCCGGGAATGCCCAGCGCTCGGTTTTTAAATCAAATGTGCCATGGAGCATCACTGCAATGAAGATCATTCCAACCTATCGTTCACGGCTACAGATCGCCTCTCTGCTGGTGTTCGCAACATTGTTGACCGCGTGCGGTATCAATAATATCCCGACCCTCGACGAACAGGCCAAAGCGGCGTGGGGCCAGGTGCAGAACCAGTATCAGCGCCGCGCCGATCTGATTCCCAATCTGGTGGAAACGGTAAAGGGCTACGCCGCGCACGAGCAGGAAACCCTGACCGCGGTTATTGAAGCGCGGGCCAAGGCGACATCGATTCAGGTCGATGCCAGCACCCTCGACAACCCCGAGAAGCTCAAGCAGTTCCAGCAAGCGCAGGATCAACTGACTGGCGCCCTTAGCCGCCTGATGGTGGTCTCGGAACGTTATCCGGATCTGAAGGCCAACCAGAATTTCCTCGCCCTGCAATCGCAACTCGAAGGCACGGAAAACCGCATCGCCGTGGCGCGTCGCGATTTCATTCTCGCGGTGCAGAAATACAACACCGAGATCCGCACGTTTCCCGGTCGTCTCTGGCACAGCGTGATGTACAGCGACCTGCCGATGCGCGAAACCTTCGAAGCCACCACGCCCGGCGCGGAAAAGGCCCCGGAAGTGAAGTTCTGACTCGAGGTTGCCCATGCGTGTGTTGAAACTGGGCCTGGTGTTGATGCTGTGGCTGTTCGCCGTCAGCGCGCAGGCCGAATTGACGTTCCCGGCGCTGAGCGGGCGCGTGGTCGATCAGGCGCAGATGCTTGAGCCATCGGTGCGTGCGCAACTGAGCCAGCAATTGCAGGCCCACGAACAGGCGACCGGCGAGCAGTTGGTGGTGGTCACGTTGCCGAATCTGCAAGGCACCACCATCGAGGACTTCGGTGTTCAGCTCGGTCGACACTGGGGCATCGGGCAGAAAGACAAAAACAACGGTGCCCTGCTGATCGTCGCCCGTGACGAGCGCAAACTGCGTATCGAAGTCGGTTATGGTCTGGAGGACCGACTGACTGATGCCCAGTCTTCGGTGATCATCCATCAGGTCATTACCCCGGCATTCAAGGCCGGTAACTTCAGCAAAGGCATCACGGATGGCGTCGCGGCGATGCTGGTGGTGCTGGGTGGCAATCCGCTGGACGAACCGTCGACCGTGTACGAATCCAGCGGCGACCCGGCCGATGATTTCATTTCGCGGCATCCGGCGCTGTTCATGTTTCTGGTGATGTTGTTCATCCTGACGGTGTTTGTCTGCCAGATGCTCGGTATCCTTCCCGCCGGCCGTGGCGGCTCCGGTGGCGGTGGAGGCTTCGGCGGTGGAGGTTTTGGGGGCGGCGGTGGAGGCGGGGGCTTCAGCGGTGGCGGGGGCAGTTTCGGCGGCGGCGGTTCGTCCGGCGGCTGGTGAGATCAAAAGAACAATGAGCAGGCATTTTTCAACATGGCATTACTGACTGAACACGAACAACGCAAAGTCGCCGAGGCAATCGCGCGGGTCGAGCGTGACACTGACGCCGAACTCGTTACGGTGCTCGCCGCCCGCGCTGACGACTACGCGTACATCCCGCTTTTGTGGGCCAGCCTGCTGGCGCTGGTGCTGCCGGGCATCGTGCATTACCTCACCGGCTGGTTGACCCTGCGCAGCCTTTTGCTGGTGCAATGGGGCATGTTCATCGTTTTGTGCCTGCTGTTTCGTCTGCCCAGTATCACCACCCACCTTATCCCGCGCCGGGTTCGCCACTGGCGAGCGTCGAATCTGGCGCGACGGCAGTTCCTGGAGCAGAACCTGCACCACACCGTGGGCAGCACCGGCATGCTGATTTTTGTCTGCGAGGCTGAGCGCTATGTGGAGATTCTGGTCGATGAGGGGATTTCCAGCCGGCTGGATAACAAGAACTGGGATGCGATTGTTGCCGCGTTTACCGAACAGGTGAGGCAGGGGCGAACGCTGGAGGGGTTTGTGACGTGCGTTGAGGCGTGTGGCGAATTGCTGAAAGTGCATGTGCCGGTGACGCAGGTGCGCAACGAGTTGCCGAATAGGTTGGTGGTTCTGGGGTAGATCAAAAGATCGTCCGAAAGCAACCCGAGCCTTCGGCAGGTCCTACAATTGGAATGCGTTCTCCTGTAGAAGCTGCCGAAGGCTGCGATCTTTTGATTTTCGCCGTTCGGTAAATTAGGGCGTGTCCCCACCCCCCATCGGCCCTAAAATGGTCGCCATTCCCGATTTCGCCCGTTCGAGGCCGTTTTTCATGTCCGTTACCGCTCCTGCCGCGCCGTCCGCCAAACCGGCGCCCGATCAACATGCCCAGTTCCTCGAGCTGCTGCAAACCAGTCTCGACGACAGCGGTTTCATCAAACTGGTGCTCGCCAAATACGTCGGTGAAGAGGCGGATCTGCAGCGGGTCATCATCAAACCGGTGACAGTCAAGGCGCAGCCGTGCCTGTCCTTCGTCTATCGCTACAAGACCCGCGACATCACCAAGAATCTGCCGCTCAATGACGGCGTGGCCCTGATTGCCGGGCTGTTGCCGACCTCATTCAAAAATGCGCACTTGCTGGCATTGACCGACGAAGCGCAGCTGGAATACAGCAAAAAGGGCAAGAGTTCGCTGTTCAAAAGCAAACCTCAGCAATTGCGCGAAGCGCCGTCCGCCGAGCACAACCGCGAGAAAAACCGTTTCCTCGAACTGAACCGGCCGTTCCTCAAGGACCTTGGCGTGACCAACGCTCAGCATGAGCTGATCCCGGCGATGTCGCGCAAGTGGAAGCAGATCAACAAGTTCATCGAAGTATTCAGCCATGCCTTGACCACTTCGCCGCTGGCGCTGGACAAACCGGTGCGTGTCGCCGATTTCGGTTCGGGCAAGGGTTACCTGACGTTCGCCATTCACGATTACCTGCGCAACACCTTGAAGGCCGAGGGCGAAGTCACCGGCGTCGAGCTGCGCGAAGAAATGGTCAACCTGTGCAACGCAGCCGCGGCGAAGCTGGAGCATCCGGGGCTGGTGTTCAAGTGCGGTGACGTGCGCACCGTGGCGCCAAGCGAGCTGGACGTGATGATCGCCCTGCATGCCTGCGACATCGCCACTGACTACGCGATTCACACCGGCATTCGCTCGGGCGCCTCGATCATCATGTGCTCGCCGTGCTGTCACAAACAGATCCGCCTGCAGATCCAGAGCCCGGCGCTGCTCAAGCCGATGCTGCAATACGGCCTGCACCTCGGTCAGCAGGCCGAAATGGTCACCGACAGCTTGCGTGCGTTGTTTCTCGAGGCCAGTGGCTACGAGACCAAGGTCTTCGAATTCATCTCGCTGGAACACACCAACAAGAACAAGATGATCCTGGCGGTGAAGCGCGCCGAGCCGGTCAATCCGGCGCAGCTGTTGGCGAAGATCGAGGAACTGAAAGCGTTCTACCAGATCAGCGAGCACTGCCTGGAAACCTTGCTGCGTGCCGACGGCTATCTGCAGTGAGAGGCAGCTTCAAGCTTCAAGCGGCAAGTTGAAGCATGACGCTGGTGTGCCTGATTTGGGTGATCTTGCTTTTCTGAAGCTTGAAGCTTGCAGCGAAAAAAACCGATCATCTGTGACAGACTGCGGGCGCTGGTCTTTACTCTGAAGCGCGAGATCTCTCAATCGCCCCAGGAGAAACAGACATGTCCGGATGGTACGAAGTGAGCAAAAGCAGCAACGGCCAATTCAGGTTCGTGTTGAAAGCGGCGAACGCCGAAACGATTTTGACCAGCGAGCTTTACAGCACCCGCGCCGGTGCCGACGGCGGCATCGCTTCGGTTCAGACCAACAGTCCGCTTGACGACCGATACGAGAAGAAATCGACGAAGGACGGCCATCCGTACTTCAACCTCAAGGCTGCCAATCACCAGGTCATCGGCAGCAGCGAGTCGTATTCCTCGGACGGCGCCTGTGACAAGGGCATCGCCAGCGTGAAGGCCAACGGTGCGACCAAAGTCATCAAGGACAAGACCTTGCTTGTCCTCTGAGCTCAGAGCACGAGCCTTGAAAAATTCAATTGATCGCCCGATCACGGCCCGAGCCTCGGACGATCTTTTGATCTTGCTTCAAACCTCGACCGGCACCGACAACTTCGAACTGCCCAGCGCATGCGTCTTCGCGTCGAAAAATCGCAACTGAGCCCCCGTCCCCTCAAACACCTTTGCATAGTGCCGCTTCTGGTGCTGCACAAACGCGGCGCTGCGCGGATAAATCGAGATTGCCACAACCTTCGGTTTCGCCAACTGCAGCGCCCGAACAATGTGCGCATCCTGCTCGCCCAATGCATGACCGAAGACGCACAGACTGTCGCCATGCCCTGACAACTGCTGATAACAGAACGACAGATAATCCGAACTGCGAATGGTTTTGAGCTTGTCGACGCTCGGCCCTTCGGTGACGAACAGCGGCACGTCATCCAGCGTCTTGATGGTGTTGTTAATGGCAAAACTGCCGAGCAAGGTGCCCTCGGTCGAGGTCAGTTTGCGCGCGGTGCCGTCCTGATTGCGCACCAGATGCAGGCCGCCGTGCAGGTACAACAAACGCGGCTTGTCCGTGGCACTTCGGCCCAGGTCGAAACTGGCGTCCGGGCCGTTGAACAGATCGTCAATGAGCTCGCCCGGGTGTTGCAGCGCCCAATAATTGAGCAGGTCGTAATTGGTGGTAAACACCGTGCGATAGCGCGCCAGTTCTGCATTCAGCACCGTCAGGGTCGAAGGCTGTACCAGCCGCCACGGAATGTGCACCGCGTGCACCGTGTTGATCAGCGCTTCCTTGATCGCGTAATAGCGATTGCGCGGCGCCGCCGAGCTGACGGCCAGCGCCTTGTTGACCCGGCTGGTGGTTTTCAGGGCGCCGAGCACTTGCTCGAAACTGCGCGTGCGCATCGCATCGAACACCGCCAGTTCCGATGGGCTCAGCGGTTTCTCTTCCACCGTGCGCGCGTTTTCGAACAGCGACTCGTAGCCGAAATCATCCCAGACCGCACGGCTGGCGCCATTGCCCACCAGCAAGCCGTTGAAATCGGTTGCGGCGCGCAGGGCGTTCCAGTCTTCGAGGGTGGCGTCGACGTGCAGAAAATCGGTCATTGCGTGGGCGGTCTCAAAACAAGGGGCAGATGGACGGTGACTTTATCACGAGCGGACATTGAGCCAGATCAACATTGGCCGTGACCGATCGGTCGATCCTGTGTGTATCCGCCGGATGGCAACTGCCGATCCGGCCTCAGTCAGGAGACACGCGATGAGCAGCACCTTCTTCATTCCAGCGGTCAACATCATGGGCAACGGCTGCCTGGACGAAGCCATGGTCGCGATTCGTAATTATGGTTTTCATAAGGCGCTGATCGTCACCGACAGCGGTTTGGCCAAGGCCGGCGTGGCCGCAATGATTGCCGAGAAACTGGGGATGCAGGACATCGACTCGGTGATTTTCGACGGTGCGAAAGCGAACCCGAGCACGGCCAATGTCGAGTCGGGGCTGGGGCTGTTGAAAGAAAGTGGCTGCGATTTCGTCGTGTCGCTCGGCGGTGGTTCGCCGCACGACTGCGCCAAAGGTATCGCCCTGTGCGCGACCAACGGAGGGCAGATTGGCGATTACGAAGGCGTCGATCGATCAAGCAAGCCGCAACTGCCGCTGATTGCCATCAACACCACCGCCGGTACCGCCAGCGAAATGACCCGTTTCTGCATCATCACCGATGAATCGCGCCACGTAAAAATGGCTATCGTCGACCGCAACGTTACGCCGCTGCTGTCGGTCAACGACCCTGAGCTGATGGTCGCGATGCCCAAGGGCCTGACCGCCGCCACCGGCATGGACGCGCTGACCCACGCCATCGAAGCCTACGTCTCGACCGCCGCCAACCCGATCACCGACGCCTGCGCCCTGAAGGCAATGACCCTGATCAGCAACAACCTGCGCCTGGCTGTGCGCGACGGCACTGACCTTGTGGCGCGGGAAAACATGGCCTACGCGCAGTTTCTCGCGGGCATGGCGTTCAACAATGCCTCGCTCGGTTTTGTCCACGCCATGGCGCACCAGTTGGGCGGCTACTACGACTTGCCTCACGGAGTCTGCAATGCCGTGCTGCTGCCGCATGTGCAGAGTTTCAATGCGCTGGTTTGCGCTGACCGGCTGAGGGATGTGGCGCACGCCATGGGCGCGGACATTCGTGGTTTCAGCGCGGAGGAGGGCGCGCAAGCGGCGATTCATGCGATTCGCAGTCTGGCCAAAGACGTCGGGATTCCAGGCGGTTTGAGAGAGCTTGGCGCCAGGCTCAACGATATTCCGATCCTCGCTGCCAATGCGCTGAAAGACGCCTGCGGATTGACCAATCCACGGGCGGCGGATCAGCGTCAGATCGAAGAGATTTTTCGCAACGCGTTCTGAAACGGGCACAGCGGTGGCGAACCGCGTTATCCTCGACGCCCGTTTGCGCCACCACCGTCGAGTCTCGCATGCTGCAAAAAAGCCTGATCCGCCGCCTCGATCTGATCACCCTGCAGCTGTTTGTCGCCGTGCATGAAGAGGGCACGCTGACCCGTGCGGCTGCACGCGAAGCCATTGCAGTGTCGGCGGCAAGCAAGCGTCTGATGGAGCTGGAGGAGGCGTTGGGCATCAGTCTGTTCGTGCGTCAGGCCAAGGGGATGACCCTGACCCCGGCTGGCGAGACGCTGCTGCACCATGCACGACAGATGTTGTTCAACATGGAAAAAATGGGCCTGGAGCTGGGCGAGCACAGCCACGGCATACGCGGCTACGTGCGCATGCTGGCAAACCTGTCGGCGATCATTGAATTTCTTCCCGAGGACTTGCGCGACTTTTCCGCTCGGCATCCGCAGGTCAAGACCGATCTTGAAGAGCGACCCAGCGCCGGGGTGATTCAAGGGGTGCTCGACGGGGTCGCGGATCTCGGCATCTGCTCCAGCGACAGCGACATCAAAGGCCTGCACAGCGTGCTGTACCGGCCGGACAAACTGGTCGTGGTGATGTTGCCGGAACATCCGCTGGCGCGGCGTGAATCCGTCACCTTCAGTGAAACCCTGGACAGCGACTACGTCGGTTTGCACGCGGCCAGTTCAATCAACATGCGCACGCACGCGGCGGCGCGGCAGGCCGGGAAAGTCTTGCGCATTCGCATTCATGTGCCCGGGTTCGACGCGGTCTGCCGGATGGTTCAGGCGAACATGGGCATCGGCATTCTGCCGCAGCGCGCGTATGAGTTATTCGGTCAGGCGCTGGGGTTGCATGCCGTGCCTCTGACGGATGCCTGGTCGGATCGGACGTTGATCGTGGTGGTGCGCGATGAGACCGGCCTGTCGCCGGTGAGCCGGATGTTGTTTGAGCATTTGCGCGGCCGGTAGATCTCGATTGCTGCTGATGGCCTCTTCGCGAGCAGGCTCGCTCCCACATTGAGCTTGTGTGAACTCAGAGTTTGAAACCACCACAAAACCCTGTGGGAGCGAGCCTGCTCGCGAAGGCGGCCCGGAACTCATCGCGGGATCACTCTGGAGCGTTCGCATTTCGCGAACGCTCATTGCCGAGAGAAGGTTGGATTCACCGATCATCGTTCCTCTAGCCTTGGCGACAAATTCCAAGAACAAGAGGTACCCCGCGATGACTGCCCCGTTGAGTGCGATCAAAGTGATTGAAATCGGCACCCTGATCGCCGCGCCGTTTGCCGCGCGAATACTGGCCGAGTTCGGCGCCGAGGTGATCAAGATCGAAGCCCTGGGTCAGGGCGACCCGCTGCGCAAATGGCGCAAGATGCACGAAGGCACGTCGCTGTGGTGGTACCTGCAATCGCGCAACAAAAAATCCCTGGCGCTCAATCTCAAATCCACTGAAGGCATCGAACTGGTCAAGCAACTGGCCCGCGACGCCGACGTCATCATCGAAAACCTGCGCCCCGGTGCGCTGGAAAAACTCGGTTTGGGCTGGGATGTCCTCCACGCGCTGAACCCCAATCTCACCCTCGTGCGCATTTCCGGTTACGGCCAGACAGGCCCTTACCGCGATCGCCCGGGTTTTGGTGCGATCGGTGAAGCCATGGGCGGCATTCGCTACACCACCGGCACCCCCGGTTCGCCACCGGCGCGGGTCGGCGTCAGCCTTGGTGATTCACTGGCGTCGTTGCATGCCGTGATCGGGGCATTGATGTCGCTGTTGCGGGTCAAGACCGGGAAGGGCGACGGGCAGATTGTGGATGTATCGCTGGCCGAAAGCGTGTTCAACGTCATGGAAAGTCTGGTACCGGAATACGACATGTTCGGCCACGTCCGCGAACGCAGCGGCGGCGCCTTGCCCGGCATCGCGCCCTCCAATACTTACCTCACGGCCGACGGCGCCTACGTGGTGATTGCCGGCAACAGCGATCCGATCTACAAGCGCCTCATGCACACCATCGGCCGCTCTGATCTGGCCGATGCAGAAGAATTCGCCCACAACGATGGTCGGGCCGCCAAGAGCGGATTGCTCGATGCGGCTATCACTCACTGGACCAGCAGCCTGCCGATCGACGAGGTACTGGCCGCCCTCGAAGCTGCTGAAGTGCCGGCCGGGCGCATCTATTCAGTGGCTGACATCGTCGCCGATCCGCATTATCAGGCGCGGGACATGCTGCTCAATGCCGAACTGCCCGGCGGCGCCACGGTGCAAATGCCCGGCATCGTCCCGAAACTTTCGCAAACCCCCGGCGGGGTGAACTGGTCCGGGCCAACTTTGGGCCAGCACACTGGCGATATTCTCGCGGGTCTGGGCCTGACTGAACTAGACATTGAGCGCCTGAAAAAGCAGGGGGTGGTGCAATGATCACCGACTGTTCGCACACCTTGATCGTTCAAGAGGTCTCACCCCGCGACGGCTTGCAGATCGAGCCGACGTGGGTGGAAACCGCTGACAAGATCGCCCTCATCAATCAACTGTCACAGGCCGGATTCAGCCGTATCGAAGCCGGTTCGTTCGTCTCGCCTAAAGCCATTCCGGCCCTGCGTGACGGCGAGCAGGTGTTCAACGGTATTCAGCGCCAACCCGGCGTGATCTACGTGGCGCTGATTCCCAACCTCAAAGGCGCGCAACGTGCGCTGGAGGCGGGCGCGGATGAACTGAATCTGGTGATGTCCGCGAGCCAGACCCACAACCTGGCCAACATGCGCATGCGTTGCGAAGATTCCCTGGCGGCGTTCGGTGACATCGTCACGTTCGCCAGCGGTTCGGGTGTGCGTCTCAATGGCAGCATTGCCACGACGTTCGGGTGCCCGTTCGAAGGCAGGATCGACGAGGATCGCGTGCTGCAAATCGTCGAGACCTATCAGGCGCTTGGCATTCAGGGCATCACCCTTGCCGATACCACCGGCATGGCGAATCCACGACAGGTGGATCGACTGGTTCGGCGAGTGTTGCAGCGGGTTTCGCCGGCCGACCTGACGTTGCACTTTCACAACACTCGCGGCCTCGGTCTGTGCAACGTGCTGTCGGCTTACGAGGCCGGGGCACGGCGTTTCGATGCAGCCCTCGGTGGCCTAGGGGGCTGTCCGTTCGCGCCCGGCGCGTCGGGCAATATTTGTACCGAAGATCTGGTGAACCTCTGCGATGAAATCGGCGTTCACACCGGCATCGACTTGCCGTTGCTGCTGACACTGTCACGCGGTCTGCCGGCCCTTTTGGGGCACGACGTCCCCGGCCAACTGGCCAAGGCCGGGCGCAACTGCGACCTGCATCCAATCCCAGCCTGAACATGTAAACCCTTGTGGGAGCGAGCCTGCTCGCGAATGCATCTGATCAGTCGATAGCGATGCTGAATGACACACCGCCTTCGTGAGCAGGCTCGCTCCCACACAAAAGCGCTCCACAGTAAGCGTCATAACCAGACAACAAAAACAATCGGACGCCCACCGGCAAGTCCGCCTGGAGAAAATCTATGAGCCTCAACGTAATGGAGGCGGGCGTAAGTCCGTCCGTCGATCACGATGCCGAAAAAGCCCTGGTCAGCAAAGTCGCCTGGCGCCTGATGCCGTTGATCATGGTCTGCTACCTCTTCGCCTTTTTCGATCGCATCAACATCAGCTTCGCCAAATTCCAGTTACAGGCCGACCTGAGCCTGAGCGACACCGCATACGGCCTCGGCGCCGGGCTGTTCGTGGTCGGATATGTGCTGTTCGAAGTTCCGAGCAACATGATGTTGTACAAAGTTGGCGCACGGCGCTGGATCGCGCGGATCATGATGTCGTGGGGCGTGGCGACGGCCTTGATGGTCTTTGTCACCAGCGAATGGCAGTTCTATGCCTTGCGCTTTCTGATCGGCGCGATGGAAGCCGGTTTCGCGCCGGGCGTTCTGTATTACCTGACGCTGTGGTTTCCGCAGCATTTCCGCGGGCGCATCACTTCGATGCTGTTTCTTGCCTCGGCGTTTGCCGGGCTGGTTGGCGCGCCGTTCTCCGGTCTGGTGCTGGAACATCTCGACGGCGTCATGCAAATGCGTGGCTGGCACTGGTTGTTCCTGCTCGGTGGCGTGCCGTGCATCGGTCTCGGTTTTCTGGTGCTGATGCTGCTCAAGGATCGCATCGAGGATGCCCATTGGCTGACGGCTGACGAGAAAAAACTCCTCAGCAGCCGCATCGCCCATCACGAACCGCACAAGAGCGGCGGTTCGTTGCTGGCGGCTCTGAAAATTCCGGGTTTCCTGACGTTGGGATTGATCTACTTCCTCATCCAGGTCGCTTCCTACGGGCTGAATTTCTGGGCGCCGCAATTGATCCGCAGCGCCGGCACCGAAAGCCCGGTGACGATTGGATTGCTGACCGCCATTCCCTACGTTTGCGGGGCGATCACCATGGTCGTGGTCGGACGCTTGTCAGACGCGACCGGTGAGCGGCGCAAGTTTGTCGCCGGACTGGTGATCATCGGGGCGATCGGGTTCTTCAGCGCGGGAATCTTCGCCAGCCACACGACGTTTCTGATTGTTGCCCTTGGCTTGCTCGGCGCGGGCATCATCGCTTCGATTCCGAGCTTCTGGACCCTGCCACCGAAATTGCTGGCGGGTGCCGGCGCCGGCGCGGCAGGGGGGATTGCGGTAATCAACACGCTGGGACAATTTGGCGGGATCGTCAGTCCGGTGATGGTCGGGCGGATCAGGGATCTGACCGGCAGCACCACGCCGGCGCTGTATGTGATTGGCGTTGCGGCACTGATTGCGGCGGCTTTGCTGCTATGGGGCTTGCCGCAGAAACTGCGCACACTCGATAAGTACTGATAGTTGCAGTGACGCCTTCGCGAGCAGGCTCGCTCCCACATTTGGCATGCGCTTTCCTGTGGGAGCGAGCCTGCTCGCGAATTCCGATTCCGGACACTTCAGCAGATTCGCTGGCCTGATCTGTTGAATCCTCCGATTCAGAAGGGGATAGTGCGCGGCTGGAAATGTCATCAGGGAGAGGGAAGTGACAATGAAGTCGATGTGGATCAGCGCTGCAGCGCTCTGCGGGTTGGTCATGGCAGGTCACGCGTGGGCTGATTGCACGCCGCCCGCGACCAGCGCAGAAGCGGATTTTTCTCTGTGCAAGGACTGGCCGGCTTATCCGCCGCTGACGATCACCGCGCTGTCGACGTTTGTGCCCGATCCGGTCTATGGCCACGGTGGCAGGGTTGGTTCATATGACCTGAGTCTGGCCATCATCACGGCTGGCAGCCCCAAGCCGCTGGCGACCTATCATCAGCCGTCGACATTTCTCTCCGATGCCATCGCGCTGGACAGTCTGGAACTCGATACCGCGCGCTATAAACTCACACCCGACCTTCGTGCATTCGGCGTCCGCGCCAACTTCAAGGGCTCCTCACGCGTAAATCCGCTGGATGAAACCTTGCTGTCGCTCTACGTGAAAGAGGGCGACAAACTGCGCCCGGTGCTGGATCGCTTGCTCGTCTACAGCTTCAGTGGCGAATGGGATGGCAATTGCGCGGGAGAGCGCTCGGAGACGGTGCGCACGCTTGAGATGGGTAAAGCCACTTCTCATGGTTATGCCGATATCATCGTCCGCTCAGTCACCACTGGCCTTGCTGGCGAGGGGCCGCCTGATACCTGCGAATCTAAAACGACCTACGAAAAGCCAGTACTGACCACGCTGCGTTACGACGGCAAAACCTACGTTTTGCCGCAAGGTTTCAAGGGCATGTGACTGGCGTCACTTACAGGGATTTTTCAAGGAAGAACCATGATTGTGCATCTCCGCATTTTTATCGCACTTGGCTTGTTCGCGCTTACGGCTCAAGTCCATGCCGCTTGCGAAACCAAAGCCTTCGATGGCAAATCCCTGTCGCGCTGCAAGGTCTGGCCCGCCGCGCCAAATCAGGCGATTGCTGTCAAATCCACTTATCTGGCGGATTCGGATGACGCAGAGGTCGGGGTGTTCGATCTCGACCTGGCACTCGTCAATGCCAGCAACGCCAAACCCATTGCCACCTACCGCAAACCTGGCGCTTACAACTCCGACGCCGTGCGTTTTGACGATCTGCGCATCGACACCGGTCGCTATCGCCTGGCAGCGGATGTTCGCGCATTTGGCTTGCGTTCG
Organism: Pseudomonas khorasanensis; assembly: GCF_014268505.2. Taxonomy (GTDB): domain Bacteria; phylum Pseudomonadota; class Gammaproteobacteria; order Pseudomonadales; family Pseudomonadaceae; genus Aquipseudomonas; species Aquipseudomonas khorasanensis. Next base: position 48,868 of record NZ_JABWQP020000001.1, read on the forward strand.
AAGTTCGTCCACAGTTCCCACGCTATTCCTTATGAGAAAACCGATCTGGCGTTGTACGTGCGCGACGGCAGTGAACTGCGCCCAGTTCTCGAAGGCTTGGTGGTGTACAAGAACAACGGTGAGTTCAGCGGCGACTGCGAGGGCTACCTCAAACAGGTGCGCCGCACCGTTGAGATCGCTCATTCCAACCATCATGGTCTGGCCGATCTGATCGTCACCAGTCGTGGCAGCAAGATGAAAAACACTCAGTCGGGTAAACAGTGTCTTTCGAAAACCACCAACTTGAAAACAACCCAAGTCACTCTGATCTACGATGGCCAGCAATACGTCGTTCCTGAAAATCTCAGAGGCTATTGAACCGATGCTCAGCGGACTCAATCACTTGACTCTGGCGGTCGCCGATCTGCAGCGCAGCCTGACGTTTTACCGCGACGTGCTGCAATTGCGCGTCGAGGCGACGTGGGATTCCGGCGCCTATCTGTCGCTGCCGGGGCTGTGGTTGTGCCTGTCCGTGGATCCGCAGCGCAAGAATGAGCCGGGCGCCGATTACACCCATTACGCCTTCAGTGTGAGCGCGGCAGATTTCCCCTCATTGGTAGAAACGCTGAACTCGGCTCAGGTGCGCCAGTGGCGCGACAACCGCAGCGAAGGCGCGTCGTTCTATTTCCTCGATCCCGATGGTCACAAACTTGAGGCGCATGTCGGCGATCTCGCGTCTCGACTGGCGGCTTGTCGGCAAAAACCGTATCCCGGCATGCGTTTTCACGACGCGCCCTGATCCGGCGCATTCGCGCTGATATAGACTGGCCGCCACGTGTTCTGGCGTTCGCAGGTTTTTCATGACTCCATCATTGCTATTGGCCGTTCTGGCCTCGGGTTTCATCTACGGGATCACGCCCGGGCCGGGTGTGCTGGCGGTGTTCGGGATTGGCGCGGCGCATGGACGGCGGGCCGGGGCAGGGTTTCTCTGCGGGCACTTGCTGGGTGACGTGATCTGGTGCAGCACGGCGCTGGTGGCGATTGTCGGCGCCCGGGAAATCGGCAGCACCGCGTTCGACGTGCTCGGTGTGCTGAGTGCCGTGTATCTGTTCTGGCTCGGTTGGCGTGCGGTGCGTGCCCAGCGCCGCCAAGGCGACGAAGCTCAAGGCGCGGCGCGCCAGCCGTTCTGGCATGGTATCGTGTTCGGCCTGACCAATCCCAAGGCTTATCCGGTGGCAGTAGCGACCTTCACCGCGCTGTTGTCGAGCCGCGCCGAGTTGCTCAACTGGTCGATGCTACCAGCGTTGATCGCCCTGAGTTTCGTTGGCGGCGCGGTGGCCTACGCGATCCTCATTGGCGTCGTCGGCGCGCAGCGAGTGCGTACGGTTTATCAGCGTCACGAATTGCTCATTACCCGATTGTGCGGCGTGATGTTCATCGGTTTCGCCATCAATGCTCTGGTGCACGCGCTTCCGGGCCTGATACCGAACAAGGCCTGATATTGAAGAGGTTCCGGGCGCTGAACATCCTATTCCGAGCACACCGTTCGTCGCACCTGGGCCAACTTTTCTAAACCTTTGACCGCCAAAGCATTCTTAACTCAGGCGGGCGACAGTCCGCCGCAACTATTTGAGCAGCGGGCGAACATGCCCGCTTGAATTTTCAACGAAGGAGGGCGCGACCATGAGCCGGATGGCCACCCGTTTACGTAACGTCAGTATTGCAGCCCTGCTCGGCCTGTGCGCCAGCACTGCGTTTGCCCAGTCGCCTGCCGATTTCATCAACGATGCATCCGCCAAAGGCATGGCCGATATCGAAGCCAGCCGTCTGGCCCACGGCAAGACCGAATCCAAAGAGGTCAAGGATTACACCATTGTCGTGATCAACGACCGCACCACGGCCAACCAGCATTTGGCAAAGATCGCCAAAAAGCTCGACCTGCCTGTCGCGCCCCGTGATCAGCTCGCCGACAAGGCCAAAGAGCTGATGCCGGAAGTGAAAGACGGCGCGACCTTCGATCAGGCCTACGCTGCCAGCCAGGTCAAGGCCACCGAAGAAGCCATTACGCAGATCGAGCAACAGGCACAGACCACCAACGTGCCGGAAATCAAAGCGTTTGCCGATGAGACCTTGCCGAAATTGCAAAGCCATCTGGAGAGAGCCCGCGCGCTGCAGGCCAGTCGCTAACGTCACAGATGTTCTGAACCCACCCGCGCCTGCACGAAGTAATGCAGGCGCGGGCGAGTTTTCAGCACTCGTTCAGATTCTGCTTTGGCTTGCTCTTGTCACCCAACCCCTCAAGATCGAACACCTCACTCTCGCCCAACGCGCGGTAATGCCGACGTAGCGCCTCCAGCTGCTGCAGGTCCAGCGCTTCCAGCCCGAGCATCGCGTTCTGTGCCTCCTTGTTCACCCGAAGCAGCTCATCAAGTTTCAGATGCAGAATGTCAGTGTCGCGGTTCTGCGTATTCTGAATCAGGAACACCATCAGAAACGTGATGATCGTGGTCGAGGTATTGATGATCAGCTGCCAGGTATCGTTGTAGCCAAAGATCGGCCCACTCAAACCCCACAGCCCGATCAGAATCAACGCTCCCATAAATGTCTTCGGGCTACCGGCCCAGAGAGCGAGGTTTTGAGCAACTTTTGCGAATTTCATGCTGGGTTCCTTTTCGTGGGAGCTTGAAATTCAGACACCACCGTTGCGCTGAAAATTCTGTTTACAAATTATCGACGCTGGACCTAGGTAGGGAGGCCACGCCAGGCAGATCGCTGTATCGTATCGCCAGCTGTTTTTCCCCGTTGCCAGAACGCCCCGACAGGAGAACGCAATGAGTTGGTCTGCCAAGCAATACGTCGCTTTCGAAGATGAACGCACCCGCCCGGCCCGCGATCTGCTGGCGGCGATTCCCACCGCGCAGGCGCGGGCGGTGGTGGATATCGGGTGCGGGCCCGGAAATTCCACCGAGTTGCTGGTTGAGCGATTTCCCGAGGCCAGCATCGCGGGTCTCGACAGTTCGGTGGATATGATCGCTGCGGCGCGCAAGCGCTTGCCCGACGTGCGTTTCGAAGTGGCCGAGATTGATAAGTGGGCGGACGCCGGCCCGTTCGATGTGATCTTCGCCAACGCGGTGCTGCAATGGGTGCCTGATCACGCTTCGTTGCTGCCCACCCTCGCGAGCAAGCTGTCATCGGGCGGCAGCCTCGCAATCCAGATGCCGGCCAATCTCAATGAACCGTCGCACCGCTTGATGCGCGAAGTGGCCGCCAATGGGCCGTGGGCGAGCAAGCTCAGCGGCGCGGCCGGGCAGCGTACCGACATGGCCAGTGCCAGCGAATATTTCTCGATGCTGCGGCCGCACTGCGCACGGGTCGATGTGTGGCGCACCACCTATCACCATCAACTGGCGGGCGGGGCGGCGGGGGTGGTCGAGTGGTTCAAGGGCAGCGGGCTGATTCCATTCTTGAGCCCGTTGACCGAGGAGGAACGAGCGCAATATTTGCAGCAGTATCTGGCGGCGGTTTCGCAGGCTTATCCCGCATTGGCTGACGGCTCGGTGCTGTTGCCATTTCCACGGCTGTTTATTGTTGCGACTCGCTGAAGGGCGCCTTAGCGCTGCACCGCCACCAACATCATCATTGGCCGCTCGCGCTCTTCGGCCAGGGCCGGTTGCGACACGACGTCTTCGTCGCTCGGGCCCCATTCATTGACGTGACGGATGTTGAAACCCGCAGCGATCAATGCATTAAGCAGCGTCCCCACCGTGCGATGCTGCTTGATCACGCCATCGGCCAGCCAGTTCGTCACTCGTTCGCCTTCCATCTGATAGCTGTCCAGCGGCCACCGCTTGCGGCCCTCGTTGTCGACCAACCAGCCCGGATTGCGCGGCGCCATGAAGATGGGATGTTCGATGGAAAACACAAAATGTGAACCCGGTTTAAGCGCGGCATAAAGCTGCGCGAACAGCCCCGGCAGATCCTTGATGTAGTGCAGCGCCAGCGAACTGTAGGCCAGATCGAAATGGCAGGCGGGCAAGTCGAGATGCTCGAGGTCGGCGCGTTCATAGTGGATATTCGCATCGGTGGACGATTGCCGTGCCCGGTCGAGCATCTTCTCCGAGACATCCAGGCCCAGCACAGCGGCCGCGCCGTTCTCGACGGCCCAGCGGCAGAACCAGCCGTAACCACAACCCAGATCCACCACATTCAAACCGTGCATGGCCGGCAGCAGTGCCTTGAGCGCCGGCCATTCCGGCGCGGCATCAAGGCCGCCGATGGAGCGGCTCATCTGGCTGTAGCCGTGGAAAAAATCGGGATCGTCGTAGATGTTTTGCGTCATTGTGGCGGCATCCTTTGGAATTCGTTTCGCGTTGAATGTGTCGGAAAATTCCAGCGATATCCAAGTCTTTTCACGGATCGCGCCGTGGCTGTTTAAAGTTGAATCGCGTTACGTCCTACGCACAAAAAAAACCGGCCATCAAGGCCGGTTTTTCAATTCCTGCATCCCCCGTCAGACAACGCAACGTGAGATCAATATTGGGTGGAGCGGGTAGTTGCGTGTAAGCCACAGTGTTCTCATTAGGCTTTCTTTTCACGCGCCGCCAGCATCACTTCAATCTGTTTTTTTGTAGCCTCGGTCAGCACTTCGCTGTAAACGCGCTTTTTTTCTTCCGATTTAGCATTACGGATAAAGTCCGCGAACGGGCTACTGGATTCCTTCTCGGATTCGAATTTCATGCGATTGCTCCGTCAGTGATCCCAAGCATGGTCATCAGCTCATGTCTCGTATGCTTCTCGGGGATATGGTAGTCGATTTTGTCAATTCCAGCCTTATAGAGACGCCCGGAGTTATCAATATGCTTCACAAGAAGATCGACATGTAAATCTTTGCCGAACTCTAGCTTAAGCGCGTTCACCACGTCACGAGCTGCAAAGTATTGTTCGACGAAATGCTCCGGTCGAATCCTCCGTCCCTCGGCTTCCTCACGGTCTCGAACGAAAGACCACGCAAGCTTTGGATCTTGATAGACGTAGAGAATCTGCACGAATCTCCCCTTGCTGAGGCATCGTTGCACATTAGTTCTAGCGATCTCGATATTGGAAAGCGTCCCGTCCAGCAGAAAAGATTGCTTCCGGTCCAATGCGAGGTCAATGAGCTTACCAACGAGAATCGAGACTGCGCCTTGGAAAAGCCAGGCATTGCCACCCTGATAGGCGTCGAATTCGTTTCTGAGTTCGTCTGGATCAATACGCAGGATTGGTGTGTCGGAGAAAAGGTTCAACAGGGCTAATGATGCCTCTGTTTTACCAGCACCCGGCGATCCAGCCATAAAAACCGAAACAGGCTCCTTTTCAGGTGGATATTGGGTCTGATCCGTAAGCCGCTTGCCAATAACCTTCTTGTTCAATCGAGCAAACCTTATTGCATCATCCCAAATGGCCAGCTCTTCTCTGGTCATTCCAAACCTTTTGTCTTCCTGCATTGAATGGGACCTTTTCAAGTGCAAATGATTGGTTTTTTTTACTCGGGATATACTCGGCGGCGACTTTTCCAGCCGCTCGAAGCCTGGTAGCGGCTGGGTCTGTCGCTGGGGGGAAATTAGACGCAGGGCCCCGGCTAGGGGCCGCTTTATCATTAAAAAGATCAAAGCGTATGCGCAACCGGCGAATCTGCAATCTATGGTTTGTTTCTGGATTGGTCTGCCTTGTTACCGGATGACCTCAAATCCCACGCACAAAAAAACCGGCCATCAAGGCCGGTTTTTCAATTCCTGCATCCCCCGTCAGACAACGCAACGTGAGATCAATATTAGGTGGAGCGGGTAGAGGGAATCGAACCCTCATCTAAAGCTTGGGAAGCTTTCGTTCTACCACTAAACTATACCCGCTCAGAGCGGCTGACTTTGTACCAGACTCGGCCGCGGATTTGAAGTTTTTCTTTTCTGCGTGAAGGCGTTACTACGCACGAAACGCTCAGTCGCGAGCAAGTGCTGCACGGTGCAAGCTAACACCTCAAGCCGCCAGCCTTGCCCGCGACGACGCTGTTTCAAATGGCCAATGCATGCTGATCCTGCACAAACGGGTAGCGTGTGCGGCTGGCCTGCTGCTCAGGTTTGAGAAAGCCTACGACGGCGTTCTGGCTGTCGCGGCAGGCGGCTTTGTGCTCCATGTCGAGGAAGTGCCCGGTGGCTTGCAGGGTGGTGAAGGTGCTGTGCGCGACGTGGTTGCCGAACAGGCGCGCATCGGCGGCGGCGGTGTATTCGTCCCATTCGCCGTTCAAGAACAGTACCGGTACGTTGATCTTTTTTGCCGCATTCAAATAGCACTGCCGATCGCTGTGCAGCACGTCGTTGAGGTGGAAGTGCATCTGCCCGTATTCGTGCTCGGCCAGGCTGCTGACGTGGCGGTAGTTGAAGCGCTTGAATAGCGACGGCAAGTGTTTGCCGATGGTGTTGTTGACCAGATGGCCGACCCGGTCGCCGTCGCGGCTGCCCAAGTAGTCGACGCCGCGTTCGAGGTAATCGAGCATGTGCGCGTTGATCACCGGGGAGAACGAACTGATCACGGCTTTCTCGATGCGCCGGGGCTGCTGCGCGAGGGCGACGAGGGTGGCGGCGCCGCCCCAGGAGAATGACAGCACGTGCTCGGCGGCGAAGTGGTCGATCAGCTCCAGCAGAATCTGCCCTTCGACTTCCTTCGTCAGATGTTTCTCGTGCAGGTTGTGGACTTTTGACCGGCCCGCGTAGGGCTGGTCGTAGCAGACCACGTTGAATTGCGGGTGCAGGTTTTTCACGGTCTGTGCAAACGACGCAGTCGTGGCCATCGAGCCGTTGACCAGAATGATGGTCTTTTCTGCGGCGTCTGCGCGATAGAACTCCGTGTAAACCCGATACTGACCCTGTATATCCAGCACAGCGATTTCTGGCCTCATGTCGTAAGACTCCTGGCAAGCAAGCGGGTATGCGCGCAATCGAGATTGCACGAGCTTTGTGACAGGTAGGCATACGCCTGGAATTTGCTGGCCCATGTCGATCCGGTACGGCAGGTCGACGGGTATTGTTATTGGCGGGCAGTCTGCCGGCTGAGGCGCAGCCCTGGGGCTGACGACCGGCAAAAAGTTTCTTGGAAGTATGTTGTGACTCATCGGTCACATTTCGGCCGACGTCCTGATTCAAGCAGGGGAGTCAGGATCACGCAAGTGCCGCCGGTAAATTGTTCGACAACTTCGGCTGAGCGGTCGGCTGCTTAGAACAAACGAATCTCTTCGGTGCGCAAAGCGCGGTACTCGCCCGGTTTTAGCGCGCTATCGAGGGCCAATTCGCCCATGGATTCGCGGTGCAGGCGCAGCACTTTGTTGTTGAAGAAACCAAACATGCGCTTGACCTGATGGTAGCGGCCTTCAACGATACTCAGCCGTGCCGAACGTGGGCCGAGCTGCTCCAGTTGCGCCGGTTGCGTGGTCAGATCCTCGAAGGCGAAATAGATGCCCTCGGCAAACGTCAGCGCGTATTGCGCACCGATGTCCTGTTCGGTTTCAACGTAGTAGACCTTCGGCAGTTTGGTCTGCGGCTGGGTCAGACGTCGCGACCAGGCGCCGTCGTTGGTGATCAGCATCAGCCCGGTGGTGTTGAAATCCAGGCGCCCGGCAATGTGCAGATCGTCCTTGTCCGGTTCATCGAGCAGGTCGAGTACGGTCGCATGCTGCGGATCCCGAGTGGCGCTGACGTAGCCCGGCGGTTTGTGCAACATGAAATAGCGCGCCGGTTTGCCGTTCTGCAGGACCTCATCGTCGACTTCAACCCGGCTGAATTCGAGCACTTCACTGTGCGGATCGCTGACGACTTTTCCGTCAACCCGCACGCGCTTTTCCACCAGCAACAGGCGAACCTGCTGACGGTTGTAGCGGGGCAGATTGCTGAGGAAACGGTCGACGCGCATGGTCAGATTTCGACGGATAAAGGGCCGCGCATCTTACGGGATCGGTGGCCGGCCTGCTTGCAGTTGCGCCTCGACCTGCGCGCAACGCGGGCACAGACAGGCTTTATCGCGCAACTCGGCCGGCAGCGCTTCGAGCACAGCGGGGTCAATGCTGACGCCGTAGCACCAGCATTCGCTGTCGGCGGTGCGCGGATCGGCGAGGCTGCAATCGTTGCGTGCGCCGCAGGCCGGGCAGTGGTCGGGTTTGACGTCGGTATCAGGCATAGGTCGAGTTCGGCATTTCCATGCAGGTGCGATTGCGCCCGCTTCGCTTGGCGCGGTACATCCCATGATCGGCGCGGAGCAGCAGGCTGTGCAAGGTGTCATCATTGATCAGATCAGGATCGGTCGGACCAGGGCTTCCTGGTTTGGCGATCGAAAGGTCATCCTGCGGATAAACAAGATTCATAATCACTTGTTTCAACGTGTTGCAGGAACGCACCAGATTCCGAAAATGCTGTCTGAATCTTCGTCAGTCACAGAATAAATGACTGTCGCCTGCCAGCGTCGCTGGTGTGGCCAACCCGCGGTCCAGGAGGCCGCCATGTATCGCCGAATCCTATTGCTTGCCGTGATGCTTTTTTCCCTTGGCGGATGCGTCCCTTATTCCTACGGAGACAGCTATTACAGGTCAGAGGTCTACACATCACCCGCACCGGCCTACTACAACGGTGGCGGCTCTTATTACCGCAGCGGCGGCACCTATTACACGCAACCGCGCTACTACCAGTCAGCGCCGCGGTACTACCAGCAACCGCGTTATTACCAGGCGCCACGCCACTACCAACCGGCGCCGCGTTATTACGAAAGCCGTCGCTGGCACGGTAACGATCGCGGACGTTGGGAAGGCCACCGTCGCGGCGGTTGGGACAACGACCACCGTGGTCGCGGCAACTACGACCGCCACAGCGGCCGCCGTGACCACAACGGCCGTGGCAACCGCTGGTAATCAACCGCAAATGAAAGCGGCGCATGAAGCGCCGCTTTTTTTTGCCTTGCGATTCGCTCAGTAAGCCGTCAAATCCGCCAGTGGATGCCGGCCCTCCCAAACCTTTTGAAAATGCGCCTCGACCACCGCGTCCGGCACGTTATGGATATCCGGCCAGTGCCAGTGCGGCTTCTGATCCTTGTCGATCAAGCGTGCGCGCACGCCTTCGCTGAATTCCGGATGCCGACAGCAGTTGAGACTCAGGGTGTATTCCATCTGAAACACCTCTGCCAGCGACATATGCCGGGCGCGGGTGATTTGTTCCCAGACCAGATGGGCGGTCAATGGCGAGCCCTCGGTCATGGTTTTCGCTGCGCGGGCGATCAACGGGTCGCTGCTGTCGCGGTGCAGGCTGATGGCTTTCCAGGCGCAGGCAACGTCGCTCACGTCGAGCAGTTCGTCGATCTGCTGACGACGCGGCAGCCACTGCGCTTCGGGCATTTGCCCGAGGGCCTCCTGTTGCAGGGCCTTGAGCAGACTGTTGAGTTGCATGTCGGTCTGTTCCTGCCAGTTCAATTGCAGCAGGCCTTCGATCAGGTCCGGCTGCTGGTCATCGAGCAGGAAGCGGTCGGCCAGATCCAGATCCAGCGCATCTCGTCCGTTGATATGTGCACCGGTCAAACCGAGAAACAAGCCGAGCTTGCCCGGCAACCGCGCGAGAAACCAACTGGCACCGACGTCGGGGTACAGGCCAATGCTGATCTCCGGCATTGCCAGACGGCTGCTCGGCGTGACGATCCGTGTGCTGGCACCCTGCAACAGGCCCATGCCGCCGCCGAGCACATAACCGTGGCCCCAGCAGATCAACGGTTTGGGGTAGGTATGCAAACTGTAATCCAGACGATATTCCGCGCTGAAAAACTGCGCTGCCAGCGGCGGCACTTCGCCGGGATGGGCGCGGCAGGCTTCGACCAGGCTGCGCACCTCACCCCCCGCGCAGAAGGCCTTGGCGCCGTTGCCACGCAGCAGCACGCAGACGATTTGTGGATCCTTGGCCCAGGCGTGCAGTTTGTCGCTCAGGGCGTTGATCATCGGCAGGGACAGCGCGTTCAGCGACTTTTCGGCATCCAGGCTGGCGATGCCAATGCGCGCGCCGTCGGTGCCGGTAAGTTCTTCGAAGTGCAGATTCATCGTGACCTCGATCGGAAATTTGAACGATCAGTATGATCGCTGTGGGGGAAAGTGCCGGATCTGCGTCAGATCAATTGACAAGCGTGGTCGGCTTTCCTAGGGTTCGCCCCATTGTTTTTGCCGGGTAAGACCATGACTGCTGACGACCGTATCAAACTCGAACCGAGCTGGAAGGAGGCACTGCGTGCTGAGTTCGACCAGCCCTACATGGCAGAGTTGCGCAATTTCCTGCAGCAGGAGCGGGCGGCCGGCAAGGAGATCTATCCGCCGGGGCCGATGATTTTCAATGCGCTGAATTCGACGCCGCTGGATAAAGTCAAAGTGGTGATCCTTGGTCAGGATCCGTATCACGGCCCGGGCCAGGCTCACGGTCTGTGCTTTTCGGTGCAACCGTGTGTGCCGGCGCCGCCCTCGCTGGTCAACATCTATAAAGAGCTGAAACGCGACCTCAATATCGATATTCCCAACCATGGCTACCTGCAGAGCTGGGCCGATCAGGGCGTGCTGATGCTCAACACCACCATGACTGTCGAGCGCGCCAACGCCAATGCGCACAAGGACAAGGGCTGGCAGCACTTTACCGACCGGATCATTGAAGTGGTCAGCGAAAAGCAGCCGCATCTGGTGTTCATGCTTTGGGGCGCCCATGCGCAGAGCAAACAGAAGCTGATCGACGCGACCAAACATCTGGTGCTGACCTCGGTGCATCCGTCACCGCTGTCGGCCTATCGCGGCTTTCTGGGTTGCGGGCACTTCAGCCGGACCAATAAGTTTCTGGAGCAGAACGGCGAAACACCGATTGAGTGGCGTCTTCCGCCGCTCACGTAAGATTGTTCCCACTCGGAGCGTGGGAATGATCAGTCGCTCAGGACTCTGGAATACGATTCCAGTACTTGAACAACGGCTCTGCCAGAAACAACACGAACAACAGCCGCATCACCTGCATCGCCGTTACCAGCGGTACCGACAGTTGCAGGGTCTCCGCTGTCAGGCTCATTTCGGCAATGCCGCCGGGCATCATACCCAGCGTCAGTGAGCGCAGATCTAGATGGGTCATCGCGCTCAGACCCAACGCCGCCAAAGTCGCGATCAGCATGGTCAGCACCGTGCCGATCAACGTCCGCCCCATGAACGAAGGCGCGCGACGGAAGAACTGTCGATTGAAATGACACCCCAGGCCGCTGCCGATCAACCACTGGCCGATCTGACTGCCGCCGTTGGGCAGGCTGATATGCAAATCGCAACCGATGCTCACCGCCGCACTCACCAGCAGCGGCCCGAACAGCCACGGGTTGGGTTGGCGCAAACGCTGCCAGAGCCAGGCGAGCAGGGCGCCCGCCGGAAACAGAACCGCCAGCCAGCGCCAATCGACGCTGCCGGCGTGAGAAACAGGTGTGCCGTCGCCAAGCAAATATTTGAACGCTGCCGGCACGCATAACACCACCACCAGCACCCGCAAACTTTGCCCCGCCGCCACGTGGCTGAGCAGTGCGCCGTTGCGCGCGCCGAGGTTGACCATCTCCCCGGAACCACCGGGCATGCTCGAAAAAAACGCAGTGGCGCGATCCTCGCCGGTGCGGCGCATCAGCCACACGCCAACCACCGCTGACAGGCTGGTGACCAGTGCGCCGAAGAAGATCAAACCGAAATGACTGAGCACCTGCTCCATCACCATCGGGGTGAAGTGCAGGCCGATACCGATGCCGACGATCCACTGGCCGCACTTGCGGCCGCCAGGGATTTCGGCCAGTTGCCAGGGGGTCAGGCAGCGCACGAGAATGATCGCCAGCAACGAGCCGACCATCCACGGCAACGGCCAGCCGATCTGGCTGGCGATGAAACCGCCAAGCAGACCGACCAGCGGGGTTCCCCACCAGGATTTGAAGGACGAGCGATCAGACATCGACGATGGCGCGACGAGCGACCGCGCGTTTGCGCCAGATGCGGATCAGCGGCAAGACCAGCATAAATGCAGTCAATACCCAGACACCGAAGGTGATCGGGCTCGACCAGAGGATCTCCAGCGCACCGTTGGAAATCGACAATGCACGACGCAGGTTTTGCTCCATCAGACCACCCAGGATGAAGCCCAGCAGTACCGGCGACAGCGGGAAATCAAGCTTGCGCAGGATGTAGCCGAAGATGCCGATGCCGACCATCAGGAACAGGTCGAAGGTGGTGGCGTGAACCGCGTAAACGCCGATCCCGGTGATGATCGCGATGACCGGCACCAGTGCCCAGTTCGGCACGGCGAGGATGCGGGTGAAGATGCGGATCATCGGGATATTGAGGATCACCAGCATGATGTTGGCGATGAACAACGACGCGATCAGGCCCCAGACGATGTCCGGTTGTTGCTGGAACAGCAGCGGGCCCGGGGTGATGTTGTACAGCGACAACGCGCCGATCATGACCGCCGTGGTGCCCGAACCTGGCACGCCCAGCGTCAGCATCGGCACCAGTGCGCCACAGGCCGAGGCACCGATCGCGGTTTCCGGCGCAGCGAGGCCACGGGCGTCGCCCTGACCGAACGTGCCGCTGGCACCGGCGATGCGTTTTTCGGTCATGTAGGCCACGGCACTGGCCAGCGTCGCGCCGGCGCCCGGCAACACGCCCATGATGAAACCGAGCAGCCCGCAACGAATGTTCACCGTGAACACCGATGCCGCTTCCTTGAAATTGAACATCATGCGCCCGGTGGCTTTCACCGCTTCCTGGCCGCGATGGGTTTTTTCCAGCAGCAGAAGAATCTCGCTGATGGAGAACAGGCCCAGCACCAGCACGACAAATTGAATGCCGTCAGTCAGGTGGATGTTGTCGCCGGTAAAACGGTACACGCCGCTGTTGGCGTCGATGCCCACCGTGGAGAGAAACAGGCCGATCAGCGCCGCGATAAAGGTTTTCAACGGTCGGTCGCCGGCCATGCCGCCGAGACAGACAATTGCAAACACCATTAGCACGAAATATTCCGCCGGCCCGAAGGCAATCGCCCATTTCGCCAGCAGCGGGGCGAACAGCACCATGCCGCAAGTGGCGATGAACGCGCCGATGAACGAACTCCACGCCGACAGCGACAGTGCCACACCGGCCATGCCTTTGCGGGCCATCGGGTAGCCATCAAGGGTGGTCATCACGGTCGATGCTTCGCCTGGGATGTTCAGCAGGATCGAGCTGATCCGGCCGCCGTATTCGCAGCCCAGATACACCGCTGCGAGCAGGATCAGCGCCGACTCCGGCGGCAGGCCAAGGGCGAAGGCAATCGGAATCAGCAGCGCCACGCCGTTGATCGGGCCGAGGCCCGGCAGCAAGCCGACGACGGTGCCGATCAACGTGCCGGTGAGCGCGGTAACGAGGTTGTACGGGCTCAGCGCGACGCCGAAGCCTTGACCCAAATAACCGAGGGTATCCATATCAGTTCTCCAGCACGTCGAGCAGACCAAGGGGCAGCGGGACTTCCATCACGCGGTCGAACAGCAGATACAGACCGATGGCCATCAGCGTGGTCACCACGACGCTCGGCACCCAGCGTCCGCCATACAGGCGCGCCATCGGAATACCGATCGCCACGCTGCTGAGGATGAAGCCCAGCGGTTCGAACAGGCCGGCAAATACCAGCAACAGCGCGACGCAGATAGCAATCTTGGTCAGCGTTTCGCGGTCCAGCGGTGGCTCGTCCTCGGTGTGTTTGATTGGTGCCGGACGGAACACCATGTACAGCAGCGCTGCGCCCATCAGGCCGAGCATCAGCAGCGGGAAGGCGCGGGGGCCGACTGGTTCGTAGGAAAAAGCCGCCTGGTACGGCCACGCCATCAGAGCCAGGCCGGCACATACCAGCAGCAGCACCGAGGCGAAAATGCGTTGAATAAGCATGAGAACTCCTGTGCCGCGTCCCCGGAACCGGGAACGCGGCCGCTAGACAGAGACGATCACTGGATCAGGCCGAACTCTTTGGCCAGCACTTTGTAGTCCGCGACTTGCTTCTTCACGTAGGTGTCCAGTTCCGGCCCGGTCATGGCGAACGGAAACAGTTCACGCTGATCGCGCAATGTAGCGAACTCGTCGGATGCCAGCAGTTTGTCGAAAGAGTCTTTCCACCACGCGTAGTCTTCGTCGCTGACTTTTGGCCCGAGGTAGAAGCCGCGGACAACCGGCCAGACGATGTCGTAGCCTTGTTCGCGAGCGGTCGGGATGTCTTTCATTTCCGGCTCGTCGAGACGCTTGTCGGCGAACACCGCTAGCAGGCGCATGTCACCGCTCTGGATGTGCGGCATGGAGTCGGAAATGTCGGTACTGCCGACCTGAATGTGGCCGCCGAGCAGGGCCGTGGCGATTTCGCCGCCGCCTTCGAGCGCCACGTAACGCAGCTCGCGCGGGTTAATCCCCGCAGCCTTGGCGATCAGGGCAGTCTGCATCCAGTCCTGGCTGCCGACGGTGCCGCCGGAGCCGATAACCACCGAGCCCGGATCTTTCTTCAGTGCCTGAACGAGATCGTCGAGGGTCTTGTAGGGCGAATCGCTTTTCACCGCGATGGCGCCATAACTGGTGCCGACCGCCGCAAGCCAGCGCACGTTAGTTTCATCGAAACGACCAAACTTGCCCTGGGCCAGGTTCAACAGCGAACCGCTCGACCACGCCACCAGCGTGCCGGCGTCGGCCGGACGTTGCGCGACCACCGCGTTGTAGGCCACCGCGCCAACACCGCCGGGCATGTAGGTCACGCGCATCGGCTTGCTCAGCAGCTTCTGGTTGACCAGTGCGCTTTGCACCAGCTTGCAGGTCAGGTCGAAACCGCCGCCCGGGGACGCCGGAGCAATACATTCCGGGCGTTTCGGTTCGGCCATGAGTTGGCCGGCGAACAGCATCGCGCCAGCGGCTAGAGCAACTTTACGCAGTGATAAGTTCATCTGAGTCTCCTTGGGAGTTGTTGTTATGGACGTGCAGAATTACCAAAGGGCAACGCTTCGCTCAGCAGCAGGCGCAATCGTTCGTAGCGCGAGCGCATTGACTGGAATATCGGAAGGGAAAACGGCGCGGCCCGACGTACGAAAACCGGTCAGGGCAGGGTTGTAGCGGGGAGCGCAGGCCTGTGTAAGAGCCCGGGTTTGCATGGACGACATGCGGTGTACTCCGATTATTGTTCTTATTGGTCGAAAACGCTTCGTGGCGTTTTTCGTCATGCTGTGTGGCAGCAGCGGTGATAGTCGAAACTGTCCGTGGGCCGACTCTAACCGGCTAACCTTTCAGCAACCTTTCAGCAACCTTTCAGCTGCCTTTCACGGTTTTCGGGCTTCACAGCGGCGGTTGCGGCTGTAAACTCCGCGGCAAAGCGTGGCGTCGGCCAACCCTGAACGAGGTAAAAATCCATGCGTGTCCTGCTTGTCGAAGACCATCTGCCGCTGGCCGAAAGTGTGGCTCAGGCGCTCAAGAGCACCGGTCTGACCGTGGATGTGTTGCACGACGGCGTGGCCGCCGACCTGGCGCTGGGCAGTGAGGAATATGCTGTGGCGATCCTCGATGTCGGTCTGCCGCGCATGGACGGTTTCGAGGTGCTGGCGCGATTGCGCGCGCGCGGCAAAAACTTGCCTGTGTTGATGCTGACGGCGCGCAGTGACGTGAAAGATCGCGTCCATGGGCTCAATCTCGGGGCTGACGATTACCTGGCCAAACCGTTCGAACTGACTGAACTGGAGGCACGGGTCAAAGCGCTGTTGCGGCGCAGCGTACTGGGCGGCGAGCGTCAGCAGCGCTGTGGCGTGCTGGCCTATGACCTCGACACCCGGCGCTTCACCCTGGGCGAAGAATTGCTGACCCTGACGTCCCGCGAACAAGCCGTTCTCGAAGCGCTGATCGCCCGGCCGGGGCGAGTGATGAGCAAGGAGCAACTGGCGGCGCAGGTGTTCGGCCTCGATGAAGAAGCCAGCCCTGACGCCATCGAAATCTACGTGCACCGCTTGCGCAAGAAACTCGACGGCCAGCCTGTGGCCATCGTGACGTTCCGTGGCCTCGGTTATCTGCTGGAAAGCCGCGATGCATAAGCCCAGCAGTCTGCGCTGGCGTCTGTTGTGGAACCTTGGGTGGTTGCTGGTGGTGCTGATGCTCGCCAGTGGTTTGAGCGCGTACTGGAATGGTCGCGAAGCGGCCGACACCGCGTATGACCGCACGCTGCTGGCCTCGGCGCGAACCATCGCTGCCGGGCTGTCGCAGCGCGATGGCAGCCTCAGCGCCGACGTGCCTTACGTGGCGCTGGACACATTCGCCTATGACAGTGCCGGACGTATTTATTATCAGGTCAACGATATCCACAAGAAGCTGATTTCCGGCTACGAAAACCTGCCCGGCCCACCGCTCGGCACGCCGCGAACCGACAGCTATCCGGCGCTGGCGCGCTTTTATAACGCGACTTACAACGGCCAGAACGTGCGCGTGGTCAGCCTGCTCAAAGCCGTGAGCGAGCCGAACATGAACGGCATGGCGGAAATCCGGGTGGCCGAAACCGACGAAGCGCGGGTGAGCATGGCGCGCAGCCTGGCGGCGGATACTTTGCTGCGTTTGGGCATGCTGGCCGTCGGCGCCTTGTTGTTGGTGTGGTTTGCAGTGAGCGCGGCGCTGCGCCCGCTGGAGCGTTTGCGCACCGCCGTCGAGGAGCGTCAGCCCGACGACCTGCGGCCGTTGCCGCTGGTGGAAGTACAGCATGAATTGGGGCCGTTGGTGCGTGCCCTCAACCATTTCACCGAACGCCTGCGCGGTCAGTTTGAGCGGCAGGCGCAGTTCATCGCCGATGCCGCCCATGAGTTGCGCACACCCTTGGCGGCACTGAAGGCGAGGCTGGAACTGGGCCTGCGCTCCAGTGAGCCGGAGACCTGGCGCACGACCCTGGAGTCGTCTGCGCAAAGCACGGATCGTCTGACCCACTTGGCGAATCAGCTGTTATCGCTGGCCCGCGTCGAAAATGGCGCCCGGGCGATTGCCGAGGGCGGTGCGCAGTTGCTCGATTTGAGTCAGTTGGCCCGGGAACTGGGCATGGCCATGGCGCCTTTGGCGCACAAGCGCGGGGTCGCACTGGCGTTGGAGGCGGACGAACCTGTGTGGCTGCGTGGCGAGCCGACGTTGCTCAACGAACTGCTGAGCAATCTGGTCGACAACGCGCTGGCTCACACGCCGCCGGGCGGCAATGTGATTTTGCGCGTGACGGCACCGGCGGTGCTCGAAGTGGAAGACGACGGCCCAGGGATTCCGCTGGAAGAACGCGACCGGGTATTCGAGCGGTTTTACCGGCGTAATCAGCAGGTCGCGGGTTCAGGGCTGGGGCTGGCGATTGTTGGCGAGATCTGCCGGGCGCACCTGGCGCAAATCACTTTGCATGATGGCGAGCAGGCGGGGTTGAAGGTGCGGGTCAGTTTTATTGCGGGGTGAGCGCCGTGTCCTCTTCGCGAGCAGGCTCGCTCCCACATTGAAAATGCATCGTTCCTGTGGGAGCGAGCCTGCTCGCGAAAGTCGCGCCTGGGTCCCGGATCAGTAAAACATCGTCCGCGATTCTTCCAGGTCCGCGCACAGTTGCCTGTTCTCTGGATCAATGCCCAGCTTCCTGAACGCCGGGACATTCAGCGGATCAATCCGGGCAAACGGATGGTCGGTGCCCTTGCGGCAATACAGATTCGCCACTTGCACCACATCGACGTAATCGATGCGCGACGACTCGCGATTGAAATCCTGATAGAGCAACGGCAGTTGCACCAGGCGCTCGGGGAAATCCCATACCCGCAACAATTTCTCGCCCAGCAACGGATGAATCTGCTCGATCACGTGGGTAAGGCTGACGGCGTCTGACAGCAATTCATTGTGATCTTCGGCGTAAGTCAGAATCGGCAGCACGCCGATCTGATGCACCAGCCCGCCGAGTGCCGCCTGATCGGGTTTGAGTTGGGTGTGACGGCGACACAACGCATAGCTGACGCCGGCAATCTCCAGGCTGCTGCGCCAGACTTCGCGCATTTTCTGTTCAACGACCTCGGAGCGGGCATTGAAGATCTGCTCCATCACCAGCCCGATTGCCAGATTGCTGCTGTAGTTGATGCCCAGGCGGGTGATGGCGGTGTGCAGGTCGGTGACTTCCTGCGCGGCGCGCAACAGCGGACTGTTGACCACTTTGATCAGGCGCGCCGACAGGGCGGTGTCCCGGCCGATGACTTTGCTCAGATCGCTGACGCTGATTTCCGGGTCTTCGGCGGCCTTGCGAATCTGCAGGGCCACTTCCGGCAACGTGGGCAGAACCAGGTCATCGTTATCGATGGCCTCAACCAAATCCTGTTGGACCTTTTCCGCCAGTTCGCTCATTTAGACTCTCTAGGGTGTTGCAACAATGCTGCGATCAGCGCTGGATTTCGCGGTCGCGATCCAGTTCGTAGGGCAGGTCGAGCACGTGCAACGCGGGGCCTTCAGGGGCGCCCAGATGCAAATCGCCGGCTTCGGCAGCTTCGGCCTGCAACACGGCCAGGAGTTCAATGTTTCCTTCGCCATTGGCCGCGAGCACCACTTCGCCGATCGCACTGTTGTGACTCGGAGCGAACAGCGGCGTGCCGGGCTCAGGCAACTCGGCCGCGTTCAGGCTCAAGCGGTACAGGCGACGCTTGAGCTTGCCCAGGTATTGCATGCGCGCGACGATTTCCTGGCCGGTGTAGCAGCCTTTCTTGAAACTCACACCGCCAACGGCTTGAAGATTGAGCATTTGCGGGATGAACAGCTCGCGGGTGCTCGGCATGACCTGGCCGATGCCGGCGCGGATCTGGCCCAGCAGCCATTGGTTGAGTTGCGCCTCAGGCAGCGTTGTGGCCAGTTTGGCTTTGATCGCGTCAGCCTGCTCGGCGGGCGCCCAGAGTTCGGCGCGGTCGGGCGAGACGCGAATCGCGATCAGACCTTCGTGGCGCACGACACTGTCGGTTTCCACTGCCAGGTCCAGACCGAGGCTGGCAAGGGCGGCGTCGCCGTGCTCCAGGCCGAAGCGCACCCAGGCGGCGCTTTCATCGGTCAGTTTCGATTTGGAGAACACCGCGTATTTTTTCAGGTCCGCCAGCTGCGGCTCTAGCAACTCGCTGGCCATGGCCAGCACCACGCCGTCACCCTCGAGCAGGATGCGGAAGCTCGATTGCATCCGGCCTTTCTGCGTGCAGCGGGCGCCGAGGCTGGCGCGGGTGTCACTCAGGTAATTGATATTGCAGGTCAACTGGCCTTGCAGGAATTTTCCGGCGTCCGCACCGCGAACCGCGAGTACGCCTTCATGAGACAGGGTGCAGAAAAAAGCAGAATCGGCCATGGGTCATCGCAGGGTAAATAGACTGGGGCACATCATAAGGGCGCGTTGTTGAAATGGGTAGTTGATAAAGGATCAAGGGTGCCCGACCAAAGCCGACTGTGCGACCCGCCTCGGGGCTGTATACTTGCCGCCAATTTCGAGGAGGGCCTCATGGTCGAACAAGTTGAACTGAATCGCCTCTTTTGGCACAGCCGTCGCGGCATGCTTGAGCTTGACGTGTTGCTGGTGCCGTTCGTGCAGGAGGTTTACGCCACGCTGAATCAGGTGGACCGTGATCTGTATGTTCGCCTGCTCGAGTGCGAGGACCAGGACATGTTCGGCTGGTTCATGGAGCGCAGCGAATCCGAAGATCCGGAGCTGCAGCGCATGGTTCGCATGATTCTGGACCGTGTTCAGCCCAAGTAATACGTTCGAATGCCGCTGGCATGCCTCACGGCAGTTGCTGGCGGCGTATCTGTTGGCCCAGGCATTCGCTCTGGGCTCGATGTTTGTGCTGTCGATTCCGCTCTGGGCCAGTCTGCTCGGCGCTTGTGGCTGTCTCGTTCATGGGGCCTGGGCGTTGCCTCGCCAGATTCTGCTCATCCATCCCCACGCTTTTCGCGGCTTGCGGCGCGACGGCGATGGCTGGCAAGTCTGGAATCAGGCTCATGGCTGGCAATCCATGCAATTGCGGCCGGACAGCCTGGCGTTGCCATTGATCGTGGTGTTGCGCTTCCGGTTGCGTGGGGAGTGGCGGGTCAGGTCGATCTGCGTGCCACCGGACTCGCAGGCGGCGGATCTGCACCGGCGCCTGCGAGTGCGGCTCAAGTTCAGCCGGCGTAGGTGGGCGGCACCAGAATAGTGTCGAGCGCCTCGGGCAGCAGGTCGGGGTAGTCGAGGGTGTAATGCAGCCCGCGGCTTTCCTTGCGCTCCATGGCCGAACTGATCATCAACTCGGCGACTTGCGCCAGGTTGCGCAGCTCGATCAGGTCACGACTGACTTTATAGTTGCTGTAGAACTCGTCGATCTCGTCCAGCAGCAGGCGCACCCGGTGCTGCGCCCGCTGCAGGCGCTTGTTGGTGCGCACGATGCCGACGTAGTCCCACATGAACCGACGCAGCTCATCCCAGTTGTGCGCAATGATCACGTCCTCGTCGGAATCGGTCACCTGGCTGGCGTCCCAGGCGGGCAGGGCGCTCGGCGCTGCGACATCGTCCAGCTGCGCGAGAATGTCCGCGGCTGCCGAGCGCGCATAGACGAAACACTCCAGCAGCGAGTTGCTGGCCATGCGGTTGGCGCCGTGCAGACCGGTGAAGCTGGTTTCGCCAATCGCATAAAGCCCCGGCACATCGGTGCGGCCGTTCTGATCGACCATGACGCCACCGCAAGTGTAATGCGCGGCGGGGACGACGGGGATCGGCTGTCGGGTAATGTCGATGCCGAAGCCCAGGCAGCGTTCATAAACAGTGGGGAAGTGACTTTTGACGAACGATTCGGGCTTGTGACTGATGTCGAGGTAGACGCAGTCGACCCCCAGACGCTTCATTTCATGGTCGATGGCTCGGGCGACGATGTCCCGTGGCGCTAATTCTGCGCGCTTGTCGAAGCGGTGCATGAAGCGCTCGCCATTGGGCAGCTTCAAATGCGCGCCCTCGCCGCGCAGGGCTTCGGTGATCAGGAAACTCTTGGCTTGCGGATGGTACAGGCAGGTCGGGTGAAACTGGTTGAACTCCAGGTTCGCCACCCGGCAGCCCGAACGCCAGGCCATGGCGATGCCGTCACCGCAGGCTCCGTCGGGGTTGCTGGTATAAAGGTAGACCTTGGCCGCCCCGCCAGAAGCGAGAATCACAAAGCGTGCGCCGTAGGTGTCGACTTCGCCGCTGGCGCGGTTCAACACGTAGGCGCCCAGGCAGCGATCGCCTTCCAGGCCCAGACGCCGTTCGGTAATCAGGTCGACAGCCACTCGCTGTTCCAGCAGTTCGATGTTCGAACGCTCTTTGGCCTGGGCCAGCAGGGTTTTGAAAATGGCAGCGCCCGTGGCATCGGCTGCGTGGATGATGCGTCGATGGCTGTGGCCGCCTTCACGGGTGAGGTGAAACTCAAAGCCGCCGTCTTCGGTGCCAGACTGCTCGTCACGGGTGAACGGCACGCCTTGATCGATCAGCCACTGGATGGCTTCGCGGCTGTGCTCGACGGTGAAACGCACCGCGTCTTCGTGGCACAAGCCGCCGCCTGCGTTGAGCGTGTCGTCGACGTGAGATTCGATAGTGTCGGTGTCATCGAGCACGGCGGCGACGCCACCCTGAGCCCAAAAAGTCGAACCGTTGGCGAGATCGCCTTTGCTCAATACGGCAATGCGCAAATGACCGGGCAAGGTCAGTGCGAGACTCAGACCGGCAGCACCGCTGCCGATGACCAGAACATCGTGTTGGAACTGTTGGCTCATTTCAGGATTCCGCTCAAAGCGACCCGGGTCGGGGTTGGCGCAAGACAGCTTGATCGGCGAGTCGAGACAGCCACACAGCCCACTAGTATATAGAGGGGTTGGGCGGCACAATAGCCGGGCCCAGATGGCATTGTGAGACTACTGCGTCGTAAAAAGCGCTGTGCTTCGTCGGAAGTTTTCTTCTCAGGTTTCAGGAATACGCACCTGTATCGGCGCTGAAACAGACTTTTCTGACCCAGGTTCAACAATGTCAGGTGGGTACGCCTATAAATAATTGGAACTTTTGCCAAAGGCCCAAGATCAATAGACGGTGCCAGAAACCACGGACAGTGTCGGCTTCAGTGCGGAATCTTCGGTTGGATTCCTGCCGGCGAAACCGATAACAAGACTATTCGCGCAGCCGGTTTATCCCGCGCTGCGTTTTTCGTGCGTGCCAAATCAGAGCCCGCAGGAAACTTGCTTGGAGGGGGAGAACTTTTGCGAAAAGCCCGAGTCTATGTTTGCAAGTCTGGTCGTTTAGTAATGCAAGTCTCCTCCGGGCTTATCGAGGAGTGTTCATGCTAACCCAGGAAGAGGATCAGCAGCTGGTCGAGCGCGTACAGCGTGGCGACAAGCGAGCTTTCGATCTGCTGGTGCTGAAATATCAGCACAAAATTCTCGGGTTGATCGTGCGTTTTGTGCACGACACCCATGAAGCCCAGGACGTTGCTCAGGAAGCCTTTATCAAGGCGTATCGAGCACTTGGAAATTTTCGCGGTGACAGTGCGTTTTATACGTGGCTCTACCGTATTGCCATTAACACGGCAAAGAACTACCTGGTTTCCCGCGGCCGTCGGCCGCCGGATAGCGATGTAAGTTCCGAGGATGCAGAGTTCTACGATGGCGATCACGGCCTCAAGGATCTCGAATCACCAGAACGTGCATTGCTGCGGGATGAGATCGAAGGCACTGTCCATCGGACCATCCAGCAACTGCCAGAGGATTTGCGTACGGCTTTAACTTTACGTGAATTCGATGGTCTGAGTTACGAGGACATTGCGAGCGTCATGCAGTGTCCGGTGGGTACCGTGCGCTCCCGGATTTTCCGCGCTCGGGAGGCCATCGATAAAGCCCTGCAACCGTTGTTGCAGGAAAACTGAGACAGCGGCGACAGCCAAGAGAGGAACGCCATGAGTCGTGAAGCCCTGCAGGAATCGCTGTCCGCAGTGATGGATAACGAAGCGGACGAACTGGAATTGCGTCGGGTGCTCAGCGCACTGGATGATGTTGATACCCGTGAGACCTGGGCTCGTTACCAGATCGCTCGGGCAGCCATGCACAAGGATCTGCTGCTTCCGCGTCTGGATATCGCTGCGGCAGTGTCTGCTGCGCTGGAAGACGAAACGGCCCCGGCCAAAGTATCCCGTAGCCCATGGCGCAATCTGGGTCGCCTCGCTGTTGCCGCTTCGGTAACCGTTGCCGTTCTGGCCGGTGTTCGCCTGTACAACCAGGACGAAATCGCCGGTGTTGAACTGGCGCAGCAGTCGAACCAGCCTACACTTGCCACTCCACAGGTCAAAGGCCCGGCGGTTCTGGCAGGCTACAGCGAAAGCTCGGAAGCGACCGGCCCGATGGCCAATGGCGTTCTGCAAGGTCAGCCAGGCTGGCATGATCAGCGTCTGCCAGGTTACCTGCGTCAGCATGCGCAGGAAGCGGCTCTGAAAGGCACCGAAAGCGCGCTGCCATACGCACGTGCTGCAAGTCTGGAAAACCGTTAAGGAGGATCATGCGCGCCATCCCTCTACTTTCGCTTCTGCTCAGTGGCTGGTTCATTGTTCCAGCCCACGCTGACGAGGCCCAGGACTGGTTGACCCGTCTGGGCCAGGCCGAGCAGCAGCAAAGCTTCAACGGCACTTTCGTTTACGAGCGCAACGGCAGTTTTTCCACGCATAACATCTGGCATCGCGTCCAGAATGGTCAGGTCCGCGAGCGGCTGTTGCAGCTCGATGGCTCGGCTCAGGAAGTCGTGCGCATTGATGGGCGAACTCAATGCGTCAGCGGCACCCTGGTTGCAGGGCTGGGGGATTCTCCCAGTGCTGCTGCGCGTGCGCTGGACCCCAAAAAACTCAAGAACTGGTACGACCTTGCCGTCGTTGGGAAGTCGCGCGTAGCGGGTCGTGATGCGGTGATCGTGTCGCTGACTCCTCGCGATCAGCACCGTTACGGTTTCGAACTGCATCTGGACAAGAAAACCGGGCTACCGCTCAAGTCGTTGCTGCTCAACGATAAAGGGCAGTTA
Source organism: Pseudomonas khorasanensis (assembly GCF_014268505.2). Taxonomy (GTDB): domain Bacteria; phylum Pseudomonadota; class Gammaproteobacteria; order Pseudomonadales; family Pseudomonadaceae; genus Aquipseudomonas; species Aquipseudomonas khorasanensis. The sequence continues at coordinate 72,957 of NZ_JABWQP020000001.1, forward strand.
CTCGAGCGCTTCCAGTTCACCAGTCTCGACACCGACGAAATTCCTCCGGACAACGAACTGTTGGCAGGCGCCGATTGCAAGCCGATTACGGTCGGCAATGACAAGGCCTCTGCAGCGAAAACCGTTCAGAACTGGCATTCAGACTGGCTCCCTCCGGGCTTCGAGCTGACCAGCAGCAGTTCGCACAAAGATTCGCAGACCAAGACGCAGGTCAACAGCCTGATGTATGACGACGGTCTGGCGCGTTTCTCGGTGTTTCTCGAACCGCTGAATGGCGCGACGGTCACTGATACCCGCACGCAGCTTGGACCGACCGTTGCGGTTTCCCGTCGCCTCACCACGCCGCAAGGTGAAATGATGGTAACGGTGGTGGGTGAAATCCCGATTGGCACCGCCGAACGAATCGCTCTATCGATGCGTAATAGCGATGGCGCTGCGACCAGCAAGCAGTGAGCTGATTTCAGTCATTTCCACTTCGTCGCCGAGACGTCGAAATGTTTGCTGAGCATTTTCATTTGCAAATCCCCTGAAAATTTTTTATAGGTCACAGCCTCACGGCTCTGGCCTTGTTTGTTGTTCCCGGAACAAAAAATGCCGGTCTGTGGTTTCCGGTGTTCCTTGCTCCATATCGCTTAACCCTGCTCGTCGTAACGGGAGCTGTATGTCGATACCTAGTTTGAAGTCTTATCTTTCCATCTTCGCCACCGTGCTGTTGCTCGGTCAGGCGGTTCCTGCTGCGCAAGCGGCCGATCTGCCTGATTTCACCCAACTGGTTGAGCAAGCCTCGCCAGCGGTGGTGAACATCAGTACCACGCAGAAACTGCCGGACCGTCGAGTGAACCAGCAGATGCCGGACCTGGAAGGCCTGCCACCGATGCTGCGTGAATTCTTCGAGCGCGGCATGCCGCCTCAGCAGCGCTCGCCGCGTGATGGTCGCCAGCGTGAAGCGCAATCGCTGGGCTCGGGGTTTATCATTTCTCCTGATGGCTACATCCTCACCAACAACCACGTGATTGCCGATGCGGACGAAATTCTCGTCCGTCTGGCGGATCGCAGTGAGATGAAAGCCAAGCTGGTCGGCACCGACCCGCGCTCCGACGTGGCGTTGCTGAAAATTGAAGGCAAGGATCTGCCAGTGCTCAAACTCGGCAAATCTCAGGATCTGAAGGCCGGCCAGTGGGTCGTGGCGATCGGTTCGCCATTTGGCTTCGACCACACGGTGACCCAAGGCATCGTCAGCGCCGTGGGTCGTAGCCTGCCGAACGAAAACTATGTGCCGTTCATCCAGACCGACGTGCCGATCAACCCGGGTAACTCTGGTGGCCCGCTGTTCAACCTGAACGGTGAGGTGGTCGGCATCAACTCACAGATCTACACCCGTTCCGGTGGCTTCATGGGCGTGTCGTTTGCGATCCCGATCGACGTGGCGATGGACGTTTCCAACCAGCTCAAGAGCGGTGGCAAAGTCAGCCGTGGCTGGTTGGGCGTAGTCATCCAGGAAGTGAACAAGGACCTCGCCGAGTCATTCGGACTGGACAAGCCGGCCGGTGCGCTGGTAGCGCAGATCCAGGATGACGGTCCTGCCGCGAAGGGCGGCCTGCAGGTCGGTGACGTGATCCTCAGCATGAACGGTCAACCGATCGTCATGTCCGCTGACCTGCCACATCTGGTCGGCGCGCTGAAGGCTGGCGCCAAGGCCAATCTGGAAGTCATTCGTGAAGGCAAGCGCAAGAATGTAGAGCTGACCGTTGGCGCGATCCCGGATGAAGACAAGGAACTGGCAGGTCTGCCGAAATCCGGCGCTGAGAGCAGCAGCAATCGTCTCGGTGTGGCGGTCGGCGAACTGACGGCGGAGCAGAAGAAAGCCTACGACCTCAAAGGAGGCGTGGTGATCAAGGAAGTGCAGGACGGTCCTGCAGCGCTGATTGGTCTGCAGCCGGGTGACGTAATCACCCACCTGAACAACCAGGCCATCGGCTCTGCCAAGGAGTTCACCGACATCGCCAAGGCGCTGCCGAAGAACCGTTCGGTGTCGATGCGCGTGCTGCGTCAGGGCCGTGCCAGCTTCATCACCTTCAAGCTGGCCGAATAAGCCAGCGGCAAGGTAAAAAAACCGCCTCGAAAGAGGCGGTTTTTTTGTGCCTGAAGCTTTGGTCTTGCCGAGAACAAGTCAGCCCATCATGTCTTTGACCATGCGTTCCTGCTCCATCAGTTCGCGCTGACGCGCATCGATTCGCGAAGACAGCGGGAAGTTGTTGCCGGCCTTGCGCTTGGCGAAATCCAGTTGCTGGATCGCCTGACGGTAATCGCCCACCAGCGCAAAGTACTCGGCGCGCGCCTGATGCAGGCCGATGATGTTGCCCGACAGACCGCGGGTTTCGGCGACCTGATACCAGACGTCCGGATCATCCGGTCGTGACTTGAGCAAGCTGTCCAGTGCCTTCTCGGCATCGGCGGCACGATTCTGTTTCAGCAGAAGATCGACGCGCACCTGATTCAGCGGATAGTTGCCCGGATATTGCGACAGCATCCGGTCCACTCGTGACTGCGCATCAGGCAGGCGATTATTGGTGATGTCCAGGTCGACCTGAGCGAGGTTATAGATGATCTCGTTCGGTGACCTGGCCAGCAATTGTTTGAGATTCTCGCGCGCTTCGTTCAACTGGCCGCCCTTGATCTGGGCGATGGCCAGGCCATAGCGCGCCACATCGTTTTTCGGGTTCTCGTCGAGCAAGGCGCGGAAGCGCTTGGCGCCTAGCCCCGGGGTTTCCTCGTAGATCAGCTGCACCCGCGCCCGAATCAGCTGATAGCGCATGCTGTCTTCGATGCCGCCCGGTTTCGCCTGCTCGGCGCGGTTGCGGGTGTCGGCGATACGCGATTCGGTGACCGGGTGAGTCAGCAGGAATTCCGGTGGCTTGGCGTCGAAGCGGTATTGGCGCATCAGGCGTTCGAACATGGTTGGCATCGAACGCGGGTCGTAACCGGCCTTTTCCAGATTGAGGATGCCGATGCGGTCGGCTTCCTGTTCGTTCTGTCGCGAGAAGCGTCGTTGCTCTTGCAGCGCCGCTGCCTGGGTGCCCGCGATGGTGGCGATACCGGCGTCGCCGCCACCTGCTGCAGCGATGACGATGCCGGCCAGTAGCGCGGCCATCATTGGCACCTGCATGCGTTGCGAGGCTTCCACTCCGCGGGCAAAGTGGCGTTGCGACAAGTGCGCCAACTCGTGCGCCAATACGGAAGCGTACTCGCCCTCGGTCTGGGCGTTGAGGAACAAGCCGCCGTTGACCCCGACCACGCCGCCTGGTGCCGCAAAGGCGTTGAGCTGCGGGCTGTTGATCAGAATGAATTCGAGGCGTCGGTCGGAGACCTGACTGGTCTCGACCAGCTTGTACACGCTCGATTCGACGTAATCCTTGAGCTGCGGATCGTTGAGCTGGGAAACCTGACTGCGCAGCATGGCCAGCCAGGCGCGACCGAGCTGGTATTCCTGTTGTGGCGAGACAATGGCAGAACTGGCGTCGCCGAGTGACGGCAGATCGTCGGCAAAGCCTGGTGAGGCGAGCAGGCAAGCGAGCGTCAGCAGGGTAGGGCGCAGAAAAGTCATGCACAAAGCCTTAGAAGACAAAGACCTTACTGTAGCCGGACACCGAAGCTGCGACCAGATATTCTAGGCAGCTCGACAACCCGAACTGGAGTGACGCATGACCGACGCTGCTGTAGCCCATGACGTGGAACTGGATGCCAGTGGCCTGAACTGTCCTCTGCCGTTGCTCAAGGCAAAAATGGAACTCAATAAACTGCAGAGCGGCGCCGTGCTCAAGGTCATCGCCACGGATGCAGGCTCGCAACGCGACTTCCGTACCTTTGCCAAGCTGGCCGGTCACGCGCTGTTGCGTGAAGAGGACGAGGCTGGCGTCTACCGTTACTGGTTGAAAAAAGCCTGAATCGACCGCGTTAAAAATCGAAGGGATTATTGATGTTCAAAGTGTTACGCGATTGGATTCAGCGCTACTTCTCCGATGAAGAAGCCGTGGTGCTGGCGGTGCTGCTGTTTCTCGCCTTTACCGCCGTGCTCACCCTGGGGGGAATGCTCGCGCCAGTATTGGCGGGCATGGTGCTGGCGTATCTGATGCAGGGTCTGGTGGTGACTCTGGAGCGATTGCGCGTGCCGGGTGGCGTGGCGGTGGGCTTGGTGTTTGCCCTGTTCATGGGCGTCCTGACGCTGTTTATCGTCGTGGTGCTGCCGCTGCTCTGGCATCAATTGATCACGCTGTTCAATGAACTGCCGGGCATGCTCGCCAAGTGGCAATCGCTGCTGCTGCTATTGCCGGAACGTTACCCGCATCTGGTGTCTGACGAACAAGTGCTGCAAGCCATCGAAGCGGCGCGGGGCGAGATCGGCAAGTTTGGCCAGTGGGCGCTGACCTTCTCATTGTCGAGCTTGCCGCTGCTGGTGAACATCATGATTTATCTGGTGCTGGTGCCGATCCTGGTGTTCTTCTTCCTCAAGGATCGGGCGATGATCGGCGAGTGGGTGCGCGGGTATTTGCCCCGCGAGCGCGCGCTGATCACCCGCGTCGCCCAGGAAATGAACCGGCAGATCGCCAATTACATTCGTGGCAAAGGTATCGAGATCGTCATTTGCGGCGGCGTGACCTACATCGCGTTCATCGCCTTGGGCCTGAACTACGCAGCACTGTTGGCGCTGCTGGTCGGACTGTCGGTGGTGGTGCCGTATGTTGGTGCCGTGGTGGTGACGGTGCCGGTGCTGCTGATCGCACTGTTCCAGTGGGGCTGGAGTGACCAGTTCATCTATCTGATGGCTGTCTACGGAATCATTCAGACACTGGACGGCAACGTGCTGGTGCCACTGTTGTTCTCGGAGGCGGTCAATCTGCACCCGGTGGCGATCATCTGCGCGGTGTTGCTGTTTGGCGGCCTGTGGGGATTCTGGGGCGTGTTCTTTGCGATCCCGCTGGCGACCCTGTTCAAGGCAGTGCTGGATGCGTGGCCACGCAAGGAGCCGGCGGTAGCGCCGCTGCTTTAGCGGTTGATCCGGTTTTGTAGAGAAGCTATTCGCGAGCAGGCTCGCTCCCACAGTTGATTGCATTCCAATGTGGGAGCGAGCCTGCTCGCGAAGGCGTATTTAACTACACGCAAAAACATCAGGCCTTATTCAAAGCCTCAGCCGCCGCCAGCACAGCATCAACATGCCCCGGCACTTTCACGCCACGCCATTCCTGACGCAGCACGCCGTCCTTGTCAATCAGGAAAGTGCTGCGATCCACGCCCAGGTATTCCTTGCCATACAGCTTCTTAAACTTGATCACGTCGAACAACTGGCAGACCGCTTCGTCCTTGTCGCTGATCAGCTCGAAAGGGAATGCCTGCTTGGCTTTGAAGTTCTCGTGGGACTTGAGGCTGTCGCGTGAAATCCCGAGCACTTCGGTATTGGCTGCCTGGAATGCCGCGTACTGGTCGCGAAAGCCCTGACCCTGAGTGGTGCAGCCCGGCGTGCTGTCCTTCGGATAAAAATAAATCACCACTTGCTTACCCTTCAGGGCAGACAGACTGAAGGTCTGCCCGCTGGTGGCAGGGGCTTCGAAATCTGCAACCGGTTGGTCGATGACGACGGCCATTAAAGCTTCCTTACATTGGGTTTTGTGGGCGCCAGGGTTCGATCAGTGCGTCCAGGTTCATCGCATCCGAAAAATCCAGGAACTGATCACGCAGCCAACTGATCTGGGTGCCGGCCGGCAGGGTCACGGTGAATGTGGCGTTGAGCATGGTGCCGCCGGTCTGCGGAGCCTGATAGGTATCGCAGGTCAGGTTTTCCAGCTCGACGTTGTGATCCATGAAGAACTGGCACAGCTCATTGATAATGTCCGGGCGATACGCCGAACTGACGTAAGCCACATAGGGCAACGCCTGCGGGCGATTTTCCAAAGGTGCGCTGCGCACCACATTGACGGTGAAGGCGTGTTTTTTCGCCAGCCCAGGCAGGCTGCCTTCCAGTCGGGCGAGGGCGTCCCAGCTGCCGGAGATCTCGAGGACCAGCGCGCTGCACTCGCCGTGGCGGGTCAGGCGGGAGGTGACCACGGCGCAGCGGTTTTCATGGCTGGCGCGGCACAGGACGTTAGTCAGCTCCATGGGGTTGGCGCCGAGGGCACTGATGACAAGGAATTGTTCGCGAACTGTGGGGGTGGACATGCAGCATTCCTAAAGCGATGAGCGGTCGGTAGGTTGACGGGCATGGTGGCCGGGGAATGCCTGTTCTGGCGTTCCGTATGAAGAGCCCCGGTCAGCGCTCGCGGCTCGCTCCACTGTGCGGGAGCGCGTCGGTGCGACGCAGGAACGGGGCCTGGGAGGCCGAAAAGGGAGGCTGAAACCCGGCGTACACGCTGATCTGTACCGATCAAAGTCTGAAGGGTAGCGAAAAGCGACGCCAAGGGGAATGGCGGCGGCGCAGTACTTCGCTTGTGCAAGCATCTTGGCGCCAGTACCATTACCGCTCTCTTTTTCCGGCAGGAGCGGTTTCATGATTGCGGGCAGTATGGTGGCACTGGTCACTCCCATGGATGCACAAGGGCGTCTTGACTGGGACAGCCTCAGCAAACTCGTGGACTTCCACCTCAAGAATGGCACCCATGCCATCGTCGCCGTTGGCACCACCGGCGAGTCGGCAACCCTTGATGTAGAAGAGCACATCGCCGTCATTAAAGCCGTGGTCAAACAGGTTGCCGGGCGCATTCCGGTCATCGCCGGCACCGGGGCCAACTCCACCCGCGAAGCCGTCGAGCTGACCCGCAACGCCAAGGCCGCCGGCGCCGATGCCTGCCTGCTGGTGGTGCCTTATTACAACAAGCCGACCCAGGAGGGTCTGTACCAGCACTTCAAGCACATCGCTGAAGCGGTCGACATTCCCCAGATTCTCTACAACGTTCCCGGCCGCACTTCCTGCGACATGCAGGCCGAGACCGTGATTCGCCTGTCCACCGTGCCGAACATCATCGGCATCAAGGAAGCCACCGGCGACCTCAAGCGTGCCAAAGCGATCATCGATGGCGTGAGCAAGGATTTCATCGTGTTGTCCGGCGATGATCCGACCGCGGTCGAGCTGATTCTACTGGGCGGCAAAGGCAACATCTCCGTCACCGCCAACGTCGCGCCGCGTGAAATGGCCGATCTGTGCGAGGCCGCGCTCAAGGGCGACGCCGACACCGCACGGGCGATCAACGAAAAACTGATGCCGCTGCACAAAGACCTGTTCATCGAAGCCAACCCGATTCCGGTGAAGTGGGCTCTGGTCGAAATGGGCCTGATGCACGAAGGCATCCGCCTGCCACTGACCTGGCTGAGCACACCTTGTCACGAAACGCTTCGCTTGGCCCTGCGCCAGTGCAGCGTCCTGGTTTAACTGAGGAAATACACCGCATGAAGCGAATGGCCGGACTTTCCGCACTTGCCTTGATTATCTCCAGCACCAGTGGCTGCGGATGGGTCTGGGGGCCGGAAGGTTATTTCCGCGACCGTGGAAGCGATTACCTGCAGGCGCAACAAACTGCACCGATGCAATTGCCACCGGATGTAAACACCTCCAAGCGTCTCGATCCGCTGTTGCCGATCCCGCGCAACGTGGCTGATGACACCGCCTCGGGCGAATACATTGTTCCGCGTCCTCAGCCTTTGTCGGCGGTTGCCGATGCCAGCGATTACTCGCTGCAGAAGAGCGGTGATTCGCGCTGGGTCGTGGCGCAGCATCCGCCGGCCGAAGTCTGGCCAGTGGCGTTGCAATTCTTCCAGGACAACGGTTTCCGTCTGGATGAGCAGCGTCCACAGACCGGCGAATTCACCACTACCTGGCAGCACTCCGACGAGCTGTCCGCCTCGATGGCCAAGCGTCTGAGTTCGGCCGGTATCGCCAGCGACAGCGAAACCCGCGTGCGCGTGCGCATCGAGCCGGGCGTGCAGCGCAACACCAGTGAAATCTACGTAGTCAGCGCCGAACGGCCTGCCGGCAGCACTGCCGACGTGGCCTTCACCAACCGTTCGGTCAACACTGGCCTGGACGCTGCGCTGGTCGACGACATGCTCGCGAGCATGAGCCGCACTGCCGAGAAGGGCGGTTCGGTGTCGATGCTGGCGTCGCGTGATTTCGACGCGCCGAGCCGCGTCAGCCTCAGCGAAGACGGCAGCGGCAACCCGGTGTTGAACGTCGGTACCGATCTGGACCGTGCCTGGTCGAGCGTCGGCCGTGCGCTGGAACAAGGCGAATGGCGCGTTGAAGACATCAACCGTAGCCTGGGCCTGTACTACATCAACCTGGCTGAAAAAGCCGAGAAGAAAGACGACAAGCCTGGCTTCTTCAGCAGCCTGTTTGGCAGCGCGCCGAGCAAGGAAGAAGTCGAAGCCCGCGCCGAGCGTTATCAGGTTCGCCTGAGCAAGGTGGGCGAGAACATCCAGGTCACCGTCGAGAAAAACATCAACACCGTCGCGCCGGCCGATGTCGCGCGTAAAGTGCTGAGCGTGATTCAGGACAACCTGGGCTGATCCGATATGCGTTTTGCCGTTCTCGGCAGCGGTAGCCAAGGGAACGGCACGCTGATCGCCAGTGCTGATACGTATGTGCTGGTGGATTGTGGTTTTTCCCTGCGGGAAACCGAAAAACGCCTGTTGCGCCTCGGGGTTCACCCGGCGCAACTGAGCGCGATACTCGTAACCCACGAACATGCCGACCACGTGCATGGCGTGGGTTTACTGTCTCGGCGCTACAATCTGCCGGTCTACCTCAGCCGCGGCACACTGCGCGGGATGCGCAAACCGATTGAACCCGCAGGCTTTCTGGCCGGTGGCGAGCAACTGCAGATTGGCTCTCTGAGCATCGGGGTCATTGCCGTGTCCCATGATGCGCAGGAACCGACCCAGTACGTATTCAGCGACATCGAACAGCGGCGCTTCGGCCTGCTGACCGACCTGGGTTCCTACTGCGAGCGGGTGCTGGATGGCTATCGTGACCTCGATGCGTTGATGATCGAGTCTAACCATTGCCGCGACATGCTGGCCCGTGGTCACTACCCCTACTTTCTCAAGCAGCGGGTGGGCGGCGAGCTGGGACATTTGAACAACCATCAGGCGGCTTTCCTGGTGGCCGAGTTGGGCTGGCAGGGTTTGCAACACCTGGTATTGGCCCATCTGAGCAGCAAGAACAACATGCCGCAGCTGGCCCGGCAATGTTTTGTCGACACCCTCGGGTGCGACCCGGACTGGCTGCAACTGGCCGATCAAGATTCAGGGCTCGACTGGCGCCACATCGCCTAGCCCACCTACTTAGCAAGCGGAGCCCATCATGGAAAAACGTGAAGAACTCTACCGCGGCAAAGCCAAATCGGTTTACAAGACCGACGACGCTGACCGCTTGATCCTGCTGTTTCGCAACGACACCTCGGCGTTCGACGGCAAGCGCATCGAACAGCTCGACCGCAAGGGCATGGTGAACAACAAGTTCAACGCCTTCATCATGCAGAAACTCGAAGCGGCCGGCATCCCGACCCAATTCGACAAACTGCTGGGCGACAACGAGTGCCTGGTGAAGAAGCTCGACATGATCCCGGTCGAATGCGTCGTGCGTAACTACGCGGCCGGCAGCCTGGTCAAGCGCCTGGGCGTCGAGGAGGGCATGAAGCTCAACCCGTACACCTTCGAGCTGTTCCTGAAGGACGACGCCAAGGGCGACCCGTTCATCAACGAATCCCACGTCGTGGCATTTGGCTGGGGCACTGCCGAGCAACTGGTTCGCATGAAAGAACTGTCGCTCAAGGTCAACGAAGTCCTGAGCAAACTGTTCGACGACGCCGGCCTGCTGCTGGTCGATTTCAAACTTGAATTCGGCGTGTTCAGCGACGGCTCCATCGTCCTCGGCGACGAGTTCAGCCCGGACGGCTGCCGTCTGTGGGACAAGGACACCATGAAGAAGATGGACAAGGATCGCTTCCGCCAGGGCCTCGGTGACGTCATCGAAGCCTACGAAGAAGTCGCCAAGCGTCTGGGCGTACCGCTTTAATCGACGCAAGCATCTGATAGCACGGAAAAAATTTCGCTTGGGGGGTTCGCAACCCGCGAAAGTGTTGTTATGATGCGCGCCGTTGGAGAGATGCCAGAGTGGCCGAATGGGACGGATTCGAAATCCGTTGTACCTTCACCGGTACCTAGGGTTCGAATCCCTATCTCTCCGCCATTATTGAACAAGACAAAGCCCCCGTAATCGTTACTGATTACGGGGGCTTTTTCGTTTCTGGCGTTTTGTTCGTCGTGCTTTTCGGGTACAACCTGCCGACTGCACATAAAGGAACAGCGTGATGGGTGACGTTCAGCCGTTGGAATCAGATGAGGGGCTGAGGCCGCAAGCGGTCAGTCTGCGCGAGGCGTTCTGGTTTTGGCTCAAGCTGGGCTTTATCAGTTTCGGGGGGCCGGCCGGGCAGATTTCGATCATGCACCAAGAGCTGGTCGAGCGGCGGCGCTGGATTTCCGAGCGACGGTTTCTGCATGCGCTGAACTACTGCATGTTGCTGCCGGGCCCTGAGGCCCAGCAGTTGGCGACCTATATTGGCTGGCTCATGCATCGAAGCTGGGGCGGGGTGATTGCCGGGGCGCTGTTTGTACTGCCTTCGTTATTCATCCTGATTTTCCTTTCGTGGCTGTACATCGCTTTCGGTGAAGTGCCTGTGGTGGCGGGTCTGTTTTACGGGATCAAGCCGGCGGTGACGGCCATCGTTGTGCAGGCGGCCCATCGCATCGGCTCGCGAGCACTGAAGAACAATTGGCTGTGGGTGATCGCGGCGGCGTCATTTACGGCGATCTTTGCATTCAACGTGCCGTTCCCGTTGATCGTGTTGGGTGCGGCAGTGATTGGCTATTTCGGCGGTCGTCTGGCGCCCGAGAAATTCAGGGCTGGCGGCCACAGCGCGGCAAAGAAGTCTTTCGGCCCGGCGTTGATCGATGACGATACGCCGTCTCCGCCGCATGCCCGCTTCAGTTGGATGAAACTGGCGTTGCTCGCCCTGATCGGTGCCGCGCTCTGGGCGCTTCCCATGGCGGCGTTGACCGCTCTGTTTGGGTGGCAGGGCACGCTGACGCAGATGGGCTGGTTCTTCACCAAGGCCGCTTTGCTGACCTTTGGCGGAGCGTACGCTGTGCTTCCTTATGTCTACCAGGGCGCGGTCGGCCACTACGGCTGGCTGACACCGACGCAGATGATCGACGGGCTGGCGCTCGGCGAAACCACGCCCGGGCCGCTGATCATGGTGGTGGCGTTTGTCGGTTTTGTCGGGGCTTACGTCTCGCAGGTGTTCGGTGCGGATCAGGTGTTTCTCGCCGGGGCGGTCGCCGCTGCGCTTGTAACGTGGTTTACCTTTTTGCCGTCATTCCTGTTCATCCTTGCGGGCGGTCCGCTGGTGGAATCGACCCACGATGAAATCAAATTCACCGCACCGCTGACCGCCATCACCGCCGCCGTGGTTGGCGTGATCCTTAATCTGGCGTGTTTCTTTGGTTATCACGTGCTCTGGCCGCAGGGCTTCAGCGCCAGCCTGGATTGGCCTTCGGCCCTGATCGCCATTACAGCGGCGATTGCACTGTTTCGCTTCAAGCGCGGGGTTATTCAGGTGTTGCTGGGCTGCGCACTGGTCGGATTGGTGGTGCATCTGCTGCGTTAGAAACCACACCGTCCAAGGCAACCCAATCTGGGGAAATGGCCGTACAAAGCGGCCGTTTCGCTTGTTGGCCCGGTTCAAACCATTTGTCCTGTTCCTTAAAACTTTTTGAAATTTCTCCAAAGACAACGCTTCACAAAAGGGTAGGCAGGCTGTTAACCCACAACTTGCCACGTCTATCCGCCTGAGGAGATTTGTCATGTTTTTACATAACAAGCGACTTCAATACACCGTTCGTGTGGCTGAGCCCAATCCTGGTCTGGCCAATCTGTTGCTGGAGCAATTCGGCGGCGCGCACGGTGAACTGGCTGCTGCCCAGCGCTATTTCACCCAAGCTCTGTCCGAGGATGATCCAGGACGCAAAGATCTGCTGATGGACATTGCCACCGAAGAGCTCAGTCACCTTGAGGTCATTGGCTCAATCATCGTCATGCTCAACAAGGGCGCCAAGGGGCGGATGGCGGAAGGCGTCGAGCAGGAAGGCGAGTTGTATCGCTCACTCAATGGCGCCGGCAATGATTCGCACATCACCAGCCTGCTGTACGGTGCCGGTTCGCCGCTGACCAATTCGGCTGGCGTGCCATGGACCGCGGCTTACATCGATACCATTGGCGAACCCACCGCCGACATGCGTTCCAACATCGCTGCCGAAGCACGCGCCAAGATCGTGTACGAACGCTTGATGAACGTGACTGATGATCCGGGCGTGAAAGAAGCGCTGGGGTTTCTAATGACCCGCGAGATCGCTCACCAGTTGTCTTTCGAAAAAGCCCTGCACTCGATTCAACCAAACTTCCCACAAGGCAAGCTGCCAGGCATGCCTGAGTTCACCAACGTCTACTTCAACATGTCGCAAGGCACCGAAAGCATGCGCGGCCCGTGGAATCAGGGTGATGAATGGGAGTTTGTCGAAAACCCCGGCCCAGCGGTCGACGGCGGCGACGGTCTGGCCACCGTGCAATTGGACAGCGCCGACGAAGCGCTGCTGGAAAACATGAAAATGCGCACGATGTCCGACCCAAACAGCGATCCGGTCACCGGTGCGGATCTGGGCTCCGGCGCTCAGCTCAAACCAGAGCTGTAACACGCAAGCCCCGATGCCGGGCGCGCCCAACACCAGCGGCGCGTCGCGGCTGATTACTGTGAACTCATCAAGAAGAGGATTCGACAATGGCTACTCCACAGGAAAACCTGCTCGACTGGTTGCGTGACGCCCACGCCATGGAGCAACAGGCCGAGCAGATGCTCAAGGCGCAATCCAAGCGTCTGGAGCACTATCCACAGCTCAAGGCGCGGATTGACCAGCACATCGAAGAAACCCTCGGCCAGCAGAAACTGATCGATGAATGCCTGCAACGCCTGGGGGGCGATTCATCGACGATGAAGGACCTGGGCGGCAAGTTGATGGCGTTCGGTCAGGCCGTTGGCGGGTCCTTGATGAGCGACGAGGTGATCAAGGGCGCCATGTCCGGTTACGTCTTCGAAAACATGGAAATCGCCAGCTACACCGTGCTGATCGCAGCAGCCAAGGCGGCGGGGGATACCCAGACGCAAAAAGCCTGCGAGTCGATTTTGCCGCAGGAAGTGGCCATGGCTGAATGGCTGCTTCAGCATCTGCCGCAACTGACCGAGGCGTTCCTGGTACGCTCGGCGGATCCGGATAAAGAAGCCAAGAAATAACACGGCCCACCAGCGTCCGTCCGCCAGCCGGGCGGACGCGGTATCGCTCTACGGGACGGCAGTCAGTGTTTTTCGCTCGATCGCCACGGGTTGCAAATGACCTGAGCGATCGAAGTGATAGCGCTGCAGATCCCGCGCAAGAATCAACTGGCCGTGATAAAGCGCAGCCGCCTCGCTGCGGACATCTTCTATCGACGGGCTCAGCGCCGGGTTGGCCTGATAGCGCGCGCTGAAATGCGTCAGCACCAGGTTACGAACACCGACGGCTTCGGCGAAACCGGCGACGGCGGCGGCGCTACTGTGGCCGTAATTGGCCCGGATGTGATCGATAGCCGCTTGCACAAATGTCGCTTCGTGCACGAGCACATCGGCCCCTTGTGCCACGTCCGCCAGCAGTGCCGGGTGATCGTTATCGCCACAGACAATAATGCGTCGATCCGGACGCGCCTTGAGCAGGTAATCCCGCGCACGCAGCCAGCGGCCGGCATAGTGCACATCCTGTCCATGGGCCAGTTGGCCCCACAGCGGCCCGCGCTCAATGCCTTCGGCGTCCAGTCGCTGCACGTCCAGACGTGGTTCAGGGTCGGACTCGGTGAACACATAACCATGACACGGCACACGGTGCGACAGCTCGACGGTTTGCACCTGAACGTTGACGTTGCCCCATCCAGTGAATGTTTCCACGGCATGCAGATTGATCTCGAACGGCAGATGCGAGTGCGTCACCGCCAGGCTCAGCGTCAGCCAGGGATGCAAGGCTGTCGGCAGGATGATGTCCAGCGGCCGCGTGCGCCCGGACATACCTGTACTCGCCAGCAAGCCCGGCAGGCCCAGGCAGTGGTCGGCGTGTACATGGGTGATGAATATCGCCCGCAGCTCGCTCAGCGACAGAGGTGTGCGCAGCACCTGATGTTGCGTGCCTTCACCGCAATCAATCAAATACCAGCCTTTGCCGCACGCCTCGATCAAGGCAGTCGCGCTGACATTGCGCTGGCGGGTCGGCACGCCTGCAGAGGTGCCAAGAAACAACAGGTCCACGGTGATTCCCCCTTACGGTCCGGATTTGTAAGCGCAGGCTGACGAACGGTGACAGCCGTGTGCAGCGGATCTCTGTGTGCTTTCGACAGTCAAGGTCGCGGTTCGGATCAATGAATGTTTTACGGCATTGGTCACAGATCTGCCCTCTGCGCGTGCGGCCTTGGCACTCCGGGCGATGAAGACGGTCTCAGCGAAACGGGATGTCCTTAACGGAGGTTCACTTGCCAAGAAAATCGAAGCCGATCGTCGACAGCGCCGATGTGGCCGTCATTTCACAGAACCGCAAAGATCTGTTCTTCGCGGCGGTGCAGGTCAGCCGTATGGCCATGATCGTGACTGACCCTGCGCAGGCCGATAACCCTATCGTGTTTGCCAACAATGCGTTTCTTGAACTCACTGGCTATGAGCTGGAAGAAGTCATCGGGCGCAACTGCAGGCTCCTGCAGGGTGAGCAAACCGACCCCGACGCATTGCAGCAGATCAAGCAAGCGCTGACAAACCAGCACGAAACCTGCGTGGAAGTGATCAACTATCGCAAGGACGGCTCATCGTTCTGGAACGAAGTGTTTATCGCGCCGTTATTCAATGAACGCGGGCAACTTGTCTATTTCTTTGCCTCGCAAATGGACGTCAGCCGCCGTCGCGATGCCGAGGACGGCTTGCGCTACACCGAAAACATGGAAGCGCTGGGTCAGTTGACCGGCGGCATTGCGCATGATTTCAACAATCTGCTGCAGGTGATGATCGGCTACATCGAGCTGATCCAGCACACCGCCAAGCGGCCGAACGCCGATCCGCAACGCATCGTGGTCGGCGCCGGGCACGCTCGGGCGGCGGCGGAAAAAGCGCGCCTGCTGACACAGCACTTGCTCGCTTTTTCGCGACGGCAGCGGCTGGAAGGGCGGGTCATCAATCTCAATGCACTGCTGGAGCGATCGACGCTGCCTTCGCAGGAGTCCCCTGATCTGGAGCCGCGATTCGAACTGGCCGACGATCTGTGGAATTGCCGCCTCGACCCGGTACACGCCGAAATGGCGCTGAATCATTTGCTGTCAAACGCCCGGGACGCGCTGGCGCATCACCCGCAGCCAGCGATTATCGTGCAGACCCGCAACGTCGAAGTCCCGAGCGCGACGGATTCGCACCAGGCCGGGCTGGCTGCGGGGCGCTACGTGTGTATCGCCATCGCCGACAATGGCGCGGGCATTGCCGCCCAACATCTTGAAAAAGTGATGGAGCCGTTCTTCACGACCAAAGAGGAGGGTAACGGCGCCGGCCTCGGGCTCTCGATGGTTTACGGGTTCGTCAAACAATCCGGGGGCACCGTCCGAATCGAATCCACACCGGGGCTCGGCACCACCGTGCGCTTGTTCTTTCCTGCCGACGACAATCAATTATGGGAATCAGGGGCGCCGTCAGGCTCGGAAAAGCTCAGGGGCACGGAACGTATTCTGATCGTTGAGGATCGTGCCGAAGTCGCTGAGCTGGCCCGGTTGGTGTTGTCCGATCATGGCTACCGAACGGAAACGGCCGCGGACGCGGCCCAGGCGCTGGCAATGCTGGACAGCGGCGACTACGAGTTGGTGTTCACCGATCTGGTCATGCCGGGCGAGATGGATGGACTGGCGCTGGCGCGGGAAATCAGCAAGCGCTACCCGTCCATGCAGATATTGCTGACAACAGGGTATTGCGAGGATAAATCGCAGCGCAATGAACTGGCTGATAACGAGTTCGAATTGATCGCCAAGCCCTACGCGCCGATTGATCTGCTGCGCAAACTGCGCTCGCTGCTCGATCGTTGAAACACCGCCAATGGCCTGACGGTGCCATCGATGGCGCAACGGTCAATGGGGAACGGTCGGGGTTAAAAAAACGAACTGTTGCCGCGCCGTGGACGTCCATCCTTAAGACGGCTTGACCAATGGCAAGCGCAGATCCCCAGGAGGCGTGTGCAATGAGCGATTATCCAATGGATGAAACCGATACCGATCACCGCAACCGGCAGTTCGCCCAGGCTCTGGGGCTGGACGCCTATGAGGTCGAGCTGTGGGTCAGCGCGATTGAAGAAGATGGCAGCGGCATGGGCTATGTCGTGCATTTCTCCAGCGAGACGCCGGTTGATGTGCTGGCCAAGGTGCAAGGCCTGGGCGAGGACCTGATGATCAATATTGGGCCAATCGACTGACCGTCAGGGAGGACGCGCCATGCAGGAACAACCGTTGGTGGTGATTTCCGGTGCCAGCGCCGGCGTAGGTCGCGCGGTGGCCCATCGCTTCGCCGCTGGCGGCTATCGAATCGGTCTGCTGGCGCGCGATCCGGCAGGACTGGCCGCCACGCAACAGGAGCTGCAGGCGTATGGCGTGCAGGTCAGCAGCGTCAGCGTCGATGTCGCCGATGCGCTCGCCGTGCAGGAGGCCGCTGAGCAACTGGAAGCCACGCTCGGGCCGCTGGCGATCTGGATCAATGCGGCCATGGTCACGGTGCTCTCGCCGATAGAACACTTGTCGGCCGCAGAGATCGAGCGCGTTACGCAGGTGACCTATCTGGGCACGGTTCACGGCACATTGGCAGCGTTGTCGTTGATGCGCCCGCGCAACAAGGGGCTGATCATTCAAGTGGGTTCGGCATTGTCGTATCGCGCCATTCCGCTGCAGGCGGCGTATTGCGCGGCGAAGTTCGCAGTGCGGGGTTTCACCGATTCATTACGCTGCGAATTGCTCCATGACCACAGCCGCATCCGGGTGTGCATGGTGCAACTGCCCGCCATGAACACGCCGCAGTTTGACTGGGCGCGCAACAAACTGCCCAAGCGCCCGCAACCGGTGCCGCCGATCCATGATCCGGATGTCGCGGCGCGGGCGATTTTCAGCGTGGTCAAACATCCACCCCGTGAGTTGTGGCTCGGTGGGGCGACGATCAAGGCGATTGTCGGCCAGTCGGTCATGCCGGGTTTGCTTGACCGGTTGATGGCCCGCGCGGCGTGGAAGGGGCAGCAGACCGATGAACCTGAAGACAACCAACACCCGGACAACCTGTTCGAACCGCAGCCGTCCCTGCACCAGACACGCGGTCGCTTCGTCGGGCGATCGCGCGATTCAGCGCTGGCGTTGACTTCGACTCAGGTGACGGCGGTTTCGGCAGTAATCGCCGTGCTTGTCGCCGTAGTTCTTCTACAATTTTGAGCCTCTACGGCGAAACCATCGATAGCCGAAACCGGCCAAGATCAGGGTGTCGAGGTCGGCGAGACTGCCGAACAATGGGTTTCATGGGCTCTCCTTGAACCGTTTTCTGCGAACTCGATCTAGGGCTCGGGTGCGGTCAGTGCGCCGGCTGAAGGCTTGAGTTTTTCCTGAAGGTCCCGGGCTTTTTTTGCCTGTTTCTCGATACCCGGCAAGTCAGATTGGGCGAAGGCCTTGAGCTGCGGATTTTGCGATGACATGGCTTCTTTCTTGAACAGCATCAGCCTTTGCTCGAGGGTTTCGGCCTGGCTGTCGATGTAAATGCGGTCGAAGGATTCGTCCCTTGATTCAAGGCGCAGCTGCCTGGCTTTCGATGCCGTCGACGGCTCGCCGGGAACCGCCATACGCTGGCTTTGCGCCAATTGCCTCAACTGTTTATCGAAACGTTCGTGGTCGGCGATCATCTGCTTGGCAAAGTCTCTGACCTCGGGCAAGGCGCTCTTTTCCAGCGCGATGCGTGCGCTGTTGTTCTGGAACAGGCTCTGCTGGGCCGCTTCTTCGATGAAGGCGTCGATTGTTTCCGCGTTGCCCGGCTGGGTGCCCAGCGCCAGGATTGCGAGGCAAATCGCGGCAAGTGATTTCATGGCGAATAACCCTCCGCAGATTCAGTGGACGGTGGCTGTCTCCGAACAGCTCACGGCTGCTGGTAGTGGCCGGGAGTGTTGTTGCCTTCGTCGTGTCTGGTGCGTTTCTGCACCTGGACATCGCTCAACGTAGCCGCTTTTAATTCGGGGAAAGCAGTCTTGAGTAGCGTTTCTGCCAGACCGGGGTCCAGCGTGTCGCCATCATGGGTCAGCGAGCGGCTCTGTGGCTGGTTGTCGAGGATGAAGCTGATGAGGAAATGGTGCTCATGGGACATGGCTGAAATCCTTGAGTGCATGGCAGCAAAAATTGCAGTACATGCACCTTTGATGAGCACCGCTGACGAGCATTCAAATAAAGGCTTTGAATGGCGACAAACGGCGCAAGCCTCAAATGAACCCTCTCCCGGCAGGAGAGGGTGCTGAAGGCGATGTCGCTCAAATCTCCTTGATCGGCGTCTCTCCCTGCACGCCCTTGATCAGCGAGATCACGTGCAGGCAATCAGCCTTGTTCACATACGATTCGCCACTCGCAACGGTCTCGTGATTGCGCGCGCGCAGCCGCCAGCGCCATTGGCCTTTGCCAGTGCTCGGTGTGCCTCGGATTTGTCGGTATATCTCGAAATACATACGGTTCGCTCCCTGCGAGTTGTGTGCGACAGCCTGTGTGGCGCATCGACGCAAGCCTAGCGCAGGCGTTTTTTTTGGCTATCGAGGATTTGTTTCCAATCGTTCGCGGATGTTTCTGAAAGACCCAGCCCAGAGCACCGCAACCGACTTGCGAATTGGCCGATATGACGCCGCCCCCCGCTTGCGCGACTGGCCGTGCTCCTGCTTAATACGGAACGGCTCATGGTGTCGACATACCTTCGACGACCGACAAACACTATAAAAAGAGCACTCCTTTGACTGAGCACGGAACGCAACAGGCCGGGAAGGTGACGTTGTCGCTGGTGATCCCCGTTTTTAACGAAGAGGAGAGCCTCGACACGTTTCTCTTGCGCATCGATGAGGTCTTTCAGACACAAGCGTCGATCGACCTTGAACTGGTATTCGTCAATGACGGCAGTACCGATGCGACGCTTGAACACCTGCTTGAGCGTCAGCAGGGCGATTCGCGTCTGCGCATCGTCGACCTGAGCCGCAATTTCGGCAAGGAAGCGGCGCTGTCCGCCGGTTTGCACACGGCAACCGGGAAGATTGTGGTACCGATCGATGTCGACCTGCAGGATCCGCCTGAAGTCATTCTGCAGATGATCGAGCGTTGGCGCGAAGGTTACGAAGTGGTGCTCGGCCATCGCGTCAGCCGCCGCAGCGACACGTGGGCCAAGCAGACTTCCGCGCACTGGTTCTATCGTCTGCACAACCGCATCGCCGAGCAGCCCTTACCGGAAAACGTCGGCGACTTCCGCCTGATGGATCGCTGCGTGGTCGATGCCTTGTTGACCCTGCCCGAGTCGCGCCGCTTCATGAAAGGCCTGTTTGCCTGGGTCGGCTTTCGCACCACCCATGTCGATTACGAACGCCCCGAGCGCATGGCCGGGCAGAGCAAGTTCAATGGCTGGCGGCTGTGGAATTTCGCCCTTGAAGGCATCACCAGTTTCAGCACCGAGCCGCTGCGCGTCTGGACTTATCTGGGGGCGACGGTCTCGCTGGTGTCGTTTGCGTTCGCGATTTTCATCGTCTTGCGCACGTTGATCCACGGCGTCGATTTACCAGGCTACGCGTCATTGATGGTCGCGGTGACGTTTCTGGGCGGGCTGCAATTGATCGGCATCGGCGTGCTCGGTGAATACCTCGGCCGCACTTATATCGAATCCAAACGCCGGCCGGTTTTTCTGGTGCGTCGCGTCTACGACCCCAAGGACTGACCTATGGATCTCAAGGAAACCGACATCCTCGGCGACAGCATCGACGCGCATTGGTATTACTGCGCCAAAGCGGCTGCTACCCGGCGTTTGCTGGGTGACACGGCGATCCGTCGAATACTCGATGTCGGCGCCGGCTCGGGATTTTTCTCCCATCATCTGCTGACTCATACCGACGCGCGTGAAGCGTGGTGCGTCGACATCAGTTATCCCGCCGATTCAAGTGCCACCACCGCTGGCAAACCGGTGCACTACCGGCGCTGCATTGACAGCCTCGATGCGGATCTGGTGTTGCTGATGGACGTGTTGGAGCATGTCGACGACGACCTCGGCCTGCTCAAAAGTTACGTCGCCAAGGTGCCTTCAGGCAGCCGTTTTCTGATGACAGTGCCGGCGTTTCAGTTTCTCTGGAGCGGTCACGATGATTTCCTCGAGCACAAACGTCGCTACACCCTCGCGCAATTCGAAACGCTGGCGGACGATGCCGGGTTGACCGTGCAGCGCGGTGCCTATTACTTCGGTGCGGTGTTCCCGATCGCTGCGGCGTTGCGGTTATTGCCACAGGGCTCCAGGGGTGTGAAGCCGCAATCGCAACTCAAGCGGCATCACCCGCTGGTCAACACGGCGCTCAAGGCCCTTTGCCGTCTGGAATTACGCTTGATGGGGATGAATCGCGTGGCGGGTTTGAGTGTTTTCGTGCTGGCGCAGAAACCGTGATCGCCAGCGATAGATCCGCGCTGATCCGGCGCGGCGTCCGCTTTGCGCTGACCGGGCTGTTCGTCACCGCTTTGCATGCGGTGGTGGCGGTGTTGTTCATCCGTTTCATCGCACCCGAGCCGCCGCTGGCCAATGGTTTTGCATTTGCTGTGGCGACTGTGGTGTCTTATGTGATCAACACCACCTGGAGTTTTTCGGCCCGTTTGCATGGGCGCACGTTGCTGCGCTTCTTGTCGGTATCGGCCTGTGGATTTCTGTTGGCAATGTCTGTCGCCTGGGCCGCGCAAATGGCCGGCTTGAATGATCTGCTCGGAATAGGCGCAGTGGCCCTGACGATTCCAGCGTTTACCTTCGTTTTGCACAATTTCTGGACGTATCGATGAAGCTTTGCTCGACACCTCGGGCCACTGTGCTGTTGCCTGTGCTTTTGGGAATTCTGGCGTTTTTTATCGTGGTCGGCCCGCGTGCGCTGGACCCGACGAACATTGCGTGGCTGGGCGATGGCGACCCGGCCACCCATTACCAGGGGTGGGTGTTTTTCCGGCATTCTCCGTGGAGCTTTCCGTTGGGCCTCAATCCATCCTATGGACTTGAGTTGAGCAACGGCTTGATTTTTTCCGATTCTAATCCTCTGTTCGCTTTTTTGTTCAAACCGTTCTCGGCGCTGTTGCCTGAGCCGTTCCAGTATTTCGGGCTCTGGTTGCTGACGTGCTTCGTTCTGCAGAGCTGGTTTGCCTGGAAACTGCTCGGCCTGCTGACCCGCGACTCGGTGCTGAAGCTGCTCGGCGCCGGGCTGTTTGTATTCATTCCGGCCATGCTGATTCGCATGAGTGTGCACTTGTCTCTGGGGGGGCATTTCATGCTGCTGGCTGCGCTTTATCTGGCGCTGCGGCCATTCACGCCCAAACGTTGTCTGGCGTGGGGGACGCTGCTGGCGGTGGCGGCTTTGGTGCACGCTTACCTGCTGGCGATGATTGCACTGATCTGGCTGGCCGACCTTGCAGCCCATACCCTGCGGCGCCACCTGGCGCCGGGCAAAGCCCTGGGTGAGCTGGTCGGCCTGTTTTTGCTGGTCAGTCTGTGTTGCTGGCAGGCGGGTTACTTCAGCGTCGGCGACGACGGGCTGGCATTGATGGGCTACGGCCTGTTCCGTGCCAATGTGCTGAGCTTCCTTGACCCGGGTGAGTGGTCCTTTGCGTTGCGGGACATGCCCGGTGTATTGGGCGATGGCGACGGGTTCGCATTCCTTGGGCTCGGCGTGGTCTTTTTGCTCATCTGCGCTTTCCTGGCGTGGCTGCAACGTGGGACGGATGTTGGCATCAAAGCGCGCCGTTACCCGTTGCTGCTGCTCGCGCTGGCGGGCCTGGGGCTGTTTGCCGTCTCCAACAACGTGGGTGTCGGGCCCTTCGAGCTGCATATTCCGTTGCCGGATGCGTTGGTGGCCGTGGCGACGATATTTCGCGGTTCGGGGCGGATGGTCTGGCCCGTCATGTATATGGCCATTTTCGCCATCCTGTACGTTGTGATTCGTGGGCACGCTTCGCGCACCGCGCGGGTTCTGCTGAGCATTGCCTTGTTGCTGCAGGTGGCGGATACGCGGTCCGGCTGGGGAGAGTCACGCAAACTGTTCATGGTCACGCCCGCGTCACAATGGAAGACGCCGCTGGTTGATCCGTTCTGGGATCAGGCTGCGCGGCATTATCAGGCCGTGCGATGGCTGCGTCCGGAGAATTATCCGGAGCAATGGATAACGCTGGCCGAGTTTGCCGGGCGCCATCACTTGCCGACCAATGCCGTCTACCTTGGGCGCGTGAGTACTCGCGCCACCGAGGCGGCGCAGGCCGTGTCAGACCAGATGGTCAGCTCTGGCCGATACGCCGCCGATACGCTGTACGTGCTCGATAGCCGCAGCGTGTTGCCGGCAGCGCTGACCCTGAACCGCGAGACAGATGTGCTCGCCAGAATCGACGGTTTGAACGTGCTGGCGCCGGGCTGGAAGCGTTGCGCCGAATGTACGCCGATTACGGCGGTCGATCCGCTGACCCTGATCTCGTCCCTCAAGCCGGACGCCAGGGTGACCTTCGACGTTACAAGCCTGGCGACGTTTTTTCTGGGCAACGGATGGTCGAAAAGCGAACCGTGGGGGACGTGGTCCGAGGGCGACGAATCGCAAATCATTCTGCGACCCGAGGCTTTGGTGAAGTCATTTTTGCTGGAAGCCAATGCCCTGATTGCGCAGTCGCATAACGAGCAGTCACTGGAGATCTTCGTCAACGAGGTGCCGGTTTTGTCCACTCGCTTGCGCAAGCCCGAAGCGAACATCGTCAAGGTTGATCTGCCAGCCGACGTCCAGGAGCGGATCGAGCGTGAAGGTGTATTGGTGATTCGTTTCAGGTACGCCAACGCCATCACCCCGAGGGCCCTGGGCATGGGACTCGATCCGCGCAAACTGGCCATCGGAATTCGGGCTTTGACCCTCCATTGAACTGGCATGGCGCTTGATGGCGCACCGGCCCATGGACGCGCTTCATGGGCCTTTCTACACTGCCGCTAGTCCGGGGGCGCAGGGGGCAATGGATGAACCGCAATGAACTACGCAAGGCCGACATCAACCTGATGGTGGTGTTCGAGACCCTGATGCTCGAACGCAACGTGACCCGGGCAGCGGAAAAACTGTTCCTCGGCCAGCCCACCATCAGCTCGGCGCTCAACCGCTTGCGCACGATGCTCAACGACCCGCTGTTCATCCGCGTCGGTCATCGCATGGAACCAACGGCCCGCGCCGAAGACATTTTTCGCCATCTCAAACCAGCGCTGGATTCGCTCTCCGTGGCGCTCAGCCTGACCCGCGATTTCGACCCCGCCACGAGCACCATGACCTTTCGTATCGGCCTGTCCGATGACGTCGAATTCGGCCTGCTGCCGCCGCTGTTGCGTGCATTGCGTCAAGAGGCGCCGAACGTGGTGTTCGTCGTCCAGCACGTCGATTACTGGCGCATTCCCGACCTGCTTGCCGCTGGCGATATCACCGTCGGCATCAGCCAGACCCGTGGCCTGCCGGCCAATGCCAAACGCAAGTTGCTGCGGCATATTCAGCCGAGCATCCTGCGCGCCGATGCCTCGGCTACACCGCTGACCCTCGACGAATATTGCGCTCGTCCGCACGTTCTGGTGTCGCACACGGCCAATGTCTGTGGTTTCGCCGATGAGTGGCTGGCGGAACTGGGTCGCACGCGCCAGGTGGTGTTGTCGGTGCCGCAGTACAGCGCACTGCCGGCGCTGCTGGCCGGTACGGATCTGATCGCCAGCCTGCCGGATTACACCGCAGCGGCAATGGCGGCTTCCGGGCTGCTGTTCAAGGAACCGTTTCCGTTCAAGACGCCGACCCTGGACCTGTCGATGGTCTGGCTCAGCCACGTCGACAGCGACCCGGCCGAGCGCTGGCTGCGTTCGCGGCTGGAAGCATTCATGAGCGAACGGCCGCTTATTCAGATCTAACAGATGCCACGCATCCCTGTGGGAGCGAGCCTGCTTCGAAGCCGTTCGGCAGGCGCGGATGTGCAACCTGGCAGGACGCTTTCGCGAGCAGGCTCGCTCCCACAAAGGACGGTGTGTGATTGTGGTATATGTACGCCCCCGCATCCATCGACCGGAGATCCGCAATGCCACACCTGCACATGGAATACACCGCCAACCTGCCGCAGTTGAACCCAGACGTTGCCCTGATCCGGCTGAATAACACGCTGGTGGGTTCCGGTCAGTTCGGGGCGGAACACGATATCAAGAGCCGTGCAATCAAGGTCGAGACCTTCAAGGTCGGCACCGCCATGGGTGAACGCGCTTTCGTTCATGTGAAGCTGGCGTTGCTCAGTGGGCGCTCGGCGGAAATCAAGAAACAGTTGTCGCAAAGCCTGCTGACAGCGCTCCAGGACCTGTGTGAATGGCCAGCCGGCGTTGAGCTGCAACTGTGCGTCGAACTGCTCGATATCGATCGCGAGTCCTACAGTAAAGCGGCCATTGGCTTATAAGGCTCAAACCGATTCGAGCTCGCTGCACACCTCAATCACCTGCTCACGCAGCCAGACGTTGGCGCTGTCCTGATCGGCGTTCTGGCTCCATTGCATGTCGAGGGTGAAGCCCGGCAAGCCCTTCGGCGCCTCGCAATGATTGAATACTGCGTCGTTGGTCAGCAAGCGCTGGATACGCCGGGGCAGGGTGAGGATAAAGTCAGTGCCGGTGATCATCTTCAATGCGGCGCTGTAGCTGTTCGATCGCGCGACAATGTGACGTTTCTGCGCCTGGCGCGCCAGCCAGCCATCGACCATGTTGGTGCTTGAGGTCCAGGGCGTCGGAAACACATGCCGGCGTTCAGTGAAGGCTTGCAGACTCAGGCGCGGTTCCAGCGGCGTGGCGCGTTTGTCGAAGACGCAGACCAGATCATCTTCCAGCAACATCCGCGATTTCAGATCCGCATGCTGACGGTGGAAGTGGGGGCCGAAACTGATCACCAGATCGAGGCTGCCGTCGCGTAATTCGTCGGCCGGCACATCGGTTTCGAACTTGTGCATGTTGACCATTACCGGCAAGTCATCGAAGTCGAAGCGCTTCAACAGACGCGGCAAGATAAGTTGCTCGAAGTATTCCGGGGCGCAGATATCGAACGTGACCGCCTGCCGGCTCGGGTCAAAGGCCGGGGCCCCGGCGTGGCAGAGGTTGATGCTCTCGAGGATCTTCTGCACATGGCCATACATGCTGCAGGCCTTGTAGGTGGGACGCATGCCGGTGCGCGTGTTGATGAACAGCTCGTCTTCGAAACTGGTGCGCAGTTTTTTCAGGCAATAACTGACGGTGGACTGGCTGACAAACAGGGTTTCCGAAACATCGGTGACGCTGCTCTGCTCGTACACAGCGACGAAAACCATCAGATCCTGCATATCGAGCTTGCGAAGCAAATTACTGTTCAGCATGAGTTCCGTCTCGCTGTGCCCCTTGCGCAGAATTCGCGCAAACGTGTGCGTACGATCCTAACGGAACGATGGTGCCAGGAGAAACCCTTGTAGGACGTTTCACGGACACATCTGGGACAGAAACTTTTAGCAACACGACGTTGCCCATTTCGTGCGGAAAAGATGGCCAGAGGCCTCTAGATTGCACTCGGGAAGTGGCGTGCGTAGTGGCGCGGATCGAAACGGGTAACCATCAACAGCATGACCGCCATCACAGCAGTCAGCGCCCACCACGCGCCTTCGAAACTGCCCAGTCGATCGCGAATCATCCCTGCCAGCAGCGGCGACATTCCTGCGATCAGATAACCGATCCCCTGTACAAACGCGGTCAGGCCACCGGCGCGCTGCGGCTCGTCGCAGTGATCCAGCGCGACAATCAGGCTCATCGGAAACAGACCGCCAATGCCCAGACCCAGCAAGGCTGGCCAAAGCAGGGCCAGGCTCGGCGGGCCGGTCATCAGGCCACAAAAACCGCCGATGATCAGCAAAATCAATGCGATCAGCACGCCACGGCGATCACGGCTGCGATTGGCAATGGCCGGGACTGCGAGGCCGGCAATGACCTCCATCGCTGTCAGAAAACCCAACACCAGGCCGGCGTTTTGTTCGCTCCAGCCCTTCTCCACGTAATACGGTGCGAGCCAGGCGAGAACGCAGGTGTAAGACGCTGTTCCCAAACCAAAGAAAACGGCCAGTAACCAGGCGCGGGCGTTGCTGAAGAAGGACGCATTATTGGGTGCGGACAAGGCGGCTGGCCTGTTCGTCCTTTGCAGCCACCAGAACGCCAGCGCGAGCAGCGCCAACCCGGCCCAGATG
The DNA here is from genome assembly GCF_014268505.2 of Pseudomonas khorasanensis. GTDB lineage: Bacteria > Pseudomonadota > Gammaproteobacteria > Pseudomonadales > Pseudomonadaceae > Aquipseudomonas > Aquipseudomonas khorasanensis. The sequence goes on from NZ_JABWQP020000001.1 coordinate 99,610, forward strand.
GCCAGTCCCATGCGCCAGCTGCCGGTGCGGATCATCACCAGCGGTGCAAACGAAGCGGCAATCGCGGCGCCGCCCATGATGGACGTTACGTAGACACCCATGCACAACGCGACATTGTCAGGGAAACGCGACTTGATCAGCGCCGGCATCAACGCCTGAATCATCGCAATACCGAAGCCGGCCAATATCGCGCTGACGATCAGCTCAAGCGCCGAGTTGATAAACAACCGTGACAGCGTTGCCAGGCCAATGATCAGCAGGGACAGCAGCACCGTGCGCTGTTCGCCCAGGCGCTGGCTGATGGCAATGCCAAAAAACATCGCCAGCCCCATGGCCATCACCGGCAGCATCGTCAGCAACGAGGCGAGTGTGAAGCTCAACGGGATGTCGCCACGTATCGTCGACAACAGCGGCCCGATGGCGGCCATTGATGGACGCAGGTTGAGTGCGACGAGGACGATCGCCAGCATCAGCCATACAGCGGGGCGTGTTTGATTCATCAGCGGATCTTCGATTGCAGAGGCTGATGATTAGGCGTGGCGGCGCGCACATCGGCAAATCAGAAAATCGCGCAGCAAACCTAAAAACTCCATAACACCGCCTGTTCCCCTGTGGGAGCGAGCCTGCTCGAGAATGCGTTCCTTCAGACAAACATAGGCTTGCTGACACTCCGCTTTCGCGAGCAGGCTCGCTCCCACAGAGGAAATTGCGAAATGCCTGAATCTGAATAAAACCTGAACCATTCTCAAATACTTGCAAAGTTTAACGTTGTCGCCTCGGTACAACTAATCGTTAGCATCTTTTTCACGAAAAATTGATCTATGGCCACCTAAAGTTTGTCATGCCTCGGTGAATGATTTTTTCACAATTAACGAGGCTCTTCTTACAGGAACACTCACTCATCATGTTGAACTTAAAAGCCGCGCGCCCCGAATGGGTGACGTTGTTTGCCAGCGCCTTTTTGTTGATCGGTTTCAATCTGGTGCTCTGGCAACATTTGTTTGAAATCACCGCGGCCGATGGCAAGGGTATCGCCATGCGCGTGGCGTTCGGCGTGATGATTTTTGCAGCTTTCAATATCGTACTGACGTTATTCGCGTTCCGGCCGCTGCTTAAACCGCTACTGACGTTGCTGTTTTTAATGAGCGCCGGTGTGGCTTATTTCATGAGCCAATATGGCGTGATGATCGACGCAGGCATGTTTCGAAACTTCGCTGAAACCAACGTGACGGAAGTACGGGATCTGCTCTCGTGGAAGTTGTTTGCTTATATTTTCTTCCTGGGCGTTTTGCCGTGTTTATTGTTATGGAAACTGCCAATCAACTATCGACGCTGGCACCGTGAGTTGTTCAGCAAAGTCATCGTCAGCGTCGCGTCCGCAGCGGTGATTGGTGGTGTAGCGCTGGCGAACTACCAGGGGCTGTCTTCATTGTTTCGCAATCACCACGAAATTCGCCTGATGCTGGTGCCGAGCAATTACATCGGCGCCTCCATCGGCTATCTCCAGGAGCAAGTAGTCTCGGCGCAGCAGCCGTTCGTCAAGATCGGCGAAGACGCCCAGCGTAATCCTGACTTGAAGTTTCAGCCGCGCAGATCCTTGACCGTGCTGGTGGTGGGCGAAAGTGCCCGGGCGCAGAACTTCGGCATTCTCGGTTATGACCGTGACACCACGCCACAACTGGACAAGGAGGCGGGGCTGATCGCTTTCACCGATGTGCATTCCTGCGGCACTGAAACAGCGGTCTCGGTGCCGTGCATGTTCTCCAACATGGGTCGCAAGGATTACAACGCCAGCAAGGCAAAGAACGAGGAAGGTCTGCTCGATGTGCTCAAACGCGCCGGCATCGATGTGATCTGGCGTGATAACCAGTCCGGCTGCAAAGGTACCTGCGACCGCGTCACGGTACAGGACGTCAGCAAGTTGCAAGATCCTGCTCTGTGCGCCAACAGCGAATGTCGCGATGAAATCCTGCTGCAGGGTCTGCAAAGCTTTATCGATCATCTGGATAAGGACACCGTGCTGGTTCTGCACCAGATGGGCAGCCACGGCCCGGATTACTTCAAGCGCTACCCCAAGGAATATGAGCACTTCACCCCGGTCTGTGAAAGTAATGCGCTGAACAATTGCAGTCGCGAAAGCATCGTCAACGGTTACGACAACACGTTGGTGTACACCGACCATGTGCTGTCGAGCCTGATTGATGTGTTGCGCAGCAATCAGGACAAAGTCGACACCGCCATGCTGTATCTGTCGGATCACGGCGAGTCGCTGGGCGAGTACAACCTGTTCCTGCACGGCACGCCTTATATGCTCGCGCCCGAGCAGCAAAAGCATGTGGCGATGCTCGCGTGGTTTTCCGACAACTACCAGAAGGCCTACTCGGTCGACACTCATTGCCTGCAAATGAGCCGTGACAAGCCGCTGAGTCAGGACAACCTGTTCCACTCGATGCTCGGCCTGCTGGAAGTGCGCAGCACGGTGTATCAGCCAGCGCTGGACATGTTTGCCGGTTGCCGGGGCGCGGTGGTCGACGGCGTATTGGCCAAGGAGTGAGGCGGCATCCGCCCGTAGCGCATGCACGACGGTCGTTTCTCTTTCTCCTGTCAGACTATTCTTGCTGACAGGCAAGACATTTCCTTACAGCTCTTGTCCTTCTCAGGCGCGTAAATCCCCGGTGGCGATATATACTGCGCGCCATTCTTCAAGGGAGAGCCGTGTGGCTATCGATATTCACTGGATTCGCGACAACGAAAGTCTCGCGCAGTTTTGCGCCGAGTGGCAGCAACTGCCGTTCGTTGCCCTCGACACCGAATTCATGCGGGTCGACACCTTCTACCCGATTGCCGGCCTGCTGCAGATCGGCGACGGCAAGCGCGCCTACTTGATCGATCCGCTGACCATCAATGCCTGGCAGCCTCTGGCAGCGTTGCTTGAAAACCCGGCGGTGCTCAAAGTCCTGCACGCCTGCAGCGAAGACCTCGAAGTGCTGCTGCGCCTGACCGGCAGCCTGCCGGCGCCGCTGTTTGACACACAATTGGCGGCGGCCTATCTGAACCTCGGTTTCTCGATGGGGTATTCGCGGCTGGTGCAGGAAGTGCTCGGCATCGAACTGCCCAAGGGCGAAACCCGCTCCGACTGGTTGCAGCGTCCGTTGTCCGAGACGCAAATCAGCTATGCCGCTGAAGACGCCGTGCACCTGGCGGAAGTGTTCGTGGAACTGCGCCCCAAACTGTCCGACGACAAGTTTGCCTGGGTGCTGGAGGATGGCGCCGAACTGGTTGCCAACCTGCGCCGCGAAACCGATCCGTACGAGGTGTATCGCGAGGCCAAACTGGCGTGGAAGCTGTCCCGGGCACAGCTCGCCGTGCTGCGAGAGCTGTGCGCCTGGCGCGAGCGCGAGGCCCGCGCCCGCGACTTGCCGCGCAACCGTATCGTGCGCGAGCACTCGCTATGGCCCCTGGCCCGCACACAGCCGGATAATCTCGCGGCGCTCGGCAAGATCGAAGACATGCACCCGCGTACCGTGCGTCAGGACGGCCAGTTTCTGCTTGATCTGATCAAGCGCTCTGGCAGTGTGGGGCCTGATCAATGGCCGCCGGCAGTGCCGGAACCGTTGCCGGTCGAAGCGGCGGCGCTGATCAAGCAACTGCGCGCACTCGGTCAGGCCGAGGCCGAACGTCTGGGTATCGCCCCGGAACTGATGCTGCGCAAGAAAACCCTCGAAGCGCTGGTCAAAAGCGGCTTCCCCGAGGGGCCTTACCAATTGCCCGATTCGCTGCGTGGCTGGCGCCGCGAATTGATGGGTCAGAAGCTGCTCGACAGCCTGGCCTCTGCAGGAGAACAGCCTTGAAACGTATCTGCTCCATTTACCAAAGCTCCAAACGCAGCGGCATGTACCTTTATGTGCTCAAAAGCGATGCGCTCGAGCGCGTGCCAGAAGCGCTGATGCTGGCGTTCGGCAAAGCGAAACACTCATTCGATCTGGTGCTGTCGCCGGAGCGCAAACTGGCCAGCGAAGACATCACCTTGGTGCTGGAAAACCTCGACAAGCAGGGCTATCACCTGCAGATGCCACCGGCCGAGGATGAGTACATTGAGCACCTGCCCGAAGAGTTGCTGCGACGCAACGATCCGGTCTGATCCGCGAGGCCCTGTTCTGGGCCTCGATTAACCCTGGAACTGTTTTTACCGCGACGGTCGTCCTGAATCAGGCGATCGTCTGCACGGTTTGCGAAAGGTTTGAAGATGCGCGTTCTGATTGCTGAACACGACCACGCGATATACGCCCGGCTGCTGCGTCAGGCGCTGCCTGAGCTTGAAGTCCTGACGAGCGGCGACTCCGCCGAGCTGGCCCGTCAGGCCGCCGATTGCCCGGTGTGGCTGGGCCAGCCGGATCTGCTGGCGACGCTGTTGCGCCAGGGCCATCAACCGCAATGGCTGCAATCGACCTGGGCCGGCATTACGCCGCTGCTTGTCGACGGCTTGCGCCGCGATTACCGCCTGACCCGCGCGGTAGGGATTTTCGGCCAGGTCATGGCTGAATACGTTCTGACGTACATCCTCGGCCACGAACGTGAAGTGCTGGCGCGACTGGTCAGCCAGGTCGAGCGAAAATGGGACAACCGCAGCGGCCAGAGTCTGGTCGGGCGCAAGGTGCTGATCGTCGGCACCGGTGACATCGGCCAGAGTGTCGCGCAATTTCTCCTGCCGTTCGGCGTCGAGCTGTACGGCATCGCCAGCAGCGCCCGTGAACAGGCGCCGTTTGTCGAAGTCGGCTCACTGGCCGATCTGCCGCGACTGGTGGGCGAGGTGGATTACGTGGTCAATCTGCTGCCGAACACCGAATACACTCACGATCTCTATGACGCGGCGCTGTTCAGGCAATTCAAGCCGACCGGGTTGTTCATCAACGCCGGGCGCGGTGTCGCGGTAGTCGATGCCGACCTCGTGGAGGCATTGAAGGAGGGTCACCTGGCCGGTGCGGTAATCGACGTCTGCCGTCAGGAGCCTTTGCCGCAGCGGCACCCGTTCTGGACGGCCTGGGGCCTTCTGCTGACCGGGCACAGTTCGGCGCCGACCTCGCCGGCGCTGATGGTGCAGTTGTTTGTCGAGAATCTGAAGGCCTATCAGGCGAGCGAAAGCCTGCGCGGGGAAGTGGATTTCAACCGCGGCTATTGAGTTTCCTTGTCTGACATAACCGACAGTCGCCAGCGCTTGGCCCCCGCGTCCGCTGGCACTAGACTGGCGGCCTTTTCACCACCTGATGTTGATGCTCGAGCCATGGCTGCCAAAGTCGAACCGTTCTGGATACGCAAAACCCTCGATCAACTCGATCACGAGGAATGGGAATCGCTGTGCGACGGCTGCGGTCTGTGCTGCCTGCAAAAGCTCGAGGATGAAGAAGACAACAGCGTCTATTACACGCGCATTGCCTGCAAACTGCTGGATCTGAAGACCTGTCAGTGCAGCGACTATCCGAACCGCCTGCAATTCGTTCCCGACTGTATCCAGCTCACTCCGGGCCAGGCTGAAGCATTCAAATGGCTGCCGCCGACCTGCGGTTATCGTCTGGTCAGTGAGGGCAAGGACTTGCCGTTATGGCATCACCTGGTGTGCGGTGATCGCGATGCGGTGCACCATGAACGGATTTCCCAGTCCGGGCGGATGCTCGCCGAAGGCAGCGTGCCGGAGGATGACTGGGAGGATCACCTGATTTTTCGGGCGGGTTGAATTTTTCTCGCTTCAGGTAAATCGCTATCGCTGGCAAGCCAGCTCCCACAGGTTTTTCGCGTCGTACATCGATTTCGTGACGACCCGAATTCCTGTGGGAGCTGGCTTGCCAGCGAAGAGGCCATCAGCGGCGCTGAAGATCCCGGATCAAACCCCGGCCTTCGGCGAGACCAGCGAATCATTGCCGGTAACAGTGGCCGTTTCAGTGGCCACTTCAGCATTGGTCTTCAATTTGGTCAATTCTTCCCCGGCGCGTTCGATCTTCGCCCGCGCGTTGTTCATGTCTTGACGGCCCTTTTCCAGCAGGCTTTTCGCCGAGCAATGCCCAGTGATGCCACGGGCCATGGCCATGCCGCCGAGTGCCACCTGAATCAGGCCGAACACGCCGCCTCGGCGAAGGCCCTTGCCCAGCATGATTACGCCTCCGGTCAACGAGCCGATGCGTTCCCAGCCATGAACGTTTTTTTCGGAACCGGACTGAAACGGGGTGGATTCGATGCGTTCGACGCGTTTGAACTCGCTCATGATCTATCTCCAGGCAGGGTACGATTGATAGATAAGCTGACTGCCGCAGCTGTCAGCTTGTTCCATCGAATGTGCGACGCGTCAGCGGAATTTTGGTCCTGAGCGGGTGTTCAAGCCTTTGGCCATGCGATCGTAGAGCACAACGTTGACCGTGGCGGCCAGGTTCATGCAACCGGTGGTCGGGATATAGACGACGTCTTCGCACCAGTCACGAATCTCTTTATCCAGCGAGCCGTCTTCCGGACCGAAGATATACAGCGCACGATCCGGGTGGGTGTATTCGGGCAGTGGGCGAGCACCTTCGACCAGTTCCACGGCAACCGGCACGCAGTTGAGCGGCAGGATTTTTTTCAGGTCATCGATGCCGATCAGCGGGATGTCGTAGTGCACGCGTTTAGTGTCGGTGACGAAATCGGCGGCGCGTTCGTAACGCTTGCCGGTGTAGAACACCGACGCCACGCCGTAACAGCCTGCGGCGCGCATCACCGAACCGACGTTCTCCGGTGATTTGGGGTTATACAAACCAATGCAGCTGTACCGTTTGTCTGCCACGAGCGGGGTGCCTTCGGGAAAAAGAGGGCGATTATACGGGGATTGGAGGAAGGCGGGCAGACCGCTCATTCCCACGCTCCGCGTGGGAACGATCATGGCGGGCTCAGTCTTCTTTTTTCATCAAGCCTGCAAGGGCCGCAAACGGATTGTGCGTCGCCTTGGCGATTTTCGGCGTGCTCAGCGAGCCTTCGCTGAAGTATTGCTGGTCGGTGTACCGCGAATGCTCGTTGTCGTGGCAGTACAGGCACAACAGTTCCCAGTTCGAACCATCCTGCGGGTTGTTATCGTGGTTGTGGTCGCGGTGGTGCACGGTCAGTTCGCTCAGGCGCTTGCCGGAAAACTCACGGGTGCAGCGGCCGCAGACGTGCGGGTACATCTTCAGAGCCTTGTCGCGATAGCCCATTTCCTTGTCGCGCTGATTGTCAGCGAGGATGCGATCCAGCTTCGACGTATTGGTTGGAGTGGACGAACTCATGGGTTCACCTTTGTAGAAAGACTGATGACGGTTATGCAGCCAGTTTAGCTCAGCCCTTGAGCTTCTCCGCAATCCAGATTGTATGACGTGTGCCCTTGTTGCCGTGGGCGAAGACCTGGACTTCTTCGGCCTTGAAGCCGGCCTTCTTCAATTTGTCGGAAAACTGCCGATCAGCGCTGGCCGACCACACGGCGAGCACGCCTTTGGGGCGCAGCGCTTTGGCGCAGGCGTTCAGGCCTGCGGCGGAGTACAACCAGCTGTTGGCTTTCTGGGTCAGGCCTTCGGGGCCGTTGTCGACGTCGAGCATGATTGCGTCGAAACCGTTCGGTTCGCTTTGCAGCACGTTGGCCACATCTTCCTGACGAATCACCGTGCGCGGATCGAGCAACGGACGGCCGGACTTTTCGCCGAGCGGGCCGCGATTCCACTCGACCACGCCGGGCACCAGTTCCGCGACCACGACTTCGGCAGTTTTGCCTAGATGCTTGAGCGCCGAGGCGAGGGTGAATCCCATGCCCAGACCGCCGATCAGCACGCGCGAATCCGGTCGCCCGGCGACCTTGCGGCAGGGGATTTCGGCCAGTGCGTCTTCAGATCCGTGCATGCGCGTGTTCATCAATTGCCCGCCGTCGCCGCCCTGGATCTTGATGACGAAATCCTCGCCATACTCGAACAGGCACAGGGCCCCGCCGTTTTCGGGAATCGGGGTGGTGTCGAGCAGAACGAAACGTTTCATGGAAATCTCTACAAGGGGGAAGGCAAGCAGGCGCGTTGGGAGTAGCCTGAACACAGACTAAGGCCAAACGGAGCCCTTGATGAAGCGCACCATTCTAACGGTCATTACCCTGGCCGCGCTCGCGATTACTGCCGCGCAGGCCCAGCAAAACGTTCCCGTCGCTCCGACGCCGCAGCCCGGCTCGCCCGGCACCGCGACGCCGACGCCGTATCCGCAGATCACGCCGATCACGCTGCCCAAGTCCGGTGCTGGCAGCGGCAGTCCGCCGTTGGTGCCGATCGAAATGCCCAGCCCGCCCAGCAAGGATCAGCCAGTGCCGGGCATTGAACCGACCAGCAACAAGCCGAAGTCCCCTGGCGGTTAAACCTGTTGCGCCGCCAGTTGGCCGTCGGCCATGCGCAGGCGTTTCGACAGCGAGACGGCGAGGGCGCGGATGATCTTGGCGGCGATCTTTGGTGCGTCGTTAAGCATTTTTTCCAGCGAGTCCTTGCCCAGGTTCAGCAACTGACAATCGCTGGCAGCGATGCAGGTTGCCGAGCGCCGCTCGCCATCCAGCACGGCCATCTCGCCAAACGCCCGGCCGCTGCGCAGGGTGGCCATGGTGATGACCTGGCCATCAGGCCCGGTTTTCTGCACGGCGACCTGGCCGGTGTGGAGGATGCACATGAAACTGCCCGCATCGCCCTCGCGGAAAATCGCCTCGCCTTCAGCCACGGTGCTGATGCTGAAGTAACCGGAAGCGGCCGCGAAGTCGCTCAGTTGCAATTGATCGAACAGGCCACAGTCCATCAGCCATTCGCGGATTTCATTGTTCAGCAGGGTCGGTTCTGACATGTCGGTGCGGTCTTTTTGTTTTCACTGTTTCCAGGGGGCACACGGTCCCCACAGGGAATCGGTGGAGGTCTTGGGTCTGCAGTTAAGACCCAAGCCACCGGCAGAGTTCCTCAGGCAATGCCCAGAACCTTGAATACAAATGCATATTCGAGCGCTACGTCACGTAATCCCTGATAACGCCCGCTCATGCCGCCATGCCCGGCGCCGAGTTCGGTCTTGAGCAACAACAGGTTGTCGTCGGTTTTGGTGGCGCGAAGTTTCGCCACCCACTTGGCCGCTTCCCAATATTGCACGCGGCTGTCGTTGTAGCCGGCGATCACCAGCATCGGCGGGTAGGGCTGGGCAGTGACGTTTTCGTACGGCGCGTAGGCCTTGATCCGGTCATACACTTCCGGCTCTTCAGGATTGCCCCATTCGTCGTATTCAGTGACGGTCAGCGGCAATTCGGGATCGAGCATCGTGTTGAGCACATCGACGAACGGTACCTCGGCAATCGCCACGCCGAACAGGTCCGGACGCTGGTTGAGCACTGCACCGATCAGCAAACCACCGGCGCTGCCGCCGCTGATTGCCAGTTTTTCCGCTGTGGTGATGCCGTTGAGAATCAGGAATTCGGCGCAGGCGATGAAGTCGCTGAAGGTGTTGTGCTTGTGCTCCTGCTTGCCGTCGCGATACCAGGCCTCGCCCAGCTCGCCGCCGCCGCGCACATGGGCGATGGCGAAAGCCATGCCGCGATCCAGCAGGCTCAGTCGCGCGTGGGAAAACCACGGGTCGAGGCTGGAGCCGTACGCGCCATAACCGTACAGGTACAGCGGTACAGGTTTGCCGACCATCTCGCGCTTCATCACCAGACTGATCGGTACCTGCGTGCCATCCGGGGCGGTCGCCCACAAGCGCTGGCTGACGTAGGCATCAGCGTCGAACGGGCCAAGCACCGGGGTTTCCTTGAGCACGGCTTGCTCACCACTGGCGAGCATCAACTGACGCACCTGGGCCGGGCGATTCAACGCTTCGTAACGCAGGCGAATGCGGTCGCTCTGAAATTCCAGACTGTTCTGCACATAGAGGCTGTAGGCCGCGTCCGGCAGTTGCACGCGATACGGCGCCAGCCCCTGCGGATGTACCTCGATGATTGGCAGGCCACCCTCGCGCAAGCTCAGCGTCATGGCCTCGGTGTTGAGGCTCACACCGTCGAGCATCACGTCTTCGCTGTGCGCAATGAGGTTCTGCCAGTCGGCCTCGCTCGGCGGTACACCGGTGTCCGGGGCCTGATACAGGGCGAAGTTGATGCCGTCACGGTTGGTGCGGATAAACCAGGTCCACGTGCCATCGAGCTGGCCGTGGTCGACGTCGTATTCGTGATCTTCAACCCGTGGCGCCAGGCAGGTGAACGGCAGGTGGGGCTGGTTGGCGTCGAGTGCCCAGACTTCGCTGGTGGTCTTGCTGCCCAGCGACAGGATCAACTGCTGCTCGGAGCTGGAGCGATAGCAGTGCAGGAAGAAACGCCCGTCCGGCTCATGGAAGACTTCTTCGGCGGCGGTGCCATCGAGGCGATAACGGAACAACTTGTGCGGGCGGTGGGTGTCGTCGAGCACGCCGAAGAACAGCGTCAGGCTGTCGTTGGCCCAGGTCATGCTGCCGTCACTGTCTTCGAATTCCAGTTCGCTGACCTTTTCGTTGGACAGTTCCTTGACGAACAGCGTGTAGATCTCATCGCCCGAGGTGTCGACGCTGTAGGCCAAACGCTGATGATCGGGGCTGATGCTGAACGCGCCCAGCGAGAAGAAGCCGCCGTTGGCCAGCGCATTCGGGTCGAGCAACAATTGCTCGCGGCTTTCGTCCAGGGTCAGGCTGTCGTCGGCCGGGCGCGGGCAGCGGTAGTGACGCGCGTATTCGTCGCCCGCCGTGGTGCGCGTGTAATACAGGTAAGGCCCCCACGGCGAGGGCAGGGACAGGTCGGTTTCGAGGATGCGGCCCTTGATCTCATTGAACAGGGTTTCGCGCAGTTCGGCCTGGTCGGCGGTCTGTGCCTCTTGATAAGCGTTTTCGGCCTTGAGGTAGTCGAGCACCGCATCGGTGTCGCGTTCCTGCAGCCAGGCATACGGATCGGCGCCGGCCGCCTTGTGGGCAATCGGGGCACTGATGACGGGGGTGGATGCGGACATGGAAGGCTCTCGGATAATTCAAGAATTAGGGGTTTCGCACGACTTGCAAATCGCCACAGCTCTTGTAGGAGCGAGCTCGCTCCCACAGGGTTGGCTACTGGCCGTCTGGTATTGGGACAAGCCGCAGGCGCGAAAAGTCGTTACTATAAGCGCCTCTTTGCCTGCCTTGCCATGGACACCATGACCGAGAACGACTATCTGATCGCCTGGGGCCTTTACGCCTTTGCCGCCGTGGGCTGCCTGCTGGTATGGATGCGCCTGACCACCTGGATGTGGCGCTGGCTGCGCGAGCCGCTGCGTGTGCTGATGGCGGTGTTGCTGTTCAGCCCGACCATCGTCGATCCGGTGAAAGCCAAGGTTGCGCCGGCCATCGCCATCACTGCGCTGGACATGCTGTTCAAGGTTGGCAACAACGCCTGGCGCGCGGTGTCCGACCTGTTCATGTACGGCATGATCGCCTTGGGCGTTTATCTGGTTTTCGTGTTGATCCGCATGCCGATCGAGCGCGCTTCGAAGGCCCGTCGCGAACAGACCGAGGCCGCCAAGGCCGCCGCCCGTGCCGATGAGCGCGACGACGATCAGCCGTTCGGCGGTGCCGGTGACGACCGCTACGGTCGCCCGCCGGTACCGAACAGCCCGCAGCGCATGCGGGTCGAGCCGCGTCTGTAACCCGAGAGTCCGCACATGTGTGAATTACTGGGCATGAGTGCCAACGTGCCGACCGATATCGTGTTCAGCTTTACCGGCCTGATGCAGCGCGGCGGACGTACCGGCCCGCACCGCGACGGGTGGGGCATCGCGTTCTATGAAGGGCGCGGCTTGCGCCTGTTTCAGGACCCGGCCGCGAGCAGCGAATCGGAAGTCGCCAATCTGGTGCAGCGTTATCCGATAAAGAGCGAAGTGGTCATCGGCCATATTCGTCAGGCCAATGTCGGCAAGGTCTGTCTCTCCAATACTCACCCGTTCGTCCGCGAGCTATGGGGACGCAACTGGTGCTTCGCGCACAACGGTCAGCTCGCCGAATTCACCCCGATCAAAAGTTTCTACCGCCCTGTTGGCGACACCGACAGCGAGGCGGCGTTTTGCGATCTGCTCAACCGCGTGCGTGCAGCATTTCCGGAACCGGTCGATATCGAAGTGCTGTTGCCGGACCTGGTCGCCGCCTGCGCCGAATATCGCAGCAAAGGCGTGTTCAACTGCCTGCTCAGCGACGGTGACTGGCTGTTCTGTTATTGCTCGACCAAACTGGCACAGATCACCCGGCGCGCACCGTTCGGCCCGGCGCGCTTGAAGGACGTCGACGTGATCGTTGATTTTCAGGCCGAGACCACGCCCAACGACGTGGTCACGGTGATCGCCACCGAACCGCTGACCGAAAACGAAACCTGGACCCGATACGAACCGGGCCAATGGAGCCTGTGGCGACGCGGTGAATGCGTCAGTCAGGGCAAGACCGAATAAGGATTTGCATTCATGTTGCTCAGTTATGTACGGCTGGTGTTGTTTGCTGCGGGTCTGTTGATCGGTGTTCAGGTACCGGGTTTCATCAATGATTACGCCCAGCGCGTCGAAGCGCACTTGATCGAAGCGCAAACAGGTTTGCGTGGGTTCCAGGGCACTGCCGATCAGTTCTTCAAGGGCGATATGCAAGCGCTGGTCGCGCATTACCGTGCCAGCGAAGACCCGATCTTTCGCAGCGATGCCGACAGCCTGAACACGCTGCTCAGCCGCCAGGTCGCGCTGGATAAACAATTCCAGGCGATGCAGGGCCCGTGGTACGTGCGTTTTCTGCAAGTGGTGCTGGCCGCCGATCCGGACATCCGCAAGGAAACCTGGAACGGCTACAGCTATCAGATTCTGCTGACGCCAGAAGCGATGATCTGGGGCATGAGCGGTGCGCTGGTGCTGTCGTTCGGCATTGAATGTCTGTTCCGTTTGATCGATTGGGTGGTGCTGGGTGGTCGACGCTTGCGCCAGAGCCGGCCGATCGAAGACCGCGATGTGCGCGGACTCTGAGATTTAACACAAACCCTGTGGAGGGAGCTTGCTCCCTCCACAGGGTTTGTGTCATTCAGCCAGGGCGATGTAGTCCTTGCCCACTTTCTGCGCATACCCCTCAAGCACCTGCTGACACATCGTCACCATCTCTTCTACCCATTCCACCCCGACCCGCCACGACACCACCACCTGCAGATCCGGTGGTCGCTGATCGATGGCAAGCAAGGTCAATTCGCCCCGCGCCAGCTCCTCGGCCACCAGCACCGGCGGCAACGCGCCGATGCCAAAGCCGTCACGCAGCAACCGGGTGATCGCTGAGACCGAATTCACGCAATTCAAGCGTGGCGCCATGACGCCGTTGACCTGCATCAACGCCAGAATGTCCTGATGCGGGCGAGAGTTTTTTGAATAGGTGATGATTCGTTCCTGCGCCAGTTCAGCGAGGTCGGCGTAGTCGCGGTTGTAGATCGAGTTGCTCGCCACGATCCAGCCCAGCGGATGACTCGCCAGCTCCAGGCTACGCACGCTTTCGTGGCGAATCAGGTCGGTCTGCAGCACCAGATCAAGAAAACCTTTTTGCAGCTGATCGCAGAGATTGAGCGACGTATCCGCCACCAGCTCGATTTCCACTCGCGGATACAGGTCGGTCATCTGCGCGACCAAGGGGCTGAGCCAGGTGTGAATCACTGTGTCCATTACGCCGATGCGCACCCGGCCGACCTTGCTTGAACGGGTCTCGATCGACTGCTTGAGCGCTGCCATGGTATCGAGCATCTGCTCGGCATAGTCGAGCACTTTCAGGCCTTCCGGAGTCAGGCTCACCCCGCGTGAGTCGCGCAGAAAAAGCTTCACTCCCAGCTCGCCCTCCAGCACCGCGATGCGGCTGGAAATCGACGCCTGGGTGGTGAACAGCTTGTCGGCGGTCAGGCGAAAACTCTTCAGCCGGGCGACCCAGACAAAGGTCTCGAGAAACTTCAGGTTCATGGTAAAGGCTCGGGTGACAAATTTTTTTTATGGCTAAGGCGGGGTTTTATTCGTTGGACGCCGCAGGGCCGTGCGACGAAAAATCGACGCATCCGGTTCCCACGATAGGCGTCGTCGGGACTTCGAACAAGACCAATAAAAGCCCTGCGGAGATTTGCCATGAGTGCTCCCGACACCCTCGATTTACCCAAGGCCACGGCACGTCCGGGGCCGTTCGACTGGTATCGCAACATCAACCAGCAGGAGCGCCGCACGTTCTGGAGCTGCAAGATCGGTTACGGTCTGGACGGCATGGACACGCAGATGCTCAGCTTCGTCGTGCCTACACTGATTGCGATGTGGGGCATCACCACCGGCGAAGCGGGGTTGATTCATACCAGCACGTTGATCGCTTCGGCGATAGGCGGTTGGGTCGCCGGGATTCTCTCCGACCGCATCGGCCGGGTACGCACTCTGCAACTGACAGTGCTGTGGTTCGCCTTCTTCACATTCCTCTGCGGCTTCGCGCAAAACTACGAACAACTGCTGATCGCCCGCACCCTGATGGGCTTCGGTTTCGGTGGCGAGTGGACGGCCGGTGCCGTGCTGATCGGCGAGGTGATCCGCGCCAAGGATCGCGGCAAGGCCGTCGGCATGGTGCAATCCGGATGGGCGTTGGGCTGGGGCCTGACGGCCATTCTTTATGCGCTGCTGTTCTCGGTATTGCCGCCGGAAGACGCCTGGCGCGCGCTGTTTATCCTCGGCATCGTGCCGGCGATTTTCGTGATTTTTGTGCGTCGTCTGGTGAAAGACCCGGAGATCTATCGCGAAGCCAAAGCCGCGCAATCCCCGGAAAATCCGGCGAAGTTCTACGAGATTTTCGCGCCCGGCATGCTCTTCACCACCTTTCGCGCTTCGCTGTTGACCACCGGCGCGCTGGGCGGTTACTACGCGATCACCTCATGGCTGCCGACTTTTTTGAAGAACGAGCGCGGTTTGAGCGTGCTCGGGACCGGCGGCTATCTGGCGATGGTGATTGTCGGTTCCTACGTCGGCTATGTGATCAGCGCTTACCTGACCGACCTGCTGGGGCGAAAAAAGAACTTCATCCTGTTTGCGGTCGGCTCGTTCACCATCGTTCTGCTGTATACGCAACTGCCGGTCAGCAACGGCGTGATGCTCTGGTTGGGGGTTCCGCTGGGCTTCTTCGCTTCAGGGATTTTCAGCGGGATGGGCGCGTTTCTCACTGAGCTGTTTCCCACGCGAATTCGCGGTTCAGGCCAGGGTTTTTGCTACAACATTGGCCGGGCGCTGGCGGCCTTGTTTCCGCTACTGATCGGCCTGCTCAGCCAGAAAGTGCCGCTGAGCATGGGTATCGGTGCCTTCGCAGCGGTGTCCTATGGCGTGGTGATCATTGCAGCGTTGAGCCTGCCGGAAACCCGTGGCAAGCAACTCGATGCGCAGTAACTGATAACCTGCCGGGCAGTGTCCTACAGATAAAAAGACAAGAACCTACAGGAGCGTTCACCGTGAGCCGCCTGCTATTGAACTGCGACATCGGCGAAAGCTTCGGCAGCTGGACCATGGGTCTGGATTCCGAAGTCATGCCCTTCATCGATTGCGCCAACGTCGCCTGTGGTTTCCATGCCGGTGACCCAGGCATCATGCGCAAAACCGTGGCGTTGGCGCTGAAGCACGACGTACAGATCGGCGCGCATCCCGCCTATCAGGACCTGGCCGGATTCGGCCGCCGCTCCATGGCTTATTCCGCGCAGGAACTGCAAGACATCCTGCATTACCAGGTCGGCGCGCTCGACGGCATTTGCAAAGCGCAGGGCGCGCGCGTCAGTTACGTCAAACCCCACGGCGCGATGTACAACGACATGATGGCCAACCCCGCGCAATTACGCGCAGTGATTCAGGCGGTGGCCGCGTATGACCACAGCTTGCCATTGATGCTGATGGCAACCCGAGACAACGCTGCGGCGCAGCAAATCGGCGATGAATTCGGCGTGACCCTGTGGTTCGAAGCCTTCGCCGACCGTGCCTACGACAGCGCTGGCCGGCTGGTCTCGCGGCAACTGCCGGGCGCGGTGCATCACGACTCCGAGAAAATCATCGAACAAGCGCTGACCATCGCCCGTGGCGGCGAGCTCATCGCCAGCGATGGCAGCGTTTTACGTCTGCGCGCCAACACCTTGTGTGTGCACGGCGACAACGCCAGTTCGGTGGCCGCCGTCCAGCGCATTCGCGAGGCTTTGAAGCAGTCGAGCGCGTCATGAACCCACGGATCGAAGTGGTGGCCGTGGATTGCCTGATGCTGCGTCTGTTCGATGAGATCGCCGAAGCCAACATGCCGTGGATGCTCGCTGCCAGCGAGCGCTTGCGCACGGCGTTTGGCGCGCAGCTCATCGATCTGGTGCCGTCCTATACGACATTGATGGTCCATTACGATTTGACGGTTTTGTACCCGGCTCAGGCGCGAGCGTTGATCGCCGAAGCGCTGATTGATTTGTCACCGAGTACGCGAACCTCTGGCCAATGTCACGTATTGCCGGTCTGGTACGACCTGAGCGTCGGGCCGGAACTGAGTCTTTTGGCCGAGCGCAGCGGCCTGGCGGTGGAGGAGGTCATTCGTCGGCACAGTGCCCGGGAATATGAGGTATTCGCCCTTGGCTTTGCGCCGGGTTTTGCGTTTATGGGGCTGGTGGAAGAAATCCTCGCCGCGCCACGCCTGAGCACGCCACGGAAAAAAGTCGCCGCTGGCAGCGTTGGCATCGCCGAACGTCAGACCGCTGCGTATCCCGTGGTATCACCCGGCGGCTGGAACCTGATCGGCCGCACCCCGGCGAAACTGTTTGATCGCCATCGCGACGGCTACAGCCTGATGCAGCCTGGTGACACCGTCCGATTCGAAGCGGTCAGCCATGCCGAGTTCATCAAGCTGGGCGGCGACGATACGCCGCTGGAGGCGCTGGCATGACTCGACTGACGATTGAGGCGAGCACGCCGCTGTGCCTGTTGCAGGATGCCGGGCGGTTTGGCGTGCGGCACCTGGGCGTGACGCAGGGCGGCGCGGCGGATGGGTGTTCGATGAGTTGGGCCAACTGGCTGCTGGGCAACGCGCTGAATGCGGCGGTGGTTGAAATCACCCTCGGCGGGTTTGCAGTGGTGGCTGAAGACGATTGCCTGCTGGCGTTGGCCGGCGCGGATCTGGGCGCTCAGATCGATGGGCAGCCGCTGGCGCCGTGGCGCAGTTTCATATTGCTCAAAGGGCAAATATTGCGGTTCAACCAGCCGTTACTGGGCGCTCGCGTCTATCTTGCAGCGCCCGGTGGTTTTGCCGCACCGAAGGTGTTGGGCAGCAGTGCCACGGTGGTGCGCGAAGCGCTCGGCGGTCTGGATGGAATGGGTTTGCCACTCGCCAAAGGGGCGACGCTCGGTTATGGCGGGGAAGCGCTGGCGGTGCGTGAAGTGCCTTTGACGCTTCGGCCGGATCTCGCGGCGGGCACGCCTCTGGATGTGGTGCTGGGTGCACAGATTGGCCAGTTCAGCGGGCAAAGCCTGTTTGATGTGTTCAACAGCGCCTGGACGCTGGACAGTCGCGCGGATCGCATGGGCATTCGCCTCCTCGGCAAGACCCTGGAATATCAGGGGCAGCCGATGATTTCCGAGGGGATTCCTTTGGGCGCCGTGCAAGTGCCGCCGGACGGGCAGCCGATTGTGTTGCTCAATGACCGGCAGACAATCGGCGGGTATCCGCGCTTGGGCGCGTTGACGCCGTTAGCGTTGGCGAGACTGGCGCAGTGCCTGCCAGGGGCGCAGGTGAGATTGCGGCCGGTGGTGCAGGAAGTCGCGCATCGCGAGCACATCGAGTATTTGCAGTGCTTTGTTTGATCGTTCCCACGCTCCGCGTGGGAATGCCGCCCGGGACGCTCCGCGTCCCTGTGACGCAGAGCGTCACTTGATGCATCCCCACGCGGAGCATGGGAACGATCAGGTCGTCATTTGGAAAGAAACCGCATCCCTTCTTCAAGCCCGCGCAGCGTCAGCGGATACATCTGATCTTCGATCAGATCGCGGACGATATTGGTCGACGACGTATAGCCCCACGTGTCCTTCGGATACGGATTGATCCAGATGAGCTTCTTGTATTTTTCCATGAAACGCTGCATCCACACGTAACCGGGCTCTTCGTTCCAGTGTTCTACGCTGCCGCCGGCCTGGGTGATTTCATAGGGCGCCATGGCGGCGTCACCGATGAAAATCACTTTGTAATCGGCCCCGTACTTGTGCAGCAGATCCTGCGTCGAAGTGCGCTCGGACGTGCGGCGCATGTTGTTCTTCCACACCGATTCATAAATGAAGTTGTGGAAGTAGAAGTATTCGAGATGCTTGAACTCGGTCTTGCAGGCCGAAAACAGTTCCTCGCAGATCTTCACGTGTGCGTCCATCGAGCCGCCGATGTCGAACAGCAGCAACAGCTTCACCGTGTTGCGCCGTTCCGGGCGCATCTGGATATTCAGCAGGCCGGCGTCTCTGGCGGTATGGTCGATGGTGCCGTCGATATCCAGCTCTTCCGCCGCGCCCTGGCGAGCAAACTTGCGCAACCGGCGCAGAGCGACCTTGATATTTCGGGTGCCCAGTTCCACCGAGTCGTCGAGGTTCTTGTACTCGCGCTGATCCCAGACTTTCACCGCTTTACCCTGGCGCTTGCCGGCGTCGCCGACCCGAATGCCTTCCGGATTGAAACCACCGGAACCAAACGGACTGGTGCCGCCGGTGCCGATCCATTTGTTGCCGCCGGCGTGGCGTTCCTTTTGCTCTTCGAGGCGCTTCTTGAATTCTTCGATCAGCTTGTCCAGCCCGCCGAGGGACTGGATCTGTGCGCGTTCTTCGTCGGTCAGCGAACGCTCGAATTCCTTGCGCAGCCAGTCTTCGGGGATCAGCGCCTGCAGGTGATCGTCGAGCTTTTCCAGACCGTTGAAGTAGGCACCGAAGGCACGGTCGAACTTGTCGAAATGCCGTTCATCCTTCACTAGAATCGCCCGTGACAGGTAATAAAACTCGTCCATGTCGGCGAAGGTCACGCGCTGTTTCAGCGCGTTGATCAGGTCGAGCAGCTCACGCACCGAGACCGGTACCTTGGCTGCACGCATTTCATTGAACAGGTTGAGCAACATGGCATCAGCCTCTTAGCGGGTGCCGCGACGGCTCATGAACGCCAGACGCTCAAGCAATTGCACGTCCTGCTCATTCTTCACCAAGGCGCCTGCGAGCGGCGGGATGGCCTTGGTCGGGTCGCGTTCGCGCAGCACCGCTTCGCCGATATTGTCGGCCATCAGCAGTTTCAGCCAGTCGACGAGCTCCGATGTCGATGGCTTCTTTTTCAGGCCCGGCACTTTGCGCACGTCGAAGAACACGTCGAGCGCTTCGCTGACCAGGTCCTTCTTGATGTCCGGGTAATGCACGTCGACGATTTTCTGCAGGGTGGTGCGGTCGGGAAACGCGATGTAGTGGAAGAAGCAACGGCGCAGGAACGCGTCCGGCAGCTCTTTCTCATTGTTCGAGGTAATGATGATGATCGGGCGCTTTTTGGCCTTGATCGTTTCGTCGATCTCGTAAACGTAGAACTCCATCTTGTCGAGTTCTTGCAGCAGGTCGTTGGGGAACTCGATGTCGGCCTTGTCGATTTCGTCGATCAGCAGAATCACCCGCTCCTCGGACTCGAACGCTTCCCAGAGCTTGCCTTTCTTCAGGTAGTTGCGCACGTCGTGGACTTTTTCGTTGCCCAGTTGCGAATCGCGCAAACGGCTCACGGCGTCGTACTCGTACAGGCCCTGATGGGCCTTGGTGGTGGATTTGATGTGCCAGGTGATCAGCTTGGCACCGAACGACTCGGCCAGTTGTTCGGCGAGCATGGTCTTGCCCGTGCCCGGCTCGCCCTTGACCAGCAGCGGCCGCTCCAGGGTGATGGCGGCGTTGACTGCCAGCTTCAGGTCATCGGTGGCGACGTAGGCCTGGGTGCCTTCGAACTTCATCTGCAAATCCTCGAACGGTAACGCCGGCCCGAAGGGCAGGGCGGGGCGAATAATCGGATGCCCGACTATAACGCGCACATCGGTCGACTGTGAACGCAGACGCCGTATTCAGTCTCTGAATGAGGCGTCACATGTTGACTCAGTTTCGGCCCAAAGCCAGTATTCACGTATCGCCATATTGGCGATACCTTGTGTCGCATGTCTACTAAATACAGATTTCGCGATAAATACAGGATTCAGCTACGAGAGAAGGATCACCCGCCACCCCATGTGCACCTGACGGGCGGCGGAGTTGACGTGATACTGAGCCTTGAAACCCTCGAAGTGATGATGGGTAAGGCGCCGTCGCTCATCATCAGAGAGGCGCTGGTTTGGGTTGCGGCTCATCAGGCGCAACTATTGGAGGACTGGAAACGATGTTACCCATGAAACGGCCTCGATTGTCGGCTGTGAAGGCATTGCCCGGATATGCTCTGGCGCTGACTTTCATTGATGGACAAGAACTGCTGCTCGATTTGAGCAGCGATATAAAAGGACGAGAGGCTCTGCAACCCTTGCTTGATAGCAACGTGTTTGCCTCTGCGATGCTTGCGGACGATGGCTGGTGTGTTGAGTGGCTGGAACCGGATATACAGATCGGTGCCGATACGTTGTATCTGGATGCCTTGGCGCAAAATGCTTCTGACGAAAACACGCGCATATTTATCGACTGGCGTGCGCGCACCGGGTTCTCGCTTAATCAAGCCGCTGAAGCGCTTGGCGTCAGCGCACGCAGCATCAGTCGCTATAGCAGTGGTCGGGACGTCGTGCCGCGCTCTCTAGCGCTTGCCTGTCTGGGCTGGGATTCATTGCAGCAAAACTCAAAGCTGGCCGCCGAAGACGTTGGTCGATACGTCGTCAAGCGAAAACCTTAACCCTCATCCGGCTCCGGCCGTTCATACCGCGCGTTAAATGCCTGAATAAAGCCATTGCGCAGAATCTGCAGGACCGCTTCGAACGCACTGATATTTTGCTGGTGGACGTTGCCGCTGAGTTCGACTCGGGTGGCGAACTGGTTTTTAACCTGGTTTTTCAGCACGTTTTCGGTACCGCCGACCAGGGCTTCCCAGACCGAGCGGAGAATGCCCTTGTTCTTGTTCTCGACGTCCTGCTGCCAGTTGAATACGTCCACGTCGCGCAGCAGCGGTTTGATGTATCCGGTCAGTTTGGCGTTTTTCGCTTTGGCTTCGATGACCACGTCACCGTGGCCCGCGTTGAAATCGAACTTGCCATAAGCGGCGGCGAAATCATTCATGCGCTTGAGCTCGATTTCACGCGCGCGCAGACGAAACTCGAAGTTTTCGAAATCGCTCAGCGGATCGAACGTAGCGGTGGCTTCCACAGGCGCATGACCCAACATCAGGGCTTTGCCCTCGAAGCGTGCATCGCGTTTGCCATCGGTGGCTGCGATGTTGGTGAGGTTGTAAATGCTCGCATCGACATTTGTTGCATTCATGTTCACGGGCGGTTTGGAATTGAAGTTGCGAAAGCTGATCCGCCCGTCGCGGATGCGCAATTCGTTGAGGGTGATCGGCAGGAGTTTGCCCAATTGCTCGCGCCAGTCGGTGCCTTCACCCGTTTGAGAGTTCTGCTTGTTGGCGCCACCGTCGACGAAGTTCACTTCGGGGTTGACGAACGACACCTCAGCCACCACGGCGTGGTCGTACCACAGCGCATGCCAGCTGACGGAAAGGTCGATGAGTGGCGCATCGACGAAAGGCACCGGCACTCTGCCGTCGACCTTGACGATTTTCAGGCCGTTGATTTTGTACGCCCCGCGCCACAGCGCAAGGTCGACGTCAGTGATCTGGCCACGGTAGTCGCCCATGTCGGCGAGCTTGTCATTGAGGTAGTCGCGCACCAGATAAGGCAGGGCGAAGTGCACGGCGACGAGCAGCACCACGACTCCCGCCAGGGTCCAGAGCGGCCAGCTGTAACGACGCTTCATGGCAATGTTCCTTGATGAGTATTCCTTGATGGATCCCTTGATCAGAAATCCATCAGATTCAAATCGATTGACTGCACGCCTTTGCAGACGTTCGACCCGACTGGACTGCGACCGGCAACAGGCTTACCTTGAAAGGCTGAATTCAACGCTGCATAAGGACCCAGCCATGAGCCGCATTTACGCTGATAACGCCCACTCCATCGGCAATACGCCGCTGGTTCAGATCAACCGGATCGCGCCGCGCGGGGTCACCATCCTGGCCAAGATCGAGGGGCGCAACCCCGGTTACTCGGTCAAATGCCGGATCGGCGCCAACATGATCTGGGACGCCGAAAGCAGCGGCAAACTCAAGCCGGGCATGACCATTGTCGAGCCGACCTCCGGTAACACCGGCATCGGTCTGGCCTTTGTCGCCGCGGCTCGCGGTTACAAATTGATGCTGACCATGCCGGCGTCGATGAGTATCGAGCGCCGTAAAGTCCTCAAAGCCCTGGGTGCGGAGCTGGTGTTGACCGAGCCGGCCAAGGGCATGAAGGGCGCCATCGAGAAAGCCACGGAAATTGTCGCCAGCGATGCCGCCAAATACTTCATGCCGGCGCAGTTCGATAACCCGGCCAATCCGGCGATTCACGAGAAAACCACCGGCCCGGAAATCTGGAACGATACCGACGGCGCGGTTGATGTGCTGGTCGCCGGTGTAGGTACCGGTGGAACCATTACTGGCGTCTCGCGGTATATCAAGAATACGGCCGGCAAACCGATTCTTTCGGTGGCCGTCGAGCCGACGTCTTCACCAGTAATCACTCAGGCTCTGGCCGGGGAGGAGATCAAGCCCAGCCCGCACAAGATTCAGGGAATTGGCGCCGGGTTTGTGCCGAAAAACCTTGATCTGTCGATGGTCGATCGGGTCGAGCAGGTGACCGACGAAGAGTCCAAGGCCATGGCCTTGCGCCTGATGCAAGAGGAAGGGATTTTGTGCGGCATCTCCTGCGGCGCCGCCATGGCCGTTGCGGTACGGCTAGCGGAAACCCCAGAGATGCAAGGCAAGACCATCGTCGTGGTGCTGCCGGATTCGGGTGAACGTTATCTGTCGAGCATGTTGTTCAGCGACTTGTTCACCGAGCAGGAAACTCAGCAGTAATCGCGTTGATTCAGGTCAGCCAGGGTTCAGGCTCTGCATGTTAATAAAGGCTTTGTTGCGCAATGCTTAACACTGAATCTTGTGTCAGGCGGGTTTTTCCCGACGCCGGTAGTGTTTATCATGGCCGGCTGCCATGCCGGGTAAAGGGCATTGTGCAGTGTTGTCTTTATTCAAGGAGTTGTTGATGACCGTTTCGTTTGCCGCCAAGGCGTTTGTGCTGTTGCTGTTTCTGGGCAGCACGCTCTATGTGCATTTGCGCGGCAAGGCGCGTTTGCCGGTATTGCGTCAGTTCGTCAACCACTCGGCGTTGTTCGCCCCGTATAACGCCTTGATGTACCTGTTCTCTGGCGTGCCTTCGAAGCCGTATCTGGATCGCAGCAAGTTTCCGGAGCTGGACGTGTTGCGCGACAACTGGGAAACCATCCGCGACGAAGCCATGCATCTGTTCGACGAAGGTTATATTCGCGCTGCCGAGAAGAACAACGACGCCGGTTTCGGTTCGTTTTTCAAGAAGGGCTGGAAGCGCTTCTATCTCAAGTGGTACGACAAACCGCTGCCATCGGCTGAAGCCTTGTGCCCGAAAACCGTGGCGCTGGTCAGTGCGATTCCTAACGTCAAGGGTGCCATGTTCGCGCTGCTGCCGGGCGGCAGTCACCTCAACCCGCATCGCGATCCGTTCGCCGGTTCCCTGCGTTATCACCTGGGCCTGTCGACGCCCAATTCCGACGATTGCCGGATTTTCGTTGATGGCCAGGTTTACGCCTGGCGCGATGGCGAGGACGTGATGTTCGATGAGACCTACGTGCACTGGGTCAAGAACGAAACCGACCAGACTCGCGTGATTCTTTTCTGCGACGTTGAACGCCCGTTGAGCAACCGCGTCATGGCCCGCATTAACCGCTTCATCAGCGGCTGGCTCGGCCGCGCCACGGCGCCGCAGAACCTCGACGACGAACGCGTTGGCGGAATCAATCAGGCTTATGCCTGGAGCAAGCGTTTCAGCGACCGTTTCAGTGGCATGGTCAAACGGTGGAAGCGCCGCAATCCCAAGGCTTACCGCGTGATGCGGCCGGTGCTGGCGGTGGTGGTGCTGACATTGTTGGGATACTGGTTGTTTGGCTGAGGCCGGATCAGACGATAAAAAAACCGCTCCTTTGGAGCGGTTTTTTATCAACGGAAGGAAAAAGACGACCCAGCCAGCACGCCGCATGGCTCTTCAACGGCTGGGGTGGCCAATGCATCCCTGATGCGCTTCAACTCACGTTCAGTTAACTCACCCGAGGGCCGCTTTCTTTCAGCCTTTCTGGATCCGGACGCTGATGATTTCTTTTCAACGACAGCTTTCATGGTATCTCCGACGTTGATCATTAAATGAGCAGGTGCTCAGATACTAGGCTTAGTCAATCCGCTTCACAAGCCGACCCTCTGGGTCGAACTCGAAACCCAGTTGTCGGTATAGCGGGATGGCGCCCGAAACAGGTTCCTGTATTTCGATTTGTTGGCTGCCTATGATCCGTGCAAAGTGAGTAACGGCAGTGAGGGCAAAGGTTGCTATTCGGCTCTTGAGGGGATGATCGTTTACCGGCTTACCCTCCAGGCGCACGATTTTTACTCTCAAGCGGCTTTGGTTAGGGTTGGCAAAGCAAAGTCCGCAAAGCTCATGATCAAACCAGATTGCCAAATCGAAGCTCATTGGCTCTTTGGCCTTCCACCGTCCAACTTCTTCCCAGCAAAAATGCGGATCAGGCCATTCCTCATACGCTTTCAGGGCGGACGCATTGATAGCTTCGAAGCGAACCCCGGATTGATCGAACCCTGCAATGGCGCGCCCCTCCAGTTCGTTCTGCAGTTTGGCAAATGTGAGGGCGGTCCGCTTCCTCGCCTCCGACCTATACAACTGATACCGCAAATATGTCCGTTCCCTTGGCATGTGATCTCTTGCATTCCCTGTCTCCTGACAATCCGTTGCCACCGCAATTACCCTAATCACCCAGCGCCATGCTGTCGCTGGCGGCCCTTTGCCCAAGTCGTTGCAATCTGTGTCCCGCGCTGGTTATAGTCAGCTCTCGCGAGCCGCCGTGCTCATGCTTTCATTTCTTCAAGAAAGATCTGCGCCCATGCCTGCATCCCTCATCAACGCGGTAGTCGAGTCAGCGGTCAACGCTGGCGTCGTGCCGTGCGGGCGTCGGCAGCCCACGCAGATCAGTCATTACCCTCCACCTGTCAGTAGCACGCCGGTGTGCGCAGTCGTATCACCGCCAGGCGTTGGCGTTTCGGGCTGATCGGCAGTTTTCTGCTGACCCCTGCGCCCGCCTGAAAAACTACTGAATCTCAGCTTCGGCTGAATTGGCTATGTGCCTGACTACAGGTGGTATTCATGTTTGTCCTTTCGAAACAATCCGCGCTCGCGGCGGCGTCCACGAGCCTGTTCGTTCTGCTGTGGAGCAGCGGGGCGATATTCTCCAAATGGGGCCTGGCGCACGCTTCGCCCTTTGCCTTTCTGTTGATTCGCTTCGCAATCGCCTTGTGCGGGCTGGTGCTGCTGGCGCCTTTGCTGAAACTGAAGTTGCCCAAGGGTCGCAAGCCGATGCTGTTTGCGGTCGCCACGGGGATGGTGTTGCTCGGGGCTTATCAGATCTTTTATCTGCTGGCGCTGGACAGCAAAATCACGCCGGGGGTGATGGCCACTCTGATGGGCGTTCAGCCAATTCTTACGGTCGTGCTGATGGAGCGCCAGCGTTCGGCGAGCCGCCTGTTCGGCCTGGCGTTGGGGCTGGCGGGGCTGATCATGGTGGTGTATCAGGGGATCGGTCTGGCCGGGATGTCCTGGAGCGGAATGCTGTTCGGACTGCTGGCGCTTGCGAGCATGACGCTCGGCTCGATCATGCAGAAACGCATCACCGACAACCCGCTCGGCACGCTGCCGGTGCAATACCTGGCCGGACTATTGCTGTGCGCGATCTTCGTGCCGTTCCAGCCGTTCCACTTCGAGCACAGCACCGGTTTCATCGTGCCGGTTTTGTGGATGGGACTGGTGGTGTCAGTGCTGGCGACGCTGTTGCTGTATCGATTGATCGCGCGGGGCAATCTGGTGAATGTCACCAGCCTGTTCTATCTGGTGCCGGCGGTGACGGCGGTGATGGATTACCTGATTTTCGGCAATCGGCTGGCAGCGTTGAGTGTGCTTGGGATGCTGTTGATCATTGTTGGATTGGTGTTTGTGTTCCGTAAGACCGGATAGCCGATAGGCAGGTGGCGCTTGTTGCGCCGCCTTTCGCGAGCAGGCTCGCTCCCACATTGGAATGTATTCTTCTGTGGGAGCGAGCCTGCTCGCGAATACCTGCGACGAAAATCTAACGAGCTGACACCCCGGCGGGCTTGACCACCGCCGGCTTCAACACCAGCCACAATGCCAGCGCAATCAGCACGCCACCGTACACATGCGCCATCGACAGCGGCTCATCCAGCAGCAATGCGCCCCACAACACGCCAAACGCCGGGATCAAGAAGGTCACGGTCATCGATTTCACCGGGCCGATGGAAGTGAGCAGGCGGAAATAAATGATGTAGGCGAACGCCGTGCAGCCCAGGCCCAAGCCCAGCAGTGACAGCCAGACGCTCCAGCCGCCCCAGCTCACCGGCGGTGCGGTAATGACGCTGTAGCCGAAGAGCGGCAACAGAAACAGCGAAGCCCCCAACATACTGCCTACGGCCGCGAGTTGGCTGTCGAGCCCGCCGCGCTGGTCCAGCCAGCGACGAGTGAGGAATCCGGCGAATCCATAACACGTGGTAGCGAGCAGGCAGGCGAGGGCGCCCAGCAGCAGTTCCATATCAAAAGCCACCGGGCCTGCGCGCGTCAGTACGCCGACACCGAACAGTCCCAGAAACACACCGGTCAGTTTGGCGACGGTGAGTTTTTCGCTGAAAAACAGGCCGCCGATCAGCACGCCCATCAGTGGCGTGGTGGCATTGAAGATCGCCGAGTAGCCGGCCGGCAACACTTGCGCCGCCACCGAATACAGCGTTGCGGGAATCCCCGAGTTGATCACGCCGAGCAACATCACGGTTTTCAGCTTGCCTTTGAAATCCCAGCTGATGCGCATCAGCCCGAGGATCACCAGCAGCCCGACGGCAGCGATCGATACGCGAAAAAACGCAGTCGGAATCGTGCCGATCACCGGCGCAATAATGCGCATGAACAGGAAACTCGCGCCCCAGATGGCTGCCAGCGACAACATGCGGAAAATATCGACAGGGCTCACGGCGGCCTCCTTCCTTGATCGGGACGAGAGTGTTGCCGAGCCCCCGGATGATGGCAACCGCTAATCGGGCATTAAATTGCCGGCGCCCGACTGCGCTGCGGAAATATGCCACGCCGTACGTCTGCGCTTGGCTTTTGGCAGAAACTGCACTTCTCCTGACGCCGGTTCCGTGGCTAAGCTCAAGTCTTCCGAATGCACGCAAAGGTCTCCTTTATGCCGCAGCCATGGCCAGCCACCGACATCGCCCGAATGATCCTCGATGGCTTTGACGATTACCGCGAGCATTTCCGGCGGATCACCGACGGCGCCCGGGAGCGCTTCGAGCAGGCGCGCTGGCAGGAGACGCAGACTGCGTCGGCGGCGCGGATCAATTTGTACGAGGAAAAGGTCGGCGAAACCATCGCCCGCCTGCGTGAATATTTCGACGAAGAAACGCTGATGAATGTCAGTTGCTGGCCGTTGGTGAAAAGCGCCTACATCAGCGTTATCGACCTGCGCTTCGACGATGAACTGTCAGAGACCTGGTACAACTCGATCTTCTGCGGGTTGTTCAGTCATGACCTGATCAGCGATGGCTGCATGTTCATCCACACCACCCGCCCGACCCTGCGCCGCGCCCGGGCTGCGCAAACCCGCACCTACAAGCCACAGGGCCAACTGTCCGGCATGCTTGCAAGCATCTTCGCCGATTATCGCTTCAGCGAAGATTACGCCGACCTGCCGGGCGATCTGTGCCGGCTCGAAACGCAACTGCGCGAGAACCTGCCGGACTGGGTGTGCAAGGATCCGGAGCTGAGTGTCGAGCTGTTTTCCTCGGTTTTGTACCGCAACAAGGGCGCCTATCTGGTCGGGCGCATCTACACCCGCGACGAGCAGTGGCCACTGGTGATTCCGCTGCTGCATCGCGAAGGGCGCGGCATCCAGATCGATGCGCTGATCACCGACGAAGCCGATGTGTCGATCATTTTCTCGTTTACCCGTTCGTACTTTATGGTCGATGTGCCAGTGCCGGCGGAGTTCATCGGCTTCCTGCGACGGATTCTGCCGGGCAAGCACATCGCTGAGCTGTACACCTCGATCGGCTTTTACAAACACGGTAAATCGGAATTCTACCGGGCGCTGATCAATCACCTGGCCAACACCGACGACCAGTTCATCATGGCCCCCGGTGTGCGCGGCATGGTCATGAGCGTGTTCACGCTGCCGGGCTTCAACACGGTGTTCAAGATCATCAAGGACCGCTTTTCGCCGTCGAAAAATGTTGACCGCGCGACGGTGATCGAGAAGTACCGCCTGGTGAAAAGTGTCGATCGTGTGGGGCGTATGGCCGATACCCAGGAGTTTGCCGATTTCCGCTTTCCGCTGAGCAAGTTTGACCCGGCGTGCCTTGAGGAACTGCTAGAAGTCGCGCCGTCCACCGTCTCGGTGGAGGGCGAAACCGTGCTGATTCGCCACTGCTGGACCGAGCGCCGGATGACGCCGCTCAACCTCTACCTCGAAAATGCCAACGAGGCGCAGGTGCGCGAAGCGCTGGAAGATTACGGGATGGCGATCAAGCAACTGGCGGCGGCGAATATCTTCCCCGGCGACATGTTGCTGAAAAACTTCGGCGTCACCCGGCATGGCCGGGTGGTGTTCTATGACTATGACGAAATCTGCTTCCTGACCGAGGCCAACTTCCGCCACATACCTGCACCGCGCACGCCAGAGGATGAAATGGCATCCGAGCCGTGGTATTCGATCGGCCCCCTGGATGTGTTTCCCGAGGAATTTCCGCCGTTTTTGTTTGCCGATTCGGGGCAGCGCAAGTTGTTCGATCAGTTGCACGGCGAGTTGTACAACGCCGACTACTGGAAGAGCCTGCAGGAGGCGATTCGTGCCGGCAAAGTGATTGATGTATTCCCGTACCGCCGCAAGGGCCGCGATAACGAATGATGGCCCGAGCCTTCGGCAGCTCCTACAGGGGAAGCAGGTCAATCGCAGGCAAATCTGCGACAATCCGCCCCCTGCACAAATAGACGACCGAATTGCCTACCCGATGACCGACGAATCGCCCTCCATCGACACACTGCTGAAAAACCTCGATCACGCCATGCTCGCCGACCGTCACCGGCTGCGGCGGCAGTTGCTTGAGCTGCGCAAGAACCCCGACGAGGCCAAGCTTGCCCAGTGGGTGACGCGCATGCAGGCCTCGTGCGATCAGGTGTTGGCGCGCAAGGCCAGCCTGCCAGTGATTCGTTACGACGACAGCTTGCCGATCGCGGCCAAGCGTGACGAAATCAAAAAGGCGCTGGAGCAGCATCAGGTTCTGATCATTGCGGGCGAAACCGGGTCGGGCAAAACCACGCAGTTGCCGAAAATCTGTCTGGAAATCGGTCGCGGCCAGTTCGGCTTGATCGGCCACACCCAGCCGCGCCGGATCGCTGCGCGCAGCGTCGCCAGCCGTGTCGCCGAAGAACTGGCAACGCCGCTCGGCTCGCTGGTCGGCTATCAGGTGCGTTTCGAGGATCAGAGCGATTCCAATACCCTGATCAAACTGATGACCGACGGCATTCTGCTCGCCGAAACCCAGAACGATCGTTATCTGGAACGCTACGACACGATCATCGTCGACGAAGCGCATGAACGCAGCCTCAACATCGACTTTCTGCTCGGTTACCTGAAAACCCTGCTGCCGCGTCGTCCGGATCTGAAAGTCATCATCACCTCGGCGACCATCGACCTGGAGCGTTTCTCCAAACACTTCGATGACGCGCCGATTGTCGAGGTATCGGGGCGTACGTTCCCGGTGGAAACCTGGTATCGCCCGCTGACCCTTGAGCAGGACGAAGAGGGCAATCGTGTCGAAGATGACCTGACGGTGGATCAGGCGATTCTCGCCACCCTCGATGAAATCGCCGCGTACGAGCGCAGCGAACGGCGTAGCCCCGGAGACGTGCTGGTGTTCCTGCCGGGCGAGCGCGAGATTCGCGACGCCGCCGACATGCTGCGCAAGGCCCAGCTCAAGCACACCGAAATTCTGCCGCTGTACGCGCGCCTGTCTCCGGCCGAACAGCAGCGGATTTTCCAGTCGCACCCGGGCCGTCGTGTGGTGCTGGCGACCAACGTCGCCGAGACCTCGCTGACCGTGCCGGGCATCCGTTACGTAATCGACAGCGGCACCGCACGCATCAGCCGTTACAGCTATCGCGCCAAGGTCCAGCGCCTGCCGATCGAGGCGATTTCACAGGCCAGCGCCAACCAGCGCAAGGGCCGTTGCGGTCGGGTCGAGCCGGGCATTTGCGTGCGTTTGTACAGCGAGGAAGATTTCCTCGGGCGCCCGGCATTTACCGATCCGGAAATCCTGCGCACCAACCTCGCCGCCGTTATTTTGCAGATGCTTCATCTGCGTCTCGGCGAGATTACCGCGTTCCCGTTTATCGAACCGCCGGATGGCAAGGCCATCAGCGACGGTTTCAACCTGTTGCAAGAACTCTCTGCTGTCGATCGCAACAGTCAGCTGACGCCGCTTGGCCGCCAGTTGGCGCGCCTGCCGGTGGACCCGCGCATGGGCCGCATGCTGCTTGAAGCGGCGAAGCTCGGCAGCTTGCAGGAAGTGTTGATCGTCGCCAGTGCGATGTCGATTCAGGACCCGCGCGAGCGTCCGCCGGAGCGCCAGCAAGCCGCCGATCAGGCGCACGC
Source organism: Pseudomonas khorasanensis (assembly GCF_014268505.2). Lineage (GTDB taxonomy): Bacteria > Pseudomonadota > Gammaproteobacteria > Pseudomonadales > Pseudomonadaceae > Aquipseudomonas > Aquipseudomonas khorasanensis. The sequence continues at coordinate 130,701 of NZ_JABWQP020000001.1, forward strand.
ACAATGGAAGGACGTCGATTCCGACTTTGCCGGTCTGGTCAACCTGTGGCGGGGTTTCGAAGAGCAGCGCCAGGCCCTGACCGCCAGCCCGCTGCGCAACTGGTGCCGCAAGAACTTCCTCAATTACCTGCGCCTGCGCGAGTGGCGTGACTCCCATCGCCAGTTGAGCCTGATCTGCCGCGACATGCAGTTGAGCCTGAATAAAGAGCCGGCCGATTATCCGAAACTGCACAAAGCGGTACTGGTCGGTTTGCTCAGCCAGATCGGTCAGAAAACCGAGGACGGCGATTACCTTGGCGCGCGTCAGCGGCGCTTCTGGATTCATCCCTCGTCGGGGATCGGCAAGAAGCGACCGCAATGGCTGATGACGGCCGAGCTGGTGGAAACCACCAAGCTCTACGCGCGCATGGTCGCCAAGATCGACGCCGACTGGATCGAACCGCTGGCCGGGCACCTGATCAAGAAAAACCACTTCGAACCGCACTGGGAGAAGAAACGCGGCCAGGTGGTGGCGTTTGAGCAGATCACGCTATTCGGCCTGATTGTCGTGGGCCGTCGACCGGTGCACTACGGCCCGATCGACCCGGTGGTGTCGCGAGACCTGTTTATCCGCGAAGGTCTGGTGCGCGGTGAGATTCAGTCGAAAGCCAAGTGCCTGAGCGCCAACAAACAATTGCTCGAACAGCTCGACGAGCTGGAAGCCAAGGCGCGGCGCCGCGATATTCTCGCCGACGAGGAAACTCTCTACGCGTTCTACGATGCGCGCTTGCCGGCGGAGATTCACCAGACCGCAACCTTCGACAGCTGGTATCGCGTCAACAGCCAGAAAGACCCGCAGTTGCTGATCATGCGCGAAGAAGACGTGTTGGCCCGCGAGGCCAGCGAAATCACCGCGCGGGATTATCCCGACACGCTGCACATCGGCGACCTGGAACTGGCCCTGACCTATCACTTCGAACCCAATCACCCGCGCGACGGCGTGACCTTGCGCGTGCCGGCGCCGCTGTTGCCCATGCTACCGCCGGAGCGTCTGGAATGGCTGGTCCCGGGGATGATCGAGGCCAAGTGCATCGCCCTGGTGCGCAACCTGCCCAAAGCGCTGCGCAAGAACTTCGTGCCGGTGCCGGATTTCATCAAGGCAGCCTTGCAGCGCATGACGTTCGCCGAAGGCTCGCTGCCGCAGACGCTGGGTCGTGAGCTGCTGCGCATGACCGGTGCGCGGGTCAGCGATGAAGCGTGGGCGGAAGCGGCGCAGCAAGTCGAAGGGCATCTGCGGATGAACCTGGAAATCGTCGACGGCCAGGGCAAGTTCCTTGGCGAAGGGCGCGATCTGGCCGAGCTGACCGCGCGGTTTGCCGAAGCCAGTCAGGCTGCGCTGGCCGTGCCGCAGAGCGCGAAAAGCCAGCAACCGGTGGAGGCAAAAGTCTTCGCGCCAGTGGCGCAGAAGACCCAGCAGAAAATCGCCGGACTGTCGATGACGGTCTATCCGGCGCTGGTGGAAGAGGGCGGTACGGTCAAGGAAGGACGTTTCTCAACGCCAGCCGAAGCCGAGTTCCAGCATCGTCGCGCATTGCAGCGGTTGCTGATGCAACAACTGGCCGAGCCGGCCAAATTCCTGCGCGGCAAGTTGCCGGGGCAGACCGAGTTGGGCTTGCTGTATCGCGAGCTGGGTCGGGTCGATGCGCTGGTCGAAGATATTCTGTTGGCCAGCCTCGACAGCTGCATTCTTGAAGGCGAAGACCCGTTGCCCCGTGACGGCGCTGGCCTCGCCGCCCTGGCCGAGCGCAAACGCGGGAGCTGGACCGAGCACGCCGAGCGTGTCGCGCGTTTGACCCTGGACATCCTCAAGATCTGGCACGGTCTGCAAAAGCGCTTCAAGGGCAAGATCGATCTCGCCCAAGCGGTGGCCTTGAATGACATCAAGCAGCAGATCGGCAATCTGGTCTATCCAGGATTCGTCCGCGAGACGCCGATGCAGTGGCTCAAGGAATTGCCGCGTTATCTGAAAGCGGTCGAGCAACGTTTTGAAAAGCTCGGCGCGCAGGTGCAGAAGGACAGGGTCTGGAGTGGCGAACTCGCCGGCCTCTGGGCGCAATATCAAGCGCGCGCTGCCAAGCATGCGCAGGAAGGCAAACGCGACCCGCAGCTGGAGTTGTACCGCTGGTGGCTGGAAGAATACCGGGTCTCGCTGTTTGCCCAGCAGTTGGGCACAAAAGTGCCGATCTCCGACAAGCGCCTGAACAAGCAGTGGACATTGGTCGAGCAGTAAAGCTGATCGTTCCCATGCTCCGCGTGGGAACGCCTCAGGGGACGCTCCGCGTCCAGTGACGCTGAGCGGCACGGGCTGCATTCCCACGCAGGAGCGTGGGAACGATCATCGTGTGGTGAATCTGAGAAAGGCGCCAAAACCTCGGGTTTATGGCAAACTTCGCCACCATAATCCGCCGTTTCGCGACCCAGAGCCTTCGGCCGTGTCGCGTGTGGAATAAAACGATGCCAGGTTTGCGTCCCCCGGATGGGAATAGACCCTTTGCGTGTTGGTACGACGGTTCCAGCACTTTCTGCCTGAACAGATTAGAGAAACGACCATGCATAACGTCGTCATCAGCGGCACCGGCCTGTACACACCGGCCAACAGCATCTCCAACGAAGAGCTGGTGCAGTCTTTCAATGCCTATGTCGCCCAGTTCAACGCCGACAACGCCGAGGCCATTGCCAATGGCGAAGTCCAGGCCCTGACCGAATCCAGCGCCGCCTTCATCGAAAAAGCTTCGGGCATCAAAAGCCGCTTCGTCATGGACAAGGACGGCATCCTCGACCCGCAACGCATGGCGCCGCGCCTGCCGGAGCGGTCCAATGACGAATGGTCGGTGCTGTGCCAGATGGCCGTCGGTGCTGCCGAACAAGCCTTGCAACGTGCCGGCAAAACCGCTGCCGACATCGATGGCGTGATCGTCGCCTGCTCCAATCTGCAACGCGCCTACCCGGCCATTGCGATTGAAGTCCAGGAAGCGCTGGGCATTCAGGGTTTCGGTTTCGACATGAACGTGGCCTGTTCCTCTGCAACGTTCGGTATTCAGGCTGCCGCCAATAGCGTGCAACTGGGCCAGGCGCGGGCGATCCTGATGGTCAACCCGGAGGTCTGCACCGGCCACCTGAATTTCCGTGATCGCGACAGCCACTTCATTTTTGGCGATGCCGCCACGGCGGTGATCATCGAGCGCGCTGATCTGGCGACCTCCGAACACCAGTTCGAGGTAGTCAGCACTAAGCTGCTGACCAAGTTCTCCAACAACATCCGCAACAACTTCGGCTTCCTCAATCGCGCCGCTGAAGAAGGTATCGGTACCCGCGACAAGTTGTTTGTGCAGGAAGGCCGCAAGGTATTCAAGGATGTCTGCCCGATGGTTGCCGAGCTGATCGGCGAGCATCTGGAGGAGAATCAACTCAACGTCGGCGACGTGAAGCGCTTCTGGCTGCATCAGGCCAACCTGAGCATGAACCACCTGATCGTGCGCAAATTGCTGGGCCGCGAAGCCACCGAAGAAGAAGCGCCGGTGATTCTCGACACCTACGCCAACACCAGCTCGGCCGGGTCGGTCATTGCGTTCCACAGATATCAGGATGATCTGGCATCGGGTTCGCTGGCTATGCTCAGCTCGTTCGGTGCCGGTTATTCGATCGGTAGTGTGCTGCTGCGCAAGCGCTGAAAAGAGGATAAGTTCCCGGTAATCGCGTCGATCTTTCCTACATCCGAAGCGGCCAAAACGCTGTAGTTTTTTCGAACATGGCGGCAGGTTAATACCTGCCGTGTTCATTTTCGAAGTCTGGACACGGGAATTGATGGATGGCGGCTGACGATACCGAACTGCTTGCGCGATTGCTGGCGGGGGAGCAAAAGGCTTTCAAGGAACTGGTCACCGCTTATCAGAGCGCCATGCGTGCGGTGGCCTATGCCATTGTCGGGCAGCGTCACGTCGAGGAAGTCGTGCAGGACGCCTGGCTGTCAGTCGTGCGCCATTTGGGCGGTTTCGAAGGCCGCTCCAGCCTCAAGACGTGGCTGCTGACCATCACCGCCAACTCCGCCAGGAATCGCTACAAACTCAATCGGCGGGAGGTTTTGCTGGATGATCTGCCATCGCCTCATGGCACGATTGACGACGACCGTTTTTCCGCGAGCGACGGTCATTGGCTGATCGCGCCATTCGCGTGGCACCAGGACACGCCTGAAGCGCTACTGACCGAAAGCGAACTGCGCAACTGCCTCGAACACACGTTGCTCAGCCTCTCCGAGCTGCAACGCAGTGTCTTGCTGTTGCGCGAACGTCAGGGGCTGGAGCTGGAAGAGATTTGTAATCTTCTGCAGATATCGCTCTCGAATGTTCGTGTGCTGCTGCACCGGGCACGTTTGAAGGTCTTTGCGACCGTGGAGCATTTTGAGGAGACAGGGGAATGTTGACCTGCAAGGAGCAAGTGGCACGTTCCAGCGATTATCTCGACGGCCAACTGAGCTTTCGCGAGACGCTGATGGTGCGTCATCACCTTTTGTTCTGCCCCAGCTGCCGGCGTTTCATGCGTCAGATGCGCTTGATGCAGGCAACGCTGAAAGCGATGCCGGAACAGCCGGAAGAGAACATCGATGCGCTGGCCGAACGCTTGGCCGATGAACGTCGTAACAACAGTCCTTGATGGACATGTGGCGAGGGAGCTTGCTCCCGCTGGGTCGCGAAGCGGCCCCCGGCTTTACAAAAGCAGAGGACTGCTTCGCAGTCCAGCGGGAGCAAGCTCCCTCGCCACAGATTTAAATGAACAACCCAGTGCGGATGAAGCGAACGGATGATGGGGATCGTCCCGCCCGTACCGGGCTGCTTGCAGCTTGTAGCTGCCCTTCTTAGAACTTCGCTTCCGCATCCAGCTGCAGTGTATTGGCGTCCGCATCGCGCTGACCACGGCTGGCGTAATCGGCCTTGGTCAGGAAGTACGTGGCGCCGACGGCGAAGTTCTTGTCGATATCGTAACCGACCTTGAACTTGTGCCCGCGCGAACCGGTGGTGCCGTTGGCGAAGTCGGAGTCGGTGAAGGCGCCGACCACCGCGTTGCGCTGCACGTCACGATAGTTGTAGTCGAGGTTGAACCCGAAAACTTTCGACTTCGCACCGAGCAACCAGGCAGTGTCCTGATCGGTCACGGCATCGTTGTTCTTCACGTACTGGCCGTAGAACGACAGTGGCATTGGCAGGCCGCCGATGTCGACCTGGCTGAACCCTTCATACAGACGGAATTCGTTGTTGGCCGAGTTGCCGTTGACTGCCAGTGCGCACGGAGTCGAGGTGCCGGTGCAACGGCTGTCTTCGTCATTCTGGTAAGCGTAGACGCTGCCGCCCAGAGTCAATTTCAGGTTGTCGGTAATGGTGAAGCGGCTGCCCAACTGGCCGGCGGTCAGACGCAGGTCGTGGCGGAACTGCACACCGTCGCCGTCAACGTTGTCCTTGAGGTTGTAGTTACCCAGGCTACCGAACAGCTCGGCGCTGCTGCCCAGTGGGTATTTGTAGGTAACGGCCAGACCTTCCGGGTTGATGTCGCTATCCCAGATTACGTCGCCCATGCTGACCCAGGGTTGCAGCATCTTGCCGCCAATGATGTGCAGGTTCTTGATCTGGTCAGGGTGATAGTCGATGTAACCCAGGTCGAGCCAGATCTGCTTCTTGTCGAAGTAGTTGTCCTGGTCCTGGTTGGTGGAACGGGCATCGTCGCCGCCGCCGGTGGCGATACGGATGCCGGTGTCGACTTGCGGATTGATCTCGGTGTAGGCGCCCAGACGGGCACGGATACGCTGGCGATCCTTGTCGCGGCCGCCGTTGTTGGGTTCGCCGTCGATCTTGATGGTTTCCTGACGGATGCGCACGTCGCCCTTGAACTGGGTCTTGGCCGCCCAGGCCAGTTTCTGATCGAACACGCTTTGTTCGTTGGTCTTCTTCGCGACCGCCGCCACTTGTTCGTTGGTTTCCTGCTGCGCCTGGCGGGCGATTTGCTGATCTTTCTGATCCTTGGCCAGCTCTGTTTGCAGCTCGATGTACTGGGCCTGGGAAATCGACCCGTTGGCCTTGAGCATGTCGAGCAGTTTGGCGTCGACTGCAGCACTGGCCGGAACGCTCATGGCCAGCAACAAGCCGCCGCACAGGGCCGCTGCAGTTTTCGTGGAAGCAAGACGCATAGCAATCTCCGAAGATGAAAGGGGATGGCTGAACCATCCTGGGCACAACCGACACGAAGGTCGGAAAACTGTGTCCGGGCTAGAACCCGGCGCTCTAAAAACAGGCGCCAGTATCGCGATCGTTTATGACAGAGCGGTGGCACAGTGATGGCAGGTTAATGACGGTGTGTGGCACGCGTGAACTATTGATCCAGAGCGCTGTCGCCCGATTGCGCGTGTGCAACGGGCCGCGATAAGCGATACTCGCCGGGCTTTGTCGCCAAGCTGTGGAGTGTCAGTGGATGCCGTTGCAACGCCTGCAAAACCTCTCGGAGATCGCCCCGGCAAAATGGGATGCACTGGTGCCGGACAATCAGCCCTTTCTGCGCCATGCCTTTCTCGGTGCGCTGGAAGACAGCGGCAGCGTGGGTCCTCATTCGGGTTGGCAGCCCGAGCATTTGCTGCACATCGAAGATGATCGACTGATCGCCGCGCTGCCCGGTTATCGCAAATGGCATTCCTACGGCGAGTACGTGTTTGACCATGGCTGGGCCGACGCCTGTGCCCGTGCTGGCATTGATTACTATCCCAAGCTGCTGACGGCCGTGCCTTTCAGTCCGGTCAGCGGACCACGCTTGCTGGCGGCAAAAGTGGAAGACGGTTTCGAGCTGCTCAGGAGCCTGCCCGGGTATCTGGAAGTCGAAGGGCTCTCCAGCGCGCACATCAATTTCACCGACCCGTTTACCGACGCGGCGATGGCTGAACAGCCGGGCTGGCTGCAGCGCATCGGTTGCCAGTACCACTGGCAGAATCGCGGCTATCGCGATTTTCAGGACTTCCTCGATGCTCTCAGCTCACGCAAGCGTAAACAGATGCGTAAGGAGCGCGAGCAAGTCGCCGCGCAGGGTTTCGAATTCGAATGGCTGGAAGGCCGTGAACTGGACGAGGCGCAATGGGACTTTGTCTACGCCTGCTACGCCAATACCTACGCCGTGCGTCGCCAGGCGCCGTACCTGACGCGAGAATTCTTCAGTCTGTTGGCCGAGCGCATGCCAGAGGCGATTCGAGTCGTGTTGGCCAAACAGGCTTCACGGCCGGTGGCGATGGCGTTCAGCCTGGTCGGTGGCGACAGTTTCTACGGGCGTTACTGGGGCTGTCTGGCCGAGTTTGATCGGCTGCATTTCGAGACGTGTTTTTATCAGGGCATGGACTATGCGATTGCCCAGGGCATCCAGCGCTTTGATGCCGGCGCCCAGGGCGAGCATAAGTTGATACGCGGGTTTGAACCGGTCATCACCCACTCGTGGCACTACCTGCGCCATCCAGGGTTGAAAGCGGCGGTGAAAGATTTCCTCCAGCAAGAGCGCGCCGGCGTTTTGGCCTATGCCGAAGAAGCCCGGACCGCGTTGCCCTACCGCCAAACCTGACCATGATCGTTCCCACGCAGAGCATGGGAACGATCATGTCGCGCGATCAATCGATACCGACAAATCCGCCCGTCTGGTGCGCCCACAATCGGGCGTACAAGCCACGATGGGCCAGCAGCTCGGCGTGGGTGCCGCTCTCGGCGATCTTGCCGTTTTCCAGCACCACCAGCCGATCCATGCGCGCAATGGTCGAGAGTCGGTGAGCGATCGCGATCACGGTTTTGCCCTGCATCAGCGTTTCGAGGCTTTCCTGAATCGCCGCTTCCACCTCCGAATCCAGTGCCGAGGTCGCTTCGTCCATAATCAGGATCGGTGCGTCTTTGAGCAGTACCCGCGCAATCGCAATCCGCTGGCGCTGACCGCCGGACAGCTTGACGCCACGCTCGCCCACATGCGCATCGAACCCGGTGCGCCCTTCGGCGTCCGACAGCAACGGAATGAACTCATCGGCGCGGGCCTTGTGTACCGCGTCCCAGAGTTCTGCGTCGGTCGCGTCAGGCTTGCCGTAAAGCAGGTTGTCGCGGATCGAGCGGTGCAGCAGGGAGGTGTCCTGAGTGATCATCCCGATCCGCGCACGCAGGCTTTCCTGACCGACTTCGGCGATGTTCTGCCCGTCGATCAGAATGCGTCCGCCCTCGACGTCATACAGGCGCAGCAGCAGGTTGACCAAGGTCGATTTACCCGCACCGGAAGGCCCGATCAAACCGATTTTCTCGCCCGGTTTGATGGTCAGGTTGAGATCGCCGATGATGCCTTTCTTCTTGCCGTAGTGAAAATCCACGTGCTCGAAACGCACTTCGCCCGAGGCCACCGCCAGCGGTTTGGCCTGCGCCTGATCGGTGACGCTGACCGGCTGCGAAATCGTGCGCAAGCCATCCTGAACCATGCCGATGTTTTCGAAAATGCCGGTGACCACCCACATGATCCAGCCGGACATGTTGACGATCCGGATCACCAATCCCGTCGCCAGGGCGATCGCACCGACCGTGATCAGCGATTGCGTCCACAACCACAGCGCCAGCGCCGTAGTGCCGACGATCAACAAGCCATTCATGGCGGTAATCGCCACGTCCATGCTAGTGACGACGCGGCCGGCCATTTGCGCCTTGACGGTCTGCTCTTCGATGGCCTCCTTGGCATAGTGCTGCTCGAAGTTGGTGTGGGCAAAGAGCTTCAGCGTGGCGATGTTGGTGTAGCCGTCGACGATTCGGCCCATCAGTTTCGAGCGTGCATCCGACGCTTCCACCGAACGGTCTTTCACACGCGGAACGAAATAGCAGAGTGCGCCAATGTAGGCGGCGATCCACGTCAGCAGCGGGATCATCAGGCGCCAGTCGGCCTCGGCAAACAGCACCAGCGAACTGATCGCGTAGATCACCACATGCCACAGCGCATCGACCGCCTGCACGGCCGAATCGCGTAGCGAGTTGCCGGTCTGCATGATGCGTTGAGCGATGCGCCCGGCGAAGTCGTTCTGGAAGAAATTCAGGCTCTGCTTGAGCACGTAACTGTGGTTCTGCCAGCGAATCATGCTGGTCATGCCAGGGCTCAAGGTCTGGTGCACCAGCAAGTCATGCAGGGCAAAGAAAATTGGCCGCAGCACCAGGGCGACCACCAGCATCCACGTCAACTCGAGGGCGTGGTCGCTGAAGAAATTCGGGTTGGGCGTGCCTTGCGCAAGGTCGATGATGCGGCTCAGGTAACTGAACAGCGCCACTTCGATCAGCGAGGCAAACAGGCCGATGACGAGCAGGGCAGCGAAGCTCGGCCAGACCTGTTTCAGGTAATAGATATAGAAGGGGAGAACACGGTCCGGCGGAGAAGCCGTCGGAGCGTCGCGGAATATGTCGATCAGTTGTTCGAAACGGCGATAGAGCATCAGATAATCGCCCGGGGCACGGGCTCTCCTTTTATCAGCATGAGCGGCGCGGGGTCAGCCCCGGCGCCGCTCGATATGCCCTGCAGACTCAGTCGACGCGCTTGGCCGATTTGATGATCACAGGGTCGACAGGCACGTTCTGCATGCCGCTTTTGGTGGTGGTTTGCGAGTTGACGATGACATCCACGACGTCCATGCCCTTGACCACTTTGGCGAATACCGCATAACCGGCGTCACGGCCAGGGTCGAGGAAGGCATTGTCAGCCACGTTGATGAAGAACTGGCTGGTGGCCGAGTCCGGGTTGGAAGTGCGCGCCATCGACAGCGTGCCGCGAACGTTGTGCAGGCCGTTGCTGGCTTCGTTCTTGATCGGCGCCTTGGTGTCTTTCTGCTGCATCTGCTGGGTGAAACCGCCGCCCTGGGCCATGAAGCCCGGGATTACGCGATGAAAAATGGTGTTGTTGTAGAAGCCACTGTCGACGTACTCAAGGAAGTTCTTGGTACTGATCGGCGCCTTGACCGGGTCCAGTTCGATTTCAATCTGGCCGTTGGTGGTGTCCAGCAGTACGTGTGGCGCCTTGGCCGGGGTGGCAGCCATCAGGTTGGCGGCAAACAGTACGGAGCCGGCGGCGAGGGCGATTTTTTTCAGCATGGGTCAGAGATCCTGAGATTGAAGGTCGGCTGTGGCGAGGAACGCCAGCAGCGTTTGGTTGAAGCGTTCGGGTTGATCGAGCGGGGTGGCGTGGCGCGAATCGGCGATCACCACCAGCCGCGCATCCGGTAGCAGTTTTACATAGGTTTCTTTCAATGCCACCGGTGTGTAGTCACGGTCGGCGCTGATGACGAGCGTTGGACAGGAAACCCGGGAAAGTCGTTCCTGAACGCCCCAGCCCACGATCGCGTCGAAGCTGGCGAGGTAAGCACGTTTGTCGTTTCTTGCCCAGCGTTCGGTCATTTTGCGCCGCAGATCGGCCTGTTCCGGTTTAGGGAACAGTTTGCTGCCGAGGGCTTTGCCGATGGTCTCGAGGCTGAGCATACGCATCAGGCTCCAGCGTTTGAACCACTGCCAATAGTCATCGCGGCTGCGCAATTTGACCTGAGGCGCACTGTTGACGATGGTCAGGCTCTTTAGCGCTTGCGGCTGATCGACGGCGAGCTGAAAGCCGATCATCCCGCCCATCGAGAGGCCGACGTAATGCACCGGGCCGAGTTGCAAATGCTCGATCAGGGCTAGCAGGTCATCGCTGAAACCGGCGATGCTGTAAGGCTCGCGGGGCTTGTCCGAGCGACCATGGCCGCGAATGTCCGGGACGATGACCCGGTAGTGCGCGGCCAGTGCCGGGATTTGCATTTCCCAGTCCAGCGTGCTCGAACCGAGCCCGTGAACCAGCAGCACCGGCGTACCGTGGCCGTATTCCTCGTAGTGCAGGTTGCAACCTTCGTGCTCGAAATACGCCATCGGTGAACTCCGTGTCAGGCTTGTTCTGGGGCGGCGAACGGTGCGTCCAGCGGCAAGGTGTCGAAGGCGCGCAGCAGTTCGATGAGGATCTGCGTGGCCGGGCCCAGGGGTTTTTCCTTGTTCGAATACAGGTAGAAGTTCGAGTTGCGGCTGCGACCCTGATCCAACGGTAGCAGTTTGAGCGAACCTTCTTTCAATTCCCGCTCGATCATGTGGCGCGGTAGCCAGGCGAAGCCCAGGCCATTGCTGACGAACGTGGCCGCGGTGGCGAGGCTGCCGACGGTCCAGCGCTGCTCGGCGCCGAGCCAGCCGACGTCCCGTGGCTGCTGGCGGCCGGAGTCGCGGATGACCACTTGCATCTGGTTCTCAAGGTCTTGAAAGCTCAGGTCGCGATTCAGTCGATGCAGTGAGTGTTCCGGGTGGGCGACGGCGACGAACTCGACATCGCACAACTCCGCGCCGAGGTAGCCGGGAATGCTCAGGCCGGTGATCGCCAGATCGGCGACGCCTTCAAGCAACACTTCTTCAACACCCGACAGCACTTCTTCGCGCAGACGCACCCGGCAGCCACGGCTTTGCGGCATGAACGCGGTCAGGGCGCGGACAAGGCGGGCGCTCGGGTAGGCCGCGTCCACCACCAGCCGCACTTCGGCTTCCCAGCCTTGCTCCATGTGATGGGCAAGGTCTTCCAGCTGGCTGGCCTGTTTCACCAGTTGCCGCGAGCGCCGTAGCAGCACGCCGCCGGCTTCGGTGAGCACGGCTTTGCGCCCGTCGATGCGTAACAACGGCACGCCGAGCTGATCCTGCATGCGCGCAACGGTGTAGCTCACCGACGATTGCGAACGGTGCAGGGCCTCGGCCGCCTGGGCGAATCCGCCGTGGTCGACCACGGCCTGCAACGTTCGCCATTGATCAAGGGTCACGCGGGGCGCTTTCATCAATAGCTCCTCTTGTCCTAAGCTGGCTGTCCCTCATGGAGACTGCCGAATGAAAAAATTCTGTTGTGTGGTGCTTGCACTGCTGCCGTTGACCGCGTTTGCTTATCCGATCGATGTGCAGAAAGAACTCAACGGCTTGAAGATCGACTACGAAACCTTCGACACCGATAACGACATCGGCTCGATCCGGGTAGCCAACTACGGCGACGTTGATGCGACCTGCAAAGCTGTATTCAGTAACGGCCCTGAGGCGCCACGCACTCGCAGCATCGATGTCCCGGCGGGCAAGCATAAAAACGCGACGGCCAAGTTCACCCGCGAGATCATCAAGCTGCGCATCAAGCTGACCTGCGCCCCGAAATAACGACAGTCCCCTGTAGGAGCGAGCAGGCTCACTCCTACAAGGTATGCGTTAGCTTATAAACGAATTTATCGATGGGTTACAGCGGATATTTGCGCTTTTTCATCGATTCAACTCTGTTTAATCTTCACTCCATCGACTTACAACATTCTCGGATGGAGACTACACAGCATGTCCCGCGTTCTGATCATCGAAAGCAGCGCCCGTCAGCAAGACTCGGTTTCCCGTCAACTGACCCAGACCTTCATCGCCCAGTGGAAAGCCGCGCACCCCACCGATCAGATCACCGTGCGTGACCTTGCCGTCAACCAGGTGCCGCACCTGGACATCAATTTGCTGGGTGGCTGGATGAAGCCTGCCGATCAGCGCAACGACGCCGAGCAATCTTCGCTGGATCGCTCCAACGCGTTGACTGATGAATTGCTCGCCGCCGACGTGCTGGTGATGGCCGCGCCGATGTACAACTTTGCGATACCGAGCACCCTCAAAGCCTGGCTCGACCACGTGCTGCGTGCCGGCGTGACCTTCAAGTACACCGAAACCGGCCCGCAAGGTCTGCTCAGCGGCAAGCGTGCCTACGTGCTGACCGCTCGCGGCGGTATCTACGCCGGTGGTCCGGCCGATCATCAGGAACCGTACCTGCGTCAGGTGATGGGTTTCATCGGCATCCATGATGTGACCTTCATTCACGCCGAAGGCATGAACCTGGGCGGCGACTTCCAGGAGAAGGGCCTGAATCAGGCCAATGCCAAACTGTCCCAGGTCGCTTGATCGGTTAATCGCCAGATAATCGCTGGATGGTCTAGTGACCTGGCGCAACCCCTTCAAGGTTCCACGCGCATCGAACCTCCCTTTGCACTTTTGCTCCTGAGTGCTGTAGCCCGATTGAACGCTTTAGCGAGATCGGGCTTTTTTTTGTCTGGGATTTACGGTTGTTTGAAGGTTCGCAGTCTGGGTGAAAACCCGCTATCGTCGCCGCCATTCGAAACAGAGGCGAGCATGGGCTATCTACTTTTTGTCACGCTGATTCAGGCGTTTTCCTTCAGTCTGATCGGCGAATATCTCGCTGGGCATGTCGACAGTTACTTTGCGGTGCTGGTGCGCGTGGTGCTGGCGGGGCTGGTGTTTATCCCGTTGACGCGCTGGCGTTCGGTGGAGCCGGCGTTCATGCGTGGCATGTTGCTGATCGGGGCGCTGCAGTTTGGTGTGACTTACGTCTGCCTGTATCTGAGTTTTCGTGTGCTGACGGTGCCGGAGGTGTTGCTGTTCACAATCCTCACGCCGCTGCATGTGACGCTGATCGAAGACGCGTTGAATCGTCGCTTCAACCCGTGGGCATTGGTCGCGGCATTGGTGGCGGTGGGTGGTGCTGCGGTGATCCGTTTTGACCAGATCAGCCCGGACTTCTTCATGGGCTTCCTGTTGCTGCAACTGGCCAACTTCACCTACGCGGCGGGCCAGGTGATGTACAAGCATCTGGTCGCGAAGCACCCGAGCGACCTGCCGCATTACCGCCGATTCGGCTTCTTCTACCTGGGCGCGCTGGCGGTGGTGTTGCCGGCGTTTCTGCTGTTTGGCAAATCGAACTTCCTGCCTGAAGCACCGCTGCAGTGGGGCGTGCTGGTGTTCCTCGGGCTGGTCTCGACGGCGTTGGGTTTGTACTGGTGGAACAAGGGCGCGTGCATGGTCAACGGCGGCACGCTGGCGGTGATGAACAACCTGCACGTGCCGGTGGGGTTGCTGCTGAATTTGCTGATCTGGAATCAGCATGAGGAACTGGGGCGGTTGTTTCTCGGCGGCGGCGTCATTCTGGCCGCTGTGTGGATCAGCAGACTGGGCGTCCGAAAAAAACCGGTCACTGCATAACCCTGTGGGAGCGAGCCTGCTCGCGAAGGCGTTGGGTCAGATAAGTATGGGTCGACTGACACATTGCATTCGTGAGCAGGCTCGCTCCCACATTTGATCTTTGGGTTACATCAGGTGTTTTTCAGGCTCCGGAATACTCGCCGAGCCCAACATCGCCGGCAACAACCCCGACCGCAAATCCCCGCCACTCGGCTGCTGATACAGGCTCAACCCAAACTCCGGCAACACTGCCAGCAGGTAATCGAAAATATCCCCCTGTATCCGCTCGTAATCGGCCCACACCGTGGTGCGGGTGAAACAGTAGATTTCCAACGGAATGCCCTGCGCGGTGGTCTGCATCTGACGGACCATGCAGGTCATGTTCGGCTGGATTTCCGGATGACTTTTCAGATAAGCCAGTGCATAGGCGCGAAACGTGCCGATGTTGGTCATGCGTCGACGGTTGGCCGACATCGCCGCGACATTGCCCTGCGCCTCGTTCCAGGCCTTGAGTTCGGCTTTCTTGCGGCCCATGTAGTCGGTGAGCAAGTGTACTTGCGAGAGCTTTTCTTCTTCGTCGTCGCGGATGAAGCGCACGCCACTGGCGTCGATGAACAGGCTGCGCTTGATCCGCCGTCCGCCGGACTGCTGCATGCCGCGCCAGTTCTTGAACGACTCGGACATCAGACGCCAGGTCGGAATTGAAACGATGGTCTTGTCGAAATTTTGCACCTTGACTGTGTGCAAGGTGATGTCGACTACATCGCCATCGGCGCCGACTTGCGGCATCTCGATCCAGTCGCCGACCCGCAGCATGTCGTTGCTGGTCAATTGCACGCTGGCGACGAATGACAGCAGCGTGTCCTTGTAGACCAGCAGAATCACAGCCGACATCGCACCCAGACCCGACAGCAGCAGCAATGGCGAACGGTCGATCAGCGTGGCGACAATGATAATCGCGCCGAACACGTACAAGACCATTTTCGCCAGTTGCACGTAGCCTTTGATCGAGCGCGTGCGGGCATGCTCGGTGCGCGCGTAGATGTCGAGCAAGGCATTGAGCAGGGCGCTGACCGCCAGCAGCAGAAACAGAATGGTGAATGCCAGCGCCACGTTGCCGAGGAAATTCATCGAGGTTTTGCTGAGTTCCGGCACCAGATGCAGGCCGAACTGGATGACCAGCGATGGCGTCATTTGCGCCAGTCGTTGGAAAACCTTGTTGTGACGAAAGTCGTTGATCCAGTGCAGGGCTGGCTGACGACCGAGCATGCGGCTGGCATGCAGGATCAGATAGCGCGCCACTCGTCCGAGTACCAGCGCGATCACCAGCAGCACCAGCAGCGCCAGCCCCGATTGCAGAAGCGGGTGCTCTTCGAGCGTGCCCCAAAGATCCTGAGCGTTGAGCCAGAGCTGTTTGATGTCCATAAGCGAAACGTTCTTCCGAAAGGCGCGGGAGGGTAATTAGAGCATTTAAGACGCTGCGTATTACGATTGGAGACAAATCGGGCAACAAAAAAACCACTGATTGCGCTCGTTTTCACAAAGAAACTCGGCCTGAGCGCTCGAAACCGGTAACCTATGCAGCTGTTTTTTTGCATATCTTCGAGGTAGCACCCGTGTTTTCCCAATTCGCCCTGCACGAACGCCTGCTTAAAGCCGTGGCCGAGCTGAAATTTGTCGAGCCAACGCCAGTGCAAGCCGCGGCCATCCCGCTGGCGCTCCAGGGGCGTGATTTGCGGGTGACGGCGCAAACCGGTAGCGGCAAAACCGCCGCTTTCGTTCTGCCAATCCTCAATCGCCTGATCGGCCCGGCGAAGATCCGCGTCAGCATCAAGACCCTGATCCTGCTGCCGACCCGTGAGCTGGCCCAGCAGACCCTGAAGGAAGTTGAGCGTTTTGCGCAGTTCACCTTCATCAAGTCCGGCCTGATCACAGGCGGTGAAGACTTCAAGGTCCAGGCTGCGATGTTGCGCAAGGTGCCGGACATCCTGATCGGTACGCCGGGTCGGATGATCGAGCAACTCAACGCCGGCAACCTCGACTTGAAAGAAGTCGAAGTGCTGGTGCTCGACGAAGCCGACCGCATGCTCGACATGGGCTTCGCCGAAGACGTGCAGCGTCTGGTCGACGAGTGCGTGAACCGTCAGCAAACCATGCTGTTCTCGGCCACCACCGGTGGTTCCGGCCTGCGCGAGATGATCGCCAAGGTCCTGAACAACCCTGAGCACTTGCAACTCAATGCGGTCAGCCAGCTGAACTCGACCACTCGTCAGCAAATCATCACCGCCGACCACAATCAGCACAAAGAGCAGATTGTGAACTGGCTGCTGGCCAACGAGACCTATCAGAAAGCCATCATCTTCACCAACACCCGCGCCATGGCCGACCGCATCTACGGCCGCCTCGTGGCGCAGGAATACAAAGCGTTCGTGCTGCACGGCGAGAAGGATCAGAAGGATCGCAAACTGGCGATCGATCGCCTGAAGCAGGGCGGTGTGAAAATCCTGGTTGCGACCGACGTTGCGGCCCGCGGTCTGGACGTCGATGGCCTGGACATGGTGATCAACTTCGACATGCCGCGCAGCGGCGACGAGTACGTGCACCGCATCGGTCGTACCGGCCGCGCCGGTAACGATGGCTTGGCGATCTCGCTGATCTGCCATGGCGACTGGAACCTGATGTCGAGCATCGAGCGCTACCTGAAGCAGAGCTTCGAGCGCCGCACCGTCAAGGAAGTCAAAGGCACCTACGGCGGGCCGAAAAAGGTCAAGGCTTCGGGCAAAGCCGTTGGCGTGAAAAAGAAAAAGACCGACGTCAAGGGCGACAAGAAGAAAACAGCCGCCAAGACGCCAACCAAGCGCAAGAGCGCCAACCGTCCGAAGCCGGATTCATTGGTGAGCAGCGACGGCATGGCCCCGCTCAAGCGCCGCAAGCCGGCCGAGCCAGCAGCTGAGTAAGCTTTGAGGCGCGCACAAAAAAACCGGACGATGTCCGGTTTTTTTATGTCTTCAGCTCTCGGCTTTTTTCTCTGCCGTACCCAGCTCTTTCAAGCGCTGGTCGATTAACTGGCACTTGTCAGGCAGATCAGCGCTGGCCGTGCCGAGTTCCATTTTCTGCAACTCGGCATTGATCTCTTTGGCCTTGGCCGGGTTCTGTTCGGTGAGCTTCGAGACTTCCTTGGCCAATTGTTCACGTTTGATCACGGCTTCTTCTGGCGTGCAGGCCCACGCGGGCAGGGCGCAGGCAAGCGTGGCGACGAGTGACAGCTTGATCAGGGTTTTCATGGGCAGGCCTCAGTTCCGGTTAAGGCGGGTTAACCGGTTGAGGGGCCTAGTCTGCCAAAAGTTCAGAAACTGTGGGACGGCGGTGTGCTCAATCGCCATGACAGCAACCCGACTTCGTCGCGCCGTCATACCGATCATGATGCCGCACCCATTCCATGATTTCGTCTTCGTTCCTGCCCTTGGGCGTCAGATCAAGGTAGTTGTAGGCGCCGACCAGTATGTCCAAGCCTCGGGCATACGTTGAATAGGTGTGGAATATCTCGCCTTGATCGTTGCGATAAAACACGCTCAGCCCCGGCATTTCCTCCTCGACGCTGTCGGTCTTTTCGTAGTTGTAGGTGGCGTTCCCCTCTGCAACTGCTTCAGCCCGGGCGCATACGCCGAAGTCGTAATTGAAGTCGCAGCCCTCGGACGACACCCAGTCAAACTTCCAGCCCATCCGCCGTTTGAACGCCTGGAACTCGCTGAACGGCGCGTGGGAAACCGCCACCACCGCGACATCGTGATGAGCCAGATGCTGGTTGGCGCCATCGATGTGGTCACTGAGGAAAGAGCACCCGGTGCACCCTTGCTCCCAGTCCTTGGCAAACATGAAGTGGTAGATGACCAACTGGCTGTGGCGACCGAACAGGTCATTAAGCTTCAGTTCGCCGTTCGGGCCTTGAAAATGGTAATCCTTGTCGATTTTCACCCAAGGCAGCCCACGGCGTTCGGCGCTGAGTCGGTCACGCTCCCTGGTGAACGCTTTCTCGTGGCGCAGATGCTCTTTGCGGGCAACAAGCCATTCTTCGCGCGATACCACCGGATGGTTCTCAACGTTCATGACGATTCTCCTGCGGGTTGGTCGGCTGTTTCAGACTAGTCGCTTGACGGGTCGGGAAATCGACAGACCGCCGGTCGGTCGGCTCAGGAAATGCAGCTGAACGGCTGCGAAGCGCTTCGGTCACAACCTGTGAACGCGTCATTAATCACGCGCACCGGAGGTTGGATCAGGATGACAACTTACAACTGGGATTTGATTGAACGCTTGCTGCACGAAGTGCAGAACGGCGCTGGCCACAGTTTCACGCCACGGCCTTATGCCGAGCAGCATGCTGCGGACCAGGCGGCGGTCGGTGAATCCGTAGGGAATCTGGATCACCTGAAAACAGAAGCCTGTGGATACGAAAAGCTCTTGCTGGAGCGCGGCTACATCGAGCCTCGGCCGGAGGAGGAGGGCGGTAATGGCGAGAACTTCGTGCTGACGCCGCGTGGCTCGAGATTGCTGAGCCTGATCGACAGCAGCATTCCCGGCAATGATCACCCGCGTCAGGTGCTGGATGAGCAGGAGGATGCGCTGGATGAACTGACGTTTGATGAAGTCGCCTCAAAAGCCCAAATCGCTTGAGCCACGAAAATTCCCTGTGGGAGCGAGCCTGCTCGCGAATACGGTCTGTCAGTGACATTTGAACTGTCTGACACAGCGCATTCGCGAGCAGGTTCGCTCGCACAGGGGTAATCGGTGTATTCAAGGTTTTTGCGCGGCCTTCAGGCATTTCAGGTCATTGAAATCCTTGCGCACACCTTCGATTTTCTTCAACAGGCGCTGACGTTGTTCAGGCGTACTCTCAGCCATAAGATCCACAAACAGCGAGCGCGCCTCAGCCTCGGTCCTGGCGTAGGCTTTTTGGTAGTCCGCCGTCCATAAACGTTCGCGATTGCCCAGAAGCGTCTCGATTCTTTGTGGGAATTGCGGGCTCGTGCGCTGCGCAACAGCCGCGCTGAACTGTTGCTGCCAGTGCGCACGGTTGGCGATCCACTGAGTGTTCTGATCGCCCAAGGCATTGGACCATGCCACCACTCGTTGTTTTTGCGTGGCACTCAGGGGGCCGAGCCAGTCGCCGAGGCGTTTTTCCATGCGTTCGCTGCGTTCGGCGATCTGCTGCGCGAGAGGCGGTTCGAGGTATTCGCGCTGGCGTTTGCGCAAATCCTTGGCGAACGCTTCATTCATCTCGGCGACCTGTTTATCGTCCAGCCCTTGCAGCAACTGCACCGCAGAAGGAGTGATCTCACGGGCAGTTTCGGCTATTGCCTGTTTCGCTTCTGCGGTGCGCGCCTGCAGTGCAGCGTCGGTCACCTGATTGGTCTGGACCATGGTTTCCAAACGATCCAGCCAGTCCAGATAACCCGGCAATTGCGTGGTGCAGTGCCAACTCAGATGCTCCTGGAGCCTTTCGTTGAACCAGTCTTTTTGTTCGCCCTTGATATCCAGGTAATCACCGAGCGTCCACGGAATGATGACATCGAGGTTGCGGTACGCCAGGCCGACGCGGCTGCAGGCGCCGAGGGCGAGGGTAAAGATCAACAGGGCGGCAATGTGCTTGAACCAGCGAGACATGGGCAAATCCTTGCGAGAGCCTGGCTTCGGAATTCTGATTCTTATGTGATGCAGGATGCGCGCGGCAGTTCAGCCGATCAATAGAACGTGCGTACAGCCTTGAGGGTGACGAGGCCGTCGCACTCGCTGTTGTGCCCGGAATAGGCTGAGCAATCGCTGCCGCTGAGGCTGGAGTTGCTGTAGATCAAATCGAGATCAACACCCATGAACGGACGCGAAAGTTTCACCGACCAATCGGTGAAGCTGCTGATATAGCCACCGTCCACCGCGACCGGCGCGTTCAATTGGTGGGTGGTGTATTTCATGCTGACGCCGATACCGAACGGTTGATTACCACTCAGGTCGGCAAACAAAGTGTTGTTCTGTTTATCCGGGTCGTTGCTCAGTGCGATGCCAAAGCGACTGCCGAGCAGGGTCAGGCCGCCGAACAGCTCCTGGCTGTCGAGGGTTTCCACGTGGGGATAGCTGTAGTGAATCATCCCGACTTCATAGCCAAGGACTTGATCGAAAGGCTGTTTGTAACCGACGTAGGAATCGATTTCGAGGTTCTTGCCCGGCGTGATCCCCATACTTGGGGCGTACTGGCCGAAATACACGCCGCTGTCGTGGCTCAGGTCGAGGCCGCCATGGAATGACCCGACCGCCGCCGGTTTGACCAGACCCTGAGCCATGCTGCGACTGGGAGTGGTGCCGAGTTTGAGATTGAAATCACCCAGTTCGCCCTGGAAAACCTGCGCGTGCGCGGTCGCGCCTGACAACAGGCTGACAAGTAAAAAACAGGAAGATGGGCGCATGCGTCACTCCATGAACCGCGAGCGCAGGTAGGTGGCCTGCTGAAACGCTTGATCTAGACGCGTGCAAGGATACCGGCGAATCATCGGCATTGATGGCCGTTCGTCGATTTTCGGGTATTTTTTGTTTAAAGCGGAGGGGGATTACGCGGTGCCAGTCCAGGCGCTTCGAAGCTCAAAGCGCCTCTGGACGGGGTAAAACCGGTGTTACTTCTTGCCCAGGCTGATCTGCTTGGACGGGCCGAACGTCTGGCCGCTGACGCCTTTGGCAATTTGCTGGATCTCGCCGCCGGACTTGAGGAACGCTGCGATCTGATTGTTGATCGATTCGCTGGTTTCAACGGCTGGAGCTGGCTTTGCTTTGCTGGTGGATGCTTTTACACGCATGGCGGCCATTAACCTATAGAAAAGTAACTCGGCCAGGCATCGTACAGGAATAACTTGACAATAGCTCGGTAAATATCCCCCGGAATAACCAACCACGACGCTGGATTATTATCGTTTCGGTGTGCGTAATGGGCTGCTAAGTCGCTGTTTTAAATGAGAACCTTTATTCCGATTAACACGTTTGAACGCTGACGACGACGGCTTGGCCGGACTGACGAGCGGCGTCCTGCCGGAACGCAAACGAGAAAAAACAAGGCGTTGAAGCAGATTTCTCGGTGCGAGGATCTGCCTCCCGACGGTTTCGACAAAAGCGGGTAGAATACCGCCCACGTATTGAGGGTTTCGGAAAATGGCTTTAGTCGGGCGTTACAACAGTTTGCAAGTGGTTAAACACACTAACTTCGGTTTATATCTGGACGGCGGTGCCGATGGCGAAATTCTTTTGCCCAACCGTTATATCCCTAAAGATATTCCCAGCGAAGATGAAGACTGGCTCAACGTATTTATCTATTTGGACAGCGAAGACAAACTTCTCGCGACCACTGAAAAACCTAAAGTTCAGGTCGGCGAATTTGCCAGCCTGAAGGTGGTTGAAGTTAACAGCATCGGTGTGTTCCTCGACTGGGGGCTGCCGAAAGATCTGTTGCTGCCGTATTCGGAAGAAAAGCGGCAGATGACCGCAGGCGAATACTGCGTGGTGCATGTCTACCTCGACAAACACACCCGTCGCATCACCGCCACTGCGCGTCTTGACCGCTATCTGGACAAGACTCCGGCGACTTACAGCCCGGGCGAGGAGGTTGACCTGTTGGTGGCCGAAGCTACCGAGATGGGTTTCAAGGCAATCATCAACAACAAGCACTGGGGCTTGATCCACAAGAATGAGATCTTCAAATTCATGCGTTCAGGCATGCGCGAGAAAGGTTTCATCAAGGAAGTGCGCCCCGACGGCAAGATCAGCCTGAGCCTGCAACCGGTGGGGCAGGAAGCAGCCAGCAGCCTGAGTTCGAAAATCCTCGGCAAATTGCGTGAAAATGACGGCATGCTGGCGGTCAGCGACAAGAGTGACCCGGCGTTGATCAGCAGCCTGTTCGGCGTGAGCAAGGGCAACTTCAAGAAAGCCATCGGCTCGCTGTACAAGGAAGGCAAGATCGTCATTCACGCCGATCGCATTGAACTGACCTGAGCCACCGCAGGCCCATGCAGGAGCAGCCTTCGGCAGCGCCTGCATTTAGAGGGATGAGCCAATGAAAAAGGCGTTGATCGCTTACGTCGCTACGCTGCTGACGTTTCTGCTGCTCGACGGCATCTGGCTCGGGCTGCTGATGGCGCCGACCTATCGCGAACTCCTCGGTCCGCTGATGCTGGAAAAACCGCTGCTGGTCCCCGCAGCGGTTTTTTATTGCCTGTACGTTATTGGCTGCGTGGTATTTGTGGTATTGCCGGCGTTGACTTGGCAGCGGGCGGCGAAAATGGGAGCGCTGCTGGGGCTGGTGGCGTATGGCACTTATGACCTGACGAATATGGCAACGCTGCGCGGCTGGTCGGTGCAGGTGACCTTGATGGACTGGGCGTGGGGCACGCTGGCGACGGCGATCGCCTGTACGGTGGGCTTTTTGCTGGCGAAGCGGCTTGCATGAGCTGATCGGAAAATCGGTGTTGGCAATGCCGGCCTCTTCGCGAGCAGGCTCGCTCCCACAGGGGATCGATGATTGACTCGGATACTTTGGGAGCGAGCCTGCTCGCGGTCGACGGCGCAACCGTCAGCCATTCAGCGCTGACGCCACTGACCAACTGAATGTCTTTTCCAGACGCCTTTTTCCGTCCGGCTGATTGATAATCCCCACCACTGTTTTTTGACCATTGGATGGCCTGCCATGCTGTGTATGTTCGAGGTGTCGCGGTGAGTGCCGAGCGGCGCAACGCCGACGGTTTTGCCCTGCAAGTGATGATCGGACTGTGCCTGATCTGGGGCGTGCAGCAAGTGCTGATCAAGTGGGCGGCAACGGACATTGCGCCAGTGATGCAGGCGGCCGGGCGCTCGGGGATTTCGGCCTTGCTGGTCGGTTTGCTGATCTGCTGGAAGGGCGGCTGGGACCAGGTAGGCAGCACTTGGCGTGGCGGCTTGTTGGCCGGTGCGCTGTTCGGTCTGGAATTCCTGTTTATCGCAGAAGGGCTGCAACTGACCACCGCTGCGCACATGTCGGTGTTTCTTTATACGGCGCCAATTTTTACCGCGCTCGGTGTGCACTTCCTGCTGGCCAGTGAGCGCCTGCGACCGTTGCAATGGCTGGGGATTCTGCTTGCCTTTATCGGTATCGCGGTGGCCTTCGCCGGCGGTGTGTCGTGGGACAACCTCGACCGGCGCATGCTGTTGGGCGATGCCTTTGGCGTGCTGGCCGGCGCCTGTTGGGGCGCGACTACCGTGGTGGTGCGCGCCTCCCGGCTGTCGGAAGCGCCGGTGACGCTGACCCTGTTTTATCAACTGATGGTCGGTTTCGTCGGCCTGTTGCTGATCGCGCTGTTCAGCGGCCAGATCACTCACGTCAGTTTGACCACTGTGGCGGTGGCCAGTGTACTGTTTCAGGGGCTGGTGGTGTCGTTCTTCAGTTATCTGGTTTGGTTCTGGTTACTTCGACGTTATCTGGCGGCCAACCTTGCGGTGTTCTCGTTCATGACTCCGCTGTTCGGCGTGACGTTCGGCGTGCTGCTACTCGACGAACAGTTGAGCCTGAACTTTGTCATTGGCGCGGTGCTCGTGCTGCTCGGTATTACGTTCGTCAGCGCCGAGCAGTGGCTGCGCCGGCGTTTGCGCAAAGCGCTGGGCCAGTAGCACTCGATTGCATCGCCAGTGCGCCGGCGATCAGCAGGCCTGCGCCGGCGATCACCAGCGCCGGCTGCAGACCACCGCTGAAATGGCTGCTCAGCGCCGCCAGCAACGGGCCGCTGAGCTGACCGACGGCGAAGCACGCCGTGAGCAGGCCCGCATTGCGCTGAGTCGCGTGCGGTGCCAGCTCCCGCGAGCGCTGCATGACCAGTTGCATGAAGGCCAGAAACGGGGTGCCGCACAGGATCACACCCAGCGCCAGGCCGAGGCCGCTGCCTGGCAGGCAGGCAAACACGCCGGCCGCTTGCAACCCTAACGTCGCCGTCAGCCAGTGCCGTGTGGTCTTGGGATCATGCCGGCGCAAACTTACCAGCCACACCCCGATCGCCGCGCTCAGGCCAAAGCACGGCCAGAACAGATCCGCCTGCCATTGTCCGTGAAATTGCGCATTGGCCATTTGCGAAAGAAACGTCGCAGGGATGATGTAACCGATTCCGTACAGCGCGTAAATCAGCGCCAGCCGTCCAATGCCTTGACTCGATGGAGTTGCGTGTGTGGTCGCCGTCGTCGTTACAGCCGTGGGTTGCGGCAAAAACCGCCAGACGCCGAGCATCATCAACAACGCGGCGGCCGCATAGATCAACCACAGCGTTGCCGAGGTCTGCTGCAACTGATGTGAGACCAATGCCAGCAAGCCTGTCAGAAAAATCCCCAAACCCGGCCCGGCAAATACCATAGCCCCCCAGCGCGGGCGGCCCGCTGCCGCCGCCAGTGGCTGACTCAGCGAAGTGATCATCACCAGCACCCATGCGCTGGCCACGCCGGTGCCAAAACGCAGCACCAGATGCGACCAGAAGCCATTGGCCCAAAACGATGCGAGCGTCAGCACCACGCACAGCCATAAGCCGCCGTGCAAACGTCGCTGCACCTGCTGGGGCCGATGAGCAAACATCGCATCCACCGCGCCCAGCAGATAACCGAGATAGTTGGCCGCTGCAATCAGACCGGCAGCGGTCAGGTCGATCTGACCTTCGCTGAGCAGGTGTGGCATTTGTGGGGTCAGGGCGAAACGGCCGATACCCATCGCCATCATCAGGGCAACGAAGCAGGCGGATAAGCGAATCAGCGGCGACATGGTCGGGTTTTCCGTCTAAGACAATGACCGTCAGGCTAGGACTGATTGACTTTCTTTAAAATTGAATAATAGTGAGGAACTTGTTCTGTTCTGGAGAAAGAACGTGGAATTCAGTCAGCTGCGGATTTTTCAGGCGGTTGCCGAGGAAGGCTCGATCACCCGCGCCGCCGAGCGCCTGCACCGCGTGCCGTCGAACCTGTCGACCCGGCTCAAACAACTTGAGGAGCAACTGGGCGTCGAACTGTTCGTTCGCGAGCGTCAGCGGTTGCAGTTGTCGCCGGCGGGGAAAGTCCTGCTGGACTACACCGGCAAACTGTTTGCCCTGCGCGATCAGGCCAGCGCGGCGGTGATGGGTGGGCAGCCGGCCGGGGATTTCGTGCTGGGCACCATGTACAGCACGGCGGCGATTCATCTGCCGGCGTTGCTGGCGCGTTATCACAAGCGATACCCGATGGTGAACCTGCAGGTTCAATCGGCGCCGACCGGTGAGCTGCTGGAAGGGTTGCTCACCGGGCGGCTCGACGCGGCGCTGGTAGACGGGCCGCTGGAATTGGCCGGTCTCGATGGCGTGCCGCTGTGCGAGGAGCGTTTGGTGCTGATCACCGAAGTCGACCACCCGCCGGTACGCAGCGCGCGGGATGTGGAAGGGCGTTCCGTGTTCACTTTCCGCCGGGGCTGTTCCTACCGAATGCGTCTGGAAGCCTGGTTCGCCCACTACCATGCGGCCATGGGACGGCCGATGGAGATCGAGTCGTATCAGGGCATGCTTGCTTGCGTGGTTGCCGGCAGCGGCGTGGCGTTGATGGCCGAGTCGATGCTCGCCAGCCTGCCGGGCCGCGAAAATGTCGCGGTGCATCCTTTGGCCGAGCCGTTCGCGGGTGCGACAACATGGCTCATGTGGCGCAAGGGCATGGCGGGCGCAAACCTGAATGCCTGGATCGACGTGCAGCAAGCGGTCTATCCCGTGGCTTTGGCCCAGGAGCGTGAAACAGCGTGAACCAAACGCAACAGATTCTGTTCAATTCAGTAACAGATCATTGCGGATTTGGCCGAGCATTGCGTAGGACTTCGGACTATTATCAGTGCGAAGCGACCTCAGAATTCCGGCCGCTCAGCACCACCCTGAAGGGGGCATGACGATGAAAGAGAAAATCCAGAACTGGCTGCACGATTTGGGAGTTGCCCTCGGTTTGATCGAACCGCCTCTGCAACCGGTACCGATTCGCACGGACGACGAACAGCGCCGACGCCAGCCACGTCGCCGTTAATACCTGCGATCAGAGATTTCAAGATCGCAGCCGTCGGCCGTTTCTACAAAGTGTGGGAGCTGCCGAAGGCTGCGATCTTTTGCTTTTCGCCAAGCGAAAAAAACGGGTGTTGGCCACCGACGCCACACCCGTTGAAGAAAACATCAAGTCGTTACCTCAACCTCAGATCGCGCTCGCCACTGGGGCCGGGCGACGCGACAGCAGGCTCACTACCACGAAACTCACCAGACCGACCGCCAGGCTGTAGTAGATCGGCGTATTCGCATCCAGGCCATCCTTGAACATGAACACCAGGGCGGTTGCGAAACCCAGGCCCATGCTGGCGATGGCGCCGGCGGTGGTCGCGCGTTTCCAGAAAATCGCACCCATCAGCGGAATCAGCATGCCGCCCACCAGCAGGTTGTAAGCGAGGGTGAGGGCGCTGATCACGTCATTCACCACCAGCGCGATACCCAGCACAACGACACCGGTCAGCAGGGTGAACAGACGGTTCACGCCCAGGCTCGACTGTTTGCCGCCACGCAGTTTCGGCAGCAAGTCTTCGGTCAGCGTGGTGGCTGCAGCGAGCAGACCGGCGCTGGCCGTGGACATCATCGCCGCCAGTGCCGCAGCGATCACCAGACCGCGGATACCGTCCGGCAGCGACAGTTTGACGATGGCGGCGAAGGCGTTGTTAACGTTGTCCAGGTCCGGAATCAGCACATGGGCGGCCATGCCGATCAGCGCACAGGCCAGACCATAAAGGATGCAATAGAGACCGGCGAAGCTGCCGGCGTATTGAGCGACTTTGGCGTTCTTGACGGTGAACACCCGTTGCCAGATGTCCTGGCCGATCAGGATGCCGAAGAAGTAGATCATGAAGTAGGTGATGATCGTGTCCCAGCCGATCGTGGTGAAGTTGAACGCAGTGGCTGGCAGTTTAAGCACCAGTTCGTCCCAGCCGCCGACGCGGTACAGGCAGATCGGCAACAGGATGAACATCAGGCCCACGGTCTTGATGATGAACTGGACAATGTCGGTCAGGGTCAGCGACCACATGCCGCCAATGGCCGAATAAACCACCACCACGCCACCGCCAAGCAACACCGAGATCCAGAACGGCAGGCCGAACAGCACTTGCAGCACGGTGCCGATCGCGAGGATCGAGGTCACGCCAATCATCAGCGCATACGCCAGCATGATCGCTGCGCTCGCCGAGCGGGCCATCGGGTTGTAGCGTTTTTCCAGGACTTGGGTAACGGTGTAGATCTTCAGTTTCAGCAGCGGCTTGGCCAGGAACAGGTTCAGCGCAACGATGCCGCAACCCAGTGCCGCGCAGAGCCAGAAACCGGAAATACCATGCACGTAACCCAGCCGCACGGTGCCCACGGTGGACGCACCGCCGAGCACGGTTGCGGCCATGGTGCCCATGTACAGGCTGGGGCCAAGGTTACGACCGGCGACGAGAAAATCCTCGTTGGTCTTGGCCTTGCGCATGCCGAAGTAGCCGAGCAAGAGCATGCCGGCGGCGTAGATGAGGACGACGAATAAATCCAAAGCCATGATGGCGTGTCTCCGATTGTCTTTTTTATGGTGAGGCTGAATTCGAATCTCACTGTGGGAGCGAGCCTGCTCGCGAAGGCGTCAGCACATTCAACAAAGAAGTGACTGACAGATTGCTTTCGCGAGCAGGCTCGCTCCCACAGGGGATAGGCGTTTACTCAGGCGACTTGCGCTTTAGCCGACGACTCCCCGGCTTGGCTGCGGGCATCCTTCGGGCCGAACACTTCGCGCGGTTCCGGAAACAAGCGCAGCAACGTCAGGTAAATCACCGACGCCAGGCCCAGGGTCACCGGCAGACTGACGTCGATGCCACCGGCCAGCTCACCGAGCGGGCCGACGAACTGCCCCGGCAGGTTGACGAAGCACAGGCCGACCAGCGCACTCGGGATCCACGCGCCGAGGCCACGCCAGTTCCAGCCATGGTTGAACCAGTAGCGTCCGCCTTGTTCGCCGCGGGTAAACACTTGCAGGTCATCCGGGCAGTAGAACCCTCGACGCACGACCAGGCCGATGATCATGATCACCATCCACGGGGTGGTGCAGGTGATGATCAGCACGGCGAAGGTCGACACGCTTTGCACCAGGTTGGCGGCGAAGCGCCCGATAAAGATGAAGGCGATCGACATCACGCCGATCAGCAACGTCGCCTTGACCCGCGACAGCACGCGCGGAAACACGCTGGACATGTCCAGCCCGGTGCCATAGAGCGAAGTGGTGCCGGTCGACATGCCGCCGATCACCGCAATCAGGCACACCGGCAGAAAGAACCAGCTCGGCGACACCGCCAGCAAACCGCCCACGTAATTATTTGCCGCGATGTAGTCCGGCGCCTTGATCGCGACGATGGTGGCGGTGGCCAGGCCGAACAGGAACGGAATCAGCGTCGCCAGTTGTGCAGCGATCACCGCCAGCATGATTTGGCCCTTTGGCGTCTCACGCGGGATGTAACGTGACCAGTCACCGAGGAACGCGCCGAAGGAAATCGGATTGCTCATCGCCACCAGCGCCGCGCCGATGAACGCCGCCCAGAACCCGGCCTGACCGAGTGCCACGCTGCCGGCATACTGGCTGTCGAAAGCGGGCGCGAAGGCGAAGATGCCGAGCAGGAACAACAGGCTCGCGGCCCACACGGCAATGCGGTTGACCCATAGCATGATGCGGAAGCCGTAGATGCACACGGTCAGTACCAGCAGCGCGAACAAACCGTAGGCGAGGCCCAGGGTCAGGTCGGTTTCCGGCAGGTCAATCAGGCGTTTGGCGCCGCCGACCAGCGCGTCACCCGAGCTCCAGACTGAGAGCGAGAAGAACGCGATCGCGGTCAACAACGACAGGAAGGAGCCGACAATCCGCCCGTGCACGCCAAAGTGCGCACCGGAAGACACGGCGTTGTTGGTACCGTTGAGCGGGCCGAACAGGCCCATCGGCGCCAGAATCAGCGCACCGACCACCACGCCCAGCACAATTGCCCAGACGCCGGCCTGAAACGACAGGCCGAACAACACCGGGAAACTGCCAAGCACAGCGGTGGCGAAGGTATTGGCGCCGCCGAAGATCAAGCGAAACAAGTCGCCGGGTCGGGCATCGCGCTCATGGTCCGGGATCTGTTCGACCCCGTTTGTTTCTATGCTGCTAAGGCTTTTTTCGTTGTTGTTGTTATTCATGATCTGCTCCGATCATCAGGCGCGCTCATCGTGCGTGAGCGTCACCATTGGCTAAGGGGGTGGCAGCCCTTCCGGCATTGCGGACAAATGTTCGTGACAGGCCAGCCATAGGCCTTGTTGTTCTAGGCTCGACGCTTGTTTCCTGAAAACAATCGTCTCGCGCTCCTGGCTGAAATGTTGCTCCCCTTGCATGCGCAGCTCCGTGGCCACGTCATGGATGAAAATCGCCATGTCACCCTGCAGGCTGACGAAAGCGTTGCTTGAAGTGCACGACAGCACCTCGAAGCCATCCTCGGCGCGCCAGCTGTCCCACAACGCCTGATAGGCATCACGCGACAGCAGCGGCTGGTCGAGGGTGTAGAAGACGAAGCTGGCATCGGCGCTGAACGCACCGAAGTAAGCTTCGCGATCGTTACGTGCAAATGCAGCCACCAGTTCGGCGGCCGCGTGCAAAACCTGATCCCGTGCGTTCATGACCGGCCCTCAGCGATGGACCACGCCAGGCAATACGCAGAGCATTTCGTACAGCAGGTTGGCGGCCAGCAGCGAGGTGTTGCCGGTGGTGTCGTAAGCGGGCGAGACTTCTACCAGATCGCAACCGATCAGGTCGAGGCCCTGGCATCCGCGCACGATCTCGATCGCCTGAATGGTTGTCAGGCCGCCGATTTCCGGGGTGCCGGTGCCGGGCGCCCAGGCCGGGTCGATGCCGTCGATGTCGAAACTCAGGTACACCGGGCCGCCGCCGACCTTCTCGCGCACTTCGGCCATCAGCGGTGCCAGCGATTTATGCCAGCACTCTTCGGCCTGCACCACGCGAAAGCCCTGATCGCGGCTCCAGTTGAAGTCGTCGGCGGTGTAACCCTGAGCACGCAAACCAATCTGCACCACACGGTCGCAATCGAGCAGGCCTTCTTCGACGGCGCGGCGGAACGTGGTGCCGTGGGCGATTTTCTCGCCGAACATATGGTCGTTGACGTCAGCGTGCGCGTCGATGTGCACCAGGCCGACCTTGCCGTGCTTTTTGTGAATCGCCCGCAGGATCGGCAGGGTGATGGTGTGGTCGCCACCCAAAGTCATCGGGATGACGTTGTGCTCGAGGATGTTGTCGTAGGCTTCTTCGATGATGCGCACGGCGTCGAGCAGGTTGAACGTGTTGATCGCCACGTCACCGATGTCGGCTACCGACAGCGAGTCGAACGGCGCGGCGCCGGTGGCCATGTTGTAGGGGCGGATCATCACTGATTCGGTGCGGATGTCGCGCGGCCCGAAGCGGGTGCCGGGGCGCAGCGAAGTGCCGATGTCGAGCGGCACGCCAACGAAGGCAGCATCCAGGCCGGCAGCGGTCGGTACATGGGGAAGTCGGAGCATGGTGGCGATGCCGCCGAAGCGCGGCATTTCGTTGCCGCCCAGTGGTTGGTGAAGAATCTTGTCCACGGGTAAGGCCTCATCGTCTTGTTTTATTTATGTCGGCGCGCCGTGGAGCACGGGTCGGGCGCCGCTGTGGGGTCGATGATGCGAAATGTAGTGCAGCGGAAGAATCGCTACGGGCAAAAACTTAGTTCAGATTTTTCTAAACTAATGACGAGGCGCCGGATAAACTCCTCGCGCTCGTTCCCACGCTCCGCGTGGGAATGCATCCACGGACGCTCCGCGTCCAGCCGTACTCGCAGGTGACGCAGAGCGTCACGGGCTGCATTCCCACGCAGAGCGTGGGAACGATCCTTGGAGCAGAAATGGCCAACGCTTTACCCGACCTGAAACTCTTGCGCATCTTCGTCAGCGTCGTGCGTCATCAGGGTTTTGCCAATGCGCAGCAGGAACTCAACCTGTCGACCTCGGCGATCAGCACCTACATGAGCCAGCTCGAAGCCGCGCTCGGCCTGGTGCTGTGTCATCGCGGGCGCGGCGGGTTCAGCCTGACCAGCAAGGGCGAGTTGTTCCATCAGGAAACCTTGCGTCTGCTTGCCGAACTCGAAGGGTTCGAACAGTACGCCGCTGCGCTCAAAGGCGAACTGCGCGGCACGCTCAATCTTGGTGTGATCGACTCCACGGTCAGCGACAAGGCCTTGCCGTTCGCCGAAGCCATCGGTGCGTACAGCCAGGAACACCCGGCCGTGCATTTGCACCTGTCGGTGATGAGCCCTTACGAATTGCAGCTGGGCGTACAGGACAACCGCCTCGACCTGGCCATCGGCGCGTTTTCCACGCGCATGAGCGGTCTGGTCTACATGCCGCTGTACCGCGAGCAGCATTGGTTGTATTGCAGCAGTCGCCATCCATTGTTCAACGAGCGGCGCATTCCCGAGCAGGTCATCACCCAGCAACGCATGGTCGGACGCGGCTACTGGAGCCAGGCGGAACTGGCCCGTCACGGTTTCAAGCACAGCGCCGCCACGGTGGAAAGTATGGAAGCGCAGCTGATTCTGGTGCTCTCCGGGGCCTACATTGGCTACTTGCCGGAGCACTACGCTCAGGCCTGGGTGGACAAGGGCGATCTGCGCGTCTTGCTGCCGGCGACCTTTGGCTATCAGGCGCCGTTCTCGATGATCATGCGCCGGGGCCGCAGCCGCGAGCCGCTGATCCAGACCTTCCGCGATTTGCTTAAAGCCCAGCTCAATCAGGCCTGAAACCATGTCCAGACCCCAATGCCCGCGCTGCCTGCGCCCCCAGACCCATTGCCTGTGCGCGCTGATCCCGAGCCTCGACAGTCGCACCCGGATATTGGTGCTGCAGCATCCGAGCGAGGTCAATCACGCGCTCAACACGGCGCGGTTGGCGGCCCTGGGGTTGACCAATGCCGAGCTGATTATCGGTGAAGTATTTGAAGATCTGCCGGCGCTTTTGAACCGGCCCGGGTATCGGGCGCGGTTGCTGTTCCCGGCTGACGATGCGCAACCGCTGCAGGTTTACGGCAAGTCCGATGAGCCGCTGTTGTTGGTGGTTCCCGATGGCACCTGGCGCAAGGCGCGCAAGATGTTGCACCTCAATCCGCTGCTGGCGGCGTTGCCACGGGTGACATTGGCCGAGGGGGGCGTGTCGCGCTACCGCTTGCGCAAGGCACCGGGGCCGGGAGCGTTGTCGACGGTCGAGGCGATTGTGCAAGCGCTGCAGACACTTGAAGCGCCGGCCTCGTTTGAGCCGCTGCTCAAACCGTTCGAAGCGTTGATCGAAGGGCAGATTGCGGCGATGGGGGAGGAGGTCTTTCAGCGTAATCATGGCGACAGATAGTGGTTGTCTGTGCCGGCCTCTTCGCGAGCAGGCTCGCTCCCACAATCGGAATGCATTCTCCCTGTGGGAGCGAGCCTGCTCGCGAAGGCGCCAGATCAATCACCGCAAATTCAACATGGCTAACGTTCGCGCATCGCCTCGGTCCGCGCCTTCAGCACCGGTTTGAGCAAATAATCCAGCACGCTTTTCTCCCCGGTAATGATGTCCACTGTCGCCACCATCCCCGGAATGATCAACAGCGGTTTCGCATCCCCGCCCAGGTGATTTTTATCGGTGCGCACCTGAATCAGGTAGAAACTATTGCCCTTGTCATCGGTGATGGTGTCGGCGCCGATCAACTCGAGCTTGGCGCTCAGACCGCCGTAAATCGTGTAGTCATAGGCGCTGAACTTGACCATGGCTTTCTGGCCCGGGTGCAGGAACGCGACGTCTTGCGGGCGCACCTTGGCTTCGATCAGCAGGTTGTCTTCCAGCGGCACGATTTCGACCATGTCACTGCCGGGCTGGACCACGCCGCCGATGGTGTTGACCTTCATTTGCTTGATCACTCCGCGCACTGGCGAGGTCACCGTGGTGCGGCTGACGCGGTCGTCGATGGCGATGCTTGAAGCCGTGATTTTCGACAGGTCGGTGCGTTTCTCATTCAATTCCTTGGCGGCCTCGGACCGGAAGGTCTGTTCCGATTCGTCGATCTTGCTGCGGATCTCGGCAATGGCCGATTCGGCGCGGGGAATCGCCAGGGTCGTCGCGTTCAGCGAGCCACGGATCTCTACCGCGCTGCGCCTGAGCCGCAGGATCTCCACCGGTGAGACGGCGCCGGTTTTCACCAGCGGTTCGGACATGTTCATCTCTTGTTGCAGCAGCGCCAGGCTGGAGCTGAACTGGCCTTGCTTGGAGCGAAATTCCGCCAGCTCCTGAGTTTTCTGCCGCAACTGTTCGCTGAGGGTGCGTTGCTCGCTGGCGAGCCGACGCTGGCGTTGTTCGTGCAGCGAGCGCTCGTCTTCGGCGACTTGCGGCGCCTTGGCGATCACTTCAGCGGAGAGCTTGAAGGGTCGCCCCTCGGCCTCCGCCGACAGCCTTTCGACCTGCGCCGTCAGTGCGTAACGATCAGCCTCGCTCTCGCCCTTGTTCGAGCGAAACCGCGTGTCATCCAGACGCAGCAAGGTATCGCCCTTGTTGACCATTTGCCCTTCACGAACAAAAAGTTCAGTGACAATCCCGCCCTCCAGGTTCTGGATCACTTGAACCTTGCTCGACGGAATCGCCTTGCCTTCGCCCATGGTCACTTCTTCGAGCACGGCGAACTTGGCCCAGACCAGCGAGGCGATCAACAGCGCCGCCGCCAGCCACACGGTGATTCGCGATTTGCGCGGCGAGTCCTGCAACGAAGCGCCAGCGGTTTCCGGCATGAACTCGGCTTCGGCGCTCTTGCCGAAGCTGTCGAAGTAACCGCGCTTGTTGCTATCGGAGGAAGCAGGCATGGCGTTACTCCTAGACCGCCGCCGAGCCGACACGGCCCTTGCGCAGTGCATCGATGACCGCTTCTTTCGGACCGTCAGCGACGACCCGGCCGTTGTCCAGCACCAGCAACCGGTCCACCAGGCTCAGCATCGAGGTGCGATGGGTGACGAGCAACAGGGTTTTGCCCTGTACCCAGCCGTGCAGTTTCTGCCGCAGCGCATCTTCGCTGCTGTTGTCCATGGCGCTGGTGGGTTCATCGAGCAGCATTATTGGTGGGTCGAGCAGCAATGCGCGCGCCAGCAACACTGCCTGGCGCTGGCCGCCGGACAGCAACTGCCCACGCTCGCCCACCGGCCGGTCGAAGCCTTGTGGATGTTGCCGGGCAAGCTCGGTGACACCGGTCAGTTCTGCGACTTCGAGCATGCGCGAGTCGCTGATATAGCGCGCGCCCAACGTCAGGTTGTCACGCAGGCTGCCGGCGAGCAGGGGGAGGTCGTGGGCGACATAGCCGATCTGCTGGCGCAGGTCAGCGACGTCCAGTTGCCGCAGATCGAGACCGTCGAGCAGCAACTGGCCTTCCTCTGCTTCATAAAAGCCCATGACCAATCGCGCCAGCGTGCTTTTGCCTGAACCGCTGCGCCCGATGATCCCCACGCGCTCGCCGGCTTTCAGGCTGAACGTGACATCGCTCAGCGCCGGAGCATTCTGGCCGTTGTAATGGAAAGTCACGCCGCTGACATCCAGCGCACCTTGCAGTTGGGTGCGTTCCAATGGCCGCTGTTTGCCGTCACGTTCCTGCGGCAGGGCCATCAGCGCGTCGGTGCTTTTCATGGTCAGTTGCGCTTGCTGATAACGCGTGATCAGCCCGGCGATCTGCCCCAGCGGAGCGAGTACGCGGCTGCCAAGCATGTAGGTGGCGACCAGCGCGCCGACGCTGAGGTTGCCGGCGATGATGCTGTAGACGCCGGCGACAATCGTCGCCATTCCGGAAAACTGCTGGATGAACAAGGTGCCGTTGGTGGCCAGCGCCGACAGGTTGCGCGCGTGGCTGTCGAGGCGGGTGAGGGCGCCGTGGGTGCTTTCCCATTTGTGCTGGCGCTCGCTTTCGGCGCCGCACGCCTTGAGGGTTTCCAGGCCACCTAGGGTTTCGATCAGCACCGCCTGACGTTCGGCGCCCAGGCTCAGGCTCTTCTGCACGGTGTCGCGCAGGCGCACCTGAATCGCCATGGCAAAAATGATTGTGATCGGAAAGGCCAGCAACGGAATCACCACCAGCCAGCCGCCGAGCAGGCCGATCACCACCAGCATCAGCACCACGAAAGGCAAATCGATGAGGCTGGTCAGCGTCACGGCGGTGAGAAATTCGCGCAGGCCCTGGAAGTCATGAATGCTTTGGGCAAAACCGCCGATGGTCGCCGGGCGCGCTTTCATCGACATGCCGGTGATGCGCTCGAACAATGTGGCGGAAAGGATCACATCGGTTTTCTTGCCGGCGGTGTCGAGCAGGTGCGCCCGCACCAAGCGCAGCACCAGCTCGAAACCGGTGCCGATCAACAAGCCGATCGACAGCACCCACAGCGTTGATGTCGCCTGATTC
Source organism: Pseudomonas khorasanensis (assembly GCF_014268505.2). Lineage (GTDB taxonomy): Bacteria > Pseudomonadota > Gammaproteobacteria > Pseudomonadales > Pseudomonadaceae > Aquipseudomonas > Aquipseudomonas khorasanensis. The sequence continues at coordinate 166,361 of NZ_JABWQP020000001.1, forward strand.
GGTACGACGCGATCGTAAGTTTGCATCACGAACAGCGGCACCATCAGGCCCAGCAGGTTGATCAGAAAACTGGCGAGGATCGCATCGCTGTACAGCCATTTCGACAGCTTGAGGGTGTCGCGAAACCACGCATGCACCCGTGGTACCAGCGGCGAGCGCAGGTCTTCGAGTTCGTGGCGCGGACGGGCGAACAAGGCCTGACCGCTGTAGTGCTCGCTGAGCTCTTCACGGCTGACCCATTGCTCGCCGCCATCGGCCTCACTGGGCAACAGCAGGGCTTTTCCGTCATCGCCAAAACGCCGCAATACCGCCGTGCGGCCGTCGTTGAGCAGCAACAGGATCGGCAGGTTCAGCGGCGAAATGTCTTTCAGGTCACGACGCAACAGCCGCGCCTGCAACCCGGCCCGGGCCGCAGCACGGGGCAGCAGATCCAGGCTCAGGCGTTGTTTGTCCAGAGGCAGCCCGGCGCTCAGGCTGGCGCGACTGACCGTCGCGCCATGCAGCTTGCAGAGAATCAACAGACCGTCGAGTAACGGATCATCGAAGCTTGCGCGCGGATCGACTCCCGTCGCGCCGGGTTCCATGCTGGTCATATTGATTGCCTCTGTTCTGAACGGGCTCGGTTATCGGATCGTTCCCACGCTCCCGCGTGGGAATGCAGCCCGTGACGCTCCGCGTCACTGGACGCGGAGCGTCCCTAGAGACATTCCCACGCAGAGCGTGGGAACGATCAGGGCAAAGTCAGTTCCTGCACCGTTTATTTCAGCTCGGGGAGACGCGCCTGGCTCTTCACTTCCGTCGTGGCGATCGCATCAGCAGGCAGCACCACCCGTTGCTTGCTCAACAACTGGCCCATGTTCGCCAGCACGCGGTACATCGAGTATTCCTCGGTGTAACGGATTTCGGTGTAACGACGGTTGGCGTTGTAGAGCTCGTTTTCACTGTCGAGCAAGTCGAGCAGGGTGCGTTGGCCGAGGCCGAACTGGTCCTGATACGCGGCGCGTACGCGCTTGGTGGTTTCGGCGTATTCGCGGGCGGTCGGGGTCTGTTTCCTGGCGTTTTCCATGGCGTTCCACGCCAGACGGATGTTCTCGTTGAGCTGACGCAGGGCGTTGTTACGAATGTCCATCGCCTGGTTGATGTCGTGGGCATTGGCGGCCAGGCGCGCCTTGTCGCTGCCGCCACGGAACAGGTTGTAGTTCATCACCACACCGACACGCCATTCGTTGTCGTGGCCTTCATCGCCCTGCACGTTGTTGTTCGCGCCCACCGCCGCTTCAGCGTCGAAGCGCGGGTAAAACGGCGACTTCGCCACTTCGTACTGGCTCTCGGCGGATTGCACGTCGGCCTGAGCCGATTTCAGATACGGGTTGTTGTCGACCATGCTCTGCTGCGCTTCACGCAGATCCGGGGGCAACTCGCCGCGCGTCGAGGCCGGGGTTTCCAGTTCATCAGGCATGCGCCCGACCACGCTGTAGAAATTCGATTCGGCGTCGGCCAGGTCCACTTCGGCGGTGTCGAGGTTGTTTTGCGCCAGCGCTCGACGGGCAACCGACTGGTCAGAGTCCGCCGTGCTGCCGATGCCGCGCTCGGTGCGCAGGCCGATCTGATCGTTGACGCGCAAGTGCGCCTGCAGGTTGTTCTTGGCCAGCGTCACCAGTTCGCGGCGCTTGAGCACTTCGAGGTAGACCTCGATGGTGCGCAGGGCCAGATCCTGAGCGGTGCCTTGCGCGTAGTAGGCGCGCGAATTGGACACGCCTTTGGTGCGCTCGACCTCGTTGGCGGTGTTGAAGCCGTCAAAGATCATCTGCCGCATGCGCAGCTCGGATTGGGTGTAAGTAAGAATCTCGGTGTTGTGATTGCCGAAGGCGCGGGTGTTGGTGTTGTCGCTATAGCCGCGACCGTAAGCGGCATTCAGGTCGACGGAGGGGTAGAAACCGCCCTTGGCCACTTTGACTTGTTCATCGGCCGACAGCCGAGCGTCCACGCGCGAAGCCAGTTCCGGGTGAGTGGCGATAGTGCTTTGAATTGCCTCGGTGAGGTTCATGGCCTGGGCTTGGGAAGTGCAAGCCATGGCCAGCAAAACCGCGCTGCAGAGGGGGGTTAGAACGCGCATGGGTGCATCTCCCTGGATCTCAATGTTGTGTTACTGTCGCCAAATATTTGACGTAATTTTAGGGTGTAAGCGTTTCACTCTTGTAACAACAGAGCTAAGAACATCCTGAAGCGTAGCTAAGAAAAAATTTTCATAACGCTTATGCCAAAAAAAACTTATGCGGTTTGTAAAAAGCAGCACATTGTTCAGCTCGAAAGCCTTTGTTTTACGCGCTTTAGGGAGCTCAAAAAGGCTTGAGGAAAGTTCCATTCACTTTGCAACACGTTGCGAAGTACTGCTGAAGGGGAGGGACGCGTAACGGCTAGCAAGCGACAGATTTTTGTCACTTGGGTGATTCGCCACCGTTACGTAGCGCTAGCGGGTTGATGCATTGAACGGGATTGGCAAGTGCTTGATGGCACTGGCAATTCTCTTCAGGCCAGACCCGCGAAACGAACTGCCGAGGGTGCGAGCGTCGCCCACGGCAACCCGATTGAGCCATGGGCTACTTCGCGAACCAGTGCCGACGGTGGTCGGCAGCGGAGGATTTCACATGGCAACGCTCATCGGTACGGTCTCTAAAGTCATTGGTCAGGTGTTCGCACAGGCGGGCGATGGCATCAAGCGTCCCTTGTTCGAAGGCGACCGTTTGTATGCTGGCGATCAACTGATCACTGGCGCGGAAGGCGCGGTGGCGGTGAAGCTGCAAAATGGCCAGGAACTGACCCTCGGTCGCGGCAGCAGCATGACCATGACGGGGCAATTGCTGGCCGAACAGGCTGTCCCGGTGAACGTGGACGAAGCCCAGACCCCGAGCCAGGCGCAGCTGACTGACGTAGAGCAGATTCAGAAAGCCATCGCTGCCGGTGATGACCCCAGCAAATCCGCCGAAGCCACCGCCGCAGGCCCCAACGCGCCCACCGGCAATACGGGTGAACTGGGCGGCGGACACAGTTTTGTCCTGCTGACTGAAGTCGGCGGCCGGGTCGATCCGACCATTGGCTTCCCCACTGCCGGGTTCAATGGCATTCCCGAATTCCCTGAAGAACGCCGCGAAGCGGTGATCGACAACGGCGACGACACCCCGGCGCCAATCGTGGTGCCACCACCGGTTAACAATCCGGTCATCCTCAACGGTCTTGACGCGGCGGGCGGCGAGCTGAACCTCAATGAAGCGAATCTGCCTGACGGTTCGGCGGCCAATTCCGGTGCGCTGACGCAAAGCGGCAGTTTCACCGTGTCGGCCCCGGACGGCTTGAGCAGCCTGAGCATCGGCGGGATCAACGTGATCGTTGGCGGTGTGCCGATCGGTTTCCCGCAATCGATCACCACACAACTGGGCAACACCCTGACCATCACTGGCTACAACCCTACGACCGGCGCCGTGAGCTACAGCTACACGCTCAACGGCAACGAAACCCATGCGGCCGGCGACGGGGTAAACAACCTCAGCGAACAATTCACCGTGATCGCCGGCGACAGCAATGGCGACACCGCCACCGGCACCCTGGACGTGAATATCACCGATGACGTGCCCAAAGCCTTTGACGACGCGAACGGCACCGCCTCGGAAACCCTGCTGACCCTGACCGGCAACGTCCTGACCAACGATGTGCAAGGCGCCGACCGCGTCCCCACCGGCCCCGTCACGCCCGGCACATTCACCGGCACTTACGGCACGCTGGTGCTGAACGCCGACGGCACCTACACCTACACCCTCAACACCAGCGACGCCGATTTCAAAGCCTTGACCGGCGGCGGCAACGGCAGCGAAACCTTCGCCTACACGATCACCGATGCCGACGGCGATACCAGCACCGCCAACCTGGTCCTGCAGATTCACAACAACGACGATCCGGTGATCATCGACGGCCTCAACGTCAATGGCGGCGAACTCACCGTTTACGAAAAAAACCTCAGCGACGGCAGCGCGCCGGATGCTGGTGCGCTGACCCAAAACGGCACTTTCACCATCACCGCACTGGACGGCGTCACCACGCTGACCGTGGGCGGTATCGCCGTGGTCACCAACGGATTGACCGCAGGCTTCCCGCAGTCGATCACCACGCCACTGGGCAGCACGCTGACGATCACCGGTTTCAACGCCACCACCGGCGTGGTCAGTTACAGCTACACCCTGGCCGACAACGAAGCGCATCCAACCGCCAACGGCGCCAACAATCTACCTGAGCAATTCGCCGTCACGGTGGTGGACGATAACGGCACGACCGCCAACGGCACGCTGGACGTGAACATCGTCGACGACCTGCCGAAAGCCGTCGATGACAGCAACGGAACAGCGTCAGAAGCCCAACTCACGCTGACCGGCAACGTCCTGACCAACGATGTGCAAGGCGCTGACCGCGTGCCCGGCGGCCCGGTTACGCCCGGCACTTTCACCGGCACTTACGGCAGTCTGGTGCTGAATGCTGATGGCACCTACACCTACACCCTCAACACCAGCGACGCCGATTTCAAAGCCTTGACCGGCGGTGGCAACGGCACGGAAACCTTCGCCTACACGATCACCGATGCCGACGGCGACACCAGCACCGCCAACCTGGTCCTGCAGATTCACAACAACGACGATCCAGTGATCATCGACGGCCTCAACGTCAATGGCGGCGAACTCACCGTTTACGAAAAAAACCTCAGCGACGGCACCAGCCCCAACACGCCCGCGCTGACCCAGAGCGGCACTTTTACCGTCAGCGCCCTTGATGGTCTGCAGACTCTCACGGTCGGTGGTATCGCCGTGATCACTAACGGCGTGGCCGCAGGCTTTCCGCAATCTACGATCACACCGCTGGGCAGCACGTTGACCATTACCGGTTACGACGCGGCGACCGGTGTGGTCAGTTACAGCTACACCCTGGCCGACAACGAAGCCCACCCAACCGCCAACGGCGCCAACAGCCTCACCGAGAACTTCGATGTCGTCGCGACTGACACCGATGGCAGCACGGCCAGCGGCCAGATCAACGTCAACATCGTCGACGATTTGCCTACCGCGCACCCGGACGCCGCGTCAGTGGCGGAGGGCGGCACCGTCAGCGGCAACGTGTTGAACAACGACATCGGCGGCGCCGACGGCCCGGCGGTCACAGGCGCAGTGGTCGGCGTGCGCGCCGGTGCCGACACCTCCACGTCGGTGATCGGCGGGCTCAATACGCAGATCAATGGCACTTACGGCTACCTGACCCTGGATGCCAACGGCAACGCGGTCTATCAGAGCAATCCCAACGCCGTGAGCGGCCCGGGTGCAGTGGATGTGTTCACCTACACCGTGCGCGATGCCGACGGCGACGAAAGCACGACCACGATCACCATCGATGTCTACAACAGCGAACTGTGCGCAGTCAGCGACACTGACGTCACCGTGTACGAAAAAGCCCTCGACCTTAACAAGGACGGCCAGGACCTGGCGGCGGGCAGCGTGGTCGGCAGCGACCCGACCAGCACTGGCGAAACCGCTTCCGGCACATTGGTTGGTTCGGTCACCGGCGCGATCGGTGCAATCAGCTATGCGCTGGTCGGCAGCGCCACCGGCAACTACGGTCAGATCGTCCTCAATCCCAACGGCACTTACACCTACACCCTGACTTCGCCGGCCACTACCACGCCGCATGCCGACGACGGCGCCAATAGCCTGACCGAAACCTTCACCTATCAGGCCACCGATTCACTGGGCAACGTCGTCACCAGCAACATCGTTGTGAGCATTGTCGATGACGTGCCCAAAGCGCTGAACGACAGCAATGCCAACAACGCGACAGAGACGCAGCTGACCCTGACCGGCAACGTTCTCGACAACGACGTGCAAGGCGCCGACCGCGTCGCGAGCGGACCGGTGACCGCCGGCACGTTCACCGGCACATACGGCACGCTGGTGCTAAACGCCAACGGCACGTACACCTACACGCTGGACGCCAACGATGCCGACTTCAAAAATCTGCACGGCGGGGGCAATGGTACTGAAACGTTCGCCTATACAATCACTGACGCGGATGGCGATACCAGCACCGCCAACCTGGTGCTGAACATTCAAAACAACGATGACCCAGTGTGCCTTGAAGGCCTGAACGTGAAGGGCGGCGAACTCACCGTCCACGAGAAAAACCTCAGCGACGGCAGCAGCCCCGATACCTCGAAGCTGACCCAAAGCGGCAGCTTCACCGTCACCGCGCTCGATGGGCTGCAAACCCTCACGGTCGGCGGCATCGCCGTGGTCAGCAATGGCGTGGCCGCCGGCTTGCCACAATCCGTCGTCTCGCCGCTGGGCAGCACGTTCACCGTCACGGGTTACGACCCGGCCACCGGCGTGGTCAGTTACAGCTACACCCTGACTGACAACGAAGCCCATCCAACCGCCAACGGCGCCAACAGCCTCACCGAGAACTTCGATGTGGTGGCGACCGACACCGATGGCAGCACCGCCAGCGGACAGATCAACGTCAACATCGTCGACGATTTGCCGACCGCCTACGCCGACACCGGTTCGGTGGCCGAGGGTGGCACTGTCAACGTCAGCGTGCTCGGCAATGACAGCAGCGGTGCCGATGGCGCCGCCACGGTGGTCGGCGTGCGCGCCGGCAGCAACACCGCGACGCCGGCCAGCGGCGGTCTCAACAGCAACATCAATGGCAATTACGGCTACCTGACTCTCGACGCGGCCGGCAACGCCGTCTACCACAGCAACCCCAACTCGGTGAGCCCGCCGGGTGCCACCGATACGTTCACTTACACCCTGCGCGACAGTGATGGCGATGAAAGCACTACGACGATCACCATCAATGTTGCTGACAGCAAACTGCTCGCCTCGGTCGATCAGGATGTGACGGTCTATGAAAAAGCCCTCGACCTGACCCAGGGCGGCCAGGACCTTGCCCCCGGCACGGTCACCGGCAGCGAACCGGGCAACCCGGGCGAAACCGCAAGCGGCACGCTGGTCGGTTCGGTCAGCGGTGGCAGCGGCGCGATCACTTACACCCTGGTCGGCAGCGCCACTGGCAGCTATGGACAGATTCAGCTCAACGTTGACGGCACCTACACTTACACGTTGACCTCGGCGCCGAAAACCGCGCCAAGTGCCAACGACGGGCCGAACACTCTGAGCGAAAGTTTCACCTACAAAGCCACGGACTCGCTGGGCAACAGCACCACCAGCACGCTTGTGGTCAACATCGTCGATGACGTACCCAAAGCCGTGGCGTCCGATCGTTCGGTGACGGCGGTGGAGATCGATTCCAACCTGCTGATCGTCCTCGACGTCTCCGGCAGCATGGCCGACCCCTCCGGTGTGCCGGGCCTGTCGCGGCTGGCGCTGGCCAAGCAGGCGATCAGCGCGTTGCTCGACAAATACGACGACCTGGGCGATGTGAAAGTGCAACTCGTCACCTTCAGCAGCGGCGCCACTGATCGCACCGCAGTGTGGGTCGATGTGGCGACGGCCAAGACCATTCTGGCCGGCCTGACGGCGGGCGGCGGCACCAACTACGACGCAGCCGTGGCGGTGATGCAAACCGCGTTCAACACCTCGGGCAAACTCACCGGGGCGCAGAACGTCGGCTATTTCTTCTCTGACGGCAAGCCCAACGAAGGCGACATTGGCACCGCCGACGAAGCCGCGCTGAAAAACTTCCTCGATGCGAACAGCATCAAGAACTACGCGATCGGCCTGGGCAGCGGCGTGAGCAACGCCAACCTCGATCCGCTTGCATACGATGGCATCAATCACACCAACACCAACGCGGTGGTGGTCACCGATCTCAACCAGCTCAACTCGGTGCTGTCCGGCACCGTGCAGGGTGCGCCGGTCACCGGTTCGCTGCTGGGCGAGGGCGGTTCATTCGGCGCCGATGGCGGTTTCATCAAGTCCATCGTGGTTGACGGCACCACCTACACCTACGATCCCAAGGCCCTCAGTGGCCAGGGCTCGCTGACCGCAACGGGCGGCGCCAACCACGGCACGTTCAACACCGCGAACAACACCGTCAGCATCGCCACCAACAACAGCGGCACGTTGGTGGTCAACCTCGACACCGGCGAATACAGCTACACCTCGCAGAAAACCACCGCCGTGGTCATCACCGAAAACATCGGTTTCACCGTCAGCGACAACGACGGTGATCTGGCCAGTTCGACGCTGACCGTCAAAGTGATTCCCAACGCGCCGCCGGTGGCGATGGACGACCACGTCATCACCAACGTGCTGTCGGGCAACATCGTGGTGCCGGGCGAATTGTTGCTGGCAAACGACACCGACCCCAACGGCGACACGCTCAACGCCACGCCGACCAGTTTCAACACCGGGTGGATCTCTAAATCCGCGGACTTCACCGGTACCGGGGTGGTCACGTTCAACGGCCAGAATAACAATGCCGCCAACCAGTCTTTGGCCAACGTGCGCAGCGCCTTCAGCGCCAATGCCGCGACCATGACCGCAGTGCTGGTGGTCAGCGGTTACCTCGGCATGGTGAGCAACGGTAACGCCAATGATGAAGATCGCATCACCGTCCACCTGCGCCAAGGCGAAACCCTCAACCTGGATCACAACCTGGGCGGCGGTCGGATCAGCATGGAGTATTCGCTCAACGGCGGCGCCTACCTGCCGCTGACCGATGGGCAAACCCTCACCGCCTCGGCGGCTGGCATCTACCAGATCCACATCACCAACATTGGTAACGGCGGTGGCAACCCCAACGCGGCGGAAAACTACGAGCTGACCATGACCCTTAACTACGCCGGGGCCAATAACGTCGCTCCGGATTTCAACGGCACCTACACCGCCAACGACAACCACGGCGGCAGCGACACGGCCAACGTCAGCATCAGCTATCAGGACGGCCACACCCTCACCGGAACTGCCGGCGATGACATTCTGGTAGCGGGCGCAGGCAACAACATCATCAATGCTGGCGACGGCAATGACGTACTCACTGCAGGCTCCGGCAACAACGAAATGCACGGCGGCGCTGGCAACGATTTGCTCTACAGCGGCGCCGGCAATGACCTGCTCGATGGCGGCACCGGCAGCGACACCGCCAGCTATGCCCACGCGACCGCCGGGGTCACGGTCAACCTGGGCCTGCTCGCGGCACAAAATACCCTCGGCGCCGGTACCGACACATTGACGGGAATCGAAAACCTGATCGGCTCCAACTTCAACGACAGCCTCACTGGCGACGGCAACAGCAACGTGATCAACGGCGGCCTCGGCAATGACTTCCTTAACGGCGGCGGTGGCGACGACGTGTTGATCGGTGGCCCGGGCAACAACACGCTGACCGGCGGGGCAGGGGCCGACACCTTCCAGTGGCTCAAAGGCAATAGCGGCCATGACCTGATCACCGACTTCACCCCCGGCGCCGACAAGCTCGACCTGTCGCAACTGCTGCAAGGCGAAAACGGCAGCACCGCGTCGCTGGACGACTACCTGCACTTCACCGTCAGCGGCAGCGGCGCTTCGGTGATGACCAGCATCGACGTCAGCGCCATGGCCGGTGCCACGCCGAACCAGACCATCGACCTGGCCGGCGTCAACCTCGCCAGCCACTACGGCGTGACACCGGGCGCAGGCGGCATGATTGCCAGCGGGCATGACACGGCGACGATCATCAGCGGCATGCTCAATGATCACTCGCTGAAGGTGGATACGGTTTGATCTGAAGTCTGAAACGACAAAACCCGCCGCCCCGGTTGATTTAGGGACGGCGGGTTTTTCATGACTAAAACAGATATCCCTGGAGCTGCCGAAGGCTGCGATCTTTTGACTCGGATCGTTCCCACGCTCCGCGTGGGAATGCAGCCAGGGACGCTCCAGAGCTGGAAGGCGGAGCGTCCCTTGAGGCATTCCCACGCAGAGCGTGGGAACGATCATCACTTTTGACTCGGAGCGTGGGAACGAACAGCAAGGATGCGTAGCCTGGGAGGGGGGCTTGGAGACTGTTTTAACGCTTCTGTTTGAAGACAGCGAGTGATCAGGATTTGCGCAAAGTTTTCTGCCGCACGATATAAACCGTCACCAGCACCGCACTTATCAACATGAACCCCCGCGCCCACACTATCGGCACCAGATAGCACGAAAACACAATGCTCACCCACATCAGCCCGATCGCGTAGACCTTGCCCATGAGTGGAATGCCGCTGCCGTCGAGATAATCGCGGATCCATGGCCCCAGCCGTGGGTGCTCGACCAGCCATTGATAGAAACGTGGGGAACTGCGGGCGAAGCAAGCCGCCGCGAGTAACAGGAAGGGAGTGGTGGGCAGAACAGGCAAGAATATCCCGATCACCCCCAGCGTCACGCTGAGCCAGCCGATGATCAGCAGGACGTAGCGCAACATCAGGGGGCGGTTGCCTATGGGGTTGTCCATAGGCCGGGTCTTAGTGGTGGCGAGGCTTGAGGATCGCCGGTTTTTCGTCGGGTGCCTGGCACAGCAGGTACAGCGCGGTCAGGGCTTCGGGGATCTGGACGATCATATCGTCCATCAGGTTGGCGTCCTTGGCTATGTCTTCGAACTCAGGCTGCTCATCGAACAGGCCGGAACCGACCATGATCGGCAGGAGCATTTCGCTGACTTCTTCTTCGGCGGTCTCGAACCAGGCCGCTTCGCGCAGGAACACGCCTTCCATGAAACCGATGCACCAGCCACGCAGGTCGGAATCGTCCGGCTCTTCGCCCAGATCCAGTTCGCAGGGCAATTCGAATTCTTCATCCGAAGCCAGTTGACGCGCGATGTGCGCTTTAAGGCCGATCAACGTGGCTTCGATTTCGGCACGCTGGGCTTCGTCGCTGTAATGCGGCTCTTCAGCGAACAGGGCGTCGATCCACTCGCGCTCTGGCACGTCTTCGGAACAGATCGACAGCGCGGTCAGGTAACCGTGGGCGGCGACGTAATCCAGTGCCTCGTCGTGCAGCTCGTCGGCGTCGAGAAAGACTTGCAGGCGGGTCAGTTGCTCAGCGAAGGACATTACGGGGCTACCTTGGGAATAAACAATGCGGGAATTCTAGGCCTTCTTGCGCGCTCTAGCCAGCCGCCTGGCAGATTTGCCGTAATTGCCGGACTTCATGCAAACCCTGTGGCGGGTTTAGCAGTGTCTTATCAGCGGCACCCTGTGCAGGGAAGGCCTCGGGTATACTGCCGCGTTTTGCGATCCCTGCCCGCGTTGCGCTGGTCGTGCAATGTGTTCTTACGTTTTGTTTAAGCGGCCGTGGCTGCTCTGAACCAGCCTGAGCAGGGATGTATCGGTAGATTTTTGGAGTTTTTATGCTCGAACAGGCTCAACGCGTCCTCAAGGACATCTTCGGCTACGACAGTTTCCGTGGCCGTCAGGGTGCAATCATTGAGCGCGTGGCCAGCGGCGGTGATGCGCTGGTGCTGATGCCTACCGGTGGCGGCAAGTCCCTGTGCTTCCAGGTCCCGGCGCTGTTGCGCGAGGGGCTGGCCGTGGTGGTATCGCCGCTGATCGCCTTGATGGACGATCAGGTCGCCACCCTCGAAGAGCTGGGTGTCGCCGCCGCCGCATTGAACTCCACGCTGAGCGCCGAGCAGCAACGCGACCTCGCCGTGCGGATCAAGCGCGGCGAAGTGAAAATGCTTTATCTGGCGCCCGAGCGCCTGGTTCAGCCGCGCATGCTGGCGTTCCTGCAAAGTCTGGACATTGCCCTGTTCGCCATCGACGAAGCGCATTGCGTGTCGCAATGGGGCCACGACTTCCGCCGCGAATACTTGCAACTGGGCCAATTGGCCGAGCTTTTCCCCAACGTCCCGCGCATCGCCCTCACCGCGACCGCCGACAAGCGCACCCGCGAAGAGATCGTCGATCGCCTGCATCTTCATGATGCCGAGCGCTTCCTGTCGAGTTTCGACCGGCCGAACATTTTCTATCGCATCGTGCCCAAGGAGCAGCCGCGCAAGCAGTTGCTGGCGTTCCTTGCCGAGCGGCGCAGCGACGCCGGCATCGTCTATTGCCTGTCACGCAAAAAGGTTGATGAAGTGGCGGTGTTCCTCAGCGAACAGGGCTTCCCGGCGCTGCCGTACCATGCCGGCCTGCCCAACGAAACACGCGCGCTGCACCAGAAGCGCTTCCTCAACGAGGAAGGCCTGATCATGGTGGCCACGGTGGCGTTCGGCATGGGCATCGACAAGCCCAACGTGCGGTTTGTCGCGCACCTCGATCTGCCGAAATCCCTTGAAGCGTACTACCAGGAAACCGGGCGCGGCGGCCGTGACGGTCTGCCGGCGGATGCGTGGATGGCCTACGGTCTGCAAGACGTGGTGATGCTCAAGCAAATGCTGCAGAACTCCGAAGGCGACGAGCGGCACAAGCGTCTCGAGCAGCACAAGCTCGACGCGATGCTCTCGCTGTGTGAAGAGACCCGCTGCCGGCGTCAGGCGCTGCTGGCCTATTTCGACGAAGACATGCCCGAGCCGTGCGGCCATTGCGACAACTGTGTCGACGGTGTTCAGACCTGGGATGCGACTGAACCTGCGCGACAGGCCTTGTCGGCAATCTTCCGCACCGGTCAGCGTTATGGCGTCGGTCATCTGGTCGATGTGCTGCTGGGTAAGGACAACGAAAAAATCCGCAGTTTTGGCCATCAGCATCTGTCGGTATACGGCGTCGGCAAGGCGTTGAACGAGAGCGAATGGCGCTCGCTCTTCCGCCAGTTGGTCGCGCGCGGCCTGGCCGATGTAGATCATGAAGGTTATGGCGGCCTGCGGCTCAACGACAGTTGCCGCCCGCTGCTCAAAGGTGAAGTGACCCTTGAGCTTCGTCGCGATCTGAAACCGCAAGTCACGGCCAAAAGCGGCAGCAAGAGCCAGGCCAGCCAATTGGTGCGCGGTGAAGAGCGCGAGCAGTGGGAAGCCCTGCGCGCGCTGCGACGCAAGCTGGCAGAAGAACATGGCGTGCCGCCGTACGTTATTTTCCCCGACTCGACGTTGCTGGAAATGCTGCGCAGCCAACCGACCTCGCTGGCGGAAATGGCCCGCGTCAGCGGTGTCGGTGCGCGCAAGCTGGAACGTTACGGCGAGGCCTTCCTCGAAGTGCTCGGCGGCGAAGCCGAAGCGCCGAAAGTGGTGGCCGACGTGCGCCACGAACTGATCACTCTGGCCCGTGCCGGCATGACACCGATGCAGATTGCCGGGCAGTTGCAGTGCTCGGAAAAGAACGTCTACGCCATGCTCGCGGAAGCCATCGGCAAGCAGCAGTTGTCGCTGGAACAGGCACTGGACTTGCCCGAGGAGCTGATGGGCGAGGTGCAAGACGCGTTTCTCGACGGGGAGGGCGAACTGCCCTCGGTCGCCGAGATCGCCGAGCTGTTTGCCGGACGTGTGCCGGAGGGCGTGCTTTATTGCGTGCGGGCAGCGCTGCAATCGGAATTCGAAATGTGAAGCGATGGTTGTAACGATTCAGTACAGAGCCACCCTTGCCTATAACTGCCGCTCATGCTTAGCTGACTAATAATTAGAATTTCCGTATTTTCAGTCTAACCGTGAGTGTTTTATGCCGTTAACCGATCAACACCGCTTTGGTATGCAATTGGCCCAGATGTCCCGTGGCTGGCGTGCCGAACTGGATCGTCGCCTCGCCGGGCTGGGGCTGTCGCAGGCGCGCTGGCTGGTGCTGTTGCATCTGGCGCGCTTTGAAGAAGCGCCGACCCAACGTGAGTTGGCGCAGAGCGTCGGCGTCGAAGGACCGACCCTGGCGCGCTTGCTCGATAGTCTGGAAACCCAGGGCCTGGTGCAACGCCAGTCAGTGGTTGAAGACCGCCGGGCGAAAAAAATCGTTCTCTGCGCGCCAGCCCTGCCGTTGATCGAACAAATCGAAACCATTGCCACGCAACTGCGTCACGAATTGTTCGATGGCGTTGATGAGGCGGATTTGAAGGTGTGCATGCGTGTTCACGGGCACATTCTCGCCAACCTGGAAAAATCTTGAGGCACATCCCTTCGCTGATTTTTTGAGAGATCGCGCTGGGCCTACTATAAGAACTACTGGGCAATATCGTGTTCGTACCGGATGTGCGAACGCATAGAAACCGGTTTTGCTTATTTTAAGGGATGCTCATGCTCGCAAGTCGGCACGTGCTGCGTGGTCGCGCCAAAGGGCTGCTGGCCGCTGGCGTATTCAGCTATTCGACCTGGTCGATGGCGTTGGGGTTGGGCGACATCACGGTTCACTCAGCCCTCAATCAGCCGTTCAAGGCCGACATCGCGCTCGTCGATGTTGGCACTTTGACGCAAAACGATCTCTCGGCAAGCCTGGCCTCGGCGGATGAGTTCGGCCGGGCGGGCGTCGAGCGGGTGTTCTTCCTCAATGACCTCAAGTTCACCCCGATCCTGCGTGGCAATCGCCAGATGATCCGGGTGTCGTCCACCAAACCGGTCAACGAACCTTTTCTCAATTTCCTCGTGCAGCTTGAGCAGCCCAACGGTCGATTGTTGCGCGAATACATGGTGCTGATCGACCCGCCGGGCTCGCCCGGCATCGTGGCCTCAACCGACGAGCCGGATCCGCGCCCGCAGTCCTCTGAATTTCCCACCGTCGAACCCGTCAGTGCACCGCCCCAGGCAGCGCAGGGCAAGCGCAATGCCGCGCCCGTGCCTCCGCCGTCAGCGGCGCCAGCCAACGAGGCGCAGGCCGAGCAATTGGCCGCGAGCGTGCTGTTGACTCAGCAATTGCAGAAGACCCTCGACGAACGGAACGCAAGGCTGCAGGCGCAGGACGTCCTGATCGCCGACGGCAAGAAACAGATTGAAGACTTGCAGACCCGGTTGGCCGAATTGCAGCAAGCACCGCCACCACCGGTCGTTGCGCCTGCGCCGACACCCGTCGCAGCCCCGGTCGAGCCGGCCGGCGATGGCCTGAACTGGCCGCTGTTCGCCGGCCTGTTATTGCTGCTGGGTGCATTGGCCGCGTTGTTCGTTCGTCGTCGTCAGCAACGCTCGACAGCGGGCACAGCGATGCCCCTGTTGCCGGTTGATGCCGAGGACGACGTCGATAGGCCTGATACCCAGAATTCCGTCAGTGTACCTTCGGCCGCTGATCATCGCGACGAACCTGGCGCCGGCGATGTGATGGAGGCCGTGGGGATTTATCTGGCTTACGGACGGCTCGGCGAAGCAGTCGGCCTGTTACGCGATGCTTTGAAGAAGGAACCCGAGCGCACCGATCTCGGTTTGCAGCTTTTGGAAGTGCTGGGGCGGCAGGGTGACAACGACGCTTACCAACAGCAGGAAGATCATCTGCGTGCGCTCGGCGTTGATGCCTCCCAGCTGGCCGATGCCCGGGCTCGGCATCCGAAGCTGTCGGGCGTTGCACCGGCGCAATTCGCTGCGCCGGTCGCCCCCGTGTTGCCTGTCGTCACTGCGGCAGCTGTTGCAGCGCCGGTCGCGTCCACAGCCATCGCCCCCGAGGATGATTTCGAACTGAATCTGGGCGAACTGTCGATGGATTCAAACTGGGATCTGAACGACAGCCGCGCTGAATCCGCCGGGCCGCCGATCGATGATCCGGAGCTGGGCACAAGCCTGTCCGTGCTGCCCGCCGATTTCGAGCTGCCACAGGTTGCGTCTGGCGAAGAAGCCGAGCTTGTGTGGATTCCCGAACCCGATGCGCAACCGCTCGATGATGACTTTCTCAATGAGTTTGGCGATCCCGGGCCCTCGCTTGTGTTGGAGCCTCTGGATCTTCAATTACCGCAGTCCACCGAGACAGAGGCTGCCGGTAAGCTCGAACAGGCGCAGACCTGCATCGATGACGGCGACATTGACAGCGCGATTGCCTTGCTCAGTGAGCTGCTCAAAGAGGGGGATGAGCCGTTGAAGCAAACGGCAAGGACGTTATTGGCCGGGATTCGCTGAGCGCCGACAAATTATGGGTTCATCCGGGCCGCTTTCGCGAGCAGGCTCGCTCCCACAATGAAACGCGGTCTACCTTGTGGGAGCGAGCCTGCTCGCGAAGGCGTCAGACCGGTCAACACCTGTTTCAGGCTCGATCAGAACGTCTGCCCCAAATTCAGATACACCGCCTGCTCATCCGCATCATTCAAGCCGTAACTGAAATTCAACGGCCCCAGCGGCGTATCGAAGCCGATAAATACGCTCGCTGCGTTGATGTAGTCACTGTCGAACTCATTGTCGTTATTCCATGCCCGGCCTCGTTCCAGCGAGGCACCGGCGTACAGCGGAAAGTCCAGCGGCAGATACGAACGCGGCGTCAGACGCCGGTAATACACGGCGCGCATCAGGCTGACGTTCTGACCGGAAAGCGCATCTTCACGAAATCCCGACAACTGCCTTGCGCCGCCGAGCAGGAAGCTGGAGGTGACCACATTGGCATCGTCCAGCGTGCGCCCGTAGCGCCCGCCGAAGATCAGGGTGTCCGGCCCGTGGCTCATGGCCTTGTCGAACTTCAATTCCCACTGGCGATAGCGGGTGTCCGAACCCAGGCCGGGTTCAAACTGTGCGAATGTCAGGCTGACGTCCTTGCCCTCGTGCGGAAAGTACACGTTGTCCAGCGAGTCGTACGAATACTTCACCGTATAGAAGCCTTCGTTGAAGCTCTCGCTGGGCAGGTCCTGGTCGCCGATGCGCACGTCGGCCTCGCCCCACGCCTGACCGACGCCAAAACGCACTTCACCGTTGTTGCCGATCTGCCGACCGAGATTAAGGCCGAAACCGTATCGTTCGACGCGATACTGGGCGATCGGATCGTTATCGAGTACCGAATCAACATTCTGTGCCTCGAACGACGCATACGGCGCTACGAAGTAGCGCGAACCGACGTCCAGCGGTTGGTAGAACTCGCTGTACAGCTCCTGCTTGTCACCGATCTGGGCCCGTGTCAGCCATTCCGCGCCGAGACGGTTGATGCCATTGACGCGATAACTGGCGCCGAGATTGAAGGCACTGTCGCCGCGCATGTCGTCCGACAGATTGAGGCCAACCCGCAAGTAATCGGTGCCGCTGCGTTTGCCGCTGGCACTGATGACCAGCGTGTGGTCCTGGCCCTTGTGCACGACGCGATAGCGCACTTGGTCGAAGTAATCGAGGCCGTAAAGGGTGCCCATGTCCGAGTGCAACCGCCCCAGATCCAGCGGCTCGCCAATGGGCTGGCGGATGTAATAGCGGATCACGTCATCGTCGACCTTCGAATCGTTCTCGACGCGGATGCCCGTGATGATCGGCGTGCGCTGTCCCGGCTGGCGGGCGGCGTTGAGTTCGGCGTCCTGAGTCTGGTCGGGCTTGAGGCTCGCCAGCCGCGCATCGAGAATCTGCGTGGCGCGGTAACCGGCATCGATCATCTCCTGAGCCTTGCCGAAATCTGTCGCGCCGAAGGCTGCCAGCGCAGGCTGGATCAGGACGTCATCGGCATGCAGGGTCGCCAGTTGTTCTTCGGAGTTGCGCCGGGTCATCAGGGTGATCGATTGATTCAGTACGTCCACCACCGTGGTGAGTTGTTTGCGGTTGCGCAGCGGCGTGCCGATATCGACGACAATTGCCACGTCTACGCCCATTTCCCGCGCAACATCCAGCGGAATGTTGTCAGTCATGCCGCCGTCCACCAACAAGCGCCCGTTGAGTTCGACGGGGGCGAACACTGCCGGGATTGACATGCTAGCGCGGATCACTTGCGGTAAATGGCCTTTGCGGAACACCACTTTTT
This sequence comes from Pseudomonas khorasanensis, assembly GCF_014268505.2. GTDB lineage: Bacteria > Pseudomonadota > Gammaproteobacteria > Pseudomonadales > Pseudomonadaceae > Aquipseudomonas > Aquipseudomonas khorasanensis. Next base: position 184,131 of record NZ_JABWQP020000001.1, read on the forward strand.
CGCCATTGGCGATGTCAGTGGTCACGGCGCGAAACGGAATCGGCAGTTTGTCGAAGTCGCGGGTATCGCTGGTGTGGGCCAGTAAACTTTCCAGCAGCAATGCCAGGTTCTGGCCTTGAATGACGCCCAGGGGCAGCCCGAGGCTACCGTCGTCGCGAAAGCTGAGTTTCTGCTTCACCAGAAAATCGCGGTCGTCCTGTTTGCGCCGGAACGGCACGTCTTCGCGCGGCGGGGCGTCGGACAGGGCAGCTTGCCAGTCAATGGTCAGCGCGAGTTTTTCCAGCTCGTCGATCTTGTAACCCGAGGCGTACAGGCCACCGACCACCGCGCCCATGCTGGTGCCGGCGATCGCATCGATCTTGATGCCTTGTTCTTCCAGAGCCTTGAGCACGCCGATGTGGGCCAGCCCGCGCGCGGCACCGCCCGACAGCACCAGACCGACTTTGGGTCGTGACGCTTCGCTGGCGTGTACAAGCAGGGGGAGTAAACCAAGCAGCAGGCAGAACAGCAGACGGCGCATTGTGATTCTCGGGGCAAGCGATAAAGCGGGCTATTATAGCGGCGCGCCCTTTGTCTCAGGAGTTTCAGCGAACATGACTGTCGCAAAAGCCGAAGTCGTCATTACGTATTGCACCCAATGCCAGTGGCTGTTGCGCGCGGCATGGCTGGCGCAGGAGTTGCTCAGCACCTTCGCCGAGGATTTGGGCAAAGTGTCATTGGTACCGGGTACCGGCGGGGTATTTCACATCACCTGCGCTGGCGTGCAGATCTGGGAACGAAAGGCCGACGGCGGCTTTCCCGAAGCCAAGGTGCTGAAACAACGGGTGCGCGATCAGATCGATCCTGACCGCGACCTTGGCCATAACGACCGGACTCAGTGAGAGGCGGCCTCGGCGGCGACGGTTTTTTTATCGCCTGCGCCTGACATCCGCGCCGACACCACGATGGCGATGATGATCAGCGCACCTCCGATCAACATGCGCAGCGTCGGGTTTTCATTGAACAACAGCCACGCCACGGTGATGCCGTAGACCGGCTCCATGGCGAACACCACCGCTGCCGTGCGCGCCTTGATCACCGCCAGACTTGCGACGAACAGGCTGTGAGCGACGCCGGTGCAGAACACGCCGAGCAGGGCAATCCACAGCCAGTCCAGCGGGCGGACTTCGCTCAGTTGCGGTGCCGCGAACGGCAGCAGACACAACGCCACCACAACGTTCTGACACAGCGCCGCCTGCACCGCCGGGATGCGTCCGGAGCTGGCCCTGTTGGTCAGTGACAGCAGGGAAAACAGCAGGCCGGACAGCACCGACCAGAGCAAACCGATGGTGTCGCCACTGCCCAGATCGAACGCCGGGGTCACCAGCACCAGCCCAATGCTCACCAGCACCACCAAAACGATTTCATTGGCACGGATGCGCTCGCGAAATACCAGCCCTTCGAGAATCACGGTGAACGCCGGAAAACTCGCAAAGCCCAACGTGGCAATCGCCACGCCGGCGATTTTCACGGAGACGAAAAAACTCACCCAGTGCCCGGCCAGCAGCACGCCGCTCAGCGCCAGTCGCCGCCAGTCCATGGCTTTGAGCGTTTGCCAGGGACTCTGGCTGGCGAAACGGGCGAAGAAGGCCAGAGCGAGCACGGCGAAAGCGGCGCGTCCGAAGACAATCACCGCCGGCGAAGCAGCGGCGAGTTTGCCGAACACGCCAGTCAGGCCGAACATTAAAGCGCCGATGTGCAGGGCGCCGAGGGCGGTACGCGGAGTCATTGCAATCCCTGGAAGACAGAATCAGTTGGCGCCAGTCTAAAGGGCTGTCCTCGTCGCGTCTGTCATCCGAATCCTCAATTTGTGAATGAGCGGCGCTGTCACGCGACTGACTCGCGCCTGTCATGGTCGATTAACCGGACGCGCGCAAGCTGGCGAAAACATAGCAGAGGGTTGCCCATGACCAGCGCCGAGCTCGCCAGACCCAGTCGCAAACAACGCGTGCGAACCCTGTGGATCTCCGACGTGCACTTGGGCACGCGCGATTGTCAGGCCGAGCATTTGTCGCGGTTCCTCAAGGGCTACCACGCCGACAAGGTCTATCTGGTCGGCGACATCATCGACGGCTGGAAACTGCGCGGCGGCATGTATTGGCCACAAGCGCACACCAATGTCATCCGCCGCCTGCTGACCATGAGCAAGCGCGGCACTGAAGTGATTTATGTCACCGGCAACCACGATGAATTCCTGCGGCGTTATTCAAAGCTGATTCTGGGCAATATCCAGTTGGTTGACGAAGCGGTGCATGTCACGGCGGACGGACGGCACTTGCTGGTGATTCACGGGGATCAGTTCGACGTGATCACCCGTTATCACCGCTGGCTCGCCTTTCTGGGTGACTCGGCCTACGAGTTCACGCTGACGCTCAATCGCTGGCTCAACCACTGGCGGGCGCGTTACGGTTACGGTTACTGGTCCCTGTCGGCCTATCTGAAGCACAAGGTGAAAACCGCGGTCAGCTTCATCAGCGATTTCGAAGAAGCCATCGCCCACGAATGCGTAAAGCGCGAACTGCACGGTGTGGTCTGCGGGCATATTCACCACGCCGAGATTCGTAAGGTGGGGGAGGTGGATTACCTCAATTGCGGGGATTGGGTGGAGTCGTGCACGGCATTGATTGAGCACTGGGATGGCACCATCGAGCTGTATCGGCTGGCGGACGCGCAGGCGCGGGAGGCCGAATTGAAGGCTGCCAAGGTTGCCGAGATTGCCTGAGCGAAAGAGCACCCTGTGGGAGCGAGCCTGCTCGCGAAGGCGTAGTGTCAGACGAAACTTTTGTGCCTGATGCAGCGCTTTCGCGAGCAGGCTCGCTCCCACATGTGTTCTCAGGCGGGGCTGTGTTCTTCCATCGCGGCCTTGTAAATGGAGTTCTTGGGCTGTGCAAACAGCCTCTCCATCATCGGCTCGAAGAAACTCAGCGGCAGCGTGTCATACGCCGGATCAAACGCCGCCGCGTCGTACTTGGCGCAGAATTCGGCAGTGGACTGAAACTGCGGATGCTCCTTGAATTGCTCGCGCAGGTGCCGGTCCATGCCCAAGTGATGAAAGAAGTAATAACCCTGGAAAATCCCGTGTTTTTCAACCATCCACAGATTCTCGGCGCTGACAAAAGGCTTGAGTATCGCCGCCGCAATGTCCGGATGGTTGTACGAACCCAGGGTGTCGCCAATGTCATGCAGCAACGCGCAGACCACGTATTCCTCGTCGCGCCCGTCCCGGTGGGCGCGGGTTGCGGTTTGCAACGAGTGGGTCAGGCGATCGACCGGGAAACCGCCAAAGTCACCTTCAAGCAGTTTCAGGTGCGCCAGGATGCGCGACGGCAATTGCTTGGCATAGGCACTGAAGTCGGCGGCGATGATGGCCCAATCCTCCTGGGTGCCATCCTTCATGTGAGTGAAGCGGGCATTGGCATTCATTGGCTGACCCTCGTTCAGAAAGCCACACGACCCAGAATCATGTCGCGGTACATGGCGAAATCGCCGAGCAGACTGTAGAACGGATGTTGAAAGGTCGCCGGTCGGTTCTTCTCGAAAAAGAAGTGCCCGATCCAGGCGAAGCTGTACCCGGCCAGCGGCAGGGCCAGCAAGAGCAGCCAGGCGCCTTTGGCGACGGTCAGGGCAAAAATGAAAATGACCAGTGACGTTCCGACGAAATGCAGACGCCGACAGGTGCTGTTGCTGTGTTCGGCGAGATAGTAGGGGTAGAACTCGGCGAAGCTGTTGAACCGCTTGATGTTTTCCACGACCGCGATCTCTGTGGTGATTGTTCTGGCGAGCAGTTTTTCGGCGGGTAGCTTATTTGAGTCTAGAGTGATCATTGGCGTGGGCCAGTGACTATCGGCGCCACTTTAGTATCCTTCGCAAATCGGGCCGCCCTCTGCAGGCCATCCTGTAAAAGAATAAAAATCATGAGCGAACGAACGACTTCTGCAAGCTGGGCGATGGGGATAGTCAAAGCATTGGAGATGGACGGCCTGGATTGCCGGGTTCTGTTCAAGCAACTGGGGCTCGATTACGCGGCCCTGGACGATCCGGATGCACGTTTCCCGCAGGATTCCATGACCCGGCTCTGGCAGCGGGCGGTCGAGGTCTCGGGCAATCAGTCGATTGGCCTGAACATGGGCAAAGTGGTGCGGCCGGCCTCGTTTCATGTCGCCGGCTATGCGTTGATGTCAAGCAACACCCTGGCTGAGGGTTTTCAACGATTGGTGCGCTATCAGCGCATCATTGCCGAAAGTGCCGACCTGAGTTTTCGCCTGCTCGATGAGGGGTACGCGCTGATCCTGACCGTGCACGGCGACCATTTGCCGCCCACCCGGCAAAGTGCCGAAGCGTCACTGGCGTGTGCGCTGGCCCTGTGCGGCTGGCTGACCGGGCGTCCCCTGCATCCGGTCAAAGTGTTGATGCAAGGCGATCAGCCTGAAAGTCTGCAACCTTATAAAGAAGCGTTCCACGCGCCCCTGGTGTTCGGCGCGCCCTACGATGCGCTGATCTTCGAACGCGCCGACATGGAAGCGCCGCTGCCCACCGCCAACGAGGCGATGGCGCTGCTGCATGACCGGTTTGCCGGGGAATATCTGGCGCGATTTTCCGAAAGCCGGGTAACCCACCGGGCGCGGCAGGTCCTCTGCCGTTTACTTCCCCAGGGTGAGCCCAAGCGCGATGCCGTGGCGCAGACGCTGCACCTGTCACAACGGACCTTGCAGCGCCGGTTGCAGGAGGAGGGCACCAGTTTCCAGCAGTTGCTCGATGACACCCGTCGGGAGTTGGCCGAGCAGTATCTGGCGCAACCGGGCATGACCTTGCTGGAAATTGCCTACCTGCTGGGGTTTGCCGACCCGAGCAATTTTTTCCGCGCCTTCCGCCGCTGGTTTGACACGACCCCCGGCGAATACCGCACGCGTCTGCTGCAAGTGCCGGACGCGGTCAATGACGCCAAAACGCCGGAATACACAGCACAAACACAGTAATGATTTCCAGTCGGCCGAGCAGCATGCCGAACGAAAGAATCCACTTGGCCGCGTCTGGCAGCGTGGCGAAGTTGCCCGCCGGGCCGATGGTTTCGCCCAGGCCCGGGCCGACGCCGGACACGGTGCTCGCAGCGCCGGTCAGCGCGGTCATCCAGTCGACGCCGAGCAGCGACAGCAGCAGGGCGATCACGCAGATGGTGATCGCGAAAAAGAACGAAAAGGTCAGAATCGAACGCACGATTTCTTCGTCGAGGCGGTGACCGTTGTACTTCTGCTTGATCACCGCACGCGGGTGAATCAGCTGATTAAGGTTGGCCTTGAGCAGGATGTACGCGACCTGGAAGCGGAAGATCTTGATCCCGCCCGCCGTCGAGCCGGAACAACCACCGATAAAGCCCAGATAAAAGAACAGCATCAGCGAGAAATTGCCCCACAGGCTGTAATCGCCGAGGGCGAAACCGGTGGTGGTGACGATCGAGGTCACGTTCAGCGCCACATGCCGCAGCGCCTCCAGCCAATGCAGTTGGGTCGTCCACCAATACCAGGTGCCGAGCACCAGCCAGGTCACCAGCAGCATCGCCAGCAGACCCTGCACTTGTTGATCCTTGATCAACGCCCGACGATTGCCGCGTAGCGTGGCCACGTACAGGGTGAACGGCAGGCTGCCGAGGATCATGATGACAATCGCGACCCAGTGCACCGCCGGTTGCGTCCACTTGGCCAGCGACTGATCCGACGTCGAAAAACCGCCCGTGGAAATCGCCGACATGGCGTGGTTTATCGCATCGAACGGGCTCATCCCCGCCCACCAGAACGCCAGGCTGCCGAGAATGGTGATGCCAACGTACGCCGCCACGATCAGCCGGGCCACCATGTGCGAGCGCGGCATGACCTTTTCCGAGCGGTCGGACGATTCGGTCTGGAACAGGCGCATGCCGCCAATGCGCAGCAGGGGCAGAATCGCCACCGCCATGCCGATAAAGCCGATGCCGCCGATCCAGTGCAGCAGCGAGCGCCACATCAGGATGCCGGGAGACATGTCGTCCAGATGATTGAGCACGGTCGAACCGGTGGCGGTGATGCCGGACATGCTTTCGAAAAAAGAGTCGGTGTAACTGATGTGCTGCGTCAGCAGAAACGGCAGCGCGGCAAAGATACACACCACCAGCCAACTGCTGACCGTCAGCAGGTACATGTCGCGCGGGCGCAGGTGAATGTGTTCCGGTCTGCCCGGTATCACCAGAGCGAGGCCGGCGACGAAAGTGATCATGCTCGCCCACAGGAACGACGGCAGGTCGCTGGTGCGCTCGAAAATCAGCAGCGTGGCCATCGGCACGACCATGGCGACCGCCAGTGTGATCAGGAAGATGCCGATGATAAAACCAATGATCCGTAAGGTCGGCAACGCCATGAAGTCCGCTCGGGCTGGTGGGAGAAGGGCGCCATTCTACCTGTGGGGCAGGGCATGTAAACCGGCAGGCTGTGTGCAGTTAAAGCTAGAATAGCCGCACATTTTTCTCAGGAGGTGGCCGATGCAGGCTCTCGACGCGTTGCTCAACCGTGTTTCCGTTCCCCGACTGGTCGAACCGGCCCCCACTGCCGAGCAGCGCGAAGCCCTGTTCGGAGCGGCGTTGCGTGCACCGGATCACGGTCATTTGCAACCGTATCGCTTTTTGACCGTCGAAGGCGCGGCGCGTGAGCAGATGGGCGAGTTGCTGGCCGAGGCTGCCCGCTTGCAGGCAGGCGAAGTCACTGAAGCCATGATCGACAAGGCCCGTAACGGTCCGCTGCGGGCGCCGCTGGTGGTTGTGGTGATCGCCAAACTGCAAGAGCACGTCAAGTATCCGAAGGCCGAGCAATTGCTCACGGCCGGGTGCGCAGCCCACGGGATTTTGCTGGCGGCCTATGCGCAGGGGATTGGCGCGGTGTGGCGTACGGGCGATCTGGCTTATTCGACGCACGTCGCCAAAGGCCTTGGGCTGGCGGACGGCGAGGAGGTTATCGCGTTTCTTTACCTCGGCACGCCCCAGAAAGAGCCGCGTGTAGCGGAGAAGGCAGATCTGGCGGAGTTCGTCGGCGCCTGGCCCGGTAAAGCCTGACCCCGATTTCAAAATGTGGGAGCGAGCCTGCTCGCGAAGACGGAGCGTCAGTTGTCATCTTGGTTGACTGACACACCGCTTTCGCGAGCAGGCTCGCTCCCATATTTCTTGCTTCAGGGCTGGACGATAATCCCCGGCACCAGCGGCAATTCCAGACTCGCCACAAACCCGCCCTGCGGATGATTGGCCAGCGTCAGCGTGCCGCCATGCCGTTCCGCTGCTCGCTTGGCAATCGCCAGTCCCAACCCGTGCCCGGCAGCCGTCTGCCCTGGTGCGCGATAAAAGGGTTCGCCCAACTGACTTAAATGTTCGGCCAAAACCCCTGGCCCATGGTCGCGCACGCTGATAACGATCCGCTCGCCCTGATGCGCCGCCTGCAGTTCGATCGGCTGGTCGGGCGGGTTGAAGCGCTGGGCATTACGCAGCAAGTTATCGACGGCGCGCTCAATCATCGTCGGCCAGCCCTTGAGATTCAGTTGGGGCTCGGCCTCCAGGTGCACGGTTTGCTCGGGCGAGGCCAGTTGTGCGTCCTTTTGCAGGGCGCCGAGTAGCGCATTCAAATCAACCTCTTCAGCGCTGGCGTTGTCGGCATCGACGCGCGCCAGCACCAGAATTTCACTGATCAGGGCCTCCAGCCGATCACATTCGCGGGTCAGCCGGGGCCAGAGTTTCTCGCGTTCTTCAGGATTGGCACGCTCAGCCAAGGCCAGGGCGATGCGCAGGCGGGCCAGCGGCGAGCGCAATTCATGGGAAACATCACGCAGTAGCTGACGTTGGCTGCCGATCAGGCTTTGCAGGCGCGCGCCCATGCGGTTGAAATCGGTGGCGAGCACGCCGAACTCGTCGCGGCGGTTGGCCAGTTTCGCCAGGCTGTTCTGCTGGTAAGTGGTCTGCCCCAGATCATGCACCGCGCCGCGCAAGCGACTGAGCGGGCGAGTGATGGAGAACGTCACCAGCAGACTGAACAGGGTCAGCACCACCAGTGCAATGCCCAGCGCACTCAGCGGCCAGAGCAGGCTTTCGCGGTGCCAGGCGTCGAGTTCCGGGTGCGGGATGCGGTAGATGAACAGGTAGGTGTCACCGGTTTTTTCACTGGTGATTTCATCGGTCAGGCGCCGCCATGGCAGGCGCCGGTCATCGTTGTTCTGCCGGGCTTCGAATGCCGCGGCGCGACGCGGGAAGGTGCCGCGTACCACCGGGTCGCCGGTTTCATTGAGTACTTGAACGTCGATGTGGTACTGGCGTTTGCGTTGTTCGAGGATGTCCTGCGCAGCTTCTTCGCCCTGGGCTTCGTAGGTTTGCGTCCATTCAGACGCGAGGGTATTGAGGCCGGGATGGCGGCTGAGTATCCACGCGTCCTGATTGAGCATGTGCCCGAGCAGAATCGACAGTCCGGCAACCAGAGCGATGGCCAGCCAGAAACTCGCGAGAATACGCCAGAACAGTGAACGCACAGAAACTCCTCAAACAAGCACACAGATCAAATGTGGGAGCGAGCTTGCTCGCGAAAGCGTAGTGTCAGTCAATCCATCTCTGGCTGATACACCGCTTTCGCGAGCAGGCTCGCTCCCACATCCGATTTGAATGAAACAGGCCCGACGAGGTGAGTCGTCGGGCCCATGGTTAATCCATTATTGCGCCTTTTGCGCCTGCTGCGCTTTCCAAGCCTTGAACTCGGCCCATTCAGCACGGCGTTCGGCGCGCTTCTTCTGGATCTCGTCGAACTGTTTCTGCTGCTCGGGTTTCAGCAACGCACGAACATCGGACTCGGCTTTCTTGTGGTTGGCCGCGATCTCGTCCTTCATGGCTTTCTGGTCGGCCGGGGAGAGTTTTTCCAGGTACTTGTCGACCACTTGCTTACGCTCGTGCATCTGCTCGCCCATGATCTTGCGGATCTGCTCGCGTTGCTCGCGGGTCAGGTCGAGCTGGCTGTACGGGCCCTTGCCGTGCATGCCGTGCATTTGACCGCCGTGGCGCGGACCGTCGAGCGGGCCACCCAGCGGGCCGCCATCCTGTGGCATGGCCATCGCGACGGTTGGCAGAGCGGTCGCGAACATCAGAGCGATAAGAGTCTTGCGCATGGTGTATCTCCTTGTCTCGTTCCCGGTACGTTCCGGATGAGTGCAGATTACGGAGATCAAGGTCAGCGGCGGTCAGCGCTGCGTAAAGCTTCGGTAAAGACGCTTCGTTATCAGCCTGACAATGGCATTTGTGGCGAGGGAGCTTGCTCCCGCTGGGCAGCGAAGCGGCCCTCGCTGCCCGCCGCAACAGCAGAGGGATTGCTGCGCAATCCAGCGGGAGCAAGCTCCCTCGCCACAGAGGCCCGAGTGTTTCTTAGAGGCTGTAGTAGTAACCGCGACTACGCAGGGCAACGATGCGTGGGCGGCCGTCGGGGTGCGGGCCGATCTTTTTGCGCAGGTTGCTGACGTGCATGTCGAGGCTGCGGTCATAGAGGGTCAGCTTGCGCCCGAGCGCGAGTTGCGCCAGTTCCTGTTTGTCCAGCGGCTCGCCCGGTTGCTTGAGCAGGGCTTCGAGCAGACGGCTTTCGGACACCGTCAGGGTCAGTTCTTTTTCGTCAATGCTGACCACGCCACGCACCGGGCTGAAACTCAGGTCGCCCAGCTCCAGTTGTGTCGACACGGCGGCCGGGTGGCTGCGACGCAACACGGCGCGCAGGCGGGCGGTCAGTTCGCGGGGGTCGCAGGGTTTGGCCAGGTAATCGTCGGCACCCAGTTCGAGGCCGAGGATGCGGTCCAATGGTTCGCCGCGCGCCGAAAGCATCAGCACCGGCAGGTCGGCGTGGTCGTTGCGCAATTGCTTGAGCAGTTCCAGACCGCTGCCGTCGGGCAGCATCACGTCCAGCACCACCGCCGCCGGCGCGGTTTCGGCCAGCGCCTTGCGGGCGCTCTGACCGTCGTGGCAGGCGCGCACCTGGAAGCCTTCCTGGCTTAACCAGGTACTCAGGAGTTCACACAACTCCTGGTCATCATCAATCAGTAACAGCTCGCTCATGACTCACTCAATTTAGCCATTGCCGACGTTTTCGGCTTGCACCACTGGCAAAGATACCGCAGAGCAGCGCCAATAGCGCTACCCCTGCGCCGGTGACGAACCACTGCTGCTGATCGGTCAACAGGCGCGGCAACGGGCTGGCCTGGGCTTCCTTGAGTTGCAGCTTGAGACGCTGGTTCTCCTGGCGCAACCGGGCAAGCTGGGCACTTTCACGCGCGTTGTCGGCATTTTGCAGTTGTTTGTTCAGGTCTTCCCGCTGCAGTTCACTGGCCTTGAGGCGCTGTTGCAGCTCGGTGATCTGGCTGCCGGCACTCAACGATAAGGGCGTGGAGCTGCCGCTTTCGGTGGATGGCTCGCCATGGGCAGGCGCCATGATCGACAACGTGACCAACATCAGACACAACGGACCCTTGCGCATCGCGACACCTGTTTCCAAATGGATATTGGGCAGGTTGTCGGCAGGCAAACGAGAATAATGAGCGATTGAGAGCGCGATGAACCGAGAAGGTTCATCGCCGCAAGTCATGCAGAGGGATGGCGCATGATGAAACTGTGGCGAGGGAGCTTGCTCCCTCGCCACAAAGGCTATTACGGCAGGACTTGCTTGAACGGCTTGACGATCACATTGGCGTAGACGCCAGCAGCGATGTACGGATCGGCGTCGGCCCAGGCTTGCGCGGCGCTGAGCGAATCGAACTCGGCAACGATCAGGCTGCCGGTGAAACCCGCTGCGCCCGGATCATTGCTGTCGACGGCCGGGTGCGGGCCGGCCAGTACGATGCGGCCTTCGCCCTTGAGCGCTTGCAGGCGTTCCAGATGCGCAGGGCGCGCGGCCAGGCGAGCTTCCAGGGAATTGGCGACGTCGGTGGCAATGATTGCGTAGAGCATGTCAGTCCTCGGTTTTTGGCGTTGTGGTATCGGTGTCATGCAGGTGGCGCGACAGGTAGATGCCCTGAGCCACCAGGAACAGCACGGTCATGCCCAGGCTGCCGAACACCTTGAAGTCGACCCAGATGCTCTGGAAGGTGAACGCGACGAACAGGTTGGCGGCGCCGCAAAAGATGAAAAAGCCGATCCAGGCGATATTCAGACGCGTCCAGACCGGATCCGGCAGCGTCAGCGCGTGGCCCATGATGCGCTTGATCAGCAGGCGATCGCCGATGAAGTGGCTGCCGATGAATGCCAGGGCGAACAGCCAGTTGACCACCGGTGCTTTCCACTTCAGGAAGGTTTCGCTGTGGAAGGCCAGGGTCAGGCTGCCGAATACCAGGCAGGCGATCAGGGTCAGCCACTGGCTCTTTTCCAGCTTGCGCTGCTGGATAAACAGCGCGCCGTACACCACCAGAGAGCTGATGATCAGTATCGCGGTGGCGCTGTAAATACCGCCTACCGTCAGCTCATGGCCGGCAATGTCGACAACCCGTGGATCAAGTTTGTAAACGATGAAGAACAGCAGAAGCGGGATGAAATCGATGAATTGTTTCACAGTGAGAGCCAGAAGCTGGATGTGGCGGCATAATAACAAACATATGGGCGCGCGATAGCGCCAGCTGATTTGAGGTTACAACTCCCCGTGAATGTTGATTTGCACTGCCATAGCACGGCCTCCGATGGCGCCCTGGCGCCTGCGGTTCTGGTTGCGCGTGCGTTCGAAAACGGCGTGCGAGTCCTGGCGTTGACCGACCATGACACCCTTGAAGGCCTCGCCGAAGCGCGCACGGCCGCCAATGAATTGGGCATGCAACTGGTCAATGGCGTCGAATTGTCCTGCACCTGGGGCGGGGCGACCATTCATGTGTTGGGCTATGGTTTTGACGTCCACGCCGCGCCGTTGGTCGAGGCCATCGCCAGATTGCACGATGGTCGCTGGCTGCGGTCGGAAGAAATAAGCCGCAAGCTCGCCCTCAAAGGCATGCCCGGTGCGCTCGATGGCGCCCGGCAGGTCCAGCAGGAACTGGGCGACAGCGGCAACGCGCCGGCCCGTCCGCATTTCGCCGACTGGATGGTGCGTGAAGGGTATGTAAAGGATCGCGCCGAGGCATTTCGCAAATGGCTCGGCGCCGGCAAGCTGGGTGACGTCAAGTTGCACTGGCCGACCCTTGAAGACACCGTCGGCACGCTTCGCGCCGCTGGCGCCTGGGTCAGCCTGGCGCATCCCTGGCACTACGATTTCACCCGTAGCAAACGCCGAAAGCTGATTGCCGACTATATTCAAGCAGGCGGGCATGCCATCGAAGTGGTCAACGGCCATCAGCCTGCGGAACAGGTGGGCAGCCTGGCGATCCTTGCCCGTGAGTTCGGTCTGCTGGTCAGCGCTGGCAGTGACTTCCATGGCCCTGGCGGCTGGTCCGAGATCGGCCAGTACCGGCCGGTTCCCGAGGACCTTCCACCCCTGTGGTGTCGGTTCAAACATGACACAGATATTGCCGCCGTCTGAACAGGTAGAGAACGTGAGTCAATTTTTCCAGATACATCCGGAAAACCCGCAAGCGCGCCTGATCAAACAGGCGGTCGAGATCATCCGCAAGGGCGGGGTGGTGATATATCCCACGGACTCCTCCTACGCAATCGGTTGTCAGATCGGCGACAAGAATGCGATCGAGCGCGTGCGACGCCTGCGTCAGCTCGATGAAAAGCACAACTTCGCGCTGATCTGCAGCGACCTGTCGCAGTTGGGCAACTACGCCAAGATCGACACCGGCACCTTCCGGATTCTCAAGGCGCACTTGCCTGGCCCATACACCTTTATCCTCAACGCCACCCGCGAAGTGCCACGGCTGCTCCTGCACCCGAAAAAACGCACCATCGGCCTGCGCGTACCCAGCCATCCGATCGCATTGGCGCTACTGGCCGAGCTCGGCGAGCCGCTGATGAGCGTGACGCTGATCATGCCCGGCGATGAAGATCCGCTCAGCGATCCGTACGAAATGCGTCAGTTGCTTGAGCATCAAGTGGAGTTGATCGTCGACGGCGGCTTCGGCGGCATCAAAGCTTCCACCGTGATCGACCTGACCGGCGACGACCCGGAAGTGGTGCGCGTCGGTTGCGGCGACCCTGCGCCGTTCATGGTCGAGGCCTGAATGTCCGCAGTAGAAACCGTGGTCGACCCTCAGGCCGGCGCTCAGCAAGAGCTGCCGTTTGCCATGGTCTACGGCCAGGCGGTCATGGAAATGCCGCTGGACCTGTACATTCCGCCGGATGCGCTGGAAGTCTTCCTTGAAGCGTTCGAAGGCCCGCTCGACCTGCTGCTGTACCTGATCCGCAAACAGAACATCAACATCCTCGACATTCCGGTGGCGGAAATCACTCGCCAGTACATGGGCTATGTCGAGCTGATGCAGTCGGTGCGTCTGGAGCTGGCTGCCGAATACCTGGTGATGGCGGCGATGCTGGCCGAGATCAAATCGCGGATGCTCCTGCCACGGGCCGAAACCGTCGAGGACGAAGAAGACGATCCGCGCGCCGAACTGATCCGCCGCTTGCAGGAATACGAACGCTTCAAGGCCGCCGCCGAAGGCATCGACGGTTTGAGTCGGGTCGGTCGCGATGTGATCGTGCCCAAACTCGACGCCCCGCAAGCGCGTGCGCGCAAGCTGTTGCCCGATGTTGCGCTCGAAGAAATCCTGATGTGCATGGCCGAAGTGCTGCGCCGTGGTGACATGTTTGAGAGCCACCAGGTCAGCCGTGAAGCGTTGTCCACCCGTGAGCGCATGAGCGATGTGCTGGAGCGGCTCAAGGGCGGCGGCTTCGTGCCGTTTGTCGAGCTGTTCACCGCTGAAGAGGGTCGTCTGGGTGTGGTGGTGACTTTTATGGCGATCCTTGAACTGGTCAAGGAATCCTTGGTCGAGCTGGTGCAGAATGAGCCGTTCGCCGCGATCCACGTGCGAGCCCGAGCCGAATAACGAGTCCAGATATGAACCTGACTGAACCCCGCGAGCTGGCGCCCCTGCTTGAAGCCTTTCTGTTGGCCTCGGGAAAGCCGCAATCCCTTGAGCGCCTGTTTGAACTGTTTGAAGAGGGCGAGCGGCCCGAGCCCGCCGTCTTCAAGAAAGCCCTGACGCTGCTGGGCAAATCCTGCGAGGGCCGTGCGTTCGAGCTCAGGGAAGTCTCATCGGGGTATCGTCTGCAGATTCGCGAGAAGTTCTCGCCCTGGGTCGGTCGGCTCTGGGAAGAACGCCCGCAGCGCTATTCCCGTGCGCTGCTGGAGACCATCGCGCTGATCGCCTATCGCCAACCCATCACCCGTGGCGAAATCGAAGACGTGCGTGGCGTGGCGGTCAACAGCAACATCGTCAAAACCCTGCTTGAGCGCGAGTGGATCCGCGTCGTCGGTTATCGCGACGTGCCGGGTAAACCGGCGATGTTCGCCACGACCAAGGCGTTTCTCGACCACTTCAACCTGAAAAACCTTGAAGACCTGCCGCCGCTGGCCGAGCTGCGCGAGATGGAAGCGGAGCCGGTGCTCGATTTTGACGACGCGCCCGTGCCGCAAAGTCTGCAGGAGCTTGCCGACGCCAGCGCCGAGCCTGAAGAAGAAAAGGAAGAGACCAGTTTCCACAGTCTGCTGCTGGAACTGGACAGCATGGAGGAGGGGATCAAAACCGACTTCGACGACTTGCTGCGCGATGCGGTGGATGGCGAAGCGCAGGTGATCGAATCTGAAGCCGGGGTCACCGAGCCCGCGAGTGCAGTTGAACCTGAAGCCGCGCCTGTCGCCGAACCGGAAGAAGACATTCTCGGTGTCGCCGAAGCTCGCGAGAAACTCCTGGCCGCCGTCGCCGCCCTCGAACAGCCGGAAGCGGAGCTGAGCGAAGAAGAAGCCGAAGCCCGCGCACTGGCCGAAGCCATCGAAGCCGAACGGCGCGAGTTCGAAGACTGATTACGAACAACTGTGGGAGCGAGCCTGCTCGCGAATGCGGTGTGTCAGACAACGATGACGTCGACTGACAGGGCCCTTTCGCGAGCAGGCTCGCTCCCACAGGAAACGGTGCATATTCGGAGTGAGTGATGAGTTCCACCAAGGACCCGTGCATCAGCCTCTGCAAATTCAACGACGACATCTGTCTCGGTTGCGGTCGCAGCAAGCGTGAAATCAAGGCCTGGAAGAAGCTCGACAAGGATGGCAAGAGCACGGTGCTGGCCGAAGCGGCTTTGCGCCTGATCAAACTCGGTAGTGCCGGTCGGCGGAAAAAGAAATAACCTTGCCTTGATCAGCTAGTCTCTGATGCGCGATGACGCGCATCCGCGTATGATTCGCGACCCTTCGCCGATCCCTTCGGCAAAGTACACAGATTCCAATGCTTCAGGCGCCGCCTGAACAGACCACACCGGGAGGTGCCCAGATGAGTGACATCATTCAGAAAGACGACCAGGAAATCGGACCTGCAGGCGAAAAGCTGCAGAAAGTCCTCGCCCGTATCGGCGTCGGCTCGCGCCGTGACGTCGAAGCCTGGATCAGCCAAGGCCGGATCAAGGTCAATGGCAAAGACGCCACCCTTGGTCTGCGCGTCGATATGCACGACGCCATCACCATTGATGGCAAGGTGATCAAGCGCGAAGAGGCCGCCGAAATGGTGCGCCGCGTGATCATGTACAACAAGCCCGATGGCGAAATCTGCACCCGTGACGATCCGGAAGGCCGTCCGACCGTGTTCGACAAGCTGCCGCGCCCGAAAGAAGGCCGCTGGATCAACATCGGTCGCCTCGACATCAACACCACCGGTTTGCTGATGTTTACCACCGACGGTGAACTGGCCAACCGCCTGATGCATCCGTCCTACGAAATGGACCGTGAATACGCCGTACGTGTACGCGGTGAAGTCGATGACGAAATGATCGAGCGCCTGAAGGCTGGCGTGGTGCTGGAAGACGGTCCGGCCAAGTTCACCGACATCAAGCAGGCGCCGGGTGGGGAAGGTTTCAACCACTGGTATCACTGCGTGGTGATGGAAGGTCGTAACCGTGAGGTTCGTCGTCTGTGGGAATCCCAGGGTCTGGTGGTCAGCCGTCTCAAGCGCGTGCGTTTCGGTCCGGTGTTCCTCAACTCCGACCTGCCGATGGGCCGCTGGCGCGAAATGAGCCAGTACGAAGTCGACATTCTCAGTGCTGAAGTGGGCCTGACGCCGGTAGCGATGCCGCAACTGAACGCCAAGAGCAAGGACAAGCTGGAACGCATGCAGCGCAAATCGTCGCGGCCGATGGCCAAGACCGAGCGCGTGCGCACCTTGCGTCCAGCCGCTGGCGCACCGACCGGGCCACGTCCGGGCCGTGAGCCGCAGATCGAAGGCGAGCGTCCAGGTCGCAAGCCAGTCGCCCGTGACGGCGAGCGCGCTCCGCGCCCGGCCAACGGTCGCACCGAGCGTGGCGAGCGTGGCGAGCGGGGCGAGCGGGGCGCACCTGCCGGTCGCGGCACGCCAGTGGCGGATCGTCCAGCGGACACCACCAACAAGCGCCCAGCGAAACCGGCACCGAAGCGTCCGGGGATCAAACTGGTAGGTGACGACAAGCCATCGGGCAAGCGTCGCGGCGCACCGGCCGGCTCAGGTCAGCGTCCGGGGTTTGGTCGCAAGAAGCCGGAGTGATCGGGTTTAGCGCCGAATGAAAAAACGCCAACCGTAGGGTTGGCGTTTTTTTTCGTCTGACGAAACTCATGCAGCCTCTGACAGGGTCCTTTCGCGAGCAGGCTAGCTCACACATTGGATCTGCGGCGTACACAAATCCCCTGTGGGAGCGAGCCTGCTCGCGAAGGCGTCAGTCGCTCAAAAGACAAATCTTCCGTCGAAGACCGGCTTGTCGTCCAGCGCCAGCACGCCGCCGGAGAAGATCAGGTCCAGATGATGGCTGCCCTTCGCACCACCACCCAACCCGAGGTGCAGCCCGCAATGCCGCTCTTCGAACCCGGCATTTCGCGCGTACAAGTCTTTCACCCCTTCATTGGTGCCAATCCCGAGTTCCTCGATGCGCCGGTTCGACGGGTTCGCGTCCAGGTATCGGTTGAAATCGTGTTCCAGCCCCGGCACATCGGTGGCGATGCGGCTGATGGTCGAGTTCTCGATCCACAGCTCCAGCGGTGATTCCAGTACGCCGTATTTGCGAGCGAACGGGATGGTGCTGAGGAAGGTGCCCTTGAACTTCACATGACCGTTGATGGCCTCGCTGTGCGTGGCGATCTCGCCCGGCGCGAGGTCGAAGTTGCCGACACCGTTGATGTCAGTCCACTTCTTGATGCTGCTCAGCGGCGTTTCAAAGCGTGAGCCGTGTTCGTCGGTAAAACTCAGTGTGGTGGCTTGCGACATGCGCTGTATCAAGTGGCTGTTAAGGCCCGCGATGCGTTGCGGGGCGATGCTGAAGGTGTCGTAGAAATAGTCGCCGTAATCCTTGAACAGCAGCGACTTCTTCCAGTTCTCCGCCATGACCGCTTGCAGCGCGCGGACGAACTCCGGGCCGTCGGGGCGCGGATTGGGCAGGGTGGAAGAGTCGTAGAAGAAAATGTACAGATCGCTGTTGGCAATGGCCGAGGTCAGCGCTGCGGTGCTTTCCAGATCCAGGCGACGGGCGCTGAACGTAAAGCGTGGATGCTCGCCGGCCTGCTCGGCGATGGCGCCGGTCAGCGCTTCGTAATCGGCCGTGTGGCCGAGCAGTACCTTCGCCGAGTCGAGACCGGCAAGGGCAGGGTGATGTTCGAGGTAGTAAAGGAAATGCGAGATGGCGCGTGGCTTATCCATGAATCCTCCCTGACTGACCGGGAAATGAAGCGGCAGGCACGACCGGCCGGACCGTGCCTGCCCGGGATGGGTTACAGAGGCCACATCGCCGTGCCGAACGGAACCACCGCGTCGGCTTGCATCATTTCCACGGCGGCTTCATGGGTTGGCGCTTCAAACCATTCGTCCAGTTGCAGTTCGGTATCCAAGTCTTTTTCGAGTGCTTGCATGGTCGATCTCCTAGATGGCTTTCACGGTGTTTTAGCTTCGCAGGCTCACGTTTGGGCACTGCGATGACTGACCGGTCAAGGTGGCCGGTGAGACGTGGAAAACCTAGTTCAGGCTTTTTTGTATTGCAAAATTTTATCCATTTAATTTTTAAATAGACTTTTTGTTCTGTTTTTCAGGAAGCGTTTTCTTATTTGAAAACAAAAAACTAGAGGGGAAAACCGATAGCAAGCTAGCTACCGTCAATATGCAGACGTCCTGCAGAAATTTCTGATTTGGAAAAACTTCGTTACGCCTTGTAAAGAAAACGTGACGAAACAAGCCCGTCGTTACACCGGTTCGTAGTCTCTCGTGCGGCTGTAAGGAAAAACTGCCGAAAGCTGCCGGAGCAGACGCCAGGCAAGGCTCTGGCGCGCTTGTTTCCGGCGCTCGGGCAAGGTGTGATGCTTCCCATGCCTGTCGTGCAGGTGAATAACAAGAAGGAGGCGCAATGAACGCCGCGACTGATTTCCACTTCTCCCCGTGGGACGGTTTTTTCCTCGTCCCCGTCGATGGCCTGCAAAGGCCTGACTCAATTTTTGCAGCCGCTCGCGCGTACCGAAGCGGACACAGGCAATCCCGGCAACCGACACGCTGATCAGGCGGGGTCTGGCAGCAGGGGGTTGGCGGTGTACAATGCGCCGCGTTTTAACTGTGACCCTCTGCGTAATCGCACACATCAAGGCCATCCGCCTTGTTCACTCCGTTGCGCCACAAGCGTGCCGGGTTCGATTTCGTCACAGATAAAAACAAACAGGTGACGCATGACCGTTGTAAAAAAGCTGAACTCCTGGTGCCTGCGCTGGGGTTTGATCGGGGCTGCCTGAAATCGCAACCTTGCAGCAACGTCTACTGAACATCATCAAACCTTGCGTGAGACCTTTTTCATGAGTGGACAACCCTCGCAGCCAGGTACGCTTAAACGCGGCCTGAAAAATCGCCATATTCAACTGATCGCCCTCGGTGGCGCGATCGGTACCGGATTGTTCCTCGGCTCGGCCGGGGTCCTGAAATCCGCCGGCCCGTCGATGATCCTCGGCTATGCCATCTGCGGCTTCATCGCCTTCATGATCATGCGCCAACTTGGTGAAATGATCGTCGAAGAGCCGGTGGCCGGTTCCTTCAGCCATTTCGCGCACAAGTACTGGGGCGGTTTCGCCGGGTTCCTTTCGGGCTGGAACTGCTGGATTCTGTACATCCTTGTGGGCATGTCCGAGCTGACGGCGGTCGGCAAATACATTCATTACTGGGCACCCCACATTCCGACCTGGGTTTCCGCTGCCGCATTTTTCGTGCTGATCAACGCGATCAACCTGGCCAACGTCAAGGTCTTCGGTGAGGCCGAATTCTGGTTTGCGATCATCAAGGTCGTGGCGATCGTCGGCATGATCGCGCTGGGCAGTTACCTGCTGGTCAGCGGCCATGGCGGCCCGCAGGCGTCGGTTAGCAACCTGTGGGCCCACGGTGGTTTCTTCCCGAACGGGGTGAGCGGTCTGGTGATGGCCATGGCGATCATCATGTTTTCTTTCGGTGGTCTGGAAATGCTCGGCTTCACTGCAGCCGAAGCCGACAAGCCGAAAACCGTGATTCCGAAAGCGATCAATCAGGTGATCTACCGTATCCTGATTTTCTACATCGGCGCGCTGGTGATCCTGCTGTCGCTGACCCCATGGGACAGCCTGCTGGAAACCCTCAACGCGTCCGGCGATTCCTACAGCGGCAGCCCGTTCGTGCAAGTGTTCTCGATGCTCGGCAGCGACACCGCCGCGCACATCCTCAACTTCGTCGTGCTGACGGCGGCGCTGTCGGTGTACAACAGCGGCACCTACTGCAACAGCCGCATGCTGCTGGGCATGGCTGAGCAGGGTGACGCGCCGAAAGGCCTGGCGAAGATCGACAAGCGCGGCGTGCCGGTGCGTTCGATTCTGGCTTCGGCCGCGGTGACGCTGGTTGCGGTGTTGCTCAACTACCTGATCCCGCAGCACGCGCTGGAACTGCTGATGTCGCTGGTGGTTGCGACGCTGGTGATCAACTGGGCGATGATCAGTTTTTCGCACTTCAAGTTCCGCCAGCACATGAACAAGACCCGGCAAACGCCGCTGTTCAAGGCGCTGTGGTATCCGTACGGCAACTATGTGTGCCTGGCGTTCGTGGTGTTCATCCTCGGTGTGATGCTGTTGATTCCGGGCATCCAGATCTCGGTGTATGCGATTCCGGTGTGGGTCGTGTTCATGTGGGTCTGCTACGTGATCAAGAACAAGCGCGAAGCGCGGCAGGCCTTGCCTGTGGCGGGTTCGGTCGCCAAATAAGCAAGACGCATAAACAACAAACCCGGCCAGAGTGCCGGGTTTGTTGTTTCTGCGCACAAATGTTCTCGTGTGGGAGCGAGCCTGCTCGCGAAAGCGTCGTCCCAGCTTGCATTAACTTCAGGTGGAAACCGCCTTCGCGAGCAGGCTCGCTCCCACAGGGGGTGAGTGAATCAAGTATCCTGCACGTTCAGATTACGGACGCTTTTCCATGCTGGTGATTTCCAACAATGTGCATCTGCCGGATGCCGAGATCGAATTGACGGCCATCCGCGCTCAAGGCGCCGGTGGGCAGAACGTCAACAAGGTATCGAGCGCCATGCACTTGCGCTTCGACATTCCCAATTCGTCGCTGCCGGAGTTTTACAAGGAGCGTCTGCTTGCGCTGCGCGACAGTCGTATCACCAGCGATGGCGTGTTGATCATCAAGGCTCAGCAGTACCGGACCCAGGAAGCCAACCGCGCCGATGCCCTGGAACGTCTGGTCGAGCTGATTCTCAGCGCCACCAAAGTCGAAAAGAAACGTCGCCCGACCAAGCCGACCCTCGGTTCGAAGAAGCGTCGGCTTGAGTCGAAAACCAAGCGCGGCAGCATCAAGGCCGGGCGCGGGAAGGTGGATTTTTAAGCCTCGCGGTATTTCGCCGTGTGCTTGTACAGATAGACGCTCAGGCCGAGCCCGCCCAGGGCTGCGAGCGCGGCGAACAGAAAGATCGAGGCGAAACCGAACCCTGCCGCTATCGCCCCGGCCAATGGCCCGGTGATCCCCAGCGACAAATCAATGAACAGTGAATAGGCACCGACCGCCGCACCACGGCTCGATGCCGGTACCAGATTCACCGCTTCCACGCCCAGCGCCGGGAACACCAGCGAGAAACCAAAACCGCTCAATGCCGCACCGGCCAAGGCCCAATGCGCATCCGGTGCGATCCACAACAGCAACAACCCCAAGGTCTCTACCGAGAGGCAAGCAATTGCCACGCGAAAGCCGCCCAAGCGGTTGATCAGGTTGCCGAACAGCAGCCGGGCGCCGATGAAGCTCGCGCCGAACAGGCTCAGGCACAGCACGGCGTTATCCCAATGTTGCGTCGCGTAATACAGGGTGATGAAAGTGGCGATGGTGCCGAAGCCGATCGAGCCCAGCGCAAGCCCGCAGCCGTGGGGGAACACTTTTCCCAGCACATGCATGAAGGGCAGGCGTTCACCGCTGACAATCGGCGCGGCAGTTTTCGGCCACGCCAGCGCCAGGCCGAGCAAGGCGAGGAGGATGATACTCACGCCCATGCTCCACAAGCCCAGCCGACTCACCAGCCAGACACCAAACGGCGCGCCGATCGCCAGCGCGCCATAACTGGCGATGCCGTTCCAGGAAATGACCTTGGCAGTGTTGGCCGCGCCAACGCGGCCGATACCCCAACCGATCGAACCTGAGCCGACGAGGCTTTCAGCGCTGCCCAGTACGAGGCGTCCGATCAGCAAACTGATCAGGCTGAGCAACGGCAGGTTCGGCGTCCACGCCGAAATCAGCATGAACACACCGCTCAAACCACAACCGGCCAGGCCAATCATTACCGCGCGTTTGCTGCCCTTGTTATCGATGATCTTGCCGGCATAAGGACGACTGAGCAGGGTGGCGAGGTATTGCACGCTGATCACCAGCCCGGCGATCACTGCGCCGAAACCGAGGTCGCTATGGACATAGCCCGGCAACACGGCAAGCGGAATGCCGATGTTCAGGTAACCAATAAAAGTGAAGAGGACGATGGAGACCACTTGCAGCGTGACCGCCAAGGGGCGCTGTGGCTCGGGTATAGAGGGCGACATGGGCAACGATCCACGGGAGCAGCAGATTAGATAGGCTGCTTATGATACCGGCGTGAATCGATCAGGGGCGGGGAAAAGTAAAACTATTTGCCGGGCGGCGGTTTCAGGATTTCGCCGGGGCGACCAGTTGTGTGGTGACCAGGGCGGCGAGGGCGTTCTCTTCGCTGCCGAAACGCTCGAGCAGGGCGGCCTGTTTTTCAGGCGAAAGGCGATTCCAGATCTCGATCATTTTCTCGGTGGCGCCGATCAGGACGGCAGCTTGGTTTTCAGAGAATTCATCGGTCATGGCGGGCTCCATTCAGGCAGTGTGGAAAGCGCATGTTAGCGCTTTCCACACGGTCTGTACGGCGGGTTTTACTCTTCGCTGTCGGCTTTGCGGCTGTCAGCGGCTTCTTGCGGCTCGGGCTTTTCAGCACTGGCGTGTTGCGGGGTCGTCTGCTCAGGTACGTGCAGGCTTGGGAAGGGGAGATTAGGAATCTCGTGCATGGTTGCGCTCCTCGCTAAGTCTGTTGATAGATCAGGTGCTCCGCGCTTTTACAAAGCCTGCGCAGGATACAGCAGGAAAAATGACAATCAGACTTTTAATTCAAATTAATGCGACAGATGGCCGCAGGGCAGGAGGCCCCCACAAAAATCAAATGTGGGAGCGAGTCTGCTCGCGAAAGCGGTGTTGCTCGTTCCCACGCGAAGTGTTGACGAGCAGTCGGCGGGAGTTATTTGCAGACGTCAGCGATGGCATCCGCCAGCAAGGCGAGACGTGTTGCATCGATGCCGGCGACATTCGCCCGGCCCGAGCTGACCATGTACACGCTGTGCCGCTCACGCAGATTTTTCACCTGCTCCGGCGAAAGACCCGTGTAGGAGAACATGCCACGCTGTACCCCAATGTGCGCAAAACGCTCGCGCAAACCGTGCGGTTCCAGTGCCTCGACCAGGCCGCTGCGTAGCTGCGCGATACGCAGGCGCATGGCTTCCACTTCATCGGCCCAGCGGGCTTTCAGTTCTGGATCAGCGAGGATGGTCGCGACCACTGCCGCGCCGTGATCCGGCGGCGTCGACCACAGGTTGCGGGCGAGGTTGGCCAGTTGGCTGCGGATGTCGATGAGCTTCTCCGCACTTTTTGCGCAGACGATCAGCGCACCGGTGCGGTCGCGGTACAGACCAAAATTCTTCGAGCACGAACTGGTGATCAGCACCTCAGGTACTTCGGCGGCGAACAGGCGAGTCGACCACGCGTCCTGCTCCAGACCATCGCCAAAACCCTGGTAGGCGAAGTCGATCAGCGGCAACAGATCACGGCTGCGTACGACATCCAGTACGCGCTTCCAGTCGTCATGGGTCAGATCGAAACCGGTCGGGTTGTGGCAGCACGCATGCAGCAGCACCACATCACCCTTTGGCACTTCCCTGAGCACAGCGAGCATTGCTTCGACGTCGAGACGGTTGTCACTGCCCACGTAAGGGTAATGACTGACCTTGACCCCGGCCGCCGCGAAAATGGTTTCGTGGATCGGCCAGGTCGGGTTGCTCAGCCACACGCCCTTGCCTGGCAGGCATTGGGCGATGAAGTCTGCAGCCAGACGCAGGGCGCCGGTACCGCCGGGCGTCTGGGTGGCGCCGGCGCGGTGTTCGGCAATCAGCTTCGAGTCGGCGCCCAGCACCAGTTCATTGATGACCTTGCCGAACAACGGATTGCCGTGGCCGCCGATGTAAGTCTTGGTGTCCTGGCTTTCAACCAGACGCGCTTCGGCGATTTTCACCGCTTCGGGGATCGGCGTCAGGCCCTGGGCGTCCTTGTAGACGCCAACGCCGAGGTCGAACTTGCGCGGATTGGCATCCTGCGCATAAGCCTCCATCAAACCGAGAATCGGGTCGCCGGGCACCCGGCCGATGGCGTCGAATTGCATTACTTGCGTCCTTCTGCGGTCTTTGCCACTTCGTCAGTGCGCGCGGCCATGATGAAGTCGTTGCGGTGCAGGCCTTTGATCGAGTGGCTCCACCAGGTCACGGTGACTTTGCCCCACTCGGTCAGCAGGCCCGGGTGGTGACCTTCGGCCTCGGAGATTTCGCCGACTGCGTTGGTGAACGCCAGCGCGTGTTTGAAGTTCTTGAACAGAAAGACCTTCTCCAACTGCATGATGCCGTCGCGTACTTCGATGTTCCAGTCAGGGATCTGCTTGATCAGGATCGGCAGTTCTTCATCGCTGACTTGTGGCGCATCGGCGCGGCAGGCTTCGCAGTGGGCTTGGTTCAAAGTGGACATGGCGTATTCCTGAAATCGAGTGTGTTTTTTATTAAAGCGTGTGAGCCTTTGATGCCGTCACGCTAAACCAAAGTGACGGCGACGCACAGGCGCAATTGTCAGTAAAAGTCGCGGTTCAGGCGGCTTTGGGTTTCGGCGGAAATTTCGGCGCGTGCAAGCCCAACTGCATGCCCTGGCGAACCATGGCCATGATGTCTTCATGGGCGACGTCGAACAGGCGCTTGAGGTTCGGCAGGACAAAGTACAGCGGCTGCAGGATGTCGATGCGATACGGCGTGCGCATGGCTTCCAGCGGATCGAAGGTCTGGTGTTCAGGCTCGTCTGACAGGCAATAGACGGTTTCTTTGGGCGAGGACAGAATCCCGCCACCGTAAATGCGCTTGCCTTGCGGGGTGTCGACCAGACCGAATTCGATGGTCATCCAGTAAAGCCGCGCCAGGTATACGCGCTCTTCTTTGGTCGCCTGCAGGCCTAGCTTGCCGTAGGTGTGGGTGAATTCGGCAAACCAGGGGTTGGTCAGCAGCGGGCAGTGGCCGAAAATCTCGTGGAAAATGTCCGGCTCTTGCAGGTAGTCCAGTTCTTCGCGGGTACGAATAAACGTCGCGACGGGAAACTGCTTGCTGGCGAGCAATTCGAAAAAGGTCTGAAAGGGGATCAGCGCCGGCACCCGGGCGACTTGCCAACCAGTGGTCTCGCCGAGCACTTTGTTGATCTCGGCCAGTTGCGGGATGCGGTCGTGGGGCAGACCGAGTTTTTCGATACCGTCCAGGTATTCCTGGCACGCGCGGCCTTCGATCACTTTCAACTGGCGAGTGATCAGCGTATTCCACACCGCGTGTTCTTCGGCGGGGTAGTCGATAAAACCTTGCGCATCGGGCTCACGAGCCACGTATTGCGTCTGCTTCATGCTGCTCTCCTGCTAGGGGAATTCGTTTTTGTTATGTCCAGCGATGACAAAGGAATACCTGAGGGCGGGACGGCGCGCAGCATGTTGAACCTTGTGGGCGTAGGAAAATTCTGCTGATTTCGTAAACTTATCGTTACGGTTTGTCGGGTAATGCGCATTTACGGCGATTCGCGGGTTTGAAAAGGGCAGAAGCTGTCACATAATCTTGACAACTATCTGTGTGCCTCGACAGAAAACAAGTTCGAGGTGCGCCGCGAAAACCTGTGGGAGCGAGCCTGCTCGCGAAAGCGGTCTGTCTGACGCATCAATATTGGATGTGCTGGCGCCTTCGCGAGCAGGCTCGCTCCCACAGGGGTTGTGTTCACTCCCTAAAATCTTGTCGGGCCTTATATATGCGCATCAAAGTCCACTGCCAGAACCGCATCGGCATCCTGCGCGACATTCTCAATCTGCTGGTGGCGTACGGCATCAACGTGGCGCGCGGCGAGGTTGGCGGTGAGCATGGCAACGCGATCTATCTGCATTGCCCGAACCTGATCAACATCCAGTTCCAGGCCCTGCGCCCAAAGTTCGAGGCAATTGCCGGGGTGTTCGGGGTCAAGCGGGTAGGGCTGATGCCCAGCGAGCGCCGGCACATGGAACTGAACGCGCTGCTCGGTGCGCTGGAGTTTCCGGTGCTGTCGATCGACATGGGCGGCTCGATCGTTGCGGCCAACCGTGCTGCGGCGCAGTTGCTCGGTGTGCGCGTCGATGAAGTGCCGGGGATTGCGCTGTCGCGCTATGCCGAGGATTTCGACCTGCCGGAACTGGTGCGCGCCAACAAATCGCGAATCAACGGCATGCGGGTCAAGATCAAGGGCGACATCTTTCTTGCCGACATCGCGCCGTTGCAATCGGAGCATGACGACAGCGAAGCGATGGCGGGTGCGGTACTGACACTGCACCGCGCCGACCGCGTCGGCGAACGTATTTACAATGTGCGCAAGCAAGAGTTGCGCGGCTTCGACAGTATCTTCCAGAGTTCCAAAGTCATGGCCGCCGTTGTCCGTGAAGCCCGGCGCATGGCGCCGCTGGATGCGCCGCTCCTGATCGAAGGTGAAACCGGTACCGGCAAGGAGTTGCTCGCGCGGGCCTGTCATCTGGCCAGCCCGCGCGGACAGTCGCCCTTGATGGCGCTCAACTGCGCAGGGCTGCCGGAGTCGATGGCCGAGACAGAGTTGTTCGGCTACGGTCCCGGTGCCTTCGAAGGCGCACGGGCCGAGGGCAAACTCGGCCTGCTGGAGCTGACTGCCGGCGGTACGCTGTTTCTCGACGGCGTCGATGAGATGAGCCCGCGCTTGCAGGTCAAACTGCTGCGCTTTTTGCAGGACGGCTGCTTCCGTCGCGTCGGCAGTGACGAAGAGGTTTATCTGGATGTGCGGGTGATCTGTGCGACCCAGGTGGACTTGTCGGAGCTGTGCGCGCGCGGCGAGTTTCGTCAGGATTTGTACCACCGCCTGAACGTGTTGTCGTTGCACATACCGCCGCTTCGCGAATGCCTTGATGGGCTGGCGCCTCTGGTCGAACATTTCCTCGATCAGGCCAGCCGGCAGATCGGCTGCCCGCTGCCGAAACTGGCGCCAGCGGCGATGGACCGGCTCAGTCATTACCATTGGCCGGGTAACGTGCGGCAGCTGGAAAACGTGCTGTTTCAGGCGGTGTCGCTGTGTGATGGCGGCACCGTCAAAGCCGACCATATTCGTCTGCCGGATTACGGCGTGCGTCAGCCGCTTGGCGATTTTTCGCTGGAGGGTGGGCTGGACGAGATTGTCGGGCGCTTCGAGAAAGCGGTGCTTGAGCGGCTGTATTCCGAGCACCCGAGCAGCCGGCAATTGGGCAAGCGGCTGGGGGTTTCGCACACGACGATTGCCAACAAGCTGCGTGAGTATGAGGTCGGCAAAACCGAATCCTGACCGGAAGTTGCATTGGCTGAGCTATTCGCGAGCAGGCTCGCTCCCACAGGGATGTGCATTTCAGTGTGGGAGCGAGCCTGCTCGCGAAAGCGGTCGTTCAGGCAATCGCTGTGTCAGGCGTTGCCACCAACCGGCATGACACCGCCGGTTTTTCGTCTTTGCCACTTTCCCTGATTCCCCTGCAAACCCCTCAAGTCCTTTGTTTACCGGGCCTTTTGCCGCCTGAACAAAGTTGGTCTGCAAATTGCTTATGGCTCAGCAGTAGAGCGGTGGGCGGCAAACGTCCGGCATGCAGAGGATTGAGTGTGGACAAGTACCTTTATGTGGCAATGACCGGCGCCAGCCAGAACGCACTGGCGCAGCGGGCGCATGCCAACAACCTGGCGAACATCTCCACCAACGGTTTTCAGCGCGACCTCGAGCAGGCGCGTTCGATGCCGGTGTTTGGTGACAGCTTTCCGGCGCGCGCGTATGCCCTGAGCGAACGTCCCGCCACCGACTTCACCCCGGGTTCGCTGGTGCAGACCGGTCGCGAACTCGATGTCGCGGTGTCCGGCAACGGCTTTATTGCCGTGCAGAACCCCAGCGGCGGCGAAAGCTACGTGCGCACCGGCAGCCTCAACATCGACGCCCTCGGCGTTCTGCGCGCCGGCAACGGCATGCCAGTGATCGGTAATGGCGGGCCGATTGCCGTGCCGCCCGAGCAGCAGGTCGAAGTCGGTGAAGACGGCACCATCAGCATTCGGGCGATGGGTGAAGGCCCGCGCGTGATGGCCGAGGTGGACCGCATCAAGCTGGTCAATCCGGACATCAAGAACATGAACAAAGGCCTCGACGGTTCGATTTACACCAAGGACGGCCAGCCTGCGCCGATCGACGCCAACGTAAAACTGGTGTCGGGTTTCCTCGAGTCGAGCAACGTCAATGCCGTGGAAGAAATGACGTCGGTGCTGGCCCTGGCCAAGCAGTTCGAGTTGCACGTCAAGATGATGAACACCGCCAAAGACGATGACCAGGCCATGGCTCGGGTCTTGCAGATCACCTAATTATCAGAACGTCGCGCCGTAAAACAGGCGCACGAGGAGAATCGAATGCTTCCGGCTCTATGGGTTGCCAAAACCGGTCTGTCCGCCCAGGACACCAACCTGACCACCATTTCCAACAACCTGGCGAACGTCTCGACCACGGGTTTCAAACGTGACCGTGCCGAGTTCCAGGACCTGCTCTATCAGATCAAGCGTCAGCCAGGCGCCCAGTCGACCCAGGACAGCGAACTGCCGTCGGGTCTGCAAGTGGGTACCGGTGTGCGCATCGTCGGCACCCAGAAAAACTTCACTGCCGGCAGCCTGCAAACCACCGAGCAGCCGCTGGACATGGCCATCGACGGTCGCGGTTTCTTCCAGATCCTGCAGCCGGACGGCACCACGTCGTACACCCGTGACGGTACTTTCCACCTCGACTCCAATGGCCAGATTGTCAACGCCAGCGGTTTCGCCCTGGAACCGGCGATCATCATTCCGAACGACGCGCAGACCTTCACCGTTGGCCGTGACGGCACCGTGTCCATCTCGGTCGCCGGCAACCCTGCCGCGCAAGTGATCGGCAACCTGCAAACTGCAGACTTCATTAACCCGGCCGGTCTGCAGGCCGTGGGCAACAACCTGTTCCTGGAAACCGCTGCTTCCGGCGCGCCGCAAATCGGCACCCCGGGTCTGAACGGTTTCGGTACCACGCTGCAGAACACCCTGGAAACGTCCAACGTCAGCACCGTTGAAGAGATGGTCAACATGATCACCACTCAGCGCGCCTACGAGATGAACTCCAAGGTGATCTCCACCGCCGACCAGATGCTCTCGTTCGTAACGCAGAATCTGTAATCAAGTCTTTGGGGCGGCCATGAGGTCGCCAGCAACACCGTGAGGTAGGGTCATGAATCGCTTTGTATCTGTTCTGGCATTGAGTGGGGTCGTCTCGCTCGCGGGCTGCGTCGCCCCGACACCCAAGCCCAATGACCCTTACTACGCCCCGGTGTTGCCGCGCACGCCGTTGCCGGCGGCAGCCAACAATGGCTCGATCTACCAGGCCGGTTTCGAGCAAAACCTGTACAGCGACCGCAAGGCGTTCCGGGTCGGTGACATCATCACCATCACCCTGAACGAGCGCACCCAGGCGAGCAAGAACGCGAACTCGCAGATGGACAAGAACAGCGACAACTCGATCGGCCTGACCTCGTTGTTCGGGTCGAGCCTGACCACCAACAACCCGATTGGTGGCGGGGACCTGAGCCTGAACGCCGGCTACAGCGCCGACCGCTCGACCAAAGGTGACGCCAAGTCCGGCCAGAGCAACAGCCTGACCGGTTCGATCACCGTGACCGTGGCCGACGTGCTGCCCAACGGCATCATTGCCGTACGCGGCGAGAAGTGGCTGACCTTGAACACCGGTGACGAACTGGTGCGCATCGCCGGCATGGTTCGCGCCGATGACATCGCCACCGACAACACCGTGTCCTCGACCCGTGTTGCCGATGCACGCATCACCTACTCGGGTACTGGCGCGTTTGCCGATACGAGTCAGCCCGGCTGGTTCGACCGTTTCTTCCTCAGCCCGCTGTTCCCTTTCTAGGTGGCTACGTTGAATTTCAAGAGCCTCATGCTGGCCGCCGTTATGTTGTCGGTGACCTTCAATGCCCAAGCCGAGCGGCTGAAAGACATCGCCAGCATTTCCGGCGTGCGGTCCAACCAGTTGATCGGTTACGGCCTGGTGGTCGGGCTTAACGGCACCGGTGACCAGACGACGCAGACTCCGTTCACCTTGCAGACCTTCAACAACATGCTCTCGCAGTTCGGCATCAAGGTGCCGCCGGGATCGGGCAACGTGCAGTTGAAGAACGTCGCGGCGGTATCGATCAGTGCTGATTTGCCGGCGTTCGCCAAACCGGGTCAGCAGGTCGATATCACCGTTTCCTCGATCGGTAACTCCAAGAGCCTGCGCGGCGGCACCTTGTTGCTGACGCCGCTCAAGGGTATCGACGGAAACGTCTACGCCATCGCCCAGGGCAACCTGGTGGTCGGCGGTTTTGACGCCGAAGGTCGTGACGGTTCGAAGATCACGGTCAACGTGCCGTCGGCCGGTCGCATCCCCGGTGGTGCATCGGTTGAGCGTTCGGTGCCGAGCGGTTTCAACCAGGGCAACAGCCTGACGCTGAACCTCAACCGTTCTGACTTCACCACCGCCAAGCGCATCGTCGACAAGATCAACGACATGCTCGGCCCTGGCGTCGCTCAGGCGATTGACGGCGGTTCGATCCGCGTGACGGCACCGCTCGATCCGAGCCAGCGTGTCGACTATCTGTCGATCCTGGAAAACCTCGAAGTCGACCCAGGTCAGGCCGTGGCGAAAGTCATCATCAACTCGCGTACCGGCACCATCGTCATCGGCCAGAACGTGAAGGTTTCGCCGGCCGCCGTGACCCACGGCAGCCTGACCGTGACCATCACCGAAGATCCGATTGTCAGTCAGCCGGGCCCGCTGTCCAACGGTCAGACTGCCGTGGTGCCGCGCTCCCGTGTGAATGCCGAGCAGGAAGCCAAGCCGATGTTCAAGTTCGGCCCGGGCACCACCCTAGACGAAATCGTCCGTGCGGTGAACCAGGTCGGCGCAGCGCCGGGTGACCTGATGGCCATTCTCGAAGCTTTGAAACAGGCCGGCGCGTTGCAAGCCGACTTGATCGTGATCTGAGGCCAGCCACCATGGATATGCGCAAAAGCGGTCTGGTCAGTAGCAGCGATTCGGGTTCCTACTCGGACCTCAATCGCCTGAATCAGCTCAAGGTCGGCGACAAGAACAGCGACGAGAACATGCGCAAAGTGGCGCAGGAATTCGAATCGCTGTTCCTTGGCGAGATGCTCAAGTCGATGCGCTCGGCAACTGACGCGCTGGGCCAGGACAACCCGCTGAACACGCCGGCGGCCAAGCAATATCAGGAAATGTACGACCAGCAACTGGCCGTTTCCATGTCCCGCGAGGGCGGTGGTATCGGTCTGGCCGACGTGCTGATCTGGCAGATGTCGAAGAACAAACCCATGGCGCCGGGCGAGGCTGCGGCCGCGTCCGCTGCCAAGCAGCAAGAAGCGCTGGCCAAGGCCGCCGCGGTGCCGACACCGATTGCCGCCGGCACTGTCGCCACCAACGGCCCGTTGTCGCGCCTCAATGGCGAGCGTCCGCTGTGGGCGTCGCGTTCGGTGCATGCGCCGAGCACCGATATTTCCCATCGCAACGACATGGCGCTGATCAATCAGCGGCGTCTGGCGCTGCCGCCGAAACTGGCCGATCGCTTGCTCGCCGGTCTGGTGCCGTCGGCACCGGTGACTACCACAGCGGCAGCAACCAATGCCTTGCCGCAACGTGCCGCGACGCCTGCGGTCAGCGGTTCCGGCGCGCTGTACAACGGAGATTGGCTGGCCCGTGCCGAAGAACAGAAAGCCGCTGGCGGGCAGATGCAGGTCTACGGCCGCGCGATGGCGCAGATTCCGTTGGCGCCCGCGAAAAAAGCCTTCAGTTCCGCCGACGAATTCGTCAATACGATGCTGCCGATGGCCAAGGAAGCCGCCGACCGCATCGGCGTCGATCCGCGTTACCTGGTGGCGCAAGCGGCACTGGAAACCGGTTGGGGCAAATCGGTCATGCGCGCCCAGGATGGCAGCAGCAGCCACAACCTGTTCGGCATCAAGGCGAGCAGCAACTGGAAGGGCGATTCGGCCCGCGCCATCACCAGCGAGTTCCGCAATGGCGCGATGGTCAAGGAGACGGCCGAGTTCCGTTCCTATGCCTCGTACAAGGACAGCTTCCACGATCTGGTGACGTTGCTGCAGAGCAACAATCGCTATCAAGAAGTGCTCAAGTCGGCCGATAACCCAGAACAGTTTGTACGCGAGTTGCAGAAGGCCGGTTATGCCACCGACCCGAACTACGCGACGAAGATTTCGCAAATTGCCAAGCAGATGAACAGTTTTGAAAACTACGCTGCGGCGGGTGTCTCCACCACGCCTTTATAAGGCACCAGGTAATAAGGTCTGAACCATGAGTTTGCTCAATATCGGGATGTCGGGACTGTCGGCCAGCCAGTCCTCTTTGGCTACGACAGGCAACAACATTGCCAACGTCGACACCGCCGGTTATTCACGTCAGCAAACCGTGCAGGGCACCAAGTCCTCGCAGCAGTACGGCAGCGTTTTCATCGGCACGGGCACGACCCTGGCCGACGTGCGCCGCGTGTACAACTCGTACCTGGAAACGCAGCTGCACACGGCGACTTCGCTGGACAGCGAATCGGCCGCGTTCCTCAAGCAGGCGACGCCGCTGGACGCCATGCTGTCGGACACCAACACCGGCCTGACCGGTGTGCTGCAGAAATTCTTTACCTCGATGCAGGGCGTATCGACTTCGGCCACTGACGACACATCGCGTCAGTCGGTACTGACCGGCGCCCAGGCGTTGACCAGCCGCTTCAACACCCTCGCCAAACAGCTCAACGATCAGAACACCACGATCAACGGCAGCCTTGGCGACATGACCGCCCAGGTGAACAAACTCGCGACGGCGATTGCCAATCTCAACCAGAAGATCGGCGAAATCTCCACCAGCGGCGGTGCGCCGAACGACCTGCTCGACAGCCGTAACGAAGCGGTACGTCAGCTGTCTGAACTGACCGGTGCCCAGGTCGTCGAGCGCGGCACCAGCTTCGACGTTTATGTCGGCAGCGGTCAGCCGCTGGTTATCGGCAACACCACCAACAGCCTGAGCATGGTCGCGAGCAAGACCGATCCGTCGCGCATGTCGATTCAGATGGATCGCGGTTCGAGCACCATCGACATCACGTCGGTGATCAGCGGCGGCGAAATCGGCGGTCTGCTGACCTATCGCAAGGAAGTCCTCGATCCGTCGCTCAACGAGCTCGGTCGCGTGGCGTTGGTGATTGCCGATCAGATCAACAGCCAGCAAGCCCAGGGCATCGACAAGAACGGTGACTTCGGCGCAGCCATTTTCAACAACATCAACAGTGCCGCGCTGATCAGTCAGCGCAGCATTGCGAAGGATGGCAACAGCGCAGGTTCGGGCAACCTTGATGTCACCATCAAGGACACCGGCAAGCTGACCACCAGCGATTATCAGGTGACGTTCACCAGCGCAACCGATTACACCGTCAAGCGTTCCGACGGCACCGATCTGGGCGCGTTCAGCACCAACACCACGCCAACGCCCGTGATTGACGGTTTCACCCTGGCCCTCAAGGGCGGTGCCCTGAGCGCCGGTGATTCGTTCAAGGTAACGCCGACCCGCAACGCGGCGGCGAGCATTCAGACGGTCCTCAGCGATCCGAAGAAAATCGCTGCGGCAGGGCCGCTGACCGGCGTCGCCAGCGCCAACGGTCTGGGCACTTACACCCAGCCGACGCTCAGCGACAAGATCGATATTTACAACCCGACCGCCCAGGCTGACATGCAGGCAGCGTTGAAGAATTCGACGCCGGTCAAACTGGTATTCGGCGCCGCCAGTGGCGGCAGCCAGTCGTACACGCTGGTGGATGCCAAGGGCGGGACGCTGGGCACCGGCACGATCGTGCCCGGCCAGTCGAACACGCTGAACCTGAAAGTCGGCATCGTCGACGCGAGCGGCAATCCGGTAATGGATACCACTGTCACGCCGAACGTGCAGAAAACCTTCACCGTGCAGACCACTGTGGGCGGTACGCCGAAGTCCGGCGAAACCTTCACCATGAACCTGACCGGCGCGGCGTCCTCGGACAACCGCAACGCCCAGGCACTGGTCGGCCTGCAAACCAAACAGACGGTCGATACGGGGTCGGCAAGCAAGGGCATCAGCCTGACCGACGCCTATAACACCCTGGTGACCAACGTCGGTACCAAGACCGCCCAAGGCAAGTCCGACAGCGCGGCGACCACGGCGATTCTCGATAACGCCAAGGGTGCGCGTGATTCGCTGTCCGGGGTCAACCTGGATGAAGAAACCGGCAACCTGGTCAAGTATCAGCAGTACTACACAGCGTCTTCGCAGATCATCAAAGCTGCGCAGGAAACTTTCGCCACGCTGATCAACAGCCTTTAAGGAGTCGTAATTCATGCGCATTTCCACCGCCCAGTATTACGGAACGCAAGCTTCGGATTATCAGCGTAACTTCAACAAGGCCGTCGCCACCGCGAGCGAGGCGAGCAGCCTGCAGCGCATCAACACGGCCGCCGATGATCCGGTCGGCGCCGGGCGTTTGCTGCAGCTGGGCCAACAGGCGGCGATGCTGGATCAGTACAAGACCAACGTCGACACCACTAAAAGCGCGTTGAATGTGCAGGAGTCCACGCTGGACTC
Organism: Pseudomonas khorasanensis; assembly: GCF_014268505.2. GTDB lineage: Bacteria > Pseudomonadota > Gammaproteobacteria > Pseudomonadales > Pseudomonadaceae > Aquipseudomonas > Aquipseudomonas khorasanensis. The sequence continues at coordinate 218,862 of NZ_JABWQP020000001.1, forward strand.
GATCACCACCGCATTGGCGCGAGCCAAGGAGCTGGCGCTGGCCGCCAACAACGGCACGATCACCGACAAGGATCGCCAGGCGTACGCATCGGAACTCGGCGAGATCCAGCAACAAGTGCTGGGCCTGATGAATGCCAAGGATGCCAACGGCAACTACCTGTTTTCCGGTTCGAAAACCGACACCGCGCCGTATTCGAAGAACTCTGACGGCACGTTCAGCTACAGCGGCGACCAGACCACCATCGATCTTGGCATCGGCGATGGCATGACGGTGGGTACCAACACCACCGGTTGGGACGCGTTCCAGCAAACCATCAACACCGGGCGTACCAATACGAAAATGACTGCGCCAGCTGTGGATGATGGCCGTGTCGTGCTGTCCAACGGCACCGTGGGCACAGCCGCTACCTACGATGCCAAGTTCACGGCGGGGCAGCCGTATACCATCGATTTTGTCAGCAGCACCCAGCTTAAAATCACCGATGCCTTGGGCAACGATGTGACCGCCGAGGCCAGCCAGAACGGCCTGCTCAGCAACAGCAGCGGCGCCAACCAGACCGTCAGTTTCCGTGGTGTCGATCTGAAGCTGAACATCAACCTGAAGGCTGGCGACACTAACCCTGACGCGGTCATTGCCGGGCACAGTTTTCAGCTGTCGGTGTCGCCTGACACGTTCACCACCACACGTAGCCCCGGCAATCCGTCGACGGCGGTGATCACCGGCTCCACCATCACCGATCAGGCCGCTTATACCGCAGCCTTCCCGCAGGGCGGTGCAGTCCTCAAGTTCACCAGCGCCACGGCTTTTGATCTGTATGCGGCGCCGGTGACGGCTGACAGCAAACCGGTTTCCTCAGGCACTGTCGCGGGCGGTAATGCGACCGCTGCCGGTGTGACTTTCGCGTTGGGCAATACGCCGGCCGCGGGTGATCAATTCTCGATTCAGCCGAACAATCACCAGACCCAGAACGTGCTCGACACGTTGGGCCAGATGATCACGGCGCTGAATACGCCAGTCGATGGCGATCCCGTTGCCAAGCAGAAGCTGCAAGGCGCAATGGAGGCGGGTCTCGGCAACATCGACGCGGCGGCTAATCAGATTGGCACGGCGGTCACCACCATCGGTGCGCGCGGCCAGGCGCTGGATATGCAGACCACCACCAACTCGAGTCTGAGCACGGCGAACAGCATGACCCAGGGTTCGATTCGTGACTCGGATCCGGCTGAAGTCATGACCCGTCTGACGCTACAGCAAACCATGTTGCAAGCCGCGCAGTTGGCGTTCAGCAAGATCAGCCAATTGGGTCTGTTCAACAAGATCTGACGGTTATCGGGCGCGAGAGCGCCCGTTGGCCTGGTCCCCTCAGTTAATGTTTTTTCGCGGTATCCAGGGCTCGCTTTTCCGAGCGGGCTCGTACCGCCTGTGAGCCCGCCGTGAATTCACTTCCCCTCGTCAGCATTGCCATTCCCGCGTTCAATCCGCGCTTTTTCGAGCGGACGCTGAACAGTGCCGTCAGCCAGACTTACGGTAATCTTGAGATTATCGTGTGCGATGACAGTCGTGGCGACGACATCAAGCGTATCGTCAGCTCGGTCGTGGAGCAGACGGGTGTGGCGGTGCGTTACGTGCGCAATTCACAGACGCTGGGGCTGGTGGGCAATCTGAAGGCCTGCCTCGAACAGGCTCGCGGCGAGTTCATCAAATTCCTGTGTGACGATGACTTGCTCTACTCGGCCTGTATCGAGCAACAAGCCCATGAGTTGCAACGCGAAGAAGTCAGTCTGGTAGTGGCGCAGCGACTGCTGTGGGATGCCAACGACATCATCCTGCCGGCACGTCTGGAAAACAGTTCGTTATCACCGGTCAGCGGCTTACTCAAAGGTGATGATGTCCTTAGCATCTTTGAAAAATTCCCCGTCAATGTGCTCGGTGGCTTTAGCAGTGCGCTGTTCCGTCGGGCCGACGTTGCCGAACTGTTGCCAGCCCTCACCGAGGAAGGCGCGTGCTTCGTTGCGACGTTGGATTTTGCCTTGTACGTTTGCTTGCTGCGGCGCGGCAATCTGGTGACATCGAACAGTGTGCTGAGCGCCGAGCGTCTGTATCCGGAACGCCTGAGCGCACAGCAACCGATGAAGGACGCAGCGGAGGCCGAGCGCGAGTGGATCTCGCAAATGCTTAAGGTCCGCAGCGGCGAGTCGGCACCCGCGCAGGGCTGGGTTCGTTATGTACAGCTGACCAAAGCCGACGAGTCGCCACGCGTATGGGAAGAGCTGCCGCTGAGTCGCACACTGGGTTCGAAGCAGAGCCGCCAGGAACTGGGTGTGGGTGTCGACAGCTTCAGTTTTGGAGAGTTGTATGCGCAGTGGCTGGCCTGCCGGGTGCTCACCGAGGCCCAGCGCACACGGCTGCCGGAAACCCTCGCAGGCTGGTCGCACCAACCCCGGATCGTGCCGATTATCGTCGACGCGAAGGGCAGTCGCGACGCTCTTGACCGTACTCTTGAAGCGCTTGCTGCACAGGATTACCCGCCGGAACTGGTGCTGGTGCTGTCCTCAGCCTGTACCGAAGCGCAGTTGCACGATCGGGTATTCCGGATGCCGTTGCACAATGATGGTCTGGAGCAGATCAATACGCTGCTGCCGCAACTGGAAGGTGCCGACTGGTTCTACCTGCTGCAACCCGGTGACTGCCCTGTAGCACCGGCTTTGCTGGTCATGGCCGATCGCATTGCGCACTCGCAGCCGCTGACGTGTCTGTACAGCGACGAAGGCAGTTTGCGCGATGGCGAGTCGGCCGAGCCGGCATTCAAACCGGACTTTAACCTTGACCTCATGCGCAGCTATCCGTATGTCGGCCGTGCGCTGGCGTTCCAGCGCGAACGCTTTCTGGCACTCGGCGGTTTCGCGCCGACGTTCGCCGAACTGGCGCCCCACGACATGCTCTGGCGTATGGTCGAGAGCGATGGCCTGCAGGTCGTCGGACACGTCGCTGAGGTGTTGCTGGAATCGAAATTCGACCTGTCGCAGTGGCTGACGGATCCGGGTGTCGTCGAGCAAAGCCCACGCATTCTCGAAGCGCATCTGCAACGCCTGGGGATCGCTCACGAGATCCGACGCGGCAGCCGTGAACTGCTCAATCGTGTCGATTACCACCACACCCGGCGCCCTTTGGTTTCGGTGATTATTGTCACCCAGGACCAGACGGCAGCCTTGCAGCGTTGTGTCGAGACGCTGCTGGAAAAAACGGCTTACAGCGAGTACGAATTGCTTCTGGTCGATAACGGCAGCGAAAGTGCCGAAGCGCTGGCCTGGCTGGACGGTATGGCGCAATTGGGCAGTGAGCGGATTCGCGTGCTCAAGTATTCGCAAAAGGGTAACGCTGCTGCCCTGCACAACTTCGCCGTGCATCAGGCGCGTGGCGAGTACGTGCTGATGCTCAACGCCTTCGCCGTGATTACTCAGGCCGACTGGCTCGACGAATTGCTCAATCATGCGCAGCGGCCGGAAGTCGGCGTGGTTGGCGCCAAGCTGTTCAACCCGGACGGCGGCGTGCTGCACGCTGGCCTGATTCTCGGTTTGAATGGGCCGGTCGGGCTGCCGTTCTATGGGCAGCCAATGCAGTCGGAAGGTTATATGTACCGCTTGCAGGCGGTGCATGACCTGAGTGCTGTCGGCGGTGACTGCCTGATGATTCGCAAGTCGGTCTTCGACACGGTTGGCGGTCTTGATGAGCAGGATCTCAAGCAAACGCTCAATGTCGTGGACCTGTGTCTGCGCGTCGGCCGCGACGGTTATCTGGTGGTGATGAACCCGAACGCTGTGGTGGCGGTGGGCGCGCGGCCAAGCACGGCGGCGACGGCGGAAGAGGAAGCCCGGCACGCCGAGGAAAAGGACACGTTTTATCAGCGCTGGTTACCGCTGGTTGCGCGTGATCCGGCCTACAACGTTAACCTGACGCTGCAAGGTGTCGGCGCCACCAACTTCAGTCTTGAGCCTGGCCTGCGTACCGGCTGGAGTGCCTTCTCCAGGGCGCAATTGCCGAACGTGCTGGCGGTGCCGATCAACGCCTCTGCGATCGGCCATTACCGCATGAGCCAGCCGATGATCGAGCTGGAGGCAGCCAACCGGGTAGAGGGGCGGGTCTGCTATGGCTTGCCGTCGATTATTGACATCGAGCGTCAGTCGCCCGATGTCATCGTTCTGCAAGGGCGCTACTCGGAGCACGCCATTGATGAAATCCCGCCGCTGAAGAAGTTCTTCAACGCGCGACGGATATTTGAACTCGACGACTATGTGATCGACGTTCCCCATCGCAACGCACACATCCGCAACATGCCGGGCAAACCGGACATGGAGCGCATGGTGCGCCGCGCGATTGGCCTGTGTGATCGCGTGGTGGTCTCGACGGCGCCGCTGGCCAACGCGTTGTCAGACATGCACCACGACATTCGCGTGGTGCCGAACATGTTGGCCAAGGATCTGTGGGGACATCTGCGCAGCCAGCGTCGCACTTCAAAAAAACCGCGTGTTGGTTGGGGCGGCGGTACCAGTCACCACGGTGACCTTGCCGTGATCGCGGACGTGGTGCGCGAACTGGCTAACGAAGTCGATTGGGTATTCTTCGGCATGTGCCCGGATGATTTGGTGCCGTACATGCATGAATTTCACGGCGTTATCCCGCTGGATGTCTACCCGGCGAAACTGGCGAGCCTGAACCTTGATCTGGCCTTGGCGCCGCTGGAATTTCACATCTTCAACGACTGCAAGAGCAACCTGCGTCTGCTCGAATACGGCGCCTGCGGCTTTCCGGTGGTCTGCACCGATACCGAGGCGTATCGCGGCTACCTGCCGTGCACGCGAGTCAAGACCAACACGACCGATGAATGGCTACAAGCGATCCGCATGCACTTGGCTGATCCGGATGCGAGCTATCGAATGGGCGATGAATTGCGTGAGGTGGTGCTGCGCGATTACGTGTTGCGGGGAGATAACTTGCGGTATTGGGAGTATGGGTGGCTGGCGGACTGATGGATTCGCGACCATTTCCTGTCGATTCCATACATTCGTAATTCTTTGGCGTTCGCGGCGATGACGAGTATCGCGATGCGAACCGGTACCGGTTCTTAACAAGGCAAGGAAGAAGTAATGGCAGTTATCAACGGGACAAATGGCGCGGATACGCTGACGGGTACCAACGAAGATGACGAAATCAATGCCCTTGGTGGCAATGACGTGATCAAGGGTAGTGGAGGTGCAGACAAGATCGATGGTGGAGCCGCTTCCGATACGGTCGACTATTCGGCTTCTGCCGAAGCAATCAACGTCGAGATTCGTCCGGGTACTTCTTCAGTAGGCACCGGCGGTGATGCTGAAGGCGACACGCTGACGGCTGTTGAAAAAGTCATCGGCTCGGCCTTCAACGACTCCTTCACCGCAGCGGCCATCAGCTACGCGACCTTCGAGGGCGGCGCCGGGGATGACACGTACTACGTCAACGGCGGCGGTGTGACCGCCATCGAGCAAGCAGGCGGTGGTAACGACCAGATTCTCGTCAGCTGGAATACCCACACGATGGCGGCGAACATCGAGCGCATGACCTAAACCGGTACCGCTGCATTCACCGGCTACGGCAATGCCAGCGACAACATCATCACCGGCGGTATCGGTAACGATGTGCTACTGGGTGGTGGCGGTGCCGACCAGTTCTTCGGCGGCGCGGGCGTGGATACTGTGTCCTATGACGACAGCACCGTGGGCGTCACCGTCAACCTGAAAACCGGCGTCAGCACCGGGATCGCGATGGGCGACACCTACAACAGCATCGAAACAATCACTGGCTCGAGATTCAACGACATCTTCGTTGGTAACTCTGCAGTATTCGCTTTCAACGGCGGCGCCGGTTTGGATATGGTCAGCTATGAGTCGTCGGACAGCGCGGTCACCATCGACCTGAAAACCAATGCCAACGCTGGTGATGCCGAGGGGGACACTTTTGCCAGCATCGAAATTTTCCAGGGAAGCCGGTTCGCCGACACTTTCCTGGGTTCGTCCGCATACGACAACTTTGTCGGAGGTGCTGGTTCAGACGTGTTCGACGGTCGTGAAGGCATCGACACGGTGTGGTACGCCAAAAACACCACTGCAGTGAATATCAATCTACTGACCGGCGTCAGTCAGGGAGGGGACGCCGAAGGTGATGTATTCATCAATGTCGAAAGTCTGATCGGGACGAGCTTCAATGACACGCTCACCGGCAGCGCGACTGTCAATGGGCTCGAGGGTGGTCTGGGTAACGACGTCATTTATGGCGGGGATGGCAACGATTCCATCTATGGCAGCCTGTACACCCAGCTCGGACCGTTCGCCGTAAATGTTGCAGCGGGTGGACCGCAGGCAGACCTTTTGTATGGCGGCAATGGTGACGACACCATCGTTGGCGCGCCCGATGACCGGGGTACCCAGGCCTTTGGTGATGCCGGTAATGACAATATTACCGTGGTGCATGGCATGGCCGACGGTGGCGAAGGCAACGATCTGCTGACCGGGACCGGCACTGGTTTCTCGCTGTTCGGTGGGGCAGGTGCTGACAAACTGATTCTGCAGAGCGCAGGCTCGGCGTTTGGTGGCGAAGGCGATGACACCTACACCGTCACCAGCGCAAGATTGGTGACCATTCAGGATGATGGCTTCAGTCAAGGCGACAGGTTGGTCCTGGCAAACATCACCGCTCAGTACTTGCTGCTTGATCGGGTCGGCAATGACCTCTACGTGCATCAGGGCATTGTTTTCGAAGGAGAAATTCCTGACGATGGCGTACGTCTGAAGGACTGGTTCGCCGGTTCTGCCACGATTGATGTTATCCAGACGGCTGACGGCCAGTACATCAGCCTGCCAACCAGCAATGATGCATTCACAATGTTCGGCTGATCGTTGACTCAGGCACTTTCGTGCGTGGAACAAAAAAGTGAAGTCATTCGCTTGAAGTTGAAGGAGGGGTTGACCCGGTTCACTCGAACCGGATCAGCCCCTTTTTCATGCCCGCTGTGGGGCTGCGAGCTGGCGCGTTTCCTGCAAGTCCCCCTCAAATCGCCATAAAACGAGCGCTCGCGGTCATTCCTCCTGCGCCCGGTCCGGCAGAAGGTTTAGCCAGAAGGCCTGCAACGCTCAAGAAAGCTGTATGCAGCCCGGTGACGTACGAGAGGGGAGACGATGAAGGCAGTTATTTTGGCGGGTGGTCTGGGCACGCGCATCAGTGAGGAGTCGCACCTCAAGCCCAAGCCGATGATCGAGATTGGCGGCAAGCCAATTCTCTGGCACATCATGAAGCAGTATTCCGCCCACGGAATCCACGACTTTGTCATTTGCCTCGGCTATAAGGGCTACGCGATCAAGGACTTCTTCGCCAACTACTTCCTGCACACCTCCGACGTGACGTTCGACATGCGAGAAAACCGCATGGACGTTCATCAAAATTACAGCGAGCCATGGCGCGTGACGCTGATCGATACCGGCGAAGAGACCATGACCGGTGGCCGTCTGCGCCGCGCAGGGCGTTATCTTGAAAACGAGAAAGCGTTCTGCTTTACCTACGGCGACGGCGTTTCAGACCTGAATATCAGCGCTCTGGTCGACTTTCATCTGACCCACGGCAAACTCGCCACCGTCACCGCTGTACAACCCCCAGGACGCTATGGTGCGCTGGATCGCGAAGGTGACCGGGTACTGGGATTCACCGAGAAACCGCGTGGCGACGGTGGTTGGATCAATGGTGGTTTTTTTGTCCTTTCTCCCAAAGTCCTGCCACTGATTGACGGTGATGAGACCTCATGGGAGTCCGGCCCGCTCGACGGTCTTGCTGATCGGGGTGAGCTGATGGCGTATCAGCACGACGGTTTCTGGCAACCCATGGACACCCTGCGCGACAAGAACCATCTAGAAGCGTTGTGGCAGAGCGGGGAGGCCCCATGGAAGCAATGGGCCTGAGTGCGGATTTCTGGCGTGGCAAACGCGTTCTGGTCACCGGTCATACCGGTTTCAAAGGCAGTTGGCTGACCCTCTGGCTGCAAAGCCTCGGCGCGCAAGTCAGCGGTTTTTCCCTCGATCCTTCGACTGAACCGAGCCTGTTCGAACTGGCGCGCGTACACGAAGGTATCAATGATCAACGTGGTGATTTGCGCGATCTCGGCGCCTTGCTGGAAATCATCGCCGAGACCGAGCCGGAGATCGTCCTGCACCTGGCTGCCCAGCCGCTGGTGCGCGAGGGCTATCGTGATCCGCTCGGTACTTATTCCAGCAACGTCATGGGCACGCTGAATCTGCTTGAAGCGATTCGTCAGGTCGGCGGCGTGCGCGCCTGTGTGCTGGTGACCACCGACAAGGTCTACGCCAATAAAGAATGGCTGTGGCCCTACCGCGAAGACGAAGCACTCGGTGGGCACGACCCTTACAGCAGCAGCAAGGCCTGTTGTGAACTGTTGGCGCAGTCTTACGCCGCCTCGTTTTTTCCTGCCGACAAACACGCAGAACATGGTCTGGCCCTGGCGACTGCGCGTGCCGGCAATGTTCTGGGCGGTGGTGATTTTGCTCCTGAGCGCTTGATTCCCGATGTGCTGAAAGCGTGGACCGCTGACGAACCGGTGACCCTGCGCTATCCGCAAGCCGTGCGCCCATGGCAGCACGCGCTGGAGCCGCTGGCCGGTTATCTGCAGCTGGCTGCCGGTCTGTACGAGCAAGGCCCGGAATACGCCGGTGCGTGGAACTTCGGCCCGGGCGAGGCGGACATGTGCAGCGTCGGCGAGGTCGTCGAACTACTCGCCAATCGCTGGCCGCAGGCGCGTGGCCTGCGCATCGAAAAAAGCGAATTGCATGAAGCCGGCCTGCTGCGTCTGGACAGCAGCCGCGCGCGGCAGGTGCTCGGCTGGCAGCCACGCTGGTCGCTACAGGCCTGCCTGACGCAAACCCTGGATTGGCATCTGGCCTGGCAGAACGGCGATGACATGCGCGCTGTGACCTTGGGTCAACTGAACCTGTACCGAGGCGCGCTGTGAGCGAATTTTCCCTGATGGCATTGCCGCTGGCGGGCCTTTTCAGCGTCCAGCACAAACGCTTCGAAGACCAGCGTGGGCACTTCGCCCGGTTGTTCTGCGAGGGCAGCCTGAGTGTGTTCGGCAGCGAATTTCATATCCGCCAGATCAACCATTCATGCACCCGCGAGAAGGGCAGTGTGCGGGGCCTGCATTATCAGAATGCCAATGCCCCGGAAGCCAAACTGATTACTTGCCTGCGCGGCGAAGTCTGGGACGTGGCGGTGGATCTGCGCCCTGACTCGGAAACATTCCTGCACTGGCACGCCGAGCATCTGAAGGCCGGTGACGGCCGCAGTCTGTTGATCCCGGCCGGCTTTGCTCACGGCTTCCAGACGCTGAGCGAAGACGCCGAATTGCTGTACCTGCACAGCGCCGATTACGCGCCGGAGCACGAGGGCGGCTTGTCGGTGAACGATCCTCGGCTGGCGATTGCCTGGCCGTTGCCTGTCAATAATTTGTCAGCGCGTGATTCCAGCCATCCCGCGCTCGATCACCATTTTGCTGGAGTGCGTCTATGAACTGCCGTGGGTGCGCCGCACCGCTGGGCCTGCTGCTGATCGACCTCGGCACTTCGCCGCCGTCCAACGCCTATGTGCATGCCGATCGGCTGGAGCAGGCCGAGCAATGGGTGCCTTTGAAGGTTGCCGTGTGCGAGCAATGCTGGCTGGTGCAGACCGAGGACTACACCCGCGCCGACAGTCTGTTCGATGCCGAGTACGCCTACTTCAGCTCGTTCTCGAGCACCTGGCTGGAGCACGCCGAGCGCTATGTCGCCGAGATGAGCGAGCGCTTTGGGCTGAACGCCGACAGCCGCGTGGTCGAGGTCGCCGCCAATGACGGCTACTTGCTTCAATATGTCGCCGCGCGCGGCATCGCCTGCCTGGGCGTCGAGCCGACCCGGAGCACCGCACAGGCTGCACGGGAAAAAGGCCTGGAGATTCGTGAGCTGTTCTTCGGCCGCGATACCGCCACGCAATTGCGCAGCGAAGGCTGGAGCGCCGACCTGGTGGCGGCCAACAACGTGCTCGCCCACGTGCCGGACATCAACGATTTCCTCGCCGGCTTCGCGACGTTGCTCAAGCCGACCGGCGTCGCCACCTTCGAGTTTCCGCAACTGCTGACGCTGCTGGCCGGCGCGCAGTTCGACACGCTGTATCACGAACATTATTCCTACCTGTCGCTGACCGCTGTGAAGGCCCTGTGCGAGCGCAACGGCCTGGAGGTATTCGACGTCAGCCAGTTGAGCACCCACGGAGGCTCGCTGCGGGTGTTCGTGCAACGCAAGGACGGCCAGCGTCGTGCTGTTCTCCCGGCAGTCCAGCAACAACTGCAGGCCGAACTCGCTGCCGGCGTGAAAACCGCCGAGTACTACGCGACCCTCGCGCCAGCTGCTGAGCGCATCAAACATGAGTTGCTGCGCTTCCTGTTGCAGGCCAGGGCCGACGGCAAACGAGTGGTCGGTTATGGCGCAGCGGCCAAGGGCAATACCTTGCTCAACTACGCCGGGGTCAAACCGGACCTGCTGGCATGGGTGGCCGATGCCAACCCGCACAAACAGGGCAAATTTCTGCCGGGCAGTCGTATCCCGGTCGTATCGCCTGAGCGTATTGCTCTGGAACAGCCTGACTACATTCTGGTCTTGCCGTGGAATCTGTTGAGCGAAGTGACGCAGCAGCTGTCTTCGGCCAAGGCGTGGGGCGCATGCTTTGTCGTCGCCGTTCCTGAGTTGAGCATCCAATGAACAGAATTCACTACACCAAACCCAGCGTCGGCGAACTCGAAGCGCAATACGCCCTGGACGCCGTGCAGAACGGTTGGGGCGCACGTTGCTACGAATACCTGACGCGGTTTGAAAACGGCTTTGCCAGGCATTTGGGGGCAACTTACGCCATCGCCACTTCCAGTTGCACCGGTGCTCTGCACATGGGCATGGCGGCGCTGGGGGTTGGTGCCGGCGATGAAGTGATCCTGGCCAATACCAACTGGATTGCCTCGGCGGCGCCGATCACTTACCTGGGCGCTACACCAGTGTTTGTCGATGTGCTGCCCGACAGCTGGTGCCTGGATCCGCAACTTGTCAGAAATGCGATCACCCCGCGAACCAAGGCGATTCTGGCAGTGCATCTGTACGGCAACCTGTGTGACATGGACGCGTTGCTCGCCCTCGGTCGTGAATTTGGCATACCGGTCATCGAAGACGCGGCAGAGGCCATCGGCTCGCAATGGCGCGGCAAGGTTGCCGGTTCGTTGGGGGCGTTCGGCGCTTTTTCGTTTCATGGCACCAAGACCATGACCACCGGTGAGGGGGGCATGTTTGTTACCTCGGACAAAGCCTTGTATGAGCGGGTTCTGACCTTGTCCAACCACGGTCGTGTGGCGGGGTGCGCCAAGCAGTTCTGGCCGGAGTTCGTCGGCTTTAAATACAAGATGAGCAATCTGCAGGCAGCTGTCGGCTGCGCTCAAATCGAGCGAATCGAGGAGCTGATCGCGCGCAAACGGGCGATTTTTGCGAATTACGCGCGAGCGCTCGAAGGCGTCCCTGGCGTGTCGCTGAACCCGGAACCGGCTCATGGCCGCAATGGTTATTGGATGCCAACGGTGGTGTTCGATGCAGACACAGGCATCCACCGCGAGCAAATGATCGCCGCATTCCAGGCCGCCGACATCGACGCTCGTGTGTTTTTCTGGCCACTGTCGTCGCTGCCGATGTTCAGTGAATACGTGGCCGACACGCCGCTGGCGTTTGCATTGCCAGAGCGCGCCTTCAACTTGCCCAGCTATCACGACATGACAGACGCCGACCAGCAGCGGGTGGTGCAGGTGGTACTAGATCTGCTGGCTTGCAGGCATACCTTGTGAAGGTCTATCTGCTGGGAGCCGCCAACCCGGAAGCGGTGCGTATGCTGCACGCAGTCAAGCGCAGCACGCCAGACATCGAATTCGCTTTTCTGGACAACGACCCGCGCAAGCACGGCACTTCGTTTTACGGGGTGCCGGTACTCGGCGGCAGCGAACTTGTAGGCGAACTCAATGGTGAAGGCGTGCGCTTCGTCAATCTGATTACCGGCAGTACCCGATTACGCTACGAAACCACCTGTCAGTTGCTCGACGCCGGCGCGCGCCTCGGTCAATTCATTCATCCGGGTATCGACCTGAGCATGATCCGTATGGGGCAGGGCAGTTATCTGCAGGAAGGCGTGCTGATGCAGGCTGAAGTGACGCTAGGCGATAACACCAGCATCAGCGCCGGCAGTGTCGTGGGGCATGAAGGTCGTATCGGCCATACAGTGTTCATGGCACCGGGCGTGTGCATCGCAGGTTGTGTGGAAATCGGTGACGGGACCTTTATCGGAACCAATGCCACGATCCTGCCACGCCTGCGGATCGGGCGCTGGGTGACCATTGGTGCAGGCGCCGTCGTGACCAAAGATGTTCCGGATTATTCGGTCGTGGCGGGAAACCCCGCCAGGATCATCAAGACCAATTCCGTGCCTTACCCGGACGCCCGGGTGTTCAAGTAAGCCGTTTCCCGAGTTTGGAGAGTTGCAATGAATCCGCATGAGCAGTTTCGCGAAGAAGTGAAAGCCAACATCGAAGGTCTGCAGAAAGATCAGGTATTGCAGAACGAGTCACTGAACTGGGTCGGCACCACGGCCAGACACAAGTACACCTACAACTTCAGCTGGATGGGCCGGCCGATCATTCAATTCCCGCAGGACATGGTTGCGATGCAGGAAATCATCTGGAACCTGCGTCCGGACGTGATCGTGGAAACCGGCATCGCTCATGGCGGTTCGCTGGTGTTCTATGCCTCTATCCTGGAGCTTATCGGTCATGGCGAAGTACTGGGCGTAGACATCGATATCCGCCAGCACAATCGAGAAGCCATCGAAGCGCACCCAATGTTCAAACGCATCAGCATGATCCAGGGATCGAGCATCGACTCCGCCATAGTCGATCAGGTGCACGAGCGCGTGAAGGGCAAAAAAGTGCTGGTGGTGCTGGACTCCAACCACACCCACGAGCATGTGCTCGAAGAACTGCGTTTGTATGCTCCGCTGGTTTCGGTGGGCAGCTATTGCGTGGTCATGGACACCGTGGTCGAAGACATGCCGGCCGATGCTTTCCCTGATCGTCCATGGGGCAAGGGTGACAACCCGAAAACCGCAGTGTGGGCTTACCTGGAAGAAAACAGCGATTTCGAAATCGATCAGGCGATTCACAGCAAGTTGCTGATCACTGTCGCGCCGGATGGTTATCTGCGTCGCGTGCGCTAATCGACAAACAACGATGAGTCTTCGGCGACTCGCCGCTCGTGGGGAATATATGCAAGGCAATAATACTTCTGGAACCGGTCTGGCACTCAACGAACAGTTGACCGTTGTGCTGATTTCTCACGAGCGCCCGGCGTTTCTGCGTAGAGCCATTCGCTTTTACAGCAGCCTGCCGTGCAGGATTCTGGTGCTGGATTCGTCAGCGGTAGCGCTGGCGGGCATCCCTGCCGAATTCACCAACGTGGATTATCGGCACTTGCCGCAGTTCGGCTACTGGGGAATTCGCGCCAAGCTGGCCTATGGTGTCGAACAGTTGCAGACGCCTCTGATGGTGTTCGCCGCCGACGATGACTTCCTTGTGCATGACGCTTTGTATGAAGCCGTGGCGTTCATGGATGCCAACCCTGATTACAGCCTGTGCCATGGCTACAGCATGATGTATCTGGCGTTGGCCACCAGCGTCAATTATTACCGCCGCGACAAGAAAGTCTGTGAGGATTACTCGTCCGATCAGGCCGAGGTTCGTCTGCTCGATTATATGCATCAGTATCTGCCGCCGTTCTATGCCGTTCAGCGTACGGCGATCTTGCGTGACTGGTACGACGCGATGCCGCAAGACACGATCTTCCAGTGGCAGGAGGTCGGTCACACCTATTACATGCTGGCACGGGGCAAAGCGCGGATTCTGCCGATCCCGTATGTCGTACGAGAAATCAACTATGGACAGTCCGATCACAATACCGAGATCCTTCACTCTCTGGCCTATATGGACGCCAAGAGCGTGGCCGGTCGTGAAGCGTTTGCCGGATTCCTCGCCGGATTGCCGACCCAGATCCAGCACCAGGATCCACAGCAGGGCAAACAGTTTGTACTTGAGAGCTTCGCCATGCTGGCTGCCAGCCTGCAGACCAACCGTGCACTGACCGCAGAACTGATTATCGAATCGACATGGAACGATATCGAGACTGGCCCGCAGCGAATGTTTGGTCCGAAGCAATATGTTGAAATGCCCTTCTATAATCAGGAATTTTTCGACCAGCTGGCCCAGTTCGAGTTTCTGCTACACGCAATGCCTGCCGGGCGTAAGCAGCTCAAGGGGCTCGAAGGCGTCTGGGCGCGTCAGCAGAGCCTGATGCTGGCGCGCAATAACGACACCCCTGACAGCGTGCTGGACCGCCTTTGGCAGGCGCACGACAGCAACGTGTTCAATCGTGCGGTGGTCAAACGTCTGATCGCGCACCTGCAACCGCTGGGCGAAGAGAGCGAGCCGACAAAATTGCGCGACTGGCTCGCTCGCCTGGACGCAGTTCTACCTGAGGGCCACCAGCCGACATTCGACAAAATGTTGACTGGCCGGCTGCTTCAGTGGCTCGCTGCGCGCACGCCGGATGCCGAGCAGGCCGAGGCGATTGCCCGTCATCTGGCGGATGTTGCCGGTGGTCCGCAGTTCGGGATTTTCCTGCTCGATCTGGACAACGACATCGACAAGTTGCAGGTCACTCTGGACAGCTTGCTAGAAGGTCACAGCAAAGCCTTCAAAGTGGTGGTCTTCACCACCGGTGAACCGCCGGCCTCAACCACTGCGCAAAATACCTTGCACTTTGTACGGGTGACCCAAAGCAGCTTCGTCGACAAACTCAACCAAAGTGTGAATCAGTCGGCTTGCGACTGGCTGCTGTTGGCTGAGGCGGGTGAC
Source organism: Pseudomonas khorasanensis (assembly GCF_014268505.2). GTDB lineage: Bacteria > Pseudomonadota > Gammaproteobacteria > Pseudomonadales > Pseudomonadaceae > Aquipseudomonas > Aquipseudomonas khorasanensis. Next base: position 233,918 of record NZ_JABWQP020000001.1, read on the forward strand.
CAGTTCACGGCTGCCGGACTGCTGCGTGCCAGTCTGGAGCTGATGGCGGCGCCTGGCGTACGGGCGGTGGCCACGGATGCGATACAGCGCCAGGAAAACGGCGCACTGGTCGACGTATTCCGCCCCGGTTTCAATCTGGACCTGCTGCAAAGCGTGCCGTCGCTGATGGCGCGCCACTGGTTGATCCGTCGCGAAGTGTTGCTCGAAGCCGGTGGTTATCAGGCCGACTTCAGCAAAGCGCTGGAATTCGATCTGTTGCTGCGCATCATTGAGCAGGGCGGCCTCGACGGGCTCGCACATCTCGACGAGCCTCTGCTGATCACCGAGCAGGCGCCTCTGGAAGAAAACGCCCATGAACGCCTGGCGTTGCTGCGCCATCTCGGCAATCGCGGCTACAAGGCCAAGGTCAGTTCAACCTCGCCGGGAACCTGGCAGATCGATTATCGCCACACCGAACAGCCGCTGGTGTCGATCATTGTGCCGGTCATCGACGATCTGCCGGTAATGCGCCGCTGCCTGGATGGCGTATTGCTGCGTACCCGCTACAGCCGCTACGAAGTGCTGCTGGCGGGCAATGCCAATCAGTCTGCAGCGGTCAACGATTGGCTGGGCACACTTCGCCACGCCAGGGTCAATGTGTTGCGTGCCGATCAGCCGCTGAGCGAAGTCGCTTTGTACAACGCCGCCAGCGAACAGGCGCAGGGTGAATATCTGGTGCTGCTGGCCGCTGACGCCGAAGTGGTCAACCCGAACTGGATCGATTCGCTGCTCAATCACGCCCAGCGTCCCGAGGTCGGTATCGTCGGCGCCAAACTGGTCGACCGTGACGGCAAGATAGCCCAGGCTGGTCTGATTCTTGGCCTCAACGACGGCGTGGGTTCGCCGTTCACGGGTGAGAAACACAAGGCCGAGGGTTACATGCAGCGTCTGGCGGTCGAGCAGAATTACTCGGCCGTCTCCAAGGTGTGTCTGATGGTTCGCAAAGAGTTGTTCAGCGCCTTGGGCGGGCTCGACGAGGTGACCTTCGCAGCGGGGTATGCCGATGTCGACCTGTGCCTCAAGACTGGTCAGGCCGGTTATCTGACCGTGTGGACGCCGCTGGTGCAGGTGCTGCATACCGGCGAGCTGCCGCAGGCGCCAGCGGCACTGGCGGCGTTGCGTGAAAAATGGCAAGACGCCTTCGCGCAGGATCCGGCGTACAACGCCAATCTGGCCCTGACCGGCAAAGGTTTCACCCTGGGCGAAAACGCCTCGATCAATTGGGCGCAGTTGATCGCTTAAGCTAGCCGGACAGGAATCAGAACATGTTCAACGGTAAATCAATTTTCATCTCCGGCGGCACCGGCTCGTTCGGGCGCAATTTCATCCGCCGGCTGCTGGAGCAATACCAGCCCAAGCGCGTGGTGGTGTTTTCGCGCGATGAGCTGAAACAGTACGAAATGCAGCAGACGTTCAACGCGCCATGCATGCGTTATTTCCTTGGTGACGTGCGTGACGCCGACCGCTTGCGCCAAGCCATGCGCGGCATCGACTACGTGGTGCACGCCGCCGCGTTGAAGCAGGTGCCAGCGGCGGAATACAACCCGACCGAATGCATCCGCACCAACGTCAACGGCGCCGAAAACATCATCGCCGCCGCCATCGATAATGGCGTGAAGAAAGTCGTCGCGCTGTCCACTGACAAGGCGGCCAGCCCGATCAACCTGTACGGCGCGACCAAGTTGCTTTCGGACAAATTGTTCGTCGCCGCCAACAACATTGCCGGCGAGCAGCAGACTCGATTTGCCGTGGTGCGCTACGGTAATGTGGCGGGCTCGCGTGGCTCAGTGGTGCCGTTTTTCAGCAAGCTGATCGCTGACGGCGCCGAGCAATTGCCGATCACCGACGAGCGCATGACGCGGTTCTGGATCACCCTCGACCACGGCGTGCAGTTCGTGCTCGACAGCTTTGCGCGCATGCATGGCGGCGAAGTATTCGTGCCGAAGATTCCGTCCATCCGCATCGTCGATCTGGCACGCGGCATGGCCGGGCATCTGCCACACAAGAACGTCGGCATTCGCCCCGGCGAAAAGCTGCATGAGCTGATGGTGCCGCTGGACGATGCGCGCATGACCCTTGAGTTCGAGGATCACTACACCATTCAGCCATCGATCCGTTTCACCAGCGTCGACGTCGATTTTGCCGTGGACAAACTCGGCGAGCATGGCCGGGCGGTGAGCGAAAATTTCGAGTATCGCTCTGACACCAACCCGCATTTCCTTTCGGTCGGGCAGATCGCCGATCTGCACGCGAAGCTGTCGGTATGATCCCGTACGGTCGGCAGAGTCTCGATCAGTCGGACATCGATGCGGTGGTCGAGGTGCTGCAATCGGACTGGCTGACCCAAGGGCCGGCCATCGAACGCTTCGAACAGGCGATGGCCGAGCGCTGTCAGGCCGATTTTGCCGTGGCGGTGTGCAATGCCACGGCGGCGCTGCACATTGCCTGTCTGACGGCTGATCTGGGACCGGGCGATCGTTTGTGGACCTCGCCGAACACCTTTCTCGCCTCGGCCAATTGCGGACGTTACTGCGGCGCCGACGTTGATTTCGTCGACATCGATCCGCTGACCTGGAACCTCGATGCCTTTGCCCTTGAAGCGAAGCTCGAACAGGCTGAACGTGACGATAAACTACCGAAAGTCCTCGTCGCGGTGGCGTTCTCCGGGCAGAGCTGTGACCTGCGCAAGATCGCCGAACTGGCGGTGCGCTACAACTTCACTGTGATCGAAGACGCGTCGCATGCGGTGGGCGCCAGCTATGCCGGGCGCCCGGTCGGTTGCGGCGAATTTGCAGCGATGACCGTGTTCAGTTTTCATCCGGTGAAGATCATCACCAGCGCCGAGGGCGGAATGGTCCTGACCAATCGCCCGGCCCTGGCCGAGCGCCTGCAACGCCTGCGCAGCCACGGCATGACCCGCGATCCGCAGCAAATGACCGAGCCCAGCCATGGCCCTTGGTACTACGAGCAGATCGAACTCGGTTTCAACTACCGGATCACCGATCTGCAAGCGGCGCTGGGGCTGTCGCAACTGAGCAAACTGGATGAATTTATCGCACGTCGCCGCGAACTGGCAGCGCGCTACGATCAGTTGCTCGCGTACCTGCCGCTGACCTTGCCAAACGCGCAGCCGGAAGCCGAGTCGGCTTGGCACTTGTACGTGGTGCGCCTGCAGACCGATCGCTGCAACCTCAGTCATCGTCAGGTGTTCGAGGGTTTGCGCGCGGCCGGCATTGGCGTGAATCTGCACTATATTCCCCTGCACCTGCAGCCGTACTATCGCGACCTGGGTTTTGCCGAAGGGGACTTTCCCGAGGCCGAACGTTACTACGCCGAGGCGATCAGCTTGCCGCTGTTCCCTTTGCTGAGCGAAGCACAACAGGATCAGGTGGTCGAGCAACTGCGTCGGTTGCTGCTTGAGGAGTAAGGCACCGTGAGCTGCGTTGCGATCATCCCCGCCCGTGGTGGCAGCAAGCGCATCCCGCGCAAGAACCTCAAGCCGTTCGACGGCGTACCGATGATTGTCCGTTCGATTCGCACGGCGCTGGATTCGGGGTTGTTCGAACAAGTTGTGGTCAGTACCGATGACCAGGAAATCGCCGAGGTCGCGCGGGTCCATGGCGCGCAAGTGCCGTTCATGCGTCCTGCTGATCTGGCTGATGATTTCACCGGTACCGCAGCGGTGATTGTGCATGCCTTGCAGCAATTGCCAGCGTTCGATTACGCCTGCTGCGTGTACGCAACGGCGCCATTGTTGCAGGCACGTTATCTGCGTCAGGGGCTGGAATTGCTCATAAATCATCCGCGCAAGTCATTTGCCTTTTCGGTGTGCACTTTCGGTTTCCCGGTGCAGCGTGCGCTGACCCTCGACGAGGAGGGCGCGTTGACCTCCCTTTACCCGGAATTTCGCACGACCCGTTCGCAGGATCTGCGCGAAGCCTTTCAGGACGCCGGCCAGTTTTACTGGGGCCGTAGCGAAGCGTGGTTGCGTGGGGAGACGCTGTTCTCGCCGGCGAGTCTGCCAGTGATCCTGCCACGCCATCTGGTGCAGGACATCGACACACCTGAAGACTGGCAACGCGCCGAATACCTGTACGCCGCGCTAATGGCCGGTGGAGAACTGCAATGAGAGTGCTGATTCGCGCCGACGCTTCGCCGACCATTGGCAGCGGCCATATAGCCCGCTGCCTGACGCTGGCGCGGGTGTTGCGCGGGCAGGGCAGTCATGTCGCGTTCGCCTGTCGGCGTTTGCCGGGGCATCGACTCGAAGCCTTGAATGCCGAGGGCTTCGAGACCTTTTCGCTGCCCGAGCGCTATCGCGATGAAGACCCGCTGCAGGCCATCGAATCGATGTTGCCGTGGCAGTTCGACATCGATGCCCTGGGCCTGCTGCTGGAGGGGCAGGCAATGTTCGACTGGATCATCGCCGACCACTACGGCCTCGATCACCTCTGGCAAACCGCCGCGCGACGCTGGGCGCACCGAATTGCCGCGGTGGACGATCTGGCCACCCGGCGCTACAGCGTTGATCTGCTGCTTAATCAGAACCTGTCCGGTCTCAGCGAACACTACGCGCCGCTGCTGCCCGACGGCTGTCGCACCTTGCTCGGCCCGCGCTACGCGATGCTGCGTGAAGAGTTCAACTGCGCGGCCATCGAGATCAAGCCGAAGGCGCGTCGGGTACTGGTGAATTTCGGCGGGTTCGACGCGGCGATGCAGACCCATCACGCGATGCTCGCCCTGGCCGATTTTGCCGAGCTGCAAGTGGACTTCGTCGCGGGTGCCGATAATCCGGCGTGGGCGCAGATGCAGGCGCTGGCCGAGACTCGGCCGAACTGGCGCCTGCACAGTTTCGTCAACGATTTCTATCAGCGCATGACTGAAGCCGATCTGTTTATCGGCGCCGGCGGCGGCACCAGTTGGGAGCGCGCGGCGCTGGGCTTGCCGACGATCTGCATCGCCGTGGCGAACAACCAACAGGCTAACGGTGAAGTCATGGCCGCCGCCGGGGCGCATGTGTTCATGGGCGCGCGCGAGCAAGTCAGCGTCCAGCAGTTGCGTGATGCGGTCGGCTTTGTCGTCGACAATTATTATGTGCGGCAGAGCCTGGCCGAACGCTCGCGGCAACTGGTCGATGGGCGCGGTGCCGAGCGGGTGGCGGCCGCACTGGCCGGCGCTGTGCTCAAGCTGCGCCCGGTGACGCTGGACGATGCGCAGCTGCTGTTCGATGGGCGCAATGCCGAGGCGGTGCGCCGCTGGTCGCTGGAGACGGGCGTGATCGATTGGGCCCAACACCTCAACTGGCTGAAGGCGAGTCTGCACAATCCGCAGCGACTGATGCTGATTGCCGAGGCGGACGACGGCCCGGTCGGGGTGCTGCGTTACGACTTGTGCGGGTTCGAAGCCGAAGTGTCAATCTATCTGCTGGAGGGGCGTTTTGGCCTCGGATGGGGCAGGGCAGTGCTCAGCCGAGGCGAGGCGTTTGTCGCCGCGCACTGGCCACAACTGACGCGCATCACTGCCCGGGTCATGCCCGCCAATCAGTCCTCATTGAAAGTCTTTCGCGACGCCGGGTTCACTCAAGAGACCTGCGCGTTCAGCCGTGTTCTGAAGGATCACCCGCATGCCTAGTTTCAAGATGGGTCACCACACGATCGGTGCCGATGCGCCGCCGTTTATCATTGCCGAGATGAGCGGCAACCATAACCAGTCGCTGGACGTCGCCCTGCAAATCGTCGAGGCCGCCGCCAAGGCCGGGGCGCATGCTTTGAAATTGCAAACGTACACCGCCGACACCATGACCCTGGATTTGTCCGAAGGCGAGTTTTTCATCAAGGATCCGGGCAGCCTGTGGGCGGGCACTTCCTTGTACGAGTTGTACGAAAAAGCCCATACACCGTGGGAGTGGCACGCGCCGATTTTCGCTCGGGCCAAAGAGCTTGGGATGCTCGCGTTCTCGACGCCGTTTGATGACAGCGCGGTGGATTTTCTCGAGAGCCTGGACGTGCCGGCCTACAAGATCGCCAGTTTCGAAAATACCGATCTGCCTTTGATCCGCCGCGTGGCGGCTACCGGTAAACCGCTGATTATCTCCACGGGCATGGCCAGCATCGCCGAACTCGATGAAGCCGTACGCGCTGCACGCGAGGCGGGGTGCAAAGATCTGGTGTTGCTCAAGTGCACCAGCACTTATCCGGCGACGCCACTCAACAGCAACGTGCGCACGATTGCGCATCTGCGCGAGCTGTTCGGCTGCGAGGTTGGGCTGTCCGACCATTCGATGGGCGTTGGCGTATCGGTGGCGGCGGTGGCGCTGGGGGCGACCGTGGTGGAAAAGCATTTCACGCTGGACCGTTCGGCCGGCGGCGTGGACGCGAGTTTTTCCCTGGAGCCAGCGGAAATGGCCAGTCTGGTTACGGAAACAGAGCGTGCCTGGCAGGCGTTGGGTCAGGTGCAATACGGCCCGACCGAGGCCGAACGCAAATCTCTGGTTTATCGCCGTTCGCTGTATGTCACCGCTGACATGGCCGCCGGTGAGCCCTTCACCGTGGAGAATCTGCGCGCCATTCGCCCCGGCCTCGGCCTGCCTCCCAAGCACACCGATGCCGTCCTCGGGCGCCACGCGCGCACCGCGATCAAGCTCGGTACGCCGCTGGATTGGTCGTTGGTCGAATAAGCCAATCTGCCATCGATTCGGCAAAATAGCGTGACCTGCGAGTCATAACGCGCATCTTCACTGTATTGTATTGACCGGGAAGATGGCGCCTGGCCCGTTTTCGGATCCAGTGATAGCCCTTTGTGCTTCCCGTGGCTGCCCATAGTGGCGGCCATTTTCTGTTTGTCGGCGCCCCTCGAATCCTTGCGAGCGGTGGTTTTGGGCTGTTTTTTATTGGGAAGCCGTAATGATTGGCATAAAAAGCATTGCGAGCTACGTTCCTGTAGCCGGCGTGGACAATTACGCACAAGGTGCAAAATTCGAGAAGGATGAAGAATTCATCCTTGGCAAGATTGGTTCGGCCTTCCTGCCGCGCAAAGACGCTGAGCAGGAAACCTCCGACCTGTGCGTGGAAGCGGCCAATGCGCTGTTTGCCAGCAATCCTGAACTGAAGCGTGAATCGATCGACGCCTTGATTGTCGTTACCCAGAACGGTGATGAAGAAGGCTTGCCGCACACCGCAGCAATCGTGCAGGACAAACTGGGCCTGCCGACCAACGTCGCGGCCTTCGATATTTCCCTGGGTTGCTCTGGTTACGTCTACGGCATCTACGCGATCAAGGGCTTCATGGAAGCCGCCGGCCTGAAGAACGGCCTGCTGATCACCGCCGACCCATATTCGAAAATCGTTGACCCGGAAGACCGCAACACCACCATGCTGTTCGGTGATGCCGCCACCGCGACCTGGATGGGCGAAAACCCGACCTGGGCGCTGGGCAAGGCCAAGTTCGGCACCGACGGCTCCGGCGCTCCGCACCTGAAAGTCAGCAACGGCGTGTTCTTCATGAACGGTCGTCAGGTCTTCAACTTCGCTTTGCTGAAAGTACCTGCACACTTGCACGAGCTGCTCGACGATTCCGGCCTCAAGGCCGATGACATCGACGCGTTCTGCATCCACCAGGGCAGCGCGGCGATTGTCGATGCCGTGGCACGACGCTTCGAGGGCGAACCGGAGAAATTCATCAAGGACATGGTCGAGACCGGTAATACCGTGTCGTCGAGCATTCCGCTGCTGCTGGAAAAACACGTCATCGATTCCGACTGGCAGCGCATTGCGCTCAGCGGTTTTGGCGTCGGCCTGTCGTGGGGCTCGGCAATCATCTATCGTCCGTAAGCTGCAGCAAAAACGACTTATAAAAAAATAGCGTTCAAGGTTAACCTTGAACGCTATTTTTTTGCCTGAACGGAGCGCGAGGCGCCATGAGCGAGTTTTTCCAAGCCAATGCAGAAGTGTTGCAACGGCGCTGGCCGGCGCTGTTCGAGCGATTGATGACTGAAGACAGCGCGGCCGTGCAGGCCGAACTCGTGCAAGGGCTGGGCTCGACGCTGAGCGTCGACGGCATTCAGCTCACCAGTCGCCATGATCGCGTGCATGAGGCGCAGATTCAGGCGGCGAGCCTGCCGGAAAAACCGCAGCTGCACGTCTATGGCACCGGGCTTGGCGACTTGCCCGGCGTGCTGCTTGAGCGAGCGGGGCTGGAGCGCTTGTATGTGCACATCCTCAACGGCGCCCTGTTTGCGCTGGTGCTGCAACTGCTTGATCAGCGCCAGTGGCTGGAAAATCCGCGCGTCGAGTTGTTTTATGCCGGTGATCACCCGGACTTTTTCACGCCGTTTTTTGCCTTGCCTGCCGAGATGCTGCTGGCCGATGACTTCAATGCGAAGATCCGCGACCGGCTTATCAATGAAGTGCACCTGACATTCAACAACCGCGATTTCGATCCGCAGTCGCCGGACATTCAGCAGCGCTTGCAGGAGTGTCTGCCGGTGTTGCTCGGCGATGCCGATGTGGCGCAGTTGTCTGGCAGCCATGCCGGCCGGGAAATCTACGTGATCGCCACCGGGCCGACGCTGGAGCAGCATTTCGAACGTCTGGCCGCGATCCGTCAGCACGCCGAACGGCCATTGTTCATTTGCGTTGATACAGCCTACCGGCCATTGCGTGAGCACGGCATCGCGCCTGACCTGGTGGTGAGCATCGATCAGCGCATCGGTTTTCGACATCTGCCTTGCGAGGCAACCGACGGTATCGCGCTGGTGTACCTGCCCATGAGCGATCCGCAGGTATTGAAGGCGTGGAAGGGCAAACGTTACGGCGGTTATTCAGCGAGCCCGATCTACAACGACCTGCGAAAACAGTATCCGCGCGGTGAGCTGCATGTCGGCGGCAGCGTGATTCATCCGGCGGTAGATCTCGCCGTAAAAATGGGTGCGACCCGGATCACCCTGTTCGGCGCTGACTTCGCCTTCCCGATGAACAAGACTCACGCTGGCTGGGGCGATGGCGACCTGGGGCCGCCGGTGGCTCAGGCGCGGCATTGGGTGCGCGACGGTCATGGCCAGCGCGTCAGCACCCAATTGAATTTTCGCGGTTATCTGTGTGTGCTGGAGCGTTACATTGCTGCGCATCCACAGGTCGAATTTTTCAACAGCAGTCGCGCCGGTGCGCTGATTGCCGGAACCGCTTTCAACCCGGAGTTCGTGCAATGAGCGCGCTGAATCAGAGTCTGGATCAGTGTCGCCAATGTGCCGCGTTGTTTCGCCTGGGTCGCGATGTCGAAGCGGCATTGGCGATGGTCGATGTGTTCGAGCAGGCACAGCAACATCTCTCGGCAGCCGCCGCGGACGTGCAGCAGGCGTGGGCGCAGATACTCATGCACATGCTCGATTGTCAGGAGCGCCAGGACTGGTTGGGTCTGGCCGACTTTATGGAATACGAGCTGGCTGAGTTGCTGGAAAGTGCCCGGCGCTGAGACGTTGAGCGGCACTGGCCCGGTGCTTTGCAGCGTGTCCGGTTTTATGACGCCAATTATTCGTGGTGGAGGTATTGCTAAGTCGTTGTTTTCTTGGGAGTGGCAGGGTGATGGCAAAATTTTTTCAAAATCCCCTCAAGCAACCTGCAAACCCGACGATAACTATTACGAAGGTTCTCTAGGCCATACCCGGCGGTTGCCAGGGCCGGAAGCCGCAGTACCCAACCAACGAGGAATTCGTCATGGCTTTAACAGTAAACACCAACACCACATCGTTGAACGTTCAGAAAAACCTGAACCGCGCTTCCGACGCTCTGTCCACTTCGATGCAGCGCCTGTCTTCCGGCCTGAAAATCAACAGCGCCAAAGACGACGCCGCTGGCCTGCAGATCTCCAACCGTATGTCTTCGCAGATCCGCGGTAACACCCAGGCCATCCAGAACGCCAACGACGGTATCTCCGTTGCCCAGACCGCTGAAGGCGCTCTGCAAGCTACTACCGACATTCTGCAGCGTATGCGTGAACTGGCTGTTAAAGCCCGTAACGGTACCAACGGCACTGCTGACCAGACCGCTACCAACGCTGAATTCGCTCAGATGTCCGACGAGATCACCCGTATCTCGGCTTCGACCAACCTGAACGGCAAAAACCTGCTGGACGGTTCGGCTGGTACTGTGACCCTGCAAGTTGGCGCAAACACCGGTTCGGCTAACCACATCGACCTGGTACTGAGCTCCAAGTTCGACGCAGTAAGCCTGTCGGTAGGTAGCGGCACTCTGTCCCTGACCGGTGCCAGTGTTTCTGGCGCAGCTCAGAACATCGACAGCGCGATCACCGCAATCGACGCCGCTATCGCTAACATCGGTGCCACCCGCGCCAGCCTGGGTGCTTCGCAAAACCGTCTGACCAGCACCATCTCCAACCTGCAGAACATCACTGAAAACACCACCGCTGCCCAGGGTCGTGTACAAGACACCGACTTCGCCGCAGAAACTGCTAACCTGACCAAGCAGCAAACTCTGCAGCAAGCTTCCACTTCGGTTCTGGCTCAAGCCAACCAACTGCCTTCCGCTGTACTGAAGCTGCTTCAGTAATTCGGAACAAGTTTGAGCGGGGGAGTGCGCTGGTCGTGCTCTCTCGCTTTTTTTCGTTAAGAGGTGATGGGCATGGACATGAGCGTAAAGCTTAACGTGTCTTATCCGGCTCCAAAACCAGTGCCACCGGTTGCTGACAAACCGTCAGAATTGCCTAAAGTCGAAAGGACTGAAGCGCCGGTCGCTGCCAAGGATCAGGATTCGGACAGCGCCAAGTTGAAGCTGGCGGTGCAAGAGATCGAAAAGTTTGTCCAGTCGATCAAGCGTAATCTGGAGTTCTCGATAGATGAGCATTCCGGAAAAGTCATCGTCAAGGTTATTGCAAGCGAGACGGGTGAAGTGGTTCGACAGATTCCCTCCGCCGAAGCCCTTAAACTGGCTGACAGCCTCGCCAATGCAAGCCACGTGTTATTCGACGCCAAAGTCTGATAAATGGCATGAATAGTGTTTGTTCGTTCCAAAGATGCTGGTAACGGTCAAAAGAATGGCAACAATCTGAAGGGAGATGCACATGGCAAGTCCAATTCTACCGGGTTCCGGACTGGGTTCCGGCCTGGACATCGGCGCGATCGTGACCGCGCTGGTCAACGCCGACAAGTCTGCCAAGCAGACGCAGATCGACACCGCAACCAAAACCAACAGCCTGAAGATCTCCGGTGTCGGTTCGCTGAAAAGTGCACTGGCTGCGTATCAGAAAGCGATGGGTGACCTGAACAAAGCGTCGAGCCCGGCGTTTGCCGGTTTTACCGCAACGTCTGACACGCCATCGGTTGTCGGTGCTACCTCGGATAAAACCGCCGTACCGGGTACTTACAGCGTCGTCGTGAAAAACCTGGCCACCGGCTCGAAAGTAGCCAGTGCCGCCTTTGCCGGCGGAGCCGCCAGTGCCATTCCGAGTGGTACTCTGAAAATCAGTCAGAATGGCACTGATTACAATGTCGCGATTCCGGCCAATGCCACCTTGCAGTCCACGCGCGATGCGATCAACACCGCCCAGGCCAGCAACGGTATTTCCGCGAACATCGTGACTGACAGTACTGGCGCCTCGCGTCTGGTCCTGAGCTCCAACAAGACTGGCGCAGGCATGGACCTGAAGGTCAGTGGTATTGCGGGTCTTGAAATCGATGGTACCCAGAAGATGGGTGATAATCCTGCGGCAGGTGCATCCGGGGCGGTCGGCGACGTGGCCAAGGATGCAAGCCTGACCATTGACGGCCTGGCTGTCACCAGCAAGACCAATACAGTGACTGGTGCCATCAGCGGCATGACCCTGAATCTGGCTGCCGTAAGTCCTACAGTGGGCGGGGTTCAAACCCCGGCGACGGTTTCGGTCGCGACCAATACTGCCGGTATCCAGACCTCGCTTCAGTCGTTCATTGATTCCTATAACACCCTGAAGAAAACCGTCGACACCCTGTCCAAGGCAACGGCTGACGCCGATGGCAATCTGACCGTTTCCGCAGCGTTTACCGGTGACGCGCTGCCGCGTTCGCTGATGGCTGATATCCGTGCCCAGTTGACCGATCCAGGGGCTGGCGGGCAAGGGCAATTGGCTGTTCTGTCGCAAATGGGCGTGCTGACAGATAACAAGACCGGTTTGCTGACGCTCGACACTGCCGTGTTCAACAAGCGTATGGAAACCCCAGGCATGGCTGGCCAGGTTCAGCAGCTGTTCAGCGGTACCGATGCCAAGAATGGTCTTTTGGCGCGTATGACTGCGGCGGTTGATCCATACGTGAAGACAGGTGGGTTGCTCGATCAGCGCAGCTCCAACCTGACTAATCTGTCATCAAGCCTGCAAAAGCAGCAGGCAGCTCTGGACTTGCGCGTTGCCAACCTGACGTCGACATTGACGGCCAAGTACAACGCCATGGACTTGCTGGTAGGTCAGATGAAGGCAACGGCGAGCAATATCACGTCGTTCTTCAGCTCGCTGAACGCTCAGCAGTCCGCGAAATAACAGGCAGTAACGACAAAAACCCGGCTACGCTTTATCGGCGTGCGCCGGGTTTTTGTCTTTTGATCTAAAGTTTTCGGACCGGTTGGCGATACACTGGTTATACGAGTCAACGTGGCAATGAGGTAGAACATGAACCCGATGTTAGCCCTTCGGCAGTACCAGAAAGTCGGCGCCCATGCGCAGACATCCGAAGCGAGCCCGCACCGCCTGGTGCAAATGTTGATGGAAGGTGGACTGGCCCGTATTGCTCAGGCCAAGGGCGCCATCGAGCGCAAGGACATTCCCGGCAAATGTACGGCGATCAGCAAGGCCATCGGCATTGTCAGTGGTCTGCGCGAAGGCCTCGATCTTGAAAACAACGCAGATGAGCTGGCTGATCTTGATGGCCTGTACATCTACATGATGAAGCGCCTCGCCGAGGCCAATATCAGCAGCGACCTGCGTGTCCTCGATGAAGTCGCCGGCCTGCTGACCACGGTAAAAGAAGGCTGGGACGCCATCGCGCCTGCGCCGGCTCCGCAGTTCTGAAGGAGATCACCATGAGTCTTGTATTGCAGCGAATCGCCGACACCCGTGAAGCGTTGGTCGGTGCTTTGGCGGCGCGAAACTGGGAAGCCATTGGCGAGCTGGACCTGGCTTGCCGTTCCTGCATGGAAGACGTCATGGCAGAAGCTTCGCTGGACGAAGTTGCGTTACGTGACAACCTCGAGGAGCTGCTTTTCGTCTACAAGGAGTTGCTTGAGGTGGCGATGGGGGAGCGGCAGGCGATAGCCAATGAGATGTCGCAGATCACCCAAGCGCAAAAGGCTGCAAAGGTTTACCATCTGTTTGGTTAATTAACCGTCAGTTAATCCAGAGATGTGCGCCATAAATTTGACTGTGCACGGTTTTTTGACTTAACTAGTGGCTATTATCAGGTTTAGGGCGTCTACAGGCACAGAGTGTCCTGCAAGCGTCTCGCTTGCCCCATTTTTCGGGCATTGAGTTGACTAGGGAAGTTGCTATTGCATGTGGCGTGAAACCAAAATTCTGCTAATCGATGACGATAGCGTCCGCCGCCGCGACCTGGCGGTGATTCTAAATTTTCTTGGCGAAGAAAATTTACCCTGCGGCAGCCATGATTGGCAGCAGGCAGTCGGCTCTTTGTCGTCTAGTCGTGAGGTCATTTGCGTACTGATCGGGACCGTTAATGCTCCTGGCGCGCTTTTGGGCTTGCTAAAGACACTCGCAACCTGGGATGAGTTCCTTCCGGTTTTGTTAATGGGCGATAATTCTTCCGTTGACTTGCCTGAAGACCAGCGTCGCCGCGTGCTTTCGACCTTGGAAATGCCGCCCAGCTACAGCAAATTGCTCGATTCGCTGCACCGTGCCCAGGTCTACCGCGAGATGTACGACCAGGCCCGCGAGCGCGGCCGTCATCGCGAACCCAACCTCTTCCGCAGCCTCGTCGGCACCAGTCGTGCGATTCAGCACGTGCGCCAGATGATGCAGCAAGTGGCCGACACCGACGCCAGTGTCCTGATCCTCGGCGAGTCCGGCACCGGCAAGGAAGTGGTCGCGCGCAACCTGCACTACCATTCCAAGCGCCGCGATGCGCCGTTCGTGCCGGTCAACTGCGGGGCGATCCCGGCGGAGTTGCTCGAAAGCGAATTGTTCGGCCATGAGAAAGGCGCATTTACCGGCGCCATCACCAGTCGTGCCGGACGTTTCGAGCTGGCCAATGGCGGCACGCTGTTCCTCGACGAAATCGGCGACATGCCTCTGCCGATGCAGGTCAAGCTGTTGCGGGTTCTCCAGGAACGCACCTTCGAGCGCGTGGGCAGCAACAAAACCCAGAGCGTCGACGTGCGGATCATTGCTGCCACTCACAAGAATCTCGAAAGCATGATCGAGATCGGCAGCTTCCGCGAAGACCTCTACTACCGCCTGAACGTATTCCCGATCGAGATGGCGCCGCTGCGTGAGCGCGTCGAAGACATTCCATTGCTGATGAACGAACTGATCTCGCGCATGGAACACGAAAAGCGCGGTTCGATCCGTTTCAACTCGGCAGCGATCATGTCGCTCTGCCGTCACGGCTGGCCGGGCAACGTCCGCGAGCTGGCCAATCTGGTCGAACGCATGGCGATCATGCATCCGTACGGCGTGATTGGCGTGGTCGAGTTGCCGAAGAAATTCCGCTACGTCGATGACGAAGACGAGCAATTGGTCGACAGCCTGCGCAGCGATCTGGAAGAGCGTGTGGCGATCAATGGGCATACGCCGGACTTCGGCGCCAACGCGCTGCTGCCGCCGGAAGGCCTTGACCTCAAAGACTACCTTGGTGGGCTTGAGCAGGGCCTGATTCAACAGGCGCTGGATGATGCCAATGGCATTGTGGCGCGGGCCGCCGAGCGTCTGCGCATTCGTCGCACCACGCTGGTGGAAAAAATGCGCAAGTACGGCATGAGCCGACGTGAAGGTGATGAACAGGCGGATGATTGACGCCTGTTTTTCAACCGCTTCATTTATAAGCGGTTTTTTTTAGGCACGGGTATTGCTACATCCCTCGCAACGTTCCGTTTCACTGACGGTCAGCCAAGCGAGAGAGCACAATGCCCCAAGCCGCCCAGATCTCTTCTGCCTCCAATATCGTGGGGCAATCCTCATCCGTGGAGCAGGCAAGCCGTCAGGGACTCGAGCAGGCGTTTCAGCTGTTCAACCAGATGTCGAGCCAGTTGACCGACTCCTACAGCCTGCTTGAAGCCCGAGTCACCGAGCTTAAAGGTGAGCTGGCCGTGGTCAGCGCCCAGCGCATGCAGGAACTGGCGGAAAAAGAGCGCCTGGCCAATCGGCTGCAAAATCTTCTCGACCTGTTGCCTGGTGGGGTCATCGTTATCGACGGCCACGGCCTGGTACGCGAAGCCAATCCGGCGGCTATCGACCTGCTCGGCTCGCCACTTGAAGGCGAGCTATGGCGGCACGTGATCGCGCGCTGCTTCGCCCCGCGCGAGGATGACGGCCACGAAATCTCCTTGAAAAATGGTCGACGCCTGTCGATTTCCACCCGCTCGCTGGACGCCGAGCCGGGGCAATTGGTGCTGCTCAACGATTTGACAGAAACCCGTCACCTGCAAGATCAACTGGCGCGTCACGAACGGTTGTCTTCGCTGGGGCGCATGGTTGCGTCCCTAGCCCATCAAATCCGTACGCCGCTGTCCGCTGCGTTGCTGTACGCCAGCCATTTGACTGAACAGCAACTGCCGGTCGAAACCCAGCAGCGATTCGCCGGTCGGCTCAAGGAGCGACTGCATGAACTGGAACATCAGGTGCGCGACATGCTGGTGTTCGCTCGCGGTGAATTGCCACTGACCGATCGCCTCACGCCCAATGCCTTGATGCAATCGCTGCAAGCCGCGGCACTGACCCATGTTCAGGGCCTGCCGATCCGCTGGCAGTGCGACAGTCATGCGGGTGAGTTGTTGTGCAATCGCGACACGCTGGTGGGGGCGTTGTTGAATCTGATTGAAAACGCCATTCAGGCCAGCGCCGCAGATGTGCGCCTGAAAGTGCATTGCTACACCAAAGACAACACGCTGCGCCTGTGCGTCAGCGACAGTGGCAGCGGCATCGAGCCCACCGTTTTGGCGCGCCTCGGCGAGCCGTTTTTCACCACCAAAGTCACCGGTACCGGACTTGGCCTGACCGTGGTCAAAGCAGTGGCCCGTGCGCATCAGGGCGAATTGACCTTGCGTTCGCGGGTCGGGCGCGGCACCTGCGCGCTGGTGACTCTTCCACTGTTTTGCGCTGCACAGGGAGCTGAGTGATCGTCATGGGCATCAAGGTGTTGCTGGTCGAGGATGACCGTTCGTTGCGCGAAGCGCTGGCCGATACGCTGCTGCTCGCCGGCCACGATTATCACGCGGTCGGCAGCGCGGAAGAAGCGCTGACGGCAGTCGCGCAAGAAGCCTTCAGTCTTGTGGTGAGCGACGTCAACATGCCGGGCATGGACGGTCATCAGTTGCTCGGCCTGCTGCGCGCGCGCCAGCCGCAATTGCCTGTGCTGCTCATGACTGCCCACGGCGCGGTCGAGCGTGCGGTCGATGCCATGCGCCAGGGCGCAGCGGATTATCTGGTCAAGCCGTTCGAGCCCAAAGCATTGCTCGATCTGGTGGCGCGGCATGCACTGGGGAGCATTGACGTCGGCGAATCTGACGGGCCGGTCGCGGTCGAACCGGCCAGTGTGCAATTGCTTGAACTGGCGGCGCGGGTCGCCCGCAGCGATTCCACCGTATTGATCTCGGGTGAGTCCGGCACCGGTAAAGAAGTGCTGGCGCGTTACATTCACCAGCAATCGCGGCGAGCCAGCCAGCCGTTCATCGCGATCAATTGCGCGGCGATCCCCGACAACATGCTCGAAGCGACCTTGTTCGGTCACGAGAAGGGTTCGTTTACCGGCGCCATCGCCTCCCAGGCAGGAAAGTTCGAGCAGGCTGACGGCGGCACGATTCTGCTCGATGAAATCTCTGAAATGCCGTTGGGTCTGCAAGCCAAACTCCTGCGTGTGTTGCAGGAACGTGAGGTTGAGCGAGTGGGCGCGCGGAAACCGATCAGTCTGGACATCCGTGTGGTCGCGACGACTAACCGGGATCTGGCCGGTGAAGTGGCGGCGGGGCGCTTTCGCGAGGACTTGTTCTACCGCCTGTCGGTTTTCCCCCTCGCGTGGCGTCCACTTCGTGAGCGCACTGCCGATATCCTGCCGCTGGCCGAAAAGCTGTTGGCCAAGCACGTCAATAAAATGAAGCACGCTGCCGCCAGACTTTCGACCGAGGCGCAAGCCTGCCTGACCGCGTACCCGTGGCCGGGCAATGTGCGTGAACTGGACAACGCGATTCAGCGCGCGCTGATTTTGCAGCAGGGCGGATTGATTCAGCCGCAGGATTTCTGCCTGACCGGTGCAGTGACATTTGCGCCGTTGCCGGTCGCAGCACCGGTGATCCGCGAGGTGGAAATCGAGGCGGATTCCTCCGGTGCCCTGGGCGATGACCTGCGTCGCCGGGAGTTTCAGATGATCATCGACACCCTGCGCGCCGAGCGTGGCCGACGCAAGGAAGCGGCGGAAAAACTCGGTATCAGCCCGCGCACCCTGCGATACAAACTGGCGCAGATGCGTGATGCCGGGATGGACGTCGAAGGTTATCTGTTCGCCACGTAATCGGTGGCGCCATCAACCAGGAACGTTTTCTGAAGGGGTGCCCATGAGCTGGCACCCTTGTTGCTAATACCTGTGTACCCGCCGAGTGAGTGTCAAAAAATTGCGGGCCGCCCAAGAGAGTAGACCATGAGCCAAGGTATTGAATTTAATCGATTGATGATGGACATGCAGGCCATGAAAGTGGATGCCATGTCGTCGCGTAAATCGGCTACCGCTGTCCCTGAAATGGCGGGCAGCAGCTTTTCCGACATGCTCGGTCAGGCGATCAATAAAGTCAGCGATACCCAACAGGCCTCGTCTCAATTGGCCAACGCATTCGAAATCGGCAAGAGCGGCGTCGATCTGACTGACGTCATGATCGCCTCGCAAAAAGCGAGCGTGTCATTCCAGGCGCTGACCCAGGTGCGCAACAAACTGGTTCAGGCTTACCAAGACATCATGCAGATGCCGGTTTAAGGGCGAAATAAGTCATGGCAGAAGCAGTCGCTGATAACGTTCCGGCCAAGGCCACCCCGATCGACGGCAAACCGCCGCTGTTCGGCCTGTCCTTTCTGGAAAACCTTTCCCAGATGACCGTGCTGCGTCAGGTCGGCCTGTTGGTCGGTCTGGCGGCGAGCGTGGCGATTGGCTTTGCCGTGGTGCTGTGGTCGCAGCAGCCGGATTATCGTCCACTGTACGGCAGCCTTGCCGGCATGGATGCCAAACAGGTCATGGAAACCCTGGCCGCCGCCGACATCCCTTACAACGTTGAACCCAACTCCGGTGCCTTGCTGGTCAAGGCCGACGATCTGTCCCGTGCGCGGATGAAACTCGCGGCCGCTGGTGTCACTCCCAGCGACGGCAACATCGGTTTCGAAATCCTCGACAAGGAACAGGGTCTGGGCACCAGCCAGTTCATGGAAGCGACCCGTTATCGTCGCGGCCTCGAAGGCGAACTGGCGCGGACCATCTCCAGCCTGAACAACGTCAAGGGCGCCCGCGTGCACCTGGCGATTCCGAAGAGTTCGGTGTTCGTCCGCGACGAGCGCAAGCCGAGCGCTTCGGTACTGGTCGAGCTGTACAGTGGGCGTTCGCTGGAGCCGGGTCAGGTGGTGGCGATCATCAATCTGGTGGCAACCTCCGTTCCCGAGCTGAGCAAGTCGCAGATCACCGTCGTGGATCAGAAGGGCAATCTGCTCTCCGATCAGGCGGAAAACTCCGAAATGACCATGGCCGGCAAGCAGTTCGATTACAGCCGCCGCATGGAAAGCATGCTCACCCAACGCGTGCACAATATTCTGCAACCGGTGCTGGGCAACGATCGTTACAAGGCTGAAGTGTCGGCCGATGTCGATTTCAGCGCCGTCGAGTCGACCGCCGAGCAATTCAACCCGGATCAGCCGGCGTTGCGCAGCGAGCAGTCGGTCAACGAACAACGCACCGCCAGCAACGGTCCGCAAGGTGTGCCGGGTGCCCTGAGCAATCAGCCGCCAGCGCCTGCCTCGGCACCGCAAACCACCGGTGGCGCGCAAGCTGCAGCCGGGATGATCCAGCCGGGCCAGCCCTTGGTTGATGCCAACGGTCAGCAGATCATGGACCCGGCCACCGGCCAGCCGATGCTCGCCCCGTATCCGGCGGACAAGCGTCAACAATCCACCAAGAACTTCGAACTCGACCGTTCGATCAGCCACACCAAACAGCAGCAGGGCCGTCTCAATCGCCTGTCGGTGTCGGTCGTGGTTGATGATCAGGTCAAGGTCAATGCGGCCAACGGTGAAACTACCCGTGCGCCGTGGACCGCCGACGAATTGGCGCGCTTCACTCGCCTGGTGCAGGACGCTGTCGGTTTTGACGCCAGCCGTGGCGACAGCGTCAGCGTGATCAACATGCCGTTCTCCACCGAGCGCGGTGAAGTGATTGCCGATATTCCGTTCTACTCCCAGCCATGGTTCTGGGACATCGTCAAACAAGTGCTGGGTGTGCTGTTCATTCTCGTGCTGGTGTTTGGTGTGCTGCGTCCGGTGCTCAACAACATCACCGGTGGCGGCAAAGGCAAGGAGCTGGCCGGTCTGGGCAGCGACGTGGAACTCGGTGGCATGGGCGGCCTGGACGGCGAACTGGCCAACGACCGCGTAAGCCTCGGTGGTCCGCAGAGCATTCTGTTGCCGAGCCCGAGCGAGGGTTATGACGCGCAACTGAATGCAATCAAGAGTCTGGTAGCTGAAGACCCGGGTCGCGTGGCTCAGGTCGTGAAAGAGTGGATTAACGCAGATGAGTGATAACCGAGCCGCCGCCGTCAAACTGACCAAGGTCGACAAAGCCGCGATTCTGCTGCTGTCCCTGGGTTCGACCGATGCTGCGCAAGTGCTGCGCCACATGGGCCCCAAAGAGGTTCAGCGCGTTGGCGTGGCCATGGCGCAAATGGGCAACGTCCACCGCGAGCAGGTCGAGCAGGTGATGAGCGAGTTCGTCGACATCGTCGGCGACCAGACCAGCCTTGGTGTCGGTTCCGACGACTACGTGCGCAAAATGCTCACTCAGGCCCTGGGCGAAGACAAGGCTAACGGCCTCATCGACCGCATCCTGCTGGGGGGTAACACCAGCGGCCTCGACAGCCTGAAATGGATGGAGCCGCGCGCAGTGGCCGACGTCATCCGTTACGAACACCCGCAGATTCAGGCGATCGTGGTGGCGTACCTCGACCCGGATCAGGCCGGTGAAGTGCTCGGCAACTTCGACCACAAAGTGCGTCTGGACATCATTCTGCGCGTTTCGTCGTTGAACACCGTGCAACCGGCAGCACTGAAAGAACTCAACCAGATTCTCGAGAAGCAGTTCTCCGGCAACTCGAATGCCTCGCGTACCACCCTGGGTGGCATCAAGCGTGCGGCCGACATCATGAACTTCCTCGACAGCTCGATCGAAGGCCAGCTCATGGACTCGATCCGCGAAGTCGACGAAGACCTGTCCGGTCAGATCGAAGACCTCATGTTCGTGTTCAACAACCTCGCCGACGTCGACGACCGTGGCATCCAGGCGCTGTTGCGCGAAGTGTCTTCCGACGTGCTGGTACTGGCCCTCAAGGGTTCGGACGAAGGCGTCAAAGAGAAGATCTTCAAGAACATGTCCAAGCGTGCTGCCGAACTGTTGCGCGACGATCTGGAGGCCAAAGGCCCGGTGCGCGTCAGCGACGTCGAAACCGCACAGAAGGAAATCCTCACCATTGCCCGTCGTATGGCCGAAGCCGGCGAAATCGTGCTCGGTGGCAAGGGCGGCGAGGAAATGATCTAAGCCCATGGATAAGCCTGACGAGTCTGTGACGGATCTGATCCGCGCCCGCGATGTTCGCGGCTTCGAATCCTGGGCGCTGCCCAGCTTCGACCCGCCCAAACCCGAGCCTGAGCCGGAACCTGAGCCCGAACCGCCGGAAATGGAAGAAGTGCCGCTGGAAGAAGTCCAGCCACTGACCCTGGAAGAGCTCGAAAGCATCCGTCAGGAGGCTTACAACGAGGGCTTCGCCATTGGCGAAAAAGAAGGCTTTCACAGCACCACGCTAAAGGTGCGTCAGGAAGCTGAAGCAGCGCTGGCGGCGAAAATCGCCAGCCTCGAACTGCTGATGGCCAACCTGTTCGAGCCGATCGCCGAGCAAGACACACAGATTGAAAAATCCTTGGTCGACCTTGTGCAGCACATCACCAAACAGGTGATCAAGCGCGAGCTGGCTATCGATTCGACGCAGATCGAACACGTCATGCGCGACGCCCTCAAGCTATTGCCGCTGGGCGTGGAAAACGTGCGCCTGTACGTCAATCCGCAGGACTTCGCCCAGGTCAAAGCCCTGCGCGAACGCCATGAAGAAACCTGGCGCATCGTCGAAGACGAGTCGCTGTTGCCGGGCGGTTGCCGGGTTGAAACCGAGCACAGTCGCATCGACGCCAGCGTTGAATCGCGGGTGACGCAAGTCATGGCGAAACTGTTTGACCAGTTGCACGAGCAAGCCCTGCACCCGGCAGCGCCAGACTTGAGTCTGGACATCCCCGAAGACACCCCTTCGGCTGTCGACCCTGACGAGCCGCGCGCGGACAACCCCGATGCGCCTTGAACGCACCAGTTTCGCCAAGCGTCTGGGCAGTTATGCCGAGGCGACCGAGATTGCCGGTGCGCCGATCCTTGAAGGTCGGCTGCTGCGCATGGTCGGTCTGACCCTGGAAGCCGAAGGCCTGCGCGCCGCCATGGGCACCCGCTGCATGGTGATAAATGACGACAGCTACCACCCGTCCCAGGTGGAAGCGGAGGTCATGGGTTTTTCCGGCAGCAAGGTTTTTCTGATGCCGGTCGGCAGTGTCGCCGGCATCGCCCCCGGCGCCCGCGTGGTGCCTTTGGCCGATACCGGTCGTTTGCCGATGGGCATGAGCATGCTCGGCCGTGTACTCGACGGCGCCGGCCGCGCGCTGGATGGCAAGGGCGGCATGAAGGCCGAAGACTGGGTGCCGATGGATGGCCCGACGATCAACCCGCTCAACCGTGACCCGATCAGCGTTCCGCTGGACGTCGGCATCCGTTGCATCAACGGTCTGCTGACGGTCGGCCGTGGCCAGCGTCTGGGTCTTTTCGCCGGTACCGGTGTCGGTAAATCCGTGCTGTTGGGCATGATGACCCGCTTCACCGAGGCCGACATTATCGTCGTCGGCCTGATCGGTGAGCGCGGTCGTGAAGTTAAAGAATTCATCGAGCACATTCTTGGCGAAGAAGGCCTCAAGCGTTCGGTGGTGGTTGCCTCGCCAGCGGACGATGCGCCGCTGATGCGTATGCGCGCGGCGATGTATTGCACGCGCATCGCCGAGTATTTCCGCGACAAGGGCAAGAACGTTCTGCTGCTAATGGATTCGCTGACCCGTTTCGCCCAGGCCCAGCGGGAAATCGCTCTGGCCATCGGCGAACCGCCAGCGACCAAAGGCTATCCGCCATCGGTATTCGCCAAACTGCCGAAACTGGTGGAGCGCGCCGGAAATGCGGAGAAGGGTGGCGGCTCGATCACGGCGTTCTACACCGTATTGTCTGAAGGCGATGACCAGCAGGACCCGATCGCGGACTCGGCGCGAGGCGTACTTGACGGTCACATCGTGCTGTCGCGGCGTTTGGCCGAAGAAGGTCACTATCCAGCCATCGACATCGAAGCCTCGATCAGCCGGGTGATGCCGGCCGTGGTCTCGGCGGAGCACATGCAGCGCGCGCAGTATTTCAAGCAGTTGTGGTCGCGCTATCAGCAGAGCCGCGACCTGATCAGCGTCGGCGCCTACGTCGCCGGGGGCGATCGCGAGACCGATCTGGCGATTTCCCTGCAGCCGCAATTGGTCCGCTATCAGCGTCAGGGCCTCAACGACAAAATCAACATGGGTGAAAGCCAGGCCTATCTCGAAACCCTGTTCGCCCCTGCGGCGGGCGGGTAACCGGCCATGGCCGTCAGCCGCGCCGCGCGCCTGGCACCGGTGGTGGACATGGCCGAAAAGGCCGAAAAAACCGCCGTCCAGCGCCTTGCCTACTTCCAGGGCCAGGTCAAAGTTGCGGAAAGCAAACTGGCCGACCTTAACGCATTTCGTCTGGATTACTCGCAGCAATGGATCGTGCGCGGCAGCACCGGCGTGACCGGGCAGTGGCTGCTCGGTTTTCAGGGCTTTCTGGCGCAACTCGACACCGCCGTCGATCAGCAGCGCCAGAGCCTGGTCTGGCACCAGAACAATCTCGACAAGGCGCGTGATGAATGGCAACAGGCGTTCGCCCGGGTCGAAGGCTTGCGCAAACTGGTCCAGCGCTATCGCGACGAGGCGCAACGCCTTGAAGACAAACGCGAGCAGAAGCTGCTGGATGAATTGTCGCAGCGCTTGCCACGGCGTGATGCCTTTTGATCTGGCTTTCCAACCTTGCCCCAACCCTATCCAGATGCTAAACCTTGTACAGGTTCGTCAATGACAAGGAAGCCAGTCAATGTCAGTCGTTACAGAAGTCTCACCCGATGGTCAAAAGCTGACGATCTCGATTAAAGGTCGCTTCGATTTTGGTCGCCATCAGGAATTTCGCGAGTCCTATGAAAGGCTCAATAAGAAGCCCCAATCCATCGTGGTCGATCTGAAAGAAGCCACCTACCTCGACAGCTCGGCGCTGGGCATGCTGCTCCTGCTGCGCGATCACGCGGGCGGCGACGATTCCGATATTCGTGTTGTCAACAGCAGTTCCGATGTGAAGAAAATCCTCGCGATTTCCAACTTCGACAAACTGTTCGACATCAGTTGACGCCCATGCAGGCGCAAGAGCCGCTGACTGTTCTCATCGCCGAAGACAGCGCCGCCGACCGGTTGCTGCTGTCGACCATCGTCCGTCGCCAGGGCCATGAGGTACTGACGGCGAGCAACGGCGCCGAGGCGGTGGACACCTTTGAGCGCCAGCACCCCGATCTGGTCCTGATGGACGCAATGATGCCGGTGATGGACGGCTTCGAAGCGGCGCGGCAGATCAAGGCTCTGGCGGGTGAAGCGTTGGTGCCAATCATCTTTCTCACCTCGTTGACGGAGAGCGAAGCGCTGGCCCGTTGTCTGGAGGCCGGTGGCGACGATTTTCTGGCGAAGCCGTACAACCAAGTGATCCTCGCCGCCAAAATCAAGGCGATGGATCGCTTGCGGCGTCTTCAGGCGACCGTCCTGCAACAGCGCGACCTCATTGCCAAACATCACGATTATTTGCTCAACGAACAACGCGTGGCCAAGGCAGTGTTCGACAAGGTTGCGCATTCCGGTTGCCTGAGTGCGCCGAGCATCCGTTACTTGCAATCGCCTTACGCGTTGTTCAACGGTGACTTGTTGCTCGCAGCCTACACGCCGGCGGGTGATATGCACGTCATGCTCGGCGACTTCACCGGGCATGGTTTGCCCGCAGCTGTGGGTGCGATGCCTTTGGCTGAAGTCTTTTACGGGATGACTGCCAAGGGCTACGGCCTGGCCGAAACCCTGCGCGAGATGAACGCCAAGCTCAAACGCATCCTCCCGGTGGACATGTTCTGTTGCGCCACGTTGCTGTGCTTGAGCTTTCAGCGACGTTCGGTGGAGGTCTGGAACGGCGGCATGCCCGACGGTTACCTGCACCGGATGGCCAGCGGAGAGCGCGTGCCGCTGCCGGCGCGGCATTTACCCTTGGGGATTTTGAGCGCACAGGCGTTCGACGACCGCACGGACGTGTACCCGATGGCTGTCGATGATCGCGTATTTTTATTGTCAGACGGCGTCATCGATACGTGCGACGCCAATGATCAATTGTTCGGTGTCGAGCGACTGCAGCAAGTGTTCGCCGCCAATCGAGAGCCGGATCGGCTGTTTGAGGATATCGAGCAGGCCCTGCGCGATTTCCGCGGCCAGGCACGTGATGACGTCAGTATGGTCGAGGTCAGCCTGCTCGAATCAGCGCAGACTCAAGGTCCGGCATCGGCGTATCCCGAAAGCGGCCCGTCTTGCCCGCTGGACTGGTCAGCGAGCTTCGAATTTCGCGGAGCGACGTTGCGGCGTTTCAATCCGCTGCCCTTCCTGTTGCAGTTGTTGCTCGAGGTGCACGGCCTGCGATCGCAGAGCGGCGCGCTGTATAGCGTGCTCGCCGAATTGTATTCCAATGCGCTGGAGCATGGTGTGCTGGGGCTGGACTCGAGCCTCAAGCGAGATGCGGCGGGTTTCGCCCGATATTATGAATTGCGCGGTGCGCGGCTGGCCTCGCTGCAGGACGGGTTTGTCCGGGTGCATTTGCAGGTTCAACCGCAAGGCGAGGGCGGCTGCCTTGTGATCCGGGTCGAGGACAGCGGGAAAGGTTTCGATGTGGCCCGGATCATGGAGCGACCGCTGGACACCGTCCGTCTGTCGGGTCGAGGTATCAGCCTGGTCCGGCAACTGGGGCGCAACGCCAGCTGGTCGGACCAAGGTCGTAGTGCCAGCGTGGAGTTTTTCTGGGAGATTGAGGCATAATCCGCCCATTCTTGATCAAGGAGTGAGCAAGTGACCGACCCACATGTAGACCGCGATGTCCTCGACACCTTGCGCGAGGTGATGGAGGACGGCTATCAAGAGCTGCTGGAGACCTTTCTGGCAGATTCGGAAAGCCGTCTGCACGAGTTGCAGGCCACCACCAGCGCCAAAGCCCTTTCCGATGTCGCCCACAGCTTCAAGGGCAGCGCCAGCAACATGGGCGCGGTTCGACTGGCGGCGTTGTGCCAGGATCTGGAGTCGAACGCCAAAGACAAAAGTCCGGAAACACTCGCGCAACTGGTCGCCGAAATCCATGGCGAATTCGCCAACGTACGCTCCGTCTACGAAGACGAAAAACTCCACGTCCATACTCACTGAACAGCGCCGTCCGGCGCTTTTCGCAAGTGTCTGGCATAACTGGCCCGGCACTTGCAGTCATCTTGCTCAACTGTACCTACGATCCCAGTGCAGCGGAGACCGTGTCATGCCTGCGACCCCAAACATTCTTCTTCAGACCGCCGCTCAGGCCAAGGCGCAAGCTGCGTCTGCCAAAACGTCGGCAATGGCCGCAGACGCCGGGGACAAGGCTTCCAGCTTCGCCAAAGTGTTCGCCGATCAGGCGCCTGCCAAGCCTGCCGTGAGCGCCGACAATTCAGTCAAGCCAGCGCGCGATAAAGTCGCTGACAGCACCGGCAAAAAGGAAGTCGGCAAAGATCCGTCTGCCGCGCCTGAGCCGGTGGTTGCCGATAGCGGCAAGGCATTGCCTGCCGACAAACCGGTGGCGAGCGACGGCGAAACCGCCAGTCATGACGATGCCACCGAAACCGTGCCAGCCCCTGTGGTTGATGCCGCGCCGGTAGACCCGGCGCTTGATCCTGCCCTGGCTCAAGTGATCCAGCCATTGGTGGCGACGCCTGTCGTTCAAGCACCGGTGATCGCGACGCCGGCCCAGCCTGAAACTGAAACACCTGCATTGGCGGTCGTGCCGGGCATGGTCAAAGATCCGGCGGCCACCGACAGCGAATTCGATCCTTCGGCTGATCCGCTCGACTCTTTGCCAGCCGTGCGCATGGCAATGGAACAGGGCGGGCATATCTCTGCCGCCAGTCAGGCGCAACCTAAAGCCTCGCCTGCTCAGGCTCAGGCCGACGGTGAATTGAGTTCCGCGCAGAACTTCGCCGCTGGCATGGCCAGCATGCTCGACGTGCAGGCCGACAAGGACAGCACCAGTCAGGGCGGCGAAAAGGCCTTCAGCGGGCTGATCGACGATGGCCTGAAAGATCTCAAATCAGCCACCAGCGACACCCGCGTCGACGACTTCGCCAACCGCCTGGCAGCACTGACCCAGGCCGCTACGCCAAAAACCGCGAATGCGCTGCCGGTAAATCAGCCGATCGCCATGCATCAGAGCGGCTGGACCGAAGAAGTGGTCAACCGCGTCATGTACCTGTCCAGCGTCAACCTGAAAGCCGCCGACATTCAGTTGCAACCGGCTGAGCTGGGGCGTCTGGATATCCGCGTGAACATGGTCCCGGACCAGCAGACCCAGGTGACATTCATGAGCGCGCATCCGAGCGTGCGTGAAGCGCTCGACGGCCAGATGCATCGCCTGCGCGACATGTTCAACCAGCAGGGCATGGGCCAGGTCGACGTCAATGTCTCGGATCAGAACCGTGGCTGGCAGGGGCAGCAAGGCCAGGAACAGGCGCAGCAGGGCCAGGGTGGCCGCACCAGCGCTGCCGGCGGGCGTCTGGATTCGATGGATGAAGAATTGGCACCGGCCACCGTGGCAGAAGTGGCGGCTCAGACCACCAGCATCATTGGTACCAGCGCGGTCGACTATTACGCCTGACACGACACGTAACCCCTGTGGGAGCGAGCCTGCTCGCGAACGCGATTTCACATTCAACATCATTGTTGTTGTGACACCGCTTTCGCGAGCAGGCTCGCTCCCACAGTTGTTTGTGGTTGCCGTTCAGATAGCCCGCTGACACTTCTGGCATAACACTTGCTCTTGCCTTGCCGTGCGACTGTGAAACCCCCGATTAGTGACGGATTATTGGCATGGCGAAGAGCGAAGCTGCAGCAGTAAAAGACCCCGCAACCAAAGGCAAACTCAAGCTGATCATCGTGATCGTGCTGGCGTTGCTGCTGGCCATTGGTGCATCCGTGGGGGCGACCTGGTTCTTCATGCACAGCGCCCAGAGCAAACCTGCCGAGGCAGCCGATGCGGCGCCGGTCGGCAAGCAACCCGCGATTTTCGAGCCGATGGCGCCGGCCTTCGTTGCCAACTACAACCAGAACGGCCGTCAGCGCTACATGCAGGTGAGCCTCACCATGCTGGCGCGCAATCAAGCCGATCTGGACGCGCTCAAAGTGCACATGCCGGTCATCCGCAATAACCTGGTGATGCTCTTCTCCGGTCAGGATTTCGCCACACTGGCGACGCCGGTCGGCCAGGAGATGTTGCGCCAGAAGGCCACCGCCAGCGTCCAGGAAGTGGCGCAGAAAGAGCTGGGCAAAGTGGTGATCGAACAGTTGCTTTTCACTAATTTCGTACTGCAGTAGGAACACGACATGGCCGTGCAGGATCTGCTGTCCCAGGATGAAATCGATGCGCTGTTGCATGGCGTCGACGATGGTCTGGTACAGACCGATAACGCTGCCGAACCCGGCAGTGTCAAAAGCTACGACCTGACCAGCCAGGATCGCATCGTCCGTGGACGCATGCCGACTCTGGAAATGATCAACGAGCGTTTTGCCCGCTACACCCGCATCAGCATGTTCAACATGCTGCGCCGCTCGGCGGACGTGGCGGTCGGTGGCGTGCAGGTGATGAAGTTCGGCGAATACGTGCACTCGCTGTACGTGCCGACCAGCCTCAACCTGGTCAAGATCAAACCTTTGCGCGGCACCGCGCTGTTCATCCTCGACGCCAAACTGGTGTTCAAACTGGTGGACAACTTCTTCGGCGGTGACGGCCGTCACGCCAAGATCGAGGGGCGTGAATTCACCCCGACCGAACTGCGCGTGGTGCGCATGGTACTGGAGCAGGCCTTCGTCGATCTGAAGGAAGCCTGGCAGGCGATCATGGAAGTCAATTTCGAGTACATCAACTCGGAAGTGAACCCGGCCATGGCCAACATCGTCGGCCCGAGCGAAGCGATCGTGGTCTCGACTTTCCACATCGAACTCGATGGCGGTGGCGGCGACCTGCACGTGACCATGCCGTATTCGATGATCGAGCCGGTGCGCGAAATGCTCGACGCCGGTTTCCAGTCGGATCTCGACGATCAGGACGAGCGCTGGGTCAACGCCCTGCGCCAGGACGTGCTCGATGTCGACGTGCCGATCGGCGCGACCGTTGCCCGCCGCCAGTTGAAGCTGCGCGACATCCTGCACATGCAGCCGGGGGATGTGATCCCGGTCGAGATGCCGGAAGAGATGATCATGCGCGCCAACGGCGTGCCGGCCTTCAAGGTCAAGATGGGCTCGCACAAAGGCAACCTCGCGTTGCAGGTTATCGAGCCGATCGAGCGTCGCTGAAGCGGCGCTTTCAACCCAAACATTTAGCTGAATTGTTGCCCGCCGAGGACACATGATGAACGACGATATGAACGCCCAGGACGATCAGGCACTGGCCGATGAATGGGCTGCGGCCCTGGAAGAAACCGGTGACGCCGGTCAGGCTGACATCGATGCACTGCTGGCCGCCGATGCCGGTACTTCGAGCTCCAGCCGTCTGCCGATGGAAGAGTTCGGCAGCGTGCCGAAGAACAACGACCCGGTGACCCTCGACGGTCCGAACCTGGACGTGATCCTCGACATCCCGGTGTCCATTTCCATGGAAGTGGGCAGCACCGACATCAACATCCGCAACCTGCTGCAGCTCAACCAGGGTTCGGTGATCGAACTCGATCGTCTGGCCGGTGAGCCGCTCGACGTGCTGGTCAACGGCACCTTGATCGCCCACGGCGAAGTGGTAGTGGTCAACGAGAAGTTCGGCATCCGCCTGACGGACGTGATCAGCCCAAGCGAACGCATCAAGAAGCTGCGCTGAGTGAAAAGGTTTCTCTGGGCTTTGCTGGCATTGCCATTGAGCGTGCTGGCCGCCGAGCCGGGCACAACCGCCGCCGCTGCGCCTGCAGCCACCGCGCCGATGGTCAACAGCGGCGTGGCCGGGCAATTGACGCAGTTGGTGTTCGGTTTGCTGCTGGTGCTGGGCTTGATCTTCTTCCTCGCCTGGCTGCTGCGCCGGGTGCAGCAGGCGGGGCCGGCCGGCAAGGGCCAGGTCATCGAACTCATCGGCTCGCGCGCGCTCGGCCCACGCGACCGTCTGGTGCTGGTTCAGGTCGGTAACGAGCAGATTCTGCTCGGCCTCAGCCCGGGCACCATTACCGCGCTGCATGTGCTCAAGGAGCCGGTCGAAGTACCCAGTGCCAGCGAAAAGGCTACGCCGGAATTTGCCCAGCATCTGCTGAAGATTCTCGGCAAGGATCAGAAGGATACGAAGTAATGGGTGCGCTACGCATCGTCTTGACGCTGGCCCTGTTGCTGGCCGCGCCGCTGGCGTTCGCCGCCGATCCGTTGTCGATCCCAGCGATCACGCTGGGCACCAACGCCGACGGCGCGCAGGAGTATTCGGTTAGTCTGCAGATCCTGCTGATCATGACCGCGCTGAGTTTTATTCCGGCGGCGGTCATTCTGATGACCAGCTTCACGCGGATCATCATCGTCTTCTCGATCCTGCGTCAGGCCCTCGGCCTGCAACAGACGCCGTCGAACCAGATCCTCACCGGCATGGCGCTGTTCCTGACCCTGTTCATCATGGCCCCGGTGTTCGATCGGGTGAACAAGGACGCGCTGCAGCCGTATCTGGCTGAAACCCTTACGGCCCAGCAAGCGGTGGAAAAGGCACAAGTACCGATCAAGGACTTCATGCTCGCCCAGACGCGAACCAGCGATCTGGAGCTGTTCATGCGTCTGTCCAAACGCACCGACATTGCCTCGCCGGATCAGGCGCCGCTGACCATTCTCGTGCCGGCGTTCGTCACCTCCGAACTTAAAACCGCCTTCCAGATCGGCTTCATGATCTTCATCCCGTTTTTGATCATCGACCTCGTCGTGGCGAGCGTGCTGATGGCCATGGGTATGATGATGCTCTCGCCGCTGATCATTTCGCTGCCGTTCAAGATCATGTTGTTCGTGCTGGTCGATGGCTGGGCGCTGATCATCGGCACACTGGCCAGCAGTTTTGGAGGTGTCTCGCCATGACGCCGGAAGTTGCGGTCGATATTTTTCGTGAAGCCTTGTGGCTGACCACCATGATGGTCGCCATCCTGGTGGTGCCGAGCCTGCTGGTCGGCCTGCTGGTGTCGATGTTTCAGGCCGCCACGCAGATCAACGAACAGACCCTGAGCTTCCTGCCGCGCTTGCTGGTGATGCTGGTGACCCTGATCATCGGCGGTCCGTGGATCGTGCAGACGTTCATGGAATACATCATCCAGTTGTACAAAAACATTCCGATGGTCATCGGCTAAGCCATGCAATCGCTGCTTCAGCTGACCGACACCCAGATCAGCACCTGGGTGGCGTCGTTCATGTTGCCGCTGTTTCGCGTCGCGTCGATGTTGATGGTGATGCCGGTGTTCGGCACTACCCTCATTCCGCGCCGCGTGCGCCTGTATTTCGCCGTGGCGATCACCGTGGTCATCACCCCGGCGTTGCCACCGATGCCGGCCGTCAGCCCCCTCGATCTGAGCGGCCTGTTGCTGATTGGCGAGCAGATTCTGGTGGGCGCCGTGCTGGGGTTTTCCCTGCAACTGTTTTTCCAGGCCTTTGCCGTGGCCGGGCAGATTGTGGCGGTGCAAATGGGCATGGGCTTCGCCTCGATGATCGACCCCACCAACGGCGTCTCGGTGGCGGTGATCGGGCAGTTCTTCACCATGCTGGTGACGTTGTTGTTCCTGTCGATGAACGGCCACCTGGTGGTGTTCGAAGTCCTGACTGAAAGCTTCACCACGCTGCCGGTCGGTGGCGGATTGATGGTCGCGCATTACTGGGAACTGGCCGGCAAACTGGGCTGGGTACTCGGCGCCGCGTTGTTGCTGGTGTTGCCGGCGATCACGGCACTGCTGGTGGTCAACATCGCATTTGGCGTGATGACCCGCGCCGCGCCGCAACTCAATATTTTCTCCATCGGTTTTCCGCTGACCATGGTGCTCGGCCTGTTCATCGTCTGGGTGGGGCTGGCGGATATTCTCAATCAGTATCAGCCGCTGGCCACTGAGGCCCTGCAGTTGCTACGCGAACTGGCACGGGCGCGCTGAGTCATGGCAGAGAGCGAAAGCGGTCAGGACAAAACAGAAGACCCCACGGATAAACGCAAAAAGGATTCCCGTGAGAAGGGTGAGATTGCCCGTTCCAAGGAGCTCAACACCCTTGCCGTGATGATGGCCGGTGCTGCTGCGCTGCTGATTTTCGGCGGCATGCTCGCTCAGGAAATGATGGACGTGATGCGGCTGAACTTCACCCTGTCCCGTGAAGTGGTCATGGATCAGGGCGCGATGGGCCGGTTTTTGCTGGAGTCGGGGCTGATCGCATTGCTGGCGATCCAGCCGGTCATGATCACCCTGCTGCTCGCCGCCGTGATCGGACCGATTTCCCTCGGCGGCTGGCTGTTCGCCGCCAAGTCGCTGGCGCCCAAGTTCAGCCGCATGAACCCGGCGGCCGGCCTTAAGCGAATGTTTTCCTTCAAGGCCGTGGTCGAACTGCTCAAGGCGCTGGCCAAGTTTCTGATTACCCTGGGTGTGGCGTTGGTGGTGTTGTCCGCCGACGTCGATGACTTTCTGCGCATCGCCCACGAGCCGCTGGATATGGCGATCATCCACAGCGTCTTGCTGGTGGGCTGGAGCACGCTGTGGCTGGCCTGCGGCCTGATCATCATCGCCGCCGTCGACGTGCCGATTCAACTCTGGGAAGCGCACAAGAAACTGCTGATGACCAAGCAGGAAGTGCGCGACGAACACAAGGACCAGGAAGGGCGGCCCGAGGTCAAGCAACGTATCCGTCAGACCCAGCGCGAAATGTCCCAGCGGCGCATGATGGCTGCGATCCCCGAAGCCGACGTGGTCATCACCAACCCGACCCACTACGCCGTCGCGCTCAAATACGACTCGGAGAAGGGCGGCGCCCCGGTGCTGCTTGCCAAGGGCAGCGACTTCATCGCCTTGAAAATCCGAGAAATCGCCGTCGCCAATAACGTCATGCTCCTGGAGTCACCTGGACTGGCGCGTTCGATCTACTACTCCACCGAACTCGACCAGGAAATCCCCGGCGGGCTGTACCTGGCCGTGGCTCAGGTCCTGGCTTACGTCTATCAGATCCGTCAGCACCAGGCCGGTAAGGGCAAGCGTCCTGATCCGTTGAAGGACGACCTGCCGATCCCGCCGGATCTGCGTCGCGATTCCTGACTTTACCGTGTGAAACAAAAAACCGCCGTCCCGATTGAATGGGGCGGCGGTTTTTGTGGCTGACCCAATGAAAGTCCAACCCTTGCCACAGGGGCGGTGCTGCTAAACGATTTTAATCCCACATTTGGAATGCATTCCCTGCAGGAGTGAGCCTGCTCGCGATAGCGGTCTGTCTGGTCTTGATCGTTCCTATGTCCCAGCGGGGGAATGCCTCAACGGACGCCCCGCGTTTGGCTGTGAAAGGAACGCGCAGCGTCCCGGGCTGCATTCCCACGCAGAGCGTGGGAATGATCAAATTCGTGGAGGATTGTGCTGTCTGTTATCCCGGCAAGTCTCAATTAATCAGTGCTGCTTAAAGGTCCGCTCATTTCGGCGACTTCTAGATTCTTCTCACCACCGCTCATCGCTCCCAATCCTCCCGCATAGGTCATTGAAAAACTCAACCCGTCATGGGGATCGGCTGACGGCGCCAGCCATTCAAAATGTCGGGTATAGGTGTTGTAAACCTCCGCCGAGGGCCCATTGGTATTGCCGGTCCAGGCTTTGTCCAGAAGAGGATATTTCGGACTTGCAACCCATGCGAACCAAGGCTGAAAGAAACAGCGCTGCATGACCGCACGGATTTGCGGTGTTAAGTGAACCTCTCCTCTTTGCGCCAGCGATTGAAGATATCTCTGATAATTCCAACCCAAGCCGCCGTGCACCAAAAGGGAATAGATATTGGTAACTTTGACTGAGTAGCTGACCTGCGCAGCTTGCTGATCCGTGATGGTGATGGTCGTCCCACCGTTGCCCATTCCTGTGACCTTGCCGCTGGCGTCAACTGCCGCAATGGACGCATTCGACGACCTGTAGGTATAGGGCGGGGTACCCCCAGCAGCAGCGCGGATCTGTGTGTTACCTATGGCATCGACACTGTTGAGGTTCGGACAGTAACCACTTCTCACCATCACGCCATCCAGCACCATCTGCGTCGTATCGATTGAAAGTTGCTGTGGCGTCACAGTCAGTATCCGAACGGTGGAATAAACCGGTGTCGGGTGGTAAAGGGATTGAGCATACAAGCGGCGACGGCCGAATGGGACGGTGATCGTGTGCTCCCAAGAACCCTCAATCAGACTGGCAGTCGCTCCGCCTTTAGACACGGCGCTCGAACCACTACCATCGAAAATCTCCACTTCCTTCCCTTTGCTGGCGGTGCCCTTGAGTATCAGCGTGGTGCTGGTGGTACTGTCGCCATGTGGCACTTCGTTATTGTTGGCGTCCAATACGTTGGTGAGGGTCGGGGCCGGCAGATCTTCCTCTTTCAGGCGAATGTTCAGCTTTTCATCTGGCGAGTCACCATAATTACCCAATTGATCAGTGACCAAGAAATTGACTGTGACCTCGCCGTCAACAAGGTCCTCAAAATCTGCGGTATACAGCGTCACGCTCGCGGGTGCTGAGGGATCTGTGACTTCCACCTTGAACGTTGCATTGCCAACCTTTAACTCCACTACTTCGAAGGGTTCCTTGGTGGTGTAGCTCATTTCGAACTTGATGCCCTTCTTAGCCAATTCAGCGGTAACGCCGTTGGCAAGTACCTCAGGTGGGATAATCAGCTCAACGTTGGCGTGGGGGTGCAGATGGTGAAGCACTAGCAAAACATCCGATGGTTCTTTGTTACCGCCGGGCCGTTCCACAACGTACTGAAGCTTGTTAACACCGTTCACAAACTTGACCTGCGAGACGTGCAGTGCGACTCGGTCTTTTTCCGTACCGGGCTGGACAGTGTGGCTGTCCACGGGTGTCGTCTCGCCGTTGATAAACAATTCGACCGAATCGTACGCGGCCATTGGCTCGACGCCTCGGTTTAGTAGTTCAATCCATGGATCCACCACACACAGCAGGCGTTTCGGAGCACCAGTGAAGAGACGTCTCGGAACGCCACCGTGAGCGAGGCTGGACGGCTTCACCAGTGTCACCCAGCCGGGTACAAATACTGGAAACAATTTAAAAATCTCAATCAGTTCGTCGGATTGGATGTTTATGGTTGACCGAGTGTCCATGACGCGCTCCTCACCCTGACGGGCCGGCAATGGGGTGTTGCGCTATCACATACGAGGCTTTGAGCTTTGCCTACTGTCAGGTCTGACAGGTAAATGCCTGTTTCAGACAAGTGGTGATCTGCCGTGCGTCCAAGTCTTTTCGATGTACCGGCCCCACCGATGACTAGTCGAGTTGCCTGATTGAGACAACAACACCCGCCGGCCCGGTTGATTCGGGGCGGCGGGTTTGTCTGTCTGAACAAATATCCCTGCAGGAGCAGCCGAATGCTGCGATCTTTGATCTTCCCTCTAAAAATCAAAGTCAAAAGATCGCAGCCTTCGGCAGCTCCTACAGGGCGCAATGTTCTTTCGGATTGCGCGCTACTGCGGCAATTCCAGATTATCCAGCACGCGATTGACCGCCAATTCCCCGAGCATGATCAGCTGCGCAATGCCCATCAGTGCGCGGCGCTGCGACGGCTTGACCAGGCCGGCGAATTCCTGGGCGATGGTTTTGGCGGACGCGAGGGTTTCGCAGGCGTTGGCCAGCAGGTCTTCGTTTTTCGTGTCGGCGGTCACGGCGTACATCGCGCGGGGGCTATAGGGCGGCGGGGTGGAGCCGGGCGGGCAGAGGTAGTGGTCGAGGGCGCGGTCGGCGGCTTCGTGAAGTTTTTTCGAGTCGAGGGATTCGTACGGTGATGTGGGGTCGGTTTCGGGCGGGTTGGGTGTGGGTTTGATCATGGTAAAGCTCCTTGAGAGATGGAGCCGTCAGCCTTCGCTGCTAAACGAAGAGGGTGGCGGCTTTACGCGGGTTAGCAGACCAGGCTCAAGGATCCCGGCGCACCGAAGTGCCCCACGCAAGCCGCCATAAAGAAAGACGGAGCCAGCGTGCCTTGAGAATTGCCGAGCTGCTAAACCCGGTCACTGAACATTCAGCGACCGACCCACCATAGAACCCGACCTCAAAGCGCACAAGCCGGCGGATTCTGGCTTGGCTGTAGGCAACGGCGCAAGGATTTGTAGCCTTTAGACCGTGTCCGAAGGTGTCTTTTAAACAGCTTCGTTTAAATCGAAAAAATGCGCCGCATTCGATGGCGTCTTCGCGAGCAGGCTCGCTCCCACAGGGGCCGTATTCCAAATGTCCGATTGGGAATGCATTTCAAATGGTGGGAGCGAGCCTGCTCGCGAAGGGGTCAGCCCAATCAGCCGATAATCCCAAGTAAAACCGCTCTATTTCATTCCCCGGCAAAAGTTGGAAGGCTTCTTGCAATAGCCGCCGTGCGCCCGATCGGGGCGTCAAAAGTTTGCTTTAAAGGAACGGGGAAAACCGGTGGATCGCTCTCAGTTACTCAGCACTGCTCGCACAAACGTTGCCGACCTCAGTCGAGGCAATCTGGGCGTGCCGTTGTTGCTGCTGGTCATGCTGGCAATGATGATGTTGCCGATCCCGCCGTTCCTGCTGGACGTGTTTTTCACGTTCAACATCGCATTGTCGATCGTGGTGTTGCTGGTCTGCGTCTATGCCTTGCGGCCGCTGGATTTCGCCGTGTTCCCGACCATTCTGCTGGTCGCAACGCTGCTGCGACTGGCGCTGAACGTGGCCTCCACGCGGGTGGTGATGCTCCACGGTCAGGACGGTCACGCGTCCGCCGGTAAGGTGATCCAGGCCTTCGGCGAGGTGGTGATCGGCGGTAACTACGTGGTCGGTATCGTGGTGTTCGCGATTCTGATGATCATCAACTTCGTCGTGGTGACCAAGGGCGCCGGGCGAATTTCCGAGGTGAGCGCGCGTTTCACCCTCGATGCGATGCCCGGCAAGCAAATGGCGATCGACGCCGACCTCAACGCCGGTCTGATCGACCAGAACCAGGCCAAGGCGCGCCGTCAGGAAGTCGCCCAGGAAGCCGAGTTCTACGGTTCGATGGACGGTGCCAGCAAGTTCGTGCGCGGTGACGCCATCGCCGGCCTGCTGATTCTGTTCATCAACCTCATCGGCGGCATGGCCGTCGGTATCTTCCAGCACGGCATGACGTTCGGTGACGCCGGCAAGGTTTACGCCTTGCTGACCATCGGTGACGGTTTGGTGGCGCAATTGCCATCACTGTTGTTATCAACAGCGGCCGCGATCATGGTGACCCGTGCTTCCGGCTCGGAAGACATGGGCAAGCAGATCAACCGCCAGATGTTCGCCTCGCCTAAAGCACTGGCGGTGGCGGCGGGGATGATGGCCGTCATGGGCCTGGTGCCGGGCATGCCGCACTTCTCCTTTTTGAGCATGGCTGCGCTCGCTGCTGGCGGTGCGTACCTGTTCTGGAAGAAGCAAAACGCCGTGAAGGTCGAAGCGTTGCAAGAGGTCAAGCGTCAGCAGGAACTGCTGCCGTCGCCGGCCCGTGCCATGGAAACCAAAGAGCTGGGCTGGGATGACGTGACCCCGATCGACATGATCGGCCTGGAAGTCGGCTATCGCCTGATTCCGCTGGTGGACCGCAATCAGGGTGGGCAATTGCTGGCGCGGATCAAGGGCGTGCGCAAGAAGCTCTCGCAGGATCTGGGCTTCCTGATGCCGACCGTGCACATCCGCGACAACCTCGATCTGGCGCCGAGCGCGTATCGCTTGACCCTGATGGGCGTGATTTTGGCGGAAGCAGAGATCTACCCGGATCGCGAACTGGCGATCAACCCGGGCCAGGTCTACGGCTCGCTCAACGGTATCAACGCCAAAGATCCGGCTTTCGGTCTGGAAGCGGTGTGGATCGAAATCAGCCAGCGCGCCCAGGCGCAATCGCTCGGCTACACCGTGGTGGACGCCAGCACCGTGGTCGCGACGCACTTGAATCAGATTCTGTACAAGCACTCCAGTGAGCTGATCGGCCACGAAGAAGTGCAGCAACTCATGCAATTGCTGGCCAAAAGCTCGCCGAAACTGGCGGAAGAGCTGGTGCCGGGTGTGGTCTCGCTGTCGCAATTGCTCAAAGTGCTGCAAGCGTTGCTCGCCGAACACGTGCCGGTACGCGACATTCGCAGCATCGCCGAAGCCATCGCCAACAACGCGGCCAAGAGTCAAGATACCGCCGCATTGGTGGCTGCCGTACGGGTCGGCGTCTCCCGCGCCATCGTCCAAAGCATTGTAGGCACTGAGTCCGAGCTGCCTGTGATCACCTTGGAACCAAGGTTGGAACAGATATTGCTCAATAGTCTGCAGAAGGCAGGACAAGGCTCGGAAGAGGGCGTTCTGCTGGAGCCAAGCATGGCCGAGAAGCTGCAACGTTCGTTGATCGAAGCGGCGCAGCGTCAGGAAATGCAAGGCCAACCGGTGATCCTGCTGGTAGCAGGCCCGATTCGCGCGATGCTCTCGCGTTTTGGCCGCCTCGCTGTCCCTGGACTGCATGTGCTGGCCTACCAGGAAGTACCGGACAACAAGCAAGTGACCATCGTTGCGACAGTAGGGCCCAACGGCTGAGGTAGTGGTTTATGCAAGTTAAGCGTTTTTTCGCCGCCGATATGCGTCAGGCCATGAAGCTGGTTCGTGATGAGCTGGGCGCTGATGCCGCCATCATTGGCAACCGCCGCATTGCCGGCGGCGTCGAGTTGACGGCGGCACTGGATTACAAGTTGTCGGCGCTGGCGCCACGGGTTCCGAACATGGAACTCGAAGACGAGCTGCGCAAGACCCAGTCGCGCATCGTCACCGCCCAGGCCGAACTGAGCCTGCGTGGCGAAGCCGATGGCGACACCAATCGTCAGCTGTTCGCCGGTTTGCCGATGACGGCGGGCCTGCCGCTGACCGCTGCCGAACCGTTGAGCGAGCCGACTTACACGGCCCCGGCGCGTCCGGCTCCGGCACCTGCGCAATCGTCTGGCGGTATTGATCCGCGTGCGCTGGACTCGATGCGTTTCGAATTGAACAGCCTGCGCGAGCTGATGGAAGTGCAGCTCGGCACCCTGGCCTGGAATCAGCTGCAAGGCAGCCGTCCGGCCCAGGCCAATCTGTATCGTCGTCTGCAGCGTATCGGCCTGTCCGGTCCGTTGTCCCGCGACCTGTTGGCGATGGTCACCGATATTGAAGAGCCGCGTCAGGCCTGGCGCATGCTGCTGGCGCACCTGGCACGGATGATTGCCGTACCGGAAGTCGAGCCGCTGGAAGAGGGCGGTGTGATTGCGATGGTCGGCCCGGCCGGCATGGGCAAGACCACCACGCTGGCCAAGCTGGCCGCGCGTTACGTACTCAAGTACGGCGCGCAGAACGTCGCGCTGGTGAGCATGGACAGCTTCCGCATCGGCGCGCAGGAACAACTGAAAACCCTGGGCCGCATCCTCAACGTGCCGGTGACGCACGTCGATCCGGGCCAGTCGCTGGTGCAGGCATTGGATCCACTGCTGCGCAAACGCGTGGTTTTGATTGATACTGCCGGCCTGCAAGCCAGTGATCCGGCGTTGCGCATGCAGCTTGAGAGCCTGGCCGGTCGTGGCATTCGCTCAAAAAATTATCTGGTCCTGGCAACCACCAGCCAGAAACAGGTTCTAACCGCCGCTTATCACAGTTACAAGCGTTGCGGGCTTGCCGGCTGCATCCTGACTAAACTGGATGAAACAGCAAGCCTTGGCGAAGTGTTGAGCCTGGCGATCAGTCATGAATTGCCGGTCGCGTACCTGACCGATGGCCCGCGGATTCCGGATGATTTGCATCTGCCGCGCCGTCATCAACTGGTCAGCCGCGCCGTCAGCGTGCAAATGCAGGAAGAACCCAGCGAAGAAGCCATGGCTGACATGTTCGCTGATATCTATCACAGCCCGACCAAGCAGGTTGGCTGAGGTAATCATGAACAGTTTTTGTACCTACATCGATGGTCTGCCACGCATTGTTCCGATCGGGAACGCGCAGCCAGTAATGTGGCCTCCGTCTATGCAAGACAAGGTAAAGAAATAACATGGGCAGCATGCATCCCGTACAGGTGATCGCGGTGACCGGCGGCAAAGGTGGCGTCGGCAAGACTAACGTGTCAGTGAACTTGTCGCTGGCGCTGGCAGAGCTTGGCCGTCGGGTCATGCTGCTGGACGCCGACCTGGGCCTGGCCAACGTCGACGTTCTGCTGGGGCTGACGCCCAAGCGCACATTGGCCGACGTGATCGAAGGCCGTTGCGAACTGCGCGACGTGCTGTTGCAGGGCCCGGGCGGGATCCGCATCGTGCCGGCAGCTTCCGGCACCCAGAGCATGGTTCACCTGAGCCCGGCGCAACACGCCGGTCTGATTCAGGCTTTCAGCGACATCGGCGACAATCTCGACGTACTGGTGATCGACACCGCTGCGGGCATTGGTGACTCGGTAGTCAGTTTTGTTCGCGCCGCGCAGGAAGTGTTGCTGGTGGTCTGCGATGAGCCGACTTCGATCACCGACGCTTACGCGCTGATCAAGTTGCTCAACCGCGATTACGGCATGAACCGCTTCCGCGTGCTGGCCAACATGGCGCAGAGCCCGCAGGAAGGGCGCAACCTGTTCGCCAAGTTGACCAAGGTCACGGACCGCTTCCTGGACGTCGCCCTGCAATATGTCGGCGCCGTCCCGTATGACGAAAGCGTGCGTAAAGCCGTGCAGAAACAGCGCGCCGTTTACGAAGCCTTTCCCCGTTCCAAGTGCGCGCTGGCCTTCAAGGCGATTGCGCAGAAAGTCGACACATGGCCGTTGCCGGCCAACCCGCGCGGCCATCTCGAGTTTTTCGTCGAGCGCCTCGTGCAGCAAACCGCAGGGCCTGTGATATGACCGCCAGTGGCATGAATCTTTACAAGAAGTCGGCGCGTGACGCGCAGTACGAGCTGATCGAGCGTTACGCGCCATTGGTCAAACGCATTGCCTACCACTTGCTGGCGCGATTGCCGGCCAGTGTGCAGGTCGAAGACCTGATCCAGGCCGGCATGATCGGTCTGCTTGAAGTCTCGACCAAATACGACGCCAGCAAAGGCGCCAGTTTTGAAACGTACGCGGGCATTCGAATCCGCGGCGCGATGCTCGACGAAGTGCGCAAAGGGGATTGGGCGCCACGCTCGGTTCACCGCAATACCCGGATGGTCAGCGACGCGATTCGCTCGATTGAAGCTAAAACCGGTCGTGACGCTAAAGATCACGAGGTTGCGGCCGAACTCCAATTGAGTCTCGACGATTATTACG
Source organism: Pseudomonas khorasanensis (assembly GCF_014268505.2). Taxonomy (GTDB): domain Bacteria; phylum Pseudomonadota; class Gammaproteobacteria; order Pseudomonadales; family Pseudomonadaceae; genus Aquipseudomonas; species Aquipseudomonas khorasanensis. The sequence continues at coordinate 275,315 of NZ_JABWQP020000001.1, forward strand.
GGATTTTGAATGACACCCTGGGCAGCCGCCTCTTCAGTTTCGACGACCTCTTGCAGGACGGCGAACACGAAGGGCTGCACGAGGATGGCGCCAGTGCTCATATGGAGCCGTCACGCGATCTGGAAGATGAACGCTTCCAGGCGGCGCTGGCGGACGCGATTGCCAATTTGCCGGAGCGTGAGCGACTGGTCTTGGCGCTGTACTACGACGAAGAGCTGAACCTCAAGGAAATCGGTGAAGTCCTTGGCGTCAGTGAATCGCGGGTCAGCCAGTTACACAGCCAGTGCGCGGCCCGCTTGCGGGGGCGTTTGGGGGAGTGGCGAGCGCGCTGAAGGCAGTGTGGGGACACTGCGAAACGAGGCCGGTGCGGTGATGAACGGCGCCGGTCTCGATCCGTTGTGCCCCGGACAAACTTCGAGTGCTATGCCAATTGATTGAAGTGGCGCGTCCAGGTGCTGGGCGCGTTTAAGACTGCTTGGAGGTCGAATTGAACAAAGACATGAAAATCCTCATCGTTGATGACTTCTCAACGATGCGGCGGATCATCAAGAACCTGCTGCGTGATCTTGGGTTCACCAACACCGTCGAGGCCGACGATGGCATCACCGCCATTCCGGTGCTCAACAGCGGCAGCATCGACTTTCTGGTAACGGACTGGAACATGCCGGGCATGACCGGTATCGACCTGCTGCGTCACGTGCGTGCCGATGAAAAACTCAAGCATCTCCCCGTGTTGATGGTGACTGCAGAAGCCAAGCGCGAGCAGATCATCGAGGCCGCTCAGGCCGGTGTGAACGGTTACGTGGTCAAACCTTTCACGGCTCAGGCGCTGAAAGACAAAATCGAGAAGATTTTCGAACGCATCGGCTGATGAATCCGCGGGGGAGCTATGGAGCATAACGAATCTTCACAGGGCGATTTTGAATCGACCCTGAAAAAACACGCGGTCGAACTGGTCGAGAGCCTTGAAAAAGGCAGGTTCGGCGACGCGGTGCAATTGATCCATGAGCTCAATCAGACCCGTGACCGCGGCCTGTATCAGGAAGTGGGCAAGCTCACACGTGAACTGCACAGTGCGATCGTCAACTTTCAGATCGATCCGCACATGCCGCAGGCCGAGGAAGTGTCGCAAATCACCGACGCCACCGAACGCCTGGGTTATGTGGTCAAGCTGACGGAAGCCGCGGCCAACCGCACCATGGATCTGGTGGAAAGCGCCACGCCGGTGGTCAATGGTCTGGCTGACGAAGCCCAGGCCTTGAGCGCCGATTGGGGTCGCTTCATGCGTCGCGAGGTCGGGGCTGAAGAATTCCGCGAACTGGCGCGCCGGGTCGACGGTTTTCTGTCACGCAGCAGCACGGACAACCGTGCGGTGTCGAGCAATCTCAACGACATCCTGCTGGCCCAGGATTACCAGGACCTCACCGGTCAGGTGATCAAACGCGTGACCCAGTTGGTCACCGAAGTCGAAAGCAATCTGCTCAAACTCGTGCTCATGGCCAGTCAGGTCGACCGCTTTGCGGGCATCGAACATGATCGCGATGCGATGCTTGCGGAAAAAGATCCACAAAAACATCTCTCGCAGGGTGAAGGTCCGCAGATTCATGCCGATAAACGAGAAGACGTTGTGTCCGGTCAGGACGATGTGGACGATTTGTTATCCAGCCTTGGGTTCTAGAGTTTTGGAATTTCAGGTTTTTTGGGTTTTTAGACCTGTAGGAGCACCCCATTAATGAGCTTCGGCGCCGATGAAGAGATCCTTCAGGATTTCCTGGTTGAGGCCGGCGAGATTCTTGAGCAACTGTCCGAACAACTGGTCGAGCTGGAAAGCCGCCCGGATGATGCAGACCTGCTCAATGCAATTTTTCGCGGTTTCCACACTGTAAAAGGGGGCGCCGGCTTCCTTCAGCTCAATGAGCTGGTGGAGTGCTGTCACATCGCCGAAAACGTGTTCGACATCCTGCGCAAGGGTGAGCGTCGCGTTGATGCAGAACTGATGGACGTTGTGCTCGAAGCGCTGGACGCGGTGAACAGCATGTTCACCGAAGTCCGTGAACGTGCACCGATCACCGCCGCCACGCCTGAGCTGCTGGCAGCGCTGGCGCGTCTGGCCGAGCCGCAAGCGGCTGACGAAGCGCTTGCCGCACCGGTTGAAGTGGTTGAAGAACCGGTCGCCGAAGGCGCATCGGGCGACATCACCGATAACGAATTCGAACAACTGCTGGACTCGCTGAATGCCGTCAAGGCGCAAGCCGAGGCCCCGGCCGCCGCTGCACCCGCGCAAGCTGGCGATGCGCCGGCCAGCGATGAAATCACCGACGCCGAATTTGAATCCCTGCTGGATCAACTGCACGGCAAAGGCCAGTTCGCGGTGGATGCGGTTGCCCCGGCGGCCGTGGCGGCGGCTCCGGCAACGCCTGCCAAGGGCGACAGCTCGGACATCACCGACGACGAATTCGAAGCGCTGCTCGATCAGTTGCACGGCAAGGGCAACTTCGCCGTTGATGCGCTGGAGTCGGCCATCGCCTCGGCCCCGGCGGCGCCTGCTGCACCGGCAGCCGCTGCGGCTGGCAGTGACCTGATCAGCGATCACGAGTTCGAATCGCTGCTCGACGAATTGCATGGCAAAGGCAAGTTCACCGAAGTCGGCGCCGCTGCTGCGGGCTCTGCTTCGACAGTCGCCACGCCTGCCGCCAAGGCACCGGCTGCTGCTGCACCGAAGCCTGCCGCCAAGCCTGAACCAAAAGCCGAAACGCCAAAACCGGCCGCTGCTGCACCGGCTCCGGCCCGTGCGCCCGCCGCCGCTCCGGCGGAAAAGCCGGCCAGCGAAGCCGAAACCACTGTTCGTGTCGACACCGCGCGTCTCGACGAAATCATGAACATGGTCGGCGAGCTGGTGCTGGTGCGTAACCGTCTGGTGCGCCTGGGCCTCAACAGCGGCGACGAAGCCATGTCCAAGGCCGTGTCGAACCTCGACGTGGTCACGGCTGACTTGCAGACCGCGGTGATGAAGACCCGGATGCAGCCGATCAAGAAAGTGTTCGGACGCTTCCCGCGTCTGGTTCGCGACCTTGCGCGTCAGCTCAAGAAAGAGATCAACCTGGAATTGGTCGGCGAAGAAACCGACCTCGACAAAAACCTTGTCGAGGCCCTGGCCGACCCGCTGGTCCACTTGGTGCGCAACGCCGTCGACCACGGCATCGAGTCGCCGGAAGAACGCGAAGCATCAGGCAAGGCCCGTGGCGGTCGAGTGATACTGGCAGCCGAGCAGGAAGGCGACCACATCCTGCTGTCGATTTCCGATGACGGCAAAGGCATGGACCCGAACGTCCTGCGCGCCATTGCGGTAAAACGCGGCGTGATGGACAAGGACGCGGCCGATCGCCTGAGCGATACCGAGTGCTACAACCTGATTTTCGCCCCGGGTTTCTCGACCAAGACCGAGATCTCCGACGTGTCCGGCCGTGGCGTCGGCATGGACGTGGTTAAGACCAAGATTTCCCAGCTCAACGGTTCGATCAACATCTACTCGACCAAGGGCCAGGGCTCGAAGATCGTCATCAAGGTACCGCTGACGCTGGCGATCATGCCGACCCTGATGGTCATGCTCGGCAATCAGGCGTTCGCATTCCCGCTGGTCAACGTCAACGAAATCTTCCACCTCGACCTGTCGACCACCAACGTCGTCGACGGTCAGGAAGTGGTGATCGTGCGGGACAAGGCGCTGCCATTGTTCTACCTCAAGCGCTGGCTGGTCAGCTCCGCCGCTCACGAAGAGCAGCGCGAAGGCCATGTGGTGATCCTCTCGGTGGGCACCCAGAGGATCGGCTTCGTCGTCGATCAACTGGTCGGTCAGGAAGAAGTGGTCATCAAGCCATTGGGCAAAATGCTCCAGGGAACCCCGGGCATGTCCGGCGCCACCATCACCGGTGACGGCCGCATTGCGCTGATTCTCGATGTTCCAAGCATGCTCAAGCGTTACGCCACAAAGCGTATTTGAATCCGGGGCAGCGCGGTGACAGCACCGCGCCGCACCTAATGGAGTGTTTATGGCAGTCAAAGTCCTGGTGGTGGACGATTCGGGTTTTTTCCGCCGCCGCGTCTCGGAAATACTTTCAGCGGATCCGAGCATCCAGGTGGTCGGTACGGCCACCAACGGTAAAGAGGCGATTGATCAGGCCATGGCCCTCAAGCCTGACGTGATCACCATGGACTACGAGATGCCGATGATGGACGGCATCACAGCGGTGCGGCACATCATGCAGCGCTGCCCGACCCCGGTGTTGATGTTCTCCTCGCTGACGCACGAAGGCGCTCGGGTGACGCTCGATGCGCTGGACGCCGGCGCGGTGGATTTCCTGCCGAAGAATTTCGAAGACATCTCGCGCAACCCCGAGAAGGTCAAGCAGTTGCTCTGCGAGAAAGTCCACAGCATCTCGCGCAGCAACCGTCGTTTCAGTGCCTACAGCGCACCGGCGCCGGCCGCCGCGCCAGCTCCGACGCCTGCCCCGGCCGCGCCGGGCTACAGCAGCCACGCCAGCCACAGCAGCAGCGTTCCGGCACGTCCGGCACCTGCGCCAGCCCCTGCGCGTGCGCCGGCGGCGAGTGCTTCGTCGCCTGCGCCGAAACGCAAAGCCTACAAACTGGTCGCTATCGGTACGTCGACCGGCGGCCCGGTGGCCCTGCAACGCGTGCTCACGCAATTGCCGGCGAACTTCCCGGCGCCGATCGTGCTGATCCAGCACATGCCGGCGGCGTTCACCAAGGCGTTTGCCGAGCGTCTCGACAAGCTCTGCCGCATCAGCGTCAAGGAAGCCGAGGATGGCGACATCCTGCGTCCGGGCCTGGCGCTGCTGGCGCCGGGTGGCAAGCAAATGATGATCGATGGCCGGGGCGCGGTGAAAATCCTGCCGGGCGATGAGCGTCTGAACTACAAGCCATGCGTGGACATCACCTTCGGTTCCGCCGCCAAGTCCTACGGCGACAAGGTGCTGGCCGTGGTGCTGACCGGCATGGGCGCCGATGGCCGTGAAGGCGCGCGTCTGCTCAAGCAGGGCGGCAGCTCGGTCTGGGCGCAGGACGAAGCCAGCTGTGTGATCTACGGCATGCCGATGGCCATCGTCAAAGCCGATCTCGCCGACGCGGTGTACGGTCTGGACGATATCGGCAAGCACATCGTCGAGGCGTGTATCTGATGGATGTTCTAAGCCTTATCGGCATCATCATGGCGTTCGTCGCCATCATCGGCGGCAACTACCTTGAAGGTGGTCACCTCGGCGCGCTGGCCAACGGCCCGGCGGCCCTGATCGTAATTGGCGGCACGGTGGGGGCCGCACTGTTGCAATCGCCGATGAGCGCGTTCAAACGCGCGATGCAGATTCTTGCCTGGATTTTCTTTCCGCCGCGTGTGGACCTGGCGGGCGGCATCGACCGCGTCGTCAACTGGAGCCTCACTGCGCGCAAGGAAGGCTTGCTCGGCCTGGAAGGGGTGGCCGACGCCGAACCCGACAGCTACTCGCGCAAAGGCCTGCAATTGCTGGTCGATGGCGCCGAGCCGGAAGCGATTCGCAGCATCCTGGAAGTGGATTTCTACACCCAGGAAGCGCGCGACATCGAAGCCTCCAAAGTTTTTGAAAGCATGGGCGGCTACGCGCCCACCATCGGCATCATCGGTGCGGTGATGGGCCTGATCCACGTGATGGGCAACCTCGCCGACCCGAGCCAACTGGGCAGCGGCATCGCCGTGGCTTTCGTCGCGACGATTTACGGCGTGGCGAGTGCCAACCTGATCCTGCTGCCGGTGGCGGCCAAGCTGAAGTCAATCGCGTTGCGGCAGTCGCGTTATCGCGAAATGTTGCTGGAAGGAATTCTGTCGATCGCCGAAGGTGAAAACCCTCGTTCCATTGAGTTGAAGCTGCAAGGCTTCATGGATTAAGGGAAGAACCTCATGGCTCGTCGCAGGCATCAGGAAGAGCATGTAAACCACGAACGCTGGCTGGTTTCCTACGCTGACTTCATCACGCTGCTGTTCGCATTCTTCGTGGTGATGTACTCGATCTCGTCGATCAACGAAGGCAAGTACAAGGTCATTTCCGAAGCGCTGATCGGTGTCTTCACCGATTCCGACCGTGCGCTCAAGCCGATTCCGATTGGCGAGGAGCGGCCGAAAACCGTGACCCCGGCCAAGCCGCTGGTCAAGGACGCCGAGCAGGTTGACGCCGGCATTGCCGGGGCCAGCGATCCGCTGAAAAGCATCGCCGATGACATCAGTGCAGCGTTCGGTGACTTGATCAGCTCCAACCAGATGACCGTGCGCGGCAACGAGTTGTGGGTCGAAATCGAACTCAACTCCAGCCTGTTGTTCGGCAGCGGCGACGCCATGCCCAGCGACATCGCTTTCACCATCATCGACAAGGTTGCATCCATTCTGAAACCGTTCGACAACCCGATTCACGTCGAAGGTTTCACCGACGATCAACCGATCCGCACCGCGCAGTACCCGACCAACTGGGAACTGTCTTCGGCGCGTTCGGCGAGCATCGTGCGCATGCTGGCGATGCAGGGCGTGAACCCTGGCCGGCTGGCGTCGGTGGGCTATGGCGAATTCCAGCCCGTGGCCAACAACGCCACGGTGGAAGGTCGCGCGAAAAACCGCCGTGTGGTGTTGGTGGTGTCGCGAAATCTTGATGTGCGCCGTAGCCTCACGGGGACCGGAACCGCCAACGCGAAACCGGACGCCGCTCTGAAGCGCGCTGGCACACAAACTGCACCGACCCCGGTCAAGACGCCGGGACGCGAGAGTGCCGTCAATTCTCCGTCGCCCGCATTAATACGCTGAGCCATGTCTCGGTCGAGCATCTCGACCGGGAGGAACGAACTGAATGAGAGTCTGGGCAGTCGCCAATCAAAAGGGTGGTGTTGGTAAAACCACATCCTCCATCGCTTTAGCCGGATTGCTGGCCGAGGCGGGCAAGCGCGTGGTTGTGGTCGATCTCGACCCGCACGGCTCGATGACCAGCTATTTCGGCTACGACCCCGACAGCCTGGAACACAGCAACTACGACCTGTTTCTGCACAAGGGCAGCGTGCCGCAAGGCCTGCCGGGGCAGTTGCTGTTGTCGACCAGCGACGAGCGCATTTCTTTGCTGCCCTCGAGCACCGCACTGGCCACCCTTGAGCGCCAGTCGCCAGGGCAAAGCGGCCTGGGCCTGGTGATCGCCAAGAGTCTGGCGCAGCTGTGGCAGGACTTCGATTACGCGATCATCGACAGCCCGCCGTTGCTCGGTGTGCTGATGGTCAATGCCCTCGCCGCGAGCCAGCAACTGGTGATCCCGGTGCAGACCGAACACCTGGCCGTCAAAGGGCTGGAACGCATGGTCAACACACTGGCGATGATCAACCGTTCGCGCAAACAGGCGCTGCCGTTCAGCATCGTGCCGACGTTGTTTGACCGCCGCACGCAAGCCTCTATGAGCACCTTGCGCGTGCTGCGCGACAAATTCCCGGACGATATCTGGCACGGTTACATTCCGGTCGATACACGTCTGCGCGACGCCAGCCGAGCCGGCGTCACACCTTCGCAATTCGATGGCAAGAGCCGTGGCGTGCTGGCCTACCGCGCGCTGCTCAAGCACCTGTTGGCGCAACAGCTCGTTCCACAGGTGGCGTGAGATGATTTCGATCCGGTCGCATATTTGCTGCTTGCACGAACCCTGTGGGAGCGAGCCTGCTCGCGAAGCGGACAACGCCGTTTTCCCGTCAGGCGCCAATCACCGATGAACCGCCCAGTGAAACTCACGTCGCGTCCGCAACAGGCCTTGCAGTCTTATCTGGAAGACTTGCTGCAGGACGTGCCCGAAGAACTGGCGCCACCGGTCGAGGCGCTGCCTCAGGTCGTGGAACAGGCGCAGCCTGAAGTGATTGAAAGTGCTGCGGCGCTCGATGAGTTCCAGGCCGCGGTGCTGGAAGAGCAGGCCCGTGACGCGCAGAAGGCGGCCGCTCCGGTTGCCGCGCCTGCCGCCGCCCCCGTCGCCAAGGCCCCCGTCGCGTTGATCGACGAGCCGCGCGCACCGTTGTCGACGCTGGCACCGCTGCTGCAAACGCAATTGTTGACAGTGCCAGAGCCCGCGCCTGCACCCGCGCCGCAAGTGTCGGAACCACAGGTTCTGGTCCCGCCGGTGGTCGAAGTGCACCTGCCACCGAATAACCCGCCGCCACCGGTGGAAACCGATGGTCGTCCGGCCTGGGCTGCCGAAGCCTTCGAATGTCTGCTGTTCGACGTCGCCGGGCTGACACTCGCGGTGCCGCTGGTGTGCCTGGGCTCGATCTATTCGCTGGCCGGCCACGAGCTGACGCCGCTATTCGGTCAGCCGGAGTGGTTCCTTGGCATTCTGCCCAGCCAGGCCGGCAATCTGAAAGTCCTGGACACTGCGCGCTGGGTCATGCCGGATCGTTATCGCGATGACTTCCGTCAGGGCCTGCAGTACGTGATTTCGGTACAAGGTTACGAGTGGGGGCTGGCGGTGCATCAGGTCAGCCGCTCGTTGCGCCTGGACCCGAATGAAATCAAATGGAGAAGTCACCGGGGTCAGCGGCCATGGCTCGCCGGCACCGTGATTGAGCACATGTGTGCATTGCTTGACGTGTCCGCGCTGGCCGAGTTGATCGCCAGCGGCGGGGCAAAGCACCTGGGCGGCAACAAGCCGCTACATAAACCGACATAGCAGCCGACATAACAATCAGGCGATGGCATTTTTCCAATGCCACCACACAGAACACACACCGCCCAGGGCGGTTTTTTCGAGGGGTCAGGGTATGAGTAGTCAGGCGTCGAATGCAAAAGGTTCTGAAGATCCGATCCTGCAATGGGTAACCTTCAAACTGGATAACGAAACCTACGGCATCAACGTGATGCGCGTTCAGGAAGTGTTGCGCTACACCGAGATCGCTCCGGTGCCGGGCGCGCCGAGCTACGTGCTGGGTATCATCAACCTGCGCGGTAATGTGGTCACCGTGATCGACACCCGTCAGCGCTTCGGCCTGACCACCGGTGAGATCAGCGACAACACCCGTATCGTCATCATCGAAGCCGACAAGCAGGTCGTCGGGATCATGGTCGACAGCGTGGCAGAAGTGGTTTATCTGCGTCAGTCGGAAATCGAAACCGCGCCGAACGTCGGTAACGAAGAATCGGCCAAGTTCATTCAGGGCGTTTGCAACAAGAACAACGAGCTGTTGATTCTGGTCGAGCTGGACAAGATGATGAGCGAAGAAGAATGGTCGGAACTGGAGAGCATCTGATTTGATTCTCGAGGTTGCAGTCATTGTCCTGTTCCTGTTCTGGGCAGGCACGCTGGCGATGTTCGTGTCGTACATCAAGGCGCAGCGAGTGATCGCTGCGCAGCAGGCCCAGGGCGATGCGCTGCGTGATCAGCGCATCAAGGAACTGGCCAAGCGCGTCGACGATTACCAGAACGGCAACGTGCGCATGGGCGAAGCGCTGCACGAACTGCGTGCGGTGGTGGGGCCGTTGCCGGACAAGATCGTTGCGCTGGAACAGCGCGATCCATCGAGCCTGTCATTCGCCCAGGCGGCGAAACTGGTGGGCATGGGCGCGAGCGTTGATGAGCTGACTCAGTCCTGCGGGTTGACCCAGGCTGAGGCCGAGCTGATGCGCAAACTTCACAAGAACTGAGTTTTGCGCTGAGGCTAATGGCCTATTCGCGAGCAGGCTCGCTCCCACATTCGACCGTACTCCACAATTGGATCACGGTCTGATGTGGGAGCGAGCCTGCTCGCGAAGGCGTCTTTGAAACCTCAGTAATCATCCCCGCGATCGGTGATGTCTTTCTCGACCATCGGCGCGTCCGGGTCTTGTCCTTCGGGGAATTTGCCCTTCAGATTCCACGCGAACGCGATGATCTCGGCGATTGTGCGATAGAGCTCTTCGGGGATGCTGTCGCCCAGTTCCATTCGCGCCAACAACCGCACCAGTTCAGCGTTCTCGTAGATCGGCACTTCGTAATCGCGGGCGATGCGCAGGATTTCTTCGGCCAGTTCCTCGTCGCCCTTGGCGGTCAGGGTCGGGGCGTGGTTGCCGTCGTACTTGAGAACGATGGCCTGGCGTGGGGCAGTGGAATCGTTCATGCGGTTTCGTCGACCCAGCGGTGTTCGAGGCGGGTTTGGTTGCCTTGCGGCGGAGTGCCGAGGTGGCAGTCGAGGTCGCCGACGTTCAGTCCGGAATCGAGCAGGCGTTGGCGCAGGGCAAACAGATTGTTTTCGATCAGGTCAGCCGTGTATGGCCGTTCGGCCCACAGCTGACTCGACAGGCTGCCTGCGATCAATTGCGCCTGAATCTGCATCGGCCCGAGGGGTTCCAGATCAAAGGCCAGATCGACGCGCCACAGTTGCTGTTTCGGTTCGCGTTCATCACGGCGTTCATGGGGTTGCGGTTCTCGCTCCGGCGCCTCTTCGCGCTGGAACTTGACCTGCAGCGGTACGATATCCTGCAAATTGCGCATAGGGATTTCCAGCTGCCAGGTGCTGAGCAAGCGACCATCGTCGGTGACGCCGGTCTGTTCCAGGCTCGACAGTTGATGGCTCTGCAGGCGCGACACCGCTGCAGCAGCGAGGCGCAGCAACTGTTCGAGGTCACCTTCGCCTTCCAGATTTGCGAGCAGGCGCTCGGGCAGCGGGAAGCTGCTCGGCACGGGTTTCGCGCTGACTTGGCCAAGGGTGCCGAGCGCATTACGGACGAAGCTCGGCAGCGCCTGCGCCAATGTGTTTGCAGCAATGATCGCGTTGAAATTGGTATTGCTCGGCAGGCCCGGGGTCAGTTGCGCGATCAGTTTGAGCAGATCGGCTTTCATGTCCGGGGCTAGCGTCGGGTTTTGTCCGGTCAGCAATTTGGCTTCCAGAAACGCGCCGCTGTTGGCCAGGGCCAGCGCCACGCCTTTGGCGGTGCTCATTTGCTGCACGTCCGGCAGGCTGGCGAGCAGCTTGTCGACCACCGCGCGCAAATTGGCCGAGGTTTGATCGGTAGCCGGCGGCAGGTTCTGCAGGGTTTTCAGCAGACCTTCGAGCGAGGCCTGCCGACTTTGCTGGCCGAGTAGTTGCTGACTCACGGCCAGTTGTTCCTGGCGGCTGCTCAGCGGCACGAATTTGAGGGTTTGCGAGTCCTGCACCTGCGCCGACAGCAGTGTGCCGATGCGCAGCGGTTGCGGGCTGTCAACGGTCAAGGTGCTGCCGCTCAACGCAGTGTTGAGCAGGGTGACCATCGAGCGAAAAACCGCCGCTTGCCCCGGCGTTTGCGGCAGGGCCTGCGAGGTCAGTACTTTGCCTTGCACCAGCGTGCCCGCCGGCAGTTGCGCGGTATCGATGCGGGTGAGGGTGGCGACACTGCTGGCGATCGCTTGCTGCACGGTGATCGCCAGATTGCCGGCAGACGGCTGGGTAATCGCCAGATTCGTGCCCTGTGGCAGCGGCAGATTGCTGCTGGCCTGCACGGTGGTCTGGCGGCCGCTGTCGAGAGTCACCTTCAATAGCAATTCAAAGGTCTGATCCGCCTGTTTGAGCGACAACACCTCGGCCTTGGCGCTTTGCCCGGCGCCAATCAAACCCTCGACCGGCGTCAGCAGCTTGAGCAATTCGCCCATTTGCGGGCGAGCGCTCGCCGGCACGGTGGGCGGCAGCGGGAGGATGTTCATTTCGCCTGTCATACGCGGACACAACCTGAGGAAATTGCACTCTTGAGAGTAAGGCCCGGCATGTATAATGCCGCGCGTCTTGCGCTTCGTTCAAAAAACATAGCAATTGTTTGATCCAGCTCGCCAGATCGGGCGATCAAAGCATCTATGCTGCATCTCTTTAACGGCCGCGTCAGAGCCGACTTGAACCGTATAAGGCCCGTGATCCCTTGACCAGTCCTGTCCTGCAAACCGTTGCCCTGGCGTGTGAACGCGACCTCAGGCTGCTCTTCGAAAACCTCGAATTGCGCCTGGCCAGTGGCGACATGGTGCAGATCAGCGGTCCCAACGGCAGCGGTAAAACCAGTCTTTTACGTCTGCTGGCCGGATTGATGCAACCCACCGATGGCCAGGTGCTGCTCAACGGTCAGCCTTTGGCCGGGCAACGCAGCGGACTTGCCCGCAATCTGTTGTGGATCGGCCATGCCGCCGGGATCAAGGATCTGCTGACCCCGGAAGAAAACCTCTCATGGCTCTGCGCCCTGCATCAGCCCGCCGAACGCGACGCGATCTGGGAAGCGCTGGCAGCAGTAGGATTGCGCGGATTCGAAGACGTTCCCTGCCACAGTCTTTCCGCCGGTCAACAGCGTCGCGTGGCACTGGCGCGGTTGTACCTGGACAGTCCGCCGTTGTGGATCCTTGATGAGCCGTTCACCGCGCTCGACAAGCAGGGCGTGGCACAACTCGAAGAACATCTGGCCGGCCACTGCGAGCGCGGCGGTCTGGTGGTGCTGACCACGCACCATACGCTGACCCGGATGCCGGCCGGTTATCGCGACATCGATCTGGGGAAATGGGCGGTATGAGTGTGTTCGGCCTGCTGCTTGCCCGCGAATCGCGTCTGCTGTTCCGCCGCCCGGCGGAGCTGGCCAATCCGCTGATTTTCTTTGCCATCGTCATTGCGCTGTTCCCGCTGGCCGTCGGCCCGGAAACTCAAGTCTTGCAAAACCTGTCCCCGGGGTTAGTCTGGGTGGCGGCATTGCTGTCGGTCCTGCTTTCATTGGACGGATTGTTTCGCAGTGATTTCGAAGATGGCTCGCTGGAGCAGTGGGTCCTTTCGTCGCACCCGCTGCCTCTTCTGGTCCTGGCCAAGGTGCTGGCACACTGGCTTTTCTCAGGTCTGGCGCTGGTGTTGCTGTCGCCCTTGCTGGCGTTGATGCTCGGTCTGCCCGTCGCGTGTCTGCCGGTGTTGCTGTTGTCGTTGCTGCTGGGCACGCCGGTGCTGAGTTTGCTCGGCGCAGTGGGCGCGGCGCTGACGGTCGGTCTGAAACGCGGTGGCCTGTTGCTGGCGCTGCTGATTCTGCCGTTGTACATCCCGGTGTTGATCCTCGGCAGCGGCGCGTTGCAAGCGGCGTTGCAGGGCATGCCGGCGACCGGATACCTGTTGTGGATGGCCAGCCTGACAGCGTTGGCGATCACCCTGACACCCTTTGCAATAGCCGCTGGCCTGAAGATCAGCGTCGGCGAATAATAATGAGGCCTGGTCAAAAATTGACCACTTCTTTCAGAAGAAAGGCATGACCCTTTGCCAGCTCGCGATGATGAGCGGCAACCGTGATGGAAACAGTATGAACTGGACCTGGTTTCACAAGCTCGGCTCGCCCAAGTGGTTCTACGGCATCAGCGGCAGGTTTCTGCCGTGGTTGAGCCTGGCTGCGTTGCTGCTGATCGGTGTCGGCATCGTTTGGGGCCTGGCATTTGCGCCGCCGGATTATCAGCAAGGCAACAGCTTTCGCATCATCTACATCCACGTTCCCGCCGCGATGCTCGCTCAGTCGATCTACGTGATGCTGGCCGTGTGCGGCGTGGTCGGTCTGGTATGGAAGATGAAACTGGCCGATGTCGCCCTGCAATGCGCCGCGCCGATCGGCGCGTGGATGACCGCCGTGGCGCTGGTCACCGGGGCGATCTGGGGCAAACCGACCTGGGGTTCGTGGTGGGTCTGGGATGCGCGCCTGACCTCAATGCTGATTCTGCTGTTTTTGTATTTCGGCCTGATCGCGCTGGGTAACGCCATCAGCAACCGCGACAGCGCCGCCAAGGCCTGCGCGGTGCTGGCCATCGTCGGTGTGATCAACATTCCGATCATCAAGTATTCGGTGGAGTGGTGGAACACGCTGCATCAGGGCGCGACCTTCACCCTCACGGAAAAACCGGCGATGCCTGCAGAAATGTGGCTGCCGCTGTTGCTGACGGTGTTGGGTTTCTATTGCTTCTTTGGCGCTGTGCTGTTGCTGCGCATGCGCCTTGAAGTGCTCAAGCGCGAAGCCCGTGCCAGTTGGGTCAAGGCCGAAGTGCAGCAGAGTCTGGAGGCGGCGCGATGAGTTTTGCTTCATTCGGCGACTTCCTCGCCATGGGCCATCACGGCCTGTATGTCTGGTCGGCCTACGGCATCTGCCTGGCGGTGCTGGCCCTCAACGTGGTGGCGCCGATTGCGGCCCGCAAGCGTTATCTGCAACAAGAGGCGCGTCGTCTGCGCCGGGAGAACGGCAAGTGAATCCGCTGCGCAAAAAACGTCTGATCATCATCCTGGCGATTCTGGTCGGGGTGGGCGCTGCCGTCGGCCTGGCCCTGAGCGCGTTGCAGGAAAACATCAACCTGTTTTACACGCCGACCCAGATCGCCAACGGCGAAGCGCCGCAAGACACGCGCATTCGCGCAGGCGGCATGGTCGAGGCCGGTTCGCTGCAGCGTTCCCCGGATTCGCTGGACGTGAAATTCGTCGTCACCGATTTCAAAAAATCCGTAACCATCGCCTACCGCGGCATCCTCCCGGATCTGTTCCGCGAAGGGCAGGGCATCGTTGCCCTCGGCAAGCTCAACGCAGACGGCGTGGTCGTGGCTGATGAAGTGCTGGCCAAGCATGACGAGAAGTACATGCCGCCGGAAGTGACCAAAGCGCTGAAAGACAGCGGTCAATCCGCGCCAACGCCTGTGAAGGAGGGTTGATCGATGGCTTCCGCATTGTATGTTCCTGAGTTGGGCCATCTGGCGATGATTCTGGCGCTGTGTTTCGCGCTGGTTCAATCCGTGGTGCCGATGCTCGGCGCCTGGCGCGGCGACCGTTTATGGATGAGCCTGGCGCAACCGGCGGCGTGGGGCCAGTTTGCCTTTCTGCTGTTCGCCTTTGGCTGCCTGACCTACGCGTTCATGGCCGACGACTTTTCTGTCGCCTACGTGGCGATGAACTCCAACAGCGCGCTGCCGTGGTACTACAAGTTCAGTGCCGTGTGGGGAGCGCACGAAGGTTCGTTGCTGTTGTGGGCGCTGATCCTCGGTGGCTGGACCTTCGCCGTGTCGGTGTTCTCGCGCCAGTTACCGCAAGTCATGCTCGCGCGCGTACTGGCGGTGATGGGCATGATCAGCACCGGTTTCCTGCTGTTCCTGATCCTTACCTCGAATCCGTTCTCGCGCATCCTGCCGCAGATTCCGGCCGACGGCCGCGACCTCAATCCACTGCTGCAGGACATCGGCCTGATCGTGCATCCGCCGATGCTGTACATGGGTTACGTCGGCTTCTCCGTGGCGTTCGCTTTCGCGATCGCCGCGCTGCTCGGCGGTCGGCTTGATGCGGCCTGGGCGCGCTGGTCGCGGCCGTGGACCATCGTCGCCTGGGCCTTCCTCGGCATCGGCATCACCCTCGGTTCGTGGTGGGCGTATTACGAACTCGGCTGGGGCGGCTGGTGGTTCTGGGATCCGGTGGAAAACGCCTCGTTCATGCCTTGGCTGGTCGGCACTGCGCTGATCCACTCGCTGGCCGTCACCGAAAAACGGGGTGTGTTCAAGAGCTGGACGGTCTTGCTGGCGATTGCCGCATTCTCGCTGAGCCTGCTCGGCACTTTCCTCGTACGCTCGGGCGTGCTGACGTCGGTGCACGCGTTTGCCTCGGATCCCGAGCGCGGCGTGTTCATTCTGATTTTCCTGCTGTTCGTGGTTGGCGGTTCGCTGACGCTGTTTGCCCTGCGCGCGCCGGTGGTCAAGAGTCAGGTCGGCTTCAACCTCTGGTCACGGGAAACCCTGCTGCTGGGCAACAACCTGGTATTGGTCGTCGCCGCCTCGATGATCCTCCTCGGCACCCTGTATCCGCTGATCCTCGATGCGATCAGCGGCGCCAAGCTGTCCGTCGGCCCGCCGTACTTCAATGCGCTGTTCATTCCGCTGATGGCGCTGTTGATGATGGTGATGGCGGTCGGCGTGATCGTGCGCTGGAAGGACACCCCGGTGAAATGGCTGGCGAGCATGCTCACGCCCGTCTTGTTGGGCAGCGTCGCATTCGCGGTGGTCGCCGGCGTGGCTTACGGCGATTTCAACTGGGCGGTGATCGCGACTTTCCTGCTTGCCGCGTGGGTGTTGCTCGCGGGCGTTCGCGACCTGTTCGACAAGACCCGCCACAAAGGCCTGATCAAAGGCTTGCCGACGCTGACCCGCAGCTACTGGGGCATGCAGATCGCTCACCTCGGCATCGCCGTGTGCGCGCTGGGCGTGGTGTTATCGAGCCAGAACAGTGCCGAACGTGACTTGCGCCTGGCACCGGGCGAGTCGATGGACCTGGGCGGATATCAGTTTGTCTTCGAAGGCGCCAGGCACTTCGAGGGGCCGAATTTCACCTCGGACAAAGGCACCATTCGGGTGATTCGCGACGGCAAGGAAATCAGCGTCCTGCACCCGGAAAAACGTCTGTACACCGTGCAGAACTCAGTGATGACCGAGGCCGGCATCGACGCAGGTTTTACCCGCGATCTTTACGTGGCTCTCGGCGAGCCGCTGGAAAACGGCGCGTGGGCGGTGCGTGTGCACGTCAAACCGTTCGTGCGCTGGATCTGGTTCGGTGGCTTGCTCACCGGGTTCGGTGGTTTGCTGGCAGCGCTGGACCGGCGTTATCGGGTCAAAGTTAAATCCAAGGTGCGTGAAGCACTGGGTATGCCTGCACCGGGAGTTAATTGATGAGTGTGAATGGTAAACGTTGGTTATTAGTCGCATTTATCGCTTTCGTGCTCGGATGTTTTGCCACGATAGTTGTTACGCAGTTGAAGAAGGGCGATCCGAGTGAACTGCCGTCTGCGTTAATAGGAAAGCCATTCCCGGAGTTTTCCCTGCCAAATGTGCAGGGTGACAAGACGCTGACCAAAGCCGACATTCTCGGCAAACCAGCGCTGGTCAACGTTTGGGGCACATGGTGCATCTCCTGCCGGGTCGAGCACCCGGTGCTGAACAAACTGGCCGAGCGCGGTGTGGTGATCTACGGCATCAACTACAAGGACGTCAACGCCGACGCCTTGAAGTGGCTCGCCGAATTTCATAATCCCTACGCGCTGGACATCCGTGACGACGAAGGCTCGCTGGGGCTCAACCTCGGCGTGTACGGCGCACCGGAAACGTTTTTCATCGACGCCAAAGGCATCATCCGCGACAAGTTCGTCGGCGTGATCGACGAGCAGGTCTGGCGCGAAAAGCTCGCGGCCAAGTATCAGGCGCTGGTCGATGAGGCCCAGCCATGAAGCGCTTTGTCGCGGCCATTGTTCTGGGTTTGAGCCTGACCGGCGTGGCACATGCCGCGATCGACACGTATGAATTTGCCAAAGAGGGTGATCGGGAGCGTTTTCGTGAGCTGACCAAGGAACTGCGCTGCCCCAAGTGCCAGAACCAGGATATCGCCGATTCCAACGCGCCGATCGCCGCCGACCTGCGCAAGGAGATTTTCCGCATGCTCGGCGAGGGCAAGGACAATCAGCAGATCATCGACTTCATGGTCGATCGCTACGGTGATTTCGTCCGCTACAAACCGGCGCTGAACGGCAAGACTGCGCTGTTGTGGTTCGGCCCTGCCGGGCTGTTGCTCGGCGGTTTTGTGGTCATCGCAGTGATCGTCCGTCGGCGGCGCGGACAACGTGCCGAGACACCGTCATCGCTGTCCGCCGAAGAACGTCAGCGCCTCGACCAACTGTTGGATAAACCCCAAGAATGATTGATTTCTGGCTTGCCGCAGGGCTGTTGCTTCTGGTCGCCCTGAGTTTTCTGTTGATCCCGGTGCTGCGTGAGCGGCGCGTGCAGCGTGAAGAAGATCGTACTGCCCTGAACGTCGCGCTGTATCAGGAGCGTGTTGCCGAGCTGCAAGCGCAGCAGGCCGAGGGCGTGCTCGATGCCGCGCAACTGGACAGCGGCCGCGCGGAAGCGGCGCGTGAACTGCTCGCCGATACCGAAGGCGTTGCGGCGCCGCGTGTATCGCGACTGGGCAAGCCGTTGCCGTTGTTGGCCGCGATCCTGGTGCCGGTGTTGGGCCTGGGCCTGTACCTGCATTTTGGTGCTGCCGACAAGGTCGAACTGACCCGCGAGTTCGCTCAGGCACCGCGCTCGATGGAAGAGATGACCCTGCGTCTGGAGCGTGCCGTTGCGGCGCAGCCGGATTCGGCTGAAGGCCTGTATTTCCTCGGTCGCACCTACATGGCTCAGGAGCGTCCGGCAGAGGCGGCGAAGTTGTTCGAGCGCGCCGCCAACCTCTCTGGCCGCCAGCCCGAGCTGCTCGGCCAATGGGCGCAGGCGCAGTATTTTGCTGACGGTAAAAAATGGTCGGACAAGATTCAGGCACTGACTGATGAAGCGTTGAAGGCCGATCCGAAAGAAGTCACCAGCCTGGGCCTGCTCGGTATTGCCGCGTTCGAAGGCGAGCGTTATCAAGAAGCCATCGATTACTGGAATCGTCTACTTGCGCAATTGCCGGCGGACGACAAATCCCGCGAGGCGCTGCAGGGTGGCATCGCTCGCGCCGCCGAGAAGCTGCAAGCCAGTGGCGGAAAAGTTGCCCAGGCAATTGCGCCGAAATCCGCCGTGCTGAAAGTCAGCGTCAACCTCGCCAGCGAACTCAAAGGCAAGGTGCAACCGGGCGACAGCGTGTTCATTTTTGCCCGCGCTACATCTGGCCCGCCAGCCCCGCTGGCAGCCAGGCGCCTGACGGTGGCTGACTTGCCGGTGACCTTAGAACTGAGCGATGCGGACGCAATGATGCCGCAGTTGAAACTGTCCAACTTCCCTGAAGTCCAACTGGTGGCGCGCATTTCCCGAGCCGGTCAACCGACCGCCGGCGAATGGATCGGTCGCAGCGGCCCGTTGGCCAGCAGCACCACCGCGCCACAAACCTTGACCATCGACAGCCCGGACAAATAACCGGAACCACAGGAAAGCACCGCCATGCACACCATCGCCCGTATCACAGTCCTCACACTGGCCCTGGGCTTGAGTGCATGTGCGGTGCAACGACCGGAACCGACGACCAATCTGCCCCCGATCCCGCCGTCCCAACCGGGCCCGACGCCGTCGACTTCGCCGACACCGGGCAAAAGCATCCCGGCCAAACCGGCAAAACCGGTTCCGCGTACTTCCGCCAGCTTCGCCCCGCCACCAGGCGGCAACAGTCACTGGGACCAGAAGCTCGGCGTCTACGTACTCGACGACCAGACCAACACTTTTTACCGCCAGCGCACCTACTACCGCTGGAACAACGGCTGGAGCCGCTCGGTCAGCCCCAACGGCCCGTGGGAAGACACCAACATCCACGGCGTCCCGCCGGGGCTGGGCAAGAAATTCGGGCAGTGAATGCGAACGGCGATCTTTGGATCGCCGTTTTTTTTCGATTTGATTCACGCTTTGTAAAACATCCAACCGTCACTCCACCCAATTCTATGCTTGAGTAAAGATAACTCTAGAGTTATCTTAAGGCCGAGGCAGGGAGCATTGGGTGCAAAGCAGGTTACTGATCAAGGAGATGGAGGAGGCCGGCTGGACGCTGGATCGGGTCACCGGCAGTCACCATCTCTTCACTCATCGTTACAACCCGAACACGATCGCCGTTCCGCATCCGAAAAAGGATTTACCGCTGGGGACGGTCAAGAGCATCAGGCGGCGTGCGGGGCTGTTCAGCCCACCGACCCGTCGTGAAGGAGATCCGTAATGCAATATCCAATCTGCATCGAGTGGGGTGACGAGAACACTGCCATCGGTATTCAGATCCCCGATATTCCCGGCGCAGTCACGGCCGGGGACAGTTTTGAGGAAGCGTACAACGCTGCCGTGGAAGTCGCGCACCTCATGTTGCAAGAGATCGCGGCAGCCGGGCAGGCGATTCCGATGCCGGCCTCGGCGGTTGCGCACCGCAACAATCCGGATTTCGCCGAAATGGGCTGGGGCATGCTGGAGCTGGATATCTCGCCATACCTGGGCAAGACCGAAAAGGTCAACGTCACGCTGCCCGGTTATGTCATTCAGCGCATCGACCGCTACGTGCGTGAGCATAACGTCAAAAGCCGTTCCTCCTTTCTGGCGGATGCGGCGATGGAAAAACTGGTTCGGTACTGAGGCGTGCCCACGTGTAGGAGCGAGCCTGCTCGCGAGGGCGTCTGGTCAGGCAATCCATCTGCGGCTGACCCTGCGCTTTCGTGAGCAGGCTCGCTCCCACACTGAAATCATCTCAGGGAGTGATTCTGCGTTCCGCAAGCGAACCGCTTTGAGCCGCACACAAAAACCGCAACAACGCCAACAGCGGAAACACGCTGCCGACAATCACAATCCACAACCAGCCGCCGTGCTCGTACACCGCACTGGCGATCGACGAGCCGAAGGCGCCGCCAATGAAGATGCTGGTCATGTACAGCGCGTTCAGGCGGCCGCGGCTTTTCGCGTCCAGTGAGTAAACGGCGCGCTGGCCGAGGACCATGTTCATCTGCACGCAGAAGTCGAGGACCACGCCGGTCACGGCCAGGCCGATGACGCTGTAGGCGGGGTGGATGAAGGCGGGCAGGAAGCTCAGGCTGGCGAACAGCATGGCCAGCAGCGAGGCAATGCGTGTGTGGCCGGCATCGGCGAGGCGGCCGCTGATTGGTGCGGCGATGGCACCGATGGCGCCGACCAGGGCGAAAATCGCAATTTCGCTTTGCGACAGGCCATGGTTGCGCGCCAGCTCCAGCGGCACGGCGGTCCAGAACAGGCTGAACGTGGCGAACATGCAGCCCTGATAGAACGCACGCTGGCGCAACACCGGTTGCTGGCGCAGCAGCGTCCACAGCGAGCCGATCAACTGGCCGTACGTGGCGCTGTGATCCGGTTGGCGCTTGGGCACGGTCAGCGCCAGCACTACACTGATCGCCGCCATCAACGCGGCGGCGATCATGAACATCGCCCGCCAGCCCAAGTGATCGGCGACCAGGCTCGACACCGGTCGCGCCAGCAGAATACCCAACAGCAGACCGCCCATGATCCCGCCGACCACCCGGCCGCGGGACTCTTCCGGCGCAAGATGTGCGGCCAGCGGAATCAGGATCTGCACCGACACCGAGCTGAACCCCACCAGCAACGAGATCAGCAGAAACACGTTAGGCTGCTCGGTAAACGCCGCACCCAACAGGCTGGCAATCGCCACCACCGTGGTGATGATCATCAACCGACGGTTCTCCAGCAGATCACCCAGCGGCACCAGAAAAAACAGGCCCAGCGCATAGCCGATCTGGGTCAGCGAGACGATGAAACTGGCCATGGTGTCTGAGAGGCCGATGTCGGGCGCGATCAGGCCGATGATAGGTTGGGCGTAGTAAATGTTGGCAACGATGGCGCCGCAGCAGAACGCGAACAGCAAAACCATGCCTCGGGTCATGGCGTGAGGAGTGGTGGTCATAGGAATACTCGGGTCGGGCACAGGGGAAAGCGGTGAGGCTAATTGACAATGCGGATGGGCAGAAGACGCTTTCGGATGATAACTCTTATTACGTTGTGTAATGACTCGACGTGCAATGCACTTCTGGAACGAAAAAAGGCGACTTTTCGGGCCGCCTTTTTCATTGCCGATTACGCCTTACTGCCCGGTGTAAATCTGATCAAATACCCCGCCGTCATTGAAGTGGGTTTTCTGCACCGTGCGCCAGTCACCGAAGGTCTTCTCGACGGACAGGAAATCCACTTTCGGGAAGCGGTCGGTGTACTTCGCCAGCACCGCCGGATCACGCGGACGCAAGTAGTTGGCCGCAGCGATTTCCTGACCTTCCGGCGACCACAGATACTTCAAGTATTCACCCGCCGCCGCGCGCGAGCCTTTTTTGTCGACGACTTTATCGACCACGGTAACCGGCGGTTCGGCCTCGGCGGAAACACTCGGGTAGACCACTTCGAACTGATCGCGGCCAAACTCGCGGGCGATCATTT
This sequence comes from Pseudomonas khorasanensis, assembly GCF_014268505.2. Taxonomy (GTDB): domain Bacteria; phylum Pseudomonadota; class Gammaproteobacteria; order Pseudomonadales; family Pseudomonadaceae; genus Aquipseudomonas; species Aquipseudomonas khorasanensis. The sequence goes on from NZ_JABWQP020000001.1 coordinate 297,244, forward strand.
CCGCTTCGTTTTCGAACGTCACCAGCACGTCACCGATCTGGTTGGTCATGAACGTGGTAGTGGCGGCGCGGCCACCGGTGTCCAGCACGGGCGCCTGCTTGAACAGCTTGCCGACGAAGTCCTTGGCCTTGTTCTCGTCGCCGCCGTTTTTCAGCACGTAGCCCCATGCCGACAGGTAGGTGTAGCGGCCGTTACCCGAGGTTTTCGGGTTCGGCACGATCACCTGCACGCCATCCTTGAGCAGGTCCGGCCAGTCCTTCAGGGCTTTCGGGTTGCCTTTGCGGACGATGAACACAGTGGCCGAGGTGAACGGTGCGCTGTTGTTCGGCAGACGCGTGACCCAGTTCTCCGGCACCAGTTTGCCGTTATCGGCGAGGGCGTTGATGTCGGTGGCCATGTTCATGGTGATGACGTCAGCCGGGAGGCCGTCGATCACCGAACGCGCCTGTTTGCTGGAGCCGCCAAACGACATCTGCACGGTGATGTTTTCGTTGTGCTCGGCTTTCCAGTGTTTCTGGAAGGCAGTGTTGTAGTCCTTGTAGAAATCACGCATCACGTCGTAGGAAACGTTGAGCAGCGTCGGGGCAGCCTGAGCGATGTTGGCCAGCGCCAGGCCAGCGGCGAGAAGTGAGGCGCCAAAGAGTTTTTTCACTGCGCATTCCTTGTTGTTGATCGTGTAAACGGGGGTGATGTTCAATTGCCACCGACTATAACGGGCCACGCATAGTCGCTTAAAGATTAAAAAGCTCTGTGCTTATTCCACTTTCTTGAACAGCGCGTTGCCGCAACGCGAGCAGAACGCAGCGCTTTGTTCGTGACTCTTTTTCTGGCACACCGGGCAGTCGTGCTGCAGCTGTTCGCCGCGCATGGCGTTGGCCAGTTCGGCCGTGAAAATACCCGTCGGTACGGCGATGATCGAGTAGCCGGTGATCATCACCAGCGACGAAATCACCTGGCCCAGCGGCGTCTTCGGCACGATGTCGCCGAAGCCCACGGTGGTCAAGGTAACGATAGCCCAGTAGATGCCTTTGGGGATGCTGGTGAAACCGTGTTCCGGGCCTTCGATCACATACATCAGCGTGCCGAATACCGTCACCAGCGTGCAGACGCTGACCAGAAACACGACGATTTTTTGTTTGCTGCCGCGCAACGCCGACATCAAATAGTTGGCTTGCTTGAGGTACGGGCTGAGCTTGAGCACGCGGAAAATCCGCAGCATCCGGATGATTCGAATGATCAGCAGGTACTGCGCATCGCTGTAATACAGCGCCAGAATCCCGGGCACGATCGCCAGCAAATCCACCAGCCCGTAAAAGCTGAAGGCGTAGCGCAGCGGCTTGGGCGAGCAGTACAGGCGCAGGATGTATTCACCGAGGAAAATCGCCGTGAAGCCCCACTCGATGTACGCCAGCAGACCGGCGTAGTTCTGGTGGATGCTGTCGATGCTGTCGAGCATCACCACCACCAGGCTGGCGAGGATGATTAACAGCAGGATGCCGTCGAAGCGACGCCCAGCGCGGGTGTCGCTCTGGAAAATCATGACGAAAAGCCGTTCACGCCAATTGTTGCTGCTGTCCATGGATAACGCCTGAATCAAAGATCAGCGCAGCCTAGGTTGATTCTCTCCATGAACGCAAGACGCGCGCTCGCCGTCGGCCTTGCCGAGCATTTGCACGCCGGCACGGATCAGCCAGCAAGCGAGAATGAACGGCGCGGTCAGCGTCGCCAATCCAAGAGCAGCAAACAGTGGCGTCACCAGCAGCGCCAGGACAATGCCGAGCAGCGGCAGCCACGGATGTTGTCGCTGGCCGCTGAAGGCGAGCGCGGCGAGCACGGCGTTGTAGCTGCCCAGACCGAGCAAGGCAATGCCGGGTTCGTGTTGCAGCAGGCTGGAGGCCAGACCGATCGCTGAAGCAAGCAGCGCCCAGCAGAAAGCGCGGCGGTCAGCGATCAGCAATCCAGCGGCAATCAACGCGCCGGCCAGTGGATGGTCGAGAAACATCACCTGGCCCAACCCTCGCAATTGCGCCGCCAACAGATTGAGCGTGTTCATCTCCAGATGAACCAGCGCAGGGGACGGTTCGGCGAACAGCAACAGCACCCAGCTCATGCCGACGAACGGCGAGGTGTATGCCGGTATGGCTCGGCTGCGGTACACACGTTTGAGCCATTGCTGAGTGACCATCGCGCTTAACCCCCCGGCGGCGAGAATCAGCGGTGGCAGCAGCGGTGACCACGGGAAATACAGGCTCAGCAGCAAACCGAGCAGCACGCCGTTGTAGCTGAACAGGCCGGCCTGGCGATCAGCCTTGGCGTAGTTGCGCCGTTGCGCGGTGAGCAACCCGGCGACGCCGCCCAGCAGCGCCCCGGCAAACAGCACCGGCGCGGTGAGCAGAATGGCCAGCAGGCACAGCAGACCGCACAGCGGGTGGCGCTGCAGGAAAATCTGACTGAAGCCGTTGAGCAAAGCCTCGGCCCAGTCGGGGCAGTGGGTGGTGAAGTGATTGGCAGGCATGTAAGAAATCTGGGCAGTGGAAAATCAATGGGTCGTGCAGGCAACTGTGGCGAGGGAGCTTGCTCCCGTTGGGCCGCGAAACGGCCCCAAATTGCGATTTCTCTGGGGAAACCGTCATGCCCAAACAGCGACGACCGCTGCGCTGCCGAGCGGGAGCAAGCTCCCTCGCCACAGGTTTTGTAGCGTTTGTTAGATCAACGTCTCGATTCGCAGCGAATTGGTCGACCCAGGTTGCCCGAACGGCACGCCGGCGGTGATCAGCAGCGTGTCGCCACGCTCGGCCATGCCCTGCGCCTGAGCGATCTCCAGCGCGGTCGAGCAGACTTCGTCGACCTGACGCAGGCGATCGTTGACCACCGAGTGAATCCCCCACGCCACGCTCAGGCGCCGTGCGGTCTGCAGGTTCGGCGTCAGGTTGAGGATCGGCGCTTTCGGCCGCTCCCGCGATGCGCGAAGGGTCGATGCGCCTGACTCGCTGTAGTTGACCAGCACCGCCACCGGCAGCACGTTGCTGATACGGCGGATCGCGCAGCTGATCGCGTCGGAAACGGTCGCCTCGGCTTTCGGTCGGCTGACGTCGAGTTGCGTCTGATAATCCGGGCCGTTTTCCACCTGACGGATGATCTTGCTCATCATCTGCACGGCTTCCAGCGGGTACTCGCCGGAAGCGGTTTCCGCCGACAGCATCACCGCATCGGCGCCTTCGGCGACTGCGTTGGCGACGTCAGTCACCTCGGCGCGGGTCGGGGCAGGGGAGAAGCGCATCGACTCCAGCATCTGCGTGGCCACCACTACCGGTTTGCCGAGCTCACGGCAGGTGCTGATGATGTTTTTCTGAATCTGCGGCACGCTCTCGGCGGGCACTTCGACGCCCAGATCGCCGCGCGCTACCATGATCGCGTCGCTCAGTTCGGCGATTTCACGCAGTTGCTCGACCGCTGAAGGCTTCTCGATTTTCGCCATCAAAAAGGCTTTATCACCGATCAGCGCGCGGGCTTCGACGATGTCTTGCGGACGCTGCACGAACGACAGCGCAACCCAGTCCACGCCCAGCTCCAGACCGAAGCTCAGATCACGGCGATCCTTGGCGGTCAGCGGGCTGAGGTCGAGCACGGCTTGGGGCACGTTCACGCCTTTGCGATCCGACAGTTCGCCGCCGTTGAGCACCGTGGTCTCGATCGCATCAGCGTATTGGGTGACCACGCGCAGGCGCAGTTTGCCGTCGTCGAGCAGTAGATCCATGCCGGCTTCCAGCGCCGCGATGATCTCCGGATGCGGCAGGTTCACCCGGCGCTCGTCGCCCGGTGTCGCATCGAGATCGAGACGGAACGCCTGGCCGCGATGCAACTGCACTTTGCCGTCGGCGAACTTGCCGACGCGCAGTTTCGGCCCTTGCAGATCCATCAAAATGCCCAGCGGATAGTTGAGCTGACGCTCGACTTCGCGGATCCACTGATAGCGCTTGGCGTGGTCGGCATGGTCGCCGTGGCTGAAGTTCAGGCGGAAAATATTCACCCCCGCCTCGACCAGCGCGCGGATGTCGTCGATGTCATCGACCGCCGGCCCGAGGGTGGCGAGGATTTTGACCTTTTTATCAGGCGTCATGATTTGGAACTCTCGAGGATCAGAATGGCGCGGAAGTCGTTGACGTTAGTGCGCGTCGGCTCGGTGACGATCAATGCATCGAGCGCCTGGAAGTAGCCGTAGCCGTTGTTGTTATCCAGTTCGTCGCTGGCGCTCAGGCCGAGGGCGACAGCGCGGGCGTAGCTGTCCGGGGTCATGATTGCACCGGCGTTGTCTTCCGAGCCGTCGATGCCGTCGGTATCACCGGCCAGTGCGTAGACGCCGGGCTGGCCTTTCAGGCTGTCGGTTAGGCTGAGAAGGAATTCGGCGTTGCGCCCGCCACGGCCATTGCCGCGCACGGTCACCGTGGTTTCGCCACCGGAGAGAATCACGCACGGCGCTGCCAGAGGCTGGCCGTGGTTGATGATCTGACGGGCGATGCCGGCATGCACTTTCGCCACTTCGCGGGACTCGCCTTCGAGATCGCCGAGGATCAGTGTGCTGAAACCGGCCTGACGGCATTTCACCGCCGCCGCATCCAGCGATTGCTGAGGGCGGGCGATCAATTGGAAATGGCTGCGCGCCAGACTCGGGTCGCCGGGTTTTACGGTCTCTGACTCAGGGCTTTGCAGCCAGGTGCGCACCGAGGCCGGGATGTCGATGCCGTAGCGTTTGATGATCGCCAGGGCTTCGGCCGAGGTGCTCGGATCGGCCACGGTCGGGCCGGAGGCGATGACCGCGGCGAGGTCGCCCGGTACATCGGAAATGGCGTAGGTGTACACAGTGGCTGGCCAGCAGGCCTTGCCGAGACGGCCGCCCTTGATCGCCGAAAGGTGCTTGCGCACACAGTTCATCTCGCCGATGGTGGCGCCGGATTTGAGCAGGGCTTTGTTGATCGATTGCTTATCGGCGAGGGTGATGCCTTCGGCCGGAAGCGCCAGCAGGGCAGAACCGCCGCCGGAGAGCAGGAAGATCACCCGGTCGTCTTCGGTCAGGTTGCTGACCAGTTCCAGCACGCGTTTGGCGACCGCCAGACCGGCTGCGTCCGGCACCGGGTGCGCGGCTTCGACCACTTCGATTTTTTCGCACGGGGCGCCGTGACCGTAACGGGTCACCACCAGGCCTGAGACTTCACCTTCCCAGCTGCGCTCGACCACTTGCGCCATCGCGGCGGCGGCTTTGCCTGCGCCGATGACGATCACTCGACCGCTGCGGTCGGCGGGCAGGTGGGCTTCGAGGACTTGCTGCGGATGGGCCGCGTCAATGGCTGTGGCAAACAGCTCGCGCAGCAGTTGTTGCGGATCGACCGACATGGCGGGCTCCCGGAATTCTTGTTATTCGAAAGGGCAACTCAGGTCCCTGTGGGAGCGAGCCTGCTCGCGAATGCGGTATTTCAGCCAACAGGGATGTTGAGTGTGAAATCGCTTTCGCGAGCAGGCTCGCTCTCACGGGATTTTGCGCAGGGCTTAGTTTTTCTCGCGAATCGAGAAGTTGGCCATGTGCTCCAGGCCCTTGATCAGCGCCGAGTGGTCCCAGTTGCTGCCACCGATCGCCGCGCAGGTGCTGAACACTTGCTGGGCGTTGGCGGTGTTCGGCAGGTTGATGTTCAGTTCTTTGGCGCCTTGCAGGGCCAGGTTCAGGTCCTTCTGGTGCAGGCTGATACGGAAGCCCGGATCGAACGTGCCCTTGATCATCCGCTCGCCGTGCACTTCAAGGATCTTCGAGGAGGCGAAACCACCCATCAGCGCTTCACGCACCTTGGCGGGATCGGCACCGTTTTTCGAGGCGAACAACAGGGCTTCAGCCACCGCTTGAATGTTCAGCGCGACGATGATCTGGTTGGCGACCTTGGCGGTCTGACCGTCGCCGTTGCCGCCGACCAGCGTGATGTTTTTACCCATGGCCTGGAACAGCGGCAGGGCGCGTTCGAAGGCATCGGGGTCGCCACCGATCATGATGCTCAGGGTCGCGGCCTTGGCGCCGACTTCACCGCCGGACACTGGCGCGTCGAGGTATTGCGCGCCTTTTTCGTTGATCTTCGCCGCGAAAGCCTTGGTGGCGGTTGGCGAAATCGAGCTCATGTCGATGACGATTTTGCCTTTGCCGATACCGGCTGCCACGCCGTCGGCGCGGAACAGCACGTCATCGACTTGCGGGGTGTCCGGCACCATGACGATGATGAATTCGGCTTCCTGCGCCACTTCGCGCGGGTTGGCCAGGGCGACGGCGCCAGCGGCGACCAGATCAGCCGGGGCGGCGTCGTGATGCTGCGACAGGAACAGGCTGTGACCGGCTTTCTGCAGGTTCGCCGCCATTGGGTGGCCCATGATGCCGGTGCCGATAAATCCGATTTTAGCCATGAGAAAATCCTCTTGTTTTTATTGCTGCTTCAAGCAAAAAGGGAGCTGTTTTTAATGTGGGAGCGAGCCTGCTCGCGAATGCGGTTTGCCAGGCAATGTTGATGTTGAATGTGCTGGCCTCTTCGCGAGCAGGCTCGCTCCCACAGGGTTCTTGCAGTGTTCTTAAATTGCGTTGTGGGTTTTCAGCCAGCCCAGACCCGCTTCGGTGGTGGTCAGCGGCTTGTATTCGCAACCGACCCAGCCCTGATAACCGATGCGGTCGAGGTGTTCGAACAGGAAGCGATAGTTGATCTCGCCGGTGCCGGGCTCGTTGCGCCCCGGGTTGTCCGCGAGCTGCACATGGTTGATCTCGCCCAGGTGCGATTGCAGGGTGCGGGCCAGATCGCCTTCCATGATTTGCATGTGATAGATGTCGTATTGCAGGAACAGATTGGCGCTGCCGACCTGCTCGCGAATCGACAGGGCCTGCGCCGTGTTGTTCAGGTAGAAACCCGGGATGTCGCGGGTGTTGATCGCTTCCATCACCAGCTTGATGCCCACCGCCTGCAGCTTGTCGGCGGCGTATTTCAGGTTGGCGACGAAGGTCTTTTCCACCGTGGCATCGTCGATGCCTTGCGGACGGATACCGGCCAGACAGTTGACCTGGGTGTTGCCCAGCACTTGCGCATAAGCGATCGCCAGATCGACGCCGCCACGGAACTCTTCAACCCGGTCCGGCAGGCACGCGATCCCGCGCTCGCCTTTGGCCCAGTCACCGGCCGGCAGGTTGAACAGCACTTGGGTCAGGCCGTTGGCGTCCAGTTTTGCCTTGATTTCGGCAGAGCTGAAGTCATACGGGAACAGGTATTCCACGCCACTGAAACCGGCCTTGGCGGCGGCGTCGAAACGGGCAAGGAAATCCTGTTCGGTGAACAGCATGGACAGGTTGGCTGCGAAACGCGGCATGGTGGTCTCCCGTTTTGGATGCTCGTTCCCACGCTCTGCGTGGGAATGCCTCTATGGACGCTCTGCGTCCGCTTTGGGACGCAGAGCGTCCCGGGCTGCGTTCCCACGCAGAGCGTGGGAACGATCAAACGATCAGCAGTCAGCAGTCAATCAAGCAACGAAATCGCCGTCGGCGCGTCGTTGCCGACCAGCGCCAGGTCTTCGAACTCGTTGACCGCGTTGATCTCGGTGCCCATGGAGATGTTGGTGACACGCTCCAGAATGATCTCGACGATCACCGGCACCTTGAACTCTTCGATCATCTGTTCGGCCTTGCGCAGGGCAGGGGCGATTTCCGATGGCTCGAACACACGCAGCGCCTTGCAGCCGAGGCCTTCGGCAACCGCGACGTGGTCGACACCGTAACCGTTGAGTTCCGGCGCGTTCAGGTTATCGAAGGACAACTGCACGCAGTAGTCCATCTCGAACCCGCGCTGCGCCTGACGGATCAGGCCCAGGTACGAGTTATTTACCACGACGTGGATGTAAGGCAGTTTGAACTGAGCGCCGACCGCCAGTTCTTCGATCATGAACTGAAAATCATAGTCCCCCGACAGGGCCACGACTTTCCGTTTCGGATCGGCCTTCACCACGCCCAGCGCTGCCGGAATCGTCCAGCCCAACGGGCCGGCCTGACCACAGTTGATCCAGTGACGCGGCTTGTAGACGTGCAGGAACTGCGCGCCGGCAATCTGCGACAGACCAATGGTGCTGACGTAGCAGGTGTCCTTGCCGAACACCTGGTTCATTTCTTCATAAACGCGTTGCGGCTTGACCGGCACGTTGTCGAAGTGGGTCTTGCGATGCAGGCTGGCCTTGCGCTGCTGGCAATCCTGTAGCCAGGCGCTGCGGTTTTTCAGCTTGCCGGCCGCTTGCCATTCACGGGCGACTTCGATGAACACGGTCAGCGCGGCGGCCGCATCCGACACGATGCCCAGATCCGGCGTGAACACGCGGCCGATCTGCGTACCTTCGATATCGACGTGAATGAACTTGCGACCTTCGGTGTACACCTCCACCGAACCGGTGTGGCGGTTGGCCCAACGGTTGCCGATGCCCAGCACCACGTCGGATTTGAGCATCGTCGCGTTGCCGTACCGGTGCGACGTCTGCAGACCGACCATGCCGACCATCAGTGGGTGGTCGTCCGGGATGGTGCCCCAGCCCATCAGCGTCGGGATGACTGGAATGCCGGTCAGCTCGGCGAATTCAACCAGCAAGTCGCTGGCGTCGGCATTGATGATGCCGCCACCGGCCACCAGCAACGGGCGCTCGGCCTGATCGAGCAGGGCCAACGCCTTCTCGACCTGAACGCGGGTCGCGGTCGGTTTGGCCAGCGGCAGTGGCTGATAAGCATCGATATCGAATTCGATTTCGGCCATCTGTACATCGAATGGCAAGTCGATCAGCACCGGGCCCGGGCGGCCGGAGCGCATTTCGAAGAAGGCTTTCTGGAACGCGTAAGGCACCTGACCCGGCTCCAGAACAGTGGTTGCCCACTTGGTGACTGGCTTGACGATGCTGGTGATGTCGACGGCCTGGAAGTCTTCCTTGTGCATACGGGCGCGGGGTGCTTGCCCTGTGATGCAGAGGATTGGAATCGAGTCGGCCGAGGCGCTGTAGAGCCCGGTGACCATGTCGGTGCCGGCCGGGCCGGAAGTACCGATGCACACGCCGATGTTGCCGGCCTTGGTGCGGGTGTAGCCCTCGGCCATGTGCGAGGCGCCTTCAACGTGGCGAGCAAGGACGTGATCGATGCCACCGACCTTTTGCAGGGCGGAGTACAGCGGGTTGATCGCTGCGCCCGGGATGCCAAAAGCGGTATCAACCCCTTCACGGCGCATCACCAGAACGGCGGCTTCGATTGCTCTCATTTTGCTCATGTTTTGTGCCTCTTTACGTTTTGTAATTGTATACAAGTGGCTTTGCGCAGAGTGTATTCACGGCGGACGGCGCAGGTCAATCCATTTTCTCAAGCGTCTGTTTCATTCGTCGGAAGCCAGTTGTGCTGTGGCTTTTCGTCGCATGCAGCGCTTTTCGATAATTATTGTATACAAAAAAATAGCTCATTGTGTTCTATTTGTGTGATCGGCCTGTGGCAGAAATGCACAGTTCCACGACTTTCCCTATAACAAAATGAGGACGGCACCATGAGCGCTTTAACCTTGAAAGTCGCAGTCAACCTGGTCAGCGAAGCCATCAATGCAGGGCGCGGCATCAACGCCGCACCGCTGACCATCGCGGTACTCGATACCGGCGGCCACCTGATCGCCCTGCAACGCGAAGACGGCGCCAGCCTGTTGCGCCCCGACATCGCCATCGGCAAAGCCTGGGGCGCCATCGCGCTCGGCAAAGGCTCACGGCTGCTCGCCCAGGACGCCCAGCAACGCCCAGCCTTTTTTTCTTCGTTGAACAGCATGGGGCAGGGCAGCGTTGTGCCGGCACCGGGTGGTGTGTTGATTCGCAATCAGGCGGGTGAAGTGCTGGGCGCGATTGGGATCAGTGGGGATTTGTCGGATGTGGATGAGCAAGTGGCGATCAGGGCGGTTGAGGCGCTGGATTTGAGGGCGGATGGCGGGGTGGCTGTTTGAATGTCAGCGTTTGAATAACCGCTTTCGCGAGCAGGCTCGCTCCCACATTGGTTTGTGGCCGGACACAAAATGTCTGAATCCGTTAAGCCCCCTGTGGGAGCGAGCCTGCTCGCGAATACGATCTTCGCTACACATCCTGCTATAACCCTGACGCTCCCTTTGTCATCTCCACAGCTAGCCTTCTCATGATCAAAATATGAGAAGGCAACGGAATGCCGGGTCTATCTGCTTCACATCGCTTGCGCATCGGACGCTATTCAGAACACAACCGCATCTATCTTTTGACTGCCAATACCGCCGGGAGAGAACCCATATTCAGCGATTTTTTCCTTGGCAGATTGCTTGTAAGTCAATTCCGCGCGGCTGAAGAAATGGGATCGGCCAATTCTCTGGCCTGGGTGGTCATGCCAGATCATTTTCATTGGCTGATCGAACTGAAAAGAGGCTCGCTCGGCGAGTTGATGCAGCGAACCAAGTCTTTCAGTACCAAAGCGGTAAAGCTTTCGACCGGTCGCAAGGCCAGCCTTTGGCAGCCGGGTTTCCATGACCGGGCACTGCGCAAAGAGGAGAATCTGGAGAAGATGGCTCGGTATGTCATTGCCAACCCGTTGCGGGCAGGGCTGGTCGATAGACTTGGCGACTATCCGTTGTGGGATTCGATCTGGTTATGAATCGAGGTTTGAGTTGCCGCCATTCGCGAGCAGGCTCGCTCCCACAGGTGATCTGAGAGCACCATAGATCCCAATGTGGGAGCGAGCCTGCTCGCGAAGCGGTCGCCCCGATATCACTGATCCGGCTCACACCCTCTAAGCACTAACCGAATGATCGTCTGCGCCGCCGCTTCGTAGTCCTCTTCATCCAGCTTGTCCTTGCCGGTGACGGCAGAAATCTGCCAGTCGAAGTCGGCGTAGGTCTGGGTGGCCGCCCAGATGCTGAACATCAGGTGGTTGGGGTCGATCGGGGCGATCTGGCCGCGGTCGATCCAGCTCTGGATGCAATCGATGTTGTGCCGGGCCTGCGCGTTCAGCTGCTCTACCAGGTCGGCGCTCAGGTGCGGGGCGCCGTGCATGATTTCGCTGGCGAATACCTTGGAGGCGTAGGGCAAATCGCGGGAAATGCGGATTTTCGAGCGGATGTAGCCGCTGAGCACTTCACTCGGCACGCCGTCCAGGTTGAACGGGGTCGAGGCTTGCAGGATCGGCTCGATGATGCTTTCCAGGACCTCGCGGTAGAGGTTTTCCTTGGATTTGAAGTAGTAGTAGACGTTGGGTTTCGGCAATCCTGCCTTGGCGGCGATGTCGCTGGTTTTGGTCGCCGCGAAGCCTTTGTCGGCAAACTCTTCGCTGGCGGCGCGCAGGATCAATTGTTTGTTACGCTCGCGGATCGTGCTCATAAACCCGGTGATTCCTTGCCTGTTCTGGCGGTTGCGCATGGTAGCACCGGCCTTGAGCGGCGCTCAACAATGCACCCTGTGGCCTGCGGTCGCGTTATGCTTGGCAACATTCATACACAGAAGGAACAGGATTCATGGCAGGAAGCAGTTTGCTGGTGCTGATCGACGATATCGCCACCGTTCTGGACGATGTTGCGTTGATGACCAAAATGGCTGCCAAGAAGACCGCTGGCGTGCTCGGCGACGACTTGGCGCTCAACGCCCAGCAGGTCTCCGGCGTGCGCGCCGAGCGGGAAATTCCCGTGGTCTGGGCGGTGGCCAAGGGCTCGTTCGTCAACAAACTGATCCTGGTGCCGTCGGCATTGGCGATCAGTGCCTTCGTGCCATGGCTGGTGACGCCGCTGTTGATGGTCGGTGGTGCTTACTTGTGTTTCGAAGGGTTCGAGAAGCTCGCGCACAAATTCTTGCACAGCAAAGAGGAAGACGAGGCCGGGCATGCGCAACTGACCGAAGCCGTGGCCGATCCGGCTACCGATCTGGTGGCGTACGAGAAGGACAAGATCAAAGGCGCGATCCGCACTGACTTCATTCTGTCCGCAGAAATCATCGCGATCACCCTGGGCACGGTGGCAGATGCTCCGCTGACTCAGCAAGTGACTGTCATGTCCGGCATCGCCATTGTCATGACCGTCGGCGTTTACGGTCTGGTGGCGGGCATCGTCAAACTCGACGACCTGGGTCTGTGGCTGACACAGAAGCCCGGGCAGATGGCCAAAAAAATCGGCGGCGGCATCCTCAGCGCAGCGCCCTACATGATGAAAACCCTGTCGGTGGTCGGCACGGCGGCGATGTTCCTGGTGGGCGGCGGCATCCTCACCCATGGCGTGCCGGTGCTGCATCACTGGATCGAAGGCGTGGGCGCTGCGGCGGGCAGCGTCGGGTTTGCGGTGCCGATGTTGCTCAATGGCGTGGCGGGGATTATCGCGGGGGCGGTGGTGTTGGCGGTTGTTTCTGTGGTCGGCAAGGTCTGGCGCGCAATCAAAGGTTGAACACAGCCCCTCTGTAGGAGTTGTGTCAGTAAAAAGGGCCATTCAGTTTTCACTGAATGGCCCTTTTTTTTGTACCCGCCGAAATTTACTCGGCGATCTGCAACTTGCGCGCTTCGGTATACACGTAACGCACTTTCTCGTACTCGAACGGCGAGTTCATCTGACCGTAGCGGAAGCTGGTCTGGTAGCGCTTGTCGATCGCGCGCAGGGCCCAGACTTCCGGGTGGTTGGAGCTGACTTCCGCAACGTTGAGGAAGTTGATTGCAGTGTCGGCGGTGTAGTCCACGGCCAGGCCTGCAGTGTCACGGATGTTCGACGGGCCGAAGATCGGCAGCACGAAATAGGCGCCGCCCGGTACGCCGTAGAAACCCAAGGTCTGACCGAAGTCTTCGTTCTGGCGCGGCAAGCCCATGGCGGTGGCCGGGTCCCACAGGCCGGCGATGCCGATCGTGGTGTTGAGCAACAGGCGCGCGGTGGTTTCCATCGAGCGCTGGCCTTTGAACTGCAGCAGGCTGTTGACCAGGTTCGGCACGTCGCCAATGTTGTTGAAAAAGTTGCTCACGCCGGTGCGCAGAAAGCTTGGCGTGATATAGCGGTAGCCATCGACCACCGGCAGGAAGACCCATTGGTCGAACCGGTAGTTGAAGTGATAGACCCGGCGGTTCCACGACTCCAATGGGTCGTAGACGTTCAACGCATTGAGCGTCGAGCGTTCGAACTCACGCTGGTCCAGGCCCGGGTTGAACTTGAGTTTGGTCAGCGGCTGCTTGAAGCCGTCGCTGTCGACCACCACCGGTGCATCGGCTTTACTGTTGTCGGCCTGGGCCACGCCTGCACAGAGGAACGCTGCAATCAGCAGGAGATATTTAGCCACGGAAGAACTCCAGCATGGCGTCGCTGTTGACGCGGTAGTTAAGGTTGCCGCAGTGGCCGCCCAGTGGGTAAACGGTCAGACGATCACCGAATGTCTTGCGCAGAAAGCCCAGGTCGCCAGGGCCGAGGATCACGTCGTCGGCGTTGTGCATCACGGCAATTTTCTTGCTTTCGTGCAGGTAATCCTTGAGGGCGTACAGGCTGACCTGATCGATCAGTTGCAGCAGGCTGCCGCCGTCGGTGCGCGCACGCCACATCGGAATCACTTGCTCGGTGATGTAGCAGTCGAAGTCGCATTGCAGCGCACGCTTGAGGAACGGCGTGAGGCTGGTGCCTTCGGTGATCGGGAATTTCGGCGGAGTGATCAGGCCGCGACGGTTGACCAGGTCCGACGTGTAGGCAATGTCGGCCGCCGAGAAGCGGAACGAAGTGCCGATCAGCATGGCCATCTGTTCGTTGGTCAGGTGCTGCTTGGACTGCTGGAAGTCATACAGAAGCGCATCGTTGAGGTCGATGTAGCCTTTTTGCTGGAAGTATCGGGTCAGCTTGGTCAGTACCAATTCATAGAAGGTGGTGCTGCTGTTGATGCCCTTCACCTCGGTCTGTACCAGCTTGTCGAGGTTGGTCACTGAGGTATAGAGGTTCACCGGCGGGTTAAGCAGCAGCACTTTCTTGAAATTGAAGCTGCGACGGGTCTCGTCCAGGTGCGCAACGAACGCGGCGTCGAGGGCGCCGAGGCTGTAACCGGTCAGGTAGTACTCGGTAACCGGCAGTTTCGGGTTTTGCGCCCGCACGGCCTGCATCACCCGATACATGTCTTCGGCGTCTTCCTTGGTGACGCCCGGCGTGGCGAAACGCGAAGCGGCGCTGATGAAGTCGAAACTGGTCGGCGACGACAGTTGCACGACGTGATAGCCGGCCTTGTAATAAAGCTTTTTCAGGTATTCGTTGAGCGTGCTGTCAAAGCGCGCGCCGGTTCCGGCAATCAGGAAAATCAGCGGTGCCGGTTTGTCCTGGGTGGCGATGCGATAGGTGAGTTTCTTCACTGCCCAGAAATTGTCCGGCAGCTGGAACTCGCGCTCCGGACGCAGCGTAAGGCTCTTGTCCGACTGGTTGATGTCGTCGTCCAGCGGCAACTCCGGACGCAGGTCCGGCGGAGTCGTGGCGATGGTCGCCTCGAACGGGTTGGTCAGCGGGTAGCCATAACTGGCGGCGTCGATATCCACCGCCAGTGCGGACGCACTCAAAATAAGGCCGCTGAACAGCGCGGCGAAGCGCAAGGAACGGAGCATGACTAGATCCCTTAGAGGAAGGTACCGATTGAAGTTCGCAGGCTATGACCACCGGCCGTGCACCAAAGTGCCATGCTGCGGCACTAAACAGGCGGAATTCGGGGTAATAGTAGCTGGACGATACACGTTGCGAGGGCTCGCTGAACAGTTAACAGTTGTTAGTGCTTGCCAACGAGGGTTGGCAGATTAAGCTGGCCGCCGATTTCTGTAGATTGGAGTGGTCCATGTCCTGCCGTTTCCCCCTGATTGTGCTGCTCCTTTTGATGCCTTTGTGGCTGGCCGCCAGTTATGGCGCGCGTTATGGCTTTATGGAAGATGGGCGCTGGGTGGGCATCTGCGTGGATGAGGCCAGCCGCTGGGAATGTCTGGTGCGCTCGAACCTTGGGCTGATGATTCATTTCAAGGTGCTGGGCTGGGCAGCGGTGGCCGCAGCGGTGTCGGCTTTCGTCGTGCCGGGACGGGCAGGGTGGTGGCTGGCGGTGCTGGCGCTGATGCTCGGGTTGCCCGCATTGGCGCTGTACAACACAACGTTGGCTGTGTTTGCAGTGGTGATTGCCGGGTTGCGGTTGGTCAGATCCTCACGCAGCATCTGATAGCGAGTCTTCGCGAGCAGGCTCGCTCCCACAGGAGCATGCATACCAACTGTGGGAGCGAGCCTGCTCGCGAAGAAGCCGGTATGGCCAAAACTACTGTGGCCGCACCCGCAGGCAGCGCCATAACGCCGCCACCATCAACCCGCTGACAACCGCCCAACCCCATGCCTGCTGATTCAGCAATCCTTCCTGATATAACTGCGGCGCGATCCCCGCTCCGACGATAAAGGTCAGCAGCGCAATCTCCCGACGCGGCACGTTTACCGGGCGGCACAGGTAAACCAGCGCCGGCAGTACGAACGCCATACTGGCGAAACTGCGATAACGCGGATCGAAGACCATCTCCAGCATCATGACTGCCGCCGCAAAGCCTGCCGCCGCGACCAGCCAGCCGGCACGGCGCTCAAGGAAATCGAATGCGCGTGAGCGCCAACCCGTACGCGCGCTGAGCGTCAGCGCGGCATGCGCGAGCACCGACAGGTTCAACGCGGTCAGCAAGCCGACCCACAGCCACTCGCTGGGAAACCGCGTGGTCAGTCGCGCCAAGTCACCCCAGGCGCCAATCGAACAAGCGGCCAGTGCGCCCAGTAATGGCAATATCAATGCCGAGCGCGTTGTGCGCACGCGACCGCCAAGGATCAGCGTGCCAAGGAAAATCACGCCACCGACCGCCAGCCATTCTTTCCAGTAGGGCACATTGGACACCGGTCCGGCGAGCACGCCTTTGTCTTGGCGATCCGCGTCGAACAATCCCCAATAGCCGCCTACAGCGCCTTCACTCCCGCGTTTCCACGGCTGGTCGAAGGCTTCGATCAAGTTGTAATGCCAGCCTTCCTGCTCGGCCATCGCGACAAAGCCCCGAATGAACTTCGCCTCATTGACCCGGCTCGGCACGGCCGTTTCGCGCTGGCGGCCCTCGCTCGGCCAGCCGGTTTCGCCAATCATCACGTCTTTCGGGGCGAATTTGTTGCCGAACACCTGGCGTACATTGGCCACATGTTGCAGGGCGACGTCGATGTTCGACGGATCATCTTCCCAGTAAGGCAGCAAGTGAATGGTCAGGAAATCCACGGCCGGTGCGACTTCAGGGTGCTTGAGCCAGAATTCCCAGACGTCGGCGTAAGTCACCGGTTGCCTGATCTGGCTTTTGACCTTGCTGATCAGGCTGACCAGTTGCGCGCCGGTGACCTCTTTGCGAAGCAAGGCCTCGTTGCCGACGATCACTGCGCTGACGACATCCGGGTTGGCGTTGGCCGAGGCAATCAACAGGTCGACCTCTTTCTCGCTGTCCACCGGGTTGCTGTTGACCCAGGCGCCGATCATCAGCTTCAGACCATGCTTGCGCGCAAGGCCCGGCAGCGCTTCCAGGCCGGTCATCGAGTAGGTGCGGATGCATTCGAAACGCGTCGCCAGCAGCGCGAGGTCGGCGTCCATGCGCTCGGGGCGCAATTTGAGCGGCACATCGAAAGGCGATTGGTCTTTGTCGAACGGTGTATAGGAGGCGCATTGCAGCTTGTGCGTCGGCGTGGCGGCGTCCGGCAGTACCACCGGTTTACCGAGGCCGTACCAAAAACCGCTGAGGGCAAACAGCCCGAGCAGGCAGGCGAATAGATAAGGCAGAAGAGGCAAACGGGAGGTCGCGGGCATGGTCAGGTCGAGTGGCTGCAAAGCGACGCATGTTACCTGCATTTATAGAGGGGCAGGTGGGTCGCACGCTTTGCCCATGCAAAGTTCGGGCGGATTGTCCGGCGCCAATTATTCAGGCGTGATTAATGGCTTTCTGATGTCGTTTCTCGTTGCCTTGAGGTCGCTGACAGAGCAGGTCGCCTGCGGCGTGAGGTTGATGATCAGGCATCAGTACCCTTTCTGAAAAATCGGCTGATGATCGAGTGTGTTTGCGGTTCGGCGTGATGGGGGCGCTGAGCACCATAACAATACGTTGACGATGCCCGGCATCCGTCGGGCGCAGTATTTCGGGGAAGTAACGATGAAGATGCGACGACTTTTAGGCGCAGGTGCCGCGCTGGCGCTTGCGATGAGTGCCACTTTCGCCAACGCTGAAAAACAGACCCTGAACATCGGTTACGTTGACGGCTGGTCCGACAGCGTCGCGACCACCCACGTGGCGGCCGAAGTGATCAAGCAGAAACTCGGCTATGACGTGAAGCTGCAAGCGGTCGCCACCGGGATCATGTGGCAGGGCGTGGCCACCGGCAAACTCGACGCCATGCTCTCGGCCTGGCTTCCAGTGACCCACGGCGAATACTGGACGAAGAACAAGGATCAGGTCGTCGATTACGGCCCGAACTTCAAGGATGCAAAAATCGGCCTGATCGTGCCGGAGTACGTCAAGGCCAAGTCGATTGAAGACCTGAAAACCGACGACACCTTCAAAAATCGCATTGTCGGCATCGACGCCGGTTCAGGCGTGATGCTCAAGACCGATCAGGCGATCAAGGATTACGGTCTCGACAAATACAACCTCAAGGCCAGTTCCGGCGCCGGCATGATTGCCGAGCTGACCCGTGCCGAGAAGAAAAACGAATCCATCGCCGTTACCGGTTGGGTGCCGCACTGGATGTTCGCCAAATGGAAACTGCGCTTCCTCGACGACCCGAAAGGTGTTTACGGCGCGGCTGAAACCGTGAACAGCATCGGCAGCAAGGGCCTGGAAGCCAAGGCACCGGAAGTCGCCAAATTCCTGAAAAACTTCCAGTGGGCTTCCAAGGATGAAATCGGCGAAGTGATGCTGGCGATTCAGGACGGCGCCAAACCCGATGCCGCCGCCAAGGCCTGGGTCGCCAAACACCCGGAGCGCGTGGCTGACTGGACTAAATAACCACCACACGGCCTGACCCACTGTGGGAGCGAGCCTGCTCGCGAAGACGATCTGTCAGTTGCTGTGATATCGACTGACACGACGCCTTCGCGAGCAGGCTCGCTCCCACAGTTTTTTGTTGTGCACTCAAGAATGGCAAAAACATCATGGCCATCTACTACTAAGGTCGTCTGGAACCTCTCTCGCAGCCGCATACATTAGCTACGTTCCAACAATAATCTGTGCTGCGAGGATAAAAACAATGAACGACAGCATTTACCTCTCGATTCAAAACAGTCCCCGATTCAAGGAGCTGGTGCGAAAAAGGGAAAAGTTCGCCTGGATACTCTCGGCGATCATGCTTGGGCTGTACTCCGGATTCATCCTTCTGATTGCTTACGGGCCGCATGTTCTGGGCGCGAAGATCAGTCCCGAGTCTTCTATCACCTGGGGCATTCCGATCGGTGTCGGGCTGATCATCTCGGCATTCATCCTGACCGGTATCTACGTGCGCCGCGCCAATGGCGAGTTTGACGACCTGAACAATGCGATTCTCAAGGAGGCTCAGCAATGATCCGGCGTCTACTTTCTGTATTGAGCATTGCAGCGTTCGCGCCGGGTGCCTGGGCGGCTGACGCCCTGACCGGTGAGGTGGCCAGGCAGCCGCTGAACATTCCGGCGATCCTGATGTTCGTGGCCTTCGTCGGCGCGACGCTGTACATCACGTACTGGGCTTCGAAGAAAAACAACTCGGCTGCCGACTACTATGCGGCGGGCGGCAAGATCACCGGTTTCCAGAACGGTCTGGCAATTGCCGGTGACTACATGTCGGCGGCGTCCTTCCTGGGGATTTCCGCGCTGGTGTTCACCTCCGGTTACGATGGCTTGATCTACTCGATCGGCTTCCTGGTGGGCTGGCCGATCATCCTGTTCCTGATCGCCGAGCGTCTGCGTAACCTGGGCAAGTACACCTTCGCCGATGTGGCGTCCTACCGCCTCGGGCAAACCCAGATTCGCACCTTGTCTGCCTGCGGTTCGCTGGTCGTGGTGGCGTTCTACCTGATCGCGCAAATGGTCGGTGCGGGCAAGCTGATCCAGTTGCTGTTCGGTCTGGACTACCACGTTGCGGTGATTCTGGTCGGTGTGCTGATGTGCCTGTACGTGCTGTTCGGCGGCATGCTGGCGACTACCTGGGTGCAGATCATCAAGGCCGTGTTGCTCCTGTCTGGCGCATCGTTCATGGCGTTGATGGTGATGAAGCACGTCGGCTTCGACTTCAACATGCTGTTCTCCGAAGCTATCAAGGTTCACGCCAAAGGCGAGGCGATCATGAGCCCGGGCGGTCTGGTCAAGGACCCGATCTCGGCCTTCTCGCTGGGTCTGGCCTTGATGTTCGGTACTGCGGGCCTGCCACACATTCTGATGCGCTTCTTCACCGTGAGTGATGCAAAAGAAGCCCGCAAGAGTGTGCTGTACGCGACCGGTTTCATTGGTTACTTCTACATCCTGACCTTCATCATCGGCTTCGGCGCGATTCTGCTGGTGAGCACCAATCCTGCGTTCAAAGACGCGGCCGGCGCTCTGCTCGGTGGTAATAACATGGCGGCAGTGCACCTGGCCAACGCGGTGGGTGGCAGCATCTTCCTCGGCTTCATCTCGGCAGTGGCTTTCGCGACCATCCTCGCGGTGGTGGCAGGCCTGACGCTGGCCGGTGCTTCGGCGGTTTCTCACGACCTGTACGCCAGCGTGATCAAGAAGGGTAAGGCGAACGAGAAGGACGAGATTCGCGTCTCGAAGATCACCACCATCGCCCTGGCGGTGCTGGCGATTGGTCTGGGCATCCTGTTCGAAAGCCAGAACATCGCCTTCATGGTGGGCCTGGCGTTCTCGATCGCGGCGAGTTGCAACTTCCCGGTGCTGCTGCTTTCGATGTACTGGAAGAAGCTGACCACCCGTGGCGCGATGATCGGCGGCTGGCTGGGTCTGTTGAGTGCAGTGGGCCTGATGGTGCTTGGCCCGACCATCTGGGTGCAGATTCTGCATCATGAGAAGGCGATTTTCCCTTATGAGTATCCGGCTTTGTTCTCGATGATCATTGCTTTTGTGGGGATCTGGTTCTTCTCGATCACGGACAAGTCGGCGGCCGCGGACAAAGAGCGGGCGCTGTTCTTCCCGCAATTTGTGCGTTCGCAGACTGGGTTGGGGGCGAGTGGGGCGGTTTCGCACTAAGGCTTCTGGATCGATTGGGTAAGTGGGTTAGACAGAAATGCCCCGGTTGAGAGATCGGGGCATTTTTTGTGGGCGGTTATCGCGCAGACTGTATTTTTGGTGTGGATCGTGTACATATCCGTTGCTGCGGTGACGGCGGCTTAGGGTTCCGCCCTTACGGCGGGTCACTTTTGACAAACGCCTCAAAAGTAACCAAAAACGCTTGCTCCTACGTACGGCCCGCTCGCTGGGGCTCGGGATTCCTTCGCTGCGGGATCGATCCGGGCGCAGCGTTTCCGGTTGGCTTCGCTGCACCTCCTTCCGCTGTGTCTGGCTGCGCCAGACGGTCGCTGCGCTCCCACGCCCGGATCAATCCCTCCACTCAGCCTTCCGACGTCGCCCGTGGATCAAGATCAAGAGCAGTACTCGAGCTAACGCTCATTGTGTTGAGTGGTGAGAAGCAAAGGCGGTTTGCTTTTGTTTCTCTGTGGGAGCGAGCCTGCTCGCGAAGACGGCCTGACAGCCGACCTGTTCTTGAGGTGGCACGCGATCCCAATGTAGGAGCTGCCGAAGGCTGCGATCTTTTGATCTCGCTCCTGATTTGGCTTTTGCTTCGGCTTTTGATCTTTCGCCCCTTCGGCAGGCTTCGTTACGGGATCGATCCGGGTGTGGGAGCGCAGCGACCGTACGACGCAGTCGTACACAGCGAGTGTAGGTGCAGCGAAGCCAACCGGAGCCGCTGCGCCCGGATCGGTCCCGTAACGAAGGTACCCCGAGCCCCAGCGAGCGGGCCGTACGCCGGGGCAAAGCCTTTTGGGTTACCTTTCGCTGGGCCGGCATTCCGGCGTTTGGAAAAGGTGACTCGCTGTAAGAGCGAAACCGCCAGCGGCACCACCCGCAGAAACGGATATGCCCCCAATCCCCAATCCCAATCCCAAACCACGCACAAACAAAAACGGCCCCTACATAAATAGAGGCCGTTCCCGGTACAACTCAAAACTTCATCGCAAGACAGAGCTTATTTGCGATCTTCCAGCGAAGTAATGTCACGCGACTCGTAACCCGTATAAAGCTGGCGCGGACGGCCAATCTTGTAGGGGCTCGAAAGCATTTCCTTCCAGTGCGAAATCCAGCCAACAGTACGTGCCAGCGCGAAAATCACGGTGAACATGCTGGTCGGAATGCCGATCGCTTTAAGGATGATCCCCGAATAGAAATCGACGTTCGGGTACAGCGAGCGTTCGATGAAATACGGGTCGGTCAGGGCGATCTCTTCCAGGCGCATGGCCAGTTCGAGTTGTGGATCGTTGTTGATGCCCAGTTCCTTCAACACTTCATCGCAGGTCTGCTTCATCACGGTCGCGCGTGGGTCACGGTTCTTGTAAACCCGGTGACCGAAGCCCATCAACTTGAACGGATCGTTCTTGTCCTTGGCCTTGGCGATGAACTTGTCGATGTTCGACACATCGCCAATCTCGTCGAGCATGGTCAGCACGGCTTCGTTCGCACCGCCGTGGGCAGGGCCCCACAGTGCGGCGATACCGGCGGCGATGCAGGCGAACGGGTTGGCACCCGAAGAGCCGGCCAGGCGTACGGTGGAGGTCGAAGCGTTCTGCTCGTGGTCGGCGTGGAGGATGAAGATCCGGTCCATGGCCTTGGCGAGTACCGGGCTGATCGGTTTGATCTCGCACGGGGTGTTGAACATCATGTGCAGGAAGTTTTCCGCGTACGTCAGGTCGTTGCGCGGGTACATCATGGGTTGGCCCATGGAGTACTTGTAAACCATCGCTGCCAGGGTCGGCATCTTGGCAACCAGACGGATCGCGGAAATTTCGCGATGCTGCGGGTTATTGATGTCCAGGGAGTCGTGGTAGAAGGCCGAGAGGGCGCCGACTACACCGCACATGACCGCCATCGGGTGGGCGTCGCGACGGAAGCCGTTGAAAAAGGTTTTCAGCTGCTCGTGAACCATGGTGTGGTTTTTCACGGTGCTGACAAACTGGGCCTTCTGTTCTGCGGTCGGCAGCTCGCCATTGAGCAGCAGGTAGCAGGTTTCCAGATAGTCCGACTTTTCAGCCAGCTGTTCGATCGGGTAGCCGCGGTGCAACAAAATGCCGTTGTCGCCGTCGATATAGGTAATCTTCGATTCGCACGAGGCGGTCGACATGAAACCCGGGTCGAAAGTGAAGCGGCCCGTGGCCGTCAGGCCCCGAACATCGATTACATCGGGACCAACGGTGCCGGTTAAAATGGGCAGCTCGACGGGGGCTGCGCCCTCGATGATCAACTGCGCTTTTTTGTCAGCCATGTGGCCTCCTATTTATGCTTGAACCATCAGACAGACCCCCCACGCAGGGCCCGCACCACTATAGTGAGATAAATTCGAATGTCAATTTGCCTAAAGTCTTGCTCCAGAAGGCTTTAAGCCGACTTTTTCCTCGAAATTGCCTGCCATTTACGCCTTTTATGCAACTTGTGCAATCCGCTATTGGGGGTAGGTGAACGCGTTGTCATTAGTAGCCTAACTGTCTATACTCGGCCACCGACCGCCAAGGGCTTTTGGGCTTGCTTTCATTGGGGGTCGCATCCCTGGGTGGTGGTTACCTGACCAGTGCACTCCCCAACAACTTTGCCCTGATTGTTAGGGGCTCTTCAGTGTGAAAAAAAAGCCGTGAAAAGCCAACGACCTGTAAACCTAGACCTAAGGACCATCAAACTCCCAGTCACTGCTTACACGTCCATTCTTCACCGTATCTCCGGTGTCATCCTCTTCGTGTGCCTTGCCATCATGCTTTACGCATTGGACAAGTCGCTGAGCTCCGAGGAAGGCTTCGGCCAGGTGAAAGCGTGTCTGACCAGTCCGCTAGCCAAGCTAGTGATTTGGGGCATCCTGTCCGCTCTGCTGTATCACCTGGTAGCCGGTGTGCGCCACTTGATCATGGACATGGGCATCGGTGAGACGCTGGAAGGCGGCAAACTGGGCTCGAAAATCGTTATCGCCGTTTCCGTGGTGGTAATCGTTCTGGCAGGAGTCTGGATATGGTAACTAACGTCACTAACCTGTCGCGTTCGGGCCTCTATGACTGGATGGCACAGCGTGTGTCTGCGGTCGTTCTCGCGGCTTACTTCATCTTTCTGATCGGATACATCGTCGCCAACCCTGGCCTCGAGTATGCCCAGTGGCATGAACTGTTCGCCCACAACGGAATGCGTATTTTCAGCCTGCTGGCCCTTGTTGCTCTGGGCGCTCACGCCTGGGTCGGCATGTGGACCATCGCGACCGACTACCTGACGCCAATGGCGTTCGGCAAGTCCGCAACGGCGATACGTTTCCTTTTCCAGGCAGTATGCGGCGTTGCGATGTTCGCTTACTTCGTCTGGGGTGTGCAGATTCTCTGGGGTATCTGAGTCATGGCTAACATTCCAACGATTTCTTTTGACGCCATCATTATTGGTGGTGGCGGTGCCGGCATGCGCGCTGCGCTGCAGCTGGCACAGGGCGGCCACAAGACTGCGGTGATCACCAAGGTTTTCCCGACCCGTTCGCACACTGTGTCCGCACAGGGCGGCATCACGTGCGCAATCGCGTCCGCTGACCCGAACGATGACTGGCGCTGGCACATGTACGATACCGTCAAGGGTTCCGACTACATCGGTGACCAGGACGCTATCGAATACATGTGTCAGGAAGGCCCGGCTGCCGTGTTCGAGCTGGACCACATGGGTCTGCCATTCTCGCGTACCGAGCAGGGCCGCATCTATCAGCGTCCGTTCGGTGGTCAGTCCAAGGACTACGGCAAGGGCGGTCAGGCTGCACGTACTTGCGCTGCTTCCGACCGTACCGGTCACGCGCTGCTGCACACCCTTTATCAGGGCAACCTGAAAGCCGGTACCACGTTCCTGAACGAGTACTACGCGGTTGATCTGGTGAAAAACCAGGAAGGCGAATTTGTCGGTGTGATCGCAATCTGCATCGAAACCGGCGAAACCTCTTACATCCGCGCCAAAGCCACCGTATTGGCTACAGGCGGCGCCGGTCGTATCTACGCTTCCACCACCAATGCCCTGATCAACACCGGTGACGGCGTCGGCATGGCTCTGCGTGCTGGCGTACCGGTACAAGACATCGAAATGTGGCAGTTCCACCCGACCGGCATCGCCGG
Source organism: Pseudomonas khorasanensis (assembly GCF_014268505.2). Taxonomy (GTDB): domain Bacteria; phylum Pseudomonadota; class Gammaproteobacteria; order Pseudomonadales; family Pseudomonadaceae; genus Aquipseudomonas; species Aquipseudomonas khorasanensis. The sequence goes on from NZ_JABWQP020000001.1 coordinate 321,646, forward strand.
CGCCGGTGTACTGGTAACCGAAGGTTGCCGTGGTGAAGGTGGTTACCTGATCAACAAGCACGGCGAGCGTTTCATGGAGCGTTATGCTCCGAACGCCAAAGACCTTGCCGGTCGTGACGTGGTTGCCCGTTCGATGGTGAAGGAAATCATCGCCGGCAACGGTTGCGGTCCGAATGGCGACCACGTAATGCTCAAGCTCGACCATTTGGGCGAGGAAGTGCTGCACAGCCGTCTGCCTGGCATCTGCGAACTGTCGAAGACTTTTGCGCACGTGGACCCGGTGGTTGCGCCGGTTCCGGTTGTTCCGACCTGCCACTACATGATGGGTGGCGTTGCCACCAATATTCATGGTCAGGCAATCACCCAGAACGCCGAAGGCGTTGATCAGATCATTCCTGGTCTGTTCGCGGTAGGTGAAGTGGCTTGCGTATCGGTACACGGTGCCAACCGTCTGGGCGGCAACTCGCTGCTCGACCTGGTGGTATTCGGTCGCGCTGCCGGCCTGCACCTGGAAAAGGCGCTGACCGACGGCATCGAATACGACGACGCTACCGAGTCCGACATCGAAGCTGCACTGTCGCGTCTGAACGCGCTGAACAACCGTACCGACGGTGAAGACGTTGCTACCCTGCGTCGCGAGCTGCAAAGCTGCATGCAGAACTACTTCGGTGTGTTCCGGACTGGCGAATACATGCAGAAGGGCATCGCTCAGCTGGCCGATCTGCGCAAGCGTATCGCCAACGTGAAGATCAACGATAAATCGCAGGCGTTCAACACTGCACGTATCGAAGCGCTGGAGCTGCAAAACCTGCTGGAAGTGGCTGAAGCTACCGCCATTGCGGCCGAAGTACGTAAAGAGTCCCGCGGCGCTCACGCCCGTGAAGACTTCGAAGACCGCGATGACGAAAACTGGCTGTGCCACACCCTGTACTTCCCGGGTGACAAGCGAGTCACCAAACGTGCCGTGAACTTCTCGCCGAAAACTGTTCCGACTTTCGAACCTAAAGTCCGGACTTATTAAGGGTGACCGCCATGTTGCAAGTCAGTGTTTATCGCTACAACCCTGATCAGGACGCTGCGCCGTTCATGCAGGATTTCCAGGTCGATACCGGTGGTAAGGACCTGATGGTGCTGGACGTGCTGGCCCTGATCAAAGAGCAGGACGAGGGTTTCTCCTATCGTCGCTCTTGCCGTGAAGGCGTCTGCGGTTCCGACGGCATGAATATCAACGGCAAGAACGGCCTGGCGTGCATCACGCCGCTGTCCGCCGTTGTGAAAGGTAACAAGCTGATCGTTCGTCCGCTGCCAGGTTTGCCGGTTATCCGTGACCTGGTTGTCGATATGAGCATCTTCTACAAGCAATACGAGAAGGTGAAGCCTTACCTGCAGAACGACACGCCGGCCCCGGCCATCGAGCGTCTGCAGTCGCCAGAAGAGCGCGAAAAGCTCGACGGTCTGTACGAGTGCATCCTGTGCGCCTGCTGCTCGACCTCTTGCCCGTCCTTCTGGTGGAACCCGGACAAGTTCCTGGGTCCTGCTGCGCTGCTGCAAGCCTATCGCTTCCTGGCAGACAGCCGTGACACCAAGACCAGCGAGCGTCTGGCTTCACTTGACGACCCCTTCAGCGTTTTCCGCTGCCGGGGCATCATGAACTGCGTCAACGTATGTCCGAAAGGCCTGAACCCGACTAAGGCCATCGGTCACATCCGTAACATGTTGCTTTCAAGCGGCGTGTGATTCAGCTGCTGTAACCGTTGCACCGTAGAGGCTGTGGCGCGGGCTTCAACCCGCGTCATGGCTATAACCAGAGTCGTAGCCAAAAGCTGCAGCTCTTCTTTTGAAGAAATGAGACAAGCAGGGGCATCCGGGCTGGTACCCGGACTATCAGTGTGATCCTAGGTGGCTTGTTTTAGTCGCTGCATTCGGACTTCTGCAAGTTTGCTCGGTGTCGACACCGATGGTGTTCCCCTAACCGAGGGTGACCAAGCATGCAAGAAAGCGTGATGCAGCGCATGTGGAACAGCGCCTACCTTTCAGGTGGAAACGCTGCCTATGTGGAAGAGCTTTATGAGCTCTACCTGCACGACCCTAACGCTGTGCCAGAAGAGTGGCGCACCTACTTTCAGAAGTTGCCCGCCGACGGCAGCTCTGCCACTGATGTTTCGCACTCGACGATTCGCGATCATTTCGTGCTGCTGGCAAAGAACCAGCGCCGCGCCCAACCGGTTTCCGCCGGCAGCGTGAGCAGTGAGCACGAGAAGAAGCAAGTTGAAGTGCTGCGATTGATCCAGGCCTACCGTATGCGTGGCCACCAGGCAGCTCAGCTTGACCCGCTGGGGCTGTGGCAGCGTCCTGCACCTGCAGACCTGTCGATCAATCATTACGGCTTGACCAATGCCGATCTTGATACGACCTTCCGTGCCGGCGACCTGTTCATCGGCAAAGAGGAAGCGAGCCTACGCGAAATTCACGAAGCGTTGCAGCAGACATATTGCCGCACCATCGGCGCTGAATTTACGCACATCACCGATTCCGAGCAGCGCCAGTGGTTCCAGCAGCGTCTGGAAAGCGTGCGGGGTCGTCCGACGTACTCCGCCGACATCAAGAGCCATCTGCTTGAGCGCGTGACTGCCGGTGAAGGCCTGGAAAAATACCTGGGCACCAAATACCCGGGCACCAAGCGTTTCGGTCTGGAAGGCGGCGAAAGCCTGATTCCGATGCTCGACGAACTGATCCAGCGTTCCGGTTCCTACGGCACCAAGGAAGTCGTCATCGGCATGGCCCACCGTGGCCGTCTGAACGTTCTGGTCAACACCTTCGGCAAGAACCCGCGTGAGCTGTTCGACGAGTTCGAAGGCAAGAAGAAGGTCGAGCTGGGTTCCGGTGACGTCAAATACCACCAGGGCTTCTCGTCCAACGTGATGACCACCGGCGGTGAAGTTCACCTCGCCATGGCATTCAACCCGTCCCACCTGGAAATCGTTTCTCCGGTGGTCGAAGGTTCGGTGCGCGCCCGTCAGGACCGTCGTAACGACCTGACCGGTGAGAAGGTGCTGCCGATCTCCATCCACGGTGACGCTGCGTTCGCAGGTCAGGGCGTGGTCATGGAAACCTTCCAGATGTCGCAGACCCGCGGTTTCAAGACCGGCGGTACCGTGCACATCGTGATCAACAACCAGGTCGGTTTCACCATCAGCAACCCGCTGGACTCGCGCTCCACCGAGTACGCCACCGACGTTGCCAAGATGATCCAGGCGCCGATTCTCCATGTGAATGGCGATGATCCGGAAGCCGTATTGTTCGTGACCCAGCTGGCCATCGATTACCGCATGCAGTTCAAGCGTGACGTGGTGATCGATCTGGTCTGCTACCGTCGTCGCGGCCACAACGAGGCCGACGAGCCAAGCGGCACCCAGCCGCTGATGTATCAGCAGATCACCAAGCAGCGCACTACCCGTGAGCTGTACGCTGAACGCCTGACCCAGGCCGGTGTGCTCGACGCTGAACGTGTTCAGGCCAAGGTCGACGAATATCGCAACGCGCTGGACAACGGTCTGCATGTTGTGAAAAGCCTGGTCAAAGAGCCGAACAAAGAGCTGTTCGTGGACTGGCGTCCGTACCTGGGCCACGCCTGGACTGCGCGTCACGACACACGCTTTGATCTCAAGACCCTGCAGGAACTGTCCGCCAAGCTGCTGGAAATTCCGGACGGCTTCGTGGTTCAGCGTCAGGTCGCGAAGATCTACGAAGACCGTCAGAAGATGCAAGCCGGCGGCCTGCCGATCAACTGGGGTTACGCCGAAACCATGGCGTACGCGACCCTGGCGTTCGAAGGTCACCCGATCCGCATGACCGGCCAGGACATCGGCCGCGGTACGTTCTCGCACCGTCACGCTGTGCTGCACAACCAGAAAGACGCGGGCACCTACATTCCGCTGCAGAACCTGTACGACGGTCAGCCACGTTTTGACCTGTACGACTCGTTCCTCTCTGAAGAAGCGGTCCTGGCGTTCGAATACGGTTACTCGACCACCACGCCAAACGCGCTGGTGATCTGGGAAGCCCAGTTCGGCGACTTCGCTAACGGTGCACAGGTTGTAATCGACCAGTTCATCACCAGTGGCGAGCACAAGTGGGGCCGTCTCTGCGGTCTGACCATGCTGTTGCCGCACGGTTACGAAGGTCAGGGCCCTGAGCACAGCTCGGCACGTCTTGAGCGTTACCTGCAGCTGTGCGCCGAGCACAACATTCAGGTGTGCATGCCGACCACGCCGGCACAGATCTACCACTTGCTGCGTCGTCAGGTGATTCGCCCGCTGCGCAAGCCGCTGGTCGTTCTGACGCCGAAGTCGCTGCTGCGCCACAAGCTGGCCATCTCGACGCTGGAAGATCTGGCCGAAGGTTCGTTCCAGACCGTGATCCCGGAAATCGACGCACTGGACCCGAAAAAGGTCGAGCGTGTGGTTCTGTGCAGCGGCAAGGTCTACTACGACCTGCTGGAAAAACGCCGTGCCGAAGGCCGCGAAGATATCGCCATCGTGCGTATCGAGCAGCTGTATCCGTTCCCTGAGGACGACTTGAAAGAAGTCCTGGCTCCGTACACCAACGTCAAACATGCCGTCTGGTGTCAGGAAGAGCCGATGAACCAGGGCGCCTGGTACTGCAGTCAGCACCACTTGCGTCGCAGCATCGCTAACCTCGACAAGACTCTCGTACTTGAGTACGCGGGCCGTGAGGCTTCGGCTGCACCTGCCTGTGGTTACGCATCGATGCACGCCGAGCAGCAGGAACAACTGCTGCAAGCCGCGTTTACCGTTTAATGCCTTCGCGCACCTGAAACCGAATTTAAGGAACCACAGATAATGGCTATCGAGATCAAAGCCCCCACTTTCCCGGAATCGGTTGCCGATGGCACCGTTGCCACCTGGCACAAAAAACCGGGCGAAGCCGTCAAGCGTGACGACCTGATCGTCGACATCGAAACTGACAAGGTCGTGCTGGAAGTTCTGGCTACCGCTGACGGCGTGCTGGGCGCAATCGTCAAGAACGAAGGCGACACCGTTCTGTCCGACGAAGTCCTGGGCTCGATCGAAGAGGGCGGCGCTGCTGCCGCTGCTCCGGCTGCCGCTGCTGCTCCGGCCGCTGCCGCCGCTGCCCCGGCTGCTGCCGACGGCGAAGATGACCCGATCGCTGCTCCGGCCGCGCGCAAGCTGGCCGAAGAAAACGGCATCAACATCGCTTCCGTTGCCGGCACCGGCAAAGGCGGTCGTGTGACCAAGGAAGACGTGGTTGCAGCGGTTGCTGCCAAGAAAGCCGCTCCGGCTGCCGCGCCTGCCAAGGCTGCTGCCCCTTCGGCTGCCGCTCCTGTGTTCGCCGCCGGCGACCGCATCGAGAAGCGCGTACCGATGACCCGCGTTCGCGCCACCGTGGCCAAGCGTCTGGTTGAAGCTCAGTCGAACATGGCGATGCTGACTACTTTCAACGAAGTCGACATGACCGAAGTCATGGCCCTGCGTTCGAAGTACAAGGATCTGTTCGAGAAGTCCCACAACGGCGTACGCCTGGGCTTCATGTCGTTCTTCGTCAAGGCTGCCACCGAAGCGCTGAAACGCTTCCCGGCGGTCAACGCTTCGATCGACGGCGCCGACATCGTTTACCACGGCTACGCTGACATCGGCGTTGCCGTTTCCAGCGACCGTGGCCTGGTGGTACCGGTTCTGCGTAACGCCGAGCTGATGAGCCTGGCCGAAATCGAAGGCGGCATCGCAACATTCGGCAAAAAAGCCCGTGACGGCAAACTGTCGATGGACGAGATGACCGGTGGTACCTTCACCATCACCAACGGTGGTACCTTCGGTTCCATGATGTCGACCCCGATCGTCAACCCGCCACAGGCAGCGATTCTGGGCATGCACAACATCATCCAGCGTCCGATGGCCATCAACGGTCAGGTCGTTATCCGTCCGATGATGTACCTGGCACTGTCCTACGATCACCGTCTGATCGATGGCAAAGAAGCTGTGACCTTCCTGGTGACCATCAAGAACCTGCTGGAAGATCCGGCTCGTCTGTTGCTGGATATTTGATAGAAGCAGCTGCAAGTCTCAAGCTGCAAGCTGCAAGTAAACGCAGTTTGGCTTGAGGCTTGCGGCTTCACGCTTGCTGCAAAAAAGAGGATTTTTGAATGTCGCAGAAATTTGACGTAGTAGTGATCGGTGCTGGCCCTGGTGGCTATGTGGCTGCCATCAAGGCCGCACAGCTGGGTCTGAGCACTGCCTGCATCGAGAAGTACACCGACGCCGAAGGCAAGCAAGCCTTGGGCGGTACCTGCCTGAACGTTGGCTGCATTCCTTCCAAGGCGCTGCTCGACAGCTCCTGGAAATACAAGGAAGCGAAAGAGAGCTTCAACGTTCACGGTATCTCGACTGGCGAAGTCAAAATGGACGTCGCTGCGATGGTTGGCCGCAAGGCCGGTATCGTCAAGAACCTGACCGGCGGTGTTGCCACCCTGTTCAAGGCCAACGGCGTTACTTCGATCCAGGGCCACGGCAAGCTGCTGGCCGGCAAGAAAGTCGAAGTCACCAAGCCCGACGGCTCGGTAGAAGTCATCGAAGCTGAAAACGTCATCCTGGCGCCAGGTTCGCGTCCGATCGACATTCCACCGGCTCCGGTTGATCAGAATGTCATCGTCGATTCGACTGGCGCACTGGAATTCCAGTCCGTACCGAAGCGTCTGGGCGTGATCGGCGCTGGCGTGATCGGTCTGGAACTGGGTTCGGTATGGTCGCGTCTGGGTGCGGAAGTGACCGTTCTCGAAGCGCTGGATACCTTCCTGATGGCAGCGGACACCGCTGTTTCCAAGGAAGCATTCAAAACCCTGACCAAACAGGGTCTGGACATCAAGCTGGGCGCTCGCGTAACCGGTTCGAAAGTGAACGGCGACGAAGTCGTTGTGAACTACACCGATGCCAACGGCGAACAGACCATCACTTTCGACAAGCTGATCGTAGCCGTTGGTCGCCGTCCGGTGACCACTGATCTGCTGGCTGCCGACTGCGGCGTGGAAATCGACGAGCGTGGTTTCATCGCGGTCGATGACCAGTGCGTAACAGCCGTGCCGGGCGTTTTCGCCATCGGCGACGTGGTTCGCGGCATGATGCTGGCTCACAAGGCCTCGGAAGAGGGCATCATGGTTGTCGAGCGCATCAAGGGCCACAAGGCTCAGATGAACTATGACCTGATCCCTTCGGTTATTTATACTCACCCGGAAATCGCGTGGGTTGGCAAAACCGAGCAGGCCTTGAAAGCCGAAGGCGTTGAAGTTAACGTCGGCACCTTCCCGTTCGCTGCGTCCGGCCGTGCCATGGCTGCCAACGATACCGGTGGTTTCGTCAAAGTCATCGCCGATGCCAAGACCGACCGCGTATTGGGCGTGCACGTGATTGGCCCGAGCGCTGCGGAACTCGTTCAGCAGGGCGCGATCGGTATGGAATTCGGCACCAGCGCTGAAGACCTGGGCATGATGGTTTTCTCCCATCCAACCCTGTCTGAAGCCTTGCACGAAGCTGCTCTGGCAGTGAATGGCGGCGCCATCCACATTGCCAACCGCAAGAAGCGTTAACAGACAATAAGAAACCACGGCGGCAACGGCCCGTCGTGAGCCTTGCGAGCAAGACTCACCGCGGAATGTCCGCCGGACGCAGTCTTGCGTAGCTGAACCGGTTGTCCGGAAAGCTGCGCAAGCAGCAGTCACAGGTGGCGCGGCACTCATCACGAGCGCAGCGCCGAATGCGCAGTACCTAACGAAGACGGTAAAAAGCATGAATCTTCACGAGTATCAGGGTAAGCAGCTGTTCGCTGAATACGGCCTGCCAGTTTCCACTGGTTACGCAGTAGACACCCCGGAAGCAGCAGCAGAAGCTTGCGACAAAATCGGCGGCAACGAGTGGGTTGTCAAAGCCCAGGTTCACGCCGGTGGTCGCGGTAAAGCGGGCGGCGTCAAGCTGGTTCGCAGCAAAGAAGACGCCAAAGCCTTCGCACAGCAGTGGCTGGGCAAGCGTCTGGTGACTTACCAGACTGACGCCAATGGCCAGCCAGTCACCAAGATCCTGGTTGAATCGTGCACTGATATCGCTAAAGAGCTGTACCTGGGCGCTGTCGTTGACCGTTCGAGCCGTCGCATCGTGTTCATGGCTTCCACCGAAGGTGGCGTGGACATCGAGAAAATCGCTCACGACACGCCAGAAAAAATTCTCAAGGCCACTATCGATCCACTGGTTGGCGCTCAGCCATTCCAGGGGCGCGAGCTGGCATTCCAGCTGGGTCTGGAAGGCAAGCAGGTTGCTCAGTTCGCCAAGATCTTCGTAGGTCTGGCCAAGCTGTTCAAGGATCACGACCTGGCTCTGCTGGAAGTGAACCCGCTGGTGATCAAGGCTGACGGCGATCTGCACTGCCTCGATGCCAAGATCAACATCGACGCCAACGCCATGTACCGTCAGCCTAAGTTGAAGACTTTCCACGATCCGTCCCAGGACGATCCGCGCGAAGCGCACGCTGCCAAGTTCGAACTGAACTACGTCGCACTGGAAGGCAACATCGGCTGCATGGTCAACGGTGCTGGCCTGGCCATGGGCACCATGGACATCGTCAACCTGCATGGCGGCAAGCCGGCCAACTTCCTCGACGTAGGTGGTGGTGCTACCAAGGAACGCGTTACTGAAGCGTTCAAGATCATTCTGTCCGACACCAACGTCGCTGCAGTACTGGTCAACATCTTCGGCGGCATCGTTCGTTGCGACATGATTGCCGAAGGCATCATTGGCGCCGTGAAAGAAGTCGGCGTGAAAATCCCGGTTGTTGTTCGCCTTGAAGGCAACAACGCTGAGCTGGGCGCTAAAGTACTGGCAGAAAGCGGTTTGAACATCATCGCTGCTACCAGCCTGACCGACGCTGCTCAACAAGTTGTCAAAGCTGCGGAGGGCAAATAATGAGCGTCCTGATCAATAAAGACACCAAAGTTATCTGCCAGGGTATTACCGGTTCGCAAGGTAGTTTCCACACCCAGCAAGCCATCGAATACGGCACCAAGATGGTTGGTGGCGTAACGCCGGGCAAAGGCGGCACCGAGCACCTGGGTCTGCCAGTGTTCAACACCGTCAAGGACGCAGTAGCAGCCACTGGCGCTACCGCCAGCGTGATCTACGTTCCGGCTCCTTTCTGCAAGGACTCGATCCTGGAAGCGGCCTTCGGCGGCATCAAGCTGATCGTCTGCATCACCGAAGGCATTCCTACCCTGGACATGCTGGACGCCAAGGTCAAATGCGACGAGCTGGGCGTAGTCCTGATCGGCCCTAACTGCCCAGGCGTGATCACCCCAGGCGAATGCAAGATCGGCATCATGCCAGGTCACATTCACTTGCCAGGCAAGGTCGGTATCGTTTCCCGTTCCGGCACCCTGACCTACGAAGCTGTGAAGCAGACCACTGATGCCGGTTTCGGTCAGTCGACGTGCGTCGGCATCGGCGGTGACCCGATCCCGGGTTCGAACTTCATCGACATCCTGAAACTGTTCCAGGAAGACCCTAAGACCGAAGCGATCGTCATGATCGGCGAGATCGGCGGTTCGGCTGAAGAAGAAGCGGCTGCCTACATCAAGGCACACGTGACCAAGCCGGTTGTTTCCTACATCGCTGGTGTGACTGCTCCTCCGGGCAAGCGCATGGGCCATGCTGGCGCAATCATTTCTGGCGGCAAAGGCACTGCAGACGAGAAATTCGCTGCGCTGCAGGACGCAGGCGTAAAAACCGTGCGTTCGCTGGCAGACATCGGCAAGGCCCTGGCCGAGCTGACCGGTTGGGCTGTCAAGTAAGCCTCGTGCTTAGCTGACGCTTCACCAAACAAAGGCCACCTTCGGGTGGCTTTTGTCGTTTTTGCAGATCAAAAGATCGCAGCCTTCGGCAGCTCCTACAGAGGAGCGCGTTCTCCTTTGAGAGCTGCCGAAGGCTGCGATCTTTTGGTCTTGCTGCTCCCACGAAAAATAAATACGTAAACGCGACACCGAAACGTCGCGTATCGGATAGTTCGCCCTCTAACAGTGCGTTCCCAGGCCAAATTCGTTAGGCTAGCAGCCATTTTTGCGTTCGCCGCCCACAAGGCAGCGCCGCGCTGCAAGGGTCAGTCCCATACGGATCGACAGCATTTCCCTAATCCCAAAGGGCAATCCCCCTCTAAATTCCGATTTCAGTAGTGTGGTATTACCTTAATGAAAGTTTTGAAAGGTCAGGACATCCTGGCACTTGGTTTTATGACGTTTGCCCTGTTCGTCGGGGCTGGCAACATCATCTTCCCGCCTATCGTCGGTTTGCAGGCCGGACCTCACGTCTGGATGGCGGCGCTGGGCTTTCTGATCACGGCGGTCGGTTTGCCGGTGATCACCGTGGTCGCGCTTGCCAAGGTTGGCGGTGCCATGGACGCGCTGAGCAGTCCGATCGGCAAGATCGCCGGCGGCATCCTGGCGGCTGCGTGCTATCTGGCGGTGGGGCCGCTGTTCGCTACCCCGCGTACCGCGACCGTATCGTTTGAAGTGGGCCTGGCGCCGCTGACCGGCGAAAGCCCGCTCGCGCTGTTCCTCTACAGCTCGGTATATTTCCTGCTGGTGTTCTTCATCTCGCTCTACCCTGGGCGTTTGCTGGACACCGTGGGTCGCTTTCTCGCACCGCTGAAGATCATCGCGCTGGCGGTACTCGGTATCGCGGCGTTCATGTTGCCAGCGGGCGATATCGGCCACGGTACGCCAGAGTATGTCGCGGCTCCGTTCTCCCAGGGCTTCATTAATGGTTACCTGACCATGGATACCCTGGGTGCGCTGGTGTTCGGCATCGTCATCGTCAACGCAATCCGCTCCCGTGGCGTCGAATCGCCGGCGTTGATCACTCGCTATGCAATCATCGCCGGCCTGATTGCCGGCGTCGGTCTGGCGCTGGTGTATGTCAGCCTGTTCCGCCTCGGTTCGGGCAGCCATGAAGTCGCGGTGGGCGCCACCAATGGCGCGGCGGTTCTGCACGCTTACGTGCAACATACCTTCGGTTCGCTGGGCAGCGGCTTTCTCGCAGTGCTGATTTCGTTGGCGTGCCTGGTGACAGCAGTGGGTCTGACTTGTGCTTGTGCCGAATACTTCAGCCGGGTGCTGCCACTGTCTTATAAGACTTTGGTGATCATTCTGGCTGCGTTCTCGCTGCTGGTTTCCAATCTGGGCCTGACCAAGTTGATCGCCTTCTCCATCCCGGTGCTGACGGCGATCTATCCGCCTTGCATCGTTTTGGTCGCATTGAGCTTCTGCAAGGATTTCTGGCATGAACACGGGCGCATTCTCGGGCCAGTGATGCTGGTGTCCTTCGTTTTCGGCACCATCGACGCGTTGAAAGGCGCCGGTTTGGCTGGCTGGATGCCAACGCAGCTCACCCACCTGCCGCTGAGCGAGCAGGGTCTGGCATGGCTGGTGCCTTGCGCGATGACCCTGGTGGTTGCGGTGGTGTGTGATCGCCTGCTGGGCAAGCGCAGCGAAGTCACTGCCTGATGTGATTTGATCCGCCACAAGCGGGTCAAGCACGGTTAAACAGAAATGCCCCGTATCAATCGATACGGGGCATTTTTTATGGGTTTCCAGCCGTGTCTTTTTTCCTGAGCTAACGTCGAAGGGTTGCCAAAAATTAAAATGTGGGAGCGAGCCTGCTCGCGAAGGCGTGCGTCAGCCGCCATGAGTATTGTGTGTTATGCCGCGTTCGCGAGCAGGCTCGCTCCCACGAAAAATGCGCACAGCGTTCACATCTCACAGGGAATTGCATGTCGTTCATCCAAGCCAACCTGATCCACTTGCTCGCTGCCGTCTGGCTTGTCATCTGCTGGGGCGGTTACACCCGTTATGCCAGTTGGAAAGCTCGCGACACCGCCTGCCTGGCCAGCGTCTTGCACCTTTACCGTGAAGACTGGATGCGCCGCATGCTGCTGCGTGACAACCGCATCGCCGACGCCAGCGTGATCGGCAACCTGGAGCGCAACGCCTCGTTCTTCGCCTCCAGCACCCTGATCATCCTCGCCGGTATCCTCACGGTGCTGGGCGCGTCAGATCGAGCGGTGTCGTTGCTGGCAGACATTCCGATGGTGCAGCAGGCATCGCAAGGCATGTCGGAAATCAAACTGTTGTGCCTGGCGATGGTGTTCGTCTACGCGTTCTTCACCTTTAGCTGGTGCATGCGCCAGTACAACTTTGCGGCGATTCTGGTGGGTTCGGCGCCAATGATCGGCGAGCGACAGGTCTCGGAACAGGAACGCAAAGCCTTCGCTTCCCGTGCGGCGCGGGTTATTTCGATGGCGGCCAACCAGTTCAACTTTGGCCTGCGCTCCTATTACTTCGGCATGAGCATGCTGGCATGGTTCGTCAGCCCTTGGCTGTTCATGCTGATGAGTGCCGGCGTGGTCGTGGTCCTGTACCGCCGCGAGTTTCATTCCGACGTTCTTCACGTAATGGTGTATACCCCTACAGAAGCGCCAATCCCTGAGGCGAACAAAGAGGCTGTTTGATGAGTATTCCGTTCTGGTGTGTGTTTATCAGTGCATTGTTGATCTACATCGCGCGTCTGCCGGTGGGCAAGGCGATGAAAGAGCAGGGCGGTTACAACAATCATCTGCCACGCCAGCAACAGGCGCAGCTCACGGGTTACGGTGCCAGAGCGCTGGCGGCGCATCAGAACAGCATTGAGGCGTTCGTATTGTTTGCGGCCGGCGTGCTGATGGCGCACACCACGCAAACAGCGGGATGGCTGATCGATACACTGGCGATCGTGTTCGTCGTCGCGCGGATTATCTACGTGGGGTTCTACCTGGCTGATCTTGCGGCGTTGCGAAGTCTGGCGTGGCTGGTCGGCCTGATCTGCTCATTGTTGCTGATGGTCAGTCCAACGTTTAGAACGGTCATGCTCTAAGCCGGCAACGGCCCAATCGCAGGCAAAAGAAAACCCGCACTTGGCGGGTTTTCTTTTCACACCGAAAGCAGGTTATTGCTTTTTGGCGGCTTCTTCTTGAGCAGCGGCGTTCGATTCAGCCTGAGCTTTGGCAGCATCGGCGTTTTCTTTCGCGGCGTCGTTCACTTTATCCTGAGCTTTGTTCATATCCTGCTGAGCCTGCTCAGCATGTTGGTTGGCATCTTGAGCTTTGTCCTCGGATTTTTTATCGCAGGCAGCGAGACCGAGGGAAGCGGTCAACATCAAGGCAACAGCTAAAGTCTTACGCATGGGGTGTTTCTCCTTATGGAAAATAACTACTGGCCTTAAGAACTCAGCGCTACGGGTTAAGTTCCTCATTTGTTTCAGATATATAAGTTTGTTTTATCACGGAACTTTTGCCGTCTTTCTCACTACTGGCAAAAGGCTTTAACGCGAGTAATTATCAAATGGCTGAAAACTCTGTTTTTGAGCGTGCCACGCGCTTTTTATCCGCGTTGCGTCATTGCCAGGTATTGGGCCTGCAAGTGCACAGCGCTTCCAGCGAAGGCCTGACGGTTATGCTGCCGTACAGTCAGAAAATCGTCGGTAATCCCGAGACCGGGGTCATCCACGGCGGTGCGATTACCTCGTTGATGGACACGGCCTGCGGCATGTCGACCTTGTGCGTGCTCCCTGAGTTCGAAGTCTGTCCGACCCTCGATTTGCGCATCGATTACATGCACGCCGCTGAGCCAAATAAAGACGTCTTCGGCTTCGCCCAGTGCTATCGCGTCACCACCGACGTGATCTTCGCTCGCGGTTTCGCCTATCAGGATGATCCCGAGCAGACGATCGCCCACGTCGTCGGCACGTTCATGCGCCTGGGTAAAAGCGCCAGAGGCACCAAGGGTTTCGGCGGCGCCCTCAAGGGAGAAACCCGGTGAGCAATAATTTGAAGGATCAGTTGCAACGGGCCCACGAACAGGGCGATTACGCGCCGCTGCTTGAGTTGATCCCCTACGCCGGCCTGATCGGCATTGAATGTTCGCGTGTCGGCGATGATTTGCTGTTCAAGTTGCCGGCGAACAAGGACAACATTGGTAACCCTTTATTGCCGGCTATTCACGGCGGGGTGATTGCCGGGTTCATGGAGCTCGCGGCGGCTCTTCATTTATTGATTTTTACGGGCGCGCCAGACGTGCCGAAGATCATCGATTTTTCCCTCGATTATCTGCGCGCCGGCCAGTTTCGCGACACTTGGGCAAGGTGTCAGGTGTGCCGCCAGGGGCGCCGCGTTGCCAACGTGGCCGTCACCGCCTGGCAGAGTACCGAGGGCGAACCGATCGCCACGGCCCGTGCGCACTTCAAAATCGATGACCCCTTGAAATCCTGAACACTGCCCCCAACTCAGATGACAACCCGCCGCAGACCATTCGGGTCGCGGCTTATGCCATCTGATTGGAGTTTGATGACCATGAGTGTGGAAACTCAAAAGGAAACCCTGGGCTTCCAGACCGAGGTAAAGCAGCTGCTGCACCTCATGATCCATTCGCTGTATTCCAACAAGGAAATCTTCCTTCGCGAATTGATCTCGAACGCCTCTGACGCTGTCGACAAGCTGCGCTTCGAAGCCCTGGCCAAGCCTGAGTTGCTCGAAGGTGGCGCTGACCTGAAAATCCGGGTGAGCTTCGACAAGGACGCCAAGACCGTCACCCTCGAAGACAACGGCATCGGCATGAACCGTGACGATGTGATCACCCACTTGGGGACCATCGCCAAATCCGGCACTGCCGACTTCATGAAGAATCTCTCCGGCGATCAGAAGAAGGATTCGCACCTGATCGGCCAGTTCGGTGTGGGCTTCTACTCGGCCTTCATCGTTGCCGACAAGGTTGATGTTTACAGCCGTCGTGCCGGCACCGCCGCGAGCGAAGGCGTGCACTGGTCGTCGAAAGGCGAGGGCGAGTTCGAAGTCGCCAACATCGACAAGCCAGAACGCGGCACCCGCATCGTTCTGCACCTGAAATCCGGTGAAGACGAATTCGCTGATGGCTGGCGTCTGCGCAATATCATCAAAAAGTATTCCGACCACATTGCTTTGCCAATCGAACTGCCGAAGGAAGTCACTCCGGCCGAAGGCGAAGAGGCTCAGGCCGTTGAATGGGAAACCGTCAACCGCGCCAGCGCCCTGTGGACCCGTCCGCGCACTGAAGTGAAGGACGAGGAATACCAGGAGTTCTACAAGCACATCGCTCACGACTTCGAGAATCCGCTGTCGTGGAGCCACAACAAGGTTGAAGGCAAGCTCGAGTACAGCTCGCTGCTGTACGTGCCGGCCCGCGCACCGTTCGACCTGTACCAGCGTGAAGCGCCGAAAGGCCTGAAGCTGTACGTGCAACGCGTGTTCGTCATGGATCAGGCCGAGTCGTTCCTGCCGCTGTACCTGCGCTTCATCAAAGGCGTGGTCGACTCCAACGACCTGTCGCTGAACGTATCGCGCGAAATCCTGCAGAAAGATCCGATCATCGACTCGATGAAAACCGCGCTGACCAAGCGTGTGCTGGACATGCTGGAAAAATTGGCGAAGAACGAGCCTGAGCAATACAAAGGCTTCTGGAAAAACTTCGGTCAGGTCATGAAAGAAGGCCCGGCAGAAGACTTCGCCAACAAAGAAAAAATTGCCGGCCTGCTGCGTTTCGCCTCGACTCAGGGCGACGATGGCGAGCAGGTTGTCGGTCTGGCTGACTACCTTGCCCGCGCCAAGGAAGGTCAGGACAAGATCTACTACCTCACCGGCGAAACCTACGCGCAGGTCAAGAACAGCCCGCACCTGGAAGTCTTCCGCAAGAAAGGCATCGAAGTGCTGCTGTTGACCGACCGCATCGATGAGTGGTTGATGAGCTACCTCAGCGAGTTCGACGGCAAGACCTTTGTTGACGTGGCGCGTGGTGATTTGGATCTGGGCAACCTGGACTCGGAAGAGGACAAGAAAGCTGCGGAAGAAGTCGCCAAGTCCAAAGAGGGTCTGGTTGAGCGTCTGAAAACCGCGTTGGGCGATTCCGTGGCTGAAGTTCGGGTTTCCCATCGTCTGACCGATTCGCCGGCCATTCTGGCCATCGGCGAACAGGATCTGGGCCTGCAAATGCGGCAGATCCTCGAGGCCAGCGGTCAGAAGGTGCCGGATTCGAAGCCGATCTTCGAATTCAACCCAAGCCATCCGCTGATCGAGAAGCTCGATAACGAGACCAGCGAAGAGCGTTTCGGCGACCTGTCGCACATCCTCTTCGATCAGGCAGCGTTGGCTGCCGGGGAAAGCTTGAAAGACCCGGCCGCGTATGTGACCCGTCTGAACAAGCTGCTGGTTGAACTGTCGGTTTGATCACGTTGTAGGAAAAACCCGCTTCGGCGGGTTTTTTCATTCTGGTGTTTAACCAATCAGGAGTCAGAAATGAGCCAAATCACTGTTCGTTCCGTGGTCTATCAGATTGACGGCCAGCCTTATGAAGGTCGACTGGCCTTCGACGCCGAGCATAAAGACGCGCGCCCGGGTTTGCTGCTGGCACCGAACTGGATGGGCGTCAGCGCCGGCGCCGAAGACATCGCCAGGTCGGTGGCAGCCAGGGGCTACGTGGTGTTGATCGCGGATGTCTATGGTCAGGCCGTACGCCCGCAAGATGCCGATCAGGCGCTTGCGGCGATGATGCCGCTCAAGGATGACCGCGCGCTGCTGCGCAAGCGCCTGCAGGTAGCGTTCGAGCAGCTGCAGAAGCAGGGCGAAGCGGCGGTGGACACGTCGAAACTGGCGGTATTCGGTTTCTGCTTCGGCGGTTGCTGCGCACTCGATCTGGCGCGGACGGGCGCGCCGGTGAAGGCCGCTGTGTCGTTCCACGGGACACTCGATTCGCCAAATCCTGCGGACGCGAAAAACATCAAGGGTTCGGTGCTGGTGTTGCACGGTGCGTCCGATCCGCTGGTGCCAAAAGAACAGCTGCCCGCGTTTGAAGATGAAATGAATGCGGCGGGCGTTGATTGGCAGTTGCTCAGCTACGGCGGTGCGGTGCACTCGTTTACCGATCCGCATGCCAATGTGCCAGGCAAGATGATGTATGACGAGAAGACTGCCACGCGGGCGTTCAAGTCCATGCACGACTTGCTGGATGAAGTGTTCAAGGACTGAGTCAGTTTTCAGGCACTGACTTGATCGACGTCTGATCTGGCCTCTTCGCGAGCAGGCTCGCTCCCACATGGAATGCATTACTAATCCCTGTGGGAGCGAGCCTGCTCGCGAAGACTGACTGAGGCCCTCTACAAATCTTAGGGTAGTTCTATCCGCTCGAGTTCCCCCGGCACCGTCGGCCAATCCCCGGCCGCCCACTTGCGCCGTGCCTCATCAATCGCCGCCGGATCACTGGCAACAAAATTCCAGTTGATCCGCCTCGGACCGTCCAGCGCCGCGCCGCCGAACACCACCGCGTGCACATCGCTTTCGGCAAACAGGCTCATCTCTTCGCCGGCTGGCAACACCACCAGCGCATGCGGCTCGATCGCCTCGCCATTCAACTGCGTATCGCCGCTCAACACATACACTGCCCGCTCTTCATGCTCGTTGGGTATCAGCAAAGTAGTCGCGGTCTGCATCTTCACTTCGGCATACAACGTAGGAGAAAGCACCGGCACCGGCGATTCTAGGCAAAAGCCCGACCCGGCAATCATGCGGATCTGCACGCCAAGGTTATCGCTGACCGGCAGGGTCGTTGCCGGATGATGGCTGTAATGGCCGGGGCCCTGTTCGTGCTCTTTGGGCGAGGCCAGCCAGACTTGCATGCCGTGCAGCGAAAAGGTCTCGGCGAGCAGCGGTTCGGGTGTGCGCTCGACATGGGCAATGGCGCTGCCAGCGGTCATCCAGCTGACGTCCCCCGCGCTGACCACCTGATCGGAACCCAGGCTGTCCTTGTGCTGGAGCTGGCCTTCAAACAGGTAGGTAAGGGTCGACAGACCAATGTGCGGGTGCTGTCGGATGTCCATACCTTTGCCCGTCGGATAAACCGTTTCGAGCATGTGGTCGAAAAACACGAAAGGCCCGACGTTGCGGCATTTGGCTGACGGCAGCGGGCGCAGGATCGGCTGGCCTTCGACGTCTTCGGCGCGTGGGCGGATGATCAGGAGTGGCGTGTCCATGGTGCATTCCAGGCTGAGCGGGTGATGCCAGAAGCATAACCCGCCGCTGCCATCAGGAGGATTATTGGCTGTCGAAGCCTTGTGGCGCGTGGGTCTCGATGGTCACTTCGCTGGTGGTCATCAGCTTGTGGATCGGGCAGCGGTCGGCGACGCGCAGCAGCTCCTCGCGCTGGGCATCGGTGAGCACGCCTTTGAGCGTGAGGGTCACGTGCAGGGCATATTTGCCTTTCTGCTCTTCACTGTTGTCGCGTTTGACTTCAACGCCGACGCCGGTCAGTGGAATGTCTTTCTTCTTCGCGTACATCTTCAGGGTCAGGGCCTTGCAGGCACCTAGCGCAGCGTCGAAATAGTCGTGTGGCTCGGGTGCCGAGCCTTCGCCACCGGCCGAGGCGGGTACGTCGGTAAACAATTCGTGGTCGTCGATCTGTACGGTATGACGATAACCTTCGGCGGAGACAGTATTGACGGTAACAGTCATGGGAACCTCACTGGCAGTAGGAAAAGTCGTTCAATCGAAAATGACTGTGCAGTTATAGAACATTCCCAAGGGTGTGCACTGCGTTTTCCTGTGCGATGAACCCTTGTGGACAGCGTGCGGTCTAGGCTATGCCTGTTATCCGGAGATTACTTGTGCCCCTGTATCGTCTGAGTCTCGCCTGCCTGCTGGCGTTTGCCGGCAGCGCCAGCGCCCGTGAATACACCTACAGCGATGCGCACCTGCATTACGTGGATTTCTTCCAGGAAACCGCCGGCATGGAGAAATTGCTGAAGGCCATGAAGGACAATTCCATTGAGCACGTGATGATCTCCGGTATTCCCGTGGCGAAGAAATGGCACGAAGACGAGCCCAAGCGTCCGCGCTACTACGCGGGCGATGACGCCGACGCCTATTGGTACAGCGCCACCGATGTGATCGTTGCCGATGCGGTGCAAAAACTCTCGCCCGAGCAGCGTCAGTACTTTCATCCGTTTCTGTCGGGCTTTAATCCCAACGACAAGAATTCAGCTGCGCACATTCAGCGCATGCTCGATTTGTATCCAGGGCTGTGGCAGGGCATTGGCGAGGTGTTTACCCGGCACGACGATTTGACGGCGCTGACCTCCGGCGATACGCCTCGGGCGAACAACGAGGCGATGACCAGGATCTATCACCTGGCCGCTGAAAACGATCTGCCGGTGATGCTGCATTCCAATATCACTTCCAAGCGTGAGAAAAATCCGCTGTACCTGAAGGAAGTCGAGGAACCGCTGCGCAATCATCCGCACACGCGGTTCATCTGGGCGCACGCAGGCACCAGCGCCGAGATCCATCGTCATCAGACTCAGTTGCCGTTCCTGTTGCCAACCCTGACGCGCATGCTTGAAGCCTATCCCAATCTGTTCATCGACTTGTCGTGGAGCATG
The DNA here is from genome assembly GCF_014268505.2 of Pseudomonas khorasanensis. Classification (GTDB taxonomy): domain Bacteria; phylum Pseudomonadota; class Gammaproteobacteria; order Pseudomonadales; family Pseudomonadaceae; genus Aquipseudomonas; species Aquipseudomonas khorasanensis. Next base: position 341,208 of record NZ_JABWQP020000001.1, read on the forward strand.
CTGACACCGTATTTGCTGGATGAGCATGGCAAGCCGCGCGCGGAATGGCTGGCGCTGGTAGAGAAATACCCTGACCGCTTCATGCTCGGCTCTGACGTAGTGGGACGGTTCAACAAGCTCGGTCAGGAAATGCACAGCTACAAGCCGTTTCTGGATGCGCTGCCGGAAGCCGTGGCGCGCAACGTCGCGCGGGATAATTTCCTGGCGATATTGCCGCGTAATCCAGGAAAAGCCGCTGATCAGCGCTGAGGCGCGGTGGAGCAGGCGACGAAAAAAAGCCCCGCATTGCGGGGCTTTTCACTTCAGTCAAATTAGCTGCCTTTGACAGCCTTGCCGTTGACCTTGCCTTCCTGGAGCATGATGTTGTACTCCTTTCCGTCGGTCTCGACCTGTTGCAGGCGCACCAGCAAGTAATCCCAATCCTTGGCGAACCAGAGGACGGTGATGCGCTTGCTTTGTGTCGGGTCGCGGACGCGCTCGACCTTGATGGCGTCGATCTGACCGGCCTTGGTGTCGACCTTTTCCGAGCCCAGCACGCGGAAGTCGTAAGTGTCGACTTCGCCATCATCAACGACCTGATAGCTCATGCTTTTCTTGCCGGCGGCGACGTCATGCTGCAGCGCCAGTTGATAGGTCGACTTGTCGACCATGCCACGGTTAAGCGGGATTTTTACCGCGTCGCCACGGTCGGTGCCGGTGACCAGCTTGTTGGCCCAGTCGAAGTCCAGATCAGCTTTTTTCGCTTTGCCCAGACCACCACGTTCGAAGTGGTAGGACTGCGGCAACAAGGTGTCCTTGTCCAGGGTCAGGGTGCTTTCTTCGGTCAGGCTGGCGATCATCATCGACGCCTTGAAGCTGAGTTTCCAGACGCCGTTGGCTTCCTTGGTCAGGCTGCGTTCGGCGGTGCCGCTCATGGGCAGCTGCTTCCAGTCGGCGGTGTAGCTGGCGGAGAACGGTTGAAGGTCCGCTGCCTGCGCAAAGGGCAGGGCGAGCAGAGCGCAAGCGAAGAGCAGGGCGCGACGCATAATATCTCCTAGTTTCGAATCAAGTGGCCGCTGGCGGCGAGTAGCTGGCCGTCGAGTAAAGCACCGTGTTCCCCGAGTGTCAGCCTGCCTTCGGCAAACCAGCGTACCGCCATCGGGTAGATCAAGTGTTCCTGAACGTGGACTCGCTGCGCCAGACTCTGCGGCGTGTCGTGCAACTCTACCGGTAATACTGCTTGTACGACCAGTGGTCCGCCGTCGAGTTCCTCGGTGACGAAGTGCACGGAGCAGCCGTGTTCCGTGTCGCCGGCCTCCAAGGCGCGCTGGTGAGTGTGTAACCCTTTGTATTTGGGCAACAGCGACGGATGGATGTTGAGCAGGCGGCCGTGATAGTGCCGAACGAAATCAGCGCTGAGGATGCGCATGAATCCGGCCAGTACCACAAGTTTGGGGTTGAATTCGTCGATCAGTCTGACCAAGGCTGCATCGAAGGCCTCGCGACCTTCGAATGCCTTGTGATCCAGCGAGCGGGTGGCGATACCCGCGTCACGGGCGCGTTGCAGGCCGTAGGCGTCGGCGCGGTTGGAAATCACCGCAGCGACGCGAACCGGGCTGTCGCCGGTCCGTGTGCTGTCGATCAAAGCCTGCAAGTTACTGCCGGTGCCGGACAACAGCACCACGACATCACAGGGGTTTGGCATCAGTGAGCCTTGAGGTTCTTCAGTTCGACCTGCGCAGCGCCTTCGGCGGCAACGGCGATCTGACCGATGACCCACGGTTGCTCACCGGCTTCACGCAGGGTGTTCAGCGCAGTTTCCACGTGCTCCTGAGCCACGCAGATGACCATGCCCACGCCGCAGTTCAGCACGCGGTGCATCTCGTTTTCATCAACGTTGCCTTTCTCTTGCAGCCAGTCGAAAACGGCCGGGCGAGTCCAGCTGGCCACGTCAACCACTGCCTGAGCGCCTTTTGGCAGCACGCGTGGAATATTGTCGAGCAGGCCGCCACCGGTGATGTGGGCCATGGCTTTGACCGCGCCGGTGTCTTTGATCAGCTTGAGCAGCGGCTTGACGTAGATGCGGGTCGGCGCCATCAAAAGGTCGGTCAACGGCTTGCCGTCGAGTTGGGTGTTTTCGATGTCGGCGCCGGAGACTTCGATGATCTTGCGGATCAGCGAGTAGCCGTTGGAGTGCGGGCCGGACGATGGCAGAGCGATCAGTGCATCACCGGTGGCGACTTTCGAGCCGTCGATGATTTCCGATTTTTCCACGACGCCGACGCAGAAGCCGGCCAGGTCGTAGTCTTCGCCTTCGTACATGCCTGGCATTTCAGCGGTTTCGCCGCCGACCAGCGAGCAACCCGACAACTCGCAGCCAGCGCCGATGCCGGTCACGACCTGGGTCGCGGTTTCGACGTTGAGCTTGCCGGTAGCGTAGTAATCGAGGAAGAACAGCGGCTCGGCGCCGCACACCACCAGGTCGTTGACGCACATGGCGACCAGGTCGATGCCGATGCTGTCGTGCTTGTTCAGGTTCAGCGCCAGACGCAGCTTGGTGCCGACGCCGTCGGTGCCGGACACCAGCACAGGCTGCTTGTAGCCGGCCGGGATTTCGCAGAGGGCGCCGAAACCGCCCAGGCCGCCCATGACTTCCGGGCGCGCAGTGCGCTTGGCGACGCTCTTGATGCGTTCGACCAATGCTTCACCGGCGTCGATGTCTACACCGGCGTCCTTGTAGCTCAGGGAGGGTTGCTTGCTCATGATCCAGGCCTTTAGGGGAGGGGATTCAGGGGGTAACGACCGAGTTCAGCGGGAACGTCGAAATCGATGGGCGATGGCCTCACGCACGTTTCGAGGTGCCCGGTTGTTGCCGGTCTGCGAAGGCGCGCGATTTTATCAGGCTTGAAGGGCAGCGGCCATCCTCGCACCGACGGGCAGGGGCATATCGGCGCAAATTTTTTGCAATCGCGGCATGTGACTGCCTGTATAAGGTGTGGCCATTAACCGTCTATCGTTACCACTGTGCAAAAACTTACCGCCGCCGTGTGAATGTTTTGCAACGGGTGAGGGTCACAGCCTTGCTCAAACGGTTCACGCGGCGTGTTCCAGCCGCACCTGTCGACGGGAATTTTCCATGCGTTTTTGTAAATCATTGTTTGTAGGCTGCCTGGCACTGGTCAGTCTGGCGAGCCATGCCGAAAACCTGAAAGGTCTGTACCAGGTCCGTCAGCCGGTCAACGGACAGGCACCTGAAGAGCGCGACCGCGCCACGCAGGGGGCGCTCGATACGCTGGTGCTGCGTCTGACCGGTGACCCGAAAGCCGTGCAGAACCCCGGGCTGGCGCCAATCCGCAAGGACCCGCAGCAGATCATCAGCCAATTCGGTTTTGATGGCGGGCCACCGGAAGTACTTAAAGTCGATTTCGACCCGGCGACCACCGAGCAGGCCTTGCGCCGGGCCGGATTGCCAGTGTGGGGCGCCAGTCGGCCGTCGGTCCTGAGCTGGTGGCTGAACGACTCAACCGAAGGTTCGAGTCTGGTCGGTGATGGTCAGGCGGCGGCCTCGCCGTTGCGCACCGCCGCTCAACATCGCGGCTTGCCAGTGCGCTTGCCACTGGCCGATCTGAGTGAGCAACTGGTGGCGACGGCTCCGGTGCTGGAAAGCGCCGACCCCGCACCTCTGCGCAGTGCTTCCGAACGCTACAACGCCGACGCCTTGCTGGCGGTGCATGCCCGTGAAGAAGGTGGGCAATGGCAGGCGAAATGGCGGTTGTGGCTCGGTGATCAAAAAGAGGCCGGTAGCGTGCAGGGCGCCGATCAGGCAGCAGTGGCCGATGCGGTCATGCTGGCGGTGGCCGAGCGCCTGGCGCCGCGATTTGTCGCCAAGCCTGGTGCGTCGGGTCAGCAGACTCTGGAAGTGCAAGGCATGAATCTGGAACATTACGCGGCGTTGTTGCGGTTACTCGAGCCGTTTGGCGTGCGTCTGCAAAGCGTGCAGGGAGATCGCATCGTCTACCGGGTCAACGGCAGTGCGGATCAATTGCGCGCGCAATTGTCGCTGGCGAAGTTGCAGGAGCTGCCGGCTGACGCGCCGGCCCCGGTGGCGCCAGCACAGCCTGCCGTTGCGGGCGCCCCGGCGGTGGCGGCGCCAACCCCGACACCGGTGGCGCCGTCCTTGCGGTTTCGCTGGTAAGTCTTTCCTTATATAGAAGCATCAGGAGTGGTAAATGGCCGATACACGGCGTTGGTTCTGGCTCGGTGGGGTAGTCCTGCTTTGCGCGTTTGTATGGTTGCTGCACCCGATCCTCACACCGTTTCTGGTCGCGCTGTTGCTGGCTTATCTGTTCGATCCGCTGGTGGATCGCCTGGAGCGGCTCGGCCTGTCGCGGACCTGGGGCGTGATCGCCGTGTTTGCCTTGTTCACCTTGATCGTCACCGCATTGATGCTGGTGTTGGTGCCGATGCTCGCCAAGCAGTTGCTGCGCCTTTATGAGCTGGCACCGCAGATGCTCGACTGGTTGCAGCACACCGCTGTGCCATGGGCGCAGGCGAAGCTGGGGTTGTCGGACGGTTTCTGGAAGTTCGACAAGGTCAAGGCCGCGATCAGCGAGCACATGGGGCAGACCACGGACATTGTCGGGGTGGTGCTGAGTCAGGCGACCGCGTCCAGCCTGGCGCTGATCGGCTGGCTGGCGAATCTGGTGCTGATCCCGGTCGTCAGTTTCTATCTCCTGCGCGACTGGGACGTGATGATGGGCAAGATCCGCAGCCTGCTGCCGCGTGATCGTGAAGAGCGCGTGGTCTCGCTTGCCGGGGAGTGCCACGAAGTGCTTGGCGCGTTCGTACGCGGGCAGTTGCTGGTGATGGTTGCGCTGGGGGTGATTTACGCCGCCGGCCTGATGATTGTCGGCCTGGAACTGGGGCTGTTGATTGGCCTTATTGCCGGTCTGGCGGCGATCGTGCCCTACATGGGTTTCGTGATCGGTATTGGCGCGGCGTTGATTGCCGGACTGTTCCAGTTTGGTGGCGATCTGTATCCGATGGTCGGGATTGTCGCGGTGTTCATGGTCGGTCAGGCGCTGGAAGGCATGGTGCTGACGCCGTTGCTGGTCGGTGATCGCATCGGTCTGCACCCGGTGGCTGTGATTTTCGCGATCCTGGCCGGCGGCGAGTTGTTTGGCTTTACGGGGGTGCTGCTGGCGCTGCCAGTGGCTGCGGTGATCATGGTGCTGGTGCGGCATGTCCACGATCTCTACAAGGATTCCGGCATCTATAGCGGAGTCGACGAACCCGAGCTGTAACGCAGCGGCCAGCCCGGCGGTTGGCCGGGCTGGTCGGGGCCGTGCAGCTGCGGGCGCCAGAGAATCTGTCACTAAACCAGTACCTTGTCGCAAACCTTTGATTTTGCTTGGAGTCTGCCGCATTGTGCGCTCAGCCTCACGGGTATAAACTTCGCAAACTTTACACAGAGGCCACTAACGGTTCCTTTGAGAACTGTTCAGTCAGCATGAAACCGATTCAGCTGCCCCTAGGTGTGCGTCTGCGTGACGACGCCACCTTCGTCAATTACTACCCAGGCGCCAATGCCGCTGCACTCGGCTATGTCGAGCGTCTCTGCGAAGCCGACGCCGGGTGGACGGAAAGCCTGATCTATCTCTGGGGCAAGCACGGCGTGGGGCGTACGCATCTGTTGCAGGCGGCTTGCCTGCGTTTCGAGCAGATGGGCGAACCGGCGGTTTATCTACCGCTGGCCGAGTTGATGGACCGTGGCATCGAGATCCTCGACAACCTTGAACAGTACGAGCTGGTGTGCCTGGACGACTTGCAGGTCATCGCCGGCAAGGCTGACTGGGAAGAGGCAATGTTTCATCTGTTCAACCGCCTGCGTGACAGCGGTCGGCGCCTGCTGATCGCCGCGTCCACATCTCCACGAGAACTGCCGGTCAAACTGGCTGACCTGAAATCGCGCCTGACCCTGGCGCTGATTTTCCAGATGCGACCGCTTTCTGACGAAGACAAATTGCGCGCGCTGCAATTGCGCGCTTCGCGTCGGGGTCTGCACCTGACCGATGAAGTCGGGCATTTCATCCTCACTCGCGGCACCCGCAGCATGAGCGCGCTGTTTGATCTGCTTGAGCAGCTCGATCAGGCCTCTCTGCAGGCCCAACGCAAGCTGACCATTCCCTTCCTGAAAGAGACGCTGGGCTGGTAGCAGCAGGGCTTTCGGCAGCTTTCAGGCGTCAGAAAATCCGCTTTCCGGCACATCTGCAGGGATTTTCAATGGCGAAACGGGATTACGCGCTTAGATGTAAACACGAAACCGGGAAGTCACATAAAGTTCGATTGAATTTGCAAATGAGGACGATAGCGGGCATAGTCTCGGCTTCTTTACAACTACCAGCCACGGTCGTGCCCATGCTAAAGCGCTTCGCACCCCTCGTGCCTCTCGCACTCGTTACCCTGTTATTCGGTTGTGCTGCTCATTCTCCAGTTCAAGAGCCGCCGCAACAGGTCAAGAATTCCGCTACTGCCCAGTCTTCCGTTATCTACCAGGAAGAGCTGGACACCGAAAAAGAACTCAACCAGTTCAACGGCAGCAAGCCTTATCAGCTTCCTGTGCTGGCTGACAGCATCCTCGAACGCGGCATGTCCCTGATCGGTACCCGTTACCGTTTCGGCGGCACCTCGGAAGCCGGCTTCGATTGCAGTGGTTTCATCGGTTACCTGTTCCGCGAAGAGGCTGGCATGAACCTGCCACGCTCCACTCGCGAAATGATCAACGTCGATGCGCCGCTGGTTTCGCGCAGCAACCTTGAGCCGGGCGATCTGCTGTTCTTCGCCACCAATGGTCGTCGCGGTCGTGTGAGTCATGCCGGGATCTACCTGGGCGACAATCAGTTCATTCACTCCAGCAGTCGTCGTAGCGGCGGTGTCCGCATCGACAACCTGGGTGACAGCTACTGGAGCAAGACCTTCATCGAAGCCAAGCGTGCACTCGCCATGGCGCCGACCGTGGTCACGGCTCGCAAGTAATCTCCCGATGTCGCTGCGTTCGCGGCGACAAAGCGGTGCGGCAACGGAGTAGACGCAAACTTTACAAGGTGAAGTTAAAGTCTTACTTGAAGTTTGCCGCGTAGCCGCTAGAATTCTGAATCTATATTGATGGCAAACCGCCTGCGTGATGACGCAGGCGGTTTTGTTTCTGTCCAATCGGCAGAAAAAGCCGCAGCCAGATCAGGATGTTCTGCTTATGACGATGTCGGCCCGCCTCACCTTGATCCTTTGCGCCGCGCTGCTCAGCGCCTGCGCCAGCCGCACGCCGCCGCCCGCCCCGGTGGTTCGCACGCCGATTGTGTTCGGCCCTTCCCAAGCTTTTTCGCCTGTTGCTGAAGACGTGCTGTTCCGCGCGCTCGGCCTCGTCGGCACGCCTTATCGTTGGGGCGGCAATACACCGGATTCAGGCTTTGATTGCAGTGGCCTGATCGGCTTCGTCTACCGCGATGCCGCGGGGATTTCACTGCCACGCTCCACGCGGGAAATGATCGTCATGCAGGCACCGAACGTGGGTAAGGAAGGGTTGCAGACCGGCGACCTGATTTTCTTCGCCACCAATGGCGGTTCGCAGGTCAGTCACGCGGGAATCTACGTCGGGGAAGGGCGCTTCGTGCATGCGCCGGCGACGGGCGGCACGGTCAAGCTCGACAGCCTGTCCAAGGCGTATTGGCAGAAGGCTTATCTGAGCGCCAAGCGGGTATTGCAGCCGGGACAGTTGGCGCATAACCCCTAGCTTGAACGCACAAGACAATGTGGGAGCGAGCCTGCTCGCGAAGGCGGAGTTTCAGTCGACAATGATGTGACTGATGTACCGCTTTCGCGAGCAGGCTCGCTCCCACATTTTTTTTGCGTCGGGTTTACATTATCTTGCCGCCGAAACGCGCCACACCTTGTTCCCCACATCATCCGCGACCAGCAAGCCACCCTGCGGATCGACCACGACACCTACCGGGCGACCCAGCGCGTTTTCATCCTTGTCGAGGAACCCGGTCAGGACATCGACCGGTTGGCCGGTCGGTTTGCCGCCGCTGAATGGCACGAAAATCACTTTATAACCACTGTGCGGTTTACGGTTCCAGGAGCCGTGCTGGCCGATGAAGGCGCCTTCTTTGAATTGCGCCGGCAAAGTGTTGCCCTCAGCGAAAGTCAGGCCGAGCGATGCGGTATGTGGCCCGACGGCATAGTCCGGCACGATGGCTTTTGCCACCAGCTCAAGGTTCTGTGGCTCGACGCGTACATCGACGTGCTGCCCGTAATAGCTGAACGGCCAACCGTAGAAACCCCCGTCCTTGACCGACGTAATGTAATCCGGCACCAGATCGCTGCCGATTTCGTCACGCTCGTTGACCGCGGTCCACAGAGCGCCGCTGGTGGGCTCCCAGGCCAGGCCGTTGGGATTACGGATGCCCGAGGCGAAGATTCGATGGTTGCCGGTCGCCCGGTCAACTTCCCAGATCGCCGCGCGGCCTTCTTCCTGATCCAGACCGTTTTCACCCACGTTGCTGTTGGAACCGACCGTGACGTACAGCTTGCTGCCGTCCTTGCTGGCGATGACGTTCTTGGTCCAGTGATGGTTCAGTGTTCCGCCCGGCAGGTCGACCACCTTGATCGGCTGTGTCTTGATTTCGGTCGCGCCGGGCTCGTAGTTGAAGCGCAGCAGGCGATCGGTGTCGGCCACGTACAGATCGTTGCCGACCAGGGTCATGCCGAATGGCGAATTAAGGTTTTGCAGAAATACCGTGCGGGTTTCGGCGACGCCATCGTGGTCAGCGTCACGCAGCAGGGTGATGCGATTCGGGCTTGGCACACCAGCGCCGGCTTTGCCCATGACCTTTTTCATTACCCAGCCGCGAATGCCTTTGCTGTCATCGGGTTTTGGCGGAGCGTTGGTTTCCGCCACCAGCACATCGCCATTGGGCAGCACATACAGCCAGCGCGGGTGATCCAGACCTTCGGCAAATGCCGCCACTTGCGTGCCGGCAGCCGCCGTCGGTTTCGCGCCGTCCGGCCAGCCAACCGCTGGAGCGATATTCACTGTCGGGATCAGCGTTTTGTTGGGTTCGGGCAGTTTCGGTGAGGGGCCGGTGCCGTCGGAGACTTGCAGGCTGGAGGTTTCGCCGCAGGCGGCGAGGCCTCCGGCGAGGGCGATGACGAAAACGAGCTGGGGGTTGCGCATTGCTGATCTTCCCTATGAATGCATTCCTAGACATAGAGAACCGCGCAAGCCCGATGGTTCAACTGCTCAGCCGCGAGCTTCCTTGAACAGCACCGCGATGCCGGGGTGATAGTTGCCCGCTTCGCTGTGTAACTTGCGGTAGGCGTAAGGGAAATACCAGGCCACCGCGCAGGTGTGTTCCTTTTGCAGGTCGTCAATCATGTCCTGCAGTTCTTCGGGGCTTGCGCTGTGCTGAGCCTTCTGCGGCGCGACAAACAGGCAGCCAAGCTTGAGGTCGCTGGCGTAACTGATGCGTTTGGCATCAAAGGTGATATCCAGCAGCGCTTGGGTGAGGTTGAGGTTGTTGACCTTGGGCCAGCGTTGCGTGGCCTGAATAAACGCGCGGTCTTCAGCGCCTGCGAGGAACAGATCGGCATGGGCATTGCGCTCGCCTTCCTCGTTTTGCTTGCGGGTGGGCGTCTGCTGCAGCGTCACCATTTCGGCCATCCAGGCGGCTGCCGAGAGCACGCCGAGATTGGCTTTCTCGTCGTGCCAGTAGGGCGTGTCGCTGTCACCGCGCACCGCGTTATAGCGATCGATACAGTCAAACCAGCGTTCAAGCACCGGGCGCAGGAATTCCAGCCGCGGGTTGCTGATGATCATGCCTTGCATGTGGCTCACCTTATTCTTGTGTGATGTGAGATTGTGGCTCTTTGATATCACTGTTACGAGTGTGGCACAAGATTGGCGCCCGTTAATTGATTGGCGGCGGTAATTCGCTCGTATCGTCCCTCTTCAATTGACGCTCCACCCCCAACCCTCTAACCTTCGCCGCTTGTTTCAGGTGCTCTGTGACGTGCGTCGACAGAGTGAAACAGGGAAGCCGGTGAGGGTTGTCTTCTAGCGAAGCACCACGATCCCGGCGCTGCCCCCGCAACGGTAAATGAGTGAAAACTGCGCCTTGTGCCACTGCTGAAAAAGCGGGAAGGCGCGCAGTCCGGCAAACGCCGCTCATGAGCCCGGAGACCGGCCTGATCCATCCAGCGGCATCACGGTGGGCGATGCCAGGCTTTTTGCCGTCTATTCTTGTGCCTGCCCGCCGTTATCCAGCCTCAACGGAGAGCTTCCCCATGACCGATTCCCCCGAGCGCGACGAGCGCCATCTGGCGCGTATGCTGCGCAAAAAAGCCGTGATCGACGAACGCATCGCCAACTCCCCCGACGAATGCGGCCTGGTGTTGGTGCTGACCGGCAACGGCAAAGGTAAAAGCAGCTCGGCCTTCGGCATGCTGGCCCGTGCGATGGGCCATGGCATGCAGTGCGGCGTGGTGCAGTTCATCAAGGGCCGCAACAGCACCGGCGAAGAATTGTTTTTCCGCCGCTTCCCCGAGCAGGTGCGTTTCCATGTCATGGGCGAGGGCTTCACTTGGGAAACCCAGGATCGGCAGCGTGATATCGCCGCCGCCACAGCCGCCTGGGAAGTCTCCCGCGAGCTGCTGCGCGACCCGTCGATCGGCCTGGTGGTGCTGGATGAATTGAACATCGCCCTCAAGCACGGTTATCTCGACCTCGATCAGGTACTCAGCGATTTGCAGGCGCGCCCGCCCATGCAGCATGTGGTCGTCACCGGTCGCGGGGCGCAGCCTGCAATGATCGAAATGGGCGACACGGTCACCGAAATGGGCATGCTCAAACACGCCTTCCAGGCCGGCATCAAAGCGCAGAAAGGCGTCGAACTTTGAATCATCCACGTCACTGCCCGGCGGTCTTGATTGCTGCGCCGGCTTCCGGTCAGGGCAAGACCACCGTCACCGCCGCACTGGCCCGTTTGCATCGCAATCAGGGGCGCAAGGTGCGGGTGTTCAAATGCGGCCCGGACTTTCTCGACCCGATGATCCTCGAGCGCGCCAGCGGTGCGCCGGTGTATCAATTGGACATGTGGATGGTCGGCGAGCAGGAAAGCCGTCGCCTGTTGTGGGAAGCCGCTGCCGAGGCGGATCTGATTTTGATCGAAGGCGTGATGGGCCTGTTCGACGGCACGCCGTCCAGCGCCGATCTGGCGCGGCATTTTGGCGTACCGGTGCTCGGCGTGATCGATGGCACCGCCATGGCGCAGACCTTTGGTGCGTTGGCATTGGGCCTGGCGAAGTACCAGCCGGATCTGCCGTTCGCTGGCGTGCTGGCCAATCGCGTTGGCACCTTGCGCCACGCGCAATTACTCGAAGGCAGCCTCACCGAAGGCCTGCGCTGGTACGGCGCGTTGTCCCGCGAGACGGGCATCGAACTGCCGAGTCGTCATCTGGGGCTGGTGCAGGCCAGTGAGTTGAATGATCTGGATCTGCGTCTCGATGCGGCCGCCGACGCGCTCGCCAGCAGTTGCGAAGTCGCGCTGCCACCCGCCGTTGAGTTCGCCGCGCCTGACTTAATTGTTGCCGAGCCGTTGCTGAACGGAGTGCGCATCGCTGTCGCCCGCGATGAAGCGTTCGCCTTCACCTATGGCGCCAGCCTGGATTTGTTACGAGCGATGGGCGCCGAATTGAGTTTCTTCTCGCCGATCCGCGATACGCAGTTGCCCGAGGCGGATAGCCTTTATCTACCCGGCGGCTACCCGGAACTGCATCACGTTGCGCTCTCGCAAAACACGGCGATGCTCACGGCGATCCGCGCGCACCATGCAGCGGGCAAACCGTTGCTCGCCGAGTGTGGCGGCATGTTGTACCTGCTCGACTCCCTGACTGACGTTGACGGCACGCGCGCTGAGTTGGTCGGGCTGCTGAAGGGCGATGCGGTGATGCAGAAACGTCTGGCGGCGCTGGCGCTGCAAGCGGTCGAGTTACCGGAAGGCGCGTTGCGCGGGCACACCTATCACCACTCCCTGACCACAACTGAGCTGACGCCGATTGCCCGGGGCTTGAGCCCCAATGGCGGGCGTGGCGCCGAGGCGGTTTATCGGGAAGGGCGGATGACGGCTTCGTATGTGCATTTTTATTTTCCGTCGAATCCTGTCGCGGTGGCCGCGCTATTTGCACCGAACCCTGCGGCCGCCATCGCTGGCAGGCCAGCTCTCAAAGTAAACGGTGCAATGGCCGAACAAACGCAATCCCCTGTGGGAGCTGGCTTGCCAGCGATGGGGCCATGACCGACAACGCATTCACCGAAGCCGAGCGCCAGGCGGTCTACAAAGCCATCGCCGAACGCCGCGATATGCGCCACTTCACTGGCGGCAGCGTCGAGCCCGAGCTGTTGCGTCGTTTATTGGAGGCTGCACATCAGGCGCCAAGTGTCGGCCTGATGCAGCCCTGGCGTTTCATCCGCATCAGCGACCGAGGCCTGCGCGGGCAGATCCGCGACCTCGTTGAAGAGGAACGTGTGCGCACCGCCGAAGCCCTCGGCGAGCGCAGCGATGAGTTCATGAAACTCAAGGTTGAAGGCATCAACGACTGCGCCGAAGTGCTGGTCGCCGCGCTGATGGATGATCGCGAAAAACACATTTTTGGCCGCCGCACGCTGCCGGAAATGGACATGGCCTCGTTGTCCTGCGCGATCCAGAATCTCTGGCTGGCCGCCCGTGCCGAAGGATTGGGCATGGGTTGGGTTTCGTTGTTCGAACCGCAAGCACTGGCCGATTTGCTGAAGTTGCCGGCAGGTGCCAAGCCGCTGGCGGTTTTATGCCTGGGGCCGGTCAAGGCATTCTATCCGGCGCCGATGCTGGTACTCGAAGGGTGGGCGCAGGCGCGTCCGCTCACTGAGTTGCTGTATGAAAATTATTGGGGAGTGAGTCAATGAGTGTGGCGTTGCTGAGTGTCGCCGCGGTTGCGCTGGACGCGCTGCTGGGTGAACCGAAACGCTGGCATCCGCTGGTGGCGTTCGGCAACTTTGCCGGGCGCATCGAGCAACGTTTCAATGCAGGTGGCCGTGGCTGGCGCAGTCATGGCGTCACCGCGTGGGTGATTGCAGTATTGCCGCTGACCTTGCTCGCCACCGCATTCTCCTGGGCGCCGTATGTGGGCTGGATCGTCGAGATTCTCGCGTTGTACTGCGCGCTTGGCATGCGCAGCCTGGGTGAACATGTCGCCCCGGTCGCTGCTGCGTTGCGCGCCGATGATCTGGACGAAGCGCGCAAGCGTGTCGGCTATCTGGTCAGCCGCCAGACCGATGAGCTCGACAGCAACGCGGTCGCCCGCGCTGCCACCGAATCGGTGCTGGAGAACGGCAGCGATGCGGTGTTCGCCGCGCTGTTCTGGTTTGTCGTGGCCGGCGCGCCCGGCGTGATGCTCTACCGTTTGAGCAACACGCTGGACGCGATGTGGGGCTATCGCAACGAACGCTTCGAACGATTCGGTTGGGCGGCGGCAAAAATCGACGACGCGCTGAACTACATTCCCGCAAGACTGGTGGCGCTGACCTACGCGCTGCTCGGCAAAACCCGACTCGCCCTGCGTTGCTGGCGTACCCAGGCGCCGAAATGGGACAGCCCCAACGCCGGCCCGGTGATGGCGGCTGGCGCCGGTGCGCTGGGCGTTGAGTTGGGCGGGCCGGCGATCTATCACGGCGAACTGCACGAGCGCCCGCAGCTTGGTGAGGGTGCGCCGGCCGACGCCGATTCCATCGACCGCGGCTGGCAATTGGTCCAGCGCGGCGTATGGTTATGGCTGCTGATTCTCTGCGCGGGGGCGCAATTTTATGCTTGAGCACGGTGGCCGGCTGCGCAAGGCGGCACTCGATTACGGGATTGCCGAGGCCGACTGGCTCGACTTGTCCAGCGGGCTTGCGCCCTGGCCCTTTGCGATTCCGCAGATTCCATTGCGCGCCTGGGCTCGGCTGCCCGAGACCGACGACGGTCTGGAGCAGGCGGCGTGCGATTACTACGGCGCCTCGCAAGTGCTGCCGGTAGCCGGTTCGCAAATGGCGATTCAATTGCTGCCGCGATTGCGTCGGGCCGGCAAGGTGGGCGTGTTGTCACCCTGTTATGCCGAACATGCAGAAGCCTGGCGCCGCAGCGGTTACATCGTGCGCGAAGTGCTGGAGCAGGAAGTCGAATTCTTTCTCGACAGCCTCGATGTACTGGTGGTGGTCAATCCGAACAACCCGACGGGCCTGAGCCTGACCCCGGAGCGACTGCTCGACTGGCATGCGCGGCTGGCGCAACGCGGCGGCTGGCTGGTGGTTGATGAAGCCTTCATGGACAACACGCCCCAGCTGAGCCTGGCGCCCCACACGCATCAGGTCGGATTGATCGTGTTGCGCTCGTTCGGCAAGTTTTTCGGCCTGGCCGGGGTGCGCCTTGGATTTGTCCTGGCCGAGCGAAGATTACTGAAATTGCTCGCCGAGCAAGTCGGGCCGTGGGCGGTCAGCGGGCCGACACGGGTGCTCGGCACGGCGTGCCTGCAAGACATCGCCGGCCACGCGCAACAACGGGTTCGCAGCGATGAGGCAAGCGAGCGCCTGGCGCTGCTGCTTGAGCGATACGGTCTGAAACCGCAAGGCGGTTGCGCGCTGTTTCAGTGGCTGATCACCGAACAAGCCGAGGCGCTGCACGAATTCATGGCCCGACGCGGCATCCTTCTGCGTCTCTTCACCCACAACAGCAGCGTGCGCTTTGGTCTGCCTGCCAATGCCGCTGAAGAAGCGCGTCTCGAACAGGCCCTTCAAGCCTTTTCCAAGGAATCGAAATGACCACCCTGATGGTGCAGGGCACCACCTCCGATGCCGGTAAAAGCACGCTGGTGACGGCGCTGTGCCGCTGGGCGACGCGCCAGGGCGTGGCGGTTGTACCGTTCAAACCGCAAAACATGGCGCTCAACAGCGCGGTGACCGCCGACGGTGGCGAGATCGGCCGCGCCCAAGCGGTACAGGCGCAGGCGGCGAACCTCGAGCCGCACACCGACATGAACCCGGTGCTGCTCAAACCCAATAGCGACACCGGCGCGCAAGTGATTATTCATGGTCGCGCCGTCACCACGATGAATGCCGTCGCCTATCACGACTACAAAGCTATCGCGATGCAAGCGGTGCTGGCTTCGCATGAGCGCCTCAGCGCTGCTTATCCGCTGGTGATGGTCGAGGGCGCAGGCTCGCCGGCCGAGATCAATCTACGTGCCGGCGATATCGCCAACATGGGGTTCGCCGAAGCGGTGGATTGCCCGGTGCTGCTGATCGCCGACATCAATCGCGGCGGGGTTTTCGCCCACCTGGTCGGCACGCTGGAGCTGCTGTCGGCAAGCGAACAGGCACGCGTGAAGGGCTTCATCATCAATCGCTTTCGCGGCGACATCGCCTTGCTGCAACCGGGCCTCGACTGGCTCGAGCAGCGCACCGGCAAACCGGTGGTCGGCGTGTTGCCCTACGTGATGGATCTGCATCTGGAAGCCGAAGACGGCATCGATCAACGCCAGACCGACAAGGCTGATCAGGTGTTGAAAGTCGTGGTGCCGGTGCTGCCACGCATCAGCAACCACACCGATTTCGATCCGTTGCGGTTGCACCCGCAAGTGGACCTGCAATTCGTCGGCCCGGGGCAGGCGATTCCGCCGGCCGATCTGATCATCCTGCCCGGCTCGAAAAGCGTGCGCAGCGATCTTGCGTACTTGCGCGCCAATGGCTGGGACGCAGCGATCAATCGCCACTTGCGTTACGGCGGCAAGGTGCTGGGAATCTGCGGGGGCCTGCAAATGCTCGGCGAGCATGTGCATGATCCGCTGGGCCTGGAAGGCGCGCCGGGTTCCAGCGCCGGCCTGGGTTTGCTGGCGTTTGAGACGCAGCTCGAAGCCGATAAGCAATTGCGCAATGTGCGCGGGCGCCTGGCGCTGGAAAATGCCCAGGTCAGCGGTTATGAAATTCATGCCGGCGTGACCACCGGCCCAGCGCTGGAGAACGCGGCGGTGTATCTGGATGATGGTCGTTGCGACGGTGCGCATAGCGCGGACGGCCAGGTGTTCGGCACCTATTTGCATGGCTTGTTTGAATCGCCCCAGGCGAGTGCGGCGTTGTTGCGCTGGGCCGGGTTGAGCGATGTGCAAGAGGTCGATTACCACGGCTTGCGCGAGCGCGATATCGAGCGGCTGGCGGATCTCGTGGAAAAGCATCTGGATACTGATCTGTTGCGTCGGCTGTGTGGGATTTGAGTTGTCTGGACTGGCCTCTTCGCGAGCAGGCTCGCTCCCACAGGGAACTGCGATCAACGGTGGGAGCGAGCCTGCTCGCGAAGGGGCCGGTAGTCTCACCACACATTTTTTGGGAAAGCTCATGCTCCAACTGATCCTCGGCGGCGCCCGCTCCGGCAAAAGCCGCCTGGCTGAAAAACTGGCCAGCGAGAGCAATCTCGCCGTGACCTACATCGCCACCAGCCAACCGCTGGACGGCGAAATGAGCGAACGTGTCGCCCATCACCGCGCGCGTCGTCCCGTCGAATGGGCGTTGATCGAAGAACCGCTGGAGCTGGCCCGCGTGCTGCGTGAGTCAGCGAGCGCCGAACGCTGCCTGCTGGTCGATTGCCTGACCCTTTGGCTGACCAATCTGCTAATGCTGAATAACCCCGAACACCTCGCCGCCGAGCGCGATGCCCTGCTTGAATGCCTGGCGTCGCTGCCGGGTGAAATCATTTTTGTCAGCAACGAAACCGGTATGGGTGTCGTGCCGCTGGGCGAATTGACTCGCCGCTACGTCGATGAAGCCGGCTGGCTGCATCAAGCGCTGGCCGAGCGCTGTCAGCGTGTTGTCCTGACCGTCGCCGGCCTGCCCCTGACTTTGAAAGGACCTGCGTTATGAGCCCGACCTGGTGGCTTGACCCGTGCAAAACCGTGAATGCCGATATCGTTGCGCAAGCGACCGAGCGTCAGCAGCAATTGACCAAACCGGCTGGCTCGCTGGGGCGCCTTGAGACGGTGGCGGTGCAACTGGCCGGTCTGCAAGGCCAGGTCAAACCGACGCTGAGGCAGATCTGGATCGCGATTTTCGCGGGCGATCATGGTGTGGTGGCGGAGGGCGTTTCGGCTTATCCGCAGGAAGTCACCGGGCAGATGCTGCTCAATTTCGTCAGTGGCGGCGCGGCGATCAGCGTGCTGGCGCGTCAGCTCGGTGCGCAACTGGAAGTGGTCGATCTGGGCACCGTGAATCCGGCGCTGAGCCTGGCGGGCGTGCGCCATTTGAACCTTGGCGCGGGCACGGCGAATTTTGTGCACGGTGCGGCCATGACACAGGCTCAGGGCGAACTCGCCTTGCAGGCCGGTCGCGACAGCGTGTTTCGCGCGAAAGCCGCCGGCATGCAATTGTTCATCGGCGGTGAGATGGGTATCGGCAACACCACGGCGGCCAGCGCGCTGGCGTGTGCGTTGCTCGATTGTCCGGTGGCGCACCTGACCGGCCCCGGCACTGGTCTGAATGCTGCTGGCGTCAGCCACAAAGCGCAGGTGATCGAGCGCGCGCTGGCGCGGCATGCCGCGCAGCGTGGCGATGCCTTGCAGACGCTGTTCAACCTTGGCGGTTTCGAGATTGCTGCGTTGGTCGGCGCTTATCTGGCCTGCGCGCAGGAAGGCGTCGCGGTGCTGGTCGACGGTTTTATCTGTACCGTCGCTGCGCTGGTCGCGGTGCGTTTGAATCCCGCCTGTCGCGCGTGGCTGCTGTTCGGCCACCGTGGCGCCGAGCCGGGTCATCGCCATGTGCTGGAGACCTTGAATGCCGAGCCGCTGCTGGAACTCGACCTGCGTTTGGGCGAGGGCAGTGGGGCGGCATTGGCGGTGCCACTGTTGCGTCTGGCCTGTGACCTGCACGGGCAGATGGCGACGTTTGCCGAAGCGGCCGTGGCGGATCGTCAGGCATGACCTTGCAGGTGGATCTGCTGCGCCACGGTGAGACCGAATTCGGTGGTGGTTTACGCGGAAGCATTGACGACGCACTGACCGAAAAGGGTTGGGCGCAGATGCGCGCAGCCGTGATTGAGGGCGGGCCCTGGGACCGTATCGTCAGCTCGCCACTGCAGCGTTGCGCGCGGTTTGCCGCTGAACTGGGTGAGGGGCTGAACCTCTCTGTGCATCTGGACAAGGATCTGCAGGAACTGCATTTCGGCGCATGGGAGGGGCAGAGCGCGGCGGCATTGATGGAGACGGATGCTGAAGCGCTGGGGCTGTTCTGGGCTGATCCGTATTCGTATACGCCTGCGCAGGGTGAGCCGGTCAGCGAGTTTTCCGCGCGTGTGTTGGCGGCGGTGGCGCGGCTGCACGCAGCGTATGCCGGCGAGCGGATTCTGTTGGTGAGCCATGGCGGCGTGATGCGCTTGTTGCTGGCGCGAGCGCGTGGCTTGCCCCGTGAACAACTGCTCAATGTCGAAGTCGGCCACGGCGCGCTGTTTGCGCTGACCGTCGAGGCTGACGGCGCGCTCAAGGAAGGTCACTGATATGTTGCCGCTGTGGATCGCCTTGCAGTTTCTCAGCAGCCTGCCGATTCGCCTGCCGGGCATGCCCGAGCCGGAACAGCTTGGCCGTTCGCTGCTGTTCTATCCCTTGGTGGGGCTGCTGTTCGGACTGATCCTCTGGGCGTTGAACATCCTGTTGGCCGGCGCGCCGTTGTTGCTGCATGCAGCGCTGTTGCTGAGCGTGTGGGTGTTGCTCAGCGGCGCGCTGCACCTGGATGGCCTGGCCGACAGCGCCGATGCCTGGCTCGGCGGTTTCGGTGATCGCGAGCGTACGCTGACGATCATGAAGGATCCGCGCAGCGGGCCGATCGCAGTGGTTACATTAGTGCTGGTGCTGCTGCTGAAATTCGCCGCGCTGCTGGCGCTGATCGAGCAAGGGCAGGGGCTGGTGTTGATCATCGTTCCGCTGCTCGGGCGAGCGGCGCTGTTGGGGTTGTTTCTGACCACGCCGTATGTGCGAGCAGGTGGGTTGGGGCAGGCGCTGGCCGATCATCTGCCGCGCAAGGCTGGGTGGTGGGTCCTTGCAGCGAGTGCGCTGGCCTGCTGGCTGATAGCCGGTTCGAACGCCGTTATTGCGACGGCGATTTCGCTTGCGGTGTTTGTCTGGCTGCGGCGGGTGATAATGCGGCGGTTGGGTGGTAGTACCGGGGATACGGCGGGGGCGTTGCTGGAATTGCTGGAGATGGGAGTGTTGGTTGGCCTCGCTTTGGTCTGAAAGATTTGCGTTGATGCTGCTGGCCCCTTCGCGAGCAGGCTCGCTCCCACGGTTGAAATGCGATCCCCCGTGGGAGCGAGCCTGCTCGCGAAGGCGGCGTCACCGGCGCTACAAATGTTATGGGTAAATTCATCTGTAACTTGATTTAACACAGTCGCGGGTATATACACGCATCATGCTTCCTTCTCAGTGTTTGTGCACTAACCTGCGTCGCGCCGCGCGTGGCGTCAGCAGGCATTACGACGGCGCCCTCGACGGCTTCGGGATCAACGTTGCCCAGTATTCTCTACTGTGCAATCTGCAGCGGCTTGTGCAACCGAGCATTTCCGAACTGGCCGAGGCCATGGGCCTGGATCGCAGTACCCTGGGGCGCAATCTGCGCGTGCTGGAAGGCGAAGGCCTGGTGGCGTTGGCCGAGGGCGAAGACATGCGCAATCGTATTGTTCGGCTCACTGAGACCGGCGTACAGCGCCTGGCAGCGGCGCTGCCCGCATGGGAGGCGGCGCAGCAGCGGCTGATCGACCGTCTCGGTGCCGAGAAGCGCGAAACCTTGCTCAAATTGCTGGACGAACTGGCCTGACGCCGGTTTTTCCGGGCTCAAGCGGGTATATACCCGCGACTGGAGAATAATAATGACATCGATGTGGCGTACGTGCGGTTGGGTGTTGCTCGGGAGTGCGCTGATCCTGGCGTTGTCACTGGGCGTGCGCCATGGTTTCGGTTTGTTCCTGTCGCCGATGAGCGCGCAGTTCGGCTGGGGCCGTGAGGTGTTTGCCTTCGCGATCGCCTTGCAGAACCTGATCTGGGGCTTGGCGCAACCCTTTACCGGCGCGCTGGCGGACCGTTTTGGTGCGGCGAAAGTGGTGCTGGTCGGAGGCGTGCTCTACGCGTTGGGCCTGGTGTTCATGGGCTTGTCCGATTCGGCGGTGACCCTGTCGCTGAGTGCTGGCCTGCTGATCGGCATCGGGCTGTCCGGCACCTCGTTCTCGGTGATCCTCGGCGTAGTCGGCCGCGCCGTGCCGGCAGAGAAACGCAGCATGGGCATGGGTATCGCCAGCGCCGCCGGTTCGTTCGGCCAGTTCGCCATGCTGCCGGGCACGCTGGGTTTGATCGGCTGGCTCGGCTGGTCGGCAGCGCTGTTGGTGCTTGGCCTGCTGGTGGCGATGATCGTGCCGCTGGTGGGCATGCTCAAGGACAAGCCGCTGCCGGTGCTCGGCCATGATCAAACCCTTGCCGAAGCGCTGCGCGAGGCCTGTTCGCATTCCGGATTCTGGCTGCTGGCGTTCGGTTTTTTCGTCTGCGGTTTTCAGGTGGTGTTTATCGGCGTGCACCTGCCGGCCTATCTCGTGGATCAGCATTTGCCCGCGACCGTCGGCACCACGGTGCTGGCGTTGATCGGGCTGTTCAACATTTTCGGCACTTACACCGCCGGTTGGCTCGGCGGGCGGATGTCCAAACCGCGCTTGCTGACGGGGTTATATCTGCTGCGCGCGGTGGTGATTGCGCTGTTCCTGTGGCTGCCGGTGACGACCACCACGGCGTATCTGTTCGGCATGGCCATGGGTTTCCTGTGGCTGTCGACGGTGCCGTTGACCAACGGTACGGTGGCGACCTTGTTCGGTGTGCGAAATCTGTCCATGCTCGGTGGCATCGTCTTTCTGTTCCATCAGCTTGGCTCGTTCCTCGGCGGCTGGCTGGGCGGGGTGGTGTATGACCGAACCGGGAGTTATGACTTGATCTGGCAAGTGGCGATTCTCTTGAGCCTGCTGGCGGCGGCGCTGAACTGGCCAGTGCGCGAGCGTCCGGTGGCGCGCCTGCAAGCCAGTGCGAGCGCGGCATGAGCCGGCATTGGGCGCGACTCGCCATCACCGCACTGGCCGCCGCGCTGCTGGCGCTGGTGTGGTGGGGCTGGCAGCAGGGCGGCCTCGCATTGATGCAATTGGGCATGAGTATTTGCTAGAGCGCAGCGTGACGAGTAACGTCGAAAGCTGACCACTGCCCAAGGATGTTCAACATGTTGATGCGCTGGTGTGCTGTTCCCGCTTTGCTGATGGCGTTGACTGGCCTGGCCCAGGCCGCCGACTGTCCGGACCTGCTGCAAGGCTCGCTGCCGAAGTTGCGTGCCAAGGAATCCATCGATCTGTGCAAGCAATACGCCGACAAGCCGCTGGTGGTGGTCAATACCGCCAGTTTCTGCGGTTTCGCCCCGCAGTTCGAAGGTCTTGAGGCGCTGAACAAGCGCTACAAGGTCCAAGGCCTGGAAATGCTCGGTGTACCGTCGGACGACTTCAAGCAGGAGTCCAAGGACAGCGCCGAGACCGCCAAAGTCTGCTACGCCAATTACGGCGTGACGTTCGCCATGACTGAGCCGCAAAAGGTTCGCGGCGATGACGCTACGCATCTGTTCAAGGTTCTGGCCGAACAGAGCAATGCGCCCAAGTGGAACTTCTACAAGTACGTGGTGGACCGTCAGGGCAAGGTTGTTGCCAGTTTTTCCAGTCTGACCAAGCCGGATGATCCTGAGTTTATTGCGGCGATCGAGAAGGCCATCGCCTCCAAACCCCTGACTCACTGACCCATGTTTTTCCCTGTGGGAGCGAGCCTGCTCGCGAAGCGGTGCGTCAGTCAGCACATCATCATCTGACATACCGCCTTCGCGAGCAGGCTCGCTCCCACAATGGTAATTTTGTCGTTCCAGTGAAAAGTTGCAGGCATTAAAAAGCCCCGCCTCAGCAAAGAGAGCGGGGTTTTTTGTGGGCGAGGGATCAGCCTCGCCGCCGATCATCAGAAGCGGTAAGTCGCGCCGACACCGAAACCGTTTGCCGAGTTTTCATACTTGGACTCGTAGCTTTGGCCACGATTGTTTTCGTTGCGGATGTTGACCGACTCTTCCTTCAGGTACGAATAAGCGACGTCGATGGTCAGGTCTTCGGTCGGGCTCCAGCCGGCACCGATACTGAAGATCGTGCGGTCGCCAGTCGGGATTCGTGGCGAGCGGTCTTCGTTATTGGTTGGCGACTGGTCGAAGGTCAGACCAGTACGCAGGACCCATTCCTTGTTCAACTGATACGACGTACCCACGGCGTAGGCCCAGGTGTCATGCCAGTTCTGGTCTTCGTTGATCGAGCCAAACTGACCGGCCAATGCAGGCTGCACGCCGGAGTTCTTGACGGTGATCTTTTCCAGCTGGCTCCAACGAGTCCAGGTGGTACCGGCGTAGACGTTCCAGCGATCGTTGATGGCCTGGGTGACCGACAGGTCAACGGATTCAGGCGTGGTGATCTTCAACGACGCATCGTACTTCTGGCTGGCGCCCAAGCCTGCCAGCGCCAAGGCGCCGTACTTGACCTTGGTGTCGCCTTCCAGTTTGTAGTCAACCTTGGAGTGGTAGGTCAGGCCGACACGGGTGGTGTCGGTGGCTTGCACCAGAACGCCGATGTTGTAACCCAGCGCGGTGTCGTCACCCTTGATCTTGACCTTGCCGTCCGGCAGCGCCTGAGTGATCGACAGGTTCGACTCCAGCGAGCCGTCGATACGGTTGATCGTCGGACCGAAACCGATCGACACCTTGTCGTTGAAGGCGTAGCTGACGGTTGGCTGGAAAGTGATGACTTGTACTTCAGACTTGCTGCCGAAATAACGGCCGGCAAAGCCGCTTTCGTAATCGGTGATCAGGCCGAATGGCACGTAGACGCCGAGGCCAAACGCCCAGTGATCGTCGATCGGCTTGACGTAGAAGCCCATCGGTACGGCAGTCAGAGGCACCATGTCGCCTTTGTTGCTGCCGCCGTTCGGGCTGGAGCTGCCGTTGCTGATGTCGGTATGCGCATCGACAAAGGCTACGCCACCGGTGACTTGTTCACGCTTGATGCGAGCCATGCCGGCAGGGTTGCCATAAACGGTGCTTGCGTCGTCGGCAGAAGAAGATCGCCCGGCAAAACCAGTCCCCATCCCACTGATGCTTTGTTCGTTGAGGGCAAAACCTGCCGCGAAAATTTGGCTAGATGCGAGGGTAACGGCGAGGCTAAGGGTGGTTTTGAGCATGACTTTTTTCATTATTAGAACTCCTGGTGATCACCGGGGCGAAAATTACCAACATTTTCGCCCCAGCGCTATAGCCTGTATGCCTTGAGTTAGAGCGGTTTTGTAGGACAATCCGACCAAATGGCGACTAGATACGAGAACTTCCGAAACCATGTGGTCAGCAAGCGACCTGATTCAGCGGTGAAACACACGTTTGCCAAGCGTAAGTGAAGTCACGCAAGCGACCTTGAGGCTGAAAGGTCTGACGCCAGATGCGCGCCATGCCCAGCAGGTCGGTCGGGGCGGGCAGGGTGGGGTTCTGTTCTTCGACCAGCAGCCAGGCGATGGCGGTGGCGTAACGCAGGTTGACGGTCAGCTCCAGGTGCGGACCGCTGAGAAATGCATGCTGGCTGGCGAGGCCGCGCACCAGGCTCGCACGCTCCGGATCAAGCGCCAGGTATTCGTCCCAGAGTGCCTGATGCCGATGCTCGGCAATCCGGTAGAGGCCATGGCCACGGCGGTCATGCAGGGCAGACCCGAGGGCGGACTGGCTGGCGGCGATGCCCAACAGCAGGGATTCGGCGGTGGCGCAATGACGTCCCAGATAGATCAAGGTCGGACGGATCACATAGCGGCACAGTTCGCTGGCGGCGATACCCATAACACCCTCGGTTTCTTGTTATAGAGGGCGAGTCCTGAAGAGGCTTTGGCAGCAGTGGATCGACTCAGGCTCGCCGCAAGCGGGTCACGCCGCTTGAGTTGAAGTGTAGTGTGATATTCAGCGTGTAAAGGCCTGTTTTTAAAATATTTCCCGCATCGGATCCCAAGCGTTAGATCCGAATATGCTTAAAAGCGAAGCGCTAAAAGTGAAATATCAGGCAATAAAAAGCCCCGCTTGTTAGCAGGGCTTTGCTTTTGCAGCCTGTTCGGCTTCAGGCAACCAGTGCCTGGCGCGTACGCTCGATCACGGCCTGCAGCGGTTCTGCGCTGGAGTATTGATCGGGGTACAAGCGCTCGCTGTGGCGAGCGATTCCGTGTTCATTGACCACGGTGAAGCTGAAGCAGCCTTTGCGAGCGGCCATGATCAGGCAGTTCATTGGGGCAAAAGCGTTGGTTAGGGTGCGAATGGCATCCTGAGTCTGGATTTGAGTAGACATAGTTATTGGGTGTTCCTACAAATGACACGGATAAGAACCGTGCAACGTTAAAACGTTCCAGTAACGTCGATCACCATTGATCGAACGAAGAACCCGACTGGAACAAAGCAGCCAGTTTGAAGCGCTGATAAGTGAGCGCGCTTGGGCTGGCAGGTAGGTACTTAGGAGGACAGGCAGCACATCAAGGGCAAAGGTTCTGGGCCCGGGGTGAAGATCCTGATCAATTTGCAGGTTGGTTCGGTCAGAGTAAGTGGCCTTCGCAACGCCCTTTGCTTTCGTTCAAAGGCAGCGTCGTCGCAAGATTTACCTGGAAACCATCGAGGGGTCGTTCCCGCTTTTTTCGGCAAGGGCTTCTTGAGAGAAGGTTCACCGTGGGGGATGTTCGACCGGAATTGACTTTCAGCTTGGTACTAACGCCGCGGATAGTAACGGATCCTCTCGGGCAAAGCAAACCTGTCTGCAGATAAAAATGATGTCGTCTGCGGCACCTGACCATTCGTCGCCGTAGGTCCTTTGCATCAGCCCGGTTGATCGTGGTTTGTGACCAAAAATGACCCGAAAAAGCGCACGCATATAACGGAGTCACAGGTACTTGTGCACATTAGTTGCACAGAGCGTAACCGAACTGTCACATTGATCCTGACTCCGGTCGCTGCCTGTATCAAAAGTTTAAGTCAATGAAAAATATCGCCTTTTTTTGCTGGTGAAAAAATCGTCAGTTTGACTGCGAGCCCCATTCCATAAGGCTTTGCGGCGATCGCAAGGCGGTTGTCCACTGACTTATCCACAGCTTCTGTGGATTGTCCCTAGCGCTTGCTCTAGGACGGGCGTGCCGGGTTCTTTTCGACTTTACCTGTAAGAAAAAGAGAGTAAAGTGTCGCGCCTTCGATCTGTCCCGCAGTGCTTTATGAAGTTTCGCTCAGTATCAGACTCTGTTACCTCCAACCCGACCTCTGTTACCGCTCCCAAGCGCTTTTCCGTGCGCGTGGCTGAATGGTTGCTCGATGCTCCGCGCTTGAGCGAAAGCCACAGTGTCAAACACCTCGCCGGCCGCCTGCTCAAGCAACCGGCACGCGAAGGCGTTGTTGTCGCACAGAGCCGCCTTGGCCAGCTGATGTGCCGTGAGTGCGGCAACGCGCGTGACCGTCGCATCGGGCAGGAGCTTCTACGTCAGGCCGCCCGTGCCGGCGACCGCCGCGCGCAGCAGGAACTCGGTCTGATCGAAGACTGAGCTGTCCAAGCCCTGACACCTTGGTTAACCTTCAGGCTTTATCGGATCGGCAGGAGTCGCTATGGCTATGGACTTGACCAGCATGTTGCTCGGTCTTGCGGCAGCAGGGGTGCCACTGCTGGCGCTGGCCTGGCAACTGCAACGTCGGGCCAGCAGCGCCGATGCTGATCTGGCTTTGCTTGAAGAGCGCCTGACCATGGCACAACTGGCTCAGGACGGGCTCAATGCGCAGCTTGAAGCCAGCCGCGATGAAGTCGCCGATCTCGGTCAGGCCAACGCCGCCAAGCAGGCCGACCTTGCCGCCCTGCGCCGCGAAGTCGAGTTGCTGCAGATCGAGCGCGATGACGCCCGCGACGCTTCCCACGCCTGGAACCTTGAGCGCGCGAACAAGGACGCCGAGTTGCGCCGCCTCGACGCCCACGCCGCCTCGCTGAGCGCCGAGCTGCGCGAACAACAGGAAAGCCATCAACAGCGCCTCAATGATCTGCAAGGCTCGCGCGATGAGTTGCGCGCCCAATTCGCCGAACTGGCGGGCAAGATCTTCGACGAGCGCGAGCAGCGTTTTGCCGAAACCAGCCAGCAACGGCTCGGGCAGTTGCTGGATCCGTTGAAAGAACGCATCCAGTCTTTCGAAAAACGCGTGGAAGAAAGTTACCAGGCCGAAGCCCGCGAGCGCTTCTCGCTGGCCAAGGAACTGGAGCGTTTGCAGGCGCTGAATTTGCGCTTGAGCGACGAAGCGACCAATCTGACCCGCGCCCTCAAGGGCCAGAAAACCCAAGGCAACTGGGGCGAGCTGATCCTTGAGCGGGTTCTGGAACACGCAGGGTTGGAGAAAGGCCGCGAGTACCAGACCCAGGTCAATTTGAAGGGCCCGGATGGCGAGCGCTTCCAGCCCGATGTGATCATTTACCTGCCCGGCGACAAGCAGGTGGTGGTCGATTCCAAGGTCAGTCTTACGGCCTATCAACAATATGTCGCGGCCGAAGACGACACGCTGGGGCAAATCGCGATCAAGCAGCACGTGCTGTCGCTGCGCAATCACGTCAAAGGCCTGGCCGGCAAGGATTACAAACGCCTTGAAGGCTTGCACAGCCTCGATTTCGTTTTGCTCTTCGTACCGATCGAAGCCGCGTTTTCCGCCGCCTTGCAGGCTGAGCCGGCACTCTTTCAGGAAGCCTTCGACCGCAATATCGTCATCGTCAGTCCGACCACACTATTGGCTACTTTGCGCGTGATCGACAGTCTGTGGAAACAGGAACGCCAGAGCCAGAACGCTCGGGAAATCGCTGAGCGCGCCGGTTGGCTTTACGACAAGTTCGTGTTGTTTATCCAGGATCTGGACGAGGTCGGCAATCGCCTGCAGCAACTGGACAAGGCCTACAGCTCAGCGCGCAACAAGCTGACAGAAGGGCGCGGCAATCTGGTCAGCCGCAGTGAGCAATTGAAATTGCTGGGTGCACGGGCGAGCAAGAGCTTGCCGGCGGACCTGCTGGAGCGCGCAATGACGGATGTTGATGGACTGGTCGAACTGCCGGAATAAATCAGAAGCTTCGCGAGCAGGCTCGCTCCCACAGGAAACGCATTCCAATGTGGGAGCGAGCCTGCTCGCGATGGCGCCAGTAAAATCGCCCACCTACAGCGGCAAATACCGACTCAACAGCGCCCGCAACGCCGCCGGTTTCACCGGTTTGGCCAGATAATCCAGCCCCGCCGCATGCACCTGCGCGACCATCTCAGGGCGGCCATCGGCACTGATCACCACTCCCGGCACCGGCTCGCCCAGGCGCGTGCGTAACCACGCCATGAGTTCTGTGCCGGTGTCGCCGTGATCCAGGTGATAATCCACCAACGCCAGTTGCGGCCGCACGCCTTGACTCAACAGCGCCTCGCACTCGTCGCGATTACGCGCTGTCCACACCTGGCAGCCCCAGCGGCTCAACAGACTGTTCATGCCGATCAGAATGCTGTCTTCATTGTCGATACACAGCACTTGCGCGCCGCTCAACAGCTTGCCGTTCGATTCCACCGTGGCGTTCGCGGGAGGTATTTGAGTGCGAGCCAATGGCACGGTCACGCTGAACACGCTGCCACGCCCCGGCCATGAGCGAACGCGCAGGGTGTGCCCCAGCACGCGACATAAGCCATCAGCAATCGCCAAGCCTAAACCCAAGCCCTTTTCGGCTCGGGTCTGATGGCTGTCCAGGCGTTTGAACTCTTCGAAAATCACCTGCTGCTTGTCTTCCGCAATACCCGGCCCGCGATCCCAGACTTCCAGGCACAGTTCGCCGGCGCGCCGACGTACGCCCAGCAGCACCGGTCCCTTGGCGTAGCGGAAAGCGTTGGTGAGGAAATTCTGCAAAATCCGCCGCAGCAATTTGATGTCGCTGTCGATGCGCAACTGACTGCCGCGCACACGGAATTTCAACCCTTGCTCCTGCGCCAGCGCCTTGAATTCCGCGCCGAGGATGTCGAACAGTTCGTTGAGGGCGAACGCTTTGCGATCGGGGTTGATCTTGCCGTTTTCCAGGCGCGAGATGTCCAGCAGGTCGCTTATCAGGTCCTCGGCTGAGCGCAACGAGCTGTCGAGATGCCGGACCAGTTGCTGCGCCTCGCTGCCCAAGCCTTCGTTCTGATGGGAGAGGGCGGCGGAGAACAGTCGCGCGGCGTTCAGCGGCTGCATCAAGTCATGGCTGACGGCGGCGAGAAAGCGGGTCTTGGACTGGTTAGCCAACTCGGCGTTGCCCTTGGCTTCAGTGAGCGCGACGTTGAGTTGCGACAGCTCTTGCGTGCGTTCGCCGACCCGTCGCTCCAGGCCTTCGTTGGCCTCGGTCAGCGCCTGTTCGGCTTCGCGGAACGCGGTAATGTCGGTGAAGCTCATGACAAAACCGCCGCCGGGCATCGGATTGCCGATCAGTTCGATTACCCGGCCATTGGGAAACAGGCGCTCGGAGGTGTGGGCGCGGCCCTGGCGCATCCAGTGCAGGCGCCGGGCAACATGCACTTCCGCTTCGCCTGGGCCGCACAGACCGCGTTCAGCGTTGTAGCGGATGATGTCAGCAATCGGGCGGCCCACGCTGATCAGCCCGTCGGGATAGTTGAACAGCTCCAGGTAACGACGGTTCCAGGCCACCAGTTTCAGCGACTGGTCGACCACGCTGATGCCTTGCGTGATGTTTTCGATCGCGCCTTGCAGCAGGGCGCGGTTGAACTGCAGCACTTCCGAGGCTTCGTCGGCGATTCGGACGACGTCCTCCAACTGCATTTCCCGACCTTCAATGGCCGCTTTGACGACGGCGCGGGTCGACGAGGCGCCGAGCACACCGGCCAGCAGGCGTTCGGTGTGAGCAATCCATTCGCTGTCAGCGTTCTGATTCGGGTTGAAGCCCTTGCCCTGACGGTAGGCAAAACGGATGAAGCTCTGGCGCGCGCGTTCTTCGCCGACAAAGCGTGCCGCCAGTTGCAGCAGATCATCAATCTGCACCGCCAGCATCGAGCGCCCGTTCGGCCGCGCGCTGATTTCCTGACCGATGAAGCGCCCAGCCTGCCAGTGCTCGGAAACCCGCGTACGCGACAGTACCGACACCCAGGCGAACAGCGTGAAGTTACCGGCCAGCGATAACACTACGCCTTGGGTCAACGGCGTGATCGGCAGGTTCAGGGGGTTGCTGTGCAGCCATGCCAACCCCGGGAAACTGGCCAGCGACCAGCCGAGGCTGTGCGCTGCAATCGGCAGAACCAGTGTGTAGAACCAGAGAAAAGTCCCGGTGGCGAGCCCCGCGAATACGCCACGGCGGTTCGCCTGTTTCCAGTACAGCGCGCCGAGCATCGCGGGTGCGAGTTGCGTCACTGCAGCGAACGCGATCTGGCCGATGGTGGCCAGGCTTGCGGTCGAGCCGAGCAAGCGATAGCTGACGTAGGCCAGCAGAAGAATCACCACGATGCTGACGCGGCGTACCGACAGCATCCACTGACGAAACACTTCGAACGGCCGCTCGGCGTTGTTGCGTCGCAGCAGCCACGGCAACAGCATGTCGTTGGACACCATGGTCGACAGCGCGACACTGGCGACGATCACCATGCCTGTCGCCGCCGAGGCACCGCCGATAAACGCCAGCATCGCCAACGCCGGATGACCCTGGGCCAGCGGCAGGCTGATCACGAACGAGTCGGGCAGAACATGGCTGGGCAGCATCATCTGACCGGCCAGCGCGATCGGGACTACAAACAACGCGGCCAGGGCGAGATAAGCCGGGAATACCCATTTGGCCAGACGCAGATCCTGCGGGTCGATGTTTTCCACCACGGTCACGTGAAATTGCCGAGGCAGGCAAATAATCGCCATCATCGCTACGCCGGTCTGCACCACCATCGAGGGCCAATTGATGGTTTCTTTCCAGTACGCTTCGAGGCGCGGGGCGAGCATCGCCTGATCAAAGAGGTCATCGAAACCGTCATAGAGACCGTAGGTGACGAAAGCGCCGACGGCGAGAAAGGCGAACAGCTTGACCAGCGATTCGAAGGCAATTGCCAGCACCATGCCGCGGTGGTGTTCAGTCGCGTCGAGGTTGCGTGTGCCAAACACGATGGTGAAGAGAGCCAGTACCAGCGACACGATCAGCGCGGTGTCTTGAGCGCGCGTGCCCATCGCATCGGCGCCCGCACCGATCAACAGGTTCACGCCCAGAACGATGCCTTTGAGCTGCAGGGCAATATAGGGCAGCACGCCGACCAGACAAATCAGCGCAACAACCACCGCCAGCGATTGCGACTTGCCGTAGCGTGCGGCGATAAAGTCGGCAATGGAGGTGATGTTCTCCTGTTTGCTGATCATCACCATTTTTTGCAGGACCCACGGCGCGCCCAGCAGCAACAGAATCGGCCCGAGGTAGATCGGCAGGAATGACCACAGCTGTTCCGCCGCTTGGCCGACCGCGCCGAAAAACGTCCAGCTGGTGCAGTAAACCGCCAGCGACAGGCTATACACCCAGGCACGCACACGCGGCGGCAACGGCGTGCGGCGGCGGTCGCCGTAAAAGGCGATAGCGAACATGATGGCCATATAGGCCAGGGCAACGACGGCGATCAGGCCGGTGGACAACGGCATGCAACACTCCCGACAAAAGACTCCCCGGCACTCCAACCCGGGCGGACAGTCTCGCATGCGCGCGACGGTTCGTCAGTGTCGACCAAGGTCGTGGCGCGGCGGGGTGTCGCAGGGTGGAGTCGAGTGGTTTTTTGATGATCGGCAGGGCCTCTTCGCGAGCAGGCTCGCTCCCACAATTGAAATGCGTTCTCCTGTGGGAGCGAGCCTGCTCGCGAAGGCGTCAGCCTTGCTGCAATGCGATATCGATCAGGCGATGCAACTCATCCATCTCCAATGCTGCCGCCGAAAAAAGAAGCCGATACACCACCGGCGCCACGACCAGATTTATCAGTCGGTCAACACTCGGCGCCGTTTCATCAGGATAGCGGTCAACAATCGTCTGCAACTGCGCACCAACGATCGCCACGCAATACCCCGGCGTAGCGCTCGCTTGCACATCGCGCATCATGTTGCGCCCCGGTTCCGAGCTCATTTCGTCGAGATACTGCTCGGCCCAGGCGCGGATGTCGCCGCGCAGGCTGCCGGTATCCGCCGGCTCGCTGTCAGGGCGCATACGGGCGAGGGCGACATCAGCCAGCAGCGCCGTCAGATCGCCCCAGCGCCGATAAATGGTCGACGGCGTAACGCCTGCGCGCGCTGCGATTTGCGGGACCGTCACCGTGGAACGCTCCTGTTCTTGCAGAAGCGCGCGGACAGCCGAATGAATCGACTCCTGCACCCGGGCGCTTCGGCCTCCGGGGCGTAAACCTTCTTTAATAGCCATGCGGCAGACCTTAACACAAAGAATTTGCTTTTAGCGTGAGGCGGTAGCACACTCCGCAAAAGCAAAAAATTAGCTTTTGCGGAGTGTGCCCATGACCAGCCTTGCTTCCCATCGATCCAGCCTGTGGTTTCTGGCGATTACCCTACTGAGTTTCCTCGCCGCTTCAACTGCGCCGACGCCGTTGTACCACTTGTATCAGGAACAGTTGCACTTCTCGCCAGCGGTATTGACGCTGATCTTCGGGGTTTATGCCCTCAGCCTTTTGGCGGCGCTGTTAACCGTTGGTTCGCTCTCCGATCACTTGGGGCGTAAACCGGTGATCTTTGCTGCCGTGTTGCTCAATGCGCTGGCGATGTTGCTGTTCATCTACGCCGACAGCGTGGCATGGCTGATCGGCGCGCGCGTTTTGCAAGGTTTCGCCACTGGCATGGCCACGGCTGTCTTGAGTGCGACGCTGCTCGATACCGATCGCCAGAACGGCCCGCTGGTCAACAGTGTCGCGCCGTTGCTCGGCATGGCGTTGGGCGGCATGGGTTGCGGCTTGCTGGCAGAATTCGCCCCCGCACCGTTGCAACTGACCTATTGGTTGCTGCTGGCGCTGTTTGTGTTGCAGGGCTTGTATGTCTGGCGCCTGCCGGAAAGTGTCTCGCGACAAGCCGGGGCATGGGCGTCGTTGCGGCCTACCTTGCATGTGCCGCTGCAAGCGCGTTCGACATTGTGGCGAGTATTGCCGCTGAACACAGCGACCTGGGCGTTAGGTGGTTTTTACGCGTCACTGGCGCCGTCATTGGTGCGCACGGCCACCGGCTCGACATCCAATCTGATCGGCGGCGCGACGGTCGCGGCATTGACCGTGACCGGGGCGCTGATGATCGTCACGATGCGCAATCGTCCGGCCACCCAGGCCCTGCGTCTGGGTGCAAGCCTGCTGCCCCTCGGTCTGATCCTGATTCTGCTTGGCGTACATGGCGCCAGTCTGTCGGTGTTCTTCCTCGGCACGCTGGTCGCCGGGTGCGGGTTCGGTTCGGGCTTCCTTGGCACCGTTCGCAGTCTAGTACCGCTGGCCTTGCCACATGAGCGGGCCGGGTTGATGTCGGCGTATTACGTGCTCAGTTACCTGGCGTTCTGTTTGCCTGCTTTGCTGGCCGGGCACCTGGCTCGCAGTTTCGGCTTACTGGCGACCACTGATGGTTACGGTGCGGTTCTGATTGTGCTGGCGGTCGCTGCGCTGCTGCTCAGTCTGCGTCCACAAGCGGCCAAAGTTTGCAGCGCTCCTTGAACGCCGCTGTTTCAGTTAGCCTTGGCCTACTTCTTTCACGGATCGACTCATGAAGATTATCCGCAGCAAATCGTTCACCGCCGAGCGCGCCTGGGGTGCACTGGACATCGCCAACATGAACGGCATCACCACGCGCCTGCACTGGACCGATCAGCCTTATAAGTGGCACGTCAATGATGGCGAAGAAGTGTTCGTGGTGCTCGATGGTCAGGTGCAGATGCGCTATCGCGAAAACGGTGAGGAGAAACAAGCGCTGCTGGAAGTCGGCGATATTTTCTACGCCTCGGTCGGCACCGAGCATGTAGCGCATCCCCAGGGCGCGGCGCGGATTCTGGTAGTCGAATCCGAAGGCAGCGTCTGAGCTTATCTGCAAAACAGATAACAGTTAGAGATATTACCCGTTATATCGATATTCGATTCGGATCTACCATGATCTCAACCTCACGAGAGGACAGGAGTTCATGATGATTTGCCCTAACAGTGTCACCCCCGGCTACAAGCCTTTCAGCCAGCTGCAGCACCCACGCGAAGTGATCCGCCAGTTCACGCCGAACTGGTTCGCCGCAACCATGGGCACCGGCGTACTGGCGTTGGCGCTGGCGCAGTTGCCAGTTGCGATCCCCGGGTTGCATGCCGTGGCGGAAGGACTGTGGCTGTTCAATATCCTGTTGTTCGCTTTGTTTACTGCAGCCTACGCCGCGCGCTGGATTCTGTTTTTCGACGAGGCACGGCGGATTTTCGGTCATTCCACTGTGTCGATGTTCTTCGGCACCATTCCCATGGGCCTTGCAACGATCATTAACGGTTTTCTGCTGTTTGGGCTGCCGCGCTGGGGCGAGGGCGTTATTCAGCTTGTCGAAGTCCTGTGGTGGCTGGACGTGGCGATGTCGCTGGCCTGCGGTGTGTTGATTCCGTACATGATGTTTACCCGTCAGGAGCACAGCATCGATCAGATGACCGCTGTCTGGCTGTTGCCGGTCGTGGCGGCCGAAGTCGCGGCGGCCAGCGGCGGTTTAGTGGCCCCGCACTTGACCGACGCCCACGCGCAACTGGTGGTGCTGACGACTAGCTATGTGCTCTGGGCTTTTTCCCTGCCGGTGGCATTCAGCATCCTGACGATTCTGTTGTTACGCATGGCCTTGCACAAGCTGCCCCACGAAAACATGGCCGCGTCGAGCTGGCTGGCGCTCGGCCCGATCGGTACCGGTGCCTTGGGCATGTTGCTGCTGGGCGGTGAGGCGCCGGCGATTTTTGCCGCGAACGGCTTGCCCGGTGTCGGTGAAATCGCTTCGGGCCTGGGGCTGGTGGCGGGGATCACGCTGTGGGGGTTTGGTCTGTGGTGGATGCTGATGGCGCTGCTGATCACCGTGCGCTATCTGCGCGACGGCATCCCGTTCAACCTCGGCTGGTGGGGGTTCACGTTCCCGTTGGGCGTGTATTCGCTGGCGACGTTGAAACTGGCGAGCATTCTCAACCTGCCGTTTTTCAGTGTGTTCGGCACGGCGCTGGTGATGCTGTTGACGGCGATGTGGCTGATCGTTGGCAAACGCACCCTGCAAGGCGCGTGGCGGGGCGAGCTGTTTGTCTCGCCGTGCATTGCAGGTTTGAAGAAATAATCCGGAAAGATTAGGTAAGGTGTGGCCTGGATCGTGGTTCGAGATTCCAATAACAAGCACCCAGGCCTCTCTACCTAACATCAGGAAACACGGAAGATGAGTCACCCCTCACAGTTCAACCTGTTGCGCACCCGGCGTTTTTTGCCCTTCTTTATTACTCAGTCTCTCGGCGCGTTTAACGACAACGTGTTTAAACAGTCGCTGATCCTCGCCATTCTCTATCGGCTGGCCATCGAGGGTGACCGCTCGATCTGGGTCAACCTTTGTGCCTTGCTGTTTATCCTGCCTTTTTTCCTGTTCTCGGCGCTGGCCGGGCAGTTTGGGGAAAAGTTCGCCAAGGACGCGCTGATACGTCTGATCAAACTCGCGGAAATTGCCATCATGGCGGTGGGGGCGATCGGCTTTCTCTTCGACCATCTTTCGCTGATGCTGGTGGCGCTGTTCGCCATGGGCACGCATTCGGCACTGTTCGGTCCGGTGAAGTACTCGATCCTGCCGCAGGCCTTGCGTGACGACGAACTGGTCGGGGGCAACGGGCTGGTGGAGATGGGCACCTTTCTGGCGATTCTCGCCGGGACCATCGGCGCCGGGATCATGATGTCGTCGGAGCACTACGCGCCGGTAGTTTCCGCAGCGATCATCGGCATTGCCGTTCTCGGTTATCTGGCCAGCCGCAGTATTCCCCGCGCGGCGGCGTCGTCGCCTGAAATGCGCCTGGACTGGAATATTTTCAGTCAATCGTGGGCGACGCTGAAACTCGGTTTGGGCCAGACGCCCGCAGTATCACGCTCGATTGTCGGTAACTCGTGGTTCTGGTTTGTCGGGGCGATTTACCTGACGCAAATTCCGGCCTACGCCAAGGAGTGGATGCACGGCGACGAAACCGTTGTCACCCTGATTCTCACCGTGTTCTCGGTGGGAATCGCGCTGGGCTCGATGCTCTGCGAGAAACTGTCCGGGCGCAAAGTCGAAATCGGGCTGGTGCCGTTCGGTTCGTTCGGCCTGACGGTGTTTGGCCTGTTGCTGTGGTGGCATTCAGGTGGGATTCCGGACAGCGTCACCGGCCATAGCTGGATTGCCGTGTTGGGCTTCGTTCATACCTGGGCGGTGTTGATCGACATCCTCGGTCTCGGCATTTTCGGCGGCTTCTACATTGTGCCGTTGTACGCGTTGATTCAGTCGCGCACGGCTGAAAAAGAACGGGCGCGAGTGATTGCCGCCAACAACATTCTCAACGCGCTGTTTATGGTGGTTTCGGCCATCGTTTCGATCGTTTTGTTGAGTGTCGCCAAGCTGTCGATACCGCAACTGTTCCTTGTCGTCTCGCTGTTGAACATCGGCGTCAACGCTTACATCTTCAAGATCGTTCCCGAATTCAGCATGCGCTTCATGATTTGGCTGCTCAGCCATTCCATGTACCGCGTCGAACATCGCAATCTGGAAGCGATTCCCGATGAAGGCGCCGCGCTGCTGGTGTGCAATCACGTGTCATTCGTCGATGCCCTGCTGATCGGTGGCGCGGTGCGTCGGCCGATTCGCTTTGTCATGTACTACAAAATCTACAACCTGCCGGTGCTGAACTTTATCTTCCGCACGGCGGGCGCGATTCCTATCGCGGGGCGTCAGGAAGATATCCAGATCTATGAGAAAGCCTTCACCCGCATCGCCCATTATCTGAAGGACGGTGAGCTGGTGTGCATCTTCCCCGAAGGAAAATTGACCGCCGACGGCGAGATCAACGAGTTTCGGGGCGGCGTGACGCGGATTCTGGAAGAGACGCCGGTGCCGGTGATTCCGCTGGCGTTGCAGGGGTTGTGGGGGAGTTTCTTCAGCCGCGATCCAAACAAAGGCTTGTTCCATCGGTTGTGGTCGCGGGTGACGCTGGTGGCGGGGCCGGCGGTGACCGAAGGGGCGGAGCCGGCGAAGTTGCAGGCGTTGGTGGGGGAGTTGCGGGGCACCGTTAGATAGAGGGTGTCTGGACTGACCTCATCGCTGGCAAGCCAGCTCCCACAGGTTCGGTGATGTCCATCAATCGGGCGTACACCGGAAGTCCTTGTGGGAGCTGGCTTGCCAGCGATAGGGTCGGTGGGTTAAGCGCTAACCTTGAGCCCGATCAGGCCGGTCACGATCAACGCCACACTGGCCATGCGAATCAATGCCATCGACTCGCCAAACAAGATGATCCCGGCAATCACCGTGCCCACGGCTCCGACGCCCGTCCAGATGGCATAAGCCGTACCCAGCGGTAATTCCTTCATCGCCAACCCGAGCAGACCGAGGCTGATGGCCATGGCCGCGACGGTCAGGGCGGTGGGGAGCGGGCGGGTGAAACCGTCGGTGTATTTCAGGCCAACGGCCCAGCCGACTTCGAACAGGCCGGCGCAAAACAGAATGATCCAGGACATGCAAGACCTCCATCGATTGACGGGGTCGTCCCCAGAGTAATGACTCGATCGAGCCGCAGGGTCGTCCCCGCGTTGCGCAATATAGTGACGAGCATTCACCCGGGGATCAAGTTCCCGGCTCAGTCGGCAGCCTGTTGCGCGAGATTGTCGCGGTCTTCCTTTTCGCTCATGCGGCGGAAATAAGTCGACAGCAGTGCCCCCGAGATATTGTGCCAGACGCTGAACAGCGCGCTCGGCACCGCCGCCAGCGGCGAAAAATGCGCACTGGCCAGCGCAGCGCCCAGCCCCGAGTTCTGCATGCCGACCTCTAGCGCCAAGGACTTGCGCTGAGCCAAGGGCAAACCGAACAGCCGCCCGGTGAAATAACCGAGCAGATAGCCGAAGCTGTTGTGCAGCATCACCACCGCCATGATCAACAGACCGGACTCGGCGATTTTCCCCTGACTCGCCGCAACAACGGCGGTCACGATAATCACGATGCTGACCACCGACACCAGCGGCAACACATCCACCGCATGCCTAACCTTGTCGCCGAGCAGACGCTGCGCAACCACGCCGAGGATAATCGGCAGCAGCACCACTTGCAGGATCGACCAGAACAACTCCATGAACGACACCGGCAACCAGGCCGAGGCCAGCAGCCAGATCAAGGCCGGGGTCAGCAGCGGGGCGAGGAGGGTGGTGACCGCGGCAATCGCCACCGACAACGCCAGATCGCCGCGAGCCAGCCAGGTCATCACATTGGACGAGGTACCGCTCGGGCAGCAGCCGACCAGAATCACCCCGACGGCGATTTCCGGCGGCAGGTGAAAGACCTGGCAGAGCAACCACGCCACGCCGGGCATGATCACGAAATGTGCAACCACGCCCAGTGCCACTCGCCATGGATGGCGAGCGACGGCAGCGAAGTCGTCAAGTTTGAGGGTCAGGCCCATGCCGAACATCACCAGCCCGAGCAAGGGCACGATGGCGCTTTTCAGACCGATGAACCACGACGGTTGCAGGAATGCTACGACGGCAAAAATCAGAACCCAGTAAGCGAAGGTATTGCCGACAAAGCGGCTGAGTGCAGCCAGTGCGCGCATGGCTTGATCCTTGTTATATGAAAGCGTTAGGAAGCTAAGCATACGTCGCCAGCAAAAAGATCGCAGCCTTCGTCAGCTCTTACAGGAAAACTCGTTTTCATGCAGGGGCTGCCGAAGGCTGCGATCTTTTAATCTTTCATATAAAAAACGGATCAGATGCCCTGCGGCGTCTCTTCCCCACCCAACGCTTCAACCAGCGCCGGCAGGAAGTCACCGAAGGTCAGCATCATCAGCGTGAAGCTTGCGTCCAGTTGGCCCAGCGCTTCATCGCCACCGTCCTGTTCCGCTTGATCCTGCAACAGGTCTTCGAATTTCAGTCGCTTGACGGTCATTTTGTCGTCGAGCATGAACGACAGCTTGTCCTGCCAGGCCAGCGACAGCTGAGTCACCACTTTGCCGGTGCTCAGATGCAGCTGGATTTCTTCGCTGGTCAGGTCCTGACGCTTGCAGCGCACGATGCCGCCATCTTCATGGGTGTCGCGCAGTTCGCACTCGTCCAGCACGTAGAAATCGT
Source organism: Pseudomonas khorasanensis (assembly GCF_014268505.2). Classification (GTDB taxonomy): domain Bacteria; phylum Pseudomonadota; class Gammaproteobacteria; order Pseudomonadales; family Pseudomonadaceae; genus Aquipseudomonas; species Aquipseudomonas khorasanensis. The sequence continues at coordinate 379,699 of NZ_JABWQP020000001.1, forward strand.
CGGCGGCTTTTTGCGTGGTGACCCATTCGGTCATGGTCGCGGTTGGCGACATTTTCACCGTCAGCGGGCGGACGGGCAGGGTGCCGATCACTTCGCGCAGGGTCGACAGCAGGTCTTCAGCGCGTTTCGGGCTGGCCGAGTTGACCAGGATCAGACCTTGTTTCGGGGCGATCGCAGCAAAGGTCGACGAACGACGGATGAACGCGCGCGGCAGGAATGCCTGGATGATTTCATCCTTGATCTGATCGCGCTCTTTCTTATAGACCTTGCGCATCTGCTCGGCTTCGATCTCTTCGACCTTTTCCTTGACCGCGTCACGTACGACGCTGCCCGGCAAAATGCGTTCTTCCTTGCGCGCGGAGATCAGCAGGAAATCACCGCTGACGTGCACCAGCGGCGCGTCTTCGCCCTTGCCGAACGGCGCGACGAAACCGTAAGTGGTCAACTCCTGGCTTGCACATGGACGCGCCAGTTTGGTGGCCAGTGCAGTTTCCAGCGCCTCGGCATCGACAGGCAGGTCTTGGGTCAGGCGATAGATCAGCAGGTTCTTGAACCACATGGGGTGAGTCACTCCTTTATACAAAGGGGGGCATTATTGTCTTCGCCGGGGCATAGGCCAACCCTTCTCTAAGCCTTTGGAAGGCCTGAGAAAATTATTTAAAAAAGTGCTTGCCAGAGGTGGGGGTGCTCCGTAGAATGCGCGCCACACCGAAGCGAAGGGTGATTAGCTCAGCTGGGAGAGCGTCTGCCTTACAAGCAGAATGTCGGCGGTTCGATCCCGTCATCACCCACCATTCGTTTCATGTGTTACGCGCAGCGGTAGTTCAGTCGGTTAGAATACCGGCCTGTCACGCCGGGGGTCGCGGGTTCGAGTCCCGTCCGCTGCGCCATATTCGGTAACCTGGAACACTGAACGCCAGGTCACCACGGAAAAACCCGCTGAGGCGGGTTTTTTTCTGCCTCAAGGTTGTACCTGCGGGTTGTGTCGTTTCACCGGTTTTCTGATTTTTTTGAAAAATATTCAATTAAATCAACACTTTAAGAAAACTTGTGACATAATGCGCCCCGTAACGAAGCGAAGGGTGATTAGCTCAGCTGGGAGAGCGTCTGCCTTACAAGCAGAATGTCGGCGGTTCGATCCCGTCATCACCCACCATTCGTTTCAAGCGTTTCGCGCAGCGGTAGTTCAGTCGGTTAGAATACCGGCCTGTCACGCCGGGGGTCGCGGGTTCGAGTCCCGTCCGCTGCGCCATATTCGGTATCTGGAACTGAACGCCAGATACCACGGAAAGCCCGCCTTGTGCGGGCTTTTTGTTGTCCGGGATTCAGCAATCTCAGGGACGCCGCTACTGCGTGGCATTTCGGCTGTGCCGATAATCACTCACCGCTTCATACACCGCCTTGCGCAAGCGATTGATGCCGCCAATCGGCCGATGTGCCTCGATCCCGAACCACGGATTGAACGACAGGTTGTCGCATTGCAGATTCAGGGCGGGTGTATCGAAATCCTGTGGTGGCAAAGTTATCCGCGCCACGGTTTCGAACGGTGCATCCTGCTCACGCCATTCCACGCTGGTGTCTTCGATCGGCATGTACTTGTTTGCATCCTGGCGCTGGATCTGCAAAGCGAAACAGGCCGGCACCCGATCCGTCGACAGCTGCTGAGTCAGAGCGCTGCGCAAAAAGTTTGGCAGGTCGTGATTCTGCCTGGGCAATGCATAAGCCGGACAACTGTCCGGATCCGGCATGACACGGAATTTGGCATTGGCCTCTCCAAACTTGTACGGCGATACCGAAAAGTACGTCGTCCCGGTCAGGCTGTCTGGCGGCGGTGACAGAGTGGCCAGCGCAATAAACAGATGGCGGACCTGCCAGGTGCGCGGATCCCATGCCGGAAAAAACGCCATGATCTTCTTCCCGTCAGCCTGCGCCGCCACATTCTGACGGTATTCGGCGACATCGCTGACAAAGAAATTCGGGTGGCTGAACATGACAAAGTCCTGTTCATGCTGGTCCTGGCGGTTGCCGAGCAATTGTTTTCCGGGAACGTCGAGCAGTTTGATCGCCATGCCCCGGGCATCGCGGATGCTATCGAATTGCGGATAGGCGTTGCCATTGGACAGCCGGATCATCGCGTCCCACGTTTTGCCCGGCTCGCTGAACACACCTTGTCGCAGCGACTGTGCCAGGTCAGGCAATACTTGCACCTGAGCCCTCACACAACCATGCGCCTTGGCATGGGCGTCACGCAGATAACGGGTGCCCTCACGGTGTTGATCGACGATGCGGACCGCCGTCTGAATTATTCCCTGAGTCATCGCCGCCTCGCCCGGCGGAATCTGCTCCAGTGCCGACACCGGCCCGCGATGCTGCCAGGCAAACCACGCGCTAGCGATTGCCCAGCAAAGGACGCCGATGACGAGCAGGATCAGCAGCGTTTTGCCGAGCAAACGTCCCAGCCACCACCAGCAACGGGCGAGCAGTGGCGGTTCCTTTTTGAACGTCGGCATGATCATGGCAGTTGCGCCTCCAGAGGGCCGCCCAGCACTTTCAGGTATTCGAGCAGCGCCCAGCGCTCCTCGGGCTGGAGGAGTCGGCCGATCACCCCGTTACCGCGTTCGCCGGCGCGGAATTCGTGGCCGCTGTTGTGATTGCCGCTGATGCGCGTGTCGAACAGGAAGCCATTGGTGAAAGCCTCCGTTCGGTACCCGAGGTGACGCGGATCGTATTCGACCGTGCCCTTATAGAAGGTTATCGCCCGTTCATCTTGCGGTGAGAGCAACTGATAAAGGCTGGGCACCGAACCGTTGTGCAGAAACGGCGCGGTCGCCCACACGCCCGCCAGCGGTCTGGCCTTGTAAGCAACCTTCTCGCGCACCCCGATTGGCAGGCCGAAACCGTCCAGTCCAGGTTTTTCCGCCGGCGTGACGCTGGCTTCGCGATAAGCGCGGTTTCCCACGAACGCGGTGACGTAAGCCAAGCCCTTGGCCGCCGACAATTGGCTCAGATCGAGCGGTTCTTTTGGGGCGGGGTCCAGCCTCACATCCATCTTTTCCAACTCTTTTACATCCCATTGCAGCGCTGTCAGGTCGAACCGGTGGCTGGCGATGTTGTTGGCCGCGTTCGGGTCAGTGCCGATGACGTCCACGGGCAGCATGCTCAAATGCTGAACCCAGCGATCGCCCTCTCGGGATTGGCGCGGAACGTGGCAGCCTGCGCAGTTTTCGGCAAATAGCGTGCGGCCGGTGGCGGCGAGCGGTTTGTCGATAGCGCCGAAAAGATCCTCGGGCCACGCTGGCGGCTTCAGTTGCTGCAAGGTTTCCTCGATGGTGTGCAAATCGCGAACCCGCACGCTGGAAGGGTAGCGATCGTCGCCTTGCAGCAGTTGGCGGTTGGCGTCGAAGAAATTCAGGGTGGCGCCAACGCCCAGCGCTTCGCCGATATTGCGCGCCATCGGCTGCTGGGCCGAGCCGTTCCATTGCACCCAATCGAAAGTCCACATGTCCCACAGCTGTGGGTAATCCACCGGGGCATCGGCCACACGGTAGTTGTCAGGGGAAATGGCATCGCCAAACGTCGCGTTGGCAATCCGTCCGAATGCATCGGTGCGCCCCGGGCCTTCCTCGGTCGGGTAGAGCCCGCGATGGGTGTCGTTCCAGGCCACTTGGAGGAAGGTGTTCAGCGAAGTTCTGAAATCTTTGCGCAATTGCGCGTGGCGAGCGTCGTAATCGTTGCCGAGCACCTGGCGGGCAAAGCGCTCGAATTTCCACGGGTTGTAGTAAGTCGAGGCGAGACTGGCGACCAAGGCCTGTCCGAAACTGCCGCCGCGCAACGTAGGAACGCTTGAAGGCAATACATGTTGCGCGGTACCGCCATCAATCCGCACGGCTTGACCTTTGAAGCGCAGTTCGCCGGTGTGGCAAGCGGCGCAGGTGATGTCCAGATAGTGCTCTGAACTGCCAGGGTTCTGATGTCGGGCAAAGCCAACAGGCAGATTACCGGGGTTGGTTGCCGTCGCTTTTTGCTGCGGGTCGACCAGAAAACCGAAACGGGCGAGATACTCCGGTGAGGCGAATCGTTGCTCGGAGAAGGGCAGTTCCAGCGCCTGGAACCACTCGTAACGCAGGCCTTTGACTTGCGTGCCCTGTGGCGTGAAATAGTAGGTCTGCCGTTGCTCCTCGCTCCATTGATCCAGGTAACGTACCTGTTGGGGCGGGGTGTAGAAAGGGAGTTTCGGGTTGGCGACGTAGTACAGAATCACCGCAACGGCGAGTCCCAGTAGTACGGCCATCAAAACGAGAACGCGGAAAAAGAGGCGCAAGATAAACATCCTTGTCGAATTGTTGCGCTGTTATGCCTGAGCTACGACTGCTGGGCAAGTGGCCATTACGCCAGATGCAGAGCCGGGAGCCAGCGATCCATGTCGGCTACGGATGACAGAAGCTTCATCAAGCCTTTGCCAAAATGCGTTTTAATCCCTGAACTTATCAGAAGATTCCTGCTCTCATGCCGGTAGCCATTGGTCGTGGCGGCCTGATAAGCTCGCGGCTTTACTCGATTGCCCATTCGGCGCATGAACAAGGAAATAGCATGAAACAGCATCGGTTGGCGGCGGCGGTAGCCCTGGTTAGCCTGGTACTTGCGGGTTGTGATTCGCAGACCAGCGTAGAGCTGAAAACCCCGGCGCAGAAAGCTTCCTACGGCATCGGCCTGAACATGGGCAAAAGCCTTGCTCAGGAAGGCATGGATGATCTGGACTCCAAAGCGGTAGCCCAGGGCATCGAAGATGCCGTTGGCAAGAAAGAACAGAAGCTGAAAGATGACGAACTGGTCGAAGCTTTCGCCGCGCTGCAAAAGCGTGCCGAAGAGCGTATGGCCAAAATGAGCGAAGAGTCGGCAGCCGCCGGCAAGAAGTTCCTCGAAGAAAACGGCAAGAAAGCAGGTGTAACCACTACCGCTTCCGGCCTGCAGTACGAAGTAGTGAAGAAAGCCGATGGCGCGCAGCCTAAGCCGACCGACGTCGTGACTGTTCATTACACCGGCAAGCTCACCAACGGCACCGTATTCGACAGCTCGGTCGAGCGCGGCAGCCCGATTGACCTGCCGGTCAGCGGCGTGATCCCGGGCTGGGTTGAAGGTCTGCAACTGATGCACGTTGGCGAGAAGTACAAACTGTACATCCCTAGCGATCTGGCTTATGGCGCTCAGTCGCCAAGCCCGGCAATCCCGGCCAACTCGGTTCTGGTTTTCGACCTGGAACTGCTGGCCATCAAGGATCCAGCCAAAGAAGACGCCGCTGCCAAGTAACACGCAACGGCTTCGACAACAGCGCCTCGCTTATGCGGGGCGTTGTTGCGTCTGGATGGCGGTGAAGGTAAACAGAGCGAACTGACGTTGATCAGCACAGTCATAGCATTGAGGCTGCCCGCGCTAGACGCCCTGAGCCGCCAAGTCAATGAAATGTTGGGCTTTTTTATGTGAGTAAAAAACGCCCGATCTGAGCGCAGCCCTTATGAAACGGGGCTCTCAGCGCTGAAATGCAGCTCTGTTCACAAGGTTATCCACAATTTGTGTGGATAACATTTCAACGGGAAGAATAGATGAAAGCTCCGTGGAATTTCGCTCGATTCCTGCCCTTGGCCGGTCGCCTGCTGGCGCGTGGACGTCTGCCGACCCTGCTGTTTGCCGTTGCCAGCAAAGGTGCCGCGCAAGGCAATCGTCTTGGCAAGCTGAAAGATGACCTGCGCTTGCTGCAATCGCTCTGCTTGGCCTACTGGCGCGGGGAGTACCGCGCGATCAGTGCCAAGTCGCTGATCTCGGTCGTGGCGGGTCTGATGTATTTCCTCAGCCCCGTTGATGCCATTCCGGACTTCATCCCCATGTTCGGCATGCTCGATGACATTGCCGTCCTCGCCTGGCTGATGAAAACGCTTGATGACGAACTCAATGCCTTCCGCCTGTGGCGCAAGCGCCAGCAACCGGAGAAGCTGGCGGTCGTCGAGCGCCTGCCTGACACGCCCGAACAATTGCAGCTCCAAGGCCCGAAAAAGCCCTGACTGACAAAGACTGCCTGTAGATAGCTTTGTAGATAGATACCCCCCGCGACCTTGGCCGCTGTTAGGATTACACTTCTAGGGAAAAGTGCCGACTCGCTAAGTGTTGTTGTCCTACGGGGTAGTCATGGATATTCAGATAATTGCACGCGATGGCGAACCCGAATACGCGGTTCTGCCGTGGGCTCAATATCAGGCTCTACTGAAAGCAGCAGGTATCAACGAAACACCGGCGCAGCGGCCAGCAGCGCCGCTCACCGCCTCAACAGAACCTCTTCCGGGTCTGGATCAATTACGCAGTTTGCGCGAAGGTAAGGGCATCGCCATCGAGGCGCTGGCCCGCACGGTAGGCATCAGCCCGTCTTATCTGGCCATGATCGAAAGTGGTGAGCGTCAACCCGACGCTGCGATTCGCCGCAGCCTGGCCTGGGAACTGACGGTGCCAGGGTGGAGGGATGAATCGTGAGCGTACGCATCAGTCGTCAACATTGGGACGGATTGCTGGGGGAACTGGACCAGGCGCGCCGTCAGCGCCATCTTCTGACGTATCGAGCGCTGCTGGAGCGTTTGCAGCTGCCGACACCGGCAATGCAAACCCTGACGGCGGCGCTTGAGCATCTGGCCGCACTGGATGCAAAAGCCGAGCAGCCGTTGCGCAGTTCTCTGGTGATCAGCCAAGGCGCCAGTCGTTTGCCACGTACCGGTTTTTTTGAATGTGTCGAGCGTCTGGGCCGGTTTTCCGGGCCTTCGGACGGCGTGGCTGCGGCGTCCTGGCACGCGTCTGAAGTCGTCCGCGTCTTCGAATACGAGTACCCGGAATCGGCGGAGGCCTGAGTGTTCCTGCGCCTGAAGGCGCGAGCCGGTTACTGGTTGGCTCGCAGGCTGTTTCATTGGTCGTGGTTTGTTCGCCAGCCGCGCGGCTGGCGCTGGCTTGAGGGACAGTTTGCGCGCATGGCCAATCTTGGCGATGTCGGTGCACAAAGCTTCTATGGGCATATCCTGACCTTTCGCGGCGTCGGTCTGGGCGCGCGCGAAGAAGGCGTGCGTTTGCTGCGTCTGGCGGCGCTGGCCGGGGATGGCAAAGCGGCTTATCAATTGGGTGTCATCAGCCTTGCTGGCACGCCGAGCAAAGCGCCGGATCCCGTTGAAGCCGCCCGTTGGTGGCGGATGGCCGCCAAGGCCGGCCATCCTTTGGCGGAGCTGAAACTGCAACAGCTGAAGGCTGGAGATTCAACGCAGTAAATCCAGTTATGTCTGTCCCGATAAACGCGGCGTGAGGTTTTCCTCACGCCGCGTTTGCGTTTTAGCCTGGGCGTTAATCGCTTGATCTTCGATTGCAGATTTGTCCTACGCCCTTTGCCTACTCGCCTGACTTCTTTCCTTTTTGATCCCCCGCACAGTTCCCGCGACTAATTTTCTGCGCGAGGGACCGCTCATGCTCCAGCCCGTTATCCGACCCCACCTGTCTTTGCGCGTGTGTTGATGGAAGTCATCGCTCGCATCGAGCAGGAACTCGACAGCTTTCCCGACACCCTCAGCCTCTACCGCAAACAGCTCGATCACTGGATCAGTCGCGGGGCAGACCGGTTCAGCGAAGCGGCGGACCTGCCGTCGCTGGTGGGCATGGAACGCATCATTCGCTTCGGCGAACACAGCACGGCGGTCAGCAGCAGCGATAACGAATTCTCCTCCAGCGTCGTCCAGTGCCCGCAAGGCGGGTTGATGCAGATAGAGAGCAAGTTTGAATCGGTCTATGACATCCCGCTGGGCAACATCGTCGTCGATGTGGTGGCGGTGGACGGGGGCGAGACCACCAAAGTCACCCTTGATCAGCACGGCAAGGGCGAATTCGAAGGAAAGCCCGGCAAGTTTTACCGCGTGCAGGTGCATGGCGCTGTCACGTCCGATCAGGTTGCCGAGCTGTTCGACTCTTACGACGGTTTGACCGGCGAACTGGACGGCTGGCTGCGCAGGGAGTGGCAGGGCTTCAAGCCCCAGTGGTCGCAGTCGGTGGCGACAGCGGCCAGCAACGGCATGCTCGCCGGCAGTTGGGCGGCAATCGAAGGGGTTTGGGACAGCATCGGTCTGCTGTCGGACATTCTCCAGGACCCCGGCAAGTTTGCCGGGCGACTGGGCAGTGGTGCGGATGACCTGATCGAGCTGGCGAAAACCGCGCCTGATCTCATGGAAAAACTGCAGTTGCTGGTCAGTGACGAAGCGGCGCTGTGTTTGCTGCTACGGTCGGCGAGCCTGTGGCTGGACATGCTTCCGCCCGGCGAGATTGCCGGCAAGACCGCCGAAGTGGCGTCGATGATGATCGTGCAACTGATCATCGATGTGCTGATAGGCGTGGTTCTGACGTTTGTCGGGGCGGGCGCGGGGATCGCTTATCTGACGCTGCGTCTGGCTGATCGTGCAGCCCAGCTGTTCAAAGTGGCCAAGCGTCTGGTCAAGGCGATGTTCACCATCGTCAGCGTGTTCATTGAATACGTCGACCGCTACAAAGCTGTTGCAGCGCGGGGCATTGCCGCCGGGGTGAAAAAAGGCCGGATGCAATTGCGCTGGGATGCCAAGCGTAACGCCTCGTTGAAGAAAGACGAGCCCCACGACGACGCCCCCGACCAGGCGAAAAACCCCAACGGCGATGCCGCCGACTGCGTCCCCAATACCTGTAAAAACGGCTGCCCGGTGTCGATGGTCACCGGCGAAGAGCTGCTGACCCTGACCGACGCGGTGCTCGACGGCGTGCTGCCGTTCGAATTCACCCGTTTGTACCGCAGCAGCGCGGTCGAAATCGACAGTGGCCTCGGGTTCGGCTGGAGCCATACGCTGGCCCATCGCCTGGCTTTCGACGGCGATGGCGTGATCTGGATCGACCACGAAAACCGCCGCACCCGTTTCCCTTTACCCGACGCAGCGCGCCCGGCCATCCACAACAGCCTGTCGCGGGCGGCGATTTTTCTTGGCGACGAACCCGAAGAACTGATCCTCGCCCTGGCCGGCGACAGCGCGCGGTTTTATCACTTTCGCGCGGGACGGCTGACGGCGATCAGCGACGCCCATGGCAATCGTCTGACGCTGCAACGCGATCGGTCCGACCGTGTTCAGCGCCTGCACAACGGCGCCGGGCGCGCGTTGTTGCTGCGCTATGACCGCGCGCAACTGGTGGCGATCGATTACCAGGTCTTTGCACAGGGTGAATGGGCGACCGAGCAAAACCTCGCCACTTATCACTACGACGCGCGGCAGCGCCTGCTGGCTGCAACCAACGCCGTCGGCGACAGCGAGCATTACGACTACGACGACCACCACGTCATCCTGCAGCGGCAGTTGACCGGCGGGGCGAGCTTCTTCTGGGAATGGGAACGCGCGGGCAAAGCGGCGCGCTGCGTGCGGCACTGGGCCTCGTTCTCGCAGATGAACACCCGCTACGTCTGGAATGACGACGACGCCAGCGTGACGGTGCATTACGTCGACGGCACCGAAGAAGTCTACGTCCACGACGAGCGGGCGCGGCTGGTGCGCCAGGTCGCGGCCGATGGTGGCGAACAGCTCAAGGCCTATGACGAGCAGGGCCGGTTGATCGCCGAACAGGATGCGCTCGGCGCCGTCACCGAATACCACTACGACGACGTCGGACGGCTGATCGCGCTGATTCCACCGGACGATGCACCGACGTCCTACGAGTACCGCAACGGTTTTCTCTACAAGCGTTGCCGTGGCGACGCGGTGTGGATCTATCGGCGCAACGCCGAAGGCGCCGTCACTGAAGCGGTCGATCCCGACGGCCAGGTCACCCATTACTACTACAGCCTTCGCGGTCAGTTGCTGTCGCTGCGCTACCCGGACAGCAGCCGGCACCGCTGGGTGTGGAACGAACTCGGTCAGCTCGTCGAGGAAACCTTGCCCGACGGCGGCGTGCGGCGGTTTTCCTACGACGCGCTCGGGCGGCGGACCACAACCGAGGACGAGTTTGGCGCCATCACCCGTCAGCAATGGGATGGGGCGGGCCGACTGATCCTGACGACTTCTCCTACGGGAAGCACCCGCGCCTACAGCTACGGCGCCTACGGCCAGATCACCGCCGAACGCGACGAGCTCGGTCGCATCACCCGCTATGAATATGACGATGACCTGCACCTCGTCTCGCGGCGAATCAACCCCGACGGCACCCGCGTGCAGTACCGCTACGACCACGCGCGGCTGCTGCTCACCGAGATCGAAAACGAGTCAGGCGAAAAATACCGCCTGGACTACACGCCCACCGGCCTGATCCGACAGGAAACCGGCTTCGATGGCCGGCGCACTGCCTACGTTTACGACCTCAACGGTCATCTGCTGGAAAAGACCGAGTTCGGCGAACATGGCCTCAGTCTGGTCACCCAGTACAAGCGCGATGCCGCCGGAAGACTGCAGGTCAAAACCCTGCCCGACGGGGTCAAGGTCAGTTATCACTACGACCGCCTCGGCCGCCTGACTGGCGTTGATGACGGCCACAACCACCCGCTGGCTTTCGAGTACGACCGCCAGGATCGGCTGATCACCGAGCATCAGGGCTGGGGCACGTTGCGCTATGCCTACGATGCTTGCGGCCAACTCAAACGCCTGCGCCTGCCGGACAACAGCAAGCTCGACTATCACTACGCCAAGGGCGGTGCGCTGACGGCCATCGACCTCAACGGCACGCCGCTGACCCGCCATGTGTATCAGTCCGGCCGCGAGCAGCAACGCCAGCAAGGCCTGCTGCTCAGCGAATATGCCTACGACGATCAGGGCCGTTTACTCGCCCATGCCGTAGGCCATCGCCACGCCGCGCTGTACCGCCGCGATTATGCCTACAGCGCCAACGGCAATCTGGAACACATCGCCGACAGCCGCCACGGCCAGCGCACCTACGGCTACGACGCCCTCGACCGCTTGATCCGCGTGCGCCATTCGCGCGATGAACTTCCCGAGTCCTTCGCCCACGACCCGGCCGGCAACCTGCTGATGCAGGACCGCCCCGCCCCTGCGCAGATCAAGGGTAACCGCCTGCTGATGCAGGGCGATCGCCATTACGACTACGACGCCTTCGGCAACCTGATCCGCGAACGCCGTGGCCACGGCCAGACCCTCGTCACCGAATACCGCTACGACTGCCAGCACCGCCTGATCGGCCTGACCCGCCCGGACGGCCAGACCGCCAGCTACCAATACGACGCCTTCGGCCGGCGCATCCGCAAAGCCGTCGATGGCGCCACCACCGAGTTCTTCTGGCAAGGCGACCACCTCGTCGCCGAAAGCAGCGACAGTCAATATCGCAGCTTCGTCTACGAACCCGGCACCTTCCGCCCGCTGGCCCTGCTCGACGGCAAAGGCCCGAAAAAAGCCTGCCCGTTCTACTACCAACTCGACCACCTCGGCACCCCGCAGGAACTGACCGACTACAGCGGCGAAATCGTCTGGTCGGCGCAATACGACGCCTACGGCAAAGTCGCCGCCGTGACCCTGGCCGGCAACGACTACCTGGACCAACCGCTGCGCTTTCAAGGGCAGTACTTCGACGTTGAAAGCGGCCTGCACTACAACCGGCATCGGTATTACGACCCGAGGCTGGGGCGGTATTTGACCCCAGACCCGGTGAAGCTGGCGGGTGGGTTGAACCAGTACCAGTACGTGCCGAACCCGACGGGGTGGGTGGATCCGTTGGGGTTGACGTCCAATTGCCCGCCGCCGAATAGGCCTGGGTGTGCGGTGCCGGGGGCGAGTGATGGGGCTAAGGTTGATGAGGGTGAACCTGCGCTGCCGAAGATGACGGCGCAGGAGCGTCGGGCGAGGATTGATGAGCTAGCGGAGGAAAACGCTTATAGGCGTTTGGATGAAATGGAGAAGTCCACACGAGGCGCGCACTTTGTAGAGAAGCATGGCAAGCAGACGACACTAGCTTCTCAGCAGGAGCGTTCATTAACGGGACGAAACCCAACCACTGGAGTCATTGAGGTTTATACCAACGGAAGGCGAGCGGGCCAGCCCAAAATACCTAGTGCAGCGACTCATTTTTTTAGCTATCGAGATCAACTGAACGCCATACATCGCGCTCAGCTAATTTTTAGTCGAAATGGGCAAATCGCGTCGACTGAACCGATGAACATGGGGAAGATCGTGGGGGAGGGTTACAGAAGAGGCGGAGTAGTTTATGGGCAGCAGACTCATGCAATAGTGATTCTCAACAGCGTGGGAAAACCAATAACGTCTTACACGGAATTTATGGAATGAAACGTAAACCCGAATATTTTGTTCTACGTGGTCTGTTGTTTTTATTTGATATAGAAAACACGCACGACGATGAACGCGAAAAAATCATTGTATCGAAAAATGTTAATGATAAAGAGGAGCTTGCTTCGCTTTTTGATGTTCTTATGAGGCCTGAGTTTCTTTCGTATAGTAAGCCTGAACGTCAGTGGTGTATTGATACGTTGAAATATTATTTGGGTGTTGGTGATAGTTTTGATGCGGTTTTTGCAAAGATTACAACATACTTCGATGAGGATGTAGAAGATCAACGCCAGTTCATGCAGGTTTTGCTTGAGTGCTTAGTAAGATATCAGCAGGAGAATTTTAAAGATGACAGTGCCAAATGATCGACGTGTTGATGGGAGGTGGTCGTTTGAGGATTTTAAAAGTTGGACTTACGGAGATTCAAATGCTGAGTTGTTTGATGACCAATACTTTGAGGATCCCGATGCACTGGATCTAAACGTCCTAAGCGAATGTGGGGACGCTGGCATACTGGTGTTGATCTCCAATCAAAACTGCAGGGAGCGGCTGTATTTTGCTGATCTACTGGTACTCAGCCTCTGTAGCGTTTTTCGATCGGACAGTGGCCTTCCGTTCCACTTTTCGAGGTTCCTCGGTATTGAAAGTCGTGAGGCATATTTCGATAGCGTTCTGAGTGTGGCGGAGCGAGTGTATAAGAAGTGTGAGGTGATTAACTCAATGAGTGGCTCGACCGATCCAGCAAGTCGTTATATAAACAGATTATGGACTTTCGTCATGACAAAGTAAGTTTTATTAGTGACTTTTATGATAACTGTAAGGTGCGAATCGATTTGAGTTTATTTGAGGGTCCTCAACAGCGGATGGGGATGGTAAAACAATGATTTTCCGCCTGTTCGACTTTCTCTTCGAAAGCAGGTTTGTCCCACGGAACCTAAGAAGTTGACGACGCGCGATCAGCGGCGCATATAGGTCGGGGGGATGCAGCATCGAGCAAATGCACGCTACACCCCACAACATCCTTCGCATGATGCTTAGCCTGCGACGCCATTTCCGCAAGCTGGCTGGCATCAAGCGCTGCGCAAGCTTCAGGTCGCAAATGCACCACGCCAATCGATAGCGACAAAAGAGGAAACTCCTGCCTCACGCCCTGGCGATTCGGTGCAACGAAGCAGCCGGCTTCAAGATGCTCGGGGCGGTAGAAGCGGCGGCATTGGCTTTGGAAGTCGTCGAGCAATTGGTTGAGGCGTCTGCGCCAGTCTTCGGGGCCGAGGACGAGGAGGAAGTCGTCGCCGCCGATGTGGCCGACGAAGTCGCGGGTGGGGTCGACGCGGTCGTTGAGGCATTGGGCGAGGCACAGCAGGACTTCGTCGCCGCGGCCGTAGCCGTAGATGTCGTTGAAGGGTTTGAAACTGTCGATGTCGACGTAGCAGATGAACGATTCGCGGCCTTGCTGCAGCAACCGCGTGAGGCATTGCTGGATCGGTACGTTGCCCGGCAACAACGTGAGTGGGTTGGCGTAGCGGGCCTGCTGGATTTTCAGTTCGGTGATCAGTTTGAGTACGTCGATGACCCGGCCGAGGCCGAGGTAGCTGCCGTTGAAGGTGATGATGAAGTCTTCTTCGATGCGTTGGCGGGCGCGGCTGGTGATCAGGCGGCTGACTTGTTGCAGCGACTGGCTCATTTCCACGGCAAGAAAATCATCGTTCATGAGGCGGCTGATCGGTTTGCGGGCGAACAGATCGGTGGCGAACGGTTTGAGCAGGGCGTCCGACAGTGAGTGTCGATGGACGATGCCGCAAGGCTGGCCTAGTTCGTCGAGTACCGCGAGTGAGTTGAGGTTGGCCTGGCGGCGGAAGGCCTCCAGCACGGTGGCGGTTGGCGTATCGCGCTGGACGGCCGGCTGGTCGTTGAGCAGGGCGCTGAGGTCGCTGCCTTCGTCGTTCAGCGCGACCGCGCTGCTGTCGTGTTTGGGCATCAAGGCGCGGGCGTCGCGAGGCGGATGTTCCTGAGGGCGGCCAAGCAGGTAACCCTGCACCAGATCGACGCCCATTTCAGTCAGCACCGCGAGTTCTTCCGGCAGTTCGATACCTTCGGCAATCACTCGCGCGCGGGACGCCTTGGCGATTTGCAGGATGGAACCGACGAACTCACGCTTCAATGCATCCTGATGAATGCCATCGATAAAGTGTCGATCGATCTTCACGTAATCCGGACGCAGCTCCGACCACAAACGCAGGCTTGAATAGCCCGCGCCCAGATCGTCCAGCGCAATGGAAAATCCCATCGCGCGGTAGTGATGGAGGGCGGTCTGCAACAGCTGAAAGTCATCGATCGGCGTTTGCTCGGTGAGCTCAATCACCACCTGGCTCGGCGGGATACCGAAGTCCTGCAGCAGTTGCAATGTGCGCCCTGGTTGATGCGCGGCTTCGAGTAAGGATTCCGGCGAGACATTGAGGAACAGTTTTCCCGGCAACTGCTGCTCATTGAAGCGGCGGCAGGCGCTTTGGCGACAGGCGATTTCCAGCTCGCTTAATCGGCCGGCCTGACGGGCGACGGCGAACAGCGCGATAGGCGAGTGCAGTGGGCTGTTGGACGGGCCGCGAGTGAGGGCTTCGTAGCCGAGAATGCGTCGTTCGGAAAGACAGATGATCGGCTGAAACAGGCTGTGTAAACCGCTTTGAGTCAGGATCGAGCTCAAGGCGCTCAGCTGTTCGGTCGTGGTCATGGCAATCTCTGGCGATAAAAAAAGGACCGGGAGCGCTCGCTCCCAGTCCCTTTATTGCACGACAGAATGATGACTGTTTGATGACGATCCGGGGATCGTCACCACTAAATTGCCATCACTTACTTCTTGGCCACCTGATTGCTCAGCTTCAGGTAATCGAGCAGCACACGCCCGGTTTCGCTCAGATAAGCATCGTCTTCCGGTTTGACCTTGTCCGGCTCGGCAGCGGCCAGCGCGTCTTCGTCTTCTTTCTTCAGCTCTTTGAGCGGTTCTTCGCCTTTGGCCTTGCGACGGATGTTCTCCATCGCCAGTTGCTTGGCGTCGATATCGGCGTGCTGGGCACGGCGATCGGCTTCATTGAGGCTGACGGTTTTTTCTTCCATCAGTTTCTGCGCCAGGGCCAGCTTGTCACGGATGAACACGAACTCGGCATCCTTGTTGGTGCGTGAGTCATGTTCGGACTTCAACTGGGCCAGGAACGGCTTGAACGGATCGGCCGCCGGTTTGATTGCCGCGCGGATGGTGTCCCACGGCATCGCTTCCGGCAGGGCACTCTCGCCAATTTCCTTGGTGTCGATCAGCGACGGGTAGTCGATGTCCGGCAACACGCCCTGATGCTGGGTGCTCTGCCCGGAAACCCGGTAGAACTTGGCCAGGGTCAGTTTCAGTTCGCCGTGGTTCAGCGGCTGAATGGTCTGCACGGTGCCTTTGCCGAAGGTCTGGCCGCCGATGATCAACGCGCGGTGGTAGTCCTGCATGGCGCCGGCGAAGATCTCCGAAGCCGAGGCGGACAGGCGGTTGACCAGCAACGCCATCGGGCCTTTGTAGAAGGCGCCCGGGTTTTCGTCTTCGAGCACGTCAACGCGGCCATCGGCATTACGCACCAGCACGGTCGGGCCCTTGTCGATGAACAGGCTGGTCAGCTCGGTGGCTTCCTGCAGGGAACCGCCGCCGTTGTTGCGCAGATCGATGACCACGCCGTCGACTTTTTCTTTCTGCAACTCGGTCAGCAGTTTCTTGACGTCGCGAGTGGTGCTCTTGTAATCGGGATCGCCGGCGCGGAACGCCTTGAAGTCAAGATAGAAGGCCGGGATCTCGATCACGCCGAGCTTGTAATCCTTGCCGTCCTGTTTCAGGTTCAGCACGGATTTTTTCACGGCCTGATCTTCAAGCTTCACCGCTTCACGGGTGATCGGCACGATCTTGGTGGTCTGGTCATTCGGCGCATTGCTCGCCGGAATCACTTCAAGGCGCACCACGGTGCCTTTCGGGCCACGAATCAGCTTGACCACTTCATCCAGACGCCAGCCGACCACGTCGACCATCTCTTTGTTGCCTTGGGCAACGCCGATGATCTTGTCGGCCGGAGCGACTTGTTTGGTCTTGTCAGCCGGGCCTGCCGGTACGAGACGCACGACTTTTACTTGATCGTTGTCGCTCTGCAACACAGCACCGATGCCCTCAAGGGACAGGCTCATGTTGATGTCGAAGTTTTCCGCGTTATCCGGCGACAGATAATTGGTGTGCGGGTCGTAGGACATGGCGAACGTGTTGATGTAGGCCTGGAAGATGTCTTCGGCACGGGTCTGGTCCAGGCGCGCCAGCTGGTTCTTGTAACGCTTGGTCAGGGTTTCCTGGATCTGCTTCGGCTCTTTGCCGGCGATCTTCTGGCGCAGGACCTCGTCCTTGACGCGTTTGCGCCAGAGGTCGTCGAGGTCTGCGGTGGATTTCAACCACGGCGCGTCCTTGCGATCGATCAGCAAGGTCTCCCTGGTGGTGAAATCCATTTTGTCGACACCTTTGTTCAGCTCGGCAAGGGCGAAGTCCAGACGCGCCTTGACGCGGTCCAGATAGCGCTTGTAGATGGTGAACCCGGCGTTGAGGTCGCCGCTTTTGAGGAAGTCGTCGAACTGGGTCTTCCACTTGTCGAATTCAGCGATGTCGCTGGCCATGAAGTAGCTGCGCGACGGGTCGAGCAGCTTGATGTAGCTGTCGTAGATAATCACGGAGCGCGCATCGTCGAGCGGCGGCTTGCTGTAGTGGTGACGCTTGAGCAACTCGACGACGTTGAGACTGGCGATCACTTCGTCGCGATCAGGCTGCAACTTGTCCCAGCTGTTGGCTGCGAATGTAGTGCCCGACACCGGCAACAGACCGATACCGATGAAAAGAGCGAGGGCGGTGCTGGGGAGCAGATGCTTCATGCTGATTCGACGCGGGGACAATTGATAACGCATATTAGGCCGTCTTTGAAGTCGCCGGTTCTTTGAGATCCGGTCGCATAATGCAAAAAGCCCGGCGCTACAGCTTCGGGCTCAGTCCAGACTCACTATGGAGGCACTGTGAAGGCATTGCAAGGCGTTGAAGGTCAAGTGGCATGGGTTGAAGAGCCGAGTCCTACATGTGATGTAGGACAAGTTCGCATTCGTGTGGCAGCAGCCGGCCTCAATCGCGCCGATTTATTACAGAAGGCAGGACTTTATCCACCACCGCCGGGCGCCAGCCAGGTGCTCGGTCTTGAGTGTTCCGGGGTCATCAGCGAGGTCGGCGCGGGCTCGTCGTGGCAAGTTGGTGATCGGGTTTGCGCCTTGCTGGCCGGGGGCGGCATGGCTGAAGAAGTGGTCGTCGACGGACGGCATGTGCTGCCGGTCCCCGAAGGCGTTTCGCTGATCGAGGCGGCAGCATTGCCCGAGGTGTACGCCACCGTCTGGCTGAATGTGTTTCAACTTGCAGCACTGAAACCGGGTGAGAAAATTCTCCTGCACGCGGGCGCGAGTGGAATCGGTTCAGCTGCCATTCAGCTGTGCAAGGCGTTTGGCAATCCGTGCTGGGTCAGCGTCGGTTCCGCCGAACGCCTGGCTTACTGCGAAGCGCTGGGCGCGCAGGGCGGCGTGGTGCGCACAGATGGCATTGAGAGCCTGAGCGACTTCGGACCGTTCGATGTCATTCTCGATCCGGTGGGCGGCAATTATTCTGCGCTCAACCTCAAGCTGATGGCGCTCGACGGGCGTTGGGTGTTGATCGGTTTGATGGGCGGGCGAGAGGCGAAGCTGGACCTGGCGCAGGTGTTGGGCAAGCGCGTGCAGTTGCTCGGTTCGACATTGCGCAGCCGTGACGATCAGTTCAAGGCGGATCTGCTGAGCGATCTGGGTCAGCATGTGTGGCCACTGTTTGCCGAGGGTCGCTTGCGTCCGCAGTTGGCCAGGGCGTTCCCGGTGAAGGATGCCGAGGCGGCATTTGCCGAACTGGCGAGTAATACGGTGGCGGGCAAGTTGGTGTTGGTGATTGACGATAGCTTGAGCTGAGAACCACGGCATAAATCAAGCGCCCCTCACCCAAACCCTCTCCCAAAGGGAGAGGGGACCGACCGTGTTGTTTTATCGAGTTACGCCGACCTGAAGCATGGAGTTGAATTCAGGTGATGCCCACCGGATTAAATCTTCGTCATTTCCAGTGATGGATCGGCCACCCGGCTTTCTCGGCGTGCTCAAGCAGCACCGGATCCGGGTTGACCACATGGGGGAAATCCACTTTCAGCAACAACGGCAGATCATTGCGTGAGTCGGAATAGAAACTCGCGCCTTCCAGATTTTCCTCTTCGGCGTCCAGCCATTCCAGCAAACGGTTGATCTTGCCTTCGCGGTAGGTCAGGGTGCCAACGGTGTTGCCGCTGTACACGCCGTGGGCGACCTCCAATTCAATCCCCAGAATCTCGTCAATGCCCAGTCGATCGGCAATCGGTCTGACCAGGTGCGTGCCCGAGGCCGATATCACCAGAATCCGGTCGCCCGCCTTGCGATGGGCGGCGATGGTTTTGGTCGCGTCACTGAAGATGATCGGTTCGATGAAGTCCTCGACCCATGGACCGACCAGGTGATCGATTTCTTCCGGCGTCCGGCCAATCAGCGGCTCGAGGCTGAAGTCCATGTACTCTTCCATGCGCAATTCGCCACGGCTGTAGGCGTCCATCAGTTCATTGTTCCGGCGCATGAACGACTCGGGATCAACCCAGCCCAGGCGCCCCATCTGCTCGCTCCAGAGGGTGGCGCAGTCGCCGTGGATCAGGGTTTCGTCCAGATCAAAAATTGCCAGGGCCATCGGTTCTCTCCGAGAACAGCTTCAAGCCATGAGCTTCAAGCTGCAAGAATTGGAATCAAGTACGCCGCAGTCTACAACTTGAAGCTTGTAGCTCGAAGCTTGCAGCTGCTTTTAAGCTACCTCACACAGGGCCGTCGGATCGATGGACAGTGCCAGGCGTTGTCCATCGGGATGCAGGTCAGCGGCCGAGCGATTGAGCACATCGACCACCAGCTCGACTCCGCGCGCTTCGACCCGATAGCGAATCACGTTACCGAGCAGGCTGTGGCTGCGGATCTGCGCATCAAGTTCGCCGTTGAGGCTCAGTTCGATGGCCTCCGGACGGATAGCAATGCGGTGATTGATCGGCCGCTGCAACAGCTTTGAGGCAGCTTCGGCGTCGAGCAGGTTGTAGTTGCCAATGAAACCGGCGGCGAACACATCGACCGGCGCGGTGTAGAGGGTTTCGGCGTCGCCGCTTTGTACGATTTTTCCCTGATTCATCAGGAAAATCCGGTCTGACATCGTCAGTGCTTCTTCCTGATCGTGGGTGACAAAGATCGTGGTCAGGCCGAGTTCGCGCTGGATCTGGCGGATCTGCTCACGCAGGTGTTTACGGATTCGTGCATCGAGCGCCGACAGCGGTTCATCAAGCAGCAACAGGCGTGGGCGGGTCACCAGTGAACGGGCGAGGGCGACGCGCTGGCATTGACCGCCAGACAATTGATGCGGATAGCGGCCGGCGAAGTCGTTGAGTTCCACCAGCTTCAACACTTCGGACACGCGTTTCTGGGTGTCATCGGCGTTGACCTTTTGCATGCGCAGGCCGAAGGCGACGTTCTTTTCGACCGTCATGTTGGGAAACAGCGCATAGCTCTGAAACACCATGCCGATGCCGCGCTTCTGCGGGCTCAACGGCACGATATCGACACCGTCGAGAAGGATCTGGCCACCATCCACTGGCGTCAGCCCGGCGATGCAACGCAACAGAGTCGACTTGCCGCACCCGGATGGACCGAGCAGCGTGACGAATTCGCCCTTGTTGATTTCGCAATCGATGTCACTGAACACCGGGGTGCCCGCATAACTTTTTTGAAGATGCCGGACGCTGACGTAGCTCATTCGCTCTTGTCCTTGTTCAAGATGTTGGCGATCCAGGTCAGGACCAGCACGAAAAAGAAGTACGAAATGACCAGTGCACTGGTGAAGTGGCCGCTGGTGTTGCGCATGTTGTTCAGATAAACCTGCAAGGTTTCATAGCGGGTGCCGACGAGGATGTTGGCGAACACGAATTCACCGAACAGGAACGAGAACGACAGCAGCAGCGCCACCATCAGGCCTTTGCGCAGGTTCGGCAGCACCACCAGAAACGCCGCTTGAAAAGTACTGGCGCCGAGCAGTTGCGCGGCGTCCATCAGGTCACGCAGATTGATCGCTTGCAGGTTATTGGTGATCGCCCGGTACATGAAGGGCAGGGCCACGGTGAAGTAGCAGCCGATCAGAATCCACGGCGTGCCGACCATCGCCATCGGCCCTGAACCGTAGAGCTGCAACAGCCCCACCGAGGACACCACCGGCGGCACTGCGAAGGGCAGCAGGATGAGGATGTTCATCAGCGCATCGAGTTTGGGGAAGTAGTAATGGACGACAAACAGCAACGGCAGGATCAGCACCACTGACAGCACCAGGGCACCGACACAGACGATCAGCGACTGGCCGAATGCATGCAAAAAGCGCGGGTCGCTCCACAGCTGGATGTACCACTTGAAGGTAAAGCCGCTGGGCAGAATGGTCGCCGACCAACTACTGGCGATCGAATAAACCAGCGTGCCCACGAGTGGCAACAGGAGGATCGCGAACAGCAGATAAACCACGACGCGGTGGTAGACGCCGGCCGGGCCGGATTCAGCGCGAGACATGGTAGCTCCTCTTCAACAGCAGTTGATGCACGACGGTGACGATGGTCATCAGCGCCACGAGCACCACGGCCAGTGCGCTGGCGAGGTTCGGATCAAGCGAAATATCGCCCGATACCATCGCCGCGATGCGAATTGGCAGCACGTTGAAATTGCCGGTGGTCAGCGCATAAACCGTGGCGTAGGCGCCAAGAGCGTTGGCCAGCAGGATGACGAAGGTGCCGAGCAAAGCCGGAGTCAGCACGGGCAGACCGATGTGCCGCCAGAACTGCCAGCCGTTGGCGCCGAGCAGCGCGGCGGACTCGCGCCAGTCTTCACGCAAGGCGTCAAAGGCCGGGTAAAGCAGCAGCACACCGAGGGGAATCTGGAAGTAGGTGTAGAGGATGATCAATCCGGTTTTGGAGTACAGGTTGAAGTCCTGAATGATCCCCGTCTGCTTCAGCATGATGGTGATGCTGCCGTTGAAACCGAGCAGGATGATGAATGCGAACGCCAGTGGCACGCCGGCGAAGTTGCTGGTCATGTTGGCGAAGGCATTCACAAAATTGCGCAGTTTCGAATCGACCCGACGCAGCGAGTAAGCCCCGAGCACCGCGATGATGATGCCGAATACGCTCGACCAGAAACTGATCTCCAGGCTGTACTGGATTGCCTGCCGATAGAACTTCGAACTAAACACCTTGCTGAAGTTGGCGAAGCCCCAGCCGGACTCTTCCGATTGCAGGCTGTTGATCATCACCCAGACCAGCGGGGCGATTTCGAACACGATAAAGAAAAGTGCGAAGGGCACGAGGCACAGGGCGGCGAGCCACTTGGCGCGAGTCATGGCATTCACTTGAGCAGCTCCCGGCACACAGGTTTGTCGTGGGGCACGCCGAGCAATTCGCAAATCGTGCCGCAGAGCTCGGTCTGCTTCGGTGTGGCGTCAGGGTTCAGACTGAAGGCATCGCCAAGGACGAACAGCGGAACCTGGCGTTCTTCCGGCAGCAGGCCGTTGTGTGAGCGGTCGTTGTTCATGCCGTGATCGGCGGTCACCAGTACCTGATATCCAGCGTCGAGCCACGTATGCAGATAATCGGCGAGGATGATGTCTGCCGAGCGCGCGCTGTTGCGGTATTGCGACGAGTCGAGGCCGTGTTTGTGGCCGGCGTCGTCGATGTTCATCGGATGGATCAGTAGAAAATCCGGCGCGTGGCGAAGACGCAGGTTTTCTGCGTCGGCGAACAGGTGCGAATCGGGGTAATGATCGTGCCAGTAGAAATGGCCGTGCTGGATCGGCAGCGAGGGATCGTCGGTGTGTCGGTCGCGGGCGGCCACGAACGGCGAACGGTTGTAGAGCTCGCTGACCCAGTGATAGGCCGCGGCGGCAGTCGTCAGGCCGGCGTCGCGGGCGTAGTGATAGATGCTGCGCTGACTGGACAAGCGCGAGACGCTGTTGTGGACAATGCCGCTGTCGATGGGCGGCACGCCGGTGAGGATGCATTCGTAAAGCGGTCGGGACAGGGCGGGCAGTTCGCATTCCAGCTGATAGAGCGCTGCGCGTCCCGCGCCGACGTAAGCCTGCAGATGCCCCATGGCGTGACGCGCGACCTCGTAATTGAGGCCGTCGAGCACGACAAGGATGACGTTGTGCTTCATAGGGGCAAGAACTCCGAAAACAAATCTGGAACCAACCTGTGTAGGAGCCGCCGCGGCCCGAGCCTTCGGCAGCTCCTACAGATGAATAATTACTTCATCTCGACGATGACTTCTTCGTTCCACTGCTGTGGCAGAGCTTTGGAGGTCTTTTCCCACGCATCAGCATCCTTGATCGGGGTGACCTTCTTGTATTGCTCGTTTGGCAGCAACTTGGCTTTCACGTCTTCGGGCAGTTGCAGGTGTTCGGCGCGGATCGGCCGGGCGTTGCCACGGGCGAGGTTGGTCTGGCCGGCGTCGCTGAAGATGTATTCGCGGGTCAGCTTGGCGGCGTTCGGGTTTTTTGCATACTTGTTGATGATGGTGGTGTAGCCGGAAATCACCGAGCCGTCGGACGGGATCAGCACGACATAATCATCCGGATTGGCCATCTTCGCCTTGTAGCTCAGGCCGTTGAAGTCCCAGACCACACCGACTTCGATCTCGCCTTTTTCCATGGTGGCGATGGTCGGGTTGGCCATCGACAAGCGACCCTGTTTGGCGATGTCGGCGAACAACAGCAGGGCAGGTTTGATGTTCTTCTCGTCACCACCGTTGGCCAGTGCAGCGGCGAGGACGCCATTGGCGGCCTGGGCGGCGGTGCTCACGTCACCGATGGAGACCTTGTATTTACCGCTTTTCAGGTCAGCCCACTTGGTCGGTACTTCCGAACCATGCAGCAGCTTCTTGTTGACGATGAAAGCGATAGTGCCGGTGTAGGCCAGCGCCCAGTTGCCGTCCTTGTCCTTGGCCCAGTCCGGGACCTGGTCCCAGGTGCTTGGCTTGTAGGGTTGCACCACGCCTTGCTTGACCGCGATCGGGCCGAAGGCGGCACCGACATCGCCGATGTCGGCCGTGGCGTTGTCTTTTTCGGCGGCAAACTTGGCGATTTCCTGGGCCGAACTCATGTCGGTGTCGATGTGCTTCAGGCCGTATTTTTTGGCCAGGTCTTCCCAGGTGCCTTTCCAGTTGGCCCAGTCATCGGGCATGCCGACGCTGTTCACAGCGCCTTCCGCCTTCGCAGCGGCTTCGAGGGTTTTCAGATCGGTGTCTGCCGCCATGGCGGTGGTGCACATGGCAATGGTCGAGCCTAACAGTGTTGCCAGGAAAAGCTGTTTCATTCTTAAGCTCCTTGGTCGTGTTCAACGCTGCGATTGCGGATTGTGTTGGTCTAGGTCAGCAATACCTGAGCCAATTTAGGCGGGTTGGATGACACTTTGATGTCGATGGCCTCGTCTTGGGTCTTCTCCATGCCCGGGATCGGCGATTGCCAGCTAAGCGTAGACCATGGCGGAGCCCCGGCAGGCAGGGGACTTGGCCGATGTATTGCAAGCCGTGAGAGCGACCGTTCGGTAGTTTTGTCATCTGTCGGTCATCTGCACTGCCTAGGCTTGCAACACAAGGCGTCGGTAGATATCTCGGTCGGTTTTGCCCCGAAACAGTGCTGGTCTAGTCCAGATAGGTAACGTTGATGCGTGATGAGGCAACCAAAGCGGTGACAGCGATTGGCCAGGTACTGCAGGAGCAGCTCGATCACGGGTTGCTGGCGGCGGGCAGCAAATTGCCGGCTGAACGCAAGCTTAGTGAGTTGTTTGGAACAACGCGGATCACGGTGCGTGAGGCATTGTTGCAGTTGGAGGCGCAGGGGCAGATTTATCGCGAGGAGCGGCGCGGCTGGTTCGTGTCGCCGCCGCGTCTGGCTTATAACCTGATGCAGCGCAGTCACTTTCACGCGATGGTCAGTGCACAAGGGCGCGAACCTTCGACCGAGGTGATTTCGGCGCGGTTGCAGCCGGCTTCGGCGGCCGTGTGTGCGTGGTTGCAGTTGCCGGCGTTGTCGAGCGTGATTCAGATTTGCCGGTCGCGGCGCATTGACGGGCGCCTGGTGCTGTATGTGGAGCACTATTTGAATCCGCAATTTTTTCCCGGGATTCTGGAGTTTGATTTGAATCAGTCGATTACCGAGCTGTATGCGCGGCATTACGATTTGCACTATGGGCGGGTGCGTTTCGAGATTGTGCCGACGGCGTTGTCGGTGGATGCGGCGGCCGCCTTGAGGGTGTCAGTGGGGAGTCCGGGGTTGCGGATTGCTCGGGTCAATTATGATCAGCATGAGCGGTTGATTGATTGTGATCTGGAGTTTTGGCGGCATGATGCGATTCACGTAGGCGTTGATGTGGTTTGAGCTTGTTTGACCTTGGCGGCCTATGGGCCGACCAGGTTCTTTGGGTTTTGGGTGAATATCCGTTTCTGCGGGTGTTGCGGCTGGCGGTTCCGCTCTTACAGCGGGTCACTTTTTCAAACGCCGGAATGCCGGCCCAGCAAAAAGTAACCAAAAGGCTGTGCCCTGACGTTCGGCCCGCTCGCTGGGGCTCGGGGTTCCTTCGCTGCGGGATCGATCCTGGCGCAGCGGCTCCGGTTTGCTTCGCTGCACCTACACTCGCTGTGTACGACTGCGTCGTACGGTCGCTTCGCTCCCACGCCCGGATCAATCCCTCCACTCAGCCTGCCGACGGGCTTTAAGATCAAGAGCGGTACTCGAGCTTGCGCTCATTGTGTTGAGTGGGGCGGCTTTGCCGCTGGGGTGCTTTGCTTTTCTGTGGGAGCGAGCTTGCTCGCGATGCATGGCGACGCAGTTTCCCTGGAGCAGCCTCGTTGCACTCGACAGCTCCTACAGGTTATTTGGTATTGGTATAGAGGTAGTCGGTCGCCAACGACGCCAGTGTCCTCACCCCAACCACCAGCGCCGACTCATCCACGAAGAATCCCGGATTGTGATTCGGCGCGGCCTTGCTCATGTCCTGATCCCTCGGCGTCACGCCCAGGAATACAAACAGTCCCGGCGCTTCTTTGGCAAAGAAGGAAAAATCTTCTGCACCCCCCACCAGTGGCCCTTGCACCACATCGTCCTTGGCGGCCCATTTCAGCGTCGGCAGCATTTTCTCCGTCAGCGTCGGGTTGTTGATGGTCGGGTCGTATTTTTCGATGATGGTGACGTCGGCTTTCGCGCCGCCGCTTTCGGCGATTTTCTCGATGGTCTGGCGGACGTCGGTGTGCAGTTTCTGGCGGATGCCGTAGTCGTAGGAGCGGATGGTGCCGGTCATGTCGACTGACTCGGGAATGATGTTGTAGCGGGTGCCGCCGTTGATGGTGCCGATGCTGACCACCGACGGGTATGAGGAGATATCGGTGCGGCGGCTGACCACGGTTTGCAGGCCGACGATGGTTTGGGCGCCGACGGTGATCGGGTCGATGCCGTCCCAGGGGCGGCCGGCGTGGGTTTGTTTGCCGTGGATTTTGATGCGCAGGTCGTCGGAGCTGGCAAGTGTCGGGCCGGGGCGGTAGGCGATCTGGCCGGCGGGAACGCCCGCCCAGACGTGCAGGCCGAAGACTGCGTCGGGTTTCGGCGATTTCATCACGCCTTCTTCGACCATCATCTTCGCGCCCCAGGTGTTTTTGCCATCGGGGATGAAGTCGCTCGGGCCTTCTTCGGCGGGCTGGAAGTAGAACACCACGGTGCCGGGAAGGGTGTCGCGCATGCCGCTCAGAATTTTCGCGGCGCTGAGCAGGATCGCCGTGTGTGCGTCGTGGCCGCAGGCGTGCATGACGTCGACTTCTTTATTGAGGTAGGTGCCTTTGGCTTTCGAAGCGAACGGCAGGTCGGAGACTTCCTTGACCGGCAGCGCATCCATGTCGGCGCGCAGGGCCACGGTCGGGCCGGGCAGGGCGCCTTTGAGAATCGCGACCACGCCGGTGCGGGCGACACCGGTTTTCACCTCAAGGCCCATGGCGTTCAGCTGCTTGGCAACCAGATCGGCGGTGCGTTTTTCCGTGTTGCCCAGTTCCGGGTGGGCGTGGAGGTCGCGGCGGGTTTCCAGCAGTTCGGGCTCAAGCTTTTGCGCCTGCTCGGCGATCTGTGTGCGGGCGCTGTCCAGGGTTGCGGCGCCGGCATGGCTGGCGGCCAGGGTGAGTAAAACAG
This sequence comes from Pseudomonas khorasanensis, assembly GCF_014268505.2. Lineage (GTDB taxonomy): Bacteria > Pseudomonadota > Gammaproteobacteria > Pseudomonadales > Pseudomonadaceae > Aquipseudomonas > Aquipseudomonas khorasanensis. Next base: position 406,381 of record NZ_JABWQP020000001.1, read on the forward strand.
TCTGGGCGATACGTGTCAGTCGCATGGGCTTGTCCTTGATTATTGTTGTCGGCTTCCTTGCCTGTGACTGCAACTGCGCGCTCGAGTGCTATTCCTTCGGCTGACCGCCACCGGCTGTGATCACCTGCACACTCATGCGCGGCGTCGCCAGGTCCAGCCCGGCTTCGTCCAGATGTCGCTTCAGCGACAGGTTGAACGCCCGGGAAACTTCCCACTGTTTGATCGGCGCGGTCTTGAACCTTGCGCGCAGAATGGCGCTGCCGGACTCGAAACTCTCGACACCCTGAATTTCCAGCGGCGACCAGATGTTGCGGCGTTGCAGCGGATCGGTGCGCATCTTCTGGCCGACGTCGCGCATCAGTTTGATGGCGTCGTCGATTTCCATGTTGTACGGCACCGCGACGCGGAAGATCGCGTAGCCGAATTCACGCGAGTAGTTCTTGATGCTTTTGATTTCGCTGAACGGAATGGTGTGGACGATGCCGTCGATGTCGCGCAGGCGCACGGTGCGGATAGTCAGGCCTTCGACGGTGCCGAGGTGACCGCCGACATCGACGTAGTCGTCGATGGCCAGCGAGTCTTCGATGATGATGAACAGACCGGTGATCAAGTCGGCGACCAGTGACTGAGCACCGAAACCGATGGCCAGCCCGATCACACCGGCACCTGCCAGCAATGGCGTGACGTTCATGCCCATATTCGCCAGGGCAACGATCAGGGCGATGATGAAGATTGTCACGAACAGCACGTTGCGGATCAGCGGCATCATCGTTTGCGCGCGCGCGTTGGCCAGGCCTTTGCGCGAGCGGGTGAGGGCGTGGTGCACGGCGGTGTCGGCGAGGATCCACACCAGCCAGGAAAATATCAGCGTGCCGATCAGGCTGAACAGTTTGACGCTGACGTCGTGGCCTTCGCCATCGGCAAAGGCAATCAGCGACTGGCCCCAGACGCGCAGCCCGAGCTCGATGAAGATCAGCCACACCAGCAAATGCGCGAGGGTATAGAAGAAGCTTTTCAGGCGCTCGGAGTAGAGTGCGTGGCGCTTGGCGCCGCGTTGCGGTCTGAGCGAATGACGGCGCACGAGGCCATTGATGACCATGCACAGCACGAGCAGTACGGTGCAGATCAATGACTGGCGCAGTGCGGTGCTGGTGTCGCCGGCGGAGACGAACGTGGCGAACAGCGAGATGCCGACCAGCACCAGTGCCGGCACGTACCAGAACGTGCCGAGGATTTCGATCGTGTCACTGAGTGCGCGGCGGGTCAGGCGTCGCGACAGCGGCTGATTGCGGATCAAGTGCGCGATCGGCCGACGGAATCGCAGAATGAACAGGCCGGTCGACAGCGCGGCGAGCACATTGGCGGTGGTTGCGGCGGTGTGCGCCAGATGCACGCCCAGGCTTTCTACCAGACGCGGATCGCTCAGCGCTTCACCGAACGCGGCGAAGCTGCCGATCAGCCACAGCGGCCGAAATGCCTGATGGCGCAGGATGTACAACGCGCGATGGCGGTGCGGGCCATCAAGCAGGGAGAAGGCAATCACGCAGATGGCCGAGAAGCAGGTGCCCACCACCAAGGCATAGGCCAGCACCATCGCCAGGCTTTTGCCCAGCGAAGACGGCAGCACGTAGCTCATGTAAACGGTCATCACCAGCGCGATCAGCCATGGCCCGAGCTTGCGCAACGCGAAACGGAGCATGTCAAGGGCCTTGGGGTGCTGCGGCAATTCTTCGGTGAGGCCGAAACGCAAGCGCACGCGGTGGCCAAGCCAGATCAGCGCGGCGGCAAGCAGGCTCCAGACCATCAGGATGACGGCGAAACCGAAAATGATCGGCAGCCATTCGTTGGCTGGCAACAGCATGCTGGTGAGTTCGTCCTTGGCCAGATCGAACTCGTTGGACCAGCGTCTGATCGGGCTATCGGCGCCGGAAAACTGTTTTTCGAAGTTGGCGAGGGTGCCGCCGATCAGGCCCAGCACGCCTTCTTCCGGTGTGGCTTGGGCTTGCTTTGTGGCGTCGCGCAGCTTCTTTAAATCGGTCAGCAATTGCGCGCGTTGCTTGTCGTTCTCCAGCGACTTGATGACTTCATCCAGTGACTGGCCGAGCGGTTCCTGGGCTTCAGGTTGCGGCTTGGAGGTATTGAGCATGCCGGGCAAGCCGACCGCTTGTGCGGGCGCCAGCGGCAGCAGCGTCATCAGGCAGACAAGGAACAGACCGGGCAAAGCAGAAAGACGAGCGAACACCAGAGGACAACCTCGCGAGGGGCGGATGCGCTGGAGTGTACGAGGCCCAATGGCTCAATGCGAGCCGGGCCCGGTTATTCGTTCAGTTTGGCGAGGATCTTGTAGATCACGGTGGCGAGGATCGTCAGCATGCCGACCCACATGGCGAACACACCGACGTTCTTGTCGCGGAAGTTGAAACCGACGGCCAGCAGGATCATCCCGGTCAGGATCGGGACAAGCATGGCGTGGAAGGAAGACATCGAGATCATGGTGACTGCCTTGTCGAGAGATATGGTCTGAGTCTAGGCGGCTTTTGGAATCCGGGGCGTGAGGTGGCTCCGGGACCCGATCAAGCCAGTGGCAACTTTGCTGTCTGAACTGGCGCTTTTCGCGAGCAGGCTCGCTCCCACAGTTTGAATTGCATTTCAAATGTGGGAGCAAAGCCTCCCCTGCAACTCATCTCAACGGTGGGAGCGAGCCTGCTCGCGAAGCTTTTCAGCTTTTAAGGCAGTTCGCGACTGGCATAGAACGCGCTGAGCACTTTGACCAGATGCGCCAGGTCATGACTGCCGCACAGTTCGCGGATCGAGTGCATGGCGAACGTCGGCAGGCCGATGTCCACCGTGCGCACACCCAGATGGCTGGCGGTGATCGGGCCGATGGTCGAGCCGCAGCCCATGTCGCTGCGCACCACGAAGCTTTGCACCGGCACTTCTTCGGCCATGCACAGATGGCGGAAAAAGCCTGCAGTTTCGCTGTTGGTGGCGTAGCGCTGGTTGCTGTTGACCTTGATCACCGGGCCCGCATTGAGTTTCGGGCCGTGGTTGGCGTCGTGCTTGTCTGCGTAGTTGGGATGCACGCCGTGTGCGTTGTCGGCCGATACCAGCAGGGATTTCTGGATGGTGCGGACGAATTCGTCACCTTCCGGCAGCAGACGGCGCAAGGTCTGTTCGAGCATCGGGCCGTCGGCACCGCAGGCCGAGCAGGAACCGACTTCTTCGTGGTCGTTGCACACCAGCACGCAGGTTTCGTCGGTTTCGGCGGTGAGCAAGGCTTGCAGGCCGGCGTAGCAGGACAGCAGGTTGTCGAGGCGCGCCCCGGCAATGAAATCACCGTTCAACCCGATGACCGCAGCGCTTTGGGTGTCGTAGAAACTCAGTTCGTAATCCAGCACCACATCGGCATTCAAACCGTGTTCGCGGGCGAGTTGATCGGTGAGCACGGCGCGAAAATCGACCCGCTCATCGCCGGCAAACTGCGCGAGGATCGGCGGCAGCTCCGTCTGTGCATTGATCGCCCAGCCTTGATTGGCCTCGCGATTGAGGTGAATGGCCAGGTTGGGAATGATCGCGATCGGTGCCTTGAAGTCGATCAACTGGCTCTCGACCTTGCCGTCACGGCGGAAGGTCACGCGGCCGGCCAGCGACAGATCGCGGTCGAACCACGGCGCCAGCAATGCGCCGCCGTACACTTCCACGCCCAGTTGCCAGAAGCCCTGGCGCTGCAGTTCCGGCTGCGGCTTGACCCGCAGGCAGGGGCTGTCGGTGTGGGCGCCAACCAGACGGATACCGCCGTGCAGCGGTGAGTTGCGGCCCATTTTGATTGCGACGATGGAAGAGTCGTTACGGGTGACGTAGTAGCGGCCGTTGGCCTCGGTGGCCCATGGCTCGCGCTCGTCGAGGCGCACGTAACCGGCGGCCTCCAGGCGTTGAACGAGACTGGCGGTGGCATGAAACGGGGTAGGGGAGGCCTTGAGAAAGTCGATCAGGCCCTGGTTCAACTCTGCGCGCATAAGAAACTCCAGACAGCAATGGGCGGGAGTTTAACGTATTGGCCGGACAATTGAATCTGCGCTGGATCCCCTGTGGGAGCGAGCCTGCTCGCGAAAGCGATTGATCAGTCAGCATCAATGTTGAATGTAATACCGCTTTCGCGAGCAGGCTCGCTCCCACATGGGCTTGGTGATGCCTGTCAAAACGGTGCCGGGCACTCGAAGCGCAGGCGTTCGCCGGTCTGCGGATGAGTGAAGCTGAGCATGCTCGCGTGCAGGCACAAACGCGGCCAGGCGGCCAGCGCCTGCTCGTGGGCGTAGAGCCCGTCGCCGAGCAACGGATGACCGATGGACAACATGTGCACGCGCAGTTGGTGCGAGCGGCCGGTGATCGGCGTCAGCTCGACGCGGCACCAATCGCCGCAGCGCTCCAGCACACGCCAGAAGGTCAGCGCATGCTTGCCGAATTCGTGATCGACGACGTGGCGTGGCTTGGTCGGCGGATCGTATCGCAGGGGCAGATCGATGCTGCCGCTGTCCAGCTCCGGCTGACCCCAGGCCAGCGCGGTGTAGGCTTTTTCGGTTTCGCGGTCATGAAACTGGCGCGACAGTTCGCGGTGAGTGTCAGCATCACGGGCCAGCAGGATGATGCCGGAGGTTTCCCAATCCAGCCGATGGACGATGCGCGCTTCCGGGTAGCCGTTTTCCTGCAGGCGGGTAATCAGGCAATCCTTGTTGTCATCGGCGCGACCGGGCACCGAGAGCAGCAACGTCGGTTTGTCGACCACCAGCACGGCGGCGTCCTGATGAATGATGCGGATGTTGGACAGCGGCATTAAAACAGCCTCGTAACAAATGCGAACGGCGGCTCAAGGCCATTCCGCGAGGGGAATGACCTTGAGCCACCGCCGTTCCTGCCAGATCGACTCAGCGATCGGGCAGGGTGATGTTGAGTTCCAGAATCGAGCAACTGCCCTGGCTTTCCAGTGCAACGTGTACGTCATCGTTGCCGATGTTGACGTACTTGCGGATCACGTCGACCAGTTCCTTTTGCAAGGCTGGCAAGTAATCCGGTGTGCTGCGCTGGCCACGCTCATGCGCCACGATGATCTGCAGACGCTCTTTCGCTACCGAGGCGGTACTTGGCTTTTTGTTGGCACGAAAGAAGTCAAAAAGGTTCATTACCTACCTCCAAACAGGCGCTCGAAGAATCCCTTCTTCGTAACATCGAGGAAACGATGTTCTTTTTCTTTGCCCAGCAGACGATCAACGGCATCGCTGTAGGCCTGACCGGCGTCGCTCTGGTCGTCGAGAATGACCGGGACACCCGAGTTGGAAGCCTTCAGGACAGCCTGGGATTCCGGGATGACACCCAGCAGGGTCACTGCCAGAATTTCCTTCACGTCTTCGACGCCCAGCATTTCGCCATCGCTGACGCGCTGCGGGTTGTATCGGGTCAGCAGCAGGTGTTCCTTGATCGGCTCTTCGCCTTGTTCGGCACGACGCGACTTGCTGGCCAGGAGGCCGAGCATGCGGTCGGAGTCTCGTACCGAGGACACTTCCGGGTTGGTCACGATGATCGCTTCGTCGGCGAAATACATGGCCAGGTGCGCACCTTTCTCGATGCCCGCAGGGGAGTCGCATACCACGAAGTCAAAGTCTGCCTTGAGTTGCATCAGGACTTTTTCCACGCCTTCGACGGTCAGCGCGTCTTTGTCGCGGGTCTGGCTGGCCGCCAGTACGTAGAGGTTTTCCAGGCGCTTGTCTTTGATCAGTGCCTGTTGCAGGTTGGCTTCGCCGTTGACGACGTTGACGAAGTCATACACCACGCGGCGCTCGCAACCCATGATCAGGTCAAGGTTACGCAAGCCCACGTCGAAGTCGACGATTACTGTTTTGTGGCCGCGCAGAGCGAGACCGGTACCGATAGCGGCGCTGGTGGTGGTCTTACCCACACCACCCTTGCCGGATGTAACCACGAGAATCTTGGCCAAGGTGTTTCACCCCTAAGGAAGAAGGACTTTCTAGCCCCTGAAAAACATCTCTTGAAAACTACTGCAGTCGGACAGCCTTGGCTGGAATTTGGCTTTTGGCCTTTTTCCTACTTCGTTTGAGCCGTTTTCGCTACGTTTTAGAGATGCTTGGAAAATGCGGCAGTATCCGTTAAAGCCGAATGATGTTCAACACGTCGCCCGATAGGCTGATCTGAACGCCCGAGCCCCACATTGGATCGCGGCGCAAGTCTTCGGAGACCTTGTAATGACCGGCGATGGAGATCAGTTCAGCGCTCAATTGCTGACAGAAAATCCGTGCCTTGGTGTCACCTTTGACGCCGGCCAGCGCGCGGCCGCGCATCGGGCCGTATACATGGATGTTGCCATCGGCAAGAAGTTCCGCCCCCGGACTGACCGAAGACACCACCACCAGATCGCCACCCTGGGCATAAATTTGCTGGCCACCACGTACTGGCGTGGTGATTACGCGGGTCGGTTTGACCGTGGGCTCGGGCGGTTTTTCCGGTTTCTTTTTGACTTCGGCTTCCGGGGTTTCCAGCGGCCGCTCACGCGCACCGGACGGCGGTAGCACGGGGATGTCGATGGCGATGGCGGCGGCGATGTCTTCGATGCGACTGGCACGAATGGCCAGCGTGCGCAGGCCGTGCTGACGGCAGACGCGCATCAGCCCCGGCAAATCGATCGCGCCCTGGCTCGGCGGCAGTTTGTCGAGCGCCAGAACCAGCGGTGCATTGCTGAAAAAATTCGGCGCCTGGGCGACTTTGGCGGCCAACTGCCGATCGAGGCTTTCGAGGTCGTTACGGGCCAGTTCCAGCACAGTAATGGCCAGCATGCTGCCCTTGAGCTGGAATACGGGATCTTGGTCTAACGGGTCGGTTTGGCTCATGTCGGCATACAACGGCTTGTCACTAAAAGTGCCGAGACTTATAACGAGAACGCCCGCGAGCCGCAAGCCGGGTCGAACGATGTAGAATGCGCGGCCACTGTATTTACGGAAGCTTTAATGGATCGCCCGCGTTTTCGAAAAGCATATCTTGCTCCGCGCTTCTGGCCGCTCTGGTGCGGTCTGGGGCTTTTGTGGCTGATCGTGCAGTTGCCGTATCCGGCGCTGTTGACCATCGGTCGAGTTTTAGGCGCGTTGATGTATCGCGTGGCCGGCGACCGGCGGGCCATCGCCCGGCGCAATCTGGAATTGTGCTTCCCGGAAAAAACCGCCGCCGAGCGCAAACGCTTGCTCAAGGAAAACTTTGCGTCCACCGGCATCGCCTTTTTCGAGATGGCGATGAGTTGGTGGTGGTCGCGCGAACGTCTGGCGAAGCTGGCCCATGTCGAAGGCCTCGAGCATCTGCAGAACGCTCAGCGAGAAGGCAAAGGCGTGATCCTGATGGCGGTGCATTTCACCACGCTGGAAATCGGCGCGGCCTTGCTCGGCCAGCAGCACACCATCGACGGCATGTACCGCGAGCACAAAAATCCGTTGTTCGATTTTGTGCAGCGCCGTGGCCGCGAGCGTCACAACCTCGATTCGCTGGCAGTGGAACGTGACGACGTGCGCGGGATGCTCAAGCTGCTGCGCTCGGGTCGGGCGATCTGGTACGCGCCGGATCAGGACTATGGCGCCAAGCAAAGCATCTTCGTCCCGCTGTTCGGTATTCAGGCCGCGACAGTGACGGCGACCACCAAGTTTGCCCGCTTGGGCAAAGCGCTCGTGGTGCCGTTCACTCAGGAGCGCCTTGCCGACGGCAGCGGGTATCGCCTGATGATTCATCCGCCGCTGGAGGATTTCCCGGGCGAGAGCGAAGAGGCCGATTGCATCCGCATCAACCAGTGGGTCGAGAGCGCCTTGCGCGCTTGCCCCGAGCAGTACCTTTGGGCACATCGCCGCTTCAAGAGCCGCCCGCCGGGCGAGCCGAAGCTTTACCCCAAGCGCCGCTGATTCACCCCGTCCTGATAAGCACTCTGGAGTGTTGCGATGAGCCCTGCTGAACCGGTCACAGGTTTGATTCTTTCCGGCGGCGGGGCTAGGGCGGCGTATCAGGTCGGGGTGCTGGCGGCGATTGCCGAATTGCTGCCGCCGGGTGCCGACAATCCTTTTCCAGTGATTGTTGGCACCTCGGCCGGGGCGATCAATGCGGTCAGCCTCGCCAGCGGCGCCACGGACTTTCGCGCCGCCATCGAACGGCTGACGCTGTTCTGGCAGGGCCTTCGCAGCCCTCGCGTTTTGCGCAGCGACTGGCCCGGTGTGATTCATCAGGCCAGCCGTTTTGTCAGCCACAGCCTGCTCGGCATCGGCCGGCAAATGCCGGTAGCGCTGCTCAACAGTTCGCCGCTGCGCGAGCTGCTCAATGAAAAACTGCACCTGCCCGGCATTGCCGAATCCATCGCGCGCAAGCAATTGCACGCGGTGGCGGTGACCGCGTTCGGCTACGAGTCGGGGCAGGCGGTGACGTTCTATCAGGGTGGCGGAACCATCGACGCCTGGCTGCGGCATCGACGCATCGGCGTGCCGACGCAACTCTCGGTTGATCACCTGTTGGCCAGTTCAGCGATTCCGCTGTTGTTCGAACCCGTGAAAATCGGCGAGGAATATTTCGGCGATGGTGCGGTGCGGCAATCAGCGCCGATCAGTCCGGCGCTGCATTTGGGCGCCAGCCGCGTGCTGGTGGTGGGCGTCAGCGGTAATCCGCGCGGACTCGATCCGCAGCAGCCGCTGGAGCGCGCCTACAGTGGCCAACAACCGACGCTGGCGCAAATTGGCGGGCACATGCTCAACAGCACGTTCATCGACAGCCTCGAGAGCGACATCGAGTTGTTGCAGCGTCTGAATCAGTTCAGCCATTTACTGCCCGCCGGTACGCCGACGCGAGCGCTGGGCGTAGCCCCGGTGGAGGTGCTGGTGATTGCACCGAGTCAGCCGATCGATGAAATCGCGGCGCGGCATCGTCAGGAACTGCCGGCGGCGTTGCGCTTGTTTTTGCGCGGGCCGGGAGCGACGAAGACGAGCGGGGCGGGGGTGCTGAGTTATCTGCTGTTCGAGGCGGGGTATTGCAGCGAACTGATCGATCTTGGGCGGCGTGATGCGCTGGCGAAGCGCGAGGAGTTGTGCCGGTTTTTGCGGATATCCGAAGCAGTAGCTCCCGCCTGAAATCTGCGCTGAGGCCTTCGCGAGCAGGCTCGCTCCCACATTGGAACCCGGTCTAAATGTGGGAGCGAGCCTGCTCGCGAAGCTTTAGGGTCAGAAGTGGTACTTCACCAGGAAGTTGGTCACGCTCTGATTGGTCTTGAACGCACCAGTGTCGTCGATGCCGTATTTGTCTTTCCAGTAATCGTATTCCACACCGACATACAACTGCTTGTCGCCGAAATGCAGCGCCTTGCCCAGGTCGTATTTGACCTGCGGGTTGAAGTGCAGGTTGGCGTGATAATCGCCCTTGGCGTTGGAGTCGTTGTCGGTGACCCAGTCCATGTAGCCGTCGATCAGGATGTCCGAGTCGCCGACCGGGATGGTGTAGGACCAGACCGGGGTGATCTGCCAGACGTTGTCACCGGCGCGCGAGCCTTCGGTGTGGCGCTGATAGAAGTTCAACTGGAAGTAATCGAAACCCGGGATGGCGAGGTCGAAACCCGGACCGATCAGGTAGGACTCGGTGTCACCTTCGCCGAACTCGTAGGTCATCGCCAGCAGGACGTCTTTGATCGGGCCGAACTCGATCTTCTGGTCGAGCACCTTGCCCAGTGAAATGCGTGGCTGGAACTCGCCGTAATAAGTATTCGGGCCGTTGTTGAAGTCCTTGTTGCCGTTGTAGAAGATCTTGTCGAGGAAGAAGAAGTTATCCCCATACTTCCAGGCATCGGCATGCTCGAAGGTCACGGTCTGCTGAATGCGCGGGTTGACCTGGAAATCCTTGCCATAGAGGTAAGTCAGGCTGTTGTTTTGCCACTGCAGCAGGCCTTCGGCCATGGCCTGGCTGCCGGCGAACATCGATCCGGCCAGCATCAGGCTGGTGCACATACGTTTCATTCGGTCGCTCCCAAAGTAGGTGTTCCACATTATTTTTTTAAGATCGGCGCTCTGATGTGGCGCCTTTTTTCGTGCTGCAAAATTCATCCGATCGGTCAGCTTTGAATGCGGGTAGCAAAAGCTGCGCCAAGGCTTTCGAAAAGCACAAAAACGCCCGTTCGGCTGCTGAAAAACAGTCGATCGAGCGTGTTTTCGGGATGCCTCAGTACTGACCGGGGCCGGGATAAGTTGGCTTTCAGGTCAGGAAATGAATCCGGGCTTTTTTTTAGACCGAATTCGGAAGGCCGCGGAGAATACTGACTCCTTGGCCAGCGCTCAAGTGCCCCGCAACAGAGCACCGACGACAGGTATGGAGCACGGTTGCGGGCCATCTTAGAAGTGCACCTTCAGCAGCAGGCTGGCGGTGTTCTGGTTGGTGTCGAACGAGTGGGTGTTTTCGATACCGTATTTGTTTTTCCAGTAGCTGTACTCGGTGCCGACGTACAGCTGTTTCTGGCTCCAGCCCAGCGCTTTGCCCAGGTCGTATTTGATCTGCGGGTTGATGTGCAGGTTGGCGTGGTACGTGCCGCGCGAGTTTTCATCGTTATCGACGACCCAGTCGAGGTAGCCGTCGATGAGCACGTCGGAATTGCCCAGCGGGAAGCTGTAGGACCAGGCGGGGGTGATTTGCCAGACGCCATCGCCGGGGCGTGGGCCTTCGGTCTGGCGGCGCAAGATGTTCAGGGTGACGTAGTTGAAGCCGGGCACTTTCAGGTCGAAGCCGGGGCCGATCAGGTAGGCCTCGCTTTCGCCTTCGCCGTACTCGTAGGTCATGGCCAGCAGCACGTCCTTGATCGGGCCGAACTCGAGCTTGCGGTCGAAGATATTGCCGAAAGAAAAGCGCGGGGTGAATTCGCCGTAGAAGGTGTGCGGGCCTTTGTTCTGATCTTCCTTGCCGTTGTAGAAGATCTTGTCGACGAACAGGAAGTTGTCGCCGTACTTCCACCGGTCAGCGTGCTCGAACGTGACCGTCTGCTGATAGGACGGGTTGATCGCGAAATTCTTGCCGTACAGGTAGCTCAGGCTGTTGGTCTGCCAGAGCAGCAGGTCGCCGGCCATGGCTTGACTGGCGGCCAGCAGGCCACCAGCCAACAGAACGTTGGTTTGCGTGCGAATCATCTGTTGCTCCCTCTTGTTTTTATTGTTTGAGGCACAAGCAGTTGCGTGGTCCCTGTGGGAGCGAGCCTGCTCGCGAAGAAGGTGTGTCAGTTGCCATCCAGGTTGAATGACACACCGCTTTCGCGAGCAGGCTCGCTCCCACAGGTTCTCAGGGGTTTTTAATCAATGAGCATGGCAATCGTTGATCGCCGCACGCTCCTTGCCGCCGAGGATGTTGAACAGTAGGTTCAGCGTCAGCGCGCTGAGCGTGGCCATGGCGATGCCGCTGTGAGTGATCGGGCTCATCCACATCGGCAAGTGCGCGAAGAATTCCGGGCGCACCACCGGGATCAAGCCCATGCCGATGCTGACCGCCACGAGTAACTGATTGCGGCGGTCACCGATGTCGGCCTCTTGCAGAATCTTGATGCCGGTGGCGGCGACCATGCCGAACATCGCAATCGCCGCGCCACCGAGCACGGCCGGTGGGATCGATGCCACCAGAAAGGCAGCTTTCGGCAACAGGCTCAGGACGATGAGCAAGCCGCCGGCAACGATGGTCACCGAGCGGCAGCGCACGCCGGTCATCTGCACCAGGCCGATGTTCTGCGCGAAGGAGGAGTGGGTGAAGGTGTTGAAGAAACCGGCGAAAAACGATGCGCCCGCATCACACAACAAGCCGCGCCGCAGCATGCGCGGGCAGACTTCCTGGCCGGTGATCTTGCCCAGCGCCAGGAACATCCCGGTGGACTCGACGAAGATGATCACCACCACCAGACACATCGACAGAATCGGCGCCAGTTCAAACTTCGGCATGCCGAAATGCAGCGGGGTGACGAACTGAATCCAGGGCGCGGCGGCCATGCCGCTCAGATCGACCATGCCGGTCACGCCGCACAGAACGTAGCCAAGACACATGCCGATCAGCACGGAAATGTTCACCCAGAAACCGCGCATGAAGCGGTGAACCAGCAAGATGGTGGCCAGCACCAGCGCGGCGATGGCCAGATAAATCGGTGAGCCGAACTGCGCTGCGTCGGCACCGCCGCCGGCCCAGTTCACGGCCACGGGGAACAGCGATAAACCGATCGAGGTGATGACCGTACCGGTCACCAGAGGCGGGAAGAAGCGCACGACTTTGGACATGAACGGGGCGATGATCATGCCGAAGAAACCGGCGGCGATCGTTGCACCGAAGATGCCTTGCAGGCCGATGCCAGGCATGCCGGCCATGGCGACCATACTGCCGACCGCAGCGAAACTGGCCCCCATCATCACCGGCATGCGAATGCCCATCGGGCCGATGCCAAGCGACTGCACGATGGTAGCGATGCCGGCAACCAACAGGTCGGCGTTGATCAGGAAGGCGATTTCTTCACGACTCAGGCCAGCGGCCTGTCCGATGATCAACGGCACCGCGATGGCACCGCCGTACATCAGCAGAACATGTTGCAAACCGACCAGGATCAGTTGCAAAAGGGGCAAACGCTGAATGGCGGGTGCGTCGGGGATGCGCGCTTTGGATAGCTCGGACATGCAACACCTCGGATCTTTTTTATTCTTGTGATTGAACAGCTGCCGGGTTGCTCACAGCTGTTGCTTTGCATCGGTTGACCGCGTCGCGGCCAATCGCTGGCAAGCCAGCTCCCACACAGGCACTGCAAAACCCTGTGGGAGCTGGCTTGCCAGCGATGCTTTCAACAATTAATTGGTCTGCGCTCCCTGGGCAATCCATGCACCGATCAGGTCACGTTCCTGCTGGGTCATCTGTGTGATGTTGCCCAGTGGCATGATCTGCGTGGTGATGGCTTGTGCCTGGATCCGCGCCGCGTTCTGACGGATCTGCTCAGGTGTATCGAGCATCACTCCGCCAGGTGCCGCGCTGAACAACGGGCTGGTCGGCTTGGCCGAGTGGCAGACCGTGCACCGCTCCTGAATCACGTTGTGCACCTTGTCAAAACCGGGACCGGCATTGGAGGCTTGCGCCGGTGCTTGTGCGGGGGCTGCCGGTTGCGCCGCTTCAGCCGGTTTCGCGCCACCGCCCAGTGCCGTTTCCGGCAGCGGCTGGTACTCGATTTTCGCAGGCGCCTTGGCCACGTCAGGTGCCGTCGACATTGGCGCCGGGCCAGTGACGTACGCCAGACTGATCATGCCCACTGCCGCTACCGGCAGGGTCCAGGCGAACTTGTGGCTGTCGTGACGGGTGTTGAAGTAGTGACGCACCAACACCGCCAACACCGCGATCCCGGCCAGGATCAACCAGTTGTACTGGCTGCCATAAGTGCTCGGGAAGTGGTTGCTGATCATGATGAACAGCACTGGCAGAGTGAAGTAGTTGTTGTGACGCGAACGCAGCAGGCCTTTGGCGGGCAGTGCCGGATCGGGCGTGCGGTTCTCGGCAATCGCCGCGACCAGTGCGCGCTGCGCCGGCATGATGATGCGGAACACGTTGCCGACCATGATGGTGCCGATGATCGCGCCCACATGCAGGTACGCGCCACGACCGCTGAACACTTTGCTGAAGCCATACGCGGCGGCAATGATCAGCACGAACAGGATGAAGCCGAGCAGAGCAGGGCGTTTGCCCAGCGCCGAGTCGCACAGAAAGGAGTAGACGAACCAGCCGACGAACAGCGAGCCGATACCGATGGCCACGCCTTCCGGCCCGGTCAGGCCGCTTCCCGGCGCCAGCAGGTAAAGCGTCGGGTTGGAGTAGAACACCACGCACAGCAGCGCGATCCCCGACAACCAGGTGAAATAGGCTTCCCACTTGAACCAGTGCAGGTTGTCCGGCATGGAGGGTGGAGCCAGTTTGTATTTTTCCAGGTGGTAGATACCGCCGCCGTGGATCGCCCACAGATCACCGGCCAGACCGGTTTTGGGGTTGACGCGGTTGAGGTTGTTCTCCAGCCAGACGAAGTAGAACGACGCGCCGATCCAGGCCACGCCAGTGATCATGTGAACCCAGCGCACGCTCAGGTTCAGCCATTCCAACAGATGTGCTTCCACAGTCTTTACCTCTCGCCTGTCACCCTTGTTGTCGGGTGCTCAGACCTTCTCTTATTGGTGGGGGGCGAGGATCAAACGCTCATCCTCTTTGAAAAAATGCTCATCGCAGTTATTGCCTGTGCCACTGCGATCAACCACCAGGAAGTCATCCCGCTTTTCGATCGTCAGCACCGGGTGGTGCCAGACGCCGCGATGGTAATTAATGCCCTGCCTGCCGTTGGTGACGAAGGCGCGGACCAAGCCTGATACAGGTTCATCGCCAAGTGGCGCGACCACGATCAGAAAGGGGTTGCCGAGCAGCGGGATGAAAGCCTGGCTGCCCAGCGGATGGCGTTCCAGCATGCAAACGGTCAGCGGCATGTCCTGCGCGTCGGCGCGGAAAATACTGATGATCGCGTTGTCCTCAGGCTGCGCGGTTTCGACCGTCGCCAGTTTGTGGAAGCGCATGGTCGAACCGTTGTTGATCATGAAGTGATCGCTGCCGTCGGTTTCGATCACGTCACCGAAAGGGGCGAAGGCTTCTTTGGTCAGCGGTTCAATCGTCAGTGTGCGCATGCTGTTCTTCTTATCCGGATTCAGTGTTGTCTGTTCTATTGTCATCGCTGGCAAGCCAGCTCCCACAGGTCTTGTGTACACCTCAGATCCCTGTGGGAGCGGGCTTGCCCGCGATTGGGACCAACCTTATTTAGCAACCTTGCCGAGAACGCGCAGGCGACTCACACCACCGTCCGGGAACACGTTCAGGCGGATGTGGGTGATCGGGCCCAGCGCCTTGATCTGCTCGACGAAGGTGTGTTCGGCGTGCATTTCCAGCTTCTGGCTTGGCAGCAATTCGCGCCAGAACAGCGACTGGGTTTCGATCTGGCTGTCAGTGCCACCCTTGACGAATGCGCCCTGGATCGAGCAGGTGTCCGGGTAGTTGCCTTTGAAGTGCAGGGTGTCGACGACGATTTTCTCGATCTCGCCCGGGTGGCCCAGCGCAACGATGACCCAGTCATTGCCCGGGGTACGACGACGTGCGGTTTCCCAGCCGTCGCCCATGTTGATGCCACGGCCCGGGTTGAGGATGTTGCTCATGCGACCGAAATGTTCGTCGGAGCAGGCGAGGGCGCGGCCACCGTTCAGGGCGGCGGCCAGGTCTACTTGCTCGTTGTCGCCGACAGCGGACCAGTCACGGAATGGAATACCGTAAACGCGCAGACGGGCAACACCGCCGTCCGGGTAGATGTTGAAGCGCAGGTGGCTGAACGCCTGGTCGTTGCTGATTTCGTGGTAGTGGTGGCTGTTGCCCTGCAGCTCGACGGCCGACAGCACTTCAGTCCACTGGGTGTTTTCATCCGGCTCGCCGGAGGCCAGGGAGCACGCTTCCAGCGACGCCGATGGCGGGTAGTTGCCGGTGAAGAATGAAGTGTCGATGTCCACGCCTTTGATCGAGCCCGGTACGCCCAGACGGATCACCGCGCTGTCGAAACCTTCGAAGCGCTTGCGGCGCGATTCCCAGCCGTCCATCCACTTGCCGTTGTCATCGAACACGCCCTCCTTCCACACGGCCGGGGTCGGTTGGAACAGACGATTGGCGTCTGCGAACCAGTCATCGGTGACCGAGATGATTTTGGTGCCCAGACGGGCATCGGCCAGGTTGACGAATTTTTCGAAAGGTACGGCGTAAGCTTTCATTCTTCTTGTCTGCCTTTGATAAGTTGGCTGGGGATGCTTGCCGGGCGCTGGGCGACGTTTGCGTTCAGTATCGCCCCGTCCAGGCTCGCTATAGGGTCAGTAAACGGAACAGGGCAATCTTGTTGATCTCCGCCAGCGCGCACTTGAATTCGGCTTCTACCGAATTGTTGATGCGCGTTTCGAACGCCGCGAGGATCTGATGCCGGTTGCTGCCTTTTACCGCCATGATGAAGGGAAACTTGAACTTGGCCTTGTAGGCGTCGTTCAGCTCGGTGAAGCGCTGGAACTCTTCGGCCGTGCATTGGTGAATACCGGCGCCAGCCTGTTCGTTGGTGCTGGCTTCGGTGAGTTGCCCCTGGACGGCGGCTTTGCCGGCCAGGTCCGGGTGAGCGTTGATCAGTGCCAGCTGACTGGCGTGATCGGCGCTCAACAAGATGTCGCTCATGCGCTGGTGCAGAGTTTCGATCTCGTCGATCGAGGCGTCTGCGCCCAGGTCGTAGGCCTTCTCAGCCACCCATGGCGAATGTTCATAGATGTCAGCGAAGGCTTTGACGAAAGCGTCGCGGCTCAGGGTCGACGGTTGCAGGGTTTGAAAGCGGCTCATTTTGCGGCCTCTTGGTACGGGTGGGTTTCATGCCAGTGGCGTGCGATGTCGACGCGACGGCTGAACCAGACCTGTTCATGACTTTTGGCGTATTCGATGAAGCGTTTGAGCGAAGCGAGGCGACCCGGACGGCCGATCAGGCGGCAGTGCAGACCGATCGACAGCATTTTCGGCGCTTCGGCGCCTTCGGCGTAGAGCACGTCGAACGCGTCTTTGAGGTATTCGAAGAAGTCGTCACCCTTGTTGAAACCCTGCACTTGCGTGAAGCGCATGTCGTTGGTGTCGAGGGTGTACGGGATCACCAGGTGCGGCTTGCCGGTCGGGTTGTTGGGTTCCCAGTAGGGCAGGTCGTCGTCGTAAGTGTCGCAGTCGTAGAGGAAACCGCCTTCCTCCATCACCAGGCGGCGGGTATTTGGACCGGTGCGGCCGGTGTACCAGCCCAGCGGGCGTTCGCCGGTGAGTTCGGTGAGGATGCGGATCGCTTCGAGCATGTGCTCGCGTTCCTGTGCTTCGTCCATGTACTGGTAGTCGATCCAGCGGTAGCCGTGGCTGCAGATTTCATGGCCGGCCTCGACCATCGCGCGGATCACATCCGGGTGGCGCTGAGCGGCCATGGCGACGGCGAAGATGGTCAACGGAATGTCGAATTCCTTGAACAGTTTGAGGATCCGCCAGACGCCGGCACGGCTGCCATACTCGTAAAGCGATTCCATGCTCATGTTGCGCGCGCCTTGCAAAGGCTGAGCGGCCACCATCTCGGACAGGAAGGCTTCGGATTCCTTGTCGCCGTGCAGAATGTTGCGCTCGCCGCCTTCTTCGTAATTGAGCACGAACGACAGGGCGATGCGGGCATTACCCGGCCAGTGTGGGTGAGGAGGGTTACTGCCGTAACCGATCAGGTCGCGTGGGTAGTCAGCGCTCACTGCAGTCTTCCTTCTTGTTCGTTGACAGATGTATGTGGCGGCCTGGCAGGCTGGCGTCACAGCGATGGGCTGATTGTATACAACTTTATTCGTATTTTGTAAGCCTGAATTTTCGCATTTTTCACCGGCTGTCATCTTTTACTGTTAAGGAGCGAAGCCTGCAAGAAACCTGCCTGACCAGTCAGCTAATGAACAGAAGGTTCAATGTTCAGGCGCCTTGCCCGTCAATCGACGGTGAAAGCCCGGATGGCGGGGGTGAGGTGAAAAATGTCGTTTTTATTGTGTACAATTTTTTTGAAAAGTGTCTTAATCAGTCGCTCGCCGCAGCTTTTTCGTGCATCGAAACAGTGCGGTCTCCTTTCAACTGACTTCGGGAGGCGCGAAGTCTGACTGCTCCACGCAGGCAGGCGCGCAGAATCAATGGGACGTTTGACTACACACGTTTTGGACGCTGCACACGGTTGCCCGGGCAGTTCGATCAAGGTCGAGCTGTACCGCGTTGAAGGTTCGCATCTGGAATTGGTCGCCAGTGCGGTCACCAACAGCGACGGCCGGGTCGATGCGCCGCTGCTGCAAGGCGATGACTACCGTACCGGGGTCTATCAGGTTCAGTTTCACGCCGGCGATTACTACCGCGCCCGTGGTGTTCAGTTACCGGAGCCGGCTTTTCTGGACGTGGTTGTGTTGCGCTTCGGCATTTCTGCCGAACAGGACCATTACCACGTACCGCTGTTGATTTCGCCGTACAGCTATTCCACGTACCGGGGCAGCTGACCCCAAGCAGCTGCCCCCACCGGGAAGCGACTGCGCATATAGCTTCTTTGGTCTTTCGCCCGCTCACACTGCGGGCTTTTTTTCGTCCATGAAAAAGTCGATTCCAGGATAAAGCCATCGCGAGCAGGCTCACCCCTGCGTCTGGAAAATCAGCCTGTAGGGCGTGAGCCTGCTCGCGATGCTTTTTGCTGTTAGCGGCTCAACAGGGACGCAGCACCCGCGCCGCTGAACAACCCGGCACTGATCCGGTTAAACCAGCTCTGGCCCTTGCCACTGCGCAGGTAGCGCGCTGCGCCATGTGCGCCTAGCCCGTAGGCCAGTTTGCAGCCAAGATCGAGCACCACCCACGTTGCAATCATGATCAGCAACTGCGGCAGGAACGGCTGTTGCGCGCTGAGAAACTGCGGCAGAAACGCGGCGAAGAACAGAATGTCTTTCGGGTTGCTCGCGCCCAGCACAAAGGCTCGCCCGAACAGCGTGCGAAAGCGTGGCACCGGCGCAGCCTGAGGCACTTCGGCGCCCACCGAGGGCTGACGCGATTGCTGCCAGCTCTGCCAGGCGAGATAGAACAGGTACAACGCGCCGACGACTTTCAGCGCGCCGAACAACTGTTCCGACGCCAGCAGCAAAGCGCCCAGCCCCAGGGCCGAAGCGCTGAGCAGACAGATCGAGGCAATCACGCCACCCAGAAACGCCGGATAGGACCGGCGCAATCCATAATTCAGACTGTTGCTGATCATCAGCAACGACAGCGGCCCTGGAATCAGGATCACCACCAATGCAGCGCCACTGAACAGCAGCCAGGTTTCCAGACTCATCGCTTTGCTCCTTTGTTGTTATCAAGATGTACAAAAGCCCCACCCGCAAGGGTGAGGCTGGTTTGAAGCTTGATCCGCGCAGCGCTTACAGGAAGATGAACTTGGCGATGAAGATCGCGCAAAGCACCCAAAGGCTGACGGAGATTTCCTTGAACTTGCCCGTGCCGGCCTTCAGCGCGACGTAGGTGATGAAGCCCAGTGCAATGCCGTCCGCCACCGAAAAGGTCAGCGGCATCATGATCGCCGTGACAATCGCCGGAATGGCGTCAGTCGCTTCGTCCCATTCAATGTGGGCCATGCCGCCCATCATCAGCATCGCCACGTAAATCAGCGCACCGGCTGTAGCGTAAGCAGGGATCATGCCGGCCAGCGGGGCGAAAAACATCGCCGCTATAAATAGCACACCCACGGTGACTGCGGTAAGACCAGTCCGACCACCAGCGGCCACGCCGGCAGCACTTTCCACGTAGCTTGTCACCGGAGGTACGCCGACCACAGCGCCGAATACGCTGGAAGCGCTGTCGGCTTTCAGGGCGCGAGAAAGGTTTTCGATACGACCGTCAGCACCGACCAGATTGGCGCGCTGGGCAACGCCCATCAACGTGCCGGCGGTGTCGAACATATGCACGAAGAGGAAAGCCAGCACGACGCTGATCATGCTGATGTTGAACACACCGGCGACGTCCATTGCCATCCACGTCGGCGCCAGGCTCGGCGGGGCGGACATGATGCCTTGATACTGCACCAAGCCCAGGCCCCAACCGGCGAGGGTGACGGTGATGATGCTGATCAGGATCGCGCCAAACACTTTGTGATAACTGAGGATGGCGATCATCAGAAAGCAGATGGCCGCAAGCAGCGGGCCTGGTTCACGCAACGAGCCGAGTTTGATCAGCGTCGCCGGGCTGTCGACGACGATGCCAGCCGTCTTCAGTCCGATCAGGCCTAGAAACAAGCCGACACCGGCGCCCATCGCAAAGCGCAGGCTGACCGGAATGCTGTTGAGCAGCCATTCCCGAATCCGCGAAAAAGTCAGGAACATGAACAGCACACCCGAGATAAACACCGCGCCGAGGGCGGTTTCCCAGTTGTAGCCCATGGTGCCGACCACGGTGTAGGTGAAGAACGCGTTAAGGCCCATGCCCGGCGCCAGGCCGACCGGCCAGTTGGCGTACAGGCCCATCAACAGGCAGCCCAGCGCGGCGGCGATACAGGTGGCGACGAAGGCTGCACCGTGATCGATCCCGGCATCGGCCATGATGTTCGGGTTGACGAAGATGATGTAAGCCATGGTGATGAAGGTTGTCAGACCGGCAATCAGCTCGGTCTTCACCGTGGTGCCATGCAAGCTGAGTTTGAACAGGCGCTCCAGCAGGCCATTACGTAATGGCGGCGTGAGCTCGAGCGGCGGTGCTTCGGATTTGCGGCTTTCCACAGCGAGTACTCCTCAAGAGTTTTATTGTTATTTCCAGGGCCGGACCCATGAGGGGCGGCAGCGGCCCTTTGAGGCATACGCGAATTTGTTGACCGTGTAGTCAGGAACTCGCACGCAGTGGATTATGCTTTTGTGTACAAATAAAGCAAATATTGTTTTTTGTTTTGTCTGCAGTTTTTTTGCTGATAGGGATATATGGCTATCAAGTTCGATTCGCGGGCGGGCTCGCTCCCACAGGAGAATGCGGTTCCAATGTGGGAGCGAGCCTACTCGCGAGGCGCCGGTTGATTCATTCAAACGCGCTATGCCCGCCCCCCAGCGCCAGATTCACCGCCAACCATCCATTCACCGCCGCTTCTCCAGCCTCGGCAAACACCCGCTCAAGCAACTTCACCTGCTCGCGTCGCAACGCCTGCTCAAACTTCGCACCTTCCGCCGTCAGCGCCAGCAGCCGCTTACGCTTGTCCGTGTCGCTGGCCACGCTGTCGACCAGATGCATCTCCTGCAGCTGGCGCAGGGGTATGTTCAACGCCTGTTTACTCACGCCGAGCAAGGCCAGCAACTCCTTGACGCTCAAGTTCGGATAGCGCGCGATGAAAAAAACAATGCGCTGATGCACGCGCGAGAGGCCGCGCCGCTCCAGCATTTCGTCAGCCTTGGCGGTGAATGCCTGGTAGCCGAAGAAAAACGCTTCCATGGCCTGTTGCTGACTGGACGGATTTTTAAGGTCAATCATATTGACGCACTCGCTCAAGCTGTCGTAGTTTCAGTCAACCAGTTTGACTCATTTTTGTTACGCCTCGCTACGGTGACTCCCATGGCTTTTTCCGAACGTGTCTCGCGCCTGAAAAGTTCTTTGATCCGAGAAATCCTCGCCGCCGCCCAGCGTCCCGAGGTGATGTCATTCGCCGGTGGCTTGCCGGCCGAAGCGATGTTGCCGAAGGTCGAATGGGCTGACATGCCACTGTCGCTCGGCCAATACGGCATGAGCGAAGGCGAGCCGGCGTTGCGCGAAGCGCTGGCGCAAGAGGCTAGAGCGCTGGGGCTGGACTGCAAGGCGAGTCAGGTGTTGGTGGTCAGCGGCTCCCAGCAAACCCTTGATCTGGCGGCCAAGCTGTACATCGACAGGGGCACTGAAATCTTGCTGGAAGCACCGACTTATCTGGCTGCGCTGCAAATTTTCCAGTTGTTCGGCGCTGAGTGCCTGACCGTGCCCCAGGAAGCCGACGGTCCGAACCTGGCGCAATTGCGCCGTCGTCTGGAACAGCATCAGCCTGCGTTTATCTACCTGATCCCGACCTTTCAGAATCCGTCTGCGGTGCGTTACAGCGAGGCCAGGCGCGCAGCGGTCGCCGCCCTGCTTGATGAATTCGGCGTCACCCTGATCGAGGATGAGCCTTACCGCGAATTGACGTTTGACGGTGGCAGCGCCAAACCGATTGCTGCGCGACTGGAAAAAGCCAGCTGGGTCTACACCGGTACCGTGTCGAAAACCCTGTTGCCAGGTTTGCGCGTCGGTTACCTGATCGCCAGTCCGGACTTGTTTCCCCACCTGCTCAAGCTCAAACAATCGGCCGATCTGCACACCAATCGGATCGGCCAATGGCAGGCGTTGCAATGGATAGGCACGCAGAAGTATCAGCAGCACTTAAGCGAGCTGCGCGATTTCTATCGACAGCGGCGCGATACTTTTCAGACTGCTCTGCAAACGCATTTCTCAGATCTGGCTGACTGGAACATGCCGCAGGGCGGGCTGTTTTTCTGGCTGACGCTCAAGCAGCCGCTGGATACGCGAACGTTGCTCAACGAGGCATTGGCCAATGATGTGGCGTTTATGCCGGGTGAGCCGTTTTTTCCCGACCCGGATAACCATCATGGGCACTTGCGCCTGAATTTCAGCCACATCGATCCAGCGCGACTGGATGAAGGGCTCAAGCGGTTGGCGGCGGTGGTGCGGCAGGCACAGTTGGAGAGGGCGGCCTGAAACAAATAAACCGGCTTGAGGGCCGGTTTATTTGTCTGAAAGGTGCGGTGTCGGTGGGGGCTCATCGCGAGCAGGCATCGCTCACAACCATCAGACTGCAGCAAAGCGCTTGTCCAGATAATCAATGATCGCCTTGGATTCGTACATCCAGGTGGTCTGTCCATTCTCTTCAATGCGCAGGCAAGGCACTTTGATCCTTCCGCCCTGTTCCAGCAGTGTCTGCCGATCCTGCTCATTGTTCTTCGCGTCCTTGAGCGCCACCGGTACGTTCAGACGATGCAAGGCGCGGCGGGTTTTCACGCAGAACGGGCAGGCGTGGAACTGATACAGCGTCAGGTCTTTTGCCGCGGCATCCACTTGAGCCTGAGCAGCGGCCGGGCGTTTTTTCTTGCCGGGACGGGTGATGAAATCGATGAAGATAACCAGTTGGCCGAGGCCGACACGAAGGGCTTTGACGAACACGGGACAAGCCTCACAAGGGACATGAAAGAAGGCGCGCAGCTTACCCGATTTTTCACGGGCGAAAAAAAACCGGCGATCAACGCCGGCTCTTTTTGTCGCGAATTACTTGATGAGGCTGAGGAATTCGCTGCGGGTTGCCGCGTTTTCGCGGAACTCACCGAGCATCACCGAAGTGATCATCGACGAATTCTGCTTCTCGACACCGCGCATCATCATGCACATGTGCTTGGCTTCGATCACGACGGCCACGCCCAGCGCGCCGGTGACTTGCTGCACCGCATCGGCGATCTGGCGGCTGAGGTTTTCCTGAATCTGCAGGCGGCGCGCATACATGTCGACGATCCGCGCGACCTTCGAGAGGCCCAGCACTTTGCCGCTCGGGATGTAGGCAACGTGCGCTTTACCGATGAACGGCAGCAGGTGGTGTTCGCACAACGAATACAGCTCGATGTCCTTGACCAGCACCATTTCGCTGTTGTCGGAGCTGAACAGGGCACCATTGGTGACCTCTTCGAGCGTCTGTGCATAACCGCGGCAGAGGTACTGCATGGCTTTGGCGGCACGCTTCGGCGTGTCGAGCAGGCCCTCGCGGGACACGTCCTCGCCCAATTGGCCGAGAATCGCGGTGTAGTTCTGTTCCAGTGTCACAGGGGCTGATTCCATAAGGGTTTCAGAGGGGTACTGTTTCTGCCTGTACCAATTTTGTACCAATCAAGCTGTTTTCGAGCTTACCGATTTCACCCCAGTCAGTGCTGGAATTGATCCATCGGGCGTAAGTCGATAGCAACATCTGAACGCTATGACCGAGCTGAGTGGCAATAAACGCAGGGTTCATACCCGCCATGAGGCACATGGTAGCGTATGTGTGTCGGCAGTTGTATTGCCGGCGGGCGCGAATCCCCAATTCAGTCAGTGCAGCCTGGAAGTGTTTGTCGGTCACGCTCGATTGCTGGATGAACTCGAAGTTCTTGGTGGGCGGGAACACATAGATCGATTCGGTGCGTTTGCGCCGGCTTGGCAAAGCACGTTGCTTCGCCAACAGTTCGGCCTGCTCGATGGCATGCAGTGCTCGGCTGTTGAGCATGACCTGGCGTCCGTTGCGGGTTTTGGTTCGCTCCTCGATCTTGTAATCCGCGACAATCCGACACACGTTGACCAGTCGCTTCTCCTTGTCGACCTCCTCCCAGCGCAGCGCCGCGATCTCACTGGGGCGCATGCCAGTGTAGAAGGCGAACTCGAAGTAGGCCGCATAGATCCGCATTGAGTGGGTCAGCGTCTTATATAGGTGATCGATGATCTGGTTGGCCTCTGCCACCGTGAACGGATCAATGGGTTTCTTGGCCTTCACCGGCAGCTCGATGGATTCCACCGGGTTACGGTTGATCAGGCCGTCTTTCACCGCGGTACCGAACACCGTGGTTAGACGCTGGATCGCCGCGCGCTTCACGCCCGGCGTCGGCCATTCAGTGCTCGCTACCACTTTGCGCAGCATCACCGACGTGATGCTGTCCATGGGTAACGTCGCCAGATAGGGCATCCAGTACAGATTGAGCGAGCCTAGGTAGTTCTTTCGAGTCCCGGCCACGATCTCGCGACTGTTGAGCCACTCCTGGGCGTACTCCCCGAAACGTGGAGTCGCTGAGTAGCTGGCATATGTAGAATTGGGGAACAGCTCGGCGTAGCGCTGATCATCCAGCACGCCATGCTTAATTAGGCTGGTTACGTTAGCGCGTAAGTCGGCGGCAGCCTTAATCCCCTTCGGCGTTTGGGGATAGGGGAGGGTTTCGCAACGGCGTTGCCCGTTCCAGGTGAAGCGAATGCGGACGGACTGTCCAGCAAATTCAACTCCGGTGGGCAATCCCATTGGCTCTCGAGCCATGCTTCGTATCTCCTTAGACTGTAATAAATGCGGCTATCGATGCTGTTCCAAACCCCCTTGGGAATGACGCCTCGGGCGCGCTTGCCTTGCAATGCCCGGCGCGTGGTACCGACCAGTTCGGCCATCTTGTCTTCTGGAATCTTGTCGAGGTGATAGGTCGGCAGCGATGGTGCTGCCGCCTCATCACACTGCGTATACCCCTCGGCAAGCTGTGCGGGCGAGCGTTTCTGAGCGTTCAGCGTTGCATTGGGAGGCGCTGCCCGGCGCAGCTTTTGGTGTGGGGTAGATGCCTCGGTAGCGGCTTGAGGAAAAGCATTAATGCCTGCTGCTGCGCAGCAGAGGCTTTTAATTTCGTGGGTATCGACTCGCGTGTCGTCGAAGAGCAAAGCGGTCGACATTCGTGCTCGCAGGCGAGATTGTTCGCCGCATTGCTCTGAGATCCGATAATGAGTTGGTCCGAAGTAGGAGAGCGTGCCGTTCATGCTGCTTCTCCTTCACTTGCTGCGTGCAGAGAGCAGGCCATGGCGAGAGCTAGCTGGCGCAAGGCTCTGGTTTCGCGTTCCAGTTTTTTTTTCCTGGTACGGAGTGCGGCGAATGTCTCGGCTGCGATCCTGAGCTTCTCGGCGATATCCAGCAGTGTTGGACGCTCTAATTCGCCGAGGCGCGGATCCTTATCCTGTTGCTTGCATCGCTGTACCAGGCGCTGATGGTCTGGCTGGAAGAAGTCGAGCTTTGCTTGTAGTTCACGAATGGGCTTGACGCTTTCGGCGCGCTGAATTTCGTCTCTTTCTTTTAGTCCCGCAGATTTTCCGTCGATGTGGCCCATCTTGTAACCAGCCCAAATGAGTAGTCCGGCGAAAGCGATCAGGGTGATGAGTGCGCAAATTTGAATTGCTGTCATGTTATGTGCTCCTCGTAAGTCATTGGCTGGTGGTGACAACCGTCAATGGTGTGGGTGCCGTTTGGCGTTGGCCGTCCTGCTGCCGCTGCATATCTTCATCAGCCTTGTAGGCGCGGATGTCGATCAGCGAGGCAACGTGGCGGATGTGCGCGTACTTCAGCGCCTTGCGGCTGGTGTCCAGCGTGGTGATCGGGAGCTGGATCCGGCCGCTGTTGATTTCTGTCACGAACGACTGCTCGTTGAGATTGCGAAAGTACTGCTCGCGGATTTTTTCCAGCGGGATCAGGACGTCACCGAAGATTCGATACAGCAGTTCGACGGTGGCCGATTCGGGCGCCGGATGCAGGCGAAGCGGATTCTGTGCGGCGTTACTCATGGGCTTGTCGAGCCTCCTTGCGTTGTTGTCGTGCCGGGTGGTTCCAGGCGTTCAGGCAGTGGCGTCTGGTCAGCTCGCGCAGATGTTCGGGCACTTCGAGGAGCGCGGCGTTGCGCTCCTCGCGTGTGCGCATGGCAACGATCTGGCGGGCGTACTCCCTAGGCCACGTCACGGCGATCTGCCGGGATGGCAGGAAGATCGATGTCCAACTGCTCGGCCAACCAGCGGATACCGGCCTGCTTCACCCGAGTCGACTGGCTGTACTGCATTCCGTGTTTCTCGTCATACCAGGGACTGTCCTTGACCCGCAGGTACGCTTTGTCGCGCTTCGGGTCCGCCGGCAAGTTTCCCTTGAGCAAACCTTTTTCCCGCATGAGAGTGATCAGTTTGGGGCGAGTGAGGCCGAGTTGAGCGGCTGCTTGGGCGAGGGTGCGTTCCATGGCGTCCTCCTATGCAGCGTGCGCAGCTGGAGTGGCTGCTGCAGCAAGATGGTTGATGGACTCAGTGAGCTTTGCGTAGATCTCGGCATCGGAGTCGTACAAGGTGAAGCAGCGCGTATGCGGGCTCTTGTTGCCGATGCTCAAGATGGCGGTGACGCCGCGGCGCGAATGGGTGCGATGCAGCGCCACATGCAGGGGAAGTTCAAAACCCATGTCGAGGCTCAGCACGCCCCCGGTGTGCACCAGTTCGAACACACGCTGCTTGTCCTGGACATCAAAATGGCCGTATTGACGATCGGCATGCGGGAGATGCACCAGGTCGCTGGAGTTGCTCGCGTCGAGCGGACCGTTGGCAATCTCTTCAATAAAGCCGGCCAGTTTGAGGTGCATCGTCTTGTCGTTCTGCAGGGTCAGCGTGTGGCGTTCGCTGCCCAGCTCCACGACAAAAGTGCTTTCCACTACGCCGCGCTCAACCTTGAGACGGAATGCCAGGCATTCACGCTTCTGTGCTGTGCGCAGGACGTGGTTGAAGGTCTCGGTCAGGTTGACCTGGGCGTTTAGCAACTGCAGGGTGCGGTTGTCGATTTTGTACTTGGTCATGCCGCGTGCCCTCCACCGTTTGGATCGATAGGAGAGGGCTGACAGGACTTGGCAACAAGCTTGGGTTTGCTGTTATGAATGACGACCATACAGCCCGTGGCGAGCTGCAGCTGTTCGATCAGTTTGCGATTGCTGACGCATGCCGGATGGACATGCAAGGTTGCGGTGGTAAGCATTGGTATTGCCTCGCTCTGTGGTAAAGAGTGAGGCAAATATCACGTAATGTGCTTGCTTGTGTCAACACATAATGTGATTAAATTGGTGCGGCACTGTGTAGAAATCGTGATGACTTCAATATTCCGCCTACGAGATGGATTTCCTCCACCTCTTGTTCTGCAATGTGAAGAGTTTCGTAATCGGTATTGACGCTATCCAACCGGTACATTCCGTCTCGGAGATAAATAAACTCTTTGATCATCGCTTTGCCGGAGGACGTTCGGACTATGACCTCGTCACCGCTACTGAAGCGTTTGTTCGGCTCTATAAGAACGAACTCGCCATTTTTTATGCGGGGCATCAGGCTATCGCCCATGACTCTTATGCCATAGGCATCTGGGTCATCGCTATGAATGTTTAGGTAACCTTCACCTTGCCCTGGTGGCGGTTCTACCGTGTCGAAGAAGCCCTGACTCCCAAGCTGCGCGTTTGATAGCACAGGCACCTTTCCATCCTTAGCCCAGCCTACAAGGCTGCTAACAGGTTGGTCTTTGTCTTTCGATCTTCCGTAGTCCCTCACAAGACGGTCTTCAGACCGAATCCGACCTTGAATGGCGTCTGAGTACGACTCAACGTCGGAACGATTTTTTCCTGCTACCAAGTCTGGAAAAGATACTCCCAGTGCTGTCGCTATCTTTTGCAAGTCGTGGAGATTGGGCTGACGAGCCCCTTTCTCGTAATTGCCTATCCGAGACTGTGATTCCCAACCGCAAGCGAAAGCAAGGGCTTGTTGGCTCATGCCCTTGGCTTTGCGGTATTGCTTAATACGTTCGCCGAGTGTGTTCATGTGCTTTTTTTACCACGCTTTGAAATTATTTATCATCACTTTGCGTGTTGAAATATCTGCGATTCGTGATTAAGATGGCTCCGGCTAATTGGAGGGCATCATGAATCTGATCGCTGAACACCGAGAGAAAGCTGGAATCAAGCAAAAGGAACTCGTTGTAGCTCTTGGATGGACTCAGGCACGTATAAGCAATTACGAAGCAGGACGTCGAATCGCAGGGCTTACGGAGTGCAGAGCTATAGTCAGAGCGCTCAATAAGCTAGGAGCGCCGTGCAGTCTTGATGACGTATTTCCTCCAGAAATGGAAGAGTCCCAAGCCGCATAGAAAAAAGGCGACCCAAGGGTCGCCCAGTTTCTCCCGATAGCATCACCACAATGCGGTCGGGTTGCGATGTCGGAAGGCGAGCACACCACATGCCGCCGACCTTCACCGCGTTTCCAAGGCTCGGAAGCCTTGGTGTTGCTGCCGTTCTTACCACAGAGCTGGCAGCTGTTGCGCCAGGGGTGAACAACGGATTGTTCGCCCCGGCACGGTGCCGGTGTTGGTCTTACGAGCCTAGCCGGCTTTGGGCCTCTCCAGACCACGCGGCAAATGTATCACCAACTTCTGTCGCGCGGCACTGGCAACTTTTAGGATTAATGCCATGAGCCGAATTGCTCTGAGTTCTCTGGAACGGGCGCAGCGGGAAATCCTGCCGCTCGATTTAGCGCTATACCACGCCGCTCGCGATTACCCGGGCGGCGCTGCTGCCATCGCTGCCACGACCGGTCGTAACCCGACCACGCTGCAGCACAAACTGTCGCCGACCCACCCGAGCCACTCCATTAACATTCAGGAGTTCGGCGAGATCCTCGAACTGACCAAGGACCGCCGCATTCTCGATGCGGTGCATGCGCTGGTCGGCGACACGATTTGGCAGGAACTGGCCGACACCTATACCCACGACATGCCCGAAACGCTCACGACGGGCATCGCCGAATACTTCCGCCAGGTTGCTGATCTGGCCGAGACCTGGGCCAAGAGCATCGGCGACGGTGTGGTCACCGATCAGGAACTCGCGGCGATTCGCCTGCAGGTGTTCCGGGGCATTCAAGGGCTGCTCGGGTTGTTCAACCGCGCCACCTACGTCAACCAGACGACGCGAGGTGCTGACCGTGGCTGACATCGCCGATTTCGCCAACGATCTGGTGCAGGAACGTATCGATCAAGCCATGGCCGCGCGCAGCGCTGCCAAAGCAGAGAGCGCTGCTCATTCTTTGCTGTTCTGTGAAGCCTGTGACGACCCGATTCCAGAAGCCCGGCGCTTGGCCCAACCGGGCTGCTCGCAGTGCATCAGCTGCCAATCCCTCTCTGAGCGGGGGATTCAGCATGCTCGATGAGGTATTGGGCCAATTCGCCGATTACGGTCTGGAGCCGGCGCAGCCGCTGGTGTTCGGCAAACTGACCCGCTGCAAGACTTCGCAGGACAAGGGCAAGGAAAAGAACGGCTGGTACGTGGTTCACGAGCAGCGCACGGAGAAGGGCGATACGCTGATCTTTGGCGCTTTCGGTGACTGGCGTTCGGGCGAGACGCAGAAGATCAAGGTCAAGGCCGGTCGCATGTCCCCCGAAGAGCGTGAAGTGATGCGCGCTCGCCAAGAAGAAGCCAAGCGCCGCGCCGCCGAAATCGCGAGTAACGCTGCGCGGCGGGCCGCGAAAAGGGCGCAGGGTTTATTCGAGCGCATGCCGACCACAGGCCGCAGCGACTACCTGGACCGCAAGCAGATCGTTGGCATCAATGTGCGATACGCGCCACGAACTGGTGCGGTACTGGTCCCAATGAAGAATGCCCGTGATCAGATTATGGGCCTGCAGGTGATCTTCCCGAACAAGCAGGAAGACACCGGCCGCGACAAATCCTACTGGCCTTACGGCATGGCGAAGGAGGGCACCTTTCACTTGCTCGGTCCGCACCCAGAGCCGGGTGAGCCGGTGCTGGTTTGTGAGGGTTACGCCACCGGCGCCAGCCTGCACATGGCGACCTCGCTCGCTGTGGCCGTGGCATTCGATGCGGGCAACCTGCTCGCCGTGTGTAAGGCCATGCGCGAGCGTTTTGCCGGCTGCCCGCTGATCATCTGCCGCGATGACGACTGGAAGACTGCCAAGCCTAATGGCGATGCCTGGAATCCTGGTGAGGAGAAAGCGAGTAATGCGGCCTTGATCGTCGGCGCCCAGGTGGTCGCGCCGATCTTCTCTGTCGAGCGTCACGACAAATGGACCGACTTCAACGACCTGCACGTCGCCGAAGGCCTCGACGCGGTGCGTCGACAAGTCCTCGCGGTGGTCCGTCCGCCCGCTGCCGGTGGATGGAAAGATCAACTCGCCCGCAGTGAAAGCGGCGCCTTGATCGCGCACATGCAGAACGTGGAACTGATCCTCGCTCACGACGAGCGCTGGGCCGGCGTGATCAGCTACTGCGCCTTCAGTTCGAAGATCGTCAAGCTGCGGGCTGCTCCTTATGGCGGTTGTACCGGCGAGTGGGCTGACATCGACGACGTGCGCGTGATGAAGTGGCTCGCTCAGCAGTACAACCTGCGCGTGAAGTCCTCGCACGTGATCGAGGCCGTCAGCGTCGTGGCCCACGACCATGCCTTTCACCCGGTGCGTGAGTACTTGAAGAAACTCGAATGGGATCGTGTGCCGCGCCTGGAGCGGTGGCTGACCGATGTCATGGGCGTGAAGACAACGGACTACACGTCCAAGGTCGGCAAGCGCTGGATGATCTCGGCCGTGGCGCGGGTGATGAAGCCCGGCTGCAAGGCGGACTCGGTGATGATCCTCGAAGGCGTACAAGGCGCCGGTAAATCGACCGCCATGAGCGTGCTCGGCGGTGAGTGGTTCATGGATACGCCGTTTGCCCTCGGTGACAAGGACGGCTTCCAAGCGATCCGCGGTAAGTGGATCGTCGAGCTGGGCGAACTGGACAGTTTCAACAAGGCCGAGAGCACCAAGGCCAAGCAGTTCTTCTCGGCCTCGACCGACACCTATCGCGAAAGCTATGGCCGCAGAACGTTGGACGTGCCACGCCAGTGTGTTTTCGTCGGTACCACCAACCAGGACGAGTACCTCAAGGACGCCACCGGCAACCGCCGTTATTGGCCGGTGGCTTGTACCAAGGTCGACGTGGCACTGCTGCGCGAGATCCGCGACCAGCTCTGGGCCGAAGCGATGTTCTGCTTTGAGGCCGGCGACCTCTGGTGGGTAACGCGAGAGGAAGCGCCGATGTTCAGCGAGGAGCAGGACGAACGCTTTGTGGTGGACGAATGGGAAACGCCCATCCTGACCTGGCTTGAAGAGTCGCAGATCGGCGAGACCACTACCGGCAGTGAGGTGATGAGTCAGGCGCTCAAGCTCGATCCCGGTCATTGGGGTAAACCGGAGCAGATGCGTGTGGGAGCGATCCTGCATCGATTGGGGTGGCGACGGTTCCGTTTGGGTGCCTTGAGCAAGAGCGGCCAGCGGCCTTGGGCGTACAAGAAACCTGAGGGTTGGGGCAGGGCGCCGGCGCTGGAACAACCTGCGTTTGAGGAGCCTTGCTTCGATGATTAAAACGATCGATATGGCCCTTAAGCAATGGGCGCAGGAGCTGCACAGCGATGAGGTCGCCGCCGGTTACTCGGGCGGCAACATGGTCGCGATGATGATGGAAAGCGGTGGCCAGCTTGTGCGCGGAAGGCGCGGGAGCAGGGTGCCGCTGGAAGCCTCACTGGACATCGAGCGGATCGTCAAGAAACGCCTTGATCCCGAGCTGATGACGGTGGTCAAGGTGCACTACTTCCAGCCTGATGCGCCCTTGACTGCGCGTCTGGCTCAGAGTGGCTGCACACGCAACCTCTACTACCAACGCCTGCATGACGCTCACATCGTGGTCGAGCACTTCCTGCTGGGGGAAGCGGCTTGATCGTGGGCATTACTCTGGCTCACGCCGTCCCACTGGCCTGCCTCCGTCCCACTGCTTTTTGCGGTGGTGGGACGGGCGCAGGCCCCGTCGTTGTTGGGCTGTCCCACCGTCCCACCTTTTTCATGCCTCCCGCCCGTGTATGCGTAGCGGGCATCAATGCGCGTGTTCACGCGCACGCGTGTTTTTAAATATTCTTTCTATACACGAGAAAAGAGAGATAAAAGTAGGACGGTGGGGCAAAGCCCCGATCTACGGGGCTTTCAGACGTCCCACCTAGTTTTAGAGAGGTGGGACGCATGGGACGCCGTAAAAGCAAAAGACAGCCGGGATAGATATTCACCGACATTCGCCAGCCGTTCACCGGGCGTAACCCACACATTCACCGGATGGCATTAAAACGGTCTTGCTGCCACCAGAATCGACCTGTAAAAAGGGGCCATCTTCGATGGGTGCGACCGCAAAGCGCGGCAGGCCATCCACCACCTGACCCGGCCATTGCGCCGGTTTTTTTGTTTAAGGGGCAGGGCAATGACGAACGAGCAACAGGCACTGGCAGAGATGCCGATCTGGTTGGTGATTGTCCTGTCATTGGTGGGCGGTGTGTCCGGCGAGATGTGGCGCGCCGACAAAGACGGGGCGAGAGGCTGGGCATTATTGCGCCGCCTCGCACTTCGGTCCGGTGCCTGCATCGTGTGCGGCGTGTCAGCGATGATGTTGCTGTTCGGTGCAGGCCTGTCGATCTGGACAGCCGGCGCCCTCGGTTGCCTGACTGCGATGGCCGGCGCCGATGTCGCCATCGGCTTGTACGAGCGCTGGGTGGCCAAGCGGCTGGACCTGAGCGAGGCCGAGCCGAAGGCATGAGCCGGGCAGGCCCGGGAGGGCGCCGATTTTTACGGGTCCTCCCTGAGGGCCGCCCCCTACACGGGTTATCGAACTCGCGGATTCTCTCTAGCTGAAACCTTCGCAGGGATGTCCGTCTTTCCAAACGGATGGGGCAGGGCATGGCACTCGGATGCAGGCTCGACCGACCGGACCGGCAGAAAACTGCCGGGGACCCTGGGGACTTTCAAAGGACACGGGGTCGGAAACCCGCGGGATCGTGTTAGTGGGAGGCCCGCCAGCTTACTGAAATTTCAATCCATTGAAATCTTGAAAGGATTCATTGAAAAGCCGCTGAAAAGGAGGGCTTATGAGCACAGCTACGTACCTGTCAAAGAGCGCCTTTGCTGCGCACATCGGACGGTCGCCGAGTTACATCACCTGGCTGAAGGAAAACGGTCGACTGGTCCTGTCCCCCAATGGAAAGCAAGTCGATGTTCAGGCCACTGAAGCGTTGATCCGTGATACCGCGGACCCGAGCAAGGCTGCCGTCGCTGCTCGCCACCAACAGGATCGGCTTCAGCGTGATGTGTACGGTCACGTCGCAGCCCAATCCGAGCCGACCAACATGGCTGCGCCGCCGCCCGTTGATCCTGCGCAGGGGCAGACTCCAGACTTCCAGAAAGCACGAGCGCATCGCGAGCATTACTTGGCGCGGATGGCGGAGATGGAGTTTCGTAAGGCACAGGGCGAATTGGTGGAAATCAGCTTCGTACAGAAGGCTGCGTATGAGACGGCACGCTTGCTCAATCAATCATTGATGAGCATGTCGCCTCAATTAGCACCGCAGCTCGCTGCGATGTCCGATCCGTGGGAGGTGGAGAGGCAGCTAATGGCTGCGCTGCGCCAGCGGCTTAACGAAGCGGCTCAGGTGTCTAGTGACGATTTTGGCTTCACATTGGGTGAGTGTTGAAAGCACCTGCTGGCAAGCATTACTCGGCTCGCAGCGAGAACGAGTGAGACCCTGCTCTTAATCAAGCGCGGTTACCAAAAGCTGTCGAAATCCGGGGGGACTCTCAAGCATGGCTTCATCTTGCAAATTGAGAAAGTTTTGAGCTACCGTCTCTACTGCGCTGGTGCGGCGCATTGAAACCTGAGAAGGACGCACTGTTGTACTGATGGCCCTGAATGAAATTCCCATTTCTATGCGGGCCGATTTTTCTGACCGTAGGGTGCCCAAGTAGGCATCAAAGGCTAAAAAATGGCGTTTTCTCTAATTCGCAGTCTTACTGCGTCCGTTGTTCGTAACGTCTCGGCGTTGAAGCGTGATGCCAAACGTCTCCAAAAAAACTCCCAGCTTGTTTTTGGTACCGAGTATCCACTAAAGGTATGTCAGCACGCCGTGGCCGTGTCTCGCGGCTTCCGCTCTCTAGCCGATGTTGAAAATATATCTCGTCGGTTGGGACTGGATAAGAACACCCCGTTCTGGACGATTCTTGGGCGGAGCGATAACCATCAAGCAGCATTGACTGCCCTGTACCAGCTTAATCTTGAGTTCTCAGAGAACGGCCCTGTGGTGTTCACTGGCAATCAACGCCACTCTATTGTCCCTGCTCTTACACTGCTGTTTGAGGAAATGAGTACAAGAAAGTTACCCGGCCTGATCCTATTAGAAACCCAGGCAGAATCAATCCAAGAAACTTTGGTTTACGACGGGATAAGGGCGCTAGGGCTTGACGAGATTTTTGAAGGTTTCCGTTCACTGGATTTGCGAGAAAAAAATCTCCCGGTATCGCTGTGCACAGGGCCCAGATGCTGGGTTTCGGCAATTCTCAATACTTTTGACCTAGAGATTCAATCAAAGCTGCAACGAACTGACTGGGCAATAGCTCTAGAAACGAGCGCCTTTGAAAATGCCAAGTCTAGAAGACAGGTATCCCAATCAAGGAACTTTGATGCCATTCCTTTCTACTCGGTAAAAGAGGCGGCATGTCAAATGGTCCATGGTTACGGGTGGCCTTCATGGATCGACGACAATGCCAGAGTTGGTTCCTACCCAGACAAGCTGGATGAGGACGCAGCCAAAGCCGTACTCGATCTGATTGGCGAGCTAGCGGAGCGTAACTTCTCACTTGGTGTGTCTTGTGAGCATGAGAGCAGTTGGCGTCCGTACGTCGTCGTCTTCTCGAGAAGCGACCCAGCTAGTGAGGTACTAGCTGGCGTTGTGCACTCCTATTACTCTTGGTGCCAACCTCGCGAAAATCCAACTTCTACACTTTACGTATCAGACGGGACATCTCCGTATGCCCCCCGATTCTTGTCGTTCGGTGGCAACACGGCTGTAATAAATGGTCTTGACGCGATTCCTGATGGAAAGCAGCCAGGCCAGTTCTATGGCTACAAAAATGCACTCAAAGTTGTTGGCTCGCCAGAAGGTCTGACGTACATGGGGAAGCGCGTTTCTTTGTAGGGTTTCTGAGAACCAAGTGGGTCCGTTTGGGGACAGTAGCGGACGCTCGTGAGCGTCCGCTACTACTCGACAGCTGCGCGTCGTCCGTTGATGCTATCGAGTAATACCAGATATCAAAAATGATGTGCAGAATGAGCCAAACGACTTGCGCTGCTTCTGCCGAGCTTTAAGAACGCTCATCAAAGGCGCCCATATTCCAATCATCCGCCCGTACCGAGTGATTTGTCTCACCCATACATGTACAAAAGGTCGTCGATCAGCTCAAGCTCCTGCTTCGTGTACTGGACCTTGTTGTATCGTCGAATGTCCTCAAGTACACCCCTGATCGGAACTTGACGCGAAGGGTCCTGAACGATTTCGATCAGGCGGTCGAAATCCGGATCTCTTCCCTTAAGATATTTTTCAATCAGTTCTTTGAGCGCTACGCGCGCTTCTAGATCGGTTAGCACTATTACTTCTCCGGCAAAATCGTGACTTCATCTGCTTTGATGATAGTGGTAGTACCTGGTTTGGGGATGAGTTGCTGCGCGCCGCCGGTACCGTACTCAGGGTACGCCTTGGTGAACGGTTCCAGGTTAGGACCTTTCCCACCGAGCTCGTACGGCACTGTAGCGTTGGGTATCCCATCTTTATAGAGTTGCAGCGTGTCAAATTTCAAGCGGAGACGCCCATCACTCCACGCCGGATCCGGGTCAGCCGCCGTAACGTGCTTTGGCGCTCGCACCTGAAAAGCTTCCGTTGCAGCGTCTCCCGTCTCAAATCTTTCGAATCCGAAATACGATAGTCGAGCGTCCCCCGTATTGATCGTATTTTGTGCGTGAGTGTTCACCGTTCCGTCAGCATTTTTGTAGCCCATATACCGGTAACCTGTCGCAGGCAAAGTCGAGTCCGGCCCGGATGGACCCACATAGAAGTCTGGTTTCGACTCGATGACGGCCGGTGGAGTGACGTCTCCCGTCTTTACGCTGGAGTCTGCAAGGGTAGGGGTGTTGCTCGGAGATGAGGCTCCTCCGGGCTTGGGGCAGTTTGCAGCGGGCTTAAGTGGTGCCTTTTTAGCGACACCGGTCGCCGCCCTGGTAATCGCCCTAAACATCAGACCAAGCGGATCTACCCAGCCGGTAGGATTCGGTGCGTACTGGTAATTGTTGAGTCCACCTGCAAGCTTAACCGGGTCCGGAGTCAGAAACCGTCCTGAGCTCGGGTTGTAGTACCGGTGGCGGTTGTAATGAAGTCCACTCTCTGCGTCGAAATATTGGCCTTGAAACCGCAGCGGGTTGTCGATCTCCGAGACATCCAGTGCAGCCAGGTTGCCGTAGGCTCGATACTTGGCTGACCACATAATCGCACCGCTGTAATCGGTAAGCTCCTGCGGCGTGCCCAGGTGATCGAGCTGGTAATAGAAAGGCGCGGCCTTGAGCGGGCCCTCACCGTCGAGCATCGCCAAGGGGCGGAAACTGTCCGGCTCATAGACATAGGTGCGATATCGATTTTCACCACTCTCTACAATAAGCCGTTCGCCTTGCCAGAGGAATTCGGTGGCGTGGCCATCGACTGTTTTCTCGATACGTCGACCGAAGGCGTCGTACTTGTAGGTCGCGATACTGCCGCTAGGTAGGCTGACACCGATCAAGCGATGCTGGCAGTCATAGCGGTATTCAGTGACGAGCTTATGTCCGGTACCTCGGCGCTCGCGAGTCAGATTTCCGTAGGCGTCGTAGTCGTAGTGACGGTCACCCTGCATCAGCAGGCGGTTGCTTTTGACGTTGGCAAGGTTGGCGGTGCCTTCGTTGTTCTGGCCCAGCAGATTGCCGGCTGGATCGTGCGCGAAGCTCTCCGGTGTTGCACCGCGAACACTGATAAGGCGATCAAGCGGATCGTAGTGAAAGTTACGGGTACCTTTAAGGCTGTCATTGATGCCTGCAAGGTTACCTGCCGCGTCGTAGTCATATCGGCGCTGCAGCACGATGCTGTCGCGTTGGCTGACGCTGTGAGCCTGCAAGCGCCCCTGATCGTCGTATTGATACTGACTCAACAACAAGCCTTGTTGACGTTGCTGTTCACGACCAGTCTT
Organism: Pseudomonas khorasanensis; assembly: GCF_014268505.2. Classification (GTDB taxonomy): domain Bacteria; phylum Pseudomonadota; class Gammaproteobacteria; order Pseudomonadales; family Pseudomonadaceae; genus Aquipseudomonas; species Aquipseudomonas khorasanensis. The sequence continues at coordinate 443,735 of NZ_JABWQP020000001.1, forward strand.
GAACTGGTGAGATGTGAGGCGAGAACCGTTCAGATCAATGCTGCTGAGATTACCCCCGGACAATCGGCGATAGTCGAGCTTGCTACCGTCCGGTAGACGGCAATGTTTGAGTTGGCCGACGCTGTCGTACTCGTAGCGCAGGGTCCCCCAACCCTGATGCTCGGTGATCAGCCGATCTTGGGAGTCGTATTCATAAGCCAGTGGCCAGTGACCGTCATCGACATTGACCAGGCGACCGAGCGCGTCATAGCTGTAGTGAATTTCCTCACCATCAGCCAGTGTTTTCACGAGCAGGCGGCCTGCGGAGTCACGCTGATATTCGGTGACCAGTTCGCTACCGTCGTCGCCGTACTCAGTTTTCTTCAGCAGGTTGCCATTCAGATCGTATTCGTAGGCAGTACGGCGACCATCAAATCCAGTTTCCTGCTGTATGAGCCCGTTTGAGTAATAGTCGAGCTGATAATGTTCGCCGCGCTCGTTTTCGATCTCAGTCAGCAGCAGGCGTGAGTTGTCGTAGCGATAGCGCAGCTCACTGCCGTCCGGGTTGATGCGGCGGCTGACAAGTTGCAGATTGTCGGCGTATTCGTAGCGTGTGATACGACCTAGTTCATCGCGCTCGGCTGTGACCTTGCCGTAGGCGTTATAGGTATAAGTGCGGGTCGCACCGCCAGGCTGTGTGGTCTGCGTCAAGCGGCCAGCCGCATCCCATTGGTAATGGGTGATCGAGCCGTGTTCGTCCTGGCGGGTGATTTGTCGACCCAGTGCGTCGTAGCGGTATTTACGACGACCACCATCGGGCAATGCTTCTTCGAGCAATTGACCCAGACCATTCCAGGCAAGCTGATGCCGTCCGCCGTCTGAATGAACGATCTCTAGCACACGACCTTGGGCATCGTAGCTGTAGTGTGTTTCGTTGCCGTCAGGATCTGTCTGGCGGGTGATATCGCCTTGGCTATTTCGCTGGTATTTCCAGCTCGCTTTACCTCGGTGAATCTCACTCACAAAGCCATGTCGATATTCGTAGAACGTCGGCGCATCTTCAGGAGGAATAACAACGGCAAGCAGGCCTGCGTCGTTGTAACGGTATTCGGTAATTGCGCCGAGAGGATCCTTCTCTGCAATCAGCCGACCTTTGTCGTCATAAGCCTTCTGAGTCTCAGCGCCGTCCGCAGCGATCTCGCTGATGAGTCGAGCATTTTCGTCATGCACATAAACCTGCTCGCTCCCATCCGCGTTTGTAACGGTAACCTTGCCGGCATCGTCCCAAGCGTACAGCGAGTCCATCTGCGAAAAACTGGCCCAGTGACGGATGCTGCGTGACGATTTGCCTTCGTTTTCCCACTCCCAGAAAAAGCTCGCACCACCGGCCAGTTGTCGTTCCAAAATGACGTGTTGGTCGTTGTAACTGTAGTGTTCAGTTTCACCAGCAGCATTGGTGGCGCTGATGAGCTGGCCTTGCGCGTTGTACCTATAGGTCACCAGCGTTTGAACGGTGATCCAGGGCTCCTGTCGTTGTCCCTGATCCGTGTACTCAGCACGGCGCTGCTGATAATCCACGGCAACGATATGACGGTCTTCGTGGCGGACTAACAGGGAGCGTCCGGCGTTGTTGTCGATGCGTTGGATTCGGTCAGCGAAGTCGTAACTCAGCTGTAACTGGTTGTTGTACGCGTCACTGATGGTGATCAAGCGGCCCGCACGGAAATGATAAAAGCGCGGATTCTGCCCGGCCTGCGTCAGAATGAGTTCGCCTGGAGTCGATCCCAGGTAGATGGCCGCTTTCGACAGGCTGTTGATGATGGCGGGGCGTTGCTGCGTCGGCATGGGAAAACGAGTGGTTCGGTTTTCGTTATCCGTCCACAGGACACCCTCATCATCCAGATCCAGTCGGTGAGAAAGAGCGTGACTCCAACCAAACCCAAGGCGACTGTCGATCTCGACCGCACTGGTGCGATAGAGGCGCGTCCACTCAAACGGAAGCAGACCATCGAGTTGACCATCGGTAAGAGTCAGTAATTCTTCGCCCGTGACCATCGAGACCGGGCAGCCGTTGGTGCATGTGTCTTGCGCCGGCGCCGCACTTTTGTCGTCAGGATTCTTCGATTGTTTCGAGGCGTCATCAGGGCGCTTGCCGTGTTCAACGGTCGCATTACGTTTGCCATCAAAACGTAGCTGCGCGACTCCTTTTTCTACTTGCGTCGCCACTCCACGAGCGGCGACCGCGACGTATTTACCGACGTAACCCATGAAGCCTTTGATGATGCTGAATAACGACTTCACGAATCCTGTAACAGCCTTGATGATGATCTGGCTGTACTTAGCGAGGCGCGCGGCGAGGTAAAACAACCCGGCACCTTCGGCCGCAACGGTCAGCACGACTGAAATTACAATGTCGATGAGGATCCCGATAACGGCAGCGGATGTCATCTTCGCCGTTTGCCCGGCCATCTGTGTCGGCGGTAATCCCGCGACCCAGATAGACGCGCAATGAACCATCAGAAACAGTGCAGCTTCGTCACTTGCAAGCAGCATTGCTTGCTTCATGACGTCCGGCGCGTCTTCGGCAAGCTTTATTAGCTCCTCTGCTCCTGCACCCAGATCAGCTGCGAAGTCTTTTGGGTTCTGAAGAATGTCGAGGGCCTTCGAGATGCCATCCCAAACTCCCTTGATGGCCTCCCATCCGCCCTCAAGAATGCCACTCCCAATTGCCATCGCTTTGGCTGATGCACTCTGGTTCGACCACTGCGGTTTGAAGCCTGCCCATTCTTTGCGCAGGAATCCTTCTAGATCGGCAGCTAAGCCATCGTAGGATTTGAACAGCGTATCGATCTGCGCGGGTGTCACCTGATCGTGGACGTGGATCTTGTAGGATTTTCCAGGCTGTCCCTGAAAACTGCCTTTACCCTGTTTATCCAAGGTAATCGTCGACTTGGCGCCTCCATCCACGGCAATGATATCAACTTTGATATCGCCGATAGGAATGTCGAAAACCGATTCGAATTTGCTCTCAATCAGCAGTGGCCCTACAAGCGGGCACTTCGCGACGTATGAAAAATCACCATCAGTCATGCTGACAGACTTGCTGGAGTCGCCGGCCTTTATCACACGCTCCATACCAAGTAGGGAGGGCATGTCTGCGGCTCGGCTGGCTTTGTCAGCAAGCTGTGCGTACCAGCTCTTGGTTTCCTCGCGGTACAGCTTCAGGCTGTTTTTGAAGGAGTCCAATTGTGTTTCGATAGTGGCAACGCGATCCATCAGCCTTGCTCCAGAATCAGGTGGTTTAACAGTGCTTCTTTAAGGTTTTTTGGTGCGTCCGGACGGCGCACGAAACGGCTGATTTTCAGCTTCAGGTTGCTTTCGGGCCAAGCGGTGTAAATGTCCGGACGGTCTTCTTCCAGCCACTGCATCAGGTTGCTGATCAGCGTCGTCGGATTTTCCTTGGCCAAGCCATCCAGTAACGGCTTCGGCACCTCCCACCACGGCCAATCCTTCACCTTCGGCAAAACCCGCGTCCCAACCTCCAGCGACTGCCCGTTAATCAGATACCGCTCGAACACTGGTAGCACCTCTCCAGCCTTCTCCCCAAGCCCATGCAAAATCGGATAAATATGCCGCCCATCCCAAAATCGGAAAAACACCTCGGTGCCATCCGGCATTTTCACCTGCGTCAGGCTGCGCAGATGCTCGAACACTTCGTTCGGCTCTGAACGCGACACCGCCAGCCAGCCCCAGTCGAGGGCGTCTGTCTCGGCGATCCATTGCAGGAAGGCGGAGTTGGCTTTGAGCTCGGTGACGTAGGGCATTACCGGTTGCCAGGTGGAGTAGGGCGTGCCGCCCCAGATCGGCAGGAGCTGGGCGGTGGGTTCGGTGAGGTACAGGGTTTTCAGGGCGTCGGCATCGCTCGCCGCACTGATCACCAAATACAAACGCTCGCCACTCTGCAACGGCTGTTGCGCCAGCCAGTCCTTGGGGGTAATTCGATCAGATGGCACAGGCACCTGCCTTGCATTTCTCGCATTCTTCGCAGAACGGCGCGTTGCGTTTGAGGGTGTTGATCTGCGCTGGGGTCAGAACCTGGCCGGCCTTGTCGGCATCCGCCTGTTTCAATACGCCGGGCATCAACGGCGCGGCGCCCGTACCAACGCCGGGGCTGCCGCCGGAGTTCATGTTGATCACCGGGCCGCTCATGGTCACGCCGCCGGCGTCGATCTTGATGAAGCTGCCGCCGCCGACCAGGGTCAGTTCGGCGCCGGCTTCCATGACCACTTTCATGCCACTGCTGAGGTGGATTTCCTGGCCGGCGTCGATGAACTGGCCAGTGCCGATCTTGATGTGCTGATTCACACCGACGGTGAGGTGGTCGTTGGCGCGGGTTTCGACTTTGCGGTCGGCGTAGACGGTGTGGTGTTCTTCGGCCTTGAATTCCGTGTAGCTGTTTTTTTCGACGGTGTCGTGGCGTTCGTTGCCGACGCGGATTTTCTGGTCGTGCTCGATGTTCTCGTCCCAGTCGCGCTGGGCGTGCAGATAAATCTGTTCCTGACCTTTCTTGTCTTCGATACGCAGTTCGTTGTAACCGCCGCCACCCATGGAGCTGAGGGTCTTGAAGGTGCTGCGGGTCTTGTTCGCCGGCAGTGCGTAGGGGACGGTGTTTTCCTTGTGGTACAGGCAGCCGCTGATCAGCGGTTGATCGGGGTCGCCTTCAAGGAAGGTGACCAGCACTTCCATACCAATGCGCGGTATGGCGATGCCGCCGTACTGGGCGCCGGCCCAGGCGCTCGAGACGCGCAGCCAGCAGCTGGTCTTGTCGTCGGCCTGGCCTTCGCGGTCCCAGTGAAACTGGACTTTGACGCGGCCGTATTCGTCGCAGTGGATTTCTTCGCCTTTGGGGCCGGTGACCACGGCGCTCTGGCTGCCGAGGATGCGCGGTTTCGGGTGCTTGAGGGGCGGGCGATTCGGTACATCCCACGGCGTGGCCTGAAAGCGGTTGCGGTAGCCCTGATGGAAATCGTCTTTCAGCGCGGTGGTGTCGCTGGTCACCGACTCTTCGAGCACTTGCGGCTGCTTGCCTTCGTGCAGGACTTCGGTGAGCAGCCAGAGGTCATTCCACTTGGCTTTGGGGTGTTCGGTCAGGGCGAGAAAATGGCCGCTGACCAGCAATGGCTGATCGCTCTTGCCTTCGGCCAGTTGAAAGTCGCTGCGATGGCGTTCGAGGGCGCGTTTGGCCAGATGTTTGCCGCGCTCGCGGTCGATGAAGCGGCCCGGGTAGTCGTAGTCTTCGAGGTCGGGCAGGGCGTCGCCACGGTTTTCGCTTTCCAGGGTCAGGCGTGGTTTTTCGAAGTCGTAGTCGCGGCGCGTCGTGCGGCTGGTGCGGGTTTCCAGACGCAGGTCGAAACGCTTGATCACCGGGTTGTTGGCGACCATGCCGGAGTCTTGCTGATAGGCCACGGGTGCGAGTTTCGGGAACACCGTCTGGTCATCGCCGAAGACGAGTTTGTGCGCCGTCACCGTGTGCTGGAAGTGGTAATGAATGCCTTCTTCTTCGCACAGGCGCTGGATGAAATGCAGGTCCGACTCGTCGTATTGCACGCAGTAGAGGCGCTCGGGGTAGATCGAGCCGGTCTTGAATTCGTAGGCGTTGCTTTGAATGCCGTGCTCTTCGAGGACCATGCCGATGATTTTCGGCACCGTGAGGTTCTGGAAGATGCGCTGGTTGATGCGGTGTGCAAGATAAGACAGTTGCGGGCGCAACGTCACCGAATAACGGGTCAGGCGCTTGCCCGAATCGCCTTGCGCGGCGCGGTAGATCTGGCCGTGAATGCCGCTGCCGTCGGGCGACAGTTGCAGAAAGGCCGGTTTGTGCAGCAGGGTTTCGAGGTCCAGCGACGGCTGCTCACTGACCAGCTCCACCTCGAAGACAAAAGGCTGGCTGATGGCTTCCCGGCCTTGCAGGGTGAATACCTGAAAGTCGACGGAGAGCCCTTCGATGGTCAGGGCAAAATGGGTTTCATTGGCCGGCGCGAACATCCCTTGTTCCTCGTGCTGTACAGCGGCGCTCGTCGACGGCCGCAAAAGCGGCTCAACGTACGCGAAATTCTGGAGGGGCGTAAACAACATCGACCAGCAGAGCTGGCCGATGCTTGTAACGATCAGCCGTAATTAAACGACTGGAGCACGCCAGTCATCGGAACCCGAAGTACCGGATACTTCGTGGGTCCAGGTGATTTTGCGGTAGGTGAACTGCACTTCTTCCAGGTGGGTGAAGTGCGCGTTGCCTGGATCCTGGCAGTTGTGCATTTTGTTGTTGATGGCGACGATGATCGCGTCTTCCAGTTTGGTGGTGTAGTAGTGCTCTTGAGTACCTTGAGCCGAAGTACGGAACCACTGGATAACGATTTCGCTCATGCGCTCGCCGGAGGTCAGAGCGGCTTGCAGCAGAGGCGAAGCCTTGTCGTAGACCTTGGTGATCACAACTGGCTTGTGAACGCGCTGACCGGTTGGCTGACCGGATTGCGGGTCACGCGGGATGATCACGTCGTGGCTGAAAGCCTGAACCATGACCTGGTCTTCGTGGCCTTCCTGGTAGGTGTTGCCAACGGAGTCGGCGGTGAAGGCGCCGGCAGTGATCAGGCCTTGTTTTTCGCCGGTAACCGACATGTACGCTGGTGTTGCCATGGGATGCTCTCCTTGCGGATAAATTGAGGGTGCCCGGGAGGCGAAATCGCCCGGTGGGTGACCCAGTGTTATCAAGGAGCGTGCCAGGTTTTGTGAGGTGCCCGGATGGCGGGGGTGCAGCGGCAGTCGATCATCATTCGGCGCGATTTTCAGGGTGGAAAACGGGAGAAAGTGCGCAAGAAGTTGCGCAGTACTGCGCAACTTCTTGCGCACTTGGCTACAGGCCTTTATCGGCGTGGGCTGTAGAGCATTTACCCCCTGAAATATTACGACCTACTGCGCAACTTCTTGCGCAGTTGGGCATTTGCCGGGACCGGGGTGTTTGCTTCGCGAGCAGGCTCGCTCCCACAGGGATTTGTGGTTTGCCTTGAATCCGAATTCACCCGCGAAACCTGTGGGAGCAGTGGTGTTTGTTGGCAAAGACTCAGGTCAGATTAATACCTAGCGCTTCAGCACATTCCTTGATCGAACGCTGCTGCGTTTCGGCATACAAGGCCAGTTCATCGATGGTGGCGCGTCCCAGTGCTTGTTCGAATGCCTGGCGGTTGGAGTGTTCGCCGTAATGCGTCTGCGCGGCATCGCCGAGGTTTGACTGAAAAATCCCCGCCGCACTCACCGGCAGGAAATCTTCGTACACCAGTGGCTCCGCTTTCAGGTAACCAACTCGCAGCAAGTCCTCCAGTGACGATTCGCCACGCCCACGCGCAGCCAAGCCCTTTTCCGTAGCGAAATAGCGAAAGTACGCCAGCCCTTGCTCACGCATGCCGTCAATGTTGTCAGGAAATTCGGCAAAGTGCTGAGTCATCAGCGCGTTGTAGCGTGCGGCGTTGGCTTCATTGGGGAAGTCTCCCAGTTCATCGCGAGCGGCGTTCAGCAAACGGTCATATAGCGCGCGACCCTTGCGTGTCAGCGCAGCGCCGCGCTGTTCGATTTCGCCGAAACGCGCGCTATGACTGCCGCGCGATTCGTACTGATCGGTGAAGGTGATTGGCTCGTCCAGCGCCTTGAAACTGGTTTGGCGCAGCAGGATCGGGCAGTTGCGGCGCGGCGGGCCTTCGATCACCGCTTTGGGCGTGATGCCGTGGGCGGGCATCTGTTCCTGCACCGCGTCGATGTCCAGCGTGCGTGGTGTCAGGTGGTTGATGTGCGGGCCCTTGAACGCCACCACGTCAGCGATCAAACGGTGCTGAGCGCTCAGTCGCTGGTACTGCGCGGCGGTGACGGTGGCGCTGTGGTGCCAACGAAAAGTTTCCAGCGCCTGTAAGACAAACTCTGCGGCATCAGCTTCATTCAGACCACCTGCCGTTTCAGCCTGGGCTATCAACCGCAATGCAGCGTCGGTAAAAATCGAACGCTGGGCCAGCACTGATTCGGCGAATTCACGCAGTTCAGAATCTTCAATCAACTCCAGACGCAGCAACGAGGTGAAGACCCGGAACGGGCTGATCTGTAACGCCTCTTCGTGCACTGCGCGAAATGCTGTGGAGTGCACCGGAACGCCCGCCGGGGTCAGGTCGTAATAACCCACGGGTTGCATGCCCATCACCGCAAACAGGCGGGCGAGGGTAGCCAGTTCGGCTGCGGTGCCGACGCGGATGGCGCCGTGGCGCTCCATGTCCAGCCGTTCGGTTTCGCCTGTGCGCTTGAGTTGCTCCGCGACGTCTGGCTGATGTGTCAACACGTTGCGGTTGGTTTTTTCCACCAGATCCATCAGCGCACCATACAGCGGCACTTCTTCGCGGTACATGTCGGACATCGCTTTGGAAAAGCGTTGGCGGATCAGGTCGGGGCTGACAAACGGCTGCACGGTCATGAAAAAATTTCCTGCCAGGGTCACGAAATGAATGTTCGAAAAGATCGCAGCCTTCGCCCACGCGGGCAAACGAAGAATCCTACGAACTTCATTCTGCCAACGACTGATCCACCAGCTCGATCCAGTGTCTGACCGGTGTGCGGCCGGCGCTGGCGAGATGGCTCTGACAGCCAACGTTGGAGGTGACGATTACCTCAGGTTGCCCGCTTTCCAGGGCGTTGAGTCGCTGGTCGCGCAGTTGCCGCGCCAGCACCGGTTGCGTCAGCGAATAAGTGCCGGCCGAACCGCAGCACAAATGGCCGTCCGGCACCGGAGTGAGGTTGAAACCGAGCCGGGCCAACACCGCTTCTACCGCGCCGCCAAGGTTCAGTGCGTGCTGCAGGGTGCACGGGCAATGCACGGCGATGCGCCGCTCGCTGGCGGCGCACACCTGCTCCAGCGGTTCCTCAGCGAGGATCTGCACCAGGTCCCGGGTCATTTCGCTGACTCGGCGTGCCTTCGATGCGTACGCCGGATCGCCTGCAAGCAGATGCCCGTAATCCTTGATGAACGCGCCGCAGCCACTGGCCGTCTGCACGATGGCTTCAGCGCCGTTTTGCAGGTGCGGCCACCAGGCGTCGATGTTCTGTCTGGCGCGGTCGAGCCCTTTGGGCTGGGCGTCGAGGTGATAATCGAGCGCGCCGCAGCAACCGGCCTCGGCCACCGGCGTGACGCTGATGCCCAGGCGATCAAGCACCCGTGCGGTCGCGTCATTGGTGTTCGGCGACAAGCCCGGTTGCACGCAGCCTTCGAGCAATAACACCCGGCGCGGATGCCGTGGAGCGGGGCGCCATCGCGCAGCGGCCGCGTGCTGCGGGAGTTTGCTTTCCAGCAGGCGCGGCAGCAGCGGCCGGAACGTCGCGCCCATTCGCAGCAAGCCCCTGAACAAACCCGGATTCGGCGCCACCGCGCGCAAACCCTCGCGCAGCAAACGTTGCGCAGCCGGGCGCGGTACCGCCTGATCGACCACCGCACGGCCAATGTCGAGCAGGTTGTGGTAGTCGACGCCGGACGGGCAGGTGGTTTCGCAGTTGCGACACGACAGGCAGCGATCCAGATGCAGTTGCGTTTTTGCCGTGGCTGGCGCGCCTTCCAGCACTTGTTTGATCAGGTAGATACGCCCGCGCGGGCCGTCGAGTTCATCGCCGAGTAATTGATAGGTCGGGCACGTCGCGTTGCAGAACCCGCAATGCACGCAGGTGCGCAGGATCTTTTCCGCTTCGGCGGCGCGGGGCAATTGACGGGATTGCTCGCTCAGAATGGTTTGCATGGCTAAACCTGCGCGTACATTCGTCCGGGGTTGAACAGCCCTTGCGGGTCGAGTTGGGTCTTGAGTTGGCGGTGGTAGCGCAGCAAGGTCGGCGCCAGTGGCTGGAACGGCGAGTCGGTGGCGCCATGGGTGAAGCAGGTGGCATGCCCGCCGAAGGACTCGGCGAGGGCATGGATGTCGTTGCTGTCGGATTTCAGCCAGCGCAGCGCACCGGCCCAGTCGATCAATTGCTCGCCGGGCAGGTCGAGCGGGCCAAGATTGTTCGGCAATGACAGGCGCCAGAGCGGCAAACCTTCGTCGAAAAAGCTTAAGCGCTGCTCGTTCAAATCCCGCCAGAATGTCAAGTCCAGTGGCTCGCCACCGAGGCGTTGATGCGCGGCGGTCACTGACCCTTCTCCGCCCTCCAGACGCAGATAAAGACTCTGCCCGTCGTGACACGCGGCGCTGATCGGCAGCGGTTGCTGGCCCCATTCGGCAAGTCTGCTCAAGGCGCGGGTGCAATCGATATCGAGGCGGATGCTCAAGCATTGGCGCGGTTTTGGCAGAACCTTGAGCGACACTTCGGTCAACACGCCGAGGCAACCATAACTGCCGGCCATCAGCCGCGACAGGTCATAACCGGCGACGTTTTTCATCACTTCTCCACCGAAGCGCAAATGCCGGCCGAGGCCGGTGATCACCCGCGTACCGAGGACGAAATCGCGCACAGAGCCCGCCCACGGCCGCCGTGGCCCGGACAATCCCGTGGCGATCATGCCACCTACCGTGGCGCTTTCAGCGAAGGATGGCGGTTCGCAGGGCAGCATTTGACCCGCGTCATCCAGCGCTGCAAGCAGCTCGGACAATGGCGTGCCGGCGCGCGCTGTAATCACCAGTTCAGTCGGCTCATAGCGCACGATGCCGCGATGGGTGCGGGTGTCGAGCACTTCGCCGGCCACCTCGCGGCCGAGAAAAGCCTTGCTGTTGCCGCCCTGAATTTTCAGCGGCGTGGTATTGGCTCGCGCGGCGTTGACCTGATCGAGCAGAACCTCGGCGGCATCGACGTCGGCCATCAGAAACGCTCCAGCTCGGGGAAGGGCAGTTGCCCGGCGTGAATGTGCATCGCGCCGAATTCGGCACACCGATGCAGGGTCGGAATGTTCTTGCCGGGGTTGAGCAGGCCTTGCGGATCGAATGCGGCTTTGACCGCGTGAAACAGCAGCAACTCGTCGCTGTTGAATTGCGCGCACATCTGATTGATTTTCTCTCGGCCGACGCCGTGCTCGCCGGTGATGCTGCCGCCGACTTTCACGCACAGTTCAAGGATTTTGCCGCCCAACGCCTCGGCGCGATGCAGTTCGCCCGGCTGGTTGGCGTCGAACAGGATCAGGGGGTGCATGTTGCCGTCGCCGGCATGGAACACGTTGGCGACGCGCAAGCCATATTCCTCGCCAAGACGGGCGATGCCCTGCAGGACAGCGGGCAATTCGCGGCGAGGGATGGTGCCGTCCATGCAGTAATAATCCGGCGACAAGCGGCCGATGGCCGGAAAAGCATTCTTGCGCCCGGCCCAGAAGCGCACGCGCTCGGCCTCGTCCTGCGCCTGTCGCACTTCGGTGGCGCCGGCCCGGTTCATGACTTCGCGCACCCGATGGCAATCGTCATGCACGTCGGCTTCGACGCCATCAAGTTCGCACAGCAGAATCGCCTCGGCATCGACCGGGTAGCCGGCGTGGATAAAGTCTTCGGCGGCGCGAATGGCGAGGTTGTCCATCATTTCAAGGCCGCCCGGAATGATCCCGGCGGCGATGATTTCGGCAACGGCGTGGCCGGCCTTTTCCACCGAATCGAAACTGCCGAGCAAGACTTTGGCCACCTGGGGTTTGGGCAGCAGTTTGACCGTGACTTCGGTGATGATGCCCAGCAGGCCTTCTGACCCGGTGAACAGTGCGAGCAGGTCGAAACCGGCTGAATCCAGTGCGTCGGAGCCGAGCGTCAAGCGCTCGCCCTCGATAGTCAGTACTTCGATCTTGAGCACGTTGTGCACGGTCAGGCCGTATTTGAGGCAATGCACGCCGCCTGCGTTTTCTGCGACGTTGCCCCCAATCGAACAGGCAATTTGTGATGACGGATCGGGCGCGTAATACAACCCGAACGGGGCCGCCGCTTGAGAGATGGCAAGATTGCGCACGCCGGGCTGAACCCGTGCGGTGCGAGCGGCGGGGTCGATGTGCAGGATGTTGTTGAACCGCGCCATGACCAGCAGCAAGCCTTTTTCCAGGGGCAGGGCGCCGCCGGACAAACCGGTGCCGGCACCACGGGCGACCACGGGCACATTGTTCCGGTGGCAGAGTTTGAGCAGGGTTTGCACTTGCTCCAGGCGCCGGGGCAGGGCGACCAGCATCGGCGTGGTGCGATAGGCCGAGAGCCCGTCGCATTCGTAGGGTTTCAGTTCCTCCTCGCGCCAGAGGATGTCCAGCTCCGGCAGCGCTTGTTGCAACGCCTTGAGCAAGTCGGCCTTGTTAACGTCGGGCAACGCACCGTCGAGACGTTCATCGTAAAGAATGTTCATGGCGGCTCACCCATTTCCAGAGCGCTGATCGTACCTACGCTCTGCGTGGGAATGCAGCCCGTGACGCTCCGCGTCACTGGACGCGGAGCGTCCCTTGAGGCGTTCCCATGCGGAGCATGGGAACGATCAGTCGCGCAGTCAGTGGCAGCGGCTTCGATGTTCATCGCAGCTGTTCCAGAAATTCCTGGTACAGCCGCGCCGTATTCCCCGGTTGTTCAACCATCGGCATGTGCCCGACGTGATCCCAGACGTCCACGCGCAGATTGGCGATGCCCTTGCTCCACACCGGTACGCTGCTGACATCGATCAGGCGATCCTTGCGCCCCCACAGCAGCAGCGCCGGGCATTTGATGTCGGCCAGTTTCGGCTCCATTGGCGGGCTGGCGCGGAAGTCGCGGAAGATTTCTTCGAGTTCATCACGCTGTCGCTCGTAACGCTGAGCGACAGCATCCAGGACAAGCTTCGGCACCCACGGTGGCGATTCCATGGTCATGGCGTAAAAGCGCTGGAATTCCTCCCGGGAATTGATCAGGAACGGATTGTGGCCTCGCGCCAAATGGCGCTCCATGTCGCTGGGCTCTGGCGCGGTGACGCCGGCCGGATCGATCAATGCAACCGAAGCGATACGCTCCGGATAGGTCGCCGCCAGCCACGCGGCGATGTAGCCACCCATCGAGTTGCCGATGACATGGACCTTTTCCACGCCGCAGACGTCGAGTAACTGGATCATTCGCTTGGCCTGCAGGGCGATGTCGTAGCCGCCTCCGGCCTTGAAGCCGGTTTCACCGTGGCCGGCGAGGTCGGGAATGATCACCCGGTATTGCCGGACAAAATGCCGGGCGCAGCGCAGCCACAGGTTTTTATCAGCGCTGAAGCCGTGCAGCATCAGGATCGCGCTGGACGCCTCATACGGCCCGCCTTGCCAGGTCGATACGCTCATCTCGGCGATCGGCACTTCGATCTTGTGCAATTTGTACAACTTGGCCTCGATGGCCATGTTCAGGTTGTACAGCCAATGGCCGACCGCCGGGTAACTCAACCAGCTCCAGGCTGCAAAAACTGCGAGTGCGACAAACAGCAAAAGCATCGACGTCTTCCTTTTACGTGTTCAGGACAAAATGTGGTCGGCCGGTTTCAGCGCCCGGGTGAGCAGGTGATAGCTGAAACTGAAGCCGGGAAACATTGCGATCACATGACCGCTCTTGCTCTGGTACCAACTGTGGCAGCCACCGGATTTCCACACCGTGCGCTGCATTTCCCGGTGGATCATTGCAGTGTAGGTACGTTCCGCGTCATGGCGCACTTCGATGCTGCGCAAGCCTTTGGCCTGCACGGTGCGGATGCAGTCGAGGATGTAGTTCATCTGCGATTCGATGATGAACAGCGCCGAGGTGTGGCCAATGCCGGTGTTCGGGCCGGTGACGATAAACAGGTTGGGGAAGTCCGGCAGGCTGGTGCCAAGGTAGGCGCGAGGGTATTCGGCCCAGACATCTCTGAGTTGCACCGCGTTTTTGCCGCTGACCGGGTAGGAAATGACCCCGTCAGTGGCGTCGTAACCCGTCGACCAGACGATCAGATCAACATCGATGTGCTCGCCATCCGCAGTATTGATCCCGGTTTCGTCAATCGAGGCGATGCCGTGCTCGCGACTGTGCAACGTCACGTTGGCGCGGGTCAGCGCCGGGTAATAGGTGCTGGAAACCAGCACCCGTTTGCAGCCGATGGTGAACTCCGGGGTGAGTTTCTGTCGCAGCACCGGGTCCGGGACCTGACGCTTGAGAAAACGCAGCGCCTGTTGCTGCACCAGATGGATCGCCGGTTTCGAATATTTGAAGGCTATGACGCGGGTTTCGAATTGCCAGTAGATCAGCCAGCGCAGCAGTTTATAGGCCGGTTTCAAACCGAGCAGCCAGCGCTGAAACCGACCGAATTTTCGATCGGCACGGGGCAGAACCCAGTGCGGCGTACGCTGGAATACATGCAGCCTTTCGACCTGCGGCGCAATGGCTGGAACCACCTGCGCCGCGCTGGCTCCACTGCCGACAATCGCCACGCGTTTACCGCGATAGTCGTAGCTGTGATCCCAATGGTTCGTATGAAAAGTCTTTCCTTGAAAGCGATCCTGTCCAGGAAAGTGTGGGATGACCGGCTGACTCAACGGCCCGGAGGCATTGATCAGGAACCGCGTATGAAAAGTGCCCTTGGCGCGGGTATGCACCGCCCATTGTCTCTGCGCCTCGTCCCATTCGACGCGTTCCACATCTGCTTGCAGATCGACTCGTTCGCGCAGGCCAAATTGCTCGATCACCTGTTCGGTGTAACGCTGCAGTTCCGCCTGTTCGGCGAACATCTGCGACCAGCGGTAGGGCGCGAATGACAGCGAGTACAGCGGCGACGGCACGTCCACCGCGGCGCCAGGGTAGGTGTTCTGGCACCAGGTGCCGCCGAAGAAGTCCCGTCGTTCCAGGATTCGAAAGTCATCGATCCCGGCCTTGAGCAGGTTGACCGCCGCGCACTGGCCGCCGAAACCGCTGCCGATGATCAATACGAGGTAGGTATGCATTGGCCCCCTTCTTATAGTTGTTTTTCCATTTCCCCTCTTTCATTTATAGCCAACTCTGGGCCGGGCGTGGGGCGCTGATAGCGCTCTATTCAGGCCGCTGGCCGGTGATGGCTATTTAACGGCGCCCTGATAGACTCCGATCACACCTGTGTCGGGGTGTAACCATTGCATCGCGCGGTCGAGGCCCTTATGGGAAATACGCGAGGAAAGGGACTTTCACTGGCCAGGAGGCTGTATAAATCGCGGGTGTTCGGGCTGGTGCTTGGGCTCATGTGTGTCAGCGTGGCGATGTACCCGCTCGATCCGCCGCTGTGGGTGTGGGGCCTGATGCTGTTCAACGGCCTGGTGTGGCCACATCTGGCTTTTCAGTGGGCGCGCCGCTCAAGCATTCCGTACCGTGCCGAACACCGTAATTTGCTGATAGATGCGTTCATGGGCGGCTTCTGGGTCGTCGCCATGCAGTTCAATCCACTGCCCAGCGCCACCACCGTGTCGATGATGGCGATGAACAATGTCGCGATTGGCGGATTGCGGTTTCTGCTGGCGGGGACGGCGGCACAACTTCTCGGTCTGGCCGTGGGGCTGGTAGTGTTTGCGCCGACTTTCATCCCGCAAACTTCGCCGTTGCAGCTTTACGCCTGTTTGCCCTTGTTGTTGCTGTATCCCCTGGCGCTGGGCTGGATTTGCTTCCGTCAGGCCTCGACCCTCGGTCGGCACAAGCGCGAGCTGTTGGCCCTGAGTCGCACCGACAGCCTGACCGGTCTGCTCAACCACGGTGCGTGGAAGGATCAACTGAACCTCGCGTTTCAGCGCTGTAAACGACAGCAGCAGGGTGCGGCAATTGCCTTGATCGACATCGACCATTTCAAAGCGATCAACGATACCTACGGGCATGTCGCTGGCGACATCGTGCTGCGCCAGTTGAGCAAGCTGCTCAAGCAAAACCTGCGAGCCACCGATGTGGCGGGGCGTTACGGCGGGGATGAGTTCTGCGTGATCCTGCCGGAGCTGCCGTTATTCAACGCGGCTCAGGCCATGGAAGCCTTGCGCGAGCGTTTCGCGATTCTGGGTTATGAGCAGAACCCGGCGTTGAAAGTCAGCTTGAGCATTGGCCTGGCCGCGTACGACCCGACCCATGCCGACGCCACGCGTTGGCTGGATGAGGCCGATCAGGCGTTGTACGAAGCCAAGGCGAGCGGGCGCAACCGGGTGATCTGCAACAGCGAAGACAAGCCGAGGCAGGCGGTGCTGGATTCACTCTGAAAGGTGTTTGATGATCCCGTGCAGAAGCTGCCGAAGGCTGCGATCTTTTGATTTTGGACGCAGAGCGTCCCTGGCTGCATTCCCACGCAGAGCGTGGGAACGATCAAGATCGTAGCCTTCGGCAGCTCCTACCGTTTTGTTCGGTGTTGGTCTGGAGAGTGTCGTATCCGTTATAGAGCCGAGCGCCAATGTCGGGTACGGTTAAATCCCCCGACACGAAACAAGGACTGCTTCATGACGTTCTCATTTCCCCGTTCTCTGCTGGCCGCCGGCCTCGGCCTGTCCCTCGCTTTCTCGGCTGCCAACGCCATCGCCGAACCGCACAAACAAGTGCTTGCCGATGCCGAGCAATACCAGCCAGAAGCCCTGAAACTGCTGGAACGGCTGGTCAATATCGACTCCGGTTCCGGCTATGAGCCGGGCCTCAAGCAGGTCAGCGACATCGCTATCGATGAGCTGAAAAAGCTCGGCGCTACCATCGAGCTGGTGCCCAACACTCCGGAAAAATCCAACCACGTGCTGGCCACGCTCAAAGGCACCGGCAAGGCGAAGATCCTGCTGATGGCGCACATGGATACGGTCTTCAAGGAAGGCTCTGCCGCCGAGCGTCCCTTCCACATCAAGGACGGTCGCGCCTACGGCCCGGGTGTGATGGATGACAAGGGCGGCATCGTTGCCGGCATCTACGCGCTGAAAGTGCTGAAGAACCTCGATTTCAAAGACTACGCGCAGATCACCTTCCTGCTCGACGCCAGCGAAGAAACCGGCTCGGACGTCGCCACCGACCTGATCAAGAAAACCGCCAAACAGCACGACGTGACCCTCAACCTTGAACCCGGTCGCCCGGCCGATGGCCTGGTGGTGTGGCGCAAGGGCAGTGCGACGGCACTGGTCGAGGTCAAGGGCAAAGCCGCGCACGCCGGTGTCGCACCCGAGCTGGGGCGCAATGATGCGATGGAAGCGGCGCACCAGATTCTACAACTGGGCAAGCTCGGTGATGAGGCGAAGAAAACCACCATCAACTTCACGGTGCTCAAGGCTGGCGATCGCACCAACGTGATTCCCGATCAAGCCACCGCCAAGGCTGACGTGCGCGCGGCGGTGCCGGAGGAGTTTGACCGGATCGAGAGAGATCTGGCGCGGGTGTCGCAGGACAAACTGATTGCCGAGACTGAAGTGAAAACCTCTTTGCAGCGCGGTCTGCCGCCAATGCCCCAGACCGCTGATTCGGATCGTCTGATGGCCATGGCCCAAGGCATTTATGGCGAGATTGGCCGCAAGTTGACGGAAGAGGGCAGCGGTGGTGCGGCGGATGCCAGTTTATCCGCCGGGGTGGGGACGCCGACGCTGGATGGCTTCGGGATTGTCGGCGGCAACATCCACACGCCGGAGGAATATGCCGAGGTGGCGAGTGTGGCGCCGCGGATTTATCTGTTGTCGCGGATGATCATGGAGTTGTCCAAGCCGCGCTGAGGCAGCTTGCAAGCACATCGATCCCACGCACCGCGTGGGATTTCAGCCCGGGGCGCTCTGCGCCCTTTCTTTATCTGCACGCGTAGCGGCCGAACCGCTCATCGGTTTTCAGCACAATAAAACCGATGTTTTCTCCTCGTTTCTTTGTCATCTCCATGAGACCGCAGCCCTTTCAATACGGCCGTTTCGCTGTGAAACACCATCCGTCGACACAGAGGAATGGGCGGATGACTGGCGCAGTCGACTTTGAACAGTGGGCCTCCACAGGCGTTGCGTGTTGACTGATGAAGGAGAGCGACAGATGACGAAAATTGACAATCTGCTGGATAACAAAGGCACTCCGCTGGACAAGCAGAGTTTTACCTGGCGCGAGCTGGCCGGCAAACCGATCAGCAAGCTCGATGATGATGCGTTCACCCGTGTGCGGGTGATCCTGATGAATGGCGTGGAATCCGACGCCCTGCGACTCAAGCATTTCGGATCACGGTTTCACAAGGAACTGCAATTGCCGCTCGCGCAGATTCGCCGCGTCGAGCAGCATCAGATGACCTCCATCAACTGGCTGCTCTCGGCAGACCATTCGCCGCTGGAAACCACGGTTGCCTATGAGCAAGTGGCGATCGAGGTCACGGCTGCCGTTGCGCAAAACGAGCCCGACCCGTATCAGGCGCAAACCTACCGGTTTGGCCTGCTGGAAGACTTCGATCATCTTTATCGCTATGCGGCCATGCTCGATCGGCTCGAAGGCAAGGACGCCAACAACATCTTGCAGGGCTACACCGATCTGGTGCCCGGCCGGCCGACCAGCGAGCACCACCGCGCACCCGGCGACGACCTGCGCGACAACTATGAAAAAGACAACGCCGCGCTGATCACCAAGATCCATGCGGCGTTGATTACCGGCGCCGAATACCAGACCCACGATTACTACATGAACATCGGCCCGCTGTTTGCCGATCCGGTAGCCCGCGCGCTCTACGCCGAGATCGCCTCTGTCGAAGAGCAACACGTCACCCAGTACGGGTCGTTGCAAGACCCCGCCGAGACGTTCATGGAGAAGTGGCTCGTCCACGAAGCGATGGAGGTCTACACCTACGCCAGCTGCGCCGAGCAAGAAGAAAACCCTCGGCTGAAAGCAATGTGGGAACGCTTTGTCGACTACGAACTGGGCCATCTCAATCTGGCGTGTGAGCTGTTCAAAAAATACGAACGGCGCGATCCCGCCGAAGTGCTCGCCGGGCCGTTGCCGCGCATGATCGAATTCAAGAGCCAGCGTGATTTCGTGCGCGAAACCTTGTCGCGCGAGGTTGACCTGCGTGCGCATGGCATCGACTACGTCCCCAAGGAAAAAGAAGCGCGACCTTCCCTCGATTACCGCGCTCAGCTCAACAGTGAAGGCGTGCCCGCCAACGTCGTGTCGGCCGGTTACACCTTCAAGCCCGGTACGGAACTCAACGAAGTGGGAGAACAGCAATGAGCGAACCTCAAGTAATCCTCGGCACCAATCGCACCGGCGTACAAACCTCGCCAGAAGGCACGGCTCGTCAACTGGAGGCGACCCGGATGTTTCCGGCCGACGTGCCGGGCGACATGAGCGTCTACACCGCTGAACGCGAGCGCGCGATTCGCGAGGCTGACCTGATCGGTTCGGTGCCGCCGCCGGCGACCACCAAAGGCATGGTCAAGACTGCGCTGGACAAAACCATCGGTAAGGCCCCGGAGGTGCTGATCGACAAACTGGGCGAGCGTCTGGCCTTCGAACGCACCGGCGTGCGGCTGTATGAAGCGATGGTGGCCAAGGCGACTTCGGCACCGGGTGCCGATCCGGCGCTGGTTGAAACGTTGCGCAGTATTCAAGCCGATGAGTTGGAGCACATGAACATCGTGCGCGAAGCCATCGAAACCCTCGGCGGCGATCCAACGGCCATGACGCCTTGCGCGGATGTGGCCGGCGTCAAGGCGATGGGCGTCCTGCAAGTGTTGACCGACCCACGCACGACGGTGTCGCAGTCGATGAGTGCGATTCTGACTATCGAGCTGGAAGACAACGCGGCCTGGGAATTGCTGATCGAGCTGGCACAGAAGGGCGGTCATCCGTTGATCGCCAAACGCTTCAAGCACGCGCTTGAGCAAGAAGAAACACACCTGGCCACGGTTCGGCAGTTCATCCGTACCGACCTGCTTGAGCAAGTGAGCTGAGCCGTGAGCAACGCGTGGTTTCAGGTCGAATATCGGCCTGGAACCACCGACTCGAGAAGGACACCGCCGTGAGTGAAACCGATCTTGAAATGGAACTGAAAGCGTGGCGTCTGTTGCTGGAGGACGACGTCTATCGGCTGGATTTTCCCGACGATTATCACCACACACTGATCCAGCGTGCCGACGAATTGCTCCTGCACGAATGGATCACACAGAACGACTGGCAACTGCTCAAAAACGCTGCGGACGACGCGTATGAATTCACCCTCGAAAGTCTCGCGCGCGAGCAGCGCGACTGCCTGAAAACTTCGTCGCTGGAACTGCCGACAGGTCATGAAGACGGCAATCGAGAGCAATCGCCAAGCGCCGCATCCACCAAGGGGAGCGTCATGATGACTGATGAAAAGAAAGACCAACCCAACGACCCATCGCAAGACACCGTGCCTGCGCATTCCACCGAGCAGGAGCGCGAGCGCTTGAAAGACTTCAACAAGGACGGCATCCCGCCGGGAAATTGCTGATCGCACCCAAGCCCAGAGCACGCGGAGTATTTCAACATGCAAGTACAAGTAGACAGCAACCATATCGAAGGCAGCGCCGAACTGCAGGAGTGGGTGGGCAGCACCGTGGTCGATGAGCTGGAACGTTTTTCATCTTTTTTGACCCGGGTCGAAATTCACGTCGGCGACGTCAATGCGCAGAAAGCCGGAGCGCAAGACAAGCGCTGCCAGATCGAAGCCCATCCCAAGGGTCACACCTCGCTTTCGGCCACCCACTACGCGGAGAGTCTGGAGCTGGCTGTCGCCGGTGCGGCGAAGAAAATTGCCCATGGCCTTGAACATCTGGTGGGGCGCTTGTCGCCGCGCGTCGAATCGACCGGACGCCTGACGGCACCGCCGGTTCGGGAAGATTCACCAGCGGAAATCGACGCCATGCTCGAAGACGAGTTTCTGGCCAAACAAGCTGACCTGGAGAAAGAGTAAGGAGTGTCGACATGGCCCGAATTCAGCCGTTTACCCACGAGACGCTGAGCACCCTGCTGGCGCTGAGTGATCGTCTCAACCTCAGCCTGTATATGCCAGCTCATCGAACCTTCCCGGAACGTTCGCAAGACCCGATCCGGTTCAAGAATCTGGTCAGGCAACTGGAGGGTTTGCTCGAACAACACGCGCCAGAGGCGCCCAGGGAAACCGTGCTCGCGCCGTTTCATGAACTGCTGGACGATCAGTCGTTCTGGAACATCTGCCCGGAGTCCATTGCAGTCTTCGCCGGCGCCGAACATTTCATCGTTCTGGGGCTGCATCAACCGGTCCGAGAGCTCGTGTTCGTCAACAGCCACCCGTACCTCAAACCGTTGCTGCGCCTGGCGCCGGTGGCTGATCGTTGCCAGGTGCTCTGTCTGTCGCGCGACAGCGTGCGAATGTACGAAGGGACGGCGCAGCAAATGCAGGAAGTCGAGCTGCCTGCTGCGGTGCCCACCCGTCTGACAGACGCGCTGGGTGAGGAACTCACGCCGCGCAATCAGCAGGGCCACCCCGATGGATTCAGCGGTGGCGGCGAGCGCGGTGATCCGATGATGCACGAGTCGGGCGGCGGCGGTAAGCAGGACGAAATCAACCTCGACCGCGAACGGTTTTTCCGCGCGGTCGACAAAGCCATTACCGAACACTGCTCGCGCCAAAGCAACCTGCCGTTGGTGCTCGTCGCGCTTGCGGAAAATCAGGCGGTTTTCCGGGCGCTGAGCCATAACCCTTTCCTGTTGCCTGACGGGATCGAGCAGGACCCGGCGACGTTGCAGCCAGCGCAACTCGGGGCGGCCTGCGCGAGTGTGTTGCGCAAGCGTCATGACGTTGCGCTGGACAAAGCGTTTGACCGTTTTGGCGTGGCGCTCGGTCAGGGTACGGTGGGGCGGCAGTTGCCGGAGATTGCCGAAGCAGCTGCAGAGGGCAGGGTGGCGTTGCTGCTTGTCGAGGCCGAACGGGAAATTGCCGGCACCATTGCATCCAGTGCGTTGAGTCGCGAGGCTGAAGATACCGGCAAAATTCATTCGGACGACGTACTCGACGAGCTGATTCTGGCGGTGATTCGTCAGGGCGGCGAGGTGGTGGTTGTACCGCCGGAACGCTCGATGCCGACCGAGACCGGGGCGGCAGCGGTCTATCGTTATTGATCGATTAACCCGAGCGCTGGGCAGCTGCTTATGTCGGCCCATTGATATGACGGCAGCCGGTATCGCGAGCGGGCTCGCTCCCACAGTGGGTTTTTGCTGAACACAACATTAGTGTTCAACACGGATCAAATGTGGGAGCGAGCCTGCTCGCGAAGAGGCCTGTGCAACTTTCGCATCACTCCTTCACGCTCATATATTCCTTGGCCCAGAGAATGTATTCCTCCGGCTGGGTATAGGTGTGCGTCAACTCGGTGGCGTTCAGGTCGGCCGCCTGGGTAAAGATTTGTCGCTGTTCGCGAAGGCTGTCGTAGGTTGCCTTGATCGCGGCGAAGTAGGCGCCATGACCATCGATGGTTACGCGCACGCCGAGTTCGGCCAGGCGCTTGTCGTCGCGCAATGCCGGGTTGCCGTAGGTGACCAGCATCAACGGCACGCTCAGGTGCTCGGCGATTTGCTCCAGTTGATCGAAGTCCTGCACGCCGACCATGCAGATACCGTCAGCGCCCGCCGCCTGATATTGGCGGGTACGGCTGATGATTTCCTGGATTGGCAGGATGCCGGCGTTGGTGCGGGCGACGATCGCCATTTCCGTGTCGACCCGGGCTTCCAGTGCCGCGCGGATCTTGCCGACGCCTTCGGCCACGGTGATCAGGTCGGTGGATTTACGGCCGAATTGCGCGGGCAACAAAGTGTCTTCGATGGTCAGTGCCGCGACGCCTGCGCGTTCCAGTTCGACAATGGTGCGCATCACGTTAAGGGCGTTGCCATAGCCGTGATCGGCGTCGGCGATCACTGGCAATTGGGCGACGCGGCCAATGCGCGTGGCCTGTTCAGCGAATTCGCTGAGCGTGATCAGGGCGAAGTCCGGCGCGCCAAGCACCTGCAACGAGGCCACGGAACCGCCGAGAATACCGACTTCAAAACCCAGGTCAGCGGCGATGCGGGCGGACATCGGATCGAACACCGAGGCCGTGTGGTAGCAGGTCTCGGAGGCCAGCAGCTCACGGAAACTACGGCGCAAATCTTGATGGGAAAGCCTGGTCATACGAGTTCCACCAATACAAGGGAATGGAAAGGCTTGAGCAAAGGTGTCAACGCCGAAGAATGAAAAGGCTATCACGCGGATGGGTCAGGAATCATGACGAATTTGCGCGGCAAGACTGGCGGCTGAAAGGGTTAACCTGTGGCGGGCCGAATATCAGGCCGCCACGGCGTGTCGCTGTTGATGGGGAAGCATGACCGCGCGCACCGAATTGCCCGGTTGCAACTGCAAGCGTTTGGCCGTGAGGCGGTCGATCAACAGGCTATTGCCCACCAGGCGGCCGGGCGCCACGGTGATGCGGCAGTTCTCGAGACGGCGATTGTGGATCAGCCACAGCGGCGCTTGCTCATCTGGCGGGCCGAGGCTCAGGATCAGTTCGAGGCTGTCACGCACCGTGCGGATGCTTCGGATCGGCGCTTCGATGACCGGACCACCGTCAAAAATGTCGATGTAGCCCTGATGGGTAAAGCCTTCGGCCTGGAGGATTTTCAATGCCGGTTCGGTGTTCGGGTGCGTCTGGCCGATGGCTGCCTGTGCCTGTTCAGTCAGCAGGCAGGTGTACAAGGGCTGACGCGGCATCAGTTCGGCGATAAAGGCTTTGCTGCCCAGGCCCGACAGGTGGTCGGCATGGGTGAAGTCCATCTGGAAAAAGTGCCGGCCGAGGCTGTCCCAGAAGGGCGAACAGCCGTTTTCGTCGGCGCTGCCGCGCAGTTCGGCAATCATCCGCTCGCCAAACAGGTGGGGGAATTCGGCAACAAACAGCAAGCGCCCCAGCGACAACAATCGGCCGTTGCTGCCGATGCGCTGATCGTGACGCAGGAACAGCGAGCACAGCTCCGATTGACCGGTCAATTCGTTGTTGAGAAACAGCGTCGGGATCTGCCGCTCAATGCCCAGGTCGGGCGCCGAGCTGACGGTCACGCCAAGCCGATAGTTGTAGCAAGGCTCGCGCAGACCCACGGCACCGGCCATCGCGCTGACACCGACCACACGCAGGTCATCGTCTTCGAGCACGAACAGGTAATCGGCGTCGGCACGTTCGACCTGTTCGGCGAACGCCCGTTGCGCCCAGCGCACCCGGTGAGCCAGACGTTCCTCGTTGGCCGGAAGGGTGGTGAACCCGGGTCCTGCCTGCTCAACGAGTGTCATCAGGGCCGGCAGGTCGCTGACTTTTACCGGACGGACAATCATGCTCTTACTCCTTCTGCGTACCGATTCAGGCCCGAACGGCAAACGCGGCTCACAGGGCAACCAGCCTTATCGGATTGCCGTCGCTCACCTTCAGCGCCGCACACATGGCCGGGGTAAGGGGCAGCGGTTGACCCGCCTGATAATCAAGTTCAGTGAACATGGCACGGTAGTCATGCAGGGCGTCGTTGCTCAGCAAATAGCGGCCACTCGCGCCCGTCGAAGCCTGTTGCCGGACAATGGCGGTCTGGCTCTCTGCGATCGAGCGAATGCTGGCGGTGCGTGCATAAAGCGTCGGACCCGCATCGAACAGATCGATGTAGCTGTTGGTTTCGAAGCCTTCGCGCTCAAGGATGTCGAAGGCTTCCTGGCCGTCCGGGTGGACGCGGCCGATGCAGTCCTGGGCCGCTTGCGGCAGCATCGGAACGTAGATCGGGTATTGCGGCATCAGCTCGGCCAGAAAGCGGCGGCTTTGCAGCCCGCACAGGCGCTCGGCTTCAGCGTAGGGCAGGTCAAAAAAATGCTTGCCCAGCGCGTCCCAGAATGGTGAATGGCCGTGCTCGTCGCTGTAGCCGACGATTTCGGTGATCACCGCGTCAGAAAATCGCTCGGCATGCGCGGCGATAAACAGCAGGCGCGCCCTCGATAGCAACTCGGAGAACGGCGTGCGCACCAGCGCCGCATCGATGTGAAAACCGCGCAGCAAGGTGTGATCGTTCAGGTCGTGGCATAGCGACAACGCCGGCACGCCGTGCTCGATGTTGAGTTCGCGCGACATGCTGGTGAACTGGCGGTTGCGCAGGCTGTAGAACGGTTCGTCGAAGCCGGCGGTGGCAAGGATCTCCGAGCAACCGACCAGCCGCCGATCATCGAGGTCTTCCAGCACGAAGAAATAGTTCTCCGGCCCCTGCGCTGTGGCGGCGCTGTCGAACGACGCGCACGATGCGGCGATTTTTTCGCGCAGGCGCTCGCTATCATCGGGCAGCGATGTCACGCCAATCAGGCTCTCGTGGGCCAGGCGCTGTAGTTGGGGCAGGTCATTCTGCTCGACTGGACGTAAGACCAGCATGGATGTACTCCTGTATCAAAAGGTTCGGCTCGTTCGCCGAACCTGACTATCACTGTCGGTTTCCACGCGTTAAATCGGCGGTCGCCTGATTTGTTGTCAGACGCCGCTCTTTTTCTTGTCAGCCTTTGCTCGGATCGGGCAGCACCGTGCTGGCGCCAAGTTTGTTGAGGAAGAACAGGTAAACCAGGCCCAGGGCAATCCAGATCAGGCCGAGCTTCTGCGCATCGACGCCCATGTTGTACATGATGGCTGCGACGATGATGAAGCCGATCACCGGGCAGATCAGATGGCGTACAACCTGACCCGACTTCTGCCGACGCCAGTAGTGGTTGATCACGGTCAGGTGCAGCAGCATGAAACCGCTGAGGGCGCCGAAGTTGATCAGTGAGGTGAGGATGTCCACCGCATTGATGAACAGGTAGCAGATGAGCAGCGACAATACCGCCACCAGATAGATGCTCAAGTACGGCGTGTTGTGTTTCGGGTGAACCCTGGCGAGCACCTTCGGCAACTTGCCGTCGCGCGCCATGCCGAACAGCAGGCGAGACACAGCGGCCTGCGAGGTAATCGCCACGGCCACGCCCCAGGCCAGCGCCGTCGCCACGGCCGTCAGGGTTGCCAGCCAGCTACCGGCAGCGATTTCAGCAATTTCATAGAACGCAGTGTCGGCGGATTTGAAGCCCATGCCCGCCGCCAGGTCGGTGGCGATCCACGTCTGTACGACGAAAATCGTGCCCATGACGGCCAGAGTGATCAGGGCCGCCTTGCCAACGCTGCGGCCCGGGTCTTCCTTGATTTCTTCGGCGAGTGTCGAGATCGCGTCGAAGCCGAGGAACGACAGCACGGCGATCGACACCGCTTGCATCAGCAGGGCGAAGTTGAAGGTTTGCGGGTGATACAGCGGCGCCAGCGTCAACTCGCCGTTACCGCCTCCGTTGTGCAGCGCATTCCAGGCGTAGAACAGGAAAATCCCCAGCACCACCAGTTGCGCCAGCAGGAAGACGATGTTCATCCGCGCCGTGAAAGTGATGCCACGCAGGTTGACGAAAGTCGCGCTGACCAGGAAGGCCAGAATGAAACCGACCTTGGGGATGTCCGGGTACAAGTGGTTGAGGGCCATCGCCGCGTACAGATACAGCAGCGGCGGAATCAGCAGATAGTCGAGCAACATCAGCCAGCCGGCAATGAAACCGACGTGTTGATTAAGGCCGCGCTGGGCGTAGGAATAGACCGAGCCGGCGATCGGAAACGCCTTGGCCATACTGCCGTAGCTGAGGGCGGTAAACAGCATTGCCACCATGCCGATGATGTACGCCAGCGGCACCATTCCTGGCGCCTCGGCGTTCACGTAGCCATACACACCGAACGGGGCGATGGGGATCATGAAGACCATCCCGTATACCACCAGATCGGTCAGCGTCAGGCTACGTTTCAACTCTTGCTTGTAGCCGAAATCTTCAATTTCCATGAAGCGCAACTCCTTGTCAGCCTTCGGTCGTTTTAGTTGTTCTTTCGGTCCATCGTTTACCGCGGTTCTTACAGCAAAGGTGCGAGGTAGCCGGCCCAGCGCGAGACCGCTTCGGGGCTGTGCAGCAGATCATTGCGCACTTCGATCAACACCGCGTCCAGACCTCGGGCATCGCCGTGCACCGGCACGGTCATGTCGCCCAGCGGATCGATTTTGTACGGCTGGTTGCCGGCGACTTTCAGCGGATGCGCCGCCAGTCCGTCAAGCAAACGCTGCGCATAGGCTTCGGCCTGGCCAAACAATACGCCGATTTCCAGTGGTCGCGGCTGGCCGTAATACACCGGCGTGAAGCTGTGAATGCCCACCACGCGCACCGCCTGGCCTCGTGCAACGCGCGCGTCGATCAAGGTTTGCAAGCGCGCATGGAACGGTTTGAACAGGGTCTGGCGGCGGTACTCGCGGGTGGCTTCGTCCAGCTCGCGGTTGCCGGGAATCGGATAGATCTCGCTTTGCAGCGGGATGCTGTCGTGTGCATGGCGCGGGCGATTGAGATCAATCAGCAGTCGAGAATAATTGGCGCTCAACAGCGTGGCGCCCAGTTGCTCAGACAACTGTTCGGCCAGTTGCAGCGCGCCGATGTCCCAGGCGATGTGTTCGCGCGCAGCCGCTTCGTCCAGGCCCAGACTGTTCAGGGCATCGGGGATGTAACGGCTGGCGTGTTCGCACACGAGGATCAACGGGTTCGTCGAGTCCTCGCGGTTCAGGTTGTAGACCGGCCGGGTGTACAAGCCCAGCTCGGCGGATTCAGTACAGGCGTGCATAGTGCTCACACAGGTCAGCGGGCGAGAGCTGTTCCGTCAGCGCCAGTTCCTCGGTTTTAAGGGCGTGGTAGGTATCGAGCAACGGCTTGGGCAACCACTCGTTGAAGGCTGCACTGTCACGCAGGCAATCCAGCGCCTGGGCCAGCGAGGCGGGCAGGGCAACGATGCCCCGGGCCTTGCGTTGCTCGTCGTTGAGTGAATCGGGAGTTTCATCGGTGATTGCGTTCAGCGCCAGACGCTGTTCGATGCCCAGCCGCCCGGCGATCAGCAGCGCGGCCATGGCCAGGTGCGGCGAGGCGGTGGCGTCCATGGCGCGGAACTCAAGGTTGAACTGGTCAGCGGCAGATTTGCCGCCCAGGGTTACGGTCGGGCAGATGCGCAGCGCCGCTTCACGGTTCTGTTGCCCCAGGCAGGCGTAGGACGCGCTCCAGTGGTGCGGCTGCAAGCGCTCGTACGACACCGGCGTCGGCGCCGTGAACGCACACAAGGCTGGCAGATAGTGCAGAACCCCGGCGGCCCAGTGCTGCCCGAGGCTCGACAGGCCGTTGCTGGTGCCGGCGTCGTAGAACATCGGTTGGCCGGCAAGATCAAGCAGGCTGACGTGCAGATGCACGCCGTTGCACACCGCCTCGGCGGACGTCTTCGGTGCGAAGCTCAGCCCCAGGCCCATCTGCCGGGCGATTTCCCGAGTGATCTCGCGCACATTGACCGCGCGGTCCGCTGCCGCCACGCCAAGGGCCGGGCGACAGGTGATTTCGTATTGATGCTTGCCGTATTCGGGCAGGAACATTTCCGGCTCGACCCCGCCGGCGCGCAAGGCGCTGAGCAGCCAGCCACCGAATTCGGCGCCCTGACGCTGGGCTTCGAGGGAAAACGCCGCGTGTTCGGCGGATCCGGCATGCAGGTTGAATTCGTGCTCGAACGCGGCGTTCACCTGCAAGCCCAAGCCATCGCGATAACGCTCGATTTCATCGCGCAGCAGTGTGCGCGGGCAGGCACCCCAATGGCGCCCGTCGGTTTCGCGGATGTCGGCATGGATGAAGTCCAGCGCCGGCGCCTCGGCATTCGGGCCACCGACGACAGTGACGCGGCTGCTCAGGTCAGGGATCAGACGCAAGTCGCCATACGCGCCCCATGGATTGCTCGAGGCGATGATGTCTTGCGGCGTCAATGCGCTGTTTGCCGGGACCCAGCCACAACCGGCCGCTTGGTAATGCTCAAGCTCATCGGTGGGAAACGAGCGACCACGGGTGATGCCGATCAGGTCAGTGGTGACCAGAGTCGTCATCGGCAGCGGCGTCAGGCGGGCGCTCATCGCTGCATCTCCTGCAAACGACCGAGGACGGTGGCGGTGTCGGTGATCCAGCAATAACCCTTGATCGCATTCAGGCAGGCGTCATGGCGTTCGGCGCTATAGGTGGCGCAGGCGTCTTCGACCAGTGTCACCAGATAGCCACGGTCGGCGGCATCGCGCACGGCCATGTCGACGCACTGATCGGTGACGATGCCGGCGATAACCAGATGACGGGTTTGCAGGTTGCGCAGCACGTAGTCGATGTTGGTCGAGTTGAACACCCCGGACGAGGTCTTCGGTAGCACGATCTCATTCTCGGCCGGCGTCAATTCATCAATGATCCGGGCTTGCACGCTGCCTTTGGGCAGGTGCATGTCTGACAGCTTGTGATCCAGCGAGCGGTCGCGGCCGTCGGCGGTCAGGCTTTCGATAATCGTGTGCAGGACGTTCTGTCGCGCCCGGCGAAAGGCGTTGAGCAGACGTTGTTGATTGGGCACCACCTGCGCGTGCGCACGCTGGAGGAAATACTCGGCGTCCGGCCCACTCAGGTGCGGGTCGAATTGCTGTTCGAGCCAGGCACGCTGCATGTCCACCAGCAATAAAGCGGTGTGATCCAGTGCAAACGGCAGGTCCCGTGGCGAGCGGTGGGGAAGACTGAACATCCTTATTTTTCCTCCAGCAGGTGAGTCCCGAAATCATTGCGCAGGGCGTCGATGCCTTCCAGGCGATCGGCCGGGTCCGGGCCGCGCAGGGTCAGGCAGGCAATCAGCGCCTCGACCTGAGCCAGTGCCGGCACCATGGTGTCGAACGGGGACGCCGATTCCACCGGCGCACTGATGATCAGGTCGGCCATTTCGCGCAACGGCGAGGCGTAGACATCGGTGAACAGGACCACGCGCGCATTGTTGTTCTTCGCCGCCCGGGCGACGCGCAGGGCTTGCGTCTGATAACGACGGTAGTCGAACACCAGCACCACGTCCTGGCGTTGCAGGTCGAACAAGCGGTCAGGCAGCAGCGTGTTGTCTTCCAGGGCGAAGCAGCCGGGGCGCAGCAGGCGCAGGTGATTGAGCAGATACGAGGCCATCAGAATGCTGAAGCGGCCGCCGAAGCAGTAGACCTGATGGCGGGTGTCGAGCAGCCACTCCACCAATATGCGCACGTCTTCGGGTTGGGTCAGGGCCTGGGTGTCGATCAGCAAACGGTGGCTGTCGGCCAGATAATGACCCCAGGCGTCGTCCTTGTTCTGGTGCGAGCGCGGCTGTAAAAGAGTACGTGGCGAACGCAATCGGTGGTCCATGTCGCTGAGCAGCGCTTCCTGGAACTCGGCATAACTGCCAAAACCCAGCTTTTTCACCAGCCGCACGATGGTCGGGTCACTGACACCAGCGTGCTCAGCCAGACGCGCCATGGGCCCGAGGCCGTTGCGCGGATACTGATCAAGCAAGGCACGGACGACTTTGCGCTCTGAGGGCGTAAGGTCCAGACCGGGGTCGGTGATCAGGTCTCTGAGAGGGGGCATCCGGGCTCCTGCTGGATGGGGTGTCGAATTCGTTTCACAATTCGGTAAAAGAGTATTTATGTAATGGGCGTTACATGTCTAGCGAATTTTTTGTTGCGTTTAAACAGCACCAAAATCGTGCGAGAACCCCGTGTTACAAGGGCTACGCCGAGGTCACCGCGGGTTGTAGTCCTTTGCCTAAAGTGGTGTCAGACATTGCCTGCTCGCTGTGGGGCTGCTTTGGATCAGGCGACGCTGAACGCCCGGGTTTTACGGCACAATGACCACGATTCGGCTTCGAGCCGCTGATTTTCATGATCTTCGATCGAGTAACTGCTTGTGCTGAGTAGCCGTTTGACACTGATCTGCCATGCGCGAACCGTCGCACAAAAACTGGCGCGTTTTCCTACGAATGAACCTGTTGAAGATTCGGCTGCAGCGTCTGACGCGTTCAGGGCGCGATTCGCCGGAACTCGGCGCCTGATCTGCGGGCCGGAGCTGCGAACCCGGCAAACGGCGGCGTGGTTCGGTGTCGATGTGCAGGTTGATGAAGCTCTGCGTGATTGCGACTGGGGGCGCTGGCACGGACAGTCGATCAAGGACTTGCAAGCCAATGAAGCGGCTGCCTTGCACGCCTGGCTGACCGATCCTGAAGCGACACCCCATGGAGGCGAATCCCTCAGGCAGTTGGCAGAGCGTGTCGCGACATGGCTGGAAACGGTCGCGGCGACGCCCGGGCATGTGGTGGCCGTCACCCATCCGCATTTTGTGCGAACGGCGTTAATGCAGGTGCTTGAGGGCGCGGCGCTCACTGCGATTGATGTCGAGCCGTTGTCGATCATCGAGTTGCGCTTCAACGGAACCTGGCGGCTACGCTTGCCGGGTATGGACCAACAAGGGGCAACCTGATGAAACATCTGCTGGTCATCGGCATCGGCGCAGGCAATCCCGACTACATCACGATGCAGGCGGTGAAAGCGCTGAATCGGGTCGATGTGTTCTTCCTGATGGATAAAGGCAAGAGCAAGCAGGCGCTGATCGATCTGCGCCGCGAGATTTGCGAGCGCTACATCACGGATCACACCTACCGTTTCGTCGAAGCCGTCAGTCCGGAACGCGAAAGGGGCGAGGGCGACTACACGGCGAGCGTCGATGCGTTGAATCGCGCCAGGCAACAGACCTTCGAGCGGCTGATCAATGAGCAATTATATGACGGCCAGTGCGGCGGTTTCCTGGTGTGGGGCGACCCGGCGTTGTACGACAGCACGCTGCGGATCCTTCAGGCAATCCAGGCGGCGGGTCGCTGTGAGTTCGATTACGAAGTGATTCCCGGCATCTCCAGTGTCCAGGCGTTGGCGGCCCAGCACAAAATACCCTTGAACACGATCGGCCGTTCTGTGGAAATCACCACGGGCCGGCGGCTGGCAGCGGGGCAGTCGGGTGAGGCGGACAGCATCGTGGTGATGCTCGACGCCGAGGATTCATATCAGCAGGTGGCGGATCGGGACACGGAGATTTATTGGGGCGCGTACCTGGGCACGCCGGACGAAATTCTCATCAGCGGCAGGCTGGCGGATGTGGCGGAGGAGATTGAGCACGTGCGCAAAGCTGCGCGGGCGGAGCATGGGTGGATCATGGATATCTATCTGTTGCGCAAGCCCTAAGTGTTCGCCGCCCGGTCTGTCCTCTTCGCGAGCAGGCTCGCTCCCACAGGGGAAATGTGCTTCAAATGTGGGAGCGAGCCCGCTCGCGAAGGGGGCAGCCCCTTCACCTCGGATTCTGGACTTACAACAAAAACCCGGTGCAACACAAGTCGCACCGGGTTTTTGTTGTCAGCCAATGGCGGATGTCGTGGATTCGCCGTTGGCCTTTACTCTTTTTTAAACGCGTTCCAGCGCCAGCGCCACACCCTGGCCACCGCCGATGCACAAGGTCGCCAGACCTTTTTTCGCATCGCGCTTGATCATTTCATGCAGCAGCGTCACCAGCACGCGGCAGCCCGACGCACCGATCGGGTGACCGAGAGCGATGGCGCCGCCGTTGACGTTGACCTTGTCCAGATCCCATTGCAGATCCTTGGCGACGGCCAGCGATTGCGCGGCGAACGCTTCGTTGGCTTCGATCAGGTCGAGCTGGCCGATGTTCCAACCCGCCTTGTCCAGGCAACGGCGGGTGGCCGATACCGGGCCGATGCCCATGATCGCCGGGTCGACCCCGGCGTTGGCGTAGGCGGCGATTCTGGCCAGTACCGGCAGCCCGAGCGCTTTGGCTTTTTCGGCGCTCATCAGAATGACGGCAGCAGCACCGTCGTTCAGCGAAGAAGCGTTGCCCGCGGTGACGCTGCCGTCCTTTTTGAAGGCCGGACGCAGTTTGGCCAGCGACTCGGCGGTGGTGTCGCCGCGTGGCTGCTCATCCGTCCTGAACGCGACCGGGTCGCCCTTGCGCTGCGGAATCAGGATCGGGGTGATCTCATCGACGAAGCGACCGGCCTCAATCGCGGCGGCAGCTTTTTGCTGCGACGAGGCGGCAAAGGCGTCTTGTTGCTCGCGGCTGATCTCGTATTTTTCGACCAGATTCTCGGCGGTGATGCCCATGTGGTAATCGTTGAACGCATCCCACAGGCCATCGCTGATCATGGTGTCGACGATTTGCGCATGACCCATGCGCAAGCCAGTGCGTGCACCCGGCATCACGTAATTGGCCAGGCTCATGTTTTCCTGACCGCCAGCGATGATCACCTCGGCGTCACCGCAACGGATCGCTTGAGCGCCCAGGTGCAGCGCCTTGAGGCCCGAACCGCAGACCTTGTTCAACGTCATGGCCGGCACGGCATGGGGCAGGCCTGCCTTGATTGCCGCCTGACGCGCCGGGTTCTGGCCGGCACCGGCCGTCAGGACCTGGCCCATGATTACTTCATCAACCTGCGCACCGTCCAGCCCGGTCTGTGCGAGCAATTGGCGAATCACCGCCGCGCCCAGGTCAACGGCGGATACAGTGGCCAGAGAGCCCTGAAAACCGCCGATCGCGGTACGCGTGGCGGCAACAATGACGACGTCTTGCATGTGCGAATTCCTCACTGAGCAGCGAACTGCATTTCCGGGACATGATCAGGCACGATCAGTTTACCGGCGGTTTTGGCGACGATCTCTTCGACGCTGACGCCCGGCGCGCGCTCTTTGAGAATGAACGCGCCGTTCTCGATTTCCAGATAGGCGAGGTCCGTCAGCACGCGCTTGATGCAGCCGGCGCCCGTCAGCGGCAGGCTGCATCTTGATAGCAGCTTGGACTCACCGTCCTTGGACGCGTGGGTCATGATGACAATGATGTTGTCGGCACCGGCCACCAGATCCATGGCGCCACCCATGCCCTTGACCAGTTTGCCGGGAATCATCCATGAGGCGATGTTGCCTTCGACGTCTACTTCGAACGCGCCCAGCACGGTCAGATCGACATGGCCGCCACGGATCATCGCAAAGGACTCGGCCGAATTGAAGATCGACGCGCCGATGCGCGCGGTCACCGTTTGTTTGCCGGCGTTGATCATGTCGGCATCGATGGTCTCTTCAGTCGGAAAAGGCCCCATGCCGAGCAGGCCGTTTTCCGATTGCAGCATCACTTCCATGCCTTCGGGGATGTAGTTGGCGACCAGGGTCGGAATGCCGATGCCGAGGTTCACGTAGTAGCCGTCCTGCATTTCGCGGGCGACGCGCTGAGCCATTTGTTCGCGGGAAAGTGCCATGTTGTTATTCTCCGTAGCCCAGAATTATTTGCGGACGGTGCGCTGTTCGATGCGTTTTTCGAACGTGCTGCAAATGACCCGATCGACATAGATGCCCGGCGTATGAATCTGGCTGGGGTCCAGTTCGCCAGGCTCGACGATTTCTTCGACTTCGACCACGGTGATCTTGCCGGCGGTAGCAGCCAGCGGATTGAAATTCTGCGCGGTGTGACGGTAAACAACGTTGCCGAAGTGGTCGGCTTTCCAGCCTTTGACGATGGCGAAGTCGCCAGTGATGGATTCTTCCATCAGGTATTTGCGACCCTTGAATTCACGCACCTCTTTGCCTTCGGCGACTGGAGTGCCGACGCCGGTGGCGGTGAAGAAGGCCGGAATGCCGGCGCCGCCTGCGCGCATTTTTTCGGCGAGAGTGCCTTGCGGGGTCAGAATGACTTCGATGTCGCCTTTGAGCAGTTGCTCTTCGAAGAGCTTGTTTTCGCCCACGTAAGAGGCGATGACTTTGCTGATCTGACGGTCGGTGAGCAGCACGCCCAGGCCGAAACCGTCGACGCCGCAGTTGTTGGAGACGACGGTGAGGTCGCGGGTGCCTTTGCGCTTGATCTCGGCGATCAGGTTTTCCGGAATGCCACACAGGCCAAAGCCGCCGGCGATGACGGTCATGCCGTCCTCGAGCCCGGCGAGGGCTTCCTCGTAGGAACTCACGCGCTTGTCGAAACCTGCCATATGCACCTCTTTTCTTATTTGCGGGCGGCTGGCTAGCCGAATGACTGGAGTGTCTCTCTGTGGAATATATTTGTTAAGTTGATTTTTACGGTGGATTGATTGATAAAACTCACTATTGGGGGCCTGATCGTCCCCTCCGCGTGGGAACGCCTCTAGGGACGCTCTGCGTCCAGTGACGCGGAGCGTCACGGCTGCATTCCCACGCGGGAGCGTGGGAACGACCATCGCTGTAACGATCACCGTGTTGCGGCCTGCGGCTTGCAGCTCATAACTTGCAGCTTACAACTGAAGCGAAGCGCCCATGACCATAAAACAGATTCGCGCCTTTCTCGCCGTGGCCCACAGCTTGAGTTTTGCCGTGGCCTGCGAGCGTCTGCACCTGTCGCAGTCAGCGTTGAGCCTGACGATCAAAGCGCTGGAGGAGGGGCTGGGCGGGCGGCTGTTCAGCCGAAATACGCGCAACGTCGCCCTGACGCCGGAAGGCGAATCCCTGCTGCCGCTGGCCCGCCGGTTGATTGCCGACTGGGACAACGCCGAAGACGAGATGCGCCAGCGTTTCAGTCTGCAACGCGGGCGCGTGACGCTGGCGGCGATGCCGTCGTTTGCCGGCAATCTGCTTCCACCGATCCTCAAGAGTTTTCGCGCGCGTTATCCGAACGTCAATGTCACGGTCAACGACGTGATCAATGAGCAGGTGCTGGAAATGGTTCGCGATCGCCAGGTTGAACTCGGTGTGGCGTTCGCGCCGATGCAAAGCACTTCGATGACGTTCACGCCTTTGTATGTGGATCGCTTTGTCGCGGTGGTGCCAGCGGATTCAGCGTTGGCCGATCGCGCCGACATCGATTGGCAGACCTTGCTGCAGGAGCCGTTCATCACGCTGCAGCGGCCATCGACGGTGCGCGTCATGCTCGAAGAACATCTGCAGGCGCGAAATATGAAGCTGCCGGTGGAGTTCGAGAGCCATCAATTGGCGACAGTCGGCCGGATGGTTGCCAGCGGGCTTGGGGTCAGCGCGGTGCCGGCGTTGTGCGCGGGCCAGATGCAGGAGCTTGGCGCGCACTGCCTGACGCTGAACGATTCGGTCGAGCGGGCGATTGGTGTGTTGACCGAGCCGGGCAATGAATTGTCGGCGGCGGCGCAAGCGCTGTTCGACATCCTCAAGGCTGAAGACCTGCAGCGCCAGTTTGATTTTCCCATCAACTCAGCCCGAGAACGCAAGGCAGTCGACCGTTGATTCAGTGTGGGAGCGAGCCTGCTCGCGAAAAACGATAACGCGGTCTAGACCTTGGCCACGCGCCATAGATACCAGGCCGCGACTGTCCGGTAAGGGCTCCATGCCTGGCCAATCTCGATCATCTGCCGGCGCGTCGGTTGTACGTCCAGTCCTTTCAGGCGCCGATAACCTTCGCGCACGCCGAAGTCATCGGCGGGCAGGATGTCCATGCGTTCGAGGCTGTAGATCAGCAGCATTTCCACCGTCCAGCGACCGACGCCACGCAGGCTGGTGAGGCGTTCGATCAGGGTTTCATCGTCCAACGCCCGCGCAGTCGGGTAGTCCGGGACAACGCCATCCAGCGTCGCTTGCGCGATGCCCTGAATCGTCGCGATCTTGCTCGCTGAAAATCCGCAACGGCGCAGTTGCTCGACCTCGGTAGCCAGCACCTGTTCTGGACGAGGAAATGCCTGACCCGGAAACAACCCCACCAACCGCCCGAGAATCGCATCGCCGGCCTTGGCATGCAGCTGCTGATAGGCAATCGCCCGCACCAGCGATTCATACGGATCGCGTGCCGGATGCGGCTGATGCAGGCAAGGGCCGACAGCTTCGATGTGGCGTTGCCAGTCGGCATCCACCGCAGCCAGAAAAGTGCTGGCCGCGTCATAAACGTCAGCCATGCTGTTTCAGGTGCAACGGGTGAAACCGCGCGTCGAACGTACTCATCGACATTCCTTCTCGTTGGATTGAATGCTTCAAAAAGCCAGTTGTTGGGTCATTTGCAGCGCGGCGTTTTCCAGTCTGAGCAGAAACGCCTTGCGCGGCTGTCCTCCACCATAGCCGGTCAGCGCGCCGTCCGCGCCGATGACCCGGTGACATGGGACCACAATCGACAGCCGATTGTGCCCGTTGGCCAGACCCACGGCACGGCTGGCGCCGGGTTTGCCGAGTCCCGCCGCGATGGCGCCGTAGGTGCTGGTGTGGCCGTAGGGAATTTGCAGCAAAGCTGCCCAGACCTCACGGGCGAACGCGCTCCCGGGCAAATGCAGCTGTACGCTGAACTGAGTGAGCTTGCCGGCGAAATAATCTGCCAACTGCCCTTCGATCTGCTGCAAATGCGCGTTGTGCCCCGGCGCGACCGCGTAGCCATAACGGTTCTGCAAAACTTCGACTTCGCGGGTCAGCGCCGGCCGGTCGAGAAATTCCAGCAGCACCAGTCCACGGCGTTCGGCCATGGCAATCATTGGCCCCAACGGGGTGGTCAGGCGGGTGAACAGCAACGGCTCACTATTGGCCGCGCGGCCCGGAGTGATGTGGAAAGACTTTTGAAACGCGTCGCGAAAACCGCTGAGTGATTCATAGCCGGAATCGAACGCGGCGTGATCGATTGACGTGCCCTGCTTGATGCCGCCCAGCGCCATGCCCAGCCGACGGGTGCGCAGCCACGCATGGAAGGTCATGCCGAAGTGCTGTTTGAACCAGCGCCGCAGCTTCAGCGGCTCGATGCCTTCGGCGAGCAATTGCGCATCGCTCCAGCGTCGTTCGGGATCGGCGTCCACGGCGTTGAGCAGACGCTGCACCCAATCCGGGGCGATGGCGGCAGCGTCCAGCGGTTTGCAACGCAGGCAGGCGCGATAACCGGCGCACAGGCACTCATCGGCATGGGCGAAGAATTCGACGTTTTCCGGTTTCGGTTTGCGCGCCGTGCAACTGGGGCGGCAGAAGATCCCGGTGGTTTTCACGGCCGTGAAGAACACGCCTTCGTAGGCAGTGTCGCGTTCAAGCATGGCGCGAACCATTTCGGCGTGGGGCGGCAGGACAGCGCTGGGTATGTTCATAACGTGAGGTTAAAACCGCTTTGTCGATGACTCCACCGAAAAATCGACAGTGAATTTTTTCGATTGTGCACCACAATGACCGGGTCGCCGCTTTTGAGGAAGCAAACCATGCATCCCTTTTCCATTGAACGCATCGATCACATTGTGCTGCGCGTCGCCGATCTGCAACGCAGCATCGAATTCTACGGCAAGGTGTTTGGTGCCGAAGTGGTCCGGCATAACGAACCGCTGGGGCTGGTACACCTGCGTGCCGGCACCTCGATGATCGATCTTGTTGATCTGCTGGGCGAACTGGGGCGCAAGGGCGGGGGCGCGGCGCAAGCGCAGAAGCGCAACGTCGACCACTTCTGCCTGCGCATCGAGCCGTTTGACGAAGCCGCGTTGGCTGCTCACTTGCAGTCCTGCGGTCTGACCGTGGAAAAAGCAGCCAGGCGCTTCGGCGCCGAGGGCTACGGTCTGTCTCTGTATTGCTTTGATCCGGACGGCAACCAGGTCGAACTCAAGGGCCGGTCTGAGAGCGATCAGCCGGCGACCGTTTCCTGAAGCAACAGATCGGTCACTTGCGCCAGAACCGAAAGGCCAACGTGTGGTTGCGCCATGGCCTGATCAAACAGCGCCAATTGCCGATCAGCACTGGTGCCGCCATCAATGATTGCGCGAGCACGCTCAAATAGCTGCGGCGTGCCCAGTCCCTGCGCGGTGTCTGCGAAGCGCTGCTCGGCCAGTGCGAGCCATTGCCCAATCGAACAGTCTCCGTCGATGCCCTCGACAATGAAGCGGCCATGGATGCCGAAGCGCTTGGCGCGCCAGCGATTCTCGCCCAGCATCGAACGGGCTGTTTGGTCGTACAACAAGCCGGGCCGTCGTTGTGCGCTGGCGTGAGCAACCAGAACGCGGAAAAACGCCGCGAGGGTCAGCGCATCGTCCACCCGAGGGCACGCGTCGGTCATGCGCAATTCGAGGGTCGGATAGCGCACCGCCGGGCGAATTCCCCACCAGCATTCGCCGGGCTGGCTGATGGCGCCGACGCGCGACAGAAACGCGAGGTGTTCGTCGTAATGGCGCTGATCGACAAACAGCGGCGGGATGCCCATGCGGGGCCACTCATCACACGCGGTCTGGCGATAACTCATGAAACCGCTGCTGGCGCCGTCCCACAATGGCGACGAACAGCTCAGCGCGAGCAGTAGCGGCGTCCACGGCAACACTTCGTTCATCACCGCGATGCGATCAAGGGGCTGCGCCACTTCGACATGCACATGCAGCCCCGACAAGACGCTGCGCCGCGCCACATGGCCGTAACGTTCGAACAGCTGATGGAAGTGCTCCTCGTCGGTGGCGACCTGCTCGCGCCAGTCGGCCAGCGGATGACTGCCAGCGCAGACCACGCCCAGACCAAAAGGCTCAAGGGCTTCGCGCAAGGCCTGGCGGCTGCCGCGCAAAAAATCACTGGCCTGAGCGAATTCGCTGAATATCGGCGAGGCGACTTCAATCTGCCCTTGAAACATTTCCGTGGCAAACCATGCGCCCATGACCTCACGACAGGCCTCAATCGCCTGAAACGGTGGGCTGCCGACCATTTTCAGGGTCTTGAGGTCTGTGACGAAATACTCTTCCTCAATGCCAAAGCGCGGATCGGTCATGGGCGTGCTCAAGCGGCTATTTCCCATGGGAACCGCGCGCGGCAGCGGTGGTTCAAGCCAGACGACCATTGAAGTGCGCGAACCGTTGGTCTTTTCCATCGCACTTGAAAGTCCGGTGCCGTTCCAAACAAGTCCGAACCACGTTTTCTGGAGGCAGACATGAACAACCCATCCAGCAACGACAAAGCGCTCAATGAAACCATCAATCCCAACGACGACGGCTTCGTGATCAGTAC
Source organism: Pseudomonas khorasanensis (assembly GCF_014268505.2). GTDB lineage: Bacteria > Pseudomonadota > Gammaproteobacteria > Pseudomonadales > Pseudomonadaceae > Aquipseudomonas > Aquipseudomonas khorasanensis. Next base: position 483,526 of record NZ_JABWQP020000001.1, read on the forward strand.
GGCCGGGCGCGACGAAGATCCCAACGCCACGACAGACTGGGACCATGCCCCCGATTCCGGAGAGGCCATGACGCCGGAAGATACCCGGGGCCTGCCCGGTTATCCCGGTGCCGAAAAAGCCGACGCTTCCAAACCCTTGCCTGACGCCGGCGTACCGGCCAATGGTGATCCATCCGTGCAAAACGACATCGCCGACTAAACTGGTCTTGCCGACAGAGCCCAAGGAGGCCCCATGAATAACCCGATGCGCAAATGTGCACTGGTCGCCTTGACCCTCTCGGTCAGCATTGGCCAGGCGTATGCCGAACAAACCAAACGCGTTGACGTGATGCTGGTGGGTGGCGGCATCATGAGTTCGACGCTGGCGGTCTGGCTCAGTGAACTGGAGCCGGGCTGGTCGATGGAAATGGTCGAGCGCCTGGACAAGGTCGCGGAGGAAAGCTCCAACGGCTGGAACAATGCGGGCACCGGCCACTCGGCGCTTGCGGAGCTGAACTACACGCCGGAAAAGGACGGCAAGGTGGATATCACCAAGGCTGTCGAAATCAACGAGGCGTTCCAGATCACCCGGCAGTTTCTCGCATGGCAGGTCAAAAACGGCGTGTTGAAAAATCCGCGTTCGTTCATCAATTCCACTCCGCACATGAGTTTTGTCTGGGGCGATGACAACATCCGATTCCTGAAGAAACGCTACGAGGCTTTACAGGCCAGCCCGCTGTTCCGCCCCATGCAGTACTCCGAAGACCCGGCGCAGATCAAGCAATGGGTGCCGTTGATGATGGAAGGGCGCGACCCGTCACAGAAGATCGCCGCCACCTGGACGCCGATCGGCACCGACGTCAATTTCGGCGAGATCACCCGCCAGTTCGTCAGCCATCTGCAAAGCCGCGACAACTTCGACCTCAAACTGTCCACCGAAGTACGCGACATCACCCGCAACGACGACGGCTCATGGCACGTTGAATACAAGAACCTCAAGGACGGCACCACAGCCGCAACCGACGCCAAATTTCTCTTCATCGGCGCGGGCGGCGCAGCGTTGCCGCTGTTGCAGAAGGCCGGTATTGATGAAGCGAAAGAATACGCCGGGTTCCCGGTGGGCGGCTCGTTTCTGGTCACGGACAACCCCGAGGTCGCCAAGCGGCACATGGCCAAGGCCTATGGCATCGCCTCGACCGGCGCGCCGCCGATGTCGGTGCCGCACCTCGACACGCGGGTGCTCGATGGCAAACGGGTGATTCTGTTTGGCCCGTTTGCGACGTTCTCCACCAAGTTCCTCAAGGAGGGTTCGTATTTCGATCTGCCGGCAAGCACGACCCTGCATAACCTCTGGCCGATGGTGCGGGTCGGCGTGCGTGAGTTCGATCTGGTGCAGTATCTGGCCGGTCAGTTGATGCAGTCGGACGATGACCGTTTCGAAGCCTTGAGAACTTATTTCCCCCACGCGAAAAAAGAGGAATGGCGGTTGTGGCAAGCCGGCCAGCGCGTGCAGATCATCAAGAGGGACGAGCAGCAGGGCGGGGTGCTCAAGCTGGGTACCGAAGTGGTGGCGTCGAAGGATGGCAGCATCGCCGCGCTTCTCGGCGCCTCGCCCGGGGCCTCGACCGCGGCGCCAATCATGCTCGATCTGATGGGCAAGGTATTCAAAGACAAACTGGCCTCCGCGCCCTGGCAGCAAAAGGTGCGTGAGATCGTGCCCAGCTATGGCACGCACCTGAACGAGCATCCGGACAAGGTCATGGAGGAGTGGCGCTACACCAGCGAAGTACTGCAACTCACGCCGCCACCGGGGATCGATCAGGCGCCACCGCAGAACCCGCCGGGCAACGTCGACGCGATCCAGCAGAAGAGTCTCGACAGCGATCCCGAGCTCAAGCCCTGAGAACGGCAAGCGTGGCGGCGGCCGAACTTTTCGGCACCGTCGCCACTCAGAAGCAGTCACAGGGCCGTGGTCCGGCAGAAAAAACTGGTTTGGCAGTCAGGATTACTGCCTGGCGTGATAAATTCCCTCGTCGTGCCTACCCCAGAATGGCCCCCGCCGGGTCCCACCAAGAGCGATCTACATGCAAGCAAAGGCCCGTGAGGTTTATGTGCCACCGGTGCTGCAAGATCTGCGGGCCGGCACCGCCGAACTGCACATCGCACTGGAAAAACGCCTTCCTTTTTTTTCCGACACCCTTGATACCCAGGCTTTTGTGCAGTTGATGCAGGCCTATTACGGTTTTTATCAGCCACTGGAACAGGCGTTGCTCGACAGCGGCGCGATCCCCGACGATTTCGATCTGATGCCTCGTTTGAAGGCTGCAACCCTGCGCGCCGATCTGCAGGCACTGGGCGCAAGCGCAACCACGCCGCCGCTGTGCCAGGAACTGCCACTGATCGATTCCAGCGCCGCCAGCCTCGGCGTGTTGTACGTGCTCGAAGGCGCCACCCTGGGCGGGCAGATCCTGCGCCGCGAAATCGCCGCTCGCTTGAACCTGGATGCCGACAACGGCGCCGCGTTCCTCGATATTTACGGCGCGGCCACCGGGCGGCGCTGGCGCGATTTCATCGAATACCTGGGCAGCCGGCCTTTCGATGCCACCGAACGCGCGGCCGTCGTGAGCGCAGCACAAACTACATTCGCCTGTTTCGAGCAGTGGCTCGAGCGCCAGGAGGTACTGGCATGAACCCGCAAGACCCTCAAGCCTTTGAAGAATTGCTCGCCAACTGTGCCGACGAGCCGATCCGTTTTCCCGGCGCGATCCAGCCCCACGGTTTGCTGCTGACCCTGAGCGAGCCTGCGCTGCAGATCATTCAGGTCAGCGCCAACGTCGAAACAATGCTGGATCGCTCGCCGCAGCCGTTGATCGGTCAACCGCTGGCCAGCCTGATCGGCGTCGAGCACACCGCGCAAGTGGTTGAGGCCTTGCAGCAATCGGCGTTTTCCGCGGCGCAGCCGCTGCATTTCGAACTCAACGGCACGGCATTCGAGGGCCTGTTGCATCGGCACCAGGGCGTGCTGATTCTTGAGCTGGAAGTCCACGAGAACAATTTCCAGCCACGCAACGTCGCCGGGGTCAAAACCCACCTGGGCCGCCTGCTTCAGCGCCTGCAAGCGGCGACCACGCTGCAGGCCTTGTACGACATCAGCGTCAAGGAAATCCAGGCCATGACCGGTTACGACCGGGTGCTGATCTACCGTTTCGAGGAGGAGGGCCACGGTCAGGTCATCGCCGAAGCGTCCGATCCTTCGATGGAAGTGTTCAATGGCCTGTTCTTCCCGGCCTCGGACATTCCCGAGCAGGCGCGCGAGCTGTATCGCACCAACTGGCTGCGCATCATCCCCAACGCCGATTACCAGCCGGTGCCGCTGGTGCCGAAGCTGCGCCCCGACACCGGGAAGCCGCTGGACCTGAGTTTTGCCACCCTGCGCAGCGTGTCGCCGATTCACTGTCAGTACATGAAGAACATGGGCGTGTTGTCGTCGATGAGCATTTCTTTGCTCAAGGGTGACAAGCTCTGGGGCCTGATCAGCTGCGGCAATCGCCAGCCGCTGCACGTGCCGCATGAATTGCGCATGGCCTGCCAGACCATCGGCCAGGTCTTGTCGCTGCAGATCAGCGCGATGGAAACCCTTGAGCTCACTCGCCAGCGCGAAGAAAAGGTCGAGGCGCTGGCGCGGCTTAATCAGGCCATGATCGATTCGCCGCAAAATGTCTTCGACGGCCTCGCTCGGCAGCCCGCGACGCTGATGGCGCTGGCCAGTGCCGGCGGCATCGCGATTATCGAAGACAAGCAGTTGCACCGTTACGGCAACTGTCCAGAGCCGGAAGAAATTCGCGCGTTGCACAAATGGCTGCAAGAGCGCGGTGAACCGGTGTTTGCCAGCCATCACCTGTCCAGCGTTTATCCGCCAGCGGCGCAGTATCAGCAGGTTGCCAGCGGGGTGCTCGCCATGAGTCTGCCCAAACCGGTGGACAACGGCGTGCTGTGGTTCCGTCCCGAGGTGAAGGAAAACATCAACTGGAGTGGCGATCCGCGCAAACCGCTGGACCTGGAAAACTCCGACGCCGGTTTGCGCCTGCGTCCGCGCACTTCGTTCGAAATCTGGAAAGTCGAAATGGCGGGGATCTCCGTCAAGTGGAGCCACGGTGACTTGTTTGCGGCCAATGATCTGCGTCGCTCGGCACTGGAAAACGATCTGGCCCGGCAGGTGCGCCGCGAGCAGGAAGCGGTGCGCGCCCGTGATGAGCTGGTGGCCGTTGTTTCTCATGATCTGCGCAACCCGATGACGGTCATCTCGATGCTCTGCGGCATGATGCAAAAAGCCTTCAGCTCGGATGGCGCGCACACCTCGCGGCGCATCTCCACGGCCATCGACACCATGCAGCAGGCCACGGCGCGGATGAACACGTTGCTGGAAGATCTGCTCGACACGTCAAAAATCGACGCCGGGCGCTACACAATCACCCCGCAGCTGCTGGACGTCGGACACATCTTCGAAGAAGCCCAGGCGTTGCTCTTGCCGCTGGCGCAGGTCAAGGACATCAGCATTTCCTTTCAGGCCGATCCTGATCTGCGCATCCACGCCGACCCCGAGCGGTTGTTCCAGGTGCTGTCGAACCTGGTCGGCAATGCGATCAAATTCACCCCGCGCCGAGGTACGGTGGGTGTGCATGCCAAATCGGTCGGCGATGAAATCGTCTTCACCGTGCGTGACAGCGGCGAAGGCATTCCCAAGGAGCACTTGCCTCACGTATTCGATCGTTACTGGACGATAAAGGAAGGCAACCCGACCGGCACCGGCCTCGGCTTGTACATTACCCAAGGCATCGTCGAAGCCCACGGCGGCCAGATATCCGCCGAGAGTGAGCCGGGGCAGGGCAGCGAATTCCGCTTCACCGTGCCGCGCCTGGCCTGATCTGCGCACATATGCCTCAGCAGGAGCTGCGGTAGTTCGGGACGCGGAGCGTCCCGGGCTGCATTCCCACGCAGAGCGTGGGAACGATCGGATGGCCCACCGCTTTGATGAGTCAGGGGCATTTTCTTCAATACCGGGAAGACGCCACTGGCTACCGTAGCCACCTCGTTCCTCGTTTTGAAGCAGGTGTGCGATGAGTCTTGTTGTTTCTATGGCCGCTTTTGCGCTGGCCGCCTCCATTACCCCCGGGCCGGTCAATATCGTGGCGCTGAGTTCCGGTGCGAAGTTCGGCTTTCGCGCCAGTCAGCGGCATGTGGCCGGGGCGACGCTGGGGTTTGTGCTGTTGCTGGTGCTGATGGGCCTGGGCCTGCACGAAGTCCTCGAGCTTTGGCCATTCATGACCCGCGTGGTGCAACTGGCCGGCGTGGCGTTTTTGCTGTTCATGGCCTGGAAGCTCGCCACCGACGACGGCCAGTTGAACACCCGCGACTCCGGTCGGGCACCGTCGATGCTTTACGGCGCGGTCATGCAATGGCTCAACCCCAAGGCCTGGCTGGCGTGCGTGGCGGGTATGGGCGCGTTTGTCGCCGATGGCGAGACCCGGCTGGTCTGGCAGTTTGCGGCGATCTATCTGGTGATCTGCTATGTCTCGGTGGGTTGCTGGGCGTATGCCGGGACGTTCCTGCGCGGGTATCTGGGCAACGCGGCAGGCATGCGCTGGTTCAATCGGTTGATGGCTTTGTTGCTGGCGGTTAGCGCGATGTATCTGCTGCTCACCTGATTCCCTGACCATGCACTCCCTTGTACTCGTCAGCTCCTACAGGGGGATCGATGTTTGTCCGTAGATCGGGTTCAGCCGCGATACTGCCCCGGTGTCGCCGCCAGATGCTGCTTGAACGCTCGCTGAAAATGCGCCTGATCGGCAAATCCCGCCTCCAGCGCCACATCGGCAATCAACCGTCCGCTGCGCAACTGTTCACGGGCGAACTGGATGCGTTGGTTGACCAAAAAAGCATGGGGCGTCATCCCGTAACGCTGTTTGAACGCACGAATCAGGTAGGACGGCGACAGCTGTGCCGCCGCGCAAATAGCGTCAAGGCTCAACACTTCGGTGCAATGTTCGCGGATGAAGTCCGCAGCGCGTTCCAGTTTGAAGTTGGGCTCACGCGTGGGCTGATCGGCCGGATTAAGGCGTGATTGCAGATCACTGAAAAATTCCACGGCCGCGCTCTGTTTGGCCAGCGCCTCCGGCTGGTCGTCGACCAACACGTCATACAAAGCCATCAACTTGCCAAACAACTCTGCATCCGCCAAATGCGTCTCTGCAAACCGGCGAAACTCAAGATCGACCGCAAACCCCAACTGATGCTGCAAATCCGTCAGCCACGGCGTCTCGACATACAACATCACATACGACCATGGCTCATCATCAATCGGGTTGCACGCATGCACATCGCCAGGATTCATCAGCACCACGGTGCCGGCCACCACTTCAGTCTGCGCTTGCTCATGCACATAGGTGCTGCGCCCGGCGGTGATTGCGCCGATGGAAAAGTGCGCATGGGAATGCCGGGCATAGCAGACTTCACGTCCATCGGCGATAGCGCGCGCCTCGATGAAGGGCAGAGCGTCGTCACGCCAGAAGCGCGGGGCTTTTTCAGGGTTTTTCGCGGCGGCGTGTCTCATCGTGATCCTTCCCGGCAGGTCTGCGCTCGAGTGTATTAGCTCTGGCCGTCGAACGCGCGTTGCAGTTCAGGCTTGAAACGCGTGCACGGGGTCGGGATGTCTGATGCCTAATGCGGCAAGCGCAGATTGTCGAGCAATCGATTGACCAGCAGTTCGTTCATCATGATCAGCTGTTGCAGCGCCAGGATCGGCCTGCGCTCCGGGCCGCCGATAGAGTTGGCGATGTTGCCGGCCATGGCATTGGCTGACGACAGCGATTCGCAGGCTTCGACGAGCAGGGTTTCGTCATCCAGCGTGGGGTCGACTATATAAACGGGGCTGGCCTTGGGCGGAGGCGGCGGGACGGCGAGGTGTTCTGGCTTGAGGTAGTAGTCGAGGGCGCGGTCGGCGGCTTCTTTGACTTTCTGCGGATCGAGCGCGGGGTCGTGGGGGATTGGCGGGTTGGGGGTTACTTTGAACATGAATGAAGCTCCAATTTGATAAATGGGAGCGATCACCCTCGCTACCAAACGGCGGGTGGCGGCCATGCGCAGGTTGGTAGACCGGTCAAATCGGGAAACCCGGCGCTCACAGAGGAGCCCCACGCATGCCCACCATACAAAGCCATACCTCAAAAAAGAGGCAGCATTGAGGTGTCGCAACAACGACAATTTGAAGCGGGCTACCAAACCCGATCACTGTTTTAGTGACGGACAAACGATATAGCCAGCCTCATAGCCGCGTAAGCCGGCGGATTCTGGCGTACGCGTAGGTAACGACGCAAGGTGTTGTAGGTCGGATGGTGTAACGCATAGGTTCTTTTAAACACCATCTAACAATTGTGTTTATCAAGGACGCAAAGGAGAGAAACCATGAATCCCTTCACCGGCGGATGCCTGTGCGGCGAGGTCCGTTTTCAAGCGACTGGCCAGCCTTACCGGGTCGGGCTCTGCCATTGCCTCGATTGTCGCAAAGTCCACGGCGCACTGTTCCATGCTTCGGCGATTTTTCCTGAAGAGGCGGTGACCACCAGTGGCGAAACCCATGAGTACAAAGGGCGGCATTTCTGCCCGCGCTGTGGCTCGTCGGTGTTCAACCGCAGTGGCGATGAAATAGAGCTGAATCTCGGTGCACTCGATGCGCCCGATCAACTGAAACCGACCTACGAGAGCTGGACCGTGCGCCGCGAGTCATGGCTGCCTGCATTTCCACTGGCCAGACATTACAGCGGTGATCGTGAAGGCAAGGGGCGGGCAGAGGGGTAATGCATTCAGTGAGATCGTGAGCGCACCGACGATCGATGTAATCTTCGGCGATTTCGCGCTACGCTCACAGCATGACTGTTTACGGAGTGTGCAGATGCAGGTGCCCGGAAAACCCGACAATGAAACCGTAAGAATCCAGACGCTGGAAAATCTCAACCTGCTCGACTCTGCCCCTGAAGAGCGTTTCGATCGGCTGACGCGCCTGGCCAAGCGCTTGTTCAACGTGCCGATCGCACTGGTCACGCTGGTGGACAAGGATCGCCAGTGGTTCAAGTCCTGCGTGGGTCTGGACGCCACCGAAACGTCGCGCGATGTGTCGTTCTGCGGCCATGCGATCTTGCGCGATGAAATGTTGCTGGTGCCCGATGCGCTGGAGGATGTGCGTTTTCATGACAATCCATTGGTGACGGGCGCGCCGAATATCCGCTTTTACGCCGGCTATCCGCTGACGGTGCCTCAGGGCAACAAGTTGGGCACTTTGTGTCTGATCGACACCAAACCCCGCGACCTCGATGAAGAAGAGCGCGCCTTGTTGCGTGACCTGGCAGAGATGGCCGAGCAAGAGCTGACCGCGGTGCAGATGGCGAGCATGGATGAGCTGACGCTGCTGTCCAATCGCCGTGGTTTCAAGCAATTGGCCCAGCATGCGCTGGATGCCTGCGCGCGGTTGAACCGGCCGGCGACGCTATTGTTTTTCGACCTGAACGACTTCAAGCAGATCAACGACCTGTACGGCCATGCCGAGGGCGACGGTGCGTTGAAGACCTTCGCCGATGTGTTGCGCATTGCCTTTCGCGAGAGCGATGTGGTCGGGCGCCTGGGGGGTGATGAGTTTGTCGCGCTGCTGACCGGTTCCAGCCACGTCGAAACCACGCAGATCATGACGCGGCTCAAGGAAATCCTCGAAGAACGCAACGCCACGCTGCACCGCGGGTACGCGATTCGCTTCAGCGTCGGCCAGATCGAATACGACCCCAAACGCCACGAAACGGTGGATCGGCTGCTGGCGGACGCGGACGGCGCGATGTATGCGCACAAGCAGGCGTTGAAGCGCTGCTGATTCAGGCCTCGTCGCTGGCAAACCAGCTGCGCAGGGATCGGGCTTGAAATCAGGGGCATAAAAAAACCCGCCACAAGAGGCGGGTTTTTTATCGGCTACAGGAAGATCACTCTTCGATGTTGCCCATCGCGGTGGTGTTGAAGCCGCCGTCGACGTACATGATTTCACCGCTGATGCCCGACGCCAGGTCGGAGCACAGGAAGGCGCCGGCGTTGCCGACTTCGTCGATGGTGACGTTGCGACGCAGCGGGGTTTGCGCTTCGTTGGCGGCCAGCATCTTGCGGAAGTTCTTGATGCCGGAAGCGGCCAGAGTGCGGATTGGGCCGGCCGATACGCAGTTGACGCGGGTACCGTCCGGGCCCAGGGAGCCGGCCAGGTAACGCACGCCGGCTTCCAGCGAAGCCTTGGCCATGCCCATCACGTTGTAGTTCGGCATGGTGCGCTCGGCCCCCAGGTACGACAGGGTCAGCAGGCTGCCGTTGCGGCCTTTCATCATTTCGCGGCCGGCTTTGGCCAGCGCCACGAAGCTGTAGGCACTGATGTCGTGAGCGATGCGGAAACCTTCGCGGGTGGTGGCTTCGGTGAAGTCGCCGTCCAGCTGGTCGCCCGGAGCGAAGCCAACGGAGTGAACGATGCAGTCCAGGCCGTCCCACTTCTTGCTCAGTGCTTCGAAGACCTTGGCGATTTCTTCATCGCTGGCCACGTCGCACGGAAAGCACAGCTCAGGGCTCGAACCCCAGCCCTGTGCGAACTCTTCGACGCGACCCTTGAGTTTGTCGTTCTGATAAGTGAAGGCAAGCTCAGCGCCCTCGCGATGCATGGCGGCAGCGATGCCGGATGCGATGGACAGCTTGCTGGCGACACCGACGATCAGTACGCGCTTACCGGCGAGAAAACCCATGTGTTGCTCCTCTTTCAGGTTATTGCGCAGTGGCTGGTGCCAGAAAAGCGGCTTCCAGCAACTGCTGTGTATACGGATGTTGGGGGGCGGCAAAAATACTTTGCGCGTCTCCCTGTTCGACCACTTGGCCATGCTTGACCACCATCAACTGGTGGCTCAGCGCTTTGACGACAGCCAGGTCATGGCTGATGAACAAATACGTCAGGTTGTACTTGGCTTGCAGTGAACGCAACAGCTCCACCACTTGCCGCTGCACCGTCCGGTCGAGGGCCGAAGTCGGCTCGTCCAGCAGGATCAGCGCCGGTTTGAGCACCAGGGCCCGGGCAATGGCGATGCGCTGCCGTTGCCCACCGGAAAATTCGTGGGGGTAGCGGTGCCGGGTTTCCGGATCCAGACCTACCTCCTTCAATGCCGCAATAACCGCCGCTTCCTGCTCGGCGGCGGTACCCATCTTGTGTATCCGCAGGCCTTCGCCAACGATGTCGTTGACGCACATGCGCGGGCTCAGGCTGCCAAACGGGTCCTGAAACACCACCTGCATCTCCCGACGCAACGGGCGAACCTCGTTCTGCGTCAGGCAGTCTAGCTGCTTGCCTTCAAAGCGGATGGCGCCTTTGCTGCCGATCAGCCGCAAAATCGCCAGACCCAGCGTGGATTTGCCGGAACCGCTTTCCCCCACGATCCCCAGGGTCTGACCCTGAGGCAGGCTGAAATTGATGCCGTCCACTGCCTTGACGTAATCCACCGTGCGCTTGAGCAGGCCTTTCTTGATCGGGAACCAGACTTTCAGGTCCTCGACTTCGAGCAGCGGCGCCCCGATTTCATTGCTCGCCGGACCGCCGCTGGGCTCTGCGCCAAGCAGTTCCCGAGTGTACGGATGCTGCGGCGAACGGAACAGCTCTGCGCACGATGCCTGTTCGACGATGCAACCGCGCTGCATGACACATACGCGATGCGCAATTCTTCGCACCAGGTTCAAATCGTGACTGATCAGTAGCAACGACATGCCCAATCGGGCCTGAAGTTCCTTGAGCAAATCGAGGATTTTCAGCTGAACGGTCACGTCCAGCGCGGTGGTCGGTTCGTCGGCAATCAGCAGTTCCGGCTCGTTCGCCAGGGCCATGGCGATCATCACCCGCTGGCGTTGACCACCGGAGAGTTCGTGGGGCAGGGCCTTGAGGCGCTTGTGCGGCTCGGGAATGCCGACCATTTCCAGCAGTTCCAGCGTGCGTCTGGTCGCGACTTTGCCGCTCAAACCCTTGTGGATGCCGAGGATTTCGTTGATTTGCTTTTCGATCGAGTGCAGTGGATTGAGCGAGGTCATCGGCTCCTGAAAGATCATCGCGATGCGGTTGCCACGAATGTGGCGCAGGGTCTTTTCGCTCAAGCCCAGCAGATTCTGCCCGGCGTAATTGATGCTGCCGGCCGGATGGCGCGCCATGGGGTAGGGCAGCAGGCGCAGGATCGAGTGCGCCGTCACCGATTTGCCCGAGCCGGATTCGCCAACCAGCGCCAGGGTTTCGCCACGCTTGATGTCGAAACTCACGCCCTCGACCACACGGTGTATGCGCTCGCCGAAACCGAACTCGACGGCGAGGTCACGCACTTCAATCAGATTGTCCTGATTCATTTCACTTCCTCGGGTCGAAGGCATCGCGAGCGGACTCGCCGATGAACACCAGCAAACTCAGCATCAGCGCCAGCACGGCAAACGCACTCATGCCCAGCCACGGCGCCTGCAGGTTGGATTTGCCCTGCGCGACCAATTCACCCAGCGACGGGCTGCCGGCCGGCAAGCCGAAGCCGAGGAAGTCCAGCGCGGTGAGCGTGCCGATGGCGCCGGTGAGGATGAACGGCATGAATGTCATGGTCGACACCATGGCATTGGGCAGAATGTGGCGGAACATGATCGCGCCGTTTTGCATGCCCAAGGCCCGCGCCGCGCGCACGTATTCCAGATTGCGCCCGCGCAGGAACTCGGCACGCACCACATCGACCAGGCTCATCCAGGAAAACAGCAACATGATCCCCAGCAGCCACCAGAAATTCGGCTGGACGAAACTGGCGAGGATGATCAGCAGGTACAGCACCGGCAACCCTGACCAGATCTCCAGAAAACGCTGCCCGGCCAGATCGACCCAGCCGCCGTAAAAACCCTGCAGCGCACCGGCAATTACGCCGATGATCGAGCTCAGTACTGTCAACGTCAGGGCAAACAGCACCGAAATCCGGAAACCATAAATCACCCGCGCCAGCACGTCGCGGCCCTGGTCGTCGGTGCCCAGCAAATTATCCGCCGAGGGCGGCGCTGGCGCGGGGACTTTCAGGTCGTAGTTGATGCTCTGGTAGCTGTAGGGAATCGGCGCCCACAGCACCCAGGCATCCTTGGCCTTGAGCAGTTCGCGGATGTACGGGCTCTTGTAATTGGCTTCCAGCGGGAACTCGCCGCCGAAGGCGGTTTCCGGGTAGCGCTTGATCGCCGGGAAGTACCAGTTGTTGTCGTAATGCACCACCAGCGGTTTGTCGTTGGCGATCAGCTCGGCGCCCAGGCTCAGCCCCATCAGAATCAGAAACAGCCACAGCGACCACCAGCCACGCTTGTTGGCCTTGAACAGTTCGAAGCGGCGGCGGTTGAGAGGGGACAGATTCATCTCAATGCTCCCGGCTTTCGAAGTCGATTCGCGGATCGACAAAGGTGTAGGTGAGGTCACCGATCAGTTTCACCACCAGCCCGAGCAGGGTGAAGATGAACAGCGTGCCGAACACCACCGGGTAATCACGGTTGATCGCCGCTTCGAAACTCATCAGGCCCAGGCCGTCGAGGGAGAAAATGACTTCCACCAGCAACGACCCGGTGAAGAAGATGCCGATGAATGCCGACGGGAAACCGGCGATCACCAACAGCATGGCGTTGCGGAACACGTGACCGTAGAGCACGCGATGGCGCGTCAGGCCCTTGGCCTTGGCGGTGACCACGTACTGTTTGTTGATTTCATCGAGGAAGCTGTTTTTGGTCAGCAAGGTCATGGTCGCAAAGTTGCCGATCACCAGCGCCGTGACGGGCAACGCCAGGTGCCAGAAGTAATCGAGGATCTTGCCGCCCATGCTCAATTCGTCAAAGTTGTTCGAGGTCAGGCCTCGCAGCGGAAACCAGTCCAGATAGCTGCCGCCGGCAAACACCACGATCAGCAGGATTGCGAACAGAAACGCCGGGATCGCATAGCCGACGATGATCGCCGAACTGGTCCAGACGTCGAAATGGCTGCCGTGTCGCGTGGCCTTGGCGATCCCCAGCGGGATCGACACCAGGTACATGATCAGCGTGCTCCACAGGCCCAGCGAAATCGATACCGGCATCTTTTCCTTGATCAGGTCGATGACCTTGGCGTCGCGGAAGAAGCTGTCGCCAAAGTCCAGCTGCGCGTAGTTCTTGACCATGATCCACAGGCGTTCCGGGGCCGATTTGTCGAACCCGTACATGTGCTCGATTTCCTTGATCAGCGCCGGATCCAGTCCCTGCGCGCCGCGATAGGACGAGCCGGCCACCGCCACCTCGGCGCCGCCGCCGGCGATGCGGCTGGTGGCGCCTTCGAAACCTTCGAGCTTGGCGATCATCTGCTCGACCGGCCCGCCGGGCGCGGCCTGGATGATCACGAAATTGATCAGCAAAATGCCGAACAGGGTGGGGATGATCAGCAGCAGTCGCCGAAAAATATACGCCAGCATCTGATTACTCCGTGCCCGCAGGGTCGGCTTGCAGTTGGGTTTCGACTTCTACGGCAGGTTTGGCGTCAGGCTTGACCCACCAGGTATTGATGCCGATGTCGTACTTGGGCGAGATTTTCGGGTGGCCGATGTGGTTCCAATAAGCCACGCGCCAGCTTTTGATGTGCCAGTTGGGCACGACGTAATAACCCCATTGCAATACGCGGTCCAATGCGCGGGCATGGGCCACCAGACTTTTGCGCGAATCGGCGTTGATCAGGTTTTCCACCAGTTGATCGACGATCGGATCTTTCAAACCCATGCTGTTGCGACTGCTCGGTTTATCGGCGGCGGCGCTCATCCAGTATTCGCGCTGCTCGTTACCCGGCGAGTTGGACTGCGGAAAGCTGCCGACCATCATGTCGAAGTCCCGCGAACGCACGCGGTTGATGTATTGCGAGACGTCGACGCGACGGATCACCAGCTCGATACCCAGGTCGCTGAGGTTGCGCTTGAACGGCAGCAGTACGCGTTCGAATTCGGTCTGGGCGAGGAGGAACTCAATCACCACCGGTTTGCCCGTGGCGTCGACCATTTTGTCGTCGACAATCTTCCAGCCGGCCTCCTGCAGCAGTTGGTAAGCCTCGCGTTGCTGGGTGCGAATCATGCCGCTGGCATCGGTTTTCGGGTTCTCAAAGGCTTCGCTGAACACTTGGGCCGGCAGTTTGCTGCGGTACGGCTCGAGGATCGCCCGTTGCTCGGCGTCTGGCAGGCCGGTGGCGGCCATTTCCGAGTTCTCGAAATAGCTGCGTGTGCGCACGTAGGCACCGTTGAACAATTGTTTGTTGGTCCATTCGAAATCGAACAGCAGACCAAGCGCCTGGCGCACGCGCACGTCCTGAAACACCGGGCGCCGCAGATTGAAGACGAAACCCTGCATGCCGGTCGGGTTGCTGTTGGGGATCAGTTCCTTGATCAAACGGCCCTCGGTGACAGCGGGAACGTTGTAAGCGCTGGCCCAGTTCTTCGCCGTCATCTCCAGCCAGTAATCAAACTGCCCGGCCTTCAGCGCTTCGAGGGCGACGGTGTTGTCGCGGTAGTAATCGGTGGTCATCGTGTCGAAGTTGTAGAACCCACGGTTGACCGGCAGGTCCTTGCCCCAGTAATCCTTGACCCGCTGGTAACGCACCGAGCGACCGGCCTTCACCTCGGTGACCTGGTAGGGGCCGCTGCCCAACGGAATTTCCAGGTTGCCTTTGTTGAAGTCGCGACTGGCCCACCAGTGTTTCGGCAGGACCGGCAACTGGCCGAGGATCAGCGGTAATTCACGGTTGTTGCTGTGCTTGAACTTGAACAGCACTTTGAGCGGGTCTTCGGCAATGGCTTCGGCGACGTCGTTGTAGTAGCCGCGAAACATCGGCGAGCCTTCTTTGGTCAGCGTTTGGAAACTGAATACCACGTCCTCGGCGCGTACCGGGTGGCCGTCGTGGAAGCGTGCTTCGGGGCGCAGGTAAAAACGCACCCAGCTGTCGTCGTCGGCTTTCTCTATCTTGCTGGCGATCAGGCCGTATTCGGTAAACGGTTCATCGAGACTGTGGCGGGTCAGGGTGTCGTAGATCAGGCCAATGTCATCGGCGGGCACGCCTTTGTTGATGAACGGGTTGAGGCTGTCAAAGCCGCCGAAACCGGCCTGACGGAACACGCCGCCCTTGGGCGCATCGGGGTTCACGTAATCGAAATGCTTGAAGTCGGCCGGGTATTTCGGTGGCTCGTTGTACAGGGTCACGGCGTGTTGCGGGGCGGCGCAGGCCAGCCCGGCGAACAGCAGGCCGCCGGCCTGCACGAGCAGGGCGCGAACAGGATTCATCGATCTTTCTCCGAAGACTTCAGCCACCATGCACTCAGGCCCAGGGTATAGGGCGGCGTGGTGACAAAGGCCAACCGGTTGCGGTAGGCCAGACGGTGATAATTGAGGTACCAGTTGGGAATCATGTAGTGCTGCCAGAGCAGCACGCGGTCGAGCGCCTTGCCGGCGGCGACCTGCTCATCGCGGGTGCGCGCGGCGAGCAATTGTTCGAGCAGGTGATCGACCACCGGGCTGTCGATGCCCGCATAGTTCTTGCTGCCCTTGACCCCGACCTGGCTGGAGTGGAAGTACTGCCATTGTTCCAGGCCCGGGCTGAGCGTCTGGCCGAGGGTCATCGAGACCATATCGAAATCGAATTGATCGAGGCGCTGTTTGTACTGCGCCCGATCAACCGTGCGCAGACGCGCCTCAATGCCGATGCTCTTCAGGTTCTCGATGTACGGCTGGTAGAGGCGCTCCAGGTTCGGATTGACCAACAGCAGCTCAAAGCGCAGCGTTTGCCCGTCAGCATTTTGCAGGCGCTGACCGTTGAGCTTCCAGCCAGCTTCTGCGAGCAGGGCGAGGGCTTTGCGCATGGTTTCGCGCGGGATGCCGCGACCGTCGGTGTGCGGCAGTGTGAACGGCTCGGTAAACAGTTTCGCCGGAAGTTGATCCTTGTACGGCTTGAGCATCAGCCATTCATGCCCGACCGGCAGGCCGGTAGCGCTGAATTCACTGTTGGGGTAGTAGCTGGTCGTGCGTTTGTAGGCATTACTGAACAACGCGTGGTTGGTCCATTCGAAGTCAAACATCAGGCCCAGCGCTTCTCGGGTCTTGACGTCGGCGAAGGTCGCGCGGCGGGTGTTCATGAACAGGCCCTGACTCTGGGTCGGGATCTGATGCGCGACCTGTGCCTTGATCACGTCGCCACGACGTATCGCCGGGAAGTTGTAGCCATTGGCCCAATTCTTCGCCTGATGCTCGATGTAGATGTCGAACTCACCGGCCTTGAACGCCTCGAACGCTACGTCGCTGTCGCGGTAGAACTCGACGGCCATGCGATCGAAGTTGTATTTGCCACGGTTGACCGGCAGGTCCTTGCCCCAGTAGTCCTTGACCCGTTCGAAAATCAACTGGCGCCCCGGCGTCACCGACGTGATGCGATACGGCCCGCTGCCCAGCGGGGGGTCGAAGGTGGTGGCCTTGAAATCGCGGTCTTTCCAATAATGCTGCGGCAGCACCGGCAACTCACCCAGGCGCAGAATCAGCAGCGGATTGCCCGAGCGCTTTAGCACAAAACGGATGCGCTGCTTGTTGAGAATGTCGACCCGCAGCACTTCCTGCAGGGCGGTGCGGTACAGCGGATGGCCATCCTTGAGCAGCAGGCGATAGGAAAATGCCACGTCATAGGTGGTGATCGGCGTGCCGTCATGGAAACGCGCCTCGGGACGCAGATTGAACACCACCCAGCTGCGATCTTCGCTGTACTCCACCGATTGTGCGATCAAGCCGTAACTGGACGCAGGCTCGTCGCCGGACGGGGAATATTGCCCAGTGCCGACCATCAGCGGCTCGTTCAGCTCGTTGATACCGTACTGGAGAAAATTGGCGGTAGTGACCGGGCTGGTGCCCTTGAAGGTATACGGATTGACCGTATCGAAGGTGCCGAACGCCATCACCCGCAACGTTCCGCCCTTGGGCGCTTGCGGGTTGACCCAGTCGAAGTGGGTAAATCTGGCCGGGTACTTGAGCGTGCCGAACTGCGCATAACCATGACTTTCGGTAATCGTCGCGCTTGCGGTTGAGCTAAAGGCCAGGCTGATCAGGAGCAGGAGGAGGGCACGCTTCAAGTCAGATCCGATCCAGGCGGCTTGGGCTTTTGTGGGCCGTACAGTAACAGCTTGTCTGGGCAGGAAAAAGATAGCGGGTTAATGCGCGGTTAATTGCGCGGGTGATGCGCTGGGCGATGCCTTGACTGTGGCGAGGGAGCTTGCTCCCGCTCGGCTGCGAAGCCGCCGCAAAACCGGCGTGTCGGGTCTGTCTGGAAAAATGGAGAGGGCCGCTTCGCGCCCCAGCGGGAGCAAGCTCCCTCGCCACAAGGATTCATCGGTACGAGGGATTTCGGCAATAAAAAGCCCCTGAATTCAGGGGCTCTTTCGATCAGTGCGGCGAATAAACCGTGAGCATCTGCCCCGGTTTCAGCGCCTTGCCCGCACCCGGGTTCCAGCGCTTGAGATGTTGCATCTCGACGTTGAAACGCTTGGCAACCACATACAGCGTGTCGCCTCGCTTGACCTTGTACTGCGTCTGCTGCTTGCTCTCGGCCTTGCCTTTGGTCTTGCTGTTGGCCGCCACCACGGTGTTGACCCGGCCGGATTTGCGTGCCGGCGTGCGCTTGGTGTTGTCCTGCATGACCAGGGTCTGGCCGACCTTGAGGTTCTTGCCGGTCAGCTTGTTCCAGCGCTGCAGGTCCTTGACTTCGACCTTGTTGGCCTTGGCGATGGAGCCGAGGTTGTCGCCACGCTTGACCCGATAGGCACGCTTGAGCTGCGCCACTTCGGACGGGTCGGCGCCATCGAACACGGGTTTGAGCGAGCGCGGGCTGATCAGCTCGTCAGGGCGCATGGTCTGCAGACTGGCGGTCAGCAGCTGCGCCTTGGAGGTCGGCACCAGCAAATGCTGCGGGCCATCGATGGTGGTGCGTTGTTTGAACGCCGGGTTGAGCTGGAACAGCTCATCTTCGTCGATGTTGGCCACGGCAGCGACCTTGGACAGGTCCATGCGCTGGTTGATTTCGACGACCTGGAAGTACGGTTCGTTGGCGATCGGGTTCAGGTTCACACCGTAAGCTTCCGGTGCAAGAACCACTTGCGACAGCGCCAGCAGTTTTGGCACGTACGCCTGGGTTTCCGATGGCAGCGGCAGGTTCCAGTAGTCGGTGGGCAAACCGAGCTTTTCATTACGCTCGATCGCACGGCTTACGGTGCCTTCGCCAGCGTTGTAGGCCGCGAGGGCCAGCAGCCAGTCACCGTTGAACATGTCATGCAGGCGGGTCAGGTAATCCATGGCCGCGGTGGTCGAGGCGGTGATGTCGCGACGGCCATCATAGAAGCGGGTCTGACGCAGATTGAAATAACGTCCGGTCGAGGGGATGAACTGCCACAGGCCCACCGCATCGGCCCGGGAATAGGCCATCGGGTTGTAGGCGCTTTCAATTACTGGCAGCAGGGCCAGTTCCAGCGGCATGTTGCGTTCTTCGAGGCGCTCGACGATGTAATGAATGTAGAGGCTGCCGCGTTCACCGGCATTTTCCAGAAAAGAGGGATTGCTGGCGAACCACAGGCGCTGTTGCTCGATGCGCGGGTTCACGCCAAGGCCTTCCTGCAGCTGGAAGCCCTGACGCATGCGTTCCCAGATGTCCTGAGGAACCTGCGGAGTGGGCTTCTCGGTCAGCCAGATGGGCTTCTGCTTGGCTCGCGCAGCAATGTTCGGCGTATGCGTCGCTTCAGTCTGCGGAGCATGGCTGGAACAGCCCACCAGCGTGGCGGACACAGCCACCGCGATGGCTTGCGCCAGGCGGGTCAATGCGTCTGAATTGACGGACTTACGTATGGATGACGACATTGGCTGGAAGTAAGTTCCGGGCGAAAATGTCGGGCGATTCTAGAAAGCGCACCCCCTGCGGTCAACCATTGAGAATTTTTGCCCCAACCGGCACGGTCATCAGAACGTGTCTTTCCATGCTCGCAATGCCGCAAATACCTCATTCGGCGCCCGGTTTTGAGCGCCGTCCCGTTCGTCCACTTTTTGTGTAACCAATGTTTCAGAGGTGCGCAAAAACGGATTGGTGAGCTTTTCCAGGGCGAGGGTCGACGGCAGGGTCATGACGCCGTTCTGTCGCTGCTGGGTGACTTTTGCCAGACGAGCGGCAATGTCCGGGTTGTGCGGTTCGACGGCGGCGGCGAACTTGAGATTGCTCAAGGTGTATTCATGGGTGCAGTACACCAGCGTATCTTCAGGCAGGGCCGCGAGCCGGCTCAGCGAGTGATGCATCTGCTGCGGCGTGCCTTCGAACAGCCGGCCGCAACCGGCGGCAAACAGGGTGTCGCCACAGAACAGCAAGCCGTGGTGGTAATAGGCAATGTGTCCCAAAGTGTGACCAGGCACCGCATGGACGTCGAAGTCCCAGCCGAGCACGCTGACGGTATCGTTGTCTTTCAAAGCGACATCCCGCCCGGGGATTTTTTCGCTGGCCGGCCCGTAGACAGTGGCGCCGCTGGCCGCTTTCAGGCGCTCGACGCCTCCGACGTGGTCATGGTGATGGTGGGTGATCAGGATATCGCTCAACACCCAGCCGGGATGAGCCTCGAGCCACGCCTGTACCGGGGCGGCGTCGCCCGGATCGACCACCGCGCAGCGCTGGGTCTGGTGATCCTGTAACAACCAGATGTAGTTGTCGGTGAACGCGGGCAGGGCACTGATCTGTATCATCGTCGGAATTCGCCAAGCGGAAAACATTGGCGCATCTTAGTGGTTCCTGGCGCGTTGGAGAATGACATGACCGATAAAGCGTTTGCTCAGGCCGACCCCGACTGGCTGGCGTTGATCAGCGCCGCCCGGGATTGGCTATCAGGCCCGCTCGGGCAATTCTTGCTCGATGAAGAGCGGCGCATGCTCGACGACGAGCTCGGCCGGTTCTTTGGCGGCTATCTGGTGCATTACGGCCCGTCCGCCGAAACGCCCCCGGCCGCGCCGCAAGTCCAGCGCAATGTGCGTCTCGGCGCGCCGTTGCCCGGGGTCGAGATTGTCTGCGAAGAGCAAGCCTGGCCGTTGAGCGAGCACGCCGCCGATGTCGTGGTGATGCAGCACGGTCTGGATTTCTGCCTGTCACCCCACGGTTTGCTGCGCGAAGCGGCGAGCAGCGTGCGCCCTGGCGGGCATCTGCTGATCATCGGCATCAATCCCTGGAGCACCTGGGGTCTGCGACATTTTTTTGCCCATGACGCCTTGCGCAAGGCGCGCTGTATCTCACCGTCGCGGGTCGGCGACTGGCTCAACCTGCTGGGCTTCGCGCTGGAGAAACGCCGCTTCGGGTGCTATCGTCCGCCGCTCGCGTCGCCCAAGTGGCAGAATCGCCTGGCCGGCTGGGAACGCAAGGCCGGTGACTGGCAATTGTCCGGTGGCGGCTTCTATTTATTGGTAGCGCGCAAGATCGTGGTAGGCCTCAGGCCTTTGCGCCAGGAGCGCCGCGAGCCGATGGGCAAGCTGATTCCGCTGCCGATGGCCAAGGTCAACCGCCGTCGCATCGAACCGTAACTTACTTTTTTATTGATGGCCGGACCCGCTCCGGCCATGGCTGTCGTCGATCGCGGATCGGCGAGGCTGCATTTTTCTGGATGAGTTGGCATGAGCGAAAGCGTCGATACCGTAGAACTGTTCACTGATGGCGCCTGCAAGGGCAACCCTGGCCCCGGCGGTTGGGGCGCTCTGCTGGTGTGCAAGGGCGTCGAGAAGGAACTGTGGGGCGGCGAAGCCAATACCACCAACAATCGCATGGAACTGCTCGGCGCAATCCGCGGCCTCGAAGCGCTCAAGCGCCCGTGCGAAGTGCTGCTGGTGACCGACTCGCAATACGTGATGAAAGGCATCAACGAGTGGATGGCCAACTGGAAGAAGCGCGGCTGGAAAACCGCCGCGAAGGAGCCGGTGAAAAACGCTGATCTGTGGAAAGAGCTGGATGAACAGGTCAACCGCCACACAGTCACCTGGAAATGGGTGCGCGGGCACATTGGTCATCACGGTAATGAGCGGGCTGACCAATTGGCTAATCGTGGGGTGGATGAGGTTCGCGGTTACAAACAGACATGACATCCCGGGCATGCCCGATCGCGAGCAGGCTCACTCCTACAGGGTTAAGGTCTGGCGTGTTAACATCCGCGCTTTTGCACGATTGACCCGTTGAGAGCTGAGCACCTGATGGCAACCAGATCCGTTGTACTCGATACCGAAACCACCGGCATGCCGGTGACCGATGGTCACCGGATCATTGAAATCGGTTGCGTCGAACTGATCGGTCGGCGCCTCACGGGCCGGCACTTCCACGTATACCTGCAACCGGATCGCGAGAGTGACGAGGGCGCCATCGGCGTGCACGGCATCACCAACGAATTTCTGGTCGGCAAGCCGCGTTTTGCCGAAGTCGCCGATGAATTCTTCGAGTTCATCAAGGGCGCGCAACTGATCATCCATAACGCGGCGTTCGACGTTGGTTTCATCAACAACGAATTCGCGTTGATGGGCCAGCACGATCGTGCCGACATCACCCAGCACTGCACCATCCTCGACACCTTGTTGATGGCCCGGGAGCGCCACCCCGGGCAGCGCAACAGCCTCGATGCGTTGTGCAAGCGCTACGGCGTTGACAACTCCGGCCGTGAATTGCACGGCGCCTTGCTCGACTCCGAGATCCTCGCCGACGTCTACCTGACCATGACCGGTGGTCAGACCAGCCTGTCGCTGGCCGGCAACGCCTCCGATGGTAATGGCACGGGCGAGGGCGCCGACAATTCGGCCACCGAGATCCGTCGTCTGCCTGCCGATCGCCAGCCGGCGCGCATCATTCGGGCGACCGAGGATGAACTGGCGGCGCATCTGGTGCGGCTGGACATCATCGCCAAATCGGCAGGTGCGCCAGCATTGTGGACGCAGATCGCGGAAGCTGACGCTCACGCCTGACAGATCAAAAAATCGCAGGCTGCGATCTTTGCTGTTGGTGGCGTGAAGCCAAGTTGCCACCCTCGCCACTTCTGCTGCAACCCTCTACGCTGAGTGCATTGGCAGTTGCAAACCTGCCGCCTCAGGACACTGAGCTCATGTATAAGGATTTGAAGTTTCCGGTGTTGATCGTGCACCGCGACATCAGGGCCGACACGGTTGCCGGTGAGCGTGTCCGCGGCATCGCCCGGGAGCTGGAGCAGGAAGGTTTCAATATCGTCTCGGCCACCGATTACGCCGAAGGGCGCCTGGTGGCAGCGACGCATCATGGTCTGGCGTGCATGCTGATTGCTGCCGAAGACGCCAGCGCCCATTCTCATCTTTTACACAACATGGCTGAACTGATCGGTCTGGCGCGGGTGCGTGCACCGGATTTGCCGATCTTCGCCCTGGGCGAGCAAGTCACCCTTGAGAATGCGCCGGCCGACGCCATGGCCGAGCTTAATCAATTGCGCGGCATCCTTTATCTGTTCGAAGACACCGTACCGTTTCTGGCCCGGCAAGTTGCCCGTGCGGCGCGCAAGTACCTGGACGGTTTGCTGCCGCCATTCTTCAAGGCGCTGGTGCAACACACCGCCGATTCCAACTATTCCTGGCACACGCCCGGGCATGGCGGCGGCGTGGCCTATCACAAGAGTCCGGTCGGGCAGGCGTTTCACCAGTTTTTTGGCGAGAACACGCTGCGTTCGGACCTGTCGGTTTCGGTACCTGAACTGGGTTCGCTGCTCGACCATACCGGGCCGCTGGCCGAAGCCGAAGCCCGTGCGGCGCGCAATTTCGGGGCCGATCACACTTTTTTCGTGATCAACGGCACCTCGACCGCGAACAAAATTGTCTGGCATTCGATGGTCGGTCGCGACGACCTGGTGTTGGTTGATCGCAACTGTCACAAGTCGGTGTTGCACGCGATCATCATGACCGGTGCAATTCCGTTGTACCTGTGCCCGGAGCGCAATGAGCTGGGAATCATCGGCCCGATTCCGCTGAGCGAATTCAGTCGCGATTCAATCCAGGCCAAGATCGATGCCAGCCCGTTGACCCAGGGCCGCGAACCGAAGGTCAAACTCGCGGTGGTGACCAATTCGACCTACGACGGCCTCTGTTACAACGCCGAGCTGATCAAGCAAAATCTGGGCTGTAGCGTCGAGGTGCTGCATTTCGACGAAGCCTGGTATGCCTACGCGGCGTTTCATGAGTTCTTCGCCGGGCGCTACGGCATGGCCACCTCGCGCAGCGAAGACAGCCCGCTGGTGTTCACCACTCACTCCACGCACAAAGTGCTCGCCGCGTTCAGTCAGGCTTCGATGATTCATGTGCAGGATGGCGGCGCACGCCAGCTGGATCGTGACCGTTTCAATGAAGCGTTCATGATGCACATCTCGACCTCGCCGCAGTACAGCATCATTGCCTCGCTCGATGTGGCGTCGGCGATGATGGAAGGCCCGGCCGGGCGTTCGCTGTTGCAGGAAACCTTCGACGAAGCGCTGAGTTTTCGTCGCGCGCTGGCCAATCTTCGTCAGCACATCGCTGCCGATGACTGGTGGTTCTCGATCTGGCAGCCGCCGGGAGTGGAGGGCATCGACCGCGTTAAGACCGAAGACTGGCTGCTCAAGCCGGGTGCCGACTGGCACGGCTTCGATGGGGTCACTGACGATTACGTGTTGCTCGATCCGATCAAGGTCACGCTGGTGATGCCCGGCCTGAATGCTGGCGGCGCGTTGACCGAGAACGGTATCCCGGCGGTGGTGGTCAGCAGGTTTCTCTGGGAGCGCGGGCTGGTTGTGGAAAAAACCGGCCTGTATTCATTTCTGGTGCTGTTTTCCATGGGCATCACCAAAGGCAAATGGAGCACGCTGCTCACCGAACTGCTGGAATTCAAGCGCAGCTACGACGCCAATGTTCGCCTGGAGGACTGTCTGCCCTGCGTGGCTCAGCAAGACAGCGCGCGTTATCGGGGCATGGGCCTGCGCGATCTGTGTGATCAGTTGCACGCCTGTTACCGCAGCAATACCACGGCCAAACACCTCAAGCGCATGTACACCGTGCTTCCGGAAATCGCCATGAAGCCTGCCCGGGCCTATGATCATCTGGTGCGCGGCGAGGTCGAGGCGGTGCCTATCGATGATCTCGAAGGTCGTATCGCCGCCGTGATGCTGGTGCCGTATCCTCCGGGCATTCCGTTGATCATGCCCGGCGAACGCTTCACCGAATCGACCCGCTCGATCATCGATTACCTGAAATTTGCTCGCACGTTCGATAGCAGCTTCCCCGGTTTTGTCGCGGATGTGCATGGATTGCAGCACGAAGATGAAGGCAATGGGCGGTTGTATACCGTCGATTGCGTTAAGGAGTGAGGATGTTTCCCAGTATGCAACCGGTCATGAATCCGAAGTACCCAGGGTTGTCGGTGCGTGTCGCCGACGAAGGCTTTGCGCCTTATATCTGGGGCAGCGACTTCAGTTTTGAGGTGACGGCCTATGGCGCCGCGGTGATCGGCAAACCGGTGGAGCAATGGGCGGTGACGCCGATCGTGCCGTACCGCAAGTGCTACGGCATCGATCCCGAGGAGTTCAGTGCTTTTCATAACGCGCCCGACAGTGCGATTTTCATGGCCTGGCTGGACGATGAGCCGGTCGGCCATCTGGTGATCAGCACCAACTGGAACGGCTTTGCCCACATTGATGAACTGGCGGTGCATGCTCCGGCGCGGCGCCACGGCGTGGCCAAGGCGCTTCTTGATGTTGCGCAGTTCTGGAGTCGCAAAAAGAAACTGCCCGGCATCATGCTCGAAACCCAGAACAACAACCTCGGCGCCTGTCGCCTGTACGAGCGCTGCGGTTATGTGGTCGGTGGCATCGATCAGTTGCGTTATCGCGGCATCGATCCGCACACCGCCGAAGTCGCGCTGTTCTGGTATCGCCTGTTCGATAACCCGCTGGAAAATCCGCTCAGCTCGACAACATCGCCTCGGCTTGTTCCGTGACGATTGCCAGCAACGTTTGAACTGCCCCTACGGGTGCGGCGTGTTTGAAGGTCAGGGCGTAGAGGCTGATCGGTACGGCCGGGGACAGCGGGCAGACGTCAAGGCCGGCGGCACGTGCGCCCAGGGCAGTGAACGGATCGACAATGGCCAGGCCTTCGCCCGCTTCGACCATGCTGCGCATCATTTGGTGGGTTTGCACACGGGTTTGAATGCTCGGTGCCGGGCGCAAGGCGAGGAGTTTGCTTTCCAGCGCCGGGCTCAGCGGCTCCTGACCTTCGAGGCCGACCATGGCCTGACCCGCCAGATCCTGCAGCGAAATGTATTTCTGTTTCGGCTGCAGCCAGCCGTGTGGTGCGAGCAACTGCAGTTTGCCCTGCGCCAGCGGTTGGCAGTGGATGTCGGGATGTTCGGGATCGTGCAGGCTCAAGCCCAGATCGCTTTCACGCAGTAACAGGCTGCGGACAATGTCGCGGGTTGGTGCGCTGAGCAGGCTGCAAGGTGCATCGGGCAAGCGTCGACGCAGGGTGGCGATGCTTTGCGGCAGTAATTGTTCGGCCAGCGGCGGGGTACCGATGATGCGCAAGGGCGGGGCGAGGTATTGCTTGAGGCTGCTGGCCAGGCGCTGCACCGGCTCCAGCGCCTCATAGACGTGCGCGATTTCCACCTGCAGGGCCCGCGCTTCCGGCGTCGATTGCAGGCGCCCGCGAACGCTGGCGAACAGCATGAACCCCAACTGGCTTTCGGCTTCGCGCAAGCGCTCTTCGATTTCGGCCACCGGCAATTGCAGCCATTCGGCGGCGGTGCCCAGGTGACCGGTCTGCAAGAGCGCCTGAATCACTTCGATATGGCGTAAACGCATGCGTGAAGTCCATGTTCAGCAGGTGGGGGCGGAGGCTGATCCTACCCCAAGTCTGCGCCTGTGACTTCTGCTCATGACGCCGGGTTACGGAGCGACGATTGTCTCGGGCTCGCGAATCAGCTCGACGCCGGACTGGACCAGCACGAATGTACCTTCATCAAGCTTATTGACCCGATCGCCGATGGCCAATTTGTAGGTGGTGACGGGCTCCGAGCCGGTGAAGCCGTCTGCAGACGGGTTCGATTCCTGGAATTCATGCACGGAATAAACGCGGCCTTCCGCATCTCTTGCATGAAACTGACCGACGAGTACTGCTGCCATCTGCTTAGAACCTCTGGAGATAAAACGCTTGATTTGCGGCTTTGTAGACCGTCACCAAGCTCGGTAAGTTTTCTTACAGGAAAAAAATATTCTTGCTGCAGGAAAAACCGATGACCACTGGTGAAAACGTCACCGGATCATCTATAACTAGCGACTCTTCCCACGGACCATCGAGAGTGTTCCATGAGCAATGTCTACAACGTCGCCGTAGTGGTTGGTAGCCTGCGCAAAGCATCGATCAATCGCAAAATCGCACTGGCCCTCGCCGAACTGGCGCCGGCCAATCTCAAACTGGAGATTGTCGAAATCGGTGAGCTGCCGCTGTACAACGAAGACATCGACGCAGACTCCCCGCCAGCAGCCTACAGCACTTTCCGTCAGAAAGTGGCGTCATCCGACGCGGTGCTGTTTGTCACCCCCGAGTACAACCGCTCGATCCCGGCACCGCTGAAGAACGCCATTGACGTCGGTTCGCGCCCCTACGGCCAGAGCGCCTGGAGCGGCAAGCCCGGCGCGGTGATCAGTGTTTCGCCGGGCGCCATCGGTGGTTTCGGCGCCAACCAGCACCTGCGCCAGACCTTCGTTTTTCTCGACATCCATTGCCTGCAACAGCCGGAAGCGTATCTGGGCGGTGCGGGCACTGCGTTTGACGAAGCGGGCAAGCTGAGCGAGTCGGTGAAGCCGTTCCTGCAGAAATTCATTAATGCGTACGGCCAGTTCGTAGAGCAACACAAGAAATAACCTCACCGAGATTTCAGCTACATATAGAACCTGTGGGAGCGAGCCTGCTCGCGAAGGCGTCGTCAGCCGTTGCAAAATTGCTGACTGGACCAGCGCTTTCGCGAGCAAGCTCGCTCCCACAGGGGTACTTATTCACCTTGGCATTTGTCATCGTTCCACATCATCTCTTTGAAGGCTCCTGCGAATGCTCGCTGCGTCACTGATTTTCCTGCTGACCATCACCCTTGTCATCTGGCAACCCAAAGGCCTCGGCGTCGGCTGGAGTGCAACCCTCGGCGCCGTACTGGCCTTGATCTTCGGTGTTGTGCACCTGAGCGATATCCCTTTGGTCTGGCAGATCATCTGGAACGCCACCGGCACCTTCGTGGCGCTGATCATCATCAGTCTGTTGCTTGACGAGGCCGGGTTTTTCGCCTGGGCCGCGCTGCACGTGGCACGTTGGGGGCGCGGTAGCGGGCGCAAGCTGTTTGCTTTCATGGTGCTGCTCGGCGCGCTGGTGTCAGCCTTGTTCGCCAATGACGGGGCGGCATTGATCCTTACGCCCATTGTGATTTCGATGTTGCTGGCGCTGCGTTTTTCTCCGGCGGCGACACTGGCCTTCGTTATGGGCGCCGGGTTTATTGCCGACACGGCGAGCCTGCCACTGGTGGTATCGAACCTGGTCAATATTGTCTCGGCGGACTTTTTCAATATTGGTTTTAACCGCTACGCAGCGGTGATGGTGCCCGTCAACTTCGTCAGCGTCGCGGCGACGCTGGGCATGTTGCTGTGGTTCTTTCGTCGCGACATTCCAGCGGCTTACGATCCTGAACAGCTGGAAAACCCGCAAACCGCGATCCACGACAAGGCCACCTTTTATGCCGGTTGGGCCGTATTGGCGATCCTGTTGATTGGCTGCTTTGCCCTCGAGCCGCTGGGCATTCCGATCAGCGCCATTTCGGCGGTGTGCGCCGCGTTGCTGCTGGGCATCGCCGCGCGCGGCCACAGGATTTCCACGCGCAAGGTCATGAAAGAAGCACCGTGGCAAATCGTGATTTTCTCGCTGGGCATGTACATGGTGGTCTACGGGCTGCGCAATGCCGGGCTGACCGGTTATCTGGCGGGCTGGCTGGATGTGTTTGCCGGCCACGGTGTGTGGGGCGCGGCAATGGGCACCGGAGTGCTGACGGCGCTGTTGTCGTCAATCATGAACAACTTGCCAACGGTGCTGATCGGTTTGCTGTCGATCGATGCCAGTCAGGCGAGCGGGGTGATCAAGGAAGCGATGATCTATGCCAACGTGATCGGCAGCGATCTTGGGCCGAAGATCACGCCGATCGGCAGTCTTGCGACGTTGTTGTGGCTGCATGTGCTTGAGCGCAAGGGCATCCATATTGGCTGGGGTTATTACTTCCGGGTCGGGATTGTGCTGACGGTACCGGTGCTGTTGTTGACGTTGGCGGCGCTGGCGGTGCGGTTATCCCTATAGACCGAGTTGCTCTTTTCGCGAGCAGGCTCGCTCCCACAGAGAATGCATTTCAAATCTGGAATGCGGTCCCTGTGGGAGCGAGCCTGCTCGCGAATTGGGTCAGACACCACAAATCTCAGGTTTGGCCGGGCACATTCGGCCAAAGATCCGAGACCAGAAACAATCGCTCCGCCTCTTCCCATTCCCCCTGCGCGTTTTCACTCAGGCGCACCATCAACTGCGCCGGGGCCAGTGGCGGCAGGTCCTCCAGCCACAGGCGCAAGTGCCCGCTGGCCCAGACCTGATCCGCCGGATAATGCGCCGGCGCCAGCCAGGCATGGCGGGGCAGGGGTTGCCAGCGTCCGGGCGGGCGTTGCGCGACAAACGCCGGCCAGTCCTTCTGATGCAACCAACTGCCACGCAGATGCTGCGGGTGCGCGCCGTGTGGTGATGCTGACGTGCCGGGCCACGGGTACAGCAGATAGCCGCCCAGCCACAACTGCGCGCTGAACGACTCGATGTCCAGAGCCGCCAGCACTTCACGGCTTTCCGGGCGCGCCGAAATCGGCAATTGATGCTCGGCCAGATGAGCGAGTTTGCGGTCGAGTCGATCATGGCAACCCGGCCCCAGCCACTGCGCAGGATCTCGCCCGTCGCCCTCCTGCGGGCCGAGGTAAAGCTTGATCGCCAGTTCCAGGTGATGCACGCCATCGCGGTCGCGCAGCAGCATGTCCAGCTCGCCGAGGGTATGGCCCGCGCGGCGAATCGGCAGGTTGGCGGCGATGAGCTCGACGCCCGGCGCGTGCTGTACGGCAAACTGCCACAAGCGTTCGTAATACAAACCCAGACGCCGCGTCCGGGCCTGGGACAACCAATGCAGTAAACCGTAACTGTCACGGTCGAGCTGGCGCAGCCAATGTTCGAGGCGCCGAGGGTCTTGCACCCAGTCACTGCCGGCCAGCGGATGACGCTGTGGCCACGGCGTAGCGGCAAGCATCGGCGGGGCGAGGATCACCCACGCCAGGTCCCGCACTTCGGGATGGCGTAATTGATGGGGTAACTGCAACAAGTCGGGAAACAGGATCATCCTGCGAGCATAGCTTTAAACCTGAGCCCATCCTTGAGGCTGAAAGGATTTTGTCTATCTGGCGCTTTCGCCCATAATCGGGTTTTTCGCGTTTTCGATTGTCCGCAGAGGTCCCATGGAGCAATTTCGTAATATCGGCATCATCGGTCGCCTGGGCAGCTCCCAGGTGCTGGATACCGTCCGCCGACTGAAACGCTTTCTGCTCGACCGTCACCTGCATGTGATCCTCGAAGACACCATTGCCGAAGTCCTGCCGGGCCATGGCCTGCAGACCTCGTCGCGCAAGATGCTCGGCGAAGTCTGTGACATGGTCATCGTCGTTGGCGGTGACGGCAGCCTGCTCGGCGCCGCGCGGGCGCTGGCCAGACACAATATTCCGGTACTGGGCATCAACCGTGGCAGCCTCGGGTTTCTCACCGACATTCGTCCGGACGAGCTCGAAGTCAAGGTCGCCGAGGTGCTCGACGGCCACTACCTGGTGGAAAACCGCTTCCTGCTGCAGGCAGAAGTCCGTCGCCACGGCGAGGCCATCGGTCAGGGCGATGCGCTCAACGACGTGGTGCTGCACCCGGGCAAATCGACGCGGATGATCGAGTTCGAGCTGTACATCGACGGCCAGTTCGTCTGCAGCCAGAAGGCCGACGGCCTGATCGTCGCCACGCCGACCGGCTCCACGGCCTACGCGTTGTCCGCCGGGGGGCCGATCATGCATCCCAAGCTCGACGCTATTGTGATTGTGCCGATGTACCCCCATACCTTGTCGGGACGGCCGATCGTGGTCGATGGCAACAGTGAGCTGAAAATCGTCGTGTCCAAAGATATGCAGATCTATCCGCAAGTTTCCTGCGATGGCCAGAACCATTTCACCTGCGCGCCGGGCGACACCATCACCGTGAGCAAGAAAGCGCAGAAACTGCGCCTGATCCATCCGCTCGACCACAACTACTACGAGGTGTGCCGCACCAAGCTCGGCTGGGGCAGCAAGTTGGGGGGTGGAGGCGACTGATGCTCGATCCCGCGCGCAGTTATGACCTGATCGGTGACGTGCACGGATGCGCCTTGACCCTCGAACACTTGCTTGACCGCCTCGGTTACCACAAGCAGGCCGGGGTCTGGCGGCATCCCTCGCGCATGGCCGTGTTTGTCGGCGACATCATCGACCGTGGCCCGCGAATCCGCGAGGCGCTGCACATCGTCCACGACATGGTCGAGGCGGGGCAGGCGCTGTGCATCATGGGCAACCACGAATTCAACGCCCTCGGCTGGGGCACTCCGGCGCCACCGGGCAGCGGCAAGCAATTCGTGCGCGAACATACCAAGCGCCATGCGCGTCTGCTGCAGGAAACCCTGACCCAATTCGAAGACCATCCCGGCGACTGGCATGATTTTCAGCAATGGTTCTATGAGCTGCCGCTGTTCGTCGATGCCGGACGCTTCCGTGTCGTGCACGCGTGCTGGGACGCCGGCCTGATCGAGCCGCTGCGCGCGTTGTTCCCTAATGGCTGCGTCGATGAGCATTTTCTCCAGGCTTCGGCCGTGCCCGGCAGCTTCGCCTGTACCGTGTTCGACCGTTTGCTGCGCGGCACGGACATGCGTTTGCCGGGCGGCCTGACCATGACCAGCGGCGACGGCCTGGTGCGTTCGTTCTTTCGCACCAAATTCTGGGAAGACGACCCGAAAACCTACGGTGACATCGTCTTCCAGCCCGACGCACTGCCGGAACCGGTGGCGCAGACGCCGCTGAGCTCAACGGAAAAGAATTCCCTGTTGCGCTATGGCGTCGACGAGCCGTTGCTGTTCGTCGGCCATTACTGGCGCAGCGGCAAACCGGCGCCGATCCGGCCGAACCTCGCGTGCCTGGATTACAGCGCGGTGTTGTACGGCAAACTGGTCGCCTATCGTCTGGATCAGGAAACCCACCTGGATCCGCATAAATTTGTCTGGGTCGATGTCGAGCGGCCGGAGGTGCTGCAATGAGTGCTGTGGCGGTATTGCGCCTGCCGTTGGCGGTGGACTTGAGCGGTTTTGTCAAACTGCTTCAACGCATGCAGGTGCCCCATCGCGTCAGCGAAGAGGCGGGCGAGCAGGTGTTGTGGGCACCGGCCGAAATCAGTGAGGACGTGCGCTCGTTGTACGAGCGCTTCCCGGCCGGCGATCCGGATCAGCAACTGGACATTCCAGCAGGCCAGACCTTCAAGCGGCCGGGCTTTGCCGAACAACTGAAACACGCCAGGGCCACCGGGTTCATTCTGCTGCTGAGTTTGATCGTCGCTGGTCTGACTTTTCTCGGGGAAAACCTTGAGACGCTGCGTTGGCTGACCTTTCTCGATTTCCGCGTGATCGGCGAATACATCCATTTCACCCCGCTGGCCGACAGTTTCGCGGCAGGGCAGTGGTGGCGGCTGGTCACGCCGATGCTGATTCACTTCGGCATCCTTCACCTGGCGATGAACAGCATGTGGTACTGGGAGCTGGGCCGGCGCATCGAATCGCGCCAGGGCAGTATCAACCTGATCGGCCTGACGCTGCTGTTCAGCGTGGTGTCCAATTACGCGCAGTTTGTCTGGAGCGGTCCGACCCTGTTTGGCGGCCTGTCCGGTGTGCTTTATGGCCTGCTCGGGCATTGCTGGATCTTCCAGTTGCTGGCGCCGAACCCGGCCTATCGCCTGCCGCGTGGCGTGCTGGTGATGATGCTCGTGTGGTTGCTGGTGTGCATGTCCGGCGTGATCTCGCTGATCGGTTTTGGCCAGATCGCCAACGCGGCGCACCTCAGCGGGTTACTCATCGGATGCTTCACCGGGCTGTTGGGCGGTTTGTATAACCGCCGTAAACTGGCCGTCTAAAATTTTTGTTTCAGTAAAGAGCGCGGAGAACCCTGATGTCCTCTTTCAACGACATGATCAGCAACATCACACCGGACATCTACGAAAGCCTGAAACTGGCCGTGGAAATCGGCAAGTGGTCCGACGGAAACAAGCTCACCGCCGAGCAGCGCGAGCTGTCGTTGCAGGCGATGATCGCCTGGGAAATCCAGAACCTGCCGGAAGACCAGCGCACCGGTTACATGGGCCCGCAAGAGTGTGCGTCGAAGTCGATCGAAGTGCCGAACATCCTGTTCAAGTCGGATGCCATCCATTGATCGAGATTGGCCGCGGTGCAATCAGCAAAATGTCGGCGCGCCTGGACGGGCCGAACGTGCAGTACGCGTTTCGTCTTGATGACGTCGAGGTGCCGGTCAATCCGTTGATCGGCAAGACGCTGCGCCTGGAGTTTCTGGGGGCGATCCACTGCACCCATTGCGGGCGCAAGACCAAAACCAGTTTCAGCCAGGGTTATTGCTACCCCTGCATGACCAAACTGGCGCAGTGCGACCTGTGCATCATGAGCCCGGAGCGCTGCCACTTTGACGCCGGCACCTGCCGGGATCCGGTGTGGGGCCAGCAGTTCTGCATGACCGATCACGTGGTTTATCTGGCCAACTCGTCGGGCATCAAGGTCGGCATCACCCGCGCCACGCAGTTGCCGACGCGCTGGCTCGATCAGGGCGCGAGCCAGGCCTTGCCGATCATGCGCGTGTCCACGCGTCAGCAATCGGGGTTTGTCGAAGACCTGTTTCGCAGCCAGGTGGCGGACAAGACCAACTGGCGCGCACTGCTCAAGGGCGACGCGGCGGCGGTGGACCTCGCGCGAGTACGCGATCAGTTGTTCGAAAGCTGCGCCGAGGGCCTGCAAGGTTTGCAGGAGCGATTCGGCCTGCAAGCCATCCAGACGATTGCCGATGTCGAGCCGCTTGAAATTCGCTATCCCGTCGAGCAATACCCGGCGAAAATCGTCAGCTTCAACCTGGACAAGAACCCGATTGCCGAAGGCACGCTGCTGGGGATCAAGGGCCAGTACCTGATCTTCGATACGGGCGTGATCAACATTCGTAAATACACGGCTTATCAGCTCGCCGTGCATCAATAAGGATTCCAGCATGCGCACCGACCAACCGAAGATGATTTACCTCAAGGACTATCAGGCGCCCGAATACCTGATCGACGAAACGCACCTGACCTTCGAGTTGTTCGAGGACCACAGCCTGGTTCACGCGCAACTGGTGATGCGGCGCAATCCTGAGCGCGGCGCGGGCCTGCCACCGCTGGTGCTCGATGGCCAGCAACTGGAGCTGCTGTCGGTGACGCTGGCGGACAAGGAGCTGAGCGCTGCGGACTATCAAGTGTCCGACAGCCACCTGACCCTGCAGCCGACCAGCGAAACCTTCACCGTCGACACCAGCGTCAAAATCCACCCGGAAACCAACACCGCGCTTGAAGGCCTGTACAAGTCCGGCACGATGTTCTGCACCCAGTGCGAGGCCGAAGGCTTTCGCAAGATCACCTATTACCTCGACCGCCCGGACGTGATGAGCAAGTTCACCACCACGGTCGTGGCCGAACAGCACAGCTACCCGGTGCTGCTCTCCAACGGCAACCCGATTGCTTCCGGCCCTGGCGAAGACGGTCGGCACTGGGCGACCTGGGAAGACCCGTTCAAGAAACCGGCTTACCTGTTTGCGCTGGTGGCCGGTGACCTGTGGTGCGTCGAAGACACCTTCACCACCATGAGTGAGCGCAATGTCGCGCTGCGCATCTATGTCGAGCCGGAAAACATCGACAAGTGCCAGCACGCCATGAACAGCCTGAAGAAGTCGATGCGCTGGGACGAAGAGGTTTACGGTCGCGAGTACGACCTGGACATCTTCATGATCGTCGCGGTCAACGATTTCAACATGGGCGCGATGGAGAACAAGGGCCTCAACATTTTCAACTCCAGCGCCGTGCTGGCTCGCGCCGAAACCGCCACTGATGCCGCGCACCAGCGGGTCGAGGCGATCGTCGCCCACGAGTACTTCCATAACTGGTCGGGCAACCGCGTGACCTGCCGCGACTGGTTCCAGTTGTCGCTCAAGGAAGGTTTCACGGTGTTCCGCGACGCCGGTTTCTCCTCGGACATGAACTCGGCCACGGTCAAGCGCATTCAGGACGTGGCTTACTTGCGCACGCATCAGTTCGCCGAAGATGCCGGCCCGATGGCCCACGCGGTGCGGCCGGACAGCTTTATCGAGATTTCGAACTTCTACACCCTCACCGTGTACGAAAAGGGTTCGGAAGTGGTTGGCATGATTCACACCCTGCTGGGCGCTGAAGGCTTCCGCAAGGGCAGCGATCTGTACTTCGAACGTCACGACGGCCAGGCCGTGACCTGCGATGACTTCATCAAGGCGATGGAAGATGCCAATAGCGTCGATCTGACCCAGTTCAAACGCTGGTACAGCCAGGCGGGTACGCCGCGTCTGGCGGTGAGCGAGTCGTACGATGCTGCGGCCAAAACCTACAGCCTGACCTTCCGCCAGAGCTGCCCACCGACCCCGGACAAGGTGGAAAAACTGCCGTTCGTGATTCCGGTCGAACTCGGCCTGCTCGACAGCCAGGGCAACGAAATCGCTCTGCGTCTGAGCGGCGAAGCGTCGCCGCAAGGCACCACCCGCGTCATTTCGGTCACCGAAGCCGAACAGACGTTCACCTTCGTCGATGTCGCCGAGCAACCGCTGCCATCGTTGCTGCGCGGCTTCTCCGCACCGGTGAAACTGAGCTTCCCTTACAACCGCGATCAACTGATGTTCCTGATGCAGCACGACAGCGACGGTTTCAACCGCTGGGATGCCGGTCAACAACTGTCGGTGCAAGTGCTGCAGGAGTTGATTGCGCAGCATCAGAAAGGCGAAACCCTGACGCTTGACCCGCGTCTGGTGTCGGCGTTGCGCACGGTGCTGTCCGATGAGTCGCTGGATCAGGCGATGGTTGCGGAAATGCTTTCGTTGCCGGGTGAGGCGTATCTCACCGAAATCAGCGAAGTAGCGGACGTCGAGGCGATCCATGTCGCTCGCGAATTTGCCCGCAAGCAACTCGCCGAGGGTCTGTTCGAAGCGCTGTGGCTGCGTTATCAGGCCAACCGCGACCTGTCGAAGAAAACCCCATACGTGGCCGAAGCCGAGCACTTTGCCCGCCGCGCGTTGCAGAATATTGCCTTGTCGTACCTGATGCTCAGCGGCAAACCGGAAGTATTGGCGGCGGCGCTGGAGCAATTTGAAACGGCCGACAACATGACCGAGCGCCTGACTGCGCTGGCAGTACTGGTCAACTCGCCATTCGAAGAGCAGAAAGCGTTGGCGCTGGCGAGTTTTGCCGAGCACTTCAAGGACAACCCGCTGGTGATGGATCAGTGGTTCAGCGTACAGGCCGGCAGCACCTTGCCGGGCGGACTGGAGCGAGTGAAGGCGTTGATGCAGCACCCGGCGTTCAACATCAAGAACCCGAACAAGGTGCGCGCGCTGATCGGCGCGTTTGCCGGACAGAACCTGATCAACTTCCACGCGGCGGACGGTTCCGGTTATCGCTTCCTCGCGGATCTGGTGATCGAGCTGAACGGCTTCAACCCACAGATCGCCTCGCGCCAACTGGCGCCGCTGACCCGCTGGCGCAAGTACGACAGCGCCCGGCAGGCCTTGATGAAGGCCCAGCTTGAGCGGATTCTGGCGTCGGGGGCGTTGTCGAGCGACGTGTACGAGGTGGTGAGCAAAAGCCTGGCTTGATGGCTTAACGGAGTCGGTATTCCAGCCTCAGACCGGCCCTCACCCTAACCCTCTCCCAAAGGGAGAGGGGACTGACCGAGGTGAGTGATCGAGCTGCGCCGACCTTAAAGTCTCGAGACGAACTCAGGCCTTCAAGTAAACGAAGATCGGCTCCCTTTCCCCCTCTCCCATTGGGAGAGGGCTGGGGTGAGGGGCTGGTTATTTGCGACACCCTATGATTTGAAGAAAACAAAAATGCCGCTCAACGAGCGGCATTTTTTATTGGCACAACGAGAAGCTATTTGCGCAGGTCAAACCGATCGAGATTCATCACCTTCGTCCACGCCTTGACGAAGTCATTAACGAACTGCGCTTTCGCATCCGCACTGGCGTAGACCTCGGCCAATGCCCTTAACTGCGCATTGGATCCAAACACCAGATCAACCCGCGTCGCCGTCCATTTTGCTGCACCTGTCTTACGATCGCGTCCCTCGAACTCATCGGCATCTCTAGAGGTCGGCTTCCACTCCACGCCCATGTCCAGCAGGTGGGTGAAGAAGTCATTGGTCAGCGCTTCGGTTTTTTCAGTGAAGACACCATGGCGAGTTTGCCCGACGTTCGCTCCCAATACCCGCAACCCTCCGACCAGTACGGTCATTTCAGGTGCGGTCAGGGTCAGTAATTGTGCCTTGTCGATCAACAACGTTTCCGCCGCAACGGTGTATTTGCCCTTGCTGTAATTACGGAAACCATCGGCAATCGGCTCGAGGAAGCCGAACGACTCAACGTCGGTCTGCTCCTGAGAGGCATCTGCGCGGCCCGGTGAGAAGGGTACCGAGACCGAATGCCCGGCATTCTGCGCGGCTCGCTCAATCCCGGCGTTGCCGGCCAGTACGATCAGGTCTGCAAGGGATATTTGCTTGCCACCGACCGCATGGCTATTGAACTCGCTTTGAATGCCCTCGAGAGTTGTCAGTACCTTGTCCAGTTGCTCCGGCTGGTTGGCCTGCCAGAACTTCTGCGGGGCCAGACGCAAACGCCCGCCGTTGGCGCCGCCGCGTTTGTCCGAACCCCGGAAGGTCGAAGCTGACGCCCAGGCGGTCGACACCAGTTGCGACACCGATAGCCCCGATGCCAGCACCTTGTCTTTCAGCGCAGTGGCGTCGCTGTCTTCGATCAGCGGATGCGTCACGTCTGGAATCGGGTCTTGCCAGAGCAATTCTTCCTGCGGCAACTCCGGGCCGAGGTACCGGGACAGCGGGCCCATGTCGCGGTGGATCAGCTTGTACCAGGCGCGGGCGAATGCGTCGGCGAGCTGATCGGGGTTGGCCAGGAAACGTCTGGAAATCTGCTCATAAGCCGGATCAAAACGCAGCGCCAGATCGGACGTGAGCATGGTCGGGCTCAGGCGTTTGTCCGGATCGTGAGCGTGGGGCACGGTGCCCGCGCCGGCGTTGTTTTTCGGTTTCCACTGATGGGCTCCGGCCGGACTCTTGGTCAGCTCCCACTCAAAACCGAAGAGGTTTTCCAGGTAGTTGTTGCTCCATTGCGTCGGGGTGGTGGTCCATGTCACTTCCAGCCCGCTGGTGATGGTGTCGGCGCCCTTACCGGTGCCGAAGGCGTTTTTCCAGCCTAGGCCTTGCAGTTCCAGACCTGCCGCTTCCGGCTCGGGGCCGACGTTGTCGGCAGGGCCGGCGCCGTGGGTTTTGCCGAACGCGTGACCGCCGGCAATCAGCGCCACGGTTTCTTCGTCGTTCATGGCCATGCGGCCGAAGGTTTCGCGAATGTCCCTGGCCGAAGCCACCGGGTCCGGATTACCTTCAGGGCCTTCGGGGTTTACATAGATCAGGCCCATTTGCACGGCGGCGAGGGGATTTTCAAGATTGCGTTCGCCCTGATCAGTGCGGCTTTCTTCGCGGCCATGCAGATCCGGCTCGGCCACCAGCGTGCCGTCGCCGGGCTCCTGCACAGGGCCGTTGCTTTTGCCGTAGCGGTTGTCGCCACCCAGCCACTCGGTTTCCGAGCCCCAGTACACGTCTTCGTCCGGTTCCCAGACATCGGCGCGGCCGCCGGAGAAACCGAAGGTTTTGAAGCCCATGGATTCCAGCGCGACGTTGCCCGTGAGAACGATCAAGTCAGCCCAGGAAATGTTGCGGCCGTATTTCTGCTTGACCGGCCACAGCAGGCGCCGGGCCTTGTCGAGGCTGACGTTGTCCGGCCAGCTGTTGAGCGGGGCAAACCGCTGCTGGCCGGAGCCGGCGCCGCCACGGCCATCAGCAGTGCGATAGGTGCCGGCGCTGTGCCAGGCCATCCGTACGAACAGCGGGCCGTAATGACCGAAGTCGGCCGGCCACCAGTCCTGAGAATCAGTCATCAGTGCTTTGATGTCTTGTTTCAGGGCCTGGAAGTCGAGGCTTTTGAATGCTCTGGCGTAGTCGAAGTCCTGGCCCAGCGGATCGGACTTGGGTGAATGCTGGCTGAGAATTTTCAGGTTAAGTTGGTTTGGCCACCAGTCACGGTTCGTCGTTCCGCCGCCGGCGGCATGGTTGAACGGGCATTTCGATTCGTTTGCCATGTTCGGATCCCTATCAGGTCGTCTCGGCCGGCTCGTGCCGGCTTCGGACTCGTAAGGCTAGACCCGAGTTGGCGAGTCGGCTAATAGCCCGACTATTGGATACCGATAGGCAAACTCTTTCATCGCACGTGTAGGCCCGAGCCTTCGGCAGCTCTAGGGGAATGTTGTGCTAGCTGGACTGAGCGGTGTCGTCCTCGGGCACGTCATCAAGAATGTCGTCCTGGCCCGGTAGTTCGGTAATCACGCTGAAGTCCGTCACTTCAACCGCACCGTTGCCATAGCCCAGCAAATGGAACGAAAACGCCTTGCGAGGCTGCGGGTTGTCGAAGCTGAAATCCATCTCCAGCGGCTGATCTGCCGTGGCGACCATTTCCGCCGGCAGGCCCAGTTGCACGTCCTGTTCGAACTCTTTGGCCTTGAGCTGAATGTACGCCGCCTGCTGCGGATCGACCGAGCGAACGGTCAGGCGCACGCGCGTATGCGAGCCTTTGGGCATTTCCAGGTACTGGGCGCCGATCAGGTTGTCGGCCCAGTCATCCTTGATCTGCGCTTGCAGCGGGATGATGTTGGTGCTGCCGAACTGATAGCGGTGATTGAGCGACGTGCGCAGCAACGAGAGGTCCAGCGCATCGGCCCGTGCGGCAATCTGCCGGGCCGGATGACCGCTGTATTTGCCTTTGTAGTGGGCGCTTTCGGCGATGAAACCGGCGCTTTCGTAATAGCGGCAGCGGCGCGGCATATCGCACTCGGAGAAGATGCCCTGACCGTTGTGGTAGCGCAGCTTGCCGTTGGTGAATGACATGATCTCGCGCCCGGAATCGTAGTCACGGAACAGCGAACGACCGCTCAGTGCAGTCGGGACCGGCAGGTCGAAGTAGTCGAGAATCGAGGTGCTCAGATCGACATGACCATAGACCCCGGCATTGAGCCGTGGCAATTGCGCCTGCTCCGGCGCCAGGGTCAGGTTGAAACCCCAGGAAGAAGCCAGGCGTACGCCGTCGATGCCATGGGACTCATCCGAAGTGATCACCACCAGGGTGTCCTTCAGGACGCCCTGACGTTCAAGCCCTGACAGAAACTGGTCCAGCGCATCGTCGAGGTAGCCGACGGCGGCCTGCTTGGGCGTTTCATAACGTTCCAGATAGTCGTCCGGCGCGGAGTAGGGCTGGTGGGTGCCGACGGTCAGCAGGGTCAACATCCACGGCTGCTTTTGCTTTTTCAGTTGGCCGACATAATCCAGCGCACCTTCGAAAAAGGCCTTGTCATCCTTGCCCCACGGAAATTCCAGATAGTTGACGTTGCTGAACCATTCCAGGCCATGGGTCGCATCGAAACCGATGTGCGGCATGATCTTGTCTTTGGCCATGAAGCGCAGGCCGGCGCCCTGCAGATAGTGGGTGCTGAAGCCGTGCTCGCGCAGTTGTGCCGGCAGGCAGGCCTGATTGCGCTCTGTCAGGGTGAGCATTTCCACGCCTTTGGGGGTGCCGTTGTTGAGCTTGTCGTAATCACCGCAGAGCATGGCGTACAAACCACGAATGGTCTGGTGGGTGTGCAGCACGTAATCCGGGGTGTTCATGCCGCGCTCGGCCCAGCGACTGAGGTTGGGCATCAGGTCTTCCTGATAGTGACTGCCGATCGCCTCCCGGTTGGCGCGGATGTAGGCGCCGGGAATGCCTTCCAGCGCGATGATCAACACATTGCGCGCCTGACCCGGCGCGGCCAGCAGTTTCTGGCCATTGAGATCGACATCGGTGAGTCCGGCCATGGCCGGCGTCGGTTCTTCGGTATCACCGTCCAGCCATTCCTCGGCCTGGATGTGCAGATCGGCGACTTCGCTGGCGAGCAGTTGATGCGGCAGGTTGTACAGGCGCCAGGCGTCGCCGTCGTTCGGCCAGAGGTTCTGCGCGCCCCAATGCGCTGCGAACAGCACTATCGGCGCGGCCCAGACAGCGCGCGGCAGAGCCTGGCGAGACAGGCGCCGACCCATGAACTGGGTCAGCAGCCAGAAAACTACTGCCGTCAATAACGCGATGGCCAGGGCAGGGTGCGCAAGTCCGCCCCCCGTGGAGTTCTCCACAAACTGCGGATCGATCAGATAATGGATGTCGGATGGCGTCGGCAGGCGGCCGACGGCGCTGACCAATTCTACTGTCGCGATCGCCAGCAGCGCCCAGAACAACAGCACCGGCAAGGCCAGCCACCACGCGCGGCGATGCAGCACGGCTACCAGCAGACTGCCGACGGCCAGATCCGACAGGAAGCCCAGCGGTGTCGACCAACCCAGGGCCGCGCGCACGCACACCGGCACGATCAATGTCAGGAAGATCAGGGAAAGCAGGCGGG
The DNA here is from genome assembly GCF_014268505.2 of Pseudomonas khorasanensis. GTDB lineage: Bacteria > Pseudomonadota > Gammaproteobacteria > Pseudomonadales > Pseudomonadaceae > Aquipseudomonas > Aquipseudomonas khorasanensis. The sequence goes on from NZ_JABWQP020000001.1 coordinate 524,614, forward strand.
CGTTCGGCCGCCGCAGCCAGTTGAAAAGAGCGCTCACAAAAAAGGCCTGCATGTCATGAAAGGGTCAAAAAAGTGTGGGTGATGATACCAAGGGTAGGAGGGCTGATCGGCTTTTTAAACCTGCGGCTGGCGATCACTGAAATTTCGCGCGCCCATAGCGGACGGGGTTTCGAGCCTTAAAGCCGTTTTCCAGAAGGGGCAGTTTTTTGTTTCAGACTGTTGTAGGTATCTCCACCGCTCAAAAATTTACTCAGCAGACATCAAATCGCTCAGTGCTATCGATATGCGATAAAGATATTTAATTTATGTTTTTTATAGCTCTAAAGTCAGGCCTTTAAGCCCATCCCATGCTGCGAGGTTGTCATGGTCACTCCGTTCAAACGTTCTGCGCTGACTCTGTTGGCCGCCACCCTGGCAGCGGGCGCACTGTTCAGCAGCGCTGCCCAGGCTGAAGGCAAGATCAGCATCGCCCAGCAATTTGGTATCGGTTACTTGATCCTCGATGTGGTGCGCGACCAACAACTCATCGAGAAACACGGCAAGGCGCAGGGCCTGGACATCCAGGTCGACTGGAACAGCATTTCCGGCGCCACCGCGATGAATGAAGCACTGCTGACCGGCGCGCTGGATGTCGTTTCGGCGGGCGTGCCGCCGATGCTCACCGTGTGGGATCGCACCAAGGGCAAGCAGAATGTCAAAGCCATCGCCGCGCTGGGTTCGATGCCCAATTATCTGCTGACCAACAACCCGAACATCAAAGCCCTCAAGGACTTCAGTGAAAAGGACCGCATCGCCGTGCCGGCCGCCGGTGTAGGTTTCCAGTCGCGCACCTTGCAGATCGAAACCGCGAAGGAATTCGGCGACGACCAGTTCAAGAAATTCGATAACATCTCGGTCAGCCTGCCACACCCGGACGCGACCGCTGCGCTGATCGCCGGTGGCTCGGAAATCAATTCACATTTCTCCAGCCCGCCATTCCAGTACCAGGCCCTGCAAAACCCGAACGTGCACAAAGTGCTGAGCTCCTACGACATTCTCGGCGGCCCAGCCACGTTCAACGTGCTGTACACCACGGAAAAATTCCACGACGAAAACCCGAAAACCTACAAAGCTTTCTATGACGCACTGGCGGAAGCGGAGAACATCATCAAAGCCGACAAACCCGCCGCCGCCCAAGCCTACATCCGTGTAGAGCAATCGAAACTGCCGCTGGCCCTGGTCGAGCAAATCGTCAAAGACCCGGAAATCGACTTCACCGTCGTACCGCAACGCACGTTCATCTACGCCGAGAAATTGCAGGAACTGGGTGTGTTGAAAAACAAGGCGGCGAGCTGGAAAGATTATTTCTTTGAAGAGGCGCATGGTGGTTCGGGGAGTTGAGGAGACTATCGGCAGGAGACTGAAATCGACTGACCCGATGCCTTCGCTGGCCAGCCAGCTCCCACAGGTTTCGCGATTGCGAATTACAAAACTACTCCAGTCACGGCGGTTCAATCCCCAGCAATGACAGGCTTGATCAGGTTGTGGTCTTTCCTGCGCCCAGTAAAAAACGGGGCGGCCCGATCATCGATCAAGCCGCCCCGTTTTTCGGGCAGAGGGTGTTTCAGTCAGCGATCAATGCATCTTGCTGTGATCGTGACCGCCCATGTTGGTCAGCGAGCGAACCGGCGCCTTGACCTCGATGGTTTCTTTCTCGCCCTTGGCGTTTTCCACGGTCAGGGTCAGCGGCACGCTGTCGCCTTCCTTCAACTGGCCGGTCAGGCCCATCAGCATGACGTGGTAGCCGTTCGGGTCGAAGCTCACGGTTTTACCGGCAGGCAGGTCAACCGATTTCACCGGGCCCATGCTCATGACGTCGTTTTTCATGGTCATTTCATGGATCTGTACGTCTTTGGCCATTGGCGAGGCGACGCTGAGCAGCTTGCTGTCTGTATCGGCGGTGACCGTCATGAAAGCGCCGCTGGCGGACTGGGTCGGCACGGTTGCGCGCACCCAGGCGTCGTCGACTTTGGTCTGCGCCGAAACCTGAAAGGCCAGGCCGAGCAGCGACAGGGCACACACGGTGCGTTTGATGTGATTCAGAACGGGATGCATCAGCAGACCTCCATAACAGTAAGCAAATCTTCCGTGCACTCTTGGGCTGTCAGCGAAGTGGACAGGCCCAGGCGCAACTCACCACGCGAGTCGTAGACATAGCTGGTGGATGTATGGGAGATGGTGTAGGTGTCGCCGGCCGGGACTTTCTCATAGAACACGTCGAATTCCTTGGCGGTGGCCTTGGTCTCTTCGAGCGTGCCATACAGCGCGACGAAGCTCGGGTCGAAGGCTTTGACGTACGCGTCGAGGATCTGCGGCGTGTCGCGTTCCGGGTCAAGGGTGATGAACACCACTTGCAAACGGTCGCCATCACGGCCCATCAGTTTCTTGATCTGAGCGGCGCGGGCCAGGGTTGTGGGGCAGACTGCCGGGCATTGGGTGAAGCCAAAGAAAATCATCGGCATCATGCCGCGAAAGCTCGACAGCGACATGGTTTCGCCTTCGGGATTCTTCAGCTTGAAGGTGCGTCCGAGGATCTTGTCGCTTAGATCCTTGCCGTACTTGTACGACAGTTGGCCACGTGTGTCGCAACCGGCGAGCAGGCCGAGCCCGAGCACGCCCATTCCCGCAAGTACCTTGCGGCGAGTCAACAAAGCCGTCATCTAATACCGCCTTTTGCAGCCCGCCAGTCGGCAGGACTGGCGAGGGGTTAACCGTAAAAGCGCCGCATGATAGCAAACTGAGGCTGATCGCCGGCTGCCGATCGCCGCGCGGTGCGGGATTGGACGACAAAAGGTGTAAGAAGAAATGACGAATAAGCCATGCGTTCGCCGCGACCAAACTTTGATTTAAATAGTATGACGATTGGAGGCGAGCGCAGAAACACGTACTCTTGCCGCTGCGCTGCAAAGACCAAAACAACAACAGGAGTCTGTAATGCAACCGATTCGTCTCGGCCTGGTGGGCTACGGCAAGATCGCCCAGGATCAACACGTTCCCGCCATCCTCGCCAACCCGGCGTTCCAGTTGGTGGCGGTCGCAACCCAGGGCAAACCTTGCGCCGGGGTGGAGAACTTCCAGTCGCTGGGCGAACTGCTCGAAAACGGCCCGACTGTCGACGCAATTGCGTTCTGCACGCCGCCACAAGGGCGCTTCGCGCTGGTGCAACAGGCGTTGGCGGCCGGCAAGCACGTGCTGGTGGAAAAGCCGCCCTGTGCGACATTGGGCGAAGCCATGGCCCTGGTCGATCAAGTCGCCGAACAAGGCGTCAGCGCTTTGTTCGCCTGGCACTCGCGTTACGCACCGGGCATTGCCGCCGCCCGTGACTGGCTGGCGAGCCGCACCCTGCAAAGCGTGCAGATCGACTGGAAGGAAGACGTGCGCAAGTGGCATCCCGGTCAGGCCTGGATCTGGCAACCGGGCGGCCTGGGCGTTTTCGACCCAGGCATCAACGCCTTGTCGATTGTGACGCATCTGCTGGCGCTGCCGCTGTTTGTCGAAGCCGCCGAACTGCGCGTGCCGAGCAACTGCCAGTCGCCGATCGCCGCGTCGATCAAAATGTCTGACGCACGTCAGCTGGACGTTCGTGCGGAGTTCGATTTTGATCACGGCCACGATGAACTCTGGAGCATCGAGATTCGCTGTGCCGAAGGCGTCCTGCGTCTGGACAACGGCGGTGCGTTGTTGAGCATCGACGGCGTGCGCCAATCGGTGTCGGAGGAGGGCGAGTACGCAGCGGTGTATCGCCACTTCCAGCAATTGATCGGCGACAAAACCAGCGATCTTGACCTGCAGCCGCTGCGCCTGGTGGCTGACAGTTTCTTCGTTGGCAGCCGGGCGCTGGTCGAGCCGTTTTATGACTGAGGCGGATTGTCCCGTTCAAGTGGACAGTGAAACGCTTTTCAGGCGATTTATCCTTTTGGTGTGCGTCAGTAATCTGTACCCAACTTGAACGCAACAACAACTTTCAGACAATTGAAAAGGGACGCACACCATGACCACTCCAACTTACAACCGCCTGAACAAAGACGACGCCATCGTGCTGCTGGTTGATCACCAGACCGGTCTGATCTCGCTGGTTCAGGACTTCTCGCCGAACGAGTTCAAGAACAACGTGCTGGCCCTGGCTGACCTGGCCAAGTTCTTCAACCTGCCGACGATCCTCACCACCAGCTTCGAACAAGGCCCGAATGGCCCGCTGGTGCCGGAATTGAAAGAAATGTTCCCGGACGCGCCTTACATTGCTCGCCCTGGCCAGATCAATGCCTGGGACAACGAAGACTTCGTCAAGGCGATCAAAGCCACCGGCCGCAAGCAGATCATCATCGCCGGGGTGGTCACCGATGTGTGCGTAGCGTTCCCGACGCTGTCAGCACTGGCGGAAGGTTTTGATGTGTTCGTGGTGACCGACGCCTCCGGCACCTTCAACACCACCGTGCAGCAAGCCGCGTGGAGTCGCATGACCCAGGCCGGCGCACAAATGATGAACTGGTTCTCGGTGGCCTGCGAGTTGCACCGCGACTGGCGCAACGACATCGAAGGCCTGGGCAATCTGCTGTCGCAGCGGATCCCGAACTACCGCAACTTGATGAACAGCTACTCGGCGCTGACGCAGCAAAAATAAGTCCACCCACCGCCAGCAAAAAGCCTGCTTTCAACAGCAGGCTTTTTGCGTTCCGAACAAACAGCATCAAAGCCCGAACGGGAAGGTATCTTCCTCGTGGCTCGTTGGTTGTTCGGTGGGCAGCGGGGTAATGGCGGTGGTCTCGGCGAACCACAGCCAGGCGTCGAATTGCTCGCTGAGTGTGGCGTCGAAGTAATGGCTTTGCCGTTCAGTCTGTGGTCGGTAAATCACCCCGATGGCGCGTTCCAGTTGCCGACCGGCCAGCGTTTCGCGCAGCTCGATATTGTCCGCGTCGCGCCAGTCGTAAAGCGCTTGCGGACACTCGGCCTCGGCAAAGGCGCGTTCCCAGCTGCGCGGCAACGCCGGTACGACCTTCTTGATACGCATGGGCGCGTCCCAATCGTCGGCGGCGGCAACGGTGCCGCGGTCAGTGCCCATACCGATCAGCACGGCCTGTTCAGCAAACTCCTCGCGGCACAGCTGACCGAGCGTCAGTTGGCCGCTGTTGCCCATTTGTGTCGCCCGTGCATCGCCGATGTGGGAGTTGTGCGCCCAGACAATCACTTTGGCATCGGATGCCTGGCGTGTGCGCAAGGTTTGAAGCGTCTCGAACATATGCCGGTCGCGCAGATTCCACGATTCCCGGCTGCCGCGATACATCGCTCGGTAATACTGCTCGGCAGCATGCACCACGCGGGCATTCTGGGTGGCGTTGAATAGCGCCTCGCCATCGTTTTCGATCAGGCTCAAGCGCTGGCTCAACAGCGCTTGCAACTGTTCGAGCACGGCGCTTTCACAGGTGTCCATGCCACCGACTTCGGTGAAGTGGCCGTACAGGGCGGGGTCATCGTGCCAAGGCGTCAGGCAGGCGTAACGCTGTTGTGCTTCACGGGCCATTGCCGGGTCGGCTTCCTGCAAATAGCCGAGCACTTCACGGATCGAACTGCGCAGGCTGTAGACGTCCAGCCCGCGAAATTCCACGCGCTGGGTCGGCGCCTGGGTGCGGTTGTGTTCGTGCAGCCAACGGGTGAACGCCTGCACGTCGGTGTTGCGCCACATCCAGGTCGGGAAGCGCGAGAACGCCGTGTCGTGCCGGCTCGCCTTGCGCCTGTCACGCACATGGCGATCAATCTGATCGGCGTCTGGCCAGTCAGCCTCAACCGCAACGATGGTAAAGCCGTGATGGGCGATCAAATGTCGGGTGATTGCCGCGCGTGCCGCATAAAACTCATGCGTGCCGTGGCTGGCTTCGCCGATCAGCACCACCTGGGCGTCAGCGTAGCGGTCGAACAGCTCGGCAAACGCTTCGCTGTCGATGTCCGGGAGCGGTTCGGCAAAGGTCTTCAGGCGAGTGGCCAAGGTGTCCATGGTCGGATTCTCCGCAGTAAGTTCTGCTGTAGAGAACTGGGCCAAATCACAGTTCCATCGGGCCGGGCGAAGGGTAGCGCTCACCGTTCGTCCCTTGCCGGGCACTTGTCACACCTGGGCATTTTCACATTTGGACAGCCATCGCAGCATCACATCGGAGACCGACATGGACATTGATGAAAACGCACCGGGCAACCCGTCGCACCAGGCCGTGACGAGCAATAACGACAACGAAACGGGGAACGATCCCAAACGTGAAAATCCCGAGGTGCCTTTGCCGCCTGACGATGAGGCGCCTGTTGAAGAGGACATGTCAGATGTGGACGCGGCGAACTCGGTATCGACCGAGCATCCGCCATCACACTGAGTGAAGCCCCACTGCGGATACGCAGGACTGCTGACAACGGAAGTTCCTGATTTGCCGGTGGTGAATCAGGGCGGGCCGATATCAATCATTCGCGGGGTCGCCTGATGCAGTTCGGTCACCGACATGGTGAACACCAGTTTCGACCGGCCAAGGTTGGCGTACCCATGCGCCACATCTGTTCGCGCCACTGCCGAACACCCGGGTCCTACAATCAGCTCGGCCTCACCGACCTTCAAATGCAAGGTGCCTTTCTCTACGTGAAACAACTCGGTAGTGCCCTGCGGATGCCCCGGCGACGAAAAGGACTCACCGGGGGACAACTCCCAGCGCCACAGTTCGAGCATGTTCGGGCCGCGAGTGCCGGCGAGCAGTCGCGCCGATCCGCCCAGCTCGCCCTTCCACAACGTGGGGATGTCCTGACTGTCGATCAGATGCGCCGACGGGGTATCGGCCACATTGACGAAGTCCGCCACGGACAACCCCAGCGCCGCCGCAATCTTGCACAGGATCGCAATACTGGGGTTGGCCGAGCCTTTCTCGATTTCCACCACCATGCCTTTGCTCACGCCCGAGCGCCGGGACAGTTCATCGAGGGTCATGTTCTGCTGATTGCGTGCCTGTTTGAGCGTGCGGGAAACCGCGGCGCTCACGGTCTGGACGTCGGCGCCGGCCTCGGTCGATATATTGACTTTATTGGTCATTGATCGCTAGCATCGTTGGAAATTCAGGTATGAGGGGGATTCTGGGATGCTGTCTGTCGTGCCGTCAATCGATCCGTCTGTTGCGCAATTGGCGCCAGGGTTCAGGGCGCTGAGTATTGTCGTGCAAGCCGCGCCCATCACTGACGCTCATGTGGCCAGTGAAGCACTGGCCAGAGCCTGCCAGGCCGTCGCCGCCGGCGGGCCCGACTGGGCGCCCGCGCACTTGCAGGCCTGGGCCGATGTGTTCCGCCAGTTCGGTGCCAAGCCGCAGCGTACGCCCTGTTCGGCTGAAGCGCTGCGCAAGCGTGTGTTGCGCGACAGCCATTTGCCGAGCATCGACCCGGTGGTTGATCTGTACAACGCCATCAGTCTTGAGTATGCGATTCCTGTCGGTGGCGAGAATGCCGAAGCTTACGTCGGCTCGCCACGTCTGGTCGTGGCCGATGGCAGCGAACCGTTCGATACGATGAAAGAAGGCATGCCGGCGCACGAGTTTCCGGACGCCGGCGAAGTGGTCTGGCGCGACGATCAGGGCGTGACTTGCCGGCGCTGGAACTGGCGCCAGGGGGTGCGAACCCGCCTCGATGCCCAGGCGCAGCACATGTGGTTCATCCTCGAAAGCCTGCCGGCCATGCCACTGGAAGCGCTGACCGAGGCCGGGGACAAACTCATTGAGGGCTTACAGCAGATGATGCCCGGCGCCGAGATTGAAAGCATGTTGATCGGGCCGGGCGCGCGTTAGGTTAGATATGAGTGCCAGCCCGTTTCGTCAACAGCACCGCGATTCCCTGTGGGAGCGAGCCTGCTCGCGAAGACGGCGGCACATTCAACATCATAGTCGCCTGACCCACCGCTTTCGCGAGCAGGCTCGCTCCCACAGATTGACTACAGGTCTCAGTAAGGGCTTGCCGTCGGGCGCACGATCAGTTCGCTGACGTCGACATCAGCCGGTTGTTCGACGGCATAGGCGATCGCGCGGGCAATCGCTTCGGCGGGGATGGCGATCTTGCGGAATGACTTCATCTCGGCGCGGCCACCTTCGTCGGAGATGCTGTCGGCCAGTTCCGATTCAGTCACTCCCGGTGCGATGACCGTGACGCGGATATCGCCACCGACCTCTTGGCGCAAGCCTTCGGAAATCGCCCGCACGGCGTATTTGGTCGCGCAGTAGACGGCGGCGGTGGGGCTGACGGCGTAGGCGCCGATCGAGGCGATGTTGATAATTTGCCCGGCGCGCTGACGCTGCATCAAAGGAAGGCTGGCGGCAATGCCGTGGAGCACACCACGGATGTTGACGTCGATCATGCGGTTCCACTCATCGACTTTCAGTGCGTCGAGCCGCGACAGGGGCATCACGCCGGCGTTGTTGACCAGCACATCGACCCGTCCGTAATGCTTGACGGCGAAATCAATGAAGCGCTGCACATCCTGCTGATCGGTAACGTCGAGCGCCCGGAATTGCACGTCTCCGCCGGCGCCATTGATCTCATCGGCAATCACCGCCAGACGCTCGGTACGCCGGGCACCCAGCACGACTTTGGCGCCACGGTTGGCGAGCAGGCGTGCGGTGGCTTCGCCGATGCCGCTGCTGGCGCCGGTAATCACGATCACTTTGTCTTGAATGTTCAGCATGACATCGTCCTCTTCAGTGTGCCCGGAGTGGGCCTGGAAGAAGATTAAGCGCGCGGGTCCACGGGTCATTAATCGATTCCTCCACGGGGTTTGCCCAATCCTGCTGCGTGACGGCGGGCTGACTGGGGTCGGAAAGCCAAGGGTGTGTGGCCCAAACACTCCCTTGGTTTTTCCACGATCTGGCTGTCGCAGAATCAGGCAAATGTGCAGCATCTTTGATCTAACCGAAGAGTCTGGAAACTGGCTAATCTTCATCCGCAGTCGTCGGCTGTGTTTAACCTTTGTCTGCTTTCGAGGCCCTTTGCATGGATAACCATGACGCTTCCATTCTCCAGGACACGGCGGTGTACCGCGCCGAGCTGGTGCGCTTGCTGGCCCAGCGTTTCGACACACCGGGTACGTACGAGACGGCGATTGCGCCGCTGCACGTAATCCGTCTCGATGGCCCGTCCGAGTTGATGCATGTCGTGCACCGTCCGGCGCTGTGCCTGATCGTCCAGGGCCGCAAGGAAGTGGGGCTGGGCGAGGAGCGTTTTCTGTACGACCCGCTCAATTATCTGGTGGTATCGGTCACGCTGCCCGTCTCGGGTCGAGTGATCGCAGCATCGGCTGACGAACCTTACTTCTGCATCCGCCTGGATTTCGACCCGGCGCAATTGACGCAACTGGTTGCCGAGTCGCCGCCAACCGGTGTTCCGCATGAATCCGGACGCGGCCTGTTCCTCGACAAGATCGACGTGACCCTGCTCGACACCATGCTGCGTCTGGTACGCCTGCTCGACAACCCGCGCGACATCGGCATGCTCGCGCCGATGGCGTTGCGCGAGCTGTATTACCGGCTGCTGCGCGGCAAGCACGGCCATTTGCTGTATGAAATCGCCGTCAGCGATTCGCAGACGCACCGGGTCACGCGAGCCATCGACTGGCTGAACAAACACTTCACTGAACCGTTGCGCATCGACGCGCTGGCGCAGGTGGCCAACCTGAGCAATTCGGCGCTGCACCATCGCTTCAAGGCAGTGACCGCCATGAGCCCGTTGCAGTACCAAAAGCAGTTGCGCCTGCAGGAAGCGCGCCGGCTGATCATCAATGAAGGGCTGGACGTGTCGAGCGCCTGTTATCGCGTCGGCTATGAAAGCGCCTCGCAGTTCAGCCGCGAATACAACCGCCAGTTCGGCTGCCCGCCGTCCAAGGAACTCAGCCGCCTGCGTCAGACCGGTTGAACGATGGCGTCACGCCTGACGCAACTGCCCGAACCCGGCGTGTTGCCTATCCTCGAGAGCCCGCCCATTCCTCGCGAAACCCCAGCAGGAAATCCAAAAACGCCCGCACCCGCTGCGGCACATGACGGCCGTGCGGGTAGAGCAAGGTGTATGGCCGCGAACGCCCGGCGTACGGCTGCAGTACCTCTATCAGCCGGCCATCCGCCAGTTCCTGCTCGACGATAAACCGGTAAGTCTGAAACAGTCCGGCCCCGTGTTTTGCCAGGGTGACGCCGCCGAGCACATCGTCGGAACAGGAATAACCACCGTCCGAGACCACTTCCCGGTCTTGACCGTTTTCCTGAAACAGCCAGGAAATCCTCCGGCCACTGCTGGGCAGTTCGAACTGAATGCACTCATGTTCAACCAAGTCTTCGAGGGTCTGCGGGGTGCCGGCCTTGTGCAGATATTCGGGGGAAGCGACCACCACCAGGCTCGCGTCCTCCAGCAGCCGGGCGATCAGGGTCGAGTCCGGTTGTGCACGGACGCGGATCGCCAGGTCGTAGCCTTCTTCCACAAAATCGATGTTGCGATTGCCCAAGTGAACGTCGACCGTGACCTCGGGGTACAACGCGCGAAACTTCGGCAGCAGCGGCAGGATGCGGTGATGCCCATAGGTGGTCGGCAGGCTGATGCGCAGTCGGCCTGACGGTGAGGTCTGCGCGCCCATCACTTGCTGCTGGGCTTCGACCAGTTGGGTCAGGGCCTGGCTGCATTGTTCGAAAAAGGCACGACCGGCTTCGGTGAGGCGAATGCTGCGCGTGGTTCGCGCAAACAGTCGCGAACCCAGCCGCTGTTCAAGACGCAGAATCGACCGGCTCACCGCCGCAGGCGTGACCCCGGCCAATTGCGCGGCAGCGGTGAAGCTGCCGGCTTCGGCGGCCAGGCAAAACAGTTCGATACTGCCTAACTGCAAATCTTCGAAATGACGTTTCATTGTGGCTCGCACCGAGGATCGACTGACGTTCATCCTCTGTTTACCACAACGAACGACACCGCCGGTACACACCGGCGGTGCAGCAGGGCCTGGATCAATGGCCGGCGCTCTGACCGCCATCGACATGGAGAATCTCGCCGGTGACGAAATTAGCGCTGTCCAGGTAGAGAATCGCCTGAACGACATCGTCGATTTCACCCATGTGGCCCATCGGATGCAGGTTGCCCAGCGCTTGATGGGTTTCTTCGGCGTGCATCGGCGTTTTGATGATCCCCGGCGACACCGCGTTAACCCGAATGCCGCGCTTGGCGTACTCGATGGCCAGGGATCTGGTCGCGGCATTGATGCCGCCCTTGGTCAGCGAAGCCAGTACCGACGGCACGCCATCAATCGCGTGATCGACGAGGCTGGTGGTCACACTGACAACGTGGCCGCTGCCGTGCTTTTCCATTTCGCCGATCGCCAGTTGCGAGATGTGGAAGAAGCCGCTCATGTTGGTCGCCACGACCTGGGCGTAGTCTGCCTGGCTGTAACCGGTGAACGGCTTGGCCAGAAAGATACCGGCATTGTTGATCAGCGTATCGACGCGACCGAACCGGGCTACGGCGGCGCTAATCACCCGCTCGGCGGTGTGCGGATCGGCGATGTCACCGGCGACTGTCAGGATGTCCGGGTCGCTGGATTCCTTGATCGAGCGCGAGGTGGCGACCACTTGATGGCCGAGGGCGCGAAAGGCTTCAACCAGGCATGCACCAATGCCTTGCGAGGCGCCGGTGATAACAACTACTTTTTTCGATGTGCTCATGATGGTTTCCTCAGAAATTGGCATTCAAACGTCGGACAGATCTTTGCGGTATTGCGTGGTGGTCATGCCGGCATAACCCCAGTTATCGGTGTCCACTTCATCGATGACGATGTGCGTGAGCTTCGGATCCTTGTTGAGCACGCGCTCCATGGTCTCGGTGATTTCCTTGATCACCTGGGCTTTCTGCGCGCCGGTAACACCGTCGCGGGTGATGCGTACGTTGATGAAAGGCATGGGATGTCTCCAATGGCTGGCCCGTCGGGATGGCGGGTGGCTGTTGGAGTGGACTTTAGGCAGTTGTGGCAGGTTGATAAACGGGGGCTGAGGTACTTCATTTGTTCTGCGGTGTATCTAATCGAGCGGGAACTCAGCAAAAGCCGAAATCAACGATTCAGTACGAGCCAAGGTGAGAGAGCCTGCTCGCGGAGAGGGCGGCACGGTCAGGCGAGCAGTTCGCGGATCCAATGTACTTCTTGATTGAGCGCCTGCACTTTCTCCCGCGGCAACGCCTGTTGCGCCCGCGCAAGATGGTGCAACGTCTTCTGTCGCTGACGCAGTTTGCGTTGCCATTTCTGCAAAAACGCCGGGCTGCGTAACTGCAGGTGCAGAGGGCCGAAAAAAAGTTCCTTGGCGCTGTAGGTCAGCGGTTCGGCGGCGCGCTCGGCGACAATAATTTCGTAGTCGAAGCGGTTCTCGTGCAGCACTTCTTCGCAGACGATGCCGTAGCCGTTGTCCATCAGCCATTGGCGCAGAGGTTGTTCGCCGCCGTTGGGTTGCAGGATCAACCGTTCGTGGCCGCTGAGGTGAGATTTACCGCTTTCAAAAATGTCGCGGATGGTTTCGCCGCCCATGCCGCAGAGGGTGATGGCGGTGATTGCGTCCTGAGATTTGATCGCCGCCAGGCCATCGGCCAGGCGCACGCTGATGCGGGTTTGCAGGTCGTTCTCAGTCACGGTGCGTTGCGCCGCATGGAACGGTGTAAGCGCAACCTCGCCGGCCACTGCCGCGCAAATCTGGCCACGGCGCATCAATGCCACCGGCAAGTAAGCGTGGTCCGAGCCGATATCAGCCAATCTTGCGCCGGCCGGCACGTGGGCAGCGACGCGCTCCAGACGCATGGACAATGTCTGTTCGTTCAACGGCAACCCCTGTGCGCCCGCGATGGAAAAAGGGGTGCGACTCTGGCGAGCAATACCGACGCTGTCAAATCGCGCCGATGAACCTCGGCACCGGCGCTGAGTTGCGGCGCAGATTGCGGTCGCCCGGCAATGGTAGGAATTTCTTCGCCACCCTCGGTTCAATAACACAACAGCATTGATGCGAGGAAACGAAGATGGGCCACCCATTCAAGGTCGGTGATGCCGTGCGCTGGAACTCCGAGGCCGGTGAGATTCACGGCAAGGTCGTCAAGGTACACACCCGCGATACCGAATTCATGGGTCGACATCGGCCCGCTTCGAAAGACGCGCCGCAGTATGAGGTCAAGAGCGACAAGACCGGTCACCTGGCCCTGCATCACGGCAACGCGCTGAAGCACGTTTAGAAGCGCGCCAGCCTGAAGGGATCCGCACTCGGCAACGCAATGGTCGCACCTGAGACCATTTGCCCGATCATCTCGGCTGTCACGGCTGCCTGGGTCAGTCCGAGGTGCTGATGACCGAAGGCTAGCAACACCTTGCCGTCGCAGACCTGATCGATCACCGGCAGCGAATCCGGCAGCGACGGTCGGAAGCCCATCCACGGTGTGGCGCCGTCGGCGTTCAGGTCCTTGCGGAACAGGCCTTGACTCAAGCGATGCAACTGCCGGGCGCGCGCCATGTTCGCTGGCCGCTCCAGTCCTGCGAACTCGACTGTGCCGGCCAGGCGCAGGCCTTCAGTCATCGGCGTCATGATGAACTTGCGCTCCAGCGAAGTGACCGGGAAGGGCAGGCGATCATGCTCATGAGGCAGCATCAAGTGGTAGCCCCGCTCGGTGTCCAGCGGCACGTGCTTGCCGGTGAGAGCGGCGGTGAGTTTCGCCGAATGCGCACCGCAAGCGAGCAACACCCGATGCGCCGAAACGCCCCCGCTGCCGGTCACCAGTAAAACACCGTTTTCCTGGACGTAGCCGCCCTGAACCTGTTGTTTGAGAAAACTCACGCCACAGGCGCGGGCCGCTTCGACCAGTGCACACACCACACGATACGGATCGAGGAAATGCCCGGTGCGCGGAAAGAACAATCCGCCCTGAATCTGTTCGCTTAGTTGGGACGCGGTCTCGCGGATCGCCCCGGCCTGCCAGTAATCGACCGGTACCTGCTGCTGATCAAGGCGCGCCTGCAGTGCTTCGATGGCCTGACGCGATTCTGTTTTTTCAAAGACCAGTAACGAGCCGTCGATCCTGAGTAGATCCGGTCGCTGAATGTCGGCGAGCAAACGCTGCCACGCCTCGAGGCTGCTTTCGTTCAGCGCGCGCAAACCTGCAACGGTTTTTCCAAAGGGTTCAGGCCGCAGATTGAGCAACAATCGCGCAAACCACGGCAAGGCGCGCGGCATGTATTTCCAGTCCAGTCGCAGCGGTCCCATCGGGTCCATGAGCATGGCAGGCAAGCGCTTGAGGATGGAGACATCGGCAATCGGGAATACCTGCTCGGTTGCCAGATGCCCGGCGTTGCCGAAGGAGGCGCCATGGCCGGGTTCCTGTTGATCAATGACAACCACCCGCAAGCCCTGGCGCGCCAGACGCAGTGCACAGGCCACCCCGATGATTCCGGCACCGACCACCGCGATGTCGTGCGAGGGATTATTCGCCATGGCTTGGCGCTTCCCGCTGGCTATCAAGCAGGCGCCGTCATCCATTTGCAAGGTCGCGGTCAGTTGGCCTTCGAGGCGTTCGCTGACCGGGTTGATGCCGAGAATAGCCTGGCGATTGCCTGCTACGGATTGCTGGCCGATCAGCATGTTGCCCGTCAGAGTCATTATGTCTTCCTGTGAAAAGAGGGAAACCTGCCGTGAACCAGGACGGACCACGGCAGGTCGCTGTCAGGCGAAGTTCTGCTCGGCCGACCAGTTTTTGTACCAGTGACGGAACAGCGAATACTGTTTCTCGGCATAACGTCGCTGCGAGTCGCTCAGCGCGTCGGTTTCGTTGAAGTGCAGGGTGTATTCCCTGTCGCCGTTGAGCACCATCAAATGCTTGTAATACAGCACCAGATCACAGCCTTCATCGAACGATGACAGCACCGCCAGCGCCGATTCCAGCTCCCGCGCCTGGCGCCGGGCCTTGGCATCGCCTTGCGCCGCTTGCTTGCTCAGGGCCACCAGTTGCAGCACTTCACGCGGCAGGGCGTTGCCGATGCCAGTGATGGCGCCGGTGGCGTTGCAGTTGACGAAACCGTGCACCACTTGCGTGTCGACGCCGACCATCAGCGTCACGTCGTCATCCTTGGAGGTGATGTTTTCTGCCGCGTAGCGCAAGTCCGCACCACCGCCGAACTCCTTGAAACCGATCAGGTTCGGGTACTCGCGGCGCAGTTCGAAGAACAGGTCGGCGCGGGTGGCGAAGCCGTAGTAAGGGCTGTTGTAGATCACCGCTGGCAAGTTCGGTGCTGCTTGCAGAATCGCCGCGAAGTGCGCCTTTTGCGCAGTGGCCGAGGCACCCCGGGACAGGACACGCGGGATGACCATCAAGCCTTGTGCGCCGACTTTTGCGGCGTGGGTCGCATGGGACACCGCTTCGCGGGTGTTCACCGCACCGGTGCCAACGATAGTTGGAACCCCGGCGGCCACCAATCGCGCCACGCCCTCCTGGCGTTCGGCTTCGGTGAGCAGCGGCCAGTCACCCATGGAGCCGCAATAGACCACGGCGCTCATGCCGATATCGATCAGCTCGCGCCCCTTGGCCACCAGCGCATCGAAGTCGGGTTTGCGCTGGGCAGTGCACGGGGTCATCAGGGCCGGCATGCAACCGGTGAAAATGTTGTCGCTCATGGTGTTGGCTCCTTGGTACGTCATTCAAGTCGAAGTTGAAAATCAGCGCGGCGGCTCAGATGCCCCACGCGAACGGGTCGGTTTCGTCGATCAACAAGGTGCTGTCGGCGGTCATGTAGGCGCGGCCGGTGATGAAAGGGCGAATGCGTTCACCTTCCCATTCGAAGCGGCCTTCGAACTGGCTGCCGGTGATGCTCGCCTGTATCCAGGGCGCACCGGGTTGCAGCTTGTCGTCGGCGGCCAGGCAGGCGAGTTTGGCGCTGGTGCCGGTACCGCACGGCGAGCGGTCGTAGGCTTTGCCGGGGCACATGACGAAGTTGCGGCTGTCGGCGGTGGCGTCGTCGGCGAACAGTTCGATGTGGTCGATGATCGCGCCGTCTTCACCGTGAATGCCTTGCTCTGCCAGGGCCTTGAGCATTGCCCAGGTGTACGCCGTCAAGTGCTCGACGTTGTCCATGCTCAGCGTCTGGCCGTGCTCGGAAACAAGGAAAAACCAGTTGCCGCCATAGGCGATATCGCCGACCACGGGGCCAAAACCGGGCACCTCTACCGGCACCTGTTTGCGATGGCGCCAGGCGGGCACATTGCCCAGCGTCACTGAGCCGTCGTCATGCAGGGTCGCGCTGACTTGGCCGACGGGTGTGTCGATCTTGTGCAACCCCGGTGCAATGCGCTGCAGATAGTGCAGCGAGTTGATCAAACCGATGGTGCCGTGGCCGCACATGCCCAGGTAACCGGCGTTGTTGAAGAAAATCACGCCGCACGTGGCATCCGCCGACACCGGCTCGCAATACAGCGCGCCGACCAGCACATCGTTGCCGCGCGGCTCCAGCAGACAGGCGCGGCGCCACTGATCGTGCTGGCTGCGCAGGGCATCGCGCTTTGCGGCCATGCTGTCGCCGGGTAGCTCGGGGAAGCCACTCATCACCAGGCGCGTCGGTTCGCCGCCGGTGTGGGAATCAATGACGTGTACTCGTTTCATGAGAATGTCCCGTTGGAGGAATCAATAGGCGCCGGCAGGGCGGTTGTTAACGGAGGGCGAGGGCGCAACGCTTTCGCTTTCGTCGTTGTCTTCGTCCAGATGCAGCAGATGCGCAGGCACACCCGTCGCCGCGCCCCAGTAGTAAATGCCAGTGGCGCAAGCGGCGACGACGATCGTGTCGAACGGGTGAGCGAGGATGCCCAGGCCACCGAAAGTGCCGAGTTTGGACAGCACAATGGTCACCGCGTAGAAGGCGATCAGCCACGCGGATGAGCGCACCTGACTGGCCAGACTCAGGTGCGCGGTGGGCACGAAGCGACCACAGAACAGGTAGATGACAAACATCAGGATTTGCAGGCCGAGCAGCCATGACACGGTGTTCCAGCCCGACCAGTAAACAATCAGCGCCGCAATGATGAACGACACCGGTCCGAGCAGGCCCATGCTCTTGACCCGAAACGGTCGAGGCATATCCGGCGCATTGCGACGCAACGCTGCAACCGACACCGGCGCCACTGCATAGCTCAGCACCAGCGCGGCGGAGACCACATTGATCAGCGCTTCCCAGGACGGAAACGGCAGCGTCCAGAACACCGACAAGGCAAAAGTCAGCCAGAGCGCCGGACGCGGGATGCCGGATTTCTCGTCGATATGCGTGAAGACCTTGAAGAACGTGCCGGTCTGGGCCCAGCCGTAGATCACTCGCGGGGTGGCGTTCATGTAGATGTTGCCGCAGCCGCTCGGTGAGATCACCGCGTCAGCGACCACCAGGTATGCCAGCCAGCCCACGCCCAGCGCCAGTGCGATGTCGCGATAAGGCAGGGCGAATTCCTTGCTGATGCCGGCCCAGCCATTGGCGAGCATTTCAGTCGGGACGCTGCCGAGAAACGCCATTTGCAACAGCACATAAATCAGGGTCGACAGCAGCACCGAAAGGATCAGGGCGACAGGGATGGTGCGCTGCGGGTTTTTCACTTCGCTGGCCACCGAGATGATCGGCGTCAGACCCAGATAGGCAAAAATGATCCCGCCGGCCGAGACCGCCATTTCGACGCCCGACAGACCGAAAGGCGCAAAGTCCTGAACCTGAAAGTTTTCCGGTTTGAAGAACGTGAACAGCACGCCGATCACCAGCAGCGGCACGATGAATTTGAAGATGCTTACCAGGTTATTGGCCTTGGCGAAGGTCTTCACGCTGCGGTAGTTGAGGAGGAAAAACACGCAGAGCAGGCCGAACTGCACCAGCCAGCCGAGGATTGTCGGATCGTTACTGCCCGCCTTGGTCAGGCCGGGAAACCACGCCGCTGCGTACTGTCGCGAAGCAACCACCTCAATCGCCACCAGACTGGAAAACGCTATCAGGGTGATGAAGCCCATCAAGTAGCCGAGCAGCGGCCCGTGGGAGTAAACCGGGTAGCGCACCACGCCGCCGGCACGGGGCAACGCCGCGCCCAACTCGCAATACACGATACCCAACAGCAACACGGCAAAACCGCCCAGTAACCAGGAGAAAATCCCGGCCGGTCCGGCGATGGCGGAGACATGGCTGGCCGCGAACAACCAGCCGGAACCGAAGATCGCTCCGAGTCCGATAAAGGTGAGGTCGATCAATGAAAGCTGTTTTTTGAACTTGCCTTGGCCTGACATGGCATCGCCTTCTTGTGAGTTCTTGGATAGGCAGTTGTGTCACGTGGACGGCCAGACTTTGAACCGATCGGCGGGGCGGCGATTGATGTTTTGCACAGGGATCGATGACGAATTCAGCACAATGCCGCCGACGATTGCAGGGCCTCGACAGGGCCGCGACGTTGCTGCAATCTGCGTGCTAGCGGCTTTTCTGGCGGTTCATCACGAGGGGAATTTATTGATGCAGCCTGCGCTTTCGATCCTGTGCCGGGGCAATGACCGCCTGGGTCCGCAGACCCTTGAAGAGATGGTCGCCAGTGCCTGGCAACTTTTACCGATACTCGATGTGATCCCCAATGCGGCGATCTTCATCAAGGACGTTCAAGCCCGGTATGTGCTGGCCAACCGCACGCTGGTGCAGCGCTGTGGCTTGAAGGACCTGCGACCGTTGTTGGGGAAGACCAGTGCGCAGGTGTTCCCGGCGCAGTTGGGCCCGGGTTACACCGAGCAGGATCGCAAAGTGCTGGAGGAAGGTTTTGTGCTGGAGGACCAGCTTGAGCTGCATCTGTACGGCAGTCGCGAGCCGGGTTGGTGCCTGACCCACAAACGGCCTGTCTACAACCGTGATGGAGCAATCATTGGTCTGGCGGGGATCTCGGTGGACCTGCAATCGGCGAGCGAAACCCATCCGGCGTTCGAGCGGCTCGCTGCCGTTGACGAGCACATTCGCGCCCATTTCAATCGACGCGTCACGCTGGGCGAGCTGACACGAATAGCCGGTATTTCGGTCGCGCAACTGGAGCGCTATTGCAAGCGCGTATTCCACCTGACGCCCCGGCAGATGATCCAGAAAGTGCGCCTGGAACATGCGCATCGTTTGTTGCACAGCGACTTGCCGATCACCGACGTTGCACTGCAATGTGGCTATACCGATCACAGCGCTTTCACCCGTCAGTTCAAAGCATCGACCGGGTTCACTCCGCGCGAATATCGTCAGGCGACGGGTCATTAAACCAGCACGGTGAGCCAGGCCGAGAGCAGCAGTAAAAAGGCCAGTCCCGCATTCATCCGCTTGAACGCCTGCGGTGAGCTGATCAGCCGCGCACTGCCCACGCCAAGCAATGCCCAGAGCGTCATGCACGGCAGCGATACCAACAGAAACGCCAGCGACAGCACCAGCAGTCGCAGCGTTTTGTCGCCGCCACCGACAAATACGCTGACCACCGCCACGGCCATCATCCACACTTTGGGATTAACCAGTTGCAGCATCGCCGCGCCGAATACGCTGAAGCCTTGTTCTTGCGGTGTTGCCGGGTCCAGCGAGGGCGGTGCACTGCGAAAGATCTGCCACGCCAGCCAGCTCAACCAGAGCACGCCGCCCCAGGCCATCGCTTGTTGCACGCGCGGAAAGCGCAACAGGGTTTCGCCAGCGCCCAGCCCGACCACGAGCACAATCAGCGCCGCCGCCACGCAAGCGCCGAAAATGATCGGCAGCGTGGCGATCAGACCACGGCGTGAACTGTGGCTCAGCACCAGGATATTGGTCGGGCCCGGGGTGATCGAGGCGACGAAAGCGAACAGCAGAAAGGGCAGTAAGGAGGTCATGGTGCAGGTTTCCTGTAAGTCGAAACAGGACACCATGATCGTCAGAGGGCGGGCGTCAGTCTGGAAGATTTGAGCAGCGTTTGCGGTAGTCCGCCGGTGTCAGTTGATAGGCACGGCGGAACCAGCGCCCCAGGTGGCTCTGGTCGGCAAAGCCAAGGACGCTCGCCACCTGAGCCGGCGCCTCACCGCGCGCCAGCAATTGCCGCGCCTTGGCCAGACGCAACTGGATCAGGTAGGCGTGCGGCGCCAGGCCGAAGGCCGCTTTGAACGCGCGAGTCAGACGAAAGCGATCCACGCCACACACTCGCGCAAGGTCGTCGAGGCCGATGTCTTCGTAAGCATGTGCATGCAGATAATCGCGCGCGATCTGCGCAACCAATGGCAGGCGCGGATCGAAGCCCTGACGTTTGCGCCAGTCGAGGTGGCGGGTGAGAGACGCCAGCAGGCCATCGATGGCGGTCTGGCGAACGATGCGCAAGTCACCGCCGTGCAATGCGTAAAAGGCTCGCACGATCGCAGTCGAAAGACGCGGGTCGTGGCTCAGCGTGTCGGTAAAACCGGGCTGGCTGTCGGCGGGAGCATCCTCGAACAGTGCGTGCAATTCGCGCTCCAGCCAGTGCGGATCGAGGTACAGCATCGAATAAGTGAAACCTTCCTCGGTCGGCGCATGGCCATCATGAATTTCCCCCGGCTCCAGCAGGAACACATGGCCTGGCGTGCTGCGATGCCGCACACGGCGGCAATTGAACTGCTGCACGCCTTGCTCAGTCACGCCGACGAGAAAACTGTCGTGCCAGTGCGGATCGTAGGCATGGCCACGGAAATGCGCACGAATGGACTCGATCCCGGTATCGACATCCTGGGACAGTGAAATCCAGTTGCGTTTATCCATGGGCACTCCGTGGGGCGGTTTGAGCAGAGGCGCCCTTAAAATACCGCGTGGGGGAGGTGGGTGTTTAGAAGATTTGTGCTGCGGAGTTGGGAATTGAGTCGGGTGAGGCGATGGAAAAAAGGCTTCTCAAGAAAACGCAGACGAAAAAAAACCGCCTTCGCGGGGCGGTTTTTTCGTTAGCCTCGATTTGCAATCGAAGCCATGTGCTTCACTAGCCACTCTAACCAAGGTTGCGATGGTATTGAGTTTTACCGATCCTTGCAACGGTTGAATAGCCTTTCGAAACGCGTGCGCCTTCAGCCTTTCGAAGAATTTAATGTTTATGTTCGTTGAAAATTTCCTGGCAGAAATAACATTTAACAAAGACGTGGCGGTGTTTGATGGATAACGATGTGAGCGGCGCTTTTGTATTGGAGATTTCAGGTTAATATGCCCGCGCTCAACTGATGGAGCGGCGGAGAGGTTTGGCTGGGGGCGCAAAAGATTTTACGCCCTTCGACGCGGATTCGCACCCGTGCCGGAATGACGTCTCGGAGGGATTTCAACCGGCCGCCTCACTAGCCACTCTAACCAGTCGGCCGAAGGCACGCACGGTCCGGTAAGTTTGCTGGAGGTTTGGCCACCAGCCCTGGAGGCCAAAACGTATGAAGCTTTTGCTGCGTACGCTGAGCCTTGTATGGAGATTGTTTAAAGCTTTGCGCTTTTACGAGTTCCTGCGAGACCACTTTGACGACTTGAAGTAAAGGTCGTTTCAGTGGGGAGGACCCGTTTCGGTTTCGACTGAAACGGGTCTTTTTTTGCCTTGGTGAAGCTGTCAAAAATGCGATATGTCCGATTTGTGCTTTCGATGTTGTAGGGCGTTTCTCTCAAGCCTGTAAGCATGAGCGTGACGGTAATCACATGGATGCTGTTATGGGCATTCCGATTCGATTCGATCATTGATTGCGTCAATAACAACCATTAAGTCAATGAAGTTCTCATATCCAGAGCGCGGCGTAAGATCGGCTCCATACCCAACCGCTGCACCTCGGAGCACACCCTCATGAAACGCCAGACTATCCTCGGTATCGCTTTCTCGGTTTTTGCACTGAATGCCTTCGCTGCCACCGAAACCGACCCATTGTTCAGCGACGCTGTTGCCGCCACTGAAACTGACCGCTTGTTCAGCGACGCAGTAGCGGCCACCGAGACCGACCGTTTGTTCAGCGATGCGATAGCCGCGACCGAAACTGATCCACTGTTCAGCGACGCCGTAGCGGCGACCGAAACCGATCCCTTGTTCAGCGATGCCGTGGCTTCTGACGGTTCCGATCATCTGCAAGGCAATCGAGTCGCCGAAGGTGGTTCCGACCGCCTGATCGAACGTCGCTCAGTTTGAAGGTAACCGTGAGCATCGATAGCGAATGCCGCCAAACGCAGCGGCGGCATTCGTTTCACCCAAGCCACACAAGCCTCGTTCAGACCGCCGTCGGCAGCGCAGCCTTGCCCTGATCCCGACTTTTGAATGTTGCCCAGAAACACAGCAACACTGCCACGGAAAAGCCGGCCGGAAACAGCCAGATGCTCTTCCAGTCATGCCCCGCGCTGGACGTGAAGTGGTCAGTAATCTCGCCTGCGATCCAGAAACCAATCAACATCCCCAAACCGTAAGTCGCCAAGGTAATCAAACCTTGCGCCGAACTGCGGAAGCGTTCGGGTGCCTTCGCATCGGTGTAGATCTGCCCGGAAACGAAGAAGAAGTCATAACAGACGCCGTGCAGGGCGATGCCGATCAGCAGCATGAACGCCTGGTCATCGTTGTTCCCGAAAGCAAACAGCACGTAACGCAACGCCCAGGCAGCCATGCCGACCAGCAGGGCGATCTTGATCCCGAAGCGATGGATGAACAGCGGCAACAGAAGCATGAACAACACTTCTGACACCTGACCGATGGCCATCTTCGCCGTTGGGTTGGTTACGCCGATTTCGGCGAGGAACGGGTTGGCATTCTGGTAATAGAACGCCAGCGGAATGCAGATCAGGATCGACGCGAGGAAAAACACCAGGTAGCTGCGATCCTTGAGCAAACCCAACGCATCGACGCCAAGCATTTGTTTCAGGCTTGACGTGCCTGCTGCGGTTTTCAGCGGCGCAGTGTCGGGCAGGCTGAAGCTGTACAGTCCCAACAGCAGCGACGCGACGGCGGACATCAGAAAGGTGTTGCGCAAGCCTCCCGCCGCGATGGCTTGCTGCGAATCCCAGGCGAACACGAAACTGATCACCACGCCGGCGACGATCCAGCCGACCGTGCCCCACACGCGGATACGGGAAAACTCCAGCGCCGGGTTCTTGATCTGGCGGAACGCTACGGCATTGACCAGCGCCAGCGTCGGCATGTAGACCATCATGTAAGCGAGGACGTAGGGATAAAACGCGGCGAAATCCGCTGCGCGATAGAGCTGAAAGAGCAACACCGCGCCCAGCAGATGCAGCACCGCCAGAATGCGTTCGGCATTGAAAAACCGGTCGGCAATCAGGCCAATGACAAACGGCGCCAGGATAGCGCCCCATGATTGCGTGGCGAACGCCATGCCGACCTCACCACCGCTGGCGGCGAGCGTGGTGGCCAGAAACGTGCCGAGGGTGACGAACCAGCCACCCCAGATGAAAAACTGCAAAAACATCATGACGCTGAGTCGCGCATTCATTACGTTCATTTCAAATCACCGTATTGTTTTTATGTCGGTAACGCGGATGAATCAGTCGTCGTCCAGCCCGAGCAAGCGGCGGTTGGAGGACGTGTCAGCGCTGACCCCGGCGAAGTCGTCGAAGGCCTTGGTGGTCTTGCGGATCATGTGCCGCTCAATAAACGCCGCGCCTTCGGCCGCACCTTGCGCGGCCTCTTTGAGGCAGCATTCCCATTCCAGCACTGCCCAGCCGCTGAAGTTGTATTGGCACAATTTGCTGAAGATCGATTTGAAATCGATCTGGCCATCACCCAGCGAACGAAAGCGGCCGGGCCGTTCGACCCAGCCCTGGTAGCCGCCGTAAACGCCGGAACGCGCGTCGGGGCGAAACTCGGCATCCTTGACGTGAAACATGCGGATGCGCGCGTGGTAGCGGTCGATGAAGCCCAGGTAATCCATTTGCTGCAGCAACAAATGGCTCGGGTCGTAGAGGATTGCAGCGCGGGGGTGATGATTCACTGCATCGAGAAACTGTTCGAAAGACGCGCCGTCATGCAGGTCCTCGCCGGGATGGATTTCGTAGCACAGATCAACCCCGGCCTCTTCGAAGCAATCGAGAATCGGCAGCCAGCGCTTGGCGAGTTCGGCGAAACCTTGTTCGACCAGGCCGGCAGGTCGCTGCGGCCAAGGGTAGACGTAGGGCCAGAGCAGGGCGCCGGAGAAGGTGGCGTGGGCTTTGAGTCCAAGACGCTGACTCGCGCGGGCGGCCAGTTTCAATTGTTCGATGGCCCATTCGGTGCGCTCCCGGGGCTTGCCGCGCAGTGCTGGCGGGGCGAAGTCATCGAAGAGGCTGTCGAACGCCGGATGCACGGCCACCAGTTGCCCTTGCAGGTGGGTCGACAACTCACTCATCACCACCCCCGCGCGGGCGCACACGGCGATGAGTTCGTCGCAGTAATCCTGACTTTCAGCGGCGCGCTGCAAGTCGATGAAACGTGTGCCGAGTGTCGGTAACTGAATGGCCTTGTAGCCTTGCGACGCCGCCCACTCGGCAATGTTGGCAAGCGAGTCGAAGGGGGCCTCGTCAGCGATGAATTGCGCGAGGAAAATCCCTGGGCCTTTCAAACCCGCAGCGTTTTGCTGATCACTGTTCATGGTTCGCAGCTCCTGTCAGTTGGGCGGGGATTTCGCTCCACTTGGCGTTGCCACGGTGATTGGCAATCGCCGTTTCAATGAAGGCCATGCCGCGCAGGCCGGTTTCGATGCCTGGGACGCCCGGAGCCTGGTGATCATCGGCACCTTGCAGAATTGCCTCAGCGAGGCCGCCGTACAGATTGGCCATGGCTTCGAGATAACCTTCCGGGTGCCCGGCGGGCAGGCGCATGCGCTGACTGGCAGCGGCGCACAGCCATGGCTGACCGACGCCCGAACGCAGAATACGCATGGGTTCATTCAAGGGCCGGTGGATCAGGCTGGCCGGTTCTTCCTGATGCCATTCGAGGCCGCCCTTGTCACCATAGACGCGGATTTTCAGAGGGTTTTCCTCACCCGCACACACCTGACTGGCCAGCAACACGCCGCTGGCGCCCTCCGTCATTTTGAACAGCATCGCCACATCGTCATCGAGTTGCCGCCCCTCGACGTGCGAACCGAGCATCGCGCTGATGAACTGAATCGACTGACCGGCAACGAATTCAGCCAGCGAAAACGCATGGGTGCCGATATCACCGATGCAACCGCCGATCCCGGATTGTGTCGGGTCGTCGCGCCAGCCAGCCTGCTTGTTGCCTTGCCCGGCGACGTCGGTGCTGAGCCAGCCTTGCGGATACTCGACGATCACTTTGCGCACGCGCCCGAGCACGCCACTGGCGACCATGTCCCGTGCCTGCCAGACCATCGCGTAGCCGAGGTAGGTATGCGCCAGGCCGTAGATGCGCTGGCTGCTGATAACCACCGAGTGCAGTGCTTGCACCTCGGCCAGGTTCAACGCGGCAGGTTTCTCGCTGAACACATGGAAACCGGCGCTCAACGCCTGACGCGCAATCGGTGCGTGCAGATGATTGGGGGTGACGATGATCAGCAACTGCATGCGCTGTTCGGCTGGCAGCCTGGCCTCGCTTTCAAGCAGGGTTTGCCAGTCGTCGTAACAACGCTCGGCGGCAAGGCCCAAGGCTGCGCCGGTGCGCTGATTGTTTTGCGGGTCGCGGCTAAAGGCGCCGCAGACCAGCTCAAAGCGTCCGTCAATGCCGGCAGCTTGCCGGTGAGCGCGGGCGATGAACGAACCTTCACCGCCTCCAACAAAACCCATTCTTATTTTTTTCGCGGCAGCGTGCATGGCAGTCGTCTCGGTAGCAGGGCCAGTCTATTGAGTGATGTAACCGGTTACATCGTGGGCGAAATCTAGGCTTGAAATTGCCGGCTGTCAAATGGCAACGGATGATCGACAGCGTTCCGATCGCTCCTCGCCTGCGGTAAGCTCCGCGCCTGATCGGCAGGAAAGAACGAGGTGGTTTTGTCCAATATCCGCGAAGTGGCTCGGCTGGCAGGCGTCTCGGTGGCGACGGTGTCCAGGACATTAAAATCGCCCGAGCGCGTCCTCGCGCCAACCCGTGAACGCGTCATGGCCGCCGTTGAGCAGGCCGGCTACCGGCCGAACCTGATGGCGGTGCAGTTTCGCTCGCGGCGCACCGGCAATCTGGTGATCCTGGTGCCAACCATCGCCAACACCTTTTTCGCGCGGGTCATCAGCGGTGCGCAGCAAGCGGCGCAAGCGGCTGGCTATCGATTACTGCTCTGCGACACCCAGGGTCGCGAAGAGCTGGAACGACAATTCGCCGAGCTGGTGTATGCCTATCAAGCCGACGGCGTGATCCAGTTGCGCGCTTATGATCCGTTCGAAAACACCCCGGCCGACGCCGATCTGCCACCGATCGTCAACGCCTGCGAAGTCATCAAGGCCGGGCGCTATCCAACCATCAGCCTGGACAACGTCGCCGCTGCCAAAGCCATGACCGAACACCTGATTGCGCTGGGACACCGACGCATCGGCCTGATCAAGGGCTCGAAAAACAGCCCGCTGACCCGTGATCGTCTCGCGGGCTATGAAGCGGCATTGCGCGAGGCCGATATCGTCTTCGACGAGGCGCTGATCTGCCACGGCAATTTCAGTCTCGAGGCCGGGTTTGCCGGGGCAAACAAGATGCTGGCATTGGCCGAGCGGCCCAGCGCGCTGTTCTGCGAAAACGACGAAATGGCCATCGGTGCACTCAAGTGCATCAGGCAGGCGGGGCTGCGTGTGCCTGAGGACATTTCACTGGTCGGCTTCGACGATATTCCAATGGCCGCGTACTGCGATCCACCGTTGACCACCATTGCCCAACCGGCCGAAACCTTTGGCGAGAAAGCCGTCGAGATGCTGATCGCCCTGATCGAGAAAAAGCCACTGGCGGCACGGCATGTGACCCTGCCGTTCGAGCTGACGTTGCGCAACAGCACGGCCATAATCGGCACGGTGGGCGAGCGCTAACCCGATCACGCCGCCGGCGCCTTCGCCAGCACGATCCCCGCCGCGCCCAGGCGCTTGAGCACTTCAAACAGCAGGTCACTTTTGGTCAGCCCGACGATTCTCGGGCTGCTGACATACCCGGTCACCGTCAACGTTATCCCGTCCTGGGACAATTTGCTGAAGCGCACGAACGGCGCCGGTTTATCAAGGATGGTTTCGTTTTCCTGATAAGCGTCCAGCAACAGTTGTTTGACTTCTTCAGGGTCGATATCCAGCGCAAACACCAACTCCAGCGACGCCACGCCCTGAGCGCTGCCACCGAGGGTAACGTTGCGCAGGTTTTGCGAAATCAGTTGGGAATTGGGCACGATCACGATCGAGCGGTCACTGAGCTGGATTTCCGTGGCGCGCACGTTGATACGGCGGATGTCGCCTTCGACGCCACTGATGCTGATCAAGTCGCCGACCTTGACCGGGCGCTCTGTCAGCAGGATCAGCCCGGAGACGAAGTTCTTCACGATCTCCTGCAGGCCGAAGCCAATGCCCACCGACAGCGCACTGACGATCCACGCCAGGTTGGTCCATTGCACGCCCAGTGATGACAGTGTGAGCAGAATCACAAAGGCGTAACCGATGTTGGAGAACAGCGTGCTGAGCGACGCACACATGCCCGGGTCCATATCGGTTTTGGGCAAAAATTCATTATCGAGCCAGCGGCTCAACGCGCGGATCAGGTAGATGCCGATCATCAGCGCCAGCAGCGCATTGAGCAGATGGCCGGGAACGATATTGAGCTTGCGCAAACCGGCGCCGCCCAGGATCGACATGATATTGGTCATCAACTGGCCGAGCGTGGTGCCGATGCCGCCGACAAACAACGCAATCAATGCCATCAGCAGCAGTCCTGCGCGGCTGACCCCGGAGAGCAGGGTCGACATTTGATCCAGTCGTCGGTCGCTGACCCCGAGCAATTGCTTGAGCGCCTTGCCGCTTGCGTGTTTGGGCGAGAACGCATGTTCGCAGGCATCTTTCACCAACTGAATCAGCAAGTAGAATCCCGACAGCACAATGTAGGCCCATACCAGCTCATAACTGATGAACCGCGCCAGCGACACGTAGCCCGCCAGCAGGGCAATGGCCGAGACGAACATGGAGAGACTGACGACGGTATAAATCACCCCGGCGAAGGTGTTGTTGGCCGGCGACAGATCATTGGATGCCAGCAACGCCTTGCGCACCTTGCCGACGCGCAACAGCAGCGTCACGACAATCGCCATCACCACCAGCGAAATCACCCCACGCCCGGCAATCACGATCTGGCTGCTCATGCCCGTGGCATTGCTGACCTGCACCAGCGTCACCAGCACCAGCAAGGTGCAGGAGATCAATCTCGGGTAGGGCTTGAGCGCCAGCGCCACCGGGTCGGCGATCGCTGGCAGCCGCCATGACGGATGCTCGGTCGATAACAATGCGCGGCTCAGAGCAGTGATCAGCACGCAGGCGTACACGACCTTCTCGAACTCCTCGGAAAACGTTTCCAGCACGGGGGGCAAGGCTTCGTTTCGGGTGCAGGCGTAAAAGAGCAGATGCAGGGCAATGGCGGTGGTGATGAGGGTTGCGATGGCCGAGGCAAATGCCAGGGCGCTGCGGCGCAGACGCCCCTCTGGTACCCGATGAATACAAAACCAGGTCAGACCGCGATCAGCCAGCCGGCGGCCGAACGTCCAGATGAGCAGCGCCAGCAGCATCAACATGGCGGTGTAAAAACGCTCGCCCGGTGCCCAGACCCTGGCCCAAACATCGCGCACCTGTTCAACGAAAAGCCTCAGCCGATGCCGGTCGTCCTGGCTTGGATTGACCAGCGGCGCCCAGAAATGCGGGCTCAGCACGCTGCGGGTGCTCAGCGTCAGCTCGCTCTCAAGTAACGTGCGACGAATGCCTGCAATCTGGGTAATCAACTCCGCCGCGTTCTGTTTCAGTGCGGCCAGACTCTTGAGTGTTCCATCAACCTTGCTTTTTTGCTCCGCGAGCGCCGCGCGTTGCGCCACGATGTCATCTTGCTCAGCCGCAAGCTCGGTGTCCGGTGCCGCCCCGAGCACACCCAGTTGCACCGCCAGTTGCGCTTGTTGCGGCAATAGCGCTGCCGACAACCGGTCAACGTCGAGTATGAACGCCTGTACCCGGTCTTGCGGGCCTTCGAGCTGGTTGTAATTGTTCGCGGCGGAAATCTGCTGCTTGAGCCCATCGAGCCGTTGTTGCAGGGCTTGCAGGCCACTTGGCGCAATCACCGGCAGCGGCGGCGCGCTGGTCCCGCCCTGCGCGGGGAGGTCCGTCGCCCACAGCGGCGAGCTGCACGCGGTCAGCAGCAACAACACAACCAAAAACAATGACTTGAATAGACGGCGCATGGGGCGGCGGGCTCGAGTGGATCACACAGTCTATGAGCCTAGGTGATCGCGCCGGATGACGAGGGAAACTTTCAGCGGCGCGACCGGCGCAGCGCGGAATATTTCCCGCAAAATTCGGTGGAATGATCAGCGCGACGAGGGGTCAACCGGCAATA
The DNA here is from genome assembly GCF_014268505.2 of Pseudomonas khorasanensis. Lineage (GTDB taxonomy): Bacteria > Pseudomonadota > Gammaproteobacteria > Pseudomonadales > Pseudomonadaceae > Aquipseudomonas > Aquipseudomonas khorasanensis. Next base: position 554,154 of record NZ_JABWQP020000001.1, read on the forward strand.
AAAGCTCTGGGAACCCGCCATGACCATCGCCAACGATACGATCGAATACCTGCGCGAACACTCGCTGATCATCACCACCGCTGAATCCTGCACGGCGGGGGAAATCGTCATGCTGCTGTCGGAGGTACCCGGCAGCGGCCAGTTGATCGAATGCGGTTACGTGGTTTATTCACCGCAGGCCAAGCAGCGCCTGCTGCACGTCAGCTCGGCCACGCTGCAGAACTTCAACCTGACCAGCGTTGAGGTCGCCAGTGAAATGGCAATCGGCGCGCTGCGCGACAGCACGGCCAACGTCGCGGTCGCCACCACGGGGATTCTCGGCCCCGATGATATGGACGGCATCAAGGCGGGAACGGTGTGTTTCGCCTGGGCTTTTCAGCTTGATGACCGGGCGTACCTGTTCGCCGCGCGGGAATGGTTTCCCGGATCGCGCAGTGAAGTGCAGACCCGGGCCTCGGAATTTGCTTTGCAGCAGCTGCCGACTGTTCATCGTCGTGCCCTGCGCGGTGAAGGAGGGTGGAGTCGATGAAGGATGAAGGTGACTCGACGGACCTGCACAGCCGGCAGTTTCCGATACGCGAGGACATGGCCTATCAACTGAAGGTCTGGCGCTTTGAGCGGGTTGGCTGGTACCTCCTGGTGTTGTGCATGTTGCTGGGATTGCTGGGCCTGTTTTCCCGTGGCGTCATCAGTTCACAGGATGCCCGCAGCGACGACGGCAAGGTCCGGGTCGAGTACGAGATGTTCCACCGCAACGGCTCCACCAATCCGATGAAAATCAGCGTGCGCGCGACGCCTGAAAGCACTGTCGAGCTGGAAATCGACGGTGAGCTGCTCGATGGGTTCAGCATCGAAACAATGCAGCCCATGCCCCAGCGAATGCGCAGTTCGGGGCAGGGCATGCGCCTGCGGTTACAGGCTGATGCGCAGGGCCAGGCGACCGTTTACCTGACGTTGCGCGGCGACGGTCTTGGTTTGTTTCGCAGCCACCTCAACGCGGCAGGCTCGAACGACGTGAAACTCACTCAATTCATATTTCCGTAGGTGACCCATGGACTCGGTCTTGCGTGCACTCGCGATGTATCTGGCACTGATGGTGCTGTTCAAGATTGCCGGCCGCCGTTCGCTGGCCGAGCTGACAACGTTCGATTTCGTCCTGCTGATGATCATCGGCGAAGCCACCCAGCAGGCTTTGCTGGGCGATGACTTTTCCTTGACCAATTCGTTTCTGGTGATCATCACCCTGATCGCCATCGACGTCGGTTTCTCCCTGCTCAAACAGCGCTCCGGCTGGGTCTCGCGGCTGATCGACGGGGAGCCGACGATCATTGTAGAGAACGGCAAGTTATTGCACCGACGTCTGCGCCATGCGCGGCTGGTGGAGGCCGATGTCATGGAGGCGGCGCGTTCAAGCCAGGGCATCGAAACCCTGGAGCAGATCAAGTTTGCGATCATCGAGCGCAACGGCAAGATTTCGGTGATACCGCAGGACCCGCACAGCGGCTGAGCCATCGGCAGCTCGCGGCAGCGCATTTTTTTTGAACGCTGACATTCGGCCGCAGCCCAATGCTTACACGTCTTTTGAGGATTGGGCGATGAACGAGGCAGCGAGTTATTTTTCCATAGCCGTGGCAGTCATCATTCTGCTGGTTGATTTGTGGGCGATTGTCAGTGTATTTCGCAGCAACAAAAGCGTCGGCGTGAAAGCCGCCTGGGCGATCGGGTTGATCGTATTCCCGGTGCTTGGCTTGATCGTGTGGGGCATTGCCGGCCCGCGCGGCGTCAAGGAAGGGCCTTCGTCACCCGAGCACAGCAAGGGTTGAGAATTTGATGCAGGTCCATATAGGTGTGAGCCCACTTGCGACAGCGGTGTGCTGTTCAATAACCGGTAGCGACACCACTTCCGAAAGGAGATCGTCATGAAAAAAATCTGTGTATGTCTGGGGTTCTGCTCAATGTTTCTGTTGCAGGGCTGCTTTGACTCCAACGATGCGCCCAACAAGGACAGCGACAAGAGCAAGCCTTCGCTGCAGATCCAGACGGAAAAGCCCGAAGAGGGCAAATAGCCGGTTCTTGATATTCACATCAGCGACGGGCCACCGCTTTCGCGAGCAAGCCTACTCCCCACGCACTCCGGTGGGAGCGAGCCTGCTCGCGAAGGCGTCATGTGGGACACACAGTCACGGGTCAGGATTGGACCCGCTTGAGCAATAACCAATACACCAACGCAACGGCACTGATGCCGGCACCCAAAATGCACACGGCGACCCAGCCAAAATGCGCATAGGTATATGTCGCCGCGATGGCGCCCAAGCCGCTGCCCATCGAGTAGAAACACATGTAAGCGCCGACCAGTCGGCTCTGCGCATCGGGCCGTGCTGCAAAGATGAGACTCTGATTGGTGACATGCACCGCTTGCACGGCGAAGTCGAGCAGGATCACCCCGATGAGCATCGCCAGCAGCGAACTGTGGACGAATGCGATGGGCAGCCAGGACAGCGTCAACACTGTGAGCGCGATGCCGGTGGTGCGATTGCCCATTCCTCGATCCGCCAGAACGCCGGCCCGCGAAGCCGCGAGTGCACCCGCCACCCCGGCCAGACCAAACAGGCCGATCTGCGTGTGTGACAGCGACAGTGGCGGCGCGCTGAGAGGCAGCACCATTGACGTCCACAGCACACTGAACGCGGCGAAAATCAGCAGCGCGAAGGTGCCTCGGATTCGCAATGTCCGCTCAGTCATAAACAAGCGAAAAACCGAGCGCAGCAATTGCCAGTAGCTGCCTTGCGCAGTGGGCTTTACCGAGGCGGGCAGGGCGCGCGCGAGCACCAGTGCCATGCCGACCATCAACACCGCCGAGACGAAATAAACGCCGCGCCAGCCCGCCATGTCGGCGACAGCGCCGGAAACGAAACGCGCCAGCAAAATCCCCAGCACCACGCCACTGGTGACAGTGCCCACCGCTGCGCCGCGCTGATGCGGGCTCGCCAGGCTGGCCGTACAGGCGACCACCACTTGCACCACTACCGCCAGCAACCCCACCAGCACCATGGCGCCGAGCAGCATGCCCCAGCTCTCGGCCAGGCCCACTGTACACAGCGCAACCGCTGACAAAAGCAGTTGGCTGACGATGAGTTTCTTGCGATCGAGCAGATCACCCAGCGGCACGATGAACAACAAGCCGACGGCATAACCGGCCTGAGTGACCGTCACCACGACGCCGATCGCGCCGGACGAAACGCCCAGACTGGCGGCCATGGATTCCAGCAATGGCTGGGCAAAGTAAACGTTCGCGACGGCCATGGCGCAGGTGATTGCGAAAAGAAAAGTCTGCGCACGACTCAGGCCTGCGCCCATCGATGTGTCGTGAATTTTGCCTTGCGCATTGGTCAGGGTGTGCGTCGAACAGGGCATCCTTGCATCCTCCAATTGTGGTTTCAAAATGAAACTGATGCGTTGATCTTTATCCATTCGAGTTGTTAAATGCAACCACATTCAGCAACCCAAGCAACCCTGGAGCAACATGGCTCGACAGCAATTACTGGCCCAGAGCGAATGCCCGGTGGCCCGCACCCTTGAGGCTATCGGTGATCGCTGGGCCTTGATGATCATTCGCGATGCATTCGATGACGTGCGCCGTTTCAGTGAATTCCAGAAGCGCCTGGGCCTGGCCAGGAACATCTTGACGGTCAAATTGAAAAGGCTCGTTGAGTTGGGGTTGCTGCAGATTCAGCCCGCCTCCGACGGCAGCGCCTACAAGGAATACGTGCTGACCGAGATGGGCCGCGCGGTATTCCCCATCGTTGTCAGCCTGCGCCAGTGGGGCGAGCGTTTCCTGTTTTCAGACGGTGAGGAGCGCTCGGTGTTGCTCGACAATGAGCGCGCCGAGCCCGTCGAAACCATCGCCGTGCGCTCAAAAGCCGGGGCGGTGCTGACCCCGGCCGATTGCCACCGAAAAGTGGTTACGCGAACGCCACCTGCGCGCTGATCAGCTCGGCCAGCGTGCGCACCGGCTCGCTCAAGGATTGACGAGACCGATGCACGAGCCCGATGTCTCGGTGAAACGTATGATCGCCGAGATCCAGGGCACGGACGCCCTCCGGCCAGTGCGGCTCGCGCGCGGTTTGCGGTACCAGCGCGACGCCGACGCCTTTTTCCACCAGTTTGGTGATCGCTTCCAGTTCATCCAGCTCGCACACCTCGCGCGGGATGAAATGCATCTGCCGCAGAAAGCGATCGACCTGGCGGCCGCCGAACGAGGAGCGATCATAGCGGATAAACGGCTGACTGGAGAGTAATTCGGCCCAGTCGTCCCCTTCGACCTCGCGCGGCACAATCAACCGATAAGGCTCGAGCGCCAGTGTGGTCCAGCGCAGATCGCTTTGTAGCGCGAAGGGCGGGCGGATGATCACGGCAAGATCGATCTCGCCAGCATCCACAAGATTGACCATTTCCATCGACAGGCCGGGAATCACCCGCGTCCTGCAGTGCGGGCATTGCTGGTGAAATATCGCCAGAGCATCGGGCAGGTAGGAGCGCTGCACCGAGGCGATGGCGCCGATGGTTACCCGCACATTCACCGGCGCGCCCGTGGTGGTCGAGCCCAGATTGTCATAAAGCCGCAACAGATCCTGCGCCTGCAACAGGATCTGCCGGCCCATTCTGTTCAGATGCGCCGTACGACCCTTGCGGTCGAACAGTTCAAATCCCAACTCCGCCTCCAGACGCTGCATCTGTGCGCTAACGGCGGCCTGAGTTAGACCGATCCTGTTTCCCGCAGCGGCAAAAGTGCCTTCACGGGCCACGGCGATAAGGGTCTTCAGTTCTTTGATCATTCACAAAGATTAGTTGTGTTTCTAAGAAATATATATTGATTTTTCTGTTGGATTATTCCGCCTAGGATGGCTGCATTCCCCGGTTGGCCGCCTTGCGTTGCAGCCGGTCTCCCTGAAAACGAACCCATGGAGTTGCTGATGAGTCTTTCGCCTTTCCACCTCGCCATCCCTGTTTACGACCTCGCGGCCTGCCGCAGTTTTTACGGCGAAGTGTTCGGCCTGGAGGAGGGACGATCCAGCGCGCAATGGGTCGACTTCAACTTCTACGGCCACCAGTTGGTCATTCACGAACAGCCGAAGACAGCGTCTCAGGAAAGCGTGCACAGCAACCCGGTCGACGGTCACGACGTGCCGGTCCCGCACTTTGGGATTGTTTTGCAGTGGGAGCAATGGGAAGCACTGGCCGAGCGCCTGAGGTCATTTGGCACGCAGTTCGTGATCGAACCTTACATTCGATTCAAAGGCGAAGTGGGCGAACAAGCGACGATGTTTCTGTTCGATCCCTGCGGCAATGCGCTTGAATTCAAGGCGTTCAAGGACATGAGCCTGTTGTTTGCCAAATGATCAAAGCGTCGTGCTCTGCCCATTGCGATCCCTTTCGTACACCTTGTTCCCTTGCAGCTTTTCCTTCAGCCACCGCTCGGCCGTGCCCAAGGGCCTTTGCCGTGCCCACAACAGATCGACGCCAACTTGCCAGTCGGTGTGCGGGTACGCCGACAACTGCAACTCGACCAGTTCCCCGTTGCCCAGTTCGCGCTGAATCAGCTGACGTGGCAGGGTTGCCCAGCCGAGGCCGGCACGGACCATCTCCAGCAGCGCCAGGTAGCTTTCCGCTTGCCACAGTTGCGTCGAGCGCAAGTATTCGCTGCTTGGCAGCTTGCTGGCGTGAGCGCTGAAAGCCAAGCGCCGGTGCACATGCAAATCGTCGAACGTGACGTTGTCGAGTTGAGCCAACGGATGGTCGGGATGGCAAACGTGCAACATGATCAGTTTGCCCAATTGCTGGAACGCCAGTTCCCTGGCATAGCCTGGCTGTGAAAACGCCACGCCCAGCACCGCCTCGCCGCTGCTCACCAGTTCGCTGACGTCACCGTAAACCGGATGCCGAATGATCAGGTCGACATACGGGAACGCCTGCTCGAATGCTTGCAGCACCGGCATGATCGGGCCGTACGGTGTCTCAATCGCCAGTGTCAGGGTCGGTTCGACGTTATCTGAAAGGCAATCGGCGTGCGCCTCGAAGGTCATGCAGCGCTCCAGCACCGCTTCGGCCTGAACCAGCAACTTGTGGCCGCTGGCTGTAAGGGCGGGGCTTCGGTTGCGTCGGTCGAACAACTCGACACCCAGATCGGTTTCCAGATTGGCAATCGCCGCGCTGATGGTCGATTGCGTCTTGCCCAACTTGCGCCCGGCAGCGGAAAACGAGCCGCTTTTCACCACTTGGACGAACATCAGCAATTGGTCGAGTGAGAAGCGCAAGCGGTGTACTCCCGGTTCGAAAGTGAGGGCAATCCTCATGACTGATCGCGATTGTGCCGCCTGTTCGCCATCGAAAAAAGCGATGGTTGCTAATTTGTTTCATCGTTAAAAACATTCAAGGATGACCGGGCGTCATCGAACGCCGGGGCCGATCCTCTCGGTTCATTTGCCCTGAGCACCCGCGATTACAACAAACGCTGCCCCTTTCAGGAGCTTGTGCCATGACTACACAACCCATTCATCCGGTCGATGAGGTGTTGCCCCTGCGACAGCTGTTCACTTTTGGCCTGCAGCATGTTCTGGTGATGTACGCGGGAGCGGTGGCGGTGCCGCTGATTCTCGGCAGCGCGATGGGGCTAACGTCGGCCCAGGTGGTTCTACTGATCAACGCGAATCTGTTGACGTCCGGCGTGGCGACCTTGATTCAGACCCTCGGTTTCTGGAAATTCGGCGCGCGTTTGCCGCTGATTCAAGGCTGCTCGTTCATTGCGCTGGCGCCGATGATCATGATCGGCAAGGAGTTCGGTCTCAGCCAGATCTTTGGTGCTGTGATCGCCGCCGGTTTCCTCACCATCGTGCTGGCGCCAGTGTTCAGCCGTTTGCTGCGATTCTTTCCGCCGGTGGTGATCGGCAGCCTGATCACCATCATCGGCATTTCACTGATGCCGGCGGCGGCGATCTGGCTGGGTGGAGGTAACCCCGATTCGCCTGACTTCGGCCGTCCCGCCAACCTGCTGCTGGGTCTTGCCACAGTCAGCGTAACGCTGGTGATCTACGCCAAATTCAGCGGTTTTATCGGCAACCTGAGCGTGCTCATCGGTTTGTTTGTCGGCAGCCTGATCGCCGCCGCGTGTGGCATGACGCAGTTCAGTCGGGTCAGCGAAGCGGCTTGGTTTGAGCTGAGCGCGCCGATGGCGTTCGGTGCGCCTCAATTCTCTCTGGTGCCGATTCTGATCATGACCTTGGCGATGCTGGTGATCATGGCCGAGACCACAGGCAACTGCCTGGCCATCGGCAAGCTGGTGGGCAAACCGACTACGCAACAAACCCTCGGCAACGCCTTCCGTGCCGATGGCTTGTCGACCATGCTCGGCGGTTTGTTCAACAGTTTTCCGTACAACGCCTTTACGCAAAACACGGGGCTGATTGCCTTGTCCAGCATCAAGAGCCGCTTCGTCGTTGCCAGCGCCGGAGCAATCATGGTGCTGATGGGGTTGTTCCCCAAACTCGGGGCGCTGATCGCGGCGGTGCCAACGCCAGTGCTGGGTGGCTGCGCGGTTGTGATGTTTGGCATGACCACGGTGGCAGGCATTCAGGAGCTGTCACGCGTGCAGTTCGAAGGCACCCGCAACGCGATCATCGTCGCGGTGTCGGTCAGTGTCGGAGTGCTGCCGATGTCCTTTCCGGCGCTGTTCGAACACGTAGGCCCAACCCTGAAACTGGTGCTGGACAGCGGGATTTTTCTCGGTGCGATCACTGCCATCGTGCTCAACGTGTTGCTCAACAAACAACAACCATCGACCGACCCCGTCGGCACATCAGCGGCTGAACTGGCCGACTGACCCTTGTCGTTTTTCACTGCCCAGGAGTTACCCATGAATCAATTCACTCAATGTGTTCCGGCCGGCATCAGCGATCTTGATCTGGAGTTGCTGCGACAGACCATTGCCTTGTCTCAAGCATCGAAGCAACGTGGTCGCCATCCGTTTGCGGCATTGGTGGCGGACCGCGACGGCAAGGTCATCGCCGAGGCCGGCAACAACTCGATGCCGCCAGAAGGCGACCCCACCCAGCACGCCGAACTGGTCGCGGTGGCTGCTGCGGCCAGGCTGTTGTCGCCTCAAGAGCTGGAACTGTGCACGCTCTACACTAGCGCCGAACCCTGCTGCATGTGCGCGGGCGCGGTGTATTGGACCGGTGTCGGGCGAGTGGTTTATGCCTTGTCAGAGCACGCGTTGCTGGGATTGACCGGGGACCACCCGGAGAACCCGACGTTCTCGCTGCCGTGTCGCGAAGTGTTTTCCAGGGGGCAGCGCCCTGTCAGTGTTTTTGGGCCGATGCTGGAGGCCGAGGCGGCCGAGCCGCATCAAGGCTTCTGGTCGTAAACCGTGGATTTGATCGTTCCCACGCTGTGGGAACGATCAGTAGAGAAAGCCCTTACACCCTCCTTATTCCTCAGCGGAATGCCCCCCATAAAATCATTGGATTTTTCTTCTTCGCGGTCAGGGCGTAGCGTGCCGCAAAGCCAAGGAGAATGCCATGACCCAGCCTGCCACCGACCCCGCCGCCAAATTCGACACCTCCCGCGCCAGCGAATACGCCCGACAAAGCCGCATTGCCCTGGCTGGCTACGATGCCTGTCACGATCTCGCGGCCTGCATGTTGGCCGCCAGCCTCGGTCCGTCGAGTTCGGCAAAAGTGTTGGTGGTGGGCGCGGGCGGTACGGCTCAGGAAATCATCACCATGGCCGCGCTGGAGCCGGACTGGGATTTTGTTGCAGTCGATCCTTCCGAGCCGATGCTGGCGGCTGCGACCGGGCATCTGCGCGCCAATGATCTATTGCACAGAACCCAAGTGCACCTCGGGCATGTCGAAGACTTGCCGGCAGATGCATCCTTCGATGCCGCCACGCTGATCGGTGTGCTCCATCATCTGGGCGGTGACGAAGCCAAGCAGCAAATCCTTCGATCCATTCAGGCCCGGCTGAAACCCGGCGCACCGTTGATCGTCGCTGGCAATCATTACGCCTACGCCAGTCAGCCGTTGCTATTGCAAGCCTGGAGCCAGCGCTGGCGACAGCAGGGCGCAACCGCCGATGAGGTGCAGGCTAAACTCGGGAAGATATTGCAGGGCGCTGATCCGCCGCACTCCGAGGCGGCGGTTCAGACGTTGTTGCATGACGCGGGATTTGGCCAGGCGACGCGGTTTTTCAGCAGCCTGTTTTGGGGCGCATGGCTCGCGTGCAAGATCGGTCGAAGGACTTGGGTCGACTAAGCCTCCGTCCAGTCAACCGCCGCCGTCTCGCGCCATTTCACGTCGGTGATTCCATAGCGCTCAGCCTGCGGTTTGGAGACGACTTTCAATGGCGGTTTACCCGGTTTCGGAATGGGCGCAATACCGGCATCGCAGCTCGCCCAATGCCAGGCATCAGCGTTGCGCATGCTCTTGGCGCGGATAACGAAAGACTTCGGCTGCTCGTGATGTTTGTATTCGATGACAAAAAGATCGGTGCTACGCATGAGTTCCTCCTTTGCTCATACGAAACGGAGTTTGTCCGACAAAAAAAATTCCAAGGATTTGCCGGGCGGCTGATCAGCGCCACTTACTGCTTGCAAACGCGGTTTTTCATGAAGCCGCGCAGGTTCATCAGGAACAGGCAGATCTGCAGGACGATCAACGCAAAAGCGCCGGCATGAAGGCCCCAGATCACCCACAACAGATTGCTAAGACTGAAACACACGAAGCCGCTCATGCGCCGTTGCGGTCGCTGCGAACCGATCAGCCAGGCGGCCATTACGGTGACCAGCATGGCCGGCCATTGCACCCAATCCAGATAACCCAACGTTCTGTCCTCCGCACAGATTTGCTTGCTGCAGCAGTGTTACACAGCAGGCGGTTGTGGGTCACCGCTCGGACAGCTCTGCGTGGCGCTGGTGCTAAATGCCTTCGCCCGGCAGGGGCCGGGCGAAGGTTTTCCAGCGGGCAATCAGTAATCCCATATGGCCGGAATCCAGCGGAAGGCATCACCGTTGACCGCGACGCGACCGACCGAAGGGAAGGCCAGATGCGTGGCGACGAACAGCTCGCCGCTGGCGGCGGCTTCGTTAAGCAGACGCACACGAACCTCTACAGATTTCGCCGGATCGTGTTCGAAACCGTTGTGCCAGTCGGGGTGGTCGAAGGCCACAGGGAACAACGCGTCACCCGCAAAGGTGAGGCGCTCGCCGCCCGAGTTTACGTAGACCACGCAGTGGCCTGGCGTATGACCACCAGTAAGCCTGGCGACCACGCCGGGGGCGACCTGGCATTCATCTTCGAAGCTCCGCAGCTTGCTTTCGTAGTGGTCGATGAAGGCGTTGGCCGTGCTGCGCAGGACGTCAGGCACCGGCGCGGGCATGTTCGTATACGTGAAGTCCGGCGTGGTCCAGAAATTCACTTCAGCGGCGGTGACGTGGATGCGCACGTCGTCGCGTAGACGGCTTTTCACAGAGTCGACCAGCAGGCCACCGATGTGGTCCATGTGCATGTGCGTGATGACGATATCGGTGATGTCGGCGAGGTCGACGCCGGCAGCGGCCAGGCGCTTGGGAAATTGCCCGGCGCGGGGGAAACCGGGAAACTGGCCACCGAGGCCGGCGTCGACGAGGATGACCTGATCGCCGCTGCGCACCACCAGCACGTTGAGTGCCCAGTCGAACGCATCCGGTCCCAGGTACATTTCCTTGAACCAGGCGGCGCGGTCGGCGGGATCGGCATTGGTCGACATGGTCTGGGTCGGCAACGGCAGCACGCCGTCGCTGATCACCATCACATCAATGTCGCCCAGACGCAGGGCGTAGCGCGACGGGACCAGTTCTTCGCTCGGGGTTTGCAGGGTCACGGCACGGTCGGCGGTGAAGGAATCCAGATGCAGGGTCATGGTGTTCTCCTTGTTTTCAGGGCAAAAAGTGCAGGGTGAAATCAGGCCACCGGGATCAGTGGGTCAGCGGCCGCGAGCGCAGTGCGACGGTCGGCTGCCGGCGGGTAGATCCACACGGTGTTGATTTGTGTCTTCAGCTCTTTGGCTTCGGCCTTCACCAGTTTCAGTTGACGATCCCAACCCTCGGTGTACACCGCACCCCACGCACCGAGATCCAGGCACGTCACGTATTTCGGCTGACGGTAGGTGATTGGGGCCACACCGAGCAGATCGGCCGCGGCGTTGTTACCGGCATAACGACCGAGGCTGATCGCGTGTTGGCAAGACATCGCCGCATAGTTTCCGAGGTCGTCGGTGGCGGCGCGGGCGACATCGCCGGCCGCAAATACGTGATCGATGCCTTCCACCTTGAGGTTGCCGTCGACATGCAGACGCCCCTGGCCATCGCGTTTGGCTTCAAGCTGTTCGGTGAGCGGGCTGGCGCGGAAGCCCACGGTCCAGATCACCGTGTGACTTTCGATGTGGCGGCCATCGGCGAGGGTGACACCCTTGGCATCCACGGCTGCGACGGTGGCGTCGACGATCCATTCGATACCCAACGCATCGGACGCCTCGATGATTGATGGGCGAATGCCGTCGCCCATGGTCGCGGCGATGTCTTTGCTGCGATCGATGACGATCACCCGCACATTCTGATCCTCGCCCAGAATGGCGCGCAGACGCGCCGGCATCTCGGTCGCGGTTTCGATCCCCGTGAAACCGCCACCGGCGACCACCACGGTGTTGCGCGCAACGCTGGCCGGTTGGTTGGCGAGGGCGATGAGATGACGTTCCAGGCGGGCGGAGGATTCGATCTGATCAACGTCGAACGCATGCTCTTTGAGTCCGGGAACCGGTGGCCGCGCGAGCTGGCTGCCGCTGGCGAGAATCAACCGATCGTAGGTGAGATGTCCCGGACGCCCGGTCTCGTCGCGGTAACCGACGCGGCGCGTAAGGCCATCAATGCTTTCAGCGGTGCCTTTGACGAAACGCACGCCAACGGCATCGAACAAAGCGTCCAGCGGCGCGAACATGCTGTGCACGTCAGGTTCGTAGAAACGCGGGCGAATACGCAGTTCGGCTTGCGGGGCGAGCAGTGTGATCTCGACATCCTGACGACCATGTATGTCCAGCAACCGGGCGGCGCCCAACGCACTCCACAGCCCGCCGAACCCTGCACCGATCACCAATAATTGCTGTTTCATAATGTGCTCCCTGACGCTGATGGATGGATAAATCCGAGCCCGGCCCGGGCTCTGGCGTGACGATCACTGGCCGCCGCAACGGCTTGCCTTACTGCCTGGCGCTCAATCGCCCGTTGTCGAAAACAATGCTAGGGCGCAGCGCCTGCGGGCACAGTTGTCCATCGGTGTGTGAGGGGTACGCATGGGTGGAAGGGGGGTATACGAAGGTATGGGCGAGGGGCGGTTTGCGCGGCGCTGATGTCTTTGCGCTTGAGGCGTTTGATGGGCAGCGATGACAGCAACTCGCCGCTGGTGCTGGTGAAGGGGAACTTGAGCGTGAAGGTGTGAGTGGTTTTTTCATTGTGGTCGCTCCTGATGGGCTCATTGAGGTAGAACCCAATCTTGACGGCGCGGGCCAACACTGGCTTTTATTCAGATTTAACGACAGGATTACGAATCCTTCACGTGCCACACACCTTTAGACATGGATGCCCAGCATGATTCGTAACGCCTTTGTTGCTGCAAGTGTGCTTTTGGTTTTGACCGGCTGCGTCTCGGCGCCACCGTTGAATTTTTCCGTCGACGGCGTGCAAGCCAGCACACAAAAGCTTGATGCCGATCTACGTGCTACGTCGGTGTCCTACGCCAGCCCTTCGGAAAAGACCGGTGACTTGCCTTCCTATGGCGAAGCCGTGCCGCAACTATGGCAAAGCGCGCTGCAGGAAAGCTTGAACCGTGCCACGGTGTTTGATGACGACTCGAGCAACAAGGTGAACCTACTGGTTAAAATCCTGGAACTGGACGTGCCCGCCGGCGGCATCACCATGACCACCACGTCGATGGCGCGTTACCAACTGGTGAGCCGCAAGACGGGCAAGGTGTTGTTCGAAAAGGACGTCGCAGCGATCGGCGAAGTCCCGCCGGGTTATGCGTTTTCGGGTCTGGTAAGAATCAAAGAATCAATCAACCGCGCGGTGCAAAACAACATCCGCAGTTTTCTAACCAGCCTGAACAGCGCCAGCCTCGCGCGCTGAATTCGAAACGCCGTGTAGGTGCAAGACCCAGCACGGCGAGTACTGGTGATCAATCAGTGGGCTCAACGTTATCCAACGCTTTGTTCACCGCCAGTTCCCCCAGCATGACCACCTGCGCAATACCCAACAGGGTATTGCGCCGTGAGCCTTCCAGCATCCCAGCAAAATCACCTAGCATCACCGTGGCGGAGGCCAGGGATTCACATGCGTTAACCAGCAGCGATTCGGTGTCGGACTGCGGATTGACCATAAACAGAGTGTTGGGTCTATAGGGCGTGGCGTTGATCGCTGGCGCGAGGTAATGATCGAGTGCGCGCTCGGCCGCGTCGTGAAGCTTTCTTGAACCGAAGGACTCATAAGGCGATGCCGGGTCAGTGACCGGTGGGTGTGATGGTGTCGTTGACATCAGCTGAAACTCCGATGAGAGCCGCTTGAGCGTCTGGGTATGAGAATGCCGCGCCACGGCCGTGGCGCGTGCGCTGGTAATGAGGGAGCACGCCCCCTCATGCCTCGGTTCGCTAGTTCGACACGCGTCGGCTGTCGAGCACGCGATTGACGATCAGCTCACTCAACATGATCACCTGCTGCAACATCAGCAACGAACGACGCTGTGGGAGGTCAATCACGCCACCGAGCTCGCGGGCCATGTCGTTGGCGGCTGCCAGTGATTCACAGGCTTCGACGAGCAACGTCTCCTCGTCCACCGTGGGATCGATGAGAAAGATCCTGCCTGGCTGGCGCTTGGGAATCGTCGTCTTGAGCGTCTGAGGGTCGAGATAGAAGTTGATGGCACGAGCGGCCGCATCTTTTATTCGCTGAGGTTCCAGAGCGGGGTCGTACGGAATCGAATCGGCTTCTGGCGGGTTTGGCGTTACTTTGAACATTGATGACTCTCTACCTTGAAGGAATGAAGAGCCGTCACCATCGCTACCAAACGATGGGTGGCGGCCACACGCGGGTTGGTAGACCGGTCAAGATAGTTAACCCCGGCGCTCACGAATGAGCCCCACGCATGGCCACCATATAGAGCTGAGCCTCAAAAAAGAGGCCGCATAAAGGGGCGCCATATAACTATCAAGAAACGGGCTACCAAACCCGATCACTGTTTTGCAGTGACAGGGAAACGATATAGCCCGACCGATAGCCGTGTAAGCCGGCGGATTCTGAAGTACCCGTAGGCAGCGGCGCAAGGCGTTGTAGGCTTTTTGGAGTAACAGTTGGTGTAATTTAAACGCGATTGCCCAGTCGTGTTTATTCGCTGGTCAACTTGTATGGCAATGTTAACGCCGCCGCTGGGCGGGCCTGTTAACAGCGGTCAGTTCTGACTGACGCGAGACGTTCGTGTGCTCGATTTTGCGGTACTCGATGAAGCGTACGAGCCGAGGTACACCAGTCTGCTGGATCCTGATTATCGTTTGAAGCGAGACCGCAAGAGATTTTTGCGCACACTTCACCAGAAGATCACTAGGCCCGGTACTACCGAGAGAGGAACGCGAATACCCTTTGGTTTTAGCTCGACTCAATCTCACGCTTAGTGTCGAATGGCGAAGTCGTCCTTGAGCACAAATTCCATTCCAATGCCCACGCCTCTGAGCACTTCGGTCACGCGGTCGATAAAGATTTCACCTTGCTCGGGCAGTTCATAAAGGCCGTTGATACGGATCTTTGGTTTTTTGCCCTTGGCTGGCGCGTAGCTTTCCAGCAGTTCGCCGCTCTCGATGAAGGCGATGTAGGTGTTGATCTTCTCCTGTAGCAACAACAGGTGTTCACCCTGTTGAGCTTTGTCGCCCCATTCCAGATGATCAGTGATGACGAGTACGACATTGTCGGGTTCCCACTCGAGCACTGCGGTGATGTCGACTACTTTGGTTTCGATGATGGACATATTGTCCCTCAGGCAGATGCAGTTATTCAGGTGTGGCCTGCTGGAACGGCCGGATTGTTCATGATCACGATGCCAGTTACTCCGCTTTGAGCACAAATTCGAATCCAATCCCCACTTCCTTCAAGGTCTCGGCCACGCTATCTACGAACAACTCGCCTTGCTCGGACAACTCGTATTTGCCTTGAACACGAATGACGGGGGATTTGCCGAGTGCACCGGGGATCTCGGTGTAGATTTCACCGCTTTCGATGAAGGCGATGTAATTGTTGATCTTCTCCTGCAGCACAAGCAGGTGCTCTCCTTGTTGGGTTTTGTCACCCCACTCGAGATGATCAGCAATGCCCAGGATGATTTTGTTGTCGTCCCACTTTGGGATGCCCCACATGTCGATGGTTTTAGCGTCTATTACGGACATTTAAGATCCTTGGTTCTCTTATTTTTGCGGAGGCCGCAAGATTTCTACTCGGGTGGGCGGGATTTGGGTGCCACCGGGAAAGCCAGGTTTGCCCTTGCCCATGATTCGGCCACCGCTCTGTTCGATTTCCGGAAACGCGCGCTTTTGATTACGGGTCAGCGGTGCCGTTTCAGAGGCTTTGCACTCGATGCATGCGATGTCGCCATTTGCATCTCGGCCTATCATATCGAGACGGGTTCGGGTGCCGCTCTGTGTTTTTATCGTGACTTGCTGACCGGACTCTTCCATCTCTTCGGAAAAGCCGCTGTAAGCTTCATCCTCGAAGGCGGCGCCCGCCGCCTTGTTCTTCTCTAGCTGCGTGCTGAGCACGATGTAGATCGGCTCAAGCCCCGCATCCTCCGGGAACCAGATGATCGCATCCTGGAACTCAGGTGGGTGCGCGGGGTTGGCCAGCAGCGTGTCCGACTGTGGTGTCGGCGGATAAACCCATACGGGAGGTAGCTGAGGGGCGCCTGCCAAGGCTGGAATTCCCAGCACTCCATCCGGACTGGCAGCGGGCGTCCACGTTAGTCCTATGCCGTTGCCAATGTTGGCTATGAATTTTTCGCCGTTTTTCTGAGCTTTGATGACCGGGACATTCTCCCAGTCCTTTTTGCCGCCCGTATAAAAGCCGTAGGCGTTGACGGAGCCGTCCGGCAACGTTTTTACGTTGACACGCACGCGCGTTCGGCCGGTTTCAAGCGTGGCGTATTGCTCGTCCTTATAGAAGGCACTGTCCGGGGCAATGCTGGTGTTGGGCATCAATAGCGCAACGGTGCCCACGGCAGCGCCTGCTGCCATGGCGCCTGCGCCGTCGAGTAGGCCTAGCGCGAGTGAGCCACCTAGCCGTTGGGCAATGGCACTGCCGGTTGCGGAGCCGCCAACAAACTGGAGGGACGTGCCTTCGGCAGTAATGGCTGCGCCAGTGGCCAAAACGGCCCATAGCCCGTAGTCGGTCAGCTTTTCAACGGGGACGAACCCTGTCGGGTTGCTGTGGTTGATTTCGCCGTCGGGCAGGTTGCAGCTTTTGGCGAAGACGCAGCCCTTTAGGTCGGGTTTGGTGTCCGGCGCTGGCGGGAGGTCTTTGTATTGCGCCCAGTGTTGGGCGTTTAGGTCGACGGGTTCGACGCCGGTGTTGCGATAGCCCTTAGGTGGGTTGGGGACGTAGCCGCTCAATCCTTGGTTCCTTGTTCTGGTCCTGTTTGAACGGGGAGAAGGGTGACAGCCAGTGTTTGTAGTGGCAATTAGTGGCGCTTTGACTTCAGATCTTTGGGCCTTAATCTCTCTGGCTGATTTGCTCAGCAATGTATG
The DNA here is from genome assembly GCF_014268505.2 of Pseudomonas khorasanensis. Classification (GTDB taxonomy): domain Bacteria; phylum Pseudomonadota; class Gammaproteobacteria; order Pseudomonadales; family Pseudomonadaceae; genus Aquipseudomonas; species Aquipseudomonas khorasanensis. The sequence continues at coordinate 571,014 of NZ_JABWQP020000001.1, forward strand.
AACATCGGCATGAGTGACCGTCTATCGAGTCAGACATATCAGGAAATTCCAGCTTCGCGCATTGCAACGGCAACGCAGTCAAGCAACTCATCCGCCGCAAAGGGTTTGTGCAGGCAAGCAATGACACCGGCTGCGTGGGACTTGGCGCAGGGCAGATCCCTTTGATGCGCCGACACAAAAATCACCGGTCTGCACCATCCCGACGCCCGTAGCTGCGCATGCATCTGCAGGCCGCTCATTCCAGGCATTTGAATGTCGGAGATCAAACAATGGGTCTGTGCGGGGCCCTCTGATTCGAGGTATTGCGCAGGTCCTGCATAACTGAGCACCTCATAACCGCAGGCGCGCAGCAAGCTGCTCAGCGACGCGCGAATTGCCTCGTCGTCGTCCACCACCGCGATCACATACGTCTCGTGCATAACGCTCCCGGGCCGGGCGGCCGAGCTGGGTGACTCCTGTCGTTCTTGCACCATACGCCGATGGCAATCGGGCAAAACTATACGTAGGTATAGCGGCGAGTGCGGGGGCGGGTCAGCCTTCGCGGCTGAAGCGGCTGCGGTAGTCGCGCGGTGAGATCGACAGGTGACGCTGGAAGCAGACGCGCAGGTGTTCTTCGTCACTGAAGCCGCAGAGGCGGGCGATTCGTTCGATTTTATGCGGGGAGTTTTCCAGCAGGCGCTTGGCGGCTTCGAGGCGGAACAGCTCAAGCGCTTTCGACGGTGTGCGCCCGGTGCGCAACTTATAGACACGGGTGAAATTACGCAGGCTCATCGCGGCTTGCTCGGCGAGGCGTTCAACGGACAGTTGGGGGTCGCCGAGGCGGTCCATCACCCACAGGTGCAGATCATCGAACAGTGAACCGTCCCGCGTCTGCGATTGCAGCAGTGTGCTGTATTGCGCCTGTCCGCCGGGACGCTTGATGTAGACCACCAGCTCGCGCGCCACTTGCAAGGTCACTTCGTGGCCGGCATCGGCCTCGACCAGCGCCAAAGCCAGATCGATGCCGGCAGTCACTCCGGCCGAGGTCCACACGTTGCCTTGCTGAATGAAAATCGCATCGGCGTCTACCTCGATCGCCGGAAAACGTTCGCGCAGGGCGTCGCACATGGCCCAGTGAGTAGCGGCGCGGTAGCCGTCGAGCAAACCGGCCTGAGCCAGCAGAAACGCGCCGCTGCACACCGAGACCACGCGGCGGGCGAGTTGGGCGTGGGCGTGCAGCCAGTCGGTCAGTTCGCCGTGTTCGTCGAGGGTCTGGCAGATGTCGGGAGCGCCAGGCACGACCAAAGTATCCTGCGCGGCCATGTCGAGCGTGCCCAACGACCGTGTGTCGATGGCCAGGCCTTCGACGGTATGGATCAAACCGCCCGACAGACTGGCGGTGTGCAGTTGATAACCGCGCTGACCGCGCTCGGCCAAGGCTTTGCTCGCGGCCCAGAACACGGTCTGTGCGCCGCTGAGGTCAAGCAGGCTCATGCGTGGGTAGGCGATGAACACGACGTCGCGCGTAGCTGGGGTTGAAGCGGGAAGGGTGGACATTGCCGGCATGCCTGTTTGAAGCGCTGAATGCGGAACTGCATCTGTCTGGCCGATTTTCAGGGGTTTCTGGCCAGTCGGCAATGGCGGCGCCTGATAGCCTGATCGCTGACCGTCTGGCCGGTGTCTGGCTGCGGTTGCCATCCCGAACTAGATTTATTGACCAGCCCATTGCGCGCTGCGATTTCGCCGAGGAGACACAATGACCTGGCCGCATCCCAATCCTGCGCAAAGCCCCCACGCGCCGAAGGAACCGGTGGTGTACGTGGTCGATGACGATGTCTCGATGCGCCAGGCGCTCGACGGCCTGCTGCGCTCCGTCGGCTTGCAGGTGCAGACCTTCGACACGGCCCGGGACTTCCTGGCTTCGGCCCAGCGTGACGTGCCTGGTTGCCTGGTGCTCGATGTGCGCTTGCGCGGCGAAAGCGGCCTGACATTCCAGGAACAGATGGAAAAGAACGGCCTGCGCATTCCCGTCGTGTTCATGACCGGCCACGGCGATATCGCCATGAGCGTGAAGGCCATGAAGGCCGGTGCGGTGGACTTTCTGGCCAAGCCGTTCCGTGATCAGGACATGCTCGACGCGGTGGCCAGTGCGCTGACCCGCGACAGCGCACGGCTGGCCGCCGAACACGCTGGCGCCGTCCTGCGCCGGGCCTACGACACCTTGACCGGGCGTGAGCGCGAGGTGCTCGGCTTCGTCATTGCCGGCCTGATGAACAAGCAGATTGCCGGGCAACTCAATCTCAGCGAGGTGACCGTCAAGGTCCATCGAGGCCAGGTCATGCGCAAGCTGGCCGCACGCTCGGTCGCGGACCTTGTGCGTATCGCTGAAGCGCTGGGCATCGAGCCTGTGCATCGAAGCCACTGAACAGCGTTCCCTTCGTTGAGCAACCGCAGGTCATGCCACCGTGCGGCAGAACAAATCTTTAGCGGTGTCGACAGAGATGGCCAGCAAAAAACAGATTTTGTGGGACGACGGCGAGCGGGTACTGTCCCGTGAACGCGGGCAGGGCGAGAGCACCGTGCTGGCGATGCGTCCGGCTCTCGGTCAGCCATTGCCGGCCACCGTTGACCGCCTGGCGCACGAGTACAGTCTCAAGGACGCCCTCGACCCAGCCTGGGCGTTACGACCGATAGCGCTCGAGCGTGCAGGCACCCGGATTCGCCTGCTGTTCGACGATCCTGGTGGCGAGCCGCTGTCACGGTTGCTGGTCGCACCGCTGGACATTGAAACCTGTCTGGTCATGGCTTCAAGCGTTGCCAGAGCGCTTGGGCAGATGCACCAGTGTGGCCTCGTGCACAAGGATCTGAAACCGCAGCACATCTTTGTTCATTGCCACGATGGGCTGGCGCGGCTGACGGGCTTTGGCCTGGCCTCGCGTTTACCTCGCGAGCGGCAAGCCCCGGCGCCGCCGGAAGCCATTGCCGGCACCCTGGCGTATATGGCGCCTGAACAGACCGGGCGAATGAATCGCTCGATTGATTCGCGTAGCGACCTGTATGCCTTTGGCGTGACGCTTTACCAGATGCTCACCGGCTCGCTGCCGTTCAGCGCCCACGACCCGATGGAGTGGGTGCATTGCCATATCGCGCGCCTGCCGATGCCGGCCTGCGAGCGGGTCGCGACGGTGCCAGCGATGCTCTCGCGTGTGGTCATGAAACTGTTGGCCAAAACCGCCGAGGAGCGCTATCAAACGGCTGCTGGCGTCGAGCATGATTTGCGGCGCTGCCTCGACGACTGGCGTCGCGCCCGGCACGTCGATTCGTTCACGTTGAACGAGCAGGGCGCCCTCGAGCGATTGCTGATTCCGGAAAAACTCTACGGCCGTGAACGCGAAGTACAGACGCTGACCGAGGCGTTCACCAAGGTGGTGCATACCGGGGCGCCGGCATTGGTGCTGGTCTCGGGGTATTCCGGCATCGGCAAATCGTCGGTGGTCAGTGAGTTGCACAAAGTGCTGGTGCCTTCGCGTGGCTTGTTCGCCGCCGGCAAGTTCGACCAGTACCAGCGCGACGTGCCGTATTCGACACTGGTCCAGGCCTTTCAAGGGCTGGTGCGCACGTTGTTGGGCAAGCGCAGCGAAGTGCTCGCCGGCTGGCGCTCGGCACTGTTGCAGGCGCTGGAGCCGAACGCGCGGTTGATCACCGATCTGATCCCCGAGCTCAAGCTGATCATTGGCGAGACTGCGCCAGTACCGGAGCTTGAGCCGCAACAGGCGCAGCAACGTTTCATGTTGGTCTTGCAGCGTTTCATCGGCGTATTCGCTCAGCCCGAACATCCCCTGGCGCTGTTCCTCGATGACCTGCAATGGCTCGACGCGGCCACCCTCGATCTGCTGGAGGACCTGCTGACACGCGCCGATATTCCGCATCTGTTGCTGGTCGGCGCCTATCGCGACAACGAGGTCGATAGCGATCATCCACTCAGTCGCACCCTAAAAGCCCTTCGCCACGCCGGCGTGCACATCGACGAGATTCGCCTCGCGCCACTGGCCGGCGCGCATATCGAGCAATTGATCAGCGAGTCCCTGCGTTGCCCCCCGGCGAGCATCGTCGCGCTGGCCGGCCTGGTGCTGGAAAAGACTGCCGGCAATCCATTTTTCGTCATCCAGTTTGTTCATGCACTGGCCGAGGAAAAATTGTTGAGCTATGACCCAGCGCGCAACCGCTGGCATTGGGATGTGCACCTGATAAACGCCAAAGGCTACACCGACAATGTCGTTGACCTGATGGTCGGCAAACTGGCGCGGCTGCCGCTGGAGACACGGCTGGCCCTGCAACAATTGGCATGCCTGGGCAACGTTACGCGAGTCGATACGCTCGCCACTGTGCTGGATATGCCGGTTGCCCGCGTTCACACGACGCTGTGGCCGGCCGTGCATCTGGAGTTGGTCCAGCGCGTGGAGGGCGCCTTTGCGTTCGTGCATGACCGTATCCATGAGGCGGCATATTCGCTGATCGCCGAAACCGAGCGCGCGCAAATGCACTTGCGCATCGGCCGACTGCTCGCCTTGCAGACAACCGGTGATCGGCGTGAAGAGGCTATCTTCGAAATCGTCGGCCAGCTCAATCGTGGCGCCCATTTGATCAGCGTGCGAGCCGAGCGCGAGCAACTGGCCGAATTCAACCTGCTGGCCGGCCAGCGCGCCAAGGCCTCGACTGCCTACACCTCGGCGCTGACCTACTTGGGCGCTGGCGCAGAATTGCTCGGTGAGCAGGGCTACGACAGTCGTCATGAGTTGGGTTTCGCCCTGGAACTGAACCGCGCCGAATGCGAATTCCTAACCGGCCAGTTGACGCTGGCCGACACGCGGCTCGCGACATTGGCCGAGCGAGCCGTCACTACGGTTGAGCGCGCGGCGGTAGCCTGCCTGCAAATGGACGTCTACTTGCTGCTTGATCGCAGTGATCGCGCCGTTGCGGTCTGTCTGGCTTATCTGCGCCAGGTCGGTATCGACTGGTCGGCGCATCCGGACGATGCACAGGTGAACGACGAGTATCAGCAGGTGTGGACGAGCCTGGGCCAGCGCAATATTGAACAACTCATCGACTTGCCACTGATGGAGGAACCCGCCGCGCTGGTGACCCTCGACGCGCTTGGCAAACTCTTCGCGCCGGCAGTGCAATCGGATCTGAACCTCGCCAGCCTGACCATCTGCAAAGCGGTCAGCCTGAGCCTGCAATACGGCAACTGTGATGCCTCGTGCTTGCTGTACGCCAACTTCGGGCGGGTGGCCGGCCCGCGTTTCGGCGATTATGTGGCCGGGTACCGTTTTGGCCAGTTGGCCTGCGACCTGGTCGATCGTCGTGGCTTCACGCGTTACGAAGCGAGCACCTATCTGTGCTTCTCGATTTTCGTGGTGCGCTGGATGCGGCCAGTGCGCGAATGTCGCGAGCTGCTGCGTCGGGCGCTGCATGCGGCCAATCGCATCGGCGATTTGCCTTACGCGGCGTTCGCGGGTAACAGCCTGATTTCCGACCTGCTGTTCATCGGCGAGCCGTTGGCCGAAGTGCAGGCACAGGCAGAGTCAGGTCTGGCCTATGCGCAGAAAATCCGTTTCGGCCTGGTGGCGGATTTCATGCGTTGTCAGTTGGCGCTGATCCGCATGCTGCGCGGACAGACGCCGACGTTTGGCTGTCTCGACGCTGACGGATTCGATGAGGCGGGTTCCGAGGCCCATCTGGCTGAGTCGTCAGACCTGGCGCTGGCGCGCTGCAAGTATTGGGTGCGCAAGTTGCAAGCGCGTTACCTGGCAGGGGATTACGTGGCGGCCGCCGACTGCGCCGCGCAGGCCAAAGCGCTGCTGTGGGCGGTGTCGGCGTTTTTCGAGGAGGCCGAATACCATTTCTATGCGGCGTTAACGCTGGCCGCTCACCCCGAAACCGAGACCGATCAGCTGCAACAGCTGAGCGAGCATCATCGGCAGTTGCAGGTCTGGGCGCAATTGTGCGCGGAGACTTTCGCCAGTCAGGTAGCGCTGGTCGGTGCAGAAATGGCCCGCGTCGCCGGGCAAGTCATCGAAGCCGAATTGATGTACGAACAGGCGATCCAACTGGCTCAGGACAACGGCTTCGTCCATATCGAAGCCTTGGCCAACGAACTCGCCTCGCGGTTCTACAACGCTCGCGGCCTGGCGAAAATCGCCCGCGTTTACCTTCGCGACGCGCGCTACGGATATTTGCGCTGGGGTGCAGATGGCAAGGTACGAGAGCTGGAACGACGTCACCGTTTTCTGCGCGCAGAAGAAGCGCAACCCAACCCGGTCGCTACGCTGATGACCCCCGTCGAGCATCTGGACCTGGCCACGGTGCTGAAGGTGTCCCAAGTCGTGGCCGGAGAAATTGTGCTCGACCGCTTGATTGAAATGGTCATGCGCACCGCGATCGAACAGGCCGGGGCCGAGCATGGCTTGCTCATCCTGCTGGATGCGGAAACACCGTACGTCGCGGCGCAAACCCGCATCGGCGATGGTGAGACCCAGCTGTGCAACGAGCCGCTGCACGCGGTGGCACTGGCCGAATCGGTGTTCTACCAGACGCTGCGCACCGGCGACAACGTCTGCCTGGATGACGCTGCTGCTGACCCTGTGTTCGCTGCCGATCCGTACATTCAGCAGCGTGGCGCGCGCTCGATCCTTTGCATGCCGTTGATGAATCAGGCCCGGGTTGTCGGTGCGTTGTATCTGGAAAATAACCTGTCGGCCGCAGTGTTCAGCCCGGCGCGCATCGCCGTGCTGCGGCTGGTGGCATCACAGGCGGCGGTCTCGCTGGACAACGCGCGCCTGTATCGCGACATCGCCGAGCGCGAGGCGAAGATCCGCCGGCTGGTCGATGCCAATATCATCGGCATCATCGTCTGGAGCGTCGAAGGGGAAATTATCGAGGCCAACGACGCGTTTCTGCGCATGGTTGGTTATGCGCGGGACGAGTTGCTATCAGGCGGTGTGCATTGGCGAGACATGACGCCGCCCTCAATGCACGCCACCAGCGACGCCGCGCTGGCGACGGCAATCCGCACTGGCCGCGCCCAACCGTTCGAAAAGGAATACATTCGCAAGGATGGCAGCCGTTTGCCGGTGATCGTCGGTCTGGCCGCGTTCGAGGCCAGTCAGCAGCAGGGGCTGGCCTTTGTCCTCGATATCAGCGAACGCAAGCAGGCCGAGGAGCAAGTGCGCGAAGGCGAGCGCCGGTACCGGCAGGTGCAAACGGAACTGGCCCACGCCAATCGCGTGGCAACCATGGGCCAGTTGGCCGCCTCCATCGCCCACGAAGTCAATCAGCCGATCGCCGCCACGGTCACCAATGCCAACGCCGCGCTGCGCTGGCTCCGGGCACAGCCGCCGAATGTCGACGAGGTCGAGCAGGGCCTCAGGCATATCATCCTGGACGGCAACCGGGCGGCGGATGTACTCGGGCGCATTCGTGCACTGATCCACAAAACGCCACCGCAACGCCAACCGGTCAACCTCAATGTGCTGGTGGAAGAAATGGTCGGCTTCACACGTGCTGAAGCGCTCAGACACGGCGCGATCGTTCAGATGCACACGGCTATCGAGCTACCGGCGGTATTGGCCGACCGGGTCGAATTGCAACAGGTGTTGCTCAACCTGATCATCAACAGCCTGGAAGCCATGACGGCTGTGCCAGAGGGACAACGGCGGTTGTTGATTTGCAGTGAGTCGGTGGGTGCTGACGTACAAATCACACTGAGCGACTCGGGGCCGGGCTTTGACTGCGATCAGGCAGAGCAAGTCTTCACGGCGTTTTACACCACCAAATCCACCGGGTTGGGGATGGGCCTGTCTATCTGCCGCACGATCATCGAAGGGCATGGCGGGAGGCTATGGGCTGAACGCAATGTACCGAGCGGGGCGCGGGTGGTGTTTGTGCTGCCGCGTTGTGAGTGAAGGACGGTGCCCAAAAGCCGTCGGCCAACGCTGCCTAAGCGAGAATGTTCATCCCCATTCTGCCTATCGAAAACACAAGCAGTACCAGAAAGAAAACTCTGATAAAGCCGCTCCCATAGCGTAAGGCCAAAAAAACACCGGTCAGTGAGCCGGCCATATTGCATAAGGCAACCACGCCGCCCACTGCCCATAAAACGTTGCCTGAGGGAACAAAGAATATAAGCGCAGCGCTGAACGTGCCCAGGTTGACCAGTTTTGCAGAGGCTGATGCATTCAGGAAATCAAAGCCAAAGACCTTCACAAAGATGAAAAGCAGAAGGCTGCCACTGCCCGGGCCGAAGACGCCGTCGTAAAAGCCGATAAGGCCGCCAAAGAAAACCCCAAGGACGATGTCCTTTTTCCTGAACTGTCTGTTTTCCCCCGAGAGGCCCAGGTTCTTTTCCATAAAAGTGTAGATAGCCATGGCTATCAATATGAAGAAAACCACAATCTCCATCAGTCTTTTCGGGACGACGGATACTGAGAGAGCTCCCAGGAAAGAAAATAAAAAGGCGGCGAACATGGTCGGAAGCATCAATCTCCAATGTATTTTTATCCGCTTCAAATAACCTGATATCGAGGAAAGGTTGCCCGCCAGAACGGCCAGTTTATTGGTGCCGAAAACGGTGGCGAGGCTGTGCTGAGGTAGAGCGTGTAAAAGCGCTGGTACTTGCACAAGACCTCCACCGCCGACCGCGGCATCTATCAGGCCGCCGCAAAAGGCGAAGAAAGCCAATGCGATGACAACGTTATCAGCGTTCATTTGACGGGGCTCTTGTGGCTGAAACGTGTTGAATTCAGAGATTGTTCTTTTCGTCTCGCGTGAGGATGAGGCGCAAGCTGAAACTAACCGGCGTGGATGGCATGCGACAAGTGACTTATGCTGAGTGAATCATTCACTTTTAGTGAGCAGTGACAATGGAGTTGTCCCAACTGGTAATGTTCAAGACGGTGGCCGATCAAGGGAGCATTGTCCGCGCCTCTGAGCTGTTGCACTGCGTGCCCTCTAATATCACCAATCGAATTAAACTGTTGGAACAGGAACTCGGGGTCTCTTTATTTATAAGGAAAGGCAGGGGACTGGTGATCAGCCCGTGCGGGAGACTCTTTCTTGGCTATGCGAACAAGATCACGTCGTTGTGCGAAGAATCAAAGAGAGCGCTTGATCCCTTGGCTGCGCCGTCGGGTGTTTTGAGAATCGGCGCGATAGAGTCTTCCGCCACAGGCAGATTGCCAAAGCTGTTATCCGAGTACCATCAACGCTTTCCGTCTGTACAAATGCAATTCAGTACCGGGGACTGGTCGCAGCTATCCAATGACGTCGTCAGTCATAAGCTGGATGGGGCGATTATTGCCGTCAGGCCGGAGCACTCGGATATTCAAAGTATGGAGATTTACACAGAGGAGCTGGTGCTGATTGCCTCGCCCTCCGCAGGGCCGATAAACCAGCCAGAGGATCTGCAAGGCGTGGATTTATTCATGTGGCCCGAGGGATGCCCCTACAGAAAGGCTTTGGTGAACTGGCTGGAGCGGCACACAGTATCCAGCCCTATCACGAGCATAGCCAGTTACGGCACCATCCTTGGGTGCGTAAGTTCAGGCGCGGGGGTGTCGCTTGTGCCGAGAGGCATCTTTGAGCAGTTCAGGCAGGTCGGCGCTGTCCAGGGATATTTTTTTAAAGACCTCGCACCCGTGCAGAATTATTTTATCTGGAACAAGCACGTAGAGTTTCATCGCGCAAAAGACAAGTTTGCCGATTTGCTCAAGGAAAAGTTCGGGTGTTAATGGTGTTGCTGAAACAGAGAGCCTGAGTTGACTGCCGGTTGAACATCAACTGGGCGAGGCATTCAGCATGAGATCCTTGTCCGGGTAGCGTGCGCAAATGAAATCGACAAACGCACGCACCTTGGGTGCGGCAAGCCGACGGGACGTATGTAAAACCCAAAGCTCCGGCTCCACGCCCGAGACCGTGCCCCACTGCACCAATTCACCGCGAGCCAACGAGTTTCGGGCGATGGAACGGGGCAGCAGCGCAGCACCGGCGCCGGCGATGGCCGCGTCACGAATCATCAGGAACGAAGAGAAGCGCAGCGTGGGGATCGGCTCCAGAACCAGTTGCCCGTCATCAAGCCGCCACTGGGTCGGTTCGAAGCTCGGCATGACGATGGCGGCCACCGGGCTGACCGCCCCCGATGCCGGTTTAGGCCGGTCCGGCGCCGCCACGACAACCAGCCGATCCTTGGCGAAGCAGCGGCCCACCAGACTGCTGTCCGGGCTCGGGTTAACACGAATGGCGACGTCGAATTGTTCCTCGACCAGGTCAACGCGGCGATCCTCGGCCACGACCTCGAGTTCGATCTGCGGGTAGGCTGCGCAAAACTCGGCGCCAATCTGCCCCATCGCCAGTTGTGAAAACAATACAGGGGCGGCGATGCGCAGACGGCCGCGCGGCGTCGACAAACCCTCGCGTGCCGCCGTCAGCGCTTCGGCTACTTCGCTCAACGGCGTCTCGGTTCGCGACATCAGCAACTCGCCTGCTTCAGTCAACTTCAACCCGCGCGCACTGCGCTCTATCAGCCGCACGCCCAGTTGCTCCTCAAGATCGGTAATGCGCCGCGACAGCGTGGCCTTGGAAATACCACTTGCCCGGCTGGCCTTGCCCAGCCCTTCGTTCGTCGCGACCAACATGAAATCGATCAGGGCATTGAGGTTCATAACTGTTCCGTATTTGAAACAAAGTGTCTGCATTCTGGCGTCTCTGCTTTGTCCCTGCAACAGCCTATCTTCGCCTCATCGGGCCTCGATGCGAGGCTCCACGACTGCAGGAGATTCACCATGAGCATTCTCGTTATCGGCGCCACCGGCACCATCGGTTCACTCGTTACTCAAGGCCTTGCCAACGCGGGCGCCGAGGTCAAAGCCCTCGTGCGCCAGGCCGGCAAACGCGAATTTGCGGCGGGTGTCAGCGAAGTCGTCGCCGACCTTACCGACGTAGCGTCGATGCGCCAGGCTCTGGCGTCGGTACGCACGCTGTTTCTGCTCAACGCCGTCACGCCCGACGAAGTCACGCAAGCGCTGATCACCCTCAACCTCGCGCAAGAGGCCGGCATCGAACGCATCGTTTACCTGTCGGTGATCCACGCGGACAAATTCACCAACGTCCCGCACTTCACCGGCAAATACACCGTAGAGCGCATGATCGAAAGCCTCGACCTGCCCGCCACCATCCTGCGTCCCGCGTATTTCATGCAGAACGAACTGATGGTCCGGCAGACGATCCAGGATTACGGCGTCTACCCAATGCCGATCGGCTCGGCGGGCGTCGCGATGATCGACGCGCGCGACATCGCGGACGTGGCGGTGGCGCAATTGCTGCAGCGTGATCGGGCTCCTGCTGCGCAGGAACGTGTCACGCTGGAACTGGTTGGCCCGCAAGTCCTTACCGGGGAATCGGTGGCGAAAATCTGGAGTGCCGTGCTGGGGCGTGAAGTTGTCTATGGCGGCGATGATGTCGCCGCGTTTGAAGGGCAGTTGGCGGCGTATGGTCCAGCGTGGCTGGCGTATGACATGCGCCTGATGATGGCAGGGATTCAGCGGTACGGCATGCAAGCGGGGGCAGGGTCGGTCGAGCGGATCGAGGCGTTGATCGGGCATCCGTTGCGTCGGTATGAAGATTTTGTGAGAGAGGTTGTTGGGAAAAACTGAATCCCAAAAGGGGCGGGCAGAGCGGCGGTCGCTGCTCTGCGCGAACCTCTATTAAGAGCCCCCTGTCGCGTCCTCACCCCTCAGCTTTCGCCTCAACCTTCACCGCCGTTTTCCGATACGTGAGCAAGACAATCCCGCTCACGACAATCACCCCGCCGACGATCTGCCCTTTGCTGAGCATCTGGTCCAGCACAATCCAGCCCATCAGCAATGTCGCCAACGGCTCGATGTTCATCACCGGCGCATTGCGTGGCATGTCCAGTCGTGGCACGGAAATGAACAGCACGATAAAACCGGTGCCGTACAACACCACCAGCGTGGCGAGGGCAAGCCAGCCGGTTGAGGTGGCGGGCAGATCGAGTCCGCCGGGGAGGGCGCCGGTCAGTCCCGCCAGATTGACGCTGCTGAAGACAATGAAAATGGTCAACAGGCTGCGCACCGAGCCGCGTACCTGGGACAACTTGTGATCGGTGATCCACAGCGCGCAGGCGAATACGCTGGCGGCGCAGAAGGCGAGCGCGATGCCCAGCAGCCATTCCGGACCAACGCTGGCCGTGTCCGACAGGCGCCCGGGAACGTCCAGCACGAAGACCAACCCGATCAGAATCAAACCCATCAGCATGGCGGTGCGTGCGGTCGGTCTCGGACCGCCCAGCGCCCAGGTGAGCAAGGCGAGCAGGATGGGAAATACGTTCGCCACCAAGAGCGCAATCGCCACCGGGACACGTGCGACGGCGGAGTACAGACACAGGCTCTGCGCGGTGATCAGCAGGCCCAGCAACAATTGCCACCGCCACGCACCCGGTGGCAGACGCAGACTTTGCCTTTGCCACAGTACGAGAACGGCGAGCACCAGCAAGGTGCCGCCGGAACGCATCAAAATCGCCAGTAACACGCCCGCGCCGTCATCGAAAGCGACCCGCGCCGCCACATGGTTACCGGCGAAGGCACAACCCATGCACAACAGGATGATCACGGCGAGGTAGCGGGGGAAGGGCGGCGGAACGGTGGGTGCAAATTCAGGACGTGACATGGCAGATCTCAATAAGGGTAGCCACTCAGGATGGCTCAGGTTTTTATTATGTTGTCGTACAACTAGAGGATTTGTACCGTATTCCTCGGGACCGGGCAAGGTCGTCGGGCAGCTGGAGGCGTTTGTTTGGGGCTTTGTGACAGCTTCACCATCCCGTATAACGCGCAAGAGATCGTATGACTTAATAAATTAATTACGCATTGACATATCGCAAAATCTCGATATCCTGAGCGCATGGAACTGATCGAAATCTTCAAAGCCCTCTCGAACCCGACGCGCCTCAAGATCCTTGAAGGCCTGAAGGATCCCGTCAAGAACTTCCCCCCGCAGGACGAGGGTGACGTTTTCACGGAGGGCGTCTGCGTCAGCAGTATCCAGGAAGGTATCGGCCTGTCGCAGTCGACAGTGTCGGGCTATCTCGCCACGTTGCAGCGGGTGGGACTGGTTGAAGTGAGGCGCATCGGTCAATGGACCTACTACAAACGCAATGAAGCAGCGATCCGCGCGCTTGCCGAGGTCATAGGGAAAGAGCTGTAAATTTTTTTACCGCACAATATCTGGAATTCTCGATATCCCATTTTATCGATGCGAGGTTTTTACCATGAAAGCGATGATCCTGAAATCATTCGGCGGTCCTGATTCGTTCGAACTCAGCGACGTTCCCAAGCCCGTGCCGCAAGCGGGGCAAGTCCTTGTCCGGGTGCACGCCACTTCCGTCAATCCGTTGGATTACCAGGTCCGGCGCGGTGACTATCCCGACCTCGTGCCGCTTCCAGCCATTACCGGCCATGATGTCTCAGGCGTTGTCGAAGCCATCGGGCCGGGCGTCACAGCCTTCGCTCCCGGAGATGAGGTCTGGTACACCCCGCAGATATTCGACGGGCAGGGCAGTTACGCCGAATACCACGTGGCTGCCGAAAGCATCATCGCCAGGAAACCTGCCTCGCTGAGCCATCTAGAGGCAGCCAGTCTGAGCCTGGTGGGCGGGACGGTGTGGGAAGCACTGATCGTGCGAGCGGCGCTCAGAGTGGGGGAAAGCATTCTGATCCACGGTGGCGCAGGCGGTGTCGGCCATGTGGCGATCCAGTTGGCAAAAGCCATGGGTGCCAGAGTGTTCACGACCGTGCGCGAGGCCAACGCTGAGTTCGCCCGGAGCATGGGCGCCGACGTGGTCATCGATTACACCCAGGAGGATTACGTCGAAGCTGTTCTGCGGGAAACCGCTGGCCACGGCGTCGATGTCGTGTTCGACACCATCGGCGGCGATACCCTGGCACGCAGCCCCGACGCGCTCGCTCAGCTTGGTCGCGTGGTTTCCATCGTAGACATCGCGCAGCCCCAAAACCTCGTTCAAGCCTGGGGCAAGAACGCGAGTTATCACTTCGTCTTCACCCGCCAGAATCGCGGCAAGCTCGATGAGTTGAGCGCATTGGTGGAGCGCGGTCAGTTGCGCCCGCACGTTGGCGCCGTCTATTCCCTCGCTGACATCTCGCTCGCCCACGCCCGGCTGGAAAGTGCGAACAACGGCCTGACAGGAAAAATTGCCATCGCGGTCGAGCCTTCGCTCATTGCCTGAACGCGTTCACATCATTTGGGAGAAACGTCATGGTTTACGAGATTGCAGTACTGCCCGTTCACCCGGAACACACTGAGGCCTTCAAACGCGCCTTTGCCGAAGTCGAACCGTTGCTGACCCGCGCCAAGGGGTACGGCGGCCATTTGCTTTCGCAGGGCATCGAAACCCCCGAGCGATTCAACCTGATTGTACGATGGCGGTCACTTGAGGATCACTCGCCGGGGTTTGAGGAGAGCGAAGATCACCAGCGCTTCATGCTGGGGCTGGAGGATTATTTTTCGGCAGAACCGAGCGTCTACCACATTGAGGGTGGCGCTTTTCCGGGGGGCGATTTGGGTGTTCCGGATAGCAGCGCAAGCGTAGGTATCTAAGGGCTTTGTGGCTTTTCGTCACAAGCGGCCGTTTTCTGGCCGGGCAGTGCTTGTGACGAATCGCCATCCAGCGTAAGCGTTGCGCTTTGATGTTACGCTGCACCCCGTCAGCCGTACCCTCTGTACCCTGAATTTCCCTATTCCTGTCCGCGCGGGTTCGCCTGCCTGCGTTTATAGACTTCCCTCCTGGATTACAGACATGCGCCTGTCAGATTTCATTCTTGAGAACCTTGAGCCGATTCTGCAGGCCTGGGAAGATTTTGCCCGAACCATCGAAACACCGGGCGCGGAGCTCGACAGCACTGCATTGCGAGATCATGCCGAGCAAATGCTGCAAGCGATCGTCCTTGACCTGCGAACCCGGCAGACGAGCCGCGAGCAAGTGGCCAAGGCCCAGGGCCAGGCACCGCGCGACGACGAGGAGACCGCCGCAGAAACCCATGCCGTGACGCGGCTGATGGCGGGTTTCACCATTGATCAGATGGTATCCGAGTATCGGGCGCTGCGAACCAGTGTGCTGAGCCAGTGGATGCGGCAAATCAAGGATGGCAAGTCAGTGAACGTCGATGACATGACGCGGTTTCATGAGGCCATCGATCAGGCGCTGGCGGAGTCGATTGCCAGCTATTCGCGCGCGGTTGAGGCTTCACGAAACGTGTTTCTGGGGATTCTTGGCCACGACCTGCGCACGCCGCTGGGGGCGATCATGCTCGGTGCCGACAGGTTGCGCCGCACGGAGACCGCCGACGCCCGCACGAGCAAAGTGGCCCAGCAGATCTACAGCAGCGTTCAGCGAGCCAGCCAGATTGTTGGCGACTTGCTTGATCTGACCCGTTGCCAGATGGGACCGGGCATACCGGTGAGAAAAGCCCGGATTGATCTCTCCCCTTTGTGCGAGCGGGTTGTCGAGGAACTTCGCGCCTTTCATCCGCAGGCCAACGTTCTGTTCGACGCGAAAGATCCTGTCATGGGCGCGTTCGATGGCGCCAGGATGGAACAGGTTTTCTCCAACATCATCAGCAACGCGGTGACTCATGGGGACAACCAGTTTCCGGTCACGGTCGAGTTGGAGGTTTCGCAAGATTGCGCAGTCTTCTCGGTGCACAACGGCGGGGAGCCGATCCCGGAAGACGTACTGCCGTTCATTTTCAACCCGATGGGGCGTTTCTCTCAGCGCTCGGTGATTGATCACGGGCCTGTGGCGGGGCTGGGGCTGGGCCTTTTCATCGCCTCGGAAATCGTCGCCTCGCATGCAGGCTCGATCGATGTCAGCTCTGATCCGCAAGGCGGAACCGTGTTTCGCGTCACGCTGCCGGTTGGGCCTGCCAGCCATTAGCCGAATCCATGAAGGGTCGAGGCGCCCGCTCTCGACCCTTCATTCGCGTTACTCCTCCATCACCTCGACCAATCCCCGATCTTCACCCAGGAACCCGCCGCTCTGGTGCTGCCACAGCCGCGCATAAGTGCCGTTTTTTTCCAGCAGTTGCGCGTGGGTGCCTTGCTCGATGATGCGTCCTTCGTCCATGACGATCAGCCGATCCATCGCTGCAATCGTCGACAAGCGATGGGCGATGGCGATCACCGTCTTGCCTTGCATCATCTCATCGAGACTTTCCTGGATCGCCACTTCGACTTCGGAGTCCAGCGCACTGGTGGCCTCGTCGAGCAGCAGAATCGGCGCGTTCTTGAGCATCACTCGGGCGATGGCGATGCGTTGGCGCTGGCCACCCGAGAGTTTGATGCCGCGCTCGCCGACCAATGTGTCGTAGCCGTTGTGGCCTTGCTTGTCGCTTAACTGGCTGATGAAGCCGTCGGCCTGAGCGTTCACCGCTGCGCGGCGGATTTCTTCGTCCGTGGCGTCGGGGCGACCGTAGGCAATGTTGTCGCGGATGGAACGGTGCAGCAGCGAGGTGTCTTGCGTGACCATGCCGATCGCGCTGCGCAGGCTGTCTTGCGTTACCTGCGCAATGTTTTGCCCATCGATGCGAATCTCGCCGCGATCGACATCGTAGAAGCGCAGCAGCAAGTTGATCAGCGTCGATTTGCCTGCACCGGAACGGCCGACCAGGCCGATTTTTTCGCCCGGGCGAATGTGCAGGCTCAAGGCGTCGAGCACTTGCCGTTCACCGTTGTAGTTGAAGCTGACATTGTCGAAGACCACTTCACCGCCGGCAGGCTGCAGCACCTTGGCATCCGGCGCGTCCTGCACTTTCGGGCCGCTGGTGAGCGTGGCCATGCCGTCCTGCACGGTACCGATGTTCTCGAACAGCGAGGTCATTTGCCACATGATCCAGTGCGACATGCCATTGATGCGCAACGCCATGGCGGTGATCGCCGCGACAGCGCCGGTGCCGACCTCGCCCTGGTGCCACAACCATAGCGCGTAGCCGCCGGCACCCATGATCAACGCGACCACCAGCGCCTGATTGACGATCTCGAACTGGCTGACCAGCCGCATCTGGCGGAACCCGGTGAGCTTGAAATCTTCCATCGCCGCACGGGCAAAGTGTGCTTCACGCTTGGAGTGCGAAAACAGTTTGACCGTGGTGATGTTGGTATAGGCGTCAGCAATTCGCCCCGTCATCGATGAGCGCGCGTCAGCCTGTTCCTGGCCGACCTTGCCCAGGCGCGGCACGAAATACACCATCGCAAGGCCAAACAGCACGATCCAGGCGAGGAACGGCAGCATCAGCTTCAGAGCGAAGCCGCCGGCCAGTGCAATGATCGCAATGAAGTAAACGCCGATGCCGGGCAGGATCTCGATGAGTGTGAACAGCACCTCGCGCACCGACAATGCGGTCTGCATGACTTTGGTCGTGACGCGGCCCGAGAACTCGTCGGAAAAAAACGACAGGCTTTGCCGCAGCATCAGCCGGTGGAAGTCCCAACGCAGGCGCAACGGCAGATTGATTGCCAGAATCTGGTGCTGGACCATCGTGCGCAGTGCGATCAGGCCGATGCTGACCACCAGCACGATGCCGATTCCCCATAGCACGCGGGTTTCCTCACCACTGGCGGCGCCTCCGGATTGCCAGGTCGAGAGCAAATCGACGACTTGCCCGAGGAAGGAAAACAGCCAGGCTTCGTAGATCGACACGCTGGCGCTGAGCAGGGCGAAGGCGAGGATGTAACCGCGAGCTCCCCGGGTGCAGGCCCACAGAAAACGCATCAGGCCGACGGGCGGTGGCGGCGCTTCGTCGGGCGGGAAGGGGTCGAGCCTTTCTTCAAACAGGCGAAGCATTGCGGTCTCCGAAATGATCAAGTGAGAGGATTCTGCCATTTAACGGCGGTGTTTAGGGTTTAGCCGCCATCTTGACCAACAAACTTTGTGTCTTGTCTTGACCTCAGGCAGGCGCAGAAGCTCCAGAAAAAATCCTGCAAGCGCAGTGGCTGATGGGTTTGGGCGGCGGATTGTCGGGCAGTCTTTTGTCGATGATCCTTCCCTGTCATCGCTCGCTCATCAACCTCTTTGAACTCTCGCGCAAGCTGCCCCGTCACTTTCTATGTGGGGGCTCTTGGCATTGTTGCCGTGTAGTCCTTTTTCCGTTTTCACTGAAGGCGAGGGGCCACATGAATACTTCAGACAGCAGGACAGGCTTTGAATCAGGCGATCCGAACAGCAAGCCTGGGCAGGGTTTTGAACATTTAAAGGATGACGTCAACGAAGCGCTCGGCGGTGCACGGCAACATGCCGATGCGCAATTCGGTCAGTATCGGGACACCGCCGCCGAACAGATCGAAGCACTGGCGCAAGGCGCGAAAAGCTTTGTTTCGGAACTGCAGGACAAGGACTCCCTGGGCATGTCCGACTACCTCACCGACATGGCTGATTCCATGACCGGGCTGGCGGGCAACCTGCGCGGCAAGAGTGCCGAACAGCTGCTGCACGACGCAGCGGATCTGGCGCGCAACAACCCGGGTTTATTCATTGCCGGCAGTATTGCCATCGGTTTCGGTCTGTCGCGGTTTCTCAAATCGGGCACGGCTGCGGCAGCGACCGTCAGCGCCGAAGACGATCCGGCGACCGGAACTTCGACGCCACCGCCAGGCGGTTATGGCGCCCAGCGGCCTTATGAATCGTCGACGGCCTCTGCAACTGATCCCAATCCGGGACTTGCCACGGGAGTCACCCCGACGTCGCCCAGCGAGCAGGATCATCCCGCCGATTTCGCGGCAGCTTCCGTACCCCATGCACCCGACGCCAAAGGAGAACTGTGATGAACAGAGACGAATCTGACCTGAGCGGGGCAACGCCCCACAGCCAACCGGATGACGCATCGGTGGTCGGCCTGTTACGGCAACTGTCCCGGGAAGTGCCAGCGTTATTCACCAAAGAGCTGGCGTTGGTCAAAGCCGAATTGCAGAACAGCCTCAACACGCTCAAGGCCGGTATCGCCGCCGTCGCCGGGGGTGCGATTGTCTTGCTTGCAGGCTTCATCATCTTGCTGATGTCGGCAGTCTACGGTTTGAGCCTGTTCATGGCGCCATGGCTGGCGGCATTGATCGTCGGTGTGGTGGTGATGATCATTGGTTTCGCCATGCTGCAGTCCGGGAAGAAACAATTCGAGCCGTCTCACTTCAAACCTGATCGCACCCTCGACGCCTTGAACAAGGATCAGGAAGCGCTGCGGAGGAAAGTCTCATGAAAAGCGAACTGGATATCGAAGCTCAGAAAAACCCGGAGCAGATCGAACGCGAAATCGATGCGCAGCGCGCCAGCATCGGCAACATCGTCGATCAACTGGAAAGCAAATTCACCCCCGGCCAGATGATCGATCAGGCCTGGGGCATGATGCAGAACAACGGCTCGGCGTTCTTCACCAACCTGGGCACCAGCGTGCGCAATAATCCGGTGCCTGCGGTGCTGACGTCAGTGGGCCTGCTCTGGCTGATGATGAGCCAGAACCGTCCGCCGGTTCCGCAACCGACGTATCGCAGTGGGCCGGATCAGGACAAGGCTGGTGAGTGGGCTGATGGTTTGGCCGACGGCCTAGACAGTGCGCGCGCGCACTTGCACACGACCACTGACACGCTGAAGGGCGGCTATCAATCGATCAAGGGCAAGGCCAGCCACCTCGGTGAAAACGTCGGCGCGGCTAAGGAAAACTTTACCCACGCGATGCATGGCGCCGGTGACCGGCTGTCACGCAATTCTCAGGCGCTGGGGCAGCAATTCAGCCACCTGCTCAAGGAGCAACCGCTAATGGTGGCTGCTGCCGGCGTCGCGCTGGGCGCCTTGCTTGGCGCGGCGTTCCCGACGACGTCTACCGAGCAACGCTACATGGGGCGAACCAGCGCCGGCATGGTCGACAAAGCCAAACAGAAAGCCCAGCAAGGTTACGAAACGGTGCGCGATACGGTGACCAGAACCACCGAGCAAACCGAAGTGGAGACCAAGCCGGATGCGGCGCGACCATCGTCTTCGGATCTCTCCCAGGGTCTGGGCACTTCCTGACGGTGAACGGAAGGGGAGGCCTGCAACGGGCCTCCCCTGATGTTTGCGGTGACTAGGTCGCTGCCTCGGTTCGCAAGCCTTTCAGATACTCCACCAACGTCGCGGCGCACGCTTCAATCGCGCCATCGACCACCAGCTCATAACCATGGGTGTTTTCCGTCGGGATCGCCACGCACCCTGCCTGTGCGCTGATGCCTGAACTCATCACAGCGCTGGCATCAGACGCGAAATCCACCAGCAGGGCGAACTGCGGATTGAAACCGCAACGTTTGGCGGCATCGGCAAGGGCCGCCACCACGCCGCGCGAGTAATAACCTTTTTGGTCGCCGGTATCGATGATTGGATCGACGCTCAGTCGAGTGGCGTATTCGCTCATAACCGGCCCGACTTCCACGGCGATCGTGGTGTCGCCGGGCAAATGCGCAGCGGCGTACATTGCGCCGGCGTTGCTTTCTTCTTCGAGCGTGGTGAAGACGAAGTAGGTGTCATGCTTCAATTGGATCTGGCTGTGCTTCAACTGCTCGGCGGCCTGGAGCATGGCGACTACCGGTGCGCGGTCATCGAGAAAATGCGCGGCGATGGCATCGCCCACCCGGAACGGCGTACGCCAGTGCTGGCTGAGCACAACGCGAGTGCCGGGACGCACGCCCATGTTTTGCAACGTTTGCTGATCCTGGCGAGTGATGACGTGCACGTCTTTCCACTCCAGTGCGCCGCTCATCACATCCTTGCCCTGCGGCGAGCCTGTCGTTGCGTGCATCGACCCGAACGAGAGCACGCCGGGCAGGGTTTGCGTGTCGCCGAGAATATCCACCGGGCAGACGCCGAAATTCACCGGGTTTGCGCCGCCGAGGGCAACCACGCGCAGTGTCCCGTCCGGCTCGACGCGTTTGACCACCATCGCGATTTCATCCATGTGGCCCATGATGCGCACGGCATGCTTGCCATCCGGGTCCGTTTGCCGGCCCTTGAGCAGGCCGATGACGTTGCCGGCCGGATCGGTCCAGACTTCATCGCAATGGCGCTGCAGTTCTTCCAGGCAGATCGCCCGAACCTCGTCCTCCTGTCCACCGGGGCCGCGCGCCATGAGCAAACGGCTCAACAGCGTTTGGGTGGATTCCTGTGAGTTGCGCTGCGAAGGCGCCTGATTATCCGACATGCGTGCTGACCTCCCTTGCCTCGGCGGACGTGTATCGACCGCTCAGGATTTTAGGGGGCAGATCGGCAGGAAAATTCAGAACGGATTCGTGAAGTCAGCCTCTGTACTTCAACGCCTCGACAAACGCCGCAAACGCCGCCGAGCCCTGACGCCTGTTGGGGTAATACAAGTGATAACCCTGAAACGTCGGGCACCAGTCAGCCAGCACTTCCACCAATTGCCCGTCCGCCAGATACGGCGCGACCAGTTGCTCGGGCACATAAGCCAGACCGATGCCATCCACGGCGGCGTTGAGCACATGCATGATGCTGTTGAACACCAGTTGCCCTTCGACCTTGACGGTGAAGTCTTGACCCTGGTGGGCAAACTCCCAGGCGTAAATCGCGCCGGCGGGTTTGTGGCGGATATTGATGCAGGTGTGCTCCATCAACTGATGAGGCGTGGCGGGCGCCGGGTGGCGGTCGAAGTAGTCGGGCGAGCCGACCACGGCCAGACGCCAGTCCGGGCCGATGCGCACGGCGATCATGTCTTTGCTGATCGATTCGCCCAGACGAATGCCGGCGTCGAAGCGCTCCTTGACCACGTTGGTGAATCCATAGTCGACGTAGAACTCCAGAGTGATGTCCGGATAGTCCTTCAAGAAACTTGTGAGCATCGGGCGAATGCACAGCTCGATCTGATCGTCTGTGCAGGAAATCCGGATCGTGCCGCTGGGCTTGTCGCGCAGCTCGCCGAGGGCTTCAAGCTCGGCAGTGATCTGCTCGAACAGCGGCGCAATCGAATGTATCAAGCGCTCGCCTGCTTCGGTTGGCGAGACGTTGCGCGTGGTGCGGGCGAGCAGACGAATGCCCAGACGCTGCTCCAACGCACGCACCGTATGGCTCAGCGCAGAAGGCGTGACGCCCAGGCGGGCGGCGGCCTTGGTGAAGCTCTGATCCTGCGCCACGGCCAGAAAGGCCTGGAGATCGTTGACTTTGGCGTTGCTCATTGCTGAATTTTTCTCAAAAGCACATGAAGATTACCGCTACTAATCAAGTTAAGCGCAATCCGTCAAGCTTTGCAGCCTGAGTAGCGAGGCATAAATGCCTCGACCCATTCTTCTCCAAAACAGGTTTTTGCATGACGGCCCAAGTAATCGACAATCCGACAACCCGGTCTCCGGGCGTTGCCGCAGCCGGCGACCAACCCGCGTGCTGGAGCGGCGTGTTCGCGATGACCTTGTGTGTCTTCGCGCTGATCGCTTCGGAATTCATGCCCGTCAGTCTGCTCACGCCGATGGCGACGGACCTGCACATCAGCGAAGGCCTTGCGGGTTACGGCATCGCCATTTCCGGTGCCTTCGCGGTGCTGACCAGCCTGACGATGGCAAGACTCGCTGGGTCAATGGATCGCAAAAAGCTGTTGCTGTTGTTGACCGCAATGATGTGCGCGTCCGGTCTGGTGGTCGGCCTCGCACCCAACTACACCGTGTACATGATCGGCCGCGCGTTGATCGGCGTGGTGATCGGCGGTTTCTGGTCGATGTCGGCTGCGCTGGCCATGCGTCTGGTGCCGTCGGCGAGCGTGCCCAAGGCCTTGGCCATCTTCAATGGCGGTAACGCGTTGGCCACCGTAGTGGCGGCGCCGTTGGGCAGTTATCTGGGCAGTGTCATCGGTTGGCGCGGAGCGTTTTTCTGCCTGATCCCGGTGGCGCTCATTGCGCTGGTCTGGCAGTGGATCAGCTTGCCCGCGTTGCCCGCCGCGCCGCGCAAGGCCAGCGCCGGCAATGTCTTTGCGTTGTTCAAAAGCCGCCGCGTGGCGCTCGGCATGTTCAGCGCCGGCCTGTTCTTCATGGGCCAGTTTGTCCTGTTCACCTACCTGCGGCCGTATCTGGAAAACGTAACCCGGGTCGATGTTTCCGTGTTGTCGATGATTTTGCTGACCATTGGCGTGGCCGGATTTATCGGCACCGTAATCATCGGCTCTGTGCTTGAGAAAGGCCTGTACCGCGTGGTGATCGCAATCCCGCTGTTGATGGCGGTGATCGCGGTGGCGCTGATCGGGCTGGGCAGCTCCGTGATCGCAGCGTTCGTGTTGCTGGGCCTGTGGGGCCTGATCGCGACGGCGGCGCCGGTGGGCTGGTGGTCGTGGCTGGCGCGCACGCTGCCTGACGATGCAGAAGCGGGCGGCGGGCTGATGGTGGCGGTGGTGCAGTTGTCGATTGCCTCGGGATCTACCGTTGGCGGCCTGCTGTTCGACGGCAGCGGCTATCGACTGACCTTTTTCGCCAGCGCGGCGTTGCTGGTGCTGGCGGCGCTGATGACCTGGCTGACGTCGCGGCAAAAAGCCTGATTCAGCTTTCAGCGTTCTCAAGGGATGTCTGTGCGGCTTCGGCTTCCAGCTTCAGGCGATCGGCTTTGCAAATGTATTTGGGCTTTTTCGGCGCGAGTTTGGCGTTGGCCTTTTTGGCTTTTTCCTTGAACAGCTGCTGCAATTTCTTTTGACGATTCATGGTTTTTTCGATCGGGGTGGAGAGGGTGGGAATCCTGACGCAAGGCCGAGTGGTCAGCAAGAAGAAATCCACTAAGCTGAGCACAATGCTCCAGACTCTGGAGCACCGCCGAACCGAAGGAACCGCATATGAAAAAAGCTCGCACATTGATTGCCGCAGTGTCCTGCCTCGCGCTGGTGATAGGCAGCACGACGGCGCTGGCCGACCCGGGCAATGGCAAGGGCCAGGGAGGTCAAGGAGGCCAAGGCAACGGCAAAGGCAAACCGCAGAATATGCAGGATCACGGCAAGCAAGGCGGCGGCGGCCAAGGGAATGGCACCAAAGGCCAGCAATCCTCCGGTCAACGCGGCGGAGGTCCAAGCGTCGACCGCAGCAACATCCTGGGCATTATCGGCGGCTATCGAGGGGAATACTGGAACCCGGGGCCGCCGCTGCCGCCGGGCATCCAAAAGAACCTCGCGCGCGGCAAACCGCTGCCGCCCGGCATTGCCAAGAAGCTGGACGGGCGACTGCTCGGCCACTTGCCTCGCTATGACGGCTACGAATGGCAGCAGGTGGGTACCGACCTGATCCTCGTCGCCCTGGCGACCGGGCTGATTTACGAAGTGCTCAACGGCGCGTTTGATTAGCGTCTATGGAGGAGCGGCGAGGGTGCCGCTCCTTTTTTATGCGATATAACTGCACAACGTGCAGCAATGAACTGCATTCAGCCTGGCTTGTTCGTCGCAACCTCAGCTTTCACACTCAGCTCAACGGTTAACGACTGAACGGAGATGAGCATGGTCAACGCAATTCGCTTCACCGAAACGGGCGGCCCTGACGTCCTGCAACTGCACGCTGTAAGCGAGCAAACGCCAGGGCCTGGCGAGGTCTGGCTGGAACAACAGGCGGTGGGCGTGAATTACCTCGACGTCACTCAGCGCAAAGGCGCCGTGCCGGTGGCATTGCCGTCGGGCCTTGGCCTGGAAGGCGCCGGCCGGGTCGCCGCGGTCGGCGCCGGTGTGAGTAATGTGCGCGTGGGCGATCGAGTCGCTTATGCCGCTGGCCCCTTGGGCGGCTACGCGTCGGCGCGGCTGTTTCCAGCGGAGCGCCTGGTGAAGATACCCGAGACGCTGTCGTTCGAAGACGCGGCGGCCGTGTTGTTCAAGGGCATTACGGCGCAGTATCTGTTGAAAGCCACGTACCCAGTCGGACCGGCCACAACGATGCTGCTGTATGGCGTTGCGGGCGGTCTGGGTGAAATCATGGTGCCGTGGGCCAAACACCTTGGCGCGACGGTAATCGGTGTGGTGTCCCGGCAAGCGAGCGTCGAAAAGGCCCGGGCTTCGGGTTGTGATGAGGTGTTGGTGTTCGATGCCCAAACCCTTGCCGCCGACGTGATCCGCATCACCGACGGCCGCAAGGTCGACGTGGTGTATGACCCGATCGGCCGCGTGTCTTTTCAGGCGTCGCTGGACAGCTTGCGCCCACGGGGATTGATGGTTTCGTTCGGCGCTCAGACCGGCGCGCCGGCAGCGGTTGAGCTGGCAACGCTGAATGCCAAGGGCTCGCTGTTTCTGACCCGCCCGTCGTTGGCCGCACATACCGCCACCACCGCTGAATACCAGGAACGTGCGCACGATGTGTTGGCCGCCGTTGCAGCCGGTATCATCACCCCGCAGATCCGGGCACGCTATCCACTGGCCGATGCGGCGCGTGCGCACGCCGATCTGGAGACGGGTCGATCATCAGGGGCAATCATTTTAAAGCCATGAATCTGGATGTTTTGAGCAATTCCCATAGCGATGAGATCGCTGCCTTTCTGGCCGTCGCGGCGCAAGGCTCGTTTGTCGCGGCGGGCCGAATGCTGCAGCGTCACCCGACCATCGTTTCCAAGCGCCTCGCCGCGATGGAGAAGCGTCTTGGCGTGCGCCTGGTCGAGCGGTCGACCCGGCACGTGCGCATCACCGAAGTCGGCGTCAAGCTCGAACAACGCCTGCGCGCTGCCGTCGAACTGATGAACGAGGCACAGCAACAAGCGCTGCAAGGTGCGAGCGAAGTGCGCGGCACCTTGCGCCTGGCTCTGCCGGCAGCGATGGGGCGGTTGTGGCTGGGGCCGATGTTGCCGGAATTTCTCAAGGCGTATCCGCACGTCTCGGTGATTGCCGATTACAGCGAAGGCCTGGTTGACATCATCGAGCAGGGTTTCGACGCCGCCATCCGTATCGGTGAGCTGAACGACAATCGGCTGATCGCCAAAAAGCTCAGCGACCATCAACGAATTCTCTGCGCGTCGCCGGCATACATCGAGGCGCACGGCATGCCGCAAACACCGCAGGATCTGCTGCAGCACAACTGCCTGCGCTTCAGCGGGCTGGCGTCTTTCCCGCTGTGGCGGCTGCATTGCGGCAATGAGCTGCAGACCATTACGCCGCAAGGCAACCTGACCGCCAGCGACAGTGAATCCCTGCTGGCAGCGGCCCGTGCCGACGCCGGTATTCTCGGCGCCGGCGACTGGCTGATGAGCCGCGACCTGGCGGCGGGAACGCTGGTGCGAGTGTTGCCTGACTGGCATCTGGATACCGCAGGCGGCGTCTACCTGGTCAGGCCGTCATCGCGGTTTCCGGCGGCGGCTGTGGTGGCGTTCAAGCAGTGGATCGAAGCGAAATTCAATCCGCTACCACCGTGGGCTATCTGATCACAACCAGTATTCAGCGCCGCCCTGTAGGAGTGCCGGCCATAAAAAAACCCGGCATCGCTGCCGGGCCTTTGGCGTCATCCGTTCTTTACGCGGCGATGTTGTTGGCCGCCATTTCCTTTTTGTGGCTCGCCTTCATGGCCTCCATCTGCGCGCCCAGTTCCTCTAGCCTGGCCTTGCCCAGTAGCTTTTTCGCTTTGGGGAACATTTCCTGTTCCTCCTCTTCGATGTGATGCTCGAGCAGCTCCTTGACCACTTTGACCCGACCGGCGAATTCTGGTGTGCCCGGATCCGTCTCTTTCAAATCAGGCAGTACCAACGAATCCACGGTGCGGTGTTCTTCCTTGGCTTCGTAGTACATGACGTCCTCTTCCTTGCTACCGGCTTCCTTGAAAGCGGGGTAGAGGATCTCTTCTTCGAGGCGGGTATGAAGGGTGATTTCCATTTCCAGTTTGCCCAGCAACTCGACGCGCTTTTTCAGCGCGCGGTCGGTGGATTCGCTCAGTTGGCTGAGGATGGCTTTTACTTTTTCATGGTCGGCTTTGAGAAGGTCGATGGCATTCATTTTTTGAGGCCTCTGCTTTTCACGGATTGAACACAGCGTTCTTTTATCTGCGCTGCTGTGTATTCAAGGAGAGGCTATCGCATGACTCATGCCAACTCGCTGGGCGTCCGCACGCCCCGTCATTCAAGGGCTGGCGTAGAAGCAGGCATAACGCCTTCGTGCATCCTGCATGAAATCCGCTCGACCGGCATTGCATATAACAAGCCCGGCAAATGCCGGGCTGTGGGTGATGCTTGAGAAGGCCTGCGACTGAAAGCTATCGGTTCGCCTGGGAGGCCGAACCGTGGCCGACATGCTTGGGCCCCGCCAACGCCCAGGCGATCAGGCCGAACAGCGGCACGAAGACGATCAGCACGATCCACACGCCTTTATTGCTCGATTTCCCTTCGCTTTTACGCACCCGGTTGATGGCCCAAAGCTCGATCAGTACAAGAATGACCGCCAATACGATCCACACGGTTTCGATTTGCATAGGCTTACCTCCTGATGGTCTGTGCGTTAGGTGGCAAGCGAGGCGTCGGGTTCATTCTTTTTCGGCGGACTAATCGCAGCGGGGAGACTGAACGCCGGCATCGGTTTAAAACTTTGCTGGCGGAATCAGATCGGGTTAACGGTGGGCGTTTAGAAAGCGGCTTTCGTGATCTGCAGTCGGCAACAGGCACGTGTCGTACTTGCCGAACAGCCGATAGCGATTCATCGCGATGCGATCGTAAGCCCAATCGCGCAGGGCGCGCGGGATGATGCGCAGCAGCTTCAGCGGTTGCCAGCGGCCCGGCAATTGCCCGATGACCTGAAGAAACGCATCCGAACGCTCCCAGTAGCTACGGTCGCGAATCACCGCCATGGTATCGAATTCGTCCAATGGCAAGCCGGCCCACGCCAGCAATGCCTGGCCCTCGGGCGATTGCACCGCTGCCAGACGCACACGGCGGTGGCGATCATGCCGGATCAGAAAACGCGCCCAACCGTTGCACAGTTTGCACACGCCATCGAACAGCACCACGGTTTCGCCGGGCTGCAGCAGCGGCGCGGGGGTTGGGCGGGTTTTCGTGGCGGGCATCGGCATACGTCCTTGGCAGGTTGTCGCGATAATACCCCCGATCAACAGGCGGGGGGCTACAGCAGTGGATCGCGCCGGTATTGCCCCGGCGATATCCCGTGCACGCGACGGAATGCGGCGCCAAAGGCTGCGTCGGACAGGTAACCCAGTGACGCGGCGACGGTCGCTACGTTGTCACCCCCGTTGCGCAAGCGGAACGCGGCTACGGGTTCGCTGGTCACGTTTTTGCACTGCCATCGCGCGTCACGCCCCGACAAAACATCTTCCGATAATCCGACGGTGACGTCCCCAAGTGAGCCGCGAACTGTTGCCGCAACGACAGCGGCGTGCCAAAGCCGGCTTCCCCGGCAATGCATTCAATCGGTAAATCCGTGGTTTCCAATAACGCCTGCGCTCTGATCACTCGCTCGGCGTTGAGCCATTTGAATACCGTTGTACCGGTCGTTTCTTTGAATCGCCGG
Source organism: Pseudomonas khorasanensis (assembly GCF_014268505.2). Classification (GTDB taxonomy): domain Bacteria; phylum Pseudomonadota; class Gammaproteobacteria; order Pseudomonadales; family Pseudomonadaceae; genus Aquipseudomonas; species Aquipseudomonas khorasanensis. The sequence continues at coordinate 599,549 of NZ_JABWQP020000001.1, forward strand.
GTAAAGGTGCGCCTGCTCATCCGGGCTTTTTCGGCCAACAGGTCCAGCGACAGGTTTTCGCTCAGGTTCATGCGGGCCCAGGCCAAAACGTTGGCCAGGTGCGTTTCGCTTGGGAGCTGTGGCACCGGGTGCTCGACATACTGTGCCTGGCCCCCTTGGCGGTGCGGTGGCGTGACCAGCATTTTCGCCGTGTGATTGGCCACGTCAGCGCCGAAGCGCTGGCGCACCAGGTGCAGGCAACAATCGATGGCCGCTACGGTGCCCGCCGAGGTCATCAAGTTATCGTCGGTGACATACAGCACCTCGGGGCGAAACCGAACCTTGGGGAAGCGTTGCGCAAATTCGTCGCGAGCGGCCCAGTGGGTCGTCGCCTCCTTGCCGTCCAGCAACCCGGCGTCACCGAGCACGAAGGCACCCAGGCACAAACCGACGATCAATTTGCCTTCGGCGTGGGCCCGTTGCAGCGCCTGCACAAGCGCCGCCGAAGCGGTGATCGATTGATCGCCCCACGCCGGAATAATGATGACGTCGCACGTTTCCATCAATTCCAGACCGTTGGCGATCGCCAGCCCAATGCCTTGGTCACTGCTGACCATGCCCGGCTCTTGCGCGCAGTAGCTGATCTCGTAACGGGGCTCGTTGGCGCCCGGATTCGCGGTCGCCAGGACGATACCGGGCACCGACAGGTGGAACAGGCTTACGCCGTCGAATGCAAGGACGGCAACACGGATGGAAGGCATAAAAAGAGGTCTCGGTTCGACGGAGTCGTTTTGGCCCGATTATATCGATATATGTCATTCAGGCCACTGTTGGCGGCGGCAAGCTTCAGCAAGAATGGACGTCTTGATAAACCAACAGGATGATTCCCATGACACTTAAAACGCTTCCTTTTGCCTTGAGCATTGCCTGTGCGGCCGCTGCTGCACCCGCGTTCGCAGAGACAGGTACCGGGGCAAACCCTGAGGCCGCGCACAAACTGAATCTGCAGCAAGTACGTAACGCCACGGTGAAAATCACCTACGGCGACACGACTTTTCTGATCGATCCGATGCTGGCCAAAAAGGGCGCCTACCCAGGGTTCGAAAACACCTACCGGAGCAATTTGCGTAACCCGCTGGTTGATCTGACCGAGTCCCCGGAGCAAGTGATTGCCGGCGTCGATGCCGTCATCGTCACGCATACGCACCTGGATCACTGGGACGATGCCGCGCAGAAAGCCCTGCCTAAAGACATCCCTCTGTTCGCCCAGCATGAAGAAGATGCTCAGCTGATTCGCTCGCAAGGCTTCAAAAACGTGCGAGTGCTGAAGGATCAGGCCGAGTTCGGCGGCGTCAAAATAACCAAAACGGGCGGCCAGCACGGCACCGACGAAATGTATGCCGTGCCTGCCCTGGCCAAACCGCTGGGCGAAGCCATGGGCGTTGTCTTCCAGGCGCCCGGTTACAAGACCCTCTACCTTGCCGGCGATACCATCTGGCGCAAGGAAGTGGATCAGGCGATCGAAAAGTTCCAGCCTGAAGTGATCGTGCTCAACGCCGGCAAGGCGAAAATGAGCGGCTACGAAGGCTCGATCATCATGGGCGAGGAAGATGTCCTGCGCGCGGCGCAGGTCGCGAAAAACGCGAAAATCGTTGCCGTGCACATGGACGCGATCAACCACATGTCCCTGACGCGTGACGAGTTGCGCAGCTACGTAAAAAAACACGGCATCGAAAACCGTGTGGACATTCCGGCGGACGGTGCTTCGCTGGCGTTTTGATTGATCCTCACCTGCCTGGGCGTGTTGTCGACACGCCCAAGTCGGCAAAGCGTTGTTATTCGTAACGTCGAGCCTGACCCCTTCAATCCCTCAAAGCCTTATCGATGACCTGATCCCAGAGGGGCGTTGAAGGGAACAGCTCAACCAGGAATGCCGTAAACGCCTTCACATTCGGGCTTCCCCGACGGCTCTCCGGCCACAACGCCGTGATGGTGAAACGTTCCACGGTGAACTGCCGCAAGATCGGAATCAGTTCGCCCCGACGAACATACGCCGCAGCCACATAATGCGGTGAAATGCCGATGCCGCCCCCGGCAGCCAGCACCGCCGCGACTGCATCACTGGCGTCAACGGTGAAGGCTGCATCAGGCGTCAGCTCCAGCTGCTTGTCGCCGGCCAGATAAGGCCAGCGCAGACTCTGTCCCGTGCTTTGATAACGAAAATTCACGCATTCATGATGCGCAAGATCCTCAGCCGTGAGTGGCACGCCCTTGCGTTTCAGATAGTCCGGTGACGCAAACGCACCGATCCGATGTGGCCCGAGCGGTCGGGAAATCAGACGGGAGTCGGCAAGGTTGCCGACGCGGACCGCGACGTCGATGCCTTGCTCAATGATGTCGGAATATTGATCGCCAAGCCTCAGATCGATGGTGAGATTGGGGAATTGCTCACGAAACCTCGGCAGGGCAGGCGCGATGATATTCAAGCCGATGGGCAGCGGCGCTGTTACTTTCAGCACACCCGCAGGCTCGGCGCGGGATGCAACGGCGGCCTGATCGATGTCTTCGACTTCGCGCAGTATCCGCAGGGCGCGCTCATACAGGTCACGGCCCTCCGGGGTGAGCACCAGTGAGCGCGTGGTGCGGGTGAAGAGCATCAATCCGAAATGTTCTTCCAGCCGTTGCACGCTTTTGCTGATGGCAGACGGCGACACCGACAGTGCGCGCGCCGCCGCCGTGTAGCTGCCCAGCGACGCCGCACGTGCGAAGGCGATAAGCCCGGTTAAACGATCCAATCCAATTTGTGCCTTCATGGCATTAGTAAAGCGACTTTCGCCCCAATTATCAATGTCTCTTCATCACAGTAGTCTTTCTCCATCGAACGCCATTCAGGTGTTCCAGACGGAGACTCATCATGGATATCGCCCAAACACTGCCATCCTCACTCATCAACAAAACCGTGGTCATTTTCGGCGGCACCTCCGGCATCGGCCTGGCGGCTGCGGTGCAAGCAAAAGCCGTCGGCGCCAAGGTCATCGTGATCGGCTCAAATGCCGCGCGTGCCGAGCAGGCCGCAATCGAGCATGGCCTTCACGGTTGGCGCGCAGCAGACGTGACCGACAGCAAGGCGATCGAAGCCGCGCTGGCGAATATTCCCCAGGTTGATCACCTCGTTCTGCTCGCCGGCACGTTCGTCGCAGGCACCGTACTCGAAGCTGACATCGATTACCTGCAACGCGCGTTCCATGAACGCATCTGGGCGTCAATCCATGCGATTCGTGTTCTGGGCGACAGGCTTGCAAAAGACGGGTCGATCACTTTCATTTCTGGCTCCCTGGCTGATCGCCCAAATGCTTACGGCACGGCCGTGCTCGGGGCTGCCTCGGCAGCAATGGAAGCACTGGCTCGCGGTCTGGCCCTTGAATTGGCCCCGGTGCGTGTCAACACGCTGTCTCCAGGCCCGATCAATACACCGATTCTCGGCAAGGCACTCGGCGAGGGGCGTGATGCCTTCGTCGCCTCTCTGGAGCAGGTTCTGCCGCTGCATCGCCTCGGCACAGCAGAGGAAGCCGGCGCGGCAGCAGTGTTCCTGATGAGCAACACCTTCATGAACGGCGCCGTACTCAACATCGATGGCGGCGCTCGCCTGGTTTGATCCTGCCAACCTACTGGAGAGCTTAATGATGACCACATTGTTTGATTCGCTGCGCCTCGGTGCGCTTGATCTTCCCAACCGTATCCTGATGGCGCCGATGACACGGGCTCGGGGCACTCGCGACCACATTCCGACCGACATGATGGTCGAGTATTACCGGCAGCGGGCCAGTGCCGGCCTGATCATTTCCGAAGCGATCGGCATCAGCCAGCAAGGGCTGGGCTGGCCCTACGCGACAGGCATCTGGTCTGTCGAACAAGTCGTCGGCTGGCGCAAGGTAACCGAAGCAGTGCATGCCGCTGGCGGCCGTATCATCGCCCAGCTTTGGCATATGGGGCGCGTGGTTCACCCAAGTTATCTCGGCGGCGGCCAGCCGGTTTCCGCATCGGTCACCACCGCGCCGGGGCAGGCACACACTTACGCCGGCAAGCAGCCATATACCCCAGCGCGTGCGTTGCCGCTGGAAGAAATCCCCGCACTGCTGGAAGACTTCCGGCAGGCCACACGCAATGCGATGGAAGCGGGTTTCGATGGTGTACAGATCCATGCTGCCAACGGCTATCTGATTGATCAGTTTCTGCGTGACAGCGATAATTTTCGCACCGACGCTTATGGCGGCTCGATCGATAACCGGACCCGTTTGTTGAAAGAGGTCACCGAGGCTGTGGCCGGAATCATCGGCGCCGACCGCACCGGTGTGCGCTTGACTCCAAGCAGCTATGAGCAGGGCATACGTGACAGTGATCCTGAAGCCCTATTCATACGCGCAGCCGAGGTGCTGTCGGCTATAGGGATCGCACATCTGGAAGTGCGCGAACCTCCATTGGACGGCACCTTCGGCAAGTCCGAACGGCCGCCGCTTGCCGGGGTCATTCGTGAGGTGTTCAAAGGGGTGCTGATCCTGAACTCCGATTACGGGTTTGCGAGAGCACAGGCGCAAATCGAGGCGGGGCTTGCCGACGCCATTGCGTTTGGACGGCCGTTTATTGCGAATCCGGATTTCCCAGCCAGATTCGCCCGACAGTTGCCGCTGGCCGAGAGCGAGATGAGTACCTGGTTCAGCCAGGGCAGAGAAGGGTATCTGGACTATCCGGCGTTGAGTGGCGTCTGAGTATGCTCGGCATCAGTCGATGCCACCGCTAGCCATCACCGCAAGCGCGATATCCGTTGGGATGTCAGGACATGCTCAAGCTGAGGCTCGACGATCGCTCTGTGCGTTGCCAATACGTGCGCCTGGGCCCACTCGAGTTCGGGGCGTAACCATTCCAGCGCATCCTCCGCCGCGAAGGCTAAAAGGCGCTGACGTTTCATTTCCGTATCTTCGTGTGTGACGAGTGCCAGCCCGTCACACCCGTTGTAGGTTTTGCTGACCTGGGCGAGCGCCGCCAGGAAGATAGGTGAAGGCTCGCGTGCTGTCGTGTAGGCCAGGTTTCGCGAATGGATTGCCATCCCGGTGTCCAGGGATTCGTACCAACCTTCGACGGCAACCAGCATGCGCCCGTTACGCTTGACCCGATCGAACACCCTTGAACGCATAACCAGATGCAGCGGCAGATGTGTGAGCGGTGGCATGGTTCCCATCGACCAGTTGGGCGACCAGCCCCAGCGCACCGGCAAGCATTCGAGCGTTTCGTCGCGCCGACAGATGCCATTGACCCGCATACCCGGTTTGATGAGATTGCGCGCTTCAGGCTGTGCTCTGCCTGAGGCCTTCTTTTCTGCCGATCCGGCCTGTGCATTTACGACTGCCAGCTGACCGGTGACCAGAAGAGAAGCCAATTGCTGAGGGGCGGCGTGTTGAACGATGTACTCACACATTACGAACTCCTGGCAGTGGATTTGAAAACCTTCCTCCGGCACGTTGCATGTCTGGCGTTATTCCACTGCTTGCAGGATTGGGGCACGGGGTTGTTTTTTTCACATCGCGAGATCCTCGTCCCAACACACCGAACCGGACTGGCACCATTGCACCTCGGTCAAGCCGAACCGCTCCGCCATGGGTTTTGAAAAACGCTTCAGAGGTGGCCGGCCGGGTTTGGGGATGGGTGCCAATCCGGCATCACAACTGGCCCATTGCCAGGCTTCGGCGTTGTTCATCAACTTCGTTCTGATAATGAAAGACTTGGGTTTTCCGTGAAGTCGGTATCTGATCGTGTACAAATCTGCTTGGCTCATGAGGCTCTCCTGTTGCTCATAAAAAAGGGATGTCCCCCGCGCCAGGAAATTCACAGATTTTTTCAGGATGTCGATGTGCGTACTTTTGATCCAGAGATTTCTTATACGCATGTAAGTCTGCGTATAAGTAATTTCATTCGTTAGATATCTGGCTCCGCTTATATCAACTAAGCGAGACGGCTGAAGTATTCCGGGCTACTGCGCTGTAGCTGGATTGATATGCTTTGGATTGGGTAACAAGCGATAGCCCCTCGTTAACACGGGGGAGCAACTGATGACGGCGAATGTAGCGAAAAACTGGAACGTTAGTGCAATAAAAAACTGTCGCACATATCAGTCGGAACAGCGCGCAAACGAAACGTCAGTCGTCTTTTTTTTGCACACTTGGAGCGAAGCCTGTGTAAAGGTTTAGGCAGCGATAAAGCGGCAACAGGAAACAGGGTCATGGATAACGACGATCTGCGTCGCACTTGTACAAAATGCAAGGGGCTGTATAGGAGTTCGCCACAAGTAGAGCGTTACCGAGCAAGCGCAGGCCATGCCGGGTTGTGTGAGGCGTGTACCAGGATTGAACAAGAGCACGCGGTTGATGAGGGACTCGCCTTGTGCGCGGCGAAGATGTTGCTGATTGACCACCGATTCAAACCGCCGCCAAAACCCTGATATCAAATAGGCAGAAAAGCCCGGCGGCGACTACTGGCTGTTTCATTAGTTTAACGATGCAAGCGAGACGGTATCGACCGGAACAACTTCAAGTTCCACGTCTCGCTTACCTGTAAGACTCTGATCAGTACGACCTGAGCCACCGCAGTTCAACGCCGGCCGGTCCGCGTACTGACATCCACCCACACAGCCAATACCAGAATGCTGCCTTTGACGATCATCTGCCAATAACTGTCGACGTCGAGCATGGACATGCCGTTGTCCAGGCTGGTGATCACGAGTGCGCCGAGCAGGGCGCCGTAGACCGTGCCGGAACCGCCGCGCATGGAAGTACCGCCAATGAAACAGGCGGCGATGGCGTCGAGTTCGCCCATGCTGCCCGCCGAGGGCGAACCGGCGGCCAGACGGGCCGTGTTGACCACGCCTGCGAGGGCACACATCACGCCCATGATGCCGAAAATCCAGAGCTTCACGGCCTGCACATTGATGCCCGACAGGCGCGTCGCTTCCATGTTGCTGCCGACCGAGTAGACGCGGCGGCCAAACACGGTCTGACTGGTCACGTAGCTGAACACGCCCAGCAGAATCAGTAGAAGCAAGACCGGCACGGGAATGCCGTCGTAGCTGTTGAGCGTCAGGACGAAGCCTGCCAGCACCGCGCCGATCACTAGCACCCGTACGACGTCACGCACCAGTGAATGCGCCGCCAAACCATGAAGGGCGCGATTGCGCCGTTGTTTCCAGGTCAGGTACACCGCAAGCGCAAACAGCAGCACGCCCAGGCCTGCGCCGATCGCGTGGGGCAGATAACCCTGGCCGATGTAAACGAGCTCGGGCGATACCGGCGCGATGGTCGTGCCGCCGGTGATGCCCAGCAGGATGCCTCGGAACGCCAGCATGCCCCCCAGCCCGACGATGAAAGACGGGATGCGCAGGTAGGCGGCCATGTAACCGTTGGCGAGGCCGATGATCAGGCCGCACAGGGCGACGAGGCTGAGGTTCGCCAGTAGCGGGATGTGGTAGATCACATCGAGAATGGCCGCGAGCCCACCGAGCAGGCCGAGCAATGAGCCGACCGACAAATCGATTTCGCCGCTGATGATCACCAGCACCATGCCGCAGGCGAGAATGCCGGTAATCGACATCTGCCGCAGCAGGTTGGAAAGGTTGCGGGGTGTGAGGAAGCCGCCCTCGGTCTGCCAGCTGAAGAACAGCCAGATCAACACCACGGCAAACACCAGCGCGAGCATCTTGTAGCGGGTGAACAGTTGTTTGACCTGATTCATTTACGCGGATTTCCGATCATTATTGTTATGGCTGCCAGGCTGGCTGAGCGCGGCGGCGAGCACCTGTTCCTGGGTGAGTTCATGGTTGATGAAATCACCCCGCAACTGGCCTTCGCCGATCACCAGTACGCGGTCGGAAACGCCGAGCACTTCGGCCAGTTCCGACGACACCATGATGATCGACACGCCGGTGGCCGCCAGCGCGCCCATCAACTTATAGATTTCGTACTTGGCGCCGACGTCTACCCCACGGGTGGGCTCGTCGAGGATCAGCACCCGGGGTTTGGCCAGCAGCATCTTCGCCAGCACCGCTTTTTGTTGATTGCCCCCCGACAGGCTGGTGATTGGCAGGAACGGGCTCGCGGTCTTCAAGTGCAGGCGCGAGATTTCCCGATCGATGCAGCCCAGTTCAGCCTCGGCATCGATGCGGGTCAGTTTCGAATAGTTCTCCAGCACGGCGAGGGTGATGTTCTGGCCGACGCCAAGGTCGGGAATGATGCCCTGACGTTTTCGGTCTTCTGGCACCAGGCACAGCCCGGCGCGGATCGCCTTGAGCGGTGTGCGCGTGTCGATCGGTTGGCCGTCCAGCCAGACTTCGCCTTCGTGGCGACCGGGGTAAGCGCCGAACAGCGCCGTCACCAGTTCAGTGCGCCCCGCACCGACGAGCCCGGCAATGCCGAGGATTTCGCCGCGTTTGAGGCTGAATGAAATATCGTCTACGCGTTTGCGCCCCGGGTTATCGACGTCGTAGCAGGTGATGTGGCGGGCCTCGAAAATCACCTCGCCGACATCGTGTGGCTCGGTGGGGTAGAGGTTGCTCATTTCCCGCCCGACCATCTGGGTGATGATCTGTGCGATGTCCATGTCCGCCATGGCAGTGGTGGCGATGTGTTTGCCGTCACGGATCACCGAAATGGTGTCGCACACGGCGGCCACTTCATCGAGCTTGTGGGAGATGTAGACGCAGGCCACGCCCTTGGCTTTAAGGTCACGGATGATGTCCAGCAGCACCTCGATTTCCGAGCGGCTGAGGGCGGATGAAGGTTCGTCGAGGATCAACAGGCGCGCCTGCTTGTTGAGGGCTTTGGCGATTTCGACCAGTTGCTGATAACCGCCGCCGTACTGTGAGACGGGCAGCGAAACGTTCATGTCCGGTACTTTCAGTTCGCGCATCAACGCTTCGGCGCGGTGGATCATCGCTGGGTAATTCATCCGCCCGCCGGGCAGCGTCAGCTCATGGCCCATGAAAATGTTTTCGGCCACTGACAAGTCGGGAACCAGTGTCAGTTCCTGGTGAATGATGACGATCCCGGCCGCTTCCGTTTCGCTGATCGATTGCGCCTTGAGCGGTTGTCCGTCCCAAAGGATCTCACCGTCCCAGGTTCCAAAAGGATAAACGGCCGAAAGGATCTTCATCAGCGTGGACTTGCCGGCGCCATTCTCGCCACACAGCCCCACGCACTCACCGGGCCTGACCTTGATGTCGATGCCGTTGAGCGCTTTGACGCCGCCGAAGGTTTTGACGATGCCGTTCATTTGCAGCAGATAGTCGGACATGGAAAAGGCTCGTATACCAAGGATTCAGACACCACTGAACCCTTGTGGGAGCGAGCTTGCTCGCGAAAGCGCCCAGTCAGACACTGTTGAGCTGACTGATACGCCGCCTTCGCGAGCAAGCTCGCTCCCACAGGGGTTTCGCATAACCAGAGATTTACGATCCGGTTATTGTCCGGCGATTTGCGCCTTGGTGTAGAAGCCGTCCTTTTCGAGCAAGTCGATGTTGTCCCTGGTTAACGGCGTGGGCGTGAGCAGGATGGTGTCGACTTTTTTGCTGCCGTTGTCCGACTGCGAGCTGTAGGCGGGTTTCTCGTTACGTGCCAGTTGCACCGAGAGCTTGGCCGCTTCTGTCGCGATGAGTTTCAGCGGCTTGTACACGGTCATGGTTTGCGTGCCGCCGATCACGCGTTTGACGGCGGCGAGGTCGGCGTCCTGTCCGGAAATCGGCACCTTGCCGGCCAATTGCTGAGCAGCCAGTGCCTGAATGGCGCCGCCGGCCGTGGCGTCGTTTGAGGCGACGATGCCATCGATCTTGTTGTCGTTACGGGTCAGGGCGTTTTCAACAATGCTCAGCGCTTCGGTCGGGTTCCATTCCTTCACCCACTGCTGGCCGACGATTTTGATATCGCCCTTGTCGATGGCCGGCTGCAGCACTTTCATCTGGCCTTCGCGCAGGACTTTGGCGTTGTTGTCGGTGGGCGCGCCACCGAGCAGGAAGTAGTTGCCCTTGGGTGCAGCTTTCAGCACGCCGCTGGCCTGCATCTCGCCGACCTTTTCGTTATCGAAGGAAATGTAGGCGTCGATGTCCGCGTTGAGGATCAGGCGATCATAGGACACGACCTTGATCCCGGCTTTCTTCGCCTCGGCCACCGCGTTGGTCAGGACCGTGGCGTTGAACGGCACAATGACGATGACATCGACGCCACGGGAGATCAGGTTTTCGATCTGCGAAATCTGCTTCTGCTCGTTGGCGTCGGCTGATTGCACGAACACTTTGGCGTCCATTTTTTCCGCTGCCGCCACGAAGTAATCGCGGTCACGCGACCAGCGCTCCAGGCGCAGGTCGTCAATGGAGAAACCGATTTTGGGGTGTGTCGCGTCCGCCATCACTGGCAGTGACAACAGCGCCAAAGCACTGGCCAACAGCGTACGTTTCAAGTTCTTCATGGTGGTGCGTCCTTTTATTTTTGTTTGACAGACACGGCCTGACGACGAGTTCGGGCTGGTAGAACTGTAGAGAATCTGCAGACGCAGCAAGCACAGAATTGTCGTGCAATTGTCACCGCGTCGTTGCGCCGGCAGAGTCCCGTTGGCGATCAGCGATAGATAAACCGGTTGACGATGTTTTCGAGCATTTCCTGCCGGCCGCTGACGGCCTGCGGGTTCAGGTCGTTCACGAAGGCATGCTCCGCCAATGACTGAAGCGTGAAATCACCCGCCGCCACTGCCTGCCCGAACGGCTGCTGCCATCCGGCGTAACGTTGATCCTTGAGCGCTTGAAGTTGATCGTTTTCAACCATCGCGGCGGCCCGTTCCAGCGACAGGGCGAGAACGTCCATGGCGCCGACATGACCATGGAACAGATCGATCTCGTCGAGGCTCTGGCGGCGCACCTTGGAATCAAAGTTGAAGCCGCCATTCTTGAAGCCACCCGCCTTGAGGATTTCATAGGTCGCCAGGGTCATTTCTTCGACGCTGTTGGGGAACTGATCGGTGTCCCAGCCGTTTTGCGGGTCGCCACGGTTGGCGTCGATGCTGCCGAAAATTCCCAGCGAGGCGGCTGTGGCGATTTCGTGGTGAAAGCTGTGGCCGGCCAGCGTCGCGTGGTTGGCCTCGATGTTGACCTTGATTTCGCGCTCCAGGCCGTACTGCTGAAGAAAGCCGAACACCGTGGCGCTGTCGTAATCGTATTGATGTTTGGTCGGCTCCTGCGGCTTGGGCTCGATCAGCAGGTCGCCGGTGAAACCGATCTTGTGCTTGTGCTCGACCACCATGCGCATGAAGCGGCCGAGTTGTTCGCGTTCACGTTTCAAATCGGTGTTGAGCAGGGTTTCGTAACCTTCGCGACCGCCCCACAACACGTAGTTGGCGCCTTTGAGGCGATGAGTCGCGTTCATGGCGCTGAAGACCTGAGCGGCGGCGCAGGCGAACACTTCGGGATCAGGGTTGCTGGCGGCACCGGCGGCAAAGCGCGGGTTGCTGAAGCAATTCGCGGTGCCCCACAGCAGCTTGATGCCGCTCTGTTCCTGATGGTGCTCAAGGCGATCGACCATTTGCGCGAAATGGTTGCGGTACTCCTTCAGCGAGTTGCCTTCCGGGGCCACGTCCGTGTCGTGAAAACAGTAGTAGTCGATGCCCAGTTTGCTGAAGAACTCGAACGCAGCCTCAGCCTTGCCGATGGCGACTTCCATTGGGTCGCCAGCGCGTTGCCATGGGCGCTTGAACGTGCCGGCCCCGAACACATCGGAACCGGGCCAGACGAAGGTGTGCCAATAGCACGCGGCCATGCGCAGGTGTTCGCGCATGGGTTTGCCGAGGATCAGTTTGTCGGCGTCGTAGTGGCGGAAGGCGAGGGGAGAATCACTGTTCGGACCTTCGTAGCGAATCGGCTCGATGTCGGGGAAGTACTGCATTGACCTTGTCCTTGTTGTTCTTGGCGGTGTCTCGATACTAGCAACGGCCCCGCGCCTGCTGATTATGAAAAGCATCAACACGGCGTGCGATTTTGCGTATTGAGCTTCGACGCCGGCGGGCCTAGTCTGTGCTCATCGCTGCCGTGAACAGGCGGCCCGGAACCCGAATAAAAACAATGAAAACCGTACCGCCCGTGCACCGCATCGCCCTGTTGTTCAACGGCAGCAAGATTTATGACCGTGGGATCATCAGCGGCATCGGTAACTACCTGAGCAGCACCCGCGCTTCCTGGGACCTGTTTCTGGAAGAGGATTTTCTCTGCCGCCTGAAGGGCATCGAGCGCTGGCAGGGCGACGGGATCATTGCCGATTTCGACGATCCGCTGATCGGCGAGGCGCTGGCCGATATCCATTTGCCCGTGGTGGCGGTGGGGGGATCCTACGAGGATGAACGTGCTTATCCGAAAGCGATTCCCTACGTCGCCACGGATAACAACGCGTTGATCACCCTGGCTTACGCGCACCTGGTCGAGGCCGGGCTGCAACGGTTTGCCTGCTTCAGCCTGCCGGAGTCGCAAGCCAATCGCTGGGCTCAGGAGCGGGAAAAAGCCTTTCGCAAACTGATGCAACGCGATGGCCTGCATGCCGAGATCTATCGCGGGATGGGCACCAGCGCGCCGCTGTGGGACAGCGCCGTCGAGCAACTGATCGCCTGGCTGCAAAGTTTGCCCAAGCCCATCGGCATCATCGCCGTCAGCGATGCCCGCGCCCGCCAGTTGCTGCAAGCCTGCCTTACCGCCGGGATCGCCGTGCCGGAGCAAGTTGCGCTGATCGGCATCGACAACGACCCGCTGACCCGCAGCCTGACCCGCGTGCCCCTGAGTTCGGTGATCCAGGGCACCGAAACCATGGGCCGCACCGCCGCGCAATTACTGCACCAGATGCTGCACGGCATGCCGTCTACGGGCACGCAGATTCTGATTCCTCCCGACGCCGTCAACGTACAGGTGTCGAGTTTGCACCAACCGTTGGGCAACCCTTACGTCATGCAAGCGCTGCTGTTCATCCGCCAATATGCCTGTCAGGGCATCAAGACTGCGCAAGTGGCGGCGTATGTCGGCGTATCGCGCTCATCGCTGGAGGCCCATTTTCGCGCTGAGCGAGGATGCAGCGTGCATGACGAAATTCTGCGTTTCAAACTGACGGCGGCAACCAGCGGCCTGAAGAACACTGACGCGCCGATTGCCGACATTGCCCAGGCGTGCGGTTTTAAATCTGCGCAGTATCTGCACACGGTTTTTCGTCGCGAGTTTGGCTGCACGCCGCGTGAGTATCAGCAGGGTGGTGCCTAGCACCGTCGATGGCTCACGCCACCGCAGCGGCACTGGCTCTGGACCGCCAGGCAAACCCCAACACCATCAGCAAGCCCAGACCGGCCATCGCCGCGCCCGCCAGGGAAATCGCCGGATAACCCAGCCCGGCGTTGATCACCGCGCCGCCCAGTGCCGCACCGATCGCGTTGCCGAAATTGAACGCACCGATGTTCACCGCCGAGGCCAGGTTGGGCGCGTCCTTGGCCGCCTCCATCACGCGCATCTGCAGCGGCGGTACGATGGCGAAGCTGGCGATACCCCAGATCAGGATGGCGACAGCCGCCGGCAGCGGCCAGCGCATCAGGACGGTGAACGCCAGCAAGACCAGAATCAATGCGCTGAGCGACACGATCAGGGTGCGATCGATCGAGCGGTCGGCAGCCTTGCCGCCCCACATGTTGCCCAGCGTCAAGCCGACTCCGAACAGCACCAGCATGGCGGTGATGTAGGCGGCGGAGGCGTGGGTCTCGCTGCTGAGAATCGGCGCGATGTAAGTGAAAACGGTGAACATCGCACTTGAGCCGACGACTGTCAGGGCCAGCGCTGCCAGCACCGGACCTCGGCCCAATACGCGAATTTCCGCCAATGCCCCCGCGCCTTGCGGTGCTTTCAGGTCGGGCAGGGCGAACCACAACGCGATCATGGTCAGCACGCCGAGACCGGTGATTCCCCAGAATGCGGTGCGCCAGCCGAACAGCTCACCAAACCAGGCAGCCAGCGGCACACCACCGATGGTTGCCAGGGTCAGGCCCATGAACATCGCGGCCACGGCGCCGGCACGTTTTTCCGGTGCGACCACGCTGGCGGCGACGACGGAGCCAACGCCAAAAAACGCACCGTGGTTGAGCGAGGTAATCACCCTGGCGACCATCAGGCTGTAGTAATCGGTGGCCAAAGCGGACATCAGATTACCCAGGGTAAAAATCGCCATCAGGCCGATCAACAGATAGCGCCGGGGAATCTTTCCGGTGGTCAGCGTCATCAGCGGCGCGCCGAGCAGTACGCCCAAGGCGTAGGCACTGACCAACAGCCCCGCAGCGGGAATGGAAACGCCGAGATCGGCAGCAATGCCGGGCAACATGCCCATGGGCGCGAACTCGGTGACGCCAATGCCGAAGGCACCGATGGCGAGTGCAACAAGGGGTGGATTGATACGCATGGAAATCTCCTCATCTATGCCGCCAATGCTACGATCCATCGTTTTCAGGCGGTAGATAGCGATTTTGGCAATCACCTTTGCGTAAGAGGCACGAATGGATTTCAACGGCAGGTCGGGAGAAATGAGCGTGTTCGTCACCGTGGCGCAGGAGGGCAGCCTGTCGGCCGCCGCTCGCGCATTGGGCCTGACGCCCTCGGCGGTCAGTCGGATCATCGCGCGCGCCGAACAACGACTCGGCACACGCCTGCTGCTGCGCACTACGCGCGCGCTCACTTTCACTGCCGAGGGCGAGGCGTTCCTGCGCGGCGCCCGACGGATTCTGGCGGACATGGACGAGGTCGAAGAGGCCATTGCCGACCAGGGTGTACCGAAGGGCCGATTGCGCGTCAGCGCCGCGCTCGGCCATGGGCGGCTGGCCATCGTGCCTTTGGTTGCAGCCTTCAGCGCCCGTTACCCGAACATCGTCGTCGACCTCAGCCTCGGCGACGAAGTGGTCGACATCCTCGCCGGCCAGGCAGATGTCGCGGTGCGCTTTGGCCATCTGCCCGACAGCCCCCTGACCGCACGCCGGATCGGCCACACCGGCCAGGTGGTGGTGGCCTCACCCGAATATCTGCGGCGCCACGGCACACCCCAGCAACCGGAAGACTTGCTGAGGCACAACTGCCTGCGCTTCAACTTCCGGCGTGCCGAACCCAACTGGCCATTTATCCGCGACGGCAAGGAGTTCTCCCTGAAGGTCAGCGGCAACATCGAATGCAGCAGCGGTGAAGCACTGGCACAGTTCGCCAGAGTCGGTGCCGGCATTGCGCGTATCGGCGAGTTCAGCGTCAGGGAGGACATGCAGCGCGGCGACCTGATACCGCTGCTGCAGCCCTGGAACCCCGGCGACGAAGAACCGATTCATGCGGTATTCGTTGGAGGCTCGGCCATGCCGGTGCGGGTGCGGTTGTTTGTGGATTTTTTGCTGGAGCAGCATCGGATTTAGTCCGGCTGCGTGATTGATACCGGGTTGCTGCCCGCGAGCAGGGATGGTGTTTCAAGTCGAGTACTTCTTTGCGACTACGGGTCCGCCAACTGCCGTCCTGCACGACCGCCGGCCTGACAGCGGCGCTGCGTTTCCAATTTGCCGTCTAAGCTCCTTGCTCAGATATTTCAATCTCAGCCCAGCGCAGGTCGTCCAAACCTCCTGCCCTTGAAGGAGCACGCCATGCGCTATCGCATCTTCGGCAACACCGGTCTGCGGGTTTCTTCCCTTGCACTGGGCACCGGCAACTTCGGCAAGGGCTGGGGCTACGGCTCCGATGCCGATGAGGCACGCAAAATCTACGACGGCTACCGTGCGGCGGGTGGCAACTTCATCGATACCGCCGATCAATATCAATTCGGCCAGTCGGAATCTTTTCTAGGCGATTTCATGGCGACCGAACGTAATGAAATCGTGCTGGCAACCAAGTTCTCGCTTGGCGACTCACCGGGTGCTGGCATCCTGCGTTCCGGCAATAGCCGCAAAGCCATGCTCAGTTCGGTGGAAGCCAGCCTCAAGCGCCTGAACACCGATCGGATCGATCTTTTGTGGGTGCACATGCCCGATGGCGTCACGCCGATCGACGAAATTGCGCGGGGGCTGGACGACCTGATCCGCTCTGGCAAAGTGCTCTACAGCGGGCTGTCCGATTTCCCGGCCTGGCGGGTGGCAACAGCAGCGACACTGGCCGAGCTGCGTGGCTGGTCGGCGATATCGGCAGTGCAACTGGAATACAGCCTGGTGGAGCGCACGGCCGAGCGCGAACTTCTGCCGATGGCGGCTGCTTTCAATCTGGGCACGGTCGGCTGGTCACCGCTCGGCGGTGGTTTGCTGACCGGCAAATACCGCAAAGGCGAGACCGGCCGAGCGCAGGGGTTGGGGGCGGTGATCCACGACGAAAGCAGCGAACGCAAAACCTCGACAGTCGACTCGGTCCTAGCGATCGCTGGCGAGACCGGCCACACGCCGGGCCAAGTCGCCATCGCCTGGGTGCTTGCCAAGGGCACGTTGCCGATCATCGGTCCACGCACGCCTGAGCAACTGGCCGATAACCTGGGCGCAACTGACGTTCAGTTGACGGCAGAGCATCTGCAACGTCTGGATGACGCCAGCGCCTTCACCCTGGGTTTTCCGCACGACGTGGTGGCGGCGTCAGCACCCTCGCTGGCCGGAGGCAAGGCTGAACTCATTGATGCTCCGAACCGGGTGGTTCGATAAGTCGAGCATCCATCGGCACCGCGAACACTGCGCTGGCGCGTGCAACCGTTCGCTCCCCGACGTGCAGGCTGACGGCGGCAAACGCCAGTTGACGTCCCTTTTTCGAATGCTCGAGACGGACTTCGAGCCATTCGTTCAACTATAGGTATGCGGAATTTGCTGCGATAAACCGTGTGACGCATTGGACCGACAAGCAAGGAGCAATCCTGATGGAGATTAAAATTCGAAATGCAACGACTGCGGACGCGCCGGCTATCAGTGGAACGATCATCAAAACGCTGCGCGAGAGCAACGCTCGGGACTACCCAACCGAAGTCATCGACCAAGTAGTTGAAAACTTTTCGCCCTCGGCGGTGCTTCCATTGTTGACGGTGCGCCTGGTGCTTGTCGCTACGATCGACAGTCAAGTCGTTGCGACGGCAAGTCTCGATAAGGATGTTGTTCGGAGCGTATTTGTCGAACCGGACTATCAAGGGAAGGGCGTCGGAAGACAGCTAATGGAAAGTATTCAATCCATAGCCGTCGACGCAGGTTTCAACCTGCTACGCGTTCCTTCTTCTATCACTGCAGAAGGCTTCTATGCCTCGCTTGGTTTCAGCAAGGTCCGGGATGAGTACCTTCAATCGGAGCGTACGGTCATCATGGTGAAGGCGGTGAAAACGT
This sequence comes from Pseudomonas khorasanensis, assembly GCF_014268505.2. Taxonomy (GTDB): domain Bacteria; phylum Pseudomonadota; class Gammaproteobacteria; order Pseudomonadales; family Pseudomonadaceae; genus Aquipseudomonas; species Aquipseudomonas khorasanensis. The sequence goes on from NZ_JABWQP020000001.1 coordinate 616,937, forward strand.
AGGACCAATTGAGCCCTTCAAACTGGCGTCGGTTTCGTCGAGCTGCGAGTCGTAAAGGATTCAGCTCAGATTAGAGGGCGAGCAGTGCCGACGTCACGCAAATACTGCTCGCGATTTGCCCGATTCTGCCGGGTAGAAAATAGCAGTTGACTTAGAGTGCACTCGAACATTTACGGTGGTTACATGAGTCGTTGGACGTTTTGGATAACAAGTGCAAAGCCAGATCTAACCCTCCACCCACGCCGCATGCAACTGCACAAACCGCATCTGCAGCCATTCGATAAACACCTGCACCTGCGCCGGCAAATGCGTTCGGCTGGGGTACAACAGCGATACCGGCCGAGGCGCCGGCCGCAACGGTTGCAGAATCTCGACCAGAGCACCGCTGGCCAGATGTTCAGCGACCGTAATTCCCGGTGCCTGAATGATGCCGAAACCGGACACGCCGCACTGAACGTAGGCATTGGACTCGGTGACAGTAATCCCGGTGTGGCTGACGTACGTTTGCTGCTTTCCATCAACCGAGAACTGCCAGGGCAATGTGCGATTGTTCTGGCCCGATAAAAAGTTAACGCCGCGGTGATCGGCCAGCTCGTCCAGTGTTGCCGGCGTGCCGTGTTCGCGCAGATATTGGGGGGCGGCGCAGGTCACCATGGTCGCCAAGGCGATGGGGCGGGCGATCAGGGTTGAGTCCGGCAGCTCGCCGATTCGCAACGCACAATCGATCCCTTCGCCGACCAGATCCACCGCCCGATCTGTCACGCCCAGGATCATGTTGATGCCCGGGTAGGTGTCGGTGAATTCCCGCAAGCTTCTGATGAAATCCATCTGCGCGAACGCCGTGGGAATATCGACGCGCAGGCGACCGGAAAGTGTTGCGCCGGTGCGATCGAACATGGTGGTTGCGGCGGTAATCTCGGCGAGAATTTCCTGCACCCGTTGGTAGAAGCGTTCGCCCTCTGGCGTGAGCGCTACTTTCCTCGTGGTGCGCTGGAACAGGCGTACGCCCAGCGAGCTTTCGAGTTCCTGAATGTAGCGAGTGACTTGAGGTCGGCCGATGTCCAGCGACTCGGCGGCTTTGGTGAAACTGCCCAGTTCCGCCAGCCGGGCGAACAGGCGCATCGATTGCAGTAATTCCATGACATCTTTTCCGGTGAGTTCAATGGACGGCTTTGTTGCTTGAGGATAGAACAATCCTGTCTTTTTCCGAGCATTTATTGCGCGCCCCTAAAGGCCAACTATGTGTCCAAGGCAAACCCGCTGCGGTTTGCAGTCATTGACATGCATTTGGAGACTCACCATGAAAGCGTGGTTATTGAAAGATTTCGGGCTCGACAATCTGCAGTTGGGCGAGACAGAAACCCCGCAACCCAAGGCGGGCGAGCTGCTGGTCAAGGTTGGCGCCGTCTCGCTGAACTTCCGCGACAAGGCCATCGTTGACGGTATCTACGAGCCGCACATGGTGCCAAAACCGCTGATACCGGTAAGCGATGCCGCCGGCACGGTGGTTGCGGTAGGCGATGGCGTTACGCGTTTTCAGGTCGGCGACCGGGTCAACTCGCATCTTTATTCACGCTGGCTGGACGGCGAACCTGGGCCAAATGAGCCGGATTACTGCTTCGGCTCGCCACTGCCTGGCGGCCTGGCCGAGTACATGATCATTCACGAGGACAGCGCGGTGGGCGCGCCGGCCAACATGAGCGATGAAGAGGCGGCCACGCTGCCCATCGCCGCGCTTACTGCGTGGTATTCACTGGTCGATTTCGGCGCGATTCAACCGGGCCAGACCGTGCTGGTTCAGGGCACCGGCGGCGTTTCGATATTTGCCGCGCAAATCGCTACGGCACTGGGCGCCAAGGTCATCGCTACGTCGAGCAGTGATGACAACCTGCACGCGGTAAAGCATCTGGGTGCGGTCGCCGGGATCAACTACAAAACCACGCCGAACTGGTCGGATGAAGTGCTTAAACTTACCGAAGGCAAGGGTGTGGATCTGCTGCTCGATGTCGCCGGTGGCAATGGCATCAATCAATCCGTCGCCGCGACCAAGGCTTCTGGACGCATCGCGCAGATTGGTTTCCTGGCCGGGCAGACCGTCGAACTCAACCTCATGCCGCTGATTTTCCGCCAGACCACAATTCGCGGCATCGCCGTCGCACCGCGCTCATCGTTCGACCGCATGAACGTATTCCTCGCGGAACACGACATCCGTCCCGTCATTGAGCACGTGTATCCGTTTGAGCAGGCCCGTGAGGCCTACGAGCATTTGGCGAAAGGAGCGTTTGGCAAGGTTGTGATCAAGGTGGGCTGACGCCCAGCCCCAAAAAAAGGCGCCGATGAAGGCGCCTTTTTTCTGCCTCGGCTTTACGGCTCGCCGCGTTCCACCATGGCTCGCCATTGTTGCACGCTTGGGCGTTCCTGCATGCGGGCCAGGGCGATTTATGCTGCCGTGGCCGGTGCGCAGCTGATTGCACGGAGCCGGGGCGCTATTGCGTTGTTTGATGAGTTGATTGGCAGTTACGAAAGCGCTGGACTGATGTCGGCAGACTTGACCGAGTAACTCCTCATCTGGGCAGAAATCCACTCCCGACTGTACGCCAGCACCCCTTCGGCAACCGCCGTGGGGAAATGGATAAACCCGTGCGGGCATTCCGGCAGTACGAGCATTTCCACCGGCGCTGCTTGTCGCCAACGCTCGGCAAGCAGCAGCGTGTCGTCGCGCAGCGGATCGAGTTCACCAGCAAACATCAGCGCCGGCGGGAATCCGGTGAAATCGCCGTACAGCGGCGAGAGCGGAGGCTGGCGTCGCTGCTCGTCGGTCAGCCCCGGCGTCAGCAGGCGCAACGCCTCAACCATGCCGGGGCCGTCGAGCACCAGCGTGTCGGCTGGCGCACTGCGCACGCTTGGTGTTCCGGTCAGGTCGTAAACGCCGTAATACAGCAGCGCGCCGCGGATCCGTTGCAGCAATCGTGGCGATGACTTGAGGGCGAGCAGGGTGGCGGCGGCGAGGTGCGCTCCCGCCGATTCGCCGACCACCACCACGGGCAAATCCGCAAACTCGGCATCCTGCAAAAGGCCGCGAGCGGCGCGCACGCAATCCTCCAGCAACCCCTCGATCGGCGTCGACACGGCCAGTCGATAATCGACTGACACTACTGCCACGCGGCAGGTATTGACGATGGCGACGTTGAAGTTGTCATTCATCTGAGCATTGCCGATCACCCAGCCGCCGCCGTGGAAATCCAGCACCACGCCTTCAGGTTTACCTTTGGGACGAATGATTCGGACCGGCACGCTGTCGATGACGCGCCGTTCAGCCGTCAGCCCCTGCTCGCGCAACTTGCCCGCGCCACCGATCTGACCCATGCGCAACAGCGCCTGGATCAGCCGAGGGGTCAGTCGATTGCGAACCTTGAAGCGCGGCAGCCAGGCGAGTTTTCTGTTGAACGCGCGCACTTGTGCCAGCTCGCGCTCGCCCTGAGGCCATGGGAAATCGCTCACGTGCGATTCTTCATCAGGATCGAGAAGTTCAGCGCCGCCGCGACGCACAGCCACACCAGATACGGGAACAGAATCAGTCCGGTGACCACATCCAGTTGCAGCGCCATGACCACCATTGCCGCGACTACCAGCCACAGCACCACCAGAATCACCATCGCCGCCAGCACCTGATGCGCGCCGAAGAATACCGGCGTCCACAAGGTGTTCAGGGCAATCTGCGCGGCCCACAACGCCAACACGATTTGACTGCCGGGGATCAGGCTCAAGCGATAACCGGCCCACGCCAGCAGCAGGTAAATAATCGTCCATGCCACGGGGAACGCCCAGTTGGGCGGGGTGAAGGAGGGCTTGTTCAGCGATTCGTACCACGGGCCGGGTTTGAACATCACGCCGGTGGTGGCCGCTGCTGCGCAGGCCAAAAGGAAAATGAAGAAGGTCATTGCCAGTCCTTAGCTGTGATCAGCTTTTATGGAGAGTTAAGAAGAGGACGCCTGGGTACGCAAAAAGTTTGGCCGGGAAAACGAAATGGCAAACGGCGATCTCGGTTACCGCAGCATTGCATGGGCAGACCCAGGTGAATTTTTCCGAACCTTCATTGGCGCAGCACTATCAGAACTAGCAAGGCAGTCAACAAATAGCGCTCGCTCCAAAGGTTGATCGCAACGCTGCTGACTTGAAATACGCGATCAATCGCCAGCCAGGACCCTTGTATGCAACGAGACAGTTTTTCCGGCCAAATCATCGTCATCGGCGCCTCCTTCGGCGGGCTTGCGGCGTTACTCGAGCTGCTCGGCCAGTTTCCGGATGACTTTGAGGCCGCAGTGCTCATCACCATGCACATCGGCGACCAGCCAAGCCAGATGCCCCGTATTCTGGCAGCCGCCACGGCGTTGAACATCAGCTTTGCCGAGTCCGGAGAGCCGATCCAGGCAGGGCGCGTCTATGTGGCGCCACCTGACCGGCATCTGCTGGTCAAAGGGGGAACGATACACCTGACCCGCAGTGCCAAAGAAAACCACGCCCGTCCCGCGATCGATCCCATGTTTCGATCCGCCGCAGCCAGCAACCAGAACAAGGTGATAGGCGTCATCCTGACGGGTGAGCTGGATGACGGTGTCGTAGGGCTTCAGGCGATCAAGGCATACGGAGGGCTGGCATTTGTCCAGGACCCCGCCACGGCGCAAGCGTCTTCGATGCCGGAAAGTGCGCTTCGAAACGTTGAGGTGGATGGTTGCCTTCCACTGGCTGAACTGGGCGAGGTGCTGGTGCAAACAGTCCGGCAGCGCGCAACCGAAGCTGCATCATTTGAAAGCGGCAAACGAGTCGAGCCCTTTGCGACAGAAAACGATCTCACTGAAGACTGGAGCTCAGGGGGAGCGTATGCGCTGGATCCGATAGGCAAGGTTTCAGGTTTGTGTTGCCCCGAATGCGGCGGCGCGTTGTGGGAGCTGGGTGATAAGCCGATACGCTTCCGTTGCCATACCGGCCATGCCTATTCGTGGGCTGCGTTGTTTGAATCGCAGAACGAAACGGTAGAGGAAGCCTTGTGGGTCGCCGTTCGGGCCTTGCATGAAAAACAATTGCTGCTGGGTCGGTTGATTCAAAGCAGTGAGGTGGCCGGGCGCGGCGGTGCAGTCAAAGAATATGAGCTGGCGAGTGCGGGACTTGAGAGCCATAAGGGCACGATTCGAGCGCTGCTGGCCTCGTTGCGCCCTGCTTGATGGCCAGGTTCAAAGGGACAGCACCTGGTGGCTGCTGACCCTTTGAACCTAAATGTACCCTGCGACAGCATCGCTCACCAAAATCAGTGCTCCTGCTACAAATATCGCGCAGCCCATCAGAAACGAAGGGCTCGGCGCGTCGATCAGCCTCGATGGAAAGCTCAGGTTTTTTTGCGATCTCATGACGAACTCCTTTTAGTGCAGAGGATATTCAGACGCACCGATTGCGCTGCCATGTGCCGCGCTGGCGGAGTCGGCAAACAAGGTCATGGCGGGCCGATATGAGGCGTCGCCGCGCTGCGATTGCGCGCTCGCGTCGTGGTCCGGGTATTCATCAGCGAGGTTGTTCGGAATCAATGTGCCCACACCGAAAACATTCAACGCGATGTGCACCCTGAGCCGGCGACAGGCCTGTTGACAGTCGCGCTCAAAAGCAGCGGAGGCTTTTTCCAGGAGCTGTTGCGAAGGATCAGCGGTCGGCTGAGAGTCTTTGACGTTTTTCATGTTGATCACCTTGAGCAGGGAACAGACCCGGTGCCGAGGCCGCCTTGTGGCGTTCAGGCTTCGCCCATACGTCTCGGACCAGGCTATCTCGCAGTCACCACGGCGGGCGTCAGCGTATGTATTTGAGAGGCGTGGCTGACACAGAAATTTCTTTTTTGCGTGCCTGTCTGGACGGACGGCGCAGCGCTGGAAGTTCAAAAAAGTCAGGCGAGTTCTTCGCGTATATGACTCTTTTGCCGGGGGGGCGAACAAACACTTTCGTCCGCCCGCCTGCTCAATCATCCCTTGGCGCGCATGAGAATCGCGTTGGCGCGCTCAATGACGGGCGCGTCGATCATCATGTCGTCCAGCACAAATACGCCTTCACCAGAGCGGGCGACGTTCGCCACCCGCCGGGCCCAATCGAGTTCCTGCGCGTCGGGTTTCATTGCCTGGTGGATGACCGCAACCTGAGCCGGGTGAATACACAGCGCGCCACCAAACCCCATGTCACGCGCGAACTGCACGCTGGCGTGCAAACCTTCGGTGTCCTGTATGGACGGGTAGACGCCATCCAGAGCTGGCGCCAGACCTGCGCTCCGGGTGGCGAGCAGTACCGCGTAACGGGCGTGGCTGAGGACTTGTTCGGCGGCCGGGCTGCCCGTTTTCAGATTCAGATCCAGACCGAGGTCAAGGCTGCCGAATGACAGACGCTCGACGCCCTCGGCCTCGGCAATCTCAGGCAACCGGGCCAGGCCTCTGGCACTTTCGATGATCGGCCAGACCGGTTTGCCTGTACGGGCGGCGATAGCAATCTGGGCAGCCTCTTCGGCTTTGGGAAAGAGAATGCCGACGACCCCGGCATGCCGGCGACACACGTCCAGATCGGCGGCATGCGCCGGGTGACGGGGAGCATTGATCCGAACCAGCACTCGGGCGCCCGGGTTTTCGCTCAGGTAGCGATTCAGGTTATCGCGCGCCTGATCCTTCAGCGCTTGCGACACCGCGTCTTCCAGATCGACAATGACCCGATCGGCGCCGGTGGCGACGGCCTTGGGAATGCGCTCCGGGCGAGTCGCCGGCACAAACAGCGCGCTGCGAACGTTTTCACTGATCATGGTGTGTGCCTTCGCTGAAGTGGATCTCGCCCAATTGCGCAACGCCCGCTGCATTGCCAGCCCAGACCTGCGCCACGCCGTTTTGCGTGACTCGGCCGCCCACTGAAAACGCCTGCGCAGAGATCAAGGGGCGGACGCCACGAAAGCTGAATCGATGCAGACGTGCATCGGGGTGCGCCCGGGTGAAGGCGCGCAAGTTGAGCGTGGCGATCAGGGGACCATGCACCACCAGCCCGGGGTAGCCCTCGGTTTCAGTGACATAAGGCCAGTCATAGTGAATGCGATGGCCGTTGAACGTGACCGCTGAATAGCGAAACAGCAAGGTCGCAGACGGCTCGACCTGTTCCTGCCATTGGCCTTGCGCAAGCGTGTCAGCAGTGCTCAGTTTCGGTGGCGTCGGCTCGCGATAGACGATGTCCTGGTCATCCTGAAGTGCGCGCTGGCCGTCCTGGAAATACTCATGGCGGACGGTGACAAACAGCAACGATCCGGTGCGACCGTGTTTCTCCTCGACGTTGAGAATGGTCGATACACAGGTCACCTCCGCCTCAACCCTCAATGGCTGGAAGAACTCGATGCGGCTGCCGGCCCACATGCGATTGCGGTTGTGTGCCGGAGGCAAAAAATCACCGAGCGCCGGATGGCCGTCCGGCCCCAACTGCTCGGCCATGACCGGTTCCTGAAAAAACGCCCAGTGCCACAACGGCGGCAGCGGTTCGTCCGGTTTCGGCGCCGGCTCGCTCAACGTTGCGGCGATGCGCTTGACCAGGGTGAAACTGATCCTGTCGTGGCATTCCTGACGCCGGCCGATCCAGGCGGAAAAATCAAAGGCAGTCATCTTCATCACTCCTGCATGTTTGGTCAGGGGGCGAACCCTGGAGTCAAGGTTCGCAACACGTTTGTCGGTCGGTCAGATTGCTCCGTCCAGGCGCATCTGCTCGATGCGTTCGGCACCCCATCCCAATTCGGCCAGAATCTGCGTCGTATGCTCACCGAGTGCCGGCACGGCGCCCATGCACGGAGCAAACGCGCTGTTGCCGGCGGGCGGGAGCAGGCTGGGAATAACGCCAACCGACGTGTCCACCTCCCGCCAGCGATGGCGAGCCTTGAGCTGCGGGTGATCCCATACGCCTTGCATGTCGTTGACTCGCGCGTTGGCGATCTGAGCGTGGTCGAGTCGATCAATCACTGCATCAAAATTGAGCCCTGCAAATGATTCGATGATCAACTCGCGCAGCGCTTCACGGTTCTCGACGCGTTTGAAATTGGCACAGAAACGCGGGTCTCCAGCCAGCTCCGGCTGCTGCAAAACCCGGGTGCAGAACAGCTGCCATTCCCGTTCATTCTGCAAGCCAAGCATGACCGTGCTGCCGTCGCCGATGGGGAAGGGGCCGTAGGGATAGATCGTTGCATGGGCGGCGCCGGCACGGGGCGGCGGTGCGGCGCCATCGAAGGCGTAATACATCGGATAGTTCATCCACTCGACGAGGCTTTCGAGCATCGACACATCAATGTGGCTGCCTTCACCGGTGCGACCGCGCAGCAGCAATGCCGAGAGAATGCCGCTGTAGGCGTACATACCCGCAGCGATATCGGCAATCGAGCAACCGGCCTTGGCCGTTTCCTGCGCGCCCGGGCCTCCGGTCACCGACAGGAATCCACCCTCGCTCTGGATGAGCAGGTCGTAGGCCTTCCTGTTTTCATATGGCCCGCCAACGCCATAACCGGAAATGTCACAGACGATCAATTGCGGAAAACGCTCACGCAACGCTTCGAAGGACAATCCCATCCGCGCCGCCGCGCCCGGCGCCAGGTTTTGCACCAGCACATCGGCGCCGGCCAGCAGCTTGTCGAGAACGTCGCTGGCGGCGTCCTGTTTCAAGTCCAGCGTCAGACTCTCCTTGGAGCGATTGGTCCAGACAAAATGCGAGGCCAGACCGTTGACGCGCTGGTCGTAGCCACGGGCGAAGTCGCCGACGCCGGGACGTTCAACCTTGATCACCCGGGCGCCGAGATCGGCCAGTTGTCGGGTACAGAAAGGCGCGGCGATCGCATGTTCCAGGCTGACGACGGTTATGCCATCGAGGGGGCGGACGTCTTTGGGCTGACTCATGCTTTTATCTCTCTTGTCATGATGGGCCGGTGCACGCGTTGACCACGCCGCACCGGACCTTGCGCCGAAAAATCAGAACGAACGCGGCAGCTCCAACAGGTGTTCCGCGACGTAGGACAGGATCAGGTTGGTGGAAATGGGGGCGACCTGATACAGACGGGTTTCGCGGAATTTGCGCTCCACGTCGTACTCGCAGGCAAAGCCGAAGCCGCCGTGGGTTTGCAGGCAGGCATTGGCCGCTTCCCAGGAGGCTTTGGCCGCGAGGTACTTGGCCATGTTGGCGCTCGCACCGGCATTGAGCCCGCTGTCATATTCTTCGCACGCGCGCCAGCGCATCAGGTCTGCCGCCTCGATTTCGATGTGCGCCTGCGCAATCGGGAACTGAACGCCCTGGTTTTGCCCGATCGGGCGGCCGAATACCACGCGATCGCGGGCATAGGCGGCGGATTTTTCGATGAACCAGCGCCCGTCGCCGATGCACTCGGCTGCGATCAGCGTGCGCTCGGCGTTGAGGCCATCGAGGATGTAGCGAAAGCCCAGGCCTTCTTCGCCGATCAGGCTGTCGGCGGGAATCTCCAGATTGTCGAAGAACAGTTCGTTGGTTTCGTGGTTGACCATGTTGGCGATCGGTTGCACGGTCAGGCCATTGCCGATGGCTTCGCGCAGGTCGACGAGGAAAATCGACATGCCTTCGGATTTTTTCTTCACCTCGGCCAAGGGTGTCGTGCGCGCAAGCAGGATCATCAGGTCGGAATGCTGGACGCGCGATATCCAGACTTTCTGTCCGTTGATCACGTATTTGTCGCCGCGTTTGATGGCAGTGGTCTTGATCTTCGTGGTGTCGGTACCGGTGGTGGGTTCGGTAACCGCCATCGATTGCAGGCGCAGTTCACCGCTGGCGAGTTTGGGCAAGTAGTAACTTTTCTGCGCCTCGCTGCCATTTCGAAGCAGGGTGAACATGTTGTACATCTGCCCGTGAACCGTTCCGGAGTTGCCGCCACAGCGGTTCACTTCTTCCAGGATGACGCAAGCTTCGGCCAGGCCCAGCCCGGAGCCGCCGTACTCGACCGGAATCATCGCGGCCAGCCAGCCGGCGTCGGTCAGGGCTTTGACGAAAGTTTCTGGAAAGCCTTTTTCTTCGTCGATCCTGCGCCAGTAAGCGGCATCGAATTCAGCGCAAAGGGCGCGCACACCTTCGCGGATGGCATTGAGTTCTTCAGCGTTTCGGTCAGTCATTATTGTTCTCCTCGACGCTCACGCCCGGTCGTTGCCCGGCGTGAGAAAGTCCGGTTTACGGCAATCAGATCGGGTTGAAACCCAGTGCAGCGCGAAAGCGATTCTTGATGTAGTGACCATCGCGTGGCGGCAGCACCCGTGGTGGGTTTTGCGCCTTGATTTTGAGGGTCGCCAGTTTGACCCCATCGCGCGTGGCGAACCGCTCGCGCAAATCGTGCACGCCTTGCATGTCGCGAATTTCATCGGTCCAGCTGAAGCCGCAGGCCTTCGCGACCTGGTCCAGATTGACACCAAAACCGGCGTGGCTGACCTGCATGCCGGTTTCGCCGAAATGGCCGTTGTCCAGCACAGCGATGGTCAGGTTCGCCGGTTTCTGCAGGGCGACCGTAGCGAGCGCACCAAGCCCCATCAGCAGCTCGCCGTCACCGGTGACGACAACAACCGATTTGTCCGGTTGCGCATTGGCCAGGCCCAGGCCGACGGTGATGGCACTGCCCATGGCGGCCCAGAGGTAGTAATTGTGATCATGGTCGCCGGCCGCCATGACGTCGTAGGACGCTGATCCCAGGCCTGTTACGACCAGTACGTCTTTGCGATCAGCCAGCAAGGCCTTGACCACTTCGCGACGGCACAAGGTGTGGTTTGCGCTTACTTCACCCATTTCTTTTCTCCGATCAGACGCTGCCCGAGCAGCAGGGCAGTGGCGCGGTCGCCGTTGAACGCCATGGTCGCAGCACCGTGCAGCAAGGGCGCGACATCGGCGGGAACGTCGGCGCGCCAGGTCATCACGTTCATCAGCTTCAGCGAAGCCTCGGTCGCCTGGCCCATCGGGTTTTGCCACGCGTTGAATTCGGCCCAGTCACCGCGCATGGTCACTACCATCAAGAGGGGAAAACCTGCGCAGTTCTGCAGCGCCAGTGTGTTGATGCAGTTGCCGACGCCGCTCGACTGCATCAGCAATGCGCCGCGCTCACCGCCAAGCCAGGCGCCGGCAAGGTAGCCGATGCCTTCTTCTTCAGTGGTCAGCACGACGGCTTTGATGTCCGGATCGGCATAGGACATGCGGATCGCAGCGCAGTGACCTGCGTCCGGGACGAAGACCACGTGTTTGACGTCATGCGACTTGAGCACGCGAAACACGTCCTCCTGCCAATCCCGCTCGACGGTGTTTTGAGCTTCTGAAGTCATGTCACTCTCCGGCAGTGCTGCTTTTGTTTTCACCGATTCTGGGTGCGCTGGCGGAGAACGACGACTACCGTTTTTGTCTTTGAGATATGCCGGTTTTGTATAGCTGGGCGCTGTCTGCCTCGGGTTGACTGCGCACCGGCAAAAAAATGCCCTCACCGGGCGCTGTCGTGGGCAGGCCGTGAGGGCAAAAGGGAAGACGGTGTAAGCGCGGATCAGGATTTGCGTTGCAAGGTGTGGTAACCCAGCGCAGTGCGCGCGTCCCTGAGGGATTTGCCTTCAGCGATCAAGGCGCGAATGCGCGATTCGACTTCCTCGATCGAGCGTGCACAGGCGGCCACTTCACGGGCTCGATCCCGTGGCACGATGACCACGCCGTTGGCATCGGCGACGACGATGTCCCTGGCGCAAACCCGAGCCTGGCCGATGGACACGGGCCGGTTGACCGACTCGACTTCCACCCGGTCCTTTCCGGTCCGCATGAAGCGCCCCTTGCTGAACAGCGGATAACCGTCACCCAGCGCCTTGCTGACATCCCGGCAGACGCCATCGATGACCGTTGCGGCAATCCGTTTGGTGCCGGCGTACTGGGTCATGATGTCGCCCCAGACGGTGCAGTCGGTGCGCCCGTCGTTGTCGATAACCACCACGTCGCCTTCCGCCACGTCATCAATGAAATCGCCAACCGTGCCGGGTGGGCAACTGGCGGTGACGTAGCGCACGGTGTAAGCCGGCCCGACTACGACCTGCCGGTAGTTATCCAGGGGCATGACACCCAGGCATTGGCCGGGCAGGCCCAGTTTGTCCAGGGCATCGGACACTCCGGGTGTATCCAGGCCTTCAAACAGCGCAACCAGTTCCTGGTCTTGGGGGGACATGTGGCACCTCACAGTGATAACAGTTTTGTTCAGACTAAGGCCGGTCCAATGAGCGGCCCGTATTTATGCACCGGACCGTTTCAACCCGGCATGCTCAATTGCGCCCGTGGTTCGGAAATGGTCAGCAACAGGATGAAGCTTGCGAATGATCCGATCGCCAGCCACGCAAACACATAGTTCCAGCCATAGTTATCCAGCAGTAGTCCGGTGATGAACGGCGTGGCTGCCGCCCCGAGCTGGCCGACCATGTTCACCACGGCGTTGGAGATGGGGAACGTTTTTTTGCTGGTCAGCCCCATCGGATAAACCATGTATGAGGAAAAGCCCAGGCTGAGCACCGCACCCGTCGCCAACAGCAGCAAGCCGTAGGGAATGGGTTCTGCCGGCGAGTTGATCAGCAGGTACATCATCAACGACGTCCCCAGCGCGGAGAGCAGCATGCCCGGTTTGCGTCGCCCGCCCATCAGGCGATCCGAGCAGAAACCACCGAGCAGGTTGCCAAGTACCGCTCCCACCCACGGCGCAGCCGAGACCAGGCCCATGTTCATGATCGAGAATTGTTTGACCGTCATCAGGTACGTCGGAATCCAGGCCAACAGGACGCTCGATACGCCAAGCTGGAAGCAATAGCTGGTGGCGCAGCCCCAGATGTTCCAGGACTTGAACACCTGCCGGTTGGTCTCAAGGCGCGCTTCATCGCGCACCCGTATGACGCGGTCGAGTTTGCTGACCCAGGCCGGGGTCTGCCGCGGACGCGATTGTTGAGTCGCCTCGGTGGTGTCGGTCTCTTCGGTGATGTAGCTCAGTTCTGCTGCGTTGACGAACCGGCTGCGCGAAGGGTGATCAGTCACCATGAAATACCAGACGATGGCCAACACGATGCCGGGCACGGCGAAGAAGTAAAAGATCTCGCGCCAGCCCCATACCGAAATGATCACGGCGCACAGAGGTGGCACGATCACCGGGCCGAATTTCACGGCGGACAGAAAGATCCCGGACGCAGTGCCCTTTTCCCGCGCGGGAAACCAGTTATTGATCGTCGTCGTCATGCTGATCGGCAATGGACCCTCGGCCACGCCGAGCCCCAGGCGATACAGCTTGAGGGCCAGCAGTGAGCCGGCTGTACCCACCAATCCAGTCAGAACGGATGTCATTACCATGGCGCCGGGCAGGATGCGGCTGACGCCGAAACGGCCAAACGCGAAGCCGGAGGGAATCTGTGCCAGCGCGTAGGCCAGGAGAAACAGGCTCATCAAACCGCCGGCCTCGGCGTTACTCATCGTGAATTCTTTACGAATGAACGGCAGCGCGACGCCGAGATTGGCGCGGTCGGCGGCTGCGATCGTGTAGATCAGAAAAATCAGCGTCGCGACCACCCAGCGGTAACGGCTGCGCACGGCAGGTTTTAGCACTTCAGGCATAGACATTGGGGCAGACCTTATTGTTGTGGTGGTGAAAGCGTGCTTCAGTTGGCCAGCCCGGCCTTTTCCAGCACTTTGTCCAGCCATGACTGGTCAATCGCGCCCGTCGCAATTTCGGCTTTGACCTGCTGTTCGTGCGCATCATGCTCACGCGCCTTGAACAACACCTCTTCAGCGTCTTGCGGAGCAAAGGCAACCAGACCGTCTTCATCACCGACCACGATGTCGCCAGGGTTGATGATCATCCCGCCGATGGACACCGGGACATTGATTTCACCCGGCCCGCTTTTATAAGGACCGCAATGCACCACGCTGCGCGCATAACAAGGCGTGTCTTGAAAACAGGCCACATCGCGGATGGCGCCATCGACGACGAAGCCCACACAGCCGCGCTGTTGTGCATAGAGCTTGATCAACTCACCGATGACCGCATTGGTGGCGTCACCTTGCGCATCGATGACCAGCACGTGCCCCGGCTCAATCAGGGTCAGGGCTTTGTAGATGTAGAGGTTGTCGCCGGGACGAGTCTTCACGGTCAGAGCAGTACCAACCAGTTTGCCCGTGTGGTTGTAACGCGTCAGTCCACGGGCACCGATGTGGCGCCCCAGGTTGTCGCTGATATGGGGCGTGACGACACTATGAAACGCCTCCAGCAACGCGCGTGACGGCTGCGGCGGAGAAGGGTGGATACGTGAACCGGGCAATGACATGGCGACCTCCGTGAACGACTGAACCCATGTGGGCTAGGCGTTCATAGTAAGAAACGTCGCTCGTTACCATTAGCGATATTTATCTATGCAAAAGCATCGCTTTTTTTCTCGTTCGCTTTGCGCCTCACCACACCATGCGGCTGAAATCACAGCAGTGCGCGGCCAGACGTGCGACCTCCACGCTGAGGCCCTGAAGTCGATCGGCACGGTGCACGGCAATGTAATGAATAGGCGGCAGCGGCGGGTCGGTTTCGATCACCAGCAGCCGACCCTGATCCACCAAAGGCGCGAGACACTGGCGAGGCAGGTAACTGATCCCGACACCGGACAAAGTCAGGCCCAACTGGGCAATCAGGTAGTTGCTTTTTATCGTGCGGTTGACGCGCACATCGTTCTGCGTGAACCAGCGCTCATAGATCAATCCGGTGCCCGAGCCGCCGCCCTGGGTCAGCACGGTGTAAGTGGATAGGGCTTGCATGTTCATGGTCGCGTCGCCTTGGTGCAGCGATGGTGCGCACATCCAGGCATTCTCCACGGAACTCAGCGGCGTGCTGACGAAACGCGAGTCGGCGAAGATATCGGGAACGATGATCAGATCAAGTTGATCGTTCTCCAGCTTGGCCACCAGTTCGGTGCTCAGCTCGATCGAGGGTTCCAGTGCGACTTTGGGGTAGGCGCTGCGAATGCCCTCGACCAGTGCCGGTAGCCAGGTCATGGCGGTCAGCTCCGTGACGCCAATGCGAAAGCGCCTGACCAGCACTTCCCTGGAGCTGATTCGCTCGAGCAGATAATCGCGCTGGCGAAGGATTTCCGTGGCCTGCTCGAATAGCTCGGTACCTTTCTCCGTCAGGCGCGCGCTGCGTCTGGAGCGATCGAAAATCGGCATGTCGAAGGCGTCTTCCAGCTCCTGAATGCGCTTGGAGATAGCCGACTGAGACATGTTGAGCTTCATGGCGGCGGATTCGAAGCTGCCCAGCTCGACAATCCAGTAGATGGCTTCCAGTTGCTTGAACGTGATCATGGCCCAGGCCCGGTTGAAAAAAAGTGTTCCATTATTTACCAGAAGCATCGAGTGAGCGCCGCAATAAACACGCAAACCCGGCCAGGGCCGGGTTTGTTTTCAAAGACATCAACGCAGGCGGGAACAGAACTCGCCGATGGCTTCGCAGGCCTTGCGCAGCGAAGCGTCATCCAGCGCATAGGCGATACGGATGTAAGGGCCAAGGCCGAAGGCGCTGCCGGGCACCACCGCGACATTGGCTTCGTCGAGCAATGCGTGGGCAACGTCTTCATCGCTGAGCAACACCCGACCGCCCAGTGAAGTGCGACCGATCAGCCCGGCACAGCAAGCGAATACATAGAACGCCCCTGCCGGGCTGGCGCACTCGATACCGGGAATGGCGTTCAAAAGTTTGACCATCAGATCGCGACGTTTCTGGAAGACCGCGCGGCTCTCGTGAATGAAATCCTTGGGCCCGTCCAGAGCGGCCAGTGCCGCCTGTTGCGAAATCGAACTCGCCCCTGAGGTCTGCTGGCTTTGCAGCTTCTCCATGGCTTGCAGCAGCCAGCGAGGGCCGGTGGCAAAACCGATGCGCCAACCGGTCATGGCGTAGGCCTTGGAAACGCCGTTCATGGTCAGGGTTCGCACGGCCAGACGAGGTTCGACCTGGGCCAGGGTATGGAAGGTCTGCTCGTCAAATATCAGATGTTCGTAAATGTCATCCGCCAGGATCAACACGTGTGGGTGCGCCAGCAGCACTTGCGCCAGGGCGTGAAGCTCATCGCGGCTGTAAACGGCTCCCGTCGGATTGGACGGAGAGTTCAGAATCAGCCAGCGGGTCTGCGGGGAGATCGCTGCGGCCAGCGCCGCCGGTGTCAGCTTGAAACCGGTGTCGGGGGTGCAGGTCACCCGCAGGGTTTTACCGGAACACAGCTCCACCATCTCCGGGTAACTGACCCAGTACGGCGCCGGCACGATGACTTCGTCGCCCTCGTTGAGCGTGGCGGCCAACGCGTTGTAGATGACCTGTTTGCCGCCGCTGCCTACAAGGGTCTCTTGCCACGTGACGTCGAGGCCGTTCTCGCGGCGGAACTTGGCAGCGACGGCTTCACGCAGTGAACGTGCGCCGGCGACTTGGGTGTAGCGGGTGTGGCCCTGTTTGATGGCCTGAATGGCGGCCTGGCGGATATGGCTTGGCGTGTCGAAATCAGGCTCGCCGGCGCACAGCGAAATGATCGGTGCACCTTGTGCCCGTCGCTCGGCAACGCGATCGATGATGCGATAGGTCGCCGATGGCTGCGTGGCGGCGAGGCGCTGGTTCAGTCGTTGGATATCGTTCATCAAACGTGCTCCGCCTGTATCGCTTCAAATTGACTGTCGTGCATGACTTCAGCCACAGATCGGTCGCTTCGCACCGCCTCGACCATACCGTTCTGGCGATGGGCAATACGTTCAGCAAGGTCGATGATCGCGTCGATGTGTGCCTGGGCAATGAACACCGTTCCGCAGTTGTCGGCAATGACGTAATCGTCTTCGCTGACCTTGATCCCGGCGACATCGATGGTCACAGCGGCATCGATCTGCACGACCCGATTACGTGCGCTGACCATGGTTACCCCGCGCCCATAAACGGGGTAGCCGATCTCGGCGCTGCCATCGATGTCACGGCTACAACCGTCAATCACGGTGCCTCGTACCTGTTTGGCGGTGGCAGCGTTGGCGAGGATGTCGCCCCAGCAGGAAACCCCTTCGATGCCGCCGCTGATCACCAGAACACGGTCGTCGCTTCGAATCTGTTCGATGACGGGCGTGATCAGATGGACAGTGGGTGCGCGATCGGTTTTGGCCGCCAGTAACACCGTACTGGCGCGCCCGACGATTTTCGGGCAACTCCACAGAGGTCGCAGCCCCACGGTTGCGCCGGGCAGGCCGAGGAAATCCAGCGCGTCCGAGACCGTATTGGTGTCCAGCAGCGCCAGGCGTTCGAGCAAACAGGATTGAGTCATTGGGGGAGCACCTTGGTGGCGGAGGCAGCCAGTGTCAGGCAGAGGGTTTGATAGGTATATTACGAATCACAGATCCATTACATACGTTGAACCTATGGAATCGCCATGATCAATTTTCGCCTGATTCGTCATCTCTGGTTGTTTCTGGCAGTGGCCGAGGAACAGAATTTCGGCCGCGCCGCCAAACGTCTCGGCATGTCGCAGCCGCCGTTGAGCGAGCAGATCCAGGTCCTCGAGCAGGCGCTCAAGGTCACGCTGTTCGAGCGTTCGCGACGGGGTGCCAGGTTGACGCCGGTCGGCGCAGCGATTCTGCCAGCCGTACGTAAATTCGCCGAACAGCTCGAGCGTCTGGAGCTCGCGGTAGAGGAGGCCGTGGCAGGGCAGTCGGGAATGCTGACCATCGGCGCTATTTCCACCGCCATGTTCGACGTGCTGCCGGGGTTGATCGAGCAACTGAAAAACCAGTATCCGCACCTCACTGTATCAGTGCGTGAAATCGACAGCGTCGAGGCGATTCCAGCGCTGGAAGCGGGAGACATCGACCTGGCCTTCGCTCGCCTTGACGGCGATTTGGGCGCATCGATCCGTTCGTTGCCGCTGACCGAAGATCGTCTGATGGTCGCGCTGCCCGCTGACCATCCATTGGCAGCGCGAAAGCGCATCAGCCTGTCCAGCCTTGCCACCGAGCCGTTGGTGATGTTTTCGCGCAAGGTCAGCCCGGTGTATTTCGATAACCTGATTGCGACTTGCCGGGCCAGCGGCTTTTCTCCCCGCGTGCTGCACGAGGTCCGCTCGGTGGCGTCGCAAATCGCATTCGTCAGTTGCGGCCAAGGCATTGCATTGGTGCCGGCGTCACTGAAGAAACTGGCACCCGACAACGTCGTACTGCGCCCGCTGAGCCAGAAACTCAACGTCGTCACGACGGCCGTGGCCTGGAATACGCTGCGCCCCAATCCGCTGGTGGATGCGCTGGTCAATCAGCTGAAAACCAGGGCTTGATACGTTTGGCCTATGAATACTTTCCGCAATCAGTCATTTACAGCGGGCTGCAAACCCCTTGAAATGCGCGCCTTGCCAGCAGCTTTACCTGCTTTCTTCGTCAGCTTTTCGTTCAAGGAGCCTCAACGTGTCCCCATCCGACGCCTTCATTCACCTGCGATTGCCCATGACAGTGGATGGCGTCGAACTCGACATTGCGGCGCTTCATCGATCGGGCTCGCTGGCTCCGATCGTCTTCCTCCACGGCTTCGGCTCGACCAAGGAAGACTATGCCGACATCGTTCGGCATGCAGCTTTTGCCGGGCATCCTTTTCTGGCATATGACGCACCGGGTTGCGGCGAAAGCGAATGCGATGACTTGTCAAAGATCTCCATCCCGTTTCTGATGCAAACCGCTGTGCAAGTCCTGGCACAGACCGGCATTGACCGCTTTCATCTGGTGGGGCACTCGATGGGCGGGTTGACTGCATTGATGCTGGCGCATCATTTTCCGGATCGAGTGCTCAGCTTTGTCGATATCGAAGGCAACATTGCGCCTGAGGACTGCTTCCTGAGTCGGCAGATTGTCGACTTCCCGGCGGAGGATCCTGACGCTTTCTTTAGCGCGTTCATTGAACGCACGCGCCAGGCGCCGGCGTATGCGAGCGCGCTCTATTCGGCCAGTTTGCGGCACAAGGTCCGCGCAGGCGCGGTACGCGGGATTTTTCAATCGATGGTCGACTTGTCGGATAACGCCAGCCTGATGGACAAGTTTCTCGGGCTGCAATGTCCGCGCATGTTCATGTACGGCGAGCAGAACGCCGCGCTGTCCTATCTGCCGCACATTCAGGCTCACGGCGTGCGTTTGGCGCCGATTGCCAACTGCGGGCACTTCCCTATGTACTCCAACCCGGTCGCCATGTGGCAGCAGATCGCCGATTTTTACCGTAGCCATTTCGGCTGAATGCACGGGGCGAAGTTGGCTGTGGATGCGCCATAAAAAAGGGCCCGTACAGGGCCCTTGTCATGTTGGCGATTCAGATTCTCGCCGCCTGCGTCTTCGCGTAACACTTCAAGCCGGTACGCTCCTCGACTTCGCCTGACCCGCTGATGTAGCCGTATCGCGAGAGGTTCGGCATCAGCATGGCGGCAATGAAGGTGATGGTCACGACGGCGGCGACGTAGAAGAAGAAATATTCCTCGACCCCTTGGGCGCGTAGCGACAGGGCCACGTATTCAGCCGTACCGCCAAACGCCGCATTACCCACCGCATACGGAAAGCCGACGCCCAAAGCACGAACGGCGGGAGGGAACAGCTCTGCTTTAACGATGCCGGCAATCGGCGTGTACAGCGAAGCGATTGCCAGACCGCCAAACACCAAAAGAAACGCAGTGAACGGACTGCTGACCGTTTGCAAGGCGTACAGCAGCGGAATGACAAGCAGCAGGGCGAGCCCGGAGAACATCAGCATGTGCGCCTTGATGCCTACACGGTCGGCGAGCAAACCGAACAGCGGCTGGCAGAACATGAAACCGACCAGCGCCGCCGTCATGATGAAACTCACCGTCTCTGGACTGAAGCCTGCGGAGATCACCAGGAATTTCTGCATGTACGTGGTGAACGTGTAGAAATACAGCGATCCGCCGATCGTGAACGCGACGACCAGGGCGACCGCGCGCTTGTGCTTGAACATGCCCCGCAGCGAGCCGGCGTCCTTGCGCTTCATGTCTTTTTGACTGGCGGTTTCATGCATGGCGCGCCGCAGGTAGACGACCACGATCGAGCTCAGCGCACCGATGAAAAACGGGATCCGCCAGCCCCAATCGCGCAACTCCTCGCTGGTAAGGGTTTGCTGAAGAATAACCACGGTCATCAAGGCCAGCAGTTGCCCGGCAATGATGGTGAAGTATTGAAAAGAGCCATAAAAACAGCGGCGGCCCGGTGTCGCAATCTCGCTGATGTAAGTGGCGCCAGTGCCATATTCGGCGCCGACGGAAAGGCCCTGGATCAATCTGGCGATCACAAGCATGACCGGAGCGGCCACGCCGATGGTTTCGTAGGTCGGCATGATCGCAATCAGCAAGGAGCCCGCGCACATCATGAACACCGAGATGATCATCGACACCTTGCGTCCCCGGGTGTCGGCGATCCAGCCAAAGATCCAGCCGCCGAGCGGCCGCATGAAAAAGCCCACCGCGAAGACGCCCGCCGTCGCGAGCAACTGGCTGGTGGTGTCGCCTTTGGGGAAAAACGAAGCGGCGAAGTAAATAGCGGTGTAGGCGTAAATGAAAAAATCGTACCACTCCACCAGATTGCCCGAGCATGCGCCCATGATCGCTCTGACACGATTCGGCGCCTTGGCCTGATCGGTGGAAGGGGCTTGTCGGGTGGGCTGTGAATGTGTTGCAGACATGGTGTTCACCCTTTCTTCAAGGCGAGACGTGACCGGGCACACTCAGAGGCGTGTCCGACGTTTTCGGCTGTGGGGCGATTCTTCAGGGCAGCAGAGGCGAACCGGTAGCGTTGCAATCAGCCACGGGGAAGGGGCGGGCGAAGGTTGCGGTTGAGGTAACACAGATGAAGTTGATCATGGCGCGAATCCTCGAATCTTATTCTTGTAGTGGGTCGGTCACGCTGGGCGGCCGACGTTGCTTGCACGCTACCGCAGCGTCAGGATTCGAATAAGCACCGAGCCAGCCTAACTGATATACCGAAATTCTATAGCTGGCTGCGCAGCCCCTACGGCGCGGGCCATACAGCGCGTCTCTCGGGCCGTAAACCGGATGTGGCCGGGTCAGCGGCGCATGCCTGTGAGTGTCATTGCGATTACACTTGTTCAACCTTCGGCGCACTTCGCTCCGAGTCTCACGCCTGCGGATCTGGCAATGGATGTCGTTCAACTCAAAACATTGATTCACGTTGCCGAACTGGGAAGTCTGAGCAAGGCTTCCGACCGTCTTCACATTGCTCAACCGGCCCTCAGCCGACAAATTCGGATGCTGGAAAAAGAGCTCGGCGCATATCTCTTCGACCGCCACGGTCGCGGGATGGAAATCACCGACGCCGGTCGCGAGGTGCTGGCTCATGCCACCCGAATCATGGAAGAGATGGAGTCCATTCGCAGTTCGGTCGTGGGCGGCAAGACGTCGTTTCGTGGCACCGTGGTGATCGGCACTACGCCCACCGTCGCAGAAATCATCACCGTTCCGTTGGTGCGCAAAATCAAACACGCTCACCCCAACCTGGCCATCCGTTTTTCTTCGGCGTTCAGCGGCTACTTGCTGGACTGGATTCAGCGTGGTGAATTGGAGCTGGCTATTTCCTACGACCCACAACCGTTGCACACGCTGCGCATCGTCCCGGTGATGATGGAAAACCTGCTGTTGGTGGGCCCTGCCAGCGCTGGATTGCGTCTTGATGCACCGGTCGCGTTTGCTGCGCTGGCGGAGCAACAATTGGTGCTGCCGAGTGCGCGTCACAGTCTGCGGGTGATTCTCGACAATTGTGCCCGCGACGTCGGGGTCAAGCTCAAGACCAGCGTTGAAGCCGATTCCTTTGGCGCAATGATCGACCTGGTGCGCAACGGCTTCGGTTTGACGGCTTTGCCTCTGGCGTCGATTTACGCGCAAATCGAAGCGGGTGTGCTCAGTGCGGCGCCCTTGATCGACCCGACACCGATGCGAAAACTGGTGCAAGTGTTTCCTGCTGATCGGCGGGTCAGTCCCGCCGCCAAATTTGTCGGTGAGGCGTTCATCGAGATTGCCGCCGACCTGGTTCAGCGCAAGATCTGGGCAGGCCACATGCTCTGATCGACCTGCACGCCTTTACACGCTGCAGGCCTTGAGTGCGTGCGGTGGTCTTTTGCCTTTTTGATGACAGTGCCTTGAACGAACATCCGCAATTACCCGGTGTATTTGGTATCGCCCTGCTGGGCGTCCTGCAAGTGTTGGTCTGGGGAGGCTCATTCTTCCTGATGGCAGTGATGGCCGATCCGATCATCAAAGATACCGGTTGGGCCAGCCAATGGGTTTACGGCGCTTTATCGCTGAGCATTCTGGTCTCGGCGCTACTCGCGCCGGCGGTCAGTCGGCTCATCGCGCGACAGGGCGGACGCGCGGTATTGGCCAGTAGCGGCGCAGGCGTGGCCATCGGGTTGTTCCTGATGGCCGGTGCCACCTCGCTGCCATTGTTCCTGTTGGCCTGGGCCGTTATCGGCGTGGGCATGGCGCTTGGTTTGTATGAAGCGTTGTTCGCCTGTCTGGGTGCTGTCTATGGTGAACGGGCGAGCAGGGCGATTACCGGTATCACGCTGATTTCCGGATTCGCCACGACGATTTGCTGGCCCGTCGTCGCGTTGATCATCGAACACATCGGCTGGCGTTCGACCTGCATGGCGTATGGCCTGATGCTGCTTGTTGTGGTCGCACCGCTGTACTTGCGGCTGCTGCCCCGTGGCGCGGTGTCAAGTGTCAGAGGGAAGTCGGCCACAGCCGTAGACGTCGAACTGGATACCAGGGTTTATTGGCTCTTGACGCTGATATTTGCGCTGGGGGCGGTGATCATGACGGCCATGTCCGTTCAGTTGATCTCTCTGCTGCAAGGGCAGGGCTACTCACTGGCTGCCGCTATCGGGCTGAGCGCTCTGTTAGGTCCCAGCCAGGTCGGTTCGCGGGTTCTGCAGGTTTTTTCGGGTAAACGCCACCCGATCTGGACGACCTTGATTTCTGTCGGGCTGGTGGCAATCGGCTTGTTTGTCGTCACGCTCGCGCCGGTCCTGACAGCGCTTGGCTTGCTGCTCTACGGAGCGGGAAACGGCCTGCGAGCCATCGTGAGAGGATTGTTGCCGTTGGCGCTGATGTCTCCCACCCAATACGTTTTGTTGATGGGACGCATGGCAAGACCATCGCTGATCGGGCAAGCCGCGACGCCCTTGGTTGGCGGTTATCTGCTGCACACGGTCGGAGCGGTGGGGGTGCTGGCGGGGTTGAGTGCGCTGGCTTTGTTGAACGTGCTGTTGGTGGGGACTCTGCTGGTGCTCATCAAGAAAACCTCAGATTGAGGCTCGCCGCGCCGCCTATACGCAAGCGCGGGCACGTCAGGGTATCTGACGTGCCCGCGCAACCTGGGATCAAGCGATTTTCAGCGCCTTGAGGAGCACCAGCGATTGTTCGGCGAACGCCTGGGCCTGTTCCGTCAGTTCGGCAATGTTTGCCTCGGCGGTGAGCAGCGGCTGGCCGTCCTTGACGAGCACTTCGCCTTGTTCGCTGATAACGCCCCACGCCAGTTGTGCCCACTCTGCCGGGAGCTTTTTGCCTTGCTTGATCGAAATCAGGAACAGTTGCTGGAAGCGGCTGACGGTCACGCCACCGCCCGTGACCGGGCTGGCCAGGGTCTGGATGCTGGCGGCATACAGTGAGCGCTTGCACAGTTGCAGATTGAGTGCAGCGCAACGTCCGCTGACCTGCAGCTCGGCGGCCTCGCTCTGGCACGGCGCCACAGCGCCCATGCCGATCAGCACGGCGAGTGCTTG
Source organism: Pseudomonas khorasanensis (assembly GCF_014268505.2). GTDB lineage: Bacteria > Pseudomonadota > Gammaproteobacteria > Pseudomonadales > Pseudomonadaceae > Aquipseudomonas > Aquipseudomonas khorasanensis. The sequence continues at coordinate 640,818 of NZ_JABWQP020000001.1, forward strand.
CTCAAGGTCGTCGTAAGCCAGCGGAGCTGCCTGCGCGAGCAATTGGCGCATCGATTTCGCGGTGTAGTCCTGGGCTGCCAGTGCATCGAGTACCGGGCCATAGATCTCCGGTTGCAGCGTCGCTTCGCCAGCAGGCCCGGTGACCGAACCCGATACCGTTTCCCAGGGCTGCAGCAGCACAAAACGGGTGTGGAGCATCTTCGCGCGGCGTTCCGCTGAAGACAGTCGGGTCGCGCCGCGTACATACAGATCGCGGCGGAAGTGTTGGTTGACGAAGTAGTCACGCGCCTGCTCACGCATGATCGGGTGCTGGATGGTTTCCAGAAAGTCCATGCCTTCCGCGCTCAGGTTCAGCGGGTCGACCGAGTCCAGCGGCACCGCCGTGGTGGCGTAGTCGAGCTTGGCCGGCGCCAGCGCGTCGACCACGTCGGCGAAATACATGCAGTTCCAGTCGCGATTGAAATATTCGTGGGAGACGTAGTGGCGATCCTGGCCTTTGATGCTTTGCAGCCGCGCGCCCATGCTCGGCGCAGCCGCAGCGTATTTGGGGTTGGCCGCGAGCAGCGCTTCGGAAAACTGCAGTGCAGCGTCGATACGCTGATCAGAGTGTGTCGAGGCGTTGGCGAAACGGTCGTGCAGGCTGAACAGGTTGCGCAGCGGCGCCGAGGGCGACCAGCCGGGGAAGCAGTTGTAACTGACGTACAGCATGCCGCCCGGCTTGAGGTGGCGCCGGGCGAATTCGACAATCAGTTTCTGGTTTTCGCGACTGACCCACGTCCAGATGCCGTGCAGACTGATGCTGTCGAATTGCGGCAGATCGTTGCGCGCCAATAACTGTTCGAAGCTGTCGTCATACAGCCGGGCGCCATTGTTGGCGGCAGCCGCGAGATCGATCGCATGCGCGGCCATGCCCGGGTGGAAGTCCGTGCCGACAAACGAACCCGGGTTGGCCGCAGCATGGATGTTGACGGAGACGCCCTGACCAAAGCCCAGTTCGCAGTGAACGCCATCGATGTTTTCCAGACTGTTGAAACCGCGCAACAACAGGCAGTAACGCTGGAATACCGGATTGATCTCCCGGCTATAGCTGTAGGTGTAGCCTTCGTCGGTGAAATATCCTTCGTTCCAGGCGTTGCTCATAGGTACAGTCTCTTGTTCTCGGGAGTGATGGCAGTCTTATAAAGGGTTGGCATTGCGCGCGACAAGTAGAAAAAACCGCAGGGAGTTCCGAATACGCCTTAAACCCCGGTGGGAGCGAGCCTGCTCGCGAAAACGGTGTGTCAGCCAACTTGATCCAACTGAAAAAACGCTTTCGCGAGCAGGCTCGCTCCCACAGGGGACCTTCAATAATTCAAAACCTGGGACCGATCACGCACACCACGGCCCATTCACGCAGCCATTTTCTTTCAATCCGAAACTGTCATATTTCGTTTCACTCGCCTGCCCATAGTGACCAGCCCAACGTCGATTTCATGAGGCTGCACTGTGTTCCAACGTCTTCTGTGTTCGCTGTCCGTTCTGAGTCTTTCCATCACCGCTGCCCACGCGGCCGAGCCTGTGCCGCTGGACACGCCGCGCTTGACCGGCATCGACAATTTCCGCGATGTCGCCGGCACCGACACGGCCTATACCACCACCCACAACGGCACGATGCGCAGCGGCGTGTTCTACCGCTCCAACGCGCTGACCCCGTCGGCGGCGGATCTGGTGACGCTCAACGGCCTCGGCATCAAAACCATTTACGACTTGCGCACCCCCAGCGAAATCGCCGCCACGCCCGACACGATGATCACGGGCGCGGCCTACCGCAACATCGACATCATCGGCAGCACCACGTCCGGGTCGAACATCACCGACATCTCGTTCAACAGCGCCGCCCAGGCCGTGGCGATGATGGAGGAGACCAACCGCGCCTTCGTCAGCGATGCCGGCATGCGCGGGCAGTTCGGTCAGTTGTTCAACGAACTGGCGAGTGTCGATGCCGCGCAGTTGTTTCACTGCACCGCCGGCAAGGACCGCACCGGCTGGACCGCCGCTGTGTTGCAGAGCATCGCCGGCGTCGATGATGCGACCATCATGGCCAACTATCTGGCGACCAACGACTACACCGCCGCCCGCGTCGCCGCGACCTTGAAAGCCCTGCCACCAGCAATGGCCGCCATCTACGAGCCGCTGCTCGGGGTGCAGGCCAGTTACCTGCAGGCCGGCCTCGATCAAGTCGCCGCCGAGTACGGCAGCATGGACAACTACCTCAAGCAGGGCCTCGGTCTGTCGCAGGAAACCCTGTACGTCTTGCGCGGCAAACTGGTCGAGTACAACAGCTTGCCTGGTCAGGCGGGGCTGATCGGCAACGCTGCTGCCGGCGCCGAGATGCTGCGCCAATTGCAGAACACCGAACTGTCCGGCACCTACAGCGCCTACAATTATTATCTGCAATCGGCCATCGACGCCGGCACGTTGGGCGGCGTGGAATCTCAGGTCGGCGGTCAGGTTCATGCTGACGCGGCCAGCTACCTGCTGCGCCAGAATGCGATGATCGAACAAGCCGCCGCACCGTTCGCCAGCGGCACAGACTTGAAAGTCGGCCAATACCGACTCTGGAGCACCGCGCTCGCCAGCTACCTCGGCACTGATGGCTCGGCCCATGCCGAGAGCAGCAACGAACACAGCCAGGGCCTGATGGTCGGAATCACCCAGCGCTTCAGCGAACAACTCAGCGCGCGCGGCGGCTTCGGCTACAGCAAGGGCAGCGTGGGCGGGGCGGGTGGCGAAGCCGACACCGACTTCACCTTCCTCAACCTCGGTGCGCGTTACGGCTTCACCAGCCTTGAGCGCGGCCTGTTTGTCGACGCCAATGCCAGCGCCGGATACGTCGACTACGACAGCCAGCGCGACCTCGGCGGCGGGCTCGGCACGGCGAAGGGCGATACCCACGGCAACCTCACCGGCGCGACCCTGGCGCTGGGTTATCGCATGCCGCTCAACGGCGTGATTCTCGAGCCGAGCCTGGGTTTTCGTGTCAGCCATCTCGATCTGAAGGGCTTCCAGGAAGAGGGCAGCGAACTGGCGCTGGACGTGGACAGCCTGCAGCAAACGCGGCGCAGTGCGGTGGCCAACCTCGACGTGTCATTCGCACCGGTGACGATGGGCGCGTGGCAGTTGGTACCGGGTGTCCGCGTGGGTTACGAGCGTGCGCTGGGCGATCAGCAAGTCGACAGCGAAGGTCGCCTGCTGGGGCTGGATATCGAACAGCGCGCGGCGTTCGACAACCGCGATCAGTTCAGCGGCGGCGTCAACCTCATGGCCAACCTCGGTTCCCTGAGCGTGGGCGCCGAAGTCGGGGCCAGCGGTGGCGGCGACAGCCATGGCTTCAACGGCGGGCTCAAGGCCAGTTACGCCTTTTAAGCGAAGAGAGCCCGGCACGTCGCCGGGCTCTTCAGTTCAAGCGTGTTGAGCACGGGAGGACTGTTGCGTACGTGCCGGCAGCACGGCGGACTCGGGCAACGAGGCGATATGCACCGTGCGTGACGGGAAGGCAAACGTCGCATCCAGCTCCGCAACCGCTTCCATGATTGCCAGATTGATGCGTTGCTGCACGTCCATGTAGACGTTGTAGCTGGCGTCCAGAACGATATACACCGTCTCGAATTCCAGCGCGCTTTCACCAAAACTTCGGAAATGGCAGCGATCGAATCGGGCCTGTTTTTCACCCGTGATGATGCTTTCAACGCGGCGAGTGATCTGGCGAATCTGCTCGGTCGTGCATTCGTAAGTCAGGCGAAACTCGAACACCACCCGACGCTCCTGCAGCCGTTTGTAGTTCTGAATGGTGCTGCCGATCATGTCGGCGTTGGCCATCACGATTTGCTCACCGCCCAGGCTGCGGATGCGCGTGGTCTTCAGGCCGACGTGCTCAACCGTACCGGCAAGCGTGCCTACGACGATGAAATCGCCCACTTCAAAAGGTTTGTCGACAGCAATCGACAGCGAGGCGAACACGTCGCCCAAGATGTTCTGCACCGCCAGTGCCACCGCGATACCGCCCACGCCGAGGCTGGCGACAAACGCGGTGATATTGACGCCCAGGTTCGACAGCATCGCCAGCAGGATCACCGCCCACAACAGCACCTTGACGCCCCACAGGCTAAGCGTCGCCAAGGCACTCGCCTGAAAGGTTCCGGTCGCGTTATGCCGAGAGAAATAGCGGTGGAGCCCAAGCGCCAGTGCCCGGTTCGTCCACAGGCCCACCTGCAACGCCGCGACCACGAACCACAGGCTGCTGACGCGCCCGAGCCAGCGCTCCGGCAAATCCAGCAAACCGATCCCGACCAGAATCGACGCCAACAACAGCAACGTGGTGCTGGTTGCCGCCAGCACTTCGCTGGCCATGTACGTCAGATGACCATTGCCAGCGCTGGCTCGGGCCTGCACCTTGCGGAAAGCAAAACGGATCGCCGTCGTGGTCAGCAGGTAACTGAGCGTCGCGGCCAGGAACGCCACGACCCAGTTAGCCAACGAGATGCCTAAAATCGTGTGCGTTGTGAAAAAACCTATGAAATCCTCAGTCATCGAAACCTCCTTTCGAAGCCTGCGACGGCGCCAGCACCGAAGCGCAACGCCCGCCGCAGCCAGGTAAACGCCGCTTGAACCGGCTGCGCCGTCAAGTGGCCTGTCTGGGGTTAGTTGCCTTGAGGTTCCTGCTGTTCAATCCAATGCGGATTTTGCCGGATGGAATGGTCAACGCCTGGCTTTCAACTCCGCCGGGCTCACGCCATAAGCGCTCTGAAAATACTGACAAAACCGCCCGACATTGCTAAAGCCAAAACGCAACGCCACTTGCGTCACCGACCCCTCGTATCCCTGCGCCAACGCCTCATACGCCAGCTGCAAACGCACCTGCCGCTGATACGCCACAATCGGCATCCCGACAAAGCGCCGAAATCCTTCCTGCAACGCGCGCTGGCTGACATGACCCAACCGCGCCAGATCCACGCCACTCACCAGTTGTTCCGGATGCGCCTGAATAAACTCCATCGCCAACTTCACATGCCGCGGCGCCACGCACGGCGCGGGTCGGCGCAGCGCTTCAGTGAAATTGTGCGGCCACGCCTCCAGCACCGCATCGATCAACATCTCGCGCAACCGCGACGGCATCAATGTCCCGCTATTGATCAGCGCATCGAACTCGGTGCCCGTCGCCAGATCGATCAACGCCTTGAGGCCCTGAAACGCCGGCACATTGAGATCCACGCTGGGCTCAAAGACGATCTTCTGCACGACCGGTTTTTCCAGCAGCGCAGACAAGCGCTCGGTGAGCTGATGGCGATTGATCGAAATGCCGTGATGCGCATGATCATCGACGAAATGCATCGAACGGATATCAGCCTTGTCGATCGCAAGTCCAACGTGCGACATGCCGATTGACTCGGTGGCGTGGTTGAAGATGATCTTGCCGGCGGTGGGAATGACGAAGGTGATTTCGTTTTGCAGGTCGGGGAGGGTGACGGTGAAATCGCCGTGGTAATGCATCCGCCGGAAACTGACCCCGTCATGCCGCCCGTAGACACCGCCAATGATGATGTTGGAGGGCGGAGGCGGGGTTTCGGCGTAGCGATTGCCAAAAATTCTGGAGAAGAGGGCGCCGAAGTCGGAGGAGGTCAGGTTATCGGAGCGGAGGATGATTCTCGGGTGGCTTGGGGATGCAGTTGCGTTAGGCGGCATTTTGGAATGCGGGCTCGTGGGTTAACGGTAAAGACCGGTAGAGCGTAGGCGATGGGCGTGACGGTCTGGTGACAGGGCCTGGGGCATCGTTTACTTCGGACCCATAGCTGCGGTTCGTGGCGAGCAGCTATTGCCTGCTTATCTCATGGTTCAGTCACCGCATAGACGGGTCACGCCTTCGCGTCAACAGAACTTCCCCGATTCCTTGAACTGCTCGGTCGCCTCAATCAGCGCGCTGATAATCCCCGGCTCCGAGGGCGAGTGCCCGGCATCGTTGATGATCTTTAGTACCGAGTCAGGCCAGGCCTTGTGCAAGCGGAAAGCGGAGTTGGGCGTGGCGATCATGTCGTGCCCACCCTGGATGATTTTGCACGGGAGGTGTTTGATGGCCTCGATGTTATTGATCAGTTGGTCTTCCTCAAGAAACAGACGGTTTTTGAAGTACCAGACATCGAGGCGTCCCATGCCGGTACTGGTTTGTTCGTCAGCGGCTTGCTCTTCGACGCCGTCGGGGTCGTGGCGCAACAATGAGCAACTGGCCGAGTAGCGGACCCAGCCGCGAATGGCTTCGCCGCTCAATTTTTCGTCGTCGCCGGTCATCCGATCGAGATAAGCCTGCAGCAGATCCTCGCGCTCCTCTTCGGGGATAAAGTTGACGAAATCCTCATGGGCACGCGGGAAAAACCGGCGCATGCCGTGGATGAACCAGTCGATTTCATCTTCGGTGCCAAGAAATATGCCGCGCAGGATGAAGCCCAGGCAGCGCTGCGGATGAGCATCGCCGTAGGCAAGAGCAAGCGTGGTGCCCCATGAGCCGCCGGTGATCAGCCAGCTTTCGATGTTCAGGTGCTCGCGCAGTTTTTCCAGGTCGTCGACCAGCGCCTGCGTCGTGTTGTTGCGCAGTTCTCCCAAGGGCGTCGAGCGAAGGGCGCCGCGTTGATCGAACAGCACGATGCGGTAGTAATCCGGATCCCAAAACTGACGCTTGCCGGGCGGAGCGCCTTCGCCGGGGCCGCCGTGCAAATACACGACCGGAACGCCGTCAGGGTTGCCGCTTTCTTCCCAATAAAGAGTGTGGATTTCATCCACCTCCAGCATACCGCTGCGTCGTGGTTCTTCGATGGCAGGGAACAGGTTGTAGGTGACTTCACGGGGGGCTTCCATTGTTCATCCTCACGAGTTAGCTAATGCGGGTGCCTGAAAGTTTCGACCTCGGCACGCGGATTGATGGAGGGCCGCACGGTGTAGACGTGTGAGGTCTCGAGCGGCCCTGGATAAAGGCATGTTCGTGTTCATCGGCCTCGCAGGCCACGCGGGGAGGTCAGGACATGCTCCAGCTGCGGTTCTGCCAGCGCCATGTGCATCGCCAGATCCTGTGCCTGCTCCCATTGCAGATCGGGGCGTAACCAGACCCGCGCATCCTCGGCAGTAAACGCCAGCAAGCGTTGCTGTCTGGTGGAGCTGTCGTCGTGCGTGACCAAGGCGAGCCCGTCACAGCCATTGAAGTTTTCACTGGCCTGCGCCAGCGCCGCGAGATAAATCGGCCCGCTCTGGCGTGACGTGGTGTAGCTGAGGCGGTGGTTGTTTTTTGATTGCTCGGGTTCGCAGGCTTCATACCAGCCGTCAACGGCGATGAGCATGCGACCATCGCGCTTGACCCGGTCGAACACCCTCGAACGCATCACCAGATGCAGCGGCAGATGAGTCATCGGCGGCATCGTTCCCATCGACCAGAAAGGTTTCCACCCCCAACGAACCTTGATGCATTCCAGGACTCCGTCGCGGCTGCGTATGGCGTTGACCTGCATGTTTGGCTTGATCACGTTTCGGCTGTCCTGCGGTTCGTAGGTTCGGTGCAGGCTGCTGTCCCCCACGTCAATTGCATCCCCAATATTCTGGCTCTGCGCTCCGGCAAGCAACGCTTCGAAACCCTCGGCTACATCATGTTGAACAATGTACTCACACATCGCGAAAACTCCTGGCAGTAGCACTTCAAAGAATCCGCCGCGTCGTGTCTTATCAATTTTTACGGATTGAATTCGGCGGATCATGTAAATGCGAGCCGAGGTGTCGCAACGTGGTTCGAAACTCCTTCGCGTGAGCAGACGAGCGGAAAAAAAGCTGAATTTCATCCACTTACGTGACCGCTCATCGGACGGTGCCGTTTGAGAATTGAGGTGAACGCGCGATCTGTTTGTCGTCAGTCAGGCAGGTCACGAGCATTTCAGGAGGGCAGCCATGTCAGCTAATCCAGACGAATACAGGGAGGTTTCTGATCGCCCCGAATCAGCCTCCACCGAGGCCGGTCAAGTCGACGTCGATTGCCTGATTGTCGGCGCCGGCCCGGCAGGCCTGACGACGGCGGTTTATCTCAGCCGCTTCCACCGGCGAGTCGTGGTCGCCGACGGCGGGCAAAGTCGTGCGAGCCTGATTCCGCTTTCGCACAATTACCCCGGCTTCCCGCCAGGCATATCGGGTAAAGACTTGCTCGACCGATTGCGCGAACAGGCGCAGTCATACGGGGCGGCAATTGAAGCCGGGCGCGTGGAAAGACTGCTCAAGAACAGCACCGGTTTCGTAGCGCAACTCAACGGACGAACGCTGAGCGCGCGCCGCGTGGTGCTGGCAACGGGAATCGTCGACACGTTGCCGCAGATGGATCGACCCTACGATGGCATTGCACAGTCGATCATTCGGCTATGCGCCATCTGCGATGGTTACGAAGTCAACGGCGACAACGTCGCGGTGTATGGCGAAGCACAGTGCGCCATTGATCACGGGCTGTTTTTGCGCAACTTCACCGACCGCGTGACGGTGCTGGCCGAGGGTGACAGCGAAGCGTGTGAGGAAGCGATTGCGGCAGCGCGGCGTGCCGGGATACGTCTGATCAACGACCGGGTCGAGAACATCGAAGTGAGCGAGGGCAAAGTCCTGGTGAAGGTGTGCAACGGCGAAGCGTTTTGCTTCGATATCGTCTACCCGTCGCTGGGCTCGCAATACCGATCGGAGCTGGCGGTGCAACTGGGCGCAGAGGTAGGCGAGGAGGGCGCTTTGCGCGTTGACGACCACCAATGCACATCGATAGACGGGCTCTACGCGGTCGGGGACGTTGTGGATTCGCTCAAGCAGATCAGCGTCGCTACAGGCCAGGCGGCAGTCTGCGCGACTGCAGTGCATAACAGTCTGAAGGTGCGTTTGTGGGATCGGGCACGGGATGAAAGAACGGCTCGGGAGACTGCTTGAGTGACCCAAAACCGGTAATCAAGCGACATTCAAAGCCTGAGCCCCCGAAACTCTGCGACCCAATCAGACGCGTCTTACAGGCGAAGGCCCGCAGAAGTGGCGGCTGTAGCCCTGTTATTGGCCTGCGATGAGGCTACATACATTCCCGGCAGTGAGTTCAACATTGATGGAGGTTTGCTGGCGGGGTCGGCAGCGACGCCAGTGGTATTGGATGACAGCGAAACCTGAAAGCTGCCCGTACGAATGGCTGCAGTTGGCCGGATGCGGACGGCCGTTAGCGCCGCTATCGGCCGATGGCAACCGTGCACGTTCGTCTACACAGGAACACCTGATCGTCGCTTCGCCTGGACAGACCATGCCGAGGTTGTGCGCTGGTTCACTTCGGGTTTGCAAGCATGTGTTGTTTGGTGTCGTGGTCGATGATATCGCGAAGCGCCTCGAATAGAGGCGCAGCATCTGTGTATTTTTTCCCATAGGCAAGATTGAATTCGTAATCGAAGTCAGGTGGGTTCTTGCCTTGGTTGTGCTGAAGCATTGTTTCTAACTTGTCTAGCGCCTTGACAGCTACTGCTTCTGCAGATGACGCATTTTCGTAGTCATCCCAAAGCATCAATATCTCGGTTCTTAGTGTTTCATCCAGGGCTTTGGTCAAAAGCAAGAGATCGCTTCTCTCTTGCTCGCTCTTGTTGGGAAACGAACCTTTATTGACAGCGGGAATGTCGCCACTAATGGCCTCTCCCAAATCATGGATGACGCACATCTTGAGCATTTTCAGTCTATCGAGACCGGTCAGATAATCCCCGAACACAATAGCCATCAGGCACAGGCGCCAGCTATGCTCTGCCGTGCTTTCGGTGCGCCCGGAAGAGGTGTGCGCGCTTCGAAGTACATCTTTCAGCTTTTCTGCCTCGCGTAGAAAATCGAGACGCCCTTTGATTTCGTCGATGTCCATCAACACCTCTTGCTCAGTTGGCGAACAGGGTGCTGTCCACCTTGCTTACGCCAGACTAAATCTCAAGTTACCTAGCGTCCACGCATAAAATATGCAGGGCGATGCGGTCAGAGCGACTCAACCAAACGCGCTGTTGTTCCGTCAGAAAGAGGCATACGTGTCCAGCGACATAGGCTTTGACTGATCGGAACGGTGGGCGAATCATTGTTGCCCGTTAGAAACTCCAGCGCTGGTGATGCGAAGGCTTCCCGCCACCCCGACTTATCCAGTTCAGCTTCCTTGCAAATAATATTTGGCGTAGCGAAGCGCCATAACGAGCTACCCAGTAGCTCACTGACAGGCGTCGCGAACTGGGCTGCGCGCGAAGCTGAACAAGCAAGCAAACGGTGCGTCAAATCGCAAATGAGATGAACTGGGCGTGAGCTTTCACGAACCAATCTGCCGAGCGCTTGGTCAGCAGCCGCAGTGAGACGAGCGGCCAACAATTTCTCAAGCTTTTTCTGTGCGAGGGGATCCAAAGCCAGTACGCCACTCTCCCACCGTGAGATAGTCGATTGGGTGACGCTGAACAACTCCGCTGCATAGGACTGTTTGACCCGGTGTAACAGGCGCCATTGCCTTAGCATGAAGCCGGGCAGGGCAGGATTTGGCAAGATGTCAGACATTTCGTATTTGGGGCAAGGGGAAGGGCTGACAAGTCTGATCCATGCCGCACACGCCTGCAAATAGACGCGGAGTTCATTCGGTCGTACCTGTCCGAAACCTCAACGTAAGTTTTGTCGAGCTGGGCACGACGCAAAGCGCAGAGGTTATGCACCCCGGTTGATGGCTCTTAATCGTAAGCGAACTGGTCGATCAATCCGAGACGCGGAACATGTGTTTTTGGCCACAATACAGCGCCCGGCGCGATCACTGCGTTTGCGCCAATTTTACAGCCGTCACCCACTAGCGCTCCGAATTTGGTAGCGCCTGTTTCAATCACATGATCTTCGTGGCGGATTTTTATGGAAGCCCCGTCCAGTTCGTTACGATAATTGGCGATGATCGCACCGGCTTCAATATTGACCGCCTCGCCAATCAATGAATCGCCAACGAAATTGAAGTGTGCAAGCTTGCTGCCATCCAGCATGAAGGTACTTTTCAGCTCACAGCTGGGGCCAACAATGCAGTTTTTCCCCAGATACACACCGCCACGAAGGTAAGCGCCCGCCGCTACGAAACAGCCCTCGCCAATGATAATTGCGCCCTTCAGAACGGCTCCTTGCTCAACGACGGCGGTTTCATGTACGGCACAGTCGCCTTGACGCCGATAACCCGCGCCGAGCGTTTCAAGCAATGCCATGATCCGGGTCTCGCATTCCTGAGTCACCGTCCAGGCGGCAGTCGAATCCACGCCCAGCAATGGCCATTTAGCGATGTAATCATTGATGTTGGGTAACTTCATGAAAATATTCCGTTTGAGTGCGGTGTTCGGGAGTCGTTAAAAGTACTGCCGGTTCCCGATTGTTGTACCTCAGGCATTCTCCTCAATCCTGCGCACATCGCCCAAGGAATCACGCTGCATCGACTGCAAATTCTTTTCGATGGTTTCGCAGAGCGCTTCCATCTGAATCTGGTGTTCGCTGTGGCGAAACGGGCTTTGGAGATCGGTGCCGATGCGCTCGATGGCCAGCAACATAAACCCCACCACGGTCGAAGCCAGTGGTGTGAACCAGCCCAAGGATTCCACCAGCCCCACTGGCACAATCAGACAGAACAGCGAAATAAACAGGCGCGGAAAATACACATAAGGGTAGGGCAGCGGCGTATTCGCGATCCGCTCCATGCCGCCCTGACTGTTGGACAGGTCCACCAGCGTCGACTCAAGCCGCGCCAGGCGGATACTGTCCAGGCGTCCGGCCTTGTATTCCCGAGCGAGCAAGGTCGCCGAGCCTGTGAGGATATCGTTGGCAAAGTTATTGGTCGTGCCGCTGCGGGCAAATTCGTCGGCGGGAATAAACGCCCGTACCTCGTCGGGGCAAGGGTGGCCTTGCAGATGCGCGGCGAGGCAATTCACATAGGCGACGTGGCGGCGCAACAGGGTTGACTTGACCGGATTCACCTCGCTGTCGCCATCGTCCAGCAACGTCAGCACCTGACGGGCGAAGCTGCGTGAATTGTTGATCATCGACCCCCACAGCGTCCGCGCTTCCCACCAACGGTTGTAGGCGCTGCTGTTGCGAAAACTGATCAACACCACCAGCGCCGAGCCGAGCAAGGTCAGCGGCATCAGCGGCAGGTTCAGCTTGGCGTTGAGAAACAGCATGAAGTCCACGGTGACGGCGATGTCCCAGAGCAACAACCAGAACAAAGCCCAGCCCACGTAGCCCATGGTCTTGATGATCAGACGGTACTTTCTGACGATGGCAGCTTTCAAACGGAAACCTCGTATCGAGCGGTTAGCTTAAACGCTTAAGCTCGGACGATACTTGGGGAGAAAGGTTCGGTTGGCGATCGCTGCGCAACCGCGATCAATGCGGTAGATGGAATGGGCAAGACAGCATTATTGCCTGCCATTTCCCTGACGTGAGCAATTACTGCTGCCTGTTCCGTATCGGTCAGGCTCGTCCAGTCGGGCGACATTCCAAACAGTGTGTCCGGGTTGTCGAGCAACTTCACATCCAGCTGATAGGCATGTGTCACGCTCTCGATGACAGGATCCCGGAATCCGGCGGCAATCAGTTCGCGGGAGAAGTCCAATGGGTTGCTCAGCGCTTTTATTGCCGCGGGCATCGGCATGTTTTCGCGGTCCGGGAAAAGCTTTCGCCTGACATTCCCCAATAAAAGAAACGTCGCCGCCCCCATCTCTTGCCACGTTGCGACAATGCCATAGCCCCCGATAGCAGTGACGCGGTGCATTTCGGCCAGGCCCTTGCGCCAGTCAGGAAACATGATTACACCGAAGATCGAGAACGTCGCGTCGAAGCTTGCATCTGGCAGATCCAGCGATTGGCCGTCCATGACCCGGGCCTCCACATTGGGTAGTCCTGCGTTCTGCACACAAGCCACCATGGCGGGGGAAAAGTCCGTTGCCAGCACCTGTGCGCCGGTTCGTGCGGCTGCCAATGCAAGGGCTCCAGTGCCAGTGGCGACATCCAGCACGCGGCTTTCCGGCGTTAGCGAGATCCGTGCGAGCGCCGCCTCTGCGAAATAGGCAGTGAAGGGGTGCGCCGTTTTCTGATAGTGCTTTGCTGCAGCGTCCCAGTGATCAGGATTCTCAAATTCGCGCATCGCGCTGTCCTCAAAATTCATGTAACTTTACAAGTATCATGAGTCGGTGCTTTCTGCCAAGCATCAGAACAAAGGGGCAAACGATGCGTCACGACAACCGTCTTTCGCGAATGCTACATATCCTCGTGCACATGGCGCGGCACGGTGGGCCAGTAACATCGGAACGGATAGCCGCGATGCTTGGAACGAACCCGGTCGTTGTTCGTAGAACATTGTCTGGCTTGCGGGATGCGGGCTACGTTCGTTCGGAGAAAGGGCATGGTGGAGGCTGGGTGATCACCTGTGATCTTGAGCAAGTGACGCTACTGGACATCTATAAAGCGGTGGGTCAGCCCTCGCTGTTCGCCATCGGCAATGAGCATTCCAACCCCGACTGTATGATCGAGCAGGTGGTCAATCTTGCGGTTGACGACGCACTACGAGAAGCAGCGTCGGTGCTGGTGGAGCGGTTTCGCACGATTAGCCTGGGTGAACTCAATCGCTTGTTCGATGAGCGTCGTGCTGCCGGCCACGACGGTTCCATTTCATAATGAGGCGCCTGAAGAGCCGCCGCGCAGGCTGAGTTGAGAGGGACAGTCGTCCCAAGCCTTGCTGAAATCGCGACGGCTTGTCTCAATCAGCGCCTGCCAGGCTAGCCAGCCAATTGTGTCGTTCATTTCAGTGACCGCTTTCGGCCCAGGCTGTGTGAAAACGGCTTCGGTGGGACGCGTCGCCGGTTTATCAAAAAATGCGGTGGCTTGTAGGCGCTCCCGCTTTTGTGCAAGGATTCGCTATGACTCAATTTATTCCAAGCAATCGCCATCATCATCACGGATCTCGCTCAGGGTGCCGCGGTTGCGTACGCTCATCGATTAATCAGAGTTCGAAACATCGATTCTGACCACTCAGTGAACCAAACCAAGGCGCCAATGGCGCCTTTTTTATTGCCTGTAATTGGAGATTATGAAAATGACTATGCTTCGTGGAACTCGAATAGTGACTGGGAAAGAAGCTGCAATCATGCGTGAGATAGAAGGCCGTTTTCGGAGCTATCTTCATCAATGCTGGGGCTGAAGAGGCCATAGTTCCTGCGCTATGGGGCCAGGACACTTTTATTGAGAAAACCGGCGGGAGTGAAATTATCGGACAAATGTGGGCCTTCAATGACAAGGCCGGACGTCCTTGTTGCCTCATCCCAGAAGCAACCGCGCTGTTTCAGGAGCGCAACGATGTGCTTCTCGGGTCACGAGAAGAAGCGATGTTTTTCTATGTGGCGCGATGTTACCGGTATGAACGACCCCAAGCCGGTCGTTATCGCGAATTCACTCAACTGGGACTCGAAATTCTTAGTCCCACACCAGCACAGGCTTTGGCGCGTAGCCAAACAATTTGCACTGGCTTTCTTGATTCGCTGGGACTGGAATATGAACTCAGTCTCGCAGTGAAGCGTGGACTAAGTTATTACCTTGAGGGGAATGGCTTCGAGGTGCGTTGTCCCGTATTGGGCGCACAACAACAAGTTGTCGGCGGCGGTGCCTATCGAGAAGGAGCTGGGTTCGGCATCGGACTTGAACGGTTGGTGCTGGCCTCAGGAATGACTCGGAGTCTGTGATCTTTAAGGCGCCTCCACCAGGAGGCGCTTTCAAACCAGACAGGGTGAAATGGTCTTGGCTTGTCTAAACTTCTTTCGTCGAGATCGTAGCGGGGGCGATCATGAAGCGATTCATTGAAGGCGAGGCCCGGACGCAAGTGACTCTGCTGCCGGAGTGCCTGGACGATTAGGTAACCGAAGAAAGTCCAGTCCGAGTGGTCGACGTTTTCGTCGATGAACTCGACCTGGGCGCACTTGGGTTTGAGGGCGTCGATCCTGCTGCAACGGGTCGTCCGGCCTATCATCCAGCGGTCTTGCTAAAGATCTATATCTACGGCTATCTCAATCGGATTCAGTCCAGCCGCCGGCTTGAGCGTGAGGCCGAGCGCAACGTCGAGTTGATGTGGCTAACGGGGCGTTTGGCCCCGGACTTCAAAACCATTGCCGACTTTCCCAAAGACAACGACAAAGCCATTCGCAGCGTATGCCGCCAGTTCGTAGTTCTTTGTCGCAACCTCAATCTCTTCTCCCAATCGATCATCGCCATCGACGGCAGCAAATTCAAAGCCGTCAATAATCGCGACCGCAACTTCACTCAGGGCAAGGTGAAGGCACGCATGCAGCAGATCGAGCAGAGCATTGATCGATATCTGGCGGCGATGGATTCGGCGGATCGGGCAACGCCCGAAGTGGCCGAGGCCAAAGCAGAGCGGCTTAAAGAAAAGATAGAAACACTGAAAAAGCAGATGCAGATACTCAAGGACATCGAGGCGCAGCTCCACGAAAGTCCAGACCAGCAGATCTCCCTCACAGACCCAGATGC
This sequence comes from Pseudomonas khorasanensis, assembly GCF_014268505.2. Taxonomy (GTDB): domain Bacteria; phylum Pseudomonadota; class Gammaproteobacteria; order Pseudomonadales; family Pseudomonadaceae; genus Aquipseudomonas; species Aquipseudomonas khorasanensis. The sequence continues at coordinate 656,397 of NZ_JABWQP020000001.1, forward strand.
ACGCTCAATGGCTACGAGCGGCCGAGGCACCGGAACGGTTGGCTACAACGTACAAACAGCTGTCGACGACAAACACCATCTGATCGTTGCCCATGAGGTGACCAACGTTGGTAATGATCGTGGGCAACTGAGCAATATGGCGAACCAAGCGCGTGAAGAAATCGAGGCTGAATCGCTAACGGTGGTGGCCGACCGAGGCTATTACAAAGGTCTGGAAATCCTTGCTTGCGAGCAAGCCGGCATCACTACCTTCGTATCGAAACCCCTCACATCTGGCAGCAAAGCCGAAGGCCGATTTGGTAAGCAGGACTTCATCTATCGTGCGGCGTCGGACGAGTATCGATGCCCTGCGGGACAGTTACTAACCAGGCGGCATTCGTCGATGGAAGACGGCATGTTATTGCATTGTTACTACTTTTCGGGCTGCCAGTCCTGCTCAATGCAAAAGCAATGTACGACGGGTAAGGAGCGCCGTGTGAAGCGCTGGGAACATGAGGCTGTAGTCGACGCGATGCAGGTTCGGCTAGAACATGACCCGGGGAAGATGAAGGTTCGCCGCCAGACTGTTGAACATCCTTTCGGAACCCTCAAGTACTGGATGGGGAGTACCCACTTCCTGACCAAAAACCTGCCGAGGGTGAGCACTGAGATGAGCCTTCATGTGCTCGCCTACAACCTCAAACGAATGATGAGCATCTTCGGCATCCCAGGACTGCTTAGGCGATCAGGGCGTGAACCAAGCCGCTTGGCCGTTCGTGAGCGACTGTTTGGGTCGCTGACGCGGCCCAAACGGCAATACGAACGCCTATGCAACTGATCAAGGAAATTCGCGCTTCCGTCCGCTGATTCCAATGGCATCGTCGCGACTTTCAGTTTGCGACGTATTTAGTGCGTTTTCACACAGCCTGGGCCGGAAGCGGACAGTCACTTAACGCATTTCTTATGCATGTTGCGAAATTCAAAATCCGATTTGGGAGTCGCAAGGGGAAAAAGGGCGGGATTAACCCGCCCCATTTTTTAGCTCCGCACGAACGCCAGCAGATCCGCGTTAATCGTCTCGGCGTTGGTTGTCGGCATTCCATGAGGGAAGCCCGGGTAGATTTTCAACGTACTGTTTTGCAGAAGTTTGGCCGACAAAACCCCTGCATTTTCATAAGGCACGATCTGGTCATCATCACCATGCATTACCAGGACGGGGATCTTGATGCTCTTCAAGTCTTCGGTGAAGTCGGTCTGAGAAAACGCCACTATCCCGTCATAGTGTGCCTGTGCACATCCCATCATGCCTTGTCGCCACCAGTTCAACACAATGCCCTCGGAGGTCTTTGCACCCGGGCGGTTATAGCCGTAGAAAGGCCCTGCAGGAACGTCGTGGTAAAACTGTGCCCGGTTGGCTTTCAGTTGTGCCTGCAAGTCGTCGAACACTGACTTCGGCAGGCCGCCAGGATTGTTCGGTGTCTGGACCATCAGCGGTGGCACGGCACTGATGATGGCCGCTTTCGAGACTCGGTCTTCGCCATGGCGAGCGATATAGTGAACGACTTCGCCTCCGCCGGTGGAGTGCCCGACGTGAACTGCGCCTTGTACACCCAGGTGATCAACTACAGCCGCGACGTCGTCGGCGTAGTGGTCCATGTCGTGTCCATCCCAGACCTGGCTGGATCGCCCGTGACCGCGCCGATCGTGTGCTACCACCCGGTAACCGGCACCCAGGAAAAAGAGCATTTGCGCGTCCCAATCATCCGCACTCAGTGGCCATCCGTGGTGAAAAAAGATGACCTGGGCATCGCGTGGCCCCCAGTCCTTGTAGAAGATTTCAACACCATCTCTTGTAGTGACATACCCCATGTTCGTATCTCCTGAATGAAGTGGAGGCCTTCATCGAATCGCGTCGATCATGGCCTTGAGTTAACAGAATGCAGCCCTCCGGTAGGCAGTTCAGAGTGCGTTGTGCTGGATTAGGCGCCGCTTACTCACGAACGCCATGACGACCAAGTCACACGTTGCGCTTGGCCGCCCGATGACTTTAGGTTTAAAGTCAACTTTAAGGTCAATAGATTTTTCAGGATGAGGTATGAGAATAGGCGAACTGGCGAAAATCAGCGGACTGGCACCGTCACGCATCCGTTTCTATGAGGCCAGTGGCTTGATTAGCTCCGTTGAGCGCAAGGCCAATGGCTATCGGGACTACGCGCCAGATACCGAATGGGTATTGGAACTCATCACCGGCGCACAAGCGGCAGGTTTCTCATTGGAGGAGATTCGGCAACTGATGCCGATGAGTGCCAGTGGCTGGCGGCACGACGAGTTACTCACTGGACTCAAGCAAAAGGTGGAAGAAATCAGCGTTCTGCAGGAGCGGCTAGCGCAAAACAAAGCTCAACTTCTGCTCGTCATCAAGGGCATCGAAGATAAACCCGAGGGCATGGCGTGTGGGGATAATGCTCAAATGCTGATAAATCGTCTGCGTGAAGAGGGGGTTGGCAAAGCTTCAGATAGGCCCGCGGTAACGTCTTCTACAAAAAAACACACCCGTCAGGCTTCCGGAGCCTGACAGGCGCAAAAGGTCTCAGCGCTCGCCAATCAGGCTGGCGAGTGGCTTGGGCGCATAAAGCGCACTCTGGAACTCTGGCACGTATTCGTACTTCATCATTTTCCCCAGCTTTAGGGCACGGAGGTAATTCGACAAACTGCCGTCGCCCAGCGTGAGGGTGGCCGAATCAGCGTCGCGGCTGGAGCCGTGACTGAGTTGGCGGGAAACCGCATACCCGTATGCCAGTTGGCCCTGATGATCGAGATTGGTGAAGCTGCTGGTGACGACATCGACATCGCGAGAGAGGTTGTCGAGTTTCTTCGCTTTGAAGGACACGTCGACTTTTCCGGTCTGGCTGTCGGTGATGTCATAGACCACAGATTGGGCATCTTCTTTGCGGTCAATACCGGTCAGCCATTTAGGCAGGTTGTAACCGACGACACCGCGCACCCGTGCAAGCTCGGTATTGACCGGCAGCTTGAGCACATAGCCCCAGAAGTCGCCAGACATCGACTGGCCAATCAGTGTGAACGGACCCAGATTGGCTTTGCCTGGCTTGTTGGTAATGATCGACACGGCCACTTCGTTATAGGCGTCGTTATCACAATGCTCATAGGTGTACGCGGTAAACGCAATCAAGCCGCGACCCGGCCAGATTTGCAGGGGGTGTACGGTTGCCAATACTTCCGGCGGCATCAATGCCCGAAGTGCGTCCAGGTCGGCCGTGTAGACAGCCGTTACCCGACTGTTCTGGTAATAAAAGTTCGGAGAGTATGACTCGAAGCCAATGTCTACCTTGTGCTTTTCCAGTCCTTTGAACCAGCTCAAATCAACACCCGGCAGTTCTGCTGCAATCACCGACAAGGGAGGATTCGAGCGATAACGGTCGTACAAGCCGCCCTTGACGACCGGCACTGTGTGGCTTGCGATATCGATTGTGTTGGTTTCAGTCGGGCTGAGCATTTCAGGCGTCCCCGCCAACGCATGGTTGGCAATTGAGCTGAACAGCAATCCTGTTAATACGGCGCTTGCGAGTTTCAATCGGTCTTTCTCCGGGTGGTGGGAACTACTTGAGGGTTCAGCGAGCTACGTTGTCGCCCGAGAGCACCGCCATCACGGCTTCAGCTACGGCTTTGGGCGATTGAGGGTTTTGGCCGGTGACAAGCCTTCCATCAGTGATGGCGAATGACGTGAATGGCAGCCAGCCCTTGCGGTACCGCGCACCTTGGCTCACCAACTTGTCCTCAAGGAAGAAGGGCACCTGGCTTTTCATGCCGGAGAACAGCTCTTCGCGATCAGAGAAGCCGGTGATGTTCTTCCCTTTGATGATCAACTGGCCTTGTTCATCCTTCAGATCCAACAGACCCGCAACGCCATGGCAGACGGCCGAGACGATGCCACCCTGGTTGTAGATAGTTTCGGCGACACGCCGCAGGTCGGGATTATTGGGGAAGTCCCACATCACCCCATGGCCCCCGGTGAAGTAGATGACGCTGAACTGGGACGGATCGACATCGGCGATCGGCAGTGTGCTTTGCAGGCGAGCGCGAAAGGCAGGGGACTGCAAATGCTCTCGGGCGGCCTTGTCCATGTACAGCCAACCGAGGCTGCGCTCATCTAGAGGCACCGCACCGCCTTTGGGACTGGCAAAAACTGTGCTGTAGCCAGCTGCCTCCACTACGTCGGTGAAATGCGTCAGCTCAGTCAGCCACAACCCCGTCGTATCGGTTCGTGAGGGATAGCTGGAGTGGTTGGTCAGAATCACCAGAATTTGGCGATTCTTGGCAGTCATTGTGGAAGGGGCGGTGTCAGCATTTGCAAATGTCATGAAAGCGCTACCTATCAGTACCAACGCATAAGAAACAAAGGTCTTGAACATCATCCGGGCTCCATCAATCAAGCAGGTCGGCGCATGCTCACCTTAAACCTCGCTTTAAGGTCAACCCCGCCGCTGCAAATAATTTCCACTGGTAGCTGCTCACTTCAACTTGACCCTCAACCTGACTTTAACGCTAGCGTCTGATGCTGCATGAGCAAGGCAATAACGCTCGTCACTAATCCACTCGGGAGCCATGCATGAGTCAGCAAGACAACCTTGATACGCAGATGAAATGGATGATTTACGAATGAACGTGCGCGGGCGGCGGGCGTGGTCATTTGCCCAGGCGTCGGTTTCGATGTGGTCCCTACGGACTGTGTAGCCGCTGCATTGAAAAATGCGATGCCGGATGCCACGCATCTGGCATTGGATTTTGATTCACGCTCAAGTTTTTCGCCCGGTACTGCTAAGACTTCAATTGAGGGTATGGCGCAGGGTGGCAAGGTTCGCCGTGACGGCAAAATCACCTCGGTGCCGCTGGCCTACCGGGTGCGTCGCATCGACTTTGGTGACGGAGAAAAGCTGGCAATGACTATTCCATGGGGCGACGTTTCCACTGCTTGGCACACCACCGGCATTGCCAACATCGAAGTTTTCATCCCTGGCTCCGCAGGCATGATCCGCGGCGCCCGGTTTGCTAATTGGATTCGTCCGTTGCTGGGTTTGTCGTTCGTGCAGCGACTGCTCAAAGCACGAATTGGACAAACGGTGGTCGGCCCAGATCAGGAAAAACGCGCACATCAAGGCACTTATGTTTGGGGCGAGGCTCGCAACACCCGTGGTGAATGCAAAACCGCGCGCCTGCATACCGCGAACGTATACAGCCTGACGATCAGCGCTGCATTGGCGGTGGTTGATTACCTGTTGCAAATGCGACCGACTGGCGGGGCTTACACGCCCGCATTGTTGTTAGGTGCTGATCTGGTGACGCAATTGCCAGGATCTGGCGCGATGAACATCGACTGATTCGGAAAAAAGATGTTGACCTTAAAGTTGACTTCAATCTTAAGGTAGCCTCATATCCAATTGAGGACTGCCCCATGAATGTGTTCGACACCCTGATGCTTCCAAACGGTTCGTCCATCAAGAACCGAATCGCCAAAGCCGCCATGGAAGAGAACATGGCGGACGCCGATCAGGCACCCTCCGAAGAACTGATGCGTCTTTACCAAGCGTGGGCCGATGGTGGTGCAGGCCTGATCATCACCGGCAACGTGATGGTCGACGGCCGCGCCATGACCGGACCGGGTGGCGTAGTTTTGCAGGACGATCAGCAACTGGCCAAGTTCAAGCGTTGGGCGTGTATTGGTCGATCCGGCGGTGCGCAGTTCTGGTTGCAGATCAATCACCCAGGGCGGCAGATGCAGTCCAATCTTGGGCAAAAAACATGGGCACCGTCGGCCGTGCCGCTGGACTTGGGCAACCTGTCCAAGCGTTTCGCTACGCCCCACGCGATGACCTCCAGCGTGATTAAGGAAGTTATCCAACGCTTTGCGAACACAGCACGCTTCGGCGAACAAGCCGGGTTCACCGGCGTGGAGGTCCACGCCGCGCATGGCTATTTGTTGAGCCAGTTCCTTTCGCCGTTGACCAACCAAAGGACAGACGAATGGGGCGGCTCCCTAGAAAATCGGGCGCGCCTGTTACTCGAAATCGTCAAGGCGGTCAGGGCTGTGGTTTCTGCGGATTTCGCAGTGGCAGTCAAGCTCAACTCCGCCGATTTCCAGCGGGGAGGGTTTACCGCCGATGATGCGAAGAAGGTCGTTGAGCTGCTCAATGGCCTTGGCGTGGATTTGGTGGAGTTATCCGGAGGCAGTTATGAAGCGCCCGCTATGCAGGGTGAGGCGCGCGATGGTCGCACGCTGGCTCGCGAAGCCTACTTCGTCGAGTTCGCCCGTGATATCCAAACAGTTGCCAGAATGCCGGTGATGGTCACCGGTGGTATACGTCGCCGCGCGGTGGCGGAAAGCGTCGTGCAGAGCGGCATTCACATGGTTGGGATCGGAACAGCGTTAGCCATCGATCCCAACTTGCCTAGGGACTGGCTGCTGGGCAAAGACAATGCTCCGCAATTGCCGCCGATTACCTGGAAAAATAAAGCCATCGCATCCTTGGCAAACATGGCGGTAGTAAAGTTTCAGTTGCGCAAGCTGAGTCGCGCGAAAAAGCCCGATCCGAACGTTTCACCGCTGCGTGCGCTTATCCTGCAACAGCTCGGTATGGCACTTCGCACTCGTCAATATCGACGGTGGGTGGAAACCGTTTGATGTGCGCCGGTAAGTTTTTTATTTGAAGAGCTAAGTTTTGTTGTATCGGTCATTTATTAGCAGGAGCGTCCGCTATTGGCCGAAAGCGGCCTCTCATGAGCGGCTGCGTTCGGCCAAAAGCGGCCGGTCGTGACGTAAGCTGCCCGCCGCGAAGGGCGTGTATGGGTCGAAAGCGATCAGTGCGAAGTTCCAATATCCAGTACGGCATGAGAATCGAAGCCGGCAGCTTTTGATAGGCTGGTACCCTCACCATGGAAATCCAAAGTTGGGCCCTGCATGAACAGTATTAGCGCAACCATGTTCCGTTCGAAATACACAAAAGCCCCGCACCCGGTGCTCACGCTTGACTCCATCCCGCTTGGTAGCTGGATCAAAGGGGTCGTCTATGACGGCGCGGGCCTCGACACCACTGAAGGTCTCGTCCCTGCACAAGGCTGGTTGACCGATGACGATCACTCACGCTATGCATGGCAGATTCTTGAGCCTGCCATGGAAGACTGCTCGACAATTGTTCCGCTACTGGTCTTTGCGGATGACATGGACTTGAGCTGTACGGTAGCAGTGGTCGAGCAAGTGATATGCCGTGACATTGTCATCTGGGAACGCTTTGGTCGAGCCGTCAATACCGTTTCCGGCGTAGTCACTGCGGTTGCCTGGAATGAAATGAATCCGCGAGCGTCATTCCATCGGGGCCAGTTTGAAGAAGCATTGTCAGAATTCAAACGGCTGACCGAGCATGAGTGGGTCTGAGCGCCTGCTATCGGCCAATAGAAGTCAGTCACCAGGACATGTGGCTAAGTACGCCCAACACCATCATTTGATTGCAGAAATGCTCAACGCTTTATTCCGCGAGAAAGGTTTCTGCAATCCAATAGCAAATCATCCAGGAATGGATTAATTTCCAGTGATTCCATTAGATCCAGCAGCTCTGCGGAGGCAGTCCTTATCGGCCGCCACTCGTCATGATCAAATATCAGTCGATCATGACAGTGGAATGCAGCATCGGTAAGGCTATTGCATCGCTCCCAAATATCTTGCAGCCGTGTATTGATCTGCGCTGGCAACGCGCTGCCACAGATTGAAAGAGCCTCGTTCAATGGAAGGATCATCTCTGACCAGGCTTCACATGCAGGGCAATCCGGGATGGTTTTCTGCTGCATATCCGAGGTCAGTGCTAGGAACTCAAGAGCCGGGATTGCCTCGCACACCGCAAGAACTCGCTTGTATTCATCTTGGCCGTACCACTCCCACAACGTTGTGGAGAAACCCATCATCAAGCTCCAAAAACAATCCAGTCGACCTATTACCATCAGTGGGTGGATTCAACTCTATCAGTTCATTCTTGCCTAAGTCGAACGGCTACTTTGGGTCGAAAGACGTCTTTCGGTAAAGACATCGGAACGTCGCGACGCCCCACGCGGACCGGGTAGCAGCGTGGAGATGGGAATCGCCTGAGTCGTTGCGCGTTTGATAGGTCATCGTCATTCTGGAAGCGACGATTTTTGAGGAGATTGAAGTGGACATTGACCGTCTGTTAAAAAAGCGGCAACTGAACGTGCAAGAGCAAAATGCTCTTGTGGCCCACAGACTCATGGTAACCGCCAAAGCTTGGTTGGCCAGCGGGATTCCCCTCGCCTTAAAAAACTATGGGGAGTCGAAAGGCATTAGATGGTCAGAAACCGTCGTACTAGATCTTGAAGTCGACTTTCCCGGTATGCCCAGCCTTTATGGTCTTTTACTCACTCACGCAGAGCGGTTCATAGAGTTTGAAATTGATACCGATAACACTCATAGGTACGTGGAATCGGTGAGTCAATGGGAGGATGTTTCTGCTAATCAGGACTACGCGCCCCGCAAGCGCGGCACTGGAAAGGGCTTCGCAGCAATTGCTCTTCAGGTGAGGCGCGAACTCCTATGCGGCTTGTAGGTGTGAATCACAGAAGCTGAGATTCGATTGTTTATCGGAAGCTGCTTTTGCGCCGATTTCTTCCGGCAACTCGTATCCCCTTTGGGCCGGATAGCGACGGTCTGGTATTGACCGTCGCAGTGGATAGTCAGACTTCTGTCTGCTCTGCCATTTCCAAGGCATCATCGACCTCGATGCCCAAGTACCTGACGGTGCTTTCAAGCTTCGTATGCCCCAGCAAGAGTTGAACCGCTCTCAGATTCTTTGTCCTGCGAATTCCACTCGGACCAGGGATCGCAATATGCAAGCCGACTCTTTCGCCAGCGGTTGCAGCGATACCGCATGCGCCAGAGTATGAGTCGACGAGGAAACTGCTGGGATAACGCACCGATGGAGCGCGTATTTCGCAGCTTGAAAACAGAATGGATACCGACCGTGGGCTATCGAACTGCGCAGGAAGCACAGCGCGATATCAGCCATTTTTTGATGCATCGGTACAACTGGATTCGGCCTCATCAATTCAACGATGGGTTGGCACCAGCGCGGGCCGAGGAAAAACTTAACGTCGTGTCCGGGATTAGTTGACCACTACAGACCTTGGACCCTCTGCCTCAAAAATTTGGTTCAGGCTGAACGCTACTTCATACTCAAAAAGTGAGACATTAGGCACTGCCACGATAGCGTGGCGTAGGTTTAAGCTGATGGATTTCGCAACGATGACGCCCTTCACCATCCTCCCGTGCGCAAGGTTCTTCTTGATCCAGCACATGTAGCGGCTGATCTGACCAATGGCACGATCTGCCACACGTCCACGTTTCAGTTCAAAGATCACGAACGCGTCATCTGAATCAAGTGCGAGTATGTCAATTGGCCCAACGTCGCTTGGGTATTCAACTCCATCACGGCCTAGAGGGTCGACATAGAGGCGAAGGGTTTTATCTTCCAGTTTTAGTGATTCGATGTTGTGAGATATGAAGTCGCGTTAGCCACCTGTTTTGCCTGCGCAATGCCATGGAACCTCTTCGAACATTCCGCTAGCGGTCAGCATTGCGCCGAGTTCAAAAATTAGCTGCCTATTGAGAGTGGGATGGTCGGCATCTCCGAAAGCGCTCCAAGAGTCGCTGTCAATTCGGCAAGTTCCAAACTTACTTTCTAGACGGGAGTGAGATGCCCATATGCCATGTTCAGTGGTGTTGACTAAGAATCCCAATGGTACCAATACCGTGCGAAGCGCCTCCTGAAACCCAATGTCCGATGGCTGTGCGCAACAAGCCGATACATCGCCGTCGCAAACCCAATAGCAAGCAAAGACACTGGCTGGCCCGCAGCCTGTATGCCCGCTTAGGGAATATCCACCATCAACCGTCCCTTCCATCAAACCAAGTCCATAGCTCGGCGCGATCCACGGTCGCCCGGGAATCGGTCCGCCCAATGTGCGTCCTGTCCGCATTTCCCTGAGTAAGCGTACTGAGAGCAAGAGTTTGATCTAGGCTTGAATGACGTCACGCGGAGGAACACACCATGTCGCTCGCTCCCGGAAACCTTCTGGCCCTGGCTTTGGGTGCCTTCTTTTGCACAGCCGTGTGTGCACAAGGCGTAGCAGGCACTGATTCCCCACCGGCAATACTTCCGTTGGAATCGGAGAGTGCGCCAAAACTCATTGCCTACCCGCCGCTTGCCGAGCCGCTCGCCCGGGGGGTAGTCATCATCCAGTTTCGAACAGAGCACGCCAGGATCATGCCGGTATTTGGCAAAGCGGCTGTTGAGGTATCACCACGGGTCGGTCACCTTCACGTCACCGTCGATGACTGGAAAGGTACATGGGCGCACACCAGTGAAGACCCCATTATCCTGGTCGGACTGACGCCGGGTAATCACAAGGTTCTTCTTGAAGTGGCCGACCCGACTCACAAGATCATCACCAGTACGACAGTGAGTTTTGCAGTTCCGGAGAAGAAACCAACGGGCGCTCCCCACACTGACGATGATCACGCAGTGAAACCCTGACTTGTCATCTTTGCTGTGGAGTAAAAGCCTCCATTCTTGAGGTTTACGGCGTTTTGTTCAGGACCTGGAGATTGGCGTAACGAACGGCGGCGAGTCAGTAGGAAATGACCGCCGCCAGATTGGGGCGAATGCTTACTCCACGGGCACGACGTTATCCAGCGCTTGATTAACTGCCAGCTCGCCGAGCATCACCACCTGCGCAATACCCTGCAGCGTCTTCCGGGCAGACCCTTCGACCAGCCCAATCACATCGCCCAGCATCACCGATGCCGAGCCCAGCGATTCGCTGGCGTTGACCAAGTGTCTGTGGCTCTGGTTTAAACGAGGCGTTTAGCAGGTCGGGTTTTACTGAGGTTTGGTGTTGCCTGGGCTGGCGTCTTCGCGAGCAGGCTCGCTCCCACAAGCGGCGCGGGCGTTGCGTGTCAGTTCGTCCTGTCACACATATTGAACTTTGCTTTAGCCACCATTTCCATTGCTTGAGGTGACTAACATTCAGCGCCGCGCACACCACCTGAACCAAGGAATGAACGTGACTGTTCCCACTCAAAAGACTTCTCTTCGCCGGGCAATCACTTTCCCGATGCTTTTTCTTTTTATCCTCGGCGATGTTCTGGGCGCGGGCGTTTATGCTCTTGCCGGAACGATTGCCGGAGAGGTGGGAGGCGCAATCTGGGTGCCGCTGCTGATTGCACTCTTTTTCGCCATGTTGACTGCCGGCTCTTACGCAGAGCTCGTCACAAAATACCCCCACGCTGGCGCTGCCTCGGTTTTCGCTGAAAAAGCCTTCAACTCACCGCTCATTTCCTTCCTGGTCGGTTTTTGCATGTTGTCTGCTGCGGTCACCAGCGCCGCGGGTTTATCGCTTGCGTTTGCGGGTGATTACCTCAACGCCTTCGTTGACGTATCGCCACAGATTGCAGCCCTGGTTTTCCTTTTGGCTATCGGCCTGCTCAACGCGCGGGGCATCAAGGAGTCGCTTGGGGCAAACCTGGTGATGACCGTCATCGAACTGTCCGGGCTGCTTCTGGTGATCGTGGCCGCTGTCTGGTATTTCCGCACAGGCGAGGCGGATTTGAGCCGAACACTCACGTTCAAGCCTGGAATCAGTCCCACGCTTGCCGTGCTGGGTGCAGCATTGCTTGCCTTTTACTCCTTCGTAGGATTCGAGACGTCTGCAAATCTGGCAGAGGAAATCAAAGACGTTCGCAAGGTTTATCCCCGCGCCCTGTTCGCGGCTTTGCTGACCGCTGGCGTCGTTTACATGGCAGTGGGTGTGGCTGCCTCTTCGGTTTTGCCTACCGAGAAGCTGGTCGCCACGTCGGCGCCGTTACTGGAGGTTGTGCGAGCGTCAACACTCGACATCCCGCCGACGCTGTTCTCCTTCATCGCACTGATAGCGGTTGCCAACGGTGCGTTGTTGACCATGATCATGGCCAGTCGATTGACTTACGGAATGGCGAACCTGGGGCTGTTGCCCGGCGTTCTGGGCGCGGTTCTGCCTAAACGGAAAACCCCGTGGGCTGCAATCGTCGCTACCACGCTGGTGGCCATTGCCCTGACGCTTACGGGTACGCTGGCAACGCTGGCGCAAACTGTCGTCTTGCTTTTGCTGTTCGTTTTTCTGAGTACGAATGTGGCCGTGCTCGTCCTTCGTCGCGACAGGGTTGAGGAGGATCATTTTCGCGTCCCGACCTTTGTTCCTGTGCTCGCGATCGTGTCGTGTCTGGTGTTGCTCAGTCAGCAGGGTTGGGAGACGTGGTTGCGGGCAGGGGCGTTGATCATCGTGGGGATGTTGTTGCATGCCTGTTCCCGCATCAAGGTGTCCGCGATCAGTAAGGCCGGTTAATGCAGCGAGCCCACTGGTCCTTGGCAGACTGGCGGGCTGGAAGATGTGTGTTGTTTGGGCCGGCGTATTCGTGAGCAGGCTCGCTCCTGCAGTGCTGGGTTGGCGATACTCTCAATGCGCAACACGTTGTCAGCTTGCAGTCGGGTGAGTAAGCTGCCGACATGAATCAGACCTCAGTTTCCCCATCCTTTCCCGGCCCGCGTGGTCCAGTCGATCACGACATTCGTGATCAGATTGTCGCGGCGGCCAACGAGCATTTCAGTCAGTATGGTTACGCCAAAACCACGGTCTCCGATCTGGCCAAGGCTATCGGGTTTTCCAAGGCTTACATCTACAAGTTTTTCGACTCCAAGCAGGCGATAGGCGAAGCCATTTGTTCCAACTGCCTAGGGCAAATCGTTGCAGCGGTCGAGCTGGCAATCAACGAAGACAACCTGACGCCCACCGAACGTTTCCGCCGACTGGTAAAAACCGTGATCGCCACGGGTGTGAACCTCTTCTTCAATGACCGAAAGCTCTACGACATCGCGGCTTTCGCGGCGGGTGAGAATTGGCCCAGTGCTCAGCGCTACGATGCGCAGATCAAGCGCTTCATCACTGACATTGTGCGTGAAGGGCGCGAGGCCGGTGAGTTCGAGCGCAAGACGCCACTGGACGAGACGGTGGAATCGATTCATCTGGCGCTGCGGCCCTTCGTCAATCCGCTGATGCTTCAACACAACCTGGATTTCATCGAAGTGGCGTCTACGCTGACCTTGAATCTGATCCTGCGCAGCCTGATGCCCTGACCCTTCGCTGATCCGGATTCCCGGATCAGCCAATTCAAGATCTCTCCTATCCCTTGGATTTGCGTCAGTGTCGCAGTTCTTCGCCGCACAAGTGCTGTGACTAAATGCCTATATGGTCACATAACAAATAGTGAGCTGGTGCAGTTCTTGCTGTTTAGCCACACCTTTCAAGGTTTGATCTTCATGCGAACGAAGAAAAAGCTCAAATTGGAGGTGACTGTTGACGATATCGGTCACAAGACAGAGAATATGATGATCATCCTATTTTAGTGAAGGACATCCATGCGCCGTCTCCGACCTTTCCCCCTCGCGGTCTGTTTACTGCCCTTGACCCTGGCGGCGTGCGGCGATTCGTCCACCGTGCAAGATCCGCGTACGCAGGCGCCCTTTGTGAGGTCGGCTGCCGTGCAGCCTGCGGAGCAAGGTTCACGCTCTTTCACCGGTGTCGTGGCGGCGCGCGTTCAGGGCGACCTGGGCTTTCGCGTATCGGGCAAGGTGCTTGAGCGTCTGGTGGATACCGGTCAAACGGTCAAACGCGGCCAGCCGTTGATGCGTCTCGACCCGATCGACCTCGGGCTTCAGGCGCGAGCGCAACAAGAAGCCGTCACCGCGGCGCGCGCCCGAGCCAAACAGACAGCCAATGACGAAGCGCGAAACCGCGTCCTCGTCGCCGCCGGCGCTATCTCGGCATCGGCGTACGATCAGTTCAAGGCCGCCGACGACGCCGCCAAGGCACAACTGAGCGCCGCTGTCGCGCAAGCGGACGTTGCGCGCAACGCTTCTGGTTACGCGGTACTGGCGGCGGATGCCGACGGTGTGGTGGTGGAAACACTGGTCGAGCCGGGGCAAGTCGTCAGCCCGGGACAACCCGTTGTTCGGCTGGCGCGGGCCGGCCAGCGTGAAGCCATCGTCCATCTGCCGGAGACCTTGCGCCCCGCAGCAGGCTCCACTGCTCAGGCAAAACTGTATGGCGATACGTCCGGTGCCGTTACCGCAAAACTGCGGCTGCTTTCAGACTCGGCCGACCGCACGACGCGCACCTTCGAGGCGCGCTATGTGCTCGAAGGCAAGTTAGCCAATGCACCGATCGGCTCGACCGTCACCGTAGATATCGCCCACGGTTCTGCGCCACAACAGGCCTTGAAGGTGCCCATCGCTGCGGTCTACGACTCCGGCAGAGGCCCTGGCGTGTGGGCCATCGCCGGAACGCCCGCCAAAGTGACCTGGCGCCCCGTCGAGATCCTGGGGTTGAGCGATGATTCGGCCCGCGTCGTCGGCGAACTCAGTATCGGCGAGCAGATTATTGCTTTGGGCGCGCATCTGCTGCGCGACGGTGAGGAAGTCCGATTGCTTGCGCGCGATGCCGCCCAGGTTGCCGGGAGCCGTCCATGAGCGAGGGCCGGTTCAACCTTTCCGCCATCGCCGTTCGCCAACGGGCGATCACGGTGTTTCTGATTTTTCTGATCGCCGTTGCAGGCGTCCTGTCGTTCTTCAAATTGGGGCGGGCCGAGGATCCGCCGTTTACGGTGAAGCAGCTGACAGTCATTACTGCATGGCCGGGTGCGACCGCGCGGGAGATGCAGGACCAGGTCGCCGAACCTCTCGAAAAGCGTTTGCAGGAACTGAAGTGGTACGACCGCTCGGAAACCTACACGCGCCCCGGGCTCGCGTTCACTGTTGTCTCTTTGCTCGACAGGACACCGCCATCGCAGGTGCAGGAAGAGTTCTATCAGGCGCGCAAGAAGCTCGACGATGAGGCGATCAAGCTGCCGGCGGGTGTCATTGGGCCGATGATCAACGACGAGTTTTCCGACGTGACGTTCGCGCTGTTCGCCTTGAAAGCCAAGGGCGAACCGCAGCGATTGCTGGTACGGGACGCGGAAACATTACGCCAACGCCTGTTGCATGTGCCGGGCGTCAAGAAGGTCAACATCATCGGTGAACAGGCCGAACGGATATTCGTATCGTTTTCTCATGACCGGTTGGCGACCCTGGGCCTGTCACCGCAAGACATCTTCGCCGCACTGAATAATCAGAACGTGCTGACGCCCGCCGGGTCGGTCGAAACCAAAGGGCCGGAGGTTTTTCTGCGTGTTGATGGTGCGTTGGACACGTTGCAGAAAATTCGCGACACGCCTGTTGTCGCGCAAGAGCGAACACTCACGCTCTCTGACGTGGCCACGGTCGAGCGTGGCTACGAAGACCCGGCGACCTTTCTGGTGCGCAACAACGCAGAGGAGGCCTTGTTGCTCGGCGTGGTGATGCGAGAGGGCTGGAACGGTCTCGATCTGGGTAAGGCGCTTGATGCAGAAACAGTCCGGATCAACGAGGAAATGCCTCTTGGCATGACCCTTTCGAAAGTGACCGATCAGGCCGTGAATATCGACTCGGCCGTCGGCGAATTCATGGTCAAGTTTTTTGTCGCGCTGCTGGTGGTCATGCTCGTGTGCTTTCTCAGCATGGGCTGGCGTGTCGGCGTTGTGGTCGCAGCGGCGGTGCCGTTGACCTTGGCGATCGTGTTTGTAGTGATGGCAGCCACCGGCAAGAATTTTGACCGCATTACCCTCGGGTCGCTGATTCTGGCGCTTGGATTGCTGGTCGATGACGCCATCATCGCCATCGAAATGATGGTCGTGAAAATGGAGGAGGGCTACGACCGTATCAAGGCTTCGGCCTATGCATGGAGCCACACGGCGGCACCGATGCTGGCCGGTACGCTGGTGACGGCGATAGGTTTTTTGCCCAACGGTTTCGCCCAGTCCACGGCGGGTGAGTACACCAGCAACATGTTCTGGATTGTCGGCATCGCGCTGATCGCTTCATGGGTTGTCGCCGTGGCATTCACGCCGTACCTGGGCGTGAAGCTGCTACCGGACATCAAGAAGGTTGAAGGCGGGCATGCGGCTATCTACGACACGCCGCGCTACAACCGTTTCCGCCGGATTCTGGCCTGGGTCATCACGCGCAAATGGCTGGTGGCGGGCATGGTTGTCGCACTGTTTGTCGTAGCCATTCCAGGCATGGGGCTGGTCAAGAAGCAGTTTTTCCCAACCTCCGACCGTCCCGAAGTGATGATCGAGGTACAGATGCCTTACGGGACTTCGATCGAGCAGACCAGTGCTGCTTCAGCCAAGGTCGAGGCCTGGCTGCAACAGCAGGAGGAGGCGCAAATCGTTACGGCCTATATCGGGCAGGGGGCACCACGGTTTTTCCTGGCAATGGCGCCGGAGCTGCCGGATCCATCGTTCGCCAAGATCGTCGTGCTGACGGAGAGCCAGCAAGCGCGCGACACCCTCAAGTTGCGTTTGCGCGAGGCGGTGGCCGAAGGGCTTGCCCCGGAGGCCCGTGTACGAGCGACGCAGATTGTGTTCGGTCCTTACTCGCCATTCCCGGTGGCCTATCGAGTGATGGGGCCTGATCCAGTGAAATTGCGCGACATCGCAGAACAGGTCAGGGCTGTGATGCAAGACAGTCCGATGATGAGAACCGTCAACACGGACTGGGGGCCGCTGACACCGACGTTGCATTTCGATCTGAATCAGGATCGCCTGCAGGCGGTGGGGCTTACTTCGAATGCCGTGGCGCAGCAACTGCAGTTTTTGCTGTCGGGCGTCCCCATTACAGCGGTTCGTGAGGACATCCGCTCAGTGCTGGTGGTTGGCCGTGCAGCGGGCAACATCCGCCTGGACCCGGCACAAATCGAAGGCTTCACCTTGGTCGGTGCGGCGGGGCAGCGAATCCCGTTGTCGCAGATCGGGCAGGTCGAAGTGCGCATGGAAGACCCGATCCTGCGGCGCCGTGATCGCACGCCAACCATCACGGTGCGCGGCGACATTGCCGAAGGCTTGCAGCCGCCGGATGTGTCAGGCGTGATCATCCAGCAGTTGCAGCCGATCATCGAGAAACTCCCTTCCGGTTACCGGATTGAACAGGCGGGCGCGATCGAGGAATCCGGCAAGGCGGGCAAAGCGATTTTGCCGCTGCTGCCGATCATGATTGCCATGACGCTGCTCATCATCATTGTGCAGGTGCGCTCGATCTCGGCCATGATCATGGTCTTCCTCACGTCGCCATTGGGCCTGATCGGTGTTGTGCCAACGCTGCTGCTCTTCAATCAGCCGTTCGGCATCAATGCGCTGGTCGGGTTGATTGCGCTGTCGGGGATTCTGATGCGTAACACGCTGATCCTGATCGGGCAGATTCACCACAACGAGCAGGAAGGGCTGGCGCCGTTTCACGCCGTGGTCGAGGCCACGGTGCAACGCGCCCGACCGGTGTTGCTGACCGCGCTGGCGGCGATTCTGGCGTTCATTCCGCTGACGCACTCGGTGTTCTGGGGGACGCTGGCCTACACGCTTATTGGCGGCACGTTTGTGGGCACTGCCATCACGCTGGTGTTTCTGCCGGCGATGTATGCGATCTGGTTCAGGATTCGGCCCGAGAGCAAAGCGCGGGCTGTGACGCCAGCGTCGGCGTAGGAAGATATTTTCCAAGAAGGCTCGTCCCTGACAAGCCTTTTCTTCTCACGCGAAAAGGCCCCGGAAGTCATGCATGTTCACTGCCTGCTCAGGCTTTGGTACTTTCTCGGACGATCAGTTGATGTGCCGAGTGGCCGCTGCGAGGTTCAGACATCCAGCTCAATCAACTCGCCGCCGTCCTTTTTCAAACGTTGGAGAAACACCTGTGCATCCAGCAATTGATACGGAAAATAAAGCCCGGGCCGAGCAGGGGGCTGACCTTCCAGCCCGGTCAGTCGCTCCAGCAGCATGGCAACACTGAGCCCGGTCAACGCCGCCGCACCTGCGCGGTGGACGACGGCGTGTCGTGTACCCAACGGATTCCCCTCGCGATCCGCTCCTTCGATTTCGATCAGTATTTCTGTCGACATCGGCTGCCCCTGACGCCGGGTTGAGCTGACGCCGCTGGCGAGGTTGAACTCAACGTTCGGCGCGTCGGTGGCGGCGGCCAGGCCCGTCACGTCAATGGAAGAGAAACCGGCGCCGTGCAGGATCGTACCGTCCACGGCGCGGAAGCTGACCTTGGCGTCGTCGCCTTCACGCCATATATATTCGCTGTCGCGACGGGTCAGCGCGGCGGGCAGCATCTTGTTCAGGTGTTCGAAATCGACGGCCACAGTCGGGCCACCGCCATCCTGTTCATCGACCAGCGCATGGATGCGGATGTCGTGCACGCGCGCAAATGCCTTGGCGATGTGCAGCGTCGCCACGGTGGTCGCGCCGACCATCCATTCGTAGCCAAGCACAATGGGCGCCGCGTCAGGCGCGTGAATGAAGCGGGCAATTTGCGGCGCGATCTCGAACACGCCCGAAGAAATGCTCAGGTGCGGCACTTTGCGCTTTTGTGCGAAACGCAGCCCGGCGAGGGCGTGGTCCATGTAGAAAAGCGCGAGGGCGCTGACGGGGCGATCACCCAAACCCAGATCCTCTGCGCGAGCATCAATGGCGACGCCTTCGGCATTGCCGATGTGCTCCGCAGCTTGCTGAGCCTTGGCGAGGTCGCGCCCGCCGATCAGCAGCGGAACGTCGGGATGGGCCGCGCGCAAGGCGCGGGCCGTCTGGTGGCCGATGGCGCCGGAACCGCCCATGAACAGAATGGGATGAAGTGGCATGAATCCTCCTCATTTTTTCCTGGATTGAAACGTGGTTGGCTAAACACCCTAGCACGCAATTTCACGTCGTCCGGTCGGTCGCCACGCTCACCCGACCCACGGCGCACGTGATGGCGGTGACGCAAATCTGACCTGCGAAAGGTGCAATGCGGGTCATCGCGTCACTCAGACCCTTGGATCCAATTATTAATTCAGTATATCGTTAGTAGACAGGCGGTAGGTTTAGCCTATTGCCAGAAGTGATGGCGCAATGACATATTGCGGCTCCTTTTCACTCATTCAGATGTGCCAAAAATGCGCCCCCTCAAGTCACTTGTTGCAGCGTCGATGCTGCTCAGCGGGTGCAATGGAATGCCAGTCGCTTTTGTTCAGGATCCTGTTTTAGACCAAGCCTTTATCGTTCACTCCGGCGCGCCTTTGCCTTACGTGCTGATGGGTTCGGCTGTGCAATGGAATGAGGATTACGCTGTCACGGTGAAGCACATTCCGTATCTGTCGGGCACGGTTTTCAAGGGCCAGGCAGACGTGCAGTTCTTCCGCCACAAGGCCAATAGCGTGCCGACGTGGCGCGGTTACACGCCGGGTGAAGAACTGACGTCGGTGGGGTTCAATTCGCTGTACATGTCGGTCAAGGGCACCGGCCAGGCGTTGCCGGCCATGGTTCGACTGGACGTCAAAGAGGGCAACGTGCTTTACGGCACTCACAATGGCGCCCTCGCCAAAGGCATGTCCGGCGGCCCGGTGTTTTCCGCCGACGGCAAAGTGGTCGGGATCAACGTGGCGTTCCTGACCGGCGATGATCTGAGCCGCCTCAAGCGCCGCGACTTGCAGGACCAACCGCGCGTGAGCATTTTCCTGCCCTACGCCGAGATCAATCGCGAATGGTCACGCTACCAGGCCAGCATCGCCCCGATCGTGCCACCGGCGACCAAGCTCGCCAGTCGTTGATCAACGCTCGCGCAGCGCTTCGCGAGCGCGGTTGAGCGGTTTGATCAGGTAGTCCAGCACGGTTTTTTCGCCGGTGCGGATGTCGACCGTGGCGATCATCCCGGGCACGATGGCGAAGCGTTTGCCGGCCTTGTTGCGCAGTTCATCCGAGTACGTGCGGATGAACACGCGGTAGTAGAAGATTTCCGGCTTGGCTTCATCCTGGAGGGTGTCGGGAGAGATCGTCACCACTTCACCGTCCAGGCTGCCGTAGACCGAATAGTCGTAGGCGGTGATTTTGACCTTCGCCGCCTGGCCCGGATGGATGAAGGCGATGTCTCGCGGCGAAATGCGCGTTTCGATCAACAGTTGTTCATCGAGCGGTACGATCTGCATCACCTGACCATTGGGCGCGATCACGCCGCCAATCGTGTTGACCTCGATGTCCTTGACGATCCCGCGCACCGGCGAGCGCAGGGTCAGGCGCGACAGCGAGTCAGTGCGGCCACGGATCACCGCTTCAAGCATCTGCGCCTCGGCGTTGGCTTTGGCCAGATCTTCACGGGCGCGCACCATGTAATCGGAGCGCGCTTCGGTGGCCTTCAATTCCAGCTCGGAGCGTTGGCGGGTCAGGCGCAGCACTTCGACGCGGCTTGAGGCGCCGATCTTGGCCAGGTTCTCGGTGATCGCCAGTTCGCTGCGCACCAGTTTCAACGAACTCTGAATGCCATCGAGCGTTTGCGACAGGCCTTTGCGGCGGGTCTGGTAAAGCTCGGTTTCCTCGCGGATCAGCTCGGGGAAGGGCTGCAGGGACGGGTCGAATGCCAGCGGCTTTTCGCTGACTTCGGCCTGCAGTCGATTGACGCTCGCCAGCGCCGCGCGGTACTTGGCGGCGCTTTCGCCGACATTGGACTGATTTTTCACCGGATCGAGTTGCGCGAGGATCTGGCCGCGCTCGACCAAGGCGCCTTCGGTGACGTTGAGCTGCTCGATAATGCCGCCCTCCATCGACTGAATCACCTGTTCGCGAGAACTGGGCACCACTTTGCCGGTGCCGGTCGAGACCTCGACGATTTCAAACCACGCCGCCCACGCGATGAAACAGGCGAGCATGAGCGCGCAACCCCAGATCACCCGCGCGCCACCGGCGATGGCACGCTCGTCGCGTCCGTCGAGGTAGGACATTGGGTCCGGCACGTCTGTCATCGTCGATTTCATACCACCACTCCCTTGCCCGGTGTCCGCAGTCGCGCGAGCGCCGCATCGCGATGGTCGTCAATGACGATGCGCCCGTTATCCAGCACGATGATTCGCTCCACCAGTTGCAGCACGCTGACCCGGTGCGTTGCGACCACCAAAGTCCGGCCTTGGGTCCAGGTGGCGAGTTTTTCCAACAGCAGCCGCTCGGTGACGTCATCGAGCGCGGCGGTCGGTTCATCCAGCAGCAACACTTGCGGCTGACGGATCAACAACCGCGACAGCAACAGGCTCTGACGCTGACCGCCAGACAAGCCAAGGCCGCCTTCAAGCACCAGATGATCCATGCCTTTGGGCAACTGACGGACAAAGTCGAGGGCGCCGGTGACGGTCAGCGCCGCGATGATTTCCTGATCGCTGGCCTGACCGGCACCCAGGGTGATGTTGTCGCGCAACGTGCCGTGAAACAGTCGCGCCTGTTGCGACAACAGGCCGACGTCGCGGCGCAGGTCGGCCGGGTCGAGGTGCGCAAGCGCGATGCCGTCCAGGGTGGTTTCACCGCTGCTCAAATCCATCGCACCGCCCAGTGCCTGGAGCAAGGTGGACTTGCCGGCGCCGTTGCGGCCGAGCAGGGCGATGCGCTCGCCGGGGCGAATGGTCAGGTCGATGCCGCTAAGCGCCGGGGCCGATTCTTCGCTGTAGCGAAAACTGGCCTGGCGCATCCGGTAGTCGCCACGAATCGCCGGCAGGTGCACACGCTGGCTGCCTTCGGGATGATCCACCGGCATCTGCATGATCCGGTTCAAACCTTCAAGCGCGACCTTGGCCTGCTGCCAACGGGTGAGCACGTGAGTCAGCTGCGCCATCGGCCCCATCATCCGCGACGAAAGGATCGATGCCGCGACCAGGCTGCCGGTGGTCAGGTCGCCGGCGATGACCATCGGCGCACCGAACACAATAACCACCGCGAAAACCCCGCCTTGCACGTTTTGCGTCCAGGCCACCAGGCTGTTGGTCAAGGTGCGCAAGCGCAGGCTGCTGTCAGCCGAGGCGGCGTTGTATTGATTCCATTGTTGCTGGAACCGTTGCTCGGCCTGCAGCGCCTTGATGTCGTCGAGGCCTTGAATGCTTTCGACGAGCATGGCATTGCGCAGGGCGGCTTCGCGCATCGAGGCATTGGCAAGTTTTGCCAGGCGCGGTTGCGCGATGATCCCCGGCAGCAACATCAACACCAGAGCCACCAGCGGGATCAGCACCAGTGGCCCGCCGATCAAATAGAACACCAGCAGAAACAGCAGGAAAAACGGCATGTCAGCCAGCGCCGTCGCGGTGCTGGAGGTGATCAGGTCGCGGATCTGTTCCAGCTCGCGCAGCTGCGAAATGAACGAGCCGGTGGATTTCGGCCGGGCGGAATTGCACAGGCGCAGGGCATGCCCGAACACCAGGTCGGAGACACGCAGGTCAGCGCGTTTGCCCAGCACATCGGTGATGCGCAGGCGCAGGATACGCATGACGAAATCGAACAGCAGCGCCAGCATGACGCCGCCGAACAAGACATACAGCGTCGGCAGCGACTCGGCCGGGATTACCCGGTCGTACACCTGCATGGAAAACAGCACCCCGGCCATGCCGAGCAGGTTCGCTACCAGCGAGGCGAGCATCACCTGGCTGTAAGGCCGTAGATCGGTCAGGACGATGCGCCGAAACCAGTGTTCGTCGTACGGCTTGATGTAGTCGTTGGTGCGCACGTCTGACACCGGTTGCGTGGGGCGCAGAATCACCGTGCGCAGTGCCTGCTCGGCGAGAACGGCGGCGTCCATGCGGCTTTGCAAACCCTGGTCGCCGCTGAAGCAAATGCCCAGTTCGCCTGTTTCGCCCATGCTTTCAAGTACGCCGACCTGACCGTCGCGCAATTGCACCACCAGCGGCGTGCGCCAGCGGCTCAGGCTCTTGTTGTCGAACACCGCAAACTTGACGCTGAGCCCGGCCTGGCGAGCCATGTGCCGGACCACTTCTTCGACGCGGCCCTCGCTGTGCACCGAGGCCAGGCGCACGCTTTCCGGGGACACGTCGAGGCGATAGTGACGCGCGACCTTGAGCACGGCTTCCAGCCACGGCGAAAAATCTTCCCGGGTTTCGACGACGGCGGGCTCGGGGACAGTGATGCTGGCGTCGGTCATGGCAGTATCTCGACATTCTGGATGGCGCTGTGGTCGATGCCGAAGACCCGGCGAATCGCACCGCTGTTGTAGAAGCAGTCAATCTGCAGGCGCTGCAGATCGGCCTCGGTGTTGACCAGATCGAAGCGCGACTGGTGGATTTCCTGCTCGGCGTTGAGCAAGTCCAGCAGCGGACGCGTGCCCAGCTCCAGGTATTGCCGGCCATACAACATGCGCGCTTCGGTGATGCTGGTCTGGCGGAATTCCAGCGAGCGCAGCCGACGGTTCAGCCCCGATGTCTGGGCCTGGGCTTCGCTCAGACCCTGACGTGCCTGCAGGCGCGCGAAGTGTTCGGCTGAATCCGCTGCGGTGAGTGCATGCCCGGCGGCGCGGCTGCGTGCGCTGATGGCACCGCCCTGGTAGATCGGCACTTCGAGGTTGAGAAAGATCCCGACCTGGGTGCGATCGGCCCGCGAGTTCTGGTCGTCGTAGTTGTTGTCCAGGTATTGATTGACCGAGGGTTGCAGCGACAGGGTCGGATAGGCTTCAGCCTTGGCCTGCGCCAGTTCGGCCTGGGCCTGGGTGCGTTGTGCGGCGGCTTGCAACACGGCGGGCAGGGCATCGGAAATCTGCGACGCGTCGCAGGCCTGACTCAGCGTTGGCGCGGCGGCCTCACTGACGGCCGGCGGTGTGCGCCGCCCGAGCAGGCTGGTCAACGTGGCCTGCCAGCGCGCGTACTGCGCCTTGAATTCCTGCAATGTGGCCGTCGCGCCTTCGGCACGGGACTGCGCCTGAACCACATCGGAGCGGGTGCTGGCGCCCATGTCGTTGCGCTGTTTCGCCAGATCGACGATGCCCCCGATGCCCTGAATCTGCTCGCGCGCAACGTCGAGCAGGCGCTGATAGCGCTGCACTTCGATGTAGGCCCTGGCGGTGTCGCGGGCGATGTCGTCGATCGCCAGCAGAATCCCGGCCTGACTGCGCGCCACGCGGGCGCGGGCAGCGTCCACGGAGCTGGACACCTTGCCGAAGTCATACAGCATCTGCTTGAGCGAAATGTTCACCGACTGGCTGCCGGCATCGCTGCCATAGCCGCTGGTGTAACCGCCTTTTATGCCGCCGGTGACCTGCGGGTAATAACCGGATTCGGCGACATTGACGCCTTCGCCTTGCTGGAACAGGGTGCCGATGGCTTCACCAATACGCGGGTGCCAGTCCACGGCCAGCCTGACGGCTTGTTCCAGTCCCAGCGCGTCCGCATCGGCGGATGTTTTGGGTGCCGCGCCAATGCGCGTTTCGCCGCCGTTGCCGGCCGGTTGTTGCAGTTGCGACGGGCTGATGCTGCGCAAGCTGCGGTCGAGGTTGTCGTCAGCGCGAACGCCGACGGTGAAAGCGGGGTAGAGGCCGATGGTCAACAAGACCACCGGCCATTGCTTGCGAAAAACTGACTCCACAGACTTCCCTTACTGTTGAGAGACGGACGTGACCGATGTCGCGTTTCAGACGACTTGAATGCCGTTCTGCACCCATAAGTGGTGGCTCGGATCCTCCTGTGCCGTGTATTGAACATAGTCGATGCCATCGGCCTGTAGCGTACCGTCTGCCGTCCAGCCATCGGTCATGTGCACGCTGTCCTTGCTGTCCCCCTTGATCAGCAAGGTGTTGTTGTCAGCGGAGGTAATGGCCACCAGATCGCTCAGGTTCAACGTCAGCGAAACTGCACTGGAATGGCTTAAGTCGAGCACCTCGACGTTGTGGATTCGGCTCTGCAGATCGCCGAGATTGATCGCCACATCGCCGCCGGCCCAAAGCAGGCTGTCGGTGCCGCTGCCGCCATCGACCGAAGTGAACTGCTGGTCGGCGATGATCAGCGTGTCGTCGCCGGCCCCGCCTTGCAGCGAAACAGCGCCGCCCTGCGAGCCGTCCAGCGTGTCGTTGCCGTCAGTGCCCTGGATCAGCTCACTGCCAGCGGCGTTCGCCAGACCCACGTCATCGCTGGCCAGTGCCGAGAACGCGGCGGTGGCGAACGCCCCGGCCTTGTTCAGGTCGATGGTCAGCGTGGCGGTATCGACGGTGCCGTTCGGGTGCGTCAGTTGGTAGGTGAACGTGTCTTCCTGGCCAATGACCGCATCGGTCAGCCCGGGCTTGAGTGTGTAGGTGTAGTTACCGTTGGCCTGGACCAGCAGCGAGCCGTAATTGCCGACCAGCGTGACGCCGTTGTAGCCCGGCGCGACATAGCTGCCCGCGACCAACACGCTGAGCAAGGTGTAGACCGAGCCCAGTACATCGGCGCCGCCGCCTGCGGTGTCGGTGAGCAGGTTGCCCGACACCGGTGTGTAGCTGCCGACGACAAACTGGTTGGTGTAAGTCGCCACGTTGATCAGGCTGGTGTTGACGCTGGTGAGCAGGCCGAGGCCGCCCACGGCCACCCTGACCTGGTAACTGCCGGCCGTCTGGTCGTCAAACTTGATGCCGTAGTTGCCGCCGCCCAGATTCAGCAACGCGTTGCCGCCGTAACTCTTGACCAGCACGTACTGGTTGGTGGCGGTGTTGAGCTTGTACAGGCCCACCGTCATCGAACCCAGGAGGGCCAGCAGGTTGCTCGAGTTGACCACCACGGTGAGGTCGCTGACGGTATCCGCCGCGACAACCGTGTTGTAGTTCCCGCTGCCACCGCCCAGCAACACGTTGAAGGTGCCGAGATTAGAGTTGCTGGTGACTTCACGGTTGACCAGCGTGACGTCTGTCGAGGCGATGTCCGGCGTGGCGTCAACCACCAGCGCGGGACTGCCGAGGTTGGCGTCATTCCACACTTCGGTGGCCTGCGGACTGTCGATGCGCACGTAGAGGTTGGCCGTGTCGCTCAAACCGTTCGGGTGCACCAGTTGGTAGTTGAAGACATCGACCTTGCCGACGCTGCCGACACTGCCGTTTGGCGTGTAACTGTAGTTGCCGCTGGCATCGATGGTCAGCGTGCCGTACAGCCCTTGCACGGTGGTGCCGGCGCCAGCACTGACAAATGCGCCGTTCTTGAAGATCTGCAATTGGGCGCCGTTATCCGGGCCGGTCTGGTCAGCCGTGCCATCGACGCCGACGTTGGTGATGACGTTGCCCGTCACCGCCGGCCCGGCGACACCGTTGAACTGGGTCAGGCTGCTGACGTCCAGTTGCAGCTGCGTGTTGACCGTGGTCAGCACGCCGATACCGGTGCTCGACACCGTCAGTCGATAGTCGCCCGACAGCAGATTGCCGATGTCCACCCGCACGCCCTGGCCGGTCAAAGCAATCAGGTCGAGCAGACCGCCGCTGCCGTTGACATCCAGGGTGACCCAGGTGCCGCTGGCATTCTTCACTTGCAGCGTATAGACCACGCCGTCGAGCAGCGAAATCAGGCTGCTGGTGGTCAGCGTCAACGTTGGATCGAGACGTGAACCACTGGCCACGCTGAACGTGAAGGTCTTCGAGAACCCGGACAGCAGCGTAGTGAACGAGTCGTTGAACGTCTGCGACGCGGTCGCCGGGGTCAGGGTGACAGTGCCGACGGCCAGATTGTCGCTGGCGACCACCGGCGCGTTGACATCGATATCCGGCGCGGTGACGTTGGCCGCCACCGAGACGTTGCCGCGAGCGTCGCTCAGGCTGACGGTGAGTTTTTCACCGTTGATCTGCGCGCTGTTCAGGACGATGGTGAACACGCCGAGATTGTTGACCGTACCGGTTCCCAGCACGGTGCCGGTGGCCGACTTGATGGTCACCGTTGCGCCGGCCTCACCAGTACCCGTGACGCTCAGACCATCAACCCCGACCAGTAGAGCCCCGGCGGCGGCCGGAGGAGTCAGGTCTGGCGCCGTCGCGGTCGCCGCCGCCGAAACATTGCCGCTCGGATCCGCCTGGGTAACGCTGAGCACCTGGCTGTTGATCTGTGCCGAGGCCAGCACCACAGAGAAGCTGCCGTTGGCGGCGACGGTCGCGGTGCCGAGCACCACGCCGCCAGCGCCCCGCACACTGATGGTCGAACCGGGTACGCCGACACCGGTCAGCAACGTGCCGCTGCCATTGACGGTGACGCCAGTCGGGGCGCCGGGTGCGGTGACGTCCGGTGCTGTCAGGCTCGCATTCGGCGACAGGTTGCCGGTCGGGTCTGCGAGTCGGACGGTTAACAACTGCCCGTCCAGTTGCGCCGTGTTGAGGTTGAAGCTGAACGTGCCGCCAGCGCCCACGGTTCCGGTGCCTAGCAGAGCACCGCCCGCGCCATAGACGTTGACTGTCGCACCCGGTTCGCCGACGCCGCTGAGGGTCAGGCCATTGGCAGCGAGGACCAGGCCGCTGGCCGCGACCGGCGCCTGCACATCGGTCGCCGTGAGGTTGAATACCGGCGACAGATTGCCCGCCGGGTCTGCCTGTTGAACGATCAACTGTTGACCGTTGAGCTGGGCGCTGGACAGTTGAACCGTGAAGGCGCCCCCGGCATTGACCACGGCGGTGCCCAGCACGGTACCGGCCGCGTTGGTGACGCTGACCGTGGCGCCGGCTTCGCCCGTGCCACTGACCGCCAGCCCGGTACCGTTCAAGGTCACATTGCTCAGCGGTGCCGGCGCGGTCGTGTCGGTAACACTAAGGTTGACGGATGGCGAAACATTGCCCGCCGCATCACTCTGACTGACGCTCAGCTGTTGCCCGTTGAGTTGTGCGGACGACAATGTCACCGAGAACGTGCCGTTGCCCGCGACCGTCGCAGTGCCCAACACCGTTCCACCGGCACCGCGCACCGTCACGGTGGCGCCGGCTTCACCGAGCCCTTCGAGCAACAGTCCCGCGCCGTTCAGCACAAGAGCCGTCGGTGCGGTGGGGGCGGTGATGTCTGGTGCGGTGACGGCCAGACCGGGCGAGGTGTTCGTTGCCGCGTCGGTTTGCACCGCATTGAGCACCTGGCCGTTCACCTGCGGCGTATTGAGTTGCGCGCTGAAGGTGCCATTGGCGCCGACCACTGCATTGCCGAGCACCACGCCGCCGGCGCCAGTGATGGTGACCGTTGCGCCGACTTCGCCGCGACCGGTGACCAGTGTGCCGCTGGCATTGACCGCCAGATCACTGAGTGGCGCGGGCGCCGAGGTGTCACCAGCGGTGATTTCACTCGGCAGCGAGGCGCCGCCCAACGGCGTGTTTGCGGTGACTTCGAGGCTTTCACCATTGGTTTGCGCTGGCGTCAGAACGACGCTGAACGTGCCATCAGGCCCCGTGACGCCGGTGCCGATCAGGCTGGCATCAGGACCGTAAACGTTGATGGTGGTGCCGACTGCCGCCGTGCCGGACAGCGTGAGGCCATCACCGGTGAGAGCAAGATTGTCCGGCGCATCTGGCGCCGGGACTGCCGGTACCGTCAGGTTGGCATCCGCGGACACGTTGGTAGCGACGTCCGTCTGGTTTACGGTCAGCACCTGGCCGGCGGTGATGCCCGGATCCAGGTCGATCAGGAAAGTGCCGTTGGCCGCGACCGTACCGCTGCCGACCACGTTGCCGAGCGCATCGGTCACCTCGACACTGGCGCCCGCTTCGCCACGACCGGCCAGTTGAGTCAGGTCAGCGCTGATCACAAGACCGGTGACGGCATCGGGTGCGGTGTTGTCAGCCGCAGGGTAGAGCAGGGTCGGCGATGCGTTGTCGAACGCATCCGTCGCGATCACCGACAGCAACTGACCGTTGGCCTGGGCGGGATTGAGCGTGACGGTGAAGGTGCCATCGCCCAGCGTCACCGCAGTGCCCAGCAACGTGCCGTTGGCCGACAAAACCGTCACTGTGCTGCCCGCTTCGGCAGTCCCCGCGAGCAAAGTGCCGGCGCCCGTCAGCGAGGTGACGATTGGCTCCAGCGGCGCGGTGATGTCCGGCGTTACAACAAGTACCGGCTCGGACAGATTATTGGCGGCGTCGGCCTGAACCACGGACAACGTCCTGCCGTCCAGTTGCGCAGCGGCCAGCGTGACGCTGAAAGTGCCGTCTGCGGCCACCGTCCCGGTGCCAAGCACAACCGCGCCATCACGCACCGTGACGGTCGCACCGGCTTCACCGGTACCGGTCACGGTCACGCCGTTCTGGCTGACTATCAGGTCGGTGACTTGCAGCGGATCGGTTTCATCCGGTGCTTGCAACGTCTGCGTAGGCGACGTGTTGGACGCGAGGTCGGTCTGATTGACGCTTAACACCTGACCGTTCAGTTGCGCTGCGTCCAGCGTCACGCTGAAGGTGCCGTTGGCGGCAACCGTTGCGCTGCCGAGCAAGGTGCCGGCCGCATTGGTCACGCGCACAGTCGCCCCGGCTTCACCGGTACCCGTTACCGTCAGCCCGTCGGAGCTGAGCACGCTCACAGGTTGCGCGGGCGGCGTGACGTCCGGTGCGGTGACGGGGGCAGCGGGGGAAGGATTGCCAGCCGCGTCGCGCTGGATGACCGACAAGGCTTCACCGTTGAGCTGCGGCTGATCCAGGGTCACGCTGAAATTGCCATCGGCCCCGACGGTGCCGGTGCCGATGATGGTGCCAGCTGCATTGGTCACCACTACTTGGGAGCCGGCCGCGCCGGAACCGGTGACGAGGCTGCCGCCAGCGTCGATATCAACGTTGGTCAACGCAGCCGGCGGGGTGCTGTCAGGCGCCGCCAGCGTGCCGGCCACGGACGAATTGCCGGCTGCATCTTCAAGCACCACGAAAACCGGTTCGCCGTTGGTCAAAGCCGGCACCAGGGATACCTGGAAGAGGCCGTCGCTGCCGACTGTGGCGGTGCCGACAACCGTACCATCGGCCAGCGTGACGCTGACACTGGCGCCGACTTCGCCGCTGCCGGTGAGCACGTCTCCATCACCGTTGAATTGCAGACTGACCGGTGTAGCGGGCGGCGTCAGATCCGGTGCGGTGACTGTCACCGGCGCGCTGACGTTGCCGGGCGGATCGGCCTGCTGCACGTTGAGGATTTGTTCGTTGATCTGCGGCGGCGTCAGGGTCACGCTGAACGAGCCGTCCGCGAGCACCACGCTGGTACCGAGCAAGGTGCCGTTGGCATCCTGCACCGTCACGGTCGCGCCCGGTTCGCCGGTGCCTGTGACGAGCGCACCCGAAGCATTGATCTCGACGTTGGCCAACGGGTCAGGCGGGGTGAAGTCCGGCGTTGTCAGGCTGACGGCAGGGGAGTCGTTGCCCACGGAATCGGCCTGCACGACGGTGATCACTTCAGCGTTGGTCAGCGCGGGGTTCAGCGTCAGCGTGAACGTACCGGTCGGGCTCACGGTGGCGGTGCCGAGCACATTGCCGTCACTGTCGATGACCCTGACTTGCGCGCCCGCTTCGCCGCGTCCGGTCAATGTCGCGCCGTCACCGCCGATGCTCAGTTGCGACACAGCCGCTGGCGGTGTGCTGTCAACCGAGGTGAACGGCGTCGCCGCCGAGGTGTTGCCTGCCGCATCCGTGAGCGACACCGTCAAGGCCTGGCCGTTGGCTTGCGGCGTGGTCAGCGTGATCGCAAAAGTGCCGTCGATGCTCACGGTGCCGGTGCCGACCAGCGTTCCCGCCGCGTTGAATACGTTGACGGTGGTGCCGGCCTCACCGGTACCCGACAACACGCTGCCGTCATTGGTAACTGCCAACGCCGCCGGCGCGTTGGGTGCAATAAGATCCGGCGCGGTCAGGTTGACGCTGTTGGATTCGTTGCCGGCGGCATCGGCCTGGCTCAGGCTCAGCGTCTGGCCTGAGGTTTGCGCCGGGCTGAGCGTGACGCTGAAGGTGCCGTTGGCCGCCACCACGGCGCTGCCGAGCACAACGCCGCCGCTGCCGAGCACGGTCACGGTGGCGCCCGCTTCACCACGTCCGGTCAGCGCTGTGCCGTTGGGTGCCAGGCTCAGTTCGCTGAGTGGCGTTGGCGCGGCGATGTCGGCGGCGGTGTAACTGGTGGGCGATGAGTTGATGCCCGTGCCCGATGTTGCCACGGCCGACAGCTGCTCGCCGTTCACTTGCGCGGCGTTGAGCGTGACACTGAACGTCCCGTTGGCGGCAACCAGCGCACTGCCCAGCAACACGCCGGAGGCATTGCGAATGCTCACGGTGCTGCCAGCCGTCGCGGTCCCGGTCAGGGTCAAGCCGTCAGCGCTGAGCGCCAGAGCGGTCGGCGCGCTTTCAGCCAGATTGCCCGGCGCGGTGACGGGCGTCGCCGGTCCGGTGTTGCCGGCGGCATCGATCTGCACGACCGAGAGGGTGGACCCGGCCGCAGCGGCCGGAGACAGCGAGAGGCTGAAGCTGCCGTTGCCGCCGACCGTTGCGGTACCCAGCAGGTTGCCGCCGCCGTCGCGCACTTCAACGCTGGCGCCGGCTTCACCTGTACCCGTCAGTGTGGCGCCATTGGCGCTGACCGCCAGATTGCCGGCCGCCACGGGAGCCGTGGTATCGGCGGCATTGACGATTGCCGGGGCGGACGGATTGCCCGCCGCGTCACTCGCCGTCACGTTCAGCGCCTGGCCGTTGGTCTGCGCACTGTTGAGCGTGAGTTGGAAGGTGCCATTGGCGGCCGCCGTGGTGGTGCCAAGTACATTGCCCTGGCTGTCGCGCACGGTCACGGTGCTGCCTGCCTCGGCGTTGCCGGCCAGTTGCAGGCCAGCGGCGTTCAAGGTCAATGCGCTCGGCGTGGCCGGTGCGGTCAAGTCTACCGAGATCACTTCAACGGCCGTCGACACATTGCCCGGTGGGTCTTCCTGCGTGACCGTCAACACCTCGGCATTCAGTTGTGGCGTGTTCAGTGTGACGCTGAACGCGCCGCCGCTGCCTACCTGCGCCGTGCCGAGCAAGGTGCCGTCGGCGCTGCGCACGGATACGGTGGCGCCGGGCTCGCCGCGACCGGTCACGGTCACGCCGTCGGCATTTACCGCGACTTGAGTCAGCGCGGCCGGCGGGCTGATGTCGGGCGCGTTGACACTCGTTGCAGGCGAGACGTTGCCGGCAGGGTCGGTCTGGCTGATCGCCAACGCTTCGCCATTGGTGGGCGCGGGCGCCAGCGTCACGCTGAACGAACCGTCCGCACCCACCACGGCGCTGCCGAGCACGGTGCCGCTGGCGTTGGTGACGTTGACTGTCGCACCGGCCTCACCGGTGCCGCTCAGTGTGCTGCCATCGGCGCTAATCAGTGGGCTCTGCACGGCGGCTGGCGGAGTGCCGTCCACGGTAACCACGCCTGTGGAGGGCGACGTATTGCTGTTCGCGTCGGTCAGAGTGACCTGCAAGGTTTCGCCGGTGTTTTGCGCGTTGGGCAGGGTGACCTGGAAGTTGCCGCTCTGATCGACCAGACCGGTCGCCAGCACGTTGCCGGCTGCATCGCGCACGGTCACGGTGCTGCCCGCTTCACCCTGGCCTTTGACGACGGTGCCGACGTTATTGATGGTGACACCGGTGGCGGCGGCTGGCGGCTGCAGGTCGGTGGCGATGATGCCGGCCGGCTGCGAAAGATTGCCGGCGGCATCGCTCTGAATCGCGGTGAGTGCCTGGCCATTGAGCTGCGCCGGCGTCAGTGTCAGGCTGAACGTGCCGTTGCTGGCCACCAAAGCGGTACCCAGGACGGTGCCATTGCTGTCGGTTACGGTCACTGTGGCGCCGGCTTCACCTCGGCCGGTCAGCACACTGCCGTTGGCATTGAGCGCGAGATTGGTCAAGGCGTCCGGAGAGGTGCCATCGGCAGCCGTGATGGTGCCAGGCACCGATACGTCACCGTCTGGACTGGTGGCGGTCACTTGCAGCACTTGCGCATTGATCTGCTTGGCATTGAGCAACAAGGTAAAACGCCCGGAGTCATTGATCAGTCCCGAGCCGAGTACAACGCCATTGCTGCCGGTCACGGTCACCGTGCAACCGGGCGTTCCGGCGCCGGTCAGGGTGAAACCGTCGGCGCTCAATGACAGATCGGTTGGTGTTGCAACCTGTGTGTTGTCGGGACCTGCCAGAGGCACCGCCGGCGAATTGTTGCCGCCGGCGTCAGTGCTGATCACCTCGAGGTTACTGCCAGTGCCCGCAGCGGGAGCGAGTGTGATGACGAAGCGGCCATCCGCCCCTGCGGTGCCGGAGCCCAACACGCTGCCGCCGGCAATACTGACGGTGACCGTCGTTCCGGCCTCCGCAAGCCCCGACACCTGGTCACCCGACGGGTTGATCGCCAGATCGCTGACAGCCGTCGGTGGGGTGCTGTCCGGTGCGTTGACCGTGCCTGGCAGCGAAGAGTTGGCGCCGTCCGACACCACGACCTGCAACACTTCGCCATTGGTCTGCGCGGTCCCGAGATTGACCGTGAAGGCGCCATTGCCATCGGCCGTCGCGCTGCCGATGACGTTGCCGTCGTCGCCGATGACCTGAACCGTGTTATTGGGCTGCGTCGTGCCGGTGACCGTGGCGCCCGCCGGATCGATGATCAGTCCGGTCGGTGCTGGCGGGGCAGTGATGTCCGGTGCGGTGACCGGGGTAACCGGCGAGGGCAGGGCACTCGCGTCGGTCTGGATAACGCTCAACACTTGGCCATCGAGCTGAGCCGGGCTCAGGTTGACGGTGAAACTGCCGTCATTGGCAACCACCGTTGTGCCGAGAACCGTGCCATCCGGTGCACTGACCGTGACCGTGCTACCGGCTTGCCCGGTCCCGGTCAACGTCACGCCGTTGCTGCCGAGCACGACATTGTCAGGCGCAAGCGGCGCGGTACTGTCCGCCGCCGTCAGCGGCGCATTCGGGGACACGTTCACGCCATCCGATTGGCTCACTTGCAGTTGTTGGCCGTTGACCTGTGGGCTGTTCAACGTGACGGAAAACGCGCCGGTGCCGTCGACGGTCGCGGTGCCGAGTGTATTGCCGGCCAGATCCTTGACCGAAACCGTTGCGCCAGGCTCGCCGGTACCGGTGAGTGTTGTGCCCGTTGCATCCAGCGCCAGATTCGACGGGGCGGCAGGGGCCTGAATATCGGGTGCCTCAACCGGCACCGCTGGAGAGGCCGAGGTCGAGCCATCGGTCTGCACGACGCTGAGGTTCTGGCCGTTGGTTTGCGGGGAGGACAAGCTGATTTCGAAACGGCCGTTGCTGCCAACTACGGCAGTGCCCAACACCACGCCACCTGCGTCGGTAACGGTAACGGTCGCGCCTGGCTGACCCGCACCAGTGACCACTGCACCATTCGCGGAAATGGTCACATCGGACACCGCAACTGGCGTGGTCAAGTCGGGTGCGGTCACGTTGACAGGCGCCGACGGGTTGCCGTCAGCGTCGGTCTGAATCACTTGCAGCTGTTGCGCGTCGGTCTGGGCAGTGGTGAGGTTGACGGTGAAGTTGCCGTCGGTACCGACCGTGCCGGTGCCAATGATATTGCCTGCCGGATCACGCACGGTGATCGAGGCGCCCACTTCACCCTTGCCGGTCAACGTCTGCCCTTGTGCATCGAGCGTGACGTCGGAAACCGCCGCCGGGCCTTGAGTATCTGGTGTCACGTAGGGCAGCGGGGCGGACGTATTGCCAGCGGCGTCGCTGGCAGTGATCTGCAACGTTTCGCCGTTGTTCTGGGGGGGGCTCAATTGCACGGTGAACGTGCCGTCCGCTGCGACCACCGCCGAGCCGAGAATATTGCCGTTGGCATCGCGGATCGTGACGGTCGACCCGACCTGGCCGCGTCCTTTCATCTGCGTGCCATCCACGCTCAAGACAATATTGCTCGGCTGAGTCAGGCCGTCCAGATCAACAGCGATGATGGTCACCGCCGGCGAAGGGTTGGCAGCTGCGTCGGTTAGCTGCACGCTCAATGCTTGTCCATCGATTTGCGCTGTGCCGAGCTGCACTGTAAACGAGCCATCGGCTGCGACCAGCGCCGTGCCAAGCACCGTCCCTTGGGCGTTGGTGACGCTCACAGTACTGCCAGGCTCACCACGGCCAGTGAGCGACAGGCCGTCGCTGCTGACGGCCAGATCCGTCGCGGCGCCGGGGCCCGTGATGTCAGGCGCATTGAAGGGCACGGCCGGCGATTGCACACCCAGGCTGTTGAGCGCAACGACGCTGATGACCTCGCCGTTGGCCTGCGCCGGGCTCAGCGTCACGGTAAAGGCGCCGTCGGCACCCACCGTGGCGCGCCCGAGCACGTCACCGTTCGCCGCACGAACTTCGATGGTGGTACCGGCCCTGGCGGTACCGGTCAGTTGGCTGCCGTCACCGCTCAAGCCCAGATTGGCAGGTGCCTGCGGTTCAACAATGTCCGGCGCACTTACGGTTGCGACCGGCGATGCATTCCCCGCCGCATCGGTGGCGCTGACGGTCAGCGGCTGGCCGCCCGTTTGTGCCGGACTGAGCGTGACACTGAAGGTGCCGTCCGCCGCCACAATGGCACTGCCCAGCAGGGCTCCGTCGGCAGCGCGCACCTCAATGGTTGCACCGGCTTCACCGGTCCCGCCAAGTTGTGTGCCATCGGGGCTTACAGCGAGATTGGCCGGCGCTGTCGGCGCGGTCGTGTCCGGCGCGGTGACCGAACCCGGTGTGGACACGTTCCCGGCAGGGTCGGTGAGCGTGACGTCGAGCGGTTGGCCATTGGTTTGCGGAGTGCCCAGTTCAACCTGGAAACTACCGTCAGCACCGACGGTTCCGGAGCCCAGAAGGTTGCCCGCCGCATCGCGTATGGACACGACGCTGCCAGGTTCACCGAAACCACTCAACACCCGACCATCGGCCGACAAGGTCAGCCCGGTCGCAGGCGCGGGGGGCGTCGCATCGCCGTTGCCACCGCCGCCGCCACCACCTCCGCCGCCTCCCGCTGCGGCGGCTGCACCGCCCGCACCCAACAGGCCGAGCCCGGCGATCGCCCACGCAGGCGTCGCTCCATCAACCACACCGACACCGGCGATCAGTTCGTCAAGCGATTCGATTTCGTCGAAGGTGAAACCATTGAACGGTTCGGCGTTGTAGCGCGCCTGCCATAACGTGGCATCGTCGCCCTGAAACACAATGTCGTTAGGGACACCGTCAGGGCTGGTGACGAAGAAATTGGTGATTTTGATCTGCTCGCCATTCTTCAGATTGACGATCAGATCCTGACCGCTACGGCTGGTTGAAGCCAGCTGCTCGGGGCTCACCGGCATTTGTACAACTGAAGGCTGATTGAGCTGAACATTGCCCCAGTTTTGGGCAGTGAGCTGAGAACTGGATTTGTCGGCGATGACGATGTTGTCCATTACTACTCCCTGTAAAGGTATCTGTGGACGTCCACGGCGGGTTTTAAAACCATAGATAGGGAGCGCTTGACGGGGTTGCCTGATATCTGGCGATTGAGCAGATGAACGATCACAGTGTTGTTATTACGTTGAATTAAAAGGGAATAATAATTTTTACCGTTTGTCGGAACGCTGGATCCAACCCATTCTGAATGAAACAAAATGTGTCATTTATGACATTTGCCTAAAGGCCGGAGCATGAGTCTGCACAGCTGATGGTTGGGGTGATGGCGAAGCAATATCGAAACCTGCCACGCCTGCGAGATGCGTGGGGTTAATCACTCGCCAAAAGGTATTAATGACTAAGAGCAAGAGTCGAGACGGGCGTTGTATAAGAATCTGATCTGGCGTGATTCTCTACTTTGAGGAGCATCTTTTGGGCAGCAATCAGTTAATGCGCTGCCTATTGATCGCCGAAGTGATCGAACGATATCCATGGCGCATTGATCAGTGATGCTACCGGGATGCTGATCAAACATGTGCGGTGCCCCGGGATAGACATGAAATTCCACGGCTACACCCGAACGAGACAAACGCGTGGCGAAGGCAATGTCCTCTTCAAGGAACAAATCCAGCGCCCCGACCGAAAGAAATGTGGGTGGCAGATCGCTCAGGTCTGTCTGCAGCGCGGGTGAAAACCAGCCGATGCGCTCGTCATCAAGTGCGTAGGTTCCGCGCAGGGATTGCCAGCAGAATTGGTTGGCCTGGGGCGACCAGCCAATGACTCCCGTCGTGCTGTTTTCGTGGGGCGAGTGTGCGCTGCCCGAACGGTAATCCAGCATCGGATAAATCAGCACCTGACGGGCGATGGGATATTCGCCTCGGTCGCGCGCCACAATCGCCAGCGCTGCCGCCAGGCCTCCACCGGCGCTGTGGCCCATGACGACCAATTTGCCGATGTTGATATCGAGCGCCTGTTGATTCGCGAAAATCCAGCCGAGCGCCGCATAACAATCTTCCAGTGGAACCGGGAAGGGGTGTTCTGGCGCAAGGCGATAATCGACGGCGACGATAATCGTGCCTAGTTCTTCGGCTAGACCGGCCAGATATTCGTCGGCCATTTCAGGTCGGCCCAGGACAAAACCTCCGCCGTGGATATAAAGGATCACTGGGCAGGTTTTACCCTGTTTCGCGACCTCGGGCTGGTAGAGGCAGAGTCGCAAATCCTCGCCGTCGTGACTTTTTGCCCAGGCGCTTTGGCAACGCGCTTGTTCGGCGGATTTGAAACCTGCGTGGACCCGTTTGCGGATGCCCGGCAGTGTCAGCAGCGACCAGGCTTCGGCGTCGCAGGTCAAGAAACTATGGAACGCAGGATCAAGCAGTTCATGAGGTTTCAACGTTTTGCTCCTTTTGCAGAGTGACGAGGCGCCCCCGAATCGAAGCGCCTTTCACGATGGCGCTACAACCAGGCCTTGATCTGGGCGCACACGGCGGTTGTCGAGATGCCGTATCGGTCGTGCAGCGTCGGCAATGCGCCCGCGTCCAGGAAGGCGTCGGGCAAAGCGATTTGCCGGAACGTCGGCGTCACGCCGTTGCGCAGGAGCAACCCGGCGACAGCTTCGCCGAGGCCGCCAATGATCGAGCTGTTCTCGGCCGTAACCACCAGTCGCCCGGACTTGCGCGCTTCGGCCAGAAGGGTCTGTTCATCCAGTGGCTTGATGGTCGGTACGTGCAGGACGGCAACGTCAATGCCGTCTGCCTGCAGTTGCCTGGCCGCTTCCAGTGAGCGCATGGTCATCAACCCGGTGGAGATGATCAGGACATCATTGCCGGTGCGCAGGGTCTTGGCTTTGCCGATTTCGAACTGGTAGCCGTACTCGTCCAGCACCAATGGAACGTTGCCCCGCAGCAAACGCATGTAGACCGGTCCCTGGTGCGCGGCGATGGCCGGCACAGCCTGTTCGATTTCCAGCGCATCGCAGGGATCGACGATCATCAGGTTGGGCATGGCGCGGAAGATCGCCAGGTCATCGGTGGCCTGATGGCTAGGGCCGTAACCGGTCGTGAGGCCGGGAAGACCACAGACAATCTTCACGTTGAGATTTTCTTCGGCGATGGCCATGCAGATGAAGTCATAAGCGCGACGCGACGCGAACACGGCGTAAGTCGTGGCGAACGGCACAAAGCCTTCGCGGGCCATACCGGCGGCGGCGCTCATCAGCAACTGCTCGGCCATGCCCATTTGATAGAAACGATCCGGGTGCGCCTTCGCAAAGATGTGCAGGTCGGTGTACTTGGACAGGTCGGCGGAAAGACCGACGATGTCCGCGCGCTGATCCGCCAGGGCCGCCAGTGCGTGGCCGAACGGCGCCGATCGGGTCGCCTGGCCTTCGGAGGCAATGGACGCGATCATCGCCGAAGTGGTCAAGCGCTTTTTGATCGGTTCGCCCGTCGAAGTCGGAGTGTTTGCGGCGTTGCTCATTGGTTCTTTCCTTCTTCAAGGTTGCTCAGTGCCAGATCCCATTCGTGCTCTTCCACGCGAATGAAGTGGGTTTTCTCCCGGGTTTCCAGAAACGGCACACCTTTGCCCATTTTGGTATCGCAAATGATCACGCGCGGCTGGCTGCCCGAGTGATTGCGCGCGGCATCGAACGCGGCGACCAGCGCGTCGAGGTCATTGCCATCGACGCGCTGGGTGAACCAGCCGAACGCTTGCCAGCGATCGACGATGGGCTCGAACGAGAGGATTTCGCTGGAGTAACCATCGGCTTGCTGGTTATTGACGTCGACAATGGCGATCAGGTTGTCGAGCTTCCAGTGCGAAGCCGACATGACCGCTTCCCATGTCGAGCCTTCGTTCAGCTCGCCATCCGACAGCAGGTTGTAGACGAAGGAGGGCGAGCCCTTGCGCTTCAGCCCCAGGCAGGCACCGACCGCGATGCCCAATCCCTGACCCAGCGAGCCGCCGGTGATTTCCATGCCCGGGGTGTAGGTGGCCATGCCTGACATCGGCAGGCGGCTGTCGTCCGATCCGTAGGTTTCCAGTTCATCAAGCGGGATGATTTCGGCTTCGATCAGGGCCGCGTACAGCGCAATGGCGTAATGGCCGATGGAGAGGTAGAAGCGATCGCGCTGCTCCCATTCAGGGTCTGCCGGGCGATGGTTCATCGCATGAAAGTAAGAAACCGCGAGCAGGTCGGCAGCGCCGAGGGCCTGGCCCACATAACCCTGGCCCTGAACCTGGCCCATGCGCAACGCGTGGCGGCGAATGTTGTGCGCGCGCTCCGCCAGGCTAGTGGGTGCAGCGTGTGAAAGATTAGTCGTCATGATGAAACTCCGTTAAATCAACGATTGACCAGGGCGGCGGGAATACGCAGGACCAGGCTGGCGCCGAGGAACAGCACACCCGTGATCAGGTACATGCCGATGGCGCTGGAACCGGTCACTGTGGTGATCCAGCCAATCAGATAAGGCGAGCAGAACCCGGCGAGGTTGGCGAAGCTGTTGACCGCGGCAATGCCGGCAGCGGCAGACACCCCTCCAAGCAACGTGGTGGGCAGCATCCAGAACAGCGACGTGGCGGACAAAATCCCGGACGCGGCGAGGCAGAGACTGAGGATGGACAGTGTCGAGTTGCCGCCCATCATTGCAGCCAGGCTTAAACCGACAGCGCCGGCAATCATCGGCACGATCAGGTGCCAGCGGCGCTCGCGGTGTTTGTCACCACTGCGGCCGACCAGCAGCATGGCGACGATGGCACACAGATAGGGCAGGCTGGTCAGAAAGCCGATGTGCAGCGGGTCGGAAACCCCGGCATTACGCACCAGCGTCGGCAGCCAGAAAGTTATCGCGTACTGCCCCATCACGACGCAGAAGTAGATAGCCGCCAGCAGCCACAAACGACGGTCACGGATGAACTCGCCGACCGATGCGTGGGTG
The DNA here is from genome assembly GCF_014268505.2 of Pseudomonas khorasanensis. Lineage (GTDB taxonomy): Bacteria > Pseudomonadota > Gammaproteobacteria > Pseudomonadales > Pseudomonadaceae > Aquipseudomonas > Aquipseudomonas khorasanensis. The sequence continues at coordinate 696,667 of NZ_JABWQP020000001.1, forward strand.
ACTTTGTGCTGGTCGTCTTCGGCCAGTTCGCGGGTGATCAGGGCTTTTTCTTCGTCGTTCAGCCAGGTGGCCTGATGCACGCCGTCTTTCAGGTAGCTCAACACCAGCAGCCCGACGACGACGGTGGGCACCGCCTCAAGGACAAACATCCATTGCCAGCCTGCCCAGCCATGCACACCGGCAAAATGGTTCATGATCCAGCCGGAAAGAGGGCCGCCGACCATGCCCGAGAGCGGAATGGCGATGAACCACAGCACCGTCATGCGGGCCCGGCGGTAGGACGGAAACCAGTATGTCAGGTACAACAACAGGCCCGGTGCCAGACCGGCTTCGGCGATGCCGAGCAAGAACCGCAGGGCATAGAACTGCCACGCGGTTTCGACGAAGGCGAACATGGCCGAGACGATGCCCCAGGTGATCATGATCCGCGCGATCCACACGCGCGCACCGACCTTGTGGAGGATGATGTTGCTGGGCACTTCGCAAAGGAAATAGCCGATGAAGAACACGCCGGCGCCCAGTCCGTAGACCGTTTCGCTGAGGGCCAGATCGTTCATCATTTGCAGCTTGGCGAAGCCGACGTTGACCCGATCCAGATAGGCGCACAGGTAGCACAGCATCAGGAAGGGCATGAGGCGCCACGCCGTCTTGCGATAGGCGGAAGAGCGCACGGTCGAAACCGCTTCGAGCGACAGGGTAGTCATGATGGTCTGATCTCTTGTTTTTATTGACCGCCAGGCCTCAGGCCCGGCTGCGTCATCGATCCAGAACCGCACGGGCCGCGCAGGCCCGCCCAGAGGTACTCAGTGAATCAGCATGCCGCCGTTCACATCGAGGGTGATACCGGTCAGATAAGAGGATAGGTCGCTGGCCAGGAACAGCGCGGCGTTGGCGACGTCCTGCGCCTCGCCCAGGCGACCGAGGGGAATGCCTTCGATGATCGCGTGACGACGCTCATCCTGCATCAGGCCGCCGGTGATGTCGGTGTGAATCAAACCGGGCGCGATGGAGTTGACGCGAATATTGTCCGGCCCCAACTCCCGCGCCATGGCTTTGCCCAGGCCCAGCACACCGGCCTTGGCCGCGCTGTAATGAGGGCCACCGAAAATGCCGCCACCTCGTTGGGCAGACACGGACGACATGCACACGATGCTGCCGCAAGACTGCTGACGCATGAGCGGAATCACCGCTTGCGACATCAAAAGGGTGCCGCGCAGGCTGACGTCGAGCACCTTGTCGTAGTCCGAGGGGCGAATGTCGAGTGTCTTCAATGGCTGGGTGATGCCGGCATTGTTGACGAGGATGTCGATGCGGCCGAAGTGTTCGATGATGGCGGCAACGGCCTGCTGAACCTGCGACTCGTCGGCGACATTGGCGGCCAGTCCGAGATGACCTTCGCCCAGTGAGGCGGCGGCATCACGCGCAGCAGATGCATCCAGATCGAGGATGACGACATGCGCGCCGTGCTGCGCGAATGTGGTCGCCGTAGCGCGACCGATGCCACGGGCAGATGCGGCACCGGTGATGATTGCGACTTTGCCTTGGAGAAGCATGGAGGGTTCCCTCAGATTGTTTTTATCAGGTCGATCCGTGAAGAACCGATGACTCAGCTTGTCCTCCGAGGGGGTGTTGAGCAATAACGCGAAAGTCACTCAATGCTGAAAAAAATTCAGCACTCGTCAAGCCACCTCGCAGATGATTGAATCAAACCCAGCCAATCATTATAAAAAACGCAGCGGAGTTCCCATGCGCGCTGATACAGATGCACCAATGATCCTGCCACCGCTGAGAGCAATTCAGGCCTTCGAGCAAACGGCTCGCTTCGGTAACGTTGCCCGGGCAGCTGAAGTGCTTGATTTGACGCCTTCGGCGGTCAGTCACCAATTGGCCAAACTCGAGGGGATGATCGGCCGACAATTATTTGTCCGAGCGGCGCGCGGCGTGTCCCTCACCCCGGTGGGCGAGCAGTACCTCAAAGAAGTCTCGGGCATTCTTCATAGCCTCGCCGTCGCCACCGAGCGGGCGGCCAGCGATGTCAGCCTTGACTGTCTTCGCCTGCACTCATCCCCCAGCTTCGGCCTGCTCTGGCTGATGCCGCGCCTGGAGGCCTTTCGTGCAAGTCACCCGGACATTCAGATCAACCTGTCATGTTCCTATGAATCGCTGCATTTCAGTCGCGACAAGATCGACGTCGATATCCGCCACGGGCTGCCCAACTGGCCGAGCTATGAAGTTCGCACGGTCAGGAATGAAAAATTCGCGGTGCTGACTTCACCCAAGCTGCTCGCGCAACGCCCTGTCAGGGGGGCGCCGGATCTGCTTGATTGTGATTTGATTCTGTCGGAAGCCACGCTGCTGAAATGGCCGCAATGGTTTGCCCAACATGGTTTGGCGCGACCGGAGCGGCCCTATGCGCTGAGCTTCGACCGCTCCTACATGTCGTTGGAAGCTGCCAGCCATGGACTGGGATTCGCTTTGGAGAGCACGTTGCTCGCGCAAAAATATCTGGCCGCTGGCACTTTGGTTGAGGTCGCCCCTCAATCACTGAGCGCGTCGGTGGCCGCGCATCACCTGGTGTTTCCAAAAGCGCATTCCGGCTTCCCGCGTGTCAGACGATTTCTGGCATGGATGGAAAGTGAACTGGGGCACGAGTTCGCGTATTGAGCGGTGGCGTCTTCACCCGGCCAGGCGCTGATTGGCTTGCCCGTTAATTCTTTCAAACTCTGCGAACGGCTCAAGGTCAACCCATTACCAGATCGTTCGTAATTGCCAGAGGTGAAGGAATGGATAACTACCACATCAAGAAAAACCAGCAACGTTGGGAGCTTGTCAAAGAGGGCGCGCAACGCGCCTCTAAAGCTGCTGCTACCAAAGCTGAAATCACTCAGATCGCCAGTGAGTTTCTGCAGGGCAAAACCGCGTCTTTGAAAATCCACAAAGAGGACGGGACGATCCAGGAGGAACGCACATTCCCGCGCGCCGCCGATCCCCGAAAGACCAAAGGCTGATCAAAAGGACCTGATTATGGTTATTGCATGCTTGGGATGGGGATCGCTGATCTGGAAGCCCGACGGCTTGCCGCTTGCGAGCGAATGGTTTTCGGATGGGCCACACGTGCCCGTCGAGTTTGCGCGAGTCAGTGACAGCGGCGAGCTCACCACTGCGATATGCGTGAATGGGCCTCCCTGCAAAGTGCTTTGGGCGGTACTGGACGTCGATAACCTCGACGAGGCCCGTGAGGCCCTGCGTCTGCGCGAAGGAATTCCTCAGGACTGGCCCCATGGCATCGGCAGTTTTACCCCTGGCACCTCCGCTGTGGGGGTAATGGCCGAATGGGCGATCCCCCGCGAGTTGGACGCAGTGATCTGGACCGCGCTGCCGCCCAGATTCAAAGATGTTGAAGGTCTGGTTCCCACTGCCAATGACGCGGTATCCCATCTGGCCGGTTTGAGCGCAGAAGCCTATGAGCAGGCCCGTAACTACGTCGAACAGGTGCCTGCGCAAATCGATACACCCTATCGACGCGAGATCATTTCAAGGCTTGGGTGGAAATGATGAGCGCCGAAAGCCAGGCCCGAATCGCCGCTATCTTTGAGCAGTTGCTGGCGCTCAGAGAGAGCGTCAATAGCCTCCAGCAGATGGAAACCGAAACAGTCGGCGCACTTCGTGGCCATCAAACCGTGGATCCCTGCGAGGCGATGAACCTGGTGTTTCGAAAGCTCAACGACGACATCGCCAGCATGGAGGAAGCGTTGGCCACGCTTGCTGAAGCGACGGGCGATGTACCGAAGTTATAGGGCCGTTCTCAAAGCCGCGGCAACCCACAGATCCAATGTGGGAGCGAGCCTGCTCGCGAAAGCGGAGTGCCAGTTGCAGATGAATCGCCGGCAAACTCGCTTCCAAGGTTTATGGCTGTACACAATCCAACGGGGCGAAACCATCTGTCCGTTTGCGTTAGCCGGAGCCATCGCCCGGCGGCGATCGATCCACCCGCAGCGCATCCACTACCAGCGAAAAAGCCGGCGACGGTTGTCGGCGGCTGGGGTAGTAGAGGTGGAAACCACTGAACGGTTCACACCAATCTTCCAGCACTCGGACTAGCCGACCTTCGGCCAGATGCGGGCTGAATTCGTCTTCCGGCAGGTAAGCAATGCCCAGCCCGTTCACGGCGGCGTCGGCGATGTGAACGGTGGAGTTGAACACCAGTTGGCCCTCCACGCGCACCTTCAGTTTTTTGCCCTGACGTTCGAATTCCCAGGCATCGACGCCATCGTAGGTCGGGAAACGGATGTCAATGCAACGGTGCGCGGCCAGATCGCGCGGATGTTGCGGGGCAGGGTGGCGGGCGAAGTAGTCGGGGGCGGCGACCACGGCCATGCGCACAGGCGGGCCGATGGGGACGGCGATCATGTCCTGGGCGACAGTGCCGCTGAAGCGCACGCCGGCATCGAAGCGGTCGGCGACGATGTCGCGAAAGCCGTAATTGATGTCGAACTCGAGTTTGATGTCCGGATACTGCAGCAGCAACGGCGTGAGTCTGGGCAGCAGGGTGGTCTTGATAATGCTGTCGCCGCACGTGATCCGCACGGTGCCGGCGGGTTTGTCGCGCAGCTCCGTCAAGGCGTCCAGTTCGGCTTCTATCTCATCAAAACGATGACCCACGGTGTGCAGCAATCGTTCGCCGGCCGCTGTCAGCGAAACGCTGCGCGTGGTGCGGGTCAGCAGGCGAATCTTCAAGCGGGTTTCCAGTGACGAGACGATCTGGCTCACCGCCGATTGGGTCACGCCTAGCTGCACCGCCGCGCGGGTAAAGCTGCCGCTACGGGCGACCGTGACGAAGGCCAACAGGTCGTTGAAATTGGGTTTGGCCATGACAAACGCTCAATGGATTCATTAGCAGAGTTTATAACCGCATTAAGCACTCATTAGCTAATCAAAGCCTCATGCCTGCGCAACAATACGTCCATCCGGCCTCATGGCGTGCGCTTGCGCCTGCCTGGCTCTTCTTTGCTGAAGGACGCCCCATGAAAAGACTCTTCGTACTGCTCGGGTTTCTCCTGAGTTCATTCACTGCCCTGGGAGCCGATATGTCCCACGGTGCCGACAATTTTTTCAAGAGCGACAAAGTGACCGTGCAGAAGGTCAGCTTCAAAAATCAGTATCAGCTTAATGTGGTGGGCAACCTGTTCATCCCCAAGGGGCTGGACCCGGCGGCGCGCAGCGCGGCGATTATTGTCGGCCACCCGATGGGCGCGGTGAAGGAGCAAAGCTCCAATCTCTACGCGCAGAAGCTGGCGGAGCAGGGCTTCGTTACCCTGTCGCTCGACCTGTCGTTCTGGGGTGAAAGTGAAGGCGCACCCCGCAACGCAGTGCTGCCGGACATGTACGCGGAGGATTTCAGCGCCGCCGTCGATTACCTTGGCACAAGGCCGTTTATCGACCGTCAGCGCATCGGCGTGCTGGGCATCTGCGGCAGCGGCAGCTTCGTGATCAGTGCGGCGAAAATCGACCCGCGCATGAAAGCCATCGCCACGGTCAGCATGTACGACATGGGCGCGGCAAACCGTGACGGCCTCAAACATTCGCAAAGCCTTGAGCAGCGCAAGCAGATCATTGCGCAAGCGGCGGAGCAACGTTACGCCGAGTTCACGGGGGGCAAGATCGAGTACACCGGCGGCACCGTGCTGGAGCTCAAGGACGACACTCACCCGATCCAGCGCGAGTTCTTCGACTTCTACCGCACCCCGCGTGGCGAGTTCACTCCGGCCAGCTCAACGCCGCAACAGACCACGCGCCCGACGCTGAGCAGCAACACCAAGTTCATTAACTTCTACCCGTTCGTCGATATCGAGAGCATTTCACCGCGGCCGATGTTGTTTATCGCCGGTGCCGACGCCCACTCCCGCGAGTTCAGCGAAGAAGCGTTTCGCCTGGCGGGTCAACCGAAGGAACTGGTGATCGTGCAGAACGCCGGCCACGTCGATCTGTACGACCGGGTTGAGCTGATCCCCTTCGCCAAGCTGACTGAGTTCTTCAAGAGCCACTTGAAGTAATCCTCACTGCGACGGAGCACAGCCATGCACGTTCTCGCAAGAAAACAGGAGAGCCATTGATGTTCCAGACATCGCTGCATCAGCATCGCCTGCTTCGAGCCGTGGCCCTCGGCTGCGCCATCCTCGCCGGTGCAGTCTGCGTGCATCCCCTCTGCGCCAATCCCTCCCTCTCACCGGAGAAACCGACCATGAACGAACAACCCCTGACCCTTAAACAACTGGCAATAGCGCCGATCGCTGCCAACATGGCGATCGGCGACATGCCGCGCTTGCACGACGCGCTGAATCACGGTCTCGACGCCGGGCTGACCCTCAGCGAGGTCAAGGAAGTCCTCGTGCAGCTGTACGCCTACGCCGGTTTTCCGCGCAGCCTCAATGCCTTGTCATTGTTGATGAAGGTCGTTCAGGAACGTGCCGAACGGGGCATCGAAGACGCGCCGGGGCGTGAGCCCGGTCCGGTTCCATCGGGGCACGCGCTGACCGAACTGGGCACCGACAATCAAACACGCCTGGTCGGCGCGAGGGTATCCGGCCCGCTGTTCGAGTTCGCGCCGGCGATTGATCAGTTTTTGAAGGTGCACTTGTTCGGCGACATCTTCGCCCGGGACAACCTGCAATGGACTGATCGCGAACTGGCCACGGTTGGTGCGCTCGCTGCGATGGCTGGGGTGGAATCGCAACTGGAGGCGCATTTGAAAATAAGCCTGAATGTGGGACTGACGGCCGAGCAGTTGCGGCAGGTGGCCGCTGAGTTGCAGGCGTGTGGGGATGTGCAGGCTGCGGAGCGGGTGGTGGCGGGGCTGGACAAGATCCAGCGGTGAGGGCGGCACAGGTTGATTACAACCCTGTTACGGCCATTCGTATTATGAGCGCTGCCGCCGACTCGCTCCCGGCGAGTCTCCCGTCATGCGCTTGAACGCACGACTGAAAGCCGCTTGGGAGGTATAGCCCAGGCGCTGCGCCACTTCTTCGATCGGCATCCTTTCCAGCGTCAGCCACTGGCTGGCCAGGCGCATGCGTAGTTCGGTGGTGTAGCGCAGCGGCGGGGTGCCGAGTGTGGTCTGGAAGCGTTCGGCGAAGACCGAGCGTGAGGTGTTGCAGAGCGCTGCGAGTTCGGCGACGGTCCAGTCGCGGCCCGGTTGTTGGTGCAAGGCCAGCAAGGCCTTCGCCAGACGTGGGTCGCGCAGGGCGGCCACGAGACCGGAGGCATTGCCGCAAGCGCATTCGACCCAGCCGCGAACAATCATTGCAGCCACTACGTCGGCGAGGCGAGCGAGTATGCCGGCGAAGCCGATGCGCGCTGCGCTGACTTCGCGTTCCATGGAGGCGAGGATCGGCATAAGTCCTGGATAGCGCTGGCCGCCTGCGTCGATCAGCATAACTCCCGGCATCAGCCGACCGAGGCCTTGCAGGGTGCCGAGTTCGAACTCCATACAGCCACTGAAGAGCAGGGCGCTATCGCCGGGATCGGTGCTTTGCCCGACCTGCACCGCGCACACCGTGTCGCCGAGTGGCGCGGCGACGGCGCTGTCAATGTCCTGCACTTCGGCGCCTGCCTGGGATAGCAACTGGTGCGCGGCGCCATGGGCAATAAATACCGCATTGCCCGCTGACAATTCGTACATGCTGCCGTCTTCAAACCGCAACACCGCCGATCCAGCGGCCACGAAGTGAAAATACGCATGGCCGGATTTGTCGCTGAAACCGAGGCCATACGGCGCAGCGGCGTGGATCCGTCGATACTGCACGCCACGCAGACGCATGCTGCGCAGCAACTCAGTGATGAGGTCCGAGGACATCGAGAAGGGATCGGTGCTGCTCATATTCGGGGTTTCGATCAAAAGTTCAAGACTGTGCATCATAGATCATCCGGTTTGCCATCCATAGACTGGCGTCTCGACAATGTCTGAGGAAGTCTTGCGATGAATGATTGTGTCTGTAACGGACAGCCCGGTAAGGGCATCCGCGCGGGTGAGGAGCCGACGACACCTGCGTGGATGGCGGTGTTTTCGCTGGCGATGGGGGTGTTCGGTTTGCTCACGGCGGAATATTTACCGGCCAGCCTGCTGACACCGATGGCGCTGGATCTCGGCGTCAGCGAGGCGTTGGCCGGTCAAGCCGTGACGGTGACCGCAGTGGTGGCGTTGTTTGCCGGATTGCTGGTGCCAGGGTTGACGCGCAGCCTTGATCGGCGGCTGGTGTTGCTCGGTTTTTCGGGTCTGATGATTGCATCGAACCTGCTGGTCGCGTTCTCGTCCAGCCTTACGGTGTTGCTGGTGATGCGAATCCTTTTGGGCATAGCCCTGGGTGGTTTCTGGAGCATGGCGGCGGCCGTTGCGATGCGACTCGTGCCGGCGGCGCTGCTGCCGCGCGCGCTGTCGATCATCTTCAGCGGGATCGCGGTCGGTACCGTGGTGGCGGTGCCGCTGGGCAGTTATCTCGGCGGGCAATTTGGCTGGCGCAGTGCGTTTTTCGCAGCGGCAGCGGTTGGCGTGGTAACGCTGGTTTTTCAAATGTTCACGTTACCGAGTCTGGCGCCCCATCGTCCGTCACGCCTGCGCACTGTACTGGAGGTTTTGCGGCGACCGGGCATTGCCGTCGGCATGTTCGGATGCGTATTGGTGCACACCGGGCACTTTGCGTTGTTCACCTACATCAGGCCATTTCTGGAAAGCACCACGGGCGTCGGTCCGCAGGCTTTGGCACTGATGCTACTGGGTTTCGGCGTGGCGAACTTTGCCGGCACGCTGTTCGCCGGTTGGCTGTTGCAGCGCAGTCCACGCGCAACGTTGGTGCTGATGCCGGTGCTGGTGGGCGTTGCCGCTCTGGCGCTGGTCGGATTACCGGCGTCTGTCACCGGGCAGGTGTTGCTTCTGGCGCTGTGGGGGATGGCTTTCGGTGGTGTGCCGGTCGCATGGTCGAACTGGGTGGCGCGCTCGATACCGGATCAGGCGGAAAGCGCGGGCGGCATGGTCGTGGCGTCGGTGCAATCAGCCATTGCCGCAGGCGCCGCCGCCGGCGGTTCGGTGTTCAGTTTCAGCGGCATCAATGGTGTGTTTGTCGCGGCCGGAATACTGATGTTGCTGGCCGCGTTGCTGATTGCGCTGAAGGTCAACGTCGATCTGCCGGAACCGGGTTCGGCGGCAGCGGCGCCGCTGCACGTGTGATTCGTCAGGGCGCTCCCCAAGTGGCGTTGGCGGGGCACTGAACCCCGCCAACCGCACTGTCCTTAGCTGCGTTTTGGCAGTTTCCAGTTCGGCCGGATGAAGTGGCAGGTGTACCCGTTCGGAATACGCTCCAGATAATCCTGATGCTCGGGTTCCGCTTCCCAGAACGGTCCGGCCGGTTCGATCTCTGTGACCACTCGTCCGGGCCACAACCCCGAAGCATCGACATCGGCAGCGGTATCCTCAGCGACCGCGCGTTGCTCCTCGTTCAGGTAATAGATCGCGGAACGATAGCTGGGGCCAAGGTCGTTGCCTTGGCGGTTGGGTGTGCTTGGGTCGTGGATCTGGAAGAAGAACTCGAGGATCTGCCGGTAACTGATCACGGTCGGGTCAAACACGATTTCGATCGCTTCGGCGTGATTACCGTGGTTTCGGTAGGTCGCATTCGGCACATTGCCGCCGGTATAACCGACACGTGTGTTCAGCACGCCCGGGTAACGGCGCAACAAATCCTGCATGCCCCAGAAGCAGCCGCCGGCGAGAATGGCAGTTTCGGTTTGGGTGGTCATGGTATGTCCTTCCTCTCGGGGATGGTGGGATACGCTCTGTTATGAGGGCGGGTTGGCCGATTCCAAGGGCCTGGACGAACTCAATCTGCTAAGGAAGTCAGCGAAAGTGTCGAATGTCAGGCCGAACAAAACCAGGGCGGACAAGCTATCGGGCGACGTCCGATCGATGCGGCAAAGGATTATGCCCGTTCGCACCGTTTGAGTTTCGTAACGCTTACGACATTCAAAAACGTACCTTGGAACGCACCGCTTTATTCGCGCCTGGGATTCGTAACGCCGCATTGCGCCAGTCGGCCTTACAACAAACTCCACGATACCCCGACATACACGCCCATGCCTTCGCCCGGCGTCGAGCGTGCCGCATCCAGCCCCCTGTCGTCATACCCCGGCGTGACTGTCGCCGCGTAACGCTTGCCGGTCAGGTTGCGCATGTCCACCCAGCCCTGCCAGTCACCCTTCGGCGCGTTGTAGCCCAGCGTGGCGCCGAACAGGGCGTACGGGTCGGCGTAATAGCTGTTCGCGTAATCCACGGCAACTTTGGACACCAGTTGTGTATTCACGGCGGCAAAGAACCCTTGCGGCCAGTCGTAACGTAGCTCGCCCTGGTAAAAATGCATCGGCAAGCCCGGCAGGCGGTTGTCGCCGAAGCGCTCGTCGTCGCGGTAGTGGAAGTCGCTGAAACTGTAAGCCTGACGCAAGCTCAGCTGGCGCCCATCGGCGGCAGTCCAGAGCTTGCTGTTGAGACTGGCCTCGATCCCCTGATGCACGGTTGGGCTGGCGTTGAGTTCATAGGGCGTGACGGCGCTGGCATCCGGCAACACCGAGAGCAGTTCGTGGCGCACTTGCGCGTAGTACCACGCCAGGCTCCATTCACCGACAGCGCTGTCGCCACGACCGCCGAGTTCCAGCGTAGTCGCGGTCTGGTTTTGCAGTTCGATCGGGTCGCGTTGGGTGCCGGTTGCGGCGCCATTGCCGACCGGGAAGCGCACGTTGGAGCTGTAGATCAGCGACCACGGGTGCGGCGCTTCGACGGAGCGGCTGAGATTGCCGAACACCTGCACATCCGGGGTGATCTGGTAACGCAGGCCGATACGCGGTGCGTAGTCCCAGTCGTTGAGGCTGGTTTTGCCGCCACCTTGGGGGTAGGTCACGGCGCTTTCGCGGCGGGTGTAGATGGCGGCAAGGCCTGTGGTCAGCCAGAAATCGTCGGTCAGTTCCAGGTCGTTGCCAAAATGCAAAACGGTGTCCGAGCCCTGATAGGTGAAATTGCGCATGCGCGTCCCCGGCGCATAATTGGCGGTGTTGCCCGTTGGGATGCGCACGAACTCGCTGGCGCCATCGTTGGGCAGGTGCTTGGTCACGCGCAGGCCGACAGTGCTGCGGCTTTCCATGCCGAAAAGGGTGTCGCGGCGTTTGTAGTCGAAGGTGCCACTGACGTCGGTGTAGGCGACCTTCAAACGGTTCGGGCCCTCGCGCAAGTCCATCGGATAGTCGTGGTAGACGAGGCCTGTCTGGAGGCTCGAATCGTCGTCGATGTAGAACGTGGTCTTGTTGCCAATGAATGTGCTGCCCGGCTGTTTGCGGCTGTCGTCGCGCGCGACATACGCCGGGTTGGCCGCCCGTGGACTGTGTTCGATGGAGTGTTTGGTCACGCGCCCGGCCAGGTCGTTGTCGGTTTCGCGATAGCGGAAATAGAAGCGTGTTTCCAGATTCGGGTTGAAGCGATAACCGACGTTGGCGATCAGGCCTGTGCTCTCGCTGGCGGTGTGATCCTGATAGCCGTCAGCGTCGGCATCGGTCAGCGACACGTAATAATCGAAATCACCCAAGACCTGGCCAGAGCTGATCTGGCGCTGCTGATAACCGTGACTGCCGGTGGCGTAGCGCACTTGCAGCTTCGGCGCGGTGTAACCGGTGTGGCTGACGTAATCGATGGCGCCGCCCAGCGCGAGCGAGCCGCGATCAAATCCGTTGGCGCCGCGCAGCACTTCCACATGATCAACCCACAGCGGCTCAAGCAATTCGTACGGCGTGCCGCCCGGGCCGGTCAGTGGCAGGCCGTCGAGCATTGTGTACAGCCCCGACGCGTGTGCGCCGGGGGCGCGGTTGATACCCGAGCCGCGGATGGAGATCTTCACGCCTTCGTTGCCCGCCGACTGCGCGTACACGCCCGGCTGATAGGCCAGCACATCCTGATTACTGGCGACGCGGCCCTGCAATGGCTGGCGCATATCGACCACGTTGGTCCCGCCCGGCACCTGTTCGAGGCGTGCCCTGGCCTCGTCGACCGTTGCATCCGTGCCGCCGCGCTCATCGGCCGAAATCAGCACTTGCCCCAGTTCCAGACCTTGGGTCTCGCCCACCGCCGGGCAGGCCAGGGCCAGGCCGAGCAGGGCGGCGGGCAGGGATTTGGGCGACGGCATCGAGAAAACTCCAGGCAAACTAGGGCGGGCAATGAACAGTGCGACGCAAGAATGAACGAACGAAACACATGGCGATCTGGCTTTTTTACCCGGCGATGGCACACAGCCGGACGTGGATAAACTCATGGATCAGGCGTTTCGGGTCAATAAACAATTCCAGTGGGCTGTTGAAGTGCGAGGACAGGTTCATGGCAAAGGACAGAAAAACTGCACATCCTCTTGTATGGGCTCGCACCTTCAACGGTTTGTATAAACCGTCCATCCGTCGTCTGGCCTGAACCTCTGTCGCGCTGATTTTTCTACCGGGTAAGTCCTTCAGGAGATACCCCATGTTCGATCAGCAAAAAAAGGCATCACTGGCGGCCTGGCGCCAACTGGCGAAGCAGGCGGAGGCTGATCTGGATCCGGAGCAGCAATATGACGAACTGCTCAAGGCTGCCGATGAGATGGAGGAGCTAGGCCTGATCACCAGTGCCGAATGGCGTCAGTTGGTGCGCGATGCCGGCAACGTCTTTACCCTCAACGACGAACAGCCACAGGGCTGAAAGCTGCGAATGGAGGACATCCCATGCTCAGTTATCTGTTTATCGGCGCCAACGATGTGGAGCGTTCGGCTACCTTCTACAAAGCGATTCTGACGCCGCTTGGCTACCGCCATGATCGTGAAGAGCATTATTGTTTTTATCTACCCGACTGCGCCGACAAGTCCAACGGTCCCGGCAGCGTGCATATCTCGCGACCGTTCAATGGCGAGCCGGCGACACCGGGCAACGGTATGATGCCGGCGTTTCGCGCCGACTCGCGGCAGACGGTCGATCAGGTGCACAGAGCGGGGCTGGACCATGGCGGCACCGACGAAGGCCCGCCCGGAACCCGCGAGGCCTACACGCCTGATTTCTATGTCGCCTATTTGCGCGATCCCGACGGCAACAAGCTTGCGGTGTTTTTCAGCGGCTGAATGCCTGCACTGAGCCTGTTGAATCCGCCTCAGGTCACACGGCCCTTTTTACTCACCGGCGACAGCCTGGAAGCACGCAGCAATTGCGCGAAAGCCAACTTGTCGATCGGTCGGCTCATGAAGAAACCCTGCACTTCGTTGCATTGGTCCTTGCCGAGAATCGCCAGTTGCTCCTCGGTCTCCACGCCCTCGGCGGTGACAGTCAGGCCCATGGCCTTGCCCAGCCCAATGATTGCCTGCACCACGGCGCGGTCATTGGTGCCGCTGGTGATCGAGGCGATAAAGCGCTTGTCGATCTTGATGCCGTCGAAGGGATAGGCACGCAGGTAGCCGAGTGACGAGTAACCGGTGCCGAAGTCGTCCATGTTCAGGCGCACACCGAGTTGTTTGAGCGAATTCATGGTAGCCAGCGCACCGTCGGTATCGTTGAGCATCACGTTCTCGGTGATTTCCAGTTCCAGGCGACTGGCCGGGAAGCGCGTTTCGATCAGCACGTCCCTGACGTCCTCGACCACATCGCTCAGGGAAAATTGCGCGGGCGAGAGGTTGACCGACAGCAGGATTTCTTGCGGCCACTCCAGCGCGGTTTCACAGGCTTCGCGCAACACCCAGCGGCCCAGCGGCACGATCAAGTCGGTCTGCTCGGCCAGTGGGATAAACACGTCCGGCCCCAGCAGGCCTTGGGTTGGATGCTGCCAGCGCACCAGCGCCTCGACCGAAACAATGTGCTTGCCATCGACCTTGTAGCGCGGCTGATAGTGCAGGACGAACTCGTTGTGCTTGAGCGCATGACGCAGGTCATCTTCCATTTGCCGGCGCGTCTGAATCTGGTCGCTCATGTGCGCTTCGAAATAGCACCAAGTGTTTTTGCCATCGGACTTGGCCTGATATAGCGCGATGTCTGCGTAGCGGATCAGGTCACTGGCGACGAAGCCGTGACGGCGGCTGAGGGCGATGCCGACACTGGCACCGATGTGCAGAGGGTGCTGTTCGTAGAGGACAGGTTCATGCAGGCTGCCGATCAGGCGCGTGCAGAATTTGTCGATTTCGTTATGACTGTCCATGCCGTTGAGCACCACGACGAATTCATCGCCACCAAGGCGGGCGACGATGTCGTGCTCGCGAGTGCATTCGCGCAGGCGCACGGCGACTTCCTGCAGCACCGCATCGCCGGCCGGGTGGCCCAGCGAATCATTGATCGGCTTGAAATTGTCGAGGTCGATCATCAGCAATGACAGCGGCGGCGCGTGTTCCTTGAGCAGCAGGACTTCGTCCAGATAGCGCGCCAGTTTGTTGCGGTTGGGCAAACCGGTCAGGGCGTCGTGCATCGACAGGTGCTGGATCTGCGCATGGGCGGCGACTTCATCGGTGATGTCGCTGGCGGTGCCGCGATAGCCGACGACGCGGTCCTTGTCAAAAATCGGTCGTGCGGAGAGCCGGCAGTGGCGCGGCTGGCCTGATTGATCTCGGTAAGTACAGCGCAAATCGCCGGCGCTGGTTTCTTCGCTCAGTTTTCGCAGCCAGAGCTCCAGCGGGGTGGTGTCGCACGACAGCAGCTCACCAATATCACGCCCTAGCCACAAGGCCTGCGGGTAGCCCGTGACTTCGCTGAAACGAGCCGACAGATAGGTCAGCGACAGACCGGCATCGACTTCCCAAATCCAGTCCGAAGCGGCTTCGGCAACCGCGCGAAAGCGTTCTTCACTGGCTTCCAGTGCATGATTGGCCGTCTCCAGTGCCAAGTTCGCCGATTGCATCGCATGGATGCTGTTATCGACGTATTGCGAGGAGCGCAACGCGTGGCGGAAGAAATAAGCAGTGAGCAGCATCAACACCAAAAAAGTCGCGCCGAGCGGTGGCACCAACGACCACAACATTTGCTGGCCGGGTCGCTGCAGATCGGCCACCAAGCTGTAGCCGGTGCTGTCGAGCGGCACGCTTGGATGGCCTTTTTCGATGGTGTCATCCGGGGCCAGGGTCAGGTTTGTCAGGCCATAACCGCTGCCGATCTTGCGCAGTTTGGTCGGGGTCAGTTTGTCCACGAACACCAGCACCGAAGTATTTTTCAATTCATCCAGCGGTCGTTCATCGTTGGGAATAATCGCAGCGGCGGTAATCAGCGCCGGCCAGCCTTCAAACAGCGAGTAGCTGCTGACGGGTTTGGTCAGGTCGGGTTGACTCAGGACTTGCTCGACGAGCGCCGAGGCGGGCGCTTGCAGCACCGTGGACACGTCGGTTTCGACCATCTGCCCGCGAATGACCGCGTATTTGGTGCGATTGCGATCAAGCACGAACACGCCGTCATAGCCGTCAGTGGTGAACATGGTTTTGCCCATGTTCTGCTCGGTATACGCCCAATTGATGTCGATTGGTCCGCTCAACGCCTCATAGGCCCTGGTCCAGTAGGCGTAGCTGGTGATGTAGTTTTTCGAGGTGGTGATACGGTTTTCCACGGCACGCCCGGAATAGAACTGTGTTTGCTCCAGATCCTTGGTGTCGAGGGAATTGGCGATGCCGAGCAAGGTGCTGATGGCGGCGATGACGCCAGCGACGAACAGCGCGCCAACGGCAATCGCCAGGCGCCGGGTCACGGCGCGTTGTGGGGCGGGGATTGACGGCGCAGCGAGAGTAACGGCCATGGGCTCGTCCTTGATCCGGTGTCTTGTAAATCTAGAACAATGGCGAGTGCACAATGTTCAGATTGTTGTTCTGGATGGCATCCGGTGGATTTGTTCAAAGTGTAGCGAATTTGCCGGAATTACCAGCACGGCCGGCCAGCGGCGAATCCCGAAAGCACAAGACTTCCAGCGTAAAAACCGGATAATGGCCGCCATTCGTTTAGCCGTATTCTGGTAATCCCGCATGGAAATCAAGGTCAACTTTCTCGACAACCTTCGACTTGAGGCCAAGTTCGACGACTTCACGGTGATCGCCGATCAGCCCATCCGCTACAAGGGCGACGGTTCGGCACCGGGGCCGTTCGACTACTTTCTGGCGTCGTCGGCCTTGTGCGCGGCTTACTTCGTCAAGCTGTATTGCGACACACGTAACATCCCGACGGAGAATATTCGTCTGTCGCAAAACAACATCGTCGACCCGGAAAACCGCTACAACCAGATCTTCAAGATTCAGGTCGAATTGCCGGCTGATATCTCCGACAAGGACCGCCAGGGAATCCTGCGTTCGATTGACCGCTGTACCGTGAAGAAGGTGGTACAGACCGGCCCCGAATTCATCATCGAAGAAGTCGACAACCTCGACGCCGATGCCCAGGCGCTGTTGATGCCGCATTCAGGCGCAGAGGCCGGCACTTACATTGCCGGCAAGGACCTGCCGCTTGAGCAGACCATCGCCAACATGTCGGGCATCCTCGCCGACCTCGGGATGAAGATCGAAATCGCCTCGTGGCGCAACATCGTGCCGAACGTCTGGTCGCTGCATATCCGCGATGCCCATTCGCCGATGTGCTTCACCAACGGCAAGGGCGCCACCAAGGAAGGCGCGCTGGCTTCTGCGCTGGGCGAGTTCATCGAACGCCTGAACTGCAACTTCTTCTATAACGACCAGTTCTGGGGCGAGGAGATTGCCAATGCCGAATTCGTCCATTATCCGGACGAAAAATGGTTCAAGCCGGGTCCGAAGGACGAATTGCCGAGCGAGATTCTCGACGAATACACCCTCGGCATTTACAACCGTGACGGCGAGCTGCGCGGCTCGCACCTGTACGACACCAACTCAGGCAACACCCAGCGCGGCATTTGCTCGTTGCCGTTCGTGCGCCAGTCGGACAACGAGGTGGTGTACTTCCCGTCCAACCTGATCGAAAACCTTTACCTGAGCAACGGCATGAGCGCCGGCAACACCCTGGCCGAAGCGCAGGTGCAGTGCCTGTCGGAAATCTTCGAGCGCGCGGTCAAGCGTGAAATCCTCGAAGGCGAAATGGCGTTGCCGGACGTACCGCAAGCTGTGCTGGAGAAATACCCGAGCATCGTCGCCGGCATCAAAGGCCTGGAAGAGCAGGGCTTTCCGGTGCTGGTCAAGGACGCCTCGCTGGGCGGTGAATTCCCGGTGATGTGCGTGACCCTGATGAACCCGCGCACTGGCGGCGTCTTCGCCTCGTTTGGCGCGCACCCAAGCCTTGAAATTGCACTGGAACGCAGCCTGACCGAGTTGTTGCAGGGCCGCAGCTTCGAAGGCTTGAACGACTTGCCGCAGCCGACGTTCTCCGGTCAGGCGGTCACCGAACCGAACAACTTCGTCGAACACTTCATCGACTCCAGCGGTGTGGTGTCGTGGCGTTTCTTCAGCGCCAAACCGGACTTCGAGTTTGTCGAGTGGGACTTCTCCGGCCAGGGCGAAAACTCCAACGCCGAGGAAGCCACCACCCTGTTCGGCATTCTCGAAGACATGGGCAAAGAAGTGTACATGGCGGTCTACGAGCACATCGGTGCCAAGGCGTGCCGCATCCTCGTACCGGATTACTCCGAGATCTACCCGGTCGAAGACCTGATCTGGGACAACACCAACAAAGCCCTGCAATTTCGGGCTGACATTCTCAACCTGCACAACCTCAGCAAAGTCGGCCTGCGCAACCTGGTCAAAGGCCTGGAAAGTGCCGAGCTGGACGACTACACCGACATCACAACGCTGATCGGCATCGAGTTCGATGACAACACGCCGTGGGGCAAACTGACCATCCTCGAACTGCGCCTGCTGATTTACCTCGCCTTGCAGAAATACGACGACGCCAAAGACTTGGTCGAAGCCTTCCTGCAATACAACGACAACACCGTCGAGCGCGGCTTGTTCTACCAGGCCGTCAACGTGGTGCTGGAGATGGAACTGGATGACGACCTCGAGCTGGCAGACTACGAAGCCAACTTCCGCCGCATGTTCGGCAACGAGCGCATGGACGCGGCGATTGGTTCGGTCAATGGCAGCGTACGCTTCTACGGCCTGACCCCGACCAGCCTGAAGCTGGAAGGACTGGATCGGCATCTGCGCTTGATCGAGAGCTATAAAAAGCTGCATACGGCGCGGGCGAATGTGACGGCTTCGGGGAGCTGAAGCGCTGCCGAAAAGCAGGCCTCGGATGTCTGGCGTTTGGCGCGAATGGGGTTGCGCACCGTAAATCGCGCCCCCTCACCCCAGCCCTCTCCCAAGGGAGAGGGAGCCGATATTTGGGCTTTTAAAGATTTGAGTTCGACTCGGTTTTTCACGTTGCCGCGATTCGCCCGATCGCCTCGGTCAGTTCCCTCTCGCTCCGGGAGAGGGTTAGGGTGAGGGGCTTTTGCTTTTCCGGTTGTGCGCCGCAGCCGCCAATTGCCCCGTATCCACCCGCACAAATACCGAATCACCCACTGCCGTCAGCACTTCCCCCGCATACACCTCGCAAATCACCCGCGTTTTGCGCCCGACATCGCCTTCGACTCTCGCCCGCAAGATCAGTGGCACGCCCATGGGCGTTGGCTTGATGAACTTGATCCCGAGGTTGCCGGTGACGCAATCGATGCGCGGCAGGCTGCCGGCTTCGCGGTTTTCGGCGCGGTAGTGCCAGGCCATCGCTGTCCAGTTGGAGTGGCAGTCGACGAGCATGGCGATCAGTCCGCCGTAGACCAGGTCTGGCCAGCCGCAGTAGTGGGCGTCGGGCAGGTGTTCGGCGATGACGTGGACGCCATCATCGTCCCAGCGGCTTTTGACGTGCAGGCCGTGCGGATTGCGGCCGCCGCAGCCGTAGCAAATGCCTTCGGGGGCGGCGAGGTCTTGCAGTGGAATGTCGTGGCTAGACATGGCGTTGATCGTCCTGAGGTGACGAGGCGGGAAAGGCGTTCGGTGTCAGCCAGGTGTCGACGACACGGCGATCCAGCTCTTCCCAATAGGCCATGCCCAGCACGCGAGTGGTGTTGAGCCCGCGCAGATAACCTCGCAGTTGATGCGCGGTGTCGCGGATCAGCTGCGGATCGCGGGTGCTTTTGTCCAGCAAGACGGTTTCGTACTGGACCAGGTATTCAGCCACTCGCTCGCGGTACTCGGACAGCACGGCGTCACGGATCAGATCAAACGTTCTCAAGGCGAGACCCTCATCATTTTCTTGGATTTGTGGAGTGTGCATCAGCCTGCTCGGCACGCAACTATTGCTAGAAGTAATAGTGACCATCAAGAAACGCAAGTTCTGCTTTGTCGGCAATCGGCGGAAAATCGCCTCCATCGAAGACGCAGCTCAAGGAAATTGCGCGATGAACACTCTGACACGACTGGCACTGATCGCCCTGCTGATGGGCGGGGTGGTTGCCACTGCACCGGCTTACGCAGACGACGCCAAGTCGTGTCACCTGCAACCCATCGCCGCCAGTGCATCGACTTTGCAGCACACGCAGACCGTGGGTGTGCTGTTGAGCGAGAACACGTTGCAGAACCTGCAATACCTGGAGCGTTACCACGACATGGCGCTGAACGGTGCGAAAGACGCACTGGATTCTCGAATCCGCGACGCCTTTGTCGGCAGCTCCGATCCGGAACTGGCCCTCGACTGGCTGATGAGTTCGCTGCAACAACAGTTCGTTTCGGTGACCGTGTACGACAACCTCGATGCGCTGGTTCAGGCCCACCCGGACATCGTGGTCAAGCTCGACACGTTTAACCGCTTGCTGACGCAGCGCAACAGTCTGGTCGAAGCGCGGTTTTCCGCCAGGTTCTACGACGCCGACCTGCAATACATCGGCAAGGCTGAAGGGGCGATCGAGCAAGAGTTGCCTTCGGTCTGGGTGCATGACCAGGCGGCGCCGCAAATTGCCGCGCAGATCAATCAGCAGCGTGATCTGCAACTCAGCGCGCTGAAGCAATTTGATGTGTCGCTCAAGGCGCTGGTGGCGTCGAGCTGATTCTTAAAACGTAAATGGCAACGGCGGCGCCGTGAAGTCGAACCGTTGCCGGTTGAACCGAACCTTTATTTTCAGGATTACACCGATGCGTCCTTTATTCGTGCCTGCCATGGCGTTTGCTTCCTTGTTGCTCGCTGGTTGCGCTTCTGCGCCGAACGACCCGACCTTGACCTTGCAGACCAGCAAGACGCCCGAACAATACGCCGATTGCGTGGTTCCGAAGTTGCAGGGCAGCGCGTTGAACCCGACGGTTTCGCAGAATCAGCGCAGTTATCGGATTGTGGTTCCCAGCAGAGTCGCCGCGGATAACGTGCTGGAGGCTTACAAGGCCGGGAAGGGCGGCAAGGTGTTTATTTATGAGCGGCACCTGCTGGCGTCTAATTTGCTGCCTTCGAGTTTCGAGCGGGCGGCCCAGGATTGCATTTGATCCGGCCCCGGATGGTTTTTTGACAGAGCTCCTTTGGTTGGCCGCAACCAACCAATTTTTGGCCCCACACCGCTAGTTGGTTGTGGGGTTTTTTTTGGCCTTGGCGGCCTTAGACCGTCAGCGGCGTTCAGACCCACTTGAAGCGGGCAGGGAAGCGGGCCACGAAACAGGTGCCCGCATCACTGTCGGAGGTCACGCTCAAGGTGCCGTTGTGTGCACTCGCAATTTGCGCGGCGATATACAGGCCCAATCCCAACCCCTCATGACGCGGGCCCGCTTCGGAACGGGAAAACGGTTCGAACAGCAGTGGCATCAGAGCGGGTGGGATCGGCTCGCCCTGGTTGGTCAGCGAAATGACGATCTCGTTGCCCTCGGCGAACGCCTTGAGCACGATCGGCTCGGCGATGGAGCCGTGGGTCACCGCGTTGCCGAGTAGATTCGATAACAGCTGGCTGATGCGCAGCGGATCGCAATAGATGCCTGTCGGCAACTCCAGGGAATGCGCAAACCTTGCTTGCGGATGCGTAATTTGAATCTCTTCAAGCGTCTGCCGTAGCGTTTGCTGCAGGTCATCGACCAGTTTGCGCTGCACTGGAATCCCGCTGCCAAGCCGACCCCGGGCAAAGTCGAGGATGTTTTCGATCAACACGCCCATACGCACGGAGCTGGTGCGGATCGCCGAGAGCAGCGTTCGCGAGCGCTTGTCCTCGGTTCTACTTTCCAGCAGGTCGGTGCTCATGCGGATGGCGTTGAGCGGCGTGCGCAAGTCGTGGCCAAGTACCGCGATGAACTGCTCGCGCAGGCGCCCCAGTTCATTGGCGTCCGCCAAAGCGGACTGGGTGGCGTGCAGATGCCCCTGGGTGTCCAGGTTCATCGCAATCAACTGGGCAAACAGGGTGAGGGTTTTCTCGATGGCCGGCTCGTCGAGATTCGCCGGGACCGAATCGATGGCGCACAGCGTGCCGAAAAACTCGCCGTTGGCCTTGATGATCGGGATGGAGATGTAGCTTTCCAGGCCGTAGATTTTCGGCGTGTGATGTGCCGAGAAAACCGGGTGGGCGCTGGCGTGGCCGAAGATCACCGGCTGACAATGCTGGCGAATCTCGTGACAAATGGTCGATTCGAGCACCAGTTCGCCGCCGGGCAATAACCCGAAATCGATCGAGTCATCGACGGCGCAGGCGATCCATTTGCTCTCGGTCACCCGGGCTACCGCTGCGAAGCGCATGCCGGTCAGGTGCTTGACCATGCTTAGAATCACTGGCACAGCGTCGATGCTGCCGATGGCTTGGAGGTCGGATGAAAAGTCGGTTTGGGGCATGGCGCTGCTTCGCGAGGGTGTTGCCAGAGACTATCGGTAATTGCCGGCGATGCAAAACGCACTTGCAAAAAAGGGCGCCGGGCAATGTCTCGGCGCCCTTTTTTATGCTCGCTGGTTTGTTATGGCAGCGAATCCCTGTCGACTCAGAACTTGTACTTCGCCGTCAGCATGTAGTTGCGCGGCGTGCCGTAGTTCTCGGTCGACCCCCAGGTTACGTCGGTGCCGATGGACGAGTAATACTCACGATCAAAGATGTTGTTGGCGTTGACCTGCAGGTCGAGGTGCTTGTTGACCTCGTAACCGGCCATCAAATCGGTGACTGCGTAGCCGCCCTGTTCCAGGCGATAACTGCTGCCACTGGCCAGAGCAATGTCGTTGTACATGCGGCTCTGCCAGTAGACGTTGCCGCCCACGCGCAGTTTTTCCAGCGGGCCCTTGAAGCGATACACCGTGGACACCTTGAACAGGTGCTCCGGCATGTCGGTATCGAACTTCTGATTGTTGTTGGCCGGATTTTCATCCTTGATGTAATGCGCGCGGGTGTAGGTGTAGCCGGCGCCGACTTGCCATTGCTCGGTCAGCGCGCCCTGCAATTCCATGTCCACGCCCTGGGCGCGGACCTTGCCGGAGGTTTCGTAGCAGGTCAGTTCCGGGCAGCCTAGCTGAGTCGCAGCCTGGGTGGCGCGGTTGGTCTGGTCCATCTGGAACACGGCCAGACTGCCATTCAGGGCGCCGTTGAAGTATTCGCCCTTGATGCCGATTTCGTAGTTTTCACCGACGATCGGCTCCAGCACTTTACCGCCGAGATCCTTCTGGGTCTGCGGGGTGAAGATGTCGGTGTAGCTGGCGTAGACCGAGTGATGGTCGTCGAGCTTGTAGATCAGGCCGGCGTAGCGCGTGAGGTTACGGGTGACCTTGTAATCGCCGTCGGCGGTGCGGTCATCGTAGTCATACCAGTCCAGGCGGCCGCCGAGAATCAGCGTCAACGGATCGGCCAGGCTCAAGCGAGTGGTCAGATAAACCGCATCCTGAGTGGTGACGTTGCGAGTCTTGCCGTCACGGACGAAGTCAGGCTTTGGCGCGCCGATTGGCCAGGCGGTGGTGTAGGGCGAATATTCCTTCGTGGTTGCGTCATACACCCGATTGCTGGCGCCGACGACCAGTTCGTGGGTACGGCCGAAGGCTTCGAACGGGCCGCTCGCAAAGCCATCGAATGCGCGCTGCTTGTCGGTGTGGTGGGATTGATACGCCGTGGTTTCCAGCGGGCCGGCGTAGCGCGACAGGTAGGTGCCGGAGAACTCTCCATCGACCGTCGAGGTCGAGCCGCCGAGGTGCAGTTTCCAGTCGTTGTCGAAGCGGTGTTCGACTTCACCGAACACGGTATCGACCTGCAACTTGCGGTTTTCCCAGTCGGTGCCGGGGTAGGTGGAGCGGGGCAGGTCGAGGTGATGACCGTTTTCGCCGATCGGCAGGCCGCCCCAGAAATAGTTGGTCTGATCGTTCTGCCGGGAGAAACCCAACGTCGCGGTGGTGCTGTCACTCAGGTCCGCCTCGCCGATGGCATAGAACAGACCGTGGTCGTTTTCTTCCTTGTCGCGGAAGCTGTCGGCGCCCTGATACGAACTCACAACGCGGCCGCGCAAGGTGCCGCTTTCGTTCAACGGGCTGGAGGCATCGATTTCGCCTCGGTAGTCATCCCAACTGCCGGCAGCGCCGGTGAGCGTGACTCGCTGATCGGCGGTCGGGCGTTTGCGCACCATGTTGATCGCGGCTGACGGGTTGCCGGCACCAGTGACGAGGCCGGTCGCGCCACGGACGATTTCCACCCGGTCGAACATCGCCAGATTCGGTTGCACCGCCAGGGTGAATGGCGAATACGAGCTTGGCAGGCCGTCGTACATGATGTTGTCGATGTCGAAACCGCGCGCCTTGTACGTTTGTCGCCCCGGGCCGCTGGCCTCGCTGAGGAACAGGCCCGGCGTGCCGCGCACCACGTCATTGACGCTGGTCATGTTCTGGTCGTCCATGCGCTGACGGGTGATCACCGTCACCGCCTGCGGGGTTTCGCGCATGGTCAGCGACAGCTTGGTCGCGGTCTGCATTGGGCCGGTGGTGTAGGACTGCGTGTCTTCGGTGGTGCTGCTCATCTGCGTGGCGCCGATCTCGGTCGCCTGCAGTTCGAGTGGGCCGTTCGCTGGCGCAGCGGAAGCAGTCTCATCGGCCAGGGCCGGTGCGATGCTGGCCATGCCAATGGCGATTGCGAGGAGGTTAGGTGAAAGGTTCGAGCGGCGGTGCATGGTCTGAAACGACATCTATCTGCTTCCCCAGGATTTCCAAACGAAACGAATGCGAGTGCATGTAAGAATTATTCGCATTAGTATGTCGGAAGAATCTCGGGGGATAAACCCGTACGGCTCAGTTAGTTAATGATTTTTTCACAATTGGCGTTGGCGTCCCCTGAAGCGAATGTGGGAGCGAGCCTGCTCGCGAATGCGGTTTGTCATTCAACAGATGCGTTGTCTGATACACCGCTTTCGCGAGCAGGCTCGCTCCCACGTTTTTTTGTGCCCTTGGGTCAGTAAGTCGTTCGCCAGAAGGGCTGCGTTTATCTCAGTTCAAATCCTCGGCCCCATGCCGCTCCGGCACCTGACTGTCTTCATCACCCCAGGTGCGATTCACCCGTTGCCCGCGCATGACCGCCGGCCGTTTGGCGATCTCTTCCGCCCAGCGCTGCACGTGGGTGTATTCGTGAGCCGCGAGGAACTCCGCTGCCGAATACACGTTGTTGCGCACCAACTGACCGTACCAGGGCCAGACCGCGATATCAGCGATGGTGTAGTCGTCGCCGGCCAGATACGCGTTATCGGCCAGACGGCGATTCAGCACATCCAGCTGACGTTTGGCTTCCATGGTGAAGCGGTTGATCGGGTATTCAAGCTTCTCGGGTGCGTAGGCATAAAAGTGCCCGAAGCCACCGCCCAGATACGGCGCCGAGCCCATTTGCCAAAACAGCCAGTTGAGGGTTTCGGTACGACCGGCCGGATCTTTTGGCAGGAAAGCGCCAAACTTTTCCGCCAGATAAAGCAGGATCGAACCGGACTCGAACACGCGGACCGGCGGCTCGACGCTGCGATCCAGCAGTGCCGGAATTTTCGAATTCGGGTTGATCTCGACAAAACCGCTGGAGAACTGATCGCCTTCGCCAATACGGATCAGCCACGCGTCGTATTCGGCCCCGGTGTGACCGAGCGCGAGCAATTCTTCGAGCAGGATGGTGACTTTGACGCCATTGGGCGTCGCCAGCGAATACAGCTGCAACGGATGCTTGCCGACCGGCAGCTCCTTGTCATGGGTCGGCCCGGCTACCGGGCGGTTGATGCTGGCGAAGTGGCCGCCGGAAGGGGCTTCTTGTTTCCAGACCTTGGGCGGAACGTAAGACGCTTTGCTCATGAAACGGACCTCGTCGATGCTGGGAGGGAACAGGTAGACACCGTAGGGAAAATTTCCGCCGCGTGCCAGCGCTCAGAGATTTATCTGTCAAATCCACAAATCCCCGCAGGAGCGAGCAGCACAATCCATCGAAACTTCGTCGCGCACCCCACTGTCCAGACCCTTACACATCCATGCAGCGGTGAAAGGCGAGGATCGAGATGACGATGACAGTAGGTGACTTTCTGATCGAGCGGCTCAGCAAATGGGGCGTCACGCGGATTTTTGGTTATCCGGGCGATGGTATCAATGGCGTCTTCGGTGCCATGAGCCGGGCGAAAGGGAAGATTGAATTCGTACAGGCACGGCATGAGGAAATGGCCGCATTCATGGCCTCGGCTCACGCCAAGTTCACCGGTGAGCTGGGCGTGTGCATCGCCACTTCCGGGCCCGGCGCTTCGCACCTGATCACCGGTCTCTACGATGCGCGGATGGATCACATGCCGGTGCTGGCCATCGTCGGCCAACAGGCGCGGACGGCGTTGGGTAGTCATTACCAGCAGGAGCTCGATCTGGTGTCGATGTTCAAGGACGTCGCCGGCGCCTTCGTGCAGCAGGCCTCGGCGCCGTCGCAAGTGCGCCATCTGCTGGATCGCGCGGTGCGCACAGCCGTTGGTGAGCGCCGCGTTACCGCACTTATTTTGCCTAATGATTTGCAGGATCTGCCTTACGAGCAACCGGCGCGCGCCCACGGCACCGCCCATTCCGGTGTCGGTTACAGCAAGCCGAAAGTGCTGCCCTACGAAGCTGATCTGCAGCGTGCCGCCGAGGTTCTGAACAGCGGCGAGAAAGTCGCGATTCTGGTGGGTGCCGGGGCATTGGGGGCGACGGATCAAGTGATCGCTGTGGCCGAGAAACTTGGCGCAGGCGTCGCCAAGGCCCTGTTGGGCAAAGCGGTATTGCCGGACGAACTGCCGTGGGTCACCGGCAGCATCGGTTTGCTCGGCACCGAGCCCAGCTACAAGTTGATGAGCGAGTGCGACACCTTGCTGATGATTGGCTCGGGATTCCCGTATTCCGAGTTTCTGCCCAAGGAAGGCCAGGCTCGCGGCGTGCAGATTGATTTGCAGCCGGACATGCTCAGCCTGCGTTACCCGATGGAGGTCAACCTGGTCGGTGACTCAGCGGAGACCCTCGCCGCGTTGCTGCCGTTGCTTGAACAAAAAACCTCAAACACGTGGCGCAAGAAAATCGAAGGCTGGCGCAGCAACTGGGAGAAAACCCTGGAAAAACGCGCGATGGCCAAGGCCGATCCGGTCAATCCGCAACGTGTGGTTTACGAGCTTTCACCGCGCTTGCCCGACCAGGCGATCATCACCAGCGACTCCGGCTCTTGCGCCAACTGGTTTGCCCGCGATCTGAAAATCCGCCGTGGCATGAAATGCTCGTTGTCCGGCGGCCTGGCCTCGATGGGCGCTGCGGTGCCATACGCGATTGCCGCCAAATTCGCGTTTCCGGAGCGCCCGGTCATTGCCCTCGTCGGCGACGGCGCGATGCAGATGAACAACATGGCCGAGCTGATCACAGTCGCGAAATACTGGCGGCAATGGGCGAGCCCGAAATGGATTTGCGCAGTGTTCAACAACGAAGACCTCAACCAGGTCACTTGGGAGCAGCGGGTGATGGAGGGCGATCCGAAGTTCGAAGCGTCGCAAAGCATCCCCGATGTGCCTTACCACCTGTTCGCCATTTCCATTGGCCTGAAAGGTATTTTCGTCGATCGCGAAGAAGACGTCGCGGCGGCGTGGGAACAGGCGCTGGCCTCGGACGTCCCGGTGCTCATCGAGTTCAAGACCGACCCGAACGTGCCGCCGCTGCCACCGCACATCAAACTGGAGCAGGCGAAGAAGTTCGCCACGACCTTGCTCAAGGGCGATCCGGACGAGGCCGGCGTGATCGTGCAAACGGCCAAGCAGGTGCTCGGCGCCGTGATGCCGCGCAAGAAATGACGGCGCGCGATTGAACGGGCCAACCCTTTATATCGGGTGTGCTGGCTGGAGCCTCGGCCGCGAGCACTGGCCGGCATTCCCGGCCGAGGGCACGCATCTGCAGCGCTATGCCGCCCGGTTCAATTGTGTGGAAATCAACAGCGCGTTCTATCGCCCGCATCGCCGTCAGACTTACCAGCGCTGGGCCGATTCGGTTCCGCCAGGGTTTCGCTTTGCTGTAAAAATGCCAAAGCTCATCACCCATGAACACCGCTTGGCGGACATCGAGGCCGCGCTTGATGAGTTCTTGGGGCAGTGCGGCGGATTGGGTGAGCGCTTGGGCTGTCTGCTGGTGCAGTTACCTCCGAAACTGGCGTTCGAAGCGTCGGTCGCCGAAGCGTTTTTTCGCTCCTTGCGTGAGCGTTTTCAAGGCGCCGTGGTGCTGGAACCGCGACACGAATCGTGGATCGGCGCCGAGGCGATGTTGGTCGACTTCAAGATTGCCCAGGCCGTGGTGGACCCCTCGCGCATCAGCACGGACACCGCGCCGGCTGGCTGGCAAGGCCTGCAGTATTGGCGCCTGCACGGCTCGCCACGCATCTATCACAGCGCCTACGACGTGCCTTATCTGGAAGGCCTTTCCCAAACGCTGTTGCGCGCGGGCGCAGAGGACAAAGACATCTGGTGCATCTTCGACAACACGGCCAGCGGCGCCGCAACCGCAAATGCGCTCACGTTGAGCGCGCTCGTCAGGGCTGGCGAGCGCTGAAACAAAGGCTTTGAGCGCGCTATCGCAACCCACACAAACCGTCCGGCTACAGGTAAACTCCGCGCTCTTTTTTAGGAGTTCACATGAGTTATTACCAGCCGGGCATTCTCGCCACCCCTGTTCCTGCGCAAGCACGTCATCTGTTCTTCGCCCTGGCGTCGGTTGAAGCCTTGCCGCAAGCGATCGACAACCTGCTGATGCTGGTGGATGGCAAGTCGGCGGTGGTGGGTATTGGTGAGTCTCTGTCCAAGGCGCTGAACGTGGAGATCGCCGGCTTGCGCAGCTTCCCGGCTCTTACTGGCGTCGGCGTTGAAAACCCGTCGACCCAGCACGCGCTGTGGGTCTGGTTGCACGGCGTCGACCGGGGTGAGTTGCTCAACCGTAGTCATGCCCTCGAAGCCGCGCTGGCCCCGGCCTTTCGCCTGGTGCAGATGCAGGAAACCTTCCGCCATATGGACGGCCACGACCTGACCGGCTACGAAGACGGTACTGAGAACCCGCACGATGACGCCGCTGTCGCCGCCGCGCTGCAAAGCACGGGCGCTGACGGTCTGGTGGGTGGCAGCTTCGCCGCGATCCAGCAATGGCAGCACGACCTCAAGGGTTTTCACCGGTTATCTGCCGGTGCCAAGGACGACATCATGGGGCGCCGCCTGAGTGATAACGAAGAAATCGACGACGCGCCGATCTCTGCCCACGTCAAACGTACCGCCCAGGAAAGCTTCGCGCCGCAAGCGTTTGTCGTGCGCCGCTCGATGCCGTGGATCGAAGGTGAACGCGCCGGTTTGATGTTCCTGGCATTCGGTTTTTCGCTGGACGCGTTTGAAGCACAATTGCGACGCATGAGCGGTCTGGAAGACGGCATTGCCGATGGCTTGTACAAGATCAGCCGGCCACTCACCGGTGGCTATTACTGGTGCCCGCCGATCAAGGCCGGACACCTCGATCTGCGCGCCTTGCGCATTGGCTGAGGAATGAATATGAACGTGGTGCGCTGGGGCATGATCGGTTGCGGCAGTGTCGCGGAACGCAAGAGCGGGCCAGCCTTCTACAAGGCGCCCGGTTCGGCGCTGGTCGCGGTAATGGGCCGACGTCTCGAAGCTGTCACCGACTACGCCGCGCGCCACGGCATCAGCCGCATCTACACCGATGTCGATGCGCTGATCAACGATCCGGAAGTCGACGCGGTGTACATCGCCACGCCGCCCGACAGCCACCATGCCTACAGCCTGAAAGTCGCCGCCGCCGGCAAGCATTGCTGCGTGGAAAAACCCATGGCGCTCAATGCCGGGCAAAGCCGCGACATGCAGCAGGTGTTTGCCGAGGCCGGATTGCATTTGTTCGTTTCATACTACCGCCGCTCGCTGCCACGCTTCGCACAAGTGCAGCAATGGCTTGAGCAGGAGCGTATCGGAGAGGTCCGGCACTTGAGCTGGACGCTGACCAAAGCGCCGTCAGCGGCGGATCTGGATGGCCGCGACAATTGGCGCACCGACCCTGCGGTCGCCGGCGGCGGTTACTTCGCCGACCTGGCCAGCCATGGTTTTGATCTGTTCCAGTATCTGCTCGGCGATATTGTCGAAGTCGCCGGTTTCACGACGCGTCAGGCCAGTTTGTATGCGGCGGAAGATGCGGTCAGCGCCAGTTGGCGATTCGCCTCCGGGGCGCTGGGCATGGGTTGCTGGAACTTTGTCGCGGACCGGCGCGAGGACCGGGTCGAGATCATCGGCAGCGCAGGGCGGATCAGTTTTTCGGTGTTTGATGAGCATCCGGTTCAGCTGTTTGCCGATGAGCAAGTCAGCCTCGAGATTGCCCATCATGAGCATATTCAGTGGCACCACGTGCTCGGGATGAACGCACACATTCGCGGCGAATCGAAACACCCCGCAGTTGCCGAACAAGCCGTCAAGACTGACTGGGTCATGGATCAGATCCTCAAACGTTGAATGGACCACGACCCCCTGTGGGAGCGAGCCTGATCGCGAAAGCATTCCGTCAGTCAATACTTCGGTGACTGACACGCCGCTTTCGCGCTCCCACAGGGTATTTTGCGCGTCACGTATCTAAGGTTATGTCCAAACAATATTTCTCAACCTTGTCATAACAACCCTAAGATCACGTCATAACTCGTTATGACAAGTGATCCCTTGATGACCGATAACGTTCTTTCCCTCGGCAGCGTCCCGCTGCACACCCAGCTGCGCGACGTGTTGCGTGCCCGCATTCTTGATGGCGAATACCCGCAAGACAGCCAGATGCCGTCTGAAAGCGAGCTCGGTGCGCTGTTCAAAGTCAGCCGCATCACCGTGCGCCAAGCGTTGGGTGACCTGCAAAAGGAAGGGCTGATCTTCAAAATCCACGGCAAGGGTACTTTCGTTGCCAAGCCGAAAACCTTTCAGAACGTCAGCAGCCTGCAAGGCCTCGCCGAGTCCATGACCGGGCGCGGCTATGAGGTGATCAATCGCCTGCGCAGCTTCAAATTCATCCCGGCGGACAAGCGCGTTGCCGAACGTTTGCAGGTTGCCGAAGGCGAGATCGTCGCGCAGATCAAACGGGTGCGCCTGATCAACCGTGAGCCGATCTCGCTGGAAATCACCTACCTGCCCAAGGCCATCGGCGAGCGGTTGGAGAAGGCTGATCTAGTGACCCGGGACATCTTCCTGATTCTGGAAAACGACTGCGGCATCGCCCTCGGCCATGCCGATCTGGCCATCGATGCGGTGCTGGCCGACAGCGATCTGACCCAGGCGCTCAACGTCGAGGCGGGCTCGCCGATCATGCGCATCGAGCGCCTGACCCACGATGCGCAAGGCCAGCCGCTGGACTTCGAACACCTTTATTACCGTGGCGATGCGTTCCAGTACCGCCTGCGGATCGACCGGCAAAAAGGGGAGCGCGCATGAGTCGCAGCACGTTGGAACAGGAATACGACATCGTCGTCATTGGCGGTGGTACTGCCGGGCCAATGGCGGCCATCAAGGCCAAAGAGAAAAACCGTGATTTGCGCGTGCTGCTGGTGGATAAGGCCAACGTCAAACGCAGCGGCGCGATCAGCATGGGCATGGACGGCCTGAACAACGCAATCATCCCCGGCCACTCGACGCCGGAGCAGTACACCAAGGAAATCACCATCGCCAACGACGGCATCGTCAATCAGGCAGCGGTGTACGCCTACGCAACGCACAGCTTCGAAACCCTCTCACAGCTTGACCGCTGGGGCGTGAAATTCGAAAAGGACGAGACCGGCGATTACGCGGTGAAAAAGGTCCACCACATGGGCGCCTACGTGCTGCCGATGCCGGAAGGGCACGACATCAAAAAGGTCCTCTATCGCCAGTTGAAACGCGCACGGGTGAACATCACCAACCGCCTGGTCTGCACGCGTTTGCTGACTGACGGGGAGGGCGCGGTCAACGGGGTGATGGGGTTCGATTGCCGCACCGCGGATTTTCACGTGATCAAGGCCAAAGCGGTGATCCTCGCGTGCGGTGCCGCCGGGCGCCTCGGCTTGCCATCGTCCGGTTACCTGATGGGCACCTACGAAAACCCGACCAATGCAGGCGACGGCTACGCCATGGCCTATCACGCCGGCGCAGAACTGGCGAACCTCGAATGCTACCAGATCAACCCGCTGATCAAGGATTACAACGGCCCGGCCTGCGCTTACGTGACCGGCCCGTTGGGCGGCTACACCGCCAACAACAAGGGCGAACGCTTCATCGAATGCGACTACTGGAGCGGGCAAATGATGTGGGAGTTCCACCAGGAACTGGAAAGCGGCAACGGCCCGGTGTTCCTCAAGCTTGATCACCTTGCGGAAGAAACCATCCAGAACATCGAGCAAATCCTGCACAGCAACGAACGCCCGAGCCGTGGCCAGTTTCACGCCAATCGGGGGACCGACTACCGCACGCAAATGGTCGAGATGCACATCTCGGAAATCGGCTTTTGCAGCGGTCACTCGGCGTCCGGCGTGTGGGTCAACGAGCGTGCAGAGACCTCGGTGAAAGGTTTGTATTCGGCGGGAGACATGGCTGCCGTGCCGCACAACTACATGCTCGGTGCGTTCACTTATGGCTGGTTCGCCGGGCATAACGCGGCGGATTTTGTCGCGGGGCGTGAGTTTTCTGCGCTGGATGCCGGGCAAATCGAAAAGGAAAAAGCCCGGGTCTACGCGCCGCTGGATCGCGAGCACGGCCTGCCGCCCGCTCAGGTCGAGTACAAGCTGCGGCGCTTCGTCAACGACTACCTGCAGCCGCCGAAAGTGACGAAAAAAATGCAGATCGGCCTGCAGCGCTTCAGCGACATCGAACACGATCTCGAGCAGATGAAGGCCAACAACGCCCATGAGTTGATGCGTGCGATGGAAACCAGCGTGATCCGCGACTGCGCCGAAATGGCCGCCCGCGCCTCGCTGTTCCGCGCCGAAAGCCGCTGGGGGCTGTACCACTATAGGGTCGACCATCCGCAGCGCAACGACGCTGAATGGTTTTGCCATTGCCATTTGAAGAAGGGCGAGGACGGTCGGATGACCAGCTTCAAGAAAGCCGTCGAGCCTTACATCATTGCGCTCGATGCCGAAGAAATGCAGGCCTACGACCGCTTGCGCGTTGGCGCCTTTGCCGCTTGAGACATCACTTTGGAGGGCCCGGATCATGGCTTATCAAGCCCAGGAAATCTTTTTTCGCTCCAACGCCCCGGTCACCGTGGACGAGGACAAATGCATCGCTGAAAAGGGCTGCACGGTGTGCGTAGACGTCTGCCCGATGGATTTGCTGGCGATCAACCCGGCCACGCAAAAGGCCTACATGGCGTTCGACGAATGCTGGTACTGCATGCCGTGCGAGAAGGATTGCCCAACGGGTGCGGTGAAAGTCGAAATCCCTTATCTGTTGCGTTGAATAAAACCCCTGTGGGAGCGAGCCTGCTCGCGAAAACGGTGGTTCACACAGCAACGATGGCGACTGGCGCACCGCCTTCGCGAGCAAGCTCGCTCCTACATTGAAATGTGAAACTCCAAAGCCATCCGGCGAACCCCGGACGCTGATTTTGAATAACACCCCTCGTTTCCCACCGCGCCCTGATCGCGGCGGAGACGAACTTCCAATCAAAGATTCGAGGGGAAACACTCATGTTGCGTGCAGCACTTGCCGGTCTGGTACTGGCTTCGTTCACATTATCGGCCTCGGCCGAAACCATCCGCATCGCCATCGGCACCCAGGACACCACCATCAACTGCGCCGCTGGCGGTCTGCTGATCCGCGAGCTCGGTTTGCTCGAAAAATATTTGCCCCACGACGGCGTCTATAAAGAGGCGAAGTACGACGTGCAGTGGAAGAACTTCACCAGTGGCGCGCCGCTGACCAATGAAATGGTCGCCGGCAAACTCGACTTTGGCGCGATGGCCGATTTTCCCGGTGCGTTCAACGGCGTGGCGTTCGAAACCGCCGGCAAGCACAGCCTGTTTATCAGCGTGCTGTCGGGCAGTATCAAGGGCAGTGGCAACGGCATTGTCGTGCCGAGCGCATCGGCCGTGCAGGGTCTGAGTGAACTCAAGGGCAAAACCATCTCGGTGCCGTTCGCTTCGACGGCCCACGGTATGTTGCTGCGCGCCGTGGCAGAGCAGGGCTGGGACCCGCTCAAGGATGTGAACATCATCGCCCAGCCACCGGAAGTCGCCGGTTCGGCATTGCAGGCCGGCAAGATCGACGCCCACGCCGACTTCGTGCCGTTCGCCGAGCTGTTCCCGAGCCGCGGTTTCGCTCGCAAGATCTACGATGGCGCCCAGGCCAACGCGCCGACCTTCCACGGTGCGCTGGTGGATCAGGCGTATGCGAAAAAGTACCCGGAAATCGTCGTCGCTTATCTGCGCGCCAGCATCGAAGCCAATCAACTGCTCGCCGCCGAACCCGAGAAGTACAGCGAACTGATCGCCAGCGTCACCGGGGTCGATGCCGAGGTCAATTACCTGTTCCACGGCCCGCTTGGCGTGCAGACCCGAGACCTGAGCTGGAAGCCGGAATATCGTCAGGCTGTCGGCACCGCCATCGATACGTTGAAACTGCTGAAGAAGGCTGATCGCGGTCTCGATCTGAACACCTTCATCGACGACCAGTATATCCGCGCGGCCTTCAAGGCTTCGAACCTCGATTACACGGCGCAACTGGTCAACTACGCGCAGACGCCATTGCCGGGTGTGGATGCGGCGACGGGCAAGGCCATCACGGATTTCAGCCATGTCGCGGAAGTCTGGGTGCGCGGCGAGGAAAAAGTACGCCGTTATGGGTCGGCTGAATCAGCCTTTACTGCGTTGGCAGCGTTGAAGCAGGAGGGCAAAAACATTCGCGCGGTGTACGCGCAGGCCAGTGACAGCGGGATCAAGTTGTTGGCGCAACAGGCCTGGTTTGCCAGCGACGGCAAGGGACGCCTGAGTGCATTTCTACTCAAGGGCCAGGCCCAGCAATACGCCACGGCACAGGGCGGAAAAGTTTTCGACTTCAACGATGCCACGGCCCAGGTGGTTGCCGCGCGCTGAAGATCAAAAGCCCCTCACCCTAGCCCTCTCCCAGAGGGAGAGGGAACTGACCGAGGTGTCTGGTAGAGATACGCCGACATGCAATACCGAGCCGAACGAAGGGATTTGATGACCATGAAAATCGGCTCCCTTTCCCCCTCGCCCCCTTGGGGAGAGGGTTGGGGTGAGGGGGTAAATGTCAGTCACGCACAGATCCAGAACCGGAAACACGATCGATGAAAACACTCCGCTGGACATCAAAAAGTCTTTCACTGCTGCTCTGCCTGCTCTTCTGGCAACTCGCCGCCAGTCATCACTGGAACCTCGGCCTGGTCACGTTCGCCAACGTGCCAACGCCATTGGCCGTGATTGATGCCGCGTTGGGCTTGGGCGATTCGGGCAAACTCTGGCAGCACCTGAGCAGCAGCCTGGGCCGTGTCTTCGCCGGTTATTTCGCCGCACTGGTGATCGGCATCGCTCTGGGGCTGGCCATCGGTCGTTCGAAATGGGCCGAAGACCTGCTGTTGCCGCCGCTGGAAGTCCTGCGCCCGATCCCCGCCGTGGCATGGATTCCATTGGCCATCCTGATGTTTCCATCCTCTGAACTGTCGATGGTTTTCATTACCTTCACCGGCGCGCTGTTCCCGATTCTGCTCAGCACCGTGCACGGTGTAGAAGGCGTTGACCCACGCCTGATCGCTTCGGCGAGAAGTCTCGGGGCAGGGCGCCGCGCGATTCTGCTGGAGATCATCCTGCCGGGCGCCGCGCCGAGCATCATCACGGGGCTGGCGATCGGTATGGGCACTTCGTGGTTCTGCCTGGTGACGGCGGAAATGATCTCTGGTCAGTTCGGCATCGGTTATTACACCTGGGAGTCCTACACGATTCAGAACTACGCCGATATCGTCGTTGGCATGCTCCTGATCGGCGTATTGGGCATGAGCAGCAGCCTGCTGATCAAACGTCTGGGCGGTTTGTTCACGCCCTGGCATCGACCGCGAGGAAAGGCCTGATGAGCGTGATGCAAACCCCCGAAGGGCGGATCGATATTCGCCAGTTGTCCATTGTTCTCGGCCAGGGGCGCGAAGCCTTCGAAGCGGTGCAGGGCCTCGACTGCCAAATCGAAGCCGGCCAGTTCGTCTGCATTCTTGGCCCGTCCGGTTGCGGAAAATCGACGTTGCTCGGCGCCTTGGCCGGCCACTTGAGTGCGAACACCGGCAGCCTGAAAGTCGACGGCCATACCGTGTCTGGCCCGTCACCGCAACGCGGTATGGTGTTCCAGCATCACACGCTGTTCCCGTGGCGAACGGTGCGGGACAACGTTGCCTTCGGCCTGAAAATGCGCGGCATCGGCAAGGCTGAACGGCATCGCGCCGCCGATGACATTCTCGCACTGGTCGGCCTCGACGGTTTCGCCGAACGCTGGCCCGATCAACTGTCCGGCGGCATGCAGCAGCGTGTGGAGATTGCCCGGGTGCTGATCAATCGGCCGCGTCTGTTGCTGATGGACGAACCGTTCGGCGCGCTGGATGCGCTGACCCGGTTGAGCATGCAGGAACTGTTGTTGGACATCTGGACGCGCATCCGCACCACTGTGGTGTTCGTCACCCATGATATTGACGAGGCGCTGTTTCTCGCCGACCGCGTGCTGGTGATGAGCGCGCGACCGGGGCGAATCATTGAAGACTTGCACCTGGATTTCCATCGTCCGCGCACCAGCGAACTGGTCACCAGCACCGAGTTCGTCCGACTCAAACGCCATTGCCTCGACCTGCTGCGCCATGACAACGACCGGCCGCTGCCACGCCTTAATCCGCTCGGCCTGCCTCCTGAAAACCCTCTGCCGCGATTTGCCCTATGACCTCGATTTTTGCTGTGACCGACAACCCTGAAATCCTCGCCCTGCAACCGCGCCTGACCGCCGAAGATGCCGGTGTCCGGCGCATTGCGCTGATTGATCTGGCGGATCTGGAAGAGCCTGATGGTTTGCTCTGGCTGGTCGATCGTCTCAAGCAGGATCCCGCCGAGGACGTCCGTGCTGAAGCGGCGCGTTTGCTTGAGGCCTGGGAAGATGAGCCGGTCGTTCAAGCCTTGTGCGAAGCGTTGACCGACGCCTCGCCAGCCGTGCAATCGGCAGCCGCGCAAAGTCTGAGTCTGCTCAAGAGTGAAGCAGCGGGGCGGGTGATTTTGCCGTGGACTGAGCATACCGACGTCAGCGTGCGCGTTGCTGCGTTCCGCGCCTTGCGTGAATTGCGTTTCGTCGAGGCCGCACCGGCAGCCGTTGTCGCGTTGGCCGATGCCGATGCCAATGTTCGTCGCGAAGCGGTTGGCGTGCTGGGCTGGCTCAAGCAACTCGATGCATTGCCAGACCTGGCGCGACTGGTCAGTGATGATCCCGACACTGAAGTACGCCGGGCGGCTACCGGTGCTCTCGGTCTGGCCAACGGTGCCGACGTGCTGCCGGCGCTGTTCCAGGCGTTGCGGGACAACGCCTGGCAAGTGCGCGAAGAAGCCGCGACCACGTTGGGCAAAGTGTGCCACGCCGACGCCGGCCCGGCCCTGGTCGAAGCCTTGAGTGACGACTATTGGCAAGTGCGCCTGCGCGCCACGCGCAGCCTCGGCCGCCTGCGTTTCGTCCCGGCGCTGGATGCGCTGATCGACACCCTCGGCCACCGCATCAGCAACCTGCGCAAGGAAGCCGCGCTGGCCTTGGGTGAACTCAATGATCGTGGCGCGGTGGCAGCGTTGCAGGCCGCGCAGGACGACGGCGATCCGGAAGTGCGAAAAGCTGTGCGCATTGCCTTGAGCCAATTGCAATGAACCCGCTGGCGGTCGGCAACTCACAAAGCGAACGAACACTGCGGCTGAGCTGGCCTGATGGAAGCGAATCATTGCTCAGCCATGCCGAACTGCGCAGGCAATGCCCGTGCTCGCAATGCCGCGCGTTTAGCCTGCGCGGCCTGACGCCGCTGGTTGATGATCGGGTTCGCCTGATCGAACTCAACCCACAGGGTTATGGTGTTCAACTGGTGTTCAGCGACGGCCACCAGCGCGGCATATACCCGTGGGAGTATCTGGCGAAACTGGGTTCTTCGCCTCTGCGCATTCTTGCAGAGACATGAGGATTCTGTAGGAGCTGACGAGTGAAACGAGGCTGCGATCTTTTGACGTTGATTCGATTGTTCAAGAGCAAGATCAAAAGATCACAGCCCTCAGCACCTCTTGCGTCGGCCTGGGCCGACTGACGGCGCTTGTCAGAAAAATCCCACAGGAGTACAAATGTACTCCATGACAAACCTGACTCCCCGCCGTACCGCCATCCTGACGTTTATCCGCGAACGCATCGCCGAACACGGTCAGCCCCCAAGCCTCGCTGAAATCAGCGAGGCTTTTGGTTTTGCCTCCCGCAGCGTTGCGCGCAAGCATGTGCTGGCGCTCACCGAAGCCGGTTTTATCGAGGTCAACCCGCATCAGGCCCGTGGCATTCGCCTGCTCGGGCAACCGCCGCGCCCGGAGCTGCTCGAGATCCCGGTGCTCGGTCGCGTGGCCGCCGGTGCGCCGATTGGCGCCGATGCGGATATCCACGACCGCTTGATGCTCGACCCGGCAGTGTTCTCCAAAACTCCGGATTACATGCTGCGGGTGCAGGGCGACTCCATGATTGAAGATGGCATCCTCGACGGCGATCTGGTCGGTGTGCGGCGCAACCGCGAAGCGCTCAACGGCCAGATCGTGGTCGCGCGTCTGGACGGTGAAGTCACCATCAAACGCTTCGAACGGGTTGGCGACCAGGTGCGTCTGCTGCCGCGCAACCCGGCGTATCAGCCGATCGTCGTGCGTGATGATCAGGATCTGGCCATCGAAGGCGTGTTCTGTGGTCTGGTGAGGCAAGGCTGATGGGCGCCGTTGTTGCGTTGGATACGCTGTTCAATGCCGGCCAGGTCTGGCGGGGCCGGTCTGCGCCACCGGCGGCCAGTCCACAGCCGACCGGGCATGCGGCGCTGGACGCGGCACTGCCCGGCGGCGGCTGGCCTGAAGCAGCGTTGAGTGAAATCCTCTTGGCGGGTCCCGGTGTCGGTGAGCTGCAACTGGTCTGGCCGACCCTGGCGCGATTGACGGCGGCGGGCGAGCGCATCGTGTTGGTGGCGCCTCCCTTCGTGCCGTACCCGCAGGCCTGGGCCCATGCCGGGGTTGATCTGCGCCAATTGTCGGTGATTCAGGCCAGCGAACGCGATGCTCTATGGGCCGCGGAGCAGTGCCTGCGTTCGGGCAGTTGCGGCGCGGTGCTGTGCTGGCCAAACAAGGCGGATGACCGTGCGTTACGGCGTTTGCAGGTGGCGGCGGAAACCGGCCAGACCCTCGCGTTTGCGTGGCGACCGTTGAGCGAAGCAGTCAACCCGTCGCCGGCGGCGTTGCGGATCGCCATCGACGCCAAACCTGCCCAGTTGCGCGTGCTTAAATGCCGTGGCGGCCTGGCGCGCGCGGCCCCGATTGCCCTCACCGTGGGGCATTGAGGTCTGTATGCGCTGGGTGTGCATCCTGTTTCCGCAATTGGCCCTCGACGCCGTGCTGCGTCAGCGTCCCGACCCTGAAGAGCCGTTGGTGCTGCTCAGCGGCCCGGCTCAGCGTCGCGTACTGCAAGCGGTCAATCCGGCGGCGCGCAAACTGGGCCTGCGTCCCGGGATGTCGATGACCGCCGCGCAGGCCATGAGCAAAGGCTTTGCCACGGCGGATTACGAGGTGGCCGAGGTCGGGCACTGGCAGCAATTCCTGGCCGCATGGGCTTATCGTTTCAGTGCCCAGGTCAGCGTGCATTACCCGCGTACCGTGGTCTTCGAGATCGAGTCGAGCCTCGGTCTGTTCGGTACCTGGCCGCAATTCGAAGCGCGTCTGCGCCAGGAACTGACGGACCTGGGGTTTCGTCACCGCATTGTCGCCGCCCCGAATCCTGTGGCGGCACGGGTGTTGGCCAATGCCTACGATGGTCTGGTGGTGCCGGACGGCGAAGCCTTGCAGCATCACCTCGGGCAATTGCCAGTCGACCGTGTCGGGCTGGAGCCGAGTGTGGCCACGGCGTTGTCGCGCATGGGCCTGCGCAATCTCAGCCAGGTGCAAAGCCTGCCGCGTCAGGCGCTGGCGCGGCGTTTCGAAGCGCAGATGCTCAAGCATCTCGACACACTGTTCGGCGCGCGACCTTTGGCGCTGGCGTTCTACCTGCCGCCGGACCGTTTCGATACCCGCATCGAACTCAATTTCGACGTGCAGTCCCATCAAGCCTTGCTGTTTCCGTTACGGCGTCTGACCGGCGATCTGTCGGCGTTTCTCTGCGGCCGCGACAGTGGCGTGCAGCGCTTCGATCTACATCTGGAACACGCCGGCCTGCCGGACACGGTGATCAAGGTCGGCCTGCTCAGTGCCGAGCGTGATGCGGCGATGCTCTTTGAACTGGCGCGGGGTCGGCTGGAGCAGGTGCAAGTCGAGGCGCCGGTGCGCGGTTTTCGCCTGCGCGCCGAAGATCTGCCGAGCTTCGTGCCGCAGTTTCAGGAACTGTTCGACGAGCGCCCGCAGCAAACCTTGCCCTGGGAGCAATTGCGCGAACGCCTGCGCGCACGGTTGGGCGATGAGGCGGTGCAAGGGCTGCGTTTTCAGGCCGATCATCGTCCCGAGTGCGCCTGGCAGAACACCGTCGATAAATTGCCCTGTACCGGTTTGCCCAACGTCCAGCGTCCGGGCTGGTTGCTCAACGAACCGCAAAGCGTGCCGGAGGGTTCGGCGCGAATTCTCATGGGGCCGGAGCGCATCGAATCCGGGTGGTGGGACGGTGGGGATGTGCGTCGTGACTATTACCTGATCCAGAATCGCGCCGGTCAGCAGGGATGGGCCTGGCGGGCGGTGGGCGAGGGCGGTCCGCTGTGGCTGCAGGGCTGGTTCGCATGAGCGCCGGTTACGCCGAACTGCATTGCCTGTCGAACTTCAGTTTCCAGCACGGAGCCTCCAGCGCACTCGAACTGTTTCAGCGGGCGAAACAACACGGCTATCAGGCGCTGGCGATTACTGATGAATGCACATTGGCCGGGATCGTTCGCGCCTGGCAAGCGGCCAAGTCCGTCGAGTTGCCGCTGATCATCGGCAGCGAAATTCGCATCGACAACGGCCCGAAACTGGTCCTGTTGGTAGAGAACATTGGCGGTTATCACGCCCTGTGCGGCTTGATCACCCGGGCCCGGCGGCGCACTCGGAAAGGCCAGTATCAGGTGCTGCGCGAAGACTTCGACGAAGCGCTGCCGGGGCTGTTGGTATTGTGGGTGCCGGACTCACTGGATGACAGGGAAGAAGGCGCCTGGCTGAAACAGACGTTCGGCGAGCGTCTATGGCTGGCGGTACAACTGCATCGCGGGCAGGACGATCAACAGCGGCTGGCGGCGTTGTCGAGCCTGGCGGCCGAACTGCAGATTCCGGCGGTCGCCAGTGGCGATGTGCACATGCATGCCCGGGGTCGCCGCGCCTTGCAGGACACCATGACCGCGATCCGTCATCACGTCCCGGTGGCCGAGGCAGGTTTGCGCCTGCACCCCAATGGCGAACGGCATCTGCGCAGTGTCGAGGTGCTGCGTGAGTTATATCCGCCGGCCTTGTTGGAGGCGTC
Source organism: Pseudomonas khorasanensis (assembly GCF_014268505.2). Lineage (GTDB taxonomy): Bacteria > Pseudomonadota > Gammaproteobacteria > Pseudomonadales > Pseudomonadaceae > Aquipseudomonas > Aquipseudomonas khorasanensis. Next base: position 737,812 of record NZ_JABWQP020000001.1, read on the forward strand.
AGTAGAACTGGCCCGGCGCTGCACGTTCGAGCTGGGCGAGTTGCGTTATCAGTACCCCAGGGAACTGGTGCCCGAGGGCCATAGCGCCAGTTCATGGTTGCGTCGTCTGACCAAGCAGGGCATCGCCTGGCGCTGGGCAAAAGGCGCGCCTTTCAAAGTGCTGAGGCAGATCAATAAAGAATTGAAGCTGATCGCCGAACTCGGCTACGAAAGTTACTTCCTGACCGTACACGACGTGGTCAGATTTGCCCGCAAACAACACATCCTCTGCCAGGGGCGCGGTTCGGCGGCGAACTCGGCGGTGTGTTTTGCCTTGGGCATCACCGAAATTGACCCGGACCGCACCACGTTGCTGTTCGAGCGTTTCATGTCCAGAGAGCGCAACGAGCCGCCGGACATCGACGTCGATTTTGAGCACGAACGCCGCGAAGAAGTCCTGCAATACGTGTTCAACCGTTATGGTCGCCGGCGCGCGGCGCTGACGGCGGTGGTCAGCACTTATCACGCCACCGGCGCCGTGCGTGACGTGGCCAAGGCGCTGGGCCTGCCGCCGGATCAGATCAACGCGCTGGCCGATTGCTGTGGTCGCTGGAGCGATGAAACGCCGCCGCTGGAACGCCTGCGCGAGGGCGGTTTCGACCCCGACAGTCCGGTGTTGCGCCGGGTGCTGAGCCTGACCGGGCAACTGATCGGTTTCCCCCGGCATCTGTCGCAGCATCCCGGCGGCTTTGTGATTTCCGAACAACCACTGGACACCCTGGTGCCGGTCGAAAACGCGGCGATGGCCGATCGTACGATCATTCAGTGGGACAAGGACGACCTCGATGCGGTCGGTCTGCTCAAGGTGGATATCCTTGCACTGGGCATGCTCAGTGCGATCCGCCGCTGCTTCGATCTGCTGCGTCGCCATCGCGATCAGAATTTGAGCCTGGCGACGATCCCCGCCGAAGACAAACCCACCTACGAGATGATCAGCCGCGCCGATACCGTCGGCGTGTTTCAGATCGAGTCGCGGGCGCAGATGTCGATGCTGCCGCGCCTCAAGCCTGCGACGTTTTACGATCTGGTGATCGAAGTCGCGATCGTGCGGCCCGGGCCGATTCAAGGCGGCATGGTCCATCCGTACCTGCGTCGGCGGAACAAGGAGGAAGAAGAAACCTATCCTTCGCCAGCACTCAAGGTCGTGCTGGAAAGGACCCTTGGCGTGCCGCTGTTCCAGGAACAGGTCATGCAGATCGCCATCGTGGCGGCCGATTACAGCCCCGGCGAGGCCGATCAGTTACGCCGTTCCATGGCCGCCTGGAAACGCCATGGCGGCCTGGAGCCGCACAAGGAGCGGCTCGCCGCCGGCATGAAGAAAAACGGTTATACGCCCGAGTTCGCCGCGCAGATTTTCGAGCAGATCAAAGGGTTCGGCAGTTACGGTTTCCCCGAGTCCCACGCCGCCAGTTTCGCCTTGCTGACCTACGCCAGTTGCTGGCTCAAATGCCACGAACCGGCGGCGTTCGCCTGTGCGCTGATCAACAGCTGGCCGATGGGTTTTTACAGTCCGGACCAGATTCTTCAGGATGCACGCCGGCATCAATTGCAGATCCGCCCGGTGGATGTGCGGGCCAGCGACTGGGATTGCAGCCTGGAACCGCTGAGCGCCGGGCAACCGGCGATTCGCATGGGCCTGCGCATGATCAAGGGGTTTCGCGAAGAAGACGCCCGGCGCATCGAAACGGCGCGTGAGCGCGGGGCATTTGCCGATGTCGCCGATCTGAGCGAACGCGCAGCTCTGGACAGTCGCGCGCAGGCGCTGCTGGCGGACTCCGGTGCCTTGCGCGGTCTGGCCGGGCACCGCCACCGCGCGCGTTGGGAAGTGGCGGGGGTGCAGAAGCAACTCGGCCTGTTTGCCGGCCTGCCCAATGAGGAGGAGTCCCAGGTCGTGCTGCCCAAACCCAGCGTTGGCGAAGATTTGCACGCTGATTACGCCACGGTGGGCACCACGCTGGGGCCGCATCCGCTGGCCTTGCTGCGCGGCGAATTGCAGGCGCGGCGTTGCCGCAGTTCACGGGAATTGCAGGATATTGAGCACGGCAGGCCAGTGAGCGTGGCCGGGCTGGTCACCGGACGGCAACGCCCCGGTACGGCCAGCGGCGTGACGTTCGTGACCCTGGAAGATGAGTTCGGCAACGTCAACGTCGTGGTCTGGCGTGATCTGGCCGAACGCCAGCGGCAGGTGCTGGTCGGTTCGCAGTTGCTCAGGGTCGATGGTCGCTGGGAACGCGAAGGCGACGTGCGACACCTGATCGCCGGCCGCCTGAGCGACCTCAGCCCGCTGCTCAACGGGATCCGGGTGCAGAGCCGGGATTTCCATTAAGGCGCCTGATCGTTCCCTCATCTCGCGTGGTCGCGTGACAACACCTCCTGTGACGCTCTGCATCACAGCGGACGCGGGCGTCCATGGCTGCATTCCCACGCAGAGCGTGGGCACGATCAACAATCAACCATCAACGCTGCGGCCAGCACCGTTCGCCGCCGCCAGGCGCTTGTGTCCAGGCTTGCAGGGAGCGGGTCGGCAAGTCGAAGTATTCGCGGGTGCGCGCATACCCATGGCCACCCATTCGGCCGATCGCGTCCAGCCCCAGTTGATCGATGTACAGCGTTTTCGGATCGATCAGCTCATCGCGCACGTGCGCCATCAGCACTTCGCCAAAAATGATCTCGCGTGATTGACCGATGTTCAGCGCCATCATCCGTCGGCATTCCAGTGCCACCGGGGCCTCGCCAATGCGTGGGCATTTCACGGCGGTACCGGGAATGGCAGTCAGGCCGGCGGCAGTCAATTCATCGAAGCCCGGAGCAAACGGCACGGCGCAGACATTCATCGCTTCCACCAGCGCATCGCTGACGATGTTCACGGTGAATTCCTGATTCAGCTGAATATTGCGCGTAGTGTCTTTGGGGCTTTGATCGCCATAATTCTCGACGCCCAGGGCCAGAATCGGTGGATCGGCCGACAGCGCATTGAAGAAACTGAACGGCGCGGCATTGACCCGGCCCTCGCCATCAATGGTGGTGACCAGCGCAATGGGCCGAGGCACGACGCTGCCGATGAGGATCTTGTATTTTTCCCGTGGGCTGAGCTGGCTGAAATCGAAGCTGTGCATGGCAGATATCTCTAGGCAAGTGGATCAATCGCGCTCAATCGCGCTCAATCGCGCTCAATGGCGCGTCGGCGCTGTAATCGTCGGCAAACGGGATGGCCGGCTGGAACAGGGTTTTCCAGTCCGGTCGGGCAAACGCCCGGTCGCTGTGGCTGCGCATCAGTTTTTCGTATTGGCGTTGGGCCTGGCGTTGCAGGGCGCAGTAATCGACGCCGCTGACCTGGCCGTCCTGCATCACACAGCGACCATCGATGTAACTGGCGATGCAATCATCACCGCGCCCGGCCAGCAGCAGGTTTTTAAGCGGGTCGAATAACGGCCCCAGGTGCAGGCCGCGCAGGCTGAACACGTGGATGTCGGCTTTGGCGCCGGGAGCCAGACGGCCGAGATCATCGCGCCCCAAAGCCCGGGCACCGCCGAGCGTCGCCGCGTTGTATAAATCGAGGCTGCCGGTCAGCGACGCGCCGCCTTCCATCAGCCGTGCGATGTTCAAGCCGTGGCGCATGTTTTCCAGCAGATCCGCCGGCCAGGTATCGGTGCCGAGGGCGAAGTTGATGCCCTTGGCGCGGTAGCGGCCGAACGAGTTCAGCGCCTCGCCGTCGCGGGCGAACACGAGCGGGCAGTGCACCAGACTCGCGCCGCCATCGATGACTCGCTGCAGGTCGTCATCGCCATCGGTGTAAATGCCATGGGGCAGCAGACTGCGTGGCGTCAGCAGGTCCAGTGCCTGCAACCAGCCCAACGGCGACTTGCCACGCAATCGCTTGACCATCGCCACTTCGCCAGGCGCCTGGCAGCAATGCAGACGCATCGGTGCATGCAGTTCACGGCTCAACGCCGAGGTGCGTTGCAGCAAGGCCGGCGTGCAGGTCTGAATGCGATCGGGTAATAACGCACCACGAATCAGCCCGTCATGCGCGCCGTCGAACGCCTTGAAAAAGCGTTCAGCCGCCGCCAGTCCTGCGAGCCCACGCTCCTCGTCCCAGTGATGGGCGAGGCTGCCGTCGGCACGCCAGTAGCTCATGCCGCTCATGTAGCAGGGGCCAAGGTACGTGCGTAAACCGAGCTCGCCAGCCACTTCGGCGACGCCGGCAAATTCGTCGAAGGTTTCCGCCCACTCGCGGTAATACATCGAGGTGATCGGCATCGCCGTGGTGATGCCGTTGCGGATCAACTGAGTGAACGCGTAGCGGTATTTGAATACCTCTTCTTCGGGACTGTAGGTCTCGCGCGGGCCTGCAGCGAGATACTCCGCCGACCACATCCGGCCCATCGCGCGCTCGTCGCCGTTATCGAGGGTCAATACCGTGGAGTCGAGATCGCCAAGTGCATCCAGATCAATGAACCCCGGGCCGATCAGCGCATTGCCGTAGTCGATCCATTGGTCCACCGGGCCTGGATAACCACGGCCGACAAACTCGATGCGCGACCCTGCAAACACCACCTCACCGTCACGCCACAGCACATGCCCCGTGCCGTCAAAGCCGACCACGCAACTGGCCTTCAGGCCGATACGTTTCACAAACGGCTGCTCAGCAAGCGACCGCCGCTGGCGATCAGTTCACCGCCGCGATAAACCTGACGCAGCGGGCGCGAAACAACAGCCTCGCCAAGGGTCTCCACGGGCATCAACAGAAAGTCCGCGCGCCGGCCCATGGCGAAACCATAATCCTCAAGCCCCAGCGCTTGCGCGCCATTCACCGTGGCCGCGTCAAACGCCGCTGCCAGCTCCTCGTCCTTGCCCAGATCAAAACGAAAGGCCAGCAACATCGCCCGCTCAAGCATGTCGCCATTGCCCATCGGCGACCACGCATCGCGAATGCCGTCGGAGCCCAGACAGACATTCACGCCGGTTTCACGCAGGGCCAGAAACGGCGGCACCGCGCAATCGGCCGGGGCCGAACTCATCAACGAAATCCCCAGTGCCGCCAAGCGTTGCGCAACGGGCTTGACCTGAGCCCATGGCAGCATGCCGAGGCAATAGGCATGGCTGATCATGACCCGGTTCTGCAGGCCGAAACGCTCGGTGTAGTCAGCTATCAGTGCCACTTGCCATACGCCCAACTCACCTTTGTCGTGCAGATGAATATCGACGCCACGACCAAATTCAGCGGCGAGCCTGAACACAATATCCAGCTGTGCAACCGGGTCATTGTCGATGCCGCATGGGTCGAGACCACCGACGTTTTCCACGCCCAGTAACATGGCTTCGCGCATCAGTTCGGCGGTACCGGGGCGGCTGATCAGCCCGGTTTGCGGAAACACCACCAGTTGCAGGTCAATCAAGTCCCGGTAGCGTTCACGCAGTTGTTGCATGGCCTCGACATGGCGCAGGCCGAATTCCGGATCGATGTCGACGTGACAGCGCATCGTCAGTGAACCGCGAGCGATGCAGTTTTCCAGCAGCGCTCCGGCGCGCTCGGCGATGGGCGCTTGTACTTCCCGCAGGACGCGGCGTTCGTTGCTGATGTAATCCTTGAGTGTCGGGCCGGCGCTATTCGGGCGCCACGGCTGGCCGTAAAGGGTTTTGTCGAGGTGGACGTGGCTTTCCACCAGCGCGCAGGTCAGCATCTGGTTGTGGCCATCGACATCGCTGGCCGCCAAGGGTGTATCGCACGCCGGGCGGCGTTGGCTGAGCACGCCGTTTTCGATCAGCAGGTCCTCGGCGGGCGCGCCGTAGGGGCGCACATTGCGTAGCCAGTGTCGCTGGGTCATACAAACCTCGTTCAGGTCTTCAAGATTTTTCCCTCACCCTAGGGTGAGGGCAGCGGTCTGATCAGCCCTTGAGCTTCGACCAGATGCGGTCCTGCAGCTCGCGTGCCTTGTTGCTGCACTCCTTCTCGGGGCGCAGGCGCGAAGCGTATTCATCCGGCATGTTGATCGCGTCCATGACTTTCCATTTCGGATCGAGCAACGCATCGCTCTGAACCCCGTTGGCGTAGGCTATGGCGTTGGAGACCGCTGCCGCGTTCTCCGGCTTCATCATCCAGTCGATGAAGATCCTTGCGTTGCCCGGGTGCGGCGCGCTTTTCGGAACGGCGAAGTTGTCCTGGAACATCGCCAGGCCCTCACGCGGGTAGACGTACTTGATCGTGCTCTTCTGCAAGGTGGCCCGCGCAGTCGAGCCGTTCCAGTTCTGCATCATGATCACTTCGCCCGAGGCCATGCGATCCACGGTGTTGTCGGAGCTGTACATCTTCAAAAACGGTTTTTGCTTCTGCAGCAGTTCGAGGATGCGTTTGGCGTCCTGTGGGTTTTCGCTGCATTCATCAACGTTCAGGTAATGGCTGGCGGCGTTGATCACGCTGCTTGAGGTGTCGAGGGCGGCGAGCTGGCCATGCAGCTCTTTGCGCGGCTCGAAGAATTCTTTCCACGAATCATCCAGTTTGCCCCCCGGCACGCGCGCGCTGTCATAGGAAAACCCGGTAGTGCCCCACAGGTACGGTGCCGAAAATTTACGACCCGGGTCGAAGACCGGATCACGAAAAGGTTCTTTGACGTACTGGAAATTGCTCAGGCTCGGCGCGTCGATTTCCATCAGCAGGTTCTGTTTGATCAGCGTCTGCATGATTGATTGTGACGGCACGATCACGTCATACGCGGCACCGCCGGCCTGCAACTTGGCGAGCAAGGTTTCGTTGCTGTCGTAGCCGTCCATGGTGACCTTGATGTCGGTCTCTTTTTCGAATTTGCTCAGCAGCTCGACCGGGTAGTAATCGGTCCAGTTGTAGAAAAACAATACCTTCGGTTCGGCGGCGTGAGCGCTCATTGCGGTGAAACAACTCAAGGCCAGACCGGACATTGCCAAACGCATGCTTTTGATTTTCATGAACAGAGCGCTCCAGGTTTATTGTTGTTTACCGCGTTGGCCCAGCCAAAAGGCCAGCACCACCAGCACAATCGAAATCACCAGCATCAGCGTCGAGATCGCGTTGATCTCCGGTGTCACGCCGGCCTTGATCGCCGAGAAGATGTACACCGGCAACGTGGTCGATCCCGGGCCGGCAACGAAGAACGTCATGATGAAATCGTCGAGGCTGACCACGAACGCCAACACCGCACCGGACAGCACCGCCGGCCATAGCAACGGCAATGTCACACGACGAAAAACCTGCCACGGATTGGCATACAGATCGTTCGCCGCTTCCAGCAGGCTCTTGTCGAGGTCGTTGAGCCGCGCGCGGATCGGCAGATAAGCGAAGGGAATGCAGAAGCCGATGTGCGCAACGATGACCGTCAGCAGGCCGAGCTTGATCCCCAGGGCCATGAACAGCAGCAGGGTGGCCACGGCGGTGACGATCTCGGGCAGGATCAGCGGCAGGTTGATGCCGCCTTCGACCATTTTCTGCCCATAGAACGGCCGGTAGGTCGCCAGCGCCGCGAGCAGGGCGATGGCCGTGGCGCACACTGTGGCGATGCTGGCGACGATGATCGAGTTCAACGCTGCCGTCTGGATCGACGGGTTGGCCAGAATCCGCCCGTACCAGGCGAACGAAAACTCGGTCCACACCGTTGCCGAGCGATTGGCGTTGAAGCTGTAGCCGATCAGCACAAGGATAGGCAGGTACAGATACGCGAGCATCAGCACGCTGATTTCGCGGGTCGCCGGAATTTTTTTCAGGTGCAGAGAAATCATGCTTTGGCTCCCCGGTTGAGATTCTTCGCCGCATGACGGCTGTAGAGCGCATAGAGCACCAGCGACACCAACAGAATCGCCAGCAGCAGGAACGACAGCGAACTGCCCAGCGGCCAGTTGCGCGCGGTGCCGAACTGTTGCTGGATCAGGTTGCCGATCATCAGGGTCTTGCCGCCGCCGAGAATCGCCGGGGTGATAAACGCGCCGAGGCTCGGCACGAACACCAGCAGCGCGCCGGCAATCACGCCGGGCATCGACAGCGGCAGGATGATCCGTCGCAGCGCGTGCCAGCGATTGGCGCCGAGGTCATACGCGGCCTCCACCAGGCGCCAGTCGAGTTTTTCCAGGGTCGAGTAGATCGGCAGGATCATGAACGGCAAAAAGCTGTAGACCAGACCGACACTCACGGCGAAGTCGTTGTAGAGCAGGGTGATGCCGCCGGCGCTCGGGAACAGTGCGTTAAGGCTCTGCGCGACCCAGCCCTGTTCACGGAGGATGATCAGCCAGGCGTAGTTGCGGATCAGCAGGTTGGTCCAGAACGGGATGGTGATCAGCAGCACCATCAGGTTGCGTCGGCGCGGGGTCAGGCTGGACATCCACAAAGCCACCGGAAAGCCGAACAAAAAGCACAGCAGCGTGGTGCCGCCCGCCTGGAACACCGAGCGCAACAATGCCTGGGCGTAGACCCAGTTCAGTTCGAGTTCACCGTCAAAACCTTCCTGATAAAAAAGCTGCACGTAACTGTGCAGCTGCCATTGGGCCTGCCAATCGACACCACCGTAAGTGTTGCGCGGCAACAGGCTGATGTAGCCCATGATGCCCAACGGAATGGCAATCAGGGCGAGCAGGGTTAGCACTACCGGGCTGAGCAACAGCGCTCGGTTGAGGGCGGGGGATGTGCTGCTGACGCTCATTGTCAGGCCTCCATCAACAGGCAGGCATGAGGCGGAAGATGCACGGCGACGCGCTCGCCAACGGCGCGGCCACGGTTCAGGCCTTCATTGTTTTCACGCAGCATGACTTTGATGTCGTTGTTCAGCCGGCATTGGTAGAGCGTCGCGGTGCCGACGTACAACACCGCTTCGATCACCCCGCGCAGGTGATGCGGTTCGCTGGCCTCGACCAGTTGCGAACGCTCCGGGCGAAACGCCAGTTGCGCGGTGCTGCCATTGAAGCTTTGCGCCTGGCAGGGAATCTCGACCGGCATGCCGTTGGGCACGAACAGTTTTTCGTTGTGCGGGCCCCGCTTGAGCTGGCCGGGCAGGAAATTGATATCGCCGATGAACTGCGCGACAAAACGGTGCTGCGGGTGCTCGTAGATGTCGGTCGGGCTGCCGATCTGCAGAATCTTGCCGGCGGACATCACGGCAATTCGGTCAGATAACGTCAGCGCTTCTTCCTGATCATGGGTGACGAAAATAAAGGTGATGCCGGCTTCTTTCTGCACGCGTTTGAGTTCGACCTGCATTTCCTTGCGCAGCTTAAGGTCCAGCGCCGATAGCGGTTCGTCGAGCAACAACACTTTGGGTTTCGGCGCCAGCGCCCGGGCCAGTGCCACGCGCTGCTGCTGGCCACCGGACAATTCGGCCGGTTTGCGAGCGGCCAGAGGTTCCATTTGCACCAGCTCGAGCATCTCGTTGACGCGATCAGGGATTAACTTGCGATCAAGACCCTGCATCTCAAGGCCGAAGGCGATATTCTGCGCAACGTTCATGTGCGGAAACAGCGCGTAGCTTTGAAACACCGTATTGACCCGACGCTTGAACGGAGGCAGGTCGTTGACTGTTTCGCCGGCGAGGCGGATTTCGCCTTCGCTGACATGTTCGAAACCGGCGATGGTGCGCAGGAGGGTGGTTTTGCCGCAGCCGGACGGGCCGAGCAAGGTGAAGAATTCGTTGTCGGCGATGTCCACCGATACGTTATCCAGGGCCGGGGCGAGGCCGGGGTCATCGGAGTACCGTTTTGAGACATTACGCACTTCAATTGCTATTGGTTGACCCATAACGGTGCAATCCTCTAATTATTGTATGCAATATATGAATGCAATTTAGAAATACCCGGATTAACCTGCGTGTGCAACCCCCTTTTTCCATGGCCAGGCATCGCCAGGGGAAGGTTGCCCGACGCTAAAGGAGTGTTCGAATGACCGAAAAGAAACTGGAAACCACGGTCGACCGCGTCTACCAAGGGGTTTACGAGGCGATCAGCAAACGTTCGTTGCGTCCCGGAATGAAACTGGGCGAGGCCTCGTTGGCGGAATTATTTAATGTCAGCCGTACGTCGGTGCGAGCCGCGCTCAAGCAATTGGAGGCCGACGGACTGGTCACCACCGAGCCCAATAAAGGTGCATCGGTTTCGCTGCCCAGTGATGAGGAAATCCGTTCGCTGTTTGAAACCCGGCGGCTGATCGAGATCGGCATCGTCACCGAACTGTGCCGGCGCAAGGACACGGCTGCGATGCAAGATCTGCGCGAGCATCTGTTGCTGGAAGACGAGGCCCACGCCGCAGGCGACCACGAGCGGCTGATCCATCTGCTCGGCGAGTTCCACATCAAACTCGCTCGCAGCCTGAACAACCCGGTTCTGCTCGACTGGTTTCAAAAACTGATCTCCCGTGCCTCGCTGTATGCCGCCGCGCTCGACGATGACAGCCACGAAGCCTGCCGCGACGATGAGCACCTGCGGTTACTCGAGTACATCGAAGCCGGCAATCAGAGCGCCGCCATCGAGCTGACCTGCATGCACCTCAACGGTATCGAGAAAGCCATCCTGGATGTCGCCGCGAAAATGAAAACCGGTTACCACCCGCTCAAGCACCTGATTGGCGTCTGAATCGGCACGCGTTGCAAATCGGCTAACCTGGAATGAAACCAAAGCCGTTTCGGGGCCTCGAATCACACGGGCGTCGCGTCGTTGAAGCGTTGCGATAGATCGGAAAACCTCAAAAGGACACCGAGTCAGGCGATGCAGTTTTTATCTGAAAGCCATGGCTGTGACGGCTGGAAAGGCGAAATGGCCGGTCGAATTCGTGCGTTCGACTGGAGCCATACCGAATTGGGGCCGCTGGCCGACTGGCCCGCCAGCCTGTGCAGTACCGTGCAACTGATGCTGGCTTCACCGTTGCCGATGGTCATGCTCTGGGGCCATGCCGGTTACATGATCTACAACGATGCCTATTCCGAATTCGCCGGGGGCAGGCATCCTTATCTGCTCGGCGTCCCTGTGGAACTGGGTTGGCCAGAGGTCGCCGACTTCAATCGGCATGTGGTCGATACGTGCCTGGCTGGCGGCACATTGTCCTTTCGCAATAAAGAGCTGGTGTTGCTGCGTAACGGCGTGCCTGAAGACGTCTGGATGGATTTGTATTACAGCCCGGTCGCCAACGATGAAGGCAAGCCAGGCGGTGTCATGGCGATGGTGGTGGATACCACTGAGTTCGTGCATTCCGAACGGATGCGCCAGGCAGCGGAAAATGCCTATCGCGCCGACAACGAACGCGTGCGCCTGGCGCTGAATGCCGGCGCGTTGCTCGGCTCGTTCGTCTGGGATATCAAAAACGACCGATTGTCCGCAGACGAGCGTTTTGCCCGCACGTTCTCCTATCCGCCGGATCAGGACTTGAGCGATCTGGCGCAGGACATCGCCGATTCGCGCATCCATCCCGACGATCTGCCGTGGGTCCGGGAGCGGGTCGCCCGGTGCATGCAGACCGGCGAGCCGTACAACGCCGAATACCGTGTCCTGCGCAGCGATGGCAGTTACTTGTGGGTCCTCGCCAGTGGCGCATGTGAATTCGACGAACAGGGCGAGCCGTTTCGCTTCCCCGGTGTGCTGGTCGACATTCACGAACGCAAGAATGCCGAAGAATCCCTGCTCAAATTCACCCGCAACCTCGAACAGCGTGTAGCCGCTGAAGTCGAGGCGCGGCTGGCCGCCGAAGAGCAACTGCGCCAGTCGCAGAAGCTCGAAGCCATCGGTGGCCTGACCGGCGGAGTCGCCCACGACTTCAATAACCTGCTGCAAGTGATCGCCGGCAATCTGCACTTGTTGGCTCGGCATGAACCGAACAACGCCAACGTGCAACGGCGGGTCGGGGCTTCGCTGGCCGCAGTCGAGCGCGGCGCCAAGCTGTCGTCGCAATTGCTCGCGTTTGCCCGTCGCCAACCCTTGTCACCGGCGGTGTGCAACCCGCAGCAGATTTTCGAAGGCGTCGGCGAATTGCTGCAACGGGCGCTGGGCGAAACCATTCAGATCGACGTGCAATTACCGCCGCAGCCCTGGCACGTCAACGTCGATCGTAACCAACTGGAAAACGCCATCCTCAATCTGGCCATCAATGCCCGCGACGCCATGAAAGGCGAAGGCGTTATTGGCCTCAGCGCCGCCAATGTGCACCTGGACAGCGGATTCTGCGCCGGCAAGGGGATCGCGGCGGGTGATTATGTCCGCGTGGCGGTGAGCGATACCGGCGTGGGCATTGCGCCGCAAATGCTCGAGCAAGTGTTCGAACCGTTCTTCACCACCAAGGCCGATGGTCATGGCACCGGGCTGGGGTTGAGCATGGTCTTCGGTTTTGTCAAACAGAGCGGCGGGCATGTCGAGATCGACAGTCACGTTGGCGAAGGCACTCGGGTGCAGTTGTATTTCCCGCGAAGTCTGCGCCCGGTTCGCGAAGAATCGGCGAGTGTCGGCGAACGCAAGGGCGGCGGCCACGAGAGCATTCTGGTGGTGGAAGACAACGACGCCGTGCGCGCCTCGGCGGTGGAATTGCTGCGTGAAGAAGGCTACCGGGTGATGACCGCCTGCAATGGCGACGTCGCCATGCAGATGCTGCTGGAAGGCATCGAGATCGACATGATTTTCACCGACGTGGTCATGCCCGGCCTGATCAAGAGTTCGGATCTCGCCGCCTGGGCCAAGGTGCAGACGCCGCCGGTGCCGGTGCTGTTCACGTCCGGCCACACACGCGACATCATTTCTCGCGACCACCAGCTCAGTCCCGATACGCATTTGCTCGGCAAACCGTACAGTCCGCATTCGTTGCTGCAGATGATTTGTGAGGTGCTCGACACCTGAGGCCGAGCGCTGCCCCCGCTTCAGTTTTTCAAAAGGCGAGTCGATGACTTCCAAGCGCAATAGCAAAGCACCCGCCGGCATGGTTCGCGTGCGTGGTGCCCGCGAACACAACCTGAAGAACGTTGACGTCGATATTCCGCGCGATGCGCTGGTGGTGTTCACCGGTGTCTCGGGTTCGGGTAAATCTTCGCTGGCATTTTCCACGCTGTATGCCGAGGCACAGCGCCGTTATTTCGAATCCGTGGCGCCGTACGCGCGGCGGCTGATCGATCAGGTCGGCGTGCCGGATGTCGATTCCATCGAAGGCTTGCCACCCGCCGTAGCGCTGCAACAACAGCGTGGCACGCCGAGCGCGCGCTCGTCGGTGGGCAGCGTGACAACGTTGTCGAGCCTGACCCGCATGCTGTATTCCCGTGCCGGCAGTTATCCTGCGGGGCAGCCCATGCTGTACGCCGAGGACTTTTCACCGAACACGCCGCAGGGCGCCTGCCCGGAATGTCATGGGCTAGGCCGCGTGTATGAAGTCACCGAAGCGCTGATGGTGCCGGACCCGAACCTGACGATCCGCCAGCGCGCCGTGGCGTCCTGGCCACTGGCCTGGCAGGGGCAGAATCTGCGCGACATCCTCGTGACCCTGGGCATCGACGTCGATATTCCCTGGAAGAAACTGCCGAAAAAGCAACGCGACTGGATTCTCTTCACCGAAGAAACACCCACCGTGCCGGTGTACGCCGGGCTGACGCCGGAAGACACCCGCGTCGCACTCAAACGCAAGATGGAGCCCAGTTACCAGGGCACCTTTACTGGCGCCCGGCGCTACATCCTGCACACGTTTACGCATTCGCAAAGTGCGCTGATGAAAAAGCGTGTTTCACAGTTCATGCGCGGCAGCCCGTGCCCGCTGTGCGATGGCAAACGCTTGAAGCGCGAGGCGCTCTCGGTGACCTTTGCCGGCTACGACATCGGCGAGCTGTCGCAGATGCCATTGCTGCAAGTGGCCGAGGTCCTGAAGCCTGTAGCGGCGGCCAGTTACCTTGAGCAGACCGAGGCCAGCGGCGAAACCCTCAGCCATGCGCAAACCCGTGAGGCGCGTCAGCAGCGGGTCGCCCATGGCGCCAGCGGCCATGCCAGCGCGCCCGACGTGCGGCACACGCCAAACCTGTCAGTGGAGAAACGCCTGGCGGCGCAGCGTATCGCTGAGGATCTGCTGGAGCGGGTCAGCACCTTGACCGATCTCGGCCTGGGTTATCTGGCGCTGGAACGCAGTACGCCGACACTGTCGTCCGGCGAACTGCAGCGGTTGCGCCTCGCGACGCAATTGGGCTCGCAGCTGTTTGGGGTGATCTACGTGCTGGATGAGCCGTCTGCCGGTTTGCATCCGGCCGATGGCGAGGCGCTGTTCGAGGCGCTGCAACGGTTGAAGGCTGACGGCAACACGTTGTTTGTGGTCGAGCATGATGTGGAAACGATGCGCCGTGCCGACTGGCTGATTGATGTCGGACCGGCAGCCGGCGAGAAGGGCGGGCGGGTGTTGTACAGCGGCCCGCCTGAGGGATTGGCAGCGGTGGAGGAATCGCAGACCCGCGCGTATCTGTTCGCTGGAAAGCAGCGCCTTGCCCGCACCGCACGTCAACCGAGCGGGTGGCTGAAGCTGGACGGCATTACGCGCAATAATCTGAATAATCTCAGCGCCGAGTTTCCCTTGGGCTGCTTTACCTCGGTGACCGGTGTCTCCGGTTCCGGTAAGTCGAGTCTGGTCAGTCAGGCGTTACTGGAGCTGGTCGGCGCAGAGTTGGGGCGTCCGGCGGCCGAGGCTGAACCGGAAGAAATCAGCCTCGAAGATGACGCCCCGCCGCCCGGCTCTGGCCGAATCACGGTCGGGCTTGAGTCGATCAAGCGGCTGGTGCAGGTCGATCAGAAACCGATCGGCCGTACGCCACGTTCCAATCTGGCGACCTACACCGGGCTGTTCGATCACGTGCGCAAGCTGTTCGCCGCAACACCCCAAGCACAGGCCGCAGGCTATGACGCCGGGCAATTCTCCTTCAACGTCGCCAAGGGACGTTGCGCCACCTGTGAGGGCGAAGGCTTTGTCAGCGTCGAGTTGCTGTTCATGCCCAGCGTGTATGCACCGTGCCCGACCTGCCATGGGGCGCGTTATAACCCGCAGACATTGGCGATTCTTTGGCAAGGATTGAGCATCGCTCAGGTGTTGCAACTGACGGTGGGTGAGGCGGTGCAGGTGTTTGCCGGGCAAGCGGGGATTCGTCGCTCGCTGGAGGTGTTGCGTGACATTGGCCTGGGCTATCTGCGGTTGGGCCAACCGGCCACGGAACTCTCCGGTGGCGAGGCGCAACGCATCAAACTGGCGACCGAGCTGCAACGCAGTCAGCGTGGCGCCACGTTGTATGTGCTGGACGAGCCGACGACGGGGTTGCACCCAAGAGATGTCGATCGGCTGCTGGAACAGCTCGACACCCTAGTGGCAGCAGGGCATACGGTGATCGTCGTCGAGCATGAAATGCGCGTGGTCGCGCAAAGTGACTGGGTGATCGATATAGGTCCGGGCGCGGGCGATCAGGGCGGCAGGATCGTCGCGGCGGGCTCGCCGCAGAAAGTCGCTGCAAGCAGGAAAAGCAAGACTGCGCCGTTTCTGGCGCGGGTCTTAAACCCATGATGACGGCGCATCTGCAGGCGATTTTTTTGTTGGTCGTATTGAACGGCCGGTAATTCCGGTCAGCGTGGCAACAGGCGACGATCTTTTGAACGAAACAGTGGCGTGCGGCTTCGAATCTGCATGCCCGACGTTTTCCCGGTCGTGCTGGAAGAAGGATGCCGGACCATGAATGAGGTGGATATGAACGAGCAAGCGCCGCAACAGCGGAATCAGTCCTCTGAATCGATCAATCGCAACGACCCTGCCATCGACGCGCAAACACCGGGGCAAAATTCCCCTGCGCCGGCTGAGGCAGGGCAGGCAGACAGCGCTGCTGCCGAGGTCGATCAGAAGCAGCATCACAGCGATAACAGCAACGACTTCAGCCCAGGTTTCAAACCTGACCCGGACCGCCCCGCGCCGGGCGAAAGCACCGACGCCGATATCGACACTGACGGCGGTTAATCGCCGAAACGCAAAAAGGCCGCATCAATGGATGCGGCCTCTTTATTGCCCGGCGACTATTTGCTTGGGTGCTTGGCTTGCAGCTCTTTGGCATGGGCCAGGTGTTTTTTCAGGTCTGGCAGCATTTTCTGCGCAAATGCTTTCAGTTCAGGGGTGCCTTTGGCCTTGTCATCGGTCTTGGCGTCGACCTGTTTTTCAAACAGTGCGATGGTTTCCTCGTGCGCCATGACCTGGTTGTTGGCGTAGGCGGCATCAAAAGACTCATCACGCATTTCAAGGAGCTTGGCCTTGGCCTGCTTGGTCAAAGTGGTGGCATCCGGCACTTCGAGATCATTGGCCTGAGCAATTTTCGCCAGCTCATCGTTGGCCTTGCTGTGATCGGTGATCATCTGGTTGGCGAAGGCTTTGATGTCGGCAGACTGGCTTTTCTCCAGAGCCAGGCGACTGGTCTCGATCTCGGCGATGCCATTGGCAGCGGCGTTTTCGACGAAATCGTTGGAAGTGGCAGCAAAGGCCGAGCCCATGCCAGCACTCAGTGCTACAGCCAGAGCGAGATGACGCAAGTTGAATCCGTCCATTGGGTATCTCCACGCAGGTTTTTGTGAGCGGTAACCAATGGAGCAAACGCACGCGGAAAAGGTTTTATCGTGATTGCGACAGGGCGACGAACGGCAACCGCTGGTCTGACAGCGTCTCGACAGACGCCCGCCCGCAAGGCCATGCTGCTCACGCCAGCGCAACGGTCGCGCTGGCTGTCATCAACTGATGGAGGTGTTTCATGCCGGTTTCACACGACTTGTATCAGGACCTGAAGGTTACAAAAGAAGAGATCCAGCAAAAACGCTCCCAGGATGTGAAGCTCAATTCGTTGCTCGACAAGTACGCGGAAGCAGACAAAGAAGTGGTCAAGGCAGAAAACAACCAATCCGATGATGACTATGTCAGGACGCTCAAGGAGAAGCGCCTGTTGGTCAAGGATGAAATCGTCCGGCAACTCGAACAACGCGCCTGATCGGCCGACGTTTTCGCGAGCAGGCTCGCTCCACCTTTACAAATGCGCCCCCTGCTCGCGATGGCGTCGCTCCATTCAATACACATTCTGCTGGCTTACTTCAGCGCCTCCTCCAACCCCATCCGCCCCATGTGAGTCGCCTTCAACGAGCCGAAATACAGCCACTGCCCATACTCTCGCACTGTGGTAATCGGCGAATAACCGCCGCTGCTCGCGTCCTGCAAGTTGGCAATGACCTTGCCGTCCAGATCCAGCCCCAGCACGAATCCACGCTTCTCCACAGGCTTTGGTAAAACCGTCAACGCTCGCACGATCATCTTGCGCAGGAACGGATGTTCTGCGGTGCCATCGAGCAACACATTTCGCGGCGAATACAATGCTACCCAAAAACGGTTGCTGCCATTGAACGCCAGGTTGTCGGGCAGCCCCGGCAAGTTGTCGATGAACACGTCATGGGTGCCAGCCTTGGAACCCTTCAGCCAATAACGGCTGATGCGATAGGCGCCGGTTTCATTGACCAGCACATAGGCCTCGTCCGGGCCGAGGGTGACGCCGTTGGCGAACTGCAACTTGTCGAGCAGCACGCTGGTTTTGCCGCTCTGAAAGTCGTAACGGAGCAAACGGCCATCGGCGCCGTGCTCAATGATCGCCTCGCCATCATGGCCGTAACCCCAGCGGCTGGAGGCATCACTGAAGTAGGCGTAGTGCCCGGACTTGTCGATCGCTACGTCATCGGTGAAACCGAATGCCAGACCGTTGGCCTCGGTGGTCAACGGAATCACCCGACCCTGGGCATCAAGCGAAAGCAGGCCTTTGACCGCGTCGGCAATGACCAGCATGCCATTCGGATGACGGGCCAGCCCCAAAGGGCGGCCGCCAGTGTCGGCGAGTACCTTGCGCTGCGTGCCGTCGAGACTGCTGCGAATCAGCCGTCCGTCATGCAGGCCGGTGATGAGGAAATCGTCCTCCAGAAGCAACGCCTCCGGTCCTTCGATGTCGCTCGGCCCGACCTTTACCACGCCTTTGAGGCGCTGGTTCTCGGTATACACGCCTTCGGTCAGCGATGGGGCCGGCGCAGGTGTCCAGGCCACGGGTTCGACTTTGGTCGGCATCATCAAAAGGAAGGCGATGACGGGAACGATCAGCAGGCACAGTCCGTGTCGTGGCTTCACGCATCAGCCCTCGTCACGTCGATGGCCTGTGCAGCCGTATCGCGCAGCGCCAGCATGGAGGCGGCTGACTCCCGTTCGATGCGCCGTTTGAGCAGCAGCCAATTGGCGATGCGCATGAGCACGCCGTCGAAGCGATACTCCAGCGTGCGCACGAAGCGTGTGCCGCCATCTTCAGCCGAGCACTCGTAAGTCAGCCGCAGGGACAAACCCTTGTCGCCTTGCGCCCGAGCGCACCAGCGCCGTCCCGGCAGATATTCAGTGACCGCCCAGCGCAAATGGCCGGCGCGTCCGCCGGCATGAATGTCTTCTTCAAATTGCGCACCGGCATGCAGCGGACCTTGCGGGCCGTCAATCTTCAGCGATGAAGGATGCCACGCCGGCCAGTGGCTGACGCTGGCGGCATAGGCCAGCACCGCAACAGGTTCGCCGGGGATACCGATCTCGTGCTGCATGTACGTCATGGTCATTGGCGAATCACTCAAAGGGGCGGGTTCCGGCTCTCTGTAAAGTGTGCCGAACAGGTAGTCCATCAAGGGCAGAACGATGTTGAAGTTGCTTTCCTGCATGCGCTCGCGGCGGTGATGCAGTTCATGCAGACGGCGCATCTGGCGGATCCACGGCAACCGGGTCAACGGATTATGGGGCGGCAGGTGTTCACAGGCGTGGAACACCTCGTAGACCAAATAGCCGAGCACCATGCAGCCTGCGAACAAACCGGCAACGTTGGCGTTGAGCCAAGCGAGCAGCCACCAGAGGGGCAGGGTGATCACCAGCGTATGAATCACGATCAGCCAGGCTGGAAACAGAATCACCCGCCAGTCGCGAGCGCTGTCAAAAGTCATATGGCCGGGCGTGAAAAAGCTGTGATGGTCACCGGCGTGCCGGGCATAAAACATCCTGGCGAAGGTCTTTTTATGATGACCGAGATGGCGATGAACCATGTACACGCCAAAATTGAAGAACAGCAGCGTAAGGGGCACGGTCAGCCATTGCAGCCAGCTGACTGAATGCACGGTGCTGAAGAAGGCAGCGACGGCCACAAGGCCGAACAGCAACACAAACGTGCCGTGCAGCCACGGGTTATACAACGGATGAATGGCCGCACGGTAGCGACTGCGAAATGCCTCGGTGGTCTGCCTCAACGGTTTCACCTGCGGGTATTGTTGTTATACCCGGCAGATTAGCCGATCCACTGGTGTGTGCAGGGCGAACCTTGAGGCCACAAGCGCCATGCTCGGGACTGAAGGCGCCGTCAGCTCAACGGGTTCCAGCGCTGCGACCAGTCGTCATCGGTTCGGATCACTTCGCGCAACAGATCGAAGGCCTGCTGCAGCACCGCCGAGTCGCGATCACGCGAGTAAACCAGATAGGTCGGATAGCCAAATTCCGGCGCCTTGGTGACGGCCTCCAGAGCGCCGGTTTCCAGGTACGTGCGCACGACACGGGTCCGGAAATAGCCGCTGCCGCCGTTTTCGAGAATGTATTGCAGGGCCAAAGGGCCAAGGTTGAAGCTCAGCGCGGCTTTGGCTTTTTCCGGCAGGGCGGCATCGTGCTGACGACGGAAATCCGGGCCCCAGTCGATGTAGACGTAGGGATCGGGGCGTTCCGGCGCGCGCACCAGAATCAGCTTTTCCTCAAGCACCTGCTCGACCTGCAGCCCCGGCCAGTATTCCGGTTGGTAGACGAGTGCGGCATCGAGCACGCCCAGTTCGAGCTGGCGCAACAGGTTCTCGCCGTCGCGGATTTCCATGCGCAATGCGTGTCCGGGGATTTTATCGCGCAGTTCGGCCGCCCAACTGAGCATCAGCGGATTGCACAGGCTGACCTCGCCACCAATGTGCAGAACGTTGTGATAGCCCTCGGGCAGCGGCAGATCGCGGCGCGCGGCTTCCCAGGTTTGCACCAGTTGATTGGCATAGATGACGAAAGCTTCGCCGTTGGCCGTCAACTTCGCCCCGGCGCGATTGCGCACGAACAGCGTGCTGCCTAACTGACTTTCAAGTTTTTGCACCCGGGCAGTAATCGCCGTTTGCGTAACGAACAGCTTCTGCGCAGCGGCGGCAAGGCTGCCGTGACGGACGATTTCGAGGAAGGTACGGGCGAGGTCGATGTCCATGGGGCGGGGCCGGTGTTTTTGAGGTTGGGCATTGTAAGGCAAAAGCCCCTGCACCTGGCTCTCTCACAGGAAGAGCGCCAGGCACCAATCCACCCTCTCTGAATGCAATTACCCCCCGTGCTGAATTGTGAACCCATGAAACGACAAATCCCGCCAAAGGGGCGGGATCTGTTTTTACCGGGCAGCTTCTTACGAAGGGAACAGCTCGGACAGTTTCATCGACAGCATCATATCGCCTTCAACGCGCAGTTTGCCGCCCATGAATGCCTGCATGCCGTCGGTCTCGCCGCTGACGATGCCTTTCAGGGTTTCACTGTCGAGCACCAGCGTGCAGTTGGCGTCCGGGTTTTCACCTTCCTGGATTTCGCAGGTGCCGTCTTTGACGATCAGTGCGTATTGCTTGTCTTCGTCGGTGATGTTGAAACCGAAGACCAGATCCAGACCGGCAGCGGCGGCTGGGTTGAACTTGGCTTGCATTGCTTTTACGGCATCAGCTACGGAGGTCATGGTTCGATCCTTTCTGGTAATAGGAGCTGTGTGGTTACAGCCAGGGTCACAGTAAGCCGGACTCAGCGAAAAGTGATGAGTTCCGGGGCCTTCAGCAGTTGCAGGTGTGCGTGACTGTTGAAGGAAGCCAGAGCCACCTCGCGACCGCGAAACTTCAATTGGTTGAGCGAGGTGTTGACGATTTGCCAATTCAATTCAAAGGCCTGCCTTGCAGGCATTTGCGTAATCAGGTGAAGCAGGGCGGTGATGGTGCCGCCGGAAGTGAACACGGCGATTTTCTGGTTTTTTTCCGCCAGATCGAGGATGCGATGCAGGCCGGCGTGGACCCGCTCGACAAAACCCAGCCAGCTTTCCAGTCCGGGTGGATCGTAGGTGCCGGCCAGCCAGCGTTCGACGATCAGGGCAAAGATGCGCTGGAATTCGCCACGGTTTTGCGCGGCGTTGCGCAGGATGTCGAGGGCTTCCGGCTCCCTGGACAGCAGGTCCGGGAGCAGGGCACGAATCACCGCATCGGCATCAAACTCGTTGAAGGCGGAATCGGTTTCGAGAACGGGAGTGGTCAGGCCTCTGGCGCTGAATTGTCCCAATGCGCTCGTGGCGGTGTGTTGCTGACGGCGTAGGTCGCCGGCAATGCAGCGATCAAAACTGACGCCGAGGTCGGCAAGGTGCTGACCGAGAATTTCTGCCTGACGAATGCCGATCGGAGAGAGGACGTCATAGTCGTCTGCACCAAAGGAGGCCTGGCCATGTCGTATCAAGTAGATGCTGCCCACGTCCGCGTCATCCCGGTACGTTGAAGGTCTGGCGAGGTTATGAGGATGACGGAGAGCTGTCAATGAAAAAACATACGCTTGTTTGAAATGCTCGTTCCAGCCATGTTGCCAGAGGTTTCACGGCTGGCCGACGAGCCGGCGCATGGGTATGCTTGAGCCATCCCGCGCGGGTTTTGCATCCGCGCATTGTTTTGAGGAGTCTCTGTGGAGTTTTTCACCGAATACGCCAGTTTCCTGGCCAAGACGGTCACGCTTGTGATCGCCATTCTGGTCGTGCTTGCCAGTTTTG
The DNA here is from genome assembly GCF_014268505.2 of Pseudomonas khorasanensis. GTDB lineage: Bacteria > Pseudomonadota > Gammaproteobacteria > Pseudomonadales > Pseudomonadaceae > Aquipseudomonas > Aquipseudomonas khorasanensis. The sequence goes on from NZ_JABWQP020000001.1 coordinate 759,666, forward strand.
CCGCGATGCGCAGCAAGGGTCGGCGCAAGTCAGCGGGCCAGTTGCAGGTCAGCAAACTCAATGATTTCTACAAAGGGTTGCGTGAGCGCCTGGAGCAGACGCTGCTCGACAAGGACCAGCTCAAGGCCTTGCGCAAGGGCGAAGCCAAGGCCGACAAAAGCGAGAAGAAACAGAAGAAAAAGCCTGATACCAAAGCTCGGGTGTTTGTGCTGGATTTCGACGGCGACATCAAGGCCTCGGCGACCGAAAGCTTGCGCCATGAAATCACCGCACTGCTGACCCTCGCTACGCCAAAAGACGAAGTGGTACTGCGTCTGGAAAGCGGTGGCGGCATGGTCCACAGCTATGGCCTGGCGTCTTCGCAACTGGCGCGCATCCGCGAAGCCGGCGTGCCGTTGACCGTGTGCATCGACAAAGTCGCCGCGAGCGGTGGTTACATGATGGCGTGCATTGGCCAGAAGATCATCAGCGCACCCTTCGCCATCCTGGGATCGATTGGTGTGGTGGCGCAGTTGCCCAACGTCAACCGCCTGCTGAAAAAGCATGACATTGATTTCGAAGTGCTGACGGCCGGTGAATACAAGCGCACCTTGACCGTGTTTGGCGAAAACACCGAAAAGGGCCGGGAGAAGTTTCAGGAAGACCTCGACATCACCCATCAGTTGTTCAAGAACTTCGTCTCGCGCTATCGCCCGCAACTGGCAATCGACGAAGTGGCCACTGGCGAAGTTTGGCTCGGCGTGGCCGCGCTGGACAAACAGCTGGTTGATGAGCTCAAGACCAGTGACGAATACCTGGCGCAGAAGGCCAAACAGGCCGATGTCTATCACCTGCACTACGCCGAGCGCAAAAGCCTGCAGGAGCGCATCGGCATGGCCGCGAGCGGTTCAGTGGATCGCGTACTGCTGAACTGGTGGAGCCGCCTGACGCAGCAGCGCTTCTGGTAAAAAAGCGATATCGCAGGCATAAAAAAACGCCGGTCAGATGACCGGCGTTTTTTTTGCAGACTTAACGACGACGGAACAGTGGCAGCGGTTCGTCGGCGGCCGCCTGGTACGTCACGGAGAAGTCTTTCAGACCTTCAAGTGCCTCGTACGGGTCTTTGTCCGCGCGGATAGCGAACGCATCAAACCCGCAACGGCGCATGTAGAACAGCTGATCCCGCAACACGTCGCCGATCGCCCGCAACTCACCCTTGAAACCATAGCGGTCACGCAGCAGACGGGCGTTGGAGTAGTTGCGGCCGTCAGTAAACGCAGGGAAGTTCAGCGCGATGACCTGAAACTGATCAACGTCTGCACCGATTTCCTCGGCTTCCTCATCAGCGTCCAGCCAGACGCCCAGGCCGCCATCGCGGGCCTGGAGCATGCGGCTGTGCTCGCGCCACAGTTGCAGAGGCACGATCAGGTCGTCGCAGTTGCTGATCTCGTCGATGTTGAAATCCTTCGGCAGCAAGTGCCAGGTTTCATCGACGACTTCGTTGTTTTTAATGATTCGCTGCATAGACGCGTTCCTTGAAGAGGTCGATGCCAATACGCTGATAGGTGTCGATGAAGCGCTCGTCTTCAGTACGTTGTTCGACGTACACGTCAATCAGCTTCGAGATGACATCCGGCATGGCTTCCTGAGCGAAGGACGGGCCGAGGATCTTGCCAAGGCTCGCGTCACGGCTGGCGCTGCCGCCCAGAGAGACCTGGTAGAACTCTTCGCCCTTCTTGTCCACCCCGAGAATACCGATGTGGCCGACATGGTGGTGACCGCAAGCGTTCATGCAACCGGAGATGTTCAGGTCAAGCTCGCCGATGTCGAACAGATAGTCCAGGTCGTCGAAACGGCGCTGGATCGACTCGGCAATCGGGATCGACTTGGCGTTGGCCAGCGAGCAGAAATCACCGCCCGGGCAGCAGATGATGTCGGTCAGCAGGCCAATGTTCGGCGTGGCGAAACCTTGCTCGCGCAGCTCGCCCCACAGGGTGAACAACTGGCTTTGCTCGACATCGGCAAGAATGATGTTCTGCTCGTGGGAAGTGCGCAGTTGGCCGAAGCTGTAGCGCTCGGCCAGATCCGCGACGGCGTCGAGCTGTTTATCGGTAATGTCGCCCGGCGCAACGCCGGTCGGCTTCAGCGACAGGGTCACGGCTACATAGCCCGGCTTCTTGTGCGCCAAGGTGTTGCGGGTACGCCAGCGGGCGAAGCCTGGGTGTTCCTTGTCCAGATCGGCCAACTGAGCCGTCTGGTTGTCGAGGACCTTGTAGTCCGGGTCGACGAAATGCTTGGCGACGCGATGCAGTTCGGCTTCGGTCAGCGTGGTCTGGCCACCGCGCAGGTGCTCCATTTCCGCATCGACTTTTTGTGCGAATACTTCTGGGGTCAGTGCTTTGACGAGGATCTTGATGCGCGCCTTGTACTTGTTGTCACGACGGCCGTAGCGGTTGTACACACGCAGAATGGCATCGAGGTAGCTCAACAGGTCCTGCCACGGCAGGAACTCGTTGATGAATGCGCCCACAACCGGCGTACGCCCGAGGCCTCCGCCGACCAGCACGCGGAAACCCAGCTCGCCAGCGGCGTTGTAGACCGGTTCCAGACCGATGTCATGGACTTCGATGGCGGCACGGTCAGCGGTCGAACCGTTGACGGCGATCTTGAACTTGCGCGGCAGGTAGGCAAATTCCGGGTGGAACGTCGTCCACTGGCGCACGATCTCGCACCAAGGCCGCGGATCGATCACTTCATCGGCGGCGACACCGGCGAACTGATCGGTGGTGACGTTGCGCAGGCAGTTGCCGCTGGTCTGGATCGCGTGCATCTGCACGGTTGCCAGCTCGGCAAGGATGTCCGGGATGTCTTCAACGGCCGGCCAGTTGAACTGCACGTTCTGCCGCGTACTGATATGGGCGTAGCCCTTGTCGTAGTCGCGGGCGATCTTGGCCATCATGCGCACCTGACGCGAAGTCAGCTGGCCGTAAGGCACCGCCACGCGCAACATCGGCGCGAAGCGCTGGATGTACAGGCCATTTTGCAGGCGCAGGGGGCGGAATTCTTCTTCGCTCAGCTCACCTGCCAGATAGCGTCGGGTCTGATCACGGAACTGCTTGACGCGGTCCTCGATGATCCGCTGATCGTACTCGTCGTATACGTACATATAAGTCCTGTTCTCAGGCTTTGGGCTACTCGGAAACGCTGCGTTTTCGCTTGCTGAAGTCCGATTATGCCTCTGCAATTCTGCGCGCACGGCCGCGCGCTCCCTAACGGAGCCGGGGCAATATACCCGTTTGCAGTTATGCGCAAAAGTGATGTTTGAGTATATGTAAAGAACCAAATCGCCTAACGAGAACAGTTATTAACTATTCCACATTTGTCGTGCGGGCAATCATCGTCTTAACTGTGGACGAGTCTTTCTGCAATCACCGACAAAACCGATAAGAGGCGATGCAATGAGCAACCCGACCAAGGCAAGGAAAAGCGACAGTAGCGTTGATGCGTGGGCCATTTTGTTTCTGATTATTCTGGTCGTGGGAACGGCCGTGTTCTGGGTCAGCCATCAATGAACCAAAGCTCCGGGAACGGCCATGGGCCGTTCCCGGGCTGGCCTAAAGCCCCGCCAGATGCAGCACCAGCTTGACGATGCCGAACAGCGTCAGCGCGAATATCGCCGTGAACAGAATGCCCAGCATGACGAAATGGCTGGGTTTGCCGTGGGTAAAGTCCCTTTCCCGATTCTTGCCGCTCTGCACCCCGAACGCCGCCGCCAGCACGCTGTGCAGCATCTGCCAGAAGGTCGGCGGTTTGTTGTCGACTGGATCGTCCATAAATCCCTCGTCTGTGGTGTGTTCAGACAAGCATAGCCAACCCGCTGAAGAACACAGCAAAGCTAATCGCGAAGAGGCCGGCACAGACGCCTCATCCTCGCTCCTGCAGGGTCTGTGAGGCTGGATCAGTTGTCATAACCCAGATTCGGCGCCAGCCAGCGCTCGGTCACGCTCAGGTCCTGACCCTTGCGCGCGGTGTAGCTCTGGACCTGGTCCTTGTCGATTTTGCCCACGGCAAAGTATTGCGCCTGCGGATGAGCGAAGTACCAGCCACTGACCGCAGCGGCCGGGAACATTGCGTAGTGCTCGGTGAGGAACACGCCGCTGCGTCCGGCACGCATTTCGGCCGCCTCTGGATCAAGCAGGGTGAACAGCGCGGCTTTCTCGGTGTGATCCGGACAGGCCGGGTAGCCAGGCGCGGGACGGATGCCACGGTATTGCTCTTTGATCAGTGCATCGTTGTCGAGCACCTCGTCCCTCGCATAACCCCAGTGCTCTTTGCGCACTTGCTGGTGCAGCCATTCTGCGCACGCTTCGGCCAAGCGGTCGGCCAGGGCCTTGACCATGATCGAGTTGTAATCGTCGCCAGCGTCCTGATAAGCCTTGGCCACTTCCTCGGCGCCAATGCCGGCGGTGGTGATGAACCCACCGACATAGTCGGTGATTTCGCTGTCCTTTGGCGCAACGAAGTCGGCCAGGCAGAAATTGGGTTTGCCGTCGGTCTTGATGATCTGCTGACGCAGGTGATGAAGTTTGGCCAGCGGCTTGCCGTCATCGCCGTACAGCTCGATGTCGTCCTCATTTACCTGGTTGGCCGGCCAGAAACCGAACACTGCACGGGCACTGATCAGCTTCTCGTCGATCAGCTTGGCGAGCATCTCCCGGGCGTCCTTGTACAGCGCCGTGGCGGCTTCACCGACCACTTCGTCTTCAAGGATGCGTGGGAATTTGCCCGCCAGATCCCAGGAAATGAAGAACGGCGTCCAGTCGATGTATTCGGCCAGCACCTTGAGGTCGATGTTGTCCAGCACCTTGCTGCCGGTGAAGGTCGGTTTGACCGGCTGATAACCGGCCCAGTCAAATTGCGGCTTCTTGGCGATCGCGGCGGCGTAGCTGAGGCGCTCGGTGCGGGCGCTGCGATTGGACGTGCGCTCGCGGACGTCGATGTACTCCAGGCGGGTTTTTTCGACGAAACCGGCCTTGAGTTCCTTGGACAGCAGCTGCGTCGCCACGCCGACGGCGCGCGAGGCATCCGTCACGTAGACCACGGCGTCGTTGCTGTACTTCGGTTCGATTTTCACCGCCGTGTGTGCCTTGGACGTGGTCGCGCCACCGATCATCAGTGGCAGGTGGAAATCCTGACGCTGCATTTCACGGGCAACGTGAACCATTTCATCCAGCGACGGGGTGATCAGGCCGGAGAGGCCGATGATGTCGCACTTTTCTTCCTTGGCGACCTGCAGGATCTTCTCGGCCGGCACCATCACGCCGAGGTCAACGATGTCGTAACCGTTGCAACCGAGCACCACGCCGACAATGTTCTTGCCGATGTCGTGCACGTCGCCTTTCACCGTGGCCATGAGGATCTTGCCCTTGGCTTCCGGTTTGTCGCCTTTTTCCAGTTCGATGAATGGAATCAGGTGCGCCACAGCCTGTTTCATCACACGGGCGGATTTTACCACTTGCGGCAGGAACATTTTGCCGGCGCCGAACAGGTCGCCGACGATGTTCATGCCCGACATCAGCGGGCCTTCGATGACCTCGATCGGGCGGGCGAACGACTGGCGCGACTCTTCGGTGTCTTCGACGATGTGCGTGGTGATGCCCTTGACCAGCGCATGCTCCAGACGCTTGTTGACGTCCCAGTTGCGCCATTCTTCGGTCTCGGCTTCCTTGACACTGCCGTCGCCCTTGTACTTGTCGGCGATGGCGAGGAGGGCGTCGGTGCCTTCCGGAGTGCGGTTGAGGATCACGTCTTCGACGGCGTCGCGCAGCTCCTGCGGGATCTGGTCGTAGATCTCCAGTTGGCCGGCGTTGACGATGCCCATGGTCAGGCCGGCGCGGATCGCGTACAGCAGAAACACCGAGTGAATCGCCTCGCGCACCGGGTTGTTGCCGCGGAACGAGAACGACACGTTGGACACGCCGCCTGACGTCAGCGCGTACGGCAGCTCATCGCGGATGTAGGCGCAGGCATTGATGAAGTCCACGGCATAGTTGTTGTGCTCTTCGATGCCGGTGGCCACGGCGAAGATGTTCGGGTCGAAAATAATGTCTTCCGGCGGGAAGCCGACTTCGTTGACCAGAATGTCGTAGGAGCGTTTGCAGATTTCCTTCTTGCGCGCCTCGGTGTCGGCCTGGCCTGCTTCGTCGAAGGCCATTACCACCACCGCAGCGCCGTAGCGCTTGCACAGTTTGGCGTGATGAATGAACTGCTCGACGCCTTCTTTCATGCTGATCGAGTTGACGATGCCTTTGCCCTGAATGCATTTCAGGCCGGCCTCGATCACTTCCCATTTCGAGGAGTCGATCATGATCGGCACGCGCGAGATGTCCGGTTCGCCGGCGATCAGATTGAGGAAGGTCACCATGGCCTTCTTCGAATCGAGCATCCCTTCGTCCATGTTGATGTCGATCACTTGGGCGCCCGCCTCGACCTGCTGCAGGGCGACTTCAAGGGCTTCGGTGTAGTTGTCTTCACGGATCAGGCGGGCGAACTTGGCCGAGCCGGTGATGTTGGTCCGCTCGCCGACGTTGACGAACAGCGAGCTGCGATCAATGGTGAACGGCTCCAGGCCGGACAGGCGGCAGGCCTTGGGAATGTCCGGAATCTGTCGCGGTGCGTAACCGGCCACGGCTTTGGCGATGGCTTCGATGTGGCCCGGCGTGGTGCCGCAGCAGCCGCCGACAATGTTGAGGAAGCCGCTTTGGGCGAATTCTTCGATGACTTTTGCGGTTTGCGACGGCAACTCGTCGTACTCGCCGAACTCGTTGGGCAGGCCGGCGTTCGGGTGCGCGGAAACGTGGGTGCTGGCCTTGTTCGACAGTTCTTCCAGATACGGACGCAGTTCACTGGCACCCAGGGCGCAGTTCAAACCCACCGAAATCGGCTTGGCGTGGGCCACGGAGTTCCAGAACGCTTCGGTGGTCTGGCCCGACAGGGTGCGGCCGGACGCATCGGTGATGGTGCCGGAAATCATGATCGGCAGTTCGATGTGCAGCTCTTCGAATACACCTTGCACGGCGAAGATCGCCGCTTTGGCGTTGAGGGTGTCGAAGATGGTTTCGATCAGGATCAGGTCGGCGCCGCCCTCGATCAGGCCTTTGGTGGCTTCGGTGTAGTTCTCTACCAGTTCATCGAAGGTAACGTTGCGATAGCCGGGGTTGTTGACGTCCGGTGACAGCGAGCAGGTGCGGCTGGTCGGGCCGAGCACGCCGGCGACGAAGCGCGGCTTGGCCGGGTTTTCAGCGGTTTTCGCATCGGCGACCTTGCGGGCCAGGCGTGCGCCTTCTACGTTGAGTTCGTAGGCCAGTTCTTCCATGCCGTAATCGGCCATCGAAATGCGCGTGGCGTTGAAAGTGTTGGTTTCGAGAATGTCGGCACCGGCGTCCAGATAAGCCTTTTCGATGCCGCCGATCACGTCCGGACGAGTGATCACCAGCAGGTCATTGTTGCCCTTGACGTCACTGGGCCAGTCCGCGAAGCGTTTGCCGCGATAATCCTGCTCTTCGAGCTTGTAGCTCTGGATCATCGTGCCCATCCCGCCATCGAGAATCAGGATGCGCTCTTTGAGGGCTTGCTTGAGAGCTTGAAGGCGGACGCTGCGATCGGACATGTGGACTACTCGAAAAGACCATTACGAAGGAGCGGGATCATAGCAAACCTGTGCGCTTTTGGAGCATACAAGCCATTTGCATGAATATCGCTCATGTTGGTACGAGCGTCATAAAGGTAGAATCGCGGCCTTTTTTCATCATCGGGATCAGCAGCATGCCGTACCGCGTCATCAGTATCTTGTTGCTGTTCCTGAGCGGGGGCGCTGTGGCGCAAGATCCTGCGACCTCGTCTACTATCTCTTACAGCCGCGACATTCAACCGATCTTTACCGAGAAGTGCGTGGCCTGTCATGCCTGCTACGACTCTGCGTGCCAGTTGAATCTGGGCAGTGGCGAAGGCGCAGCCCGTGGCGCGAGCAAAATGCCGGTCTATGACGGCGAACGCACCCAGGCGGCGCCGACCACGCGGCTGTTCTACGACGCATTCGGCAAGCGCGCCTGGCAGCAGAAAGATTTCTATTCGGTGCTCGACGCTCAGGGCAGCCAGGCCGCACTGATGGCGCGCATGCTCGAACTTGGTCACAAGACGTCGCTGACGCCGAACGCCAAGCTCCCGCAAGAGATTGTGCTGGGGCTCAACCGTAACAATCTCTGCGCAATGCCCGCGGAGTTTGACGCTTACGCCGGTGTGCATCCTAAAGAAGGGATGCCGCTGGCCGTCACCGGGCTGACCGATCAGCAGTATCAGACCTTGCAGCGCTGGCTGGCCTCGGGTGCGCCAATAGATGAGCAAAATCTGGCGCCAAACGCCAAGGAGGCGATGCAGATATTGCAGTGGGAAAACCTGCTCAATGCCCCCGGCGCGCGGCAAAGCCTGGTGGGGCGCTGGCTGTTTGAACACTGGTACCTTGCGCACCTCTATTTCAAGGACGGCGAGCCGGGGCGCTATTTCCAGTGGGTCCGCTCACGCACGCCGAGCGGCCAGCCGATCGATCTGATCGCCACACGTCGCCCCAACGACGATCCGGGTACTCAGGTGTTTTACCGCTTGTGGCCGGTGCAAGGCGTGATCGTGCACAAGACGCACATCACTTACCCGCTCAGCGCTGCGAAAATGGCCCGGATCAAAAGCCTGTTTTACAGCGGCAACTGGCAGGTCAATGCCTTGCCGGGTTACGGCCCGCAGAGCCGGGCCAACCCATTTGCCACGTTCGAGGCGATCCCGGCACAGGCGCGCTATCAGTTCATGCTCGATAACGCCGAGTATTTCGTTCGCACGTTTATTCGCGGGCCGGTGTGCCGTGGGCAAATTGCAACCGACGTGATCCGCGACAACTTCTGGGCGCTGTTTCAAGCGCCCGAGCATGACCTGTATATCACCGACCCGAACTATCGCGGCCAGGCCACGCCATTGCTGGCGATGCCGGGGCAGAACGACGACGTTGGCAGCGTTTTGAGCCTGTGGCGCAACTATCGCGACAAGCGTAACGAATACGAAGCCCTGCGCCGCGACAGCTACGCCGACCTCCCGGCCCCGAGCTGGTCGACGCTATGGGCCGGCAATGACAACGCCTTGCTGAGCATTTTCCGTCATTTCGACAGCGCTTCGGTGACCAAGGGTCTTATTGGCGAAGTGCCGCAGACGATGTGGCTGTTCGATTATCCGCTGCTGGAACGCACGTATTACCAGCTCGCTGTCAACTTCGACGTGTTCGGCAACGTTTCCCATCAAGCGCAGACCCGGCTGTACTTCGACCTGATCCGCAACGGCGCCGAGCAGAACTTCCTGCGCCTGATGCCCGCCGATTCGCGCGAGGACTACCTCAACGATTGGTACCAGAACAGCGGACAGTTGAAGATGTGGCTCGACTATGAAGCCATCGATGACGATAAGCCGACCGCACTCAAACTTGACGAGAAAGACCCGAAGCGCGATTTCGCACTGCAGTTGCTGGCGCGTTATGGCGATTTGAACGCGCGACCGGACCCGATCAATCGCTGTGACGGCGCTTATTGCTCGCGGCCCAACATCGATCCGGCGTTACAGAATGCAGAACAGGCTTTGAGTCGCCTGGCATCGCGGCCAGCGGCCGGGCTGAAAGTCATCGATCAAATGCCCGAAGCGACCTTGCTGCGCGTCGAAACGGCGAGTGGCAAGCGCGAGGTCTACAGCCTGCTGCGCAACCGCGCCCACAGCAACGTGGCGTTTCTGCTCGGCGAATCGCTGCGTTATCAACCCGGGCTCGACACGCTGACGATTTATCCGGGCGTGCTGACCAGCTATCCGAATTTCATCTTCAACGTCCCGGCCGATCAAATCCCGGCGTTTGTCGATGCCATGGAAAATGCCAGGGATGCCAACCGGTTCGAGAAGGTCGTCGAGCGGTGGGGCATTCGCCGCAGTCACCCGCAGTTCTGGTTCTATTTCCATGATCTGAGCGCTTACATCCATGAGACCGATCCCGTGGAAGAGGGCGTGCTGGATATGAATCGGTACGAGAACCTGTGATTGATCGCTACGGCTGTCATTGCCACAGGGGATGTAGGGTGGAACTATCGAGATTCTTTCCCGACAAAAATACTAGGACTTTGTCAGGCGCCCTGATTGGCGTAAACTGCGCCCAAGCCTGCGAGGAGTTTCCATGACCGCTATTACCATTACCGACGCCGCCCATGATTACCTGGCCGATCTGCTCTCCAAGCAGAACACCCCGGGCATCGGCATCCGCGTCTTCATCACCCAGCCCGGCACCCAGTACGCCGAGACCTGCATTGCCTACTGCAAGCCGGGCGAAGAAAAACCTGAAGATACGGCGCTGGGGCTGAAAAGCTTCACCGCTTACATCGATTCGTTCAGCGAAGCGTTTCTCGATGACGCCGTGGTCGATTACGCCACCGACCGCATGGGCGGCCAGCTGACCATCAAGGCGCCTAACGCCAAGGTGCCGATGGTCAACGCCGACAGCCCGGTCAACGAGCGCATCAACTATTACCTGCAAACCGAAATCAACCCGGGGCTGGCCAGCCACGGCGGTCAGGTGAGCCTGATCGATGTGGTGGAAGACGGCATCGCCGTGTTGCAGTTTGGTGGCGGTTGCCAAGGCTGCGGCCAGGCTGACGTGACCTTGAAGGAAGGCATCGAGCGCACCTTGCTGGAGCGCATTCCGGAGCTCAAGGGCGTTCGCGACGTGACTGACCACACGCAGAAAGAAAACGCCTACTACTAAGGCGTTTGCTGCGAGCATGAAAAACGGCGCCCCGTGAGCGCCGTTTTTTATGGGCGATAGTTGCCAACCCTTTTCGCGAGCAGGCTCGCTCCCACAAGGTAATGCATTCCCCTGTGGGAGCGAGCCTGCTCGCGAAAGCGCTTTCAGGGGCGATAAAGATGCGCGTGCCCGGCGCGATACAGCGAAGATTCGCCGAACACCTCACTTCCCAGCACGCGCCCGACCAGAATCAGCGCCGTGCGCCGAAAGCCTTTGGCTTCAACCTTGCCGGCAATATCCGCCAGCGTTCCTGTTACCCAATCCTGATCCGGCCACGTCGCGCGGTGAATCACCGCGATTGGACAATCCGCGCCGTAATGCGGCAGCAGTTCGACCACTATCTTCGGAAGATGATTGACCCCCAGATGGATCGCCATGGTTGCACCGTGCTGCGCCAGATTGGCCAGCTCTTCGCCTGCCGGCATTGCAGTCTTGTCGGCATAGCGGGTCAGAATCACGCTTTGCGAAATGTCCGGCAGGGTCAGCTCGGCACCGAGCAAGGCTGCGCACGCCGCTGTGGCGGTCACGCCTGGAACAATCTCGAACGCGATGCCCAGCTCACGCAAATAGCGAATCTGCTCGCCAATCGCCCCGTACAGACTCGGGTCTCCCGAATGCACCCTGGCGACGTCCTGGCCTTTGGCATGAGCGGCCTTGAACAGCTCGATGATCTGTTCCAGGTGCAACTCAGCGCTGTTGACCACGCTTTCAGCCTGATGACCTTCCAGCACAGCCGCCGGCACCAGCGAACCGGCGTAGATAATCACCGGGCAGCTTCGAATCAGGCGCTGGCCTTTGACGGTGATGAGTTCCGGGTCGCCGGGGCCGGCGCCGATGAAGTAGACGGTCATCGTTGAATCCTTGATAAGAAGCGCAGCTGCACCCCGGATGAAGGGTGCTCATGATCGATGGCGGGGATTATCGGGATTTTACGCAGCGCCGGCCAATGCCAGCGTGGCCTGCGCATACTTTTGCCGGGAAATCAGCAGCTTCGCCGGCGCCTGAATCAGTTGCTCGGCGAGCGCCAGCGCGGCGCTTTCAGCCACACCGTAGCAACCGGTGCGCTCGAAGGCGATTTGCGATTGATGACTGAGGCGTGGCTGGTAACCGGCGAGTTCGTCACTGCTGAAATACTGCAACGGCAGATCCAGTTGCGTGGCGAGTTCCTGCAAGCCCGGTTCGTCGCGCTTCAGATCGATAGTGGCCAGCGCCTTGACGGCCCGAAGTTCGATGCGATGCGCCTGCAGCGCTTGATCGAGTAGTGCGCGCAACGTGCTGGCCGGGCAGCCGCGCTGGCAGCCAAGGCCGACCACGAAGGTCGACGCTGCACGGTCATCGGTCATGCCTGGTATTGCCCTGCGCTGTTGCGGCGGAACAACCAGGCGCTGATGAGGCCCAGGGCCAGCCAGAACGCCACGTTGGTCAACTGCGAAGCGATTTTGAATTGTGTTTCCAGCGCCTCGGGAGCGAGCATGGAATGCACCTGCGGTTGTGGCGCGCCGATCACGTGCGGTACGGCAAGAATCGCCACGCCGAGGATCTTCATCAGCCAGTGACGGCTGAACGCAATCAACGCGAGCCCGACAGCGGTTGATGCGGCGGTGCAGATCCACCACATCTGCCGGGATGCCAGGTCAGCGGCGGCGGTGCCCGGTAATTCAGGTGGCAGGCCCAGTGTCGGCGCGAGGACGAACGTGGCGTAACCGGCCAGCCCCCAGATCAGGCCTTGCGACGTTTTTGTCGGCGCGCGCAGGGTGTAGAGGCCGGCGAGCATCAAGGCGAAACCGACCGCCACGACCAGATTGCCGCCAGTGGTCGATGCCACGCGCTGCCAGCCATCTTCCGGCTCCCAGGCTTCGGCATCATGGCTGTGCGCAGCGGTGCCAGCGGTGTGTTCATGCACGTGGGCAACGGGTTCGGATTTCTCGAAGGCTTCAGCTTCAAGAATCAACGGTGATACCCAGAAACTTTGCAGCAACGTGAGCAGCAGGGCGGCCAGCAGACCGGTGAACCCGGCGGTTTGCGCGATACGCTTGATCATGTCGTCAGCCTCAGTGGCACGGGAACGCGGCGCTGTGGCGGGTATCGTGGGCGGCGTTGTGCACCGCTTCGATGTGTGAGAAGCCAGCGAACCAGACCAGGCTGGCACCGAGGATCGAGGCGAAGAGGGCGGCGGCCACACGTTGGCCCAGGGTGGTGGTTCTGGAGATGTGGTCAGTGTTGCTGACGGTATTGCTGATGATCGACATAGCGCTTCCCTCTGAAATGTCAGCGGGTGAATAGAGCGCATGAAAATCCCTGCGCGCCGGGCCCGCAAGGATTTCGAACAGCGCCCGCCCACCGCGGGTTTGTTTGTACTCGGCGCGCTGTGCGCGCCGGGTGTTGCGGGCCGGTCTCCGGGCTCGTGAGGGGTGGGCGTATGGCCGACCTGCAAACGTCACCTTCCCATGCCGGGGCACAGTGGATTCGACGCTTCGCTCACTTACCGTTGCGGGGGCAGCACCGGACTGACATGGCCTTGAGTAAAGCACATGATTCACCGGTTTCCCGTTTCACCCTGTGAGGGGCACCCGTAACAAGGTGTGCAGGAGAGCATGGGTTTGGGTTTTTAGTCAATTTTTGGGGGGTGGATCCGTTGCTGCGAGGGGGGCTTTTTTCAGGTGTGTTGTGTGTATATCCGATTTTGCGGTGCTGCGGCTGGCGGTTTCGCCCTTACGGCGAGTCACCTTTTTCAAACGCCAAAAAGGTAACCCAAAAGGCTTGCTCCTGCGTTCGGCCCTCGCGGGCTCGGGTTCCTTCGCTCCGGGACTGATCCGGGCGCAGCGGCTCCGGTTTGCTTCGCTGCACCTACACTCGCTGTGTACGACTGCGTCGTACGGTCGCTGCGCTCCCACGCCCGGATCAATCCCTCCACTCAGCCTTCCGACGTCGCCGGTGGATCAAAAGCACTCGAGCTAACGCTCATTGTTGAGTGGGGCGGCTTTGCCGCGGGCGGCTGCGCTGCTTTGCTTTTCTGTGGGAGCGAGCCTGCTCGTGAAGGCGGCCTGACAGCCGACCTGTTCTTGTGTGGTACGCGATCCAACTGTAGGAGCTGCCGAAGGCTGCGATCTTTTGATCTGGCTTTTGCTTCTGCTTCTGCTTCTGTTTCTGCTGTTGCTTTGGCTTTTGATCTTTTGCCCCTTCGGCAGGCTTCGTTACGGGATCGATCCGGGTGTGGGAGCGCAGCGACCGTACGACGCAGTCGTACACAGCGAGTGTAGGTGCAGCGAAGCCAACCGGAGCCGCTGCGCCCGGATCGATCCCGTAACGAAGGTACCCCGAGCCCCAGCGAGAGGGCCGTACGCTGGGGCAAAGCCTTTTGGGTTACCTTTCGCTGGGCCGGCATTCCGGCGTTTGGAAAAGGTGACTCGCTGTAAGAGCGAAACCATAAGAAGCCGTTACCGCAGCAACGGATATACCCCAGTTTCAGACTCACCGACCATTGACCCACGACGGACCCATGCGTAGCCTTGCGCCTTCGAGGTTCTTCGGCCTGGCCGAAGCTAAGAAGGGAACGCGGTCAAAGCCGCGGCTGCCCCCGCAACTGTGAACGGTGATGTTCGTTGCCACGCCACTGCCAGCTCAGCCGATGAGCCAGCGGGAAGGCGCAGCGAACGCCAGGCCCCGCGCCTGAACGCCGTCAGCCAGGAGACCTGCCTCGTCACAGATTCTCACTACAACCGGGCGGGGTGATCCGGTGGCGAATGCTTCCGGCGTGCACGCGCGCTGCCGGTTCTCGTCCCGTATGCCCGCCGCTTGCCAAAGGGCATACCGATGAAAACACTGGCCAAACTCCCCGTCACCATCGTCACCGGTTTCCTCGGTTCGGGCAAAACCACGTTGCTGCGGCACATGCTCGACAATGCTCAGGGCCGGCGGATCGCGGTGATCGTCAACGAGTTTGGCGAACTCGGTATCGACGGCGAAATCCTCAAGCAATGCACCATCGGCTGCACTGAAGAAGAAGCCAGCGGCCGCGTTTACGAACTGGCCAATGGTTGCCTGTGCTGCACCGTTCAGGAAGAGTTTTTCCCGGTGATGCGTGAACTGGTGGCGCGTCGCGGCGACCTCGATCACATCCTCATCGAAACGTCCGGCCTGGCCCTGCCAAAGCCCTTGGTACAAGCCTTTCAGTGGCCGGAAATCCGCAGCGCCTGCACCGTTGACGCAGTGATCACCGTGGTCGACAGCCCGGCCGTGGCGGCCGGTACTTTCGCCGCGTTCCCTGATCAGGTCGATGCGCAGCGCAAACTCGATCCGAACCTGGATCACGAGTCGCCGCTGCACGAGCTGTTCGCCGACCAACTGGCCAGCGCCGACCTGGTCATTCTCAACAAAGCCGACCAGACCAGCCCGGAAGATCTGGCGCGCGTGCGCCTGGAAGTTGCCGAAGAATTGCCGCCAGCCGTAAAAATCATCGAAGCCAGCAACGGTCGCCTGCCGCTCGACGTGCTGATCGGTCTGGGTGCAGGCTCCGAAGAACACATCGACAGCCGCCACAGCCATCACGACCATCACCATGACGGCGATGACGACCACGATGACCACGATGACCACGATCACGATGCCTTCGATTCGATCTCCATCGAACTGCCACAAAGCGACGAGAGCCTGTTGCTCGACGCGCTGACGCAATTGGTGGTCCAGCACGGCATCCTGCGGGTCAAGGGTTTTGCGGCGATTCCGAACAAGCCGATGCGCCTGCTGATTCAAGGCGTGGGCACGCGTTTCGACAAGCATTTCGACCGCAAATGGGGGGCCGAGGAAGCGCGAGTCACGCGTCTGGTCCTGATCGGCCAGGCGCTGGATGCGGCCCAACTCGAAGCGCAATTGCGCGCCGCGCTCAGCGTTTAAGCCATGCACCTGCTCAGGACCCAGCCCGGTGGTTTCGTCTCGGACGACAACATTGCCGACCTTGGACAAACGCCCGCCGAGCTGGTGATCCTGTGCAGCGGCGATTCGAGTCTGGCGCTCCTCGCCGAAGCCGCGCAGCAATTGCCCGATGACTATCCGAGCCTGCGCCTGGCCAATCCGATGCAAGTGCAGAATCATGCGTCGGTCGATCTGTATGTCGATGAAGTGCTGCGCCACGCCAAGGTCATTCTGATCTCGCTGCACGGCGGCATTGCGTATTGGCGCTACGGCGTCGAGCGGCTGGTCGAGTTGTCCGAGCGCGGCGTGCAACTGATTCTGGTGCCCGGCGACGACCGCCCCGATCCGGAGCTCAGCGACTTGAGCACGGTCAACGCCGAGGAGCGCGATCAGCTCTGGCAGTTCCTGCGTCAGGGCGGCAGGGGCAATGCGCTGAATTTTTTCCACTGCTTGGGGCAGCGATGGTTCGCCCGTGATTATGCGTGGGACGAGCCGCAAACCTTGCCGCGCACCGCGATCTACCATCCCCGTAAAAACAGCGCCGCGCTGAGTGACTGGCAAGCCGACTGGCAGCCTGGGCAACCGGTGGCGGCGCTGTTGTTTTATCGCTCGCATTTGCAGGCGGCCAACACCGCGTTCATCGATGTGTTCTGCGAACGCTTGCTGGCGGCGGGGCTTAATCCGCTGCCCATGGCGGTCGCCAGTTTGAAAGAGCCTGGCTGCCTTTCGGTGGTCGAGGACTGGCTGGACGAGGTCGAAGCGGGGGTGATTCTCAACACCACCGGCTTTGCCCAGTCCAGTCCCGAGGCGCCGCATTTGCGGCCGTTTCGCCGAAACATTCCGGTGATCCAGGCGATCTGCGCACAGGACAACGAACCCGGCTGGCGCGACAGCGAGCAGGGCCTCGGGCCTCGCGATCTGGCAATGCACATCGCGTTGCCGGAACTCGACGGACGTATCATCAGTCGCCCGATCAGCTTCAAGGATCTGGCCTGGCGCAGCGAGCGCAGTCAGTCCGATGTGGTCTGCTACCGCGCCCAGCCTGAGCGCATGGATTTTGTCGCCGAACTGGCGCGACGCTGGGTCGCTCTGGCGCAAGTGCCGAACGGCGAGAAACGCATCGCGCTGATCCTCGCCAATTACCCGACCCGCGATGGTCGCATCGGCAACGGCGTTGGTCTCGATACGCCGACGGCGGCACTGAACATCTTGCGTGCGATGCAGGTTGAGGGTTATCCGGTTGCTCGTGCGTTGCCCGATAGCGGCACCGAGTTGATTCAGCAGTTGCTTGGCAGTGTCAGCAACGACCTCGACAGCATTGACCTGCGCCCCTGCCAGCAAAGCCTCGCGATGGATGATTATCTGCTGATGTTCAACGCGCTGCCGGAGGCGAATCGCGCGGCGGTGACTGAGCGTTGGGGGCTCCCGCAAAACGATCCAATGTGCCGCGACGGCCGTCTGATGATCGCCGGTTTGCGTTTCGACCAGACTTTCGTCGGCATTCAACCGGCACGCGGTTATCAGGTCGATCCGAGCGCGGTGTATCACGACCCGGATCTGGTTCCGCCGCACGGTTATCTGGCGTTCTATTTCTGGTTGCGCAATACCTATGGTGCGCACGGCGTGATCCACGTAGGCAAACACGGCAACCTTGAATGGCTGCCGGGCAAGGGCGTCGGGCTTTCAGAACACTGCTGGCCGGACGCGCTATTCGGGCCGCTGCCAAACATCTACCCGTTTATCGTCAATGATCCGGGGGAGGGCGCCCAGGCCAAGCGGCGCACGCAGGCGGTGATCATCGACCACCTGATGCCCCCGCTGACCCGCGCCGAAACCTACGGGCCGTTGCGCAATCTGGAGTTGCTGGCCGACGAATATTACGAGGCGCAACTGCTCGATCCGCGCCGCGCCCGAGAGTTGCAGCGGGACATTTTGCAACTGGTGCGTGATACCCGGATCGATCGCGAACTGCAACTGGATGCTGCGCTGGACAGTGATGCCGATGCCGCCATCTGGCTACCGCGCCTGGACACCTATTTGTGTGACTTGAAGGAGTCGCAGATTCGCGATGGGTTGCACAGTTTCGGCGAGTCACCGACCGGGCGTTTACGCATCGACACCTTGCTGGCGTTGCTGCGCATCCCGCGCGGTGACGGCAAAGGCGCGCAGTCGAGTCTGCTGCGAGCACTGGCCAAAGCGTTTGAATTGGGTTTTGATCCGCTGGATTGCGCCTTGGCCGATCCGTGGAGGGGCCCGCGTCCGACCGAGTTACAGGCCATCAGCGAAGAAGTCTGGCGCACCGCCGGCGATACCCGTGAGCGCCTCGAATTGTTTGCCGCAGACCTGATCTCCCAAACACTGAATGTCCCCTGTGGGAGCGAGCCTGCTCGCGAAAGCGGTGTGTCAGTAAAAGACCAGTTGTCTGACCCGACGCCTTCGCGAGCAAGCTCGCTCCCACAGTTACCGGGCTGGGCTGAAGTCAGTGCAATCATCGACAACCTGCGCGAAGTCGTGGCCCCACGCCTCGACGCCTGCGGTCCCGCTGAAATGCGCGGCCTGCTCGATGCGTTGAGCGGTCGTTTCGTTCCTGCCGGCCCCAGCGGCGCGCCAAGCCGTGGCCGCCTCGACGTGCTGCCCACGGGCCGTAACTTTTATTCGGTCGACGTGCGCAACTTGCCGACCACCACCGCATGGCGCATCGGGTTTCAGTCCGCCACGCTGATTCTTGAGCGGCATCTGCAGGATCATGGCGACCATTTGCGTCAGCTCGGGTTGTCCGTCTGGGGCACCGCGACGATGCGTACCGGTGGCGATGATATCGCCCAGGCCATGGCGCTGATGGGCGTTCGGCCGGTCTGGGCCACGGGCAGTCAGCGCGTGGATGATTTCGAGATTCTGCCGCTGAGCCTGCTCGATCGGCCGCGTGTCGATGTGACGCTGCGCGTCTCCGGATTTTTTCGGGATGCGTTTGCCAATCTGATTCGTCTTTTCGACGCCGCTGTGCAAGCGGTGGCCGCGCTGGACGAACCGGACGATTTGAACCCGTTGGCGGCCAGGGTGCGCGCCGAGCGCGAAGCGCTGCTGCAATCGGGCATCGACGAGGACACTGCGCGGCGTCAGGCCGGCTGGCGAATTTTCGGCGCCAAACCGGGGGCTTATGGCGCCGGAGTGCAGGGCGCAATTGACGGGCGCTTGTGGCAAACCCGTGAAGATCTTGCCGAGGTTTACCTGAACTGGGGCGCGTACGCTTACGGCGGCGCTGACGAAGGCACCGCCGCCCGCGAGCAATTCAGCCAGCGGTTGAGCCAGGTGCAAGCGGTGCTGCAAAACCAGGACAATCGCGAACACGACTTGCTCGATTCCAATGACTATTACCAGTTTCAGGGCGGCATGCTCGCAGCGGTGGAAACTCTTCGCGGCGAAGCGGCAGCGAGTTACCACGGTGATCACAGCCAGCCGGATCTGCCAAAGATTCGCACGCTGAAAGAAGAACTGAACCGGGTGGTGCGCTCGCGGGCGGCGAATCCTAAGTGGATCGATGGCGTAAAACGTCACGGCTACAAAGGCGCGTTCGAACTCGCGGCAACCGTTGATAACCTGTTTGCCTTCGACGCGACCACGCAGTTGATCGATGATCATCAATACGCATTGCTGGCGGATGCGTATTTGCTGGATCCGGCCACTCGGGAGTTTGTTCGCGAACATAATCCGCACGCGCTGCGGGACATGACCGAACGGATGCTGGAGGCCCAGCAGCGTGGGATGTGGCAGGAACCGGGGGCGTATAAAGAGGCGCTGGAGAACTTGCTGCTGGATATCGAAGAAGATAACTAACGCGATCCCCTGCAGGCGAAGGCCTACAGTTGAAAAGCCGTTTATCGACCATGACTGAGTAATGACAATGACCGACATCCCGCATTTCCCGCTCTCCGCCGTGGTCGGCGCCGATGACTTGAAGCTCGCCCTGTGCCTGACCGCCATCGACCCGAAAATCGGCGGCGTGCTCATCGAAGGTCCGCGGGGCATGGCCAAGTCCACACTGGCTCGGGGCCTGGCGGATCTGCTCGCCAGCGGCCAGTTCGTCACCTTGCCATTGGGTGCGACAGAAGAGCGTCTGGTTGGCACCCTCGATCTGGACGCCGCGCTGAGCGACGGTCGCGCGCAGTTTTCCCCCGGCGTGCTGGCCAAGGCTGATGGCGGCGTGCTCTACGTCGATGAAGTCAATCTGCTGCCCGATCACCTGGTGGATTTGCTGCTCGATGTGGCCGCCAGCGGCACCAACGTGATCGAGCGTGACGGCATTTCTCACCGGCACTCGGCGAAATTCGTGCTGATTGGCACCATGAACCCGGAAGAAGGCGAGTTGCGTCCACAATTGCTCGACCGTTTCGGCCTCAATGTTGCGCTCAGCGGCAACACCGCGCCGACTGAGCGCGGGCAGATCATTCGCCGGCGGCTGGATTTCGACAGCGATCCGCAAGCGTTCTGCGCGCAATGGGAAACCGAGCAACATGCCTTGCGTTTGCGCTGCGAAACCGCGCGCAAGTCATTGGCAGACATTGCGCTGGACGATGCGGCATTGGCGCAAATCACCGAGCGTTGTTTCGCCGCCGGTGTCGACGGTTTGCGCGCTGATCTCGTCTGGTTGCGCGCCGCTCGTGCGCACGCTGCGTGGCGGGGGGCTGAAGCCATCGCTGAACAAGACATCGACGCCGTGGCCGAATTTGCCTTGCGCCATCGTCGCCGCGAACAGTCGCCTTCGAGCCATCAGCCGCCCGCGCAATCGCCGACGAATGCCGGCGCCCATTCGAGCGAAGGGCAAGGCCAGTGGGGCGACATGCCGGCACCGGCGCTCGCCACCGGGTCGCGTCGTGAAGTCCCGGGCTGGCCAAAAAAGCCTTAGGCATTCGCCCCCCATCCGACGCGGGGGCGGATGCCAGACCTCGCGCCGGGCAGTTGGACGATGGACGCCAGGGCAGGCGCCACGCTGCCCGAAGCGGTGTGGTGAATTGGCCGGGCACACTGCTCAACGGTCGGCCGCACAGTCGTGAAGATCTGCTGTTCCAGTTGCGCACCTGTTCGCCCCATGAACTGTGGCTGGTGATCGTCGACGCCTCAGCCTCGACGCGGCGCCATCATGCGTTGCGGGACGCCAAGGGTCTGCTCGCGCAACTGTTCGATGATGCCTACCGTCAGCGCGCGCGCCTGGCATTGCTGACCGTGAGCGGCTCGGCGCCGAAATGGCAAGTGCAGGGTTTGAAAGCCTCCAGTGGTCTGCGAGCCTGGCTTGAGCAGCTGGGGGCGGGCGGTGGCACGCCGCTGCTGCCTGCACTAACGCAAGCGCAGCAATGGCTGGAGGCACGGCGCAAACGCTTTCCGGCCGAGCAGCAGCGCTTGCTGCTGGTCACCGATGGGCGCTTGAAAGCATGGTCGGGATTGACGCTCGTCACATGTCCGGGTTTGTTGATTGATATCGAGCGCGGGCCGATTCGGCTGGGCAGGGCGAAGGATCTGGCGGGGGCGTTGGGCGCGGAATATCGGCATATCGACGAGCTGGGTTCGGTCTGAGATTTCGGATTCTGACGGGCTGATTTCGCGAGCAGGCTCGCTCCCACATTTGGAATATATTGACCTCAGGTGCGAGGTTTATTGTCAAGAGCGCCGAGCAACGCTGCCGTTTTCAAACCTGATACAGATTCTGAAACGATTTTCGGCTGTAGGAAAAGTCACTTGTGGCTGTACGCTCCAAGGCCATTTTCGATTCAGGATCTACATGAACACCCTCACGGAGCCTCCCAGTCATACCTTCCCATTGCGCCATCGCGCAGTCTTGACGCTCTCGCAGCATCCGGTTTTCCGACACTTGTCTATCGTTGCCAACGCGGCTCCAGAGCCTTCGCGTTGCACCTTGCCGTGTCCGGCATTGCGAATTCACTGAGCAGAGGTCGAGACTTTTTATGGAATGGTTAGCGGATCCCACAGCCTGGTTAGGCCTGTTGACTCTGATCGTGCTGGAACTGGTGCTGGGTATCGACAACCTGGTGTTCATCGCAATCCTGGCGGACAAACTGCCGCCACACCAGCGCGATCGCGCGCGCATCATTGGCCTGTCGCTGGCTCTGATCATGCGTCTGGGCCTGCTGGCGAGTATTTCCTGGCTGGTCACGCTGACGCAGCCGTTGTTCGAGGTATTCGACAAGAGCTTCTCCGGGCGTGATCTGATCATGCTGTTCGGTGGTGTGTTTCTGTTGTTCAAGGCCACGATGGAATTGCATGAGCGTCTCGAAGGCCATGTCGGCGAACGCTCGGCCAATACCGCTTATGCGCTGTTCTGGCCCATCGTGGCGCAGATTGTGGTGCTCGACGCGGTGTTCTCTCTCGACGCTGTGATTACCGCCGTCGGCATGGTCGATGAACTGGCGGTGATGATGATCGCCGTGATCATCTCCATCGGCCTGATGATCGTGGCCAGCAAACCGCTGACCCGTTTCGTCAACGCACACCCGACCGTGATCATGCTGTGTCTGGGCTTTTTAATGATGATCGGTTTTGCCCTCACGGCCGAAGGCCTGGGCTTCCATATCCCGAAAGGCTATCTGTACGCCGCCATCGGTTTCTCGATCCTCATTGAGGTGTTCAACCAGATCGCCCGGGCACGCCGCAAGCGCTCGATGCAGGGCTTGCGGCCGATGCGCGAGCGCACCGCCCATGCGGTGATGCGTTTGCTCGGCGGTCGCAAGCTGGCGGCTGAGGAGGTCGGCGAGGAAATCTCCGATCTGCTCGACAACGGTGAAGCGCCGACAACCGAGCTGTTCGACCGGCGTGAGCGGGTGATGATCAGCGGCGTGCTGCAACTGGCAGAACGCCCGATTCGCAACCTGATGACCGTGCGCGCCGATGTCGATTTGATCGACGTGGCTGATGATGCAGAAACCATTCGCACGAAATTGATGCATTCGTCCTACTCGCGCTTACCGTTGATTCGCAACGGCGCGGTGGACGAGCCGCTGGGCTTCGTGCACAAGAAAGAACTGCTCAAGGAATATCTGGCGGGCGCGGAACCGAGCCTTGAGCATCTGTCGCGCCAGACCATCAATTTGCTCGACAATTATTCGATCCTGAACGCCCTTGAGCAGATGCGCGCGGCATCGACGCACATCGCGTTCGTGGTCAACGAATTCGGTGACTTCGTCGGTGTGTTGACCATGACCGACATCCTCGAATCGATTGCGGGCGAGTTGCCCGACGCCAGTGAAATCGAAGGCCCGGACGTGGTCGAAGAGCGCGGCGGGTTTCTGGTCAGCGGCGCACTGCCCTTGGCGCGCGTGCGCCAGCGCACCGGGTTCGACGCCGAGCCGACCGAGGACTACCAGACCATGGCGGGCCTGGTGATGAGTTTGCTGGATCGGTTGCCGATGAAGGGAGATCGTCTGGAATATGCTGGCTGGCAGATGACCGTCAAAGCGGTCGAGGAGCGGCGGGTGACGCGGGTGCTACTGGAGCGCTCTGCCGCGTAAAACTCGATTTCCCTGCAGGCTGTGCCGGCCTCTTCGCGAGCAGGCTCGCTCCCACATTGGAAACGCGTTGCAAATGTGGGAGCGAGCCTGCTCGCGAATGCGATCCGGCAGGCGCTACAGATCTCTTGCTGAGGTGCCGGCCAGGCGCTCAGAACATACGCTGCGGGCGTGCACGTGAGACGGTACGCATAGTACGGAGTGTCCGACGCAACCAAGCCAGATCATGCGTTCGTTTGCGCGCGGCAACGGGCGCTTTGGTCTTGCCGATATGCACCGCGAAATCCCGTGTAAGGGTTTCTTCAGTGCCAATTCCTTTGAGCTTTTTTATCAGCCTGCCGTTCTTGTAGAACAGAACCGTAGGCGTGCCGGTCACGTTCGGATGCCTGGGCGACTGGGTGGTGTCGAGCATGTAGACGTTGGCACGCAATCGATAACGCTCGGCAATCTGCCGAAACACCGGCCCCGCCCATTTGCAGGCGGGGCAATGCTCGTTGGCGAAATACAGAATGACCGGACGCCAGGTTTTCAAGGCTTTGCGGTAAGTAGGCGCCAGGTCGGCGTGGGCGGGTGAGAGGCGCATGGATGAGCTCCTTGGTCCGGTCTGCGTCCCAGGCACGATAAGCATCTGTCGCCCGGCTATCTACTGTCAGAGTTGACAGGTAGACGCGGCGTGAAAAGTGCGTTGCGTGCTCTCGCTGCACGCAAATGAGGCCCTGATACCCGTCAGGTGTAGCCAACAGTAGCGCTACTGCTGAGGGAGTTCGGGCGGAGCTCACCTTTCGATTCAAGTAACCGCTTGATTGATAAACCCTTTCAGATCCCGAAAGACGCCGCGTCATTCCTGTGGCACACTTTCTGCTGTCTATTCCGTAGTAACAAACCGTGTTCCGGTATAGCGGAATAAACGTCATTCAGGAGTGCTCGCCATGCATCGCCGTCCTTCGTTGTTCAAAGCGTGTGTTTTTGTTCTTGCGGCTTCTTCTTCGGTCATGGGCATTGCCCAGGCTGCCGATGGCAAGCTCGACAGTGTTCTGGCCCGTGGCAAGTTGATCGTTGGCACTGGCAGTACCAATGCGCCATGGCACTTTCAGGGCGCGGACGGCAAGTTGCAGGGTTTTGATATCGACATCGCCAGGATGGTGGCCAAAGGGCTGTTCAATGACCCGGACAAAGTCGAGTTCGTGGTGCAGTCCTCCGATGCGCGGATTCCCAACCTGTTGACCGACAAGGTCGACATGAGCTGCCAGTTCATCACCGTTACCGCCAGCCGCGCCCAGCAAGTCGCGTTCACGCTGCCGTACTACCGCGAAGGCGTCGGTCTGCTGCTGCCGAACAACAGCAAGTACAAGGAAATCGAAGACCTGCAAGGGGCGGGCGACGACGTGACCGTTGCGGTGCTGCAGAACGTGTATGCCGAAGAGCTGGTGCATCAGGCACTGCCCAAAGCCAAGGTCGATCAGTACGACAGCGTCGACCTTATGTATCAGGCGGTGAACTCTGGCCGCGCCGATGCCGCCGCGACTGACCAGTCTTCGGTCAAATACCTGATGGTGCAGAACCCCGGCCGCTATCGCAGCCCGGCCTATGCATGGAGCCCGCAGACCTACGCGTGCGCCGTCAAACGCGGCGACCAGGACTGGCTGAACTTCGTCAATACCGCGCTGCATGAAGCGATGACCGGCGTTGAGTTCCCGACTTACGCGGCGTCCTTCAAGCAGTGGTTTGGCGTTGATCTGCCGTCCCCAGCCATCGGTTTCCCTATCGAATTCAAATGATCCCGTGAGAGCGGGGCGAGTCATTGCCCCGCTCAAGGTACTGCTGACCATGAACTATCAGTTGAACTTTGCCGCCGTCTGGCGCGATTTCGACACCTTGCTGGCGGGGCTCGGTCTGGGCCTGCAGCTGGCGCTGGTGTCGATCGCCATCGGTTGCGTGATCGGCCTGCTGATGGCGTTTGCCTTGCTGTCGAAGCATCGCGCCCTGCGGGTGCTGGCCTCGGTGTACGTCACGGTGGTGCGCAATACGCCGATTCTGGTGTTGATTCTGTTGATCTACT
Organism: Pseudomonas khorasanensis; assembly: GCF_014268505.2. Lineage (GTDB taxonomy): Bacteria > Pseudomonadota > Gammaproteobacteria > Pseudomonadales > Pseudomonadaceae > Aquipseudomonas > Aquipseudomonas khorasanensis. The sequence goes on from NZ_JABWQP020000001.1 coordinate 785,005, forward strand.
TTGCGCTGCCGAGTCTGGGGATTCGCCTGGACAAGATCCCGTCGTTCATCATCACGCTGTCGCTGTATGCCGGCGCTTACCTGACGGAGGTGTTCCGTGGCGGTTTGCTCAGCATTCCCAAAGGCCAACGCGAAGCGGGGCTGGCGATCGGGCTTGGTGAGTGGCAAGTGAAGGCTTACGTCACCGTGCCGGTGATGCTGCGCAACGTGTTGCCAGCACTGTCGAACAACTTCATTTCGCTGTTCAAGGACACCTCCCTGGCCGCCGCGATTGCGGTGCCGGAGCTGACCTATTACGCGCGCAAGATCAACGTCGAGAGCTACCGGGTCATCGAAACCTGGCTGGTGACCACGGCGTTGTATGTCGCGGCCTGTTACCTCATTGCCATGCTGCTGCGTTATCTCGAGCAGCGTCTGGCGATCCGCCGATAGGAGCCTGCGATGTACGAATCTCCCAGTTGGTTGCATGAATTGTGGGTGGCGCGTGAGCCGCTGTGGCAGGGGTTTCTGACCAGCGTGCAGGTCTCGGCGCTGGCCATTGTGCTGGGCACAATGCTCGGTGTGGTGGCCGGTCTGGTGCTGACTTACGGCAAATTCTGGATGCGTGCGCCGTTTCGTTTTTACGTTGATCTGATTCGTGGTACGCCAGTGTTTGTGCTGGTGCTGGCCTGCTTCTATATGGCGCCGGCGCTGGGCTGGCAGATCAGCGCGTTTCAGGCCGGAGCCCTCGGGCTGACGCTGTTCTGCGGCTCGCACGTCGCCGAGATCGTGCGCGGGGCGCTGCAAGCGCTACCGCGTGGGCAGATGGAAGCGGGCAAAGCCATTGGCCTGACGTTCTACCAATCCCTCGGCTACGTGCTGTTGCCCCAGGCGCTGCGGCAGATCCTGCCGACCTGGGTCAATTCCTCCACCGAAATCGTCAAGGCTTCGACCTTGCTTTCGGTGATCGGCGTGGCCGAATTGCTGCTCAGCACCCAACAGATCATCGCCCGGAACTTCATGACTCTGGAGTTTTACCTGTTCGCCGGTTTTCTGTTTTTCGTCATCAACTACGGCATCGAATTACTCGGCCGGCACATTGAAAAGCGGGTGGCCTTGCCATGACTGAAGCTCAAGTTTCCAACGTCCAGAACGCCCGGCCGCTGCTGGATATCCGTGGATTGCACAAACAGTACGGCGCGGTTGAAGTGCTCAAGGGTGTCGATCTGAGCATGCAGCGCGGCAACGTGGTGACACTGATCGGCTCGAGCGGTTCGGGCAAGACCACGCTGCTGCGCTGCGTGAACATGCTCGAAGAGTTCCAGGGCGGGCAGATTTTGCTCGACGGCGAGTCCATCGGCTACGACGAGATCGGCGGTAAACGTGTTCGTCACGCGGAAAAAGTCATCGCCCGCCACCGGGCCATGACCGGCATGGCCTTCCAGCAGTTCAATCTGTTCCCGCATTTGACCGCTCTGCAGAACGTCACCTTGGGCCTGCTCAAAGTGAAGAAAATGCACAAGGACGAAGCCGTCGCGCTTGCAGAGAAATGGCTGGAGCGCGTCGGCCTGCTCGAACGTCGCAATCACTTTCCGGGTCAGTTGTCCGGCGGCCAGCAACAGCGCGTGGCCATCGCCCGGGCAATCGCCATGAACCCGAGTCTGATGTTGTTTGACGAAGTCACGTCAGCCCTGGACCCGGAACTGGTCGGCGAAGTGCTCAGCGTGATCAAGGGCCTGGCCGAAGACGGCATGACCATGCTGCTGGTGACCCACGAAATGCGTTTCGCCTTTGAGGTCTCGGACAAAATCGTTTTCATGAATCAGGGGCGGATCGAAGAGCAGGGGCCACCCAAGGAGCTGTTCGAACGCCCGCAATCGCCGCGTCTGGCTGAATTTCTCAAGAGCACGCGGTTTTGAATCTTCACTTTTGCAATCAGGAGAAACACCCATGAGCATTACGCGTTACGGCACCGGCAGCACCGCCGCCGGCGGCCAGCCTCGTCCATTTGCCCGCGCCGTTGAAGCGGATGGCTGGCTGCACGTGTCCGGCCAGGTGCCGGCGGTGGAGGGCGAAATCATCGTTGGCGGCATCGTCGAGCAGACCCACCAGACGATGAAAAACCTGATCGCGATTCTCGAAGAAGCCGGTTATGGCCTGGAAGAGGTGGTGCGTGTTGGCGTGTGGCTGGACGATCCACGGGATTTCAGCAGCTTCAACAAGGTTTTCGCCGAGTACTTCAAACCCGAACACGCCCCGGCGCGGGCCTGTGTGCAGGCGAGCATGATGGTTGATTGCAAGGTTGAGATTGACTGCATTGCGTACAAGAAGAGGGCCTGAATGAAGGCTGCCCCTCACCCTAGCCCTCTCCCTCTGGGAGAGGGCGGGGGGTGAGGGCGGCAATGCCACTGACACAACACCAAGGGCCAGTTACCATCCGGCGACTCTGAATGGGAATCCACTGAAATGACCGAAGACACCATCAAGCGCCGGGCTCGCGGTCTGGACCGGGCGTTCGATATCCTCGATTTTCTCAAGGAAATTGGCCAGCCCTTGCGCCCCAATGACATTGCCAATGGCATCGGCAGCCCCAAATCCACGGTCTACGAACTGGTCGCATCCTTGCTGGAACGACGGATCCTGGAACCGGTGGGCAAGGACGGCCACGTCTACCTGGGTCGACAGTTGTACTTCCTGGGCCAGGCGCATCTGCGCCACTTCGATCTCAGCCGCGAGGCCGATCACGCGTTGCAGGAAATTGTCAGCCAGACCCATGAAACCGCGCAGATGTGCCTGCTCAACGGGCGCAAATACACGGTCGCATTGATGAAGGAGGGCGAACGGCATTTCCGCATCTCTTCCGATATCGGCGAAAACGCGCCGATCCCGTGGACCGCTTCCGGCCGCCTGCTGCTTGCCCATTTGAGCGATCAGCAAATCATCGACCTGATCGACGAAGACGATTACATCCTGCCCGACGGCGAACGCCTGCCGCTGGAACAGTTTCTGGCGGAAATCCGTCAGGCCGGCATCGATGGTTTTTTCTCCTTCGACAGCGTCGCCGACACCTTCACCCATTGCTTCGCCGCGCCGGTCAAGAACCCGCAAGGCGTGGCCATTTGTACCCTCTGCATCGTCGCTCCGCGCGCCGATGCGAAGAACAATTACAACGACTATCGCCGGGTGTTGATCGAGAGCGCCAACAGCCTAGCCCGGCGAATCAACGAATAAACGGCGGCTGCCTGCGGCCGCGATTGTGAGGAATTCGACCATGACGACTGCCATCAATACCGCTGTGGAAAAGGGCGACGCCGCGATCGGTGCGCACCTGACGCGCGACGTCAGCCTGCCGGCGCTGGTACTGCACCGTAAAGCGCTGGAGCACAACATCCGCTGGATGCAGAAGTTTGTCAGTGACAGCGGAGCGGAACTGGCGCCCCATGGCAAAACCAGCATGACGCCCGCGCTGTTCAAACGTCAGCTCGACGCGGGCGCTTGGGGCATCACCCTTGCCAGCGCCACCCAGACCCGCGCCGCTTACGCCCACGGTGTGCGGCGGGTGCTGATGGCCAACCAATTGGTTGGCACGCCGAACATGGCGCTGATTGCCGATTTACTCGCCGATCCGGCGTTTGATTTTCATTGCATGGTCGACCATCCGGACAACGTCGCCGACCTCGGCGCCTACTTCGCCTCGCGTGGGGTGACACTCAACGTGATGATTGAATACGGCGTGGTCGGCGGCCGCTGCGGTTGCCGCAGCGAGCAGGAAGTCATCGAGCTGGCGAGGGCGATCGATGCACAACCGGCGCTGGCCCTGACCGGTATCGAAGGTTACGAAGGCGTGATTCACGGCGACCACGCGGTCAGCGGTATTCGCGAGTTTGCCGCGTCGCTGGTCCGCCTGGCGGTGCAGTTGCAGGACAGCGGCGCCTTTGCCATCGCCAAACCGGTCATCACCGCGTCGGGCTCGGCGTGGTACGACCTGATTGCCGAATCCTTCGAAACGCAAAACGCCGCCGGGCGTTTCCTCAGCGTGTTGCGCCCGGGCAGTTACGTGGCGCACGACCATGGCATTTATAAAGAAGCGCAGTGCTGCGTGCTCGATCGGCGTAGCGATCTGCACGAAGGCCTGCGTCCGGCGCTGGAAGTCTGGGCGCATGTGCAGTCGTTGCCGGAGCCGGGCTTTGCGGTGATCGCCCTCGGCAAGCGCGACGTCGCCTTCGATGCCGGATTGCCGGTGCCGTTGTTGCGTTACAAGGCGGGTGTGGTGCCGGCGGCGGGTGATGATGTCGGCGCGTGCAAGGTGACTGCGGTGATGGATCAGCACGCGTTCATGACCGTGGCGCCGGGCGTTGAACTGCGCGTGGGCGACATCATTACCTTTGGTACTTCGCATCCGTGCCTGACGTTCGACAAGTGGCGGGTGGGGTTGCTGGTGGATGAGCAGTTGTCGGTGATCGAAACCATGAAAACCTGTTTCTAAGGCTTGAGACCGAGGCGCGGCCAATCGCTGGCTTGCCAGCGATGAGGCCTGAACAGCCACCACCGAACCACCAGAGGCCCAACCAGATGAACACCCTCAGCCCCTTGGGCCCCAACACCCCACGCATTGCCCTGATCGGCGAATGCATGATCGAACTGCAACAACGCGCTGATGGCAGCCTGCAACAAAGCTTCGGGGGCGATACCCTGAACACGGCTGTGTACTTGTCCCGGGCGATGGGTGACAAGGCGCAGGTCGATTACGTCACCGCGCTGGGCGATGACAGTTTCAGTGACGCCATGTGCCAGATCTGGCGCAGCGAAGGCATCGGCCTCGATCTCGTGCAGCGCTTGCCCGGTCGGCTGCCCGGTTTGTACTGCATCCAGACCGACGCCCACGGCGAGCGCCGCTTTCTGTACTGGCGCAACGAAGCAGCCGTACGCGATTGCTTCACCACGCCGGCGGCCGAGCCGGTTCTGGCGGCGTTGCCGGATTACGACGTGTTGTATTTCAGCGGCATTACCCTCGCGGTACTCGGCATGCAAGGGCGAGCCCGACTGATCCGGACCCTGGTAGAAGCCCGGCAGCGTGATGCGCGCATTGTCTTCGACAACAACTATCGACCGCGCCTGTGGGCTTCGGTGGAGGAGGCGCGCGGGGCGTATCGCAGCGTGTTGCCGTATGTCGATCTGGCGCTACTGACCGTGGATGACGAACAGGCGCTGTTCGGTTTCGCCGATTGCGAGTCGGTATTCGAGGCTTACGCGCAGTTCGGCACACCGGAAGTGGTCCTCAAGCGAGGTGCCGAGACATGCCTGATTCGCTGCGAAGGTGAGGCGTTTGAAGTGCCGGCACAGAAGGTCGACAAGGTGATAGACACGACCGCAGCGGGGGATTCGTTCAGTGCGGCGTATCTGGCGAAACGATTGCTCGGTGGCAGCCCGGCTGAGGCGGCTGAAGCTGGACACCGATTGGCAAGCCAGGTCATTCAATGCCCGGGGGCGCTGATCCCCAAAGCATAAAATGCGATCCGAGCTGCCGAAGCTGCGATGACTGATCGTTCCCACGCGCAGCAAAGGAATGCAGCAAGGGACGCTCTGCGTCCCAGAGCCGACGCAGAGCGTCGGAATAGGCATTACCACGCAGAGCGTGGGAACGATCAACGCGGTGATTAATCGCGGTAGAACACCTGCACCAGGTGATAGCCAAACTTGCTCTTGATCGGCCCGTGCACGGTTCGCAGCGGCTTCTTGAAAATCACCGCATCAATCGCGCCGACCATCTGCCCTGGCCGCACTTCACCCAGGTCGCCGCCGCGCTTGCCGGACGGGCATGTCGAAAATTTCTTCGCCAGCACATCAAACGCTTCACCTTTGGCGATACGTTGTTTGAGCTGTTCGGCCTCTTCAGCGGTTTTCACCAGAATGTGGCGGGCTTGGGCTTTCATCGTGCAATACCTGATAACGGGGTGACGGCGGGCGCGCGATTATGCCTCAAGTCGAGGCCGGGTTGGCCATCTTGCGAATCTTGCCCGCGAGCACTTCGAGTGCGAAGGGCTTGGCCACCATGTCCATGCCTTCCTCGAGAAAGCCCTGACGCTCGGCAGCAATCTGCGCATAGCCGGTCATGAACAGTACCTTGAGCCCCGGGCGATGCTGGCGGGCTATCTCCGCCAACTGGCGACCGTTCATGCCGGGCAAGCCGACATCGGTGACCAGCAAATCCACGCGCTGGGCGGATTCGAGCAGGGGCAGGGCAGTCTTGGCGTTTTCCGCTTCGAACGTTTTGTAACCCAGCTCCTTGAGCAGGTCGAGCACCAGCATGCGCACCGCCGGGTCATCCTCGACCACGATCGCTGTTTCGCCCGAAGATGAGGTCGCAATCGGCTCGGCCGTCTCGACAGACGAGGGTTCGGGCGCCAGCTCAAGCAAGCGCGGCAAATACAGGCGCACGCAAGTCCCTTGCCCCGGGACGCTGTCGAGGCTGACGTGCCCGCCGGACTGCTGGGCGAAACCGTAAATCATCGACAGCCCCAGCCCGGTGCCCTGGCCGATGGGTTTGGTGGTAAAAAACGGATCGAACGCCTTGGAGCGAATCGACGGGGTCATCCCGGTGCCGTTGTCGCTGACGGCGAGCATCACGTATTCCCCGGCTTTCACCGGTTCCAGCGTCGTGATATCGCTGCCGTCGAGGTAAACGTTGGCGGTCTGGATCAGTAACACGCCGCCCTGCGGCATTGCGTCCCGAGCGTTGATCACCAGGTTGAGCAGGGCATTTTCCAGCTGACTGACGTCGGTGCTCACGGGCCACAAGTCATCCGGCAGGCGTAGCTGCAGGTCAATCGGATCGCCTTTGGTGCGGCGGATCAGGTCTTCGAGCGAATGCACCAGTTCGTTGACGTTCAGTTGTTTGCGGTCCAGTGACTGGCGTCGGGAAAACGCCAGCAGACGATGGGTCAGCGCCGCCGCGCGATTGGCCGATGATACCGCCGCTTCGGTGAAACGCCCGATTTCATCTGCGCGGCCATTGGCGATATAGCGCTGCATCAGGTCGAGGCTGCCGATGATGCCGGTCAGCATATTGTTGAAGTCATGGGCAATGCCGCCCGTGAGCTGGCCGACGGCTTCCATTTTCTGCGCGTGGCGCAAGGCATCTTCAGCGCGCTCGCGTTCGAACATCTCGTTCTGCAAACGCTGGTTGGCCTGCGCCAATTGCTCCGTACGCGCGCTGACGCGCTCTTCAAGGGTTTCGTTGAGATTGCGCAGCGCTTCTTCGGTCTTCTTGCGCTCGGTTTCGTCGATCACAAAAATGTAGAAGCCGTTGACCGTGCCATCCGCGCCGTGGCGTGGCAGATAGTTCATCAGGGCGTGACGGGTGCTGCCGTCGCGGTGGGGCGTGTAGAAACTGAAGGAGCAGGGGCGTCCGGCCAGCGCTTCAGCGATATAAGGCGCGCGCAAGAAATACGCTTCTTCGCCAACGACTTCGCGAATCGTGCGCCCGTACAACTCCTGCGGAGTCAGGCCGTACCAGTCGAGATAGGCCGAATTGTTCAAGCGGAAACGTTCTTCGTGATCAACGTAACTGATCAGGATCGGCATGGCGTTGATGATCAGCTGAAGTTCGGTCTGGCTCTGGCGCAAGGCTTGCTCGGTGTGTTTGCGCTCGGTCAGGTCCAGCGCAGCACCGAGAAAGCGCACCGGACGCCCGTGGTGATCCTTGTAGCAACGACCCCGGGCGAACACCCAGCGCACTTCGCCGTCAGCTTGCAACAAACGGTATTCCTCGGCGTACTCGGTGCCGTGGGTGATGCAGTGTTTGATACTGCGCGCGACCATGGCACGGTCTTCCGGGTGTACGCCTTGCAGGTAATCGCTGATCGGCAATTGCCCGGCCTTGGCGGGATCGACGCCGTGCAGTTCGGCAAAATGCGCATCGGCGATAAAGCGGTCTTCGCCAATATCCCAATCCCAGGTACCGACCGCGTCAGTCGCGGCCAGCGCCAGTTGCAGGCGCTCCTCGGACTGGCGCTGGGCTTTGAGGCTTTCCTCGGAGCGGCGTTTCAGTTCCAGGGCGATGCGTCGGCGTTCGTTGGTTTCGATGGCCGTGACCAGAATCCCGGCCACTTGCCTCGTTTCATCGCGAATCGGGCTGTAGGTCAGATCGAGCCAGAAGTCGGAGTCCTTGCCCGCGTGTTGCAGTGTGAAGCGTCGTTCACTGTAGGTGCGTACCTGGCCGTCCAGCACCGCACGATAAATCGGTTCGGCAAAGTCGCGAAGTTCCGGCCAGACCTCGTGCGTCGGTTTCCCGAAAGCCTCGGGATGCTTGCTGCCGGCGAGCAGGGCAAAGCCATTGTTGTAAATCTGCGTGAGTGCCGGCCCCCATAACAACAGCATGGGCATTGGCGAGTGAACCACGATGTCCACTGCCGTGCGCAGGCTCTGCGGCCAGGTGCCGGCAGCGCCGAGCGGGCTGCGGCTCCAGTCGGTGCGGGCAATCAGGGCCTGGGCATCATCGGTAGTGGGTACAGCGTTCATACGTCAATCCTGAAGGTGGTTCGATGAGACGGGGTCTATGATTGTTGCAGGAGCCGCGCCAAGCGTAGGCCAGATTTGCTCATTCAATGCTTCGCGGGTGCTTTCAGCCATGGAAATCGATGCACTGTTGTCAATATTGTCGCAAAAAAACGGCTCGGATCTATTCCTCTCCACCGGCGCACCGCCGAGCGTGCGCATTGATGGCGCGCTGACAGCGTTGTCCGATCAACCTTTCAAGGCCGGCGAAATATCAGCCATCGCCAACTCCCTGATGGACGCCGAGCAGCGCCGGGAGTTCGACCGGGACCTGGAAATGAACCTGGCAATCTCCCGAACGGGCGTCGGGCGTTTTCGCGTGAACATTTTTAAACAACGCAACGATGTATCCATGGTCATTCGCAACGTCAAACTCGACATCCCGCAATTCAAGGACCTGAAGCTCCCGCCGGTACTGCTCGAGAGCATCATGCTCAAGCAGGGGCTGATTCTTTTCGCGGGGGCTACCGGTTCGGGCAAATCGACGTCTCTGGCCGCCCTGATCGACCACCGCAACCGCCATAGCGCAGGGCACATCATCACCATCGAAGATCCGATCGAGTACATCCATCGGCATCGGAGTTCGATCGTTAACCAACGGGAAGTCGGGGTCGATACTCGCAGCTTTCACGCCGCATTGAAAAACACCCTGCGCCAGGCGCCGGATGTGGTGCTGATCGGCGAAATTCGTGATCGCGAAACCATGGAACACGCCTTGGCATTCACTGAAACCGGGCACCTGGCGCTCGCCACATTGCATGCGAACAACGCCAGTCAGGCCCTGGACCGGATCATCAATTTTTTTCCCGAGGAGCGGCGACCGCAATTGCTGCAAACGTTAGGCAACAATTTGAAAGCGTTTGTCTCGCAACGCCTGGTGCGAACGGTCGACGGGCAGCGCAGGGCGGCAGTGGAAGTGTTGCTGGGCTCGCCGACAATCGCCGATCTGATTCGCCGTTTCGAGTGGGGCGAACTGAAAGCCATCATGGAAAAGTCGGGTGCGGCGGGCATGCAAACCTTCGATCAGGCCTTGTTTGCGCTGTTTGCCGAGGGAGCGATCAGCGAGGAAGAAGCCCTGAAGCACGCAGATTCGGCGAACAATCTGAAATTGCGCATCAAACTGCATCAGGAAACCGTCGGTCATCAGCCCCCAACCGCTAACGACTGGGGCCTGATGGACTGAATCACACCCGGTCGTTCAATCCTGCAGTTCGTGCCGACCGCGAAACTGCTCCAGCGCTTGCGGGTTGGCCAGCGCATCGGTATTTCTTACCGCCCGACCGTGCACCACATCGCGCACCGCCAATTCAACGATTTTGCCGCTGATGGTGCGCGGGATATCCGTGACCGCAACGATCTTCGCCGGGACATGCCGTGGCGTGGTGTTGGCGCGGATCATCTGGCGAATCTGCTCTTGCAACGCTTCATCCAGCGCCACGCCTTCACGCAGCTTCACAAACAGCACCACCCGGACGTCGTCCTGCCATCGTTGGCCGATGGCGACGGAGTCCAGCACCGCCGTGACTTTTTCGACCTGACGGTAGATTTCCGCCGTGCCGATGCGCACGCCACCAGGGTTGAGCACCGCATCCGAACGTCCATGGATCATCATCGCGCCGTTCGGCAACTGTTCGGCGTAGTCGCCTTGCGCCCAGACGCCGGGGAACAGGCTGAACCAGGACTGGCGCAGTTTCGCACCGTCGGGGTCGTTCCACAGGCCAATCGGCATCGCCGGGAAATGCCGGGTACACACCAGCTCGCCTTTTTCGCCGATCACCGGTTGGCCCGCGTCATTCCAGACTTCAACGGCCATGCCCAGGCTCTTGCCCATGATTTCTCCGCGCCGTACTGGCGACAGCGGGTTGCCATTGACGAAGCACGACACGATGTCAGTGCCGCCAGACATCGAAGCCAGGCACACGTCTGCCTTGAAATCGCGATAAACGAAATCATAGCTTTGCGGCGACAGTGCCGAACCCGTACACAACAGTGTTTTCAGGCTGCTCAAATCATGGCTTTCGCGCGGCCTTGCGCCGCTGCTTTCCAGCGTCGCGAGGAATTTGGGACTGGTGCCGAACACGCTGATGCGTTCGTCGTCGATCAGGTCGAGTAAACGGCGGTTGTCCGGGTAAAACGGCGAGCCGTCATAGAGCACCACGGCGCTGCCGACCGCGAGGGCCGAGACCAGCCAGTTCCACATCATCCAGCCGCAGGTCGTGTAGTAAAAAAGTCGGTCGCCGGGACCCAGATCGCAATGCAGGCCGTGTTCCTTTACGTGTTGCAGCAGTACGCCGCCGGTGCTGTGAACGATACATTTGGGCACGCCGGTGGTACCGCTGGAGTACAAAACGTAGAGCGGATGATTGAAGGGCACCGGGGTGAACTCGGGTTCGCCGCCAGGTTGATAGAAATCGCACCACAACGTTGTCTCGGCGCGGGTGTGGTAGTGCTCGACACGGCATTGCGGGCGAGCGTACGGCACGACGATCAACTGCTGCAGCGACGGCAGTTGCGCAAGTATTTCGTTGAGCTTGTCAGTCTGATCGAGGGTTTTCCCGCCGTATTGATAACCGGCGCAGGTGATCAGCACTTTCGGTTCGATCTGGCCAAAGCGATCGATTACGCCGTGGGTGCCAAAGTCCGGTGACGAGCAAGACCAGATCGCGCCCAGGCTGGTGGTGGCGAGCATGGCAACCAGCGTCTGCCAGGTATTGGGCATGCAGGCGGCCACGCGGTCGCCCAGACCAACGCCCGCGGCTAGCAGGCTGGCCTGAAAACCGGCGACGTGCTCGGCCAGTTCGGCCCAGGTCAACTGCTCGCGCTGACCGTTCTCTGCCACGGCGACCACTGCCACGGCATCGTCGCGACGGCGTAGCAGATGTTCGGCAAAGTTCAGGGCGCCGCCGGGAAACCATTCGGCGCTGGGCATTGCTGCGCCTTCGCGCAAAACGGCGTCTGGCTGGGTATGGAAACGGATATCGAAACAATCGACGATCGCCTGCCAAAAGGCCGGACGTTGCTCGATACTCCACTGGTGCAGGGCAGGGAAGTCGTCAAGGTGCAGCAAGTGACGCTGGTTGATTTCGCGCCGGAAAATGTCCATGCGCGAATGGGCGATACGCTTCGCGTCGGGTTGCCAGAGGATGTCGGACATGATTTGCCTCTTTTTATCTGATGTTTGCACCAGGCTCGCTCCTACCGGGGATGATCGTTCCCACGCTCTGCGTGGGAATGCCTCTTCCGGCGCTCTGCGTCGGCTCTGGGACGCAGAGTGTCCCTTGCTGCATTCCCACGCGGAGCGTGGGAACGATCAGTCGCGAGCAGGCTCGCTCCTACCGGGGATCGCGGTTTATTGGGCGAGCCACCCGCCATCAATATTCCACGCCGCGCCACGCACCTGACTACCGGCCTCGCTGCACAGGAACAACACCAGTTCGCCCAGGTGCTGGGGCGTGACAAACTCCAGCGACGGTTGTTTCTCGGCCAGCAAATCATGCTGCGCCTGCTGCGGATCAACGCCTTTGGCCGCACGATCATCGATCTGTTTTTGCACCAGCGGGGTCAATACCCAGCCCGGACAAATCGCATTGCAGGTCACTTGGCTGGTGGCTGTTTCCAGGCCGACGACTTTGGTCAGGCCGATCACACCGTGTTTGGCGGCAACGTACGCAGCTTTGCCGGTGGAGCCGACCTGGCCATGCACCGAAGCAATATTAATGATCCGCCCCCAGTTTTTGCGGCGCATGCCCGGCAGGCTCAGACGGGTGCTGTGAAAGACCGAGGACAGATTGATCGCAATGATCGAATCCCATCGCTCGACGGGAAACTCCTCGACCGCCGCGACATGCTGAATGCCGGCGTTGTTGACCAGAATGTCGACACCGCCGAATTCGCGCTCGGCGTAGGCGATCATGTCGGCGATCTGCGACGGGTCGCTCACGTCAGCCGGATGATGGCCGACCTTGCCGCCGTACTGGCCGACTTCGGCGATCACCTTCGAGGCATCGCCAAAGCCGTTGAGAATCAGGTTGGCGCCGGCCTTGGCCAGGCTCAGCGCGATGCCCAGGCCAATGCCGCTGGTGGAGCCGGTCACCAAAGCTGTCTTGCCGGAAAGAGTGGTCATCAATACCTCACACAATGCCAGTGGCGTAGAAAGTGCCGATCACGACGAACACCGCCAGGGTCTTGATCAGCGTAATACAGAAAATGTCTTTATAGGCTTCGCGGTGCGTCAGCCCGGTCACCGCCAGCAGCGTGATCACCGCGCCGTTGTGCGGCAGGGTGTCCATGCCACCGCTGGCCATCGCGGCCACGCGGTGCATCACTTCGAGCGGGATGTTCGCCGCGTGCGCCGCGCTGATGAACTGCTCGGACATCGCCGCCAGTGCAATGCTCATGCCGCCCGAGGCGGAGCCGGTGATACCGGCCAGCAACGTCACGGTGATGGCTTCGTTGACCAGTGGATTGGGGATCTGCTTGAGCCAGTCGGCCAGAACCAGAAAACCGGGCAGTGAAGCGATCACCGCACCAAAGCCGTATTCGGATGCGGTGTTCATCGCGGCCAGCAGCGCGCCGCTGACTGCACTTTTACTGCCTTCGGCGAGCTTGCTGCGAATCGCCTGAAAGCCGAAAGCCAACACCATCAGAATGCCCACCAGCAAAGCGGCCTGTACCGCCCAGATTGCCGTCAGTTTCGCGATCTCGGTAGTCACCGGCGCGGCCATGCCCGGCAGCGCAAGGCTGTGGGTCTTGCCGTACCACTGTGGAATCCATTGAGTGAACAGCAGGTTCATGATGCCCACCGCCAGCAATGGCGACAGGGCAATCCATGGATTCGGCAGCTTGAGATCCGGCGCCGTCTCCGGCTCATTGCGTAGTTCAGTGCCGTATCCCTCGCCGGCACGTTGCGCCTTGTTGCGCTGACGCTGGAGAAACAGCATGCCGGCGCAGAACACGAAAATCGTGCCGATCACCCCGAGCCACGGCGCGGCCCACGCAGTGGTGTTGAAGAACGTACTGGGGATGATGTTTTGAATTTGCGGCGTGCCGGGCAGGGCGTCCATGGTGAACGAAAACGCACCGAGGGCGATGGTCGCCGGGATCAAGCGCTTGGGGATGTTGCTCTGGCGGAACATCTCGGCTGCGAACGGATACACCGCAAACACCACGACGAACAGCGAGACGCCCCCGTAGGTGAGCACGGCGCACACCAGCACGATCACCAGCATGGCCTGTTTGGTGCCGAGCAGGCGAATCGCGGCGGCCACGATCGAGCGTGAGAACCCCGACAGTTCAATCAGCTTGCCGAACACCGCACCGAGCAGAAACACCGGAAAGTAGAGCTTGATGAAACCGACCATTTTGTCCATGAACACTCCGGTGAACGCGGGTGCCACGGCGGACGGATCGGTGAGCAGCACTGCGCCGAGGGCGGCGATCGGGGCGAAGAGGATAACGCTGTAGCCACGGTAGGCGGCGACCATCAGCAGCGTGAGGGCTGCCAAGGCAATGATCACACTCATGGTGTGTCTCTCCAGGATTGTTATTTTTGTGGGTGGAACGGTTGGAGAGGGCTTTAGCGAGATTTGTGCCAGACGGGTAAGTTGTTGAAATGCATCAAAATTATGATTTTCGGAAAGGTGATTATGCTGCGTTTGTCTCTGTTATGAGATTTTTGGTGAACAGGCGGACAGCTTCGTGAGCAGGCTCGCTTCTACATTTCGAACGAGGTCCTTGTGGGAGCGAGCCTGCTCGCGAAGCTTTTGTCTTTGTCTTCAAAAAGAGATGCTGAATCTCTTTATTGAGACTCGACAATCCCCAGCGCCGCCATTTTTTTATACAGCGTCGAGCGCCCAAGCCCCAATCGAGCAGCAGCCTCCGGCACTTTCCCCTGACATTGCACCAGGGCCGACTCGATCAACTGCCGATCAAACCGCGCCCGCGCCTGAGCGAATGTCTCGCTGAGCGGCGCTTGCATGCCCGGTTCATCGGTTCGCTCAACCGGCGTCAACGTGCCAATGGCCGCGCGGATATCCGGCTCCGTCAGCATCAAGTCGTCGCTGAGCAATGCCGCCCGCTCCAGCACATTACGCAGCTCGCGGATATTGCCCGGCCAGGCATGTTGCCCCAGCAGCGCCAGCGCATCGCGGTGCAGTTCATGCTGACTGCGCAGTTCTTCCAGAATCGCTTCGCTCAGCGCCGGCAAGTCATCAAGGCGGTCACGCAGCGGCGGCACCTGGATGGGCAGGACATTGAGGCGGTAGTACAAATCGGCGCGAAATTCGCCGCGTTTGATCGCCGCTTGCAGATCGGTCGATGTGGCGGCAATCACCCGCACATCGCTCTGGATCACTTCGTTTGAACCGACCGGTTCGAACTCTTTCTCCTGCAGCACCCGCAGCAGTTTGCTTTGCAGCGGCAGCGGCATGTCGCCGATTTCATCGAGGAACAATGTGCCGCCCTGAGCAATTTGCAGCTTGCCGGTACGCCCCTTGCGATCAGCGCCGGTAAAGGCGCCCGGTGCCGTGCCGAAAAATTCGGCTTCCAGCAACGCTTCGGGTATCGCCGCGCTGTTGATGCTGACGAACGCCTTGTGGGCGCGCGGCGAAGCGCCGTGAATCGCCTGAGCGAGCAATTCCTTGCCGGTGCCGGTTTCGCCCAGCAACAACACGGGCGAGTCGGCGCTGGCACTGCGTCGCGCGCGGCGTTTGACTTCGAGGCTGGCGGCGCTGGTGCCGATGAAATGGGCGAAGTTGTATTTGGTCTGCCGCGCGCGCAGCAGGGAGCGGGTCGAGGCCAGTTCTTCCTGCATGCTCAAGTAACGCTTGAGCATCGGCGACAGGGTGCGCAGCTCATCGAACAGGGCAAAGCCGATGGCGCCAATCACGCTGCCGGCGTCGTCGTGGATCGGCAGCCGCATGACCACCAACGGTTCTTTCGGCGTGTCCTGCATGTCCAGCAGGATTGGGCGGCCGGTGCGTACCACTTCGCGCAGCAGACTGCCGGGGATCACGCTTTCGCAGGGTTTGCCGATAGCGCCTGCCGCCGACTCAAGGCCAAAACGCCGTGCATAGCGCTCGTTCATCCAGACGATATTGGCGTCACGATCGACGATCACCGTGCCTTCACTGGATTGCTCAATGATCTCGAACAGCGAACGGATCGCCAGAGTGCGAACCCGTTGGTAATCCTTGAGGCTTTCGGTGGTGTTCATGGTGACTGTTCCTGATTACGCGCTGCCGGCGCCGGCCCTTTCGCGAGCAGGCTCGCTCCCACATTGAACGCATTACCCCTGTGGGAGCGAGCCTGCTCGCGAATGCCGCGATGCGGTTCCAAATCGAGAGCCGATTATGCCTACCCCGGATGCGCCGCCGCCAACAGCTCTTTGGTGTACGGGTGCTGCGGGTTATCGAAGACTTCGTGGCTGGCGCCGCGCTCGACCACTTTGCCGTCCTTGATCACGATCATGTCGTGGGCGAGGGCGCGCACCACCGCCAGGTCATGGCTGATGAACAAATAGGTCAAGCCGTGCTTTTCCTGCAGGTCACGGAGCAGGGCGACCACCTGTTTCTGCACCGTGCGGTCGAGTGCTGAAGTCGGTTCATCAAGCAAAATCAGCGCCGGCTTCAACACCAATGCCCGGGCGATGGCGATGCGCTGCCGCTGACCGCCGGAGAATTCGTGCGGGTAACGATGGCGGCTCTCTGGGTCGAGGCCGACCTCCTTGAGTACGCGGATCACTTGGTCATCGCATTCAGGCGCCGTTGAGTCGTTATGGACTTCCAGGCCTTCGCTGATGATCTGGGCCACCGACATGCGCGGGCTGAGGCTGCCGAACGGGTCCTGAAACACGACCTGCATCTGCCGGCGCCAGGGGCGCAGTTGTTTCTGGTTGAGGCCGTCGAGCGCTTCCCCCTGAAAGCGAATGCTGCCCTCGGAATCAAGCAGGCGCAGGATCGCCTGTCCCAATGTCGATTTCCCCGAACCGGACTCGCCGACAATGCCCAGGGTTTTGCCGCGCTGGATGTTCAAACTGATGCCATCGACCGCCCGCAGGTATTGCTTGCGTTGAAACAGCCCGCCACCGATCTGGAAATCGACGCGCAGGTCAGTCACCTCCAGCACATTCTCGCGCTCGTCGCGGGGCAAGGCTTCGCCTTCCGGCTCGGCGTTGAGCAATACGCAGCTGTAGTGATGTTTCGGCTCGGTGAACAGGGTTTCGCACGGTGCCTGCTCGACAATTTCACCGGCCTTCATCACACAGACCCGCTGCGCAATGCTGCGCACCAGATTCAGGTCGTGGCTGATCAGCAGCAGCGACATGCCCAGGCGTTGTTGCAGCGATTTGAGCAGCAAAAGGATTTTGCGCTGTACAGTGACATCAAGCGCCGTCGTTGGCTCGTCAGCAATCAATAACTCCGGTTCACAGGCCAGCGCCATGGCAATCATTACTCGCTGCCGTTGCCCTCCGGAGAGTTGATGCGGATAGGCCTTCAGCCGTTCCCTGGGTTTTTGAATGCCGACCAGGCCGAGCAATTCCAGGATGCGTTTCTGTGCTTCCTTACCGCCGAGGCCACGGTGCAGGAGCAAGGTCTCGCCGATCTGCTTCTCGATCGTGTGCAACGGATTGAGCGACGTCATCGGCTCCTGAAAAATCATTGCGATGCGGTTGCCGCGCAGCTCACGCAAGACTTTCGGATCGGCGCCGACCAGCTCCTGCCCTCGATAGCAAATGCTGCCGTGGGTGTGTGCCTCACTGTCCGGCAGCAGTTGCAGGATCGAGTGCGCAGTCACCGATTTTCCCGAGCCCGACTCGCCGACCAGCGCCAGGCATTCACCGGGGCGGATGTCCAGGCACAGGTCACGCACCACGGCCTGGCCATGGAAGGCGACATTGAGGTTGCGGATTTCGATCAGGTTTTCAGTCATGGTCACGCTTCAGGATCGTGGGTCGAATGCGTCACGTAACGCCTCGCCGATGAATACCAACAGGGAAAGAATCAACGCCAGAGTGAAGAATGCGGTCAGCCCGAGCCACGGCGCCTGCAGGTTCTGCTTGCCCTGACCTATCAATTCGCCCAGCGAAGCGCTGCCCGCCGGCATGCCGAAGCCGAGGAAGTCCAGTGCAGTCAGGGTTGAAATCGCTCCGGTCAGAATGAAAGGCAGGTAACTGAGGGTCGCGTTCATCGCGTTGGGCAGGATGTGCCGGAAAATCACTTTGCGATCCGACAGGCCCAGGGCACGTGCCGCTTTGACGTACTCAAGATTTCGTCCGCGCAGGAATTCGGCACGCACCACGTCCACCAGCGCCAGCCAGGAAAACAGCGCCATGATTCCGAGCAGCCACCAGAAGTTCGGTTCGACAAACCCGGAGAGGATGATCAGCAAATACAGCACCGGGAGTCCCGACCAGACCTCCAGCACGCGCTGGCCGAGAAGATCGACCCAGCCGCCGTAATAGCCCTGCAATGCACCGGCGGCAATGCCGATCAGGGCGCTGACAAACGTCAGCATCAGGGCAAACAGAATCGACACGCGCGCTCCGAAGATGACGCGGGCCAGCACATCGCGCGACTGATCGTCCGTGCCCAGCCAGTTGACCGACGTTGGCGGGCTTGGCGCCGGTTTGTTCAGGTCGTAATTCGGTGTGTCATCGCTGAACGGAATCGGCGGGAACAACAGCCATCCGCCGTCCTTGCGAATCAGATTTTGCACGTACTCGCTGCGGTAGTCGGCCTGGAATGGCAGCTGTCCGCCGAATTCCTGCTCGGTGTGGCGCTTGAACACCGGGAAGTACCACTGGCCCTGATAGCTGACCATCAGCGGCTTGTCATTGGCGATCAACTCGCCACCCAGTGTGAGCAGGAACAGGCCGATGAACAGCCATAGCGACCACCAGCCCCGGCGGTTTTTCTTGAACCGTTCGAAACGTCGGCGACCCAAAGGCGAGAGCTTGAACATCAGGCATTCCTCGCGGCGAAGTCGATACGCGGATCGACCAAGGTGTAGCAAAGGTCGCCGATCAGTTTTATCAAGAGGCCGAACAGGGTGAAGATGAACAGCGAACCGAACACCACCGGGTAATCCCGCGAAACCGCCGCTTCGTAGCTCATGCGCCCGAGGCCATCGAGGGAGAAAATCACTTCGATCAACAGGGAACCGGCGAAGAACACGCTGATGAACGCTTGGGGAATCCCCGAGACCACCAATAACATGGCGTTGCGAAACACATGCCCGTACAGAACGCGGCGTTCGCTCAGGCCTTTGGCTCGGGCGGTGACCACATACTGGCGGGTAATTTCATTGAGGAACGAGTTCTTCGTAAGGATCGTCAGCGTGGCAAATCCACCGATGACCAGTGCGGTCACCGGCAGCACCAGATGCCAGAAGTAATCGGCGACCTTGCCCAACGTCGACAGGGATTCGAAGTTGTCCGAGACCAGCCCGCGAACGGGAAACCAGTTCAGCGAGGTGCCGCCGGCAAATACCACAATCAGGAACATTGCGAACAGAAATGCCGGCATGGCGTAGCCGATGATGATGGCCGTGCTGCTCCAGATGTCGAAATGACTGCCGTGATGCACGGCCTTGCGAATGCCCAGCGGAATCGACACCAGATAGGTGATCAACGTCGCCCACAACCCAAGTGAAATGGTCACCGGCATCTTTTCCAGAATCAGGTCGGTCACCGTCGCGCCGCGAAAGAAGCTCTTGCCGAAATCCAGTTGCGCGTAATTCTTGAGCATCAGCCACAGGCGTTCGTGGGCAGGCTTGTCGAAACCGTATTGTTTTTCGATGTCCTTGATCAGCTGCGGGTCGAGGCCACGGCTGGCGCGCGAGGCGTTGCTGGACGTCTCGCTTGCGCCGCCGCCCACACCCGCACCGCCAATGCCTTGCAGATGAGCGATGGCCTGTTCGACCGGCCCGCCGGGCGCCGCCTGAATGATCACGAAGTTGACCAGCAGGATGATCACCAGCGTCGGGATGATCAGCAGCAGGCGCCGCAGTATGTAACCCCACATCAGTGCGGCCCTCCGGGTCTGCTGCGACTGATTTTCTCAGCGGTCATTTGTTGATTGGTCAGCGGCGTACGGCTGATCTCCCACCAGCTTTCGATGGCTTCGTCATTGCTCGCTTGCACCGTGGGGATACCGAAGCGGTTCCACCAGACCGTCGAGGTTCCCGGCGGGTAGTAATTGGGAATCCAGTAGTAGTTCCACTGCAGCACCCGGTCCAGCGCGTGGGCGTAATGCAACATGTCCGATTGGGTCGAAGCGCGGATCAGGCCGTTAATCAAAGTGTCGACGGCCGGGTTTTTCAACACCATGTAATTGTTCGCGCCCGGATCGTTGGCCGATGCCGAGCCGAAGTAGTTGAGCAACTCGCCACCCGGAGAAGTGGTTACCGGGTAGCCAGTAACGATCATGTCGTAGTCTCGGCTCATCAGACGATTGACGTATTGCGAGGAATCGATGCGGCGGATGTTGAGCTCGATGCCGATCTGTTTCAGTGTGCGCTTGTAGGGCAGCAACAGCCGATCCATGCCGTTCTGGCTGACCAGGAAAGTGAAGCTCAGCGGCTCGCCGGCATCATTGACCAGTTGATCGCCATCCGGTTTCCAGCCGGCCTGCTCGAGCAGTTCGAGCGCCTGTAGCTGCTTGTCGCGAATAATGCCGCTGCCATCGGTCTTCGGTGCTTCAAAGACGTGGGTAAAGACCTCTTCAGGTACCTGCCCCCGAAGCGGCTCGAGGATTTTCAGTTCCTGTGGGTCGGGCAGTTGCCGAGCAGCGAGATCGGTGTTGGAGAAGTAACTCTGCTGGCGGATATAGACGTTACGCATCATCTGCCGGTTGCTCCATTCGAAATCCCACAGCATCGCCAGTGCCTGACGCACGCGGCGATCCTGGAACATCGGCTTTTGCAGATTGAACACGAAGCCCTGGGCCGATTGCGGCGCTTCGGTGGCCAGGTGAGCTTTTTGCAGGCGACCATCGCTCAGTGCAGGGCTGTCATAGCCGATCGAATAGCCTGTGGCGGAAAACTCTCGGTTGTAGTCGTAAGCGCCGCCTCGCAACACCTGCCGGGCGACGTCGGTATCGCCGAAATACTCGATGCTGAAATGATCGAAGTTATACAGACCGCGACTGACCGGCAGGTCTTTGCCCCACCAGTCGCCATTGCGTTCGAAGGTGATACTGCGCCCGGAATCGACCTTGCCGACCCGATAAGGCCCGCTGCCCAGCGGCGGTTCGTAACCGCCGCCACCGGCAAAGTCGCGACTCTTCCACCAGTGTTCCGGAAACACCGGCAGGGTCGCGATATCCAGCGGCAGGGTGCGGTTTTCGTTGCTTTTGAAGTCGAAGCGCACGGTCAGTGGCGCCTCCACTTCCACGCCTTTGACGTCGGCAAACTGCGTGCGATAACGCAGGCTGCCCTGGGTCATCAGCAAATCGTAGGTGTAGCGAACGTCTTCGGCCGTGATCGGTTTGCCATCGGCGAAGCGTGCCTTGGGATTGATAAAGAAGCGCAGCGACAGGCCGTCGTCCGAGCGCTCCATCTTCTGCGCGACCAGACCGTAAACGGTGTAAGGCTCGTCCAGCGAGCGCTGGGCCAGCGGCGAATAAAGCAGACCGTCGATTTGAGTGACGCCGATGCCTTTGTCTATATAAGGCAGCAGATGGTCGAAATGGCCGATTTCGATCGCCGAGCGACGCATCGTCCCGCCTTTAGGCGCCTGAGGATTGGTGTAGTCGAAATGGCTGAAGCCGGCGGGGTACTTGGCCGGTTCGCCGTAAACGGTCAACGCGTGTTGTGGTGCAGCGTTCAAACCGGCAGCGCCCGTGAGGAGGGCGAGGGCAGTGAGCATCAATGTCGGGAAAACCAGTCGCATCGTCAGCCTTGGAACCGGGAAATCGATAAGCGCAAGTTGTACGCGAGCGCCGCGCCACTCGCCAGCCGTATGTGTAACTGAAACACAACGGCCCACCAGAAGGCGGGCCGTTGTCAGCAATCGGACGACGAATCAGTCCTGACGGCTGGTGACTTCCAGCAGGTGATAACCAAACTGGGTCTTCACCGGGCCTTGCACGACATTGATTGGCGCGCTAAAAACCACGGTGTCGAATTCCTTGACCATCTGGCCAGGGCCGAACGAACCCAGATCACCGCCCTGACGGCTGGATGGGCAGCTGGAGTTGGCTTTGGCGACTTCAGCGAAATCAGCACCGCCTTCGATCTGGGCCTTGAGTTCGTTGCACTTGTCTTCGCTGGAAACCAGGATGTGGCGGGCAGTGGCTTTAGCCATGGGAAATCTCCGATCTGTTTCAATAAAAGGTGGAGCGTACCGGAATCAGTCGGTGAATTCTCGGCAAAGTTCATTTTGTGTCCGCCGAGATTATTCACAGATCCGCATCTTTGAGGCGCAGCGCATGTTCGACGTACAGCCCGATTGGGTCAGGCTCAGGAGCCACCAAGCCGACGCTGCGCCGCACGCTGCCCAAGTGGTCCACCGGATAGTCGGAGCGGATCACCTGGCCCAGGTGAGAGCTGTAGCGCCCGACGAACCCGTCGTTCTGTTGCGCTTCGGTCGTGAAATATCGTGACAATGTCCGGCATATCCCTTGAACTGGATTCAGAGCCGGCAGCGTGTTTTGCGGTACGACGCCGCTCCAGGAGTAATACCGGACCCCGTTGACCTGGCCGGGGCCTTGGCCGCCCCAAGTGTGCGGCAGCCCCTGCGGAAATTTGTCGTTGAAATGACCGACTCCGACCGTGGTTAGTGCGTTGAGGGCGGCCAGTGCATTCTGCGTAAATTCAGCGCTGCCGCTGATCAGCGACAGCAAGTCGGCAAATTGCGTCGCCACGTTCTGTGCGACGGCTTCGGGCAGCTCGCCTGGAACCAGTGCCTTGCGCAGGCAATCGGCGAGTTCGGAACCATGGTTCGGGCCACTGACCGATGTGACCGAGGCGACAACGTCTGGTGCAAGCGCCGCAGCGTATCGGGCAGCCAGTGCGCCCTGACTGTGTCCTATGAGGTTGACTTTCTCTGCGCCTGTGCCTCGCAGCACACACTCAATCTGTGCCAGCAGTTGCTCACCCCGCATTTCGTTGCTGTGGGTGACAGAAAGGTGGGGAACAAACAATCGGCTGCCAGCTGCTTTCAAAGCGTACTTGACGTCATGAAATAGCTCGAAATGACCGATACGCTCGAACCCGAACAGACCGTGAACCAACAGGATGGGGTAACGGGTAGTAGCATTCCGTTGCATGTTCTTACCTTTTTCGTAGAAGTTCATCGGGGGAATCACGGCGTCACTCTAAAACACTCACCTCGATGAAGAAGTACGAAGGGGCATCACGTTGCGATTGAAAATGGACTATGAGCTGTAGGCCATTTCGGATACCTGTGAAATCCGAATCGGAAGTTCATGGCGTCATTTGACGCTATATATGCCTAGGTGCTCGGCTTGCCTACCGCATCCGTAGCGTTTGAGCCGTAGTTGGAAGGCATTGGGCTGACATCAAAAACTTTTGGAAGGGTTCTGAATGTTGGCTGGCGATGCCGTTATGAGGGACGGCACTTAATCCAGGAGAGTCGGCGGTCAGGCGCATCAAGGTGGAGGCGTAACCGCAGCCAGCAAGCCCTCCGTGCTCTTGATGAGTGGGAGGGCGTATCGAGATCAGCTTCTCACTTGTCTGAGGCGTTGGGCTGCAGTGGTCAGTAACTGCTCGGTGGCACCGAATCCGAGGCATCCATCGGTGACCGACACCCCGTAGCGCAATGGCGCGCTCAACGGCTGGCAGCCTTCGAACAAGTGGGATTCGAGCATCATGCCGATCAGGGAGTGATCGCCTCGCAGCCGTTGTTCAAGCACATCGTTGAACACGGCTGGCTGGCGCAGCGGATCTTTCCCACTGTTGGCGTGACTGCAATCAACCATGATGCGCGTCGGGATCTTGAGCCGGTTCAGCTCAGCGTTGATTTTGGTCAAGCTGTCCCGATCGTAGTTCGGTCCATGGTGACCACCGCGCAAAACCAGATGAGTGTCTGGATTGCCAGCCGTCTGAATGATCGCTGGATGTCCCTGGCTGTCCACGCCGAAATGCCGGTGCGGGTGGGCTGCCGAGCGCATGGCGTCGACAGCGATGGCGGCACCGCCGTCCGTACCGTTTTTGAACCCGACGGGCATGCTCAGACCACTGGCCATTTCCCGGTGAATCTGCGATTCGGTGGTGCGAGCGCCGACGGCCACCCAACTGAGCAAGTCGTCGAAGTAACTGGCGGCCATCGGTTGCAGCAGCTCGGTGGCCACCGGCAATCCAAGACGCAGCATTTCCAGCATCAGCTCGCGCGACAGCGTCAGGCCTGCAGCCATGTCGTCAGTGCCGTCCAGGTGAGGATCGTAGGCGAGACCCTTCCAGCCGACCGTGGTGCGCGGCTTTTCGACGTAGGCGCGCATCACCAGCAGCATCTCGTTGCTCACGTCTTTGGCCAGAAGGGCAAGTTTGCTGGCGTATTCGAGCGCCGATTGAGGGTCATGGATGGAACAGGGGCCGACGATGACCAACAAGCGTGAGTCTTCACCGTTGAGAATTGCGCGAACGGCCTGGCGGTGGAGCGCGACTTGCTGATTCAAGCCATTGCTCAGCGGCAATTGCTGTTTGAGTTGCAGCGAGCTGGGCAGGCGCAGGGTCAGGGCTTCGTTGGCGGAGTTGAGTGCGGAAGGTGGCAAAGCGGAAGCGGAAGCGTTCATATTCGGATTTCCTGGGCGGGCGGCGGGTATTTCCCGCTCACTCGGCCCTACTGGGGTGTTCGACAATGGGCCGTACTGGCTACGAGTGTGTGCTTGCCACCTGTGGGTGACCGATCGGAGGCGGCAGGCTGTCCCGAGCGGAGGCTGGTAAATCGCCAGGCGCTAAAGCTGTCGTAACGGTAATAAGTGGCGTGATTCATTGTGTGTTCCTCAAAGTGGTCGAGTGTGGAGCTGAAAGATGCGGGCCTGAAAAAACAAAACCCCCGGTCGGGAAGCCGACCGGGGGTTGAGATATCTCTGGTAGGCGACCCGTTTTTATGGGCGCCGTTTGGGTATCAGGCGCGCCAATGGCTAAACCAATACCCAAAATAAAAGCTCGCGGGAGTGCAGACTTCATTCACCCGGA
Organism: Pseudomonas khorasanensis; assembly: GCF_014268505.2. Lineage (GTDB taxonomy): Bacteria > Pseudomonadota > Gammaproteobacteria > Pseudomonadales > Pseudomonadaceae > Aquipseudomonas > Aquipseudomonas khorasanensis. The sequence continues at coordinate 809,697 of NZ_JABWQP020000001.1, forward strand.
CAGCCGCACTCGAGCGCGAGGCGCTTACGATGCGTGACTGTAAAGAAGGGTTGAACATGGTGTCGTCTCCGTTGGATGCAGCGAGCTTACTCGACGCGAATCCCGGTCAGCAATCAGAAAATGCTATTGCCGGGTGTTCAAAACGGTTATCGGTGAAGCGGAGCGAGGGTTATGGCAAACTTTCGCTTTGTATTCAGGAACGGTGCGAATGAGCTATTGCATGCGTCGTGCGGGGGATGAAACGCTTTCTTTCGCACGAGACCTGACCCGCCAGAACATGCTTCGCTACTTCCTGACGCATGATTTGTTATGGCAGGACGAGGCTTTTGACACAGGCTGGCGGTATCGTGACAACTTGCTGATTGTGCAGGACGAGGCGGCGATAGGTTTTGTAAGCCTGAGCCATGATGCGCGGGCGCTTTACATACGCGAACTGCAGATTGCAAAGTCCTGTCAGGGGCGGGGCGCCGGTTCCTGGGCAATCGATCAGGTAATCGACATGGCCCGTCAGGCGCGACGCCCGGCCTTGCGACTGACGGTATTCATAAATAATCCCGCGCAAGCACTGTATCTGCGAAAAGGACTACGTATCGAGGGCAGGGACGAGTGTTTCCTGAGGATGCAGCTTGATTTGGATGCTGCTGTGCTCTGAAACCCACAGCCGGCAAGCCCTCTATGATGAAATGAAACTTTTTAAATGCGGCTTTCCGCTAGGTCTGTCTGGCACTTTTTGCTAAGGTGTCCGGCATCCCAATAAGACCATATCGCGAGGTGTCTGCTTGATTAGGGTGCTAGTGGTCGACGACCATGATCTCGTTCGTACAGGCATTACACGGATGCTGGCCGATATTGACGGTCTGCAGGTGGTAGGTCAGGCCGAGTCAGGTGAAGAGTCCCTGATCAAGGCGCGTGAATTGAAGCCTGACGTCGTGTTGATGGACGTAAAGATGCCCGGTATCGGCGGTCTGGAAGCCACGCGCAAGCTGTTGCGCAGTCACCCCGACATTAAAGTGGTTGCTGTGACTGTGTGCGAAGAGGACCCTTTTCCGACGCGATTGTTGCAGGCAGGGGCCGCTGGTTACCTGACCAAAGGCGCGGGCCTGCCGGAGATGGTTCAGGCCATTCGGCTGGTCTTCGCCGGACAGCGTTACATCAGTCCTCAGATTGCCCAGCAGCTCGCGATCAAATCATTTCAGCCGACCAATGATTCACCGTTCGATGCCCTGTCGGAACGTGAAATCCAGATCGCGTTGATGATCGTCGGCTGTCAGAAGGTCCAGATCATTTCCGACAAATTGTGCCTTTCACCCAAAACAGTGAACACTTACCGTTACCGTATTTTCGAGAAGCTATCGATCAGCAGCGATGTCGAGTTGACACTTCTTGCGGTGCGTCACGGCATGGTTGATGCCAGCGCCTGACCATGACTGAAACATTCGATCCCAGTGCTTTCCTGTCGACCGTCAGCGGTCGCCCCGGCGTTTATCGCATGTTCGACAGCGAGGCGCGCCTGCTGTACGTGGGCAAAGCGAAAAACCTGAAGAAACGTCTGGCGAGCTACTTTCGCAAGACCGGGCTGGCGCCGAAAACGGCCGCCCTGGTTGGCCGGATTGCCCAGGTCGAAACCACGATTACCGCCAACGAAACTGAAGCGCTGTTGCTGGAACAGACGCTGATCAAGGAATGGCGCCCGCCTTACAACATCCTGCTACGTGACGATAAATCGTATCCCTACGTATTTTTATCGGATGGGCAGTTCCCGCGCCTGAGCATTCATCGCGGTGCAAAGAAAGCCAAGGGCAAGTATTTCGGGCCCTATCCAAGTGCCGGCGCCATCCGGGAAAGTCTGAGTATTCTGCAAAAAACCTTTTTCGTCCGTCAGTGCGAAGACAGTTACTACAAGAACCGTGCTCGGCCCTGTCTGCAATACCAGATCAAGCGCTGCAAGGCACCTTGCGTTGGCCTGGTCGAGCCTGAGGTCTATGCCGAAGACGTCCGCCACTCGGTGATGTTCCTCGAAGGCCGCAGCCACGCGTTGACCAACGAGCTGTCTACCGCGATGGAAGAGGCTGCGATCAACCTCGAGTTCGAGCGCGCGGCCGAATTGCGCGACCAGATCGGATTGTTGCGCCGTGTGCAGGACCAGCAGAGCATGGAAGGCGGTACCGGCGATATCGACGTTATTGCCGCGTTCGTCAATCCCGGCGGTGCCTGTGTTCATCTGATCAGCGTGCGCGGCGGGCGTGTGCTTGGCAGTAAAAACTTCTTTCCGCAGGTCGGGATCGAGGAAGACGTCTCCGAAGTCATGGCGGCGTTCCTCGGTCAGTACTACATCAGCAGCCCCGAACGCGACTTGCCGAGCGAGCTGATCGTGAACGTGGTCCATGAAGATTTCCCGGCGTTGATCGAAGGCATCCACACATTACGTGGACGCGAACTTGCGATCAGCCACAGGGTGCGTGGGACGCGGGCGCGCTGGCAGCAACTGGCCGTGACCAACGCTGAGCAAGCACTGGGGGCGCGTCTGGCCAATCGTCAACACACCGCCGCGCGCTTCGAAGCGCTGGCCGAGGTGCTGAACCTGGATGAGCCACCGCAACGCCTGGAATGCTATGACATCAGTCACTCCAGCGGGGAAGCAACCGTTGCCTCTTGCGTGGTGTTCGGGCCCGAAGGCGCGATCAAATCGGATTACCGTCGCTATAACATTGAAGGTGTTACCGCTGGCGATGACTACGCAGCCATGCACCAGGCGCTGACCCGGCGATTCAGCAGGCTCAAGGACGGCGAGGGCAAGCTGCCGGACATTCTGTTGGTGGATGGCGGCAAAGGCCAGCTGTCCATGGCCCGGGATGTACTCAACGAACTGGCCGTGCCGGATCTGATCCTGTTGGGCGTCGCTAAAGGTGCCACCCGCAAGGCCGGCTTCGAAACGTTGTATCTGAATGATGCAGCCCATGAGTTCACATTGCGCGGCGATTCGCCCGCGTTGCACCTCATCCAGCAGATCCGCGACGAGGCGCACCGCTTCGCAATTACGGGGCATCGCGCCCGTCGCGGCAAGACTCGTCGGACATCGACGCTGGAAGGTGTCGCAGGGGTAGGGCCGACTCGCCGTCGCGACCTGTTGAAACATTTTGGTGGATTGCAGGAGCTGTCTCGTGCAAGCATCGAAGAGATCGCCAAAGCCCCGGGGATCAGTAAAAAGCTCGCTGAGTTGATTTATGCGAACCTGCATAGCGAGTAGAATGCCCCTTCACCTCGTAGCCAGTTGTGCCGATGAATATCCCTAATTTGATTACCGTTCTACGCGTCCTGCTCATTCCGATCTTCATTTTGCTGTTTTATCTGCCGTACCAATGGAGTTACATGGCCTCCGCCTCGGTGTTTGCCTTCGCGGCCGCAACCGATTGGCTGGACGGTTATCTGGCACGCCGGCTGGAGCAAAGCACCCCGTTTGGTGCATTCCTCGATCCGGTCGCCGACAAGCTTATGGTCGCTGTAGCCCTGGTGTTGCTCGTGCAGGAGCACGGCAATCTCTGGCTTACGCTGCCAGCTGCTGTGATCATCGGCCGCGAGATCGTCGTTTCGGCACTGCGTGAGTGGATGGCCGAGCTCGGTGCCCGGGCACATGTTGCCGTTTCGAATCTGGGTAAATGGAAAACCGCTGCACAAATGCTCGCGCTGGTAATCCTGCTGGCCCATCCAAAGGCTTTCACTTTTTGGGTCGTGCTCGGTTACACGCTGTTGATGGTGTCCGCAGGCCTGACCTTGTGGTCGATGGTTCAATACCTTCGCGCCGCCTGGCCGCATCTGAAGACTGACGTCGAAAAGAAATAAAACTTTTTTGAATCAAGGGGTTGACGGGGCTTCTTAATTCTATAGAATGCGCCACACCAAGCGGGAATAGCTCAGTTGGTAGAGCACGACCTTGCCAAGGTCGGGGTCGCGAGTTCGAGTCTCGTTTCCCGCTCCAATTTGTACAGTCTTTGTTGTTGCGCTACTGACAACGAATACTTTGAGGCCGAGTAGCAAAATGGTTATGCAGTGGATTGCAAATCCACCTACGCCGGTTCGATTCCGACCTCGGCCTCCACTATCAAAAGCCCCGTAGATCAGTGATCTACGGGGTTTTTTGTTATCTGCAGAAAAGTGGGGTGTTCCGCAACCGTCGACTGGGCTACTCAGTCACACCACGCTCCAGTCTTGATATGGCTGGCACCTTCCACAGTCAGATTCGAGAAGAAGATGCAGCCGATAAGGCGTGCGAACAGCGTCAATGTGTCTGCGAGATCCGGGTTATCAAACAGAACAGCCCTTGAATCCAGTGCACATAGCGCCCCCCAAAGTCTGCCATCCGGCAGGAACACCGGCGCTCCTGCATAGCTCTCAATCGAATACTGCTTCACGACCGGACGTGAGGAGAGCCTTCCATCCTGGCTGATTTGAGGAAGAAAAAGGACTTGAGGATCTCTTCGAAACTCACTGCAAAGCGTAGTTTCCAGATCCAGGGTATCGCCGACGTTTATTCCAAGTTCGATCGGATCGTACGCGGAGCAGACGATCCATTCTGTTTCTGTAAATTTTGCAATGCCGGCGAAGCGCGTACCGGTCAGGCGGGTGACGAGCTGCAAGATATTGGTGGTTGCTTCGATCTCGGCGATTGCCGAGCGCTCCTCTGGACTCAAGGAAGCCTTGAGAACTGTGTCACTTATTTGCATACGGTCGAAATCTCCTGATTGCTTGTACATCCCTGAGCTGAGCTCTGGTGACTTGGGGGGGAGTCAGCGCCTGTGACACGCGGTTGTTTGGAAAGGAAGCGTGCTGATTCCGGATGATCTCCGATTCCGGTGTCAATCTCTAGCGTAGACACATCGTTGAGTTCCGGGTTGCCTGATCATCACCATAAACGGTAAAAATCTTGAGTGCGCTGAGCAGAGGTGGTTTTAACCTGTTGATATTCCAGTATTTAGTCTTGGAATCAGGGCCTGATCGTAAGAGTCTGGCTTCAACCTCGGCCTTCGCTTCAAGCAAGCTACGTAGATCCATGATTTAAAAACGTTTGTATTCCCATGGGCAGCAAGATTTAGTCTGCAAAATGCCCACTGCGAACTTGCTTCACCGGGACGTGATGTATATATTCCCCGCTCGGCTTTTCAAGCAGCCGTCCTGACGGGATCGCGACCGCGAAGCTGATCAGAGCAACACCGCGCTACCGCCCGAATGGCGAAACTGGTAGACGCATGGGACTTAAAATCCCCCGCTCGTAAGGGCGTGCCGGTTCGATTCCGGCTTCGGGCACCATGAATATCAAGGGCTTGCATGACATACCTCATGCGAGCCCTTAATTCTTTTTTCCGCAATCAAAAAATCTTTTCCGCAATTCGTGACCGTTAGTCACCTCGTAGGGGTGACCTTCATGCCCTTTCGCATACGGATGTACTGTTCTGTCATCCCTACGGTGGTGTGCCCAAGTTGGTCCCGAGCTTCTCTGATGCTCCCTGTTGACTCCTCTTTATCCGTGGCCGCTTTTGCTCGTAGGTCGCGCATCTGAAATTCTGCTTTTGGAATCCCGGCTGCTTCCCTGGCGTCATCGAACCTTTTTCTGAGCATGCTGGTCGTCATCGGCTGCCCAGAGTCGATTACTACCAGGCGTGTTGATCTGATTTTCTGTCCGGCCTTTCGCGCCATGATTCGATCGATTACGACTTTGAGCTCACCAATGATTTCGATCCTTCGTTTAGCCCCAGTTTTGCCTTGCTGGACGGAGAGCTTTCCGTCCTTTATGTCCCGCTCATCCATCTTCAATGTGTCAGCGACCCTCTGACCTGTTAGATAGAACAGGTCCAAAGCATCTCTTAATGGCTGATCGGCATGCTGGTAGGCTCGGGCTAGGACGTCGTCTTCAACATATATGTCGCGACCGGTTTCTTTATTGCCCTTCACGCCTGAGCAAGGATTTGCCAAGGATGTGTAGCCGTTCTCGCGAGCGAAGTTCCAAATGGAGCTAAGTAACGCTTTTTCCCGATTTGCACGAATAGGAGCTGCCTTACCGCGATGACGAAGGTACTGGCTGACATGTTTCGGTTCGATTGCTTCTAGAGGGGCCGGTGGGTCGTTGAAGAACAGGAGAAGATTTTTCAGTTCGCGCGCGTTGTCCTTCTGGGTGGCATGGGCTTTCGTGGGAACCACCTCATTCATATAAAGCTCGGCCACGTACGCAAAGGTAAGTACGGTTTGTGTCAGAGCTTGAGAAACGCGGCTTTTTTCGAGCTTTGCGTACTCCAAGATGGCTAGGCCGTAATCTGTACCCAGCGGGATTTCCTTGCGTGGTTTCCCGCCAGTGTCATAAAGGTAGTAGGTGGTGTTGCCGCGTTTTCTCTCGCGCAGGCGAGGAATGCTTCCCGGCTTTGTTGGTCTTCGTCCCATTTATCCCACCAAGCGTGGCTGCCACGTCGGAATTTCTGGCGCGTTTGTAGTTACCCCTGTTAGCGCCGAGGCAATCACGCAGGGCCAGCCATTGCGCTTGATGGTGTGACGAATGCCATTACGCTTCAGTACAGTAATCTGACCGGCTTTAGTTTTGGCTCCAGTCAACTCGCAGACCTGCTCATGGCTAAGAAATTGAATGTTCATGCTGCCTCCTTGCTAGGAAATACAGCGCGCTTCGAATGCGCTTGCTGTGCGACTTTGCGGCCCTCGATTCCTGGTTGCAGCTGCGCAGCCATCGTAAGTGCCTGTTCACGCATAGATCGGGCATCACGCTCGAGCTTCTTGCCGGTACGAAAGGCGCTGAAGGTTTCGGCGGCGATCCGCAGCAACTCGCCGATGCCGACCAGCGTCTGGTGCTCGGCCGGGCCGAAGAGGGGGGCTGCTTCAAGTCGTTTGCAGGTTTGTGCCAAGCGAGTGTGATCGGCCCGGATGAACTGCAGGGAGGCCCGAAGCTCGCGGATGGTTTTGGCGCTTGCGGCGCGTTGGATGTCTTCACCCTCGCGCAGGCCGGTCTCCAGGCCATCGCTGCGGCCTATGATGTAACCGCCCCAGAGCAGCAGGGCGGCCAGAGCTATCAGGATGATCAGTGCACTGATTTGTATTGGGGTCATCATGTGGTGTGCTCCTAGGATTATCGTTGACTGGTGGTGACAGCCGTCAGTGGTGTGGGGGCCGTTTGGCGTTGGCCGTCCTGCTGTCGCTGCATATCTTCATCAGCCTTGTAGGCGCGGATGTCGATCAGCGAGGCAACATGGCGGATGTGCGCGTACTTCAGCGCCTTGCGGCTGGTGTCCAGCGTGGTTATGGGAAGCTGGATGCGGCCGCTGTTGATCTCCGTCACGAACGACTGCTCGTTGAGATTGCGAAAGTACTGCTCGCGGACTTTTTCTAGCGGGATCAGGACATCACCGAAGATTCGATAGAGCAGTTCGACGGTGGCCGATTCAGGCGCCGGATGCAGGCGAAGCGGGTTCTGTGCAACGTTACTCATGGACTTGTCGAGCCTCCTTGCGTTGTTGTCGTGCGGGGTGGTTCCAGGCGTTCAGGCAGTGGCGTCTGGTCAGCTCGCGCAGATGTTCGGGCACTTCGAGGAGCGCGGCGTTGCGCTCCTCGCGTGTGCGCATGGCAACGATCTGGCGGGCGTACTCCCTAGGCCACGTCACGGCGATCTGCCGGGATGGCAGGAAGATCGATGTCCAGCTGCTCGGCCAGCCAGCGGATGCCGGCTTGCATGACGCGGGTCGACTGGCTGTACTGCATTCCGCATTTTTCGTCATACCAGGGGCTGTCCTTGATCCGCAGGTACGCTTTGTCGCGCTTCGGGTCCGCCGGCAAGTTTCCCTTGAGCAAACCTTTTTCCCGCATGAGAGCGATCAATTTGGGGCGAGTGAGGCCGAGTTGTGCGGCTGCTTGGGCGAGGGTGCGTTCCATATCGTCCTCCTCATGCCGCGTGCGCAGCAGGAGTGGCCGCTGCAGCAAGGTGGTTGATGGACTCAAGGAGCCTTGCGTAGATCTCGGCATCGGGGTCGTACAAGGTAAAGCAGCGCGTATGCGGACTCTTGTTGCCGATGCTCAAGATCGCGGTGACGCCGCGGCGTGTATGAGTGCGATGCAGCGCCACATGCAGGGGAAGTTCAAAACCCATGTCGAGGCTCAGCACGCCGCCGGTGTGCACCAGTTCGAACACGCGCTGCTTGTCCTGGACTTCAAAGCGACCGTATTGACGATCGGCATGCGGGAGAGGCACCAGGTCGCTGGAGTTGCTCGCGTCGAACGGACCGTTGGCAATCTCTTCAATGAAATCGGCCAGTTTGAGGTGCATCTTCTTGTCGTTTGGCAGGGTTAGCGTGTGGCGTTCGCTGCCCAGTTCGACGACAAAAGTGCTTTCCACTGTGCCGCGCTCAGCCTTGAGACGGAATGCCAGGCATTCACGCTTCGGTGCTGTGCGCAGGACATGGTTGAAGGTCTCGGTCAGGTTGACCTGGGCGTTGAGCAACTGCAGGGTGCGGTTGTCGATCTTGTACTTGATCATGCTGCGTGCCCTCCACCGTTCGGATCGATAGGAGAGGGCTGGCAGGACTTGGCGACAAGCTTGGGTTTGCTGTTATGAATGACGACCAGACAGCCCGTGGCGAGCTGCAGCTGTTCGATCAGTTTGCGATTGCTGACGCATGCAGGATGGACATGTAGGGATGCGGTGGCGCGCATGGTGATGCCTCACTGTGGTTGGAGAGTGAGGCAAGTAAACAATCTGTTTGGTTTTTGGTCAACACATTTTGTTTGGTATCAGATCAAAGAGGGGCCTTTCAATGGACGTATTGATGACCACCAAAATATGCGGCCAAGAATTACCACCCGTTGAGCCATGATCTGATCGAAGTCATAGTCTTCGTCAGCGTATTCCTGTGAATTGAAGCTCCTCATCTTGATGCCGTTGGCAGTACGTTGAAGAAACTTAATCCGAAAATGCCCGTCGTGGTCGATTGCGTACATTTCGCCGTCAACGATTCGCGTCATTCCCGTATCAATGCCGACTGTCGCTCCCGAAAGAATCAGTGGGTGATTACTGTTCCCGCTGTTGGTGGCAAATACAGCGTTTGAGGGATCTACTCCGCAAGTCCTCATCGTAGCTCGTGAAAAACGAAGCTTGGGCCCAGCGATCTCCTGAACCTCTGTACGCGCAACCTTTCCGGGCCCAGAGGATAACTCCACTTCCTTGTACAACCTTAGCTCCACCTCGTCATTGTCTATTGGTGTTTCTGAGTCCCAAGGAGCCATTGGCTCCAGCACGTAAAGCGGCGAATCGTTAGCAGCCGGGCGTAATGGGTTTCGCTCAGTGCTCTTGGTCCGCATTGGTACATCTTTCCCTTCTAGCCACTCGCGCTCCACGACAAGTGTCAGCGCAACTTCGCCGACCATGTACGCGGGGACGCCCCTAGCTTTCCAGTTCGTGATGTTCTGGTCGTTCTCGAGATCGAGAATTCGAGCGAGCTGGGCCCCCGTCAATCCGGAGTCTTCGAGCGCTTCACGAAAGCGTTGGCCTTTGAGGTTTTGCGTTTGTTTACTCATAAACAGAATGTTACAGCGCTTGCATTCAGATGATAACAAACGTATTGTTTGGTTCTGCCGTTCAAATTGTTTGGTATGGATAACGTCATGAGTACACCTGCTCAGATATTCGATTTAGTACTGCAGGTTGCTGAGGCCTCCGGCAAAAGCCCTTCCCAGCTTTCGCGAGAGTGCAAAATCAGCCCTCAGAGATTCTTTAATTGGCGTCGGCGAGGTATCCCAGTCGCACAGGTTCGACATCTGTCGAAAGCACTTTCTGGAGCGCTGCTACCTCATCAGCTTAGGCCGGATTTACCCGAGATATTCCCAGCCGAATCCGACGCTGAAATACAAGCTGCATAGAAAAAAGGCGACCCAAGGGTCGCCCAGTTTCTCCCGACAGCATCACCACAATGCTATCGGGTCGCGATGTCAGAAGGCGAGCACACCACATGCCGCCGACTTTCATCGCGTTTCCAAGGCTCGGAAGCCTTGGTGTTGCTGCCGTTCTTACCACAGAGCTGGCAGCTGTTGCGCCAGGGGTGAACAACGGATTGTTCGCCCCGGCACGGTGCCGGTGTTGGTCTTACGAACCTAGCCGGCTTTGGGCCTCTCCAGACCACGCGGCAAATGTATCACCAACTTCTGTCGCGCGGCACTGGCAACTTTTAGGATTAATGCCATGAGCCGAATTGCTCTCAGTTCTCTGGAACGGGCGCAGCGGGAAATCCTGCCGCTCGATTTAGCGCTGTACCACGCCGCTCGCGATTACCCGGGCGGCGCTGCTGCCATCGCAGCCACGACCGGTCGTAACCCGACCACGCTGCAGCACAAACTGTCGCCGACCCATCCGAGCCACTCCATCAACATTCAGGAATTCGGCGAGATCCTCGAACTGACCAAGGATCGCCGCATTCTTGATGCGGTGCATGCGCTGGTCGGTGACACGGTCTGGCAGGAGCTGGCCGACACCTACACCAACGACATGCCCGAGACTCTCACCACGGGTATCGCCGAATACTTCCGCCAGGTCGCGGATCTGGCCGAGACCTGGGCCAAGAGCATCGGCGACGGTGTCGTCACCGATCAGGAACTCGCGGCGATTCGTCTGCAGGTGTTCCGAGGTATTCAAGGGTTGCTGGGGTTGTTCAACCGCGCCACCTACGTCAATCAGACGACGCGAGGTGCTGACCGTGGCTGACATCGCCGATTTCGCCAATGATCTGGTGCAGGAACGCATCGATCAGGCCATGGCTGCGCGCAACGCTGCCAAAGCCGAAAGCGCTGCCCATTCCTTGCTGTTCTGTGAAGCGTGTGACGATCCGATTCCGGAAGCCCGTCGCCTGGCTTCACCGGGTTGCTCGCAGTGCATCAGCTGCCAATCCCTGTCTGAGCGGGGGATTCAGCATGCTCGATGAGGTATTGGGCCAATTCGCCGATTACGGTCTGGAGCCAGCGCAACCGCTGGTGTTCGGCAAGCTGACCCGCTGCAAGACATCGCAGGACAAGGGCAAGGAAAAGAACGGCTGGTACGTGGTCCACGAGCAGCGCACCGAGAAGGGCGACACCCTGATCTTCGGCGCCTTCGGTGATTGGCGTTCGGGCGAGACGCAGAAGATCAAGGTCAAGGCCGGTCGCATGTCGCCGGAAGAGCGCGAACTGATGCGCGCCCGCCAGGAAGAAGCCAAGCGCCGCGCCGCCGAAATCGCGAGTAACGCTGCGCGGCGGGCCGCGAAAAGGGCGCAGGGTTTGTTCGAGCGCATGCCGACCACCGGCCGCAGCGAATACCTGGACCGCAAGCAGATCGTTGGTATCAATGTCCGATACGCGCCACGCACCGGCGCCGTGTTGGTCCCAATGAAGAACGCCCGTGATCAGATCATGGGCCTGCAGGTGATCTTCCCGAACAAGCAGGAAGACACCGGCCGCGACAAATCCTACTGGCCCTACGGCATGGCGAAGGAGGGCACCTTTCACCTGCTCGGTCCGCATCCGGTACCGGGCGAACCGGTGCTGGTTTGTGAGGGTTACGCCACCGGCGCCAGCCTGCACATGGCGACGTCGCTCGCTGTGGCCGTGGCCTTCGATGCGGGCAACCTGTTGGCCGTGTGCAAGGTCATGCGCGAGCGCTTTGCCGGCTGCCCGCTGATCATCTGCCGCGATGACGACTGGAAAACCACGAAGCCCAACGGTGATGCGTGGAACCCCGGCGAAGAGAAGGCCAGTAACGCCGCGCTGATCGTTGGTGCCCAGGTCGTTGCGCCGATCTTCTCTGTCGAGCGTCACGAGAAGTGGACCGACTTCAACGATCTGCACGTCGCCGAAGGCCTCGACGCGGTTCGCCGACAAGTGCTCGCAGTAGTCCGTCCACCGGCGGCCGGTGGCTGGAAGGATCAACTCGCCCGCAGCGAGAGCGGTGCTTTGATCGCGCACATGCAGAACGTCGAATTGATCCTGGCTCATGACGAACGCTGGGCTGGCGTGATCAGCTACTGCGCCTTCAGCTCGAAGATCGTCAAGTTACGCGCCGCCCCTTATGGCGGCGGTACCGGCGAATGGGCCGACATCGATGATGTGCGCGTGATGAAGTGGCTCGCGCAGCAGTACAACCTGCGTGTGAAGTCGTCGCACGTAATCGAAGCCGTCAGCGTTGTGGCGCACGACCACGCGTTTCACCCGGTGCGCGAGTACCTGAAAAAACTCGAATGGGATCGTGTGCCGCGCCTGGAGCGTTGGTTGACGGATGTCATGGGGGTGAAGGCAACCGACTACACGTCCAAGGTCGGCAAGCGCTGGATTATCTCAGCCGTGGCGCGGGTGATGAAACCCGGCTGCAAGGCCGACTCGGTGATGATTCTCGAAGGTGTACAAGGCGCCGGTAAGTCGACTGCGATGAGCGTGCTCGGCGGCGAGTGGTTCATGGATACGCCGTTTGCCCTCGGTGACAAAGATGGCTTCCAGGCGATCCGCGGTAAGTGGATTGTTGAGCTCGGCGAGTTGGACAGCTTCAACAAGGCCGAGAGCACCAAGGCCAAGCAGTTCTTCTCGGCCTCGACCGACACCTACCGCGAAAGCTATGGCCGCAGAACCCTGGACGTGCCACGCCAGTGTGTTTTCGTCGGCACTACCAACCAGGACGAGTACCTGAAGGACGCCACCGGCAACCGTCGTTATTGGCCGGTGGCCTGTACCAAGGTCGACGTGGCGTTGCTGCGCGAGATCCGCGACCAGCTGTGGGCCGAAGCGATGTTCTGCTTTGAGGCCGGCGACCTCTGGTGGGTCACGCGAGAGGAAGCGCCAATGTTCAGCGAGGAACAGGACGAACGCTTTGTGGTGGACGAATGGGAAACGCCCATCCTGACCTGGCTCGAAGAATCGCAGATCGGCGAGACCACCACCGGTAGCGAGGTGATGAGTCAGGCGCTCAAGCTCGATCCCGGTCATTGGGGCAAACCCGAGCAGATGCGCGTTGGTGCGATTCTGCATCGACTGGGCTGGCGACGGTTCCGTTTGGGCGCTTTGAGCAAAAGCGGTCAGCGGCCATGGGCGTACAAGAAACCTGAGGGTTGGGGCAGGGCGCCTGCGCTGGAACAACCAGAGTTCGAGGAGCCGTGCTTCGATGATTAAAGCGATCGATATGGCTCTCAAACAATGGGCGCAGGAGCTGCACAGCGACGAGGTGGCCGCCGGTTACTCGGGCGGCAACATGGTCGCGATGATGATGGAAAGCGGTGGCCAGCTTGTGCGCGGAAGGCGCGGGAGCAGGGTGCCGCTGGAGGCCTCCTTGGACATTGAGCGCATCGTCAAGAAACGCCTTGATCCCGAGTTGATGACGGTGGTCCAGGTGCATTACTTCCAGCCTGATGCGCCTCTGACTGCACGTCTGGCTGAGAGTGGCTGCACACGCAACCTCTACTACCAGCGCCTGCATGACGCTCACATCGTGGTTGAGCACTTCCTCCTGGGGGAAGCGGCTTGATCGTGGGCATTACTCTGGCTCACGCCGTCCCACTGGCCTGCCTCCGTCCCACTGCTTTTTGCGGTGGTGGGACGGGCGCAGGCCTCGTCGTTGTTGGGCTGTCCCACCGTCCCACCTTTTTCATGTCTCCCGCCCGTGTATGCGTAGCGGGCATCAATGCGCGTGTTCACGCGCACGCGTGCTTTTAAATATTCTCTCTATACACGAGAAAAGAGAGATAAAAGTAGGACGGTGGGGCAAAGCCCCAATCTGCGGGGCTTTCAGACGTCCCACCTTGTTTTTAGAAGGTGGGACGCATGGGACGCCACTGAAACAACAGAAGCAAAAGCCAGCCGGAATGAGATATTCACCGACATTCGTCAGCCGTTCACCGGGCGTCACCCACACATTCACCGGATGGCATTAAAACGGTCTTGCTGCCACCAGAATCGACCTGTAAAAAGGGGCCATCTTCGATGGGTGCGACCGCAGAGTGCGGCAGGCAACCACCAACCGACCCGGCCATTGCGCCGGGTCTTTTTGTTTAAGGGGCAGGGCAATGACGAACGAGCAACAGGCACTGGTAGAGATGCCGATCTGGTTGGTGATCGCCTTGTCATTGGTTGGCGGTGTGTCCGGCGAGATGTGGCGCGCCGACAAGGACGGGGCGAGAGGCTGGGCATTGTTGCGCCGCCTCGCACTTCGGTCCGGTGCCTGCATCGTTTGCGGGGTGTCGGCGATGATGTTGTTGTTCGGCGCGGGCCTGTCGATCTGGACGGCGGGCGCCCTGGGTTGCCTGACCGCGATGGCCGGCGCCGATGTCGCCATCGGCTTGTACGAGCGCTGGGTGGCCAAGCGGCTGGACCTGAGCGAGGCCGAGCCGAAGGCATGAGCCAGGCAGGCCGGGTAGGGCGCCGATTTTTACGGGTCCTCCCTGAGGGCCGCCCCCTACACGGGTTATCGAACTCGCGGAATCTCTCTAGCTGAAACCTTTGCAGGGATGTCTGTCTTTTCAAACGGAATGCACTAGGTTCGCAGCGCTTGATACCTAGAGAGCTTTTTTGGGTTTCGCCTTCAGCAGTACCTTTCTCATCACTCGGTTTGTTCGGTTGTCGATTTTGTAAACGGTCTGATTCGCGAGAAGAAAAGCGCTTTTAGTGTCTACTGCCACGAGATACCCGGTGATGCTTTCTCCTTCTTTGGTTACGACGGTATGTACTTGGCTTAGACCGTTCACTACCTCGATACCAGCTGCTTCGTGGACGTCATGTCTGCCCCTGTCAACCCCATGCCTTATTCCGATGGTAGGCAGAATGAAAATGACGAACAGTGCCAAACTTCCCATTAGTCCCTTAACAAAAAAGGATTGTCCTTTCGCTTCGTGATTTGCAAGAGTGTAAACATACGCCAACGCCACGGTCCCGAATGGAAACCATTGCAGAAATGGGCCGACAATGGGCATGTCGTCCACCCAGCTCATAACCATGGTAAACCAGTGTATGTAACCGGCAGCCAAGATCGCCGGGTTAGTCAATTCGAGCTCGCTTGTCGAGATGCCGAACTGCTCGAAGTAGGCCGCAAGCTCCAGGTAGCCGTCGACAAAGAGAGCTGTCTGTAAAAAGAGCGCAATACCTATCAAAAGCTTAAGAGCAAAGTCTTTGTCTATCGTCTTTATAACCGGCGTTAGCGAAGACGGCGTTTGCAAATCTTTGCAATTCGCCTGGGCGATGGTTATTGGAGCCGTCAGCTCAACTCGAATTTTCTTGTCTCTATTCCAGAACACGCTTCGTCCTTGATGTATTGGTGGATGGGGGAAGATTAGCGTAACGCGAATGGCGCAGAAAGTGCCGGGGACCCTGAGGACTTTCAAGGGGCACGGGGTCGGAAACCCGCGGGATCGTGTTAGTGGAAGGCCCGCCAGCTTACTGAAATTTCAATCCACTGAAATCTTGAAAGGATTCATTGAAAAGCCGTTGAAAAGGAGGGCGTAGAGAACCACATCCGAGCACGGACACTTGGGCGCTGAGCTGGATAATTGCTGGGTCGTTAAACAGTGGTCAACGAGCGGCGGCATTCATGAGCTTGACCGGTGTGCAAGCATGAAGGGCATGATCCGTATGTCTAAGCGATTCTTATGGTCAACGCCCTTGACGGCGTCGAATTTAGGATACGTTGTGCAATTTTTTCATCATTCAACTGGAAACTATGGACTTTCTAAATGAGAACACGGTGAGCATGTTTGGCTGCGAGCTTTGCGCTTAGTAGGGCAAAGAGGGACAAAAAATACCTTCCAATCAACAGCTGGCTCATTGATGTGTAAATGACGTGCAGGGGGGATTGCACCCTTTCAGAATCGTCCTAAAGAGTTGAGCAGTCCGCAATCTTATTCTTCTCCAGGCAAGGCCGGGTTGTCATCGTTGCAATAGATGCAATTCGGTTTTCTTCAAATTGTCTTGCGGAATAAGAAAGCATGAACAGGATTTATGGAGTAGTGCGCCATCAAAAAGCCAAGTTCTGGGGGGGCGTATCAGGGTTGTTTGCCCGTCGAGGCAAGGACACTTCCTCTTTCGTCGATCAGTCGGCGAAGGACTCGTTCGGTTTCGGTGGCTTGGTGTTGGTTTCGATGATAGCGGCACCTGGGGCAGCATTCGCTGCTGGCTATAACGACGATTACATGCAAGTTACCGAGGGTTTTTACAGCAAGGGGCCAGCGAAGACCTCGGGAGCAAATTCCGTGGCTATTGGTGCAGCAGCGACAGCTGGTTCGCTGAGCACAACGAGTATCGGAGCAGCGTCTCAGGCTATTGGCTCGAATTCCACAGCGGTGGGCACGCTGGCCCAAGCGGTCAATGACGATGCCGTTGCGCTTGGCGTAGGCAGTAAAGCTGAAGGATCTGGTGCTACAGCGGTGGGTGCGCGCAGCAAAGCAACGGGTACAAGAACCATAGCCTTGGGTAATTATGCCAGTGCGTCGGCAGACAGCTCTGTGGCGCTTGGAAATTTCGCAACCGCTACTGATGCAAACAGCGTTGCGTTGGGGTTCAAGTCGTCGACAAGCGAGGCTGCCAGTATATCAGGCGTCTCGATCGCGGGGACGCAATATCAATTCGCCGGTGCGAGTGCCGCTGGCGTTGTCAGTATCGGTAACGACACGACCAAGCGCCAACTCACGAACGTGGCAGCCGGCCAATTGACGGCATCCTCAACCGACGCCGTGAATGGTTCCCAGCTTCATGCAACCAATCAGGCATTGGAGAGTGTGAGCGCGCTCGCCACACGTAGCGACCTTAGCCTTCGCGACCTCAGTGCGAAGTTCAGTTCCGGTTCTGTCGAAATGGCCAACCATGTCGCGGGGCTTGACGGTCGCGTGCAGGCGGTCGAGGGCGGACTGGCCAACATCGTCAAAGGCGGTGGTAGCGAGTCTGTCGCAGTGGGTAGCGACACTGTTGCATCGGCCAGTGGCTCCGCTGCTGTCGGCAAACAAGCAAAAGCCACGGGCGTGGACGCTTCGGCAGTGGGTCATGGAGCGGTAGCCAGTGGCAGCAGATCGGTCGCCTTAGGGGCTGGGTCGACCGCAGTCGCGGACAACTCGATCGCTCTGGGCGCCGGTTCGGTTGCTGGCCGAGCCAACAGTGCATCGGTGGGCGCCGCCGGTGCTGAACGCCAGATTACCCACGTGGCGGCCGGCACCGCAGGCACTGATGCGGTCAATGTCACACAAATGAACAAAGGGCTGGAAGACGCTAATGCGTTGACCGGGCGCGTTTACAACAGCTTGCACCGCGACATCAAACAACTGGATGACGACCTCAGTGCCGGTGTTGCAGGTGCAATGGCCATGGCTGCGCTGCCGCAGCCGTATACACCAGGTGCGAGCATGACCTCTGCCGGCGTGGGCGGGTATCGCGGCCAGTCGGCGTTGGCTGTCGGTGTGTCGCATATCTCGAACAACGGCCGGTGGGTCAGCAAGCTCCAAGGCAACACTAATAGCCAAGGGGAAGTGGGTATGTCTCTGGGCGTTGGTTATCAGTGGTAAGTAACTGAACACAGTGCCCGGCGATGCCGGGCATTTTTCATCTGGCCTCAGGTAATTAAGAATCGTCTGATGGGGTGCGTGTCCCGATGCTTTCAAAATCTATGCACCTGCAACGGCAAGCCGTGAGACAGGACGTCAAAACTAAAACTTCACTTCAATATTCTGGGGTCATACTCATGGTCAAGAAGACTTGTAAATGCACCACGCTATGCGGTTCGTCGCTTTTGCTGATGATGGCTGTCGCCAGTGCACATGCGTCCGATGGGCAGGTTGAATTCACCGGTTCGATCAACGACAACGCTTGCACCATCAACAGCGAAAACGTGAAGAAGTCGGTTGATATGGGGCAAGTTCGCCTTGCTGACTTCGCCAACACTGTTGGTGCTACCGCTGGAGCCGTACCGTTCTCCATCTCGCTGGAAAACTGCAGTACCGCCACCATGAAAAACGCGGCAATCACTTTCAGTGGCCAGCAGTCGGTAACGGATCCGACCATTCTCGGCATGACCGGTGAAAATCAGGTTCCGGGTGTCGGCATCCAGATCAACGATGCGCGCACAGGTACCAAGCTGCCACTGAACACGGCCAGTACCGACTACGTACTGCGTCCGCAGTCCAACACCTTTGACTTCACAGCCTCTTATGTTCGTCTGGTCGTAGACGCGGAAGGGACTGGCGGCAAGCCTGGTGCCAGCGGCATCGGTACAGGTCAAGTGAATGCATTGGCCAGTTTTGACGTGACCTACAAGTAACACTCTGTCTGTAACGCCAAGGTTCGGAGCGCCCGAGCCTTGACGTTAATCGAGGAAATGTCCATGCGTTTGAAAGTTGCAGCCTTATCGGCTCTGGCGGCGTGTTTATGGCTGTCGCAAGTCCAGGCTGGCGTTAACGTCGGCACGACACGAGTGATCTATGAGGGCAAGGAGAAAGAGGCGAATCTGTCAATGGCCAATACCGATGATGATTCTCCCTATCTTATTCAGTCCTGGGTGAGTCCCTACGATAAACGGGACACTAGCGCTGATGAATTCATCATTACTCCGCCATTGTTTCGCCTGGACGCCAAAAGTCAGAACATTTTGCGAATCATTGCCACCAACGCGCAAAACTTGCCCAAGGACAAAGAAAGTCTGTTCTTTGTCAACGTCAAGGCGATCCCGGCAGTGAGTGAAAAACAGAAAAATCAGAATGTATTGCAGATTGCTCTGAAGACCACCATCAAGTTGTTTTATCGTCCGGCCGAATTAAAAGGTTCTTTGAAAGAGACAGTGCAGAATCTCGAGTGGCGAGTGGATGGCGGTAAACTCAGTGTACATAACCCGTCCGCTTTCAATGTTGTGGTCAGCGAGTTACTGGTTAACAACATCTCGAATAAAGACTTGCCCGAGGTCATCAAGCCGGGCGCGACATTGAAGTCTGCGCAAGCGCTGAAGAGCGGCGACGCGATAGTGCTGAGTTACATCAACGAATACGGCAGCACTGTCAAGACCGATCCCATTAGCGCGCACTAAGTCGTTAGCTGAACGAAAGGAATCCCTCATGCAGTGTCTGCGCATGTGCGCCCTCGCGCGCTCATTCCGCTATTGGAGCTCTCTGGCTCTGAGTGCCACAAGTTTGACGGTTCACGCTGATTACAGTTTCGATCCCTCGTTTTTGGAGGTCGGTGGCGGCAACAGTTCGGCAGAAGTAGCGGAACAAGTCAAAACCATGAGCCAGGGACAACTTCCTGGTAAATATCGAGTAAACCTGACGGTGGACAACCGGCTGATTGAACAGCGCGACTTGCGCTTCGTCCGGGAATCAGCGCAGCAACCGGCCACGTCTACGGGCCTGTTTCCTTGTTTCAGCATCGAAGCGCTGACAGAATTGGGTGTGGACCCGAGCCGTCTTGCGCATGCCGAGGTCAGTGACGACCAATGCGTTTATTTCAGTCGTGACATGGTCGATGTCACCTACAACTACGATTTTCATAAACAGCATCTGGATTTGCAGATCCCCCAGGCCTACATCGGCAGTGTGCCGTTTGCCACACGACGCAAGAGCTGGAGCGACGGCGAACAGCTCGCGTTCTCCAACTACAGTTATTCCGGCAGCCAGTACGAAGCCTCTTATGGCAACCGGCGCTCGGAGTTCGCCAGCCTGCGCAGCGGTATCAACAGCGGTCCGTGGCGCTTGCGCAATTTCTCGACCTGGCAAAAAGGCACCAACGTCGAGGGTAACTGGAAATCAGTCGACACCTACGTTCAGCGTGATATGGGCAACATGATGGCAATCGCCACCCTCGGTGAAAGCTCGACCGACAGCGATCTGTTTGACGCCATTTCCTATCGCGGCATCGGCATTGAATCCGACCTCGACATGCTGCCCGAAGACACGCGCAACTTTGCGCCCGTCGTGCGCGGGGTGGCCAACGGGCGGTCGTTGGTAACCCTGCGTCAACGCGGTTATGTGATCAGCGAGCAATGGGTACCTTCCGGGCCGTTCGCGCTCAAAGATCTCTATTCGACCTCCAGCAATGGCGACATCGAAGTCACCGTCGAAGGCCCAAACGGCGAGCGTCAGGTCTACACCCAGTCGTTTTCCTCGGTGCCGTACATGATGCGCGAAGGCCAACAAGCCTATTCGTTGACCGCTGCACAGTATCGACCAGTGGACGGTGCGGCCAATCAGGAGAAACCGACTTTCGTTCAGGGCACCTTGCGGCGCGGATTGACTGAAGGCACGACGCTGTACGGCGGCGCTATTGTCAGTGAACAATACAAATCGTCCCTGCTGGGCTTCGCCCACGACTTTGCCGGTTTCGGCGCGATCTCCTTAGACGTCACTCATGCGGTCAGTGAGGACATGGGGCCAGCGGCGAAAACCCTTTCCGGTCAATCCTATCGTTTTCGCTATTCGAAAACCGTCGACTTCACCGACACCAACTTCAGCCTGATTGGCTATCGCTATTCCACCAGCGGTTACTACAGTTTCAACGAAGCACTCAACGCTCGCAGCAATCGCAGCCTGACCCCGTATGTCGATGAGGCACTGAACAGCAACGGCGTTTACTCGCAATATCTGCAAGGTCATATGAAAAGCAGCTTTACCGCCAACGTGTCGCAACAATTTGGCAACTACGGCGGCATGTACGCCAGCTTGACCAAGAATGATTACTGGAATATGGCCAAGAGCAACACCGCGATCCAACTGGGTTACAGCTTCAGCGTTGGTCGTGCCTCTTACAATTTGGGGCTGGCGCAAAGCAGTGGTGTCGGGGATGACATTCGCAGCTTGTCCTTGAGCGTGAGTATTCCGCTCGGACAGCCCGGCAGCAGCAGTCGTATCGGTTTCAGCACCAATCAGGATACCAAGGGCAACGCAAGACGATCGGCGACTTTCAGCGGCTCTGAATTGGCGGATGACGCCCTGTCGTACACGCTTGGTTTGAATCAGCAGGTCACGGACAAAGACAAAGTGTTCGGCAGTTCGATTGCCGCGCGCTACAACAGCGCCAATGCGATCTGGCACGGCTCATACAACAGAGACGAGAACAATCGGCAGATGGATTACGGCGTTGAAGGTGCGGTGGTCGCTACCGACAAAACGCTGATGTTCACCCAGCCGCTGGGGGAGACCAATATTATCGTCGCCACCCCTGGCGCGGCTGATGTGGGGGTGCTGACCCGTAGCGGCGTGAAGACTAACAGCAGCGGCTACACGATCATTTCCTCGGCCCAGCCTTACCGCAGTAACCGGGTCTCGCTCAATACCGA
This sequence comes from Pseudomonas khorasanensis, assembly GCF_014268505.2. Classification (GTDB taxonomy): domain Bacteria; phylum Pseudomonadota; class Gammaproteobacteria; order Pseudomonadales; family Pseudomonadaceae; genus Aquipseudomonas; species Aquipseudomonas khorasanensis. Next base: position 830,986 of record NZ_JABWQP020000001.1, read on the forward strand.
TTCGCTGTCCGACAACGTTGATATTGCGGGGTTGGTACAAGAGGTCACTCCAAATCGTGGCGCATTTGTGTTGGCCAGTTTCAAAACCCATAACGGTCGCCGGTTGTTGGCCACTGTCACCACAGCGCAAGGCAAACCAGTGCCATTTGCTGCACAGGCGCAGTTATTCGATCTTGAAGGGAATTTTCTCAGCGAGGCCATGGTGGCTGACAAGGGACGTGTCTTTTTGACGGGTGTTCCGGAGAAAGGTCGGATGATTATTAGTGTCAACAATAAGGTCTTGTGCAGTCAGGAGCTTGATTTGAACAAGTACAACTTGGCACAGACAGGTATTGGCCAACTTGTAGTGAGTTGCACAGTAGCATCGCCGACAAATGAGAAGCATCGAGGCTCTTTGAATGAATAATTTACCCGGCAATGGGCTTTGTCTATCTTGGGCGGCAGGCTGGCGGTTTCTGGTAGGCCTGCTGTGCTCTCTGACAGGGCAACATGCGAGTGCAGAATACTTACCACTAGTCTGTTCAGGCTACGTTACGACAAACGTAGATCTAGGGGTGCTCAGTCCGTCACAACCGTTCACTTACCCTTTCATGGGTACCTGCACGATAGAAGCAGATTTGGACGGTCTTCTTTACGTCACGAAAAACGAAATAAAAGTCCCAGGAACCGCGACGCCTCGCATTTCCGTAAAGGACGCGATGACCAATCTGGAAGTGCCGGGCATGGGAGATGGTGTCCCGCTACCTGTAGCCTCGCCAATAAAGGCCGGTAGTAAGTTTTCTTACATCTACATAATTACTGGAACGGCTGGGCCTGCTAGTTTTTCAGGAGTTCCTTATCGTATAAAACTCAACATGCAAGCTAATTCCGCGACCGGACGGTACACCAGAACGAGTTTCCACAATCTAACACTCTCCTACAAAGTGGTCGTTCCTACTTGCTCGCTAGGCTCAGCAAAAAATTTGTCCTTGGCGTTTGGCACGCTAACCAGTCAGGACTTCGCCACTTCTCAACTCACTGCCGAGATCAGTCTGAACTGCAGCAACGCGTCGCAGGTCGACGCCACGCTTGTGCCTACCCAAGCAGCCCTGAGTGACAGCATGGGCGTGTCCGCAACGACGCTGGATGGACTATCGATGGCCGCAACCTGGGTCGATAATGGATCTGCTGTTGCCTTCAACAGCCCGCGCACGATTGCCCTTAGCAAGGGCGACAATCTCATCCGTCTGGGATTTCGCCCGCGACTCAATACGCCCGATTCACCGGCCGGCGAGTTTTCCAGCCAGTACACCCTCAACCTTACCTATCGTTAATCCTCGAACAGGAAGTCGACCATGAAATCCGCCTTGCCATTAACTGCATTACTCCTGACAAGTCTGGTGAGCCAAACTGTATTTGCAGTTACGGACTCCATCACCATTAACGTCAGCGGAACTCTAACGCGTCCGCCTTGCACCGTGACCAGTAGCAAAACGTTAAACGTGAACTTCGGCAGTTTGCGCTATGACCAGATTGATTCCGCGCCAGTTGTCGCCGTTCCGGTAACGCTAACATGCCCTAACAATTCTTCGTTGAGCGTGAGCGTGAAATCATCCGGTGCCGTCTCAGGCTCAACCACTCAGGCCAGCACCGATAAAGCGAACCTGGCCTATACGCTGACGTTGAACAGTGACAATTCTGCGGTAGACATTACCGGTGCAAAACGAACCCTGACCAAGCAAAGCGGCACGGTTGATTTGAGCATGAAAGCAAAACTGGTTGCGACGGGAGCACTCTCCGAAGGTGCCTTCAAAGCTTCGACGATGATCAGCATCGAGTATCTGTGACATGTCGATGGCCATCAGACTGACGGCATGGGGGGCTTTGTTGTCAGTGATCGTACTGAGTGCCAGTCGGACCTGTGTCGCTGCTGACGAGACTCGTCTGGAAATCACGGGCAAACTTATCAAACCACCGTGTATCGCCAGTTTTCCGGCCACACAGAGCGTCGAAATCCCTGCGGTCAGTCTCAATTCATTGACTTCGAAGACCGCCGACTGGACCTACGTAGCATTGGGCTTTGAATGCACAGCCGGCAGTCAGGTGCAGTTGCGCCTGACTGCCGGCAGTGGCACGTACGACGCCGACACCATGCGCACCACGTTGGACAACCTGGGCTTGATAACCCGCTTGAGCGACGTGACCCGCACCGCGCACCAAGTGGATAAGAGCCTTGGTGAGCCACTGATCTTCAAAGTGCAAGACACCGCATTGAATCTGCAATTGTCTGTCAAGCCGGTGCAGGCGGAGCAAGTCATGCCCGCCGTCGGAACTTATAGCGCGACGCTGATGATGGAAATCGTTTATCTGTAACGATACTGTCCGCTATATGAGTCACGCAACATCATCCCCCTTCACCGACGACTGCCCCTCTGGCCACGCCAGCAGGGGCAGTCGTCGTGCGCAATCGCTGATCTGTGACCGGCATAACGCAAGACGCCGGCAATTCTTACTTGCCGGCGTCTTGATGATCACGCGGATCGGGTTTCAGGGTTGGCAGGTCAGCGTTGCCCGTTCGTAGTTGAGCGCCTTGTCGCGCTCAGGCAGCGAGTAACTTGCCTGACATTGCTTGCCGGCCCACTTGATGGTCAGCCTAGCGCTCTGGTCTTGCACCAGTGCCAGCGCCTTACCGGAAGGATCGGAAATCGCGATCTGTTTTCCATCGGCGTCTTCCAGTGCTGCACCAAACGGCAACCTGTTGTGTGCGGAGTCGAACAGTTCGAATTGCACACGGCGTCCGGTTTGCGAAAGGTAGCGCACCAGAACGGCTGCACCACGGCGCGGTACGATTTGCTGGGTGGCGTTTTCGATCTCGACATCGGCGCCCAAGTCGCGAGTATCGAGGGTGATCCAGTTCACCCGATAGGGTTGTGTGTTGGGGATGACTGCAAAACCGTTGCGGCCGGTTTCCGTGCCGCTGTAGCTGCCGATCTTCACGCCGGCCGGTACGCCTGGCACTTCGGCGAGGGCGAAGGTTTCGCCCAGCGTCTGGCCGAGGTTGATACCACCGGCATGCGCGACGACCGAACCTGACAGACTGAGGTTCTGCGAGGTGTAACCGCTGCCCTGGCTATAACCAGCGTTGACGTCGACGAACGAATTGCGCGTGCTGATGCTCGCCGATCCCGAGTTGCCGCTGTTGCTGCTGTTACCTGCTTGCACCGAATAATAGGTGTCGCTGTTCTCGGACAGATAACCGTTCACACCCAGTTGGGTGTTATCGCCGGATTTCTGGCTGCTGGTCGAGAGGAATGCGCGCGGTGCGCGTGGGGTCGAGCCCAGCGGGAACGACAGCGAGAGGTTCAATTGGGTGTCATTGTTCGACGGACCGGAAGTGCCGACGTCTTTGGTGTGTGTCACCCCGAGATTGTACGTCAGATCGCGCCAGTTGTTGCTGTAACCGGCAGACAGACTTTGCGATCCGCCACGTCCCCAGTAGCGCTGATCGGTTGCATTGAGGTACAGGTTGCCGAATTGCTGGTTGCGGCCAAGACTCTGGCTGACAGTCAGGTCGGTACGCGTCTTCGAATTGCCGCGCCGTTGCTCTGTGGCGCTTTCATCTTCGACGTGATCGGTCAGGGTTCGATATCCCTCGGTGGAATAACGATAGGCGGCGAGGGTGAAGTTGGTGTCGGTGCCGGTGAACGTTTTCGCGTAAAGCATCCTCAGGCTGTTGCCTTGTGTCGTCTGGCCACGCGCCTGGCTGGAGGAGTGCGTGACATCGAACGACACCGCGCCAAACGACGTGTTGCGGCCTATGCCCAGCGACATCGCGTTGAAATTGGCACTGGCCTGCACGCCGAGGATACCGGTCATGTTGCTGGTCATGCCGTAGGCTAGGGTGCTGCTTATAAATTGTGGAGAGGCCAGCCCTTCGGTGTTGCTTTTGTATTTACCGGCCGAAACGCTGTAGTTAATCTGGCCCTTGCGCACCATGATCGGCAGGCTGGAAAAAGCCTGAACGGTTTCGCGTCGGCGGCCGTCGGCCTCGATGATCGTCACTTGCAAATCACCGTTGGAACCGCTGGGATAAATATCGTTGATCTCGAACGGGCCAGGCGGCACGTTCGTGGTGTATAGGATGTAATCGTTCTGCCGGATCTCGACCGTCGCGTTGCTTTCCGCCACGCCGCGAATCACCGGCGCATAGCCGCGTTCGCTGTCGGCGCGCATGCCCTCGTCGGAGCTCAATTTGAGGCCGCGATAGCGCACGCTGTCGAACAGTTGCGAGTCGGAAAAAATATCGCCGGCGCTGAACTGCCCCTTCAACGCAGTCACGTCATGCTGCAGATAAGTGCGGTTACTGTGGAAGGTATTGGGCTGGCCGGTGCGGCTGCTGAAGTTCGATTCATTGCGCAGCCGCCAGGCGCCCAGATTGATGCCGTTGCGCAAGCCGAGGTTGTTTGAAATCGTGGTACCGTTATCGGTGTTGTTGCGGTTACTGCTCAGCTGATAGTTGACAAACGCGGTGGATACGCCGGCATCCCACAGCGCAGGATCGACGTAACCACGCATGCCGCGCTGCATGGCTACCTGCGGTACGCTGATCGACAGTCGCAGCCGGGCGGGGTCGTAATTGACCGTGGCCTGATCGATCAGGCTTGGTAAGTTGTAACAGGTTTCGCGCGCGTCGCGGTGCAACTGGCCGGCGGCTTCCAGTCGGCTCATATCGATGCCCAACTGTTGCAGTATATCCAGGGTCAGACAAGCCTCAACCCGGCCGGTTTTTTCAACGCGACGAAAATCGATATCGCGGCGACCGACCAGTACTTCATTGCTGTAAACGTCAACCCGGTAATTGCCGGGTAATACGCGGTTGGCCGACAGCAGCAAATCCAGATCCACGTCCGCACCGACACCTTGCAGAAACGTCGTATTGAATTGATCGAGCTGACTTGGCTCGGGTACTGCCGCAGGCTCTTCGGCGTTCGCCAGTTGAGGGAGGCCGACGACCATTGCCAGATAGAGCGCGTTGAATCGCGCATTCAAAGGTGCGCATCGTTTTAAATTGGGTATGGAACTGCTGCGTGGGAATAAATACATGCCCAGCCCTTTATTGCTACAGAGGACGAAAAGTCAATTCATTATTAGAATCAGGAACGTATCGAGGTATGCGAAGTGCGCGCAGCATTCAATCTGCGTTTTTTTGCACGGCCGTGGCGCTAACTGCACTATTGCCGTTGAGTGTCGCTTTATAACGATCTTGCGCGCCGTAATCGTTAATGCTAGAGAAGGTTAAAGTTGAATAGTTGGCGTTCTTCGTACCCTTAAGGGTGAAGGACTTTGTTTCACCCGGCGCAATCATCATCGAATCGACAGGGTGCTCAGTTTTTGCACCGAATTGCAGCGTAATGTCCGACATCGAGACGTGATAGAGGCCAGGATTGGTAATTTTCAAAAGGGCGTGACCTTCTTGTTCGCCTATTTGCCACAGCAGTTGTTTGGGCGCGAGGTAAGCCTTGGTGGCAAGTCCGGGAGGTCTGAAAAACACTTTGATCCGCTGGCGTACCGCCAACTGCAAGGTGTTTTTCTCCTTCGAGGCCTGGGGGATTTCCTGTACGTTGAGCCACACCACCGATTCTTTATCGGTGGGCATGCCGGTGCCTTCATAGATAACCCGCAGCAGTTGCTGTTGCTTGGCCAGTATTCTGGCCAGCGGCGGCGTCACTGCGAAAGGGGCCGAGCCAGCGGTGGATCCGTCGCCGTCGATCCACGATTGAATCAACAAGTCGTCACCATTATTGCGAACCTTGATGCTGACTTCTCTGTGTTCGCCGTCGAACACCAGTCGGGTCGCACTCAGAGAAATTCCGGCGCTCGCTTGCGTCGCCATTAGCGCGCATTGCAGCCCCATGCATAAGGAAAAAAATCGTCGATTAAACATAGAAAAATGCCTGATATCAAAAAAGGCGGGACAATTAAGTCCCGCGCGGTGTCAGCCAGATCTGTTGTTTACTCGTATTGCAGAGTGAACGGCAGGGTGGCATCGGCACGACCGGCAACAGCAGTTTTAGGATCACCAGTGGTCACGTAAGCGGCAGAGAATTTCAGGCTGGTGTTGCCATCCTGCAGATTATTTTCAATTTTTGCTGCGGTCGGGGAGCTCAGGTCGATCTGGTTGCCCTTGTCGTCGAGCAAGGCGATACCGATGCCTTGCGCCGCACCAACACCGGAAATAACGTTCAGCACTTTGGTGCCGGTAACGATGCCGGTGCCCGCGCCTTTAGTAGGTTCGAAGATCATCGAAACCTTGGTGCCAGCATTGCAGTTGATTTTCATGTCAAAGTTTTCGGCACTCAATTTGCCGCTGCCTTTAGGAGCGTCTGCGGTGCCCATGTCTTTAATGGAAACGTCGCCCATTGCTACCGAGATGGTTTTGCCCACGCCTGCATCTTCGATGGAGCACGCATCATTGTTGATGGTGCCGGTAAAGTTTATGGTGCCGCTGCCAGCCTTGGTCGGCGTTACTGGATCTGCAGCAAACGATTGGCCTGCAGCGGCAAGCAACGAAAGTGTCAGCAGTGTCAGCGAAAGCTTTTTCATTTTGATTTCCATTAGATCGAAATAAGTTGTGTTGTAAAACACGTGCTCAAATCTAGGGTGGAACCAGAAGAAGAGGTATCAGACGATTCTGATTGATCACATCTAATCGGAATTCGCTGCGTGATTGAGGACTTTAAAGTTGTCTTTGTGTTGGTTTTAAAATTCGAGCAAGTTGTTTAAGAATGGTCTGATGGTTGGGCGTTAAAGTGCCAGCTTAAGCTGTTGGTGCAGGAGGAGTATGTTTCGCTTTCAATAATGAATCCTAGTTTGTTTGAAGTGCGAAATTCCTCCTGTGGGCGCTTTGCCGGCCACAGTGAGTAAACATGAATACAGATGATGCTTTCTTGAAGATTAACCGCAGGCGCCTGCTTGGCCTTGCAACCGGAGCCGGTTTGGTCAGCCTTCTGCCTAGGCAGGTACTGCCGGGCGGAATGGACGTGCCGGGATCGGCCATCGCAGGTCAGAGCGCATTGAGGGGACAGGTGCGCTATCCGGAAAAGACCGGGATGATTCTGATCACCGATCGACCGCCGCAACTGGAAACTCCGCTGCATTTCTTTCGTCAGGATCTGACGCCAAATTCCGCCTATTTCGTGCGCTGGCACTTGTCGGGCTACCCGATTGAAGTGGACGCGCGCACCTTCCGTTTGCGTCTCGACGGCCTCGTCGACAAGCCGCATTTGTTCACGCTCGAAGAACTGGTCAAGGATTTCGATCCAGTGACGCTGGTGGCGATGAATCAATGCTCGGGCAACGCCCGCAGTCTGTTCAGCCCACAATCGCCGGGCAGCCAATGGCAATTCGGTGCGACGTGCAATGCGCAGTGGACCGGGATGCGGCTAAAAGACTTGCTGGCGCGTGTCGGGGTCAAGTCTGGTGCGGTGGAAGTTGCGTTTTCGGGGCTGGATGAGTGGCCGATGCGGGGGCTGCCCAAAGTAGTCAAGTCGTTGAAGTTCGATCATGCCGCCGACGGTGATGTAATGATCGCCTACGCCATGAATGGCGAACCGTTGCCGATGCTCAACAGTCTCCCGCTGCGCCTGGTGGTGCCGGGCTGGTACGCCATGTATTGGATCAAATCGCTGGCGCACATCGAGGTGCTTAAAAAGCCTTTGAGCAATATCTGGATGGACGAGGCCTACCCGATCCCCGATAACCCGGAAATCAATGAGGAGCCGGGCAACCTGTCGAAGAAAACCGTTCCGATCAATCGCTTCGCCACCCATTCGATTTTCGTGCGGCCCGAGCCGGAAGAGCAGCTGTTGCTCAATCACCCGGTGATCCTCGAAGGGCTGGCCAATGACGGCGGTGACGACATCGCCCGTGTTGAGGTATCGATGGTTAACGGCCGCACGTGGGTCGATGCCCGACTGGATCCGGAGATCGGACGCTTTTCGTGGCGGCACTGGCGTTACGTCTGGATCCCGCTCGAGAAGGGGCGCTACGCCTTTAAGGTTCGTGCGACCAATCGCGCGGGCGAAGGGCAACCGGTCACGCAGTGGAATCGCGGTGGTTTCGCGCGGCGGATGATCCAGAGCACCAGCGGAATGGTGGTCTGACATGCCCCGTCATTATCTGCCATGCCTGTTGGCCTGCGCGCTGCTCAGTCCAACCCTCCATGCACAAGAATCGCGGGTCGCCAATTTCGGCCCGGCGCTACACAGCATCACCGTGCCGCACAACGAGCCGTACTTGCCGGACGGGCCGGGGCGTGCCGAGTTTCTTCAGCAGTGCGTGATCTGTCACTCGCCACGCTATGTCGTCATTCAGCCTGCCTTTGCGCGCAAAACCTGGGCGGCTGAAGTGGCGAAGATGCGCAACGAATACGGCGCGCCGATTCCTGATGCAGCGGTCGAGCCGATCCTTGATTACCTGATGTTCCTGCAAGGTAAGCGCACGCCATGAGCAATGTAGAAACCAACGCCAGACACAGGGGCATCTCACGCACGGCGTTACTCATGCTGGTCGGCGTGTTGAGCCTGGGTACCTTGATTTCGTGGAGGGTGGTTCGCACGCCCGCCAGTTCGACCATAAGCCTGCGTGGCGGCAGCTTGCCCGGCGTACCCCAAGGTACGGCCCTCGACCCTGGTCGAGCGTTTACTTTGCTCCATACCGGGCAAAGTCGTGGCTCGCCAGCGCTGTGCCGGTTGTCATGACATGCGCAATCGCCTGGAGGGGCCTCCCTGGCTAGCGATTGTCGCGCGCTACCAGGCCGAAATTGGCGCAGATCCAATGGGCGCCGACGCCTTGGAGCTGATGAATAGCGCCATCGGTCATCCGCGTCCGGGATGGGACGGCTACCCGCCGGGACCTGCATCTATCGCCCTGACACCCGATGCGCGACTGGCCCTCGCCGCCTGGATATTGAGTCATGCTCGAGAAGAAAATAAATGAGAAGTCTGGATTCCGCATCGACCGAAATTGCTCAACGTCCACTGAAATATCTGCCACGCACCGACTACGACCTGATCAAGGCGCACAGTTATGCAGCGGTCATCACGTTGTTCCCGTCGGCCATCGCCGGTCTGCTGGTCGCGCTAAAACTGACCCTGCCGGATCTGCTGGGTAACCACGCGGCGTTATCGTGGGGCCGACTGCGTTTCGATCACACCCAAGGGATTTTCTTCGGTTGGTTGGGCAACGCGTTTTTCGCGTTCTGCTACCACATGATGCCGCGCCTGGCTGATCGTCCGGTGTACAGCCGCAAACTCGGCTGGGGGATTTTCCAGCTGTGGAATCTCTGTGTGCTCTTGCCGGGATGGGCCCTGATTTCGCTGGGCCTGGATAGTCCGTGGCTGGCGGTGCAGTCGCTGGAACGGGGCGAATCACCGATGCTTATCGACCTGCTCGCAGTGCTCGGGTTACTGCTGATTTACGTACAGTTCGCCGGACCTTTCGTGCTCAAGCGTCAGTCCGGAGGGCTGTACATTTCCGCTTGGACCTTGTGGGTGGCGTGGTCTTCAGCTTGCTTGCCTATCCGGCCGGTAACTTCGTCCCGGCATTCATTCCGGGGGCGCAGGGCACGGCTTTCAGCGGACTGTGGATTCACGATGCGGTCGGGCTGTTTGTCACGCCGTTTGTGTTGGCGATTGCCTATCACATTATTCCGACAACCACGCTGCGACCGATCTACAGTCATTTTCTATCGATGATCGGCTTTTGGTTTCTGTTCTTTTTCTACCCGTTGAATGGCACGCACCGCTATGTCTATTCGGCAGTGCCCATGGATGCGCAGAAAGCGGCGATCAGTGCCTCGGTGTACCTGGGGATGGACGTGATCCTGGTGGTGTTCAACCTGCTGTGTCGCTGCGTGGGCAAGCGGCGACAGTCGCCAGTGACGTGCCGTTACGGTTCGTCTGGACCGGCATCATTTTTTATCTCTTGGTCAGCTTCCAAGGCGCCTTCCAGGCGTTGATGCCGGTCAATCGCCTGGCGCACTTTTCGGATTGGGTCATCGCTCACTCTCATCTCGCAGTGCTCGGTTTCGCCACTTTCATTGCCGCTGGCGGCATCGCCCATGCGTGGCAGCGGATACCGCATGCGCGTTATGAGGCCGTCGCCATGAACTGGGCGCTCTGGCTGATTACCGTTGGCCTGTTGCTGATGTTCATCACCTTGACTGCCGCAGGTTTGGTGCAGGCGCACCTGTGGGCGAGCACCGCGCCATGGATGGATTCGGTCCGCGCATCACTTGCTTACTGGTGGCTGCGAGACATATCGGCAGTGCCTTTGCTGGCAGGTTTTGTGGTGTTTTTCATCGGGCTGACCACTGGCTCGCGATCGGCTTCTTGCACCGTCTCAGGCATCCGCTTCAACAGCGCTACGGTAGGAGCCTGACCCATGAAAACGGCGAATAGACACCGTGTTTTCAACAGCATTTACTTAGTCATATTCATTGCCGGCATCGGTTTTTTTGCGTTGTCGTTCTACTTGCTGGGGATCTTGCCCGGTCAGGCACTGCAAAAGGAAATCGATGCGCGCGCGCCCGCCGCCATGGCTGATTACACCGCACAGGAAGAGCGTGGCAGGAGCGCATACGGCCGTGAGGGCTGCGGTTATTGCCATACTCAGCAGGTCCGGTTTGTCGCAGAGGACGTTGCACGATGGGGCGCGCCGACGCAGGCCTGGGAAACCCGTTTCGATTATCCGCAACTGTGGGGCACGCGGCGCATCGGCCCGGATCTGGCGCGCGAGTCGGGTGTGCGCAGTAACGATTGGCAGCTCACCCATCTGTACAACCCGCGACTTGTCGCGGGCGACTCGGTGATGCCGGGCTATCCATGGTTGTTTAACGGCGATGCTAAACCGACTACCGATGCGATGAGTCTGGTGGCGTATCTGCAAGCCTTGGGACGGCCACGGATTTTTTCCGGTTACGATGATGAGACGACGCCAGCGCCTGCACCAATGGCCACGGGGCATGCCGGCAGCATGCATGAATTCACGCTGGCAGCACGGCGTCAGGTGATCTCGGCGCAGGCGCGTCTCGACAGCGCGGTGCCGCAATTCGCTCTGCCGGATAATCCGGGAGATTACTCGGTAGCTCTGGCTGCCGGGAAAGCCGCTTTCGAGCAAAACTGCACGGCGTGTCACGGTATGACGGGGGCCGGTGACGGGCCAGGGGCCGCTTCACTGCTTCCACGTCCGGCTGACTTGCGCGCTGCCAGCTTCACCTCGGCGCGCATAGCAGATTCATTGTGGAATGGTCGCTATGGCAGCTCCATGCCGGCGTGGCGCGATCTCGACAACTCAACGCTCGCAGCGTTGACCGTGTTCGTGCAGAGTCTGCACTCCGCGCCCACCTCGTCCGATAGCACGATTGCCAGCGACGAAAGCAGTGCACAGACCGCCGCGCTGTTCGAGAAAAACTGCAGCAGTTACCACGGCGCAAGCGGGCAGGGCGATGGCCCGGCGGCACGCAGCCTGGCGCCGCGGCCGGCCAACTTTCAGCTCAAACAAGGCAACCCTGACTAACTGGAAAGGGTCCTGCGCAACGGTATCCCCGGTACCGCGATGCCACCGTGGGAAGAGGTCTTGACCGATCAACAGCGCCACAGTCTGGTGAGTTACTTACGCTCTCTCTATCAACCTTATGCTCGGAAATAATCCATGTTCGCTTTTATTGTTATCACCATGACGTTTATCGTTTTTGCATGTGCAATGGCTTGGCTGGCAAGCGAGGCGCTGAGGAACTGGGCCGAAGTACCTAAATACTGGATGCTTGAGCGCGAGCAGAACTACGAACGGTCGCAGCGGGCGCAACGCCGTAACGCCGCCTTGATCGATGACGAAGAAAGCGCTGCGAAGGACGAGACTTTTTGAAAGGAGTAATTAGGAGCTGAGAGTTCGATGCAGTCATTCACGCTGATCCAGGTAAACGCCTTTTTTGTCGATTGAAATCGGCTGACAGCAGCCTCAGTTGAAAACATTATTTTCCAGGCAATACGTCAGCAGATCCTGATCACTGGAAACATCCAGTTTGCGCATGGCCGCGATCTTTTGCGTACTGATGGTTTTCGCACTGCGCGAAAGGCTGCGGGCGATTGTGGTGACGCTTTGTCCTGCGACGAACATGCGCAGGATTTCGAATTCCTTGGGCGATAGCCGGGACAGGCGCTCATCCAGCGCCACATTAGGTTCCCTGACGCACGTCGGTGGCGGCTTGGCACTGTTGTACGGGCGACCTTGCGCCACGGCCATCATCGCCAATTGAATCTCGTCATGCAGCTGGTTTTTCTGAATGACCCCGACCACGCCCATTTCATGTAGGCGCGTCAGGATCAACGGGCTGGAGATCATGGTCAGTACCAGGATTTTCGCATCGGGAAAATGCCTGAGCAGATATTCCACCAGCTTTAGGCCATCACCGTAGGGCGAGTCCGCGGGCATGTTGAAGTCGGTGATCACCAGATCAACCGTTTGATGCTTGAGCAGCTTGATCAGCTCGTTCGAGCACACCGCTTCACCTACAACGCGAAAGCGCTCATCGCGTTCTATCAGCTCACGTACACCCAGTAATACGATGGGGTGATCATCGGCGATCACGACGTTGAGTTTTGCCATATTCGGCGTTCCCTGATTTGTTGTTGAAAGCATAAGGACTACGCCACTGCGTCGAGCATTGCTGCCAGTCGCTCCAGCATAGCGCTGATCTCGGTAGCCAAGGCCTGCGTAAGGGGGCGACCCTCCAGGCGATTTTCGAGGCTGACGCATGCGTCCGCCAGACAATTGGCCTGCACCGCGCCCAATGCTCCGGCCATGCTGTGCAGATGACGACCCAGTGCCGCTGCGTCCTTGTCCTGCAGCGCAGCCATGACTTTGTCGATGTCCTGCTGCATGGTGCTGAAAAACAAAGTGCGCATTTTTGGTGACAACTGCGGCTGATCGGGGTTTAGCGCGATATGTGTGGGTTGGTCCGGCTCAACCAGGGGCAGCGGACTGGCTGCGCTGCAGTGCTTGAGCAATTGCGTACGCAGCGTGTGCAGGTTCAATGGTTTGACCAGCCAGGCGTTCATGCCGACCGCTGCACAGCGTTCGCCTTCATCACGCAGGGCATTGGCGGTGACGCCAATGATCGGCAGATCCGCATCCTTCCTGCGCAGCGCTTTGGCCAGTTCGTAGCCATTCATCACGGGCATGTTGACGTCGGTCAGCACCATATCGAACAAGCCTGGCAGCCATTGGTGCAGGGCTTGTTCGCCGTCGGCGGTGGCGACTACCGAGCAACCGAGCGCCTCCAGTTGCTCCTTGATGATCGCCCGATTGATCGGGTTGTCTTCGGCAATCAGAATGTTCAGATCCAGCCGTCGGGCCTGCTCGGTAAGCGCGGTGCGGCTGCGCTGGCCCACACCTTGTTGGGCAAAGCAGACCGCCCAGGCGATCGCCCGGATGTCATGTGCGTCGACCGACCAGCCTTCGGCCGTGTACTCCGCCGGGTTGGCCCCTGCGGTCGTGGCGATGATGCGCGGGCCGGTCCAGGCGGTTTGCGAATTCGGCAGAACATTCAGCAGCAGCGCTGAAGATCCGGGCAAGTGTTTCGTGTCCGGGCCGAGGATGCGGGTTTCCTGCCCCAGTCGATTGAGCCAATTGCACACATGCTGCGCCAGTTCCGGCGCCGGTGCCTGTACGTAAATCGGCGGCGCATCGGGCGTAAATTCAGGGCAGTCGCTCAACTGACCCTCTGCGCTGGCGAGATGCAATTGCAGAGAGAAGCTGCTGCCCAGTCCGGGCTCACTGACCACTTTCAATTGCCCGGCCATCAGTTCGCACAGCCACCGGCAGATCGCCAGGCCAAGGCCGGCACCAGCTTCGCTGGAGGCGTCGCGCACCTGATAGAACGGGTCGAACAGCTGGGTTTGCTGGGCCTGAGAAATACCGATTCCGGAGTCGCTGACTTGCCATTGCAGATTGGCGCCACCGGCGCTGTGATCAAGCAACCGCAGTCGCAATACCACGCGGCCGTTGTCGGTGAACTTGATCGCATTGCTCAGCAGATTATTGAGAATCTGCCGGATGCGCAGCGGATCGCCTTGCAACCGGTCCGGGATCGACGCATCAATGCAGGCATAAAGCTGCAAACCTTTGGCCTCGGCGAATGCACTGTAGGCGCGCAAGGTGTCTTCAGTCAGCTCCAGCGGGCAGAAGTCCTGAGCTTCAATGGTCATCTGCCCAGATTCGATTTTCGACACATCGAGCACGTCACTGATGAGCTGAAATAGGGTTGCCGACGAGCGCTGAATGGTGCGCAAGTACTCCTGCTGACGCGGCGCGAGATCGGTAAGCCCCAACAGTTCCAGGGTACCCAGCACGCCGTACAACGGCGTGCGAATTTCATGACTCATGGTCGCGAGAAAGCGCGTTTTCGCTTCGTTGGCCGAATCGGCTGCACGCAATGCCTGTTCCAATGCTACGGCATCATCGATATGTCGGGTCACGTCGTGGAATGCGCAGATCCACACATCGTCGCCATGGTAGCGGGCGCCTACCACCCCTACATGCAGATGGCGACCGTCGATTTCGAGATCGGTCTGGTTGGGCCCGGTCAGCGGATATTGCCAGTTGAGAGCGGCAATCAGTTGGTCGCTTTGCTGCCACTCTTGAATACGCTGGTTTTCCAGCAATACCTGATGATCACTGCAACGCACCACACACAGCCCGGTGGGCGCAGCGTCGATCACCGCGCGGCCGAATGCCTCGCTTTCAGCGATACTCTGATGCGCTTGATGGGCGGGCTGCACCACGCGGGTTTTGTACCAGCGATTAAATGCCCAGCCGCCACCAATGCTGGCAATCATCAACGTCAGGATGCCGAGTAACGGCCACCACGCGTAATCGATAAAGCTCTTGAAGCCGACCACGTAAACCGCCGTCCACGGGTGCGGCCCCTCGCTGGAAATCTTGAACACCAGACCGTCGAGGCGAACGTTCAGCCCTTCACTCAACGCTGGGGCGGGGGGCTCGGAGCCGATCAACAGGTTGCCGTTGGGCGCGGTAAGACTGAAACGGTCGTAGATCGACCACTCCATGATGCGCTCGATATCGTTGATCTGGCTCAGATTCAACAGCGAGACCACGACCACCCAAGGGCTGGCACCTTCAATATCCAGCTGGCTCGCCGGCAGGTCGACATTGATGAAGGCTAGCACTGTCGGGGCGGCGCTGTTATCCGCTCGCGCGCCATAACGAACCCAGTGAACGTGACTGTCCAACGGCTGCGGATTTTTCTTTTGCAGGCGCTGCAACACTTGGCTCAGTACGTGTTGAAAGGTGCCGCCCTGGATTTGCCCGGCGCCGCGCAATTGCCCGGCGGCAGGCACCGCGATGTCAAAGTTGTCCGGGACGTTGAATAGGAAAACCTGCGGCGACTGGTAGTGCGAGGCAGACCAGAATGCGCTGTAGTAACTGGCCAGGTGTGCGCCCAGCGCGAATACCTTGGCGCGCTCGCCTGGCTCAATCGCTGCGGTGTTGATCTTGACGCTGAAGGGCAAGGAAAACGACAACTCTTGAGCCCTGTAAATTCCGCTGCCTTGCTCCGGCATCGGCTCCTGCACGGACATGTGCATCCGCTGGGTATTGAGTGTGAGTCCCTTGGCACTTTGCCGGGCGATAGCGCTGAGGAAGGCATCTTGTTCGCCCATGTTCTCCATCAGCCGGGCGAAGTGATAACGCACCGCATCGCGCTGTTCGGCGACCATGCGGTTCAGGCCCCAGACGCTGAGGCCAACCAACACCGACGCTAGGCCGCAGAGCACAACGACACCTTTGTTCATGCGCAGTGAGCTGCTGGTCAATTTGTTCAGTCGCGCATTGGGATGAGTCATTGGACCAGCCTGTTGGAAATGCCTGGATAAGCCTTGGACACCGCTACCTCTGATGCAAAGACAATCTGTGCGCCACGAATCAATCCGCGACAGCAGGGCCGTCCTGGGTCAGCAGGTGCTGAAACTCGGATGACGACACTGCATGAGAAATGAGGAACCCCTGAACTTGGGTGCAGTTGATTCTACGCAATAGTGCCAGTTCCTGTGCGGTTTCCACGCCTTCGGCCACCACCGTGAGGCCCAACTGACGGCCGAGTGCGACGATGCTGGTCAAGGCTTGGGCCAGCTCTTCGTTTTCGCTGCAGCCGTGTACTAGCGCGCGATCAATCTTCAACTCTGTGAACGGTGTCGAGACCAGATTCATGTACGAACTGTAGCCCTGACCAAAGTCATCCTGCGATAGCCCGAAGCCCTTCATGCGCAACCGGCACGCACCGGCGTAGAAGTTGCTGATGTCTTCGGGCATCGAGCACTCCATCAGCTCAAAACAGATCATCGCCGGCACGCCATGGTGCTTGAGGACAAATTGCAGAATCCGGTCGGCCAGATCCGGGCTGTTAAGCAAGTGGGTGGGCAGGTTGATCGACACGGGAATGGCGTACCCCTGAGCGTTCCAGAGTTTTTGTGCCTTCATTGCTTGCTCTAGAATATGCCAGAGCAGGCTCTCCTCCAGGCCAAACGCCTTGACGGCCGGCAGAAACATGCCGGGCAACAGCACGCCATGCTCGGGATGAATCCAGCGCACCAGCGCCTCGGCGGCGGCGATACGTCCGTCGGTCAAGGATTTTTTCGGCTGAAACCAGGCTTGCAGTTCACCGTTGTCCAGCGCTGCGAGTATCGCCAGATGATCAATTTGCGGGCCGGGCAGGGGCAGGGTGGCTTGACGCCGACTGCCCAACTGATCCGTCAGATTGCGCAAGGCGCCGCTCTTGACCGGTTTGGAAATCAGACCGATGACAGTGACCCCAAGATTGCGCGCGGCGAGGCTGGCGCTGGTCAGCATGCGTCGTGAGGCAACGCTCATGATCGCCAGCGCGGGCCGTGAACCCGACGCCGCCAGGCCCTGAATGAACTGAACGCCGTCCATTCCCGGCATCAGCAAATCAGTCAGCACCAAATCGAAGTCGCGCCTTTTCAGGCAGTCCAGCGCTGCGCCGCCTTCTTGAGCGAACTCCAGCTCAAAGTCGCCCAGCTCACTGAACAGATTCTGTAGATACAGTTGCTGGAACGAGTGGTCTTCAACGATCAGGATACTAAGTGGTTTCATTAGTCGTTCTTTCGTAAGGCGCCAGTTGGTTATGCAAGGCCTGCAGCGTGAAGGGTTTAACCAGGCAATGGTTCATGCCGGCAGCTAGGCACAGCGCTTCTTCGCCGCGCATGGCGTTGGCGGTTGCGCCGATGATCGGCACCTTGCACCCCAGACGGCGCAGATCTCGCGCCAGTTCGTAGCCATTTTTGCGGGGCATGTTGACGTCGCTCAGAATCACGTCGAAACGGCCTCTGCGCCACATGGCCAGTGCTTCCTCGCCATTGCTCGCCAGTTCAGCCGTACAGCCTAGCTCCTGCAGCTGGTCATGCAGGATCAACTGGTTGATGACGTTGTCTTCAGCCACAAGGATGTGCAGATGCAACTTTTTCAGTTGCCGTTGCGGGTTATCGTTTTCCGGTTGGATTACCGACAGCCCTTGGGCCCGACTGACCGCCTGATGAATGGCTTCCAGATAGTTGATGTTGACGATCCAGCCGCCGGAGCCTGCTTGAGGTTCGTTGTAACCATCGCCAGTGGCCATCACCACTGGCCCGGTCCAATGCGGATCGAGGCGTTCCTCCAAGCAACCGGGATGCAACTCAAGCAGCACGCTGTCGGGCGTGGCAGCACCGCGTGAAGGGCGATCGAGCTGCGGGCGGGCACCCCATCGACGCAACCAGCCACTCATGGCTTCGGCCAGTTCTCGAATGGGTGAAACCACAAACACCACTTTTGGCAACAACGGCGTGAAACTGCCGGGCAATGCGGGGCTTGAAGGCTGTTCCAGAGACAGATTCAGCGAAAAACTGCTGCCCAGTCCGGGTTCGCTGACCACGCGAATACTGCCGTTCATCAAGTGCGTCAGGCGCTGGCAGATGGGCAGGCCGAGGCCGGTGCCGGCGATTACATTGGTATGCCCGCGCGTCTGATAGAAGGGTTCGAATATGCGCGTCTGGTCATCTTGAGTAATGCCTTTGCCGGTGTCCGAGACTTGCCAGAACAGGTTGGCGCGCTCGCCGTCGCGGCCAATCAGGCTCACGCGCAGGACAATGCGCCCGGCGTCGGTGAATTTCACGGCGTTGCTCAGCAAGTTGTAGAGAATCTGGCGGATGCGCGACACGTCGCCGATCACCCGCTCCGGCAATTTTGGATCAATCACGGCGTACAAATCTAGGCCCTTGCCATGAGCGGCGGCGGCGTAGCCCTGGAGCACCGTGTGTACCAGCTCAAGCACACTGAACTCCGTGAGTTCGAGTGCCAGTTGTCCGGCTTCGATCTTCGACACATCGAGGACATCACAGATTAATTGCAGCAGCGTCGCAGACGACCCTTCGATGGTGCGTAAGTAGTCAGTTTGTTGCGCATCCAGTTCGGTTCGCGCGAGCAGCTCCAGGGTGCCGAGTACGCCGTATAACGGAGTGCGGATTTCGTGGCTCATGGTCGCCAGGAACAGGGTTTTTGCTTCGTTGGCGGCATCGGCCATTTGCCGCGCCTGATCCAGCGCATCCTCAATCTGAGTGCGCGTGCTGATGTCACTGAAGGCGCACAGCAAGACGTCTTCGCCCTTGTAACGGGTCGGGGCGCAACTCAGGTACAAGTGACGGCCGTCGGCGGCTTCGAAATAGTCGGTGACTTGCGGGTTCATCTCGTCGAACGCCTGATGGATCCAGCGCGGACTGAGGCGCTCACGCTCGCCACTCTGGCCCAGCCATTGCTCCGACAAGGTGTTTTGCAGGACGACCTGGCCGTTGGCGCGGCGCAGCACACACAGCGCAACCGGTGCGGTCTGGATCACGTCGCTGCTGAACAGCTCGCTTTCGACCAGCGCCTGGATGCGACTGATGGTCGGTGTGATAAAGCGGTACTCGAGGCGGCGAATCACGATCCAGACCAGGCTGATACTGAACAGGCAGAACAACAGGGCGCCACCCAGCCGTGGCCATAGGGCAATAAGTACATCGCGCAGATCGATGGAGTAAACCAACTGCCAGTCGGATGACTTCAGTTGTTTGCGCATCACCAGATTATCCGGCAGCCAGTTTTTGCCGACAAAACCAAAGAAGTTCCGTCCCTGCATCTGCATCAGGTTTTTGCAGATCTGCGCAGGCCGGCTGTTGCTGAATACCAGCATGCCGTCAGGGTTGAACATCATGAATTGCCCGGCGCTTTGATCATCCAGCGCATCGGAGACCTCGCGGCCGTCCATCTCGAGTCCCAGCCAGCCGGAATCGAGATCGCGCGCATCCAGCCGAATGAAGATGTACAGCTGTGAATGGCTGGACGATTGATTGGTCAGCCACAACTCGTCCATCGCGTTGGAATTGTCACTTTTCAACGCCTGCAAGCGATTGAGCATCGCCTGCGGGAAATCGCCAACCACGGGTGTGGCGGTATACAGCCTTTTCACCTGGAGATCATTGCCGCTGCTGACGTACAGCAAGTTGACCTGCTTGCTGGTGAGGTATTGCCGAATGCGCTCGGTCAGCCAGATGCTCCATTGCTTGCCACGCGTGGTGCCCAGCAACAAATGGATTTCTTCTGACGAAACTTGCGGTTTCAGCCCTTCAGGTTTGCGGATCGCCGACAGGCTCAGACTTTCGAGCAGCGCTTCGCGGGTGGTGAAAAACGTGTGCGCTTCAGCGATAGCGCTGCTCATGTGGCTGCGCCTGCGCGACACCTCGGCGTTGAACGTCAGCAGCAGGAAACTGTAAACCCCGCTGAGGATGCCGACGAGCAGCACCACGCCGAAAATACGCAACAAGCGGCGTGCGGCGTTTGGCGTGGAGAGGAGGGGATTGATCTGGTGAAGGTAGTTCTTCAGTTTCATCCGGCCACCCTAGCGGGGGGGGGCGCCGAGGCAGAATCAGACAATTCTTAAAAGGTGCGATGCCGGTTACTCATAGGTCATGGTGAAACGCATGCTCGTATTGGCAGAGCCGGCTCTAAGCTCGCCGGGAGTTCGCACATATGCCGCAGTGAGACTAACTTCTGCCGTTTCGGCACCAGCGATAAAACTGCCGATTTTATAAATTTTATTCATTGTAATTGCACCGGCAATTCCACTCATCAGTTTCAGTCCAATACCTTTCGCAGTGGATTGGTCGTCTAGAGCAACTGTGCCGCTGTTCTCATCAATGATATTGGTGACCGCGTCGAATTTAATACTGACTTCGTTGATGCTTTTGTCACAGCCATAAACGGGGATTTTGAATGAAACCGGTGGTGCACTATCCCCCAGGTTAGCCAATTGATGTAGCTGATAATTATCTCCCATCGGCACATTTACATCACCGACACTGCAAGACGCCGGGATCACCGTGATGGGGTTTAACAGATTGAATCGTGCAATCACGAAACCACTTTGTGTCTGCCATGTGCCGAGCGGCCCGGCGGGGATTACAGCTCCGGGTTCAATTGTGCTGTTTTTGATCAGAAACAACCTATAAGGGCCGTCAAGTTTGCTCCAGCCTTTCTTGATGTTAAATACGGCCTTCGCGTCGTTGAGAGTATAAAACGCGCTGAGTCCTTCTATTCTCACCCTCATGTTCAGACCACTACCTTTGATTGGAAACACTGAGCCTCCAGCCGGTTGTGGTCCCAAAGAAGGATCTAACACAAATCCTGAACTTTCCTCAGGTGAGCAGACTGGTCGTATATTCTTGTTTAATCCTGGTGTTTGTGTGTCTACGACTGTCAATGAAGTTGCGTCAACAGGCACGTTGACGGTGGCAGGCGCGCTGAAGTTAATAATGCGCGCCTTTCCATCGCCCGCTTGTCCTGTATCATCAATCCAGCAGCTGGCCGTTGCGTCGGTAAGATGGCTGAGCAGCGCTAATGCGGTCAAAGGGATTAGTTTGTTCATGGAATGTATCCAGCCGATTCATGCTTAAAGTCTGCGCGACTGGAACTCGATTTTTGAATAAGACGAATCCTATTTCCCTTCGGCTGGCTCGACATGATTGTAGGTCTAATGAAACCGATATCCATTTAGGCGAGAATACTCGCCAGATCGAGGTGTCAGATGACCTAACAACGCCGCTCCTTTACTCCTGAATTCAAGCGCGAGGCTGCCGACCTTGTGCTCAAACAAAACTACAGCTACATCGAAGACAGCCGTTCACTCGGCATTGGTGAGTCGGCATTGCGCCGCTGGGTTGACCAGATTCAGAAAGAACATAAAGGCGTCACCCCGCAGAGCAAGGCACTGACTCCGGAGCTGCAAAAAATTCAGGAGCTGGAGGCCCGGATTGCTCGGCTTGAGCGAGAGAAATCAATACTAAAAAAGGCTACCGCGCTCTTGATGTCGGAAGATCACGAGCGTTCGCGCTGATTGACCAGTTGAGCGCACATGAGCCGATTGATTGGCTGTGCAAGGTGTTTGACGTCACTCGCTTGTGCTACTACGCCCAGCGCCTGCGGCGCCGCATGCCCGATG
Organism: Pseudomonas khorasanensis; assembly: GCF_014268505.2. Lineage (GTDB taxonomy): Bacteria > Pseudomonadota > Gammaproteobacteria > Pseudomonadales > Pseudomonadaceae > Aquipseudomonas > Aquipseudomonas khorasanensis. Next base: position 852,572 of record NZ_JABWQP020000001.1, read on the forward strand.
TTGAACGGCTTCAATTGCGTAGTCGCGTCAGTGAGCCGTTCTCGCAAAGTCGCAGCTCTGCGGGCAGTCGCAGCATCCTGTCGCTGATGCGTGAAGACTGTGAGCAACCCGGTCGATTCAAAGTGCGTAGCTTGATGCGCGACCTTAATTTAATCAGCAAACAACCCGGCTCTCATGCCTACAAACGAGCAACAGTAGAAAGACTGGATATTCCGAACACATTGAACCGCGAGTTCGACGTGTCAGCGCCCAATCAAGTCTGGTGCGGCGATATCACCTACATTTGGGCGCAAGGAAAGTGGCATTACCTGGCTGTCGTCTTGGATCTTTGTACGCGTCGGATCGTGGGCTGGGCGCTGTTGGAAAAGCCAGACGCTGAGTTGGTGATCAAAGCGCTGGATATGGCTTACGAGCAGCGTGGCAGGCCTTCGGTCTGCTATTGCAGTCAGACGAAGGATCGCAAGGCGGATTCAACCGGTCGTTGCAACACTGGATTGTTGTACAGACTTTAGATACTCATTCAGTGCTTCGGCGGGTGTTTTCCAGCCGAGTTTTTTCGAGGTCTAGTGTTAAGTACGTGAGCTACCGCCTGTATTTCTCGGGCACTCCAATGAGAGAGGTCAGTGCCTTTCGGAAAGTATTGCCGTAGAAGGCTGTTCGTATTTTCGTTTGTGCCGCGTTGCCATGGACTATGTGGATCAGCAAAGAAAACCTTTACTCCGGACTCGATGGTAAATCGAGCTTGATCCGACAGCCCCTTTCCACGATCCCAGGTCAAAGATCGCCACAGCTCGATGGGAAGATCAGTCACCGTCTTTTTTCCATGCATTGGCCATACTAACAGCCCCATAGCCAGCCAGCGCCGGGCCGTTCTTCGTGCGGGGAATTAGCCCATAACCTTTCTCGCATGCAGATGGACGAGCATGGTAAATCGAGTTGAGCGCTTGACCAGAGTTCCAACCGCAGACCGGTTCAGACCGATGATCAGGTCGCCCTCTCAATGCCCGGGTACAGCTCGATCTTCTACCTCAGCAGGGCGACTGGAGATCATGACGTCCTCGCTGACATGTGCCCACACTTTGGCTTGCGCTCTGGCTCTCGGCACGCGCACTGCTCGTCCTGAGCGCAGGCAGCTCACCAGTTCGCGCTTGAGCGCTCCTCGACCCTGAATGGAGAGCGCCTGATATATGGCTTCATGAGAGATGCGCATGGATTCATCATCCGGAAAATCGATCTGGAGCCGGTTGGCAATTTGTTCAGGCGACCGGCCATTGACCCATTTACGGTCACTGCGATGCGGTTTATTTCGGCCTTTGAAGGGCGCTTGCCGAGGCCCAGAAATCTCCCGACCATCGGCGTCTTGAACCTTGCCTTCCAGGCGGTCGCGTACGTACTGGTGCAGTCACGGGTTAGTGACCAATTTCGCTGGTTTCGGCCTCTTGGCCACCAGTTCTGCCTTCCATTGCGCTACTGACCCTCGATATTCAAGCCGACCGCAACGGGTACCGTGTTCTATCGGTCTGGTCATAGCTCAGACTAAATTCACAAGATGAGGAACACTGCGCATGTCCTATGCCTTCGAAGGATTGCCGACCGTCGCCGTATTGGCCTTGTATCAGGGGTAGCCACCTAAAAAACTAGCCACGCTGGAACTGAATATCCGGATGCTAAACGTCGACTGGAAGCATTTTCGCATTCATTTTGACCATTACCTGCAAGGCGCTAAGGAAGCCGATGCAATACAAGTGGTCCTGCCCGGCGGGTTACTGCTGCAAGGCCAATCATCGACGGCAGCAACGAGCCGGCTGTTGGCTGCTGATATGTCGAGGAGTACGAGCTGCCCGTCGAACAGCCAGCGAACCTCGAGGGCTGGAAATGGGAGTAAGCATAAAAGACGGATTGGCGGCGCTGAACCTGCCCAGAGCGAAACACCCCAGGCCGAAAAACTGCTGCAGGCGATCCGCAACAGCTCCACGATCCCCAACTCCTTACGAGCGGTGGATCGCGCTGAAGGGTTCACCCTAGGCGTGGAAACCTTTGGTGTGCGGCGTGCCGATACGATTGAAGGACTGTACGCGGCGTTTGATGACGTGACGCAAGCGCGGCTGACGCAACCACATTATCGGCGGGGCTATCCAGGAAGACGTGGTGGGCGCATTGGTCGAGCAATACGCGGTGCGGGAGGCATAGTTGGCCAGGATCTACGATTGTCCGCTGTCGGTCCGCCTAGGCGGCGGTGCACGGTGGGTACCGGTGCGCTCGCGACGTGAACCGCTGCGCACATGGGCCAGCCTGACCGCGGTGGGGTGTTATTCCGACAGCGTTGTTATTACAGCATTCAGTGTAGAGCTGTAAGTGGTGACAGCATCAAGACCATTTCTAAAGACCGACGTGCGTCTGCCTTGGTTTGAAATGTGGGCCTCCGACAGCCCGAATTTTTTCCGCAATTCCTTTTTAGGTCGTGATTTCACTACGCTAGAACGAACAGAGAATTTGTGGGGCGCGGAAAAATAATGACCCTATGATCATGATTTATAAAGAGAAATATATGGACTTAAAATCCCCCGCTCGTAAGGGCGTGCCGGTTCGATTCCGGCTTCGGGCACCATCTTTCAACAAGGGCCTGCCAGCGAAAGCTGCGCAGGCCCTTGTTCGTTTTCAGCTATGGGAAATAACCAGATCACTGATAATACAAACCGAGCCATCCTCAGCCGGTGTAGCGTCGGTGTAGTCGATCTGGTTGTAGACACCACCATGGAAATTGAACACCTGTGAATTCCACGATGAGTCGAGCTGCAGGTCACCCGATGTACCGATGAGCCCGTTGTAGTCAACGCTGACGCTGGCCGCGCCAGCAGAGGTCGCACGAATAGTTACCTTGAACTTCGCCCCCAGCGGCACGCCCCTGAGCACAGTCGTGTTGACGGGTGTTGTCTGATTGAAGCTCTGGCGGAAGCCCATGGTGATATTGCCTTTTTGCCAGAACACCTTGATGGCAGGGCTGTCGTCGTTTTTCACGTGCATCTGCGAGATAACGATTTTTTGTGCAGAGTTGACCTTCGTGACAGTCATCTCCTGAGAATTGATGTGTTCAGCAGCACTGGCGAGCGACCAGTAGAAGGTTTCCTTCCATTCGCACCGTGTTCGGTGAGTGCTCTTGCTGGAGGCGCCTTTCGTGGGGGCAGAAAGCTGAAGCGATCCATCCGCAAGGACAGTGACGATCCCGGGGAGCTGCGCAATGGCCTGCGCGCCGTTGAGCTCAAGTGCAACCGGGTTGGTTGCCGATTTTGGCACCGGTGTGGTGATCGTGAGATTGCTGATGTTTACGGTCATGGCTGTACTCCTGACGATAAAAATCATTAGCTGCGCAGGCGTTGGGCTGTACCTGATCCGCACGTTTGCTTGCGTGGGCGTCCAGAACCGCTCGGGCTCAACACCATGGCGACGCAAGCCGCCGCCGCAAAAACAGACAGGGCAACGATGACACCTGCCGTCTCCAGCACAGCGCCAAACACCGGTGTGCCCACCGTTTGGCCAATCGCCAGGAGCAGAAACGGAATGCCGAGGCCCAAGTCCGGGCGATCGGGGAAAAGGTTGATTCCCTGAAGCAGATAAACGCCCGACGAAACGATATAGGCTGCGCCGAACAGGCACATTGCCGCGAGGGCATACAGGGGAGATAGACTGGCGCCGGCAAGTCCCAGCGTCCCGAGCGCGATCCCTGCGAGCGCCAGATGCTGAATACGCGCGACGCCGAATCGGCCGGTCAGCACACCGGTTACGCATCCGCTGATACCGGCCGCGCCTAATAATATCCACGTCCACGCAATCGACTGATCGGTAAAACCGGCTTCGCTGCGCAGGATGTCGGCGCCGAACGTCCAGATCGCCGTACTCGCCATCCCCATCAGGAAGGCGCTGGCGCAGAGAGACGGCACACCGGGCCGGCGCAGCGTTGCCAGCGAAAAATCCTGCTCGACGTCATGCTCAACACGCCGCGGTACCGCAAACCAGAGCCAGACCGTGACGCCTGCGCCGATTAGTGCGAACAACGCATAAAGCTGTCGCCATTGCCCGGCAGCCAGAATCGCCGCCAAACCTGAAAATACGATGCCCGCCGCTGTTCCGGCGTTGATAAAGCCGTTGGCACGCGGCCGATCACACTCACTGAGCCGCGCCGCCACTGCGCTGGCCAGTGGCGGCGAGGTCAAACCCGTGCTCAAGCCCGCCAGCGCCACGCCGCAGCCCAACGCCAACCCCGACGCAGCGAACACGATCAGCCCCATCCCCAGCGACGCGGCTGCGCCGGCCATGACCGTCAAACCGCGCGGACTGACTTTGCCGCTACCAACAAACGTTGCGACGATGCCAACGCAATAAGCCGCGAATGCACTGCCGCCGATCCAACCGGCATCAGACACACTGAGTGCCAGATCCTCGCGAATCTGCGGCAGAAGCAAACCATAGGCGAACCGCGCCAGGCCATACGACAACGCCGTCAGGGCGAACGCGGCCGCCACAAGATTGATGCCACGCCTCACGAGCCCGGCGTCCGGCAACTTAAACCGATTTCAATACGCGCCAACGCGCAACCTGACAAAGTCATTTGGCGGCAGACGTGGTTTTCTTGCGCGTTCTGGTGGCGGGGGCAGCAGTCGCAGTCTTGGCCTTTTTCCGTGGAGCCGGCGGCGCCACGCTGCTGGCGACCGAACCGGGCAAGCCATCGGAGTCGAACGCATCCAGCTCGGCTCGGGCCTGCAGCCAGTGTTCGAAGTCATTTCCGTGCGGCCGGCCTTGTTCTTCCCAGAGGCGATAAGCAATTTTTCTGATGGTTTCCTCGTCCATTTTCGTTCTCTCCTGCAGATGGAAAATCAATGCCTTGAAGACAGGCACAATTGCGCGCTCACGGCGAGATGGGATCGCTCGCGGGAAAGGTTTCCTCTACCGCCTCATCCAGCTTCGAATCACTTACATTGCGTTCATCAGCCCCAAGGTTTTGCTCGCAATGACAAGCAGGGGACGGGCAGGGAAGGCCCTGCGGGTGGAGATCTGCGCAGGCCTGGCTGCAATAGTGTTTGCCATCACGCTTGAATGTTTCGTCAGAGCTGCAAGCGCAGGTGCAGTTGGGGCAGGCGCAATCGGGTGTTGAAGAATCGTTAGCCATGTATTTCCTCCAGATTGTTTGGTGCGGTAGATACCGATTCTGATAACCCGCCACGCGCCAGCGTTTGATGATTTTCCAGCACGCCCGATGAGCGGTAGAGCGCAGCAGGCGATGGCAACACCGCGTTCAGTGCCAGGGAGAGATTGAGGGCGAGGATCAAAACGATCGATACGCTGAAAATACGCCGCGCCCAGGCCCTTGCCGTGCCGGTTGGCACCGGTCGAGACGCGAGGTAAAACCAATACCCGCCCAGGCAGAAGATCACCAGTGGGTACGAAACATTGATGTCCGCAACCCCGCCCAATATCACGGCGCTGACCAGGAACGCGGCCATGTAGATTTTGATCTCGCGTCTGGCTTTGCCGAGCGTCAGCGTTGGCAGCCCGGCGGCGCGAAAGTCTTCATGGCGCATGACGGTGATCGCATGAGAATGGGGCATCTGCCAACAGCAGAACACGATGATCAGCATCAGCGCTGTGGCATCGAAACTGGCGGTCACGGCGCAGTAACCGACCACGGGCGGCATGGCGCCGGACAGGCTGCCGACCAGCGTGCCCCAGTGCGAACGGCGCTTCATCAGGCAGGTGTAGACGCCTGCGTAAACGATCAAACCGACAGCCGCCATCGCGCAGGCGAGCGGCGTGGTGCCCGCCCACAACAACCCGAAGCCGATCAGCCCCAGAACCGCCGCGTAACAAAACGCGCCGGGCAACGACACCGCGCGAACAGCCAATGCCCGATGACACGTGCGTACCATGCGCCGGTCGATATCACGGTCGACGCAGTTATTGATCACGCAACCGCAGGCGATGACCAGTGCTGTGCCGAGGAGGGCGGCCAACAGATGCGCCATGGAAACCGGACGGCCACTTGCAGCGAGCAAGTAACCGCCGAACACCGAAGCCAGGTTGCCGACGATGATCCCGGGTTTGGTCAGTTCCAGCCCGACATTCAGCGACAGCCGCCATTGCTTCAGTGCGCCAGCATGTTGTGGTGAATGCTGTTCATGATCCATAGCGAAAGCCCAACCAGCAGAAGAATGATGACGGCGGAAAAGATCAGCGCGATCAGGTTCCAGCGTTGCTCCTTGGCGGTGTCCAGGTGCAGGAAGTATTTGAGGTGCACGAAAATCTGCACCACACCCAGCGCGACCACCACCCACGCGGTGACGCTTCGCGGCAACGTCGGGTACATGACCAGGCCAAACGGGATCACCGTCAGGATCACCGAAATGATGAAGCCGACCATGTACGAACGGCTGCTGCCATGGCTGGTGCCGGCACTGCTATGAATCGGACTCTGGTTATACATGTCACACCACCCCTAGCAGATAAACCACGGTAAATACGCAGATCCACACCACGTCGAGGAAGTGCCAGAACAGGCTCAGGCAGCTCAGACGCGTGGTGTTGGTATTGGTCAGACCACGGCTGTGAATCTGCGCCATCAGTACCGCCATCCACACCAGACCACTGAGCACGTGCGCGCCGTGGGTGCCGACAAGGGTGAAGAACGCCGTGAGGAAAGCGCTCCGATCCGGCCCGTAGCCTTCCTGGATCAGGTGATGGAATTCATTGATCTCCATGGCGATGAAGCCGCAACCCAATACGAACGTTACGCCCAGCCAACGCAGCACATGAGATTTGTCATTGCGATTCATCGCCAGCATTGCGTAGCCGTAGGTGATGCTGCTCAACAGCAGCAACGCGGTTTCGGCGAGAACGTAAGGCAGCTCGAAAATGTCGATGGTCGATGGGCCGCCAGCGACGCTGTCGCGCAATACTGCATACCCTGCGAACAGCGTCGCGAACAGGATGCAGTCGGTCATCAGGTAAATCCAGAAACCGAAGATGCGCATCGATCCCGCGTCTTCATGGCCATGTTCATGGCTGTGCGCGATGTCTTTTTCCAGGACGATATTGGACATGTTCAGGCCTCCGCCAAATCTTTGAGACGCGCTTTTTCAATCCGCGCGACTTCGTGCGCCGGGACGAAATAATCGATGTCTTCGTCGTAGCTGCGCACGACCATCGCCACGACCGAGGCGACCAACCCGAAGATCGCCAGCCACCAGATGTGCCACACCAGGGCGAAGCTGCAGATCAGCGCAAAGACGCTGATGACCAGGCCAGCGGAGGTGTTGCGCGGCATATGGATGGCCCGGTAGTCGGTGTGACTGAGCGTACTGACGCCGCGCTCCTTCATGCCCCAATAGGCATCGAGGTCGTCGACCTTCGGTTGCTCGGCGAAGTTGTAGAACGGTGGTGGCGAGGACGTGGCCCACTCCAGTGTCCGGCCATCCCACGGGTCGCCGGTCAGGTCGCGGTATTTCGCGCGATTGCGGATGCTCACGTACAGCTGCAGCGCCTGTGCGGACACGCCGCACAGAATGATGCCGACGCCGACCAGTTCCAGCAGCAGCCACGGTTGCCAGGCCGGGTTGTCGAAATGGTTGAGGCGTCGGGTCATGCCCATGAAGCCAAGCACGTAAGACGGCATGAACGCGAAGTAGAAACCGATGAGCCAGCACCAGAAGGCGATGCGCCCGAGCCGGTCGTTGAGGCGGAAGCCGAAGGCTTTCGGGAACCAGTAGGTCAGTCCGGCCATGTAGCCGAACACGGCACCGCCGATGATCACGTTATGGAAGTGCGCAATCAGGAACAGGCTGTTGTGCAGCAGGAAGTCCGCCCCCGGCACCGCAAGCAGCACCCCGGTCATCCCGCCAATACTGAACGTGACGATAAAGCCCAGCGTCCACAGCATTGGCGTTTCGAAGCGCACCCGGCCGCGATACATGGTGAACAGCCAGGTGAAGATTTTCACCCCGGTCGGCACCGCAATAATCATCGTCATGATGCCGAAGAACGCATTGACGTTGGCCCCCGCGCCCATGGTGAAGAAGTGGTGCAACCAAACGATGAACGACAGGATCGTGATTGCAATCGTCGCCCATACCAGTGAGACGTAGCCGAACAGACGCTTGCTGCTGAAGGTCGCGGCGATTTCGGAAAAGACCCCAAACGCCGGCAGGATCAGGATGTACACCTCCGGGTGACCCCAGGCCCAGATGAGGTTGACGTACATCATCGGGTTGCCGCCGGCCTCGTTGGTGAAAAAATGCATGCCCAGATAACGATCGAGGGTGAGCATCAACAGGGTGGCGGTGAGGATCGGGAACGAGGCGAGGATCAGGACCGAGGTGCACAACGCGTTCCAGGTGAACACGGGCATCTTGAACAGGGTCATGCCTTCGGTGCGCATCTTCAGAATCGTCACGAAGAAGTTGACCCCGGTTAATAACGTGCCGATGCCGGATATCTGTAATGACCAGATGTAGTAATCGACGCCCACCCCGGGGCTGTAGCCGAGCTCGGAAAGGGGCGGGTAGGCGACCCAACCGGTGCGCGCGAATTCACCCACGCCGAGCGAAATATTCACCAGCGCCGCGCCGACCACGAACAGCCAGAAACTCAGGGCGTTGAGGAACGGATACGCCACGTCGCGAGCGCCGATTTGCAACGGCACGACGATGTTCATCAGGCCGACCACGAACGGCATGGCCATGAAGAAAATCATGATCACACCGTGGGCAGTGAAGATCTGGTCGTAGTGTTCCGGCGGCAGATAACCCGGTCCACCACTGGACGCCATGGCCTGCTGGGTGCGCATCATGATCGCATCGGAGAAGCCGCGCAGCAGCATGACCAGGGCAACGATGATGTACATGCAGCCGATTTTCTTGTGGTCGACCGAGGTGAACCACTCGCGCCAGAGGTAGCCCCACTTGCGCTTCCAGGTGACGGTGCCGACAAGGGCAAAACCCATCAGGCCGACGATAGCCAGGGTGTACATGACAATCGGCTCGTGGAATGGAACGGCGTCCCATGAGAGTTTCCCGAACATTTTTAGCGCTCCTCGGCCAGCAGACTCGGTTGTTGTTTGACGCGTGCATCGTCGCTGTTGCGTTGCACCTGAGTTTCCTTCTTGCGGGGTGCCTTGTTCATCCCTTCATACTTGTCGACGATGTCGAGAAACATTCGCTCCTGAACAGCCGAGTAATAAGTAATCTCGTGCCTGATTGAAGGTTTGGCCAACTCTGTGTAACTGGCTTGGTCAAGTTTGCGCGGCGCCGCTTTCACTTTATTGACCCAGGCTTCGTAATCCGCACCACTGAGCGACAGTGTGCTGAAGTGCATGTCGGAGAAACCGTGGCCGTTATAGTTCGCGGCGATTCCGCGGTATTGGCCGATTTCATTGGCGATCAGATGTAACTTGGTCTGCATGCCCGCCATGGCATATATCTGCCCACCGAGCGCGGGTATAAAGAATGAAGTCATGGCCGCGTCCGAAGTGACAGTGAAACTCACCGGCGTGTTGACCGGTATTGCCAATTCATTGACCGAGGCAATGCCAAGATCGGGGTAAATGAACAGCCATTTCCAGTCCGTCGCAACCACTTGCACATTGACTGGCGGCACGTCCGAATCCAGCGGTCGATACGGGTCCAGTGCATGAGTGGTTTCCCACGTCACCCAGCCCAGCACACAGATAATCAGGAACGGCACGCCCCAAACCACGGCTTCGATCTTGTGTGAACTGGCCCAGCGCGGTGAATACCGAGCCTTTTTGTTGGTGGCGCGGTAGCGGTAGGCAAACACGAAGGTCATGACGATGACCGGGACGACCACCAACAGCATGAGGCCGGTTGCGAGGATGATCAGGTCGCGTTCATCACGGGCCACAGCGCCCTTGGGATTGAACACCACCAGGTTGCAACCGGCGAGCAGAACGCTGGTAGCGAGATAGACCAGGCAATAGCTGATTGTTCGCTTCATACATGCTCCTGTTCTCTGCATCGATCCTTGTTTTACGCCGAAACTGCGACGCAACTTATGAGTAGGGCAATAGCGCTTCGCTTGTTTTAGAAGCGAAGCGAAGTTAGCCCGCCAGTTTATTCGGGCAACAGTTAACCCTCGACAGAAAACACTGTTTCTGTACCGGCTTATCATCACTGGCTGAGTAACGAGTTGTAGTTGAGCTCGCCTGGGCCACGAACTTTTTGAATAAGCGCTCGGGCATTGGTTTGACAAAATGTTTCGCAAGCTGACGAACGGTTGAACTAGCGAAACGGCGAGCAGGAACGGACGGGCTATGCTGGAAATGCCTCTTGGCAAACCGGGAATCATCCAGCGAGAAGATGGGTCTTTGAAGTCAGTGGATTCAGTTCAGGAGTACGACATGTTCATACGCGGCGAAACCTACAACAAATGGAAAGCGACGGAAAAGGAAGAGAAGTGCCACACGGAAGAAGTCGAAAACGGCTGCCACATCGAGGTTCGGACTCGCGAGGCCGATGACGGCGACATAGAGATGTTTATCAGCGTTTACACCGCAACCGGTGACTGCGCCGTCGAACGCATCAAAAAGCTGCCCGGCGAAGAATGGACGGTTGAGGATGCGCTCAAGCGCGGTCTCGATCAGGCAGAACGAATCGCCGGCGGTGAGTCCGGGCGATTGTCCTGTGCCGACGCGCACGGTCACGACGATGAGTGACCGCGCGCCACGTTCAATTGGCCTGGCGAACGTCAACCTGCCCGAGCTGGTTGGACTGCCAGCGCCAGGCATCGGCGAGCATGCTTTGCAGTGAGCGGCTCGCCTGCCAACCCAGTTCCTCAATGGCTTTTTGTGGGTTGGCCCAGCACCGGGCGATGTCACCCGGCCGTCGCGCTTCGATGCTCAGCGGGATTTTGATGCCAGTGACCTGCTCAAAGGCGCTGACCACCTCCAGCACCGAGTATCCGCGCCCGGTGCCAAGGTTCCAGATGCTCACGCCACGCCGACCGCGCAGTGTATCCAGCGCGCAGACATGGCCTAGCGCGAGGTCGACGACGTGCAGATAATCGCGAACGCCCGTACCGTCCAGGGTCGGGTAATCGTTGCCGAACACTGACAGATGCGGGCGCTGGCCACTGGCGACCTCCAGCAGATAAGGCAACAGATTGTTTGGCGTACTGGTGGGTGCCTCGCCGAGCAATCCCGAGGGGTGCGCGCCGATCGGGTTGAAATAACGCAGCAGGCCGATCGACCAGCGCGGGTCGGAGCTGGCGACACTCTTCATGATGTTTTCCGACATCAGTTTCGACATCCCATAGGGATTGGTCGGCTGACCCGTGGCGCAGGCTTCGTTGATCGGCAGGGTGGCGCAGTCGCCATAAACGGTTGCCGATGAACTGAACACCAAATGAAAGACACCGGCCTGGGCCATGGCCTGGCACAGCGTCAGGCTCCCACCGACGTTGGTGTCGAAATAGCGCAGGGGTTCGCGCACGCTTTCACCGACGGCTTTCAGACCAGCGCAATGCACGACGGCATCGATCGGGTAATCGTGCAGCAACGTGTCGAGCAGCCGCCGATTACGCACATCACCCTGAATGAACTCCGGCCGTTTTCCGGCCAGCGTACTGATGCGCTCGATTGCCGCACGCTGGCTGTTGCACAAGTTGTCGAGGATCAACACCTCTTCGCCCTGGCCCAGCCATTCCAGCGCGACGTGCGCACCGATATAACCCGCACCGCCCGTAATCAAAATCATGCGCCCACCCTCAAGTACCGCCATCGATCAATGGCTGTGTGAATGATTTCTGCGCGCCTGTACGGCGGCAAAACCATGGTTGTCCTGATAGGTAGGGGGTGTTTTTTTCGCCGAGTTCAACCCGCTTTGCCAGCCGGTATGTGCAGTTCATCGGCTTCGATCAACGTTCGTTTGAACGCCCTGTGAACATCGCATTTCCAACAATCAAGAGCCGTACGGCCTCATCGAGACATGCCATGCACTTGCTGTGTCGACAAGTGTGACGGTCCGATGGCTCGGCACCGCGTTATCTTTTTTTCTTGATGAGGATCTGACCATGAACCTTGCAGAACAACCCGAGGTGCTCGCCCTGGCGAGCGTGCAAAACGCCGTTGAAACATCGCTTCAGGTGCGTCCCACGTTGGTATGCCTGTCGCATTTGCGTTGGGGATTTGTTTATCAGCGGCCGCAGCACGTCATGTCGCGATTGGCGAAAAACTACGACGTGGTTTTTTTTGAGGAGCCGATATTCTTCGAAGGCGACGCGCCCAGGCTTGACGTCTCGAACCCGGCAGCCGGTATAGAAGTGGCGGTGCCGCATTTGCCTTTCGGCATGAGCGGTGAGGCCATTGATCAGGCGCAACGGCAATTACTTGATAAGCACCTCGCAGGCCGCGTGCAAGGCGATCTTCTGCTTTGGTATTTCACACCCATGAGTCTGTTGTTCACCGAGCACCTGGACGCTCGGGTCACCGTCTATGACTGCATGGATGAGCTGTCCGCTTTCATGGGTGCGCCCGCGCGACTGATCGAAATGGAACAGCAACTGATGGCCCGGGCCGACGTGGTGTTTACCGGTGGTGTCAGCCTGTGGGAGGTCAAGCAGCGCCAGCACGGCAATGCTTATCCGGTACCGAGCAGTGTCGACATCGCGCATTTCGCGGCGGCGCGGCAGGCGTTGCCGGAACCTGCCGACCAGACATCGATAGCGCGGCCACGCCTGGGTTTCTTCGGCGTGATCGATGAACGCTTCGATATCGAACTGATCGATCGCGTGGCGGCAATGCGCACTGACTGGCAGATCGTCCTGATCGGGCCGGTGGTGAAGATCGATCCGCAGACGCTGCCGCTACGCCCGAACATTCATTATCTGGGCGCACGGCAATACGCTGAACTGCCGGACTACCTCGCTGGCTGGGACGTGGCGCTGATGCCATTCGCACTCAACGCGTCCACGCGGTTTATCAGCCCGACCAAAACGCCCGAATATCTCGCCGGCGGATGCCCGGTGGTCTCGACACCGATTCATGATGTCGTCAGCGGATACGGCGAAAGCGGCGCGGTGTTCATTGCCGATACCGCCGAGGCGTTCGTCGAGGCAATCGAAAACGCTCTGCCTCTCAAAGGCACGGCCCAATTTCTGCAACGTGCCGATGCTGCCATCGCGGGCATGTCGTGGGATAACACCAGCCGCTTCATGCAGGAGCAAATCGAATGCCTACGATAAGCCTTGAGGCTGCCAAATCCGGACCGTCCTGCCAACCCGAATGCACCACTTACGACTACTTGATCGTCGGTGCCGGGTTCGCCGGAAGTGTCATCGCCGAACGTCTGGCCGAAGGGCTGGGCCGTCGTGTGCTGCTGATTGACCGGCGCCCGCACATCGCCGGCAACGCTTACGACCACTTCGACGCAGCCGGAGTGTTGGTGCATCGCTACGGCCCGCATATTTTCCACACCAACGCCCAGCGCATCGTCGATTACCTGTCGCGCTTCACCGAGTGGCGACCCTACGAGCATCGGGTGCTGGCGCAAGTGGACGACAAGCTCGTGCCGATCCCAATCAACCTGACCACGCTTAACACGCTTTACGGTCTGTCGATGTCCCCGGAAGAAGCCGAAGTGTTCCTCGCCGAGCGGGCCGAACCGGTGGCGACGATTCGCACCTCTGAAGACGTAGTGATCAATCAGATCGGTCGTGAGCTGTACGAGAAATTCTTCCGGGGCTACACGCGCAAGCAATGGGGTCTGGATCCGTCGGCGCTGGATAAATCGGTGACTTCGCGTATCCCGACGCGAACCAGCGAAGACGACCGCTATTTCGGCGACACCTTCCAGATCATGCCCCGCGACGGCTACACGCAAATGTTCGAACGGATGCTCGATCACCCGAACATCGATGTGCTGCTGGGCACCGATTTCAAGGCTGTGCGCGATGAGGTGAAATACGAGCACCTGATCTACTGCGGCCCGATCGACGAATACTTCGACTTCCAGTTGGGGCGCTTGCCTTACCGCTCCTTGCGCTTCGAGCATCAGACGCTTGAGCAGGAGCACTATCAACCGGTGGCGGTGGTGAATTATCCGCACCCGGACGTTCCCTACACGCGCATTACTGAATACAAACACCTCACCGGGCAAACGCATCCGTGCACCAGCATTACCTACGAGTTTCCCTGTGATGACGGCGATCCTTACTACCCGGTGCCCCGTGCGGAAAACGCCGAATTGTACAAGCGTTATCGGGCGCTCGCCGAGCAGACGCCAAACGTGACTTTCCTTGGGCGACTGGGCACCTACAAGTACTACAACATGGATCAGGTCGTGGGCCAGGCGCTCGCCTTGTATCGGGATATTCAGGCAGCCAACGCAGAAGTCGCCGCCGAAACGGAGATCGACGCTTCATGACAGCTCAGCCAAAGGGTGACGAAATCGAGCCCGGCGTGTGCCTTCAACCCCCGGCCTTCAATAGCTTCGTGATGGCCGGTTTCGAATGTTCCAGTCAGCGCCGCCAGGACGGTCGGCGCCTGGACCTGCTGGCGAACACCGGTCATGCGCGTTGGGCGGACAAGGACTATCGGCGCCTGACCGACCTCAACATCCGCTGCGCCCGTGATGGGCTGCGCTGGCATCTGATCGAGCGCAGCCCTGGCCGGTACGACTGGAGCAGCTTTATGCCGATGCTCAAAGCGGCGCAAGCGCAGCAGTTGCAAGTGGTCTGGGACCTTTGTCATTACGGCTATCCAGATGATCTGGATATCTGGCGACCGTCGTTCGTCGAGCGCTTCGCCCGTTTCGCGGGTGCCGTGGCGAAGTTGATGACGGAGGAGGGTGTCAGCGTGCCGTTCTACTCGCCGATCAACGAAATATCGTTCTGGAGTTGGGCCGGGGGCGACGTCAGTTATTTCAACCCGAACGCAAGGGGGCGCGGGCAGGAACTCAAGCATCAGTTGGTGCGGGCCAGCATTGCGGCGATCGAAGCGATCCGCGAACAGGCGCCGTCGGCGCGCTTCGTCCAGTGCGACCCGTTGATCAACGTGATTGCCGGCTCGCGGCGCAGCGAGGACATCGAGCGCGCCGAAGCGTACCGCCAGTCGCAGTTCGAAGCACTGGATCTGCTGACCGGGCGACAATGGCCGGGGCTTGGCGGCCAGGAACATTATCTGGATATCATCGGTGCGAACTTTTATCCGCACAATCAATGGTACTTCGAGGGCCGGCGAATTGAGCGCGGCGAGGCGGATTATCGTCCCTTGGCCGGCATGCTCAAGGAATTGCATCAGCGTTATCAACGGCCGGTGCTGATAGCTGAAACCGGTGCGGAGGATGAGGAGCGCCTGCCTTGGTTGAATTACGTCGTCGACCAGGCGCTCAAGGCGCTTGAACGCGGCGTGCCGGTGCAAGGCATTTGTTGGTACCCGTTCCTTGATTACCCCGGTTGGGATGACGACCGTTATTGCCCCACCGGCGTGTTCGGCTATCCCGATGGCGAGGGTGAGCGCGCAGCTTTTCACCCGCTGCACGTCCAGATTGCGCAGGTCCCCGAACGCGTCAACGCCTGTTTGCGCAGGCGCGACGGCATGCGGCTGGAGGGGTGGCCGACATGAATTTCCAGCACCTGCGTGATGCGCCATTGCCGGCCTCGTCCGTTGCCTTTTTATGGCGCTATATCAAAGTGCGTCCGATTCATTTCCTGGCGATGGTATCGCTGGTGATCGGCGCGGCGTGCTGCGCGGTGGTGGTGCAGTACGGCATGAAACTGTTGGTCGATGCGATGGCCGGCGAGTCGCAGGCCACGCAGGTGTGGCACGCGTTCAGCTTGTTCATGGCGTTGATCATTCTGGAAAACGTGCTCTGGCGTCTGGGCGGCTGGGTCGGTTGCTACACCATTGTCGGCAGTTGCGCCGACCTGCGCGTAGACCTGTTTCACCACCTGACGGGCCATCCGATGCGCTATTTCAGGCGACATTTCTCCGGGTCGCTGGCTAACCGGGTATCGGCGATCGGTGCTGCAGCCGATAAGGTCTACGGCGGTCTGACCTGGCGCATTGTGCCGCCGTGCGTGGATTTTATCGGCGCCGTGGTGGTGATGCTGGCGGTTCACCCCGCCATGGCACTGGCCTTGATCGGGTGCGTGGTCGTGGTCGCCGCGTTGATCACCGTTTTCGGCGTGCGCGGCCGTAGCCGGCACATCGCCTTTGCGTCGCAGTCAGCCAGGGTCGGTGGTGAGATTGTCGATCTGGTCTCCAACGTCTGGACGATCAAGGCGTTCTCCGGGCGCGAGCGCGAGCGGTTGCGGCTCGAGCGCGAGATCGGCATCGAGGCGCAATCGCACCGGCGCAGCTGGATTTACATGGAGAAGGCGCGAGTGCTCCACGACATCTGCCTGACCATCATGGCGGGCGGCATGCTCGGGTGGGCGATCCTGCTCTGGCGCGCGGAGCAAGTCACGGCGGGCGATGTGGTGATGGTCAGCGCGTTGACGTTCCGCATCCTGCATGGCTCCCGGGATCTGGCGCTGGCGCTGGTGGAGGCGAGTCAGCAAATGGGCGTCATTGCCGAAACGCTGGGAATCATCGCCCAGCCCCATGAACTGAGCGACACGCCGGAGGAGCTGGCCCCGACTCGCGGTCACATCAAAATGCTCGACGTCAGCTATGCCTATCCAGGCGGAAGCGAGGTCTTCGAGCATTTCTTCCTGGACATTCCCGCCGGGCAAAGTGTTGGCATCGCCGGGACGTCGGGTTCAGGCAAATCTACCTTGCTCGGCTTGCTTCAACGCCTCGATGACGTGCGCAGCGGGGTGATCATGATCGATGACCGTGACATCCGTTCGGTCAGCCAGGACAGCCTGCGCCGGCAGATCGCCGTGGTGCCGCAGGAGCCTGCGCTGTTCAATCGCAGCATCCTGGAAAACATCGGCTACGGTCTGCCTGACGCCACCGAGCAGCAGATTATCGAGGCGGCCAGGCAAGCGTTTTGCGATGAATTCATTCAGGGCCTGCCGCAGGGGTATCACACGTTGGTGGGTGAGCGCGGTGTGACGTTGTCAGGCGGGCAACGCCAGCGTCTGGGTCTGGCGCGGGCCTTTCTGAAGGACGCGCCGATCCTGATTCTGGACGAGGCAACGTCGGCACTGGATTCCGATTCCGAAGCGATCATCCAGCGCGCGCTGAGCAACCTGATGCGCGGCCGGACGGTGCTTGCCGTGGCTCACCGGCTGTCGACCATTGCCAACTTCGACCGCGTGCTGGTGCTGGAAGACGGCGAGATCGTGCAGGACGGCACGCCCGAGGAATTACGCTTGCGCCAGGGACGTTTCCGCACGCTCTGGCAGATGCAGGCGATGGTGCATAACCGTTGAGTGGGGTGGCGTGTGAGTCGCTCGCCTATCTTCGGGGATCACGCCTTCTTCATCTGCGCCAGAAGGCTTTCCCTCTGGCAGATTTCTGCCTCCACGGCCCTCACTTCCCTCATGTAAGCCTCTACGGCAGGTGCCAGCGAGCGCTCTTTAAGGTGGATGAAACCGTAACGGGTGCGCAATGCCAGGTCACGGACAGGCAGCGGCACGATTTCACCCGCCATGATTTCCTGCTCGAACGTCGACAGATTCCCTAGCGCCAGGGCATTACTGTTCTCGACGAATTTGACGATTTGCATCGGTACGTCTATTTCGATCGCCGGTACAAAATCACCGGTCACCGTATCGTAAGCGCCGGCACAGCCCAGCGTTGCCGGGAGCAAATGCGTAGCCAGCCGCAGCGGAATGCGCGAGGCCACCCATGGGTAATCGAGCGTCTGCGCGAGCTTCAGTGAACGATGCTCCGACAGCAGCGGATGCCCGGGACGACAGAACAGACGCCCCTCGTGCTCCCCCAACAGTTCGGTGCTGAACTCTTCCCGGCCTTGCAGCGTACTGATTTCGGCGATCCCCAGATCCACGGCTCCTGTGGCGACCTGATGAGCCACGTCGCGCCAGCCGGCAACGTGCGCGGTGATCTTGATTCGAGGATGCCGGGCATGCAGTCGCGCGAGGCTGGTGTAACCGCTGGCGATACTCGGATAGGGACCCAACGCGACTCTGAGCGCGCCTATATCGCCTCCGGCCAGCAACGCCATATCTCGCCGCAGGTCCTCTTCGGCCATCAACAGGCGCTGGCTCTTTTCACGCAGTAATTGACCGAACGCGGTCAACACGACGCCTTCGCTGCGTCGATCAAACAACGTGACGCCCAATTCACTTTCCAGTAACTGAATGCTTTTGCTCAGCGCGGGCTGTGAAACTCCCAGGGCTTTTGCTGCCCGACCAAAGTGCGCATGTTCGATCAATGCCAAAAACTGACGTAGGCGGCGAGGTGTCATCTCATAACCTTAGTGTTATCGAAAGGTGCGAAAACGGAATTTTTCGTAATGAGATGAATATGCTATTCATGGTCGGGCGGGTCAAGCTGACGGTGCACAGGTGCAAGCATCGCGTGCAGTAAACGGCATTGACGCTCACTGGCAAACCCTTCGTCGCAGGAATCAATCCATGTACAACAAGACCCTTCATCTGGCACTGGCAATCACGCTGGTCAGTGGCGTCAGCCCGGGCATTTATGCCGCCGATGCAAACGGCGCAAGTTCCGATCCATCCTCAACAGAAACTGCCCATTTCGACAGCAAGGGCAAAGCGCCTTCGCCTTACACAATCGAGTTGCAGAAGGAGTTGCGCCAGACGCTTCCGTTTGCAGACAAACGCGACTTTGAGGAAGCCAGAAAAGGTTTCATCGCGGCACCGTCCTACGACAAGATCATGGCCGAAGCGGGGAATGTCGCCTGGAACATGGGAAGCTATAACTTCCTGCAGGAAGGCAAGGACTACGACAGCATTAATCCCTCGCTTCAACGCCAGGCGATACTCAACATGGCCTTCGGTCTGTATGAGGTCGTTCCTGAAAGAATCTATCAGGTGCGCGGTTTTGACCTGGCCAACATCACCTTCATCAAGGGCGATACCGGCTGGATTGTGTTCGATACCCTGATGTCGAAGGAAACCGCCAGGGCCGCGCTGGATTTCATTAATGAAAAAATCGGCAAGCGTCCGGTCGTAGCGGTGGTGATTTCTCACTCTCATGTCGACCATTTCGGTGGCATCCGCGGCGTGGTCGATGAGGCAGATGTGCGCAGCGGCAAGGTTCCGCTGATTGCACCGACTGGTTTCATGGAGCATGCCGTTGCTGAAAACGTCCATGCCGGTACGGCCATGAATCGGCGCGCCTTCTTGCAGTACGGTGTGATGTTGCCGCACAGCCCATACGGCCATGTCGATATGGCCATTGGGAAAAACGCCTCGATTGGCGCCACGGGGTTGATTGAGCCCAATCGCTACATCACCCAAGACTTCGAGACCCTGACCATTGATGGCGTGGTGATGGAGTTCCAGAACACGCCGGGTACCGAAGCGCCATCGGAAATGAACACCTGGTTCCCGCAGTTCAAGGCGTTCTGGGCCGCCGAGAACATCACCGGCACGATCCATAACATTTACACCCTGCGCGGTGCCCTGGTCCGTGATCCTCTGGTCTGGTCGAAGAACATCAACAACGCCTTGTATCGTTACGGAAAGCAGGCTGACGTCATGCTGGCATCCCACAGCTGGCCACGTTGGGGCAATGAGCGGATTCAGGAGGTGATGCGCGCTCAGCGCGACGCGTACGCCAATCTGAACAATGCCGTGCTGCACGCCGCTAACCAGGGCGTCACGATCAACGAGATTCACAACGTCTACACGCTGCCCGAAAGCCTGAAAAACAACTGGGCGACTCACAGCTACCACGGTTCGGAAGAGCACAACAGTCGTGCCGTGATCAACCGCTATCTGGGCTACTGGGATGCCAACCCGGCGACGCTGATGCCGCTTTCACCGAAAGATTCGGCACCCTTGTATGTCGAGATGATGGGCGGCGCGGACAAGATCATGGCCAAGGGCAAAACCCTGTTCGACCAGGGTAAATACCGCGAAGCCTACGAAATCCTCAACAAACTGGTGTATGCCGAGCCGCAAAACAGCCAGGCCACGGACCTGCTGGCAGACGTCTACGAGCAGGTCGGCTATCAGAAAGAAAGTGCCGGCGTACGCAACAGCTTCCTTGCCGCAGCCTACGAACTGCGCCACGGGTTGCCCAAAGGCGTACCGCCAAAAACCGTTGGGCCTGACATGATCCGCGCCATGAGCACAGAGCTGTGGCTGGAGTATCTGGGCATCAGCCTGGATGGCAGCAAGGTGGCGGGCGAACGTTTCATTTTCAATCTGAAGACGCCTGACAACGGAGAGCAATTTGTCGTCGAACTGAGCAATTCAACCCTGACCAGCATCAAGGGGCAGCAGGCCGAAAACGCCGACCTGACCATCACCCTTGATCGCTCCGCGCTTGAAGGCGTGATGGCGAGAAAGACCGGCTTCGATCAGCTCGTCAAGGACGGCAAGGCCCGCTTCGAAGGCAATCTGAAACCGTTCAAGGTGCTAATGGCGGCCATGACGCCATTTACACCAGACTTTGAACTCTTGCCGGGTACCCGGCAGTAAACGGACCGCGTCCCTTTATTTCCAAGAAGCCGACAATCTTGGCGCGTCCTGTTCGGGACGCGCCCCTTCAGCATCGGTATAAGACGTCCCGCATTGCTGCGTGCATCAATCGACGGGTGAACCATTCCAGTTTTAAGCGGGCAATGGTTCACACTCGTCAAGCATGATGGCGTGATGAAAGCGGCGTAGGCTTTCGGATCAGCGATCAGCGATCAGCGTCGCTCAAGCCAGCATCGATGAAGCGCACTGAACTATCCATCGCCTGCAGTCCCTCAAGCAGCATGCCCGCGTAGAAATGCCAGGCGTGAAACATGCCCGGCCAGATTTCCAGATTGACCCGGACACGGTTGTCCGCCAAGTGATTCGCCAGGCGTAGCGCGTCACTGAGCATCAGCTCGTTCTCGCCAATCTGCACCAGAATCGGCGGCAGCCCGGTGACGTCGGCGAAGACCGGAGAGGCCAGCGGATGGTTGGCGAGTGTCTCACCCAAAAAGGCTCGGGCGAGGATGTCCAGCACTGGCTTGGAGTTCAGCGGGTCGAGGCCTTCACGATTGCTCATGGAGGCGCCGGTGTGCTCAAGATTCGCCCATGGCGAGATGGAGGAGCCGACCGCCGGCAGCGGCAGTCCTTTGGATTTCGCCGCCACCATTACACTGACCACCATAGCGCCCCCCGCAGACTCGCCTGCAAAGGCAATTTTGCTAGCGGGGATACGCTGCTCGAGCAGCCACTCGTAGGCGCGCAACGTGTCGTCGATGGGCGCCGGAAATGGATGCTCCGGAGCGAGGCGGTAGTCAGGCATGTACACACGGGCGCCGAGCATTTTTGCGTAGTTGCCGCCGATGCCCTGGTAGCCGTCGGGACGGCCGACGATGTAGGCGCCGCCGTGAATGTACATCAACACCGCGTCGGTTTTGAGCACATCCGGGGTAACCAGTGTGCCGGCCACGCCGCCCATGTCGACCGGTTCAAACCTGACGCCGGCCGGCGGCGGATTTTGCGCGAGCATTTGCGCGTAGGCATCGCGTATGTCGCTCATTCTGGTCGTGGTATCGATGCCCTTGAGCACGGGAACCAGATCGCTGAGGCTGTTGGCCCAGGTTTGCACGGCTACTTTCACTTCACTGTTCATAAGACCTCGATTCTACGTTGGCAATGGGGTAGCTAATCGAGATGGTATGCTTGGCATTGGGGAATAGGGTTCCCCATTACGGGCGCGAAATCGCCCGAATGTTGAAGTCAGAGGTCCCATGGAACTGCACAACCTGAACGACATCGCTGCATTCGTCAGCTCGGTAAACGCCGGGAGCTTCACCGCTGCGGCCAGGCAGCTGGGATTGACGCGCTCGGCGGTCGGCAAATCGATCGTCAGGCTCGAGGCTCGTTTGCAGGTGCGCCTGCTCAACCGCACTACCCGCAGCTTGAGCCTTACGGACGACGGTCAGGTTTTGTACGAGCGATGTGTGGGCATCTTGCAGGACCTCGACGAGGTCGAGAGCACGTTGGCGTTCCGGCGTTCGACACCCAGTGGCCGCTTGCGCATGAGTCTGCCGGTTGCACTGGGCAGGCTGCACGTTGTGCATCACATCGAACGCTGCTTGAAAGACTGGCCGTTGCTCGCCATCGACGCGACGTTTTCCGATCGATTGGTCGACCTGATTGACGAAGGCTTCGATCTCGCGATTCGCATCGGACCGCCGAAGGAAGACTCGGGACTGCTCACGCGCACGGTGGCTTATCAGCAAATGATCACCTGTGCATCAGCCGCGTATTTGCATGAGCATCCGGCACCGCACGCACCTGACGATCTTGCCAGCCACGCGTGCCTGCATTTCGTCAGTGGCGGCAAACTGCTCCCATGGAACTTGCGCGTGAACGGTCAGCCTGTTCCTCTCATTCATCCCGGGCGGTTGCAGATGGACAGCGCCGAGGCATTGCATCAGGCGACTGTCGCCGGCCTCGGAATCGCGACGCTGCCATCCTACGTCGTGAACGATGACCTGCGCACTGGCAAGCTTGTCCAACTGCTCGCGGAGTACGCCGCAGTCGCCGAGCCTATTCGGGTGATCTATCCGAGCAAGCGACACCTGTCGCCGAGAGTCCGTCTGTTCATCGACAGGCTGGTGGAAGCGTGGTCACCCGCGCCTTGGGAGTAGCCACCCGGCCATTCAATCTGTTCCTGAAATTCATAGCTGGTGTGATTTTTCAGCTATATCCAGCCAATCTCGGGGAGCCGTACTCTTGGAAACAGTGGCGCGAGAACTTGCGTGTTCGCCGCCCAATGTAATCCGACGATGTATGTGCTCCGCACGGATCATCTATAGGAACAATAAAAACAATATCTGCGGGAGATGAATCCTATGAGACTCGCTCAAGAGGAAACCGGGGCCATTGCGGCTACCGCGAAAAGCTGGCTGAAAACCGCTGGCGTCCTGCTTTGCCTGTCCACTCCGGCCGCTGCGTACGCGGACATCAAGATCGGTGCGCTTTATCCCCTCAGTGGATCCCTCGCGTTGCTGGGTGACGAGAGCTACCGAGGCCTCGAACTCGCGGTTGCCGAGCGCAATGCCTCGGGCGGTTTGAAGGGCGAGCCGATCAAGCTGCTCAAGGCCGATGCGGTGGATGCGGGGCAAGCCGTCGGTGCCGCGCGCCGGCTGACGTCTGTTGAAAACGTCACCGCCGTATTTGGCAGCTACTCTTCAGCGCTGTCGTTTGCCGCCACGCAGGTGACGGAGATGGCGGGGGTGCCGTTCTTCGAGCTGGGAGCGGTGTCCGACCACATCACCGAGCGTGATCTGACGTACGTCATGCGCAGCAACCCGACCGCAAAAAACTTCGCCGAAGGTACGCTCACCGCGATTACACAGATTGTCGGCCCTTCGCTCAAGCTCGATCCCAGGCAACTCAGGATCGCTATCATTCACGAAGATGCGTTGTACGGAACTACCATCGCAGGATTCCAGAAAAAGCTCGCCCAGGAACAAGGCCTGAACGTGGTTGAGGTGCTGCCTTATTCCGCCAAAGCCGTCGATCTATCATCGCTGATCCTTCGTTTGAAAGGCGCACAGGCCGATGTGGTGTTGCAAACCAGTTACCAGAACGACACGACACTGTTTTTCCGTCAGATCCGCGAAGCCGGGTACAAGCCCAAGGCTGTGATTGGCGCAGGCGGCGGCTATTCCATGCAGGACACGGTAAAGGTCGTCGGGGCTGACAACATGGAAAGCGTTCTGGACGTGGATTTTCCGCAGTTCCAAACTAATGAGAACGGCGCTCCGGGCATCGGCGCGTTCGCCAAAGCTTATAAGCACCGCTACGGCAGCGAACCGCGATCGGGCCACAGCCTGATCAACTACGTCGGTGCGAAGATATTCCTCGATGCCATGGAAAAAAGTCCGTCGCTGGACGCCGATGCTATCCGCGCCTCGGTAGCGGAAGTGGACATCCCGCTCGGTGGAACGGCCGCCGGCATCGGTGCCCGGTTTGGCACGAACGGCCAGAATCAGCGCGCCAACACTGCAATTATGCAGTGGCAGAAGGGCTCGTTGAAAACCGTCTACCCCGAGGCGGCGGCTGTCGCCAAAGCGCAATTTTCCGACCAACCCTGAACCCTGCATTTTTGCAATCCTGTTGAAGCCTGATCCATGAGCTTCACGGGTTCGTTCGCTCGCAAAGAGGGCGCCTACCGTGGACATTTTCATTCAGCTCCTGCTCAACGGCTTTTTGCTCGGTGGCACGTTGGCCATCATCAGCTTTGGCCTGACCCTTATTTTCGGCATCGTCAGGGTGGTCAACTTCGCCCACGGCGAGTTTTTGATGATCGGTCTGTATGCGGTCTACTTGATGAATGCGCACTTCGGCATTCATCCGTATGTGGCGATCATTCCGACCACGATTCTGTTGTTTGCCGCAGGAGCGGCGATGCAGCGATTCATCATTCAGCCGTTGCTCAGCGCGGAAGGGCACATCCAGATTTTCGCCACCGTGGGCGTCTCGATTGCCCTGATGAACGGCGCATTGCTGATCTTCGGTGCCGACGTCATGACGGTAAAAAACATCAGTGTCGGCACCACCACCGTAAGCCTCGGCGCCTTTCGCGTCAGTAGTGGTCAGTTGATCACCTTCGCGGCGTCGCTCGCATTGGTTGCGGGACTGCATTGGTTTTTGCAGAACACCTTCCTCGGTCGCGCCGTCCGCGCTACCGCACAGCATCGCAACGCGGCGCAGTTGATGGGTGTAAACGTCAAAAACATTTATGTATTCGCCTTCGGTCTGGGCTGCGCCTGCCTGGGCATCGCCTCCGGTCTTATTGCACCTCAATACCCGGTCTTCCCAACGGTCGGTACGTTCTTCGTTCTGACGGCCTTCGTGATTGTCGTTCTCGGCGGACTGGGCAGCCTTTCCGGTGCACTCGTGGGTTCGATGCTGATCGGCATCGTCGACAGTCTTGCCGGGTACTACATCGCGCCAGACCTCAAGGAAGTCGTCTACTTCACGATCTTCCTGGGCATCCTGGTGTTTCGTCCGACAGGCCTTTTTGGCGCCGGTCGCGGGTCTGAGTGAGGAAAATGGTCATGAATATTTTGCACCCGCGTTTCTATGTCAGCGCGTTCGCCCTGGCGTTGTTATTGGTCATTCCGCTGAGCGCCGGTTCACCGTTCATTTATCACTTGTTCATCCTGATTTGCAGCTACGCGGCGCTGGCGAGTGCCTGGAATATCGTCGGTGGTTTTGCCGGTCAGCTCTCGTTGGGCCATGCCGTGTTCTACGGGGTTGGTGCTTATACAACGACGTTGCTGATGATGAAGCTCGGCATCAGTCCATGGATCGGTATGTTCATTGGCGCAATTTTGTCGTCGATCGTCGCGGTGCTGATCAGTTGGCCGTGCTTCCGATTACGCGGACCGTTTTTCGCCCTGGCGACGATCGCGGTGCTGGAGGTCGTGCGCTTGGTGGCGATCAATCAGCACGACGTGACCGGTGGCGCGGCGGGTTTGGGCGTGCCGCTGAAACTGGGTGTCGAGTGGATGTTGTTCCGCCCGCGCTGGCCGTACCTGTTGATCGCATTCGCCTTCCTGATGATCACGCTGGCGGTGTCCTGGAAAATCAAGAATTCGCGACTGGGTTATTACCTGATCGCGGTGCGTGAACGTGAAGACGCTGCGCATGCGGTGGGCGTTAACTCGGTGAAGGTCAAGCTGATTGCGGTAGTGCTTTCGGCCTTTATCACCAGCCTGGTCGGCAGCTTTCATGCGATGTACCTGACCTTCATCGAACCCGGTTCGATGTTTTCTCTGGAGATGTCGATTCAGATCGCTATGTTCGCGCTGATTGGCGGACTGGGCACTGTTTCGGGGCCCTTGATCGGAACGTTGCTGGTGTTGCCACTGGCCGAACTGGCACGCGGCTGGCTAGGCGATCTGGGCAGCGGTGTGCACGGTCTGGTCTACGGCATTGTGCTGGTCGTGGTTGTACTGACCATCCCCCAAGGTGTGGTGGGTCGATTCGGTGCGCGTGTGTTCGGCTGGATCGACGCTTTGCCTGGCGGCCGTCGTGCCGTCGCGAATGTCGACGTGGCGATAAAGCCTGCGTTGTCGCAAGCGCACTCATCCACACGCGGCGAGCCCATCCTGGTGGCGGAAAATCTGCACAAGTTTTTTGGCGGGCTGCACGCGACCAACGATGTATCGCTGAGTCTGGCCGAGGGCGAGATCGTCGGCGTGATCGGCCCGAACGGTGCCGGTAAAACCACTGTCTTCAACCAGCTCTCCGGTTTTTTGCTGCCGTCCGGAGGCCAGGTCAAAGTGCGCCTGCCCAATGGTGACTGGGTGACGCCGAGCAGCCCGGCCGAATTCGCCAAAGCGGGTATCGGACGGACCTTTCAGATCGTCCAGCCGTTCGCTGATCTGAGTGTCTGCGAAAACATCATGCTCGGTGCATTCATGCATACGGCGGATGCGAAGGAGGCGAGGGCAATTGCCGAGCAGGTCGCCGAGCTGACCGAACTTACCGGCCTGCTCGATACGCGGGCGCGCAACCTCACCGTCGGCGGCATGAAGCGATTGGAAATGGCCCGTGCCTTGGCAACCCGTCCGCGCATCCTGTTGCTCGACGAAGTCATGGCCGGGCTCAACCCGACCGATGTCGCCAAGGCGATCGCGGTGATCCGCAGGGTTCGCGATTCGGGCGTGAGCGTGTTGATGATCGAGCACCTGATGCAAGCGACGATGAGTCTGTCGGACCGCATCGTCGTCATCAGCTCGGGCACGTTGCTGATGCAGGGCGCGCCGAATGACGTGATCAACGATCCGCAGGTTATCGAAGCCTACCTCGGCAAGGAGTACAGCCATGCTTAATCTTAACAACGTCCATAGCGGCTATGGCGGTACTGAAATCCTTCGGGGCGTCAGCTTCGAGGTCAATGCCGGGGAGGTGGTGACAATCGTCGGCGCGAACGGTGCCGGCAAAACCACCACCCTGCGCAGCTTGTGCGGCATCGTCACGCCTTCCCAGGGCACGATCGAATTCGAAGGGCAGCGCATCGATGGCAATCGCCCCGATCAGATTGTCGATGCGGGCCTGACGCTGATACCGGAAGGGCGTCAGTTATTTCCGTTCATCAGCGTGCGCGACAACCTGTTGATGGGCGCCTACAAGCGCAGCGCGCGGGCGGGTTACAAAAAGCGCCTCGACGATATTCTCGATCTGTTCCCCAGGGTACGCGAGCGCCTTGAGCAGAACGCAGGGACCCTGTCGGGCGGCGAACAACAAATGGTCGCCATCGCACGAGGCCTGATGGCCAAACCGAAACTGCTGATGTTCGATGAACCTTCGCTGGGCCTGTCGCCGCTGCTGGTGTCGCAGGTTTTCGAGATCATCAACAAGATCCTCCAACTGGGTACCACCGTGCTGATCGTCGAGCAGAACATCGTTCATACCCTGCGCATTGCCGATCGTGGCTATGTGCTGGAAAACGGCGAGGTAGTGCTGAGCGGCACAGGCCAGGAGCTACTGGAAAACCCGCACGTCAAGCGTGCATACCTGGGGCTGTGATCCCTGCCATTCGAGCATCAAAAGAGAACAGGTCATGACTCATTCCAGACACGCCGGACGCACCGTATTGGTCACTGGTGCCGGCGGCGGCATCGGTGCTGCGATTGCGCAGTTGTATTGCGAAGAAGGCGCCGCGGTGGCGTTGCTCGATGCGGATGCCGTTAAGGTGCGGCAACAGGCAGAGGCATTGCGGGATGCGGGTTTTACGGTCGGCTGGGCGCAGGCCGATGTAGCGGATTACGAAGCGTGCGCTGCTGCCTGTGAGCGCTTGGTCAGAGAGCTCGGTGCGATCGACACCTTGATCAACAACGCCGGTATCTCGCCAAAACACGACGGCGCCCCCGCGCCGATATGGACGATGATGCCGCAGGAATGGCAGCGCGTGATCGATATCAACCTCAACGGCTCTTTCAACCTCGTCCGCGTGCTGGCGCCCGGCATGGTCGAGCGCCGATTCGGGCGTATCGTCAATATGTCATCGGTGGCGGGCAGCGCGTTTCTGCCGATTGTCGCGGCCCACTACAGCGCGACCAAAGCCGCAATCATCGGGTTTACCCGTCACCTGGCTGGCGAGCTCGGTCCGTTTGGCATTACCGCCAACGCGCTGGCACCGGGGCGGATCGAAACGCCGTTGCTCAAGACGGTTCCCGCGCAGGCCAATCAGGCCGTCGTCGAAGAGACGCCGCTACGTCGGCTGGGCACACCGCTCGAAGTCGCGAGGGCGGCGTGTTTTCTCACCTCGGCTGAAAGCGACTTCATCACCGGCCAGGTTGTTGATGTCGCGGGCGGCTGGTTGATGCGCTGATGATGTTTTTCGAGGAGATTTGTCATGATCAAGACGATGGGATTCCCCGGACGCTACGAGCAGGGGCCCGGCGCATTGCAACAGTTGGGCAGGGTGCTGAACGACCTGGGGCGATCACGTCCGCTGGTGCTCTGCGATGAGTTTGTCGCGCTGCATTTGTGGCCGGAGGTGGGCGCCGCATTGCAAGTCCAGGGCTTCGAACCGCTGCACATCGAGTTCCCCGGTGAATGTACGCGTGCAGCCATTGCCCGACTTTCCGAACAGGCGTTGATTCAAGCGCCAGACACGATCATTGCGCTGGGCGGCGGCAAGACCATCGATACGGCTAAAGGACTGGCGGCTAATCTCGGCGTGCCGATCATTATCTGCCCGACCATCGCGTCGAGTGACGCGCCGACCAGTCGGCTGATCGTGCTTTACGACGACGAGCACAAAGTCGTGGGCGTGGAGTTTTTGAAGCTGAACCCCGCTGCGGTGATTGTCGATACTCAAGTCATTGTCCGGGCTCCGGCGCGGTTTTTTGCTGCGGGGATCGGGGATGCGATCAGCAAGAAATTCGAAGCCCATCAGTGTTACGCCGCCGGCGGCAGCAACTCGTTCGGAACGCCGGCCCTGCACACCGCATTAATGCTTACCAACATGGTTTTCGACACGCTGATGCAGTTCGGCTTGCCGGCTTATCAGGCGGTCTGTCGCCATGAGGTCACCGATGATGTCGAGCGGGTCATTGAAGGTACCGTGCTGATCAGTGGCGTGGGTTTTGAGAGCGGTGGTCTCTCACTGTCTCACGCGCTGGTTCGCGGCCTGACCGCCATACCGGCGATGGCGTCGATGCTGCACGGAGAACTGGTGGCGTTCGGCACGTTGGTGCAGATGGCGGTAGAGCAACGACCCGTTGAGGAAATAGAGCCGGTCGCGCGACTCCTGCGCGCGGTAAAGCTGCCGGTGACATTTTCTGAACTGGGTCAGCACACGCCATTCACGACGGCGCAAATCGACACCCTCGTAGAAGCGACGCTATCAGCGGCTTACGCCCGGAATATGAATCCACCCCTGAACTACCAACGCCTGGTGGAGGGACTGGCGGCGGCTGACAGCATCGGCTCACGGCTGATCATGGCTGAGGCGAGTTCATCGTCAACCCTGTGAGCGTGTGTCACAGCTGGTGTGAATGTGTAGCTATTTTCACCGGCAAATCAACGCAATAACCTTTCAAGCAGCCCACGTCAAAGCGCAATCAAGCGCGATGAATTCGTGAATAAAAACCGAGAGGCCTGACCATGAATACCCCTGTCAAACCCGATGAACTCGCGATTGCGTACCAGTTGCCACAAGTCCCTTTCATGACCCCCGACATGGTTCATCCAGGTGTGATGACTCAGTGGCTGGAGGATGATGAACTGTGGGTGCCGGTGACTCAATCGGTTTCCTTCAAACCACTGCTACTCAACACCAGCGGCGGCTATTACATCAACCTCTTGCGAGTGCGTCAGGCCGGCGTACTGTCTCGCCATCGCCACACCGGTGGCGTGCATGCGATCGTACTGAAGGGCCGCTGGTACTACCTGGAACACGACTGGATCGCAGAGCAAGGCTCTTTCGCCTATGAGCCGCCGGGTGAAACCCACACCTTGTTCGTCCCTGAAGATGTGAGCGAAATGATCACCTGGTTCCACGTGCAAGGTGGCTACACTTACGTCGATCCGCAAGGCGTTGCCGTGGGCTATGAAGACGTGTTTACCAAGCTTGAAGCCGCCCGGGCGCATTACAAGACGCTGGGCTTGCCGGACGACTACATCGAGCAGTTCATTCGCTGATCCGGATGGTAGGAAAAACGCGCTCCGGCGCGCTTTTTCATGGTGGTTCAGGGAATATGCGTCTCAAGATTTTTCGCCAGGACTGGCCATGGATAACTACTCTCAGCTACTCGCTTTCATCTGGTCTACCGAGTGTGGGAGCTTTTCTGCTGCTGCTCGCGCGCACCACCTTACGCCTTCGGCCGTCAGCAAATTGATTACCCGTCTGGAAGATCGCCTGCAGGTTCGGCTGTTCCAGCGAGGCTCGCGTGTCCTGACGCTGACCGAGGAGGGCGCCGCTTACCTGCGTAGCGCCAAGGCCGTTGTGGAGGCCATGAACGAGGCCGATTCCATGGCGGAAGCGTTGCCCTCCAGAGTCAGCGGAACGCTGCGAATTCACACCATGACCTCGTTCGCCAAACACCAGATCGTACCTTGGCTCCCGGAGTTTCTGGACTTGTATCCTTCATTGGATGTGGAAATTCAGCTGGGCGCGCAGTTCGTCGATCATTTCGAACAGGGGCTCGACATCGCCATCCACAGCGGCGTGCTGCCGAGTTCATCGCGGATTGCCAAACGAATCGGCGAGTGTGAATGGTTGATCTGTGCCTCGCCTCAGTATCTGGCCGAACATGGCATACCCACCATGCCGACAGACCTTCTCAATCATCGTTGCTTCAGTTTCAGCTTTGTCAGCCCATGGAACAAGTGGTCGTTTGTGCTGGATGGGGAGGGCGTCTCGGTGCCGGTGACTGCCAGCGCATCGTTCACACAGGGGGATCTGCTGCGCGACATGGCGTTGTCAGGTGCCGGCGTGGTAAAGCTTGCCGATTTTCATATCGGACTGGATGTAAAGGCGGGAACCTTGGTGCCGTTGCTCGAGGATTTCAAAACGGGCGTTGTTGAGCCAATTTATCTGCTGTACTCGGATAGAAAACACCTGAGCCCGCGCATCCGGGTGTTTATCGAGTTTTTTCAGCGTAAATGGCAGGAGCATCCGTGGAAGGTGGCACTGGTTGTCGCTGGATCGTAGCCGACTGAAACGCAGCCAATACCAGAGCGGCATGGCTGCCATCGCATCGGGTGATGCCTTCACTGTGCCGTGATTGCATGGATTTGCTCAGCCAGCCACGCCAGCGCAGGGTCGTGCTGGCGGTGGCTCAGGTACACCAGATCCAGTTCAAAAGGTTCCAGCGCGAACGGCAATTCATGCAAGTCCAGGGGCAGCAACCCGGCGAACTGCCGGGCAAGCTGTGTCGGCAGCACAACGCAAAGGTCGGTCGCCGCGACGAGATGTGCGGCCTGCAGGTAATTGGGCGTGGTGTAAACGATCTGGCGTTGCAGATTCTGCTCGGCCAGCCACTGATCGACCATGCCGCGCGTCTGCCCGCCGTGTACCCAGAGGTGGCGCAGTTGCAGAAAGTTGTGCAGGTCGAGACCGTTGGCGATCTGTGGGTGGCCGTGGCGCACTGCAACCCGCAGGGTTTCGCGCCGCCACAGTTGCCGGGTGAAGCGAGCCGGTACCTCGTTGAAACGGCCAAGGACCATGTCCAGGTCGCCACGGTCCAGTGCTTCGACCGGCAGGTTCGGAGTCAGGTGCACCACGTCGATGCGCAAATGTGGCGCCAGGGTTTGCAGGCGCGCCAGCAACGGCGGCATGCACAGTTGTTCGACGAAGTCCGTTAGGGCGATGCGCAACTGGCGATGGCTGTGCTGCGGCTCGAAGGTGTCGGCGGTCGCCAGCGTTTGTTCGATTTGCCGCAGTGCCGCGCGAATCGGCCCTTCCAGCGCCAGCGCGCGGGGCGTCGGGCACATGCGCCGACCGACGCGCACCAGCAGCGGGTCGCCCAACT
The DNA here is from genome assembly GCF_014268505.2 of Pseudomonas khorasanensis. Lineage (GTDB taxonomy): Bacteria > Pseudomonadota > Gammaproteobacteria > Pseudomonadales > Pseudomonadaceae > Aquipseudomonas > Aquipseudomonas khorasanensis. The sequence goes on from NZ_JABWQP020000001.1 coordinate 884,662, forward strand.
GGTCGCGCAAACGCGCCAGCGCATTGCTCACCGTCGGCTGCGTCAGCGCCAGACGCTCAGCCGCGCGCGAGACGTTCTGCTCACGCAGAAGCATGTCGAAGACGCGCAGCAGGTTCAGATCAAAGTTGGACATATTCATTGCTGGAATATATGCCATGTGAAATCTAAATTTCAAAAATACCTGACGCGTGCTTAGGGTGAGGGCGCTTCTACAACATCCACGAGGGTCGGGTATGAATTATCAAGCGCCGCTGCGCGACATGCGGTTTGTCCTGCATGAACTGTTTGACGTCACCGGGCATTGCCAGCAACTGGATGTCGAACTCGACCGCGACACGCTCGATGGCATCCTCGAGGAAGCCGCGCGCTTTACTGGCGGGGTCATCGCGCCGCTCAATCGCAACAGCGATGAACAGGGCTGTCAGTTGCTTGGTGACGCTGTCACCACCCCGGACGGATTTCGTCAGGCCTATCAGCAATACGTCGATAACGGCTGGGCGAGCATGACCGGGCCGTTGGCGTTCGGCGGGCAAGGCCTGCCGCAAATGGCTTCGGCGTGCTTTCACGAAATGCTCATGTCGGCATCGTTGGCTTTCAGGATTTATTCGGGGCTCACCGAAAGCGCCGTGCTGGCTGTGCATCGCCACGGCAGCGCAGCGCTGAAAGAAGCGTATCTGAACAAAATGGTCAGCGGCGAATGGACCGGCACCATGTGCCTCACCGAGCCCCAGGCCGGCACCGACCTGGCCTTGCTGCGCACCCGCGCGCAGCCCGAGGCCGACGGCAGTTATCGCATAAGCGGCAACAAGATTTTCATCAGCGGTGGCGAGCAGGATCTGACCGAAAACATCATCCATCTGGTGCTCGCCCGTCTGCCGGACGCGCCGCCGGGCGTGAAGGGCATCAGCCTGTTTCTGGTGCCGAAAATCCTGCCCGAAGGCCAGCGCAATACGCTGAGCTGCGGCGCGCTGGAACACAAGATGGGCATCAAGGGCACCTCGACCTGTGTGATGAATTTCGACGATGCGCGAGGCTGGCTGGTCGGCGAAGCCAATCAGGGTCTGGCGTGCATGTTCACCATGATGAACGACGCGCGCTTTCAGGTCGGCCTGCAGGGGCTGGGCATTGCCGAAGCCGCGTTTCAGGGTGGGCTGGCGTATGCGCGCGAACGCCTGCAATCGCGCTCGCTGACCGGCGCCGTTGTGCCGGAACAGGCGGCCGACCCGATCATCGTCCACCCCGACGTGCGTCGCATGCTGCTCACGCAAAAGGCCCTTGTCGAAGGCTGCCGTATGTTCGCGACGTATACCGCTCGGCAACTGGATCTTGAGCAGGCCGGAGGCAACGATCATCCTGCGGCGAAGCGTCGGGCCGCGCTGCTGATTCCGATCGTCAAGGCGTTCTTTACCGATGTCGGCCAGGAAGTCGCCAGCCTCGGTGTGCAACTGTACGGCGGCCACGGCTATATCCGCGAATGGGGCATGGAACAACTGATGCGCGACAGCCGCATCACCCAGCTGTATGAAGGCACCAACGGCATCCAGGCGCTGGATTTGATCCGCCGCAAACTGCTCGGCGACGGCGGCGCGGAACTCAATGCACTGATCGATGAATTCACGGAAATTGTCGAGGCCGCGCGGGGCCAAACCGCCTTGCACGAGATGGCGGACACCATCAGCCAGCGACTTGCCGAGTGGCGCGCGCTCGGCCGTTCGGTCATTGACGCCTGCCAGCGCGATCCGCAGGAAATTGGCGCGGTGTCGGTGGATTTTCTGGCGTATTCGGCCTACGTCTTGCTGGGCGGTTTCTGGCTGCAGGCGGCGTTGCGCGCGCAGCAGGCGCTGGGGCAGGGAAGTGCTGAGGCCGCGTTTTATCAAGCCAAGCTGCACACCGCCGATTTCTACTGGCGGCGCCTGTTGCCCCGCGCCAGTGCTCACCGCGACGCGGTGATCGGTGGCGCGAACTGTCTGATGGCGCTGCCGGCCAGCGACTTCAGCTTCTGACAGCAGGCCCTTGAACCAAAACAATAAAAAGGAGTTGCCCAGATGCAGCCTTTCAGCTTTGCCACCACCGCGCAGATTCTCTGCGAAGCCGGCGGCTCACAGCGCCTTGCCAGCCTCTGCCGTGAGCGTGGCGCCCGCCGTGTGCTGATCGTCACCGACCCGGGGATTGCCCGGCTCGGCATGCTCGATGACGTGTTGCCGGGATTCAGCGCGGCGAAAGTCGCGGTGGCGATTTTCAGTGACGTGACGGCCGATCCGCACGAAGACTGCGTGCTGGCGGCGGTCGCTCGCGCCCGGCATATCGGCGCCGATCTGATCGTCGGGTTCGGCGGCGGCAGCTCGATGGACGTGGCCAAACTGGTTGCGCTGCTGGCGCATCCCGACAGTCAGCAGGCGATCACTCAGTTGTACGGCATCGACCAGGCCAAGGGCCCGCGCCTGCAACTGATTCAGGTGCCGACCACGGCGGGCACCGGTTCGGAAGTTACGCCAATCGCCATCGTCACCACGGGCGAAACCAGCAAAATGGGCATCGTTTCATCGCTGTTGCTGCCGGATCTGGCCGTTCTCGACGCAGTCTGCACCCTGGGCCTGCCGCCAGCGGTCACGGCAGCGACCGGGATCGACGCCATGGTCCATGCCATCGAGGCCTACACCAGCAAACTCAAGCGCAATCCGCTGTCCAGCCTTTTGGCCCGCGAGGCATTACGCCTGCTGGCGACTCACCTCGACCAGGCGGTGCACAACGGTGGCAACCTCGCCGCACGCCAGGCCATGCTGCTCGGCGCTTGCCTTGCCGGCCAGGCATTTGCCAATGCGCCCGTGGCGGCGGTGCATGCGTTGGCGTATCCGCTGGGCGGGCATTTTCACATTCCTCATGGGCTGTCCAACGCGCTGGTATTGCCGCACGTGTTGCGTTTCAACCTGCCGGTGGCCCAAGCGGACTACGCTGAACTGGCTGTGCCACTGCTCGGTGGGCGACTGCGCTCGGGCGATCGCAACAGCCACGCCGAACAATTGGTCGAGGAACTGGCCGAGCTGGCGCCACGCTGCGGACTGCCAAGCCGTTTGCGCGACGTTGACGTTCCCAGGGATCGCCTCCCGCAACTGGCCAGTGACGCCATGCAGCAACAGCGCCTGCTGGTGAACAACCCGCGCGAAGTCACCGAGGCTGACGCGTTGGCGATTTATGAGGCGGCGTATTGACGAGACGACATAGACTGCACGCCCCGAAGTTCAGCCGCGTCGTGGCTGCATATGATTTGCACCTGATCCGGTTCAGTCAAAGCCAGCGCTCGTAAACGGTTTTGCGTATTGACGCGCACAGCATGATCTTCGTCCATCATTCGCTGATAGAAGCGCAAGCCCGGAGGGCAATGGCGCCGCGGCTTGTGGACTTCGTCGTGGTGGAAGTACGCGTCACCGGCATGCAACTTCCATTGCCCCTGCGAGGGTACGGCAATACCGGCGTGCCCCGAACTGTGGCCCGGCAGCGGCACCATCAGAATCTCTTCGTGCAAACCCCGGACAGGCATAACCCCTGAAAATCCTTTCCACTGCTCGCCAAGGGGCTCATAAAACTGCCAGTCCAGCCTGCGCTGCCACTGCGTTTCCCGATACCGACGCGTCGCACGCCAGCCCTCCAGGACTTTCGCGGCCCTGTACTCGCTCTGCATGACATGAACCGTCGCATCAGGAAAATCACTCAGCCCGCCCGCATGATCAAAATCCAGATGGGTCAGCACGATATGGCGAACATCGGAGGGCGCGAAGCCGAGTGCTCTGACCTTCGAGACGGCCGTCAGGGCATGCTCGAACTTTATATTGTTCAACTTTCGAAAAAACGAAGCGATACGATCAGGGCTCTCGACATCGGCGCTGCCAAATCCGGTGTCCACCAGAACCAGGCCGTCACGCTCGGTTTCTATCAACCAGCAATGACAAACCAAATGGGCAAACAACCCATGGCTGTTGCCATCGAACAAGCGCCCGCCGAACGGGCACATACAGCCGCAATTCAAATGATGGATTCTCAATTTCAAACCCGCCTGTGCTGGATCTACCATCGAAAAAAGTACCCTGGCAGCGCAAACGATGCGTCGCACTTCCTTGTCTGGAAGACTCTTTCAGGTGGGAATGATTCAGGGTTTTTTGCAGCGGCCTTCCCCGTGGGATGCGGGGCCCTGATCGCTCGAAGCGCAATGATGGCCGTGGCGGCAAGTCTGTTCATAACCGGCACCTTTCAATCAGATGCAGCCGCTACCAATGCATTGCCGTGTTCGAGCATGCCCAATCGCTGAATGAACGTGCCCGTGCGGCGGGTGTGGTCATTTGCCCAGGCGTCGGTTTCGATGTGGTGCCTACGGACTGTGTAGCCGCTGCATCGCAACGGTTCGTCTATCAAGAACCGAATCGCCAAGGCCGCCATGGAAGAGAACATGGCGGATGCCGATCAGGCACCCTCCGAAGAACTGATGCGTCTCTATCAAGCGTGGGACGATCAGCGTTAGAGTTACTCCACCGGATCACTCACCGGATTGGCGATGATGGCTTTCAATTCGCTGGTCATCGGAAAGTCGAGGTTCAGCCCTTTAGGCGGGATCGGTTGTTGGAACCAACGCTGGTAGATGCCGTTTATTTCACCTGAGCTGTACAGGTCCGCCAGGGCTCCGTTCACTAGCGCGAGGAACTGCGGGTCGTCCTTACGTACCATGCAACTGTAGATTTCCCGCGACTGTTGTTCGCCCACCACCGCCCATTTGTGCGGATCAAGGGCTTTTGCGCGCTCGCCGTAGAGCAGCGCATCATCCATGTAAAACGCTACCGCCCGACCTGATTGCAACATCTGGAAGGCTTCGCCGTGATCCTTGGCGCTGATGACGAACATGTCGATCTTATTGTCAAAGTTGTAACTTTTGAGAAACCGCTCGTTGGTGGTACCGGCAGTGGTCACCACATTCTTTCCGCGCAGGTCAGCAAAGCTTTTGATGCCGCTGTCTTTGGCTGTCAGCAGTCGGCCTTTGACATAAATAAACCCGTAGGAAAACGCCACCTGCTTCTGACGCTCGGCGGTCACCCCGGTAGAGCCACACTCAAGATCGACGGTGCCGTTTTGCACCAGCGGAATGCGAGTCTGCGAGGTCACCAGGTTGTATTTCACCTGGAGTTGCGGCAGTGCCAGCTTCTGCTTGATACGCTCTACGATTTTTTTCGCCAGGTCCACCGAGTAACCCATGGGCTGTCCCGACTGATCCCCCACGTAAGAGAACGGCACTGACGCATCGCGATAGCCCAGCGTGATGCTGTTGGCGTTGGCGATTTTGCTTAGGGTGCCAGTCAGCGGCGCCTCGGTCGCCTGGACTTGAGTCCCAAGCAGCAACCCAAGGGTGCAGCCAATCAACGTTATTTTTTGCATTGTTATTCTCCGTTGTAGGGGGATGTGTATTTAGCGGCGAGCAGCGATAACGGTGATTTCGACCAACACCTGCGGACGGGCAAGTTCGGCCTGTAAGGTCGTACGGCTTGGTGCCTGACCTGGCGATAACCAGGCTGACCAGACCTCATTCATCGCCGCAAAATCCTGCTCGATGTCCTTTAGGTAAATAGTCGCGTTGACCAAATGATCCTTGTCGCTGCCCGCCTCAGCCAGCAACGCGTCAATTTTCGCCAGCACTTCGTGGGTTTGCCCCGTGGCATCAAGGCTGTCGTCCGGCACCTGACCGGAGAGAAACACCAGTTCACCAAAGGTCACGGCGCCGGACAAACGACTGTTGCTGTTGATTCGAGTGATAGTCATGGGATGTTCATTCCGATGGGGGAGACGTTAGGCTGCACATAGTGCAAAGCCTTGCATGTCGATTGAGGGAGGGCGTTGGCCGATCAGCTCGCTGAGCACCCGGGCACTGCCACAGGCAAGGGTGAAACCCAGCGCGCCATGACCAAGATTGAGCCATAAATTGCGGTAAGGCGTGGCCCCCAACAGAGGCACACCGCTGGGGGTGGCAGGTCGCATGCCGGCCCACTCGATGGCCTCATCGTAAGCGCCGGCGTGAGGGAAGGTGTCCAGAGCCTGGCGTTTGATCAGGGCCAGGCGCTTGGGGTCCAGCGCGGGGTCGAAGCCGACGATGTCGACCATCGCCGCCACCCGCAATTGGTCGCCAATGCGCGCGTAGACAATCTTGCGGTCGTAGTCGGTGATGCTCAGGTCCGGTGCCCGATGTTCGGCACCAATCGGCAGCGTCAGGCTATAACCTTTGAGCGGATACAGTGGCAGGCGCACACCGGGCAGTGCCAGTAACCGGCTACGATGGCCGGCGGCGATCACCAGTTGTTCGACCGGCAATGCCTCATCACCCAGCTCGATGGCACTCACCACGTCGTCGACATGCCGAATCCCGGTCACCGCCCGTCCCAGCCGAAACTCGCAACGGCCAGAAGCCTGCAGCCGCGTCGTCAGTTGCTGACAGAAAGCGTGGCAGTCACCGACTTCTTCGTCCGGAGTATAAATTGCCCCCACAAACGGCGTGTCGGTCAGCGCTGGTTCAAGACTTGCGCATTCAGCTTGCGACAACACCTGCTGTTGCTGTGGATCAGCAAGGCTGGCGCAGGCGTGCTCGAAGTTGGCAGTCTGACGAAAGGTCACCAGTTTCCCGTTACGTCGCCAGTTGAAACCGTCCAGCGAGTCTTCTTTACGCCAACCTTTCAGGGTGGCCTGACTCAACAGCGCCAGACGCAGCAAATGGGCCGCGTTCCGGCGGTTTACCGAGGTCCGGCAAGCCCCAAGAAAGGATGCCATCCAGCGCCATTGTGCCGGGTCAAAACGCGGGCGCAATTTCAACGGTGAGTCGCCGCGCAGCATCCAGCCAATGGCTTGCAACGGCACGCCTGCATCGGCCAGCGGTGCGACGTAGCGATAGGACAGTTGGCCGCCGTTGGCAAAACTGGTTTCGCTACCCAGCGAGTCACGAGCTTCGACCAATGTCACCTCATTGCCATCGCGGATCAACGCGTACGCCGTTGCCAGACCAATGACCCCACCGCCGATGATGCAAACTCGCTTAGCCATGTCAGTCCCTAGCCGTTGTTGATGAGCCAGAGGTTAAAGCCAGATGACAGGCGCCGAACAATGAGTAAATATGCGCAATCCATAAACAAAGGTTATGGACTCACCATGCGTCTTCGGCACATCGAGATTTTCCAGGCCATTCGCCAGACCGGTTCGGTCAGTGGCGCCGCGCACTTACTGCACGTTTCGCAGCCAGCGGTGACTAAGGTGTTGCAGCACGCCGAGCAACAACTGGGCTTCCCGCTGTTTTTGCGGGTGCGTGGAAAATTGCAGGCCACACCGGAAGCGCTGGAGCTGGAACGCGAGGTCGACAAGGTTACTGAAAGCCTGCAAGGGGTGCGGCGCCTGGCCCAGAGCCTGCGGCGCGAGCCCGGCTACAGTCTGCGAATCGGTGCAACACCGGCGCTGGCACTGTCGCTGCTGCCCCCTGCGATCAACGAGTGGACCCGACGTTATCCGGACATCGTTTGCGAGCTCTCCAGCGCCCACAGCCGCGAACTGATGCAGAACCTGCTGATGCGCGAAATCGATGTCGCCCTGACTCTGCAGCAACCTGATCACCCAGGGCTCAAGGCCCAGGCATTAGCCTGCGGAGTGTTGGTAGCGTTGGCGCCGAGTGGTTACTGGGCTGAAGCGGACAAAGGCAAGCCGCTGCCACTGATGGCTTTGGCCGATGCGCCACTGATTGGATTGTCCAGCGCCGACCCGTTGTCGGCCAGACTCGACAGCTACCTGAAAGCTGTCGAGCCGTCCCCACGGGTCAGCATCGCCGTGCAGACCTATTCATTGGCGAGGGCCATGGTCGAATCCGGCGCCGGACTGACAGTAATCGATCCGTTCACTGCGCTCGGTGCCTCAACGAGTGCTACCGCGATTCGGCCTTTGGCTCCACCGTTGCCGATCACCCTGTTTGCGGTAACACGCGCCGATGAACCGTCACCGCACACCCTGAGCGATCTGCTAACGATCTTCAGCACGCGCGCGCAGGAGCAACTGAATCGACTGGTGGGCAAAGCGTAACCTCAGCCAAAGCTTCTGTTAATCAGCTCGCAGCGAGCAACGCTTCATCCTTTGCTGCCGCACGTTTATACGCGTCGCGGCCGGTGAGTTTCTCGGCGTAGGCGAGAAAAGCGGCCCTGGGTGGCAGGGTGTTCATTGCCAGTCCCCAACCGATGTGCGAGCCGACATACACGTCCGCAGCGGTGAAGCGCTCACCGGCAATGAAAGGGCTGGCTAGCACCGCGCGCTCGAGTTGGTCCACTGTGCGTTCATAGCTTCCGTAGCCAAAGAAGAATTCTTGTTCAGGCTCAGGGTTGAAGCCCGCGCGATGGTTTGTTACGGCTTGCTCAACTGGGCCTGCTGCAAAAAACAGCCAACGGTAATAGGCCGCCCGGTCCTCTGGCGCAGGCGCCAGTCCGGCTTCGGGAAAGGCGTCAGCCAGATAGGCACAGATGGCAGCAGTTTCTGTTATGGTCTGCCCGTTGTGCACCAGCGCGGGGACTTTTCCCATCCGATTCACGTCGCGGAAAAAAATCGCGCGTGGATCATCAGGGCTGGTCTGGACGGGCACTTGCAGCGCAGCACCGCCCCAGCGGTCAGCTCCGCTGGCCGACTGGTAATCCAGCATGACCACGTCATACGTGCAGCCGATTTCCTCTAGCATCCAGCGCACCATGCGGCCGCGAGAATTGGGATTGGTATAGAACGTTGTTGCCATCGTGAGCTCCTCAGCTCGCTTTATTAGCGACCATGTTAAGAGCGAAGGCGCACTCCTTCGTGGGCGGTTTGCGCCAGAACACTTGCGAAACGCGCCATTGATTGGCGCTGCATCAAGCGCTGCCACTTACGTGCGGCTCGGAGCCTGTAAATGTCCCAACTTGAGATCCGCTCCGAGCGGTGCAAACTACCCAAAGTATTCTGGCAAGCGATAGAGCGACTGGGCCTCAGGCCGGTGGCGGTTCAACAACACGCGCAATTGCCAACCGACCTTCACCTGCACGACGCCGTGGTCACGATCCACCAACTATTTGCTGTTTGGCGGGCCATTGAGGCGTTGTCTGCAGACCCGGCTTTCGCCATAAAAATGGTCCGCGATACGCCCAGCGGGAAACACAAACTGGCGTTTCTCGCCGCGTTATATGCCGCCGATTATCACGAAGGAGTGGCAAGGTATTCCCGCTTCATGCGCCTATGCAGCCCCGACCGGATTTGTGTCGATGAGCGTGACGGCGAGGTGTCGTTCACTATTCTTTGGCCGGCTGGCAGTGGCCCGCAGCCTCATCTCGCGGTGGAGGCGTGTTTTGCTTTTGTGCTGGAGCTCGGTCGGCGAGGCACGGGGAAGCACTTGGTGCCCCTGACAGTAAGCCTGCGACGCTCGGAACAAAACCTGGAAACCCATGCGCATTATTTCGGCTGTCCCATTCGCTATGGCGCAGTTCGTGATCAACTGACAATGAGTGCCAGCGACTTGAGCCTGCCGTTTCTTGAACATAACCCGGAAATGCTGCACGTCTTGACCCCTGGCATGACGGCCGCCTTGCACGAGATCTGGGCGCCAGCCGGATTCCGTGAGCAGGCAATCGGATTACTGAAACGAGCGTTGGCGGACGGACGGCCAACCCTGCAGCACTTGGCTCAAAAGCTTCTGCAAAGTGAACGGACGCTGCAACGACGGTTGGCGGCAGAGGGCACAACGTTCAGCGAGCTGCTCAATGAGGCACGACGCCAAGTGGGCTTTCACTTGCTTGCTGATACAAGTCTTGAACTGAAAGAAGTGGCCTATCTACTCGGGTACGAGGACGCCAATTCTTACTTTCGGGCCTTCCGGCAATGGGAAAAGATTTCGCCTGGCGAATGGCGACGTGTTAACTCATAAGCCTTAGGGGAGAAACTGCTAGCCCCTGTCGGCAGCGACCGTGATCGTCGGCTACCGGACGCTGCCTTCTGACTGCAGTCAATGCAACCACCGCGCTCTGCTTTGCCTGATCTGATTAACGAGAGCGTAACGGTGTCAGAAGGACGGGGTTGCGGAAATGAGCGAAAGATGCGGAAACGATACAGAAAGGGAGAGGCAAAATTCCTGAACGCCAGAAACGACAAAGCCCTGAATAATCAGGGCTTTGTCGTATAAAGATGGCGGAGGCGATGGGATTCGAACTCATGGACCTGTTACAGTCGACGGTTTTCAAGACCGTTGCCTTAAACCACTCGGCCACACCTCCGTTTGCGTTGCGGGCGCCATAATACCTGAATGAAACACACTGTCAAACTCTCTGCATGGCTTGTTACAGAGCGTCTGTTATGATCTTTGCGACTGAACGTTTCAAACCAACAGGAGTGTCGCCATGCGCGATCAGGATTACGCAGTTAATAACAGCGTGCAGGCTGAGCAGCTAGAGGTTAGCCGCGTCCTGCGCAACACTTATGGTCTACTGGCTCTGACCCTCGCATTCAGCGGCGTGATGGCCTTCGTGGCCCAGCAGATGCGTGTCGGCTACCCGAACATTTTCGTGGTGCTGATCGGCTTCTACGGGCTGTTCTTCCTCACCAACAAACTCCGTGATTCCGCGTGGGGCCTGGTATCCGCCTTTGCGTTGACCGGTTTCATGGGTTTTCTGCTCGGCCCGATCCTCAACCGTTACCTGGGCATGCAGGGCGGCGCTGAAGTCGTCAGCTCGGCGTTCGCCATGACTGCGCTGGTGTTCGGTGGTCTGTCGGCTTACGTGTTGATCTCGCGAAAGGACATGAGCTTCCTCAGCGGTTTCATTACCGCCGGGTTCTTCGTGTTGCTGGGCGCGGTTGTCGCGAGCTTCTTCTTCCAGATCAGCGGCCTGCAGTTGGCGATCAGCGCTGGCTTCGTGCTGTTCTCGTCGGTCTGCATTCTGTTCCAGACCAGCGCGATCATCCACGGCGGCGAGCGCAACTACATCATGGCGACCGTCAGCCTGTATGTATCGATCTACAACCTGTTCGTCAGCCTGTTGCAACTGTTTGGCATCATGAGCCGCGACGACTGATAGTAACTGCTGCATTGAAAAACCCGCTTCGGCGGGTTTTTTATCGTCTGCAAAAAAGTGCTGGCTCAGTTGATCACGATGCTGCCATCCACCTGTTGGCGGTAGATCGTGTAGGGCAGCAGCAAGGTATCCAGTGCGCCGGACACCACGGCATCAATCAGCACCACCGGAATCGCCGCGTTGCGGTGATCATCTGGATCGACGCCTGAGGCCAGCGGCGCATTCAGCGTGCAGAAATCATAGGCGAGGCCGCTGTAAATTCTCGGCACCGCGCCGCAATAACTTTTATGTTGCTTGAGTCCGTCAACGGCAGCCTGATCATTGCGCGCCACCGTCTGAATCGTGCCACAACCGCCGAGCAACACGGCCGCCAGCATCATTAACCGAATCTTCATACCGCCATTCCTTAGCCGTGAAAAACCACAATCTACCCCGAAGAAGGGCAAAAGGCACCTAGGCCATGGGTGGCAATCGCCGCTTGACCGGGGTCTTTTTGACGATCGCCGTATTGGTTTCGGCCAGGGTATTCAAGCGGTCGAGCAGAACGTCGAGCTGCTCCATCGAACGCACGTGCAGGCGGGCGATAAAGCAGTCTTCGCCCGTGACTTTGTCGCATTCGGTGAACTCCGGAATCGCCATGATCTGCCGCTCCACTTCCTGCAATTGGCCCGGCAGCGGGCGTATCCGAACGATCGCCTGCAATTGGTAGCCAAAACATTTCGGATCGATTTCCACGGTGTAGCCCTTGAGCACGCCGCGTTCTTCCAGGCGCCGCAGCCGCTCGGCTACGCTCGGCGAAGACAAACCGCTGATCTGCGCCAGCGCTTTGAGTGAGCGTCGCGAGTCTTCCATCAGGGCGCTGATGAGGATTTGGTCGATATCGTCAGTCATCTGAATAGTCCCGATTAGGCGATGAGTACAAAACACCCCCGATAAAAAAGGCAAAAACCGAGTTTAGCCTGCTTTATGCGCTGGAGTAGCTCGCCATGCGATTGGCATACTTTTGCCATGCCCACGCCACAGACTCAGGAGATAAATGATGGACAATGCAATCCGTCGCGGCTCATTGGAAATGACCGCCGCCATGCTGATCTCGGGGACGATCGGCTGGTTCGTGCTGGTGTCCGGGCAGCCAGTGCTGGACGTGGTGTTCTGGCGCTGCGTGTTTGGCGCTGGCACGTTGCTGCTGATTTGCGCCGCCTTCGGTTTTTTGCGCCCGGGAATTCTGAGCCGCACGACGTTCCTGCTGGCCGTGCTCAGCGGGATGGCGATTGTCGGAAACTGGGTGCTGTTGTTCGCGTCCTATTCACGCGCCTCGATTGCCATCGGCACAGCGGTCTATAACGTGCAGCCCTTCATGCTGGTGGGGCTGGCCGCGTTGTTCCTTGGCGAAAAAATCACCTTGCAGAAGCTGTTCTGGCTGGCGGTTTCGTTCGCGGGCATGCTGGCGATCGTGAGTGCCCATGGCACACAGGGCGCGAGTGGTAACGACTACCTGTCGGGAATCGCCCTGGCGTTGGGCGCGGCGTTTCTCTATGCGATTGCCGCGTTGATCATCAAGCGCCTGACCGGGACGCCACCGCATCTGATCGCATTGATTCAGGTCTGCACCGGGGTGCTATTGCTCGCGCCGTTCGCCAACTTCGATGCGCTGCCTCAAGGCGCCAACGCCTGGGCCAGTCTGTTGGCGCTGGGCATCGTTCATACGGGGTTGATGTACGTGTTGCTGTACGGCGCCATTCAAAAGTTGCCCACCGCGTTGACCGGCGCGCTGTCATTCATCTACCCGATCGCAGCGATTTTCGTAGACTGGTTCGCTTTCGGCCACCAACTGGAACTGCTGCAATGGGTCGGCGTGGCGGCAATCCTGCTCGCCGCCGCCGGCATGCAGCAAGGTTGGGGCTGGAAGGCCCGGCGGCTGGTGGCGCAGTAAGGGTCAGATGTTCCAGCGTGGCGCGGCTTTGGCCAGGCGCTGGCGCATTTCGCCGATATTGGCCGCCAGTTGCCGGGTCAGCATGCGGTAGCCGTCCAGCGTGTTGAAAACTGGCGCGTCTGGACTCGCATCCGGTAATTCCACGGGCCGTTCCAGTCGTTGAGCGGCGCCGGTTTTCAATGCGCGGGCCATGCCGACCAGTTGTACGCGAATCTGCCGATGCTCGGCCTTGAGCCCCGTTTGAAAATGGGCCAAGGCCTGAGGGTCGCTGACATTGGGTCGGATATTGCCGAGAATTTCCAGCGTGCTGATGCACATGCGCAGGTTACGTTGAATCGCATCCAGCTCGGTCATGGACATCTTCACTTCCTTTGACACCGATGGCATGAGCGAGCGCAATTGCACCATGGCTGCGCCCAGCTTGCTCATCAGGCGCACATGCTCGTCAGCGCTGACCGGTTCACCGCTGATAATCCGGCCATACACCGTGGCGCAATCGCGCAAGGCGTCGGCGAGGTTGTAGCGCCACGAATACACAGCGTACAGCGGCAAGGCGAACGAGAAGGCCAGGGCCAGGGCGATGCCGATCAGAATATCGACCCCACGCCACAAGCCATCGGTGATCGGGTTATCGCCGTGCCCGGCGACAATGAACACGGTGATTGCCGAGAGCAGGGCGGTATAGCCGCCCTTGCCGATGGCGTGATAGGAGAAAAATCCGCAGACCACGGCCATCGAAAAGTAGGTCAGCCACGGCATGTCGAGCCAGGCGTGCTGCGCCACCAGCAATAATCCGACACCGGCACCGATCAGGGTGCCTATGGCGCGCTCGGCGGCTTTCTTGCCGATATTGCCGTGGTGCTGCAAACCGCCGATCACCACCAACATGGTCACCGACGCCCATTCGCCGTGGGGCAGGTTGATGCCGGTAGTCAGCAGGATCGTCGCCAGCAACCCCAGTGCCACCCGCACCGAGTGGATCAATCGCGCATGTCGATAGCGTCGGTACGGGTCCAGCAGCGGACGCAGGATTCGGCGCAACAGTGGCGGCAGTCGGTGGGTGCTGAACGTACTCAGTGCAAGGTCCTCGTCAGAAGATGTAATCGGTAGTCAGGAAGCTCGAATCACGCCCGCGAATAATCTCGCTGATCAGGTCCTTGTTGCTGTCCTGATATTTGGTCGCCACCAGTGTGCGGATCGAAAACACTCGCAACGCATCGTGTACCGACAGCGTGCCTTCGGCGGAGTTCTTGCGGCCGTTGAACGGGTAAGTGTCCGGGCCTCGCTGGCACTGGGCATTGAGGTTGATCCGCCCGACCTGGTTGGCGAAGGTGTCCACCAGCCGCCCGACGGCCACCGGGTTGGTGCCGAATATGCTCAATTGCTGGCCGAAGTCGGATTCCAGTACGTAGTCGATCACGGTGTCGAGGTGGCGGTACGGCACGATCGGCACCACCGGGCCGAACTGTTCTTCCTGGTAGACGCGCATCTGCGGGTTCACCGGGTAGAGCACCGCCGGGTAGAAGAACGAAGCAAGGGATTCGCCGCCGTTCGGGTTGACCACTCGCGCGCCTTTGCTTTGCGCATCTTCCACGAGCCCATGCAAATACTCGACCTTGCCTGACTCCGGCAGCGGCGTCAGTGCAACGCCGTTCTCCCAAGGCATGCCGGGTTTGAGCGTGGCCAGTCTGGCGTTGAATTTTTCGATGAAGCTGTCGACCACATCTTCATGCACGAAGAGGATTTTCAGCGCGGTGCAGCGCTGGCCATTGAACGACAGCGAGCCGGTTAGCACCTCGCTGACCGCATTGTCCAGATCGACTTCCGGCAGCACGATGCCTGGGTTCTTCGCGTCCAGTCCCAGCGCTGCACGCAAACGGTGTGGCCGTGGGTGCAGTTTCTTCAGGGCGCTGGCGGCCTTGTTGGTGCCGATAAAAGCGAAGATGTCGATCTTGCCGCTGGCCATCAGCGCGCTGACGGTTTCCCGCCCGCTGCCGTAGATCACGTTGATCACGCCGGCGGGGAAGCTGTCGCGGAACGCTTCGAGCAACGGGCGGATCAGCAGCACACCAAGCTTGGCCGGTTTGAACACCACCGTGTTACCCATGATCAACGCCGGAATCAACGTGGTGAAGGTCTCGTTCAGCGGATAGTTGTAGGGGCCCATGCACAGCGCCACGCCGAATGGCACGCGGCGAATCTGCCCGAGCGTGTCCTGTTCGAGTTCGAAGCGGCTGGAGCGACGGTCGAGTTCTTTCAGGGCGTTGATCGTGTCGACGGTGTAGTCGCAGGTGCGATCGAACTCTTTTTCCGAGTCCTTGAGGTTCTTGCCGATCTCCCACATCAGCAGTTTCACTACGGCTTCGCGCTGCTCGCGCATGCGGCCAAGGAAGGCTTCGACGTGCTGTATGCGCTCGGCCACGCGCAGGGTCGGCCACAGGCCCTGGCCTCGGTCATAGGCGCGGACGGCGGCATCAAGCGCGGTGAGGGCGGTGTCGGCATCGAGCAGCGGGGTGCTGCCGAGGACGATTTGTTCATTGCCATTCTCGCCGTGCAAATACACCGGGCTGCGCACGATGGCGAGAGGCCCGTCCCAACGTCGCAGCTCACCGTTCACGAGGTATTCGCGCTGCTCGATCTGGCCGTTCAGGCGGAATTTTTCGGGGATATCACTTAATGAAGGGAAGAGGTTGCCAAGGATGTTTGCTGTGGTCATGTCGTTACCCCGTGTCTGAGTCGGCGTGCCGATTGAAAATGTCTGTAAAGGTTATACGCCTGAATGCCCTCGGATTAACCCCGTGAATGTCATGCGAATGTCACGTAAAGGCCTGCAAGGCAGCGTCGTGGAGCAGCCTCTCCATTTTCGGTAATGAAGCTTTTATGACAAAAGTTCGGTAGCACATCGCCAGTCCGGTCATGCCTGTGTAACGCGCTTGAGGGGCCCAGCAGGGCGCTTTTCACAAGCCGAAGCGGGACGCCGGGAGTGAGGCAATGGGGACTATGGAACGCTACTCGAAAGTGGGCATGCAGGAACTTGACCAGCGCCTGTCGAAGATCGTCGAGGCCGCGCGCAAGAAGCCGGTTTCGGTGTACCGCTACGGCGCGCCGTGGGTCTGGATCGTCTCGCAGGATGACTGGCAGGGCGCGTTGAAAGAGGTCTCCAGCTACATTCCGCCGGGCCATTCGCTGGTGTTGTTGCGCCCGCAGATCGACGATCTGCTCGACGCCGACCGCGACCTGCTGCATGACCTCAATGCCGAACCCGGCATGCTCATTCCCGCGCAAACGGTCATGCACATCCTGCTGCTGCAATTGCTGTATTCGGTGCCCAGCGAACAGCAGCTTTATGAACAGCTTAACTACAACCTGCTGTTTCGCTGGTTCGTCGGCCTTGGCCTGAACCAGAAAGTCTGGAGTTTCAGCATCCTCAGTCGCGACATCGCCACGCTGCTCAACGAGCCGCGGGCAGTGCTGCTCATTCAGAAAATCATCGGCGAAGTGTTCTGCGGTGCCTTGCTGCAAATGCCCGAGTTCTCTCTGAACTTCGCGCTTTTGCACACCTGGCTGGGCAAACACGCAGGCGCCGCTACGGCCGGCAACTGACGCAACACAAGGCGCGCAGGCGCCAACGGGTCATCGCGAATTCAGGGGGTAGTGTGGAAAAGATTTTCACGTCACGGCTGGCGCTGTGTGGCTGGCTGCTGGTGACGGCGGGCGCGCAGCCGGCGTTGGCCGAGGAGGCTGCGCCAGGCGCAGCGCCGCAGCGATTGGTCGACGTCAACGAATACTTCGTGCGCGGCAACACGGTGCTCGATGCGCGAGCGATCGAAGAAGCGGTGTACCCGTTCCTCGGCCCGCAAAAAGCCCTGAGCGATATCGAAGGCGCGCGTGAAGCGTTGCAGAAGGCTTATCAGGAACGCGGCTACCAGTCAGTGTTCGTCGAATTGCCCGAGCAGGCCGTGGCCGACGGCATCGTCTACCTGCAAGTCAGCGAAACCAAGGTCGGCCGGGTGCGCGTGGTCGGTGCCAAACACTATTCGCCGCTGGACATCCGCGACAACGTGCCGGCGCTGAAGGAGGGCGAGGTGCCCGACTTCGCCAAGGTTCAGGGCGAACTGGCACAACTCAATAAAACCCCCGGGCGCCAGGTCATGCCTCTGGTGCGCGAGGGGCAACGCCCCGGCACCATGGACGTTGATTTGCAGGTCGAGGATCAGAACCCGTGGACTGCCAGCGTCGGCCTCAACAACGATTACAGCGCCGACACCGAAAAGCTGCGCACCGTGACGAGCCTCGGTTACAACAACCTCTGGCAACTGGGGCACAGCGTCAACCTGACGTTCTTCACCGCACCGCAGGAAACCGACAACGCCAAGGTCTGGTCGGGGTCCTACACCGCGCCATTGACCGAGCGCTGGAGCGTGCAGTTCTCCGGTTACCAGTCCGACAGCAACGTCGCCACCATTGGCGGCAGCAACGTCCTCGGCAAGGGTCATTCATACGGGGTGGCAGCGATCTACACGCTGCCGTCCAGCGGCAATTGGTCTAACTCGTTTTCCGCAGGCATCGACTTCAAGGATTTCGACGAGCGCCTGAGCCTGTCCGGCGAAAGCGACAAGGTTCCGCTGCAATACGCGCCGTTCACCTTCGCCTACAACGGCTATCGCTACACCGACAAGAGCCAGCTCGGCCTCGGCCTGAGTCTGGTCGCGGCCACGCGCAGCGTCTTCGGCTACGGCAGCGACGACGAAGATTTCGATTACAAACGCTACCGCGCCAAGCCGAGTTTCGCCGTGCTCAAGGGCGACAGCAATTTCACCTGGACTTTCGCCAACGACTGGCAGAGCGCGAGCAAAGCGGCGTTCCAACTGGCGTCGGGGCCGCTGGTTTCCAACGAGCAGTTTTCCGCTGGTGGCGCCACTTCGGTACGCGGCTATCTGGCGGCCGAACGCACCGCCGATGACGGCTACCTGCTGAGCCAGGAATTGCGCACGCCGTCGCTGGCCAAGTTTGCCGGCAGCTGGATGCAGGACTGGCGTTTCTACGCCTTCGCCGAAGGCGCGCAGTTGTACCTGCGCGACGAACTTCCGGACCAGGACGCCAATTACGCCCTGGCCAGCGTCGGCCTCGGCACCCGCGCCAGCCTGAGCAAATGGCTGTCCGGCAGCCTCGACTGGGGCTACCCGCTACTCGAAGGGCCGAACACCTCGAAGCAGGAATCGCGCCTGCACTTCAACCTACAAGCCACTTTTTAACGGAGCACGTCCATGCAACGCTTTTTCCTTTCGTTGTTGATCTGCCTGGGCTTCGTGCTCCCGGCCACGGCTCAGGCCTGGTGGCAGGACGACTGGCATTACCGCAAACAGATCGCCGTCGACACCACGCCACAAGGCGCCGCGATCAACCAGGCCCTGGGCCGCACCGCGCTGCTGGTGCGCCTGCACACCGGCAACTTCACCTTCGACGGTGTCAAAGAAGACGGCTCCGATCTGCGTTTTGTCGCCGCTGATGACAAAACCGTGCTCAACCACCAGATCGAAAGCTTCGATGCGCTGATGGGCATGGCGCTGGTCTGGGTCGATGTGCCGAATGTCGAGGGCGGTCAGCGCCAGGACATCTGGATGTACTACGGCAACGAAAAAGCCCCGGCCACCGGCAACGGGCAACTGACGTTCGATCCGAACTACACCGCGCTTTATCACTTCGAGGGCGCCACCGGCACCCCGGCCAGAGACACTACCGCCTATGGCAACACCGCTCAGAGCGCGACCGGCGCGGCGATTGACGGCGTAGTAGGGCGCGCCTTGCAGTTCAGCGGTCAGCCGTTGTTGCTGCCAGCCAGTCCGTCGCTTCAGCACAACGCGGGCAGCGCGTTCACTTTCAGCGCCTGGCTGCGTCTGGATCAGGCCAGCGGCGAGCAGGTGATTCTGGCCCGCCGCGAGGGCACGCAAAGTCTATTGATCGGCGTCAATCAGGGTGTGCCGTTTGTAGACATCGACGGCCAACGCGCGGTCGCCACGCAACCGCTGAACCCGGGTCAATGGCAACACGTTGCACTGACGGCCGAAGGTTCCAAAGTCACCCTGTACATCAGCGGTCGCGAAAGCGCGTCGCTGGCGCAGTCCATGCCGGCGTTCAATTCGGTCACCGCCATCGGCGCCGATTCGCAGGAAGGCCAATATCAGCCGTTCGTGGGCGCCATCGATGAGCTGCGCCTGTCGAAAGTCTCGCGTCCTGCGCCGCTGTTGTTGGCCGACGCCAGTTCACAAGGCGCCGAATCGAAACTGGTCGCTTATGGCGTTGACGAGGAGCAGTCCGGGATCGGTTTCGGCAGCCTCGGCTTCCTGCTTAATGCGGTGCCGGTGGACGCCTGGGTGATCATCGCCGTGCTGGTGCTGATGATGTTCCAGTCGTGGGTGATCATGCTGCGCAAGAACCGTACCGTGGGCCGCGTCAGTAAGGCCAACGAAGCGTTTCGCGAGCAATTCGCCAACGTCGGTACGCGTCTGGAGATGTTCGCCGACGACGCGCAACTCGCCCAGCGACTGCAGCATTCGTCCCTGTGGCGCCTGTATCTGGTGGCGGTCAAAGAGATCCGCACCCGCCGCGAGCAGGGCGCCGATACGTCGTCGGTTTCCGCCGCAACCATCGAAGCTATCCGCTGTTCCATGGACGGCGTGCGCACCCGCGAAAACCAGGCGCTCAGCTCGCAACTCTCGACTCTTTCCAACGCCATCGCCGGTGGCCCATACATCGGCCTGCTCGGCACGGTGCTGGGGATCATGGTGGTGTTCCTCGGCACGGCAATGGCCGGCGACGTCAACATCAATGCGATCGCCCCGGGCATGGCGGCTGCCTTGCTGGCCACTGCCATGGGTCTGTTCGTCGCGATCCCGGCGCTGTTTGGCTACAACCGCCTGATTACCCGCAACAAGGAAGTCAGCGCCGACATGCGCGTGTTCGTCGACGAGTTCATCACCCGTCTGGCGGAGATGCACGGCGAGAGTCAGTTCAGTGAAGCGGCGCACCAGCGCGGTCATCACAACCACACCGTACCGGCCTGAGGAGCACTGACATGGCGTCTGTAAATGCCTCCCACGACGATGACGAAGATGCAGCGGTGGACAGCATCAACATTACCCCGCTGGTGGATGTGCTGATGGTGGTGCTGGTGATGTTCATCCTCACCGCCACCGCGCAGGTCTCCGGCATCCAGATCAACCTGCCCAAGGCGAGTGCGTCGGTGTCGCTGTCGGAAGCGAAAACCAAGGCGATCTCGGTCAACGACGGCGGCCAGGTGTTTCTCGATGCCTACCCGGTGACGCTTGCCGAGCTGGAAGAGCGCCTGCGCATCGAGAAGGCGCAGAGCCCGGATTTCCCGGTGATCGTGCGTGGCGATGCAACCGTGCAGTACCAGAAAGTCATCGAAGTGCTGGATCTGTTGCGCCGGCTCGAACTGTCCCAGGTCGGTCTGGTGACCGGCAAACCGAGTCAGGGCTGAGTCATGACCGCACAACTCCCGATCGAGCCGCCGCCAGTGAAAAAGTCGCCGCTGCGCTTTGCCAAGTGGGGCGCCGGTTTGCTGATCGGCGCGTTCGCCGCGTGGTTCCTGTGGCAGTGGGCCAACGACATGAGCGGCGTGCGCCGCGAAGCGCCGAAGGTGCCGACGATCATTCCGTTGCCGCCACCACCACCTCCGCCGCCGGAAAAGCCCCCGGAGCCGGAAACCCCGGTGGAAGAAAAAGTCGTCGAGCCCGAGCCAACGCCTGAACCGGAAGAGGTCAAGCCTGAAGAAGAGGCGCCGCCATCGCCGGCGGATGACCTGGCCAACCCGATGCAAATGGACGGCGATGCGCAGTCCGGCAATGACGCCTTCAACATCGGCGCGGGCAAGGGCGGCGGCATGGCCGGTGCCGGTGGCGGGCGTTTGGGTAACGGCACGTACAGCCAGTTTCTGGCGTTCACCTTTCAGAAGCTGCTGCGCGAGAACCCCGACCTGCGCAACCTCGCGTTCACGTTGCAGGCCGATGTGTGGCTGAGCAGCGTTGGCGAAATCACACGGGTCGAGCTGATCAAGTCCAGCGGCAACCCGCAAGTCGACACCCAGGTGCTGGCGGCGCTGCGCAGTGCGCCGGCCCTGAGCGAACGGCCACCGGCCTCCATCACTTTGCCCGTGCGCTTGTCCCTGCAAGGGCGGCGTCCGGGTTAACCCTCACTATTTATTGCCAAGCCTTGAGCTTTGCCAAAAGGAGTTGTGTGCAGATGATTTCCAACGTGAATCGATTGTCTCTGGCGGTCGGCATGGTCATTGCGACCCTCGTCGGTCAGGCCGCGGCAGCGCCTGCGCCCTCGGAAAACGCCACGATCAATCTGATCCGCTTGCTGGTCGAGCAGGGCATTTTGAAACAGGACAAGGCAGACGCGCTGATCGCTCAGGCGCAGAACGAAGCGGCCCAGGCCAAACAGGCTGCGGCCTCCACCGCCGTGGCGGCAGGTCCCGTTGCGGCGCCGGGGGATGTGCGCGTGCAGTACGTGCCGGCAGCGGTGCGTGATCAGATCCGTGATCAGGTCAAGGCTGAAGTCATGGCCACCGCCAAGCAGGAAAACTGGGCGGCGCCCAACAGCTTCCCGGAATGGGCCGCGCGCATCAGCTTCGATGGCGACATTCGTCTGCGTAGCGAATCGCGTTACTACTCGGGCAACAACAGCAACGAAATCGTCGACTTCGCCAAGCTCAACAACAATGGCCCGTACGACGTGAACCCCAACAGCAGCACCAGTCTGCCGCCGCTGCTCAACACCCGCGAAGACCGCGAGAACCTGTTTCGTCTGCGCGCGCGCCTGGGCATGAAAGCCGAGATTTCGCCTGAGTGGACCGCCGGTATTCGCATCGGCACCGGCTCGGACAACAACCCGGTTTCGACCACGCAGAGCCTTGGCGGCGGTTTCGCCAAAAAAGATATCTGGCTCGATCAGGGCTACCTCACCTGGAAACCCATGGATGAGCTGACGCTGACCGGCGGCCGTTTTGCCAACCCGTTCATGTCCACCGACATGCTCTATTCCAACGACCTCAACTTCGACGGTGTGGCAGCGATTTTCGACCACAAGCTCAACCGCGACTGGGGCGTGTTCGGCACCCTCGGTGCGTTCCCAGTGGATTACACCAGCGACACCGCCAGCAGCAACGGCTTCGACAAGGAGGAGAGCGATAACAAGTGGCTGTACGGCGCGCAACTGGGCGCGAAATGGGCGATCAACAGCAACAACCGCCTGAAGGGCGCGTTGGCTTACTACCGCTTCGACGACATTCAAGGCCAGCGATCCAGCCCATGCGAACCCTGGGCGGGTGCGCCGGGCTGCGACAGCGATGGCAGTCGCGCGGCGTTCATGCAGAAGGGCAACAGCGTCTTCCTGCTGCGCGACATCACCGCCAACCCGCTCAATCCTACCGCCACGCCGCAGCCGCAATTCGTCGGTCTGGCGTCCGAGTTCAATCTGCTTGATCTCAACATGGTCTGGGATGCCGACCTGCCGGAAGATTTCAAACTGCGCAGCCAGGGTAACTACATCCACAACCTCAGCTACGACGAAGGCGAGATGCGCAAGCGTTCCGCCGGGCAAATCGTCAACAACCTCGACAGCAATGGCGATATCGAAAGCGGCGCCAACGCGTGGATGGTGCAGTTCACCCTCGGCAACGCGCTCGACCTCAAACGCAAGGGCGACTGGAACCTGTTCGCCGGCTACAAATACATCCAGCCGGATGCCTTGCCGGATGGCTTCAACGACTCGACCTTCCACCTCGGCGGCACCAACGCCAAGGGCTATTTCATGGGCGGCAACTACGGGTTGGCGAAGAACGTCTACGCCACGGGTCGCTGGATGAGTACCGAAGCGGTCTACGGCGCGCCGTTCGATATCGATGTCTTGCAGCTTGAGATCAACACGCGCTTCTAAAGCGCCGGGAGAGTGTCATGAAAACTCGTTTTGTGTTGCTGGGGCTCGGCCTGCTGGTCGCAACTTCGGTCAGCGCTGAAGGCATGGAGGAGCGTTTGCGCACGCAATTGCGCAGCACCACTCAGCAACTGCAGGCCCTGCAAAGTCAGCAGGCCCAGGCCAGCGCCGCGCAACTGGCGGCGCAGAATGAAGCGAAGGCCGCGCAGACGCAGATCAAGCAGTTGAGCGCAGAACTGGCCAAGGCCAAAGGCCTCGCCGAGCAACTGAACGGGCAGCAGCAAGCGCTCCACAGTCAGGCTCAGGCGCAAGTCGCGGCCAGCACCGAACAGACCGGCAAGTTCAAGAAGGCCTATGAGGAGTTGCTGGTCATGGCCCGCGCCAAAGAGGCGGAGCGATCGAAACTGCAAGTCCAACTGGCTGAACGTGACACACAAGTGCAGCAATGTTCAGTCAAGAATCAGCAAATGTACGGCGTCGCCAAACAGATTCTCACCGCCTACGAAAACATCGATGTGGCCGAGGTCATGAAAATCCGCCAGCCCTTCGCGGGCAGCGCCCGGGTCAAGTTCGATGAACTGGCCCAGGGGTTTGGCGACGAGCTCTACAAGACTCAATTCGACGCGCCGCAAGCCGCGCTCTCACACTGATAGACAAGGAAGACGTAATGACTCAATTGATCAGCCATGTTTCCCCGCAATCGTTGACCGATGTGCTGCAAGCCGCCGGTTATCGCGTCAACCAGACCGAACAGAACGGCATCGTGCAATTGCTCAGCGCCAGCCAGGGCATCGGTTATGCCGTGCGTTTTGGCAATCCGGCGGCGGAGCAGGGCAGCTATGTCGATTTCACCTTCAGTTGCGCGCTGCGTGTGCAGGGTGAGCTGCCGCAGGGCGTGGCCGAGCAATGGAACGCCACTCGCCGTTTTGCACGGTTGTCGTTGCAGGGCGAGTTTCTGGTGATGGAAATGGACGTGGTGCTGGCGGCGGGCGTGAGCAACGATCACTTGCGCGGCAACCTCGAATTATGGGATCGCCTGTTGCAGGAATTCATCGTTTATCTGCGTGATTTCAGCCAGGCGCCGACCGCGCAGGCCGCGAAAGTCGTCACCACAGAACAACAGGAAGTCGCGCTGTGAAAAAGCCTGCCATGGTAATCGGCGCCGGAGCGGTGGCGCTGTTGGTGGTGGCCGTGGCGCTGGTGCTGCGACCGGGCAGTGACCCGGTGGCCGCCCAGCAATCGACCCCGGTCACGGCGGTTGCGGCGGGGCCAGCAGTGGCGCGGCTGGGCAATCAACAGGTTTCGCCGGACGAGCTACAGGCGATGCTGGCGACAGTGCCTGCGCAGACTCGCGAACAACTGCGGGGCAATCGCGAAGCGCTGGAGCGCTGGATTCGAGCGCGTCTGGCCGAAAAAGCGGTGCTCGAACAGGCGGACGCGCAGGGTTGGGCGCAGCGCCCGGACGTCGCCCTGCAGACTCGCGCGGCGACCGAGCAGATCATCTTTCGCGATTATCTGCGTTCGGTCAGCCAGGTGCCGGCGGACTATCCAGCGGCCGCTGATTTGCAGAAGGCGTATGACGCAGGCAAGGCCAACTGGCAGACGCCGGCGCTGTACCGGGTCAGTCAGATTTTCCTTGGTTTCAGTGATGCTTCGAATGTGGAAACGGTGCGCAAGCAAGCGCTCGATCTGAGCAAGAAAGCGCAATCGGCGCCGGGTGATTTTGCGGCACTGGCGAGCCAGTATTCCCAGGATCGAGTGACGGCAGAGCGGGGTGGCGATACCGGGCTGCAACCGTTGCAACAGCTGGTGCCCGAAGTGCGGGGCGCGGTGGCGCGACTCAAGGTCGGCACCGTGTCTGATCCGGTACAAAGCGCCGCCGGTTTCCACGTAATCAAACTCACCGAGCAACAACCGGCCCGCACCGCGACGCTGGAGGAACTACGCGATCAGTTGACCCAGGCCTTGCGTGCCCAGCGTCAGGAACAGATCGCCCAGGCCTACCTGGACGGCATGCTCAACACCGCCACCCTGAGCATCGACGGCGCCGAACTGAACAGAGTCGTTGAGGGAAAACACTGACCTCACCCACACCACCAGTCTCCCCTGTAGGAGCGAGCCTGCTCGCGAAGGCGTCGGCACATTCAACGTTGCGCTGAGTGACCCACCGCATCGCGAGCAGGCTCGCTCCCACAAGAGATCCCGGTGTATTCAGAACAATCACATAGATCGACAGGGAGTCATCAATGTCATTCACCGAACCCGCAGGACGCGTCAACCTCAGCGATTACCGCTCCTCTGAAAGCAAACCCGAACCATGGGTCAACCATGCCGCGACCATCGACAGCGACGTCGCGCAATACTTCCTTGTCAGCGCCCGCTGCGGCTGCTTCATGCAGGCCGCACGCAGCCTGAATGTGCGCTCGACGCTGCTGCGCAAACAACTGGCGCAACTCGAACAGCAACTGCAACGTTCGCTGTTCAACTTTCAGGGCAGCGCCCTCAGCCTGACCCGCGAAGGCCAGCAATTGCAGGCCCGACTCATCACCCTGGCGCATGAACGCAAACTCCCGGTGATCCAGCAACCGCTGATCCGCCTGGCCATCGCCGAATCCATCCTCCATGACATCCTCGGTCGCGACCTCATTTCACTGTTGCGTCGCAACGCCAGCCTGCGCCTGGAAATCATCGCCCTCGACAGCGAAGTGTCCCTGCACACCGTCAACGCGGACATACTCCTTTGGCTGGCCAACGGCGAAACCGTACATCCCGGCCCGACCTTCGCCACCACCGAACCACAACGCCTCGCGCAACTCGACTACCTGCCGCACATCGCCAAACGCTATTCGCGGGTGACAGCCCGCCCGGAAAGCCCCGAAGACCTCGCCGACTTCATGCTGGTGCAATGGCAGCCTGATCGACAGGTTGAAAGCTTTCGGCCGTGGAATGAGCTGGTGGAGCGGCGATTGGCCGGGGTGGTGCAGATGCAGTCGTATGACTTGATGCTGGAGATGATTCGGTGCAGCGCCTGCATCGGGTTGCTGCCGGCGTACATGAGCCGCTTCGACCGTGGCCTCATCGCGCTGCCCGGATTATTCGCCCGACCGATGCAGCTACACGCGTGGCTCGCGGTCAACGCTGACTCGCAACACCTGCCCGAAGTCCAGAGCCTCACCGACCTCGTCCACCACACCTTCAACGAACGCCACGAATGGTTCGAGCCCTGATGCGCTCCCACAAATTCGGCGGTGTAACCGCAGCCGCGGGAGCGGCACAAATCCCCTGTGGGAGCGGGCTTGCCCGCGAAGGCGTCGGCATTGCCGGCGCCTTATTCAGAGCCTGTCGTGAGACCTGCTACTGCGGCAATTCCAGATTATCCAGCACCCGATTCACCGCCAGTTCCCCGAGCATGATCAGCTGTGCAATCCCCATCAGCGTCCGGCGTTGCGACGGTTTCACCAGCCCGGCGAATTCCTGGGCGATGGTTTTGGCGGAGGCGAGGGTTTCGCAAGCGTTGGCCAGCAGGTCTTCGTTTTTGGTGTCGGCGGTGACGGCGTACATCGCGCGGGGGCTGTACGGCGGTGGAGTCGAGCCGGGTGGGCAGAGGTAATGGTCGAGGGCGCGGTCGGCGGCTTGATGGAGTTTTTTTGAGTCGAGGGATTCGTAAGGGGAGGTGGGGGCGGTTTCGGGTGGGTTGGGTGTTGGTTTGATCATTGTGAGACTCCGTGGTTGATTTAGCCGCCACGGCTCATCGCTAAACAAGTAAAGGTGGCGGCTGTACGCAGGTTAGCGATCCGGGTCACAGAAACCCCGGGTAGACCCGAAGGTCTCCCACGCACAGCCACCATGACATCAAGTGCAGATCCGAAAAACTGCAATTGAGACTGGGCGTTGGTGCGTCTGTAAGGTGTCGGATCGCTAAACCCGATCGCTGATTCGTCAGCGACCGGACCACAATAGAACCCGCCCCCAAGGCGCACAAGCCGGCGGATTCTGGCGTAGCTGTAGGCAATGGCGCAAGAAGTTGTAGCCTGGAAGGCGTGTCTGGAGGTGTCTTTTAAACAGTGGAGTTTAAAAGGCGAAAAAATGGCGACTGCACGGTAGACGTTCGTGCCGGGAAACATGTGTTGGGGGTGAGGCCGCTTTCGCGAGCAGGCTCGCTCCCACAATTTTTAATCTCGCCAGTTTCCAGGTCGGCGGTTTAGAGTAAGCAGCCATACTCAGATCACGGACAGATCCCCCATGGCAGACCCAACCCCCACGATCCACCTCGAACGCTCCACCGAATCCCACCTCGAAGGCATCACCGCGCTCTACAACGACCCCGCTGTCGCGCGACAAGTGCTGCAGATGCCGTTCCAGTCCAGCGAAGTCTGGCGTCAGCGACTTCAAGCCGACAATGAACGCGCGTTGAAACTGGTGGCGCTGCACCAGGGCGTGGTCATCGGCAATCTGGGGCTGGAGGCGTATTCACGGATGCGTCGCGCCCACGCTGGAAGTTTCGGCATGGCCGTTGCGGTGGCATGGCAGGGCAAGGGCGTCGGTTCGAAACTGTTGTCGGCAGCGCTGGACGTCGCCGACAACTGGATGAACCTGCACCGCGTCGAACTCACGGTCTACGCCGATAACGAGGCGGCCATCGGCCTCTATCGCAAGTTCGGCTTCGAGCCCGAAGGGCTGTTTCGCGATTACGCGGTACGCGACGGGCAGTGGGTCGACACCCTGAGCATGGCCCGTCTGTGCGGTTCATCGAAAACCTGAATCAGTCGCCCAAGGCGAACGCCACCGCCGACTGTGCATGCAACTCGGTGGTGTCAAGCAGGGGCAGGGCGCTGTGTTCGGGTTTGATCAGCAGGCCGATTTCGGTACAACCGAGGATGATCGCCTGAGCGCCACGCGCAGTGAGAGATTCGATCACCCGCTGGTAGGTCTGGCGTGAGGTTTCGCTGATCACGCCGACGCAGAGTTCGTCATAGATGATCCGGTGCACGTCCTTGCGCTCGGCTTCGTCCGGCACCAACACCGTCAGGCCCTGGTCGATGAGGCGTTGCTTGAGAAAGTCCTGTTCCATGGTGAACGCGGTGCCGAGCAGCCCTACGGTGCGTGCTCCGATGTCTACAGCAGCTTGCGCCGCGGGTTCGGCAATGTGCAGAAACGGAATGCTGATCGCGGCCTGAATCTGCTCCGCGACCTTGTGCATCGTGTTGGTACACAGCACCACGCATTCGGCGCCACCCGCTTCAAGCCGGCGCGCCGCATCCACCAGAATCGCCGCTGCATCATCCCAGCGCCCGGTGTGCTGGGCCTGTTCAACCGGGCCGAAGTCGACGCTGTGCATCAGCAATCGCGCCGAGCGCAGCGGCCCGAGGCGATCGCGAACCTGTTGGTTGATGAGGCGATAGTATTCGGCGCTGGACTCCCAGCTCATGCCGCCGATAAGGCCGATGGTGCGCATTTGAGTTCCTCGGGTAGTGGCTTGTCATTTGATCAAGGCCAGCCCGAAGTTTGCGATTATTCACCGTGATTGGCCAGTCGGACATCCACTGTATCGCTCATCGTTATTACAAGTGTCACGATGTTTTCCAGCAAGCTAATGCCTGAAATCCGCCGGCAGGTCGGCAAAACTTGTGGCCACTCCATCGCTCTTGAGCGAAGTGAAAATCTGCGCTATTAAGCCTGTCTCCGTGTCGGCAGGAAAAGTACCCCCCGACGTTGATTTCTTTCTTGAGATTCGCTGATGCATGGGCTCTCAAGGCTTGACCAGTTGGTCGGACTCGACGTACTGGAACGTGGCCTCGCTGGCAGGGGTCGAGGGAGGAAACAGGCGGATGACGGGCACCCATATCCTTCGGGTGGTGGAATTGTAGAAATCCTGCTGGTTACCCCGAGCTTCGGCCAAACCGGCATTGCTTCCGCCGGCGATAAAGAAAAACGCCATGAGCGGTAGGGTGTCTTGCAGATTTTGCGGCCAGGTCTTGATTACTAATTCATTCTGTTCAGTGAAATGCGTCGGATTCTGGCTCAACATTCCACGCGCTCTCACCGATTGATAGAAAGGCATCGCGGCCGGCTTGCCGGTCGCCTCTGAAACATCGAAGCCGCACTGGCGGATGTGGTGGCTATTGGGTGAGTTGTCCCACACGCTTTTCCACTGCTCGGCAGTGGTCACTCCTGCACTCTGGCAGCGTTGGCTGGTTGCCGGATACGAAGCGTGATGACCGCAAGGTGTCGTGCGGTTCCAAGTCCAGCCATCGATTGGAAATGAACACAATACATCGAGATTGACCTTGTCTTGCGGGGCGCCAAATATTGGATAAAGGATGTAGCCGTTGCCGTGTCCCCAGGCGACGCGGCCGTATTTTGAGTCCGCCCTCAGGTAGGAAAATGAAACGCCGTTGTTCTTGACAGACGTCGGACTCGGGTTCCAGACGTGGTGGGTTTCACCTGGCTTTTTATCCGTGACCCGGAAGATGATGCCTGAACAAAGAAAGGCGGGCTGGTTGGCGGACTCATGACAGTTCTGGGAATTTCGAGTTGTACAAGGTGGTTAGCCATTCGACGACTTGCGGGCCAGTCATGGCCACTTGCGAATTGTTGCTGGCCCTATGCTCGATCGGTGGGTGTGTGGCCGTTTGGGCACAACCCAAGAGGGTGGCAATCGAAACTGAAAGAATGAAATTTTTCATTTTGCTGTTCCATGCGTCCTGTTTATTTGTCGTCGCGGCGGCAACATCCTCGCTATGCAATTAAACGTTAACCTGGTTGTCCAGTGCACCTGTCAGAACTGACAGGTAATTACAACAATTTCTACCGTCTGTCGGTTTAATGGGGCGTGGAACTTAAACGTACGTACGCGCATTGATCTGCCACTATCCGTTCTCACAGGCTAATCGAGGACCGTGTTCATGAACGATGTACAGCAACTGGGCGAAATGCTTCGCCACTATGCCGACAGTGAAGCGCACAAGAAGCAACTGTTCGAGACGCAATCGGCAACCTGGGCCGCACGGATCACCGAGTTGTTCGGGCACATTCAGCGATGGCTCGAACCGGTGCAGACGCCGGGTTTGCTGGAGGTGAGTCGGGAACCGTATGTGGCGTTCGGGCCGAGCATTCCTGTGGAGACGTCGACCTTCAACACCGAAAAGCTGAGCATCGTGATTGCCGGCAAATCGGTGGAGTTTGTGCCGGATGTGATGGGCAGTGGCGGGCAGATTTCGCTGGCGGTGGCGGGGCTGACGGCGGCGCGTTATGGGAGTATTTCGCTGGTCGGGTTGCCGGATGGGCAGTGGCAGTGGCGCAAGACCAACGGGTTGAAGGATCCGGATATGTTTGTGTTTGATGAGAATTTTTTGGCGTTGCAGCTACAAAGCTTGATTCCGCGTGACCGCGTTTGAGACCCAAAGCCCCCGACCTTCTCCTCTCCTCGAAAAGGGGAACGGGAGCAGGTAGGGGGCTTTTCAGTTTCAGGAAATCAGCGTGCCGTCCTCGTTGATCGCCCGCCACATCCACGCAATGTACGAAACCGTGCCGATGGTCGCTAGCCAGAATGGTGCCTTCGCTCGGGGCCAATGACCTTGGACACGTGATGTTCAACTCATCAACTCAGGGCGTTACTACCTGATCGGCTGTAATGTAGGTGAACGTCGCCTTCCCGGCGACGGTTGTCGCAGGTGTCAGCCGAATGATCGGCACCACCATTTTCGGGCTGGTAGAGTTGTAAAAGTCCTTCTGGTTGTATTGGGCATCCGCCAACCCCGCGTTGGAGCCTCCGGCGATGAAGAAGAACGCCATGATCGGAAAAGTGTTCGGATTGCGTGAAGTCCAGGTTTTTATCAGTACTTCATTATGTTCGTTTACCCCCGTCACAGCCGCTAACGCTCTGGCTCGTATGGATTGATAGAACGCCGGGCCAGCCAGTTGATTGCGATCGTCCGAGATATCGAAACCGCATTGACGCTGATTGGGAGTCCCCCCCGGGATTTTCCACACCACATACCACTGCTCGGCCGAGGTCACCCCGGCGTTATGGCAGAGCTGACTTTGTACGGGGTAGGTGGGGTGGGCGACGCAAACAGCTGTGTCTGAGCGTGTCCACGTCCACGCGTCGTACGGATAAATGCAACGATAGTCCAGATCTTCCTTGTCGGCGGGCGCTCCAAAAATCGGATAGAGCATATAACCATTGCCATTGCCCCAGGCGAGGCGGCTGAAGTTAGCATCCTGGCGCAAATAGGAAAACGACACGCCTCCACTTTTCACCGATTGCGGGCTCGGATCCCAAACCTTGTATTTGTTGGCGGGGTCTTTCACCGTGACTCGCAGGGTTACTCCGGAGCACAGGAAGGCAGGTTGCGCGTCGGAGTTGTTGCAATTGGGAAGTTTAAGATCGTACAACGTCGTCAGTTGCTCGGCGATTGCCGGTCCGTTTAGAACCTGTACCCCTTTGACGTCGATGACGTCCGGCGGCTGAATAGTCGTCTGGGAGCAACCCAACAGCAGGGTGAGTAATAGTGATGCAATTAACTTGTGCATGATTATTTCCTTATTGATATCTATCGTGGATAGCGATAAGTGTTTTTCAGGTGGCTCACTTCTCGGCGCCTAAATCAGTGCCGGTTAAAAAGGGTGGAACTAGTACGCCTGACCTGCCAGGTTAAATCTGAAAGTTGCGGAGCCCGTTGCACTAGTTGAAAATGCTACGCAAAGTTGCTATTGGCACGCATGTGGCCCCGCAGTAGTGAACCTGTGCCTTGAAATGACCCCTTTAAAGGGAAACCTTCAAATACGGCGAAAAGATGATGGCGTCCGAACTGCTTGTGCGTCTGATGGAGTAGTTAAAATAGCCTGTCTTGCCGCGGTTGTTGCTCACCCAGCCCGGTGGAATTGAGAAGCTCATGTAAGGACCCTGAATATAGGTTGCCTCTACGCTGTCGAGCCTTTGCTGACCATCAATGGTTAACGAGATACGGACTGTATAAGCTGCCTCGAGAGGGTTCGGGGCATATAGCCTGAGATTGTCCAGACCTGAACTGATTGTGGGGACACCGAGTAAATGTTTCTGGCGAAGGATGCTGACGTCAAGGTCTTTGGAAGGAAGATCTTCTGTGGTGCCTGGAAGCCTGACCGTGTATTTGAACTCAATCTTGTGGCCGATCGAGTCAACAATCACTCGACGAAGGATCCGAAACGTCAATATCTGCCCGGCAGACGTCACTGGTTGTATATCGCTAAGGTAAGTTTCGGCGCGTCCGATGCACTGGACTCTGACGGTTTGTCCAACATTGGAACCCAGGTAGTTCACGACCACGGTGGCGTGAGCATTGTCATAAAAGTCTTTCTCGAAATTCAAAGTCGTCCCGTTCGCTTCCTTGGCCTCCAGCACTTTGGGTGCGAGTAAATCCAGAACGGGCTGTTTCACATGCACATCGATGGAGGTTGTACTCGACCATATCGCATCCGGGCCAGAGGTATTGCCGAGTTGGTCCGTGACCCGATAACGCAAGGTAAACCGGGGGTTGTCTTGCCAGAAGTCGTTCGTGAACAAAGTGATGACCACCAGCCCGGCAGAAGCCTCTTGAGTCGTAACGGTGTGGTTTACATCCCTGCCATCACATTGAAGTGTGATGACATCCTGCGCACGCAGGGAGGTGTAGCGCAAGGTGACGTCCACGCCCTTGGCGGCGCGGGCTGCATCGACACCATGGGTGACGACGTCAATGGGCAATGTCATATAGAGAAATGGGTTGTCGCCTGACCCGGACACCTCGCCCCCCGGGCGCGGCAGGTTGTAAAGTAAGGTGCGTGGCGCCGAGGTTTCGGGAGTGGAACTGCCTAGACGAGTGACTGCCAGCTGCAGACCATTGATGCCGTCGTTAAGAATATCCGGCAAGTACAAGATGAACCGCTTGTTCTCCTCTCCCGGTTGAATAGTCTTCCCGATACCTGTCGCGCTCCCGTTGCTCAGCAGCTTGGCATTGTCACCGGAGCTCATATTTAACCAGGGATCGATCCAGACCTGTAAACCCTGAGAGGTCCGCAATGACAGCGGTACTCCCCCTTCTGGCTTGCCCGGATGGTCAACCGGAGTTACCCATCCGGGGATGATCACCTTGGCTATTACCAATGCGTTGGTCATTTGAATGCACTCCTGTTATCGGCGGTCCGGTTTCACGCCGGGCAGCTTATTGAACAAGAGAAAACGCAGGGAGACACCTGTCAGATCTGACAGGTCGGGGTGTAATCGTGCTACCGCTCGTCGAATATTGGGAGCGTGCGATCCTCTGACGGCAAGTCTGCGGATTGCGTATCAAAGAAACAGGCTCACGATAGCGGTTAATGTCACTTCATACGAAGCCGGCATACCGCCATCGTGAGCAGGTTCACTCGTGGGATCGGCGCCAATCCGGCATTTTTCCTTGGGTCACTGATGGCCTTTTGGTAGAGTCGCCGTCGCCAGCGGGTTTTCGGCTGGACGATGGAACCGAAGAAGGGAGTCTTATCAGTGAGTCCGGGCAAAAAAATCCTCGGTCTCACGGCGTCGCTTTTGCTGCTGACGCTGTGGGCCAGTTACTTTTATGTATTCAACGAAAACCGTGACGGCCAGCTGGGCGGTGTCGGCGAGAGCACCGCCTGGTGCGGCACGCCCCCGACCACGGAAGCGGCGTTGCTGGGCAAGGATCAACTGACCTTGCGCGTCACCAACAATCTGCGCGGCGAGTTCATGGTCGGCGGTTCGCTGGTGGTTTCCGAACGCACTTTCAACCGTTATGACCTGGGCCGCAACGAACTGCGCCTGCGTCTGGAACCGTTGCAATGGTCGTTCGGCGTGACGCCAATCTTCCTTGAGCAAGTCAAGGTACAGCCGCTGAGCCGCAACCTCTCGTCAACCAACAAAAGCGCCTTCGCCGAGCTGGAGCCACGTCCGATTGGCGTGCAGGGCCAGACTGCGGCGTTCCCGTTCGACACCTATCGCTACGGCTACAAACCGGTGCTCTATTACCTCAAGGGCAGCGAGCGCGTTGACCTGCGTTTCAAGAACATCACCACGCTGATGGAGATGTCCAATACCTTCACGCCGATCCAGAAGTACAACCGCGTCGATTACATCAACGAGAAGAATTCGATGATCCGCGACGAGGATTACAAGCCTTACGGGCCGCACGAATGTGCCTTCAGCGTCGAGCGCAAAGGTTCGTTCAAAGTGGTGGTGTTGTTGCTTCTGCTGGTGCTGTGCCTGCCGCTGATGCTGGTGTTCTATCGTGATGAGCCGGGCATCGATTTCCTCGCCACGCTGGTGGGTATCGGTGTGGTGCGGATGCTGCTGATCGGGCCGGTGCAGGATTTTCAGCTCTACAACATCGACTTTTTGTTTGGCGCGGCGATTTTGCTGGTCGGGACTGTGTCGCTGATCAAGGCAATGCGGGCCAATCGCCGGCGGGAGATGGCGTTGCGCAGTGGGGAGACGTCTTCGTGGTGATTGCTCGTTTCTGAAAACCAGAAGATCAAAAGCCCCTCACCCTAACCCTCTCCCGGAGGGAGAGGGGACTGACCGGGTTGTCTTGCGTGATACAGCGACGTGAAAGACCGAGTCGATTATGGATTCAAAGCCGATCGCTCAAGTTGGTGCAGTCCGTGAATATCCCCAATCGGTCCCCTCTACCTCCCGGCGGGAGAGGGGACTGACCGGGTTGTCTTGCGTGATACAGCGACGTGAAAGACCGAGTCGATTATGGATTCAAAGCCGATCGCTCAAGTCGATGCAGTCCGTGAATATTCCCCAATCGGTCCCCTCTCCCTTTGGGAGAGGGCTAGGGTGAGGGGCCACCAATCTCCAGGCGATCACTTGAGCGCCGGATCCCCGCTATTCATTTTCTTCCATCCCTGCAACAGCACCTGAGCTTTAGGCTCCTGCCCACTGTCCAGATACCACTGAATCAGCGACAGCCGCGCATTGCGGTTGGCCGGTTGTAGCTTCAGCAAACCTTCGAGAATTGCGCAGGCCTCATCGACCTTGCCGCTTTCATGCAGCGCCACCGCCAGCACGTAACCGTACTGTCCGTTCTCCGGTTCCAGTTGCGCGGCTTTGCCCAGGAAGGACATGGCGTCTGTGGACTGGCCGGCACGAATCAACGACAACCCGCGCGTGTGCTGCAACAGCGCCGCATCCGGGTGTTGCCTGAGGCTGTCATCCAGCAGTTTCTGCGCGTCGGGCGCGCGGCCGTTGGCCTCCAGCCACTGTGCCAGCGTCACCAGCGCCGGGTAGAAATCCGGGTCGCGCTGGAGGGCACTGCGCAGCAGCGGTTCAACCTCGGCGCTGCGCCCGCTGGCCTGGTACAGCATCGCCAGGTTCAGGTTGGCTTCGGCGCGTTCCAGCAGGCTTTTCTGCACCGTTTCGTATTCAGCAATCGCCGCGTCCCAGCTGGATTTGGCGGCACCCAGACCGTTGTTGCGCGCGGCTCCCAACAAGTCTCGGGCAGCCACGATGCGCACGGCTTTCACCGGATCGTTGAGCAACGGCGAAAGCAACGGTGCACGCTCCGGCGGCGGCAGGAACGCGCTGATCGCCCGCACCGCACTTTCCCGGACTTGCGGTTGCGGATGCTTGAGATCCTGCGTCGCCAGTTTTAGCGCCTGTTCGCTCGGGTACAGCGGCAGTTCGGCCAGCAGCGTCGCGCGTTGGATCGCCGGCAGATTGCTGCGCTGCAACTGCTCATACAGCGCATCGGCGGCGCCAGGCTGGCCGTTGCGGATCAGCCAGAGGCTTTCGTCATAACGCGGCGCTTGAGGGGTGCTGGAAGCGTTCCACAGTTTGAACTGCGCCGTGACCTGGTCGCCGGCCTTGCCTTGGTGACAAGTGAGGCAGGCGTCCGGCGTACCGAGCTTTTGCGCGCGCTCCGGATTGGGAATGCTGAAACTGTGGTCATGGCGCCAGTCGTTGCCCATGTAGAACTTGCCGGGCATGTGGCAATCGACGCATTGCGAGCCCGGTTGACCCGGAGTGTGACGGGTGTGCTCGATGGAGTCGTAGTTCTTCGCTTGCAGCCCCTTGCCATCGACGCCGGCGACCGAGGTCTTGCCGGCCGTGTTGTGACACTGCAGGCACACCGCGTTGCCCGGTGCTTTCAGTTCGTTGCTGTGGGGGTTGTGACAGTCACTGCAGCGCACACCCTTGTCGAACATTTTGCTTTGCAGGAACGAGCCGTGTTCGAACACCTCGTCCTTGATCTTGCCGTCCAGCGCGTAGAGATCGCGGGTGAGGGGGCTGGGCAGATAATCGTCCATCAGGCGCTTGCCAACGGTGTAACCGTCACCCAACGGCGCGCGGCGCGCATGGCAGCGGGCGCAGGTTTCGATTTGCACCGTGGCGTTCTTGTCGTTGAGGTCGACGTCGAAGCCCTGATGTATCAGGTCGCCTTTTTTCCGTGTCCATTCCAGGTGACGGGACGCCGGGCCATGACAGGCCTGACAGCCGACGCCGAGGCTGTTCCATTGACTGTTGAAGGTATTGCTCGCCGCGTCAAAATTACGCTTGAAGCCAGTGGTATGACATTCCACGCACATGAAGTTGGCGTTCTGACTTGGCTTGCTCCAATGCAGCGGATTCTTGAAGTTGACCCCTTGACCGGGGTAGAGGTGGAACCATCGGTTTTTCTCGGTATCCCAGGCCACGCCCAACGCTTGCAAACGCCCTTCGCCGACCTCAATCAGGTATTGCTGCAGCGGTGCAATGCCGAAGGTATAGGCCACTCTGAAATCGGCGTGCTTGCCATCAATGCCCGGCGTGTTGACCCAGAACTCTTCCCCCTTGCGCGTGAACCGAGTGGTCTCGTTCTCGGACTTGAAAGTGACGTTGTTGAAATCGCCAAGGGTGGTTTGAGCATTCGCCGGTTGCATTGCCAGTTGATGGTGCGAGCCTTGCCAGTCCTTGACCTGCTCGCTGTGACAGCCTTGGCATTGCTGCTCGTCGACCATCGTTGCCGGCTGGCTCGCCGTGACCGTTTGCGGCTTGGCGGCTGGTGCTGCAGGCGTGCTGACGGGGACCGGTTTGACGGCTGCTGGCGCTGGGCTGAGCAGAAACCAGCCGATGCCGGCCACGGCTGCCAGCAGCACGCCGATGGTGATGGGAAAGAAGTAACGAGAAAAGGACGATTGAGACGCTTCAGGCTCGGGTTGCACCGCTTTGTTTTTATGCTTGGGCATTGCGACTTCCGTAGTCCGGGTGCTTGGGCCTTCTGGCATGCGTGCAGCTCAATGCAGCTTTGCCGGATGATGGGCGTCTGTCAAATCAGCGTTGTGACCGGCTGCGCAGCGTCATATGAATTTTGTAGTTTGTCATCGCAATTGCTGCGGCTTTAGCTATACCTGTATCTCCCCTCTACAAAAATTTTGGGCCTTCTGACAGGAGTTACAGCATGAAGCTAGCAGTAATGGTGGGCACGCTGTGCATTGCCACCCTCGGCGTGGTGGGCTGTTCCAGCAAGACCGTCGCTCCAGACCAGTACTCCGGATTTCTAAAGGATTACAGCCAACTGAAGGAGACCAAGTCACCGTCCGGTGCCGAAGTGATGCGCTGGATGGACCCCAAACTCGATATCAACAAATACACCAGCGTCTACGTCGAACCGAGCCAGTTGTACCCGAAGCCGCAAGCGACCGCGAAAATCCCGCAACAGACCCTCAACGGCATCACCAGTTACTACGATCAGGCGCTCAAGCGTGAGATCGGCAAGTCGCTGCCGCTGGCCACCGGCCCCGGGCCGGGTGTGATCGTGGTGCGTCCGGCAATTACCGCAGTCAGCAGCAAGACCGAAGGCCTGCATGTGTATGAAGTGATTCCTATCGCATTGGTTGCCGCAGCGGTCAGCACCGCCACCGGTATCCGTGATCAGGAAACCACCCTGGCCACCGAGGCGGTGTTCATGGATGGCGCGAGCAATCAGGTGGTGGCTCAGGTGGTGCGCAAGGGCACAGGTAAACCGTTGGATAACTCTTCTCAGGTGATGAAAGCCGATGACATGAAAACTGTGATCGATGGCTGGGCGGCGGACATGCACCAGACCTATCTGAAACTGAAGTCCGAAGCCAAGTAATGCAGCGAGACTGAGGGCCTCTTCGCGAGCAGGCTCGCTCCCACAATTGGAATGCAGTTCCTGTGGGAGCGAGCTTGCTTGCGAAAAAGCACGCTGTCAGGCACCGCTTTACTGCCCGACAAACCAGCGAAAGTAAGGATTGCCCCGATCCCCCTGCATCACCTCACGAATATCCCGTCCCCATGCCTCCCGATCGCCGTCATACGCATGCAGGCTTGCGCGATAGAACTGCATCAAACGCTGACGATGGGTTTCCATGCGCGCGTTGAACCCGGCGTCGGCATTCACCAGGGTGGGTGCCTGATACAGATCCAGCAGCGCCGGCAGCACCCGGGTAATTTCCTTGCTGCGTACCCACGGCGCGTATTCGATGCGAGGGTGATCATCGGTCACGGCGGGCGCATCGGCAGCGAAGCGCTCCAGACCGGCGCGGTCTGTGACCCAAGTAGCGAGCAGCGCCGCCGCCGAGCTAATCCCGACGTCCTGCAGGGTGCTGCGTACGCTGTCCTGCTGGAAACGCTCGGTGATCTTCGCCGCATCCAGTTCGATCGGCGCCAATGAACCCACCAGCAACATCTCGTGGAATTCACTGGTCCACAACGACGCATACGGAAACACATCAAGAAAGCTGCGCACCAGTGAACGCGAGTCGTCGATGTTCTGCGTTGGCAACGGTAACCACTGCGCGACGATGCCCTTGTCTTGCAGACGACTGGCGGCCAGTTGATAGAAATCCCGCGAGTACAGATTGACCACGCCGGCGGCGGAGGGCGGTGGCGGCTCAAGGGTAATCACGTCGTATGTCTGCTCGCTTCGCAGCAATTCCTGACGACCATCGCGCAGACGCACATCGACGCCCGGGTCGCCAGCGGCATTGAAGTTGCCTTTGAACAACGGCGCAGCCTTGACCACCGATGGCAGCAGTTCGGCAACCACCCGATGTTCCAGGCCGGGATAGCGCAGCATTGCGCCTGCGGTGATGCCGGTGCCGAAACCGATCACCAGGGTCGAACGCGGCTCACCGTTGTGAATGAGCAACGGCAGCAGCGCCTGAATGCGCATGTAGCGTAGCGAGGGCATGGCATCGCCGGTATTCGACACACCTTGAATGTACAAACGGTGAAAGGTGTTTTCGCCGCGCCCCTGGGTGACCACGGCGACGGTACCGCCGCGTCCTTCTTCATAGAACGCCAGCGTGCCGTTTCTCGCACCGGGCAGCAGGCTGGCGAGTTTATCGACGGGGGTCAGCACGGCCACGGCGACGGAAACCAGGCCTAGCGCAACCACCGCCTGACGCCGACCTTTAGCCACGCCGTGGCCCTTGCGCACGGCGAAGTAACCGATTGCCGCCGCGATGAGCGCCAGCAGACCCAACGTGCGGACCAGTCCCAGTAACGGAATCAGCACGAAACCGCAAAGCATTACGCCAATGATCCCGCCCAAGGTGTTGAAGGCCACCACCGCGCCAACGTCTCGACCCACCCGGTCGGCGCCCACGCTCAAGCGCAGGGCCAATGGAAATGCCGCGCCCAGCAACAGTGTCGGCACAAACACAATGCTGATCGCCGCCACGGCAAAGCGCACGCTCATACCGGCCAGTTCACTGGCGCCCAGGTTCAGCACCCAGGTTTCCGCCTGGCTTTGGGCGAGCACCAGCCATCGGCCGAGCAAGGCAATCTCCAGCAATGCGATTAATCCGGCACCGGCGATCAACAGGCCGAACACACCCCAGGGGTCGCGAATCCGCTCGACACGCCGGGCGAGCAGGGCGCTGCCGATAAACAGGCCGGTCAGGTAGGTCGCCAGTACTACGGCAAACGCGTAGGTGCGAGTGCTCATGAACTGCACGATCGATTGCGACCAGACCACTTCATAACCGAGCGCCACACCTCCGGCGATTGCGTAGAGCCATAGCGCGGTGCGGTCCGGGGCTTTTTCAGTGGTGTGCCTGACCGGCGTTGCGATCGGCGACCGATGCTGACGTTGCAACCACAGCGCGCCGGCGGCTGCCAGCAGGTTAAGCATCGCAGCGAACAACGCACTGCCACGCACACCCAGGGTGGCGATCAGCACGAACGCAGCGAGCAGGGTTCCGACAATCGCGCCCAAGGTGTTTGCCGCATACAGCTGACCGCCGGCCTTGCCCGGGTCTGCGGCCAGCGAACGCACCAGCACCGGCAGCGTGCCGCCCATCAATACCGCCGGAATGCCGACCAGCGCAAACGGCAGCAGCCAGGCAAACAGACCGACATGACTCTGCAGCCAGGAAAACGGGCTGGCCGCC
This sequence comes from Pseudomonas khorasanensis, assembly GCF_014268505.2. Classification (GTDB taxonomy): domain Bacteria; phylum Pseudomonadota; class Gammaproteobacteria; order Pseudomonadales; family Pseudomonadaceae; genus Aquipseudomonas; species Aquipseudomonas khorasanensis. The sequence goes on from NZ_JABWQP020000001.1 coordinate 925,012, forward strand.
AGACTCATGGCCACCGTCGCGCCAACGCCGAGCATCGCCACCAGCACCTCCAGACCGGCATACAGCAGAACCGGCTGCTGCAGGCGATCGGCCCAGCGCCCGAACAGCCAGCCGCCGAGGGCGAGCCCCGCGAAGAATGCGCTGATGCCGGTGGTGATCGCGTAAACCTCGACGCCGACAACCAGCGACAGTTGCTTGATCCACAGCACCTGATAGACCAGCGCGGCGGCGCCGGAGATGCATAGCAGCAGCGCGGGGGCCATCAAGGCAGTAGAAACGACTTGCGGGACGGGTATGGCCGACGGCTTGCTGGCGATACGTGAGGACATGCGGTTGGCCTTGTTCCGGTGCGAAAACCTGTGACTGTGCCGGCCTCTTCGTGAGCAGGCTCGCTCCCACATTGGACGTGTGTACGCCACAGATCCCCTGTGGGAGCGAGCCTGCTCGCCAATGGAGCCGACACGGTCTCTTGTCGAATACAACGCCGCCCGCCAATGACGGCGGGTGGCGTTGCAGTTGTCTTACTGCGCTTTTTTCATTTTTTCTTCGATACGGCGATCCACATCCGCGCGGATCTGGTCGATGCTGAAGCTCGCCGGACGCTGACTAGGCGGGTAATCGACGAAGGTCTGCAGGAACTTCGCAGCCCGGCGGGTACCGTCGAAAATCAGATAATCGTTTTTCGTCAGCCAGTCGTAATATTGGTCAGACACGATGTCGGCACGTTCGTATGGGTCCATGCGCAGGTTGAACATTTTCGGTACGCGCAGGCACGTGAACGGTTCGCTCCACACCTCCAGGCCACCGGGTGCGCGCTGCTCGCAGAACACCAGTTTCCAATCGTTGAAGCGCATGCTGACCAGCACGCCGTCATCGTTGAAATAGTAGAACTCCTTGCGCGCGCTCTTGTCGGTTTTGCCGGTCAGGTAATCGAGCTGGTTGTAGCCGTCCAGGTGCACCTTGAAGTTCTTGCCACCAATGTCGGTGCCTTTGAGCAGACGATCCTTGATGTCGGCATCGCCAACCGCCGCCAGCAGGGTAGGGAACCAGTCGAGCCCCGAGAACATTTGGGTAGACACTTCACCGCCCTTGATTTTGCCAGGCCAGCGAATCATCGCCGGCACTCGGTACGCGCCTTCCCAGTTCGAGTTTTTCTCGTTGCGGAACGGGGTCGTCGCGGCGTCCGGCCATGACCATTGGTTCGGGCCGTTGTCGGTGGTGTAGACGACGATGGTGTTATCCGTCAGCTTCAGGTCATCCAGGGTCTTGAGCAGCTTGCCGACGTCGCCGTCATGCTCAAGCATGCCGTCGGCGTACTCGTTGCCGACCATCCCGCTTTGCCCCTGCATCGATTCACGAACATGCGTGAACGCGTGCATGCGCGTGGTGTTCATCCAGACGAAAAACGGTTTGTCCGCTTTGGCTTGTTTCTCGATAAAAGCCTGCGCCGCTGCGGTGGTTTCGTCGTCGATGGTCTCCATGCGTTTCTTGTTCAGCGCGCCGGTGTCTTCGATCTTGCCGTCGGCAAAGCTGTGAATCACGCCACGGGGAGAGGCGGCCTTGGTGAACTCGACGTCATCCTTGGGCCAGTAAGGACGCTCTGGCTCCTCTTCGGCGTTGAGGTGGTAAAGGTTGCCGAAAAATTCGTCGAAGCCGTGGTTGGTCGGCAGGTATTCATCTTTGTCGCCCAAGTGGTTCTTGCCGAACTGGCCGGTGGCATAGCCCTGGGCTTTGAGCGCCTGAGCGATGGTGACATCGCGCGGCTGCAATCCCACGGGCACGCCCGGCATGCCGACCTTCGAAAGGCCGGTACGCAACGGCGTCTGCCCGGTGATGAACGATGATCGTCCCGCCGTGCAGCTGTTTTCGGCGTAGTAATCGGTAAAGATCATGCCTTCTTTGGCAATGCGGTCGATGTTCGGGGTTTTGTAGCCCACCACACCCATCGAGTAGGCGCTGATGTTGGTCTGGCCGATGTCATCGCCAAAAATGACGAGAATGTTGGGTTTTTCAGCCGCTGTGGCGGTTGCCGACAGCGCCATCACCGAGGTTGCCACCAGGGCGAGTTTCGGAAGCCACTTGCGTATGCGAGTCATCTGACTTGCTCCTTTGCACGGGGGTCGTTTTTTGCGACAAACGTTTATTGCACTCCTGCATCACGCTTTCTTATTGCACCTGCTCGGTACTCGGCGGATCGAACGGATAGACCCGGCGCCAGTCGGACGCCATATCCACCACGGTCCAGCCTCGTGTTTTCGCCTCGTCGAGGGCCATGTCCAGGCGCCCGATATGGGATTGACGGTCGTAGGCCCATTCGCGTTTGCCGTCGGTGTGGTGCACCAGGCCCATCAAGCGTTTGCCCGGGCCTGCGGCGGTCCACTGGAGCATTTGCAGGTCGCCGTCGGAATTGCCGAACGCCAGAATCGGCCGACGACCAATGACCGCATCGATGCTCACCGGTTTGCCGGCACCGTCATCGTTGTGGGCCAGCTTCGGCGTGCGCAGGATCGACGCCTTGCCATCCTTGAATTGGAACGTGGTGATAAATGTGGTGCCGATGACCTGTTCCGGCGGGATGCCATAAATCTTTTCGGCAAAGGCGCGCATGAAACCGGTGTCGCCCCCGGAAACGATATAAGTCTTGAAATTCTGGCTGCGCAGGTAGTCGAGCATTTCCAGCATTGGCTGGAAGATCATCTCGGTGTAGGGCTTGCCGGTTTTCGGGTGACGGGCCTGGCTGAGCCACGTCTTGACGTAATCATCGAAGGCTTCGGTGGTCATGCCGCTGTGGGTCGCGCCGACGATCTTCAGCAAGCCTTCGGTGCCAGCGGCGGCCAATGCCGCATGGTCGTTTTCCAGTACGGCCTTGAACGGCTGGGTGGTCTTCCATTCCGGGTGCTGCGCGGCGGTGCGCTTGACCTCATCGAACGCAAAGAGCAATTCGAAGTACGCCGGTTGCTCGCCCCACAAGGTGCCATCGTTGTCGAACACGGCGATACGTTCGGCAGGTTTGACGAAGTGCTTGCTGCCCTGCTCGGTCACTGCCTGAACAAACTCGATAATGCTTTTTTTCGTCGCACCGTCATTCCATGACGGGAGCGGTTCATTCGCCTGCGCCAGCAACGGCAATACCAGCGTGAACAGCAGGGAGAGACCGAAGCGTTGACGATGCAGCACCGGATTGATCATTTGAAATCCTTCTCGTGCACAGGGTTGAGCGGGCGCAGTGCCGAGGCAGTTTTGACCTGTTGCTGCGCGACCTGACTTTGAAGCGTAGACAATGATTGGTGTAACTGAGCAAGGCTTTGATCGACGGTTGACTGACGGCCGTAAAGCCCCCGCAACAACCCTTGCAAGCGTGGGCCGGCGCCAGTCAGTTTGAGGCCCAGGCGGCTGCGCCGCAGCCATAGGTACAACGCAGTCAGTTGCGCCGGTCTGGCCCGCAGTTGCGGATCAATCTGTTGCCAGGCGAAAGCGGCGGACTGTCGCCAGGCCAATTGTTTCGCCTGTCTGCGCAACCGCCAGCGCTGGCGGGCGCGAATGACCGCCGGGCGCAGCAGGTACGCAACGACAGCGAAGCCCACCAACAGCGCCAGCCACAACAGCCAGTGTCTGGAGAACTGCAAGCGATTCTGCCCGAGCTGTTTGAGGTCTTCGGCGATCGAGAACACCGGTTTATAGGCGCTGTTGGCTGCCGCCTCGAAACTCAGTGGCGGGACCTGTGCCGTGCGGATCTGGCGGGTGTTGGCGTCCCACCACTTCACGTCAATCGCCGGCAAGGTGTAGGTGCCTGCGGTATCGGCACGATAGGTCGCGCTGTCGATGCGCTGGCCACCGAGGACAACGCCGCGACCATCGTCCAACGTTGTGACTTGTGGCGTTTTTGCATAGCGGCTCAGGCCGGCCACATCGGCGAGCGCCGGGATCGGTAAGGCCATGGCCAGCGCGCCATCGGCTTGCAGGGTCAGCTGTCGGGTGATGCTGTCGCCGACTTTCAGCGGCGTGGCCGATTGGCTGACGGTTTGCGTAAAGCGCAGCGCGTTGGCGACCAGCGGCGTTTCCCCGGGGTTGAACCCAGGTGGCTGTGCGGCAGTGAAACTCAGAGGCATGCTTTGCGCGCTGATTTCGGCCGTAGCCAGGCCCGGCGTGGCGCGTACGGTCAGGGTGGGGATATCGAACCGGCGCGCGACGTTGGGCGTGATCAGGTAGCGGTAGCGCAAGCCGTTGAAGGACTGGCCGTCAATGGTCTGGTTCAGGTGTTGAGCCTGACCGTTCGGCGGCATGACCAGTGCGCCGTCGAGGCTGAGGTCGGGCAGGGTGGCCGCCTGGGTAAACCAGGTGTCGGTCAGGACGTCGAGTTGCAGCTCGACGAGGCCGCCGACCATGGCGCCTTCGCTGGGGTTAAGGTGGGCCTTGACCTTGAGCTGTGGGCTGGCAGCGAGGGCGTCGAATGACAACAGTGTGCCCAGCAGCAGAGCGCCAAGTGTTGTAGTGAGCGCTCGGGCCTCTTCGCGAGCAGGCTCGCTCCCACAAAGAACCCACCGCCACCCTATGGGAGCGAGCCTGCTCGCGAAGGCGCCAACAAGGTTCACGGCCTGGCCTCCTGCTGGTCCTGCAAACTGAACTTCTGCCTTAGAAACTTCGCCGGTGAAGTGGTCAGGTTTTCCAGCCACAGCGCATCGGACGCGGCCTGCTGCGTATCGACTTTTTTGCTCTGGCCTTTACCCGGTGCCTTGTCGAATTTGACCTCGTCAGGTTTGATCTCCGGGGCGTTTTTCCCGGCACTCTCGGTGTCCTTGAGCAGCGCCTGCGCCAGGGCCAGATTGGCCGTTGCTTCCGGGAACTGCGGCTGCAGTTTCAACGCCTGGGTATAGGCGGCAATTGCCTGATCAAACTTGAAGCGGCGCACATAGATATTGCCCAGATAAAAGTACGCCTGCGCGGTGTCCAGCCGTGCAAACGTTGCCAGCGCCAGGTCGTAATCGGCGGCGTGATAGGCTGCCACGCCTTTCCAGTAGGGGTCGACAAACAGCGCCGCTGCTTCAGGCAAATGCTCGTGTTCGAACGCCCAGCGGCCTTGCTGATCGCGAGTGAAAAATGCATCGGTCAAAGCGTTGGCCTGGGCCGGCGCGGACGGCCAGCCGAGCCCCACCGCGAGTGCGATGGCCGGCATCCAGTTGACGCTCCAGCCTTTGCGCACGCTGACCAACGCCAACAACAGCAACGGCCAGCACAACCAGTAACCGGCATCTTTCCAGTGCAATTCGCGCTGTTCGGCGCTGGCGCTCTGGAAGTGCCGCTGCGCGTGCAGCTCGATCCAGTCCAGGTCGTCGTTATTGAGCGTCAGGCTGCCGAGCGGCGCGGCGACGGCCGATGCCAATTGTTTGATTGCCGCCTGATCGAAGCTGCCGAGCACCGGCCGGCCACTGCTGTCGATCCTGGGCTGACCGCTGGCGTCGGTAATGACGCCACCGTTCTCGCTGCCCACCGCCAGAACCAGCACCTGCAAAGGTACATCGCTGAGTCGCTTGCCCATGCCATCCAGTTGCGCGGTATCGGCACCGTCGGTGATCAGCAGCAGACTGCCCGGGGTTTTCTCGGCAATAAGCAAGCGTTTGGCTTGGTCGATCACGGCGCCCGCGTCCTTGCCCGGTTTGTCGATCAGGCCCGTGCTCAAGGCTTGAATAAAACTGTCGAGCAGTGCCGGATCGTCGGTAGGGGGAAGCACCAGATGCGCACTGCCGGCGTAGGCGATCAACGCGGTGCGCGCGCCAGCGCGACGCTGAATCAGGTCGTGCAGCTTGTGCCTGGCCGCTTCGAGCCGAGTCGGTTGCACATCGCTGGCGTCCATCGACGGCGAGAGGTCCACGGCGACGATCAGTGGTGCGCGGTTTTCGAGAAAGTCCGGGCGATCCTGCTCCCAGGTCGGGCCGGCGGCCGCGAGAGCGCCGAGCATCAACAGCGCACAGAGCAAATGCACCGGGCGTAGGCGCTGGTGATCCTGCGGCGCGATGAGCAAGTGCGGCAGCAGATGCTCGGCAATGTTGCCGCGCAGGCTTCGTTGCAGGTCGCGGCTGCGCCGCCAGATCAACGGCAACAACGCTGCGAACAACACCAGCAGCAGCCACAGCGGTCGCAGAAAATGCAAATCACTGAGGTTGATCTCCATTTCAGGCCTCCTGCCGTTGGCGTGCAAGCGCCAGACGCGGGCGCAGGAGTGCACCGAGCTGATACAGCGCCAACAGGAGCAACGCCGCGCCCAATGGCCAATAGAACAACTCCCGCTGCGGTTGATGGCTGAGGGTTTTCACTTGATGCGGGGTCAGCTGATCCAGGGTGCTGTAGACCTGATCCAGTGCCGCGCGATCTTCTGCGCGAAAGAAACGCCCGCCGGTAGTATCGGCAATCTGTTGCAGGCCCTGCAGATTGACTTTGGCTTCACCGGAAGCGCTGGGATCGCCGATGCCGATGGTATGGATGACCACACCTTTGTTGGCGGCCATTTCAGCGGCGTGATCCGGGGTGATGGCGCTGCTGGTATCGTTGCCGTCGGTGAGCAGGATCACGACTTTCTCTTGCTCCTGCGCCTTGTCGAGCAGTTTCAGGCTGAGGCCGATCGCGTCGCCAATCGCCGTATTGGGCCCGGCCATGCCGATGCCGGAATCGGCCAGCAACAAGGACAGGCTTGCATGGTCGAGGGTCAACGGCGCCTGTGGGTAGGCGCCGCTGCCGAATACGATCAGTCCGATCCGGTCATCCGTGCGCTTGTCGATGAACCCTTGCACCACGTCCTTCACCGCCGCCAGACGATTGATTTTCTCGCCTTGGGCGTTGGTGAAGTCTTCGGTTTCCATTGATTGCGAGAGATCGATGGCCAGCATCAGGTCGCGCACCGGTTGCTGACGTTCGATGGGTTTCTCGACGAACACCGGGCGCGAAACCGCCAGCAGAATCAGTGCCCAGACCAGCGCATTCAACAGCAGCTGCCAGTGGTTACGCCGGCTGCCCGCTGTGTGGGGCGCTTCGCCAACGGCGCGGCTCATGGCGCTGAAAAACGGTACGCGCACAGCGCTGCGCGCTTCGTTGTAGGCAGGCAAGAAACGATAGGTCAGCCAGGGCAGCGGCAGCAGAAGCAACAGCCAGGGGTAGTCAAGCTGCCACATGATGATGCTCCAGCCAGTACTGACAGGTGTCGAACAGCGCCTGGCGCTGAGGTGCGGGGAGGGCGCGCAGGGTGGCGTCCGGCGCATAGGCGAGTTGCGCGAGTTGATCGCTGAAGTCGGCGGGCAGTTTCTTCTTGCAATGCCGCTGCAGAAAATTCTGCCAGCGATCTCCCTTGATCGCCGCAGGCCCCGGTGGGAGCGAGCCTGCTCGCGCAAGCGCTATGTCAGTTGAGCCAGATATCGGATGTGCCGACCTCTTCGCGAGCAGGCTCGCTCCCACAGGGAATGCATTCCGATGGTTGGGCTGGACCGGCATCGACAGCGCCACACGCTTGAGCAGTTCGGGCAGTTCGCGCAATGCATTCAGGTCATCGCTGCGATCACGCAACTGCGCCAGGCGCGCCAGGCCTTCGCGGCGATACTGGTCGCGGCGCCATTGCCGATAACGACGCACCCCAATTATTAACGCGGCCAGCACCAGTGCCGCGAGCAGCACCCACCAGCCCCACGTCTGCGGGGCATAGCTGACGGGCGCAGGCAGGGGCAGTTCCTTGAGCTGATCGATGCTCGGGATACTCGGATTCATCGCGTGCGCCCGGCGCTTTTGCCCAGTTCGGCGCGCAGTTGCGCGTGGGCTTCTTCAGCGGTGCTGATCATCATCAACGGCACCTGGCTGCGGCGCAGCAAGGTGGCGACGTCCTTTAGCCGGCCGCCGAGATAATCCCCCAGCGGTTGGCGCACATTGCGCTTTTCGACCGCCAGTTCAACCTGCAACTCGCCTTGAGTGACCAGCAGGCGCCCGTCGCTCGGCAGCTTGAACGCCAGCGGATCGTAGACTTGCAGGGCAATCACATCGTTGTGCGCCGACAGTTGCCGCATCAGCTGCAAGGTGCGTTCACCGGCGCCGGCAAAGTCGCTGACGATGCAGATCAAATGATCATGGCCGGCCACGGCGAGGCAGCGCTGCAGGGCTTTGTCCAACTGATCCTGATCTTCGGCGTCGCGATTGCCGGCATTGAGCACGCGGTTATGCTGCACGACCCGGCTGAGCAACGCCTCGACGCGTTTGCGGCTGCGTAACGGGGCGATGCTGTCGATGCGCTCGTCGTTGAAAACCAGCCCGCCGACCCGGTCGCCGGCGTGAAAGACCATCCACGCCGCCAGCGCCGCAAGTTCGGCCGCGACTGCCGATTTGAAGCTGCGCCGCGAGCCGAAGAACATGGACATGCGCTGGTCCACCACGATCAAGGCCGGACGGTCGCGTTCTTCGGTAAAGGTGCGCACCACCGGTTTGCCGGTGCGCAATGAGGCGCGCCAGTCGAGGTGACGCAAATCATCGCCCGGCTGGTAGCGGCGCAACTCATCGAAATTCAGACCCCGACCGCGCAGGCGCGAAGCATGGTTGCCAGCGAGGATGCTGCCTTGCGGCTGACGGGCGAGGAAGCTCAGGTCACGGGCCTTGAACTCAAGCGCCATCAACTGCGCGAGAGAGACGTAGACCAGGCTTTCATCGTTCATGCCGGGATCGCCACTTTGTCGAGAATCCGGTCCAGCACCTGATCGGCGCTGACGCCATCGGCAACGGCGTCGTAACTCAGTTGCAGACGATGGCGCAGCACGGGATGCACCACAGCGCGCACGTTGTCCGGCGAGACGAAGTCCTGGCCTTGCAGCCACGCATCGGCGCGCGCGCAACGATCCAGACCAATACCGCCGCGGGGACTGGCGCCAATGGCGATCCAGCGGGCGAGGTCTTCGTCGTAGTCGGCAGGGTGGCGGGTGGCGTTGATCAGGTCGATCAGGTAACGGTCGATGGCTGGCGAAACATGCACCGCGCTGACTTCCTTGCGCGCAGCAAAAATGACCTCCTGCGCTAACGTGAAGCTCTTCACTGGTGTCGTGCTGGCGCCCTGTGCAAATTCTTCGTCACGCAGCAGGCGCAGGACCTGGCTCTCGTTTTCAGCGCTGGGGTAGTCGAGCAGCACTTTCATCAAAAAGCGGTCCATCTGCGCTTCCGGCAGTGGATAGGTGCCTTCCTGCTCAATCGGGTTCTGCGTCGCCACCACGATGAACAGTTCCGGCAGCGCATGGCTGTTGCCGGCTACCGTGATCTGCCGTTCTTCCATGGCTTCCAGCAGCGCCGCTTGCACTTTGGCCGGGGCACGGTTGATTTCATCCGCGAGGATCAGATTGCCGAACAACGGTCCGGGCTGGAAGCGGATTTCATTTTTGCCTTCGACCTGATGCAGCACTTCGGCGCCGGTGATGTCGGACGGCAACAGGTCGGGCGTGAACTGGATACGGCTCATCTTCGCGTCCAGATGCCTGGCCAGCGCCTTGACCGTGCGTGTTTTCGCAAGCCCCGGCAGGCTCTCCAGAAGCAAATGCCCGTTAGCCAGCAGCCCGAGCAAAATCTGGCGGATGACTTGATCCTGACCGAGCACCGCTTCGGCGATGCTGGCTTGCAGGGCGTTGAGGTCGGCGAGCGCAGTCATGGGCAGTCCTTTGTGTCCGGGTCTAGAAAAACGCCAGCGTCAGATTGACGCTGAAGCCGTTGCCTTCGGGGCGGTTTTTGGTATCGAACTCAGGCACCCAGCGCGCGCTGATGTTGGCTTGGGCATCGGCGAACTTGCCGGTCCAGCCGATCACCGGGCCGGCGCCGACGGAGCGTCCGCGATAGCCGTTGAAGATGTCCGCTGTCTGGCCTTTATCGTCGGTCAGTTGCTGGACATAGCCGGCGGCAACTCCCGCGTTCCAGCCGTTGCCGAAGCCAAGGGTCCACAGCGCATCGAGGGTGAAGATGTTGCCGTTGCGATAGTCGGTGGCGTCGTTCTCGGTGTAGAACTCCAGACCGCTGGACAGCGTCAGTTCGCCGCCCTTGCCGTCCAGGTGAGTGAACGCCACGGTTGGCATGAACGTGTAATTGTTCTGCCCGGGGTTGGCCAGACGATCCTCGTTATAGGCACCCGTCGGCACGTAGATGGGCAGGGACAGCGACAGGTGGTTCCGTTCATCGAAGTGGTAGCCGGCGGCGATCGGTGTGATCAGCGCATCGGCCAATTGCGTGCCGGAATCACTGTCACCCAACGTGCGCCCGCGCGGTCCGGTGATGCTGGCCTTGATGTCGGTGTACTGCACCGGAAGGCCCATCGCCGAAGCGAAGTTCCAGCGCCCTTTGCCGGTGTCCCAGACGTGCGTGAAATTGGCCAGGGTGTAGGAGACTTTCATGTCGATCCCGCCACTGACCGCGCCCGAGATCGGAGCGCCGTCGCTGCCCTTGAGCGAGCCGTCGTACCAGATGCTGGTCAAGGACATGACCCAGCCGGGTTCCGGCGGGACAATGCCGGCGTTGGAAAAGACCTGCTGGCCGGTGATCGGCCGCCCGACGCCGCCTTCTGCCGCGTACAGTGATGGGCTGATGATCATGCACAGCGCCAGCAAGGCGCGCGCAATGTACGGTTTGAGCAAGAACAGCGCCAGGCCGCGCAACCCCGGCATAAACCCTGTATTCCCGGCTCGACTGCAGATCATTTCCCGATTCCATGGTGTTTTTCTGGGCAACTGGGCAGTGTTTCGTCGCTACTGCGTAATCCCTTTTTTTTCGAGCTAGTAGGACACGCCCTTCTGAAAACTAGCATCTAATCGGCGGTTAGCCAGTCGAAGGAATCAATTCGGGGGTGCCTGCATGGGCGGCGTAGGGATCGCGGGATTTCATCGTTTTGCGCCTGCTCGCGATAGCGTCGTGCCACTCAGGACATTAGCCACTGATCCATCGATATCGCGAGCAGGCGGAGCCCACAAGGGATGGTGGCGGGTTGTATACAATCGCGCAGGCCAGCAACCAACAATTTCAAACAGGGCTTAGGTCGTCAGCCCATTTCGTGGTTAACTTCCGCCTCTTGCATGCTTCCAATCACACAATCAGAAGGACTCAAGTCATGGCTCAAGTCACCCTCAAAGGCAATCCGGTTCAAGTCAACGGCCAGTTGCCACAAGCCGGTTCCAAGGCGCCAGCCTTTTCCCTGGTAGCCGGCAATCTGTCCGACGTCAGCCTCAAGGACTTTGCCGGCAAGCGCAAAGTGCTGAACATCTTCCCAAGCGTCGACACCCCGACCTGCGCCACCTCCGTGCGCAAGTTCAACGCGCAGGCCAACGAACTGGCCAACACCGTGGTGCTGTGCATTTCGGCTGACTTGCCGTTCGCCCAAGCGCGTTTTTGCGGCGCCGAAGGTCTGGAAAACGTCCAGAACCTGTCGACCCTGCGCGGCAGCGAATTCATCGAAAACTACGGCGTGGCCATTGCTGACGTCCCGCTGAAAGGCCTGACCGCTCGCGCCGTGGTTGTTCTGGACGAAAACGACAACGTCCTGCACAGCGAACTGGTTAAAGAAATCGCAGAAGAGCCTGACTATGACGCGGCGCTGGCCGTCCTCAAGTAAGAGCTTTTACAATTGTTAACGGCCTGGCCCTGTCCAGGCCGTTTTCATTTGTGTATCAGGGTTTTGCCTCACACCTTGAAACGTAAGTGGAAGGTAAATTGCCGGTAAAGCTGCTTTGCTTAAATCCTGTCAGTGCTTATCGTTCAGCCTCCCGTAATAGAAGCCCACGCGCCCAATGGTTAATCACTCCATGCAATCGTCCCCCCGCAACTCCCGCCGCTGGCTGATCAGCCTGCTTGTCCTGTTGGTCATCGCCGTCCTGTGCTGGAAGTTCTGGCCTGCCGGCTCTGCTGACAAGGCGGGCGGCGATAAAGCGGCTGCCGGTCATGCCGGGCGTTCGGGGATGATGCGGCCGGGCTTTGGCGGCGGTGCCGGGCCGATTCCGGTGCGCGTGGCGCCGGCGGTCAAAGGCGACTTCCCGCTTTACTACAAGGCCTTGGGCACAGTCACTGCGCTCAACACCATCAATGTCCGCAGCCGGGTGGGCGGCGAGCTGGTCAAGATCCATTTCGAAGAAGGGCAGATGGTCAAGGCAGGCGACCTGCTGGCCGAGATCGATCCGCGCCCTTACCAGAATGCGTTGCTGCAGGCTGAAGGTACGCTGCTGCAGAATCAGGCGCAGCTGAAAAACGCTCAGGTCGATGTCGAGCGTTATCGTGGGCTGTATAAAGAAGACAGCATCGCCAAACAGACCCTGGACACCGCCGAAGCGCTGGTGGGTCAGTACCTGGGCACGGTCAAGACCAATCAGGCAGCGGTCAATGACGCCAGGCTCAATCTGGAGTTCACCAAAATCCGCGCGCCGATTACCGGCCGCGTCGGCCTGCGTCAGGTAGACGTTGGTAATCTCGTCGCCGCCAACGACACCACATTTCTCGCGGTGATCACCCAGACGCAGCCGATCAGCGTCGCCTTCACGCTGCCGGAAAACAGCCTGGAGACCGTCCTCGCCCGTTACCGTAGCGGCGCGAAATTGCCGGCCGAAGCGTGGGATCGCGGCGACACCAAACTGCAAGCCTCCGGCGTGCTGCAAAGCCTCGACAACCAGATCGACGTAGCCACCGGCACCCTGAAGTTCAAGGCCCGTTACGATAACCGCGATCAATCGCTGTTTCCCAATCAGTTTGTCAACGTACACCTGCTGGCCGACACGCTCAAAGACGTAGTGCTGGCACCGTCGGCCGCGATTCAGTTCGGCACCAACGGCACCTTCGTCTATGCGCTGGACGGCGACAAGAAAGTCACCATTCGTCCACTGAAAATCGGTGCCAGCGACGGTGATAACACCGTGGTGACCGAAGGCCTCGCCGCTGGCGATCGCGTGGTGCTCGAGGGCACTGACCGTTTGAAGGAAGGCAGTGAAGTCGAAGTGGTCAACGACAGCAGCGAAGTGCCGACCACGCCAACCGAACACCTGCAAGGCAAATCCGCCGCCAACCCGGACGCGACTGTCACTGACAAGGCCAAGAAGGGCGCATGAACATTTCGCGGCTGTTCATTCTCCGTCCGGTAGCCACCACGCTGAGCATGCTGGCCATTGTCCTGGCCGGTCTGATTGCTTATCGCCTGCTGCCGGTGTCGGCATTGCCGCAGGTCGATTACCCGACCATCCGCGTCATGACCCTGTACCCGGGCGCCAGTCCGGACGTCATGACCAGCGCGGTCACCGCACCCCTCGAGCGCCAGTTCGGCCAGATGCCGGGCCTCACGCAAATGGCTTCGACCAGTTCCGGCGGCGCTTCGGTGCTGACCCTGCGGTTCAGCCTCGACATCAACATGGACGTCGCCGAGCAGCAGGTGCAGGCCGCCATCAACGCGGCGACCAATCTGTTGCCGACCGACTTGCCTGCGCCGCCGGTGTACAACAAGGTCAACCCGGCGGACACTCCGGTGCTGACCCTCGCCATCACCTCGAAAACCATGCTGCTGCCCAAACTCAACGACCTGGTCGATACGCGCATGGCGCAGAAAATCGCCCAGATCAGCGGTGTCGGTATGGTCAGCATTGCCGGTGGCCAGCGTCAGGCGGTGCGGATCAAGGTCAACCCCGAGGCGCTGGCGGCCAATAGCCTGAACCTGTCAGACGTGCGCACCCTGATCGGCGCTTCCAACGTCAACCAGCCGAAAGGCAACTTCGATGGCCCGACCCGGGTGTCGATGCTCGATGCCAACGACCAACTGACGTCGCCCGAGGACTACGCCAATCTGATCCTCACCTACAAGAACGGTGCGCCGTTGCGGCTCAAGGACGTAGCGGAGATCGTCGACGGCGCCGAGAACGAACGCCTCGCCGCGTGGGCCAACCAGAATCAGGCTGTGCTGCTGAACATCCAGCGCCAGCCCGGCGCCAACGTCATCGAAGTGGTTGACCGCATCAAGGCATTGCTGCCGAGCATCACCGATAATCTGCCGGCCGGCCTCGATGTCACCGTGCTGACAGATCGCACCCAGACCATCCGCGCCTCGGTGACGGACGTGCAGCATGAATTGCTGATCGCCATCGCACTGGTGGTGATGGTGACGTTTCTGTTTCTGCGTCGCGCCAGTGCGACGATCATTCCCTCAGTCGCCGTGCCGCTGTCGCTGATCGGAACCTTCGGAGTGATGTATCTGGCCGGGTTTTCGGTCAACAACCTGACCCTGATGGCATTGACCATTGCCACCGGGTTCGTGGTCGACGACGCCATCGTCATGCTCGAAAACATCTCCCGCTTCATCGAGGAGGGCGACAGCCCGATGCAGGCGGCGCTCAAGGGCGCGAAACAGATTGGCTTTACCCTGATTTCCCTGACACTTTCGTTGATCGCCGTGTTGATTCCGTTGCTGTTCATGGCCGACGTGGTAGGGCGGCTGTTTCGCGAGTTCGCTATTACGTTGGCCGTGGCGATCCTGATTTCCCTGGTTGTCTCGCTGACCCTGACGCCGATGATGTGCGCGCGCCTGCTCAAGCGTGAGCCGCAAGAGCATGAACAGGGCCGTTTCTACCGGGCCAGCGGTGCGTTCATCGACTGGATGATCAACGAATACGGGCGGATGCTGCGCTGGGTATTGAAGCATCAGCCGCTGACCTTGCTGGTGGCAATCGGCACGCTCGCGTTGACCGTGTTCCTCTACGTGATCGTGCCAAAGGGCTTTTTCCCAGTGCAGGACACCGGGGTCATTCAGGGCATTTCCGAAGCGCCGCAGTCGATCTCTTTCTCCGCCATGGGTGAGCGTCAACAGGAACTGGCGAAGATCATTCTTGAAGATCCGGCGGTGCAGAGCCTGTCGTCCTACATCGGTGTGGACGGCGACAACGCCACGCTTAACAGCGGCCGTCTGCTGATCAACCTCAAGCCCCATGGCGAGCGCGATCTGACGGCCACTGAAATCATCGCCCGCCTGCAACCGCAACTGGACAAACTGGTGGGCATTCGCCTGTTCATGCAGCCGGTGCAGGACCTGACCATCGAAGATCGCGTCAGCCGTACCCAGTACCAGTTCAGCATGTCTTCGCCGGACTCCGAACTGCTCAGCCAGTGGAGCGGCCGTCTGGTCGAAGCCCTGGCGCAGCGCCCGGAGCTGACTGATGTTGCCAGCGATTTGCAGGACAAGGGTTTGCAGGTTTTTCTGGTCATCGATCGCGATGCTGCTTCGCGCCTCGGCGTGTCGGTGGCGAACATTACCGATGCGCTGTACGACGCTTTCGGACAGCGGCAGATTTCGACCATTTACACCCAGGCCAGCCAGTACCGCGTAGTGCTGCAAGCTCAGGCCGGGGAGAAGATCGGCCCGCAGGCGCTGGATCAGATCCACGTCAAAACCACTGACGGCGCGCAGGTACGCCTGTCGAGTCTGGCGCATGTCGAAGAACGTCAGGCGCAATTGGCGATCACTCACATTGGCCAGTTCCCGGCGGTGATGATGTCGTTCAACCTCGCGCCCGGCGTGGCGTTGGGACATGCCGTGGATATCATCGAGCAGGTGCAGCAGGACATCGGCATGCCGGTCGGCGTGCAGACCCAGTTCCAGGGCGCGGCGCAAGCGTTTCAGGCTTCGCTGTCGAGCACCTTGCTGCTGATTCTCGCGGCAGTGGTGACGATGTACATCGTGCTGGGCGTGCTCTACGAGAGCTACATTCACCCGATCACCATTCTGTCGACGTTGCCGTCCGCCGCCGTAGGCGCTTTGCTGGCCTTGCTGCTCAGCGGAAATGATCTGGGGATGATCGCCATCATCGGGATCATTCTGCTGATCGGGATCGTCAAGAAGAACGCGATCATGATGATCGACTTCGCCCTCGATGCTGAACGAACCCAGGGCATGGCACCGGCGGAGGCAATCTATCAGGCGGCGCTGCTGCGCTTCCGGCCGATTCTGATGACCACGCTGGCGGCGCTGTTTGGCGCGGTGCCGTTGATGCTGGCTACGGGTTCCGGGGCAGAACTGCGTCAGCCGCTGGGTCTGGTGATGGTCGGCGGTCTGCTCGTCAGCCAGGTGCTGACGCTATTCACCACGCCAGTGATCTACCTGTACTTCGATCGACTTGGCCGGCGCTTTGGCAAGACCAAGGCTGATGGTGAAGAGGTCGCAGTATGACGGTCGCAACACATAACCCCTGTGGGAGCGAGCCTGCTCGCGAAAGCGGTAGGTTAGTCACTGCCAAAGTTGAAGGTAAGGGCGCATTCGCGAGCAGGCTCGCTCCCACAGAGATATGCGGGGAGAACAAGGGTCGATGAACCTCTCCGGTCCTTTCATCAAACGCCCCGTGGCAACCATGCTGCTTTCCCTGGCCATCATGCTGCTCGGCGGCGTGAGCTTTGGCCTGTTGCCCGTTTCGCCGTTGCCGCAGATGGATTTTCCGGTGATCGTCGTGCAGGCCAGTCTGCCGGGCGCCAGTCCGGAGGTAATGGCCTCGACGGTGGCGACGCCACTGGAACGTTCGTTCGGCGCCATCGCCGGCGTCAACACGATGAGCAGCCGCTCCAGTCAGGGCTCGACGCGGGTCATTCTGCAATTTGACCTGGACCGTGACATCAATGGCGCGGCGCGCGAGGTGCAGGCGGCGATCAATGCATCGCGCAATCTGCTGCCGAGCGGGATGCGCAGCATGCCGACCTATAAAAAGGTCAACCCGTCGCAGGCACCGATCATGGTGCTGTCGCTGACCTCGGATGTGCTGGAAAAAGGCCAGCTCTACGACCTGGCCTCGACCATCCTGTCGCAGAGCCTTTCCCAGGTGCAGGGCGTCGGCGAAGTGCAGATCGGTGGCAGTTCGCTGCCGGCAGTGCGCATCGAACTCGAACCACAGGCATTGAACCAGTATGGCGTGGCCCTCGACGATGTGCGCAAGACCATCGCCGACGCCAACGTACGCAGGCCCAAGGGTTCGGTCGAGGACGGCCAGCGCCAGTGGCAGATTCAGGCCAATGACCAGTTGGAGAAAGCCAAGGATTACGAGTCGCTGATCATTCACTACGCCGACGGCGCCGCACTGCGCCTCAAGGACGTGGCGAAAGTCAGCGATGGTGTCGAAGACCGTTACAACAGCGGTTTCTTCAATGATGACGCAGCCGTGCTGCTGGTGATCAACCGCCAGGCCGGCGCCAACATCATCGAAACGGTCAATGAGATCAAGGCGCAGTTGCCAGCGCTGCAAGCGGTGTTGCCCGCCAGCGTCCAGCTGAACCTGGCGATGGATCGCTCGCCTGTGATCAAGGCGACACTGCACGAAGCCGAGATGACTTTGCTGATTGCGGTCGCGCTGGTGGTGCTGGTGGTTTACCTGTTCCTCGGCAACTTCCGCGCTTCGCTGATCCCGACCCTGGCCGTGCCAGTGTCACTGGTCGGCACGTTTGCGGTGATGTACCTCTACGGCTTCTCGCTGAACAACCTGTCACTGATGGCGCTGATCCTCGCCACCGGGCTGGTGGTGGACGACGCTATCGTCGTGTTGGAGAACATCTCCCGACACATCGACGAAGGGGTCAAACCGATGCAGGCGGCCTACCTCGGCGCGAAGGAAGTCGGTTTTACCCTCCTGTCGATGAACGTGTCGCTGGTGGCGGTGTTCCTGTCGATCCTCTTTATGGGCGGGCTTGTCGAAAGCCTGTTCCGCGAATTTTCCATCACCCTGGCCGCAGCGATCGTGGTCTCGCTGGTGGTTTCCCTGACGCTGACGCCGATGCTCTGCGCGCGTTGGCTGAAGCCGCACACGCCAGGCCAGGAAAACCGCCTGCAACGCTGGAGTCATCGCACCAACGACTGGATGGTTGGCAAATACGCGACCAGCCTTGACTGGGTGCTGCGTCACCGGCGCCTGACGTTGTTCAGCCTGCTGATTACCGTCGGCGTCAACGTGGCTCTCTATGTGGTGGTACCGAAAACCTTCCTGCCGCAGCAGGACACCGGGCAACTGATCGGTTTCGTGCGTGGCGATGACGGTCTTTCATTCAACGTCATGCAACCGAAAATGGAGACATTCCGCCGCGCCGTCCTTAAAGATGATGCGGTGGAAAGCGTGGCCGGGTTTATTGGTGGCAGCAACGGTACCAACAACGCGTTCATGATCGTGCGCCTGAAACCGATCAAGGACCGCCAGCTGTCGGCGCAGAAGGTCATCGAACGCCTGCGCAAGGAAATGCCCAAGGTGCCCGGTGCGCAACTGATGCTGATGGCCGACCAGGACCTGCAATTCGGCGGTGGTCGCGAGCAGACCAGTTCGCAGTACACCTACATCCTGCAAAGTGGCGACCTCGGCGAGTTACGCAAGTGGTACCCGAAAGTGGTCACGGCGTTGCGTGCTTTGCCCGAGCTGACCGCCATTGATGCCCGCGAAGGTGCGGGGGCGCAGCAGGTGACGCTGATCGTTGATCGAGATCAGGCCAAACGCCTGGGCGTTGACATGGACATGGTCACCTCCGTGCTGAACAACGCCTACAGCCAACGGCAGATATCGACGATCTACGACAGCCTCAACCAGTATCAGGTGGTGATGGAGGTCAATCCCAAATACGCCCAGGACCCGGTGACCCTCAAGCAGGTGGAGGTCATTACCGCTGAAGGCGCGCGGGTGCCGCTGTCGACGTTCGCCCATTATGAAAACAGTCTGGAAAACGACCGGGTCAGCCACGAGGGCCAGTTCGCTTCCGAAAGCATTTCCTTCGACATGGCCGAAGGCGTGACGGTGGAGCAGGGCAGTGCCGCCATCGAGCGGGCGATCGCCAAGGTCGGTTTGCCGGAAGATGTCATCGCGAAAATGGCCGGCACCGCCGACGCCTTCGCCGCGACGCAGAAGAGCCAGCCGTTCATGATCCTGGGGGCATTGCTCGCGGTGTATCTGGTGCTGGGTGTGCTGTACGAAAGCTACATTCACCCGCTGACCATCCTCTCGACCTTGCCGTCGGCCGGGGTCGGCGCGTTGTTGTCGATTTACGCACTCGGTGGCGAATTCAGCCTGATTTCCCTGCTCGGGATATTCCTGCTGATCGGCGTGGTGAAGAAAAACGCCATTCTGATGATCGACCTCGCCTTGCAACTGGAGCGTCATCAGGGCCTGTCGCCGCTGGATTCGATCCGCAGCGCCTGCCTGCAACGCTTGCGGCCGATCCTGATGACCACGCTGGCGGCGATCCTCGGCGCCTTGCCGTTGCTGCTCGGGCGGGCCGAAGGCGCGGAAATGCGCCAGCCGCTGGGGCTGACCATCATCGGCGGTCTGGTCTTCAGCCAGATCCTGACCCTTTACACCACGCCCGTGGTTTACCTCTATCTCGACAAGCTGCGCCATCGCTTCAACAAATGGCGTGGCGTGCGCACTGACGCCGCTCTGGAAACTCCGTTATGACTGACCGTTCGCTTATCTCATTGGTCACCGCGCGCGGTTCGCGCCTGTTGAGCCTGTCGTTGTGCGTGGCGCTGCTCAGCGCCTGCGCCGTCGGCCCGGACTACCAGCGCCCGCAAACCGCCGAAATCACCCAGTTCAAGGAAGCCGAAGGCTGGCGTCAGGCCAACCCCAGCGACTCGCTGGCCCGTGGCGCCTGGTGGGAGTTGTATGGCGATCAGCAGCTCAACCGATTGGTCGAAAACCTCAACAGCGCCAACCAGACGGTCGCTCAATCGGAAGCGCAGTACCGTCAGGCACAAGCCCTGGTGCGCAGTGCCCGAGGGGCGTTTTACCCCAGCGTAGACCTGAGTGTGGGCAAGACCCGCTCCAGTCAGGGCACCGGCAGCAGCAGTTCAAGCCTGAGCAGTTCCTCAAGCGGGATCCGCGACACCTACAACGCGCAATTGGGCGTCAGTTGGGAAGCGGATGTCTGGGGCAAGTTGCGTCGCGGGCTGGAGGCCGATGAAGCCAGCGCCCAGGCGAGCTTTGCCGACTTGGCGGCGATGCGATTGAGTCAGCAGTCGGAGCTGGTGCAGAACTACTTGCAACTGCGGGTCATTGACCAGCAGAAGCGTCTGCTTGAAGCCACCGTCGCGGCGTACGAGCGTTCATTGAAAATGACGCAGAATCAGTACCGCGCCGGAGTTTCCGGGCGCGATGCGGTGGCGCAGGCGCAAACCCAGCTGAAAAGTACCCAGGCCGATCTGGTGGACCTGATCTGGCAGCGCGCACAGTTTGAAAACGCCATTGCGGTGCTGACGGGGCAAGCGCCGGCGAATTTCAGCATCGCTGAAACCCAGACGATTCCAAACCTGCCGCAAGTGCCACTGAGCTTGCCTTCGCAATTGCTCGAACGCCGCCCCGATATCGCCTCGGCCGAGCGCTCGGTGATCGCCGCCAACGCCAATATCGGCGTGGCGAAAGCCGCTTATTACCCGGACCTGAGCCTTAGCTTGAGCGGCGGCTACAGCAGCAGCACGTCAAAAAACCTGATCAGCTTGCCGAACCGTTTCTGGTCGGTCGGCCCGCAACTGTCGTTGCCACTGTTCGACGGCGGCATCCGTTCGGCGGAGGTCGACCGTACCGAAGCGGCCTATGACGAAACCGTCGCCCGCTACCGCCAGACCGTGCTGGACGGTTTCCGCGAAGTGGAAAACTACCTGATCCAGCTCAAGGTGTATGAAGACGAGGCGGCGGTGCGCCAGGAAGCGCTGGATGCGGCGCGTGATTCACTGCGTCTGACCGAGAACCAGTACAAGGCTGGCCTGATTGCCTACATCGATGTGGTGGTCGTGCAGGCCACGGCCCTGAGTAACGAGCGTAGCGTACTGAATGTCTTGCAGAGCCGCTTGATTGCGAGTGTGCAACTGATTGCCGCGCTGGGCGGTGGTTGGGACGGGCAACTGGATGTCAGCGACAACCGCTGAACCTGTAGGAGTGAGCCTGCTCACGAAAGCGGTGGGTCATTCAGCACATCATCAACTGACCCGCCGCGCGAGCAGGCTCGCTCCCACAACGTGGCTTAAAGCCCACCCCGGCGCCTTGTAGGACGATCAAACAACGCTTCATCGGCTTGATGGCAATTTGATTGCTTAGTCAGTGCGTTCCTCCGCGCAATCAGTACAATCGCCACATTTGCCCGACCGAGAATGGAAGCAGTACGGTTTCGGCTTGTCACGAGAACGTCCATGCTCATCGGCAGTTATTCCCTCACCCTGGTTGTCATTTCGTTGTCCGTGGCGGTACTCGCGTCGTACACGGCGCTTGACCTGAGCGGACGCATCGCCACGGCCAAAGGCCGGGCCGTGCATTTCTGGACGGCGGGCGGGGCGTTTGCGATGGGCGTCGGCGTCTGGTCGATGCACTTTATCGGCATGCTCGCCTTCAAGTTGCCAATCGATCTGGGCTATGACGTCACCCTGACCGCGCTGTCGCTGCTGATTGCCGTGCTGTCCTGCGGCTTTGCCCTGTGGCTGGTCAGTCAGCCGAAGCTGCCGCTTGCGCAACTGGCGTTCGGTGCACTGATCATGGGCTCGGGCATCAGCGCGATGCACTACACCGGCATGGCCGCGCTGCGCATGACCCCCGGCATCGATTACGACCCGACGTTGTTCAGCGCATCGTTGCTGATCGCCGTCGGTGCCTCGGCGGCGGCACTGTGGATTGCCTTTCGCCTGCGCCAGCACTCGCCGCATGTGAGGCTGATTCGCGCGGGTGCGGCAGTGATCATGGGCGTGGCGATTGTCGGCATGCATTACACCGGCATGGCCGCTGCACAATTTCCCGACGGCAGTTTCTGCGGCGCGACACTCAACGGCTTGAGAGGCAATGGCCTGGACAGCCTGGTGGTCGTCACGACACTGGCGGTCCTGTCGATTGCCTTGCTGACGTCGATTCTTGACGCCCGGCTTGAAGCGCGCACCGCAGACCTCGCGCATTCATTGACAGTCGCGAACCGCGAACTCACCCAACTGGCGTTGCACGACCCGCTGACCGGTCTGCCGAACCGCATGCTCCTCGACGACCGGATCAGCCAGGCGATGAAAAAGGTCGAGGAACAGGGCGGCTGCTTCGCGCTGATGTTCATCGATCTGGATGGATTCAAACCGGTCAACGACGCTTTTGGCCATCACATGGGCGATCAATTGCTGCGTGAAGTCGGCATGCGCCTGCGCGAAGACCTGCGCAGTCAGGATACGCTCGCGCGCATTGGCGGCGATGAGTTCGTCCTGCTCGTGCGCCTCACCGAACCCGACGACGCGTTGAGCCTGGCGGCGCGTCAGGTCGGCTTGATCGGCCGAACCTTCCGGGTCGCCGAACATGATCTGCAGATTTCCGCCAGCGTCGGCATCGCCCTGTACCCGGGCAACGGCGAAAACGCCCAGCAGTTACTGATGAACGCCGACGCTGCGATGTATCACGCCAAGGGCGGCGGCAAAAACGGTTACAGCTTCTTCGACGTATCGATGAACACCAATGCGCGCAAGCAGTTGCAACTGCTGCAGGATTTGCGTGCGGCACTTGAGCACAATCAATTCCATCTGCATTACCAGCCCAAGTTCGACGCGGTCAACGGTCGCCCGGTCGGTGCCGAAGCCCTGTTGCGCTGGGCGCACCCGGAACACGGGATGCTGATGCCTGACAAGTTCATCGATCTGGCTGAAAAAACCGGCCTGATCATCCCGATGGGGGAATGGGTGCTGAACGAAGCCTGTCGCCAGATGCGCGAGTGGTACGTGCTCGGTTACTCCGACTGGCGCATCGCGGTGAATCTCTCGGCGCTGCAGTTCTGCCATGCCGGGCTGGTCCGAAGCGTGGCCAGGGCGCTGGCGACGCACCAGTTACCGGCCAACAGCCTGACCCTGGAAATCACCGAAACCACGGCGATGAGCGACGCGGATGCGAGCATGACGGTGCTGCAGGAACTGTCGGACATGGGCGTTGATCTGTCGATTGATGACTTTGGCACCGGTTATTCGAGCCTGATGTACCTCAAGCGTCTGCCGGCCAATGAGCTGAAGATTGACCGTGGTTTCGTCCGTGATCTGGAGCACGACAGCGATGACGCCGCGATCGTCTCGGCGATTGTGGCGCTGGGGCAGGCGCTGGATCTGCGGATTGTCGCCGAGGGCGTGGAGACCGGTGCGCAGCAGGAGTTTCTGACGAAACTGGGCTGTGATTCGCTGCAGGGTTATCTGCTCGGGCATCCGATGCCGGCAGAACGCTTTATGCAGGACATCGTGCGCGGGCAACGTCTTGCGGTGGTCTGAGCTTCTTCGCGAGCAGGCTCGCTCTTACAGGTGATCGCATTCCCTTGTGGGAGCGAGCCTGCTCGCGAAGGCGATCGCGCCAACACCATGGATCTCATGCAAAAGCCATGAATGGCGGTTATTCTTGCCCCGACGGTTACGTGAGCACGCGGGGGAAAGGCCAGCATGGATAAAGTCATTGTGATCACCGGTGGCGGGCGCGGAATCGGCGCTGCCACGGCGCTGTTGGCGGCCGAACAGGGCTATCGGATCTGCATCAACTATCAGTCGGATGAACAGGCCGCGCACAGCGTGCTCGAGCAAGTTCGAACCCTGGGCGCCCAGGCCATCGCGGTACGCGCCGATGTCAGCATCGAAGACGAAGTGATCGCGATGTTTCACCGCGTCGACACCGAGCTGGGCCGTGTCACCGCGCTGGTCAATAACGCCGGCACCGTCGGGCAAAAGTCGCGGGTCGATGAAATGTCCGAATTCCGCATCCTCAAAATCATGAAGACCAACGTGCTGGCACCGATCCTCTGTGCCAAACACGCGATCCTGCGCATGTCGCCCAAACACGGCGGGCAGGGCGGCAGCATCGTCAACGTGTCCTCCGTCGCAGCGCGTCTGGGTTCGCCGAACGAATACGTTGATTACGCAGCGTCCAAAGGCGCGCTCGACACATTCACCATTGGCTTGTCCAAGGAAGTGGCGGGCGAGGGGATTCGGGTCAATGCGGTGCGTCCGGGCTACATCTACACCGATTTCCATGCACTGAGCGGCGACCCGGATCGGGTCAGCAAACTCGAGTCGGCCATCCCAATGGCCCGTGGCGGCCGGCCGGATGAAGTGGCGGAGGCGATTGTCTGGTTGTTGTCGGACAAGGCTTCGTACGCGACGGGGACGTTTGTTGATTTGGGCGGTGGGCGCTAGGCCACAGGTTTCGCTTCGATAGCAACGGCCCCTTCGCGAGCAGGCTCGCTCCCACAGTGGATTTGTGAATACAGAACCAATGTGGGAGCGAGCCTGCTCGCGAAGGGTCCGGTCCGGACAACATCAAAGCTTCAGAAAGACCGCACAATGCGCCCCAACGTCTCCATGGCCTTTTCCGATTCCTCGGTCCACGGGCTGCCGTAATTCAGGCGGATACAGTTTCTGAAGCGTCGCGTCGGCGAGAAGATCGGCCCCGGGGCGATGCTGATGCCTTGCGCCAGTGCCATTTGAAACAGCTTCAGCGAATCCATCTGTTCCGGCAGTTCCAACCATAGAAAATAGCCGCCCGCCGGTTGGCTGACACGGGTCTGCACCGGAAAGTAACGGACAATCGCCGCGAGCATCGCGCTTTGCTGTTCTTCCAGGGCGTAGCGCAGCTTGCGCAGGTGACGATCGTAGCCGCCGTGTTGCAAGTAATCGGCAATGGCTGCTTGTGCCGGCATCGACGCGCACAACGAGGTCATCAGTTTCAGGCGTTCGATTTTCTGCGCAAAGCGTCCGGCGGCGACCCAGCCGATGCGATAGCCGGGCGCCAGGCTCTTGGCGAACGAGCCGCAATGCATCACCAGGCCTTCGGTGTCGAAGGCCTTGGCCGGTTTCGGCGCCTGTTGTCCGTAATAGAGTTCGGCGTAGACGTCGTCTTCGATCAACGGCACCTGATGCTGGCGCAGCAACTCGACCAGTTCCTGTTTCTTCGCCTCGGGCATGGTCGCGCCCATCGGGTTCTGAAAACTGGTCATGCACCAGCAGGCCTTGATCGGGTGGCGCTCAAGTGTCTGCGCCAGAACGCCAAGATCGATACCGTCACGCGGGTGCACCGGGATTTCCACGGCCTTTAGTTTCAGGCGTTCGAGCACTTGCAGGCTGGCGTAGAACGCGGGGGCTTCGATCGCCACCAGGTCGCCGGGCTCAGTCACTGCTTGCAGGCACAGGTTCAGCGCTTCGAGGGCGCCGTTGGTAATCAGCAGCTCCTCCATCGGCAGCATCAGCCCGCCCACCATGTAGCGCAGGGCGATCTGTCGACGCAGTTGCGGGTTGCCCGGCGACATGTCGGTGACGACCATGCGCGGGTCCATCTCCCGCGCGGCGCTCGCCAGAGACCGCGACAGTCGCTGCAAGGGAAACAGCGTTGGGCTGGGAAACGCCGAGCCGAAGGGCACGGTGTTCGGGTCCTTGATCGAGTCGAGCACGGAGAACACCAGTTCGCTGACGTCGACTTCGGTGGACTCGCTGACTTGAGGGCTGATCACCGGTTCGGAAAAAGGGCTGGGCGCATGCGTGTTGACGAAGTAACCGGAACGCGGCCGGGCGCGGATCAGGCCACGGCGTTCGAGCAGATAATAGGCCTGGAACACCGTGGACGGGCTGACGCCGTAAGTCTGGCTGGCATAGCGCACCGACGGCACGCGCTGGCCAGGGCCGAGGACGCCGGAGCGGATCAGTTCAGCGATGTCGTCGGCGAATTTTTCGTAGCGTTTCATGTTGGGTCCGAATGTGTTCTTTTTGGGAGCCCGCGTTGCCTTCGTTCGCGAGCAGGCTCGCTCCCACAAAATGATTGTGAATAGCCGTGGGAGCGAGCCTGCTCGCGAAGAAGCAGCGCAGTCTAAGGGATCAACGATTCATCGGCGCCACAAACCGGCTCTTCGCCACGCTGTAGATGTGCGGCTCATCGCTGTCACTGATCCTGAAGCTCAACGTCTGCGAACTGCTCGCCGGCCGCTCGGTGGTCATCGCCACCGATACCGGCACATCCACGATCTCCCCCGGTGCCAGGCTCAGCAGGGTTTTGCCATGCAACTCAAATCCCTCGCCGTCAACCAGACTCAACCGGTAATCCTGCCGCTGCTGGGTCTTGTTGATCACCTTGAGCGAGTAAATGTTTTCGATTTGGCCCTCCGCATTTTCGCGGAACAACCCTCGATCCTTGGTCACGTCCAGCGACACCATTGGCCGCTCGACCAAGGCCAAAGCCAATGCGCCGATCATCACCAGCAACACGGCCGTGTAGCCGATCAGGCGTGGGCGCAGCAGATGGGTTTTGCTGCCCTGCAATTCGCGCTCGGAACTGTAGCGGATCAGGCCGCGCGGGTAATGCATTTTGTCCATGATCGAATCGCAGGCATCGATGCAGGCCGCGCAGCCGATGCACTCCATCTGCAAACCGTCACGGATGTCGATGCCGGTGGGACAAACCTGCACGCACAGCTGGCAGTCGATGCAATCGCCCAGACCCGCTTCCACCGGACTGACATCGCGCTTGCGCGGGCCACGGCTTTCGCCACGGGCGACGTCGTAGGCGATGGTCAGGGTGTCCTTGTCGAACATCACGCTCTGGAACCGCGCATACGGGCACATGTGCATGCACACCGCCTCGCGCAGCCAGCCGGCGTTGATGTACGTGGCGGCGGTAAAAAACAGCACCCAGAACAGACTGACCCCGCCAATTTGCAGGGTCAGGAGTTCTTCGGCCAGCGGGCGGATTGGCGTGAAATAGCCGACGAAGGTCAGGCCGGTCATCACGCTGATCGCCAGCCACAACGTGTGTTTGGCGGCGCGGCGGGCCAGTTTGTTCAGGCTCCAGGGCGCGGCTTGCAGTTTGATCCGCTGGTTGCGCTCGCCTTCGGTGATTTTCTCGCACCACATGAAGATCCAGGTCCAGGAACTCTGCGGACAGGTGTATCCGCACCAGACCCGACCGGCGAAAACGGTGATGGCGAAAAGACCGAACGCGGCAATGATCAGCAGCGCCGAGAGCAGAATGAAATCCTGCGGCCAGAAGGTCGCGCCGAAGATGTGAAACTTGCTTTCGGAAAGATCCCAGAGCACCGCCTGACGACCGCCCCAATTGAGCCACACGGTGCCGAAGAACAATACGAAGAGGACTCCCGCGCCGCTCAGGCGCAGGTTACGAAACAGGCCGGTGAAGCTGCGAGTGTGAATCTGGTTGTCAGTGAACCTGGTCGTCGCCTTGAGTGGGCGCGCAGGCACGCTTTTAATGGTTGGAGTCGCTTCTACGGTTCGGACGGGGATTTGTTCGCTCATGGTCGTTTGCTCATCAGCCTCCATCAGGCCGATGAACTATGACCGTGCATCTGTTTGCATAACAGACTCAGCTCTTGCAATAAAAAGCGGATCAGATGCGGTTTCGCATAACGCCTGCGACAACTTGAAGCAACTTGCCGAATGAGGCGCAAACGGCTAACGCAGGCGCTTGCGCGGGGTGTTGATCAGGGTCAGTCAAATCACCGAATCACCCGTGTCTGCTTTCACGTGTTCACGACCGTCCCTGGCTCCGGCGACGGTCAAGGCGTCGGCTTCTGCTTCGGTGATGTAGACCCGTTTGCCTTCTATCTCCACGAACGACATGGCTCTTTCGCTATCCGTCAGGACTTCCAGGGTGTCGCAGATGCGAATTTCCTCGCCATGTTCAACGGTGAAAAAACAGACTTTTTGCTCGGGGTTGGATTCGTCGATTCGAACGGGCATGGCGGCAGTTCCTTTAATCCGGGGGGCAGCTCTTTAGGAAGCGCAACGCGGCAATCGTTCTGCGCAACCGATTAATGGTCAGCGTTGTCCATCGTTCATCAAACCAATAACAAGGACTGGACGATGGAAGACTGGTGGGACGAAGTGTGGACAACCCTGCAGGCGGAATTCGCCGATATCGGCGACGCGTCGCAAATGACCCGCATCACCGTGCGCCTGTTGATGGCGGCGATTCTTGGCGGGATTCTCGGCTTCGAGCGCGAGCATAAGGGCAAGGCTGCAGGCGTGCGTACGCACATGCTGGTGGCGCTGGGGGCGGCGCTGTTTGTGCTGGTGCCGCAGACGTCCGGGGCGGAGTCCGATGCCATGAGCCGCGTGCTTCAGGGCGTGATCGCCGGGATCGGCTTTCTCGGCGCAGGCACTATTCTGAAAAATCAGCAAGGCGAAGAAGCCCATGTCCAGGGCCTGACCACCGCTGCGGGGTTATGGATGACGGCTGCGATTGGCGTGGCGGCGGGCCTGGGTAGGGAAGCGACGGCATTGCTCAGCACCATTCTGGCGCTGGCGATCTTTAGCGTGATGCCTTACGTGGTGAGGGTATTCGAGAAAGATGTCGAGAAGAACGACAAGCTCTAGCGCACGGATCGTCCCCGACTGATCGCTCCCACGCTCTGCGTGGGAACGATCAGAACATCATGTGTTGGACAGGTAACGAATGTGTCAGACGACCACCGGCGGCATCGTACTCGGCGGTTCTTCCTTGGGCGGTGGCGTGGTGCCGGGTGGCTCCTGCTCAGGGACCGGTGGCGGCTCGGTCTCCGGCAGGGTGGGTTTGTCGATGTTCGGATCGGGCGTTTCCGCCGGGATCGGGATGCTCATCTAATGACCTCCGTGTGGCACATGGCGTGAGAAGTGCTTAAGTGGATTGACCCGTTGACGGTTAATTCGATCCGCCTGGCGTCTTGATAATTTCATCTGAACTTTTCCCCGCGCCGGTTGCTCGGAACCTTAGTGAGTTCATGACCGGGCCGGCGCTTGGTCGCCAATCCCGTTCCGGCACAAGAGCGTCCTTGGGGCGTTAAGGAGAGATGCTCAATGACTGCTGAAAGACCTTCAGAGCCAAGTTACAACCCGCACATGCCGCTGTCGCAGGCGTTGCTGCTGCCACGTATCGTGATCGAAAACACCATGCCGACCCTCGACGGGGGCCAGTTCGCCGCCAAATCCATTGCCGGGCGCGAGGTGGTGGTGACCAGCAAAGTCTTTGCCGACGGCCACGAAAAGCTCGCCGTGCGCATCCGCTGGCGCGAAGAGGGTCAGGAGACCTGGCAAACCGAGGTGATGTCCGATCAAGGCAATAACACCTGGAAAGGCCAGTTCCGTCCCGAGGAACAGGGCCGCTATCTGTATTGCATCGAAGCGTGGATCGACCATTTCGCCAGTTTCCAGTACGAACTGGAGAAGAAGCACAACGCTTCGGTGCCGGTTTCCCTGGAGTTGCAGGAAGGCCGAACCATGGTGCAACAAGCCGCCGAACGCAGTGAAGGCCAACTGAGCGAACAGCTCGCCGCGCTGCACCATGAATTGTCCGGCCTGCTCGAAACCGAGCAGGTCGCGCTGTTTCTGCACTCACGCAGTGCAGAGCTGATGGCCCAGGCCGACCACCGCGCCTACCTGAGCGTCAGCGCGGAGTTCCCGATGGACGTCGAACGTGAGCTGGCCGAATTCGCCAGTTGGTATGAGCTGTTTCCCCGCTCGATCACGGACGACCCCAACCGCCACGGCACCTTTAACGACGTGCACTCACGGCTGCCGATGATTCAGGACATGGGTTTCGACGTGCTGTATTTCACGCCGATCCATCCGATTGGTCGCGCCCACCGCAAGGGCCGCAACAATTCGCTGACCGCCGGCCCGGATGATCCGGGCAGCCCTTATGCGATTGGCAGCGAGGAGGGCGGTCACGAGGCGATTCACTCGCAGCTCGGCACCCGCGAGGACTTTCGCAGACTGGTGGCCGCCGCCGCCGATCATGGCCTGGAAATCGCCCTCGACTTCGCCATCCAGTGTTCGCAGGATCACCCGTGGCTCAAGGAGCATCCGGGCTGGTTCAACTGGCGCCCCGACGGCACGATCAAATACGCCGAGAACCCGCCAAAGAAATACCAGGACATCGTCAACGTCGATTTCTATGCGCCGGATGCGATCCCCAGCCTGTGGGTCGAGCTGCGTGACATCGTCGTGGGTTGGGTCAAGGAAGGCGTGAAGATCTTTCGCGTCGACAACCCGCACACCAAGCCGCTGCCGTTCTGGCAATGGCTGATCGCCGATGTGCGCACCTTGTACCCCGAAGTGATTTTCCTCGCCGAAGCGTTCACCACGCCGGCGATGATGGCACGCCTGGGCAAGGTCGGTTATTCGCAGAGCTACACCTATTTCACCTGGCGCAATAACAAGGCCGAGCTGGCCGAGTATTTCACCGAACTGAATCAATCGCCGTGGCGCGAATGCTACCGGCCGAACTTCTTCGTCAACACGCCGGACATCAACCCGGCGTTCCTGCACGAGTCAGGGCGTCCCGGTTTTCTCATCCGCGCCGCTCTGGCGACCATGGGCTCGGGCCTGTGGGGCATGTATTCCGGTTTCGAACTGTGCGAATCGGCGCCGGTGCCGGGCAAAGAGGAATACCTGAATTCGGAAAAGTACGAGATCCGTGTCCGCGACTTCACCGCGCCCGGCAACATCATTGCCGAGATTGCCCAGCTCAATCGCATCCGCCGACAGAATCCGGCGCTGCACACGCATCTGGGCCTGAAGATCTACAACGTCTGGAACGACAACATTTTGTACTTCGGTAAACGCAGCGCCGATGGCAGTAATTTCATTCTGGTCGCTGTCAGCCTCGATCCGCATAACGTTCAGGAAGCGAATTTCGAGCTGCCGTTGTGGGAAATGGGCCTGCCGGACGACGCCACGACCCATGGCGAGGACCTGATGAATGGGCATCGCTGGGACTGGTACGGCAAATACCAGTTCATGCGCATTGACCCGGCTTATCAGCCGTTTGGCATTTGGCGGATTACCGCTACGTAATGATCGTTCCCACGCTCTGCGTGGGAATGCATCCCGGGACGCTCCGCGTCCCAAAGCGGACGCAGAGCGTCCAAGGCGGCATTCCCACGCAGAGCGTGGGAACGATCGTCTTGGGACGCCCATAAAGTATTCAACAGGAGTTCCACATGGCGAAGAAACCCAAGGCAGCCGCCTTCATCAAAGACCCGCTCTGGTACAAGGACGCGGTGATCTATCAGGTTCACGTCAAATCGTTTTTCGACTCCAATAATGACGGGATCGGCGACTTTCCCGGTTTGATCGCCAAACTCGATTACATCGCCGATCTTGGCGTCAACACCATCTGGCTCCTGCCGTTCTATCCCTCGCCACGACGTGACGACGGCTACGACATTGCCGAATACCGTGGCGTGCACAGCGACTACGGCACGATGGCCGATGCCAAGCGGTTTATTGCCGAAGCGCACAAGCGAGGGCTGCGGGTTATCACCGAGCTGGTCATCAATCACACCTCAGACCAGCACCCGTGGTTCCAGCGAGCACGCAAGGCAAAACCCGGCTCGGCGGCTCGGGATTTTTACGTGTGGTCCGATGACGACCAGAAGTATGACGGCACGCGCATCATCTTCCTCGACACCGAGAAGTCCAACTGGACCTGGGACCCGGTCGCCGGCCAGTATTTCTGGCACCGTTTCTATTCGCACCAGCCGGATCTGAACTTCGACAATCCGCAAGTCATGAAGGCCGTGCTGTCGGTGATGCGCTACTGGCTGGACATGGGCATCGACGGCCTGCGTCTGGACGCCATCCCGTATCTGATCGAGCGCGATGGCACCAACAACGAAAACCTGCCCGAGACACACGACGTTCTCAAGCAGATTCGCGCCGAGATCGACGCCAATTACCCAGACCGAATGTTGCTGGCCGAAGCCAATCAATGGCCGGAAGACACGCAGCTGTATTTCGGCGACACCGATGCGGCGGGCCTCAACGGCGACGAATGCCACATGGCCTTTCATTTCCCGTTGATGCCGCGCATGTACATGGCGCTGGCTCAGGAAGACCGTTTCCCCATCACCGATATTCTGCGTCAGACGCCGGAAATCCCTGCCAACTGTCAGTGGGCGATTTTCCTGCGCAACCACGATGAGCTGACCCTTGAGATGGTCACTGACCGCGAGCGCGATTATCTGTGGAATTACTACGCGGCTGACCGTCGCGCGCGCATCAACCTCGGGATCCGTCGGCGTCTCGCTCCGCTGATGGAGCGCGACCGCCGGCGCATCGAACTGCTCAACAGTCTGCTGCTGTCGATGCCCGGCACGCCGACGCTGTATTACGGCGACGAAATCGGCATGGGCGACAACATCTATCTCGGCGACCGCGACGGGGTGCGCACGCCGATGCAGTGGTCGATCGACCGCAATGGCGGGTTCTCCCGCGCCGATCCGGCAAGCCTGGTGCTGCCGCCGATCATGGACCCGTTGTATGGCTACCAGTCGGTCAACGTCGAAACCCAGTCTGGCGATCCACACTCGCTGCTGAACTGGACACGGCGTCTGCTCGCGGTGCGTAAACAGTCCAAGGCCTTTGGGCGCGGGACACTGAAAATGCTCTCGCCGACCAACCGTCGTGTGCTGGCTTATACCCGCGAATACACCGACGCTGACGGCAAGCACGAAATCATCCTGTGCGTGGCCAACGTCTCGCGCAGTGCGCAGGCGGTCGAACTGGACCTGTCGGCCTACGTCGGTATGGTGCCTGTCGAAATGCTCGGCGGTAACGCGTTTCCGCCGATCGGCCAGTTGAATTTCCTCCTGACCCTGGCGCCGTACGGTTTCTACTGGTTCGCCCTGGCAGCAGAAAATCAAATGCCGAGCTGGCACGTCGAGCCGGCGCAAAGCCTGCCGGACTTCACCACGCTGGTGCTGAAAAAACGCATGGAAGAGCTGCTCGAAGCGCCGTCGCGCACGACGCTGGAACAAAGCATCCTGCCGAGCTGGCTGCAAAACCGCCGCTGGTTCGCCGGCAAGGATGCTGCGATCGACAAAGTGCATGTTGCCTATGGCGTGCGTTTCGGCGATGCGCAGCACCCTGTGTTGCTCAGCGAGATCGAAGTCACCAGCGGTGGTTTGACCAGCCGCTATCAACTGCCGTTTGGCTTTATTGCCGAGGATCACGTCGGCCCGCCGTTGCCACAGCAACTCGCGTTGTCGCGGGTGCGTCGCGTGCGTCAGGTCGGGTTGATCACTGATGCGTTCAGCCTCGAAACCTTCGTCCGTGCCGTGCTGGAAGGCATGCAGAACAACGCTGTGCTGGAATCGGTCGAAGGCGAGATCCGCTTCGAACAGACGCCGCATCTGGAAAAACTCGGCCTGGGCGCCGAGTCGGATGTGCGCTACCTGTCCGCCGAGCAATCGAATAGTTCGGTGGTCATTGGCAACAGCCTGGTACTTAAGCTGATACGTAAAGTCGCTTCTGGCGTACACCCGGAACTGGAGATGAGCGCTTACCTGACCGAGGCCGGGTTTGCCAATATCTCTCCACTGATGGGCTCGGTGATTCGTCGCGACGCACAGGGTGAAGACAATCTGTTGATGATTGCCCAAGGCTATCTGAGCAATCAGGGTGACGCGTGGGAATGGACGCAAAACAACCTTGAACGGGCGCTGCGCGACGAGTTGGCCGATGCCGTCTCGGAACAGGAGCAGCACTACAACGCATTGGGCGAGCTGAAGGACTTCGCCGGTATGCTCGGGCAGCGGCTGGGCGAGATGCATCAGATGCTCGCGGCGCCTACCGACAATGCCGACTTCGCTGCGCAAGTGTCGTCAAGCAAAGACATGCAGGCCACTGGCAAAGACGTCACTGCGCAGGTCGAACGCGCGCTCAAGCTGCTCAAGGAACATCAGGGCGAACTGAACGCGGCGGATCAGAAACTGGTCAAGCGTCTGCTCGACGAGAAGAAAACCATCCTCGCCCATGTGCAGGACCTGGCGAAGAAAGCCACGGGCGGTTTGCGCATTCGTGTGCACGGCGACCTGCATTTGGGCCAGGTGCTGGTGATCAAGGGCGACGCCTACCTGATCGACTTCGAGGGCGAACCGGCGCGGCCGCTGAGCGAGCGGCGCGGCAAGCACAGCCCGTACAAAGATGTCAGCGGCGTGCTGCGCTCGTTCGATTACGCAGCGGCGATGACGATCAACGTGCACAACGTTGACAACAGCCCTGAAGCCGAAGCGGCGCGCAAACGGGTCGCCGAGCGCTACCTGCGCGAAGCCCGCGAGGCATTTGTGCAGGCATATCGCGAGGCGGCAGCTAGTCTTGAGCATGCTTGGCAGGATCCCGAGGGGGCGGACGCCGCGCTGGCGTTGTTCGGCCTGGAAAAAGCGGCCTATGAAGTGGCCTATGAAGCCGAAAACCGTCCGACGTGGCTGCCCGTGCCTTTGCACGGTTTGTATGGATTATTGACAGGGCTTAAACCCTTTTCCGATCTTGGTGGAGAGTAGTCATGAGTTTCTCGAACAAGGAACAGGGTGTGGTAAATGAAGCATTGTTACCCTCGGCAAGAGACATCGATGCGTTGGTCCGTGCTGAACATCAGGACCCGTTTTCGATTCTGGGCCCGCACGGCGATGGCGCTGGCGGGCAATTCATCCGGGCTTATCTGCCTGGTGCGCTGAGCGTTGCAGTGCTGGACAAGGACAGCGGCGAGGACATCGGCGCGTTGGAGATGACCGAAACGCCGGGGCTGTTCGTGGGCCATTTCAATCAGGCCCGACCGTACCTGTTGCGCACGCGCTGGGCCGGGGGCGAGCAGGTCGCTGAAGATCCTTACAGCTTCGGCCCATTGCTCGGCGAGATGGACCTGTACCTGTTTGCCGAGGGCAATCACCGCGACCTCAGCGCTTGCCTCGGTGCGCAGCTGAAAACTGTCGATGGCGTTGATGGCGTGCGCTTTGCCGTATGGGCGCCGAATGCCCGGCGCGTGTCGGTGGTGGGCGATTTCAACGTGTGGGACGGCCGCCGCCATCCAATGCGCCTGCGTCATCCCTCCGGCGTCTGGGAGTTGTTCATTCCGCGCCTGCAAGCGGGGGAGTTGTACAAATACGAAATCCTCGGCGCCCACGGCATCCTGCCGCTAAAGGCCGACCCGATGGCGCTGGCCACCAGCCTCCCGCCGGACACCGCCTCGAAAGTCGCCGCGCCGCTGCAAATCGATTGGCATGATGACGACTGGATGAACGCCCGCCATGACCGGCAGAGCCGTTCCAGACCCTTGTCGATTTACGAGTTGCACGCCGGTTCCTGGCAATGCGAGCTGGATGATCTCGGTGAGGTAGCGCGTCAGTACACCTGGCCGGAACTCGCTGAACGCTTGATCCCGTACGTGAAGGAACTGGGCTTCACTCACATCGAACTGATGCCGATCATGGAGCACCCGTTCGGTGGTTCATGGGGTTATCAACTGCTTTCGCAATTCGCTCCGAGTGCCCGTTACGGCACGCCTGAACAGTTTGCCGAGTTCGTCAACGCCTGCCACAAAGCCGATATCGGTGTGATCCTCGACTGGGTGCCGGCGCATTTCCCGACCGACACCCACGGGCTGGCCCAATTCGACGGCACCGCGCTGTACGAATACGCCAACCCGCTGGAAGGTTTCCACCAGGATTGGGACACGCTGATCTACAACCTCGGCCGCACCGAAGTGCATGGCTACATGCTGGCGTCGGCACTGCATTGGCTGAAGCATTTCCACATTGATGGGCTACGCGTCGATGCGGTCGCCTCGATGCTTTATCGCGACTACTCGCGCAAGGCCGGCGAATGGGTGCCTAACCGCCATGGCGGCCGCGAAAACCTGGAAGCGATCGAGTTTCTGCGTCACTTGAACGACGTGGTTGAGCTGGAAGCGCCGGGGGCATTGGTGATCGCCGAGGAGTCCACTGCATGGCCGGGCGTCAGCCAGAGCACCCAGCAGGGTGGTCTCGGTTTCGCTTACAAGTGGAACATGGGCTGGATGCACGATTCGCTGCATTACATTCAGCAGGACCCGGTGTACCGCGCCCATCACCACAATGAACTGAGCTTTGGCCTGGTTTACGCCTGGTCGGAGCGCTTCATTCTGCCGATCTCCCATGACGAAGTGGTGCACGGCAAGCATTCGCTGATCGACAAGATGCCCGGCGACCGCTGGCAGAAATTCGCCAACCTGCGCGCGTATCTGAGCTTCATGTGGACCCATCCGGGCAAGAAATTGTTGTTCATGGGCTGCGAGTTTGGGCAGTGGCGCGAGTGGAACCATGATCAGCAGCTCGATTGGTATCTGCTGCAGTATTCCGAGCACAAAGGCGTGCAGAAACTGGTTGGCGATCTCAACCGTCTGTATCGCGATGTGCCGGCACTGCACGACCAGGATGATGCGCCGCAAGGTTTCCAATGGTTGATTGGCGATGATGCGATCAACAGCGTCTATGCGTGGTTGCGTTGGAGCAAGGACGGCTCGCCGGTGCTGGTGGTCGCCAACTTCACGCCGGTGCCGCGCGAGGCGTACCGGGTTGGCGTGCCATTTGATGGTCGCTGGGAGGAACTGCTCAACAGTGATGCGGACATTTATGCCGGCTCAAACTATGGCAACGGCGGCGGGGCGCAGGCCGAAGCAGTCCCAAGCCACGGCCAGGCCTTGTCGCTGGAACTGAACCTGCCACCGTTGGCTGTACTGATCCTCAAACCGCAGGGCTGATTCAGAACTGCGTCGTTGCGATTCGCGAGCAGGCTCGCTCCCACAAAAGATTGCATGACTGTGGGAGCGAGCCTGCTCGCGAAGGTGGCAGGTCAGGCAGCCACCATTGTTTACCAGCGCATCCGCACCCCAAGGCTGCCAATCAGCCCGTTCAGATCATTGTCATCCACATCGCTGCTGTAATCGGCGCTCATGTAAAGGCTCACTGCTGGCGTCACTCGCGCCACCAGTCCCAATCCCAGCTCGACTGTCGATGACTTGCGGCTGCTGCTGATCTTGTCTACCTGATCCAGCGTTACCGTGTTGCCCGTGTACACCGTGTGCCAGAGATTGGTGCGCACGTATGGTTCGACCGGTAAACCGTTCAGGTCATAACTGCCTTTTAACCGCGCACCCACGCGCCCGCTCCACGCGCTCATGTCGCTCGATGAGCCAGTGCCGCCACTGGCGTTGGGCGTGTTGAGGCTGACGCGTTGGTTGATCAGCTGCGCCTGAGGCTCAACCACCCAGTTTTCGCTCAAGCCGATCGGATAACCGCCCTCGACCGAAAACGTAATCGCGCTCCCTTCGGCAGCCTGGCGTGCGCCCTGGGAATTGCGGCTGAATCCATTGACGCGACCGCCACTGGCTGAAAGGTCGACGTGCCAGCCTTGCAGGCCCGTCAGACTGTAATATGCACCGACGCTCTGGCCTTGCAGGCTGAGAGCATCGGTTGAAGGATCAGCGAGGGCGCGATGGCTGATTGGGCCATTGGCATTGGCGTGGATCTGATTCTCGCCGCCGATCAGGCCGAGGGTCTGGGTGTAGCCGCTGGCGCTTTTCAGGGTCAGGACAGCCGGTCCCTTCAAGGGGCCGCTGCCGGGCGCCGCGAACCCGGAGGACAGTATGTCGGTTTGCGCTTGCCGCGCGCCCTGGCCGTAGAATCGGTCCCATGCGCCCGGCGCGATTTCTTCGTTCATGAAACGCTCCGGTCGCGCCTCGGAGCGCTGCGGACCGGGGGTAATCACGGTCACCGGCAAATTCAAAACCGGGGCATTTTCTTGGTACCAGGACACGGTTTCATCCGCCACGGCGCCAGCCTGCGCCTCCATGGATGAGCACAGCAGAATGGAGCTCGACACTGTGCAGAGGGTGAATTTTATCTCGCGTGGTGTGATTGAAATTTTCATGGCGGTCTACCTTGCAGGCGCATGTGGCATCTCGGTTGTGGCGCCTCTCCTACCCGAACGAGGGGCGACCGAATGGAGCGAGGCGAGCCGTGGCTGCTCGCTTGCGCGGGTTCCGAAGGCTCGCCCCGGTTAATGATTCCGGGGGTAGTAAGCATGAGATAAGAAGAATCAGGAGCCCGCGTCAAGAAAATGGACGATAAGCGGTAGTGGCAAATTGCACGACGCAACTGTTTGTTTTTTGGCAAATAACTAAGTGGTTGTTTGTAGAGCGAAACGCGGCGAAAGCCGCGCGCTTGAGAGGTTGGGTTACCGACAGAAGGTCTACCAGCTGACCCTCACGCCCAGATTGCCGACCACCCCACGCTGATCGTTACTGTCGATATTCTGGCTGTAATCAGTGCTGGCAAACACACTGACAGTGCGGTCGAGGGTTAATATCACACCGAGACCGACATCCGCTGTGGAGGACTTCTGCTGCGTACTGATCACGGTACTGTCGCCGAAGGTGACCGAGTCGGTACCGGAAAAGGTGTGCCACAGGTTCGCGCGCAGGTAAGGTTCTACCGGCAAGCCACTGACCTGATAGCGGCCCTTGAGTCGCGCACCGAGGCGGCCGGTCCACGCGCTGTCGGAGTCGAACGACACTCTCGAGATGCCATCGTCCTGGCTGTCCAGTGAGATTTTCTGGTGAATGACCTGGGCCTGCGGCTCGACCACCCACGTGTCGTTGATTGAAAACGGGTAACCCGCTTCGGCCGAAAGCGTCAGTGCATGGCCACGGTTATCCAGCTTCACACCGCGATCGGAATGGTTGTCGCCATCGAAGCGGGTGCCCATTACCACCGTGTCGACATACCAACCGTGCGGATCGCTCAGCGTCCAGTACAGGCCGTAGCTGTCGCCCTCGAGTTTGATCTTGCCGGCGCTGTTGTTTTGGAAACCTTCGTTGAAGCCGTCGACATCGCCTCGCAAGCGACTATGCCCGACGAAAAAGCCGAGCCGTTGGGTCAGGCTGTCCCCGATCAGCGAACTGTAAAGATCATTCCCCACCTGAAAACCCTTCAGTGAACCGTCGAGGCTCGGCGCGACCGTACCCGCCCACGTCTGATCAAGGTTTTTGCCGTAGATCCGGCCCCAACCCGCACCGAAGGCGCCCGTCTCGCTGAGTAGACGTTGATCGCCCTGACGGTCATGGAAAGTACCCAGAGCATTGAGCGTCAACTGTGCGGCGGCGGGCGGCAGCACCGACCAGGTCGGGACCTCGGGGCGATAAAGAGGGATGGGCGCAGCACCCGCCACTGCTGCAGGCAACACCGGCAATGGTGGGCTGCCGGCCGGCGCCACGGCAGCAATCGGCGTGACAACCACCGGCACCATCATCGGTGGCAAGGTCGGGTCGGGGTTAGGCACGCTGATCATTTGCGGCGCGACCACGGCGGAGCGCAGGTACCAACTGTTCTCTGTGCCGGGAGTGACGCCACCCTTGAACAGGTAGTAATCGTAAGCCCCGGCAGACACCGGGCCGTTCAAGGTAAACGCACTATCGCTACTGACCGTGCTGCCTTGGGCTTGCACGAGTTGAATGCCGTTGAGCTGAGTCAGCGCGCCAGCCCCGCCGACGTTACTGACGCTGATCACCGTCGCACCGTCGAGGCTGCCGTTGTTGACCACCAGTCTGTCGCTCGGAGAATCATCGCCCGCGACGACGCTTTGCAGCAATAACTGGCCGCCGCTGCCGACGTAATTACCGCCGATCGTCAATGAATCGTCGGTGCGGCTGTTATTGCGGGTCAGATCGATCACGCCGGCGTTGTTGAAGGTTACGGCTCGCCCGGTCAGCGCAGGCGATACCGCCCCTTGCGTCGACAACACCACGCTGGCGTCATCAACATTCAGCACGCCGGTACCGGTCCCAGCGTCGCCCAGCGCCAGAGCATCCGAGCCAAGGTTTAGCGTGCTGTTGCTCAGGTCGAGCGTTTCCCAATTGCCGAAGCGCGCGGGCAGGGCGGTTTGAACGTTATCGAAAGTCAGCCTATCGGTGCCGACACCGCCGTCGGTCCTCGGGGTCAGCGCAAGGATGCTGTCGTCCAGATTGCGCAAGGTTGCGCTGTCACTGCCGACATCCATCAGAATCGCCGAGCGGATGATGCCACCACCGTCCCATAGCAAGCGGTCATCACCAGTGCTGGCACGGATCTCGCCGCCGATTTCCCCTCCGGTGACGGTAATGCTGTCGTTGCCACCGCTGACGCTAACGTTGCCGCCGATGCGCCCGCCGGAAAAGATAATGGTGTCAGTGCCGAATCCGGTGACCAGATTGCCGGTGATCTGCCCGCCGGACAGATCAAAGAAATTGTTGTCCAGCTTCATGTCGACCCGGCCTATGGTACCGCCGGTCATGCGCGCGATATCGCCATCTTCGAACGCCGAAACGATGGTGCCACCCGTCATCAGGAACGTGTCGCGACCGTCGCCTTGGGCGAGAAATCCGAGGGAGCCGCCGGTCATCACAAAGTCGTCGACGCCGGCGCCTTGATTGACAGACAGGGTAATCACGCCGGAATTGATCTCGACCCGGTCAGCGCCGGCACCGAAGGTCACGCTGCCATTGATCTGGCCCGTGCCGTTGACGGGCAAGGTCAGGCTGTTGTTACCGGAGAGATCGGTCAGCGCGCTGCTGGTGCCGCTGTCGCAGGTGAAGGCATCGTTGCCAGGCCCGGCAACCAGCGAGCAGGCGGCCGAAGCGGGTGAACTGTCCAGCAGCAGGTAAGCAGGCAGCATCAGGATCGGTGGCAGCACCCGCAGGTTTCTGGCAAAGCGCGTCATGACAATTCCCTGTATCCGAATGGGGAATTCATCCTTGAGCGAGCGCTGGATCGCCCCGTGCAGTTGATGCACTTTGTGAGATCCATGCTCTAACGAATTGAATGCGCTACTCCTTGTGCTGCTGTAGGTGTAGATGGTTTTGCCCGCTGATCAAGCGGCTCTGACAGACGGTCAATCAAGATCGGCCTACAAATGCACTTCAACCGCCAATGGCAAATGGTCCGACAGATGCGTCCACGGCTTGTTGCCGAGGATCCTCGGGTCATGACTGCTGGCGTTGCGCAGGTAGATTCGGTCGAGGCGAAGCAACGGGAAACGCGCCGGATAGGTTTTCGCGGGGCGGCCATGATGGCGTTCGAACGCTTCGTGCAGATAATCGCGGCGGGCGAGGGTGGCGTTGCCCTGAAGTTGCCAGTCATTGAAGTCACCCGCGATGATCACTGGCGCGTCCTCAGGCAGAGATTCGAGTAACTGACAGAGCAGTTGCAACTGCAACTGGCGATGGCTTTCGAGCAAACTCAGGTGCACACAGATCGCATGCACCTCTGCGTGCCCCGGCACATCCAGAACGCAGTGCAGCAACCCCCGGCGCTCGGGGCCGGTGATCGAGACATCAAGGTTGCGATATTCGCGAATCGGGTATTTCGACAGCAGGGCATTGCCGTGGTGGCCGTCGGGATAGACCGCGTTGCGACCGTAGGCGAAATCGCTCCACATGCTGTCAGCGAGAAACTCATATTGGGAGGTTTGCGGCCAGTCGTTGTAACGGCTGGAATGCCGCTCGTGCTCGCCGACCACTTCTTGCAAAAACACCAGATCAGCCGAAGTGCTGCGCACCGCCTCACGCAGCTCCGGAAGAATGAAACGCCTATTGAGCGCGGTAAAACCCTTGTGCGTATTGACCGTCAACACCCGCATGCGATGGATGACTGGCGTGTCGACGGTTTGCGGCTGGGGATCGCTGGACACGGTTACTCCTCTGAATCCTGAGTGCCTGTTCATGCGACTGATGAGCGCAGTGGCAGTTCCGTCTGAGCGTGGCCACGTTCAAAAGATCGCGGGCTTGATCGTTCCCACGCTCCGCGTGGTAGCGCCTCTGGGGACGCTCCGCGTCCGGTGACGCAGAGCGTCACGGGCTGCATTCCCACGCAGAGCGTGGGAATGATCGGAGGCACTGGGCATGGGGAAGATCGGAGATACCGGGTGCGGGGACGATTCAAGGTGCAGGTCGCGGGCTCAAGGAAGGTCAGACAAAGACAATTTCATAGGGCAAGCGCATCCGCTCCAGCAGCACCGGTGGCAGTAGCGGTGCGATGCCGATTGCCGGTTCGCCCTTGAGCTGGCTGGCGTAGGCATGAGTGGCGTGGCTTTTGCGCGCGACTGTCCAGGTGTCGAGACGCAACTTGCGCGCACGCTCCCAGGGGATCAGTTGCTGATCGCGCTCCGGCCAGTGCCAGGCCCACACCGCGACATCATGGAAGCGCGCTCCGACCCGTTGCGCCGCTTCAAAACCCGCCCGGCCGACCACTTCATGATCGGGGTTGCCATCCTTTCGCCAAGTACTGAACACCATGTCACCCGGTCGCAGGTAACGGCTGATGAAGTCAGTGAGCTGGCTTTGCTGATCGCTCAGCGCGTTGTCGGTGAAGCCGCCGCGCACCCACTTCAGGCTGTGCATGGGCAAACCGAGACGACGCAGGGCTTCGACACTTTCCTGCGGGCGGAACACGCTCAGGCGTTTTTCCGACCATTGCCGGGAGCCGGGATGGCTGGCGCTGCCATCGGTGATGGACAGCAGTTGCAGCGGGTGGCCGAGACTGGAGAGCAATTGCAGCAGGCCGCCACACGTGACGACTTCATCGCCTGGATGCGGGGCGATGACCACGGCGCGGGCGCCGGCGGGGACAAGGCTGTGGGTGTTGATGACAGGAATATTGTCGAGCTGCGGTGCGCTGTTCCAGATTTGCGCCGGCAGGCTGTGTTCGTTGAGAAATGACGGTTTCATGAGCGCGACGTCCTTGTTGTATCTCGCCCTCAGTCGCAAGCAGCAAACGCTGGTCGCGGCCCGTGAAGGCATGGATTGCAAACGTGCAGTGCTCCAACCCCTGGATTACCGCGAGGCAGAGTATTGCTCAAGACAGCGGATTCGTCGCGTCACAGATCAATCTGCACCGTATTTTTTTATTACAGCTGTGCTGCCATCGATGCTCACAGAAACACCACTTCGAAGGGTTGTAACAGCCGTTCAAGCACAAAAGGCGCCAGCACTGGCGCAAGACCCGCGTCCCGATCGCCTTCCAGCTGGCTGGCAAAGGCGTGCGCCGCGTGGCGTTTACGTGCGATGTGCGTCGGCGACAGCAGAATCTTGCGCGCCCGATCCCACGGCACCGAAGCGTCTTCCGGGGTCGCCCAATGCCATGTCCAGACCGGAAGTTCGTGACAGCTTGCACCGACGCGGCGCGCCGCTTCGACGCTGGCGCGACCGACCGCCTCGTGATCGCTGTGTCCGTCATCGCGCCACGTGGTGAACACCACATCGTTGGGGTGCAGATAGCTGGCGATAAATTCGCACAACTGCGCTTCCTCTGCCGCTACCCGGGTATCGGTGAAGCCGCCACGCAACCATTTCAGACTGTGCATCGGCAGACCGAGACGGCGCAGGGCTTCGGCGGATTCCTGCGGACGCACTACGCTCAGGCGTTCAACCGGCCAGCGTCGCGAGCCGGGGTGGCTGGCGCTGCCGTCGGTGACCGAGACCAATTGGAGGGCGCGTCCGGCCGCTGCCAGCAGTTGCATGATCCCGCCGCAGCCCAGCACTTCGTCATCGGGATGCGGCGCCACAATGACCGCCCGCGAGCCGGGCGGTACCAGACTCAGCACATCGATAGCGGGTAGTTCGATCAGACGCCGGGAAGCCTGCCATTGTTGCAACGAGGTGCCTTGGCCGACGACCGGGTTGTCCTTCATAACGCCCAGACCTCGCCGGGCTGGCTCGCGACCTGTCGGCCCAGCGCCGCCAGGTCTCGTTCGGCCTGACTCTGGCGCAGAAAAACCGGCAGGTCGGTGCTGAGTCGGGCCAGGTGCCGATCCTGGCAAAACGGTCCGGCCCCCAGCGCGCGACCGACCTCACGCATCACGTGTTCGGCACATTGTTCGACCACGGCCCGCGCCCGCCGCGCCAACAATTCCGCATCGG
This sequence comes from Pseudomonas khorasanensis, assembly GCF_014268505.2. Classification (GTDB taxonomy): domain Bacteria; phylum Pseudomonadota; class Gammaproteobacteria; order Pseudomonadales; family Pseudomonadaceae; genus Aquipseudomonas; species Aquipseudomonas khorasanensis. The sequence goes on from NZ_JABWQP020000001.1 coordinate 968,709, forward strand.
CTTCGGGCTGGGCATCGATGTGCAGCGCACTGAAGCGCAGCACATCAGCAGCGCCTTGCAAGGCACTGTCAGTGGCGCCGAGATGGGCGAGTGCGTGAGGGTTTTCCTGCTGCGCGCAATGCTGGCGAAGGCTTTCGGCAATCTGCCGCGCGGCGCCGTACCAGCATGCCGCGATACCGATCCCGCCATGCCAGAACCCCGGCCTTCGCAGGTAGTCGCCGGGATCGCCGATGGCCTGCGCCTCGGCGTTATCGAACAGCACTTCAACGCTGCCGGTGGCCGCCATACCGACCGCTTGCCAGCCTTGCTCGGTAACGATCACCCCAGGCTGATCGAGCGCCACCGCTACAAGTTGTTGCTGGTCGTCAGCATCCCATGCGGTCAGCAACGCATGGCTGAGTACGGCAGCGCCGGTACACAATGCCTTGCGCCCGCTAAGCGCCACCATGTGCCCGGCCGGACTGACCTTTACTCGCGCTTGCGGCAGTTCTGCGGCCCACATTCCCCAGGTGCTGCCGGGTGTGGGCGTACCGCCCAGTTGCTTGATGATCGCCAAGGCGTCCGTATGGCCCTCGAAGAGTTTGCACAACCCCAAATCATGCGCGCCCACCTCGGCCAGACGCTGGAAACGCTCCAGCGTGTCACCACTGCCGGGTAACGGCAGGCGATCCAGCCCGGCCTCGACCATCGCCCGCAGGCAACGGCCGAGGGCGATGGTGTCCGCGTAATCAGGCGGACGTCGGGCCAGATAATGTTGGAAGTCCATGTCACTCTTCTTCGTCGCGTTGCAGTTCGAACAGCAGCAATGAGCGCCCGGTCACCGAATACTCATGGCCAAAGTCGAAGCGTTCCTGCCCACGAATCGAAGGTTGATTTGTGTCGATCATGCAGGTCCAGAAGCCACCGTCCGGCACTTCCGGCAAGACGAAATTGACGATGTCGTGGTGCGCGTTGACGACCAGCAGCAACGTCGCATCGCCACCTTTACGGCGGATTCCGGTTTCTTGCGCACGACCATCGAGCAGCATGCCCAGGCAGCGGTTGTTGGCGTCATGCCAATGCTCGGTGGTCATCTCGGTGGCGTCCGGCGCAAGCCAGGTCACGTCCTTCACACCGATGTCTTCGTTGTACTCGCCGACCAGGAAGCGACCACGACGCAGAATCGGATAGGTCAGGCGCAGCTTGATCAACCGTTTGACAAACTTGAGCAGGGCCTTGCCGTCTTCGCTCAGGTCCCAGTTGACCCAGCCGATCTCGCTGTCCTGGCAATAGGCGTTGTTATTGCCATCCTGGGTGCGCGCGAACTCATCACCGGCAACAATCATCGGCGTGCCTTGAGCCAACAGCAGGGTGGCGAAGAAATTGCGCATCTGGCGGTGACGCAACTCGTTGATGTCCGGATCGTCGGTCGGGCCTTCGACACCGTGGTTCCACGACAGATTGTTGTTACTGCCGTCCTGGTTGTTCTCGTCGTTGGCTTCGTTGTGCTTGTCGTTGTACGAGACCAGATCGTTGAGGGTAAAACCGTCATGGGCGGTGATGAAGTTCACCGACGAATACGGCCGGCGCCCGCGCTGGTTGAACATTTCGCCGGAGGCGGTCATGCGGCTGGCGAAGTCGGCGAGTTGGCCGTCATCGCCTTTCCAGAAAGCACGTACGGTGTCGCGGAATTTGTCGTTCCACTCGACCCAGCCCGGCGGGAAGTTGCCGACCTGATAGCCACCGGGGCCGCAGTCCCAAGGCTCTGCGATCATTTTCACCTGGCGCAATACCGGGTCCTGGCGGCAGGCCACAAGGAAGCTGTGACGCTCGTCGAAGCCATCGTGGTAACGGCCAAGAATGGTCGCCAGGTCGAAACGGAAACCATCGACGTGCATCTCGCTGGCCCAGTAACGCAGCGAGTCGGTGACCATTTGCAGCACGCACGGGTGGCTGAGGTCCAGCGTGTTGCCGGTGCCGGAATCGTTGATGTAGTAGCGCTTGTCGTCAGGCATCAAGCGGTAGTACGAGGCGTTGTCGATCCCGCGCATCGACAGGGTCGGGCCTTGCTCGTTGCCTTCGGCGGTGTGGTTGTAGACCACGTCGAGGATCACTTCGAGGTTGGCTTCGTGCAGGTGCGCGACCATTTCCTTGAATTCGGCGATCTTGCCGCTGGCCAGATAACGCGGATCCGGGGCAAAGAAGGCGATGCTGTTGTAGCCCCAATAGTTGGTCATGCCTTTTTGCAACAGATGCTGATCGTTGACGAAGGCATGAATCGGCAGAAGCTCGACCGAGGACACGCCAAGCTTGCGGATGTGCTCGAGCACATCGTCAACCATCAAGCCGCCGAAGGTACCGCGCAGGTTTTCCGGTACCGAAGGGTGACGCATGCTGATGCCGCGCACGTGGGTTTCATAAATGATGGTCTTGTCCCACGGCACGCTGACGCGGTGATCGTTGCCCCAGGTGTGCGCCGGGTCGATGACCTTGCACTTGGGCACGAAGGGCGCACTGTCGCGTTCGTCGAAGCTCAGGTCAGCGTCGGGATGGCCGATGGTGTAGCCGAACAGCGCTTCCGACCATTTCAGCTCACCGACCAATTGCTTGGCGTACGGGTCGATCAGCAACTTGTTGTGGTTGAAGCGGTGGCCGTTGGCCGGGTCGTAAGGACCGTAAACGCGATAGCCATAAATCAGGCCTGGATGCGCATCGGGCAGGTAGCCGTGGTAAATCTCATCGGTATATTCCGGCAGTTCGATGCGCTCGAGTTCGACTTCGCCGCTGTCGTCAAAAATGCACAGCTCGACCTTGGTGGCGTTGGCGGAAAACAGAGCAAAGTTCACTCCCAGGCCATCCCAGGTCGCACCGAGCGGGAAGGGCAGGCCTTCACGGATTCTCGACGGCTCGGCGTGCGCAGCGGGTTCGGCTTGCTTTGAACGGGTCATGATTGCTCCTGCAAAAAAACGGGACAGTTCGGTTTACATCAATCCCTGTGGGAGCGAGCCTGCTCGCGAATGCGGTGTGTCAATCGATTCAAATGTCAGATCTGAAATCGCATTCGCGAGCAGGCTCGCTCCCACAGGGTTGTGTGTTGGTTCTCCCCGGAGGGAGTTTCTTCAGGGCGAACACGCCCCCTATGGCGAGCAAGCCCGCCACACAGTCGTTCAGTTCAATAACCGGGGTGGCGTCAGATCGCCGGGGGCTTTCGTGGCGCTCGTGGTTTTTTCTCGGCTGCTTTTTCGCCCGGCGGCACTACTTTCGGCGCGGCGGCAGGCTTGGCCTTTGCCGCCGGTTTCGCTTTCGCAGCGGCCGGGGCTTTGCTGTCGAGGCCCTTGGTATCTACGCCTTTCGCTGTTGTAGTCTTGCCTGCAGCCTTGCTGCCTGCCGCCTTCGGTGATTTCTTCGGTGCGAGGGCTTCTGCCTCGGCCAGTTTGCGCGCCATCTCCCAATGACGGGCTTCCTGGCCCTCCGGCTGTCCCTCCGATTCCCAGATCTGATAGGCGAATTCGCGGATGCGTTTATCGTCGGTGCTCATCGCAATGCTCCTGAACTGAACGTGTACTTACTTCAAGTGTTGGATGAAGAGATTGACCGGGACATCCCCCAGCGCGTCGCTGACATTCAGCTGCCTGTTGTGTGTGACTGCGCTGCTTGCAAAAAGTCCCTTCAGGTTTATGTCCGAAGCGGCGGACGGTAATACCACCCGCGTATCGCCCCAGCGCAGCGCATCGACCTGAGGGTTGGCACTGTTTTCCAGCAAGGTTGCGCAACGCACCGGCACGATCACAATGGCCAGTTGGTCTTCGTGTTCACGCGCAAACGCCAGCACGTTGTGCGCCTGACTGCCCAGCACCTCCAGCGGCTCATAGCTGCCATGACGGAACAGTTCGCTGTGCGCCTTGCGCAGGTTCAACACCTCGCTGATCAGCGCCTGCTTGATGCGCCCGTCACGCCAGTTCGCCAGCAGTTCGCGGGTCGCCACGGACGCTTGCAATGCCTGCTCGCGCGCCGCGTAGTCCACTGGCCGACGATTGTCCGGATCGACCAGGCTGAAATCCCAGAACTCGTTGCCTTGATACAAATCCGGAACGCCCGGCACGGTCATGCGCAGCAAGGTTTGCGCCAGGCTATTGAGCGCGCCGGCGGGGGCGATGCTGTAGACGGTCTTGATCAGGGCTGCGCGCAGCAATTCGCCTTCTTCGCCGGTCAGCAGTTTTTCGGTGAAGGCTTGCGCGGCGTTTTCATAAGCTTCGTTCGGTGCACTCCAACTGCTTTGCAGTTTGGCTTCACGCAGGGCTTTCTGCTGCCATTGCCAGATTCGTTTGGCGTAGTCGGCAAAACCGGCCCGGTCGTCCTCCAACAAATCCAGCGGCCAGCTGCCGAGCAGGGCCTGATAAAGGATCAGTTCGTCACCTGTCGATGGCATTTGCTCGTCGCTGCGCACCGGGCGGGCGAGCGCGCGCCACAGTTCGATCTGCTCGGCATACCAGTGGCTGCGCTCGCTGAGCACGGCGAGCCGCGCCCGCGTATCTTCGCCGCGCTTGTGGTCATGGGTGGCGGTGGCCAGCAGGTTGTCGGGGAACTGCGCCATTCGCTGCTGATTGGCTTCGTGGAACTCACTGAGCGGCGCGCTGAATTGCTCGGTGTTGTAACCGACGTCATTGCGCGACAGCAGCACAGCCGAGCGATACAGCGCGGTGTCTTCCACGGCCTTGGCCGCTGCCGGCGAAGTCAGTTGCTGGAAACGCACGCAGGCATGCTTGAGGATCTTGCGCGAGCGGCCACGAGGCTTGCGCCGCCATGGCGTACCGCCGAGCCAGCCGGCAACCGAATCGAGCACCGGCCAGTCGCCTTCGCTGAGGGTTTGCCGCGCACCGTCCATGGCATGCTGGAAAATCGCTTCGTCCTGTTCGGAACGGCCCAAGGCAGTAATGTAAGTGCGGTAAACCGGGAAGTGCACGATCAGCGCGTGCAGCACCCGACGGATCGCGCCCAGCGTCAGATCGCGGGTCATCAAATCATCTCGCGCCACCTGCAGCAGGGCTTGCGCGACACTTTCAAAATCACTGGCCAGCGAGCCATTGAGGATTTGCTGACGAGCCAGTTGCGCCTCTTCCATGAACGCTGCCGGGCGCTCAGCGCGGCGCTGCCACAGTTCGCCGAGCACGTGTTCGCCAGCCGGATCGTGTTGCAGCAGCGACAACTGATTCATGAATTCGTAACCGGTGGTGCCGTCCACGCTCCAGTCGCGGCGCAGGGTTTCGCCTTCGCCGAGGATCTTTTCGACATAGATGGGCAAATGACGACCCGGGGCCAGGTGGTCGAGACGACGGCGCAGTTTTCGGCAGTAACCACGCGGATCGGCGAGGCCGTCAATGTGGTCGATGCGCAGGCCATCGACCAGACCTTGTTCGATCAACTCGAAGATTTTACGGTGGGTCGCTTCGAACACAGCCGGACGTTCGACGCGCAAGCCGCCCAGTTCATTGATGTCGAAGAAACGCCGCCAGTTGATGTCGTCCGCCGCCGTGCGCCAACTGGCGAGGCGATAGCTCTGGCGTTCGAGCAACTCGTGGAGTTTGTGGAAGCCGTCCTCGGTGGTCGAGTCGTATTGGGCGAGGTTGTTTTCGATAATCCCCAGAACGTGCGGGTCGCTCGCCAGTTGCTGCAGCTCTTGCTTGAGCGGCATGGCCAACGAATGGGCGTCGGTCTGATAGCTCAGGGCGCTGAAACGATCGGCCAGGGATTTCAACGTCTCGTCGCCCTTGAGCAGTTCGCCGTAATCGTTCGGGCAGATCGGGAAATGATGGTCGTAGTGCTCAACGTAGAAGCTGGCGGTCTGTGCATTGAACTGCAGCTTCAACGTGCCTTCCTGCAACGCAACGCCGTAGTCGCTGCCCAGAAACGGCAACAGCAACTGGCCTTCCATCAACGGATCCGGCGAGTGCCACTGAATGTCGAAGAACTCGCCATAAGGGCTAAGGCGCCCCCATTCCAGCAAGTCGAGCCACCAGGGGTTGTCGTTGCCACCCACGGCCATGTGGTTGGACACGATGTCGAGAATCAGGCCCATGTTGTGTTCACGCAGGGTGCTGACCAGACGACGCAGCGCGGGCTCGCCGCCGAGTTCCGGGTTGACCTGGGTTGGATCGACCACGTCGTAGCCGTGCATGGAGCCGGCGCGCGCCGCCAGCAGGGGCGAGGCGTAAATATGGCTGATGCCCAGTCGGGCAAAGTACGGCACCAGTGGCACCGCTTGTTCGAGGGTAAAACCTTTATGAAATTGCAGGCGCAAAGTGGCGCGCAAGGGCTGGATCAGCTGTTGATTCATTGGTCACGCTCAGTGGCTTGAAGGCGCGCGCAAGCCAGCAGTTCCAGGCGGCGGGCGGCATCGGGGCCGTCCAGCAGCGCTTCGCTGGGACCGGGCAAGCGTCGCGACCAGTTCGGATGTGTATCGGTAGTTCCGGGCAAGTTGGCTTGTTCATCAATGCCAAGCGCATCTTCCAGCGGCAGCAATACCAGCGGCGCGCGGGTATGACCAAGGAATCGCACGCTGGCATCGACCACTTGATCGGCTTCGTGGGATTCTTCGCGGAAATTCTGTGGGTCCTGATGCAAGGCGTCGCGCAGGCCTTCGCGTTCGCGCTCGCGGTGCCGGCGCCATTCGATTTCGCCGTTGGCATCGACCATCCCCAGGCGCGCGTTCCAGTCGATGTCACGCCCATGCCACCAACCGTTGAGCGTCGGCAGGTCATGGGTGCTGGTGGTGGCCAGGGCGTCGTCGGGCCAGTCGAGAATCGGTTTGAAGCGGGTGTTGTCCTGTTCGAACAACAGCACGCGCATGCCCAGAATCGATCGCGCGGCGAGTTTTTCGCGCAAGCCTTCCGGCACCGTGCCCAGGTCTTCGCCGAGGACGATGGCCTGGTGCCGATGCGACTCAAGCGTCAGCAGGCGCAGCATGTCGTCAAACGGGTAATACAGATAAGCACCATCGGAGGGCGCCGCGCCGTTGGGAATCACCCACAAACGCTGCAGGCCCATCACATGGTCGATCCGCAGCCCGCCGGCATGGGCGAAGTTGGCGCGCAGCATGTCGATGAAGGCGCGGAAACCGTTGCGGATCAGACCTTCCGGGGAGAATGCTGAAATGCCCCAGCCCTGACCCGTGCGGTTGAGAATGTCCGGCGGCGCGCCAACGGTCAGCGATGCCAGCAGCTCGTCCTGAAAACTCCACGCCTGACTGCCGGCGCCATCGGCACCGACAGCCAGGTCTGCAATCAGGCCGATGCTCATCCCGGCGCTGCGCGCGGCGGTTTGTGCCCGCTCAAGGCAGCGATGAATCAGCCATTGGCAAAAGGCGAAATAGCCGATGCGCTCGGAATATTCCTCGGCGAAGGCTGCCAGCGCCGCGCCGCGCGGGTCGTGCCAATGCTCGGGCCACTCGCGCCAATCGAGGCTTTCGCCACGGGCGGCGCGCATTTCCTGGATGGCTTCGAAACGGCAATGATTCTCCAGCGCTTCGCCGCCGGTATGGCGGAAACTGGCGAAGTCCGGGTGCAGCGGATGATCGCCGGCGACGAAGCCGTCGTACAAGGCTTGCAGGAGTTTTTGCTTGGCTTCGGCGGCGGCGGGCCAATCGATCAGCTTCAGGTCTTCGAGTTGCGAAAATTGCCCGGACAAACCGCTGGCATCGATCGCGTCACGCAGCGCGCGTTCGCCAAGGATGCTTCCCGGCGCCGCGTAGAGTGAGTTGAGAAACAAGCGGCTGGACGGCGAATAAGGGCTGTAGCGACCGGTGTCGGCGCTGAACATTGCGTGCATCGGGCTGATCGCCAGCGCGTCGGCGCCACGCTCGCCGGCCACCCGGACCAATTCTTCCAACGCCTGAGTGTCGCCGAAACCGCCATCGCCGGGGCGGCGCAACGCATACAATTGCGCACTCAAACCCCACGCACGGGGCGTCGGGCTGTCGACCGCATCGCCGACGCTGAAGCAGCGCTCAGGCGCAACCGCGAGGGTGAAATACTGATCGCCGATGTGCACCTGCTGGTAGCCGACCGGGATCATGCCGGGCAACATCGCTTCGTTGTCGAGCTTGAGATCCATCCGCGAACCGTCTTCGAGGTGGACTTCACAGGGCGTTTCAGGGGCGAAATAGCGGCTCAGGTCAAGCGCGACGCCGAAGTCGCTGGTCAGCAAGGGTGGCAAATGTCGGTCTTGCTGGACTTCTTGCAGTTCCAGCAGGCTGGCATCGATTTCTTGCGCGGTGCTGGCCGGGTGGCCAAGTCCGATCAAGACATTACGTAATACGGCAGGAGCGACTTTCTGCTGACGCCCGTTGGCGTCGATCCAGTCAACGGCGAGGCCGGCTCGGCTGGCGAGTATTTCAAGTTGCGCATCGCTCATAGGCGCTCTCCATCCAGAGGGGGCAAAAGGGGTGCGGCCGTGAGGCTGACGAGCGCGGTGTACGCCGGCAGTTGATTCGGGTCCGACAGTTCAATTGCGGGAGGCTGTTGGAACAGCCACTCGGTATCGGTCTGTGCAGGGTTGACCACTGGCGTGTTGCTGAGGTTCAGGTCAATTCGCAGCTCACTGCCATCGCCCAGTCGCCAGCGTGCGCTGACGGCGCCATAGCCCAGCATTTGCGCGCCAAGGGCTTGAGTACCCGAGAGATGCGGAACGATGTGCTCGTGACGCAACTTCAGGAGTTGGCGGTAAAGGTCCTGGGTCTGCTGCTGCAAGGGCGTGCCGCTGCCAACCAGTCGCGGCTGCGAGGCGCGAAAGGTTTCTTCGGCGTTGGGATCGGGAATCTGCTCGCGCTTGTGCGGATCGGTAAACGCACTGAACGCGGCGAATTCATTGCGCCGGCCTTCACGCACCAGTTCCGCCAGTTCACCGTGGTGGCTGGTGAAAAACAGGAACGGCTGCTCGGCGGCATACTCGTCCCCCATGAACATCAACGGGATCATCGGCGACAGCAATAACAGCACGGTGGCTGCCTGGACTGCGCGCGGATCGGCTAGCTGGTGCAGACGCTCGCCAAAGGCGCGGTTGCCAATCTGGTCGTGGTTCTGCAGGAACAACACGAATGCGGTGGAAGGCAGATGTTCGCTCGGTTCGCCGCGTGGCTCGCCGTGGCGGGTGATGTGGCCCTGAAACACAAAACCCTGACTCAGGCATCGCACCAATTGTTCGGTGGGTTGCGCCGCGTAGTCGGCGTAATAAGCGTCGGTTTCGCCAGTGAGCAGCACATGCAGCGCGTTGTGGCCGTCGTCGTTCCACTGTGCGTCGTAATCGTTCTCCAGCAGGCTCGACTGGTTCAGCTCGTTTTCCACGTTGAGCCAGACGTGGCGCGTCGGATCAATCTGTCGACGGATACGCTGGGCCAGATCGCTGAGGAAATCCGGATCCTCGATCGCGTGCACGGCATCCAGGCGCAGGCCGTCGAAGCGATATTCCAGCAGCCACATCAAAGCGTTTTCGATGAAAAACTCGCGCACTTCGGGGCGACGGAAATCGATCGCCGCACCCCAGGGCGTATGTTTGTCTTCGCGGAAAAAGCTTTTGGCGTAGCGGTGCAGATAATTGCCATCGGGGCCGAAGTGGTTGTAAACCACGTCGAGGATCACCGCCAGACCATGGCCGTGAGCGGTGTCGATCAGGTGTTTGAGTTGTTCGGGTGTGCCGTAGGAAGCTTGCGGCGCGTAAGGCAGTACGCCGTCATAGCCCCAGTTTCGGTCACCGGGGAATTGCGCCAGTGGCATCAGTTCGATAGCGGTGATGCCCAGCGCTACCAGTCGCGCCAGATGCTGTTCCACTTCGGCAAACCCGCCGAGCGCACCGACGTGCAACTCGTAAATGACCGCTTCGTTCCAGGGTCGGCCTTTCCAGGCAGTGTGCCGCCATGAGTAAGCGTGTGGATCAACCACCACGCTGTGACGGTCGATGTCACCGTCCTGCGCCCTGGAGGCCGGGTCCGGCACCTCCAGTTCCCCGTCGATGCAGTAGCGGTAGCGGGTTCCCGCCGGACAGCGGGTCTTGATGACAAACCAACCATCTGCCTCGTGGAGCATCGGCACCGATTGTCCATTTTCCAGCTCAACACTGACGTAAAACGCGTCGGGCGCCCACAGCGCGAATTGCGTGTGCTCGGCATCCAGCATGATCGCGCCGTGGGGCCAGGTTTCTTGGGTCCTTGACGGCATTTTTTCTACCTCCCTGGTTATTTGTGGCTGGCTTTACCCAGGGCCTTGGCGACCAGTTGTTCGTAAAGTTCGGCATACGGTTCAACGGCTTTGCTCCAGTTGAACGGAGCCGCCATCGCCCGGCATCGCATCGCGTTGAGCAGTTCGGGGAAAGCGAAGACCTTGAACGCACGGCTCAGGGCTTCCTGGTAGCTTTCAACGGAAGATTCATTGAACAGAAAACCGGTGACGCCGTTTTCGATGGTGTCTGCCAGGCCGCCGGTATTGCGGGCGACCGGCAACGAACCGAAGCGCTGGGCGTACATCTGGCTCAAGCCGCAAGGCTCATAGCGCGAAGGCATCAGCAGGAAATCGCTGCCGGCGAACATGCGTCGGGCATCGGTTTCGTTGAAGCCGATGCGCACTCCGATCTGGCCGGGGAAGCGCAGGGCGAGCTCGCGCATGGCTTGCTCTTCTTCCGGTTCGCCCCGACCGATGATTGCGATCTGGCCGCCGTTCTGCACGATGAACTCCGACACTGCTTCGGTCAGGTCCAGACCTTTCTGATACACCAGGCGCGAGACCACGGCGAACAGTGGGCCGGTGGAATCGTGTAAACCAAACAGTTCACGGACATGGGCGGCGTTGATGGCTTTACCTTCCCAGTCACCGATCGCGAACGGTGCAAACAGGTGCGGGTCAGTGGCTGAGTCCCAGCTCTCATCGATGCCGTTGGGAATCCCGCTGAGCAGGCCTTGCTGGGTCTTGGCGGCGAGAAAACCGTCGAGACCGCAGCCGAAATCCGGGGTGGTGATTTCCTGCGCGTAGGTGGCGCTGACCGTGGTGATATGGCTGGAGTACGCCATGCCGGCCTTGAGGAACGACATTTTGCCGTAGAACTCCATGCCTTCCTGTTGCAGCGCATGAGCGGGAATACCCAGCTCGGGGCAGGAACCGAGGCTGGTTACGCCTTGGTAGGCGAGGTTGTGAATGGTGAACAGGGTCGGTGTGCGCTGTCCACGCCAGTGCATGTAAGCGGGCGCGAGGCCGGCAGGCCAGTCGTGGGCGTGCACCAGATCCGGGCGCCAGTGAATTTGCGCAAGGTTGGCGGCGATGTCGGCAGCGGCGAGCCCCAGGCGGGCGAACCGAATATGGTTGTCCGGCCAGTCACGCCCGTTGTTGGCCCCGTAAGGCCCGCCTTCACGCTCGTAGAGTTCAGGGCAGATCAATACGTAGATCACCAGGCCGTCGGGCATGTCCATGCGGCCAATCTTGCACGGTGGCAGCGCGGCATGACCGCCGAGCTCGCCGATGATGTGAATCGGGTTTTCGCTGTGCACCACTTGCGGGTAACCGGGTATCAACACGCGCACGTCATGCAAGTGGGCCATGGCCCGGGGCAGGGCAGCAGAAACGTCGCCCAGACCGCCGGTCTTGACCAGGTCAGCGATCTCCGAGGTCACGAACAGCACTTTTTTCTTGTTCGGATTCTGACTTGCTACCGGAGCAAGTGTCTTTGTGCCGGGTACGTTGATCTGTCGGCTGCCGGGAACACTGATGGTGCTCGATTCTCCAAGCGACTGGTGAGCACGCTCTCCCTGAATATCCAATGCCGCACTGATCATATGTATCTCCCGTGTGTGATCTGATTCTTGTCTCTAACAAGCGATTTCATGGCCAAGTCCTGTGGCCGGGCGCAAATGCGCCACGCATCGGCGAGCAAACGCTAACCCAACACGCGCAAGCAGAATGGGTGGTGAGGCCGTTGCAAGGATTACACCAGTCGCTTTCGCCCAGTTGTTCTGATGACCTGTGGCGTGAAGAGAAAGTTTCGACTTTTTTTCTGTGTTGTGACTGAGTGGTTTTGCCACCAGAAAATGAGTCTAGGCCAGATCCTAGAGCGGGTCGGGTCAGAGGGGGAAATTGTTCGACAATCGGTTGTGTCGGGATGTGAGCGAAGGTTTCTCAGGGCAAACGCTCCGACGAAGGGCATGTTTTTCGTTCGGAGTGGGCCAGAACGGTGACTGATCAGTCACGGTTTTGTGCTAGGGGATAGGGTGGCTGCACCGATTTGGTGCGCGGCATTAGGAGGGTGGTGTTGGTGATGCCCTTTCGCGAGCAGGCTCGCTCCCACCTTTGAGTGCATTCCAAAGGTGGGAGCGAGCCTGCTCGCGAAGGGGGCGCCCTCATCAACACAACAATCGGTGAAACCTCAATTCAACAGGCGCACCGGCTCCCCGGCAGCCCAGGACTGAATATCCTCGATCATCTGCCGGAAAAACTGTTCGTAGTTCTGCCGGCTGACATACCCCACATGCGGCGTTGCCAGGACGTTGTCCAGCGTGCGAAACGGATGCAGCGCCGGCAGCGGTTCCTTCTCGAACACGTCCAGTGCCGCCCCGGCGATGCGCTTTTTCTGCAATGCCTTGATCAGCGCCGCTTCATCGACGATCGGCCCGCGTGCGGTGTTGACCAGCAAAGCAGTCGGTTTCATCCAGCCCAGCGCTTGCGCATCGACCAGACCGCGACTGCGCTCGCTGAGCACCAGATGCACCGACAGCACGTCGGCCTGTTCGAACAGTTGCTGTTTGCTGACGTAAGTGACGCCAACCTGTTCCGCTCGTTCGGCGGTAAGGTTTTCGCTCCAGGCAATCACGCGCATGCCGAACACCTGACCGAACTGCGCCACGCGCTGGCCGATGCTGCCCAGGCCGAGAATGCCCAGCGTCTTGCCGTGCAGATCGCCGCCGAGCCCTTGCTGCCATTGGCCGACACGCAGGGCATTGGCTTCTTTCACCAGGTCTCGCGTGGCCGCCATGATCAGCGCCCAGGTCAACTCAGGCGCGGCGTGTTTGTAGCTGTCGGTGCCGCAAACCGGTATACCCAGCGCCGCAGCGGCCGGCATGTCCAGCGCGGCATTGCGCATGCCGCCAGTGACCAGCAACTTGAGGTTGGGCAAACGCTGCAGCAGGTCAGCGTCGAAGCGCGTGCGCTCACGCATCACGCAAATCACCTGGTACTTGCCCAGGCGTCCGGCCAGCGTCGAGTTGTCGGCCGGGTAATCGTGCTCGAACGTTACTTCACCGATACTCTCGAGCACGGACCAGTCGACCACATTGCGGGCCACGTCCTGCCAGTCATCGATCACTGCAATCTGCACCGTCATCGCCTCACCTCATCATGGAGCGGAAGGGGTCTTGCCCAGCCAGCCGATCAGCGCCTGGTGGAATTTTGCCGGTTCTTCCATTTGCGGCGCGTGGCCCATGCCCGGGAATTCCACCAGCGTCGATTGCGGAATCAGCTTGGCCACCTCTTTGCCGAGCACGTCATAGCGGCCGATTTTCGCTTTCACTTCCGGCGGCGCGAGGTCTTTGCCGATTGCCGTGGTATCGGACGTGCCGATCAACAGCAGGGTCGGCATCTTCAAATCCTTGAACTCGTAATACACCGGCTGGGTGAAGATCATGTCGTAGATCAGCGCCGAATTTCGCGCCACCGGAACCTTGCCCGGGCCTTTGCTCAGGCCGGCGAGCATATCGACCCAGCGGTCAAATTCGGGCTTCCAGCGACCGTCGTAATACGTGGTGCGTTCGTACTCGCGAATGCCTTTGGCGGTGACCTTCAACTCTCGCTCATACCACTGGTCCACGGTGCGATAGGGCACGCCGAGGGCTTTCCAGTCTTCCAGTCCGATCGGGTTGACCATTGCCAACTGATCGACCTGCTCGGGAAACAGCAGCGCATAACGCGTGGCCAGCATGCCGCCGGTGGAGTGGCCGAGCAGGGTGGCTTTCTGAATGCCCAGGGCCTTTAGCAATTGCTGAGTGTTGGTGGCCAGTTGCTGGAAGCTGTATTGGTAGTGGTCGGGTTTGCTGGAGGTGCAGAAACCGATTTGATCCGGGGCAATGACGCGGTAACCGGCGTCGGTCAGGGCCTTGATCGAACTGTCCCAGGTCGCTGCGCAAAAGTTCTTGCCGTGCATCAGCACGACGGTGCGGCCGTTGGCCTTGCCATTGGCGGCGACGTCCATGTATCCCATTTGCAGCTTCTGGCCCTGGGATTCAAACGCGAAGTGTTTAAGCGTGTAGGGATACTGAAAACCTTGCAGCTCCGGGCCGTAGGCAGGTCCTTCGGCGGGGGCAGTTTCAGCAGCAGCCTGCGCCAGCATTGGCAGGGCAGCAGTGAGGAAAAGGCCGGGCAACCAGCGGGTAAGCGTGACGGACATAAGCACAGACTCCTTGTAAATTGACCGACTCTGAAAGGCCGGGATTACGCCGGCGTTAAACAAGGGCAACTACAGGGGCTGATCGTTCAACCGAGCCAGCCCAGGGTCAGCATGGCCAGCACGCCGTATCGCGCACCCTTGGCCAGCGTGACGATTAATAAAAAACGCGCGAGCGGCTCGCGCATCACTCCGGCGACCAAGGTCAGTGGATCGCCGATCACGGGCAACCAACTGAGCAACAGCGACCAGTGCCCGTAACGCTCGTAGTGTTTGCGTGCCTTGGCCATGTGCCGGGGACTGACGGGGAACCAGCGCCGGGCCTGAAAGCGCTCGATGCCACGGCCCAGCCACCAGTTGACCAGCGAGCCGAGCACATTGCCCAGTGTCGCCACCGCCAGCAATCCCCATAGCCAGTAGTGACCGCTGGCAATCAGGCCGACCAGAAGCGCCTCGGACTGCAACGGCAGCAGCGTCGCCGCACCGAATGCCGCAAAAAACAGGCCGAAGTAAGCCGCGCCCATCAATGCGCCGGGTAATCCGCCACGACCACATCAGTGCCGTCCTTCTTGAGGCCGATCACTTGATACGCGTCACTCATGCCGTCCATTTCCATGCCTGGCGAACCCATCGGCATGCCCGGCGCGGCAACGCCCAGCAGATCATCACGCTTGCTCAGTGCCAGCACCTGATCGGCGGGCACGTGACCTTCGACAAACTTGCCGTTGATGAGCGCCGTGTGGCAGGAGGCCAGGCGCGGTGGCACGCCGTGTTGTTGTTTGAAGCTGCTCATGTCGGTTTCGACGTGGTCTTCCACTTTGAAGCCGTTGGCTTCGAGGTGGCTGATCCACTTTTTGCAGCAGCCGCAGTTGGCGTCGCGGTGGACTTCGATGGGAAGCGGATCGGCGGCCTGTGCCAGGGAAGAGATAAACAGGGCGCTCAGGGCGAGCAGACGCAGGTGGGTTCGCATGAGGGGCTCTCGACTCGGGTGACGGTCAAAAGAACGTATTTTGACCGGTTTTTTCGCCCCGGCATCAACTGAGTGTTTCCAGTTGCTACAAGACACCCGAACCATTGTGGGAGCGAGCCTGCTCGCGAATGCGCTGGATCAGACGCAAATCAAGGTAACTGAACAATCGCTTTCGCGAGCAGGCTCGCTCCCACAGGGATTCATGCGATATCCGAAATCACCGTGGGCGCGCGTCACTCAGCTGACCTTGAACCGCCCCATGATCGCACTCACCCGGCTGTTGGCATCCAGCAGTTGGCGGGTATTCAGTTCGCTGGCCTGGCCGCTCTGCACCAGTTCATCAACCATGTGCCGGATCTGCACCATGCTGCGGTTGATTTCTTCGGTCACCGCGCTTTGCTGCTCGGCAGCGGTAGCGATTTGCGTGCTGAGGCTGTTGATATGGCTCACCGAGCCGGCCATTTCATCGAGCCCCGAATTGACCCGGGCCGTGGCGTCGGCGGCGGACTGGCAGCTGGCCTGGGTGTTTTCCATCGCACTGACCGACGAACTCACGCCCTGTGTCAGGCGGGTCAACATTTCGTTGATTTCCGAGGTGCTTGCCTGCGTGCGGGCGGCGAGAGCGCGGACTTCATCCGCCACCACCGCAAAGCCGCGTCCCTGTTCACCGGCACGCGCGGCCTCAATCGCCGCGTTGAGGGCAAGCAGGTTGGTCTGGCCGGCAATCGCGCCGATCACACCGAGGATTTCGGTGATGCGCTGGGCGTCCTGCTGCATGTTTTCAACTTTGTGCGTGGCGCTGGCCACTTCATCGATCAAGGCGACCACGCTGTTGGTCGCTTCACCGACCACGACGCGGGAGCGATCAGCGTTTTCGTTGGCACGCTGGGTGAACGCGGCCGTTTCAGCGGCGTTCTGCGCGACGCTTTCGGCGGTCGAACTCATCTCGGTAATGGCGGTAACGGTCTGGTCGGTTTCCGAGGCGTGACGCAGCAGAATCTGACTGGTGTGCGCCGAAGTGCGCTGCAGGTTGTCGAGACTGGACGCCATGGCGCCGGTGGCCTGGGTGACTTCGCCGATCATGTTCTGCAGATAAGCAATGAAGGTGTTGACCGAATGGCCGATGGCACCCAGTTCGTCTTCGGCGCGGATGGTGATGCGTCGGGTCAGGTCAGCGTCGCCACTGGACAGCAAATCGATGTTGGCCTTCAAGGCTTTCATACGCTGTACCAGTTTGCGGATCGCATAGACCTGCAGCAGCACCAGCAGGATCACCAGTGGAATCTGGATCAGGCTCAGGCTGTTAAGCACGTCATCACGCTGGGCGGTCAGCATTTTGGTCGGCAGGGCGGTGGCGAGGAACCACGGTGTGCCTTCGATCGGGCGCATGAAGAAGGTGCTGGCTTCACCGTTGTTATCGAACTCGACGCGCTGCGCCTGATCGCGGTTTTGCAGGCCTGCCTTGATCTGATTGACGAAGGTCGAGCTGGCGGCCAGCTCACTGATGTTCTTCAGCACGATCGGGCCGCTGATGCGCGAGCTGTTGCTGATGATCTTGCCGTCGGCTTCGACAATCAGCATCTCGGCATTGAGGTCTTTTTCCTTGCGCGCCACCAGGTCATTGAAGAAACCCAGAGTGACGTCGATGGTCGAGACACCCCACGCACTGCCGTTCTTGTAAATGGCCATGGCGCAGTTGGTGCGTGGCTCGGCACTGGCGTCGTCCTTGTAGGCGGCGGCCCAGGCGCATTGGCCGCGCGGGGTGGCCATGCCGCCCTTGTGCCAGCTCTGATCGTAGTAGTTGGGTGCGGCGTCGCTGTTCCAGAACGTGTTGACCTTGAGGTTGCCGGAGGCATCTCGGTGCCAGAAGGTGCTGAACTTGTTGCGCCCGGCTTCACGCTGCCCCGGTAGAGGCCAGATACCGCCGCCAAAGACTTTCAGTTCGCCGTATTGATCTACCAGCCCGGGCAACACCGCGTCGATGGCGGCGCTGTCGAGCAACGGGATGGTCTGGGTAATGCTGCGTTGTTGCGCCTGCACTTTGTTCAGTTCGCCCTGAATGTGTACGGCGACTTCCGCGATGCGGTTGAGTACGACCTTTTCTTCGGTGTCGCGAAGGGTTGGCGCAACCAGTTGGCTGATGCCGGCCACTGTCAGCACTGACAACAACAGGATAAACAGAACCAGAAACAGCGTGTAGCGAGCCTGAATAGTGCGCAGTGCGGGCATGGAACTGATCCTTGAGCGGCTTTTTTTTGTTGGAAGGGGGCGAATGAAACAGGACGGGTATCACAGCGTATCGTCGCTGCGGCCGGAAGCTTTAGGTACTCGCGTGCCGAAATAAACGCAGAGCGATGGTCGGTAGGTGTCGGGATTGATACATGCGCATGATCGGCGCTCGAAAGCCTTGTTCGTTACAGTTTGATGACCGCTCTGGTGCAACGTTTACGGGCTTCAATCTTTGCGCGCGAATGTACGTGTTTTGTAAAAAAGATCATAAAAGTGTTGGTGCCATCAGTTTGGTCGGCTGATACTTGCGCCCATTCAGTCCGTTGAACAAGGACATTTCATGCCCATTACACAAGGAGTCCTCGCATGACTATCGGATATACAGGTACCTGGGAAAGCAAGGCCGGCGTAATGGTCCGGGACACCGGAGCCAAGAAACAGGTTTCGCAAAGCGTCAAAGTGCAGCAAATGCTGACGCTGGTCGGTAACGATCCGAACGCGCTGAATGTGGCCGAGATGGACAAACAGGGTTTGCGCAAGCAGATCAAAGGCTTTGACCCCGCCAACGTCTCCGTCAAGCAGCTAGGCAACCTCAGTGAGTTCCTGCGCGGGCGTGGACTGATTTCCGAAATCACTTCGATCACCCTGCTCAATGCCGGCGACAAATTCGACCGTTTCGGCGTGCAGAAAGACCCGGATGCCAAGTTCAATGCGCTGGAGTATTTCGCGACCCAACTCGATGCGATCCAGACCAACAGCCTTAATGGCAACTACTACGGCAAGAGTCTGATCCCGGAATTCAAGAAAGCCATTTACGTCCTGCAGAATCTCAAGACTTACGGCGAAGGCAACGCGGCAGTACCGAGCGACAAAGGCATGACAGCCAAGGCTTGAGCCAGGTCGGCGTCGCCCGCTCGCGCCTGAGCGGGCTTATGCTGCTGCGTTGCGCAGGATCAAGCGTCCGGCCGGGCGCCCAAAGCGAGTTGCCGCTGAGCCTGATCATGCAACTGCTGAATGTGCGGGCAATGTAACGCCAGCTTGCGCGGGCGGCAGCCCCGATGGAACAACGCCAGCCATCCCCCACGGTTGTCCAGCGCAGGTGCCAGCCCCGTGAATGCAAAGCCCAGGTCGTTGAGGCTGTGCAGATCCGCCGCGAAATGTCGGGACAGGTTCAACCGGATCGAAATCAGCCAATGCCTGGGCAGCGTTTTCAACTCGTTGAGCAGTGGCGGGTCGAGTTTTTCCAACAGCATTTCATGTCGATTACCGTGTTGTTCAAGCTGAACCGGCGCGCCGCGCCAGCGAGGCATGCTGTTCGCGACGCCGAACATCTCCGACAGCCGCTGCATGAAAGAATGGCAACTGGCTGGCCAGGTCTGCTCGGGCAGTGGTCGCTGATAGCCGTCTATGGCGCGCACCCCCAACACGAGCGTCTCCGGTGTCTTGCAGCCGAACGGTGAGCGGACATAGTCCGGCAATAATCCGGTGTTATGGAAACCGAGCCTGCTGGCCATGCGTTGGCTGTAAGGATGATGGGTCACCTGTTTGATCGAAACACTGCGACAACCCAGCGCCTGTGCGTGAGTGAGCAATTGCTCGCCCAGCCGCGTGGCGATGTGCTGTCCACGGGTGTCGGGATGAACCACGCTCAAGGCCAGTTCGGCATCTTGGGCGTTGGTTGCCTGCCGGAACAGGGTGGCGTGGCCACGAATCTTTTCGCCTTGCACCGCGACCAGAGAGTGCCAGCGTTTCTGCGCATGTTTCTGACTGATCAGGCACGGCAGATAGACCTCGGTCTGGGCGTATTGGTCACCGTAGACCTCGCGAAACAGTTCACTGATCGCGCCGGCGTCGCTGTCACGGTAGTTGCGCAGAATCATCGATTCCATCTGGCACCTCACTCATGTTGGTCATAGCGACGCAGATCGACGATCCGCAGGCTTTTGCCAGCGCGCGGGTGGCGCGTCAGATCTGCGAAGCCGCAGCGCTGAATGCGTATTTCCAGTAACCGGGCGGCCTGCAGTTGCGATATTTGCGGGTACAACTCGATCAGCCGTACCTGGAGCATTTGGCAGATCTGGTCTGTAGTAGGCGCACGTTCGCCGGGCATCCATTTCAGCGTCAGCACATCCCCACCGTTGGCCTGCTCGATCAACAGCTGCCAATCGTCGCTGCCAGTGATGCAGCGTACGTTTTCGCCAATTTCACTCGTTATCAGCGACAAGATTCCTACCCGAACCCGTTGGCTGTTTCCGCTGCGTCCCTTTAAAGCAAATTTACGTCGCGCGGTGCCTGCGGGCTCGCGCCAGCATGCCAGGTCGCCCACGGGATAGCGGATCAGCGGCATCAAGCGGCGATGTGGGCTGGTCAGCACGAGCAGACCGGTTTGATCGCAGGCCTCGATCGTCTCCCCGGTGTGCTCGTCAATAATCTCCAGGAGCGCGTGGCCGTCAGGCGAGCGGTGTTCACCCTCATCGCAGTCACGATCGCTCGCACCGATGAATCCGGCGTCGACACTGGCGTAGCCCATGGAGGCAATACGCGCGTTGGGCAGCACTCGCTCCAGGCGTTGGCGTTGTGAGGCGAACAGGCTTTCGCCGCCGTACAGTACCGTATCGACAGCGGGCAACGTGCGTTCGTTTTGCTCGAGCCAACTGGCGAAGGTCAATAATTGCGCAGGTATGCCGGCCAGCACATTGATCCGGTACTGGGCGATAGCATCGGCCAGCACCGGCGGTTCGACTTCACCGGTGAACGGAAACTCGGTAATACCCGTTGTGACGTGGGCCAGCGAATCGTGGACAAACAGAAAACTGGCATAGAGGTCGCCGGAGAAGAACAGATTGGCGACCCGGTCTCCCGGGCTGAATTGCGCGCTCAGGCTGCGCCCGAAATTATCCACCGTCTGCTGCCATTCGGCACGGGTATAGACGGAGAGCCTGCCGTTACCGGTCGAACCGCCGGTTTTGAACACCAGGGCATGCTCAACGCCGGCCGTCAGTACCGGCCATTGATCAAGGGACTCGCTGTGGTTCCAGAACGCCGCAGAATCAAGCAAAGGCAGTTCACACAATGTGTTTATTGCTTCCGGGACATCAGCAAGGGAATTTTTATAATAGGGCGAATGCTGACGGGCGAAACTCATCAATTCACTAATCAGGTCGGTTGTTTTCACGGTGTATTCTTTTTTGGATAAAACTGATTCATCACGCTGGAAAGTTAGCGGCGTGAGTCAATGAGCATCGGCGTCTTGCCGCTGTGTTTGTTTTGCGTGAACTGTACGGGCGAGCGCTGCTCGATCTGCAAAACCAGCAATCCGGTCTCGATGACAGTCATCAGGGTGAAATAATCGGCGAGCCGTGCCCTGACCGCGTCGGCTGCAAGTTCACTGTGCACTTGCATACGCTCGATGCCTTCGGCGTCGTGGTCCAGGCGTAACTGAAACGGTACTTGCAGTCGCGTGGCCAATTCGCTCAGTGAGATAAAGTCGGTGCCGATGCGCAACAACTTGCCGTGGCGCTGCAACAATTCGAAGCGTGGCGTGGCGAGCCCGCAGGCGCAGACGCCGGGCAGCCAGCGCCCCGTGTCGCCTATCTCATAACGTTGCACCGGCTGGCCACCTTCGCGAGCGAGCGAGGTCACCAACAGCCGACCCACTTGATCGTCGACGATCGCCACATCCTCATCGAACGCGACGATTTCCAGTTGCTGTATCTGACTCATCAGATGGAACACGCCATCCTGCGAGACCCTGCATGCATGGCCGAGAGGGCCGGCGTCGACACTGCCGTAGATCGCCGAGCGGATAGTCGACACGCCACAACTGCGCAGTAATTCACGGTTCTGCTCGCTCACGTGCTCGCCGCCGAGAAAGACTTTTTCGACACCGCCGTAAGCGCGCAAACGATCCTGCTCGTTGAGAAACAGGCGGTGCAGCGTGCTGGGCATGCCCACGAGCACGTTGACTCGCTGATCGATGATCAACCCGGCGATTTCCCGATAATCATCATCGGTGGGTGCGGCCATGGGCAGTTGCGTCACCTCCAGCAGTTCGAGCGCTTTGGTGAAGCTGAGGAACCCGCCGTACAGCCCGCCACAGAAAAACAGGTTCATGACCCGATCCCGCGCCGGCTCAAGGCCTGCGGCGAACAGACCGTCAGCCGTGGCGCGCATCTGGCGCTCGAAATCGTGATAGCTGTAACCGGCCAGGGACGGCGTGCCGCTGCTGCCTCCGGAGCGGAAATACAGCTGCGCCTGATCGTTCAAGGGCTGGCCGATGAAAGCCTCCTTGTCCATGATCGGACCGCATGGCTTCGCTGGTAAGGGTACGAGATTCAGATTGGCCTGATTCGCCAGCTGCGTGTTCGCCAGACTCACCGACACCCGGCGACTCAGGCGTTGCAATGCGTACACCCCGTCATGGGGCTCGCCCTCGTAACCGTCATGAATACTGTTGATCGGCGCGATACGCGTAACCCCGGCTGCAAGCAGCGTCTGTGTCAGCTCGACAATGCGCGATTGCTCGCACATCAGCGCGCAGCTTTGCAACACGTTGCGCCATGGCAGCAGTGTGGCCGTCAACAGCGACTGCGGTACGGGATGCAGCAATACGCTGCGAAACAGCGGCGAGGGCGCAAGTTGGCGGTCATGCGTCCAGATCACCCGCCAGCCTGGGCCTTTCCAGACCTGGCCGGTTTGTCCGGCAAAGCTTTGCGCCAGACGCGCCATCTGCGTGTGGGTAGTGATTTGCGAGGCTTCCTGCGAGGTCGGCACCAGGGCGGGCCAATTGGCGCTGCGACGTTCGAAGGCCTGCGCCAGCTGTTCACCGATCGCGCGTAAAACCTGCGGATCATCGCTGTCCACCATTAGCCATTGCGGGCTGGAACAGGCTTGTTGATCCAGGCGGCATACTTCATCGGCCACGGCATCGAGCGCCTCGGGCGTGGCAGCTTCGGCAGACAGATACACGAAGCTGATGCGATGCCCCCAATCAATCCAGCGGCAACCCGGTGCCAACTGCTGCCGAATCGCCTGGAGGGCCGCTTCGCCACCCCACGCCGCAACACCGTTGGCGTGTTTGCATAATTGCCCGATCTGCTCGGTGCCGGCGGGTATAACCGCTACATACCCGGCCAGTTTCCCGCTCGGGTCACACGCGACCAGCGCGCACAGCAGACGTGCCGTCAGCCCTTGATCGCTGCGGCTGGGACGCAGCCAGTTGACGTTGCGGGCGAGCAGGCTTTCGACCACCGCGCAGAAGGCCAGGAGCGGCGCGTTGGCGGGGGTTACGTGCACCACGAGTCCGAGTGGGCGCCAGGATTCGAAGCGCGGCTGGCGATAATCGATGCGCTGTAGCGAATCAGCCTCTGCGCCTAATTCGCGCTGGCACTTGTACGCCAAGGCTTCGGGCTGGCAAAAATCGATCAAGGCCTGCCGCTGTTCGCTGTCCAGGGGCAGATCCGCTTGCGCCTTACGCAAACGCTCGGCGAAGCGCGCGGTAGCCTGGATGACCATGCCGCTGTCGAGTGCCGTTGTCAGGTGCTGCGGCAACTCCCGTTGCAGTTGTTGCAGTGCTTCGTCCAGGCCGTATGTGTCGTGCAGTTGTCCGTTGATCAAATACATATCAGTGACTTCCCAGTAGTTCGGCGGCGGCCATCGCACAGCTTCGGCCCCCCGTGGTGCCAGCGCGGCCATTCAGTTCGAACCAGTCGGTGGTTAATCCGCAACCGCAACTTGTGCCGGGGTGCAGCGTGGCCAGATCGCTCATGACCACAGCATGGGCGGGGCTGGAGGAGATATAAGGCGAGACGAACCCGAGCAGGCCCTGTTGGCCATAGGGCAGCAGGGAAAAATCCATCGGGTCGCGGATCAGCACCCGTGAGTACACCGGCACGTGGAAATGGTGGCGAGCGCACTCGATGTAAGGCACGGCATGCTCGACCGCGCCGTAACCGTCGCGGCAGCGGGCGGGTTCGATGCCCAGTTGCCGATGGATATGGGCGTATAGCTGTTCTTTGGGAATTTCCTGCGCGGCCTGTGTTTTCCAGCCTCCGCCGAAAAACGCCAATGAACCCGCCGGCAATTGCAAATCCTGTTCACCGGTGTGCTGCATGCGTTGCAGGGTCTGCCAGAGAAATGCCGGGAAGCCGAAAATCCTCACCGGCAGGCCTTCTTCAGCGAACGACTGCAACGCGGCGATGACGCCGAATACATCGAATTGATGGCCGTTACCGGTATTGCGCAAGGCGTAAACCAGGCGATTGACGGGGGCAAACTGGCAGAGAAACTGGTCGGTGAACGAGGTGCCGAGCGTAACGCGCCCCTCGGGCTCATAGCTGAGCAGCAGGTAGTTGCAGGGCGTCTCGGGAGTGTCCCAGCCGTAATGGCGGAAGATCTGCGCGACCATGAATTGCGCCCGCGCCAGGCTGCGTTCGTCATAACGCATCCGGCTTTTCTGCCCGCTGGTGCCAGACGATGTCAGCTCCAGGGCGTCTGCGCCAGTGCTGCTGAGCAGCAGCTGCTGCTTGAAGAAACTGGCGAAGATCGGCGGCAGACTCGACCAGTCCTCCAGGCCGTCAAGGTCCTGAGGTTTGAGTCCATGAGCATTCAGCCAATGTGCGTAACCGGGCGTGTGATTGCAGTGAAACCGGCTGATTTCAGCCATCGCCTGATCAAAAAGACCGGCCGCAGCGGAATCCCTGCAATAGGGTTCCGTCAACGCGCAGAGCGCGTCGGCAAAAGGGAGATGATTCATTGATGTTCCTTATTGAGGCGAGGCCACGTCAGGTGTGGTGGTTTGCAAGAGCCGGTACATCAAAGGCAGGCACATCAGCCCGCCGAGTGCCGCCCAGAGGGAAAAGTATTCAAGACGGGTGCCGCCACCGATGGCTGCGATCAGCGAACCGCCGAGGCCCATGACCGCAATCGAGATCATGCCGGTCAGCGCCGAGACCAGGCCTTTGCTGTCCTCCGTGGAAAACAGCGCCAGGCGATACACTGCCGCGTTGCTCATGCCCAGCCCGACGGCGTACACCGACAGGCTCGCCACCACCGGAGCGAGTCCCGCACCGAGCACTGCGCACGCCGCCAACAGCAGCAGACCCAGGCAGAACGGCCAGAGCGCCAGTTGAACCAATTGCGGCAACGAATGGGTCTGCAGTAACCGGTCGAGCATCAGATTGCCGGCGATGACAGCCGAGAACACCGGGATCTGCCACAGGCCATATTCCAGCGGCGTCAGCTCCAGAACCCGGACCAGCAGCAGCGGCGCCAGACCGATCCAGGCGATCAGCGGCAGGCTCATCAGGCCCAATGCCAGACTGGCACAGAGGAAACGCGGATTACCCAACAGCGCGCCATAGCGCTGAAAAGTGAAGCGCCAGGAGAAGGGCACCCGCGCGTTTCGATGACCGTCGCGGCGCTCCACACCCACGGTTTCCGGCATCCATAGAAACAGGCCGACCCAGACCAGCCCGGCAGCGCAGCCGAGCGCCAGAAAGATCTGTCGCCAGCTCAGCCATTCCAGCAGCAGAATGCCAAGCAGCGGCCCGAGAAGCGGCGACAACAAGGCAACATTACCCAGCAGCGCCATCAGCCTGACGGCGTCGGCTTCGCAGAACACCTCCTGCAATGCCGGGTAGCTGACCGCGACGACAAACCCCAGGCCCATGCCTTGCAGCAGGCGTAGCAGGTTGAAAGCTTCAATGCTGTCGGTAAAAAACGCCGCCATGCAGGACACGCCAAACAAGGCGCTGCCAACCAGTAACAGCGGCCGACGCCCGTATTGATCGGACAACGGCCCGAGCAACCATTGCAGGCAGACGCCACCCAACAGATAAAGATTGAACGCATTGGGAACATGCCGCACGTCTGCCCGGAGTTCGGTCGTGACATCCAGCATTGCCGGCATGATCACGTCGCTGGCCATGTAGGTGAGGAGTTCGAAAGCGGTGAGCGCCAGGCAAAAGCCTGCTACCTGTCGGCGGTCGATGTTTATGAGTGTTCTCTGCACAAAATCCCTGTTTATCGGCTGTAGGAGGTGCGCGGAGCCTAGGCGTATAAACGCGGCGGACTTATCCGTTTGATGCGTCAGCAGATTTCAAGAACTTTCGAGATGTTTAAAGAATGAGCGGAGCGCTAAACGTGTTTACCTGGCCGCGAATGCGCAAGAATCAAAAATGCCTGCGATAGCGCGGGCATTGTTTGCAGTGGGCAGGCTGCGCCAGATGCTTGGCCACCTTGGAGCCAAAACGCTCCAGCGCCTGTAAGATGAGACCCTGTTCGCAGCGGCGCATCGCGACAACCGGTAAGCGTATGGCATGCAAGCGGATACGCACGGATACATTTCAACGTTTCAGGAAACCGCAATGACCCAGAAGCAACGCTTGATTTATTCGATTCTGATCGCCCTGTCCGTACTGGCGATCATGCTTGGTCTGTCCTGGCTGCAAAACGCCGGCATGATCACCGAGAAGACGTTCCAGTACGTCGCCATCGGTGTGGCAGTGGTTGTGGTAGTCATCAACGGCGTGATGCGCCGCAAGGTCAAGACCTGACGGCGGCTGCGACAGGCCTCATTCGTTATTGAGGACGGCGGCAGCCTGTGGGTGCAGGCTGTAACTCTTGTCGGCGTTGAAGGTGATCACGCCTTCGGCGCACAAGCGTTTAAGCACTTCACGGACGCTGAGAAAGGATAACGGCACATCCAGGTCGAGCAACTGGCTATGGACACCGCGCACGCCCAGTCGACGATTGCTCTGTGCCGCCACCAGCAGGGCGTCGATGACTTTCAGGCGAATCAGGCTGGTGCGCAGGCCGAAACTCTTGAGTAGAACCCGAATACGCTCGTTTCCGGGGCGTTCGCCGCGCGGTGTGAAGTCACCTGTGTGCGTGTTCATGGAAGCGCCGTGTTTCGCCTGGCTACCGTCCGTTGGTAGTTGCGGGTTGTACATGCGATTACTCCTTTTCAGAGCCAGATCGGGGTGGGTTTTGCTGCACTCTCTAAACAAGACGTTTCAGCTCAACAAATCATGAAAGAAAAGATGTAGAAATTTCGTCGCCAATTCGTCGCGCCCATGTGATGACGGCTGTGGCTCGCTGCCTGGCGCGCTAATTTTTTTTGCTTCTGCTTCGTTTCCTCGACAGGCTCATTGCGCGTGGACGCATGGGTAATCGACCTTTGGATCAGGAGCGAGCGTGATTATTTCCAGGCAACTCACCGGACTGGCCCTTGCCGGTACCTTATTCGGACTGAGCCTGTCGGCCCATGCACTAAGTCCGACTGCGGACACCCGCGCTGACATTCGCCGCACCAGTTTTGGCGTGCCGCACATTCGTGCAGAAAACGAGCGAGGCCTGGGTTTCGGCATTGGTTACGCCTACGCCCAGGACAATCTGTGTCTGCTGGCCAACGAGATCGTGACCGTCAGCGGGGAGCGCTCACGTTATTTCGGTCCAGAAGCATTGACTGTCGAACAGCGGGAAAACCGTGTCAGCGACGTCTTCTTTACCTGGCTTAACACCCCGGCGGCAGTCAGCACCTTCTGGCAGGCGCAGCCGGCTCCAGTGCGCGATCTGGTCGAGGGTTATGCCGCCGGTTACAACCGCTACCTGGCCGAACGCCGTCAACAAGGCCTGCCCCAGCAATGCCAGGGCGAATGGGTGCGCGATATCCGCGCCGAGGATCTGGTCAAGCTGACGCGGCGCCTGCTGGCTGAAGGCGGCGTGGGTCAGTTCGCCGAAGCCCTTGCTGGCGCAACACCTCCTCAAGCCACGGCGCAGGTTGAGCACAATGTGCGGGCTTACCAGTTGGCCGAAGCACGTCAACAGCGTTTCGCTCTGGATCGCGGCAGTAATGCCGTGGCGGTCGGTAGCGAGCGCTCGTTCAACGGCCGAGGCATGTTGCTGGCCAATCCGCATTTTCCCTGGGTCGGCGGCATGCGTTTCTACCAGATGCACCTGACCATCCCCGGCAAGCTCGATGTCATGGGCGCCGCGTTGCCGGGCTTGCCGATGATCAACATCGGTTTCAACCAGCATCTGGCGTGGACCCATACGGTCGACTCGTCGAAACACTTCACGCTGTACCGCCTGCAACTCGATCCGAAGGATCCGACCCGTTACCTGCTCGACGGCAAGTCACTGCCCATGAACAAGCAGACGGTCACCGTGCAGGTCAAACAGGCTGACGGCCAGGTCGCAGCGGTGTCGCGAGACATCTATAGCTCGCAGTTCGGGCCGATCGTGCAATGGCCGGGCAAGCTCGACTGGGACACGCAATACGCGTACAGCTTGCGCGACGCCAACCTAGACAACGATCGCGTGCTCAATCAGTGGTATGCGATGAACCGGGCCAGCAGTCTCAAGGATCTGCAAGATGCGGTGCACAAGATTCAGGGTATTCCGTGGGTCAACACGCTTGCGGTGGATGACAAAGGCCAGACGCTGTACATGAACCTGTCAGTGGTGCCGAACGTAAGCGCGGCGAAACTGGCCAAATGCAGCGATCCACGGCTCGGCCTGCGGATGATTGTGCTCGACGGTTCCAGCAGCGACTGTGCCTGGGATATCGATCCGCAAGCGGCACAGAAGGGCATTTTTGCTTCCAGCCAGTTACCGCAATTGCTGCGCAAGGACTTCGTTCAGCACTCCAACGATTCCGCGTGGCTGGCCAACCCGGCGCAACCGCTCACCGGTTATTCACCGCTAATCAGTCAGGATGGCCAGCCGCTGGGCTTGCGTTCGCGATTCGCGCTGGATCGTCTGGGTGACCTGGCCAAAAAAGGGCCGCTGGCGGTTAAGGATCTGCAGCACATGGTCATGGACGATCAGGTCTATCTGGCGACTCAGGTCATGCCCGATCTGCTGAAATTCTGTGCCTCCGGCCTGGGTGGAGATGCGGCGACAATTGAACCTGTCTGCGCGAGCCTCAAGGATTGGGATGGCCGCGCCAATCTGGATTCCGGAATCGGTCTGGTGCACTTCCAGAACATCATGCAAGCACTGCTCGAATCACCGGACATCTGGCGTGTCGCGTTCAACCCGGCCGACGCGCAAAACACCCCGCGTGGCCTGGCGGTCGAGCAGCCAGCTGTTGCCAGGGCGCTGCGTGAAGCCATGCTCGCCTCGGTCGAACTGACC
This sequence comes from Pseudomonas khorasanensis, assembly GCF_014268505.2. Taxonomy (GTDB): domain Bacteria; phylum Pseudomonadota; class Gammaproteobacteria; order Pseudomonadales; family Pseudomonadaceae; genus Aquipseudomonas; species Aquipseudomonas khorasanensis. The sequence continues at coordinate 997,435 of NZ_JABWQP020000001.1, forward strand.
GGCAAAATGGGCCTGAAGCCGGGCATGCGCTGGGGTGATATCCAGGTGGTCAGCAGTGGCGGGCAGCAAACGCCGATTCACGGCGGGCCGGGCACGCTGGGCATTTACAACGCGATGCAAAGCGTGCCCCGGGATGACGGAAAACTTGAGGTGGTCAGTGGCACCAGCTATTTGCAAGTGGTGAGCTTTGACGACAAAGGGCCGCACGCTCAGGGGTTGCTGGCGTTTTCATTATCCAGCGATCCGGCTTCGAAATATTCGCGCGATCAGACCGAGGCGTTTTCCAAAAAACGGTGGAGCGTGTTGCCGTTCACCGAACAACAGATCCAGGCGGATCCGCACTATCAGGTGCAGAGCATCCGGCAGGCGCAGGATCAGACAGGGAAGGTGGCAGCGCACTAATACCGCCGCGAGCAGAAAAAAGAAGGCCGCCTCCCACAAGGGACGCGGCCTTCAGCTTTTCGGCGGGCGTTGCGGCATCGAGTTGATCACCGGGTTGCCTTCTTTGTTGCGGGTCAGGTAGACCGGCAACACTTTCGGCAGGCTGCCGGCGAAATTGTTCAGTTCCTTGATGTTATAGATACCGCCCACGCGTATCGCACCGGTGCTGGTGTCGGCCAGCATCAAGGGGTTGCTCAGGTAGCGATTGATCAGCGGCAGGGCTTCGTGAAGCGCGAGGTTGTCGAGCACCAGTTTGCCGCTGCGCCAAGCCAGCGAACTATCGCCGGGGTAGGTTTGACTGATTTGCGGCAGGTAATCGCCGTGCCGGTAACGCGCCTGCATCGAGGGCCCGAGACGCAAGCCTTCACCCGGTAAATCGCGATTGCTGCTGACCAGCACCGAACCCTCGACCAGGTTGAGCCGCACTTGGTCTTCATACAACCAGACATTGAAACGGGTGCCAGTCACCCGAATCCTGCCTTCGCCGGCGCGAACCACGAAGGGGTGTGACGTGTCGTGGCTGATTGTGAAGAACGCCTCTCCCTTGTTCAGGGTAACGCGACGCTCATGCTTGAAGTTACTGAAGGTCAGGTCGGTATTGAGGTTGAGTTCGAGCTGGCTGCCGTCGCTCAAGGTGACCTGCCGCACACTGTCAGTGGCGGCGTAATGCTGATAACTGTTGGGCAACCAGCCCAGGCTCCAGCCGCTGTAAGCGGCCAAAGGCAAGGCGAGGGCGCAGGCTGCAGCGATCGCCGCAAACTTGCCCCACGGACGCGAAGGTTTGCGCTGTGCGGCCAAGGCTTCGGGCTCGGTTCGAGGCAAATCCCCGGCTACTTCCCAGATTTCCTGCATAGCTTCGTATTCCAAAGCGTGCAGGGGATGCGCATCGTGCCATGCCCGGAATGCGCGACGCTCCTCGTCCGTGCAGTCAGCGGCGTGCAGACGCATGCACCAGTGCGCGGCGGCATCGGTGATCACGTCGTATTCGGCTTCCGAGAGAGTGTCTTGGGTCATTGACTCATCCTGATTTCGCCCATTCTAACCTTGACGGCAGCTCGCCGAGAACATCAGTCATGGCATTTGCCCATCAACGTGGAACTTATTTTTTCCTGTGGCGCCCAAAAAACAGGAAGCAAATGCCTACTATCCATAAATGGAGTGAAAAAATGATCAAACAGACTTTCGCAGCCCTGATTGCCACGGCCGGCTTGCTCAGCGCGGGCGCCGCTCTGGCGGACAAGCCAGGCGCAGGCTGGATCACCATCGAAAAAGCCATCGAAGTCGCCAAGACCAAGGCCGGCTATGTCGAGGTCTATGAGATTGGCGCCGACAATGACGGTTACTGGGAAGGCGAAGGGCGCAAGGCGGATGGCACTGTCTATGAGTTCCGCATCGACGGCGCCTCGGGCAATGTGCTGCGAGATCAGAAGGATTGAACATTCCTTGATGTGTTAAAAAAAGCGCTGGCGTAAAGCCAGCGTTTTTTTTCGGCTGTCGCGGCCCAGGTCACAGAGCGCCCGACTGGCTGGACGGTGGCGCGTGTAGCGGTACGGCCGCGGGAAGCGGGTCCAGCGCTCTGCCGAGTTCGCTGATCAGCAACGCGATCGAGTCAGCGTTTGCCAATATCACGGCAGTGCGCGCCTCATCCGAGACAGTACTGCGAAAGGCATCGCGGGCTTCTGCAAGGTTCTTGCTTTTGGTGAGGCTGAGGATTTTCCTGTAATCATCAGCGCGCGCAGGCACCTGGTCCACATCGATCCAGGCCTTGTTGCTCGTTTGCACTGCGAACAGGCGCGAAAGCTCGGTAGAAACCGACAGAGACTTGCGCCTGAGATCAAGGTCATTCTTAAGCAACCGCCCCTTTGCAGTAGCAGTTTTGATCATGTCTGGATACGGACAAATCGCGTCTACCTCCGCTAAATCTTCGCTGTCGCATACTAAATGCGAAAGTTCGTGGATCAAGGTCACAGCACGAGCGTGAGAATCGACATTGAACCGGGGAGGCAGGTAGGCAGTATAGGCATCCAGCCTTGGATTAAAGAAATTCTCGGTGAGGTGGACGATCTTTTTCCTGTCCTGTTTGAAAACGAACGCAATCGTATTGTCGTAGGAGCGCGAATTCAAACCCGCGAAAAAACGTTCGGTGTTGAGTAAGTCATCTTTGGGGTCTGCCAGTTCGTGGCAGAGGGGGATCACCACTTTGTTGATCTTTTCAAGCAGCGCCTGCGTGACTTGCGTCACGTCGAAAAAATCCTTGAGGACGGTTTCTATGCGACTGCCGCCCAAGCGGTCGCGATGTAATGCCAGGTTATGCAGACAGTTCAGCGCGTAGCGTCTCGCCCGAACCACAGCTTGCTGAATGACAAAGGCCCTCGCGGGGTAGCGGCGATTGATTTGCGCCATCCCTCTGGCCTGAATAAGCATTTCTATCATACGGCTTTCTTCGACCTCGGTTTGCGTGAGGTCGCGCCGCTTCGATCGACAGAATTGAACGGGCTGGCCGCCGCGCGCAATGACCAGCCTCGATCTTTTCGGTTCAAGAGCCGGGCCTTGGCCGCCATCCGTGGCGCGCAAATACCAGACTTTTTCAGACTGGATTACCTGATAGACCTTTCCGGCAATCGCCGCATATTTGTGTGTCGCCGATGAATCTCCATAAACCAGCTTATTGCTTTCAAGCTTGAGATTCTCTAGCGCCTCGCTGGTTTCAAACCGCTGAAGATCAACGCGAGCGGCAGAAACGGGTGGCGCTTTTGCCCACCGAGCGGCGACTTCGGCTGTTGTGTCAGTACCGGCAGACGCCTTTGCCTGGGGGGCAAGATCGACCGTTGCCGATTCAGCCTCCTCTTCCCAGGACAAACGGCCGAGACTGAACAGCGAGATAGCCCCCTCGATGAAGCTTTTCACGCCCTTTGCCCAGTGATGACCCTGAAGATCTTCGGCCGACTCCTTGAAGTCCTCATAGCTTTTCCAGAGGAAACCCAAGGAAGCGAGTTTACCGGGCAGCAAATTGGATACCAGGCGAACGCCGTGACTGAAGAGAACCTTCGCCGTTTCCCAGTCCGACTGGGCATTGATCTGTGGCTGGCTACTGAGCAGCTTCGGCATAAGGCTCAGGGTGTCCTTGTGCAACCGTTCGAGTGCGCTGCCATTAATCGGTGTGCTCTGAAGTTTGATTTCAGTGTTTGTACCAATGGTTGTTTTCAACAAGTTCTTGAACACGGCCTGCTGCTCGTCCGGCAGGCGTCGAATGATCAGATCCTGGAATTGGCTGGGGGTATTCACGGCATCGATCAATTGCTCTTCATTTTCGAACTCGCGAAAAACAAACTTGGAGTAAGGCGCATAGAGCACCCGCGGGCCTGTTTGCCCCGCGCCCGGCCCGATGACATATAGCCCAAGTGTGTCGACGAAACTAGCGCCTGCGGTCTTTACCAATGACAGAGGGCTGATAATGGCATGAGCTCCCTCGACCATGTCTCGCGCTACTCCGTCCGGCATGTCTAACACTTGGCATACGTAGTCGTAACCGGTTTCCGAGAGCTGTTGTTGCAACTTCATGGAATGGGCGTGCTGCATCAATTGCCACGGCAATTGACGTAAAAAACGTTTCTTGCTGGTTCGGGCAGACACGCTTTTAGCTGACAGCGCTTTGGTCACTTTGTCTGTGTACGTCGTGGTGATGTCGAGCGACTGCAGGAGTTGCTGCACGGCGGACTGATTGAGATTTTCTGGTAACGCCGTGGTGGTTTTGGTGGCCACTTTAAAGCCCGTGTCCTGGACGATGTTGTAATGATGCAAGGCAAACTCCAACAGATCGCAGGCCGGTCCGGCCAATGTCAGGTTCGGTGTAATCCGGATGTCCTGTGGTTTGAGGCCATTGTCGGGGAATCGGCTATCGAGTAATGCCTGGAGCTTCTCCTCGACATGACCGGCCAAGGTTGGGACGTCATCGAGAAAGTCCTTGCCGTCAATAAAGGCGCGGCGCACCTCATCCAGTAATGCGAGGTGCGTACGTTGTTCCGCCACCGGCGCCATGCGCAACCAGTCGGGAAAGTCCAATTGACGGGAGAGGGTTCGTGCGAGATGGATGGCACGTACCAGGTTTGTATCGATCACCTTTGTTTTCACTTGATCAAGAAATTTTTTAAGCGTGCGCTCCTTTTTGACGCGACTGCGCAGCACGTCACACTCAGCGATGAAGTGCTCAATGGCTGATTGCATACGATCGAGCGAGACGCTGTCTTCAATTAATTTAAAGCTGCCCAGTGTGTATTGCTGGTCCAGTTGATGTTGCGGCGTTTGTAGATTATCCAGCAGCGTATGACTCTGGTTGTTGTCGTCCAGCCGTCGTTGCAACTGCTTTCGCGCAATGGTGATGTCCTCGAAAACTTCCAGGCCAAGAGCCGGCGTCCACAGGATGGCGCGTCCGGAATGGGCGGCATCCATGCCCCCCCGCTCAGTCAGTAGCAGACAATGCGCAAGCGCCAGTGCCTCGTTTACGCCCGTACGGGCGAGGGTGAGCGACCACGCGTCCGGGCGAAAACCGTTGAGTGACTGGCGATCACTCCGGGTCGTGTGCGTGGCGTCGAACACGTTGTCGACAATTTGCCGTTCAGAATCCAGCAAGGCACCGCTCAGATTCCTCAGATACGCTTCAGCGCGTATGCCTTTTTCGAAAGCCCGCGACAGATTCCAGCGTATGCTTTCAAGGAAACCGCGCTGCTCATCGCTGCTCGTGGTCGGCTGATCGGTGAAAGTGCCGGTGAGATATTCCAGGGTTCGCTCCAGGCTCCTCGCCTGTTCCGCAGCCTTGTCAGCCTGCACGAGGGACGATGGCGGAGCACTGGTAAACAGCGGCCGGGTACTCCAGCGTTCATTGACGTCAAGCTTGAGCAACCGCTCATGAATCATTGAGCGAATATCCAGCGCGATATCGAAGCGTGCATGAACGTCTGTGGTGCGCTCGTTCTGGCGCAAGCGCTGCAAAACAAATTCAATGTTCTGCCGCTGTTTGGTGAGGATGGCCTCGAACAGCGTCGCCATGATTTCACCGCCGATGTTTAGCCCGGACACCTGTGCGTTGGCGAAACCCAGATAGCGGTTGCGTTCATCCAGATTCATCAGCCCGTACAGTTCGTCTTCATGTCCAGCGGCGCCGAGTTTGGCGGTCAACGTTTGCTTGAGGTCGGTATAGTTTTTAAGTGTCTGCAATCCCTGGCTGGGGGTGTAGAGGTAAGCCTTTTCATGGTTGATCATCAGCGAGCCGGCCAACTCGACAAAACTTGTCTCTTCACTCAAACACACGGTTTCAAACGTTGGCCGCCGAACCCCTACACTCGGTTCGCGAATCAAACTGTGCACGGCGTCGAACTCGCCGGCGGTGAGGATTTCCGTTTCTCGCTTGATCATGAAATCCGCGCGCGTCTGATCCAGTAGCGTCTGGCTGAAGAATGTACGTCTGGGCGAGCCTTCAAATGAGGCAGCGTTCCAGTAGACCTCAAGCTGTCGGAACAACAGCATGGTCAATTTGCCCGACGCGGTCTTGATTGCATTCGCCCACGCTGTTTGATCACCTTCCCGGGCCGAACGGGCCGGATGAGAAAACTCAACGGTCCGGCCGTGAGGCCACCCCTGACGGCGAAAGTGCAGCAGCAGCGCTTCACTCAGCGGCAGTGAATCGAGCCACTGCCTGGTCGCTTCGGTTTGCGATGAGAGATCGGCATAAAAATTGACCCTGGTGTCTGATTGCAGCAGTTCGTCAAAGTGAGGCTTCAGCAGTTCATCAAGGATCTTTTCCAGCAAGGCGGCGAGCGAGGGAAGGCGTTTGAGCTCGTCCACCAAGTCGCGTGCGCATGCTTGCTGGGACTCGGTGATCGCGGCCTGTTGATCCTCGAATACATCGCCTTCGATCGTTTCGCGGGTGACGGTAATGCCGCGCTTTTCCACCAGCTCCTTACGCCGTGAGACGCTGAGAAACGCCAACAAATCATCCTGCTCGTTTGCGTCATCGAGGCGTTTTTGCAAAGCGTCCGTCAGCGCTTTCTCGTCGCTGTATTTTTTCAGACCGTCGTAAGGGGTGTACAAAAACATGCCGTTGTCATCCGGTCCGGCGCCGAGAATGAAGCAGCCGGCCAGAGGTACGGCCAATTGCCAATCGGCGTTGAGCAGAATGCGTTCGGCCCGCATAGGCGGGGTTTGAACGCTGCGCAGGGCGTGGGTCGCCAGTTGCGCGTTAGCGAGCCAGTCGAAGTCTTTGCTGTTGAGACTGTGAGTTTTAGCCAGGTCGGCATGGAGACCGGAGGCGTTGAAAATGTCGGGAAACAGAAGCGGTGCGGTCGAACTGGACATCATCGAAGCTCTTAATGAGGCGCCATCGGGCGGGACTCAACAATAGGCCCGCAGTTCGCCGCACTTGCGGTAGACCGTTACCGCACGTACCAGCTTTAGATGTGCGCTTGCCAAAGGCAGGCGTTGCCGATCAATCGAAGGGTTGACAGGCAGCAGCTCTGGCGGGGTTAATCGGGAGGCAATCCGACCGTACGCTGTTGTTCCCTCCAATAATCATTCTGGAGCTTCAGATGTCTGCGCCACACGATCATGGCTTGTCCTCGTTATCCCTTGAAGCACTCACGCAGTTGCTTGAAACGATTTTTTTGCGCCACGGCACTTCCAGCGAGGTAGCCCGGGCATTGGCGGCCAACTGCGCCGGCGCCGAGCGCGACGGTGCCCACAGCCATGGAGTGTTCCGTATTCCCGGCTATGTCTCGACCTTGAACAGCGGCTGGGTCAATGGCCAGGCCGTGCCACAGGTCGAAGATGTCGCTGCAGGCTTCGTCCGTGTGGATGCCGGGAACGGGTTTGCCCAGCCGGCATTGGCTGCCGCACGACCTTTGCTGGTGGAGAAAGCGCGCCACGCCGGGATCGCCGTTCTGGCGATTCGCAACTCCCATCACTTTGCCGCGTTGTGGCCGGACGTCGAGCCGTTCGCCGACGAGGGGCTGGTGGCGTTGAGCGTGGTCAACAGCATGACCTGCGTGGTCCCACACGGCGCTGATCGGCCCCTGTTCGGCACTAATCCGATTGCCTTCGCTGCGCCACGCGCGGGTGCCGCGCCGATTGTTTTCGACCTGGCCACCAGTGCCATCGCCCACGGCGACGTGCAAATTGCTGCGCGCAAAGGTGAGAAATTGCCGCCCGGGATGGGCGTCGACAGCCTCGGTCAGCCGACCCAGGATCCCAAGGCGATTCTTGAGGGCGGCGCCTTGCTGCCATTTGGCGGCCACAAGGGTTCGGCGTTGTCGATGATGGTCGAGTTGCTGGCGGCGGCACTGACTGGCGGGAATTTCTCGTTTGAGTTCGATTGGTCCAACCATCCCGGCGCGAAGACGCCCTGGACGGGCCAGTTGCTGATTGTCATTGATCCGGACAAGGCGGCGGGGCAGAGTTTTGCCCAGCGCAGTGAAGAGCTGGTGCGCCAAATGCACGGGGTGGGGCTCAAACGCTTGCCGGGTGATCGACGTCATTTGCAGCGCGCCCGATCGTTGGCTCAGGGCATTGCGCTGGATGAACAGACGTTGGCGCAATTGCGTGAATTGGCCGGCGAGTGAGCGGGGATTGTTCACCGGCCGGGTATAAAAAAGGCGAACCCTGAGGTTCGCCTTTTTCTATCTGTCTGACTCAGCGACGGCCGAGCAGCAACCCAACCACCAGACCGAAACCGGCGGAGATCGCTACGGTTTGCCAAGGATGGCCACCGATGTAGTTTTCGGTGGCTTCAACAGCGGGTTTGGTGCGGTCGCGCACGCTGGACACTGAATCCAGCGCTTGCTGCAGTTTCAGGGCGATTTGTGCGCGCAGCGTTTCGGCTTCTTCGCCGACCAGAGAAGCGCTGCTCTTGAGCAGCTTGTCCGATTCTTCGATCAGCGCCTGAAGGTCGCTGAAGGCTTGATCCTTGATTTGCTCTTCAGTGTGTGTCGAGGCGGATTTGCGGGCCATTGAGTGATTCCTTGCAGGTGAATGGACAGTGACTAATGGAGTGTAGCGGCCAGTGAAAAGTTGCATGACATTCGCTGGCAAAGGAAAAACCTGCAACGGAGATTTCCGTCGAGCGTGTAAGATGTCGCCATTTTACGCAGCAGGATAATTCCCCATGAGTTTCAATCTGGCCGACAAATCCCTTGCAGAGCGCGCTGCGCTGGAAGACGAGAAATCCCGTCTGTTCGAACTCTGGCAGAACAATCTGGGCAAAGCCAAAGGCGAAGCCGCGCGTTTGTTCGGCGAACGCGGCAAGCGCAAAGGCAAATGGGCCGAGTGGGTTCGGGCCGAACTGGACGGCATGTCCCCACCGGAGTTCGCCAACATGGTACGCAGCGAAGTCAATCGCCTGATGGCCGCGAATAAATAAACAACTTCAGGCTTGGCTGAACGTTGCGGCAATCGCCTCGCGAACCTTGATCACCACCGGGTCGACGTGGGTGCTGGTGCGCCAGCCCAGTTCCACCGGATAGCGCGGCAGGGCCAGAGGGCAGGGCATCATCGCCAGCCCGCTCAGCGCCGCGATGCTTTCGGCGGCGTGGGTCGGGATGGTCGCCACGGCCTGACTGCCCTTGAGCAAGAACGGCAGCGCGGCAAAGTGGGTGGTCGAAGCGCACACCCGGCGGCTCAACCCTACGGCCGCCAAACCCTCGTCGGTTATGCCGATAAAGCCGCCCGACGACACCAGAATATGTTCGCGGGCGACAAACTCTTCCAGTTCGATCACTCGCTGGCCGGGCGCAAGGCTGGCCGGATCAACCAGACAGGCGTATCCGCCGTCGCCCAACACCTGACGGCTGAGCAAGCGTTCGGCAAATCCACCGGCCGTGATCGCCAGGTCGATGCTGCGCTCCATCAATGCGCGAGCGACGATCTGGCTATGGGTCTGGCGGAAAATCAGCCGCAGTTTCGGCGCATGGCGGGCGATTTCCTCGATCAATCGGCGGCCATAGGCAATCTCAAAATCATCCGAGAGACCGACCGTTACCGAGCGTCCGTCGTATTGAAGCGCCGCGGGATCGAGCATGGCCAGACTCTGTCTGCATTTATTCAGCGCATCGCTGATCACGGGCTTCAGCTGATTGGCCTGAAGGGTCGGGGCCAATCCGCGCCCGGTGCGCACGAACAACTGATCGCCATACACCTCGCGCAAGCGGCGCAACGCGGCACTGACCGCTGACTGCGTCACGCCAAGGCGCAGGGCAGCGCGGCTGGCGCTGGATTCCTCGTGCAGCGCTTCAAAGACTTTCAGCAGATTGAGGTCGATGTTGGCGATATTCATTTGGCTCATATCATTCAGCACTGGTCCGGGCTTTATTCATGATCGCGTGACGCTGGAGAATCAGCAACACCTGAACCTGATGGAGTGAACGTGATGCCTAAGTCCATTGTTGCTGCACTGCAGATCGGCGCCTTGCCCGGCGGAAAAGGCGAAACCCTCGATCAGATCCTGGGCTGGGAGAACGCGATCATCGAATCCGGCGCGGCACTGGTGGTGATGCCGGAAGCTCTGCTCGGTGGCTACCCAAAAGGCGAGGGGTTCGGCACCCAGTTGGGTTATCGGCTACCCGAGGGACGCGACGCCTACGCGCGTTATTTCGCCGACGCTATCGATGTCCCCGGCGCCGAAACCGAAGCGCTGGTCGGACTGTCCGCCCGCACCGGGGCTAACTTGGTCATCGGCGTGATCGAACGCGCCGGCAGCACTTTGTATTGCACGGTGCTGTACTTCGATCCTCAGGCGGGCCTGACCGGCAAGCACCGCAAACTCATGCCCACCGGCACCGAGCGGTTGATCTGGGGCAAGGGTGACGGCTCGACACTGCCGGTGTTCGATACCCAGGTCGGCAAGCTTGGCGCGGTGGTGTGCTGGGAAAACATGATGCCGCTGCTGCGCACGGCGATGTATGCCAAAGGCGTCGAAGTCTGGTGCGCGCCGACCGTGGATGAGCGCGAGATGTGGCAAGTCAGCATGCGCCACATTGCCCATGAAGGACGCTGCTTCGTGGTCAGCGCCTGTCAGGTGCAGGCCTCGCCGAATCAGTTGGGCGTGGAGGTCGCCAACTGGCCGGACGATCGGCCGCTGATTGCTGGCGGCAGCGTGTTCGTCGGGCCTATGGGCGATGTGCTGGCCGGGCCGTTGCGGGGGGAGGCGGGGTTGCTAACGGCTGAAATCGACACCGAAGAACTGATTCGCGCACGGTATGACTACGACGTGGTCGGCCACTATGCGCGGCCGGATGTGTTTGAGTTGTCTGTCGATGAGCGCGCCAAGCCGGGTGTGCGGTTCAACACCTGACCTCCGGGCTCACTCCTACAATGGTTTTGTGTTTTTCCCGGATAGCGGCTGACTACCAGGTCGCCGCACTGGCCTTGGGCAAACTCAGCTTGCCGCTGTCGGTAAAACGCATCGTGCCGAACAATCCGCCGGCCAGTTTGCCGCGCAATACGTAGGGCAGGTTGTCGAGGCTTTGCGTCTGGCTCAGGCCCAGCGTCTGGCGCAGCACCGAGAAAGCCGAAACGCTGACCGGGACCGTGACGATGGTTTCTGAAAAACGTGGAATCGAGCCGCTCTGGTCGCTGACGCCGGAAGCGAGAGAATGACCATTGACCTCCAGGTCGAGGGCGATACCGTTGTACTCGATCGCGGTCTCATTCGGGTTCTGCACACGCAGCTTGATGGCGAAGCGTACTTCCAGTTCCTGGCTGGGCAGCGGTTCGAGGCCAACCACGTTGATGTTCACCGGGTCGCGGTTGGGAAACAGCGCGCAGGCACTGAGCGACAGCAGCAGGAGCGACAGGACGACGGCTTGAATGCGGCGCATAAAAATCTCTCGACAAAAAAGGGCTGAACCGTTGCCGGCGCAGCCCTTTTTGCCAGGACCTGACTTCAGCGGTTCATGCGTGCGACATCCGTCGGCGAGGCAGGTTCACCCTTGGCGGACATATCGGGGTTTTCCATGACCTGCAGAATCGAGGCTTCCGGGTCGAAATCGTCTTCTTCCAGCTCGATGAACTCTTCCGGTAGAAAGATGTTCAGCACGATAGCGCACAACGCACCGACCGTGATTGGCGATTCGAAGATGTTGCGCAGCGCTTGCGGGAGTTCACGCAAGACTTCCGGTACGGCCGCGATGCCAAGGCCCATGCCCAGCGAAATCGCCACGATCAGCATGTTGCGTCGATGCAGGCCGGCTTCGGCAAGAATCTTGATACCGGCCACGGCGACGGTGCCGAACATCACCAGTTCAGCGCCGCCGAGCACCGGTTTCGGCATCAGTTGCAGTACTGCGCCAATCATTGGGAACAGGCCCAGCAACACCAGCAGGCCGGCGATGAAAAACGCCACGTAGCGGCTGGCCACACCGGTAAGCTGGATCACACCGTTGTTCTGCGCGAAGGTCACCATTGGCATGCTGTTGAACACTGCCGCCATGGCCGAATTGAGGCCATCGGCAAGCAAGCCGGATTTGATCCGGCGAATGTACAGCGGGCCTTTGACCGGTTGCCGCGAGATCATCGAATTGGCAGTCAGGTCACCGGCCGCTTCCAGCGGCGAAACCAGGAAAATCACTGCCACCGGCACGAACGCGACCCAGTCGAAGTTGAATCCGTACTTGAACGGCACCGGCACGCTGACCAGTGGCACATCGGGCATTGAGGCGAAGTCCACCGTGCCCATCAGCCACGCCACCACGTAGCCGAGGGTCAGGCCGATGACGATTGCGCCCAGGCGCAGAAACGGCACGTCAACGCGGTTCAGCACAACGATCGTGCCGATCACCAACGCTGCCAGAAACACATGACTGCCGGCGCCGAGGTCTGCCGCGCCGAAGCCGCCAGCGATATCGGTCATGGCCACTTTGATCAGCGACAGGCCCATCAGCGTGATGATCGTGCCAGTGACCACCGGGGTGATCAGCATGCGCAACTTGCCGATGAACTGGCTGAGCACCACTTCGATGAACGCGGCGAAAAAGCACACCCCGAAAATCGTCGAAAGGATTTCGTCAGTACCGCCGCCACGTGCCTTGACCATGAACCCGGCGCTGAGGATTACGCTGATAAACGAAAAACTGGTGCCTTGCAGACACAGCAACCCTGAACCCACAGGGCCAAACCGCTTGGCCTGCACGAAGGTGCCGAGGCCCGAGACGAACAGTGCCATGCTGATCAGGTAAGGAATTTCGCTGTGCAGGCCGAGGGCGCCGCCCATGATCAGGGTCGGGGTGATGATGCCAACGAAACTCGCCAGGACGTGCTGCAGCGCGGCGAACACGGTGGCGGTCAGGTGCGGACGGTCGTTGAGGCCGTAGATCAGGTCGTTGTTGCGCGAAGCTTTTTCAGAAACGGTCATGATGAGGTGAGTGCCGCAAAGCGGGGCCGGGTCAGAAAATGGGTGCGCAGAATGCCGTATGCGGACGGCGAGGGCAACGAGCAATAACTGCCTGAAAGGTCAGGTTTTGCTGGCTTCAGCGCTTGATTGGTTCCCTGTGGGAACGATCACTGGCTCGCTACTTCCCTTGAGTCGCCATGGCATACTGCCGCACATGACTTTCGAATCCCCCCTCAGTGCCTGGCAATACGCCGTTGAACACAAGGGCTTCATCCAGGATGAAGCCCAGGAACATGCGGTCTGGACGTTGCACAAATGCCACGAAGCCTTGCACGCCGGCACCCGTTCGGTCAGTGGCGTGTACTTGTGGGGGCCGGTCGGTCGCGGCAAGACATGGCTGATGGATCAGTTCTACCAAAGCCTGCGCGTGCCGGCGCGGCGCCAGCATTTTCATCATTTCATGGGCTGGGTGCATCAGCGTTCGTTTCAGCTGACCGGTATCGCCGATCCCCTGAGGACACTGGCTAAAGAGTTGGCCGCCGAAGTACGCGTGCTGTGTTTTGACGAACTGTTCGTTAACGATATTGGCGACGCGATCATCCTTGGCCGACTGTTCCAGGTGATGTTCGACGAAGGCGTCGTAGTGGTCTGCACCTCCAACCTGCCGCCGGATGATCTATACGCCGATGGCTTCAACCGCGACCGTTTCACCCCGGCGATCGCCGCCATCAAGGCGCACATGCACGTAGTGGCAGTGAATGGCGCCGAAGATCACCGGTTGCACCCGGGCGCTATCGAACAGCGCTATTTCGTCAACGACGCCGATTCGAAGAGCGCGTTGAGCGATGTGTTCAACACCCTCGCTTCAGGAGAGACAGCGAGCAAAGAACCCATCGCCGTGGGCCACCGAATGCTTAACGTGTTGCACGCCAGTGACACCGTGCTGTGGTGCCGTTACAGCGATCTGTGCGAGCAGCCTTTCGCGGCCATGGACTTCATCGCGCTGTGCGATCGCTACCGGGCTATTCTGTTGAGCGAAGTGCCAAATCTCAGCGCGCAGAAACGCGAAGGGCGGATAGCACGAGGCACCGAAGACGGCGCCGAGCGCGTGGTGGCGGGCGACCGTGAACTGCCGCAGTTGTCAGTGCACGACGACGGCGTCCGCCGCTTTATCGCGCTGGTTGACGAGTGCTACGACCGCAAGGTGCCGCTGTACGTCGAGGCACGCGTGCCAATGGAAGCGTTGTACACCGAGGGTTATCTGGAATTCCCGTTCCGTCGCACCCTCAGTCGCTTGCAGGAAATGCAATTGCAGCGTTTTGCCGAAGTGTGAAAGAAGAGGGCGCCGACATGAGCCAACCGCTGTCCCATCATCTGCTGACCATGGCTTACCAGAATGCTTGGGCCAATCATCGACTGGCCAAGGCCTGGACTCGACTCGACGAGACTGAGCTCGCCGCGCCACGTGTGGGCTTCTTCCCAAGCATTCGTCTGACCCTGAACCACATCCTGACCTGCGACTGGTTCTACGTCGACGCGCTGGAACGCGAGTTGCGCGGTGACGAGCCGCACCCCGATTGCTACGTGTTCTTCAGTGAAGACGAGCCGTTTACGGACGCCGCCGCGCTGCGTGAAGAACAGGCTCGAGTCGATCGTCGTTTGATTGCCTATTGCGAACAGCTGCGCGATGCCGATCTGACGAGGATCGTCACCATCGCCCGCGAAACGCCACAACATGACAGCCGCCTGCGAATGCTTTCACATTTGTTCGAGCACCAGATCCATCACCGTGGCCAGGTGCACGGGATGCTCAGCGGCACGGCGGTCGAACCACCGCAACTGGACGAGTTTTTCTGTGCTGGGGAAAGCGCATTGCGCGCGAAAGATTTTGCCGAACTGGGCTGGACCGAAGAGCTTATCTGGGGCCATTAACCGCAAAAGATCGCAGCCTCGTTGCACATATCGAGTTGTAGGCGCTGACGAGCGCAACGAGGCTGCGATCCTTTGATCTTGATCTTCAAATCAGCGCGCTCGAGGCCTGACAGCCCTCGCCACCTAAAAAAAAGGCGCCCCAGACAGGGCGCCTCAACTGTCTTCTCCCGGGCCAGAGCGGAGCCACGGAAGGTCCATCGGTTGCTCAAAGACGCTCAGTCTCGATAAGACTCGGTGACTTGCGCCGTCTGGTCAGCGGGAACGCGAATTTCCTTCGCATCGGCGTCAGACGTTCGTTCGCTCTGCGCGTGCTGGACCGGGAAGTTGTCGTAGTAATAACGCATGCGCTCAGCGCCGCCCTCAGCGAAGGCGCTGGTGGAGCCGATGGCGAGCAGGGTGGTGAAGATGAGAGTAGTGGTTTTCATGGTGCCTCCGACTGAACAAGTGGGAGTCGGTTCGTCCGTGAAGCTGATCTCGACGCAGAGTCTGTCTGGCGCCCATTAACGCTCGGTTAACATTCGAACAGTGCAGATGTTGCGAGGTGTTGCGAGGAGGTATTGGGGAAGAGCAACCTGACTAGCGGGCACAAAAAAGGGCCGTTTCCGGCCCTTTTCTTTTTACTTGTGTGCCACTTCCGCAGGCGCTGGGGCCGGCGATTTAGGCTTCATCAAACTGAAATCGATCAACGCCCGTTTCGCAGTTTGATAGGGATCGCCAATCAGCAGTGGTCGCGCCACAAAGCTGTCGCTGACCAGGCTCTTGCTGCGATCCAGCTCATCCGAGCTCAACCCGGCCAGGTCCGCCCAGGTGTGGATGAACTGCGAGCTGCTGTAGGGGCGGCTGAGGTCGCCAGCGAAGCTCCAGTCGTGATTCTCCTTCCACTTCGGCGAGGCCCAGGCCATGAACGGAATGGTGTACATCGGCGCGGTCGGCTTGTTTTCGTTCCGGCCCAGCGTGTTATGGCCGACCGAGTCGAACACGTCTTCACCGTGGTCGGAAAGGTAGAGCAGAAAGCCGTTCGGATCGGACTTGGCGTAGTCCTTGATCAGGCTCGAAACCACGAAGTCGTTGTAGAGCACGGCGTTGTCGTAGCTGTTGTAGGTCGGCACCTGATCATCGCGCACACCGGCCGGGATGCCCTGGCGGTCCTGGAACTTATCGAAGGTCGGCGGATAACGGTACTGGTAGCTCATGTGCGTGCCGAGCAAATGCACGACGATCAGCTTGCGCTCTGCCGGATCAGTCAGAGCCTTGTTGAACGGCTCGATGACGTCGCCATCGTACTGAGCGGCGTTCTGGTTGCGGTTGTTGTTCAGGTACACCTGCTCGTCGGCCTGTTCGGAGAAGGTCGTGAGCATGGTGTTGCGCTTGGTCATGGTCTGCTGGTTGGTGATCCAGAAGGTCTTGTAACCCGCCTGTTTCATCACGCTGACCAGCGAGGGCGTGGACAGGTACAGGTCCGGATTCTGCTCATCGGCAAAGGTCAGTACTTGCTGCAACGCTTCGATGGTGTAAGGGCGCGGGGTGATGACGTTGTCAAACACCGCGAGCTGATCCTTGAGCTTGTCCAGTTCCGGCGTGGTATTGCGCGGATAACCGTAGAGGCTCATGCGCTGGCGGTTGGTCGATTCACCGATCACCAGCACCAGGGTCGCTGGCTGACCGGCCGAGGCGTCCTTGAGGTTTTTCAACGGCGGGATCTTGCTCGCACTGTCGAGCATGCCCTGCATGTCGGCCAGGGTTTCCTGATAGCGATGATAGGCCACGAGCATCTGCCACGGCACTGCGGGCTCGATGCGGGTTTCGAATTTCTCGAACCCCTGGGCGAAGGTGCCCATGCGCATGGTTTGCTTGACCAGCGGATAGCCGACCACGGCAACCACGATCGCTGTCGCGGCCACCAGTGCGCGACCACGGGGCATGTACACCGGGCGCAGGCGTGTCCACAGGAAATAGGCGAACGCGGTATGGACGAGGAACGCCGGGACCATCCACCATGCGAAGTACTGGGTCATGTACTCGCCGGCTTCAGACACGTTCGACTCGAACATGATGAAGATGACGCTCTGGGAAAACTCCTGCTGATAGATGAAGAAGTAACCGAGGCTGGCCATCGAACAGGCCCACAGCACCACGCCGATGATGGCGGCGAGCAGGCGGGTCTGCTTGGGGAACAGCAGCATCGGCGCCAGCCACAGCGCACTCATCACGAACGCCTGACGGAATCCGGTGAAGCCGGAAGTGCCGGTCAGCTGGATCAGCAGTTGGGTGATACCCGAGAAGTACCAGAAGAAAACGAACAGCCAGAGAAATCCGGCCCAATCGAAACCAGTCGCAGTCGTTTTGCTGCGTTTGAACAATGCCATTCAGCGCTCCAGCTCAATCATAAAAACCACGCCGGAACGCTTCCATGACACCGACGAACAGAGGCCGTACGCGCAGGTACGGCCAGAATGGGGCGGAGTATCCCCAAGCGAATGTGAAATTTTCGTTAAGTGCCGCTGTTATAGGGCTTTTTAGCGGTCAGAGGTGCAACGTGTCGGGAACGACGGTGGTCGTTCCCGGAGCAGGCGGGGATCAGGCGTGGGGTGCGCGCAGCACAACCGGACGCGGTTGCGGCTGGGAACCTTGGGTCAAAGCGCGCAGTTGCGCCAATTCGTGCTTCAACTGGTCGCGCTCGTCTTTCAACTGGCGCAGCTCATCGCGACGGATAGTGACGTAAAGGGTTTGTGGCGGCATTGCTGTGTGTACTGTGCCCATTGCTCACCTCGCAAATGGCGTGCATCAACTGTAGGTCACTCCTCGTTTCGAGGTGCTTGACTTACTATCGGCGCCAATTTTGATTTCTTTTGCCCTGGAAGGGAACTTTTTTATTTTTCATGGTCGGTGTGTCTTCGGCATGATTTACGACGTTATCAGTCTGGATCGGGCACAATGCCCGGAAACTTCATCGCAACGCTCTGGACTAACCTCCATCACCGCGTTGGGCTATAACCAATGACACACATTTATTTGTAGTAAGGAGCATCAGCACATGCAACTCGGGATTATTGGACTGGGCCGCATGGGCGGCAATATTGCGCGACGTCTGATGCTCAACGGTCACACCACCGTTGTTTACGACCGCAATACCGCTTTCATCGATAACCTGGTCGCCGAGGGCTCCACCGGCGTCGCCGATCTGCCTGCACTGGTTGCCGGTCTGGAAAAGCCACGCGCTGTCTGGGTCATGCTGCCGGCCGGCGCGCCGACCGAAGACACCATCAACACCCTGAGCACCTTGCTTGAACCCGGCGATACCATCATCGACGGCGGCAACACCAACTATAAGGATGACATCCGTCGGGCCAAAACCCTGAACGAGAAGGGCCTGCACTACATCGACGTCGGCACCTCCGGCGGCGTCTGGGGCCTGGAACGCGGTTATTGCATGATGATCGGCGGCGACGCCGAAACCGTGCTGCGCCTCGATCCGCTGTTCGCCGCACTGGCCCCGGGCATGGGCGACATCCCGCGCACCCGGGATCGCAAATCCGATGACCACCGCGCCGAGCACGGCTACATCCACGCCGGTCCCGCCGGTGCCGGTCACTTTGTGAAGATGATTCACAACGGCATCGAGTACGGCATGATGGCTGCGTTCGCCGAAGGCTTCGACATCCTCAAGACCAAATCCAGCGAGCGTTTGCCGGAAGATCAGCGTTTCGACCTGAACGTAGCGGACATCGCCGAAGTCTGGCGCCGTGGCAGCGTCGTCTCGTCCTGGCTGCTCGACCTCACCGCCGACGCCTTGGCCGCTGACCCGAAACTCGACGGTTTCTCCGGCTCGGTGGCCGACAGTGGCGAAGGCCAATGGACCATCGAAGCCGCCATGGAACAAGCGGTGCCGGTGCCGGTGCTGTCCAACTCGCTGTTCTCGCGCTACCGCTCGCGCGGCCAGGGCACATTCGGTGACAAGATCCTGTCCGCGCAACGCTTCGGCTTCGGCGGCCACGTGGAGACAGCCAGGAAATGACCCGTACGATCCGCAGAAAATCCAAGGCAGAACCCGCACCACCGACCACGCTGTTTTTGTTCGGTGCCCACGGCGACCTGGTCAAGCGCTTGCTGATGCCGGCGCTGTACAACCTCAGTCGCGACGGCTTGCTTGACGACAATCTGCGGATCGTTGGCGTTGATCACAACGCAATTACCGATGAGGCGTTCGCGCAAAAACTCGAAAACTTCATCCGTACCGAAGTGGCGGCGAAGGTCGGCAAGGGTGATCAGATGCTTGATCCGGCCTTGTGGGCCAAGCTCGCCAGAGGTATCAGCTACGTCCAGGGTGACTTCCTGGACGACAGCACCTATTCAGCCCTGGCGGCGAAAATCGCCGACAGCGGCACCGGCAATGCAGTGTTCTATCTGGCCACTGCGCCGCGTTTCTTCAGCGAAGTGGTGCGCCGTCTTGGCGGCGCCGGTTTGCTGGAAGAAACCCCCGAAGCGTTCAGAAGGGTGGTGATCGAGAAGCCGTTCGGCTCCGACCTGCACACCGCCGAAGCCTTGAACGCATGCCTGCTCAAGGTCATGACCGAGAAACAGATCTACCGGATCGACCATTATCTGGGCAAGGAAACCGTGCAGAACATTCTGGTCAGCCGGTTCTCCAACGCACTGTTCGAGGCGTTCTGGAACAATCACTACATCGACCACGTACAAATCACCGCCGCTGAAACGGTCGGCGTCGAAACGCGTGGCAGTTTTTACGAAAACACCGGTGCCTTGCGCGACATGGTTCCCAACCACCTGTTTCAGTTGCTGGCGATGGTTGCCATGGAACCGCCGGCCGCGTTCGGCGCCGATGCGGTGCGCGGCGAGAAGGCCAAGGTGGTCGGCGCGATCCGCCCATGGACCACCGAAGAGGCGCGGGCCAATTCGGTTCGCGGCCAGTACACCGCCGGCGAGCGCGACGGTCAGCCGTTGAACGGTTATCGCGAAGAGGCCAATGTGTCGCCCGACAGCACCACCGAAACCTACGTGGCGCTGAAAGTCATGATCGACAACTGGCGCTGGGTCGGCGTGCCGTTCTATCTGCGCACCGGCAAACGCATGAGCGTGCGCGACACCGAAATAGTCATCTGCTTCAAGCCCGCGCCGTATGCGCAGTTCCGCGACACTGAAGTCGACGAGTTGCAGCCAACGTATCTGCGAATCCAGATCCAACCGAACGAAGGCATGTGGTTCGACCTGCTCGCCAAGCGGCCGGGGCCGGCGCTGAACATGGCCAACATCGAGCTGGGCTTTGCCTACAAGGATTTCTTCGAGATGCAGCCATCGACCGGCTATGAAACGCTGATCTACGACTGCCTGACCGGCGATCAGACGTTGTTCCAGCGCGCCGACAACATCGAGAACGGCTGGCGCGCGGTGCAGCCATTTCTTGACGCCTGGCAGCAGGACGCGAGCGTGCAGACCTATGCCGCTGGCGAGGATGGCCCGCAGGCGGCCCACGATTTACTGACTCGCGATGGCCGCGTCTGGCATGGTCTGGGATGAGTGACCTGCCGAAACAACCGATTCGTTTTCTGCTCAGTGACATGGACGGCACGCTGCTGCTGCCCGACCACACGTTGAGCCAGCGCACCCTCGATGCCGTGCGTTCGCTACGAGAGGCGGGCGTGCTCTTCAGCCTTGCCACCGGCCGACCGCCCAGAGCCATGTTGCAGCAGATCGAAGCGTTGGGCGTTGATCTGCCGACCGCGGCATTCAATGGCGGCACCATCGTCAAGCCTGACGGCAGCTTGTTGGCCGCGCATTATTTGCCGGCCACCACGGCGTTGATCGCGCTGGCATTGTTCGCCGATCAGCCCGACGTCGAGGTATGGGTCTTCAGCGGCGGCGACTGGCTGCTCAAGGATCCGCACGGTCCCATGGTGCCGCGTGAGCAACATGGCCTTGGCTATCCGCCGGTGGTGGTCGAGAGCTTCGAGCCTTATCTGGAACGGATCGACAAGATCGTCGCGACCAGCAACAACACTCAGCTGCTGATTGAACTGGAGGCGCAATTGTTGCCCAAGGTCAACGGCATGGCGCAAGTGTCGCGCTCGCAGCCAGTGTATCTCGACGTCACTGCGCTGGAGGCCAATAAAGGCACCGCGCTGGCAACGATTGCCGAATACCTCGGCGTTGCGCTGGAACAAACCGCCGCCATCGGCGACGGTGGTAACGACCCGGCGATGTTCAAATGCGCTGGCTTGTCGATTGCCATGGGGCAGGCAGAAGACGCAGTGAAGCGCCAGGCCGATGTCGTTACCGCGCCAAACACCGAAGACGGTGTGGCGCAGGCGATCGAGAAATACATCCTCCCACGCTGACTCACCGCGGACATGCAGGAACTGCCGCAGGCTGCGATCTTTTGATTGTTTTAACAACGAAACATCGTAGCCTGCGGCAGCTCCTGCAAAAGCTCTCGTTTTAGAGCCAGTAACTCACCGCATACCAGCCCAGCAAGCCCATCACGAATGTGTACGGCAACGCCATCCACACCATCCGCCCATACGACAAGCGCACCAGCGGTGCAATTGCCGAAGTCAGCAGGAACAGGAACGCGGCTTGACCGTTGGGCGTCGCCACGCTCGGCAGGTTGGTCCCTGTGTTGATCGCAATTGCCAATGTCTCGAAATGCTCGCGGGTCATGTGACCTGCGAGAAACGCCTGCTTCACTTCGGTGATGTAAATGGTCGCGACGAATACGTTGTCACTGATGGCTGACAGCAGACCGTTGGCAATAAACAACATGCCTGGCTGTTGCTCCACCGGCAGGGCCAGTACCCATTGAATCAGCGGGGCGAACAGTTGCTGATCATGAATCACTGCCACCACGGCAAAGAACACCACCAGCAACGCGGTAAACGGCATTGCATCCTTGAAAGCGCTGCCCAGACGATGCTCGTCGGTGATGCCGGTAAATGCGGTGATCAGCACAATGACCATCAAACCGATCAGGCCGACTTCGGCCAGGTGAAACGCCAGGCAACCGATCAGTATCAGCGCCGCCGCACCTTGCACCAGCAGTGCCGCCGTCTGGCGCTGCGTGCGCTCGGCATTGTCTTCGGCGGCGTAGTTCGCCAGTACGGCACGCACATTTTCCGGCAGCAGTGTGCCGTACCCGAACCAGCGCAGTTTCTCCAACAGCACGCACGTCACCAGCCCCGCCGCCAACACCGGCAGCGACACCGGTGCGACCTTCAGGAAGAACTCGCCGAAATGCCAACCCATCTCATGGCCGATCAACAGGTTCTGCGGCTCACCGACCAAGGTGCAGACGCCACCCAGCGCCGTGCCGACTGCGCCGTGCATCAACAGGCTGCGAAGGAAGGCTCGGAACTGATTCAGATCATCGTGGTGCAGCGTTGGCAGGTGCTGATCGTCAGTAAATTCGCTGTCCTGACGGGGATCGTTGCCGGAAGCGACCCGGTGGTAAACCGAGTAAAAACCCACGGCGGCACTGATAATCACCGCTGTCACGGTCAGCGCATCGAGAAATGCCGAAAGAAACGCCGACAAGAAGCAGAACAGCAGCGCCAACACAGCCTTGGAACGCACACCCAACAACAGCCGCGAGAACAGAAACAGCAGCAGGTCCTTCATGAAGTAAATGCCGGCCACCATGAACATCAGCAGCAGGATCACCGGAAAGTTGTGCAGCAACTCATCGTAGAGCGCTTGCGGTGTCGTCATCTTCAACAGCAGCGCTTCGACCAGCAGCAAGCCGCCCGGCATCAATGGATAACACTTGAGCGCCATGGCCAGGGTGAAAATGAACTCGATCACCAGCAGCCAGCCTGCGGCAACCGGGCCGACCGCGAACAGCACCACGGCATTGAGAATCAGAAAACCGACGATGGTCGCCTTGTACCAGCGTGGCGATTGCCCGAGGAAGTTGTGCCCGAACGCCTGGGCCATTGAACCGGACATCGGCTGCTCCTTTTATTAAGAAGCGCGAAAGTTGCCGGATGTGTCGAGGAAGATCAAGCCGTCGATAACTTAAACATCACATTGGCCATCGAAATTATCGAGTTACCCAGCCTATCGATTGAGATACCGGGTAACCATTGCCCGATAGCTGCCAAACAGCGAATAACCACCCACCACAATGGCTCCGTCAGTTTGCACGGCCAGCGAATTGGCGGTATCGATGCTTCGCCCCAGACGCGTGCGCAGCCAGCCGTGGCCTTGGCCGAAGTCTCGGTCCAGGCTGCCATCGAGTTGATACCGGGCGACGATAAAGTCTGCTTCAACGCCGCCGATGGTGGCGCCCACAGCGATGATGCGACCGTCGGACATGCGCTGGGCGGCATTCCACTGGCAACCGCTCGGACCGATGTCCAGCACGTGAGGCTGGCCATGGTGACAGTGCAGATCCGGGCGGCCGTTCGCGTGCAAGACAACGGTCAAACAGCGGATCGGATCGCGGCTACTGCCGAAACAAAAGAGCCTGTCGTCGAACTCAATGATCTGACTGACCTGTGCGCTGTTGCCGTGGGCCTTGAAGGCCATGAATCCGTCCACGGCAAAGCGCTCGTCCAGACGGCCATCGGGCAGGTAAACCGCCAGCAGGCCTTGTTGCGGAAAGTCGATGGAGCCCGCCACCACAATTCGGCCGTCGTTTTTCAACAGCAGGGTGCTCAGCCAGGTATTGAGCAGCAGGTGGCGGACCATCACGAACCCGCGTCCGTTGAAAGACTCGTCCAGGCGGCCATCGGGCTGGAGGCGAATCAGCATTCCAGCGTGATCGGCGAGGCTGAAATGGTGATTGGCGATCAGCAGAATGCGGCCATCGGCCTGCACCGCCACGTCACAGGCTTCGACACCGGGTACACCCGGTGGCAGCCAGCTGTCGCGGGTGCCCATGGACAGCTCGCCCGGCAGCCGCACTACTTGAAAGCCCTGCTCACCGAAGGACGGGTCTGGCTGACCTTTGGCATCAAAGAGGGCGAGGGCGGGGAGTGTGCGATGAGTGTTTTCATAATGCAGGCCGGCCAGCAGAATCCTGCCATCGGGCAGCACCTGGACCTTGCCGGCCTTGGCTTCGAAGCCGTCGATGAAGGCGCCGATTACGCTGCCCTGATCGCCGAAGGAGAGATCGGCCGAGCCATCGGTAAGCAGTCGTGCCAGGCCAAAACGGCAGCCTTTGGCCGTGCCGACTTTGGCGGCGACCAAAATCCGTCCCTGCGCATCGAGGGCGACATGCTCGGTCAGGCTGGACAGACTCCCGGCGAAATAGACCTGCGCAACACCGCCGATTGCGAATGCGGGATCGAGCGAACCCGGATTACTCCACGCAGTTGGCAACGCATAAGCGTTCTGGGTAGACATGCACGCATCTCCTTGCGAGTAGACCGATACCCAGTGATTGGGAGGCTAACTGCACGAGCGAAACATTCAACCGCTGAACCGCGATAACTACAACTGTGAGAACTAACAGATGGAGGGTCGTACTGTGCCAGAACAGTGTCTTTTTGAACCAGTGGCAAGCGTGCCAAGTAATTTATGGGAAACCAGCCGGAGGAAGTCGCACGCAGAGTCGGCAGCTCATGCAAATAAGGGGCGGATGAATTCGAAATCATCCGCCCCTTATTGGGTTATCAGTGTGGCATCGACCACGACTGCAACTGATAGCCTTCTTCGCTCAGCTGCGCACGCGCTTGTTGCAGCAGTTGTTCCAATTGGGCAGGGTCGGAATAGGCACTGCTCGGGATCTGCTTGCGACCAATATGGGAATTGGTGCGGTCGATAACGGTCAGGCTCAGTTCGCCATTGCCGTCTTGTGGCGCCCAGGCCACGCACTGGAAAGGCTCGAAGGCGCGGTTGGCAATCAAAAGAGCTTCGTTGATACGGAGCGGGGCAGTCATGGGTTCTTCTCTCTATAGTGCCCAATCAAGTGATGTGCCGTCGGTTGGGCTGACCGTGCGGCGGGTTACTTGTACTGATGCACGCAACCGGGGGGTGGGTCACAACTGAAACAAATAAATTTCAACTTCTTTTGAATAACCCTGCACTTTCAAGCCGATACTCCTTCTGCTCGCCTTGGTCACGGCCTCTCGTTGCAGAGACCGCTAAATAGTCGATAGCAAACTAACAACTAAAATTCTTATAACCCTTTTAGCAACCCTTCTATAAGCAATCGATACAAGCCCCCGTCAAAATCTTGCTAGTGTTACAACCGGGTCTGCCAAATGACTGTTTTTACAATCATTTATTAAGTTTGGCGCCAAGGAACAGTCATGAGCGAAGCGCCTGCGTCGAGACGTTTACTGGTGGTCGATCCCTGTGACGACTGCCACCGCCTTTTGCCCGGACTGCGTGCCGTGGGGTGGGACGTTGATAGCTGTACTCTGGAAAACGCTGCCGACCGAGCCTGCGACGTCGGTTTGCTGCGTTTGCAACCGTTTCATCTGGAACGCCCCGAGGCCGTCAAAGAGCTGATCAGCCGCAGCGGCACCGAATGGATCGCCGTGCTCAATCAGGAAGTCCTGCGTTTGCAGAACGTCGGTGACTTCGTCTGCGAATGGTTTTTCGATTTTCACACCTTGCCTTTTGACGTCTCGCGGGTGCAGGTCACGCTTGGCCGCGCCTTCGGCATGGCGCGCCTGCGGGGCCAAGGCACGATTCATGTGGATCAGCCGGAGCACGAATTGCTCGGGGACAGCAAGCCAATCCGCGAGCTGCGCAAGTTGCTCAGCAAACTGGCACCCACCGAATCGCCAGTGCTGATTCGCGGCGAAAGCGGCACCGGCAAGGAGCTGGTCGCTAGCACGCTGCACCGTCAGTCACAGCGTCACAGCAAGCCGTTTGTGGCAATCAATTGCGGCGCGATACCCGAGCATTTGATTCAGTCCGAATTGTTTGGCCATGAGAAAGGCGCGTTTACCGGCGCCCATCAGCGCAAGATCGGACGAATTGAAGCTGCCAATGGCGGCACGTTGTTTCTCGATGAAATCGGCGATCTGCCGCTGGAGTTGCAAGCCAGTCTGCTGCGCTTTCTTCAGGAAAAACACATAGAACGTGTGGGTGGCAGCCAACCGATTCCGGTGGATGTGCGCGTGTTGGCGGCGACGCATGTGGATCTGGAAGCCGCGATCGAGAAAAAGCGTTTTCGTGAAGACCTTTACTACCGGCTCAACGTGCTGCAAGTCGTGACGGCGCCCCTGCGTGAACGCCACGGCGATTTGTCGATGCTGGCCAACCACTTCTCCCATTTTTACAGCCATGAAACCGGGCGCCGGCCACGCAGCTTCAGCGAAGACGCGCTGATTGCCATGGGCAAACATGACTGGCCAGGCAACGTGCGTGAACTGGCCAATCGGGTGCGGCGCGGGTTGGTGCTGGCCGAGGGACGGCAGATCGAGGCGCGTGATCTGGGGTTGATCAGTCAGCACTCGATTGCCGCGCCGATGGGCACGCTGGAAGACTACAAGACCCGTGCGGAACGTCAGGCGCTGTGTGATGTGTTGAACCGCCACAGTGATAACCTGAGCGTCGCGGCCAAAGTTCTTGGGGTGTCCCGACCGACCTTCTACCGGCTGCTGCACAAGCATCAAATCCGCTAGGCGCTCAGAAACAAAAGATCGCAGCCTTCGGCAGCTTCTGCATTTGATCCCTGCAGGAGTTGCCGAAGGCTGCGATCTTTCGCTGTTGCTCTTAGAAGTAGTACGGGAATTTCAAACTGAACGAAAAGTCCGGCGCATCATCGGTCAGACCGATCGACAGGTTGGGCACAATCGTCAAGTTGTCGGTCGCCGCAACGGTCATGCCGACGTTGAAGTAACCGGCGTTGGCGTCGCTGGACACCACCGATTCCCAATCCCCGCCGTCCTGCTTCAGCTTGCTCTTGCGTTGCACCAGGTCGGACACCGAGAACGACATACTCATTTTCTCGTTGAGCGCGAAAGCGATACCGGCGCCGATCTGGAAGCTGTCGCCGATGCGCACCTTGCCCGGGGTTTTCTGGTTGATGGTGGAACTGATGTCGTCGAACGACTCCTCCAGGTTGTGGGTGTAGGACAGGCTGCCGAACAGCACCGCCGGGTCAAAGGTCTTGACCAGCGAGATACCCGGCGTGATCGACCAGACGCCGTTGCCGGTCGGCAAGGTGTCGGGGACGAACAGGTTGGAGTTGGCATCGGTCGGGCGCAGCTTGATGCCGAATGGGTCCTTGCCGGTCGGCGCTTTGACCCGCAAGGTGACAACGGCGTCAGGGGTGTTGACCGACTCATCGAGGAACTTGTAAGCGATACCGAAGTTGACGTCGCCAAGGGTTGGATCCTTGGTAACGGTTTCTTCGGTAGTGACTCCGGCCGCACCCTCGTTGCCGCCGCCTGACTGATAAGTCGACTCGCGATAGATAACAGGGACGTTCAGGTCGAACTGCCAGCGGTTGTCGAAGTTGTAGCGGCCCGTCAGGTCGAAGGTCCAGGTGTCAGCCTTGATCCGGTCGAGGTTGATGTTGCCAAGAAAGATCGAATCCAGCGCAAGGAAACCGTTGAGGATCAACTGGCGGGTGTCGTAGCGCGAATAAGTGACGCCGGTCTCGACGCTGAATTTGCCGCCGCCAAAAAAGCCGCTGGCTTCGTCATACAAGTTGGAGACGCTTTGCGCCGGTTGCGAATCGTCGGCCAGCGATTGACCGTAAGAAGCGCCACTGCCCCCGGCGGCGCCTCCCGATGCGGCGGCTGCACCGGTGCCTGTGGCGGCTCCGGCGGCGACGCGATTACCTTTCATGTCGGACGGCGATTTGGCCAGCCGTTTTGGCGGAGGGGCGGCGGGTTGTTCTTCTACCTGGCGGACCCGTTGTTCAAGTACCGCCAGCGCTTGTTGTTGTACTTCGTATCGTTGTTTCAGTTCCAGAAGTTCCCGTTTCAGGGCTTCTACATCGGCGTCGGGTGCTGCTTGCAGCATGGCCGCCGGGAGAAGGGTACTCAAACACACTGCAGCACGCAGTGATACTGATCGATACATGGATAAGCCGTCCCTTTAAGCCCAATGATCGAGACTCAGCGTAGTTCAATATCCGATATTGCGTAGGGCCCCAAGTTGGGTCAGATTGCAATCCAGCGCACCGGCGCTTCTGCCGTTATTGTTCAATACGACGTTGAGTTGAGTGAGGTTGTTGACGACGTTGGCGCTGCCCAGCAAACGGGTGTTCTGCAGCAGCCCGCCCTGGGCGACCTGTTGCAGTGCCGTGCCTTGGTTGCCGCTGGCCTGAATGGCCATCTGCACGCCACCGCCATTGGCCGAAACCGCGACGCTGCCGGCGCCGTTGCTGCCAGTAATGGTCTGCCCGGCGACGAGGGCCTGGCCTTGCGACGGCACGAGTGCCGGGGCCTGGCTGGCTTCCCTGACGTTGATCGCCACGTTGTTGTTGGCGGTGTTGCCATCGCCCGCCGCGCGCACGCTTTGCGTCACGCCCTGGGTGCTGTTGAGGCCGGCTCCTCCGATGACGGTGCCTGTGCCCAGCGAAGGAGCACCGCCGTTGCCCGACTCCTTGATCGTAGAGACGTAAAATTCCGGTTTGACTGTTGAAGCCTGAATCTGCATCGAGGTCGCGGCCCCGATCAAGTCGCCACTGGCGTTGCGCCAGGTACTGCTCATGACAATGCCGAAGCTGATAATCCGCCCCGGCATGACATACCGACCACGCAGCTCGGCGAGCTCCTGGTCCTTGATTTCGATGGGTTTGAATCCGGCATGGGCAAAACCTGACGCACTCGCTGCCAGGCAGGCGGCGGCCAGCCAGTATGAGCTTTTCATCTGCTGCTCCCGGGACATCCAGTCCCATTCTCTAACTCGGCGATTAAAAGAAGTCGCTCTGAATGAACCCGAATTCCATCAATTCCGCATCTTTGACCGGGTTGAAGCCGTCAAGCTTGTTTTTCGCCGTCAGCGGCACCGGCGGACTGCGCAAGGCGTTGACCTTGTCGTAGCCGGGACCAACGATCGCAAAGACAATACCGTTCCAACCTTTGACAAAGTCGTCATGTTTGTAGCGTTTGTGGCCGAGTACCGGGTCTGCGATGTACACCCAGTTCTTGTCCGAACGCTGCAGCACGACGAAATGCTTGTAGCCGCGAATGTCCATCAGGACCACCACCGGAATGGTCACCGCTTCGAGTTTCTCGGGCGGGATCCGGTAGCCTCGGGCACGCATGCCGATGCTTTCTACGTAGCGCTTCATGTCGAGCATGGAGAAACCCTGGGTTCGCACCAGGTCCTGGTCAGCGTTGACCAGCATGCCTTTGATGATGTGCTCCTCATCGACGTCGAGCCAATAGGCCTGGCGCAGAACCGTGGCCAGTGCAGCAGCGCCGCAGCTGAAATCGGTTTTCTGTTCGACGATGTCGGCAAACTTGCGCTCACGCAGGCTTTGCACGTCCTTGTAAACCAGCACGCCACCCGGCAGGGCAGCCACGGGCATTTGCGCCGCCTGAGTCAGGCCGCATACGCAAAGCAGAGCGAAGAGGGCAGGAATCCGCATGATCGAACACGCCTTGTGGAACCGAGGAAAAGCCCCGTTGCCGGGGCTTTCGTTTCGACCGCGATTACATGCAGGCTTTGCAACCTGCGGCGATGGACAGCGAGTTGCTTTGTTGGTTGCCCACACCGGCCGAGACGTTGGCTCCACCGTTGCCGGAGAAGTTGTTCATCGAACCGGTCATGTTGGCGTTGTTGACGACAGGGGTTTTCCAGCCGTCTTTGGTCAACACTTGTTGGGTGGTCACGCCAGCGAGGCCAAAGGTACCCACGGCTTCGAACTTGGCTTTCTGATCATCGTTGCCACCGTGGCCGCCGCCACGATTGCCCCAACCGCCATGGTTGTCGTCTTCGATGGTTGCAGTGCCTTTGGCTTTGAACACGCCAGCGGCTGCATACGTACCGGTAAGGGTGTCGGTTTTGTAAGCCTGCACGCCTTTGTTTTCAACAACCAGGCCAGTGGAGGACTGATTGGCAGAGGCAGCAGCCTGCGCTACGCGACCACCGGAAACGGCGATGGCGAGGTTGTTTTTCTGCTGGTTGAAGTTGCCGGAGGTCACGTTGATCCCGATGTTGCCGGAACCATTGTTGCCTGCGTTGTTGAGTGTGGCGTTGTTAAAGGTGGACGAGTTTTTCACGTAGTTATTGTTGTTGACCTGAGTCGCGCTCGAGGCAGCAACAGCGTTGCCGAAGATGAAGCTTTCGTCAGCGGTGGCCAGCGCAGCAGCGTTGTCCTGCTGGTTACCGTCGCCGGCTGCAACGTTGGCACCCATGTTGCCGTTGGAGCTGTTGAGCGAGTCGCTGGCGTTGGCGTTGTTCAGCGTGCCCTGGTTTTTCACCACGTTGCCGTCGCTGTCTTGCGCGTCGAGCACAGCGGCGCCGGCGCCTGCGGTGATTTGCAGGAGTTGCTCCAGGGAAGGCCCCCGAGGCTGGCCGTGCCCGTTACCATGACCGTTGTTGCCACCACGGCCGTCTGCCTGTGCTGCCATTGCCATCACTGCTGCGAGTGCGAAAACCAGTGGTTTGAGAGCCATTGTAGGTTTCATGGTGTTTCTCCGTCGTGCTTATTAGTTGGTTAAGTGTTGGGACTTTTCTAATTGCACTGCTTCTTGTTTGGGTCAGTCTGCGACCCGGATGCTCAGGGTGTTAGCCATTCGGTTCCCCACCCCGGCACTCTGGTTCACCTGAATCACCCCTCGGCTGCCGGTGAAGGCCTGATCACTTGTCGTGACCTGGCGACTGCCGGGTGGGGTGCCAGTTGCTCCTGAGCTAGGTAAAAACGCCACGTTCTGTTGCGACAGGGCGCTGTCGTCAACGCTCTGCGGGCCGGCACTGATGCTGACGCGCGTGACGTTGGCCATTTGATTGTTGGCGCCGGCGCCCTGGTTCACACCGAGGATGCCGTTGCCATTGCTGAAAGAGTTGCCGCCGATGTTGGCGCTCGCGTCGATGGCGCGGCTGGCGGGTGTGTCGATTTTTTGCATGACGCTGGTGGTCGCGTGGGACTCGGTGCCGATGGCAATCGCCTTGGTGTTGGCTTGTTGCATCTGGTCACCGGCGGCCTGGTTGACGTTGAAGTTGCCGCGATACTGAGCACCTGAATCCTGAATATTGGCCTTGTTGACCGACGCCGGATCAGCCATCGCGCTGGAGCAGCCGAGCAGGGCGAGAAGCAGCAGGGTGCGATTCATGTCATTGGCCTCCGGCCATGCGAGTCAGAGGCGCCAGACCGGTGCTCATGGCCCGGTTGACGGTGTTGGAGATCGAGCCGCCAGCGCCACCACCGCTGCCGCTGCGCATGCCGGGCAGACCGTTCTGATTGGTCAACGTGTTCATGCCGGGCAGGTTCGATTGGGGCGTGGTCATGTTGCCGCGAATGGAAGAGCCGCTGGCGACGTTGGCGAAATCGCCATCGTTGAGTTCGGTATTGGTCAGGGTCTGGTTGATCCGCGCCGAAGGGTTGGCGTTGACCGTGGTCGGGTAGGGGTCTTTGCCGCCATTACGACCGATTGCGATGGGCTGGACATCGCGGTTGAGAACGATCACCCCGTTGCCTTCGGCCTGCGCGTCGACGCTGATGAATGCGCTGGCGGCTGATCCGATCAGCAGGAGGCAGGTCAGGCTTTTATTGAAATTCCCCACGGCTGCAATTCCTTCTTCAGTGGGCTGGGTTGTTCAGCGTTGTGAAGGAGAGAGCGAAAGCTGTGCCGGTTTTGAATTGTCTCGTTATTTCAGCGAGTTAGTTGATCTGGAAGGGCGACGTCAGCGACGACTGTTTCACCGCTGAGACACCAGAAAGGCACCGCAGTGGCCAAGTGGCGCTGGAAAGCTCTGGAGCGAGCGTTTGCGCTGAGGTGTTTCATCGGCGTAACAGATCAAATGACGGAATGATGGACAGCGCCTGGATGGGGGCTCTGCGCCACCGGGAGTGTTTCAAAAACGGACGGATTGCCCCGAAACAGCGGGAAATGCTGGCTCAGCGGGACATTAATCGCTCGACCGCCGCAAAGGCCTGCGCTTGCCGTTGCGCCCAGTTGCCCTCGATGATTTGCATCGGCTGCTGATGATCGATCAGCCATGCGCGGGTCGCTTCATAGAACGCCATGCGATCCTCGAGATCCGGTTGGCAGCGCTGGCCGTCCTCGGTCCAGTCAATCTGTTGCGGCGACAGCAGCAAGTGCAGGTCGTAATGGCGTGCCAGCAACTCGGTTTCCAACCAGGCCGGGCAATCGCCGAACAGGGTTTGACTCCAGAGGATGTTGCTCAGCAGGTGTGTGTCGAGGATCAGCAGCGAGGGTTGTTTGGCTCGCGCCTGGTCTTCCCATTGCAACTGGCCGCGGGCGATCGCCGGGATGTCGGCCAGACAGGTGTCGCGTGGGTTTTCTTCGATGAACCGGCGCACGTATTCGTCAACACGCACGCCACCGAAACGCTGTTCGAGGCCTGCCGCCAGCCAGCTTTTGCCGGTCGATTCCGGGCCGGTGAGAACAACGACTTTCATGGGCGCAACGCCGGGTCGGTGCGCCATTCACGCCAGCCTTGCACGGCGAGCAGGGTAAACAGGGCGTAGAGGGCGGCGGTCAGATACAGGCCTTTATAGATGAACAGACCAACGAAGATCACATCGAGTACAAACCACAGCGCCCAGCATTGCAGACGCTTTTGCGCCATCCACAATTGCGCAACCAGGCTGAAACCTGTGAGCGCTGCATCGAGCCAGGGCTGCGCCGCATCGGTCCAGTGCGCCATCGCGGCGCCCAGCAGCACGCTACCGATCGCACCGATGCCCAGGCTTAGAGCAACCGAGCGCGTGTCGAGTCGGGTGACGTCGCGGCCGTCGTGCATCGTCCCGGCCCGGGTCCATTGCCACCAGCCATAGATTTGCAGCGCGGCGTAGATCACCTGCAGCAACATGTCCGAATACAGCTTCACCTCAAAGAAGATCCAGCTATAAAGCAATACCATGACCAGCCCGATCGGCCAGCACCACGGATTCTGTTTGACCGTCAGCCACACGGCGATCACACCGAGGGCAGCGGCAACCAGTTCAAGCCCGGACATGGGGGTTCCTTGCGGGGAATGGAGAAAGGCGCGGATTGTACCGAAAAACCTATAGGAGTGAGCCTGCTCGCGACAGGGGCGTGTCAGGGGAACTTATAGTCTCTGACAGACCGCTATCGCGAGCAGACTCGCTCCCACAGTCAAGGCTCAGACGCGGAATTGGCGCAACAATCCGTTAAGCTGTTCGCTCAGTTGCCCGAGGCGCACGCTTGCCGCGCTCGATTGCTCGGCAGCAATCGCCGTGCTGTGCGAGAGTCCAGCGGCTTGAGTCACGTTCTGGTTGATGTCCTCGACCACATGCGCCTGTTGCAGCGTGGCGCTGGCAATCGAGGCGTTCAGACCGTTCAGATTGCGCAACGCCTGACCGATCGCGTTGAGACTCGCGCCAGCCAGTCCTGCCTGTTCGATGGTCAGTTGCGACGCCTTGCTGCTGTCGCCGATCACCTTCACGGCTGCTTCCGAATGGCTCTGCAAGCGCTCGATCATCGACTGAATCTCGGCGGTGGATTTCTGCGTACGCTGCGCCAACAACCGCACCTCGTCCGCCACCACCGCAAAGCCGCGACCTTGCTCGCCCGCACGCGCAGCCTCGATTGCCGCGTTGAGTGCCAGGAGGTTGGTCTGTTCGGCGATCGAGCGAATCACTTCCAGTACGCTACCGATCTGCGTGCTCTCGGCGGCGAGGGTGCGGATCACTTCGACGGCCTGATCAATCGTGCCGGAGAGCTTGTCGATCTGCTGCAGACTGCCGTCAATATTGATCTGACCCTGTTGCGCCTGCGCTTCGGCGTCGCGCATTTCAGCGGCGGCATGCTCGGCGTTTTTCGCCACGTCCTGCACGCCATACGTCACTTCGTTGATCGCCGTGGCCACCAACTCCATCTGTTGCGACTGCTGCTGGCTGCGCTGCTGAGCCTGCGTCGCGTCGTTGCCCAGCTCACTGGACGATTCACCCAGGGCGCTGGCAGAGACCTGCAACTCGCCAATCACCCGACGCAACTTCGCCGTGAAGGCATTGAAGTGATGGGCCAGCTCCGTGACCTCGTCCTTGCCATGGGTGTCGAGGCTGCGGGTCAGGTCGCTCTCGCCGCTGGCGATGTTCGCCATGGCGTTAACCGTTTCCTGAAGCGGGCGAACGATGCTGCGCGCAATCAGAATCACCAGCAGCGCCATGATCAGCGCAATCGCCAGGCCGATCGCCGATGCCTTGATCATCTGCCCCTGGAATTCGACCTGTACATCATCGACATACACGCCGGAGCCGATCACCCAGCCCCACGGTTCGAACAATTTGACGTAAGAAGTCTTGGCCACTGGATCGGTTGCGCCGGGTTTCGGCCAGCGATAGTTGACCATGCCCGCGCCTTTCGCCTTGGCGATGGCGACCATCTCGTTGAACACCGCAAAGCCGTCCGGATCGCGGATCGCAGAGAGGTTCTGGCCTTCGAGTTTGGGATTGGTCGGGTGCATGACCATCACAGGGGTGAGGTCGTTGATCCAGAAGTAATCGCTCTGGTCATAGCGCAGGCCGCGGATCGCGGTCAGCGCCTGTTTCTGCGCGGCCTCTTTTGTCAGCGTGCCGGCGGTTTCCAGGCCGTGGTAATAGGTCAGCAAACCACTGGCGGTCTGCACCACATGCTGGGTTTTCTGGGCCTTGGCGTCGTAGAGGTCGGCATGGATCTGTTTGAGCATCAGCGCACCCAAGGTCAGCAACATGACCACTGCCACAATCAAAATGAGCCACAAGCGTCGGCTGATCGACACACTGCGCAAGCTGTTCATAACGCTGTCACTCCGGGTTCTTGTTCTTGTAATGATCGATCGCCAGCATCCAGCCACGACTGCGGTGCGTAACTGTGCGGCACAAGCCATTCAGCGCGGGAAGCACTAATAAGGCTTGTCTGTTAGGATTTCGGCCCCGCGCGCGAAAACCTGAATCCGGTTTTGAAATTTCACGGAATTTTTACCGTTTCGTGTGGATCCTGTGCGCGCGGAATCGGTACAGCTTTTACCGGCTACGCTGAACGCAGTGAACGCTAAAAAATATTATCGGGGCATGCCTGCGTGCATCGCTCTTTGGGGGATTGATGGATCTTTGGACCGCCTTGCAGGCACTGATATTGGGAGTTGTAGAAGGGCTGACGGAGTTTTTGCCCATTTCGAGTACGGGTCACCAGATTATTGTCGCCGACTTGCTGAACTTTGGCGGTGAACGGGCCATGGCGTTCAACATCATCATTCAGCTCGGCGCGATTCTCGCGGTGGTCTGGGAGTTTCGCCGCAAGATTCTCGACGTGGTGGTCGGTTTGCCAACCCAGCCGAGCGCTCGGCGCTTCACCGCCAACCTGCTGATTGCGTTTCTGCCTGCCGTGGTGCTTGGGGTGATCTTTGCCGATCTGATCCACGAATACCTGTTCAACCCCATCACCGTTGCGGCTGCGCTGGTGATCGGCGGCATCATCATGTTGTGGGCCGAACAGCGTCAGCATGAAATCCACGCCGAGACGGTCGACGACATTCGCTGGACCGACGCCCTGAAAATCGGTTTCGCGCAATGCCTGGCGATGATTCCCGGCACGTCACGCTCCGGCTCGACGATCATTGGCGGGTTGTTGTTCGGCCTGTCGCGCAAGACGGCGACCGAGTTTTCGTTCTTCCTCGCCATGCCGACCATGGTCGGTGCAGCGGTGTACTCGGGTTACAAATACCGCGACCTGTTCGTGCCGGCAGATTTCCCGGTGTTCGCCATCGGCTTCGTCACGGCGTTTATCTTCGCCATGATCGCCGTGCGGGGGCTGCTCAAATTTATCGGCAGTCACAGCTACGCAGCGTTCGCCTGGTACCGGATTGTTTTCGGTCTGGTGATTCTGGCGACCTGGCAATTCGGCTGGGTGGACTGGTCGGCGGCCAAGGCATGAATGATGCGCGCAACAGGCGGGCTGAAAAACGCCCGGTCGGCGGCGCCATTCAGCATCTCAAACTGAAACTGGGGTTGCTGCTGCTCGTCAGCGCGCTGCCATTGTTCGGCTCGCTGTCGATGTGGCTGCAGGGTATTTCGCTGTTGCCGCTGGCGGCGTACGGGATTGTCAGTTTGCTGGCGTTTTTCCTGTACTGGGCGGACAAGCGCAAGGCCCGCGTCGATGCCTGGCGCACGCCGGAGAACATCCTTCATGCAGTGGAACTGGCCGGTGGATGGCCGGGCGCGTTGATCGCTCAGCAGGTGTTTCGGCACAAGACGCGCAAGGTGTCGTTTCAGATTCTGTTCTGGGTGATTGTGCTGTTGCATCAGGTGTTCTGGATTGACCAGCTATTCCTCGGCTCCAGCCTGTTGACCGTGTTACAGCAATAGGCCGATGCGGGTCTTCTTGGGCAACTTGCTCACCACCAGTTGATGCGAGCGCTGCAACAAGCCCCGCAGTTCCGCAGCGCCCAGCGGATAGGGCGGGTGCATGATGATCCACTGCGCCCGCGCCAGATACGGCGCCGGGTGAATCCCGGGGCGGTCGCAATGGCCCAGAAACAGATCCTTGTCGACCTTGAACGCCAGCGAGTCGCCACGCAGCCCCTGCAAGGCAAACATCTTGTTGCCGGCAATCGAAAACACCCGCACGCCGCCCCACTTGTAGTCTTCCCGCGCGCCGGGCAGGCTCATGCAGAACGCGGCAACCTCGGCTTCGCTCATCTTTCCCTGTTTCATAACAGCCGCTCCCCGCAGGCATCGAACGATTCGACCAGATGATCAATCCACGCACGCACCGCCGGCATCACCCCGCGTCGATGCGGATACACCGCTTGCAGCCAGCCGCCGGGCAATGACCATTCTGGCAGCACTTGCACCAGCGTGCCGTTACGCAATTCGGTCTCGCAGAACATCATCGGCAGCACGGTAAAACCCTGACCGGCCAGCACGCAGGCCTTGCGCACCACGAAGTCATCAATGCCCAGCCGCGCTTCCATGCTCAGATCGACGCTTTTGCCTTGCTGATCAAGCAGGCGCACATGGACCATTCGATCGGCTTCCAACGCGCCCAGCACTGGCAGGTTCTTCAAATCCTGGGGGTGACTGATCGTCTTGCCCTCCATGAAAGCGGGACTGGCGATCACTACGGCCTGCGCCTGACGCAACCGACGAGTGACGAGCAGCGGGTCCTCGTCGCCGTGATCCCTGACACGCAGCGCCACATCGATTCCCTCGTTGACTAGATCCACTCGCCGGTTGAGCAGGACAACTTCCAACTGCACTTGAGGAAACTTGCCAAGGAAATCGCTGATCACCACTGGCAACATTTCATGGGCGAGGCCGGTGGGGCAGGACACACGCAAGCGACCACGCGGCTCGCTGGACATGCTGGCCACCGCCTCGTCGGCCATTTCCGCTTCCAGCAACATCGCCTGACAGTGGCGCAAATAGCGCTCGCCGACGGCGGTGAGATTGAGTTGGCGAGTGGTGCGCTGCAGCAGCCGCGCACCGAGGCGTTCTTCCAGCTCGGCAATGCGCCTTGATAGCCGTGACTTGGGAATACCGAGCAACCGGCCGGCGGCGGCAAATCCGCCAGCCTCGACCACTTTGGCGAAATAGTACAGATCGTTGAGATCCTGCATGCGTGATTCCAGCTGTTCTATCAGTGGGACGAACTATCGCATTGTTGGCGACTAATCGACCATTGGTTTCTTGGGTAGGA
This sequence comes from Pseudomonas khorasanensis, assembly GCF_014268505.2. Lineage (GTDB taxonomy): Bacteria > Pseudomonadota > Gammaproteobacteria > Pseudomonadales > Pseudomonadaceae > Aquipseudomonas > Aquipseudomonas khorasanensis. Next base: position 1,034,935 of record NZ_JABWQP020000001.1, read on the forward strand.
TTGTCTCCATTGCGCCGCCACTGGCGATTCCTTACAGGAGAACCCACATGAAACTGTTGCACATCGATTCGAGCATTCTGGGCGACAACTCGGCCTCCCGTGAGCTGAGCCGTGAAGTCGTCAACGCCTGGCAAACCGCTGAGCCGAGCGCCGTGGTCACGTATCGCGACCTTGCCGCTGATGCCATCAGCCATTTCTCCTCGACCACACTGGTCGCCGCCGGCACTACCGCCGAGCTGCGCGACGCCGTACAACAGCACGAAGCCGAACTGAGCGCGTCGACCCTGGCCGAATTCATCGCCGCCGACGCTGTAGTGATCGCCGCGCCGATGTACAACTTCACTATTCCAACTCAGCTCAAGGCGTGGATCGACCGCGTTGCCGTGGCCGGCCAGACGTTCCGTTACACCGAAGCCGGCCCTGAAGGCCTGTGCGGCGGCAAGAAAGTGGTGATTGTGTCGACCTCCGGCGGCATCCATGCCGGTCAGGCGAGCGGCATCGCTCACGAAGAATATCTGAAGCTGGTGCTGGGTTTCCTCGGCATCACCGACATCGAAATCGTCCGTGCCGAAGGCCTGGCGTATGGCGAAGAGGTGCGCAACAACGCCATGACCGCTGCGCAAACGAAGATCAGCGAGCAACTGTTCTCCGCCGCGTAAGGCCTGTGTAAAAAACAGCTGATGTTCAGGTAGTTCTCAAAAAACTCTGTATTCTGGTTCCGCAAGGGCCGAATGCGGAGTTTTTTGTTTCTGGCTGTTACATAATCTGGCCCGGGTTATGCAGTTTCGGCGCATCTGACGATGTGATCCAACAGGACGGGGCATTCATGAGGCATCTTTGTGCACTGTTGCTGATTTGCCTGCTGGGCTGCCTGAATTCAGTGCAGGCTGCGCCGGGGCGACACCCTGTCTGGAGCGTCGGTTATCATGAGATGACTTTTCTTGACCCGCTCGATTTGCAACCGATGCGCGCCATTGCGTTTTACCCGTCCAGTGACCGTGAGCATCTGAGTCTGCTTGATGGCTACTCAGTCGAAGCTGGCGAAGACACCAAAGTCGCCATCGGCCGCTTTCCGATGTTGATGCTGTCCCACGGCAACACCGGCACGCCGCTTGCGCTGCATGACCTCGCGACGTCGCTGGCGCGCAAGGGCTTTGTGGTGGTTGCGGTTATTCATCCTGGCGACAACTCCCGCGACCACAGCCGACTGGGCACATTGAGCAATCTTTACGGGCGGCCTATCCAGATATCCCAAGCGATCACCGCGACTCTCGGCGACGCGATGCTGGCGCCGTTCGTCAATGCTGATCAGGTGGGTGTGATTGGTTATTCGGCCGGCGGCGAAACGGCGCTGATACTCTCGGGCGCGCAACCGGATCTGGATCGCTTGCGGCGTTATTGCCAGGAACGCCCAGACGATCACGATGCCTGCAATACGCAAGGCGAGCTGATTGTCGATCGCGATGACTTACAACCGGTGGCCGACCCACGTGTGCATGCCTTGCTGCTAATGGCGCCTTTAAGCCTCAAATTTGGCCGCCACACCCTGGCGGATGTGCATGTGCCGGTGCTGCTCTACAGCGGCGACGGCGACAAACTGGTGGCTTTCGATAAAAACGCGGCGGCACTGGCGCGCAAGCTGCCCACCGCGCCGGACTTCAAATTACTGGCCGGGGCAGGGCACTTCGTTTTCATGGCACCGTGCACACCCGAACAGATCCTCGCGATGCCGGCGCTGTGTACCGACGCTGATGGGGTGGATCGAAAGGATATTCATCGCAACCTGATTTCAGAGGCCGGCCGGTTCTTTGCCCATGCACTGGGTCAATCGACGAGAGCGGGCATGCAGACGGCGGATCAATAATTTCCACCACAAATCTCCTACAGGGGGATCGCGTTGTTCAGGCCATCGCTCGGCGTTTGAGCAGCAGGGTCAAACCCAAACCGGTCACCGATAACAGCGCCGCGCAGAAGAAAATCCACGAATACCCCAGATTCAACGCCACCGCGCCCATCAACGGCCCAGCTATCGCCAGTGCCAGATCGAAGAACACCGCATAGGCTCCCAGGCCCGAACCGCGACTGGAAGCCGGCACCTGTTTGATCGCCTCGACCCCCAGCGCCGGGTACACCAGCGACAGGCCAAACCCCGCCAGCCCGGCGCCAATCAGCGCATAAGCGGTGGAGGGCGCAAGCCACAACATCACCAGTCCCACGGTTTCGACCGTCATGCAGACGATAGCCGAAGCAAACCCGCCAAATCGGGCAATTGCCGAGATAAACAGCAGCCGCGACAGAATGAAGCAAACGCCAAACACCGTCAGGCAGTACGCCGCGCCGCTCCAGCCACGATTGAGGTAATACAGGGTAATAAAAGTGGTCAACGTGCCGTAGCCAATCGACGCCAGCGTAAGGCTGGTTCCGTAAGGCGCAATCTTGCCGAACACCGCCCAGAACGACAGGCGCTCGCCGCGAATCACCGGCACCGACGGCTTGTTGCGGATCAGCCACAATGCGCCCGCCGCCAGCGCCGACAATGCAATCCCGAGACTGACAAAACCATACTGCGCGACCATCACCACGCCCAACGGCGCGCCGATGGCAATCGCGCCGTAAGAGGCAATGCCGTTCCAGCCGATGGATTTAGCCGTGTGTTCGACACCGACCTGACCCATGCACCAACTGATGGTGCCAACGCCAATCAAGCCTTGGGCGACGCCGAGCAACAAGCGCCCGGCGATCAGAATCAACAGGCTGGTCAGCGGAAAGCTTTGCAACAAGGTCGAGAGCAGCGTCAGCGCGCCACTGAGCACAATCCCCCACAAACCATAAATGATCGCCTGCTTGGTGCCGAGGGTGTCCGACATGCGCCCGGCCATGGGCCGACTGAGCAGAGTGGCCAGGTACTGCGAACCGATCACCAGCCCGGCAATGATCGCGCTGAAACCCAGTTGTTCATGCACATAACCGGGCAACACCGCGATCGGCAAACCGATGCAGAGGAAAGCAATAAATGTGTAGAAAACGATGGAGACGATCTGCAGGGTGATCGCCAGTGAGCTTTGCGGGGGCTGTGGCTGCGCAGACATGAGCACTCGTTCGCGGGCGGCGGTGGGAGGTACTTGTCATGATGGCTTGGGCGCATGAGAAAAGAAAGCAGGCTAACTATTTTCTCCTGAGACTGATGTCGCTGCTATTGGCCCCTTCGCGAGCAGGCTCGCTCCCACATTTGGAATGCATTCCCCTGTGGGAGCGAGCCTGCTCGCGAAGGTGTAAGCACCTACAAATCTACCGATCCTGAAATGCAAAAAGCCCCGTCACATGGACAGGGCTTCTAATCTTGCAGCTTGAAACTCGCAGCTGCTATTAAAACACCACCCCCTGGCTGCGCAGGTAATCGTCGTACGTGCCGCTGAAGTCGGTCACGCCGTTCGGGCTCAGCTCGATGATGCGCGTGGCCAGGGACGATACGAACTCACGGTCGTGGCTGACGAAAATCAGCGTGCCCGGGTAGTTTTCCAGCGCCAGGTTCAGCGCTTCGATCGATTCCATGTCCAGGTGGTTGGTCGGTTCGTCCATGATCAGCACGTTCGGCTTTTGCAGGATCAGCTTGCCGAACAGCATGCGACCTTGCTCGCCACCGGAGATGACCTTGACCGACTTGAGGATCTCGTCGTTGGAGAACAGCATCCGGCCCAGGGTGCCGCGAATCATTTGCTCGCCCTGAGTCCACTGACCCATCCAGTCGAACAGCGTCACGTCGTCTTCGAAGTCGTGAGCGTGATCCTGAGCGTAGTAGCCCAGCTCAGCGGCGTCGGTCCATTTCACGGTACCGGCATCCGGGGTCAGTTCGTTGACCAGGGTGCGCAGCAGCGTGGTTTTGCCGATACCGTTCGGGCCGATGATCGCCACGCGTTCGCCGGCTTCAACCTGGAAGCTGAAGTCCTTGAACAGTGGCTTGCCATCGAAACCTTTGGCCATCTTTTCGACCATGACCGCCTGACGGTGCAGCTTTTTGTTCTGTTCGAAACGAATGAACGGGCTGACGCGGCTGGAAGGCTTGACCTCGGCCAGCTGGATCTTGTCGATCGCCTTGGCGCGGGAGGTGGCCTGCTTGGCTTTCGAGGCGTTGGCCGAGAAGCGGCTGACGAACGATTGCAGTTCGGAGATCTGCGCTTTCTTCTTGGCGTTGTCCGACAGCAGCTGCTCGCGGGACTGGGTCGCCACGGTCATGTATTCGTCGTAGTTGCCCGGGAACAGACGCAGCTCGCCGTAATCCAGGTCAGCCATGTGCGTGCACACGCTGTTCAGGAAGTGACGGTCGTGGGAGATGATGATCATCAGGCTGTTACGCTGGGTCAGGATGTTTTCCAGCCAGCGAATGGTGTTGATGTCCAGGTGGTTGGTCGGCTCGTCGAGCAACAGCACTTCCGGATCGGAGAACAGCGCCTGTGCCAGCAACACGCGCAGTTTCCAGCCTGGCGACACTTCGCTCATCGGGCCGAAATGCTGTTCCAGTGGAATGCCCAGACCCAGCAACAGCTCGCCGGCACGGGATTCGGCAGTGTAGCCGTCCATCTCGGCGAATTCGGTTTCCAGCTCGGCCACGGCCATGCCGTCTTCTTCGCTCATTTCCGCCATCGAGTAGATGCGGTCACGCTCGGCCTTGACCTTCCACAGCTCTTCGTGACCCATGATCACGGTGTCGATCACCGTGAATTCTTCGTAGGCGAACTGATCCTGGCGCAGTTTACCCAGGCGCACGTTCGGCTCGAGCATGACCTGACCGCCCGACGGATCAAGATCGCCGCCGAGGATTTTCATGAAGGTCGACTTGCCGCAACCGTTGGCGCCGATCAGGCCGTAACGATTGCCTGCGCCGAATTTGACCGAAACGTTTTCGAACAGCGGCTTGGCGCCAAACTGCATCGTGATGTTAGCTGTGGAGATCAATTACCTTACCTATCAATGGTTTAGAGCTGGTCTGTGATGCCAGGTACCGACTTGGCTACCCATCTGGAGCTTTTCCAGCTCCCCCCAGTCTGTGCTTGAGTTGAGCCAACGCGCATGCGTCGACCGCAACGTTGGGCCTTTGGAGCCAAGCTGCTGAGCGACGAATTCGGGGTTCTTGTTGGACATTGCGCGCATTGTCGCATAAGTCAGACGGCAGTTATATGGCAGGCAGGCGACGGTGCGTCGGCGGCACGCTCGACATCCGCTGATCAAAATCTCTGAAACTCGAATGAACTCAATCCGCGATTGCTCTTTCGGAATGTGAAGCAGCAGCGATTTAATTCATTGAGTGAGGATTACGCCATGCGAGCAATGACCTACCACGGCGTCCATGACGTCCGCGTCGAGACTGTGCCAGACCCGAAACTTGAAGCTGACGACGACATCATTTTGCGCGTGACCGCCACGGCCATCTGCGGCTCGGATCTGCACATGTACCGAGGGAAAATTCCCACCGTCGAGCACGGCGACATCTTCGGTCATGAGTTCATGGGCATCGTTGAAGAAACCGGCTCCGCCGTAACTGCAGTACAACCGGGCGACCGTGTGGTGATTCCCTTCGTCATTGCCTGTGGTGGTTGCTTCTTCTGCCAGCAAGAACTGTACGCCGCGTGCGAAACCACTAACGCCGGCCCCGGCGCGGCGTTGAACAAAAAGCTGATTCCGCCACCGGCGGCGCTGTTCGGTTATAGCCGACTCTACGGTGGGATTCCCGGTGGCCAGGCGGAGCTGGTGCGAGTGCCAAAAGCCAACACCGGCCCGTTCAAGGTGCCGGGCACGCTGTCCGACGAAAAGGTTCTGTTTCTCTCGGACATCCTGCCGACTGCCTGGCAAGCGGTAATCAACGCCGGCGTCGTACAGGGCTCGAGTCTGGCGATCTATGGCGCTGGCCCCGTCGGCTTGCTCACCGCGGCCTGCGCAAAAATGCTCGGTGCGGAGCTGATTTTTATGGTCGATCACCATCAATATCGACTGGACTACGCTCAGCGCACCTACGGCGTCATTCCGATCAACTTCGATGACGACGATGACCCGGCCGACACCATCATCAGCAAGACCCCGGGCCATCGCGGCGTCGATGCGGTAGTCGATGCCGTCGGGCTGGAAGCGAAGGGCAGTACCACCGAAACGGTAATGGCTACACTCAAGCTTGAAGGCAGTAGCGGCAAGGCCCTGCGTCAGTGCATTGCTGCGGTGCGGCGCGGCGGTGTGGTCAGCGTGCCGGGCGTTTATGCAGGCTTTATTCATGGCTTCATGTTTGGCGATGCGTTCGACAAGGGCCTGACCTTCAAAATGGGCCAGACTCATGTGCAACGCTTTCTGCCGGAGCTGCTGGGCTACATTGAAACCGGAAAGTTGCAGCCCGATGCGATCATCACCCACAGGCTCTCGCTTGAGCAGGCGGCCGAGGGTTACAAGATCTTCAATAAGAAGCAGGAAGAATGCCGCAAGGTCATTCTGACCCCGGGCGGCAGCGATGTTCCGCTGGCGCAACTGGACGAAACGGCGCCATTGGTACCAGCAACCTGAGGAGTTTTCATGGCGTTACCGTCATCTTCGTTTGCAGCCCCCGTGCGCGCATGGTTCGTGCACCTGTCGCGTACCGGATGGGGAGGGCGCCTTTTCTGGCTGACACTGGTCGTCGTGACCCTGTTGCTGTTGATCAGCGGCTACACCGGGCTGGTCAGTACCGGCCACGACACCTTGCATCTCGCCACGCTGGGTGGACTCGCCGGATTCGTGGCGACGACAGTCGGAGCGCTGTTGGCGCTGGCGCTGCGTGCGATCACCTCGCGTACTCAGGACACGATGCTGGGTTTCGCAGCGGGAATGATGCTCGCCGCCAGTTCTTTTTCGCTGATCCTGCCGGGCATCGCGGCGGCGAAGGAGGCGCTGAGCAATCCCATGCTCGCCGCTGCCGTCGTCGTCGCCGGCATGGCGTTGGGCGTGGCGTTGATGGTCGGCCTCGATCGCTTCGTCCCGCACGAGCACGAGAAGAGCGGTCGTCGCGGCCCGGAGGCTAAACGCTTCAACCGTGTGTGGCTGTTCGTGTTGGCCATAACGCTGCACAACTTGCCTGAGGGCATGGCGATCGGTGTCAGCTTCGCCACGGGCGACATGAACATCGGTTTGCCGCTGACCACTGCCATCGCCATTCAGGACATTCCCGAAGGCCTGGCGGTTGCGCTGGCCTTGCGGGTCACCGGGATCTCGGCGATCCGTGCCGCGCTGATTGCGGCAGGTTCCGGATTGATGGAGCCCCTGGGCGCAATTATCGGGTTGGGGATCACCAACAGCTTCGCCCTGGGCTTCCCCGTAGCGATGGGGCTGGCGGCGGGCGCAATGATTTTCGTGGTGTCCCATGAAGTCATTCCGGAAACCCACCGTAATGGGCACGAAACGCCCGCGACGCTGGGGCTGATGCTCGGCTTCGGCGTGATGATGTTTCTCGACACGGCTTTGGGCTAGCAAACATCGCGCGCCGTTAAGCGCTTCGCTGCGAACAAAAAAGGAATTTTTTTCAGCGCCGGTCACTCTTTCGTTTATAGGCAATGCCGATAACGCAGGGGAAAGAGTCATGTCGCTGATCGAAATCCCGACCAGGAAGTCTTCGGGTAAAACATCCACGCCGGCGGATACCGAGCGCCGGCTCTATGACCGATTGTTGGCGGAAGACTCGACGGCTGACCGCGCTGCGCTGGAATTTCTCCGGTGCCAATTGAGCAAGGCGTCGGCATTGCCTGATGACCTGCCGGGCAGCGCCGAAGAGCTGTTGCAATGGTCGGAAACACGTTGCGCCAGAGTGGCTGCCGAATACGCTGATTACCTCGAAGAACGCCAGCAGGGCGGACCGCGACGTTATTTCCGCAACAAATCCCACGCGCTGTACTTCATTCTGCATGTAGCGCCGACCAAGGAAGTCGATGGAGCCTGGCTGGCGGGGCTTCTGCCGCAATGGCAGGATCCGCGCTGCGACGACCTGCTCGATACGTATCTCGAAGAGCTGGGCGAGGGTATTCCTCGGCAAAACCATGTAGTGATCTATCGCAAGTTGCTCGCCGAGCATGATTGCTCCGATCTGAGCGGCCTGGCCGACGAGTATTTCCTGCAAGGCGCCGTGCAGTTGGCATTGGGTCGATTCGGCGGGCAGTTTCTGCCTGAAGTCATCGGCTTCAACCTGGGCTACGAGCAGTTGCCCTTGCATCTGTTGATCAGTGCGTATGAGCTGGCCGAGCTGGGCATCGATCCGCACTATTTCCGTTTGCATGTGACCATCGACAACGCCAGCACCGGCCACGCGCGCAAGGCAGTCCAATCGATGCTTGAGCTAATGCCGCTGGGCGTTGAGCGCGATGAGTTCTACCGACGCATGGCTGTCGGTTATCGCCTCAATGATGTAGGCAAGGGCACGACGGCCGTCATCAAGGAGTTCGACCTGGAGCGCGAAGTCATTGCCATGCTTGAGCGCAAGGCTGTGTTCGGTCGGCACATGCATTCCGATTATTGCCGGATCGAAAACCGCACCATCAATCAATGGCTGGCAACACCGGGGCAGATGGGTGAATTTCTCTCTGCACTGGAGCGCAAGAGCTGGATCAAGCGCGGCGAGGCGGTGGAGGAAAGCCGCTTCTGGCGTCTGATCGATGGCAGCGATGCGGCGATGTTCGGCGTGTTCAACGGCTATGAAAAACAGCTGTTGCGCGACTGGATCACCCAGGACTGCCCGGCCTCCCGACCTCGGCCGTATGTCCGTCGCGAAGCCGCCGTTGAAGAAACCTTCGACGATGATGCAGATCTGCTCAACCTGGAAGCCGCACTGGCTGACAAGCCTGCCGCCGAGCAGATGGCGCTTTTGATGCCGTGGCTACAACCCCAACGACACTGGCGCCCGGCCGGACTTTTCGCGACGCGTCGCTTCATGCAATTGCGCGCCCGCTTGCGTTGAAACAAGGAGCTTTCATGTCGGCACAAGAGACATCGGACAGAATCCTGTTCGAGCTGGGCAAGCGCCTGCTCGACAGTGGTTATCACTTCATTACGCCAACGCCATTGACCCACGAACGCTTTATGCAACGCTTTGCCACGCCGCTGGCCAAGGACCTGCGCGATGTGTTCGGCTGGTCGATGCCATTTCCCGCCGACCTGTTCACCGCACACGAACTCGCCAGCCTGGAGCAGGCCGGCGTCGTCGAACGCGATGGCTCGGTGTGGCGCAGCCAGGTGCGCTGGTCGAGCCTCAATGATCGCTTGTTCGCGCATTCGGCCTTCCCCACGACGGCGAGCGATGCGGTGTTCTTCGGCCCTGACACCTACCGATTTGCGCAGGCGATCGAAGCGCAATTGCAGCAGCGCTTCTCGCCTGTAAAGCGCTCGGTCGATATAGGCTGCGGCAGCGGCGCCGGGGCTGTCATCATCGCCAAGGCACGGCCGGACGCCGAAGTGCTGGCCGTGGATATCAACCCGCAAGCGTTGCGCATGAGCGCGGTGAACGCTGAGCTGGCGGGAGCCAATAACGTGTCGGTCTATCGCAGCGATCTGCTCGGCAGCGTCGAGGGCGAGTTCGACTTGATCATCGCCAATCCGCCGTACATGAACGACCAGCAACAGCGCGCTTATCGCCACGGTGGCGGGGCGCTGGGGGAGGGCCTGTCGGTGCGGATTGTCCGTGAGGCCTTGCCGCGTCTGGCAATCGGCGGGACTTTGCTGGTGTACACCGGCGTGGCGATTGTTGCCGGGCAGGACCCGTTCCGCCAAGCCATAGCACCATTGGTTTCAGGTGAGCGTTACGGCATGACGTATCGTGAGCTCGATCCGGATGTGTTCAGTGAGGAACTGCTCAAGCCCGAATACGAACGCGCCGAGCGAATCGCCGTGGTCGCGTTGACGGTGACTCGCGAGCAGTGACGCACGGCTGGGCCACTGCTCGCTGCGGTGGCCCTTATCGATTTCTGACGCGTGAAATCGCCAGCAGACACACCCCGACCAGCATGGCCGCACCGGCAACCAGCAGCGGCGAAGGGCGTATCGGCAGACGCGAAAGACGCTCGATGCGCCGCTCGCGGGTGGGTTCCACCGGTGGCGTGGGTTCGGCCTGGTAGGGCGCTTCTTCAATTTCCAGTCGTAACCCGTCCTGCATTACCAGCGTGAGCGCTTCGATGGTGCCGGCAATCCTGTCCGGATAAACCGGCTCACCGGTGGGGTCGAGCTGATCGTAAACAAACTTCTGCCCTTCAAGCCAGCCGACGGCGGTCTGCAATTCAGGACCCAGGTAGTACTTTGCACCGAGAAAAAAGCCAGAGAATTGGGGGGCGCGCTCGACGCTTTCAATGCGATAACGCTGTCCCGGTTTCATGCCGGTTTCTGGGGCGATCATGGGTGTTCCTCCCGTTGTTGGTAAGCGATAGAGGACTGCGCACGGACCGTGGTTCCATCGAATTGCGCAACGGCCAACGGCCTTTACCCGGCAAGCGTGAAAGACAGTTTTTCACAGTTGAGGATTCACTATCCGTTACAAAGTGTGGCTAAAATGCCACCCATTCATCGAGCGCCCTAAAACGGCGCGGGCCAAGGACGCGCCCTGTGCATTCAGACCGCTGCATAAGACGCTGGGCCCAGGCCGCCACGCGCGCAGTTTGTTCACTTTTGACGTGCGACCCCTTTACGTGAAACTCATCATTGCCGCTGTATATGTCATTTCCATCGCCTACGTTCACTTGCGTGGGCGCGTGCGTCACAAGCTGGGACGGCAATTGAGTGACCACTCGACCTTTCTCGCCCCGATCAACTGCTTCCTTTATCTGTTCTCGAAAATCCCCAACAAGCCTTACTTGAACCCGGCGGACTTTCCCGATTTGAGTCCGTTGCAGGCGCACTGGGAGGAGATTCGCGAGGAGGGCCAGAACCTGCTGCGGGCCGGCGAGATCAAGCGTTCGAATCAATACGATGACGTTGGCTTCAATTCTTTCTTCAAGACCGGCTGGAAGCGTTTTTACCTGAAGTGGTACGGCGACAGCCATCCATCGGCGATGAAGCTGTGCCCGCGCACCACCGAACTGGTGCAGAGCATCGGCTCGATCAAGGCCGCTATGTTTGCCGAGTTGCCCCCGGGCTCGAAGCTGGTGCGTCACCGCGATCCATACGCCGGTTCGTATCGTTATCACCTGGGCCTGGACACACCGAACGACGCGGGTTGTTACATCAATGTCGACGGTGAAAACTACCATTGGCGTGACGGCGAAGCGGTGATGTTTGACGAGACGTTTATTCATTACGCAGAAAACACCACGGACAAGAACCGCATCATTCTTTTCTGCGACATTGAGCGGCCGCTTAAATACCGCTGGGCAGCGGCGTTCAACCGCTGGTTCAGCCGGACCGTGATGTCGGCGGCGGGCGCGCCGAACGATGCAGGGGACAAGACGGGCGGTATCAACCGTTTGTTTACCAGGATCTACAAGATCCGCTTGCGTGGCAAAGAACTGAAGAAGCGTAACCGGACGCGGTATTACCTGGAAAAGTGGGCAATTTTTGCCGCGTTGCTGGCGATCTTTATCCTTATCTGACTCTTTGCGGTGTTAGTACTGGACCTTTCGGGAGCAGGCTCGCTCCGACAAATGAAATGCGTTCCCTGTGGGAGCGAGCCTGCTCGCGAATGCGACCTCACAACCGACATATCTCAAGCTGACTCAACGCTTATCCCCCTGATGCCTTCCGGGTCTTCTTCGCCGGCGCCGCCTTGCTGCTTGACTTGGCCTTTGGCTTGGCCGGTGCTTTGCCGCCCAGGCTGCGCTTAAGCAGCTCGGTCAAATCGATAACATCGGCAGTCTTGCGTTCCTGCTCGCCTGTGACGGTCTCGACATCCTCGATCTTGCCTTCGTGAGCTTTCTTCTCGACCAGCGCCATGATCTTGTCTTCGAACTCGTCCTTGTAGTCCTCCGGCGTCCACTCCGCCGTCATGTCTTCGACCAGCCGTTTGGCCATGTCCAACTCACCCTTGGCCAGTTGCGGCTTGGTCACTTCACTGCCCAGCGCCAGCTCATCGAGGCTGCGTACTTCCTGCGGCCAGCGCAGTTTCACCAGTACCAGCGCCGACTCCAGCGGCATCAGCGCCGCCAGATACTGGCGCGTGTGCAAGACAACGCGGGCGAGGGCGACCTTGTTGGTTTTGCTCAACGTCTCGCGCAGCAGCGCATAAACCTTGCCGCCGCGCTTGTCGGGTGCCAGGTAGTAGGGCGTGTCGATATTCTGCAGGGGAATCTGATCGGCATCGACGAAGGAAAAGATGTCGATGGTCTGGGTCGAGACAGGGTGCGCGGAGCGGATTTCCTCTTCGCTGAGCACCACGTAGCGGCCCTTTTCGTAAGCCACGCCTTTGACGATGTTTTCCTTGTTGATTTCCTTGCCGGTGACCTTGTTGATCCGTTTATAGCCCACCGGGTCCATGCTGCGGCTGTCGAGCCAATCGAAGTCCACGCCTTTGGACGACGTCGCTGAAACCAGCGCCACGGGGATGTGTACCAGTCCAAAACTGATTGCGCCTTTCCAGATTGCCCGAGCCATGACCTGTCCTCCGAGTGATGATCAGGTGACCCGTGGCGTGGCGAGAAAGTTTCCAGTGATTGCGGCGCCTTCCGTGGACGAGGTCAAGCCGTGTTACATGTTGTTTAAGACCCGAGGGTTAACAAATCCGAACCCAGAGCGTAGCGTGGGCTCAAAGGCTCTATTCCAAGTACATCCAGAGGAATTCCCATGAACCGATTTCTGATTGGCATCGCCGTTCTGACCCTCAGTGGCGGTCTGGTTCATGCGGACGTCGTCCTGGCGCAAAGTCCCACTGGCAACAGCAGCAATCCTTACAACAGCCCGACTCGGCGGGCCAATCCCAACAGCATGCAGGGCACCCAGCCCAGCGCTCCACCGATCCGTGCGCCCAATACCGTTCCCGTGCCGCGTCAGCCCACGATCGAAAACCGCGGTATCGGCAACGGCCAGCCGATTCGCTCGGTACCGGCCAAACCACCCACCTTCATCCCCAACCCGCCCCCACGGGGCACCGGCAGCAACCGTTGAACGGCAGGACTGAGGTTCTGTCAGCCTTTCACCACGAACAAAAGGAATCGTGCATGTTGCGTAAAACCCTACTGGCCACCTGCTGCGCCGCCGCGCTGATCAGTGCCCCGGCGTTCGCCGCCGCGCCCAAAGAACTGCAAAGTGAACAGGGCACACTCCAAGTTACGACGATTGCCCAAGGTCTGGAGCATCCATGGGCGCTGGCGTTTCTGCCCGACCGCAAGGGCATGCTGGTGACCGAGCGCCCGGGCAATCTGCGCGTGGTAGGCAACGATGGCAAATTGTCAGAGCCGATCAGTGGCGTGCCGAAAGTCTGGGCCAAGGGGCAGGGCGGCTTGCTGGATGTCGTGCTGTCGCCCGACTTCAAACAGGACCGAATGGTTTATCTGTCCTATGCCGAAGGCGGTGGCGAGGGCGGCAAGGCCGGCACGGCGGTAGGTCGGGGAAGGCTCTCGGATGACCTGAAGACGCTGAAGGACTTCAACGTGATCTTTCGTCAGGAACCGAAACTGTCGGTGAGCAACCACTTTGGTTCGCGACTGGTGTTCGATCGTGACGGCTATCTGTTTATCACCCTGGGTGAAAACAACGACCGACCCACCGCGCAAGACCTCGACAAGCTGCAGGGCAAGGTCGTGCGGATCTATCCCGACGGCAAAGTGCCGGACGATAACCCTTTCGTTGGGCAATCCGGCGTTCGACCCGAAATCTGGTCCTACGGCATGCGTAATCCGCAGGGCGCTGCGCTCAATCCGTGGACCGGCACGCTGTGGGAGAACGAGCACGGGCCTCGCGGTGGCGATGAAGTGAACATCATCGAGCGTGGCAAAAACTACGGCTGGCCGCTGGCGACCCACGGTATCAATTACTCGATGCAGCCCATCCCGGAGGCGAAAGGCAAAACCGCTGAGGGCACGGTGTCGCCGCATCACGTCTGGGAAAAATCGCCCGGGGTTTCGGGCATGGCGTTCTACGATGCCGATCGCTTCAAGCCCTGGCAGCACAATGCGTTCATCGGCGCGCTGGTGACGCAGGAGCTGATTCGCCTGCAGTTCGACGGCGATAAGGTCGTGCATGAGGAGCGTCTGCTGGGCGAGTTGAATCAGCGCATCCGTGACGTGCGTCAGGGGCCGGATGGCTATCTGTATGTGCTCACGGATGATGAGAATGCCTCGTTGTACAAGCTGGGGCTGAAATGATTGCGTGCGGTGAATGATCCGACGCCTTCGCGAGCAGGCTCGCTCCCACATTGAAATGCATACTCCCTGTGGGAGCGAGCTTGCTCGCGAAGAGGGCGCGCAAACGCCTTAAAACCCGCGCAGTCCCGCATTTGGCTGAACCGCCACACCGCCGCCTTGTTATAGTTCGGGCCTCACTTTAGCCCGGTAAAGGATCACTGCCATGACTCAATACTCCGCCTTCAGCGTCGAACTGGCCGATCACATCGCGCATGTGCAGATCAATCGCCCGGAAAAGATCAACTCGATGAACGCGGCGTTCTGGAGCGAGATCATTGAAATCTTCCAGTGGATCGACGACACCGACGAGGTGCGTGTGGTGGTCCTGAGTGGCAATGGCAAACACTTTTCTTCCGGCATCGATTTGATGATGCTCGCCGGCGTCGCCAATGAACTGGGCAAGGACGTCGGCCGCAACGCGCGCCTCTTGCGTCGCAAAATCCTTAATTTGCAAGCGTCCTTCAACGCCGTCGATAACTGCCGCAAGCCGGTGCTGGCGGCCATTCAGGGTTATTGCCTGGGCGGGGCGATCGACCTGATCGCGGCCTGCGACATGCGTTACGCCGCCGAGGGCGCACAGTTCTCGATCAAGGAAATCGATATCGGCATGGCTGCCGACGTGGGCACGTTGCAGCGGTTGCCGCGAATCATTGGAGACGGCATGCTGCGTGAACTGGCTTACACCGGTCGCACCTTTGGTGCCGAAGAAGCACGCAGCATGGGCCTGGTTAATCGCGTCTATGACGACAAGGAAGCCTTGCTCGAAGGCGTTCTCGACATTGCACGCGACATTGCTTCCAAATCGCCGATTGCAGTGACCGGCACCAAGGAAATGATCAGCTACATGCGCGACCATCGCATCGACGACGGTCTCGAATACGTTGCCACCTGGAACGCCGCCATGCTGCAATCCACCGATCTGCGCGTGGCCATGGCCGCCCACATGAGCAAACAGAAACCCGAATTTCTGGACTGAGTAACCATGACTTCTCGCTGGACCACTGCTGTACTCGACACCGACCAACCCGGCGGCTGGGCCGTAGCGCGCAGCCCTGAAGGCTTTCTCTTCGACGACAACGGCGCGCTGTTCCCGCGTGAATGGCTCAAGCGTCAGGACCTGTCAATCCTCGCCGAGCACGGCATTGGCCATCTCGATGGCGAACCGGTGTATCTGCTGGAACTGCGCAGTGTCAGCGAAGTGCCCGGTTGCGGGTGGAAAGGCCTGCGAGCGTTCATGCTCGAAGGTGACCACACGCTGTATAAAGTGCTGGGTTACGCGGCGCAGATCGGCACTTGGGCGCGCGAACATCGCTTCTGCGGTAATTGCGGTCAGCCGATGACGCAGGTACCGGGTGAGCGGGCGATGTATTGCCAACCCTGCGATCTGCGCAGTTATCCGCGAATCTCTCCGAGCATGATCGTTCTGATCACTCGCGGTGATGAAGTGCTGCTGGCGCGCTCACCGCGTTTCGTCACGGGCGTTTACAGCACGCTGGCCGGTTTTGCCGAGCCAGGAGAGTCGGCCGAAGAGTGCCTGATTCGCGAAGTGCGCGAAGAAGTGCAGATTGAGGTCAAGAACATCCAGTACATCGGCAGCCAGTGCTGGCCGTTCCCGCATTCGATGATGCTCGGCTTCCATGCCGAATACGCCGGTGGCGAGATAGTCTGTCAGGAGGACGAGATCGAGGATGCCCAGTGGTTCAACGTGCACGATCTGCCGCCGCTCCCGGCGTCGCGTTCGATTGCCCGTTACCTGATCGACGTCTATGTGGCTCGGCGCTTAGGCCACGCTGAACCAGTGCTGCCAGGCTAGCCGCACGGTCAAACCCAGTACCACGGTGATGAACACCGGTCGAATGAACTTGGCGCCGCCGCTGATTGCGGTGCGCGCGCCAAAGAAAGCGCCAACCATCACCGACAGGCCCATGCACAGGCCAATCACCCAGTCGACCTGCCCGGAAAAGATGAACACCGACAGCGCCGCAATGTTGCTGACGAAGTTCATGCTGCGCGCCACGCCGCTGGCTTTGACCAGATCGATCGGGTACAGCAGCAGACTGCTCACTGTCCAGAACGCACCTGTGCCGGGGCCGGCCACGCCATCATAAAAGCCGAGGCTGAAGCCTTGGGTCGATTGCCATTTCTTTTTGATCGGTGCGTCGCTGTCCAGCGGCGCCTTTGGCGTGCCGCCGAACAGCAGGTACACGCCACAGGCGAAGACGATGACCGGCAGCATCTTGTTCAGCCACTCCGCCGGCAGGTAATGAGCGACGATAGCGCCCGTGAGCGCGCCGACCAAGGTGCCGACAATCGCGTGCGTCCATTGCCGTGGATGAAACAGTTTGCGTTTGTAGAAGGTAAAACTGGCAGTGGCCGAACCGAACGTCGAGCTCAGTTTGTTGGTGCCCAGCACCAGATGCGGTGGCAGGCCGGCGGTCAACAGGGCCGGCGTGGTCAACAGACCGCCACCGCCAGCAATCGCATCGATGAAGCCTGCAAGGAAGGCAACAGCAGCCAGAATGGCCAGGGTGGTGAGGTCAACGCTGAGTTCGAAAGGCATGGAGTCGGCTTATTCGGCAGGCGCAGAACGTGAGCTGCGGGGAGGGCGGTTATGTTACCTGTATCCAACTGTTGCGGCGAGCAGTCGGACTGATTCGCGAGCAGGCTCGCTCCCACACGGTTTGGTTGTTGAATATCTGTCGCGTACGCCGCAAAATTTGTAGGAGCGAGCCTTGCTCGCGAAGGCGGTATGGCGGATAGATTTAACGTCCGACTGACACACCGCTATCGCGAGCAAGCGAAGGTCTCCATTGGGAGCAGCGTTGGGTTTAAAGGCCCAGTTCGGTCAGCCCCGGATGATCATCGGGCCGACGGCCCAGCGGCCAGTGGAACTTGCGTTCGCTTTCCTTGATCGGCATGTCGTTGATGCAGGCGTAGCGCTGGAACATCAGGCCGTTTTCATCGAACTCCCAGTTTTCGTTGCCGTAGGAGCGGAACCAGTTTCCCGAATCGTCGTGCCATTCATAGGCATAACGCACGGCGATGCGCGTGTCGGAGTGGGCCCAGAGCTCTTTGATCAAACGGTAATCCAGCTCTTTCGCCCATTTGCGGGTCAGGAATGCCTTGGCCTCTTCGCGATTGGTCGCAAACTCGGCTCGGTTGCGCCATTGGGTGTCGAGGGTATAGGCCAGCGATACCTTTTCCGGATCGCGGGTGTTCCAGCCGTCCTCGGCCAGGCGCACCTTCTCGATGGCCGATTCACGGTTGAACGGTGGCAATGGCGGACGTACCTGGGCTGCGGTAGACATGTTCAATCTCCTGATGCATTGATGAATTAACAACAAGTCCGGCTTATAAGAGCTACAGGCCCAATAACTGTCGCGCCATGCATTGCGCATTATCGGCGGCACTGTGATCACCCGTCACAAGCGCTACGGTAATGGCACCATCAATCAGGATCAGCAACTGACTGGCAAGCCGTTGCGGATTCTCGGCACCATATTCGGTACACAGCTCGCACACGTAGTCGAGCAGCTTCTGTTTGTGTTTCCTGGCGACCTGACGCACCGGGTCCCGTGGGTCGCCGGTCTCGCCGCTGGTGTTGATAAAGGCGCAGCCTCGAAAGCCTTCCGAGGCGAACCAGCCCTTGAGCACGGTAAACAGGTTGAGCAGGCGGTCAGCCGGCGTTTCGGCCTGATCGACCGCGTTTCTGTACCAGTGCATCCAGCGGATGTCGCGCCTTTGCAGGGCGGCGACCACCAGGTCGTCTTTGTCGGCAAAGTAACGGTAAATGCTTTTTCTCGAGACGCCGGCGGTCTTCACCAAAAGATCCATGCTGGTGGCCGCGATGCCACTTTTGTAGATCAGTTTTTCGGTGACATCCAGAATAATGTCGCGTGTGTCATGGCTGGTTATTTCGTTCATGTGGCAAACAGTAGAACGACTGTTCTCCTTGGTCAAGCGAAAGATTCTGGCGCCTGTTGAATCGTCTTCGCGAGCAGGCTCGCTCCCACAGGGGGATTTCACTTCAAGTGGGAGCGAGCCTGCTCGCGAATGCGGTTCCCAAGACACTGACAAGACCCGGCGCAGGCGATGGTGTAAGCTCTCTAACTCTTCGGATTCGAACCTTGCGAGCCTTATGCCGTTGCTTTTCAAACGTTCTTTGCTGCCCAAACTGCGCAGCTTTGCGCTGACCGCCGAGGCGGTGAGCATTCTGTCCAGCGCAGCCGAATTCCGACGCTGTCTGCTCGAGCAAATCGCCACCGCGACCCGGCGCATCTACATCGTCGCGCTGTATTTGCAGGAGGACGAAGCCGGCCAGGAAATCCTCGATGCCTTGCACGCCGCCAAGCTCAAACATCCTGAGCTGGAAATAGCCGTGGTGGTTGACTGGCTGCGCGCGCAACGCGGCCTGATCGGTGCCGGCAAACAGCCCGGTAATGCGGCGTGGTATCAGGAGATAACCCGCACCCATCAGAGCGAAGTACCGATCTACGGCGTGCCGGTGCAAACCCGCGAGCTGTTCGGCGTGCTGCACCTCAAAGGCTTCGTGATCGATGACCGCGTGGTTTACAGCGGCGCCAGCCTGAACAACGTCTACCTGCACAAACTCGACAAATACCGGTTTGACCGGTACCACGTCCTGCACAGTCGTGAACTCGCGGATTCGATGCATCACCTGGTCAAGCACGGTCTGATGGAGTCGAAAGCCGTGCATCGCCTCGACCTGCCGAACCTGCCGACCACGCGCAGCCTGCGCAACGACATCGGCGACCTGCGCAGCCGCCTCAAATATGCGACGTACGACACCAGCGCCGGCAGCACTGCCCGAGAAGGGCTGTCGGTCACTCCGCTGCTGGGCGTCGGCAAAAACAACCCGCTGAACCGGGCGATTCTCGAACTGATCGCCAGCGCGCAAAAGCAGCTGACCATCTGCACGCCGTACTTCAATCTGCCGCTGGGCGTCATCCGCGAGATCAACCGGGCACTGGCGCGTGGCGTGAGGATCGACATCGTGGTCGGCGACAAGACCGCCAACGACTTCTACATACCGCCGAGCGAGCCGTTCCGGGTGATTGCGGCGTTACCGTACCTGTACGAAATCAGTCTGCGGCGCTTTGCCAAGCGGCATCAGCGCAGTATCGACAGCGGTCAGTTGAACCTGCACCTGTGGCGCGACGGCGACAACACTTACCACCTCAAGGGCATGTGGGTGGATCAGCGTTACACCCTGCTGACCGGCAACAACCTCAACCCACGGGCATTCCGCCTGGACCTGGAGAACGCGCTGCTGCTCGATGATCCGAAAGGGGAATGGCTGGAGCCACGGGCGAAGGAGCTTGAGAACATCTTCCGCCATACCACGCGGATCGATAGCTTCCAGACGCTGGAGACGCTGCCGGACTATCCGGCGGGGGTAGCGAAGTTTCTCAAACGGGTGAGTCGGGTAAGGATTGAGCGGTTGCTTTACCGGATTCTCTAGCGCGTCCGAAACACCCTTCGCGAGCAGGATCGCTCCCACCCTTGGAATGCATTTCCCTGTGGGAGCGAGCCTGCTCGCGAATAGGCCGGTCGGACACTACAAAAACCTCAGTTCAGCCCCAACTTCCCGCGCATCATCGACAAATCTTCGGCCAGCGTATTCACCGGGCCGACCAGTGCCTTGCGGTCGTTGTCCTTCACTTTGTCGTAAGTTTCAAACCCGCCATCCGCCGTCCTGTACTTGGCGAGGATCTTGTCGACCGTGGCGAAGTTCTTGTCCACTTTGGCGACGAACGCCTTGTCCTGCTGTTCGATGTGCGGCCGGAACAGGTCGACGATTTTCTTCGCACCGTCGATATTGCCCTGGAAGTCATACAGATCGGTGTGGCTGTAGCGATCTTCCTCGCCGGAAATCTTCGTTGTCGCGACTTCTTCCAGCAGCGCAGCAGCGCCACCGACGACTTTTTCTGGCGGGAAGGTCAAACCGGCAACGCGGGTTTGCAGGTCCTGCACGTCTTTATTCAATCTGTCCGCCAGTGCATCGAGCCCCTTCGTGGAGTTCTCTGCAAACAGCGAATACTCGATCCGGTGGAACCCGGTGAAGTCTTCAGCCTTCACGCCTTGTTCGTGATCGTCGACGCGCGAGTCGATGGAGGCATCCAGATCACTGAACAGCTCGGCAATCGGCTCGATCGATTCGTAATAAACCCGCGTTGGCGCGTAGAGTTTTTGCGCGGTGGCCAGGTCGCCTTTTTTCACCGCGTCGGTGAACTGTTGAGTGTGGCGGGCCAGTTCATCAAGCTTTTCAGTGACGTAGATTTTGTAGTCCGACACCGGCCCCACCAGATCCAGCGGTGCGGTGACGGCGAACGCCGACAGCGGAATGTTGAGCAAACCAAGGGTCAGCAATAACGCGAGTGGCGTCTTTTTCATGGGGGCGGCTCCAGTGTCGGGGTGGTGTTATGCGGCTGTTTCGGTGTGGGTGGCAGCGAGCAGAGAACGACCGATGAAGTCCTGATCGCCCGTTACTCCGGGAAGAGTGAAGAAGTAACCGCCGCCGACCGGTTTCAGGTATTCCTCAAGCGGTTCGCCATTGAGGCGGGTCTGCACGGTGATGAAGCCTTTTTCCAGATCAGCCTGGTAGCAGATGAACAGCAGGCCCATGTCGAGTTGGCCGTTCTTGTTCACGCCGTTTGAATAGTTGAACGGCCGGCGCAGGATCAGGTTGGCCTGGCTCGCAGCGGTGCGCGGATTGGCCAGCCGGATGTGCGCGTCGAGTTTGGTCCGCTTGCCGGCCGGATCGTTGCTGTAATCCGGCACTTCGGTTTCGCTGTGGCCACCGATCGGCGCGCCGCTGCTTTTGACTCGCCCGAGGATGCTTTCCTGTTCCTGCAGCGGTGTGCGATCCCAGCGCTCGACGAAGTTGCGAATGATGCGCACGGCCTGATAGCTGCCGTGGACAGCCCATTCGGGCTCATCGCTGCCCGGTTGCACCCAGACGATACGGTCCATGGCCCTGGCGTCGTTGGAATCGGGATTGGCCGAGCCGTCGCGAAAGCCAAGAAAATTGCGTGCCGATTGCGCGGGCACGCCCGGTTTGACCGGCGCTTGCGGCGGTACGCTGCCTTCCTGTTTCCAGCGCACCAGCAGCAAGTCGGGCAGGTTTTTGACGATGTCGCGCAGGGCGTGAATGTTGGTGTCGGCAGTGTTGGCGCAGAACTGCAGGCTCAAGTCGCCGTGGCAGCAATCGGCGTCCAGGGCATCATTGGGGAAGCCGACCATGCGTTGCAGGCGCTTGGGTTTTACGCCGGCCAGACCAAAGCGCTCGTCGAACAGTGACTCGCCAACGGAAACCGTGATGGTCAGGTTGTCCGGAGTGACCACCGGGCCGAGGATGCCGGAATCCGGCGGCGGCAGTTTCGGGTCGATCTGTGCCACCGGGCCGCCCGTCATCAGAAAGGCGATCCGCTCGTTGAGGGTGCGGAACAGTCGCTCGAGATCTTCGCGATTTGCGGCCAAGACATCGAACGCGACCAGCATGCCGGAGGCCGGGCGCGGCGTGACGACGCCGGTCTGGTGCACGCCACGGAAGTCATGGCGGTCTTCGGTCTTGTCGCTGCTCGGCGCTTCGGTGACTTGCGCCGGCGCGGCGGCCATGGCCGGACAGCTCAGGGCCGATCCGGCAAGGGCAACACCGGCGGCGCCCATGCCCATCAGCACGCGGCGACGTTGCAGGTTGAGAGGTTCTGAATCGTTCATCGGTCGTGGTCTTCTGGTTACAGGCCGGAGAGGCCGAGGGCGGGGTCGATGCCGTCGAGCGCTTTGGCCAGTGCCCTGGCTTTTTCGCCGATCTGCTGGCGTTGCTCGGCGTTGACGGTGTCGTAACCGACGTAGCCGCCGTCGGCCTTGAGGGCATTGAGCTGGCTATCGAAATCACCCAGCGCCTGGTCGATGGTCGGCAAGATGCCAGCGGCGGTTTTGCTCAGCATCGGCCGCAGCAGGTCCACAACCTTGTGCGCGGTTTGCGCATTGGCGGCAAAACCGTTGAGATCGCTGTGGCTGTAGCGCTCTTCTTCACCGCTGGCGGCGCGCACATCGGCAAGGCTGTTGAGGTTGCGTACGACGATGCTCACCAGTTGTTCCGGTGGCAGCGACTGCACAAGCAATTGCTGCTTGAGCGTGCTGACGTCGGCGAGCAGGCGCTGGGAAATCGGCGCAAGGTCATCCAGTGTGTGCTGCGCGAACAAGGCCAGTTCGATGCGGTGGAAGCCGACAAAAGCCGGATCCTGTTCACGCTTTTCAAAATAATCAGCGCGGGCGTTGATGTGATTGTCCAGCTCTGCCAGACGTTGCGCCGCTGGAGCCAGGCGTTGGTAAGCAGCACGCGCCGGCAGGTACAGCGACTGCGCCTGGCTCAAGTCACCCTCGGCGATTGCATGATTCAGCGCCGTCACCGCTTTGATCAGTGCGCTGCCCTCAACGGCCAGGTACACGCGAAATTCCGACAACGGTCCCACGAATGCCACCATCGAAGGTTTGGCCTTGGCGGCGGCATCCGAGGCCGCCGTCGGCGTGACGTGCAAGGTGCCGCGCGGGTTGCTGAGCAAGCCGCAGGTAATCGCATAGTTTCCGGGTTGCAGGTTGGCGTTGATCACCTGACTGAGGCCGGGCGCAATGTTTTCGCGCTCTTCGACCACCAGCACGCCATCGAGGATTTCCCATTCGACCGCGCGCTCGGAGCGATTGACGATGCGGAAACTGGCGCGGCCGGCCGGCACCGTCAGCGCGTTCGGCTCGCAGCTGTGCGGATGGATGTTGACGACGATTTCGTCATGGTTGTGCTGCCGCTTGGCCGCAGCCATTTTCGAGGCGTACCAAAACAGGCCACCCGCAGCGATCATCAGCATCACCGAACCCGCCACGGCCCAGCGCAAGGCGCGGGGAGGGGCGGCCTGAGGAGTTTCTGTGTTTGACATGGGAGCCCTTATTGGCTGGAAACGGAAGTCGTTGGCGCCGCATGGCGGGGCGCGGGCAGGAAGAACATCACCAGCGCCACCAGCAGATAAATCAGATACGCGCCGAGGGTGCTGACGGTTGGCGCATCCTGATAACCCAACATGCCGGCCAGCACCGAGCCCAGCGGGCCGTCCATCGGCAGCGTCGCACTGAAGTCGAAGACCACCGTTTGCAAGTGATTCCACAGCCCGGCTTCATGCAGCGCCTGCACGGAGTTAGCGAGAATGCCGGCAGCGACGACGAGGATGAACAAACCGGTCCACTTGAAGAACGCCGAGAGATTGAGGCGCATGCTGCCGCTGTAGATCAGGAAGCCGACGATCACTGCCAGGATCAGGCCGAGCAGGGCGCCGATCGGCGCGCCCGGACCTTCGCTTTGCTGGAACACGGCGAGGAGAAAGAACACGGTTTCCAGGCCTTCGCGAGCGACGGCGAAGAACACCATGACAATCAGGGCGAACACTTGATGCTTCGATGCCGTCAACGCCTGATCGAGAGAGGCTTGCAGCGAATGCTTGATCGAGCGCGCGACCTTGCGCATCCAGAA
Organism: Pseudomonas khorasanensis; assembly: GCF_014268505.2. GTDB lineage: Bacteria > Pseudomonadota > Gammaproteobacteria > Pseudomonadales > Pseudomonadaceae > Aquipseudomonas > Aquipseudomonas khorasanensis. The sequence continues at coordinate 1,058,800 of NZ_JABWQP020000001.1, forward strand.
CACCATCGAACTGAGAATGCCCACGGCCACCAAACCGACGACGCCTTCGAACAGTTCCTGCTGCTTTTGCGGGAATTCGGCGCTGACCAGTTCCAGGCCACCGCCGACCAGCAGCGCGAGAGCGCAGGCCAGGAAAACGCCGATCCAGACGGCCGGCATCCATTGACCGCGTCCGGTTTGCTGGAGGTAACTGGCAATGATGCCGACAATGAGCGCGGCCTCAATGCCTTCGCGCAGCATGATCAAAAAGGGAACGAGCATTCGGCAACCACAGCGATTTAGATAGGTTGCTAAGTTGTAACATAATGACACTCATTCCCAAATGGCATTGATTGACATTTAGCTGAACCTGAGCTGAACAAACTCGATGTATGAACCGCAGGGTTTCCTTGTGGGAGCGAGCCTGCTCGCGAATGCGGTATGCCTGTGATACGTCTTTGCCTGGCACACCGCTTTCGCGAGCAGGCTCGCTCCCACATTGGTCCTGCGGTGAATTCAGCAGCTGGGGTAAGATGCCAACCACCCGAAAAACAACAAGGCTCACCTCGCTCCATGGCGGAAAAAGACACCATTGCCATTCAACTGGTGCGCGAAGCGCTGCTGCAAAGCTGTGCTCCCGGCGCGGCCACGCAAGAGGCGCTGAACAAGGTCGGTATCGATCCGGCATTGCTGCAGACTGATGACGGACGAGTGCCGGCTTCGCAATACGCCAGACTCTGGCGCCTGTTGGCCCGGCGCTGCGATGACGAGTTCTTCGGCATGGATCCGCGCAAGCTCAAGTCCGGCAGCCTGGCGTTTCTATGCCGCAGCGCCATGGCGCAACCGACGCTGGCGGCGGCGCTGGACACGGGTCTGAATTTCCTTTCGCTGATGTTCGAAAAGCTGCCGGCGCAACTGGTACACCAGCAGAGTCTTGCCGAAATCGTTTTGCTGGAAGACGACGCCGAGCCACCGCGCGCCTTCACTTATTTCACTTACTGGATGATCGTTCACGGCGTCGCATGCTGGCTGGCGGGGCGGCGGATACCGATCCTTGCCATTGAACTGCGCTGCGCGGCGCCGGACTTCACCGACGACTACCGAGTGATGTTTTCGGAAAACCTGCGCTTCGACCGGCCGCGCACGCGGATGATCTTTGCCGCCGATTGCCTCGATCTGCCGATCAAACGCAGCCCCGAAGAGCTCAAGCGCTTCCTCGCCCAGGCGCCGGCGAATATTCTGGTGAAGTACCGCGACCCCGACAGCCTGGCCAGCCGCATCAAGCAGGATTTGCGGCAACTGCCTGCCGAACAGTGGCCGGAAACCGAAGCGCTGGCCCAGCAACTGTGGATGTCCGCGTCGACCTTGCGTCGGCGTCTGGCCGAGGAAGGACAGACCTATCAAGGGCTCAAGGACAGCGTGCGCAAAGAACTGGCAATTACCTGGCTGGCAGAACCTTCGATCAGCTTCGTCGAGATCGCGACACGATTGGGCTTTGCCGACGCGAGTTCGTTTTACAAGGCGTTTCGCAAGTGGTCCGGGTCAAACCCTGGGCATTATCGGACGCTGATCCTGAACGAAGCCGTCTGATCCGGTTTTTGCGGCGCTCGTACCGGCCCCATCGCGAGCAGGCTCGCTCTCACATTTGAAATGCATTCCCCCCAGTAGGAGCGAGCCTGCTTGCGAAGGCGTCCGTCATGGCGGCGCATCTCCATGGCCAAACCAGTCAGCCACTTTGATAGCTTTGACCATTGCCCCAAGCCTCGCGCAGCGCGACTATCCCTCTGTTGTTTACGGTTCCCAGCCTAATAAAAACACCGAGGGATTCTGGCAATGCGCGATTACTTGTCTGCCACCGAACAGTTCAATTATCAGCACACCGTCGAGGCTGCGCTCAGCGGAACGCTTGCGGCGCTCAATGCTTGCGTCGAATGCTGCGACCGCCACGCCTTGCCCGGACGCATCGCGTTGTTCTGGGAAGGTCGCGACGGCGCCAGCGCGACGTACACGTTCACTGACCTGCAAGACAAGGCCGCGCGTTTCGCCAACTTTCTCCTTGGCCAAGGCGTGCAGAAGGGTGACAAGGTCGCCGGCCTGCTGCCGCGCAACGTTGAATTGCTCATCACTGTGCTCGCCACCTGGCGCATCGGCGCGGTGTATCAACCCCTGTTTACCGCGTTCGGCCCCAAAGCCCTCGAACATCGCCTGAACAGTTCCGGCGCGAAAGTGGTGGTGACCGACGCGGTCAACCGCCCGAAGCTCGCCGAGGTCACTGATTGCCCGACCGTGGTCACGGTCGGCGGTGCAAAAGGGCAAGGCATTGTCCAGGGTGATTTCAGTTTCTGGGCCGAGCTGGCCAACTATTCCAATGTTTGCGAACCGGTGCTGTTGACCGGTGAAGATCCCTTTCTGCTGATGTTCACGTCGGGCACAACCGGCCCGGCGAAAGCCTTGTCGGTGCCGCTCAAAGCCATCGTCGCCTTTCAGAGCTACACCCGCGATGCAGTAGATCTGCGCCCCGAAGACGCTTTCTGGAACGTTGCCGATCCGGGCTGGGCCTATGGCATCTATTTCGGCGTCACCGGCCCGTTGGCACTGGGGCACCCGATCACGTTCTACGATGGCCCGTTCACCCTCGAGAGCACCTGCCGGGTGATCAACAAATACGGCATCACCAACCTCACCGGTTCGCCCACCGCCTACCGCCTGCTGATCGCCGGGGGACAGGATTTCTCCAAATCGATCAAAGGCAAACTGCGCATCGTCAGCAGCGCCGGCGAGCCACTGAACCCGGAAGTGATCCGCTGGTTCGCCGACAACCTTGACGTGGTCATTCATGACCACTACGGCCAGACCGAACTGGGCATGGTGCTGTGCAATCACCATGGCCTCGATCATCCGGTGCACATCGGTGCGGCCGGTTTCGCGTCGCCGGGCCATCGCATCGTCGTGCTGGATGAGCAATACAACGAACTGGGCGTCGGCCAGCCGGGCATCCTCGCCATCGACCGCCCGCAGTCGCCAATGTGCTGGTTCGGCGGCTATGAAGGCGCGCCGACCAAAGCCTTCGTCGGCAATTACTACCTGAGCGGCGACACTGTCGAGTGGAACCCGGACGGCAGTATCAGCTTCGTCGGCCGCAGCGACGACGTGATTACCACCTCGGGCTACCGCGTAGGTCCGTTCGATGTTGAAAGCGCGCTGATCGAACACCCAGCCGTGGTCGAAGCGGCAGTGGTCGGCAAGCCCGACCCGGAGCGCACTGAACTGGTGAAAGCCTTTGTCGTGTTGAGCGCGCAATACCGCGCGGCGCCGGAGCTGGCTGAGGAGCTGCGCCAACACGTACGCAAGCGTCTGGCCGCGCATTCTTACCCCCGTGAAATCGAATTTGTCAGCGAATTGCCGAAAACCCCAAGCGGCAAATTGCAGCGCTTTATCTTGCGCAACCAGGAAATCGCCAAGGCTCAAGAGGCCGCGGCGCACAACGTTTCAGCTTGAATCCAAGGAAACCCAGTCATGCAGATCGAGAACAAGGTTTTTATCGTCACCGGCGGCGCGTCCGGCCTGGGCGCAGCCACCGCTGAATTGCTGGTGAAGGCCGGCGCCAAGGTGATGCTGGTGGACATGAACGCCGAAGCGGTGGCCGCGCAGGCCGAGCGTCTGGGCGCACACAGTGTGGTGGCCGACATCAGCAACGAAGCCGCCGCAGACGCCGCTGTGCAAGCGACGGTCAAAGCCTTCGGTAGCCTCAATGGTCTGGTCAACTGCGCCGGTATCGTTCGGGGCGAAAAAATTCTCGGCAAGAACGGCCCGCATGCACTGGCCAGTTTCGCCCAGGTGATCAACGTCAACCTGATCGGCAGTTTCAACATGCTGCGACTGGCCGCTGCGGCCATCGCCGAAAGCGAAGCCAATGCTGACGGCGAACGCGGCGTGATCATCAACACAGCCTCGGTCGCGGCGTTCGACGGCCAGATCGGTCAGGCCGCGTATTCGGCGTCCAAGGGCGCGATCACCAGCCTGACCCTGCCGGCCGCGCGCGAGCTGGCGCGTTTTGGCATTCGGGTGATGACCATCGCCCCGGGGATTTTCGAAACCCCGATGATGGCCGGCATGACCCCGGAAGTCCGCGAGTCGCTGGCCGCTGGCGTACCGTTCCCGCCACGCCTGGGCAAACCCGATGAATACGCCGCACTGGTTCGCCACATCATCGAAAACAGCATGCTCAACGGCGAGGTGATCCGTCTCGACGGCGCCTTGCGCATGGCCGCCAAGTAAGGAGGATTAGTCATGACTATTTCCAACGATCCGATTGTCATCGTCAGCGCCGTCCGTACCCCGATGGGCGGCTTTCAGGGCGAACTGAAAAGCCTCACCGCGCCGCAACTCGGTGCTGCGGCGATCAAGGCAGCAGTAGAGCGCGCCGGTGTCGCCAGCGATTCGGTTGATGAGGTGTTGTTCGGTTGCGTATTGCCGGCAGGCCTCGGCCAGGCGCCGGCACGACAAGCCGCACTGGGCGCCGGGCTGGATAAATCGACGCGCTGCACCACGGTCAACAAGATGTGCGGTTCGGGCATGGAAACCACCATTCTGGCCCACGACATGCTGATCGCCGGCAGCGCCGACGTGGTCATTGCCGGGGGCATGGAAAGCATGTCCAATTCGCCGTATCTGCTCGATCGCGCCCGCAGCGGCTACCGCATGGGCCACGGCCGCGTGCTCGATTCGATGTTCCTCGATGGCCTCGAAGACGCTTACGACAAGGGCCGCCTGATGGGCACCTTCGCCGAGGATTGCGCCGAGACCAACGGTTTCAGCCGTGAAGCGCAGGACGCCTTTGCCATCGCCTCGACCACCCGCGCACAACAGGCCATCAAGGACGGCAGCTTCCAGGACGAAATCGTCCCGCTGACCGTTACCGTTGGCAAGGAACAGGTTGTCATCAGTCACGACGAGCAACCGCCAAAAGCCAAACTCGACAAAGTCGCCTCGCTGAAACCGGCGTTCCGTGAAGGCGGCACGGTGACCGCTGCCAATTCCAGTTCCATCTCCGACGGCGCGGCGGCGCTGGTGTTGATGCGTCAATCCCATGCGCAGCAACTGGGCCTAAAACCACTGGCGGTGATCCACGGTCACGCTGCGTTCGCCGACACACCGGGGCTGTTTCCGACGGCGCCGATCGGCGCCATCAAGAAACTGGTGAAGAAAACCGGTTGGGCATTGGATCAGGTGGACCTGTTCGAGGTGAACGAAGCGTTTGCCGTCGTCGGCATGGCAGCGATGACGCACCTGGAAATCCCCCACGACAAGCTCAACGTGCACGGCGGCGCCTGCGCGCTGGGCCACCCGATCGGTGCCTCCGGTGCGCGGATTCTGGTGACGTTGCTGTCGGCCCTGCGTCAACGCAACCTGAAGCGCGGCATCGCGGCGATCTGCATCGGCGGCGGCGAAGCGACGGCCATGGCCGTGGAATGCGTTTATTGAAGGCATACCCGATTTAACTGTGGGAGCGAGCCTGCTCGCGAAGGCGTCGTATCATCCAGCCTGTGTTTCACGGGCACACCCCTTTCGCGAGCAGGCTCGCTCCCACAAGGTTCGATGTCGTTCTCCGGATTTTAAGGACCCACCATGATCCCCAACGAAGACCAGCAGCAGATCCGCGACATGGCCCGGCAGTTTGCCGAGGAGCGGCTCAAGCCGTTTGCCGCCGAGTGGGACCGCGAACACCGTTTCCCCAAGGAGGCCGTCGCCGAGATGGCTGAACTGGGTTTCTTCGGCATGCTCGTGCCGGAGCAGTGGGGCGGTTGCGACACCGGTTACCTGGCCTACGCCATGGCCCTTGAAGAGATCGCCGCCGGCGACGGTGCGTGCTCGACGATCATGAGCGTGCACAACTCGGTCGGCTGCGTGCCCATCCTCAAGTTCGGCAATGACGAGCAGCGCGAACGCTTCCTCAAACCGCTGGCCAGCGGCGCCATGCTCGGGGCGTTTGCGCTGACCGAGCCGCAGGCGGGTTCCGATGCGAGCAGCTTGAAAACCCGCGCGCGACGTGAGGGCGATCACTACGTGCTGAACGGCTGCAAACAGTTCATCACTTCAGGGCAGAACGCCGGGGCGGTGATCGTCTTCGCGGTCACCGATCCGAGCGCCGGCAAACGCGGGATCAGCGCGTTCATCGTGCCGACCGACTCGCCGGGCTATACCGTCGCGCGGGTCGAAGACAAACTCGGCCAGCATGCTTCCGACACCTGCCAGATCCTCTTTGAAGACCTGAAAGTGCCAGCGGCCAACCGCCTGGGTGAAGAGGGCGAAGGCTACAAGATTGCGCTGGCCAACCTCGAAGGCGGCCGCGTGGGTATCGCCGCGCAGGCGGTGGGCATGGCGCGTGCAGCCTTCGAAGCCGCCCGCGACTACGCCCGCGAGCGTGACACTTTCGGCAAACCGATCATCGAGCATCAGGCCGTGGCGTTCCGCCTGGCCGACATGGCCACGCAGATTGCCGTTGCCCGGCAGATGGTCCATTACGCAGCGGCATTGCGCGACAGCGGCCAACCGGCTCTGGTCGAGGCGTCGATGGCCAAGCTGTTCGCCTCGGAAATGGCCGAGAAAGTCTGCTCCATGGCCTTGCAAACCCTCGGCGGTTACGGTTACCTCAACGACTTCCCGCTGGAACGGATCTACCGCGACGTGCGCGTTTGCCAGATCTACGAAGGCACCAGCGACATCCAGCGCATGGTCATTTCGCGCAACCTCTGACAAGGAATTAATTCATGACTTACGAAACGATTCTTCTGGACATCAACGACCGCGTAGGCCTGATCACCCTCAACCGGCCGCAGGCGCTGAATGCCCTGAACGCGCAACTGGTCAGCGAAGTGAACCACGCCCTCGACGCGCTGGAGGCCGACGCCAACATCGGTTGCATCGTCATCACCGGCTCGAAAAAAGCTTTCGCCGCCGGGGCGGACATCAAGGAAATGGCTGAACTGACGTACCCGCAGATCTACATGGACGATTTGTTCAGCGACAGCGATCGCGTCGCCAACCGGCGCAAGCCGATCATCGCTGCCGTCAACGGTTTCGCCCTCGGCGGCGGCTGCGAACTGGCGCTGATGTGCGACTTCATCCTGGCGGGCGATAACGCCAGATTCGGTCAGCCGGAAATCAACCTCGGCGTGCTGCCGGGCATGGGCGGCACCCAGCGCCTGACCCGCGCGGTCGGCAAGGCCAAAGCCATGGAAATGTGCCTGAGCGGGCGCATGATCGATGCGGTGGAAGCCGAGCGCTGCGGCATCGTCGCGCGGATCGTGCCGAGCGATGAGTTGCTTGATGAAGCATTGAAGGTCGCGGCGGTGATCGCCAGCAAATCGCTGCCGATTGCGATGATGGTCAAGGAAAGCGTCAACCGGGCGTTTGAGGTCAATCTGACTGAAGGCGTGCGCTTTGAGCGGCGGGTGTTCCATGCCGCGTTTGCGACGCACGACCAGAAGGAAGGGATGGCGGCGTTTGTGGGTAAGCGTGAGGCAGTGTTCCAAGGGAAGTAACACAGCGGTCGAGCTGACACTTTCGCGAGCAGGCTCGCTCCCACTCCCAATTGTGGAGATTCCTGTGGGAGCGAGCCTGCTCGCGAAGCTTTTAGAGCTGGTAGTTCTTCAGGTCCCGCGCGATGACCATCCGCTGAATCTCGCTGGATCCTTCATAGATCTGGGTAATCCGGGCATCGCGGTAATACTTCTCGACCGGGTAATCCTCCAGATATCCATACCCGCCATGGATCTGAATCGCCGACGAACAGACCTTCTCGGCCATCTCGGATGCAAACAACTTGGCCTGTGAAGCCTCGGACAGACAAGGTTTGCCCGCCGTGCGCAGCCGCGCCGCGTGCAGAATCAATAACCGCGCGGCATTGATCTGCATGTGCATGTCAGCCAGCAGATTGGCGATGCTCTGGTGTTCGATGATCGGCTTGTCGAATTGCACACGATCCTTGGAGTAGGCCAGTGCTGCCTCAAACGCTGCGCGGGCAATGCCCAGCGCCTGAGCCGCGATGCCGATGCGACCGCCTTCGAGGTTGGACAGGGCAATCGCCAGGCCCTTGCCGCGCTCACCCAGCAGGTTGGCTTCAGGGATGCTGCAGTTGCTCAGCGTCACCGCACAGGTGTCAGAAGCACGGATGCCCATTTTGTGTTCAGTGCGATCGACGATGAACCCTGGCGTATCCGTCGGCACCAGAAACGCCGAAATGCCTTTCTTGCCCAGATCCGGATCGGTCACCGCAAACACGATCGCCAGTTTCGCCCGTTTGCCATTGCTGACGAACTGCTTGGCGCCGTTGATCACCCACTGGCCGTCGCGCAGTTCGGCGCGGGTGCGCAGGTTATGGGCTTCAGAACCGGCTTGCGGTTCAGTCAGGCAGAAGCAACCGATGGTTTGCCCGCTGGCCAGAGCGGCCAGCCAGGTCTGTTTCTGTTCGTCGCTGCCGTAATTGAGCACCGGACCGCAGCCCACGGAATTGTGGATGCTCATGAACGCGCCCGTGGCGCCGTCACCGGCCGAGATTTCTTCCACTGCCAGGGCGTAGGCAACGTAATCGACATAGGTGCCGCCCCATTCCTCAGGAACCACCATACCGAGCAGGCCCAACTCGCCCATCTTCGCCACCAGGGCGTCGTCGATCCAGCCGGCCTTTTCCCAGGCCTGCGCGTGGGGCGCGATTTCGCCACGGGCAAAATCCCGGGCCATGTCGCGGATCATCACTTGTTCTTCGGTCAGTTCGAGATCGTGCATGACTCAGCTCCCGCTCTCATCAAAACCATGGAAGAAAGCTGCAACCCGGGCAGCGTCCAGTTCAGCGACGGTCGGCGGATTCCAGCGCGGCGTTTTGTCTTTGTCGATCAGCAGGGCACGGACGCCTTCGATCAAGTCGCCACGGTCGAACCACTGGCGATCCAGATGCAGCTCCAGGGCGAAGCAATGCTCCAGACTCAAGTGCCTGCCGCGACGAAGCATTTCCAGGGTCACGGCCATGGCCAGGGGGGAACGGGTTTCCAGGAGGTCAGCGGTGGCAGTCGCCCATTCATGGCTGTCGGCAACGGTGACGGCGCGCAACTGCTCGACCATGCTTGGCACGTCGGGCAGGGCGAAGAAGTGGTCGATGGCCGGGCGCAGGGCGCGGAGCGGCGCATCGGGCAGGGTTTGCACGGCATGTTTGGCCAGCAGGTTCTGCAGCGACTTGAGCGGCGTGTCCTGCCATTCCATCTGGTCGAGCCTTTCATCCAGCAGCGCCAGTTTGCTGCTCTCCAGGTACCAGTCGGCGAGGCCGCAATACAACGCATCGGCGGCCCGAATCTGCACGCCGCTGACGCCCAGATAGATTCCCAACTCACCGGGAATGCGCGGCAGGAAATAACTGCCGCCGACGTCGGGGAAATAACCGATTGCCACTTCCGGCATTGCCAGGCGGCTTTTTTCGGTGACCACCCGCAGATCCGCGCCTTGCACCAGGCCCATGCCGCCGCCGAGGACAAAACCGTCCATGAGGGCCAGCACCGGTTTGCGGTAGTGATGAATCGTCAAATCGAGGGCGTATTCCTCGACGAAGAAATCTTCGTGCAGCGTGTCGCCGCTTTTGTAGCTGTCGTACAGAGAACGAATATCGCCGCCGGCGCAGAAGGCTTTCTCACCGGCACCGCGCAGAACCACGGCGTGGACATCGGCGTCAGTCGCCCAGGCATCGAGCTGCTGTTGCAGCTGACGCACCATGTCGAGGGTGATTGCATTAAGGCCTGCAGGGCGGTTGAGGGTCAGGTGGCCGATATGGTTGCGCACCTCGGCCAGCACGTCGTTCTGCATGGCATCCATGGACTGGGTCCGCTGGGATGAAGCCTGAGCTGTCATCAGTAACTCCCTGCTTTTATTGTCTTTATTCGATAAGCCCGCGCGCGGGCGTTAGCGGATCGTAACAGCGCAAATTTGTCATGTACAACGGGGATATGTGCAGGGGGAATCTGCGTTTTTATCTTAGGGCCGCTACCTGTGTAGGAGCTGACGAGTGCACGGGATCATTTGAACGTTTCGGTAATGCTGCGTCGCTTGGCGTGCAGTTCGCTGGCGTGGATCAGGCGTTCGAGGTCTTCGGGGGTGACGTCGATAAAGGCTTCCATGTCGGCCAGCGCAAGCTTCAGGTCATCGGCGGTAATCGCCAGGCTGTCGACCGGGGCAACCGGCGGCGCCGGGTCGGCGGGGCGTTTCGGGTAGCGGATCCGGGTCAGGTTGTTGTAGGCCAGCGCGCTCATGAGCATGCACACGGCGCCGAGCATTACCGGTTCCATGGCTTTCCAGTCCATGGCAATGGTCGCCGGGTCGGCCAGTACCAGCGTCAACGCCAGCGCGCCGGCCGGTGGATGCAGGCAACGCAGCCAGCACATCAGGACCACCGCCATGCCGGCGGCGAGGCAGGCGCTGCCCAGGGTTCGACCGAGTACGTGGGAAACCAGCAAGGCGACAGCACCGGCACACAAGTAACCGCCGAGTATCGACCACGGCTGGGCGAGGGCGCCCGAGGACACGGCGAACAGCAACACCGCCGATGCGCCCAGCGGGCCGATCAGGTGATACGCGACCTCATGACCGAACACCTGGGCGCACATCCACACACTGAACAGCGTGCCCAGGCCCATGCCGATCGCGGCGCGGCTCCATTCGGTGGGACGGGTATTGATGGCGGCGGGCAACCAGCGAGCGAGCATGTAGAACTGATCCTTTACAAAAATCCGGGGCAAAAAAAAGGACTTGTCCGGCATATCCGGAAAGCCCTCGAAGCGTTCCAACATTGGGGGAGGAACGCGCACAGTTTGCCGCTCAAACTGGATGCTGACAAATTCATATAAATGCAGTTTTAGTGCACTATTTTTGAACTGAAGCAGATCGGCGTGCGCCGACGACGCACAGGTAGCCGCCCAGCGCTGCCACGGCAGCCAACGCGTAGAACATGCTCGGAGCCGGTGTGTGCATCAGCAGAAAGCCGCACATCACCGGACTCGCGGCCCCGCCGAGAGCCGCCAGGTTTTGTGCGCCGTAGTAGCTTCCACGCAGTGCTTGCGGGGCGAGGGTGTCGACGAACAAAAAATCCGCCGGGTAGATGATCATTTCGCCCAGGGTGAAAACGAACATCGCCACGCACCAGCCAATCAGGCTGCCGGCCAGACTGAAACCGATCAGCCCGACGATGAACAACGCGGTGCCACCGGCAATCCAGTGGCGCAGACGGTCGCGGCTTAACCAACGGCCGACCTGGTACTGCAACAAAATCACCGTGATTGCATTGCAGGCGAGCAGGGCAGCCATGGTGTCCAGCGTCTGTTGCTGGGTGTACGTGACCAACAGGTATTGCGACAGGTAAAGCGTGAAGCGGCCGTGCACCAATGTGCTTAACAGGCAGCCGAGGGTGAACAGCACCATGGTGCGGTCTTTTTTCAGAATGATCAGGGTGCTGACAAAGCTTTGCGGCGCGTTGCCGGTCGCCATCTGGCTTGCATCCCTGGGGGCACCGATCAGCAGGAAGATACTGCCAATGGCAATCGCACCGGCGACGAAAAACGGCGCGGACGGCTGCACTCCGGCAATCACCACGCCGATCATCGGCCCGACCGCATAGCCGATATTGGTCAACGTGTAACTGAGGGAGAACGCCTTGACCCGTTGGCCCACCGGGAGGTTCTCGCTGAGGATCGCCTTGGAGCCGATAAGGAACAATGCCGACGCGGTTTCACTGATGATCAGCACCAGGGTGACCAGGTACAGGTTCTGCGCGAGCGTCAGTAAAATCAGGCCGATGCCGCTGGAGAGCATGGTCAGAATCAGCAAACGCCGCTTGTCGAGCCGGTCAATGATGTAGCCGCCGTACAACGACAACAGCGTGGCACTGAACACCGCAATGCCCAGCAACAGGCCAACATCCTGCGGATCGAGCCCGAGCTTGTTGCTGAGAAACAGCGTCAGCAACGGGCTGATCAGGGCGCGACTGATCACGACGGTGAGCGAGCTGATCATCAACCGACGGATGAGGGGCGAGTAGGTGGTCACGGAGGAGGAATGTCCTTATTCAGATTGCCGGCGTGCGCCATCCTCACCGGCGCCGAGTCCAACGGTCAAGCAGACAGACCACAATCCAATGTGGGAGCGAGCCTGCTCGCGATTGATCGTTCCCTCAGCCCCGATCAAGCCACATCCGAAGCCGCCCGCCACTTGCGCAGTGAAATCGGCAGTTTGCGTGACTCTCCACGTCCCATCGGAAAATACTTGAAGCCAGCGCGCGCCAGCCGCTCGGCGTCATACAGATTACGACCGTCAAAAATCACCGGGTTGTTCAATCGCTGTTTGATCAGGTCAAAGTCCGGCGCCTTGAACTGTTGCCATTCGGTGCAAATGATCAGCGCATCGGCGCCAGAAAGCACCGACTCCGGTGTCCCCATCAACACCAATCCAGATTCGTTCGGGTAAATCTGTCGGGTTTGCTGCATGGCCTCCGGGTCAAACGCGCGCACGCTGGCGCCGGCGGCCCACAATTGTTCCAGGAGCATTCGGCTCGGCGCTTCGCGCATGTCGTCCGTGTTGGGTTTGAACGCCAGTCCCCAGAGCGCAAATGCCTTGCCCCGTAAATCGCCCCGGTAGAACGCGTTGATCCGTTCGAACAGTTTGTGCTTCTGCCGCTGGTTGATCGCCTCGACGGCCTGCAACAAATCGCTGGAGCAATGCGCCTGCTCGGCACTGTGAATCAGCGCGCGCACGTCCTTGGGAAAACACGAACCGCCATAACCGCAGCCCGGATAGATGAAGTGATAGCCGATGCGGGTATCGGCCCCCATGCCCTGGCGCACTGACTCAATGTCCGCGCCCAGGTGCTCGGCGAGTTCGGCCATCTGATTGATGAAGCTGATCTTGGTGGCGAGCATGCAGTTGGCGGCGTATTTGGTCAGCTCGGCGCTGCGCAGGTCCATGAACATGATGCGGTCGTGGTTGCGGTTGAACGGCGCATACAGATCGCGCATCACGTCGCGCACCTCATCGCCTTCGCAACCGATAACGATGCGGTCGGGCCGGCGGCAGTCGGCGACCGCCGAGCCCTCCTTGAGAAATTCCGGGTTGGAGACCATATCGAACTGCAGCAACCGGCCGACTTTGATCAGCGCTTTTTCAATGTGGCTGCGCAAGGTATCGCCCGTGCCCACCGGCACCGTGGATTTCTGCGCGATGATCAGTGGGGGCTCCCGGTGGCGGGCAATCGCATCACCGACCGACAGCACGTAGCGCAGATCCGCTGAACCGTCCTCTCGAGATGGCGTGCCTACAGCAATGAACGCCACACGCCCATGCAGCACCGCGAGTGTTTCATCGGAGGTGAATTGCAGTCGTTTCGAGTCCAGGCCCTCGCGCACCAGGCGGGTCAGGCCCGGTTCGAAGATGCTGACGTCGCCTTGGCACAAGCGCTTGATCTTCTCCTCATCGACGTCCATGCACACGACATCATGGCCGACCTCGGCCAACACGGCCGCTTGCACCAGACCGACATAACCGCTGCCAAACACTGTGATCTTCATGGAGCACTCCTGAGCGCTGATCCCTGCGTCAGGATAGGAACGTCATGTTTCAGTTCGCCTACCGAGTGGTATGCGTTCCAAACAGCTGCATTCAAGGGGCGGGGCAGACCGTTGGGGCAATGCCCGATTGACTTTTAGGTCCTCGGACGGCAGGTTGTCGGCCTTTCGCGGCAACCCCGTCATTGAGTCATGCCGTTTTTTGTCAAAGACGCCTGTGGAACGGTCGGCTGATCATCTTTTTAATGCCTGCCCGCCGCCGTTCTGTTTCCCTGCGTTCATTGTTTTTGTTGAATCGTTTTTTATTTCAAGGCCGTTTCGTTTGAGTGATTTGTCGAGTACCCAACCCGCACTGTCCAACACCAATCCACTGACCGTTTACCTGGCACGGCTGGCGCCCTCCAGCCAGTTGACCATGCGCTATGTGCTGCAAGACGCCGCCGACCGCCTCGGTTTCGAGGACATGGATATTGAAGAGATTCCCTGGCATGGGCTGCAACCGGAAGACGTCGTGGCCCTGGTCGCCGCGTTACGCGCCGACGGTTATGCGCCCAACACCTCGTCGTTGTACGTGAACGCGATGCGCGGCGTGATGAACGAGGCCTGGCGCATGAGCCTGATCACACAGGATCACTTGCTGAAGATGCGTTCGGTCAAAGGCATCGCCGGCACGCGACTGTCGCAGGGGCGCAACCTCAAGCGCACCTTGATTCATGAACTGATGGAAGTCTGCGCCGCCGACCCGCGCCCGCAAGGCCTGCGCGACGCAGCAGTGATTGCGCTGCTGTACGGCACGGGCATGCGCAAGTCGGAGTCGGTGGATCTGGATTTGAGTCAGGTCGATTTCAGGGAACGCAGCCTGACTGTGACCGGCAAGGGCAATAAACAGCTGATCAAGTACGCGCCGGCCTGGGCATTCGCCAAGCTCGATGCCTGGCTGGAGCTGCGCCGCTCACAGCTCAAGGAGGGCGAAAGTGATGACGCGTTTCTGTTCAACCGCATTCGCCGAGGCAGCCACATCACCCGCGAGCGCATCACCAAGCACGCGATTTATTACATTGCCCGTCAGCGCGGTACGCAGGTCGGGGTGAAGATCATGCCGCACGATTTCCGTCGCTCGTTCATCACTCGAGTGATCGAGGAACACGACCTGTCGATCGCACAGAAACTGGCGCACCACAGCAATATCCAGACGACCGCCAACTACGATGTGCGTGATGACAACGAGCGGCGGCGGGCGGTGGATCGCTTCGACTTGTAAGGCTGATCAACCGGGCGAAGGGCAGTTGCGTGGACCGGTCGCCGCCTGGACGATCTGCGCGGCCAGGCGTTTAACGTTGTTCTGCTGCGCGGTGACCAGTTCCTCGATGCTCGGCCCCGACGGTGTCTGCAAGACTGAACGGCACGTCAGCAACGCTGCGTCCGCCGCCCCGAGCGGACGCAAGCGCCATTTCACGTCGATCAAGGCGTACTGGCCGGGAATCGAGTCGAAGCGTTGTACATCAAGGCGCACGGAGGCTTGTTGCTGGCCGACGCCATTACTCAATTGATCGAGCATCGCACCTCGCAACTCATCGGCAAGGCTGGCGCTCCACCAATCGGTTTCGAGGATCGCCACACCGCTGTTGCCCTCGCGAATAACGATTTGTGCGCGATCAACCTGCGGCGGCACGGTGATGCTTTCGATGGCAATGTCAGCGCTGCTGCGGCTGGTGCCCTGATGCACCGGGGTCAATGTGTGAAAGCTGATCGGGTCGCTGCGGCACGCGCCCAGAAGCACAAACGCAGCAAGCACGGTGATCTTCAACGGTAAAGCCATGGAATCAGCTCCTGTGCTCAATTGCGGGGCGGTCCTTTGAGGTCCAGCGGCGCTGCGTTGTCCGGGCGTCCGCGAATCAGCGACTCAGGGTGCCGGCCAAGGTAGTCCGACAGCTCACGCAAAGAGCGCGACATGCGCCCGAGTTCGTCGAGGGTCTCGGTCAATTGTTCGCGCTGCGGTGAGTCTTCGGCCAGGGTCGAATTGGCGGATTGCAGGGTCTTGCTGACGTCCGCGAGGGTGCTCTGCACGCCCGGCAGCGTCTTGGCATTGAATTGCTTGAGGCCTTTGCGCAGCTCGACCAGATTACCGTCGAGGTTGCTGGCGATACGTTCCACCGGCAGCGCATTGATCTTGTTGACCATCGCTTCGAGTTTTTCCTGCAACTGCTCGAGGCTGCCCGGTATCGTCGGAATACTGACCGGCCGAGCGCTTGGATCGAAGGCGACTTTCGGTGCTTTCGGGTAGAAATCCAGCGAAATGTACAACTGGCCAGTGAGCAGGTTGCCGTTGCGTGCCTGAGCGCGCAGGCCGTTCTCGATGAAAGTGCCAATCAGGCGCGCGCCGGTGGCCTCGTCGTTCTCGTCTCCATGGTAGGTCTTGAGTATTTTCGCGTGGGCGCGACCTAGTCGTTGCGGATAGATGACGATGCCGACATTGACCGGAAAGCTGCGTTTGACCTCGTCGAAATCCAGGTTGACGCCGACCACCCGACCAATTTCGATGCCCAGGAACTCCACGGGCGCATCGACCTTGAGCCCACGCAATGCCTGGTCGAAACGCAACGTCAGGTATTGCGCCTTGCCATCGGGCGGGGCGAGGGCGGCGGTCTGGGTGGCGAACAGTTCGAAGTTCTTTTCTTCGCCGGCGGGCGTGTCGTTGGGGCTGTAGTCCGGGGCGCGGAAGGCGATGCCACCGACCAGCAGACTCGACAGCGATTCGGTCTTCACCGCAACGCCGTTGGCGCCGACATTGACGTCGATGCCGCTGGCGTTCCAGAAACGGGTGTTTTCAGTGACGTAGGTATCGTTGGGTGAATGAATGAACACCTCGACATTGACGCCTTTGCCATCTTGATCCAGTGCGTAGGCCACCACCTGGCCCACCGGAATCTTGCGGTAATAGACCGGCGAACCAATGTCCAGCGAACCCAGGTCTGCGGTATGCAGGGTGAACCGCTTGCCCGGTTCGCCATACGTGATCGGCGGCGGGTTCTCCAGGCCTTTGAAATCTTTTCTGCGATTATTCGACTGGCCAATGTCGGCACCGATGTAGTCACCCGAGAACAGTGTGTCGATGCCGGACACGCCGCCGGCACCGATGCGCGGCCGCACGACCCAGAACTGCGAGTCCTCGCGGGTGAAGGCTTCGGCCTGCTTGGCCAGTTTGATCGTGGCGTTGACGTTTTTATGATCGTTGGCCAGTTCGACTTCCGAGACATGGCCGATGACCACGTTGCGGTATCTGACTTCGGTCTTGTTGGCGGTGAGGCCATCACCGGTCTTGAAGGTGACGGTGATCGTCGGGCCTTCCTGAAGGATGTTGTGTACCACCAGCGAGATGCCCACCAATACGGCCACAATCGGCACGATCCATACCAGTGAGACGCCGAAGCGACCGGTTTTGATCGGTGCCTGGCCCGGTGCTCGCGGCTCGTCGCTGGGTGACGACTTCATCCATGTCCTCCTCAATTCGTTGGGCACTGAGCGTCAGGAACGCAAAAGCACTTCCTCAATATAGAAGTGCTTGGCGATAGAGCAAATGTGTATAGCTGGCGTGCACCGCAAAATCCCTTGGCAGGCGCTGGGGGAAGGCTGCATTTGTTGATCATGTTCGGGACGCAGAGCGTCCCCGGCTGCATTCCCACGCAGAGCGTGGGAACGATCAAGTTCGAGGCCGCTTTAAGTCCGGGAATGTGTAGGCACCTGTTAACCGAGCATTTCGCGCAACCGATACCAGAACATCCCCAGCGCCAGCAGCGGTGAACGCAAGGCCGGACCGCCCGGGAACGTCATGTGCGGCACGCGGCTGAACACGTCCAGTCCCTGGCTGTGACCGGCATGAATGGCCTCGCCCAACAACTTCGCGCACCAGTGGGTCACGTTCAGGCCATGACCGGAATAGCCCTGCGCATAAAACACATTCGGATGCTGCTTGAGCCGACCGACCTGGGGGAAGCGGTTGGCGGTGATGCCGATCTTGCCGCCCCATTGGTAATCGATGCGCACGTCGGCCAGTTGCGGGAAAACCTTGAGCATCTTCGGGCGCATATACGCCGCGATGTCTGCCGGGTCCCGCCCGGAATAATGACAGGCACCGCCGAACAGCAAACGTCGGTCCGCCGAGAGCCGGTAATAGTCGAGACCGACCTTTTGATCGCACAGCGCAAGGTTCTGCGGGATCAACTGCGCAGCGCGGGCTTCGGACAAAGGCTCGGTGGCGATGATGTAGCTGCCGGCAGGCAGCACTTTGCCGCTGAGTCCGGGTTCGAGTTCGTCAAGATGCGCGTTGCAACCGAGCACCAGGCTGCCGGCGCGCACGGAACCGGTCGCGCAGCGCACCTCGACCGTCGGGCCATGGACGATTTCCAGTACCGGGCTTTGCTCGTAGATGCGCACGCCGAGCGATGCGGCGAGTCGTGCTTCACCCTGCACGAGATCCAGCGGATGCAAATGGCCCGAGCCCATGTCAATCAGACCGCCGGCATACACGCTGGCGTCAACCACTTGCTGACGAATCTGCTCAGGGCCGATCAGGCGCGTTTGGTGGACGTAGCCAAGTTCACCGAGGCTGTCCTGCTCGTGCTTGAACGCGGCGAACTGCGCCGCCGTGTTGGCCAGCTCACAGAAGCCCCAGCGCAGGTCACAGTCAATGGCGTTTTCAGTGATGCGCTGGCGCACCAGTTCCACCGAATCGATGCCGGCGCGCTGCAGATAACGCACACCGTCCTGGCCGACATAACGGGCAAAACCCTCAACCTCATGACCGATGCCGCGAATCAACTGTCCGCCGTTACGCCCGCTGGCGCCCCAGCCGATGCGACGGGCCTCCAGCAACACCACGGACAAGCCGCGCTGCGCCAATTCGATCGCCGTGTTGACGCCGGTGAAACCACCTCCGATCACGCACACATCGGCAATCAAATCGCCGTCAAGCGCAGGGTAGGGCGTGGCTGCCCGCGCGCAAGCGGCGTAATAGGAGCGGGCGTGTTGTTGGCTGTGCTGATTCATTTGTTCGACTTCACTTTGCTCCAGGACCGGGTCATCAGACGCATGATGGCCTGGGGCGGGGTAGAGGAGATGTAGAGCTTGTCGAGGACGGACTGAGGCGGATAAACCTCTGGGTTGTTGACCAGTTCCTGATCCATGAACGGCTTGGCGGCCGGGTTCGGGTTGGCGTAACCGACGGCGGCACTGACTTTGGCGATCACTTGCGGATCGAGCAGGTAGTTGATGAAGGCGTGGGCCTCCTTGGCGTTGCTCGCATCGGCGGGAATCGCCAGCAGATCGAACCAGAGGTTGGAACCTTCCTTGGGAATGGCGTAAGCGATGTTGACGCCGTTCTTCGCTTCTTTGGCGCGGTTGGCGGCCTGGAACACATCGCCGGAATAACCGAACGCGACGCAGATATCGCCATTGGCCAGGTCCGACACGTACTTGGACGAATGGAAGTAGGTGATGTACGGGCGAATGCTCAGCAGCTTGGCCTCGGCTTTCTTGTAGTCCTCGGGTTTTTCGCTGCGCGGGTCCATGCCCATGTAGTTGAGGATGGCCGGGAACACTTCGTCGGCAGAGTCCATCATCGACACGCCACACTGACTGAGCTTTTTCAGATTTTCGGGTTCGAACAGCACCGCCCAGGAATCGATGCGATCAATGCCGAGCACTTGCTTGACCTTGTCCACGTTGTAACCGATGCCGTTGGTGCCCCACAGGTAAGGAACGGAGTGCTCGTTGCCCGGATCATTTTTTTCAAGCAATTCAAGCAGTTTCGGATCAAGGTTATTCCAGTTTGGTAACTGTGCACGGTCCAGTTTCATGAACGCCCCGGCTTTTACCTGACGCGCGAGAAAGTGGTTGGACGGCACCACCACGTCATAACCGGTGCGACCGGCGAGGAGCTTGCCTTCGAGGGTTTCGTTGGAGTCAAAGACGTCGTAGACCACCTTGATGCCCGTTTGGCTCTGGAAGTCGGCAAGGGTGGTTTCGCCGATGTAGTCGGTCCAGTTATAGACGCTGACCTGGGGTTGAGCATGGGCTACGGCGCTGAACAGCACGCTCAGCGCGACCGGGAGAACGGATTTCAACAGACGCATATCGACACCTTTTTTTTGTAATGATCGTTCCCACGCTCTGCGTGGGAATGCCTCAACGGACGCTCCGCGTTCGGCTCTGGATGGGACGCAGAGCGTCCCGGGATGCATTCCCACGCGGAGCATGGGAACGATCAATTTCTCAGGCTTTACACCATTCCACAGGGATTGTGCTGACTCGTCTCAGACGCTGAGCAGCAGGAATTCGCGCTCCCATGAACTGATCACGCGCTTGAAGTTTTCGTGTTCGGCGCGCTTCACCGCCACGTAGCCACGGACGAATTTGCTGCCCAGGTACTCGGTCACTTTCAGGCAGTCTTCCATCTGCGTCAGGGCTTCTTCGATGGTGATCGGCAGGCGCAGGTTGCGTCGCTCGTAAGCACGGCCTTCGACGGCTGCGCTCGGTTCGATCTTCTCGACCATGCCGATGTAGCCGCACAGCAGGCTGGCGGCAATCGCCAGGTAAGGATTGGCGTCGGCGCCCGGCAAACGGTTCTCCACCCGCATCGACTCCGGCCCCGAAGTTGGTACCCGCAGACCCACCGTGCGGTTCTCTTCGCCCCATTCAACGTTGACCGGCGCCGAGGTGTCCGGCAGGAAGCGGCGGAACGAATTGACGTTGGGCGCGAACATCGGCAGGACTTTCGGGATGTACTTTTGCAGGCCGCCGATGTGATGGCGGAACAGCTCGCTCATCGTGCCGTCGGCGTCGGCAAAAATCGGCTGGCCGGTGGCGATATCGACCACGCTCTGGTGCAAGTGCATGGCGCTGCCGGGCTCGTCGCCGATCGGTTTGGCCATAAACGTCGCGGTGACGTTGTGCTTGAGCGCCGCTTCGCGCAGGGTGCGTTTGAACACGGTGATCTGGTCGGCCAGATCCAGCGCATCGCCGTGGC
This sequence comes from Pseudomonas khorasanensis, assembly GCF_014268505.2. Classification (GTDB taxonomy): domain Bacteria; phylum Pseudomonadota; class Gammaproteobacteria; order Pseudomonadales; family Pseudomonadaceae; genus Aquipseudomonas; species Aquipseudomonas khorasanensis. The sequence continues at coordinate 1,079,398 of NZ_JABWQP020000001.1, forward strand.
GGAAGTTGATTTCCATCTGCGCCGGGCCGTCTTCGTGGATCAACGTGTCGAGGTCCAGGCCCTGCAGTTCGCACCAGTCGTAGACGTCTTCGAACAGCGGGTCGAATTCGTTGGCGGCATCAATTGAAAACGACTGTCGGCCGCTTTCGGCACGGCCCGAGCGGCCCAACGGAGCCTTGAGCGGCAAGTCCGGGTCTTCGCAGCGCTGGGTCAGGTAAAACTCCATTTCGGGCGCGACAATCGGCTTCCAGCCCTTGTCGGTGTACAACTGCAAGACTTTCTTCAGCACGTTGCGCGGCGACAGTTCGATCGGGTTGCCGAACTTGTCGAAGGTGTCGTGGATCACGATGGCGGTCGGCTCGATCGCCCAGGGAATCACATACATGGCATCGGACACCGGCTTGCAGACCATGTCGATGTCAGCCGGGTCGAGCAAATCGTAGTAGATGTCGTCGTCGACAAAATCCCCGGTTACCGTTTGCAGCAGCACACTTTCCGGCAGGCGCATGCCTCGCTCATGCAGGAACTTGTTGGTCGGTGCGATCTTGCCGCGGGCGATGCCGGTCAGGTCGCTGACCACACATTCAACTTCGGTAATCTTGTGATCTTTCAGCCACGTGAACAGCTGATCGAAAGGGGCATTCATAAAGACCTCGTTATTGGTTTTATAGACGCCGGGGAGGGCGGGTTTCATCTTCCGCCCCTTCCCCTGTGGCGCGTTGGCGACTATCTTGGGCGCGGCTTGCGATTCCATCTATCCACTTTAAGCAGCACCAAAGCGCACCAAAAGAGTGCGCAAGGTCACCCCATGACAACGTGCAATTCGCTACTGGTTCAAGCGTTCAACACCGCCGATGTGGCCGAGCAAATCCGCGCCACGCCGGGCTGGGTCCAGCATTATCAGCAGATGTCGCCCGGGCATTTCGCCGGGCAGATTCGTTATCTGGATCTGCAAGGCGTCGAGGTTTACGAAGAGCAGATGAACACCCGGGTCGAACAGAATTTCAGTGCGCCTTCGGGTGCGCTGGCGTTCTGTTTTGATCGCAGCGACAACGCGCTTTATCTGCTCAATGAAGAGAGCCGCAACATCTGGATCACGCCGGAGAACTACCGGGAGATTGCTGTAGTGTTCGGGGCGGATTTTGTCCGCCAGCACGGTCTGGATGTGGCGAAACTGGAAGGCCTGTTCATGGCGCCGCTCAACTGCGGACAGAACGTTTTGTTCAGTGGCTGGTTAAGCTCCATTCTCACGAAGATTTCGCAAGCTGTTGATTCAATGGATAAAGATCGCCTGACTCAGCAGCTGCTTGAGGACTGTCTGTTCATCCTCGACAACGCCCGCACGAGCCTAGACCGCGGCGCACTGCAGCGGCGCAACGAGGAACGCAAGATCATGAAACGCGTGGGGGAGTGGGCGGCTGATTCGCCGGAAGAGGCGCTCAATCTGCTTGAACTGGCGCAGGTGGCGGGGGTGTCGCTGAGGCAATTGCAACAGGCCTTCAAGGCCTACACGGGAATGACGCCAAGTCACTGGTTGCGCCTGCGTCGGTTGAACAGCGCGCATCGGGAATTGCTCAAACGCCGCCCGACCGAAACCACCGTGGCAGAAGTCGCCATGCACTGGTCGTTCTGGCATTTGGGGCGTTTTTCCAGCAGCTATCGGGCGCTGTTCAAGGAGCTGCCGAGCGAGACGCTGAAGCGCGGGTGATGTCTGCAGCCCTAATCGGCGCTGACACGTTTGAAGGACATTGAAAGGGACCTTTTGATGGATCGGGCCATGGGTCTTTCTATTTGCTCGTGAATTAACCAGGAAACACTGATCATGAACGCCACGGTGCCCCAGAGCAGCACGTGAGGGTTTACCGCCGGATAGGCGATGTTGAAGATCATGAAACCGATCATTTGATGCAGCAGGTAAAGCGGATAGGTCAGCGCGCCCAGGGCTGTCCAGTTCCAGCGTTGCAGGGCTGCCATGCGGTTCGTCGCGATCAACAGAAAGATCACGAAAAACAGCACAACCATGGCGCAGATGATCAGCGGGTTGTAGTCGGTCGAGTATTTGCTTTCGATCTCTGCCGCCCAAACCACTGCGGTGAAACTCGCCAGTGCCAGCGCACCCACCAGCAGCAAAACGCGCAGCGGGGTGAAGCCTTTGGCCCAGACCAGATAAAACGTTGCACCGGCGATAAACCAGGCCGCGTAATCGGTAATCAGCATCGAGCGCAGCTTTTCAAATTCCAGTACCTCGGCGGTTGCGGAGATCAACAGCCAGGCCACCATGCAGGGCTCGATCCTGTCTATTTTCTTCAAGGCCAGGAGAACCGAAATCATCAGATAGAACTTGATCTCAACGAACAGCGACCAGTACACGCCGTCGATGGGCTCGACATTCATCATCTCGCTCAAAAACGCCATGTTGACCACGTATTGATAAAAATCAGCGCTGAACCGTGGCTGCCCGACGGCAAGGGTGACCAGAAACGTAATCGTGCAGCACACCCAGAAGGCCGGGCAAAGGCGGACCACGCGGGAAATGAAAAAGACCCTCAGATTGTTGCTGGAGGCGGTCATCAAAATCACGAAGCCGCTGATCATGAAGAACAGCTCGACGCCCAGATAGCCGTACTTGGCAGGCTCAGCCAGGAGCGGGTAGGGCATCGCCGACATGTCGCCCTTGGCGTATCCGCGAAACGCGTAATGAAAAAACACCACGGCCATGGCCGCCAGAAATCGCAGCAAATCCAGTTCCTTGAGCCGTCGGTTGTTCATGTAAATGCGCTCCAGACTGATCAGCGCTGATCAAAAACTGACGACTCTGCCGAGTTGATTTCGACTCAAGGCGCAAGCTGAAACAGCAGTGGCGGTTCACGGCGCACTCCCGGCCTGGGACAGCGATGAACGGCGTTGCCACATCTTGATGTAGTCAATTTCAAACGTTGAGGGGAGGTCCGCATCATCGACCACGCCGAACCATGACCACATGGCCTCGCTGTCGAAGACGATTTCCATGGGAAAGAAGAAGTGCTTGTTTCTCGATTCCCTGACCAGTACGCCATCGACATACCAGCGCAGGGTATCGGGCTGCCAATCGAAGCCGTAGACATGAAAGTCATCCGCCAGGCGCCATGGACTGATCCAGATGCTGCCATCGGCGATGTGCTCGGTGCTTTGCGGCGTCGCCCACAGGTGAGCATTCATGTGATAGGAGCGGTCCAGGGCGCCGTTCCTGGTCTTGCCGGCGATTTCGAAAATGTCGATTTCGGTGGCGTTATCGGCCATGCCCGTCCAGGCCAGCCAGAACGCGCTGGAGCCTGCGGAATTCATCGGTTTGGCGCGCGCTTCGTAATAGCCGAACAAGCCGCGCTCAAGGGTGCGGACCATGGCTGAGGTGTAGTCCTTGAAACCGAGCTTGACGTACTTTTCCGGCAAGGTTTCCTTGCGAAAGACGATGTTCAGGTTGCCATTGCCGACGCTCGCGTTTCGCTCGGTATACAGCGCTGGTTTGCGGCCCAGCGATTCGTTGCCGATGCCGTTGTTGACGTGCCAGCGTGTCCGGTCGAGGGTGCTGCCGTTGAACTCGTCGGACAGCTTATCGTTGAGTACCCACTGCCCGGCATTGGCCTGGTCAGACAGCGGCAGATTCGGGTTGTTTCGGGCCGGTACTGGACCGAGCGGTCCGACCCGGGTCCAGGTATCCGCGACCCGGGGAATGGCCACCGACCATCTCTCCGCCAGATACTGAAACGCCTGCTGGCGCTCGGCGAGGGAGGCAAACGCACGGTCGTAGACCAGCACCTCGGCAATGTCGCCGCGAAAGTTATCGGCAGTGCCGACCGCGTTACGCCCGACGCCGTAAGGACCAATCGGCACATCGTGAAGCTCCAGCACCGAAACAGTGGTCGCATACGCGGCGGTCTGTTGCAGGCTGATGGCGAAATTCGGCAGGACGTTATCGTTGTCAGCGGTTTGCGGGCGTGAGCTGAACAAGCGTTGCCAGGGATCAACCTCGGCCTGTTCGGATGTGCGCCGGGACACGACCAGCACCGTCACCGGGCCTTTGGCGCTGCGGATGGCTTTGCCGAGAAACCCCGACACGCCACTGAAACGCACGACTGCGCGACCACCTGCCGCGTTTGGCAGCCATTGTGGCGCCGAGCCGGGATTGTCGACGGTCGCGTCATGGCCGTTGCCGGATTTGTCGTTCCAGCGCAGCACGCGGTTCTGCTCATCAAGCTTCACGCTTTGCGCATCGGTCGCGTCCAGCCATAGCACCAACCCGGCGGCGGGGACACCGGGTGGCGCTTGCGCCGCGTTGCCCGCCAGAGCAACGCACAGCCACCACAGGAACAGCGCGGCTTTGAATTTCATCTGGCCGCGCTCAGTGCCGCAATCTTGAATGAAGACTGGTACCCCTGCGGATTGCACGATTGCCACCGCCAGGCATCGACGATCATTTGCGGCAGATCGCGCTGCGCGGTCCAGCCCAATTCCCGTTTGGCCTTGCCGGGGTCTGCAAAGCATTTGGCAATGTCACCCTGGCGGCGAGGTGCAAAGCGATAGGGAATGGCGATGCCGGTGATGTCTTCGAAGCTGTGAATGATCTGCAGCACGCTATAGCCAACGCCGGTGCCGAGGTTCCAGACATCTATGCCGCTGTTTTGCTGCAACTTCAGCAGGGCCTTGAGGTGGCCGATGGCGAGGTCCACTACATGGATGTAGTCGCGCACGCAGGTGCCGTCGACGGTGGGATAGTCGCTGCCGTACACCGTGAGCTCAGGGATCCGGCCTATGGCGACCTGGGTCAGGCAAGGCAACAGATTGTTGGGATGTCCCGTGGGGGCTTCGCCGATCATCCCGCTCTCGTGTGCACCGATCGGGTTGAAGTAGCGCAACAGGGCGATGCTCCAGCGCGGATCGGCGTGGCACAGATCGCTGAGCAATTCTTCGATCATCAGTTTGGTCCGGCCGTAGGGATTGACCGGTTTGCCGGTGCCGAGATCTTCGGAAATCGGCGTGCGTGTCGGCTCGCCATAGACCGTGGCCGATGAGCTGAACACCAGCTTGAACACATCGTTGCGGGCCATGGCCCGGCACAGCTCCAGCGTACCGGCGACGTTGTTGGTGTAGTAGTCCAACGGGTTGCTCACGCTTTCTGCGACCGACTTGAGGCTGGCGAAATGCACCACGGCATCGATGTCATAACGGCTGAAGATGTCGTCGAGCAAGCGCGAATCACGGACGTCACCCTTGATGAAATCGACCTTGGTCAGGGTCAGTTGCTCAAGACGCTTGATGCACTCCCGACAGCTGTTGCACAGGTTGTCGAGGACGAGCACGTGCCGCCCGGCATTGATCAGCGCCAACGCGGTATGGGAGCCGATGTAACCGGCCCCGCCAGTAATCAACGTAGTTTTGCGCATGGATAGGTCTTCCTGTTTTTTCGGGGACTGAATTCAGCGAGCGGTGAACACCGATTTGAATTCCTGCGGCCAGCGCGGGTGCAGGACGCTATACGCCACGGCATAGCTCAGCGCGCCCAGCAAAATGTTGCATGCCAGGTGGAGATAGCCTTGAATGCCCAGCTGCGGCGACAGGGACAAAACAGTCGCGACCATCACCAGAGAAGCCAGCACACTGCGGTAATTGGAGTTCAAGAACCGACGCCAGCCGTAACCGACGGCGGCATTGAGCCCGCGGATCTGCAAGGGCGTGATCATCAGCATGCGCGCCAGCAGCGCAATGGCTGCGGCCATGCCGCCATAAACACTGCCGAAGACGTACACCAGCAGCAGCGCCAGCACCGTCGTGACTACCTCAGCCTTGATCGTGAGGTGGCTGCGGTTGACCGCTACCAATGCGGTAGTCGCGTACATTGCCGTGTTGCCGATGGCCGCTGTGCACGCCAGTACTTGCAGCAGAGGAATGGCCTCTGCCCACTTGGCGCCGAAGATCAACAGAATGAGGTCGCTGGCCGTGAGGGCGATGCCGAGGAACAGCGGCGTCAACAAAAAGCTGCTCACTACCGTGGAGTCGCCGATGATCCCGAGCAGGCGCACCGGCTCGGTGCTGCGCCGGGAAAACGCCGGCAGCGCGTAGCTCAGCAGGCCGTTATAGATCGCCGTACGCGGCAGGTCGATGATGCGCATGGCCATGTTGAACATGCCGACCGCATTTGCCCCGGCAGTCATCCCCAGCACCACGTTGACCCCGCGCTGGAGGGTCTGTGAACTCAACGCGTTGATCGCGACGGGCGTGCCGGCCCTTAGCAACTCGCGCAAGAACGGACCGTCGATATAAAAGGCGATGCGTCGCGGATCTGCGCGCATCAAGACGATGATCGAGACGAACTCCATGACCAGCGCCTGGGCAATCACGGCCCAGGCGCCCAATCCACACAACGCGACAGCGATGCCGGCGACGCCGCCGACGACCTTGCCCAGCAACGTGCGCGAGGCGAGCATCTTGAAGTTGCCGCTACGGCGCATTTGCGCCACGTAGACACGCGCCATCATGGTGAACAGGATCTTCACCGAGGCCAGCGCGGTCATCAAGCGCAGTATTGGGTCGGAGGTGTAAAACATCACCGCCACAGAGATCAGCACAATCGACATCACGCTGACCAAAACCGCCGCCCAGAACGCAGTCGAGATGTGCCTGTCCTCCAGCCGCTCCAGACGCACCAGCGGATCTTCCAGTACCGATGAGTAAATCAGCCCGACCAGCTCGACGATGGCAATGATGATCGTGCCCACCCCCAGTTCGGCCGGCGACAGCAGCCTCGCATAAGCGACGAACGTGATCATCGACAGCAGAATCAGGCCGAATTTTTCGGTGAAGATCCAGCCGAGGGTGACGAGGCGGGGATTGGCCATGGCAGGTACCGATTCATTGAACGATGGTTGACGCCGGTGCCTTGCGCCATGACTTGGCGAGGGCATAAAGGTAACGCAAGGTCGGTTTGCCGTGATCGAAGATCAACGTTTGCCAGGAGTATTCGAACATTCGCCGGTAAACATCGAGCACCTCGACATGCTCGCCGCGCCGGGAAAAGGTATTGAGGAAATCGGTGTGATTGCCCAGCACGAAGTCGATGTGTTGCTGTTTGCTCAGTTGCGCGCCATAGCGTTCCAGATACACCTCAATGAACCTGATTTTGTTCTGGTAGTGCTTTTTCGGTTGCGCGGTCATGTTGCCGTCGTTGACCGTACGCTCGAGCAGCACCTGCGGCACGGTGTGGATCTCCCAGTGTTCGGCGATGCGGGTCCACATGAAACGGTCTTCGCAGTAACGCAGGCCGGCATCGAAGCCGCCGAGTTGCAGCATGACGTCGCGCTTGACCAGCGCGGCGGAGACGCCATTGAGGACGTTGGCGTGAACGAAATCGTAAAAGTGCATGCCGCCCTTGCGCAGGTTGTCGAGTTGCCGCTTGCCGTTGCTGTAGTTGACCTGGGCGTAACAGTCGATCAGCCCGACCGGGCGACCCTGACGCTCGAGTTCGTCATACAGCGCCAGTTGCAGCTCGAGTTTCTGTGGGCGCCACTGGTCGTCGGCATCGAGCATCGCCACGAAGGTCTCCCGGCTGTGGCGCAAGCCGGTATTGCGCGCACTGGCCTGGCCTTCGTTGGGCTGCTGCAGCAGCGTCAGGCGAAACGGCGCGGCGAAGCGCCTGACCCGTTGCGGCCCGTCATCGGTAGAGCCGTCGTCGATGACAATGACGTGATCGGGCAATCGGGTCTGCTCGGCCAGCGACGTCAGCGTTTGCTCGATGCTGTCGGCGCCGTTGTACATAGGGATCAACACGCACACGGTATGCGCTGAAAGCGGGGCTTGGTTTCGCACGGGGCTTCTCCTTGTGTTACGCCTTGGCTGAATCAGCCGCAAATGCCCGGCCGGCCGAACGCTGACGCTGGGCTGCGGGTGATGACGCGGGGTACATGACAAGCCGATGCCGAAAAGACAGGGCAAGGGTGCAGAACACCAAAAACTCGGCGGAGCGGTAATTGGGGATCACATACGCGACATAGTTGGTGACGGCGAACAGCCCGATGATCACCAGAGCGCTGGCGCGGTACTGCGCTGAATGGTTTGCGGTGACGGCGCGGTATTGCTTGAACAGCGCTTCGCCCAGCAGCAACACCAGCGCGCTCAATTGTATGACACCGCCGTTAAGCAGGGTTTCGACGTAGCCACTGTGGGCGTTGCCGATGTAGCCCCAGCGCGTGATGAAGGCATCGGCATCCGGACTGGCCCAAAAGGCGCCGAAGCCGTATCCCTTGAGCCATTGCTGCTCGACAAACGGAGCGAGCAGTTCCCAGATCAGCGTGCGGTCGGTCAGTGAAGGGTCGCGGCCGGCGATTTCCAGCAGCCACGCCAGGTGGTTGTAAAGCAGCAGGCACACCAGCAGAAACAGCACCGTGCAACCGAAGAACAGCCACTGAGAGCGGTTGATTCGCAGGCGGATCAGCGTGAGGAAGTACCCGTAGCTCACGGTCCCGGAAATGACCAGTGCAACGCCGGTTGCCGACTGCGCCAGCAGGATGGCGATCAGCGAACACAACGCGCAGAACAGCGCCCGGCGATTGCCCTGGCGGATCATGGGCAGCAACAACAGGATGGCGACGGCATTGAGCCGTGCGCCGGCATTCTTTTCGGCAAAAATACCTTTGAAGGCGCCGTCGCGAATTCCCCCGGACAGAAACGCGACCTCGGGCATGACCAGCGCGAGCATCAGCCCGATAAACGCTGCCACGCCGATCGCACAGCCGAGCATGAACACGATCTTTTCCAGTGGGTAATTCCAGGCAATGAAACCGGCAAAAAACACCACGCCGAGCAGCGCAATAACGCGCTTGAGTGACAGCATGGGGTCATGGGACCAGCCGATCGAGGCGATGACGCAGAGCACAAAGAGCAGCAGGAAGAAGTTGCTGCGGTAGAAGGTTTTGCTGAGGAATACCTTGTGGCGAATAGCGAAAAACAACGGCACCAGGAGCGTGATGAGTCCGCAGACCTGATTGGCAACGCTGCCTTCGAGGTCTTTGCTGACATCGCCGAAGCTGAATCCGCCGCCCAGCCCAAGGACAAACGTGATCACCTGGATGTAGAAGAGCACGCCAAACAAGGCAAAGCCGTCACGCAGGGTCGTATATCTGATCGCCAGTGTGCTCATGATGCAGCGCTCCCGAGCATCGCGGTGAGGTAGGTCTGCACGGCACGGGTATTGGCAAACCGGGCGGCCGCCTCAAGTCGGGTATGGCGCTTGAAATTGCGCGGTGTACCCAGTTGCAGAACGATCGCCTGTGCCAGCGCGACCGCGTCGTCGACATCGACCAGCGGCGCCACCAACCCGTTGATGAGGATTTCCGCCGGGCCATGCGGGCAGCGCGTCGCCACGACCGGCGTGCCTGTGGCCAGGGCTTCTACCAACGCATTGGGACTGCCTTCGAAGCGCGACGACAACACAAAGCAATCGGCTGCAGCCACTTCCGCCAGAGGATCGGCGGTATAACCCGGCAGGTCGACACGATCAGCGAGGCCCAATGCACGCGCCTGTTCAAGCAATTGAGTCCTGAGCGCACCTTCACCGAAAATAATCAGACGCACGCCGGTAGTAGGGAGCGCAGCAATGGCCGTGATCAGCGTATCGAAGCCTTTTTGCCGGGCCAGACGGCCCACGGCGACGACCACTGCGTCGGACTTTTCCAGCAGCCAGCGGTGGCTGGGCCGGCCCGGCCGTTTTTTGTAGAAGTCGTCGTCGAGCACTGGATTGTCAGCAATGGTCACGTCCTGGCGACGTGCGATGGTGGTATCGACGAGGTCCTGGGCAACGCCTTTCGAAACGCAGATCACCGGATTGGGAATCAGCCGATACAGCAGCGGTGCCGCCCAGTAGGCGAGCCTTACCGTGAAGGCAGGGTTGACGTGCTTATCGTGGGAAAACGCATTGCGCTCACTGACGTGCAACCGTGCCAGCGTGCCCGACAGCGCGGCCGCCGCGATTGCAACGACGTTGACGTGGGTAAGCACCGCCAGTTGCGCATCAAAGCGATTGGCCCGCAGAAATCGCGCCAGCGCCGGCACCGCACGAGCGCTGCGGGGGCTTTGCAGTTCCACGGTCTTGACGCGCGGATCGAGACAGGCCGCGTTGATCCCGCCACCGGTGAGCAGCAGCAATGTCACGTCGTTACCCGCGTCGACCAGCGCACCGGCCAGGCGTGTCATCATTTTTTCAGCCCCGCCCGCGCCGAGGTCGTGCAGGATGATCAGGAATTTTTTCATTGATTCCATACCTGGTAATACGCCTGCGCCGCGTGCTGGCTGGTGTAAGGCCGGAGGGCGTCGGTCACGCTTTTTTCGTTCGGCATCACGTCATCCCGGGAGGTCAGGCTGTGCAACATGCCCTCGGCCAGTGCCGGTACGTCGTTGGCCTTGACCAGCAGGCCGAGCTGACCGTTGTTCAGCAGTTCCCTGGGACCGGTTTCGCAGTCGCAGGCCAGCACCGGCGTACCCAGCGCCAACGCTTCGATCAGCACGGTCGGCATGCCTTCGTGGGTGGAACTCAAGATGAACAGCCGCGCGTGCCTGAGCAGTGGGTAGGGGTTGCTCAGAAACCCGGTGAAGTGCACCCGCTGCGCGATACCCAAGCGCTGCGCCTGAGCAATCAGTGTGTCGCGCATCGGCCCGTCGCCGGCAATCACCAGATCCGGCAGGGCGCGGTGTTGCGACGCCAAGGCGTAGGCATCGAGCAGCAGATCAAAGCCTTTCTGCTGCGTCAGTCGTCCCAGCCCTAACCAGTAGGCATCGGGCAATCCGGCGACCAGTGGCGCCCGTGAGGCCTGGAACAATTGCTCGGTGATGACTGCGTTGGGGCAATAGCTGATTCGCTGTCGTCCCCACGGTAACAAGCCGACCAACGACTGGCGCAACGCAGCCGAGACCGTAACAACCTTGCCGCTGCCGCACAGGTACAAGGCATAGAGCAGGCGCAAGCTCGAAGGGCCGGTTTTCTGCTCCTTGCAATCGAGGGCGATGTGCCGGCTGTAGATGACTTTGCAGGCACTGCCCAGCGTTGCAAACCAGGTGCAGACGTTGGCCTGTTCCTTGGCGGATACAAGGTGGGTCACCTGTTCATCACGAATGAGCCGGCGCAACAGCACGATTGAGCGGAGCAGGCCGGCGACGCCGTTGCCGCCGCCACGGTGGTGGCGTTGATCACCTTCGGTGTCCGGGGTCTCGCCATTCATGACGAAGAAACTCACGCGCCGGCCATCCTTGAGAAATTGCTCGGACAACCGTTGCTGCACGCGCTCGACGCCGCCCCCCGATTTGAAATCCTTGAGAATGAACAGAATGTGCATGGTCACTCCCCGACGCTGATGGCGACTTCGCGTCGTGCGAGCAGGGCCAGCAGGTGCAAAAAGTTGCCGGGGTAATCGATGAGGTAGCGTTTGATCGTGTGGGGCTCACGGTACATTCGGTAGAACGCGCGCAAATGCAGGCGATTGATCAACGCCGGGTAATATTGCCGCGACGCCAGCGCTTCCTGGCGAATGAACCCGCCGCAGGTAAAAGCAACACCTTCAAAGCCTGCGCGCAGTACGTCCTGCTCGAATTGCTCTTGCAGCCCGGCGCCAAGGCCAACGATGAGGATGTTCGCTTCGCTGCGGCAAATATCGGCCCGAATGGCCTCGGCCTCGGCGGCATCGAAATAACCGTTGTGGTAACCGGCAATGCTCAGCCGCGGATACAGCGTCTTGATCTTGAGGATGAACAGTTCGAGTTCGGCTTGTCGGGCGCCGACGAAATACACCCGTTTTCCTCCCTGCTCGGCGCCGCCCAGAACAGGGTCGGCGATGGACGTGAAGTCAAAGCTGACCCGGCCGATCGTCCGGCCGGTGACCCGCGACATGAAAGCCGACATCAGCATGCCGTCGCAAAAATAGGTGATCGTGCTCGGGCGCTGCTCCAGGAAGCTGCTGATCGAGGCAAAATTTATGAAGGAATAGGCGTGGTTGGCCTCGAGTAATTTCGGCGAATAGCGTCTGGCCAGTTCGAGTTTCAACATGATGGCGAGGCTCCCGTCAGATCACTGAAGGGGTCTGGCGACCCACCGAAACGTAGGTAAAGCCGCGTTTGCTCAACCGTTGCGGATCGAACAGATTGCGCCCGTCGAAAATCAGCGGTTGCTTGAGCCGCTCGCTGAGCACGTCAAAGTCCGGCGCACGAAACGCTTGCCATTCGGTGACGATGATCAACGCGTCGGCGTTTTTCAGCGCCGCTTCCTTGGTGCCCGTCAAGGTCAGGTCATCACGCGAGCCATAAATGCGCTGGGCCTCGTCCATGGCTTTTGGGTCAAATGCCTGGACGCTGGCCCCGGCGCGCCACAAGGCTTCCATCAATACGCGGCTGGGGGCTTCGCGCATGTCGTCGGTGTTGGGTTTGAAGCTCAACCCCCAGAGGGCGAAGGTCTTGCCGCTCAGGTGGCCGGCGAAGTGATTGAAAATCTTGCTGTAAAGGCTGGTTTTCTGTTCCTGGTTGCGAGCCTCCACGGCCTTGAGCACCCGGGCATCAAAGTCGATGCTGGTCGCAGCGTGGATCAGCGCCTTTACGTCCTTGGGAAAACACGAACCGCCATAGCCCGGGCCGGGGTAGATGAATTGATAGCCGATGCGCGGGTCGGAGCCGATGCCGTGGCGTACCTTCTCGATATCGGCGCCAAGATTTTCCGCGAGGCAGGCCATTTCGTTCATGAAGCTGATCTTGGTCGCCAGCATGCAGTTGGCGGCGTACTTGGTCAGCTCGGCGCTGCGAACGTCCATGACGATGATTTTTTCGCGATTGCGATTGAACGGCTCGTACAGTTCACGCATGACTTCCTCGGCATGCGCGCTGTCGGTGCCGATGATGATCCGGTCCGGGCGCATGCAGTCTTCGACGGCGCAGCCTTCCTTGAGAAATTCCGGATTGGAGACCACGTCGAAGGTCAGGTCGCTGCGGTCGCTGTCGGCCAGCACCTGTTCGATGTGCGCCCGCACCCGATCACCCGTGCCGACTGGCACGGTGGATTTGTCGACAATGATGTGATGACGATCCATGTGCAGCGCGATGGTCTGCGCCACGTTCAAGACGTATTGAAGATCCGCCGAACCGTCTTCGTCGGGTGGTGTACCGACAGCGATCAACAGCACATCGCCATGGTGCACGGCCTCGACGAGGTCAGTGCCAAAGCGCAGTCGACCACTCTGGTAATTGTCGCGCACCAGAGTTTTCAAGCCCGGCTCGTAGAGGGGCAGGGTGCCTTCCTTCAACGCCTCGACCCTGGCAGCATCGACATCGACGCAGAGCACACTGTGCCCGACCTCCGCCAGTGCGGCGCCTTGAACAAGGCCAACATAACCAATACCGAATACGCTCACATTCATGGTCAAACCTCAGGTCGTCATGACGGTTATCAACGGTCGGGCAGGGGCAGGTAGCGGTGGGGCAGGGGTCAGTAGATGTTTTTCGAGAACAGCGTGAAGGGGGTCTTGAGGAGGATCTTGATGTCGAGCCACAGCGACCACTGGTTGATGTAGTTGAGGTCCTGGGCGACGCGCAGCTGCATCTTTTCCAGCGTCTCGGTTTCGCCGCGATGCCCGGTGATCTGGGCCAGTCCAGTGATGCCTGGCTTCAGGCGATGGCGGGCCATATAGGCGCGCACCTTGCCGGTGTAATAAAGGTTGTGGGTGACGGCATGCGGGCGCGGGCCGACCAGGGCCATCCGACCGGACACGACATTGAACAGCTGCGGCAATTCGTCGATGGAACTGCGCCGCAGAAAGTGACCGATCGGCGTGAGGCGGTTGTCGTTACGGGTGGCCTGGCGAACGTCACGGTCATCGTGAACGTGCATGGAGCGGAACTTCCAAACCTTGATCACTTCGCCGTTGCAGCCGTGACGGTTTTGCTTGAACAGCACCGGGCCGGGGGAGGTGAGCTTGACGGCGATCGCCACCAGCAGCAGCAACGGACTGAGCAGAATAATGGCCAGGGCGGCCAGGCTGCGCTCGAACAGATCCTTGCAAAACAGGCTGGCCGGATGAGAGCTGATCAGACTTTCATTGAGGTAGATGGCCGGCATTCGCTCGATTTCCGAGATCGAATGGTTGAGCAATACCATGCTGCCAAAATCGGGAATCCACACCACGTCGACATTGACGTCCAGCAGGTCGATGTAGAGCGCCTCAATGGTGGCGGCATGCGCCATGGTCAGCACGATATAGACGCGGCGCACTTCAAGGCGCGCGATGATTTCGCGGATCGCCTCTACACGGCCGAGCAGCGGCAAAATACTAGGCGCGGGGCCACTGTCGTCGGCAGCGGCAACGAAGCCCAACACCAGCGCACGGTTGGGGCTGGAAAGCTTTTTGGCCAGCTCATGGGCCGTCGGGCAGGTACCGATGATCACCGAGCGACGCTCGTTGCAGATCCGCCGCGAGTGCAATCTGGCGAGGCAGTGCAGGGGCAGAAAACTCGCCGCCTGGACCACGAATCCCAACACGGCCCAGATGATGATCACCTGGCGCGAATAGATCGCGCTGGTCTGGGTGACGAAGGCAATTGTCGCGAGCACCGCCATCAGGATCAACCAGCCGGCAAGCAGCCTGCCGAGGCCGACCAACAGGCCATTGCGTTTGTGATATACGCGCATGACGCTGTAGATCGGTACTGATCCAAGCACAGTCAGAATGATCAGGATGCGATATTCGCTGGTCAGATGGCCGACACGCCAATACACCAGCAGCACCAGCAGCAACGTGGCCAACATCAGTGCGCACGACCACTGGCCCCAGAAGGTCAGGCCTCGGCGGTGCGTCATATGAGCGGTATAGAGCGGTGTCATGGGCTTGACCTCAAGGCAGCAGTAATGCGTCAGCGCTGAGCGACAGACACGACGTGTCTTCCGCTGGCTTTTCGTGGCTCGGCAGAGGTGAAGCGAGTTGTGTTGTGGCAGAACGAGGTGCAGCGACAGGCGTGTTCGCCGGGTGTTACCTGGGCGCGAAATCGTAGTTATAGAACGCCCGGGAGTGGTGATGGCCATACTTGCGCGCCTTGCGCAGGTCGACCTGGTTGAGCACGGAGCCAAAGACCGGCACATGGCTCTGTTGCAACATGGCAAGGCCGCGCTGCACTTGGCTGATGGGTGTGCTGTCGGCCTTGACGACGTAAATGACCGCATCCGAATGTTTGGCCAGCAAGAGCGCGTCGCTGATCATTTCCGCCGGCGGCGAGTCGATGATGATGTGGCGGTAACGCGACCTCAGCGCTTCAAGCATGCGCGCCATGCGTGGTGAGCTGAGCAAATCCTGCGGCGGCGGTTGCAGCGCGTTGAGCGGCTCGGCGGGCGAGGGCAGGCGTGGTGCGGCGAAGGTGTCCCGCGCAGCCGGCATGACCCTGCCAGCCAACAGCATGTCCAGGTTTCCCACCGAAACAATGCAGTCTTCAAGCCTTGCGGTGCCGGCAATGACATTCGCCAGGCCGGGGCTGTCAGGCGGGAAATCAAAGTTCAGCGACAAGGTTGGCTGGCGCATATCGGCATCGATCAACAGCACCCGCTCCAGCGGCGTGAGTGAGCTGGCAAGGTTGTTGGCGATGGTGCTTTTTCCTTCTCCGGCCACTGTCGATGTGATCAACACCACCTGCGACGGCATTTCGTTGCTCTGCAGCATCAGCCAGGTGCGTAGGTTACGGATCGTCTCGCAGAAGCGCGGATGATCGTTGTCCTCAAACAGGCGCGCCAGTTGTCGGCGATTTTTCTTCATGACCAACGGCACGACACTCAGCAGCGGAATGTTCAGCGCGCTTTCGATCGATTCGTCGGTTTTAAAGGTATTGCTCAGGCTGTCGAACAGCAGCGCCAACGCTACACCAACCACCGCGGCGATCAGCGCGACGATCGCAACGATCAACGTTTTACGCGGTTTGCTTGGGTCGACAGGAACGATGGCCGGGTCGACGATCCGCACTTTGGTCGAGTCCATGTCAGCGGTGGCCGTGGTTTCCTTCAAGCGCGTCACAAAGGTTTCGTACAGCGCGCGGGAGCTGTCGACCTCACGCTGGAACTCGCGCAGCTGGAATTCCTTGCGCGCAATGTCCTGAATCTGCGCCTTGTTGCTGTTGAAGGACTGACGCAGCGATGCCTCACTGGCGGTGGCGAGCTGGTATTGCCGTTCGATACCGGCGACGACCTGCTGCACCTGAAGTTGCAGGTTGCTGGTGGCGGTGCGCAACTCCGACTGCGCTGAAAGCAGGCTAGGGTGTTTGGGCCCGTAGCGCCCCGACAGCTCATCGACCTTGGCCTGGGCCATGGCACGATCTGCCTGGAATTTCTGCACCAACAGGTTACTCAAAACGGCGGGGACGCTGGACAGCCGACTCAGGTCGCCGTTGCTCAAAGCCTTCGCCTGCCGGTACTCGCTTTCGGCCTCGGCACGGTTGCGGCGGGCATCAACCATGCGATTACCGGTCATTTCCAGTTCGTTGGCGCTGATCGTGGCGACCCCGCCAACGTCCACCAGGCCTTGTTCTTCGCGGTATCCCTGAAGCTTTTTCTCGGCTGCACGCAGGTTATCGCGCAGCTTGACCAGCCGTGTGTTCATCCACGCCGTTGTGGTTTGCGATGACTTTTCGCTGGTGTCGAGCTGGCTGTCGGTGAAGCCACGGGCCAGCGCGTTGGCTGCTGCCGCCGCAAGCACCGGGTCCGGCAGTTCCACCTCGATTTCGAGCAATTGGCTCTTGCCGACGAACTTCACGCTGGTGTGCAGCATGAGATTCTGGGTGACCTGGTTGAAGACGTCATCTTCGGTGAGCGCCTCTTTGGCCGGCAGCCAGCGGTCCAGGCCCAGCCCCGGAAACCATTTGTCCAGATCAAGATCGGCCAGCCATTCGCGCGGCGTAAACCATGGCTTCGGTTGCTGGCGCGGGTCGGTGAGCGGGTGAGTGGTGAGGCCGAGTTTTTTCACCGCGCGCTCGGCAAGATCACGCGACTGCAGGAGCGCCTGTTGCGTCTGCAAATAATCAGTGGTGTTGCTGTTCGAATCCTTGACCTGCTGAAAGGACATCAGCGGAGGTGTTTTATCGTTGAACAGCAAGGTCGTGCTGCCGATGTATTGCGGGGTAATGTTGGAGACCACAATGGCCGCCAGCAGACCGCTCACCAGGATCAGCCATCCGATGCTCCATTTGGCGCGCCAGATCACCCTCCAGAGTTTCAGCAAATCAAGGGTGTCCTTGTCGTCGCTGTACTGCTGATGGTGATGCAGGTGGGTTTGCAGAGGACGTTCGACGTAAGTGCCAAGGCTATTGTCCATGATTAAAAGAACCCTTGTGCAATGGAAATGGTGTCGCCGGGAGCAATCGTGGTGCTGCGGGTCACGTCATCCGTGAGGGTCGCGCCGCCGTCGCCACGCAAAATGGTCACGCGCTTGATGGAGGCCCGCTCGGTCAAGCCGCCGCCCAGGGCAATGGCTTTTTCCAGCGTCAGGCCCGGCACGAACGGATAGCTGCCGGGCTTTTTTACTTCGCCATTGATGTAGAACGATCGGTATTCGATCTGACTCAGGCTGACTTTCGGATCGACCAGATATCCCTGTTTCAGTCCATCGACGATGATTTTTTCAACCTGCCCAGGGGTCAGCCCTTTGGCAGAGATTTCTCCCAGGAAGGGATAGGAAAACGTGCCGGCATCGCTGAGACGGATCTTCTTCAGGCTCAACTCCGGCTCGCCGAACACGATGATGCGCAACACATCACCAGCGGCAAGTTTGTATTGAGTACCGGGATCTGCCGCATGGACAGCCGATGCCACAACCAGCGTGAACGACAGGAGAAATGCGTGTGTGTTCATGTCGAGACCCTCTTTAAAGGCTGACGTTGAAGCTGATCTGAAACACGTTGCGGGTAAAACTTTCATTGTCGGCATCGGAGTCGTTGTCGCGAAAGCGATAGCCGAGTTCGATATCCAGCCAGCGGCGCATGGCATAGACGAGCGCCAGGTTGTAATCCTGAAAGTCATCGGTACGACTTTGCCCTTCGTAGACATAGCGGCCGAGTCCGGCTTGCGCCACGGTGGTAATTCGTTCGGTCCAGCCGTGTCGCCATCCGACTTGAGTGAACGTCGACTTCACGGCCTCCGCGCCATCATCGCCTTCGGCGAGCGCCTGACGAGCGACAAAGGTAAACGTCGAATACGTGCGCGGTTTCCATTGCAGATCGACCTGCCAGGTGGGGTTATCGAGGTCGTTGGATTCGCTGCTGTCGAAGTTCTTTTTTTCATAACCGACGCGCACTTTGCCCGTCGTGCGTGCCGTGAAATCCCAAACGGCACCGGCCAATAAGGCGTCCGATTTACTGCTGCGCGGACTGTTCGCCTGCTGGTAGTCGAAGTCAGTGTGGTCATATTCCAGCAAACCTCGGGTATTGCTGCCGATGCGGTGGTACCAGGTACCCGTGAAGGCGGTGGTATCGCGTTCTTTATCGTCATTGATGCCGTCGGCGTTGTCGTAGCGCAGTTGGGCGTAATTCACCCCGAGGTCGATTTGATTGTCTGCACTTTTAGCGCCGAAGGTGTAAAGCCCGCCGACCCGTTTATTGTTGAGTTTGTCATTGACACCTTCGACGGCCGTCGACTCCGTGCGCTCGTACTTGCGATACTCGGCCTCAAGCTTCAAACGATGGCGGTCGGTGAACTCCATAATGCTATCGGCGCGTACGCGTTGCGCTGTGTTCGAGGCGTCGGACTCGTCGTGATAGATGTAGCGAGTTGGCTGCCAGATCACTCGCGTGGCGCTGTTGCGATCCTCGGCCTTGAGCTCGAAGGAGGGCGCCAGTCTGGTGATCATGGAGGACTGTTTGTTGTCTTCCAGCTCGCGGAAGTTATCGTCATAACTTTCCGAAAATATAAAACTCGGCGTGAAATCAAATCCGTAAACATCAATGGCTTGCGGGTCGATACTCCAGGCCATTCCAGGGTAGAAAGTGGCCATGATCAGTGCAACAGGGCAGCGTGATTTCAAGGCCATGTCATGGCTCCCGAGAAAGGCACATGAGACAAGCGGTTATTTGAAGGATTGAAATCGTGGTTTTTGTCGTTCAATAACGCTAAGCGGCAAACAGACCGGCTGCTCCCTGTTGAGAAACTGCAAAAGGAGCAACACGCGATCGTTACCGTGTAGCGCCTGGAATACACCCTCCAATGGCGAGAGCGGGCCGCTTATGATTCGCAACGGCTCTCCAGGCTCGAGACTCATGTGCACGTTCGAGTCCGATTCCAGGCACCGGTCGCGCAGATGCTCGATGACGTGATCTGCCACTGCCACGGGACCATGATTGAATTCGACAACCCGGCTGACGCCTCGCGTCGAGCGCAAGGGGGCCCAATTGTCCGTGCGGCCCAGTTGTATAAACAGATAACCGGGGAACAACGATTCCATGACCCGCTGTCGTTTCCCGCGAATGACGCGCTCGGTAAACAGTTGAGGATGGAAGACCACGTAGTTTTGCTGTAGCAGGTTGAGGTGGGCGCGCTCATCCTGGCGAGGCTTGCATTGCAACAGGTACCAGTTGGGTTGATCCGAGCTGATTGCTGACATGCTGGTAAACTCTTTGAGGTTCGAAAGTTTATGCAGGCAGAAGCTCTATTCAGGGCTGTGAGAAGACAATCGGCAGGGGATATTTTTATTATGATGTAACGCTGGAGTGTTTCACTATTGAATCACTTGTTCGGGCGGGCGGGCGGCTGAACTTTTTCGAAGACAAAGCTACCGCACTGCCTGCATGTTGCAGCGTTTACGCTAGATGGCTTAGTGGTTAGCTCGGGAACTTCGGGAAACGAATAAGGAGCACTCGTGCCGTGTTCAGCTAGACGTCGGTAGTTATCGGCCAGTCTTCGCAGTCTGTCAAACGATCTGAGTCAAAAAACACGCCATCTGTCGTCTCGTCGCTTGGATAACGCCTATCATTCTGTTTTTTCTGGGTTTTTGTCAGCGGGCAAATTTCTGAATTTTTCTGATCCTGCTGGCACACCCTTTGGATGTGATGATCCACATATTTGAATGTCGTTATAAGCAATGGACTTCGGCTGTCGATCGCCGCTATAACTTATCGCCTATTCGCTTAAAGGGAGCAGTGATCATGACCGTTCTTGTGACTGGCGCTGCAGGCTTCATCGGCTTTCACACGGCTAAACAAATGGTTCTCCAAGGCCATGAAGTCATTGGTATCGACAATCTCAATGAGTATTACGATGTGGCGCTGAAACGGGCGCGACTTGAGCAACTAAGCGAACTGCAGGGTTTCCGCTTTCAATGGATGGATATCGTCGATAAACCGGCCTTGATGAGGCTGTTCGATGAGCAGCGCTTCACCGTGGTTATCCACTTGGCCGCTCAGGCGGGCGTTCGCTACTCGCTGGATAATCCGGATGCGTATGCACAATCGAATCTGGTGGGCTTTTTGAACGTGCTTGAAGCCTGTCGATTCTACCAGCCCACGCACCTCATCTATGCATCCAGCAGTTCGGTATACGGGGCCAACAGTGAGCTGCCATTCAGTGTCGATAACCCGGTCGAGCAACCGGTTTCCTTGTATGCCGCCACCAAACGCGCCAACGAACTGCTTGCCAGCAGCTATTGTCATCTCTATGGATTGAAAGCGAGCGGGCTGCGCTTTTTTACCGTTTACGGACCTTGGGGCCGACCGGACATGGCGTTGTTCAAATTCACCGAAGCGATTCTCCAGGGCCAACCGATCGACATCTACAATCACGGGCAGATGGCGAGGGATTTTACGTACATCGATGACATCGTCGAAGGCATCGCACGGTTATGTCCAAGACCGCCCATAGCAGAGCGGGAGGGCGAGGGCGTAAACAAACTGTTCAACATAGGACGTGGCAAACCCATAGCATTACTGGTATTTGTCGAGTGCCTCGAAACAGCGCTAGGTATAAAGGCTCAATACAACTTAATGCCCATGCAGGCGGGCGATGTCATCAGTACATGGGCCGACGTTTCGGCATTGGAAAAGTGGACTGGCTTTTTGCCAAAAGTTGATATTCAAGATGGGGTGAGCCAATTTGTGTCGTGGTACCGACATTATTATAAGGTCCCAATTGCACAGTAAAATTTCCCTGTGGTGCAGATGATAGCCAGCTAACTCAGGGCTATTTTCATTAGCTCTACTAAATGGTCGTTTAGTAGAGCTAATGAAAAAACCAACTCGGTAAGATCATGAGTCAGCAGAAGCCTGGTGCGCTGAATCTTCAATATCACGTTAATGGCGATTCTTATCGCAGAACTTCAGGCGGGTCATCGCGGCCGGCTCGAAACCTCAACCGGGCCGCGTTAAGTTGTTTAGATCGATCTGTTATCTGCCCACAGAAGAATCTCCGGTGGGCCAAATTGATTCAGACGGCTCTCTGTAAACATTGTTGATGGGTACCTAGGAGCCAGCAACTGCAATGAGGCGTACAAGGTGGAATCTGGAGCGTCTCGATTGCTTGAACGTTCGAATGGATTCGGCTTGATCAGCGAAGCGGTTTCACCAGGATTGATTTTTTCCGGTATGGAAATCGGTTCGAGGAAAACTCACGATGCAGCTTGCGCAACCTGTGATTGAAAAGCAGATGCGTAGTCGTCATGAGCGCTTCAGGTTGCGGGAATGCATGGTGTAGAGAATCGCTGGTTCGGACGCACAATGCAGGCTCAAACCTACAAGGCAGCCATGGCAACCTTGCAATACCTTGTTACGTGTAATGTATATTATGTTAAATCATGGATGTGAATGGCGCAGGCTTTGAGATCACAGCACCGCCCTTATGTCATCGCTTAACCGCCATACGTTTGCAGCTTCAACAACCAATGCTGCTCAGTGGTCCATCCGAGGAAAACCCGAGCCCCCTCGCTTACTTGGCGAACCTCCGTCAAAGGCACTCCAGAAGCTGCTACTCGCAATCCTGTAATAGCCGGCAGAAACCTTTCACGAAACGCACGGGGCTGTGTCGCGAAATGGGCTTCGATACGTTCAATCGCGAATTGCATTTCTGCGTCAGGCCTGGAGAACTTTTTGCGCCTGGATTTCGGTTGATCAGGAAGCATCGCCAATTGGCTTGCGTCGATGTCGTTGTAATTGGCGTATAGCGTGCCACCTGTCAAAAATGGATGCCATTTCCGGCGCGGTGGCCAATCACATCAAGAGTCAGGAACTGAGTTTCGACTGATAGCCGATCGATGCGGGGCTGCAGCACTGCTCGCAATGCTGGAGCCCGCTTTTTTGCAATGGCTCATCGCCCTATTGATCTCCATTACCACCCGCCTCGTCGCCTCCTCGATCGCTCCCTCATTGCGGCATAAAAACCAGCCCTGCTCCGCAGCGGCCTGCTCAAACGCCTGGGTACAAGCGACATGCTCCTCCAGACCGCGAAGCACAGTACTGCTCAAGCCGCGTCGTCGTGCCCCTGCCCTCGCCCACGAAATATTTGCCGCGGTGACCACTCCGACATGCAGGTCTGGCACTTGAACGTTGCGCTCAATATTCAACTGGAGGATTTCTGAAAACGGGACTGCTCGGCGAAACGCAGCATCGGACGGATACCAGCGATCGATCAGGATGATGCTGTCGGTGGGTTGTTTGGTCAGCACGTGCCGGGAAATCCAGCGGCGGCTATCAGCCAGGCGTTGGCAGACTTCCAGCTCCAGATCCCGGTCAGGATGTCGGACGAGCCGGTTCACCAAGTGCATTGTTTCGCCCCTGAACGGGTCGCTTTTTTTCTCGCACAGTCGGATGACTTTCTTGTTGTCTGCCCTGAGGGCTTCAGTGATGGCCTCTAACAACGTTGTTTTGCCGACGCCTTTAGGGCCATCCAGAGCGACAAACAGCGGACGATTCATTTTTCACAGGCTCTAACGAAGAGTGGCGAACACTCTAACGGATTAATGCAGGCGCTGAGCGCGACGTATTTGCCTGAGGGGCCATCGCCTGAGTAGAATGCGATTCATTATCAATCATGTATGTCCCGGGATGCCGATGCGTAGCGACGAAACACTAGGTACTGCAGATCCAGGGCTGCTCTATCGCACCCACTTCTCGTGGTTACAGGGCTGGCTGGTCCGACGCATCGGATGTCGCGATAACGCCGCAGATCTGGCGCAGGACACCTTTGTTCGTGTGCTCAAACACCGCCATCAGTCCGGCGCTCTGCGCGAACCCCGCGCCTATTTGAGCAGCATCGCCCGCGGTCTGTTGATTGATCAGTATCGTCGTCGCGAACTTGAACGCGCCTACCTGGAAAGCATCACGTTGCTGCCTCAACACGAGGTTCCCTCGGAAGAAAGCCGGCTTATGATTCTTGACGCGCTTGAGCGCATCGACCGCATGCTCGACATGCTTAAACCAAGAGTTCGCCAGGCGTTTTTATTTGCCCGACTCGACGGCCTGACCTGCGCCCAAATCGCCGAAAAGCTCGGTGTTTCCCGCGCGACGGTGGAACGCGACCTGGCCACAGCCCTGCAACATTGCTATCGCTTGCGTTATGTCGAGGCCTGAGCCCGAGGCGCTGGATCCGGCCATTGTCGAGCAGGCGATCCAATGGCTGGTGCGCCTTCGCTTCAATCAAGCCGATGAACAGACACAGCGCACATTTGAGCACTGGCTGCAGCAGCGCCCAGAGCATGTAGTGGCGTGGCGGCGTGTGGAAACGCTTGGCGATGAATTCGAAGGCGTGCCAGCTCAGCTGGCTCGACAAACCCTTAAGGGCGCCCGGCAGGGAATACGCCGGCGGGAAAGCCTGAAGCTACTGGGCGTATTGGCGACCGTCGGCACGGCAGCCTGGCTCGGCCGCGACTACACTCCCCTGCCCTCCATGCTTGCAGAGCAGCGCAGCAGCACCGGCGAGCAGCGACGTTTCCAACTCGATGATGGCAGCCTTATTCAGCTCAATAGCGACAGCGCCGTGGACAGCGATTTCGACGCCCAGCGACGTCTGATCATCCTGCGACGTGGTGAAATCATCGTGAATGTCGGCGCGGACCCACACTCGTCTCAAGCGCGACCGTTATGGGTGCAATCTCGCGATGGGATCATGCGAGCCCACAGTTCCCGCTTTCTGGTGCGCGAGCGTGACGACGGCACCCTGGTCGCGGCGCAGGAAGGATCAGTCACGGTTTTCCCTGGCTCCAGTCAAACGCCTGCGAGCCGCAGCGTCCCGGCAGACAATCAACTGCTGTTCACATCAAGCGGCACCCGAACGCTCAGGGACGACGGCCTTGATTTATGGAGTTGGGGTGACGGCGTAATCAGCGCGCGGCATATGCGCCTTGGTGACTTCATCGAGGAATTGTCGCGTTATCGCCCCGGAATATTGCGCTGCGCCGAAGAGGTTGCTGATCGTCGCGTTTCCGGCACCTTCCAACTCGCCGACAACGATCGGGTCCTGGCATTGATCGCGCAGTCACTGCGCCTGCACATCGATTATCGGACCCGTTATTGGGTGACCGTGACCGCTGCCACCTGAGTCCCCCTCGTTATTTTTTGCTATCTGAAAAATAATGAGGTGGTTTCTCATTCTCGTTCGACCTCTAAGGAAGGCCGGAATACAGGCCAGTCTGCCGATGTCCTTTCTTGGAGCGAGAAAATGAGTTCGTCCCCTGTTTCGCAGCGCCATCCATTGAATCGTGCCTTGCACGGTGCGATTTTGGGTTTGATCGTGAGCAGCTACGCATTGCCATCGCTGGCGCAAACCTCGGGCGCTGACCAGAGCAGTCAGGTCAAACAGTGGAACATCGCCCCTGGCCCACTGGCGCCGGCGCTTGACCGCTTTGCGCGCGAGGCTGGCATCAGTCTTTCCTTCGACGCGTCGAGTGTGGCGAACCGCACCACTGCTGGCGTGAATGGCACGCTCGATACGTCGGCAGCGCTGTCATCGTTGCTCCAGGGCAGCGAATTGCAAGTCGAGCAGCAAGGCCCGAATGCCTACCTGTTGTCCCCTCAAGCAAAGCCCGCCGGCCCGCTTGAGCTTGGCGCAACGGACGTCGAGGACTACCGCCTCGCCCCGCTCATCATCAATGCCAAGGTCAGGGTCAGTGCCGACGACGACGCCAACTCGGTGGTCGCCAAGGAGCTCTGGGTTGGCGGCAAGGTGGCAACCAGCATTCTCAATACACCGGCATCGGTGTCGGTGGTGACCAACAAGGAAATGCAGCAACGCAGCGTCAGCACTACGGAAGAGGCGCTGCAATACACGCCGGGCGTGGTCAGTGACTTCTATGGTACGGATGACCGCAACGACTATTTCCAGATCCGCGGCTTCCAGGCCACCACTTACCGTGACGGCTTGACCCTGAGTTCGATGCGCGGCGTACGCGAAGATCCGTTCGCCTATGAGCGCATCGAGATTCTGCGTGGTGCCAACTCAACGCTGTTTGGCCCTGCGGATCCGGGCGGTTCGGTGAATTTCGTGACCAAACAACCGCGTTTCGAGAAGTTTGGCCAAGGCTATGTGACCTACGGTTCGTTTGACCATGTCGAGACAGGCATCGATGTCGGCGATGCGTTGAATGACGACAAAACCCTGGCTGGTCGCTTTACCGCCAAAGGCCAGAACAGCGACCGCGAATACGACCATTCGCAGGACGACAACCAGTTGTTTATGGGTGGCCTGACCTGGGCACCTACGGACTACACGTCAGCGACGTTGATTCTGGACTATCTGAAAACCGAGAGTTCACCGAACAGTGGTGGCTATCCACTGGACAGGGAATACGACCGCAGCAAGTTTTATGGCGAGCCCAGCTACAACTTTCATGATGTCGAGCGCACCAGCCTCAGCGGTAACATCACCCATGACTTCGACAACGGTTTCGTACTGCGCAGCAATCTGCGTTACAGCAAGTTGACCGATGATTTTGGCTACGTTTACCTCAGCGACAGTGCCGCACGGGTCGGTACCAGCGTTGACCGGTACCTGTTTGGAACGGACACTGAAGCCGATCAGTTCAACGGCAATCTGATGCTGCAATACGATGCCCGTTTCGAGAACATCGACAGCAGCAGCCTGGTGGGCGTGGAGTACCTCGATTCGACCACCAAGGAAAGCTCGGTCTACGCCCTGACCACCCCGATCGATATTGCAAATCCCGTATTTACGGGTGTTCCACGTTCAATCACGCCGTATGCCGTCAACAAGCGGGACGCGACCACCAAAGCCGTATTCCTTCAGCAGAACCTGTCGTTCTACGAGCGCTTCATCGTCACCGCAGGTGTGCGCAACGACTCGATGGACCTGACGAGCAAAGGTTTGCAATCCCGTGAGAAAGACAACTTCTCCGAAACTTCCTACCGGGGTGCGTTGACCTATATCGTCAACGATGAGGTGTCCACCTATGTGAGCATGGTCGAGTCCGTCTCGCCGCCGCAGGTTGGCGTAACACCGCAGACCGGCAGGCAGTACGAAGTAGGCGTGAAGTATGCGCCGATGGGCATGGACGCACTGTTCTCCGCAGCCGTTTATGACCTGACCCAGGAAAACGTCACCATCGCCGTGGTGCTGCCCAGCGGCATCATTGAGCAACAGACGGTGGGCGAATCGCAGGCACGTGGCCTCGATCTGGAGGCCAAAGCGCAGGTGACGCAGAACCTCAGTCTGATTGGTGGCTATTCCTATATGGAATCAGAAGTACTGCGCGGTTCGTTGTACGACGGCAGCTCCCTGAAAGGTAATGAATTTGCCACGGCACCCAAGCATTCCGCTTCGCTCTGGAGCTATTACGACGTACCCGACACTGATGTCAGCGTGGGCTTGGGCGCGCGCTACGTCGGCTCTTATTACTTTGATGCAGCCAACTCCGGCAAAAGCGACGGCACCACGCTGTTCGACGCCGCGTTCAACTACAAGATCGCCAAGGGCACCGACCTTGCGGTGAACGTCAGCAACCTGCTGGATGAGCAGCACGTGGTCGGTTCCGGCACAGCGAACTTCTACAACCCGGGTCGCGAGATTACCGCCAAACTGAGCTACAACTGGTAAACAGGCGGGTAAGCCTTTTTCCCATACAGGAAACGGTGCCCGCTTTACCGCGGGCACCGTCAACCTGCTCATCAATCCTTGACCTCACACAAAATGCTCACGAGCCCCCGTCGTCCAACGATTAACGCAGGCCTTACGAAACGCTGCTGAAGGCGCCTGAGGTTTCTGCGGGCTGCCGTTCGGCCCGCAGAAAATCCACAAACGCCCTGAGCGGCGAAGGCATATGGCGGCGCCCGTGGTAATAAAGAAACGGGCCGTCGAAGGCCTGCCACCAGTCCTCCAGGATCGGCACCAGACGACCATCGGATAGCGCCTCGCGCAGAAAGTCCTCAAAGGTATAGACGATGCCCAGCCCGTTAATGGCCGAGCGGATTTTCAAATCGTGCGACGACGTCAGCAACTGCCCCTGAGGCGGGATGCGTACAACACGTCCGTCTTTATGAAACTCAAACACGCCCACTTTTCCACTCTCGAACCGATGGCCAAGCAATTCGTGCGCTGACAGTTCTTCGGGTTGAACAGGTGTGCCACGTTCAGCCAGATAGCTCGGGGCGGCGGCTGCAACGAAGCGCTGGCGACGCGGGCCTATGGGCACGGCGATCATGTCTTTGGCGAGGTTCTCTTCGTAGCGCACACCGGCGTCATACCCGCCGGCGTTGGCGTCGATAAAGGCGTTGTCCATGACAACTTCGACGCTGACCCCAGGATAAAGACGCAGAAATCGCGCCAACAGGTCGGGCAACAGAAAGCGTGCCACCGGCACCGGCACATTGAGCTTCAGCGTGCCGACCGGCCGCTGAGCGTCGTCGTCCAGATCGTTGAAAGCGGCATCGATTTCCCGCAGGGCCGGGAGCAAGCGTTCGAGCAATCGCTCGCCGGCAGCCGTCGGCGTGACGCTACGGGTCGTGCGATTGAGCAGGCGCAAACCCAGATCGCCTTCCAGCCTGCGTATGCAGTCGCTCAGCGATGAGGCGGACAGACCCCGCTTCTGCGCGGCAGCACGAAAGCCCCCTGCCTCGACCACCGCCGCAAATATTGACACATCGGTAAGGTTTGGTTTACTCATCAAGGCCTCCTCCGGCGGGACTCACTGTACGCCATGCCGTACGGGTCATCCATCGTTGCCCGACTTATCGTCAGGCAACCGTACACCGATACTGCTCACTCGCCCCGCCCGCCGGGAACCTGCAACGCGAATGAGAATTCCCCGATGACCCATTCATCCGCCACTTCGAAAATTACCCCGACCCGACGTATCCTCAAGGCCGCCAGAGCGCTGTTCGCCAGTGCTGCGCTGGCGAGCACGCTGGCTGTGGAGGCGTCTCCAAGGACCGAGCCGAAACCGGACTGGTCAACCCACGACATGCCCAGCCAGAAAGGCCGCATCGTGCTGGTGACCGGTGGGACCAGCGGCATGGGCTATGAAGACGCGCTGGCTCTGACGCGAGCCGGTGCCGAGGTGATCATCGCCGCACGCAACGCCGAGCGCGGCCGCGAAGCGATTGCGAACATCAAACAGGCCGTGCCAGGAGCACGCGTGCAGTTCGAAGCGCTGGATCTCTCCAATCTGCAATCTGTGCGAGACCTCGCCAACCGCCTGCAAGGGCGCCTGCCGAAGCTCGACGTGCTGATCAACAACGCCGCCATCATGTCGCCGCCTGTTCGGGGTATTTCGGTCGACGGTTATGAGATGCAGCTGGCGACCAATTATCTGGGGCATTTCGCCTTGACCGGCCTGCTGATGCCGCTGCTGCGCAAAAGTGAAGATCCACGGGTTGTCAGTCTGTCGAGCATCGCCGCAGGGCGCGCGAAACTTAACTTCGACGATCTGCAGGCCGAGCGTAATTACGACCCCTTCGCCACCTACAGCCAATCAAAACTCGCGGTGCTCAAGTGGAGTCTTCATCTGCAGCAGCGCAGCGATGCCGCCGGTTGGGGAATACGCAGCATCGCCGCTCACCCCGGCGTTGCCGTGACCGAGTTGATTGCCCGTGGCCCAGGACTGGACAGCGAATTCGGCAAGCAATGGGCTGTAGACCGCGACGTCTATCATTCGGCGGCACAGGGCGCGTTGCCCACGCTGTATGCGGCGACGGCGCTGGAGGCTGTCGGCGGTGCCTACTACGGGCCCACCGGAGATAACGAGAAGCGCGGGCCGCTGGGCTTCGCCAAGATGCCACCGGCCGCTGCCGATCGCTCGGATGCCGACGCGCTGTGGCAACTTTCGGAGCGATTGACTGGCGTCATTTACCGCTGACCGCGACTGGCACGGGATCGCCCGTGCCAACGCCGCGCCACTCCCACAGGAGCGCACCATGGATCTGTCCCTTCTCTCCCGCCGCACAAGCGCCATCATCAATGCCGAGGCCCACGAACTGCGCCCTGCCCTCAACGGCTTTCTATTGTTCGTTTGTTTGTTTGCCGGCTACTTCATGCTCCGCCCGATACGCGAATCGATGGGCATCACGGCCGGCGTCGAGAACTTGCAGTGGCTGTTCACCGCGACCTTCTTCGTCATGCTGGCGGCCGTTCCGCTGTTCGCCTGGCTTAGCGCACGTGTGCCGCGCCTGCATTTTGTGGACTGGGTGTACGGTTTTTTCTGCGCCAACCTGCTGTTGTTCGCCGCCTTGTTCCTGGGCGAGGAAAGCCCGTGGCTGGCCCGGGTGTTTTACGTCTGGATATCGGTCTACAACCTGTTCGTCGTATCGGTCGGCTGGAGCCTGATGGCCGATGTATTCGACAGCGCCCAGGCCAAACGCCTGTTCGCATTCATCGCAGCGGGCGCAAGCGTCGGGGGCCTGACGGGTCCGGCACTCAGCGCCTTGCTGATCGGCCCGCTGGGTGAGTCCGGCCTGATGCTGCTGGCCGCTGTTTTGTTGGGCGCCGCAATGTTGTTCAAGCGCAGGCTGATGCGTTGGCGTGAACAGGGTGGCGCAGGCCGCCCCGGTGCCGCGCCGAGCGAGAGCCCCCGCAGGCCCTTGCCGGGCAATCCATTCAGCGGCATGACCGCCGTTTTGAAATCGCCTTATCTGCTCGGTATCTGCGGCTTTGTGGTGCTGCTGGCCACTGTCACCACATTTCTCTACTTCGAGCAGGCGCGCGTCGTGGCCGAACATTTTCCGGACCGCGAGGCGCAGGTGCGCGTGTTCGGCATCATCGACTTTGTCGTGCAGGCGGGCGCCCTGCTCTGCCAGCTGTTCATCACCGGGCGCGTCGCCCAAAAGCTAGGCGTCGGCGTGCTGTTGGCGATGGTGCCGCTGATCATGTGCGCCGGGTTCATCGCACTGATTTTCGCGCCCAGCTTCGGCTTGATCGCCGCGCTGATGATCGTACGCCGGATCGGTGAATACGCGTTCGTGCGCCCCGGCCGAGAAATGCTGTTCGCCCCGCTCGATGCCGAAAGCAAGTACAAGGCCAAGAATGTCATCGACACGGTGGTCTACCGCGCCGGCGACGCCATCAGTGCCTGGGCGAAAAGCGCACTGGACATGCTCGGCCAGGGCGCAGGCATGGCTGCGCTGATCGGCGCGCTGTGTGCACTGCTGTGGGGTCTGCTGGGATGGCGGCTCGGCAAGCGGGCGGACCGACAATCAAGTGTGTCGGCAGTGGTGCCCAGCGCTGCGTAGCGCTAAAGGTTCATGCAAAACGGGACGGGTTGATTGCTGTGAATACGCAATCCGCCCTTCTCTCGACGGAATTTTTACTGCCCGATACTAAAATCGTGACGACTCTTCCGGAGGTTGCCGTGACCTAGTGCCCGACGCAGCTCCCACGCATCCTTCGCAGGAGGCATACCGAACATCCGCGCATAGTCTCGACTGAACTGCGAGGGACTGTCATAGCCGACGCGATACCCCGCCTCTGCTGCATCAACCGTTTCGGTGACCATCAGCCGGCGTGCTTCCTGTAGCCTCAACTGGTTACGAAATTCCAGCGGACTCATCGACGTGACCGCTTTGAAATGCGTATGGAAAGCCGAACGGCTCAGACCGGCGATAGCGACGAGGTCGTCGATCCGGCAGGGTTCGTTGTAGTGGCTGCGTAGCCAGGTAATGGCCTTGGCAATCTGGTTCAGGCGGCTGTCTGCTTGCGCCATCTGCCTGATAATGCTGCTGCCCTCCCCCGTGAGGAGCCGATAAAGGATCTCGCGAATGACGAGCGGAGCGAGAACTTCGATGTCGTCAGGCCTGTCGAGAAGTCCGGCCAGCCGAACAGCTGCATCCAGCAGCTCTGGAGTCGTATCGTTCAGCGCAATGCCGGCGGTCGGATCCCTGCCCTTCTCTTCCGGCAGAGGATGGCGCAGCACGAGTTCACTCAACTCAGTCGTATCAAGATTGAGCGCCAGGCACAGATAAGGCACCGCCTCACTTGCCTCAATGACCGAGCCCATCACCGGAAGATCTACCGATGCGATCAGGTACTTGGCTGGATCGTAGACATACGCGGTAGTCCCCAGCATCGCTTGTTTGCGTCCTTGAGCGACCAGGCAAAGCGTTGGCTCATACACAACGGGCATGGGCATCGTAGGCGTGCCCGAACGAATCAGGCTGACACCCGGAATCGCCGTGCTGTGTATGCCGTCGCTCTGTACGTGACGACCAATGATTTCGACCAGCTCAACAAGCGAATTCAAGCACAACTCCATGTCAACGGAACGTGGGTGTTCGACATCCAGCCTATCGGATGATCGAGCAAGAAATCAGGACGATATTGCAACAGCCATTTACCGCCTCCGAGTCACACTTCAGCTGTTGTCGACAACAACCCTTCGCTTGCCAGACAAACAATGCAAATCCGGCCCGATTGATCATTCTGGAGCATACAAAAATGAAGCTTCTTCGACGCCTCTTCACCACGCTGGTCTTCACCACACTGATTGGAGGAATGTTGCCCGCCGTGGCCAGCGAACCGGCTGCGGAGCGCAACCGCCAGTTCATTGCCCAGGCCTTCGAACACTGGGCTCTGGGCGGCCGCACGTTCTTTCAGGATGTGCTGGCTCCGGATGTCGTCTGGACGATCAAGGGAACAAGTCCTTCGGCAGGTACTTACCGGGGCAGAGATGACTTCCTGCAACGGGCAGTAACACCCTTCGCCAAACGCCTCGCTTCCCCTGTCCGCCCAACCGTAAAGGACATCTGGGCCGAAGGCGATGACGTGATTGTTCACTGGGACGGCGTCGCAACCGCCGCCGATGGCGCGCCCTATCGCAACAGCTACGTCTGGATTATTCGATTGCACAATCTGCGCGCAACCGAAGTCATCGCCTTTCTCGACCTGGTTCCCTACGACGACGTCATCAGACGTATTCCCCTTGGTGCAAATGGCGAATAAGCGTCGGTGTGGCCCAAGTCATCTGCCCTGGCACACAAGAGATGCCCATGCGGATCAGGTTCAGGTTGAACCTCTGCTGCTTACGTGGACTCCCAAACCTAAACCCAGGAGAAACCTTATGACCCAAACAGCTTTGGTTGTGGGCGCCAGCGGCATTGTCGGCAGCGCCATCACCCAGTTACTGATCGACAACAACTGGCAGGTCGCCGCGCTGTCGAGGCACCCTTCGCAAGCGCAAGGCGTGATTCCGGTCGCGGCAGACCTCCAAGATCCAGCCTCGCTGGAACAGGCGCTGGCGGGTTTGAAACCCACTCATGTGTTCATTACTACATGGTCACGGCAAGCTACGGAGGCCGAGAACATTCGCGTCAATGCCGCCATGGTGCGCAACGTACTCGCCGCCATTCGCCCAGCCAAGAGCGTTGAGCACGTCGCTCTGGTTACTGGCTTGAAACACTATCTCGGCCCATTCGAGGCGTATGGTAAAGGCAGCCTTCCGCAAACACCGTTTCGCGAAGAGCAGGGTCGTCTGGATATCGAAAATTTCTACTACGCCCAAGAAGACGAACTCTTCGCCGCGGCTGAAAAGGACGGTTTCACCTGGAGCGTTCATCGCCCGCATACGGTCACCGGGGTTGCCGTGGGCAACGCGATGAACATGGCAACCACCCTCGCCGTCTACGCCTCGATTTGCAAACAAACCGATCGCCCTTTTGTGTTTCCCGGATCAAAAGTGCAATGGGACAGCCTCACCGATATGACGGACGCACGGCAGTTGGCGAAACAACAACTCTGGGCGGCGACCACGCCGGCGGCGGCCAATTAGGCATTCAATGTCACGAATGGCGATGTGTTTCGATGGAAATGGATGTGGGGGCGAATTGCGGAATACTTCGACTTGCCTGCTGCCGACTATCCCGCTTCACTCTCGCCTCTTGAAGAGCAGATGGCTGATGACCAAGCCATATGGGCGCAAATAGTTGCGGAACACGACTTGAAAGAACCGGATATCAGTCGCTTGGTATCAGCATGGCACACTGACGCAGACCTTGGTCGACCTATCGAAGTTGTAACGGACATGTCGAAAAGCCGTGCCATGGGCTTCACCGCCTACCAGGCGAGCGGTCAAGCATTTTTCGAAGTGTTCGACAGGCTACGCGAGATGCGCTTGATACCTTAGGGCGTTCCGAAATGTATCCGGTCAGATGAATCCAGGGAAATTTGTACTCTGGGAATGCGACGTGACACTCGAAAGGGACAGCACGCTGCCCAACGCTGCCTGGAAGCCCCGCGTGTGCGGGGCTGACCATCCACTCATCACTCAGTCTGAAGCGCAATCTCAGAAGGTCATACCACCAGCAACATCGAGCGTGGTCCCGGTTACCCAGCCTGCATCTTCCGATACGGCATACGCTACCGCCGCGGCAATATCGTTAGGCTTGCCTACTCGCCCCAGCGGCGTTTTGCCGATGAAGAACTCATCCATGCCCCGTGCAGACTCCACGTTTCCTTCTGTATGGACAAACCCCGGTGCGATGCCCATCACCCGAATGCCCCGGGGGCCTAGCTCCATGGCGAGCGAGCGCGTCAGCGTATTGACCGCTCCTTTTGTTGCGCAATAGACGTGGACTTGCGGGTATGGGCTATGCGCCAGGCCCGAACTGATATTTACAATAACCGCACCGGCCTTCATCACCCGAGCAGCGGCTTGCGTAGTGAGCAACAACCCCCGCACGTTCAGATTGAAATGTTCGTCAAAACTGTCCGCGCTCAACGTTTCGAGTGAGTCGGGTTTATAGATGCCAGCGTTATTCACCAGGATATCGAGCCTGCCAAATGCCTGAACAGCCGCGTCGATCAATGGCCCGATCTCTGCGGGCGCGGAGATGTCGGCCTTGAACGCAATGGCTTCACCGCCTGCATCGATGATGCGTTTGACTACGCTATTGGCGTCTTCGACGCTTCGTGAATAGTTGATGATGACTTTCGCACCGTCTGCCGCCAGCCGCTCGGCAACACCCGCGCCGATACCTTTTGAAGCCCCTGTGACGATTGCAACTTTCCCCTTTAGATGACTCACGTGCGTCGCTCCTATGAATGTGGGCTCCATGTTAGGCTCGACAACCTCTGTTATTAATAGGCGCAATCGGCATGCAGTATGAAGCTTTGCTTCACAACGACGCTATTCGACCTGAGCTGTTGTCAGGCATTGCTGCCTTCGCCCAAGTCGCGAAATACGAAAGCTTCACCAAGGCGGCTGCGGTGATGGGCATCTCCCCATCGGCTCTTTCGCAAACACTGCGTACGCTTGAACGCCGGCTCGGTGTGCGACTGCTCGAGCGTTCCACGCGAAAGGTCGGTTTGACCGAACTCGGGCAACGTTTTTTGAGTTACGCGCAGCCGGGGCTTGCCACCCTTGCGTCGGCCATTGAAGACGTAAACGAACTGCGAGATAAACCCACCGGTCTCTTGCGGCTCAATGTGTCTCGCACTGCTGCGGACATCATCTTGGCGCCTCACCTGGCGGCGTTCATGGACGCCTATTCCGACATCACGTTGGAGATCCATTGCGACAACGCGTTGCTGGATCTGGTGGCTGGAGGATTTGATGCCGGCATCAGGGTTGGAGAAAATCTTGCACAGGACGTAGTCGCGTTACCCTTGGGAGGAAGTCATCGTATCGCTACCGTGGCATCACCGAGCTACCTGCGAGACCGCGACGTCGTGCGTACGCCTGAGGACCTGCGCCTGCATCGATGTGTAAACATCCGGTTGGCCAGCGGTGTTTATCGATGGGAATACAGCCAGGACGGCCGTTTGATCGAAATTCAGCCGCCCAGTCCGCTCATCAGCAATGATTCGGACACCCTGATGCAGGCGATTCGCGCCGGGGCGGGCATCGGTTGTGCGTTTGAAGCCCAGGTGAACGCAGAGATTGCCAGCGGGCAACTGATAGCACTGCTTGAGCCGTGGTGGCCCAGTGTCTCGCCGTTCCATATTTACTACCCGAGCCGAGTTCATCTCCCACGAAAACTGCGCGCTTTCATTGATTTCATGAGAGCAAGGTTAAGCCATTAGCGGCAGCCGTCCGCTTTAGCCGCATCAAGCGACAGGAAATTCGGATCGGTCTCACGCAGGAATACGGGCATGTCCGTCATCGGCGGCATGGCCGGGATGTCGAAGTACATCTGAATCACCCACCCACGGTGATAGCTGGCGTGGTTAACCACGTGCAACAGCATCGCGCCGGCAGGCATGGTGCCGCTTTCGCCTGACACAAAGATGAACCGAACGGGGATATCCAGAGACGCGTCGGTCTGCCGCGCGATCCAGTCAAGATACCAGCGATCGACCTCTTCCTGCGCCCTGCGCAAATCAGCGAGGTCGGTATGCACCAGATCATGTGAAGTTGCGAAGCCATGCGCTCGGCCTTCGAGGTGAGCCTGCCAGATGCAATCAACGACGTAGATATGGTTCAGGGTGCCAATGATGTTTTTGAACACCGAGACACGCTCCTTGATGACTTCTTCAGGGGGCAGTGTGGCCAGGCTGTCAAAGAGGCGTTGATCGGCCCAGGATTTATAACCTGCGAGCATGCGTGCCGTGCTTACGTTGATCATGAGTGTCTGCCACTTCAACAGGGTTGATTTCAAGCATAGACCTCACGAAGAACAACATCGCAGGCGCTGACTATTGGTCGGCGAGCGCCTCCTCCAGAACTACCTATCGATGATCTTTTTGCGCGCGAAAAACCAGCAAGCCCGCGATCAGAATCAGCAACATCCCCGTCCACGTAAAGCCGTCTGGTACTTCCTGAAACAGCAGATAACCCCACAAACAAGCGAACGCCAGATAGGCATAGTCGAAGGTGCCGACCAGCGCGGGCGGTGCAATTTGGTAGGCTCTGGCGGTGGCGGTATTTATCAGAATCAATGCGCAGGCATAACAGACAATAAACACCATTTCCTGCCAACCAGGCGTCTGCCATGGGGACAGTAGAAACGGTGCGTGGGCAACCGTAGCATCGCTGACGATGAGCGATGCGATACCTCCGATGCCGGCGGCGACAAGGAAACCGATATTCAATCCCAGCGCCAACACCAGAGGATGTTCGCTGCGGCAATGGCGGCGCGTTACCACCATCGCCAGGGCGTAGAAAACTGCCGCAATGACAGGCAGCAACGTGGCAAGGGAGAAGATTTCCGAACCGGGGCGCAACACCATGGCTACGCCCGCAAAACCGATCCCCACCGCAGTCCAGCCGCGCACGGATAAAGGCTCACCGCCATAACAGGTTGAGAAAAGCGCGATGAACAGTGGCGTCGTGTAGATCGCCACGGCAGCCACCGATAGCGGAATCAAAGGGAGCGCCGCGTAGTACGTTACCCACAT
This sequence comes from Pseudomonas khorasanensis, assembly GCF_014268505.2. Taxonomy (GTDB): domain Bacteria; phylum Pseudomonadota; class Gammaproteobacteria; order Pseudomonadales; family Pseudomonadaceae; genus Aquipseudomonas; species Aquipseudomonas khorasanensis. The sequence goes on from NZ_JABWQP020000001.1 coordinate 1,116,179, forward strand.
CAGCAACAGCAGAACGCTCCTTGCCATCACCCAGGGAACCGAAGTAATCCTGAGGCGGCCTGCGTAAATGCGTCTGCCGAGCCAAGTGCCAAGTGCGGGAACCGAAAGGCAGGACACGATCAGGAAGAGCTGCCATAGCGGCAGCGTGGCGCTGAAGTACTTAACCGCTGCATCGGCCAGAGCAAGGAGAAAAACGGCGGCGGTAATCAACGCTATGCCTTTGCACGCGTTGTCGCTCCTTGCGCCGTATTGGCTCATGCACCGTTCCCCTCTTCCCATCGTGAGCTGTCACCCTGACCAAGTATCAGCTTCGGCTTGGGCGCGGAGCGGACTCAAACCCAGATAGCCGTCTCTGTATTGATTTCGGCTACCAATGTCGCGTTGAACTGCCGCTGTCGGTGCAGGTCATCGCGCATTTTCGGGAAGTTGAATGCCTTGACCTCAAGCTCTTTCAGAACGAGGCCTGAAACTCTGTAAGTGCCGCAGTCTGAACACTCGATGAGCTGGCCTCCGTTGGCCTCGTCAGTTTTCTGCGCGTCGAGTCCGCATAGATAGCATTTCATACCGATCTCCTTTTTGCTGACGCTTAGGAGATCGTCCCGCACAGGACAAAGTTTCAAGTTTCCGTCTGCCGTACCACGGCCGTCGCCACTTTTTCGGGACGAAGCTGCTTAGGCCGGCATGGCGTACAGGCAGTAACTGAGGTACCTCGACGGGATTAATCCTACTTGGCAGTAGGGCTATCCCCTTCTGCCGGTCGGCCATCAAGGGCAGGCAGCGGATCGGTCTTGATTCCCGTGAGAATGGAAGCCCACGCTTCGTACGCCTGTCGGTGACGGGATACAGCTTCATCCCAGCGCGCACCTTCAACCTCATGGGAGACGACGAGCATCATGAGGTGATTGGTCGATGCATCCAGATCAAGCAGAAGGTGGTGGGCGTTGAATCGAAAATCGTCGGTAGAAGGCATGATGTCACGCAGTGTGTTGATTAGCGGGTGGAGAGCATCGCCACTCCCCAGATGACATCGTTATGACATTGCCGGGTGCCATAAGTGCGAGCGTCCCGATGAGCGGCGGCCACAGCTCGCGATAACTGCAACCCCTTCCAAAAACTTCAAGCCAAAGCCTCTGGGCAATGACGTCGCCCTCATTCCTGCACAAAAAATTCGCCGTTTCGTTGTCAGTTGAATTTTTTCAGCCTATCTTGAATAAAACCTATACAGCAATCTCATGCACGTACAACCTTTTCGCTAGGGATTGGCCTTCATGCACAGCACCGCCGAGTAATTTGAATGAGCCCATTATTAGCCAGCCATTACCGTGAAATCCTTGTTGGCGTCGGTGAAAACCCCGAGCGCGAAGGTCTGTTGGATACGCCCAAGCGAGCCGCCCAGGCAATGCAGTATCTGTGCAACGGCTACGAACTGAGCCTGGAAGAAGTCACCAACGGTGCCCTGTTCGAGTCGCAAAGCGATGAAATGGTGATCGTCAGCGACATCGAGCTTTATTCCTTGTGCGAGCACCACATGCTCCCGTTTATCGGCAAGGCGCATGTCGCGTACATCCCCACCGGCAGGGTTCTGGGCTTGTCGAAGGTCGCGCGAGTGGTCGATATGTTCGCGCGTCGCCTGCAGATTCAGGAAAACCTTACCCGTCAGATTGCAGAAGCCATTGCGCAGATCACCGATGCCGCCGGCGTGGCGGTGGTCATCGAAGCCAGGCACATGTGCATGATGATGCGCGGCGTGGAGAAGCAGAATTCGGTCATGACGTCCTCCGTGATGCTGGGCGCTTTCCGTGATAGCTCGACGACGCGACAGGAATTTCTCCAGCTCATCGGGCGGCGGTAAACCTATACAGAGCATATCGACTGTACAAGCCCTCCATTCGAACCACCACCCTCATTCAGGGAGCAAGGCGATGACCCGTTTTCTGCTGTTACTGGCACTGGCGCTCAGCGTTGCGAGCTGCGGCAGTGTCGTCGTTGCCCGTTATGCAGACCAGCAGCCGACGTTGAATCTTGAGCGTTTTTTTAGTCAGCCCGTCAAAGCCTGGGGGATGTTTCAGAAGCGCAACGGTGAGGTGGTCAAGCGTTTCGAAGTTGACATTGTCAGTCGCCGCGAGGGGAACAATCTCATTCTTGACGAGCGTTTCCTGTATAGCGACGGCACCCGTCAGCGCCGCGTCTGGACCCTCACCCCCGAGGGCAACGGCCGCTGGAGCGGTCGCGCCGATGATGTGGTGGGCGTCGCAAGGGGCGAGATCGCTGGAAACACCCTGCACTGGCGCTATCGCCTGAACCTGCCGGTCGACGACTCGACCTACGTGATGAGCATGGATGACTGGATGTACTTGATGGATGAGGACACGTTGATCAACCGCACCACTATGTCCAAGTTGGGCGTAGAGGTTGGTCAGGTAACCTTGTTCTTCCGCCGTCAGAGCGCCGGAGCAACCCAATGAACCACGCATTCACCATGGCCTCGCTCGGCGACGGTTATCGCGCCCTGGTGATCGGCGCCAGTGGCGCCCTTGGCACGGCTTTTTGCCAACAGCTCGAACAGGACCCACGCTGTGCCGGCGTCCGAATGCTTGGGCGCCATACCCTGCCGAAGCTGGATCTTGAGCAACCCGAAACGATCGCCGACGCCGCCACCGAACTGGCAGCCGAAGCGCCGTATCAACTCATCGTTCACGCTGCCGGCCTTCTCCACCGCGACCGGATCAAACCTGAAAAAAGCTACAGCGCGATCGAATCGGAGTCGCTGCAAGCCGTGTTTCAAGTGAACACGCTAGGCCCGGCGATGGTGTTGCGCCACTTTCTGCCGCTGCTCGATCAACGAGGCGCGATGGCGATGCTTTCCGCCAAAGTCGGAAGCATCGGCGACAACCGTTTGGGCGGCTGGTATGCCTACCGCGCCTCAAAGGCTGCGTTGAACATGCTTATCAAGACTGCCGCCATCGAACTGACGCGCACTCGCCCGCAGAGCCGCTTGCTGAGCCTGCATCCCGGCACGGTTGTGTCGCCGTTGTCGCAGCCTTTCCGTGGAGCCTCGAGCGCCCGTCCCGCAGACGTTGCCGCCGCCCAATTACTGAGTTTGATTGACCAATTGACACCGGCCGACAGCGGCCATTTCTTCGCCTACGATGGAGAACGCCTGCCCTGGTAGGCAAGGAGTGAAGCATGAACCTGCAAACCCTCACCGAATGTGCGGCCAACAGTGAAATACGCGAGCTGGAGCTGTTGTCGCTCGAAGGTGGTTTTTACCTCGCACGGATCCGCCTGGATCAGGGCCAGTTCACCTTGCTCGATGACGCAGCCAAGCCCATGCATTTGCGATCGATGACTCATCTGCGTGACTTGCTGCAGACCGTCCCGGCCTTTCCCTGCGTGCTGGTGCAACAATGCGTGCACGACGAAATGTGCGGCAGGGATTCAGGGCCTGTCGAAGAGCTGCGCATTCCATTTTCGCTCACCACGCCGTTGTGAGTCTGACACCCAGGCAAGCGCTCAATGGCAGGCTGAAAAGGCGCACGTCACCGAATGGGTGACGTGACGCCCGCCACAATTTCTCTCGCCAACCGAAGGCCACACCCACAACCTCAATCGAACCCCTGCCCCACCCACAGGTCTTCTCCAGTACGTTTTTCTGGAAATAACCGCCCATGTCCACCCAACACACCCTGGTTTTACTCGCTCGAGGCGGATACGCGGCGCGAGGTGTTCTGTATCTGATCATCGGGATCTTTGCGCTTCTGGCGGCTCACGATTCCACCAAACCAAAAGACAGTCAAAAAAGCCTGGAGGCGGTGCTGAGCCAGCCGTTCGGCTATGTTCTGATCGGCCTGGTAGTTGCGGGTCTGCTGGCTTTCGCTGCATGGCGCGCGCTGCAGGCCATTCGCGACATCGACCATCACGGCAGCGAATTCAAGGGTCTGGTGATTCGTGCAGGTTTGCTGGCCGGTGGGCTGGTCAATGCAGCACTGGCCTTTTTTGCCTTGGGCCTACTGGTGAGCGGCGCCAGAAGTTCGGGCGGTTCCGGGGATGGCAAAACCAAGGATCTGCTCGCGCAGCTGTTGTCTTTCGAGCACTCGAACCTGCTGATCTACCTGATCGCGCTGATCCCGCTGGGTGTTGGTATCGCCCACATCATCAAAGGCTGGAAGGCGTCATTCGAGAAGTACTTCGAAGCGGATGAGGAAGTGATGCGCTACGTTCGCCCGGTGTCGCGGTTTGGGCTGATTGCCCGAGGAGTGGTGTTTATCGAGATCGCGCTGTTGATGGCTGTCAGCGGCTCGGTCTATAAAGCGACGAATCCCCCTGGCATGAAAGAGGCCCTTGATGCTTTGCAGAACCTGCCGGCAGGCGGTCTGCTGCTGATGGTCATGGCGTTGGGGCTGATCGCCTTTTCGGTGTACAGCTTTTCCGAAGCTGCGTGGCGCAGGATCAACATGGAAGTGCCGTTCCAGTCGGCGTGACTCGAGGGGGCACGCCCCCTCGAGATTGCATTATCAAGTGAACAGATCGACGCCCAGCTGGAAAGCGACCCACAGCGCCAGGCCCGTGGCAAATAGCAACGCGATGTTTTCAAACAGGTTGTTGCGGTATTGCTTGTCCAGCAGCGATTTCTGGTTGGACATGATCAGCAAGCCCAGAGAAATGACCGGCAAACCAATGATATTCAACGCGCTGACCCCGATGGTCAGCGTCACGAAATCCGGCATTCCGGGCATCGACCAGATCAGCGGCGTGACCAGGATGAACAACATGAACCACTTGTGCATGGGGTCGTGATGAAACTCTTTGCCGAATTTCTCGCGACGCCCAGGGCGAACATGCTGGAAGGCATCGGTGATCAGCATCGGAAACGCAGTGGTCTTGCCTGAAATGCTGGCAAACAGCGTCGCGAACACACCGATGAAGAAGACATACCAGCCGATCGGGCCGAAGTAGATTTCCAGTGCCTTGCCCAGATCAGCCAGGGTTTTCACTTCGATACCGTTGGGCCGCAGGATTTCCGCGCCGACAATCCAGATAGCCAGGTTGATGATGATCCCGACGAACACGGCAAACAGCAGATCGTTGCGCTGAATGCGCTTGTGCTGCGGTCCGGTCCAGCCTTTCTGGCGCATGACATAAGGGTGCACAAAGTTGGCGATTGAACCTGCGACCGCGCCGATCACCGAGACGGCCACCAGCAGGGCGCCATGCACGCCTTCATCAGGCGGAATGCTGAAGCCGATGGTGCCTTTGATGATGCCGGTGACATCCGGGCCCGACATCACTGCCAGGGCGATGAACGCCAGGGTCATGATCGCCAGCAGCACCTTCATCACGCCTTCGATCATCGAGTAGATGTTGCGCCCCACCAGCATCCAGACCGCCAGCACCACCGCCACCGAGCACAGCAATGGCTGATCGATCTTGAACAGCATCGCCAGTGACTCACCTGCGCCCTTGATCATGTAGGCATTCATCAAATGCCCCATCAACAAGGCATAAATGAGCATGAACCAGGCAAACACCGGGTTGAGTTGTGCGTAGCCCTGAAGGATGGTCATGCCCTGGTTATTGCACAACTGGAAGCGGGCGATGATGTTGACGATCAGGTACCTCAACAACAACGATACCGCCAGCACCCACATCATTGCGTAACCGTAGTTGGCCCCGGCCACGGAGGACGTGATCAGGTCTCCCGCACCCAGCCACGACAGTACGGCGATAATTCCGGGGCCCAGCAGTTTGAGCGTTCGCAAGAACAGGTTTTGCGGTTTCGCAGTGGCCTGATGATCGAGTGAAGGCATGCTCGTCATAGGAGTCTCTCCATTATTGTTTTTGTGGAAACGATTGCAGTTCGGCACATTAGGTAGGATGTCGTACAACAACGCTAACACGAGAGTATGTAAAAATGTTTCAAGCGTTTCTGGTTATTGCCCTGCCCCTATCATTTCTTTGATTTATCGCGTTTAAAACGATGGTCCTTCCCTGAGCGAAGCGCGTTCAGGGTTTGCCAAAACAGACGTCAAAACGCAGGTAAGAACTCATAGGATGACTGATCACAAATTAAAAACACCCTGGCGGACCTAAAAAATCGAGTCCGCTGCGGTGTGGAGTTGACGCTGGGCATCTGCCCAAATGGCCCCGCATTCATTGGAGCAGTTTGTATGTCATGACGGACATCTACGGCGACGCCCCCGGCAAAATCCGCCGAGCAATCTGAACGACAACGCGGTTTTTGTATCAGCGTGTAGCTTTTGCGGGCGCCGATACATTGGCGTACGAAGTTCAGCGGTACGAACACACAACTGACACATTTAGCGCGCTAAATACCACTGTCGCTTCCATTCCCTCCCCAACTAATCGACAGGACATCACCATGAACAAAGTATTCGCCACGCTGGCCCTAACTGCCGCCATGTTCAGCGCCACCGCCGCGTTCGCCGCCCCGGTCAAACCCACCGTGGTGCTGGTGCACGGTGCTTTCGCTGATTCGAGCAGTTGGAACGGCGTGGTCAAGATTCTGGAAAAGGATGGCTACCCGGTGATCGCCGCGGCCAACCCGCTGCGTTCGGTCAAAGGTGACGCGCAATCGGTGGCGGATGTGTTGGCCAGTGTGAAAACACCAGTGGTGCTGGTCGGTCACTCATACGGCGGCCCGGTGATCAGCGCAGCCGCTTATGGCAATGCCAACGTAAAGGCACTGGTATACGTCGCGGCGTTTGCGCCGCAAGCAGGTGAAACGGCCGCTGAACTGTCCGGGCGTTTCCCGGGCAGCACCCTCGGCCCGACCTTGGCAGCCCCGGTTGAACTGGCTGACGGCGGCAAGGACTTGTACATCCAGCAGGACAAATTCCACGAGCAGTTCGCCGCCGACGTTCCCCTCGCTGACGCCAGGTTGATGGCCGCGACCCAGCGCCCTGTGACTGTCGCTGCCCTCAACGAAGCCGCGACCGAACCTGCCTGGAAAACCGTGCCGTCGTACTTCGTCTACGGTGACCAGGACAAGAACATCCCGGCGCAAGCCCTGGCGTTCATGGCCGAGCGTGCCCACGCGAAGAAGACCGTGGTGGTCAAAGGCGCGTCGCACGTGGTGATGGTGTCCAACCCGAAGGCGGTGGCCAGCCTGATCGAAACCGCTGCTGAGGCGAAGTGATCTGTCGCTGATCAAACGTCGCTGATGTTAGCCGTGAACCCTGTTCACGGCTTTCAGGGCTGCGTTTTGCTGAAGCCGTTCGCTGAGAAAGTCCACAAACGTGCGCACTTTGGCCGGCACGCGTGGATGCTTGAGATAAACCACCTGAACGGGCAGCGCCGGCGGTTCAAACGCCTGGAGCACCAGTTCCAGTTCGCCGGCAGCCACCTGGCGGGCGATCTGATAAGACAGCACGCGGGTGATGCCCCAACCTGAACTGGCGATGTTGATCGCCGCCTGGTTGGCGGTCACTACGAGGCGTGGTTCGAAACGAAAGCTCAACGGCCCGTCGGCATGTGCAAATTGCCAGTCACTGAGCAAATGACTGGCGGACGACATGACGATATTGGCGCGGCTCAGGTCGGCCGGATGTTGCGGCCGGCCATAGCGGGCGAAGTAGTCAGGTGTGCCGCAGATGACCTGGCGGACCTCGCCGACCTTGATCGCATGCTGATTGTTCTCGTGCAGATGGCCGATGCGTATCGCGACGTCGATGCCCTCCTCAGCCATATTCACCACCCGGTCCACCAGCAATGCCTTGAGATGCACCGAGGCAAACGCATCGACATACTCGGCCAGCAATGGCGCAATGAACTGCTCACCAAACAGCACCGACGCGGTGACGCTCAAATGCCCGCACGGAACCCGATAACTGCCGGCGGCGGCTTCCTCCGCCTCATCGACATCGCACAGTATTCGCCGACAATCTTCCAGATAGCGGTGCCCGGCTTCAGTGAGGTGCACGCTGCGCGTGGTGCGTGACAGCAGCCGCGTGCCGATACGCTGCTCCAGCGTGGCGATCGCCCGAGTGACACTGGGTGGCGAGGTGTTCAAGCGACGGGCCGCCGCCGCGAAGCCTCCCTCCTCGGCCACGGCCAGGAACATGCGCATTTCCTGAAAACGATCCATAGCTGGAAACCTGTCGAAGGTTCTGAAAAAACTACTGAACCCTGTGGGAGCGGGCTTGCCCGCGAAAGCGTCCTGTCAGCCAACATTACCGTTGACTGACACACCGCGTTCGCGAGCAGGCTCGCTCCCACAGGGGGATCTGCATGCATGTGTTTCAAGCGGTCTGCAGGCCAACCGCTGTCCGTTGCATGCCAACGAAGTTGGGCAATGCTTCAACTCGCCCCAACCACGCCTGTACATTCGGATATTCATCCAGCGAGACATTGCCTTCCGGCGCGTGCGCGACATAAGTGTAGGCGGCCACATCGGCAACGGTAGGCTTGTCGCCGGCGAGAAATGTGCTGCTCGCCAACTCGTCTTCCATCACTTGCAACAGCGCGTGCGAACGTTTGATTGCGTCGGCGGCGTCGTAGCCGGCACCGAACACCGTGATCAAGCGCGCCGTGGCGGGGCCGGAGCTGATCTGGCCGGCAGCGACCGACAGCCAGCGTTGCACACGGGCCTGCTCGACCGGGTCGCTCGGCAGCCATTGGCCGTTGCCGTATTTGCCGGCGAGGTAAACCAGAATGCCGTTGGAATCAGCGAGCACCGTGCCGTTGTCGTCAATCACCGGCACTTGGCCGAAACGGTTGAGGGCGAGGAATTCAGGCGTTTTGTGCGCGCCTTTCATGAGGTCAACAAACACCAGTTCGGTCGGAACCTGCAGCAGGGACAACATCAACTCGACGCGATGCGAGTGGCCGGACAACGGATGGCGATACAGTTTGACGGCTGACTGAGACATGACGTGCTCCTGAATTGTTAAGGATCGACCCGCTGATCGTGTCGATGGCGTTCATCCTGCTCTCGCACCGCAAATCGCGGAATCCTCAGCAAACACAATCGAGCATTTCAGCCAGCGAAATAATCAGGCGCCTCTTTAACCTCGCGCCGGGATCATTTCATGGCCTGAAACAGTGGATTGCAGTTTCTGGCCATTCCCTCCGATCAGGCCGAGGGCGAACATGAGCCCACTTGAGCCCGACGGTGGCGGCACCCCGGCTCGTAGCAAACGAGGAGAACCGAAATGGACACAGCATCGAAACCGCAGCCCTCGCCCTGGCATGAAGGTGAGCTCACCCTGCAACGTGCCGTCGGCGCGGTGGAGATGATGGTCGGCGTGGGCCAGCGACAACTGGCCCGCGACTGGATGCCAGACCAGCACCGCGAGTTTTATGCGCAACTGCCGTTCGTCGTGCTCGGCGCGGTGGACGCCCAGGGTGATCCGTGGGCCACGCTGCGCACCGGCCAACCGGGTTTCATGGATTCGCCATCGCCACAGATCCTCAGGATCAAACTCGACGCGCAGCTCAACGACCCGGCAAATCAGGGCCTACAGTTAGGCGATGCCATCGGCATGCTCGGCATCGAACTGCACACCCGTCGGCGTAATCGCATGAACGGCAACATCAGCCGCCGCGATAACGACAGCCTGGAAATCGACGTCACTCAGGCTTACGGCAACTGCCCGCGCTACATCAATCTGCGCCATTACGCCTTCGTCGATGAGACCACTGACACCGCGCTCGACTTGCCTGTCAGCGAACCTTTGGTCCGCGACATGATCACTGGCGCCGACTCGTTTTACGTCGCCACTTACGTGGTGCGCGACGGCCAGCGGCAAGTGGATGTGTCCCATCGCGGCGGCAAGTCCGGCTTTGTGCACATGGACGACTACGGCACCCTGACCATTCCCGACTTTTCCGGCAATCTGTTTTTCAACACCCTGGGCAACATCCTGCTCAACCCGCGCGCAGGGCTGACCTTCATCGACTTTGAAAGCGGCGACCTGTTGCAGATGACCGGCACCGCTGAAGTGCTGCTGGACGATCCGCAGATCACCGCATTCCAGGGCGCCGAGCGCCTGTGGCGGTTCAAGCCGCAGCGCATTGTTTACCGTCAGGCCGCGCTGCCGTTGCGTTGGGCCGAGCAACCTGACGGCGATTCGCCCAACTCAGAAATGACCGGCAGTTGGGATCAGACCCGCGAACGGCTGCAGGCCGAAGCGTTACGCAATCAATGGCGTGCGCTGCATGTGGCGCGGGTTGTTGATGAAAGTCCGCACATCCGTTCGTTTTACCTGCAAGCCAACGACGGCTTCGGCCTGCCACGCTTCGAACCGGGCCAGCACTTGCCGATCAAGGTCTTGCTCGACGGACAGGCCGCTGCGTCGATCCGCACCTACAGCGTTTCCAGCGCACCTTCGGATGAATTTCTGCGCATCAGCGTCAAGCGCGACGGCACGGTGTCTTCGCATCTGCATGATCGCGTTCAGGCGCTGGACCTGATCGAAGCCCGCGCGCCGCAAGGCGACTTCACCGTGGACGCCACCGAGCGGCGACCGCTGGTGCTGCTGGCCGCAGGTGTCGGCGTGACGCCGCTGCTGTCGATGTTGCGCGAGGTTGTCTATCAAGGAAAACGCATCAACCGCATGCGCCCGACCTGGGTGGTGCAAAGCAGTCGCACCGTTGAAGACCTGGCCTTTCGGGCCGAAATAGACGCCTTGGCCGCGCGCGCGGGCGACAAGGTTCGTGTGCTACGGGTGGTCAGCCAGCCACCGCTGTCGGCTACGCCGCAGGGTTACGACCACGCCGGGCGCATCGACATCGCCTTGCTGAAAAATCTGCTACCGCTGGATGACTACGATTTCTACCTGTGCGGTCCGGGGAGTTTCACTCAGGCGCTGTACGACGGCCTGCGCAAAATGCGTATCCCCGATGACCGCATTCACGCTGAAACCTTCGGCCCGTCGACGCTGATTCGCGATGTGGAAATCAGTACCCCGGCGCCGCCGCAAGTGCCGGTAGCCGAGGAGCCGGTCAAGGTGCTGTTCGCCACGTCCGGCAAGGAGGCGCGTTGGGAACCGGGCAGCGGCACGTTACTGGAACTGGCCGAGGCACGCGGTCTGAACCCGGAGTTCAGCTGTCGCGGAGGTTCGTGCGGCACCTGCAAAACCCGCCTGAGCAGCGGCCAGGTGCATTACCTCAGCCCGCCGGCCATGCGCCTGGCGGACGATGAAGTGCTGATCTGCTGCGCCGCCCCGGCGCAGGGCAGCGACACCCTGGTGCTCGACATTTGAATCAAGAGGAGGTGCGCGATGAACCCGTCTGTTGAAACCCACGCCGTCGTTTGGCCGCAGGACACACCCGCGCTGTCGGCCAGCGAATGCGAACGCAGCTTTTTACTGCCACAACTGATGGGCTCGCTCGCTGGTGAAACCTGTGCGATGACGGGATCATTCAGCCAACGTGACGATCGCCCCTTGAGCCCTCAAGGCTGGTTCTCCCGTGGGCTCAAGGCTTTGTTTTCCTGATCGCCGTGTCAGGCCTTGCTTACCGCCGCCACCCTCCCCGCCGGCCCATGCTGGCGGCTGGTGATCAACCCGACGAATGAAATGATCAACGCAAGGCCAATCGTCGAGGTCACTTCAAGTCGATGGTCAGGGGTGATCATCATTACCGCCAGGGCCGCGCAGATAAACGCGATGACCAGCCAGGTGAGCCACGGGAAAAGCCACATGCGCAAGGTCAGTTCGACTTGCTCCCTTTCCAGGCGGCGGCGCGTGCGCAACTGCGAAATCGCGATCACAAGGTAAACCAGCAAAGCGATTGCACCGGAACTGGCGAGCAGGAATTGAAACAGTCCGGCCGGCATGAAGTAGCTGAGCAACGTCACGCCGGCGCCGATCACCGTGCTGGCGATGACGGCGGCGCGTGGCACACCGGCGGTCGAAGTCACCTTCAGTGCGGGCGGCGCGTCGCCTCGTCGGCCCAGTGAGTACAGCATGCGTGAAGAAATGTAGATCGACGAGTTCATGCAACTGGCCACCGCGATCAACACGACCACGTCTACGAGAAATTTGGCGTTGGGGATGTTCATCAGTTCCAGTGCGCGCTGGTAAGAGCCAACCGACGCGAGTTGCGGGTCATTCCACGGCACCACGGAAATCACCACGAAGATCGACAGCAGATAGAAGATGCCGATACGCCAGATCACCGAACGGGTGGCCTTGGCGATGTTCTGCGCCGGGTTGTTCGATTCCGCTGCGGCGATCGTCACCGCTTCCGTGCCGATGAAACTGAACATGATTGTGATGAAGGCGCCCACCACCGCTGACAAGCCGTTGGGCGCAAAACCGCCGTGCTCCGCCATCAGTGTGCTCAAGCCGCTGGCTTCACGCTCTGGAATCCAGCCCATCAACACCGCGAAGCCCAAGCCAATGAAGCCGATGATCGCAATGACCTTGGCCATCGCGAACCAGAACTCGAACTCACCGTATTTCGCCACGCTGAACAGGTTGGTAATCACCAGAAGGACAATCGACAGCAAGGCGAACAACCAGGCATCGATCTGGGGAAACCATTGATTGAGCACGTGCCCGGCGGCCAGCGCTTCGATCGGAATCACCAGCACCCAGAACCACCAATAGAGCCAGCCGATAGTGAACCCGGCCCAGCGGCCGATGGCTTGATCGGCGTAGGTGGAAAACGAGCCGGTGTCGGGATGCGCGACGGCCATTTCGCCAAGCATGCGCATGACCAGCACCACCAGCAGACCGGAAAACAGATAAGCGAGTAACACCGCTGGGCCGGCGGCGGCGATGGCGTGGCCTGAGCCAACGAAAAGTCCTGCGCCGATGATGCCGGCAATGGAGAGCATGGTGACGTGACGCGGTTTGAAACCTTGCGCCAACTGACCGTTGGAGTCCTTGGGGTTCAGGCTGTTCATGGGTTCTTATTGTTCTCATGATCGTCGTTTGGGCCACTGACTGAGCGTCAGGCGATCATCATTTCCTTGTGTCGGGATCAGGCGAAAGCAGCGACGCAGACGCTTTGCCGACGAAATGATGCTTCACCTTACGTGGCCCGACCGCCGTGCAACTAGCCTGAGTGCGGCATGCCGATGCCTGATCTCGACATGCCACACTCGGGCCATCACGGGTCGGCAACGACCGATGCGATGAGTTACAGCGTGTAGGAGATCCCCACCTGCACCGTTCTCGGCGCGCCCGGATAGGCGTAAACGTTGCCGAACGCACCTTCTTCGTAGTCGCGATCGAAAAGATTTTTCACGTCAAGATTGAGCCGTACCTTGTCGTTGAGCTTATAAAAGCTCAGCAGGTCGACCACGGTGTAACTGCCCAACGAAAACGCGGTGTTGGCGGTCTGCCCGGCGCGTTCATCGACGTATTTGAGGCCAGTGCCGAGGCCGAGACCTTTGAGCGTGCCGTCCTGAAACTCGTACATGTTGAGCAGGCTGAAGCTGTTCTTCGGAATGTTCAGCAGGCGTGTGCCGGAACGCAGCGTGTTGTCCTTGGTGACCTCGGCGTCGACGTAGGCATAACCGCCGATGACGCGCCACTCGGGGGTGAGATTGCCGGTGACGTTGACGTCGAAACCCCGACTGCGCACTTCGCCGGCCGCGACGCTGAATGTCGAGTCCACTGGGTCGGTGGTCAGCACGTTGCGTTTTTCGATCTGGTAGATCGCCGCGTCCACGCTCAACTGCTGATCCAGCGCTTCCCACTTGAGCCCCATCTCATAGGATTTGCCTTTTTCCGGGGCGAAACCGCCGCCTTCGCGACTGGCGCCGGTGTTGGGCTTGAACGAGCGGGCGGTGTTGGCGTAGACCGCCAGGGTCTCGGTCAGATCGTATGTCACACCGATACGCGGGGTGACGGCGTTGTCGCTGGCCTGCCAGCTCTTGCCGCCCGGCACGAAGGTTTCGTAGTCATGCTCGAAGCGTTCGAAGCGCGCTCCGGCCAGAACCTTGAGCTTGTCAGTCACCGCGACCTGATCCTGCACGAAGGCGGCATAAGTCTTGAGGTTTTCTTTATCGTGGGTCGGCGTGCGCGTCAGCGCCGGACGCGGCTGGCCGTAGACAGGATTGAAGATGTCGATCGGATAGGCGCCGACCGCGCCGCTGGAGCGCTGGATGATGGACTTGTAGTCATAGTCTTCGTACTCGATGCCGGTGAGCAAGGTGTGCTGCAAGCCGCCGGTGTTGAAATGGCCGGTGAGGTTGAGCTGGGTGTCCTTGTCAGTCCATTCCAGCTTGCGGTAGTTGAAATTGCGCCCCAGCGTACGGCCGTCGGCGGCAATGCCGTTGGCTTCGATCGCGTCACCCTTGAGCGAGCCGTCGAGCCACTGGAAGCCTCCGCCCAGTGTCCAGTCGTCATTGAGCATGTGCTCGAAACGCAACTGCGCCATGTTGTTGTCGTTGTGCAGTTTGCCGACGTCTTTTTCGCCGAAGAACGTATCGCGCGAGGCGGTGCCGATCTGCGCCGGATAGCGCGTCACACCGCGATCGAGCGGCGCATTGTTGCGCATGAAGTCGCCTTCGAAAATCAGTTTCGTCGCGTCGGCGGCCTGCCAGGTCAACACGGGGGTGATGCCGTAGCGTTCCGTTTCGACGTGATCGCGGAAGGTATCACCGCCCTCGCCCACCACGTTCAAGCGATAGGCCAGGCGGCCTTCTTCGTCGAGCGGACCGGAAGCGTCCAGGGTGCCGCGCTTCATGCCTTGGTCATTCAACTGACTGCCCAGCGTTACGGTGCGCTCGGGCAGCGGCTGTTTGGACACCACGTTGAAGGTGCCGCCGGGATCGCCACGGCCATACAGCATGGTCGCCGGGCCGCGCAGCACTTCCAGACGCTCGATGGTGTTGGCATCGGGCATGTTCGGGTAGCCACGGTTGATCGGAAAACCGTTGCGGTAGAACTCACCGGTGGTGAAGCCCCGAACGGTAAAACTGGTCAGGCCCTGCCCGCCGAAATTGTTCGCGCGGCCGACGCCGCCGGCGTAATCCAGCGCGTCCTGCAAACGCGTCGCGCCGATATCTTCGACTGCGTCTTTGGGCACCACACTGATCGATTGCGCGGTTTCATGGATCGAAGTGTCGGTGCGCGTGGCACTGGCCGAGCGGGTCGCACGATAGCCTTGCACCGGACCGTCTGCCCTTTCGTAGTCAGCGGTGCCGACCACATCGGTGGCCTCCAGCTCAAGCGTTGAGGACGGTTCGGCTGGCTCAGCCAAGGAGGAAGAAGACAACGCCTGCAGCACACAAATGGAAAGCAGAGTTCGACGCATGAGGTGAAACCTTTACGAATAGGCCAGAACGAAGGGCAAAACCGCCAGTTAAAACGCGGCGCATGGTATACCGACGCATTCGTAATTGAAACGTATTCTTATTTGTCATGTTGGTCAGGGTGAAAAAGCAGCAGATCGCTCAGACTGAACGCGCGGTATCAAAGGCACTTGACCTTGTGGGAGCTGGCTTGCCAGCTCCCACAAGGATTCGGGACTGAAATCAACATTGATGGTCGCCACAAGACCGTGTGGGAGCGAGCCTGCTCGCGAAGAGGCCGGTCGCTTCACCCTCGATCCTGGGTGACTGGCCCGTGACAGATTCAGACCCGCAGCAATTGCCGGGTCATGGCCATCGAAGTGTCCAGCGACTGCCCGGTGCGCTGCAATTTATTCAGCAGGCTCGCCCCCAGCCAGAGCTGATACAGCGTTTCCGCCAGATGCCGCGCATCGCCCTGGGGGAGGCTTTTGTCGGCCTGGCCCTGTTCGATGCATTCGGTGATGCGCGCGACGATTCGCTCGGCGCCGTCGCGCAAGGTCAGGCGCATCGATTCGGAGAGGTCCGCGACTTCGGCGCTGAGTTTCACCACCAGGCATTCGTCACCGTGGCCTTCCAGGGTGCAGCGGTTCTGCCAGCCCTGCCAGTAATCCATCAACCGCTCAAACGCGGTCAACCCGGGCAGCGTCAGGCGACGTTCCATGTCGGCGAGGTAGTCGACAAAGTAATCCTCAAGCAGCGCCTGACCGTACAGCTCCTTGGATTTGAAGTAGTGATAGAACGAGCCTTTGGGCACGCCGGCGGTTTGCAGGATTTCGTTGAGGCCGACACTGGTGAAGCCCTTCTCGGCCATCATCCGGTGGCCGGTGTCGAGCAAGTGTTGGCGCGTGTCGTCGTAGGTCGGTTTCATGGGGCGCAAAATTCCAGGCAATAGACCAGTCGTATAGTTTTCCAGGAACGGGAGTTTGCCATATCTGCCGATTGAAAGCCTGTCCTGAAAAAATTACTAGACGACTGGTCTAATTGGAAACTATGCTGCGCCCCGACACACCAAATTCATGCGGTGTCGACGCCGAGCGAATTCCTCGCCTGCTGCCGATGCCTGACCAACCCAGGGTGCTCTATGAAAATCTTGATGGTTCTGACTTCCCACGATCAACTCGGCAACACCGGCAAGAAAACCGGCTTCTGGCTGGAAGAATTCGCCGCGCCCTACTATGCCTTCAAGGACGCCGGCGCTGACGTCACGCTGGTTTCTCCGGCCGGCGGCCAGCCACCGCTCGATCCGAAAAGCGATGAGCCCGGCGCGCAAACGGCCGAGACCGATCGCTTCCGCGCTGATCCGGCTGCTCAACAAGCGCTTGCCACCACAGGTCGTCTGGCCGATGTCCGCGCTGAGGATTTCGATGCAGTGTTCTACCCAGGCGGCCACGGCCCACTCTGGGATCTGGCCGAAGACAAGGCTTCCATTGCGCTGATCGAAGCGTTCGACCGCGCCAACAAACCTCACGGTTTCGTCTGCCACGCACCTGGTGTGTTGCGTCATGTTGTGCGGGCCGACGGCCAGCCCATCGTCAAAGGACGTAACGTCACCGGTTTCACCAATGCCGAAGAAGCTGCTGTCGGCCTGACTGACGTGGTGCCGTTCCTGATCGAAGACGAGTTCCAACGCCTCGGCGGGCAATACTCGAAAGTCGCGGACTGGCAGGTGCATGTAGTGGCCGACGGGCAACTGGTCACCGGTCAGAACCCGGCCAGCTCCGCCGCTGTTGCCGAAAAGCTGCTGAAGCTGCTGGGCTGAATCCTCGTTCTATCCCGACCAACGCCGTGCGCGTAAAGCCCGGCGTTGTTTTTTTGCCCAGGCGCTAGTCGACTGGTCTAATTAAAACCGAAACAAGGTACTCCATGAACAATGCTTTCTTCACGCCCGTCAAACTGGGCGGACACACCCTGAAAAACCGTATCGTGCTGCCACCCCTCACCCGCCAGCGCAGCACTCAACCGGGCAACGTCGCCAACGAGCTCATGGCCGAGTATTACCAGCAGCGCGCCGGCGCCGGTTTGCTCGTGACCGAAGGCACCCAGATCGAGCCTCGTGGCCAGGGTTATGCCTGGACGCCTGGCATTCACACGCCAGAACAAATCGCCGGCTGGCGTAAAGTCACCGAGGCCGTCCATGCGGTCGACGGTGTGATTTTCGCGCAACTCTGGCATGTCGGCCGTGTTTCCCACACTGCGCTGCAACCCAATGGCGGTGCGCCCGTGTCGGCCTCCGCTGTGGCCACTGACCGGGTCAGCGTGTTCATTGAAACCGCGCCTGGCGCCGGTGAACTGGTGCCGCCGTCCGCGCCGCGCGCCCTGAGCACGGATGAAGTGCAGGAGCTGGTTCAACTGTATATCCAGGCGGCGCGCAACGCGATGGACGCTGGTTTCGACGGCATCGAACTGCACTGCGCCAATGGTTATCTGGTCAATCAATTCATCTCGGCCCACAGCAACCTGCGCACTGATCAATACGGCGGCACGCTGCATAATCGCCTGCGCTTCCTGCGTGAAGTGGTCGCTGGCGTTGCTGAATGCATCGGCAAGGACAAGGTCGGCGTACGTTTCGCGCCGCTGTTCACCACAACCGATGAAGCGCGCACGTACCTGGGCATGGTCGAGGAAGATCCGCACACCACCTACATCGAAGCGGTCAAAATCCTGGAAGACGTGGGCATCGCTTACCTCTCCATCGCCGAAGCCGACTGGGACGATGCGCCAGCAATGCCGCTGACATTTCGTCAGGCCGTGCGCGACACCTTCAGCGGCGCGATCATCTACGCCGGTCGCCACACCGCCGAAACGGGTGCTCAACTGCTCGAGTCAGGCCTGGCGGATCTCGTTGCATTTGGCCGACCGTTCATGGCCAACCCGGACCTGCCGGCGCGTATCGCCAATGGCTGGCCGTTGAACCCGCTCAACCCGGCGACGGTGTATGGCGGCGGTGCCGAGGGTTATATCGATTACCCGACCTACCCTGCATAAGCACACAACACAAATCCCTGTGGGAGCGAGCCTGCTCGCGAAGGCGGTGTGTCAGTCAGCATTTGTATTTGCTGACAGTACGCTTTCGCGAGCAGGCTCGCTCCCACAATAGGATGTCAGTGGCCGCTAAAACCTATACATAACAAACAATCTGTATAACTATTAGAGTCCGAATCTCTAACCGGACTTCGCTCCATGCCCTCTGCCCACCGCGTGCTCCTGATCCTCGGTGACCAGCTGTCTTTCGACCTGGCCTCCCTGCAGCCACTCGATCCCCAGCAAGACCTGCTGCTGATGGTCGAGGTCATGGAGGAAGCGACCCACGTCGCCCATCATCCGCAAAAGATCGCCCTGATCTTCAGCGCCATGCGCCACTTTGCCGAGGCGTTGCGCGGTAAAGGCTACCGCGTCCAGTACGTCACCCTCGATGACCCGGACAACAGCGGCTCAATCCCCGGCGAATTGCAGCGCTGGCAAACCCTCACTGGTGCCGACGAAATCCACATCACCGAATGCGGCGACTGGCGCCTTGAGCAGTCAATCAAAGATTCGGGCTTGCCCGTGCATTGGCATTCAGACAGCCGTTTCCTCTGCTCTCGTGAAGCGTTCGCCGAGTGGGCCAGCGGCAAAAAGCAACTGCGCATGGAATTCTTCTACCGGGAGATGCGCCGCAAGAGCCGCCTGCTGCTCAATGGCGACGGCACGCCGGTGGGCGGTGCCTGGAACTTCGATGCCGAGAACCGCAAGGCGTTGCCCAAACACACCAAGGCGCCCTACCCGGCACGTTTCGTCAACGACGACATCACCCGCCAGGTGCTGACGCTCGTCAGCAAGCGCTTCGCCACGCATTACGGTTCGCTGGATGATTTCAATTACCCGATGACTCACACAGACGCTCAAGCCTTGTGGCACTACTTTCTCGACTACGGCCTGGCCGGGTTCGGCGATTATCAGGACGCCATGGCCAGCGACGAACCGTTTCTGTTTCACGCGCGCATCAGTGCGGCGCTGAACATCGGCCTGCTTGATTTGCGTCAGCTGTGCAGCGATGTTGAAGCGGCGTACTGGTCGGGCAGCATCGGTCTGAATGCCGCCGAAGGGTTTATTCGACAATTGATCGGCTGGCGTGAATACGTACGCGGCGTCTATTGGTTGAAAATGCCGGACTACGCCGAGGGCAATGTCTTCGGTAACTCGCGCCCGCTTCCGGAGTTTTACTGGACCGGCCAGACGCAGATGAACTGCATGCGCCAGGCCATCGGCCAAAGCCTGCAACATGCCTATGCCCACCATATCCAGCGGCTGATGGTCACCGGCAACTTTGCGTTGCTCGCCGGGATCGCGCCGAAGGAAATTTGCGAATGGTATCTGGCGATTTACATGGACGCGTTCGACTGGGTCGAACTGCCCAACACTTTGGGCATGGTCATGCACGCCGACGGCGGCTATCTCGGCTCTAAGCCTTACTGCGCCAGTGGTCAGTACATTAATCGGATGTCGGATTACTGCGGCGATTGCGCCTACAAGGTCAAGGAAACCAGCACTGACAATGCCTGCCCGTTCAATGCGTTGTACTGGCATTTCCTGATGCGCCATGGTGACATTCTGCGCGGCAATCAACGCATGGGCATGATGTACAAAAACCTCGACCGCATGCCGCTCGCCAAACAGGATGCGCTATGGCAGCGCGGCCAAATGCTGCTGGCGAAACTGGATAACGGCGAGGCGTTCTGATACCTCAGGCATGCCCGGCCAGGCCATTGCGCCCCGCCGCTTTGGCGCGGTACAGCGCCTGATCGGCCGCCTCGATCAACAACGGCACCGAATCGAGCCGTGAACCCGTCGCCTCCGCCATGCCGATACTGACGGTCACCCGCCCGAACGGACTGCGCGGGTGGGCGATGTTCGCCTGTTCCAACCGTTCAAGCATCAGTTGCGCCACCACCGTCGCGCCGTCACTGTCGGTGGCCGGCATGATCACGGCCATTTCCTCGCCACCGTAGCGCGCGACCAGATCCGAGGGGCGCCGCACACAGCTTTCAAGCACCTTGCTGACCGCTTGCAAACACGCGTCGCCGGCGACGTGACCCAAGGCATCGTTGAACAGTTTGAAGTGGTCGATATCAATCATCAGCAAGGCCAGCGACGAACCGTCACGTTGCGCCCGCCGCGCTTCCACGCCCAGCGTTTCATCGAAACAGCGGCGGTTGGCCAGCCCGGTCAGCGCATCTTTCATCGCCAACAATTCCAGCTGTCGATTAGAGGCGAGCAATTGCTGCTGGGCATCGCGCAAGGCTTCTTCGGCCTCGGTGCGCCGGCGAATATCCAAAATCAGGAACCAGCCAATCAACCCGGTCAGCCCCAACAGCCCGACCACCACCACCGCCGAAAGCGCCGCTTCGATGCGCCATGCGGCGAGGGCTTCATCCTTGCCCAGCGCGACGGTGGTGATCAACGGCAGGGTTTCGCTTTTGCGGAAGGCATACAGGCGCTCGACGCCGTCGAGGCTGGAGGTATAGGAAGCGGTGCCCACCGAGCGATCGACCAGGTATTTGGCATAGATCGGCGATTTGGAGAAGTTGCGACCCATGTCCTGCTCCCGGAACGGATAGCGCACCAGCAGCGAGCCATCGGTGTACGACAGGCCAATCGCGCCGTCCTGGCCGACGTCGAGTTTGCCGAACACCCGCAGAAAGTTTTCCACCCCAAGTGTCACCGCAACGACCCCGGCGAACCGGCCCTGGGCATCGTTAAAGCGACGGCTGATGGTCACCACCCATTCGAGATTGGAACGGCTCTGGATCGTCGGGCCGATGAAAGGCTCGCGGCTCGGATCGTCACGGTGATGAATGAAATAGGCGCGATCGCTGCTGTTGGCACCCGCCGGAACCGGCCGATTGGACGACATCAACCAGTGCCCATGCTGATCATAAAGGGTGATGCCGCTGAGCTGCGGCATGAGCGGCTGCTGCGTATCGATCAGGGTCTTGATGCGCTGGATCTGCGCCGGGCCAGCGCCTTCGGTTTCCAGGCGTTCGACCAGCCCGAGCAACAGCAGCGAGCTTTGCCGGACGATGCCTTCGGTGTAGGTGTTGAGCGCCTGTGTCAGGTTCAGGCCATGCACGTCGACCTCGGCCAGTGCGCGCTCACGCGAAGACCAGACTTTCCAGATCGTCAGCGAAGTCAGGGAACAGCCAATCACCAGCAGCAACAGCATTACAAGGCGAGTATCACGCTTCACGTCAGTACCTTAAGGAAGTCCGGTGTCCATTCCAGCCATCATTCGAACGTCGGCACTCACGGCGGCCACGTGTTCCGGGGCGCAAGCATACAAGCAGTCTCAAGCAGCTGCAGCAACAGAGTGTGCTGCCGCTTGATCAGCGCTACACGGCGGGCGCAGCCGGTGCAGCGGGGTTGAGGATTTTCACGAGAAAATCGATGAACACGTTGATCCGGCTCGATCCACGGTGATTGGGCAAGTACAGCGCGTTGATGCAACTGCTGGCGCTGCCGGGGTTGACCTCGTAGTGCTCAAGAAGCCGGATCAGGCGCCCGGCCGCGACATCGTCGCGCACCAGCCAGTCAGCCAGCAGCGCCACCCCGCCACCGCCGATGGCGGCCTCGCGCAGGATGTCGGCGTTGTTGCTTTGCAGACGTCCCTGCACGTTGAGCTGAATCGGCTCCTCGTCGTTCAGGAAGGTCCAGTGATGATGGCTGCCGCCGTAGTCGAAACGCAGGCATTGGTGCTCGAGCAGATCACGCGGATGACACAGCGCCGCGCTGCGCGCCAGGTAATCGGGGCTGGCGACTATCCAGCGCTGAAACTGCCCGACGCGTTTGCTGACGATGTCTTCGCTGACGACCGTAGAGCCCAGCCGCACCGAGACATCGATCTGCTCGCTGAGCAGGTCACTGACCTGATCGCTCAGCGACAGGCTGATCTCCAGCCCCGGATGGCGCTCAAGCAATCGACTCAAGTGCGGTGCAATCAGACGCCGGCCAAACTCCACCGGCACGCTGATGCGCAGCCGGCCCTGAGCTTCGCTGCCGCGATCGGCGACCACCGCATCGGCTTCATCGATGGCATCGAGAATCGCCACGGCCTTCTCGAAGTAGGTCTGGCCGGCGACGGTCACGCTGGTGTTGCGCGTGGTGCGGTTGAGCAGGCTGGCGCCCAACTCGTTTTCCAGCCCCGCCACCTGCCGTGTCACCGAAGATGTCGAAATCCCGAGTTTGCGCGCCGCCGAGGAATAGCCTCCGCAGCGCACGGTTTCAACGAACATCTTCAAGGCCAGCAACTTGTCCATAAGCGGGGTCCGGTGGTGAGGGAACGCCGCTGATTGTGCATCAGCGTTCGCCACACGTCTTGTACCGTCGTGCTTGCCAGGACCCATCGAGACTTCAGACATCAGCCTTGCGACTCAGGAACAACGCCAGAGCCAGCGCCGGCAAGACCGCTACGGCGACAGCGGACAGGTTCCAGCCGAAGTGCTCGTAAAGCGGACTGGCGACCAGCGAACCCAGGGCACCGCCGACGAAAATGCTGGTCATGTACACCGCATTGAGGCGTGCGCGGCTGTGCGGGTCAAGGGCGTAAACCTCGCGCTGGCCGAGGACCATGTTCAGTTGCACGGCAAAATCCAGCAGCACCGCGCACACCACCAGCCAGACATAACCGCTGCCCGGCAGCCCGGCGATCAACAGTGAGACCGGCGCCAGCAGCAATGCGACCAGCGTACCGCGACGCCCATGCCCGGCATCGGCCAGACGCCCGGCAATCGGCGCCGCGATCGCACCCACCGCACCGACCAGCGCAAAGATCGCCACGTGCGCCTGAGTGAAGCCGTGATGACGCATCAGCTCAATCGGTGCGAGGGTCCAGAACAGGCTGAAACTGGCAAACAGCAGACCTTGATACAGCGAACGCTGGCGCAACACCGGATAACGTCGGGCCAGGGCGAACACCGAACCGATCAGCGCGGGATAGGTGGCTTTGTGCGTCGGCACCCGGCGCGGCAGTGCGACCGCAGTAATCAGAGCAATGACCGCCATCAGCGCCGCCGCGCTGTAAAACACCCCGCGCCAGCCGAACACTTCAACCAGCAGGCTCGACAGCGGACGTGACAGCAGAATGCCCAGCAGCAAGCCGCTCATGATGTTGCCGACGACACGGCCACGGCTGGCTTCCGGCGCCAGGTGCGCGGCCAGCGGTACCAGGATCTGTACGGCCACCGAGGTCAGGCCGATCAGCAGGGACAACAGCAGAAACAGCGACGGCGAATGGGTCAGCCCGGCGCACAGCAGCGTAGCGCTCGCCGCCAGGGTGAAACCCACCACCAGGCGGCGGTTTTCCATCAGGTCGGCCAGCGGCACCAGCAATAGCAAGCCCAGCGCGTAACCGAACTGCGTCAGCGACACGATCAGGCTGGCATTGGCGCTGGACAGGCCGATTTGCGGTGCGATCAGTTCGACGATGGGCTGTGCGTAATACAGATTGGCCACGACCGCGCCGCAGCAGAAGGCGAGAAACGCGACCATCAGGCCGGAGAGTGAAGCAGGCTGTTCTGCCTGGGCCGCAACGGCGGGATTGCCCGTAAGCATGGTGACACCTCGTTGAGTTCGGGAAAGTTGTGCCAAGGCTACGGCCACCCGACGGTGGCGAGAATCCGTGCAGCCGGCAACGCAGTGATGCGCCGAGCGCAACGTTGCTTATGGCGCAACGCGCTGTTGCGCGGACCGGTGATTCTCTGGCGCCGGGCTCTTCTCTACGCTTTGGCCCCTGGCGCAGACGTCCGCATCGGCGCCCTTCCCCGGCTGCTACAAGGAGCGTTTCCATGACCCGTACCCCATCCGTCCTGCCATTGCCTGCCGCGTTTTCCCGCCGACCATGACCAGCCACTTCCTCAAATCCAGAACGCTGTGGATCAGCGTGGCCGTGCTCGCGGTGATCGGCCTGTTTGGCGCTTTTTTACTGATGTGGCGCCCGGCGATTGACCCCATCGAACGCCCCACGACCTTCGATACCGCGCAGTTGCAACGCGGCGCGCGGGTGGTCGAGGCCGGTGATTGCGCGGTTTGCCACACTCGCCCCGGCGGCGAATACCTGGCCGGCGGGCTGCCGCTGGTGACGCCATTCGGCACCCTGTTCAGCACCAACATCACCCCGGATAAGCAGACCGGTATTGGCCAGTGGTCGCTGCCCGCCTTCAAACGGGCGATGCGCCAAGGCATCGCCCGCGATGGTCACTTTCTCTATCCGGCGTTTCCGTACGTGCACTACCGGCGCATGAGCGAAGGGGACATCGCAGACGCTTATGCCTACCTGATGAGCGGCCCCGCCGTGCACGCGCCGGCCCTGCAGAACCAGATGAATTTCCCAATGAATATTCGTCCGCTGGTGTCGTTCTGGAACCTTCTGTTCCTGCATGGCGAACCGCTGAAACCGGTGGCCGAACGCAGCGAGGCGTGGAATCGCGGACGTTATCTGGTCGACGGCCCCGGCCACTGCGCTGGCTGCCACTCGCCGCTGAACCTGATCGGTGCGGAAAAATCCTCGGAATATCTGCAGGGTGGCAGCGTCGATGGCTGGAACGCGCTGGCGCTGATCGGCATGGGCCAACGCGCCAACCCGTGGAGCCGTGAGCAACTGGTCGGCTATCTGCGCGCCGACGTCGTCGATGGCCACGGCACGCCCGCTGGCCCGATGCGCCCGGTCAGCCTGAGCCTGGCGCGTTTGCCGGCCAGTGAAGCCGAGGCGATTGCCGAATACCTGCTGAGCCTGCAAAGCCCGCACTCGGTGACCGAAACAACCCCGACCACGCAGCCGGGTCCACCGGCAGACCACTCAACGGGCGCCCTGTTATTCACCAGCGCCTGCGCCGGATGTCACGGGCCGGCCGCGCCCATGCGCGAAATTGACGGGCGCCCAGGCTTGCAAAACACCTCGGCGCTGCAAGCCTCCAGTTCGCGCAACTTCCTCAAGACCGTGCTCGAAGGCGTGCCGGCCATACCCGGATCGCCCGGCCCGGTGATGCCACCGTTCGCCGCCAGCCTCGACAGCGACCAGCTCGGTGCACTCGCCGCGTATCTGCGTCAGCAAGCCAGACCCGATCAGCCCTGGGCCGACCTCTCTTCCACTATTGAAGCGTTACGTCAGGAGACGAAATGAGCCAGATCACCCTCAACGTCAACGGAGCCGCCCAACCGCTGGCGCTGGAGCCGGACATGCCGCTGCTGTATGCGCTGCGCAATCACCTGAACCTCAACGGCGCCAAGTACGGTTGCGGTCTGGGCCAGTGCGGCGCCTGCACGGTGATCGTCGATGATCAACCGGTGTTCGCCTGCCTGACGCCCTGCGCCGGCCTGGAAGGCAAAAAGATTCGCACCGTGGAAAGCCTGGGCAGCGCCGAAAAGCCCGGCCCGTTGCAGGCGGCATTCATCGAGAAGCAAGCGGCGCAATGCGGCTACTGCATCGCCGGCATGCTGATGCGCGCCCAATCGCTGCTTGAACAAAATCCCCACCCGGATGAGCAAACCATCCGCGAGCACATGGCCGGCAATCTGTGCCGCTGCGGAACGCACTTGCGCATTATCGAGGCGATCAAACAGGTGGCCGGGCACAACGGGAGCCTGACATGAGCGAATCGAATGGCTTGAACCCCAGCCGCCGTGCCTTTCTGCGCGGTGGCGCGTTGCTGATGGCGTTCACCCTGATGCCAGTCGCTCGGCGTGCGTTGGCCGACACCGAAGTCGACACGCTCGGCACGGTGGTGCTGGCGCCGGACCTGCCCGGCAGCCTGCGCACCAACCCTTTTCTCGACGCCTGGATCCGCATCGGCGCCGACGGCATTACCGTCTACACGGGCAAAGTCGAATTGGGCACCGGGGTGAAAACCGCGTTGCTGCAAATTGCCGCCGAGCGATTGCAGGTGCCGGCCAGCGCGATCAACTTGCTGACCGCCGACACCGCGCTGACGCCCAACGAGGGCTATACCGCCGGCAGTCACAGCATTTTCGACAGCGGCACCGCGCTGTACAACGCTGCCGCGCAGGTGCGCGAAATGCTCGTCGATGCCGCCGCACGCAGTTGGCAGATTGATTCCTCATTGCTGAGCACCCGCGACGGGGTGATCGAAGGCCCGGCCGGACAACGACTGACGTATGCCGACGCGGTCAAGCATGTCGATGTGCACCAATACGCCGAGGCGCAATCACCGGCGATGGCGGCGGCCGACTTCAAACTGATCGGGCACAACCTGCCGCGTCTGGACATCCCGGCCAAAGTCAGTGGCGGCGCAGCTTTCGTTCAGGACATGCGTCTGCCGGGCATGCTGCATGCGCGGGTGATCCGCCCGCCGCGCCCGGGCTGCACGTTGCAAGCATTCGATGCGGCGTCGGTTGAAGCGCTGAACGGCGTGGTCAAGGTGATCCGCGACGGCAACTATCTGGCCGTGCTCGCCCGTGATGAATGGCAAGCGATCAAGGCCATGCGCAGTGGCATTGAAAGCGCGAAATGGAGCGGTGGCGAAGCGATTCCTGAAGCCGCCCAGATTCACGATTTGCTCAAGCGCCTGCCCTCCAGGCGCTATCCGATCAGCAACACGGGAAATTCCAGCGGCGCGGCTGACACGCGTTTCAAGGCGCGGGTCACCAAGCAATACCTGATGCACGGCTCAATCGGCCCGTCCTGTGCGGTGGCCTGGTTCAACGACGGCATTCTCACGGTGTGGACGCACACCCAAGGCGTGTATCCGCTGCGCGCCGGCATTGCCGAAATGCTGCGCCTGCCGCCGGAACGCGTGCGCTGCATTCATACCGAAGGTTCGGGTTGTTACGGCCATAACGGCGCCGATGATGCCGCCGCCGATGCGGCATTGATTGCCATGCGCGTGCCCGGCACACCGGTGCGCGTGCAATGGATGCGCGAGCAGGAAAACCTCTGGGAGCCTTACAGTTCGGCGATGGTCACCGAGGTCGACGCCGGCCTCAGCCAGGGCCGTTTGCAGGACTGGACCTATGAGTTGTGGACGACGCCGCACAACGAACGCATCGTCAATGCCGGACGCCTGCTGCCGGCGCGTTTACTGGCGCGGCCCTTCGCTTCGGCGCCCTCGGTGCCCATCGCCCAGCCCGAAGGTGACGGCGATCGCAATGCAGTGCCGCTTTACGACCTGGGCTCAACGCGGATCAACATGAACTTCGTCACGCAAATGCCTTTCCGCACCTCGGCCATGCGCTCGCTGGGCGCGCACATCAATATCTTCGCTATCGAGGCGAGTATCGATGAGCTGGCGATCAAGGCCGGGATCGATCCGGTGGCGTTGCGCCTCGCCCATCTCAGCGATCCACGTGCCCGCGCTGTCGTCGAGCGTGTGCGTGACTCGATAGGCTGGCCGCACAAGAGCAGCGAGCCCGGTGCCGGCATCGGTTTCGCCTTTGCCCGCTACAAAAACATCATGGGTTACTGCGCGATCGCGGTGAAGCTGCGGGTGCATCCGCAGACCGGTGAAATCCGTGTCGATCATGTGGTGACGGCGGTGGACGTCGGCCAGATCGTCAGCCCCGATGGCCTGCGCAATCAGGTCGAGGGCGGTATCGTGCAGTCGGCGAGCTGGACGCTGTTTGAAAAAGTTGCCTACGACGCCGGGGGCATTCGCAGCTACGACTGGAGCGGCTATCCGATTCTGCGCTTCACCCAGCTGCCGAAAAAGGTCGATGTGCACTTGCTCGACCAACCGGGCGAACCCTTCCTCGGTGCCGCTGAGATCGTTCAGGGCCCGATGGCGGCCGCACTCGGCAATGCGGTCGCCAACGCCACCGGCCAGCGCTGGCTGAACCTGCCGCTGACCCGCTCCACTCAACCCGCCTGAGCGTCGCCCGCGTTCATTGCCAATGAGCGCGGGCGCCGTTGCGTTGCGCGCAAAACAGCGTAGCGCCCGTCACGGATTATCACCCCCGCTGCGCCCGGTTAACTTACCTCCACTGGGTGCGGTGCTGGCTGCCGCGCTTGAACCTTACTCATCGAAATCCGGAGCTACCCATGACTCGCCGCCTGTTCCAACCTATCGCACTTGGCCCTTACACCCTTGCCCACCGCGTGGCGATGGCACCGTTGACCCGCTCGCGCGCCGGCCAGCCGGGCGACGTCCCGACCGCGATGAACGCCGAGTATTACCGCCAGCGCGCCAGTGCCGCACTGATCATCACCGAGGCCACGCAGATTTCCCAACAAGGCCAGGGCTACGCGTGGACGCCGGGCATTTACACCGATGCGCAAGTCCAGGCATGGCGGGAAGTCAGCACGGCGGTGCATGAGGCGCACGGTCTGATCTTTATGCAGTTGTGGCATGTCGGTCGCGTATCGCATCCCAGCTTCCAACCGGACGCAGGCTTGCCCGTTGCGCCCAGCGCGCTGCCGGTGCCCGGCAAAACGTTCATCGTTGATAAAGACGGCAACGGCGTCTGGGGTGATGTGCCGGTGCCGCGCGCCCTCGAAACGGCGGAAATCGCCAACATCGTCGAAGACTATCGCCGGGCCGCGCGCAACGCGTTGAACGCCGGGATGGACGGGGTGGAAATCCATGCCGGCAACGGCTATTTGCTCGACCAGTTCCTCAACAGCAACAGCAACCGGCGTGACGATGCCTACGGTGGCAGCGTCGAAAATCGCGCGCGCTTCTTACTGGAAGTGGTGGCCGCCGTCGCTGACGAAGTCGGCGCCGAGCGCGTGGGCGTGCGCCTGACACCGATGGGCCGCTTCATGGGCATGGGCGACGACACCCCCGAAGCGACGTTCGGTCATCTGGTCGAAGCGCTCAATCAGTGGAATCTGGCGTACTTGCATCTGGTGGAGCCGGCCATGGTCGGTACGGTCAAGGACGAAAAGTTCGATCCGCGCTGGGACGCGATCATCGCCCGGTTGCGCAAGACCTGGAACGGCGTGCTGATCCTTGCCGGCGGTTATGACGCGGCGTCCGCCGAACAAGCGCTGATCGCCGATCGCGCCGACATCATTGCCTTCGGCCGGCCATTTCTGGCCAACCCGGACCTACCACGCCGGCTGCACGAAGGCCTTGAATTGAACACACCGGACCCGAGCAGCTTCTTCGGTGGCGATGAACGCGGTTACGTCGATTATCCGTTCCATGCCTGAGGTCTGGGCTTCATAACTTTTAAGGTTTGTTTAAGGACTTTAAATGTCGCCAGCGGCCAGACTTTTCCCATCGATCAGGAGAGCCGCCATGAACCCGCAATCGGTGAAGTCAGACCCTCCCTGCCACCTGGCGCGCCCGTTGGGCGCGCTGTCCAGCTGGCAGGAACGCCGCGCCAAGGCGTACATGCTGCGCGACGTGAGCCGCAGCCTGCGCGTCAGTGAAATAGCCGAGCACTGCAACCTGTCACGCAGCCACTTTTCCAGAGCGTTCAAAATCGTCACGGGATGCTCGCCGCAGGAATGGATGCTGAAGATGAAAATCGACAAGTCCAAGGAGCTGTTGCTGACCTCGATGGCGATTACCGACATCGTCTATGAATGCGGGTTTTCCGACCATTCGCATTTCACCCGAACGTTCGGGCGGCTGGAGGGGATGCCCCCAAAGGCGTGGCGTCAGCTGGTATGCGCCGCACGGATCCCGGTGATCGATACGCGCGTCTGGCCGCTGAACGAAGGCCTGCTGAACACGGGAGCTGCGAAGCATTCGACGGAACTGCGGCCTTGAATTGATCTCCAAAGCGTTTGTTCACTCCTCCCTTTTGGCCGCGTTTTCGCGGTCTTTTTTTTGGCGTAGCAGAACAGGTCAAGCGGTTTGGATCTTCGCGTCCGGCGCAATCGGCAGCCTGAAACACATCCGCGCGCCCTCCTCGCTGTCTTCCGCCCGCAACGTCCCGCCATGGGCGCCAATCACGGTTCGGCAAATCGCCAGGCCCATGCCCATGCCGCTGCCCTTGGTGGTGAAGAAGGCGTCAAAAATCGCCTCGCGCTGATGCTCGGCAATCCCCGGCCCGTTGTCCTGAAAGCACACGCAGACCTGCCCATCGCTGATCGTCGACTCGATACTCAAGCGTCCGTCAGCAACGCCATGACCGGCGATTGCCTCCATCGCGTTGACGATCAAGTTGTAAATCACCTGCTGAATCTGCACCCGATCCCCCAATACCGTGTCGGCAGCCGCGAGTCGTATGTCCAGGGTGACGCTACGGTTGTGCAAGTCGCTGGCCGTCAGCTGCACCACTTCGCCAATCAACGCGTCGATCGACAGCGGCAGCCGCTGCAAGGGCGCCTGTTTGGCCAAGGCACGCAAGGCCTGAACAATTTCGGTTGCCCGCGCACTGTCAGACCGGATGTCTTCCAGCCCCTGAATGGCCTCCGCCAGATCCGGCGTGTCGCGCTTGAGCCAGCGCAAGCTCGCCGAGGCGTTGGAAGAAATCCCCAGCAGCGGCTGGCTGATTTCATGGGCAATCGAGGCCGATAACTCGCCCATCATTTTCAGGTGCGAGTTGCGCGCCAGCTCCGCCCGTGAAGCGCGCAGATCTGCCTCCATTTGCGCGCGCAAGCGGTTGTCTTCGACCAGTTGCGCGTAGAGCCGCGCGGTTTGCAGCGAAACAGCCGCCTGCGAGGCGAGGATTTCCAGCATGGTCAGGCGCTCGGCATTGAACAGTTTCGGCAGCAGAGTGTTTTCCAGATAAACCAGGCCAATCAGCGCGCCTTGCTTGAGCAGCGGCAGGCACATCATCGAGCGCGTCTGCCGCTGACGCAGGTCGGCGCTGTACGCTTCGGGACAGTCGGCGCGGGCATCGTCGAGTACCAGCGGCGTGCGCGTGCGCAGGGTGGAATTGAGCACTGAAACCGGCGCGATGTGCTCCAGTGGGCGGTCATTGTCCTGGCTCACCCGCACGTTGCCCGCTTCGACGTTCGCCGTCGCAGCGAGTTGCAATTCACCGTCGGCCACCAGCAGCAACGCACCTTGATCGGCACCTGCCTGAATCATCAGGTGGTTCATGAGGGTATCCACCAGGCGTTCCAGCAACACTTCCTGAGAGACGGCGCGCGCGGCTTCAATGCCTACTTCAAGATCAAGGCGACCTCGCGTCACTGGTGTCAGCGTTTCCAGCGAATGCTCGCGGGCCAGAAAAGGATGCACGGCTTCAAGGTGGCGCGCCTTGGCCTCAGCGCCCCAAAGACCATAACAGTCACGGGCAACACGCAAGTGATGGTGCGTACCGGAGACCAGACCGTTGGCCAGGCAGACCTCGGCTAGTTGTTCGTGGGCCAGCGCTTGCTCATGGACAAACCCGGCCGCGGCTGCCGCAATCTGCGACTGGTCAAAGCAACGGATAGCGACCAATCCCTCACCCCGCACGCGGGCCATCGCGCCTTCAATCAGCAGCAATTTGTTGCTGAACGTCGCGGGATTGAGTTCGGCCCACGGCAAAAAGCGCTGACGCTGCTGCTCCAGTTTCGCAAGCTTTTGCGCAACGTCGCCCGGCGCCTCGGGACTGGCCAGCGCCAGGCTGTAGAACAGGCAATATTGGGCAAGATCGATGTGCGCCGGCACCGACCAGGTCAGCGCCTCGGCCTCTTCAAAGCGCCGAAGCGCATAGCGGACATCGCCGAAATAGAACGCCGACATGCCCGAGTACAACCACATCCAGAACAGTGTTGGCTGCGAAACGCGGTCACGATCCAGCGGGCCGAAGCGGTCATGTGCCAGGCGATCAAGTTCAGCGCTTGCACGCGGCTCGGGCCCTTGACGCAAATCCCTGGCGAACGCCTGTTGCGCCAGCAGGATGCGCTCGATGTCGATGTAGTGAAATTGCCGAACCCAGCTCAGGCCGACGTCCAGCTCATTCAGCACGCTGTGCAGCGGCTCGCCCATAAACAGCAGATCCGAGCCAATGTGGTTGCAGGCATAACACGACATGCCCAGGTCGCCACCCGCCTGCCCGGACTCGAACGCAGCGAAGGCCTTTTGCCGGGCATAGGCCATCGGTTTGGTCCACGGGCTGACTTGATCGAGCGCCACCAGCGTGCCGGTGCGCCCGGCTTCGTAGCCGTGCAGGTCGATGAGTTCAAGGGCCAGTTCGGCAAAAGCGACACCGTCGAGGTATTCGCCGTAGCGGTCGGCGATCATCACGCCGTACCAGGCGAAACCGTAGCCGCTGCTCGGCGTGATGCCATGCAGCAAGGTCAGTTCGACCATTTTCGCCAAGTGCACAAAGGCGATATCGTCCTGCACGAAGAACGATGCGATCAGCGTGCTCAGCAGCTCCATCGCCACGTCGATGTGCGGATCGTCAGCCTTGGGCAGCGCGGTCAGGTCAGCAATCTGTCGTGTGCCGACCAATCGCCGCACCCGCTCGAACGCTTCGCTCAGTTGCGCTTTCGATGGCCGGCGCTGCAAGGCAACGTCGAGCAGCGCCAAGCCGTTCAGCGCTTCGCCGATCGCGCCGTGATAGTCAGAGTGCAGGGTGCGCAAAGTGGCGCGCAGGCGATAGGTTTTGGCTTTGTCCTGCGCGTTGCTGGCGTGACTCAGGCAGTCGTCGAGGCGCCGCTGTGCCTGCGGCAGATCTGCCAGCAACATTGCACAGTCGGCCCCCAGCCAACGTGCCGCGAAAGCCTGCGGATACACCTGCGTCCATCCGCTGTCGCCCAACAGCCTCTCGGCGCTGCGCAGATAGTCCACGGCCTGATCCACAGCGGCGGTATCGCGAGCGCGCTCGGCGGCCTCGACCAGTAGCTGGATGAAGTCGGCGCGCCGAGGTGTGTGCAGCGCATCGACATCACTGCGCTGAATCTGACTGGCAATGTCGAACAGCCGCGCGTGACGCTGCTCGCCGTACTCATCGAGCATGGCGGCGGCGATGCGCCCATGTTCGGCGGCGCGGCCCGCTGGCGCCGTCAGGGCAGCCGCCGCCTCCAGTACACGGTCGTGGGGAAAAATCAGTTGGCCTGCCTCGCGCAGGAGAAAGCCTGCGCTGACCAGGTCATCGACATCACGAGCCAGTGCTGGCGGATTGTCCGGCAGTAAACGGCGCAACAGTGACTCGTCACAGCGCCCACCGACGTAGCCAGCGGTACGCAGCACTTCGCGGGCGCTGGCTGGCAGACGTTGCAAGCGCTGCACCATCAGCTCGGCGACATTGTCGGCGTAGCGATAGCCGTCAACGTCGGCCTGATTCCACATCCAGCGCCGCGTTGTTGCCTCGAAACGCAGAAGACGCTCATCGATCAGGGCGCGCGCCACCTGGCTGACAAACAGCGGATTGCCGGCGGTCTTGAAATGCACGACACCGGCCAGCGCCTGGAGGTTATCGACGTCGGCATCGAGTTCGACCGCCATCAGTTGCGCGACGGCCTGCACCGACAGCGGCCCCAATTCCAGGTCGGTGACCGGCAGCATCGGGGACGCGCGCAGGTCGTTCAGCCATTCGCCCTGCCCTTGCGCCAATTCGCCTTCGCGATACGCAAGAACCAAAAGCAAATGCCGCGTTGGCCGAGCGATGAAAGCCTTGAGAAAGGCTTGGGTCGAATCGTCCGCCCATTGCACATCATCAATGAACAGCAAGAGCGGGTGCCCCGGCTGCGCGAAGAGCTCCAGCACATCAAGCAGCGCCCGATTGACCCGATCCAGAGCGTGACGCGCCGGCATGTTCGGCAGTTCGGCGGTGGTTCCGAGCAGTACTTCAGCTTCCGGCGCGAGATCCGCCAGCAACCGGCCACGGCCCTTGAGCGTTTCATTGAGTTGCTCGCCAAGGGCCTGCAAGGCCAGCGCGGGTTTGGCCAACAGTTGGCTGATCAGTGAACGGAAAATCTGCGCCAGTGGTGCGAAAGGCCTGTCGCTGTGCAGCAGTTCAATCTTGCCGCTCGCCCAGTAACCGGGTGCGTGCGTGCGCAACACTTGCTGGATCAACGTCGATTTGCCCGCCCCCGGCGCGCCGGCGACCAGCAGTACGCGGGCGATGCCATCGCTGCGCACACGCTGGATCTGATCAATGAGTTGCTCGCGCTCGCCATCGCGGCCAAACAGCACATTGCCGCGCGCAGTGGCTGCCCGGGCATCGAAGGCACCGAGGCGGAACGGCTCGATCTGACCTTTTGTATGCCATTGGCGCAGGCACCACGTCAGGTCGGCCGCCAGCGATTCGACGCTTTGATAGCGTGCGTCCAGCTCCTTGGCCAGGCCCTTGAGCAAAACGTGACAGATGCCTTGCGGCAGTTCGGGAATAGAGTCTGCGGGCGACAACGGCTCGACAGCTGCGTGCACATGCAGCCATTGCGACGCATCGCGAGCAGTCAACGGCGGCCGCCCGGTCAGGGCTTCGTAGATAATCGCCGAGAGCGCGTAGACATTGCTGCGTTCATCGAAGCCTGGGAGATCAGGCTGCACCTGTTCCGGTGCCAGATAAGGCCAGTGATCGAGGCTCGGCAGTTCAGTGGCCGTGGTTTGCTGCGCCTGGGTGTGAAAGCCCATCAGCCTGACGCTGTCGTCGGGGCCGACCATCAGATGCCATGGCAGCAGAGCAACCTGTGGGAGCGAGCCTGCTCGCGAAGGCGTCATTTCTGCCGATGTCTCTGCTGACGGATCCGCCGGTTTCGCGAGCAGGCTCGCTCCCACAATGTGTTGTGGTGCCCCGGCACGCTGTGCCTGACGCTGGCCGATGCTGACCAGCGCGTTGGCTGCGGCAAGCGCGATATTCAGCACCCGCCCGAGCGGCAATCCAGCGGGTTCGAGCAATCTCGCCAGTGGCACGCCCCATTTTGGATAGACCAACACCGGGCCGTCCGCCGAACGAACGAGCGCCATCGGGTTGATCGCCCACTGCGAAGGCAGCTGCAAATGAAAATCGCGCTCCAGCCGCTGGCACAGCGTCGGGCGTTGAATCGGCGCGCGCACGGCGAACCATTCATTGCCCAAGCGGTTGTCCTTGAGCGTAAACCAGGTCAGCTCGTGGTCGCGGCGCAGCAGGCTGAAACGACAGCTTTGCAGCCACGCTTCATCAAGCGGCGGAGCGTCGCTGTCGCCGGAAACGGTAGATAAGGATGGCTGGCCGGACATTCAAAATCACCGCTGGCAATGAGTTTTCAGGCTGGTGCTGGAGTATACGCAGCGTTCTTTACGAAAAGACCAGCCGCTGCGCTGATGTCCGTCTGCGGCCCCACGATGGCTGTCCAGAGCCTTGCAGGTGTGCGTTGGCCACGATAAAAGCCGGCGACTTATCCTTCGGGATAATTGCTTTATGCAAGGCCGTCCCCTAGCGTACGAACCTGATAACCCGGCGCCCCGCCTTTTCCTTTTCACCGCGACGCAGAGGCCTGCATGATTCGACTCGGCCAAGCCACGATTTCCCTGGAACGGCGCGAAGCCTTTCTGGATGGCCGGCCCTTGCGCGTGGGCGGGCGGGCGTTCGAGTTACTCTCGGTGCTGATGCAGGCCGATGGACGCATCGTCAGCAAAGACGAGCTGATCAATCAGGTCTGGCCTGACATCGTTGTCGAAGAGAACAATCTGCAGGTGCAGATCTCCTCCCTGCGTAAACTGCTCGGCGAGAAAGACATTATCCAGACGGTTCCCCGTCGAGGTTACCGATTATTGAAAGACCGCGAACCCCAACTGCCCGTATTCAACGCGCTGGCGTCGGCGCCGATGGTGGCGCAGCCAGCGCCGGTCGAGGCGCACTCGGTGCCGGTGTTTATCGTCGACGATGAGGCCTGCGTGCGCACGGCGCTGAGTCGGTTGTTGCGGGCCGAAGGCATCGAGCATCGAATTTTCCAGTCGGCCGAAGAACTGCTCGACGCCAATATCCCCAGCGGCCCGGCGTGCCTGCTGCTGGATGTCAGCCTGCCGGAAACCACGGGATTGCAATTGCAGGCGGCGCTGAACGAGCGCGGCCATCCGTGGCCGGTGATCTTCATGACCGGCCACGGCACCATCCCCATGTCGGTGCAGGCAATGAAAGCCGGTGCAGTGGAGTTCCTGACCAAACCGTTCAATGACGATGAACTGCTGGGCATTCTGCGCACCACGCGTCAGCACGCCGCCAAAGCGTTCGATCAGTGGCAACGTGTTCAGCACGTGCGCCAACTGGCCGAGCAGCTGACACCGCGTGAACGTGAGGTGCTGCCGCTGATCGTTGGCGGTCTGTCGAACAAGCAGATCGCGAATCAGTTGGGCACCAGCGAAGTGACCGCCAAGGTTCATCGCAAGCACATCATGGCGAAAATGCAGACCCGTTCGCTGGTCAATCTCGTCGAACTCTATGGACTGATCAGCGCTGCGCCTTCGCCTGGCCCATCGAGTCTGTCGTGAGCGGTCTGGCGGGTCGCCCGACGGCGGCCGACAGCACCCGGTCCACCATCGTCTGCATCGTCGATGACGACGCCTCGGTGCGCAAAAGCCTGTCGAACCTGCTGCGTTCCGTGGGTTACCGCGCGCAGGTCTATGCCAGTGGCGACGCGTTTCTGACCGAGGGCGATTTGGATGACATCGCCTGCCTGCTGCTGGATCTGCGCATGCCCGGCCTGTCGGGCATCGACGTGATGCGACAGTTGCTCGCCAGGCCCCGGCAGTTTCCAGTGATCTGCATGTCCGCTCATTGGGACGAGGCGACGCTGGCCGAATCCGGGCATTACCAGGCCTTTGCGTGCCTGTGCAAACCCTTCGAGGAAGAGGTGTTACTGGCTGCGCTCGACAAGGCATTGCATCGCCAGAACTGACTGAATCAGCTGTCCTGCGTGGCACCTTCCGGCGCTTCGCTGACCGGCAGCGAAGCGCTCATTTCAGCGTGGCACGCCGCAAGGATTTCATCGGCCAGCGCCGAGTCGTCCGGGCAGGCACGCGAGAGCATGATCGCGCCGACTGCACGGGCCAGCAGGCCGATCATTCTGGTTCTGCCCTCACCCGCCGGTGCATCCGGTGCGGTCGGGTACTTTTCGCCGAAGGTGTGCAACAAGCGCTCGATGCCTTCGGCGAACGCCGACTTCAAATCCCCCGATTGACGCGCCGCATCGCCACACAACGCCGCCATGGTGCAGCCGGTGGAGCGCCCGTCGCGGTGATCACGCGACACGTACACATCAATGAAATCCTGCACGCTCATCGCTTCGGCACTGGCCAGCGACTGCGCCAAACTATTGGCCGACGCTTCGGCCATCAGGTCGGCCTTGGAGCCGAAATGTTTGTAAAAGCCACCGTGGGTGAAACCGGCGGCTGCCATCAGGTCGGCCACGCCGACCCCGTCAAAGCCGCGTTCGCGGAACATCACTGAAGCCGTTTCGACAATGTGCTCCCGATTGGCCTGAGCCTGAGCCTTGGATACGCGCATGTTGGATACCTCGCCAGCGCTGAAAAATCATGTGCTGATGATACATAGATGTTGGCCATAATCAAAACCGTTGACAGTTTAGATTTCGATCATCATCCTAAAAGCCAGCCACATCACTCATCACCCATGGCCGGAACACAAACACATGAGCGACTCGAATCTGTTCTCTTCCTACACCCTTGGCAGCCTGACCCTGGCAAACCGCGCCGTGCTTGCGCCGCTGACGCGCAATCGCGCTGGCGCAGGCCTGGTACCCAGCGAATTTGCCGCGACCTATTACAGCCAGCGTGCCAGTGCGGGCCTGCTGATTTCCGAAGCCACGCAGATTTCCCGACAGGGCCAGGGCTATCAAGACACGCCGGGCATCTACACCCAGGCGCAGATCGACGGCTGGCGCAGCGTGACCGACGCCGTACACGCCAGGGGCGGGAAGATTTTCCTGCAGCTGTGGCACGTCGGCCGGGTGTCCCATGTCGACTTGCAACCCGAGGGTAAAGCGCCCGTCGCGCCATCTGCACTGCGGGCGGCGACCAAGGTTTTCGTCAATAACCGCTTCGAGGATGTGTCCGAGCCGCGCGCGCTGGAAACTGACGAGTTGCCGGGCATCGTTGATGATTTCCGCAAGGCAGCGGTAAACGCGATTGCGGCCGGCTTCGACGGCGTGGAAATCCACGGCGCCAACGGTTATCTGCTCGATCAGTTCATCAAGGACGGCTCCAACCAGCGCACCGACGCCTACGGTGGGTCAATTGAAAACCGTGCGCGCCTGCTGCTCGAAGTGACCGCCGCGGTGGTCGCCGAGATCGGTGCCGATCGCACTGGCCTTCGTCTGTCACCGGTGTCGCCAGCCAATGGCGTGTCGAGCAGCGATCCGCAGGCGCAGTTCGAATACATCGTCGATCAGCTCAACGCGCTGGACATCGCCTACCTGCACGTCGTTGAAGGCGCCACCGGCGGACCACGCGATATCGCAGTGTTTGACTTCGACGCGTTGCGCCAGCGTTTCCAGAACACCTACATCGCCAACAACGGCTATGACCTCGACCTGGCGAACGCGCGGATCAGCCAGGACAAGGCCGACCTGATCGCCTTCGGCAGGCCTTTCATCGGCAATCCGGACCTGGTGGAACGCCTGCAGATCGGCGCGCCGCTGGCCGCTTTCGACCCCGCCACCCTCTATGGCGGCGGCGCGGCGGGCTACATCGACTATCCGACGCTTGCTGAAACCAGCGCACGTTAACCCTGCTGTTCTCCTGTCCCTGAATAAAGAGCCGACACCATGACTACTCGCCCTACTGTTCTGATTACTGGCGCCTCCACCGGCATCGGCGCTGTTTACGCCGCGCGCTTCGCCCAACGCGGTCACGATCTGGTGCTGGTCGCCCGTGATCAATCGCGCCTGGACACACTCGCCGCCGGTTTGCGTGCCGAACACAACGTTGCCGTTGACGTGTTGCAGGCCGACCTGACCCGACTCAGCGATCTGCAAACCGTCGAAGCCCGCCTGCGTGATGACGCGCGCATCGGCATCCTAGTCAACAATGCCGGCGCTGCGCAGTCGGGCACGTTCATTGAACAAAGCACCGACAGCGTGGCGCAACTGGTGGCGCTCAACACCACGGCGCTGGTGCGCCTTGCCAGTGCCATCGCCCCGCGTCTGGCCAAGGCTGGCGACGGCGCGATCATCAACATCGGCTCGGTGGTGGGCCTGGCACCGGAATTCGGCATGTCGGTGTACGGCGCGACCAAGGCGTTCGTGCTGTTCCTCTCCCAAGGCCTGAGCCTGGAGCTGTCGCCGCAAGGCGTGTACGTGCAAGCCGTGCTGCCCGCCGCTACTCGCACGGAAATCTGGGACCGCGCCGGCATCGACATCAACACCCTCAGCGAGATCATGGAAGTCGGTGATCTGGTCGATGCGGCGCTGGTCGGATTTGACCGTCGTGAGGCCGTGACCATCCCGCCGCTGCACGAAGGCGAGCGCTGGGATGCCCTGCAAACCGCGCGTCAGGGCCTGTTGTCGCAGATCCGCCAGGCGGCCGTCGCAGAACGTTATAAAGCCTGATCCGATCCGGACCCGCCGCAATGACGGCGGGTTCCAACCGACAAGAGCCTGCGCAATGAAAGCATTTTTTATCGAACGCTACGGCAAGCAGAACGGCCGTATTGACGACGTGCCCGACCCGGCGGTCGGTGCCCACGACGTGTTGATCGCAGTCCACGCCAGCAGCGTGAACCCGCTGGATCTGAAGATCCGCAGCGGTGAATTCAAGATGATCCTGCCGTATGAATTGCCGTTGGTATTGGGCAACGATGCGGCCGGTGTGGTGATCAGCACCGGGGCGGCGGTGAAGCGATTCAAGCCCGGCGACGGGGTTTATGCGCGCCCGCCTGAATCGCGGATCGGTACGTTTGCCGAACGCATCGCAGTCAACGAAAACGCCGTCGCTTTGAAACCCGCCAACCTCGGTATGACCGAAGCAGCCTGCATGCCGCTTGTGGCGTTGACCGCGTGGCAGGCGCTGGTGGAGGTCGCTCAAGTGAAAACCGGCCAGAAAGTCCTGATTCACGCGGGCTCGGGTGGTGTTGGCACGGTCGCAATCCAATTGGCCAAACACCTCGGGGCCTTCGTCGCGACCACCACCAGCACGGCCAATGTCGAGTGGGTCAAGGCTTTGGGCGCTGACGTGGTGATTGACTACAAGCAGCAGGATTTCGCCAATGAGTTGCGCGACTACGACGTGGTGCTTAACAGCCTCGGTGGCGATGTACTGAAGAAATCGCTCAAGGTGCTGAAACCAGGTGGGCAGCTCATTTCCCTGTCCGGGCCGCCGACTGCGCAATTTGCGCAAGAGCAGGGTTTGTCCTGGGTGCTGGGGCTGGTGATGCGTCTGCTCAGCAGTGGCATTCGTCGCAAAGCACACAAACGCGGCGTGGATTACACGTTTCTGTTCATGCGTGCCGATGGCATCCAGCTGCAAAAAATCACCGCCCTGATCGAAGCCGGTGTGATCAAACCGGTCATCGATCGCAGCTTCTCTTTCGATCAGATTGACGAGGCGCTGCACTACGTCGAACAGGGCCGGGCCAAAGGCAAAGTCGCCATCACCCTCGGCCAGGCCTCATAAAAATGCCGGACAATGAGGCACAAGCGAATGAAGAGCTGGCTGCCGAGACAGAACCCGATCCGCCCCTTTGCGAAGACGATCAGCGCCTGCAACCGCCGCTGATTGTCTGGCGCAGCTTGCTGCTGGAGCCCTGACAAAATCCCCGCCTGACTTGCTTTTTGCCTCCCCTGCACCACGCTTGATTCATAGAAGTGCACGGTTTCGTGGCAAAACTGCGGTTAACTGAATGGTTAGTTACCGTTATAATCGCACGCTTCATTTAAACGGGACTTTCAATGTGAACCACAGTCAAGGCGTCTCAGGCGTTTCAAAGTTCATTCTGGTCGGCCTCGGGGTGGTCATCGCCCTGCTCGGCCTCGCGCTCGCTGCCGGCGGCGTGAAACTGGTCAGTCTGGGCGGTTCCTGGTACTTCCTGATCGGCGGTCTGGTGATGACCGTTTCCGGTCTGCTGATCGCGCTCAAGAAAACTTCAGGCGCCTGGCTGTTCGCCGCGTTTCTCGTGGCGACCGCGATTTGGGCGGTGGCTGACGCCGGGCTGGTGTTCTGGCCGGTGTTCTCGCGCCTGTTCATGTTCAGCGCGATCGGTCTGGTCGTTGCGCTGGTGTATCCGCTGCTCGCTCGCGCCAATGGTCGCGCTGCCGGTCGGGGCGCCTATGCTGTTGCCGCGGTGCTGGCGGTCGGTCTGGCCGTTGCGGCCGGCAACATGTTCGTCGCCCACCCAACCGTTGCCGCCACTGGCACTGGCCCGGGCCTGACTCCGGTCGAACCGGCCAAGGCGCAGAAGGACTGGGCGCACTATGGCAATACCGAAGGTGGCAGCCGCTTCGCCGCGCTTGATCAGATCAACCGCACTAACGTCGACAAGTTGAAAGTGGCGTGGACCTACCACACCGGCGATGTCGCTGAAAGTGACGGCAACGGTGCCGAAGACCAGCTCACCCCGCTGCAGGTCGGCAACAAGGTATTTATCTGCACCCCGCACAACAACCTGATCGCCCTCGATGCCGACACCGGTAAAGAGCTGTGGAAGAACGCGATCAACGCGCAATCGAAAGTCTGGCAGCGCTGCCGGGGCATGGCTTATTTCGACGCCACTGCAGCCATCGCCCAGCCGAGCCATTCTTCGATCATCGAAGCCAAACCTGCGCCGGCTGCAAACTGCCAGCGTCGCCTGCTGACCAATACCATCGATGCGCGTCTGATCGCAGTCGATGCCGACACCGGCGAGTTCTGCCAGGGCTTCGGCAACAATGGCCAGGTAGATCTGAAGGCCGGTCTGGGCGATGTCCCGGACAGCTACTACCAATTGTCATCCGCGCCGTTGATGGCCGGCACCACCGTGGTAGTTGGCGGGCGTGTGGCCGACAACGTGCAAAGCGACATGCCTGGCGGTGTGATTCGTGGTTTTGACGTGATCACCGGCGCCATGCGCTGGGCCTTCGACCCGGGCAACCCGCAGGATCGCAACGCTCCGGCCGACGGCAGCACTTATGTACGCAGCACACCGAACAGCTGGGCGCCGATGTCCTACGACGCCGCGACCAACACGGTCTTCCTGCCGATGGGCAGCTCGTCCACCGACATCTATGGTGCCGAACGCAGCGAACTGGACCACAAATACGGCGCCTCGATCCTCGCGCTGGACGCCACCAGCGGTGAAGAACGCTGGGT
This sequence comes from Pseudomonas khorasanensis, assembly GCF_014268505.2. Taxonomy (GTDB): domain Bacteria; phylum Pseudomonadota; class Gammaproteobacteria; order Pseudomonadales; family Pseudomonadaceae; genus Aquipseudomonas; species Aquipseudomonas khorasanensis. The sequence continues at coordinate 1,158,548 of NZ_JABWQP020000001.1, forward strand.
GTTCCAGACCGTGCACAACGATCTCTGGGACTTCGACCTGCCAATGCAGCCGAGCCTGATCGATTTCAGCAAGGACGGCAAAAGCGTTCCGGCGCTGGTCATCGGCACCAAGGCCGGGCAGATCTACGTGCTCGACCGCGCCACTGGTAAACCCCTGACCGACGTTAAAGAAGTGCCGGTCAAAGCGGCTGACATTCCGAACGAGCCGTACTCGCCGACCCAGCCAAAATCGGTGGGCATGCCGCAGATCGGTGCGCAGCACCTGACCGAGTCCGACATGTGGGGCGCCACACCGTACGATCAGTTGCTGTGCCGCATCGACTTCAAGAGTATGCGCTACGACGGTTTGTACACTGCACCGGGCACTGACAAATCCCTGAGTTTCCCGGGTTCGCTGGGCGGCATGAACTGGGGCAGCATTTCCACCGACCCGGTGCACGGTTTCATCTTCGTCAACGACATGCGCCTGGGCCTGTGGATTCAAATGATCCCGTCGCAGAACAAAGGCCAGGCCGCTGGCGGTGGTGAAGCACTGAACACCGGCATGGGCGCTGTACCGCTCAAGGGCACGCCATACGCCGTGAACAAGAACCGCTTCCTCTCCGTGGCCGGCATTCCGTGCCAGGCGCCGCCGTTCGGCACCCTGACCGCCATCGACATGAAGACGCAGAAGGTGGCATGGCAGGTTCCGGTCGGCACCGTTGAAGACACCGGTCCTCTGGGCATTCGCATGCACTTGCCAATCAAGATCGGTCTGCCGACGCTCGGCGGCACCCTGTCGACTCAAGGCGGCCTGATCTTTATTGCCGGCACCCAGGACTTCTACCTGCGCGCGTTCAACAGCGGCAACGGTGAAGAGGTCTGGAAAGCTCGCCTGCCAGTCGGCAGTCAGGGCGGCCCGATGACCTACGTCTCGCCGAAGACCGGCAAGCAGTACATCGTCGTCACTGCTGGCGGCGCACGCCAGTCGACTGATCGTGGCGATTACGTGATGGCTTACGCCCTGCCGTAATTCGCGGCTGCACACTCACCCTCCCCCAAGCGCGCGGTGCCCCAAAGCACCGCGCCGTTGTTTTATCGCGTTGAAGATTTCAGCAGGAAGGATTCACATGTTATCGGCTGTTCGCTTTTCCCGTTCTGCACTGCTCAACGGCCTGCTATTGGGCCTGAGTTGCACCACCACCCTCCCCGCGCTGGCCGCCAGCGAAACCGATTGGCTGACCCGCAGCACCCTGACCGGTGACTGGGGCGGCTTGCGTCATCAATTGAATGAAGACGGCATCAGATTCACAGGCGATTACAGCGGCGAAACCGCTTACAACGCCGACGGCGGCCTGCACCGTTCGGCGCGCTACTCGCAGAACATCAAACTCGGCGTGCAGTTTGATCTGAGCAAACTCTATGGGCTAGACAACGCCGGCAAGGTGCAACTGACGATCAATGACCGACGCGGCAACAGCGCGTCGGAAGATCTGGTGGGCAACCGTTTGCCGATTCAGGAAAACTACGGCGGCCTCTACACCCGCCTGACCGAGCTGAGCTACGAGCGCAGCCTGTTCACGCCGGCGCTCAATGTGAAACTCGGCTACATGGCCATGGGCAACGACCTCGGCGGCCTCGACAGCGGCATTCTGTGCAATTTCATGAACGCCGGTTTCTGTGGCCACCCGCTGAACATGTCCGGCGGCAGCGGCTGGACCAACTACCCCAACGCGCGTCTGGGCGTGCGGGTCAAATACGACCTGTCGCCGTCCTGGCAACTGCGCGTGGCGGCGTTCAATGTCGACCCGGACAGCAACGGCAATTCCAGCCGCGCCTGGCATCTGGGCCCCAAGCGCACCACCGGTACCGTCGTGCCGATCGAGCTGGTCTACAAGCACGCTGGCGAGCTGCCCGGTGAATACAAAGTCGGCTATTACTACGACAGTTCCGACGTCAAACGCATCGACAGCGACAAGAAAGTCTCCGGTCGTGGCGGCCATTACTTGCTGGTCGATCAGGCCGTGTGGCGCTCGCCGACTTCCGAGGGGCGCAGTCTGCATGCGTTCGGTCAGTATTCGGCCGCCAGTGAAGCGGCTTCGCCGTTCAGCAAGTGGTACGGCACCGGGGTGGTTCTGTACAAACCTTTCGAAGGGCGCCCGCATGACACCGTCGCGCTGGGCTACGGCCGCGCCGTCCCCAACCCGCGCAGCCGCGACATGCAACAGGACGCAGCGCTGGCCAATCGCACGGCATTCCCCAACCTGGACAGTGCCGAACAACTGATCGAGTTGGGCTACGGTTATCAAGCCACCCCTTGGCTGACCCTGCGCCCGAATCTGCAATACATCATCGAACCGGGCGCGTTCTCGGGGCAGAACATCGACAATGCGCTGGTGATGGGCTTGCAGGTCAAGGCTGCCCTGTAAGGGTTGCGGTGAATGCACCGCCGTCATCGCGAGCAGGCTCGCTCCCACAGGGCATGTGTGTCGGGCGGGAAATTAATTCCAGCCATCGGTGAATTATTTCGTGTCCGCATGTATCTGAGCCAGAAGAGCCGGCGCCATCATGGAGATGGCATCGCAGCGGTAATCTGGATCAGCGAGCGGGAACATCGCAATGAAATCACGCAAGAACACCGTCAAACCGATCGGTTTGAAAGACATCACCATCGTCGACGACGCCAAGATGCGCAAGGCGATCACCGCCGCCGCACTGGGCAACGCCATGGAGTGGTTCGACTTCGGCGTCTACGGCTTTGTCGCCTATGTGCTCGGCAAGGTCTTCTTCCCGGGCGCTGACCCTGGCGTTCAGATGATTGCCGCGTTGGCGACGTTCTCTGTGCCCTTCCTTATTCGTCCGCTCGGCGGACTGTTTTTCGGTGCGCTGGGCGACAAGTACGGACGGCAGAAAGTCCTCGCCGCAACCATCGTCATCATGTCCCTGAGCACCTTCGCCATCGGCCTGATTCCGTCCTATGCCTCGATCGGCATCTGGGCGCCGATTCTGCTGCTTTTGGCGAAGATGGCCCAGGGCTTCTCGGTCGGTGGCGAGTACACCGGCGCCTCGATTTTCGTTGCTGAATACGCGCCGGACCGCAAACGCGGCTTCCTGGGCAGTTGGCTGGATTTCGGCTCGATCGCCGGTTTCGTCTTCGGCGCCGGCGTGGTGGTGCTGATTTCGACGATCCTCGGGGAACAGCGTTTCGAAGAATGGGGCTGGCGGATTCCGTTTTTCCTCGCCTTGCCGCTGGGCATGATCGGCCTCTATTTGCGCCATGCGCTGGAAGAAACACCAGCGTTCCAGCAGCACGTCGAAAAGCTCGAACAAGGCGACCGCGAGGGCCTCGCACGTGGCCCGAAAGTGTCGTTCAAGGAAGTCGCGACCAAACACTGGCGCAGCCTGATGACATGCATCGGCGTGGTCGCGGCGACCAACGTCACCTATTACATGCTGCTGACCTACATGCCGAGTTACCTCACGCATAACTTGCATTACAGCGAAAACCACGGCGTGCTGATCATCATCGCGATCATGGTCGGCATGCTCTTTGTGCAGCCGCTGATCGGCTTCATCAGCGATAAGATCGGCCGCAAGCCTTTCATCGTCGTCGGCAGCATCGGCCTGTTCATCTTTGCCATTCCGGCCTTCATGCTGATCAACAGCGGCAGCATCGGTCTGATTTTTTCCGGGTTGCTGATCCTCGCGGTGTTGCTCAACTTCTTCATCGGCGTAATGGCTTCGACTCTGCCGGCGATGTTTCCTACCCACATCCGCTACAGCGCATTGGCCAGCGCTTTCAACGTCTCGGTGCTGATCGCCGGCCTGACCCCTACTGCCGTGGCGTGGCTGGTCGAAAGCACCAACGACCTTTACATGCCCGCCTATTACCTGATGGTCATCGCAGTGGTCGGCCTGATCACTGGCGTGACCATGAAGGAAACCGCCAACAAGCCCCTGCGCGGAGCGGCCCCGGCGGCCTCTGACCTGGAAGAAGCCAAAGAGCTGCTGCAGGAACACCACAACAACATCGAACAGAAAATCGAAGACATCGATGCCGAAATCGCCGCGCTGGAAGCCAAACGCAAGGAGCTCGCGCAACAGCACCCGCGCATCGATTGATCATCCCGGCGTTGGCAATTGGTCCAACGTCTCGCGAAGCTTGAGCTAGCCTTGAAACCGGATCGCACGCCCTTCAAGGAGTCCCTATGTTCAAGCTGATGAGAAGTTCGGTCGCCGGCGGTTTGCTGTTTGCCAGTCTTCAGGTCGAGGCCGGTGGCATCATGATTTACGAGGCGGGTCACGAAGGCACTGGCCTGGCCAACGCCGGTTCCGCCGTGTTGGCCAGCGATCCGAGCGTACTGATGACCAACCCGGCGGGCATCAGCCAATTGGCCGGCACCCAAATCAACTTCAATGCCCAATTGATCCTTGGTGATATCAGTTTCTCCCGGGACAACGACAACACCTTCGGCGGCAACGAAGGCGGCAACGCCTTGAAGTACCTGCCCGGTTCAAGCTTTTTCATCAGCCACCAACTCGACGACCGTTCTTCCGTCGGGTTTGGCATGTATGGCAATTTCGGCCTGGCGGTGGATTACGACGATGACTGGGCCGGGCGTTATTTCGCTCAGGAGTCGGCCATCATCGGCGTGTCGCTCCAGCCCACTTATGCCTACAGGATCACAGATGATCTGTCGGTTGGCCTGGGCCCGCGCTTCATGCTCGGCTACTTCCGCACCGAAGTGGCGGTCAACAATAACGTGCTCGGCCTGGGCAATGCCGAGGACGGGCAGTTGCGCTACAAGGACACCGACTGGGGGACTGGCGCCAACGTCGGCGTGCTCTACAACCTCAACGAACGGACAAAGCTCGGGCTGGCCTGGACCAGCAAGATCAAGCTCAAATTCGAAGACAAACCCGAGCTGAAAAAAATCTCCAATCCGTTGCTGCGCCTGGCCCTGAACCGGCTTGATGCCGATCAGTTGAACGTCGAAATGAACGTGCCGCAGACCGTCACAACCAGCGTGTCCTACCAACTGGATCCGCAATGGACGCTGCTCGGCAGCCTCGGCTGGCAGGACTGGAGCGATTTCGGCAAGATCGGCGTGGAAGTCGACACCGATGCAGGCTCCACCGCGACCACCGCCCAGCGCCAATACAAAGACACCTGGCACGCCTCGATTGGCGCGCAACACCAGATCAACCCCAGGCTGCGCTGGAACGTTGGCCTGGGTTACGACTCCTCGGCGGTGGACGACAAGGATCGTACCGTCGACAACCCGATGAACGAAGCGTGGCGCCTGGCTACCGGGGTCAGCTACGCCTTGCAGGACGACGTCGATGTGCACATGAGCTACACCCTGATTTATCTGGGCGACATGGACGTGCAACAGACCAAGTCGCGCTCGGGTGGCTCGGTGTCCGGCGAATACAAAAACGCCGCCCTGCATGTGCTGGGCGGCGGCGTGGTGTGGCGGTTCTGAGGCGTTCCCTCAGTGAATACACGGTGTCAGCGCAGCTCTTCGTTGCGTTTATCGTCCAGAACGTCGGTGACATCGGCCGGTTGATAGACCCAGCCGATGAACAATTCGTAGCCGACCGCCAGAATCACCGGTCCGGTAAACAGGCCGATAATGCCGCTGGTGACCATGCCGCCGAGTGCGCCGATCAGCACCACGGGCATGGGCACCGCCACGCCACGGCCCAGCAACATCGGTTTGAGCACGTTGTCGGAGAGGCCTGCAATCACCATCCACACGGCAAAAACAACCGTGCCGGCACTGACGCCGTCATGGGCGAAGACAAACACCACCACCGGCACAGTGATCAGCAGCACCGGCAGTTGCATGATGCCCAGCAACAACACCATCAGGGCCAGAACGCCTGCGGCCGGAACGCCCATGATCACCAGCGCCACGCCGATCAACAGCATCTGGATGAAGGCGATACCGACCACACCCTGCGCCACGGCACGGATGGTCGATGTGCACAATTGGGCAATCTGCGGGCCGCGCACCGGGCCGGAGATCCGCTTGGCGATTGCCAACGCCGTGCCATGACCGCGTTCACCATGGGTCATGATCAGCCCCGCGACAATCAGCGCCACGACAAACACGATGATTCCGGCACCGACACCCGCGGCTTGATGCAACAGCACCCGGCCCCAACTGGTCAGGTGCGGCGCCAGTTCCTTGAAGACCCAGCTCAGATCCTGCGAGGCGTGCATCCAGACGCCATATAACGGCGCGCCGATCAGCGGCCAGTCGGCGACATTCGCCGGCGGCGGCGGAATCTCGAATTGCCCCGCCTCCGCAGTGTGCATGCCCGCTTTGACCGAATCGGCCACCGAGGCGCCAAGCAGGCTGAGCGGCACCATCAGAATCAGCAACCCCAGCAGCACCAGCACAACCGCCGCCCAGCCGTAACGATTGCCGAGTCTGGCACCGAGCTTGCGGTTAAGCGGATACAGAGTGATCGCCAGAATCAGCGCCCAGAGCATCACATTGAGAAACGGGTGAAAAATGTCATAGCAAAACAACACGAGCGTCGCGATCAGTCCGGCGCGAATCAACACATCAAGCAAGGCTTTGGAGCTGTTGAAGGCAATCAGCGGTTTCTCTTCCATGGCAGCGTTCCTCAGCGACACGGCATTCAGGATGCGCTGAGCCTAGAACAGGTTGGGCAGGTCTTCCTGTGTGGGTGGGCTTTGTTTATTGATTCACGCCGAACTTTGTGGGAGCTGGCTTGCCAGCCATAGCGCAAGTTCAGCCACGTAGAGATTGGATTTGCCGCCCTATCGCTGGCAAGCCAGCTCCCACAGGTTCTTGCACCGAATGCAGGAATCGGGGGCTTGGTGTTAAATAGGCGCCAGTCTTAACCTTGTCGCTTAAAGCCGTGCAACGAGAACCGCTATGAATACCGCTGCCCAGAACATTCACGCTCATCAGGTGACCCAATGATCGAAGTCACCGAAGTCTCCATTGCCCAACTGCGCGCCGCGCTCGAATCCGGCCAGACCACTGCCGTGGAGCTGGTGCAGGCCTATCTGGCGCGCATCGACGCCTACGACGGCGCCGACACTCCCACGGCCCTCAACGCCGTAGTCGTGCGCAATCCGCAAGCCTTGAACGAAGCCCGCGCCTCCGACGCCCGCCGGGCCAAATGCGAAACCCTCGGCCCGCTCGACGGCATTCCTTATACGGCCAAGGACAGTTATCTGGTCAAGGGCCTGACCGCCGCCTCCGGCAGCCCGGCCTTTGCCGATCTGGTCGCCCATCGGGACGCCTTCACCATCGAACGTTTACGCGCCGCCGGGGCGATTTGTCTGGGCAAGACCAACATGCCGCCGATGGCCAATGGCGGCATGCAGCGCGGCGTGTATGGCCGTGCTGAAAGTCCGTATAACGCCCGTTACCTCACCGCCCCCTTCGCGTCTGGCTCGTCCAATGGCGCCGGCACCGCTACCGCAGCGAGTTTCGCCGCGTTTGGTCTGGCGGAGGAAACCTGGTCGAGCGGTCGTGGCCCGGCCTCAAACAATGGCCTGTGCGCCTACACCCCTTCGCGCGGGGTGATTTCGGTGCGCGGCAACTGGCCGCTGACCCCGACCATGGACGTTGTCGTGCCCTTCGCGCGCACCATGGCCGATCTGCTCGAAGTGCTCGATGTGGTCGTTGCCGAAGACCCGGACACCCGTGGCGACCTATGGCGTCTGCAACCGTGGGTGCCGATTCCGCGTGTCAGCGAAGTGCGCCCGGCGGCTTACGCCGAATTGGCCGCAACCGCCGAAGCGTTGGCCGGCAAGCGTTTCGCCATCCCGCGCATGTACATCAACGCTGATCCGGACGCGGGCACCAGCGAGGCCCCCGGCATCGGCGGCCCGACCGGGCAGCGCATCAATACCCGCGCTTCGGTGATCAATTTGTGGAAGCAGGCGCGTCAGGCCCTCGAAGCCGCCGGCGCTGAAGTGATCGAAACCGATTTCCCGCTGGTGTCCAATTGCGAAGGCGACCGCCCTGGCGCGCCGACCGTGTTCACCCGTGGGCTGGTCTCGAAAGAATTCCTCCACCATGAACTGTGGGACCTCACGGCATGGGCGTTCGACGACTTCCTGCAGGCCAACGGCGATCCGAAGCTCAATCGTCTGGTTGACGTTGACGGGCCGAAGATTTTCCCTCACGAGCCTGGCACCCTGCCCAATCGTGAAGGCGATCTGGCTGCTGGCATGGACGAGTACGTGCGCATGGCCGAGCGCGGCATCACGCCATGGAATGAAATCCCGACCGTACCTGATGGCCTGCGTGGGTTGGAGCAAACCCGGCGCATCGACCTTGAAGACTGGATGGACAGACTCGGCCTGGACGCCGTGCTGTTTCCGACGGTCGCCGATGTCGGCCCGGCGGACGCCGATGTAGATCCTGCGTCGGCCGACATCGCGTGGAGCAACGGTGTGTGGGTCGCCAACGGCAACCTCGCGATCCGCCATCTGGGCGTACCGACCGTTACCGTGCCGATGGGCGTGATGGCCGATATCGGCATGCCGGTTGGCCTGACCTTCGCCGGTCGCGCCTATGACGATTCGAATCTGTTGCGCTTTGCAGCGGCATTCGAATCCACCGGCAACAAGCGCCAGATCCCGCCGCGCACACCACCGTTGTCCTGACCCAAACCTGTGGGAGCGAGCCTGCTCGCGAATGCGGTGTGTCAGCCAACAGAAATGTAGCCTGACCCACCGTCATCGCTGGCAAGCCAGCTCCCACAATGTTTGCGGACGATCATCTTCGGTGCGTACATCAGAAATCCTTGTGGGAGCTGGCTTGCCAGTGATAGCGACCTGACAGCCGACCCATTTACGCGCACTGCATCAGGCTCACTCCTACAACTTTTTGTGTAACAGCCGCCAACTCAGCACATCGGCCCAATCCTTCCCCTCTCAATCCCTTGATCATCAGCGCCATTCAAATCGCCACCGGCCCTGACCATGATCAACCGTGCTCCTTCCCGCTTAACCCTCCTTGCGCTGCTCTGCGGTCTTGCCGGAACGGCCACAGCCAGCGATTTTTTTGACGATGCCAAAAGCGAAGTCCTGCTGCGCAACTTCTACCTGAGCAACGACTATCGCTCGCCCACCCCTTCTGGAAAAAATTACAAACAGGAATGGGCTCAGGGGTTTATCGGTAACTTCTCATCTGGATTCACCGAAGGGACGGTCGGTTTCGGCATTGACGCCCACGCCTTCGCCGGGCTCAAACTCGACGGCGGCAAGGGACACTCCGGCACTGGCCTGTTGCCGGTGGACAGCGACGGCCGCAGCGCAAGCAACTACTCCAGCGCCGGCGGTGCATTCAAGCTCAAAGCCTCGCGCACCGTTCTGGCCTTCGGTGAAATGACTGTGGAAACCCCAGTCTTCGACACCTCAGACAAACGCCTGCAGCCGGAATACGCGTCTGGCTTTTTGCTCAACAGCGACGAGCTTGACAACGCCCACCTCGTCGCCGGGCATTTCACCGCGTTCAAGAATCAGGACAGTTCCTCCGGCAAAGGCGATTTCTATGGCTACGGCGCTAATACCGAGGCCGGTGGAATCAGCTTCGTCGGCGCAGATCTTTTTGGCACCAGCCCGGTCGGCGGCGCACTTTACGCCTCGGAGCTCAGCGACACCTGGCAGCAGTATTACGGCAACCTGCATTTCAAACAGTCGGGCGTGCTGCTCGATGCCAACCTTTACCACACCCGCGACACCGGTCGGGCGCTGGCCGGAGAAATCGACAACACCGCCTTCAGCCTCTCCGGCAAATACACGTTCGGCCCACACGCAGTGATGCTCGGCTGGCAGCGAATCAACGGCGACACCCCGTTCGATTTCGTCGGCGGCGACTCGATCTACCTCGCCAACTCGATCAAATACGCGGACTTCAACGGCGCCAACGAGCGCTCCTGGCAAGCGCGCTACGACCTCGACCTCGGCGCCTTTGGCGTTCCCGGCCTGAGCTTCATGACCCGCTACGTTAGCGGCAGCCACATCGACGGCACCCACGCGCCCAAGGGCGGCGCCTATAACCCGTTCGATGCCGACACCGGTGACTATCAACCGCAACAAGGTGATGGCGGCAAACACTGGGAGCGCGATATCGATTTGAAATACATCGTCCAGTCCGGCGCGGCGAAAGATCTGTCGGTGCAACTCTCACACGTCTCTCACCGGGCCAATGACGCGCAGGCCGGCGATGATATTGACCGGATCTATGTCGTGGTCCAGTACCCATTGGGTTTCTAGGGCGCGCGCCCTCAGGATTTGTGTGCTCCGCCAGAGCCAGAGGCTTATCATGGCCGCCATGAACAACCTGCCTCCACGAGACCGCACATGAATTTCGATTTTGATCAGCTGTTCGACCGCCACCACACCGGCAGCACCAAGTGGAGCCGCTACCCGGCCGAGGTGTTGCCGATGTGGGTCGCTGACATGGATTTCGCTGCGCCACCGGTGATCATCGAGGCCTTGCAACAGCGCCTGCTGCACCCCTTGCTCGGTTACAGCGTCGCTCAGGACGACCTGCGCGAAGCGATCGTCGCCGACCTCTGGAACAAGTACGCCTGGCGGGTCGAGCCGCAGGAACTGATCTTCCTGCCGGGCGTGGAATCGGGCTTCAACATGGCGCTCAAGGCATTGGTGCAGCCACAGCAGAATGTCGTGGTGCAGGTGCCGAATTATCCTCCGCTGCGGCATGCGCCGGGGCATTGGGGCCTGAACAAGGTCGAACTGCAATTCAACGCCCAGGCCGATGGCACCTACGCGACGCCGCTGGACGTTCTGCGCGAATCGCTGAACGGCGGTGGCGCCCTGCTGCTTAGCAATCCGCACAACCCGATCGGCAAGGTCTTCGGCCGCGACGAGTTGCAAGCGGTAGCGGACATTTGCGTGGCACAGGACGCATGGATCATCTCCGACGAAATTCACGCTGAATTGTGCTTCGACGGCCGAGTGCACATCCCCACCGCGTCCCTGAGCCCGGAAATTTCCCGGCGCACGATCACCCTGATGTCAGCGAGCAAGGCTTACAACATCGCCGGCCTCAAGACCTCGTTCATGATCATCCAGGATGCGGCCCTGCGCGAACGCGTCAACCACGCCCGTTGCGGCATGGTCGACAGCGTCAACCCGCTGGGCATGGAGGCCACTCGCGTGGCTTACAGCGAAGCCGGGCCGTGGCTTGCCGAGCTGAAAACCTACCTGCAGGCCAACCGTGACTGGCTGGTTGCAGCGGTGCGCAGCCGTTTGCCGGGCGTGACCATCAATGTGCCGCAGGGGACTTATCTGGCGTGGCTCGATTGTTCGGCGCTGGACCTGCCTGATCCGCAGCGGTTTTTTCTGGAACAGGCCAGGGTCGGGCTCAGTGCGGGGCTGGATTTTGGCGATCAGCATCAGCAGTTCGTACGACTGAACTTTGGCTGCCCGCGTGCGTTGCTGGAAGAAGGGATTACGCGTATGGAGCAGGCTTTAGTCAACCGCAAACTCTGATCCTGGACGCAATTTCCCTAGGGTAGATAATCCCTCTGTGGGAGCGAGCCTGCTCGCGAACGCGTTGTGTCAGGCGACAGGAATGTTGACTGACACTGCACCTTCGCGAGCAGGCTCGCTCCCACATTGGTTTTGCATGCTCCAACAAAAATCCGTCGCAAATCCGATCGAACTCAAGGCAAAGCCACCGGGTCAACCCGGAACACTGGCCTTGAAATCAGGAGACCCTGCGATGACTGACTATCCAAAACCACCCTTCCCGAAACAAGCCCAACCGGTGCCCGGTTCCCAGCGCAAAATGGAGCCATACCCGGACTGCGGCGAACAAAGTTACGTCGGCTCGGGCCGGCTGGCCGGCAAAATTGCGCTGATCACCGGTGCCGACAGCGGCATTGGCCGCGCCGTGGCGATTGCATTTGCCCGCGAAGGCGCCGACGTTGCCGTGGCTTATCTGAATGAGCATGAGGATGCCAAGGAAACCGCGCGCTGGGTCGAACAGGCCGGGCGTCAATGCCTGCTGCTTCCAGGTGATATCGCCGAAAAAGCCCAGTGCCAGGCCTTGGTCGACCAGACCGTCGAACGCTTCGGTCGTATCGATATTCTGGTCAACAACGCCGCGTTCCAGATGACCCACGAAACGTTTGAAGAAATCCCCGATGACGAATGGGTGATGACGTTCGACGTCAACATCACCGCCATGTTCAGGATCTGCCAGGCGGCGATCAAGCACATGCGTCCCGGCTCGTCGATCATCAACACCAGCTCGGTCAACTCCGACATGCCCAAGCCGACCCTGCTCGCCTACGCCACCACCAAAGGCGCGATTGCCAATTTCACGGGCGGTCTGGCACAGATGCTCGGGCCCAAGGAAATCCGCGTGAACAGCGTGGCACCAGGCCCGATCTGGACGCCGCTGATTGTCTCGACCATGCCCGACGAAGAAGTGCAGAATTTCGGCGGCAACACCCCGCTCGGCCGCCCAGGCCAACCGGTGGAAGTCGCGCCGATTTATGTACTGCTGGCGTCCGACGAAGCCAGTTACATCACCGGTCAGCGCTACGGCGTGACCGGCGGCAAACCGATGCTGTAACCCGGCAGCAGAAAAACTGAACCCAGCGGCATGATGCCCTCTCCATACCTGTAAGCGCCCACGGGCCGTCAGGAACAGGAGGTCGTCATGTCCGCCCCCATCGTCAGACTTTTCACCCAACCCACCTTCGCCTGGTCCGATATCCGCCGCGAAGAAGAAACCCATCCCCGCCACTACCTCGCCCATCTGCTGTTACTCGCATTGATTCCCGCGATTTGCCTGTTCCTTGGCACCACCTATGTCGGCTGGAGTCTGGCAGTGGGTGAAACCGTACGGCTGAGCACCGCCAGTGCCCTGCAACTGAGCGTGCTGCTCTATTTAACAATCGTCGCCGGCGTCGCGATCATGGGCGGCTTCATTCGCTGGATGTCGCGTTCCTTTGACGCGCGGCCCACGCTCAATCAATGCATCGGTTTTGCCGCGTATACCGTTACGCCGTTCTTCATTGCCGGATTCGCCGGGCTGTATCCGAGCCGCTGGCTGGCGATTCTGGTGCTCGGCGCGGCGTCGATTTACTCGACGTTTTTGCTGTTCGTCGGCCTGCCGACCTTCATGCATGAACGCAAGGAACAAGGCCTGCTCTATGCGGCCTGCGTTTGGGGCGTCGGCCTGCTGGTGCTCGTGACCATGCTGGTGTCGATGATCCTGTTGTGGTTCAACGTGCTCATCCCCGAGTACCTGCGCACGACTGTGAGCTGACCCGGTGCGGCTGCCCTTGAACATCCAGCTCGGCGAGGGCACATGAGTTTCGGCGTGTGGGTCGCGGTGCTCGGCGCGGTGCTGCTGACATTGGCCCTGACGTCTTCCTGGTTGCGCTGGCTGCCGGTCACCACCTCAGCGGTGTGCCTGCTGCTGGGCATCGCCATCGGCCCCAGCGGCCTCAACCTGCTGGAACTGTCGCTGGAACAATCCTCGCTGTGGATGGAGCACCTGACGGAAGTCGCGGTGCTCTTTTCGTTATTCGTCTGCGGCCTGAAACTGCGTCTGCCGCTGGGCCACAAAACCTGGCGCATCGCCTTTGGCCTGGCGGGGCCGGTGATGATCCTGACGATTTTCGGCGTGTCGGTACTGTTGCACTGGGGACTGCAATTGCCGTGGGGGCCTTCGGTGCTGATCGGCGCGATCCTGGCCCCGACCGATCCGGTACTCGCCGCGTTGGTGCAGGTTAACGACGCGCAAGATGTCGACAGCGTCCGCTTCGGCCTGTCCGGTGAAGCCGGGCTTAATGACGGAGTGGCCTTTCCATTCGTAATTCTCGGGCTGCTGTTGCTGCACGGTGACGGCAGTGCCGGCGAGTGGCAGCACTGGGTACTTCGAAGTTTGTTGTGGGCAGTGCCGGCGGGCTTGTTGACCGGTTACTGGATGGGCCGGGGCATCGGTCGCATCGCGCTCTCGCTGCGCATTCACAACGAGGACAGCACCCTCGGCCCGAATGACTATCTGACGCTGGCGTTGATTGCGCTGTCCTACGTGGTGGCCGATGCAATCGGCGGCTACGGCTTTTTAGCGGTGTTTGCGGCCGGCCTCGGTCTGCGTCAGGAAGAGGTCAAATCCACAGGTGTCGCCCAGCCGCCGGCTGAGCATCTGGTGCAGCCGGTGGTCGGCCACCAACACGTCGAGCCGCAGCACGCCGTGCATGGCGACACACAAGAACTTGAAGACAGTCAGGTCGCGGCGGGCATCATGATGGGCGACATGCTGGCTTTTGGAAGCCTTGTGGAGCGTGCGATGGAAGTGTTTTTGGTGACGCTGCTCGGCGTCGTGTTGATCGCGCACTGGGACTGGCGGGCGCTGTGGATCGGCGCGGTACTGTTTTGCCTGATTCGCCCGTTGAGCGTTGCGCTGATGCCGTGGGGGAACTTGCTCAGCGGCCCGCAGCGCCTATTGGTTGGCTGGTTCGGCATTCGTGGCATTGGCAGTCTGTTTTATCTCTTCTTCGCGTTGAACCACGGCCTGGACGCCGACGTGGCGACGGTCTGCGCCAACATCACGTTATCGGTGGTGGCCCTGAGCATATTGCTGCATGGCGTCAGCACGCAGCCGATGCTCGCGCGGTATGAACGGCTGAAACAACGAAAAAGCTGATTTTTCGACCGCTTCGTTTCGCAGGAAATGATCGAACTTTTTTCTGAAAATAAATGGATCGCCCGGCGTGACCCCAAGGTCACAACCTTAACCGCGCCAATCATCCAGCGCGGCCCGGCAGGTTCGGTTCCCCTGCGGTGAACAGCCTATTAAACGGAACCTCGATAACTTTAAGGTCACGGTCATGAACGAATGCTCGACTCCTGCGCAAATCAAGGCTTGCAGAGCACTGGCTCTGGAACGCAATCGTCAACTGTTTGAAGAAGCCCATGCTCTGAATCGAGCGGCAAACGAGCTGCTTGAACAGACGCCCACGGATTTCGAACGATTCGAGCAATATCGAGCACTGCGCAAGAAAGCCGACGCGAAATTTGAAGACGCCATCGATCATCTCTGTGTGTTGAATGAAGATTTCCCGCCAATTCCATCGGCGGTGCAGAATGCGGTGCAAACGCGGCGTGAGCTGGAAACGGCGTAAGCGTGTTATGACCCCTCTCCCGAGGGAGAGGGGCAAGCTTCCATACCTTGAAACAGCCAGCGCCAATCTACTTCACGGATTGGTCACCTGAATAAACACCGCATACACCCCCAACATCACCCAGAAAGTGGCGAAGATCCAAGGCGTGCGCAAGGAAAACAGCAGCGACTTGCGATAACCCTTGTGCGACGACTCGACCTCGCTGAACAGCGGCGACTCGTCGTAGGCCAGGCCCATGACCGGCTCGGCGTGCAACAACTGGCTCTGTTTGAAATGCCAGTGATCGATGATGTCGTACGCCGCGCGAATGCCAGGCCAGGCGTTGAGTGAACTCAGCACCCCCAGCAATGCCAAAAACGGCGGTACGACCAAGGTAAACATCTTCCCCCATTCCGGATTGAGGTTAGCCATGCATGACGCGAAGGCGATCACCAGAAACGACTGCGCCGCCAGATAAGCGTCGGTGCGGTTGGCTAGGATGCTGGTTTCGTACTGGATTTCCCGACGATAGAAGTCCAGCCGCTCCTTGGGCGAACCGAACATTTTGGCGTTATGTTCGGTCAGGGTTTCTTCAGCGGTCGGCTGGGTCAATATGCGAGACAAAAGACGCGCCCTCCAAAAGTGAATAAGTCTTTTGGAAAGCCGCCGCTCAGGACAAGTTCAGCCGGATCGACCAGCGAGTCACTTCATTGACTGAGCGATGATCTGTACCAGATTCAGCTGGGTAAACGGTTTAGGCAGGCGCGGCAATTGCGCGGCGAAGCCCTCCAGCCGTTCGGCGTAACCGGTGGCCAGAATGATCGGCAAGTCCGGCTTGAGCATTCGCACGGCGTGAGCCAGTTGCGCACCGCTCATGTGCGGCATCGCCATGTCTGTGATCATCAGATCGACCACTTCCCCCTGATCGATCAACGCCAACGCCTGGGCGCCGGAAGTTGCACCGATCACGCGGTGACCAAGATCTTCGAGCAGCAGGCTGGTGCTGGTCAGCACCAGCGAATCGTCATCGACCACCAGCACACTGAGCCTCGGCACCGTGAGCGGCGCAGCGTTTGCGTACACAGGTCGGCTGGCCGCACGCTCAAGGGCCACGGGGATCCATAACTCGGCTGCCGTGCCATGGCCCTTCTCGCTCTTGAGAATGAACCGGCCGCCCAACTGCTCGATGAAGCCATGCACCATCGACAAGCCCAGCCCGGTGCCTTTGCCTAACCCCTTGGTGGTGAAGAACGGGTCGCGGGCGCAGGCGAGCGTGGCCTCGTCCATGCCTTCGCCGCTGTCGATCAGGCTGACGCAAACGTAACGACCTGCCGCCAACGTCGCGTGACTTTGTTCAAGCACCACTTCTGCTTGTGCCTCAATAATCACCGTGCCGCCCTCTGGCATGGCATCGCGTGCGTTGGTCGCCAGATTGAGGATGGCCAGTTCCAGCTGATTGCTGTCGGCGAGCACCGGCTGCAAATCCTCGGGGAAGTGCGTTTCGATGCGAATCCCCGGTCCCAACGAGCTGCGCAACAACCCGGTGATGCCTTGCACCAGTTGCGGGATATCGACCGACTCGGTCTTGAGCTCCTGACGACGGGCAAACGCCAGCATGCGCTGGGTCAGCGAGACACCGCGCAAGGCGCCCTGGGTGGCGTTTTCCAGCAAGCGGGCAATCTTCGGGGCGTCGCCAATGCGCTTCTGCACAATCTCGAGATTACCCAGGATCACCGTCAGCAAGTTATTGAAATCATGGGCGATGCCGCCGCTGAGCTGCCCGATAGCCTGCATCTTCTGCGCCTGGAACAACGCCTCGCGGGTTTTCTCCAGCGCTTGCTGTGCCTCATGGGCCTCGGTCACATCGCGGGTGATCTTGGCAAAACCCAACAAGGCGCCGGTGTCGCCGCGAATCGCATCGACCACCACATGGGCCAGAAAACGCGTGCCGTCCTTGCGCATTCGCCAGCTGCGATTCTCGAAACGACCTTCCCGGGTGGCGATCTCCAGCGCGCGCTGCGGCTCGCCCGCCTCGCGATCCTCGGGGGTGTAGAAAATCGAAAAATGCTGGCCGATGATCTCTTCCGGCAAATAGCCCTTGATGCGCTGGGCGCCCTGGTTCCAGTTGCTCACGCAACCATGGGGGCTGAGCATGTAAATCGCGTAATCGGTGACCCCCTGAACCAGCAGGCGGAACTGCTGTTCGCTTTGTTTGAGGGTTTCTTCGGCCATTTTGCGGTCGGTCAGATCGCGGGTGATCTTGGCGAAGCCCAGCAGTTGACCGTTGGGGTCGATGATCGGATCGATCACCACGTGCGACCAGAAGTGCGTACCGTCCTTGCGCACCCGCCAGCCTTCGCCTTCGAAACGACCTTCGCGGATCGCCGTATCGAGTGCCCGTTGCGGCATCCCCTTGGCGCGATCATCAGCGGTATAAAAGCGCGAGAAGTGCTCGCCGAGGATTTCCGCCTCTTCGTAACCCTTGAAGCGTTTGGCGCCGGAGTTCCAGCTGGTGATGATGCCGTCGGGGTCGATCATGTAGATCGCATAGTCGACAACCGCGTCGATCAGCAGCCGGAAGCGGCTGTCTTCGATCGCTGCGGTTTTGTTGTTTTCACTCATCACACTCACCAGCCACTGTCATGGGCTGAAGTATGCGTGAATCCGCCGATTTGAAAAATACCGGTTCACTGTTGATCGCCCACCAGCGCGGCAGCAATTGCCTGATGCGGCTTTCGGCAAAGCGGTCATCGATCAGCATGACCACGCCGCGATCCTCGCGGGTACGAATCACCCGACCGGCCGCCTGCACGACTTTTTGCAAGCCCGGATACAGATAGGTGTAGTCATACCCGGCACCAAAGATGGCCGCCATGCGCCGCTTCATCTGCTCATTGACCGGGTTGAGCTGCGCCAGCCCCAACGTGGCGATGAACGCACCGATCAGCCGCGTACCGGGCAAATCGATGCCCTCACCGAACGCGCCGCCCAGCACCGCAAATCCGACGCCCTGGCTGCCCGCGCTGAACTGGTCAAGAAACGCCTGCCGCGCGGCCTCGGCCATGCCCCTCGATTGTTGCCACTGCGTGACGTGCGGATGCCGCTCGGCCAGCAGCGTCGCGACCTGTTGCAGGTAATCGAAACTGCTGAAGAACGCCAGATAGTTACCCGGCCGCTCGCTGAACTGACGGGCGATCAGCTCGACGATGGGCTCCAGCGAGGCATGGCGATGATTGAAACGCGTGGAAATCTGGCTGACGATGCTCACCTGCAGTTGCTCGGCACTGAACGGCGACTCGACGTCGATGCACACCGTGTCGGCCGGGGTGCCGAGCAGGTCGGCGTAATAGTTGCGCGGACTCAGCGTGGCCGAAAACAGCACGCTGCTGCGCGCCGCTGTCAGGCGCGGCCCGATGAACGCGGCCGGCACCACGTTGCGCAGGTACAGTTGTGACAACGGTTGCTTGCGGTCGAGGTCGCGTTTGCTGATGTCGAACAGATAATGCTCGTCGTACAGCTCAGCCACCCGGCCAAATTGCAGCAGATCGAAATAGAAGTTCTGCAGGCCGCTGTCGAGGCCTTGCGGATGCTCATTGAGATAGTCGCCAATGGCCGCGCAGCACAGCGAAATCGCTTGCAGGAGTTTGTCCGGCGCCTTGTCATACGCCTGATACGCCACCCGTTGCGGCGCGTGCAGCGCGTTCCATTCACGGTTGACCCGCTGCAGGGATTTCTTCAGTGCGGCGGGCGCAGTCTTGCGCACGGTGCCGAGATTGAACTGGTCGAGACTGGCGCTGTACATCTGGCGACCGCGCTCGACCAGGTTATGCGCCTCGTCGGCCAGCACCGCGACTTTCCATTGATTGAGCTGGGCCAGACCGAACAGCAGCGCGCTGAAATCGAAGTAATAGTTGTAGTCGGCGACCACCACATCCGCCCAACGGGCCATTTCCTGGCTCAGGTAGTACGGACACACCGCGTGTTGCGCAGCGACTTCACGCATCGCCGCCTGATCCAGCAGATTGATCTGGCTGGCGGCTTCACGTGCCGCCGGCAGACGATCATAAAAGCCCTGGGCCAGCGGGCAGGATTCGCCATGACAGGCCTTGTCCGGATGTTCGCAAACCTTGTCGCGGGCGATCATTTCCATGACCCGCAGCGGCAAGTCCGACGCCTGTCGGAATAACACCTGGCTGGCATCCAGCGCCAGTTTGCGCCCCGGGGTCTTGGCGGTGAGGAAAAACACCTTGTCCAGTTGCTGCGGCGCCAGTGCCTTGAGCATCGGGAACAGCGTGCCGAGGGTTTTGCCAATGCCGGTGGGCGCCTGCGCCATCAGGCAGCGTCCGGTGCTGACGGCCTTGAACACCGACTCGGCCAGATGCCGCTGGCCCGGACGGAAATCGGCATGGGGAAACGTCAGTTGCTGCGCTGCCAGATTGCGCGCCTCGCGGTGAGCCATTTCCTGCTCGGCCCACTGCAGGAACAAGCCGCACTGCGTATCGAAAAACACCTTCAGTGCCTCGGCACTGTACGACTCGAGCAGACAGGTTTCCTTTTCGCTGACAATGTCGAAATACACCAGCGCCAGGTTGATCCGCTCAAGCTGCAGTTTCTGGCACATCAACCAGCCGTAAATCTTCGCCTGTGCCCAGTGCAACTGGCGGTGATTGGCCGGTTGCTTGCTCAGGTCGCCCCGGTAGGTTTTGACTTCTTCCAGGCAGTTTTGCGCGGGATCGTACCCATCCGCCCTGCCCTTGACCCGCAGCGTGCCGAACTCGCCTTGCAGCGCCACTTCGCTCTGGTATTTCTCGCTGCGCCGCGACGCCACGGTGCGATGCCCGGCAATGCCTTCCAGCGCCGTGGGCGATGGGGTGAAACGCAGGTCGAGGTCGCCGGTCTTGGCGGTGAACTCGCACAATGCGCGTACGGCAACGCTGTAACTCAAGCGCTCTGCTCCGACCATTGCACGTAGCACACGGCCACCGGCATCTGGTGCTCGTGGCAGAACTCCAGCCAGCGCAGTTGATTGTCCTGCAAACGGTCGCCGGGGCCTTTGACTTCGATCATCCGGTAGGTTTTGTGCTGCGGCCAGAACTGGATCAGATCCGGCATGCCGGCGCGGTTGGCCTTGATGTCGACCAGCAGGCGATTGAACCAGTGCTTGAGGTGCTCGGCGGGCAGGCAGGCCAACGCCTGTTCCAGCAAGGCTTCATTGAGTGCGCCCCAGAACACGAACGGCGACTGAATGCCCCACTTTTCAATGAAGCGCTGGCGGATCGTATCGGCGTAGCGGCCGTCGTCGAGTTCACCCAGGCAGGCTTGAAACAAATCGGCGCGGCGCACAAGAAAATCTTCGCTCAACAGATCGACCGGGCCGCGCTGGAACGGGTGGAAAAACGCTCCTGGCAACGGCGCGAAGATCGCCGGCCAGCACAACAGGCCGAACAGCGAATTGATCAGGCTGTTTTCGACGTAATGCACGGGCCCATCGTCATCATGCAGGTGCGCTTGCACGTGGAATTCGACCGACAGCGCCGGATCGGTACGCGGCAAGTGCAGGTCCAGACGCTCGACCGCACGGGCCTTGGCACGCTTGAGCGGCGGGCCTCCGAGTTTGCGTCGCAGGCGCGGCACGATGCGTTGCAGGCCTTGTTGTTCGGCGGCGCTTTGCGGTGCCTGTTCGGCCAATGTGCCCAGTTCCAGCGCCCGCGCGTATTCGCCGCAACGTTCAAGCACACGGATCATGCGCAGTCGCGCCCCCGGGTAGGCGCAGTCACGGTAAACGCTCAGCGCCAGGGCGAAATCACCGATGCGCTCGCCATACTCGCCGATCTGAAACAGCGCCTTGGCGCGCCGACGTTGCAGCCACGGATTGTCGAAATGCACGGCACTGATCTGTTCGACAATCTCCTGCAGCGGCTCGCCGGCCTCGAAGCGCAGTTGGCACTGGTGCAGGAACAGGCAGGCATCGACGTCTTCACGGCTGCGCAGGCCTCGAGAATCGGCGCAGAACTCGACCTTTTCATAAGTGAAGATACCAAGGTCGGCCAGCACGAACTCGGACCAGTCCTGATAAAGGTTGCCGAAGAACATCAGGCGCAGGCGATCGCACAGATCCATCAGGGTCAGGCTGAATAGCCGGTCAGCCAATTGCGGCGCCCAGTCGCGCAGGGTTTGTGGTTCGGCGAACTGTTCGGCCAGTTGCGGCAGCCAGTCGTCCTTGCGCCCTTTCGGATGGTCGATGAAGGCGCCGAAGGCTTGCACAAGCTCGGCCTTGAGCAAGACGTCGAACAGTTCTGCCAGTGTCAGCGCCGCGTGTTCGTCGAGCCAGCCATGATCGAGCAACGGCAGCGCCGCCTCAGCGATGTCGCCGATTTCCACGTAGTTGAGTTTGCTTGCGCGAAAATGAATGCCCTTGCGCATGACCATGCGCACCAGCAAACCCTGCGAGGCCAGCGGCAAGCTGTTGAAGTCGCGAATAAACCCGTGCTCGGTTTGACTCATCACATCGGCATAACGAAGCTCAAGCCAATCAAGCACTTGCCGGAAGTTGTTGAGGTAATAGAACGGGTCGTCGAGCGGATTGGGGGTCACGGAAATTCAAAGCCACGGCAAGCAATACTGGTTATGCGTACAGATACCAGCTCAGCCCCGCCCGGCGCAAACGGAAAAAGATCAATGGCATTTTTTCGCGCCGTCATCGAACTTTTCCGCCAATGATGGCACCAACCGCGTTAGAGGGCGGACAATGCCCGTAATCACATCGCTAAGGAGTCAAAGGTGGGTATGAATATCAAGATGCTGGGTATCCCGATGGCGGTCGCAGCCCTGTTGGCCCTGGGCGGTTGCTCGACCCAGACCGTGGTGACGCTGCAGAACGGCACCCAGTACCTGACCGAGGACATGCCGAAAACCGAGACCGAAGACGGCTTCTACGAGTTCGAGGACATCTCCGGAGCCAAGGTCAAGGTTCGCGCTGATGAAGTGGCGACCGTTCGCAAGGAAGACTGATCCGATCATTACCGCATTATCGTTCAATCGCGGGCAAGCCCGCTCCCACAGGTCTCATGTCGTTCACAGAGTGGATGTACGACTCGGACCCTGTGGGAGCTGGCCTGCCAGCGATGGCGCCATTACTGGCGCCGCATAACCATCAGGCGATCACGATCCCATCGCTGTTGAGGCTGCCAGGCGCCACCCCCACCAACGTGACCGAATCCCCACCAAACGTCAAAACCGTATCCTGCCCCACCGCCGACGCATGCGCGCGGAAGTCATCGCCGGGCAACACGCCCTGCACCCCGAGAAACACCAATTTGTCATCGGCCGTATAGCCAACCACCCGATCCTGGCCAAACGCGCCATTGAACAGGAAAGTATCCGTCCCGCCACCCGATTCCAGCAGATCATTCCCGGCGCCGCCGACAAACACGTCATTGCCCGCCCCACCGAGCAAATGATCATTGCCCTCCAGCCCGAACAGCCAGTCGCCGCCAGCGTGCGCCTTGAGCGTATCGGCGCCGGCCGCGCCTTTAACGCTCGATTCATACGCGGTGAGGTTATTGCCGACTTTCAGTCCTGCGGATGTGACGCTGTGCACCACATCATCCTTGAACACGCCCCAGAGAAAACCCGGTTCCCTGGAGACGAAGCTGCCGATGTCACGGGTGAGGCTGATCCCGCCGCTGGCATCGCGGATGTACAGGTTGCCGGCGCCGTCATTGGCGAAATCAAAGTGCTTTATCGTCTGCTGCAAGTCGAGCGTATTGCTGCCCTGCCCGCCCAGAATGACGTTGTAGCCGCCGCTGTCACGAAAGCTGTCGTTGCCGGCGCGACCTTCCAGATAGTCATTGCCGCCCCCGCCCTGGATCAAGTCGTTGCCGTCGCTGCCGATGATGAACGTGCTGCCCTTGTGGGTTTCGGCATTGCGGTTGAGGTCTTGCACCCAGGTATTGGCCCGTGCCGGGTTGGACAGATTGGCGACAATGATCGTCGAATCGCGGCTGGTCAGGTCGTAGAACTTCGATTCCATTACGCGAGTCATGCCGTCGCCATAACCGGTGGGCAGGTGCGAAATCCACGTCGGGATATTCAGGATCGAATACGGCAGCACGTTCCAGGCAGTCGAGGCGTAGTGATCGTTGAAGCTGACGATGTTGTCGGCCGTCGAAGCATGCGGTGCATCGTGCACGCCCACCGAGGCGCTGGTGAAGGTCGAGCCGTCAAGCGCACGAAACACCGGGTCGTTTTCATAACCGATGTTGAGCACTTTGTCGGTGCTGCTCTGGGTGGGCGAGGCGTAGGCGATGTAGTTGGCGTCTGCAAAAAAACCGCCCCACTTGCCGCCGCTCAAATCGGCCATGCTGTTGACTGCCAGGCCGCCGAGGCTGTGGCCGCTGACCAGCACGTCCTTGCCGCTGAGGCCGTTGGCCTGAGCGAAGGCGACGACGTCGTTGAGCAGATTGCCAAACGCTTCGCCGACGTAGTTTTTCGCGTAATCGGCCGGCCCGAACGCAGCGAGCAGATCGTTGATCACGTCGCCAATCGAGTCACCGATAAGAATTTCCCGCGGGCCGCTGGTGCCGCGAAAGGCAATGCCCAGTTCGGTCAGATGACCCTGAGCGTCGTACTTGCCGAGGATTTCCACTTGCGCGCTGGTGTAACCAGCCTTTTCTCCAAAGAACGTCCCGCGTGCGTCGGTCTTGCCGTCGTAACCCAGTTGCGCGGCGGTGATCGGTGTCCAGCCGGCTTTCTGCACGGCCTCAAGCGCGAGCTTTTCCGAGTCGGGGTTCCAGGGGATGCCAGGAATCACCCCTTGCGAATCGATGCCGCCAATCAGTGCGGTGACCAGCGTGGCCGGCAGGCCGAGGCCGAAACCGTTGTGCTGGTAACCGGCGGCGAAGCCGTTGTCCAGGTTGTGGTAGGAATACAGCGTGATCGCCATGGCATCGCTGAACAACGCCGTGGAATCGGCCGTACCGAAGTTCTTGTAGTCATACACACCCATTGCCATTGCCTCTCTTGTTGTTGGAATTGTCAGAGATAGCTCACAGCCAGAGCGCGAGGCTCCGGAGCATTCATTACGTTTTGCACATCCTCTAAAGGAGCTGCCGAAGGCTGCGATCTTTTGGGACGCAGAGCGTCCCCGGCTGCATTCCCACGCAGAGCGTGGGAACGATCACGTATACGCCTCAGAACTGCCAGTCGAGGGTCAGACCCACGCCATGATCCTTCTCATTCGAGCCGATCAGCCCGTTGTAATCCAGGTTGACCCGCACGTCTCGATTGAGCGCGAGCCCGGCGCGAACGCCAACGACCGCTGCATCACGATCCATCGACACACTTTGCACGGTGAACGCGCTGTTACCGTTGGCAAAGGCCAGGTGACTGTCGGCATCGACGTCACTCAGGTTGTGCTGCCAGCCAAGGCTTGCGCCCAGTTCCAGTTGATGCTGGTCCGACAAGGCGAAGCTGCGCTTGGCCCGCACACCAAGGGTCGAGAGCACCACATCGCGGTTGTCCTCGCCCCCCTTCAGCGCAGCGGCGTCGCCTTTTTCAGTGAAGCTGTCGGTGTTGAGGTGGACGTAGGACAGGTTGGCGAACGGCTCCAGATTCATCGGTTGCAGGCCCAGATCGTATGCGGCCTCGGTGAACAGTTGCGCCGTGCTCGCATCCCGCTTGGTTTTCTGTTTACTGCTGACATCGCCCACCTGCAGATCACGCTTCACATCGATGCGATGCCAGCTGTAGGCGCCACCGACGGTCAGGCGCAGTGCGTCGATTTCATGGCCCACATAAGCGCCCAGGTGGTAGCTGTCGACCGATGCCGACGAATGCGTTCCGCTGCCCATGCTCAACGAGCTATCGCTGTAACCGGTAACGAAGCCCAGGCGCGTGTCTTCAGCGATCAAACCGTCGACACCGGCCAGCAGCCCGCCAATGGAACTGTTGGAGTCGGCATTGTCATGCCCGCCGTCGCTCTCGCCCCACGAACCCAGCACTTTGACCCAGGCATTGCTGCGATCATCCGTTGGCGCATCGGCATTGAACAGATCGCGCTCACGCAGGCGCTCGCCCACCGCTTCACGCAGGTAACGGCTGTCATTGATCAGCAGCGTACCGATGGCCGGGTGGATCTCACCGGACAACTGTTGAAAGGCCTGCTGCGCCGACGCCGCGTTGGGCGACAGCAGCAGGGTTTCGAACAGCGCATTGCCCGCGCCCAGACGCTCGGCAGCGGCACCCACGGCGCGCTGGTTCGGCGTCAGACCGACACTGGCGAACGACGCCGCGTTACGTCCGACCGCCAGTTGAATACCGCCGGCCGAGTAATCGAGCGTACCGCCAAGGAACGCGTAATCCGGCAACACCTGACCGAAGCGCCCTTCAATGCCACCCGCCGCTTGCAGGATGTTGTAGCGCGTGCCGAGCAAGCGCTGCACTTCGCCGGTACTGAGCAAGGTCGGGCTGTTCTCCAGCGACATGCTCACCGTGGCGCCTTCGACGACCGCTTTGCCGGTCGCAACGATCTGATCGCTGCTCGTCGGCGACAACTCTACGGCGTAGGTCGAACCCGGCGCAAAGGTCACGTCCCCGGCCACGTTCAGGGTGCCGATGGAATTGCCCGGCGCAACCGTACCGCCACTGTTGACCGCCAGCGCGCCGATACGACCGTTACCGCCGAGGATGCCGCCGTCATTCACAGTGACCGCCGATTGCAGCGATCCGTTGATCGCCAGTCGGCCCTGATTGATCAGGGTCGGGCCGCTGTAAGTGTTGTTGCCGGTCAGCACCAGGGTGCCGATGCCCTGTTTGGTCAAACCGCCGTGGCCGCCAATGTCGTTGCGCCAGGTGTCGAGGCCGCAGGTGATGTCGGTGCACACCCGCTCGGTGGGTTTGCCCTGATCGATGATCGCGCCGATGCCTGGCAGGTCCGCGACAAACTGGCCGGAGCCATAAGCGCCCTGAACGCGGAATTCCTCGGGAATGTCCTGCTCAGTGACGAACATCGACGGACCATCGATCCCTTTGCGCAGATTGATCATGCCCCAGCCATACAGGGCGTCGATGCCCGGCGCGCCGAGGTCGGTGGCGGTCGTGCGCAATACCGTGGCGACCTGATCCCCGGTCATGTACGGAAAGCGCTCCATCAGCACCGCGATGGAACCGGCGACGTGCGGTGCCGCCATTGAGGTGCCGTTGTAATTGGCGTAGCTGGTGGTGAGGTTGCCAGCGTTGGTGCCTTCGATGATCGAGCTGTAGATTTTCGTGCCCGGGGCCGACACGCAGTAACTCGCGGTATAGCCGCAGCGCGAGGAGAACGTGCTGATCACATACGGATTGGCGCTGGCCAGATCCGGGTTCTGCTGCAGCGCGGCGACGGTAATCCAGTTCGGCGCGATGTCCGGCACGAAGTAGCCGAGGCCGGCGATGGCATCCGGGTTGTTGAGGTTGTAGTCGTTGCCGGCGGCGAAAATCGTCACGATGCCGCTGCGCGCGGCGGCAATCGCACCGTCATAGGCGCCGCCGGGCTTGGTGCCAAGCAGCGTGCGGATTTCGTTGAACTGCAACTGCGCGTCATTGACGGTGAAATGCGGGTACGCCGGATCACGGCCGCCCAGATCGAAGCGGTCGGTGATGCCGATGCCCCAGCTGTTGTTGATGATTCGCGCGCCGCTGGCGATCAGCGCATCCCAGCCGGCCTTGTACACGGCGCCATCGTTGCCTCGGACGATGCCGTCTTCCGGGCCAGGGTCGCCGTTGTCGGCGCTGATGATCTGCGCGCCGAACGCGACGCCGTGCATCACGCCGCCGTCCCTGCTGCCTGCCGCGATACCCCCAACGTGTGTGCCGTGCGCACCGAGCTTGCCGTTGGAACCGACCGAGGGTGAACCGTCGTACAGAAACGCATCACCGGCCTTCACCGGGATGTACGGGTCCGTGTATTCGCGGATGCCGCTGGTGACCAACGTGATCACTTTGTTATTGCCGGAGAACTCCGGGTGCGCGGCGTAGACCGGCTGATCGAAAATGCCCAGTTTTACGCCTTTACCGGTGTAACCGGCGGCGTAGGCATGATCTGCACCGATCGCGCCCAGCCCCCAGTCAGCCCGGAACTCGTTGCTGCGCCAACTCGACGGATCGCCGCTGCGGCCGTTTTCCACGTAAGGCGCAGCGTGCACCGTTGCGCTGGCACAGAGCATCGCCAGCGTCAGGGTTTTCAAGACAAAGCAGCCACCCGATTGCGCGGGGGTATTGTTGTTATTCATCCACGACCTTCCTTAGTGATGTTGCGAAAAATCCGTTTGCCGACCTGACCTGATCGTTCCCACGCTTTGCGTGGGAATGCCTCTGGGGACGCTCCGCGTCCAGTGACGCGGAGCGTCACGGGCTGCATTCCCACGCGGAGCGTAGGAACGATCGGTACAGAAACGAGCAGGTATGTTGCGTACAGTCAGAACTGCCAATCCAGACTCAACCCAACGCCATGCAGCTTCTCGCGGCTGGCCAGTTGCCCGTTGTAGTCAAGGTTGACCCGCACGTCTTTACTCAAGGCCAGGCTGGCCTGCACGCCAACCAGCGCGGCATCACGTACCAGGGCCGAACTCTCCACCGAATATGGCGTGCCGACGCTGGCGAAGCGCAGATGCTGTTCTGATTCGATGTCGCTCAGGCTGTGCTGCCAGCCGAGACGGGCGCTGACGTCCAGTGTTTGCTGGTTCGACAGGTTGAACGTCTTGATCGCGCGCGCACCCAGCGTGCTCAACACCACATCGCGACGATCGCCGGCGCTTTTCAGCGCGGCGGCGTCACCCTTTTCGGTGAAGCCTTCGGTGTCGAGGTGCAGGTAGGTCAGGTTGGCAAACGGTTCCACCGCCAGAGGCTGAAGCTGCAACCGATACGCTGCCTCGCCAAAGACCTGGGTGGTGGTCGCATCGACCTTGGCTTTTTGTTTGGCGCTGACTTCGTCGTATTGCAGATCGCGTTTCACATCGCCGCGATGCCAGCTGTACGCCGCGCCTGTACTCAAGCGCCAGGCGCCGATGTCGTGCCCGGCATAAGCGCCCAAATGATAGCTGTCGACTTTCGCCGAGGAGTGCGTGCCCGCGCCCATGCTCAGCGAACTGTCACTGTAACCGGTCACCAGACCGATGCGAGTGTGCTCGTCCACTGCGCCGTCAACACCCGCCAGCAAGCCGCCGATCGAAGTGTTGTAACCCGCGCTGTCGTGGCTTGAATCAGTGCGGCCCCAAGCACCGAGCGCCTTGATCCAGCCATTGCTCCGGGCGGAGGAGTCGTCGTGCAGGCGCTCGCCAACCGCATCGCGCAACTGGCGGCTGTCGTTGATCAGCATCGTACCCAGCGCCGGGTAGATCTCGCCGGACAATTGCTGAAAGGCTTGCTGCGCCGAGGTCGGGGTGGGCGTGCGCAGCAGGCTTTCGTAGACAGCGTTGCCCGCACCCAAACGTTCGACCGCCGCCGCGACCGAGCGCTGATTCGGCGTTTGTCCGACGCTGGCGAAGCTCGTCGCGTTGCGTTCGATGTTCAGCTCAATGCCGGTCGCGGCATAGTCGAGGCTGCCGCCGATGAACAGATAATTGGGCAGCACCGCATCAAACTGCCCCTGAATGCCGCCGGCTGCCTGCAGGATGTTGTACTGACGGCCGAGCAGGCTTTGCGCTTCAGCCGTGCTGAGCAATGTCGGGCTGTTCTCCAACGACAGGCTGACGGTGGCGCCGCCGATGTTCGCCGTGCCGCCGGCAACGATGCGATCGCTGCTCGCTGAAGACAGTTCAACGGCGTAAGTCGAACCCGCAGTGAACGTCACGTCACCGTCCACATTCAAGGTGCCGATGGAGTTGCCCGGCGCGACACGCCCGCCGCTATTGGCCGTCAGCGACGCGATGCGTCCGGTACCGCCGAGGGCAGCGTTGTTATTGACGGTGACGGCTGATGCGAGCGAACCGTTGACTGTCAGCATCCCGCCGTTGACCGTGGTTGGGCCGCGATAAGTGTTTGCGCCGCTGAGCAGCAGCTGGCCTTCGCCGGACTTGATCAGGCTGCCCTGATACACGCGCCCCGCCGCTGCTGAATCACGGGCCATGCCCACTGCATAGTCGGTCTGGTCCTGATGACTGGCGCCGGCCGGAACGCCGTTCTGCCAGCCTTTGTCCTGCAGGGTTTGCTGCCAGGCGCTGTGCTCGGCGAGGTCTTCGCCTTGACGCTGGAGCAGCGCCTTGTCGGAGATGTCATTGCTCCACACGTCGCGCTGCCCTGCGCCCAGGTTGGCGTCGAACTCACCGAGCAATTGCCCCGGCCCGCGCATCGCCCGGCTGAGATTGGCCACGCCCCAGCCGAGCCGCTCAGTCGGCGCATCGGTCACCGAGCCGTCCAGTTGAGTGGCGGTGGTCAGCAGCACTTGCAGCGCTTGCTGATTATTCATGTACGGATAGCGTTCCATCACCAGCGCCAGCGCGCCGGTTGCGTGCGGTGCGGCCATTGAGGTGCCGGATTTGATCGCGTAACCGCCACCGGGGACTGTGCTGTCGATCTTCGCGCCCGGCGTGGTGATGCACCAATACTTGGCGATGCCGCACTGGTTGTATTTCTGCTGATTGCTCTGATCGAGCCCGGACACCGCCAGCCAGTGGCCTTCCAGATCCGGCTGAAAATACGGCAGCGCTGAACGCACGCTGGCGTTGGGGTAGCCGCTGTTACCGGCGCTGAACACGTTGATCACGCCGCGCCGCGACACATCGGCAGCGGCATCGAGCCAGGTGCCTTTGTTCCAATGCTGGGCGTACGCCGCGTGCAGATCCGCCAAGGTGCGATAGCTGACATCCGGCGGCTGACTGCCCCAGCTGTTATTGATCGCCCGGACGCCGGCGTCGGCCAGGCTGTTGTAGACCGCTTTGAAATAACGCGGATCCGGGCTGGGGCCGAACAGGAAACTGTCGTTCTTGTTGGTGTTGCCGACGTAAATTTGCGCGTTATAGGCCACACCGTGCATGCCGCTGCCGTCGCGCGAAGCGCCCATGGTTCCGACTACGTGGGTGCCGTGGGAGTCGTTGTTCGGGTTGAGCGTGCCATCGACGTTGAACGGCGAGCCGTCGACGTAGCTGCCGCTGGCGGATACCGGGTGATAGCGATCGGCGGCGAATTCGGGGTGGCTGGCATCGAAACCGGAGTCGAGAGCGCCGATTTTTACGCCCTTGCCGGTAATGCCGGCAGCGTAGGCTTGGTCCGCCTGCATGCGATCCAGGCCCCAATCACGCATGAACTCGGCGCTGCGCCAACTGGCCGGATCGCCTCGCTGGCCTGACTCCAGATACTGGGCCTGAGCCTGGTTTGTAGAAATCACAAGCAACAGGGTACCGACCGAGATCGGTTTGATGCGTACGTCCATGTTCATCACTCTCTTCTTGTTTTATTCAGGTCGTTTTGCTGTGTTGCCTGTTTCCCTCACCCCCTTGGGAAAGGTTTAGGGTGAGGGCTGTTGCGCGATCACGAACGCCTCGTCTACCCGCGCCAGATCCTGCTCGTTCAGGGTTCCGGCGTAGTAATGCAATTTGGTCCAGGCCATCAGGTAGTCGTAGCGCGCCTGCGCAAGGTCGCGACGCGTGGTGAACAGCTGCTGCTCGGCGTTCAACGCGTCGAGGTTGGTTCGCTCACCGCCCATGATGCTTTGCCTGGTCGACACCACCAGCGCTTCAGCCGACTTCAACGCCTTCTGATACGCGCGCAATTTACTGACCCCGGACAGGCAGGCACTGAATTGCCGGCGCAGTTCGATCAAGGTCTCGCGCGTCTTGCCGTCCAGTTCGTACTCAGCCTGTTCCATCGTACGGCTGGCCTGTCGGGTCGAAGCGGACACCCCGCCGCCGGCGTACAGCGGCACGCTGACTTCCAGCCCGATGGTGTTGGTTTCGTAGCGCTGGTTATAGGTGTTGCCGCTTTCTGATTCGTTATCGCGCATCGAGGCGTAGGCGCTGATTTTCGGCAGATGCCCGGCGCGGTTGCGCTCGACTTCATACCGCGCGACCTCCACGGCCTGACGCTGCGAAGCCAGGTTCGGGTTGTTGCTGATCGCCAGCTCATGCCAGGTGTCGAAATTGGCCGGTTGCAGAGTGAACGTCTGGAACTGCTGAGCGAGCGGCGCGAGATCGCCGATGTCCACCGCCGGCACGCCAATCAGTGCACCCAATTCGCGCAACGCAGCATCCTGCTCGTTGCGCGCCTCGATTTCTTCGGCGGTCGCGAGTTCATAACGCGATTCGGCTTCGAGAATATCGGTGCGCGTGCCCTCGCCCTGCTGGAACATCTGTTCGTTCTGCTGGAACTGCTGCTCGTAAGCCTTTTTCTTCGCCTGCGCGATGTCGATCTGATCCTGGGCGAACAAGGCTTTGGTGTAGTTGTCGAGGACCCGCACCAACAGTTCCTGACTCTTGCCGCGAAAGGCTTCGTCGGCGAACAGCGATTGAGCCACGCCCTTGCGATACGCCGCGTAAGCCTCGTAATCGAGCAGCGGTTGCTGGACCGTCAGCGCCGAGCCGTAACTGCTGTAGTTGCGTTCGTCGGTACGGTTGCGCGCGCGCTCATCGAGCGAGGTGGCTTTGGAAGAGTTGCGCCCCTTGTTGTACGTATAGCCGATTCTTGGCAACAGCCCGGCGCGGCCGATGGCACGATTCTCGAGGCCGGCATCGCGCTCCTTGATTGCACCGAGAAACACCGGATCGTTGCGCAGCGCCTGTTCGTAAATATCGAACGGCCCCATGGCCGCGACCGCAGAGTGACTCGCCAGCAGCATCACTGCCGCTCCCAGCATTGAAAGCTTATTCATACAACCGAACATCCTTATTCCTCGGTCAACGCAGAACCGGCTCGATCGAGCAACGGTTTGAACAGGTAGTTGAGGAGTGAACGCTCACCGGTACGCACGAACATTTCCGCCGGCATGCCGGGCTTGATCACCAGGCCATTGAGCTTTTCCATCGCCTGATCGCTGACGCTGCTGCGCAACACGTAATACGGCACGCCGGTTTTCTCATCGACCATCTGGTCGGCGGAAATCAGGCTGACTTCACCAGGCACACGTGGGGTTCTGCTTTGATTGAACGCAGTGAAAAGGATGTCCACCGGCAAATGCGTGCCGACCTTGTCGATCAAGTTGATTGGCAGATGGCCTTCCACTTCCAGCGTGGTGCCTTGCGGAACGATTTCCAGCAGGGTTTCGCCCTGACGCACCACGGCGCCTTCGGTGTGCACGCCAAGGTTGACTGCTACGCCATCGGCGGTGGCGAGGATCTCGCTGTGCTGCAGATCAAAACCGGCGGAGGTGAGTTGCTCGGACAAGGTGACGCTTTTCAGTTGCGCGTCGGCCAGTTGCGTGCGGACTTCCTTCTGGTACTCCTCGCCGTGCTGCTGCAACTTCAGACGCGACTCAAGGATGCCCTGCTCCACGCGCCCGCTTTCGCCGGTATTTTCGGCCAGTTGCTGCTGGACCTGCGACAGTTGGCGCTGATAGTCCATCAAGCGGTTGCGCGGGATGTAACCGCTGTCGGCCAGCGGTTGCAGGTTGCTCAGCTGTTGCTGCAAGGAGGTGGCCTGGGCATTGAGGTCGCTGCGTGCGCGACGCATACCGGCCAGTTGCGCGGTGGCGCCTTCTATATTGGCGCGCAATGCCGCCTGTTCACGAAAGAACGCTTCCCGGCGGCTGCTGAACAATTGCCGCTGGCCTTCCAGTACCAGTGCCAGACGCGGGTCCGGGTCGTTGCTCAGCTCAGGCGGAAAGGTCACTTGCTTGAGGCTGTCGCGCTCGGCCTGCCAACGCGCGAGGCTGGCCCAGGCCATGCGGTATTGTGCCTGAAGCGATTGCACGTCAGCCGCGACCTGAGTCTGATCGAGGCGGAACAGTGGCTGACCCTGCTTCACAATCTCGCCTTCGCGCACCAGAATCCGGCTGACTACGCCGCTGCTCATCGACTGAACAGCCTTGCGTTTACCCGAGACCACCACCGTGCCTTGCACCGGGATGCCCTGATCGAGCGGCGCCAACGCGGCCCAGGTGAAGAAACTGCCAGCGCCGACAATGGCCAGAATCCAGCCCATGCGCGCGAAGAACCTGGCATCGCGTTCAGGGCGTTCAGTGATATACGCGTGTTCCATGTTCGCTTCGTTTTCAGTGTTCATGCTGGCGCTGCTCATACACCCGAATTCCTGGTCGTAGGCTGATACTGCCGGCTCATGCTGAGCCCGCCCGGTGTTTGTGCAGCTTTTTCGCGTTGCTGGTCCTGCTGACCGGAGAGCGCCTTGAGCACATCCTGACTCGGGCCAAATGCCTGCAAGCGACCGTCGTTGAGCACGAGTAATTTATCTGCCTGGGCCAGCACCGAAGAGCGGTGCGTCACCAGAATCACCGTGGTGCCCTGAGCCTTGAGTTGCGCGATGGCGCTGGCCAGTGCGGCTTCGCCAACGGTGTCGAGGTTGGAATTGGGTTCATCCAGCACCACCAGGCTCGGCGTGCCGTACAGCGCGCGGGCCAGCGCCACGCGTTGCTTCTGGCCACCGGACAAGCCACTGCCGTCCTCGCCCAGTTGCGTGTCGTAACCTTGCGGCAGGCGCAGGATCATCTCGTGGACGCCAGCCTGTTGTGCCGCCGCCACGACTTTTTGCGCATCGGCTTCGCTGAATCGAGCGATGTTTTCGGCGATGGAGCCGCTGAACAATTCGATGTCTTGCGGCAGGTAGCCGACGTAAGGGCCGAGCTGGTCGCGGTTCCAGCGGTGAATGTCCGCGCCATCCAGGCGCACGGTGCCGCCCAGCGTCGGCCAAACGCCAACCAGCACGCGGGCCAGAGTCGATTTGCCGGAGCCGGAAGCACCGAGCACGCCGAGCACTTCACCGGCACCCAGGTTGAAATTGACCATGTGCAATGTCGCGGTGCGCCTTCCTGGCGGGCCGGCGCTGACTTGTTCGAAGGTGATCTGGCCTTTAGGCGCCGGCAGTGCCATGGCTTCGTCACTCGGCGGAAAAGCTTGCAGCAGCGCATCGAGCCGACCGTAAGCCAGCTTCGCCCCGCTCCACTGTTTCCATACGGCGATCAGCTGGTCGATGGGGCTCAACACGCGGCCCATCAAAATCGAACCGGCGATCATCATCCCGGCGGTCATGTCGCCCTTGATCACCAACAAGGCGCCCAGGCCCAGCACCAACGATTGCAGACACAGGCGAAGCGTTTTGCTCAACGAACTGATCACCGCACCGGTGTCGCTGGCCTGGTTCTGCAAGCCGAGAAAGCGCGAGTGCACCTCAAACCAGCGTTTGCGCAGCGACCCGAGCATACCCATCGCCTGAATGGTTTCGGCATTGTGCAAATGGCTGGTCGCCAACTGACTGGACTGCTGGGAAAACCCGGCGGCCTCGCCCAACGGCTTCCTGGTCATATATTCGTTGAGGCACGCCAACCCGATCAGCAGCAAGGCACCCGCCGTGGCCAGCACCCCTAGCCAGACGTTGAACAGGTAGATGACGAACAGATAAACCGGGAACCACGGCGCATCGAAGAAGGCGAACAGCGCCGGCCCGGTGACGAATTGGCGGATGTGGGTCAGGTCACCCAACGACTGACCGGCATTGCCTTCGCCCTTGAACAGATTGCGTTCGAACGCCGCTTGATAGACACGCAGGTTAAAACGGCGCTCCAGCTGGCTGCCGATGCGGATTACGATAAAGCTGCGGATCACCTCCAGCAGCCCGATGAAGACGAAGAAACCGACGACCATAAGCGATAGCATCGCCAACGTGGTTTCGTTCTGCGACGACAACACGCGGTCATAGACTTGCAGCATGTAGATGGACGGCACCAGCATCAACACGTTGATGAGCGCGGTGAAACAACCAACGCTGATCAGAATGCTTTTATAGTCACCCAATGCCTTGATTAACGGAGCGGTGGCTGGGGCCTTCGCCATCTTCATTGATTCTTCCTGAACAGTATTCATCGCCCCTGAGAGGCGACACTTCAATTAATAAAGCGAGCCATGCCGAAGTACACTTCTTGGAAGGCCGCTTACACTTTCATAACAATTAGCGCTATATAATCCGGTGCAGTTGCCCTTGGTGACCTGCTTATAACCGCTTGCAGGATCTTTATATCCGCGTTGGTTCTATAAAGGGCAGATCAGTTATCAGACTCCGCACGTTCCAGCGTGACAATCAAACCCGACATCAAAGTCGCCAGATACAACCCATCACGTTGTCGGCTGAAAAACTGGATCCTTGAGCCTTCCGTGCCGGTGATCGACAAACCGTCGGGGTCGGGAAACCATCCGATCGGAGCTTGCTCCAGCCAGGCGCCCAAACAGTCGGCCCCTCGACCCAGCGTCTTGTTGGCAAGCAATTCGAGATCGCACGTATTCGAAGGTTTGTCCTGCAGTTTTTGCGCGCCAAGGTCATCACCCGTCGTGGACAGCGTTGCTTGCCATTGCCCTGCGAATACCAAGGGGTCTTCGAGCCTGAGGCTGCTTGCCATAATTGTTTCTCCTGAAAACGTAACGAGTGCCGCTGAAAGCCACGCCATTGCCGTGTAGGTAAAAGCTCTGTTGCTCATGGAAGAATTTGCTCCAACCTGTAGCCTTGCGTACGGCGTGTACCGATGCAAGTAAAGAAAGCGACGCCTGGGGCGCCGCTTTCCCTTCACATTACGCCACGATATCGCTGGTCGCTGCCTGTCCAACGGTGCTGACAACGAAATCAGCCACGCCATGCCCGGAGAAATCCACCGACAACAGGCTGTTTCCGCCCGAGGAGGTCAACACCGCATCGCCAGCAGAACCGGTGAAGCTGTTGACGAAGTGCAGGCCCGCCCCGTTGGTGATTCCGGTCAGGTCGATTTTGTCGAGCCCGCTGACGAAATCGAGGATCTGATCGATCGCACCCGGCTTGGAATCCGAGCTGGCGGCGAACACAAAAGTGTCCGAACCGACGCCGCCCCATAGCTTGTCGGCACCGCCAGCCCCGTAGAGGATGTCGTTGCCGGCGCCGCCCTTCAGTTCGTTGGCCACGCTGTTGCCGATCAACAGATCGCTGCCCGAACCACCGATGGCGTTCTCGATGATCGCGCCTTTGGCAATCGACACGTTGCCCACAAGGCCGCCAACGTCCGAGAACGAAGCCTCATTAAGGTTGATCTTCTGGTTCTGGGTGAAGCCGGAGAAGTCCAGAGTGTCCCTGCCGCCAGCATCCCACACCGAGAACACCACTTTGTCGCTCGACGAAGAAGCGCTGAGGAAATCCCGACCGGTGTTGGAGTTGAAGCCGTAGGTGCTGTCGCCGGTGCGAGTGGAGGTGTTGGCACCGTAGAGCTTCTGGATCGCGGCGATGTCGTCCATCAGCGGGCCGGACGAATAGGCTTCGACGCCGCCCTTGCTGAAGTTCTGGCTGGTATTGCTCTCGCTCCAGTAACTCATGACGCTGTAGCCGCGGGTGTCCTGCCCGTAGGTCGCGTCGTTGTAGGTCGGGTTGCCATTGCCGGCGTTGTAGTCGCCAGGGTGAGCAAGGCCCAAAGAGTGGCCGATTTCATGGGTCAGGGTCTGACGGCCGTAATTGTTGAGCTCCGGGTTCTTGTTCTGCGTGTAGCTGCTGTTGATCAGGTACCACGAAGTACCGTCATAGCCTGCGCCCGTGCCTGGAAGGTAAGCGAACGCCGCCGCGCCATCCTGGCCACCGCTGTAGTTACCGAAGGTCATGTGGCCGTCACCGCCCGAGGCTTTCTCGGTGAAGGTGAGATTGGCAACATCGGCCCAGGATTGCATGGCGAGCTTGGCTTGCGCTTGCTGCTGCGCGCTGAACTGACTGAAACCGCTGATTCCGTGTTTGTTCATCGTGCTGGACGATGCCGAGGTCAGGAACGTGTAGGTCAGTTCAATTTTGCCACTGCCGTCCCTGTCCTGATAGGCAGCGCCGTCACGCAGCAGTTGGGTAGCCGCCTGATC
Organism: Pseudomonas khorasanensis; assembly: GCF_014268505.2. GTDB lineage: Bacteria > Pseudomonadota > Gammaproteobacteria > Pseudomonadales > Pseudomonadaceae > Aquipseudomonas > Aquipseudomonas khorasanensis. Next base: position 1,195,669 of record NZ_JABWQP020000001.1, read on the forward strand.
GACGGAATATGAGGGTTTGCCATTGACCGTGAGGTTGCCGCCACGATCGTACTGATGGCTGAAGCTGTTGATCTGGTTGTACGCCGAACTGAAGGCGGCCAGCTGGAACGCCTGTTCGGCGGTATCAATAGCGTTAGCTTTTACTTTCGACATAAACACACTTCCTTGTTTAGCAATGGAACAGTTTTTGTCCGATAGCGACAATCCCTGGCGAGATCGTCCTATCACTCGCCCAATGAAGGCGTAACGAACCTGACACAATTTGAAATCTGTCGTAAAGGATTTTTTTGAGATCCAATCCGGTTGGGTCAGGAAACTGCCGTAAACAAAGCGTGCGGGAGGGAAAGAATGTTTTTAGTTGAGAGGTAAGTGGTAATTGTCTGACGATTTTCTATTTAAATATTAAATATGAGTAACTTTGTATTTGTCGGTCAAGTCACACTTTGAGTGTCAATGGTGCCAGTGCTTTGATATCAACTAGTTTCAGTGTGCCGGAACTCCAATGTGGGAGCGAGCCTGCTCGCGAAGGCGTCGTATCTGTTGAGGTTTTCCGTAAATGACACACCGCTTTCGCGAGCAGGCTCGCTCCTACAGGGGAACGTATTTTGCCTTGATACCTCAGCACTGATCGTTCCCACGCTCTGCGTGGGAATGCAGCAAGGGACGCTCTGCGTCCCGGAGTCGACGCAGAACGATCAATGTTTTTGCCTTGATACCTCAGCTACCCGTCCGAATCTTGTTCCACACACGCGTGCGGATCCGATCAATATTCAAAGGCATCGCCTCCAGCGCGAACAGCTTGCCCATCATCTCGGGGCTCGGGTACACCTTGGTGTCGTTCTTGATGGCCGGGTCGATGAGTTTGTCGGCTTGTTCGTTGCCGTTGGCGTAGTGCACGTAGTTGGTGATGCCGGCCATGACGTCGGGCCGCAGCAGGTAGTTCATGAAGGCGTAGCCGGCCTTCTCATCGGGTGCGTCGGTGGGCATCGCAACCATGTCGAACCAGATTGCCGCGCCTTCCTTTGGAATTTCATAACCGATCTCTACGCCGTTCTTCGCTTCCCTGGCGCGGTTTTCGGCTTGCAGGATGTCGCCGGAAAACCCGACCGCCACGCAGATATCGCCGTTCGCGAGATCACTGGTGTACTTCGAAGAATGGAAATAGCTGATGTAGGGCCGAACCTTCATCAGCAATGCCTCGGCTTTTTTGTAGTCCTCGGGATTTTTGCTGTGGTGCGGCAGCCCGAGGTAGTTGAGCGCCGCCGGAAGCAATTCCGGGCCGTTGTCGAGGATTGCCACGCCGCACTTCTGCAGCTTTTCCATGTACTCGGGCTTGAAGATCAAATCCCAGGAGTCCACCGGCGCGTCGTCGCCCAGCACGGCTTTGACCTTCGCGATGTTGTAGCCGATGCCGGTGCTGCCCCACAGGTATGGAAAGCCGTGCTCGTTGTCCGGATCGTTGGTCTGCAAGGCCTTGAGCAGCGCCGGGTTAAGGTTCTTCCAGTTCGGTAGCTGACTTTTATCGAGCTTCTTCAGTGCCCCGCCCTGAATTTGCCGCGCCATGAAATGGTTCGATGGGAACACCACGTCGTAACCGGATTTACCGGTCATCAACTTGCCATCCAGGGTTTCATTGCTGTCATAGACGTCATAGGTGACGCCGATGCCGGTGTCTTTCTGGAAGTTTTTCGTGGTGTCCGGGGCGATGTAGTCGGACCAGTTGTAGACCTTGACCGTCTCGGCCGCGTGGCTGACGGAGGCGGCCAGTAACAGCGGCACCAATGCGAGGGTTTTCTGGATCATGGGGCGATTCCTGTATGGGCTTTTTTTGTTGGCAGGCAATCAAAGGATCAGACAATCAGAAAATCAGCACGTAGCTCTTGCGCACGGTTTCCTGGATATCCCAGATGCCGAGGGTGTTGGCCGGCAACATCAGTGCGTCACCGCCTTGTATATGCAGGGTTTCGCCACCGTCGTCGGGGGTGAACGTGCAGCGTCCGGAAATAAAATGGCAGAACTCCTGCGCCGTGATCTGCCGACGCCAGCGCCCCGGCGTGCACTCCCAGACACCGGTTTCGACGCCGTCGTCGCGCTCGATACTGGTGGTCGAAGCAATCGCGACGGGATCACCGAGAGGCACGGCCACCGGGCCGGATTCGTCGAGGGGCAGCGTCGCGGTGTTCTTGAATTGCGTAATGCTCATGGCGTGACCTGTCTGTTGATGGAATCGGCGTTAATGCATGAAACCTTCCATAAACCCGGCCACCCGGCTGGCGAGCTTGCGCCGCCAGGGCGCGGTCGCCGGGTTGGCCAGGGTCTGGTCTTCATGCACGAAGCTTTTGATGATCGCGTTGTAGCCCAGCCAGCGGCACGGCTCCGGCTCCCAGGCGCGCAACGCGTGAATACCGCCATCGGGCAATACCCACGGTTGATGCGTGAGCTCGCTGTCACGCTCAAGAATCAGATCGGCCAGCGTCCGCCCGCCGAGATTGCTGGCACCGACGCCCTCCCCGCCATAACCGCCGGACAGCGCAATGCCGTTGGCGCGATCGCAAAGCATGTGCGGTTTGAAATGCCGCGACATGCCGAGGTTGCCGCCCCAGGCGTGGGTGATCTGCGCGTTTTTCAACTGCGGGAACAGCTCGCCAAACAGATAACGGCGCAGTTCGATTTCATCGCGCGTCAGGTCGAAGTCATGGCGCAGCTTGCCGGCAAACCGATAACCGCCCCGTGCGCCGAAGATCAGACGATTGTCAGCGCTGCGCTGGCCGTAGCTGACCTGGCGACTGAATTCGCTGAACGCTTGCCCGCGATTCAGGCCGATTTCGTCCCACGTCGCGGCGGACAACGGTTCGGTCGCGACTATCAGGCTTTGCACCGGCAATTGATAACGGCCCAACGGCGGCAACGTCACTGAATAGCCCTCGACGGCCGGCACGATCCAGCGGCTGCGCACGTTGGCCCGGGCGGTGCGCAAGCTGCCTGATTGCCAATGGGTGACCGGACTGTTTTCGTAAATTTTCACCCCCATGTCCTGCACGGTGCGCGCCAGACCGCGCACCAGTTTCGCCGGGTGAATCGTCGCGACGTGTGGGGCGAAAATGCCGCCGTAGGGTTTCGCCACACGAATCTGCTGCGCCAGTTGTTCGGGGGTCAACCAGCGGTAATCGTCATCCGTCAGGCCTTGAGCGTGCAATTTGCTCAAATAGTCGCGCAGCACGGTTTCCTGCTCTGGATAGCGCGCGGCACAGTAAAGCACCCCGCCCTTGCGGTAATCGCAGGCGATGCCTTCTTTTTCGAGAACGATCTCCACCTCATCGGGAATGCTGTGCAGCAAGTCAAACGAAGCCCGACGCTGTTCCAGCGACAGACTGGCAAGCAAGCGGTCCTCGCCCAGCAGGTTGCCCATCAGCCAGCCACCGTTGCGCCCGGACGCACCGAAACCGGCGGTCTGCGCTTCGACGATGGCGACATCCAGGCCCGGCGCCTGTTTTTTCAGGTAATACGCGGTCCACAGTCCGGTATAACCGGCGCCGATGATTGCCACGTCGACGTCCAGATCTTGCTCAAGCGCAGGCCGCGCCACCAGTGGCTCATCGAGCTGGTCCATCCACAAACTGATCGTGCGCCACGCCGACATGCCAGACTCCGCCACTGAAAACTTCGATAGCGTTGATCCTAGTGGTTGGCTTTAGTGGAAGTCTTGCGCGCGTGCCCGCAGAGAAATTTGTCTGGTGTAAGCCTTGGGCGACTGGCCGGTGTGCTCACGAAAGCATTTGTAGAAGGCCGACAGCGAGTTGAACCCGGCGGCGAACGCCAGCTCGTCGATACGCAACGGCGGCGTGGCGCTGTCCAGTGAGCGCAGTAAATGCTGCAGGCGCGCCTGATTGACGTAGCGATAGAAGCTTTGCCCGAGCACTTGATTGAGCAGATAGGAAATCTGGTTCCGACTGTACCCGCACTCTTTCGCCACCCTTTGCAGGTCGAGTTCGGGATCAAGGTAGGGTTGCTGCTTCTCGAAATACTGTTGCAGGTCTTCGGCCATGAAACTCAGCTGACGTGGTGACAGACCGAGGCGACTGACCGCCGGGCGCTGACCGTGCGCGGCGTTGCCGTCAGGTTGCGTGCGCACCAGCGAAGCATACTCATTGACTCGCCAGATCAGGCCATCCTTGACCGTAATCGCTTCGCTGGAGCGAAACGACACCAGGCCGTCACCACCGCGCAGGGTCACTTCATACTGGATAAACGCGGTATTGCCATCCACCCGGATTCGGTCGCAATGTTCGAGCAGTTCGTCGGATTCTCGCGGCATGCTCACCCGCACGTATTCACGTAATTCATCCAGGCCGAGCACGCGGTTCTGGAAGAAATCGTTGTACTGGATAGCCGGATGGTAGAGCGCCATGACGCTGTCCAGATCCCGGTGTTTCCAGCTCAGGTGATAGCGCATGACCGTGGCTGCCGTGGCCTCGGACTGTTCTGGCCCGTCGTGATCGGCGTGCATAAAGGGCTCTGCGAAAAAGAACCGAGCTTGCCCAACTTCGCCTGCACCTTCAACGAAAAATCCATAGTGGCGTTTTGGCGATAACCGACGAGCGTATGACTTACATCAAAAAATGAGAATTAATCGCTAAACGGACTGAAAAAACTCACAGTTTTTTCACACACGGGTGCTACTTTTAGAGTTCAAGCACTGGTTGAGCCAATGAAGGCTCTTCCCACCGAACATGAGCAAAAGGAAGCGCTCGATGAAGCAGGCGGGCAACACAATGATTAAAGGATTTAGCAAAGTCACGTTTCCCAATGCATGCCAGCTCATGCGCTGGCATTTTCATCCCATGGGTTTCGAGGCGACGATGGATGCGCCGGGCAGCATGATCGCCCGTCTGTTTGATCGCGCCAGCGGCGAAACCATGATCGCCATCGCCGGCATCCCTTGTGCCACCGTCATGAATGCCGCCGATGTCGAGCGGATCATCGAAGCCATTGAGGATGAGCTGGAAGCTTTCACTCCTCCAGAATCCCTCAAGAACTACGCGTAACTAACTGATAAAAATAGAAAAGCCCGCAGCGATGCGGGCTTTTTTCGTTTAAGCGTTTGTCTTCAGCATCCGATGATCGACGAAAAACGGCTTGTCCTTTGCGACCCGATCCGATGCTCGCGGCATATTGGCCGCTTGCGTCTCCTGTGGCTCGACGTACCAATAACAATGGCTCACCGCCCGGGTGATGCCGACGTATGCCAAACGCAGGATTTCATCTTTCTGTGCGCTGTCATACGGCTCGCTGTCGCCCGTCTTGCCCAGTCCCGCCATGCGATAGACCTGATTCTTGTACGGCGAACTGGTCAGGTGTTGGCAGTCGCCCAACAGAAACACGGCATCAGCCTGCAAGCCTTTGGCGCTGTGGTACGTCAGCTGCTTCAGACGCCTCGATTCATAAGGCAAGCTCGAATCTACATTAAGTACCGGCTGAATATGCTGCTCGATCAATAACTTATCGCTGCTTTTTCGATACAGCATCAAGATTGTATGGCCCTGACGATAGTGTTCCGCCAGCCGCTGGCCCATCGCCTGATCGTCACGCTCAAGCACATTGACTGGCTGGAGCGTCTTGGGCTCGCCGCTGGCCTTGGCCTTCTTGCCCGCAATTGCCGGCGCGGCACGGACAATGTGTTCAGCCGCGTCAATGATGTGCTGATGACTGCGATAGTTGTCGCTGAGCATCACCCGCGTGGTGCTCGGCGAAGCGAACGCCTTGTTGAATTCCATGAAATAGCTCGGCGAACTGCCACGCCAGCCGTAAATGGATTGCCAGTCGTCACCCACGCACAGCAGCGACGAGCGCTGCGCGCCGCGCCCGACATGCATTGCGGGGCCACGGCTGCGAATTTCTCGGAGACTGGCGCGTATCCACAAAACGATTTGCGGCGAAACGTCTTGAAATTCGTCGATCATCAAATGCGCCATCGGCCGTAGCAGCGCATCGCTGAGCAGCTTGAGATTTTCCGGCGAGTGCTCGCTGAACAGCGCAAACATGCGGTTGTAGGTCATCACCGGCGGTTTCTGGTCCAGCAGGTGATCTTCAAGCGCGCGCCAGAACAGGCTCAGGGCCTCGAAGAAAAAGCGATCGGGATCATCCTTGGCAAAGCTCATACGGCCGACCGCGTCTGGCACATCCAATCCCAGGTTCTCGATAAAGCCTGCTGCAGCCACAAAGCAATCGAGCAAGGGCGCCGAGGCCAGCTCCCCTTTGACCCTGTAATCGAAGCCGGGCCCAGCGCTGGCATCGCCCGCCAGGGTGGCAAGAATGCGCTTTGAAGATTCGTAGTTATCTAGCCATAACAATGGCTTATGACAGAAAGCTTGAAACAGGGTTCGCTTTACCGCCCATTCCGCGCGGACAGTCAGTTTGGCGCCTGGCCGACATAGCCGGGCGTTTTCGTTCGGGTCGAAACCTAGAACCACCCATGCATCAAGGCTGGGGATGTAGCCATGGCTGTGAAACCGCGAGCCATTGATTTCGAATGTCTGGCGGTCAGGCTCAATGCCCTGGATGGGCCAGGCGCCCGCGCGAAACCAGAGATCTTCAATGACATCGCATAACTCTTCATCGCGCCTGGCAGCGAGTTCGGTGACGGCCATCCGCTTTTGCACATCGGGGTGATCGCGTTCCAGCTCCTTCAATTGCAAACCAGCGCGGGACAGCGGTTGAATCAACTGACGGAACCGCTCGTCCTCTTTGAACAACCGGTGATAACAGGCATTGAGCTGCTGACGCTGAGCATCGTTGATACGCAGGTCGAACGGATTGCTGTCGACTTCCTCTTCACCACTCTGTGGCCGGTGACTGAGATTCTCGAACGCCTGCAAACGCTCGAACCCCGGCAGGCTGCGAACCATCGGCAGGATGCGCGAATGAAAGGTTCGCACCAGTTCGCGTGCCTGTTTAAGGTTTAACGGCAACCCCCAAAGCGCAAAGATCTCGATGAGTTTGTTGATGAAATCCTTGCGCGATTCTCGGGTGAACGTCACCACCGTCATCGAATCCAGCTCAAAGCCCAAGTAATGACTGAGCAGCAGAATGCGCAGCACCAGCGTAGTCGATTTGCCCGCGCCCGCGCCTGCCACCACGGAAGTGGACGGCGTGTCACTGAAGATCATTTTCCATTGCGCGGCGCTTGGCTGGGCGTGGTCAGGCAGCAAACGGGCGACATCGGCCTTGATGCGTTTTTTCACTTCAGCCGTGAGCGGCAGGCGCCAGTCGTCGAACAAATGGTCATCGACGCTGGGCGGGCGATGCTCGGTGTTGCGGCTGTCGCGGATCAGCAAGACCTGCCGACCTTCTTCCAGCCCCTCAAGCTTTCCTTCTCTGAAACCGTATTCGACGCCAGCGGTGTGCCCGCTCCGAAACCCGTCGGCCTGCCCGTGCAGCCAGGAGGCCCTGTGCTGGGCGCGCAATTTTGTCAGGCCGTGGCCGAAGAAACGCGCAGCCAGGCGTTTGAACCAGGGCATTTCGGCCAGTGGACGAAGTTCGGGAGGAAGATCGGGGTTGTGTTGCGCCACGCTGATGGACTCCAGGGTGTGAGGCTGTGGCGACTATGTTGTCTCGAATTGCGCCTGAGTTCTAGCGAAATGCTTACAGGTCATCGGTTTAGGTGACGAACTGAAAGTGCGATGGAATTACTCCGGAGGCATCTTGCATCTAATTTCCCGATCATGATGCCGCAGTTTTTCCGCTTTTTATCGATACATGACTGATAGATGATCGCCGTCATCGACCACGGGACCCTGCCCGCCGACGAACCTATTCGAGGACACGATCATGCTTGAACTCAGACCCTTTGACTCGCTGGGCGGCGCCCATCACGGCTGGCTGGATGCGCACCATCATTTCTCGTTTGCCGAATACTACGATCCGCAACGGATGAGCTGGGGCAACCTGCGCGTCTGGAACGACGACATCATCGCAGCAGGCACCGGTTTCCCGCAGCATCCGCACCGCGACATGGAAATAATCACCTATGTGCGTGAAGGCGCGATCACTCACCAGGACAATCTGGGCAACAAGGGCCGCACCGAAGCGGGCGATGTACAGGTGATGAGCGCCGGTACGGGCATCGCGCACAGCGAGTACAACCTGGAAGACAAAGAGACGAAGATCTTCCAGATATGGATTCTGCCGACCGAAACCGGTGCGCCGCCCTCTTGGGGAGCCAAGCCATTCCCCAAAGGTGAGCGTGAGGGCTTTGTAACCCTGGCCAGCGGCAAGGACGGTGACGATCAGAGCCTGAGCATCCGCGCCGATGCACGTCTGGTGGCGGCTAACCTCAAGGCAGGTGAAACGGCTGAGTACCGACTGGACGAAGGCCGCCGTGCCTATCTGGTGCCGGCCACTGGCGTGATCGAGGTCAACGGCTTGCGCGCGCAAGCACGTGACGGTGTGGCGGTAGCCCACGAGCAAGTGCTGACGGTGACCGCGATCGAAGACAGCGAAATTGTGCTGGTCGACCTGGCCTGATTCGCAGATACAAAAAAAGGGCAACCGCTACGGTTGCCCTTTTTCATGTGCGCATCATTTGGCTGAAATCGCGCCATCTACCAGTGTTTGCGCTTCGGCCACCAACTGCTTGAGGTGCTCATCACCGAGGAAGCTTTCGGCGTAGATCTTGTAAATGTCTTCAGTGCCCGAAGGACGCGCCGCGAACCAGCCATTTTCGGTCATGACTTTCAGGCCACCAATGGCCTGATCGTTGCCCGGCGCGTGGCTGAGAATGCTCTGAATCTCCTCGCCCGCCAGTTCGGTCGACGTGACCTGCTCCGGCGACAGTTTGCTCAGCAGTGCCTTTTGCTCAGGATTGGCCTTGGCGTCCACACGCACCGCGAACGGTTCGCCCAGTTCGTCAGTCAACGCGCGATAGGCCTGGCTCGGATCGCGGCCGGTGCGTGCGGTCATTTCTGCGGCGAGCAAGGCTGGAATCAGACCATCCTTGTCGGTGCTCCACACCCCGCCGTCCTTGCGCAAAAACGAGGCGCCTGCGCTCTCTTCACCACCAAAACCCAACGAGCCATCGAACAGGCCCTCGGCAAACCACTTGAAGCCGACCGGCACTTCGTACAGGCGACGGCCCAAACGCTTGGCGACGCGGTCAATCAAACCGCTGCTGACAACGGTTTTACCAACGGCGGCATCGGCGCGCCATTGCGGTCGGTTCTGGAACAGGTAATCAATCGACACTGCCAGATAGTTATTCGGTGCGAGCAAGCCGCCGGACGGTGTGACGATGCCGTGGCGATCATGGTCCGGGTCACAGCCAAACGCTACGTCAAAACGGTCTTTCAGACCGATCAGGCCTTGCATCGCGTGGCTGGACGATGGGTCCATGCGAATCTGACCGTCCCAGTCAACGGTCATGAAACGGAAGGTTGAATCGACTTCTTTATTTACCACCTCAAGGTCCAGGCGATAGTGCTCAGCAATCGCCGACCAGTAGCGCACCCCTGCTCCGCCCAGAGGATCAACGCCGAGCCGCAAATTCGCGCCACGGATGGCGTCGAAATCGATGACGTTGATCAGATCGGCGACGTAGGTATTCACATAATCGTGGCGATGAGTGGTGCTGGCCTTGAGCGCCTGCGCGTAGCTGACGCGTTTGACGCCGGCCAGTTTGTTCGCCAGCAGTTCGTTGGCCTTGGCTTCGATCCACTTGGTGATGTGTGTATCGGCCGGGCCACCGTTGGTGGGGTTGTATTTGTAGCCACCGCTTTGGGGTGGATTGTGCGACGGCGTGATGACGATACCGTCGGCAAGGCCAGTGGTGCGGCCTCGGTTGTAGCAGAGAATGGCGTGGGAAATCGCAGGGGTCGGCGTGTACTCATCGCCCTCGGAGATCATCACGGTGACACCGTTGGCGGCCAGTACTTCCAGTGCGCTCGTGCCGGCCGGGGTCGAAAGCGCATGGGTGTCGATGCCGACAAACAGTGGGCCGGTGATGCCCTGCGCTTCGCGATACAGGCAGATCGCCTGGCTGATCGCCAGAACGTGCCATTCGTTGAAACTCAGCTCGAACGAGCTACCGCGGTGACCGGAGGTGCCGAACGCCACTCGCTGGGTAGAAATCGATGCATCAGGCTGGCCGGTGTAGTAGGCCGTAACCAGTCGCGGGATATCGACCAACAGTTCTGCCGGTGCCGGTTTGCCCGCAAAAGGACTGAGTGTCATGCAAAAACCTCTGGAATCGGAGTGGTTCAGGAAATACAGCGCAGTTTACTGGCACTTCGACCACTGTGCGACGGGATGTATCCGAAACTCGCCCGATGTTTTTTAACGTTAATGGCCGGGGGACAGACGCAAGGCATCACCGAGAAGCCCGATGACACCCTGTAAATCACGCTCGCCATGGTTCAACGCGCTCAAACGCAGATGGTCCGCATGCAAGCCTTGCAGGCTGAAGAGTTCGCCCGGCGCAACGATGATTTGTTGATTGAGCAGTCGCTGGAACACATTCGTCATATCGACGGGCCGTAGCGAACGCACCCACACCGTCGCCCCGCCCTGCGGCTCGAAGACCTGCAGCGTATCGCCCAAACGCTCGCGCAGGACCTGGATCAACAGCGCACGACGCTCACCGAGCATTCGCCGCAACACGCACAAATGCTGATCAAGCCGCCCACCGCTCAGCAGCCTGGCAATCGCCTTCTGGCGAATGGGCGACAAGCGAAACGCGCGTAACAGAAAATGGCGCTGCAACTCATGGCGCCAGTGTCGCGACAGAACAAAGCCGAATGGCGCTTCTGCACCGATGAATTTCTCGAAGGTGGAAAACACCAGCAAGCGAGCCGGGTTGAGCCAGTTACGTAACCGCCGCGAATCACTGCGCTCGGCAAGCTCGCTGTAGCAGTCGTTTTCCAGTACCCAGACGCCATATCGCTCCAGCATCTTCGCGATTGCCTGCTGATGATCCTGAGTAAACCCGCTGCCCAGCGGCATGCTCAACACGGAAGACAAGAGGATCAAGCGTACCGGTTCCTGCTTGAGCAACGATTCCAGTGCCGGGAGATCGAACCCGCCTTCAGCCTGGGAAGGCCATTCGATCACACGCACGCCGCACGATTCGAGCAGGCGCAGGATTACCCAGTCACAGGGCGATTCAACAATGACTGCAGCCTGACGCAACTCAAGCACTGAAATCAGAATCTCCAGCACCCCGCGCAGATCAGCGCCGATATAGACGTCGTCGGCATGCCAGCAATCTGCCGTCGAGCAGGTATACCGCGCAGCCAGGGCGACCCTTAATTCCAGCTCGCCGCAAGGTTGCACAAGGGTATGTGGCTGACGGGGATATTGTCGCAAGAGTTCGCGTTCGAGCGTCAACAAGGGACTGTCCAGCGGTTGCAGAGAAGCCGGTTCGTCGGCACTCAATAGACACATGCCCGGGCGTCTCGCGCTGACGTAAACGGTTTCGAGCAAATCACTGCCACTGCCGGTCGCGTCCATGCTGAAAAGCGCTTGCGCGTAATACCCCGATTTCGCTATCGAATAGACCCGGCCTTCTTTTTCCAGCAGCGAATAAGCGTATTGCACGGTTGAGATGGAGACGTTCAGCCGATCAGCCAATTGTCGTAGCGACGGCATGCGCACCGCCGCACTGCCTCCAGCATCATCAATCAGCGTTGCCAGGTATCGATAAACAGCTTGATAAACAAAGTCATTGTCCCGCGCGCCTTTCACAACCTCAGTTCCATAGACATTGGTTCACAACCCAACCTTTGGCTCACCGTCAGCGTACCGTTGACCGCTCGGCTTGCGTGACTGTACCCGTCTCGTCTGAGCATGGATTTGCAGAGGCGGATTCAACAGGCGCACAAAGCTGCACAGGACCCATCGCATAGAGATGGGTTACCAATCTGACCGGCAGCCCGCTGACTTCCGTGATCCATTTCAGCACTTGTTCCGGTGCGTGCAAGCCCTGCATCGCGCGGTGCAGGTCAGGCATCGCGACCAGCATGCCGGGGTGACAGTTACGCAGGAACCGCTCGAGGCCTCTGCCACTGTCGATGAATGGTGCGAACAAGAGACACGCCAACTGCGTCTCGTTAACGTCGAAACTCTTCAAAAGAAAGTCTTCTGCCTGCATGCGCAGGTGTTCAGGCGCCCGAACAGCTTCAAAGCTGGCCATCAAATGTTGGCAGATGCCATCGGCCACCTCGTTTCGACGCATGTCGGCCAGTGCGTACTGGATGTAATCATCGACACCCGACTCGTAGGCACGCCCCTCGATGAAGCGTGCGTATAAACCTCGTACATGCGCCGAGGTCAGTGGATCAGCGAATAGCGCTTCGCCTTGATACAGCGCCAGGTCATCCGCTTCGAAACCGAGGAATTCGCCCAAAAGTGGCAAGCGATCTTCGAGTTTGCCGACGACCATGTCATTGATGTCAATAAAGCTGGTGCGCCGGCAGGCTTCGAATTCACCTTCAGGGCGCCACGCAGGCTGGTCATCAACGGGGCGCAGCTGGCGATAAAAATCGACACCGAGCCCATCGAGCAAGGGAAAAAGCGCTTCGAATCCGGAATGAACAAGCCCGGGGCCCGCGATCGTCACTCTTTGCAACGCACGGTTCAGGCCTTCCAGGAAATGCCGCTGGCTGCTCCTGGTTTCGGTGCTGATCATGGCGTCGACACCATTGTTCCAGCGGGCGATCTGGCTGTAGTACTCGGCAGTGGCCAGATAAGCGTCATCCCATAGTTCGGGTATTTCAAGCCAGGTGCGACAGTGACCGACAAGCAACAGATTGATGCGACTGGCTTCACGGCCTTCGTCGGTGACAGGCATGCGATAGTCGAACGGCATCACCTCGCGGTTATCCGCCATCAGCAACTCGACACGAGGATCGTCGTAAAGAAACAGTGCGCTGTAGCTGCGGTGCAGGTTCTGTAATGCGGCCGGACTGTCGCCGCTCCAGCGTAAAGTGGCTACGCGCAACTGAAAGGTTGCCGGCGCGCGACCGGCTACGGTCAATTGCGCCGCTCGTAGCAATGCCAGGGTGTAGCTGCTTTCACGCGAGCCGGACTGATTCACCAGCACCTTGAACTGGCCGATGTTATCCATACCGCCGGCCGCCACGACCAGGCGCTGGATCAATAACTGCAGCGCCGTGCGCTCCGCTCGCGAAAAAAAGCTCAGCAAACGTTGCAATACTTGCTGATAGACATAGTTCATTGCCTGATCATGGATCGTGCTCATCGGTATTTACCCGGTATCGAAAGTTTCATGCCGCACACACGGGAAAGCGGGCGTGCGGCAACTGGATCAATAAGTAATAGACGCTGAAATGCTAACACTTACAAAGTCGTAGTTATTTGAAACACTTGGCCTTAAAAAAACGTAGCGGACGTCGCCCGTCGCGCTTAACCACCCGTATTTATTGGGTTTTCTCTGGCGAGAAATAATCTGAGGAAACTTCCGACAGCGTCCCACGACAAAGCATTACAAGAAAAAGAGAAGCGACTTCCGAATTGCCCTACAGCAATTAAACAGAAACTGACAAAGCCAGCAGAACTAGCCATTTGATATTGCTCAGGACAAATTGAATGCACAGCCATAGCTCATTCCTTGAGATGAAAGTAATCATTCAATTATCAGTGCTTAAAGTGTGATTAAAAGATACAGAAAGAAGGAAAAAACCAGCTCAGTTGCTCAGTGAGCACAACTGTTGTGCCGGGAAGACCGGATGCAAGGAGGGTTTAAACACAAAAGAGTCCGTGGGGCCACGGACTCTCGTTACCGGATTTACGCCGGCTCGACCTTAAGGGCGACCCGCTCGCGGCATGGGCATTCGTCCATGTAGCGATGCGCTTCAACGAACTCGTTGAACGGAAATACACGGGTCTTGAGCGGCAGCAACACACGGTCAGCCGTGAGCTGGTTGATGTCGCGCAAGGCACGCTGCAGGGCGACGTGATCCTGGACGATGCCCAGCTCCGGTTTGCCGGTGAAATTGCCGATGCAGTGCACGAAGAACTGAATGTTCTTCTGGAACGCCGCGCAGGCCGGAAATGGCGTCTGATTACCGCCCTGCAGACCATAGAGGACCAGACTGCCGCGAGGCGCCAGTACATCGCCAAGCAATGACATCTGCGGACCGCCAAGGCCGTCGAACACGACATCGACACCGCGGTTGTCGGTGATCTTGTTGATTCGCATCAACAGATCTTCTTCTTCGGTAACGATGACCTTTTCCGCCCCAAGGGACAGCAGGTACTCGCGCTCCTCCGCTGTTTTGGTTGCCGCAATTACTCGCACGCCCAACGCTTTGCCCAACTGAACAAATGAAGGGCCGGCACAATGGCTGGCGTCAGTGACCAGCGCAAACTGCCCGGGCTTGACCCGCGCCAGATCGACATAAGCGAAATAGGCGATCAGCAGCGGTGTGTAATGCACACTGGCTTCTATCGGACTGAGCACATCAGGATAACGGGACAGCGCGGTACGCGGCAGGACGATCGATTCGCCATAGACCGGATAGTCGTTCGGACTTTCGGCCGGGAAACTGGCCACTTTGTCACCGACGGACAGGTCCTCGACATCAGCGCCCACCGCAGTGACGACACCGGCCATTTCATGACCAAGACCCGACGGCAAACGTGCCTGGGACGACGCCAGGTTCTGGCGCCACAGGGTGTCATACCAACTGATGCCGATTGCCTCGACACGCACCTGCACTTCGCCAGGACCTGGCTGAGCAGCCGCATGCTCTTCGCATTTGAGCACCTCGGCCGGACCAAACTTGTGAAAACGGATCGTGCGGGACATCGCAAACCTCGTCAAAGTAACCTCTAATGCCCTGAACTCTATCTGGGCTTTTGACCCAAGACTATCAGTGGCTATTAATAGTCGACATGCCTGTCATTGATTCCGCAGCAAGGGTGGCATGGGCGAAATCCGTGAAAAAAGCGCTGCCACCGTCTCGGTAAAGCTGAATATTCCGGTGCAGAGTACCAGCCTTTACCCGTAAGATTCATGCCGGCCATTGTTCTCATATGGCCGCCCTCGTCAAGTTTGATGACTCTGCCAGGACTCCAGATGAATCGTAATGACCTGCGACGTGTCGACCTGAACCTGCTGATCGTGTTCGAAACATTGATGCACGAACGCAGTGTGACTCGGGCCGCGGAAAAGCTTTTCCTCGGCCAACCGGCCATCAGCGCGGCGTTGTCGCGCCTGCGCAGCCTGTTCGACGATCCGCTGTTTGTACGCACCGGCCGCAGCATGGAACCGTCCGCGCGCGCCGTGGAAATCTTTGCCCTGCTCTCGCCTGCCCTGGATTCGATTTCGACTGCGGTGAGTCGAGCCGCTGATTTCGATCCGGCGACCAGCACGTCAGTGTTCCGCATCGGTTTGTCCGACGATGTCGAATTCGCCCTGCTGCCGATGCTGCTCAAACGACTGCGTGCCGAAGCGCCGGGCATCGTCCTTGTTGTGCGGAGGGTCAATTACATTCTAATGCCCGGCTTGCTGGCCTCCGGCGAGATCTCGATTGGCGTCAGCTACACCACCGACCTGCCCGCCAATGCCAAACGCAAGGTCCTGCGCCGCAGCGCGCCCAAACTGCTGCGCGCCGATACCGTGCCAGGGCCGTTGAGCCTGGACGACTACTGCGCCCGGCCGCATGCGCTGGTGTCATTTGCCGGCGACCTGAGTGGCTTTGTCGACGAAGAGCTGGAAAAGCTCGACCGCAAGCGGCATGTCGTGCTGGCCGTGCCGCAGTTCAACGGTTTGGGGACGCTGCTGGCGGGCACCGACATCGTCGCGACCGTCCCGGATTACACAGCGGAGGCACTGACGGCGGCTGGCGGTCTACGCGCCGAGGACCCACCGTTGCCAACACGTACGTTCGAGCTGCACATGGCCTGGCGCGGCTCCCAGGACAACGACCCGGGCGAGCGCTGGTTGCGGTCGCGGATTCAGATGTTTTTTGGGGATCCTGATAGTCTATAGTCCTCCCCCCGCCACGGTTTCTTTTCCCCGGCGACGTCAAAAAGCGTCCGGTTACAAAAGATCTCAGCAACAAAAACACACGGGAAAAACCGCGCGGCCTCCGGTATGGCTTGTCTGGCTTCTCCGCGTCGGTTTCGTCCCGTCTACCGATTGAATAATTTTTAGGGATGAAAATATGAGCATGGTTTTTTGCCGCGGTTGCGCCAAGGAAATAAGTACACTGGCGCTGGCATGTCCACAATGCGGGGCGCCTCAGGCGCCACTGTATTCCTCTGCCGATGGCCCCGCGATTGCGACAGGCAACCCTTACGTGGAAGCGCTGAAGAAATATGCCACGTTCACCGGTCGCGCCACGCGCCGTGAATACTGGATGTTTTTTCTGATCAACCTGGGAATCGGAATTGTCATGAGTGTTCTCGACGCCTCGTTCAAGACTGGCGGCGTACTGCAAAGCCTGTACAACCTGGCGATGCTTCTGCCGACCCTTGCCGTCGGTGCACGTCGCATGCACGACACGGATCGCAGCGGCTGGTGGTTGTTGTTGCCGATCGTCAATATCGTGTTCCTGGCGCAAGACAGCCAGCCGGGGCCAAATCGCTTCGGTGCGAATCGCAAGGGCTTCAACTGAACACGTAGTGGATAGAGATTAATCGAAACGGCCTTTATGGCCGTTTCGTTTTTCTGCGCGTTTTCGCGACGCTGCCAATCGTTGCTCTTGGCGCAACAGAGTGTTTCTTCAAAACCAATTGATAGCCACCTAACGAAAGGCGCATGCTAGAGGGCTGCCTTTGCGCTTATATCATTCCGAATGATAGTTACCTTTGCTTCATTCGATTCGTGCCATCACACCCTCCCGAGCATCATCCGCCCATCTTCAATACTTTGGCGGATTGCATCCATGGAACAGTCACTCAAACATTTGCGCTTCCCGTTGGCCTTGTTGGCCGTACTGGTGATGAGCGCCTGCGGCAAAACTCCGGAGACTGCCGGCGCCCCGCCTGCTGCCAAAGTCAGCGTGGCCAAGGTGCTGGAACAACCGGTCAACGAGTGGGACGAATTTACCGGCCGCCTCGAAGCACCGGAAACCGTTCAGATCCGTCCACGTGTTTCTGGCCAGATCGATCAGGTCGCGTTCACTGAAGGCGCACTCGTCAAGAAAGGCGACCTGCTGTTCCAGATTGATCCACGTCCATTCCAGGCCGAGGTACGCCGCCTCGAAGCACTGGTTGCCCAGGCCCGCGCTACCGCCAGCCGCAGTGAAAACGAAGCCGCTCGCGGTGAGCGTCTGCGTGCCAGCAACGCGATTTCTGCAGAACTGGCCGATTCGCGCACCAGCGCCGCCCAAGAAGCCCGCGCTGCCGTCGGTGCCCTGCAAGCGCAACTGGATCTGGCCAAACTGAACCTGAGCTTCACCCGCGTTACCGCACCGATCAGCGGGCGCGTCAGTCGTGCCGAGATCACCGCCGGCAACCTGGTGACCGCCGACACCACGGCGCTGACCAGCGTCGTGTCCACAGACAAGGTCTACGCCTACTTCGACGCCGACGAGCGTGTATTCCTCAAATACACCCAACTGGCCCGTAACGGCCAGCGTGGCGCAACGACTCCGGTGTACATGGGTCTGTCCAACGAAGAGGGCAACCCGCACCAGGGCCAGATGAACTTCGTCGACAACCAGGTCAACCCGAAAACCGGCACCATCCGTGGTCGCGCAGTGTTCGATAACAGCGACGGCACCTACACCCCGGGCCTGTATGCCCGCCTGAAACTGGTCGGCAGCGGCACCTACAACGCCATGCTGATCAACGACGAAGCGGTCGGTACCGACCTCGGCAAGAAGTTCGTGCTGGTGATGGATGGCGACAACAATACCGCCTACCGCGCCGTCGAACTCGGTCCGAAAATCGAAGGCCTGCGCATCGTGCGTAACGGTCTGAACAAGGACGACACGATCATCGTCAAGGGCTTGCAACGGGTACGCCCTGGCTCACCGGTCACGCCTGAAGTGATTCCGATGGCCAGCGAGCAAACCCTTGCCGCCCTCGCCCAACAACGTCAAGCGCTGGAAGCCAGCAACCTGCCCAAAGTCGCGCCAGCCAAGGGCGCGCCGGGTTCGGCTGTGAAGCTGGCCGCCACGACCCCACGCGGTTAAGGGACGACAACTCCGATGAATTTTTCTCAGTTCTTCATTTCCCGGCCGATCTTCGCAGCAGTGCTGTCGCTGCTGATCCTGATCGCCGGTGCGATCTCGCTGTTCCAGCTGCCGATCAGCGAATACCCGGAAGTCGTGCCGCCAACCGTGGTGGTCCGTGCCAACTTCCCGGGCGCCAACCCTAAAGTCATCGGTGAAACCGTGGCGGCTCCGTTGGAGCAGGCCATCACCGGTGTCGAGAACATGCTCTACATGTCCTCGCAATCGACCGCTGACGGCAAGATCACCCTGACCATCACCTTCGCGCTTGGCACCGACCTGGATAACGCGCAGGTGCAGGTGCAGAACCGGGTGACCCGAACCGAGCCGAAGCTTCCCGAGGAAGTGACGCGCATCGGTATCACCGTCGACAAGGCTTCGCCCGACCTGACCATGGTTGTGCACTTGACCTCGCCGGACAAACGCTACGACATGCTCTACCTGTCCAACTACGCGATCCTCAATATCAAGGATGAGCTCGCGCGCCTGGGCGGTGTTGGTGACGTGCAGCTGTTTGGTATGGGCGACTACTCGCTGCGCGTGTGGCTCGACCCGAACAAGACCGCCTCGCGTAATTTGACCGCTACCGATGTGGTCACCGCCATTCGCGAGCAAAACCGTCAGGTCGCGGCGGGTCAACTGGGCTCGCCCCCTGCCCCGACGGCGCAGAGCTTCCAGCTCTCGGTCAACACTCAGGGCCGTCTGGTCACCGAGGAAGAGTTTGAGAACATCGTCATTCGCGCAGGCGACGACGGTGAAATCACCCGCCTCAAGGACATCGCCCGCATTGAATTGGGCTCCAGCCAGTACGCCTTGCGTTCGCTGCTGAACAATCAACCGGCCGTGGCGATCCCGATCTTCCAGCGCCCGGGTTCCAACGCTATCGATATCTCGAACGACGTTCGGGCAAAGATGGACGAACTGAAGAAGGGTTTCCCGCAGGGCATGGACTACAGCATCGTCTATGACCCGACGATCTTCGTGCGCGGCTCGATCGAAGCGGTGGTTCACACCCTCTTCGAAGCACTGATCCTCGTGGTTCTGGTGGTGATTCTGTTCCTGCAGACCTGGCGTGCCTCGATCATTCCGTTGGTGGCGGTGCCGGTGTCGTTGATCGGTACGTTTGCGGTCATGCACCTGTTCGGGTTCTCGCTCAACGCGCTATCGCTGTTCGGGCTGGTACTGGCGATCGGTATCGTGGTGGACGACGCCATCGTGGTGGTGGAAAACGTCGAACGAAACATCGAGCTCGGATTAACCCCGGTGGAGGCCACCAAGCGCGCCATGCGTGAAGTGACCGGCCCGATCGTCGCGACGGCACTGGTGCTGTGTGCGGTGTTCATTCCGGCGGCGTTCATCTCCGGCCTCACCGGCCAGTTCTACAAACAGTTCGCATTGACGATCGCCATCTCGACTGTGATCTCGGCGTTCAACTCGCTGACCCTGTCGCCAGCGCTCGCCGCTGTCTTGCTGAAAAGCCATGACGCGCCGAAAGACCGCTTCTCCAAAGTGCTCGACAAGATGTTTGGAGGCTGGCTGTTCCGTCCGTTCAACCGTTTCTTCGACCGTGCCAGTCATGGCTACGTCGGCACCGTGGGCCGGGTTATCCGCAGCAGCGGCATCGCTCTACTGGTCTACGCAGGCCTGATGGTGCTGACCTTCTTCGGTTTCTCCAGCACACCGACCGGTTTTGTACCCGGCCAGGACAAGCAATACCTGGTGGCCTTCGCACAACTGCCGGACGCCGCGAGCCTGGATCGCACCGAAGACGTGATCAAGCGCATGTCTGACATGGCATTGAAACAGCCGGGCGTGGAAAGCGCCGTAGCGTTCCCGGGCCTGTCGATCAACGGCTTCACCAACAGCCCGAACGCCGGCATCGTGTTCGTGACCCTGAAACCGTTCGACGAGCGTAAAGACCCGAGCATGTCCGCTGGCGCAATTGCCGGTGCCTTGAACGGCCAGTTCGCCAACATTCAGGAAGCGTACATGGCGATCTTCCCGCCACCGCCGGTACAAGGCCTGGGCACCATTGGTGGTTTCCGTCTGCAAATCGAGGACCGGGGCAACCTGGGCTACGACGAGCTGTACAAGGAGACCATGAATATCATTAACAAGAGCCACAGCGTGCCGGAACTGGCGGGGTTGTTCACCAGCTACACCGTGAACGTGCCACAGGTCGATGCCGCCATCGACCGTGAAAAAGCCAAGACCCATGGCGTGGCGGTCAGCGACATCTTCGACACCTTGCAGATCTATCTGGGTTCGCTGTATGCCAACGACTTCAACCGCTTCGGGCGCACCTATCAGGTCAACGTTCAGGCAGAACAGCAGTTCCGTCTCGAATCCGATCAGATCGGCCAGCTGAAAGTACGTAACAACAAAGGCGAGATGATCCCGCTGGCGACCTTCATCAAGGTCAGTGACACCTCGGGTCCGGATCGCGTGATGCACTACAACGGCTTTATCACCGCTGAGATCAACGGTGCGGCCGCTCCCGGCTACAGCTCCGGCCAGGCCGAAAAAGCCATCGAAAAACTGCTCAAGGAAGAACTTCCGAACGGCATGACCTACGAATGGACCGACCTGACCTATCAGCAGATTCTGTCCGGCAACACCGCGCTGTTCGTGTTCCCGCTGTGCGTACTGCTGGCGTTCCTGGTGCTCGCCGCTCAGTACGAAAGCTGGAGCCTGCCACTGGCGGTGATCCTGATCGTACCGATGACCCTGCTGTCGGCTATCACCGGCGTGATCATCTCGGGAGGCGACAACAACATCTTCACCCAGATCGGTTTGATTGTACTGGTGGGACTTGCGTGTAAGAACGCGATTCTGATCGTCGAATTCGCCAAGGACAAACAGGAAGAAGGCCTCGACCCGCTCGCTGCGGTTCTGGAAGCCTGCCGCCTGCGTCTGCGGCCGATCCTGATGACCTCCTTCGCATTCATCATGGGCGTGGTGCCACTCGTGTTCTCCAGCGGTGCCGGTGCCGAGATGCGTCACGCCATGGGTGTGGCGGTGTTCTCCGGGATGCTCGGGGTGACCTTTTTCGGTCTGTTGCTGACGCCAGTGTTCTACGTGCTGATCCGTAACTTTGTCGAGCGCGGCGAGCAACGTAAAGCGGCCAAAGCGGCCAATCTTCAAAAGCAACTGGGGGCGCAACAATGAGTCTGAAAGTCTTCCTGCCGAGCCTGTTGGTGCTGGCCCTCAGCGCCTGCGCCGTCGGCCCCGACTACAAGACCCCAACCCCGGAGGCGGCCAATATCACGACCGCCACCGACGGCGCCGCCGGGCAAAAGAACTTTGACCGTTCGAAGTTCGAAGGCATCTGGTGGCAGCAATTCGACGATCCGACCCTCAACCAGTTGGTGACCCAATCGCTGCAAGGCAACCGTGAACTGCGTGTGGCGTTCGCCCGCTGGAAAGCCGCCCGGGCTATCCGCGACGACGCCAGCAACGACGCGATGCCGACGATCACCAGCCGTGCCAGCAGCGACCTTGGCAAGGGACAGATTCCCGGCCAGACCACCGACCGGGTCAATAGCGAACGCTATGACCTGGGTCTGGACATGGCCTGGGAACTCGACCTGTTCGGGCGCATCCAGCGCAATCTGGAAGCCAGCGATGCCGATCAGCAGGCCGCCGAAGCCGATCTATACCAGCTGCAAGTCACCATGATTGCCGAACTGGTCGATGCTTACGGTCAACTGCGCGGGGCCCAGCTGCGCGAAAAAATTGCCGTGGCCAACCTGAACAACCAGCAGGAGTCGCGCAAGATCACCATCAGCCTGCGTGATGCAGGCGTGGGTGATCAGCTCGATGTCGAGCGCGCCGATGCGCGCCTGGCCAACGTCGAGGCCACCGTGCCGCAACTGCAGGCGGAACAGGTTCGGCAGAAAAACCGTATCGCCACCCTGCTGGGTGAGCGCCCGGACAAGCTGACCGTCGACCTGAGCCCGAAAGAGCTGCCGGCGATCGCTAAAGCATTGCCGATCGGTGATCCCGGTGAACTGCTGCAACGCCGTCCGGACGTCCTCAGCGCAGAACGTCAACTGGCTTCGGCCACAGCGCGCATCGGCGTGGCCAAGGCTGACCTGTTCCCCCGAGTCAGCCTCAGCGGCTTCCTCGGCTGGACCGCCGGACGTGGTTCGCAGATCGGTTCCTCGGCGGCCAACGCCTGGGCACTGGGCCCGAGTATCACCTGGGCCGCGTTTGACCTCGGCAGCGTGCGCGCCCGTTTGCGCGGTGCTGACGCCGATGCCGAAGGCGCGCTGGCGAATTACGAGCAACAAGTGTTGCTCGCGCTGGAAGAGTCGGAAAACGCTTTCAGCGACTATGGCAAACGTCAGCAACGGTTGATATCGCTGATTCGTCAGAGCGAATCGAGCCGCAAGGCTGCCGATCTGGCGGAAATCCGCTACCGCGAAGGCACGACCGATTTCCTCGTCCTGCTCGACGCCCAGCGTGAACGCCTCAACGCCGAAGACAGCCAGGCCCAGGCCGAAGTCGATCTGTATCGCGGCATCGTCGCGATCTACAAAGCGCTCGGCGGTGGCTGGCAGCCGGAGACCGTTGCCAGTAAGTAAAGATTGTTAAAGAGCTCCTTTGGTTGGCCGCAACCAACCAGATTTTTGCCCCGCGTATCATTCGGTCGCGGGGTTTTTTTATGCCTGTTTGCAGCACTGGGATTTTTTGTGGGAGCGAGCCTGCTCGCGAAAGCGTCAGGTCAGACATATCAGCGGTGGCTGATAATCCGCCTTCGCGAGCAGGCTCGCTCCCACAGGGGATCAGCGGTGATCCTCCAGGACGGTGACAGTGGCGGTGGTACCGGCGCGCAAGCGATGCTTGCCGGCGAAGTCACCGTCAATGCCGATACGCACGGGCACCCGCTGCGCCAGTTTTACCCAGGTGTAACTGGGATTGATGTCGGCCAGTAGCCGACTGCCCGGCGTGTTTTCGCGGTCGGTGATGGCGAAGGCGATGCTTTCCACCGTGCCGCCAAAACGCTCCCCACTCATCAACTGAATGCGCACCCGATCGCCCTCCTCGATACGCGGCAATTTGGTTTCCTCGAAGTAACCGCTGACGTAGAACGAATCGCCGTCGACCAGTGCCAGCAGCGCACCGCCCGCCTGCGCGTAGTCACCCTGACGGGTCAGCAGGTTGGTCACGTAGCCGCTGACGGGCGATTCGACACGGGTTCGCTGCAGATCGAGCTCCGCCTGGGTCAGCGCGGCAATCGCCAGTTGTACATTGGCTTCGGCCAGACCGAGGTTGGCCTGGTTGCGCAGCAAATCGGCCTGAGCGACAGCCACGTCGGTGCTGGATTTTTCCCATTCCTCACCGGAAATCGCGAAGCCCTGCTTCAGCGTGCGTCGCCGGCGCTCTTCGCTCTGGCGCTGTTTGAGCAGCGCTTCACTGGCAACGATCGCCGCTTGCGATTGCCCAAGCGAAGCCTTGGACACTTCGACCGAGCGCCGGGCATGCTCGACCGCCAGCTGATAGCGCGCCGGATCGATTTCCAGCAGCAACTGGCCCTTGTCGACATGCTGGTTGTCCTGCACCGCCAGCTTGACGATACGGCCCGAGACATCCGCCGACAACGTCACCACATCCGCCCTCACCCGGGCATCCCGCGTCCACGGCGCGCGGGTGTAATACTCCCAGGCGAACCAGCCAAGGACGATCGCCAGGATCACCACCGCCACGGTCATCATTCGTGCAACTAGCGCTTTCAAGACATCAGGCTCCCATCAACAGAATCAGCGTGGCACAGACACAGGCGTAAAGAGCGCCCTCGAACAGCGCTTCATGCCAGACCAGCCGCAGCACGCCCAGGCGCCGCAGGCACCAGTCCAGCAACATGAAGATCGGGATCGCCAGCAAAAGCGCTTGAGCAATGGGCGGCAGGTAGACGCCGCCAATCTCGAAATCAATGGGCAAGTTGCGGTTCTCCTTCAAGGGCTTCAGGTTGCAAATGTTCGCCGTGGCGCTCAAGAAACGACACGACGATCAGCAGCGCCACGCGCATGCGGAACACCGACCATAAATGCTCGTGACCGGTATGCAAGTCGTCCAGTTCATCGCCCAGTTCATGCAGCGTGGCCAGCAGCGACGTCACATCCGTATCCTGGCGTCCGGAGACGAAACGACCGGTCTTGCGTAACGTCGATGACAAGCGCTGGCAGAACGTTTCGCTCAGCAACCCATTGTTTTGCATCTGCTGCCTGAGCTGATGCATCGCCACGCCCAATGCCACACAGGCCAGGCTGACCTCGTACATGCGCTGAGTGGTCCGGTCATTCGCCGCTGGCAGCAAGCCGAGCATGCTGGTCAGGCGATCGGTCATCCGACTCTCGAAGGCAAATTGTTGTTCATCAGTCGCGGGTATTTTGCTCAGTTGGTACACCTGTTCACGTGCTTCACCGTACAAGCGGCGAATGCGCAAAGCCGGGCGGAACGGAAAGATCAGCGCATAGACGATCAAGGCCAGCATCGCTGCGCTGACGTAGGCGCTGGCGAATTCGAACCATTGGATCGCCGTGTTCTGCCCAGTGCCGAAGTTCTGTGGCCCGAGCATAAGGAAACTGGACAGGCCAAGCCCCATGCCAATCCCGGCGGTGGCCGGACTCGCAATGCCCACTGCGATGGCATACAGCAGCGGCGCCAGCAACAAGGCCAGCAACTCGAAATCGCTGATCGCGGGCACCAGCATGAACTGATAAAACGCGGACACTACCAGCGCCAGCCCCAAACCGCGTGCGTAGCTTTGCGCGGCCATTAGCGGACGCGGGAAGGTCGCCATCAGCGAGCAGAGAATCCCCACCAGAATCATCCCGCCCCGCGCGCCATCCCACGCCGTCTCGATCCAGATAAGCCCGGCGACCAGCAGCGCGGTAAATGCGCGGATGGCATTCATCAAGGCCAGGGTGAAATCGAGATGCAACGGACTGGACTGGCCACGATACAGGCAACTGGCCGGGCGCCCTTCCTGGATGGCGTCACTCAGTTCGAGAATCTGTTCGAGTTGCTGCAGCAGTCGCGCCTGCTCCCAGCGCAACGCCCAAGCCAGGGAGCGCAGGGTTGCGCTCATGTTCTCGGTCAGTTGTTCGGCCTTGTACGCCAACGCTTCGAACTGTTGCTGCAAGGTCACGAAACGCTGTCGGTCTTCGCCCGATAGCGCGCGGCCTTGTTGCGCCAGCTGATCCAGCAAAGCCAGCTCCTCGGCACGCAGCTGCTGAACCTCCAGCGGCAGATCGCCCTCCCAGCGTTCGGTGAGCAGTCGTCGTTGATGACGCAAAGCGGTCAGCCGCGACGTCAATAACATCAGTTGGTTACCGAGCAGCAATACAAGGTCGTCGGCGCTGCGCAAACGTGGCGCATCGAAGTACAAATGACGTCGCAACCCTTCCAGCGCGCTGATTTCACCGAGCAGCTGCATTTGCCGACGCTGGAAATCGGCTTCGCTTTCGTCCGTTCGAAGGACCTCGGCGGCGTGGCTGGCCGCCAGTTTGATCACCTGATCGACCTTGGCGAAATAGCCCTTGGCGACGGCTTCCGGCCGGGCGGTGAGCAGACTGACCACGCAGACGCATGCCACGGCCAGCAGGGTTTCGGTCACACGGGTAACCGCGAGCAGAAACGTACCGTCCTGATCAGGAATCGCCAACAAGGCCACGACCACGGCGGTGTAACCGCTGAGCACGAACGCCTGGGAACTGGTGTAGCGCAATAACGTGCCGCCCGCTGTGCACAGCGCCAGCCAGAGGGCCAACGTGGTAATGAATGGCAAGGGCGCCTGGGGGAAAATCGCCATGATCAGCACCGCTACTGCCGCGCCGACCGTGGTGCCGATGACCTGGCCAAAACTTCGCGCCAGCGCCATCCCGGCCAATGGCTGGCTGACAATCACCACGGCCATGATCGACCATTTTGGCTGCTCCAGATCGAAAACGAACGCAAGATAAAGGGTCAGCAAACCGGCGGCGATGGTCCGCAGGGCAAACAGCAAAACAGCCTGACCGGGATGGATCAAGGCCTTGAAGTAAGCAAACAGCGCTGGCATGGGCACACTCATTAAAACGACTTCTGCAAGCGTAGACACTGCATTAAAAGCCTGACGGATTTCACAGTCGACACGACTCGTAGGACGATTCGCTGGCAAGGGTTTGACTCACGCGCCAAGCTGACCGAAGCTTGCCGCTCTGCTCAAGTTCGAAGCTTTCGGAAACCCGCATGACTCAGTCCCGCCGCAACCTTCTGATCGGCCTCGGCCTCGTACTGATCCTCGGCGTCGTCTGGCTGTCTTTTCGCAGCAGCACACCGACCCTCCCTGATGCTATCAAACATGGCTACAGCGAAGCGCTGAACGCGGCGCGCACCGGTGAACCCGGAGCGGCGCGCCAGTTGTATCAGCAATTGGGCCGTCCGGACATCTCGGTCAAGCGCCGCGTCTGGCTGCATGGCGAGTTGCCCAACTACCCAAGTCCCCAGGCATTGAAACTGGCGGACATCGACTTGCACCACGAAGCGCCGCAAGTCCGCGTGGCAGCGATAAAAAGTATCGTCGGCCTTGTACCCGGAGGGCAACGCAGTCTGTTGCTCGGCCCATTGCTCGACGATGAGGAGCAAAGTGTCCGGTTCGCGGCCATCAACGCCCTGCTCGGCCTGACGCCGGACGAGTTGGGCCTGTATTTCGCGCCGCTGCAGCAAGCCATCGATGGCTGGCAGCAGGTGCTCGAAGACCAGCCTGAAAGCGCCGCCAATTCCGCGCAACTGGCTCGTCTCTATATCCATAACGCCGAATACAAACAGGCACAGCAGGCGCTGGACAATACTCTGCGTCTCGAACCCGGCAACCTGCCGGCGCTGGTCATGCAGATCGATGTGCTCGATCGCCAGGGCCAAAGCGATGCGGCTCGCCAGTTGCTCGCACAACAGCTCAAGGCACAACCCGATTCAGCCTATCTGCAACACGCCCTCGGTCTGTGGTTGTTGCATCACGGTCAGCGCGAATATGCCCTGCTCGGTCTGTCCAAAGCCGTCGAGCTCGAACCGGACAACAAGGATTATCGCTACGACCTGGCGACCACTTTGCACAGCGCGCAAGAGCTGGAAGCGGCGCAGAAACAACTGCAGGAAATCGTCCAGCGTCACCCCGCCGATCGCAAGGCGCGGGTGCTGCTGATCAATTACTGGAAAGAGAGCGGCCAGTTGCAGAATGTACAAATACTGCTGGCACAACTCGAACAGTTGAATCCGGATGATCCGGCGTTGCAGCAGGGGCTGTGATAAAGCTACAGCGAGCGCAATTGGCCATCAATTGAAAGAAAAAGCGGAACCGCCAACACGTGATGAGGTCAAGTTACTCAGGCGAAGCAATAAGCGAACCGCCTGATACCCTAGCCATAAGAGGGCATTTTTTGACTACATCAAACGAGTTGATCAGTGCGAAAGCCGCCGTCGGCATTGAAGGTCTGGATGACATCCTGGCCGGCGGTCTGTCTCGCGGTCACGTGTTTTTGCTGGAAGGTGAACCCGGTACCGGCAAAACCACGGTAGCGCTGCACTTTCTTCGCGCCGGCGCGCTTGCCGGGGAACGTTGCCTGTACATCACGCTCTCGGAAACCGAGAAAGAACTGCGCCAAGGCGCCCTCTCCCACGGTTGGGAGCTGGACGATAAAATCCAGATATTTGAGCTGACACCGCCAGAAAGCCTGCTTGATGCCGAGCACCAGCAAAGTTTGCTGTATTCCTCGGATCTGGAGTTGGGCGAGGCGACCCGGCAGATTTTCGAAGTGGTCGAGCGTTTCAAGCCAACGCGTGTGGTGCTCGACAGCCTGTCGGAAATCCGCCTGCTGGCGCAAAGCTCGCTGCGCTATCGTCGGCAAATCCTGGCGATCAAGCACTACTTTGTGCGCTACGACGCCACCGTCCTGTTGCTTGACGACCTGACCACCGAATCCCTCGATAAAACCGTGCACAGTGTGGCCCACGGCGTGATCCGCCTTGAAGAGCTCACGCCAAGTTACGGTGCGGAGCGGCGTCGAGTGCGGGTGGTCAAGTACCGTGGCCAGAAGTACCGAGGCGGTTTCCACGACTTCACCATCATGGGCGACGGCGTGCATGTGTTCCCGCGCCTCGTTGCGGCGGAACATCGTGGCGATTATCCACGCCTGCAGCTGTCCAGCGGCATCAAGGAACTGGATGCCCTGCTCGGTGGCGGTATCGAGACCGGTTCAAGCACCTTGATTCTCGGCCCGGCCGGTACCGGTAAATCGCTGATTTCGATGATATTTGCCGCAGCCGCTGTACAGCGTGGCGAAAAGGCCGCGCTCTTCATCTTCGATGAGGAACTGGGCCTGCTGTTCGAGCGCATGCGCCACATAGGTATCGACCTCAAAGCCTTGAAAGCGACTGGCAATCTCCTGATAGAACAGGTCGATGCCGCCGAACTGTCGCCCGGCGAGTTTTCACATCGCGTTCGCCGTTGCGTCGATGAATTGGGCATCAAGACCGTGGTGATCGACAGCATCAACGGCTACCAGGCGGCGATGCCCGAAGAGAACGCCCTGGTGCTGCACATGCACGAGCTGTTGCTGTACCTGAACCGCAAAGGCGCGGCGACTTTCATGACCGTTGCCCAGCACGGTCTGGTTGGCGACATGCAGGCGCCGGTCGACATTACTTATCTTGCCGACACGGTGATTCTGTTGCGTTACTTCGAGGCACTGGGCAAGGTCCGTCGAGCCATTTCGATTATCAAGAAACGAACTGGCAGCCATGAATCGACCATCCGTGAATACCGGATTTCCGCGCGCGGCATGACCATTGGCCAACCGCTGGAAGCCTTTCAAGGCGTGCTGCGGGGTGTGCCGACTTACATGGGTACGGACAATCCATTGCTTGGGGAACCCAGCTCGTGACGGACCATGTGCCACTGGCCGAGCGGGTCCTGATTCTGACGCCTCTGGGGCGCGACAGTCAGATCGCGCTGAAGATTCTCAACGAAGCGGGTTACGCGGGCCTTGTGGTGCCCAACCTCGGCGCACTGTGCGCCGAACTCGAGCTCGGTGCGGGCCTGATGTTGATGGCCGCCGAAGCATTACGCGGACCGGAGCTGGAAACACTGATCCAGCACCTCGAACAGCAACCGGCCTGGTCAGACCTGCCGATCGTGCTGTTGACGCATCATGGCGGACAGGAGCAAGGGCCGCCCTCGCGCCTGAGCAGCCTGCTGGGGAACGTGACCTTTCTGGAGCGCCCGTTTCACCCGGCAACCATGGTCAGTCTGGTGTCCGCCGCCCTGCGAGGGCGGCGACGACAATACGAAGCCCGCGATCGTCTGATTGACCTGAGCGAAAGCGAACGGCGTCTGCAATCGACGCTGGAAACCCTCGAGCAGCAAGTCGAAGAACGCACCGCCCAGCTTCGTCATAACGAAGAAGCGTTGCGCCAATCGCAGAAAATGGAGGCGGTCGGCCAACTCACCGGCGGCATCGCTCACGACTTCAACAATATGCTCACCGGCATCATCGGCAGCCTCGAACTGTTGCGTCGGCGGCTGGCCCGTGGTCGCACCGAGGACCTCGACAGCCTGATCGACCTCGGCGTGACGTCCGCCAACCGGGCTGCTGGCCTGACCCATCGCCTGCTGGCTTTCTCCCGCCGGCAGTCGCTCGATCCGAAAGCCGTGCAAATGAACACGCTGGTGCTGTCGATGGGCGAACTGCTGCAGCGCAGCCTCAATGAAAGCATCCAGTTGGAGATGCGTCTGGATGACGACCTCTGGGTCGCCGAAGCGGATCCCAATCAACTGGAAAGCGCCCTCCTCAACCTTGTGATCAACGCCCGCGACGCGATGCCCGAGGGTGGCAAACTGGTCGTGGAAACCCGCAATCAAGTGCTGCATCGGGATTTCACCGAGGCCTACAGCAATCTGGAGCCCGGTGATTACGTGATGCTGAGCGTGACCGATAACGGCAGCGGCATGCCGCAGAGCGTTGTCAGCCGCGCGTTCGATCCTTTTTTTACCACCAAGCCGATCGGCCAGGGCACCGGACTGGGTCTGTCGATGATCTATGGTTTCAGCAAACAGTCGCGGGGTCATGTCTCGATCGACAGCGAAGTCGACCAGGGCACCACCGTCAAGCTCTACCTCCCGCGCTTCACCGGTGAAGAAATCAAGCTTCCCGTTTCGGATACGCTGCAGGCGCCGTACGCCATGGCGGGCGAAACGGTGCTGATCGTCGAAGACGACCCTGCCGTGCGCGTGCTGGTCAGCGCTGTCCTCAGTGAATTGGGTTATGCCTTCGTCGAGGCCAGCGATGCGGACGCTGCGATGCCTATCCTGAACTCATCGCAACGTATCGATCTGCTGATCAGCGATGTCGGATTGCCCGGCATGAACGGTCGTCAACTGGCGGAAGTCGGCCGCCAATACCGGCCAGGGCTGAAAGTGTTGTTCATCACCGGGTACGCCGAGCACGCAGCAGTGCGCGGCGGTTTTCTCGATTCAGGGATGCAGATGATCACCAAGCCGTTCACCTTCGATCTGCTCACGGCCAAGGTACGCGAGATGATCAATAGCTGAATGTGTAGGAGCTGCCGAAGGCTGCTCCTACATGAGTATCAGGCCAGCAATTCCTGAATCTTTTCCTGCAGCACATCCAGATCGAACGGTTTTTCGAGGATGGGTGCCTTTTGCGTGATCGGGCTGCCCGTCTCGCGGATTTCCTGCGGGTAACCACTGATGAAAATCACTTTAAGGTCCGGTCGCAACTTGACGGCCGGCTCGGCGATTTGCACGCCGGAGATCCCGCCAGGCAGGCGGAAGTCGGTAATCAGCATGTCCAGGTGAGGTTTGCTGGCAAGAATCTCGAAAGCCTGCTCACCGTTTTCCGCTTGCAGCACGCGATAGCCCTGCCCTGACAGGTAATCTGTCAGGACCATCAAGATAACCGGTTCGTCTTCGACGACGAGTACTACATCTTGCGCATCTACGCTCATGGGAAGCCTTTGTTCGGTCAATAGCTGCTGATACGACCGTGTGGTCACTCAGAGGTTGCGTCGGATTTGCCGTTTTCATCCATCGGCAGACAAACGCGAAACAGGGCGCCTTCGTTGATTTCGCTTTCGACGACGATGGAGCCGCCGTGGGCGGCGACGATCTGCTCGGATATGAACAGACCCAACCCGAGCCCGGCCACCACCGTCTTGGCGGACACCCGTTCGAATTGCTGGAAAATACGCTTCTGGTTCTCGGCACTGATGCCGATGCCATGGTCTTGAACCTCGACGCGAGCCTCGTCACCTTCGCAATAGACGCGCACCTGAATCGGGCTGCGGCCACCGTAACGCAAGGCATTGGTCAGCAAATTGGACACCACTTGTTCAATGCGGAACTCGTCCCAGCAACCTTCGACCGGGGCCGAAGCGCTGAACGACACTGTGGTTTCCGCGGCCTCGATCTGTGCGGCAAAGTTCTGCAGCAGATTGCGGACCAACTGAACCAGGTCGAAGCGGTTTGGCCGGATCGACAGTTTGCCGGTGCGGATCCGCGACACATCGAGCATGTCTTCGATCAGGCGAATCAGGCTCTTGATCTGCCGTTCATCGCGATCGACCATCGCCTGCATCTTATCGAGGGTGAACGCCGAGGCGTTGTCCCGGGCCAGGTGCATCTTGCGCAGCTGGGTTTCGAGAATCAGGCCATTGAGCGGCGTTCGGACTTCGTGGGCAACGATGGACATGAAGTCATCGCGCATGCGCACCGCTTGTTCCAGTTCAAGCTGAGTGCTTTGCAATTGCTGCAGCAGCGCTTCCTGCTCGCGTCGGGCCTGCTCCAGCGCCTCGACCTGCTGCTTCATGGCTTTGCTCTGGCGGTACAGGTCGACGAAGACGTTGACCTTGCTCTTCACCGCGTGGATATCCAGCGGCTTGTGCAGGAAGTCAACCGCACCGCTCTCATAACCCTTGAACGCATAATTGAGTTCGCGGCCGGCGGCGCTGACAAAGATGATCGGAATGTTTTTGGTCTTTTCGGTGCCACGCATCAACTCGGCCAGTTCGAAGCCGTTCATGCCCGGCATCTGCACGTCGAGGATGGCCATGGCGAACTCGTGCTGCAGCAGCAGCGAGAGTGCTTCGTCCGCCGACAGAGCCTTGTAGACCATCCGATCTTCGCGCTTGATCAGCGCTTCCAGCGCCAGCAGGTTTTCTGGCAGATCGTCGACGATCAACAGTTTGGCTTGGATATTACTCAGCATGCGATTCGTTCCAGCTCGACAAGCAGACGGCCGATGCCGTGAATGGGTAGGACATGATCCGGCTGCTGAATGTTGAGTGCAGCCTGGGGCATGGTGGCAACTTGTGCATCTTCAGGGTCCTGGACGATGGTCAGACCGCCGCAACGCTTGACGTAAGCCAGCCCGTGCGCGCCATCCTGATTGGCGCCAGTCAGCAGCACGGCAGCCAGTGTCGGGCCATAAACGTCGGCGGCGGATTCAAACAGATAGTCGATCGAGGGCCGGGAATGATGCACGCGATCTTCCAAGCTCAATGACAGACTCCGATCCTGCTCGACCGACAGGTGATAACCGGGCGTGGCGAAATACACCGTGCCACCCTGGATGTCCTGCTTGTCTTCAGCCTCTTTGACCGGCAGCTCCATGCGCCGGGAAAATACCTCGGCCAAATGACTGCGACGCTCTTCCGGCAAATGCAGGACGATGATAATCGGCAGCACATAGCCTCTGCGCAGCGGCCCTAGCAGGGTCAGCAACGCCTCGACGCCCCCGGCGGAGGCGCCGATCACAACAGCCTCGATGCGAGGCAGGCTCGGGGTGTCGTTCATGATTTACGGTAAATCCGCTCTTGTTTGACCAACGGCTCGAACTGGTTCGAATAGTTGGAAAAGTCCAGGGTTTCCTTGCTGCCCAGCACCAGAAAACCGCGATGGGACAGCGATTCATGAAACAACCCGAACGCCCGATCCTGAAGCTTCTTGTTGAAGTAGATCAACACGTTCCGGCAGGAGATCAGTTGGGTTTCGGAGAACACGCTGTCGGTCGCCAGGCTGTGGTCGGCGAACGTCACGTTCTCGCACAGGCTCTTGTCGAAGATGGCGTAGCCGTAAGCCGCCGTGTAGTAGTCGGCAAACGAGCGCTGACCGCCCGCCTGCTGGTAATTGGCGGTGTAGGCGCGGACGTTCTCCATGGAGAAAATTCCCTGCTTGGCCTTTTCCAGCGAGCGCGGGTTGATGTCGGTGGCATAAATGATCGTCCGGTCGAGCAGGCCTTCCTCGCGCAGCAGAATCGCCATCGAATAGACCTCCTCGCCCGTGCTGCACCCCGCAATCCAGATTTTCAGCGACGGATAAGTACGCAGCAGCGGCACCACTTCGTTGCGAATCGCGAGGAAGTGAGACGGATCGCGGAACATCTCGCTGACCGGGATCGTCAGCAATTGCAGCAGCTGCATGAACGCCGTCGGATCGTGCAGGACTTTTTCCTGCAACGCCGAGATGGTCGCGCACTCGAACTGGCTCAACGCGTGCTGCACCCGGCGCTTGATCGAAGCGCCGGAGTAGTCGCGGAAATCGTAGCTGTACTTGAGGTAAATCGCCTCGATCAACAAGCGTAATTCGATTTCGCTGTTGCGTTCGGCTGGACTGCTGCGTTCCACTAGATGCGTTCCATTTTTGGTAACCACACACGTATCAGCGAGAACAGGCGATCAAGGTCGATGGGTTTGGCCAGGTAATCATTGGCGCCAGCCTGCAGGCAGCGCTCCTGATCGTCCTTCATGGCCTTGGCCGTTACCGCGATGATCGGCAGCTTGCGCCAGCGCGGATCCTTGCGGATTTCCTGGGTGGCTTCGAAACCATCCATTTCCGGCATCATCACGTCCATCAGCACCAGATCGATGTCCTCGACTTCGTTGAGTCTTTCAATCGCTTCGCGGCCATTACGGCCGATCACCACGACTGCGCCTTTGTGTTCGAGCGCGCTGGTCAGGGCGAAGATATTGCGCACATCGTCATCGACCAGCAGCACTTTGCGTCCCTCGAAGACCTTGTCGCGGCTGCGCGCGGTCTTGAGCATCTTCTGCCGTTCATGGGACAGCTGTGATTCGACTTTGTGCAGAAAGAGTGTGACCTCATCCAGCAGCCGTTCCGGCGAGCGTGCGCCCTTGATGATGATCGAGCGCGAATACTTGCGTAGCTCGGCCTCTTCGTCGCGGGTCAGGTTGCGTCCGGTGTAGACGATGACCGGCGGGAACGAGCAAATATCCTCGGTGGACATGAGCTTGAGCAGATCATTGCCGAGCATGTCCGGCAGCTTCAGGTCGATAACCATGCAGTCGTAAATCGTTGTGCGCAGCAGTTGCAGCGCGTCCTGCGCGAGGCCGACGGCGGTGATTTCGATGTCCTCGTCGCCAATCAGCCGCGCGATGCTTTCGCGTTGCAAATCGTCGTCCTCAACCAGCAGCACGCGTTTGACCTTCTGAGTCAGCTTGGCTTCGAGACGGGCGAACACATCCTTGAGCTCTTCGCGGGTGGTCGGTTTCACCGCGTAGCCGATAGCGCCCATGTGCATGGCGGCTTCGACGCGATCCTCGACGGAAATCACGTGCACCGGAATGTGCCGGGTTTCGGCGCGCTCTTTCAGGCGCTGCAGCACGGTCAGGCCGGAATGATCAGGCAGGCGCATGTCCAGCAGAATGGCGTCCGGCACGAACTCGCGGGCCAGGTCATAACCTTCGTCGGCGCCGTGGGCGACCAGGCACTGATAGCCCAACTCGTGTGCGAGGTCATAAAGGATGTGAGCGAAGTTCGGTTCATCTTCCACCACCAGAATGCAGCGGGTGGCGAACGGCGCCTTGTCGCGGTCATCGGCGAAGCGCGGGATGACCGCCGGAATCACTGATGCGATCGGTGCCGCAACCGCAAGCGGCGTAGGCGTGGCAGGTGCTGGGTGAAAGGTCATTGGCGTCGCAGGTGTTTCGCCCGATTCATGATACTGACGCGGTAGCACCAGCGTGAAGGTGCTGCCCTGCCCCGGTACGCTGTCGACGCTGATCGAGCCGCCCAGCAGCGTCGCCAGATCCCGCGAGATCGACAAGCCGAGGCCGGTGCCGCCGTACTTGCGGTTGGTGGTGCCATCCGCCTGACGGAACGCTTCGAAGATACTTTCCTGCTGATCGGCGGCGATGCCGATCCCGGAGTCCTTGACGATGAAGGCGATTCGATCGTTGGGCTGAGCCGTAATCGTCAGGCTGACCGCGCCTTGCTCGGTAAATTTGATCGCGTTCGACAGCAGGTTCTTGATCACCTGTTCCAGACGCTGGCGATCGGTAAACAGCACGCCGGGGGCGTCCGGCTGAAGCTCGACGCTGAAGGTGAGTTTCTTGTCCGCCGCCAGAGGTTCGAACATCGAACGCAAGCCATCGACCAGGCGCTCGACCCGGGTATTTTCGGCGATGACTTCGAGCTTGCCGGCTTCGACCTTGGAAATATCCAGAATATCGTTGATCAGGTTGAGCAGATCGTTGCCGGCGGAGTAAATCGACTCGGCAAACTTGACCTGTTCCGCCGACAGATTCTGCTGCGGGTTTTCCGCCAGCAATTTGGCCAGAATCAGCGAACTGTTCAGCGGAGTACGCAGCTCGTGGGACATGTTCGCCAGGAACTCGGACTTGTATTTGCTGGATCGCTGCAGCTCTTCAGCACGCTCTTCGAGCTGGATCTGCGCCTGATTCAGTTCGGTGTTTTTCTGATCCATCGCATCGCGCTGTTCGGCGAGCTGCTCGTTGGTCTGCTCCAGTTCGACCTGCTGGGTTTCCAGATGCGCCTGGGACTCCTTGAGAATCCGCGACTGTTCTTCCAGCTCCTCGTTGGCGGTTTTCAGCTCTTCCTGCTGCACTTGCAGTTCTTCGTTGAGCTGTTGGGTTTCGGCCAACACTTCCTGCAAGCGCTGACGGTAGCGCGCCGCCTCAATGGACGTGCCGATGTTGCCTGCAATCAGTTCCAGCAACTCGATATCGCGCTCTGTCAGCGGACGCAGGAAACCCAGTTCGATCACGCCGTTGACCCGGTCGTCATCACTGGTCGGCACCACCAGCACGCTGTGTGGCAAACCTTCGCCGAGCCCCGAGCTGACTTTGAAGTAGTCGGCCGGAACCGAGTCCAGGCGAATCAGCCGCGCTTGCTGCGCCACCTGGCCGACAATGCCTTCGCCGCTGAAAATCGACTGGGACTGCTCTTCCTGCTCACGGGAAAAACCGTAAGTCGCCACACGTTTGAGACCGCCGTGTTCTTCACGCACATACAGCGCAGCCACGGCGGTGCCCAGGTATTGCGCGCAGAACTGCAGGATGTTGCGCCCCAACAGATTGAGCGTCAGTTGCCCCAGCACCTGTTCGGCCAATTGCGTCTGGCCATTGCGCAGCCAGGCTTGTTTCTCGAGACGTTCGGCGCTGGCCAGTTGCGCGGCCAGAGTGGCGCTGTAACTGGTCGACAGGTTAAGCAAATCGCGCCGGCCGATGTAGGCCAGCAATCCACTGATGCCGACGATGAAGATCAGGTAGAGCGTGATGCTCCAGACCGTGGTGCGACGCACGTCTTCGTTGCGCGTGGCCCGCAACACCTGCTCGGTTTCGATGACGTCTTCGAACTGCTTGCGAATCTCATCGGTCAGGCGCTTGCCCCGCCCGGCCTTGACCGCGCCGCGATAATCGCCGCTGCTGCGTTGCAGATCGATCATCGACTGCGCGTAATTGGCCCATTCAAGCTGCAACGCCTGAAGACGACGCAAGCGGTCTGTCTGCACCGGGTTGTCGGCGGTCAGTTCCAGTAGCGTATTCAGGGCAACGGCGATCCGTGGCTTGGCCGTTTCATACGGGTCCAGGAAGTGTTCATCGCCGCTGAGCAGATAACCGCGCATGCCGGTTTCAAGATCGACGGTGAGCTTCACCGCCTCATTGGCGTTATTGATCACCCGGTCGGTGTGCTCGACCCATTGGATGACCGACAGCAAATAAGTGATCAGCGAGACGAAGAACACGGCACTGAGTACGCCGACGCCCAGCGGCAAGCTGACGTTGCGACTCAGGAGTTTACGAAACCGTTGCTCATCAACCGAAGACGGAGAGGACATGGGGCAGCCTTGTCGAACTGTTGAAAACCCGAGAGTTTGCCCCAAAACCGAGGCATGGATCCATTTTTCTCACTTAAATGATGGCATTTTCCTACATGCGCCAGCGCATCGGATGACGCCAACGGTTATCCTTACTGCCCTGCTCTGCCCTGTTCTTTTTTTTGTAACGGACCGGGAACTTGTGGCTATGCGCCACTTACTCATGCAAGAGTCCGGCAATTTTGATCGCCCGGTATCCCCGATTTTATTTTTTGAGAGCCCTGCCATGTCTGCCAATCCATCCACCATCCTGGTCGTAGAAGACGACGACATCGTGCGCATGCTTATCGTCGATGTGCTGGAGGAGCTGGAATTCACTGTGTTGGAAGCTGAAGACGGCAACACGGCACTCGAAATTCTTGCCGACTCGAGCACGCTGATCGATCTGATGATGACCGACCACGGCCTACCCGGCATGGATGGCCGCGAACTCGCCGAAAGAGCCCGTGATCTGCGCCCCGCTTTGCCCGTCCTGTTTGCTAGCGGTTATGCCGAGACTATCGAAGTGCCCGCCGACATGCATGTGATCGGCAAACCCTTCTCCATTGATCAACTGCGCGACAAGGTCATTGGCATATTGCAACGCACCAGGTAACGACGCGCTGTCCTGCGATCCGAACCTTACCGGTCCTGTCTTGAAACCTCGGTCAGGGGCGCATTTGATTCACTTCATTGTGATCTAATGCGCGCTTTTTCATGCGCCGAGAATCTGCCGATGTCCCACTCCGTCTCCACCAAAGTCCTGGTCATCGGCTACGTCTGGCCCGAGCCTCGCTCTTCGGCGGCCAGCGGACATGTCATGCAGATCCTCGAAACGTTCCTCGAACAGGGCTGGGACATCACCTTCAGCAGCCCGGCCGGCCCGGGCGAGCACAAGGCAGATCTCACCGCGCTCGGCATTCGTGAAGTGCCGATCGAACTCAACAGCAGCAGTTTCGACACGTTCATCAGCGCGCTGGCCCCGGATATCGTGCTGTTTGATCAGTTCATGATGGAGGAACAGTTCGGCTGGCGCGTGGAGAAACACTGCCCGGACGCCCTTCGCATCCTGGAGACATCCGACTTGCAAAGTCTGCGTCATGCGCGTCATCAGCGCTTGAAAGAGCGTCTGAAAAGCAGTGACGACCAGAATGATTTCACGGAGCTGTTTTCACAGGCGTTGCGCGAAGAATTCCAGTTGATGGCCGGCAGCGACCTGGCCAAGCGGGAAATCGCCGCGCTCTACCGGTGTGACTTGAACCTGATGATTTCCGAAGTCGAAATCAATCTGCTCGTTCAAGAATTCAGCCTTCCCCGCCAGCTCCTGCACTGGTGCCCGTTGATGGTCGAGCCTGCGGCGACCGCGCCAAGGTCATTCGCCGACCGCGCGCATTTTCTCAGCATCGGCAATTTCCGACATGCGCCCAATTGGGACGCGGTGCTCTGGATGAAAAACACGCTGTGGCCGTTGATTCGTGCGCAATTGCCTGGCGCGCAGCTGCATATCTATGGCGCGTATACGCCGCCCAAGGCCACCGCTTTGCACAACCCGGCCCAAGGTTTTCACATCATGAACTGGGCTGAAGATGCGCTCGAAGTCATGTCAGCGGCCCGCGTCTGTCTCGCACCACTGCGCTTTGGTGCCGGAATCAAGGGCAAACTGATCGATGCGATGCTGTGCGGCACCCCGAGCGTGACTACCCCGATCGGTGCCGAAGCCATGCATGGCGCCAGTCCGTGGCCGGGAGCGATTGCCCTTGACGCGCATGCGTTCGCCGAGCAGGCCGTGCAACTTCACGAGGATCCGGCGCGCTGGTTGTCCGCACAGGTTCTTGCTGAAACACTGTTACAGCAGCGCTATCAACGCAGCGTGCACGGCGCTGCGCTTATTAGCAAAATCAATGAGTACAGAGAGCACTTGGCACAACTTAGAAACAACAACTTTACCGGCGCCATGTTGCGCCACCACACACTTAAAAGCACTCAATACATGGCCCAATGGATTGAAGCCAAGAACCGACCACATCAAACGGACCAATAATCACCAAACTTACACGACTTGCATTAAAAGCAAACTTTTCCATTTAACCGACTGCCTTTATAAACATCCTGCGCGCAGCTTCTATCATTTACCAACTCGCAGGATGTGCAACATGAATAACTTCGACAGCTCCCATGCCACTCGCTGGATGGCCGACTCTCCGCAAATTGACAATCTTTCACTGTTTGAAATGACGCTGCCCGGCACGCATAACGCCGGTTGCGACTGGGAGGCCTCGTATGCGCTGCTCCCCGGCAAGAACTGGCTCGCCTGCCAGGATATCCCTTTTTACTCGCAATTGAACCGTGGTGCTCGCGCACTGGATGTACGCCTTGTTTACGATGATAAAGCGCAACATCTGGCCAGGTTCCGCTTCCAGCACAATGGATATACCTCTTCGCGGACACTTGAGGACCTCGTCCGGGATTTGAAGGGGTTTTATTATAGAAGTCCAAATGAATTCATCATTCTCGACTTCCATGAACTTTCCAGTGCTCAGGATCCGTTCAATCATGCGGAATTCAAAACAGCATTGCTGGAGCACCTCGGGGAGCGAATCATTCCCGCCGACAATCTGCATCTGACACTTGGCCAACTCAAAGCCATCAGTCCGTTGCAACGCATTATGGTGGCGGCGCCAATGACCTGGGAGACGGAGGACTATCGCATCTACCGCCAGATCAATCACAAGTGGATCGGCCAGTCGCAAGTTGACACGTCCGAACTGCATGGCTATATCAACATTATCATGCGCTTGCCCGTCAGTACGCAGCGCCCATG
This sequence comes from Pseudomonas khorasanensis, assembly GCF_014268505.2. GTDB lineage: Bacteria > Pseudomonadota > Gammaproteobacteria > Pseudomonadales > Pseudomonadaceae > Aquipseudomonas > Aquipseudomonas khorasanensis. The sequence goes on from NZ_JABWQP020000001.1 coordinate 1,235,859, forward strand.
GTCGCTGTCGGCAACCACTTACAACCTCGGTGGCCCGCAGCGGATCCTCGACAGCCTCGACAGCTGGTTTGATCCGGAGAAGTCCGATTGGGCGAAGAAATGCAACATCATCAATTTTGACTTCATCAAAAACTCAAACATCGTGCGCTTCTGCCAGATGGCCAATCTGCAAAAAGCCCGCGACAAACTCAACTAAGCGCAGTGCCCGACGCGGATTGGCGGAAGTGGCACAAAGGTCGAAAAACGAGGCATGATCCGCGCAGCGATTATAAAAAGTGCCCCGTCATGACCAGAACCGCTCGCGTCACCGACCCTTCCTACGAGCTGATGGACGACCATAACGGCCTGTCCATCATCTATCGCCAGCACGGCTTTCCCTGCCCGCTGGTGCGCTGGCATTTTCACAAGGAATACGAACTGCACCTGATCGTCGCCAGTTCCGGCAAGGTGTTCATCGGCGACTACATCGGCAACTTCTATCCAGAGACCCTGTTTCTGACTGGCCCCAACCTGCCGCATAACTGGATCAGCCAGGTCGCGGAAGATGAGGTGGTAGAAAAGCGCGACATGCTGGTCAACTTCACTGACGAATTGTTCGAGAGCGGCCATCAAGTATTCGCTGAACTGAAGACCCTCGCCCCGCTGTTGGAACGGGCGCAGTACGGGATCGAGTTTCGCTGCAAACGCACGATCCGTCAGGCCATGACGTTGATGCAGCGGATCGCAGACAGCACGGGTATCACTCGCCTCGGCCACTTTTTCATTCTGATGGAGTTGCTGGCGGCCAGCGAAGATTTCCAGTTGTTGTCCGGCGCGACGACGCCGCAGTTGGCGGATGAGCACAACATCGACCGCACCAACCGTGCGGTCGATTACATCTTCAGCCACTACGCCCGTGACATCTCGCTGGAGGAAGTTGCCGAGCATCTGGGCATGACGCCGACCTACTTCAGCCGCGTATTCAAACAGGCTACCGGTCGCAACTTCATCGAGTTCGTCAATCGCCTGCGCATCAGCAAATCCTGTGAGCTGCTGGCCGATGGTGACAAACCGGTGACCGAGGTGTGCTTCGAGTCAGGCTTCAACAACATTTCCAACTTCAATCGGCGCTTCCAGCAACTCAAAGGCATGACGCCGTCGCATTATCGACGTCTGGCTGTACAGCGCCTGACTGAAAAAAATCATTCCTGACATCATCATTCCCTTGTGGGAGCGAGCTTGCTCGCGAATGGCGTAGTGTCAGCCCACTCAGATAACGTTGACACACTGCATTCGCGAGCAAGCTCGCTCCCACAAGTGCTCATTTCAAGTCAAAACCTGTACGCATCCGACAGAACATGTCCGCTGCGTGCCCCTTCCTTGCGTTCACCCAACTAAACCCCAGTGCAAAAAAGTATCGACACCAGTGCGATGAATGATTTGTCAGCTATTCATTTGAAGGCTGTAATCAGCGCACATTCTTCCTGCATTCGGAAGACACAAAAACAATAACTGTCCCTCTGGCCCTCTTGGGTTTCAGAAAAGGAGTGCACGATGCAATCCACTGCAAAAGCTCTGCTCGCCCTCACCTGCATGACCCTCAGCAGCGTCAGCCTTGGCGCCCAGACCCTGACCATCGCCACCGTCAACAACAGCGACATGATCCGCATGCAAAAACTCTCCAAGACCTTCGAGAGCGAGCACCCGGACATCAAGCTCAATTGGGTGGTACTGGAAGAAAACGTCCTGCGTCAGCGCCTGACTACCGACATCGCCACTCAGGGTGGGCAGTTCGACGTATTGACCATCGGCATGTACGAAGCAGCACTCTGGGGCGGCAAGGGTTGGCTGGAGCCAATGAAGGATTTGCCGGCCAGTTACGCACTCGATGACGTGTTCCCGTCGGTGCGTGAAGGCCTGTCGGTGAAGGGTTCGCTGTATGCCCTGCCGTTTTATGCGGAAAGCTCGATTACGTATTACCGCACCGACCTGTTCAAGGAAGCCGGACTGACCATGCCGGAGCATCCGACCTGGGAACAGATCGCCGGTTTCGCTGAAAAACTTACTCAGAAAGACAAAGAGCAGTACGGCATCTGCCTGCGCGGCAAGGCTGGCTGGGGTGAGAACATGGCGCTGGTCACCACGGTCGCCAACGCTTACGGCGCACGCTGGTTCGATGAGCAGTGGAAGCCGGAATTCAGCGGGCCGGAATGGAAAAACGCGCTGAACTTCTACGTGAACACCATGAAGAAATCCGGCCCGCCGGGCGCTTCGAGCAACGGTTTCAACGAAAACCTCGCCTTGTTCAACAGCGGCAAGTGCGCAATCTGGGTCGACGCCAGCGTCGCCGGCTCGTTCGTTACCGACAAGACTCAGAGCAAGGTCGCCGAGCACGTCGGCTTCACCTTCGCCCCGCAGCAAGTCACCGACAAAGGCTCGGCGTGGCTGTATTCATGGGCGCTGGCGATTCCGACCAGCTCCAAAGCCAAGGACGCCGCAAAGGCCTTCAGCGCCTGGGCAACGTCCAAAGAGTACGGCGAACTGGTTGCCAAGACCGATGGCATCGCCAACGTGCCACCCGGCACCCGAGCCTCTACTTACAGCGACGCATACATGAGCGCCGCGCCGTTTGCCAAGGTGACACTTGAATCACTGAAGGCCGCTGACCCGAGCAAGCCGACGTTGAAACCGGTGCCGTACATTGGCATTCAACTGGTGACTATTCCTGAATTCCAGGCCGTAGGCACCCAGGTCGGCAAGCTGTTCTCGGCCGCGCTGATCGGCCAGACCACGGTGGATCAGGCCTTGGCGGCGGCTCAGCAAACCACGGAACGCGAGATGAAGCGCGCGGGTTATCCCAAGTAATGACCATTAAACCTGTGGGAGCGGGCTTGCCCGCGATGGGGCCGGCACACTCAACACTGCCGTCAGCTGTTACATCGCCATCGCGGGCAAGCCCGCTCCCACAGGGTTCGCGTCGCTGTCAGGAACTTCTTCTTTCCTGAATATGTATCTGTACCTACTTGGTTGTGATTGCCATGAATACTTCAACTGCCAAAGCCCAACTCGAACTTGCGCAACCACAGCGCAAGAGCCGCGTGGCCAATCCTGGCTGGTTTCTGGTCAGCCCATCGGTCGCGCTGTTGCTGCTGTGGATGATCGTGCCGCTGGGCATGACCGTGTATTTTTCGATGATCCGCTACAACCTGCTCTACCCCGGCGAAAACCAATTCGTGGGGCTGGAGAACTTCGAGTACTTCCTCACCGATTCAGGCTTCATGCCCGGTGCGACCAATACGCTGCTGCTGGTCGGCAGCGTGTTGCTCATCAGCGTGATCCTGGGTGTGTTGATCAGCGCGTTGCTTGAGGCCAGCGAATTTCTCGGTCGCGGCATCGTGCGGGTCATGCTGATTTCGCCATTCTTCATCATGCCCACGGTCGGCGCTCTGATCTGGAAAAACCTGATCTTCCATCCGGTCTCCGGGATCCTCGCCTACCTCTGGAAGCTGTTCGGCGCGCAACCGGTGGACTGGCTGGCGCACTACCCGCTGCTGTCGATCATCATCATTGTTTCGTGGCAATGGCTGCCGTTCGCGATCCTGATTCTAATGACCGCCATGCAGTCGCTGGATCAGGAACAGAAAGAAGCGGCGCGGCTGGATGGTGCGGGGCCGATCGCCATTTTCTGGCACCTGACGCTGCCGCATCTGGCCCGGCCGATCGCCGTGGTGGTGATGATCGAAACAATCTTTCTGCTGTCGGTGTTCGCCGAGATTTTCACCACTACAAACGGTGGCCCCGGCTACGCCTCGACCAACCTCGCCTACCTGATCTACAACCAGGCGCTGGTGCAGTTCGACGTCGGCATGGCGTCGGCGGGCGGTCTGATTGCCGTGGTCATCGCCAACATCGCCGCGATCATTCTGGTGCGGATGATCGGCAAAAACCTGACTGACAAAGCGTGAGGTCTGCCATGACGCTCCAACAATCCCGCCGGCTGCAAAGCCTGCTGCTCGGCACTCTGGCCTGGGCCATCGCGATCGTGATTTTCTTTCCGATCTTCTGGATGGTGATGACCAGTTTCAAGACTGAAATCGATGCCTTCGCCACGCCGCCGCAGTTCATCTTCACGCCGACGCTGGAGAACTACCTGCACATCAACGAGCGCAGTGATTACTTCAGTTTCGCCTGGAACTCGGTGGTGATTTCCTTCAGTGCCACGGCGCTGTGCCTGTTGATCGCGGTGCCGGCCGCGTACTCGATGGCGTTCTACGAAACCCAGCGCACCAAGGGCACGCTGCTGTGGATGCTGTCGACAAAGATGCTGCCGCCGGTGGGCGTGCTGATGCCGATCTATCTGCTGGCCAAGAGCTTCGGCTTGCTCGACACGCGCATCGCGCTGATCGTGATCTACACGCTGATCAATCTGCCGATTGTGGTCTGGATGGTTTACACCTACTTCAAGGACATTCCCAAGGACATCCTTGAAGCCGCCCGCCTCGACGGTGCGACGCTCTGGCAGGAAATGGTTCGCGTGCTGCTGCCGATCGCCAAGGGTGGCCTCGCTTCCACTGTGCTGTTGTCGCTGATCCTGTGCTGGAACGAAGCGTTCTGGTCATTGAACCTGACCTCGTCCAACGCCGCGCCACTGACCGCTTTGATCGCTTCGTATTCCAGCCCCGAGGGATTGTTCTGGGCCAAGTTGTCGGCAGTGTCGACCCTGGCCTGCGCGCCGATCCTGATCTTCGGCTGGATCAGCCAGAAACAACTGGTGCGCGGCCTGTCCTTCGGCGCCGTGAAATGAATTGAAAAAGCAAAAGATCGCAGCCTTCGGCAGCTCCTACAGAGAATGTCGAATCGGCAAAACTCCTGTAGGAGCTGCCGAAGGCTGCGATCTTTTGATCTAAAAAATAACAACACGGAGGCCCATCTCATGGCCAACCTGAAAATCAAGAATCTGCAAAAAGGCTTCGAAGGTTTTTCCATCATCAAAGGCATTGACCTAGAGGTGAACGACAAGGAATTCGTGGTCTTCGTCGGCCCGTCCGGGTGCGGCAAATCCACCCTGCTGCGCCTGATCGCAGGCCTTGAAGAAGTCAGCGGTGGCACCATCGAGCTCGACGGCCGCGACATCACCGAGGTCAGCCCGGCCAAACGCGACCTGGCGATGGTGTTCCAGACCTACGCGCTGTACCCGCACATGACGGTGAAAAAGAACATGTCGTTCGCCCTCGACCTGGCCGGCGTGCCCAAGGCCGAAGTCGAGAAGAAAGTTGGCGAAGCCGCGCGCATTCTGGAACTTGGCCCGATGCTTGAGCGCAAGCCCAAACAACTGTCAGGCGGTCAGCGCCAGCGCGTCGCGATCGGCCGTGCCATCGTGCGCAACCCCAAAATTTTCCTGTTCGATGAACCGCTGTCCAACCTCGACGCCGCATTGCGCGTGCAGATGCGCCTGGAGCTGCTGCGCCTGCACAAGGATCTGCACGCGCCGATGATTTACGTGACCCACGATCAGGTCGAAGCCATGACCATGGCCGACAAGGTCGTGGTGCTCAATGGCGGCAAGATCGAGCAGGTCGGCTCGCCACTGGACCTGTATCACAACCCGGCCAACCTCTTTGTAGCGGGCTTTCTCGGCACGCCAAAAATGGGTTTCCTCAAAGGCAAGATTGCCCGCATCGATGGTCCTGCCTGCGAGATCGCGCTTGACGCCGGGACCACGATCATCCTGCCATTCAACGCCGCCCACCTGAGTGTCGGCAGCCCGGTCACGCTGGGCATTCGCCCGGAGCATCTGGAACTGGCGAAAGCCGGCGATTGCACCCTGCAAGTCACCGCCGATGTCAGCGAACGCCTGGGCAGCGACACCTTCTGCCACGTCAAAACCAATGCTGGCGAGGCGCTGACCATGCGCGTACGCGGCGATCTGGCCAGCCGTTATGGCGAACAGTTGAACCTGTATCTGGACGCCACCCACTGCCACCTATTCGATGCCGACGGCGTGGCGTTGACCCGCCCGCTGCGTGCGGCTGCCTGAGACTGATGCGATGAAACTGAACTCACACAACCTCAACCGTCTGGCCCCGCAAGTGCAGCTGCCGGGCTATGACCTGAGCGAAACTCGCCAGGGCATCGCCCATATCGGCGTCGGCGGTTTCCATCGCGCGCATCAGGCGTACTACACCGATGCGTTGATGAACCGCGGCGAAGCGCTCGACTGGGCGATCTGCGGCGTCGGCCTGCGCGCCGAAGACCGTCGCGCCCGGGACGACCTCAAGGAACAGGATTACCTGTTCACCCTGTTCGAGCTCGGTGACAGCGACGACACCGAAGTCCGCGTGATCGGTGCGATCCGCGACATGCTCCTGGCCGAAGACAGCGCTCAGGCGCTGATCGACAAACTTACCGACCCGCACATCCGCATCGTCTCGCTGACCATCACCGAGGGCGGCTATTGCATCGACGACAGCAACGGCAAGTTCATGGCGCACCTGCCGCAGATCCAGCACGATCTAAGCCATCCGCAATCACCGAAAACCGTGTTCGGCTTCCTCTGCGCGGCATTGGCCAAACGCCGCGCGGCAGGAACGCCGGCATTTACCCTGATGTCCTGCGATAACCTGCCGCACAACGGCGCCGTCACTCGCAAGGCGCTGCTGGCCTTCGCCGCGCTGCGTGATCCCGACCTGCGTGACTGGATCGACGCCAACGTCAGTTTCCCCAACGCCATGGTTGACCGCATTACGCCCATGACCAGCACCGCGCATCGCCTGCAACTGGCCGACAAACACGGGGTGGACGATGCCTGGCCTGTGGTCTGCGAACCGTTTGTGCAATGGGTACTGGAAGACAAATTCGTCAACGGCCGGCCGGCATGGGAAAAGGTCGGCGTGCAGTTCACAGACGATGTTTCGCCGTACGAAGAGATGAAAATCAAACTGCTCAACGGCAGTCACCTGGCGCTGACGTATCTGGGCTTCCTCAAGGGTTATCGCTTCGTCCACGAAACCATGAACGATCCGCTGTTCGTGCGTTACATGCGCGCCTACATGGACCTGGACGTCACGCCGCAACTGGCGCCGGTGCCGGGCATCGACCTGAACGAGTACAAGGACACGCTGGTGGCGCGGTTTTCCAATCAGGCGATTGCCGATCAGCTTGAGCGGGTGTGTTCGGACGGCTCGTCGAAGTTTCCCAAGTTCACGGTGCCGACCATCAATCGGCTGGTCGCCGATGGCAAGGAAACCAAACGCGCGGCGCTGGTGGTCGCGGCGTGGGCGTTGTATTTGAAGGGCGTCGATGAGAATGGCGATACGTATTCGATTCCGGACCCACGGGCGGCGTTTTGCCAAGGGCTGGTAGCGGACGATGGGCTGATCACGGAGCGATTGCTGGGTGTTGAAGAGATTTTCGGCACAGAGATACCGAAGTCGGCGGAGTTTGTTGCAGCGTTCGAGTGGTGCTGCCAGAGTTTGCGCGAGGTTGGGGTTTCGCGGACTTTGGAAACAGTTCTCGCGACCTGATCGTTCCCACGCTCCGCGTGGGAATGCAGCCCGGGACGCTCCGCGTCCCATCAAAAGCGGACGCAGAGCGTCCATTGAGGCGTTCCCACGCAGAGCATGGGAACGAGCAGCCGTGGAGTCCTCATGACAACAACAAAGCTCTTCCTGGGTATCGACTGCGGCACCCAAGGCACCAAAGCGATCATCCTCGATGCCGCCAGCGGCCAGGTCCTCGGTCAAGGCGCAGCGCCACACACGATGATCAGCGGCGCCAACGGCCGTCGCGAACAAGACGTTCAGCAATGGCTGGACGCATTCGTCAGCGCGACCCACCAGGCCTTGCAAGCAGCCAATGTCGACGGCCAGTCGATCCTCGGTATCGGCGTCTCCGGCCAGCAACACGGCCTCGTTCTGCTGGACGACGAAGGCGAAGTCCTGCGCCCGGCCAAGCTGTGGTGCGACACCGAAACCGCCGCTGAAAACGCTCGATTACTCGCGCATCTGGGCGGTGAAGAAGGCTCGCTGGAGCGCCTTGGCGTGGTCATCGCGCCGGGCTACACCGTTTCAAAATTGCTTTGGACGAAAGAACAACACCCCGACGTGTTCTCGCGCATTGCGCGCATTCTGCTGCCCCACGACTACCTGAATTTCTGGCTCACCGGCCGCGCCTGCAGCGAATACGGTGACGCCTCGGGCACAGGCTATTTCAACGTGCGCACGCGCCAGTGGGACTTGCAAATGCTGCGCGACATTGACCCCAGCGGGCGCCTGAAGGCCGCACTGCCAGAGCTGATCGACGCGCACGCGGCGGTAGGTACGATCCTGCCGGCGATTGCCGAACAGTTGGGCATCAACCCCAACGCTGTGGTCGCCAGCGGCGGCGGCGACAATATGATGGGTGCCATCGGCACCGGCAACATTCAGCCCGGCGCGATCACCATGAGCCTGGGTTCTTCCGGCACGGTCTACGCCTATTCGGATGCGCCAAACGTCAGCGCGGACGCGTCGGTCGCCACGTTCTGCTCTTCCAGCGGCGGCTGGCTGCCGTTGATCTGCACCATGAACCTGACCAACGCCACCGGTGCGATTCGCGAACTGTTCAAGCTCGACCTGACAGCATTCAACGCATTGGTTGCACAGTCGCCCATCGGCGCCGAGGGCGTGAGCATGCTGCCGTTTCTCAACGGCGAGCGCGTCCCCGCCCTGCCCCACGCCACGGGCAGCCTGCACGGGCTGACGATGGAGAACCTGACCCAGGCCAATCTTTGCCGCGCCGCCGTCGAAGGCACCACCTTCGGTTTGCGCTACGGGCTGGATTTGCTCCGTCAGAATGGTTTACAAAGCCTGCGCATTTGCCTGATCGGCGGCGGTTCGAAGAGCGCAGTGTGGCGGCAGATCGTCGCCGACATCATGGACGCCCCGGTCATCTGCACAGAACAAAGTGAAGCCGCAGCATTGGGTGCTGCGATTCAGGCAGCCTGGTGTGAGTCGCTGTCGAGCGGGGACGAGGTCTCCCTGGCTGATCTATGTCGGCGCTGCGTGAAACTCGATACCCACAGCGAAACCCTGCCGATTGCCGCCAACGTCGCGGCATTCCAGCAGGCCTACGAACGCTATCAACAGCATGTCGCAACCCTATAAAGAGCAAACAATCATGTATCTGGTGTGTGGCGAAGCCCTGTTTGATTTCTTCAGCGAAAACGACGCCAGTGGTTTGGCCTCGAAAGTGAATTTCAAAGCGGTTGCCGGCGGCTCGCCGTTCAACGTCGCTGTGGGTCTGCGCCGTCTGGGCGTGGACTCGGCTTTGTTGGGCGGCCTGTCCACCGATTACCTCGGCCGACGTTTGCAGCAAGTGCTGCAAGACGAAGGCGTGTGCCCCGACTATCTGGTGGATTTCGCCGCCCCGACCACCCTGGCGATGGTCGCAGTCGGCGCCAATGGCTCGCCGCACTACAGCTTTCGCGGCGAAGGGTGTGCCGATCGACAACTGAGCGAGGCGCATCTGCCAACGCTCGGCGCAGAGGTACGCGGCTTGCACATCGGCTCGTTTTCGCTGGTGGTTCAGCCGATCGGCGACACGCTGCTCAAGCTGGTTCAGCGTGAAAGCGGCAAGCGCCTGATCAGCCTCGACCCCAACGTGCGCCTCAACCCTGAGCCGAACATCGAGCTGTGGCGCGAACGCATCACGACACTGGTGCAACTGGCCGACCTGATCAAGGTCAGCGATGAAGACTTGAGCCTGCTCTACCCGGAGCAAGATCCGCAGAACGTCATCGAAGGCTGGCTCGAGCATCGCTGTCAGCTGGTGTTCCTCACGCGCGGCGGTGAAGGCGCCACGGTGTACAGTCGCGCCCATGGCTCATGGTCGGCACCGGCAAGCCCGGTGAAGATCGCCGATACCGTCGGTGCCGGCGATACCTTCCAGGCGGCGTTGATCACCTGGTTGACCGAACATTCGCTGGACTCGGTCGAAGGCGTGCAGCAGCTCGCCCGCGAGCAGATCGACCGCATGCTGAGATTCGCCATCCAGGCCGCTGCGCTGACTTGCAGCAAGACCGGTCCGGATCTGCCCTATCGTCATCAATTGACTTGAGCGCGTAGACTGTCGGCCTTTTTGCGCATGACGGGAAACGGCTTTTGAATCACAGGCACACCCTCGCACTACTGACCCTGGCGACCCTGCTGAGCGGTTGCGGCACCTCGCCGCCCCGCTCACCGGAAGACATCTGCGAGATCTTTCGCGAAAAAGACGACTGGTACGACGCCGCGCAAGTCACGCAAAAACGCTGGGGGGTGCCGATTCAGGTGCCCTTCGCGATCATGTATCAGGAATCCGGCTACCGCTACGACGCCAAAACGCCGCGCAAATACCTGTTATGGGTGATTCCGTGGGGCCGGGTGTCGACGGCTTCCGGCTATGCGCAAGCCAAAGACGAAGTCTGGTCCGACTACCAGAAAAGCACCGGCCGCAACTGGGCCGACCGCGAAGACTTCGACGACGCGATCGACTTCATCGGCTGGTACATGGACAAGACCACCTCGATCAACGGCGTCTACAAATACGATGCCTACAACCAATACCTGAATTACCACGAAGGCTGGGGCGGTTTTCGCAACAAGACCTATGCGAGCAAGGCGTGGCTGCTGCCAACGGCACGCAAGGTGCAGAACCGCTCGGACCTGTATGCGCGGCAATATGCCGGCTGCAAGGAAGAGTTGAATCGCGGGTTCTGGAGTCGGTTCTGGCATTGGTTGTAGCCCGGCTCCAACGCCTCCTCGCGAGCGGTTCATTCCTATGTCGGGGCACGATTGCGTTGCTCTGAAGCCCCCTGTAGGCGTGAGCCCGCTCGCGATGGCACTCGATCAGGCGCTAAATTCAGGGTAATGGCGCATCGACATCCATGGCATTCGCCCTTGAATCAATGCGCAAAAGCCCAGATTTACTGGGCGAAACCGCATACCTAAGGGTTTTCCCGATGCCATTGAGCCCCCACGCCTACGGCATTTGCGCCTTGAATGAGGCCGTCTAATCCTGCAACATCCATCACCTGCTTATTCAACGGACGGAATTCAAGGCATGCTGGACGCCAATGCAACCCACATCACCCTCACGATCGAAGACGCCAACGCCGACCTGCAAGTCCTCAGCTTCACCGGTCGCGAAGCCCTCAACGAACCGTTCCGTTTTGACCTCGAACTGGTCAGCGCCCGCCCCGACCTGAAACTTGAAGAACTGCTGCACAAGCGCGCCTGCCTGACCTTCGGCGCCACCGGCGAAGGCAAGATTCATGGCCAGGTCTACCGCATCGAGCAAGGCGACTCCGGCAAAACCCTGACCCGGTACAGCATCAGCCTGGTGCCGCAACTGGCCTATCTGCGGCACAACCATGATCAACAGATTTTCCAGCAACTGACGGTGCCCAAGATCATCGCCCAGGTGCTGGAAGATCGCGGCATCCTCTCTGACGCCTACAGCTTCCAGCTCAACGCCGAGTACCCGGAACGCGAATACTGCGTGCAGTACGACGAGTCCGACCTGCATTTCATTCAGCGCCTGTGCGAAGAGGAAGGCATTCACTTCCACTTCCAGCACAGCGGCAGCGGCCACAAACTGGTGTTCGGCGACGATCAGACCGTGTTCCGCAAACTGAAGCCGGTCAGCTACCAGCAGGACTCCGGCATGGCCGCCGAGAAACCGGTGATCAAGCGCTTCAACCTCCGCCTGGAAACCCGCACCACCCGCGTCAGCCGCCGCGACTACGATTTCGAAAAACCCAAGCTGCTGCCCGAAGGCGCGGCCAAATCCGAGTTCGCCCCGGACCTGGAAGACTACGATTACCCTGGCCGCTTCACCACTCGCGAGCGCGGCAAGTTCCTCTCGACCCGCGCCCTCGAACGCCATCGCAGCGACTACAAACTCGCCGAAGGCAAAGGCGACGAGCCGACCCTCACCAGCGGCCATTTCCTCTCCCTCGCCGAACACCCGCGTGCCGAGTGGAACGACCTGTGGCTGCTGCTGGAAGTCTTCCACGAAGGCAAACAACCGCAAGTGCTCGGCGAAAACGTCACCAGCGACGTCACCGACAACAAAAGCGATTTCCATCAGGGCTACCGCAACAGCTTCCTCGCCACCCCGTGGGACGCGCACTACCGCCCTGCCCTCGAACACCCGAAACCGAAAGTCCTCGGCAGCCAGACCGCTGTCGTCACCGGGCCTGCCGGCGAAGAAATCCACTGCGATCAGTACGGCCGCATCAAAGTGCAATTTCACTGGGACCGCGACGGCCAGTCCGACGACAAAACCACCTGCTGGATGCGCGTCGCCAGTGGCTGGGCAGGCAGCGCCTACGGCGGCATCGCCATCCCGCGCATCGGTATGGAAGTGCTGGTCACCTTCCTCGAAGGCGACCCCGACCAGCCCCTCGTCACCGGCTGCCTGTACCACAAGGAAAACGTCGTCCCCTACGACCTGCCGGCCAACAAGACCCGCAGCACCTTCAAAACCCTCAGCTCCCCGGGCGGCAAGGGCTACAACGAATTTCGCATCGAAGACAAAAAAGGCGCCGAACAGATCTACATCCACGCCCAGCGCGACTGGGACGAAAACATCGAACACGACCAGAAAATCCGCGTCGGCAACGAACGCCACGACACCGTTGAAGCCAACACGCTGAGCGAGTTCAAGGTCGAAGAACACCGCATTACCCATCTGGACCGGATCAGCGAAATGCGCGCCGATGACCACCTGACGGTGGGTGTGACGCAGCATGTGAAGGTGGGGACTGGGCAGTTTGTTGAGGCTGGGAACGAAATCCATTACTACGCCGGCCAGAGAGTCGTGGTCGAAGGCGCGATGGAGTTGACCGCCAAGGCTGGTGGCAGCTTCGTCAAGGTCGATGCGGGTGGCGTGACCATCAGCGGCGCTGAGGTGAAGGTCAATACGGGCGGTGCGCCCGGGGTGGGCACGCCGGCGGCGCCGTTGTTGCCAGGGCCGATGAAAGTTGTGGATGCGGATAAGGCGGGGAAAGCACCGCTCCCTGCCCGCCTTAATGAGTCAGGTATCACCCCGCTGTGTGGAAAACAGAGTAACGGCGCTTGCAGCCGTAAGGATTGCACATGCATGTAAAAGCGCTGAGCGACCTCCTCTCGGAGCCTCGTTATAATTTTTCGGACTTGCCCGTTACCAGCGAATCGCTGTGTTTCATCATCGACCAAGGGCTCCAACCAGACGCTTTGGGCCGTCTTTATCGACTAGGCGAACCCGTTGTTGCCCACGGTCTGTTTGTTGGGACAGACCTAGCGGACATTCCTGACGAGCCATTGTGGCTGGTGGCCCCAAAGGGCGGCAAAGTGGCAAAGGTCGCTGTGGACCTATGTGAGGAACGCTTTTCGGGAATTGCAATCTCAACCCGGGATCCTGAAAAAGCTTTGGCTCATGCGCGCTGGCTGCTTAAGGCAAACGATGGTTCAGGTGGCCAAAGCCTGCTGAGCTTCCACAAGCCGAGCCTGTGGGCAGCGCTGGCGTACACCGCCGATAAAGCATTCGATCAGTTACTAGGCTGCTGGGATGCGGTCTACAGCCCGGCGCCGATTCATTTCGGTCAAGAAGGTGGTCGATGGCTGGTCTGGAAGACCAACGGTGAATCGACATGGTCAGGTGATAGAGCGGCGTTCAATCTGCCTGAGGCAGCTGCGAAAGTACAAGCGCGCCTGGGCTGGGTGTATTGGGTCGATGAGGAATACGTAGCATTCAATGAGCCAGACGATGACCGCTTGAATGACATTGCGGACAACCTCGACTTGCTGCTCAAGAGCAACATTTATGATGGCGATCACCTGCTCAAGCTTGGCCCTGTCGTGAACGGTCCGCTGTTCGAGACACAGCTTGGGATCATGGCGATCCTGCAATCAAAGGACGAGTCGTTTATCAAAGTAGATCGGCTCCTGGAATCAGCCGCCGTCGCCAGACATTAAGGCGACGCGACAACAGAACGGAATCACCATGGAAATTACAAATCACGCCGTGATGCCTGGCGAAACTCTGGGCAAGATCGCTACGAGTTACAACACCACTGTGGCGCAACTTCGTCAGATGAACCCCTTCATCACCAATACGGACAATGTCAAAGTCGGATGGAACCTGAGCGTTCCGAAAGCCGCTCAATCGCCTGCTGCGCCTGCCACTCAGACATCCGCCGCAGCTCAACCGCCTGCGCAGACGCCCCCTGAGGCAGCAACTCAGTGCTCTGCGGAGGGCTTGGTTGAACTGGAGTCTGTCAAAGACACCCCAGATCAGAGCCCAAAGACCTTCAAGCCACACGCGCCTCCATGCTCGAAAAAATTTGCCAGCGCGATATATGCCACCGAAGAGCAAGAGTTCTGGCTGCTTCCCGAAAGGGCAAAGTCCGCCATCAAAGAATCCATGTTCGCCCTGGATAAAATGATTGAGCCGAGCAAACCACGTGATGCACGCCTCAACGGGCTGCAGGAATCGGGTTTGCTGGAATACTTCCTTGAGCCCAAGTTGAGTAATTTCCTCACGGGCGCGCAGCGTGCACGCATGGAAGAGTTTGAAGCTCTGGGAGATGAAATCGATATTGATCCTGCGACGGCTAAGCAAAGACAAGACGAAGTCGATAAGAAAAGTCCAGTAGCTACTCCTGCCTCCCTTCCTCAGGAGGACACTGCTCGATCGCGCATGGATCAAATGACAGCCGAAACGGAAGCCCGCGAGGGCATCCGTCAGCAGTACGTAGACTTTCACAACCGTCGGGCTGAGTTCAACGCGCTTAAAAAAGAGGCTGTAGCGGCAGCTAAACTGCAAGGCTACACCTACGAAAGTGGGTCGTTGTACTCCAAGGAAGCCATCGAAGCCCGCGCCCGCGTGCAAGCTTATCTGGAGGCTCGCAAGAAATTCCTCGGCAACAAAGACTTCAAGCAGGTATCGCTGGAAGACGTTGCCAAAGCCTTGGCAGAGAAGAAAAAAAGCTACGAAAACATCTGCAGCGGCATGAATGATTGCACCGCCGATCTGGTGGGATACGCCTACACGCTATACAAAAATGCCGATGCGCTGGATTATCATGCGTACACCGAATCCATCATGAAAGCATCCGATTATGGAATCGCGCTTCCAGAGTTTGCACTGATAAACGACGGACTTGCCTCTGGCATCGAACAATTCAAGCTGTATTTGGATACAGAGAAAAAGCAATCGGAAGTAACTGCGCAGCTTCAGGACAAGTACAAACGCTGGATCGAAGCAACCGGCCAGAATGCCCAGGCCCCTGCAGGTTTGGTGGATGCAGAGCGTAAAAAGTGGGACCAACTGCAGAAAATCAAAGAAGGCCTCCATACAGCCGCTCAGAATAATGTCAACGCGACGAAACCTGCACGTTATCTGATCTGGGAGCCGGAAGCGTTCCAGCCCAAGCCTGTAGACCGCATGGTTAAACCGGGTTTTCCTTTGCGCGAAGTCAGCCTTTCGGACTCCAAGGGCACTCCCTTGGGCTGGTTCAGTATGTCGAACCTGAAAGACGCAAAAAAAATCCTCGAAGAGGATGGCAGAAAAGTCCTTGGTTCTGTACCCAAGGCCTTTAAGAGTCCCCCGACAGATGCCACCGAAGGCTCTGATAAAAACAGCGAGCTCAGTTCGTTCCGCCAATGGCTGTTGGCTCAGGGCGCGGTAAAGTTCAGCGATCAGGTCGGCGACTGTTTCGATGAAAAAGGCTGGTTCAAAGCCAAAGACTTTTACGCTCACTTGAAAAAGGAAGGTTATGAGGTCGCCGAACTAGAGGACGAGGCAGCTCTTACCAATTGGGGCAAGCATCTTCAGCAACTGGTGTTCCAGAAAAGTGTACGCGGTAAGGTGAGACTCTTCGATGCCAGTCCTCAGGCGCAGTTCGTTCGCTGCCTGACACCTCCGCAGCCAAGCATTCACGGTGAAGTGAAACTTGAAGGCCCGAAGATGTCCGCAGCCGAGGGATTCCAGGTATCTGGCGAGATGGGAATGAGCCTGGACTTGGCACGCGGCGAAGTTCAGTTGATGAAAGTGGACATGCCTGCCAAAGCCAGCGCTCGAGAAATCATGCTTGACTATCTCTTGGACGGCAGTCCGCGACAAATGAGTTTCGGCCGCTTCTCCTTTCACTTTGGTGTAAAGGCCTGGGGTTACGCTGGAGCGTCGTTATTGTTAGCTGGCAGCGTTGAGCTGAGCCCTATCTTCGGCAACGTCAAATATGGAGCGTCGCTGAGCCCGGTAAAACGCGCACAACGTGAAGACGCTTCTGCAAAAGAAGAACGCGCCGATCACGCAGCCGCCAAGCAAGCAAAAACCGATAGCGGTGACGATAGTCCTACTCCTGATCTTGAACACAAGTCGAAATCCGGCACCTACGCCGACTCCAAAAGCACAGAGCAACTGCGCGGCGGACGTTTCGCCAAAGTACAAATCGAAAACGGCGCAAAAGCCAGCTTCAATGTCTTCGGGGGTTTGCAAGCCGCCATTGAGCTTACCGGCGTATTGAACTGGGCACCGCCAAAAGAACTCGCCGCCTTACGCACCGCACCTTCAACGGGGATTGGCAGCGCTAAAGATGCGAAAAATGCAAATCCATGGTTGACGCTGGCCAAGTTGAGCGGTTCAGTTGGGGTGGCGTTTGGCGCGGGCTTTCAGGGAACGGCGCAGGTGTCTCTCGATAAGGGGCGTTTTATTTTGAACTTGAAAGCGGCTGTGGTACTTGGCCCAGGTGCAAATGGTAGCTTCAAGTTCGAAGTTGGTTATGAGGCAGTGGTTGACCTTGTCAACTTGTATCGCAGGGAGTTGCACAGAGCCAAAGGCAGAAAAGTGGAGTGGATGGAGACAGAAGCGGGACAGTTTGCATCGGCGCTGAACGCATTAGGAGCTGCTGGGCTTAGTGTGGAAATGTCTTACCTGATGGGTTGGAGTGTTGTCATGGACTTGTATGACGCGATGACCAGCGGAGGAAAAGGTGGCCCTATTGCTCATGCTATTATTGAATACCAAAACCCAGACGAGTTAAAAAAATGGGTGGTAGAGGCCACCCCTGCCGCGTTAGGCCCGATTTTGTTGACACTGATGTCTAATCCGGAGGAGTTCGCCATAGCCACAGCGAAACAAACTAGCATTAGCGCTTCAAACGATGGCAAGAAAAAATATACTAGAGATACAGCATATTTAGCGCAACAGACAGCGATCGAGATGATAATTACTCATATAACTACTAACGCTCAAGAGAAAGGAAGCCTACCGGAGGCTCAGAAACAATTTGAGCTAGCCTGCGCATGCATGAACAAATTCGGGGTCGAACCGGTTGATACCGGTCAAAAATACTGTGAAAACCGCTATTTGTTGGACAATTTCATGAGCGAACCAGTGCTTGCGGTAACTGAAGCACTCGGAAACACTACCAGGGCTCGATATAAGAAAAATGCTTCGCTATTAGGTGGGCCGATTGATGGATCCTGCAAAATTTTTATGCATGAAAACAGCTACATACCAAGGCCTTCTGTGAAATTTTCAGCTCCAGCGGGAAAATCAAATTGATAAACTTAAAAAAATTGTTTGCTACAACCTTCTGTGTCCTCCTTATATTTCTCTGCAATACCGCTAATGCAACACTAACAAAAGAGCAAGAAGAAGCGAAGAAGAAAGGCATTGAGCTCTACAATCAATACAAAGCAATATCCGCAATCGAGTTTTTAGAAATCGCTGCAAAGGGTGGTGACAATGAAGCACTTTACTATCTAGGAGAATCAATAAGAAAAAACAACAGATATATGACCCAAGAAGCGCAAAAGGCTTACGAGGAGTCAGCAAAAAAAGGCGATATTTACTCTATGATTCGGCTCGGCGGCGCGGACCAAGATTTGTGCGTAACTATGAACAATTGTTCTTCCTCTGAGCAATCGCCTAAAGATTGGATGAACAAAGCCAAAAACCTTGCTACAGATCAGGCATTTCATGGTGACGCTGAGTCGATGTACCTACTATGGGAGATAACAGGAAACGATGAATGGCTTGAAAAGTCCGCAGAAAAAGGTTTTGCGTTAGCGCAATTTCGTTTAGCGACCAAGTATCAAGAGGGGGGAGGCATGTTCCTACTACCCTCTAGCAGATCAGATGAAATCGAAAAATGGATGAAAGCCGCTGCAGAGAATGGTTATCCACCAGCCATGATGGGATTTGCCGCTACCAGGATTGAAAAGGCCGATTTGTCATCATTTAGAAAATGGAATGAAAAAGCTGCAGCCTCAGGCTATGCATCTGCAGTTTTTGGTTACGCGTCATATATTGGCGAAGCTGAACCAAAATACGGATTCGAATCAGACCCGGTAAAGTCATACGCACTATTGTCGAATCTACTGGAGCTTGATGGTGGTGGAAACGTAATAAACAACGTTAACGACGTATTGCCGGAAGTAGAAAAAAAGCTGTCAAAAGAGCAATTAGAAAAAGCAAAAGAACTCGCAAAAACGTGGAAGGCCACTCACCCACCGCTCTCGTTTTTTCCAGATAAATTAGGGTACTGAAATTTAGCAGTACAGCCTTATCATTAATTTTTTTCGAGCACGTCAAAGCCTGTACCCTTATGATTCATATCGCAAACGACAAATGCCCGAGACAAGGGAAAAGCAACCGTAAATAACTCAGCTCATGTTCACATCGGTTAACTCAGCCTTAACGCCACAGTCAGAGACTCCATATCACCGCACACCCTCAGCTCTCCCCCGCTGACGCCCAGTGCGGCAGGCTCGCCCGGCTTCGTGCCGGGCGCCTACCCGCAACGCTGGAGTCCTCTCATGAACATTCGCCCCTTCCTGCTCACCGCCACCCTCGCCTGCGGCTCAATCGCGGGGTTGGCCCAGGCCAATGACACCGCTGCCCCGTCCAGCCCAGTGCCCTACCAATACGGCATGCCGCTGCACGTCGCGAAGGTGCTTTCGCTAACCGAACCGCCGACCCTGGAATGCAAGGTCATCACCGCCGACATGAAATACATCGACAACACCGGCAATCCCGCACAGATCAGTTACAGGAAATTATCTGACGCTTGCAGTCAACAGAACTGACAGACACTTCTGATTTTCCGGTTGGCCATAGGCGTTGGGTGGTTTCGGCGGGTATGCTCGCAGCCTCCCCTAACTGCCGCAAGGACTGGCCATGCAGTTGTCGTTTCGTACGTTGTCGAGTTTCACTTCCATGTTGTGTTTTCTGCTGGCGCTGGTCTGGGGGTTTTTCCCAGATGTGTTGCTGACCCTCTGGAGCATCGGCTATTCGGATGGAATAGGAATAGTTGCGCGGCGTATCGCGGTGTTGTTTGCAGCGTTGGGGATGATGTTTTATCTGTTGCGCAATGCTCCGCCATCAGTGTCACGGGGTGCACTGAGCAACGGCTTTATGGTGGGCTGTTTCGGTTTGGCGGCGCTGGGTTTTGGCGAATGGCTCAATGGCCATGCCGGCCCCGGAATCTTGCTCGCGGTGCTCGTCGAGTTCGCGCTGGGCCTTGGTTTTGTGCAGGCCCGGCGCGTGACGGTCGAACTGAGTGAAACGGTGGGTTAAACGGCTCGGGAGCGTGTGGTGCTTTGATGTGTTGCGGTCTGATGCGCCAGATCCGAACGCAGGCCCGCGACCAGATTGTTTATTTCACGGCAGCTGTTGAGCCGGCTTGCGTCGATGCCGCTGACATACAATTCGGTCTGGTCAGTCCGATGGTCGGCGAACACTTTCACAGACATCGACAAGTCCGGCGACAGCGTGCATTGGCAGCGTTTCGGCAGGAAGCTGCTTTCGATGATGTTGCGAAGTTCCAAGGCAGATAAAAACATGGCGAACCCTCTCCTTTCTGTGCGATTGCCAATCAAGTATTCACGCTGACCCTTTGCTGCGCCTTCACGGGTGTGCCCCCGCTGTTTCCCTGGTGCGGCAAGTGGTGGTACTGCGAAATGCCCATTGGAGTGTAGGCGCCCAAACCCGGTGCGCCGCACTGAAAGAACGCATAAAACGTGCCTTTGATCGGTTGGTTTTGCTCCCTTCAAAATCAAGCACTTGGAATAGTGGCCAGCATCCTGCTATTTGCAAAATGCATGAACCGACCATCCGTCCCCTGCAATCTGCAATCTCCCGGCTAATTTGCTTTCGAAGTCTTTGACGGCAACAATGTCTCCATTGCAATTCAACCCGCACGGAGGCTTCCATGAATTCCTTAGGCATTTGCGCGACCACTGGCTTGTTCATCGCCAGCCTGTCCACCCTCGCCCACGCCGCCAAACTCGAAGACGTCGCGCCGTATCCCAAGGCCGAAACAGGGTTTACTCGACAAGTCATTCATCTGCCTAAACAAGATCAGGAGGAGGACTTCAAAGTAGAAATTCTCGCCGGCAAAACTCTTGAAGTGGATTGCAACCGTCAGCGCCTGGGCGGCGTGCTCGATGAAAAGAATCTGCAAGGCTGGGGCTATCCGTTCTACCGCCTGGAAAAGGTCTCCGGCCCGATGAGCACGATGATGGCGTGTCCGCCAGGTAGCCAGAAAAAACGCGCCTTCGTGCCGGTCGTCGGTGACGGCTTCATGTTGCGCTATAACAGCAAGTTGCCGGTGGTGGTTTACGCGCCTTCGGACGTGGAAGTGCGTTATCGCATCTGGTCGGCGTCGGACAAAGTCGGCACTGCCCTGCAGGAATAACCGTTGCGGTCATTCACGAGCGCAGTTTCCTGCGCTCGTTGCTGTTCATCACGCCGGCACGCCGCAAGCAGCGGCGCGCTCGGCAACGTGGCGCAGGCTGTCGAAGTTGATATTGGCGCCTGAGTCAATGGCGACAAACGTCTGATCACGAATGCCGCTGCGTGCCACGTACTGTTTGATTCCCGCGACGGCCAAAGCGCCGGACGGTTCGGTGATCGAGCGGGTGTCGTCGTAGATGTTCTTGATGGCGGCGCAGAGTTCGTCATTGCTGACCGTGATCACCTCGTCCACGCAGAAGCGGCAGACCTCGAAGCCGAACTCACCGATCTGTGCCACCGCTACACCGTCGGCGAATGTGCCGACGCGGGGTAGAACCACTCGCTCGTCCGCGTTCAAAGCCGCTTGCAGGCAGGCCGAGTGCTCGGACTCTACACCGATGATGCGCACTTCCGGGCGCAAGTATTTGACGTAAGCCGCGGTGCCGGCAATCAAACCGCCGCCTCCGACCGGGATGAAAATCGCATCCAGCGCGCCCTGGTGCTGGCGCAGAATTTCCATCGCCACGGTGCCCTGCCCGGCGATCACGTCAGGGTCATCGAAGGGTGAAACGAACGTACGGCCGCTCCGTTCGGCCAATTCCAGCGCGCGGGCCAAGGCAAACGGAAAACTATCGCCATGCAGCAGCGCTTCAGCTCCGCGACTTCGCACCCCAAGTACTTTGAGTTCAGGAGTCGTGGAAGGCATGACGATAGTCGCTGCGATGCCCAGCTCTCGAGCTGCGAGCGCTACGCCTTGCGCGTGATTACCCGCTGATGCAGTGATCACTCCGCGAAGCTTTTGCTCGTCACTCAGTTGCACGAGCTTGTTGTAGGCGCCGCGGATTTTGAAGGAGAACGTCGGTTGCAGGTCTTCGCGTTTGAGCAGGATCCGGTTGCCCAACGCTTCGGACAACGCCGGAGCAGCCTGCAAAGGCGTGCGCACCGCAATGTCGTACACCGGCGCCGCGAGGATCTTTTTTACGTAGTGTTCAAGCAGGGCTTGCTGGTCGGGGCTGTGCGGCATCGTCGTCTCCTGACATTTTCAAGCACCCCGGAGACAGAAAGTAAAAACCCGCCTCTAGGGCGGGTTGGGTGCTGCAGTCGTGAGCTAGCCCGCCAAATAAGGAATGGCGGTAATAATGCTTGGCTGGCAGCGCAATACGGTGAAAGTCATGGGCTGGAAATTAGCCTGCGAGCTGCTGACAAGTCAATGGCCAATTGTGGCCCCCGCCGGTAGTCTGGCGATTCTGATAATCACACCAAGGAAGGAACACATGCTGACCATCGCCCTGCCCCTCACCGCTTTGCTCGCTTTTAGTGGTTACACCGTTTCGGTGATGCTTCAGGCCGAACAGTCGTTGGTCAACTTCGGTATCGGCCTGATGTCACGGCCAGACACGGCGCAGGTGGTGATAGATCTGTATCTGCTGGCGACGCTCGCCGGGGTGTGGATGGTCAAGGACGCCCGCGCTCGCGGACGATCGGCCTGGTCGGTGATGCCTTATCTGTTGCTGACAGCGGTGTTCGTCTCGGTCGGACCGTTGTTGTATCTGGTGGTTCGTGGGGTGCAGGATCGGCACAAGTCGGGCGCGGCGACTTCGGTGAGCTGAGTCAGTTGCTCGGCGGTCATGGTAAGGCTGCCAGCTTCGGATCAACGGTATTGGGCCTGCTGCATAACCTTTGAATCTTCCTCAGAACTGGACAGTCACTGAAAAGGAGAACAACACATTCCGCTCCGAGCAATGAACGTGGAGATTAATCATGAAGATCCGCCAAGTCCTGTTCGCTATCCCAGTGCTGGTCGCCACACTGTCGAGCCCCTCGATTTTCGCCGGCGACGAAAGCGACGCCGTCAAAAAGCCCGAATGCCCGAAAGGCCAGGTCTGGGACAGTAAAACGCAGCAATGCGTGCTGCAGACCAGCGGCTGACCGCGCCCTGCTAAACTGGCCTCGGTTTTATTCCCAGGATTGCCCTGTGCCCATTTCGCCCCGCGCTGCATTGTTGGTTATCGATGTTCAAAACGACTTCATTCCCGGCGGTCAACTGCCGGTGCCTGAAGGTGATCTGGTCGTGCCGCTGATCAACCGGCTCGCACGCCAGTTCAAACACGTCGTCGTTTCTCAGGACTGGCACCCGAGCGGCCACATCTCGTTTGCCTCTAGCCACCCCGGGCGCCAGCCCTTCGAGTTGATTGAGTTGCCATACGGCGCGCAAACGCTATGGCCCGAGCATTGCGTGCAAGACACCGACGGTGCGCAGTTTCACCCGGAACTGGACTTGCCGCATGCGCAATTGATCATTCGCAAAGGCTGCAATCTCGGAATCGACAGTTACTCGGCGTTTCTCGAAGCGGACCGAAGCACCACCACCGGGCTATCCGGATATTTGAGAGAGCGTGGTATCGACACCGTTTACATGGTCGGGCTGGCGCTGGACTTCTGCGTGATGTTTTCGGCTCTGGATGCGCGCGCGGCGGGTTTCAATGCGTTTGTGGTGCTGGATGCCTGCCGAGCCATCGATCTGGACGGCTCGCTGGCTGCAGCGATCATCCGAATGCAGGAGGCAGGCGTTGGTCTGATTCAATCGTCGGATCTCCCGGCCTGAAATCCGTACAAAGATTCAGGCCGTAGCCGGCAACCACAGCCTGAATCGAGCACCACCCAACGGCGAACTCTCCACCGTCAACGTGCCACCCTGTGCTTCCAGCGCTCGCCGACTGATTGCCAAGCCAAGACCAAACCCCCCCGTCGCGCGATCACGGCTGCGATCGAGCCGATAAAACGGTTCAAAGATCCGCTCTCGCTCGTCATCAGGGATACCGATGCCATCGTCGTCGACCCAGATCTCGCAACCGGCGGCGTTGACCTGCACACCAATCTGAATCCGCTTTTCGCAATAGCGCATGGCGTTGCGCAACAGGTTCTGGATGGCCCGGGCGGTCAGGCGCGGGTCCAGCGCGAAACGCTCAAGCTGGCCGTGCAACAGGACATCAATGACGATTTCCGGCGACTCCAGTTCTTCGTCGACGCTGCCCAGAATGCTGTCGATAAATTCATCCAGCGACACCGCGATCCGCTCGGGTGTCTGCGCCGGGTTCTGCAAGCGGCTGTAGGACAGCAACTCCAGCACTAGCTCATCCAGTTCACGAATGTGCGCGACCAGACTCTGCAGACGCTCGCGGCTGGCGCTCGGCAAATCCTCGGACAACGCCAGCGCCAAGCCGAAATCCAGACGAGTCAGCGGCGTACGCAATTCGTGGGAAACGGCGTTGAGCAGGTCGCGTTGCTGGTTGAGCAGATTCTCGATGTCACCTGCCATGGTGTCGAAGACATGGGCGAGGCTGCCAATGTTCGAACTCGGTGCGATCCGGGTTCGTTCGCTCAAATGGCCTTTGCCGAAGCGCTCGGCGGTGCCTTTGAGGCGCTCCAGATCTCGCCAGTGCGGGCGCAGCCAGAGCAAAAGGCAGCCGAGCAACATGGCGCCGATCAGCACATTGATGCTCCAGTACAACAGATCGACGTCAACCGGATCGGGCGGCACGACCATGCGCACCGCCATGTCGCCATTCAGCGGAGTGACCGCCAAAGTGCGCCAGCCCCAGTCGCCGATGCGCACCACGTTTTCACCCCGGCGCAGACGTTCCTGCTCGATGGGCGTGAATACCGGATCATCGATCCGCGTCAGGACGATGTGTAAAGGCTGGAATTCCTTGTCCATTGAAGCGG
Source organism: Pseudomonas khorasanensis (assembly GCF_014268505.2). Taxonomy (GTDB): domain Bacteria; phylum Pseudomonadota; class Gammaproteobacteria; order Pseudomonadales; family Pseudomonadaceae; genus Aquipseudomonas; species Aquipseudomonas khorasanensis. Next base: position 1,260,306 of record NZ_JABWQP020000001.1, read on the forward strand.
CAACGGCTGGCCATTGCGCTTGCGGCGCGGCATGAAACTGCTTGGTGATCAGCGTTTGCAGGCCTCGGGAAAAATCCAGGTTGTAAGTGACGAACCGGTCCCGAAAAGCCATGACCACCAGATCCGGCACAAGGTAAATCGCCGCGCTGTACGAAACGATCGTGACCAGATACAGGCGAAACAGGATGCGAAACATCAGCTCAGCATTCCCACTCGGAGCGGCTGAACAGATAGCCCTTGCCCCACACGGTCTTGATCTTGCGAGCTTCACCGGCGTGATCGTCGAACTTGCGCCGAAGTTTGGAAATGGCCACGTCCACCGAACGGTCGGTGCCGTTGAATTCGATGCCACGCAGGCGCTGCAGAATCTGATCGCGACTGAGCACTTCGCCGGCATGCCGGGCCAGTACCACCAACAAGTTGTATTCGCCGCTGGACAACTCAACCGCTTGATCGCGCCAGGTTACGGTGCGCTCGGACAGGTCAATACACAGATTGCCCATGACGATGCGGTCGTTCACAGCCAGCGGTTCGCCGAGGCTGCTGCGTCGCAACAAGGTCCGTACTCGCGCCAGCAGCACCCGTGGCTCGCAGGGTTTGGTGACGTAGTCGTCAGCGCCCATTTCCAGACCCAGTACCTGGTCGTGGCTGTCATCGCGAGCGGTGAGCATCAGGATTGGCAGCGTCGCCGAATCGGCGCGCAGCAAGCGGCAGACCTGCAGGCCATCGAGCCCCGGCAGCATCAGGTCGAGGATCACCAGATCCGGCGGACTGATCCGCGCCCGCTCACGCACATGGTCGCCACGGCCAATGACGCTGACGGAATAACCGTTGCGCTCCAGGTAGCTGGAAATCAGTTCGGCGAGGGCGGTGTCGTCTTCGACCAGGAGGATGTTGGGCATGGGTGTTCCAAAAGATGCTGTGGCGGCAGTCAGCGCTTATTCGCGAGCAGGCTCGCTCCCACAGGAGATCGCATTCAAATGTGGGAGCGAGCCTGCTCGCGAAAGCGATTGAACTGTCGCAATAAATTTCAAGGCCTGCAGGATATACGCCATCGTCCGCCTCTGAGCAAAACCCTTACACAATTTCACACAGCAACTACAAAGCTTCACCGCTAACCTCCCCGTCTGGCCGTAGGATGCGGCCTTCAATATTGGGGGTTGTACATGTCTGGAAAACTGCTGGCCGGCCTAGGCCTGATCGCATTGGCGCTGACGTTGAGCGCCTGTGATTCGTCATCCAACGCCGAAGAGCAGGCGCCGCCGGCCACCGTGCGCGTCGAGACCATTAAAACCGAGCCCCTGTCGATCAGCAGCGAACTGAGCGGCCGCATCGCCGCTCCACGGATTGCCGAAGTGCGCGCACGAGTAGCCGGCGTGGTGTTGCAGCGCACCTATCGCGAAGGCAGCGACGTGAAAAAGGGCGATGTGCTGTTCCGCATCGACCCGGCACCTTTCAAGGCAGACCTGGACAGTGCCGAAGCAGCGCTGCGCAAAGCCGAGGCCAACGCTTTTCAGGCGAAACTGCAAGAGCAACGCTATGCACAGTTGATCGAGGACCAGGCCATCAGCGGTCAGGACTACGACAATGCCCGCGCCGCTGCCCGGCAGACCGCCGCTGATGTCGCCGCCAGCAAGGCAGCGCTGGAACGGGCGAAACTGAACCTCGGTTATGCCACCGTGACCGCGCCGATTTCCGGCCGCATCGGCCGCGCGCTGGTCACCGAAGGTGCGCTGGTGGGGCAGAACGAAACCACGCCGCTGGCGCTGATTCAGCAGCTCAACCCGATCCATGCCGACCTCACCCAGTCGACTCGCGAGCTCAATGAACTGCGCCGGGCGTTCCGTTCAGGGCAGTTACAGGAAGTCGGTCAGGACCAGGTCAAGGCCACACTGATTCAGGATGACGGCAGCCTGTATCCATTGCCCGGCAAGCTGCTGTTCAGCGACATCACCGTTGATCCGGGCACAGGCCAAATCATCCTGCGCAGTGAATTCCCCAATCCGGATCTCGACCTGCTGCCGGGCAGCTTCATCCGCGTACGCCTCGAACAGGCAACCATTCAGAACGGCATTACCGTGCCGCAACGCGCGGTGCAGCGTGACAGTGCCGGCATTGCCCAGGTGCTGACCGTCGATGAGCAGATGCGCGTGGCGCAGCAACCGGTGCAACTGGGTGCGGTGCAGAACAATCGCTGGATCGTCGCCGGCGGCCTGAAACCCGGCGACCGAATTGTCGTTGAAGGTCTGCAACACGCTCGCCCCGGCGAGAAAGTTCAGATCGACGAAACCCCTCTTCCACTTGCCCAGACCACTGGTCAGTAAGCAGGACGCTTTTATATGCCGCAGTTCTTTATAGACCGCCCGGTGTTCGCCTGGGTGGTCGCATTGTTCATCCTGTTGGCCGGTGCCTTGGCCATTCCGCAACTGCCGGTGGCGCAATACCCCGACGTCGCGCCGCCGCAGATTGAAATCTATGCCGTGTACCCTGGCGCCTCGGCGCAGACCGTTGATGAAAGTGTGGTCAGCCTGATCGAGGAGGAGCTCAACGGCGCCGATCATCTGCTCTACTTTGAGTCGCAAAGCAGCCTCGGCAGCGCGACGATCAAGGCGACGTTTCAGCCGGGCACCAATCCGGAGCTGGCCCAGGTCGATGTGCAGAACCGGCTCAAAGTCGTCGAGTCGCGCCTGCCGCAAGCGGTCAATCAGCAAGGCCTGCAGGTGGAGAAAGTCTCTTCCGGCTTTCTATTGTTGATCACCCTGACCTCCAGCGATGGCAAGCTCGATGACGTGGCGCTCAGCGATTATCTGGCGCGCAACGTAATGAACGAAATCAAGCGTCTGGACGGCGTCGGCAAGGCCCAGCTATACGGCGCCGAGCGGGCGATGCGCATCTGGATAGACCCGCAGAAGCTGATCGGTTTCAACCTGACGCCGGCCGATGTCAACGATGCCATCGTCGCGCAAAATGCTCAGATTTCGGCCGGCAGCATCGGCGATTTGCCGTCTCCTTCTTCACAGGAAATCACCGCAACGATTCTGGTGAAGGGCCAGTTATCGACACCGCAGGAATTCGCCGACATCGTGCTCAAGGCCAATCGTGACGGCTCTACGGTGCGCATCGGCGATGTAGCGCGGGTCGAAGTGGGCAGCCAGGAGTATCAGTTCGGCACGCGCCTGAACGGCAAACCTTCCACTGCCGTCGGCGTGCAGCTGTCGCCGGGCGCGAACGCCCTGAACACCGCGACGTTGGTGCGGACAAAGATGGACGAGTTGGCGCGCTATTTCCCGGCAGGTGTGGAGTACAAGATTCCGTACGACACCTCGCCGTTCGTGAAAGTCTCGATTACCAAAGTGATTTACACCCTCGGCGAAGCGATGCTGCTGGTGTTTGCGGTGATGTTCCTGTTCCTGCAGAACGTGCGCTACACGCTGATCCCGACGCTGGTGGTGCCGGTTGCGCTGATGGGCACTTTTGCGACCATGCTGGCGCTGGGGTTCTCGATCAACGTGCTGACCATGTTCGGCATGGTGCTGGCTATCGGCATCCTCGTGGACGACGCCATTGTCGTGGTGGAGAACGTCGAGCGGATCATGGCCACCGAGGGCTTGCCGCCGAAGGAGGCCACGCGCAAGGCGATGACGCAGATTACCGGGGCGATCATCGGCATCACGCTGGTGCTGGTGGCAGTGTTTATTCCGATGGCATTCATGCAGGGTTCAGTCGGTGTGATCTACCAGCAGTTCTCGCTGTCGATGGCCACTTCAATTCTGTTCTCGGCGTTTCTCGCGCTGACCTTGACCCCGGCACTCTGCGCCACACTGCTCAAGCCGATTGCCAAGGGTGAGCATCACGAGAAATCCGGATTCTTCGGTTGGTTCAATCGCCGTTTCGACCATTTGACCGAACGCTATCAAGGCTGGGTCGGCTATGCCTTGAAACGCACAGGCCGCTACCTGTTGATCTATGTCGTGCTGCTGGTGAGCCTGGGCATTTGCTTCGCGCGCCTGCCCTCCTCGTTTCTGCCGACGGAAGATCAGGGTTACACCATCACCGATATTCAACTGCCGCCCGGCGCGACCAAGAATCGTACCGTGCAAGTGGCCGAACAGCTTGAGGCGCATAACGCTGGCGAACCGGGAATCAGTGACAGCGTCGTGATCCTTGGCTTCAGCTTCTCCGGCAGCGGACAGAACGCGGCGCTGGCGTTTTCGACGCTCAAGGATTGGTCTGAACGTGGCGGTGACGATGCCGCCAGTTCGATTGCCGAGCGCGCCAACGTTGCCCTGAGCCAGATCAAGGACGCCATGGCGTTCTCGGTGCTGCCGCCGCCGGTGGATGGTCTCGGCACCTCAAGCGGTTTCGAGTTTCGCTTGCAGGATCGCGCAGGCCTCGGTCACGCGACGCTGATGCAGGCGCGTACCGAGTTGCTCGCCGCCGCCGAGAAAAGTCCGGTGCTTATGAACGTGCGCGAAAGTGCTCTGGCCGAAGCACCGCAAGTGCAGTTGGTTGTAGACCGCAAGAAGGCCAATGCCCTGGGCGTATCGTTTGCCGATGTCGGCAGCGTGCTGTCCACTGCGGTGGGTTCCAGCTACATCAACGATTTCCCGAATCAGGGCCGCATGCAGCGCGTCGTCGTGCAAGCTGAAGGCGACCAGCGCAGCCAGGTGGACGACTTGCTGAAAATGCACGTGCGCAACAACGCCGGGAACATGGTGCCGCTGTCGGCCTTCGTCCAGGCGAACTGGATTCAAGGTCCTGCCCAGTTGACCCGCTACAACGGTTATCCAGCGATTGCGATTTCAGGCGAACCGTCACCGGGTCACAGCACCGGCGAAGCCATGGCGGAAGTCGAGCGTCTGGTCGCGCTGGGGCCGAAGGGTCTGGGTCAGGAGTGGACTGGTCTCTCGTTGCAGGAACGTTTGTCAGGTAATCAGGCGCCGATCCTGCTCGGCTTGTCGCTGCTGGTGGTGTTCCTGTGCCTGGCGGCGCTGTACGAGAGCTGGTCGATCCCGACATCAGTGCTGCTCGTTGTGCCGCTTGGCGTACTGGGCGCGGTACTGGCCGTGACGATGCGCGGGATGCCCAACGATGTGTTCTTCAAGGTCGGTCTGATAACCATCATCGGACTGTCGGCGAAGAACGCGATCCTGATCATCGAGTTCGCCAAGAGCCTGTATGACGAAGGTCACGATCTGATCGACGCGACTTTACAAGCAGCGCGTTTGCGCCTGCGACCGATTGTGATGACGTCGCTGGCTTTCATTCTCGGCGTGGTGCCATTGGCCATTGCCACCGGCGCCAGCTCGGCGAGTCAGCAGGCGATTGGTACCGGGGTGATTGGCGGGATGATTACCGCGACGCTGGCGGTGATCTTTGTCCCTGTGTTCTTCGTCGTCGTCATGAAGCTTGTACAACGATTTACAAAGCCCCGCTGATTCCAATGTAGGAGCTGCCGAAGGCTGCGATCTTTTGACTTTGCTTTTGGAAGATCAAAAGATCGCAGCCTTCGGCAGCTCCTACAAAAGCCGGATCGCCTGCGCTATGGTGCAGAGACAGTTCACCAACGTGAGTCCCCATGCGCTTCGTCGCCCAGACCCACCTCGCCGTGCGCGCCAAGGCTCCGGACGTCCAACGCATTGTTCACCGTCGGCGTCGCGGTGCAAACTCGGATGTAGGCGTAGCGACACGGGGCGTCCGCAAAATCGTGCTGCCGCAATCGTTGATTGGTTTTGTGTTTAACACGGCGATTCTTGGGTTTTCGATCAACATCGCGGCAGGAATGGTCGGATGAGAGTTTAATACTGAATGCTATCTCCGAATCATAAACAGGCCTGACAAGCGTTCGATTAAAGCTTCATATTAAATCCATTTTGTAAACTGTCAGGTCTTACAGGTTACAAAATTGTTGACTTGGCATTAGATAAGCTGATCCCGCCAGTTTATTCCTGAAGGCGAGATATCACTTGTCATGACAGCGGAGACTGAATAATGAACGCACTTGCAAAGGTCGCATCATCTACGTTTCAAGGAAAATGCCACGGTTTAGTAAACGGAACAGAAACCTTCGATGCTGGGTTGGTTGAGCTGTTCGACGCCATCTATCCACCGCCGCACGGTGAAGCTCATGTCATGCTCGCAACGCAAAGGAAGCCTGCACCTGATTACACGACCAAAGAACTGAAAATCTCATTTTCAAAAGGGAAGCCGGACGCTACATATGGTCTCTATCCGGATGCCTACACGGTGCGGGTACTTTTTGTCGATAACAGCAGCCCCGAGAAACCCGTCGTTTACTCGCAGTATCAGGGACAGGCACGAGTGGCGTTCGACGCCCAGAGCCATACTTTCTCCGGACAAATCAGCGTAACTCTCGAAAACTTGGATGAAGATACGCGCAGAACTATTGATGTAAAAATTGATTTCGAAGCCTATCAACGCGTACCTGCCAAAAAAATCCATCGTCGCCCATCTGCTAAGGTTGTAGATAAGGTTGTGGGTTGCTGATTTAGTTTCTTGCAGTCAATAAAAAAGGAAGTCAAGGCTTCCTTTTTTATTGACTACCAACCTTACGTTAGAACGAATAGCGAAGCCCCAGGGTTAGCCCCGCCGGTTGGCGGAAATTTTTGCCATCACTGTATTCATAATCTGCATGCATTTGCAGCTTGTTTGTCATTGACACGGACATCCCTGCGCCGAGCAACGACCGCGCACCGGAAAGATCGTTCTTGAACACGTTATTGTTGACCTGAACTTCATTGTTTTTGGCGAACTCGTAAGCTGCCCCCACACGCAGGTAGGGCTGCACCCCAATATCGTTGCTCAATGAGTAGTTCCGGCCTACTGTAATTCCTGCCTCACCCAGTAGCGAGCGCGCGCGATCACCTTCGGCATGCAAATCGTTATCAAGAGAAAAATCCTTGCCCTGAATAACCACGGCAGACCATTTTGTGAACGGCTCCATGAAATAACCGTCATCGAATTTGATATGCCGGCCGAACTCGATCGAACCACCTACTCCCGTATTGTCGTAGCCACCCTTGGCGCGCTCCCCGTCGCTCAGACCGACCTTCGCATCATTGCGAAAACGGTTCGCTTTGATAACACCGTCGAGATAGTAACCACTCGCGGCATCCAGCCAGGTGACATAGGTGCCGAGATAATAGCTGTCGACTTTACCTGAGGTTCCCGCATCGAGATTGAGATCGGATTGACTGTGGCCACCCATGATTCCCAATAACCATTGTCCATCACCGATCGGCAACTGTGTGTCCGCCCCAAGCGTGAAACCGTATTGGGTCTGTTCGTAACCGACACCGGATCCATCGGCAATTTGATACTTGTTGCCATAGGTGCGTCCCCACGCGCCCGCCTTGCCACTGTTCAATCGCAACTCGCCCATTCGAGTACGCAAAGAGGTCAGCTCTCCGTACCAGGCAGGCAACGGCGTATTGAACAATGCGAGCACCGAACGAGCTCCAGGGCTGATAACCCGTGTTTCCGGATCCAGAATCCAGTCATTACCACTTTTGGCCAAACCGTAGGAATAAGCGCCCTGATCGACATTACGGGGAAGCGTAAAAACCGCATCGCCCCCAGCGGTTTTGACGACCGTAACCGGTTGACCTGCCGGCAGTTCGGTACCACTGCTTTCGATCAGCAACTGGTGGGAGCCACTGGCGGTTCCAGTGACATTCAACAGGTCCGTGCGCCCCGTCGCCAGATCAGTGGCCATGATGAACTTGCCACTCCCGGACAATTCGGCCACGTTCAGTTGGTAGAACGCATTGTTGTCACCAAACTTGATCGATCCACCATCAAGCACCAGTTTTTCAACCTGACTATTGTCAACCAACACCCATTGGGAGGTACCACTTATGGTCGCACTGCTGACGTTCTCCAGACGCCCGGTGAGAACGGAGTTGTTCTGCAGGGTCAACTCGGAATGGCTTCCGTTTTCAACAATGATGTTGCCATTCAACGTGCTGGCGTTGACCGTCATCAATGCAGTCGCGCCGCCTTTGACCTCTAACAACGTGTTATTGCCCGCTAACAAACGGGAGTTATTCAGCGTCAAAGTGGCCGTCTCCTCAGCCACATTGCCGAAATCGACGACAATCGCCGACCCGGTTATGCCATGGACAGTGGTCTTATCAAGATTAAGCGTTGCCGGTGCAGTACCCGTGATATCCAGTTCGATCAATACGCCGTTCTGGTTGCCAGTGATCGTGCTGCTTCTGGCGATCGCATCGGCACTCTGCAACCACATGCCATAACTGGTAGAGCCCGTTCCAACCAACGTGGAGTCCGCGATATTGATCAAGCTATGCGAGGTTGCGAATGCTCCAGCGTCAATACCAGTGATGGTGCTGTTACCCGTTATGTTCAGGATGGAACCGGCCTGAGCATTAGAAAACCGCACGGCTGAGGCGCCAAACTCTTCACCACTGACGGTGCTGTTATTGACGTTACCTTGACTTGAAATCAGGAGCAGACCTGATTGTCCGTTTGTTCCCGTGACTGTCGCACCATCGATGGAAAGAGTGGAATTATCACTGACACTGATTTCCCTGGTACTACTGCCCGCGTTTATGTTGACCCTGGAGCTATCCGCGTTGATACCAAGAGTCTGTGCATTGTTGATATTCAGCGTTGCGTTTTGCGTCAGGAACCAGCTTTCGATGGCATCGCCGTTGTTGACAGTGGCAGTTCCCCCTACCAACGAACCCGCGGAAACAAAGGAAGATGGCAACACAAGCGAGATACACAGCGCTGTCATCCTGGAAGGGGGGGAAATAAAGGATCTGAAAGGTATTTGCATACTGACAACCTGCCTCGAGAAAAGGATCGACTTCATTGACGAGATTTCAATGAAAGCTCGCGCATCTGAAAGGTTCGCTAGGCTAAAGAGTAATTACGCGTTGTTATGTAGGACTTATCCCTAATGCGTAAGGAAAAATCGTCGAAACCTCCATCCTATTGGGAAAGGACTACGGCGGACACAAAAGCGCTGCTCGGTGCCCACCGTATTCATAGGTCAAGGAACCGGATTGGCTATCTCACAGTAATCGGTGTCGTTATCCAGCAAGAACACAAAATGGACAGCCGCATCAGACGCTGGAACAACATCAGTGATGGTATAGGTAAGTTTTCCGTAGCCATTGGAAACAGGTTTGAAATGGGTCATGTACGCACCAATATCCGTTTCAATACCTTCAGGAGGTACCGTTCCGCTAATAGCTATGTCTCTGGTAACTAAAGTTCCCTCAATAGGTATCGTTGCACTTTCATCTTCATAGCCTTGCCACTTCAGTGTCACTGTCCGTCCATCGATCAGCGAAGCGCTAAACGGAATAATGACTTTGAGATTGCGACGATTAGTGCCATCACCCGGAAAGCTTGGGTCATCGACTGGCAGAAAATTAAGCGTCGGGCAGGAAATCTCATCAAAAATGAGACGTTGCACCAGTACTTTGGGCAAATCGATTTTGGTGATATCAACGACAACCGTTTCTTTATTTGAAAATACCGGATTAGCCCCCCCCACCGCCGTCAACCGCCACTTGATCATCACATCCGCGATCAGTTTCTCTTCGATAACGGACCAGGGAACAGTAAACGGCCCGATTTCTTCACCCTCTTCACCCGGCTGCAATAACCAAGGTGGCGTCAACTCCTTATCGTCATAAAAGACCGTGACGCTCTGCGCTGACTCGGTAGGAGGCGCATCATAGAGTTGAATGAAAATCTTGGCGTCTTTGCCGTGGTCATTATCATCAAGCTCATTATCTACACCTTGCGACGACACCAACCGAGGCAACTCAAGCAACGGATTGACTTCACTTGGTTCATCCGGATTCACAGGACCGGGGTAAGAAATATCCACGGTGATATTTGCTTTCTCGGTGGCGATGGGATCACCCGAGCCGCGAAACATTTCATAACTGACGGTCGTAGGCACCTGCCCATCAGTTGAACCATAGGCAACCTTGATCACAGTGGTGTAATCCACAGGAAAAATCAGAATTGTACTGGTGCCGACTCGTTGCTCTGGTAGTGAGATACCCTGCCACTTGGCAATGATGGTGTCAGACGGCGAGTTTGGCAGTGGAACCGGTACTTCAATGGTTACACCCAGTTTGCAGTCAGCCATATTAATCAACGTATCCCCGTCAGTGCCATCTGCCAACGGTACAACTGGCGGCAACGGTACGGGTGGCGCCAAGCGTCGGACATTGCGCTGATTGGGTTTGGATTGCTTGCTAATGTTGCCTGCAAGATCTCTGACAATAAAAGTCAGCGTATTCAAACCTTCTGTCGATTTCTGAAAAATATCAACCGGGATCAGTATTTCACCCGAGGCAAGCAATGGAATGTCTTTCATGACGGGGGTTGCGTAAGCAGGGTCCGAAGGCACCCCCCAGTAGACGTCACAAACGTCTGAGGGATTGGTATTGGCCGCAAGCGTCACGGTTACCTTAATGCCTGTAGGATTAGCGCCCAGATAGGCATCATCGATATCCTTGGTCGGTGGCAAGTCGGCGGGAAATGAAATGGCTGGCGGGGAATAATCGGTCTCCGGTGTTTTGGTTTTATAAGGTTTGGTTTTATCGATGTGGTACTCAGTAACAACCCGAGGGCCCGGGTTACTTCCGTTTGCAAATAATTGATAGATCAACTCCCACTCGGTGGGTGCTTCAGGCGTTGCAAGCTCCTCCAGCCTAGAGAGGGGAATAAATAATGGCAATGGCCATACACGGTCAGCGACAGGCCCCAAATCCAGTTTGGGAACGATTGGAATCAGGGTTGCAGTGCCTTTTACCCGCAAATCGACGGTCAGCCTATCCCGGGCGTATTGAACTGGAGGTTGGGGGATCTGGTATTCCAACGGAGCCGTAAGCGATGCAATCGGGATGCGCAAATCACCGCCAGGCAAATTCTGAGCCGGAATCTTTGCCGGATCTACACGACTATTGCGAGCACTCCGAGCACTCCGAGCACTCGCTGGCGATACTTTCTGAGCCGATGTCGAACCTTCAACTTTCGCATTCATGTAATTGCTCCTTTTAAACATACGATTGCGCCACGCCAGGCTTTCAGCGTACATCGGCACTCATTTTCACAGCGCTATGTACCATCCGTTTCAAGGACCGCAGGGTGGGTCTTCTCCTGTAACGACCCGATCTATCTTTACCAGCCCTTTTTTTGATGTACCAATCAACTTTAAACCACGGTAGATGGAGTACGTCGTAATCGCCGAAGCCTTATTGATCATGGGTTCAATATGCGGAACAAAGGGTTCAACAACGACAGGAAAACCTTTATCGATTTCTGTCTCGGTCAATGAACTCTTTTTGATTAGCTTATAGGTCCGATCAATAGGCACGCCACTGCCATTTAGACTCAGATAACCAATCCACTCGACTTCGCATCTATCGCCACTTTGCACAAACGCGGGTAGAGGTGGTACTTGTATCTCTATGCCTGTCCAGATCGGCGGCTGTGTTTCACAGTTAAGATATCCATCGGAATTCGCCTTCGGATACGTTACAGCCAGCAACCCCCTCACGACGTGATCGATAGTGAGCTTGCGAGGTAGCGAATTTGACGGATTTTGAACGTAGTTACGGGTTTGATAGAAGACTTCAACTACACCATCCGTCGTTAAATACTCAGGACCAATCGGAATCACGAACTCACGCTCGGTGATCGGCGTGGTGTAAGTTTGGCTCAAATCAAATTCAATGACTGCTCCCCGTCTCATCCGCACAATAAGCGTGTCTTGCCTTCCATCTGGTGATTGCACCGGCCAAATCGGAACAACCACTTCTATTCCTGTAATCAACAACTCCAGCGGGATGCGCCCGTCAGGATCATCATCTGCAACTCCGACTACTTTTGGCGGGTTGTATACCAGGATTTCACTAGGCGGCATGACCATCTCCACAGGCGAACTTTCAAAGCGTTCCTGCAACAAATTAGGCGCTTGCTTTAACTACTTGCCTACTGTCAGATCTGACAGGTAATTCGACCGTTCATCGGAATCTCCCCCTGCGCGCGGAGGTTTACTACTTGACGCTTTCCGGCAAATACTGTTTTCTGAAACCGGTTTCAGCACCACCCAATAACAAAAAGGTCCGCAATGAACGACTTCTCCGCCGCCCAGCGCAGCCGCGTGACCATGCTCGACGTCGCCGAACGCGCCGGGGTGTCCAAGGCCAGCGTCTCGCGCTTCATCGGCGATGATCGCGCCCTGCTCTCGGATGCCATTGCCTTGCGCATCAAACAGGCCATCAGCGAACTCGGCTACCGTCCCAATCAAATGGCCCGTGGCCTGAAACGCGGACGTACGCGCCTGATCGGCATGCTCGTCGCCGATATCCGTAACCCTTATTCGATTGCCGTGATGCACGGGGTGGAAACCGCCTGCCGTGCGCACGGCTACAGCCTGGTGGTGTGCAACACCGACCGTGATGACGAGCAGGAACGCCAGCACCTCGCACTGCTGCGCTCGTACAACATCGAAGGGCTGATCGTGAACACGCTGGGCCATCATCGTGACGAGTTGCATGAGCTGCGCCGCGAGATGCCGCTGGTGCTGGTGGATCGCAAGGTCGCCGGGCTCGACAGCGACATGGTCGGGCTGAACAATCCGCAAGCGGTGGAGATGGCGTTCACACACCTTGAGCAGCGCGGGTATCGGAATCTTTTGATGGTCACCGAGCCGTACGACGGCACCAGTTCGCGGATCGAGCGTGTCAGCAGTTTTCAGGCGCAGATTGCTCAGCACTCGGGGTTGAACGGGGTAGTTGTTGAAACCGGTGATCACCTTGAAAACGACCTTCAGAACTTTTTGAACAAAACCGATGCCGGACCAAGAGCGCTGTTTTGCGCCAACGGCGTAGCAGCGCTGGCGGCGACTCAAGCGCTTCGGGCGCTAGGTGTGCGCTTGTTTGAGGACGTCGGGCTGATTGCCCTGGATGATCTGGATTGGTATCCGTTGGTGGGCAGCGGGATTACGGCGCTGGCCCAACCGACGCAAGAGATAGGCGCGCGGGCGTTCGAGTGTTTGCTCAAGCGCTTGCGTGGAGATGATGACTTAGCGCGAGTGCTGGATTTTGCGCCGGTGCTGATTGAACGGGGTTCGACCCGAGGGATTGGCGGCGTCTGATCTGGCGCTTTCGCGAGCAGGCTCGCTCCCACAGGTGACCGCGTTCCAGGTGTGGGAGCGAGCCTGCTCGCGAAGGCGCCCGGAAGGACACCACAGAACCATCTGATACATTTTTTTGAACAAAAATGAAACCGGTTTCAGAGGTCAATAACAATGAATAAACCCGCCGTTTCCATCAGTCTGTCCAGCTACGGCGCCGAGCTTGTGCGCCAACGCGGGCAGGATTCTTTTATCGATGTTCTGGCGGCCGCCGGAGCGAACCGTATCGAATGGCGCGAAGAGTTGCTGACGCGGGAAGACCCTGCGCAACTGGCTCAGGCCACACAGGCGCAGGGCCTGCAAAGCATCTATTCCTCCCCCACCGAACTGTGGCTGGCCGGTCAGGCGCAGCCTAATCCTGAGCTGATCACTGCGCTGCAACAGGCTGAGGCGTTCGGCTCGAAATGGCTGAAAGTTTCTCTCGGCTATTTCACCGACAACAATGATCTGCAGGCCTTGGCCGAACGCCTGAAGCACACTCCGGTGCAGTTGCTGGTGGAAAACGACCAGACCCTGCATGGTGGGCGCATCGAGCCGTTCCAGCGGTTCTTCGCCGCCGTGGAGCAGCACGACTTGCCGATCAAAATGACTTTCGACATCGGCAACTGGCACTGGCAGGACCAATCCGCCGCCAGCGCCGCACGTGCACTGGGGCGTCATGTCGGTTACGTGCATTGCAAAGCCGTGGCCCGCCGCGCCGACGGCAAACTGGTCGCCGTACCGCCGGACGTCAGCGACCTGCACCTGTGGGAGCAACTGCTGCGGCACATGGATCAAGGCGTTATGCGGGCCGCCGAATACCCGTTGCAGGGTGATGATCTGGTTGAGTTGACCACTGAACACGTTGCCACCCTCGCCCGCCTCGGCCAATCCCGTCTGGAGCCAGCCCATGTCTGAGATCGATATTCTTTCGTTTGGCGAAACCATGGCAATGCTGGTCGCCGAACAGACCGGCGATCTGGCGAAGGTCGAGCAGTTTCACAAGCGCATTGCCGGGGCGGACAGCAACGTGGCGATCGGCTTGTCGCGGCTAGGTTTCAACGTAGCCTGGCTGAGCCGGGTCGGCAATGATTCCCTTGGCCGTTTCGTTGTCGAAACGTTAGTTAAGGAAGGTCTGGACTGCAGCCACGTTGAGGTCGATAAAAACCAACCGACCGGCTTCCAGTTCAAATCGCGCAACGACGACGGCAGCGACCCGCAGGTCGAATATTTCCGCCGTGGCTCGGCGGCCAGTCACCTGTCGAAGCAATCAATCACGCCGTCGCTGCTCGATGCCCGCCATCTGCATGCCACTGGGATTCCTCCGGCGCTATCGGCTTCGGCACGGGAAATGTCCTTCGAACTGATGACTCGAATGCGCGCTGCCGGGCGCAGCGTGTCATTCGACCCGAATCTGCGCCCGAGCCTGTGGGCCAGCGAGAGCGAAATGATTCGTGAGATCAACCGACTCGCCGCTCTTGCCCACTGGGTACTGCCGGGGTTGAGCGAAGGTCGCTTGCTCACCGGGTTCGACGACCCGGCGGACATCGCTGCGTTTTATCTGGATCAGGGCGCCGAAGCGGTGGCGATCAAGCTCGGGCCTGAAGGCGCTTATTACCGCACGCATCTGGATCAGGGCTTTGTCGCTGGCGTGCCCGTGACAACCGTGGTCGATACGGTGGGCGCCGGTGACGGTTTTGCGGTGGGGATGATCAGCGCCCTGCTTGAGCACAAGAGTTTTGCCGAGGCGGTGCAGCGGGCGAACTGGATTGGCAGTCGCGCCGTGCAGAGTCGCGGGGATATGGAGGGTTTGCCGACACGCCTGGAATTGTCCGATGAATTCGAAGCTGCCTTCGCGAGCAGGCTCGCTCCCACCGGTGAATGCATTCCAACTGTGGGAGCGAGCCTGCTCGCGAAGAGGCCCGCCTAGGCACTGCAAATTATTGAACCTGCTGCGACAAAAACAACAAGCTCAGGAGTCACACCCATGAAAAACGCAACGCTCGCCACCCGCCGCTGGTGGTACATCATGCCGATTGTGTTCATTACTTACAGCCTGGCCTATCTCGATCGCGCCAACTATGGCTTCGCCGCAGCGTCGGGTATGGCCGAAGACTTGATGATCACCCCGGGCCTGTCCTCGCTGCTCGGCGCGCTGTTTTTCCTCGGTTACTTTTTCTTTCAGGTGCCGGGAGCGATCTACGCGCAAAAGCACAGCGTGAAGAAGCTGATTTTCGTCAGCCTGATTCTTTGGGGCGGTTTGGCTACGCTGACTGGCGTTGTCTCCAACGCCTATTGGCTGATCGTTATTCGCTTCATGCTCGGCGTGGTCGAAGCGGCGGTGATGCCGGCGATGCTGGTCTATCTCTGCCACTGGTTCACCCGGGCCGAACGCTCGCGGGCCAACACCTTTCTGATCCTCGGCAACCCGGTGACCATGCTGTGGATGTCGGTGGTTTCGGGTTATCTGGTGCAGCATTTCAGCTGGCGCTGGATGTTCATCATCGAAGGCCTGCCGGCGGTGTTCTGGGCATTTATCTGGTGGAAACTGGCCGATGATCGTCCGGCCCAGGCCAAGTGGCTGACCGATCAGGAAAAGCAGGATCTGGAAAGCGCGCTCGCCGCAGAGCAGGTCGGCATCAAAGCGGTGAAGAACTACGCCGAGGCGTTTCGTTCGCCGAAGGTGATCATTCTGGCGCTGCAGTTTTTTTGCTGGAGCATCGGCGTCTACGGCTTCGTTCTCTGGCTACCATCGATCCTCAAGGCGGGCGCGCAGATGGACATGATCGAGGCGGGCTGGCTGTCGGCGCTGCCTTATCTGGCGGCCGTGATCGGGATGCTCGTGGTGTCGTGGGGTTCGGACAAACTGCAGAAGCGCAAACGCTTTGTCTGGCCGCCACTGCTGATCGCGTCGATCGCTTTCTACGGCTCTTACGCCTTGGGCGCCGAACACTTCTGGTGGTCGTACACGCTGCTGGTGATTGCCGGCGCCTGCATGTACGCGCCGTACGGACCGTTTTTCGCCATCGTTCCGGAAATCCTGCCGGCCAACGTCGCCGGTGGCGCGATGGCCCTGATCAACAGCATGGGCGCCCTCGGCTCCTTCGGCGGTTCTTATCTGGTCGGTTATCTGAACAGCTCCACCGGTTCGCCCGGCGCTTCGTATCTGCTGATGAGCGGCGCATTGCTGCTGTCGGTGGTGCTGACGATTTTCCTCAAGCCCGGCGCCAGTGATCGCGTCGTCGCCAAAGCCGTCGCCACACCCCGTGTGCCGGCGCATTCCTGAAGAGACTTTTGCCATGAAAAAACAGGTCGTGCTGTACAAAAAACTGTCGCCCGCGCTGATGGCGCGGTTGCAAGAACAATTCGACGTAACGCTGATCGAAAGCCTCGACGCCGACGGCCTCATGCAGTTGCGTGACGCCCTGCCCCGTGCCCACGGTTTGCTCGGGGCCAGCCTGAAACTCGACGCGGCGCTGCTCGATCTGGCCCCGCAACTGCAGGCGATATCCAGCGTTTCGGTGGGTGTCGACAACTACGACATCGGTTACCTGAACCGGCGCCAGATCCTGCTGACCAACACCCCGGACGTGCTCACCGAAACCACTGCCGACACCGGTTTCGCCCTGATCCTCGCCGCCGCCCGGCGCGTGGTCGAGCTGGCCAATATGGTGCGCGGCGGGCAGTGGAGCCGCAACATCGGCCCGGTGCACTTCGGCACCGACGTGCACGGCAAGACGCTGGGCATTATCGGCATGGGCCGCATAGGTGAGGCGTTGGCCCAGCGCGGGCATTTCGGCTTCGGCATGCCGGTGATCTACCACAGCCAATCGCGCAAACCGGCGGTCGAGCAGCGCTTCAACGCGCACTACAAGAGCCTGGAAGATCTGCTCAAGCAGGCTGATTTCATTTGCCTGACCTTGCCGCTGACTGCGCAGACCGAAGGTTTGATCGGCGCTGAACAGTTTGCGCTGATGCGTCCAGAGAGCATTTTTATCAATATCTCGCGGGGCAAAGTGGTCGATGAAGCGGCGATGATCGAGGCGTTACGCAACAACCGCATTCGCGCGGCCGGGCTGGACGTGTTTGAGCGCGAGCCGTTAAACCATGACTCGCCGTTGCTGCAGCTGAGTAATGTGGTGGCGACGCCGCACATGGGCTCGGCGACCCATGAAACCCGTGAAGCGATGGCCAGGTGTGCGGTGGAGAATCTGTTGGCGGCGCTGAATGGAAAGAAGCCTGCGAACCTGGTGAATGCCGCTGCCTGGCAAGGCTGAACTCATCGGCGGCTGTAACGCTGCCTTCGCGAGCAGGCTCGCTCCCACGTTGGAACGCGTTCCCCTGTGGGAGCGAGCCTGCTCGCGAATTGGCTGTTACAGGTAACACAAGACCATCAGGCACTGCGCGCCTGTAAAAGCTGCACCGCACACAACGCAATCCGAGCACAGGCATCCGCCAGTTTGACCCGATCCACCACCAGCCCGATGCGAATGTGCCCCGCCGCGCTCGGCCCGAACGCTTCGCCGGCCAGAACAGAAACGCCATACCCGTCGAGCAGCCGCTCGGCAAACGCCTGGGCGCCGAGGCCGGTCTGGCGCACATCGACCATCACGAACATGCCGCCATCGGGACGAACCGGATGCAGCCCCGGGCAACCGTGCAATCGCTCGCACACCAAATCCCGACGCAGCCGATACTCCTCGCGCATCTGCGCAACCTCAGGCAGATGGCTTTGCAACGCCACTTGCGCGGCTTTCTGCACGAAATCAGGCAGGCCGAAGAGCATGCTCAATGACAAATTAACCAGATGCTCAGCCAACGGCTTCGGGCCAATCATCCAGCCAATGCGCCAGCCGGTCATGGCATGGGATTTCGACAGACTGTTGATGGTCGCAGTCCGCTCAGCCATGCCCGGCAGGCTCGCCGGGCTGATGTGCTCGCCTTCATAAAGAAGCTCGCCGTACACCTCATCGCTGATCAGCCACAAGTCATGACGAATGCACAGCGCCGCCAGTTGCTGCCAGATCAGCAAGGACAGACTCGCCCCACTCGGATTGTTCGGGCTGTTGAGCAGCATCGCGCGGGTTCTCGGCGTGATGCGTGCGGCAACATCGGCCGGGTCGACACGAAAGCCGTTTTCCGGGCGCACCGGCACCGCAATCACCTTGGCGCCGCATGCACCAAACACGCCTTCGTACGTGACATACATCGGCTCGGCAACGATCACTTCATCGCCCGGATCAAGCAGACACTGCGCCACCGAATACACCGCGCATTGCGCGCCGGGCAGGACGATCACCTGGTCGGGATCCACGCGCTGACCACTGCGCTGCCGATGACGCTCGGCAATCAGCCTGCGTAACTCAATACGGCCACGCACGTCGGAGTAATGTGTGTCGCCGGCCAACAGGCTGTCGATGGCGCCATGCACGATCGGCAATGGCGTGTCGAAATCCGGATCGCCCACGCTCAGCAACAGAACATCAACGCCCTCGGCGCGCAATGCCAGCGCTCGGTCGTGAATGTGCCAGGCAGCGGCGCCCTCCCCGGCAATTCGTTGGGTCAAGGCTGAATAGCGCATGTACGTCTCCTGTTGGCGCGATCTCCAGCCTTCACCGTATCTCAAATCACGAAACGCGCCACCATGGCATTCAAATCCACCGCCAGTCGCGAGAGTTCATGGGTTGCAGCGCTGGTCTGGTTGGCACCGGCGGCCGATTGCGTGGCCAGGTCCCGGATGTTCACCAGGTTGCGATCGACCTCCCGGGACACTTGCGCCTGCTCTTCCGAAGCGCTGGCGATGACCAGGTTTCGTTCGTTGATCTGGTGAATCGATTGAGTGATCTGCTCCAGCGCCACGCCAGCAGCGCGGGCCATTTCCAGGGTGGACTGGGTGCGCTGATTGCTTTGCTGCATCGACGAGACCGCTTCACCGGTGCCGTTCTGGATGCCGGCGACCATTTTTTCGATTTCCTGGGTCGACTGCGCGGTGCGATGAGCCAAGGCGCGCACTTCATCGGCCACCACGGCAAATCCACGCCCGGCCTCACCGGCCCGCGCGGCTTCGATGGCGGCGTTGAGAGCCAGCAGATTGGTCTGTTCGGCGATGGCACGAATCACGTCCAGCACCTTGCCGATGTCACGGCCTTGCGCCGCGAGGCCTTCGATCATGTGCGCGGTGTTCTGCACATCGTGGGTCATGGTCTGGATCGCATCGACGGTTTTCACCACTTGGTCACGACCTTCACGGGCGGCGTGGGTCGACTGATTCGATGCTTCGGACGTCGACACGGCGTTGCGCGCGACTTCCTCCACCGCGGCGGTCATCTCATTGACGGCGGTGGCCGCCTGTTCGATTTCGTTGTTCTGCTGTTGCAGGCCTCGGGAGGCCTCTTCGGTGACGGCACTGAGTTCTTCGGCAGCGGCACCCAGTTGGGTGGCAGAACCGGCGATTTGCTCGATGGTTTTGCGCAGATTGGCCTGCATCGCCGCCAAGGCTTCAAGCAGGCGCGCCGGTTCGTCCTTGCCGTCGACTTCGATGGCTTTACTCAGATCACCGCCGGCAATGGTTTGCGCAGCGAGCACCGCACGATTGAGCGGCGTGACGATGCTGCGCGTCAGTAGCCAAGCGAGTAAAACGGTGGCGAGGGCTGCGATCACGGCAACGATGATGATCCCGGTGATGGCGCTGTCGTAGTATCCACCAGCCTGAGTGGCCGCTGCTTTGGCATCGGCGGCGTTGAAAGCGATCAGCTTGTTGAGCTGCTCGCCCATCTGGTCGGTGCCTTCCTTGATTCGCGTATTGATCAGCGCGCGCAGTGCTTCAAGGTTGTCCTGACGCGACAACTCGATCATCTGGTTTTGCGCTTGCAGGTAGTTGTCCAGCGTGGTCGAGAACGTCTGATAGATCGCTCGCTCTTCAGGACTCGCCGGCAACGCAGCGTAGCTGGCCTGGGCCTTGCGCACTTTATCGACCAGCACGCCGATGCGCGTCTGCGCCTCTTGCAGGGCGGTCGGTTCACGGTTGACCAACACGCGGAACGACAGAATGCGCATGCGCAAGACGTTTTCCGTCATCACGCCGAGGTGGGTGACGCTAGGCAGTTGGTTGGTGTCCATATCGACCGATGCCTGGCGGATAACCGTCATGCGGCTGACGGCGAAGACACCGAGCACGATCACCAGCAAGGCGATAAAGGCAAAACCGAGGAAAGCACGGGGCGCGATGTTCAGGTTACGCAGGGACATGGTCGGACTCTCGATAGAAAGAAGCTACGAGCATCCATGCCGTGAACACTGGCCCGTTGGGCGGGCGGCAGTCCGGCGTCACTGTATTTAAGGTTTTGTGTGCGCCTGACCGTTGTATCGGCCAGGCTTGAGGAAGGTTTGGGGTTCGCTGAAAATATTTTCGTAGGAGCTGCCGAAGGCAATGGGGTCAGCGTTTGGCGGCCAGTTTCCAGACGCGGGCGATGTCGGTGGCGCGTTCGCGCAGCAAACGCGGGGCTTCGGCGCAGGCTTGCTCAAGGGTCATCGGTCCGCTGGTCACGGCGAACGCGGCATCGATGCCATGCTCATAGAGTGCCTGATAGCCCTCGCCCAGGGTTCCGGCGATAACGATGACAGGCACACCCTGCTGACTGGCAATCCGGGCAACACCAAACGGGGTCTTGCCGCGCAGGGTCTGCGCATCGAATCGACCTTCCCCGGTAATCACCAGATCCGCGCCTTTGACCGCGTCAGCGAGACCGACCAGTTCCGCCACCACCTCGACGCCGGCCTGAAACCGTGCGCCGAGAAACGTCTTCGCTGCAAACCCCAAACCGCCCGCCGCGCCGCTGCCCGGTTCATCGCGCACATCCCTGCCGAGCGCTTGCGCGCACAATTGGGCAAAGTGCCCCAGCGCCTGATCCAGTTGCTGTACCTGGGCGGGCGAAGCGCCTTTCTGCGGGCCGAATATCGCCGAGGCCCCGTGTGGGCCGCAGAGCGGATTGTTCACATCAGCGGCGATGTCGAAACGCACATCGGCCAGACGCGGATCGAGTTCACTTAGATCGATCTGCGCCAGTTGCGCCAACGCCAGACCACCGGGTATCAGCGATTGTCCTTGCGCATCCAGCAACTTCACGCCCAACGCCTGCATCGCGCCGGCACCGCCGTCATTGGTCGCGCTGCCGCCAATCGCCAAAATCACCCTTTGCGCGCCAGCATCCAGCGCTGCACGAATCAATTCACCGGTGCCAAACGTGCTACTGATGCAGGCATCGCGTTGCCCCGGCGGCACCAATTGCAGGCCGCTGGCCTCGGCCATTTCGATGATCGCGGTGTGGTTGTGCGGCAGCCAGCCCCACGCCGCTTCGACCGGCGCGCCCAAGGGGCCGCGCACGCAGGTGCGGCGTAATTGGCCTTCGCAGGCGGCGAGAATCGACTCGACCGTGCCTTCGCCGCCATCGGCCATCGGGCATTTGACCAGCGTCGCCTGCGGCCAGACCTGCGCCAGCCCGAGGGCGATGGCTTCGGCAACGCCCTGGGCACTCAGGCTGTCCTTGAACGAATCGGGGGCGATGACGATCTTCATGCGAGTTCTCCGGTTGCAATGTCTTTCATGCTGCCAGTCGGCCTGCGCCTTGACGCCTGTCCGCTGCACAAGTGGAGCGGGCGTTTATTGTTCATTTCCACAAAGCCCTGTGTTGAATGTTCCGGCCTCTTCGCGAGCAGGCTCGCTCCCACAGCGCAATGCACTCAAACGTGGGAGCGAGCCTGCTCGCGAAGGCGGCACCCGATCAATTCGGATCTGTCTGCGGCAACAGCTGCACCCCGAGATACAACGCCAACATCCCGTCCAGCTTTAAAGGGTCGACTCCACTCAATTCGGCAATCCGCTCCATCCGGTAACGCAGACTGTTGCGATGAATGCCCAGCGCCTCGGCACAGGCCTGACTCTGACCGTCGTGCTCGCACCAACTGCGCAAGGTCGCCAGCAACTGCCCGTTGCTGTCTTTGGCGATGACTTTGCGCAGCGGCTTGAGCAGCTCATCGAGCGCATCGTCATTGCGATGACGCCACAGCATCACCGGCAGACGATAACGATTGAGCGTCAGCAATCGCGAGTGCGGCAAAACCTCGCGACCATAAGCCAGCAAGTCGCCAACCCGCCGGTAACAGCGACGCAACCCGGCCAACCCATCGGCCTGCCCGCCCACGGCGATGCGCAAAATCTTCCAGCCGAGGCCGTCGAGCTTTTCGAGAAACCGATCATGCTCCACGCCCTGACTCGCCGGACGACACCACAACAGCGACGACTTAGCCGAACTCACGCACCAACTGTCGGGATAGCGCGACATCAGCCACGCGCTCAACGCCTCGACGGTTTGCCCCGGCCCGTGCTCAGGTCCCAGTTCGAAGAGATAGGGCACCCGCGTCAATTGCGGCTTGAGCCCCAACTGCTGCGCCTCATCCACCAGACGCGGCGAGTCACCCGCCTCGCTCAAGAGTAATGCCAGCAGATCATCACAACGCTGCCGCCGCCATTGCTGCTCGGCCTGCTGGTTGCGCTGGCCGACGAGCATTTCGGCGGTCATGCGCACCAGTTCGGCGTAGGTGCGCAATTGCTCCGGCTCGCCGGTGATGCCGAGCACGCCGATCAAACGCTGATCGAGCAACAGCGGCAGGTTGATACCCGGTTGTACGCCTTTGAGATGCACCGCGGTCTGCTCGTCGATTTCCACCACGCGCCCGTTGGCCAGCACCAGTTGCGCGCCCTCATGACGGGTGTTGATGCGCTCCGGTTCACCGCTGCCGAGGATCAATCCCTGGCTGTCCATGACGTTGACGTTGTACGGCAAAATGGCCATGGCCCGGTCGACGATATCTTGGGCAAGGTCGTGATCGAGTTCGAACATAGCGGCTCCAATCCTTCATTTCAGGCACGGACGGTTGTTCACCCGCACAGGGTCTGGCGGCAAACCCTGTGCTCAGGCACAAAGACAATCCGGCCAAAGGTGGCCGAGACTCACAGGGCGATCAACGTTACCCTTTGCATCGCAAAAAATCATAATAAAGAGAGAGCCGCTATGTCGCAGAGCGCCGCAGCTACCCAGACCATCGACGACGGTAAAAACGCCGTCTATAAACGCATCACCCTGCGTTTGATTCCCTTCATTTTCATCTGCTACCTGTTCAACTACCTCGACCGGGTCAACGTTGGATTCGCCAAACTGCAGATGCTCGATGCACTGAAATTCAGCGAAACCGTGTACGGCCTCGGTGCCGGGATTTTCTTCATTGGCTACGTGCTGTGCGGCGTGCCGAGCAACCTGGCGCTGACCCGATTTGGTCCACGACGCTGGATCGCCTTGATGATGATCACCTGGGGCACGCTGTCGACCTGTCTGTTGTTCGTCACCACACCGACCGGGTTCTACACCTTGCGGTTATTCACCGGTGCGGCGGAAGCCGGATTCTTTCCGGGTGTCGTGCTGTATCTCTCGCAGTGGTTCCCAACTTTCCGCCGTGGCCGGATCATGGCGCTGTTCATGTCGGCGATCCCGGTGTCGGGTTTGCTCGGCAGCCCTTTTTCCGGCTGGATCCTCAACCACTTCGCCGCAGGCCAGGGTGGCCTGGCCGGTTGGCAGTGGATGTTTCTGCTGCAAGGCATCCCGACCGTGATCCTCGGCGCGCTGGCGTATTTCCTGTTGAGCGACAGCTACGCCAATGCCAAATGGCTGACTGCACACGAGCGCTCGGTGCTCGAGGCCGACCACGCCGAAGACCTCGCCAACAAACCGAAAACCGCGACCGACTCGCTGCTTGCGGTGTTCAAGAACCCGGCAATCTGGGCCTTCGGCCTGATCTATTTCTGCATTCAAAGTGGCGTCTACGCGATCAATTTCTGGCTGCCGTCGATCATCAAGAACCTGGGTTTCAGCGACAACCTGGTGATTGGCTGGCTGAGTGCGATTCCGTATCTGCTGGCAGCAGTGTTCATGCTGGTGGTCGGGCGTTCGGCGGATTTACGCAAGGAACGTCGCTGGCACTTGGTGGTGCCGATGCTGATGGGCGCGATCGGACTGGTGATCGCGGTTAATTTCGCAGCCAACCCGGCCATTGCTATCCTTGGTTTGACCATCGCGACCATGGGCGCGCTGACCGGCCTGCCGATGTTCTGGCCGGTACCGACGGCGATGCTCAGCGCAGGCGCAGCGGCCGGTGGCCTGGCGTTGATCAACTCGATGGGGCAGATGGCTGGATTCCTCAGCCCGTATCTGGTGGGCTGGGTCAAGGACAGCACCGGCTCGACCGATGCGGCGTTGTATGTGCTGTCCGCGGTAATTGTGGGCGGGAGTCTGTTGGCGTTGCGGATGACGCGAACGTTGCGGGCTTGAGTAGACGTGAGCGATTTTGCGTCGGGCCATATACCGCACCGGACTTAAGATTTTCACCCAGTGCAAAACAGCCGATACAATCGGCTGTTTTTCATTGCATCGCACGCGAGCAAACGGGATTAATGGAATGATCGCTCGGAACCGGCCAAGGACAAGAGATGCTAAATCGCCCCGCAGAGGTATCCGCAAAAGCTTTGCCCAGGCTGCTGAAGAGTCCTGACAACAGAAAGGATCCGCATCCATGCGCTTCAGCCGTGGTGACCGCAACTGGCGGCAATCGTAAATCGTCGATTGAATACCGTGCCGATATCGACGGACTGCGCGCCATTGCCGTTCTGCTTGTGTTGATATTCCACGGCGGTCTGGCGCTGTTTCCGTCGGGATACATCGGCGTCGACATCTTCTTCGTGATCTCGGGCTATCTGACCACCTCGATCATCATGAAATCGCTGGAAAACGGCACGTTCAGCCTCACAGGATTCTACACGCGCCGTATCTGGCGCCTGCAGCCTGCCGTCATTGCGCTGTTGTCGGTGACCTTGCTTGTCACCACGCTCCTGTACTTGCCTGACGACTACATCGACTTCCTGAAAAGCGAGAAGTACACCTCGCTACTGATTTCCAACCAGTACTTTTCCAAAGTGACATCGGGCTATGCCACACCCGATGCCGCCAGCCTTCCGTTACTGCACACCTGGTCGCTGGCCATCGAATGGCAGTGGTATCTGGTGCTGCCGTTGGGCATCTGGGTGCTCCATCGTTATCTGGCTCAGCGTGTTTTCAAGGCCATTGTGCTCGGTTTGACACTGACGGCGATGGCGCTTGCGCTGTACCTGTCGCGGGCGCATCCCGACCTCAATTACTATTTCTTCACAGCCCGCATCTTCGAACTGATGATCGGTTCCTGCGCAGTCATTTTCAGCTCGGAGAGATTCAGACTGGGTCGTTTGAGCGCATCACTGATTTGCGCACTGGCCCTCGCCACGCTGGTCTACTGCGCAACGCTGGACGATATCCTTGGCGGTTTTCCAAACAACCATGCCATCGCGGTGTGTATCGCCACTGCGCTATTGCTCTTTCGCGGTATCGGCGACGTCGGCATCACGTCAAGTATTCTTGCGTTCAAACCGCTTGTGTTTATCGGCACACTCTCCTACTCCTTGTATTTATGGCACTGGCCGGTGCTGGCGGTGATGAGCTATCTGGGCATCGCCCTGACGCTGGTAACAACAGTCATGTATTTCGTTGCCACGTTCGTGATCGCCTACATTTCCTATGTCCTGGTCGAAAGCAAGTTTCGCAAAGTCCGGATCGGCTTTAGCAGAACGCTGCTGTTACTGATGATTCTTCCGGCGATCAGCCTTTCACTTCTTCACTCGGCGGCCAAGAACCAGGACGGCTGGCCAAACCGCTTCGGCGCGGATTCCATCGCCATGTTCCAGAGTTTGAAGGCATCTGTACCGGCCAATCGTGAGGACTGCCTGGGTGTCAGCGACGGCAACAAGCCCGGCTGCATTATGGGCGCCGCGCAAGCAAAACCGCAGGTATTACTGATGGGTGATTCCTATTCGAATCACTATTGGGGCTTTGTCGAAACACTGGCCATGGATGCCGGTCTTTCGGTATTGGCACAGGGTTATCCGGCGTGTCTGGCACTGCCGAGGATTTATCTATACAACTGGTACAAAGCCAAAAACGCCTTGTATGAAAAATGCCACGCCGCCGCGCAGCGCTACTATGCGCTTATCGCGAGCAGTCAATTTCAATACGTGATCATTGGCCAGTTTTGGGAGGCCTACCTCACCGATTCGATTGTCACCAAACTCGATGACCCGCGCAGCCACGAATTGTCGCAGCAACGCCTCGGCGCAGCGATTCGAGAAGCCATGGCTATCATCGTAAAAAGCGGCGCCACACCTGTTCTGTTGATGAACACCTCGCCTATGCCGACAGGTATCAATGAATGCCTGCTGAAACGGGTCAAGCTACGGGGATTGATGGGCAGCGCCGAGCAAAGCAGCGCGTGCGCTTCGGTGCCATGGTCAGGCCTTGAAGATCCCTTCATGGCAAAACTGTTCAGTGAACTGAAAACCGAGTATCCGAGTCTTTTGGTCATTGATCCGAAAGGCGTGCAATGCAAGGACGGTAACTGCATGACGACCGTCGATGGGGTGCCGGTCTATCGTGACATCGGGCATGTTTCAGATTACGCGTCCTATAAATTTGGGGAGATGTACCTCCAGCGCTTTGGCAATCCGCTGAAAATCACGCCATAGCGAGGGTTATGTTTGGTGCGGTGTGGCGTGGGAAATAGTGAGCATGCGCTCAATATTCAGCACGAAAACCACGTATGCTGCGCGCCCCGTTTGATCTCCGCCCCGCGAGGACAGTTTGTCTAAAGGTATCGCTCTATCGGTGTCAGCCTCGGTGCTGTTCGCCGTCATGTATTACTACACATCGTTGCTCACACCCTTGAGCGGCGTGGAAATCTTCGGCTGGCGGATGTTGCTCACCGTGCCGTGCATGACCGTGTTCATGCTGGTTTCCGGGGAATGGCGGCGGGTTGTGGAACTGATCCGAATGCTCACGGCGAAGCCGAAACTGATCGCTGGCTTGATCGTCTCGTCCGCCCTGCTCGGCGTGCAATTGTGGTTGTTCATGTGGGCGCCGCTCAATGACTACAGCCTGGACGTGTCGCTGGGCTATTTCCTGCTGCCACTGGCGATGGTGCTCACCGGGCGGATTGCCTACGGCGAGAGCCTGTCTTATCTGCAGAAAATCGCGGTGTGCCTTGCCAGCCTCGGCGTCCTGAACGAGCTGTATCAGGTGGGCGGATTTTCCTGGGCGACACTGGTGGTCGTGGTCGGCTATCCGCTGTACTTCGTGCTGCGTAAATACCTGAAAACCGACAATCTCGGCGGCTTGTGGATCGACATGACACTCATGCTGCCGATCGCCTACTGGTTTGTTCAGGGCGGCGAACAAGGCCTGGCCGTGTTTGACCAGTACCCGGGGCTGATGTGGCTGATTCCCCTGCTGGGCCTGATCAGTGCTTCTGCGCTGGTGGTGTACATCATCGCCAGCCGCTTGCTGCCGTTCAGTCTGTTCGGGTTATTGAGCTATGTGGAACCGGTGTTGTTGCTCGCTGTGGCGTTGCTCTTGGGCGAAAGCATCAAGTCGAGTGAATGGCTGACGTACATTCCGATCTGGCTGGCGGTTGTGGTGCTGGTGTTCGAAGGCTTCAAGCACCTGATGCGGCAACGCCGCTCTTAGAATCAAAAAAATCCCGGCCCTGCATCGCTGCAGGTCGGGATTTTTCATTTCGGGTGCGAATTACTCCGTGGCAAGCACACCACGACGCACCTGATCACGCTCGATCGACTCGAACAGTGCCTTGAAGTTGCCCTCGCCGAACCCATCGTCGCCTTTTCGCTGGATGAATTCGAAGAACACCGGGCCCATCAGGGTTTCCGAGAAGATCTGCAGCAGCAGACGCTTGTCGCCCTGCTCCGACGCGCCGTCGAGCAGAATACCGCGCGACTGCAGCTGATCGACCGGTTCGCCGTGGTTCGGCAGGCGACCTTCCAGCATTTCGTAATAAGTGTCCGGCGGCGCGGTCATGAAACGCATGCCGATCTTCTTCAACTGATCCCAGGTCTTGATCAGGTCGTCAGTGAGGAACGCAACGTGTTGAATGCCCTCGCCGTTGAACTGCATCAGGAACTCTTCGATCTGCCCGGCGCCCTTGGACGATTCTTCGTTGAGCGGGATGCGGATCATGCCATCCGGGGCCGTCATGGCTTTCGAGGTCAGGCCGGTGTACTCGCCCTTGATGTCGAAATAACGGATTTCACGGAAGTTGAACAGTTTCTCGTAGAAATTCGCCCAGTAAGCCATGCGGCCGCGATACACGTTGTGGGTCAGGTGATCGATGATTTTGAGGCCGGCACCGACCGGGTTGCGATCAACGCCTTCGATAAACACGAAGTCGATGTCATAGATCGAGCTGCCCTCGCCAAAACGGTCGATCAGGTACAGCGGCGCGCCGCCGATGCCCTTGATCGCCGGCAGGTTGAGCTCCATCGGACCGGTTTCGATGTGAATCGGCTGGGCACCGAGTTCCAGTGCGCGACTGTAGGCCTTTTGCGAATCCTTGACGCGGAACGCCATGCCGCAAACGGACGGGCCGTGTTCGGCGGCGAAATAAGAGGCGACGCTGTTGGGCTCGTTGTTGAGGATCAGGTTGATCGCGCCCTGACGGTACAGGTGCACGTTCTTGGAACGGTGGGTAGCGACTTTGGTGAAGCCCATGATCTCGAAGATCGGCTCCAGCGTGCCGGGAGTCGGCGATGCGAACTCGATGAACTCAAAGCCCATCAGGCCCATTGGGTTTTCGTATAAATCTGCCATGGTGACGCCTCATCATTTCTTATCAATTAACCAGGGTTATTTGTCAGGAAGTGAGGTGGAGGGAGGCGCGCAGGAGATGCCACGCACGCTGCGGGCGAGGAAGTCTCCATAGATCAGTTGAAACCCGAATATCTTCATTGTCGACCCAAGGCTTTTGCGGGCGAGGCTTCTGCTGCCAGAAGACGATTTATTATTGTATGCGTAAACCGATTCTACACAGCGTAAATAGGCTTGTCTGCCCTCTCTATAAAATCCGCTTTTTCACGGCTGGCGCAAGGGGTTTGTTGCACAGGTAAATGCCCGTCAGGATCAACACTGCGCCAAGGCACATGGCCGGCGTCAGTTGCTCGCCAAGCAGCACCGCACCAAGGATCACGGCAGTCAGGGGATTTAACGCGATAAACACGCCGGAGCGCGTCGCGCCGATTTTGCGGATTCCGTCGTAGTAACCGATGTAAGCCAGTGCCGAGCCCAATACACCGAGGTAGATCAGGCTCAGCCATTGCGATGTGTCCAGCCCGACCAGCACGGTCCAGCTGAGCTCACCCCGCGCAGCCGCAAGCGCCCAAAGCATCACCGTCCCGATCAGAATGGAGTACGTCACAGTCTGCACCGGCCCCAGCGTCTGGTTGAGACTCCGGGAAAACAACGAGTAAACACCCCAGCCGGCGACACAACCTAGAATCAACAGATCACCGATCCAGGCGTCTGGTGTTGCAGCCAGCAACTGCGGGTTACGACTGACGATCACCAGACTGGCGCCGGCGATACAGATCGCGATTCCGGCCACTTTCACCCGGCCCAGGCGCTCTTTGAACAGCGCCCACGAAGCAAGGCCGATCACAGCCGGATTCAACGCAACGATCAACGAGGCTCGCGAGGCATTGATGTAATTCAAGCCATAAAAGAAACACAGGTTGTAGAAGAAGATCCCGAAGAACCCAAGCAGCGTCAGCCGCAGCCACTGACGAGGGGTTGGCCGCGCCAACGGAATCCGTGCCAGCCACAAGAAACCGAGCAATGCGATGCTCGCCAGCAGGAAGCGCAGGCTGGCGGCAAACATTGGGCTGAGGCTGCCGGCGAGAAAGCGGCCTGCAACAAATGTCCCACCCCAGATCATGGTCACGGCGACTAACGTCAGATAAACCGGCATATCGGTGACAGTCGGACGGGTTTGTTCGAGATTAGCCATGACACTCCAGACGAAACAGGTAATCGGGATGGCGTATCATTTCCCTCATGCTTACTCATCGTAAAATGAGCAATTACTCATGACCCTTACGCAGCTGGAAATTTTTTCGTGTGTGGCCGAGTTGCGCGGCTTCACCCTCGCCGCCCATCGTTTGGGCATCTCACAGTCGGCGGTGTCCCACGCGATAAAGTCACTGGAACAGGAACTGGGTGTCGAACTGCTTCGGCGGCATTCATCGCACATCGAACTCAGCAATATCGGCGAACAACTGCTGCTGCGTGCCCGGGCGATGCTTGGCCTTGCCAACACGCTGCGTCAGGAAGCGGCCGATGCGCGCGGCATGAAAAGCGGAACCCTGCGCATCGGCTCATTCGGCCCGACGTCGACGATCAGGCTGCTGCCAACGATTTTGCAACGCTATCGCCAGGCACATCCGGGTATCGAAGTGCACATTGATGAAGGGCCGGATCGGCAAGTGCTTCAATGGCTCGAAGAGCGGCGGATCGACGTGGCTTTCGTGGTGCTTGCGGAGGAGCGTTTCGATACGTTTGCCTTGATCGAAGATCAGATGGTTGCTCTGCTCCCAATCGGCCACCCGCTTTCAAAACACGCAGCGGTAAGCCTGAAGCAACTGTGCAGCGATCCTTTCATCCTCACTGAAGCGGGTTCAGCGGAACTGGTATCGCGGTTGTTCATGGCAGCGCGCTTGCAGCCAAACATCCGTTATCGCTGCTCGCAACTGCTCAGTACGCTCGACGTTGTCAGCCGTAGCGAAGCAATCACGATTGTTGCCGAAGCCTCCCTACCCGACGATCCAGCGCCGCGCTACATCAAGAAACCGCTTATCCCGCCGGTAAAGCGTCAGGTCGGCCTGGCCGTTCTCGACAAGCGTCAGGCCTCGCCCGCCGCGCTCGCCTTTATCGAACTGGCCTCACACATTCATCGTCAGTGAGCAGCGCAAGCGGCATCTGCCATCTATTCTCCCTCTGGCCCAACTGTTTTCTGCGCAGCGCCATTGCGCCGCGCAGCCCCTTGAAGACACAGGAAGTGTGCATGCCGCTGACCGCCAGATCCCGCCGCAAGCGCAGTACCCGCATCCTCTTGACCGTGCTCAGCGGTTTGCTGCCAGTGGTACTGGGCAGCGCAATTTTGTATCTGCAGGCACAACGCATTCTCCAGCAAAGCGCCGCCCAGACCGCCCAACAGGCATTGCATCAGTTCGAGCTGATGCTCGACAACACGGCCGAGGCCGCGATAGCCCTCTTACCGCTGGCGGGGAAAAACTGTGAAGAGGTAAAACTGGCCTTGCGTGAACAGGTGACCCGCCGCCCCTTCGTACGCTCGACCAATTTGGTCTGGGACAACAATCTCTACTGCAGCTCACTGTTCGGTCAATTCGAAGAAGCTGTCGATGCCGGCGATTATCACCAGGGCAAGCTGTGGCTCATGAACGGCAATCCAGTGACACCTGATACGGCGTTGTTGATCTATCGCCTGAGTGACGGTCGCGGCGGCGCGCTGACTACGCTCGATGGCTATCACCTGAGCAACATCCTGCGCCTGATTGGCCGTCAGACACTGCTGATGTTGCAAGTGGGCGATAACTGGCTGTCCGCCGATGGCAAGGTGCACCAGGGCCCGTTGCCCGCGTTGCCGGTTGCACACACACTGCTGGATTCGGGACGCTATGCCTTCAGCGTTTCGGCGGGTTTCCCGCAGGGCGAAACGTGGCGATACATGACCGCTGAATTCGCGCCGCTGTTCAGCCTGCTGATCTTCTTCGGTGTGGTTTCCGGCGCCATCGGCCACTTCGTACAAAAACGCTCAACCTCGCCCAGTCACGAAATGCTTCGCGCGCTTGAGGCTGGGGAGTTCATTCCTTACTTCCAGCCCATAGTTCACGGCGACAGCAAACAGTGGTCGGGGGCCGAAGTATTGATGCGCTGGAATCACCCCAAAGAGGGGCTGGTACGCCCGGATCTGTTCATTCCATTTGCCGAGCACTCGGGATTGATCGTGCCGATGACCCGCGCCCTGATGCAGCAGACCGCCATCCTGCTGAGCCCTCATTCTGCAACCTTTGCCGCGCCCTTCCACATCGGTCTGAACATCACCGCCAGTCATTGTCGCGATCTGGAACTGGTTGAAGACTGTCGTGAATTCCTTGAGGCATTCGTACCGGGCAGCGTGCAACTGGTGCTGGAGTTGACGGAGCGTGAACTGATTGAACCGACCGACATCACTCTGCAATTGTTTGAGCAACTGCAGGCCATGGGCGTCAAAATCGCGATCGACGATTTCGGCACCGGTCACTCAAGCCTCGGTTACCTGCGCACCTTCAATGTCGACTTTCTCAAGATCGATCAGAGTTTCGTTGCCATGATCGGCATTGACGCGTTGTCGCGACATATTCTCGATTCCATCATCGAATTGTCGGCCAAGCTCGACCTGGGCATTGTTGCCGAAGGTGTCGAAACACAAGCACAGGCAGAGTATCTGACCGAACATCACGTCAACTTTCTGCAAGGCTACTTGTTCGGAAAACCAATGCCAGCGGCGGATTTCATTGGAGCATTAACACATCATTAACTGCGCGACATGGCCTGCCGAACAGACGCACCAATTTGATACAAAAAGTCAATGTCGTTACATGGCGACAACATCAGGATTTACTCTTGTCGCATTAACTACTACAATTTTTTCAACCTGAGCCAGACTGGCAGGTGAGCCATCTATCACCGAGTCGTTTCAAGGCTCTTGGCTCATAGCTTTGTTTGCGGCTGGTATCAGCCAAACACACTATTGGAGTAAAGATATTGTCCAGACTCGCTGAATTTCGTGCAGCTGAAAAGGCCCTTCAGGAACAGCTCAAACAGCTGGAATCGCTGAAGAACGATGCCGGGCTCAAGAAAGAAATCGAATTCGAAGAAAAGCTCCAGGGACTGATGAAAAGCTATGGCAAAGGTCTGAAAGACATCATTGCCATTCTCGATCCGAACCCGGCAAAATCGGGCCTGCAAGCGTCAACAGCCCCCAAGACCCGCCGCGCTCGCGTAGTAAAGGTCTATCAAAACCCGCATACAGGCGAACTGATCGAAACCAAGGGCGGCAACCATCGCGGCCTCAAAGCCTGGAAAGAACAGTACGGTGCAGCCACCGTGGATTCCTGGTTGCGCGGTTAATCTGGCGCCGACAAAAAGCCCTGCGCGATGCAGGGCTTTTTTATTGACAATATCTAACAAATGAAATGATTTTCATCGAACAAGTTAGAAAACCTGTGTAACGTTACTGAATCATCGGGTTAAACATTTTGCTGCGCCATATTGCTGAAGGCGCTGGATTAAACTTTGTGCTTAATCCTTTCCGGTACCCAATTGAGCGCTAGTTAGTACGGACGTCTATAATTTCAGGCTGTTGCGTGCCGCCTCTATTTCGCCAGAGCTGGCCTTATAAACCTCAGCCTGGCCAGCGTACGAAAGTACATAAGCCTTATCCGCTTCCACGGCTGCCACCAACGTTTGTGATAATACGTGTCGGCCGTTCTCGGTGACCGTGCAGGTCGTCTCCAAACCGGTCAATGAACCGAGTGCCGACGGATGAATCCTGTTGCATACGCTCTGATAGCCACTGCGGAAGAAATCCTTCTGAATGGATTTACGCATCTCCAGCAGCACACCCTGCAAGTTGACCTGATGGCCCGCCTCCACTTGCGTCATGGTCAACTCCATCACCATCACCTGATTGCCGTCGGCATCGTACTTCACTGCCCTTTGCCGCGAGACTTGCGGCGCGGTGTCCGGCAGTGCTTCGACCTCCCAGCCTGCCGGCCAGGTGATGTTCAGCTCGGCGGCGGCCGGCAAGACCACAGCCAGCGACAAAGCAAAAATAACAAACACGGATTTGAACAGTCGGATCATTGCCGGACGCACTCGAAGGTAGAAGGCAAAGTCTGAGCCCCGCACACGTGCACGGCAAGCCCGCCCTGCATTTGGCGATGCGCGCCGGCATGCGTATCATTGCGCCCATTCACTCGCCCATTGTTATCTGGAGGGCCCATGAGCCTCAACGAATTGAACACTTTCCCCGGCGTCACCGCCACGCCAGACAGCGCAACCCGCAACTTCGTGTTCAACCACACGATGCTGCGCGTCAAGGACATTACCCAATCACTGGACTTCTACACCCGAGTCCTGGGCTTTTCCCTGGTCGAAAAGCGTGATTTCCCGGAAGCCGAGTTCAGCCTGTACTTCCTCGCGCTGGTCGATAAAGCGCAAATCCCGGCTGATGCCGCTGCGCGCACCGAGTGGATGAAGTCGATTCCCGGCATTCTCGAGCTGACTCACAACCATGGCACGGAAAACGATGCCGACTTCGCTTATCACGACGGCAATACCGATCCGCGTGGCTTTGGCCACATCTGCATTTCGGTGCCGGACATCGTCGCCGCGTGTGCACGTTTCGAAGAGCTGGGTTGTGATTTCCAGAAACGCCTGACCGATGGCCGGATGAAGAGCCTGGCGTTCATCAAGGATCCGGATGGCTACTGGGTCGAGATTATTCAGCCTGCGCCGCTGTAACTGTCGCCACAGAACACCTGTAGGAGCGAGCCTGCTCGCGAAGGCGCCCGATCATCCACCATCATTGTTGAATGACACCGCTATCGCCAGCAGGCTGACTCCCACACATGGATTTGTGTGAGGCATAAAAAAACCCATGATCGCTCATGGGTTTTTTCGTTTTCGGCCTGGCAGTTACGCGGGTGCCGAGGTGCGGATCAAGTGATCGAATGCACTCAGCGAAGCCTTGGCGCCCTCACCCACTGCGATCACGATCTGCTTGTAAGGCACGGTGGTCACGTCGCCGGCCGCGAAGATGCCGGGGATCGACGTCTCGCCGCGGTTATCGACAATGATCTCGCCGCGCGGCGACAGTTCGATGGTGCCTTTGAGCCAATCGGTGTTAGGCAGCAGACCGATCTGCACAAAGATCCCTTCCAGCTCGACCGTGCGCAGCTCATCGCTGGTGCGATCCTTGTAGCGCAGGCCGTTGACCTTCTCGCCGTTGCCGGTCACTTCGGTGGTTTGCGCACTGGTGATCACGGTTACGTTCGGCAGACTGTTCAGCTTGCGTTGCAGCACGGCGTCGGCACGCAGTTGTACGTCGAACTCGAGCAGCGTTACGTGCGACACGATACCGGCCAGATCGATGGCCGCTTCAACACCGGAGTTACCGCCACCGATCACAGCTACACGCTTGCCCTTGAACAGCGGGCCGTCGCAGTGCGGGCAGTACGCCACGCCTTTGTTGCGGTATTGCTGCTCGCCCGGGACGTTCATTTCACGCCAGCGTGCGCCGGTTGCGAGAATCACGCTCTTGGCTTTCAAGGTCGCGCCACTGGCAAAGTGAACTTCATGCAGGCCGCCGTTCTGGCTCGGGATCAGCTTGTCGGCGCGCTGCAGGTTCATGATGTCGACGTCGTACTGCTTGACGTGTTCTTCCAGTGCCGTGGCCAGTTTCGGGCCTTCGGTTTCCTGCACCGAGATGAAGTTCTCGATGGCCATGGTATCGAGCACCTGACCGCCGAAACGCTCAGCCGCGACGCCGGTGCGGATGCCTTTGCGTGCGGCATAAATGGCCGCCGAAGCGCCGGCCGGGCCACCGCCAACCACCAGCACGTCAAAGGCTTCTTTGGCGCTGATCTTCTCGGCTTGACGCTCAATGGCGCCGGTGTCGAGCTTGGCGAGGATTTCTTCCAGGCCCATGCGGCCCTGGCCGAAGTTTTCGCCGTTCAGGTAGAGGCTCGGTACAGCCATGATCTTGCGATCGTTGACTTCGTCCTGAAACAGCGCGCCGTCGATGGCGACGTGGCGGATGTTCGGGTTGAGCACGGCCATCAAGTTCAGCGCCTGGACGACGTCCGGGCAGTTCTGGCAAGACAGCGAGAAGTAGGTTTCGAAGTTGAACTCGCCTTTGAGCGAGCGGATTTGTTCGATGACTTCAGCACTGGCTTTCGATGGGTGACCGCCGACTTGCAGCAAGGCCAGTACCAGCGAGGTGAACTCGTGGCCCATCGGGATACCGGCGAAACGCAGACTGATGTCAGCGCCCGGGCGGTTGATCGAGAACGATGGCTTGCGTGCATCGTCACCGCTGTCGATCAAAGTAATTTGGCTCGAAAGACTGGCAACGTCTTTCAGCAGTTCCAGCATCTCACGGGATTTCGCACCGTCGTCGAGGGATGCAACGATCTCGATCGGTTGGGTGACCCGTTCCAGGTACGATTTCAACTGGGCTTTAAGATTGGCGTCCAACATACGGGCGATTTCCTATATTTGAGGCGAAAAAAAGCCCGAGCGAATCTCGCCCGGGCATTTTTATTGGGCGGTGCAGCTAACTTATGAAGGTGCGGCGTGCCGCCCCGTGTTGCCTGTCACAGACTTAGATCTTGCCGACCAGGTCCAGGGACGGAGCCAGAGTGGCCTCGCCTTCTTTCCACTTGGCTGGGCAAACTTCGCCTGGGTGAGCAGCGACGTACTGAGCAGCCTTGATCTTGCGCAGCAGCTCGGAAGCGTCACGGCCAACGCCGCCATCGTTCAGTTCAACGATTTTGATCTGGCCTTCAGGGTTGATCACGAAAGTGCCACGATCCGCCAGACCAACTTCTTCAATCAGCACGTCAAAGTTGCGGGAGATGACGTGGGTCGGGTCGCCGATCATGGTGTACTGGATTTTGCCGATGGCTGGCGAAGTGTTGTGCCAGGCTGCGTGGGCAAAGTGGGTGTCGGTCGAAACGCTGTAGATCTCTACGCCCAGCTTCTGGAAAGCGTCGTAGTTGTCAGCGAGGTCTTCCAGCTCGGTTGGGCAAACGAAGGTGAAGTCGGCTGGGTAGAAGAATACGACCGACCACTTGCCCTTCAGGTCAGCGTCCGATACTTCAACGAAATTGCCGTTTTTGAAAGCGGTAGCATTGAACGGTTTTACTTGGCTGTTGATGATAGGCATTGATGACTCTCCGTCAGGGGTTGTGAATTCGATGGGTGAATCCTACCCATTCACAGGACGGAAGGCTCATTGGCAAACCTGATGCTGCTGATTTGTTTTCGCTATTAGCCGCTTGTATTAATAGAAGAAAACGATCTCTAGGTTTGATCCGGTTTATCCATGATCCGAGCCATCCCCTGGAACGGGTTGACCTCAACATAGCGCATTGCCGATTTCATGTCTTTCCATCCGACGTATGTCATCAGCGACTTGAGATCCCAGCCGCTTTGATGCGCCCAGGTTGCAAAACCGCGACGCAACGAATGACTTGTGTAGCCAGCGGCGGCAATTCCGGCGCGCTGTAAGGCCTGGCGCAGCAAGGGA
Organism: Pseudomonas khorasanensis; assembly: GCF_014268505.2. Lineage (GTDB taxonomy): Bacteria > Pseudomonadota > Gammaproteobacteria > Pseudomonadales > Pseudomonadaceae > Aquipseudomonas > Aquipseudomonas khorasanensis. Next base: position 1,297,843 of record NZ_JABWQP020000001.1, read on the forward strand.
ATAATACTGTTGGCGTGCAAGCCCTCCTCGCTCAGATTGCCCCACCGGTCGATGCTGCGGAAAACCGCGCCGCGCACCAATGCCGCTTCAGTGATCCAGTCGACGTAGCCTTGCACCGGGCACAACTTCAACAGCGCCGGCGCCTGGTAGGTCTGGCCAAGGTTTTCCCGGTCGCTTTTGCTGCGCGGCAAATACAGCGTGATTCCCTTGCCGGCATGGGCCTGCACATGCTCGATCTGCAAGCGACACAACTCATCGCTGCGAAAGCCTCGCCAGAACCCCAGCAAAATCAGCGCACGATCCCGATAGGCCTTCAAGGTCGGGCGGTCCTGCTCTTGACGAGCGGTCTGCGCCTCCTGCTCGAGCCAATCGACCACGCGCTGCAGATCCTGCAGTTGCAATGGCTCGGCCTGTTTTTCCTGCGCCGGATGCAACGCGCGGATCCCTTTGAACACCTTGCGCACCACCGGCGCCTTGGTCGGATCGGCAAAGCCCTGACTGTTGTGCCACTGCGCCAGTGCCGAAAGGCGCAACTTCAACGTGTTGATCGACAACACCCCAGCGTGCTCGACCAGATAACGCGCAACGCTATCGGCCGTCGCCGGCAGAAAACCGCCCCATGTCACCTCGAAATGCTCAATGGCTGCGCGATAGCTGCGGCGGGTGTTGTCACGGGTGGCGGCTTGCAGATAGCGATCGATATCGCTCATGGGCAGTTTCTCGCTTGCGTACTGATTCAGACAGGCAGAGGCGCATTTTGCCGCCTGACACTGGGTAATACCAGTATATCCCGCCTCTTGAATGGCCATCATTTCACTTTATTTCTGAAATGGTACACTGCGTACTTTAGTGGCATGTACCACAGTACGTAAACGTAGGAGTTCACATGGCCCGTGGCGGCATTACCAAAGCACTGGTGCAAATCGCGCGCACCGCGATTCTGGCCCGAGGCGAACACCCGAGCATCGATGCAGTACGCATCGAGATGGGCAACACCGGCTCGAAAACCACGATCCATCGGTACTTGAAAGAACTGGACGACGGTACCCAACCCATTGAGGCCTCGTCTGAACCGATCGATGATGAACTGAGCGCCCTCGTCTCTCGTCTCGCCCAGCGACTGAAAGAACAGGCGCAGGAGCTTATCGAGCAAGCCCGCGAGCAATTCGAAGAACAACGCGAAGCGCTGGAAGCAGAGCTGAAGCAGACGCGTCAGGCCCTCGAAAAACTCGAACACGAGCACGACATCCGAGGCGCAGCGCTGGAACGCGAAGCCGAAACGCTGAGCAACACCCGCTCGATGCTGCAGACCGAACAAACCCGCAATGCCGGGCTGAATCAGGCATTGGCCGATTTTGAATTGCGCCTGCAGGACAAGGACGAGCAGATCCGTTCCCTGGAAGAAAAACACCTGCACGCCCGCGATGCACTCGAGCATTACCGCAACGCCACCCGGGAGCAGCGCGAGCAGGAGCAGAGCCGCTACGAGGGGCAAATCCAGCAGATTCAGGCGGAGCTGCGTCAGGCACAGCAAAGCGCACTGGTCCGGCAGGATGAGATCACTCAGCTGCACCGCGACAATGAACGCCTGCTCACTGAAAACCGTGGCACCCAGCGCGAGCTGAACCTGCTGCAGGATCAGCTCAAGCAGAGCAATCAGCGTCAGGATCAGTTACTTGAACAGACGACGCGCATGGACAGCGAGCGCACCCTCCTCCAGGAACGTTTGCGAGTGTCGACACTGGAAAGTCAGGCGCTCAAGCAAAGCGTCGAGGAGCAGACACTGCTTAATCAGTCGCTGGAAAAGGAATTGATCAAGGCTCAAGCGAATCTGGAAGAAAGCCAGCGTCTGGCGGCTGCCGTTGCGGCAGCGCCAGATTCGGCCACACCGAAGAAGGCTTAAGCGCTGACCGGCGTGCGCATGGTGACGAACTCTTCGGCGGCCGTCGGGTGCACCCCGATCGTGTCGTCGAAGTCGCGCTTGGTCGCGCCAGCCTTCAAGGCAATCGCCAGGCCCTGCACGATTTCGCCGGCGTCCGGGCCGACCATGTGGCAGCCAAGGACTTTGTCGGTCCTCGCATCGACCACCAGTTTCATCAAGGTTTTTTCCGGACAGTCAGTCAGGGTCAATTTCATGGGCCGGAAGCGGCTCTCGAAAATCACCACTTCGTGACCACATTCGCGCGCTTCTTCTTCGCTCAAACCGACCGTGCCGATGTTCGGCAGGCTGAACACGGCGGTCGGGATCATCTTGTAATCCACCGGACGGTATTGCTCCGGTTTGAACAAGCGCCGCGCCACGGCCATACCTTCAGCCAGAGCAACGGGCGTCAACTGCACGCGACCGATGACGTCGCCCAGCGCCAGAATTGACGGCTCGGTGGTTTGGTACTCGTCGTCGACCTTGATGAAGCCCTTATCGTCGAGCTGCACATCTGTGTTTTCCAGCCCAAGATTGTCCAGCATCGGACGTCGCCCCGTGGCATAGAATACGCAATCGGCTTCAAGCACGCGCCCATCTTTGAGGGTTGCTTTCAAACTGCCGTCTGGCTGCTTGTCGATACGCTCGATATCCGCATTGAACTGCAGATCCAGGCCGCGCTTGGTCAGCTCTTCCTGCAAATGCCTGCGCACCGAACCATCGAAGCCACGCAGGAACAGGTCGCCGCGATACAGCAACGTGGTGCTCGCACCGAGGCCGTGGAAAATCCCGGCGAATTCGACGGCGATGTAACCGCCGCCAACGACCAGAACACGCTTTGGCAACTCTTTGAGGAAGAACGCTTCGTTCGAGCCGATCGCGTGCTCGTGCCCCGGGATCTCGGGGATTTGCGGCCAACCGCCGGTCGCGATCAAAATGTTTTTCGCGGTGAAGCGTTCGCCATTGACCTCAACTTCGTGCGGCCCGACGATTTTGGCGTGCGCCTCGTGCAACGTCACGCCACTGCTGACCAGCAGATTGCGATAAATGCCATTGAGGCGATTGATCTCGCGATCCTTGTTGGCAATCAACGTGGCCCAATCGAAATTCGCCTCGCCCAGGCTCCAGCCAAAACCGGATGCCTGCTCGAAATCTTCGGCAAAGTGCGCACCGTAAACCAACAGTTTTTTCGGCACGCAGCCGACGTTGACACAGGTTCCGCCCAGGTAACGGCTCTCGGCCACCGCCACTTTCGCCCCGAAACCAGCCGCAAAACGTGCAGCTCGCACACCCCCGGAACCGGCGCCAATCACATAAAGGTCAAAATCGTAGGCCATTTCTATCTCCTCGGCAGGCCATCAGCATACCCGCAGTCTCTCGCTCGACAAGCATAGCCATGCATATAAGGGCGGAAAATGAAAAAGCCACCCGAAGGTGGCTTTTTATTGCAGACGGAACAGGGCTTTTAGTAAGCCTTGCCAGTCTTGTAGAAGTTTTCGAAGCAGAAGTTGGTCGCGTCGATGTAGCCTTCAGCGCCACCGCAGTCGAAACGCTTGCCCTTGAACTTGTACGCCATGACGCAGCCATTCTGGGCCTGCTTCATCAGGGCGTCGGTGATCTGGATTTCGCCGCCCTTGCCTGGCTCGGTCTGTTCGATCAGATCGAAGATATCCGGCGTCAGGATGTAGCGGCCGATGATTGCCAGATTCGATGGCGCGTCTTCCGGTTTTGGCTTCTCGACCATGCTGTGTACACGGTAGATGTCGTCGCGGATCATTTCGCCAGCGATCACGCCGTATTTGTTGGTTTCCTGCGGATCGACTTCCTGGATGGCGACGATCGAGCAACGGAACTGCTTGTACAGCTTGACCATTTGGGTCAGCACGCCGTCGCCGTCGATGTTGACGCACAGGTCGTCCGCCAGCACCACGGCGAACGGTTCGTCACCGATCAGCGGGCGGCCGGTCAGGATCGCGTGGCCCAGGCCTTTCATTTCGGTCTGACGGGTATAGGAGAACGAGCACTCGTCCAGCAGCTTGCGGATGCCGACCAGGTATTTTTCCTTGTCGGTGCCCTTGATCTGGTTTTCCAGCTCGTAGCTGATGTCGAAGTGGTCTTCCAGAGCACGCTTGCCACGACCGGTCACGATCGAAATTTCAGTCAGGCCCGCGTCCAATGCTTCTTCAACGCCGTACTGGATCAGTGGCTTGTTTACCACCGGCAGCATTTCTTTAGGCATGGCTTTAGTCGCTGGCAGGAAGCGAGTGCCGTAACCGGCTGCTGGGAACAAGCATTTCTTGATCATATAAGTCCTTGAAAAGGCTGTGTGTACGAGTTTCGAGGCAGTCTAATCAGGCGGCGTGCGCCTTACAATGCCCCGCGCTGGCTAACCGATGCCAAGATAGAGAAATATTCGCGCCGATAGTTCCATCCGGGTGTTTCAGCGGCGAGTTCAGCGTAGCTCAAGATCCGGGGAAACTGGATCACCATACGCCAAACCGCCCCCAATGCGAGCGTTTGCCGGTATCATGGCGCCTTTGAACCAGCGAACGAGACAGACTAGATGGCCGCGGTAAAAATCATCAACGGGTATGTGATCGACAAGAAGGACGGCAAGTGGACGCTGACCACGACCAATGGCGAGCACGTCGCCGGGCCTTTCGACAGTGAGCAGATGGCGACGGATGTGGCCTCGGTGTTCACCGACACGCCCGCATCGTCCAAGCGTCGCGGCAAAGATCAGGACTGAACCTGTCGCCACACGCCCAGGCCCTGCCAATGCGCAGGGCTTTTTTGTGCCTGGTTCACAAACAAGTGGCCATTCGCTATAACCTTTTCATCGCGCCGCTGTCAGAGCGTTCAGACCCCCACTTGAAGACCACACAAACATGAACCTGAATAAACTGCAGCCGCTCATTGCGGTATTGGTACTGAGCGGCTGTGCCACTTCGCAACCCACCTATCTGAACAACGGCGAACAAGGCTTGAGCATCGATTGCTCCGGGGAAGCCAACTCCTGGGCGATGTGCTACGAAAAAGCCGACGCCTCTTGCGCGGGCACCGGTTACCGCATTGTCGGCACCGACGGCACACCGGCGCCTGAAGAAAGCGACAAAACCCTGGGCGTCGATGTTGGCAACTACAAGACCCGCAGCGTTGTGGTGGTCTGCAAATAGGCCTTACATGTGTATTTCAGCGAACTTGATGCCTAATCCCCGGACGACTTCAATCAGATCGTCGAGCCGATTGAAGGACTCGACTTCGTCGTTGTCGTCCACCAGAAAGTAACTGCGACCTGCACTCTTCTTGAAAAACACGATCCACTCACCGGGATTCGCAGGGTTCTGGATGACATGGGTGGCAGAGATGAGGCCCTCTGCGTGGCACTCGCGTACGTGCTCTCGCTTCATCGCGACTCCAGGGACGAAAAAGCCGTCACAGCATGACTGTGGCGGCATCGGGTGATGATGTTCGGCAGTTTATCAGCCGGAAATACAGGCGTTCGCGGCTTTCTGCACATCGTGAGGACGAATCGGCACGTTGGACATCCGTTCATGCAACTTGATGCTGCTGCCGCCGGCGCGGTCTTCGATATCGAACACTGCCGCCGGGCCTGATGAGAGTTTGCCCGGAACGATCACTCGCACGCCCTCCTTGTGCGGCTGCACCTGCAACGCACCGCGGCTGTCGGCGAGTTTGTCGGTCAGGCACTCGGCGTACTCCTGAGGCTTTTTGCCGGAGATCACGCTCATGGTTGGCAACGTTTCATTGATCTCGGAAACATTTGCGCAACCGGCCATCGCCAGAACCAACGGCACACACACCACACCCCACTTCATACATATCCTCCGTTAAAGACCGTCCGACAGCACAAATGCCGCTTTTTCTCCGGGGTCTTTTGCATTTAACCCGCATACCGCCGCGAATATCTGTTCAAAATTTGTCAATGCAACGCCCGACGGCCAGATAATAACCCGTGCGGGCTGATAAACTGCGTCCATCAACAAGCTATCGTTTTGATTTTGTAGAAAAAGCCCTTCTGGAGGCGCCATGAAATTCATTCACCAGCGCGAGCACCTCAACGAAGACGACATCGTCGTCATTCAATGCTCGCAGATGTGCAACATCCGTTTGATGAACGACGCCAACTTCCGCAGCTTCAAAAATGGCGGTCGTCACACTTATCACGGCGGCGCGTTCGACACGTTCCCGGCCCGCATCACTGCGCCGAGCACCGGCTTCTGGAACATCACCATCGACACTGTCAACCGCAAGGCCATCAGCGTGACACGCAAACCGACGCTGACGCATTCGATCAAGATCATCCGACGCTCCAGCACCAAATTGAGCTGAGGCGCACAGCCTATTTCTGAAAGGAGACCATGACCGTGGCGCAAAACACCAAATACGTGATCAAGTACAAACTGGACGGTGAACAGCGTTTCGAGTTCGCCGAACTGGAAACCGGCAGCGCCGAGGAAGCGAAAGCGGCCCTGGAAAAGCTGCACGGCAGCGAAGAGCTCAGCGACATCAAGGTCAGCAAAGCGCTGTAACCCAAAACCATGCAACCGACCACGTTTGACCTGTTCGCCGACAACGAACCCCTACAGCAGGCCCGGACCGAACAGATCGGTGAGCAGTCGTGGGTGCTGCGCGGGTTCGCGCTGCCTCGCGTCGATCAGTTGCTGACGGCGCTCGAGCCGCTGCTTGATGCCGCCCCGCTTCGCCACATGGTGACGCCTGGCGGTTTCAGCATGTCGGTCGGGACCAGCAGCTGCGGAACGCTGGGCTGGATCACCGATCGCAGCGGCTATCGTTATTCCAGCGTCGATCCGCTCAGCGGCTTGCCGTGGCCTGGCATGCCGACTGTGTTTGCCGACCTCGCCCATGAGGCGGCAGAGCACGCCGGGTTCGCTGGTTTTCAGGCTGATTCCTGCCTGATCAACCAATATGTACCCGGTGCCAAGATGTCATTGCATCAGGATAAAGACGAAAAGGCCTATGCCGCGCCCATCGTTTCGTTGTCGCTCGGTTTACCGGCAATGTTTCTGTTCGGCGGCTTCGAACGCAGCGATAAAAGCCGGCGCACTCCGCTGCTGCATGGCGACATGGTGGTCTGGGGTGGCGTTGATCGCCTGCGCTTTCACGGCGTGCTGCCGATCAAACCCGGTCATCACGCGCGCCTGGGCGAGCGGCGCATCAACCTGACGTTTCGCGTTGCCGGGGATCCGGCAAAAGTTTGACCGCAAGGCCCGGAGTGTCGAGACCTGCGATGCCGGTTAACCTGAATCAAACAGGTCAACGGATGCCTCTCATGGACACAATTTTGAACACCATCAGCATTGAAGATGACCCACGCTGGGCCGCTGTGGTGGCTCGCGATCCGCGTGCGGACGGGCGATTTGTCTATGCGGTGAAGACCACAGGCGTTTATTGCCGCCCGAGCAGTCTCGCGCGCCTGCCCAAACCGCAGAATGTCGAATTTTTCGACACCGCCGAACTGGCCGAGGCGGCGGGTTATCGGCCGAGCAAACGCGCCAGCAAGGATCAAAGCGATGCGCACCATGCAGCGATCATTGCTGCGGCTTGTCGTCGGATCGAGGCGTCCGAGACGTTGCCGGCGCTCAATAGCCTCGCGGCCAGCGCCGGCCTCAGCCCTTTTCATTTTCACCGGGTATTCAAAGCCGCGACCGGCCTGACACCCAAGGCATACGCCACGGCCCAGCGCTCGCGCAAGGTACGCGCGCAATTGGCTAGCGGCGGCTCGGTGACCGATGCGCTGTACGACGCAGGCTTTAATTCCACCGGCCGCTTTTATGAATCTGCCAATCAACTGCTGGGAATGAAACCCGCGGATTACCGCGCCGCTGGCCAGAACAACGACATCCGCTTTGCCGTGGGCCAATGCTCGCTCGGGGCGATTCTGGTGGCGCAAAGCGCACGTGGCATTTGTGCGATTCTGTTGGGCGATGATCCCCACCAATTGGTTTGCGATCTTCAGGATCAGTTTCGCAAAGCGAACCTGATCGGCGCCGACCGCGAGTTTGAACAGTTGATCGCCAGCGTCGTCGGCTTTATCGAAGCGCCGAAAATGGCCCTGAACTTGCCGCTGGACATACGCGGCACCGCTTTTCAGGAGCGCGTGTGGCAGGCGCTGCGCGAGATTCCGGCGGGCAGCACCGCCAGCTACGCCGAAATCGCGCAACGCATCGGCGCTCCCACTTCGATGCGCGCAGTGGCGCAGGCCTGTGGAGCCAATCGCCTGGCCGTGGCGATCCCCTGCCACCGCGTGGTGCGCAGCGATGGCAATCTTTCAGGCTACCGCTGGGGCGTCGAACGCAAACGCCAGCTGCTTGAACGCGAACTCAACGATTGACTTCAACCACGGCAACTCGCGCCGATGCTGAAAAACTGCACACGATGTTCAGTATTTCAGACTGGCCGTGCATGCGGTTTTGCTGCTAAAACCAAGCACTGCCAACCTGCCCGCGTCATCGTCCGGAGAATCGCTTTTATGAGCCAGTGGCCAGACACCCGTATTCTTGATCTGCTCGGCATCGAGCTGCCGATCATCCAGGGCCCGATGGCCGGCGCTACGAATTCCTCGATGGTAATTGCCGTGTGCAACGCCGGCGGCCTGGGTTCGATGCCGGCAGCGATGCTCAGCACCGAGCAGCTACGCGAAGAACTGCAAACGATTCGCCAGCACACCAACAAACCGTTCAACGTCAACTTCTTTTGTCACCAGCCACCGGCGCCCGACGAACAGCGAGCACGGGACTGGAAGCTTCTGCTCGAGCCCTATTACCGAGAAGTGGGTGCCGATTACGATGCGCCGACGCCGGTGTCCAACCGGGCTCCTTTCGACGAAACCGCGTGCGCAGTGCTCGAAGAATTCCGCCCCGAGGTGGTGAGTTTCCACTTCGGATTGCCTGAAAAATCCTTGCTGGATCGGGTCAAGGCGACCGGGGCGAAAATCCTCTCCTCAGCCACCACCGTGGAAGAAGCCCTATGGCTGGAGCAACACGGCTGCGACGCGATCATCGCCATGGGGTACGAGGCCGGCGGCCATCGCGGGATGTTCCTCAGCGATGACTTGGGCACTCAGGTCGGCACCTTTGCTTTGGTGCCACAGGTGGTCGATGCCGTGAAAGTGCCCGTGATTGCAGCGGGGGCGATCAGCGATTCCCGGGGCGTTGCTGCCGCGTTCATGCTCGGCGCATCAGCGGTGCAAGTCGGCACGGCGTATCTGTTTACCCCGGAAGCCAAAATCAGCGCCTCACATCACAAGGCCTTGCGTACCGCGAAAGAAAGCGAGACAGCCATCACCAACCTGTTTACCGGGCGTCCGGCGCGAGGCATCCTCAACCGCGTGATGCGCGAACTCGGCCCGATGTCAGCCGCGGCGCCCTCCTTCCCGTTGGCCGGTGGTGCGCTGATGCCACTGCGGGCAAAAGCTGAAGCGGATTTTGCCAACCTTTGGGCTGGTCAGGCCTTCACCCTGGGCAAAGATCTCAGCAGTGCCGAACTGACTCGGCAACTCGCCGAGGAGGCGCTGGCGAAACTCCGTCGTCGTTAAATTGTGCGGCGAGCGGATTTATTCCCTCGCCACCCAACGCCGTCTCGCTATATATTTCTTTATATAGCGATTTCGCCTGTGCATCGGCGTGATCCACTCACGTATTCACCGCCGATCACGGAGCCTGTACATGACCCTTGGCGCTTCACGCTTCGCCCCTGCCGGTCTGGCCTTTTTACTCGCAACTTTCAGCATCGGCGCGGCTCAGGCTGATGAAGTGCAAGTAGCGGTTGCGGCGAACTTCACCGCCCCCATCCAGGCCATTGCTGCCGACTTCGAAAAACAAACCGGCCACAAACTGGTGGCCGCTTATGGCGCCACCGGCCAGTTCTATACCCAGATCAAGAACGGCGCGCCGTTTGAAGTGTTTCTCGCCGCTGACGACAGCACGCCGGAAAAACTCGAAAACGAAGGTGAGACCGTCAAAGGCTCACGCTTCACCTATGCCATCGGCACCTTGGCGTTGTGGTCGGCGAAAGACGGTTATGTGGACTCGCAAGGCGGAGTTCTGAAAAAAAATGAATACCAGCACCTGTCCATCGCCAACCCGAAAGCTGCGCCCTATGGTCTGGCCGCCACTCAGGTGCTGGAAAAACTGAAACTGACCGAAGCCACAAAAAGCAAAATCGTCGAAGGCCAGAACATCACCCAGGCCTATCAATTCGTATCCACCGGCAACGCCGAACTCGGTTTTGTGGCGTTGTCGCAAATCTACAAGGATGGCAAGGTCAGCAGCGGTTCGGCGTGGATCGTACCCGCCGCCCTGCATGATCCAATCAAGCAGGACGCGGTCATCCTCAACAAAGGCAAAAACAGCGCTGCGGCAAGGGCTCTGGTTGATTACCTCAAGGGGCCAAAAGCCGCGACCGTGATCAAGTCTTTCGGGTATCAACTGTAAATGTCGCTGACGAGTGCCGATTTCGCCGCTATCTGGCTGACCCTGAAACTGGCGTCGCTGACCACCGCCATTCTGCTGGTGATTGGCACGCCGATCGCCTTATGGCTGTCGCGAACGTCGTCGTGGCTGCGCGGCCCGGTCGGCGCTATCGTCGCCCTGCCGTTGGTGTTGCCGCCCACGGTGATTGGCTTTTACCTGTTGCTGGCGCTGGGGCCGCACGGCTTTCTCGGTCAGTTCACTCAGTGGTTGGGGCTGGGCACGCTGACGTTCAGTTTCACCGGTCTGGTGATTGGTTCGGTGATCTATTCCCTGCCCTTCGTGGTGCAACCTTTGCAGAACGCCTTCTCGGCGATCGGCACCCGTCCGCTGGAAGTGGCGGCGACGCTGCGCGCCAATCCCTGGGACACCTTTTTCAGCGTGATCCTGCCGCTGGCACGCCCCGGTTTTATCACCGCTGCGATCCTCGGATTCGCCCACACGGTGGGTGAGTTCGGCGTCGTATTGATGATCGGGGGCAACATTCCCGACAAGACCCGTGTGGTGTCCGTGCAAATCTACGACCACGTCGAAGCACTTGAGTACGCCCAGGCCCATTGGCTGTCCGGGGCGATGCTGGTGTTCTCGTTTCTGGTGTTGCTGGCGTTGTATTCCAGCCGCAAAACCCGCGCAGGCTGGAGCTGATCGATGATCGATGTACGTCTGAAACTTGCCTGGCCAGGGTTCGATCTGGATGTCGATCTGCATGTGCCGGGCCGGGGCGTTACCGCGCTCTATGGAGATTCCGGCTCCGGCAAAACCACATGCCTGCGCTGCATCGCCGGGCTTGAGCGTGCGAAAGAAGGCTTCGTCCAGATCAATGACGAAGTGTGGCAGGACAGCGCCAACGGCATCTTCGTGCCGCCGCATACGCGTGCGCTCGGTTATGTGTTCCAGGAAGCCAGCCTGTTCCCGCACTTGTCGGTGCTGGCCAACCTGGAGTTTGGTCTCAAACGCATCGCCAGATCCCAACGCCGCGTCGACATGACCCACGCCAGCGAACTGCTCGGCATCGGGCATTTGCTTGAGCGTCATCCGCAGCATCTCTCCGGTGGCGAACGCCAGCGCGTCGGCATCGCCCGCGCCCTGCTGACCAGCCCGAAACTGCTGCTGATGGACGAACCACTGGCGGCACTCGACAGCCGCCGCAAAAGCGAAATCCTGCCGTACCTGCAACGCCTGCATGATGAATTGGATATCCCGGTGCTGTATGTCAGCCACGCGCAGGATGAAGTGGCGCGCCTGGCCGATCATCTGGTGTTGCTCAGTGACGGCAAAGCCCTGGCCAGCGGCCCGATCGGCGAGACCCTGGCGCGTCTGGATCTGCCTCTGGCGATGGGCGACGACGCGGGTGTGATCATCGAAGGCCAGGTCAGCGCCTACGACGCTGCCTATCAATTGCTCAGCCTGCAATTGCCGGCCACCGAAATGAGCATTCGCGTGACGCATGCACCATTGGCCGTGGGCAAGGCCTTGCGCTGCAAGGTGCATGCGCGGGACATCAGCCTGGCGCTGACCAACGATGCGGCCAGCAGCATCCTCAATCGGCTGCCCGTCACGGTCGTCAGCGAACAGGCGGCCGACAATATCGCCCATGTGCTGATCCGCCTCGACGCCGGTGGCACTCCGCTGCTGGCGCGGATAACGCGGTTTTCCCGTGACCAACTGGGCGTGTATCCGGGCCAGCGGCTCTGGGCGCAGATCAAGGCGGTGGCGGTCCTGGCGTAAATCATTCGGCACGACGGCCAATGCCTGCGGTCAATCCAGTTACAGAACACCGCCACGAAGGAAGCCGCCATGCCCGATACCGTGCTGACAGATGCCCTGCCCGCCGACCTGCATTACGTCGATGACACTCAGCCTGGTATCACCCGGAAAAAACTGCGCGGCAAGTTCGTCTATTTCGAGCCGTCGGGTCAGCGCATCACTGACCCGGACGAAATCAAACGCATCAATGCCCTGGCGGTGCCGCCGGCCTACACCGACGTGTGGATCTGCGCCGATCCCTGCGGTCATCTGCAAGCCACTGGCCGCGATGCGCGCGGGCGCAAGCAATACCGTTATCACGCGCGCTGGCGAGAAGTGCGCGACGCCGACAAATATTCGCGTCTGCGCGAATTCGGCCTGGCCCTGCCAAAGCTGCGGCGCAAGCTCGAAGCGCAGCTGGACGCGCCAGGATTCAGCCGAGACAAGGTCATGGCCACGGTGATCACCTTGCTCGACGCCACGCTGATCCGCGTCGGCAATACGCAATACGCGCGGGACAACCGCTCCTATGGCCTGACCACCTTGCGCAGCCGCCATGTCGAGGTCAACGGCAGCGCGATCCTGTTCCAGTTTCGTGGCAAGAGTGGCATCGAGCACCAGATCACCGTCAAGGATCGACGCCTGGCGCGGATCGTCAAGCGCTGCCTGGAGATTCCCGGGCAGAACCTGTTTCAGTACCTCGATGAAAACGGCGTACGGCACACCGTCACCTCATCCGACGTCAATGCTTACCTGCAAACGCTCACCGGTGCCGACTTCACGGCCAAGGATTACCGCACCTGGGCCGGCAGCGCACTGGCCTTGTCGGCTTTGCGAGAGCTGCAGTATGAGTCGGAATCGGAGGCCAAACGGCACGTGGTCGATATGGTGAAAAACGTTGCCAAACAGTTGGGCAATACCCCGGCGGTGTGCCGAAAGTGCTACATCCATCCGGCAGTCGTCGAACATTTCATGCTCGGCGCCCTTGCCGAATTGCCCCGCACGCGCGTGCGAAAAGGCCTGCGCGCCGAGGAAGTGGCATTGGCGATGTTCCTCGAACGCATGAGCGAAGTGACCGAGGCACCTTGATTGCCGGCCCCTGTCAGGCCATGGATTGTTTGGATTACCGCGACACCTGATGGCCCGCGCCTACAAACGGACTTGCCGACGAGCTGAGCTGTGTATTTTTTGCACGATTGCACAGGGCTTCTATAGTTGATCTGAAACGAATCAACTGCAGTGACGGCGACGGCTATGACGAGCAAGTGCAGGCTGAGCGCGAATGTCAACGTCTCAACGCAGTCAGTTCGCAACCACCGGCCCGCCAACACTCTGGCTGATGCCCGGCGACGGCGGGTCTATACTGAAACCAGCTGAGGGAGCAGCATCCCGACGGCGAAAGGCTCGCAACACGCGGGCTTTTTGTTGCGACTCAGTGGTTTCATTGAACGGAGGTGTTTCATGTCCGAGAAAGAGTCCATCACCACCCTGCTCACCTTGCTCGATGCGCGGCAGGCGCGTCTCGCGGCTGCTTGCAAAGAGATTGCCGACTGGGTTGATCACCAGGGCGGGCACCCTACGGCATTGCGCATTCGAGATCGTCTGAACGACATCGAAAAAGACGCCCCGTTGATCCGCAACACGCTGTCGACGCTCAAGCCGATAGACCGGCCGCTGCCACGGTTCAGATAACCCGTGATCCGACTTCCCGTTGATCTGAGCCATGACCGCGCGTCTGCCCCCTCTGTGCTCGGCACAGAGGGAAGCAGTCACAGATGATCTGAATCTTTAACTCCCCTTGCCGGTGCGCTCCTGACCGTGGCTATGTTGTCCACCGACCCTTGCTTTCTCCGCCCGGTCTACCTTCAGGTTGACCGGATTCCCGCCTTTTTTACCGGCATCCTTGATTTTCTGCGGGTCGTCCGCGAAAGAATGATCACTGTTATGTTTTGTCATGTTTTATCCTCGGCACATTTGTCGAAACTCGTTCCAACACTTTAGATCGCCCCAGTTTCGGATCAACTCCTCGCCGATAGATGGTCAATTAAGCGAAGCGAAGCGCTGGCGACTTTTTGCACTTCTTACTATCAATCCAATTCCTCCGAAAGTTATACGAAGCGGCAGCAACAGCCGGTCTCTGTATAAGTTTCAGCAGCCCACTACCGTTCATCGGCCTGATTAAAAATTCTCAAAACATTTCTCTCCGGCTCGTAATCGGAGTAGATGTCCGGTGCGACAACGGACATAACTAGCGAAACGTTTATTGATATCGGAGAGCTATCATGACTACAGGAAATAAAAATCCGGGTAACTTCGCCAACGATCGTGAAAAGGCATCTGAGGCGGGTAAAAAAGGCGGCCAGGCTTCTGGCGGCAACTTCGCCAATGACCGTGAAAAAGCCTCCGAGGCTGGCCGCAAAGGTGGCCAGAACAGCCACGGTGGCGGTCGCAAGTCCTGAGTGAGCAGCACAAGGGCAGCCTCGCTGCCCTTTGACATCAGCTGATGGAGCGCAATCATGAGAACGGTAACCGAATTCGCACGATGCGAAGTGCAACGTAACAAGGGAGCAGAAGTGTATCCCGAAGGAGCGCGCAGTTCGCACTCGACGAAATCAGAGACTCCGTCCGTACCGCCCTGTATGGAAAGACGTCAAACGACTCCGCAATACAGAGATGGCGTTCAGCGCGAATGTTATGAACGCCGGGAACTGACCGTTAACGCCGAGAACTCCAGGGCACCGGACACATTACCGATCTATGAGCGCTCTTCTTGACTGAGAACTTGCGTTCTTTCGAAAGCAAGTAAAACCAGAACAGCAAACGTCACCAAGTAACTTTATGGGTTTGACGATTAACGACGGCACGAAGTCAGTGCATCTTTAATTCGCCTGACATCCATACAGAAATGAGGAAGTTTGAAAATGGCACAAGATAAACAAGGCGGCATGTCAGTTAACGAAGCCGGCAAAAAAGGCGGTGAAGCCACTTCGGCGTCGCACGACAAAGAGTTCTATCAGGAAATCGGCAGCAAGGGTGGCCAGAACAGCGGCGGCAACTTCAAGAACGATCCTGAACGTGCCGCTGAAGCCGGGAGCAAAGGTGGTCAGAACAGCGGAGGAAATTTCAAGAACGACCCTGAACGCGCAGCAGAAGCCGGAAGCAAAGGCGGCCAGAACAGCGGCGGCAACTTCGCCAATGATCGGGAAAAAGCCTCTGAGGCCGGACGCAAAGGTGGTCAAAACAGCCATGGTGGCGGGCGCAACAGCTGATGTGCCGGGTGCGGGGGAGCTTGTCTCCCCTGCCCACTTTCCAATCCGTTCAATCACAGCTTTAGCTCAGGAGTTCTGACCCGCCGAGGGAATCGCCATGCCCGTACATGTTATTAACTTTACCGGTCCGATCACCGCCTCCACATGTGGCCAATTGATCGAGAAAGCCTCACTCGCCGTCAAGGAAGATGCTCCCCGCCTGATCGTAAACATCGCCACCATGGGCGGTGAATGCAGTTACGGCTTCACGATGTACAACTTTCTCATGGCTTTGCCCATCCCCGTGCACACGCACAATCTGGGAACGGTGGAGTCGATGGGTAATATCGTTTTTCTGGCCGGCGAACGCCGGACCGCCTGCACTCACAGCAAGTTTCTGTTCCACCCCTTCCACTGGCATTTACAGGGTTCCGTCGACCACTCACGCATGTCGGAATATGCCATGAGCCTGGATTACGACTTGCACCTCTACGCCAAAGTCGTCGCAGAGCGGACGACGTCCGGCAAAAACAGGCTGGAAACTGAAACTTACCTGACCGCCGCTCCGCGCATTCTCAATCCGGAAGAAGCGTTGCACACGGGCCTGATCACGGCCGTTGAAGACACTGAAATACATGCCGGTTTCGTCTGCTCGTGCATCTATGCCTGACTGAAAACGCGTCGTCGCTGGCGCGTTTTCCCTCTTCCCGAAATCATCAGTACTCACACCGTTCGGTTACACCAACAAGCGTGCGCAGCCGGCGAACTTGTACGCAGTGAAACAGCCGTACAACTTTCCCTAAAGCCTCATCCACCGATCATCCCGACCGTGGCAAATTCTCTGAATTATTCAACGCACCCGACATCCTTCATTCATAAGCGTGCGGAGGATTGTATGAGTGCAGCGGACTTGTACGTGATCGATTACCGGCTTCACGGAAAGCCCAGGTCATTCATCATCCGAACGAAAACCATGGACAATGCCCAAGCCTGGCACTGGGCAAGCTGTGACGCGGGGGTGGCGCCCATTCCCCGCCCTGGCCGACCCGCGTTGAAACGCTTTTCAAAACCGATGGCAGAACGGTTTGGTGTGACTGATGTGCAATGGCGAGAATCCCCGCCGCTCGTCTGGGAAGAGGATCAAGCAGAATGATTGAGCAAACATTGAAATTCAGTTTTGGGCACTCCTGGGACGACGAAATGGCGCGCAACGCCGCCCTGTTTCGCGAAGCGGATCTGCTGGACGAAGCAGCGTACAAAATCATCGATCATGACACGGACAACCCTGAAGCCTGGGCTCGCTTCACCGAAGCAAAAGCCCAGGCCGACGCCAAGAGAACGGCGGCGTTTCAGGACTGGATGCGCATCAAGCGTGCAATGACCAGGCAGCGCTCACAGTAGCGGCGCGCCACCTGTCACGGCTTGAGAATCAGCAGCGGCTCGCCTTTGGGGACGATATAGGTCGCCAGTTCCGACGCCTTTTCGTTGCCGATGTTTTTGGCCTCATGCGCGACACCTGCCGGGATGAACAGTGAATCGCCTGCCTTGAGCGTCACCGGCGCCTGCCCTTCGAGCCGGTATTCAAAGGTGCCGCTGATGACGTAGGCGACTTCCACCCCAGGATGCGCGTGCCGAGGCGCACTGACGCCAGCGTCGAAGTCGATACGTGCCTGAATCACTTCGCGGTCCGCCGCGCCGAGATCCTGCCGAAGCAGGTCGGTGCGACTCAAACCTTTTTGCCAGCTCGTGGCGTTCCCATCGGCCGCCTGGGCAAGCCCCGTCAGCGAAGCGAATACAACAGCGGTAGCCAGAAACAATGGACGGTACATGGTGAGATCCTCTCAAACGTAGTGGTGTAGTGGCCTCTACTTTGAGCAGGACATGTACGGAGGATGTGTCTTGAAACCTCGATTTGATGTTTGCGTGTGTACCCGCCGAGCGTTGATACACGCTTATACAAACGTGTTGCGGGCTGCCTCTGAGAGCCACGCTCTGAAGGCGCTGAGTTTTTTCGAATCAGCGGACTCATCGGGCGTCACCAGGTAGAAACCCATTTCATCGCGCAAACGAAGATCGAAGGGCGCCACCAACCGTCCTGCCCGCAGATCATCGTTAACGTAGGTCGAGCGCCCGATGCAGACGCCCTGCCCGTCAATCGCCGCCTGCACAGCCATCATGGCGAGATCAAAGGTCAGCTTCGGGCCAGTGGCCAATTCCGTGGGCTGACCGGCAGCGGTCAGCCAAGCGTGCCAGTCATTGGCGGTCAGGCCGCTGACTTGAACGAGGGTGTGATGGGTCAGCTGCGCCGGCGCACTCAATGTCTTCGCCAATGCCGGACTGCACACAGGAAAAATCTCATCGGCCATCAGAAAATCCGCTCGCAGGCCTTTCCACTCACCACGCCCATAACGAATCGCTGCATCAATGCCGCCCTGGCGAAAATCCACGAGCCCGGTACTCGCGCTGATGCGCACGTCTATCTCGGGGAACGCCTGCTGAAAGCCCGGCAGGCGCGGCAACAACCACTTCGACGCGACGGAGACCAGGGTGCTGATGGTCAGTACGCTGTTTGCGCGTGATTCGAATAATTGTTGCGTCGAATGGCGCAGCGCTTGAAACGCCGAGCGAATGCCCGGCAGATATGTCTGACCTTCATCGCTAAGTGCCAAGCCATCCTTGAGCCGCAGGAACAATGTCACACCCAGCTCGGCCTCCAGTCGACGGATTTGATGACTGATCGCTGTTTGCGTGACGTTGAGCTCTGCAGCAGCCAGAGTAAAGCTCATATGCCGTGCGGCCGCCTCGAAGGCACGCAAGCCGTTGAGGGATGGAAGTCTGCTTGTCAAAGGGCCGCCACTCACATGAGAATTTGTCATACGCTAGCACCGCAAATGACCTTTGCGAAAGGCTCTCTGCAGTAGGATCGTGGCACTCCCCCTATGCAAGGAAAGCCCATGAAACTGTATTTCGCGCCCATGACCTGTTCGCTCTCGCCGCATATTGTTTTGCGAGAGCTCGGTCTACCGTTCGAGCTGATCAGGGTCAACAACCAAACCAAGCGCACAGCTGACGGCCATGACTTTCGCCACATCAACCCCAAGGGCTACGTGGCCGCGCTGTTGCTGGACAACGGGGAAGTGCTGACCGAAGCACCAGCGATTCTGCAGTTTCTGGCGGATCAAGCGCCGGGGAATGCATTGGCACCCTCAGCGGGCACATGGGAACGGGTACGTTTGCAGGAACACCTGAACTTCATCAGTTCGGAGATCCATGGCGCCAGTGCGCCGCTGTTCGACGCGCAGATTCCGGAAACGGTCAAAACGATTTTCCGTCAGAAACTGTGCAAACGACTGGATTACCTGAGTGGCGCGTTGGCAGATCAGGATTATCTGATGGGCAGCTTCGGTGTCGCCGATGCCTATCTATTCACCGTGCTGTCGTGGCTGCCGACGTTCAATATCGACATCGCCGACTGGCCGGCACTTGATAGCTATATGCAGCGCATCGGTGCCCGGCCCGCAGTGCTTTCAGCGATTGCGGCGGAAGCGGCGACACAGCCCGTCTGAACGCGCGCGGGCCATCGCGCGAGCGAATCTGTAAACTGGCGCGATCTTCATTCATTCAAACAAGAGATGTGCATGACCAATCAAGACATAACCTTTACGCCCGATCCGGATACCGATTCGATTTCTTCCGACGTTGCCACTTTCGGCGGGATCATGGTCTCGACGCAGATTCCAACCCGCGCCGATGGCAGCCTGGAACTTGGCGGCATTACCGAGCAGAGCGAATGCACGCTGCAAGCGCTGAAAGTCGCGCTGGAACGCGCCGGCAGTTCGATGGACCGCGTCATGCACCTGACCATCTACCTCACGGATATGGGCGATCGGGCCGCATTCAACGAAGTCTACAAACTTTTCTTCGCCAAGCCCTGGCCGGTGCGCGCGGCAGTCGGCGTAGCGTCGCTTGCTGTTGAGGGAATGCGCGTGGAAGTGACAGCGATGGCGGCAAAGGCCTGATTGAACCGGCGGGGTGTCATCTCGGCTAATCGGGATGACACACCGCTTTCGCCCTGGAACGACCAGCACCATCGGGCAGCACATGCGTGCCCGCCGTGCGTTTCAGGGGTAGAATGCGCGCCTTGACCGTGACCGCCTGACTAAAAAAACTATGTCCTTGCCCAAGCATCACCTCGAATTGCTCAGCCCTGCCCGCGATGTTGCCATCGCCCGCGAGGCCATTCTGCATGGCGCTGACGCCGTGTACATCGGCGGCCCGAGCTTCGGCGCGCGCCACAATGCCTGTAACGAAGTCAGCGAAATCGCCGAACTGGTCGAATTCGCCCGCCGCTACCACGCGCGCATTTTCACCACCATCAACACCATCCTGCACGACAACGAACTGGAGCCGGCACGCAAGCTGATCCATCAGTTGTACGACGCTGGTGTCGATGCGCTGATCGTTCAGGATCTGGGCGTGATGGAGCTGGACATCCCGCCCATCGAACTGCACGCCTCGACGCAGACCGACATCCGCACGCTGGAACGGGCCAAATTTCTCGATCAGGCCGGTTTCTCGCAGTTGGTGCTGGCACGCGAGCTGAACCTGCAGGAAATCCGCGCCATCGCAGACGAAACCGACGCAGCTGTCGAGTTTTTCATCCACGGCGCGTTGTGCGTGGCTTTCTCCGGCCAGTGCAACATTTCCCACGCGCAGACCGGGCGCAGCGCCAACCGCGGCGATTGCTCCCAGGCGTGTCGCTTGCCGTACACCCTCAAAGATGAAAAGGGTGGCGTGATTGCCTACGAAAAACACCTGCTGTCGATGAAAGACAACAACCAGAGCGCCAACATCCGCGCCCTGGTCGAAGCTGGGGTGCGTTCGTTCAAGATCGAAGGTCGCTACAAGGACATGGGCTATGTGAAAAACATCACGGCCTATTACCGCCAGCGCCTCGACGACGTGCTCGAAGACCGCCCGGACCTGGCCCGCGCTTCCAGCGGCCGCACCGTGCATTTCTTCCTGCCCGACCCGGAAAAAACCTTCCACCGTGGCAGCACCGATTATTTCGTGACCGATCGCAAGATCGACATCGGCGCCTTCGATTCGCCGACCTTCACCGGCCTGCCGGTCGGTACCGTGGAAAAAGTCGGCAAGCGTGACATGCAGGTCGTGACCCACGAGCCGCTGTCCAACGGTGACGGCTTGAACGTGCTGGTCAAGCGTGAAGTGGTCGGTTTCCGCGCCAACATCGCCGAAGCCAAAGGCGAGTTCGAAGAAGACGGCGAAAAGCGCTACCGCTACCGCGTCGAGCCGAACGAAATGCCCGAAGGACTGTTCAAGCTGCGCCCAAGCCACCCGTTGAATCGCAACCTCGATCACAATTGGCAGCAGGCGCTGCAGAAGACTTCTTCGGAACGTCGTGTCGCCCTGAGCTGGGTCGCTCGTCTGCGCGAAGAACAGCTGCAAATCACCGCAACGAGCGAAGAAGGCATCAGCGCCAGCGTCACCCTCAACGGGCCGTTCGGCGTCGCCAACAAGCCGGAGCAGGCGCTGGAACAGTTGCGCGACCTGCTGGGCCAGCTCGGCACCACGCAATACCACGCCACCGACGTCAAGCTCGATGCGCCGCAAGCGTTCTTCATCCCCAACTCGCAGCTCAAATCCCTGCGCCGCGAAGTGATCGAAGCGCTGACCGCCGCCCGCGTCGCGGCTCATCCGCGGGGCAGCCGCAAGGCCGAAACCACACCGCCGCCGGTATACCCGGATTCGCACCTGACCTTCCTCGCCAACGTCTACAACCAGAAGGCGCGCGACTTTTACCACCGTCACGGCGTCAAGCTGATCGACGCGGCGTACGAAGCCCACGAAGAGCCAGGCGAAGTACCGGTGATGATCACCAAGCACTGCCTGCGCTTCTCCTTCAACCTGTGCCCGAAACAGGCCAAAGGCGTGACCGGCGTGCGCACCAAGGTCGCCCCGATGCAGTTGATTCATGGCGATGAAGTGCTGACGCTGAAGTTCGATTGCAAGCCGTGCGAAATGCACATCATCGGCAAGATGAAGGGCCACATCCTCAACCTGCCGCAACCAGGCAGTGTGGTGGGTCACATCAGCCCTGAAGACCTGATGAAAACCATTCCGCGCGCGCCGCACTGAGTGGACGGCCTGCGCGGTGCTTCGGCATCGCGCAGGCCTGCTGCGCTTCCCGCCAGCAAATCGCAGGCATAAAAAAACGCCAACTTCTTGCGAAGTTGGCGTTTTTTTCGTAGATGGCAGGGGCGGCTGGATTCGAACCAACGCATGGCAGGATCAAAACCTGCTGCCTTACCGCTTGGCGACGCCCCTGTAGCTCTTACCAGCGGCTCCGTGAGGATCGCTGTGAGAACGGGGCGCAATTTATCAATATTCGTTTCGTTTGGGAAGCCCGAGATGAAATATTTTTTGTTTTAAAACAGCCACTTATTATTTACGCCTGAAATCGCTCTGACGCGCCGACGTTTGGACGCTGTGTATCACACTGTGTACGCGCCCCGCCGCAATACAACCCATTGCAAAAACGGCTTCCTGCGACACAGAGCGGATACCTCACTACGCTTCAATGCACCCGAGGTTTCAGGGGTTCAGTCACGCCCTTGGTCACGGGTTCGCACAGGAGACGTCAGCATGAACAAGGCTCTGCACACTTCAAAAATCACCCGCGCGCTCGGCTTGTCGATGCTGGCGCTGTCACTGTTCGGCGCCGTGGGCAGCGCTCAAGCGCAGACCGCCGAACCGGCTGCTGTCAGCTATTCCGCGCCCTCACCTTTCGGCCCGCTGAAACACATAAAGGCTGGCGTCCTTGACGTGGCTTATGCCGAAACCGGCCCCGCCGATGGCCCGGTGGTGATCCTGCTGCACGGTTGGCCCTATGACATTCACAGCTACAACGACGTCGCGCCATTGCTCGCCGCCAAGGGTTATCGCGTGCTGATGCCCTATGCGCGCGGTTACGGCGATACGCAGTTTCTCTCCAAAGACACGCTGCGCAACGGCCAGCCGGCCGCGCTGGCAAGCGACGTGATCGACTTCATGGATGCGCTCAAGATCAAGCAAGCCGTGCTCGGTGGCTATGACTGGGGCGCGCGTTCGGCGGACATTGTCGCCGCGCTGTGGCCGGAACGCGTCAAGGCACTGGTGGCGGTCAGCGGTTACCTGATCGGCAATCAGGCTGCCGGGCAAAATCCGCTGCCACCCAAAGCCGAGCTGCAGTGGTGGTATCAGTTCTATTTCGCCACCGAGCGTGGCCGCGCCGGCTATGAGAAGAACACCCACGACTTCGCCAAACTGATCTGGGAGCTTGCTTCGCCGCAATGGAAGTTCGATGACGCCACCTTCGACCGCAGTGCCAAGGCGTTGCAGAATCCGGATCACGTCGAGATTACCGTCTTCAACTACCGCTGGCGTCTGGGCCTGGTGCAGGGCGAGGCGAAATACGCGGCGCTGGAACAGAAACTCGCCACGGCGCCATCGATTAGCGTTCCGACAATTGCGCTGGAAGGCGATGCCAACGGCGCCCCGCATCCGGCGCCGGAGGATTACGCCAAGCGCTTCACCGGGAAATATCAGTTCCGGTTGATCGAAGGCGGGGTCGGGCATAATTTGCCGCAGGAAGCTCCGAAGGCGTTTGCGCAGGCCGTAATTGATGCGGATCGTCTCTGACAGGCCCAATGCAAGCAGACAACGGCTGGGGCTATTTGACCAGCCGTTTTTCTTTCGAGGGCCGATAACCGAAGTACGAGCTGTAGCACTTGCTGAAATGGCTTGGAGAGACGAAACCGCACGCGACCAGCACTTCCACCTGCGACAGCTCGGTGTGTTGCAGCAGGCGCCGCGCTTCGGTGATGCGCAGCTCCAGGTAATAGCGTTGCGGCGTGGTGCCCAGTTGTTCCTTGAACAAGCGCTCGAGCTGACGCCGCGAGCGCCCGGCATAGACCGCCAGTTGTTCCAGCTCCAGTGGTTCTTCGAGGTTGGCGTCCATCAGCTTGATCACCTCACGCAGCGGCGCGCTGACGCAGATGTTTTCATCCGGCTTGATCCGCCGGTAGCGCGACTCCTCGAACGCCAGGATGTCTTCGATGCCCTCGACCAACGCCTTGCCATGCAGACCCTTGATCCAGTCCAGCGCCATGTGGAACGCTCCCGAAGGACTCGACGCGGTGAGCCGGTCGCGGTCGATCACGTAAGGCTCGCTGCTGACATGGGTCGTCTTGGCGATCTCGGTCAGCGCCGGACGGTGCTCCGGATGAATCGCGCAACGATAACCGTCGAGCAAACCGGCGCGGCCCAAAAACCACGAACCGTTCCACAATCCCGCCAGACTCACGCCCCGCTCCGCCGCCGCCTTGAGCAGGCCAATGAATTCATCGCTGGCCCGCAATTCGGTGCGATAACCACCACACACCACCAGCAGATCCAGTGTGCCAAGCGCGGCCGAATCCAGCCGTGCATCGGGGCGGATGACCAGTCCCAGATCACTGATGACCTCGCCATCGCCCAGCCCGAAAGTGCGCGACGAGAAAAGCCCCGGGCGCAACAGGTTGGTGGTGACCACCGTGTCCAGGGCCTGGGTGAACGCCGGAAGGGAGAAATGTTCGAGTAACAGAAATCCGGTGCGGGTCACGCCGGTGTTATCGGTATTTTGCTCATTCAGATAGCGAAGGTTTTTACCTTTCATGCCACCGCTGAATTGACGTCGTTCAATCAAGGTCGGGTCCATCGGTCATGTTGTTGTGCGCCGATAGTTGGCTTGATCCTCGAAAGAGTCAATCATGGCCGTGACCGGTGCGTCACAACCGGCACTCAAACCGCCATCAGCTCGACCACCCAATCGATGAAAACCCGCAGCTTGCGGCTGACATGTCGATTGGGTGGATAGGCGAGGTAAAGCGGCATCGGCTCAAGCTGCCAGCCTTCAAACAACTGCACCAGCTCGCCGCGCGCGACGTGGGCGTCGGACATGTACGTGGGCAGCCACAGCACGCCCATCCCCGCCAGACCCGCTGCCAGATAGGCGTTGCCGTCATCGACCGCCAGCACGTGGCGACCCTTGATCTGCAAATGTTCCTCACCCTTGTGCAAAGCGTATGGGACAGGTTTGCCGGTGCGTGCCCAAAGGAAGGCGACCACGCGGTGGTGGGAGTCTTCGAGTTCCCGCGGGTGGCCCGGCGTGCCCTCGCGAGCCAGATAAGCCGGTGCGGCGAACACGCCCAATTGCAAATCCGCGACCTTGCGCGCCATCAAGGACTGGTCCACCAACTCGCCGCCACGCACGACGCAATCGACGTTCTCATCAATGATGTCGACGATCCGATCGCTGACGCCCATGTCGATCTGGATGTCTGGATAGAGCGCGTGAAACGCTGGCAAGGCCGGCACAAGGATCAGCCGTGCGAAAGGGCTCGGCACGTCGATTCGCAAGCGCCCTCGAGGCAATGCAGCGGCGCCGGGCAGGCTGGTTTCGGCGTCGTCCAGGTCCGCCAGCAACTTGACCACGCGCTCGTAATACGCCGCGCCATCGGCGGTTACATTGACTTTGCGTGTGGTGCGGTTGAGCAGCCTGACCCTTAGCCGCGCTTCCAGTTGCTGCACCAGTTGCGTCACGGTGGTCTTGCTCATGTGCAGGGTTTCGGCAGCTTTGGTGAAACTCCCCGCCTCGACCACCCGGGCAAAGGCTTGCATCGCATCGAACCGGTCCATCCGCGCCCCTCGATTGTTTGGATATCACAAACAGTGAACGCCAAGCTTGCGCATTTATCGCCGATCTGCAAATACCTACAGTCAGCCCATCACCCACTGATGGAGACACCCGATGAACAAGCGCGACGTTGTTTTCCCACCCGCCCGCCACGCCCTTTACGAGCGTCATCGCTATTCCCCGGCGATTCGCTCCAACGGCTTTCTGTTTGTCTCGGGACAGGTCGGCAGCCTGGAGGACGGTTCGCCCGAGGCGGATTTGCGCGAACAAGTGCGCACGGCGTTCAACAACCTCAATGCGATCCTCGCTGAGGCCGGTTGCAGCTTCGACGATGTGGTGGACGTCACCGTGTTCATGGTCGACCCACATTCCACATTCGAAACGATCTGGGACGTCGTTCCGGAGTTCTGGGGCGAGGCGCCTTTTCCGACGGTTACCGCAATAGGCGTGACCTGGCTGTCCGGCTTCGATTTCGAAATCAAGGTCATCGCCAAACTGCCCGAATCGCCTTGATCGGCAGCGCACACAAACTGACACAGCGCGCCGGCATGGAGGCTGGCCATTCTTCTCGCGAATGCGTATAACCTCGCCGTTTCGTCTACCCTGACGGGGCGCGCCGTCGAGTAGCGGCAGCCCTTCGAATTGACGCTTATGAAACGGAGAATTCTATGTTCAAGCGTACCCTCGCCCTCACCGCCGGCCTGGCGCTGTCTTTTTCTGCCTTGATGACGCAAGCCGCCGATGTTTTGCGGGTCAGCGCGATTCCGGACGAAGCCCCGACGGAGCTGCTGCGCAAGTTCGAACCGCTGGGTGCCTATCTGGAAAAGCAGTTGGGCATGAAGGTGCAATTCGTGCCTGTGGCCGACTACCCTGCCGTGGTTGAAGCCCTGGCCACCGATCGCCTCGACATGGCCTGGCTGGGCGGCTTCACTTTTGTGCAGGCACGTTTGAAGACTGACGCGACCACCCCGGTGGTCCCGCTGGTGCAGCGCGAACAGGATGCGCAGTTCACCAGTAAATTCATCACCGCTGACCCGAACGTGAAAAGCCTCGCTGATCTGAAGGGCAAGACCTTTGCCTTCGGCTCGGTGTCGTCCACCTCCGGCAGCCTGATGCCGCGCTATTTCATGCTGAAAAACGACGGCATCAAGCCTGAAGGCTATTTCAGCCGCGTCGCCTACTCCGGTGCCCATGACGCCACTGTCGCCTGGGTGCAGGCTGGCAAGGTCGATGCCGGCGTACTAAACGCCAGTGTCTGGCAGAAACTGGTCGATGCGGGCAAGGTCGACACCAGCAAGGTCAAGGTCTTCGCCACCACGCCAACCTATTTCGATTACAACTGGACCGTGCGCGGCACCCTCGACCCGGCGCTCGCGGCGAAGATAAAAAAAGCGTTCCTCGACCTCGACCCGGCCAATCCCGAGCAGAAGCAGATTCTTGATCTGCAGGCGGCCAGTCGTTTCATCGAAACCAAACCCGAGAACTACAAGGGCATCGAGGAAGCCGCCCGCGCCGCCGAACTGCTGAAATGACCCTGCGCCTCAACCAGGCCAGCCTGCGCCACGCCAATCACGTCGATGCCCTGCGCGGTATCGACGTGCAGATTGGCGCCGGCGAACAGGTCGCGATCATCGGCCCGTCCGGTGCCGGCAAGTCGAGCCTGCTCAATCTGTTGGCGACAGCATTGGAACCCAGCAGCGGCGAAATCGAAGTGCTTGGCGAACGTGCCTGGCATTTGTCGGCCCGCCAGCGTCAGCGCCTGCGTGCGCGCATCGGCTTGGTGCATCAAGCGCCGCCGATACCGCCCCGTCAGCGCGTCGTCACGGCGGTGCTCGCCGGCAAGCTGGGCCAGTGGAGTCTGGGCAAAAGTCTGCTGAATCTGCTGCACCCGCTGGACATCGCTGGCGCCCGCGCGGCTCTGGCGCGGCTGGACCTGGACGACAAATTGTTCGCCCATTGCCAGCAGTTGTCCGGTGGGCAATTGCAGCGCGTCGGTATCGCCCGGGTGCTGTATCAGGCGCCGGAAATACTACTGGCCGACGAGCCGGTCTCGGCGATGGACCCGGTGCTTGCCGGCCACACGCTGTCGATCCTGTCGCGCCACGCTCGCGAACACAACGTCACGCTGGTGGCGAGTCTGCACGCCGTGGATCTGGCGCTGGCGCACTTTCCACGGATCATCGGTTTGCGTGACGGCCGTATTCTCTTCGATTGCCCCTCGGATCAGGTCAGCCGCGAAAAGCTTGATGCGCTGTACGCCAATGAACAGCTGCAATCGCCTACGCTGGCGGTCGCGCCTTTGACTGTGCAGATCCCGCGATGCTGAACACCGATTCACGGGATCCGGCGGCGTGGCCGCGATTGCTGATCACCGTTGTGGCGGTTGCTCTGTTGTGGCCGGGCATCCAACTCAGCGAATTGAATCCGGGCGTACTGTTTCAGGCCGACAGCCAGAGCGAAATGGGTCGCTTCGTGTCAGCATTCTGGCCGCCCGCGCATGATCAAGCGTTTCTGCAATTACTGATTAAAGCCACCCTGCAAACCCTGGCGATCGCCACGGCTGGCATGGCATTGGCCCTTCTCCTGGCGATCCCTGCGAGCCTGCTTGCCAGCCGCGCGCTGTCACTGTCCGCCGCTTCACGGGCCGGCGTTCCGAGCCTGACCGGCCGGTTGCTGCGCTGGCCGATCCGTGGCGTGCTGATTTTCCTGCGCAGCGTGCCGGAGATTGTCTGGGCATTGTTGTTCGTTCGCGCCGTCGGGCTCGGTCCGGCGGCGGGCGTGCTGGCCATCGCCATCACCTACAGCGGCATGCTCGGCAAGGTCTACGCGGAGATCTTCGAATCCACTGATCAGCGCCCGGCGCACGCTTTGTTGCAGGCCGGCAGCGGTCGGCTGGCGGCATTTGCTTACGGCACGCTGCCAAATGTCGCAGCGGAATTGCTCTCCTACACGGTCTATCGCTGGGAGTGCGCGATCCGCGCGTCTGTGGTGATGGGTTTTGTCGGGGCCGGCGGTCTCGGCCAACAGATCGACCTGTCGATCCGTATGTTCGCCGGCGGCGAAGTTGCCAGCATGTTGTTGACGTTTTTGCTGCTGGTGCTGTGCGCCGATCAACTCAGCCGTTTGTTGCGCTGGAGGCTGACATGAAGCGGGTGGCCAACCTGCTGCTGCTCGTCGCCATCGCGGTGGCGGTGGGCGCTTCCTTCACGTATCTGGAACTGGATCTCGGTGAACTGGGCAGCGCCAACAGCCTCAAGCAGATGGGCGCCTACGTGCAGCGTTTTCTCAGCCCTGACCTGAGCGCCGATTACCTGAAAGCCATCGCCCACGGCTCGATGGAAACTCTGGCCATGTCGGCCTTGGGTACCCTGCTCGCGGCGCTGCTCGGCATCGTTCTCGCGCTGCCCGCCGCCGGGCGTTTCGGTTGGCCGCTGCAAAGTGCATCGCGCCTGCTGCTCAACGGCTTGCGGGCGATTCCGGAGCTGGTCTGGGCGGCGCTGATGGTGCTTGCCGCCGGCCTCGGGCCAAATGCCGGCACTCTCGCCCTCGCCCTGCACACCACGGGCGTACTCGGTCGTCTGTTCGCCGAAGCGCTGGAAAACACCCCGCCGCAACCGGCCGAGGCGATCCGCTTGCAGGGCGGCAATCCGATCCTCGCTTTCTGCTACGGCACCCTGCCGAACCTCGCTCCGCAACTGCTTGCGTACTGCCTGTATCGCTGGGAAAACAACATCCGCATGGCCAGCGTGCTGGGTTTTGTCGGCGCGGGCGGCTTGGGACAGATGTTGTATGTCAGCTTGAGTCTGTTCCAGGAAGCCCAGGCCAGCACGGTGATTCTGGCAATGCTGCTGCTGGTGTTTCTGGTCGACTGGTTGAGTGCCTGGAGCCGGCAGCGCTGGGTAAAAGCGTAAGTACGGCGTGGTCGAGTGGATATCTGGCAAAAGCTGATTATGCTTCAGGAAACCTTGCAGCCCTGCGAGGCGGTCAGACTGTGCAAGTTTCACCCGACAGCAATGGCGGCAGATGCCAACGGGCCAGAGTGCGACAGGCAGTAACGGGGGACTCCGGCCTACAACAATAAGCACGACGGAGAACTCCCATGGCCACAATCGACACAGCATCCACCGGCACGCCGCCCCGCAGTGGCGGGATTACCAAGGAGGAGCGCAAGGTCATCTTCGCCTCCTCGCTGGGCACGGTTTTCGAGTGGTACGACTTTTACCTCTACGGCTCTCTGGCCGCGATCATCGCCAAACACTTCTTCGCCGGCGTCAACGAAACCACCGCGTTCATTTTTGCCTTGCTGGCCTTTGCCGCCGGGTTTGCGGTGCGGCCATTCGGCGCCATCGTGTTTGGCCGTCTCGGCGACATGATCGGGCGCAAGCACACCTTTCTGATAACGATCGTGATCATGGGCGTGTCGACGGCGATCGTCGGATTGCTGCCCGGCTACGCGACCATCGGCGTCGCGGCGCCGGTCATTCTGATTACCCTGCGCCTGCTGCAAGGCCTGGCACTGGGCGGTGAGTACGGCGGCGCAGCGACGTACGTGGCCGAGCACGCGCCACGCAATCGGCGCGGCTTTTTCACTTCGTGGATTCAAACCACAGCGACCCTGGGCCTGTTCATGTCGCTGCTGGTGATACTCGCCTGCCGTACGTTGCTGGGCAACGAAGCGTTCGAGGCGTGGGGCTGGCGGATTCCGTTTCTGCTGTCGATCATTCTGCTGGCGGTCTCGGTGTACATCCGCCTGCAACTGAGCGAGTCGCCGGTATTCCAGAAAATGAAGGACGAAGGCAAGACTTCGAAGGCGCCGCTGACCGAATCCTTCGCTCGCTGGGACAACCTCAAAGTAGTGATCATGTCGCTGCTCGGCGGCACTGCCGGGCAAGCCGTGGTCTGGTACACCGGGCAGTTCTATGCACTGTTTTTCCTGCTGCAAACCCTGAAGATCGACGCGCAGACCGCCAACCTGCTGATTGCCGGTTCGCTGATCATCGGCACACCGTTCTTCGTGATTTTCGGCAGCCTGTCCGATCGCATCGGGCGCAAGCCGATCATCATGGCCGGGTGCATTCTCGCCGCGCTGACGTACTTCCCGATCTTCCATGCGCTGACCCAGTACGGAAACCCTGACGTGTTCGTCGCGCAGGAGAAAAACCCGGTCAAGGTGATCGCCAACCCCGACCAGTGCTCGTTCCAGTTCGACCCGGTGGGCAAGGCCAAATTCACCAGCTCCTGCGACCTGGCGAAGACCTTGCTGGCCAAGCGCGCGATCCCCTATGAGAACGTGGCTGCCGAACCGGGCATGGTCGCGCAGGTGCGCATCGGTGACCGGGTTATCGAAAGCTTCGAGGGCAGCGCCCTGCCCGCCGCCGATTTCAAGACTCGCAACGACGCCTTCACCGCGAACCTCGGCGCAGCGCTGAAAGAGGCCGGGTATCCCGAGAAGGCCGATCCGGCGAAAACCAACTATCCGATGATGCTGCTGTTGCTGACCATTTTGGTGATCTACGTGACCATGGTCTATGGCCCGATTGCCGCATGGCTGGTCGAGCTGTTTCCGACCCGCATCCGCTACACCTCGATGTCGCTGCCCTATCACATCGGTAACGGCTGGTTCGGCGGTTTCCTGCCGACCGTGGCGTTTGCCATGGTCGCGGCCACCGGCGATATTTATTACGGCCTGTGGTACCCGATCGTGATTGCAGTCGCGACGGCGATACTCGGCACGTTCTTCCTGCCGGAGACCAAAGACCGCGACATTTTCAAGGACTGAAACGCCGAAGTGCCCTCTCCTGCGGGAGAGGGCCGTGGCGCTGAAAAAATTCGAACGTCTACCGCCGCGCTGTCTCCAATGTTTATCCCAACAGGAGGCCAGCGACATGAATCCCATTGACGATAAAACCCCTAAAGCACCGCCCACCGATGCCGCCGGAAAACCGGTAAACGTCGTCGAGCGCGACCTGCAGGATCGTGACGGTAAAACCGAAGGCGTGGACAAGACCATCACGCCGTCTTCCACCCGGGTCAAGGAACAGGAAGCCGAAGAGCTGCAGCGTAAAGTCGACGAGATCGAGCGCAAGGTGGCGGACGGTCATTGATTAGGGCGTGGCGGTTGTCGCTGCTGTGGGCAAGGCTCAGGGCAGCGACAACAGACTCCATGACTTAGTCGTTCACGCTGATCCATACCCTGGAACCTTTCCTGTCACCCCTAGGGCACGCGGACAATTCTTACAGAATTGAACTACGTACCTGATCGAATTCACGCGTGTCACTAACGAAGCGTCTGACAGATATAAATCGCCTGTCTGGGGATGATGCGTTCTTCGTCCTGCCAGTGACGACAACGAGCCACATCCCCCTTAGACTGCTTTACATTGATCATGGAGGTCATTATGAGCGCTGAACTGTTAACTATCGATTCAGATTTCGACACCGCCGAAGAAGCTGCGAGCTACGACCGTTGGTTTCGTGCGCAAGTGCAAGAAGCGCTTGACGACCCGCGTCCTGCCGTACCCCATGCCGAAGCCATGGTGATGCTCGACCAGATGATTGACGAAAATCGCAGGAAGCGCCGCGCTGCAGGTTAAATGGAGCCGCAAGGCTATTCGTCAACTGGCTGACATTTTTGAATACATCGATCAGTACAACTCCGTTGCTTCGGTTTCATTGCGACGCAAAGCCGGAGCCGCAGCGCAAACGCTTTCTTCCATACCCTATGGCTTCCGGTCTGGCCGGGTGCCCGGCACTCGCGAAATGGTGATTCATCCGAACTACCTGCTGGTTTATCGGGTAAATGGAGAGGTCGACATACTGAGGATACTTCACGCTCGACAAAAATATCCCCTAACCCCTCCAACCTAAAAAAAAGGCGGCCAACCGGCCGCCCAAACGTACTACACGAGAGTCTTTTACAACGTCAGTTGCCCACGCTCCTCCTCGGTCAACTGCTGTTTGGCCTGCTCATCCAGCGCCCCGGCGCCCAATACCTGCACCGGGCTGTCCGGGTTGTACCCTGCCGCTGGCGCTCGACTGGCGCCATCGCGCGAGGGTGCCAGTTGCTCGTTGCCGAAGCTCAGCACCTGCACAGTGAACACCGAGGCCTGATTCTGCCGCGCTGCCGCTTGCTGCTGGCGCGCGACGTCTTCAGCCGCTTGAGTGGCGGATGAGGCGGCGGAACTGGCAGACGTGATCGCGCCAGTGTTCACCGCCGAGACCACCGGCACACCGGTTGCCTTGCCCTGCACCGAAATGTTCGCGGCGTTGACCACCGTCAGCGCGGCAATGTTGACGTTGCCCGACACACGAATCCCCGCCTCGCCGGCATCGATGGTGCCCAGCGGCGCGATGAGATCGATGTCGCCTGGTGCCACTTCGGCAATCGGGTTAAGCGTGGCGATACCCGCGCCGGTGCTTGGCACCGATGGCGACAGGGTCACGTTGCCCCAAGTGTCGTAGACGCGTTTCGGCGGGGTGTACACCACAGTGGTTTTCGAGCCGCGACCGGCGTTGATATCGCCCTCGGCAGACCAGCCGAGAATCGAGCCACCGAACGTGGTCATGATCCGGCTCTGGCCGAGCAGGATGCTGCCCTGCGAGTAGAGCTGAATGTTGCCCGAGCCTTGAGTGACGATCCCCGCCGTCGACGGTGGCGCTGCGCCTTCGATCCCGAACACCTGACCACCGCCCGGGGTGAGCATTTGAATGTCACCGCCGAACAGAGTTTTGACCCCGGCGCCGCCGTACAGCGTGATGTCACCGTCATACCGAATCGGATTACCCGCCACATCAACCGTCGGAAACAGCGCTGCAATGGCATTGCGTCCACGCAGATAACTGCCTTGGCGCGGGCCATCGACATCGTTGTATTCCAGGCCACCTGCGCGCAGTTCAGCGAAGTACACCTGCCGCGCGAAGATCGCTTGCTCGGCACTTGGCAGTGCGGAGAAAAACGCCTGAGCCTGCTCGGCATCACCGCTGAAGCCATAGCCGAGAGTCAGCCAGCTTTGCAGTTCATCAACGTAGGTTTTGACCACTTTGCCCGGTTGGCCGCTGAGTGAGGCATTCGGATTGGCAGTGTTCTGCGGGCTCAGGTAACGCGCGATGAAGCGCGAGTAATCCGGCCCCTGCGCGCCCGCGCCGGCCTGCAATACCACGCTGGCGCCAGGCCGCTGATCCCCGGCCACAAGCGAGCCGAGGCTGGTGATACTGGCGCGATCCTCCATCAGAATGTTGCGCCCGGCATTGATGTCCAGCGTGCCGGGGCCGGCGATATCGAAGCTGCTGTAGAGAATGTCGCGACCTGCCGACACCCGCGATACATCTCGCAGATCATTGTGAATGAACAAGTTACCGTTGGAGGTGATGTCTTCAATACCAGTGCCCATGAGGCCCTGGGGTATGTAAGTTGGCTGTCCCAGATTTGTCCCGGACGCGACAATGTCGCGCCCGGCGATCATCCATACGGGCCCCGCGCCCTCATACCAAGTGCGCTTGGAAATCGTGAAATTCAACGTCTCGCCACTGCGCACGCCTACCAGGTCGCCAGTCAATGCATAAAACCGTGCCGGCTGTGCGACGTCATTCAGGCCCGAGTAGCTGTTGGGACCGAAGGCGAACAACGGATAACGCGTGTTGGCGGCCGATGAAACGCCGTCGCTGCTGTAGTTGGTAGCGACCGGTTTGCCGGCGTTGCTGTTGGCGAACGTATTGAACGCCGGATTGAAGGGCGTGGCGATGGCCAGCGGGCTGGCGCCGGACTGGTTGATTGCATAGCCCCCGGCATAGATAGAGTCAGCCGCGAGGAACTCAAGCTGCCCGGACTTGGAGGGCGCCAGCAATAATGAATAACCGATCAGCGGGCTGTTATTACCGTTGGTGAACGTTGCGGACGGCCCTGCATAAATCGACCCCTGCGCTGCCACCGCGCGCAGAATCGACGGATAGACGAATCGACCATCGGTGGGTGAAGTATTGCGACCGTTGACCACCCCCAGCGAACCATTGAACTCACCGATCTGTGTGCTGGGTGTCAGGTTGCCGCCGGCTGAAAACAGGTCGATGGCGGTGTGGTCGGTCCACAGCGAGAAGCCACTCAGAGTCCCGCCTTGCGCAATGCTGCCGTTGGCGTCGAAAACCGGTGTGGCGTTCATCAAGCTCACGCGACCCGGGTCCGTTGCGCCGCCCAGCACCAGATCACCTCGTGTCTTGATGCTCATGCCCGAGTCACCCGGAATCACCACCAGCCCACCGAAAGCGCTACTGGTGGTCGAGGTGAATGGATCAAGCGTGCGAGTTTCCCGAGCATCATGCAGGGTCGGCAAGCCGCCGTACTGCAATTTGATGCCGCCAAGCGCACCGCCCGCCAATTGCGCCGCACCGCGCAGATTGATCAGTGCGCCTTGCAGATCATGTTTTGGTGCATCGACGCCGAGGGCCGTGGTTTGCAGCAGCGGGTTAAGCGTACCGCCGATGCGAATTTCCATATCACCGCCACCGGTCATTTGCACGCTGCCATTGCTGGCAACTCGACCGGTGCTGCCCACCGCGACGATCAGTCCCTGGCTGCGCGGATTGGTTCTCCTCTCGCCCAAAGGCTTGAGCATGCCCGCATCCTGCCCTGCACGCAGGCTGATATTGCCGCCCCCCAACGTGCCGAAACCGGTGAAGCCCACCAGGTAAGGCTCGGCGCTCATACCGTCAACGGGCATCGGCGGAGTCGCATAGCTGCCGAAGTTGATCCACCAGGCCGTAGGCATATCCGCGCTTGCGGTGCCTTGGCGCCACAGCCAGTTGCCGACCGCCACACTGGGGATTTGCTCGCGGACGCCGCCGACACCCTGATCTTTGGTGCCCACCGAATCCCCGGTTACCGAGCCCCCGGCGTTGATCGTCAAGTTGCCGCCCATTTGCGGATACCAGGCTTGATACAAGCTGTCCGCGCCACCGTTGACCCATTTTTCATAGTCCGCACCCGCCGTGCCCAGTACCGAATTGCTGTCCGAAAGATGCCCGCGTTTCTGGTTGAACAGCGGATCGACGTTGGTGGACTGAGTACCAGCGGTGTACACGCCGAACGGCGAGTCCATGCTCAGGTTGCCGGCGGCGATCAGGTCGAGATCCCCCGTGCCGGTGCGCAGGACGCTGAACATCTGGCTATGAGCTTTGGCGGTTGTGCCCGGATTATTGCCGATACACAGGTCCGGATAGATGTCGCAAAGGATCAGCGCATCTTCAGGCACTGGTTCGTAATCACCCCCCAACCCGCTGCCTGGCGCCCAAACCCAACGCGCCATCGGCTGACAAAGTCCCGGAATCAGATCGCACATGAACAACTGGTCATCGGGCACCGGGTTATACCCCGGCAGATCGTAGGGATTGCCTGGAGCCCAGACCATTGTTCCGGTACCCGTCGTCACGGTCACACCGTAATGAGTATCGGCCAGTCGAAGATTGCCATCAGTCAATACCGGCTTCACCGCGCGGGTGTCCGCCGCCCCAAGATCGGCGCCGGCCACCGCACGCATCGACCAGGAGGCACTGCCCGCGGGCAGCATGCTCGCCACCGCCCAGTTTTTACCTTGTTGTGTGCCATTGAAGGGGCGGAGCTCGATCAAAGACGTGCCGTCGGCCAGTTTCACATCAGTCATGGAAGGAATCAGCGAACCACGCAGCAATGCCAGCGAACCACTTAACTTCACTCCGGAAGTGCTGGGCAAATCGGCATCGTAAACCGCCGGCAACGGCACACCCTTGGGCCAGTTCATGGCTTGCAGATTTGTCGCTTTGTTCAAGCGAATGCCCGCGCCCAAACGGCTGTCCGCCGGCAGCGTCACGCTGTCACTGAGCAACGTCCCTGCCGCATACAGCAGATTGCCGCTGGCATCATGAACGGCCCCGGCCAACACCGTACCAGCGCTGAAGGTATACGCCTCAGCCAACACTGCCTGAGTCGGCAGCAACGTACCGTTAGCCAATACCGCGCCCTGAATCGTCACGTCATAGTTGAGCGTGGCGCCGACCGGGAATTGCGTCCCTTCAGCCAGCGCAACACCGCTGCCCGGTACGATCAGATCGCCACCGAATGGCTGCACACCAGCAATCAATTTCCAGCCAGCGTCATCCTGTGTTTCCGGTGGCGGCGCGAAGCCGTCGTTGATGCTGCCGTAGATGTCGAGATTGCCTCCGGCGCGAATCACCAGGCTACCGGCCTCACCAGAGCCATACACCGACGGGTTCAAGCGCGTGTGCGGATTGAGGCTTGCGTAGCGATAACCGGACAAGTCCAGATCACCCTCCACCACCAGGTCGCCGTCGGCGGTTTTGCTGGCGATTTCCACGCCGGGGCGCAGATGGAATGCATCGGCGTAAGTGGCGTTGTTCAGCCCGGCGAGTTTGCGTTGCAGCAGATCGTTGTTGCCCAGCGCGGCATTGATGAAGCTGTCGCTGTCACCATGAATACGATCGAGCATGGCTTGATCGATCACTTGATACGGTCGGCCACTGACCGCCTGATCGACGCCATCACGGGCATCGGTGTAGCGGCGAGTACCATTGAGGCCAATGGAGCGAGCGCCCTGAATGGTCAACCCACCGCTAGCGTCGATGGCGATGTCATTGCTGCCCAGACGCGGCGCGTTCAGCTCCAGGGTGCCGCGCAGCATTCCATCGTTTTGCCCTGCCAGATAGCCTGGCACTGCATCGGTGCCGTGACGCAGATCGATCCGCGCGCCAGATGCCAGCGTGAGCACGCCGTCGCCGGAGTTGAGTTCAACCATGGCGCGGTTCGGCGCATCGATGATCTTCCCGTAGCTGTCGACGCGCAGCACGCGACCGTGGGCGTCGAGCACGCTATTGCCGGCCAGGGTCAAACCGTTTTTCGCCGACAGACGAATGCTGCCGACGCGCTCGCCACTGGCGTCGATCAGACCGGCCACGGTCAGGCTGCCATTGTCCACCGAAACGTTGACTTCACTGGCCTTGAGGCCATCGCCGATCAGCAGACTGCCTTGCTTGAGCTGCAAGCTGCGGCTGCCGAACACTTGCCCGGCGTTCAGGCGCTGATTGAGCGCGGCGAACTGCGCGGTGGCATCCCCGCCGAGATTTTGCGCGCGGATGTCCACGCCACCAGACTTGTACGGCACCAGCGTGCCGCCAGCATCGTAATAACCGCTGCTGCCGCCGAGGATTTCACCCTGCAAATCGACTGTCCCGGCAGCGCCGGCCAGCGCGGTGGCCGTGAGGTTGCCGGCCTGATTATTCTTCGCCGACAGATCAATCCGCGAGCCCGCCGCCTGACGAATATTGCCGTTGGCGCTGTACAGCGACACGTCGCCGCCCCAGCTGTATTTGCTCACATCGTTGAAGGGCAGCGTACGCCCGGCCATGTCCAGCACCGCAGCGCTGCCGAGGGTCAGGTC
This sequence comes from Pseudomonas khorasanensis, assembly GCF_014268505.2. Lineage (GTDB taxonomy): Bacteria > Pseudomonadota > Gammaproteobacteria > Pseudomonadales > Pseudomonadaceae > Aquipseudomonas > Aquipseudomonas khorasanensis. Next base: position 1,335,429 of record NZ_JABWQP020000001.1, read on the forward strand.
GCCTTCGGACTTCACCGTCAGCTTGCCGCTGGCCAATGCAATGCGGCTGTCGAGGACAATATTGCGCGCCTCAAGACTCAACTCGGCACCCAAAGCGTTCGCCGCCCCTGCAGCCCCGCCATTGCTGAGCGTGAGGTTGTTGCCGGCCTTGAGCGAACTCACCGACGCGGCTTCACCGGTCAGCAACGGTGTACGCAGATTCAGGTTACCGCCGCTGTAGCTGTAACCCTTGAGCGGATCGTAAGCGCCCTGCTCCTGATACACCGCCAGGCTGCCCTTGTGATTGGCGGTAATGCGCTCGCTGGCCGTCAGGTTGACGTTGGCAAAACCCAAGGCCAGACGATTGTTCTGGTCCATCCCGCTCGCTTGCGGCATCGGGCCGTAACCCAATTCGATGCGTTGCGCCTGAATGTCCAAGGTGCCGCTGCCCGTGCCGGCGCCATCAGTGATGACGCCGGCCGGACTTTGCGTGGCGCCATTCCAGATCAGATTGGCGGTGCGGATGCTCGCCACGTCGTTGGCATCGCCCAGCCCGTAGATCGCCGGGGTGGCCAGCACCAGGTTCTGCAGCTTGCTCTGGCCGGTCTGCGGATCAAGCGTGTCGAGGCTGACGCTGCCGAAGAAATTGAAGGCGTCGCGGGTGGTCAGGCTCAGGGTTTCCAGCGCCGGCGCGCCATATTGCGTATCACCACGCAGCAGGCGATTGAGCACGTTCTGATTCAGGGTCAGGCCAGTCGGTACGCGACTGCCTGCCGCTGCCAGCGCCTCGGCACTGCCGGCGTTGACCGAGCCGACCGATAGCGCAAGGTGACGCGTGCCGAAGCGCACCGCTTCGTCGAGTTCGAATTGATTATCCGTGGCAGCCGTCAGACTGCCGTCCGAATAAAGGATTGCTGGATTGCTGCACACAGCCGTTGTGCAGACACCGATGCGGATGCTGCCGCCGCCGGAAATACCGCTGGCCGCTGTCGGCGCCAGAACGTGGGTCCAGCCGTTGGAAGCGAGCAACAGGCTGGATTGCTCAGGCTGATAGAAATAGCCGGCCGTGGAGTCGTAGGCCACATCGCCACGCCCCAGTGTATTGATCCCCGCCCCCGCTTCGACCGTGATTCCACCAAGGGTCGACGTGGTGCGCAACAAGACTTCCGGCGCCGACAGGATGGCCCCTTCACGCAGAACAATATCGGTGCTGGTGCCGACGAAACCGATGATGTTGGCCGAGTTGCTGTAGACGACTTTCGGCATCGCACCAATGCTCAGGCGTCCGGCATTGAGGTTGTTGAGCGTGTCAGCGTAGACCGACACGCCATTGAAGTCAGCCGTTGGTGCATGTCCTGCGCCGAGGATTTCAAAGTTCGCGCCAGCGTTGCCCCCGCGCAGCACAGCGGTGCCGGTAACGCCGCCATCGGCGGCCTTGAACAGCGCCTGCCCGTTGAACTGCAAAGCAATGTCTTGTTCGCCACCGGCGCTCAGACGCAAGTCCAGCGTCTTGCCGTCCATGGGCGCCAGCGCACGCGGCACGCCCCGTCGTGCGGCATCGCTGTCAATGAATTGGGTCAGGCTGGTTTCGTTGTATTGCGAGTAGCGGCGCAAAACATCGGCCGAGGTCAAGATTACCTGACTGGCGAGGCTGTCACGCAAACCGGTATTGGCAATCGACATCTGCCCGCTGCTGGTCCAGGACCCGTTACGCAGTTGCAGCGCACGCGTCGTCCCGCTCGGCATCGCCTGACCGTTGACTTCAACCCGGAACGCCCCCGGCAACAGGGCGAAATTGGAGGGCAGCAAGGTATAGGTGCCGGCTGCGAGACCGGGCACGCCCGCGCCTACGGTGATTTGCTGGCCGACACGGGGATCCACCGCTGCGGCCTCTGCCAACACCGGCGCGTAGACGCTCTGATTGCCCGGCACGATGGCGTAGACCGGATTGCTCGCCAACCCCGGCAAGCTGAAGCTGCCGTCGGCGGCGTTGCGTACCAGCGGATTCAGACGGGCATCGGTGGAGCCGCCGCGCCCGGAAACGAAACCGGCGCCGCGAAGGTCACCGCCACCGGACAGATCAATGGTCGCGCCACTCTGGACATCGATGTATTGCGAGTTGACGACCACGCCATTGGTTTCGCCAGTGATGCCATTCAAGACGACCGACTTGTCGTTGTAGCGATAATCGATGCCGTCCGTGGTGCCGCCGTAAGGCATGACCAGCCCGGCGGCGCTGACCGACGTCACGCTGCCCGGCAACAGGCGCACCTCGCTTGTGGTGGTCAGGAGATCGTCACCCAGGGTAATCAGGCCCAACGGTGCACGGATCACTCCGCCTTGCTCGATGGTGCCCGCGGTCAGGCTCAAACTGCCGAATACCGAGTAAGGCACCGCCGCAGGTGCTGCGCCGCGACCGCTGATCCGCAGGGTGTGTTCGCTTGCCCGGTCGGCGCCCTGATAGCCGGCGCGAACGTCAGCCTGGACGCCCGTGGCGGGGTAGATTTGCGCAGCTCCGAGATTCAAGTCACCCGGGGTCCACAGGCGGGTTTTTTCGGCACGGTCATTGGGTGCGAGGAAGCGCAAGTCACCGCTGCTGTCGAGGGACACCAAGCCAAATGCCCGGCGACTGTATGCAACGGCAGGCTCTTGCGATTGCAAGATCGCACCCTGCGTACCGAACGATATCCCGTTGCCCACATCAAGCAGGCTCGCCGATGCATTGAACGATGCCTGCGACAGTCGGGTCGTGGGGTTGAGCGTCACCCGTGGCCGCGTCATGGTGGGCGCTTCAAAGTAAGTACCGACACCGGACATACGCAGGTACGGCGCGCTCAGATCGATACGTGCCGTATCCGTTGAAGTTTCCGTCAGCGCGAGCGCGCCGGCATACAGATTGAGGCTCTGGTTCATGTGCAAATTGACGTCACCGTCAAACGACAGCAAGCCGTTGCTCAGCAGGCTCAGGTTGTCGAAGCCGCCGGTCATCAGATGCTCCGCGCTCAAGTTTGCGCGACCATAGCTCAGGCCATCAGCGCCCTCGCCCGGTCGTAGATTCGCAGCAAGGGGTTCCGACAAAGCCTGACTGATGACCATTTCCCGCGGCGCACGCACCGCATTGCTTGCCGAGTCCATGTACAGCGGGGTTTCAAGCGCGAGTTCCAGACGCCCACCTGCAGCGCCGACACCTCCGGACGCCGCACGCAAGTTGCCCTCTACGAACAAGCCGTTATAGGAACTCAGGCTGATGCGCCCGCCATCCGTCGCGACGCGTGTTGGTCCTTGGCCGGCGATATCGACAACAGCTTCGGTGCCGGACGCATCGAATCGGGCCCCTTGACGAACGATGACATACGCATCGGCCGCTGTGGCCGTCGCCAGTTTGGCGTCTATTTCGCCGCCGATGATGATGCTGCCGCCCTTGCCGACCTGACCGTAAGTGCGCCCCAAGACATCAATGGCCGTATTGGCGCGCCCGGCAACATCCAGTACGGCCTGCTCGCCGATCCAGATCGAACGGTTGTGCGCATTCGAATCCGCCACTTGATTGGAGGTAGCCGGTTTGATCGAACCGAACTGTTGCTGACGAATATCGATCGTCCCGCCCCAGGCATTCAGCTCGCCCTCGACCGTGATCTGCCCGGCGCCTCGCAACTTGATGCTCTGCCCCGGATCGACACTGATGCGCGAACCACGGCCCAGGGCCAACGTGCTGTTGGCGGCATCGGTCAAACCAATCAGAGTGGCCCCGCCTTGCAGCGTCAGGCTGGCGCCGCTGCGCTGGGTCAGCACGCCCTTGGTCGGGTTTTCCTGGAACAGCGTCGGCGTCCACAACTCGAGCGCCGTTTGCGGGTCGACACCACTGACCTGATTGGGCGCAGCATCACCAAAACGGTACACCGGCATGTTCACATCAATCACGGTGTTATCGGCAACGTCCAGCCCGCTCAGACCGATCAGGTTGTAAGCGGAAAAACCCTTGTTGAACAGATCACCGGACAGTTGCAGCGTATTGTCTGCCAGCACCTTGTCAGCCTGACCGACCAGTATTTTGTTGGCCTGCACCGTCAGCGTGCCGCCACCCGTTACACCATAGCCACGCAGTTCACCTCCAAGGTTGAGATGAGATTTACCGGGCGCCGAAATTGCACTGGACTCCAGCGTCAGGTCACCGCCCTTGCCGCCTCGGGTCTTGCCGTTGGCCAATAGGGCACCGCCGGAAGACACATCCAGCAGGCTGCCCGCGCCGATGTCGATATCACCGCTGCTGCGGATCGACAGCAGACCGCCATTGAGATACGCCAGATTGGCGCCATCGTCCGGGTTGGAGCGCAGGTTGCTCCACACGCCACGGGCATCCAGCCGTACTCCTTCGGCCACGTTTACTTGCGTCGCCTTGTCGGCCTTGGCCGTGAGCCGAGTGTCGGTGCTGGTGCTGCTGACGTACTGATTGAGCACATTGCCCAGCCGCAGGCTGCCGCCACGCGCGGTCAGGTCGGCGCCGATCTGTACGTCGGGGGCATACAGGGTGATGTCGCCACCGTTATCGACCGTGAGTGCGCCATCGACTGCGACCTGATCCCTGGCCGCGACTTTGATCGCTCCAAGGCGGAAACCATTGAGTTGATCGCTATCGAGAAACAGGTTGCCCTTGCGTGCATTGGACACCGCACCGGCCAGGTCAAGATCATTGCCAGCGAGCGGACGCTCGCCGCCGATCTGCACTTGGTCCAGCGTCGGATCGAGCGTGTACAACAAGCCACTCGCCGCCGCGACATAGGTCGGGTCGTAGCTGCCGACGATCAACTGCGCACGACGCGCCAACGCTGTCTGACTTTGTTCATAACCATCCAGCACCGGTTTCGGCGCCTGATTCTGCCGTTCGCCCTGATACACCTCGCCAATCATTTGCCCGTCGAGCACAGCATTGGCGGTGGCGATCACCAGTTGCCCGGCGTCGCGGCCGACGGTGTAACCCGACTCGAAACGCGAGCGCGGGGCGATCAGCGGATTGTAGAAATAGTTCGTCTGGCCCCAGCGTTCGCTGCTGTCTTCATAGCCTTTGTACAGCCCGGTATAGAGCAGATCACCCGGCGCGCGCGACACTTCGTATAACTTGCCGTCGGCGCCCCGCAGCCAGCTCTGGCGGATTTCGCCGCTCTGCACATCGAGGGTGCCGCCGGACAGATTGATCAGCGAGCCCTTTTGCGTGACCACATCGTTGCCGGCAAAACTCACCGTGCCGCCCTGGGCCATCCACTCGCCGACGCTGTGCCCTTGCGTGCCGAGGTAACCGCCGACTTCGAGCAAACCGCCCGCCGTGTACCAGCGATCCGTGGCATAGCCGTTGGTGCCGGCCGGCACGTAAACCAGCTCACGCACATCGACCCAGATGTCGTTGCTGTTGAGCGCGCCTTTTTCGCGGTTGACCGACGCGTCGCGCTGCTCGTTGCCCTGCACGTTGATCTTGATGTTGTTGTTTTCCATCGCCACTTTGACGCCTAGGGCACCGGACACATCAATCATCGCGCCGTCACGCACCAGACTGCGGCGCTGTGCGCTGACCGCGACCTGACCGCCAGTGGCCAGGGTAATTGAGCCGCTCTGGAACTCGACGCTGCCGCCGCTCTGGATCTCGATGCGCGACTGGTCGCCTCGGATGCGGTTGTTGGCGTTGACGCCGGTCAGTGCCGCGTCACGCTGACTGCCGAGCGCTGTAAGGTCGCTGCTGTCGAGCATGATCGCCGTGGCGCTGCCCTGCCCCAGTGTGACGCTGCCGTTGTCGTCGGTGCTCGGGTTGGACAAATGAATCGTGCCGCGCGTAGACACTGAGGTGCTGGCGAGCAACACGCCGTTCTGCACCACTTCGTGACCGGCCAGAGTGATGTCGCCAGTGGCGGACTGAATCAGTCCGTTGTTGCTGACTTTGCCGGCAACGGCCCCGGCCTTGAAGCCCGGCGTGACCTCGCTGCCGAAGGTCGTTGAAAAGGCATTACCCTCAGTGCCCGAGCCTTTGCGGATGTAGAAACGATCGCCGGCGGCCAACACCGTCTGGCCCTTCGGTGTGCTGATGCTGCCGTCGTTCTGCACTTCGTTGCCGAGCAGCAACGCATAGCCACCGGCGTCGGTGGAGACTGCCGGTTTGTGCGTCTCGATCGACGCGCCGCGTTCCACCAGCACCTTGCCAGCCGCATCGGTGAACGTCGGCTGGGTGCCGGTGCTGTCGAAGTACAGCCCACGGTCGCGGAACTGGATATCGGTGATATTGGCCGCCGCCGCCACCAGGTTGCGCACGTTGACCTGACTGCTGCCGCTGAACACGATGCCGTTGCGGTTGACCAGCATCACCGTGCCGGCGCCCTTGATCTGACCCTGGATCTGGCTGGCCCGCGCATTCGGATCGTTGACGCGGTTGAGCACCGCCCAGTTTGCTTGCTGAGCGAACTCGACCGTGGTGTTGCGGCCGACGTTGAAGGTTTCCCAATTCAGAATCGCCTTGTCGGCGGTCTGCTCGATCTTCACCGTAGTCTTGCCGTCAGCCTGAGTCTGCTGCGGGCCTTTGGCGTTCTGCCAACCCTGAGCCAGGCTGTTATCGACTTTCAGACCACCCTCGCCCAGACCGTCCGGCACAAACTGCACCGTGCCCAACGCGGCAGCGCGTCCGGCCGCCTGCGCAGCTTGTTGCGCGGCAATCGCAGCGACGGTGTTGTTCAGGGTCTGAATCGAACGCTGCAGCTGCTGATTGGCCTTTTGTTGTTGAGCCAGTGGCGGCGTCATCCCCGGCAAACCGCCCATGCTAGGCCGTGCCGCTGCGCTCTGCTGCGCAGCGCCCTTGGCAGCAAACCAGCCCGAACTGAACGCCGTCTGCGCATGGGCGCTGCCCGCCATCAGACACAACGCCACGGCTTGCGCCAATGGCTTGAGCAGCCACAGCGCCGGATCCGCGGCTTTACGCCTGGCTGACTGAACGTGGGTACGACGGCGGGACGGGCGAGCGAGCATCACTACGAGATCCTTTTTGATTGCCACACTTTGATTGCCACACATGGCCGCAGGCGTGCAAAAACCTGCTGTTACGACCTAGGCGGTTGGCGGGGAGCGCGACCGAACGGATGTCACACAAACTTCATGTTCGAGGAGTAACCGACCAAAAAAAAACGGCAACCCGAAGGTTGCCGCTGTTGCACGTGCGAGGTTGAGCTTACAAAGGACGACCGATAGCGTTGCAGACGCTGGCGTTGTTGATGTCCAGGTTGTTGCCCGAGGTGTTGGTGATGAAGTTGGCGGTTACAGCGGTTTTCCAGGCGTTAGGCACAGCGACGAACTTGTGCGCCTGGGTCGCAGCATTGTTGCCGGGGTTGCCGTAGTGCTTGGTCAGGAAGGCTTTGACGTCGGCGGCTACAGCGGCGTCCTTGTAGCATTGACCGAAGATGAAGTTGGTGTAGGCAGCCAGTTTGTAACCCGAAGCCGGGTTGGCGACCACTGGCGACCAGTTGGCAGGGTTTGCGGCCTGAGCGGCAGTCGAAGGCGCAGCCACCGACGACAGTGCCAGGGTGACGTTCAGCGAAGTCGGCTGAACGCCGTTGACGCGTGCAACCACAGCGTTGCTGGTAGCGTCGACACCGTCTGGACCGACGTAGCCGATGGAACCGTCAACCGCGTTCACGGAAGTGGCGACGTCAGCAGTGCTGGCGACACCGACCCAGTTCGAGGGCAAGGTCGAACCGGCAGGCAGACGAGCGCTGGTGAAGGTGGTGCTGGTGGCGAACTTGGTCGGGCAGACCGAGTTCAGGTGACGGCTGAGGATTTCGGTGGTGCCGCTGGAAACGTTGCGATAAACGACACGGATCGGAGTGGCATCAGCAGTGCCCAGCAGAGCGCCCCATGTGGTTTTGGCACCGGAAAAAGCGTCGCAGAGCTGAGCGCTGGTCAGGTTGAGCGCAGTCTGGCCGGCTTTTTTGTAAGGGATGGCAACCGAAGTGGCCACCGAAGGCAGCTGGATCAGCGGGCCGAAAGAGGTGCGGAAGTTGGTGTTGTAAGTGCTCAGTTCGGTGGCGCTGAGGATCGAGTCGCTGCCGGCGAAATGCACGGTGCCGGTAGTGCTGAAGCCAGCCGGGTTGTTGGTCAGGAAGGCAGTCTTGCCACCGCCGCTACCGATGGCGGCGTAGGAGAAGTTGGCTGGCAGGATGCTGTCGGCAGAACCTTTGTACAGAGCGGCTGGCAGGGTTGCACCACCACCGGTAACGGCCATGGCTTGAGCGGAAGCCAGAGCGGCGACGGTCAGGGAAGCTGCGATCAGAGTGCGCTTGAACATGAAGAATCTCCTTTTCAACTAGGTGGTTAACACAGGTTTTTCGGATGACTTGCATGACGCCGGGAGGCCCCACCTGGCCCTCGCTGACACAGGCCCAAGTGAAGTCGCACTGAGAAATTCGCAGCTTCCAGTGACAGATAAAGGAAAAAACCTCGGGAGCCAGGAAGCGATTTACAGGGGGTTTTCTCGGGGGTTTGTGCAGGGTGATGAGGCGTCTGGGCCCGGGTTTTCGCTGAATCGGGCTGGAGCCGTTGAAAGGCGGTTGCAGATGACAGAACGGAGAACCCGAGGATGGCCGGATTAGCACTCGGGTGATGCTGAGGCTGGTGAAAAAAAGCTGAATGATTTGTTGCCTTGACTGGCCTCTTCGCGAGCAAGCTCGCTCCCACAGGGATTGATGTTGTTAATGCAATTTGCTTCACAACACCGAACACTGTGGGAGCGAGCTTGCTCGCGAAGAGGCCCGATCAGACACCATCAAATGTGGTTATTGCACCAACTGGTTGATCTCGATGATCGGCAACAACACCGCCATCACAATCACCAGCACCACCCCACCCATCACCACGATCATCAGCGGTTCAAGCAACGCCGTCATGCCCATCGCCCGGCGCTCGATATCCCGCGACAACGTCTGCGCCGCGCGCTCCAGCATCGGGGGCAGTGATCCGGTTTTTTCACCGCTGGCGATCAGGTGAATCAGCACCGGCGGGAACACGTTCTCCACCCGCAGCGCGGCGGCGAGGTTGACGCCTTCGCGCACTTTTGCCGTGGCCTCGGTGACGCTCAGGCTCAGGCGATCATTGGACAGCGTCTGCCGCGCCGCCTCCAGGGCGCGCAACAGCGGCACCCCGGCGCCGCCGAGAATCGCCAGGGTCGAGGCGAACCGCGCGGTGTTCAGGCCCAGAATGAAGCGACCAAACAGCGGCAATTTCAGCACCCGATGATGCCAGCTCAACCGCGCCGCCGGATTACGCAAATACAGCCGCCAACTCCAGAACGCCCCGGCGATGATCGCCGCGCACAACCAGCCCCAGGCACGAATAAAGTCACTCGCGGTGAGCATCGCCAGGGTCAGCCCGGGCAAATCCTGCCGCGCCTGGGAAAACGCGCTGACCACCTGCGGCACCACGTAGCTGAGCAGGAAAATCACAATGCCGATCGACACCAGCCCGACCACGCCGGGGTAAATAAACGCTGTAAGAATCTTGCCGCGCAGGTTGTTGCGCTCCTCAATGTAATCGGCCAACCGCTCCATGACCTGCGCCAAATCGCCGGACTCCTCGCCCGCTGCGATCAGCGCACGGTAAATCTCCGGAAAATCCCGAGGCCGCGACGCCAACGATTCAGCCAGGCGCATGCCGCTGCGCACATCGGCGCGCACGGCGCTCAGGGTCTGGGCGATGTGTTTTTTCTCGGCCTGCTCGACGGTGGCACTCAACGCGGCTTCCAGCGGCAGACTGGCACCGAGCAGACTCGACAGTTGCCGCGTGGCCCATGCCAGATCGTTGTCCGACAGCCGCGCACTGAACAACCCACCGCCGCCCTGCCGGGCAACGTTGCTTTCTTCGTGCACCGACAACGCCGTCAGACCCCGCCCGCGCAAGGCACTGAACGCCGCGCTCTGGCTGTCCGCCTCAAGGTGTCCGGACTCGATTTTGCCGGTGGCATCCGCCGCTTCAAAGCGATAGCGATTCATCAGGCGTCCCGTGTGACACGAAGGATTTCTTCCGGCGCGGTGGCACCACTACGAATCCAGCGTTCGCCGTCCTCACGCAAACTGAACATCCCCGCCTTCGACGCCGCAGCACGCAAGGCCTGCTCCCCTGCCCCTTGGTGAATCAGGGTGCGGATGTCGTCGTCGATGCAAAACAGTTCATGAATGCCGGTGCGGCCGCTGTAACCGGTTTGATTGCACGCCGCGCAACCGACCGGGCGCCAGGTGCCGGGCGTGGCCGGGTCTTCCTGTTTGCATTGATTGCACAGGCGCCGCACCAGCCGTTGCGCGAGTACCCCGAGCATCGATGAGGCCAGCAGAAACGGTTCGACACCCATGTCCACCAGCCGGTTGACCGCCGACACCGCGTCGTTGGTGTGCAGCGTCGCCAGCACCAGGTGGCCGGTCAACGAAGCCTGGACAGCGATTTGCGCGGTCTCCAGGTCGCGGATTTCGCCGATCATGATGATGTCCGGGTCCTGGCGCAGAATCGCCCGCAGCGCCAAGGCAAACGTCATGTCGATCTTGGCGTTGACCTGAATCTGGCTGATCCCGGGCAGGTCGTATTCCACCGGATCTTCCACCGTGAGAATGTTGCTGGTGCTCGCGTCCAGACGCGCGAGTGCCGCATAGAGGCTGGTGGTTTTGCCGCTGCCGGTCGGCCCGGTGACCAACACAATGCCGTGGGGCTGGCGGATCAGATGATCGAGTTTGGCCAGCACTTGCGCATCCATGCCCAACGTCTCCAGCTGCAGGCGCCCGGCCTGCTTGTCGAGCAAGCGCATCACCACGCGTTCGCCATGGCCGGTTGGCACCGTGGACACACGAATATCAATCGGCCGCCCGGCCACCCGCAGCGCGATGCGGCCGTCCTGCGGCAAACGTTTTTCAGCGATATCGAGTTGCGCCATGATCTTGATCCGCGACACCAGCGCACCGTGCAACGCCTTGCGGGGCGAGACCACGTCACGCAGCGTGCCGTCGACGCGATAGCGCACCACCGAATGGGTTTCGAAGGGCTCGATGTGAATGTCGCTGGCCTCGTCACGCGCCGCTTGCGTCAGCAGTGCGTTGATCATGCGAATCACCGGCGCTCCGTCCTGGGTGTCGAGCAGGTCGGTGATTTCCGGCATGTCCTGCATCAACCGATCAAGGTCGACTTCGTTCTCGGCGGCGCCCACCACCGCCGCCGCACTGCCGGTGTCGGCATAAGCGCTGGCGAGCAGACCGTCGAGTTCGTCATCGCGCACCCGCTCGATTGGCGTCGCGCCGAACTGACGGCGCACCTCGCTGACCGACCAGCCGGGCGTCGACGGACACACCAACAACACGCCGTCGCGCAACAGAATGCGCTGCGCCTTGGCCCAGGCATACGGCAACCGACTCAAGACAAACACCTCCTTGTAGGAGCTGCCGAAGGCTGTGATCGTTGATCGTTCCCACGCTCTGCGTGGGAATGCCTCTTCCGGCGCTCTGCGTCGGCTCTGGGACGCAGAGCGTCCCTTGCTGCATTCCCACGCGGAGCGTGGGAACGATCAGGATCGCAACAGATCGTGATGTTCATTGAATGGGCACTGCCTTGATCGTTGCGCGCGGGCCTGAAGGCGGCACACCTTGAGCGGAGTTCGGCAATTGCGGCGCCTGCATGTCCGGCATCGCCCAGCTGCGCTCCGGCTGCAATCCGCCCTGGGCGCGGCGCATGAAATCGTAGCGGTTCAGCGTAATGCTGCGCCCCGCTTCGCTGTCGCGGATGATGTACGGGCGCAGGAAGACCATCAAATTGGTCTTGGTGATCGCCCGACGCTCGTTGCGAAACAGCGCGCCAATCCCCGGAATCGTCGACAACCAAGGCACCGCGTCGTTGCTCTGGCTGTAGCCGTCCTGGAGCAAGCCGCCGAGCACCATGATCTGGCCGTCATCCAGCAGGATGCTGGTGTCGATCGCCCGTTTGTTGGTGACGATCCCCGCCGAGGTCACGCTGTTGGAGGCGCGCTCATCGATGCTGCTGACCTCTTGATAGATATCCAGCTTGACCGTGCCGCCTTCGGAAATCTGCGGCCGTACGTTGAGCTTGAGGCCGACCTCTTCGCGGGTCACGGTCTGGAACGGGTTGTTGCTGGTGCCACCGCCGCCAGTGACGTAGCTGCCGCTGACAAAAGGGATGGTCTGGCCGACAAAAATGCTCGCCGCTTCGTTGTCCAGGGTCAGCAAATTCGGCGTTGACAACACGTTGGTACCACCCTTGCTTTTCAATGCCCGGGCCAGCACTTTCAGGTCCAGAATCTTGCCGATCCCGGGGATGTCGACGGTGCCGTTGACGTAGCCGAGATTCAAACCCTGAGGCAGCACATCGATGCTGGTCTTCCCACTGGTGTTGAGACCCGCACCACCAAGGTTGGCGCCACCGATCACGCCGTTGCCGGCGAGATTGCCGGTTTGCCATTGCACGCCGAATTCGCTGGCATCGTCCTCGCCGACCTCGACGATCAGGCTTTCGATCACCACTTGCGCACGGCGCTGATCAAGCAAATCGATGACTTCGCGCAGGTTGCGATACAGCGGCTCCGGGGCTGAAATCAGCAGCGTGTTGGTCGTGGCGTCGGCCTGAATCGTCACGCCGCCGGCGCTGAAGGCGACGTTCTGTTCGCTGCTCTGCGTGCCGCCACTGCTGGCGCCGCCGCCACTGCCCTGCGCATAGCTGCCGCCGGTTCCGCCGCTGCTGGTCGTGGTTGACGTGCCAGTGCTGGGCGTACTGCTTTGGCCGTTCTGAGCACCATTACCGCCGGTGCTGCTGCCCATCGAGCTGAGCACCGAACGCGCCGCGTCGCTGGTGCCGCTGTCGCTTTCACCGGTGAGCAAACCGCGCAAGGCTTGCGCCAGTTTTGCCGCCTGGGCGTTGCGCAAATAGACCACATGCAGATTGCTCGGATTGCTCTGCGCATTGTCGAGTTTGTAGATCAGGTTGCGCGCCAGCTCAGTGCGCTCGGGACTGCCGGCACGGATGATGATGGTGTTGGAACGTGGGTCGCCGATCACCGCGATTTTCTGCGTCGGATCATTACCCGGCGCATCGAGCAGGTCGGCGACCATCGGTGCGATGTCGGCAGCAATGCCGTTCTGGATCTGCACCACATCGGTGTCGATCGCGCTCGGCGTGTCGATGCTGTCGATCAACTGCGCGACGCGGGTCAGGTTCTCGGCGTAATCGGTAATGACGATGGTGTTGTTGCCCGGATAGGCGTTGATCGGATTGTTCGGCGATACGATCGGGCGCAGCACCGGGATCAGGTTGACCGCGTTCTCGTATTGCAGGCGAAACGTGCGCGTGAGCATGCCGTTGTCGGCCGGTTTGTCGGCGCTGTAAATCGGCCCGCCGAGCAATTTCGCGTCGGCCTCTGGCACCACTTGGGCGACACCGCCAACGTCGACCACGCTGAAACCCTGCATGCGCAATGCAGCGAGCAGCATGTCGTAAGCCTGCCGTGCCGGCACCTGACCTTCGGAGACCAGGGTCAGAGTGCCCTTGACCCGAGGATCGACCAGAAACTGCTGCCCGGTGGCACGCGACAACGCACGCACGACCGCCTGAATATCCGCCTCGACGAAATTCAGCGTCACCGGTTGCTCGCCCAACGGATTGCGCGGGGTCGCATTGCTCGGCGCAGCGCCGCCACTGCGCCCGCGCTGGCTGATGTTGTGCAATTGCTTCGGCACCGGCCGCGCCTGGGCTTGCGCGCGTTCGCGATCAGCAACCGCATCGCCGCTGCGTTGGGTGTTGGCCAGCGGCCGGCCCAGTTCACTGTCGACCAGCAGTGGCGGCTGGTTTTGCGGAGCCGTGGTGCTGTTACACGCGCTCAACGCCATCAGCAACAACGGCAGCGCCAGACGTGCCGGTTTGCAGCGTGACTCCTTCATGAAGCTTCCTTAGCGCCCTGCGCCTGATCCATGCGAACGGTGCCTGACAAAGTGCCGGCGGTGACTTCGGTGGAGGCCTCGCTTGCGCGTCGCAACTGCGCCTCGACCACGTGCAGAGAAAGTTGTGACGGCTGGCTCAGCAGCCAGTCGAGCAGCGCATCGGCGGGTGCGGCGTCGATATTCAACTGCCACGAACCGCCGTCTGCCGCTTGTAATCGGAAGTGCCCGGCCAGACCCGCCGCTTGCAGACTTTGCTCCAGCGATTGGTTGATGCTCAGCCCTTGCGCACGCACATTGACGCCGCGCAACAGCACTTCAAGCGCTTCGGTCTGGGCGCGCAGCTTGGGCGTTTCGCTTTGCCAAAAAGTGATCTTGGCCAACGGCGGCTTGACCAGGGTCAGCCAGACCAGCAGACCGATCAGCACCACGGCCATGCCGCCGACCATGCGTTTTTCGCGCAGTGCCAACGGCTGCCAGCGCGCCTGCAACTGGCCGCTGAAGCGCTGCCAGCGCGCACGGTAAATCGCCAGCGTCGCCCTACTCATCGTCTGCTCCGCTGCTGTCGTCTTCGGTTGTGTTTTCGTTTGCGGTCGCCTCGCCAGCCGGGCGCAGCGTCCAGCCCTCGTCATCGGCGCTGACGCTGATCCCCGCCTGGGCCAACGTGCTTTGCAAGTCCTTGTCGTTACCGCCACGGCGTGCATCGCTGAGCAGCGCCAGTTGCAAAGCACCGTCGCGATACGTCAGGCGCTCGACACTGCCGGCCATGAACGGCATGCCAGTACCGGCCTGCAACACCAGTCGATTGAAGTTCTGCGCCGGATCGTCGACCGCACCTTTTTGCCGCTGCTCCAGTTGCTGACGCGCCTGCTGCAGCGGGTTAAGAATCACCGGCAATTCGGGGAAGGCCTGTTTGACCCGCTGACTCATTTGCGCCTTGAGCTGCTGGCCCTGCCGCGCTTCGCGGGCGGCGTAGAGATTCAGGCCGATCACCCAGACCGCCACGGCCACAGCCACACAACCCGCCGCACGACCCCAACCGCGTTGCTCGCCGCCGGTCTGCTGCAAGCCGCCGTGCAAACCCCAACCCGGCAAAGGACCGGTCCAGCGTTGCGTTGCCTCCGGTTCGAACGATGCTTGCTCAACGTCGTCACCGAGCAGCGGCTCAACCTGCGCATGCTGCAAACTTTCGCGTTTGAGTAAATGACCGTCCCGCACGCAAACGACAACGTCCGACGACACCGGCAGGCTGTAAGGCGCGGGATACAAACCGCTCAGGCTCAAACCCGACTGCTTGAGCACGGCGGCCAGACGCTGCAAGTGCTGCCGCGACACCCACGCGATCTGCACTCTCCCGCTTGCATCGCGGGGGCTGTGCCCGATATGCATCAAGGCACTGTCGCCCAGCATCAAGGCCTGCGCCGCACACTGCACGGCGGCGACAATTTTGCTGGCGGGCAGCGGCGGTAGATCGAGGCTCGCGAGCAGGCTGTCGGCCGGGTGCAGAAAACACAGCAACGACGGCTGTTTTGGCCGTTGCCCCAACTGACTCAGCGTCAGCCGTTCTTCAAGACTGACCTGGCCCTGACGATCCAGCCACGCGCAGCTCACTTCGCTGTGCAACTCCAGCTCCGCCAACGGCGGCAATGCAACGCGCAACTGACTCATGCACCCACCCGCGACCAGATCACCTGCGGCAACCGATCCTCGCTGCGGTGCAGCAAAGCATCAAGGCTGACCCGCCGCTTATCACGCCGCGCCTCGCCGCGCAAACGGAACCAGTCACTGGTAATGCCGACCTTCACATCGCTCATTTCCAGCTGCGGCATGCGCAAGCGATTCACAAAATCGCCACGATTGATAAACCAGCGCCCGGCATCGCGCTCAACAATCAACGCCGCTGCCCGCTCCAGCGAAAGCCCCGGCACATACGCCGCGAGTACCTGCGCCGTGGCGGTGTTGCCGTTGATCCAGGTCGTCGCCGGAATTACCGTCACGTAAGGCGTCAGTTGAACGATCAGCGCATCCGTCACCCCTTCGACACTGCGCAGATCATCCAGCGTGCGCAGCATCGGCACCTTTGGCGGTTGCGGTTTTTGGGCGGCATCGGGCGAAGTGGCGCGGCCACTGTCGAGCCCCGCAGTGCCGGTCGAGCCAATTTGCGCATTCAGCAGATGCGGATAGCCGGCGATCACCCGCTGGCGGATGCGCTGGGTGACAACGGCACTCACACCGATCAGCGCACACAAACGCTCGAACGCTTGCACCTGCGACTCATCAATCCGCTCGTTAGCGACCAGATTGCGCAGGTTGAACTTGCCCTGCTCATCCTCCAGACGCCCCGCAAAATCCGCTGCCAGCAACGGCTGCGCCCAGGGCTGATCACGCCGAGTCAATGGGTCACGCAGCCGCGCATCCCATAGCAACTGTCGGCTGATCTCCAGGCCACCCTGCGCCACCCAGCGCCCCTGCACCCGCTGCTGATCGGCCTCCAGCGCACGGGTCGACACGCTCTGGCGCGTCAACATCCCCGCCGCAATCACCGCCACCACGGCAGCAATCAACAACGCGCTGATGATCGCCATACCCCGTTGCTTCGCCCCGTTGAGCGAACGCGTATTCATGGCCGGCCTTACAGCTGCCAGGAACCGATATCGGCATTCACGCCATCGCCGTCAGGCTGTCCATCGGCGCCGAGGGAAAAGATATCGACCTCGCCATTCGCGCCGGGGTTGAGGTACTGATAAGGACGACCCCACGGGTCATTCGGCAAACGCTCCAGGTACGAACGCCAGTTGCTGTTCTTCGCATCCGCCGGCCGCTCGACCAACACCTTCAGCCCCTGATTCATGCTCGGATACGTGCCGTGATCGAGGCGATACAACTTCAACGCCTGCATCAACCCACCAATATCCTGCTTCGCCGCCGTCGCCCGCGCCTGATCCGGCCGGTCAAGCACCTTGGGCACCACCATCGCCGCCAGAATCCCCAGAATCACCACCACCACCATGATCTCGATCAAGGTAAAACCCTGCTGGCTACGCGGCATGCGCGGTGACTGACTGAGCGTGTTCAAAGGTGCGATATCCATCTCGACATTCCCTGGCTTGATCCGAATTCGACGCGCAGTGTTGCAAGAAGATATGTCAGGGATGTTGAAAATCCTCGGGTGTTTCCGTCGTCAAGCCGTCAAGGACGGGGGTTAGCGTCGAGGGCTGGGTTTTGGTTTTGGGCCATGTATGCGCGCGCGAACGCGAGAGGAAGGATTCACCCTGATTGAAGTGCTGGTGGCACTGGCAATCATCGCCGTCGCCATGTCCGCCGCCGTGCGCGTCGCGGGGTTGATGACGCAGAGCAGTGGGGTTTTAAGGGATCGGTCGGTGGCGATGATTGCCGCGCAGAGCCGGATGGCTGAGCTACGGCTGGAAGGTCGATTGCCGAATGGGGTGAAGGCTGTTGAATGTGATCAAGGACGGCTTATGTTGCGCTGTGAACAGGTAATCGCCAGCGCAGAGAATGGACGGTTGCTCAAGGTTGGAATCCAAGTATTTGATCGCAATCAGGATGCGCCGCCGTTGGCCAGACTGGAGACCCTGTTGTCACGGCCAGGAAGCCCCTCACCCTAGCCCTCTCCCGAGGGAGAGGGAACCGATTCGGGGATGTTCGAGAAATACGCCGACCTGAACGCATCGCTCTGAATCCATAATCAACGCGGTCGCTCAGGTCGATGTAAAACGCAAGACACCTCGGTCGGCCCCCTCTCCCTCCGGGAGAGGGCTGGGGTGAGGGGCTTTTCTGGCGCACCTAAAATCCCAAGGCGCAGCGCCGGACCAAGGCCAACAACATCACCCCGCCACCTCCAAATTATCCATCACCCGATTCACCGCCAGCTCCCCCAACATGATCAGTTGAGCAACCCCCAACAACGCCCGCCGCTGCGGCGCCGGCAACAGACTGGAAATGTCCTGAGCAATCGTCTTCGCCGAAGCAAGCGTTTCACTCGCATCAGCCAGCAGTTCTTCATTCTTGGTATCCGCCGTCACCGCATACATCCCCCGCGCCTTACGCGGCGGAGGCAGGAGATTATTGGGAGTAAGGTAATGATCTAGCGCGCGGTCGGCGGCTTCGTGGAGCTTGTTGGAATCGAGGGATTCGTAGGGAGACGTGGAGTCGGTTTCGGGCGGGTTGGGTGTTGGTTTGATCATGAGTGAATCTCCAAATCATAGAAAAGGAGCCATCATCTTTTCGCTACCAAACGAAGGGGGTGGTGGCCATACGAAGGTTGGTAGACCGGTGACTTGGAAAACCGGCGCGCCCGAAGACGCCCTGCGCATGGCCACCATAAAGCAACAGCCCCTAAAAGGACTGAATCGGGTGACGCAATGCGCCAAGTCTAAGCCGGGCTACCAAACCCGATCGCTGATTCGTCAGCGACCCGACCACAATAGAACCCGCCCCCAAGGCGCACAAGCCGGCGGATTCTGGCGCAGCTGTAGGCAAAGGCGCAAGGATGTGTAGCCTGGGAGCGTGACTGGAGATGTCTTTTTAAACGCTGGTGTTTATGAGCTGAATTTGCGTTACGTCACGATTGGAGTTTCGTTCCGTAAATCACTGCAAAGCTGTATTTCATACGTGAAAACGAGTGCAGCTATCGACCAAAAGTGGACCTTGGATGTCGCAAATCTAAATTGAGAAGCGATCAAGCACTGGCAACCTAGCTTGACGCGCGCGAGTCGCGTTACCACATCGCCGCGCATCAACTCATGCATACTCAGCGCCATAAGCAAAAATGACTTCTTCCTGTGATTTAACGGTGCATAGCTGCCTTCTGCGCATCCCCTCTACCTGATCGGGTGCCCTAGCCTTACTCGATATCATTCTGCTAGCATCTCAAAAAAAACCGTAGCACATAAAAGTACGG
The DNA here is from genome assembly GCF_014268505.2 of Pseudomonas khorasanensis. Lineage (GTDB taxonomy): Bacteria > Pseudomonadota > Gammaproteobacteria > Pseudomonadales > Pseudomonadaceae > Aquipseudomonas > Aquipseudomonas khorasanensis. Next base: position 1,354,272 of record NZ_JABWQP020000001.1, read on the forward strand.
TAATAAGCGAACGATAAAAGTGCGACGTAAATAAATTCAGTCGAAAGCATTGGAGCTTTCAAGATTTCATCAAAGGATTAAAGGGATGTGGGAAATTAAGTTTCACGAGGAAGCTAGATCGCTTGATGGCCCGAATCAAGTTTTAATATATGCGACTGGATCGGGTTGGAATGATTTCGGATATACGTTGCGTGTAAATGTGAGAGTTTTGGTTAACGGCTTACTCACAGATATACCAGCACGACTACTGCCATTTGTGGAAGATACGCCTCAACCTTCAGTAACCGAATGGATAAAATACCTACGATCTGCGAATACAGACGAAACAAAATGGAAAACCCCCAATAAAATCTTCCCCAACTATTCACTAGTTTTTGCTTCCCAACAAAGCTACAGCGATCTTGCCAGCAAAATACCAAGAGCGGATTTTGATAGCCTTCTTACTTCCATACAAGAAATAAATGCCAACCTACATGCCGGAAATCTTAGCTCTAGCACATACGCTAAAATCATCGAAACTCAGCAATTCAAGGTTGCTGTACTTAGGGATCTAGGTCCATATAAGGCTTTTCGCTTTGGTTATAAATCAGCGTTTCGCAGACAACCGCTAGTAGAAGCTAAAATCCCTTTTAGCTTTTCAACGAAGTTACAGGGCTTTCAAAACAAACACACAATAGGCTTTCCGTATCACGAGATAGAGTTTATCCCTGATAGAATTCATTGCCTTATTGGAGTGAACGGGGTCGGAAAAACAAGGTACCTTAATAATCTAGTATTGGGAATAGCTGCCAAGCTGAACTCGGATTTACCAGAAGGACAAAGATCTGAGCTGTATGACATAAATGATAAGACAACGAGCGCATCGAACTTAGGAATAGATGAATCGGATTGGATGCAACTTCCTTCGTACAGTAGAATAATAGTCTACTCATCAGACCCTGGAAATATTTTTCCTCGCACTACCAATCTCGCAGGGCCTCTCGATTATCAATATTTTGATATCGGCCTGGACAGTTCGGAAACTCTTCCACGATTGCTTGTTGACATAATACGAAACGAAGCTGACTTAATTGGCACTGAAAGTCGATTTATATTATTAAAAAAAATCCTCCAAAAAGTTATACCTTCGGCGCAGTTACTAGTCCCTATACTTGCAGAGGCCACTAGCACGTCATACATAACTGACGAGGCGGGCAATCAATGGGCAGGGATTAACGCGATCAGAGGAGGAGAAATGAGATTGCTGGAGATCTTGGGCGATATCGATTTTTCGCGCGATCTAGCATTCAGGGCAGATGAAAACCTAGCAGTTCCTCTAAGTAGTGGGCAGAAAATGTATTTTCGGTTTGCAACACATTTCCTAACATCTGCAAACCAAGGCACCATTGTATTAATTGACGAACCAGAAACCCATCTTCACCCGAATCTTGTAACCGAATTCATGAACCTGCTTTATATGGTTCTCAAAGCAACATCCTCCGTCGCGTTAATTGCGACTCACTCTGCATATGTCGTCCGCGAAGTACCTTCACACTGCGCGCACGTAATAAAAACAGACAATTCAAAAAACGTAAGTGTTGAGAGGGTATATATGAATACTCTTGGCGCGAGCGTAACCGCATTATCAAACTCCGTCTTCGGAGATAGCTTAATTACATCGTTTCACAGTAAAATAGCTTCTGAGATTGCGGACTCCTCTTTAAACCTTAACGAAATAGTGGATAGATATAATGGGTTTTTAAGCATGGATATGCTTGTAAAAATAAGAGAGCTAATGAAGCATCAAGGAGAATGACATTGAGATCCCTCTCCTATAAACGAATTTTCGATAGAACTATACTTGAAAGCGTCCTCGCCCATTACACAAGCCTGGTTGGAATTAGCGGGCAAATAAAAAATTCCTATCGTCAATATGTGTTAAAAAAAGGATCGCCCTCGATTGTCCCCATTGAGGTGAGTGAAGCGCAGCGTGGAGATTTTGAAAATGCCTACTCCAATAAACCAGTGAGCGCGGGTCTTAACTGGATCTCAGAGCTTTATATTAATGGGCTCAACAGTTGCCCATTCTGTGGAGGTGACGGTGCACGGACAATTGAGCATTATTTACCCCAAGCATCATATCCGGAGTTTTCAGTTTACAGCCTAAATCTGTTGCCGTCCTGCGGGAGCTGCAATAGCAAAAGAAACTCGTTAAATGCTCATGGAGCCACTACGAGTCCCCTTCATCCTTATTTCGACAAACAGATATTAAAGAAACTAAATGTTTACACTGTTGTAAACTTTGATTGTGGCATTATCGGCTTTCACCTTACATACGACCGCACACCGTTTAATGATGAGGAACAGCTGCGCATTGACTACCATATCGAAATTTCATTAGATGAAACCTCCTACATTAATAGAACACTAGATTCATTGGAAACGCTGAGAATTTCTGCAGAGAAATATAATTCAGCCACAGAATTTCGCAAGCAAGTAATTGATGATCAAATTTATATAAGCGAGAGGAAAAAAGATTACAACTCTTGGCACCACGCTCTTTGCAAGGGTCTCGCTGCTCTCTCGAACGATAATTTACACGCGATCTTTGGAGATTCATTTAATTTACGCGCGCCCCCTCCATCGAATGAATCCGACTAAGACAGGAAGGTTTTGCCATGTTAAATATATAAAGCTGACTTAGGCCTTTGGAAAGCGGCTTGGTCAGCGTGAGTGTCTCAATCGTCTCATCTCCACACACGTTGACTACAGTGGGCATTTCGGACCGGTCGATTATTAAGTATCGGAAAACGCGGATTGATTAGGGATCACATAAATATGCCGACTACCCTCTCGTGCATTGTTTGTCACAGCAGTAAGACATCGGCAGTAGCCCATATTGTTCCCGAGTTGTGAGATGGGACAAATGCCCCGATAGGAAGACCGGATTACCTGTGATCGCTGCAATCAATACTTTGGGCAAAAAGTTGAGTCTAAGGCACTGCATAGCTTTCCATTTAAGGGCTATCGTCTTCTACAAGGAGTGCCCTGGAAGAAGGGACGCTTCGTTCGGATGGATACCTTGCGTGGGAAAGTGGAGGCATCCAGAGCGCCCAGAATTATTTAACTGGAATCGCGAAGCTATCAACTACGAAATCTAGTTAAAACAGGGCGGGTACCCAGCTTCATCTGATAGCCGAAGTCTCAGAACCATTCGCAGTGGCTCGTATGCTACTGAAGATTAGACTTGAATAATTAGGGAAGCACTTTTATAACGTGGCAGTCTCGAGCCGTATGGAAAAGCTCGTGCTTTCGCTCGAAGACCGGAGAGAGGCGATACGTGGTGGCTTATTCTTTGTACTAATCCGAGCGAGATACTCGACACGAAAGTTCAAGGCGAAGTTCCCATTGAGATAAGGGAGCAAGAGGCGGGAGACTTTTCGGCCATGCATCTCCCTAGAGTTACAACTCTAGCCCCGCGGAAAAAGACAGCTTTGCCGCTAATTTCGGCAAGCTTGCCGGAGCCTCGTCTTTCGAGCTATATACTAATGACCGAAAGGAAATTGATTTTTTCTGATCCGGAAAAACTCCTAAAATTATCAAACCATCAAACACTGAACGTATGCATTCTTACTATTCTGGAGATGTCAGATCTAAGAGATCTTTTATTGTAGTTATGGAGCTTCATCTTCATCATAAACTCATCATCCTGATGCTCCTTATTTAGAATAGCCCTTTCTATCAACCTTTCACTCCAATAGTCTCGCGGACATTCGGATAACTTTGCCCAGTCTGTCTTTCCGCCCCTCGCTATGTCGACTGCCTCGGCTAGAATCGCAAAACATGCCTGCTTGGCTAAACCCGAGTCGAAACCTAACTTCGTCGCAGCCGAATTCCAAGCTGAAGCTCTATAACGATATTTGCCTTCCCTCAAAAGCAGCATTGTTGCAATTTGATCTGCATTTAAACCATATGCTTTCATTGCGTCAAGATAGCCAAAAGTGTAAACCCCCTTGATTGCATTCTTACAGTAAAGACAGGTCCGAAGTGCAACATAAAGAATATCGCAGAGCCAAAGCTCGCCAAGTGCGCTATTAGGAAACCACTCCAAACTTGTTACAGCCCGCGCGGTTTCTTTATATAGAGTGCGAACTTGCCTAACAGACGGGCGAAATCCGCGAAACTCTTCAAACAAAGATTCGTCACCATCGATAAAAATACCATCGACGTCCAAATGCGTAAGAAATAGGGAACCTTTAGAACGCATCCGTCTCATAGTCTCCAAGGAGTAAAAGGCCAGCTCGCCATATTTCTCGACAAGCAGGCTAAAGGCTGGCGAGCTACCCGACCAGATACAAATCACATCTACATCGCTATGAAGGTTAGCATCACCCCTAGCAGTAGATCCACACTGTATTATGGAAAATGCCACTACTTTACAATCCTCTTTACAATGATTGCGGTAACTACTGCACACCAAGCAATTGATGAAAGAAGCAAAACTATTGTAATTACCATGGGAGCAAGCTCATGACGCGGCGTGATCTCGCCATACCCAACCGTCGTCAGTGATACAACTGTAAAATACAAGGTCTCAAAAAACGTTCCATTCTCAGATTTTACATTTCCGTCAAGAAGCCAAGCGAATCCGAGAATTGAAACTAGCGTCATAAAAAGAGTGTTCTTAATTCCGTAACCATGCCCTAACAAATAATCAAACAACAACCCCTTTAGAAATCTATAAATTTCCGGGTAATTTCCATAGAGATATTGATACCTACGGTAAAACTGAAATTTCCGATCAGAATGCATTGCAAACTCTTCTTGATGCATGCTCTTGGAGTTATTGTACACTGACTGAAAAAGCCCAGCATTGACATTCGCTCTAAACCAATGCCATTCTTTGCTGAAAATGAAAGACCTTGGATCTATATAGGTGTCCTTAAACCTTGCTTTGTAAAAGAAGCACTCGCGAAATTCGCAGTCATGAAACTCGACCCCCACGAACGCCGCCCCATTGAACATACAGCCGACAAATATACAATTTTTAAATGTAAATTCCTCTATGATCTTGTGTGAAAAAATACACTTCGTGAAAGTTTTTCCTGACACCTGTCTTTCTTTAGGCGTTATTGAATCAAAATCAAAGTTTATAAAGCAAAATGAAATTTCAGGAGAGCTAGGCAAACTCTTGATGGATATCGTCTGGGTGATTTCTTCAGAGATGCCAAAACCTCCACCACCGTTTGGGACAACATGAACTTTAATTTTTTGTAATAACTTAACCGCCACCCCATTAAACATTCTCCGACCCTTTTCGTTATTTTTCATTCTGGAACTTTCCCGAACTCACTCGCGTTTCAGTAAAAGTGTGGCACCAAGCCCCTGTGAATTATATTCCAAACAATGCACACAGGCTCCTAGCATAATATGAACTTTCTTGTTATCAGGCCAGCCTCTTAGAGTGCTCACGCCGCTAAAAAGGTCGGGAAATATCAAACTGGAAGAATTTTGGATAGCTAAATGTCAGACAGTCAACCATACACGCAGGGATAACACCATCTGAGGCTCTGAGCCTTGACGTCATTGGTATATTTATGGCGAGCGACTGGATACGTGCCAATCCTTCAAGTTAGCGATTTATTTATGCCTTCTTGGAACCCGTTGTCACGGGGCAACCCTCCACGAACACTCTTCATTTTTCGGTCTTGTTTCACGTAGAAGCACTTGAATCAATTGTATTGGAGGCAAGGTCCCAATCGAGACGGTA
>NZ_JABWQP020000010.1 GCF_014268505.2 Pseudomonas khorasanensis
TGCTCTTAATTCGAAGTTTTGGCCATCTGCCGATCCGATGCTCGCCAGATCAGTCGCGTGGTGTCATACCCCTGCTGACGCGCCTTGCTCAGCAGCTCTTCGCGCACCACACCGTTGACCGTTGGCGTGCGTGACAGCAGCCACATGTACTTGCGACTTGGATCGCCGACGATGGCGGTCTTGTAATCGTCGCTGACGTACAGAACCCAGTATTCGCCCTTCGCCACACCGGGAATCAGACGCGAAAACCAGTTATCGAATTCGACCCAGAGCTTGTCGGTCTTGCCTGGCACCTGGGGATAAGCCGTGCCCTTGGCTTCCTCCCACTGCCAGTCTGGTGTCAGGCAACGGTTGAGCACGCCGATGTTGCCGTCAGGCTTGAGCGTGTAATGGGCTTCGGATTGCGCGCAGTGACGCTGGAAGTACATCGGCAAGCGCGCCAGCTCATACCAGGTGCCCTGATAGCGCTTGAGGTTGACGCTGTTGACAGTCTTCGGCGCCAACGGGTCGACGCCGGAAGTGGCGCAGCCGGCCAGTACCAGGCCAGCAAAAAGGATCAGCAATAACCGCTTCATTTTTATCTCCGTGGGCGCGAAGCCCCGGTTTACTTCAGGCCTTGGCCGGAAAACATCAGCACTTTGTCACCGGCGTATTGCACGCTGATAAAGCTGTTCTGGTCGCCCCAGGTGCAACTGGACATACCGAGCGCGCCCGAGCAATCGGTGGGCTTGCCGAGGAGGGTTTCCACTTCGGACTTGGCCATGCCGGCCGAGAGCTTGGAGTAGTTTTCCTGATTGACCTTGCTGCATGCGGCCAACAGCACGCAAAACGACAGCAGGGCGAGAGATCGCAGCGACATGGTGTAACTCCTGGAACGAGGGGGGATGGCATGGTGCCAACCAGAAGCTTAGAAGAGAAAAGTGTCATCTGGTTCCGTGGCCGGACGGCTATTTATTAGCCCGCCCGTCTGGCTTTTGCCGGTAAATCAAAAACTTTGTGACGCTGTCGAGCATTTCGTCGACTTTTGCTGCAGGCGTCTAATCTTTGGCGCCACGCGGTCGAAATAAGAGCAGCGCAACGCTGCCGGATATGGCAAATTGCCGCACTTTCTGACCAGCCCCTTCGCGGTAGTTCATTCGATGACCAGAAACATGAAATTCAGCCACAAGATTCTGTTGGCTGCCGCCCTCGTGGTGGCCGTTGCGTTCGCCTGTTTCATTTTGTTCAACGATTACCGCCAGCGTCAGGCCCTGAGCAGCAGCACCGAGGCCACGATGCAGGAATTGGGCAGCCTGACCACCAGCAACATCCAGACCTGGCTTGAAAGCCGCATTCAACTTTTGCAATCACTGTCGCAGCAGGTCGCCGTCGACGGCAATGCGCCCGCGAGCCTGAAACGCATCATCGATCTGCCCGCCTACACCGGCAACTTTCAACTCAGCTACTTCGGCGGCGCTGACGGCGTGATGTTTTCCGTGCCGGCCGGCAACCGCGCCCCGGATTACGATCCTCGCGCACGCGGCTGGTACAAAGCCGCCAACAGCGCGCAACAGACCATCGTCACCGAACCGTACATCGCCGCTTCGTCGGGCAAACTGGTGATCACCGTGGCCACACCGGTACAACGCCAAGGCCAGATGCTGGGCGTAGCGGGCGCCGACATCGACCTGACCAGTGTCAGCGCGATCATCAACTCGCTGAACTTCGGCGGCCACGGTCATGCATTCATCGTCAGCGCTGATGGGAAGATCCTGATTCACCCGGACAGCAAACTGGTGCTCAAAACCCTCGCCGACGCCTATCCGAGCGGTGCGCCCCAGGTCAGCCCGGGCCTGAAAGAAGTCGAGTTCAATGGCCAGACTCAACTGATCTCTTTCACCCGCGTTAACGGCGTACCGTCGGCCGACTGGTACGTGGCGCTGGTGCTCGACAAAGACACCGCGTTCTCGATGCTCAGCGAATTCCGCACATCGGCACTGATTGCCATGGTCATCGCCGTGCTGATCATCATAGTTTTGCTCGGCATGCTGATTCGCATGCTGATGCAGCCGCTGCTGACCATGGGCCGGGCGATGCACGACATCGCCGAAGGCGAAGGCGACCTGACCAAACGCCTGGTGATCCAGGGCAACGATGAATTCGGCGCACTGGGCACCTCGTTTAACCGCTTCGTCGAACGCATTCACACCTCGATCCGCGAAGTGTCTTCCGCGACCGGTCAGGTCAACGAAGTCGCTCTGCGCGTGGTCGCCGCCTCGAACTCGTCGATGTACAACTCCGATCAGCAGGCCAGCCGCACCAACAGCGTTGCTGCCGCGATCAATCAGCTCGGCGCCGCCGCCCAGGAAATCGCCCAGAACGCCGCCCTCGCCTCGCAACATTCCAGCGACGCGCGCAGCCTGGCAATTGACGGTCAGCAGGTGGTGGATAAAACCATTCACGCCATGCAACAGCTGTCGGCGAAAATCAGCGATTCGTGCGGCAACATTGAAACCCTGAACAGCAACACGGTGAACATCGGCCAGATTCTGGAAGTGATCACCAGCATTTCCCAACAGACCAACCTGCTCGCGCTGAACGCTGCGATCGAAGCTGCACGTGCCGGTGAAGCCGGGCGTGGTTTTGCCGTGGTTGCCGATGAAGTGCGCAATCTGGCGCACCGCACCCAGGACTCAGCGCAGCAAGTGCAGAAGATGATCGAAGAACTGCAAGTCGGCGCGCGCCAGGCCGTTAGCATCATGACCGAAAGCCAACGCGAGAGCGAAAGCAGTGTCGGCATCGCCAACCAGGCCGGCGAACGCCTGGGCAGCGTGACCCAGCGTATCGGCGAGATCGACGGCATGAACCAGTCAGTCGCCACCGCAACCGAAGAGCAGACTGCCGTGGTCGAGTCGATCAACGTTGATATCAACGAGATCAACACGCTGAATCAGGAAGGCGTGGAGAACTTGCAGGCGACGTTGCGGGCGTGTTCGGACCTGGAGCAACAGGCGGCGCGGTTGAAGCATCTGGTCGGTAGTTTCCGCATTTAAGCGGCGCTGCTTCTGGCCCCTTCGCGGGCAGGCCCGCTCCCACAGGGATCTTCGGTGTTCACACAATGTGTGCTCCACCCCAAAACACTGTGGGAGCGGGCTTGCCCGCGAAAGCAGCATCAGCCGCACTGAAGATTTAGAATCTGGATCCGGGTTCGGAAAGAAACACCAACTCCTCAGCCGTAGATTCGCGCCCCAACACCGCATTGCGATGGGGAAACCGGCCAAACCGGGCAATCACTTTCTGATGCCGCTCAGCATAATCCAGATTGTCGGCGAACACCGCACGCTCTTCTTCCGGCTGTTCAGCCACCAGCGCCATGAATCGCGAAACGGCTTCGTTCTGCACCGCGAGGTTTTCGCAGTGTTCGAACACCAGGTAAATGAACAGGCGCTGAATCGGCTTCAGTTGACGATCAAAATCCGCCGCAACACCCTGCGCCACAAGCTTCTGCGCCCGTGAGTCACCGGAAAAGGCCTTGGGGGTATCGCGATAGATCATGCGCGGCAGTTGATCGAGCAACAGCACCACCGCCAGCCAGCCTTCGGGACGTTGCGTCCACTCGGTCAATTCGCCAGCCAGGGCCTGATCGACAAAGACCCCGAAACGCGTCCGCGCTTCGAGGTCCTGGCTGTCTCGCTTGCCAAACCACAACTTGCCCTTTTCAGCCGCTACTGCGTTCGCTGATTCGGCGTGTCCGAACCACCAATCGAGCAACGGCTGCCAGGGCGCGTGCATGGTTTATTCCTTGTGGTAGGCCGTGGCGCGGGCGACTTCTTCTTTCGAACCGAGGAATACCGCGACGCGCTGGTGCAGGCCTTCCGGCTGAATGTCGAGGATGCGCTGGTGGCCGTCGGTGGAGGCGCCGCCCGCCTGTTCAACGAGAAACGACATCGGATTGGCTTCGTACATCAGACGCAGCTTGCCCGGCTTGGACGGCTCGCGGCTGTCGCGTGGGTACATGAACAGACCGCCACGGGTCAGGATGCGGTGCACATCGGCAACCATCGCCGCGACCCAGCGCATGTTGTAGTTCTTCTTCAACGGACCTTCTTCACCGGCCAGCAGTTCGCCGACGTAGCGTTGAACCGGAGCTTCCCAGTGACGCTGGTTGGACATGTTGATGGCGAATTCCTGGGTGGTTTCAGGAATGGTGATGTCTTCGTGGGTCAGCACGAAGCTGCCCATTTCGCGGTCCAGGGTGAAGCCTTTGACGCCGTCGCCCAGCGTCAGCACCAGCATGGTCTGCGGGCCGTAGATCGCGTAGCCGGCGGCGACTTGCTGGGTGCCTGGCTGCAGAAAGGCTTTTTCGTTCAGCGGCTCGTTCTGGCTCAGGTATTCGTTCGGGCAACGCAGAACCGAGAAGATGGTGCCGACCGGGGCGTTGATGTCGATGTTCGACGAGCCGTCCAGTGGGTCGAAAACCAGCAGGTACGCGCCTTTCGGGTATTTGCCCGGGATCTGGTAGGCGTTGTCCATTTCTTCGGACGCCATGCCGGCCAGGTGACCGCCCCATTCGTTGGCTTCGAGCAGGATTTCGTTCGACAGCACGTCGAGCTTCTTCTGCACTTCGCCTTGCACGTTCTCGGTGCCCATGCTGCCCAGGACACCACCCAGGGCGCCTTTGGATACGGCGTGGCTGATTTCCTTGCAGGCACGCGCCACCACTTCGATCAGGAAGCGCAGATCGGCAGGAGTGTTGTTGCTGCGGGTCTGCTCAATCAAATAGCGACTCAAGGTAACGCGGGACATGGACGGCTCCGGTGGAATGGGGGGCTAAAAACCCGCGCAGTTTACAGGGAGTCTGAAAACGTAGCGAGCGAAGACGCCCGCTAAGGTGCGCCAGGGTGTATTTGCCTGCATGAGACGTGATTGTCAGTGGAGAGTTCAGGCGGCGGGTTTAGCGTAGTCCGATTCAGGATGTCCGGTTGCGGATTTTCATTGTCTGTTCGGGCGCTTTCGCGAGCAGGCTCGCTCCCACATTGGGATGCGGTGCACTGTGGGAGCTGGCTTGCCAGCGATTGGCGCGCAGCGCCGGCCATGCTCAGGTATTGGCCGGTGGCTTGCGCAACAGACTGAACGCCATCGCCCCGAGGAAAACCACACTCAGCAACAACACCGCCCACAAGCCGATTTTTTTCCAGTTGGTCTCTGTCGCCGCCGCCGTTGTTGCAGTCGAGGTCTGCGTCGCCACGGCTTCACTCTGCACCGTCGCCTTGCCCAACGTCGCCAGCATCTGCGGTTTGAAATCCGGAATCAGCGTCGTCAGCGGCAGATTCGCCGTTTTCACACCTGAATTGCCCAGCGCCAGGCTGTAGGGCCCTTCGCCCCGTGCGAGAAAAATGACCTGCGTCGCGCGCACGGCATATTTCAGATCGGGCGCCTGCTCGCCCAGACCGCCGCCCCGCTCATCCACGGTCATCTTCAATTGCTGCACGGTTTGCCCGGAGAGCGGGACTTCGTTCTGCACCACGTCCTGACTGTTTTGCGTCAGGCGATACAGCAAGCCGCTGCTCAGTGTCTGCCACGGCAAGCTGCTGTCGCGGCGGCCGGCCAGCGTTACCGGGGCCAGACTGTTCGGCTGTTTGAGTTCTATCTGCACCCGCTCGACATTCAGCCCCATCGGCAACTGCCAGGTGTACTCCCCGGCCCTGGTGCTGCTGCCGGCCAGGGTGGGTGACCAGACCAACGGCAGCGGCAGGTTGCGTGGGTCGCTGCTTTTGAGCTGAGCCGAGGTCAGGACCGGCGCCGAGTTCGGCGATTCCCACAGCAGGCGCAAATAGCGCGCGGACTGTCCCGGCAGACTCACTTCGTGTTGCTCGATGCGTTCATCGGAAAAGGTCAACCGCGCCACTTGCCCTTCGCCCCACGGCTGCCAATGCTGCAAGTCGTCGCTCGCTTCGATGCTGAAGCGCTGGAAACCGTCGCGCTCGCTGGTCCAGTCGAGGATCAACTGTTGCAGCGGCGCTTTGATCGCGCTGGCGTCGAGCAGCCAGCCGCGCAGCACTTCTTCGCCCGCCTCGAGTTGCGAGGACGGCTGCACTTCGACGAGCGTGCCGTTGGTGGTCGACTGCACGCGCACATTCGGTGCGCGCTCGCTGGCGTCGGCGGCGTTGTACAGCGGAAACCACTTCACTTCGTGCAACTTGCCGTCATCGCGGATCTGCGCCGACTCGCGCGCCAAGGCGTAGGCCTGCGGTTCGCCTGCGGCGTTGAAGACGCGCAAGTCGCTGAGGTCGGTCTGGCGCGCCTGCAATTGCGCGCTCAGCGGCAGGTCGAGGCGATACCACGGCCCGTTGCCGCTCACCGCCAAAGGCACCCGTGTGGCGAAGTCTGCCGGTTTTTCCTGAGCGCCGGCCACCATCACCACGCCCAGCGCCAACCACCCAAGATTCAGCATGCGACTCAAGATGCAACTCCTTCGGTTTCCGGCGCGGGTGTGTCCGCCACCGGTTCAGCCTCGATGCGTTTGGGCGGCAGCGGCGCGAAGTAGCCCACCACCAGCAGCAATACGCCGACGCCGATAAACGAGACGATCCGGGCGAGGCCGCCACGGTTGCTCAGCTCGACAAAAATCAGTTTGGCCACGACCAGCGCAATCAGTGCCGCACCGATCAGCCACACTTCGCGACGATGACGCAGATGGCCGCCGATCATCAACCCCAGCGCCAGCAGCGTCCAGACGATGGACAACCCGGCCTGCACCAGCATCGAGGCGAGCAGTTGGTCCAGCTCGAACGGAATGCCGGCCCAGTGATGCGCGGCGCGTGTCACCAGCGCCGTGCAGAAGGCAAACAGCGAAACCCCGGCAATCAGTTGCGTGGCGGTGTCGGCGTAATCACGGCGGATCGACAGCTGCGCAACGGCGCTGCGCGACCAGACATAAACACCGAACAGCGCGAACAGCAAACCCAGCTCCAGCGGGTTCAGCAGCGGCACGTAAGGCAATGGCTCGGGGTTGCCGTCGCTGACACCATTGGCCAGCCAGAACCACGCCAGCATCAGCACCGCCAGCGGCGCCGCCGCGTACAAGCGATACTCGCGGGCAAACGCGGCAACCGGCCACGGCCAACTGCGCGGTGCCGCTGCCAGCAGCAGATACAGGCTTGGCAAGATCGCCCAGCCCAGCCAGCGCCAGGCGTTGTATTGCTCGGACAACAGCAGCAGGCCGTAGCGCAACTCGAGCGCCAGCACGCCAATCAGCAGCCAGCAGCCGAGCACATGCGCCACGCCCAAGACACGCGCCGGCAGCATCGACGCCAGGCGACGCAGGCTGAAGAAATGCACGGCGAACAGCGCCACCCACGCCAGCCAGCCGAACTCGGCCGCCGGGTGATAACGCGCCTGCCATGCACCGATCAGCACAAGCGCTGCTGCCGGAATCAGCAGCGTGCACAACAACCCCAGTGTCGGCCATTTCAGACGCAGCGAAAGCAGCGTCCACAACGCAACGCTGAGCCCGGCGACCAACAGCAGCAAGGTGCCTTGCAGATTCGGTGAGGCGAAACGCAGCACTTCGCTGACCCACGCCAGCGCCCACCAACCAGCGCCCCACACCAGCAGTACTTGCGCCAAGCGCTGCAAACCCAAGGCATCGAAGGCCGAGGCGTGATTGCCCAACTGCAGGCGCCACGCGCCAATCATCGCCGCCAGCCCCAGCACCAATGGCGTCCAGAATCCGCCGTGGGCCAGGGGTTTCAAGCCTTCGCTGGACAATGGCCCAAGCCATTCGGTACCGCCAAGCAGAAACGCCGCGCCGCCAATCACCTGCAACAGCAGTCCGAAGACGAAACTCAGCCGCTGTTTGAGGTACAGACTCAGCCAGATGATCAGCAGCCCGCTGGCGGCCCACACCGCGCTCGCGGTTTGCCATGGCAGCACGAACAGTACCGCCAGATTGATCAGCACAAGCCCGGCCAGCAATACCACCGACAAGCCGCGCAACAGGCGCACATCGCCGCGCACCATGTCGTCGCGCGCCGCCAGCAGCATGCCGGCGATCAACGCCAGCCCTATCAAGGAAGCACTGAGCAAACCGCTCCAGCCAGCGCTGAATACGGCTGCCGAATCATCGCCCGCACCCTGCAGGCGCAGCAGGAACAACGCACCGCCCAGCAGTTGCACAGCGAACGCGGTGAACAGGAAAGTGCGCGAGTGAATCCGCAGGCCGACGAACAACGTCGCCAATCCGGCCAAGGCCCAACTGATCGCCGTGCCCTGAGCAAAGAAAAACAGCGGTGCCAACAGATAGAGAAAGGTCAGGCCCAGACACGCCAGCGCCGGCAGACCTTGCCTTTCCCAGGGCGACGCCTGTTCAGGCGCAGCCTTGCGCAGTTGATGAAAACTGAACAGCAGCGCCGCGCCAAGCATCAGCGCCCCCAGCGGCGCCCCGTCGAGCAGGCTGCTGTCGCCAATAGCCAATTGGCCGAGAAACGCCAGCGCCGATCCCAACTGCAGCAGCAAGGCGAAGGCCCGGGCGAAGGGCCGATGCTGACGCAGCCCAAGCCAGAAAATTCCCGCGCCCTCCACCGCCCAGGCCGCCGATGTCCAGCGCGCATCGAGCCCCAGCGGAATCGCGAGGCTGGCAAAGATCACCCCCAGCGCCAGACAGGTTTCGCCCAGCAATACCGCGCGTCCGCCCATCAGCACTTTGGCCAGCGCCATGTAAATCATGCCCAGCGCCAGGGCACTGAATGCCGCCGCGAATTCGAGATGTTGCACCAACGCGAACTGCAAACCGAACCCAATGATCGGCGGGCCGAACAGCATCGTGCCGTCAACGTAATCGCCCTTGCGCGCCGACCACCGCAGCAGCGCCTCGCGGTCGCTATTCGCCGGGGCATCCGGCAGGTCGCGCAGTTTTCGCCGGGCGAACAACAGGCCGATGGCCAGGTACATGAGGAAGAACAGAATCAGGAACGGTTCGGTGCTCCACAGGAGCTCTGGCGTATAAGAACGCAAGCCCCAGGCGAAACCGATGCCGAAGGTGCCGACGAAGCCGATCAGGTTGAGCAGGCGCCAGGCCTTGAACCAGGCGATGGCGAGAATGCCGGCGTTGAGCAAGGCGAAATAACTGAACAGCGCGACGTGGTTGCCTTCGCCCGTAGAGGTCAGGATCGGCGCGGCGAAACCGCCCAACGCCGCCGCAGCGGCCAGCCCCAGCGCATCCTGAGTGATCGCCAGAATCGCCGAAAACACTGTCACTGCAACCAACAACCCCAGCGCAGCCGAAGGATCCAGCAACGGATGCAAGCGCATCGCCGCAAACACCGTCAGGTACAACACCGCGATCCCGGTGCCTTGCAACATCAAGGCGTAATGGCTGTTGCGTCGGCGCAGCCACCAGCCCAGCGCCAGCAGGGCCAGCGCAGCAGCAGCGACACCGGCGTAACGTAATTCGATCGGCACCACCATGCCTTCGGTGGCGTAACGCAGCAGAAAGGCCAGACCAAAAAACAGCAGCACCACACCGACGCGCAATACCGTGTTGCCCCCGAACAGCCAGTCGCGAGCCGCCCTGATGCCGCGCTCGATCAGGTTCGGGCCACGGGGTTCGGCAGGTTTCTGTGGCAGTTCAACAAACGCAGGTTCAGCGCGCCAGACGTCCGCCGGCAACGGCTGGCTGGTTTGGCGAGCGACAGCGGAAATCGGTTCAAGCCCGGGGGGCAATTCCCAGATCAGCTCAGGCGCCGCAGGCTGTTCAGCCATGTTGAAGGGTTCGTCTGCGGGCTCGGTGACAGGCTCAACGCCTGGCGACGTCGCCGCGTGAGACGGCGAGCCTTCCAGCACAAACAGGCGCTGGGCAACGCCTTGCAAGGCTTCCCTGACCTGCTCAAGTTGACGCTGTTGCTCCCCAGCCTGCGCGCCAAGCCGCGAAATGCGCACCGTCTGCCCGATCACCAGCCCCAGCAGCGCGCCCAATAGCGCAGCACTGAACGACTCGTCGAGCAGTCCACCGAGCACGAGCCCGATCAACATGAACATCCATTGCATGGTCGATATCCCTAAGCAGCCCCAGGCGGGGCGAGTCCGGCGATGGCTTCAGTCTAGGCACAAACCTTGTGGGAGCGAGCCTGCTCGCGAAGGCGGATTGTCAGCCAACATTTCTGTTGAAGATGAAAATCGCTTCGCGAGCAGGCTCGCTCCCACAGGGTATGGCGGTGACTGATGCCTTGTAACCGGCGCTCAGTATATCGATCCGGCCCAACAAACGTTGGGCCTTGCGCAGATTTGTTGGCGAAAGTTACTCCAACGCCTTCCAGATATCCGTGGCGTACTCGCGAATGGTCCGGTCGGACGAGAACCAGCCCATTCGCGAGGTGTTTAGCACCGCCGAGCGCCACCAGTTCTGCGAGTCATGCCAGTGCGCTTCGACGCGCTTCTGCGCTTCCCAGTAGGAGTCGAAATCGGCGCAGACCAGAAAGCGGTCGTAGTCGATCAGCGAGTCGATCAGCCCGGTGTAGCGTGAGGTGTCGTCAGGTGAAAACACACCGCTACGGATGGCTTGCAGCACGTCGTTCAAACGGTGCGAGGCAGCGATATCCGGTACCGCGCTGAACTCGTGGTTCTGCTTGCGCGCTTCAACCTGCTGCGCACTGAGGCCGAAGATGAACATGTGCTCGGCACCGATGCGCTCGCACATTTCCACGTTGGCGCCGTCGAGGGTGCCGATGGTCAGCCCGCCGTTGAGGCCGAACTTCATGTTACTGGTGCCCGAGGCCTCGAAACCGGCGGTGGAAATCTGCTCGGACAAATCCGCCGCCGGAATGATGCTTTCCGCCAGGCTGACGTTGTAATTGGGCAGAAACACCACTTTCAGCAAACCGCGCACGGTCGGGTCGTTGTTCACCACCCGGGCGATATCGTTGGTCAGTTTGATGATCAGCTTGGCCTGGTGATAACTCGCCGCCGCTTTACCGGCGAAAATCTTCACGCGCGGCACCCAGTCAACTTCAGGCTCGGCGCGAATCGCCTGGTACAGCGCCACGGTGTGCAGCAGGTTGAGCAACTGACGCTTGTACTCGTGAATCCGTTTGACCTGAACGTCGAACATCGCCGCCGGGTTGACGGCAATCCCCAGGCGTTCGTGAATCAGGTACGCCAGCGCTTTTTTGCTGTGCAGGCGCTGCTCGGCGAAGGCCTTGCGGAACGCCGGTTTTTCGGCGAACGGTTCGAGGTCGAGCAGGCGTTCCTCGGGGTTATCGAGCACGTCCGGGCCCAGTGCATCGACCAGCATCGAGGTCAGTTCCGGGTTGGCCTGATACAGCCAGCGGCGGAAGGTGATGCCGTTGGTTTTGTTGTTGATCCGCTCCGGGTAGAGCTTGTGCAGTTCGGCGAACACGGTTTTGCGCATCAGCTGTGTATGCAGGCCGGACACCCCGTTGACGCTGTGCGAACCGAGGAACGCGAGGTTGCCCATGCGCACGCGGCGGCCGTTGTCCTCTTCGATCAGCGAGACCGCGCGCAGCACGTCGAAATCGTGAATGCCCTTGGCGCGCAGCGAGTCGATGTGTTGAGCGTTGATCAGGTAAATGATCTGCATGTGCCGTGGCAGCATGCGCTCCATCAACCCCACCGGCCAGGTTTCAAGCGCTTCCGGCAGCAGTGTGTGGTTGGTGTACGAGAGCGTATCAACGGTGACTTGCCACGCCGCGTCCCAGGCCACGTCGTAGACGTCGACCAATTGACGCATGAGTTCGGCGACGGCAATCGAGGGGTGGGTGTCGTTGAGCTGGATCGCTGCGTGATCGCCCAGGGTCAGCACCGAGGTGTGCATGTTGCGGTGACGTCGCAGCAAATCCTGCAGCGAGGCCGCGACGAAGAAATATTCCTGACGCAGGCGCAGCTCTTGCCCTGCCTCCGTGCTGTCGGCCGGATAAAGCACGCGCGAGATGCTCTCGGCGCGGGCCACTTCTGCGACGGCGCCCAGGTGGTCACCGGCGTTGAAACGCTCCAGGTGGAGCTCTTCCATGGCGCGGGCGCGCCACAGGCGCAAGGTATTGACGCTTGCACCGCGCCAGCCAACCACCGGCGTATCGTAGGCAATCGCCCGGACGGTTTCGGCCGGCGACCAGACCTGGCGGGTCTTGCCGTTGGCATCGGTGACGGTTTCGACGCTGCCGCCGAAGCCGATCGGGTACACCACTTCCGGCCGCTCGAATTCCCAAGGGTTGCCGAAATCCAGCCAGTGCTCGGTCTGCTCCTGCTGCCACCCATCAACAATCGCCTGACGGAACAAGCCATGCTCATAACGAATGCCATAACCATGGCCAGCGATGCCGAGGGTCGACATGCTTTCCATGAAGCAAGCCGCCAGTCGACCGAGGCCGCCGTTGCCAAGCGCCGCGTCGGGCTCCAGCAGGCGGATACGTTCCAGATCGACGCCCAGTTCGGTCAACGCTTCACGGGCAACGTCGAGCAGGCCCAGGTTGCTCAGACTGTCATAAAGCAGGCGGCCGATCAGAAACTCCAGCGAGAGGTAATAAACCCGCTTCTGGCCTTTGCGGTAGATCTGCCGGGTGTGATCCATCCAGTGTTCAACCATGTGATCACGCGCAGCCAGGGCGATGGCTTCGAACCAGTCATGGTCGAAGGCGTGATCGGGGTCTTTGCCCACCGCATAGGTGAGTTTGGTCAGGACGGCGTCGCGGAATGCGGCCACCTCTGCTTCGCGAACTAGTGGTTCTTGAGTCATCAATAAGACCTCGAGCGAGCGGGGAAATGTCTGAGCCTAGACGGTCTGACCGACGGTAATGGCTGTGGTTCGGCAGGATTTCCCGGGACTGTGCGGCAGCCCGGCATAACCTTGGCGCATGAACCAATGAATGCAGGGGCCGTGCCGTCCTGCCGGGCAAAATGCAGTCATGGCGAAAATATCCGGCGAAAGGTTGTTCAAAATTCCACCCGTCCCGGTATGATCGCGCGCCCTGATGCACACACGCCTGGTAACTCCCGATGATGAAGCCCAACCTGATCGCCGCCGCCGAGATTGATCGCCTCGATACGTGGGCCAAATACTCGGCGCCGATGTGCGGCTCATGTATTTCCAGTTGCTGCACGCTGCCGGTCGAGGTCAAGGTCAAGGACCTGGTGCGCATCGGCGTGGTCGACGAGTTCGAACTGGGCGACCCGCCGAAGAACATTGCCAAGCGGCTGCAAAAGGAAGGACTGGTCGAGCGCTTCAATCAGAAGTCAGGGATTTTCACCCTGCAGCGCATGAGCAACAACGATTGCTATTACCTGGATCGTAAAAGCCGCCTGTGCACCATTTATGACAAGCGCCCCGACACTTGCCGCAACCATCCGAAAATCGGCCCGCGGCCGGGGTATTGCGCGTACAAGCCGAAAGAAGTCGAGCGCGTGCAGAATTCGCGGTCGATTGAGCGCTTCTGAACGACGCTGAGCTTTTCGGTAGCCGTTAAACCCCAGCCCCTCACCCCAGCCCTCTCCCGAGGGAGAGGGAGCCAATCTCTGTCGCTTCCAAACCTGAGTTCGACTCGATTATTCAGGTCGATGCAAAATCAAAGAACAACTCGGTCAGTTCCCTCTCCCTCCGGGAGAGGGCTAGGGTGAGGGGCTTTTGATCCCGGACAAACAAAAACGCCCCCGGTCTCGCGACCGGGGGCGTTTTCATTCAGCCTGAACTAATGACTCAGTTCTTGGCTTTCTTCGCAGCGCGGGTGCGCTCGCTTTCGTCCAGGATCTTCTTGCGAAGACGGATGGACTTCGGCGTGACTTCACACAGCTCGTCTTCCTGGATGTATTCCAGAGCCTGTTCCAGGGTGAACTTCACCGGTGGAACCAGAGCGATGGTTTCGTCTTTACCCGAAGCACGCATGTTGTCGAGCTTCTTGCCCTTGGTAGGGTTGACGCCCAGGTCGTTGTCACGGCTGTTCTGACCAACGATTTGACCGTTGTAGATCTCCTGGCCGTGTTCCACGAACAGCTTGCCGCGAGCCTGCAGGGTTTCCAGCGAGTAGGTCAGTGCCTTGCCGGTTTCAACCGAAACCAGAACGCCGTTCTGACGGCCGGACATGTGGCCCGACTTGACGGTGTCGTAACGGTCGAAGATCGAGGTCAGGATGCCAGCACCGTTGGTCAGGGTCAGGAACTGGTTACGGAAACCGATCAGACCACGAGCAGGGATGTTGTATTCCAGACGAACACGGCCCTTGCCATCCGGCACCATGTTGCTCAGATCGCCCTTACGCAGGCCCATCTCTTCCATGACCTTGCCCTGCGCTTCTTCAGGGATGTCGATGGTGACGTTTTCGAACGGTTCCTGCTTGACGCCGTCAACTTCACGGATGATCACTTCAGGACGGCCCAGGGCCAGTTCGAAGCCTTCACGACGCATGGTTTCGATCAGTACCGAGAGGTGCAGCTCACCACGGCCGGAAACTTTGAACTTGTCAGCCGAGTCGCCTTCTTCAACGCGCAGTGCAACGTTGTACAGCAGCTCTTTGTCCAGACGGTCCTTGATGTTACGGGACGTCACGAACTTGCCTTCCTTACCGCAGAATGGCGAGTCGTTGACCTGGAAGGTCATGGAAACGGTTGGCTCGTCAACGGTCAGCGGCTTCATCGCCTCGACAGTGTCCGGGTGGCACAGGGTGTCGGAGATGAACAGCGAATCCATACCGCTGATGCAAACGATGTCGCCGGCTGCAGCTTCTTCAACGTCGATGCGGTGCAGACCGTGGTGACCCATCAGCTTCAGGATACGGCCGTTGCGGCGTTTGCCGTCGGCACTGATAGCCACAACCGGGGTGTTCGGCTTGACGCGACCACGGGCGATACGGCCAACGCCGATAACACCCAGGAAGCTGTTGTAGTCCAGAGCGGAGATCTGCATCTGGAACGGACCATCGCGGTCAACGGCCGGAGGCGGAACGTGGTCCACGACCGCCTGGTACAGCGGGGTCATGTCTTCAGCCATGTCGGTGTGATCCAGACCGGCAATGCCGTTCAGGGCCGAGGCGTAAACAACCTGGAAGTCCAGTTGTTCTTCGGTTGCACCGAGGTTGTCGAACAGGTCGAAGATCTGATCCAGAACCCAGTCCGGACGCGCGCCTGGACGGTCAACCTTGTTGATCACCACGATTGGACGCAGGCCGGCTTCGAAAGCCTTCTTGGTCACGAAACGGGTTTGCGGCATAGGGCCGTCCTGAGCGTCAACCAGCAGCAGAACGGAGTCGACCATCGACATTACGCGTTCAACTTCGCCGCCGAAGTCGGCGTGGCCCGGGGTGTCCACGATGTTGATGTGGTAGCCGTTCCAGTTGATGGCGGTGTTCTTCGCCAGAATGGTAATACCGCGCTCTTTTTCCTGGTCGTTGGAGTCCATCACGCGCTCGTCGTTGAGCTCGTTGCGCTCCAGGGTGCCGGATTGACGCAGGAGTTTGTCTACCAGGGTGGTTTTACCGTGGTCAACGTGGGCAATGATGGCGATGTTGCGTAGATTTTCGATCACTTGTGTATCTCGATCAGAGGATTCGGTTTGCTGACAAGTCATGGCAGCGATTAGCAGTAGTGTCCGGCATGGCCGTTACAGCTTGACGGCGGTGTCGGGGGGCCGGTGACGCAGGCCACAGGCAAACAGCCCCGGGCACTTAGCTCGGTCGATAAACGCGCACATTGGCATGCCCCTCACTGAGCAAATGGTGGGCATGCAGGCGACTCATCACGCCTTTGTCGCAATACAGCAGGTACTGGCGAGTAGGGTCCAGTTCCTTGAAACGTGCGTTCACTGCATAGAACGGCATCGTCTGTACCTCTATCCCGGCGAGTTCCAGCGGGTCATCCTCGGCGGCATCCGGGTGACGGATGTCGATGACGATCTGACCGGCCAGCGCTTCGCCGACTTCTTCAATTTGCACATCCTGGCCCAACTCGTCGATGACCCGATCGATCGGCACCAGTTTGGCGTTTGCGAGCGCACGCTCGAGCACCGCCATGTCGAACTCTTTTTCTTCGTGCTCAACCCGGCCGCGCTTGGCAGCGGTCTTCGGGTTGACCGAAATCACGCCGCAGTACTCAGGCATGTGTCGGGCGAAATCGGCGGTGCCAATTTCGTTGGCCGTGTCGATGATGTCCTGCTTGTGCGCGACGATCAGCGGACGCAGCACCAGCTTGTCGGTCACGCAGTCGATCACCGAAAGATTCGGCAGCGTCTGGCTCGACACCTGGGAGATCGCTTCACCGGTCACCAGCGCATCGATGTGCAGGCGATCGGCGATCTCGGATGAGGCGCGCAACATCATACGCTTCAAAACCACACCCATATGACTGTTATCGACTTTGCCGAGAATTTCGCCCAGCACTTCCTCGAACGGCACACTGACAAATAGCACGCGTTGCGAGCTGCCGTACTTCTTCCAGATGAAGTGCGCGACTTCCATCACGCCCAATTCATGGGCACGTCCGCCCAGATTGAAGAAGCAGAAATGCGCCATCAGGCCGCGACGCATGATCTGGTAGGCCGCAACGGTCGAATCAAAACCGCCGGACATCAATACCAGCGTCTGCTCCAGGGCGCCGAGCGGGTAGCCGCCGATGCCGTTGTGCTGGCTGTGGATAACGAACAACCGTTTGTCGCGAACTTCGATACGGACTTCGATTTCGGGCGATTTCAGGTCGATTCCGGCTGCACCGCACTCACGACGCAGCTTGCTGCCGACGTATTTTTCGACGTCCATCGAACTGAATGTGTGCTTGCCGGCACGCTTGCAGCGCACCGAGAAAATCTTCCCGGCCAGCGCATCGCCGTAGTGCTGTTTGCACTTTTCGGTAATGTCGTCGAAGTCGCCCAGCGGGTACTCGTCGATCTGCAGAAAGTGCGCGATGCCCGGCATGCAGGTCAGGCGCTCGCCCATCTCTTTCAGGGCTTTGGCGTCGGTAACACGGGTTTCCAGCTCGAGATTGTCCCACACGCCGTTCACCACCACAGCCGGGTCCAGATCACGGAGCACGGCGCGGATGTTCTTGGCCAGCTGGCGGATGAATTTCGTCCGGACAGGTCGGCTTTTGATGGTGATCTCGGGGAAGACTTTAACGATAAGTTTCATGAAAACAGCGCGCGAACGGCCAGCCGAAAAAGGGGGGCGCGGATTATAGCGGAAATTGCTCAAGGTTTAACCAGTTAATGTACAGAAGGTTTTCGCCGCACCAAAACGGGTCATTTTCGATTTTGCACGCTACATTAGAGGGCGAAAAATGGACCTTCGCCCTGCTTTGCCTCTCTAAAGGCCCGAATTTGGCGCAAAAAACCCATGCTGGGGCACTGGCATGCAATTTGCTCCCTTGTGAGGCAGGTTGCCTTGGCAGAGTATCTGCGCCGGCATCACACCTATTAAGGGCATCCACTACCAAGCCCTAAGCCACCCGGAGGACACTATGTCGAAGTCGGTTCAACTCATCAAAGATCATGACGTCAAGTGGATTGATCTGCGCTTCACGGACACCAAAGGCACTCAGCACCACGTGACCATGCCGGCTCGCGATGCGCTGGAAGACGACTTCTTCGAAGTTGGCAAGATGTTCGACGGTTCTTCCATTGCTGGCTGGAAAGGCATCGAAGCCTCCGACATGATCCTGCTGCCGGACGACGAAACCGCCGTCCTGGACCCGTTCACCGAAGACCCTACCCTGATCCTGGTCTGCGACATCATCGAACCGTCGACCATGCAGGGTTACGACCGCGACCCGCGCGCCATCGCTCACCGCGCCGAGGAATACCTGAAGACCACCGGTATCGGTGACACCGTCTTCGCCGGTCCAGAGCCTGAGTTCTTCATCTTCGACGAAGTGAAATTCAAGTCCGACATCTCCGGTTCGATGTTCAAGATCTACTCCGAACAAGGTTCGTGGATGTCCGACCAGGACATCGAAGGCGGCAACAAGGGTCACCGTCCGGGCGTCAAAGGTGGCTACTTCCCGGTTCCGCCGTTCGACCATGACCACGAAATCCGTACCGCAATGTGCAACGCCCTGGAAGAAATGGGCCAGACCGTTGAAGTTCACCACCACGAAGTGGCGACTGCCGGTCAGAACGAAATCGGTGTCAAGTTCAACACCTTGGTGAAAAAAGCTGACGAAGTTCAGACCCTGAAATACGTTGTCCACAACGTTGCCGACGCTTATGGCCGCACCGCGACCTTCATGCCGAAGCCACTGTACGGCGACAACGGTTCGGGCATGCACGTGCACATGTCGATCTCCAAAGACGGCAAGAACACCTTCGCAGGTGAAGGCTATGCCGGCCTGTCCGAGACCGCCCTGTATTTCATCGGCGGCATCATCAAGCACGGCAAGGCACTGAACGGCTTCACCAACCCGGCCACCAACTCCTACAAGCGTCTGGTGCCAGGCTTTGAAGCCCCGGTGATGCTGGCCTACTCGGCTCGCAACCGTTCCGCCTCGATCCGTATTCCTTACGTCAACAGCCCTAAAGGCCGTCGTATCGAAGCCCGCTTCCCGGATCCGGCTGCCAACCCGTACCTGGCTTTCGCAGCACTGCTGATGGCCGGTCTGGACGGCATCCAGAACAAGATTCACCCAGGCGATGCTGCCGACAAAAACCTGTATGACCTGCCGCCTGAAGAGGCCAAAGAGATCCCACAAGTTTGCGGCAGCCTGAAAGAAGCCCTGGAAGAGCTGGACAAGGGCCGTGCGTTCCTGACCAAGGGCGGCGTGTTCTCCGACGACTTCATCGATGCCTACATCGCACTGAAATCGGAAGAAGAAATCAAGGTTCGCACCTTCGTGCACCCACTGGAATATGAGCTGTACTACAGCTGCTGATCCGGTAGCGCCTGCGCAAGCGGCGCGACAGAAAGAGGCCTCCTTCGGGAGGCCTTTTTTATTGCCGTAATTTATGACGCGGCGCAGTTTCCACGTGGGAGCGAGCCTGCTCGCGAATGCGGTGGATCATTGAAGGTGACGGTGATTGACAAGTCGCCTTCGCGAGCAGGCTCGCTCCCACAGTGGATTCGTGGTGCTTGAATGATCTCTGGATGTGTAGCCAGTTGGGCCAACCGCCGCACCTGGCCTATGCTGCTACCCAACGTTTTCAATCCCGGTCGATTTCATGGGTCGCACCTTTTTATACAGCCTGCTGTTGATCGCCCTGCCCGCCGCCGCGCAGATCTACAAGTACACCGATGCCGATGGCAACACCGCCTACAGCAATCAGCCGCCGGACGGTGTGCAGGCGCAACCGGTCGAGCTGCCGCCGCTCAACCGGGTCGAGTCGCAAGCGCCGAGTGCGCCGCCAGCACCCAGCGCCGAAGAACCCCAGCCGCCGCGTAAGGCCTACGACATACTGGAACTTGCCGGCCTG
Organism: Pseudomonas khorasanensis; assembly: GCF_014268505.2. Lineage (GTDB taxonomy): Bacteria > Pseudomonadota > Gammaproteobacteria > Pseudomonadales > Pseudomonadaceae > Aquipseudomonas > Aquipseudomonas khorasanensis. Next base: position 19,373 of record NZ_JABWQP020000010.1, read on the forward strand.
CCCGACGAAGAGGCCCTGCGCGCCAACAACGGCACTTTCACCGTCAGCGTAATGATCAAGCCGCGCCTGCAACCGCCTCATCAATTGAAGCTGGTGCTCGACGACCAACCCTACGGCCAGCCGAGCAATGTGCCCGTCCTGCAGCTGGTGAATGTTGATCGAGGCGAGCATCGGCTGGCCGTCCAGGTCATCGACGGCCAGACGGTCGTTCAGCAGAGCCCACCCGCCGTGTTCACCGTGCAACGCGTGCACAAGCCATGATCCGCGCAGCATTGTTGGTCGCACTGGCGCTGATGGCGGCGCAGGCCTTCGCAGAGGTCTTCACGTACATCGATGCGCAGGGCAACCGCGTCTATACCGATCAGCCTCGCGCCAACGCCAAGCGAGTGCCCATCGCGACGAGCAACCGCATGGCTGCCCCTGCGACGGGCGCCGCGCCAGTCGCCATCGCGAAGAAGCCTTCCGAACAACCGCCCTTTCACTACGACATGCTGCGCATTCTGATTCCGGAGCCCGACGCAACCCTGCGCAGCAGCGCCGGTGAGCTGATTGTCAGCGTCACCAGCGAGCCCGGCCTGCAAAGCGGTCATCGTTATCGTCTGCTGCTCGATGGCAAGGCGACCGGCGAACCCGGAGCCAGCCCGGTATTCGCGCTGCGCAACATCGATCGTGGCAGTCACAATCTTTCAATCGAGATTCTCGACGAGACCGGGCGGACCGTGGAGCGCACCGCCAATCAGCCATTCCACATGCTGCGCATTTCCCTGGCGCAGAAACGTCAGGTCAAACCGTGCGTGGCCGGCGACTATGGCGTGCGTCCAGAATGCCCGCTCAAGGACAAGCCTGAAGAGCCGAAAAACCCCTTCCTGCGTTTCTTTTAACGCCATAAGGCAATGCGCACTACATTGGTGCACTAAACTACCCAAGACCCATATTACAACCCATTTTGGTTCGAAACTTCCCGCTTGAGCTGGCTTCGTGCCATACAAACGCGCGTCAAACGCCTGTTTCAGGCCGCAAACGCTTCTTTTCGGAGCCTTGGTTTGGTTTTTGCATTTTCCCGATTTCAGCGCTTTGTTCTCGCGCACGCCTTGCTCCAAAAGGGGTCCAGATGACCATAAGCGACGCTATCCACCGTTTGCTGCTCGACAACCTGACCACGGCGACCATCCTGCTCGACGCCCAATTGCGGCTCGAGTACATGAACCCGGCAGCAGAGATGCTCCTGGCCGTGAGCGGCCAGCGCAGCCACGGCCAGTTCATCAGCGAACTGTTCACCGAATCCCCCGAGGCGCTCAATTCCCTGCGCCAGGCGGTCGAACAGGCGCACCCGTTCACCAAGCGCGAAGCGATGCTCACCGCCCTCACCGGCCAGACACTGACCGTGGATTACGCCGTGACGCCGATCCTCAGCAATGGCGCAACCCTGCTCTTGCTGGAGGTCCACCCGCGTGATCGCCTATTGCGGATCACAAAGGAAGAGGCGCAGCTGTCCAAGCAGGAAACCAGCAAGATGCTGGTGCGCGGCCTGGCCCATGAAATCAAGAACCCGCTCGGTGGCATCCGTGGCGCAGCGCAACTGCTGGCCCGTGAGCTGCCGGAAGAAAGCCTGCGTGACTACACCAACGTGATCATTGAAGAGGCCGATCGCCTGCGCAATCTCGTCGACCGCATGCTCGGTTCGAACAAGCTGCCTTCTTTGGCCATGTGCAACGTTCACGAAGTGCTCGAACGCGTCTGCCATCTGGTCGAAGCCGAAAGCCAGGGCTGCATCACCCTGGTGCGCGATTACGACCCGAGCATTCCCGACGTGTTGATCGATCGCGAACAAATGATTCAGGCCGTGTTGAACATCGTGCGCAACGCCATGCAGGCGATCAGCAGCCAGAACGAGCTGCGCCTGGGCCGCATCAGCCTGCGCACCCGCGCCATGCGCCAGTTCACCATTGGCCACATCCGCCACCGCCTGGTGACCAAGATCGAAATTATCGACAACGGCCCCGGCATCCCGGCGGACCTGCAGGAAACCATTTTCTTTCCAATGGTCAGTGGTCGCCCCGACGGTACCGGGCTGGGCCTGGCCATCACCCAGAACATCATCAGTCAGCACCAGGGTCTGATCGAGTGTGAAAGCCATCCAGGCCACACCACCTTCTCGATCTTCCTGCCCCTGGAACAAGGAGCCACATCGACATGAGCCGTAGTGAAACCGTGTGGATCGTCGATGACGACCGTTCTATCCGTTGGGTTCTGGAAAAGGCCCTGCAGCAGGAAGGCATGACCACCCAGAGCTTCGACAGCGCCGATGGCGTGATGAGTCGTCTGGCCCGGCAGCAGCCGGACGTGATCATTTCCGACATCCGCATGCCGGGCGCCAGTGGTCTGGATCTGCTGGCGCGGATCCGCGAACAGCATCCACGGCTGCCGGTCATCATCATGACCGCTCACTCCGATCTGGACAGCGCTGTCGCCTCCTACCAGGGCGGCGCTTTCGAATACCTGCCCAAGCCGTTCGACGTCGACGAAGCGGTGTCGCTGGTCAAACGTGCCAATCAGCACGCCCAGGAACAACAAGGCCTGGAAGTCGTGCCGGCGCTGACCCGCACCCCGGAGATCATCGGCGAAGCGCCGGCGATGCAGGAAGTGTTTCGCGCCATCGGCCGCTTGAGCCACTCCAACATCACCGTGCTGATCAACGGCGAATCCGGCACTGGCAAAGAGCTTGTGGCGCATGCGCTGCACCGCCACAGCCCGCGCGCAGCCTCGCCGTTCATTGCGCTGAACATGGCGGCGATCCCCAAGGATCTGATGGAGTCCGAGCTGTTCGGCCATGAGAAGGGTGCGTTCACCGGCGCCGCGAACCTGCGTCGCGGACGCTTCGAGCAGGCGGACGGCGGCACGCTGTTCCTCGACGAAATCGGCGACATGCCGGCAGATACCCAGACGCGTCTTTTGCGCGTGCTGGCTGACGGCGAGTTCTATCGGGTCGGCGGCCATGTACCGGTCAAGGTCGACGTGCGGATCATTGCGGCAACGCACCAGAACCTGGAGACCCTGGTCCACGCCGGCAAATTCCGTGAGGACCTGTTCCACCGCCTCAACGTGATCCGCATTCATATCCCGCGCCTGTCGGATCGCCGTGAAGACATCCCGACCCTGGCCCGACACTTTCTCAGCCGCGCGGCGCAGGAACTGGCGGTCGAGCCGAAGCTGCTGAAAAGCGAAACCGAGGAATACCTGAAAAACCTGCCGTGGGGCGGCAACGTGCGTCAGCTGGAGAACACCTGCCGCTGGATCACGGTCATGGCATCCGGGCGTGAAGTGCACATCAGTGACCTGCCGCCGGAACTGCTCAACCTGCCGCAGGATTCGGCGCCAGTGACCAACTGGGAACAGGCGCTGCGCCAGTGGGCCGATCAGGCCTTGGCTCGTGGCCAGTCGAGCCTGCTCGACAGCGCAGTGCCGGCATTCGAGCGGATCATGATCGAGACGGCGCTGAAACATACTGCCGGGCGGCGTCGTGATGCCGCGGTGCTGTTGGGCTGGGGGCGTAATACCCTGACGCGCAAGATCAAGGAATTAGGGATGAAGGTGGATGGCGGGGATGATGATGAGGGAGAAGAGGGTTAATACGTCGAATATCTACGGCAAAAGAACTCATGTGGGAGCGAGCCTGCTCGCGAAAGCGGTGTGTCATCGAAGAGAGGGTCACTGACACGACGCCTTCGCGAGCAGGCTCGCTCCCACAGGTACACCTTTGTGCACCAACCCAATGCACTTTGACCCGCTATCGCGCACGGCGGATGGGCTCTAAAAAGGTTCAGAAACCGTTGAAAACTAAAACCTGACACACGCCAAAGCCCCGAATTCCGGGGCTTTGGCGTTTCTGATCAGCTTTATTTTTTTACAGGCTTGAATCTGGCACGCGCCCTGCAATACCTCTTGCAGGTGATTCGAATCACCACCCGTTTCGGGGACCTTGGTACAGGCAGGCCGGGGATTCCCCTCTTTACATTGGGCTCGCACCGCAAGGCGCGCCTACCCTTTTGGGATCCTTGGTACAGGCAGGCCGGGGGTTCCCTCTTTATACCGGGCCGACGCTTGAAGCGAAGCCCACCTGTTTTGGGAACCCTGATACAGGCAGGTCAGGGATTCCCGCTTTTATTGCTCCCGGAGATGGACCTCCAGCCGCCAGCGATCATCAACTTCGCTACCGCTCCACTCACCCTGCAGCGGCCGCGCCGCCAGCACCGTCAGCAACAATCCCTCGTCACTTTTGCGCACGCGCCAGTTCACGTCCTTGCCGTTGAACTTGAGCTGGCCCTTCTGCGCCCGGCCCTCGGCCTGAAACAGCAGCGCGATGGTGCCATCGATGATTTCGCCGTGCAGCTTCGGCTCATTGTTGAACCAAACCACCAGACCATTTTCGGTCACTTCGACCTGCTCCAGCACGCTTGGATCAGGCGTGGTCAGGCGGCCGATCATCAGCCCGACCATCAGTCCGACAATCGCCAGCGAACCGATCACCCGCGGCAATAGTTTCGAACGCGGGTCCGCTTGCGGCGTAGAATGCGCGTCATCTTTACCTTCGGAGCCGTGCATGTTTCACGTCATCCTTTTTCAACCAGAAATTCCGCCGAATACCGGCAACGTTATCAGGCTGTGCGCCAACAGTGGCTGCCACCTGCATTTGATCGAACCGCTGGGTTTCGAGATGGACGACAAGCGCTTGCGCCGGGCCGGTCTCGATTACCACGAATATGCCACGCTGCAACGTCATGCGGACCTGGCCAGTTGCCTGGAAAGCCTGGGCAATCCCCGCGTGTTCGCGTTCACCACCAAGGGCTCGCGGCCCTTTCATGATGCGGCGTTCGTGCCCGGCGATGCGTTTTTGTTTGGCCCGGAAAGCCGAGGTTTGCCAGCGGACGTTCTCGACGCCCTGCCCGCCGATCAGCGCCTGCGCCTGCCCATGCGCGAAGGTTGCCGCAGCCTCAACCTGTCCAACACCGTGGCTGTTGCCGTGTACGAAGCCTGGCGCCAGAACGGTTTCAAGTAACGCCGTATAACGAATGTGGGAGCGAGCCTGCTCGCGAAAGCGCTGTATCAGTAGACGAATCTATCTCTGACACGCCCTCTTCGCGAGCAGGCTCGCTCCCACATGGGTGAAACTGAACCGTTATTGAACGGTCGGGGTCTCGCCGCTTTCCTGCATGCGCTGCAGCTCTTGCGCGTACAGGGCGTCGAAGTTCACCGGAGCCAGCATCAGCGCCGGGAACGAACCGCGAGTCACCAGGCTGTCGAGGGTTTCGCGCGCGTACGGGAACAGGATATTGGGGCAGAACGCGCCCAGGGTGTGGCTCATCGAAGCCGCGTCCAGATTCTTGATCAGGAAGATACCGGCCTGTTGCACTTCAGCGATGAAGGCGACTTCTTCACCGTTCTTCACGGTAACCGACAGGGTCAGCACGACTTCGTAGAAATCGCCTTCCAGCGCTTTCTGGCGAGTGTTCAGATCCAGACCGACCGCCGGGTCCCACTGCTGGCGAAAGATCGCCGGGCTTTTCGGGGCTTCGAAGGACAGGTCGCGTACGTAGATGCGCTGCAAGGAGAATTGCGGTGCGGTTTCTTCTTCGCTGGCTGCAGTGTTCTGTTGGTCAGTCATCTCAGATCCTTATCGATCTTGGGTCTTTTAGGGAGTGCTGTACGTGGGGTGCAGCCGTTCAGGCCTTGAGCAGCGCATCGAGTTTGCCGGCGCGCTCCAGGGCAAATAAATCATCACAACCGCCGACGTGCTGGCTGCCGATCCAGATCTGCGGCACGGACGTGCGTCCGGCCTTTTTGGTCATTTCGGCGCGCAGCTGCGGCTTGCCATCGACCTTGATCTCTTCGAAGGCCACGCCTTTGCTGACGAGCAGAGACTTGGCTCGGGAGCAGTAAGGGCAGTAATCGCTGGAGTAGACGACGACATCTTTCATATCACTTCACCAATGGCAGGTTGTCGCCTTTCCAGCTGGAAATCCCGCCGGACAGCTTGGCGGCCGTGAAACCGGATTTCATCAGCTCGCGGGCGTGGGTGCCGGCGGTCTGGCCCAGAGCGTCGACCAGAATGATGGTCTTGGCCTTGTGCTTTTCCAGCTCGGCAACGCGGGCAGTCAGTTTGTCGTGGGGAATGTTCAGCGCGCCAACGATGTGGCCAGCGGCGTAATCCTTGACGGGACGGATGTCCACCACCACGCCGGCATCTTTATTGACCAGCGCGGTCAGCTCGCCGGTGCTCAGGCTTTTACCGCCGCCCTGCATCGTGTGCGCCAGCAACAGAGCCAGCAGTACGACGAAGATACCGACAAGAATGTAGTGGTTAGTGGCAAATTCAATCAGGTGAGCAACCATCGAAGGAGGTTCCAGGGCGTTAAAATGTCGACCAGTATACACAGCCACTATGGTCGGCCAAACCCCGTCCGGCGGTGACGCGGTCGGAACTTCGCTTTAAACTCCAACTCCGTTTTGCATCGCCCTCTTCTTTATTAGCCACGAGTGGATTCCATGACGACTACGCCTAAACCTTTGGTCCTGATGATTCTCGACGGCTTCGGTCACAGCGACAGCCCCGAATCCAATGCCGTGTTTGCGGCGAAGAAGCCTGTCCTCGATCGCCTGTGGGCCACTGTTCCAAACGGCTTGATCTCGGGCAGCGGCATGGACGTCGGTCTGCCGGACGGCCAGATGGGCAACTCCGAAGTCGGTCACATGAACCTCGGCGCCGGTCGCGTGGTGTATCAGGACTTCACTCGGGTGACGAAATCGATCCGAGACGGCGATTTTTTCGAAAACCCGACCATTTGCGCCGCTGTGGATAAAGCCGTGGCCGCCGGCAAAGCCGTGCACTTCATGGGCCTGCTGTCCGATGGCGGCGTGCACAGCCATCAGGATCACCTGATCGCCATGGCCGAACTGGCGTTCAAGCGCGGCGCCGAAAAGATCTACCTGCACGCCTTCCTCGATGGCCGCGACACCCCGCCGAAAAGCGCCGCATCGTCGATTGAACTGCTCGACGCAACCTTCCAGGCACTCGGCAAGGGCCGCATCGCCAGCATCATCGGCCGCTACTTCGCCATGGACCGCGACAACCGCTGGGATCGCGTGGCCCAGGCCTACAACCTGATTGTGGATGGCAACAGCGAATTCAACGCCGCCACCGCTCAGGAAGGCCTGGAAGCCGCTTACGCTCGCGGCGAGAGCGACGAATTCGTCAAAGCCACTTCAATCGGTGAGCCGGTCAAAGTCGAAGATGGCGATGCCGTGGTGTTCATGAACTTCCGCGCCGACCGCGCTCGCGAACTGACCCGCGTGTTCGTTGAAGACGGCTTCAAGGAATTCGAGCGCGCCCGCCAGCCAAAACTGGCCGGTTTCGTCATGCTCACCCAATACGCCGCCAGCATCCCTGCGCCATCGGCGTTCGCCGCCGGCAGTCTGGAAAACGTCCTCGGCGACTATCTGGCGAAAAACGGCAAAACTCAGCTGCGCATCGCTGAAACCGAGAAGTACGCGCACGTGACCTTCTTCTTCTCGGGTGGCCGCGAAGAGCCGTTCCCGGGCGAGGAGCGCATCCTGATCCCTTCGCCAAAAGTCGCCACCTACGACTTGCAGCCGGAGATGAGCGCCCCCGAAGTCACTGATCGCATCGTCGACGCCATCGAAAACCAGCGTTACGACGTCATCGTGGTCAACTACGCCAACGGCGACATGGTCGGCCACAGCGGTGTGTTCGACGCGGCGGTAAAAGCCGTAGAGTGCCTCGACACGTGCGTCGGCCGCATCGTTGAAGCACTGGAGAAAGTCGGCGGCGAAGCGTTGATCACCGCAGACCATGGCAACGTCGAGCAAATGGCCGACGAATCCACCGGCCAGGCGCACACCGCCCACACCACCGAGCCGGTGCCGTTCATCTATGTCGGCAAGCGCGACCTCAAGGTGCGTGAAGGCGGCGTGCTGGCGGACGTGGCACCAACCATGCTGAAACTGCTGGGCCTGGAGAAACCGGCGGAAATGACCGGTACTTCGATCCTGGTATAAGCATTAGCGACCCTGTGGGAGCGAGCCTGCTCGCGAAAACGGTTGATCAGACGACATGGATGTTGCCTGACACTGCGCTTTCGCGAGCAGGCTCGCTCCAACATGGGGTTTGTGGTGTTTTTCAGGCCAGTTATCACACAGCCCCAATTGGGCGTTTTTTTTGCAGCTTCGGGCGGGCATACTAGGCCGTCCCTTACCCTGGTGCCGCCCGCCCCTATGCTTCGCGTCCTGATCGCCCTTGCTCTGACCTGTCTGCTCCAACCGGCCTTCGCCGACGAGCGCGCGCAAACCCAACAGCAGTTGGACGCCACGCGTCAGGATATCGCCGAGCTGAAAAAGCTGTTGGGCAAGCTGCAGGAAGAAAAGTCCGGTGTTCAGAAAGAGCTCAAGGGCACTGAAACCGAGATGGGCAAACTGCAGAAGCAGGTCGATGCCCTGCAGAAAGAATTGCAGAAAAGCGAATCCGAGCTGCAGCGGCTCGATGCGGAGAAAAAAAAACTCCAGAGCGCGCGCACTGAACAGCAGCGACTGATCGCCATCCAGGCCCGAGCGGCCTATCAGAACGGCCGCCAGGAATACCTCAAGCTGTTGCTTAATCAGCAGAATCCAGAGAAATTCGCCCGCACCCTCACCTATTACGATTACCTGAGCCAGGCGCGCCTGGAACAGCTGAAGAATTTCAACGAAACCCTGCGCCAACTGGCCAATGTCGAAAAAGACATCGGCTTGCAGCAGGCACAATTGCTGGTACAGAAAAGCGACCTCGACAGTCAGCGCGAAGAACTCGAAAAAGTGCGCAAGGAACGTCAGCAGGTTCTCGCCAGACTCAATAATGATGTGAAGGCTCGCGACCAGAAACTCGCCGCCCGCGAGCAGGATCAGGCAGACCTGTCTAAAGTCCTTAAAACCATTGAAGAAACCTTGGCCCGCCAGGCTCGTGAGGCAGAAGAAGCGCGGCAGAAAGCGCTGATTGCCCAGCAGGAAGCGGAAAAAAAGCGTTTGCGTGAGGCGCAGGCTGACACCAGCGACGCCCCACGAAAGCCCGTCAGATCAACGCCCGGCGCCCTGGTGTCGAGCAGCGGCGAGACCTTCGGTGGCCCTTTTGCTGCAACCCGGGGAAAACTTCCGTGGCCGGTTGATGGTCGATTACTCGCACGCTTCGGTGAAAGCCGTGGCGACGATGCCCGTACCAAGTGGGACGGCGTGATGATCAGCGCCTCCGCCGGCAGCCAGGTCCACGCCGTACACGGCGGGCGCGTGGTGTTTGCCGATTGGCTGCGCGGTGCCGGGTTGCTGGTGATCCTCGATCATGGCAACGGTTTTCTGAGTCTTTATGGTCACAACCAGACGCTGCTCAAGTCGGCGGGTGATGTGGTCAAAGCGGGCGAGTCGATCTCCACTGTCGGTAACAGTGGCGGTCAGGACACGCCAGCGCTGTATTTCGCAATTCGTCAGCAGGGTCACCCGAGTGATCCGGCGCAATGGTGTCGTGCGCAAGGATAAGCACGGTATCTAATTCAGGAGTTCGTTCGACATGCTGCATTTGTCCCGCCTTACCTCGCTGGCCCTGACGATCGCTCTGGTGATCGGCGCGCCTCTGGCGTTCGCCGCGCAACCGGCCCCGACCGTTGCTCCAGCAGGCACTGCCGCGACCGCCAAGGCGCCGCTGCCGCTGGAAGAGCTGCGCACCTTTGCCGAGGTCATGGACCGGATCAAGGCCGCGTACGTCGAACCGGTTGACGACAAGACGCTGCTGGAAAACGCCATCAAGGGCATGCTCAGCAACCTCGATCCGCACTCCGCGTACCTCGGCCCGGAAGATTTCACCGAGCTGCAGGAAAGCACCAGCGGCGAATTCGGCGGCCTGGGCATCGAAGTCGGCGCTGAAGACGGTTTCATCAAAGTCGTCTCGCCGATCGATGACACTCCCGCCTCGAAAGCCGGCATTCAGGCCGGTGATTTCATCGTCAAGATCAATGGCCAGCCGACACGCGGCCAGACCATGACCGAAGCCGTGGACAAGATGCGCGGCAAGATCGGCCAGAAAATCACCCTGACCCTGGTTCGCGACGGCGGCACGCCATTCGACGTGACCCTGGCGCGCGCGGTAATCCAGGTGAAGAGCGTCAAGGCGCAACTGCTGGAATCGGGCTACGGCTATATCCGCATCACCCAGTTCCAGGTCAAGACCGGCGACGAAGTCTCCAAAGCGCTGGCCAAGCTGCGCAAGGACAACGGCAAGAAGCTCAACGGCATCATCCTCGACCTGCGCAACAACCCGGGCGGCGTGCTGCAATCGGCGGTGGAAGTGGTCGACCACTTCATCACCAAAGGCCTGATCGTCTACACCAAAGGCCGGATCGCCAATTCCGAACTGCGCTTCTCCGCCACCGGCAAGGACGAAAGCGAAGCAGTGCCGATGGTCGTGCTGATCAACGGTGGCAGCGCCTCGGCCTCGGAAATCGTCGCCGGCGCCCTGCAGGATCAGAAACGCGCCGTGGTCATGGGCACCACCAGTTTCGGTAAAGGTTCGGTGCAAACCGTGCTGCCGCTGAACAACGACCGCGCGCTGAAGATCACCACGGCGCTGTACTTCACGCCCAATGGTCGATCGATCCAGGCCCAGGGCATCGTTCCGGACATCGAAGTACGCCGCGCGAAGATCACCAACGAAGCCGACGGCGAATACTTCAAAGAAGCCGATCTGCAAGGCCACCTGGGCAACGGCAACGGCGGCGCCGACAAACCGAGCGGCTCCGGCGGCAAGGCCAAAGCGATGCCGCAGGATGACGATTACCAGTTGGCCCAGGCCCTGAGCCTGCTCAAGGGGCTGAGCATCACGTCCGGTCGCTGAGGATGTTGCTGCGCTTCATCTGCGTGCTGTTGTGCTGCCTGGCGGGTACTGTTCAGGCAGAACCCGCCAGCCCGTCGTCGCAAAAAGCCTACCTGACACTGATCATCGACGACCTGGGGCAAAACCTGCCCCGGGATCGCCGCGTGCTCGCTCTGCCTGGCCCGGTCACGGCGGCGATCATGCCCGACACCCCTCACGCCACCGAGTTTGCCCGCGAAGCCCATCGCGCCGGCAAGATTGTCATTCTGCACATGCCGATGGACCCCGCCACCGGGCCCTACGCCTGGCACCCCGAACTTTCCATCGAAGAGTTACAGAAACGCCTGAACGCTGCGTTTGAAAAGGTCCCGTTCACCGCAGGCCTCAATAACCACATGGGCAGCCGCATGACGGCGCAGCCGGCGGCAATGGCGTGGTTGATGGCTGAGCTGCAGCGTCGACATAAATTCTTTGTCGACAGCCGCACCAGCGCGCAAACCGTCGCGGCGGCCGAAGCGCAGAGGATCCAGTTGGCGAGCGTTTCGCGGGATGTGTTCCTGGATGACGAGCGCACTGAGGCGGCGATTTTTATTCAGCTGCAGGTGGCAATCAGCCTGGCGCGCAAACAGGGTTCCGCGGTGATGATCGGGCATCCGTATCCGCAAACATTGGCGGTGCTTGAACGCGAATTGCCCAAGCTCAAAGCTCAGGGCATTGACTGGATCGATATCCGACAGATGATCAGCGTGCGCGGCAATCGCGCCACGGCTGCGCACGGCAAGGATGGCCAATACCGCCTCCCGACCTCGCCGTAATCCCTCTCGGCACACTCTGATCACAATAACTATCTATGCCTGCCGGCACGCCGTCGCGTGCCACGATAGACCTCACCCTGAATTTCATCACCAAGGATTGGCCATGAAATATCTCAACCGCGTTTTCCTGACGACTCTGATCGGCCTGGCAACAACAATTACCACCGCACAGGCGCGCGACCTTGGAGAAGGCGCCGTCAACGGCTCAACGTCGAGAGCGCTGCAAAACAGTGAGCATCACTATGAACTCTGGAGTGGCATCGGACGCCTCAGTCTGCCTTCGAGGGAATCGTGCACCGCCGTTCTTCTGGACTCGCGAAACAGGCAAGGCCGAGCCACCGGCCCGGCCTATCTGCTCACCAGTGGTCATTGTGTGTTTTTTCAATTCGGTTCCGCACGAACCCATCTGCCTGTAGAGGCCAAAGTCACCTTCCACTACTTTCATGACACACCCCAACGTCATCGCCAATATGCTATCCGCACCGCCCGCTGGAGCAGTCTCGTCGGGACTGATCTTGCAGTACTCGAGGTCGACGCTACGTTGGCAACGCTGGTACAAGCCGGGGTCAACCCCCTCAAACTCGCGTCACATCAAACCAACGAGAGCCAGGATGCGCTCAACGTCGGAGCACCTGCCGGCTTTACCGAACGCGGGCTCCGAGTGAGTGTTTGCGCCGAACAAAGCGCCGGAACGTTCATCGATCACCCTGGGGTGTTCCCTCTGGCCATGAAAAACAATTGCGACCTTTACGGTGGCAACTCCGGTAGCCCGATGCTGAACCGCCGCACCAACGAAATCACCGGCATCGTCAGTAAAGTCGTGGCTCTGCGCGATACGCCAGCCCCGCCCGGCTGTGAGCACCTGGAGTCGTGCATGGCTGCACGTCTCAATTACAGCTACTCGGCCAACTTCCTGCACAAGTGCTTTATTGAAGGTGTATTCACCAGCAACGCACCGGACTGTTCGCTGGAGCCGGTCGAGCTGACGGTCATGGAACCCTGGAAGCTCAAGTCATACGCTTACAAAACGAAAGATGTGGATGGGCGGATCGTATTGCCTACGTGGGACTTCAGATTCACCCTGGCAGCGCCCTTTTATCGCTACAAAACGGTTCGTAACGCCAGGGACTGCAAGGCTCCCGACAATTACAGCGCCGCCATCAGCACAGAAGATGCTTACATCGATACTGAAATCGGGCCACAAAGCGGCGCACATGCACTCTGCATTATTGGCGTATCAGGAAAACAGCAGCTGACACGGGCGATGCTCAATAATGTGTTTACAAGTGCCGCGTACTTGGTCGCGACGCCGGGCACTCCACCTCAGACAACACTGAGGTAATCGCTACAGATAGCGCGCCATGATGTCGTCAACGATGCCTTCCTTGCGCAGTTGATCCAGCGCCGCTTGAAGCTTTGCCACCACTTCGTCCGGCACGTTTTTATTCAACGCCAGGTACAACTCGGCGCTATTGAACCGCAACACCGTCTTGAGACCGGTCACCCCCTCCTGCCGCGCCAGATAACGCCCGGCAGGATCACCGGTGGCCCACAGATCGATCTGGCCGTTGACCAGTTTTTTCGCATTGTCCTGATCGCGCAGCACCACCACTGGCTTGAGGCCCTGTCTGGTCAGCGTTTCGGCGATCGCATCGCCCTTGTAGGCGCCGATCCTGTACTTGCGCGCGTCGTTGAGGGTTTCGAGGGTGATCTTGCTATCGGCCTTGGCCAGCAGGATCCAGTCGTCGGGTCCGATCGGGCCAACCCATTTGAAGCGCTTTTCCCGATCGGGCAGGCGCGCCATAACGAAGGCTCCATAACCTGGATTTTCCAGCGCCAGTTTGTAGACCCGCTCCCAGGGGAAGCGCAGGGTCAGGCTATAGGTGAGACCAGCACGCTGGAACATTTCGCGGACGATGTCGGTGGCGATACCGTTGATGTTTTCGCCTTGGGCGAAATTCTTGCCGTTCTTCGCCATGTTGTAAGGCGGGAAGTTTTCGGTGAGAAGCACCAGATCGGTGTCAGGACTGCTTTCGGCCCGGGCAGTGCCGAGCAGCAGCACACAGGCGCTGGCGAGAACGAGAAGCAGGCGTTTGAACATGTCGGGCTACCGGAATCCATGGCGTGCCCAAGAGTGCCTTGGGTACGCCATGCTGTCCACTGGCCTGTACGGTTTAGCGCATCACGATCCCGCGATGGGCCATATAGGCCTTGGCTTCCTGAACAGTGTATTCACCGAAGTGGAAAATACTTGCCGCCAGCACCGCGCTGGCGTGGCCTTCGATGATGCCGTCGGCCAGATGCTGCAAATTGCCGACGCCACCGGACGCGATCACCGGAATGCCCAGCGCATCGCTGATGGCGCGGGTCACGCCGAGGTCGAAGCCGTTCTTCATGCCGTCCTGGTCCATGCTGGTCAGCAGGATCTCACCGGCGCCCAGACCTTCCATTTTCTTCGCCCACTCGACCGCGTCGAGGCCGGTCGGCTTGCGCCCGCCGTGGGTGAAAATTTCCCAGCGCGGGGTTTCGCCGGGACCGGAGACTTTCTTGGCGTCGATGGCGACGACGATGCACTGCGAGCCGAAATGCTGCGCGGCCTCGCCGACGAATTCGGGGTTGAACACCGCTGCGGTGTTGATCGACACCTTGTCCGCGCCGGCATTCAGCAGATTGCGGATGTCCTGAACGGTGCGCACGCCACCGCCAACGGTCAGGGGAATGAAGACCTGACTGGCCATGCGCTCGACGGTATGCAGCGTGGTATCTCGCCCATCAACGCTGGCGGTGATGTCGAGAAAGGTAATCTCGTCGGCGCCCTGCTCGTCATAACGCCGAGCGATTTCCACCGGGTCGCCGGCATCGCGGATGTTCTCGAATTTCACACCTTTGACGACCCGGCCGTTGTCCACGTCCAGGCAAGGGATGATGCGTTTGGCCAGCGCCATGGTCAGTCCTCAGCCTTGGTACGAATCGCAGAAAGCTTGCGCTTCGGCGACGTCGAGAGTGCCTTCGTAGATCGCCCGGCCCGTGATTGCGCCGATGATGCCCGGCGCCTTGGCGTCGAGCAGCGACTTGATGTCGCCCAGGTTATGAATGCCCCCGGAAGCGATCACCGGAATCTTCGTGGCAGCGGCAAGCGCCGCCGTGAACGGGACGTTGCAGCCTTGCATCATGCCGTCTTTGGCGATGTCGGTATAAACGATCGAAGAGACGCCGTCGGCTTCAAACTGTTTTGCGAGATCGATGACCTGCACGGTGCTGATTTCAGCCCAGCCATCAGTGGCGACGAAACCGTCCTTGGCATCGAGACCGACGATGATCTTGCCCGGGAACGCGCGGCAGGCCTCAGCCACGAACGCCGGATCTTTCACCGCCTTGGTGCCGATGATCACGTAGCTCACGCCGGCCTTGACGTAATGCTCGATGGTTTCCAGCGAACGGATGCCGCCGCCGATCTGGATCGGCAGGTTCGGGTAGCGCTTGGCGATCGCGGTGACCACCTCACCGTTGACTGGCTGGCCTTCGAAAGCGCCGTTCAGGTCGACCAGATGCAGACGACGGCAACCGCCCTCCACCCACTTGGCAGCCATGCTCACCGGGTCATCGGAGAACACCGTGGAATCTTCCATGCGGCCCTGGCGCAGGCGTACGCAGGCACCGTCTTTAAGATCGATAGCGGGAATAATCAGCATCTGGCAAACCTTCAAATTTGAATGTTCAGCTTGGCTCGAGAATCAGTTTTTCTCGAGCGCCCACAGATCGCTTTCAATGTTTTCAAACCGCTCCTTGAGGTGGGTCTGCACATCGAAAATCGCCCTGTTGTAATAGTGCGGAGCAATTTCGCGGGTAAACAGCTCAAGAATCTCCGCCGCTTCAAACGAACCCAGGTCCAGTTCGAAGCGATCCTCCATGAACCGCTGAATCTTGTGATTGGCCTCGCTCTCCTGTTCGGTAGTGAGGGTCAGGATCGGCGGCTTGGACTTCTTGGCGGCCATTTACCAGCGACCGTCCCATGCGGCGAAGTTCTGCAGCAGTTGCAAGCCATGGGTGTGGCTCTTCTCCGGGTGGAACTGCACGGCGAAACGCGAACCCTCGGCCAGCGCCGCAGCAAAATCGACGCCGTAGTGACCACTGCCCACGACCTGACGCGCGTTGGCGGCGGCAATGTAATAGCTGTGCACGAAATAGAAACGCGCAAGGTCCGGAATGTCGTGCCAGAGCGGGTGACTGATCTTCTGCGTCACCTGGTTCCAGCCCATGTGCGGGACTTTAAGGTGCTCGCCATCTTCATGCAGGTCTTTGCCGAAGAACTTCACCGCCCCCGGGAACAGACCGATGCAATCAACGCCATCATTCTCTTCACTGGTGTCGAGCAAGGCTTGCATGCCGACACAGATACCGAGAAACGGCCGATCCTGGCTGACTTCACGCACCAGCGAATCGAAGCCGAGGCGACGGATCTCCGCCATACAGTCGCGAATCGCACCAACACCGGGAAACACCACACGGTCGGCTTCGCGGATGACATTCGCATCGCTGGTGATCAGCACCTTGCCGGCGCCGACGTGCTCGAGGGCCTTGGCCACCGAGTGCAGGTTGCCCATACCGTAATCGATAACTGCGACCGTCTGCATTACAGAACGCCTTTGGTCGATGGCATTTGCCCGGCCATGCGCTCGTCCAGCTCGACGGCCATGCGCAGGGCGCGGCCGAAAGCCTTGAACACGGTTTCGATCTGGTGGTGAGTGTTGGTGCCGCGCAGGTTGTCGATGTGCACGCTGACCAGTGCGTGGTTGACGAAGCCCTGGAAGAATTCCTGGAACAGGTCAACGTCGAAGCCGCCAACGGTGGCGCGGGTGTACGGCACGTGCATTTGCAGGCCCGGGCGACCGGAGAAATCGATCACCACGCGCGACAGCGCTTCATCGAGCGGCACATAGGCGTGGCCGTAGCGACGGATGCCCTTTTTGTCGCCAATGGCTTTGGCGAAGGCCTGGCCGAGGGTGATACCGACGTCTTCCACGGTGTGGTGGTCGTCAATATGCAGATCGCCCTTGCATTCGATATCCAGGTCGATCAACCCGTGACGGGCAATCTGATCCAGCATGTGCTCAAGAAAAGGAACACCGATATCGAATCGGGCCTTTCCGGTGCCATCAAGGTTGATCGAGGCTTTGATCTGGGTTTCCAGAGTGTCGCGCTCGACAGACGCCTTACGTTCGGCCATCACCAGCTCCGCAAAATCATTGGGCGAAAAAGGCAGCCATTATAGGCACGCGGGGCCGAAACAGAAACACGAGAGGCGATATCGCTGAAGGATAAAATGCCCGCCTGTCGCGGGTAGACATGTGCATACAAGCCAGAAGAGATGATGATCGCTCCCACGCTCTGCGTGGGAGTGCAGCCCCGGACGCTTCGCGTCCGCTTCAAATGTGACGCAGAGCGTCACGGGAGGCATTCCCACGCAGAGCGTGGGAACGATCAAATGTAAATGACCTTAGTGAAACAGCACTGCCGTCTTCTGCAGGGTCACCCACACACCCCACGCCAGCGGAATACCCACCACCAGCCACGCAGCGATCGCCAACGGCTTGCTGCCCGGCGCGGCTTTCCACTCCAGAACAGTGCTCGCATCAGCACCTTTGTCGTGGCCCAGCGCCTGCTCGGCAGCCAGTTCGGCGTCAGTCATGAAGTACTTGTCGGCGACCGGGCGAACCATCAGGTTGCACAGGAAGCCCAGCACCAGCAGGCCGGCGAGGATGTACAGAGTGATGTCGTAAGCGGCGGCGCGTTCAACGCCGATGCTCAACTGGTACTCGCGCAGGTAGTTCACCAGCACCGGACCGAGCACACCCGCCGCAGCCCAGGCCGTCAACAGACGACCGTGAATCGCGCCGACCATCTGTGTACCGAACAGGTCGGCCAGGTAAGCCGGAACGGTCGCAAAACCGCCGCCGTACATCGACAGAATGATGCAGAACGCCGCCACGAACAGCGCAACGTTGCCCAGGTGGCCCATGTTCGGAATCAACGCGTACAGGGCAAAACCCAGCGCGAAGAACACGAAGTAGGTGTTTTTGCGGCCCAGGTAGTCGGAGAACGACGCCCAGAAGAACCGTCCACCAATGTTGAACAGGCTCAGCAAACCGGTGAACCCGGCCGCAATCGCGGCGATCGAAGCCAGTTGACCGGCGTCGAGCTGACCAAACGGCACATCAACGCCCAGCAGCTTGCCACCGAACACTTCCTGCAACAGTGGCGAAGCCATGCCGAGGATGCCGATACCGGCCGATACGTTAAGGCACAGCACCAGCCAGACCAGACGGAATTGCGGGGTTTTCCACGCAACGTTCACGTGTACGTGGCGATTGGTGATCATCGCGTTCGAAGCTTTCTTCGCCGGCGCGGTCCAGCCTTCAGGCTTCCAGCCGGTTGGCGGCACGCGGTACGACAGTGCACCACCGATCATGAACACGAAGTAGATAGCGGCCATGGCCACGAAGCTCTGCCATACGCCCACGCCTTCAGGCGAAGCAAAGTGGCTCATCAACGCGGTTGCCAGTGGTGCACCGACCATCGCGCCGCCGCCGAAACCCATGATCGCCATGCCGGTCGCCATGCCGCGCTTGTCCGGGAACCACTTGATCAAAGTCGACACGGGCGAGATATAGCCCAGACCCAGGCCGATACCGCCGATCACGCCGGAGCCGATCCACATCAGCCAGATCTGGTGGGTATAAATCCCCAGCGCCGAAATCAACAGGCCGCCGCACCAGCACAATGCCGATACAACGCCGGCCTTGCGTGGCCCCGCGTGCTCAAGCCAGCCACCCCAGATCGCTGCCGAGCAGCCGAGGAAGATGAAGAACAGCGTGTAGATCCAGCCGAGCATGGAGATCGGCCAGTCGCATTGCGACGAAAACACTTGTGCGATGAAGCTCATGTCCGGTGCGCAAGCCACCGGAGCGGTTACGCCCAGCGCCTTGGACAGCGGCAACCAGAACACCGAAAAGCCATAGGCCATGCCGATGCACAGGTGAATGGCCAGCGCGGCCGGTGGTACCAGCCAGCGGTTGAAACCGGGCTTGGCGATGATGCGTTCCTTGGACAGGAAGCCTGGCTGATCGGCGTTCAAGCCGTCCGCCGTGATGCTCGTGCTCATTGTGTATCCCCCAATTGTTAGTATGGTTCGCCAGCCACTGCTCACCCTCGGCCTTATGCACGCAGGCATGACCGTTTTTTTAGGTGAAGCTCCTTGAAGGCGCGACGATAAGTCGCAGACGGGCGGACGAACTGGCGAAGGTTACCATTCTCGGATGACAGAAAAACCAAACTGATATCACCTTTTTTCAAGTCATCTGTTCTTTTTCCCTGCAGGAGCCGCGGAACGCTGCGAACTTTTGATCTTTTTTGACATTGCCAGATCAAAAGATCGCAGCGTTCCGCAGCTCCCGCAGCGTGTATTCCCAAGGGGTTACCCTGCCGATGACTTCTCGGGAGACGGGTGAACCAAGCGCAGAAAATGGCGTCGCAAGCGGGGGCCCAATTGCGGCTGCTGGCGCCCGCCGGAAATTTTGAAGCGCAGGCACTGTCGGCGAAGTTGCGGCGCCGTTGCAGGCCCTCGACACATAACGCCACTCCGAACCGGGTGCTTGCAGCGCTATACTCCCCGGCTAATTGACGAATTCGACTAATTACAAGGACTCGCCCATGAAAGCGTTCGGCAAAATCCTGGGTCTGGTACTTCTCGGGCTGTTGCTGATCATCGTGGCGGCAGGTTTTGCCCTGACCCACCTCTTCGATCCCAACGACTACAAAGACGAGATCCGCCAGATAGCCCGCGACAAGGCCCACATCGAGCTGACGCTCAATGGCGATATCGGCTGGAGCCTGTTTCCTTGGCTCGGCCTGGAACTGCACGAAGCCAGCGTCGCCACTCTGGCCAAGCCCACCGAACCGTTTGCCGACCTGCAAATGCTCGGCCTGTCGGTGCGCGTGCTGCCGTTGTTGCGTCGCGAAGTGCAGATGAGCGACGTGCGCGTCGAAGGTCTCAACCTGCGCTTGAATCGTGACAAGAACGGCCATGGCAACTGGGAAGACATCGGCAAGGTACCTGTGGCGCCCGGTGCAACCCCACCAGCCAGCCCCGACGCTCCCGCCAGCGAACCGTCCGTAGCCGTGGAAAAACCGGCGCAACCGATTCGCCTCGACATCGACAGCCTGACCGTCAACAACGCCCGCGTTGAATACACCGATGAGCTGACCGGCAAGCAGTTCAGCGCCGAAAGCATTCAGCTGAGCACCGGCCCGGTGCACGATTCGACCAACATTCCGGTCAAGGCCACGGCGTTCCTCGGCACTAATCAGCCTGTGCTGCGCGTGCGCACCGAGCTCAACGGCGAGCTGCGTTTCGAGCGCGCCCTGCAGCGTTACAAGTTCGAAGACCTGAAGCTGACCGGCGAACTGGCCGGCGATCCGCTGCATGGCAAAACCATGACTTTTTCGGCTCAAGGCCAATTGTTGCTCGACAAAGCAGCGAACGTCGCCGAATGGACCGGCATCAAGATTTCCGCCAACCAACTGCGCGCCTTGGGCGAGCTGAAAGCCAACGACCTCGACAAGACGCCGCAAATCAGCGGCGGCATCTCCATCGCGCAGTTCGATCTGGCGAAGTTCGTCGACAGCATCGGCCAGACGCTGCCGGCCATGGGCGAAGGCAGCCTGAGCAAGGTCGAACTGGTCAGCCGCGTCGCTGCAACGCCGACCAGCCTGGCCTTCGACAACATCAACCTGAAACTCGATGACAGCAGTTTGAGCGGTCGAATCGCCGTCGAAGACTTCGCCAAACAGTCACTGCGCGCGATCCTCAAGGCGGACACGTTCAACGTCGACCGTTACCTGCCGCCGAAATCGGCTCAGGCCAACAGCGCCGCGCAAACGCGTCAGGCCGAAGTGGCCAGTACCGAGGCCGGTGCCGTGGCGGGCACCACGCCGCTGCCGGACAAGCCGAGCAAAACCGCCTGGAGCACCGAGCGCCTGCTGCCGGTCGAACGCCTGGCCAAACTCGACGTCAATGCGGATCTGACCTTCGGCCAACTGACCCTCGACAAGCTGCCGATCCAGAACGCCGCCCTCAAGGCGACAGGCCAGGGAGGTTTGCTGACCCTGACCAACTTGAGCGGTGATCTCTACAACGGTAGCTTCGTCGCCAACGGCACGCTCGACGTGCGCCCGAGCGCGCCGGTCTTGAATCTGCAGACCCGGCTCAATCGCGTCCCGGCAGAAAAAATCATCGAAAGCCAGGGCAAAAACCCGCCAGTCAAAGGCCTGGTGACGCTCACCAGCAGCCTGACCGGCAGCGGCAACAGTCAGCAGGCGCTGATCGACACGCTGAACGGCAACGCCAGTTTCGTCATCAATAACGGCGTGCTGCTCAACGCCAACCTTGAGCAGCAACTGTGCAAAGGCATCGCCACCCTGAATCGCAAAACCCTGAGCGGCGAGCCGCGTGGCAAAGACACGCCGTTCGAGGAGCTCAAGGGCAACCTGACCGTACGCAACGGCATCGCCAGCAACCCCGACCTGAAAGTGCGCATCCCGGGCATGACCGTTAACGGTGACGGCGATATCGACCTGCGCGTGCTGGGCATGGATTATCGCGTCGGCATCATCGTCGAGGGCGACACCAGCGCCATGCCGGACCCGGCCTGTCAGGTCGGCGAAAAGTTCGTCGGCGTCGAGTGGCCACTGCGCTGCCGTGGCCCGCTGGAGCTGGGCGCCAAAGCTTGCCGCATCGACAATGATCGTCTCGGTCAGGTCGCGAGCAAAATGGCCGGCAACAAACTCAGCGAGAAAATTGACGAAAAACTGGGCGACAAGGTCAGCCCGGAACTGAAAAACGCACTGAAGGGGCTGTTCAAGCGATGACAGCGGAGCAGTTTTCCACAGCGGTGCTGGACTGGTTCGACCGCCACGGCCGCCACGACTTGCCGTGGCAGCAAGACATCAGCCCGTACCGGGTGTGGGTGTCCGAAATCATGTTGCAGCAGACTCAGGTCAGTACCGTGCTCAATTATTTCGACCGTTTCATGGCCGCATTGCCGACCGTCGGTGCTCTGGCGGACGCGCCGGAAGACGAGGTACTGCACCTGTGGACCGGGCTGGGCTACTACACCCGTGCGCGCAATCTGCAAAAAACCGCGAAGATCGTTGTGAGCCAGTACGGCGGAGAATTTCCGCGTGACGTGGAAAAGCTCACCGAGCTGCCGGGGATTGGCCTGTCCACCGCCGGTGCGATTGCCAGCATCAGCATGGGCCTGCGCGCGCCGATTCTCGATGGCAACGTCAAACGCGTGCTGGCGCGCTTTACCGCGCAGGAAGGCTACCCCGGCGAGCCTAAAGTAGCGAAGCAGCTGTGGGCCAACGCCGAGCGCTTCACCCCGCACGACCGGGTCAACGCCTACACCCAGGCGATGATGGATCTCGGTGCAACGCTGTGCACGCGCAGCAAGCCGAGTTGCCTGCTGTGCCCGCTGGAGCGTGGCTGCGAAGCGCATAGGCTCGGCCTGGAAACCCGTTACCCGATCCCCAAACCACGCAAAGCCATCCCGCAAAAGCGCACGTTGATGCCGATGCTCGCCAACGGCGAAGGTGCGATTTTGCTTTATCGTCGTCCGTCGACAGGCTTGTGGGGCGGCTTGTGGAGTCTGCCGGAACTCGACGGCCTCGACGATCTGCAACACCTGGCCAATCAGCATTCGCTGACCATGGGCGAGCAGCAGGCCCTGCCGAGCCTCGTTCACACTTTCAGCCACTTCCAGTTATCCATCGAGCCCTGGCTGGTTCAGGTACAGGAAGCCAGCCATCACGTGGCCGAGGCCGACTGGCTCTGGTATAACCTCGCCACCCCGCCGCGCCTGGGCCTGGCAGCCCCGGTCAAGACCTTGCTCGAACGCGCGGCCGCCGTCTTGAATGCAGGAGAATCACCATGACCCGCACCGTAATGTGCCGCAAGTACAAAGAACAACTCGAAGGACTGGAACGCGCGCCGTTTCCAGGCGCAAAGGGCCAGGACATCTACGAGAACGTGTCCGCCAAAGCCTGGGGCGACTGGCAGAAACACCAGACCCTGCTGATCAACGAAAAACGCCTGAACATGATGAATGCCGAAGACCGCAAATTTCTTCAGGGCGAAATGGAGAAGTACTTCTCCGGCGAGGAATACGCCAAGGCCGAAGGCTACGTACCGCCCTCGGAGTAACGCTGCAAAATCGGGGGCTGGATCGTAAGCGACGGAATTAATTTAAGAAATTTTTAAAAAGTCGTTGACGTAAATTCGAAAAACCCTTTTAATGCGCCCCGTTGCCCAGATAGCTCAGTCGGTAGAGCAGGGGATTGAAAATCCCCGTGTCGGCGGTTCGATTCCGTCTCTGGGCACCAAATACCGAAAACCCTGAATCGCAAGATTCAGGGTTTTTTTATGCCTGCGATTTGACGGACACTGCTTTGGCATCCCCTTACGGAAGAGGGCAATAACCCATGAACCAGAAACGAACCCGCGTCCCCCTGCCCCATCCGCCGCCTTATCGGCAAAGCCGGCTGAGTTACTGGCTGACCGTTCTCGCCGGCGTGCTGTTCGCTGTCGCTGTTTGCCTTTCGATCTACATGCTCATCGAAAGCTGGATCAGCGGCTCCATCACCACCCACAATCGCGGGCCTCGCAGCACTTATACCCAGGCGTTGCAGCCGCGGCGGTTCTGGTTCGAGTTTGTGTGGCAGAGCTTCTGGACCTTGCTCATGCTGGCCGTTGGCGTGTTCGGGTTGTGGATTTATTGCAAAGTGCGCGAGCCTGCGGGGAAGCCAAAAGCTGAAAGGCGTTCCCGCTGAAGAGGCGCTGCGTTGTCACGCTGCTGACTATTCTCCCCCTCCCTATAAGACACCAGATTGCGCGCCGTACCGCTGCCAACCTCAACGCTGCCGTGACGGGTCACGCCGTTGCGCGCAGAGCAAGTACGAAATGGACTACGGACCGATACCGGCAGTTGCTGGCGCTGTTGGCGAAGGATCTGACGGGGCAGTTCGGGAAAGGGTTTGATGAACGGAATCTGCGATATATGCGCCTCTTCTATCAGGCGTTTCCAATTCGTGACGCACTGCGTCACGAATTGAGCTGGACCCATTACCGCCGTCTGCTACGCGTCGAAAGCGAGAACGCGCGCCTGTGGTACATGAACGAATGTGCCGACCTCAACTGGTCAACCGCGAACAAGCGTTGATGCTCACCCAATCCAATGACTGAACCGGCTGGATTGTTCTTGATCAACGCGGCGACTATGGTTGGCACCTAGCCGCCGAGGTCAAGCGCCATGAGCTGTCAGCACCCATCCGAGCTGGAAGACGCCGAGTTGAGCCAATCTGTTTTAACTGCAGCCGAAGGCACGTCCTTCAAGGAAAACGCTCACGACGGCTATGCACTCGGCGGTTTCACCTGGTGCCACAGATCGCCCGATCCGCAGCGCCCGTTAGTCATCATCAACGCCGCCACTTCGGTACGCTGTCGCCATTACTCGCGTTTCGCGGCCTACCTGTTCGCCAATGGTTTCGATGTGATCACCTACGACTACCGTGGCATCGGCGAATCGCGCCCCGCCGCAATGAAAGGCCTGAATGCTTCGTGGACCGACTGGGGCGCGCTGGATTTCGAAGCGATGCTCAAACGTGCCCAGCGGGAATTTCCCGGTCAGCCGATCGATGTGGTCGGCCACAGCTTCGGCGGGTGCGCGGCCGGTCTGGCCGCATCGGGCAAGGTAATCCGACGGCTGGTTACCGTCGGGGCGCAGTTCGCTTACTGGCGTGATTACGCGCCCGAACTGCGCTGGCGCATGTTCGGCAAATGGCATGTGATGATGCCGCTGCTGACGCTGCTCTGCGGTTATTTCCCCGGCAAGCGCCTCGGCTGGCTGGAAGACACGCCAGCTGGCGTTGTGCACGACTGGAGCACGCCCACCGCGCGTTACGAACATCGCCCGAGTGGACGCGCATTGATGAAAAAGACCGGCGCCCTGCCCTTCGCCAATGTCGGCGCGCAGATCCTTGCCATCAGCCTCAGCGACGATCCCTACGGTACGACTGCGGCCGTTGAACGCCTGCTCGACTACTTCAACAACACCGTAAAAACCCACCTGCGCATCGAGCCGCACGACATCGGCGAACGACAAGTCGGACATTTCGCCTTTTTTCGCAGCGAATACCAAGCCACACTATGGCCCATCGCTCTGACCTGGCTGCAAACCGGCGCACTGGCCGCCGATACACCCGGCCGACAAGTGCCACGCAGCTGAGCCCCTCTCAACGCACGACGGAACACATCATGGCCTCCGCCAACAAACAGCAAAAACGCGCCACCCGGGCCAAAGCCAAGGCCAAGCAAAATCGCACCAAGCGCGCCGAGGCGCCGGTCGAGCTGGATCCGAACGATGACCGCATCGACTTCGAATCGGTGGACCTGACCGAACTGTTCAAGAAAATGATCGACGCCGAGAAGATCAGCCAGCAGGCCTTGTGCACCGCGTTCCTTGAAGACCCACTGCTGGAACTGGTCTATGAACAGGAAGGCGAAGAAGGCGCAATGGATTTCATCCTCGCCGCGCTGATCGAATATCGCCAGTGGTCACAGGAAACCGACGAGGCCGGCGCGCTGGCATGGATCGAGTCCCCGGCTTTCCAGGCAGATTACGTAGCGGCGTCCGATGCGATCGCCGCGCAAACCCAACAGAAGAACTGAGCTCCCATGGCATCCCTGAACAAGCAACAGAAACGCGCCAAACGCGCCAAGGCCAAAGCCAAGCAGATTCGGATGGTCGGGCGCAAACCGCTGGACCAGGACGAAGACCTCGGCCATCTCGCCGAGCCGATTCCCGACTACACCCTGGCGATGTTCAGCAAAATGCGCGACGCCGAAGCCGTCAGCCGCAACGAGATGCTGCTGACGCTGCTGCGCGAACTGGCCTTCATCATCGTCGACCACCCTGAACTGCTCGACATGGAAAACGCCGACAACGAAGGCATGGCCGCTACCCACCTGGCCGCCGACATGCTCATCGACTACCGCATGTGGGCCGACGGCATGACCATCGAACAAGCCCAGGCATGGCTGAGCGAGCCGCAGTTCATCACCGATTTCGGGGTGGCGCTGGATACTTACGGGAAGTCGGTGGATACACCGGAAGAAAAGAGCGAATAAACCCAGCTCATAAACAAAAACGGCCGCTAGTCATCACTGACAGCGGCCGTTTTTTTGTTTGGATGGCTTAGCTACCCTTTGTCCGATGACATTGTATATCCCGTTGACATATCCCAAGCACAACTTATCCTGAGGCCATCACAGGATCAGACCCAGAGGTCAAATATGGAACAGACCACAATTTTCATGAGCAATAGAAGTCAGGCAGTTCGGCTGCCAAAGGCAGTTGCGATGCCCGGCGACGTTAAACGCGTGGAAGTCATTGCGATTGGCAGAACACGCGTCATTACGCCTGCTGGAGAAAGCTGGGATAGCTGGTTTGATGGCGACAGCGTCAGCCCTGATTTCATGGCTGACCGTGAGCAACCCGCTGATCAGGAGCGCGAGTCGTTCTGATGATCAAATACATGCTAGATACAAACATCTGCATCTTCACCATCAAGAACAAACCACAGGTTGTCCGGGAAGCTTTCAATCGACATTCCGGGCAATTGTGCATCAGCGCTATCACGCTTATGGAGCTTATTTATGGTGCTGAAAAGTCCGCGGCCCCGGAAAAGAATCTGGCGATCGTCGAAGGTTTCGTTGCGCGATTGGAAGTCTTGCCTTTCGACAATGACGCAGCCGCACAGACCGGGATGATTCGATCTGAACTTGCGAAAGCGGGAACACCGATTGGGCCGTACGACCAAATGATCGCAGGCCACGCGCGGTCACTTGGACTTATCGGCGTCACGAACAATGTGCGGGAATTTGAACGTGTTTCCGGATTGCGTATTGTGGACTGGGTTCATCCCGACTGAGCAAAGCTCATAAACAAAAACGGCCGCAAGTCATCACTGACAGCGGCCGTTTTACATCACGCGTTACAACTCAGTTCAAAACAACAGCACCACGCTTCTCCAGCTTGCGACGGCGTGACACCAGCAGTCCGGCAGCGACCACCATCAGGCTCAGCAAGCCTGTGGCGAGGATTTCCACGCGGTGAGCTTCCTGGAACAGCATGATGGTCAGCGCGGCGATGATGAAGATGATCACCGCCCAGGTCAGGCCCGGAAACAGCCACATGCTGAAGACGATCTTCTCGCCGCGCGCCATGCGCTGCTTGCGCATACGCAGTTGCGAGAATGCGATCACCAGGTACACCAGCAGGGCGATGGCGCCGGAGCTGGCCAGCAAAAATTCAAACACCGCTGCCGGAGCCACATAGTTGGCGAATGTGCACAGAAATGCTGCGCCGGTGGACAGCATCACCGCCCAGTAAGGCGTACCGCTTTTGTTGGTGCGGGTCGACATGGCTGGGGCATCGCCGCGCTTGCCCAGAGAAAACAGCATCCGCGACGAGGTGTAGAGCGCCGAGTTCAGGCAGCTGGTGACAGCGACCAGAACCACGATGTCGACGATCATCTTGGCGTTGGAAATGCCCATGCGCTCAAGCACAGTCTGGTAGGAGCCAAGGCTGGCCAGCATAGGGTCGTTCCACGGTACCAGCGCTACGACGATGAAGATCGAGACAAGGTAGAACAGGCCGATCCGCCAGATCACCGAGTTCGTGGCCTTGGAAATCTGCTTGCCCGGTTCCTTCGATTCCGCCGCCGCAATGGTGACGATTTCGGTGCCCATGAACGAGAACATGGTGGTCAGGATCGCCCCCAACACCGCGCCCATGCCGTTGGGCAGGAAGCCGCCGCTGTCGAACAGGTGCGAAACGCCGCTGACCTGGCTGGTCGGCAGGAAACCGAAAATAGCCGCGAGACCGAGGCCGATAAATCCAATAATCGCCAACACCTTGATCAGCGCGAACCAGAACTCGAACTCGCCGTAATTCTTCACGCTGAACAGGTTGGTCACGGTCAGCAGCAGGGTGATGACCAACGCAAGGGCCCAGATGTCCACGCCCGGGAACCACGCGTGCAGGATCGTCGCGGCGGCGTTGGCTTCCAACGGAATTACCAATACCCAAAACCACCAGTACAACCAGCCGATGGTGAAACCGGCCCAATGGCCGATGGCACGGTCAGCGTAAGTCGAAAACGAGCCGGTGTCCGGCGAGGCCACGGCCATTTCGCCGAGCATGCGCATCACCAACACCACCAAAGTACCGGCAGCGGCGTAGGCCAGTAGCACGGCCGGGCCGGCGGCAGCGATGGCGTGGCCGGAGCCGACGAACAGACCGGCGCCGATCACACCGGCGATCGACAACATGGTCACATGACGCGGTTTGAGCCCCTGTTCGAGGCCTGTGGAGCTTGGGGTACTGCTCATAGAGACTACCTTTGCAAGGAAAGCGAGTGCATCCGGCCGGTCTGGATTTCCTTCTCGTAAAAAGAATCCAACGGGCTGTTCCTTATTCTGCACGCAATATTTACGCCAAAATGTTTCAAGTCCTTGGCATCGCGGGACTTGCTGGCGATCGCGGCGATCAGCGCAAGTCCTTGAGTTTAATGGCGATTCGCCAGAGCGTTACCCTGCGACTCACTTTGAAGGACGAATCAGTGCACCGGAAACACACAGAAAAAGTGCGAGATGCACAATAAAAGGGCGAATGAGGAACGTTCGGCCGGATAGCGCTTCCAACACCCCGCCAAAGCTGGCAACATCGCGCCTTTTTTTACGCGACACCCACGGGCTTGCACGATCAAACACCCGTTCGGTTGTTGATGGGGCGACAGTCTGCTGTGCCGATGCGACAACCTGCCACATGCCACCCGTTTACCGCTCGTAGCGCTGTTGGCTGCCATTGAAACGCTATGCTAGCTTGGCCGCCTCGCCAGGAAGGCCCGCCAACAGCAGGAGCGCAACATATATGAGGAACGCACATGGCTGAGGCCACGCCCGCGCTTGAAATCCGCAACTTGCACAAACGCTACGGACAGCTTGAGGTGCTCAAAGGTATCTCGCTGACCGCCCGCGACGGCGATGTGATCTCGATCCTCGGTTCCTCCGGTTCCGGCAAGTCCACGTTCCTGCGTTGCATCAACCTGTTGGAAAACCCGCACCAGGGCCAGATCCTGGTGGCCGGTGAAGAACTCAAACTCAAAGCCGCCAAGAATGGCGAACTGGTTGCCGCCGACGGCAAGCAGATCAACCGCCTGCGTTCCGAGATTGGTTTTGTATTTCAAAACTTTAATCTGTGGCCGCACATGAGCGTGCTCGACAACATCATCGAGGCCCCGCGCCGCGTGCTCGGTCAGAGCAAGGCCGAAGCCATCGAAGTCGCCGAAGCCCTGCTGGCCAAGGTCGGCATCGCCGACAAGCGCCACGCCTACCCGGCGCAACTGTCCGGTGGTCAGCAACAACGCGCCGCCATCGCACGTACGCTGGCAATGCAGCCGAAGGTGATCCTGTTCGACGAACCCACCTCGGCGCTTGACCCGGAAATGGTTCAGGAAGTACTTAGTGTCATCCGCGCATTGGCCGAGGAAGGCCGCACCATGCTGCTCGTGACCCACGAAATGGGCTTTGCCCGTCAGGTCTCCAGCGAAGTGGTGTTCCTTCACCAGGGCCTGGTAGAAGAGCAAGGATCGCCACAGCAGGTGTTCGACAACCCGCTTTCGGCGCGCTGCAAACAATTCATGTCCAGCAACCGCTAACGGAGCAACATGCATGCAGAACTATAAAAAGGTCTTCCTGGCCGCAGCCGTCACCCTCGCATTCAGCGCCGGTGCCATGGCTGAAACCCTGAAGATGGGCATCGAAGCGGCTTACCCGCCGTTCAACAACAAAGACGCCAGCGGCAACGTGGTCGGCTTCGACAAGGAAATCGGCGACGCCCTGTGCGCGAAGATGAAAGTCGAGTGCACCGTGGTCACCTCCGACTGGGACGGCATTATCCCGGCCTTGAACGCGAAGAAGTTCGACTTCCTGATTTCCTCGATGTCGATCACCGACGAGCGCAAGGGCGCGGTGGATTTCACCGACCCGTACTACTCGAACAAGCTGCAATTCATCGCGCCGAAGGACAAAGAGTTCAAGACCGACAAGGACTCGCTCAAAGGCAAAGTGATCGGCGCCCAGCGCGCGACCCTCGCCGGTACCTTCATGGAAGACAACATGCCGGACGTCGAAGTGAAACTCTACGACACCCAGGAAAACGCTTATCTGGACCTGACTTCCGGTCGTCTCGACGGCATCCTGGCTGACAAGTACGTCAACTACGAGTGGCTGAAAAGCGACGCCGGCAAAGCCTACGAATTCAAGGGCGACCCGGTGGAAGAAAGCGACAAGATTGGCATCGCTGTACGAAAAGGCGACCCGATCCGCGCGAAGCTGAACGCTGCACTGAAGGAAATCGTCGCTGACGGTACCTACAAGAAAATCAACGACAAGTACTTCCCGTTCAGCATCTATTGATCTGACCTGCGGGACCGGCGCCGGGATCTGACGGCGCCGCTCCCGGCCTTGCCTGCCCGATTTGAACAGAAATCCATGATTATCGACCTCTACGGATTCGGCCCGGCGCTCGCCGCTGGCGCGCTGATGACCGTCAAACTGGCTCTCACGGCATTGTGCCTGGGGCTGGTACTCGGTCTGCTCGGCGCCTTGGCCAAGACTTCCCCATACAAGCCGCTGCAATGGCTTGGCGGCTTTTACTCCACCCTGGTGCGCGGCATCCCGGAATTGCTCTGGGTGCTGTTGATCTACTTCGGTACGGTCAACCTCATGCGCACGCTCGGTGAGTTTTTCGGCAATCCCGAATTGGAACTCAGCGCCTTCACCGCCGGCGTCATCGCCCTGGGCCTGTGCTTCGGCGCCTACGCGACGGAAGTGTTTCGCGGCGCAATCCTTGCCATTCCAAAGGGTCATAGTGAGGCTGGCGTGGCACTGGGCCTGTCGAAATGGCGGATCTTCACCCGTTTGATCATGCCGCAGATGTGGCGCATCGCCCTGCCGGGACTGGGCAATCTGTTCATGATCCTGATGAAGGACACCGCACTGGTTTCGGTCATCGGCCTGGAAGAAATCATGCGTCACGCGCAAATCGGCGTGACCGTGTCGAAACAGCCGTTCACCTTCTATATGGTCGCCGCGCTCATGTACCTGGGCCTGACGGTGCTGGCCATGACCGGCATGCACTTCCTGGAAAAACGCGCCGCACGCGGCTTCGCAAGGAGCGCCCAATGAACTGGGAAGTCATCATCAAATGGCTGCCAAAACTGGCCCAAGGTGCGACCCTGACCCTGGAACTGGTGGCCATCGCCGTGATTGCCGGCTTGCTGCTGGCCATACCGCTGGGCATCGCGCGCTCTTCTAAGCTGTGGTACGTGCGCGCTTTGCCCTACGCCTACATCTTCTTTTTCCGTGGCACACCGTTACTGGTTCAGCTGTTTCTGGTCTATTACGGACTGGCGCAGTTCGACGCGATCCGTAACAGCGCGATGTGGCCGTACCTGCGCGATCCGTTCTGGTGCGCCACGGCGACCATGACGCTGCACACCGCGGCCTACATCGCCGAGATCCTGCGCGGCGCGATCCAGGCCATTCCGCCTGGCGAAATCGAGGCCGCACGGGCCTTGGGCATGTCCAAACCCAAAGCGATGTTCTACATCATCCTGCCGCGCGCGGCGCGCATCGGCCTGCCCGCCTACAGCAACGAAGTGATCCTGATGCTCAAGGCCAGCGCCCTGGCCAGTACCGTGACCCTGCTGGAACTGACCGGCATGGCCCGCACGATCATTGCCCGCACCTATTTGCCGGTGGAGATCTTCTTTGCCGCCGGTGTGTTTTATCTGGTGATGGCTTACGTGCTGGTGCGCGGCTTCAAGCTGCTGGAGCGCTGGCTGCGCGTCGATGCCTGCCAAGGCCGCTGAAACTGCCCACGTGCTGACGGGCGAGGAACTA
Source organism: Pseudomonas khorasanensis (assembly GCF_014268505.2). GTDB lineage: Bacteria > Pseudomonadota > Gammaproteobacteria > Pseudomonadales > Pseudomonadaceae > Aquipseudomonas > Aquipseudomonas khorasanensis. The sequence goes on from NZ_JABWQP020000010.1 coordinate 51,177, forward strand.
CTCGCCCGCTTCACAGCGCTGAATGCTTTTTTGGTTGAGCATCAGGCGCTGTGGAAACCCCGGCCTTTTACGCATCTGCAACTTCCCTGGGAAGCGTCCTACCCGGAGTTGGCCTTATGGCTACGTAGGCGATCGCTGGAACAGGCGGAAAACGTTCACAACCAACCTACTGAACTTGCCGATGCGCCAGAGCCATTCGCTTCACTGGCGCTGTTGTCGGCTGAACTGAGTTCGGTAGGCGAATTGCCGACGCATGCGCTTGAAGTCGCCACCCATCGTTTGAATGTCGATGTGCCGGGCCGCAAGTGGCAACAAATCGAGGCGTTCGCCAGTCGTTTGCCATTCGCCTCGCCGTCGACCCACTGGCTGGACTGGTGCTCAGGCAAGGGCCACCTCGGGCGACGGTTGCTGAGTGAAAGGCAGCAACTGACCTGCATCGAATACGACCCTGCGTTGGTCGCCAGCGGCCAGGCGTTGAGTCAGCGTCATCATTTGTATGCGCTGCATATCGAGCAAGATGTGCTCGCCGAAAACGCTTCAGACGTATTGAACGCAGCTCATACCCCAGTCGCCCTCCACGCATGCGGTGACCTGCATGTACGGCTGATGCAGCTGGCCAGCGCAGCCGGATGCAAGCAAATGGCGATCGCCCCGTGCTGCTACAACCGTATCAGCCGCGACGAATATCAAGCGTTATCCTCGGCCGGCCGGCGATCGGTCCTACAGCTATCGCTGGAAGATCTGGCTCTGCCCATGAGCGAAACCGTCACCGCCGGTGCAAGAGTCCGACGTCAGCGCGACACCTCCATGGCCCGACGCCTGGCCTTCGATTTGCTGCAACGAGAATTGCGCGGCATCGACGAGTACCTGCCCACCCCGTCGCTGCCGAGTGCGTGGCTGGATAAGCCGTTCGCCGATTACTGTCAGGAACTGGCAGCGCTGAAAGACCTACCCACGGTCGGTTCGCCAGACTGGAAAGCGCTGGAAGCCGCCGGCTGGCAGCGTCTGGCCGAAGTCCGCAATCTGGAGCTGCTACGCGGACTTTTCCGACGACCACTGGAGCTCTGGCTAAACCTCGATCGCGCACTTTTCCTCGCCGAGCAGTGCTACGACGTGCGCCTGGGCACCTTCTGCGAAACACCGCTCACACCGCGCAACTTGATGCTCTTGGCCGAACGCCAATAATCAACCGGCGAGCTGTGGATAACTCTGTTGATGAAATATTGCTGGATCCAATATCTACGCCTGTTTGACTGCGTTTTCACCCCTGGTCATTTTTTGTACACCCTGATAAAAAACCGCCAAAACAGGGATTTGCGAACAAAATGAGAATGGCTCCGAAAAAACAGGCCTAAGCGACACGTCGAGCCATCGAGTTGTGCATAAGCCACCAATCGAAACGCCATAACGGCCCTATTTTCGGCGCAAACGCGCGCACGGACTCGCGGCACTTCATTAGCAGCAGGCCCTCCCGTATTGTCATTTTCATCGCCAGCTCGCCCCGCCCAGCCGCCCGCCTAGAAGGCGATTCAACACGCGCTTAAAAATAGTCTGAATTCAGGGGTTTACAGAACCATCCGAGTCGCTATAATCGTCGCCCACACGCCGGTATAGCTCAGTTGGTAGAGCAACTGACTTGTAATCAGTAGGTCCCGGGTTCGACTCCTGGTGCCGGCACCATACAAAACAAAGCCCCTGCAGAAATGCAGGGGCTTTGTTGTTTCTGGGGTGTTTATATTTTTGGCAGCGTTTCTGCTTCAGTAGAAATAGCGCCTCTCCTCCGCACACGTCGGTCTAATCGCCAGGCGCCCTTATCCCACAAAGCACGGCTTTTGCCCAAAACGCCCGAATTTCCGCTTTTATGCCAAATTATGAACTGGCAATAATTATGGCGTGCCCCTAAAAAATGTAATTGCATGAGCAGAGTTTCTCAGCGCACTGAACCGGCGGAGTCAATGGCAACCCGGCAGTCCAGCCCAAGAGTGCTGATGCCTCGACACTTTGTTCCTCCGCCGCAGAGAGCAGCATCTGCGTTACGCGCGCGGCCTCACCGGCCTTCATCTGACGTACAGACTCCAGTAAGTCCTGCTGGAATTGCTCCATTTCATCGAACATCGCTGATCTTCTCGTTTTATTGCTTTGAAAAGGCTAAGGACAAATCATGACCGACAAAACGCATGGCGCGAAACTCTGAGAAATTTGTTGTAACGAGAAGCCAGGCAAAGCCACTACTGGCCACGATTATGCATCGGCCCTCCCTCAAGCTACCGTTCAGTTCGTCGCTGCCAATCCAGCGACCGGGCCTGAGAACCCGCGTAAGATACAGGCGCAACAGCGCCTCAACCCACGATTGCCGGCGTTTTTTTTGCGCCCGCATTCACGTGCAATGGCGGCTGTGCGTGGGAGACCTTCGGGTCTGCCGGGTTCCTGTATCTCCGGTTTCTCAGCCTGCGCATAGCTGCCACCTTTTCGCCTGAGAACGAATGGCAGCTCTCATTTGATACAGGGAGTTCACAAATGAAAGCCATTGATCCGTCAGCAACACCGGTCACTTTACACCGCCCATCTCGAACGGCAGGTGAATCGAAATGACCAACTCTCAAGATCTGAAAACCCTCGGCCTCACCCACTTTCCTTTCAATCCAACCAAGCGATGTTCCGCACCAACCGTGGTGTACCGGTAATCGCCGCCCTTTCCCACGCCTCGCACTTGCTTCACATTTCACGACTGCTCACCGCGGACACTTCAGTCTCTCGCGACCCTGACCTTCACGCTTATGCCTCGCAGTATTTGCAGGAATTGAGCAAAGCGCTGATCGATGATGTAGTGAAAGTGATGGATGCGTCGCAGGACAAGCCGTTGATGTAAACGCCGGTTTCAGGCCCTCGCCGATGCAAGGGCTTTTTGCGTTTCAGACCTGACTCACCTCAAACACAAACGAAATCTTCTGCTGACTCCCATTCCACACATACCGCAAATGCTTGCCCTGCTTGGGGATCGATACGGCCGGTGGGCGAAACGCGGCCACGCATTCCTGGCCGGGTAAACGGACGCTGTTGTACAGCAACCCCCACGATTTGGCGTCGTGCAATTGTCGGGCGAACGCTTGCGACGGGCCGTAGGCGTCGGGATCCGGGTTGTGCAGGTGCGGGTAATCGTGGCGGAGGTCGTGCAGCGGCTTGACGACCTTGTTGACGTAAGTGCGCATGGTCAATTCGAGGTCTGCTTCCTGAGTCGCGGCCAGGAAGCGCTCCTGATGGAAACAGGTTTCGGCGATGGCGGCAGCCTGGCTGCTGGCGGCGTAGTACACGCCGAAGGTGCCGTCGCAGAAGCGGCTGCGTTTGCCGATGTGGGTGAACGCGGCCATGACGGGCGTCGAGCCGGGGCCGGAGAGTCGGTCTTCGGGGCGCACCCGGGCGAGGACGCCGGCCTGTTCGATCAGTCGATCGTTGGTCAGTGCTTCGATGGCGTAGGCGGTTTCGAGATCTTCCGGATCCAGGACGTCTTCGAACAGGGCGATCGGCGGGAAGCTGCTGTTGACGATTCGGTAGGCCCGCGGCCACTGCACCTCGACCAGCGCAGGCGTTTTCAACCGCGCACACCGTCGAGGTAGCGGCGCACGTCGGCGATGTCCACCACTCGCCCGGCCAGCATGTAATCCAGCGCCGTCCGGCCGTTAAATGGCGCGGCGGTGTTCGGGCTGCTGACCCAGGTGTAAGCGCGCTCGCTGCTGTTGCTGAAGATAATGCTCAACGCCTTGTGTATGCCCATCAGGTAGGAGATGCGCTCAAGGGTGTCGTGAGGCAGGCGCACGTTGGGTGGCAGGTGTTTGTATTTGTAGAACGTGGTGTTGCCGACGCCACCGAGCAAGGTGCGTTGCTGCTCGGTGCTGCAGCCCCAGCGCTCCATGAGGTTGAAAAAGAACTTCAGTGCGACGCGGCCGGCTTCGGGAGCGTCGAGTTGCTCGCGGGGCGAAAGCGCTGAAGATGGGGTAGACATGGCACCCTCCACTGATCGGTAACGTGACTACAGGTTAGTACACATATGGATATATGTCTGGAAATTATTCGCTTGTGGACGAACTGGCCGTGTGCGCCCAAATGCTGATAACGCTCCGAATTGTCAGAGTCCGTGAGTAGTTTTTGACCCTGATCACCCCGACGTCATCAAAAAACCCGATCCTGTGTCAGCCTCCAGCCATCGGCGGGGACATCGATTCGCTACTAAACCCGCGACAACTATGCTCAGGTACAGGAATATAGCCGGCATATGGCGCCGGTTCGGTCGTCTCGTAAACAACAATACCCAGCCCACTTCAGAGGGCATTACCCATGGATAGCAGAACCTTACGCAACCTCATGCGCATCGTGCAGACCGGCTCGTTGTCGGCCGCAGCCGAGCATTCGTGCCTGACCGTGCAGGCGTTGGCCGCACAGTTGAACAAGGTCGAAGAGCAGTTCGGTTTCCGCTTGTTTCGACGTTCCAACAAGGGGCTGACGCTCACGCCGCAAGGCACAGAGCTCACGCCCTACATCGATAAAGTGCTGATCGCCACGCGACAGATGGAAGAAAAAGTCGAGGCGCTGAAGGTCCCGGGTCAACGCACGTTGAAGGTTGCGTTGAACAATACGCTGTCGCCCGACTTCAACCGGCGAATGATCGGACGGCTGATTGAGGTATTTCCCGACTATCAGATGGAGTTCAGCTACGCCGAGTCGATGGAAAATCTCAGCAAGCTGAAGAACGAGGATTTCGACCTCGCGGTGCTGATCGGCCCGCAGCGGCCGGGCCTGCCGAGCATTGTCCTGCCGGACGTGCAGGTGCAGGTGGTCGGTGCGCATTGTGGCCAGGAGAACGATCCGCTGACGTTGCTGGGCAACAAGTTCCAGGTGCGTCCTGCCGAAGACTGTCCGTATTCCCACAGCTTTTTGCGCTTTCTCGACGCCGGACTGGGCAACCACGAGAACGGACAGCGCATGGTGTATTCCTGCAGCGAGACGTTGACGCTGTCGCTGATTACACAGATGGACGCTGTCGGCATGGTCTCGCGCGAGGCCGCGCAGAAGAACGGCCTGACGATTTTCCCCGGTTTCGAGGATTTCCTTGAAGTGCGCCTTGCGGTAAACAATCCGGAGTTGTCGCACCAGGCACTGAACGATGTTGTCGACCTGCCGCTACATGAACGAGCCGAGCGCAATGTACGCAGCCGTTCCCACCGCCACACTGAGAAAGAGGTTTTTGCTGAAATACGCACATAACAGCGTCGGAATCGCTGCATAGAATTCCGGGCGATCGAGCTGTATCTGCCGATCCTTGATCAACAAGGGGGTCAGGCTGATCGCAGCAACGATCGCCACTGGCAGATATTCCAGTGCCCTCGCCACGAATGGCGGCCAGTGCTCGGTGTTGATTTGCAGTGGCAGGGCGCGTGGCAGAAAGGTCACGGCCATCATCAGCACCACCACCAGAATCAGGAACGTTTGGTCAGGCATACACCGACTCCGCAGCCCACAAACGTGGCGATAAACACATTGAATGGCGAACTGCCTATGAGGCTCAGCGCGCCCATGCAGGCCACGGCAGCAGCAGCGGCGATGAGTTTGTTACGTGTATTGCACAAAGAGACCAGCACGTAGAGCATCATCGCCGTCAGTGCGTAGTCGAGCTGATATTTGATCAGGTGCGCCGCGTACTGTGCGCAGACCGCCCCCAGCAAACCACCGAGCACCCACGAGGTGTGGCAGAACAGGTTGAAGCCGATCAGATAGCGCACGTTGACCGGTGCGCCGGTTCCGAGTTTAACGCTGTGGAAGGCAAAGGATTCATCGGTTAAACCACCGGCATAGCACCAGCGCTCCATACGACTCAAACCCAGTGCACGCAAGGCCTTGGCCATGTAAACGGACATCAACATGTGCCGGGCGTTGATCAGAAACGTGGTCAACACGATGGTGGTCAGCGATGCACCACTGGAGATCAGCGCCAGCGCGGCGAATTGCGATGCCCCGGCGTAAACGAACAAACACATCGCAACGGGCAGCCACATCGGCAGCCCGGCATTGACCGCCATCAGTCCGAATACGAACGACACGGTGAAATACCCGGCCACCACCGGACTGGCTTCGGCAAAGGTGCGCGACGGCTGATGGTCGGCCATCAACGGTGCGCTGCCGGACCTTTCATTCATAGATCCCTCTCAAAAGTCCGTTCTCCATGCGGCTCGCAAAAACCTTGGGCAGCCCAGAATCGCTTGCCCGCGAGGTTAGCATCGTCGACGAATAGAAACATCCGCAACACCCCGACCCGCTTCATATCGGACGAGGCGGCTTCAACCAGACGTTGACCGACGCCCTGGCTGCGATAACCCGGGCTGACCGCCAGATGATTGATCGTGCCACGGCTGCCGAGCATGCCGCCGAGCACCGCACCGACGATCTCGCCGGTGACATCGAAAGCCAGATAAGCCGTGGTGGTTTTCTGAATCAACACGCCCCGCAGGCATTTGGCGTCCTGCCATTCGCAGAACGACACCTCGTCGAACTGGCGGAAGAAGCGCTCCATGCGTTGCGCATCCTTGGCCGTGGCCCGGCGCAGCACCACGGGCGTCGAGCACTCGACGCCGTCGATTGGGGTGATCTGATTAGCGAACAATGTCGAAAGCGGTCCCGGGCCGCGAGAAAGAGATCGCCAGAATCTGCCGGTACGCCATGGCATGGGTATGAGTGTTGCGCGCCGGGGTCACGTAGTGGCGCATGTCGCGGTCGAGGAAGTACGTGGTGTCGAGAATTTCCTGGTACGTGGTCGACGCCAGTTGATGCTCGTGAATGTCGTACAAACGACTCTCGGCACCCTCGACATTGTTGCGGCCCCAGAAGTGCACGCCGCTGAACGGATAGCCGTCGCAGTGAATCCCCTCGGGGGTGATCTCCAGTTGTTTGCCGGGTTTGATTTCGATACGGATCTGGTGAATCTGGCACTGCCAGATTTCGTCATGGAGCTCTTCCGGCAACACGCTTTTGTACACTTCAAAGTCGGTGTCGATCAGGCTGCGCATCACCGGCGAAGTGATCACCTCATCGGAAAAGTCCTGGAAATGCCGCACGAGGCCGCCGACATAGGCATTGTTTTCTTTGGATTGAACGTAGGCGCGATGTTCGAGCTGCTTCAATTCACGGGTCTTCGGGTTGTATTCGAAGTCGCTGTAACGACGGTAACGCATGCCGGCTTCGGCCTGACCGTAGTAACTGTCGGGCTCCATGTTTTCCCAACTTTTGGTCAGTCTGACGAAGTCGGCGAAATGACCGTAGAGATTGAAGTCACCACCCTGCACGTTGACAAACTTGTCGCGCCGTAGCGATTCGCCCACTTCTCTGTTTAAAACGATCATTACCCATTCTCCGCTGCGTTGAGCGCCCTAATCTATTAGGTGGAGAATTTGCGTCCATGAGAAAGAATTTCAGGCATTTGAAGCGCTGTTTGAAACGGCGCTTGAAGCGAATGAAACACAACTTTTAAATGACAAAAACACGGGTTTTTACCGGTTTTCGCGATAAAGCAGGCGAAAAAAAACCCCGAAACAATCGGGGTTTTCTCACATCTGTTACAGCCAATCGCGCATCAGAAGACGTTGATCGGGTAATCCACGAATACGCGTAGCTCGTTGCCGCTGACGTTGTACTCGCTGGACTTCTGCGACACGCGCAGGATCGAGCTGCGCAGTCTCACGCTCAGGTCTTTGGCCGGGCCACTCTGCACGACGTACTTGAACTGGTTGAAGATCTCGCGCTCGGTCCCGCCCTCGCTGGTGGACGTGGTGATGTTGTCGCCACGCACGTAAGCGAAGTTGTAGCTCAGGCCCGGCACGCCGAATGTGCTGAAGTCCAGGCCGTAGCCCAGTTGCCAGCTGCGTTCGTCTTCGGCGTTGAAGTCAGACCAGTAGGAGTTGGCCAGGTAGATGGTGTTGCCGCCATCGCCCACTCGACCCTGATCTTTCTGGTAGCCGCCGTAGGCATAACCCAGATTGCTGTCGCCGGTGGAACGCTGGTGTGCAAGGGTGAACGAGTGCGCGCCAGTGGCGAAAGTGGCGGCCAAGCTCCAGATCTTGTTGTCGTCACCGGTTACACCGTTTTCGCGGACATAGGAATTGTCCAGCTTGGTGCGGTAACCGTTGAAGTCCAGGGTCAGCGACTGATCCTTGTTAAACGGGATCACGTAGTTGGCGTTCACGTACTGTTTCTTCAAGACGTCTTCGACGTCGGAGGCGTAGAGCGCGCCTTTGAAGTGTTCGGTGAACTGGTAGCTACCACCAATCACGTTGATCGCTTTCAGACCACCGCTGTCACGACCTTCATCGCTTTTGCGCGATTCGGCGGTGAAGCGACCGGCGTTCAATTCCAGACCTTTGATTTCACGGGAAGTGATCAAAGTACCGGTATAACTTTCCGGCAGCAGACGCACATTGTCGTAGCTCAGCACCGGCAGGGCCGGCATCTGGTCGCCGTAGGTCAGCACGGTGTTGGAGAAACGGAATTTGACCGCTGCGCCGCCCTTGGCGATGTCGTGGTTTGCGCGACCGTCATTTTCCTGCTTGAAGAAGTCGATGCCTTGCGCGCCGGTACGACCCTTGCCGCCATCCAGACGCAGCGCGTACAGACCAAAGGCGTCAACACCGACACCTACGGTGCCTTGGGTGAAACCGGACGAGAACGTACCGATGGCCGCCTGGCCCCATTCGGCCTTGTCCGCGCGTCCGTCTTTGTAGTCACGATTGATGTAGGCGTTGCGCAACAGCACTTTCAGGCTGCTGTCTTCAACGAAACCCTTGGACTCGGCCTGGTCGTTAGCCATGGCCTGTGTAGCACTCAACATCCCCAGTGCGATCAGACTGATCCGCTTGTTCAACATTTTGTTTTCCTTATCACGGGTTGAAACGCGCTGTGTCGAACGGCTGAAACGGCGCTTTTGCACTCTTCTATTCACCCCGAAACAAAAAGACCCGCCGTTGATCACATCATGGCGGGCCTGCTCCTTATCTTGAGTCATGGCGGTTGGCCACAGGCGTTGAGCCGAATCGTAGCCGGGCCCTGAACAGTGTGTCAATTTCAAGAATCGTCTTTAAATAGGCGAAAAACGTCTAAGAATCGTAATTTTTTTGCTGGGCTGTTGCAGAAAAAACCGATTAAACAGGAGTTTGGACTGTGGAAGCGAGCCTGCTCGCGAAATCGGTGGGTCACTCAATGAAGTCATTGGCAGGGCTGACGTCTTCGCGAGCAGGCTCGCTCCCACCTTGGAATACCTGTAGATAAAATTCAGGCAAAAAAAAGCGCCGCCATCCCGGCAGCGCTTTGACCCATCCCTGTTGTTCTTATCCTTCCATCACATCCCACAAGGCTTCCAGCTCGGCCTCGCTGAACAGGTCAGCGGGGTAACGTTCGATCATCATCCGGCGCGGATCAGGTTCCCTGATCTGACGCGATCCATTGGACTTCAACCAGTGCGCGACAAGCTGGAGCGATTCGCCGTTGACGGCCATGGGATGCACAGTCCGCTCGCTGACTACGTTCACTTCGGCGTTCATTTCAGCGCTCTCTCCCCGTTCATGAGCGGCTACGTTATCCAAGGTTTGTGACAGAACTGTTGAAGTTCTCCTCCCTCCCTAGTGCGCTCTGACCAATACAAGAGCTATGCCAAGCTGTCCGGACGGTCGACAAACGGAGACAAAAAAGCCCGCAGTCCAATCGGGCTGCGGGCCTGTGTTCACGCATAGCGAGCTAATCTTTACCCGGCTATTTTTCTAATCAGCTCAGGCTGTTACGTCTTCACTCACTCTTTGTGCGGCGCCGGTTGCTGTTGGGTAAGGCAGTGAATATTGCCGCCACCCAGTAACAGTTCGCGGCCCGGCACCATCACCACTTCATGCTGCGGGAACAGCTTCTGCAGGATTTCCTGTGCCTGCGCATCCATCGGATCGTCGAAGCTCGGCGCGATGATGCCGCCATTGACGATCAGGAAGTTCACGTAGGAACCGGCCAGGCGCACGGAAGGATTGCGCTCTTGCGAACCGTCCACCGGATCGACACCCGCGCACTCTTCTTCGGTCGCGAACAGCGGTCCCGGGATCGGCATTTTATGCACTATGAACGGGCGGCCTTTGGCGTCGGTGCTGTTTTGCAGCACGTTCATTGCAGCTTGGCAGCGTGGGTAATTCGGATCCTGCGGATCGTCGGTCCACGCCAGCAATACTTCGCCGGGACGCACGTAGCAGCAGAAGTTATCCACATGGCCGTCGGTTTCGTCGTTGAACAGGCCATCCGGCAGCCAGATGATCTTATCCACAGACAGGTTGGCGCTGAGCACCGCTTCGATTTCTTCGCGGCCCAGGTGCGGGTTGCGATTGCGGTTGAGCAGGCATTCTTCGGTGGTGATCAGCGTGCCTTCGCCATCGACATGGATCGAACCGCCCTCCAGCACAAAACCTTCGGTGCGGTAGCGTGGGCTGCGCTCGATCTCGAGGATCTTGCCGCCGACCTGCGAGTCGCGATTCCACGGCGCGTACAAGCCGCCATCGAAACCGCCCCAGGCGTTGAAGTCCCAATTCACACCGCGCACTTCACCGCTGTTGTTGATGACGAAGGTCGGGCCGCTGTCACGCACCCAGGCGTCATCGCTGGACATTTCGACCACGCGGATATTCGGCACGTCGAGACGCGCGCGAGCGTTTTCGTATTGGCCGGCAGAAACCGCGACGGTTACCGGTTCGAAACGCGCAATGGCTTTGGCCACTGCCGCGTGAGCGGCTTGCGCCGGTTTGCCGCCCAGACGCCAGTTGTCCGGGCGCTCGGGCCAGATCATCCAGGTCTGGGTTTGCGGCGCCCACTCGGCCGGCATGTAGAAGCCGTCATCGCGTGGGGTGCTTTTCAAAGTTGTCATCGGGATCAGGACTCCAGGGAACCGTCGAGGGTTTTCAACGCGCCGTACAGATTCGGTCGGCGGTCACGGAATGAACCCCACGCACTGCGAATATGTTCGAGTTCGTCGAGGTTGAAAGTGTGCACAAGAATACCTTCTTCGGTTTTATTCAGCTCCTGCACTTTTTCACCGAACTGGTTCGCAATGAACGATGAGCCGTAGAACGTGATGTCGTAGCCGTCCTGTTCTTCGTTGCCGATACGGTTGCTGGCGATCAGCGGCATCAGGTTGGCGCCGGCATGGCCCTGCTGCACGCGCTGCCAGTGATCCCGGGACGAAATGCTCTTGTCGTGCGGCTCGCTGCCGATGGCGGTCGGGTAGAACAGGATTTCCGCCCCTTGCAATGCCATCGCCCGCGCGGCCTCCGGGAACCACTGATCCCAGCAGATGCCCACGCCGATTTTTGCGTAGCGGGTGTTCCACACCTTGAAGCCGGTGTCGCCCGGGTTGAAGTAATACTTCTCGTGATAACCGGGGCCGTCCGGGATGTGGCTTTTACGATAAATCCCGAGGTTGCTGCCGTCGGCATCGATGATCGCAATGCTGTTGAAGCGTGCGCGGCCGGCAAGCTCGTAGAAGCTGATCGGCAGCACCACTTGCAGCTCTTTGGCGATTTTCTGGAAATGCTTGATGGCGACGTTTTCTTCGACCGTCGTGGCCAGTTGCAGATAGTCGGGGTTGGGCTTCTGGCAGAAATACGGCGCTTCGAACAGCTCCTGAATCAGGATGATCTGCGCGCCCTGGGCAGCCGCTTCGCGCACCAACCGTTCGGCGGTTTCGAGGTTGGCTTCCAGATCCCAGGAACAGGCCATCTGCGTGGCGGCGACGGTAACGATACGGCTCATGAATCATCTCCGGGCAAGTGCTTCGACGGCCGAGGATCGACCGAAAGGAAAAACGCGCGCACCGGACATGAGATCGCCACGCCGGAGCAATAGCGACTTTATAACCGATAAATATCGGCTTTAGAAGCGGTATCTAAGACCTATTTCTAAAAATCAACGAATATCACCGATATAAATCTGCATTCTGTAGGAGCTGCGGCACCCTGCGATCTTTTGATCTGGACTTTCAAAAGCAAGATCACAAGATCGCAGCGTGCCGCAGCTCCACAGGGGGATGGCGTTTACAGGCCCTCGGACAGCACCCGATCCAGCATGTCGACGAAGAAATCCACACTCTGGCGCGACGTCACCATTGGCGGTTTGATCTTCAGGATGTTCAGGTCATCGCCCGTCGGCTGCATGAAAATCCCCCGTTCTCGCAGGCGATCACAGAGCAACGCAGTCTCTGCGGTCGCCGGTTCCAGCGTCTGGCGATTGCGGATCAACTCCAGCCCCAGATAAAACCCCGAGCCGTGCACCGCGCCGACCAGCGGATGTTTATCGATCAAGGCTTCGAGTCGCGCCTTGAAGTGGCCGCCGACGATCTGTGCGTTCTCCCACAGCTTTTCCTCTTCCATGACATCCAGCACGGCCATGCCGATCTGGCAACTGACCGGACTGCCGCCCGCCGACGAGAAGAAATAGCCCTCGGCTTCCAACGCCTCGGCGATATCCCGACGGGTGATCACCGCACCAAGCGGCTGACCGTTGCCCATACCTTTGGCCATGGTGATGATGTCCGGCACCACACCCTGCTCTTCGAAGCCCCAAAAGAAATGGCCCATGCGCCCGTAACCCACCTGAACCTCATCGGCGATGCACACCCCGCCCTGCGCTCTGACCTGCGCATACACCTGCTGCAAATAGCCCGGCGGCAGCGAAATACCACCCGCATTGCCGTACACCGGCTCGCAGATGAACCCAGCCAGTTGGCGTTTCTGCTCGGCGAGTTTTTGCAGATGATGTTCAACGCTGCGGACATAATCCGGCGTCGAATCGGGGCCCCGAAACTCGCCGCGATAGGTATTCGGCGCAGTGACCGGATGCACCCAGTCCGGGCGGCTTTCGAGGGCTTTGGGGTTGTCGGCGATCGACGTCGAGACGGCGTCCGCGCCGATCGTCCAGCCGTGATAAGCCTCAAGCACGCTGATCATGTCGCGACCGCCGCTGTAGGCCCAGGCCAGGCGAATCGCCAGATCGTTGGCTTCGCTGCCGCTGTTGACCAGAAACACCCGGTCCATTCCCGCTGGCGCCAGCTTCAACAAGCGCTCGGAGAATTCGGCGACCGCCGCATAGTTGAAGCGTGAGTTGGTGTTGAGCAGCGACCACTGCCGGGCAGCGACCGCCGCCATGCGCGGGTGACCGTGGCCGAGCACCGCGACGTTATTGAGCATGTCGAGGTAGGAGCGGCCCTGCATGTCGATCAAGTGATTGCGCCAGCCGCGCTCGATGCGCGGCGGGTCGACGTAATAGTGTTTTTGCGTGCGGGCAAAACTGGCATCCCGACGTTCGAGCAGGGTTTTCGCATCCAGCTCCGGCTCGGCGTCACAGGCGAGCCCCAACAACGCTGCTGGCGATGGGCACACCGCCTGCCAGGCCGGCGCGCGGGACGGGGTGCAAAACAGCGGCACATCCAAACGCGCGCGGCATAGCTGAACCCGCAACGGGCCGCTGACCGAACCCAGCGCCTGACCTTTGGCCAGTGTCACGCCGCTGGTGATCGAAGACGTCACGCCCCACAGGCGAACGCTCAGTTGTGCGCCATCCAGTTGCAGCACGCCCTCTTTCGCCTGATGCAACACGCCGGCAAATGGCGCAGCCACCGCCGTACCCTGCGGCACATGCAATTCGACATGCAACGGGAAAGTCTCCGGCTCGTCGGCGCAGTCCGTCCGGGTGCGCGACAAACGGTACTGACCATAACGACTCGCCGCCAGGCCATGGACGGCCGCCGCTTCGCCGAGCAAGCGTTGATCGATGCCTTCCTGCTCCCAGTTCCCGGCCTCGAAATGCGGGCTCAGGACGCCCAGATCGATCAAGGCAAAGGCCTGCCCGACCAGACCCGGCAACAACGGCGCAAATTCTTCGCTGCCTGAAGCCGGCAAGGTTTGCCCGACCGCCGTAAGGATCGCCGCTTCCATCAATGCCAGCGGCACCGACGTTGCCACATGGAAAATTTCCCATTCATGGCTGAGGTTGTCGCGGCTGTAAGCGTTGCCCGGATCGATACTTACCTGTTGCTCGCCACTGAGCACCAGCACCGCCGCGCGGGCCACGATCAACGGCCACAGCGCTTGCAGCTCTTCGTATTGCAGCGGATTGACTGCGTGATAGGCCTGAATTGCCGGCAGGATGACAAACGGATCGCCACCCGCGTGATGCAGCAACGCTGCGCAAGTCACCGACAGATCGGTGATGCGCCAGGTGCGCACCAGATCGCCGAAATCGATCACGCCCTGCAATTGCCAGTGACGCCGGTCGTCGCGCTGCCAGACGACGTTGTCATCGGTGATGTCCATGTGAATCGCCTGCACCGGCAGCTTGTCCAGCAACGGCTGCAAACGACGCTCGGCCTGCGCGGCGGCATCGGCGATCGACGTGCGCTGTCGCTCGTCCTTGATCACCGGCAACAAATGGCTGATCAGGGCGCCGGCGTGTCGCGCATCCCACTGCAACGTCCGCTCGAGCCCTGGATGATCGAACCCGGCCAGCGCCAGATCCATTTCGCCGCAGAGCCGGCCAAACCCGGCCACCACTTCGTGACCCAGATAGTCGAGATGCGTGAGCGGCTGCCCTTCGATGTAATCGAGCAAACGCACATGCACCGCTTCGCCATCCGCTGACAGCGACAGCAAGTCCTGGCCATTGGCGGCCGCGATCACTCGTGGCACCTGCACGCCCGAATGCTCGGCAAGGTACTTGAGGCCCGCGTGCTGGGCCTGCAATTCCGCCACGGCGTAATCGCCACGGCAGATTTTCAGTACAAACCGGCCGCGCTCAGTGTCGACGCGAAAGTTCAGGTCTTGCTGACTGCCGAGCGGCTGTAACGTGCCACTAAGCCCGTAGTGCTCGGCCAGCCACTGCAAAGCCTGCGCTTGGGAAACCTGCGGGCTGGGCAAACTGGCGCGGTGAATTAACGTGGCGAGCGGCATGAAACGACCCCTGAAATTTTATTAGGCGCCTATATCGCCATTGCCGCGGAGGATGCGCAACCCCCGCCAAGGTTATTCAGACGCTCGCATCCATCGACGCTTTGCGCAAGAATGTCGCCCATTCACACCTGCCTATGGAAATCCTCATGAATGTAATCACCACCGACCTGCCCGGTGTTCTGATCATCGAACCGAAGGTGTTTGGTGACGAGCGCGGTTTCTTCTACGAGAGTTTCAACGCCAAGGCCTTTCGGGACGCAACCGGCCTGGACACGCAATTCGTCCAGGACAACCATTCGCGCTCGCAAAAAGGCGTGCTGCGTGGCCTGCATTACCAGCTCGAAAACACGCAGGGCAAACTGGTTCGCGTCACAGTCGGTGAAGTGCTCGACGTAGCCGTGGACATCCGCCGCAGCTCGCCGCACTTCGGCAAATCGGTGGCGGTGCGCCTGTCGGCTGAAAATCATCGTCAACTGTGGGTCCCGGAAGGTTTTGCCCATGGTTTCGTGGTGCTGAGCGAGTTCGCTGAATTCCTCTACAAGACCACCAACTACTACGACCCAACGTCCGAACGCAGCATTCGCTGGGACGACCCGTCTCTGGGCATCGACTGGCAACTGGACGAAGCGCCGAAGCTGTCGGCCAAGGATCAGGCAGCCGCGCTGCTCAAGGACGCTGACGTCTTCGCCTGAGGCTAGGCATAATGCGCCTGTCACCCCAGGCGCATCCGGCTCATGAAACCACCTCTCCCCCGCAGACCCCGCTGGCGCAGCCTTGCCCTGCTGGCCCTGTGTCTGGCGCCGCTGCTGTGGCCGCTGGAACATCTAGCCGAGCGCTACTACCGCAGCGAACTGGCCGGGCAGAACCGCCAGACGCTCGATCTCTATGTCGCCAACCTGCTCGGCACCCTGCATCGCTATGAAGTGTTGCCGCAGATCCTCGGCGACTTGCCGGCCCTGCGCGCAGTGCTTGGCGCGCCAGACGATGGTGTCACCCAGGGCAACGCCAACCGGCTGCTGAAAAACATCTCGGCGCAGACCGGCGCCGAAGTCATGTACCTGATGGACGTCTCCGGGAAAACCCTCGCGGCGTCGAACTGGGACAAACGCGACAGCTTCGTCGGCCGCAACTTCGCCTTCCGCCCGTATTTCAGCGAAGCCATGGCCGGGCGCCTCGGGCGCTTTTTCGGTCTTGGCACCACCTCGGCGAAACGCGGTTACTTCTTCGCCGCCGCCGTGCGCAACGGGGAAAAAATCATCGGCGTGCTGGTGATCAAAGTCGACCTCGACCACACCGAAAGCCTGTGGGGCAAAACGCCGGAACAACTGCTGGTGACCGACCACAACGGCGTTGTCATCCTCACCTCCCGCGCGGAATGGCGCTTTCGGGCGACGCGCGATTTGAGCGAGGCCGAGCGCTCGGCCATCACCGCGATCCAGCCCTACCCGACCCGCGAACCGCGTCCGCTGCACCTCAGCCCCGACGCCTGGCTGACGCAAACCCACGACATCGCCGAAACCGGCTGGAGCGTCAGCATCCTCGCGCCGCGCACGCTGATTGACCGGCCGGTGCGCACGGTGGTCGCCATCGGCGGCGCCACGCTGTTGGTGGTCATGTTGCTGGTGGGGCTGATGATGCAGCGGCGACGCCATTATCTGGAACGCATCGCTTTTGAAGGCAAGGCGCGGCGAGAGCTCGAAGGTCGGGTCGCCGAACGCACCAGCGATCTTGAAGGCCTCAACCGTCGTTTGAAGCAGGAAGTGCTTGAGCGCGAGCACGCGCAACAGGAACTGGTGCGCGCTCAGGACGACCTGGTTCAGGCCGGCAAACTGTCGGCGCTGGGCACCATGTCGGCGAGTATCAGCCACGAGCTTAACCAGCCGTTGGCGGCGATTCGCAGCTATGCCGAAAACGCCGAAGTGCTGCTCGACCATCAGCGCACCGAGGACGCCCGCGGCAACCTCAAGTTGATCAGCGAACTGACCGGGCGCATGGCCTCGATCATCGCGCACCTCCGCGCCTTCGCCCGCCGTGATCGCCACGCCCCGGAAAGCGTCGCCCTGCAACCGGCGCTGGACGATGCGCTGGCGTTGCTGGCCAAGCGTCGGCGCAGCATGGAAGTCGAACTGATCCGCGATCTGCCAGCCGCAACGTTGTGGGTCGAGGCCGGAGAAACCCGCCTGCGCCAAGTGCTCGGCAATCTGCTGGCCAACGCCCTTGACGCCCTGACCGAAAAGGGCCCGCCGCGCAAACTGTGGCTGAGTGCCGAAGCCACCGCCGAGGGCGTCAATCTGTACATTCGCGATAACGGCCCGGGGTTCTGCATGGAAGCCCTCGGTCGCGCCAGCGAGCCCTTTTACACCACCAAGACCCGCACGCAGGGCCTGGGACTGGGGCTGGCCATCTGCGAAACCCTGATGCGCGCCTTCGGTGGCGAACTGTCGTTCGCCAACCACAAGCAAGGCGGCGCCTTGATCACCCTGCGGCTGCGCGCCGGCGCGCCCGGGGTCAGCCTGCAACCGTCCGAGGATCGAAGTGCATGACCATCGACAATCGCATCCAGGTCGTATTGATCGACGATGATCCACACCTGCGTCAGGCCCTCGGCCAGACGCTGGACCTCGCCGGGCTGAAAATTCTGCCGCTGTCTGAAGCCCAGGGTCTGGCCGGGCAACTGGAGCGCGACTGGCCCGGTGTGGTGGTCAGTGACATTCGCATGCCGGGCATGGACGGGCTGGAACTGCTGAGCCAATTGCACGCTCAGGATCCGGAACTGCCGGTGCTGCTGATCACTGGCCACGGCGATGTGCCGCTGGCAGTCCAGGCGATGCGCGCCGGCGCTTATGACTTCCTCGAAAAACCCTTTGCCAGTGACGCCCTGCTCGACAGCGTGCGCCGCGCCCTGTCCTTGCGCCGTCTGGTGCTGGACAACCGCAGCCTGCGTCTGGCCTTGAGCGATCGCAACGAACTGAGCGCGCGTCTGGTCGGTCATTCGGCGCCGATGCTGCGCCTGCGCGAGCAGATCGGCGCGTTGGCGGCGACGAAGGCCGACGTGCTGATCCTTGGTGAAACCGGTGCCGGCAAGGAGGTTGTCGCCCGCGCCCTGCACGACTTGTCGAGCCGGCGCAACGGCCCGTTCGTGGCGATCAACGCGGGGGCGCTGGCAGAATCGGTGGTCGAAAGCGAGTTGTTCGGCCATGAGCCAGGCGCCTTTACCGGTGCGCAAAAACGCCGCATCGGCAAGTTCGAATTCGCCAACGGCGGCACGCTGTTTCTCGACGAAATCGAGAGCATGAGCATGGATGTGCAGGTGAAACTGCTGCGCATGCTGCAGGAACGCGTTGTGGAACGCCTGGGCGGCAATCAGTTGATCCCGCTGGACATCCGCGTCATCGCCGCGACGAAGGAAGACCTGCGCCAGGCCGCTGATCAGGGCCGCTTCCGCGCCGACTTGTATTACCGCCTCAACGTCGCTCCCTTGCGTATCCCGCCACTGCGCGAACGCGGTGAAGATGCGCTGCTGCTGTTCCAGCATTACGCCGACGAAGCCAGCGCCCGCCACGGCTTGCCGCCCCACGAACTGCAACCGGCACAACGCGCCCTGCTGCTGCGCCACACCTGGCCGGGCAACGTGCGTGAACTGCAAAATGCCGCCGAGCGTTTCGCCCTGGGTCTGGAACTGGCGCTGGACAACGAAGCCGAAGGCAGCGGCGGCGTGGCTGTCGAGATCGTCAGCGGTGGACTCAGCGAGCAGGTGGAACACTTCGAGAAATCGTTGATCAGTGCCGAACTGGCACGCTCGCACAGTTCGGTGCGCAGCCTCGCCGAGGCCTTGGGCATCCCGCGCAAGACCTTGCACGACAAGCTGCGTAAACACGGCCTGAATTTCGGCGACAGCAGCCATGGGGAAGAGAACGAATGAGCCGCGAACGGGATGATCTGCAAGCGGTTCTTCATCACGACATTCCGCTGACGGCCCAGATGGGGCTCAAGGTGCTCGAATGGCGGCAGCAGCAACTGAGCCTGCACTTGCCGCTCGCGCCCAACGTCAATCACAAGAGCACCATGTTCGGCGGCAGCCTCTACTGCGGCGCGGTACTGGCGGGTTGGGGCTGGTTGCACTTGCGCTTGAAAGAGGAAGGGATTGCAGACGGCCACATCGTCATTCAGGAAGGACAGATCAGTTACCCGCTGCCGGTGACGGGCGATGCCGTGGCGATTTGTCCGGCGCCGGACACGGCGGTGTGGAAGCGGTTTCTGGCGATGTATCGGCGCTATGGGAGGGCGCGGTTGACGCTGAATACGCGGATCGTCAATCAGGGAGGCGATGACGTCGCCGTGACGTTCAGCGGGCAGTACGTTTTGCACCGCTGATTTTCAGAGCTTCGCGCGTCAGGCGTGGCGAGGGAGCTTGCTCCCGCTGGGCTGCGAAGCGGCCCCAGGAAAGTTGAATAGCATGCTGGGGCTGCGCTTCGCATCATTTGCGGAGTCCTTCGGCCTCCAGCGGGAGCAAGCTCCCTCGCCACAACCGTTTATCAGCAGCTCAAGACCGAGCCAGCTCCAGCAATGTCGACCGCCACGCTGCCTTCGCCGGCAACGCCAGAAAGAATTCATTCAACAGCGATTCACGCGCCGGATAACAGAACGCCTCGCCGTTCAGATCCAGCACCTCGCCGCCCGCGCCTTCCAGCACGCCCTGCGCCGCCGCGGTGTCCCATTGCGAAGTCGGCGCCAGTCGCGGATAGCAATCCGCCGCGCCTTCAGCCAACAGACAAAACTTCAGCGAACTGCCGATGTTGGCCAACTGCAGCTCACCGAGACTCGCGCTCAGCCCCGCCAGCAAACGCTCCTGTTCAGGGCTGGAATGCCGACGGCTGGCGACCACGGTGAACGCCTCGCCCGGTCCGGGCACATCACGCACCTGGATCGACTCGGGTGTGCCGCCCTTGTCGCAGCGCCATGCGCCCAGCCCGGCGCCGCCGACGTAGAAGCGACCGTTGGTGGGCATCGACACCACACCGAATACCACGCGCCCGTTCTCGATCAACGCAATGTTGACGGTAAATTCTTCGCTGCCGCTGATGAACTCCTTGGTGCCGTCCAGCGGATCCACCAGCCACCAGCGCTGCCAGCCGGCGCGCACGCTTTGCGGGATATCGGCGTCCTCTTCGGACAGCACCGGAATGCTCGGATCCAGCGCCGTCAGCCCGGCCACGATAACGTGGTGCGCAGCCAAATCTGCCGCAGTCACCGGGGAATCATCGGACTTGGCTGTCACTTCGACGCCCACGCGCCAAAACGGCAGAATCGCCTCGCCGGCCAGCAATGCCAGTTCGACCACGGGCGCCATCAACGGATGGGGGAAATTCATCAAACGCTCACTCATAATTGAAAACACCGCGCTGGCTCAGCAGGTCGCGGACCAGATACAGCGCCGCCAGTGCGCGCCCTTCGGAGAATTGCGGATTGACCGCCAGCGCTGACAGTTCGCGCAAGTTGACCTTGTCGACCCGCATTGGCTCCGGTTCATCACCTTCCAGACGCTCTTCGTAGAGATCGGTGGCGAGTACCACTTGAATCTTTTGGCTCATGTATCCGGGCGACAGAGACAGCTCGGTCAGGTGTTCCAGCTGGTGCGCGCCGTAACCGGCCTCTTCCTTGAGCTCACGCTCGGCCGCGGCCAACACGTCTTCGCCCGGCTCGATCAGGCCTTTGGGCAGAGACAGTTCGTATTCGTCGGTGCCGCCGCAATATTCTTCGATCAACACCGCATGCTCGGCGTCGAGCATTGCGACGATCATGACCGCGCCGTAGCCCGCGCCTTTGCCGACCAGACGCTCGTAAGTGCGCTCCACGCCGTTGGAGAAACGCAACTTGAGTTCTTCGACGCGAAACAGACGACTGGTGGCGACAATCTCGCGGGCGAGTACGGTAGGTTTCTGGCGCATGCAAAGCTCCTTGGCGTGAACGCGCTACTATAACGCGGCTTTCCCGATTGTTTGCGTCGGATATCTTTTCATCGCTCGAGACGTTGCCATGCCTTCTTTACCGTGGTCCGACATCGATACCGTCCTGCTCGACATGGACGGCACGCTGCTGGATCTGCATTTCGACAACCACTTCTGGCTGGAACACCTGCCCCAACGCTACGCCGAGCTGCACGGCATCAGCCGGGCCATGGCCGAGCTGGAATTACAGCCCTTGTTCGAGCGCCACGCCGGCCAGTTGCAGTGGTATTGCCTGGATTTCTGGAGTGCAGAACTGAAGCTGTCGGTGCGTGAACTGAAACAGGAAACCGCGCACCTGATTGCCCTGCGCCCGGATGCCGACACGTTCCTCAACGCGATCAAACGCGGCGGCAAGCGAGTGATCATGATCACCAATGCGCACCGCGATTCTTTGTCGTTGAAACTGGAGCGGATTGAACTGGCGCCGTATTTCGAACGGCTGATCAGTTCGCACGATTACGGTTTTCCCAAGGAGAACCCGCAATTCTGGGATGCGCTGCGAGCTGATATCGGTTTCGACCCGGCGCGCAGCCTGTTCATCGACGACACCTTGCCGATTCTGCGCAGTGCGCGGGATTTTGGCGTGGCGCATCTGCTGGCGGTCAAAGAACCGGACAGCCGAAAAGGGCCGAAGGACACAGCGGAATTTACCGCAGTTGGGGATTACCGCGATTTGATCGCAAATCTGTAAAAGCCCCATTGTGATTGTGGCGAGGGAGCTTGCTCCCGCTGGAGGCCGAAGGACTCCCGGAAACAAAACTTTTGGGACTGCTTCGCAGCCCAGCGGGAGCAAGCTCCCTCGCCACGGGGCTGCGAACTATTTCGGAATACGCAGCTTTTGGCCTGGATAAATCTTGTTCACATCCTTGAGCATTGGTTTGTTGGCGTCGAAGATCTTCTGGTATTGGTTGGCATTGCCATAGACGCGCAACGAGATCGCGCTGAGCGTGTCACCTGCTTTGACCTCGACAAACTCAGCCGCTACCACAACCGGCCCGGTCACAGCGATCTGATCATCTACTTCACTGACGCCGGCCACGTTGCCCAGCGCCAACAGGATCTTCTCTTTCTCTTCCTGGCTGGACGCTTCACCTGTAGCAATGACCTTCTCGCCCTCAACCTTGACCTGAATCTTCGATGTGTCGATTCCGGTCAATGCTTCCTGCACGTGCTTGGTCAGTGCTGCGCTGTTGGCCTCGGCCTTGTCCGGCGTCAGCGCGTCGAGGATTTTTTCACCCGCATCTTTCAAAAAGCTGAACAGACTCATTGCATTCACTCCATGTAATAAAGGGTCAGTCGTGAAAGCCTAGACCACCAAAGCCAAACCCGGTTCCAGTCCGACCAATGACGCTGCCGCGTCGCAGGCGTTAGAATCGCGGCACCCCGCCACCCCTTTCGGAGCGAAGATGGACATCAAGCAACTGAAATTCCTCATCGCCCTCGACGAAACCCGTCATTTCGGCCAGGCCGCCGCCCGTTGCCATATCACTCAGCCGACTCTGTCGATGCGCCTGCGCAGTCTTGAGGAAGAACTCGACCTGCCGCTGGTCAATCGCGGCCAGCGCTTCGAAGGCTTCACCGCGCCCGGCGAGCGCGTGCTGGCGTGGGCGCGCACGGTGCTGGCGGCTTACGACGGTTTGCAGGCCGAGGCGGCGGCGTGTCGCGGCAACCTGATCGGTACGCTGCGCCTGGGCGTGGTGCCGCTGTCGAGTTTCGACCCGTTGCCGTTGATGCAACGTTTACACGCTGCGCACCCGGAACTGCGCTTCGAATTGTCGTCGCTGAGTTCAGAACACGTGCTCGAACATCTGGCGAACAACCGCATCGACATTGGCGTGTCGTATCTGGAGCGCCTGGACAGTGAGCGTTTCGATTCCCTCGCCTTCGATGAAACACGCATGGGCCTGCTTTACGATCAGCGCTCGTTCAGCTTCGGCGAGGCGCCTCTGAGCTGGGAATCGCTGATCGAACTGCCGCTGTGCATGCTGACCAGCGGAATGCATTTCCGTCAGTCCATCGACCACAACTTTCACAGCCGAGGCCTGACCCCTCAGCCGTTGCTGCAAACCGATGCCGTTCACCAGTTATTGCAAGCGGTACACGGCGGTTTCTGCTGCGCGATCATGCCGCTCGACGGCGGTGCGGAAACCCTGGCCGATCACCTGCGTCTGCAACCGATCGAAAACGCCCGCACGCTGGCACCGCTGGGCCTGATCATGCGCCGGGGCGCACCGCGTTCGGCCTTGGCGGAAGCCTGTTTCGCGTTGTATCAAAAATCGCCAAAAGAGGCTTGATCGACGGCATCTATCGGTAGATCGGTAATAGCGATTAGACGCGACAACTTGCCGCGCCTAGTCTTAACCCTGATCAAACCGTCGGTGATGCCATGAACGCCAAGCGCCCAGCCTGCGCGGCGCCAGCAATCGAAACGCCCGCGCCCGCCGCCAGCCAGACCTACAGCTACAGCGATCTACCCTTCGAGGCATCGGCCAGCACCGCGCTGGCCGAAGAAGTCGCGCTGGCTATTGCCTACAACGGCATCAGCCAGGCGGTGATGCTGGTCACGCCGACTGACCTTGAAGACTTCATCGTCGGCTTCAGCCTCGGCAGCGGCATCATCGAAGACGCCAGCGATATCTACGACCTGAAACTGAACGGCGCGGGCTCGGCGCAATACGCGCAAGTGACCATTGCCAACCGTGCGTTCTGGAACCTCAAACAGCAGCGCCGCCAGTTGGCCGGCACCAGCGGGTGCGGTCTTTGCGGCGTCGAAGCCGTTGAACAGGCGTTGCCCAATCTCAAGGTACTGCCTGGCGCCGCGTTGCCACCGATCGAGTGGCTCGATGGCTTGCGCCAGCGCATCGGTGCCTTTCAGCCGTTGGGCCAGCACTGCGGCGCGGTGCATGCGGCCGTGTTCATGAACGCCAGTGGCGAGTTGCTGTTGGGCCGCGAAGACATCGGCCGGCACAACGCGCTCGACAAGCTGATCGGCGGTCTGATTCGCCAGAAGATATCCACAGAAGGCGGGCTGGCGATCGTCACCAGCCGTTGCAGCCTCGAACTGATCCAGAAAGTTTTGCGTGCCGGCATTCAGACCCTGGTCAGCCTGTCGGCACCCACCGGCCTTGCCGTGCAATGGGCCCGGCGCCACAACCTCAATCTCATCCACCTGCCGCAGAAAAGTGCGCCGCGGGTGTACAGCCCCGCGATGGAGAATCAAGCGTGAGCCAACATCATCAAGCCGACCAGAAACCTGTCCCGCGCTACAAACCTTACAAAGGTGCCGCCGGCGGCTGGGGCGCCCTGATCAGTGTGGCCCAGGCGTGGTTGACCAGCGACAACGCCCTGAAAAACCTGCGCATGATGCTCAAGACCAACCAGAACGGCGGCTTCGACTGCCCGGGCTGCGCGTGGGGCGATTCGCCGGAGAGCGGCATGGTCAAGTTCTGTGAGAACGGTGCCAAAGCGGTGAACTGGGAAGCCACCAAGCGCCGTGTGGACGCCAAATTCTTCGCCAAACACAGCGTGACTTCGCTGCTTGAGCAAAGCGATTACTGGCTTGAATACCAGGGCCGCCTGACCGAACCGATGGTCTACGACGCCGAGTCCGATCGCTACAAACCGATCAGTTGGGAAGACGCCTTCGCCCTGATCGGCAAGCACCTGCGCAATCTGCCGAGCCCGGATCACGCCGAGTTTTACACCTCGGGGCGCGCCAGCAACGAAGCGGCGTATCTGTATCAGCTATTCGTGCGCGCTTATGGCACCAACAATTTCCCTGACTGCTCGAACATGTGCCACGAGGCCAGCGGTGTGGCATTGGCGCAGAGCGTCGGTGTCGGCAAAGGCACTGTGACCTTCGACGATTTCGAACACGCCGACGCGATTTTCGTCTGGGGCCAGAACCCCGGCACGAACCATCCGCGCATGCTCGAACCCCTGCGCGAAGCAGTGAAGCGCGGTGCTCAGGTGGTCTGCATCAATCCGCTGAAAGAGCGGGGGCTGGAGCGCTTCCAGCATCCACAGCATCCGATCGAAATGCTCACCAACGGCGACAAGCCGACCAATACGGCCTATTTCCGCCCGGCACTCGGCGGCGACATGGCGGTGCTGCGCGGCATGGCCAAGTTCCTCCTGCAATGGGAACGCGATGCGCAGAAGGCTGGCGAGCCGGCGGTCTTCGATCACGATTTCCTCAATGCCCACAGCGTCAATGTACTGGAATATCTCGCCGTCGTTGACGACACCACGTGGGAGCAAATCGTCGAGCAGTCGGGTCTTACGCTGGTAGAGATCGAGCAAGCCGCGCGCATGTATGCCAAAGGCAAGAACGTCATCATGTGCTGGGCGATGGGCATCACCCAGCATCGTCATTCCGTGCCGACCATTCAGGAAATCGCCAACCTGATGCTGTTGCGCGGCAACATTGGCAAGCCGGGCGCCGGTCTGTGCCCGGTGCGCGGTCACAGTAACGTGCAGGGCGACCGCACCATGGGGATCAATGAGCGTCCGCCGGTGGCGTTCCTCGATTCGCTGGAGCGTCGCTTCCAGTTCAAGGTGCCGCGTCACAACGGCCATAACGTGGTCGAGGCGATCCACGCGATGGCTGAAGGCCGAGCCAAAGTCTTCATCGGTCTGGGCGGCAACTTTGCCCAGGCAACGCCGGACAGCACGCGTACGTTCGAAGCGCTGAGCAGCTGTGACCTGACCGTACAGATCAGCACCAAACTCAACCGCAGCCACTTGGCGCACGGCAAGGACGCACTGATCCTGCCGTGCCTGGGCCGTACCGACATCGACATCCAGACCGAAGGCCCGCAAGCGGTGACGGTGGAAGACTCGTTCAGCATGGTCCATGCGTCCAACGGTCAGTTGCAGCCGCTGTCCAACCAGATGCGCTCGGAGCCGTCGATCGTCGCTGGCATTGCCGCCGCAACACTGGGCAGCCAACCGGTGGACTGGAACTGGCTGGTGGCCGATTACGGGCGCATCCGTGAACTGATTGCCGACACCATCCCGAACTTCAAGGACTTCAACGAGAAGATCAAGAACCCGGGCGGTTTCTATCTCGGCAACTCGGCGGGTGCACGCAAGTGGAATACGCCGTCGGGCCGCGCCAATTTCCGTGCGAATCAGTTACCCAAAGACTTGATCCACGAACGTACTCGCGCCACCGGGCAAGTGCCGGATCTGATCCTTCAATCGATGCGTTCACACGATCAGTACAACACGACGATCTATGGTCTGGACGACCGCTATCGCGGCGTGAAGGGCCAGCGTGACGTGCTGTTTGTGAATGAGGCGGACATCATTCGCCTGGGCTTCCGCCCGGGGCAGAAAGCCGACATCGTGTCGCTCTGGGACGATGGCCGCGAGCGTCGCGTCAAGGGCTTCACATTGCTGGCGTTCGATATTCCTGCGGGGCAGGCGGCGGCTTATTATCCGGAGGTAAATCCGCTGGTGCCGCTGGAGAGCACCGGGGATGGCAGCCATACACCAACGTCGAAGTTCATTGCGATCCGGCTGGAAGCGGCAAGTGATACCGGCCTGATCATGGCTAAAACCGCTTAACCAAAGATCAAAAGATCGCAGTCTTCGGCAGCTCCCACACCGTCTCCTGCAGGAGCCGCCGAAGGCTGCGATCTTTTCGCTTCTGCTTTTCGAGCGCCCACAAAAAAGGCCGTTTTTGCATAAAAACGGCCTGTCCGAAGTAGCTAAAGACCGGCGAAAATCGGTTAAGTTCCGGTGAAAAAACAGTAACTTGGAATATTGTATACAAGTCGTGTTATTCGTCGGATTTTGATTGTCAGCGCCAATCCAGAGCCTCAGGATCGGCGCCGTCATCCCTTTGAGGCTCATCCTCTATGAAGTTCTCCTCGATTCTCTTGTTGTCCCTTGGCCTGGTCAGTGGCTTCGCTTCTGCCGGAGGCACCACCGAAGCAGGTGTGGGCGGCGCATTGGGCGGGGTTCTTGGCTCGGTCGTCGGTCAATCGTTAGGCGGCAACACAGGTTCCACCATCGGCGCAGCCCTGGGCGGCGCGGGCGGTAGCGCAGTCGGCGCAGACAAACGCAGCCGTGGCGAAGCGGCCATCGGCGGCGCGCTGGGCGCAGCCGGCGGTAACGTGGTTGGCCGCAGCCTGGGCGGCACCACCGGCAGCCTGATCGGCTCCGCAGCAGGTGGCGGCGCGGGTGGCGCGCTGGGTAACTACATGGGCAACAAGAGCGACGATGATGATCGTCGTTACGACCGTCGTTATGATGATCGTCGTTACTATCGTGACCGTGGTCACCCCGGTCGCGGCCATGCCTACGGTCACCGCAAGCACAAGCACTATCGTCACGACTAAGGTGAAGGCTTGAATAGAAATCGCAGCTCCAGGGCTGCGATTTTTTTTGTCTAGATAACCAGCCGTTCCAGCGCCCCGCGCAACCCCGCAGGAATCGGCACAGGCTGATTGCTCGCCCGATCCACAAACACATGCACGAACCGCCCCGCCGCACACGCCTCGCTTTCGCCCACCTTGAAGACAGCCAGTTCGTATTGCACAGAGCTGTTACCCAACTTGCCGACCCGCAAACCGATCTCGATCAGATCCGGAAAAGCGATCGAAGCAAAGTAATCGCAGGCCGAACTGACCACGAATCCCACCACATCGCCGTCATGGATATCCAACCCTCCCACTTGAATCAGGTAGGTGTTCACCGCCGTGTCGAAGAAGCTGTAATAGGTGACATTGTTGACATGGCCGTAGGCGTCGTTGTCATGCCAGCGCGTGGTGATCGGCTGGAAGTGCGGGTAGTCGGTGCGTTGGGGTGTCGGGTTGGGCATCGGTCAGCGATTCCTGGGTATTTAATATCAAGTGTGCCGCGGTCTTCGCGAGCAGGCTCGCTCCCACTTTTGAAAATGTTCACGGTGTGGAGCGAGCCTGCTTGCGAAGGCTTCGGCAGAGCCGACCCATGTTAACGGTCTGCAAATCCTTTCCCTTGAGCCGCCAGCTCACCAATCAGCCGCGCAGGCTTCCATTGATCGCCCTGCCGCGTCTCCAGTGCGAGCAAGCGCTGATGAATATCCGCCAGCCCTTGCTGATCCGCCCAGGCCATCGGCCCACCCTTGTCCGCGGGAAACCCATAGCCATTCAAGTACACCAGATCGATGTCATGGGCCGACCCGGCAATACCTTCCTGAAGAATCTTCGCCCCCTCATTGACCAGCGCAAGCAGACAGCGCTCAAGGATTTCCTCAGGGCCAATCTCGCGCCGCTGGAAGCCCAGCTCTTCACTGACCCGCAGCACCAGCGCGTCGACCTCTGGATCATGTTCGGCCTGACGGCTGCCCGGCTCGTAGTGGTAGTAACCATTACCGGACTTCTGGCCGAACCGCCCGATTTCACACAAACGGTTATCCACCTGAACCTCCGGTGCATCCTGCCCCTTGCCCGCCAACTCGCGCGCCCGCCATTCCAGGTCGATACCCACCACGTCATACATGCGAAATGGCCCCATGGCGAAACCGAACCCCTGCAACGCGGCATCAACCTGCTGTGGATAAGCGCCTTCAAGCAGCATCTTGCGCGCTTCCAGCACATACGGATGCAGCATGCGGTTGCCGATAAAACCATGACAGTTACCAGAGACCACGCTGACCTTGCCCATGCGTTTGCCCAAGGCCAGCGCAGCGTCGAGCGCGGCCGGCGAGGTCTGCGCCCCACGCACGATCTCCAGCAGTTTCATGATGTGCGCAGGGCTGAAGAAGTGCAGGCCCAGCACTTGCGTCGGTCGTCGGGTAGCAGCAGCAATGGCGTCGATATCCAGTGCCGACGTGTTACTCGCCAACAATGCTTGCGGCTTCAGCAATCCATCCAGCTCGCGGAAGATTCTTTGCTTGAGCTCAAGGTTTTCGTAGACCGCTTCGATGACCAGATCGACGTCACGGATCGCCGCGTAGTCCGGCGCTGCGCTGATCCGGGCAAGTCGCGCATCAGCCTCAGGCTGATCAATTCGTCCTTGCCGCACGTTATGTGCATAAGTGTCCGCCACCGCGGCGAGCGCCTGTTCGAGCATCTGTGGATTGTTATCCACCCACTTCACCATCACGCCGGCGTTGGCCAGGCACATCACGATGCCCCGCCCCATGGTGCCCGCACCGATCACTGCGGCCTGCTGAATATCGAAGAAAGTCTGGCTCATGTTGTTCTCTTGTAGGCGACCCAAAGACGGCTTTCACCATAGTCAGCCGGCGATGTTTTTAGAAGTTTATTACCGTGATGGCGGATATTCAGCGGGTGAATACACCGCGGCGAGATGCTCCTGAGCCCAATGACGAACTTGTGCGTACGGATATTCCTCCAGCGCCGCATACCCGGAAATCGTCCGTGCCTTGAGCTTGGTGAACAGCGGCACGCTGATTGCGCAGAGAAACCGTGTCAGCCGTTCCGCCGTCGGCGCGCTGCCTGTGTGTTGCTCATGCTTGTGGATAAAATCACCGCACAGCGCCGAGAAATCTTTACCCACAAGCGCCGGCAGTTCGGGAGGGGCGGGCAGGCGAGCGACATGTCCGTGGCACACCGAGCAATGCCCGCAACGCTGCGGCGCATTGTGGTCGCCGAAATATTCCGCCAATCGATAGCCAAGGCATTGCTCAGTTGCGAACAACTCAAGCATTGCGTGGATCCGCGCCACTTCAGCCTGCTCGTGACGGGCAAAGTAGTCGTACAACTCGGTGCTCAAAACACCAATGTCAAAATCACTGCGCAGTACGCTGTAGACGTCGGTCATCTGTTTGCTTTCGAGCTCGACCCAACCTTTCTCCTGGAAGTAATCCAGTGCTTTCACCACCCGGTTCCGGTCGGCCGAATAGTGCGTATACATCGCGTCAAAATCGACCGTCGCCCAGGTTCGTGCGCGTTTGGAGGTGTGAATGATCGCCGCCACAAAATCCCTGCGTTCACCCTCGAAGCGCTGAAGCAACGCCTCGGGTTCCAACAGATATTTGAAGCGGTACTCGGCGTAATAAGCATAACGAGGCGCGATCAAACCTCGCAGCTCCAGTTGCACGAGCAACGTCTTCAACGGCAACGCACGGATGTTGCTCTGGTCGGCCAGCGGCCCGAGCAAAAACTCCCATTGCCCTTGCGGGACAGAGTCCTTCAATTCCTCAAGGACGCAGCGAATGCCGTCGCGCTCAGGGGTGTCTCCGTAGACGAAGTTTTCCAGTACGTTGAGGCTATCCCGGTTGGCCAGTACCAGACAATCCGATGGCTGCCCGTCGCGCCCCGCGCGGCCTATTTCCTGGCTGTAGTTTTCGATGGATTTGGGCAGATCGAAATGCGCGACGTAACGGATGTCGCTCTTGTCGATGCCCATGCCGAAAGCGATGGTGGCAACGATGCAATTGGACTGTCCGGCCATGAAGCGTTTCTGGATTGACTCGCGTTTTTCATGAGGCAAGCCGGCGTGATAGGCCTCGGCCTGAATACCGTTGCGCTCCAGGTGTTCGGCAATGTGTTCGGCGGTCTTCTGCAACGTGACATAGACGATGCCAGGCTGGCCTGGGCGCTCGTTGATCCACTCCACCAGACGTCGACGTTTGTCCGGCCCGCGTACCGGCTCCACCAGCAGGTTGAGGTTCGGCCGATAGAAACCCGTGGTTACCACGTCGTCGGGATCGATGGCGAATCGGGTCTGCATGTCGGCGATGACTTTGGGCGTCGCGGTAGCGGTCAGCAATAAGGTTTGGGGGATGTTGAACTGGCGCTGATAGTCCGGCAGCTTGAGGTAATCGGGGCGGAAATTGTGCCCCCATTCCGAGATGCAGTGTGCTTCATCCACGACCAGTAACGAGATCGGCACCTGCTGCAGAAAATTGCGGAAGCGTTCGTTCTTGAGTCGCTCCACAGAGATCATCAGAATCTTCAGTTCGCCCGAACGGGCCCGGGCCATCACGTCATTGGCGTCATCGCGGCCCTGCGCCGAGTCAATGCTGCCCGCCGGAATGCCGTGACGTTGCAGGAACGCCAATTGATCCTGCATCAAGGCCAGCAATGGCGAAACCACCAGCGTCAGATTCGGCAGCATCAGCGCCGGCAGCTGGTAGCAAAGGGACTTGCCGGAACCTGTGGGAAAGATCGCCGCGGCCGAGCGGCCGGCCAGGACTGCACTGATCGCAGGCTCTTGTCCCGGGCGAAAATGTGAGAAACCAAAAACCTGTTCCAGGGTGTTGTGCATTCGCTGTCACTCCTTGACTGCTGCCATGCCAACAGCCTAGCGGGCGATTGCAGCGAGTCTGGAAAAAGTCGGGGGTCCAATCGATACGGGATGATACAGCCCTCAACGCCGGCTACGGACTGAAAACAAACGATACGAATTGTTTATCGCGGTGTTTCTCGGCCCCGCGATAACGTGCCCGCCCACTCAACGCTTGACCCGCATCACGCCCGGTTGGCTGATGCTCACGATCGCTCAAAGGAATGAACATGCACGGCAAAATCAAGTTGACCCTCGCACTTACCCTGACCGCCCTGTTGCTCGGCGGATGCATGCAGGTTCCAGACGACCTCCCGACGCTCGCGACCTCTGCGCCAACGAGTGCCGTCAGTGTGACCGACGCATAAGAGCGCGGCGGCACCGCGACTTCCAATAAAGTCGCGGTGCCGCCAATGATTCGATGCAAACCCTCCACTGGAAGCGCTTCCAACCAGCTGTCATCAAGGGACACCCCTAATATTATTAATGCCTTCACTTGTTGACCCAAGACATTGCGACCCGTTGAAGCTTGCGAAGCTTAATCGAAAACTTTAAATAAACAGCAACAACCACAAGACTCGAAACAACCCAACTCTAGGCGACGTGAACAAACCGTTCTAAGTTGATTGCTCTATTACCCACAAGAGTAAACAACATGTCTGTAGTAACCATTTTCTTTTGCGGTACTTCGTCCACCCGATTTGATACGAACCATGGCAACTATTGGAACGGTGAATTGGTGTCGACCCTGGCTTCACACCATACCGGTCGGGAGTTCGCCGATTGGATCGTCATCGACGGGCCGGGCAGCGGTAACCTGCAAGCCGATGAATTGTTTACCAAATCTCGCGATTATGGCCTCAGCGGTACGCTGTTCGGCAAAGGCTGGGAAGAAAACGTCAACCACGCAGCGAACATCATCAAAGGCAAGTGTGATTGGCAACGTGAACAACTGACTGAAGTTGAATACAACCGACTGAAAGCCGCTGGCATCCCTATCGAAGATGTAAAAGTTGAAGGGTCGTGGTTATGGCGCAAGTATAACTATGGTGATCGCAGCGTCACTCAACAAGCGTTGCAGGAACAAATTATCAGGACTTTCCGCAAGGGCGGCGTGATCCCGACCCAGGTCAATCTGGTGGGCTGGAGTCGGGGTGGTATTAGTTGCCACATGTTGGCCAATGCCATGTATGCGGACAGTGCACTGAAAAATATTCCGGTTAGAATCTTCGCCATTGATCCGGTGCCGGGTATCAATAACTTTCAAGAACAACGAGTCAAACTTGGCGCCAACGTCAAAGAGTATGTCGGTTTCTACGCCCGGGACGAACGCTCCAAGGGTTTCAGCTGTGTCATTCCACAAACCGTTAGCGGCACCAAAACCAGCATATTCCCGATGCCCGGGCGCCACGCCACGCTGGTGGGCAACGCCGCCGCCAATGGTGACAGCGGTCCCAAAGTGCTGGCAGAACCCGGCCTGATCGTCCGCCACTTCGCTGAAAAATGTCTGCAGCGCTGGGGCACTCCGCTGAGCAAGACCCTGAATCTGACGGACGTTGACCTGCGCAACCACAGCGAAACCATCGTCAAGGACGCGGCCAAATACAAGGCAATGGAGAAGTATTCATACACCTACTTCACCGAACTGGATCAAGGCGAGCGCTACGTATCGCTGGGTAGCAAGGGTGTGCCGTTCTCGGCCGTTAAAGGCTCGATCTACGCCCCGGCTTCAGGACTGACCACCAGCGTGCTGGACGTGGCGGCGTACCGGAATATCGCGTAATGACAGGAACGACCGAACGAGGGTAATACCCCTTATGGTCATGAGAAAGAAAGCAGGTAGAAACAACTCAAAAAAAACCGCCCCGTAGGGCGGTTCTTTATTCGCTACAACCCAGTCTTACAACTTCGGGCCCGCAGCCTTGATCGCGTCGCTCACTTCGAACTTCTTGAAGTTCTCGATGAACAGACCGGCCAATGCTTTCGCGGCCTCGTCGTATGCCGCCTTGTCAGCCCAGGTGTAGCGTGGGTTCAACAGGCCGGTTTCAACGCCCGGTACGGCCAATGGCACGTCGAGGTTGATGGTGTCCAGGTGTTCGGTTTCGGTGCCGATCAGCGCGCCGCTCTGAATGGCTGCGATCACCGCGCGGGTGGTCGGGATGTTGAAGCGCTTGCCAACACCGTAGCCGCCGCCGGTCCAGCCAGTATTGACCAGGTAGACCTTGGAACCGAAGCCGCGGATGCGCTTGATCAGCAGCTCTGCGTATTCGCCAGCCGGACGCGGGAAGAACGGTGCGCCGAAGCAGGTGGAGAAGGTCGACTTGATGCCGCTGCCCGAACCCATTTCAGTCGAGCCCACCAGAGCGGTGTAACCGGACAGGAAGTGGTAGGCCGCTTGCTCTTCATTGAGGATCGACACTGGCGGCAGCACGCCGGTCAGGTCGCAGGTCAGGAAGATCACGGCGTTTGGCTCGCCGCCCAGGTTCTTCTCGGAACGCTTGGCAACATGCTCCAGCGGATACGCGGCGCGGCTGTTCTGGGTCAGGCTGACATCGGCGTAGTCGGCGTGCTTGGCGTCGTCGATCACGACGTTTTCCAGCACAGCCCCGTGCTTGATGGCTTTCCAGATAACCGGCTCGTTCTTCTCGGAGAGGTCGATGCACTTGGCGTAGCAACCGCCTTCGATGTTGAAGACAACGCCTTCACCCCAGCCGTGTTCGTCGTCACCAATCAGGTAACGGCTTTCGTCGGCCGACAGGGTGGTCTTGCCGGTGCCCGACAGACCGAAGAACAAGGTCACGTCGCCTTCTTCACCGATGTTCGCAGCGCAGTGCATTGGCAGCACGTCAGCGGCCGGCAGCAGGAAGTTCTGCACGGAGAACATGGCTTTCTTCATTTCACCGGCGTAACGCATGCCGGCAATGAGCACTTTCTTCTGCGCGAAGTTGATGATCACGCAACCGTCGGAGTTGGTGCCGTCACGCTCAGGCACACACTCGAAGTTGGCGACGTTGAGCACTTGCCATTCTTCACGGCCAGCCGGGTTGTACTGGGCCGGGTTGATGAACAGGCAACGACCGAACAGGTTCTGCCAGGCAGTCTGCGTAGTCATTTTCACGGCCAGGTAGTGATCTTCGGCCGCGCCTACATGCACATGGGAAACGAAGTGCTCTTGAGCGTTGTTGAACGCCTCGACGCGAGCCCACAGGGCATCGAACTTGTCGGCCGGGAACTTGCGGTTGATCGGGCCCCAGGCGATCGCGGCCTGGGTGGAAGGCTCGTCAACGATGAAACGATCGACTGGCGAACGGCCGGTGCGGTGACCGGTGCGAACAACCAAAGCGCCGGTATCGGCAAGCTCGCCCTCACCGCGATTCAGGGCTTCTTTTACCAGATCATCAACACTCAGATCGGTGTACACGGCGTTATTGGCTTGCGTCATGAGGTTCCCCGTCGGCCAGTGGCCGAGTGTGCTCCAAACGTTTTGTAGTAGAAAGTCGTGCACTACTACCGCGAAAAAAGTGGGCCGGATTATGCCAGAAAAGCCCAAAAAGAGTAGGGTCCTCCCGTCGTAACGGCGATATTCCGTCGTTACGCAGTGAATTTACCTGCGCTGAACCGTTTTAGTGCCGGGTATCTGACGGCGTGTCGACGCCCGCACCCGCGAACAATTGAGCGATATCGGCGGCATCGAACTCGTAACGCTCATTGCAGAACTGGCAATCAATCTCGATTTTGCCACCCTGTTCAGCGACCAGTGCCTGCGCATCTTCCAGCCCAAGACTGACCAGCGCATTGCCGGAGCGTTCCCGAGAACAGCTGCAATTGAAGCGCAAAGGCTGCACATCAAAGAGGCGAACCTGCTCTTCATGGTAGAGGCGGTGCAGCACCGTTTCGTTGTCCAGGCTCAACAGTTCATCGGCGGCCAGGGTACTGGCCAGCGCGGTGACGTGCTGCCAGCTGGCGGCGCGATCTTCCTCATCTTTCAGGCGATCGGCCGGCAGTTGCTGCAGCAGCATGCCCCGGGCGCGACGGCCGTCGGCGTAGAGTTTGAAACGGGTGCCAACCTGCTGCGACATGACGAAGTAGTTGGTGAAGCAGTCAGACAGGGTTTCGCCGTCCAGGTCGACGATACCTTGATAGCGCTGACCCACAGTCGGGTCCACGGTCAGGGCAAGAACGCCGTTCGGCATCAGGTCGCCGAGGGTGGCGTCCGCAGCGATCTGCTCGGCGTTGTAACGCGCCAGGCCTCGGATCTCGCGCTCGCTGGAACATTCGATCATCAGCATCGGGATCGGGCCCTCGGAACGCGCCTGCAAAATCAGCAAGCCATCGAACTTGAGGGTGCCGACCAGCAACGAGGCCGCAGCCATCAATTCGCCCAGCAACTGCGCAACCGGTTCCGGGTACGGATGCTTGGCAAGGACTTCGGCGTAGCTGCGCTCCAGCGCTACCAGTTCGCCGCGGGTGTCGCTGTCATCGAAGATGAAGCGTTGAGTGAAATCGGTATCCGCTAGATCGGTCATAGGTCTGGGTATCTGAATGTGATGACAAAATGGTTACAAAACGTGAAAATTTGCGCTTGCTGGCACTTTTTTTGGCGCCGGCGCTTTAGCCATGGGAGGCATTTTATGAACAATCCGGGTTTGTTCCAATCAAGGTGGAACCTCGGCCGGCTGGTTCTGTGCAACGTAGTGCCATTGGCGCTACTGGCTTTCTGGTTATGGCCTACGGGCAATCTGCTGTGTGTGATTTTCGACGAGTGGCTGTTCCGCTCGCTCAATTCACCGTTGGCCAGCAACCCGATATGGCTCCACATCTGGGCAATTGCAAGTCTGCGCCCGTTCGACATTGTGGTGGGTCTGATTCTGCTGACGTTGCTGATCAAGGGCGACTGGGTTTTCAAGGCAATCGAGGTGCGCCGCGCATTTTTCGGATTTTTTTCGATTTTGCTGCTGATGGTGGTGATTCGCGCCCTCTTCTCCAAATTTGCCGATCGCATGGGTTGGCAGCACAACAGCCCATCGATGGTGCTGGACGGCGCAGTGCACATCAGTGACTACTTTCCGCACCTGGAGAAAACCTGGGAGCTGAAGGACCGTTCGGGCCAGAGTTTTCCGGGCGACCACGCGTCGGTATTGCTGATCTGGGCACTGTTCATGGGCGTGTTCAGCCGCACGGTCGGCCAGTTCCTGACGGTTTGGGGTCTGGCAGTGCTGTTCATGCTGCCACGCCTGGTAGCTGGCGCACATTGGGGCCAGGACGATTATATCGGCGGAGTATTGCTGGCGGTATGGGCGTTGGGCTGGGGTTACTACACCCCATTTGCGTATCACGCGGCCAACTTCTGGTTGAAGGTGACGGCGCCGATTTTCTCGTTGCTGGGCAAGTTGCCGATGGTGTCGCGGATGAGTGTGGTGTCTGCCGCCAACTGAGGTTTTGAGCGGTACCTGTGGCGAGGGAGCTTGCTCGCGCTCGACTGCGCAGCAGTCGCTATGCCTGTCGATGCGGATGTATTTCGAAATACTCGATCGACCGTAGAGGGCGCTCTTCGGCCGCCAGCGGGAGCAAGCACCCTCGCCACAATCGATGTTCAGCGCAACCTATTCGTCGTGGCTAGCGCCACGAAACTTGAACAGATCCCGACGCTGCTTCTTGCTCGGCTTGCCATCGGTGCTCACGCCCAACGCTCCGGCCTTGCGCATCGCCGCAGCCGCTTCGCGCTTGGCGATACTGGCCTCGGTCTCGCTGTACAGCGTCTGCGCCTCGGGCGCGCCCCTGCGCACGATCGACAAGGCTTCGACTCTGATCGTTCTCACTTCAAAGCCTGTGCGAATCTCAAACTCATCGCCAATTCGCGGTTCTTTGCCGGGTTTGCAACGCTCACCGCGACAGTGAACCTTGCCACTCTCGATCGCGGCCTTGGCCAACGCAC
Organism: Pseudomonas khorasanensis; assembly: GCF_014268505.2. Taxonomy (GTDB): domain Bacteria; phylum Pseudomonadota; class Gammaproteobacteria; order Pseudomonadales; family Pseudomonadaceae; genus Aquipseudomonas; species Aquipseudomonas khorasanensis. The sequence goes on from NZ_JABWQP020000010.1 coordinate 88,367, forward strand.
GTGTTTTATAAAAACGCGCGGCCCACAACCATTTATCGAGACGAACCTTGTCGTCCTCTTCCTGTTTTTGCGCCATATGAATTCCTCGTTCAGCCAGTAGTCGGAACTGTACTACCGTTTCTGTCGGGCGCAAGAACTCGGCCCTCCAGATAGACTGTGATCTTCGCCGGCTGACCGGCATGGAGTGATCGTGTGACAAAATTTCCGTCTTCATTGACCTCTCCCAAGGTCGGTTGCCAGGGCTGCCAGCAAAGCGAGCCGCTGGACTTCGACTTTGCCTTCGCCTACCAACCGATTGTCGACCTGCGCGACCAGTCTGTATTTGCTCATGAAGCGCTGGTTCGAGGGATGGGAGGCGAAGGTGCATTGTCCGTGTTAAATCAGGTTACAGAAGACAATCGCTACCGTTTCGACCAGCTCTGCCGGACCCGCGCCATCGAAGGCGCGGCCAGTCTGAATATGCAGACACACTTGTCGATCAACTTTTTGCCCAATGCCGTCTACCGTCCAGAGTTATGCATTCGTAGCACTCTGGAGGCAGCACAGAAATACAACTTCCCGGTTGAGCGACTGATTTTCGAAACCCTGGAAAGCGAGCACGTAGATAATTATCGCCATTTGACCAATATTCTGCGTGAATACCGCGAATTCGGCTTCAAGACCGCCATCGATGACTTCGGTGCCGGTTATTCGGGGCTCAATCTGCTGGCTGATTTCCAACCGGATCTGATCAAACTCGACATGGCGCTGATCCGCGATGTCGATCAAGACCGTGTCCGTCAGGTGATCGTCCGGGGGATTGTCACAATCTGTGCGGAGTTGAACGTTACAGTCATTGCCGAAGGCATCGAAAGCGCCGGAGAGCGGGATTTCCTGGCGGACTGTGGAATCTTTCTGATGCAGGGTTACTGGTTCGCCAAACCTGCATTCAAAGCGTTGGCACCCGTGCCAATCGAGGCATGGGCGCGTTAACCGTTGGTTTTTTTCATTGAAGACATTTGATCATCTGACCGTTGTCGGTCTACGCGAGTGGGTGGCGCTTCCGGGTCTGGGAGTCGCGGGCCTGCGCGCAAAAATCGACACCGGCGCCAGCACTTCCAGCCTGCACGCCACGGATATCGAACCGTTCGAACGCGACGGCGAGAAGTGGGTACGCTTCACCGCACATCTGGGCACGGTGGTGCAGTTGCGTCACCGCCGTTGCGAGGCGCCGCTGGTGACTCGCAAGACTATCAAGAGCTCAAACGGCCACGCTCAGGAGCGCTATGTGATCAGCACCACCCTGGCGCTTGGCGATCGGGTCTGGCCGGTGGAATTCACTCTCGCCTGCCGCAAGTCCATGCGCTATCGCCTGTTGCTCGGTTCCAAAGCCTTGATCGACGGCCAACTGGTGGTCAATCCCGGCATCAAATATGTACAAGACAAGCCGGTGTTCCCGGTATCTACCTCCTCCACAGGTGTTGCATGAAGATCGCTGTGCTGTCGCGTAATCCGCGTCTGTATTCCACCCGCCGTCTGGTCGAAGCCGGAACCGAGCGCGGGCATGAAATGGTGGTGATCGATACCTTGCGCGCCTACATGAACATTGCCAGCCACAAGCCGCAGATCCATTACCGCGGCAAACCGCTGGAAGGTTTCGACGCGGTGATCCCGCGAATCGGCGCGTCGGTGACGTTCTACGGCTGCGCGGTGTTGCGTCAGTTTGAAATGATGGGGGTTTTTCCGCTCAACGAGTCGGTGGCCATCGCCCGTTCGCGGGATAAATTACGTTCGCTGCAATTGCTCTCGCGTCGCGGGATTGGCTTGCCGGTCACCGGGTTTGCGCACTCGCCGGACGACATTCCCGACCTGATCGCCATGGTCAACGGCGCACCGCTGGTGATCAAGGTGCTGGAAGGCACTCAAGGCATCGGCGTCGTGCTGTGCGAAACCGCGACAGCGGCTGAGTCGGTGATCGAAGCGTTCATGGGCCTGAAGCAGAACATCATGGTTCAGGAGTACATCAAGGAAGCCGGCGGCGCGGACATCCGCTGCTTCGTGGTCGGCGATAAGGTGATCGCAGCGATGAAGCGCCAGGCCAGGCCGGGGGAATTCCGCTCCAACCTGCACCGAGGCGGCAGCGCCAGCCTGATCAAAATCACTCCGGAAGAACGCATGACCGCATTACGCGCCGCGAAAGTCATGGGGCTGGCAGTCGCGGGCGTGGACATCCTGCGCTCTAACCACGGGCCGCTGGTGATGGAAGTGAATTCGTCGCCGGGGCTGGAAGGGATCGAGACCACCACGGGCAAGAACGTGGCGGGGATCATCATCGAGCATCTTGAGAAGAATGGCGGGCCGAACATGACCCGTACCAAAGGCAAAGGCTAAAAAAGTAAAAGATCGCAGCCTTCGGCAGCGCCTACATGGGAATGCGTTTCCTGTAGGCGCTGCCGAAGGCTGCGATCTTTTTTAACCGTTAAACGGCATCCCGCGGCAGCATCAACCCAAGCGGCAATTTGACCCGTGCCTCAAGCCCGCCACCCGATCGATTGCGCAACTCGACATTGCCGCCATGCATCGCCGCAATCCTTTTCACAATTGCCAGCCCCAGTCCGGTGCCCTTCCCACCCCGAGCCCTGTCACCCCGGGTAAACGGGTTGAAAATCGCTTCCAGCTCGGACGGATCGATCCCTGCACCACGATCCATCACACTCAGCACCACGTAAGGCGCACTCGTATCCCCTGAGACATAGGCCGCGACTTCAACGCCCGTGCCGGCATGGTTCAACGCGTTGCCGATCAGGTTGTTCAGCAGGCGTTTCATCGACACCCGACGCAGCGGGAACGGCTGGATCGGCTCCAGGCGCAAGCGCACTTTCTCTTCGTTCTGGTTGTACGGTGCGGCCACTTCACGAACCAGGTCGCTGAGGTCGACTTCTTCCACGGACTCGTCGCGACCGTCGCGAATGAACGCGAGGAACTGGTCGAGAATCGCGTCCATGTCTTCAATGTCACGAACCATGTCGTCGGTGAGGTCGGTGTGATCGCCCATCAGCTCCAGCGACAGGCGCAAGCGCGTCAACGGCGTGCGCAAGTCGTGGGACACGCCCGCCAGCATCAGCTCCCGCTCGCGCCCGGCCTGTTCGACGTCCTCAGCCATCTGGTTGAACGCGCGGTAAACCTCGGTCATTTCGCTTGGCGTGTCGCTGATCGGCAGGCGCACGCTGCGGCCCTGACCGAGTTGCCGCGCCGCATAGACCAGACGCTTCAGCGGCTGGTTGAGCTGGCTGACGAATATCCATGCCGACGCCGTCGACAGCAGCCCGATTGCGAGGAACCAGCCCAGCACGTTCCAGATTTTCTGGCCGCGCAAAGGGTGGGGATACAGCGGCACTTTCAGCCAGCCATCGCCCAGACTTGGCGCCCTCACCCACAGTGCGGGTGGCGAGTGCATGCGCAAACGCACCTCGGTGTCGGCACCCAGTTCCGCCTGCATCTGGCGCTGGTAGATCTCGCTGTATGGCCAGTGCTGTTCGCCTTCCGGCACGCCGGCGCCGACCACGCGAATCAGGGACGCGGCATCGGCGATCTTCGTGCGGTTTTCTTCGTCGGCAGCCCAATAGGCGCGCAGCGTCAGGGCGACGCCGTGGCTGTATTGGCGATCCACCAGCACGTCCTCGTTCATCAACAGATAAACCAGGGTCAGCGCTTTGGAAAACAGCACGACGATGAGCACCAGCCAGAGGGTGCGGGAGAAAAAGCTTTGGGGGAACCAGACGGGGGTTTTCATCTTTAACCGCTACACACTTGCAGGAGCGAGCAATGCTCGCATATTGCGGATTGCGAGTCTGTGGCAATGGCCGATCGACCAACGCCTTGCAGACCCGCTCCTACAAATCACCGATCACTTGGTGGCGGTGCCATCCGGAACGAACACGTAACCCACGCCCCAGACGGTCTGGATGTAGCGCGGTTTCGACGGATCGGGTTCGATCATCCGGCGCAGTCGGGAGATCTGCACGTCGATGGAACGCTCCAACGCATCCCACTCGCGGCCTCGGGCCAGGTTCATCAGTTTGTCGCGAGTCAGTGGCTGACGCGCGTTCATCACCAGCGCCTTGAGTACAGCGAACTCACCGGTAGTGAGCATGTGCACTTCATCACCGCGTTTCAGTTCACGGGTGGCCAGCGACAACACGTAATCACCGAAGGTGACGTTTTCGTCCTCACTGCCCGGCGCGCCCGGTACCGGTGCAGCCTGACGGCGCAATACGGCTTTGACCCGCGCCATCAGCTCGTCCGGGTTGAATGGCTTGGCCAGGTAATCGTCGGCGCCCAGTTCGAGGCCCTTGATACGGCTCAGCTCATCGCCCTTGGCGGTGAGCATGATGATTGGAATCTGGTTGTTCGCGCCACGCAGGCGGCGGCAAGCGGTCAGGCCGTCTTCGCCCGGCAGCATCAGGTCGAGAACGACCAGGTTGAACACTTCACGCGCCAGCAGACGATCCATCTGCTCGGTGTTTGGAACGGTACGGGCACGATAGCCCTTGCTGACGAAGAAACGCTCCAGCAGGCTGCTCAGCCCCGGGTCGTCATCAACGATAAGAATTTTTTCGCCTTCAGCCGTTTGTGCAGTGCTGCTCATTGGATGCTCCTTTTAGCTCGGCGCGCATTATGGCGTAGCTGCCGTTATACGCACCGTGTGCATTGTTAGCAGATTTTTCCTTCACTGCCATAAAACCGGGGTTTATGCCTACAAGCCGCAACGCCCCCGAATGACAGAACGCTGGTTATAATGCGCGGCGTTTTGCGCCAGGCAACGTCTGAATCGTTACCGTAAGTACCCGGTATTTTCCCGGCCCTGTGCAGTAACCGTTCGATTTCACGGGTCAATGGGCTGCCTCTTGATCCAGGCAGCGGCAATTTTCTAGCCGCTCAATCAGCCTCCAGGCCTTTATCCGCTTGCCTGAGAGCCTGCTTTCACATTACGTCAGGTGGTTTTATGGACAGCATCAACAGCCGCATCGCCGAGGAACTCGGCGTACGCCCACAACAGGTCGAAGCGGCCGTCGCGCTACTCGATGAAGGTTCGACCGTTCCCTTCATCGCCCGTTACCGGAAAGAAGTCACCGGCAGCCTCGATGACACCCAGTTGCGTCATCTGGAAGAACGCCTGCGCTACCTGCGAGAACTCGACGAACGGCGCATCAGCATCCTCGCCAGCATCGAAGAGCAGGGCAAACTCACCCCAGCCCTTGAGCGCGACATCAAACTCGCCGACACCAAGACTCGCCTCGAAGACTTGTACCTGCCGTACAAGCAGAAGCGCCGCACCAAGGGCCAGATCGCCCTGGAAGCGGGCCTCGGGGAGCTAGCCGACGGTTTGTTCAACGACCCGAACCTGTCGCCGGAAGCCGAAGCCGCACGCTTCGTCGACGCCGAGAAAGGCGTGGCTGATGTGAAGGCTGCGCTGGAAGGCGCCAAGTACATCCTCATGGAGCGCTTCGCCGAAGACGCCAGCCTGCTGGAAAAACTGCGCAGCTACCTGAAACAGGAAGCGATCCTCAGTGCCCGCGTCATTGTCGGCAAAGAGGAAGAGGGCGCCAAGTTCCGCGACTATTTCGAACACGACGAGCCGCTCAAAAGCATGCCGTCGCACCGCGCGCTGGCGATTTTCCGTGGCCGCAACGAGGGCATTCTCAGTTCCGCGCTGAAAGTCGGCGACGAACTGCCCGGCACCATGCACCCGTGCGAGGGCATGATCGGTCAGCAATTCGGCATCCAGAACCAGAATCGCCCTGCCGACAAATGGCTCGGCGAAGTGGTGCGCTGGACGTGGAAGGTCAAGCTGTACACGCATCTGGAAACCGACCTGCTCGGTGAGCTGCGCGACGGCGCGGAAACAGAAGCGATCAACGTCTTCGCGCATAACCTGCACGACCTGCTGCTGGCTGCCCCGGCCGGCCCGCGCGCGACTCTGGGCCTCGACCCGGGCCTGCGCACCGGCTGCAAGGTGGCCGTGGTCGATTCGACCGGCAAGCTGCTTGATCACGCCACGGTGTATCCGCACGTACCGCACAACAAATGGGATCAGACCATCGCCGTTCTGGCTGCCTTGTGCGCCAAGCATTCAGTGGACCTGATCGCCATCGGCAACGGCACCGCCAGCCGCGAGACCGACAAGCTGGCCATCGAGCTGATCAAAAAATACCCGGCCATGAAAATGACCAAGGTCATGGTCTCCGAGGCCGGCGCATCGGTGTATTCGGCATCGGAACTGGCCGCGAAAGAATTCCCGGATCTGGACGTGTCGATCCGTGGCGCAGTTTCCATCGCTCGCCGCCTGCAGGACCCGCTCGCCGAACTGGTGAAAATCGATCCGAAATCCATTGGTGTCGGCCAGTACCAGCACGACGTTTCGCAGCTGAAACTGGCGCGCGGCCTGGATGCCGTGGTCGAGGACTGCGTGAACGCAGTCGGCGTCGACGTGAATACCGCGTCGGTGGCCCTGCTGGCGCGTATCTCCGGCCTCAACGCGACTCTGGCGCAAAACATCGTGGCCCACCGCGACGAGCACGGCGCGTTCAAGACCCGTGCGGCGCTGAAAAAAGTCGCGCGTCTGGGCGAAAAAACCTTCGAGCAGGCTGCCGGTTTCTTGCGCGTGATGAACGGCGACAATCCGCTGGATTCGTCGGCGGTTCACCCGGAAGCCTATCCGCTGGTGCAACGCATCGCCGCTGAAACCGACCGCGACATCCGCTCGCTGATTGGCGATGCCGCATTCCTCAAGCGCCTGGATCCGAAGAAATTCACTGACGAAACGTTCGGTCTGCCGACCGTTACCGACATCCTGCAAGAGCTGGAAAAACCTGGCCGCGACCCGCGTCCCGAGTTCAAGACCGCCGAGTTCCAGGAAGGCGTCGAAGACCTCAAGGACCTGCAACTGGGGATGATCCTCGAAGGCGTGGTGACCAACGTGACCGCGTTCGGTGCGTTCGTCGACATCGGCGTGCATCAGGATGGCCTGGTGCACATCTCGGCGCTGTCGGAGAAGTTCATCAAGGACCCACGTGAAGCGGTGAAGGCCGGTGACGTGGTGAAAGTGAAGGTCATGGAAGTCGACATTCCGCGTAAACGCGTGGGCCTGTCGATGCGCATGGGCGACACCCCGGGCGAGAAGATTGATGGCGCCCGTGGCTCGCGTCCGGGCTCGGCGCAACGCCAGCCTTCGAACAATGCGCCACGCAAGGAAACCGCTACCGCTGCGCCAGTGAATAACGCGATGGCGTCGCTGTTCGCCAATGCCAAGCAGTTGAAGAAACGCTGATGGACTTGCCGTCCGGGCTCGTCGAGAGCGCGTTTTTCAAGCTGTTGGGCTGTCGCCTGCACAGCCTCGAAACCGGGGTGGCGCAAGTCGCCCTGGCGCTGGAACCCGAATTGCGCAACCGCGGCGGCAAGTTGCACGGTGGCGCGCTGTTCAGCCTGGTCGACATCGCCATGGGGCTGGCTTGTTCCAGCAGCCATGGTTTCGATCAGCAGAGCGCGACCATCGAGTGCAAGATCAACTACATTCGCGCCGTTTCCGAGGGCGAGGTGCTGTGCACGGCGCGGGTGATCCACCCGGGCCGGCGCACGCTGGTAGTCGAAGCGGACGTGACCCAGGGCGACAAGCTGGTCGCGAAAGCGCAAGGCACGTTCGCTGTCCTGTAGATGTTGTTCGGCATTTTGAGTTAATTTCGGCGCAACGAGTCCTGTGGGAGCGAGCCTGCTCGCGAACGTGGTGTGTCAGTCACGATGATGTTGGCTGCAAAACCCTCTTCGCGAGCAGGCTCGCTCCCACAGGGATTGTGCAGTTCCTGACTGACCGGCACATGGCCTGCCGCTACAAACCAGGCGATAACGCCAGTTTCAACTTCACCCTTGTAGACCGTCTTGCCCACCCCCATATTGGGGCGACTGACGCGTGAAGGAATCCAAATTGAGCGAACTTCTCAACCGCCGCCTGGCTCTGCTCGGCGAGCGCGCTAACCTCTCTCTGCTCGAGCAGTGCCTGCACGGTATCGAACGTGAATGCCTGCGCGTGACCAGCGAAGGTCGCCTGGCGCAAACGCCGCACCCCGAAGCCCTGGGTTCCGCGCTGACCAACGAACAGATCACCACCGACTACTCCGAGTCGCTGCTGGAATTCATCACGCCCGCCCTGCCCGACCCGGCCGATACGCTGGCGAGCCTGGACAAGATTCACCGTTTTGCCTACAGCAAACTCGGCAACGAGTATCTGTGGAGTCCATCGATGCCGTGCCCGTTGCCGGCCGAGGAAGATATCCCGATCGCCTACTACGGCAGCTCGAACATCGGTCAGCTCAAGTACGTCTATCGCAAAGGCCTGGCCCTGCGGTACGGCAAGACCATGCAATGCATCGCCGGGATTCACTACAACTTCTCCCTGCCGGAAAAGCTCTGGCCGCTGCTGCGTGAGTCCGAAGGGTTTGTCGGCACCGACCGCGATTTCCAGTCGTCGTCGTACATCGCCCTGATCCGCAACTTCCGTCGCTACAGCTGGCTGCTGATGTACCTGTTCGGTGCGTCGCCCGCGCTGGACGCCGGGTTCCTGCGCGGCCGTTCGCATCAACTTGAACAGCTCGATCCGGACACCCTGTATCTGCCGTACGCCACCAGCCTGCGCATGAGCGACCTCGGTTATCAGAGCAACGCCCAGGCCGGCCTGACGCCTTGCTACAACGACCTGGCGAGCTACACCGACAGCCTGCGCAAGGCCGTGGCCACGCCGTACGCACCGTACGTTGAAGTGGGCACGCACAAGGATGGCGAATGGGTTCAACTGAACACCAACATCCTGCAGATCGAAAACGAGTACTACTCCAACATCCGCCCGAAACGCGTGACCTACACCGGCGAGCGGCCGATCCAGGCGCTGATGGCCCGCGGCATTCAGTACGTCGAAGTGCGCTGCCTGGACATCAACCCGTTCCTGCCGATGGGCATCGACCTTACCGAGTCGCGCTTCATTGATGCGTTCCTGCTGTATTGCGCGCTCAACGACAGCCCGTTGTTGACGAACACCTCATGCAGCAACGCGACGTCGAACTTCCTCAGCGTGGTCAAGGAAGGCCGTCGTCCGGGGCTGCAACTGCAGCGCGACGGTCAGCCGGTCGACATGAAGACCTGGGCGGCCGAGTTGCTGGAGCACATTGCTCCGCTGGCCGCATTGCTCGATCAAAGCCATGGCGGCGATGCGCACAGCAAGGCTCTGGATGCGCAACTGGCCAAGGTCAGCGACCCCTCCCTGACGCCGTCGGCGCAGGTGCTGGCGGCCATGGCCGAGCACAAGGAAAGCTTCGCGCAATTCTCCCTGCGCCAGAGCCAGGCCCATGCCGAGTTCTTCCGCAGCGAGCCGTTGGCGGCTGACGAGCAAGCGAAGTTTGAAGAACTGGCGCGCGCGTCGCTGGCGCAGCAAACCGAGCTTGAGCAGAACGAAGTCGGCGATTTCGATGTGTTTGTCGGCGCGTATCAGGCGAGTATTCTGGCGATCAGTAACTAACAAAGAAGGTCCTTCGGCCCTTTTCGCGAGCAGGCTCGCTCCCACCATAGGAATCTGGTCTCCTGTGGGAGCGAGCCTGCTCGCGAATGACCGTTGCGCTTAGATTTTTCCGCTCATAAGCTCATTCTAAAAAGTTATTTATTTCTGAATTCTTAGATCATTTAGTCTCCTTTCACGCCGACGCTCGGTCGCCTGATATGGAGCTCTCAATTGAAACTGAATTTCCCGCTTCGCCTGCTTGCCGCTGCCTCCCTGGCTGCCGCAAGTTTCCTGGCACAGGCTGCCGATCTCACTGTCGCCTACCAAACGACTGTTGACCCGGCGAAAGTCGCCCAGGCCGACGGTGCCTACGAAAAAGCCACCAAGGCCGATATCAGCTGGCGCAAGTTCGACAACGGCGCCGACATCATCGCTGCCATCGCGTCCGGTGACGTGCAGATCGGCTACCTCGGTTCGAGCCCGCTCACCGCAGCCATCACCCGCAAAGTCCCGGTGCAGACATTCCTGATCGCCACCCAGATCGGCGCCGCCGAAGCACTGGTCGCCCGCGATGGCTCCGGCATCAAGACGCCGCAGGATCTGATCGGCAAAAAAATCGCCGTGCCGTTCGTGTCCACCGGTCACTACAGCCTGCTCGCCGCCCTGAAGCACTGGAACATCGACCCGTCGAAAGTCACCGTGCTCAACCTCGCCCCGCCCGCGATCATCGCTGCCTGGAAACGCGGTGATATCGACGCCACTTACGTCTGGGATCCAGCGCTGGGCGTGGCCAAGGAAAACGGCAAGGTGTTGATCACCTCCGGCGAGCTGGCCAAGTTCGGTGCGCCGACCTTCGATGCGTGGATCGTGCGCAAGGACTTCGCCGAGAAGCATCCGGAAATCGTCACTGCATTTGCCAAGGTCACCCTCGACGCTTACGCCGACTACCGCAAAGATCCAAAGGCCTGGCTCGCCAACCAGAGCAACGTCGACAAGCTTGTAAAACTGTCCGGCGCCAAGGCCAGCGACATTCCTTTGCTGTTGCAGGGCAACGTTTACCCGCTGGCGGCGGATCAGGTCAGCGACCTCGGCGCGCCGACCACCAAAGCCATCACCGACACCGCCGCGTTCCTCAAGGAGCAAGGCAAGGTCGAAGCCGTCCTGCCGGATTACGCGCCTTACGTCAGCGCGAAATACATCACCAATTGATCGGGAGTTGAATGCGATGGCCTTGCTACAGCTGGAGCGCATCAGCGCACAGTACCCGGGCAGCCCCGAACCGGTGCTGGCGGATATTTCCCTGACGCTCGGGCCCCAGCAATTGCTGGTCGCCCTCGGCCCGTCCGGCAGCGGCAAGACATCGCTGCTGAACCTGATTGCCGGTTTTGTAGAGCCGAGCGCCGGGCGCATCACCCTTGACGGCGTGCCCGTCAAAGGCCCGAGCGCCGAGCGCGGTGTGGTGTTTCAGGACGACGCTCTGCTGCCTTGGCAGGATGTGCTGGCAAACGTTGCGTTCGGTCTTGAACTGGCTGGCGTCAACAAGGAAAAACGCGAACAGCGCGCCCGGGAAATGCTCGCGCTGGTCGATCTTTCCGGCTTCGAAAACCGCCGCGTCTGGCAGCTTTCAGGCGGTCAGAAACAACGCGTGGGCCTGGCCCGTGCGCTGGCGGCCGATCCGCGCGTGCTGCTGATGGACGAACCTTTCGGCGCCCTCGACGCGTTCACCCGTGAGCAGATGCAGGAACTGTTGCTGCAAGTCTGGCAGCGCACGGCCAAGCCTGTTTTCCTGATCACCCACGACATCGAAGAAGCGGTATTTCTTGCCACTGATTTGATTCTGCTTGCGCCGAACCCGGGGCAGATCGTCGAGCGCCTGGATCTGGATTTCGGCCAGCGTTATGCCGCCGGTGAGTCCGCCCGCACAATCAAATCCGACCCGCGTTTTATCGAAACCCGCGAGCACGTGCTGGGCAAGGTGTTCTCGCAACGCAGTGCCGTGCAACGGCAGGAGCGCGCATGAGCAGTTACGATGTTTCCGCCCCGGCAATGAAAACCTCTTCAGTGGTGATTCCTGTGCGCCGCAGCCTGAGCACGCGCTGGATCAGCCTGCTTACGCTGTTCGCCCTACTGCTGATCTGGTGGGCGGTGACCGCCACCGGAATGATCGAGCCGCTGTTCCTGCCCCCGCCCGCCGCCGTCCTGCAAAAAGGCTGGTTGCTGGCGACCACGGGGTATATGGATTCGACCTTGTGGCAACACCTGGGCGCGAGCCTGAGCCGCATTGGTCTGGGCCTTGGCTTCGCGATTCTCACCGCTGTGCCGGTGGGCATCGCCATCGGTGCCAACCGCATCGCGCGCGGCGTGCTCGATCCACTGATCGAGTTCTACCGCCCGATTCCACCGCTGGCTTATTTGCCGCTGATCGTGATCTGGTGCGGCATCGGCGAACTGTCGAAAGTGCTGCTGATCTACCTGGCCATTTTCGCCCCGATTGCCATCGCCACCGCCACTGGGGTGCGCACGGTTGATCCAGCGAAACTGCGCGCGGCGCAGTCGCTTGGCGCGACCCGAGCGCAACTGATTCGCCATGTGATTTTGCCGAGCGCCCTGCCGGACATTCTCACCGGCGTGCGCATCGGTCTGGGCGTGGGGTGGTCGACGCTGGTCGCTGCTGAATTGATCGCCGCCACCAGTGGCCTGGGCTTCATGGTCCAGTCGGCAGCGCAGTTTCTGGTTACCGATGTGGTGGTGCTGGGGATTCTGGTCATTGCCCTGATCGCCTTCACCATGGAAATGGGCCTGCGCGCCCTGCAGCGCAAACTCGTGCCGTGGCATGGCCAGGCGCACTAACGAATTTCGAATGAATTCCCTGTGGGAGCGAGCCTGCTCGCGAAAGCGTCGGATCAGTCACTGCACCATTGCCTGAAACTGCGCATTCGCGAGCAGGCTCGCTCCCACGAAAAGCTCGATAGCCCGCATTTGAAGAGAAAGACCATGAGCAGCCTCCACATCACCCCATTAAGCTCGGCCTTGGGCGCGCAGATCAGCGGCGTCGATATCAGCCAGTCGCTGAGCCTTGAGCACCGCGATGCCATCGAGCAGGCGCTGCTCAAGTACCAAGTGTTGTTCCTGCGCAACCAGCCGATCGAGCCCTCACAGCAGGCGCGCTTCGCCGCGTACTTCGGTGATCTGCACATTCACCCGATCTACCCGAACGTACCGGAACAACCGCAAGTGCTGATTCTCGACACCGCCGTCACCGACGTGCGCGACAACGCAATCTGGCACACCGACGTGACCTTCCTGCCGACCCCGGCGATGGGCGCGGTGCTCAGCGCCAAGTTGCTGCCGGAGTCTGGCGGCGACACCTTGTGGGCCAGCGGGATTGCCGCGTATGAAGCGCTGTCGGCGCCGATGAAAGGTTTGCTTGAAGGATTGACGGCAACACACGATTTCACCCGCTCGTTTCCGCTGGAGCGCTACGGCAACACGCCCCAGGGGCTGGCGCAGTGGGAAGAGGCACGGCGCAAGAATCCGCCGTTATCGCACCCGGTAATCCGCACACACCCGGTCAGTGGGCGGCGCTCGTTGTTCGTCAATGAAGGCTTCACGTCGAAGATCAATGAGCTCTCGGAAACGGAGAGCGAGGCGATTCTCAAGTTTCTGTTCGCACATGCGACGCGGCCGGAATTCACGATTCGCTGGCGCTGGCAGAAGAACGACATCGCGTTCTGGGACAACCGCGTGACGCAGCATTACGCGGTAGACGATTACCGCCCGGCACGACGGGTGATGCAGCGGGCCACGATTCTGGGGGATGTGCCGTTTTTCAAGTGATAGCTGATTTATTCACTGTCTGAACTGGCCCCTTCGCGGGCAAGCCCGCTCCCACATGGGTACGCGTTTCCCTGTGGGAGCGAGCCTGCTCGCGAAAGTTTTTGCAGTTTGAGGCTTACTCCGCCGTCGAAGGCTTCTCCCAAAGATTGATCCCGCCTTCTTGAGCAAACCGATCGATCTCCGCCAGCTCTTCAGCGCTGAAATGCAGATTCTGCAGCGCCCCGACGTTCTCGATGATCTGCTCCGGCCGGCTTGCGCCGATCAGGGCCGAGGTTACCCGTGGGTCGCGCAGCGTCCAGGCCAGCGCCAGTTGCGCGAGGCTCTGGCCACGGCGCTTGGCGATTTCGTTCAGTGCACGTACATGGGCAATGTTGGCCTCGGACAAGTGCGAAGCCTGCAGTGAACCACCGCCCGGACGATTGACCCGCGCATCCGCCGGAACGCCGTTGAGGTATTTGTCGGTGAGCAGGCCTTGCGCCAGGGGCGTGAAGGCGATCACGCCGGTACCGAGCTCATCGGTGGTGTCCAACAGATCCTTTTCCACCCAGCGGTTGAGCAGGTTGTACGCCGGTTGATGGATCAGCAGCGGCACTTTCCACTCTTTCAGCAGCGCAGCCATCTCGCGGGTTTTCACCCCCGAATACGACGAAATCCCGATGTACAGCGCTTTGCCCTGCTGCACCGCAGTAGCGAGCGCGCTGGCGGTTTCTTCCAGCGGGGTATCCGGGTCGAAACGGTGCGAATAGAAGATATCCACATAATCCAGACCCAGGCGTTGCAGGCTCTGATCGAGGCTGGCCAGCACATATTTGCGCGAGCCACCGCCCTGGCCGTAAGGGCCGGGCCACATGTCCCAACCGGCCTTGCTGGAGATGATCAGCTCGTCGCGATACTGCTTGAAATCTTCGCGCAGCAAACGACCGAAGTTGATCTCGGCGCTGCCATACGGCGGGCCATAGTTGTTGGCCAGGTCGAAGTGGTTGATGCCCAGATCGAAGGCCGTGCGCAGCAAGGCGCGCTGGGTCTCGATCGGCGCACTGTCGCCGAAGTTGTGCCACAGGCCCAGCGACAGCGCGGGCAGCACCAGGCCGCTGCGGCCGACGCGGCGGTAAGGAATGGAGTCATAGCGGTTATCGGCAGCGGTGTAGGTCATCGAGTCCTCTCTTATCGGTTTTGAACGGGTATCGACTGCTTTCAAGTCGCCCAGCATACGCCGGGAAGAACACCGATAAACCTGGGACTCGACAGAATGCTGAAACGTTTCACAGAAAAACGCGACCCAGACACGATGGGTGCTGAGCGCCGAATCCTGATCAGACCCGGCGCTCATCCGCCAATCAACGCACCAGATGCAGGAACTGCATGTGCCGTTCGTACTGGTCGAGGATGTCGTTGATGATCTGCTCTTTGGTGTAACCGACCAGATCGTAGTCTTGACTGCCCTCGCTCAGGTGCACTTCGGCGCGGTAGTAGCGGCGATTGTTGAGCTGTTTGGAGCCCATGCCGCCGCGTGCGAAGGACGGTGTGAAGTACCCGCGCATCTGCACCTGATAGATGAACGGATGCTGCTCGCCGTGGCCGATTTCCAGGCTGACGTTGTCATGCGCAGGATCCGGCTGGGTGACCACGTGCAGACCTTTTTCGACGAAGACTGCCGTCACTTCCTCGATTGCCGGACGCACCGTGCTTTCCATGAAGCGATACACCTCGTCGCGCGACGGGAAGTGCACGGCCTGACTCAGGCGCTGGCGCCAGCCGCCCGTGCCGCGTCGGGAACCGGAGACCGGTGCCAGCGAATGCAACTGCGCGATCTGCTTTTGCGACTCCAGGTAGAACGCCTTGTGCAGGCCCCACATCATCAACAGAAGAATCAGCGAGAACGGCAGCGACGTCAGCACGACGGCTGATTTCAGCGCATCGATGCTGCCCGAAAACAGCAGCGCACTGGTGATCAGCGCAGTCATCGCACCCCAGAACACCCGCAGCCATTTCGGCCCGTCTTCGTCCGGGTTGCCGCCCTTGGCCGACAACGTCGAAAGCACCACGGTGCCGGAGTCGGCGGAGGTCACGAAGAACACGAAGCTGATGAACACCGTCACGGCGATCACCGTTTTGCTCCACGGATAGGTTTCCAGCAACAGGTAAAGCGTCATCGACGGGTTGTCGATGGCCGACATGCCCAGCGCGCTCATACCGTGATTGAGTACCTGGTCGAGGGCACTGTTGCCGAAGATCGACATCCACGCCAGGGTAAAACCGAGCGGGATCAACAGCACGCCGAAGACGAATTCACGGATGGTGCGGCCACGGGAAATCCGCGCAATGAACAGGCCCACGAATGGCGACCATGCAATCCACCAGGCCCAGTAAAACACCGTCCAGCCGCCGAGCCAGTCGCTTGGCTTGTCGTAGGCATAGAGATCGAAACTCTTCATCGGCAACGCACCGAGGTAGTCGCCGATGTTCTGGATCAAGGTATTGAGCAGATGCTGCGTAGGGCCGGCGAACAACACAAACAGCAGCAGCGCGCAGGCCAGCAGCATGTTGATGTCGGACATCACCCGCACGCCTTTATCGACGCCGGACACCGCAACGATGATCGCCGCACCCATCATCAGTGTAATCAGGCCGACCTGAATCCACTGGGTGTGAGCGATGCCAAACAGGTAGTCCAGGCCCGAGTTGAGGTGCAGCACCCCAAAGCCCATGTCGGCGCCGAGGCCGAACACCGTGGCGATGATGCCGAAGCCATCCACCGCATAACCGATGGGGCCGTTGATGCGTTTGCCGATCAACGGATACAGCGCCGAACGCAGGGCCAGCGGCAGATTGTGGCGGTAAGCGAAGTAGGCGAGCGCCATGCCGACAAAGGCAAACACGCCCCAGCCGTGCAGGCCCCAGTGCAGAAACAGAATCTGCATCGCTTGCCGCGCGGCGTCCGCCGTACCGGCCTCGCCTTGCGGCGGCTGCAGCATATGGGTCAGCGGTTCGGAGACGCAGAAGAAAAAGAGCGTGATGCTGATCCCGGCGGCAAACAGCATGCCGGCCCAGGACAGATAACTGAATTCGGGTTCGTCGTGGTCGGCACCGAGTTTTATCTTGCCGTAGCCGGATAACGCGGTGACCACCACGAAGACCAGATACAGGGTCATCGCGAGCATGTAGTACCAGCCGACCGTGTTGGCCGCCCAGTTTTGCGCCTCAAGCAGCCAGGCACCGGCCTGTTCAGGTATGGCGATGACAACGAGACCAAACAGCAGAATGACCGTCGCGGCGAAGTAGAACACCGGCGGATTCATCCGCACCAGACCGCTGGCGGGGGTAGACGATGCACTCATGAAACGTGCACCTCGAGCGTTTGAAACATGGCTGAAATGATCGGACTCAGCAAAGGCAAGCCTCCTGTTGTGAGCGGGCAGCGAACCACCGGTTTAACTTGAATGAACGTTCAAGTTAAACATGTTTAGGGTGGTCAGGACTAATCGCAGGGCTGGGCGGTAGATTTCCCAAGGTAGCCCAAGGAGCCGTATGACGCGGGTTTCGGGGCATTCGTTCAGTGGAGAATTGGCTTAATGCCATCTATTTCATCAATACCCACTGCGTGGCGAGGGTGCTTGCTCCCGCTGGAGGCCGACGGACTCCCGCGCCCAGCCACTGCCGATTCGGGGATGCTGCGCAACCCAGCGGGAGCAAGCTCCCTCGCCACAAGTGATGTACTGAACCTTACTTCTGCGTCCCATCATCATGCTGCAGATTCGCCTGCGTCAGGTTGCACCCCGCCGGCACGCTGCGCGTCAGCCAGACATTGCCGCCAATGGTCGAGCCCTTGCCGATCGTGATCCGCCCCAGAATCGTCGCCCCGGCGTAAATCACCACGTCGTCCTCGACAATCGGATGCCGCGGATGGCCCTTCTGCAACTGCCCGTCTTCGTCCGCCGGGAAGCGCTTGGCGCCCAGGGTCACCGCCTGATAAATCCGCACACGCTCGCCAATGATCGCCGTCTCGCCAATCACCACACCCGTGCCGTGATCGATAAAGAAACTGCGACCGATCTGCGCGCCCGGATGGATATCGATGCCAGTGGCCGAGTGGGCGATTTCCGCGCTGATTCGCGCCAGCAGCGGCAACCCGGCGCGGTATAAATGATGCGCAAGACGATGATGAATCACGGCCAGAATACCGGGGTAGCAGAGCAACACTTCATCGACACTGCGCGCCGCCGGATCGCCGTGGTACGCCGCCAAGACGTCGGTGTCGAGCAACGTACGCAGACCCGGCAGGGCCAAGGCGAAATCCTGCACGATGCGGATTGCCCGAGCCTCGACTTCGCTGTCGTCCTGGGCGCTGTGCCGGGCCACATAGCGCAATTCCAGCCGCGTCTGCGCAAGCAAGGCGTTGAGGGCCACATCAAGGGTGTGGCCGACGTAGAAATCTTCGCTTTCCTCGCGCAGGTCCACCGGCCCCAGACGCATCGGAAACAGCGCACCGCACAACGCCTCGAGAATCTCCGCCATCGCCGCCCGCGACGGCAGCTCCCGACCGCCCTGCTCGCCGGACGCCCGGCCGTTTTGTGCGCGCCACTGCTCCCGCACGCTGCGCAGTTGGCTGACGATGGTCTGCAGTTGCCAATGGCTGGAACGCTCGTTCACGTTAAAGACTCCTCAAGGGCGGCCGGACTGTCTGGCCGCCTCAACGGCAATTACTTTACGGCATGCTCCGGGAGACGAATCAAGAACCGATAATGCTGGCCTCAGTCCATTCGGCTATAAGCGATTCGCTGTTGCCCGAGCAAATGTGCGTGCCTATAGTCCTTTCATCCTTCTCCGCCAGTACGGACTCATGATTAAACAACAACTGGAACGCTTTCACCGCCTCGACCTGCTGAACACTCCCACGCCGCTGGAAAAGCTCGAACGCCTCTCCGCCTGGCTCGGCCGCGAGGTGTATATCAAGCGCGATGACCTGACGCCGCTGGCCATGGGCGGCAACAAACTGCGCAAACTCGAGTACCTGGCCGCCGATGCCCTCGCCCAAGGTGCCGACACCCTGATCACCGCCGGTGCGCTGCAGTCGAACCACGTCCGTCAGACCGCCGCGCTGGCCGCCAGGTTGGGTCTGGGCTGCGTCGCGCTGCTGGAAAATTCGCTCGGTACTGACAACCGCGATTACACCGGCAACGGCAATCGCCTGCTGCTGGATCTCTTCGAAACCGGGGTCGAGCTGGTCGACAACCTCGACAATGCCGACGAACAACTCGCCGCGCTCGCCACGCGCTTGCGCAGCAACGGCAAAAAACCGTATCTGGTGCCTATCGGCGGCTCCAACGCCCTCGGTGCGCTGGGCTACGTGCGCGCTGGGCTGGAGCTGGCCGAGCAGATCAAGCAAACCGGGCTCGACTTCGCCGCTGTGGTTCTGGCCTCCGGCAGTGCCGGCACACACAGCGGACTGGCCCTGGCCTTGAGCGAAGCGCTGCCGCAACTGCAGGTGATCGGCGTGACGGTTTCGCGCAGCGACGAAGACCAGCGTCCGAAGGTACAAGGCTTGGCCGAACGCACCGCAGAGCTGCTGGGCGTCGAGCTGCCGACCAGCTTCAACGTCGAGTTATGGGACGAATATTTCGGCCCGCGCTATGGCGAACCGAATGCCGGAACGCTGGCGGCGGTGAAACTGCTGGCGGGTCAGGAAGGTCTGTTACTTGACCCGGTGTACACCGGCAAGGCCATGGCCGGGTTACTGGACGGTATTGGCCGGCAGCGTTTTGATGAAGGTCCGATCATCTTCCTGCATACCGGTGGGGCGCTGGCTTTGTTTGCCTACAGGGATTCGCTGGCCAACTGATCCCTGGCCGCAACAGTATCTGTGGCGAGGGAGCTTGTTCCCTCGCCACCATGGAATTGCGCCATATACGAATTCGATATATCTCTTTGGTTATCAAGTATTTTCAAGTCTAAACATGAAGTCATATAGTCACGCCGCAGGCGAATTTCGGGCGAGACGCATACGCTGCTTTAAGGCAGGATAGCGCTGTCGTCCAAATCACCAATTTGCCTACATTCCTTAAGCGTCTTCCATAAGAAAACACAGGGGCTTGTCATGAATTTTTCCGCACTACGTCGCACTCTGCTGGTCGGTTCGCTGGGCCTGGCGCTGAGCGCCGGCCTGATCGGTCAGGCAGTGGCCGGTGAGCAGCTGCAACACATCAAGGACAAAGGCGTTCTCAACGTCGGCCTGGAAGGCACTTATCCACCGTTCAGCTTTGTCGACGAGAACGGCAAGCTGTCCGGTTTCGAAGTCGAGCTCTCCGAAGCGCTGGCGAAAAAACTCGGCGTCAAGGCCAAGATCCAGCCAACCAAGTGGGACGGCATTCTCGCCGCGCTGGAATCCAAGCGTCTGGACCTGGTGGTCAACCAGGTGACCATCTCCGACGAGCGCAAGAAGAAGTACGACTTCTCCCAGCCATACACCGTTTCCGGTATTCAGGCGCTGGTGCTGACCAAGAAAGCCGCCGAGCTGAACATCAAGACCGCCGCTGACCTGTCCGGGAAGAAAGTCGGTGTAGGCCTGGGTACCAACTACGAGCAATGGGTCCGCGCCAACGTGCCGGGTGCCGACGTGCGCACTTACGACGATGATCCGACCAAGTTCGCCGACCTCAACAACGGCCGCATCGACGCCATCCTGATTGACCGTCTGGCGGCACTTGAATACGCCCAGAAAGCCCCGAAAACCGTGGCCGCCGGTGAAGCGTTCTCCCGTCAGGAATCCGGTATTGCCCTGCGCAAAGGCGAGCCTGAATTGCTGGCTGCGGTGAACAAGGCTCTCGACGAGCTGCGCGCCGACGGCACCCTTGAGAAGCTGTCGAAGAAGTACTTCAACGCAGACGTCACTAAATAATGGAAGAGGCTTTCCAACTCGCGCTGGATTCTGCGCCCTTCCTGTTGAAGGGCGCGTACTACACGGTAGTCCTCAGCCTCGGCGGTATGTTCTTCGGTCTGCTGCTGGGCTTCGGCCTGGCGCTGATGCGTCTGTCGCGATTCAAATCGGTCAGTTGGCTGGCACGCATCTACGTCTCGTTCTTTCGCGGAACGCCGTTGCTGGTGCAGCTGTTCGTGATCTATTACGGCCTGCCGCAACTGGGGATAGAGCTTGATCCGCTGCCAGCGGCGCTGATCGGCTTCTCGCTGAACATGGCCGCCTACGCCTGTGAAATCCTCCGTGCCGCGATCGGTTCGATCGAACGCGGTCAGTGGGAAGCCGCCGCCAGTATCGGCATGACCCGCGCGCAGACCCTGCGCCGGGCCATCCTGCCGCAAGCGATGCGCACGGCATTGCCGCCGCTGGGCAACAGCTTCATTTCGCTGGTCAAGGACACGGCGCTGGCCGCCACCATTCAGGTGCCGGAACTGTTCCGTCAGGCGCAGCTGATTACCGCCCGGACTTTCGAAGTCTTCACCATGTACCTTGCCGCCGCGCTGATCTACTGGATTCTGGCCACGGTGCTGTCGCACCTGCAGAACAAGTTGGAAGAGCGGGTCAATCGGCATGACCAGGAGTCCTGACCCGATGATTGTCGTCGAAAAACTGACCAAGCAATTCAAGGGTCAAGTCGTGCTCAACGGCATTGATCTTGAGGTAAAGGAAGGCGAGGTGGTGGCGATCATTGGCCCCAGCGGCTCGGGAAAGACCACGTTTTTGCGCTGCCTGAACTTCCTTGAAGAACCCACCAGCGGCCGGATCAAGGTCGGCAATATAGAAATCGATACCCGCCGCCCTTTGAACCAGCAGCAGAGCCTGGTGCGCAACCTGCGCCAGCACGTCGGCTTCGTGTTCCAGAACTTCAACCTGTTCCCGCATCGCACCGCCCTGGAAAACGTCATCGAAGGGCCGATCGTGGTCAAGAAGATGCCGCGCGACCAAGCGGTTGCCTTGGGTAAAAAGCTGCTGACCAAGGTGGGTCTTGCGGGCAAGGAGGACGCCTATCCGCGTCGTCTCTCCGGTGGCCAACAGCAGCGTGTGGCGATTGCCCGGGCGCTGGCGATGGAGCCGGAAGTGATTCTCTTCGACGAACCAACCTCGGCGCTCGACCCGGAACTGGTCGGCGAGGTTTTGGCGACCATTCGTGGCCTTGCCGAAGAAAATCGCACCATGGTGATTGTCACCCACGAGATGGGATTCGCCCGTGATGTGGCCAATCGTGTGGTGTTTTTCGACAAAGGCGTCATTGTCGAACAGGGCGAAGCCAAGGCATTGTTTGCCAACCCGAAAGAAGAACGCACCCAACAATTTCTCAGCAAGTTTCTGAATCACGCCTGAGAACTTCACACGTAATACCCGTCAACTTCCATGGACGGAAGTTACGCCCCTTACCCTCACTAATATTTATTAAATTATTCCAGGCGCGCACAGACAAACATTGTGCAACGGTCGCACTCATCCATGCGCCGCCATATTTCCATACATTTGCCAGTGAATTAATCCGAAGAAAAAAGCGCAGAAGTGCCGATTATCTGTAGCTGGTTTCGCCATTACGCCTAGGCATGATGCCTCGATGGTGTAGGAGCTTTCTGATTAACTTGTAATTCCTCGATTAACTAAGCCCCACTATTGACACCCCTCCCCACAGACTTTTATCTAGTCGGCACCCGGCGCCACTTAGTTCAATAAACCCGCACTTATGCTGACCGTAAGTCTGTCGCTTTTATTGCCAGTTGATGCGCGCCTATTTGTTTTCCAGAAACGGACTTCGCTGCAAGACTTCAAGGAGAGAACCCGATGACCCGCACTTCGCACACCCCCGAACTTGCAGTACCAACGCTGGCATCCGCACAAGACACCGGCATCAACCAGGCAGCCGCAGCCCACCTGCTCATCGAAGTACCGCCCTATCCCGGCATGGACGATGGCGACCTGATCGAATTGTTCTGGAACAAATGCTATGTCGCTTCAAAAGTCCTGAGCGCCGCCGAGGTGGGCGGGCCGGTCAGCCTGCGGGTGCCGGAGAGTTTCATTGCCAACGGCGTCGTGCGCATTCACTACCGGGTGATGCAGATCGGCCAAGGCCCGGCACTGTCGGCAGCCACGCGCGTGCAAGTCAAACTCGATTGCCCCGGAGGGCAGTCCACTGGGCAGTGCGAAGACGAAAACCAGCAACTGGCGCCGGTCATCATCCCCGAAGCTATTCGCCGTCAAGGCGTAAACCCCAGCCAGATCAAACGCGGCGTGCCGCTGACCATCGAGCCTTACCTGAACATGGCCGAGGATGACGCCATCACCCTGCGCTGGGGCGATGTGCGCATGGACCTGGCGCCGGTCACGGCGGCCGATGTCGGTCTGCCGATCCAGGTCTGGGTACCACCGGCGATCATCATCGAAGCGGGCGAAGACCTGCGGCTGGACGTGACGTACTGCATCCTCGATCGGGTCGGCAACAATTCGCGCTGGGCGCCGCCTCGCACGTTGAAGATTGGTTGCGTAAATCCCTATGTGAAAGTCCCGTTGAGGCCGAAATTCAAGGCCGCCGCACTACGTATGAAGTAAGGCCTGTCCAGAGGTGAAAGGAGTCGCCCTCTCACCTGAAACGTCATCACCCGTACCGCCACGACCCCTTCTATACATATTCCTAAAAGTTAGTTTATTTAATTTTTATACACGCTTAGGGTATATGCACCGGACCACCGGACATTCTTTTCATTCGTCGCACTTCGCGGCGCATTTCATGAGATGTGAGGTAGGTATGGTCCGGAACACAATCACCCCAGTGCAGATCGCCAGGGCATTGCGTGCAGCCAGGGAGTGGCACTGATGTCCAGTCTGGCCGATGCAAACGTCCAGTCTAATCTGGACATCGCCCCGCTGTTGCTGCCCGCGCAAGTACTGCGCAACGACGCTCAAGCCATCAAGGCTGCTCACGAGCTGGCGCAGGTCGCCCGTGTGCAGGCGGCCAAACGGGACCGCCAGCGCAAATTGCCGTGGTCGGAAATCGAACAGTTCACCCGCAGCGGCCTTGGCAGCATTGCCATCCCGCGCGAATACGGCGGCCCGCAGGTTTCGTTCGTCACCCTGGCTGAAGTGTTCGCAATCATCTCCGCCGCCGACCCGGCGTTGGGGCAGATCCCGCAGAACCAGTTCGGCATCATCAATCTGGTGCTCGGCAGTGCTACAGACGCGCAGAAAAAACAGCTGTTCCAGAGCGTTCTGGAAGGCTGGCGCATCGGCAATGCCGGCCCGGAGCGCGGCACCAAAAATACACTCGAATTGAAAGCGCGGATCACCGCCGACGGCGATGATTACGTGATCAACGGCCAGAAGTTTTACTCCACCGGGGCGCTGTTCGCGCACTGGGTAGCGGTGAAAGCGCTCAACGATGACGGCAAGCAAGTGCTGGCCTTCGTCCGTCGCGGCACACCGGGTTTGCGCATCGTTGATGACTGGTCGGGCTTCGGCCAGCGCACCACCGCCAGCGGCACGATTGTGCTGAACAACGTGCGGGTCGAAGCGGCGCTGGTGGTCGACAACTGGAAGATCAACGAGACCCCGAACACCCAAGGCGCGGTGTCGCAACTGATCCAAGCGGCGATCGATGCCGGGATCGCCCGAGGCGCCATCGACGATGCCATCGACTTCGTCAAAACCCGCGCCCGACCGTGGATTGATGCCAAGGTCGATCGTGCCAGCGATGACCTCTACGTGATCGCTGACATCGGCAAACTGAAAATCGAACTGCACGCCGCCGAAGCGCTGTTGCGCAAGGCCGGGCGCGTGCTCGATCAGGTTCACGCGGCGCCGCTCACCGTCGAGTCTGCCGCTCGCGCTTCGATCGCCGTGGCCGAAGCAAAAGTGCTGACCACCGAAATCTCGCTGCAGGCCAGCGAAAAGCTTTTCGAACTGGCCGGCAGCCGCGCCACCCTCGCCGAATTCAACCTCGACCGTCATTGGCGCAACGCTCGCGTGCACACCCTGCACGACCCGGTGCGCTGGAAATATCACGCAGTCGGCGCCTATCGCCTCAACGGCACTGTACCGGCTCGCCATTCCTGGATCTGACGACCGCACACTTTCTCAAGAGCAGTGGAGAAAAACATGACGCTTTCACATCCCGTCGCGGTCATCACCAGCGATGAGCAAGCCCTTATTGTCGCCAGTGATCTGGCAGAAGATTTCAAACGCGACAGCGCCCTGCGCGACCGCGAACGCCGCCTGCCATTGCCGGAGCTTGAAGTGTTTTCCCGCTCCGGCCTGTGGGGCATCAGCGTGCCGAAGGAGTACGGCGGCGCTGGCGTATCCAACGTCACCCTGGCCAAAGTCATCGCACTGATCGCGCAGGCCGACGGCTCGCTCGGGCAGATTCCGCAGAACCATTTTTATGCGCTGGAAGTACTCCGTGTGAACGGCAGTCACGAGCAGAAACAACGGCTGTATGCAGAAGTCCTTGCCGGCCAGCGCTTCGGCAATGCCCTGGCGGAGCTGGGTACGAAAACCGCACACGACCGTGTGACCAGCCTCAAGCGCGATGGCGCGGGCTATCGCATCAACGGGCGCAAGTTCTACGCGACCGGTGCGATTTACGCGCAGCGCATCCCGACGTCCGTTGTCGATGAAAACGGCGTACAGCAACTGGCTTTTGTCCCGCGCGACAGTAAGGGCCTGACCGTAATCGATGACTGGAGCGGCTTCGGCCAGCGCACCACTGGTAGCGGGTCGGTTCTATTCGAAGACGTCTACGTTGATGCCGAAGACATAGTTCCGTTCCAGAGCGCGTTCGAGCGTCCGACGACGGTCGGCCCGTTGGCGCAAATCCTTCACGCTGCCATCGACACCGGCATCGCCCGCGCCGCCTACGAAGATGCGCTGCACTTCGTGCGCAGCAAGACACGCCCGTGGATCGACTCCGGCAATGACAACGCCACCGAAGATCCGCTGACGCTGAAGAGCTTCGGCCACTTGAGCATTCGCCTGCATGCCACCGAAGCGTTGCTGGAGCGCGCAGGGGAATTTCTCGACAAGGCCCAGGCCGAGACCCACGCAGAAACCGTCGCCGCCGCGTCAATCGCCGTCGCCGAAGCGCGGGCGATCAGCACCGAGATCTCACTGGCCGCCGGCAGCACACTGTTCGAGCTCGCCGGCAGCCAGGCCACCCTGAGCGAGCACGGCCTCGACCGCCACTGGCGCAACGCCCGCGTGCACACATTGCACGACCCGGTACGCTGGAAATATCACGCAGTGGGCAACTACTACCTCAACGACGAAAACCCTCCACTGCGAGGGACGATCTGATGGGCGCTGTGAAAAAGAAGATCCTGCTCAACGCGTTCAACATGAACTGCATCGGCCATATCAATCATGGTTTGTGGACGCATCCGCGCGACACCTCAACCCGGTACAACACGATTGAATACTGGACGGAGCTGGCGCAATTGCTGGAGCGCGGACTGTTTGACGGCTTATTCATCGCCGACATCGTCGGCGTGTACGACGTTTACCAGAACTCCGTGGACGTGACGCTGAAAGAGTCGATTCAGCTACCGGTCAACGATCCGCTGTTGCTGGTATCGGCGATGGCGGCCGTCACCAAAAATCTCGGTTTCGGCCTCACTGCCAATCTCACTTACGAACCGCCGTATCTGTTCGCCCGTCGCCTCTCGACTCTCGATCATTTGAGTCGTGGTCGGGTCGGCTGGAACATCGTCACTGGCTATCTCGACAGCGCCGCCAAAGCCATGGGCCTCAGGGAGCAAGTCGAGCATGACCGTCGCTACGATCAGGCCGATGAGTATCTGCAAGTGCTCTACAAACTGTGGGAAGGCAGTTGGGAAAACGACGCAGTGCTCAACGACCGCGAACAGCGGATCTACGCTCGACCGGACAAAGTCCACAAGGTCGAGCACAAGGGTGAGTTCTATCAAGTCGAGGGTTACCACCTCTGCGAGCCCTCGCCGCAGCGTACGCCAGTACTGTTTCAGGCCGGCAGCTCCGATCGCGGCTTGCTGTTTGCCGGGCGGCACGCCGAGTGCGTGTTCATCAGCGGCCAGAACAAACCGTCGACCAAAATACAGGTCGACAAGGTCCGCGCCAGCGCTGTCGAGGCCGGCCGCAGTCCCGAGGACATCAAAGTGTTCATGGGCCTCAACGTGATCGTCGGCGCCACTGAAGACGCGGCGTGGGCCAAGCATGCCGAGTACTTGAGCCATGCCAGCGCCGAAGCCGGCGTGGCACATTTTTCCGCATCCACCGGGATCGATTTTGCCCAATACGAGATCGACGAACCGATCCAGTACGTGAAGAGCAACGCCATTCAATCGGCCACCAAAAATCTGCAGAACAACGACTGGACGCGGCGCAAATTGCTCGACCAGCACGCCCTCGGCGGTCGCTACATCACCCTGGTTGGCTCGCCGCAGCAAGTGGCCGACGAACTGGAGTCGTGGATCGCCGAGACCGGACTCGACGGCTTCAATCTGACCCGCATCGTCACCCCGGAAAGCTACGTCGATTTCATTGAGCTGGTGATTCCGGAACTGCAGCGGCGCGGGTCGTACAAGACCGCGTATGACAGCGGAACCCTGCGCGAAAAGCTGTTTCACCGCGAAGCGCATCTACCGGAGCAACACACCGGATCCCACTATCGCCACTGAGCCCTGCACTGATCGTTCCCACGCAGAGCGTAGGAACGATCAGTGAATCCTGACAATTGACTGGAAAAAACACCATGACCCAAAAATACTTGTCCCACCCAGTCAAAGCACTGGCCCTGGCCTTCGGTCTGTTCAGCACGGCGGTGTTTGCCGCCGAGGCGCCGCTGAAAATCGGCACCACCGCGGCGTTCGCCATTCCGCTGGAAGCCGCTGTCGAAGAGGCTGGCAAGCAAGGCCTGAAAGTCGAGCTGGTGGAGTTCACCGACTGGATCGCACCCAACGTCAGCCTCGCCGCAGGCGATATCGACGTGAACTATTTCCAGCACATTCCTTTCCTGGAGAACGCCAAGGCCGCCTCCGGTTTTGACTTGGTGCCGTTCGCACCGGGGATCATCAACAACGTCGGCCTCTATTCGAAGAAATACAAAAGCTTCGACGAGTTGCCGGAAGGCGCCAGCGTTGCCATCGCCAACGACCCGATCAACAGCGGTCGCGGTCTGCAACTGCTGGCCAAGGCCGGTTTGATCACGCTGAAACCGGGCGTCGGCTACAAGGCCACCGAAGACGATATCGTCGCCAATCCGAAGAAGATCAAAATCCTTCAGGTCGAGGCCGTGCAGCTTGTACGCGCCTATGACGATGCCGATCTGGTTCAGGGATATCCGGCCTACATTCGCCTAGCGAAGACCTTCGATGCCGGCTCGGCGCTGCTCTTCGACGGTCTCGACCACAAGGAATACGTGATTCAGTTTGTCATCCAGCCGAAGAGCAAAACCGACCCGCGCCTGATCAAATTCGTCGACATCTATCAACATTCACCCGCCGTTCGCGCGGCGCTGGACAAGGCCCACGGCAAGCTATACCAGGCCGGATGGGAAAGCTGAGCATGACGGCCGCGATCCAACGGCGACTGGAGATTCCAGAGCCTCACCGCGCAGAGCGCAGCGAACTGCACCCAGATTTGAACCGCGCTCACGTGCGCTTCATCGGCCTGGGCAAGACCTACGAGGGCCGCCAAGGACCGGTCGCCGCCCTACAAGGCATCGACCTGGCAATCCAGCACGGCGAAGTGTTCGGCATCATCGGCCGCAGCGGCGCCGGCAAATCGTCTTTGATCCGCACGATCAATCGCCTGGAGCAGCCGACATCGGGACGCGTGTTGATCGATCAGGTTGATATCGGCGAGTTCGATGAAGACCGCCTCGTCGCCCTGCGCCGGCGCGTCGGCATGATCTTCCAGCACTTCAATCTGATGTCGGCCAAAACCGTCTGGCAAAACGTCGAACTGCCGTTGAAAGTCGCCGGCGTGCCGAAGGAACAGCGCGAGAAAAAGGTTCGCGAATTGCTTGAGCTGGTCGGCCTGCAAGGCAAACACAAAGCCTATCCGGCGCAGCTTTCCGGCGGGCAGAAACAACGTGTCGGCATTGCCCGGTCGCTGGTGCATGACCCGGATATCCTTCTTTGTGATGAGGCCACCTCGGCACTCGATCCGGAGACCACGCAGTCGATCCTCGGTCTGCTGCGCGAAATCAATAAACGTCTGGGCCTGACCATTGTTCTGATCACTCATGAGATGGCGGTGATCCGTGAAATCTGTGATCGCGTGGTCGTGCTGGAGCAGGGTCGCATCGTCGAGCAAGGCCCGGTGTGGGAGGTATTCGGCAACCCGCAGCATGAGGTCAGCCAGACGCTGCTCGCGCCGCTGCAACATGCGCTGCCCGAAGAATTGCAGAGTCGCCTGCACGCGCACAAACCCGCCCACGACGCGGCAGTGGTGCTGCGCTTGCAGTTCACCGGCAGCGCCAGCGATGAACCGGATCTGGCCGCGTTGTTCGCCGCACTCGGTGGCCGGGTGAAATTGCTCCAGGGTGGTGTGGAACGGATTCAGGGCCATGCGCTTGGCCAGTTGATTCTGGCCGTGAACGGTTCGCCGTCCAGCGCCGAACAATTGGGTGAACGCGCCGGGCAGTGGGCGCAACGAGTGGAGGTGCTGGGTTATGTGGTTTGATCGCTTGCTGCAGGGTTTTATCGACACGTTTCTGATGGTCGGCGTGTCGTCGCTGATCGCGCTGTTGGTGGGCATTCCCATGGCGGTGATTCTGGTCACCAGTGACAGGGGCGGAATCTACCAGGCGCCGGTGCTGAACCGTGCGCTAGGCGCATTCGTCAATCTGTTCCGCTCGATCCCGTTCCTGATTCTGATGGTCGCGCTGATTCCGTTTACCCGTCTGATTGTCGGCACCACTTACGGCGTCTGGGCTGCCGTTGTGCCGCTGACGATTGCAGCGACGCCGTTCTTCGCGCGGATCGCCGAAGTCAGTTTGCGCGAGGTCGACCATGGCTTGATTGAAGCCGCACAAGCGATGGGTTGCCGACGCTGGCACATCGTCTGGCACGTACTGTTGCCCGAAGCGCTGCCGGGGATTGTCGGCGGGTTCACGATCACACTGGTGACAATGATCAACTCTTCAGCGATGGCCGGCGCGATCGGCGCTGGCGGGTTGGGGGATATCGCTTATCGCTATGGCTATCAGCGCTTCGACAGCCAGATCATGTTGACGGTCATCGTCTTGCTGGTGGCATTGGTCGCAGTCATTCAATTGGGTGGGGACAGGCTGGCGCGAGGGCTGAATAAACGCTAAGTTCAATAGCGGCAGGTAGCCATCAATCAGGCGCGCGTGACCGCAAGAATTCAGGCAGTGCCTTTCGTAAAAACCAGATGCTTCCTACGCGGATTTTATCGTTTCACCAGCCCGAACCATGCGGGTTTGCAGGACGATTCCTAAAATAATTTGCCCGCTTGTACCCGAAATATCGTGTAGCTAATCTCCAGACGTCACTGTTTTGCGGTGACCGGATTCAGTTGTCCGGATTCGCTGGGCGAGCAGTCAGGCCTATCCTCGGCAGAGGTTTCAGCTGTCCGAATGTTGGCTGCGCGCAGGGCACTTTCGGGTGCGCCGATATCCGGCGGCCGACGGCTAATCTGCGTGCAGCCGCCGCCCTGCTCGTTTAGTCGCGAAATGGTTGGCTCCCACTTGATGTCAGGAGTTTACCCATGGAAAAAAACAATACCGATACGCCACTCAGCCTCACTTCGAGCAAGCGTTTCACCGAGGACCTGCTCAAGGATCGCTCAGCACTCTGCCGTGCCGTTGACTCTCATCTGGCCGGCAATCAGGACACGATCGCGGGGCAAAAGCGCGTCTACAGCATCAGTGAAGATGTCACGCTGGAGGACGCCCAGTTGTATGTCGCGGATCTGCTGCGCTGTGCGTCGGTCACCGTGCATCAGTGTGGCGACCAGCTCGGGGGCGCGGACCGCGCCATGATGTTCTCGGCCTGGCATTTGCTGGAGATGGCCAAGGCGATGATGGACCGCTCGATCGATTGCCTGGGGATGAAGCAGAACTGAAGCCAGGCATCCATCGCCGCCTTCGCTGGCGCCAGCGCAGGCGGCGTTTTTTTGCCGGCGAAAAAGCTTATAGTCCGCCCTCTCCTCCGCCAAAAACAGCACTGATGATGAAGCAGACGCCCGACGACCTCGAACAGATCACCGCCACGACCCTGGGCCATTACAATTCGGTGGCCGAGGACTTCCGTGAAGGCACCCGCGATCACGATGTCAGCCAGAATATCGAAGTCTTGCTGCGCCACATTCAAGGTGAGCCGCCGTTGACCATTCTCGATTTTGGCTGCGGGCCGGGGCGGGACCTGCAAACGTTTACGCGCATGGGCCACGTCGCAGTCGGCCTCGACGGCTCGCAGGAATTTGCGCGCATGGCCCGGGAGGACAGCGGTTGCGAGGTCTGGCAGCAGGACTTTCTGAA
The DNA here is from genome assembly GCF_014268505.2 of Pseudomonas khorasanensis. Taxonomy (GTDB): domain Bacteria; phylum Pseudomonadota; class Gammaproteobacteria; order Pseudomonadales; family Pseudomonadaceae; genus Aquipseudomonas; species Aquipseudomonas khorasanensis. The sequence goes on from NZ_JABWQP020000010.1 coordinate 119,186, forward strand.
ACTTGACCTGCCGGCCGAGCGCTTCGACGGCGTCTTCGCCAACGCGGTGCTGTTTCATGTGCCGTTGCAGGAATTGCCGCGTGTGCTTGAGCAATTGCACGGCACCTTGAAGCCCGGTGGCGTGCTGTTCAGCTCCAATCCACGCGGAGATAACCAGGAGGGCTGGAACGGGCCGCGTTACGGCGCGTATCACGACCTCGAAGCCTGGCGCGGGCTACTGACGACGGCGGGGTTTGTCGAGCTGGAGCATTACTACCGGCCCGCCGGACTGCCGCGCGAGCAACAGCCGTGGCTCGCGAGTGTCTGGCGCAAAGTATGAGTCAGGGCACCGCCGGTATTTGATAGCGGCTGACGCTGCCGTCCGGCAACAGAGCGGTGATGCTTTGTCCCGGCAGGGTCTGGCCGAGCGACTCGCGTGGCGCGGCGTCGAAATTGGCCACCAGTCGCGTGCCGTCGGCAAAAGTCGTCTGCTGGACCTGACGATCCTCGCTCAACCAATCGAAGGCTGTCAGCGCCTGCGTCGCCAGCCGCTCGTGTAGCGGCCCAAAGAACTGATCCTGACGCACGATCAGTGGCAATCGCTGTTCAAGACTCGCCGCGCTCAGGTGATACAGCGGCGGCACGTTGTAGAGCAACTGACTGAGTTCGTTTTCCACCCGCACGTTGCTCAACTTCAGGCTATCGAACAACCAGTGATGGGTCGTGATGACCGAACCGTGAAACACCGCCTGATACAGCGGCAAACGGCGGGCGGGATCGAAGTGGACGCGTCGGTAGTCAGCCTTCAACCGCGTCGGTTTGAAGAACACCGCCGGCTGCTCCGGTGGATACCACCGGCCAACGAAAAAGTCCGATTCGCCTGGCTGTTTCATATCGGCATCGCCCCAGCCGATGACCGGCGTCTGCATGCCGTGGGCAAACAGCACACCCCGAGCGGTGGTCGCGTTGCCATCCTCGGAGCCGCTCGGCAGTCGCAGTACTTCATTGATCCAGCGTGATGCAGCGATATTGCCCTCGGCATTTTGCGCCTGGGTCATCGGCGCGGCGGGGTGATAACTGTCGAACAGCATGCCAGTGGCATAAGCATCGAGAAACCAGCTATTGAAACCGGCGGTTTTCTGAATCGCACCGATGCGCTGTTCAAGCAAAGGACGTACACATCGCGGATCGGTGTAGTGACCGGATTGCTGAAACCCGCTTTTCAGCGCACCGCTTTCCAGCACAATCGCGCACTCGGTATTGGCCCGGTCGCCGAGATGCGCAGTGGTCCAGTCCGGGTTTTCGTCAGCGCGCAGCGCCGTTTCGTAAGAGTCATACGGGGCGATCAAATACCCCGCATCGACAGCGGCGCGAACCGCTTCCGGGTGCCAGAGCCCGCCCTCCCATCCCTCACCAAGTCCCAGCCACAAACGCGACAACCCGGCGTCCTGTAATCGCTCAATGGTCCGGCCTGACAACGTGCTGCCCCAACGCGAGGGATCAGGTGTCAGCGCATCCGCCAAGGCAACGGCCAGTCGCGCCCGCACCTCGGCGTAACCGTTCACCAGTGCCTGCATGTCCGGCACCGTGCGCGCCTGCCAGGTTTTACGCGCCTGCGTATTCAGCGCCCGGTTGAGACTTCGCAACAGCACCGTGCGTTGATAGCCATTGAGCAACGTCTTGTTCGCGATCAACTGCAGTGCTTCGCGATCCATCGCCGCGCGCAGCTCGCTGATCAGTGGCCCCGGACCGCGCAACCGTGCCAGCAGCAGCGGCCAGTTACGCACATCGTCCGGCCCCAGCAGGTCATTGCCCCAGAGATAAACATGCGGGGCACCCGGCAGCCTGTCGCCCTGCGCGGTTTTCATGAGCTTGTCGCGCAGGGTTTCATACTGACCGTTGTCGAGCAGCCACTGCTTGTAGCGCCTGGCACCGGCCAACGGATCGGCGGCACCAAGAAACAGGCTGAAGGTCATGGGTTTTGAGGGTTCAAGCGATGTGAAACGATGCCGGGCCGACAACACCAAAGCGTCGCCCGACGCCTGGAAGCGCAACTGATTGTTATAAGGGTTGGTCAGCAGCCAGTGCAGGCTGAAACCCGGGTGTTCCATTCCCCACAGCGGCAGGCTCAAATCCTGAGTGGTATTGAGCGCGCCTTGCGTCGTCAGGAATTTCTGCCAGACCGGATCACCACGCGGCACGTAGCGCCCTTCGGCAAGCGGCCAGATCAGCGCGCTGCCCATTGCGCTGGCGGGCTGATGCAGGAACTCCAGTTCCGAGGGCGCACGGGCGGTGATGGAGAACGTCAGATCATGCTGATCAAGATTGACGTTGAGCGCCCAACTCCCATCATCCCATTGCCAATCGACACGGTTGCCGCGCCTGATCAAACCACTGACCTTATGCCGCAGCACGCCGGCCGAGGCTTGCACCGGTGCCTGGCCGGCAGCTTCTACGCGCACCGCCAGCGTTGCGGGATCGACCTTCACTCGCCACAGATCGTTCTCCAGCAACACATCGGCCGGCACTGCCGGCGACAGGCTCAAGCCAGCCACCAGCAACAATCCGCGCAACCAACCGGAAACAGTCGACATCAGGCGTCCCTCCTCGAATGGAGCAGGGACGTTAACGCAATCCACCCTGGCTGTAAGTCAGACCCTTCCCAAAGATCGAAGGTCGCCCTTATTGCGCGGCTTTTTCGTCCTTTTGCGGCTCGCGAATCTTGTACCAGGCCACATAAAGCGCAGGCAGGAACAGCAGCGTCAGCAACGTCGCCACCACAATCCCGCCAATCATCGCGTAAGCCATCGGCCCCCAGAACACTTCCCGGGCGATCGGGATCATGCCCATGCTCGCCGCCGCCGCGGTCAGCAGGATCGGCCGGCGCCGGTGTTCGGTCGCTTCAACCACCGCGTCCCACGGCGCATAGCCTTTCTGTTCGAATTCGTCGATCTGGGTCACCAGAATCACCGAGTTGCGGATGATGATGCCGATCAGCGCCAGAATCCCCAGAATCGCCACAAAGCCCATCGGCGTGCCGGTCGGCACCAGCGCCAGCACCACGCCGATCAGTCCCAGCGGCGCGACACTGGCCACCAGGAACATCTTCTGCACGCTGTGCAACTGGATCATCAGGAACGTCGCCATCAGGAACAGCATCAACGGCAACACCTTGGCAATCGGCCCCTGGGCCTTGCCGCTTTCCTCCACCGTACCGCCGGTGGCGACCTTGTAGCCGACCGGCAATTTATCCCCAAAAGCGTCAATCGTCGGTTTGAGCAGTTTCACCAGATCAGTCGGCTGAATCTCGTCGCGCACCGAGGCTTTGATGGTGATGGTCGGCAAGCGGTCGCGACGCCACACCAGCGGCTGTTCCAGTTCATAGCGCACGGTGGCAAACGCCAGCAGCGGAATCGATGTGCCGCTCGGGGTGACAATCTGCAGGTTTTGCAAAGTTTCCGGCGTTCCACGTTCGGAATCCACAGCCCGACCAACCACGTTGATGAGGTAGATATCATCATCGACCTGAGTCAACGGCGAGCCGCTGACGATGCTGTTCATCAGGTTCGCCACGTCTTCGGACGACAGCCCGAGTTGCCGGGCCTTGTCTTGGGCGATGTCGATGCGCAGGACCTTGCCCGGCTCGTTCCAGTCGTAAATGATCTCGCCGATGTGCGGGTTCTTGTCCAGCTCGGTCGCCAGATCGATGGCGTGTCGGCGTACTTGATCGACATCCTTGCCACTGACCCGGTACTGGATCGGACGCCCCACCGGCGGACCCATTTCCAGCGCTTGCACATAACTGCCGATGCCGACGAAGTCTTTGTGCAGGCGCTCGCGCAAACGCTGGCTCAACGCCTCGCGGGCTTCGAAGTCTTTGCTCACGATCACCAGTTGCGCGTAGTACGGGTTCTGCAATTGCTGGTCGAGCGGCAGGTAGAAGCGGATCGCGCCCTGACCGATATAAGTGCTCCAGCGCACGATGTCCGGGTCGCCCTTGAGCGTTGCTTCGAGCTTGTCCACCGCCTTGCGGGTTTCGTCGATCGAGGCGTTTTGCGGCAGATTAAGGTCGACGAGGATTTCCGGACGGTCCGAGGCCGGGAAGAACTGATTCTGCACAAAGCGCATGCAAAACACCGACAACACAAAAAGCAGCACGGTGATGCCGATGGCCCACCAGCGGTTGCGCATGGCCCACAGCAGGCCACCGTTGAAAGCGCGACCGACGCGACCCGGCTCGGCAGCGTGCGGCTTCACATTGGCGCTGAGAATGTGCACACCGATCACCGGCGCGAAGAACACCGCCACCACCCATGACACGATCATTGCTACGGCAATCACTGCGAACAGCGTGTAGGTGTACTCGCCGGCCGAGCTGGCGTTGAGGCCGATGGGCACGAAACCGGCGACGGTCACCAGAGTACCGGTGAGCATCGGAAACGCCGTCGAGGTGTAGGCGAACGTCGCCGCCTGCTCTTTGCTTTCACCCATTTCCAGACGTGTGACCATCATCTCCACGGTGATCATCGCGTCGTCCACCAGCAGGCCGAGGGCGATGATCAGCGCGCCGAGGGAAATCCGCTGCATGGTGATGCCGCTGTATTCCATGAACACAAACACCATCGCCAGCACCAGCGGAATCGAGCAGGCCACCACCAGACCGGCGCGCACGCCGAGGCTGATGAAACTCACCACCAGCACAATGATCACCGCCTCGAACAAGGCGCTGGTGAAGCCGCCGACGGCTTCTTCCACCACCACGGCCTGATCGGAAACGGTGTGCACGCCGACGCCCACCGGCAAGTCCGCCGTGAGCTGGTCGATACGCGCGTGCAGGGCCTTGCCGAATTCCTGGACGTTGCCGCCCTTGCGCATGGCGATCGCCAGGCCGATGGCCGGTTTGCCGTCGAAGCGGAACTCCGGTGTCGCCGGATCGACGTAACCGCGGCTGATTTCGGCGATGTCGGCCAGACGATAGAAGCGGTCGTTGAGCTTGAGATTGACCTCGGCCAGGTCCTTCTCCGACTCGAACTGACCCGAGGTGCGCACGGAAATCCGTTCCGGCCCCGCCTCGATCACCCCGGCCGGGGTCACCGCGTTCTGCGATTGCAGGCTCTGCACCACCTGACGCTGGTCGATACCCAGCGCGGCAAGTTTGCGCGTCGAGAAATTCAGGTAAATCGTTTCGTCCTGCTGGCCGACCATTTCGATCTTGCCCAGCCCCGGCACGTTGCGGATTTCGGCGCGGGCCTGTTCCACGTAATCGCGCAACTGGCGCATGGTCAGGCCGTCGGCGGTGAAGGCGTAGACCGAGCCAAAGACGTCACCGAACTCATCGTTGAATCCCGGCCCTTGAATCCCTTGAGGAAACTGCCCACGAATGTCGTCGATCTTCTTGCGCACCTGGTACCAGATTTCCGGGATGTCCTTGGCGCTGGTGGTGTCGCGCAGGTACACGTACACCGTCGATTCGCCGGGGCGCGTGTAGCTTTTCACGTAGTCGAGGGAGTCGAGCTCTTCGAGTTTTTTCTCGATGCGGTCGGTAACCTGTTTGAGGGTTTCGTCCTGAGTCGCGCCGGGCCATTTAGTCTGGATCACCATGGTCTTGATGGTGAACGACGGGTCTTCTTCGCGGCCAAGATTGAAATAGGAAAACACGCCCATCAGTAGCCCGACGAACATCAGGTACCAAACGAAAGACTGGTGCTTGAGGGCCCATTCGGAGAGGTTGAAAGAGCCTTTCATTGACTGTCCTCGTCAAGTTTTACCGATTGTCCGGGTTTGAGACTGTTGACGCCGGCGCTGACCACGCGCTCGCCGTTTTCTACGCCGCCGGCCAGCACCACGCTGTGTTCAGTGCGGCTGATGACCGTGACGTCGCGCGGGCTTACGGTTTTGCTCTGGGTGTCGATTACCCAGATCCGCGATTTGCCATCGACTTCCTGCAGCGCGGTGAGCGGTAATTCGAGGCGCGGTTTGATCGCCGAACTGAGGGTCACGCTGATGGCCGTGCCGAGGCGGAAACCGTCCGGCGTTTCGGCCAGGCTCAGGCGCGCGCGTCGGGTGCGCGTGGCGCTTTGTGCCTGGGGCTCGATTTCGCGGATGATCGCCGTGGTGTTGATGCTCGGGTCGAGTTGCGCGGCCACCGAAAACACCACATCACTGGGCAACTGATCGACCAGCGTATCGGGCAGATCGATCACCGCTTCCTTGATGTCCGGTTGCGCCAGCGTCACGACTTGCTGCCCCGCCGTCACCACTTGCCCGGCCTCGGCGTTCCACGCAGTGACGACGGCCTTGTGATCGGCGCGCAGCTCGGTGTAACTCAGTTGATCCTTGCTTTGGCTGACCGCCGCCCGCGCCTGATCGAGCGAGGCCTGGGTGGTTTTCAGGTCGGTAGTGGCGACGTCCAGTTGCGCCTGCGCCCCGACGCCGCGATCGAACAGCGCTTGCTGGCGCCGTGCGTTGGCCTGGGCGTTGATCAGTTGCGCCTGGATTCTCGCCAGATCGCCCTGGGCCGAGCGCAACTGATTCTGCTGGTCGGACGGGTCGAGCGTCGCGAGCAAGGTGCCCTTCTGCACCTCGGCGCCTACATCGACGTTACGTCGGGCGATGCGTCCACCGACGCGAAATCCGGTATTGCTCTCGTAGCGCGCCTGAATGCTCCCGGCAAAACGACCGAGGCTTTCTTCGTTCAGTGCTTTGACCGTGACCGACAGCACCGGCCGCACCGGTTCCGGCGGCGCTTCCTTTTCCGAGCAGGCGACCAGCATCATCGCCGCGCACAACAGACCGAGACGCTTCATGGCTGCGCTCCCGGTTGCAGATCCTTGTAGGTGTTTTCGGCAATCTCGACTTTCATGCCGGGGTGCAGCAACTGGCCGCCAGCGACAATGACTTTTTCGCCGCCCTTGAGGCCTTCGCTGATGATCACTTTGCCGGTCAGGTAACGGCCGACCGTGACCGTGTGCAATTGCGCCTCGCCTTTGTCATCGACCAGCCACACCGCCGGATCGCTGATGTTTTTTGTCAGCGCCGACCACGGCAGTTCCACTGCCGATTTGCCGGAGCCTTTGGCGGTGGCGCTGACCACCGAACCGAGCTGCATGCCCGGCGGCAGTTTGTCGAGGCTGACCTTGACCTGCACGGTGCCGGATTGCGCCGACACCGAGGGGGTGATTTCACGCACGGTGCCGGTGGTTTTGATTTGCGGGTTGTCGAGCAGGCTGACCACGATCGAACGATCCGACGGCCGCTCGGCCAGCAGCGATTCGTACACGTTGAACACGGCGTCACGGTCGCCATCACGGGCGAGGCTGAAAATCGGCGCCGTGGCCTGCACCACCTGGCCGACTTCGGCCTGGCGTTCGGTGATCACGCCGGGCGCATCAGCGATCAGCGAGGTGTAGCTGAGCTGGTCCTTGGCGTTGGCCAGTTGCGCCTGCGCCGCGCTCAGTGCGCTCTGGCTGCTGCGCAGCGCCGCTTGCGCCGAATCGTATTCGCTCTGGCTGGTATAGCCCTTGGGCAGCAATTTCTGCTGACGCACGAAAGCCGCCGCCGCTTGCTTCACGCGGGCCTGTTCGGCCACAACCTGAGCCTGGGCGGAGTCGACGTTGGTCTGCAAATCCTTCGGATCGAGTTTCGCCAGCACCTGTCGGGCCGTAACGCGGTCGCCGACGTCGACCATGCGCTGGATGATCTTGCCGCCGACGCGGAACGACAACTGCGTCTGCACCCGCGCCTGCACGTCCCCGGTAAGCGTTACCGCTGCGGCGTATTGCTCGGGTTTGACCTCCTGCACGAAGACCCGAGGCAAGTATTGCTCGGCAGGTTTCTTGTCGCCGCAAGCAGTGAGCAACGCCATGGCGCTCAAGGCCATCAGCACTTTCAATCCGGGACCCGCCATGCACACTCCTTGGGCTTAACTGCTGATATCGAGACGATACGACTTCAGAGCTTAGAACAGGGTTCCACCGTTGCCTCACGATTGGGTGATTTATCTCTGCAGGAGTATCCTGCGAGGGTTTTCGGCGTAGCGCAGAGGGATCTTCATGCTCAACACCCTGGCGGTGGCCAATTACCGCTCGATCAACAAACTGGTGATACCGCTCGGGCGTCTGAACCTGATCACCGGCCCCAATGGCAGCGGCAAGTCCAACCTCTACCGCGCCCTGCGCCTGCTGGCGGAAACCGCACAGGGCGGGGTGGTCAATGCGCTGGCACGCGAAGGCGGGCTCGATTCGACTTTCTGGGCCGGGCCGGAAACTATCAGCCGCCGCATGCGCAACGGCGAAGTGGCGATCGAGCCAACCGTGCGCCAGGGCGTGAGGCGTTTGCGACTGGGCTTTGCCGGGGAGGATTTCAGCTATGCCATCGGCCTGGGCCTGCCGGAGCCGAGCCGTTCGTATTTTTCCCTCGATCCGGAAATCAAGCGTGAATGCATCTGGGCCGGCCCCGTGTTCCGCCCGGCGAGCCTGCTGGTCGACCGCAACGGCCCGATGATTCGCGCCCGCGAAGGGCGCGGCTGGGATGTGCTGGCGCAACACACGCCGAACTTCGACAGCCTGTTCGATCAGGTCGGCAGCCTGCGCAGCTCCCCGGAAGTGTTCCAGATGCGCGAATTCATCCGCCGCTGGCGCTTCTACGATCACTTTCGCAGCGATGCCGACGCCCCGGTGCGCCAACCGCAACTGGGCACGCGCACGCCGGTGCTGCACCACGACGGCCGGGATCTGGCGGCCGCCTTGCAGACGATTATCGAAATCGGCGACCCGGAAGCCTTGCGGACGGCAATCAGCGATGCGTTCCCCGGGGCCCGGCTGAATATTGCGCCACTGGCCGGTGGCCGCTTTGCTATCGAGTTCTTCCAGGAAGGCTTGTTGCGGCCGTTATCGGCAGCCGAGTTGTCGGACGGCACCTTGCGCTATCTGCTGCTGGTGGCGGCGCTGCTGACACCCAGACCGCCAACGCTGATGGTGCTGAACGAGCCGGAAACCAGCCTGCACCCGGACCTGCTGCTGGCGCTGGCACGGTTGATCATCCGCGCCTCGGAACAATGTCAGGTGTGGGTGGTGTCCCATGCGCGGCGATTGATCTCGGCGCTGCAGGAAGACCCGGACTGCAATTGCATCGTGCTGGAAAAGACGCTGGGGCAGACCGGGATTGTCGGGCAGAGAGTGCTGGATGAGCCGGCGTGGCATTGGCCGGACTAAGCGGTGACTGAAGCATTCGCGAGCAGGCTCGCTCCCACAGTCGTAGCGATTGATCGTTCCCACGCTCTGCGTGGGAACGCAGCCCGCGACGCTTCGCGTTCCAATCCAAAGCCGGACACGGATCTGCCGACGAGGCATTCACCTGGGCGCGGGCAAGATCACAGGCCTATCCCTGCCACTTCCCACCCTCAACAATCACGCTCTCGGGCCGGGTGTCATCACTCAGCTCTTTACGCACGTATTGGTCATACAACTTGAGCAGGTATTTCTCCTCGCCCAACCTGGCCAGCTCGCTGTTCACCCAGTCACGCAATTCGATATTGCCCTTCTTCACCGCCGGCGCGATCGGCGCTTCTGCACCGAGTTTCTCCTCCAGCACGCGATAGCCCGGGTTCTGCTTCGCCCAGCTGAACAGCACCAGATTGTCCTGCGCATAGGCATCGCCACGTCCATTGGCCAGGGCTTGCAACGACTCGGAGTTCTTCTCGAACTTGAGCAACTTCCAGTCCGGGTGGTTTTTGGTCAGCCAGATATCGGCCGTGGTGCCGGTGGTCACGATGGTGGTGCGCGTCGCCAGATCCTCCAGCTTTTTCACAGGACTACCCTGCGGCACCAGCGCCTGCACCGCGACCTTGAGGTTCGGATTGGTAAAGTCCACCGCTTCCTTGCGCTCCGGGGTGACGGTCATGTTGGCGAGGATAAGGTCGACCTTGTCGCTCTGCAGGAAAGGTATCCGGCTGGCCGGTTCCACCGCGACGAACTCGACCTTGTTTTCATCGCCGAGCAAATCCTTGGCGAAACGCCGACCGATGTCGGTATCGAAGCCCACGTAACGGCCGGCCTCGTCGACAAATCCAAACGGTGGCTTGTCGGTGAAGACGCCGACGATCAGTTTGTCGCGGGCCTTGATCTTGTCCAGATAACCGGCCGGCGCCGCGCTTTCGCTGGCGACTTTGGGCTTGGGCGCTTCTTCGGTTTTACCGCAACCGGCAAGAAGGGCGAGGCTGAGCAGGGGCAGTAAAAAAGCGGCAGTTTTCATAACAGTTCCAGTTCCTTTGTCGGATTCGTTTCGGGCAATGTGGCAACGAAGGAGAACTTCTCCAGGAACTGCTGCGCGCGTGCGGTTTGCGGGTTCGTAAAGAAAATCTCGGGCGGGGTCTGTTCAAGGATGCGCCCTGCATCCATGAACACGATGCGGTCGGCCACCGCTCGGGCGAAGGCCATTTCGTGGGTGACGATCAGCAGGGTCATGCCTTCGCGGGCCAGACCCTGAATCACTTGCAGCACTTCCTTGACCATCTCCGGGTCAAGGGCAGCGGTGACTTCGTCGAAGAGCATGACCGTTGGGTTCATGCACAGCGAACGGACGATGGCGATGCGTTGCTGCTGACCGCCGGAGAGCTGGCGTGGAAACGCATCGCGCTTGTCCGCCAGACCGACGCGCGCAAGCAGGGCTTCAGCCTGCCGTTGCGCTTCGCCGCGCTGGCGCTTCTGCACCTTGAGCGGGCCGAGCAGCAGATTGTCGAGCACGCTCATGTGCGGGAAAAGGTGGTAGCTCTGGAAGACCATGCCGATCTGCTGACGCACTTCGCGCCAGTCGGTGGCTTTGTCGAGCAACTCGCGCCCGGCAAATTTCAGGCTGCCGCTGTGGGCCACTTCCAGACCATTGAGGCAGCGCAGCAAGGTACTTTTACCGCAGCCGCTCGGGCCCAGAATCACAATGACTTCGCCACTGCGCACTTGCAGGTCGATACCGTTGAGTACCTGCTGTTCGCCGAAGAATTTGTTGAAACCGTGAAACTCGATCAGTACGCTCATGCTTGCGTCCAGCGCCGTTCCAGCACGCGCGAAGCGGCCGATAACGGGTAGCAGATGAAAAAGAAAAACAGGAACAGCGCGCCGTAAATCAGCACCGATTCATAGGTGCGCTCAATGATCTGCTGGCCGACCTTGATCACATCGACGACGCCGATCAGCACCGCCAGCGAGCTGGTCTTGATGATTCGCGTGTAGACGTTGATGGTCGGTGGCGTCATGCGTTTGAGTGCTTGCGGCAGCAGCACGTAGCCGAACAGTTGCGGGGAGTTCAAGCCGATCGACAAACCTGCCTCACGCTGCCCGCGAGGCAACGAATGCAAGGCGCCGCGCGCCACTTCGCCGACTTCGCTGGCGCCCCACAGCGACAACACCAGCACCGCGCACCAGAAGCTCGGCAGGCTCAGGCCGAAGAAAATCGGCAGGCCGAAAAACAGCAGGTACAACCAGACCAGCACCGGGATCGCCCGGAACAGCTCCAGATAAATTCGCAGTATCAGATCAAGCCACGTCACATTAAGCGTTCGCAGCACACCGTAAAGCACGCCGCCAACGGTGCTGATGGCAATGCTCAAAAAAGAGATCGACAAGGTTTGCCCGGCGCCTTTGGCCAGTTGCGGCAACGACACCCAGAGCAATTCAAGACCCGAACTGGCCATGCTGGAGCCTCCTTTCCAGACGGCTGAGCAGCAGCGACAGCGGCAGAAACAGCAGCACGCAGATCAGCGTCAGCACGGCGAGCATTTCGTAGGTTTTGTAATAGAGCGCGATGTAGCTCTTGGTCGTGTAGAGGATTTCCGGCACCGCCACTGCCGAGACCACCGTGGTCTCCTTGAGCAGGAAGATGAAATTGGCAAACAGCGACGGCAGGCTGAGAATCCCGGCTTGCGGCAGGATCACGTAGCGCAGCAACTGGCCGTGGGACAGGCCGATGGAACGGCCCGATTCCAGTTGCGCTTGTGGCACCGCCTCCACGCCGGCGCGCAGCACTTCGGTGAGGTAAGCGCCGCCGAGAAAAGTCATGGTGATGATCGCCGCTGTGAATCCGGAGACCTTGATGCCCAGCGCCGGCAAAGCGAAGTAGACGAAAAACAGCTGAATCAGCAGCGGCGTGTTGCGGGCCAGCTCTACATAAAGGCCGACCAGTTTTCGCAGGTAGGGCGTGCGAAACACAAGAATCGTTGCATTGAGCAGGGCCACCATCAGCGAGGTGCCTATAGCGATGACTCCCACTTGCAGCGTCACCCCCACGGCTTTGAGAAATGCCGGCAGGGTGCTGAGGATAAAAGCGTAATCGAAAGTCATGAAGCGTCCTGACGCCGCTCGGTGAGTGGCGGTGATGCAATCCATGGACAGCGGGTAGCAGTCCGGCAGGAACTGACTTTATAGGTATAAAAATGAGAATTTAAATACCGTTAAAGCATATTGATATCTCCCAAAAAACTATCTTGCGGGTTTGCCGGGAAGGAATAAGAAGGCTATTTTTCTTTGCGCTGTAGGAAGTATCTTTTTTTCACGAAAGCCCTCCAAGGACGAACAGCTTTTGGCCAGACTCTGGCCAAACCATCACAAGGAAGAGAGAAATGGCTGATATCAAGGCACCGCTGGACCCGCAGGACATCGTAAAACTGCTCATGGCATTGCGCCGCGCGCTGAAGACCTATCCGGCTTAACCTGATCGTTCCCACGCTCTGCGTGGGAATGCAGCCCGGGACGCTCCGCGTCCCTTCCAGAGCCGAACGCGGAGCGTCCGATGAGGCATTCCCACGCAGAGCGTGGGAAAGATCAACACAGGAGGAATGCGGCCTCCTGTAGGAGCTGCCGAAGGCTGCGATCTTTTCTTTGCACGAACAAAAACGCCGATGACCATCGCTGGCCATCGGCGTTTTCACATCTTGCAGGTTTAGGTCAAATCAGAACGCCGGCAATACCGCGCCGCTGTACTTCTTCTCGATAAATGCTTTCACTTCCGGGCTGGTCAGCGCCTTGGCCAGTTTCTGGATCGCTTCGCTGTTCTTGTTGTCCTCGCGGGCCACCAGGAAGTTCACGTACGGCGAGTCGGCGCCTTCGATCACCAGGGCGTCCTTCTGGGGGTTCAACTTGGCTTCCAGCGCGTAGTTGGTGTTGATCATGTCCAGATCAACTTCTTTCAACACGCGTGGCAGCAGCGCCGATTCCAGTTCCTTGAACTTGAAGTTGCGCGGGTTCTTGGCGATGTCCTTTGGGGTCGCCAGTGCGTTCTTCGGATCTTTCAGCTCGATCAGGCCGGCTTTCTGCAGCAGGATCAAAGCGCGGCCGCTGTTGCTGCCTTCGTTCGGGATGGCGATGGTCGCGCCGTCCGGCAGTTCAGCCAGGGTTTTGTACTTGCTCGAGTAACCACCGAACGGTTCAACGTGTACGCCTTGCACGGTCACCAGGTACTTCGATTTGTCGTCCTTGTATTTGCCCTGGTTGAAGCTGTTCAGGTACGGCAGGGTCTGGAAGTAGTTGGCGTCCAGACGCTTCTCGCCGACTTGTACGTTCGGCTGCACGTAGTCGGTAAAGACCTTGATTTCCAGGTCCACGCCTTCTTTGGCCAGGGTCGGTTTGATCAGCTCAAGAATTTCCGCGTGTGGCACCGGCGTCGCGGCAACCACCAGTTTCTCGCCGGCGTTTGCGAAAGAAGCCGTCAGAGCAGCCGCCAATGCGGTAAACAACAGAACCTTTTTCATGCAGTGTCCTTATCGAAAATCACGGTCGTCATCGACGACGGCATTAATACGTGTGCCAGTGAAGTGATATCGCTGGCGTGAGGCGGACAATACCCGGATTTTTTATTCCCTGACAATAACGTTTGTTCAGCTCTATATTCCATTTTGTTCGCACCCGCGAAATAGACAGGCAGCCGCTGCGGCACGCTGCGATCTTTTGATTTTCAATGGCTTGAACCTGCTGAAGATCAAGGGATCGCAGCGTGCCGAAGCGCCTACAGGAGGCCGGCGTTTTTCAGTACCTGCTGCAGTGCCTGCCGATCGGAAGCAGAGCCGGAAGAGAGGATTTGGGTGATCCGGGTTTCGATCTGCGTCAGTGTCGGTGGCAGGTTCAAGTGCTCCGGCAGAATCTCATCGCCGGTACTGACCAGCAGCGCGAAGTGGATGACGTTTTCAAGCTCGCGAGTATTGCCCGGCCAACTGTGCTGTTCGAGCACATGTTGCGCCGCTTCGCTGATCAGCGGCACCGGCAGGTCGAGGCGCTGGCTATAAATACCGAGGAAGTATTCGGCCAGGGACAGGATATCGCCGGTGCGCGCGCGCAACGCCGGCAACTCCAGATGACCCTCGCTGAGGTAGTGATAGAGGCGCTCGTGGAATTTTCCGGCGTCCACCGCCTGGGCCAGGTCGATGCTGGTCGCGGCCACCAGGCGCACATCCACCGGACTCGGCTGTTGCGCGCCAACGCGGGTGACTTCATGGTTTTCCAAAGCGGCGAGCAGCTTGATCTGAATCGGCAGTGGCAAGTCGCCGATTTCATCGAGGTACAAGGTGCCACCGTTGGCCGAACCGAACCAGCCGGCACGACTGCTGGCCGAGCCGCTGTAACTGCCGGCGGCGTAGCCAAACAGTTCGGCATCGGCGTAGGTGGGGCTGATCGCACCGCAGTTGACCGAGACGAACAAGCCGCTGCGATCACTGGCGCGATGGATGTGGCGCGCGAGCAGTTCCTTGCCGGTGCCGGTCTCGCCGCGAATCAACACTGAAATCGAACGTGGCGCCAACTGCTCCAGTTCTTCACGCAGTTGACGCGAGCGCGGATCGACAAACACCAGCGCCTTGGCGCGAATGCTCAGCGGGCTCTTTTCCGCATCGGGAAAGGTCAGCAAGGGCTGACCGAAGGTTTCAAGACTCATGGCAGACTCCCGCCCAGAACCGCCGGCAGACGGGGGCGTTGAATAAAAGAAATCAGGCGCGACGGCGAGCGTGGTGTTCCAGGCGGTTTTGCAAGCGGTACAGATAGGCGAAACCCTGTTCCCAACGCTGATGCCCGGACTTCACGTTGATGTGCCCGGCGCCTGAGAGAATCCCCGCCTCCGCGCCCCAGTTGCGCGCCAGTTCCAGAGCGCGAGGCGCACTGACGGCGGCGTCGTTGTCGGAGCTGACAACCTGACTCGGAAACGGCAAGAGATCGCTCGGGATCGGCGCGAAATTGCGCAGCGCCGGCGCGCACGCAGGGCGCTCCACATCAGCCGGCGCAACCAGCAACGCACCGCGTACCTGACGCAGGTATTGCAACGGCGCAGTGGCCGCCCAATGGGCAACGGTGATGCAGCCGAGACTGTGGGCGATGAGGATCACCGGCGTGCTGTCGGCAGCAATGGCTTCGGCCAGCGCGGCGACCCAGTCTTCGCGGCGCGGCGTCAGCCAGTCGGCCTGCTCGACCCGCGCGCTGTTGGGCAGACTGTTCTGCCAATGGGTTTGCCAATGGTCATCTGGCGATCCTTGCCAGCCCGGCACAATCAGGTAGCGGATTGATTCATTGCGCATGGGGAGCTCTCCTGCATCGTGTCTGTTCCGGATCGAGTATAGGGAGAGGATTTATATTCGTTAAGGAATAAGAAGCTATTTATTAAGACTCATAATGCATATCTAACCGATAATTGTGGGAGCGAGCCTGCTCGCGAGTTCCTGGTTCAGTTGAGATTGGCGCCGTGTCGGTTGAGGCGTTCGGGAGCAGGCTCGCTCCCACAAGGGGGCGTGGTGTAACAACAGCGGACAAAAAAAGGGCCGCACCCTGCCAAGGAGACGGCCCCGGAAAATCGTGTATCTGTCAGCGCGCCGTGATCACCGATAATTTGGTAATCCCCGCCCGCTCAATCGAAGCCATGGCTCGCGCCACTTCGCCGTAATTCACCCCGTCATCGGCCTGCAGTTGCACGCGCACTTCAGGGTCTTTGGCTTTCGCCGACTTGAGGTTGAATTCCAGCAAGTCCGGCTGAATCTCGTCCTTGTTGATAAACAACTTTCCGGTACCGTCAATGCTCACCACCAGCGGGTCTTTCTGCTCGACTGGCGCTACCGTTTCGGTCTTCGGCAGGTTGATCGGGATCGCGTTGGTCAGCAGCGGCGCGGTGACAATAAACACCACCAGCAGCACCAGCATCACGTCTACCAGCGGCGTCACATTGATCTCGCTGAGCACCTCGTCACTGTCTTGCGTGGAGAAGGCCATCTCAGGACGCCTCCTTCACTTTTACCGCGTTGCCCGGCGCCGCGACCTTTTGCGCGGTCGGATGGATCAGCAAGCGGAACGCACTCTTCTGCGCCAGGCTGTAGAAGTCGTGGGCAAAGTCGTCCAGGTCCGCCGCGGTCAATTTCAAGCGCCGCAAAAAATAGTTGTAAACCAGCACCGCCGGCACTGCGACGGCGATCCCTACACCGGTAGCGACCAGTGCAGCACCAATCGGCCCTGCGACTGTTTCAAGACTGGCCGAGCCTGCAGCGCTGATTCCCTTCAACGCCTCCATGATTCCCCACACCGTGCCGAACAGACCGATGAACGGCGAAGTGCTGCCGATACTCGCGACCACCGCCAGACCGGTTTCCAGCGAACGTCGCTCGCGAACAATCTGCTGGCGCAAAGCGCGCTCCAGTCGATCCTGATGGTTGATCGCCTGGCTCAAATCATTCGCCTGCGGCGCCTCACCCACCTGGATCGCGGCATAACCGGCCTGGGCCACCCGAGCCGCCGCGCCGGGTGCGCTCTCGCTCAGCTCGGCGGCGCAATTGAGGCTCGATGCAGCCCAGAAGCGTTGATGAAACCTGCGATCCTGCGCTTTCAGCCGACCGAACTGCACGGCCTTGAGCAGCGCCAATCCCCAGGTCGCAACGGAAAAAACCACCAACAGCCAGATCACCGCGCTTTCGATGGATTCCAGTGGAGATGCCAGTAACGTCATGATGTAGTCCTCGTGTAAACGTTTTGCGCGAATTTGGTTTCGGTTTAATGAATCTTGAAATCGATGGGCACGCTGACCCAGCCGTCCTGGGCGACATCACCCTGCGTGGCCGGGACGAAACGCCAGCGCTTCACGGCATTGAGTGCTGCGTCGTCGAGCTGCTGCCGGCCACTGCTTTTCGCAATCTGGATCTCGCCCGGTTTGCCGCTGGACAACACATGCACGCGCAATAACACCGTGCCTTCCCAGCCGCGACGCTGGGCCAGCGACGGATATTCCGGCGCTGGATTTTTCAGGTACGCGGCGTTGGCCGAAGCCGGGGTCACGGGTGCTGGTGCCGGTGGCGCTGGCGCAGCGACAGGGACTGCCGGTTTGGGTGGCGCTGTCGGTTGCTCGACCGCTTTCGGCGCTGGTTTGGGCGGCGGTTTAACCACCGGTCTGGGTTTCGGGACTGGCTTGGGCGGCGGCGGTTTCACCGCCAATTCGTCTTCCACCGGCGGTGGCGGTTCAACCACAGGTGGTGGCGGCGGCGGTACGACAACCGGCGGCGCTGGCGGAGCCGGGCGCGAAAACTCGATGGTCATCGGCGGAATTTCCGGCGGCACCACTGGCAGCACTGGCGTCGGTTTCTGGCCGACCCAATAAATCACCGCGCCATGCACGACCAACGCGAGCACGCCAAGCAGAAGCGTTTCGCGCCGACTCAAAATACCCTTGGTCGCACGCTGCAAACGCAGTTGCCCCAACGGCACTCGATGCGGCCGGCCGAGGTCGACCAGTTCGCCACCCGGCGTCTGCCGCCACAGCAATTCCCCTGCGCTGGCGGCGGTCTGGACATTGCCCATTATTTAACTCCCTGCGGTCTTTTTCGTTCTGCAGAAGCGGTCGATCTGCGCTTTGCTGCAGCCCCCAACGCTGATCGATGGGGAATCATTGAGTGTTCGCGCTTATCTCTGAAAGTAATCTTTAACGTTATGCTTATGCGTTTAGTGAATTAGCGCATTGATCAGTCGCCGCCAGTCCACGAACCGCAAGGGCTGCAGCGCTCAGCTCTGAATCGCATGCTTTTCAGGCATTCAAAGTATTCATGCAACGCATCAACCTGAGCGCCCTCAACGGTGGCTTGCGGCTTGTCTGAAAACTGTCAGAAGTCATAGCGCCCGGTGACACCCAGCGTGCGCGGTGTGCCGAGCAGGCCTTCATAGCCGCCGTTGCCACCGGTCCACAGGGTCGTGTAGTAGGTCTTGTCGAAGGCGTTTTTCAGCCACAGCGAGATATCCCACTGGCCTTGATTGAAATCGCCGCGCAGCCCCGTGGACAGGTTCACCACCGCGTAACTCGGGATTTGCCCGTAGTCGGAATCCTCGACAGTGCCCACCGCTTTGGAACGGAACGCATAACTGCCGGTGACGTAGGGTTCGAAGCCGTTATCCAGATCCCATTTGTACTCGCCGTTGGCGTTGCCGATCCATTTCGATGCACCGACCACCTGATGTCCGGTCAGGTCGCAGGACGCTGGCGCGCCCGGTGCCTGGCTGATTTCCGGCGGGCACGGTGCGTCTTTGTAGGAGAGGTAGCTGACGTCGTTGTACGAGCCGTTGAAGTTCAGCGTCAGGCCGCGCAGGGGCACGAGCGTGCTTTCGAACTCAACACCGCGAGAGCGCACGGAGCCGGCGTTGGTCAGGTATTGCACGCGGTTGGTGGCGTCATAGGCGTTGGTCTGGTAGGCGTTGACCTGAGTCCAGAACACATTGGCATTGAGTTGCAGACGGTGGTCCCACAGGGTGCTTTTGAATCCGAGCTCGGCGTTGTTGGCCCGCTCGGTGCCGATCAGCAGCGAGTCGGCGCCAGCGGTCGGTGCAGAGCCGACGGCCAGGTTGACTCCACCGGATTTTTCGCCGTGGGACAACGTGGCGTAACCGAGCACGTCGTCGGTGATGCGATAGCTGAGATTGAGCAGTCCTGAGGGGCTGGAGCTGTATTGATTCAAGTCCCCGGAATCGTAAGCCCCGGCACGCCCGCGGCGTGCATTGGCTGCCGCCCCCGCCACCTCCACCCCGCCAACTGGCGCATTGCGGCTGACCCGGGCGTTCTTCTCTTCATAAGTGCCACGCACCCCGGCGGTAAAATCCAGGCGCTCGGTCAGGTGCCACGTACCCTGGGCAAACAGCGCGAAACTGTCGGTCTTGATGTGCCCCTTACCGACGCTGGTTACATTGGCCAGCGCACCGGCCGGCGTGCCGTTCCAGATGTCGGCCTGCGGGCCGTAATAAGCGAAAGACTTGTTGTCCAGATCCGAGCCGAAGTAGTAGGCCCCGACGACGTAATCGAAGAACTCGTCTTTGGGCGAGGCCAGGCGAAATTCCTGCGAGTACTGCTTATCTTCCACCGACACACCGGCGTTGTAACTGGCTGGCACATTGAGGCCGTCATCGTTGCGCGGAGTGAAATTCCAGAATCGGTAGGAGCTGATCGAAGTCAGGGTGAAATCACTCGGCAACGTCCAGTTGGCTTCCACCGAAGTGCCGCCCTGATGCACGGTGACGTGCTGGTCGTTGTCGAGATTGACCTTGCGATGCTGGCCGTTGACCAGCGTCGCCCCGGCCGCGCTGGCCCGCGATTCATACAGATTGACGCCGTTGATGGTCGGCCCGGTGTTGTAAAGCACGCGGGTGCCGGCGCTGGAATTTTCCTCGTTGTAATCGCCGATCCAGCGCAGATTGAAATCTTCATTGGGCTTGAACAACAGCTGGGCGCGGAAGCCCTCGCGGGAGCCACCGTTGAGATCGTGGCCGTCGTATTCGTTCTTGATGTCGCCGTCACTGCGCGTGCGATAGGCGGAAAAGCGTCCGGCCAACTCATCATTGAGCGGCCCGGAAATCGTGCCCTTGGTCTGGAAATAACCGTCCTCGCCGACCGACGTTTCGATGCTGCGCTCAGGTGTGAAACCGGGCGCGCGGGTGCTGATGTTGATCACCCCGGCGGTGGTGTTCTTGCCGAACAACGTGCCCTGCGGCCCGCGCAAGACTTCAAGCTGCTCGATGTCCATCAGATCGAACACCGCCATCCCCGGACGGCCCAGATAGACGTTGTCGATGTACAACCCGACGCTGCCTTCCAGGCCGTCACTGGCCGGGTTGTTGCCCAGGCCACGGATCGACACGCTGGACTGGCGCGCATGCATGTAGGCGACATTGACGCTGGGCACCAGTTGCTGCAGATCCTGGATCCGGTAGACCCGCTGCGCCTCCAGATTCTGCCCGCTGACCACGCTCATTGGCATCGGCACGTCTTGGGAGCTTTCTTCACGACGGCGAGTCGTGACGGTCACCGTTTCCAGCTGCGAACCGTTGACCGCCGCGTTGCCTGCTGGGCCCGGCGCCGGGGTTTCAGCCTCGGCGGCATAACCGTGAGTCCAGCTGGCGCTGCCTGCCAGTAACAGGGCCAAAGGCAGGCGTTTGAGCCGTCGTGGTGTGAGGGGTGAGGCGAGATTCAACGGACTCATGACGCGGCTCCTGGTCAAAAAACACACAGACATCAACAGCGCTGTATATTCTTTTAAGTTATTTATTTATGGCTTTACAAATATTTACTGCATAAGCGATTGCCTTTATAAGGAGTCGACGTAATGCATATCCAATGCATTTCCCGGATATTTTTTATGTGAAAAATGCATATCGACTTGCGCCAACTTCGCCACTTCATCGCCCTGGCTGAACAACGCAGCTTCGTCGCCGGGGCTCAGGCGGTGAACCTCTCGCAGTCGGCCTTCAGCCGCAGTATTCAGGCACTCGAGCACAGCGTCGGCTGCCAGTTGGTCGACCGGGGGCGCAAGGAATTGCCGCCCACCAAACAGGGCCAGGTGCTGCTCGAGCATGCACGGCGGCTGGTCAGCGGCGCGCAGCAGATGGCCAATGAGATCAGCCAGTTCAATGGACTCGAAGCGGGGGAGCTGCGCTTCGGTTGTGGGCCAGCGCCGGCTGCGGGCTTGATCCCGCGGGCGATAGGCGCCTTCATCGGGCGCTATCCGAAAGCGCGGGTGCAGTTTCAGGTTGATGACTGGCAAAGCCTGAGCAAACGCCTGCTTAGCGAAGAGTTCGAATTCTTCGTCGCCGACACCCGTCAATTCGAGGCGGATCCGGATTACCTGACCTACCGCTTGCGTGCCCGCAAATGGCATTTCTGTTGCCGCGCCGGGCATCCGCTGGCGGCGCTCGAGCGAGTCAGCGCCGAGCAGTTGATGAGTTATCCACTGGCGGTGAGCATCCGGCCGCCGAACCTGCGCAAGGTCATCGTCGACCTCAGCGGCCGCCCGGACTTCACGCCCAACGTGGCGTGCGAAAACAGTTCGAGCCTGTTGAGCGTGGTGCTGCGTTCGGAAGCGATCGGGATCGTCGGGGCCTACTCCGATGCGCTGCACCTGGCCAAGGGTGAGCTGGTGTGTCTGAAGATAGAAGGCCTGCCCGATGATCTTGAAGAGCTGTACACGCGCTATGGCATTGTCAGTCGCGCGGGGTATCGGTTGTCGCCACTGGCCGAGGCGATGATCGAGCAGATCAAGGGGGTTGATGCGGTGGATGAGGAGGTGTGTTCGCTGGAGAATTTTGCTGTCTGATCAGCCCTCTTCGCGAGCAGGCTCGCTCCCACATTTGGAATGCGTACCTCTGTGGGAGCGAGCCTGCTCGCGAAGAGGCTGATGCAATCGCTGCATAAATCTCATTCCCCAAATGCACTTGCCGTAGCCCCCTGCCGAAAGCGAAAACCCTCACCTGTCCCACTGACCGGTGAACCTCATGCCCACCCCACCCAACCCCGTGCGCAACGTGCTGTACATCATGTGCGATCAGCTGCGCCGCGATTACTTGTCCTGCTACGGCCACCCGCATCTGCACACGCCGAATATCGATCGCCTGGCCGCTGCCGGCGTGCGGTTCAGCCGCGCCTATACCCAAGGCACGATCTGCGGCCCATCGCGAATGTCGGCTTACACCGGGCGTTATGTCAGCAGCCATCAAGTGGCCTGGAACGCCGTGCCGTTACCGCTGGAGGAACTGACCCTCGGCGATTACCTGCGCCCTCACGGCATTCGCACTGCACTGGTGGGCAAAACCCATGCGACGGCGAATGACGCCGCCTTGCAGCGTCTGGCGATCAATCCAGAAAGCGCGCGAGCCGAAATGCTCAACGAGGTCGGTTTCGAACCGTATATGCGCCACGACGGCATCTTTCCCGACGATCCAATGTTCGATGGAAAACGCGAAGGGGCGCCTTATACCCATTACCTGCGCGAGCACGGGTTTGATGGCCGCAACCCCTGGCATGTCTGGGCCAACGCTGCCGAAGGTGACAACGGCGAAATCCTCAGCGGCTGGAAAATGCGTCATGCGAATTTGCCAGCACGAATTCCCGAGCAACACTCAGAGACTGTCTACACTACAAGTCGCGCCATCGACTTTATTGCCGAGCAAGGCGATGAACCCTGGTGCTTGCACCTCTCGTACATCAAACCACACTGGCCATACATCGTACCGGCGCCGTACCACGCTTTGTACAGTACGAAATCGATTCTTCAACCCGTCCGCGCGACGCCCTCCGAAGCCAGCCAACACCCTGTATACATGGCCTTCCGTCAACACCAGGAAAGCCTCGCCTTTTCCCTTGATTCAGTACGACTGAATGTGATCCCCACGTACATGGGCCTGATCAAGCAAGTCGATGATCAGCTAGGCAGGCTGTTCGATTTTCTGCAAAGCAATGGCCGCTGGGATGACACGTTGATTGTTTTCACCAGCGATCACGGTGACTTTCTGGGTGATCATTGGCTGGGCGAGAAGGAGTTTTTGCTGGAGCAGGCGGTCGGCGTGCCATTGATCGTGCGCGACCCCCGGATGGAGGCGGATGTCACCCGCGGAACTGTCGACGAGCGCTTGGCGGAAACCATTGATGCGCTGCCGACATTTCTTCAGGCGCTGGGTTTGCCGGGGGCGGAACACCGGCTGGAGGGGCGCTCGTTAATACCGCTGCTGCACGGGGATAAACCGGACTGGCGCCGCTATGCAATCAGTGAGTACGACTACGCCTTTCAGGCCCCTGCGCGTGAGCGGCTAGGTCAGCCGATCGACCGTTGCCGCATGACCATGGTGCGCAGCGAGCGCTGGAAATACCTGGCGTACGACGGCTTCAGGCCGCAGCTGTTTGATTTGTTGAATGACCCGCAGGAACTTCGTGATCTGGGCGATGATCCTGCGTACGCGGCGGTGCGTGAGGAGCATGCCGGGTATTTGTTCGAGTGGGTCCGGGGGTTGAAGCGACGAACCACGATCAGCCACGAGGAGATTGATTCGCGCGGGCAGCGGTTTCGTTATGGTGAGCCGGAAACCGAGAGAGTCGTTCAGATCGGCGTGTGGTGAAAGACCTTCGCGAGCAGGCTCGCTCCCACAGGGTTTGGCGTCGATCACATCCGTTGTGTTCGGCACAAATCCAATGTGGGAGCGAGCCTGCTCGCGAAGAGGCTCAATCAGGCGCCGATGCTATCCGCGCCTTTGATGGTCTGGCTGCGCTGCCCGTTCACGCCCACCGGTACCTCCCCCCTCAAGGTCACCCGGCGCACCACGCGATCCTGGGTGCCGTAATCGTCAATCGCATAATGCTGCGTCGAACGGTTATCCCAGATCGCCACATCACCGGCCTTCCAGCGCCAGCGCACGGTGTTTTCCTGGCGGACCACGTGACTTTGCAGCAACCCGAACAGATGCGCCGAGTCTGCCTGCGAATACCCTTTGATGCGTTTGACGAAATGCCCCAGCAACAGACTTTTTTCGCCGCTGATCGGGTGGACGCGTACGACCGGATGCTCGGTCTCGTAAACGGTCGAGGTGAACACCTTGCGATAGCGCTCCAGTTTCTCCGCCGAGACATCAGGTTTCGCGCTGGCGTAGTCGTATTCGTTGCTGTGCACGGCGACCAGTTTGTCAGCCAATTCGCGCAGCTCGGTCGGCAAGCCGCTGTAAGCGCTCGCGGTGTTCGCCCAGAGGGTATCGCCGCCAAATGCCGGCGCGACCACCGAGCGCAGGATCGAGGCTTTCGGGTAGGCGTCGACGAAGGTCACGTCGGTGTGCCAGGAGTTCGCGCGCTGCCCTTCGGCGCCGTCCAGCTCCAGCAGATATCGGGTGCCTTCGCGCACCGGCACAGTCGGATGCGCCACCGGCTCGCCGAGCAGATGGGCGAAGGCTTCCTGGCGCTGGTCGTCGAGCTGAGTCTGATCGCGGAAGAACAGCACTTTGTATTCGACCAGCGCCTGTTGAATCGCTTCGACGGTCGCGGCGTCCAGTTCACCGGACAGGTGCACGCCCCGAATCTCGGCGCCGATACGCCCGGCCACCGGGTGAATTTCAAGCGCCTGTGAAACAGGTTTTACGGCGAATGCGGCATTGCTCATGGGAGGACCCTCATCGACTGCTTGCGGTTGAACGGCAGCGAAACAACGCTCTATCTATATTCTATTTACATCTAATAGATATTCGAATGCTTCGTTGACGGAATAAGAGCTTGCATTTAAAACCTCAGGCAACCCTCGTCGCAAATGCCTTCGAGCTATTTTTAGGATGCCGGAAAAGCATATGGATCTTCGCCAGTTGCGCTACTTCATCGCCCTCAACGAACACCGCAGTTTTGTCCGTGCGGCGGACGCGATGGGCATCACTCAGCCGGCGTTCAGCCGCAGCATTCAAGGGCTGGAGCAAGAGTTTGGCTGTGTGCTGGTGGATCGCGGCAACAAGGATTTGCGCCCGACGCCCGAAGGCCAGGTGGTGCTGCAACATGCTCTGAGTCTGGTCCAAGGCGCGTCGTTGCTCAGCGCTGAAGTGACACAGATGACCAAGCTCGACGCCGGGGAAGTGCATTTCGGCTGCGGCCCGGCGCCCGCCGTGAAACTGGTGCCGGACGCCGTCGCGCAATTCATCAACGCGCACCCGAAAGTGCGCACCTGTTTTCAGGTGGATAACTGGGAAAAACTCAGCCGCGCGCTGAACCGTGAAGAGATCGAATTCTTCATCGCCGACATCCGTCACTTCGAGTCCGATCCAAATTTCCAGACCCAACCGCTGACACCCAAGCGCGGTGTGTTTTTCTGCCGGCCTGGGCATCCGCTGCTGGCCAAGGAAAGCCTGTCGACCAACGACATGTTCGATTACCCGCTGGCCGCCACGCTAATCCCGCCGGGCATTCGCAAACTGCTGGCGAACCTCAGCGGGCGTATCGATTTTTCCCCGACCATCGAGACCGAGCACTTTCCGGCGCTGGTCAAAGTGGTTTTACAATCCAATGCCATCGGCGTGGGCACGGCCGAGGCATTTGTGGAAGACGTCGCCAAGGGTTCGCTGGTGTTGTTGCACTGGCGCAACCTGCCGCAAAACCTCGAAAGCATGAACGCGCGCTGCGGCATCGTCAGCCGCACCGGGTTCCGGCTGTCCCCAGCGGCCAGAGCGATGATCGAGACGTTGGTGGCGGTGGATCGGCAGGACGTCAGCGTCGCCGTTTAAAGGCCTTCGCGAGCAGGCTCGCTCCCACATGTGTACACGGCTCCATTGTGGGAGCGAGTCTGCTCGCGAAGAGGGAAGCGGAAGCTGGAGATTTAGAGCTTGGCCGCAGAAAGCTCAGGCGCCACCCAATCGGTCACCTTGAACGGCTTGCGAATCAGCTTCTGCTGAGCCGCCAGATCGACCTTTTCCTGCAGGCTGCCGAGGAACACCGGATCCAGTGTCGAGGGAAAAATCTCACTCAAGTTCTGGTCTTTCAGGTCTTGGGAGAGGATCACTGGCGGGTAACTCGCCAGCCCGGACACCAGTTGCACATAAGCTTCTTTATTGCTGTCCTGAGTCAGCCAATGCACCGCCTGCTGCTGCGCCTTGAGCAATTTCGCGATGACTTCAGGGTGCGCGTCGACAAACTTGCCATTGCCCAGTAACACTGCCTGCACGCTGCCAGCACCGCCGAGATCCTTGGTGTTGAGGGGCAGTTCCGCCAGGCCTCTGGCTTGCAAGGCACTCAAGGCGGAACTGCCCCAGGACGCATCGATCTGTTTGGCCGCGAGCGCCGAGACCGCTGCGTTGAAATCCAGATTGATGACTTTGACGTCCTTCTCGCTCAAGCCCTGGCTGGCCAGCGCCGCATCGAACGACAGCTGCGTCGCGGTACCACGGAAGATCGCCACGCGTTTGCCTTTGAGGTCCTGCAGTGTCTTGATCCCAGAGCCCGGTACCACGCCGAGGTATTGCTTGACCCCGCGCGCGGTTGCGCTCAGCAGACGTGTGTCCAGACCGTTGGATTTGCCGATGATAGCGGCGAGGTCTCCGAGATAGGCAAGATCGACCTGGCCGTTGGCAAAGGCCTCATTGATCACGGGGCCGGCGCCTTTGAAGAAACTCCACTGGATCTTGATGCCCTGCTCGGCAAAAGCTTTTTCGAAGATCTGCTGATCGCGCAATACATCAACGATGCCGCCGCCGCTGTGCTGCGTGCCCGCGCTGAGATCAGGCACGGCGATGCGGATTTCCTTGAGCTCTTCGGCCTGGGCGCCGAGGGCAAGAAAACCTGCAAGTGCCGGCGCGGCCAACAGGCTGATGACACGTTTGAAGGGAAGGTTCATGGGTGCGGCTCCTTGATCGCTGAGGAGCCGAAAGTAGGCTGAATTCCCACCTTCACTTAAATACTATAAATGCACATTTTTATAGCTTTACGAGCTAAGCGAAGCCATGCGCGGCTTGCGGCGATGTATGCATTGTCAGCATTGAAAATATTCTCCGAATGCATTGGATGCGTTTGGGCTGCAAGCCTTAAATGGTTTCGCTTATCTCATATTTCATGTTTAGGCGGTTTTTTTATAACTATTTTGTAGATGGTTAATACCGCTAAAGATCGCAGCCTTCGGCAGCTACAGGGGTGGATTCAAGGACACATTGCCCCTGTAGGAGCTGCCGAACGCTGCGATCTTTTGATCTGGATCCAACCCGACAACGGAGGTCACTCATGGCCCGTCAATCCTTGCTGAGCCTGCCGCTGGCCCCGCCGTCGGTGAAAACCCGCCGCGTCTGGCCGAGCCTCAACCAGCGCCTCTTGCCCTGGCTGCTGCCCATCAGCCTGTTCGCCCTGTGGTGGCTGGCCGCACGCACTCAGTGGATGAGCGAGCAGATCCTCCCGGCGCCGTCGCTGGTGTGGCGCAGCGCCGTCGAACTGTCGCAGGGCGAGTTGTGGAGCAATCTATGGATCAGCCTGCAGCGTCTGTTTTGGGGCTTGCTCGCCGGGATTGGCGCAGGCGCACTGATTGGAGCCACGCTGGGCTCCAGCCGGCGTCTGGAGCGTCTGATTTTCCCAACCTTCGCCGGCCTGGCGCAGGTGCCGACCCTGGCGTGGATTCCGCTGTTCATGGTGTTTTTCGGCATCGGCGAAGTGCTGAAACTGGTGGTGCTGATCAAAGCTATCGTGGTGCCGGTGACACTGCACACGCTGGTCGGCGTACGCGACGCACAACCGAAACTGCGCGAAGCCGCCGCTGTGTTGCGACTGCCGCCGCTTCTGTTGATCCGCCGTCTGGTGCTTCCGGCGGCGCTGCCAGCGTTCATGGCCGGTGTCCGGCTGGCATTGGCCGCCGGCTGGACATCGTTGCTGGCGGTTGAGCTGCTGGCGTCCAGCGAAGGCATCGGTTACCTGATGGTCTGGGCGCGTCAGCTGTTCATGCTCGATATCGTGTTTGTGTGCATCGTGGTCATCGGTTTGATCGGCGTGGCGATGGATCGCAGCATCGGTCTGCTCGACCGCACACTGGTGCACTGGCCGCACCCGGCCACCGCGCAAATCCCTCGCGGCCCGCGCTATCAAGGCTGGCAACGGGTGCAGCCGTGGCTCCTGCCGCTGGGGTTATTGGCGCTTTGGCAACTGGCGAATGATCAACAGTGGGTCGACGCGAATATTCTGGTCAGCCCGTTGGCCGTGCTGACCACGGCGTGGAACGGCCTGCTCGACGGCAGCCTGATCAACGGGATGGCGCTGAGCCTGAGTCGCACCCTCGGGGGCTTGCTGCTCGGGGGCGGGCTGGGTTTCGCGCTGGGCTTGCTGCTCGGGCTGTCGCGCCTGAGCGAACGCTTGCTCGGCCCGACGTTCGCGGCGATGCGCCAGATCGCGATTTTCGCCTGGGTGCCGCTGCTCACCGCGTGGTTCGGCCTTGGCGAACTGGCCAAGTGGGTGTTCGTTGCCCTCGCCGCTTTCTTTCCGCTGTTCGTCGCCACCCAGCGCAGCGTCGCCAATCTGTCACCGCAACTCAACGAAGCCGCACAAGTGCTACGCCTGAGCCTCGGCCAACGGCTGCAGCAGTTGGTGCTGCCCGGCGCTGCGCCGGGAATTTTTGCCGGGCTCAGATTGAGCCTGATCTACGCCTGGCTGGGCACCATCGGTGCTGAATATTTCATGCCGTCCAACGGCGGCATCGGCAGCCAGATGATCGGCGCGCAACAGCTGCTGCGCATGGACCTGATCATGGCCGGCATGCTGCTCGTCGGCCTCACCGGCGCCCTGCTCAATATGCTTGGCCAACGCCTGGAAATTCGCGCGACCCGCTGGAGACACGCATGAACGCACCGATTGTCAGCTTCAACCACGTAGGCAAATCCTTCGACGTCAACGGCTTCGAACTTGAGGCGATTCGCGAATTCAACCTGGACATCGCCGAGGGGGAATTCGTCGCCATTGTCGGTTCCAGCGGCTGTGGCAAATCCACCTTGCTGCGCCTGCTGGTAGGCCTCGATACCGAGTTTCGCGGGCAGATCAGCGTGGACGGTAAAACCGTCAACGGCATCGGCGGCGAGCGCGGCATCGTCTTTCAGGAGCATCGCCTGTTCCCCTGGCTGACCGTTGCCGACAACATCGGCCTCGGCCTGGTCAACGAACCGTTGAGTGCGGCGCAGAAGCAACAACGGATTAACGACTTTATCGACCTGGTCGGCCTGCGCGATTTCACCCAGGCTTATCCGCATCAACTCTCCGGCGGCATGGCGCAGCGCGTGGCGATTGCGCGGGGACTCGTTGCCAGCCCACGGATCCTGCTGCTCGACGAACCCTTCGGCGCGCTCGACGCACTGACTCGCCAGCAAATGCAGGACGAGCTGCTGGCGATCCGCGAGCGGGCAAAGATCACCACGGTCCTGGTGACCCACGATGTCGAGGAAGCGATTTACCTCGCCGATCGCGTGGTGGTGATGGAGCCGCGTCCGGGGCGGATCAAGCAAGTGGTAGACATCGCCCTGCCGCACCCGCGCCAGCGCAGCAGTTTCGATTTTCATCAACTGCGCGAAGAACTGCTGCACGAATTGACCAATGACGACCATTACCAACCGAGCGTGCCGGTGCAGATCCGCGATCTGCCGCTGGCGTTCATTGCTTGCTGAACAGGAGTTTCGCGATGCCGCAACGTCCCAATTTTCTGGTGATTCTGGCTGACGATTTAGGCTTTTCCGATATCGGCGCGTTCGGCGGCGAAATAGCCACGCCGAACCTCGATGCCCTGGCCTGCAACGGCCTGCGCCTGACTGACTTTCACACGGCACCGACCTGCTCGCCGACGCGCTCGATGCTGTTGACGGGCACCGACCACCACATCGCCGGCATCGGCACCATGGCCGAAGCGCTGACCCCGGAGCTGATCGGAAAACCCGGTTACGAGGGTTACCTCAACGACCGCGTCGTCGCCTTGCCAGAGCTACTGCGCGAGGCCGGTTATCAGACGCTGATGAGCGGCAAGTGGCACCTCGGTTTGAAGGCCGAACTGGCACCGCATGCGAGGGGTTTCGAGCGTTCATTTTCGCTGCTGCCGGGTGCGGCCAACCACTATGGTTTCGAGCCGACTTACGATGAGCAAACACCGGGCCTGCTCAAATCGACCCCGGCGCTGTATATCGAAGACGATACATTTGTCGATGAGCTGCCGAAGGATTTTTACTCCTCGGATGCCTTCGGCGACAAGCTGCTGCAGTACCTGAAGGAACGCGATCAGACCCGGCCATTCTTCGCTTATCTGCCGTTTTCCGCGCCCCACTGGCCGTTACAGGCGCCCGCCGACATCATCGAGAAATACCGTGGCCGCTACGATGCCGGCCCTGAAGTGCTGCGCCTGGAACGTCTGGAAAAATTGAAGTCGCTGGGGTTGATCGACGCGAGTGTCGAGCCGCATCCGCTGATCCAGCTCAGCGCGCAGTGGGACGCGTTGAGCGACGAGCAAAAGCGTATTTCCGCGCGCGCCATGGAGGTCTACGCGGCGATGGTCGAGCGCATGGACTGGAACATCGGCCGAGTCGTCGATTACCTGCGCCAACAGGGCCAGCTCGACAATACGTTCATCCTGTTCATGTCCGACAACGGCGCAGAAGGTGCGCTGCTGGAAGCGTTTCCCAAGTTTGGTCCGGAGCTGATGACCTATCTGAACCAGCATTACGACAACAGCCTCGACAACATCGGCCGGGCCAACTCTTATGTCTGGTACGGACCGAACTGGGCGCAAGTGGCGACCGCTCCGTCGCGGTTGTTCAAGGCCTTCACCACTGAAGGCGGGATTCGTGTGCCGGCGCTGCTGCACTATCCGCAACTGCCGCTCAAAGGGCAGATCAGCCACGGCTTTGGCACGGTGATGGACATCACCCCGACCATCCTTGATCTGGCCGGCGTTCGCCATCCCGGCAATCAGTGGAAGGGCAAAGCGGTCGCGCCCTTGCGCGGTAAATCGTGGCTGGGCTTTTTATCCGGCGAGACCGCGCAAGTACATGACGAGGACACGGTGACGGGTTGGGAATTGTTCGGGCGCCGGGCGATTCGGCAGGGGTCGTGGAAAGCGGTGTTCATTCCGGGGCCGGTGGGGCCGGCGACCTGGCAACTTTATGATCTGGCCAGTGATCCAGGGGAAATTCATGATCTCGCGTTGAGTCAGCCGCAAAAGCTTAGTGCGTTGATCGGCCATTGGCAGCGATATGTGGAGGAGACCGGCGTGATACTCAGTGCATCGCCGTTTCAGCCGGATTGATGTCATCTGACAAACCGCATTCGCCAGCAGGTTCGCTCCCACAGATAACCGCATTCCTGATGTGAGAGCGAGCCTGCTCGCGAAGGGGGCATTGGAAACCCCATCAGGCCTGGGCTGTACGCACCTCTTCCTGCGCAGCAGCATCCCTGCGCACAAACCTGTTCGCCCGCCCAAACGTCCCGAAATCGTTAAACCGCACGCCCATCTCGCGCATCACCTTGTGTGCCACCGGTACAGTCATCTGGCGAATATAAAATGGCTCTTTCACCACAAAGTGATGAATCCCGTGACTGCTGCCGAAGTTGAAGCAGAACGCCTGCAAGGGCCACAGCCACCATGGGTTCAGCACCTGACATTGCTGCAGCACATTGCCCGGTTCGACGTCGCCGTAGTAATGCATGTTCGAGCTGATGAAATGCAGGCAAAAAGTGCGCAGCACGTTCGGACCGATGATCACTACGGCGGCGATATCGATCACCTGCATCACCGACAGCATGGTAGCCGACCACTCGATTGGCGAACCAAGCAGATAGGCGATGCCGTTCGCCGCATGGAAGCCGAGAAACACATACCACGCGCCCCAGTGCAGCAACGCCAGCGGCGCGTAAACCTTCAGCACGCGTTTGATGATGCTGAACCTGTGCGCCCAGGTTTTGGCTCGCTGCACGCGGATGATCGCTGACATCATGTTGTCGCCGACCATCAGCAAACGCGCCAGTCCCCACGGCTCGCCATTGGTGATTGCGCGTTCCTCCAGGTCGGCTTCGGTGCCGGAGACCTTGTGGTGGTTGAGGTGCAAATGCCGGCGAACCCACGGATTGATCGTGCTCGGCCGCGCCAGCCACACCAGGCCCATCATCAGGTTGTGCGGTACGCGTTGTTTGCGGAAATACATGCTGTGGATCAGATCATGCTCAAGCTCATGGGTCAGCGACGCGAAAAACGCGTTGAGCAACAGACATACCCACCAGGCCATGTAGCCGCTGATGTAGAGCGCCGCCGAGCCGATCATGCCGGCCAGGGCGAATGCAAGAATCCCCGCGCCGAGAGCGTCCTGATGCCGGAGAATCGGGTAGCGCTCACGCAATTCCAAGCCTTTGGCCAGCACCACCTCGCGAATATGCGCCGATCGCTGCACCGCATTGAGTTGTTGGGGGCTTGCAGAAGTACCGTCCATGCTTCCATCCTCGAGTCTAAGATGTGTGCATCGTGCCTTGCCGGTGCTTCAATAGCGCTAGCCAGGAACGCCAACCTGTTGACCGGACGCGCCAATCAGCATGAAGGAACCGACCTCCCTCGCCAGCTGGACCCGTGCCCTGCGCAAGCAACTGGATGCGCTGGGGCTGGACAGTCTCGCCCTGTGCCAACAGGCCGGGCTCGATCCGACGCAGATGGACGACCCCAACGCGCGCTATCCGTTATCCGGTACCACGCGCCTGTGGGCGCTCGCCGTGCAGGCCAGCGGTGATCCGGCGCTGGGCTTGCGCGTGTCGCGGTTCGTCAGCCCGACCACTTTTCATGCCCTCGGTTATGCGCTGGTCGCCAGCGGCAGTTTGCGCGAAGTGTTCGAACGCATCGTGCGTTATCACCCGGTGGTCAGCGATGCGCTGGAGCTTGAACTGAGCCGCCGCGACGACCGCTATCAGTTCCACCTGAAAATCCCGCCAGGCAACCCGGCGCCGGCCTTCGAGGCCATCGATGCCTTCACCGCGATCTACGTGCGCACCTGCCGTAATCGCCTCGGTCGCGATTACGCACCGCTGGCGGTTTACCTGCGCCGTCCCGAACCGACCGATGCCCACCAATGGCACAAAGTCTTCCGCGCACCGGTGCATTTCGCCGCAGCAGAAGATCGCCTCGAATTTGCCCTCGCCGACTTTGACAGCCACCTCGACGACGCCAACCCGGAACTGGCCGAACACAACGAAGCCGTGCTCAAACGCACCCTCGCCCAGCTCAAACCGCTGACCTGGGAGCGCAAGGTGCGTGATGCCATTGAAGAACAACTGCCGGAAGGCGAGCCGAGTGCCGAGCGCATCGCTCAAGCCTTGCACCTGAGCCTGCGCAGCCTGCAACGGCATCTGGCAGACGAGGGTTGCCGCTTCGACACGCTGCTCAACGAAAGCCGCGAAAACCTCGCGCTGCTGCACCTGCGCGACCCGCAGTGTTCGTTAAGTGAGGTGAGTTATCTGCTTGGATTCGCCGACACCAGCAGCTTCAGCCGGGCCTTCAAGCGCTGGACAGGGATGACGCCTGGGCAGTTTCGGGATGGGTTGCGTTGAGCTGAATCGCGAGCAGGCTCGCTCCCACAGTTGGAATGCGTTTCCCTGTGGGAGCGAGCCTGCTCGCGAAGAGGCCTGTCAATTCACCACAAACCCCAACTCAAACACCGTCCCCGCCACATCACTACTCACCCGCACCTGCCCGCCGTGCAAGTGCATGATCGACTTCACGATCGCCAGCCCCAGCCCACCCGAATCTCCCGGTTCGGCGCGGGACGGGTCGACGCGGTAGAAGCGGTCGAACAGTTTGCCCAGATGCTCGGGCGCGATGGCGGGGCCGTGGTTGTGCACTTGCAGCCAGCACACTCCCGGCTCGTCATGGCGGCGCAGGCTGATCAGCGTCCCGGCATCGGCGTGGCGCACGGCGTTGGCCAATAAATTGCCGAGGGCACGTTGCAGCAATTGCTGGTCGGCGAGCAGTTCACCGCGCATCCGGTTTTCAAGCTGGAGACCACGATCATCCGCCAAGGCCTCGAAGTAATCGCACAGTTCGTCGCCAAGGCTGTGAAGATCCAGTGATTGCAGATTGAGCGCGCGCTCGGCCTGTTCGGCGCGGGCGAGGAACATCAGGTTTTCGGCCATGCGCTTGAGCCGTTCGAATTCTTCCATGTTCGAGGCCAGCACTTCCTGATATTCCGCCGTGCTGCGCGGATGATTCAGGGCCTGGCCGTTACTGGCGAGCAAGGTGTGCAGCGGGGTGCGAATTTCGTGGGCGAGATCAGCTGAGAACTGCGACAGCCGCTGCACGCTGTCGTCCAGACGTGCCAGCATGCCATTGAGCGCTTGTACCGGTTCGAGCAGTTCCGCCGGCGTGCCCTGGGCAGGCAGGCGTCGATCAAGGCTGCGCAAATCGATGCTGCGCACGGCTTCGCTCAACTGACGCAAAGGTTGCAGTCCCCGGCGCAGCAGCAGCAATCCCAAGGCAAACGCGAGTAATGCGCCGAGACCGACCGAGAAATACAGGCGCAGGCGATAACTGCCGAGCATCTGTTCGCGCTCGCTCAGCACCTTGCCGGCGATCACAGTCAGAAGTTCACCGTTAGGGCCTTGGGCCTGACCGGACAGCAACGCCAGTTCGGCACCGTCGCTGGCCCGCCAGGTGAGCACATCGCGGCGCTGCGGCATTTGTTCTCGAGGCAGTGCATTCAGCGTCGGTAATTCGCGCTGGCGCGGGTTGATCGCGATCACGCTGGAACCGTCAGCCCGGCGTACCAGCAGCAGGCTGTCGAGATTGCCGAGCATGTTCTGGTACAGCCGTGGCCGCGCCTGCAAGGCATCGAGGCTGTCGCTGTCGGCGAGCAGGGCACGCACCTGTTCGAGGCGACCGAGCAGGGCCATGTCGTCACGAAACGCCAGCTCCGAAGCCAGCGAGCGGTAAAGGAACAACCCGACTGCGCTCAGTACCAGCGCACACACCATGGCGAAGGCCAGCGCCAGACGCCAGGCGATCGATTTACTCCACATCGTCCGGCGCTTCCAGTTGATAACCGACGCCGCGCACGGTGTGGATGAGTTTCGGCATGTACGGGTCGTCGACTTTCGAGCGCAAGCGGCGTACCGCGACTTCGACCATGTTGGTGTCGCTGTCGAAATTCAGATTCCACACTTGCGAAGCGATCAGTGTGCGCGACAGCACTTCGCCCTGACGGCTGGCGAGCAGATGCAGCAGGGCGAATTCCTTGTTGGTCAGGGCAATGCGCTGGCCGCCCCGGCTGACCCGACGGCGCAGCACGTCGATCTCAAGGTCGGCGATGGTGTACGACTCGGCTTCACGCATCGGCCCGCGTCGCAGCAAGGTGCGCACGCGCGCGAGCAGTTCGGCGAAGGCAAAGGGTTTGAGCAGGTAATCATCGGCGCCCAGTTCGAGTCCGCGCACGCGGTCTTCGATGGCGTCCTTGGCCGTCAGAAACAACACCGGTGTAGCGCCGCGCTGACGGATCAGTTGCAGCAATTGCCAGCCATTGAGGCCGGGCAACATCACGTCGAGGATGATCAGGTCGTATTCCTGTTGCTCGATAAAATAGCGGCCATCGAGGCCATTGAGCGCCACGTCCACGGCGAAACCCGACTCGCCCAGGCCCTTGGCAAGGAAGTTCGCGGTTTTGGCTTCATCTTCTACGACCAGCAAACGCATGGCACACCTCGATTATTCAGGCACACAGGCTAGGCGTCTTCGGCGCCGTTGCCCATTACAAACTTGTAATCTGCCTGACGGGGTTCTGACGAAGTGCGCCGGTTAAGGTGCAGGTCTTGTCATTCGGAGCCTGCACATGACCGTCAAATACCTCTTCGCCAGCCTGGCGATCGGCCTCAGCGCCAGCGCTCTGGCCAGCCCGGAGCTGCCGCGTCACGCCGACCTCGACCTGAAAACCGCTCGCCTGTTGGCCGATACGGCCATGAGCAGTTGCAGCGGCACAGTGTCAGTGCTCGACCGTAGCGGCAATCTTCTGGTGACCCTGCGTGGCGATGGCATTGGCCCGCACAACACCGCGGCCAGCCAGCGCAAAGCATACACCGCGCTGTCCACCAAGACGCCGACGCGACTGTTCGCCGAACGTGCTCGCAACAACCCGGAAACCGCCAACCTCAATACCCTCGACGAGCTGCTGTTGCTGGGCGGCGGCATCCCGCTGTTCGCCGGCAGCGAACTGGTCGGCGCCATGGGCGTGGCCGGTTCCGGGGGCGGTGAGCAAGACGAAAACTGCGCCCTCTCGGCGGTCAAAAAAGCCGGCCTGACCATCACCCGTTCCCAATAAGGAGATTCATCATGACTACTTTGCGCATGACTCTTGCCGCCCTTGGCCTGAGCGCTGTTTCGAGCCTGGCGCTGGCCGCCGGCAATCCGCTGAGCGTCCACGTGCTCAACCTGGAAAACGGCCTGCCGTCGCCGGGCATCAACGTCACCCTGGAGAAACACGTAGGCCAGAACTGGCAGCCGCTGGCGCAAGGCACCACCAACGAACAAGGGCGGATCGCCGAACTGTTCCCGGCCAAACAGCCTTTCGAAGCGGGTGAATACCGCGTGGTATTCAAGACCGGCGAATACTACGAGAAGATCAAGCACGAGACGTTCTTTCCGGAAATTCCGGTGATTTTCCAGGTGAAGCAGACCGATCAGCACTATCACATTCCGCTGCTGCTGAGCCCGTATGGCTTCTCGACCTATCGTGGTTCCTGAGCCACGCCCATAACCCTTGTGGGAGCGAGCTTGCTCGCGAAGGCGTCAGGTCAGCCGACATTTCTGTTGAATGACTCACCGCTTTCGCGAGCAGGCTCGCTCCCACAGGGATGGCAGTCGCGTTCTAGAGTGTGGCCAGGGCACGCAATCGCGCCGCGTCGAGGATTTCGATCTCGCCGTATGCCAAGCCGATAATCCCCTGCCCCTGCAAATCCTTGAGGATCTGATTGGTAGTCTGTCGCGATAGCGAAAGCATCGCCGCCAACTGTTCCTGCGGCAGTTGCAGCACACGGCGTGGCGCGTCGAGTTCGCCGTAGCCTTCAGCGATCATCAGCAAGCGATGGGCCAGGCGCGCCGGGGCTGGCAGCAGGCTCAATTGTTCAAGACTAATGAAAGCCAGGCGCAACTTGTGGCTCATCAACAGCGCCAGATGCCGCCAGTAAACCGGTTGCTCATCGAGCAGTTTGAGCAGCGTCGCTTGCGCGATATTCAGCAGCAGACACGGCCCGACAGCGTAAGCGTCATGGGTGCGCGGCTGACCGTCGAACAGACAGATTTCACCGAACCAGTGCGGCGCCTCCACCAGGCTGAGCAACGCCTCCTTGCCCTGCTCGCTCACCGCACCAATGCGCACGGCCCCATCGACTACCGCATACAAGCCACACGGCGCGTCGCCGCGCTGGAACAGGCGCTGCCCCGCTGTCAGCCGCCGCTCCCGCGCCGCCGCCAGCAGGCTATCCTGAAAGGACACCGGAAGATGACTGAACCACTGGCCGGTCAGCAGCCGTGAACGAATTTCCATAACCACTCCAAGAGTGTCGCCTGCCCGACAGAGCGAACATGGATCCCGAGGGATGATGCAATCAACCCCACCGGAGGAACAACAATGAAAAGCCTCGTCGACCATCTCAGTCAATACGCCGCCTACCATCGCGACCCGCGCAACATTGCCAGCCACTTTATCGGTATCCCGCTGATAGTGGTGGCCGTGGCTGTTCTGTTGTCACGGCCGGAGTGGTCGCTGGGCGGGTTGTGGATATCTCCGGCGGTTCTGGTCGCGCTGGCCTCGGCGTGGTTTTACCTGCGCCTGGAGCTGAAGCTTGGTGTGCTGATGACCGTGTTGATGGGGTTGTCGGTGTGGGCGGGGCATGTACTGGCGCAGCAGAGCACGATGGTCTGGCTGAGCAGCGGCCTGACGATGTTTGTGATCGGCTGGGTGATCCAGTTTGTCGGCCATCACTACGAAGGACGCAAACCGGCATTTGTCGATGACATCAGCGGGTTGATCGTCGGGCCGTTGTTTGTGGTGGCCGAACTGGCGTTCTTGCTGGGGATGCGTCAGGAACTGAAAGCGCAGATCGAGGCGCGGGCAGGAGCGGTGCGGTTCAATCCCAATCGAAAAGCGGCGGCCTAGGCTGCTTGAAAGATCGTCCGATCGCGGCCCGAGCCTTCGGCACCGACTACATCCGCTCGTTCCCACGCTTTGCGTGGGAACGCCGCCATGGACGCTCCGCGTCCACTGTGACGCGGAGCGTCACGGGATGCATTCCCACGCAGAGCGTGGGAACGATCAATCTCAGAGATTGGCGACTTTCTGCCAGACCTTGGGTTTGAAGAACAAGGTCTCACCCTTGGCCAAACCGATCAGGCTGTCGTGATCTTTCACCACTTCGGCTTCGATCAGATCTGTCTGCCCTTCAACCTTCAACGTCACCCGTGTGGTCGCGCCCAACGGTCGGATATCGCGCACCTCAGCGGCGTGATGGTCTTCCAGCTCATGCCGCGACAGCGACACTTCGTGCGGGCGGAACAGCACGTGGTTATCGTCGCTCAACAACAAGCGGTTCGAGTCGCCGAGGAAGTGATAGACGAAATCGCTGGCCGGGTTCTCGTAGACCTCGCCCGGTGAGCCGATCTGCTCGATCACACCCTTGTTCATCACCACGATGCGGTCGGCGACTTCCATCGCTTCTTCCTGGTCGTGAGTCACGAACACCGAGGTCAGGTTGATGTCTTCGTGCAGCCGCGCGAGCCAGCGACGCAGCTCCTTGCGCACCTTGGCATCCAGGGCGCCGAACGGCTCGTCCAGCAGCAGCACTTTCGGCTCGACTGCCAGGGCACGGGCCAGCGCAATCCGCTGGCGTTGCCCGCCGGACAACTGCTCCGGGTAACGATCCGACAGCCAGTCCAGTTGCACCATGTTCAGCAACTCATGGACCTTGGCGGCGATCTGGCTTTCAGTCGGGCGCTGGTTTTTCGGTTTCATGCGCAGGCCGAACGCGACGTTATCGAACACGGTCATGTGGCGGAACAAGGCGTAGTGCTGAAACACAAAACCGACGTTGCGATCACGCACGTCGTGACCGGAGACGTCTTCGCCGTGAAAGACGATGTTGCCCTGATCCGGGGTTTCCAGACCGGCAATAATGCGCAGCAAGGTCGTCTTGCCGCAGCCGGACGGGCCGAGCAGCGCCACCAGCTCGCCGCTCTGAATGTCCAGGCTGATGTTGTCCAGCGCCTTGAACGCATTGAAATTCTTGCTGACGTTACGCACTTCGATCGACATGAGTTATTCCTCCGCGGCGCTGGCGCGCAGGCGGTTGATACGGTTTTCGCTCCACTGCTTGAGCAGCAGGATGAAGAGCGCAAGGATCAGCAACAGGCTCGCCACGGCGAACGCGGCCACGTGGTTGTATTCGTTGTAGAGGATCTCGACGTGCAGCGGCAAGGTGTTGGTCACCCCGCGAATGTGCCCGGAAACCACCGACACCGCACCGAACTCGCCCATGGCCCGTGCCGTACACAGCACCACGCCATAGATCAGGCCCCATTTGATGTTGGGGACGGTGACATGCCAGAACATCTGCCAGCCATTGGCACCGAGCAGGCGCGCGGCTTCCTCTTCCTGCGTGCCCTGTTCCTGCATCAACGGGATCAGCTCACGGGCCACGAACGGCACGGTGACGAAGATCGTCGCCAGCACAATGCCCGGCAAGGCGAAGACAATCTGGATGTCGTGATCCTGCAGCCACGGCCCGAACAGGCCCTGGGCACCGAACATCAGGACATAGACCAGACCGGCGATCACCGGCGATACCGAAAACGGCAGGTCGATCAGCGTCACCAGCATGCTTTTGCCACGGAACGAGTATTTGCTCACACACCACGCCGCGCTGACGCCAAACACCAGGTTCAGCGGCACCGATATCAGCACGGCGAATACGGTGAGTTTCAGCGCCGAGATGGCATCCGGCTCAAAGATCGCAGTGAAAAAGGCACCGAGGCCGTTCTTCAACCCCTGAGACACGACGATGAAGAGCGGCAGCAACAGGAACAGGAAAAAGATCAGCCACCCAAGGCCGATCAAAATCCTGCGTGACGTCGCGCTGCCACGGCGCGCAGCGTTGGCCGAAGAGGCGGCCGCAATGGACGATTGGGACATGTTCGCGCCTCCTTTATGGGGTTTCGATGCGCCGCTGCAGCAAATTGATCAGCAGCAACAGGACGAAGGAAACCACCAGCATCAGCACGCCGATGGACGTCGCGCCGGTGTAATCGTATTGGTCGAGCTTGACCATGATCAGCAGCGGCAGAATTTCGGTTTTCATCGGCATGTTACCGGCGATGAAAATCACCGAACCGTACTCGCCCACGCCCCGGGCAAAGGCCAGGGCGAAGCCGGTCAACCAGGCCGGCAGCAACGCCGGCACGAGAATGTGACGGAACACCTGCCACGGTTTCGCACCGAGGCAGGCCGCCGCTTCTTCGACTTCACGAGGAATATCGGCCAATACCGGCTGCACGGTGCGCACCACAAAGGGCAGCGTCACGAAGGTAAGCGCCAGGGTGATGCCCAATGGGGTGTAGGCGATCTTGAAGCCCATGTCGGTGGCGAACTGTCCGACCAGGCCGGTCGGCGCATACAGCGCGGTCAGAGCGATACCGGCCACGGCAGTCGGCAGGGCGAACGGCAGATCGATCATCGCGTCGATCACCTTGCGCCCCGGGAAGGTGTAGCGCACCAGCACCCAGGCCAGCAACGTGCCGATAATGCCGTTGATGATCGCCGCGCACAGCGCCGTACCGAAGCTGAGCTTCAACGCGGCCAGTACACGCGGTGCGGCAATGATCGTCCAGAACTGATCCCAGGTCAGTTGGGCGGCGTGGACGAACATCGCCGCCAGCGGGATCAGCACAATCAGACTGAGGTACACCAAGGTGTAGCCCAGCGTCAGCCCGAAGCCGGGTATGACGGGTGAAATACGACGCGACATAAAAGTCCTTGGTTGTGTGGCGAGGGAGCTTGCTCCCGCTGGAGTGCGAAGCGCTCCCAGAATTTCTGGGGCTACTTCGTAGCCCAGCGGGAGCAAGCTCCCTCGCCACAATGAGTCCGGGGTCTGTTGAGCTTACTGCGCCTGATAAATCTGGTCGAACACGCCGCCGTCATTGAAGAATTTCGGCTGAGCGGATTTCCAGCCGCCGAAGTCCTTGTCGATCGTCACCAGTTCCAGTTTCGGGAACTGCTGGGCGTACTTGGCGGCCACGTCCTTATCCCGAGGACGATAGAAGTTTTTCGCGGCGATTTCCTGCCCGGCCGGGCTGTACAGGTGCTTGAGATAGGCTTCGGCGATCTGTGCGTTGCCTTTCTTCTCGGCGTTCTTGTCGACCACGGCCACGGGAGGTTCGGCGAGGATCGACAGCGAAGGCACGACAATGTCGAACTTGTCAGCGCCGCCATCTTCCTTCAGCGCCAGGAACGCCTCGTTTTCCCAGGCCAGCAATACATCACCCTGACCGTTGTTGACGAAGGTGATGGTCGAACCGCGCGCGCCGGTGTCGAGGATCGGCACGTGTTTGAACAGGGTCTGCACGTATTCCTTGGCTTTGCCTTCGTCACCCCCGTTGGCTTTCAGGCCGTAGGCCCAGGCCGCGAGGAAATTCCAGCGCGCACCGCCCGAGGTTTTCGGGTTCGGGGTAATGACCGAGACGTCGTTCTTGATCAGATCGCCCCAGTCCTTGATGCCTTTCGGGTTGCCCTTGCGCACCAGGAAAACAATGGTCGAGGTGTAAGGCGTGCTGGCTTCCGGCAGACGCTTCTGCCAGTCGGCGGGCAGGCTCTTGCCGAGCTTGGCGATTTCGTCGATGTCACCGGCCAGAGCCAGGGTCACGACGTCGGCACGCAAACCGTCGATCACCGCGCGGCCCTGTTTACCCGATCCGCCATGGGATTGCTGGATTTTCACGGTGTCGCCGGCATGGTCCTTCTGCCAGAACTTGATGAATTCGGCGTTGTATTCCTGATACAGCTCGCGCGTCGGGTCATACGACACGTTAAGCAGTTCGTAGTCCTTGGCAACTGCGGAACCTGCAAACACGGCGCTGGCCAGCGCGGCCAAAGCGTAACGGCGAATCGACGACATGGTGAAAGCTCCTGGAATTCTGGGTGGTGGCTTTTTCTTATGAATATTTTGAATCGGGTGTGTCCGCTAAAGATCACAGCCTTCGGCAGCTCCTGCACACAGCCCCCTGTAGGCGCTGCCGCAGGCTGCGATCCTTTATCTTCAACTCAGCCCGGTTGTTTACCCGGTTGCTGCAAACGGAATTTCTCTTTGCGTTCGATCTGCACGACTTGCGCGTTGTGCACAGTGATCTCCACCGCGCCGAAACGCAGATCGCGCAAAGCGCTCTGGATTTCACGCAAGATGGTGCTTTCGTCCTGACCGTCAACGCTGCGAAGGGATGCGCTCATGGTGCTGCTCCTTTGAAGGGGATTTGCCTGGCAGTGGGCCGCACTGCGTTCGGCGTGGGAGCAATATAAGAGAGGCACGGATATTCTTAAAAAGACTATTTGAGAATGTTTATATAACTAGAAAACCAATATCTGGACGAGCGGGCGTTTGCGCGCCGGTGAATCAAAGATCACACCCCCGGCAGGTTGTGCACCGGTCACCTGTAGGAGCTGCCTAAGGCTCGGGCCACGATCGGACGATCTTTTGATCTTTCAACCAATCACCGGCGCACGCATCCATTCAATATCCTGCGCAGGCACCGGCCGGCCGAACCAATACCCCTGCCCCAAATCGCATCCTTGCTCCAGCAAAAATGCCGCCTGGTCGACCTGCTCGATCCCCTCGGCATGCACCTGCATGCCCATGCTCCGTGCCAGCGCGATGATTACCTGGATGATGGCGGCATCATCCTCATCCCCTGGCAGCCCTGCGACGAAGCCTTGATCGATCTTAAGTTTCTGCACCGGCAGCCGCTTGAGCCGCAGCAGTGACGAATAGCCGGTGCCGAAGTCGTCGATGGCCAGGCGGACGCCCAATTCACGCAACCGATGCATCTGTTCCAGCGCCACGTCAGGGTCGTCCATCACCGCGCTTTCGGTGACTTCAAGTTCCAGATACGCCGGATCCAGCCCGGTGTCGTTCAGCACCTGCGCCACATGCTGATACAACTCGCGCCGGGCAAACAATCGCGACGACACATTCACCGCGACGAATGACAGCACCACCCCGTCCCGTTGCCACTGGCACATCTGCCGGCAGGCCTGCTGCATCATCCAGGCATCGATGTCGGCGATCAACCCGGTGCGCTCGGCAACCGGAATGAATTGCGCCGGAGAGACCAGCCCGCGTTGTGGATGCTGCCAGCGCACCAGTGCCTCGACGCCCGTCACGCGGCGGGTTTGCAAGTCATGCACCGGTTGGTAATAGACCCGCAACTCTTGCTGCTCCAGCGCCCGGCGCAGTTCAAAGGCGATTTCGACCCGTTGCCGGGCGTGCGCCGTCAGTTCTTCGGTGTAGAGGGCGTAGCCGTTGCGGCCGCTGGTCTTGGCTTTGAACAATGCGGCGTCAGCGTTGCGCAACAGCTGTTCGGCGCTCAACGCATCGTCGGGAAACAGGCTGATGCCGATGCTGGCGTTGATGAACAGCTCATGCCCATCGACCAGAATCTGCGCCTTCAGCGCATCCAGAATGCGTTGCGCCAGTGCGGCGGCCTGTGCCGGCTGTGGACAACTTTCCGCCAGCACGGCGAACTCATCGCCACCCAGCCGCGCAAGCGTGATGCCCAGGCCGAACAGATCCTGCAAGCGCGTCGCCACCGCCTTGAGCAGCCGGTCGCCGACACTGTGTCCCAGGCTGTCGTTGATCATCTTGAAGTGATCCAGATCCAGCATCAGCAGCGCGCAGCCACGCTTGTGGACCTGCGCCGACGCCAGCGCCTGCTCGGCGCGGTCGCTGAACAGAAGGCGGTTGGGCAGATCGGTCAACGGATCGTGATGCGCCAGGTGTTTCAGCTCGGTCTCGGAGTTCTTGATTGCACTGATGTCGGAAAACACCGCCACGTAATGACTGAGTCGGCCGGCATCATCGTGAATGACCCGAATGGTCTGCCACTGTGGATAAATCTCGCCGGTCTTGCGGCGGTTCCAGATCTCCCCGCTCCATTCACGGTCGGCTGCGAGGGTGGCGAACATCGCCTGATAAAACTCTGGGGGATGATGACCGGACTTGAAGAGGCTGGGCTGCTGCCCGATCACCTCGTCGCGCTGATAACCGG
Source organism: Pseudomonas khorasanensis (assembly GCF_014268505.2). GTDB lineage: Bacteria > Pseudomonadota > Gammaproteobacteria > Pseudomonadales > Pseudomonadaceae > Aquipseudomonas > Aquipseudomonas khorasanensis. The sequence goes on from NZ_JABWQP020000010.1 coordinate 163,209, forward strand.
TGATCTCGATAAAGGCGCGGTTGACGTGGACGATCAGCCCTTGATGGTTGGTAACCAGCACGCCCTCACGGGTGCAGTCGAACACGGCCGCCGCCTGACGCAGGCGTTCACGGTCGGCGCGACGCTCGCGCAATTGCGCGCCCATGCCGAGAAACCGGTACAGGCGTACCCGCGCGAGAAAAATCAGCCCCGCGCTGACCGTGGCCAGCAGATAACCGTTGATCAGTTGCCAGCGAGCGAGATCGCTTGAGTCATCGAAGAAATTGTTTAATAAATGATCAGATACCCGCAGCCATACAGCTGCCAATACGAAATAGAACAGCCCTGCGCGTAAGGCATCGCGGTGAGTGGCAGACATTCGGTCGTCCATGTCCCTGCAAAAAGGCCGGGATTATAGGTCAAGAAACATTCAGCGACTCTTATCTGAAAGGGCGACTGGTTTTATCTGTGTGCTTAGTGATAATGCAACGGCTGTTTTTATCTTTATCGAGGGCCCTATAGCCTATGTGGTACGAAGGTTTTCTTGGCTTGTCGGCCTGGTCTCTGGTCGCAGTCACCCTGCTGATGACCCATGTGACCATCATCGCCGTCACGGTCTATCTGCACCGCTACTCGGCCCATCGCTCTCTGGAGCTGAATGCTGGCCTCAAGCACTTCTTCCGTTTCTGGCTGTGGCTGACCACGGCGCAGAACACCCGCGAGTGGACCGCGATCCACCGCAAACACCACGCCAAGTGTGAAACCGAAGATGACCCGCACAGCCCCGTCATCAAAGGCTTGTCCACCGTCCTGCGTACCGGCGCCGAGCTGTACCGCACCGAAGCACAGAACCCCGAGACCTTGCGCATCTATGGCAAGAACTGCCCGGAAGACTGGGTCGAACGCAACGTCTACAGCCGCTACCCGCTGCTGGGTGTGGCGATCATGGGCGTCATCGACCTGATGCTGTTCGGCACCATCGGTATCACCATCTGGGCCATCCAGATGATGTGGATTCCGGTATGGGCCGCCGGTGTCATCAACGGCCTGGGTCATGCCGTCGGCTACCGCAACTTCGAATGCCGCGACGCAGCGACCAATCTGGTGCCGTGGGGCATCCTGATCGGTGGCGAAGAGCTGCATAACAACCATCACACCTACCCCAACTCGGCCAAGCTGTCGGTGAAGAAGTGGGAGTTCGACCTCGGTTGGGCGTGGATCAAAGTGTTCTGCTTCCTGCGCCTGGCCAAGGTTCAGCGCGTTGCGCCTATCGCTCACCGCGTCGAGGGCAAAGGCAGCCTGGACATGGACACCGCCATGGCGATCCTCAACAACCGCTTCCAGATCATGGCCCAGTACCGCAAGTTGGTGATTGGCCCTCTGGTCAAGCAGGAGCTGGCGAAGGTCGATCATTCGGTCCGTCACCAGTTCCACCGCGCCAAGCGTCTGCTCTCGCGCGAGACCAGCCTGCTGGAAGATCGTCATCACGCACGCATCCAGAGCATGCTCGAGCACAGCCAGGCACTGAAGGTCATTTACGAGAAGCGCCTGGCCCTTCAGCAGATTTGGGTCAAGACCAGCTCCAACGGTCACGACATGCTCGCGGCCATCAAGGAATGGATTCACGAGGCCGAAGCCAGTGGCATCCAGTCGCTGCGCGAATTCGCTGATCAGTTGAAAACCTACTCGCTGCGTCCTGCGGCAATCTGAGACCGTTGATCGGTGCACCCTGCTACCGGGGTGCACCCTTCGGAACTTCGCCAAAAATCACCTATCTCAAAGACACTTCGCCATCCCGGCGGGCTGTTCTGTGGCCGCTGTCGAATTGCGGCACGCCCTTTGAGATCTGTGCCGATGGTCAATAACAAACAAAAAGACGCACCCCATGCGCAGTGGCCCGAGGCCGCGCAAACCCTTATCGCGCTGATGCACGCCCAAGGCGAGGTCGCCCGCCTGAGTGAGCGTGAACAACTGATCAGTTCATTGCTGGTCAGCGTCAATGCCGTGCTCTGGGCCTTCAACTGGGAAACCCGGCAGGTGCTTTACGTCAGCCCTGCTTATGAACGGATCTTTGGCCGCTCCGCAGGGCTTTTGCTCGCCGATTACAACCAGTGGCGCGACAGCATTTATCCCGACGATCTCGAATATGCCGAACAGAGTCTGGCCGAAGTCCTGCGCAAGGGCGCGGTGGAAGATCGCGAGTACCGCATCATCGCTGCCGATGGTCAGGTGCGCTGGCTCAGCGACAAATGCTTCATCAATCGGCAGGACGAACCCGGGCAGCCGGTGATCATCGTCGGCATCGCCGAAGACATCACTGACAAAAAGCACATGGAAACAGAGCTGCAACGGCTGGCCACCACCGATGTGCTGACCCAAAGCAGTAACCGTCGCCACTTCTTCGAATGCGCCCACCGCGAGTTCGCCGAGGCGCGGCGCCATGGCTCACCGCTGGCCTTTCTGCTGCTGGATATCGACGACTTCAAACTGATCAACGACAGTTACGGCCACCCGGAAGGCGACAACGTGCTGCAACGGATTGCCGAGTGCGGACGCGGGTCATTGCGCCGTGGCGATCTGTTCGGGCGCATTGGCGGGGAGGAGTTTGCGGCGGTGTTCCCGGGTTGTGCGCCGGACATGGCCGTTCAGGTCGCGGAGCGACTGCAGCAGGAAATTCAGCGATTGCGCTTCAACCATGACGGGCAAGCGTTCAGCATTACGGTGAGCCAGGGCCTGACCAACCTCACCGAAGCAGATGAAAGCCTCGACAGCCTGTTCGCTCGGGCGGACGCCGCGATGTATGAGGCCAAACGACAGGGCAAGAACCGGATTATTGCGGCCTGACCCGGTTTCCGCGCCTGGTGTTGTACCTGTGGGAGCGAGCCTGCTCGCGAAAGCATTCTGTCAGGGAACTCAAAGCTGAATGACACACCGGCTTCGCGAGCAGGCTCGCTCCCACATTGGATGGCGGTGACATCTGTTTATTTACGCATCCGCATCAGCTCAGGCAAGCCGATCTTGAGCAACCGCGCCGTCCGGCTCTTCGCCAGTTCCTCAATGCCTTCGTGCTCGGTGAGTCGCGCCATCTGCGCCGCCATGTTCATCACCAGCGCCTCGCGGGAATACACACCACCACCGAGTTGGTAGACCGAGGCGATCAGCTCGCGCAATTCCAGCGGCAGACGCCAACGGGTTCGCAATGCCGAGCCATACGACGCACCAAACTTCGCCAACGCTTCACCGACCTCTTCCAGCTCATCCAGCTCGCCGCCGGCCTGTTGCCATTCCTGCAAGCAACGCAGCAGCGCCAGATCGCCAAGCCGATGCAGCATGCCCGCGCAGTAACAGCGTTCCTGATCCAGATCGAGCAAGCGCGCCAAGGTTCGGGCGTATTCTGCCGTGTGCAGCGACAGCCCCCAGTAGCGCTCGGCGTAGTCCGCCAGGCACGGATCGCTGAGGCGCGCGCTGCGTTTGAGCGCCAACCCGAGAATCAGGTTCATGCTCTGGCCGGTGCCGAGCCGATGCAGCGCCTGGGCCAGGGTTTGCACCGGTGCGCCATGGTGCTGTGCAGCGCTATTGGCGGCGGCGATCAGCACGGCGGTAATCTGCGGATCGGTACGAACCTCCTGTTCCAGCAGCGTCAGATCCAGCCCCTCGGGATTGAGGCTGCGCTTGACCGCCACTTGCACGTCGGTCATCAACGGCGCGCCATCGGCCTGCTCGCGACGCCGCTCAAGAAACACCGACAAGGTCATACCCGGCGCCAGTGCAGGCACCTCGCAGACCACGGCTTCGCCGGCGTTGAGCAGCAAACCCTGCAAGCGTTCGTTCAGGCCTTCCATATTAAGGGGTTTGGTCAGGTACGCCGTCGGCGCCAGCGGAAGCGCCTCGCGAACACTCGCGCTGTCGTTGCGGTTGCTCATCAGAATGAACGGCAGCGGCGGATTGCGTTTGCGCTGCCGCACACTGCGCAGCACTTGCAGACCATCGATGCCGGGCAACTCCCAATCGACAATAGCCAGGTCATACGGCACCTCGCCGAGCAACGACAGGGCTTGCTGGCCATCGGCACACAGATCCAGCCGCGCGTCGCATCGCACGTTGAGCAGCACTTGTTTAAGCAGGTCACGGGACCAGGGGTCAGCCTCGGCAATCAGCACCCGGGGTACGGCAGGTAAATCAACGGCGGTCATGCGCGCTCTCCTTGCAATGCCTGAACCTTAGCCAATGCTGGCCATTCGATACAGCGCAAACACGTCCGATGTGTTTCAACGGGCGTAAAAAAACCCGCCTGAGCGGGTTTTTGTCGAGCAGGTCACACCAATCGATCAGAGCTCGGAGAAGCACTCTTCGATGATCGCGAGGCCTTTGTCCAGTTGCTCGTCCGGCGAGGTCAGCGGAACCAGTACACGCAGCACGTTACCGTAGGTGCCGCAGGACAGCAGGATCAGGCCCTTGTCACGCGCCTTGGCCACAACTGCCGCAACAGCAGTCGGGTTTGGCTTATGGCTGTCGCCGTTTTCGAACAGCTCGACGGCGATCATCGCGCCCAGTGCACGGACTTCACCGATGACCGGGTACTTGGCCTGAATGGCCTTCAGACCCGTGACCAGACGCTCACCGACAGCCTTGCAGCGGTCCAGCAGTTGTTCTTCTTCGAACACTTCCATCACCGCCAGCGCAGCCGCGCAAGCGATCGGGCTGCCGGCGTAGGTGCCGCCCAGGCCACCCGGCGCAATGGCGTCCATGTATTCGGCCTTGCCGCAGACACCGGCCAGCGGGAAGCCGCCAGCGATGGACTTGGCGAACGTGGTCAGATCGGCCGCAACGCCCATCTGTTCCATGGCGAAGAAGGTGCCGGTACGGCCAGCGCCCGTCTGCACTTCGTCAGCGATCAGCAGAATGCCGTGCTGGTCGCACAATGCGCGCAGGCGCTCCATGAATTCCTTCGGTGCCACGTAGAAACCACCTTCGCCCTGAACCGGCTCGATGATGATCGCAGCGATGTCTTTCGGCTCGGCGTCATTCTTGAAGATGCGTTCGATGGAAGCGATCGAGTCGTCGATGCTCACGCCGTGCAGTTCGTTCGGGTACAGCGCACGGAAAATGCCGCCTGGCATCAGGCCCATGCCGGCCGAGTACGGCACGACTTTACCGGTCAGGCCCAGGGTCATCATGGTGCGACCGTGGTAAGCGCCGGTGAAGGCGATAACCCCAGCGCGGCCAGTGGCGGCACGGGCGATTTTCACGGCGTTTTCCACCGCTTCGGAACCGGTGGTCACCAGCAGGGTTTTCTTGGCGAAATCGCCCGGCACCTTGGCGTTGATTTTTTCGCACAGCTCAACGTACGGCTCGTAGGCCAGTACCTGGAAGCAGGTGTGGGTCAGCTTGTTCAGTTGCTCGGTCACGGCAGCAATGATTTTCGGGTGCACGTGGCCGGTGTTCAGTACAGCGATGCCGCCCGCGAAGTCGATGAATTCACGACCTTCAACGTCGGTCACCGTGGCGTTCTTTGCCGACTCGGCGAAGATCGGGTGAATCTGGCCAACACCGCGTGGGACAGCAGCGGTACGACGGGCCATCAGTTCAGCGTTAGTCTTGCTCATTACAGTCCTCATTCGCCGCTCATCGGGCGGCGTGGTTCAAGGATTAAGCGGGGAGAATCAGCGGTGGCAGCATGCGATGATCGACTGCCACGGCGTTCCCGGCCGCAGAGAAAATGCAGGTTTAAACGACGCAAAGGGACAGCGCTCTCGTGCCCTTTGCGTTTACAGCGTTCCTTGCGCTGGCTCAGATGCCCAGGCAGAGGTATTTGATTTCCAGATAATCTTCGATGCCGTACTTGGAACCTTCACGGCCCAGGCCCGAGGCTTTGATGCCGCCGAACGGCGCGACTTCGTTGGAGATCAGCCCGGTGTTGACGCCGACCATGCCGTATTCCAGCGCTTCCGCTACTCGGAATACACGGCCGAGGTCGCGGGCATAGAAATACGAAGCCAGACCAAATTCGGTGTCGTTGGACATCGCGATCACTTCGGCTTCGTCTTTGAAACGGAACAGTGGCGCCAGCGGACCGAAGGTTTCTTCCTTGGCCACGGCAGCGTTTTTCGGCACGTTGGTCAGGATCGTCGGTTCGAAGAAGTTGCCTTCCATCGCCTTGCCGCCAGCCAGCACGGTCGCGCCTTTGCTTACTGCGTCAGCGATGTGCTCCTGAACCTTGGCCACGGCTTTTTCGTCGATCAGCGGGCCGGTGGTGGTGCCGTCTTCCAGACCGTTACCGATCTTCAGTTTGGCCACGGCCACTTTCAGCTTCTCGGCGAATGCGTCGTAGACCGCGTCCTGAATGTACAGACGGTTTGCGCAAACGCAGGTCTGACCGTTGTTGCGATACTTGGAAATGATCGCGCCTTCGACGGCCTTATCCAGATCCGCATCGTCGAACACGATGAACGGCGCGTTGCCGCCCAGTTCCAGCGAGACTTTCTTGATGTCCTTGGCGCATTCGGCCATCAACTGGCGACCGATTTCGGTCGAGCCGGTGAAGGACAGTTTGCGCACGATCGGGTTGCTGGTCAGCTCGCTGCCGATGTCGCCGGCGCTGCCGGAGACCACGCTGAACACGCCCGCCGGAATGCCGGCACGCTGGGCCAGTTCAGCCAGTGCGAATGCGGAGAAAGGGGTTTGCGAAGCCGGCTTCAGCACCATGGTGCAGCCAGCCGCCAGTGCCGGGCCGGCCTTGCGGGTGATCATCGCCGCCGGAAAGTTCCACGGCGTGATCGCGGCGGTGACGCCGATTGGCTGCTTGATCACGATCAGGCGCTTGTCCGGTTGGTGCCCCGGAATAACGTCACCGTAGATGCGCTTGGCTTCCTCGGCGAACCACTCGATGAACGACGCGGCATAAACGATTTCGCCCTTGGCCTCGGCCAGCGGCTTGCCCTGCTCGAGGGTCATCAGGCGCGCGAGGTCGTCCTGATTTTCGATCATCAGCTCGAACCAGCGACGCAGCTTGCCCGCACGCTCCTTGGCGGTCAGTGCACGCCAGGCCGGCAGGGCCTTGTCGGCGGCTTCGATGGCACGACGGGTTTCGGCCGCGCCCATCTTCGGCACGGTGCCGAGGATTTCGCCAGTGGCCGGGTTGTTGACCTTGATCGTCTGACCGTTGTCCGCATCGACCCAAGCGCCATCGATGAAGGCTTGCTGGCGGAACAACTGGGTGTCTTTAAGCTGCATGTCGGCTTTCCTTAACAGCACCGCGGCCTGCGCGGAGCAAATTATGATTGTAGAAAGGCGCCTCGCAAGGCTGCCGTCAGGGAAATCAGTGAGCGGATTGTGGCGCATCAACAGTGCACGACCGGGCGCACCTGCGCTGCAACATCCCGTCAACGAGCGTTTGAAATCTCAAACGGATCGTAGGATCAAAGGGGGTAAAGGACAATAGGTCGTTCGAAAAAAAGAACAAAAATGCCGCTTTTCAGATCAACGCCACAAAAACGCTTACCGCAGGAAAACCTTAGATCAACACCGGCAAAGCGCCAAGCGAGGGTTTTGCAGGACGTTACCGCTTTAAGGAATGCAGCCATTGACGCCGACACGCACCCTGACAAAACCCGCCAAACCCGGCATGGACGCCCCGAGCCGACCTAGGTATGATGTCGCCCGCTGCACCAGTAGCTCAGCTGGATAGAGTACTGCCCTCCGAAGGCAGGGGTCGTGGGTTCGAATCCCGCCTGGTGCACCATGAATCAAACGAAAAAGCCCCGGACTGTGATGGTCCGGGGCTTTTTTGTGGGCGATGACAAGATCGCTGGAACGCCGTCACTCCGTCGTCCAGTCAAACTCGTCATACTCATCGTCGTCATCCCCCTCCTCCTCAACCTCATCAAACACCTCGTCTTCAGCAACGAGGTCTTCTTCCGGCTGATTCAGCAGAAACTCCTTACGCGATTCCGTTACTGCTCGCCGCATTTGTTCGCCCTTTTCGGGGCAATTGAGTAGCTGGGCGATGCGGTCGATTTTTGCTGCCACGGTGTCCTCCAGCGCATTGGCAATGGCTTGATAGTGCGCGTTTTCGCGGGGCAATGCCAAATGGCTGCGGGTGATCGGGGCATTCAGCTGCTCGTGAGCGGCGAAACCTTAGCGGTGATAACGCCGCACCGCACTGCTGTTACGCAGCACATGACCTTTGATTTTTTCCATCAGCTCGGCGCGGGTCAGGCCGGCGGGCAAGGCGTCCGGGGCCAGGTCGAGGGCATAGATCTGGATGATGTAATGATGCGCGCTGTCGCCCACTGGCGGGCACGGGCCCATGTAATGGGTGTTGCCTTTGCTGTTGGTGCCGCCGATGCCTTCGAGGGCGGATTTGGCGCCGACGCCGGCTGCAATCTGGTGCGTGGTGGGTTTGATGCCGTAGTGAATCCAGTGATCGACACCGAGACCTTTCTGGCCGTCCGGGTCGTGCATGACGATCGCATAACTTAGGGTGCCGGAAGGGCCCGCGTTCCAGCTCAGGGCCGGGGACTGGTTTTTGCCGCCGCAGCCGGGCGCGTCGCTCGCTGCGGCCGAGGTGAACAGGCGGTTGTCCGACACGCCCGGAATGCTGAGGGTGAAGCGCTCCTGGGCCTGCGCCGGAAACTGCACGCAAAGGGTCACGGCGAGAGCCGCCAGCCAAGGGTTGAGAGAGGTCAATCGGGTCATTCCGGGAGCACCTTGTGCAGTGAGGCCGTCGTCGGCTGGCAAACTATAGCTGTACCGTTCGTGCCTTGGCAGTAGCAAATGGCTGAACCTCACGCGGCGACACCCACTCGTAAGAGAAAATGCCTGCGAGGAAGCCGAAGATGTCCCTGCACCGTGTCGCCCGCTTTGCCGATGTTCCGCAAGACCGTGGCCTGCAAGTCGAAATCGGCGACTGCAAGATCGTCCTGCTGCGTGCGAACGGGCAACTGCGTGCGTTTCAGGGTCTTTGCCCCCATGCCGGTGCGCCGTTGGCCAAAGGTGCGTTGTGTCACGGACGCCTGATCTGCCCTTGGCACAAAGCCGCGTACCGCGCCGAGGACGGCGGTCTGTGCGAGCCGCCGTCGCTCGACAGTCTCAAGCGCTATCCGCTGGAAGTGCGCGGCGATGAAGTCTGGGTCGATGACCAGGCCCTGTCCGATCCGCACACCCCGCCCGCCGATGACTCAAGAACGTTTGTCGTGGTCGGCGCCGGTGCGGCAGGCACGGCTTGCACGGCGGCGCTGCGGGAGAAAGGTTTCGGCGGGCGCATCGTGCTGATCGACGGAGATCCGGACGCCGGGTACGACCGCACGGTGCTCAGCAAATTTGTCCTCGCCGGTGAGATGTCGTCGAAAGAAGTCCCGCCTCTGCGCGATGAGGCGTCCTATCTAACGCAACGCATCGAACGTGTGCAAGGTGAAGTCACCTCACTCGACGCACCAGGCAAAACGCTTCATTTGAACAACGGCGGTATCCTGCGCTACGACGCCGCTGTGCTCGCCACGGGTGGCGCGCCCAATCCGCTGAAACTGCCCGGTGCCGAGCTGCCCAACGTATTCGTTTTGCGTTCGAAAGCCCAGGCCGAACAGATCATCAGCGCCGCTCAACCGGGTCAGCGTGCGGTGATCATCGGCGACAGTTTTATCGCGCTCGAGTGCGCTTCGTCCCTGCGCGAGTACGGCCTCGACGTCACGGTTCTGGCACGTCATGCGGTGCCCTTCGCCAGGCAATTCGGCGAAGCCGTGGGCAAGGCGATTCGCGCGTTGCACGAGGAGCATGGCGTGAAATTCATCAGCGAACATGAGGCCACGCAAATCCTCGGCGACGACAAGGTCGAGGGTGTGCTGCTGGACAACGGTTTGCGCCTGGCGGCGGATCTTGTTCTGGCCGGGATCGGCATACATCCAGCCACCGAAGCGTTCGCCTCATTGCCCAAGGAAGACGACCAGTCGCTGCGGGTCAATGACGGCATGCGCGTGACCGAAGGTGTGTGGGCCATCGGCGATATCGCCACGTTCCCGTTGAATGGCCAGCCACAGCGCATCGAGCATTGGCGCCTGGCGCAGCAACATGCGCGCATCGCTGCGGCCAACATGCTCGGTGGCGAGGAACACTATCTGGATGTGCCGTATTTCTGGACTCACCACTTTGGCAAGGATTACGACTATCTCGGTCACGCCGAAGAGTGGGACGAGGTGGAGTTCAGCGGCGAGCCGGAGAAACCACCGTTCGTTGGCCTGTTCGCCAAAAACGGCATCGTCGTCGCGGCGGTGGCGTGCGACAAGCAACGTGCGATGGCGCTGTTGGTTGAGCGGATGAAGCAGCCGTTGCGGATGAAAGAGGCGTGGACGCTGATTCAGGCCTGACTTCGGCCCTGTAATCAGGTCAGCCGCTTCACCGGTTCGCGGTTGTCATCATCTTCGGCATGCAGAAAGATCACCCGCGGATGCTCCAGGGGCGCCAGCGGCGCCGGCAGGGCTTGCTGCGGTACCGGCCAGAAATGCGTTTCCACGTGGCTGATATCACCTTCCTGGTCGTTGTGAATGGTCATCACACCGGGCGTGCGCAATTTTTGAAAACGTTCGTCGCAGAGCTTGAAGCTTTTGCTCAGGCCTTCATCGCCGACTACCGGCGACGGCAAACGACGCTGCGCGAAACTGCGGCTTTTGCGTTGTTGATAACGCGCCCAACCGATCAGGATCAACGCGTTGACCAGCGCCACCCATAGATAGACCTGCAGGGTCCCGAGGGCATCGAATGCCGAATGGTCGATGCGCGGGCCTCCGGCGTAGGTTTCGATCAGCGGCCATAACCCGCGTATCAACAAAAACAGCAGGCCAACCCACGCCATCACCGTGAGGATGACGTCGATCACCACCAGAAAGGGCCGTTGGCGAGTCCGGATAATCTTCATTTGATGACCTCCTCCTGGTCGTCACCGAGCGGTTTGATTCCCCGATCAGGACTGACCCAGCGCGCGCGTTTTTTGTGTTGGCTGAACAACACCTTGGGGAAGCTGACCAGGGTGGTCAGCAGACTGACGAGCCAGAACACCAACGGGTACCAGACCACCCAGAACATGGTCTTGCCCAGACCCGGCTCATAGCGGCGATCGATGACGATGCTGACGGCAAACTGCACCAGGCAGACAAACGCCAGCAACAGACCGGTGAAGGCCGGCGGCATCAGATGATCCACGGCGATCGCGTCCGGCATGACCACGAATTTGCCCACGCCCCAGAAGATCACCGACAACAGGAAGGTGAACGCCCAACCGGTGGACAGGCAATATTCGAACAGCAGCGGCCACAGGTAACGATGGCGATACTGCCAGATACCGCGGATGTTCTTGAACAGCACTTCGGCGCCGCCCTGGGCCCAGCGCAAGCGCTGCTTCCACAGCCCGCCCAAGGTTTCCGGCATCAGGATCCAGCACAGCGCGCGCGGTTCGTAGAAGATGCTCCAGTGATCGAGTTGCAGCTTCCAGCTGATGTCGATGTCTTCGGTGATCATGTCCGGGCTCCAGTAGCCGACCCGGTTCAGCGCGGTACGGCGGAAGGCGACGATCACTCCGGACACCGTGAAAATTCGTCCGAACACTCGCTGCGTGCGTTTGATCAGACCAATGATCGAAGAGAACTCCCCGACCTGCACCCGCCCGATCAACGTCGAACGCGTGCGGATGCGCGGGTTGCCGGTCACCGCGCCGAGGCGGGCGTTATCGAGCATCGGCGCGACCAGATAAGCCGCAGTGTTCGGAGCCAGCAACGCATCGCCATCAATGCACACCAGATATTCACTGCGCGCAGCAATGGCGCCCATGCGCAGGGCCACAGCCTTGCCCTGGTTTTCCGCCAGGTGCAGCACTCGCAGGCGGGGATCTTCCTTGGCCAAGGCGTCGAGGACTTCGCCGGTGTTGTCCTTGGAGCCGTCATTGATCGCGATAACTTCGATGTTCGGGTAGTGCTGCGCCAGCGCCGCATGAATGGTGTCGGCAGCGTTGTCGCCTTCGTTGTAGCAAGGGATCAGAATCGAAATCAGTGGCTCGCCTTCCAGAGGAGGCGGCAGCGTATCGTCCTGCCAAGGCCAATGACGCTCCCAGTGCAGCCAGAAATACAGGCCGCCGGCGATCCACAACCCGGACATGAACAGCGGGTAGAAGAACACGAAGTCCATCAGGAACTGGCCGGTCACGAGGAAGATCAGCCCCAGCGGTACGCCGAGGACAATCGCCAGAACAAGCAGGGCTAACAGTCTATCCAGCATGTTATGGATTCCATTTGTTGGAGAGTGCAGGCCTTATGGTTTTCAGGTCCGGCAGGTTGTCCAGGAAGTTGTCCGGGTAATAGCCGAAACTGGTTGCGCCCTGACGTTTCAACCGTCCCATCCAGTCCGCCAGATGCGCGGCATCGATGTCGGCCTGATCCTTCTTGTTCCAGTCCCGCGCCTGCAATTCGAACACCGTGCGGTTAAGCGCACCGGGCCGTTTCTTGACGGTGGCCACGAGCGCTTCCAGCCATGGGCCGGACTGCGCCTGGGTCTTTTTCTCCATCAACGGCATGGCCATCGGCGCCGTCCAGTCGTAGGTGGCGAGGAAGTCGTCGAGGTTCTGCGCAAACCACGCTTCGCTGTCGGGATTGAGCATCGGCTCGGCGAAGATGTTGCGTGCCGTCAGCACCTGCGGGCCGCGAATGGCACGGACCTTGGCGGTCAGTTCGTTGGTGAAGTCGATCAGGTAACGGCTCTTGAAGCGCGTCCAGCGTTGCATCGTGGCGGGATCGTTGCGCAGCGCAGCAATAGACCCCGGTAAACCCTGGGCGGCGTAGGCCTTCAAGGCTTGAGGTGTGGCGTCTTCAAAGTCCGAGAGCACCGCGTCGTCGTGGTAAAGGATGCCATCGACCGAGGTGAGGCGTGCTACGTCTTCGTAGATTTCACCGATGATCCGGCGTACTTCGGGGTCGAACGGCGACAGGCGTTTGTACTGGCTCGGTTCGACCGACGTGGTGCCGGTTTCAGGGTCCCAGCGGGTCACGCGCGGCAGCTTCGAATCCAGTTCAAAGCTCAGCACTGGCATCCACGCGTACACCTTCACATGGGCGCGGGTACGCAGTTGCCAGGCGACGCGGTCGAAGAGGTCGGCGCGCACCGGCAAGTGGCGGTTGGGGAAGTACAGCGAATGCACCAGCCCATCACCTTTGGGATCGGCGAAGGCTTGCAGGAACACCGTGTTGGCACCCAGGTCGGCCATGCGCTGCACCAGTTTGCCGAGATTGATGTCCTGCTGCGCCGGGTCCGGGTCGTAGACATTGTCCAGATCGACATGCACCACGCGCATCGCCGATTCGGCCTGCACCGAAACGATGCTATTGGCGAAATGTTCACCGTCAGGATCGGAGGCGACCAGGAAGCGCGGCCCGCTCATCAGGTTATCGAGGGTGTCGAGACCGTCGTCCAGCGTCAGAGCCATTTCATAGCCCTCCTCGCCGACCACAGTCAACGACGTGCCGTCCGCGGCCCCGTACGGCCATACCCAGACGCGCGGTTTGTAACCCGTGGCCTTGCGGATTTTTTCGGAAATGTTCTTCACATCGGTACGAATGCGCGCCTGGAAATCGGCTTCGGATTCGTAGCGTTTGGTGACCGGGTCATAACGCCGGGTTGCGGCGGCCGGCTGCAGGTTGCCCTGAGGGTTGGCGAGGATGCCTTTGTGGTTGGCGTCGGTGTGGGCGGCGATTTCAACCAGCCCGGATTTGGAAATCTCGCGCACCTGCTCCCAGGTCAGGAAGTCCGAACGCTTGCGCGGCGTGCCGGCAAAATCCACCGGCTGATTGAGCGGCGTGTCGATCCAGGTGCCGACCGGCGCCAGCAAGGCGTGCCAGTTGTAGGCCCGCAATATCGGCAGCACGCGGGTATAGAAGCTTGCGTAACCGTCATCGAAGCTGAGCAATACCGCTTTCGCCGGCAACTGCGGGCCGCCCTTGCGCGCGGCCATGATCTGGTCGACCGTCACGGGTTTGTAGCCGTTCTCGCGCAGCCAGGCGAGCTGCTCGATCATGCGTTCGGTGCGCACCGCCACCACTGCCTGATCGGGATCGCGGTCTTCGACGTCGTGATAGGCGATGCCAAGCACATGGTTTTTCGGCCACGGTTGTTCACTGGCCGCGATCGGGCGCTCGGAGGGCGGCGCGAAGGCCGGGGCTTGCTGGGCGCAGGCGCTGATCAGCAACGCTCCCAGCAGAAGGATGAAACGCGAGATAAAAGGCATCTTCAAACTCTTCTAGAAGCGGAAAGTGAGGTCGACGAGCAGGCGCAGATCAGTTTCCCGATCACCGTCGTAAGGCCGGTTGATCACACTGAACATGCCACCCACATCGAACACGTCATTCCAGGCATACCGTTGACCGTAACCGAGCAACGCCATGCCGCCGGTGCCGTGGTCGCGCTGGCTGTACGTGCCCGCGCCGGCCTGGAATTGCTGGCTCCAGGACGTTTCGTAGCGGTGGTAGAGCACGTGATTGATGTTGAGCAGCGGCATCACGCTGAAGTCGGATTTGGGGTTGAAATACGGCACGTCATCGGATTTCGAGTTGTGGCTGCTGCCGACTTCCAGACCGGCGTCGACCTGAATGTTCGGCGCGCTGTAGAGCCCTTCGCGCCCGGTCACCAGGGCTTCGACGCGGTTGTTGCCGTCGCTGAAGTGCGACGGGCTGACCGACACGCGCCACTCGCGGCTCTCGTTGGCGCGCCAGCGCAGGAACGCGCTGCCGCCGTTGGCCTTGATGTCGCTGTTGAGGGCGCGCAATGGCGTTTCGGCGGACAGGTATTCGAGGCTGCCGCCGTATTGCCAGTGATCATTGATGTCGCGGGCAATCGCCAGACGCGCGCCCTGCTTGTCGCCGAAGCCGTAGTCGTGATTCGACACTTCGGCTTCGAGGGTCATGTCACGGGTGCGCCGCTCCAGGCCAACACGCTGGAAGCGATGATGGCCGGTGCCTTCGGCGAAATCACCGGTGGCATAACCAGCGCCGGCAAACACGCGCCAGTCTTCGTTGATCGGCGGGCTGTACAAGGTGCTCTGGATACCGAAATCACGGCTGCCGCTGACCGCACCGGCATCGCCGCTGCCACCACCGTTGGCCTTGCCGCCGTAGGCTTCGACGCGCAATTGGGCCATGTCGTGGACTTCCCGCTCGCGGGCCAGACGCTGCACCTGGCGGTTGTCCGGATAGCGCGCGACCACGTCGTCGACCAGCGCATCGTTCTGCCGCCATTCCTGCAGTTCCATCGCCGTGCGCGCCTGAGCGACTTCCAGACCCGCATCGCGCGGCGCCAGGCTCTCGGTTTCCTTGAGCTGATTTTCGGCGCGGCGCGGCCATTGACGGGCCAGGTAGAGATCGGCCTGGGCCAGACGCAGGCCGAGGTTGCCCGGCGCTTGATCGACCAGGGTCTGCAGGCGCTCCTCGCCGTGGGGCAGGTCGGCACTGTACGTACCGGCCTGCGCCGCGAGTTGCTGGGCATCCATCCATTCATCGTTCGGGTTGCCGATCGGCAAGCCCTTGAGCTCGACGCGCGGACGCTGGGCTTTCGCCGCGTCTTCGGCAACCTTGCGGGCCTCGTCGGCGCGGTCGCTTTCCAGTAGCGAGTAATACAGCGCCGTCGTGTCTACAAGGCGATCACCGACATCGGCGTCCGGCGCCGAGAGCACCTGGCGATAAAGATCGGTGGCGATTTCCGGCTCACGCTGATCCAGATAAGACGCCGCAACCCAACGCAGGGCATAAGTCGGAGTCTGTACGCCTTCGGCTTGCAGTTTCTGGTACTCGCTGATGACATCAGTGGTACGCGCGCGGGCCTTCAGCGCGCCCATGCGATCGATGCGCCAGCGCGTCACGTCGTCGTGGGCGTTAGCGTCGGGCGTCCAGGTGGCGAGCAGTTTGTCGTAATCGGCCAGCGCGCGGTCGGCGATGACGTAGCGTTCCTTTTCGCTGCGGGTGGCCAGTTCGGCGAGGCGCACGCGCTCGGCAGCGAGATCGCCTTCGAGGCGGCGCAGGGTCACCGGATCGATCAGCCCCGGGCGTTGACTCGCCAGGCGCAACGCCGGCTCGGGCAGACGCGCCTTTTGCAGGGCGACTACGTATTCGCGAGCCACTTCAGGTTTGTTGCCGGCGCGGATAAAAGCCTGATCGAATTCGAAGAGCGCGTCGTACTGTTTGCCGGCGCGCCCGAGTGCGTAACCCAAGGCGAGGCGGCGTGACGGATCATCGGGTTTGGCTGCCACCAGCGCCTGGGCTCGGGTCACAGCCTGGTCGGGTTGGCCGGCATCGGCCTGGGTCAGCGCCAGGCCCAATTGCAGGTCGGCGTTGTCCGGTTCCAGCGCCAGCGCCTTGTTATAGACCTGGGTGGCCTGATCCCAGCGCTTGAGGTTGCGGTAGGCACGGGCGGCGGCGGTCAGCGCTTGAACCGGCAGGACGCGGTCGCGGCCCTGGGTTTCATAGATCTGGACGACTTCGGCATCAAAACCGGCCCAACTGGCGATTTGCAGATGATCGCTGATCTGCCCGTCACTGGCCTGGCCGGGCGGTAACTGACGCAGCACCGTCAACGCAGGCGTGTAATGCCCGGCGCGGGCATCGCGAACCATCTCGTCATAGGGCGTGTCGGCCAGCGCCATCAGCGGCCAGAGCAACTGGCCGCACAGGGCGAATCGGAACAAAGGGCGCAAACCACGATGTAATACAGGACCATCAATACGCGGCATTCGTCAGCATCCTTACATGGCCAGCCGGGTCGCGATGCCCTCCTTGCCCATTCGTAACGGTGGCCGACAATGACAGCCCTCGGCCAAGCTTGGTGAGGCAGTCTGCACGCAAGCGTAGTTGAATTTTCACAACGCAATAATTGTTCAGAATCGGTCGGGTTATTGCGCAAACCCCGGACAGCAAAACGCCCGGCGCCTGTTCAAACAGGGGCCGGGCGTTGCTGAAGCGTGGGGCGGATTATTGTTCTTGGGTGACGCCGGCGAACTTGCTCATCAGGAAGCCAATGAACTGTTCGACGGTCATTTTCTGGCCATTGAAGTCCACCTGATTGGCCGCGTAATGCAGCTTGGTGACGACGTTGGTGCCGTCGGCAACAGCCAACTGCGAACCGACCGCCATGCCAGCGAACATATCGGCCGCTTCCTTCGACTGATCAACGATGGCTTTGGCGTCAGTCTGGCCATCGAGTTGCGCCTGTACGCTCAGCAAATCGACCAGCATCGGTTTGGACACCTGAATATTCAGGTCGAGCAGCGCGATCAGTTGCTTGCCGAGTTGATCCGGCGGCAAATCCATCGATTGCGGCTTGGTCAGGTCGATCACCAGATTGGCGCGGCTTTCACCGTTGGCAGTGTTGAACGAGAGGTTCTCCAGCGCCAGTTGCGGGCCGGCGGCCAGCAGTTTCTGCAGGTCGGCTTTGACCTGGGCGCTTTCTGCTTCGGTCAGGTTCAGCTCCGGGGCCGGCAAGCCCTGAGCGGCGGCTTCGGCGGCGGCTTTTTCGTAAGGCTGCAACTTGGTCTGGTAGATCTGCATCAACGACATGGTCGACGGAATGTCGAGATTCTTCAGGCTCATGGCCATGGCCGCCGAACCGACCTTCTTGTCGTTGAGCGTCACTTCGCCGATTTTGTAGTCGGCACGGCCCGAGGCGTTGCTGCCGCTTTCTTCGGTGCGATTCTTCATTTCGAAGTTCTTCACACCCAGCACCATCGGCTTGGCGCCGAAGGTGGTTTTGCTGCTGGTCACTTCCAGGGTGTTTTCCCCGGTGTAGTAGCCGTAGCTGCTCTTGGCGAGGTTGCTGGCCAGGGTCAGACCGTTGATCTCGACTTGCACAGGCGCCTGGTCTTCAGAAACGGTGACCAGTTTGAGGTTGTCCACATAACCGTCGGCCTTGACCTTCTGAGCCTGGGCGCTGGCGGCGATGTCCATGCTCAGCCCTGAGAACTTCAGGCTTGACTGCTCATCCAGCGCGGTTTCGAACGGCACCAGATTAAGGGTGCTGGTGGTCGATTCGTCGTAGCCAATGTTGGTCACGCCTTTGAGCGGCGCGGCGCCTTTGGTGGCGGCAAACCATTTTTCCGTGGACGGGCTCTTTTCCAGCTCGTAGTTACTGGTGGCCATGACGGGCAACCATTTCAGCGAAACCAGGCGCGAGAAGGGCAGCGGGCCGTGTTCGATGTGGTCGACGAACAGCAACTCGACCGGCGCATCGCCGAACATCTCGCCTTCGCCCTTCAGGCGATAATGCGCGGTGCTGGTGAAGGTGTGGCGTTCCAGCGATACCAGTTCCAGCGACGCCGTACCGTTGGAGCCGGCCATGGCAGTCTGCAGCTCTTTGTTGGCGTTGGTGACGGCGTTGTTCAGTACGCCTTCGATCTTGGTCCCGGTGTACCAGGCCCCGCCTGCGCTGATGGCGCCGATGGCAACAACAATCCCGAGAAGCACGCCTGCTGATTTATTCATGAATGACCTGATCGATTTCCGTGGCTGTAAATGGGGACGTCTTCCTTGAACCCGAGATGGGGTCGCGGCTCGACTGTGCGTAATTCAGCGGTGGAGATTAGCACCGGGCGCAGGCGACGGCCCAATGTTTAAAGGTTAAAGAGTGTCCATGGACCGTTGAGAGCGCGAAAAGATCGTCCGATCCTTTGATCTCAGGAATACTGGACCTCAACCTCATCCAGCTGATGATCAAAGCTTTTGAGCCGCGCCGTCCAGGTATAAACGAGCACTTCAAAGTCCCGATCGATCACCGCTCCGCCGGTCGTGTCCGCCCGCACATCGCAGAAATCCAGCTGATAGCGTTCACGGGCCATGGCCGTGGCGACGTCGGACAGTTCCCGGGCGTTGTTCAGCCAGTGCCAACCTTCATCGGCAATCTGCTTGTCGAGTTCCAGGCATTGTTTCTTCAGCGCTTCGAGGCTCTTCTCCAGCGGTGTGCCGGTGAGTTCGCCCATGACTTCGGCAAACGTCCGCCCAGGCTGCCAGTAACTGCCCCAGAAATAGCGATCGAACACGGTTTCTACCCGGCGCAGGGCGACCTTGGTATCCCAGATCAGGACCAGCATCTTGCCCCGCTCCAGCTGGCGTTTCTTGACCCGCTGCACCTGGATCGACGTCCACGCAACCACGACGATCGCCATGACCGCGATCAGCGCAACGGCGCTGTCGAGGAAAATCATCGCGGTGTCGATCTCATGGGCCAGCATGATCCCGTAGAAATACGTGGCCGAGAGCAACACCAGCGCTACCAGGACGCACCAAAAACCGAGAGCGTAAGGGTTTTTCATTATTGGTTTCCCCTGAACCAGCACTTGCAATGTGCGCTGAAGGGACGCTTTGCACGGGGCGCCCCTCCAACACTTCAAAGCATAGCAACGGGCTCAGGGTTTGTTGGCGTCTGAAGTGTGCGTTCGTCCGCTTTCCCAGCCACCGCCCAGCGCGAGGAACAAATCGATCTGGCTCATCGCAACCTGGGTGTTGGCGGCGGCCAGTTGTGCGGTGACATCGGTGTAGGTGCGCGTCGCCTGCAGATCGGCGAGGAAGGACTCGCGGCCAGCCTGGAAGAAGCGGTGGGTCTGCTCGGCCGCGAGCTTCGCCGACTGCTCGGCCTCGGCCAGTGCGTCGCGGCGTTGCAGCAACGCGCTGTACTGCGCCAGGCCGGTCTGGGTCTCGCGAATGGCGTTGAGCACTACACCGTCGAAATGCGCCAGCGCACCCTGAGTGTTGGCTTCAGCTTCGCGAATGCGCGCGCGTGCGCCGTTGGTCGGCACCTTCCAGCTCAGCGACGGGCCAAAGCCCCAACGATTCGTCGAGGGGTCACCGAGTTCGTCGGCGATCCCGACGGTGCCGATGGTCGCACCGATGCTGATGTCGGGGTACAACTCGCCGGTGGCGACACCGATACCGGCGGTGGCCGCCGCGAGGCGCCGTTCGGCCTGGCGAATATCCGGACGGCGCTTGAGCAGCGCGGCGCCATCACCCACCGGGACCAATTGAGCGATTTTCGGCAGTTCGGCGCAACTGGCCGTGCCCGCCGGCAATTGATCGACCGGTTTGGCCAGCAGCATCGACAGACGGAACAGCCCGGCCTGACGCGCAGCTTCATAACGCGGCAGGTCGGCGCGCAAGGACTTGAATTGGGTCTGTGAACGGGTGACCTGGGTTTCATCACCTCGTCCTGCGTCGCGCAGACGCTGGATCAGCGTCGTGCTTTGCGATTGCAAGTCGAGGGAATGCTGGGCGATTTCCCGTTCTTCGTTGGCGGCACACACTTGCGTGTACGCGCGGACCACGTCCGCCACCAGGGTGATGCGCGCGGTGTCGGCAGCCGCCTGGGTCGCGTCGGCATTGGCTTTCGCCGCTTCGATGCCGCGTTGCAACGTGCCCCACAGGTCGAACTGATACGAAGCGCTGATGCCGATATCGGCAACGTTGGACACCGGGACTTTCTCCGGCAGCAAGAACGCCTGACCGGATTCCTGTAGACGTTGAGCCCCCATTTTTACCCCGCCGCTCCAGCCGCCGGCGGCTTCGGCTTCGTCAACCTGAGCGCGAGCGCGTGACAGATTTGCCGCCGCCACGCGCAGATCGGTATTGGAGGCCATGGCCTGCTGCACCAGTTGATCAAGCCGTGGATCTTGATACAGCCGCCACCAGTGCGCAGGCACTGGCGCCGACACCACCGGTTTGCCGGCCACTGCCAGCTCACCCTGAATATCTTTGCGCTGCACCGCCGCATCATCGGGCACTTGATAATCCGGCCCGACCATCTGACAAGCCGACAGCATCACGCCCAAACCGACGATCAACAACGCCCTGCTCATGGCTGGGGCTCCTGCGGCTGGTCGTCGATGATCGACACGGTGGCGGTGCGCCCGGCAATCATGCGGAAGTCTGCCGGTACGTCATCAAAAGCGATGCGCACCGGAATCCGCTGCGCCAGCCGCACCCAGCTGAATGCTGGGTTGACGTTGGGCAGCAGATTGCTGCCGCTGGTGCGGTCGCGGTCTTCGATACCGGCGACGATGCTCTCGACATGTCCGCGCAGTTTCGCGCGGTCGCCGATCACGCGGATATCCACTGATTGCCCGACATGAATGCCGTCGAGCTTGGTTTCTTCGAAATAGCCATCGATGTGAAACGAATTGCTGTCGACCACTGACAACACCGGGCGCCCCGCCGTGACGAATTCCTGCGGGCGCGGCGCGCGGTCGTTGACGTAACCGTCGACCGGGCTGCGGATCACCGAGCGGTCGAGGTTGAGCTGCGCACTGTCCACCGCCACCCGCGCTTCGGCCAATGCCGATTGCGCACGGGCTACGCGCGACTGGCTCTCTTCCAGCTGCTCGGCCGGCACCAGATTGCCCAAACCTCGATTACGCTTGGCTTCGCGCTGCGCCTGAGCGAGGGTTTCTTCGCGGTCCGCGACGGCGGCCTTTGCTTGACGCAGGGCCAGTTTAAAGCGGTCCTGATCGATGCTGAACAACACCTGACCGCGCTTGATCAGTTGGTTGTCCTTTACTTCGACCTGCTGGATCAGTCCGGACACGTCCGGGGCGATCTGGATGATATCGGCGCGGATATGGCCGTCGCGGGTCCAGGGCGCGAACATGTAATACATGACCATGCGCCAGACTAGGACAACGGCAAACGTCACGATCAGCAGGGTCAGCACCACGCGACCCAGGGTCAAAAACGGTTTTTTCATGTCATCAGGTATCGACTGAGTGAGTCCACGCCGTACAGCAGCACGGCATAGAGCGCCACGTTGAACAATGCCCGGTGCCAGACCAGACGGTAAAAGTGCAGGCGCGTCAGCACGCCATGCACCAGCAAAAACAACACATAGGTAATGCCCATCAACACCAGCAGGGTCGGCAGGAAAATGCCGCTGATATCCAGATCACCGATCATAGGGGCGCTCCATCGGGCAGCGGTTCTTCGGGCTCGGCGCTGGAGACGAATTCGACGCCGGGCAGCAGCGCCAGACGCAAACCGCTCAAGGCGTGCAACAGGTGCAGACGGGTCTCATCGTCGCCCTGGCCATTCAGCGCTCGGCGGGTGCGATCCAGTGTCATCAGCAATCCGCTCGGTGCGGGCAGACGTTCGCCTGATTTGAGGCAGGCGCGAAAATACTCGCCAACCTCGGCCACCACTTGCTGCAACAACGCATTCGGCGCGCCAGTGACGCGCGGGGTGTAGGCGAGCAAGTCCAGCAGGTTCAGACCGACGCGCACTTCACGCATTGCGATGCCAGTGTCCTGGCCGGTCAAGGCCAGACGCGGCAGATGCTGCATCAGCCGATCGAGCAGCTGCACGCCCAACTGCCGATGCTCGGCGAGGTTGGCCGGCTCGGTCATGCTGACGATGTCTTTCCAGCTGAATCGGGTCAGGCGCTTGGCCGCCAGCTCGGCACCGAACGGGCGCGCGACCAGTGTCCAGATAAAGGCGAACAACAGCCCCAGCGGCCCGGCGAGGTTGGAGTTTACGAACGCGAAAAAATCCGCATCGTACGCGCCCTGAATGCTGATGAACGACGAAGTGTTGACCAGCGTCAGCAGCATGCCGAGGTAAAAACGCGGCTGGACCGTCAGCGTGCCGATGCAAATGAACGGCACGGAAAACGCCAGTACCAGCATCGGAAAATCATGCAGGTTGGGCAGGATTAAAAACAGATACAGGCTGGCGAACAGTACCGACATGCCGGTCCAGAAAAAGAACCGGTAAATCTGCGGCGCCGGATCGTCCATCGATGCAAAGAAGCTGCACGCCACCGCCGCCAGAATCACCGCGCTGCCGCCATCCGGCCACCCGAGCAGGATCCATAGCACCGAAGCGACGATGATCGCCAGAATGGTCGAGGCCACCGAATAGAGCATCAGCCCGCGATCAATGAACGGCGTCAAACGACCGAGGCGCCAATGGCGATAGACCGCGCGCCAGCTGTCCTGGCGCTCGCACAGAATCGCATCCTGCAGGCTGCGGCAGTCCTGCCACAAATCGATGAATTCACCGAGGCGGTAAATCGCGTTGGAGAACAGCAGCTGCTTGCGATCCTCCAGCGCTTCAGCGCTCGGTTGCAGCGCGTCGAGCTGTTCTCTGAGTGCTTGCCAGCGATCTAGATCGGCGTCTGCATGGCTCAACCATTCGCGGGTCGCTGTCAGCAGCGGCTGGAATTTTTCCACCAGTTCCGGCGTGCGGCGCTCAAGGGCATACAGCGAATCTTCAAGCGCATCGATCACCGGCAACAAATGAATCATCCGCCCGCGCAGTTCCTTGGTGTTGCGCACGGTTTGCGGCCGCGCGCCCTCATGAGGCAGCTGGCCGATCATCAATTCGAGACTGTTGAAACTGGCGACCATGGCCATGCGCAGCGCGGTGACTTCTTCAGGCTGCACGTCGCGGCCGAGAAACTTCAGGCTGTAGCTCGTCGCGTCGGTGAACCACTTGCCCACGGCATCGTTGAACACCGGCGCCAGGCGTCGCGGCCAGAACATCGCGCCAACCACGGCGGCGACGGCGATGCCGAGGAAAATCTCTTCGGTGCGCGCCTCCGCCACGTCCCACACCGCCAGCGGATTATCGACGACCGGCAAGGCAATCAGCGGCAAGGTATAACCGGCGAGCATCAAGGCGTAGCTGTTGGCGGTGCGCAAATGCAAGGACATGAACAGTAAAATGCCGGTCCACAACGCAATGACCACGACGAGCACATAAGGGCTCTGCACAAACATCGGCACGAACAGCACCGCTGCCGCAGCCCCCAGAAAAGTGCCCGCCGCCCGGTACAGAGCCTTGGAACTGGTCGGGCCGAGAAACGGACTGGAGACGATGTACACCGTGGCCATCGCCCAATACGGACGCGGCATTTGCATGAGCAAGGCGATGTGCAGCGCAATCATCGACGCTGCAAAGGTACGAACCCCGTAGAACCAGTCACGGGCCGGCGGGAAGCCTGCGAAAAAAACGTTCAAGAACTGACCACCACCGGCGACCTGGCCGCCTCAAAAGCCCTGAGTACCCGAAGCGTTGCTTCCAGATCACTGCGCTCGACGCCTTCCAGCACCTCGAGGCGCAAGCGCACCAGCTCGGCTTCCACCGCTTGCACCAACTCACGGCCGGTCTCGGTCAGGCTCAGGCACTTGGCCCGGCGATCCTGAGCGTCTTCCGTACGACAGACGTAACCGGCATGGCACAGCTGATCGAGCAGGCGAACCAGCGACGGACTCTCCATCCCGGCCGCCTGCGCCACTTGCACCTGGCGCACGCCCTCGCCCAGACGCCCGATCATTAACAATGGAACGGCGCAGGCTTCGGAAATTCCATAGTTGACCAGCGTGGTCTGGCAGATTTTCCGCCAATGCCGGGCGGCAACCACCATGGCACTGCTGATGTTCATCTGGAGACTGTCGAGGGAATCGGGCACGGGAAAACGGACACTGTTAGTTTGCTAACTATCAATATCGCATCGCGGGGGATTTTCAGTCAAGTTTTGAAACAAATTGTGCCGCTGGTCGCCCATCTGTACGGGCGGTTCACAATTTTGTACTGCCAAGGTATACACGTCATCAGTACTTTTTACTGGAGCGTGAAATGTCAAAACAAGCCGTTTTTACCATGAAGCTGGAGCCAGAGTTGCGCGAAGAATTCATGGCCGAAGCCGAGGCTGCACATCGGCCGGCTTCGCAAATCATGCGCGACATGATGCGTCAGTTTGTTCAAAGCCAACGAGAGGCGCGCGAATACGAAGCCTTCCTGCAGCGCAAGGTAGAGATCGCGCGGGAGTTCGTACGCGCGGGCGATGGCATGACTAATGAAGAGGTGGAAGCCGAGTTCGCTGCCAGGCGCAGGCGGGCAGAAGATCAATTATGAGGATTATATGGACGCCAGCCGCCGCACAGGATCGTGCAGACATTTGGAATTATTTGCAGGCCGCCAACCCGAGAGCGGCCATCGAGATGGATCTGCGCTTCAATGAAGCGGTGCACCGCCTTTCCGACAACCCACTGAGTGGCCGTGCCGGACTCGTTGCCGGTACGCGCGAAGTCATACCCCATCCCAGTTACCGTCTCGTTTATCAAACGGAGCGGGACGCAGTCTGGATCATGGCGCTGGTTCATACGGCGCGGGCCTGGCCTCAGCCAAAGTGATCACCCCACCCGCCCCTTGCGCAACATCACATTCAACTGATCCACGACTTCCGCCCAGTCCGCGTCCTCCAGAATCTCGTCGCGCAGAAACTGCGCCTGGCTTTTCGTCCAGAAAAACGCGTCGGCCAGATGCAATTCCGGTTTGAGCGGGGAATGGCTGGCGATGAATTGGTCGATGCTGACCGGGTCGTCGGCGAGGCCGAGTTGTTTGAACAGGGCCGGTAGGCTGTGCTGCGGATTTTCCATGATGCAACTCCTCTGGAATTCGTGCTCTTACGTTACGCCGATTGACCCAGTTAAGTTGATCATAGCTGTCGCTGTCGGTTCAGGATTTCGCGGCGTCCCGCGACACTGCGGCCAGTTGCGCCGCTGGATAGACCGACTCCCATCCGCCGCCCAACGCTTTGTATAAACCGACCATCGCCAGGGAAACGCCAGTCGAGCTTTCCACCCATTGTTCCTGCGTGGCGAGCAAGGCGCTCTGGACGGTGAGAACGTTGACGAAATCGACCACGCCTTCCACGTATTGCTGCTGCGCGGTGCGCAGGGCGATCTGGTTCTGGCGGACGGCTTCGGCAAGGCTGTCGCGACGGCGTTGGCTGGCGTTGTAGGCAGTCAGTTGGTCATCAATTTCATGCCAGGCCCGCAGCACGGTTTGTTGATAAGCAATGGCCGCTTCCTGTTGCTGGGCTTCGCGCAATTGCAGCATCCCGCGCAAGCGTCCACCGTCGAACAGCGGCACGCTGAACTGCGGGCCGATGCCAAAAGCACGCGAGCCCCAGGAACCGAAATCGCTGAGTTGCATCGCCTGCGAACCGAGGTTGCCGGACAACGTGATGCGCGGGTAAAAATCACCCTTGGCCACGCCGATAGTGGCGGTGGCAGCATGCAAACGCGCTTCAGCCTGGCGGATGTCCGGACGGCGCTCGGCCAGTTGCGATGGCAAGCCAATGGCGACTTTCAGGGGCGATTGCGGCACCGCCGCGTCTGTGGATAACTCCCTGGCCAAGGCCTGTGGCGGTTCGCCCATCAACAGGCTGATCGCATTGATCAGTTGCGCCTGACGCTGTTCAAGGGCTGGAAGGCGTGCCTCGATGGCGGCGACCTGCGCGGCGGCTTCGGCGACGTCCAGGTCGGTCGCCACGCCATCGGCCAGGCGCAGCTGCGACAGTTTCAGGCTGTGCCGGGCGACGTCGAGGTTCTGCTCGGTGACGGCGCGGGTGTTCTGCACCCCGCGCAGCTGAATGTAGCTTTGCGCGGTGTCGGCGAGCACGGTCAGCAGCACACCGCGACGATCGTTTTCCGCCACTTCGAGACTGGCATCAGCGGCTTCGGTTTCACGGCGCACGCGGCCCCAGAAGTCCAGTTCCCACGAGGCCGAGAAGCCGGCGCCCCAGAGGTTGAAAGCGGAGTCCCCGTTGTGTCCGGACGGGTCGTTCAGGCCCTCGCCACTGTTGCGCTTGCGTGCGTAGCTGCCGGTGGCGGCGCTGTTCGGATAACGCTCGGCGGTGATCACCTGACGGGCAGCGCGGCTTTGCTGCAGGCGGCTGCTGGCCAGTTGCAGGTCGAGATTGCTGTTCAGTGCGCGCTGGGTGAGCGCCGAAAGCTGTGGGTCGTTGAAGACTTCCCACCAGCGCTCGTTCAGGGGCTCGCTGACGGCTTTGCTCGGGGCGGATTGGCTCGGCTTGGCCCAGTCGGCGGGTCGCGTGGCTTGAGGTTTCTGGAAGTCGGGGCCGATGGTGCAGGCGGTGAGACTCATTGTGAACAAGGCACTGAAGGTGAGTTGCTGCCACTGGCGCTTTCGCGAGCAGGCTCGCTCCCACATTCTGGAATGCGTTACCCTTGTGGGAGCGAGCCTGCTCGCGAAGGCGGCAGCCGATTCAACACTGATCATCGTTGCGTCACCTCGCGCCCGGAGGCCGCGGGACTCGCCGTATCAATACTCGCCTCAACCGACATCCCCACCCGCAGCCGCTCGGCCAATGACTGGCCCGGCGCCAAAACAACTTTCACCGGAATGCGCTGTACGACCTTGGTGAAGTTCCCCGTCGCGTTGTCCGGTTTCACCGCCGCGAAGGTCACGCCCGTTGCCGGCGCAATACTTTCGACACGCCCGCTCAAGGCTTCGCCGCCGAGGCTGTCGACACGCACTTGCACATCCTGCCCCGGCTGCACGTCGGTCAATTGGGTTTCCTGAAAGTTGGCGACCACATAAGCCTGCTGCAAGGGCACTACCGCCAGCAGTTTGCTGCCCGGCGTCACGTAGGCACCGACGCGCACCGCTCGCTCACCGATCATGCCGTCCTGCGGCGCGGTGATGCGCGTGTAGGACAGGTTGAAACTGGCGATTTCCAGCGCCGCTTGGGCGTGCTTCAAATTGCCTTCGGCAGCGTTGCGCTGGGCGGCAAGAATCTCGACCTGCTTGCGTTCGGCCGCCAGTTTCGCTGTTGCAGTGTCGAGCCGGGCAGACGCCTGATCGATGCGGGTGCGCGCTTGCTGCGCGTTCTGCACCGTGCCGGCGCCGACGCCGGCGAGGTGGTTGTAGCGGTTCAATTCCTGCTGGGCGAAAGCCATCTGAGCCTTGGCCGAGACCACCGAGGCTTGCGCCTGGGCGATCAACGACGCCTGCCGCTCCAGGGTCGCGTTGGCGTTCTGCAGCTGCGCCCGTGCCACCAGCGTCTGCGCATCCGCCGCTTCGGCTGCCGCGCGCAGATCACGATCATCGATCAGCGCCAGCAACTGCCCGGCCTTTACCTGCTGGTTGTCTTCGACCAGCACCTGCTTGATGAAGCCCGCCACACGCGGCACGACCAGGGTGAAGTCGGCCGAGACGAAGGCGTCATTGGTGGTTTGCTCGGTGCGTTTGCCGAACAGCCCGGGCATCGCCAGGTACACCAGCACACCGACCGCCAGTGCGGCGGCCACAGCCACCGCGAGTTTTTGCTTGGTTTGAGTCGTCATAAAAACCTTCTGTTTCAATGCAGCATCAGGTGGGCGCGCGCGGCGGATAGATCCGCGTCGGCAGCCAGAAAATCAGCAGGATCAACGCCACGGCGACGCCGGCCATGCACACGTAGAGATCGGACGAAGTCAGCACCACGGCCTGCTCGTGCAGACGGTGAGCGAGGCCCGGATCGCTGTGGTCGGCCAGCGGCGAATTGCCGAGGTTGTCGACCAACATGGTCGAATGGAAATGCAGGCGCGAGGTGGTCAGCGCCTCGATCACACCGGTGGCAACCACTGCCGCCAGGCCCTTGACCGTGTTGAACCACGCCGACGCGAACGGCCCCTCCATCGGTGTGATACTGCCAGTCGACAGCATCAGCAGCGGCAACACCGCCATCGGCTGGCCGAAAATCTGCAGCCATTGCAGAACGTAGAAATCATCACGAATCCACGCCGACGTCAGATGCGAACCGCCCAGGCAGGACAGCGCGAGCATGCCCAGACCAATGCCGAGCACCCAGCGGCAATCGACCCAGCGCAAGTTGCACAGCGCTGCCACCAATGGCAGCGCAACCAACTGCGGCAACGCGGCAATCAGCATGATCGGCGCCGTCTGGGCCGGACGGTAACCTTGAACCTGGGCCAGATAACTCGACGGGATCAGCACCACCGCCAGCAGCACGATCAGCACACCGGCAAGCGTAATCAGCGCAAACAACAGATTGCGGATGCCAAGCATCTGCAACTTGAAGAACGGAATCGGCTGCGACCACTCATTGATCAGAAAGGCCACCAGCAGCAGCGAGCCGGCGCCGAGCAAGGCACAGATCAGATTCGATTCGAACCAGTCCAGTCGATTGCCCTGCAACAGGCCGATAACCAGCATGCAGATCGCCGGAAAGCCCAGCAGCAACCCCTTCCAGTTGAACGATTTGAGGCGCTCCAGACGCAACGGGTCCTGCGGCAAACCGTACGCCACCGCAGCCATGGCGATCAGGCACGGCACGATGATTTGCCAGAACGTCCACTGCCAGCCGACGTATTCAGTCCACAGCCCCGCCAGCGGCGTGCCGAGCCCCGGGCCGAATGTCGCGGTCAGCGCATAGCCGGCCAGTCCGTAGAGCTTGATATTGGCCGGCAGAAAGCGCAGTGCGACGGTCATCAGCATCGGTGGTAATGCCCCGCCGGCCAGACCTTGAAGGGTGCGCATCAGCAGCAGGCTTTCGTAGTTCGGCGCAAACGGGCATAGCACGCCGAGCAAGGTGAACACGCTGATCGCGCACAGCGTGAAGCGGCGCAGCGAGAAGGTCACTGAGCACCACGGCGCGAAAGCCATGGCCGCAACCGAAGTGGCGGTGTAACTGGCGACCAGCCAGGTGCCTTCGTCATAACCGATGTGCAAAGCGCCGCGAATGTCGGCCAGCGCGACTTTGGTGACCATTTCGTTGAGGCCGCTGACCAGCACTGCCAACAGCACGCCAACCAGACCAATGATGATCCGCGCCCCGAATACCGGTGGCGCGGCCGCCGATGCCGGGCTGGCCGCGGCAAGGGGCGCCGAGACCGTCAGGGATGTCATGAGTGAAACTCCGGGAAGGGAAATACCGGAGCATTTTAGTGGGGCGTAATGCTGACGAAAATTGACTTGTTGGCAGGTTATAAATGCGTCAGACACAACGGTTGATACTGATGTGGGAGCGAGCCTGCTCGCGAAAGCGGTGGAACAGTCGCCACTGAAGTGACTGGCCCGACGCCTTCGCGAGCAGGCTCGCTCCCACAGGAAATCTCTGATGTCTGACGATTTATGGCTGTGCCGCCAACCACGTTTCATCGCAGCAAGTCTTGAGCGTTTCGCGCAACCAGCGGTGGGCCGGGTCCTTGTCGAAGCGCGGATGCCAAGCCTGCGTGAGCATCAGCATGGGCAGCGGAATCGGCAGATCGAATGAACGCAGCTTCAGGCCCAGTCGCCGCACGCTCAGCAGCGCTTCCTTGGGCACGGGCAGGATCAGGTCGGAGTCCGGCAAGGCAAACATTGCCGCATGAAAGCTCGGCGCGATCACCGCCACTCGGCGCTCCAGCCCCAATGCATTGAGCGCGGTGTCGATGGGACCTCGGGCAATGCCTCGGCGCGACATGCTGATGTGGGAGAACCCGGCGTAACGCTCGGCCGTGATTTCACCGTCAAGCAATGGGTGGTCCTCGCGCACCAGGCCGACGAAATGGGTAGAGAACAGGTTCTGGATTTTCACTTCCGGAGTCACCGGCCGGGTATTGCTGACGCTCAGGTCGATGCGCCCTTCGCGCAGCGCCTCGTCGTCGCCATCGCCCTCCGGAACAAACCGCAGCTCGCAGTGCGGGGCGAGCTGGTCGAGGGTATCGAACAGCTTGCCGCCGTAGACACCGACGAAAAAGTCATTGGCGCGAATGCTGAAACGCCGCCGCAAGGTGCCCAGTTCCACGGTGTCGGCGGAGCGGAACAGCAGCGCCGCCTGCTCGACTACATCGCGCACTTGTTCGCGCAGCTCAAGGGCTTTGGGCGTCGGCACCAGGCCACGCCCGGCGCGCACCAGAATCGGATCGCCAATGGCTTCGCGGATTCGGGTCAATGTGCGACTCATGGCGGCCGGGCTGAGGTTCATTCGCCGCGCGGCGCCGACCACGCTGCCCTCGTCGAGCAAAGCGTCGAGGGCGACCAGAAGGTTCATGTCCGGGAGTTGCATGC
This sequence comes from Pseudomonas khorasanensis, assembly GCF_014268505.2. GTDB lineage: Bacteria > Pseudomonadota > Gammaproteobacteria > Pseudomonadales > Pseudomonadaceae > Aquipseudomonas > Aquipseudomonas khorasanensis. The sequence goes on from NZ_JABWQP020000010.1 coordinate 194,042, forward strand.
TGAGCACTCTTGGCTGATCTGGATTGATCCGGGCGCAATGCTAACAAACATCCTTCTAGAGTGGCGGTGCCACCGCTGGCCTCATCGCGAGCAGGCTCGCTCCCACCTTGGAATGCATTCTCCTCTGGGAGCGAGCTTGCTCGCGAAGAGGCCGGCCCAGCCAACGAAAATCTTATCGCTGCATACCCCACCGCTTGACGGTCACGCGTTCGAGGGTGGCAAACACCAGATTCTCCACCAGCAGGCCAATCAGGATCACCACCGCCAACCCCGCGAACACCTTGTCGGTGTACAGCTCGTTGCGATTCTGGAAGATGTACCAGCCCAGGCCACCCTTTCCGCTGGTCGCACCAAACACCAGTTCCGCCGCGATCAGCGTTCGCCAGGCAAACGCCCAGCCGATTTTCAGCCCCGCCAGAATCGATGGCAGCGCCGCCGGGATCAGTACGAACAACACCAGGCGCAAACCCTTGAGCCCATAATTTCGGCCAGCCATGCGCAAGGTTTCCGAGACGCCCAGAAACCCGGCGTAGGTATTCAGCGCCAGCGCCCACAAAACCGAATGCACCAGCACGAAAATCAGGCTGTTCTGCCCCAGCCCGAACCACAACAATGCCAGCGGCAGCAGGGCAATCGCCGGCAACGGGTTGAACATCGACGTCAGTGTGCTCAACAGATCGCGACCCAGTTGGGTCGAGACTGCCAACGTGGTCAGCGCGAACGCCAGGACGATGCCGATCAGGTACCCCTTGATCAGCACCACCAACGATATCCACACTTTTTCCAGCAGCTCGCCACTGAGCACGCCGTCGAACAGGGCATGCGCGGTCTGCAGAAATCCCGGCAGCATCAGGTCGTTGTTCTGAATCCGCGCGACCACTTCCCAGATGATCGCCAATACGATCAGGATCAGGCTTTTGCGCAGCCAGCCTTGTTGCCACAGCCGTGTGCCGAGTGGCAGTTCACGCTCGACCGGAACGTCGGTCAGCGGCTCGAGCACGGTTTCGAATTCTTCACGCACAGATGATGAAAGGCTCATCGGGTAATCCTCCTGGCCGCTCAATAGGCGATGCGAATATCGCTGAAGTCATGTTCACGCTCGGTCTCCGGCGAGTGGCCTTCGTCGAACAGCAGACGATGAATGCGCCGCGCCGATTCCTGAAACGCCACGCCGCCGAGGCTTTGAAAATCGTATTGATGACTGTGCACTTCGGCGCGCACCCGGCCGGGATGCGGCGAGAGCAAGAGGATGCGATTGCCGACCACCAGTGCTTCTTCAATCGAGTGCGTGACGAACAGTAAGGTGAAGCGCACTTCTTCCCAGAGCCGCAGCAACTCCTCTTGCATCTTGCGTCGGGTCAGCGCATCGAGTGCGGCGAAGGGTTCGTCCATCAACAGGATTTTCGGCTGCATGGCCAATGCCCGGGCGATCGCCACCCGCGCTTTCATGCCGCCGGACAAGGTATGCGGATAGGCGTCGGCGAACGCAGCCAGCCCGACCTTTTCCAGATAGTGCAGCGCACGCTCTTGCGCGTCTTTTTTGTTCAAGGTGCGCGAGGCGAGCAACGGAAACATCACGTTCTGTTTGACGGTTTTCCACGGCGGCAATTGGTCGAATTCCTGAAACACCACGATCCGGTCCGGCCCCGGCGCATCGACGCGCTGACCTTGCAGACGGATCTCGCCTTCGCACGGCTGGATGAAGCCCGCGACCGCTTTGAGCAGGGTCGATTTACCGCAGCCGGACGGGCCGAGCAGGACAAAACGATCGGCGGGGTCGATGGCGAAACTGACTTGGTGAGTGGCACGCACCACGCGCTGCGGCGTGCGGTACTCAAGGCTGACGTGATCGACGGCCAACAACGCTTCGCGGTGGGCGATCGAGTTGCTGGCCGCGTGGCCTGGCAAAGGGGCGTTCATGGTCGGTCTCCGGCAAATCAGAAAGGCGCGTCGCCCTGGATGGTCGTGCGATACAGCTTGCGACGCAGGTGTGCGGGGCAGCCGGCGGCGAGGTGGATCAGCGAACGGTTGTCCCAGAACACCAGATCGTGAGGTTCCCACTGATGGCGGTAGATATTTTGCGGCAGCACGCTGTGCGCGTAGAGCTCGGCCAGCAATTGGCGGCTTTCATCTTCCGGCAGGCCGACGATGCGTGTGGTGAAGCCTTCACTGACGAACAACGCCTTGCGCCCGTTTTCCGGATGGGTGCGCACCACCGGGTGTACCACTTCGGCGACTTGGGCCAGTTGTTCAGGGGTCAGGGTCGGGCGCCAGTTGCCTTCGAATTTGGTTTCGCTGTAGCGCGCGGTGTAGGAATGCGCGGCAAAGCGTCCTCCGACAGCGTTGCGCAAGGCTACGGGCAGGTCGTCCCAAGCTTTGTGCATGTCAGCAAACAGCGTGTCACCGCCTTCGGAGGGAAGCTCTTGCGCATGCAGCATCGAGCCGAGGCTTGGCAGCTCTTTGTATGAGAGGTCGGAATGCCAGAACTTGCCGGCGTCACCGAGGCCGATGTTCTGACCGTTCTCGATGATGTTGGAAACGATAAGAATTTCCGGGTGATCGGCCAGCAGAAACTGCTTGAGCACATGGATCTGCAGCACGCCGAAGCGGCGGCTGAAGTCGATTTGCTGTTGCGGGGTGATCTGCTGGTCACGGAAGACCACGACGTGGTGATCAAGGTGCGCGCGGTGGATGCGCGCGAAGTCCCGATCATTGACCGGCCGGCTCAGGTCGAGGCCAACAATCTCGGCGCCGACGGCACCGCTGAAAGGACGGATCTCAAAAATTTGCGACGCGGCCGTCGCGGCGCTCGGGGTGGCAGTAGCTGCGGACATTATTCATCTCCCACGTACGGCGCGCTCACGGGCGCGCACGTCGATCAAACACTCACGCTTGATTGCGTGTCGGTTCATGGCGTGCGGCGCGCCGATTGGTCGGCAGGTACGCAGGGAGTGACTTTATAGCTATAAGAATTTGAAATTAAATACCGTTATTGAATAACGATATGGCGGTTGGTGAGGACGCGGGTGACCATTTGTGTCACTTACCGACAGATGTGTAGCGCTCCGGCAGACGCCTTCGCGAGCGAGCTCGCTCCCAAAGGGATATTCGCCAGACACATCCTCTGTGCTCATTGAACATTACCTGTGGGAGCGAGCCTGCTCGCGAAGAGGCCGGCCGCAGCGCTAGAGATCAGCGTTCGTGCAACGCCTCGGCCCGCGCCCGAATAATCGGCTTGAGCAAATAGCTCAACACCGATTTCTTGCCGGTGATGATGTCCACCGAGGCGACCATCCCCGGGATAATCAGCAATGGCTTTTCATCGGTACCCAAGTGGCTGCGCTCGGTGCGCACCTTGATCACGTAGTAGGTGGTCTTCTTGTCTTCATCGGTAATGGTGTCGGCGCCGATCTGCTCCAGTTGGGCCTTCAACCCGCCGTAGATGGTGTAGTCATACGCGGTGAATTTGACGATGGCTTCCTGCCCCGGATGCAGAAAGGCGATATCCTGCGGCCGGATCTTGGCTTCGACCAACAAGGTGTCGTCCAGCGGCACGATTTCCACCATGTCGCTGCCCGGCTGGATAACGCCGCCGATGGTGTTGACCAGCAGTTTGTTGACGATACCGCGCACCGGCGAGGTTACCAACGTGCGGCTGACGCGATCTTCCAGGGCCTTGCCGGTGGCCTGGGCCTTGTTGAGATCAGTACGTGCTTCGTTAAGCTGGGTCAGCGCTTCGCTGCGGAATTTGCCCCGGGTCTCGTCGATCTTGCGTTGCACTTCCTTGATCGCCGATTCGGCGCGGGGAATCGCCAACGTCGTAGCGTCGAGCTGACCACGGGTTTCCACTTCGGCACGCTTGAGGCGCAACACTTCCACCGGGGAAACCGCGCCTTGCGCCACCAACGGCTCGGACATGTTGATTTCCTGACGCTGCAAGGCGAGTTGCTGACGGTACTGCGCCTGTTTGGAGCTGAACTCACGCAGCTCTTGCTGACGCTGGATCAACTGCTCCTGCAGGCCGCCGATCTCGTCGTGCAATTGCTGACGGCGACTGACGTAAAGGGACTCCTCGCTTTTCGCCTGACCCGGCACCGCTTTGAGCACGTCCTCGGGGAAACTCAGCGGGCGGTCATCGACTTCGGCACTCAGACGCTCGACCCGCAGCAGCATCGACAGGCGATCGGCCTCGGTTTCGCCAACGTTGGAGGCGAAACGCGTGTCGTCGAGACGAATCAGCGGCGCGCCGGCTTCGACGATCTGGCCTTCCTTGACGAACAGCTCGGCAACGATCCCGCCCTCAAGGTTCTGGATTTTCTGAATCTTCGACGAAGGAATGGCCTTGCCGTCGCCCTTGGTCACTTCGTCGATCACGGCGAAGTTGGCCCAGAGCATGAGGAATATGAAGAAGCCGATGATTGCCCAGATGGTCAGGCGCACGACGCGCGGGGCGTCCTCGATCAGCGCCTTGTTGACCTCCGGAAGCGGCTGCCCATGCAGCGAGGCAGAACCCTTGAAGTAGCGACGGATCGACTCCTTGACACCGGACTTAAGCAACACTGATCTGCCCCTTCTTCAACGCTTCCATCACGGCGGCTTTAGGGCCGTCCGCGAGAATCTGCCCGCGATCGATCACCAGCAGACGATCCACCAGCGACAACAGCGACGCCCGGTGCGTCACCAGCACCACGGTCTTGTTTTCAATGACTGCCGCGAGGCGTTGCTTGAGGCGTTCTTCGCCGGTGTTGTCCATTGCGCTGGTCGGCTCGTCCATCAACAGGATCGGCGGATTGAGCAGCAGTGCCCGGGCCAGCGCGACGTTTTGCCGTTGACCGCCGGACAGGTTCTGCCCGCGCTCGCCGACTTGCAGCTCATAGCCTTGCGGGTGCAGGCGGGCAAACTCGTGGACGCCGGCAAGCTCGGCGGCTTGCAGCACGAGTTCGTCCTCGACATACCGCGCACCGGACACCAGGTTGTCCCGAAGCGTGCCGGCCAGCAATTGAATGTCCTGCGGCACGTAGCCGATGTTGTAGCGTAACTCGCTGACGTCAATCTGGCGGATATCCACACCGTCCACCAGCAGTGCGCCGTCGTCCGGCTGATACAGGCCCACCAGCAGTTTTGCCAGCGAACTCTTGCCCGAACCGCTGCGGCCGATGATGCCGATTTTCTCGCCGGGACGAATGACCAGGTTGATGTTTTTCAGCGCCGGATTCTGTTGTTCCGGATAGGTGAAACTCAGCTGGCGGCATTCGATGGCGCCCTGCAGGACCTTACGGCTGAGCGGGCGCTCTTCGAAGTTGCGCTCTTGCGGCAGCTCCATCATTTGGTCGACCGAGGTCATGGTCACCCGCGCCTGCTGGTAACGGGTCAGCAGGCCGGACAGCGAAGCCAGCGGACTCAGTGCGCGGCCGCTGAGCATGTAGCAGGCGATCAGGCCGCCCATGCTCAGGTTGCCGGCGATGATCTGGTAGACCCCGAAAACGATCATGATCACCCCGGCCAGTTGCTGGATCAGCAAGGTGATGTTCATCGCCAGGCCGGAGAGCATTTTCACGCGCAACTCGAGACGACTGAGGGTGCCGATGGTTTGTTCCCACTGGTACTGGCGCTCGCTTTCAGCGTTGTTGACCTTGACCGCGTCCAGACCGGCGAGGGTCTCGATCAGGCTCGACTGGCGCTCGGCGCCCAGGGCCATGGTGCGTTCCATGGTTGCCACCAGCGGCTTCTGCAAGGCGTAACCGATCAGCAGCGCGATCGGAAAAGCCAGCACCGGAATCCACACCAGATGCCCACCGAGAATGGCGATGACTATAAAGATGAGGAGCGTGAACGGCAGGTCGATCAGACTGGTCAGCGTCAGCGAGGCGAGGAAATCGCGCAGGCTCTGAAATTCGTGGATGTTCTGCGCGAAGCTGCCGACCCGCGCCGGGCGGTACTTCATGGACATGCCCACAATGCGCTCGAACAAGGTCGCCGAGATGATCAGGTCGGTTTTCTTGCCGGCCAGATCCAGGCACAGGCTGCGCAGGCTCTTCAGGATCAGGTCAAAGAGGTAAGCGCCAGTGATACCCAGCGCGAGCACCCACAGGGTCGCTTCGGCCTGGTTCGGTACCACGCGGTCGTAGACGTTCATCACGAACAGCGGCGCAGCCATGGCGATGATGTTGATCAGGAAACTGGCGGCGATGGCGTCGGCGTAAAGCCAGCGCGAACGCTTGAGGGTATCGCGAAACCATGAACGCGCGCGGGGAATCAGCGTGCCGTGGTTGACGTCGAACTTGTGTTGCGGTTGAGCGAAGAACACTTTGCCGGTGTAGTCGTCGGCCAGCAGTTCGCGGTTGACCACGGATTCGCCGCCATCGCTTTCACTGAGCAGCACCCGCACTTCGTCATCACCCTGCCAGCCAAGCAGAACGGCACTGCGACCGTCCTTGAGCAACAGCAACGCTGGCATGGCAATCGCCGGAATTTCCTCCAGCTTGCGCTGCAACACACGCCCCTGCAGACCGGCGCGAGCCGCCGCGCGGGGCAGCAATTCGACACTCAAACGTTGTTTGGGCAGCGGCAGGCCGGTGGTCAGCATCGCGGCGCTGGCCGGCTTCTGGTGCAACATGCAAAGGGCTAGCAGACCATCCAGTAAAGGATCGTCGTGCAACGCGCGTGGATCATGACTGAGTTGAACTCGACTGACTTCTGATTCCACGCTCGACACTCTTCAACAGTTGAAAGGGATAACTCAATTCATCCCAGGCAGCTGGACCTTGGGCTTCACGTCGTTCTGCACAACGGATGCCAACGGTGCGACCACTCCCTGGCTTCTGAGCAATTCGCCCATGGTCGCCTTGATTCGGTACTGAGTAAATAACTGAATGTTCTTGATCTCGGCCAGACGCCGCGATGCGGTGAAGAGCTCGTTTTCGCTGTCGAGCAAGTCAAGCAAGGTGCGCTCGCCGAGGCTGAATTGACGCTGGTAAGCGGTGCGCACCGAGGTGCTGTGATCAACGTACTGCTGGGCGATCGGCACCTGGGCATTAGCGTTATTCAGGGCATTCCAGGCCAGGCCGAGTTCTTCGTTCAATTGACGCAGGGCGTTGTTGCGGATGTCCAGCGCTTGGCTGGCCAGGTACGACTTGGACTCAAGATCAGCCTTGTTGCTACCACCCGAGTACAGGTTGAAGCGCATGCGCAGCATGGCCTGCCACTCATTGTTATGACCATTCTGGCCGTCGAGATCGTTGTCGGCGGTGCGGCCCAGCTCGGCGTCGAAGCGCGGGTAGAACGTTGACTTGGCGGTGGCGTACTGCTTCTCGGCAGCGGCGATATCCGACTCGGCCGAACGCAGGATCGGGCTGTTCTCCAGCATCTGCTGGCGCGCTTCATTGAGGTTGGCCGGCATCATCGCCATAAAAGGCGCCGGACGCTCCAGTTGGTCCGGCATCTGACCCACGGCGCTGAGGAAGTTGGTTTCGGCGTCGGCGAGGTTGGTCTGCTCGGTGATCAGGTTGTTGCGGGCCTGGGCCATGCGGGCCTCGGCCTGGTCGAGGTCGGCACCGCTGCCGACGCCGCGCTGGGTGCGCAACTGGATCTGGTCGTAGATGCGCTGGTGGCTCTTGAGGTTTTCCTCGGCCAGACGCACGAATTCGCGACGGGTCAGCACATCCAGATAAACCTGAGCGACGGTCAGCGCGGTGCGCTCCGAAGTGCCCAATAACGAATATGCGCGGGAGCTGACGTTGGCTTGTTGACGCGCAACTTCGTTGGAGGTCGCAAAACCGTCAAAAACCATTTGCGAGAGACGTAAACTTGACTCGCTGCGGTTCAAGGTCTCCCAGTGATTGCCACCACCGTTCGCCCGAGTGGTCACGCTGTCCGTGCCTTCGCGGCCGTAACCGCCCAGCAGATCAACCTTGGGCAGGTATCCCCCTTTCGCTGCCTTTAACTGATAATCCGCCGCCAATCGACTGTTGACCCCTGCCTGAACCTCCGGATGGACATCCAGCGCCTGTTGCATGGCTTCTGGTAAGGATTGTGCTTGTACGAAAGAAGCGGCGAGCGCGAAGGGTACCGCCATGAACAAAGGCAAACGCATGGTAATAATTTTCCAGAACTGCTTGTCGTGAATCACAGCAAAAGTGTCGAGCTGCGTTGGAGGATGGCAACCGGAATGACCGTATGTCGGAAAGTTCAAAACGGGAACTGAATCACGCGCTGAAGGGCAGGTCGCCGGGGAAATATCAATGTGACATTAGTGGGACGATTGTTTAGGATGGCAACCATAAGGTCAATAGTTTGGCATAAAGTTTAGGTCGAAAGAATATAGCCAAAATATTGACGATTTACTGGCGTCAAACTTGTAGCGCGATTTTTTAAAGTACGTCCAGACTGAATTGGCATCCATGCCTTCAGGCCCATGGAAGTCAACTGAATGTGGCACCCGGAGAGTCTTCAATGAGCAGTGTTGTTGCCGTCGTCAAAAGCATTGTCGGTCAGGTTTTCGTGGTGTCCCCAGAGGGCGTGCGTCGCGTACTCGTTGAAGGTGATCGCCTGTACGTCGGCGACCAGATCGACACCGGTCTCTCCGGCGCCGTGTCGCTTGAACTGGCCGATGGCCGCACGCTCGACCTGGGCCGCGAAACCCAGTGGAGCGCCAGCACGCCCGATTCCAGCAATGACCTGGCCGAAGCCACCGCGCAGGCTGCGCCGTCTGTAGAAGAACTGCAGCAAGCCATCGCCGCCGGTATCGACCCGACTACCGCGCTTGAGTCCACCGCGGCCGGCCCGAGCGCCGCAGGCACTGGCGGCGCTGCCGGTGGCGGCCACAGTTTCGTCATGCTCGACGCTACGGCTGGTCGCGTCGATCCGACCATTGGCTTTCCAACAGCGGGCATCAACTCTGGCGGCCAGATCGCCCAGGACACCACCGGTGGCCAGACCACCGATACCACGACAACGGCCCAGCGTGATTCGACGCTGACACTCAGCGCCACCCCGACCATCACCGAAGCCGGCGGCGTGCTGGTCTACACAGCGACCCTGACTCAGGCGCCGCTGACCGACCTGACCATTACGCTGTCCAACGGCTCGGTGATCGTGATCCCGGCCGGCTCCACCACCGGAACCGTCAACGTGCCGCTGGCACCCAACGACACGGTTTACAACGACCCGACCCAGATCGACGTGACGGTCACCGGCACCACCGGCGGCAATGGCATCACCGTGACCCCGCCGACCATTCCGGCGACGACCCAGGTCACCGACACCGTTGACACCACTACCGTCACCCTGACGGCGGGCAGCACCGTTACTGAAGGCGGCCAGATCACCTACACCGCGACCCTGACCAACCCGGCGCAAACGCCGGTCACCGTCACCCTGTCGAACGGTTCGACCGTCACCATCGCTGCGGGCCAGACCACCGGCACCGTCAACGTGCCGACCGCGGCCAACGACGTTTACAACAACGGCAGCACAGTCAGCACCACAATCACCGGCGCTACCGGCGGCAACTTCGAAAATCTGGTGCCAAACCCGACGCCAGCAGTCACCACGATTGCCGACTCGGTCGATAACACCGGCCTGACGCTGACCGCCACCAATAATGTCGTCGAGGGTGGTCAGATCACCTACACCGCGACCCTGACCAACCCGGCGCAAACGCCGGTCACCGTCACCCTGTCGAACGGTTCGACCATCACCATCGCTGCAGGCCAGACGACCGGCACCGTAAATGTGCCGACTGCGGCGAATGATGTTTACAACAATGGCAGCACTGCCAGCACCACCATCACCGGCGCTACCGGCGGCAACTTCGAAAATCTGGTGCCAAACCCGACGCCAGCAGTCACGACCATTGCCGACTCGGTCGATAACACCGGCCTGACGCTCACCGCGACCAACAACGTCGTTGAAGGCGGTCAGATCACCTACACCGCGACGCTGACCAACCCGGCGCAAACGCCGGTCACCGTCACACTGTCGAACGGTTCGACCATCACCATCGCTGCAGGCCAGACGACCGGCACCGTAAACGTGCCAACTGCGGCGAATGACGTTTACAACAACGGCAGCACTGTCAGCACCACAATCACCGGCGCTACCGGCGGCAACTTCGAAAATCTGGTGCCAAACCCGACGCCAGCAGTCACCACGATTGCCGACTCGGTCGATAACACCGGCCTGACGCTGACCGCGACCAACAACGTCGTTGAAGGCGGTCAGATCACCTACACCGCGACGCTGACCAACCCGGCGCAAACGCCGGTCACCGTCACACTGTCGAACGGTTCGACCATCACCATCGCTGCGGGCCAGACCACCGGCACCGTCAACGTGCCGACCGCAGCGAATGATGTTTACAACAACGGCAGCTCTGTCAGCACCACCATCACTGGCGCTTCCGGCGGCAACTTCGAAAATCTGGTGCCAAACCCGACGCCAGCAGTCACGACCATTTCTGATTCGATCGACGATACGGGCGTGAGCCTGAGCGCTTCGGGCTCCGTGGCCGAGGGTGGTTCGATCGTTTACACCGCGACCCTGACAAATCCGGCCGGCACTCCGGTCACCGTGACCCTGAGCAACGGCTCGGTCATCACCATCGAGGCCGGCAAAACCACCGGCACCGTGACTGTTCCGGCGCCAGCAGACGACGTCTATAAAGACGCCGGCACCGTCGAAGTCACCATCAAGGACGCGACGGGCGGTAACTTCGAGAACCTCGTTCCGAGCACCACACCAGCGATCACCCAAATCACCGACACCGTCGACACCTCGACCGTAAAACTGACCGCTGACACCTCGGTCGCTGAAGGCGGCACTGTCACGTATACCGCCACCGTAGGGGCGCCAGTGACGGGCTCCCCGGTTGTGGTGACCCTGGCCAACGGCCAGAGCATCACTATCGCCGTAGGCCAGACGTCCGGCACGGTCACCACCACTGCGCCAAATGACGCGCTGGCCGGCAATGCACCGCTGACCAACTCGATCACCGGCGTGAGCGGCGGCAACTACGAAGATCTGGTCGCTGACAAAACACCGGTATCGACCACTGTTACCGATGTCGTCGACACCACCAACCTGACGCTGAGCGCGACCGGAACAGTGGTTGAAGGCGGCTCGATCGTTTACACCGCGACTTTGACCAATCCGGCTGGCTCGCCAGTCACCGTGACCCTGAGCAACGGCTCGGTCATCACCATCGAGGCCGGCAAGACCACGGGAACCGTAACCGTTCCAGCGCCAGCCGATGACGTCTATAAGGATGCCGGCAAAGTCGAAGTCACCATCAAGGACGCTACTGGCGGCAACTTCGAAAACCTGGTGCTGAGCGCTACCCCGGCGGTCACCGACGTCAGTGACACTGTCGATACGTCGACAGTCAAATTGACTGCCGACACGTCGGTAGCTGAAGGTGGCGCCGTTACTTACACCGCCACTGTTGGCGCGCCCGTCACCGGTTCGCCAGTGACCGTGACCCTGGCCAATGGTCAGGCGATCACGATTGGAGTCGGTCAAACCACCGGCACCGTGACCTTCACCGCGCCAAATGATGCGCTGACCGGTCAGGCTTCACTGACCAACTCGATTACCAACGTCAGCGGTGGTAACTACGAAAATCTGGTCGCCGACAAGACGCCGGTGTCTACGACCGTGACCGACGTTGCCGACACCACCAACCTGTCGCTCTCCGCGACCGGTTCCGTGGCCGAGGGCGGCCAGATCACTTATACCGCCACGCTGACGAATCCGGCCGGCACCCCGGTAACAGTGACCCTGAGCAACGGTTCGGTGATCACCATCGAGGCCGGTAAAACCACGGGAACAGTGACCGTTCCAGCGCCAGCCGATGACGTCTATAAGGATGCCGGCAAAGTCGAAGTCACCATCAAGGATGCCACTGGCGGCAACTTCGAAAAACTCGTTGCGAGCTCGACTCCAGCGGTTACCAATGTCACCGACACCGTTGACACCTCGACCGTAAAACTGACCGCTGACACCTCGGTCGCTGAAGGTGGCACCGTCACGTACACCGCTACCGTGGGCGCGCCAGTGACCGGTTCGCCTGTCGTCGTGACGTTGGCCAACGGTCAGCAGATCACCATCGACATCGGCAAGACCGCCGGCACCGTGACCACCACGGCGGCGAACGACGTGCTGACGGGCAATGCACCGCTGACCAATGCGATCACCAACGTCAGCGGCGGCAATTACGAAAACCTGGTTGCCGACAAAACTCCGGTCAGCACTTCCGTGACTGACACCGTCGATACCACCACCGTTTCGCTGACCGCCACCGGCAACGTCAATGAAGGCGGACAGATCACCTACACCGCGTCGCTGACCAACCCGGCCGGCACGCCGGTCACCGTGACGCTGAGCAACGGCTCGATCATCACCATCGACGCCGGCAAGACCACCGGCACCGTGACCGTTCCGGCACCGACCGATGACGTCTACAAGGACGCCGGCAAAGTCGAAGTCACGATCAAGGAAACCTCGGGCGGCAACTTCGAAAACCTGGTGGCCAACCCGACGCCTGCAGTGACCAATGTCGCCGACACGGTCAACACCACGCAGCTGACCCTCAGCGCTGAAAGCTATGTGCTCGAAGGTGCCTCGATCACCTACACCGCGACCCTTAGCAACGCCGCGCAAACGCCGGTGACCGTGAATCTGAGCAATGGCCAGACCATCACCATCGAAGCCGGCAAGACCAGCGGATCGGTGACGATCGCGGCGCCGAGCGATGACGTCTACAAGGACGTCAGCACGCTCACCGTGACCATGACCGATGCCAGCGGTGGCAACTTCGAGAAGCTCGACATCAGCAAGACGCCGGTCAGCACCACGGTCAACGACACCGTTGATAAAACCACCTTGACGTTGAGCGCCAGCGACACCGTCAGCGAGGGTGGCCAGATCACCTACACCGCGACCCTGAGCAACCCGGCAGGCACCGCCATGACCGTGACCCTGGCCAACGGCGCGGTGATCAACATCGCCGCCGGCGCTACCAGCGGTTCGGTGAATTTCCCGGCGCCAGCCAACACCCCGTACATCGACGGCGGTAAGGTCCAGACGGCGATTGCCAGCCACAGCGGCGGCAATTTCGAGCGCGTCGATGCTGATCGCTCACCTGCCATGACCAAAGTAACCGACGCCGTCGACACCACCAATATCAGCCTGAGCGCCACCGGCACTGTTGCCGAGGGAGGCTCGATCATCTACACCGCGACCCTGAGCAATCCGGCCGGCACGGCCATGAAAGTGACCCTGAGCAACGGCGCGGTAATCAACATTGCCAAGGGCGCGACCACCGGCACCGCGACCGTCGCGGCGCCCGGTGATGACGTGTACAAGGACGCCGGCAACGTCGATGCAAGCATCACCAAGACCAGCGGCGGCAACTTCGAGAACCTGGTGGTCGACAAAACCCCGGCGGTGACATCAATCACCGACACCATCGATAACAGCACCGTTTCGCTGACAGCCAGCGCCAGCACCGTCGAAGGCGGCGTGGTTGTCTACACCGCGTCCTTGACCGCGCCGGTCACAGGCTCGCCGGTGGTGGTGAGTCTGTCCAACGGCCAGACCATCACCATTCCGGTCGGCGCCAGCAGCGGCACGGTCAACTTCACAGCACCGAACGATGCATTGGCCGGCGGCAATACGCTGAGCGTGAAAATCGACGGCGCCAGCGGGGGCAACTACGAAAACCTGGTGGCTGACAAAACTCCGGCCGTGACTTCGGTGACGGATACCGTCGACACCACCAACCTGTCGCTGAGTGCCACTGGCTCCGTTGCCGAAGGTGGCTCGATTGTTTACACCGCTACGCTGACCAACCCGGCCGGCACACCGGTCACCGTGACCTTGTCGAACGGCGCCGTGATCACCATCAAAGCGGGCGAAACCAGCGGCACCGCAACCGTTGCTGCACCGACTGACGACGTCTACAAAGATGCCGGCTCCGTGCAGGCAACAATCACCACTGCCACCGGCGGAAATTTCGAGAACCTCGTTCCGAGCACCACGCCAGCGGTTACTCAGGTCACCGATACCATCGACACCTCGACGGTCAAACTGACCGCCGACACCTCGGTGGCTGAAGGCGGCACCGTGACTTACACCGCCACGGTTGGTGCGCCGGTTACCGGTTCGCCAGTCGTCGTGACCTTGGCCAACGGCCAGAACATCACCATCGCTGTCGGTCAAACCACCGGTACCGCGACCTTCACCGCA
>NZ_JABWQP020000011.1 GCF_014268505.2 Pseudomonas khorasanensis
TTCAAAGCCAGGTGGCATCCCACAAAGGGTAATCGCCCGTTCGCTCGACCAAACCGGCTCGCACAGGATTCTTGACGACATAGAGCGCAGCGTCTTTAAGGTCTTCATCTCGCCTCAAAGCGCGATCGTAATAGCCTCGTTGCCATAACTGCCCTTGGCGGCCATGTTTCTGGTTGTATGCCTGGCAACTTCGTGATTTAACGCGACACATCAAATCTGCAAGGGAGCCCTCTTGAAGTTCAACGAGCCAATGCAGGTGATCTGGCATTACGACATAAGCCAGAGACGCGACTAACCCGGCTTCGCTGCACCGTCTCAACTCGTTGACGACCAATCTCCCATCATGCCAATTGTTGAAAACCCGCTCTCGCCGGTTAACCACAGCGGTCAGTAAGTAAATTCTTCCCTTTTCAGAATATCGACCCTTACGCAGACGGCACACGTTCGCAGCAGCAGGCATTCCTTTGCCCCCATTCAATATCCTGAAAAAAACCTTAGCGGCTGCGCCATGTTTTGCCAGCCGATGCAATGACCGGATATGTCTTAACAAGCCCCGGGCGCTCCATCCGTCCGGGGCTTTTTTACGTTGATTGAATTTTTCTGCCGCCGTGTCGCTCTTCTGCTTAACAGAACCCGTCTGCAATCGGTGCGCCCATGAACAGGAACCTCGACGACTACAACCGCATGCGCGATTTTTCGGCGACTTCGGAACCGGCTGCGGTCACGCGCCCGGGCCGTAAATCCGCCAGGGATCATGCGTTGCAGTTCTGCATCCAGAAGCACGACGCTTCGCACCTGCATTACGACTTTCGCCTGGAACTCGATGGCGCCCTCAAGAGCTGGGCGGTGCCGAAAGGGCCTTCGCTCGACCCGAAGGTCAAGCGCCTGGCCATTCATGTCGAGGATCATCCGCTCGATTACGCGACGTTCGAGGGCAGCATTCCCGAGGGGCACTACGGCGCCGGTGATGTGATCGTCTGGGATCGCGGCGTGTGGATTCCCTTGGAAGATCCGCACAAGGCGTATGCCAAGGGGCGGCTCAAATTCGAGCTGCAGGGCGAGAAGCTCGGCGGTGTCTGGAACCTGGTGCGCACGCACATGCCGGGCAAGAAGGAGCAGTGGTTTCTGATCAAGCACCAGGACAACGCCGCACGGCCGCAGGATGATTTCGACGTGCTGGTCGCCGAGCCCGACAGCGTGCTCAGCGAGCGCACGATTATCGGCAAAACCAATCCTGCTGCCGCCGAACAGGCCAAACCGGTCAAGAAAACCCCGGCCAAACCACGCAAACAGGCTTCCGGTCAGCTCACTGGTGCGCGCAAAGCCAAGCTGCCGGCACTGATCAAGCCCGAACTCGCCACGCTGGTCGATAGCGCGCCCGAAGGGCAGTGGAGCTACGAGATCAAGTTTGATGGCTACCGGATCATGGCGCGGATCGATCATGAACAGGTTCAGCTCTTCACCCGCAACGGCCATGACTGGACGCACAAACTCCCGCAACAGGCCAAGGCGCTGGCAGCGCTGGGTCTTGAGTCAGCGTGGCTGGACGGTGAGATGGTGGTGGCCGACGAGCAAGGCGTACCCGACTTTCAAGCCCTGCAAAATGCCTTCGATGCCGGGCGCAGTGGCAACATCGTTTATTACCTGTTCGACGTGCCGTACCTCAACGGCGTCGATTTGCGCGACGTGCCGGTCGAAGAACGCCGCGCGGCATTGAGCACCATTCTCGGCGTGCATCCCGATCCGATCCTGCGCTTCTCCGAGGCCTTCGAAGAAACCCCGGATGCTTTGCTCAACAGCGCCTGCCAAATGCGGATGGAAGGCTTGATCGGCAAGCGTCTCGGCTCGCCCTATGTGTCCCGGCGCAGCAGTGACTGGATCAAGCTCAAATGCAAGCATCGCCAGGAATTCGTCATCGTTGGCTACACCGACCCCAAGGGCGCACGCAGTGCTTTCGGCGCCTTGTTGCTCGGCCTGCACGACCGAGACAGCGGCGAGTTGCGCTATGCCGGCAAGGTCGGCACCGGATTCAACGAGACCACGCTGAAAAGCATCCTTGCCCAACTCAAGCCGCTGCTTGCCAAGAGCGCGGCGGTGGTCAATCCGCCGAGTGGGTTTGATGCAAAAGGGGTGCACTGGCTGAAGCCGAAATTGCTGGCGGAAGTGGCGTTCGCGGAAATGACCAAGGACGGTTCCGTGCGTCACGCCGTGTTCCATGGTTTGCGCGATGACAAACCGGCCAAGGACATTACAGAGGAGCGAGCGAAGCCTGTGAAAGCCGCCAAGACAGAGAAAACCGCCAAGACAGAAAAGACTGAGAAACCCAAAACCGCTGCGAAGAAACCGGCAAAAAAGGTCGCTGCCAGCAAAGCCGAAAGCGCGCCTTCGCAAGCGGGGCTGGCGGGTGGCAAAGTGCGGATTACTCACCCCGACCGTGTGATCGACGCGGTCAGCGGCACGACAAAGATGCAACTGGCGCAGTATTACGCCAGCGTCGCCGAATATATTTTGCCGCAACTCAAGGATCGCCCGGTGGCGCTGGTGCGCGCGCCGGATGGCATCGCCGGCGAGCTGTTCTTTCAGAAGAACGCCGAACGTCTGGCGATCCCGGGCATCACCGCACTGGACAAAGACATCACCGGCCAACCGGTGATGCTGATCAACAACGCCGAAGCGCTGATCGGCGCGGTGCAAATGAGCACCGTCGAGTTGCACACCTGGAACGCCACGACCGTCGATCTGGACAAGCCTGATCGCTTCGTCCTCGACCTTGACCCGGACCCGGCGTTGCCCTGGAAAAGCATGGTCGAAGCCACCGCGCTGACGCTTACCGTGCTCGATGAACTGGGGCTCAAGGCTTTCCTGAAAACCAGCGGCGGCAAGGGCATTCACCTGGTGGTGCCGTTGACGCGCAAGCATGGCTGGGACGAAGTAAAGGATTTCAGTCACGCCATCGTCAGTCACATGGCCAAACTGCTGCCCGATCGGATTTCAGCGGTGTCCGGGCCGAAGAACCGTGTCGGCCGAATCTTTATCGATTACCTGCGCAACGGTCTCGGCGCCACCACCATTTGCACCTACGCGGCGCGGGCTCGTGAAGGCATGCCGGTGTCGGTACCGGTCTATCGCGAGGAGGTCGCCGAGCTCAAGGGCGGCAATCATTGGAACATCTTCAACGTTCACGAACGTTTGACCGAAGTGGGTGACGAGCCTTGGGCGGACCTGAAAAAAACGCGCCAGACGATCACGGCTGAAATGCGCAAACGGGTCGGCATGAAAAAGTGATCAGGTGTCACGCAGCAAGTCGTGGGCGTTGAGCAGTTCGAAGGCGATTTGCGGGTGGTTTTCCAGGCCTTTGCGAATCGCCGCCGGTATCGCCGCGCGGGTCTTGCGGCACAGTCCCGGCAAGTCATCGATTTGAATGGCGATGCCGCGCATGGTGCGCACTTCGTTGAAACCGGGGGCGACGTCCACGCGGATGCCTAGCTGCTCGTACATGCGCTGTTGCAGGCGTTTGAGATCGTCAAGGTCTTTGAGTTTTTCCAGACGCGCCAGAAGAATTTTCTCCTCGGCTCGAGTCAGTCGAAGGATGCGCAAATCCGCGCCAGGCGTGTCCAGCAACGGGTCGCGCCCGCAGATGCAGGCGCCGGGTGGGCAGGGTGAGCGCAAGGGCAGGGTCGTCGTCATGGCCTCCATGATAGAGGCCGTCGGACATATTTGCCTATGCGCACTCAGCGGCCGCCCATCGGCCGCTGCTTCCCTCGTGACTACTGATGCACGCCTTCGTATTGCACCAGAATGGCATTGGCCAGGTCTTCGTCGCTGGCGTTCAAGCCAGGGTTGGCCTGACGCACCTGCTGCAGTACCGACTCAAGATAAACCCCACGAATGGTGCCGCCGCTGGCGACAAAGGCAGACACGTCGTCACGGGCCGGAATCACCATTTTGTCGTCTTTGAAAGTTGAGTACAGCGACGCGGAGACACCTGCCGAAGTGGCGACATCACCCGCATCGACGCGGGCCAGCGCCGAACCGACCGGCAGGCAGAGCAGTAAAGAAGACACCAGAACTAACTTGCGCATGACGTGTTCCTCCACAAGCGCGAAGCAAAAAGGGAAGAGACTGCATAACGTCAGAGGTGCTCGGCGCGCCGGAGTTCCGTGAGCGGTGAAAACCCTTGTGCCGCATCGAGCGCCGCTTTGAACGGATCAGATCACCCCGCATGCCACGCGATCGCCGCCACCGCCCAGTGGTTTCGGCATGTCGGAATGGTTGTCACCTCCCGCGTGAATCATCAATGCATGGCCCTTGATCTCGGATATTTTCTTCAGGCGTGGTGCAAGCACCGGATAGCTGGCGACACCGTCAGCGGTGACATACACCGCTGGCAGGTCACCTAGATGGCCCTCGGCGTAAGGACCGAGATGCTTGCCGGTTTTCGCCGGATCAAAATGCCCACCCGCGGCCAATGCCGCACCTTTGACGCCATCCTTCGTGCCGGCTTCGCAGCTGCCGTTTTCATGCACATGGAAACCGTGAATGCCGGCCGGCAGGGATTTCAGTTCGGGGGTAAACAGCAATCCGTAAGGTGTCTCGCTGACGGTGATCGAGCCGATCGCCTGCGGGGCACCGTCGGCGCTGACCAGATTGATCGCCACGTTCTCCGTTGCTGCCTGTGCGGTGCCAATAGCGAGAGTACTGAACAGACCAAGCCACATTGCGCGTTTCATAGACATTTCCTTGAGCTGCGTAATTGTCGGGGTGACGGACTCATACCCGGCCGGCGTTAACCGGCGATGAAAACGTTGTCCATCGGCATCGCAATGTGTGACTCGCCGCGCAAAACAAAAGTTTTGCCGGATTCAAGTCGGTGCTGACATCAGCCGATACGCTCTGTGTCGGCAGGTCTATGGAAATAGGCTTAACTGAAATCCGACAAGCGCAATCCAGCGTGCCCACGGGAGATTCCACGGTGTCGATCAAACTGCGTTTGGTGTTGCTGATTGCGACCAGCCTGCTGACGGCGCTGATCGTGAGTCTGGTCAGTTACGTCGGTAACCTGCGAATGGCCACTGCGGTCGGCGACAACACGGCGAGCATGAGCGCGCTGCGCAACCACATGGAAGCCGACATGATGCACGATGCCCTGCGCGCCGATGTTTATTCGGCGATGCTGGTCGGTTTGGGCAAAAGCACTGGCACGGCGGCCGAGGTGCGCGATGCGCTGGCCGAGCACGCCGCGCATTTCCATGACGTGCTCGAAGCCAACCTGAAACTGCCAATCAATCCGACCCTGCGCAGTGCGCTGGAGCAGATCAAGCCGAGCCTCGACACTTACATCAAGACGGGCGAGCAGATTGTTGCTGTGGCGCTGGAAAATCCGGACGCTGCCCAGCAACAACTTAGTGGGTTCAATACCGCGTTCAGCCAACTTGAAGAGCAAATGGCGGCGCTCAGCGAATTGATCGAAACCAACACCCGTCACACTAGCGAAGGCACCGAAGCGGCCATTCGCCACGCCAATCTGGCGCTCGGCATCGTGCTGATCGCCAGTTTGTTGCTGCTGCTGATTCAGGGTCGCTGGGTGATGCTGAGCATCCTCGGGCCGCTGAAATCCGCCAGCCGCATCGCCGAAAGCATTGCCCATGGCAACCTCAGCGAGCCGATTGTCGAACCCACCGGCAAGGACGAGGCCAGTGTCCTGATTCGCACGCTGGCGACGATGCAGCGGGATCTGCGAGACATGATCGACGTGGTGCGGCGCAACGCCCATGGCGTCAGCGGCATGAGCGAGCAACTCAGCCGGGGCTGCCATCAGGTGGCCGACAGCAGCCAGCAACAAAGCGTCGCCGCCGGAACCATGGCGGCCGCGGCCAGCCAGATGACTGCCAGCATCGAAGACATCACCCGCCACGCCGAACGCGCTCTGAGCATGGCCAACCAGGCCGAAACCCTGGCCAAGGAGGGCGGCGGTGTGATTCATCAGGTGGTCAGCGACATGGACGATATCTCGCGTTCGGCACAACAGTCGGCGCAGGTGATCCGTACGCTCGATCAGGAATCCGAAGCGATCTTCAACATCATTCAGGTGATCAAGAGCATCGCCGACCAGACCAACCTGCTGGCGCTCAACGCCGCGATCGAGGCGGCGCGGGCGGGCGAACAGGGGCGGGGCTTCGCCGTGGTCGCTGATGAAGTGCGCAGCCTGGCGGCACGCACGAGTGCCTCGACCCAGGAAATTGCAGCGATGGTCGCGCGCATTCAAAACAGCACGCGCGAGGCGGTCAGCAGCATGGAAGCGGGTGTGGCTCAGGTCGACAAGGGCATGGCGGTCACAGCCGAAGTTGAACGAGCGATTCGCGAAATCCTCGACGCCACGCTCAGCACCACGCAACTGGTCAACGACATCACCCGCACGATTGGTGAACAGAGCCAGGCGAGTAACGAAATCGCCCATCAGGTGGAGATGATTGCGGGGATGTCGGAAGGCAATAGCCGGGTGATCGGGCAGACAGCGACCACCACGGATGAGTTATCGAGCCTGGCGGGGCAGTTGGCACGGTCGGTGGATCGGTTTCGGTTGTGATCCTCAGAGGGGGCAGAGGGATTTTTAGGGGCTGAACCGGCGCTTTCGCGATCAGGCTCGCTCCCACAACGAACCAACCCCGTGGGAGTGAGCCTGCTCGCGAAGAGGCCCGCTCAGACAACATTGAATCAGGCCAACTTACCTTCAATCAAAACCTGAACGCCTGCCGCCCGACCAACAACCATTTCCCGCCTTGCTTCTGCCAGATCTGGAAGTTCTCGATCTCGGTCGGTATGACCTCGGTCCCTTTCAGCGCTTGCGCGGAAAAGTGATGGCGCACCAGCGCGGTATCGCCAGACATCGTGATGGTCTGTTTTTGCATCTCCAGGGTCTTGAAGGCGCTTCTGCCGGTTTCGATGTCGGCGATGAATTCCTTCTTGTCCTGAATCTTGCCGCTGGAATGGCCATAGGTCAGGTTGGGTGCGGTCAGGGCATTCAGTCCAGCGATGTCTTTGTGCAGCATCGCCTGGGTCAGATGATCGACCGCTTGGGCGACTTCTTTTTCCGCAGGAGCAGGGGCGGCCATTGCACAGGCGCTGAATGCGCAGAACAAGCCGATCAGGAGGCGTGATTTGCTCATGGTTTTTCCTTGTTGTTATTGGGTCGGAATGACTGAAGCACTATTCGTCAGTCATCGTACAACGTAGCAGGTTATTTTCGTGGTGAGCAACGTCCTCGCAGCCTTGATTGAACGAGTTGCGACGACCCGCACGCTAAAAGTTTGCAGCCGCAAGCCTCGCGGGTGTCATGTTCGCCGCTCGATGGCCGATAAGTCCCTGAGCGGAAAAAGACTTTCGAGTCGGGAACAGACGCGCGGGTTCGTCCTGACGTGATATTCTCCGCGCCAATTTGGTTTGACCTAATTCGGTTGGCCTGCCTTTCAGGCGGGCCGACGGGATCCCTGTCGCTCAAGCAGCTGAAGCCAATAACGATAAGAAGTCAGTTCAGAAGGGACATTAACTGAGGTCGATGCTACATATCGGCCTTGTGTGCCCACCCGTCAAAATTGAAGTGTGCCGGATTGCGCGACGCCAGCCTGAGCGTCAACACAGCGCAACGCAGACTGATAACAACGACGGGCGGAAGGCGTTTTATCATAGGTGCAACAGATGTTTAAGAAAGTGAACACGGCCTTGCTAGGGCTGGCTTTGTCGATGGGGCTGACGTCCGTTCAGGCGGACGAAGCGAAGAAAGTCGACGTCCTGCTGATCGGCGGCGGCATCATGAGCACCACCCTGGGTGTGTGGATCAATGAGCTGGAACCCACCTGGTCGATGGAAATGGTCGAGCGCCTCGACGGCGTCGCCCTGGAAAGCTCCAACGGCTGGAACAACGCCGGTACCGGTCACTCGGCCCTCGCCGAGCTGAACTACACCCCGGAAGACGACAAAGGCAACGTAACGATCCCGAAAGCCGTCGAGATCAACGAAGCGTTCCAGGTGTCCCGTCAGTTCTGGGCCTGGCAGGTTCAGCAGGGCGTTCTGAAGAACCCTCGCTCGTTCATCAACACCACACCGCACATGAGCTTCGTGTGGGGCGATGACAACATCAAGTTCCTGAAAAAGCGCTACGAAGCCCTGCAGGCGAGCCCGCTGTTCGCCGGCATGCAGTACTCCGAAGACCCGGCTGTGATCAAGAAGTGGGTTCCGCTGATGATGGAAGGGCGTGACCCGAACCAGAAAATCGCGGCCACCTGGAGCCCGTTGGGCACGGACATGAACTTCGGCGAGATCACCCGCCAGTTCGCCGCTCACCTGCAATCCAAGCCTAACTTCGACCTGAAATTGTCGAGCGAAGTCGAGGATATCACCAAGAACGCCGACGGTACCTGGCGTGTCAGCTACAAAAACCTGAAAGACGGCAGCAAAACCGAAACCGACGCCAAGTTCGTGTTCATCGGTGCCGGCGGTGGTGCTCTGCACCTGCTGCAGAAGTCGGGCATTCCTGAAGCCAAGGAATACGCAGGCTTCCCGGTGGGCGGCTCGTTCCTCGTGACCGAGAACCCGACCATTGCCGAGCAGCACCTGGCCAAGGCGTACGGTAAAGCGTCGGTTGGCGCGCCTCCGATGTCGGTTCCGCACCTGGACACCCGTGTTCTGGACGGCAAGCGCGTCATCCTGTTTGGCCCGTTCGCGACCTTCAGCACCAAGTTCCTGAAGGAAGGTTCGTATTTCGACCTGCTGACCAGCACCACCACCCACAACATCTGGCCAATGACCAAGGTCGGCATCAAGGAATACCCGCTGGTCGAGTACCTTGCCGGTCAACTGATGTTGTCGGATGAAGACCGTCTGAACGCGCTGAAGGAATACTTCCCCAACGCAAAAGCCGAAGACTGGCGCCTGTGGCAAGCCGGCCAGCGCGTGCAAATCATCAAGCGTGATGAAGCCGCTGGCGGCGTGCTGAAACTGGGCACCGAGATCGTTGCTTCGCAAGACGGCTCGATTGCCGGCCTGCTGGGCGCATCGCCGGGCGCGTCGACTGCTGCACCGATCATGCTGAGCGTGTTGCAGAAAGTCTTCAAAGACAAAGTCGCCTCCCCAGAGTGGCAAACCAAGCTGCATCAGATCGTGCCAAGCTATGGCACCCAGCTGAACAGCGATCCGGCCAAAGTGGCTGCAGAGTGGGCTTACACCGCGAAGATCCTCGAACTGCCGACGCCTCCAGCGATCGGTCAGGTCGCGGCTCCAGCGGCACCTGCGGCTGAAAAAGCCGTGGCACCGAAGGAAAGCGCTGCTCGTGACATGGCTCTGTAACTAGAACCCTGACACACAAAACCCACTGAACCGGCGACGGTCAGTGGGTTTTTTTGTGGCCTGGTGTTGGTAGGAGCTGATTCAGGCTTTTGCAGACGCCAGATACGCTCCCAAGCGCCGGCCCATTTCCTCGCCCAATGCCTGCAACCCGCTCAGCGGCCGCACCATCACTTCAAACTCGACGATCTTGCCGCTGTTATCGAAACGAATCATGTCGATGCCTTTTAGTTCCTTCGCACCGACCTTCGCGCTGAATTCCAGGATCACGTTCAGGCCATCCGCCGTCGCCAACTCACGGTGATAGGCGAAATCTTCAAAGACTTCGAACACCGTGTTGAGGATCATCGCCACCACCGGCGCGCCGGGGTAGGGCGTGTGGGCCATCGGCGAGCGGAACACGGCCTGGGGATGGAGCAGTTCGGGCAAAGCTTTGAGATTGCCGCTGCGAATCATCTCGTGCCAGCGCTTTAGGGATGCGGCGGCGTTGGGTTGCAAGGCCAGATCGGGCATGGTCAGTCCTGTTTTTGTTGTTGTTTGAAGGCACTGACTCTAGTTCAACCCGACTGAATATGAATCCTCGAATCTCGCGTTGAATACCTGCCTATGACCGAAACGGATCAGATGCGCATCTGATCCGTATTTTTCTGTTTCATCTGCCTCTGTATTCAGTACAGCCGCAGGCTCAGAATGCCCCGGCAGTGCGAACACTCATGACCTTGCTTCATTCCGAAGCGTCTGGTGCACCGCATACTCGGCATTGAGGAGAGCACGATGTACAAGATGGCGATTTTTCTCGGCGGTTTTCTGGTGTTGACCATTTTGATCGGCGTGCTCGCGACGATTTCTCCAGTCTGATTCATCGAAGCTTTTTCGAACTCTGTCGTTCTCCTGCTTTCAGTTGCAGAACAGGGCCAGCATGCGCCCGCCACTGAATGATAAGGAGCGAAACATGCCTATCACGACCTCGCAGGGACGTTGGGTTTCCGTTGGCCTGATGGTCGCGGCATTGACCGGTTGCGCGATGAGCAACACCGATTCACCGGTGCAGACACCCGGCCAGGCCAAGGCCTCCGATACGGAGATGCTCGAAGTCGGCGCGCAATGGTTGCAGGACAAGCCGCCGATCCGCGCGTTGAACATGTACCTGGATGGCTTCCATTTTTATAACGGTCATCCTGGCGCACAGATGGAGGCGCACCACTACTGCTCGGCGCTCAATGAAGAAGTGTTCCAATGCGTGATCTACGACGGTAACACCGCGCAAGCGAAGTTGATGGGCGTGGAGTACATCATCAGCCAGCGCCTGTTCACTCAACTGCCTGCCAAAGAAAAGGCCTTGTGGCACAGCCACGCGCACGAAGTCACTTCCGGCCAATTAATCGCGCCCGGCATACCGCAGGTGGCGGAAACCCGTCTGATGGAAAAACTGGCCAATACCTACGGCAAAACCTGGCACACCTGGCACACCGATCAGGACAAGCAACTGCCGCTCGGCGTGCCGCAGTTGATGATGGGCTTCACCGCTGACGGTCAGGCGGATGCAGAAATGGTCCGCCAGCGCGATCAGCGCCTTGGCGTCGACAGCGCCGAGAAGAAAAAGGCGCGGGCCGCGATCAAGCCGGCGCCTGTCGCGCCGGGCGCCGATGCCTGGCAGAAAGGCAACGCCGTGCAGCTCAAGGACCCGACCGGACACCAGCACGTCATGCCTCGCCCGGCCACCCCTGGCGATGAAAATGCCCGGAGTCAGCCGTGACTCAAGGCGCGCCGAACAGCATTGTCCAGTAAACACCGTCGTCGCTGCGTGCTTCACTGGCGAATCCGGCACCGACCTGGGTGAACATCGGGTTCATCAGGTTGGCGCAGTGCCCCGGGCTCGCCAGCCAGCTGGCCATGGCTTTGCCCGGTGAACTCTGGCCAGCGGCGATGTTTTCCCCAACTTGCCGGCCGCGATATCCGGCCGCGTGGGCGCGGTCGGCCGGCATGTCGCCATCAGGATCGCGGTGGGCGAAGTAGTTGCCGAAGGCCATGGCTTTGCTGTGGCCCTGAGCCGCTGCGCCAAGGGCGGCATTCCAGCTCAACGGTCGCGCTGCGGCGAAGCGTTGACGGCCGCACATCCGTGGCCGGGCGCGGGCTGCATTGACCTCGGCGAGCAATGCCTTGCCAACGCTGCGGTTGTCGCCGACGCGACTGTCGAGGACCGGTTGCGCCAGCACCACCTGCCATTGATTACGTGAACGGCTGACGCCGATGTCGGCATAGTTCGCATCCAGCAAAGCCGCGCAATAGTCGTTCTGCAACTGGTCGAAGGCTTCGTTGGCATCTTCGGCGCCGATGATGCGGATGCTGCGCACCGTGATCGCTGAATAGCCTGATGACCTCAGGGCCTCGCGCATGCCCCCGCCGTAGCGGTAGCCGATCGGCAAGGCCAGATTCGATTTCAGCGTCAACGGCGCCAGACGTTGCCCGGGCCGTCGGTCACAGCGCTGCGGATGGGCGCGGTAATCGTTGATGGCAGCCACCAGTTGGCGCTCCGCACCGGCGTTGGCGGATTGAGCGAGCGAGGGGCAAAGGATCAGCAGGCACAGCGAAACGAAGCGATACGAACGAACGGCGTGGCGCATGGGGCGAACAGCTCTGGAAGGGGACAGCGCTAAAGTGGGTGAGCCGTGTGTGGCGGCGCGAATAGGACTGGGGTTTGCAGACTTGGTTCAGAGGGGGCGGGGGGATTTTTCACGTGCTTGAAGGGTGGTGTTTGGACCGACGCCATCGCTGGCAAGCCAGCTCCCACCGGGATCAAGGTCGTTCGCCCATTCGCCTGTGCCCCCGACTCATTGTGGGAGCTGGCTTGCCAGCGATGAGGCAGGTGCGGTCGACGCAATAGCACAGGCATACGACGCCTAGCGATTCAACACATCCCTCATCCACTGTAAATATTCGCCACGCTCGGAAATCGAGTTATGCCCCGAATCCGGGACTGTCTTCAGCGTCGCAACGCCTCGGGGGAAACTGTCGAACAACCGCTGCGTACTGCTGCGTCCAATCACGTCGTCATCACTCGCCGCCAAAAGCAACGTTGGCACGCGAATATGCGCCGCGTACTTGCCGGACTCGAAACGATCCTTGAGCAGCCACTTCACCGGCACCCACGGATATTGCTTTTCGGCGATTTCCTCAAGGCTGTTGAACGGTGTCACCAGTACCAGGTTCTGCACCGGCCGCTGACTGGCCAGGCGTACCGCCACGCCCGAACCGAGACTACGCCCGACCACGGAAACCTGCGGATGGCTGGCGTAGACCTGATCGAACAGCGCCAGCGCGTCCTCGGCGATCGCGGCTTCCGACGGCGAGCCAGTGCTGCCGCCAAAGCCTCGGTAATGCAGAAAATACAGCGCATAGTCGGGAAACGCTTCGGCGAAGTCCGGCAAATTGCGCGAAACGTCCTCCGCATTGCCACCGAAATAGATTAACGCCCGGGAGCCTGCGCGTTCACGAACGGTCACCCAGACCTCGGCGTCCGGCATCGACAGCTTCAATCGCGAATCCGCTGAAACCAGGGCAGAAGGCTGGGGGAAGTAGATCAGCGAGCGCTGAAACACGAACAGCGCCGCACACAGCGCGAGGTACACGACAACGAGTAAAACGACGAGTGACATCAAGGTTCGGGACATTCGGCTACTTTTAACGAGGTAAGAGGTTTGCTGTCGCAGTGTAGTTCAGCGGCTGCATCGGGCAGCCTCAGCACACAACATGCAACAGATCCGCGCAGCAGGAGGAACCGCATGCGCCACACTGAGGGTTACTCACGTCGCCGGTTGCTGACGCTGGCTGCCGGAATGTCGGCGGTCTTCACGGTTGATCGCGCGTTTGCCACAGCTACCACGCCGACTGTCACATCGCCCGAAACGGCAGGAGACCAGACCATGCAGACCCGCGCCATCCCCTCCAGCTCCGAGTCACTGCCCATGGTCGGGTTGGGCACGTACCGCGGTTTCGACGTCGCGCCGGGCGATCCGGCCTACCGGCAATTGCCAGCGGTGCTCGAAGCGCTGTTCAAGAAGGGGGGCACGGTGATCGACAGCTCACCCATGTACGGCCGCGCGGAACAGACCACCGGTGAACTGCTGTCGATCCATCAACCGCGCTCGCCGGCCTTTCTCGCCACCAAAGTGTGGACGCGGGGGAGGGAGGAGGGCATCGCGCAGATGGAGCAGTCATTCAGCCTGCTGCAAACCAAACGCATCGACCTGATGCAGATTCACAACCTGCTCGACTGGCAAACCCATTTGCCCACGCTGCGCGAATGGAAAGAGCAGGGCCGGATTCGCTATATCGGCATCACCCATTACACGTCGTCGGCCTATGACGAAGTCGAGGCCGTGCTGAAGGCCGAACAATTGGACTTTCTGCAAATCAACTACGCCCTCGATGACCGTGGCGTGGAAAAACGCATTCTGCCGTTGTGCCGCGAACGCGGTGTGGCGGTGATCTGTAACCGGCCATTCGGCGGCGGCGACTTGCTTGCCCGGCTCAAGGGCAAGCCCCTGCCAGCGTGGGTGTCGGATGTGCAGGTCAACAGTTGGCCGCAACTGGCGCTGAAGTTTCTACTCGCTCATCCGGCCGTCACCTGCGTGATTCCGGGCACCGGCAACCCGCGCTACATGGCCGACAACGCCATGGCCGGGTTCGGGCCGATGCTGACCGATGCGCAGCGGCATCAGTTGATCGCATTGGCGGGCTGAATGCAGTCAGTCGCGATAACGCAACGCTTCCAGCAACAACGCAAACGCCGGTGCTGCCTGGCGCCGGCTCGGGTAGTACAAGTGATAGCCGGAAAACGCCGGGCACCAGTCCGCTAAAACGTGAATCAAGCGGCCGTCCGCCAGAAACGGGGCGACGACGTTTTCCGGGATATAGCTCAGGCCGAAACCGTCCAGCGCGGCGTCGAGTAACGGGTAAACGCCATTCAGCGTGATCTGTCCCGACACGCGGACCTTCAGGCTTTCACCGTCCTTTTCGAATTCCCACGAATACAGGCCGCCATTCGTTGGCAAGCGCAGGTTGTTGCACGCGTGTTCGGTGAGGTCACGGGGGGTTTTTGGCTGCGCGCGACGAGCGAAATAGGCGGGTGAGCCGACCACGGCCATGCGCATGTCCGGGCCGATGCGTGTGGCGATCATGCCTTGGGCGACATCCTCGCCCAGACGCACACCAGCGTCGAAACCCTGGCCGGCAATGTCGACGAAGCCGTAATCGCAGCAGACTTCTACGGCGACGTCCGGGTACTGGGGCAGAAATGCTTGTAGCACCGGCCGCAGGATCCAGTTCAGCGAGTGGTCCGTGGCGCTGATACGGATCTTTCCGGCCGGAGTTTCGCGCAGGTTGCTCAGTGCGGCCAGTTCCACTTCGATTTCCTCGAAACGCGGGCCGATGGTTCGCAGCAAATGTTCGCCGGCCTCGGTCGGCGAAACACTGCGCGTGGTGCGCGTCAGCAGGCGCAAGCCCAGGCGGGCTTCAAGGCTGCGGATGGTGTGGCGGAGCGCCGATTGCGACACGCCGAGTTTCGCCGCTGCCTTGGTGAAGCTGCGCTCACGAGCAACGGCGAGAAAGGCGAGCAGGTCGGTGGCGTTTTCCCGAAGCATTGATGAGTGTCCTGCATAAGTTTTTTCGGATTTTAGTCGATTATCCGAAGAGTGCGGGTGGTTAGAGTGGTTGCATTATTGACCTGGAGGAAAACCCATGAATCCGATTGCGTCTTGCGCGCTGACCCTCTCGCTGCTCGCGGGCGAGGTGCAGGCCACTGAAAATCCCCGCGTCACCGTCACCCCAAACGGCTCGCAGCCTTCGGCCAGGGGCCCGGCCGACTGGTTTACCGGGACCGTCCGGGTGGATGCGCCGTTCAAGGGCACCGATGAGGCGCGGGTCAGCGGGGCCACCGTGACGTTCGAGCCGGGCGCACGTACCGCGTGGCACACGCATCCATTGGGGCAGACCCTCATCGTCACCTCTGGATCCGGATTCGTGCAGGAGTGGGGCCACCCGGTCCGTCAGATCCGTCCGGGCGACACGGTATGGATTGCACCCGGAGCCAAGCATTGGCACGGTGCCGCGCCCACGACGGCGATGACTCATATCGCCATTGCCGAGGTGCTGGAGGGCAAGGTGGTGGACTGGATGGAGCACGTGAGCGCCTATCAGTATCCGCAAGCTGCCGATTGAGCTGATGGTTGGCAGGAAAATTCCTACAAGTTGAAGGGACGCGAGCTACAGGTTCGCTTGATCCGGTTATTGATAATTCGCCCTCTGCCGGCCGTTGGCCGATTCAAATCTCAACGTTCGGGATGCAGACGATCCTAACCAAGAGGGCCTCGACCATGAAATTCGGATCACGACTGCTGGCTAGTCTCGGCATTTCCATGTTGGCGCTGGCCGCCGCGCCAACGATGGCGGCCTGCACCTGGAACGGCAGTGACTGGACGCCCAAGCAACTGACACTTAACGGCGGAGCGGTATTCGCCCCCCGTGACGTCCCCGTCGGCAGTACCCTGAACACCACAGGCGGCATCCGCGAGCTGCCGTTTGGCGACCGCTTGGTCTGTGGCTTGCGAGCCACCTACAGCACTGCGCTGGTTGGTCCGGTGGTCAACAACATTCCCGTCGACACCATCAGTGTTCCGGCCAATTCGATATTGCAGACCAGTGTGCCGGGGGTTGGCTTGGCGATGTACATGACCGGGTTTGCCACTCAATGGCAAATGCCGGTGGGGAACCCCAGTCGGTTCATCCCATTCACGCTCAGCCTTAATATTCCCACCGCTACGAGTGGCATGCCGTCGGCGATGGTGCGTTACGCGCTAATCAAGACCGGCGAGATACCACCCGGCGCCCATAGCATCAACCAACTGGTAGCCACGGGCTCATCCGACCGGGGGCATATTTGGGATCTGACCTTCACAGCTACAGTGACCGTCGCCGGTTGTTCGATGCCAGCAGCGCCTGGCAATCAGATCGACGTGCCAATGGGCCATTGGGAAAAACGCGTTTTCAACGGCAAGAACTCCACCACTCAGGCCCAACCCTTTGAGATCACGCTGAACTCCTGCATCGCCGGCAATAATTATCCCTCCAATACCAACGGCTACTTCAACGGTAATTTCGCCAACATTCAGATTGACGGCCACAAGACTTCCACCATCATTGACGCCGCCAATGGCGTACTGAGCCTGTCGAGCGATTCCACCGCCCAGGGCGTAGCGATCCAGATCCTGCGCGATAACGGCACGCCGATGAACCTTGGCCTGCCGGTGCGCCTCAATCGCGTGGCCAACGGCATCACCTCGATACCTTTGCGGGCACGCTATATCCAGACCGGCGGCGGCCCGACACCTCAACCCGGTACCGCTAACGGTTACGCCAGTTTCACGGTCACCTATCGCTGATTTGAGCAGAGCCGGCATCGATTGCCGGTCACTACGCCATCGTGTTCAAACCGCTGTTACAGGCGGTTGGAACCGATGGCGTTTTTGTTGGCGGAGTTCTTCGCAGTGACGTTACTGGTAGGAAACGTCCTACACGCACAAGGAAGTTGCCTACAGAGAGAGTGCTGCCCCGTCTCGATAATGAGCCCTAGACGAAACGCGTCGTGACTCACTGATTAGCAGTCGATAGCGCGTCGTCCATTTGCCCGAAAGCCAAATGCGGCTGACGGACATTCCATCATCATTCTGGATGTGATCATGAAAAATCTGACCCTCAAAGGTTTATCTCTGGCGCTTGTCCTGGTCGGCGCTTCGCAAGCTGCAAATGCTGCTGACGGTGAAATCAACTTCGTCGGCAGCGTGACCGACAACACTTGCCCGGTTGTGGTTTCCGATCTGAATGGATCGGCTGGTGCCGGCGATGTCACTCTGGGCAGCGTGCCAGCGACCTCCTTGGCGTCTTCCGGACAGATTGCCGGTGGTGGTGCTTTCGCCCTGACCATTGATACCACTGCGCCGGGTTGCAACGTCACCGGCAAGAAAGCCGTGGTCAAGTTCCTCTCGCTGAGCGGCAATGCCGGCTCCAGCGGTCAGTGGATAGGCCTGCTGCCGGAAGCCGGTGTCGCCACTAACGTTGCCGTGCAAATCAAGGACGCCACCGGCAAGGACGTACAGGTCGGCCTGGAATCCTCGCCTTATTTGGACTTGAGCCAGCCGCTGCGTTTCACCGCCAACTACATCGCTACGGGTGCGGCGACGGCGGGTCCGGCCAACGCCAAGGCAGCGTTTACCGTCGACTATCAATAAGTCTGGTCAACAGCCGGGGCCATGGGGTCCCGGTTGTCTTTCTCCACAGCATGACTCGTGCAGTTGTGCTGACTTGAGGATGAATGCAATGTCGCTGTTCCCTATCACTTTCAAAAGTACAGCGGTTGCCCTGGTGTTATTGGGCAGCACGCTGGTCAGTGCTTTGAGTCAGGCCGGTGTGATGCTCGGCGGCACGCGCATCGTCTACGAAGGCAGCAAGCGCGATGCGTCGATCACCGTCAGCAACACCACACCCGCGCCTTACGCCGTGCAAACCTGGGTAAACACTGAAGCGGATGACCTCAACACCGCGACGCCATTTGTGGCGACGCCGCCGCTATTTCGCCTGGACCCCCGCAAGGAACAAATGGTGCGCATCCAGAAGGTACCCGGCAACCTGCCTGAGGATCGCGAATCGGTGTTCTATTTCAATGCGCAGGAAATTCCGGTTGCCGGCAAGGCTGACGAAAACACCCTGAAGATCGCCATGCGCACCCGCATCAAACTGTTTTACCGCCCGGCCGGCCTCAAGGGCAGCGCGGTCGACGCACCGGGGCAATTGCGCTGGAGCCTTGAGCAAGTGCAGGGCAAACCGATGCTGGTAGTCAATAACCCGTCGGTGTTTCACGTTTCGTTTATCGGCGTGAAAGTCATCGACGGCGGAAAGAGCATCGAAGTCAACGAGCCAAAAATGGTCGCGCCCTTGAGCAGCCAGCGCTACCCGCTGCCCGGTTTCAGCGCTCACTCCGGTGACGTCGAGTTCTCTGCCATCAACGACTACGGCGGTTATACCGAGCCAAGAAAAGTCGCTCTGAATCGCGCGCCTTAACGTCTTCGTCCTTTTCCTTGCGAACAAGCCCACGCGCTGTTTTTACAGCGTGGCGGCAGCGTATTGAGTATTTGTCATGCGAACCGACGCCTTGAAACTTCATTGCCCGACCGTGCCGTTTACCCCGGTGCGCTTGTCTATGGCGATTTTCGTGGCACTGCTGAGCGGTGTGGCCAGTGCTGACGAACCGGCGAAGTTTGACGCAAGCTTCATGCAGTCGTTTGGCGGCAGCAGTGCCGGCCCCAATCTCGACCTGGACGCCATCGCTAACAGTGGCACGATCGGGCCAGGCACCTATCCGGTTGTGATCCGTCTGAACCAGAGCTTTTTCGATCGTCGCGACATGACTTTTGCCAAAGATGAAAAGAGCGCTGAAGTGCGTTCCTGCCTGTCTGAAGCATTTCTCAGAGAACTCGGGGTCAAGGTTGAAGCGTTTCAGACTCCAGGCCAGGCGTTTCCTGATTGCATCGATTTGCCACGCCTGATTGAAGGCGCTTCGGTCAGCTTCGATGGGGCGCGTCTTGCACTGGACATCAGCGTGCCGCAGATTGCCTTGCGCCGTGATGCCGCCGGTTATGTCGCGCCGCAGGAATGGGACCGAGGGATCAACGCGGCAATGCTCAATTATCAGTTCTCCGCAGCCAATACCCAAAGCAACTCCCGTGGCAGTGGCACGCAATACAACCTCTACGCCAACGGTGGCTTCAATCTCGGTGACTGGCGCTTTCGTTCCAGCAGCTCGTTTCGGCAGGACGAAGACGGCCAGCAGGACTGGCAGCACAGCAACACCTACGCACAGCGAGATCTGACCGCGATCAAGGGCACGCTGACTCTGGGCGAAAGTTTCACTCCCGGGGATGTGTTCGACAGCATTCCGTTTCAGGGCGCGCAGGTCGCGTCCGACATGGGCATGTTGCCGGATTCGATGCAAGGTTATGCGCCGATCATTCGTGGCATTGCCGAAACCCAGGCCAAGGTTGAAGTGCGCCAGAACGGTTACTCGCTGTACACCACATACGTTGCGCCGGGCGCGTTTGAAATCGACGACCTCAACGCCGCCTCGGGCAGTGGCGACCTTGAGGTGATCATAACCGAAGCGGACGGCCGCGAGCGCCGTTTCACTCAGCCCTACGCGACGCTGGCAAACATGCTGCGGGAAAAAACCTGGCGTTACAGCGTGACAGCCGGCGAATACAACGCTGTGGACGGCGGCCATCGCCCGGCGTTTGCGCAAGCGTCTTTGGCGTATGGCCTGCCGTTCGATCTGACGCTGTACGGTGGCTTGCTCGGCGCCGAGTTTTATCGCGCCGGTGTGGTCGGCGTCGGCAAGAGTCTGGGCAGTCTCGGCGCTGTGTCGTTGGACCTGACCCAGGCGCAAACCGACGTGCCTCAGGGTTCGACCACGAGCTCCGCCAAAGCTGGCAAGGAAAAAGGTCAGAGCTACGGGGTACGCTACGGCAAGGCATTCGAAACCGGTACATCGGTGCGTTTTGCTGGCTACCGCTATTCCACCGAAGGCTATCGCGACTTCGACGAGGCGGTGAGTCTGCAGGAACCCAATGACTGGAACAATTTCTCCAGGCGCAGCAAAGTCGAGGCCAGTGTCAACCAGGCATTGGACGGCTATGGCTCGTTTTACCTGAACGTCAGCAAACAGAATTACTGGGGCACATCGCGCGAAGACAAACAGATGCAGTTGGGCTTCAATACCCAGCACAAAGGTGTGACATACGGCGTCTACGCCAGCAAGACGCTCACCGACAATTTTGGCCAGAACAACCAGGTAGTGTTCACCGTCTCGATGCCGATCGGCCAGACCCGCAGCACCGGCACCTACACGGTCACGCGCAATAACGACGGCAGCCTTGACCAGCGCGCCGGCCTGAGCGGGCGCGACGGCAACCTCAACTACAACGTCAACGCCAACCGCTCGAACAATGGCGGCAACAACGGTTCGGCGCTGATCGGCTATCGCGCACAGGTTGCCCAGCTCGGTGCGGGTGTCAGCGTGGGCAGTGGCTATCGACAAACGTCAGTCAGCGCCGCCGGCTCGGTCCTCGGGCACAGTGACGGGCTGGAGTTCGGCCATACCCTGGGCGAAACCGTGGCGCTGGTAGAAGTCAAGGACACGCCGAAAGTTGGCGTGCTCAACGCCCCCGGAACCCTGACCAATGACAAGGGTTACGCCTTGGTGCCGTACGTCACGCCTTACCGTAAAAACCGCGTGGCGCTGGACACTGGTGAGCTGGACAACAGTGTCGACATCGCCGAAGGCGTTACAAATGTCGTGCCGCGAAGGGGTGCCGTGGTCAAGGCGAGCTTTGCCGCCACTCGCACGCA
Organism: Pseudomonas khorasanensis; assembly: GCF_014268505.2. GTDB lineage: Bacteria > Pseudomonadota > Gammaproteobacteria > Pseudomonadales > Pseudomonadaceae > Aquipseudomonas > Aquipseudomonas khorasanensis. The sequence goes on from NZ_JABWQP020000011.1 coordinate 20,794, forward strand.
AAAGGTTTTGCTCAATGTGCGTTTGCAAAATGGCCATTTGCCGCCGTTTGGCACCACAGTCACCGACGCAAAGGGCGTCAGCGCCGGTGTGGTCGGTCAGGCCGGTCAGGTCTTGCTGGCGATGGGCGAGGGCAAGGTCTATCAGATGAAATGGGGCGAGACGCAGGCGCAGACGTGTCGCATCGACGTTGATGTACGCAACGCGCCGCTGATTGACGGATATCGGGTGATGGACGCGGTGTGCCGGGAGCCGTAAATGTTTTCAAGCCAGGGCGAGCCCGACCTGGCTTGAAAACCGCGCGAACCTCAGATCATCTCAGGCAACGAATCAAGAATCTTGTCCAGCGTGATCGGATACTCGCGCACCCTGGCTCCGGTGGCGTTGTAGATTGCATTCGCCACCGCCGCGCTCACGCCGCAAATCCCCAGCTCACCGACCCCCTTGGCCTTCATCGGCGAAGAGATCGGGTCGGTTTCATCCAGGAAAATCACGTCCTGATGCGGAATGTCGGCATGCACCGGCACTTCATACCCCGCCAGATCATGGTTGACGAAAAAGCCCAGCCGTTTGTCCACCGCCAGTTCTTCCATCAACGCCGCGCCGACGCCCATGGTCATCGCGCCGATCACTTGGCTGCGCGCCGAGGTCGGGTTGAGAATCCGTCCTGCCGCGCACACCGCGAGCATGCGCCGCACGCGGACTTCGCCGGTGGCCGCATCGACGGCGACCTCGGCGAAGTGCGCGCCGAACGTCGATTGCTGGTATTTCTCGGCCAGATCACCGAACTCGATGCTGTCCTCACCGACCAGCGCGCCGCCTTCTGCGGCGTTGCGCAGCGGCAGGCTTTGGTTGCCGACGCGCACTTGGCCATCGGCAAACTCGGCCTGATCGGCCGCCAGTCCGAGCCTGGTCGCCACCGCTTCGCGCAGTTTCACGCACGCGGCATAAACCCCGGCGGTCGAGCAGTTACCGCCGAACTGACCGCCAGAGCCGGCCGACACCGGGAAGTCGGAGTCACCCAGGCGCACCACCACATCATCCAGACCAACGCCCATCATTTCCGCGGCGGTCTGCGCGATGATCGTGTAACTGCCGGTGCCGATGTCGGTCATGTCGGTTTCCACGATGACCTTGCCATCTTGTTCCAGCCGTACGCGGGCGCCGGACTTGACCAGCAGATTGTTGCGAAACGCCGCCGCTACGCCCATGCCGATCAGCCAGCGACCTTCGCGGCGCGTACCGGGTTTAGCATTGCGTTGATTCCAGCCGAATTTTTCGGCACCGATCTGCAGGCATTTGACCAGTTGGCGCTGGGAGAACGGTCGCTCGGTTTTCACCGGATCGACCTGGGTGTCGTTGAGAATGCGGAACTGCACCGGATCCATTTTCAACCGTTCAGCCATCTCGTCCATGGCGATTTCCAGCACCATCAAGCCCGGCGCTTCACCCGGTGCGCGCATGGCGTTGCCTTCGGGCAGGTCGAGCGGCGCGAGGCGCATGCTCACGCGGCGGTTTTCGGCGGCGTAGAGCAACTGGCTCGGCTGCGACGCGAGTTCGACCTTGCCGTCGGCGAGGTTGCCGGACCAGCCTTCGTGAGCGATGGCGGTGAGCTTGCCATCGGCCGTGGCGCCCATGCGAATGCGCTGAATTGTCGCCGGGCGGTGTGTGGTGTTATTGGCCATTTGCGGGCGGGCGAGGGCGACTTTGACCGGTCTGCCGGCCATGCGCGCACCGAGGGCGGCGAGGATCGCGTCGGCGCGGATGAACAGCTTGCCGCCGAAACCGCCGCCGATGTATGGCGAGACCAGCCGGACTTTTTCCTTGGGCAGGCCCAGGGTTTTCGCGATGTCGCCAACGCTCCAGGCGACCATCTGATTCGACGTCCACAGCGTCAACTGATCGCCTTTCCATGCCGCCAGCGTTGCATGCGGCTCCATCATTGCGTGGGACTGGTCCGGGGTGGTGTAGGTCTGATCGAACTGCACCGGCGCGGCGGCAAACGCCTTGTCGAAGTCGCCGTGATTGACGTCAGGCAACTCGTCTTTCGGTTCGACGCCCAGATGTTTCACGCCGGCCAGGTCGAACTTGCCGTCAGTGGTTTCGTAATCGACTTTGACCAATTGCGCCGCGGCGCGTGCCTGTTCGAACGTTTCGGCGACTACCAGCGCGACGGCCTGTTGATAGTGCTGGACTTCGGGCCCGGCGAGCAGGTGCGCGGCGTTGTAATCGCCTTTGTCGAGCTTGCCGGCGTTCTCGGCGGTAACAATCGCCAACACACCGGGAGAGGCTTTGGCATCGTCCAGATGGATCGCTTTGATCCGCCCCTTGGCGATGGCCGAATCGACCATGAAACCGTAAGCCTGGTTGGCTGCCGCCTCGTGTTGCTCGTAGGCGTAGGTGGCTTGACCGCTGGTTTTGAGCGGGCCTTCGATACGCTCGGTGGGCTGGCCGATGACCTTGAGTCGATCGATGGGATTGGTGGTGGCGGGCGTGTCGAATTTCATGCCGTTTCCCTCGCTTGCGCCAACACCGAGGCCAGCGTGCGCTCGACCAGTGTCAGTTTGAAGTGGTTGTCATCGGTGGGGGTGGCGCCTTCGAGCAGGCGTTCGCTGACGGCTTTTGCGCCTTTGGGCAACAGCGCCTCCGCCGCTTCGACCCGCCAAGGTTTCGGCGCGATGCCGCCGACGGCAACTCGGCCCGTGCCATCCTCCTGCAGAATCAACCCGACCGAGACCAGCGCAAACGCGTACGACGAGCGATCACGCACCTTGTGATAAATGTGCGTACCACCGACCGGCGCGGGCAGCGTTACGGCGGTAATGAATTCGCCGGGCATGAGGCTGGTTTCGATATGCGGGGTATTGCCCGGCAATTGATGCAAATCAGCCATCGGGATGCTGCGCGTGCTGCCGTCGGGCCTCACCGTTTCAATTTGTGCATCGAGCGCGCGCATGGCGATGGCCATGTCGCTCGGGTGAGTGGCAATGCACGCGTCGCTGACGCCGATGACTGCCAACTGCCGAGTGACTCCGCCGATGGCCGAGCAACCACTACCGGGATTGCGTTTGTTGCACGCCTGGTGGGTGTCGTAGAAGTAGGGGCAACGGGTGCGCTGCAGCAGGTTGCCGGCAGTGGTCGCCATATTGCGCAATTGCCCGGACGCCCCGGCGAGCAGGGCGCGGGAGAGCAGGGCGTAGTCTTTGCGCACGCGCGCATCGGCGGCCAGGTCGGTGTTGCGCACGAGTGCGCCGATGCGCAGACCGCCCTCGGGCGTGGCTTCGATCTGATCCAGGCCCAAGTGGTTGACGTCGATCAGGTGCGCGGGAGTTTCAATGTCGAGCTTCATCAGGTCCAGCAGGTTAGTGCCGCCGGCGATGAATTTTGCGCCTTCGACTTGCGCGGCCTGCGAGGCTGCGGCGGGGGAGTCGGCGCGGGTGTAATTGAAGGCCCTCATGCCGGCACCTCCGCGACTTCAGTGATGGCTTCGATGATGTTCGAGTAGGCGCCGCAGCGGCAGATGTTGCCGCTCATGCGTTCCTGCAGTTCGGCCGCGATCAGCTGCGGCGGCTCGGTCAGGCTCGGGCTGACGTGGCTGGGAATGCCGTCGCGGATTTCCTTGAGCACCGCCACCGCCGAACAGATCTGGCCCGGCGTGCAATAGCCGCACTGGTAACCGTCGTGCTTGATGAACGCGGCTTGCATCGGGTGCAGCTTGTCAGGCATGCCAAGGCCTTCGATGGTGGTGACTTCGCTGCCGTCATGCATCACCGCCAGGGTGAGGCAGGAATTGATCCGGCGGCCGTCGGCGATCACCGTGCAGGCGCCGCACTGACCGTGGTCACAACCTTTTTTGGTGCCGGTCAGGTGCAGGTTTTCGCGCAAGGCGTCGAGCAGGGTGGTGCGGGTGTCTACTTCGAGTTCACGGGGTTTGCCATTGACTTGCAGGGTGATTTTGCTCATGGCCGGTTGCTCCAGACTGGCCGCGTAGGCCTTGAGGCTGATAAAGGGGGGCATTGCGAACGCCGTCGCGGTTACGGCACCGAGGATCAAAAAGTTGCGTCGGGAAATCGTCATGGTTCGATTCCTTGTCTCTCATCGGGCGGCAGGGTTTCAAATGGCCCGGATGGGCGTGCCGGCATGCATGCCGGTCTCGTAGAAGGAGTGACCGCAGGAGGGAGGAAAAGGTTTTGTCGGATTTGCGCTATAGAGTTATGTGCTCAGTTCATCAATCAACCTGTGGGAGCGAGGCTGCTCGCGAAAGCATCGGGTCAGACCCAGCCGATGCTGGATGTGCTGGCTCCTTCGCGAGCAGGCTCGCTCCCTCAGTGGAGATGTGTTTATCCGGTCAAGGCCCGCCCACCACCATCGAGGTGAACGGCGGTACGTACGCTTGTAGCGTCACCAGCCCGCCGACGAGGATCGCCAGCACGATCGAATGGAAAAACACGTAACGCAGGATCTCACCCTCGTGGCCGTACCAACGGGTCGCGGTGGAGGCGACGACAATCGACTGGGCATCGACCATTTTGCCCATCACACCGCCGGAACTGTTTGCCGCCGCCATCAGCACCGGGCTGATCCCCAGTTGTTCCGAGGTCACCCGCTGCAAGCCGCCAAACAGCACGTTAGAGGCGGTATCGGAGCCGGTCAGCGCCACACCCAGCCAGCCGAGCAAGGTGCCGAACATCGGGTAGAAAATACCTGTCGCCGCGAACGCCAGGCCCATGGTCGCGTCGAGTCCCGAATAGCGCGTGAGAAATCCCAGCGCCAACATCGCTGCAATCGTGATCAACGAAAACCGCACCACCCACAGCGTGCGCAGGTACTGCTTGATCAGTTGCGGGATCGAATAGCCCATCAGCAAACCGCCGACAATCGCCGCCAGCAGAATCCCGCTGCCGGTCGCCGTCAGCCAATTGAATTTGTACACCGCCTCCTCGGCTTTGGGCGCCGCGACCACGGGCGGGATTTTCTCGATTTGCAGGTGCAGGCTGGTGAAAGTGACCGCTGGGGCGAAGATCGGATTGGCCTCTCGCATCGGCTTGCCCTGTGGATCGAGCTTGGCCGATTGCGTGACCGGGTCGATCACTGGGCGAGTGTCGAACAGGTTCTTGAAGCCTTGGGTGCCCCAGGCAAACACGAACACGGTGAGAATGATCCACGGCATCCACGCGCGCATGACCGCCGGGCGCGCCTGATCGCTGAACGCGGCGCTGGCGGTGACTTTCTCTTCATCGACTTTGGAATTATCGACGCGACCGGACAGCGCCGCCGAGGTGTGAATGGTCGCCGGTTTCCACACCTTGAGAAACAGTGTCAGGCAGGCCATGGAAATCAGCGCGGCGATCACGTCCACCAGCATCGGCCCGTGATAGTTGGACACGACGAATTGCGGAATCGCGAAACTCACGCCGGCCACCAGAATCGCCGGCCACACCTCAAGCATCTTGCGCCACCCGGCAAAAGCCCAGATCAACCAGAACGGCACCAGCACCGAGAAGAACGGCAACTGCCGCCCGACCATCATCGACAGTTCCATTTCGTCCAGCCCGGTAACCTTGGCCAGGGTAATGATTGGCGTGCCCAGCGCGCCGAATGCCACCGGCGCGGTGTTGGCGATAAGTGCCAGGCCGGACGCGGCCAACGGTGAGAAGCCCAGACCAATCAGAATCGCACCGGTCACCGCCACCGGTGTGCCAAAACCTGCCGCCCCTTCAAAGAATGCACCGAAACAGAAGGCGATCAGCAGCAACTGCAAACGCCGGTCATCGGTGATGCGCGCAAGGGAATCCTGCAGCACTTTGAACGAGCCGTTCTCGGTGGTCAGGCGATGCAGAAAAATGATGTTGAGCACGATCCAGCCGATCGGCAGCAAACCATTCGCCGCGCCGAACAACGCCGCCGAACCGGCCATGCCCGCCGGCATGTCGAAGGCGAAGATCGAAATCAGCAAGGCCGAAGCCAGCGCCAGTAACGCTGCCAGGTGCGCCTTGACGTGAAAGAACGCCAGCGCCGCAAGCATCACCACCACCGGTACGGCGGCCATCAGCGTGGAGAGCACCGGGTTGCCGAACGGGTCGTAAATTTGCTGCCAGACCATGGTCCACCTCTGCTTGTTGTTATTGAGGGCGCAGATCCATTGCGTGGGGGTTGGTTGCAAGCAGTATAGGTGGCATCGAGCCGCTGTTTGGGCGTGGCGAACGGGCCGACAAACGGTCGATAGTGGCCACTGAATCAACACGGTTTTGCCCGGTCGTATCTGCGGCTACGCGCACTGCGTCCTGAAGGCAGGGCAGCGTGGCGATTTCCGTCGTCAAGACTCGGGTTTTAGGGAAGTGTTGAATGAAGCAAGCGACAACGATGCTGCTGACCGTGACCGCCGCCGTATTGCTGAGCGGCTGTATTGCGGATTTTGATGATGATCACCGGCATGGCCGGCACTACGACCGCGACCATGGCCGCTATTACGACCATGACCGGCGCTGGGACGATCGCGATGACGACCGCCGCGATGGCCGCCGTTATCACCGTGATCGCGATGATGACTGATTGAATGCAAAAAGGGCGTTCCCCAAAAGGAACGGCCTTTTTGCATCAGCCTTCAGTTGAAAAAACGAGCGTTCGCCTGGACGCGGGATCGCGCAGGCATCGAGGCCTCGTGATCGAGCAAATGGGTGGCGAGTATGTCGCTCAGAAAACGGAATTGATCGTTGAGGCCGACCACTTCATTGCTGAAATGATTGCTGGCGGCGGGCATCAGCAGATCTTCGAAATCTTCGTTGAACACCAACGCCTGCGCTTTGCGCGACGCGACGTGTTGTTGGTAATAGTTGCTGCCGAACACTGGGAAACTCACGGAGAGGGTGACTTGTGTGTAAATCATGATGTGAACGCCTCGTTGTGTTTCGGATGAGCTAATCGTGCCTTTCATCATGGGAGGGCGGAAGGCAATCGTGGCGATGGTGAGTATCGATGGCGGTGATGGTTGAGGTTACCGGTGCAGCTGATGGCCTCTTCGCGAGCAAGCTCGCTCCCACAGGGGAATGCTTTTCAAATGTGGGAGCGAGCTTGCTCGCGAAGGGGGCCGGGCATCCAGCATCAACTCTGTCTGACCCACCTATACTCAAACCAGCACCTCCCAACCCAAAGGACACCCCCACCGTGAACCTGCGTGCGCTGTTCGTCGCCGCACTGTTTCTGCTGGCCGGCTGCGCCACGTCGGCCCGGGCCCCGGTGACTGCGCCGCAAGCCGTGGTGGTGTCGTCCGCGACCTGGCAACAGATCGACCGCGAAATCCTCAACGCCTCGCAGCAGGCCACCGGGCAGGTCAAGCTGTTCGCCCGGGGCTCGATGGAACATTGGCGCACGCGGGTCTATCAGCAAACTGAAGAAAATTTCATCCCCTGGTTCAGCAGCTACTGGACCCAGGAGTGGCTGTCGATGAAGGTCAGCTGGTACACGATCAGCGCTGGCGGCGAGCAGGACGCGTCGGCGAAACGGCTGGCGACGTATCTCCTTGAGCAATATCAGGAAAGGGTGCTGGCGCCGGTAGCGGTGGAGGTCGATCCGGATGCGATTCTGGCTCAAGCCACCGCGTTCTATGCGCAGTTGATGGCGCAGCAGATGCCGCTCATCGCCCAGCGTCACGGCGTACCCATCGCGCAGCTCAACGGCCGCCTGCAAAAGATCCCAGCCATTGCCCTCGGCCCACCACAGGCCCGGGATGCGTCGCTGTTCAAGGTCATCAGCACCGAACCGCTGAACACTCTGCCGGCCTACGCGGCGCTCATCGACAAGATTCACACCGACGGCGGCGCCAAGGGTATTTCCTCCACCGACGCGGCCATGGCCCCGGTGGCCAAACGCGCCAGCCAGCGCATCGAAGCGGAAATGGCCCCGCGCGGCGCCGCCAGTGCGGTCGCGGCAGCGGCGGGCAAACTGGCCGGGGCAATGATTTCAGTCGGCGTGGCCGGCATCCGCGCAATCATCCAGGCCAACGACCGCCCGGACAGCGAGGCGTTGATTCGCAGCAGCCTCGGCAACACGTTCGACAAGGCCTGGATGAAGCTGGTGCAGAATCCGACAACGGGCGTTATGGCCGGCGCGCTGCACATGGCCGGGCAGGTTGAGGGTAATTTGAGGGCGAGTGACCAAACGCCTGTCGGTATCGGGATGAACGCCGTGCAATAAGCCCCCCGGCGGGTAAAGTTTATCTGCGGCGGTCGCGCCCGGATTAGAGCGGATGCTAGTCTTGAGCAACGCTGTTGTCAGGGAGCCCACATGGGCAATCACAAGATCGAAATTCGCCGCAGTAACGTTGAAAAGATTCTGTTGGCGGCGGAAAAGGTTTTCGCCGAAAAAGGCTTCGGCAGCACCGCCATGGCGGACATCGCTGCCGAAGTGCAATTGCCGCGTTCCAATGTGCATTACTACTTCAGCACCAAGAGCGAACTGTACAGTGCGGTGCTGTTTGATCTGCTGGAAGTGTGGAAGCAGGACGCGCTGTGCTTCGAAATGTTCGACGATCCGCGCGTGGTGCTCAGCAGTTACATCCGCGCCAAGATGAACCACTCGCGCAGCCGTCCGTATGGCTCCAAGGTCTGGGCCAACGAGATCATCCATGGCGCGCCGACCCTGGGCGAGGCGCTGGATGCGAGCCTGTATGACTGGGCGAAGATGAAGGAAGCGAAGATTCGTCAGTGGGTCGAGGACAAACGGATCCTGCCGGTCGAGCCCTCGGGTTTGCTGTACATGATCTGGGCCTCCACGCAGCACTACGCGGACTTTGATCATCAGGTGAATATCCTCAACGACCATCAACCATTGTCGGACATGCAGTTTGAGCGAGCGGTGCAGACGGTGACAGGGGTGATCCTGCGCGGGATCGGATTGGAGCCCTGAATCTTTTTGGTGGGCGGGCTGGCCTCTTCGCGAGCAGGCTCGCTCCCACGGGAAAATGCATTCCAAGTGTGGGAGCGAGCCTGCTCGCGAAGGCGCCGGATCAGACGCCGCTGACCTCAGAGACTGACGTGATACGGATTCCTCGGATCATGGTTCCAATCCAGAAAAGGCTTGCCCGTTTCCATCGGCACCATCTCGATGCAGTCCGCTACCGGGCAGGTGATCTGGCACAGATTGCAGCCCACGCATTCCTCATCAATCACCTCGTACTTATGCGTACCGTCGGCCTGCCTGAGGCTGCCGATCGCCTGATGCGAAGTGTCCTCGCACGCGATGTGGCAGCGCCCGCAACCAATGCACGCCTGCTGATCAATTTTCGCGATGACCTGATAGTTGATATCGAGGTATTTCCAGTCCGTGGTATTGCCTACCGCACGCCCTGAAAACTCGGCGATGTTGGCGTAACCCTGGCTGTCCATCCACCGCGACAAGCCGTCCTTCATCTCGTCGACAATGCGGAAACCATGCAGCATCGCCGCCGTGCACACTTGCACCGCGCCGCTGCCCAGCGCCATGAACTCGGCGGCGTCGCGCCAGCTGCCGATGCCGCCGATGCCGCAGATCGGCAAGCCTTGGGTCTGCGGGTCACGGGCAATTTCGGCGACCATGTTCAGCGCAATCGGCTTGACCGCCGAACCGCAATAACCGCCGTGGGTGCTTTTGCTGCCGACGGTGGGCAGGGCGACCATGTGTTCCAGGTCTACGCTGGTGATCGAGTTGATCGTATTGATCAGCGACACGGCATCCGCGCCACCACGGTGCGCCGCCCGTGCAGCGACGCGGATGTCGGTGATGTTCGGCGTCAGTTTGACGATCACCGGCAGCGAGCAATATGTCTTGCACCAGCGCGTCACTTGCTCGACGTATTCCGGCACCTGACCGACCGCTGCGCCCATGCCGCGTTCGGGCATGCCGTGGGGGCAGCCGAAGTTCAGTTCGATACCGTCAGCGCCCGTGGCTTCGACCAGCGGCAGGATGTGTTTCCACGATTGCTCGACGCACGGCACCATCAGCGAAACGATCAGCGCGCGGTCTGGCCAGTCCTTTTTCACCTGAGTGATTTCACGCAGGTTGATTTCCAGCGAGCGGTCGGTGATCAGCTCGATGTTGTTGATGCCGAGCACTTCGCGGTTGGCGCCGAAATGGGCCGAATAACGGGAGGAGACGTTGACCGCCGCCGGGTCCTCACCGAGGGTTTTCCAGACCACGCCACCCCAGCCTGCTTCAAAGGCGCGCACGACGTTATAGGCCTTGTCGGTCGGCGGCGCGGAGGCCAGCCAGAACGGATTGGGCGCTTTGATGCCGGCGAAGACTATCGAGAGATCGGCCATTTACGCAGCCTCCACGTTGAGCATCAGTTGAGCGTTGATCGCCTCGGCGGCGCGTTTGCCATGTTGTACCGCTTGCACGGTGAGGTCCTGATCGAGGCTGGTGCAGTCACCGCCGGCATACACGCCGGGGATGCTGGTGCACAGATTTTCATCGACCTCGATGCGTTCGCCCTGACGCTTGAGCTCCCGCGCCAGCGGATCGCCGAGGGCACTGCCGTCAAAGCTTTGGCCGATGGCTTTGAAGATCGCATCTGCCGCAAGCTCGAAGGTTTCCCCGGTGATTTGCAGGCGCCCGTCGACCAGAGCGGTGCGGGCGAAACGCATGCCGCGCACGCGGCCCTGATCGTCGAGCAACACGTGCTCCGGTTGCGCCCAGGTCAGCAGGCGCACCTGATTGGCTTTGGCGATGTCCTGTTCATGACCGGTCGCGCCCATGTCCGCCGCGCCACGGCGATAGACCAGATTCACATCACGCGCGCCGAGGCGAGCCATTTGCACCGCCATGTCGATCGCGGTGTTGCCGGCGCCGAGGACGATGCAGCGTTCGGCCAAAGGCAATTGCGCAAGGTCATCGGCCTGGCGCAGTTCACGGATGTAATCCGTGGCGGCGAGCAGGCCCGGCGCATCTTCATTCGCCAGCCCGAGCTGCTTGCTGGCATTCAGACCGAGGCCGAGGAACACGGCGTCGAACTGTTGATGGAGTTCGCTGAGGGTCAGGTTCTCACCGAGTCTGTGCCCATGGCGGATTTCGATGCCGCCGATCTGCAGGAGGAAATCCAGCTCTTTCTGCGCGTAGTCATCGACCAGTTTGTACTTGGCGATACCGTATTCATTGAGGCCGCCAGCCTTGTCCCGCGCCTCGAAAATCACCACATCATGGCCGTGCATGGCGCTGCGATGGGCGCAGGACAAACCCGCCGGCCCGGCACCGACCACCGCAATCCGTTTGCCGGTGGCGGGAGCGCGCTGGAACGGGTGCTCGGCGAAGTGCGCGTTGTCGACGGCATAGCGTTGCAGCAAGCCGATCAGCACGGGAGCGCACTCCTGAGCGTTGTTACGCACGCAGGCCTGCTGACAAAGGATTTCGGTCGGACAGACCCGTGCGCAACTGCCGCCGAGGATGTTGGCCGACAGGATTTTCTGCGCCGCGCCTTGTACGTTGTCCTGATGGATGTTGCGGATAAACGACGGGATGTCGATTTCGCTCGGGCACGCATTCACGCACGGCGCATCGTAGCAATACAGGCAGCGCGAGGCTTCCAGATGCGCCTGCCGGGCATTGAGCGGCGGCGCCAGATCAGTGAAGTGCGCGGCGAGGGCAGCCGTGCTTTCGTGCGGGTGGGGGAGATGGTTCAGGGTCTCGATCACGGTGGTGTGCCTCACGGTAACTGCCTCTTTCGGGCATTGGCCTAATTCCCGCGTAGGAGCTGCCGAAGGCTGCGATCTTTTGATCTTGCTTCTAAAGATCAAAGTCAAAAGATCGCAGCCTTCGGCGGCTCCTACAGGGAAACGTGTTTCAAGTGTGGGAGCGAGCCTGCTCGCGAAGGCCGAAGGCCGAAGGCCTCGGTTTCAGCGTTTAATGGCCGTCGGTTTGTGCATCTCAGCCCGCCTGCTCAACAGATCAAACACCGCCGGGTATGCCGGCCGTTCGATGTACCTGCCGGCGCCGCGCTCGGCGCGCAGGTCGCCGTCGGCCCAGACCACCCGGCCCTGGCTGACGGTATGGCTCGGCACGCCGCGCACGGTCTTGCCTTCGAAGATGTTGAAGTCCACCTGCTGATGGTGGGTCTTGGCTGAAATGGTCCGTGTGCCTTGCGGGTCCCACAGCACCAGGTCGGCATCGGCGCCCACGCGGACCGCACCTTTGCGTGGATAGAGATTGAAGATTTTCGCCGTGTTGGTGGAGGTGAGCGCGACGAAATCCTGCATCGACAACCGCCCGGTGTTGACCCCTTCATCCCAGAGCAAGGCCATGCGGTCTTCGATGCCGGCGGTGCCGTTGGGGATCTTGCTGAAATCGTCTCGCCCGGCGGCTTTTTGCTCGGCGCAAAAGCAGCAATGGTCGGTGGCGGTGGTGTGCAGATTACCGTTCTGCAGTCCGTGCCACAGCGCTTCCTGATGGCCGCGCGGGCGGAACGGCGGGCTCATCACGTAACCGGCGGCGGTCTGCCAGTCGGGGTGTTGATAGACGCTGTCGTCGAGCAGCAAATGCCCGGCCAACACTTCGCCGTACACCGGTTGACCCTTGCTGCGTGCATAGGTGATTTCGTCGAGGGCTTCCTTGGTCGAAACGTGAACGAGATATAGCGGCGTACCGATGGTTTCAGCGATGCGAATGGCGCGGCTCGCCGCTTCACCCTCGACCTGCGAGGGGCGCGACAATGGATGTGCCTCCGGGCCGGTAATTCCCTGGGCCATCAGCTTGCGTTGCAGGTGATACACCAGCTCGCCGTTCTCCGCATGCACGGTCGGCACCGCGCCCAGTTCCAGGCAGCGTTCGAAACTCGCCACCAACGTGTCGTCGGCCGCCATGATCGCGTTTTTATACGCCATGAAATGCTTGAAGCTATTGACACCGTGGTGGCTGACGAGCTCGGCCATTTCCTCGCGCACCTGCTCGCTCCACCAAGTGATCGCAACGTGGAAGCCATAGTCGGATGCGGATTTTTCCGCCCAGCCGCGCCACTGGTGGAAAGCTTCCATCAGCGACTGTTGCGGATTGGGAATGACGAAATCAATGATCGACGTGGTGCCCCCGGCCAGACCCGCCGCCGTGCCGCTGTAGAAGTCTTCGCTGGCCACCGTGCCCATGAACGGGAGTTGCATGTGCGTGTGCGGGTCGATGCCGCCGGGCATCAGGTATTGGCCGCTGCCGTCGAGCACTTCGGCGCCGGCGGGAATATCGAGGTTTTCACCCATGGCTTTGATCACGCCATCGGCGCAATAGACGTCGGCGCGGTAACTTTCATCATGGGTAACAACGGTGGCGCCACGGATCAACAGAGACATTCCGGATTCCTCGCAGGCATGACCGACTTGTATCGGTTCTAGATGTTTTATGGGTGGACTGCACTGCGAGTCGTATTCCTGTCAGTGCTGTCAGGAATACAAGCTAGTCGCGATTCTTCGATTGATCAAGAATATTTTTTATAAGCTTATAGCTTCTTCAAATCATTGAAAATAAAGGATAAAAACTGCAAATCACCAAAATGGTGAGGGCGTTCACCATTTTGGCGCACTTGACAGGATGGAAATATGAGCAAGATTTCCTATGTGAAATCAGCCGCTTGAAGTTGAGCTGTGGTTGCTTGCCCTAACTAGAAAATAAATGCGATGCACCCGTTTGGGTCCTGACACTTGCGCTAACTTGGCGGGCGTTTAGCCTGAGCGTTCAGACATGTTTTTGAGGGCTCTTCGAATAAATAATTAAAACTGATGAATATCAGAAAGTTGCACAGCGTTTACAACACCGATCAAGCGTCAAGCGAGGTACCCGGCACGCTTATTGATGCCGCCGCTGACACCATGGCCGGTGCATGAAAGTTGTCAGTTCCTCCGGCCATCGTCCGGCTTGCGCGTAGTGCGCCAGTCGCCTGATGAGCAAAAAATAATCAGAAGAACAGTGGAGCGGCCATGCAACAGATCAGATCGCAAGTGACCGAGCGCGACGGCTTGTTTGAGCTTGAAGCCGGCAGCGACGTCCTCGACAGTCCGCGTTACAACCACGACATGGCGCCGACCAAGGTGCGCGAACGCACCTGGAACAAATGGCATATCACTGCGCTGTGGGTCGGCATGTCGATTTGCGTGCCGACTTACACCCTTGGCGGTGTGCTGACGGCGTATTTCGGTCTCAGCGTCGGCGAAGCGCTGCTGGCGATTCTGTTTGCCAACGTCATCGTCCTGGTTCCGCTGACGCTCAATGCGTTTCCGGGCACCAAATACGGCATTCCATTTCCGGTGCTGCTGCGCTCCTCGTTCGGTATTCTCGGTTCCAACGTGCCGTGCCTGATTCGCGCGCTGGTGGCGTGTGGCTGGTTTGGCATTCAAACGATGTTTGGCGGTCTGGCGATTCACCTGTTTCTCGGCTCGGTGTTCGAGGGCTGGAAGTCCCTTGGCGGCACAGGTGAGGTGATCGGTTTCATGGTGTTCTGGGCGCTGAATCTGTGGGTGGTGATTCGCGGTGCCGAGTCGATCAAATGGCTGGAAACCCTGTCCGCGCCGCTGCTGGTGGCGGTCGGTATCGGCTTGCTGGTGTGGGCGATGCCCAATGTGTCGATGACCGAGTTGCTGGCGATCCCGCCGAAACGTCCTGAAGGCGCCAGCGTGGTCAGTTACTTCGCGGCGGGGCTGACGGCGATGGTCGGTTTCTGGGCCACGCTGTCGTTGAACATTCCCGACTTCAGTCGCTACGCCAAGAGCCAGAAAGACCAGATTCTGGGGCAGATATTCGGCCTGCCGCTGACCATGTTCCTGTTTGCCGCACTGGGCGTGGTGATGACTGCCGCGTCGGTGAAACTGGTCGGCGTCACCGTGTCCGATCCGGTCACGCTGATCGGCCATATTCAGAGTCCGGTGTGGGTGGCGCTGGCCATGGCGCTCATCATCGTCGCCACATTGTCGACCAACACCGCAGCGAATATTGTCTCGCCGACCAACGACTTCCAGAACATCGCGCCCAAGGTCATCAACCGCACCAAAGCCGTGTTGCTGACCGGGGTGGTGGGGCTGGTGCTGATGGCCCATGAGCTATTGAAAAAGCTCGGGCTGATCGTTTCCGATATCAGTCTGGAGACGGTGTACTCGAACTGGCTGCTCGGCTATTCCAGCCTGCTCGGCCCCATTGCCGGGATCATGGTGGTGGATTATTTCCTGATCAAGAAACAGCGACTCGACCTGGCCGGGCTGTACCGCGATGACATCTATCCGGCATGGAACTGGGCAGGTTTTGTCGCGTTCGGCGTACCGGTGGTGTTGACCTTGCTGTCGTTGGGCAGCGATGCATTCAGCTGGTTCTACAGCTACGGCTGGTTCACCGGCTCGGCACTGGGCGGGGTGATTTATTACGGGTTATGCGTGATGCGCGCGCAGCCTTCGGTCGTGAAATCGGCGGTGTGAATGCTGGCCTCTTCGCGAGCAGGCTCGCGAAGATGGCCGGACAGCGACCCACAAACTGATCGTTCCCACGCTCTGCGTGGGAATGCAGCCCTGGACGCTCCGCGTCCCAACAGCGGACGCAATGCGTCCATGGATGAATGCCCACGCAGCGCATGGGCACTATCGGCATCAGCACTGAGGAGATCCCCATGAACGCAGCCGTAGACGTTCTGCAATCGAGCCATCAGCACATCAACCGCGATCGCCTGTGGGCATCGCTCATGGAACTCGCCAAACTCGGCGCCACAGTCAAGGGTGGCGTCTGTCGCCTGGCCCTCACCGACCTCGACCGCCAGGCCCGCGACCTGTTCGTGCAGTGGTGCAAGGACGCCGGTTGCAGCGTCACGATCGATGCGGTCGGCAATATTTTCGCCCGTCGCGCCGGCCGCAACCCGAACCTTGCTCCCGTGATGACCGGCAGCCACATCGACACCCAGCCCACTGGTGGCAAGTTCGACGGCTGCTTCGGCGTGCTCGCCGGCGTCGAAGTGCTGCGCACCCTCAACGACCTCGGCGTGGAAACCGAAGCGCCGCTGGAAGTGGTGGTCTGGACCAACGAAGAAGGCTCGCGCTTTGCCCCGTGCATGATGGGCTCCGGCGTATTCGCCGAGAAGTTTACCCTGGAGGAAACCCTGGCCAAGGTCGATGCCGAGGGCGTTACCGTAGGCGAAGCCCTCAATGCCATCGGCTACGCTGGCTCGCGTGAGGTCAGCGGCCATAAAGTCGGCGCTTATTTTGAAGCGCACATCGAACAAGGCCCGATCCTTGAGGACGAAGCCAAGACCATCGGCGTTGTCCTTGGCGCACTCGGGCAAAAGTGGTTCGACCTCAAGTTGCGTGGCGTTGAGGCCCACGCCGGCCCAACGCCGATGCACTTGCGCAAGGACGCTCTGGTCGGCGCCTCGGTGATCGTCGGCGCCGTCAACCGCGCCGCCCTCGGCCACCAGCCCCACGCCTGCGGCACGGTTGGCTGCCTGCAAGCCTATCCGGGGTCGCGCAATGTGATTCCGGGCGAAGTGCGCATGACCCTCGATTTCCGGCACCTGGAACCGGCTCGGCTGGATTCGATGATCGCCGAAGTGAAACACATCATCGAGGCCACCTGCGAAGAACACGGTCTCACCTACGAGCTGACCCCGACAGCGGACTTTCCGCCGCTGTACTTTGACAAGGGCTGCGTGGAAGCGGTGCGCGGCGCGGCAAAAGGCCTGGGTCTGTCGCACATGGACATCGTCAGTGGCGCGGGGCATGACGCCATTTTCGTCGCCGAACTCGGCCCGGCGGGGATGATCTTCGTGCCCTGCGAGGGCGGTATCAGCCACAACGAAATCGAGAACGCAGCACCGGACGATCTGGCGGCGGGGTGCGCGGTGTTGTTGCGGGCGATGCTGGCGGCTTCGGCGGCGGTGGCAGCCGGGCAGCGCGCGGCCTGAGAGAAACTCCTTTAAAAACCCTGAAACCCTGTGAGAGCCAGCGTGTTCCCACAGGGGTTTCGGGGTGGGATTGGATCAGTCGTCAACATTCATCAGCTGCTGCACACCTTCCCACGCCTCGGCGCGCATGCGTTCGATGTCGAGTCCCGGAATCACGCCGTTATCGACCACAACTCTGCCACTCACCAGACTGTATTTCACCGTGATCGGCTCACCCGCAACCACCGGCGCGACGGCGCTGTCGTGGAAACCGAAGAAGCGTGGATGATCGAGGCTGTAGATCACCAGATCCGCCGCCTGACCGACTTCCAGCGTGCCAACCGCGCCAAGGCCCAGAACCTGCGCGCCGCCTGCCGTGCCCCAATGAATGACGTCTTCAGCGGTGGTTGCCGACGCGCCTTGCTCGGCGCGGTGGATCAGCCATGCGGTGTTGGCTTCGCCGACCATGCTTCCGGATTCGTTGGAGGCTACGCCATCCACGCCCAGCGAGATCGGCACGCCAGCCTCGTACATTTGCGGCACTGGCGCGACGCCGCTGCCCAGCCGCGCGTTGCTGACCGGGCAGTGGGAGATGCCAGTACCGGTTTGCGCGAGCATGCGGATTTCACCGTGTTGCAGGTGCACGGCGTGGGCGAACCAGACGTCGGGGCCGAGCCATTCGTGTTCGGCGACAAATTCCACCGGCAGGCAGTTGTACTTGTCGCGGCAGAAATTGATGTAGTTCTGCGTCTCCGACAAGTGCGTGTGCAGGCGCAGGCCCAGACCGCGAGCTGTTTGCGCGAGTTCGCGCAGTAGCGTCGGCGGCAGTGAAAAAGTCGGGGTTGTCGGCGCGACTACCACCCTGCGCATCGCGTCCGGTGTGTCCTGGTGATAGCGCGATTTCAAGCGCTCGATATCGCCGACCATCTGCTCGAGGCTTTCCGGTTGCAGCGCGGTTTTCGAGAAGCCCGGATGGGCGCTGGCGGACTCCAGCGCGCCGCCGCGGCAGAGCACGAAGCGCAGGCCGAATTCTTCGGCCATGTCGAAGAGCAGGTCGCCGGTCTCGGTGCTGCCTTGGGCGTGATAGAGGTAATGGTGATCGGCGCAGGTGGTCACGCCGGACAACAATAATTCAACCATGCCCAGCCGTGCCGCGATCCGCGCCAACTGCGGGGTGAAACGGTTCAAACGCGGGTAGGGCACGCTGGCCAACCAGCCTTGCAGGTCCTGATTCAGACCTTCGGGCACGGCTTTGAGCAGGTTCTGGAACAAGTGATGGTGGGTGTTGATCCAGCCCGGATAGACAACGCAGTGGCGCGCGTCTATCACCCGTTCGCCGGGCAGCGCTTGCAGGTTGGCGGCCATTTCGGCAATGCGTCCGTTGACCACACGAATGTCCACGGCGCCGGCCCGGGCACGCGGGCCGCGCCGGCCGGTCATTACGGCCACCGGGTGTTTGATCAGGATGTTCTGAAATTGAGTCATGGGCAGGCTCCAGTCAAAGGATGTGCGAGGCGGACTTGCCGGCGGTGGTTTGCGGCACGCTGACGCCATTGAGCGCGGCGTTGAGCAGCACCGACACCAGGCACGCGATGACCACGCTGCTGTGCAGGAACGGCTGCGACCACTCGGGCAGTTGTTTGAACAACGTCGGCGCGAGCACCGGCACCAGCGCGGCGGCGAGGGTGAAACCGACAATCAGCACGTTGTAGCGATTGCGTTCGTAATCGACCTTGGACAGGGTCTGGATTCCCGCCGCCGCCACCACGCCGAACATGGCAATGCCGGCGCCACCGAGGGCGGCGGTCGGCATGGAAGCGATGATCGCGCCAGCCTTTGGCACCAGGGCAACCGAGCACATCAGCAAGCCGCTGACCGCCACCACCCAACGACTGCGCACGCCGGTGAGAATCACCAGACCAACGTTTTCCATAAAGGCAATAAAAGGAAACGCGGCAAACATCCCGGCGATGGTGCTGGCCAGGCCGTTGGCGCGCAGCCCGTTGATCACCTGTTTGTCCTCCACCGGTTTTTCGACGATGTCGCCGATGGCCACGAACAGCCCCATCGACTCGACCATTTGCACGATCATCACCACCACCATGGTTGCGATGGGGATCAGGCTGAAGGTCGGCAGGCCGAAGTAAAACGGGTAAGGCACGGTCAGCCACGGGGCTTCTTCGACGCTGTGAAAACTGCCCATGCCCAGACCGTAAGCCAGCCCGCCGCCGACCAGCATGCCGACCAGCACTGCCATGTTGCGCAGCATCGGGCTGCCGTAGCGATTGACCAGCAGGATGGTCAGCAACACCACCACTGCCACGCCGAGAAATGCCGGCGCGCCAAAGTTGCTTGCGTTGCGTCCGCCACCCACCCATTCGTAGGCGATGGGGAACAATTGCAGGCCGATCACCGTGACGATGCACCCCGTCACCACGGGTGGAAAAAACCGCCGCAATCGACCGACGAAGGGCGCCACCAACATGGTGAAGATCCCCGCGCCGATCACCGCCCCACAGACTCCGGCAAAGCCTACCTCCGGGTTACTGCCAATGGCGATCACCGGGCCGACGCTGCTGAATGCAACGCCCTGCAGGATCGGCAGGCGCACGCCGAATTTCCAGAAACCGACGGTTTGCAGCAGCGTGGCGATGCCGGAGCAAAACAGGGTGGTGCTGATCAGCACCACCGTCTCGGCGTGGGACATTTTCAGGGCACTGGCGACAATCAACGGCACGGCGATGGCGCCGATGTACGAGACGGCCATGTGTTGCAGGCCGAGGGTCAGCATCTGGCGTACCGACAGAATCCGGTCGACGGGATGCACGGTGGAGGCGGTTTGCGATGAGGATGTGGCTGACGACATGGGAAACACCTCTGGCTGTTTTTGTGCGGTAGAGAGGGGTATTCGTCTGATGCCAATCAATTGACTGATGCCATGGTAAAGAACCTGTGGCGAGGGAGCTTGCTCCCGCCGGACTGCGCAGCAGTCCGATGCTTTTCAGGGGCCGCTTTGCGCCCCAGCGGGAGCAAGCTCCCTCGCCACAGGGTGTTACCACCAATTGATTGGTTCCAGTCATTCGTGCTGCGAAGCCGCCATCCACCGGCTCCGTTGCCTGTTTCAGCCTGCTAGGCAGGCGGCGAAGCCCTGGTTCAGCGCCGCACGATCCAGGTCGCGGCCGATGAACACAATCTTGCTCGAGCGGGGCTCCGTGCCCCACGCGGTCGAGGCGCGGAATTCCACCAGGCTGTGCACGCCTTGCAGCACATAGCGCTGGTCTTCGTTTGCCACCGCCAGCACGCCTTTCATGCGGTAGAGGTTGTTGGCCTGGGAGGCGCGCAGCTCGCTGATCCAGCGGTGAAACGCGACCAGATTCACCGCGCCGTCCACAGCGATGCCCACCGACGACACGCTCGGATCGTGTTGGTGATCCAGCTCGTCAACGGGGTGCTCGTGATGATCGTGGTGTTCGTGATGCTCGAGGTCAGCGCCGATTTCCATCAGCTTCTGCGTGCACTCGAAGGCACCGATACCTAGGATTTTCGTCAGGTCGATCTGTGCATGCGTCGAGGTCACGAGATCGGCGGTGGCGTTCAAGCCGCGAATCTTGCGGCGCAGGATTTCCACAGCCTCAGCGCTGACCAGATCGACCTTGTTGATGACGATGCGGTCGGCGCAGACAATCTGATCCACGGCCTGATTGTCGACGCCATCGAGCTGCAGATCTTCCAGGTGCTGGAGGATGTGTTTGGCGTCAACCATGGTCACGATCGCGTCGAGTTCGACTTCTTCGGCAATCGGATCATTGATGAAGAAACTCTGCGCCACCGGGTAAGGGTCGGCCAGGCCACTGGTCTCGATGAGGATGTGATCGAGGCGCACTGGCCGCGCCACCAGCTCCCGGACGATACGCACCAGATCCTCGCGCACTTCGGCGGTGCAGCACACGCAGCCGTTGACCATCTCGTAGATTTCTTCGGTTTCGGAGCTGAGCACCAGATCGCCGTCGATGCCGACTTCGCCGAACTCGTTTTCGATCACGGCGATCTTGCGCCCATGGTTCTCTTTGAGGATGTAATTGAGCAGCGTGGTTTTGCCGGCACCGAGAAAGCCGGTGAGGATGGTCACGGGGATTTTGTTGTTTCGGGTGGGCGCGTTGAAGGGCGTGTTCATCTGGAGCTCCTTACTGACGTTTTTGTCGGAGTGCGATCAAGGTGGGAGCGGGCGTGCCCGCGAATGCGGTGGTTCAACCACCACCATTGCTGAATGACAGACCGCCATCGCGAGCAGGCTCGCTCCCACAGGCTTGCGTGTGTTCTCGCCAGCGTCGCGCGGTGCCGGCGTCGAGGCCAAACAGGTCGAGTACCCGGCCGAGGCTGTGGTCGACCATTTGCGCAAGGTTTTCAGGGCGCGCGTAAAATGCCGGCACAGGCGGGGCGACGATGGCGCCCATCTCGGTCACGGCGGTCATGTTGCGCAGATGAGCGAGGGTCAGCGGCGTTTCGCGGGCCATCAGCACCAGTGTGCGACGTTCCTTGAGTGTCACGTCGGCGGCGCGACCGATCAGTCCCGATGACGCGCCCGTGGCAATCTCCGCCAGTGTGCGCATCGAACACGGCGCCACCACCATCCCGAGGCAGCGAAACGAGCCGCTGGCAATCCCGGCGGCGACGTCATCGGCGCGGTGGTAATGGCTCGCCAGCGCGGTGACGTCGGCGAGTTTGTAGTCGGTTTCGTGGGCCATGGTCAGCAGGGCGGCGCGGCTGATGATCAGGTGGCTTTCGATGTCCAGTTCGCCGAGTAATTGCAGCAGGCGCACGCCGTAGACGAACCCGGACGCGCCGCTGATGCCGACCACAATCCTTTGGCGACTCACGACTGCAGGCCTTTGATCACCTGCCTGGCGCGTTCGAGCACCTGCTGATCGAGCTGCGCCTTGATCCCGTCGAAACCCGAACCGCGTGTAGCGTCCAGGCCCATCCGTGACGTGGTGCCGTTGACCGAGGACGACGGATCGAGCGGACTGCCCGGCAAGCCATCGATGGTGAAAATATCCAGATGCGGCTGAAAGTGCGTGGCCAGCGCCCACAGCACCTGGCTGTCGTCGTTGATGTCGATGTCGCTGTCCACCGCGATCACGGTTTTCAGGTACGGATCCCAGCCGAGCAGGGCCAGCATGATCTGTCGCGCTTCGCCATCGCGACTTTGGTCCAGCGCCACGTAACAGTGAAAGTGCGTGCCGGAATTGGGGTAATGCACGCCGGTGACGGCAGGGAAGCGCGCCTTGAGCTTCTCGCTCATCTCCGCTTCACGGGGCAGGCGGGCGAGGGTCAGGTGTTCGGCGTAACGTCCGCCCATGACGTCAACCAGCCAGGCGTCCTTGCGCCGCAGCAAGGTATCCACGCGCAGCACGTTGTTGGTCGAGCGGTCCGAGGAATAGCCGCTGAACTCGCCGAACGGACCTTCCTCGGCATAAGCGGTCGGGTCGATCGCCCCTTCAAGCACGAACTCGGCAAAGGCCGGAACGCCGATGCCGTAGCGGGGCGTTTTGACCAGTTCCAGCGGCGCGCCGAACAACCCGCCGGCAACGGCGCGTTCATCGCTGCCATAGGGCAGGCGGGCAGCGGCGGCGAGCATGAACAATGGATGCGCCCCCACCACCATCGCCACGCGCAATTCTTCGCCACGCTCGCGGGCGGTTTGCAGCATTCGCCACAGATGCCCGCGCGAATGCAGGCTGGTGGCGAGCGCCTGGCGGGCATGGCGCATCGAGCGGTGATAGCTCATGTTGGCGATGCCGGTCACCGGGTCTTCGGCAATGATGATCGCGTTGGTGATGTACGGCCCACGGTCGCTGTCGAAGTGCTTGAGCATCGGCAGCAGCGCCAGGTCCAGCGTTTCGCCTTCGAACACTTCATCCAGGATCGGGCCGGTTTCCACGTAACGCGGCGCAATCGGCTGGTTGGCGCGGGTCTGGAAAGTTTCGTGCAGTTGCGCCGGCGTGACGCCGAACAGCCGTGCAATGCGAATGCGGGACGCAAAAAGATTGGTCGCCACCGGCACGCCGAGACTGCCGACGTTGTCGCAGATCAACAGCGGATCGCGGCCCTGGGCGGCGAGGGCATCGACCAGGGCGGTGACGTCCTGATCGGCGGAAATTTTGTCAGTGACGGTCAGCACATCGTCCGGAAATTCACGGCGATAGGCGTCAATGAATACGTGAAAGTCCTGAGAATCGCCGAGCGTCGAACGGGTCATGGTTTCACCTCGTAAAAAGCAGGCACGCAGGGGTGAGAGGCGCTCGCGGGGCCAGCCGTTGGCCTGCCGGTCGAACGAGCGCCGGATCATCTTCGTGCCTGTAAAGTCGCTGTGTGCTCTGTTTGCGAATCCTTGTGGCGAGGGAGCTTGCTTGCGCTGGACTGCGTAGCAGACATTATTTTTACGAGGCGGCTTCGCCACCCGACGCGAGCAAGCTCCCTCGCCACAGAGAGGCAGCATTTCTACCCGTTAGAGGTAGGTCGTGGTCAGGCGAATATCGGCCTCGACCAGATCCTTGGGCGGTGGCGTCGGTTCGATCCCGCACAACCGGGCGATGTTGTTGCCCAGATAGTCCTCGAGATGATCCTCGTCAATGCCCAACCCCTGCGGCGCCGGCGAGCACAACACCTCCAGTTCGCGCAACCACATGCCGGGTTCGTTCGGCGGCGAATCGGTGCCGAACACGATCTTGTTGCGCGGCAGTTCCTTGGCAAATTCGACGATCCGCGACTGGAAGCACCAACCGGACTCGCAGTAAACGTTCGGCGTGTCCATGGCCATCCAGAACGCTTCGAAGGAGTAGTTGCCACCGGTCTGGATACCGAAGTGGCCGATGATGAAATTGACCATCGGGAACTCGCGAATGATCGGGTAGAACATCGTCGGAATCGTGTACGGACCATCGCCAGTGTGGATCAGCACGACGATGTTGTATTTGGCGCAAACCTTCATCGCCGGGCGCAGCCAGTCGAGCGCCCGATCCGGGCGATAACCGTGCATGTTGGCGTGCAGCTTGAGCATTTTGAAACCGTATTCCTTGATGTGGAATTCCAGCTCCGCCGCACCGTTTTCCGGTCCCCAGCGCGGATTGAAATTGAAGTTGCCGATGAAGCGATCCGGGTATTTCACGCAGAGTTCGGCAACGTAGGACATGTAGTCGCGCACGCCCTCGCGGCCCCGACGATTGCCATCGCGATAGCCGGTGTTGCCCGGTGGTGGCTGGATGAAACCCATGTCGATACGGCGTGGTTTACCGTTGATCATGTAGGGCCCGTCCATCAACTTGAGCATGCGCTCGCCGGTGAACGGTTCGCCGGTGTGGCGCCAGGCCTCGTCGACCAGGTTGGTGGGATGCAGGTGGGTGTCGATAATCATCGCTTCAGCTCCTGGCCAGTTGCGCAGTGAAGGGACGCTTGAGTTGCGCCTCAGCTTCGCAAACGGAACGCGGTGGCGGGGTCGGCTCGAGGCCAATCATCCGCGCGGTGTTGTTGCCCAGATACTCTTCGAGGGTGTCTTCGTCGAGGTTAAGCCCCTGCGGCGGCTCGTGGCAGAGCACCTCAAGCAGACGCAGCCACATGCCCGGTTCGTTCGGCGGCGTGTCGGTGCCGAAGAGAATTTTGTGCGTCGGCAGGACCTTGGCGAACTCCACGATCCGCGATTGCAGGCACCAGCCGGATTCGCAATAGACGTTAGGCAACTCCATCGCCCATTGCATCGGTTCGAACACGTACACCCCGCCGGTCTGCACACCGAAGTGGGCCATGATGAAGTCGACGTTGGGGAATTCCTTGATCATTGGCACCCATTCCGAAGGAATGCTGTACGGCCCGTCGCCGGTGTGCAGCTTGACCGGGATGCCGAGCTCGGCGCATTTCTCGAAGCATGGGCGCACCCAGTCCAGTGCGCGGTCAGGCCGGTAGGCGTGCATGTTGGCCTGCATCTGCACCATCTTGAAACCGTGTTCCTTGACGTAGCGCTCGATGGCCTCGACGCCGTTTTCCACGCCGCAGCGCGGGTTGTAGACGAAGCAGCCGATGAACCGGTCCGGGTAGGTCTGAACCATTTTCAGGGTGTAGGCCATGTAGGCGTCGATGGATTCGCGGCCGCTGAGGTCACCGTCGGTCCAGGTGTAAATCGTGTTGCCCTGGGGCGGCTGGATGAAGGCTTTGTCGATGCGGCGAGGTTTGCCGTTGACCATGTACGGGCCATCCATCATCTCCAGCAGACGCTCGCCGGTGAACGGGTCACCGTCATGCCTCCAGGCGAGGTCCACCAGGTCGGTGGGATAGCAGCTGATATCGATGATCATTGCAGTTGATCTCCTGATAGCGGGGAAGGGAGCCGTGCGGCTCTCGGCATCCACCTCCCGGGCAATCGGCCGTTTCTATGCGCAAGACACGCGCATTCCCTCGCCTGTTCGCATCCGGCCCGGGTGGGTGGCTGCTGAGGTCGAGTATTGGAAAGGGGCGGAGGGTTCGTACAATATTAATTGGGCGCGGTGGTGATACTTGTTCGATATGGTTCCGGTTTTGTGGTGATCGTTGCGGCCTCTTCGCGAGCAGGTTCGCTCCCACAAGAATACGCATTGCAATGTGGGAGCGAGCCTGCTCGCGAAGGCATCAGTGTTGTGTTTGCAAAGCCAACTGTTTGATCGCCTCAACCACCGGCGCTACCCGCTCGGCCTGGCCATGCGGCCAGACGGCGTAAAGGTTGTAATGCGCCGCGATCTGCGCTTCGTTCAACGCCACCAACCGTCCGCTGCGCAATGCATCGGCGGCCAGCAATCCGCGCACCAGTCCCGCGCCAACACCGGCCTCAGCCGCCGCGATCAGATTCGCCGCATTATCAAAAATCACCCGCGCGGCAGGCTCGATCGGTGCCATTGCGGCGGCGTCCAGCCACGGAATCCACGAGCGCCGCGTGTACCCCAGCAACGGCAATTCGAGGATCTGCGTCGGGCTCAAGGGCAACTGCAAACCATAGCGCTCCAGCAGATCCGGCGAAGCCACCGCCAACACCCGATCGCCACAGATCTGCGTCATTTCGCAGTCATCCCAATCGCCATACCCGTAGCGCAACGCCAGATCCACGCGCTCGAATGTGCTGCGATCACTGCGCGGCATCGACAGCAGCGTCACTTCGTAATCGGGCAACTGCTCCAGCAACTGCGGCAAGCGCGGATTGAGCCAGCTCTGCGCCAGCTCACTGTCGACATCCAGCGTCAGGCGTTGCGCCACGCTGCGGTTCTTCACCGATGACAATGCGCGATCAATCTGCGCCAGGCCATCCGATAGCACGCTGGCAAACAACTGCCCGGCATCCGTCAGATTGCTGCCGCCGCCTTCACGTACGAACAGCGGCTGGCCGATGAAATCCTCCAGCGCGCGGATCTGCTGGCTGATCGCACTGTGGGTCAGGTCGAGCTTGCGTGCCGCGCTGGAAAAACTGCCGCTGCGCGCCGCATGGATAAATGCGCTCATGGACTGCACCGACGGGTATCGTTTGTACATTGTTGTTAGTCCTGCTTACAGCGGTTGGCAGAAATCGTCGCTGGCCGGGGATTGCCGTGGTTTCCAATAATCGGCGACCAGGCCTGCGCATAGACGGGCCGCTCTTTTGGAGCCTGACAATGATTGCATTCACGGTTAACGGCGAACGACGCGAGCTGGATGAGGCGTCCCCCTCCATGCCCTTGTTATGGGTACTGCGTGACCAATTGAAACTCACCGGCACCAAATTCGGTTGCGGCATGGGCCTGTGCGGCGCATGCACCGTGCACCTGGACGGTGTAGCGGTGCGATCCTGCCAGGTGCCACTGGCGGCCGTCGCGGGCCATGGCATTACCACCATCGAAGGGCTGTCGCCGACACACAGCCATCCGCTGCAAGTGGCCTGGGTTGCCGAAGATGTGCCGCAATGCGGTTACTGTCAATCAGGGCAGATCATGTCCGCGGCGGCGCTGCTCAATACCGGTGCGGCGATCACAGATGATTCGATCCGTAATGCGATGTCCGGGAATATCTGCCGCTGCGGCACTTACGGGCGTATCAACAAGGCCATCAAGCGCGCGGCGAATGCGCCGAAGGAGGCGTGATGAGCCTCATCGACAACACCCGTATCGAACTGCCGCGCCGGGAATTTCTCAAGCAGGCGGCAACTGTCGCTTCGGGCCTGGCGATTGCCTTCTACTTGCCGGGCGGCATGGCCGCCGCCGATCCGAAAACCCCGGCATCGGCCACCGGGTTCGAACCCAATGCCTGGGTGCGGGTGCTGCCCGACGGCACGGTGAAACTGGTGGTGCACAAGCACGATTCCGGCACCGGTACCCAAACGGCACTGGCTGCGTGCGTGGCCGAAGAACTCTACGTCGATCCGATGACCGTGCAGGTCATCACTCCCGAAGATCCGTTTTTCCAGACCTACATCCATCCGGTCTGGAAGGTCTTCTCTACGGGTGGCAGCACCAGTGTTTCCCTGGAATACGATCGCCTGCGCATGGCCGGCGCCACCGCGCGGGTGCTATTGATCACGGCGGCGGCGCAGCAGTGGAAAGTCGACGCCGACAGTTGCACCACCGAGGACGGTCGGGTGGTGCATGCGTCAAGCAAGCGCAGTTTCGGTTACGGCGAACTGGTCGGCGTGGCGGCGCAGTTGCCGGCTCCGACAAAGGTCACTCTGAAGGATCCGGCGCAGTTCAAATACATCGGCAAGCTGCGGCACAAACGCGATGCGGCGGCCAAGGTGTGCGGGGCTTTTCAGTACAGCATCGACGTGCAATTGCCCGACATGCTGGTGGCCGTGATCCAGCGTGCGCCGGTGGTGGGATCGAAACTGCTGAGTATTGATTCGACCGCCGCACTGCAAGTGTCGGGGGTGCGCAAAGTGCTGGCGATTCCGGGGCGGCCCGATGTGCTCGGCGGCAATCTGGAGGGGGTCGCGGTGCTGGCAGACACCTTCTGGGCCGCGCAGCAAGGGCGTCAGGTGTTGAAGGTCAAATGGAGCGATTCGCCGCTGGCCGGGTTCGACAGTGAACAGTTGTTCAGCGCTCAGGCCCAGGCCATCGGCGACCCGAAGGCACAGGTGGTCAAAACCATGACCCAGGGCAACGTCAGCGCGCAATGGGCGCAAGCGGCAACGCTGATCGAAGCCGACTACACCATGCCCTATAAAGTGCAAAATCCGCTGGAACCGATCTGCATCACCGCACAGGTTTCAGACGTATCAATCACCTACTGGGGCGGCGTGCAGGTACCGTCGTCGGCACTGGAAGCGGCGCAAAAAGTGTGTGGCCTGGACAAGGCCGGCGTGACTATTCATGAGCTGGTTTCCGGTGGCAGTTTTGGGGCGCGGGAAGCCAAGTACTGGTTGTTCGAAGTCGCGTACCTGGCGCAGAAAACCGGCGTGCCGGTGAAGCTGCTCAACAGTCGCGAAGATGAAATGCAGGCGCTGTTTTATCACCCGGCCACCCTCAATCGGATCAAGGGTGCGCTGGACGCCCAAGGCCGACTCACCGCGTTGCAGTTGCATGCGGTATCGCCAGCGTCGCCGGAGCAGTGGGAACCGGGTTACTTCGAGCGCCCCGATCACATGGATTACAGCACCACCGAAGCGATCACCGCATGGGACTTCGCTTACCGTGCGCCACACCTTGACCTGAACTGGGTCAAGCACGAAAGCAACGTGCCCAGCGGCTGGTACCGTTCAGTCAGCTTCATTCCCAATGTGTTTGCGGTAGAGAGTTTCATGGATGAACTGGCCCACGCCGCCGGTGAAGATCCGTTGGCCTTTCGCCTCGCCAACATGCAGGAGCGACCCAGGCATGTGGCCGTGCTCAAACAGGCTGCCGAGCGAGCCGGATGGGGCCAGCCGTTACCGCCGGGATCAGCCTTGGGAATCGCCACGAACCAGGGCTATAGCAGTTTTATCGCTGTAGTTGCGCGAGTCGCGACGGTCGATGGCAAGCCCAAAGTCGAAAAGCTCACCTGCGTGGTCGATTGCGGTCTGGCGGTATCGCCCGGTGGTGTTGAAGAACAGATCTATGGCGGCCTGATGTGGGGCCTGGGGCATGCGTTGTTTGATCGGCTCGACATCAAACAGGGCAGGGTGGTGCAGAGCAACTTCCATGACTATCGCGTTGCGCGTATGTCCGACATGCCGGCCACCGATATCGTCGTACTCGATGGCGAGCCAGGCAAACCCGGTGGCGTTGGTGAGCTGGGCAGTCCATCGGTGGTGCCGGCTATCGCCAACGCACTGTTCGCACTGACCGGCGTGCGCCAGCGCTCGACGCCATTGAAGCTGGGTTAAATGCCATGGACTTGCGCCTGCTACGGTATTTCTTGGCGCTGGCCGATGAACTGCATTTCGGTCGGGCTGCCGAACGGCTGCACATCTGTCAGCCGCCCCTGAGTCAACAGATTCGTTTGCTGGAAGAAGAACTCGGCACGCCGCTGTTCGAGCGCAGCCATCATCGAGTCGAGCTGACGGCAGCCGGGCAGATGCTCAAGGAGCAGGCGCCGCTGGTGTTCGAGCAACTTGAGCGGGCACTGGATCTGACCCGTCAGACCGGGCGCGGGCAACTCGGCGAGCTGGAGATCGGCATGATCAGTTCGGTGATGGTGGGGGTGTTGCCCAAGGCATTGCATCTGTTTCGCGAGCGTTACCCGCAGGTCGCCTGGCGTTTGCATGAGATGACCCCGGCGGCGCAGGTCAAGGCGCTGAAAGAAAAACGCATCGACGCGTGCGTGTTTCGCGTCGGTTACGACGATCCGCAGCTGCGCAACGAGCTGCTGATCTACGAACCGATTCATGTGGTGATGCCGGCGGACCATCCTCTGGCCGCGCGCAAGGTGCTGGCCCCGGCCGATCTGGCCCATGAGCCGTTTGTCGCGCTGGAGCTGAAACAGTCACGATTCGCCGGTTTCCTTTATCAATGCTGCATCCAGGCCGGGTTCACGCCACAGATCCGCCAGCAGGTGATCGAAGTGCAGACCTTGCTCAGTCTGGTGCGTGCCGGGTTTGGTGTGGCCCTGTTGCCGGCATCGATCGAGCAACTGGCCCCGGCGGGGCTGGTGTTTCGACATCTGACGCCGGCGTTGCCGCAAGTGCCGCTGTACGTCACTTACCGGGCGGACGATGCTTCGCCGGTGCTACAGTTGTTTCTCGATACGTTGCGTGAATTGAAAACCCCCGGATTTTGACCGAACAAAAACCTGTAAAAGCGGGCTTGCTCGCGACGGCGGTGTGTCATTCAACCCCTGCGTTGACTGACACTTAGCCTTCGCGAACAAGCTCGCTTGCACAGGTTTTTTGCTGATTTTGAGTCGTCGCACGATCGCGCGCCGCTGCGGTCGTACACTTCACCTTGCCGCATCACAGTGTGGAGATCCAATGAGCCAGGAAGTCCTGACCACCGAAACCAACCGTCGCCAGTTGCAGCAGATCATCGCCGGGCTGTCGGACGGGGTGATTCTGCTGGAGCTCGATAAAAGCATTCTCTGGGCCAATGAAGCGGCGCTGGCCATGCATGGGGTCAGCACCATCGGTGATCTGGGCACCAACGCGGACGAGTACGCCAGGCGTTTCGTCCTGCGCTACCGCAATAACCATGTGTTGCCGCCGGAAAACTACCCGATCAGCCGTGTGGCGCGCAGCGAGGCGTTCAGTGATCTGCTCATCGAAGCCTCGCCGGTGGACGACCCGGAGCGCACTTGGGTGCACAAAGTGAGCAGCATGATCCTGACCGACCGCGTCGGGCAGCCCGAGTCGCTGGTGTTGATCATGAGCGACGTGACGGATTGGGCCAATGCCGAGCTGCGCTTCGAAAAGACCTTCAACGCCAACCCTGCGCCCGCAGTGATCTGCCGTCTCAGCGACTTGCGTTACATCAAGGTCAATCCGGGCTTCCTGGAGATGACCGGCTACACCCGCGAGCAGGTCATCGGCACCTCGGCTTATGAAATTGACATCTTCGAGCACGCTGAGCAGCGGGACCTGGCCGTCCAGCGCTTGCGCGACGTCGCGACCATTCCGCAGATGCAGGCGGAACTGCGCCTGCCCGGCGGTGGCAGCAAGCAAGTGATCGTCGCCGGGCAACCGCTGCTGCTCAACGACCAAAATTGCATGCTGTTTTCCTTCGTCGACATGGAGCCGCGGCGCAGGGTTGAAGTGGCGCTGCGCCAGAGCGAGGAGCGTTTTGCCAAGGCGTTTCGCCTGACGCCTGTGCCCATTCTGATCTGTACCGCCGACAAGCAGGAAGTGATCGACGTCAACCAGGCGTTTCTCGAAACCCTGGCCTACGACAGCGATGACGTGCTGGGCAAAACCGTGACGCAGCTGAGCTTTATCAACGATGACGGCGCACGCACGCGGTTGTTGTCGGCTCTGGCGAAAAACGGGCGCGTCGATCGGGTCGACGTTCCGGTGCGCAAGAAGGATGAGCAATTGCTGGAATGCGCGGTTTCGGCCGACACCGTGAACATTCATGACACGTCATGTTATTTGCTGGTGTTGATGGACATGACCGAACGCAAGCGCACTGAGCTTGAGCTGGTCGCGGCGATTGAAGAGGTGATGAAGGACGCCTCGTGGTTCAGCCGGACCTTGATCGAGAAGCTGGCCAACGTGAAGAAGATCAATTCGCCGCAACTGCCCAGTGCGTCGTTCACCGACCTGACGGCCCGCGAGCGGGATGTGTTGGGGTTGATCTGCGAAGGCCTGGCGGACAAGGAGATTGCCGCGCGGCTGAAACTGGCGCCCAACACCGTGCGTAACCATGTGGCCACGGTGTATTCAAAACTCGACGTGCATAGCCGCAGCGAGGCGATCGTCTGGGCACGTGAACGTGGTTTGTTCTCGGGAGAGTGGGGAGCCAAGGGACAGCGCTGAAGGTGCAAATGCACTAGTTGCGGGGGTGCAAATTCGTGTTCTGGAGAGGGCCGGGTGTTCTTAGGCTGGTGGGGTGTGGTGCAAGCCAATCGGGTCTTGCGATCGCGCCCCTTCGAAACAGCTATAGGAACCATGTCCATGATGAATCTTGCGCAGTTGCGCATCGAACTTGAGCGCAGTTTTGCGCCGCTGGCTTGTGAATGCTCGGTGGATGGAGATCACTCTCTGACGGTAAAGTTGTATCACGCGGGTTCGGGGCAGGTGGATCTGGTGATCAGCGGGCTTGATCTGGGCTCTTTGCGTACGCAGGAATCGGTCGATGCGTTGATTGGAGAGTTGCGGTACGAGCTTGACAGCAATTCCTTGCGATCGTCGCGGGATCAGGATTTGGCCTAGGGGGCTTTGGTCTTGGCGGCCTTTGGGCCGGCCATGCTCTTGGGGTTTTGGGTGAATATCCGTTTTTGCGGTGCTGCGGCGGGTGGTTTCGCCCTAACGGCGAGTCACCTTTTCCAAACGCCGAAAAGGTAACCCAAAAGGCTTTGCCCTGACGTTCGGCCCGCTCGCTTAGGCTTGGGGTTTCTTCGCTGCGGGGTTGGGCGTTTGTATGAACGCAACGACAGCCCCAACCATCCAATCAGCCCAATCCACTGGCGCTAACAACGTGCTCAGCTATAAAGAATGAGTGGTCAGGTCTTCCGTGGTCGGTTCGGTTGCGGGAGGTTGTCTTCCATTTACCGCGGGTCGTCCTATGAATCATCTTGGGAAGCGCGTGTTGCCGTTGGTTTTTTTCGCCGTGCTGTTGGCGGGTTGCGCCAGTCCGCCGCCCCCTGCGCCTGTCGCGCCGCCGCCACCGCCGGAACGTCGGTGCGAGGTGTTGGAAAATACTGAGGTTGTTGGGGATATGTATGTGGATGGGCAAGTGACGCGCCAAATCACGACCACCCGTTGCATCACGCAATAAGGCTGGTGATTACCCGGCTGCACGAAACACGGAACCATGCACCGATCCTGTGGGAGCGAGCCTGCTCGCGAAGACGCAGTGTCAGTCGATATTCATATCAATGACACAGCGCGTTGGCGAGCAGGCTCACGCCGGTTATCTTCGGCGCAGATCAGGACAGGAAACCACCGTCCACATTCAGCGCTACCCCGGTGGTGTAGCTCGACGCGTCGCTGGCCAGGTACAAGACCGCGCCGGCCATTTCGCTCGGGTCGGCCACACGCTTGAGGGGTATCTGCGTCAGGGCCTGTTTCAATATCGCATCGTTCTTCACAAGCGCCGAAGCGAATTTGGTGTCGGTCAGGCCCGGCAGCAGGGCGTTGCAGCGGATGCCGAATTGCGCGCATTCCTTGGCGAAGACTTTGGTCATGTTGATGACCGCTGCTTTGGTCACCGAATAAATGCCCTGGAAGATCCCCGGCGAGATGCCGTTGATCGAGGCGACGTTAATAATGCTGCCGCCACCGTTTTCGCGCATCAACTTGCCAGCTTCGACTGACATGAAGAAGTAGCCGCGAATGTTCACGTCGACGGTCTTCTGGAACGCACCGAGGTCGGTGTCCAGCACGTTGCAGAATTGCGGGTTGGTCGCGGCGTTGTTGACCAGAATGTCGAGGCGGCCGAATTGTTCCTTGATCCCGGCGAACACCTGGCTGATCTGATCCATTTCACCGATGTGGCACGCCACGGCAGTGGCTTTGCCACCGGCGGCGGTGATTGCATCCGCGACGTGCTGGCAGCCTTCGAGTTTGCGGCTCGAAACGATGACATGAGCACCTTGCTGGGCCAGCAGTTTGGCAATGGCTTCACCGATGCCACGGCTGGCGCCGGAGACGAAAGCGATTTTGCCGTCGAGGTCGAACAACTGAGTCTTGGACATGGGATTCCCTTGTGAAAAGTCTTGTTGGGGGCCTGGATCAGAGGCTGGATTTCTGAATGACCTGCAGGCTCATCTGCTCCAGCAGTTTGTTCATGTGAATGAACTGCGCGAAGCGTTTGTCCTGGGTCTGTCCATGGTAGAAGCGGTAGTAAATCTGCTGCACGATGCCGGCCAGGCGAAACAGGCCGTAGGTGTAGTAAAAATCGAAGTTGTCGATGCGGATGCCCGAGCGCTCGGCGTAGTAATCGACGAATTCGCGGCGAGTGAGCATGCCCGGCGCGTGGCTCGGCTGGCGACGCATCAGTTGCACGGGCGCCGGGTCGCCGGCCTCGATCCAGTAGGCGAGGCTGTTGCCCAGGTCCATCAGCGGGTCGCCGAGGGTGGTCAGTTCCCAGTCGAGCACGCCGATGATCTGCATCGGGTTGTCCGGGTCGAGGATGACGTTGTCGAAGCGATAATCGTTGTGGACGATGCTCGACGTTGGGTGGTCGGCCGGCATCTTGTCGTGAAGCCAGGCCTTCACCGCTTCCCAGTGCGGGGCATCCGGGGTCAACGCTTTCTCGTAGCGCTCGCTCCAGCCTTTGATCTGCCGCGCGACGTAGCCTTCGGGCTTGCCCAGATCACCAAGGCCGCAGGCGTTGTAATCGACCCGGTGCAGTTCGACGAAACGGTCGATGAAGCTCTTGCACAGGGCCTCGGTGTTCGTTGAGTCGAGGCCCAGTTTCGGTGGCAGTTCCGAACGCAGGATGATGCCCTTGACCCGTTCCATCACATAAAACTCGGCGCCCATGACCGATTCATCGGTGCAGTGCACGTAGGCTTTCGGGCAATACGGAAAACCGTCGCGCAGTTGATTGAGTATGCGGAATTCGCGGCCCATGTCGTGGGCGGATTTGGCCTTGTGGCCGAACGGCGGGCGGCGCAGAACGAACTCTTGCTCGGGGTATTCCAGCAGATAGGTCAGGTTCGACGCACCGCCGGGAAACTGGCTGATGTGCGGAGTGCCGGTCAGGCCCGGAATGTGCGCCTTGAGGTACGGATCGATCAGGCTGGCATCGAGTTCTTCGCCGGAGCGGATACGGGTGGACTGGTCAGTAAGCGCCATACTTATCCCTTCTGCTTATTTTGGAGGCCAGACATCATTGGCTAATCTAATGGCGCGCTCGGGTCGTCACAAGCGCGGGCCGGTCTTATAGGTTAGCGTGTTGCCGGATAATCACCTGTGGGAATGGGTAACGGAGGGGCGTGCAGACTGAGTTGGGCGGTTTGTCCGACTGCGATAATCCGCCGTTGGGCGCGTGCTTCAGTGCACGCGCTGGTTGCTGAATTTTGGCGGCAGAGCGACGGGGGTCAAAACCGGTTGCCCAGAGAAGAAAGCCACGAGGTTCTTGCCCACCAGTTCCACCGTCCCTTGCGTGGCCTCGGGGGACAGTCCGGCGACATGCGAAGTCAGCACAATGTTGCTGAGGGTTTTCAAGGAATCGGGCACTTCAGGTTCGTGATCGAACACGTCCAGCGCGGCACCGGCGATTCGGCGTTGTTCAAGCGCGGTGATCAATTCTGCCGTTGCGATCACACTGGCTCGCGCAATATTGACGATGAAGCCCTTCGGCCCAAGTGCATCGAGTACCGCTCTTGTCACCAGATGCTGGGTGCCGATGCCGCCTGGCGTGGCGACGATCAAAAAGTCCGAGGCGCGGGCCAGGTCCGTCGGTGTCGAGCAAAAGGTGTAAGGCACGTCGCTGCGCACCTGGCGGTTGTGATAGCTGATCTGCATATCGAAACCCAGCTCCGCGCGCTTGGCGATGGCCATGCCCACCGCGCCCAGCCCGAGAATGCCCAGACGTTTGCCCGCCAGCGATGGGCGCATGATTTTTGGCCACTCGCCCCGACGCACCGCCGCGTCGCAACGGGGAATATCGCGCACCAACGCCAGCAGCAACGCCATCGCATGATCGGCCACTGAGGAGGCGTTGACTCCGGCGCCGTTGGTGACGGTGATACCTCGATTGCTCGCCGCTTGCAGATCGACCTGTTCGTAACCCGCACCAATCACCGTGATGATTTTCAAGGCGGGCAGGGCGCTGATTTCGTCGGCGGTCAGTCCCAACGGGCCGCGAGTAAGCACGGCGTCGATGCGGCTGCCGTGGGTGACGATGGCTTGTGCGCGCTCGGCAGGTGTTGGCGCAAGGATCAGGTGAAACCCCTGGTGTTCAAGAATAGGCAGATAGTCATTGATCGTTTCAACCAGTACCAGAACGGTTGCGGGCATTGCGCGGCTCCTGTGATCGGCGGCGGTAAGGTCGCGAAAGTCGTAGCAGAGTGCTGATTCCAGAGCGCTTTGGCAATGGCAGAGCACTGCCCCGTTCCAGCCAGTGTAGGAGCTGGAACGGCGCGCGCGCGAGTGCTTCGTCAGAACACGGCTACGACGTTTTTTCTGCAGGTATCAAGTGACGTACTGAGCGGTTCCGTTACCGAATGACCAGTTCTCTTTTTTCACTTCCACCAAGTTGATGAACACATCTTCCAGGCGCACGGCCAGTTGCGTGTTGAGGCTTTCGGCAATGGTTTTGAACAACAGTTGTTTTTTCTCGACTGTGCGGCCTTCGCTGATGGTGATCTGGATGAACACCACCCCGTCGCTGCGCTGGATGCCCAGGTATTGCGGGTCGTAGATCAGGTGCTGAGCGTCGTGCTCGGTGAGGATCTGGAAATTGTCGTGCTCCGGCACATCGATGGCGCTGCGCAGGGCGGCGTAGATTAATTCGCCGATGCGTCTGGCGAAAGTGGGGTCGGGGTTTCGTCGGATGTCGAGGCGAACGAGGGGCATGGACTGAGCTTCCTTGGGCAGGGGACTCATTCACGCTAGATCATCTGAGCGAAATAGAAAGAATGCCGGTGCCACCGAAGTTCCCCGCTGCATACGAAACCCTGTAGGAGCTGTCGAGTGCAACGAGGCTGCCTACCGGGATACCGGATTTTGCCTACGAAACCATCGGAGCGGTCTGCTACCCGGCAGGAGACGAGTGCGCAACTATCAAAGGGCATAAAGCAGCTCGAGCATTTATCGCCAACAGCCAAGGAAGGCACATGCTTCAAGACGATCGGGAAAATCTGGAACTCGACAGGTTACAAAATGAATCACGGAAACTTGTGGCCGAAAGAAGGAAGCTTTTGGCGGAGGAGAAAAAGCTGGCTTGGGAGACCTATTTCTATCCCCTCGCGGTAGTGGCCGGGGTTTTAACTGCAACGGTGGCGGTAGCGGGACTGTTACTAAACCATTGAATGTCGGTTATTTCGCAATCACCAGACCTGTCACTTAAAAGGAGGAAGACATGAGCATTTATGATGCAAGAGCCAGAATGGAACAAATGGAGCGCGAGCATGATGAATATGTCGAAAGGATGCGCGTCAAACATAGAGGCGATCTGTATCCAGTCTTGATGCTGCTAGCGTTCGGCATCTTCTGCATGTGCCTTGGCTTCATCCTCGGTCGATCAATCTGATCCCGTTGCCCCAATCATCCTGGTACTGAAGCCTGCTCGAAAACGACAAGGAGCGTATCCAGCACCGACCTGTATTTTTCCATTAACGACGCCTGTTTGGTCTGCTCCGCACAACCATTCCTCCACTAAGTCTTTGCTTCTGCTCATTTATCGCGGAGAATCGCGCCCCTGTTTCGGCCGGAGCATGTCTGTCGGTTTTTTTCGACGCGTCCTGACCGAGTGGCAAGTGACCGGAATGCGGAGATCCGACCGGATGAATGATCAGGCCAAAAGCGTTGATCAGCGCTTTGATGCAGCAGCACCCGCTGAACTTTCGAGCTGGAATCGCCAGGACACCACCTGGATGTTGGGACTGTTCGGTACGGCCATTGGCGCCGGTACCCTGTTCCTGCCGATCAATGCAGGACTCGGTGGTTTCTGGCCGCTGGTGATCCTCGCGCTGCTGGCGTTCCCGATGACGTTCTACGCACATCGCGGCTTGACCCGCTTCGTGCTCTCCGGCCGCGAAGGTGCCGACATCACCGAGGTGGTGGAACAGCATTTCGGGATCAAGGCCGGTGCGCTGATCACTCTGCTGTACTTCTTCGCAATCTTCCCCATCCTGCTGATTTACAGCGTCGGCCTGACCAACACGGTCGCCAGTTTCCTTGAACACCAACTGCACATCGCGCCGCCGCCGCGCGCTCTGCTGTCGTTCGTGCTGATTCTGGGGTTGCTGGCCGTGGTGCGTTGCGGTGAACAGGCCATCGTCAAGGCGATGAGCCTCATGGTCTATCCGTTCATCGTCGCGCTGCTGTTCCTGGCGGTATACCTGATTCCGCATTGGAACGGCGGCATCCTCGCCACCGCATCGCAGGTGCCGGCGCCGTCGGCGCTGTTGCACACCCTTTGGCTTGCGATTCCGGTGATGGTGTTCTCGTTCAACCATTCGCCGATCATCTCGGCGTTTGCAGTGGATCAGAAGCGTCGCTACGGTGCGAACGCTGACGAGCGCAGCTCCCAGATCCTCTGCCGGGCCCATTTGCTGATGGTGGTGATGGTGCTGTTCTTCGTGTTCAGCTGCGTGCTGACGCTGTCGCCGGAGCAACTGGCGCAGGCGAAGGATCAGAACCTGTCGATTCTGTCGTACCTGGCCAACCATTTCAGCAACCCGACCATCGCGTTCGCCGCGCCGTTGATTGCCTTCGTCGCGATCTCCAAATCGTTCCTCGGGCATTACATCGGTGCCAGCGAAGGCCTCAAAGGCTTGATCGTCAAGAGCGGCAAGCGTCCAGGTGCCAAGACGCTGGATCGTATTGTGGCGGCGTTCATGCTGGTGATCTGCTGGGCCGTGGCGACGCTGAACCCGAGCATCCTGGGCATGATCGAAACCATCGGTGGTCCGGTGATTGCCGCGATTCTGTTCCTGATGCCGATGTATGCGATTCGCAAGGTGCCGGCGATGGCGCGTTACCGCGGTCAGGCGTCGAATGTGTTCGTTGCTGCAGTGGGTCTTGTGGCGATTTCTGCGCTGGTCTACAAGCTGGCTGTGTGACCTGTCACTGATCGTTCCCACGAGAGCTGGGAACGATCAGGCGATAGGCGATCAGCATAAAAAAAAGCCGCTCATCTCACGATGGGCGGCGTTTTTTATTGCGTTGCAGCGTTAGGCTTGAACGACCGGGATGTTGGCGTTCGCAGCAGCTTCACGGAACTCGGCGATCTGGTCGAAGGACAGGTAGCGGTAGATATCGGCCGCCATACTGTCGATCTTGCCAGCGTATTCCATGTACTCCTCGACGGTCGGCAGGCGACCCAGGATCGAAGCAACGGACGCCAGCTCGGCCGAGGCCAGGTAGACGTTCGCGCCGTCGCCCAGACGGTTCGGGAAGTTACGGGTCGAAGTCGACACCACGGTGCTGTTCGGCTCGACGCGTGCCTGGTTACCCATGCACAGCGAGCAGCCTGGCATTTCCATGCGTGCGCCGGCCTTGCCGTAGATGCCGTAGTAGCCTTCTTCGGTCAGTTGGTGAGCGTCCATCTTGGTCGGCGGCGACAGCCACAGACGGGTTGGCAACTGACCCTTGACCTGATCCAGCAGTTTACCGGCAGCGCGGAAGTGACCGATGTTGGTCATGCACGAACCGATGAACACTTCGTCGATCTTCTCGCCAGCGACGCTGGACAGCAGACGGGCGTCGTCCGGATCGTTTGGTGCGCAGAGCACTGGCTCGTTGATGTCGGCCAGATCGATTTCGATGACTTCGGCGTATTCCGCGTCGGCATCGGCTTCCATCAGTTCCGGGTTGGCAACCCAGGCTTCCATCGCTTGAGCACGACGTTCCAGGGTACGTGCATCGCCGTAGCCTTCGCCGATCATCCAGCGCAGCAGAGTGATGTTGGAGTTCAGGTACTCGGTGATCGACTCTTTCGACAGCTTGATGGTGCAACCGGCAGCCGAACGTTCGGCCGAGGCGTCGGACAGCTCGAACGCCTGCTCCAGGGTCAGGCCTTCCAGACCTTCGATTTCCAGAATGCGGCCGGAGAAGGCGTTTTTCTTGCCTTTCTTCTCGACGGTCAGCAGACCGTTCTGGATGGCGAAGTAAGGAATCGCATGAACCAGGTCACGCAGGGTGATGCCAGGTTTCATTTTGCCTTTGAAGCGCACCAGAATCGATTCTGGCATGTCCAGTGGCATGACGCCGGTAGCTGCGGCAAACGCGACCAGACCGGAACCGGCCGGGAACGAGATGCCCATCGGGAAGCGGGTGTGCGAGTCGCCACCGGTGCCCACGGTGTCCGGCAGCAGCATGCGGTTCAGCCACGAGTGGATGATGCCGTCGCCCGGACGCAGGGAAACGCCGCCGCGGGTCATGATGAAGTCAGGCAGGGTGTGGTGGGTGGTGACGTCGATCGGCTTCGGATACGCCGCGGTGTGGCAGAACGACTGCATCACCAGATCAGCGGAGAAGCCCAGGCACGCGAGGTCCTTCAGTTCGTCACGGGTCATCGGACCGGTGGTGTCCTGAGAACCTACGGTGGTCATCTTCGGTTCGCAGTAGGTGCCAGGACGAACGCCCTGGCCTTCTGCCAGACCGCAGGCTTTGCCGACCATTTTCTGCGCCAGGGTGAAACCCTTGGTGCTTTCAGCTGGAGCTTCAGGCTTCTTGAACAGGTCGAATGCCGGCAGACCCAGTTCGGCGCGAGCCTTCTCGGTCAGGCCGCGGCCGATGATCAGCGGAATACGACCGCCGGCCCGGACTTCGTCCAACAGCACAGGGGTCTTCATTTCGAAGGTGGTGATGACTTCGTCGGTACCGTGCTTGCAGACCTTGCCAGCGTGCGGATACAGGTCGATCACGTCACCCATGTTCATGTTCGTTACGTCGAACTCGATTGGCAGTGCGCCGGCATCTTCCATGGTGTTGTAGAAGATCGGTGCGATTTTGCTGCCGAAGCAGAAACCGCCAGCGCGTTTGTTCGGCACGTAAGGGATGTCGTCGCCGAAGAACCACAGGACCGAGTTGGTCGCCGATTTACGCGAGGAACCGGTACCGACCACGTCACCGACGTAGGCGATCGGGAAGCCCTGGCCGCGCATTTCTTCGATCTGCTTCATCGGGCCGGTCTTGCCTTGCTCGTCCGGAACGATGCCGTCACGGGCCATTTTCAGCATGGCCAGGGCGTGCAGCGGGATGTCCGGGCGGGACCAGGCGTCCGGAGCAGGGGACAGGTCGTCGGTGTTGGTTTCGCCGGTGACCTTGAAAACGCGCAGGCTGATCTTGTCGGCCAGAACAGGGCGCTTCTTGAACCACTCGCCGTCAGCCCAGGATTGCAGCACGGCTTTGGCGTGAACGTTGCCGTTCTTGGCTTTTTCAGCGACGTCGTGGAAGGCGTCGAACATCAGCAGGGTGTGCTTGAGTTCTTCGGCGGCGACTGGCGCCAGTTCGGCGTCGTCCAGCAGCTCAACCAGAGTGACGATGTTGTAGCCGCCCTGCATGGTGCCGAGCAGTTCGACAGCGCGCTTCTTGTCCAGCAGAGGGGAGTTGACTTCGCCCTTGGCCAGGGCAGACAGGAAACCGGCCTTGACGTAAGCGGCTTCGTCAACGCCTGGTGGTACGCGATTGGTGATCAGGTCAACGAGGAAAGCTTCTTCGCCAGCCGGAGGGTTCTTCAGCAGCTCGACCAGGCCTGCTGTTTGTTCGGCGTTAAGCGGCTGGGGAACGATACCCAGGGCTGCACGCTCTTCGATATGTTTGCGGTAGGCTTCAAGCACAGTTATTACCCTCATCAGTGGTCCCAAATGGGTGTCCGGGACGCTCATCCCGAAATGGCCGTACTCATGCGCTGCGTGGCGTTGTGGGCCACTTAGCCAGAATTATCGACCATTCCTTACAGAAGCTGCTTTCAAAGTTTTACGCCTGCAGAACGGGGAGCTGATGAGGGTTGGCGTTGGGCTTTTCCCCGCTGGAAAAACCCTTCGCCAACACCGCTCTGAAGGAACGACTGTGCTCGTGACGCTTTGAAAACAGCTTCAAACGGACATTGGCGCCTTAAAAGGCTGGCTGATTCTACGGCAAAAAGATTTTAAAGGTAAGTCGGACTCTATTGGACTTTCGTGGCAGTGCGCGGGGTTGGAACAAACGCAGGACGCCGTTGAGCCCCTGATGTTTGAGGGGTGATCAATGCTCGGCAAAGGGCTAACATGCCGACCTGTTCCGCGTTCAGTGTTTTTGCCATTTATGCCCAATCAGACCATCAAGACGCCTTGTGTCGGCCTCTGCTCCACCGTTTACGGGGATCTCGTGTGCCGTGGCTGCAAGCGTTTCCACCACGAAGTGATCCATTGGAACGGGTACAACGAGGAGGAAAAACGCGCGGTCTGGCTGCGTCTGGAGCAATTGTTGTCGCAGGTGATGGCGAGCAAGGTCGAAATTTTCGATCCGGCGCGTCTGCGCGAACAGCTGGAGCAGCGCAAGATCCGCTTCGTGCCGCATCAGTCTGAATACTGCTGGGCGTATCAGTTGATAGCGCGGGGCGCGCGGGTGATCGTTAATCTGGAAGCCTACGGAATGGTACTCCTGCCGGAGTTTCGCGACTGGAACCTGCCGGAACTGCGCGATGCGATCGATCGGGAATTTTTCCTGCTGTCGGAAGCGCACTATCAACGCTACATCGCACCCGGATTCCTCAAAGATTCCTTTGGCGCCTGAACATCAAAAGCTTCGCGAGCAGGCTCGCTCCCACAGGGAAATGCAGGTCAAATCTGGGAGCGAGCCTGCTCGCGAAGGCGCCAGTCCAGGCATAGCAATCCTCAGTGTTTCACCGTCAATTCCACCAGATGATCTTCGACCTCCTGTGGCTTGAGCACCAGTACGTCGCTTTCAAGCGAATCCAGCACGGCTTCCGCCGTATTGCCGATCAACGCGCCTGACAATCCACTCCGTGCCACAGTACCAATCACGGTCACTGCCGCCTGCAGCTTGTTCGCCATGAACGGAATCAGCACATCCGCCGGGCCCTCCACGATGTGCAGGTGCTCGTCATCAACATCGAACTCAGCCTGAAACGCCCGACACTGTTCGCGGTATTTCGCTTCTATCGTCGATTTGAGCTGAAACGTCGGGTCTGCCGCCGAGAGCATTGGCGAAGGGTGCGCGCTGATCACGTGTAAATGCGCTTTCGCCAGGCTCGCGATGTCGTAGCCATGATCGATGATGGTGGCGTGCAGGTGCCGGTGCTCGCCGTCAGCATTGCCTACATCGACCGCCGCAAGAATCACCTTGTCCTTCCACGAGCCGGCTGTTTTCACCAACAGCACCGGGGAAGGGCAGTGCCGAAGCAGTTTCCAGTCCGCCGGGGTCAGCAGGGCTTTTTTCAAAGGGCTGTCGGGGAAATGCTGTTTGATAACCAGCCCGCAGCCCTCGGCCTGCTGCACATCAATGATGGTTTCGTGCAGGTTCTCGTTCCACGCCTGTTCAGTGGTCACGCTATAGCCCTCCGCCAGCAACGCGGCCTTGAGCACGCTCAGCAGCCCGGCATGGTCGTGCGTTTTGTCGCACACCAGCAGGTGAAGATGGGCTTGAGTGACATCGGCGATCAGCTTGGCGCGTTTTAGCGCCAGGCTTTCGGCATGTTCAGGTTCGATGACCACCAGAATGCTGCGAATGGCTTGCATGAGCGGAGTCTCCAGCAAAGAAAAGTCACGGCGTTGCACAACTATAGTTGCTGCCCGGACGAGCGCGACTTGATGCATATCAACACCCGCCGCTGGTGGTCTGCCAACAGGCCGGTATAATCGGCGCCCTTCGCTCGAACACCTTTTACCGTGAGCCCCATGATCCTTCCCGAAATCCACGAATTCCTCGGCTGCCGCACCCCCGACGCCTGGGTCCAGGCGGCACTGGCCGATCAGGAAACCCTGCTGATCGACCACAAGAACTGCGAGTTCAAGGCCGCCAGCACCGCGCTGAGCCTGATTGCCAAGTACCACGCCCATGTAGATCTGATCAACATGATGTCGCGTCTGGCCCGGGAAGAGCTGGTGCACCACGAGCAGGTCATGCGCATCATGAAACGGCGCAAGATCGAACTGCGCCAGCTGCACGCCGGCCGTTATGCCTCGGGCCTGCGCAAGATGGTACGCAGCCACGAACCGGTAAAACTGGTCGATACGCTGGTGGTCGGCGCCTTTATCGAGGCGCGCAGTTGCGAGCGCTTCGAAGCGCTGGTGCCGCACCTGGACAAAGAGCTTGGCAAG
Source organism: Pseudomonas khorasanensis (assembly GCF_014268505.2). GTDB lineage: Bacteria > Pseudomonadota > Gammaproteobacteria > Pseudomonadales > Pseudomonadaceae > Aquipseudomonas > Aquipseudomonas khorasanensis. Next base: position 64,707 of record NZ_JABWQP020000011.1, read on the forward strand.
TTCTACTTCGGCCTGCTGAAAAGCGAGGCGCGGCATTTTCAGGGCTATCTGAAACTGGCTTACCAGTATGGTGACGCCAAGGATGTTGCGCAGGTGATCGAGCGCGTCCGCGTGGCCGAGCAGGAACTGATCGAATCGCCGGACGAGGAATTCCGCTTCCACAGCGGCGTGCCGGCCTGAGTTTGTAAAAAACTCTTAAGAGTATGAAACTTCCCGAAAAACCGGCCCACGCGGCCGGTTTTTGCTGCCGGGTGCAATCGCTTGCCCACGATTGCCAGCATAATGTCGACCTTTCCACGTTTGGCTTGGCAACGGTCGTTATGGATAACCTGGGTTTTGGCAAAGTCCTGTTGGTCGAAGACGATGAACGTCTGGCCGCACTGATCGCACACTTTCTTGAACAACACGGCTACGAGGCGCGCACCGTGCATCGCGGCGATCTGGCCGTGGCCGCGTTTCTCGAATTCAAGCCGAAGGTTGTGGTACTTGACCTGATGCTGCCGGGGCAGAGCGGTTTGCAGGTCTGCCGCGAGATTCGCAGTGTGTCGGATACGCCGATCGTGATTCTGACCGCCAAGGAAGACGATCTCGACCACATCCTCGGTCTGGAGTCCGGCGCCGATGATTACGTCATCAAACCGATCAAGCCGCCGGTGTTGCTCGCTCGGCTGCGGGCGCTGCAACGGCGGCAGACGCCGGACACCAGCGTGGTCAGTTTTCTTGAATTCGGGCAATTGAGCATCGACCGCAGTTGCCGTGAAGTGCGGCTGGCCGGTGAACTCATCGAGTTGACCACCATGGAGTTCGAACTGCTCTGGCTACTGGCCAGCGCGGCGGGCAAAACGCTGTCGCGCGACGACATTCTCAACCGCATGCGTGGCATCGCCTTCGACGGTCTCAACCGCAGCGTCGACGTCTACATCAGCAAATTGCGTAACAAACTCAAGGACAATCCCCGCGAGCCAATGTGCATCAAGACCGTGTGGGGCAAGGGCTATCTGTTCAATCCGTTTGCGTGGGAGCTTTAGATGCTGCGCTTGTTCCTCGGGCTGTTTCTGGTAATGACGGTCGGTCTGGTGCTGGCGCTGCAAACCGTCGAGCACACCTTCAACGCGTTGCTCGACAACCAGATGCAGGATTACAACCGCGAAGCGGTGCGCGGCCAGGCCTGGTCGCTGGTGGATCACTTGCAAGGGCAGCAAGGCGCGGATCGTGAACGGAAGCTCGATTCGCTGCGTGCGCATTACGGCCTGTCGCTGAGCCTGGTGGAGGCCGATCAACTGGCCCTGACCGCTCAGGAAAAAGCCGAGCTTGGGCAGAACCTGCTGGTGATTCGCAACGACTACACGCAGTTCATCAGCAACATCGACGGCGGTTCGCAGTTACTCAGTATCAAGCTGCCGCCGGAGCCGAGCCTGATGCCGTTCTACATCACCGCCGCATACATGATGCTGGCGGTGCTGATCGGGATCGTTCTGTTCTTCTGGGTACGCCCGCACTGGCGCGATCTGGAGAAACTGAGGCTGGCGGCCGGACGCTTCGGGGATAACGATCTGTCGGTGCGAATTCAATTGTCCAGGCGTTCGAACATTCGCGATCTGGCCGAGCACTTCAATCTGATGGCGGCGCGCATCGAAGGCTTGATCGCCAACCAGCGCGAACTGACTAACGCCGTGTCCCACGAATTGCGCACACCGATTGCGCGACTTTCGTTCGAACTCGATCAGCTCAAGCAGCAACCGGATGCCAGCCAGAACCGCGAGTTGATCGCCGACATGTACGCCGATCTCGGCGAGCTGGAGGAAATGGTCTCCGAGCTGCTGACCTACGCCAGTCTGGAGCACGGCGCGACGGTGATCAAACGGGAGAACATTCAGGCGGCCGATTGGCTCGACAGTGTCGTCGGCAGCGTGGCGCTCGAGGCCGAAGCGGCGGGCGTGCAGCTATCGATTGCCGATTGTGGGGTCGATACCGTTCGCATCGAACCTCGTTTCATGGCACGGGCCGTGATCAACCTGCTGCGCAACGCCATTCGCTATGCCGAGCAGCGGGTCGAGGTGTCGCTGGTGCGTCACGGCGATGATTACGAAGTTAGGGTCAGCGACGACGGGCCAGGTGTGCCACTGGAAGGGCGCGAGAAAATCTTCGAGCCGTTTTCGCGACTGGACGCCAGCCGCGACCGGCGCACCGGTGGTTTCGGCCTGGGCCTGGCACTGGTGCGGCGGGTTTCGCAGTCCCATGGCGGGCAGGTCGAGGTTGGCGATTCGGTGTGGGGCGGGGCGTCGTTCAGGATGACCTGGGCGCATCTGGACTGATTGATATTGCTCGCGTAGGGCGCGGTGTTCAGCGAGTTACACCGAGTCGCTCATGCCACTGGGTAATCGATTCTTCGGGATATTCATCAAACTGCTGATCCTTTGGCTTGGCCTCGACCTCAACCCAGGGCGCTTTCGAGCCTAGCATCAGGTGGGTGTGTTCCGGAGGTTCGGGCAACGGCGTGTCGATGGCTGATGCAAACGGGTGGATCAGATCCGGCCACTCTGGGCTGAACAACCACAGGCCGCTGCCGCACAGCGAACAGAAGTGGCGCTCGGCGCTGCTGCGATGGACGCGTTTTTCGCCTTCTTCTTTCATCTTCGCGTGATAGATGCTGATGTGTTTGCGCCCGCGAACCTTGAGGCTCGTCGCGTCACCGCCAAGGTTGATCGCATAACCGCCGCCGCCCTGAGTCTTACGGCAGATCGAGCAATAGCAGCGCTGGTAAGGATAAGGATGGGCGCTGTCGAGGCTGAATGTGACCTCGCCGCAATGGCAGGAGCCTTCAAGATGCATGGTGCTCTCCCGTTTCTGAATGGTCCGGTTCAGCCTAGAACATTTTGCGCAACGCTGGCCGGTGTGATTCGACCGGCGGGCGCAGCGTCTAGCCCCAGTGTCCCCGCGATCCCTCGGGGCGAGACTCTGGAACCCGGCATGCAAGCGCTGTTGAACGAGATTCTTGACGCGGTCCGGCCCCTGATCGGGCAGGGCAAAGTCGCTGACTACATTCCCGCCCTCGGCACCGTGCCGGCCAATCAACTGGCGATTGCCGTGTACGGCAACGACGGCGAAATGTATTGCGCCGGCGACGCCGAAACGCCGTTCTCGGTGCAGAGTATTTCCAAGGTGTTCAGCCTGGTGCAGGCGATTGATCATTCCGGCGAAGCGATTTGGGAACGGCTCGGTCACGAGCCGTCCGGCCAGCCATTCAATTCGCTGGTGCAACTGGAATTCGAACGCGGTCGCCCACGTAATCCGTTTATCAACGCCGGGGCGCTGGTGATCTGCGATATCAATCAGTCGCGCTTCGCCGCCCCGACTTTGTCGATGCGTGACTTTGTCCGGCGGCTGTCGGGCAATCCGCAGATCATGATTGACGGTAAAGTCGCCGACTCCGAATACCAGCATCGCGCGCGCAATGCGGCGATGGCGTATCTGATGCAATCGTTCGGCAACTTTCACAACGACGTCGAAGCGGTGTTGCGCAGCTATTTCAGTCACTGCGCGCTGCGGATGAACTGCATCGATCTGGCGCGGGCGTTTTGCTTTTTGGCCAATGACGGGTTCTGCAAACACAGCGGTGAACAGATCCTGACTCGGCGCCAGACCCAGCAGGTCAATTCAATCATGGCTACCAGCGGTTTGTATGACGAGGCGGGCAACTTCGCCTATCGCGTTGGTCTGCCGGGCAAAAGCGGGGTCGGTGGCGGGATTGTCGCGGTCGTGCCCGGACAATTCACGGTGTGCGTGTGGTCGCCGGAATTGAATGCGGCGGGTAACTCGCTGGCGGGCATGGCGGCGCTGGAACTGCTCAGTTCGAGGATTGGCTGGTCGGTGTTTTGATCAAATCCAGCAAACACTGCAAATTCCTCTGGGAGCTGGCTTGCCAGCGATGATGCCGAACCATCCAGCATGGATGTCGCCTGAGCCACCGCCATCGCTGGCAGCCAGCTCCCACAGGTTGATTCGGTGGATCGAGGAGGTGTATTTCCGCGGGTAATCCGCTACATTTTCCGGCCGCCCCCTGCATGGTGAATCCGCTTCATGTCTCTTGCGCTCGAACGTCTAGTCGCTGGCACGCCGATCCCTTTCGCTGGTAACCGCGTCACCGTGGTCAGCCCCGAACTGGCCGCGCGGTTTCAGCCCGGAGACCATTTGCTGGTCGAGCAGGTCAGTGGCGAGCTGTTGCTGATCCCCGTGACAGACCAACAGGCCGCCTCCGTAGCAATCGAGCGTGCAGCCGCCGCATTCAGCGCGTTGTCGTCGGTGTCCGATGAAGCCATCAGCCAGTTCTTCGATTTGTTCGCCCAGCGTCTGGAGAATGCTGAGTGCTGGGCGCAAATCGAAACGGCCAATCTTGCCGACATTGAGCGGGCCAAGTCCCGAGGCCGTTCGACCACCCGGTTGCTCGCCGATGAACGCATGCGCCGCGACATGATCGCCGGGCTGCGCGCCTGGCGTGATGCGCCGCCAACGCGTGGCAAAGTCATCAGCAGCGTCGAGCACGACGGCTGGAAGGTCGAGCAAGTGGTTTCGCCGCTGGGTATCGTCGCGTTTGTCTTTGAAGGGCGGCCCAACGTGTTTGCCGATGCCGCCGGTGTGTTGCGCACTGGCAACACGGCGGTATTGCGCATCGGCAGCGACGCGTTGGGCACCGCTCAAGCCATCGTCACTCACGCCTTGAACCCGGCGCTGGCCGAAGCCGGCTTGCCGGTTGGCGCGGTGTCGTTGGTGGACAGCGTCAATCATGCGGCCGGCTGGGCGATGTTTGCCGACCGGCGTCTGTCGTTGGCCGTGGCGCGCGGGTCGGGCCGAGCGGTCAGTCAACTGGGCAGCATCGCCCAGCAAGCCGGCACCGCCGTCAGCCTGCACGGCACCGGCGGCGCTTGGCTGATCGCCGACCGTGACGCCGACGCCACACGCTTCGCGGCGGTGGTGCGCAACTCGCTGGATCGCAAAGTCTGCAACACCTTGAATGTCTGCCTGATTCAGCGTGAACGCGCCGCCGAGCTGGTGCCTTTATTCCTCGATGCGCTGAAGGACGCCGGGACTGCTCGCGGTCAGGGCTGCAAATTGCACATCGTCGAAGGCAGTGAAAATTGCCTGCCGAGCGAATGGCTGAACGCAACGGTGGAGGTTTATCGCGCTGAAGGTTACCGGACCGAAGCGCTCGCTGAGCCTTTGCCCGAGTCGGATCTGGGTCGCGAATGGGAGTGGGAAGAAACCCCGGAAGTCAGCCTGATGATCGTCGAGGACCTGGATCAGGCGATTGCGCTCTTCAACCGTTACAGCCCGCAATTCACGGTGTCGTTGATCAGTGAAGATGCGGCAGTCCAGGAACGCTTCTATAACGCTGTGAATGCGCCGTTTGTGGGCAATGGCATCACCCGCTGGGTCGACGGACAGTACGCGCTGAACAAGCCGGAACTGGGTCTTTCGAATTGGGAAAGCGGGCGGTTGTTTGCGCGCAGCGCGATTCTTTCAGGCGATGGCGTGTTTACCGTGCGTAGCCGGATGAGTCAGGTCGACCTTACGGTAAAGCGCTGACTTAGAACCCGGACCGCACCGTGTAGGAGCTGCCGAAGGCTGCGATCTTTTGATCTTGATTTACAACTCCCAGTGCCGACGCAGAGCGTGGGAACGAACAGTTAAAAGCGTCTTTGGCGACTCTGGATAAAAAAAGGCCTGTTTCTTATCGAAACAGGCCCATTTGGTCATTCAACCTCTAACTCAATAAAACCGATCAATCACCCGAACTTCATTGTTGTTCTGCATCGAATCCCACGCCTGTTTCAGCGTCTGCAGAACATTGCCAATAAAGTCCTTGTCGGCCGCGGCTTTCTTGCCGACATAACCGTGACCGCGGCGGTACATCTTCAGGCGGGCCAGCAGGTTCTGGTGGTTGCGGTCGAATTCTTCTTCGCCAGCGTGAGGCGACAGGCAGTCGATGTGCACCTGGCCCGACTTGCTGATCCAGAGAATATGGCTGTCGTGGCTGTCTTTCTGCGCCGCGAACATACGTGCCAGTTCTTCGATAGTGGGTTGATTGTTCAGATTCATTGTTATGCCCCTTGACCAGTCTGGTGATCTTCAAAGTTGATTCGCTAATACAGGTAGCCCATCGGTTAGTTGATCCCTGGCACCGAAACCAGGACGTCAGCGGTCGCCCGTGTAATACGGGGTCGTGCATCTGTTGCATGTAGTCGTGTTGAATAACTGCTACGCAATAGCGTCACAACGAGGAGAAGCAGCGAAAACCGGGAGGCTCCTTGACGACATATCCAGTGTCGACCACAAGCGTCTTGAGAATTTTCGCCAGCGCTTCTCGTCCTTGTACTGGACGTTCAGGCCAGGTCAGCTTCTTCAATCTGCCTTGTGGGCAGCGTGTATCCGGAAAAAACAACTCGGCGGTCAGACGAGTTTGCTCAAGCGTGTTACCAGCGTTCCCGATCGGGGAACGTCTTCATCATGCAAAAGCAAAACGATGCCGTCAACGGTTTTGTAGTGATTATTTTCAAGCACTACATATTGTCGGACAAAGCTGTTTTGGAATGAGAAAAGACCTGTTCCGTTGTCGAGTACAGGGCGCTGAGAGGCTTATCGAGCCGCCGGCCGGGCCACGCGTTTACGCGTGCCGGTGGGTTTTCCGGCAGCCGGTTTGCGCTTTTTCTTCCATGGCGCTGCGGCTTTACCGGCAGGCGGCGGGCCGCTGATGGTCAGGCGAAGGCTGGAGCAGCGGGTGATCTGCTTGCTCATCCACGCAGCCTGTTTGGTGACGAACTCTTCCAGACTCATCTCGCCGCTCTGCACCATGTCCAGCGCCTGTTCCCAGATTGCCGTGGTGCCAGGATCCGCGATCGCGCGGGGCACAGCGTCAATCAAGCTGAAGGCTGCAGAGGTTGCGGCCAGTGCCTTGCCGTTTTTCACCAGATAGCCTCGATCCAGCAGGCCCTGAATGATCGATGCTCGGGTTGCCTCGGTGCCAATGCCGGTGGTGTCCTTGAGTTTCTGTTTGAGCAGCGGATCTTCGACCAGTTTGGCGACGTTCTTCATCGCTTTGATCAGATCGCCCTCGGTGTAGGGCTTGGGCGGTTGCGTCCATAAATCCTTGAGATCCACTCGAGCGACCGCGCAATCGACGCCATGGTCAATGGCTGGCAAGGTTTGCGGCGCTGGTGCCTCGCGTCCCTTGGCCGGAGCCAGTGCCTCGGGCAAGGCGCGTTTCCAGCCCGGCTCGATGATCTGCTTGCCCACGGCGCGCAACGCTTGACCGTTGCAGTCGAAATCGGCCTGGGTGCGATCGTATTCGTGATTGGGCAGAAACTGCGCCAGATAGCGCGCGCGTATGAGTGTATACACGGCGCGATGCTTGCCCGTCAGGCGTTCAAGGTTTTTTGCCGCAATGGTGGGGATGATGCCGTGGTGAGCGCTGACCTTGGCATCGTTCCACGCCCGCGAGCGTCGCTGCGGTTCGAGAAAGTCGCGCAAGGCATCAAGGCCGGGATCGGCCTGGCGCAGCGCCGAAAGAATTCCCGCCGCCTCGCTGTGCTGACTCAGTGGCAGGAAGCCGCAATCACTGCGCGGGTAGGTGATGACCTTGTAGGTTTCGTAGAGGGCCTGGGCGATGTCGAGGGTTTCCTGGGCGCCGAGGCCGAGCTTCTTTGAGCAGACTTCCTGCAGCGTGCCGAGATCGAAGGGCAGGGGCGCCACTTCGCGCATGCGCTCGGTTTTAAGCTTGACCACCCGTGCGCTGCCAGCGCTGCTGATCGCCGCTGCCGCTTGTTGCGCCAATACTTGATTCAGGCAGCGGTCCTGATCATCACAATCATCTGACGGTGCGCGCCATTGCGCGGTAAACGCCGTACCGTCGTGCAGTAGCTCGACGTCGATTGCCCAAAACGGCACCGGAACGAAATCGGCGATGCTGCGATCGCGATCAACCACCAGTCGCAGGGTCGGTGTCTGCACCCGGCCCACCGGCAACACACCTTGGTAGCCAGACTGCCGCCCCAGCAACGTGAACAGCCGACTCATGTTCATCCCGATCAGCCAGTCCGCCCGCGAACGCCCCAATGCCGAGTGATACAGGCTGAACGTCTCGGCCCCAGGCTTCAGCGCGGCCAATGCCTTGCGAATCGAAGCCTCGTCGAGCGCCGACAGCCACAGGCGGCGAATCGGCCCGCGATAGCGGCAGTGCTCGACCAGTTCCCGGGCGATCATCTCGCCCTCACGGTCGGCGTCGGTGGCGATGATCAGTTCACTGGCTTCGCCGAGCAGGCGCTTCACCGCTTTGTACTGGCTGGCGGTGCGTGGTTTGACGGACATTTTCCACTTGTCCGGAATGATCGGCAGATCCGCCAGCACCCAGCGTTTGTAACGCGCGTCGTAGGCATCCGGCGGCGCGGTTTCAAGGAGGTGGCCAATGCACCAGGTGACCGTGACGTCCGTTCCCAGCCAGCAGCCGTCGCCTCGACGCTTGGCGCCGAGCACGGCCGCAATGTCTTTGGCTTGGGATGGTTTTTCACAGAGGTACAGCCGCATGGCTACCATCGCTGGTTGGTTTATGAAGAGGCACAGGATGGCCGGAGTTGGCGGCGGGGGCAACTTTTATCTGTATGGATATACAGATAAAAGCGTTGCGGAAGGTGTTTGCCGTTCGGCCGTAATCGCAACCCGCTTCCCACTCATCAGCTATACCTGAACCGGTCTCTACGCCGTATCCAGGAGAACCCCGTGAAAAGCCCCAGCCCCGTGATCATCCTCGAACAGCTCACCGGCTGCCTGCTGGTGAAGTTCCACGGCATTCAGGTCGCCGCGTCCTCCCACGCCCTGATCCTGAAAGAGGCCAACTACCCGCCGGTCTACTACGTCCCCCGAGAGGACATCGACGAAAAATATTTCGCCCGCACCGACCACACCAGTTACTGCCCGTACAAGGGCGATGCCAACTATTTCACGCTGCAAGTGCCGGGGCATGAGGCCGCAAATGCGGTGTGGACTTACGAAAAGCCGAAAGTGTCAGTCGCCCCGATTCGTGATTACGTGGCGTTCTATCCGGATCAAGTTAAATTCGAAGTGATCAAGGCGCAGGCCTGAGCCATAAAAAATGGCGAGAGAATCGCTCCCCTCGCCATTGTTGTCGTCAGACCGTCTCAGTTCTTGTCGAGATCGATATTCTTCGTCTCACGCAAACAGATCATCCCCACCACCAGGCTCACCCCGGTGATCAACACCGGGTACCACAGCCCATAGAAAATATCTCCCGTGTACACCACCAGCGCGAACGACACCGTTGGCAGGAACCCACCAAACCAGCCATTACCAATGTGATACGGCAGCGACATCGATGTGTAACGGATGCGCGTCGGGAACAGCTCGACCATCAGCGCCGCGAGCGGGCCGTAGCACATCGCCGAGATGATGATCAGCGCCACGATCAGGGCGACGATCATCGGTTTGTTGATTTGCTGCATGTCGGCCTGTTGCGGGTAGCCAGCGAGGGTGATTGCGCCGCGCAGTGCTGACTCGTCATAGCCGTCGATCTTCACTTCGCCGATGCTCACCTGTACGCCGCTGCCGGCCGGGGCGGCAACGCTGGAGTAGGGCAGGCCTTGTTTGACCAAAAATGTTTTCACCTTGTCGCATGGGCTGTCGAATTTGGCCTTGCCCACCGGATCGAACTGGAAGGTGCAGGTCGCCGGATCTGCCAGCACCGTGATCGGCGCCTGACGGCTGGCCATGTCGATGGCCGGGTTGGCGTAATGGGCCAGGGATTTGAAGATCGGAAAGTACAGCGCGGTCGCCAGCAGCAGGCCGAGCATCAGCACCGGTTTGCGTCCGACCTTGTCCGACAGCCAGCCGAAAAAGATAAAGAACGGTGCGCCGATTACCACGCTGATAATCAGCAGGCTGTTGGCAACCGCCGGGTCCATTTTCAGGAATTGAGTCAGGAAAAACAGTACGTAGAACTGCGCCGCATAAAAGGTCACCGCTTGGCCCGCGTTGATGCTGAACAGGGCGATCAGCACGACCTTGAGGTTTTCCCATTTGCCAAAGGATTCACGAATCGGCGCCTTTGAGGTTTTGCCTTCCTCTTTCATTTTCAGATAGGCCGGCGACTCGTGCAGGCTCAGGCGAATCCAGGTGGAAATGCCCAGCAGTACGATCGACAGCAGGAACGGAATGCGCCAGCCCCAGACTTCAAACTGATCACCAGTGAAGTAGCGGCAACCGAGCACTACCAGCAGCGACAGCAGCAGGCCCAGGGTGGCGGTGGATTGAATCCAGCTGGTGTGAAAACCGCGTTTGCCCATCGGCGCGTGTTCCGCCACGTAAGTCGCGGCGCCGCCGTATTCACCGCCAAGCGCCAGGCCCTGGAGCATGCGCAGCACCACCAGAATGATCGGCGCGGCGATGCCGATGCTGGCGTAGGTTGGCAGCAAGCCCACGCAGAACGTCGCCACCCCCATCAAAATGATCGTCGCAAGAAAGGTGTATTTTCGCCCGATCATGTCGCCCAACCGACCGAATACCAACGCCCCGAACGGCCGCACAATGAAACCGGCGGCGAACGCCATCAGCGCGAAGATGAACGCCGTGGTGTCGTTGACGCCGGCGAAAAACTGCTTGCTAATGACCGCCGCGAGCGCGCCGTAGAGGAAGAAGTCATACCACTCGAACACTGTTCCCAGTGACGAGGCGAAGATGACTTTGCGTGTATCCGGGCTGGTGTCCGCGCTGCGCACGGCGTCCAGCGGCTGAGCGTGTTCTGACATATCGGTATCCCTCACAGTGATTGTTTTTGTTGTTCCACTGGTGTTGCTTGTCCGGGTGATGCCTTGAATTTAACGCGGCCCGGTAGGAGCTGAGCCAACTCCAGTTCCGGGGTGCTGCTCTTGGTGTTGGGTTTGAGCATAAGCTGTGCCGCCTTCTCGGCAATCATCAGCGTAGGCGAACAGGTATTGCCCGAGGTGATTCTCGGCATGATCGACGCGTCGGCGACGCGCAAACCGGGCACGCCATGTACGCGCAGCTGCGCATCGACAACCGCGTCACCGTCACTGCCCATGCGGCAGGTGCCGACCGGATGGAAAATCGTTGTGCCGATTTTCGCTGCCGCTTCGTGCAACTGTTCTTCGCTCTGCAAACTGTCGCCCGGCAGGTATTCAACCGGTTTGAACGCTTGCAGGGCAGGGGCGCTGACGATGCGCCGGGTCAGGCGAATCGCATCGGCGGCCACGCGCAAATCCTCCGGATGGCTGAGGTAATTGGGTTGAATCAGGGGCGCTTCTTGAGGGTTCGCCGAGCGGATCTCGATGTGGCCACGGCTTTGCGGGCGCAGGTCGCATACCGAGGCAGTGAAGGCCGGGAAACTGTGCAAAGGTTCGCCGAAACGCTCCAGCGAAAGAGGTTGCACGTGATATTGAAGATTCGCAGACGTTTGCTCCGGGCCAGAGCGGGCAAATGCGCCCAGCTGACTTGGCGCCATCGACAGCGGCCCGCTGCGGTCGTACAGATAACGCAGCCCCATGCCCATCTTGCCCCACAGGCTGCCGGCGATTTGATTCAGCGTTCGGGCGTTTTCCAACTGATAGATCAGACGCAGTTGCAGGTGATCCTGCAGATTGCCGCCGACCCCCGGCAGCTCATGAATCACGCCGATGCCCAAGCGCTCGAGCAGAGGGCGCGGACCAATCCCGGAGCGCTGCAGAATGCTCGGTGAGCCGACCGAGCCGGCGCATAGGACGATTTCTTTCCGCGCTTTGAATTGTTTGATTTGGCCTTCGTGCCGGGCGCTGACTTTTGAGGCGCGCCCGTCTTCCAGAAGGACGCGATCAACCTCAACCCCGGTCAGCACAGTCAGATTCGCGCGATCACGCACCGGCTTCAAAAATGCCTTGGCCGCGTTCCAGCGCACACCGGCTTTCTGGTTGACCTGAAAGTAGCCGCAACCTTCGTTATCGCCCTGATTGAAGTCATCGACGCTGGCGATGCCGCTTTGCTCGGCAGCGCTGCGAAATGCATCCAAAATCGGCCACGACAGGCGCTGTTGTTCGACCCGCCATTCCCCCTGGGCACCATGAAACTCAGCGCCGCCAGCGAAGTGGTTTTCGCTCTGTTTGAACAGGGGCAGTACGTCGTTCCACGCCCAACCTGGGTTGCCCGCAGCTGCCCAGCCATCGTAGTCAGCAGCCTGACCGCGCATGTAGATCATGCCGTTGATGGACGAACAGCCGCCGAGCACTTTGCCGCGCGGATAGCTCAAGGCGCGGCCGTTGAGGCCCGGTTGTTCTTCGGTCTTGAAGCACCAGTCGGTGCGCGGGTTGCCGATGCAGAACAGGTACCCCACAGGGATGTGAATCCATGCGTAGTTGTCCCGACCGCCGGCCTCGAGCAGCAACACACGATGTTGCTTGTCGGCCGAAAGCCGATTGGCCAGCAAACACCCGGCGGGGCCTGCGCCGACCACGATGTAGTCGTATTCTTCGAGGGACATCTGCATTGCCTGACCTCGTTTTTTGTTTTTATTGTCGAACACTCTAGTTGTTAGCTTTCGTCAAAAGAATGTTAGTTTTTGCGCAGCCGCTGTGCGTTTTCAAACAGCCATCCGCGACATTCGCCGACAAGGACCCGCCATGTTCGACTGGAACGACCTGCGCTTTTTTCTCGAGCTGCAACGCAGCGGCCGCCTGCTCACCGCCGCCCGGCGCTTGAACACCACCCATGCCACCGTCGCGCGCCATATCGAGGCCATCGAAAAAAGCCTCGGCACCGCGCTGTTCGTCCAGCACGCCCAGGGCTACGAGATGACCCCGGCGGGGGAGGCGCTGCTCAAGCATGCCGAAGCGATGGAAAACGTTGCGCTGCTGGCGCAGGAAGAAATCACTCAGTCCACCGCGCCGCTGGGAAAAATCCGCGTCGGCGTCACCGAAGGCCTCGGCATCAAGTTTCTCGCCAGTCGCATGATCGGCCTTTTCGAGCGATACCCGGGCCTGGAAGTCGAACTGGTCGCCGTGCCACGTTTTGTCAGCATCCTCAACCGCGAAGCGGAGATCAGCATCCACCTCGAACGGCCGTCCGCCGACATGCTTGTCACGCGCAAACTGACAGATTATCGACTGGCCCTTTACGCCAGCCAGGCCTATCTCGACAAGGCGCCGGCGCTGCAAAGTCGCGATGACCTTGGGAAGCATGCCTGGATTGGTTACGTGGACGACCTGCTGTTCAGTCAGGAGCTGATGTTTCTCAACAGCTTTTGCCGCAGCCCCCGTGTGGTGTTCCACAGCACGAGCGTCATCGCTCAGCAGGAGGCGGCGCGCTCGGGGTTGGGCATCGCCGTGCTGCCGTGCTACATGGCCGCTTCCGACCCGGACCTGGTGCCACTGCTGCCGGACGAAAGCATCGAGCGCAGCTACTGGATCAGTACCCGACGGGAGTTGCACAAGTCGGTGCGATTGCGGGTGGTTTGGGACTACGTGGTTGAACTGTGCGAAGCGGAGCAGGGCCTGCTGCTCGGATAATCCCGGCACCACAGAAATTCCCTGCAGGAGTGAGCCTGCTCGCGATAGCGGTGTGTCTTTCACGCAAATATCGACTAATACACCGCTATTGCGAGCAGGCTCACTCCTGCAAGGGGTTACATTTCGGGTTGAATAATATATGGATATCCGTATATTCGATTTTCCGTATATGGTGAGTCCGCGCCCATGATCACCCCCACCGAAGTCTTCAAGAGCCTGGCCGATGAAACCCGCGTCCGCGCCATTCTGCTTATCGCCGAGCAAGGTGAACTCTGCGTCTGCGAGCTGATGTGTGCGCTCGATGACAGCCAGCCAAAAATCAGCCGCCACCTGGCGCAGCTGCGCAGCAACGGTTTGCTGCTCGACCGTCGTCAGGGCCAGTGGGTGTATTACCGCCTCAACCCGGATCTGCCGGCCTGGATCGGCGAAATCCTGCAGGTGACGTCCAAAGCCAATGCCGATTGGCTAAAGGACAACGCCGCACGCCTTCAACACATGGACGGCCGTCCCGTGCGCGAAAGCGCCTGTTGCTGAGTCCTGAATTTTTACGGAGCACCCCGATGCGAGTCCTGTTCATGTGCACGGCCAACAGCTGCCGCAGCATTCTTTCCGAAGCGATGTTCAATCACTTGGCGCCCGCCGGTTTCGCGGCGGTCAGTGCCGGCAGTTTTCCAAAGGGCCAGGTTCTGCCGCGCAGCCTGTTGACGCTGCAAAGAAATGGCATCGCCATCGACGGCTTACACAGCAAGGGCAATGACGCCTTCGAAAGCAACCCGCCGGACGTTGTCATCACCGTTTGCGACAAAGCCGCCGGCGAGAGTTGCCCGGTGTATTTCGGCCCCGCGCTCAAAACTCACTGGGGGCTGGAAGATCCCTCTGACGTGATCGGCGACGAAGCCGTCGTCGACGCAGCATTCCATTCCACCCTGATGCGCATCGGCCAACGTTGCCAAGCCTTCTTCGATTTGCCTTTTCACTCGCTCAGCCGTGATCAGCTCAAGGCCGAACTCGACCGCATCGGCACACTTTAAGGAGGAACCATGTCAGACCATCTGCCCAACCTCGACCCCACCCTGTTCGACGCGACCAAGCCATCGATTGCGGCCGAACACAAACCGCGCATCCTGTTGCTCTACGGCTCGACCCGTGAGCGCTCTTTCAGCCGTTTGCTGGTAGAGGAGGCTGCCCGCCTGCTCGAACACTTCGGCGCCGAAACCCGCATCTTCAACCCGTCCGGTCTGCCACTGCCAGACGACGTCCCGGTCGATCACCCAAAGGTCCAGGAGTTGCGCGATCTGGTGATGTGGTCGGAAGGTCAGGTCTGGTGTTCGCCGGAACGCCACGGCGCCATGTCCGCCGTGTTCAAGGCGCAGATCGACTGGATCCCGCTGGAACTCGGCGCCGTGCGCCCGACCCAGGGCAAAACGCTGGCGGTAATGCAAGTCTGCGGCGGCTCGCAATCGTTCAACGTGGTCAACCAGTTGCGCGTACTCGGGCGCTGGATGCGCATGTTCACCATCCCCAACCAATCCTCGGTGCCCAAGGCCTACATGGAATTCGACGAGGCGGGGCGCATGAAACCGTCACCGTTTTATGACCGCGTGGTGGATGTGATAGAAGAACTGGTGAAGTTCACCGTGCTGCTGCGTGGTCAGCAGGCGCATCTGGTTGACCGCTATTCCGAGCGCAAGGAAAGTGCTGAACAGTTGATGGCGCGGGTGAATCAGCGTTCGATTTGACGCGCCAAACCGAAGCCAGGCTCAATCCCCCTGTGGGAGCGAGCCTGCTCGCGATGACGTCAGCCCATTCATCGCTACATAAACAGAAAGCATCCAGTCTGTTTAAAAAGCCATGCCGGACACAGGCGCGCGGCTACAACGCCTTGCGCCATTACCTACGACTACGCCAGAATCCGCCGGCTTGTGCGTCTAGGTCGCGGGTTCTATCGTCTGTCGGTCACTGAAAAGCAGTGATCGGGTTTGGTAGCCCGCCATAACTAGTCGCATCGCGCACCGTTTTGCAGGCCTGTTCAAGGTCTCTGCTATATGGTGGCCATGCGCAGGACACCTTCGGGTGTGCCGGGTCCTAGTTACCGGTCTACCAACCCGCGTATGGCCGCCACCTTCGTTTGGTAGCGAATGTGAAGGCTCCTTTTTCCTAACTAGGAGTTTCACCATGTACAAAGTCACGCCCAATCCCCCAACCGACCCCGCATCCCCCTACGAATCAAGCGCCTCGAAGAAACTCCACGAAGCCGCCGAACGCGCCCTCGATCATTACCTCGATCATTACCTCGGTCCTGCCGACATCCTGGCCAGTACCAACACGCCGGAACCGATGTGCCTCGCCAACCCGAAATACAACACTGAATCCCTGCTGGCGAACGCCAGCGAATCCCTCGGCTCGGCCACCACGATGCTCTACGACTTCGCCGCGCTCCTCGACACCTCACGCCGCAAAACCCTGCTGGGCATCGCCCAGGTCGTCATGCTCGGCGAAATCGCCGTGAATCAGGCACTGGATAACGTCGAAATAGCCAAATAACCGGCAACGCGACGAGATTAAAACCTCGTCGCAACCCATCGCCCCGCAGTGGCTGGCACACCGCCACGGCTTGCACCACCCGGCCCCGGCTGTCACCCTTCGGGCCGTTCTTCAAGGATCAGAACAAGGAAAACAAGGATTGAGTGGCTACGTTCCAAACCCGCCGAAAAACTATCGCTACGAAGAGGCCAAACCCGTCGACATACACGCCCAGCGCTGGGCCGAGTATGAGAAGCACGGGAAAGAACCTGCGCGCGAACCTGAGAAAATCGGGATTGCGTTGAGGATTGGAGTTTTCTTTGATGGCACTGGGAATAATGCGAACAACTCTGCTGCGGGTTTGTTGTGTGGTGCGCAGCACCCGATTGCGCCTGAGGATATTCCGGCTAGTTGTCAGCCCTATATGAGCGATCCGGATAGCAGTTACGGTAATGACGTAAGCAATGTGAAAAGGCTGAGTGATCTTTATGAGACTCCCCGATCCGCTGAAGGTGAAGGACTCCGAAAGAAAGCCTTTGGTATGGTTTATGTCGAGGGAATTGGCACCCAATCCGGTGAAGACGACAGCACCTTAGGAGCTGGCACCGGGCGGGGCGAAACGGGTGTTGCAGGGCGCGTTCAATCTTCGTTTGCCTTAATTGGGCAGCGTATCAAAGAGGTGTTGGAAAAAAATCCAGGCGCTGAGATTACCTCATTGATGTTCGACACCTTCGGCTTCAGCCGAGGTGCTGCGGCTGCGCGACATTTCGCAAATGAAATCGTACGAGGCAAACAAGGTTCATTAGGCGAGATACTTCGCAGCTATTCTCATGCCTTGAGCTCGAAATTTGTTGACCAATATCAACGCGACATCAACATGGGCTTCATCGGTTTGTTCGATACAGTGCCGTCAATTGCTGGCTGGTCGAATTTGGGCAACATCAAAAACTCCATCGCTACAGGTATCAGGCTTTATCTCGACCGGCGTTTTTTCAGCGATGTTGTCCAATTGGTCGCGCGAGATGAGTGCAGAGGCAACTTCGCCCTTAGTCGCGTAGCTATGGATCATCAGGAAATCGTTCTGCCGGGCGTGCATTCCGATGTTGGTGGTGGCTACCTCGCAGAGGCCGAAGAATGCGTGCTCATAAGCCCAATGCAGACTCTTGAGGTGCCCGTCAGTACCGATGTTGCCACTACCTCGATTTATCAAGACGCGGTAATCGTGAAGAATCAATGGCTAGCCAAAGGCTGGCCTGCTGAAATGCTGGAAATCGTTACGCCTCCAGCGCTCATAATGCCGATTAGTCCGCAGGATCGAATGAGCCCACGCGTAAAGCGAATTTATGCCGCAGTGCAGCTCAGGCGACCTGTAAGTGGAATGCTCTCAAAAGTTTATCTTCGGGTAATGCATCAACTCGCAAAAGCGAAGGGGGTGCGCTTCGGTGAAATTCCCGAAACCCCAGAGTTTTTGGTGCCCGATGAGCTTAAGGCGTTGTGCGATCGATTCGTTTCTGGCGACTACAGCACAACGCCTGAGGAGGAACAGATGCTCAAGCTCAATTACATTCATACCTCCGCAAATTGGAACCACCCGCTTGGTCGAAGGGATGGCAGTGGAGTGAGGGCTGTATACATCAACGCTCCCACAAAAAATGCAATACGAGTGAAACATCCACACGTACCTGACTGGACGCTTTGGTAATGAAGTTTTTTATAGCCCTACTGTGTGTACTCTTGGTGGCGGGTTGTAACGCTGACCCGCTCTCTGCAAAACACGACCCAAGATCTCCATGGTGGGAGCTCGGATTTGTCGAGCCGGACTATATGAAAGTCTGGGTTGAGGACACTGCGGTAGAAGATATTAAAGGCAAGACATTGCTGCATACCGGCGGGGGATCCGCATCAGGTGGGCAGCCAGAAGACGGTACCGAATCGGCCCGAGGTTGGGACGGAGTTGGCGCGTCCGCGAAGGCTGTTGTAGGCGCGGATCTTCCCAGGCGGATCTTCGTTCGATGGCAATCTATTGTTGAACCTCAAACTTATCGTGCTTGGGTAGATATACCGGAAGAAGCGAGACAACTGATGTTGTCTTCAGTGAATCAACGCTGCCCGAAATATCCAGACCAAACGGCTACTTACATCTCTTCGGTTTACCTAGGCCTGGCTCCCGGTGGCGTCGTTCAGGTCTGGGTAAGAGACCCATGCCACCATCCTGTCAAAGTCGCGAGAGCGCAAGCAGAGATCGAACCGCTGGGGCCTAGCCAAGGTAAGAACCAAGGGCGATACGCCTATCCCGTCAGCGAAAAATCCAAACGGTACATCGAAAAATTCGGCATCCCGTACGGAAGTTGGTAGCCCCTGAAACCGTGAATCGTACATTGTGCGGCCGCGCCCAGTGCCGATGCACGGTTGCCAATGCACCGATCGTCTAGCGGATCTTTATACGAATCATCACTAACGCTTCGCGATACTGCTCAAACCAGAACTTCGAACGCAGCACCACCCAATAACTCCCCATTAACCATCACCTGAACCCCATGCCGCCCAGCGAAATGCTTGCGCGTCGTAAAATCCTTGATGACTTGCTTGCGTCGTACCATCTCAACCCCAAACCCCGCCAACCCCACCGTCTTCAACTTGAAAACCTTCCTCGAAACCCCGCCATTCGCCTTCACGTAGTCAATCGCGTAATCAATCACCAGCCTCTGCTCATGCGCCACCGTCGACTTCACCCTAAACGACAAAGTAATCGGCTCACCCAGCCTGACCACCGCCGGCTCAATCTTCACATCCAGTAACTCGACTTCAGCCTTCGCACCCGCCCCAATCACCGTCAGCGCCCGCAGGTCTCCCTGTTTGATCAAGCTGCGCAACGCATGTTTGGCAATCCACGCCGTGTGCCTGTTCTCAAGCGGCCACTCTTCAACCACATCCAGCACCCACTGCGGATGCACCTTGGTCACGTCATTCAAATGATTCGCTACGGACTTGCGCACGTACAAGCTCTCATCCGCCTTCAACCGATCCAGTATCCCGGCGGCCAACTGCGGATCCGCCTGCACCGCTTCCAACCGAAACGACCAAGGCAGGCGAGGTCGGCTACCTTCGCTGGCCAGTCGGCGAACGTGGTGGTTTTCGTCTTCGGCCCAGTCGTGCATCAGTTCCAGCGAGCGTTCGAGGTCGCTGCGCAAAAAGTAGCGGATGGCGAATTCGGAGGAGCCGAAGGTGGTGAGGTATTTCAGCGTGTCCATTGAGGTGTCGAACGCGTGTGCGCCGTAGCTCGCGACGTAGTGTGGCAGGCACATGCTGACGAACCCACTGTTCAGCCGTGGCGCCAGTTCGCGTAATACGCTGAGGGAATCTTCGTAATTCAGCGGCAGCACGGCATGTAAGCTTTCGGCGACGCGGGCCATGCGTTGCATCACCGACAGTTCGGCCAGTCCATGGTTGGCATGTTTGAGAAACTCTTTGGATTTAAACGCGGGGTACACCGTACTCATCTCATCAGCAATGTGCTGCAGGCGTTCGGCGTTGAATATTTCCTTTAACGCCGGGGCGGCGGTGTCGGTGGTGCTCATGGTCAGTTCATCGGTGTGCTGATGAATGCGTCGGTGCCTTCTGCGTAGGCGGTGTATCGGGCGATGCGCGGGTAGCGCGCGGCATCGATCTGGTCCGGCACGACGAGTTCGGTGAAGCTCCAGGCGACCGCCAGGCTGATGCCGTCCTGAGCGAGCGAGCCATCGGCGGGCAAGTCACGATGTTCAAGTTCCTTCTCCAGCGCATCAAACGCGGCGGCCAGTTGGCCCTCAACACGTTCAACCCAGGGTTGATATTGAATGTCGGCCGGACGCAGGTTGCGTTCGTAATAAAGCTGCACCGCCTTTTCGCAGGCGGCGAGGCTGAGTCCGATCAGGCGCAGGGCTTGAGCACGTTGGGGCAATTCAGCCGGCAGAAGGCTTTTGCCTGAAGCGGTTTCGAGATAGTCGAGGATCAAGGTCGAGTCCATCAACACGAGGCCGTCGTCGAGGACAAGCGTCGGCGCTTTTACCACCGGGTTTAACTGCTGGAATCGCTCGAAGTGACGGAACACCGAGACCGACTCGTGTTCCAGGTCGATACCTAAGCGTTTGGCGGAGATTGCCACGCGGCGCACGTAAGGGGAGTCGAGCATGCCGATCAGTTTCATGACGCGTTCCTTCAAGTCGAACCGCTGGGAAGACATAACCTAGCCGAGCCCGAAGCAATTGTCAGTCGCCAAACCCGGCCTGCTCGTGAATCTCATCAACGTTCAACCCCAGCCGATACGCCACAGCCACGAACAGCGCCTGACACAAGCACAGCGTTGCGCTCAGCGAACGAAACGCCAGCGCGCTGCCTTCATTGACCAGCAGCACGCTATTGGCGAGTTTTGCCAGCGGTGAGAGAGGGCTGTCGGTGATGATCAGGGCATTGGCGTTTTGCTGCCGGGCGAAGCGCAGGCAATGCTCGGTTTCCTTCGCGTAGGGCACGAAACTGACGGCAATGACCAGATCGTTCGCGCGCACGCTACGCATTTGCTCGCGATAGCTGCCGCCGATGCCGGAAACGAGGTGAATGCGTTTCTGGGTGTGCTGCAGGTTGTAGACGAGGTAGTCGGCCACGGCGAAAGAGCGGCGTACGCCCACCACATAGATGTCGTCGGCATCGACGATAAGGTCGACGGCTGTTTCAAACGCAGCTTCGTCGAGTTCGCGGCTCAGACATTCAATGCCCGATAGCGTTGCGTCGATGCACTCGCGGGCGAGGTCGCCGCTGTTGGCAGTGTGCGACTTGTTGGCGATCAGGCTGCGGACCCGCTGCTGGTAGTTCTGCACGGGCGTGGCTTTGTGCGTCCAGGCCTGGCGAAACAGCGCCTGCATTTCGCTGAAGCCGCTGAAACCGAAGCGCTGGGAGAAACGCACGATGGCTGACGGATGCACCTCGCACTCGCGGGCGATGTCGCTGATGCGATCAACCATGATCCGATCGCTTTGCTGGGTAATGTAACTGGCGATGCGTTTGAGCTGGCGTGGCAGGGCGTCGTATTCGTCGGTGATCAGTTGCAGCAGGCGCTCGGCATTGCTCGGTGGGCCGGCAAGTGCATCCTCGTCGGTGGCCGGCAGATCGGGGCGGGGCATAGGGCATCCTTCAGGCGGATTGATCACGCGTTGGGCCTGATAATAGTGGGGCTGCGTGGGGTCTGCTGTGCTGAAACGATGCACCGCGTGAATAAAGATTTCACCGGGCGGCGCATTGCCGTCAGCCGTTTGTCTTCTATATACAGCCGCTCGACTGAATTTCTTGCTATAAACGCACTCCGATTGCCGTGTGAAGCCTGTGTCAGAGCAGTTTCCTGGTCCTGTCGGACAAATTCCCTGTATTTACAGTTGCTGAGGCCTTGATCGGGCCTTAGACTGCCGCCCCTCGTAAATTGAGTGCCGGGTGGCGTTTGCAATAAAACGATGCCTTTTCGACGACCCCACACGGTTCGCCGAAACGCTCCCTTATTCGCCTTAATGCACGTTTTTTTATAGAGATATCAATGACAAAGGACAAGTTGCTGGCCATGCCGGCAGATGACTACATGAATGCAGAGCAACACGCTTTCTTCACTGAGCTGTTGCAGAACATGAAAGTCGAAACCCACGAGCGCATTGAGCAAAATCGTATCGCTATCGAAAGCCTGGACACTCCGGCTGACCCGGCGGACGCGGCTTCGGTTGAAGAAGAGCGCACCTGGCTGGTCAACGCGATCGATCGCGACCAGCGCATGCTGCCGCAACTGGAACAAGCCCTTGAGCGTATCAAGGACGACAGCTTCGGCTGGTGCGACGACAGCGGCGAGGCCATTGGCCTGAAGCGCCTGCTGATCAGCCCGACCACCAAGTACTGCATCGAAGCTCAAGAACGTCACGAGCAAATCGACAAGCACCAGCGTCAGGCCTGATTTCGCACGGCAGCCCACGCCTGTGGGCTGCCTGGAAAAGATCGCAGCCTTCGGTAGCTCCTGCAGGGAGTGACTGAAGGCTGCGATCTTTGTTTTTGCTCGTCTGCGATATTTCCCCGCCGTTCCATTGACCTGCCACAGACCCCACGACTAACGGACCATGGATAATGGCGTTGTAGTGGCGTTTAATGCAGTCACAACAATGAGAACAAACGTGGGGTGATGAAGATGACGAGAGACGGATCTCTGGTTGCGGCGCTGCCCGCACCAGTGCTTTTGCCAAAAAAACGCTGGATCGCACCGACTCTGCAGAGCATCGCCCTGATGCTGTTGCTGGCCGGCATGGCCATGGCCGATGGGGCGCTGTATATCGGCATGCCACTGGCGGTGCTGATTATCTGGCTACCCCGACTGCGTTCACGCACCGTTCCTCATGCTGTACCGGTCGATACCTCCAGCGCGTTGTCCGCGCTGACCCGTGATCTTTCCTACACCACCAGCCATAACGCGCTGTCAGCCGCTGGCGTGGCGTTCTCCGTCAAGGCGCTGGCGAGCAAACTCCAATCGCAACTCGACGCGGCGGCGCAGATCGTCAGCAGCGCCGAGGTGATGATCGCCACTGAACAAGCGACATCGCAGCTCAGCCGTGAAGCACTGAACGCTGCCAGCGAGGCGCACCACAGCAGCGCGGCGGGGCGTAGCGAACTGCTCGACTCCATCTCCCGCATGCACCAGCTCAGTCAGCGCGCCAATGCCAGTCGCGAGTTGATCGAAGCCCTCAGCGTGCGCAGTGACGACATACAGCGGGTGACGCTGGTGATTCAGTCGATTGCCAGCCAGACCAATCTGCTGGCTTTGAACGCAGCCATTGAAGCGGCCCGGGCCGGTGAACATGGTCGCGGTTTCGCCGTGGTCGCCGACGAGGTGCGCGGCTTGGCGGCGCGTACGGCGGCTGCGACGGGCGAGGTCGGTGAGATGGTCGCTGACATTCAGCAGCGGACGACTCAGGTGGTGGCGCAAATTCGCGAATTATCGAGTGATCTGCACACTGGCGTCGAACAGGTCGAGCACACCGGTCAGCATCTTGAGAACATCGCGCGACTGGCGGCCGGGGTGGAAGCTCAGGTGAGCGAGATCGCCCGTGGCGCGCAAACCAATCGCGAGCAACTCGACGGACTGTTTATCGCCGTCGAGCAAATGCGCAGCGACCTGGCAATCAGCGATCAACAGACCCGCCGTCTCGCCGAGGCGGCTGTGCAAATGGAAGGGCAGGCGGAAACCATCAGCGAGCGTCTGGCCGAGGTGGGCCTGGACGACTACCACCAGCGCATTTATGACTTGGCCCGGGAAGGTGCGAGCCAGATCGCGTTACGCTTCGAGGCGGACGTTGAGCAGGGCCGGATCAGCCTGGAGGACTTGTTCGATCGCACCTATCAGTCGATTCCAGGTACCGAACCGGCCAAGTATCAGACCCGTTTCGATCGCTACACCGATCAGGTATTGCCGGCGATTCAGGAACCGTTGCTGCTGCGCCACGAAGGGCTGGTGTTCGCGATCGCCTGCACGCAGCAAGGGTATGTGCCAACGCATAACCAGGCGTTCAGTCAGCCGTTGACCGGTGATGTCAAGGTCGACACGGTGAACAACCGCACCAAGCGCAAATTTGCCGACCGCACCGGAATCCGTTGCGGCAGCCATCAGAAACCGGTGCTGTTGCAAACTTACACGCGCGACACTGGCGAACTCATGCACGATCTTTCGGTGCCAATCATGATAGGCGGGCGGCACTGGGGCGGGTTGCGTCTGGGTTATAAACCTGAGAGCCCGCGCTGATCGATTGTTACGGTTGACGCAATGAATCTGTGCACGGCCATTGCTGTTTCCTCACGAAGGAAGGCTATAACCTGACCACTTAGTTAGGTAGCTATTTATTTCGGAGGAAGCCACATGCATTGCAGGGTGGATATTGCGGTGATGATCGGCAGCGGTGTGCCGGCCGGTCTGCGCGCAATGGGTCGGAGCGTTTGCTGGGTGGTTTTGCTCAACGGTGAGCGTCGCGGCACGGCGTTCGCCAGCCGTGATGAGGCGGAAGAGTGCAAGGCCGCCTGGCTCGAACAACTGAACATCGAGCCCGGCGATCGCCTGCACTGATCGCCCTTATTTGCCGCGGTGCAGGCGTACGTTCAGCTCATCGACAATGGGTGCTTCTTCGCCATCCGCAAGCAGCCAGTCTTTGAGTAATTGCGCCTGTTGCGGCGTCCAGAAATCGGCATCGATGAGTTTGGTATCCGGGTCCAGCGGATGGTCTTCGACAAAGTCGTTGATCGACGCCTCATCCGACGGCAAGCCCAACTGTTCAAAAAGGGTGGTCAGGTTAAGCTCGGTTGGCAGTTCCATCATCTACTCCTGGGTCGGTGCCGGTACGGCTTGTTCGTTCACTCCCCTTATCAGAGGCAGCCGCTGGCGTGGAGTTCGATTTTTGATTCAAGCGAGCGGGCGAGGGCGCACGCTTCGTTGTGGTTGCCGCGGAAACCTCTGACAAGTCCCGTTGATGTTTCCTTGATGTGAAAGAAAGCGATCCCTGCGGGCACCACTTGAAAGTTCGGGGTTTGGTGATTGTTAGAAGATGTCGGCAGGTGATCGAGTCCACCAACATGCATCGCCAGAGGTCTGTTGATTCGCGCGTCAGCCGACGTGGCAAAATGAGTCAAAGTGCACATGTGAAGTCCTTTTCATCAGTCGGCCGGGATTTAACGGCCTTTGCGGGTAGTCGTAATGAGCATCGCTGCTCTAGAATCGCCAGTACCTGTTGACGACCGGGCTTATCTAAAGCAATTTTTCGCCAGCGATATGTCGGAAGAGTGCTTTTTTTCGTGAGAAATTTCCCTAAAGTTCGAAGTCAGATTCGCTCCAGTCGCACTTGAGGCTTTTTCCTTCAAGGTTTGGCGATTCCAGAGCGGGTTTCACTAATGACAATCCAGTAGTCTACGAACCTCGCGATTCATAAGCGCCTTTCTCGCTTCGGGTTTTTGAGTGATTTGGCAGTTTTCATCGGCTTGGCCGTTTCTTCGCCGTGCGCGTTTTTCGGTGCACGGTTTTTCAGATGTGGGGATGTTTCTTTGGCAGTCAGTAATCTCGATATGCATGCTTTGTTCGTGCTGGGTGATTTGCGCGCAAAGCTGGTCAAGCAATTCCAATCACGTTTTGTTTACATCACCGAGCAAAACGCCGAAGGCATTTACGTCGCTGAGATCGATACCGAGAGTGCGTTGGTCGTCGATGACAAACCGGGGCTTAAACTCAAGGTTGGCGATCACTTCATCGCGTCGGTTCTGCCCAGCCGTGAAGGCGGCAAGCTGGACATCCGCTTTCGGGACATCAAGCTGACGGTCTACGGCTTGGGCGATTACGCGTTCGTCAGCACCGCCGACGGTCACGCGATTCTGTTCAAGGAAGGTCATAACGTCGTGACTGTGTTTGCCGCCAACGAGCAGTTGCAGGAAGGCTTGACCAAAACCTTGAAAGCCGTCACCGCCAAGGCCGCGAAATGGCGCAAAGGCGAACTGGTGACCTTCAAGGCCAGCGAGTGAGTCGCGCAGAGTTTCATTCGCAGAACCTGCAAAGCGCATGCGAAGAAGCGCAGCGATTGTTCGCCAGAAAAGGCGAACTGCAAGGTGCGTGGCTGGGATGGGTGGCCTCGCATATTTATGCGCTGCGACCTGCGGCCTACGCCAGCATGGTAAGACGCGAGCTGCAAAAGCTGCAGGAAAAATCTGAAACGTAGCCTCGTGCGCAGCATGCCCCGGAAAAAGCAGGAACCTCGGCTAAAGTCAGTGGACTGAGTAATTCCAGGCTTGCGCTCCAGTCAGGCCAAACTGCCATTGCTGTGAACAGCACGAGGTGCAATGCATGAAAGGATTTCGACGGTTACTGGCCGCCAGCGTGGCGACGTTCGGTTTGCTGGCGTCAGCCCAAGCGGTAACGGCGGCACAGGCACCGATCCACTTTGCCGACCTTAATTGGGAAAGCGGCAGTCTGATCACCGAGGTGCTGCGGGTCATCGTCGAGAAGGGCTATGGCCTGCCGACCGATACCTTGCCCGGCACCACCATCACGCTGGAAACCGCGCTGGCCAATAACGACATTCAGGTCATTGGCGAGGAGTGGGCCGGGCGCAGTCCGGTCTGGATCAAGGCCGAAGCTGAAGGCAAGGTCGTGGGCCTTGGCGATACGGTGAAGGGCGCTACCGAAGGCTGGTGGGTACCTGAATACGTGATCAAGGGGGACCCGGCCAAAGGCATCAAGCCGCTGGCGCCGGATTTGCGCAGTGTCGCTGATCTGAAAAAATACAAGGACGTGTTCAAGGACCCGGAAAGCCCTGGCAAAGGTCGCTTCCTGAACAGCCCGATCGGCTGGACCTCGGAAGTGGTCAACAAGCAGAAACTCACGGCTTACGGCTTGCAGTACGATTACACCAACTTCCGCAGCGGCTCGGGTGCGGCGCTGGACGCCGAGATCAGTTCTTCGATTCGTCGCGGCAAACCGGTGCTGTTCTATTACTGGTCGCCGACGCCACTGCTGGGCAAGTTCAAACTGGTGCAGCTGGAAGAGCCGCCGTTTGATGCCGAGGCCTGGAAGACGCTCACGGATGCCGATAACGCCAATCCAAAACCGACCCGCTCCCTGGCGTCCAGGCTGTCGATCGGCGTGTCTGCGCCGTTTCAGAAGCAGCATCCGCAGATTGCCGAGTTCTTCAGCAAGGTGGACTTTCCGATCGAACCGTTGAACAAGGCGCTGGCAGACATGAGTGAGAAACACACCGCCCCTCGTGAGGCGGCGGTGGCATTCATGAAAGCGCATCCGGATGTGTGGCAGGCGTGGCTGGCCAAGGATGTGGCTGACAAGGTGACGGCTGATCTGAGATAACGGCTCAAGGCACCGTACCGCCGACCGGTCGTGCAAGCGCAGGAAATCCGACTACGATGGTTGTTCAAATCCCTTTCAAGGATTTCAACCATGACCTTTGTGTTGGCTCAATGGCTGGTGACTGTCTTCGCGGCAATCGGTCTGATGCACGTGTATTGGGCGCTAGGTGGGCAATGGGCGGCGGCGGTGGTGGTGCCGCAAGTGCCGGTGTCGGGCTTCGTCGCCACGGTGCGACCGGCGTTCAACCCCTCAGGCTGGCTGACTCTGCTGGTCGCGGCTGCGCTGCTGGTGATTGCTGCGCTGGTGTGTATGCGAGTCGGCTGGGGAATCCCGGCGGTGCAGCACAAGGCACTGCAATGGGTGATCAGCGCCATTGCGCTGCTGATGTTTGCCCGGGCGATCGGTGATTCGAACCTGGTGGGGTTTTTCAAGGAAGTGAAGGATTCGCGCTTTGCGCGGCTTGATACGTGGGTATATTCGCCGTTGTGTGCGGCGCTTGGGGCGGGGCTGTTGGCGGTGGCTTGGGTCTAGAAAAGCAAAGTCAAAAGATCGTCCGATCGCGGCCCGAGCCTTCGGACGATCTTTGAATTGAATACCTACCGACCACTTTCAGTCCGACGACTGCTGACCTCAGCCGGTACGTCATCGCCAGCCATACGCTTGCGGAACAACGCCGCCCGCGCCAGCAACAGGGTCGTCACCGGCACGGTGATCGCCAGCAGGACCGGAATCAGCCAGGCATGCACCACCGGCCCGGACTTCAACGCCGAAAAGCAGATGATCGACGCCAGTGCTACACACCACGCACCGATCGTCGAGGCCAGCGCTGGCGGGTGCATGCGCTGGAAGTAATCCTTCATGCGCAGCAGTCCGGTTGCGCCAAGCAATGTAAACACGCCGCTGAGCACCAGCAGAATGGCCACTGGAACCTCGATCCACAAAGACAAGTCGGCATTCATTCGATCACCTCGCCACGCAGCAGGAATTTCGCCAGGGCAAACGAGCCGACGAAGCCGAACAGCGCGATGAGTAGCGCTGCTTCGAAGTAAGTGTCACTGGCGTACCGAATGCCCAGCGTCAGCATCATCAGCATGGCGACGAT
Source organism: Pseudomonas khorasanensis (assembly GCF_014268505.2). Lineage (GTDB taxonomy): Bacteria > Pseudomonadota > Gammaproteobacteria > Pseudomonadales > Pseudomonadaceae > Aquipseudomonas > Aquipseudomonas khorasanensis. Next base: position 92,779 of record NZ_JABWQP020000011.1, read on the forward strand.
GTACAGGTAGTCCAGCGCCAGTACCCGGTCCTGAGCCGACGGCCCCTTGAACAGGCGCACCAGGGTCAGCGCCATCGCCAAGCAGTAAAGGAACAGCGTCAGCAGAATCGCGTTCGACAGTAGTGGACTCATTCGAAAATCTCCATCAACGGCCGCTCGTAAGTGCTCTTGAAGTGCTCTATAAACTGCGCCTCGTCGTCCAGATCCCAGACGTGCAGCAACAGTACACTGCGGTCCAGTGCCAGTTCCGACCATACGGTGCCAGGCACCACGGTGCAGATCATCGCCAGTGCCGCCAGACCGTGGGCGTCGCGCAAGTCCAGCGGCACTTTGATAAAGCACGAGTTGGGCGGGCGACGACCGGCGCGGAGTACACCTCTTGCAACGATCAGGTTTGACATGATCACGTCGCGTCCGACCAGGAAGAACAGGCGCACAATGGTGCCGGGTCGGCGGATGTGCGCACGTTTCGGGCGCAACTTGCGCATCATCAAAGGTGCGGCGAAACCCAGCGCGGCGCCGAGTAACAGGTTGCCTGGGCTGACCGACAGGTTCAGCGTCAGCCACAGGATCCACAGTGCAAGCGATAACCAGGGAGCCGGGAACAGTCGATTCATGGCTGCGCCTCCTGCATGTCGGCTTTGGCTTGCGGGCCTGGGACGGCACGGGTACCGAGGACGGCCAGCACGTATTGCTGTGGATTGGCCAGCGCATCGGCGGTTGCCTGGGTGTAGCGCAACAGTGGTTCAGCCTTGAAGGTCAAAGCGATGCTCAGCGCGAGCAGCAGGAAAATCGGCGCGCATTCCAGTTTGCGCAACAACGGCGACGGGCGTTCTTCTGGCGTCCAGAATCGCTGGATGCCAAGGCGAGAGAACGCCATCAAGGAGGCGAGCCCGGTAAGAATCAGCAGTGCCAACAATCCCCATGCACCGGGGGACAGCGGTGCCTCAATGCCCAGACCCAGCGGGTTGAGCAATGCACCGATCAGGCTGAGCTTGCCGATAAATCCGGACAGCGGCGGCATACCGATTATCAGCAGCGCGCAGGCAATGAAGCTCAAACCGAGGAAGGCCATGGTCCACGGAATGACCTGACCGACCACGGCTTTCTGTTCGTCGTCGAGGTTGATGCCTTTTGGCGGCTGCAGAGATTCCTGTGGGCGCGGCAGTAACTCGCTTTCGTCTTCCAGCGGAATCTCGTTGGCTGAACGTGAGCGCTCGATCAATTCGGCGAGCAGGAACAGCGCGCTCAGCGCCAGCGTCGAGCTGACCAGATAGAAAAGCGCCGCACCGATCAGGTTTGGCTGGGCAAAACCAATCGCCGAAAGGAGGATGCCTGCCGACACCAGGATGCTCAGGCTGGCCATGCGCTCCAGCCGTTGCGCGGCAAGAATCGCCAGCGCCGCAACGGCCATGGTCGCCATGCCGCCGTAGATCAGCCAGTCGCCGCCGAAATAGGCCGAAGCACCGGCCTGTCCTGAGAACAACAGTGTCCATAATCGCAGCAAGGTGTAGACGCCGACCTTGGTCATGATCGCGAACATCGCCGCCACCGGCGCGCTGGCCGAGGAATAAGCCGGCACCAACCAGAAGTTCAGCGGCCACATGCCAGCCTTGGCCAGAAATGCGACCGCGAGAATCCCCGCGCCGGCATGCAGCAAACCACGATCGGCCTCGGGCACCAGCGGGATTTTCATGGCCAGGTCGGCCATGTTCAGCGTGCCGGTGACCCCATAGATCAGCGCGGCGCCGATCAGGAACAACGAGGAGGCGAGCAGGTTGATGGAGATGTAGTGCAAACCTGACGACACCCGCGCCCGGCCGGACCCATGCAGCAGCAAGCCGTAGGAGGCGGCGAGCAACACTTCGAAGAACACGAACAGGTTGAACAGGTCCGCCGTCAGGAAGGCGCCATACAGGCCCATCAGCTGAATCTGAAACAGCGCGTGGAAACTCGACCCCGCACCGTCCCAGCGCGCCATGGCAAAGAGCAGGGCGCTGACGCCGATGATTCCCGTCAGCACCAGCATCAGTGCGGACAAACGATCAACCACAAGAACGATGCCGAACGGTGCCTGCCAGTTGCCCGGCAAATACACACCGATCGAGCCGGGTACACCGGTGGTTTGGGTCCATTGCAGCAGCATCACCGAAATGAACAGGCCGACAAGGCTGGAGAACAGGTTGATTTTCGCTTTCAGCGGCCGGTGTTTCTCGCCCAGCATCAGCATGATCGCGGCGGTCAGCAGTGGCAGCAGAATTGGTGCTGCGATCAGGTGAGTCATTGCCATCATTCTTTAGGCTCCCGGCCGTCGACGTGGTCGGTGCCGGTCAAGCCGCGCGAGGCGAGCAAAACGACAAGAAACAGAGCGGTCATGGCGAAGCTGATGACGATAGCCGTCAGCACGAGTGCCTGGGGCAGCGGGTCGGTGTAGTGCAGCAGATCCTGGGTTACGCCGTCCTTGATCACCGGCTCTTTGCCGATGAACAGGCTGCCCATGCTGAAAATAAACAGGTTGACTGCATACGACAGCAGGCACAGGCCCATGACCACCTGAAACGTTCGCGGTCGCAGGATCAGCCAGACCCCGGACGCGGCGAGAATGCCGATGGCGATTGCGATGACTTCTTCCATCAGACGGCTCCTTTGCTGGCGACGGACTTGGGCAGCGACGCGGTCTTGTGACCTCGCACCGATTGGTGGGCGAGGGCGGTGAGGATCAGCAGCGTTGAACCGACCACTACGGCATACACGCCGACGTCGAAGAACAGCGCACTGGCGATATGGATATCGCCCAGCAGCGGCACGCTGATGTGCCAGGTGTGGGTGGTCAGGAACGGGTAACCCGCCACCATCGCGCCCAGGCCGGTGGCCGTGGCGAACAGCAGCCCGGTGCCCATCCAGCGCAATGGACGCAGGCTCATCTGCGCCTCGACCCACTGGGTACCGGCAACCATGTATTGCAGGATGAAGGCCACCGACATCACCAGCCCGGCGACAAAACCCCCACCCGGTTGATTGTGCCCACGCATGAACAGATAGAACGACACCACCAGCGCGATAGGCAGCAGCAGGCGAACCAGCACCGCCGGGACCATCATGAAGCCGAGCGCGGTGTCGCTGGCCGAACGCGGGTTGACCAGATCGGTAACCACGTCGGGAGCGAGCAGGCGTTGCTGGGCCGGCAACTGCAGGCTTTCCTTCGGCGGGCGAAAACGGCGCAGCAGGGCAAACACGGTCAGGGCCACGGCGACCAGCACCGTAATTTCGCCCAGGGTGTCGAAACCACGGAAGTCCACCAGCATCACGTTGACCACATTGCTGCCGCCGCCCTCGGGCAAGGCGCGGCTGAGGTAGAACGAGGAAATGTGGTTCGGCGTCTGGCGGGTGAGCATGGCGTAGGACAGCAAGGCCATGCCGGCACCCACGGCAATCGACAGCAGCAAGTCGCGTAGACGGCGAATGCGCGCCTTGCGCAGGCTGCTCGGCAGTGGCGAGACTTCTTCTATCCGACGCGGTAGCCAGCGCAGGCCGAGAAGGATCAATACGGTGGTCACCACTTCGACCGCCAGTTGCGTCAGCGCAAGGTCCGGCGCGGAGAACCAGACAAAGGTCACGCAGGTCATCAGGCCACAGACGCTGACCATGGTCAGCGCGGCGAGACGGTGATATTTGGCCTGCCATGCGGCGCCGAGCGCACAGGCTATCGCCAGCAGCCACAAGGTCACGAAGACGATGGATCCGGGGATTTTCGGCCGGTCGCCCCAGCTCAGGCTGCTGTGCAGCATCGGAATCAGGCCGGCAAGTACGGCGGCCGATACCATCAGGAACAACTGCATCTGCAAGCGCTTGGTCCCGAGTCGCCGTTCGACGCGACGAGCCATGCGCATCATCATCACCAGACTTCGTTCAAACAGACGCTTGCCATTGAAGCGGCCCACCAGCGGGGGGTATTTGAAGCGGCCAAGTTTGAGCTGCTTGCGCAGCAGCAGATACAGGACGATGCCGCCGGACATGGCGATGAGGCTCATGACCATCGGTGCGTTCAGGCCGTGCCATATGGCTAGGCTGTATTCCGGCAGCACACCGCCGACAACCGGTAATGCGGCTGCGGCGAGCAATGGGCCGACGATCTGTGCCGGGAAAATCCCCACCAACAGGCAGGTGAAGACCAGCAACTCGACCGGTGCACGCATCCAGCGCGGCGGTTCGTGCGGCGTGTGCGGGAGATCCTTGGCAGGCGGGCCGAAGAACACATCGACGGTGAAGCGCAGCGAATAAGCGACACTGAACATGCCAGCGATGGTGGCCACGATCGGCAGACTGGTTTCGACCCACGCCGTGGCGTTGATGAACACGGTTTCAGCGAAGAACATTTCTTTCGAGAGGAAACCATTGAGCAACGGAACGCCAGCCATCGAGGCGCTGGCGACCATCGCCAGCGTCGCTGTGAACGGGATCAGTTTGATCAGGCCGCTGAGCTTGCGGATGTCACGGGTGCCGCTTTCGTGGTCGATGATGCCGGCGGCCATGAACAGCGAGGCTTTGAACGTGGCGTGATTGAGAATGTGAAACACCGCCGCGACAGCGGCCAGTGGACTGTTGAGGCCCAACAGCAACGTGATCAGGCCGAGATGGCTGATGGTCGAGTAGGCCAGCAAACCTTTGAGATCGTTCTGGAACATCGCGCAATACGCGCCGAGCAACAACGTACAGGCGCCGGCACCGCTGACGATGTAGAACCATTCTTCACTGCCAGACAGCGAAGGCCACAGACGCGCAAGGAGGAAGACCCCGGCCTTGACCATGGTTGCCGAGTGCAGATACGCCGAGACGGGCGTCGGTGCCGCCATCGCATGGGGTAGCCAGAAGTGAAACGGGAATTGGGCGCTTTTGCTGAGTGCGCCGATCAGGATGAGAGGCAGCAGAACAGGGTAGAGGGCATGTGCGCGGATCAGATCGCCGGCGGCCAGGACCTTGTCCAGGTCATAGCTGCCGACAACATGGCCGAGGATCATGACCCCCGCCAGCAGGCATAACCCGCCGGCACCGGTGACCATAAGCGCCATATAGGCGCCACGCCGGGCGTCGGCGCGATGGTGCCAGTATCCGATCAGCAGGAACGAGAAGAGGCTGGTCAGCTCCCAGAAAAATACGATTTGAATCAGATTGCCGGAGATTACCAACCCCAGCATGGCGCCCATGAACGCCAGAAAAAACGCGAAGAAACGCGGGACGGGATCGTCCGGGGACATGTAATAACGGGCATACAGGGACACGAGCGTACCGATGCCCAGGACCAGCATCGAGAACAACCAGGCAAAGCCGTCCATGCGCAGAATGAAGTTCAGGCCCAGACTGGGCAACCACATGAACTCTTCGCGGATCACGCCACCGTGGGCGATTTGCGGGTACAACATCGCGACCTGGACGGTGCCGATCAAAGCGACCAGGCCAGCAAGCAGTGATTCGGCATTGCGCGCATTGTGCGGCAGCATCGCTGCCAGACAGCTGCCAATGAATGGCAGAAGCAGTAGAACTATCAGGGACATAGGCTTCTAATCTGCGGAAGTTTGTGAAGCATCATACGTGCCAGTTCCCCGATCACCAAATGCCAGGATGTCTCAGAATCCTACAAAGTAGACCGAAAATATGTGTTTGGCGCTGTTTCAGGGATGGATATGTTGCCGCAGATGGCCTCATCGCGAGCAGGCTCATTCCTGGAATTTGAAACGCTTGCGCCTGCAGGCGTGAGACTGCTCGTGACAGCCGTTAATCGTGAATGCACATTTCTGAGTTTAACCCTGCGTCTCCCGCTCCAGCTCATCCTGCGTTTGAACAACCTTCCCCTTGGTCTTCAGTTCGCTGACAATTACCGCCGCGACAATCAACCCGGCGCCCACCAAGGCGATGGCCGGCAACCGCTCCCCTGCAATCCGTCCGACAATGCCGGCCCACACGGGTTCACCGGCGTAGATCAGCGTTGCCCGAGTTGGCGAAACACTTTTTTGCGCCCAGTTCATCGCCACCTGAATCGCCGCGCTCGCAGCTCCCAGGCCCAAAGCCGTTGCAAACAATAACCAGGAAAAGTCCGGTATCACTTCGCCGGTGGGCACCATCAGCAGAAACGACAACGCCGCTGTCACCGCCAGTTGCACCACCGTTACGCGTCGAACGTCCACCTGCCCGGCGAAGGTGCTGATCAGGATGATTTCGGCGGCAATGGCGACGGCGCTTATCAGCGTGGCAATTTCACCGGGACTGAAGTTCAACGCGGCACCCGAGGGCCCCGACAACAGCATCAAACCGGTAAACGCCAGCATGATGCCGATGCTTGGCATCAACCCGGGACGCCGGCCCAGCACCAGCCATTGCAGTAACGGCACGAACGGCACGTACAACGCCGTAATAAAGGCAGACTGACTGCTCGGAATGCTTTGCAACCCGACGGTCTGCAAGCCGTAGCCGAGCATGATTGCCACGCCGATAAACGACCCAGCCTTGACCTCGAACAAGGTCAGATCGCGCAGGCGACGCCAGGAGAACAGCGCAACAATGGCTGCCGCCGCCGCAAAGCGCAGCCCTACGAAAAACATTGGGCCGCTCACCGTCATCGCGTGCTGGACCAGCAGAAACGTGCCGCCCCAGATCATGGTGATCAGCACCAGCACGCACTCGGCTTTGCTGAAACGGGAGAAACGAAGGGGAGTGGGGGAGCTGTCTGGCGACGTCATGACCTTGCGCACTATAAAAAGGAGGCCGCACAATGCGGCGCAACGTTGCGCAGTATACTGCCCAACCCCACCGAGTGAGCAATATAGTGCACAAAGATTCGACTCAGCGGGCATCCGTCCTGCAACACGTCAGCCTGAACGTGCGGCGCCTGCGCCACGCAGCCGACATGAGCCAAACCGCCCTGGCGGAAAAATCCGGAGTCAGTCGACGCATGCTGGTGGCGATCGAGGCGGGGGAAAAGAATGTCAGCCTGACCACGCTTGATCGTGTGGCCGAAGCCCTTGAAGTCGCCTTCAGCGATCTGATTCAGGCGCCCGAAGCCCGAGATCCGAGCCGGATCAACGAGGTCGCCTGGGCAGGCAAGATACCGGGCAGCAGAGCGGTGCTCCTGTCCAAAGCCACCGCGACTCGCGAGGTCGAGCAGTGGGAATGGTGCCTGCAACCGGGCGAAGTCTATCCGTCACAACCGGACGCCGATGGCTGGAGCGAGCAGATTTATGTGTTTGAGGGCTGTCTGACGCTGATGCTGGGCGATCAGCCGCAGCGCATCGGCAAGGGAGAGTTTTTTATGTTCGCCAGCAATCAGCCGCATTGCTACCGCAACGATGGCGATGTCGCGGCGCGGTTCGTGCGCAATGTGGTGATTTGATGGAGCGCTACGCAGACATTCTCATTATCGGCGGCGGCCTCAGCGGTACGATGCTGGCGGTGCAATTGCTGCGCCTGCCTTTGCAACAGAGGATTTTAATCATTGAGCCGCGTGCCGAACTGGGGCGAGGCGAGGCTTACAGCGCCACCGAATTGGGGCATACGCTCAATGGCAACGCGGCGAGGATGAGCGTTGACCCGGATAACCCTGATGATCTTACGCAATGGTTGACCACGTATATCGCTGACGGCGGTTGGCCGGAGTCGGCTGATCAGGATGTCCCGATCAGTGAGCTGTTTGCGCCTCGTGGATTATTCGGTGTCTATGTTCAAGAGCGTCTTGCGCAGGCTCAGGTTGTCGGTGCGCGGCAGGGCTCGACCGTTGCTCACGTCCGTGCTGAGGTCACAGACTTGCAAATCAATGGCGGCGAGGTGCAGCTGACCCTGAGCGATGGCCAGCATTTGCGAGGCAGTCGCGCCGTACTTGCCACCGGCATGTTCCCCGCCGCCCGCACACCGCAGACGCACTCCAGCGGCCTCAACGCCGCCGCGCTCGATCCGTGGGATGTCGCCGCGATGCGCGATCTTGATCCGCAATCCACCGTGCTGATCATCGGTTCCGGTTTGACCATGGTCGATGCTGTCGTGTCGCTGGAGCAGGCTGGCCATCGTGGGCCTATCGAGGTGTTTTCCCGGCACGGCTTGCTGCCACACGTTCGTCGTCAACCGCCGGCCTGGGTAGATTTTCTTGGCGAGGATTTCAGTATCAGCACACCCCGTCAGTTGTTGCGCGAAGTGCGTCGGCATTGCCGCGACGCCATCGCACAAGGCGTCGACTGGCAGGCGCCGCTGGATACGGTCCGGGGGCACATTGCTCGGTTGTGGAGTCAGGCGACGGACGTTCAGCGTCGACAATTCGTACGGCATGTGCGGCCGTGGTGGGAGAGTCATCACCATCGTTCGCCGCCCCTGAGTGCCGAGCTGATCGAGCGTCTGCATAGTGAAGAACGCTTACGTATTCATGCTGCCTCGTTCAAGGGGCTTGAATCAGATAATGGCGACGTTGTGACCATTCGCATCCGTCCGCGTGGGCAAATTGATACTTGCTTGATGAGCGGTGCGGCGTTGATCAACTCCAGCGGCATCGAGTACGACTGGCGGCGGGTCGCTCGACCGTTACCGCAGCAATTGCTGGCGCGGGGTTTGGTGCAGCCGGGTCCGTTGGCGTTAGGGATCGCAGCCGTTGAAGGTGCGGTGGTGGACGCCGAAGGGCGGGTGAGTGATCGGTTGTTTGCCATGGGCCCGCCGTTGCGCGGGATGTGGTGGGAAAGCACGGCGGTGTCGGATGTGGCAGCGCAGGCCAAGGCGTTGGCGGGGCGGTTGGTGAATAACCTGAGAGATTAATGTGTACTCTTGGGCCTCTTCGCGAGCAAGCTCGCTCCCACAGGGGATTGAGGTTATGGACACGATTTGCGCCACACCGCAGATACTGCAGGAGTGAGCCTGCTCGCGATAACGATCTATCAGTCACTTTTGATATTGACTGAACCACCGCTATCGCGAGCAGGCTCACTCCTACATTTGTTATGTGGTAGTCGGAAGAGTTAAGCAACCACGCGATAGCACGGCACATACGCCGCGCCGCCCGGCAGTTTCATCCGGTGTTGGGCGACGAAGGCTTTCAGCAGTGCATCGAGCGGCTGCATGATCGCTGCGTCTCCACGGATCTGATACGGCCCGTGTTCTTCAATCAAGCGAATGCCTTTGTCCTTGACGTTGCCAGCGACGATGCCCGAGAACGCCCGGCGCAGGTTGGCCGCCAGTTCGTGCGGTGGCTGGTCGCGGTGCAACTTGAGGTTGGACATGTTTTCGTGCGTCGGATCGAACGGACGCTGGAAGCCCTCGTCGATCTTCAACAGCCAGTTGAAGTGGAACGCGTCATTGCGCTCGCGGCGGAATTGCTTCACCGCTTTCAGGCCTTGCGTCATTTGCCGGGCGACTTCGGCCGGATCGTCGATGATGATTTCGTAATGCTGTTTCGCCGCTTCGCCGAGTGTGGCGGTGACGAACGCGTCGAGCTGTTCCAGATACGGCGCGGCATGTTTCGGCCCCGTGAGAACCACCGGAAACGGCAGGCCTTCATTGTCGGGGTGCATGAGGATGCCGAGCAGATACAGGAACTCCTCAGCGGTACCGGCGCCGCCCGGGAAAATGATGATGCCATGGCCGACGCGGACGAAGGCTTCCAGACGTTTTTCGATGTCAGGCAGGATCACCAGCTCATTGACGATCGGATTCGGCGCTTCGGCGGCGATGATGCCCGGCTCGGTCAAGCCGAGGTAGCGGCCGCCTTGAATGCGTTGCTTGGCATGGGCAATGGTCGCGCCTTTCATCGGGCCCTTCATCACGCCGGGGCCGCAACCGGTGCAGATGTCTAGGCTGCGCAGGCCCAGTTCATGACCGACTTTCTTGGTGTATTTGTATTCCTCGGTGTTGATCGAATGACCGCCCCAGCACACGACGATTTTCGGCTCGACGCCCGGACGCAGGGTGCGCGCGTTGCGCAGCAGGTGGAACACGTAGTCGCTGATGCCCTGGGAGTTGCTCAGATCAATGCGTTGGCTGTCGAGCTCGTTTTCGGTGTAGACAATGTCGCGCAAGGCGCTGAACAGCATTTCACGGGTGCTGGCGATCATCTCGCCGTCGACGAAAGCGTCTGCCGGAGCGTTCAGCAACTCCAGACGCACGCCGCGGTCCTGCTGATGAATACGGATTTCGAAGTCCTTGTAGGCTTCGAGGATGGTCTTCGCATTGTCGACATGGGCGCCGGTGTTGAGGATGGCCAGGGCGCACTGGCGGAAGAGGGTATAGGTGCTGCCGGAACCGGCTTCGCTCAGTTGCTGGACTTCACGCTGGGAAAGGGTTTCGAGGCTGCCTTTCGGGCTGACCGAGGCATTGATTACGTGTCGTTGGGTCATGCAATGATCCTTAAAACGATGTCATCCAGAATCGGCCGGATGGCATCCGAATAGTATGTATCCATGAATGAAGATGGCACGATCTGCGCTATATCGCCATGTCCCCGTTGGACGCTGAAAAGATGAAAAGGAGCCCCAGCATAGCTAAAACCTGATGCGATGCGATAATGCCCCGGCGAGTTTTTTCCGTTGCGCCTTTTGTCACTCAGGGAAGTCTTTTTGATGTTCGAGATTCAGCCGATGGACCCCGCTACCTTTCGTCAGCAGACCCGACGCAGTACGGTCATCATTGCCGTCCTGTTTCTGGCGCTGGCCATGCTCTTCTCGTCCGTGGCCGTGGCACTGTTCGGTGAGCCTGATGGCGATAATCTTCGATTCAATGTCGGTGGTGTGTTTGCGGCGTTTCTGCTGACGGCAGCGCTGTTGCGCGGGCGTTTCTGGCATCAGACCTGGATGGCTCCGGCGGTGTACAGCTGGCGGCTCAAGCGCAGCCTGATGAGCATCACCAACGTGATGCACCAGGTGACGGCCGGGGTGCAGCGTAGCGATCCGACGGCGATGAAAGTACTGCGCTTTTATCACCTTGGGTTGCAGCAAATGCATGATCTGGACGGTAACTCCAGCGATCATGGGCAACTGCATCAAGAGCTGGACGAGCACAAGGCGCGCATGCAGGCTCTGGGCCTTGATGTAGATCAGAAATGCCTCGATCCGCAATGGCTCGAGGCTCTGAAACCGGCGGGACGTTAAAACGGAATGCGCCTGGCGTGGCGCAGTTTCCACGAGCGAATCAGTCGCGCATACACCAGCACGTTAACCGCCAGTACCACGCTGCCGAGCGCCAATTGAATCTGCGGCGTCAGGCCTGCCGGATAGATGATCGGCCAGATGTAATGCTCGATGAAACCGCCGGCGTACTCAGTTTGCCCGGCTGCGTGACGCATCAGGTTTTCCCAATACGTCAGCGGGCAGGTCAGGTGCAACAATTCGACCGCCACGCCCCAGGCAGCCGCCGGCAAGTGCAGCCACATCAGGCGTGGCCACCTCAATACCAGCAGTCCGCCAAACAGCACGAACAGGATAAAGCACAAGTGAAACAGCACCAGCCCGTCGGCCGCGATTCGATACAGCATGGTGTCTTCCTGGCTTGAAAATGAATGGCGCCATGTTACGCCTAGCGAAGCAAGGTCCGGTGCTAATGTTGGACGAAGAAAGCTGTTCTACGCTTCAAGGATGATGAGCTGGTTTGACGAGGTGAACATGGCAACCGAGCAAACGCGTCCGGACGAGAATGAACCGACAGAGGAAGAGATTGAGCAACAGAAGAGAAGAGAGGAGCAGACCTGGAAACACGATGACAGCCGCGAACTGTCGGACCGTGATCAGGAGCGACCGTTGAAGCCCTGAGCAAGGCAAACGAAAAGCCCCGCGTGAACGGGGCTTTTCGCGTTTCAGATGTCTTCCAGATGCGTGAAGTCCGGGTGTGTTGCCCGATACCCCAGCGTCCTGTCGATCCACGCATTGAGTTCGTTGACCATCACCGGCGCATGGCCGGGGTACCCGTCAAGGGTACTGCGCAAGGTGCGTTCGATGTCGGGCACGTCATGCAGATTTCGGGTCTTGATGTAATGGTCGACAAAACAGTCGAGCTCCAGGCGTTCTGTCTTCGACAGATGGATACACTTCAGGCCTCTGACCTGTTTGATTGCAAAATCGTCGCTCACTTGTTTCTCTGCACAGCTTGAAAGTTATAGAAGGATTCCTGATTTGTTGACGCTTTGGTCAACTGGTATACCAATCGGAAAGGCGGCGCGCATGCTATCCGCAGTGGGCGAAAATGTATGTATGACTGTCGAAATGTCAGACAAGCGGTTGGTTCGATTGGGCCTCTGTTTCGTAGGGGCTGTTTCGCGCTTGAAACAGTATTAGTAACGCGCGCAATTCACTCCGATGGTCACGGCGGGGATTCCCGACACCTCCTTTCAACAAGCCTTGACGCACTGAAAACAAGCACCCGAACCAAACCCTGTGTACCTTATCCAACCTGCGCTCGCGGATCGCAGCGCAGGGATGAATGAAGGCGAGGGAGTTTTGCCATTCAATAACGCGACGGCTGTGGCCGGAGTCAGGGCAAAACATGAAATCCAGATGCAAATTGCTGTGTGCAATGCTCATGGCGCTGGGGCTGGTGGGCTGCATCGCGGCACCTGTCGAAATGACCGCGCAAACCGAAACCCGCCTGAAAACCCGGGCGCCCGTGCGGTTTTTGCTGACATTCGATGATGGCCCAAGCGCTTCGGGCTTATGGAATCCGACAGCAACTGTGCTCGACAGCCTCAAAACCAATGCCGTGCAGGCAAATATCAAAGCCGTTTTTTTCGTGCAGACCCGCGCGCCCAGAGCAGGCGCCAGCGAGATTGGGCGCAGCTTGATGCGTCGTGAGCACGACGAAGGGCATATTCTCGGCTTCCACACGGCCACTCATTGGCACACCAACCATCGCTTGCTTGATCCGCAAGACCTCGAACAGTCGCTGGCCGACGGCAAAACCGACATCGCCGCCATCACCGGATCGCCGCCAAAGCTGCTGCGCCCGCCATTCTGGAACTACGATAAACGCACGTTCGCGGCGTACCAGAAGCATGACTTGCACGTTCTGTTGACAGATCTGAGCGCCAATGACGGCAAGGTGTGGGGTTTCAACGCCAGCCCACGACGTCGTGCGAATATGCTGCGCCAGCTATCCGAGGTGCGCGAGCGCATTGCTCTGGGGCAATTGCCAACTGTCGATGGTGTGATTCCGGTGGTTGTAACGTTCCATGACCTTAATCGCTATACCGCACGGCACACCCGTGAATATTTGCAGATCCTGCTCGATAGTGCGGCGGCCACTGGCGTCAGACTGGCGGCCAAACCGTTTTATGACGATCCTGCCATGCTCGAAAAAGCGGCCCTGGCGCGCACCGTTCAGCAAAGCGCTGAGCCTGTGAGTCTGCCCGGGATGTGGAACTGGATATGGGGGCACGACGCGGACTGAGTGCTTGTGCATTCTGTGATCGGTTTGGCATTTTTGAACGGCAATAAACACTTCGCTCATCTATGCTCGATGGATGGATTTTCCGCCTGCGAGGCGTCCGCCCATGCTTGCCATTGCCGACATTTGCCGCATCGTCGAGTCGGGCTTTCCGACCTACAAGTGTGACTGCACGCCAACCGCGCAAGGGCTGTTGCACATCACGGTCTGTGAGCCGGTCAGCGGGCGCGTCGAATTGTTGCTCGATGGCGTGTCTCCCGAGCACCTCGTGACGATTCGCGACATTTCCAATTTCATCGGTGAGTTGCGCACCGAAATCAGCGCGGGACGCCGGGCCTTCGCCGGCTGACCCTTACAAACGGCGCTGAAACGCCTGCACGATACGGCGTGTGGCATCGTTGGTGTCGAGATTCTGTACGGCGTCCAGCGGATACCAGATGCAATCGATGATCTCGTTTTGCGGGCGCACATCATCGATGTTCACCACTGAAGCCTCGTAAACGTGATGCCGCGTGCTGCCCGCCTGCAGGTCCATCAGATAGAGGACGTCCTCGGCATTCAGCCCGGTTTCTTCCTGCAACTCGCGCACCGCAGCGGCCGCACGGGTTTCTCCCGGCTCGACTTTGCCGCCGGGGAGCGACCAGTGATGGCGGGGTTTGCGCACCAGGAGGATATGCCGATCCTGCTCGCAAATGACGGTAGCGCGTACTTTCATGTGTGACCTGTTTAATGCCTGTCATAAAACTGTAATTGAACTGCAATATTCGAGCCTGGCGCGAATTTAAAGGTTCCCTCTGAATTGGGAGGCTTAACGCAGACGAAAAGTGCCGGAAAATTGACCAGACGTTGCGACATCCGGCCTATATCGGGGCGCAAACCGGGTGTAAGGTGGACGCGTGAAGCTGAAACCACCCTTGGCGGAAAGGAGGTGCTTATGAGCATTCCAATGCTGAACAAGATGCACATGAACGGTTACGACGTGCTCAGCGTAAACAACGGCCCATGGCGGGTTTGCACTGAAGGCGACCGGTTGGCTTCGTTTGCGAGCAGGGAGGAGGCGATGGCCTATGCGGCAGCGCTTCCCGGCTACAAGCCACGCCCCAGGCGCGTCCAGAATCAAAACGCGAGTTGATGGACAGTAACGATGAGCCCCGGTTTCGCCCGGGGCTTTTTTGTGGAATCAAATCAATGAATTTTGATTCGACTGATGGCGCGGGCTTTTACTTCCTTCGCATAGCCTTGCAATCTTTCCTCGTCGTTCTGCAGGATTTCGCAGGATCGCAACACAGTCTGGGCGTCCGCCTCGTTGCCTGATTTGCGCAGCTGTTCAGCAATGCGTTTGAGGTCGACTGCCGACCACCTCAGGTCCGACGCAACACTTTGCAAGTCCCGTTGAAGTTCGTGTTCGTATTCGTTGAGCCGCATGATCACCTCCAGAACAATGTCGGTAGAAAAGAGTAGTCGCATTTTTCCAGGTGCGGACATGTCACCTGACGTTCGGCTTCATCGATGTGAAAAATTGTCCAATAGCGCGTAACGGCGGGGCGTCACGATGGATGTGCAAGCAGTTAAACGTTACATTCACGTTTTTTTGCAGAGCAGGTAAAACAACATGCGCGTTTGGATCGGCAGTCTGGCACTGGCCCTGTTGGCGGGTTGCTCGTTACCGGCGTCGTTGGTGCCGGGCGAGCCAAATCTCAGCAAGACCAGTGAAAAGCCTCCCAGGGACTATGCGGCGTGTTTGTTACCGTTGTGGCAGAAGGACGTCGCCAGGACTTCGCAGACTTCGATTTCGAACGGCTACCGGATCACCGCGCCGAGCGTCATCACAGCCGATGAAATTCTCGATATCGTCAAGTACAAGGACGGCAGCAAAGTGTCGTTGTACCAAGGGCCGCCATGGGCCAAGTCAGGGTCGCTGCGCCAATCAGTGCGTGACTGTCTGTAACGAGCCGCCCGGTTCGCAAAAAAAGGCAGACACCGCAACAGCGGCGTCTGCCTTTTTTCATTTGATCGAGCAACTTGGCTCGTTGAAAACGATGCGCCCGAACTCTGCATCGGCTGCTTGCGGAGTGATCGCGAGCAACTGATCCAGACGAATCTCACTTTGCTCACCAGCCTGCTCGATCTCCATGAACTCTTCCTTGTCGGAGGTGGTGCGAATGGTGATGGCTTTCGCAGCCAGCCGCTGCCCGTCGATCAGCTCGATGTCAAGCTGATAGCCGCGCATGCAAGCGATTTCCAGATAATCGTACAGATCGCAATTGAGTGGTTGATAGCGGGTCATGGGGATACTCCTCTAAGCCTTGCGAGGTCAACGGTGGTCGTCATGTTCCGGGATAGAAATGCACATAAGTTAAGAGGCGTACGGTGCCAGAACGGTCAACGTATCCGATAAACGTTATTTTTATCGCGCTTATAGAAGCAGGCTAAACGCTCGCAATGAGCTGTGACAGTTACCCGCCAGGGTTTTTCTCAGCGTGCACTAGGCTCTTGATGCGAGTCGATGACTGGTTCGCACTTAGTTCAAGGAGCCTCGGATCATGGATGATCTGGTCAAGGAAATCATTCCGTTGTTGCAGTACCTGATCCCCGGGTTTTTATCGACCTGGATCTTTTATTCACTCACAGCATTCAAACGACCGGACACGTTCGGGCAGATCGTGCAGGCGTTGATTTTCACGTTTGTGATTCAGGGGGCCGTGTTGGCGGTCGGCGCTCTGTGTCTGTGGATTGGCTCGAACGGATTTTCTCTTGGGCGTTGGAGCGAACGGGCGCAGACGCTTTGGGCGTTTGTGTTTTCGCTGGCGCTTGGATTGCTGGCCTGCTATCTGGCGACCAACGACAAATTACACGGCTGGCTGCGCAGGCGAAACGTCACGAAACAATCTTCTTACCCCAGTGAATGGTTCAGCATTTTCGCTCAGCACCATCGTCTCGTCACATTGCATTTGAACGATGAAAGGCGTGTGTTTGGCTGGCCCGTGGAGTGGCCACCCGAGTCCGACAGCGGCCAGTTCGTCATGCAGAATCCGTGTTGGCTGGATGCCGACGGAGCAGAAGTGCCTTTTGGCGCTGACTATTTGCTGATAGATTCCAGCCGGGTCAAGTGGGTCGAGTTCGGCCCGAAATTGGAGGTTCCGTTATGACAGCCAGAGCACCGCAACCAATGCCAGACTGGGTGGCGCGTCGTTATACGAAAGATGGCAGGCCAGTGGAGAATGCGCAGCCCAAGGCACCCAGTGCTCCACCTCCGTTGAAGAGCTGATCACTCTTAGCCCCAACCCTCAACCACCGCTCGGCGAATCGCCTCCAGCAACATCGCGAACGCCGGGTTGTCGTTGTTCTCCCGCCAGATCAGATGCAGTTCGCTCTGCACCCCTTCACCCAGATCGATATCGCGAAATACCACATCCCGAAACACCACGCTGGTCGCGCAACGGGGCACCAGTGCCAAGCCCATGCCGGCGTTGACCAGCGCCAGAATCGTCAGCGATGACCCCAGCCACTGCACGTAGTCGGGAGCGACCCGCGCCGAGCGCAGCATGCCGGTCAACAGTTCGTTGAACGGCGGGTAAGCCGCGTGGGAGTACATCAGAAACGGCTGTTTATCCAGATCACTGACTGCTACTTCAGCCGCGTTCGCCAGCACATGACTGCGTGGCACCGCCAGGACAAAGGGTTCGCGCACCAGGCATTCGGTGGCATAGCCTGGTTCCAGCAATGGTGCGCGGGCGATACCCAGATCGATGCGCCGCGCACGCAAGGCTTCATGCTGCTGATACGTGTTCATTTCCGACAGATCGATTTTTACCTGAGGCTGTTTCAGCCTGGCTTCGGCGATGACCTTGGGCAGAAATTCATACACCGCGCTGCCAACGAAAGCGATGTTCACCGAGCCGATGTCGCCTTCGGCAAACCGGCGCGCGGTCACTGCAGCCTGCTGGGCGCGCTCCAGCAGATTTTGCGCTTCGACGAAAAATGCCCGGCCGGCAGCCGTCAGCGCAACGCTCCGTGTACTGCGCGTGAACAGCGCGACGCCAAGATGATGCTCCAGCAACTGGATCTGCCGGCTCAGCGGCGGCTGGGTCATGTTCAGTCGTTCGGCGGCGCGGCGAAAATTCAGCTCGGTGGCGACAGTGGTGAAGCAACGCAGTTGGGTCAGCTCGAACATTGATCTAATCCCGGTATCAATCGAATGCCAGTTTAGATTAGACGGGATCAATGCGCGGCGTCCATGATCGAGCCATTGGTTGAAGTCATCCCTAAAAAAACAACATCGGGAGTCGCCCACTTGAACACCCTTCAGAGTTCACCGGACAGCGCGGTGCTTGCCCGTGCCGCCGCCAAGGTCAAGCGCCACGTTCTCCCGCTGTTCGTGGTGATGTTCATCGTCAACTACATCGATCGGGTCAACATCGGTTTCGTGCGCAGTCACCTTGAGACTGATTTGGGCATCGGCGCAGCCGCGTATGGTCTTGGCGCCGGGTTGTTCTTCATCGGCTACGCGTTGTTCGAAGTGCCGTCCAACATGCTCTTGCAACGTTACGGTGCGCGTGTCTGGCTGACCCGGATCATGTTCACCTGGGGCGCAGCGGCCATGGCCATGGCGTTCGTGCAGGGCGAAACCAGTTTCTATGTGCTGCGCTTTATTCTGGGCGCCGCGGAGGCCGGTTTCTTCCCGGGCGTCATTTATTACTTCACTCAATGGTTGCCGGCTTCCGAACGCGGCAAAACCATGGCGGTGTTTCTCAGCGGTTCGGCGATTGCCTCGGTGATCTCCGGTCCAGTGTCCGGCGCGCTGTTGCACATCAGCGGGCTGGGCATGCACGGCTGGCAATGGATGTTCCTGATCGAGGGCGCCGCGTCGGTAGTGCTTTGCGCGTTCGTCTGGTTCTGGCTGCAATCGCACCCGCGTCAAGCCAGGTGGCTTAGCGAAGAGGAACGTGAAGCGCTGGTTGCGGCGATTGCCGAAGAGCAGCGGGCCCGTGAAGCGGTGCAGGTTGCCAAGCCGTCGATGTTCAAGCTGTTGGCTGACCGCCAGATCGCGCTGTTCTGCTTCATTTACTTCTCCATCGCCCTGACCATTTACGGCGCGACTTTCTGGCTGCCCAGCATGATCAAGAAGATGGGCAATCTCGGTGATTTTCAGGTCGGTCTGCTCAACTCGATTCCCTGGATCATCTCGATTGTCGCCATGTACGGCTTCGCGGCGATGGCCGGCAAGTGGAAATTCCAGCAGGCCTGGGTGGCGCTGACACTGGTGATTGCGGCCATTGGCATGTTCGTGTCGACCATCGGTGGGCCAGTGTTTGCCTTCGTCGCCATCTGCTTCGCGGCCATTGGCTTCAAAGCCGCGTCGGCGCTGTTCTGGCCGATTCCGCAAAGCTATCTCGATGCTCGCATCGCCGCCGCGGTCATCGCGCTGATCAATTCCGTCGGCAACCTCGGCGGCTTCGTTGCGCCGACCGCGTTCGGCATTCTTGAACAAACCACGGGGTCCATCGAGGGTGGCCTGTATGGCCTGGCAGCGACGTCACTGGTCGCCGCCTTGGTGATCTTCTTCGCCCGCACGGCGCCCGGCGCCAAGGGTAAAACCCCGGCAAAGCCTAGTGACGAGGTCGCTTGCGTGGCGACGGCCCGTCCCGCAGCCAGCCACTGAATCGTTTGCCGATCTGAGGAGCGTTATCTTGAAAATCACCCGTGTCAGCGTGACCCCGATTGCCTTTCGCGACCCGCCATTGCTCAACGCCAGCGGTATCCACGAACCCTTTGCCTTGCGGTCGATCATCGAGATTGAAAGTGACAACGGCTACATCGGCCTCGGCGAAAGTTATGGCGATGCGCCGGCGCTGGCGATCCAGCAACAACTGCAGGGGCAATTGATCGGTCTCGATCCGTTCAACCTCAACCAGTTGCGCGTTATCGTGCAGGCCACCGTGGCGGCGAACAAACCGGCCAGCATCGCTGGCGCCGAACTCGCCCCCGGGTCCCACGCCAGCAAAGCGGTGAGCAATGCCTACTCGGCGTTCGAAGTGGCGTTTCTGGATTTGCAGGCGCATTACCTCAATGTGCCCTTGGTGGATTTGCTCGGCGGTGCGCTACGCGATGAAGTGCCGTTCAGTGCTTACCTGTTTTTCAAGTACGCCGAACATATCGACTCGCCTTACAGGCCGGATAACTGGGGCGAGGCGCTGAGCGAGCAGCAAATCGTTGCGCAGGCGGCGCGAATGATCGAGGCGTATGGTTTCAAGAGTATCAAGCTGAAGGCGGGAACCTTGCCGCCGGAACATGAAGTGGCATGCATCAAGGCGCTGAAAAAAGCTTTTCCCGGTTACCCGCTGCGCATTGACCCGAACGGCAACTGGTCGCTGGAAACCTCGATTCGCATGGCCGAACTGCTCGGTGATGACTTGCAGTATTACGAAGATCCGACGCCGGGCCTCGATGGCATGGCCGAACTGCACGAGCGCACCCATCTGCGATTGGCGACGAACATGGTGGTCACCGATTTCGACGAGTTTCGCCGCAGCGTTGCGCAGAACAGCGTGCAAATTGTGCTTGCCGATCACCATTACTGGGGCGGCCTGCGCGACACGCAGACCCTGGCGAAAATGTGCGATGTGTTCGGCCTTGGCGTGTCCATGCATTCCAATTCACACTTGGGCATCAGCCTGATGGCCATGGCGCATGTTGCGGCGGCGGTGCCCAATCTGGATTACGCCTGCGACACCCATTACCCATGGCAAGAGCCGGACGAGGAAGTGATTAAGGGCGGCAAACTGCCAATTGTTGGTGGCTGCGTGAAGATCACCCGCGCGCCGGGGCTCGGGCTGGAGCTGGATCACGATCAACTGGGCAAGCTGCATGGTCAGTACCTGACGTGCGCGATTCGCCAGCGCGATGATGTGCGGCAGATGCAGCGGTATAAACCGGATTGGAAGGCGGTTAAACCGAGGTTTTAAAGTTGTTGCGACTGGCTTCTTCGCGAGCAGGCGCGCTCCCACTTTGAAATACATTCCTCTGCGGGAGCGAGCGAGCCTGCTCGCGAAGCGGCGTATCTTGCGACACAGCCCTTCAGAGTGTATGCACCAGCCAATCCCGAAATGCCTTCAGCGAAGGCAAATTCTCATTGCGCGGTGGATACACCAGGTAATAGCTGCGGCGACTGGTAATCGGCTCCCCCAGTTGCAGCAGCTCGCCCTTGAGCAATTCGTCCTCGACCAGAATCCTCGGTACCAATCCCACACCGATATTGGCCCGGACCGCCTGAATCAGGTGCGAGGTCATTTCGAAACTCGGCCCGATGCGCATGCTGCGATGGGGCAGGCCGCGATCGCTGAACCATTCCGCCCACGCCTGGGTATTGCTGCTGACGTTGAGCAGCAACTGCCCGGCGATGTGCTGTTCGGCATCATCGCGTTCAGCGGCCGACAACTGCGTGCTGGCGATCGCCACCAGCTCTTCGGTATGCAAGGGCAGGGCGGTCAGCCCTGGCCACTCACCGCCGCCGACGCAGATGGCGGCGTCGATTTCGCTGGTATCGAAATCGATGGCCTCGATTCGCGAATGCAAATGCACAGTCATGCCGGGATGCGCCGTGTAGAAATCCTTCAGCCGTGGCAGCAGCCATTTCGAACCAAAGGTCGGCAGCGTCGCCAGACGCAGGCTGTGAATGCCGGACCCAAAGGCCATGGCCTGCAACGTTGCGCTGCGGATCTGCCCGAGCGCTTCGGCGAGTTCGCGCTGGTACATGCGTCCGACGTCGGTCAGCACCACTTGTCGGCCTTCGCGGCTGAACAGGCGCATTCCCAGCATCTTTTCAAGGATTTGCACTTGGCGGCTGACCGCACTCTGCGTCAATGACAGCTCATGGGCGGCGCGGGTGTAGCTTTCATGGCGGGCGGCGGCCTCGAAAGCCAGCAACAGCGACATGGACGGCGTGAGTGTTCGCGGATTCATTCGTAAAACTCATCGATAGCGGGTCGAATTTACGCTTGTTCCATGCCGGGCCAGCAATGAACATGGACGCAATCAGATGGCGGAGCCTGACGCAATCATTCGTTGTGTTCAACTGTTCACCGCCACACAGCCCGATTGACCGAGATAACCTGACCGATGATTGCCCAGCTGTCGCCCGCCAACACCCTGTCCACCGCTTATCAGCAGTTTCTCAATGCCCTTGAGGCGAGCGGTTTTCGCGGTGAAATCAGCGCTGATTACGCCAGTCGCGTGGTGTTGGCCACGGATAACTCGATCTACCAGCGCCTGCCGCAAGCGGCGGTGTTTCCGATGGACGCCGACGACGTGGCGCGGGTTGCACGGTTGATCGCCGACCCGGCGTATCAGCAAGTGGTGATCACCCCGCGCGGCGGTGGCACCGGCACGAACGGACAATCGCTGACAGACGGCATTGTCGTCGACCTGTCGCGGCACATGAACCGCATTCTGGAGATCAACGTCGAGGAGCGCTGGGTGCGGGTGCAGGCCGGCGTGGTCAAGGATCAACTCAACGCTGCGCTGAAATCCGCAGAGCTGTTTTTCGCGCCGGAGTTGTCAACCTCCAACCGCGCCACCGTCGGCGGGATGATCAACACCGACGCCAGCGGCCAGGGCAGTTGCACCTATGGCAAGACGCGCGACCACGTGCTTGAACTCGACATGATCCTGCGCGGTGGCGAGCGTTTGCACGGGAGGGCGCTGGAGGAAAGCGAGCTCGAAGCGCAGTGCGCGCGCGACGATCGTGTTGGGGAAGTCTATCGCTGCGCGCGGCAGATCATTGATGAGCAGGGCGAGCTGGTCAAGGCACGCTTCCCGGATCTCAATCGCTGCCTGACTGGCTATGACCTGGCGCACCTGCGCGAGGCCGACCAGCGCTTCAACCTCAACAGCGTGCTCTGCGGCGCTGAAGGTTCGCTGGGGTTTGTCGTTGAGGCGCGGTTGAACGTGCTGCCGATTCCCAAACACACAATGCTGGTCAACATTCGCTACGCCGGCTTCATGGATGCCTTGCGCGATGCGCGGGCGCTGATGGCGCTAAAGCCGCTGTCGATTGAAACCGTCGATTCCAAAGTTCTGCTGCTGGCGATGCAGGACATCGTCTGGCATGGCGTCGCCGAATATTTCCCGCAAAGCGTCGAGCGCCCGACCCTGGGCATCAATCTCGTCGAGTTCTGTGGTGACGATCCTGAAGACTTGCAGCGCCGCGTCGAAACGTTCATCGACCACCTGAAAAATGACCAGACGGTTGAGCGGTTGGGGCACACGCTGGCAGTCGGTCAGGCGGCGGTGAGCAAGGTCTACGGCATGCGCAAGCGCGCAGTGGGTTTGCTCGGCAACGTTGCCGGTGAAGCCCGCCCGCAGCCTTTCGTCGAAGACACCGCCGTGCCTCCACAGCATCTGGCCGAGTACATCGCCGAGCTGCGCGATTTGCTCGACAGCCACGGTTTGCAGTACGGCATGTTCGGCCATGTCGATGCAGGCGTGTTGCATGTACGGCCGATTCTCGACATGAAGGATCCGCAGCAAGCGGCGCTGGTGCGTCCGGTCTCCGATGGCGTCGCCGCGCTGACTCAGCGCTACGGTGGCTTGCTTTGGGGCGAGCACGGCAAGGGCCTGCGTTCGGAATACGCGCCGGCATTCTTTGGCGAGTTGTATCCGGCGCTGCAGGCCTTGAAAGCGGCATTCGACCCGTTCAACCAGTTCAACCCCGGCAAAATCGCCACCCCGGCTAACAGCGGCGCGACGCTGCTCAAGATCGACGAAGTGACCCTGCGCGGCGAAGTGGATCGGCAGATCGACGAGAAAGTCTGGCAAAGCTACGGTGCCGCCATGCATTGCAACGGCAATGGCGCCTGCTACAACTTCGATCCCGATGACGCCATGTGCCCGTCGTGGAAAGCCACTCGCGAACGCGCGCAATCGCCCAAGGGCCGCGCTTCGCTGATTCGCGAGTGGCTGCGCCTGCAGGGCGAGGCGGGTGTCGACGTGTTGTCCGATGCGATTCGCAAACCTGCGTTCTTCAGCAGCTTATGGCGGCGCTGGCGCAACAGCCGCGATCCGTCGGCGGACTTCTCCCATGAAGTGTATGACGCCATGGCCGGTTGCCTGGCGTGCAAGTCCTGCGCGGGGCAATGCCCGGTGAAGGTCAACGTGCCGGAGTTTCGTTCGCGGTTTCTCGAGCTGTATCACGGCCGTTATCTGCGTCCGGCGCGTGATTATCTGATTGCCTCGCTGGAATACAGCATTCCGTACATGGCGCGGATTCCGGCGTTGTACAACGGTTTGATGGGCGCGTCCTGGGTGCGCAATGGGTTGGCGCGTGTCGGCGGCATGGTCGACGTGCCGTTGCTCAGCCGGTTCGATTTCCTCGCGGCGATGCGGCGTTGGCAGGTGCAGCCGGCGACGGTCGCAACGCTTTCTGCGCTGACTGAGGCGCAGCGCGAGCACAGTGTGGTGATCGTGCAGGATGCTTTCACGCGCTACTTTGAAGCGCCGCTGCTGGCTGATCTGGTCGAGCTGATTTCGCGCCTGGGTTATCAGGCGTATCTGGCACCGTTCAGCGCCAACGGCAAACCGCTGCATGTGCAAGGCTTTCTATCTGCGTTCAATCGCGCGGCATTGCGCAACGCTGAGCAACTGCAGGCGCTGGCGCAGACCGGGGTGCCATTGTTGGGGCTCGATCCGGCGATGACGCTGGTGTATCGCCAGGAATATCTGAAAGTGCCAGGCCTGGAGGTATGTCCGCACGTGGCGCTGGTACAGGAATGGCTGCTCAAGGTCATGCCGCAAAGGCTGCCTCAGGAGCAGGCCGAGCCGTTTCGTCTGCTCGCACATTGCACCGAAAAAACCAACGCGCCGGGGGCCACCCGGCAGTGGGAGCAGGTCTTCGAACGGGCCGGTCTGAAGCTGGCGACACAGGCCACCGGTTGCTGCGGCATGTCTGGCACCTACGGCCACGAAGCACGTAACCGGGAAACGTCAGCGGTGATTTACGAGCAATCGTGGGCGCGTCAGGTTCAGGCGCCAGCAGAGCAGGGCGAGGCCCTGGCGACCGGATATTCCTGCCGTAGCCAGGTCAAGCGCCAGTCGGATCAGGCGCTGCGCCATCCTTTGCAGGTGTTGCTTGAGGCGCTGCGTCGCTGACCGATTCGTCCGTGTCCCTGTCCCAGATCAGGCGAGGGTCGAAACTCATCGCCGCGAGCATGGTGAACACCACGACCAGGCCGAAAAACAGAATGCCCGGCCGTGGTTCGATGTCGCCCAGCGCCTGAAATTTCACCAGCGCGGCGACCAGCGCCACCACCAGTACGTCGAGCATCGACCAATAGCCGATCAGCTCGACGAAGCGGTACAGCTTCGAACGCTCTTTGCGCGCCCAGAGGCTGTCTCGCTGCACGGTGACCAAAAGCAGCGTCAGGGCGACGAATTTGATCCCCGGCACGGCAATGCTAGCGATAAAAATGATCAGGGCAATGTCCCACGCCCCGGCTTCCCAGAATTCCAGCACGCCGCTCATGATCGTGCTGTCGGCGCCGCTGCCGAGCATGACGGTGTTCATCACCGGCAGCAGATTGGCCGGTATATAAAAGATCAGTGCGGCCAGCATGTAGGCCCAGGTGCGCGTCAGGGAATTGGTCTTGCGCCGATGCAATGGCGCATCGCAGCGCGGGCATTGGCGTGGTTCGTCGCGCATGTCGCAAGCCAGGCCGCAGCTGTGGCACAGGCAAAGATTGAGTTCGCTGGCAGTGGCGGGCCGCTTCATAGAATGTCCCAGAGTTCGCGGATGTCGCGTCCGGCAATGCGGATCATCATCAGACTCAGCGCTGCCAGGGCGAACAGGCCGATGCCGGGCAGCACGTCCAGCAGGCCGGCGAGTTTAAACACCGCGACCATCGCGCCCAGCAGACACACTTCAAGCATGCTCCACGGGCGCAGGGTTTCCAGCCAGCGCATGCACGGTTTGAAACCCGGCGCCCGGCGCATGACCAGGGCAAAACTCAGCACCCAGATCAACAGAACCAGTTGAAACGCGGGAGCGATGATGATCGCAATCGCCGCAACCATCGCGATGAAAGTGATAGGGCCCTGGCTTAGCGCGAGCACCGAATCCCAGAGGGTCGCGCTGTTTCGCATGCCCTGGAGGCTGATGCTCATCACCGGGTAGAAATTAGCGAACAGCCACAGCATCGCCGCCGTGAGCGTCAGTGCCAGACGTTGCTCGATGGTCAAGCCGTTGAAGCGCTGGAGCACGCTCCCGCAGCGCACGCACAAGGTTTTCTGGTGTCTGGCGAGCGCGACTTTTTCGTACACGCAATCGCAGTGTTCACAGATGATCAGGTGTTGGGTGTTGACCATGGACAACGCTCGACGACAGGCCGCAAGGGTAGGGCAGACTTGTTCACTATAGAAGCCTGTCGCCGATGGGCAACCCAAATGCTGCCAAGCCCAGAGCTTTGCTGAGAATCACTATTGATGAGGCTTGGGTTTGTGCTTGTTGATGTTATAAGATAACGCGAAACCCAAGGGCGACGCTGTCGCTGCTCCGTGTTATCCCCTCGATTGTGAAAGATCCATGACGAATGTGCTTCCTCGTTCTGCCCCTTTAACGACTGGCCGGCTGCTGTCCATTGATGCGCTCAGAGGCCTGGTGATCCTGTTCATGCTGCTCGATCACGTGCGCGAAACCTTCCTGCTGCACCGTCAGGTGTCTGACCCGATGGACATTGCGAGCACTGAGCCGGCGCTGTTTTTCAGCCGCACCCTGGCGCATTTGTGTGCGCCGGTGTTTGTCTTGCTGACCGGATTGTCGGCGTGGTTGTACGGCGAAAAATACGCGGGCAAGGCTGACGTCAGTGCGTTTCTGTTCAAACGCGGATTGTTTCTGGTGGTGCTGGAATTCACCTTGGTCAACTTCGCCTGGACGTTCCAGCTACCACCCAGCGTGATCTATTTGCAGGTGATCTGGGCCATCGGTTTGAGCATGATCGCCCTGGCGCTGCTGGTCTGGTTGCCACGCGCGGTGCTGCTGACCTTGAGCCTGGCGATCATCGCCGGGCACAACCTGCTCGATGCGGTGCATTTCCCGGTGGAATCAGCCATGCATGTGCCTTGGGCGATCTTGCATGACCGTGGCTGGATCGAGGTCAGTGAAACCCTTCGCCTGCGCACCTCATACCCGCTGCTGCCGTGGATTGGCGTGATCGGTCTGGGCTATGCGCTGGGGCCGTGGTTTGCGCGCGGCATGGACGCGGCTGTGCGCCAGCGTCGTTTGCTGACCGTGGGTATCGGTGGATTGCTGGGGTTCGTGGCGCTGCGGTTGATCAATGGCTACGGCGAGAAGCCGTGGGCCGTCAGCGATTCGCTGGTGCAGACCCTGATGAGTTTTTTCAACATCACCAAATATCCGCCATCGCTGTTGTTCATCGCCCTGACCGTGAGCACGGGCCTGTTGCTGTTGCTAGCGTTCGAACGCCTGCAGGCGCATCGCTGGATTCGCTGGCTGACCGTGTTCGGTTCGGCGCCGATGTTTTTCTACCTGCTGCACCTGTACGCGTTGAAGGTGTTCTACGTGGTTGGCGTCGCGCTTTTTGGTCTGAATCAGGGCAGCTATTTCGGGTTTTCGACGGTGGGGGCGGTGTGGCTGGCGGCAGTAATTCTGGCTGTGGTGCTTTTTCCGGCAGTGCGCTGGTTTTCGGCGCTGAAAGCCCGGCGCCGGGACATTAGCTGGTTGAAATATCTTTAAATCGCAGACCTTGTGGGAGCGAGCTTGCTCGCGAAAGCGGTGTTTCAGCCACCGATGTGTTGACTGACCAACCCTCTTCGCGAGCAGGCTCGCTCCCACAGGTTTTTCAGGTGTATGGATTATTTACGATCCAGCCACACGGTCTGCGCGTTGCAGAATTCACGCACGCCGAAGTGCGACAGTTCACGACCGAAGCCGCTTTTCTTCACGCCACCAAAGGTCACGCGTGGGTCGCTGGCGGAGTAGCCGTTGATGAACACGCCGCCGGTTTCCAGTTCGCTGGTCAGTTGCTGGGCCAGCGCCACATTGGCGGTGTAGATCGTTGCGGTCAGACCGAATTCGCTGTCGTTGGCCAGTGCCACGGCATGGGCGCAATCGCGAGCGGTGATGATCGACGCGACCGGGCCGAACAGCTCCTGTTTGAACGAGGTCATGCGGTCGGTGACGCCGCCCAACACCGTGGGTTCGTAGTAATTGCCGGGACCTTCGGACTTGCCGCCACCGAGCAGCAGGGTCGCACCTTCTTCGAGGGTGTCGCGCACTTGCTGATCCAGTTCATCGCGCAGATCGAAACGCGCCATCGGCCCGATGTAGGTGTCGGCCGCCAGTGGATCGCCCATCTTCAACTGGCGGGTGGCTTCGACAAACTTGCGGGTGAATTCTTCAACCACACCTTGCTCGATGATGAGGCGTTTGGCGGCCGCGCAGACTTGCCCGGAGTTCTGGTAGCGACCAACCACTGCCGCTTGCACCGCTTCATCCAGATTGGCGTCATTGAGCACGATGAACGGATCGGAGCCGCCGAGTTCCAGCACGCATTTTTTCAGCGCAGCACCGGCCTGGGCGCCGATGGCCATACCGGCGCGCACGCTACCGGTCAGGGTCACGGCGGCGATGCGCGGGTCGGCGATGGCGGTGGAAACACCTTCGGTGGTGACGTTCAGCACTTCGAACACGCCATCAGGAAAACCGGCGCGGACGAAAGCATTACGCAACAGATACGCGCTGCCCATCACGTTCGGCGCGTGCTTGAGTACGTAGGTATTGCCAGCAACCAGGGCAGGCACAGCACCGCGCAGCACTTGCCAGATCGGGAAGTTCCACGGCATCACCGCCAGAATCGGGCCGAGCGGGCGGTATTCGATACGCGCCTTGCCACCCTCGACCTGAGTGGCTTCGGCGTCGAGCATGGCCGGGCCGTGTTCGGCGTACCACTCGCACAGCTTGGCGCATTTTTCGATTTCGCCACGGGCCTGGGCGATCGGCTTGCCCATTTCCTGGGTGATCATGGTCGCCATGGTTTCAGCCGTTTCACGCAGCGCGCCGGCGAGGGCGGTCAGCAAGCGCGAACGATCCTGCAGCGGCTTGCGCTTCCACTTGCCGAAGCCGAAAGCGGCGCGGGTGAGCGCAGCGTCGAGGGCGGCGGCGGATTCAAATGCGTAGTGCCCGATCTGTTCGCCTGTGGCGGGGTTGATCGAAATGGCGTGGGTCTGGCTGGAAATCTGGCTCATGGCGTCGTCCTGCGTGTTCAGTGGATGGGCCTAGAGTAGGGTGGCGTTTGTTTTCTGGAAACTGAATAATAAAGATCGTTTCTTTCACGATTGGAGAATGAGTGTGGATCTGGTGCAGCTGGAAATCTTCAAGGCCGTTGCCGAGCACGGCAGCATCAGCGCCGCTGCGGCGCAGATCCACCGTGTGCCATCGAACCTGACCACGCGGATCAAACAGCTGGAGCAGGATCTCGGCGTGGACCTGTTTATCCGTGAGAAAAGCCGTTTGCGTCTGTCACCGGCGGGGTGGAGTTTTCTTGAGTACACCCGGCGCATTCTCGATCTTGTGCAGGAAGCGCGGGCCACTGTGGCGGGCGAAGAACCCCAGGGTGCGTTCCCTCTGGGCTCGCTGGAAAGTACGGCGGCGGTGCGCATTCCCGAACTGCTGGCCGCGTACAACCAGCAGCACCCCAAGGTCGATCTCGACCTGTCCACCGGGCCGTCGGGGACGATGATCGATGGCGTGCTCTCCGGGCGCCTGGTCGCTGCATTTGTCGACGGCCCGGTGCTGCACCCGGCCCTGGAAGGCGTACCGGCGTTCGAGGAAGAGATGGTCATCATCGCGCCGCTCAATCATTCACCGGTTGAGCGAGCGGCGGATGTGAACGGCGAAAATATCTACGCCTTCCGTTCCAACTGTTCCTACCGCCACCATTTCGAAAAATGGTTCAGCACCGACGCGGCCGTGCCGGGCAAGATCTTCGAAATGGAGTCCTATCATGGCATGCTCGCTTGCGTCAGCGCCGGCGCCGGCCTGGCGCTGATGCCACGCAAAATGCTGCAAAGCATGCCGGGCAGCGCGACCGTCAGTGTCTGGCCTTTGGCAACCGATTTTCGCTACCTGACGACCTGGCTGGTGTGGCGCCGTGGCACGGTTTCGCGCAGTTTGAGCATGTTTGTGCGTTTGCTTGAGGAGCGCGGCGTGGTGCGAGCAGAGCCTTAATAATTCGGCGACTCTAGCGCAAAACACAAGGCCCGCACTATCGCGGGCCTTGGTTCATCAGCATTTACAGGTAGCTCGTGCCACGCGCAATTTACCGATTGAGGAACGCCAGCAGATCCTCATTCAACGCCTGCGCGTGGGTCACCGCAAACCCGTGCGGTGCGCCTGCATAGACTTTCAACTCGGCGCCCTTGATCTGCGCGGCGGCCTGCTTGCCGGTGGTCTCGAACGGCACGATCTGGTCGCCGTCGCCGTGAATCACCAACGTCGGCACGTCGATTTTTGTCATGTCCGGACGGAAGTCGGTTTCCGAGAACGCGGTCACGCAGTCGACGGTGCCTTTGAGCGATGCCATCAGCGCGATGTTCAAGGTTTGGGTTAACACGCCATCGGAGACTTTCTGGCCCTGATTGATGCCAAAGAACGGCGCATTGAAGTCGGCGATGAACTGCGCGCGATCCTTCAGCAGACCAGCCTTGATGCCGTCAAACACCGACTTGTCGACGCCGTCGGCGAAGTCGGCTTTCTTGCCGAACAGCGGGGTGACCGCGCCCAGCAGCACCAGACCGGCAACGCGCCCGCTGCCGTGACGGGCGATGTATCGGCTGACGTCACCGCCGCCCATCGAGAAACCGACGAGGGTCACGTCGCGCAGATCCAGGTGATTGATCAGGCCGGCGATGTCATCGGCAAAGGTGTCGTAGTCGTAGCCGGTCCACGGCTGATCGGAGCGGCCAAAGCCACGGCGGTCGAACGCGATGGTGCGGTAGCCGCGACTGCTCAGGTATTCCATCTGGTATTCCCACATGTCGGCATCCAGCGGCCAACCGTGGCTGAACAGCACGGGCTTGCCGCTGCCCCAGTCCTTGTAATAGATCTCGGTGCCGTCTTGGGTCTTGAAGGTGCTCATGAAAACTCCTTGTGATCGCGTGTGGGCTTGAAAAAATGCCGAATGGGCAACGGCCACTATCCGCGCAATGTGCGCAGGGCACTTGTACGCAAGTGCTGGTTTGACAGCAAAACGATAGCCTGATGTGCCTGTTATTGTTGTGATCCCGAATTGGCAGAATGAAAAAGGGCGAATTACCGGAAGGTAAATCGCCCTTTTTTCAGCTGTTGAGATCCAACTGGTTTTCACCGAAACGCCGGCACCACATCCCTGATAAACAGCGCCAGCGACTTCTTCTTCTCCGCATGCGGCAAGCTGTTGTCACACCAGAAACTGAACTCATCCACGCCCAGTTCCTGGTAGTACTTGATCCGCGGAATGACCTCTTCCGGCGTACCAATCATCGCCGTCTTGTGCAAGCTCTCCAGCTCAAACTCAGGACGCCCGACGAACTTCTCTTCGGGGCTCGGCGCGAGGAAACCGTTGACTGGGGTTTCTTTATTGCCAAACCACGCATCGAACGTGCGATAAAAACGTGAGATAGCTTTAGCCCCGACCTTCCAGCCGTCCGGATCGTCGGCGGTGTGCACATGCGTGTGACGCAGTACCATCAGTTGCGGGCGCGGTACATCCGGGTTGTTGTCGAGTGCGGTCTGGAATTTGTTCTTCAGGTCGAGAACTTCTTCGTCGCCTTTCATCAATGGCGTGACCATGACGTTGCAGCCATTGGCCACAGCGAAGTTGTGCGAGTCGGGGTCGCGGGCGGCGATCCACATCGGCGGGTTGGGCTTCTGGATCGGTTTCGGCACGCTGGTGGAGGTGGGGAATTTCCAGATGTCGCCATCATGGGCGTAGTCGCCTTGCCACAGGGCGCGGACCACCGGGACCATTTCGCGCAGGGCCTGGCCGCCGCTGGAGGCGGGCATGCCGCCGGCCATACGGTCGAATTCAACCTGATAAGCGCCACGGGCCAGACCGACTTCCATGCGGCCGTTGCTGATCACGTCGAGCAGCGCGCATTCACCGGCGACACGCAGCGGGTGCCAGAACGGCGCGATGATCGTGCCGGCGCCGAGGTGGATGGTGGTGGTTTTCGCCGCGAGGTACGCCAGCAGCGGCATTGGGCTTGGCGAGATGGTGTATTCCATGGCGTGGTGTTCGCCGATCCACACGGTGCTGAAACCGCCGGCCTCGGCCATCAGGGTCAGTTCGGTGAGGTCTTCGAACAGTTGGCGGTGGCTGACGCTTTCGTCCCAGCGTTCCATGTGGATGAACAGGGAAAATTTCATGACGCTTCCTCGGATCTTTTGTTGTTGTGGCTACTGGTGGGAGCGAGCTTGCTCGCGAAGGCGGTTTAACAGTCGGCCTCTATGGCGGCTGACAAGACGCCTTCGCGAGCAAGCTCGCTCCCACAGTTGCTATGCGTTGTTCTTCTATCAGGCCAGAACGGGCAGGGCGCCCATCTTGCCGTGGCAATACACCAGCGGTCCGGCGACTTGCTCGGGGACGATCAGGTTCTTTACAGCGCCGACCATGATGGCGTGATCACCGCCCTCGTATTCGCGCCACAGTTCACATTCGATGATAGCCGTCGCGTTCGCGAGGATCGGGTTGCCTCGTTCGCTCAATGTCCATTCGATGCCTTGCGCCTTGTCCTTGCCTTTGCGGGCGAAGGCGTAGGCCTCGCTCTGCTGGCCGCCGGACAACACGTGGATCGCAAAGCGCTTGTTCTTGATCAGCACGGGGTATGAATCGGAGCTGTAGTTGGGGCAGAACAGTACCAGCGCCGGGTCCATCGACAGCGAGCTGAACGCGCTGGCGGTCAGGCCGACGATCTGGCCGTCATCGTCCAGCGTGGTGATGACGGTGACGCCGGACGGGAACGAGCCCATGACTTGTTTATAGAGGGTGGCATCGATCATTGGACGGTCCTCGGATGCTGTGACGTTGTTTTTATGAAATTGTTGGTCTGATGGTATACCAGTATTTGATCTTTGCAAGACCTTTTGAGCTGAACCGATAAACGTGCCGCGTTCGTCGGAAACTCAGCATTTACGGGGCTTTCGACTGGTTTTGAGACCGCAGGATCAGTAACGATGGCGTATCAGCTAACGCGTTAATGAACGGATCAGGCTTGTGCAAAAGTTGGAATACCATAATATGGTCTGCATCTGAGGGGCGACCCAAGAGTCCTCCCGGTTTGGCTTCATACAAAGATAAAAACAGACAAACTCGAGTTCATGCATATGTCCCAGATGTCCCGGCAAGATCCGTTGATCGAGAATCATACGGTCGATTACGTCCCACTCGCGGAACGCCACGGGAAGGCCCGCGATCTGTTCACGCTTTGGTTCAGCACCAACATCGCGCCACTGCCCATCGTCACCGGCGCCATGGTGGTTCAGGTGTTTCATCTCAATCTGTTCTGGGGGCTGCTGGCGATTGCGCTGGGGCATATGATTGGCGGCGTGGTGATTGCGCTGGCCTCGGCCCAGGGGCCGCGCATGGGCATTCCGCAGATGGTCCAGAGCCGTGGCCAGTTCGGCCGTTATGGCGCGCTGTTGATCGTGTTCTTCGCGGCGCTCATCTACATCGGTTTCTTCATTTCCAACATCGTGCTGGCCGGCAAATCCATCGTCGGTATCGCGCCGTCGGTACCGGCGCCGCTGAGCATTTTGATCGGTGCGCTGGCCGCCACGGCAATTGGCGTGATCGGCTACAACTTCATCCATACGCTGAACCGCATCGGCACCTGGGTGATGGGCGGGGCGTTGCTGGCCGGGTTCATCTATATCTTCGTCCATGACTTGCCGGCGGATTTCTTGACCCGTGGCAGTTTCAATCTGTCGGGCTGGCTGGCGACGGTGTCGCTGGGGATCATCTGGCAGATCAGCTTCTCGCCTTACGTGTCCGATTACTCGCGCTATCTGCCTGCGGACATTGGCATTGCCAAACCGTTTTGGGCGACGTATCTGGGCGCGACGCTGGGCACGATTCTGTCGTTTTCCTTCGGCGCGGTGGCGGTGCTGGCAACACCGGAAGGCACCGAAGCGATGACGGCGGTCAAGCAGTCTACCGGATGGCTGGGGCCAATTCTGATGGTGCTGTTTCTACTCAATATCATCAGCCACAATGCGCTTAATCTGTACGGCGCGGTGCTGTCGATCATCACCTCGATCCAGACGTTCGCCAGTCAGTGGACGCCGAGCATCAAGGTGCGCGTGGTGTTGTCGAGCGTGATCCTGGCGGGTTGCTGTGTGGTCGCGCTGGGCGCTTCGGCGGATTTCATTTCCGAGTTCATCGGGCTGATCCTGGCGCTGTTGCTGGTGCTGGTGCCGTGGGCTTCGATCAACCTGATCGACTTCTATCTGATCAAGCGCGGTGAGTACGACATCACCTCGATCTTCCGCGCCGACGGTGGGATTTACGGTCGCTTCAACCTGCATGCGATCGTTGCCTATTTCATCGGCATCATCGTGCAGCTGCCATTTGCCAACACCTCGCTGTATGTCGGGCCGTACGCCAATCTGATCGAAGGCGCAGACCTGTCATGGCTGGTCGGCCTGGTGGTGACCGTTCCGCTGTATTACTGCCTGGCGACACGCGGTCAGGCGCAGCAGAGCAGGGCGGCAAAACTGAGCTATCGCTCGTAATCAATCGCTGTGGCGAGGGAGCAAGCTCCCTCGCCACACAAGGTTTTCCGTCATCCCCGCGTATTGCAGCGGTCATGCAAATTGGCCATATCGATCCCCTTTTGGCCTGCCGCCTACTGTCCTCCAGCTACGCTGTCAGCAAGAATCGAAGCTATAACAACACGCTCGACCTTTTTTGCCCTTGGCTGTCGCTACAGCCACTGCCGTGTACAGAACATAAAAACCATCGAACTCACGTCGCATTCGGGGAAACAACCATGGTCACGATCAAACGCATCTTGGGCGCCACCGTGTGTGGGCTGACGCTGCTGGCCAGCGCCGTGCACGCCGAGCAACGCGAACTGCGGGTGTATAACTGGGCGGATTACATTCTGCCGTCGGTGCCCAAGGACTTCGCCGAGCAAAGCAAGATCAAAGTGACCTGGGACACCTTCGACACCAACGAATCCCTGGAAGCCAAACTGCTGACCGGCAACTCCGGTTACGACCTGGTGGTGCCGTCGAACCAATTCCTCGAAACCCAGATCAAAGCGGGCGTTTTCCAGAAGCTCGACAAGTCGAAACTGCCGAATTGGCAACATCAGGATCCGGCGCTGCTCAAGTTGCTCGATGCCAACGACCCGGGCAACCAATACGGCATGCCTTACATGTACGGCACGGTGCTGATCGGCTTCAATCCGGCCAAGGTCAAGGCGGCTCTGGGCGACAATGCGCCGGTGGACAGCTGGGACCTGGTATTCAAGCCCGAGAACATGGAAAAGCTCAAGGCTTGCGGCGTAGCGATGCTTGATTCGCCATCGGAAATTCTGCCGCTGGCCCTGCATTACCTTGGCCTCGATCCGAACAGCCAGAACCCGGCAGACTACGAAAAGGCCAAGGCC
Organism: Pseudomonas khorasanensis; assembly: GCF_014268505.2. Lineage (GTDB taxonomy): Bacteria > Pseudomonadota > Gammaproteobacteria > Pseudomonadales > Pseudomonadaceae > Aquipseudomonas > Aquipseudomonas khorasanensis. The sequence goes on from NZ_JABWQP020000011.1 coordinate 127,834, forward strand.
TTGATGATGAAGATTCGTCCGTACGTGACTTACTTCAACTCGGCCAAATACATGACCGACATTGCCAATGGCGACATCTGCGTGGCGATCGGTTATTCGGGCAGCTTCTACCAGTTCGGCAATCGTGCCAAAGAAGCGGGCAATGGCGTGGTGGTCGACTGGCGTTTACCGAAGGAGGGCGCGCCGATTTGGTTCGATACGTTCGCGATTCCGAAAAGCGCGAAGAACGCGGCTGAAGCCCACGAATTCCTCAACCACTTGCTCGACCCGAAAGTGATCGCGCCGATCAGCGATTTCCTCGGCTACCCGAATGCCAACAAGGACTCGATGCCGCTGGTCAACAAGGACATCACCGACAACCCTAACCTGACACCGACCAGCGAAGCGCTGAAAACGCTTTATGTGGTGCAGCCGTTGCCGCAGAAAATGGAGCGGGTGCGGACTCGGGTGTGGACCAGTATCAAATCCGACAAATAAGAAAACACCGTCATTCAGAAATGTGGGAGCGAGCCTGCTCGCGGAAGCGGTGTGTCATTCAACGCCAATGTTGACTGATCCGGCGCTTCGCGAGCAGGCTCGCTCCCACAGGTGTGGTGTCATTCCGTGCGGCCTTCACCCTCGCGGGTCGTCACCAGGCTCAGCAGCACCGACCCCAGAATCACCGACCCGACAATCGCCAGCGACCATTCCACCGGCATGTGGAACCACGGCATCACCACCATCTTGCCGCCAATGAACACCAGCACGATCGCCAGTCCATATTTGAGCAGATGGAAGCGGTCCGCCATGTCCGCCAGCAGGAAGTACAACGCCCGCAGGCCCATGATCGCGAAGATGTTTGAGGTAAACACAATGAACGGGTCGGTGGTCACGGCGAAGATCGCCGGGATGCTGTCGACCGCGAACATCAGGTCGCTGGCTTCAATCAGCACCAGCACCAGAAACATCGGTGTCGCCCAGCGCACGCCGTTCTGCAGGACGAAAAACTTCTCGCCATGAAAGCCGCTGGTGATGCGCATGTGCCCGCGCACCCAGCGCAACAACGGATTCTTGTCCAGATCCGGTTGGTGATCAGCGAACACCAGCATCTTGATCCCGGTGATGATCAGGAACACGCCGAAGGCATACAGCAGCCATTCGAACTGCGATACCAGCCACACCCCGGCGAAGATCATTATCGCGCGCATCACGATCGCGCCGAGCACGCCGTACAGCAGCACACGCCGTTGCAATTCCGGCGGTACGGCGAAGTAGCTGAAGATCATCACGAAGACGAACATGTTATCGATCGACAGCGACTGCTCAATCAGATAACCGGTGAGGAATTCCAGGGTCTTCTGCCGGGCGATCTCGCCGCCGAATTCGCCGTGCAGATACCACCAGAGCAATCCGGCGAAGCTCAGTGCCAACGAGCACCAGGCAATCACCCAGGCCAGGGCTTCGCGCACCGAAACCCGGTGCGCCTTGCGCCCGCCGAAAACAAACAAGTCCAAAGCCAGCATGGCCAGAACAAAGACGATGAAGGCACCCCACATCCAGGGTTCGCCGATATTGATATTCGTGGCAGGCATGTCACGCTCCCCTGTCTTGTTACTTGCAGTGTTATCGCTGATTCAACGGCAAGCGCACCCCCTGTGGGAGCGAGCCTGCTCGCGAATGCGGTGGAACAGTGAAGTTGAGGTTGCTGACCCACCGCGTTCGCGAGCAGGCTCGCTCCCACAGGGATCATCTTCTCTTCTCGATCAAAGTCAGACGGGGCCATGCTAGCGACGGATTAAAGGCAAAGAAAAATCGTTTATTTCTGACTGATAGTTCGGCAAAAACGAAGTGTCAGCGAAAAAACTCCCCCGGCGTTTCGCCAAACTGCTGTCGAAATGCCGCAATGAAAGCCGACGTCGAGTCGTATCCGCAAGCCAATGCCACATCGGTGACGCGCTCACCTTTCTCCAAGGGCGTCAGCGCACCGAGCAGGCGCAGGCGCTGGCGCCATGCGCGGAAGGTCAGGCCGGTGTCGCGCAGAAACAAGCGCGTCAGCGTCTTTTCGGTGACGCCGAATTTTTCGCCCCAGTGGCTCAAAGTGGTCTGCTGTTCCGGGTGTTGTTCCAGGCTCTGGTAAATCTGCCGCAAACGCGGGTCCTGGGGCAGCGGCAGCATCAGGTCGATCGTTGGCGCGTCGGCCAGTTGGTCGAGGATTACCTGGGCCAGCCGTCCCTGCGGGCCGCTCTCGTCGTATTCCACCGGCACCTGACTGAACGCACGGATCAACTCCCTGAGCAGATCGCTGACGCCGAGCACATGGCAATGCTCGGCCGCCCACCCCGTGACGCTGCTTGCGATGTACAGGCTGCGCATCTCTGTGTGCGGTGCGCTGAAGACCCGATGCGGCACGCCGGCCGGAATCCACACTGCGCGTTCCGGCGGCGCGACGAAGCGGCCGACGCTGGTCTGGACTTCGAGCACGCCCTCAATCGCGTAAGACAATTGCACCCACGGATGACTGTGGCGTCGGGTCAGGGCGCGATTGGGCAGCGATTCCGTGCGCCCGTACAGCGGACGCGGCAGGCTTGGCAGCCCGGGAACACTGCGCCGGACGCTTTTTTCATGTCCTTTAGGCGGCATCTTGTGGCTCTTCGGCGTTAGTCGGTAATTGTCAGTCACGTTAGAGTCGTCGCCACGCACTGGCAACCCCCCGGATGAACATCATGACGCGCCCACGTTTTTTGCCCGATAACTTCACCCTGACCTTGATTGGCGTTGTCCTGCTGGCAAGCTTTCTACCCGCCAGCGGGCAGGTCGCGGTCGGCTTCGGCTGGCTGACCAACATTGCCATTGCGCTGCTGTTTTTCCTGCATGGCGCCAAGCTTTCGCGCGAATCAATCATCGCCGGTGCCGGCCACTGGCGCCTGCATTTGCTGGTGTTCGGCCTGACGTTTGTGTTGTTCCCGATTCTCGGGCTGGCGCTGAAGCCGCTGTTGTCACCGCTGATCGGCGATCAGCTGTACATGGGCATGCTCTATCTGTGCGCATTGCCGGCCACGGTGCAATCGGCCATTGCCTTCACCTCTCTGGCGCGGGGCAATATTCCTGCGGCAATCTGCAGTGCGGCGGCGTCCAGTTTGTTCGGAATTTTTCTAACCCCATTACTGGTGACGCTGTTGCTCAACGTCCACGGCGACGGCGCTTCGACCCTTGATGCGATCGTCAAAATCAGCGTGCAATTGTTGCTGCCATTCATTGCCGGGCAGATCGCTCGACGCTGGATCGGCGCGTGGGTAGGGCGCAACAAGAACTGGCTGAAATTTGTCGATCAGGGTTCGATTCTGTTGGTGGTCTACGGCGCGTTCAGCGAGGCGGTCAATGGAGGCATCTGGCAGCAGATTCCATTGTTCGAGCTGCTGGGACTGGTGGTGGTCTGCTGCATTTTGTTGACCCTGGTATTGCTGGCTTCGACCTTGCTGAGCAAAGCTTTTGGCTTCAATCAGGAAGACCGCATCACCATCCTGTTCTGCGGCTCGAAAAAGAGCCTGGCCACCGGCGTGCCGATGGCGCAAGTGCTGTTTGCCGGCAGCACCATTGGCGTGTTGATCCTGCCGCTGATGCTGTTCCATCAGATTCAGCTCATGGTTTGCGCGGTGTTGGCGCAGCGCTACGCGAAACGGCCGGAGTCGGTGCCGGATCTGATGGCGCAGGTTGATCCGTGACATCCGTACTCCGACATGAGAATAGGCAAGCCCTTTGTCGTGTTGGCAGTTCTACATTTTCGCCAGCGCCTGCGCCAGGTCTGCGCGAAGATCGTTGACGTCTTCAACCCCGACCGACAGCCGCACCAAACCGTCACCGATCCCCAATTTTGCGCGGGTCTCGGGCGGGATGGTCGCGTGGGTCATGATCGCCGGGTGCTCGATCAGGCTTTCCACACCGCCCAGACTTTCCGCCAAAGCAAAGATCTTCACGTTCTCCAAAAACCGCCGTGCGCCGGCCAGATCGCTGTTCAGATCAACAGAAATCATCCCGCCAAAACCAAGCATCTGCCGCTTGGCCAACTCATGCTGCGGGTGCGACTCAAGGCCCGGATAGTAGACGCGCTTGACCTGCGGTTGCTGCTCAAGCCACTGCGCCAGATCCAGTGCATTGCTGCAGTGGCGCTCCATGCGCAGCGCAAGGGTTTTTACCCCGCGCAATGTAAGGAACGCATCGAACGGCCCGGAAATTGCGCCGACGGCGTTTTGCAGAAAACCAAGCCTTTCGGCCAGTTCGGCGTTCTGTCCGACCACGGCAATACCGCCGATCACGTCAGAGTGACCGTTGAGGTATTTGGTGGTCGAGTGCAGCACGATATCGAAACCCAACTCCAGCGGCCGCTGAATGTACGGGCTGGCGAAGGTGTTGTCGGCAACGCAGATGATGCCCCGATCGCGGCAGATGCGGGCGATCGCGGCGAGGTCCGACAGGCTTAGCAGCGGGTTGGTCGGTGTCTCGACCATGACCATGCGCGTGTCGTCCCGCAGCGCGGCTTCGAAGGCTGAGAGATCAGTCAGGTCGACATAGCTGAAGCGATGCCCGGCGCTGCGCTGGCGAACCTTGTCGAACAGGCGGAACGTGCCGCCGTACAGATCGTTGCCGGAAATGACGTGGGAGCCGGCATCGATCAGTTCCAGCACCGTGGAAATCGTTGCCAGCCCCGAGGCGAAGGCGAACGCCCGCGTGCCACCCTCAAGGTCGGCGACGCAGCGCTCCAGCGCGAAGCGCGTCGGATTGTGCGAGCGGCCATAGTCGAAACCCTTGTGCACGCCGGGGCTGTCTTGCAGGTAGGTCGAATTGGCGTAGATCGGCGGCATCAGTGCGCCAGTGGTCGGGTCCGGTTCCTGCCCGGCGTGGATCACCCGGGTCGCGAAGCCTTGGGATTTATCGTCGTGCTGACTCATGCAAGGGATCTCCGTAATTGGTTGAGCATGTCGGTGCGAGTGATCAGGCCGTGGAAGCCGGAGGCGTCAGCGATGATGGCGACAAGGCCACGGCTGAGCACCGATTCCAGCTCGGCCAGGGTCGCAGCCGGGGCAAGGGTTTGCAGTTTGTCGGTCATCACGCTGGACACCGACTGACTGAAGCGCGCGGCGTCCTCGTGCACGCCCAGCAGAATGTCGGACTCATCGATCACCCCCACCAGTTGCTTGCCTTCGACCAGCACCGGCAGTTGCGAAACGTCTGCCAGGCGCATGCGCTGGAACGCGGTCAGCAGGGTGTCGTCGGGGCCGACGCTGATCACCCGGCCGTCCTCGAAACGTCGAGCGATCAGATCGCGCAGATCGCCATAGCCTTTGCGTTGCAGCAGACCCTGATCGGTCATCCACTGGTCGTTGTAAACCTTCGACAGGTAGCGCGTGCCGGTGTCGCAGACAAAACTCACCACGCGTTTGGGCTCGGTCTGTTCGCGGCAATACCGCAGCGCGGCGGCGAAGAGGGTGCCCGTCGATGAACCGCCGAGAATGCCTTCAGCCTTGAGCAACTGGCGGGCGTGATCGAAGCTTTCTGCATCGCTGATCGAGTAGGCGTGGCGCACGCTGGACAGGTCGGTGATCGAGGGAATGAAGTCCTCGCCGATGCCTTCGACTGCCCAGGAACCGGGCGTCGGCAGGGTGCCGTCGCGGCTGTATTGCGCCATCACCGAACCGACCGGATCGGCCAGGACCATTTCCAGATCCGGTTGCACACGTTTGAAAAAACGGCTCAGCCCGGTCAGCGTCCCGGCCGAACCGACGCCGACCACGATGGCGTCCAGATCGTGCTCGGTCTGCGCCCAGATCTCCGGGGCGGTGCTGCATTCGTGGGCCAGGGGGTTGGCCGGATTGTTGAATTGGTCGGCGAAGAAGGCGCCGGGAATGTCTTTGGCCAAACGCGCGGCGACGTCCTGGTAATACTCGGGATGGCCCTTGCCGACATCGGAACGGGTGATGTGCACTTCGGCGCCCATGGCCTTCAAGTGCAGGACTTTCTCGGTGGACATTTTGTCCGGCACCACCAGCACCACGCGATAGCCCTTGGCGCGGCCAACCAGCGCCAGACCGAGACCGGTGTTGCCGGCCGTGGCCTCGACGATGGTGCCGCCCGGTTGCAGCCGGCCGTCACGTTCGGCGGCGTCGATCATCGCCAGACCGATACGGTCCTTGATCGATCCGCCGGGGTTTTGCGATTCAAGTTTGAGAAACAGTGTGCACGGCCCGGTATCGAAGCGGGTCACGCGTACCAAGGGTGTATTGCCGATTAGCCCAAGCACGGCAGGGCGGGAATCTTTCGACATGTCGGTTTCCTTCGGTGAGTCTTGGCGCTTCATGCGCAGGCAAACTTCTCAAAAGCAACATAGGCCTGGATGCCAGTGCCCGCAACTCAAAAAGTCGCTGGCCCGAGGAAATGGGTGCATGAATAAAACTTGTGTTCATCAGGAATATATTGAGTTTGTCTCATTCAAGGGCGATGCCGACAATGGCCACCATCGAATAAGCACTGGAGTTGTTTGTCATGGCACTGGCCCATTCCCTTGGATTTCCGCGCATCGGCCGCGACCGCGAACTGAAGAAAGCGCAGGAGGCGTTCTGGAAGGGAGAACTGAACGAGGCGGGCCTGCGCGACGTCGGTCGGGCGTTACGTAAGGCTCATTGGGACCTGCAGAAAAACGCTGGCATCGATTTGCTGCCGGTGGGGGATTTCGCCTGGTACGACCAGGTCCTGACTCATTCGCTGATGTTCGGTGTGATCCCCGAGCGCTTCCGCCCGCACGACGGCAAGGCTACGCTGCAAACCTTGTTTGGCATGGCCCGTGGCGTCAGCGGCGATTGCTGCGGCGGCGCCCACGCCCAGGAAATGACCAAGTGGTTCGACACCAACTACCACTATCTCGTGCCTGAGTTCAGCGCCGATCAACAGTTCCACTTGGGTTGGGAACAGCTGTTCGAAGAAGTCGAAGAAGCCCGGGCTCTGGGTCATAACGTCAAGCCGGTGGTGCTCGGCCCGTTGACGTATCTGTGGCTGGGCAAGGCCAAAGGCGCCGAGTTCGACAAGCTGGAACTGCTTGATCGCGTGCTGCCGCTGTACGGCCAGATCTTCGCCCGGTTGGCGGCACTGGGTGTGGAGTGGGTGCAAATCGACGAACCGATTCTGGTGCTCGATCTGCCGCAGGACTGGAAGAATGCGTTCGAACGGGCCTACAACCAGATTCAGCGTGACCCGTTGAAAAAACTGCTCGCCACCTACTTTGGCGGTCTGGAAGAGAACCTTGGTCTGGCGGCGAACCTGCCGGTCGACGGCCTGCACATCGATCTGGTGCGCGCCCCGGACCAGTATCCGACCATCCTCGATCGTCTGCCAGCCTACAAGGTGCTGTCGCTGGGTGTGGTCAACGGCCGGAACGTCTGGCGTTGCGATCTGCAAAACGCCTTGGCCACCTTGCGTCATGCGCATGAGCGATTGGGCGATCGCTTGTGGGTCGCGCCGTCCTGCTCGTTGTTGCACTGCCCGGTCGATCTCGGCCGTGAAGACACGCTCGATGCCGAACTGAAAAGCTGGCTGGCGTTCGCCGTGCAGAAGTGCGAGGAGGTTGCTGTGCTTGCCCAGGCCGTCAGCCAGCCTGAGGCGCCGCACGTGCTGCGGGCATTGGCGCGAAGCCGGTCGGTGCAGACCAGTCGCGCGGCCTCGCCGCGCATTCACAAACCGGCCGTGCAAGCACGCGTGTCGGCGATCACGGGGAGGGATGCTCAGCGTCAATCGCCGTTCGCTCAACGTATTCGCCAACAGCGCGCCGGACTTGATCTGCCGCTGTTTCCGACCACCACCATCGGTTCGTTCCCGCAGACCACAGCGATCCGGTTGGCGCGCCAGGCATTCAAGCAAGGCAAACTCAGCGAGGCCGATTACACCGACGCGATGCACACTGAAATCCGCCATGCCGTGGAGATTCAGGAACGCCTCGGTCTGGATGTGCTGGTGCACGGTGAGGCCGAGCGCAACGACATGGTCGAATACTTTGCCGAGCACCTCGACGGCTATGCTTTTACCCGGTTCGGCTGGGTGCAAAGCTACGGCTCGCGCTGCGTGAAACCGGCGGTGATTTTCGGCGACCTCAGCCGCCCGCACGCCATGACGGTCGAGTGGATCCGCTACGCTCAGGGCCTGACGGGCAAAGTCATGAAAGGCATGCTGACCGGCCCGGTGACGATGCTGATGTGGTCGTTTCCACGGGAAGATATCAGCCGTGAAACGCAGGCGCGGCAACTGGCGCTGGCCATCCGCGACGAAGTGCTCGACCTGGAAGCGGCGGGGATCAGGATCGTCCAGATTGACGAAGCGGCGTTCCGCGAGGGTTTGCCGTTGCGGCGGGCGCATTGGCAGACCTATCTGGACTGGGCGACCGAAGCGTTCCGTTTGTGCACCTCCGGTGTGCGGGACGAAACCCAGATCCACACGCACATGTGCTACAGCGAATTCAACGATGTCATCGAGTTGATCGCGGCAATGGATGCCGATGTGATCACCATCGAAACCTCGCGTTCCGACATGGAGCTGCTCGACGCCTTTGAAGCGTTCGCCTACCCGAACGACATCGGCCCAGGCGTCTATGACATCCATTCGCCACGGATTCCCGATGTGGCGCAAATGGTCAATTTGTTGCGCAAGGCCGCGCAGCGCATTCCGGTCGAGCGCTTGTGGGTCAACCCGGATTGCGGCTTGAAAACCCGTGGCTGGCCGGAGACCGAAGCGGCGTTGGTGCACATGGTCAGCGCTGCCCGGCAACTGCGCAAAGAGTGGGCGTGACGCCTACACGCCATCCCCCTGTAGGAGTTGCGATGCTTGCGAGATTTTTGGCAGCCCCATTGTTAAGGTGGTCAGCCGTTGTCCAGGTATTCTCTGCTACATGAACCATCAACCGACTATTCAGGCAGTTTGCGCCGCAGACATTCCTGATGTTCTGACCTTCACTCTCGACGCCCGCGCCGAGCTATTCCCCAAACTCAGCGCAACCGGCACGCCCGATGATCTGGCGCGTTTCGCCGAGGTTTATCTGCACGGCGAAGGCTGCTTCCTGATCGCCCGTCATGAAGGGCAGATTGTCGCCTCCATCGGCTATCTGCCTTACGACCGGCGCTTTCCGGCGCTGACCTGGCCTGGTCTGAAAGTGGTGGAGGTGGTGCGCCTGTTTGTCGTGCCTTCGCAACGTCGCTCAGGCCTGGCGGGCAGCCTGTATCGAGCGCTGAAAGCACATGCAGTCGCCAACGGTGTGGAGCTGATTTACCTGCACACTCACCCGTTTCTGCCGGGCGCCATCGAGTTCTGGCAGCGACAGGGTTTCGAAATCGTTCAAGTTGACGAAGACCCGGTCTGGCAGACCACGCACATGCAGTCGTTCATGAATGAAAACGCAGAATCTGCGCGCCATCGAACGGGTCCGTCAGGTAATGCGCCCTGACCCCGAAAGTCGTCTGTAAACGCATCGGCGTCAGCACTTGCAGCGGTTCGCCCAACGCGACCAGTCGGCCGCGTTCCAGCACGGCGAGCCGATCACACTTGAGCGCCTGATTCAGATCATGCAGGGCGATCAGCGTGGTCACGGGCAGTGCCCGCACCACCTGCAGGATGGTCAGTTGATGCTGGATGTCGAGGTGGTTCGCCGGCTCGTCGAGCAGCAGAATCTGCGGCCGTTGTGCCAATGCGCGGGCGATGTGCACGCGTTGCCGTTCACCGCCGGAGAGGCTGCGCCAGAGACGATTGCTCAGGTGGACCGCGTCCACGTCCACCAGCGCTTGCTGAACGATGGCGTCATCGGCGTGCGACCAGGGTTGCAGCGCCGATAACCATGGCGTACGCCCCAGCGCCACGGCGTCGAACACACGGATGCCGTCGTCGGTATCGGCCTGTTGTTCAACCACCGCAAGCGTCTGCGCGATGCTGCGCCGGGACATCTTGCCCAGGGCCAGACCTTCGAGCAGCACCTGGCCCGCGCTCGGTTCGCGCAGGCCGGCGAGCAGTTTCAGCAGGGTGGATTTACCCGATCCGTTCGGCCCGACAATGCCGAGGGTTTCACCGCGCCGCACGTTCAGGCTGACACCATTAAGCAATTCGGCGCCGCGCACCTTGAATCCCAGCCCGGCACAGCTCAGGACACTGTTCATCGCGCGGCCCTCCGGCCCACCAGAATCAGCGCGAATACCGGCGCGCCGACCAGTGCGGTGATTACGCCAACCGGGATCACCTGACCTTTGATCAATGTGCGCGACAGCACATCGGCCGCAATCAAAAACACCGCACCGCCCAACGCACTCGCCGGCAGCAGACGGCCATGCCCGGTACCGAGCAACAGCCGCGCAGCATGGGGAATCACCAGGCCGACAAAACCGATCGAGCCGACAATCGAGACCATCACCGCCGTCACAAGTGCGGCGCAGCCAATCAGCAGAAACTGCACGCGGCGCACCGGAATGCCGAGGGATGCCGCCGAATCGGCGCCAAAGGTAAACGCATCCAGCGCGCGCCGATGCCACAGGCACACCACCAGACCCAGCAGCGCCACCGGCACCGCCAGCCACACCGAAGGCCAGCGCACGCCACCCAGGTTGCCCAACAGCCAGAACATGATCCCGCGTGCCTGTTCGGAGCTGGCCGAGCGGGTAATCAGAAACGCGGTGAGCGCATTGAACAACTGCGAACCGGCGATCCCGGCGAGGATGATCTGCCCGGTCCCGCTGGCCGAGCCGCTGACCCGGGCCAGCATGATCACCAGCACGAACGCCGTCACCGCGCCGGCAAACGCGCCAACCGACAGCGAAATCGCCCCGGCCCCGACGCCTAGCAGGGCAACCATCACCGCGCCGGTCGAGGCCCCGGCGGAAATCCCCAGCAGATAAGGATCAGCCAGCGGATTGCGCAGCAGCGATTGCAGAATCACGCCGCACGTCGCCAGGCCGGCGCCACAGGCCGCCGCCACCAGGGCGCGGGTCAGGCGGTAGTTCCAGACAATGCCTTCGTCGATCGGGTCGAGCACATACCCGGCGCCCCACAGCTTGTTAGCCAGCACCTGCAGAACCACGCTCGGCTCAATTGAGGTTTCGCCGATGGCCACACCGCCAATCAGCGCAACGGATAGGGTCAGTAAAACCAGCAGCGAACGGATCAGGCGTCTACTCATTGCGACAGGTCGAAGCCATTGATGGCCGTGGCCAGTTGTGCGAGGCCGTCGAAGGTGCGCAGGCTGGCCTGCATGGCCATGGCGTCGAGGACGATGATGCGGTTGTGTTTGACCGCGTCCATGTTGCGCGTCACCGGATCGCTGCGCAGGAACGCGAGTTTTTTCTGATAGTCGTCGGCCGGGAAGCGCCGACGGTCCATGCGCGCGATGACGAGGAAAGTCGGGTTGGCCTTGGCGATGGTTTCCCAGCCAACGGTCGGCCACTCTTCGTCCGACTCGACCACGTTGCGCACGCCAAGGGTGCGGAGCATGAAGTCGGGAACGCCTTTGTGCCCGGCAACGAACGGCTCGATGTCCATCTCCGCGCTGGAGAACCACACCAGTGCGCTGACATCTGTGCGCTGCTTGCCTTTCGCGGTAGCGATTGATTGGGCGAGGCTGGCCTTGAGCTGGTCATTGAGCTGTTCGCCTCGGGCCTGCACATCAAAAATCGCCGCCAGTTGGCTCACGCTTTTATAAATGCTGTCGATGCGAAACGGCGCCAGACGTGTGCCGTCGGCGCCGACGAGGTTGTCCTTGGCTTCGCAATCGGAAGGCAGCAAATAGGTCGGAATGTTCAGCTCATGAAACTGCTCGCGGGTGCCCACCGCGCCTTGCGGGCCGACCATCCATTCCAGCTCCACAGCGACCAGCTCCGGCCGTTTGCCGATCACCGCTTCGAAACTCGGCTCGTTATCGGCCAGGCGTTCGATCTTGTCGTTCTGCGCTTTGTACTGGGTCAGCACATCGTTGAACCACAGCGAGGTACCGACGACTTTGTCGCCAAGGCCCAGCGCAAAAAGCATTTCCGTGCCGGCCTGGCCGATGGTCACCGTGCGCGTAGGCGCGTGCTGGAAGGTGAGGCTGCTGCCGCAGTTCTCGATCGTCAGCGGATAGTCGGTGGGCGCTGCGTGCGCCAGAGCGCAAAGGCTCAGGCCGGTGATCAGGGTGGCAACGCGGGGCAGCAGCATCGGGGAAGTCTCCAGGGGAACCGTACGGGAGCGGGCGGGTACGGTTTGGAAACACATCATCGAGCGCAGAAAGGGAACCAGCGCAAGGCCGGGCATCTGATACAGACGCGCGCGGCACGATGTCCTTCCCGGACACCCCGCCGGTTAGTCAGTCACTGTGCCGGCAGGTCTCCTGACTGATGCGTCATCGCTTGCTCCGGCCTTCCCGGGATTCACCCAGTGGCAGTCGAGGAGCAGGCTCAGCACCTACAGTTGCGGGGGCAGTTCCGATTGATGCGTTCAGGCACCTCGGATTCCCTATTAATCCCATGCGGAAACCGGCGGCGGCATGGTAGTCGATTTGGGCTGTTGAAGGGGAGGCGAATGTGGCAAGTAATCAATTTGCCATTGGCATTGCAATCATCACTGCACGATGATTAATATACGAATCATATACACTTCGTATCGGATTCTGCTATGGGCATCGTAAAGATTTCAGAGGACATGCACGAGAATCTGCGCATCTCCAGCAACGCGCTGAGCCGTTCCATCAACGCGCAGGCCGAACACTGGATGCGCATCGGCATGCTTGCCGAACTGCATCCCAACCTCGACCACAGCGCCATTTGCCGCCTGCTGATCCGCGCTGAACAGAACGGCGGGCTGGATTTGCATCAACTGACCCAGGAAGCCGTCAGCGCATGAGAAACCAGATCAAGATCAATACGCCGGCCGACATCGAAAAATCCCGCGCTGCCGGCAAGCTCGCCGCTGAAGTGCTGGCGATGCTGGTGCCGCATGTGAAGGCCGGCGTGACCACCGATGAGCTCGACAGGCTGTGCAACGACTACATCGTCAATGTCCAGAAAGCGGTGCCGGCCAACGTCGGTTATCACGGTTTTCCTAAAACGGTGTGTGCGTCGGTCAACGACGTGGTGTGCCACGGTATTCCGTCGGGCACGCCGCTCAAGGACGGCGACATCGTCAACCTCGACATCGCAGTGATCAAGGATGGCTGGTTCGGCGACACCAGCCGCATGTACGTGGTGGGCGAGGCAACGCCTGAAGCGCAGCACTTGATCAAAACCACCTACGAGGCCATGTGCGCGGGCATTCGCGCGGTCCGCCCGGGTGCGACACTGGGCGATATCGGCCACGCCATCCAGAGCCTGGCGGAGAAGGAAGGCTTCAGCGTGGTGCGCGAGTATTGCGGCCACGGCATCGGCAAGGTCTATCACGATGAGCCGCAGATCCTGCATTACGGCTTTCCCAACCAGGGCATGAAGCTCAAGGCCGGGATGATTTTCACCGTTGAGCCGATGCTCAATGCTGGCAAGCGTCATGTGAAAAACATGCCCGATGGCTGGACGGTGCTGACCAAGGATGGCTCCTTGTCGGCGCAGTGGGAGCATATGGTGGCGGTCACCGAAACCGGCTTCGAAGTCCTCACCGCGTGGCCGGATGAGATTGACGGGTATTCTCCGATCAATTGAACAATCCCGAACCTGTGGGAGCGAGCCTGCTCGCGAAAAGGTTGTGTCAGTCACCATTAATGTTGAATGACACACCGCATTCGCGAGCAGGCTCGCTCCCACAGGGGAATTTCAGTGGATTGGAAATTTAGTGAGCACCTGCAGCCTTGTTCAAATCGCTCTCGGTCCACTCGGTATAAACGCAAGCATCCGCAGTCGCCCAGCGGACCCGCACCGGATCCCCAGTCTTGAGGGGCATGCCCGCCGCCGACAGCGCCTTTACCGTCATCGCCGTCCCGCCCGAAGTCACCACGCTGCAGGTCTGGCTCTCCCCCAGAAACAGCACTTCGACAACCGTCGCTGAAACTTCATTCCAGCCCGCTGGCAATGGCTCATCCAGCGCCTCCTGCGCGCTCAACGCCAAGGCCTTCTCCGGCCTGACCATCAGTAACGCATCCTGATCGACCTGCAATCCAGCCGTCAGTCGAATCGACAAAGACTGCCTCTCAAAACTCGCCGCCGCATTGCCCTGGGCCTTGAGCTTGAGGAAGTTCGAGTTGCCCAGAAACGACGCCACGAAAGCATTCGGCGGATTCTGATAAAGGTCGTAACCGCTGCCCAGACCGACGATCTTGCCGTGACTGAAAATCGCGATGCGCTGCGACAGACGCATGGCTTCTTCCTGGTCATGCGTCACATAGACGATGGTGATGCCGAGGCGGCGATGCAGCTGGCGCAGTTCATCCTGCAGGTCTTCGCGAAGCTTCTTGTCCAGCGCACCCAGCGGTTCGTCCATCAGCAGAATGCGTGGCTCATAAACCAGCGCCCGCGCAATAGCGACGCGTTGCTGCTGGCCGCCCGACAGTTGAGAAGGGCGGCGATGGGCGAATTGTTCGAGCTGCACCAGTTTCAGCATCGCGTTGACGCGCTTGTCGCGTTCGGCGGCAGCCAGTTTGCGAATCGCCAGAGGGAAGGCGATGTTGTCGCGCACCGACAGGTGCGGAAACAGCGAATAACGCTGGAACACCATGCCGATGTCCCGCTTGTGCGGCGGTACGTTGACCAGCGATTGACCATTGACGAGGATCTCGCCGCTGCTCGGCGTTTCGAACCCGGCGAGCATCGACAGCGTGGTGCTTTTGCCCGAGCCGCTGGAGCCGAGGAACGTGAGGAATTCGCCGTCCTGGATGTCCAGCGAGATGTTGTCGACGGCGGCAAAGTCGCCGTAGTGCTTGTTCAGATTGCGCAGGCTGACCAGGGGTTTGTCGTTCTGCTTTGAAGCGTCTTTGATCACGGCACTCATGTCGTACTCCTGGGCGCTCAGGCGCTGATTTCGTTGCGCCGACGCACGGCGGCGGCGATCACCATGACCAACACCGACAGGCCGATCAGCAGCGTCGAAGCGACGGCGATCACCGGGGTCAGGTCCTGGCGCAGGGTGGTCCACATTTTCACGGGAAGGGTTTGCAGGGTCGGGCTGGCCATCATCACGCTGAGCACCACTTCATCCCACGAAACCAGAAAGGCGAAGAGGGCGCCGGCGACCATGCCTGGGCGAATCGCCGGGAACGTCACCTTGAACACCGCCTGCAATCGCGACGCGCCGCAGATCACCGCTGCGTCTTCAATCGACTGGTCGAACAGCTTCAGCGAATTGATGATCGAGATGATGGTGAACGGCAGCGCGACGATCACATGGCTGACGACGAAGGCGAACATCGTCCCGGTGTAACCGAGCTTGAGAAACAGCGCGTACACCGCCACGGCGATGATCACCAGCGGCACGATCATCGGCAGGGTGAACAGGCCGTAGAGCATTTCGCGGCCCGGAAAACGCCCGCGTACCAGGGCAAAAGCCGTCGGCAAACCGAGGGCCACCGCGCAGATCGTGGTCAGCACGGCGACCTTGAGGCTGGCGGCTGCGGCGCTCATCCATTCGGGGTTTGAAAAGAACTGGCCGTACCATTTCAGCGTCCAGCCCGGCGGCGGAAATACCAGCCACTGGGACGAGCCGAACGACAGCAGCACGATGAACACGATCGGCAATAGCAGGAACAAGCCGATCAGCCCGGTGGTGGCGTAGAGGCCGAAGCGCATGCGACGGCTCATGGCATTGGGAGTCAGGAGCATGTTGGCTTACCTCGCATTACTGGCGCCAACCGGAGATTCCGGCTGAAGCTTCAGGTAGAAGTAAAACAGCACCAGCGTGATCGCGATCAACAACGCGGCGCCGGCACTCGCCAGGCCCCAGTTGAGGAACGACTGCACCTGCTGAATGATGAATTCGGGCAGCATCATGTTCTGCGCGCCGCCGAGCAGGGCCGGGGTGACGTAGTAACCGAGCGACATCACGAACACCATCAGCCCGCCGGACGCCAGCCCCGGCCGACACAACGGCAGGAACACCCGGAAGAAATTGGTCCAGGGGCTGGCGCCGCAAATCGAGCCGGCCTGCAGGATCATCGGGTCGATGGCCTGCATGGTCGCCTGTAGCGGCAGCACGATGAACGGGATCATGATGTAGCTCATGCCGATCACCACGCCGGTCAGGTTGTGCACCATTTCCAGCGGCTGATCGATGATCCCCATCGCCATCAGGGCCTTGTTGATCACGCCCGAAGCCTGCAGCAACACCAGCCACGAATACGTGCGGGCAAGCAGGCTGGTCCACATCGACAGCAGCACGATGTTGAGAATCCAGCGACCCCAGCCACGCGGCACCAAGGTGATTGCCCACGCCAGCGGAAAGCCCAGCAACAGGCTGAACACCGTCACCAGCCCCGCCACCGAAAAGGTGTTGAGCAGCACCCGCGCATATGCGGAGTTGGCGAACAGTTGCTCATAGTTGCCGATGCCAGGCACGGGTTCGAGCACGCCGCGCAACAGCAGGCCAATCAACGGCGCCAGAAAGAACAGGCCGAGGAACAGCAGCGCCGGGGCGAGGTTGCCGGCGCCGCGCCAGCGTTGCTTGAGCGACGGGACGTGTTGCGCGACTGCCGACCCGGCAGCGCTGACGGCGGGCGCCGCTGGGGCCGCCATTTTCATTTGACCAGCCATTCGTTCCACCGTGTCGCGATGGCCGGACCGTTCTTGGCCCAGTACGCGAAATCAAGAGTGATCTGATCCTTGGCGTAAGCCGTCGGCAGGTTGGGAGCCAGCGTCGAATCCAGACGCTCCACACTGTCGAGGTTGACCGGGGCATAGGCGGTCAGGTTGGAGAAGTCGGCCTGGCCCTTGGCGCTGCTGGCGTTGGCCAGAAACTTCATCGCCGCGTCCTTGTTTTTCGCACCTTTGGGGATGACCAGGATGTCGGCCATGACCAGGTTCTGCTTCCAGCTCACGCCGACTGGCGCGCCGTCTTCCTGCAGCGCATGCACACGGCCATTCCAGAACTGGCCCATGCTCGCTTCACCGGACGCCAGCAACTGCTGCGACTGCGCACCGCCGCCCCACCAGACGATGTTTTTCTTGATGGTGTCGAGTTTTTTGAAGGCGCGGTCCAGATCCAGCGGGTAGAGCTTGTCGGCGGCTACACCGTCGGCCAGCAGCGCCAGTTCGAGTACGCCGGGGCTTGGCCATTTGTACAGGGCGCGTTTGCCGGGGTAGGTCTTGGTGTCGAACAGCGCGCTCCAGTCTTGCGGCTTGTTGGCGCCGAGTTTGCCTTCGTTGTAGCCGAGGACAAAGGAGAAGAAGAACGAGCCGACGCCGTGATCGCTGACGAAGCGCGGGTCGATCCGGTCGCGCTGAATGACGTTGAAATCGAGGGGTTCGAGCAGGCCTTCAGCCGCGGCGCGCAGTGCGAAATCGGCTTCGACATCGACCACATCCCATTGCACGTTGCCGCTTTCGACCATGGCCTTGAGTTTGCCGTAGTCGGTAGGGCCATCCTGCACAACGGTGATGCCGCTGGCCTTGCTGAACGGATCGGCCCAGGCCTGTTTCTGCGCTTGCTGGGTGCTTCCGCCCCAGCTGACAAAATTCACGCTCTCGGCAGCCATTGCAGCCTGGCCGGTAACGCTCAGCAGTCCCGCAAAAAAGATCGCGGTTGCAGCTTTGTTCAACACCATTTTTACGCCCTCATTGTTGTGTTTTTGAGCGGGCTTGCGTTGTTGCCCGCCTGACGGGAGCAGTAGATGGACGATTGGTTGGAGCGTCCGGTCTATGGAATATCATATTATGGTATTCCAAACTTTGTGCAAGCACTTTGCCGTACCGGTTATCTGGAGGCTGATGGTTTTTCACTTGAGAGATGTGTAGGAATTTTAGATCCAGCCCCTCACCCCAGCCCTCTCCCATTGGGAGAGGGGGAAAGGGAGCCGATCTTCGTGCTGTTCAAAATCGAGCTCGACTTGGTATTGGAAAGGGAGCTGATCTTCGTGCTGCTCAAAACCTGAGTTCGACTCGGTATTTCAGGTCGGCGTATAGCGGGCAAACACCTCGGTCGGCTCCCTCTCCCTCCGGGAGAGGGCTGGGGTGAGGGCAGCTTTACTCGGTGAACGGAATACTCTCGACCACTTCCAGGTCATACCCGGTCAACCCGGCGTACTTCAGCGGTGGCCCAAGATGCCGTAGCTTTCCAACTCCAAGGTTCTGCAGAATCTGCGCCCCGGTCCCGACCTCCGAGTAGATCCGCGACTGCGAGCGACTGAACTGCCGTGGCGGCTGGGTCAGTTGCGGCACGCGCTCCAGCAAGGCCTGCGACGACTCATGGTTGGCGAGCACCACTACAACGCCGTGACCTTCAGCCGCGACCCGTTGCAGCGCCGCCCACAACGTCCAGTTGCTCGGCCCGCTGTAGTCGGCGCCGACCAGATCCCGTAGCGGATCGATCACGTGCACACGCACCAGCGTCGGTTCTTCGCGGCGCAGATCGCCCATGACCATCGCCATGTGCACGCCGCCTTCGATGCGGTCTTCAAAAGTGATCAGGCGGAAGGTGCCATGCACTGTCGGCAATTCTCGTTCACCAATGCGTTCGATGGTGTGCTCGGTGCTCAGGCGATAGTGAATCAGGTCGGCGATGGTGCCGATCTTGATCCCGTGTTTGCGTGCAAACACTTCAAGATCCGGGCGGCGGGCCATGGTGCCGTCGTCGTTCATCACTTCGACGATTACAGAGGCCGGGGTGAAACCGGCAAGTCGCGCCAGATCGCAACCCGCTTCGGTATGACCGGCGCGGGTCAGCACGCCGCCTTCCTTGGCGCGCAGCGGGAAGACATGGCCGGGTTGCACCAGATCTTCGGCGCGGGCACTCGGCGCCACGGCGGCGGCAACGGTGCAGGCGCGATCAGCGGCGGAGATGCCCGTGGTCACGCCAACCGCCGCTTCAATCGACACGGTGAACGCGGTGCTGAAAGCGCTGCCATTGCTCGGCACCATTTGTTCCAGGCCCAGGCGCTGGCAATGTTCGTCGGTCAGCGTCAGGCAGATCAGGCCGCGCGCTTCACGGGCCATGAAGCTGATCGCCTCGGGCGTGCAGCGGTCGGCGGCCAGCAGCAGGTCGCCTTCGTTCTCGCGGTCTTCGTCATCGACCAGCAGGACCATTTTGCCGAGGCGATAATCTTCGATGATTTCTTCGATGCTGTTGAAGGCCATGCTGGACTCTCAGGGTTCGTTGGAAATATATTGGTATACCATAATACAGAATCAACAAAGAGGTCACTATGAAGGCGTACTGGATTGCCCATGTGGATATAGAAGATGCGCAGCACTACAGCCAATACACCGAGCGCGCACCGGCAGCCTTCGCCGAGTTCGGCGCAAGGTTCCTGGCCCGTGGCGGGCGCAGCGAAGCGATGGAGGGGCGGCAGACGCCGCAACGCAGTGTCGTGATCGAGTTCGAGAGCTACGACAAAGCCGTGGCGTGCTACCACTCGGCGGCGTACCAGGAGGCGAAGCGTTATCGCGAGGAATGGGCGAGGGCGGAAATCGTCATCGTCGAGGGTATTGCCCCGGTCTGAGCCACACTGATGATCGTTCCCACGCTCCGCGTGGGAATGCAGCAAGGGACGCTCCGCGTCCCAGAAGCCGACGCAGAGCGTCGAGGGACTGCATTCCCACGCGGAGCGTGGGAACGATCAACAAGGGTAGCGCAACGATGGAAATCAGCGCATGAAGTGAATCTTGCCGCTGTCGTCATTGCCCATGTAAATCCCGTACACCCCAGCCTGGCGCTCCTCGATATAGCGTTCAAGAATCTGCCGGATTGCCGGGTAGTAGATCTGTTCCCACGGAATGTCTTCAGGCGCGAAGAACTTGTAATCCATGGTCTCGGGCCCGAACTGCCCGGTTATCTCCAGGGCAATGGCGCGGAAGATGATGTACACCTCGCTGATCTTCGGCACGCTGAAGATCGAATACGGCGAGACGATCTCCGCCCGCACGCCGCTTTCTTCCCAGACTTCGCGCAACGCGGCCTGCTCGGTGGTTTCGCCGCTTTCCATGAAACCTGCCGGAAGCGTCCAGGTGCCCGGGCGCGGAGGGATCGCGCGCTGGCACAGCAGGTACTTGCCGTCCTGCTCGATGATGCAGCCGGCAATGATCTTCGGATTGACGTAGTGAATGTAGCCGCAGCCGCGACACATCAGGCGCTCGTGCGTATCGCCCGGCGGCCGTTGCTGACCGAGGTCAGGGCCGCCACATTTCGGGCAAAAGCTCGGGCTGAACACGTCAGTGACCTATGCGCGGTTCTTTCAGCGCAATGGGCAGGGTGATCGCCGGGGTGCCTTTGACGGCGACGCCGGTTTCTTCCTGTTTGCGCTTGAGGTAGTCGAGGGCCACGGCAGCCGCTGCGCGGACGTGATCGACACACGCCTGATGCGCCGCCAGTGGATCGCCGCTTTTGATCGCCTCGACCATTTTTTCCATCTCGTGGTTACTGGCGCCGCGACGGTTTTCCTGCGAGACCGACGTCGCGCGCAGATAGCTGATGCGCGCCTGCAGTTGCCGCAGCTGCGTGGCCGCGACATGGTTGCCCGACCCTTCGAGCAGCACGTCGTAGAACCCCTGCACCGAGTCGATCACCTGCTGCAGTTCGCCGTCCTTGAGCGCCTTGCGGTTCTCGTCGAGGGCTTTTTCCAGTGCCTTGATGTCCTTGGCCTTGGCGCGCAGGGTGAACAACTGGACGATCAGGCCTTCGAGCACGCAGCGCAGCTCATAGATATCGACGGCATCGGCCAGGGTAATGATCGCCACGCGCGGGCCCTTGGCGTCGGCGAACTCCACCAGGCCTTCGGACTCCAGGTGACGCAAGGCTTCGCGCACCGAGGTGCGGCTGACGCCCAGGCGATCGCACAGGTCGCGCTCGACCAGACGGTCGCCCGGCAGAAGCTGGAAGTTCATGATGGCGCTTCGCAGTTTATCCAGCACGATTTCGCGCAGCGTGACGGGGTTGCGATTGACCTTGAAGCTGTCGTCGAGTGGCAGGCGTTTCATGGGGTCCGCTCTTTAGGTTGGCTGTCCATGCCAGACGGGCATCAAAACAGCCGAGGGGTTAACTGGAGGCCTCGGCGTCGGCTTCGGCAAAGGCTTCACGGGCCAGCCGGAAACTGTCCACGGCCGCCGGGACGCCGCAATAAATGCCGACCTGAAGCAGAATTTCGCGTATTTGCTCACGACTCAGGCCGTTACGCAAGGCGCCACGCACATGCAGCTTGAGTTCATGCGGGCGGTTGAGCGCCGAGATCATCGCCAGGTTGATCATGCTGCGCTCCTTGAGCGACAGACCCTCGCGACCCCAGACATGGCCCCAGCAGTACTCGGTGACCATTTCCTGCAGCGGGCGGGTGAAGTCGTCGGCGTTGTCGATTGAACGCTGGACGTAAGCCTCGCCGAGCACCTGCGTGCGGATCTTCAAGCCTTTTTCGTACTTTTCGTTACTCATAATCTTTGCCTCACCTCAATCCCTGTGGGAGCTGGCTTGCCAGCGATAGCGATAGTCCAGTCAGCATTGATGTTGAATGTTCCGCCGTCATCGCTGGCAAACCAGCTCCCACAGGGTTTTGCATTGTTCTCAGGTCAGGGTGGGCAACGCACCCAGCTTGCCCTTGTGGTAAATCATCGGCGTCACCGGTTGCTCGGGCAGGATCAGGTGCTTCACCGCGCCGACGATAATCGCGTGGTCCCCGCCGTCGTATTCACGCCACAATTCGCACTCGATGATCGCTGTGGCCTTTGCCAGAATCGGGTTGCCCAGGTCGCTCAGGTGCCACTCGATGCCTTTGGCCTTTTCCTTGCCCTTGCCGGCGAACGCATAGGCTTCGGCCGTCTGGTCGGCGGAGAGCAAGTGGATCGCAAATTTCTTGCTGTCGCGCAATATCGGGTAAGTGTCGGAGGCGTAGTTGGGGCAGAACAGCACCAGCGCCGGATCGATCGACAGCGCACTGAAGGCACTGGCTGTGATGCCGACGATGCCGCCGTCCGGGTCGAGGGTGGTGACCACCGTGACGCCGGACGGGAACGAGCTCATGACGTCTTTGTAAATGCCGGGTTCGATCATTTCGCAGGACTCCTAGCGCATCACAAACGGATCAGGCATCGGCGCCTGAGAAAGGTTGATCCACACCGTTTTCAGTTCGGTGTAGGCCAGCACCGAATCGATGCCGCTTTCGCGTCCATAGCCACTGTTCTTGAAGCCGCCGATCGGCGCCATCGCCGACACTGCGCGGTAGGTGTTGACCCAGATAATCCCCGAGCGCACATCACGCGCCAGACGATGGGCGCGCCCCAGATCGCGAGTCCAGATACCGGCCGCGAGGCCGAACTGCGAGTCATTGGCGATGGCCAGCGCTTCGGCTTCATCCTTGAAACGAATCACCGACGCCACCGGGCCGAAGACTTCTTCCTGCATGATCTTCATCGAATTGCGGTCGCACTCGAACAGCGTCGGCTCGTAGAACCAGCCCTCGCCGAGGCCGGCAGGGCGCTTGCCGCCAGTGCGCAGCCGGGCCCCTTCGGCGATGGCATCAGCGACCAGACCTTCGACCACGGCCAGTTGCTGGGCCGTGGCCATCGGCCCCATCTCGCTGTGGTCTTCCTGCGGGTTGCCGATGCGGATGCGTTGGGCGCGTTCAACCAGTCGATTGACGAATTCGTCATAGATTTCATCCTGCACCAGCAAGCGCGAGCCGGACACGCAACTCTGGCCGGACGCCGCATAAATGCCGGCAATCGCGCCGTTGATCGCACTGTCGAGGTCAGCGTCGGCGAAGATGATGTTCGGCGACTTGCCGCCCAACTCCAGCGAGAGTTTGGCGAAGTTTTCGGCGCTGCTGCGCACCACGTGACGCGCCGTCGCTGCGCCGCCGGTAAAGGCGATCTTGCGAATCAGCGGATGACGGGTGAGGGCGGCGCCGGTGCTCGGGCCGTAACCCGTGACGACGTTGACCACGCCCGGCGGAATGCCGGCTTCAAGGGCCAGACGTGCCAGTTCCAGAATGGTCGCCGAAGCGTGCTCGGACGGTTTGATCACAATCGTGTTGCCGGCGGCGAGGGCCGGGGCCAGTTTGATTGCGGTCAGATAAAGCGGGCTGTTCCATGGGATGATCGCGGCGACCACGCCCATGGCTTCGTGCACGGTGTAGGCAAACAGATCAGGCTTGTCCAGCGGCAGCGTGCCGCCCTCGAGCTTGTCGGCCAGGCCTGCGGTGTAGTGGAAAAACTCCGGCAGGTAACTGACCTGACCGCGCGTTTCGCGGATCAGCTTGCCGTTGTCGCGGCTTTCCAGTTGCGCCAGGTGCTCCTTGTTTTCAGCAATCAGGTCACCGAGACGCCGTAGCAGTTTGCCCCGCGCGGTGGCGGTGAGGTCGCGCCACGCCGGGCCGTCAAAAGCGGTTTGTGCCGCTTGCACGGCGCGTTCGACGTCCGCTTCATCCGCGTCGGGCAGTTCGGCCCAGGCTTGCGCCGAGGCCGGGTTGAGGCTTTCGAAAGTCTTGCCGGAGAGGGCATCGACCCACTCTCCGCCGATGCACATCTGGAAGCGTGCGAGTGTCATGCAACGATCCCCTTTATATGGTTTTGTCGGGCGTGTGCGAATTGGAGAAATTCCAGCAGCGTCTGATTGACCAGACGCGGCGACTCTACCGGCATCATATGCCGTTGCTCGGGCAGCACGGCAACCTTCGCACCGGGGATGCGTCGGGCCAGTTGCTCGGCCATTTCCGGGGTCGAACCCGGGTCGAGTTCGCCGGTGGCGATCAGCGTCGGCGCCTGAATGCTGCTCAGGTCGTCGGCGCGGTACATGTCTTGAGTGGCAAACAACTCGTAAGTGGTCAGGTAACCCTGCGGATCGTTATTGGCCAGGGTCTGGCGCAATGCAGCGATCTGCGCCGGGTTGGCCGCCTGATATTCGCGGCTGAACCAGCGCGAGAGCGCGGCTTCGGCGTTGGCATCCGGGCCATGCTCGGCGGCCTGCGCGGTACGGGCAATGACGCCGGCACGCTGTTCTTCGCTGCGATTGAACACGCTGTTCAGGACCACCAGGCTTTGCAGGCGCTGCGGGTAGTGCAGGGCGAAGGCCCGTGCGACCAGACCGCCCATGGAGAACCCGATCACCGCTGCCTGGGGCAGATTCAGGTGGTCGAGCAGCTCCAGCAACTGATCGGCGTAACCGAGCAAATCGGTACCCGCGGCCGGGCGTGGGCTGGCGCCATGACCGAGCATGTCGTAGGCGATCACCTGATACTGACTGGCGAGGCCGACAATCTGCCCGCCCCACATTTCTTTGTTCAGGCCCACGCCGTGGATCAAGACCACGGGCTGGCCTTGGCCGGTCGCCAGGTAACTGGTGCCAGCCGGGGTGAGTTCAGCGGTGAGCCGAATCATGGAGCGCTCCTGCAATGCCTTTTTATTGTGATTACTGGGCTTTTTCGGCGGCCAGTTCTTCCAGATCGATGTAACGGTTGCCGATGCGCGGGTGCAGGCGACCACCGTCGGCGCAACCGAGCACGACGACGATTTCGTCGGCACGCGGCGCGTCTTCGATCTGCATTTCCAGGGTGATGTAGTGCGAACGCAGGCCCTCGTCGTCCTTGTGCATCATCGGGATCTGAATCGAGGTGCCAGGGCCACCGCGCTTGTTGGTGAAGCTCAGGTAGCTCTTGGCTTTTACCGCTTCGCGATAGTGGTTGCCGAAGCGCAAGGTGTGGATCACCGCCGACGCGTGCTCAATCTCGCCATCGGCGCCGACTACCGCAGCTTTGCCGTACGCCTCGATCTTCTCGGCGCCGCCAATAATGCCGACCAGACGCTCGACCATCATCGCGCCGAGGTCCGAGCAGTTGGCACGGATCTGCGGCTTGAGATCGTCCACAAAACCGTTGCCCACCCAAGGATTCTTCATCACTACGGCGAGGCCGACCATGGTCACCGGCGTGTCAGTGGCTTTGCCGCCTTCGATGAAGGTTTCTTCGACATAGCTGACGATCTTGCGAATTTCGAAACTCATGAGCTGCTCCGTTGGGGGATTGAGAGTGTCTGTGCGTCTGATGGTATACCATAATACCGATCGTGCAAGTCCCCCTCGAAAGATTTGCCGTATCCATCCGGCGAATGGCGCCGCATTCACTGACAACCACAAATACCAAGACCACCCCAACCCCTGTGGGAGCGAGCCTGCTCGCGAAGGCGGTGGGTCAGCCAATAAACAGGGTGACTGGTACATCGCATTCGCGAGCAGGCTCGCTCCCACAAGGGAATTCATCTGTTACAGGGAGCTGCTTTCGGTTAACAAAAGATAACGTGGCGCCGATTGTCAGACATTTGCAAAGCCCGATAGGATGAGCCAGCTTCCGAAGGGGCTCTGGGTTGCGGGTTTCAGGACTATGCTTCTGACCTGCCATCACCCGAGAACCCTTGCGGCGCCCTTGAAGGCTTGATGGCCCAACAATAATAAATAGGGGAAGGTCTATGAGTCGTTGCCGCCCGCCGGCGTTACGCAACACCGCGTTGCTGGTCACAGCACTTTCGCTGTTGGGCTTTGCCACGTTATCGGCGCCTGTCATGGCAGCCGAGGCCCCGGCTGACGGGGTCTATGCCACCGAATCGGCCAAGGCCGCAAAAAGCTTGATTCTCGATGTCGTCCACGCTGGCGCGCGCCTGGTCGCGGTCGGGGATCGCGGGCACATCGTCTATTCCGACGACCAGGGCAAGACCTGGACCCAGGCCAAAGTGCCAACCCGGCAACTGCTGACCGCCGTGTACTTCGTCGACGACAAACATGGCTGGGCGGTCGGGCATGACGCACAGATTCTCGCCAGCGCAGACGGCGGTCTGACCTGGACCAAACAGTTTGAAGACCTCAAACGCGAATCGCCGCTGCTCGACGTCTGGTTCAAGGATGCCAACAGCGGCTTTGCCGTGGGCGCTTACGGCACGCTGCTGGAAACCACCGACGGCGGCAAAAACTGGGAAGACGTCAGCGATCGCCTCGATAACGAAGACCAGTTCCACCTCAACGCCATTGCCGCCGTAAAGGACGCCGGGCTGTTTATCGTCGGTGAGTCGGGCAGCATGTTTCGCTCCGCCGATGAAGGCCAGACCTGGGAAAAGCTCGAAGGCCCGTACGAAGGCTCGCTGTTCGGTGTGATCGGCACGGCGCAAGCGCAGACCCTGCTGGCTTACGGCCTGCGCGGCAACCTCTACCGTTCGACCGATTTCGGCAGCACATGGGAACAGGTCGAGCTCAAAGCCGCGCGCGGGGCGCTGGAATTCGGCCTGTCCGGCGGCACGCTGCTCGAAGACGGCTCGATTGTCATCGTCGGCAACGGCGGCTCGGTGATCAGCAGCAGTGACAATGGCGAAACCTTCAGCGTGTTCAACCGCCCGGATCGCATTTCGCTGTCGTCGGTCACCGCCGCCGGCAACGGCAACCTGATTTTGACCGGGCAGGGTGGTTTGCACATCACCCTGCCAAACGGTGCCGAGACCCATAACAAGAAGGCGGGGCTATGACTTCCTTGAGCACTCATCATCAGGACAAGGCGACGTTCCTCGAACGCCTCATCTTCAACAACCGCCCGGCCGTGATTCTGATCTGCCTGGTGGTGAGCATTTTCCTGTTCTGGCAGGCGACGCTGATCCGGCCTTCCACCAGTTTCGAAAAAATGATCCCGCTGCAGCACCCCTTCATCGAGAAGATGATGGAACACCGCAACGATCTGGCGAACCTGGGCAACACCGTGCGCATCTCGGTGGAGGCCACCGACGGCGACATCTTCTCCAAGGAGTACATGGAGACCCTGCGCCAGATCAACGACGAAGTGTTCTACATTTCCGGCGTCGATCGCTCCGGCCTGAAGTCATTGTGGAGCCCGAGCGTACGCTGGACCGAAGTGACCGAGGAGGGTTTCGCTGGCGGCGAAGTGATTCCGCAGAGTTACAACGGCTCCCAGGACAGCCTCGATCTGTTGCGCAACAACGTGCTCAAGTCCGGGCAGGTCGGGCGTCTGGTCGCCAACGACTTCAAGTCGAGCATCGTCGACATTCCGCTGCTGGAGTCCTACCCGGATCCGCAGGATCAGGGCAAGTTGCTGGCGCTGGACTACCGCAAGTTCTCCCATGAACTTGAAGACAAGATCCGCAACAAGTTCGAAGCGCAGAACCCCAACATCAAGATCCATATCGTCGGTTTCGCCAAGAAGGTCGGTGACCTGATCGACGGTCTGGTGATGGTGGTGCTGTTCTTCGGCATCGCCTTCGTCATCACCCTGATCCTGCTACTGTGGTTCACCAACTGCCTGCGCAGCACCATTGCGGTGTTGAGCACGACGTTGGTGGCGGTGGTCTGGCAGCTCGGGCTGATGCACTTCTTTGGCTTCGGGCTTGATCCTTATTCGATGCTGGTGCCGTTCCTGATTTTCGCCATCGGCATTTCCCACGGCGTGCAGAAGATCAACGGTATCGCGCTGCAATCCAGTGAAGCCGACAATGCCCTGACTGCGGCACGACGCACGTTCCGGCAACTGTTTCTGCCGGGAATGATCGCGATTCTTGCCGATGCGGTGGGCTTCATTACGCTGCTGATCATCGACATCGGTGTGATCCGTGAGCTGGCTATCGGCGCGTCCATCGGCGTGGCGGTGATCGTGTTCACCAACCTGATCCTGCTGCCGGTTGCGATTTCCTACGTGGGTATCAGCAAGCGCGCGATTGCCAAGAGCAAGAAAGACGCGAACCGCGAGCACCCGTTCTGGCGCCTGCTGTCAAACTTCGCCAGCCCGAAAGTCGCACCGATCTCCGTGGCTCTCGCGCTCGTCGCCTTCGGTGGCGGCCTTTGGTACAGCCAGAACCTGAAAATCGGCGACCTCGATCAAGGCGCGCCGGAACTGCGTCCGGACTCGCGCTACAACAAGGACAACAACTTCATCATCAGCAATTACTCGACCAGTTCCGACGTGCTGGTGGTGATGGTCAAGACCAAGGCCGAAGGCTGCTCGCGCTACGAAGCCATGGCACCGATTGATCAGTTGATGTGGAAGATGCAGAACACCGAGGGCGTGCAGTCGGCGATCTCGCTGGTGACCGTGTCCAAGCAGATGATCAAGGGCATGAACGAGGGCAACCTGAAATGGGAAACCCTGTCGCGCAACCCTGACGTGCTGAACAACTCGATCGCCCGCGCCGACGGCTTGTACAACAACAGTTGCTCGTTGGCGCCGGTGCTGGTTTTCCTAAACGATCACAAGGCTGAAACCCTTGATCGCGCAGTGCATGCGGTGCAGGAGTTCGCCAAGGAGAACAACAAGGACGGCCTGGAATTCATCCTCGCCGCCGGTAACGCGGGGATCGAAGCGGCCACCAACGAAGTCATCAAACAGGCTGAGCTGACCATCCTGATTCTGGTCTACATCTGTGTGGCGGTGATGTGCATGATCACTTTCCGCTCGTGGGCGGCGACTCTGTGCATTGTGCTGCCGCTGGTGCTCACCTCCGTACTCGGCAACGCCCTGATGGCGTTCATGGGCATTGGCGTGAAAGTGGCGACCTTGCCGGTGGTGGCGCTGGGTGTGGGGATTGGTGTCGACTACGGCATTTATATCTACAGCCGCCTGGAAAGTTTCTTGCGTGCCGGTCTGCCGTTGCAGGAAGCCTATTACCAGACCCTGAAATCCACTGGTAAAGCCGTGCTGTTCACGGGTTTGTGCCTGGCGATCGGCGTGTGCACCTGGATCTTCTCGGCCATCAAGTTCCAAGCCGACATGGGCCTGATGCTGACCTTCATGCTCCTGTGGAACATGTTCGGTGCGCTGTGGCTGCTGCCGGCGCTGGCGAAGTTCCTGATCAAGCCGGAGAAACTGGCGGGGCAGAAGGGCAATTCGCTGTTTGCGCACTGATCCCATAGCCTGAAATGACAAAGCCGCGACCTTGAGGGGTTGCGGCTTTTTCATTTTTGAACCAGGCGCCGATTCCCTGTGGGAGCGAGCCTGCTCGCGAAGGCAGAGTGTAAGACAGCACAAATGTCACAGCCAGACCGATTTCGCGAGCAGGCTCGCTCCCACAGGCCGATCTTCAGCGCTAAGTGAGCTCAGCGCCAAGCACCACACTCAACGCACTACGCGCATCATCCAGCTGCACCAACGTGGCATGCCGGGCGCCCAGGGCATCGCGGTTCTCGATGGCGGTCAGAATCGCCTTGTGCCGTGGCAGCGCCAGTTCATGCAGATTCGGCCGCTGGTTGGAATGCTTCAACGCTTCGGCAATCGCCACCGCGAGCATATTGCACAGGTTCGCCAGCAAATCGTTGTGCGTCGCATCGGCGATCCGGCTGTGGAAATCCAGGTCCGGTTGCAGCAACGCTTCCGGCGTCGGCGCGGCTTCCATGCGTTGATAGGCTTCGTTGATGGCGGCGATGTCGGCGTCGGTCGCATGCTGAGCGGCGAGGGCGGCGGCGGCCGGTTCGATGATGCTGCGCACGCTGGTCAGCACATTGAAGAATTCATTCTGCGGGCTGCTTTGCATCAGCCAGTGCAGGACGTCAGGGTCGAGCATGTGCCATTCGCGGCGGGCCTTGACCACCGTGCCCACGCGCGGTTTTGAATACACCAGACCCTTGGCCACCAGTACCCGCGTAGCCTCACGCAACACCGGCCGGCTGACCGCGTATTCCTCGCAGAGCAGGGCTTCGGCAGGCAGTTTGTCGTCGGGCAAAAAACGTCCGGAGACGATCTGCATGCCCAGTTCCTGGACGATGCGCGAATGCATGCTTTTACGGTCGGAGGGTTTGCGGTAATCCATGGGGAGTGGCGCGATCCTGATCGATGGAGATGCCGCGCATCATAGCAGGCACGGCACAATCTTGAGGCGAGCAATGATCGTTCCCACGCTCTGCGTGGGAATGCCTCAAGGGACGCTCCGCGTTCCAGCTCTGAAAGGGACGCGGAGCGCCCCGGGCTGCGTTCCTTTGCTGCGCGTGGGAACGATCGGTGGGGTGTTAGTGAGAGTGACGCGGCACTTCCGCCCCGCGGCAACCCACCAGGAAGTCAAAGTCACAACCCTGATCCGCCTGCAGCACGTGGTCGATGTACAGCTGACGATAACCACCCACCAGCAATTGCGGCGGCGCTTGCAGATCCGCCATGCGCGCTGCCAGTTCGGCATCCGGAATGTCCAGATGCAGACGGCCGCTGGCGCAATCGAGTTCGATCCAGTCGCCTTCTTTCACGGCCGCCAAAGGTCCACCCGCTGCGGCTTCCGGGGCAACGTGCAAGACCACCGTGCCGTACGCCGTGCCGCTCATCCGCGCATCGGAAATGCGCACCATATCGGTCACACCCTGCGCCAGCAGCTTGGCCGGCAAGCCCATGTTGCCGACTTCGGCCATGCCCGGATAACCCTTCGGCCCGCAGTTCTTCATGACCAGAATCGAGTTGGCGTCCACGTCCAGCTCCGGATCATTGATCCGCGCCTTGTACATGTCAAAGTTCTCGAACACCACCGCACGGCCACGATGCTGCATCAGTTCGGCGGTCGCGGCGGACGGCTTGAGCACAGCGCCCAGCGGCGCCAGGTTGCCACGCAACACACAAATGCCGCCGTCGGCCCGGATCGGATTGTCGAGGGTGCGGATCACTTCGTCTTCGCCATAGATCGGTGCATCTTTGGTGTTCTCGCCGATCGACTTGCCGTTCACGGTCAGCGCGTCAGGGTTGGGAATCAGATTCGCCTCGCCGAGGCGACGCAGCAGCGCCGGCAGACCACCCGCGTAATAGAACTCTTCCATCAGGAAACGCCCCGACGGTTGCAGGTCGACGATGGTCGGCATGCCGCGACCGATGCGGGTCCAGTCATCCAGATCCAGCTCGACGCCAATGCGCCCGGCGATGGCTTTCAAGTGAATCACCGCATTGGTCGAACCGCCGATGGCAGCGTTGACACGAATGGCGTTTTCGAACGCTTCCTTGGTGAGGATTTTTGACAGTTTCAGGTCTTCGCGAACCATCTCCACAGCACGCATGCCGGACATGTGCGCCAGCACGTAACGTCGCGCATCGACTGCCGGAATTGCCGCGTTGTGCGGCAGCGAAGTGCCGAGGGCTTCAGCCATGCAAGCCATGGTCGACGCGGTGCCCATGGTGTTGCAGGTGCCGGCCGAACGCGACATGCCGCCCTCGGCCGCGAGGAAATCGTCAATGGTGATGGTGCCGGCCTTGACCTGTTCGCTCAGTTGCCAGACCACGGTGCCGGAGCCGATGTCCTTGCCCTTGTGCTTGCCATTGAGCATCGGCCCGCCGGTGACAACGATCGCCGGCACATCGCAACTGGCCGCGCCCATCAGCAGCGCCGGGGTGGTTTTGTCGCAGCCGGTCAGCAGCACCACGCCGTCGATCGGGTTGCCGCGAATCGCTTCTTCAACGTCCATGCTCGCCAGGTTGCGGGTGAGCATGGCAGTCGGGCGCAAATTGGATTCACCGTTGGAGAACACCGGGAATTCCACCGGAAAGCCACCGGCCTCGATCACCCCGCGTTTGACGTGCTCCGCAATCTGGCGGAAGTGCGCGTTGCACGGGGTCAGTTCCGACCAGGTATTGCAGATGCCGATAATTGGCTTGCCGTGGAACTGATGGTCGGCGATGCCCTGATT
Source organism: Pseudomonas khorasanensis (assembly GCF_014268505.2). Taxonomy (GTDB): domain Bacteria; phylum Pseudomonadota; class Gammaproteobacteria; order Pseudomonadales; family Pseudomonadaceae; genus Aquipseudomonas; species Aquipseudomonas khorasanensis. The sequence continues at coordinate 159,544 of NZ_JABWQP020000011.1, forward strand.
CTTCATCCAGCTGCGGTACATGAAGCCGTTTTTGTCGGCCGTGCCAAACCATTGGGCGGAGCGCAGGGTGGGTTTCTTATCAGACATGATCGATTCTCTTATTGTAAGACTATTGTTTGCGAGCTGACGCTTAATCTAAGCTCAAAATCGTGGCTTTGGAAGAGTTGTTGGGTAATTAGTATTACTATATAGTCGTTTTCGACGGAGGGTTGGCCCTGGCTGTTTTGGCGAGAGGCGTCCCCCGAGGTTCTATAAAAACAACAATCGGAGACCGATCTCATGAGCCAGGAACTGCGGCTTATCCGGCGCATCACGCTGAAACTGATTCCCTTCCTGATCCTGCTGTACCTGATCGCCTATGTGGATCGCTCCGCCGTCGGCTTCGCCAAGCTGCACATGGGCGCCGACATCGGCATCGGCGATGCGGCCTATGGCCTCGGTGCCGGGCTGTTCTTCATTGGTTACTTTCTTTTCGAGATTCCCAGCAACCTGATGCTCGAACGCTTCGGCGCCCGGCGCTGGTTTGCACGGATCATGATTACCTGGGGCGCGATCACCATCGGCATGGCGTTCGTCCAGGGCCCGCACAGTTTCTACGTGATGCGCTTTCTGCTCGGTGCGGCCGAGGCGGGCTTCTTTCCCGGCGTTCTGTACTACATCACCCAATGGTTCCCGGTGCGCCATCGCGGCAAGATCCTCGGGTTGTTCATCCTTTCGCAACCGATCGCGATGATGATCACCGGTCCCGTGTCCGGCGGTCTGCTGGGCATGGACGGCATTCTTGGTCTGCACGGCTGGCAGTGGCTGTTCATCGTCATTGGCACCCCGGCGATCCTGCTGACCTGGCCGGTACTGCGCTGGCTGCCGGACGGCCCGCAGCAAGTGAAGTGGATGGATCAGTCTGAAAAAGACTGGCTGACCGGCGAGCTGAAAAAGGACTTGCAGGAGTATGGCCAGACGCGTCACGGCAATCCGCTGCATGCGCTTAAAGACAAACGCGTGCTGTTGCTGGCGCTGTTCTACCTGCCAGTGACCCTGAGCATCTATGGCCTGGGCCTGTGGTTGCCGACGCTGATCAAGCAGTTTGGCGGCAGCGATCTGGTGACTGGGTTCGTCTCGTCGGTGCCGTACATTTTCGGGATCATCGGCCTGCTGATCATTCCTCGCAGCTCCGACCGCCTGAATGATCGCTACGGGCATCTGGCCGTCCTTTATGTGTTGGGCGCAATCGGCCTGTTCCTCAGTGCCTGGCTGTCGTTGCCGGTCGCGCAACTGGCGGCGCTGTGTCTGGTGGCGTTTGCGTTGTTCTCGTGCACGGCGGTGTTCTGGACGTTGCCGGGGCGCTTCTTCGCTGGCGCGAGTGCAGCCGCCGGGATCGCATTGATCAACTCGGTGGGCAATCTCGGCGGCTACATCGGGCCGTTCGTGATTGGCGCGTTGAAGGAGTACACCGGCAACCTGGCTTCAGGGTTGTACTTCCTCTCGGGTGTGATGGTGTTCGGCTTGATTCTGACGGGCATCGTTTATCGGGTACTGGAGCGCAAGCACGTGCTGCCGGCTGATCAGTTCGCCGCGAGTGCGCGCGGTGCGACCCGAACCTGACGCTTGGAGACAATCACCACCGAACCTGTGGGAGCTGGCTTGCCAGCGATGACGGCGGCACATCCGGCACTGATGTGTCAGACCTATGGCTATCGCTGGCAAGCCAGCTCCCACAGAGTTTTGCACTGTTTCGAATTTTTGTATTAGGAGAGGACATATGCATCTGGTTCAATTCGAATTAACCAACGGCGAACGCCGCGTCGGCGTGGTCGACAACGGTCAGGTCCGCGAAGTGCAGGACGCCCGCAGCGTGCGCGATCTGGCGCTGGCCGCGATCGAAGCCGGCAGCACCCTCGAGCAGCAAGTGCAGACCCTCGGCCTGGGCGCCAGTCACGACTATGCGCAGTTGCTCAACGACCTGCGCATCCTGCCACCGCTGGACCACCCGGACCCGGCGCACATGCTGGTCAGCGGTACCGGGCTGACTCACCTGGGCAGCGCCTCCGCCCGCGACAAGATGCACCAGCAGGCCGGCGACGAAGCGGCAATGACCGACACCATGCGCATTTTCAAATGGGGCGTGGAGGGCGGCAAGCCGGCGGCGGGGCAGGCCGGCGTTCAGCCAGAGTGGTTTTACAAGGGTGACGGCAGCATCGTCGTGCGTCCGGGGCAACCGTTCCCGCTGCCGCCGTTTGCCGAAGACGCCGGTGAAGAGCCGGAGATGGCCGGCCTGTACATTATTGGCAACGACGGTAAGCCGTATCGCCTCGGTTTCGCGGTGGGCAACGAGTTCTCCGATCACGTCATGGAACGCAAGAATTACCTGTACCTTGCTCACTCCAAATTGCGCAGTTGCAGCTATGGCCCGGAACTTCGCACCGGTGAATTGCCTCAACACCTTGCCGGCACCAGTCGAATCCTGCGTGACGGCGAAGTGCTGTGGCAGAACGAGTTCCTCAGCGGCGAGGCCAATATGTGCCACAGCCTGGCGAACCTCGAATACCACCATTTCAAGTACAGTCAGTTCCTGCGTCCGGGCGACGTGCACATACATTTTTTCGGCACGGCAACCCTGTCGTTTGCCGACGGCATCCGCACCCAGCCGGGCGACACGTTCGAGATCAGCCAGGCCGAATTCGGCGCACCGCTGGTCAACGGCATCGCACCGGTCAAAGCGGCTTTTGAACCGGACAGCATCGGCACCCTTTAAGGAGATCCCATGACTCAGATTCTCGGTCACAACTACATCGGCGGTCAGCGCAGCGCCGTCGGCAACATCAAACTGCACTCGGTTGACGCCAGCACCGGCGAAGCCTTGCCGCACGATTTCATTCAGGCGACGGCGGAAGAAGTAGACGCCGCAGCCAAGGCCGCCGCTGCGGCTTACCCGACTTACCGTAGCCTCAGTGCCGAGCGTCGCGCGCAGTTCCTCGACGCAATCGCAGATGAACTCGATGCCCTCGGCGATGATTTCGTGGCTGTGGTCTGCCGCGAAACCGCGTTGCCGGCCGGTCGCATTCAGGGTGAACGCGGTCGCACCAGCGGTCAGATGCGTCTGTTCGCCAAAGTCCTGCGTCGCGGTGATTTCTATGGTGCGCGCATTGACCTGGCACTGCCGGATCGCCAGCCACTGCCACGTCCGGATCTGCGCCAATACCGCATCGGTCTCGGCCCGGTCGCGGTGTTTGGCGCGAGCAACTTCCCGCTGGCATTCTCCACCGCCGGCGGCGACACCGCGTCGGCACTGGCCGCCGGTTGCCCGGTCGTTTTCAAGGCCCACAGCGGCCACATGGCCACCGCTGAACGGGTCGCGGACGCAGTGCTGCGCGCGGCGGAGAAAACCGGCATGCCGGCAGGCGTTTTCAACATGATCTACGGCGGCGGGGTCGGCGAATGGCTGGTCAAGCATCCGTCGATTCAGGCGGTGGGATTCACGGGTTCGCTGAAGGGCGGTCGCGCTCTGTGCGACATGGCTGCGGCGCGTCCGCAACCGATTCCGGTGTTCGCCGAAATGTCGAGCATCAACCCGGTGATCGTTTTGCCACAGGCACTCGCCACGCGTTCGGAAACAGTCGCTCGCGACCTGACTGCTTCGGTGGTTCAGGGCTGTGGCCAGTTCTGCACCAACCCGGGCCTGGTGATTGGTATTCGCTCGCCACAGTTCAGCGCATTCGTGCAGCAGTTGGCCGGCCTGATCGGCGACCAACCGGCACAAACCATGCTCAACGCCGGCACCCTCGGCAGCTATGGCAAAGGTCTGGAAAAACTTTTGGCGCACAGCGGCATCGAGCATCTGGCCGGCAATGCGCAGCAGGGCAATCAGGCGCAGCCGCAGTTGTTCAAGGCCGATGTCAGCCTGTTGATCAACGGTGAGGAAGTGCTGCAGGAAGAAGTGTTCGGTCCGACCACGGTGATTGTTGAAGTGGCCGATCAGGCGCAACTCAGCGCGGCATTGCACGGTCTGCACGGTCAACTGACGGCGACGATCATTGGCGAACCGGCGGACTTCGAGCAATTCGCCGAACTGACGCCGCTGCTGGAACAAAAGGTCGGGCGCATCCTGCTCAACGGTTATCCGACCGGGGTGGAAGTGTGCGATTCGATGGTCCACGGCGGCCCGTATCCGGCGACTTCCGATGCGCGCGGCACTTCGGTCGGCACGCTGGCGATCGATCGTTTCCTGCGCCCGGTGTGCTTCCAGAACTACCCGGACAGCTTGCTGCCGGAACCGCTGAAAAACGCTAACCCGCTGCGTATTCAGCGTCTGGTCGATGGCAAGCCATCGCGTGACGCGATCTAAAGCCAAGCCGATGTCCCCTGTGGGAGCGAGCCTGCTCGCGAACGCGGACTATCAGCCAGTTATTTGTTAACTGGCACACCGTCTTCGCGAGCAGGCTCGCTCCCACAGAGGTTCCAGCAGGGGCCTCTGGATCACATTGGGCTATCATTGGCCCTTTCCCCCTAGAAAGACTGTTTGCCATGACTGCCCAAACCCTTCTCAACGCCCTCGAACACTGCGGTATGGTCGAAATCGATGGCCTGCACGCCTTCGAATTCGCCCTCGACGAGGACGATAACCTGCACATCGAATGCATCGATGGACGCGAGGCCAAGCACTGGGAATTCACCCCGGCGCAGGTCGAGGCCGCGACGTTTGATGAAACGCTGCATAGCTGGCTGATCGAAGGCTTTGCCAGCGACACCAGGACCACCGGCGAGCATCGCCTGGTTTGCATGGGCGACGTGGTCAGCAGCAGCGATGACGAGGAAGAATCTGATGAAAATGCGTAATTTCTGGCCGCTGCTGATGGCCGGCAGCGTCGGTGCGATGGGACTTTCCACAGCGTCGGCCGAAAGCTATCAGCTGCTGGTGGGCACCTACACCGCTGGCTCCAGCCAGGGCCTCTACCGCATGAACTTCGACAGCGCCACAGGCCAGATCGACGCCAAGCCCCTGCAAGTGATTCAGACCGAAAACCCTTCGTGGCTGACGCTTTCCAAAGACCAGTCACGCCTGTTCGTCGTCAACGAGAACGGCCCGGGCCAGAACGATCCGGTAGGCCGCGTCAGCAGCTTTTCGATCGACCCGAAAAGCAAGGCGCTGAGCCTGATCAGTCAAGTGCAGAGCCTGGGCAACGAGCCGACGCATTCGAGCCTCAGCGGTGACGCCAGCCACTTGTTCGTCAGCAACTATTCGGTGATGGAAGATCCGGGCGGCACCCTGGCCGTGTTGCCGGTCGGTGCCGACGGCAAGCTTAAACCGGTGGTGCAGATGAGCGCGCACCCGGCGAGCCGGGTCAATCCCGAGCGTCAGGCGTCGAACCACGTGCACTCAACGGTTTCCTCGCCGGACGGGCGCTACGTGTTCTCCAATGATCTGGGCGCGGACAAGGTTTTCATCTATCAATACGACCCCAAGACCAACCCGCACTTGCCGCTGACCCCGGCGAAAACGGCTTCGGTGGCCATGCCTGCCGGCAGCGGCCCCCGTCATTTGCTGTTCAGCGCCGATGGCAAGCATGCCTGGCTGACCATGGAGATGAGCGCACAGGTTGCGGTGTTCGATTACAAGGACGGCGTGCTCACCCAGACTCAACTGGTTGACCTGGCGGCGGGCCAGCCGACGTCGGACAAGGCCGGCGCGGCGTTGCACGCGTCTGCCGATGGCAAGTTTCTCTACGTCAGCAATCGCGGTACAGCCAACCAGATCGTCGTGTTCAGCATCGACCCGGCGAACGGTCAGCTCAAGGAACTGCAAAAACGTTCGGTGGACGGCGATCACCCGCGTGAATTTGCCCTCGACCCGAGCGGTAAATTTGTGCTGATTGCCAACCAGAAGAGCAACCAGATTGTCGTCGTCGAGCGCGACGCGAAGACCGGTCTGCTCGGCGAAACCGTGCAGAAACTGCCCATGGACGCGCCCAGCGACCTGAAGTTTCTAGTGCGACAATAAGCCACAGGCCCCGCAACCCGGGGCCTGCATCGGTGTATTAATTACGCTGATAACGGTTAATGCTACAAAAGATTTCAAGCGGGCAACCCTCCAGCGTTACGTTTGTTTCACAGCCCGACCGGGCAAACCAAGCAAACGAACACGAGGGTTACCGCCATGAACTTCAATCTTTTCTCCGTTATCGCCGCGTCCGCCATTTCCGCCACCGTGGTATTGCCTGCCAGTGCCAACGTCGAAATAGCCAGCAAAAAATCCCACGCCCAGAGCTACACCCAAAAATACCTGCAACAGAGCGCCAAGTTCTACGCCGCTCTGGATCACAAAACCCAAGCCTGAAATTTCCGTCTCCTTGTTGGAGCTGCCGAAGGCTGCGATCTTTTGATCTTGTTTTTAGAAGCAAATCAAAAGATCGCAGCCTTCGGCAGCTCCTACACGTGTGTGTTCGGTACACACGATCGTTCCCACGCTCTGCGTGGGAATGCAGCCCTGGACGCTCTGCGTCCATTGGAACGCGGAGCGTCCCTTGAGGCGTTCCAACGCAGAGCGTAGGAACGATCAGTAGAAGCAAAACCATCTTGTTTTTAGAAGCAAATCAAAAGATCGCAGCCTTCGGCAGCTCCTGCACGTGTGCGCGTCCAACGCCGATAGGTTTGTTTAACCGCAGGGATAGAGCCGCTAAATAATCAACGGAGCTGATGTTTACTATGGCAAACGCTGAGTGGTTGCTTCGCCTCGTTTGATTAATTCTGTGGCCATCGCAACTTGCCCACGGGAGAACACCATGGCCAGCGCAATCCTCACTTCCGCCAAACGCGGCGCCTACCTGGCCATCGGTCTGTACCTGGCCGTGGTCCTGATCGTCAGCATCGCTTCGCAGATGGAACACAGCTTCGACGCCCCGATCGACGTCGCCCACCCCGGCATTCAGTTCGAATTGCGCTCGCAAAGCGTCATGGTCGACAGGGCTGAGCTCGCAGGAGTCGGTGGCGCATGAAAGGCTATAGACTCTGGGTCATCGCCAGTCTGGCGTTGATGACCAACGGCGCGGCATTGCTGGGCATCGGTCAAGGTTCAGTGGGTGCGCTGGCACGAGCCATAGAGGCCAACCACAACATCGCGCACAACATTGAACGAGCGAACACGCTGGGGCTGCTGGCCGGAAATCCTCCCGCCAAAATCGCCGTCGATTTTCTCGGGCCGTTTGAAGTGGATTGCTCGGCGCTGGGCATGTGCCAGGTGCTGGCCTGACTGATGATCGTTCCCACGCCCTGGTCTGCACCCCAAAAGTTGGACACAACCGATGGGGTGCAGACCACCCTGCGTGGGAACGCAGCCCGGGACGCTCTGCGTCCCAAATCCCAAGCTGGAACGCGGAGCGTCCCTTGAGGCATTCCCACGCAGAGCGTGGGAACGATCGCGACGTAAGGCGGGTTTCTGATTACTTCTTCATGATCGAAGTAAACAACTCGGATTCGAGCAGGCGCTGCAACCAGGCCTGCAATCGCGGATACGGGGCCTGCGCAAACCATTCGCGATCGACGTGAGCGAACTGCCGGACGAAGGGCAGCAGGGCGATGTCAGCCAGGCTCGGATGATCGGCCAGCAAATGATCACGACCTTCAAGCAGCTCATCGAGTTTCTGCAAAAACAATTCGCCTTCAGCCCGATAAGCCTCCATCGGCTGCTCAGGGTAACGCTCGGCGTATTTGTAGCGGTTCAAATGCACTTTGAATACTTGATCATTCGCTTCGATCAATTCGGCGATTCTTGAGTCGCCCTCAAGCAACCAATCATCCGGATCATTCTGCGCCAACGCCCAGCGCATGATCTGCAGACTCTCATCAATCACCAAGCCATCAGCATTCAGCACCGGCACCGTGCCCTTGGGCGAAATCGCCAGCATCTCGGCCGGTTTGGCCTTGAGGCTGACCTCGATGATCTCCACTGGCACGCCGGCATAACGCAGCGCCATCCGCGCACGCATCGCGTAAGGGCAGCGGCGGAAGGAATACAGCGTGTTCATTTCACCTCCAGCGTGCTCAAACCATTGCCCTGACGCCGCACCTGAATCTGCACCGGAATGCGTTCGTGCATTTCCTGCACGTGAGAAATCACCGCGACCTTGCGCCCCTGCGCCTGCAAGCCATCGAGCGCGTCCATGGCCAGTTGCAGGGATTCCGGGTCGAGGCTGCCAAAACCTTCGTCGATAAACAGCGATTCGATTTTCAGCGTGCTCGACGCCATCGATGCCAGCCCCAGCGCAAGCGCCAGTGACACCAGGAACGTCTCGCCACCCGACAACGAATGCACCGAGCGCAGTTCATCGCCCATTTCCGTGTCCATCACCAGCAGGCCCAGCATGCTGCCGCCGCGTTTCAGGCGATAGCGTTTGACCAGTTGGCGCAGCTGCGCGTTGGCGTGATGCACCAGCAAATCTAGGTTGTAGGCCTGGGCGATCTTGCGGAAGGTGTCGCCAGTGGCCGAGCCGATCAGGGCACTGAGTCGCGCCCAGCGCTGGTATTCGGCATAAGCGTCGGCGATCTGTTGGGCCAGCGCCTGATTGGCATTCTGCCGGCGCTGATCCTCTGCCTGTTCGGCCCTTAGCTCCGCGCACTGTTGTTCGCTGAGGTTGAACTGCTTTTGCAAATCGTCGAGGGCGCTGGCGAGTTGTTCGGCATCGAGGTTGCCGGTGTGCTGGGCCTGATGCTCGACCAGACGCTGATCGCGCTCTTGCAGCAGCACCTTCGCCTGCTCGATGGCTTTTTCATTCGTTTGCAGGCGCTGACGCAGTTCGGCGACTTGCGCGTCGTCGAAGCGCAACAGCGCCTCGAGACCGCCGTCATCCAGTTCAGGGTGACGGGCGCGCCAGTCGGTAATTTTGCCGGTCAGATCCTTGTCTTCACTTTCCAGCGCTTGCAAGCGGTCCTGCTGGGCTTTGAGCTCTGCGGCTATCTGCACAAGCTGCGTGCGTACGCTTTGCAGCTCCTGCGCGGTGGTGGTTTCAGCGTGGCGCGCCTGTTCCACCGCCTGTTCCAGTTGCTGCTGCCACTGTTCGGCGCTGGCGTGCTCGCCAAGCAGTTGCGCAAGTTTTTGCTGACAGGCCTGTTGCTGTTCGGTCAGCGCGGCGAATTGCTGTTCGGCAGATTCCGCCTGCTGCACACGCGTTTGCTGGCGATCCTGTTCTTTCTCAAGCGTGAGCTGGCGTTGCTGCTGTTCGGCCTGTTCTTCCTTTTGTTGATCGACTTGGGCCAGACGCTCGGCAATCTCGCGATCAAGCTGCATGAAGGTTGCGGCGGGTTCCGCGCGCAAGGCCTCAAGGGTTTCGCCCGGAAGCAGACTGGCGAGTGCACTGAATTCTTCATCCAGGCGCTGACGGTCGCCGCTCAGTTGCCGCTGCTGATCGCTCAGGTGCTGGGCCGCTTGCTGGTGCGCGGTTTCTGCCTGACGCAATTGCTGAGTCAGGCGCGCGGCGTCCTGCTGCAGAGTGAGCAGGGCGTTCTGGCGCTGCTCGTCCTGGGTGATGCTTTGGTTCAGTTGGTCATTCTGGCGGCCGAGCCAGGCGTCGCGCTTGTCGGCGTCCTGATTGAGCAATTGCGCAGCCAGCGGATGCGCGTCGAGACTCGGCGCAAGCGCCTGTTGCTGCTCGGCAAGCTGCTCCTGCTGCTGCAACAACTCTTTCTGCTGAGCGATGACACCGCCGACCTCGGCGCGAAGCTCAACCAGCTTTTCCTTAAGCTGATCGACCTCACGCTGCGCATTGGCCTGTTCGCTTTCATCATGGCGACCGAGGCTTTGCAGCAGTGCTTCGGGTTGATGATACGGATGCTCGTTGCTGCCACAGACCGGGCAGGGCTGGTCATCCTGCAACTGCGCGCGCAGCTCTTCGACACTGGCACTGCGCGCCAGACGCTGACGCTCCAGCAGCTCGCGGGTGACATTGAGGGTTTGCTCGGCAACGGTCAGTTCGGCTTTGGTTTTCACACCGTCCTGGGTCAGGCGTTCGCGTTGCTGCTGGGCATCGAGTTGCCGCTGTTGCAGCTGCGCGCTGCGCTTGTCCAGATCCTGGCGGGTGGCCCACAGTCGCGACAGGTCTTCGATGGCACGCAACTGTTTGCGGTTGTCCTGCAGCAGCGTGCCAAGAATGCCGATCTGCTCGGCGACCGCATCCGGCTCGGCGCCGGCCTCTTTGAACAGCACTTCGAGTTGCTGCTTTTGCGTGGCCAATGCTTCAGCGCTGCGGGCAGCGTTCTGTTCCAGAGACGCCAGTTCGGTCTGGCCCTTGTTCAGGCGATTGCCGATCAGCACCAATTGTTGCAGGCGATCGCGGTAGGCATTCCACGCATCGCTGAGTGGCGCCAGATGGGCGTTTTTCTCAAGCCCAGCGGCGATATCATCCAGGCGTTTGGCGACCTCGCTGTGCTTTTCGAGCAAGGCCTTGATGGCGCTCTCGCCGTCAGTTCGGGCTTGTTGCGCTGCGTTTTTCACCTCTGCGCTGTGGGCCGCGTCCTTGGCCAGGCGGGCGAGGGTGCTTTGCTCATCAAACGCCTGACGCAACAGCGGCGCGCTTGCGCTTTGCTTGTGCTGCGCTTCGCTCAGCGCCAGTTTCGCCGCCTCGAGGTGTTGCTCCAGCTGCGTCTGTCGCTCAGTCAGTTCGGCCTGCTGCCGGGTGTGCTCGGCGATCTGCGCGGCGAGCGGCGACAGCAGTGCATCCAGCTCGGTTTTGCGCGCGAACTGATGACGTTGCGGGCCGAGCTGTTCGAGTCGCGTCAGGTTCACGCGCTCGCCAGCCAGACTTTCCCATTGCTGCTGGGCACTGTGCAGTTGCTCGGTGGCGGCTTGCTGCGAGTCCTGCAACAGACGCAAATCCTTCAGCCAGCCGTGTTGCTGCTCAAGCTGTTTGAGCTGCGTTTGCTGCAGCTTCAGTTGTTGCCGCGCGGCGTTGAAACGCTCATCCAGCTCAGCCCGCGCTTCGGGCGCAAGCGGCGTTACACCTGTGGCCTGATCCTGCAACAGCTTGTGCGCTTCGCGGGCCTCTTTGGTCTTGTCGAAAGCGCGGCGGCCGAGGCGGGTGTACAGCGCCGTGTCGGTGAGTTTTTCCAGCAGTTCGCTACGATCGTTATCGTCGGCCTTGAGGAACGCACTGAATTCGCTCTGCGCCAAGAGCACGGCGCGGGTGAACTGTTCGAAGTTCAGGCCCAGCGCGGCTTCGAGCTGGGTCTTGTATTCGCCTTTCTGGCTGGCGAGCAGTTGATCCTGATCGATATCGCGCAGGCTCTGCCGGCTGGCCTGCAGCTTGCCGGCAGCCTTCTCACGGGCGCGATTGGCCTCCCAGCGCGCCCGATAGCGCCGGCCATCGACACCGACAAAGTCCACTTCGGCATAGCCTTCTCCGGTGCCACGGCGCAGCAAGGTGCGCGGGTCGCCCGTGGCGATTTCGCCGTCGGCATCCGGGACTTTGGCATCACGGCCCGTGTTGTTCAGCCTCGGTACGGCGCCGAACAGCGCCAGGCACAAGGCGTCGAGCAGTGTGCTCTTGCCCGCGCCGGTGGGGCCGGTGATCGCGAACAGGCCGGCGCTGGCGAGCGGCTCGGCAGTGAAATCAATCTCGAAAGGCCCAGCCAGCGAGGCAAGGTTCTTCAAACGAATGGCGAGAATTTTCATGGCTGCTCGCCCTCCAATTGCACGTCTTGCAGCAGTTCGGCGAAGTCCTTGAGCGTCTGTTCATCGACCTCGTTGCCATAGTTGTCGAGCCACGCGCGGCTGAACAGTTCCTGTGGGGTGAGCTGGTCCAGTTCGATCAGCGTGTTGCCGTCATCGCTGCCATCGGCGCCGCGATTGCCGGCGTACTCGGCGGCGATGCGCACCAGCCGCACGGCTTTGCCTTGCAGCGCGGTCTCCACTTGATGGCGCAAATCCGGCTGCGGCTCATCAAGGCGCACGCGCACTTCCAGCCACGGCTGGCGCTGGGTTTCGGCGAGCAGGTCGATGTTCGGCAGGTCAGCCAGTTGCAGCAGAATCTCGGTCAGTGACGCCGGGCCGATGCGCTGCAGATTGACCGAGCGCGGGATCAATTTCGGCTCGACGCTGACCAGGGTTTCACCGTCCAGAACCACATCGAGAATCTGATGCTGATAACCGATCTCCGAAAACGACAGCGGAATCGGCGAGCCGCTGTAGCGGATGCGTTCTTCGCCGTTGACCTTCTGCGGCTTGTGTAAATGACCAAGGGCGACATAGCTGATGCTTGGCCCGAACAGGCTGGCGGGCAGGGCTTCGGCATTGCCGATGATCAGGCTGCGCTCGGAGTCTTCCGACACCGAACCGCCGGCCATGTGCGCGTGGCTGATGGCGATCAACGCCTGCCCGGGCTGGCGCTTGGCATTCGCCGCGGCGATCAGCCATTCATGCACCTGACCGATGCCACGCAAATAGTTGTCGCCCAGATGCGCGCCAGTGACTTCCGCCGGGCGCAAAAACGGCAGCGCCAGGCACCACGCGGCAACTTCGCCGCTGGCATCGGGCAATGGCAATAACAAGCGTTCGGCATCGAGCTGACCATCGTCCAGCCACAGCACCCGACCCAACGCGTGAGTACGCAAACGCCGCATCAACGGCGCCGGCAACTCGATCCGCGAACCGGAATCATGATTACCGGCAATCATGACGATGGTCAGCGGCGGCTGCTGCTCATGAGCGCTGACTATGAAATCGTAGAGGCGTTCCTGGGCTTTGACCGGCGGATTGACCGTGTCGAAGATGTCCCCGGCAATCAGCAGCACATCCGGCTGCGCCAATTGCAACTGGCGCAGCAGCCATTCGAGAAAACACGCGTGCTCGAAATCGCGCTCCTGGCCGTGCAGGTTTTGCCCAAGGTGCCAGTCGGAGGTGTGGAACAGACGCAAGGTGGACTCCGCTACAGAAAAGAGGTGATGGCCGCAGATGAAATGAGGGCGGCGAAAGAGGGGAGAGTTTACAGATTATTGCGCCGGTGGGGCTTGTCCCAGCGGAACGCCGCAGGGCATTTCGACGATTCGCTCGTTGACGCCCATACAGCGGCTACCTAATATCGAGCCATCGTATTGATATCATTTCAGTCGCAAGCGTTACGTCCAGTCTTCAGCGTTATTCGATAAAGCTGACGCCGGAAGATCGAGTGGGGAGCCAATGTAATGCAAGTGATCAACTCTATACCCTTGGTTATCGACACAGAACCCTTCGACACATGGAAGCAGCAGTGGTCGAATCAGGAAGGCCTGGATATTCATTCGTATATCAACGACCAATGCCACCCGGAACAGATATTGATATTTTCCACGTTGCTGTTCCCGACGTTCATCGTGTCTGAGGGAGGCATCTTCCTCGAGCGGAATTTTTCACATGAAGCGTTCGCGCGCTGCGTGAACCTGGCCGCTGGCGACATGGCGGAGGTTGAGCGGCTTATGAATTATGTGAAGATTTATGAAGTTTTTGGCCAATACGGAAATGGTGTATCGCCCAGAATATTTCTTCAGGTGTGCGAGATGATCGGGTTTGCCTGGCGAATGGTGTTGAAGGAGAAATTCCCGGACACGTTATTCACTGTCGAGGTGTCGAACTCGGATGAGAATTACGGACCGGTGGTTACGTTTTATCAGGTGAAACAATGATTGACACCTTCCCAACGCTCGCTGATAAAAGATTTTTTTCTTAATGTACCCGCCTCAAGAGCGCGGGCGAGCTTTTACATTTCTTGAGTTGAGCCACCAATACAATGCCTAAATTTTCCTGTGTCTGCGGTCAGATAATCAATTTGTCTCATGGTACGTCCGAGTCAGAATATTCGATGGTTGCCGAGCGAAAGATAGATGAGCTGGGTGCTGCCTTGGCAGATCGTTGGTTGTCTGAGGAAGAGTTCTATCAACAGATAGGTGCGGGTGCTACTACTGTTTATCGCTGCAATAAATGCGAACGACTACATATTGATCAGGGTGGCGGAAACTTTTCTTCCTATATCAAGCAGCTATGATAGAGCGCGCCACATGCTTTCGAGTAAGAGTGGGAACTGGATTGTTCGCCAGCAAGAGGCTTCAAATGGACTTTTCAATTGCGGAGTACGGAGCGGTCGGCCCTTTGAATGGAAAGTTGTCCAGAGGTCAAGTGCGCGACATTCTTGGAGCCGGTTTCGAAGTGTTCTGGAAAACAACTGACTCCTTGAATACTACCGATGCTTATATTCAGCTCGATCTTCATGTCTACTACGACGAGCGAGATATAGTTAAAGGGGTAGAGTTTTTCGAAAGAAGCACGGTGTCCTGGAACGGCCACAAGCTGGTAGGCGAAACATCCACGGACGTGTTGGCTTTGTTTCGTCGCCACGGTATTGACCCCGTCATTGACGATGACGGATTTGAAGTCGGTGAGTTGGGTATGGGGTTCTATGTTGACGATGACGACGACTTGATCACCACTTTATATATCAATCTGCGTCGCGAAAACTCATTCAATGGTGTCGTGCCCTTGCAGGAGGCATAGATGATCATCTGCCCAAGATGTCAGCTGGATTACATAGTCTGTGCCCATGTCAAGGCCACTGGGAAAGAGTTATTCATGTGCCCAGAGGCGACGCTATCTGGTTTTCAATTGGGGCGATCGTCGTTGCGCCTTTTCTGGATTTTGGGACTTATATGGAAAGCATAGGCTTGTCGATGCTATGGGGCGAGTTGGACATTGTTTCCGGTTCAGAAGACTCAAGAAATGACAGTGTATGATCCGGCAATGAAGTGAGGTTGTTATGAAGGAGTTGTTCGGCCAGCCATACCGCCAGTCAGACCCTTATTGGATTGTCAAAGGGTATTTTGACAGGATGTATGATGATGGCCGTTTCATCGAGGCGGCCGTCTATATTGTGAGGCGTTGGGGGTTCAGTGTTGATGGAGCATACTGTAACTTCCCTGATGTAAATAGCTCATTTGAAGAGGGCCATTTCGAAGGAGTGGAGTTTTCTTATGGGTATCCCTCTAGCGATGCAGACACAATTGTTGTCAGTGAAGAGGTTTGCATGGAATACCTTCGGCTAGCTTGTGATAAACACCTTCAGCGCCATCCTGAAAGTAAGGCTGAAGTAGATGTTCTCTTAAGTGGGAGCTATATCTGATAAGTAGAAGTGTTCCATTTGTCTAGCGCAGCCAAAAGATCTCCGATCAAGAGAAAGTTGAAAGATGAATGATTTCGAGTCAGTAAAGAAACTGATTATCCAGTTGGTTAAAGATAAAGCCGGTAATTTTGATGGTGACAGTTGGGAAGCTGATTACAAGCTGAACTGGGAAGCTGAGTTGGCGGAAAGGCTAGCAAGCACTTTCTACAATATGGCCAGAGCGGCATCCGCCAAAGAAAATACAGATGATGTCATGTTGAAAGCCGCGTTGCTGAATTCACGAACGGACTTCATGGATCTCGCAAATTTTTTCAGGGATATTTTCGACGATTTGGATGCACTGCTGCGCAAGCCAGTCTGGCCGGATATTCCAGAAGGATTTGATTATCAGGGCTACCACCAGTGAGTTATCCATAGGTGCAGAATGCGACGACATCGGGTCTCTAGTACGGGGCGCGGGTCAGGCTAAAAGGGGACAGATTTATTTTAGGAAATAAATCTGTCCAATTTTTTGCTTCCTGATAACAGAGGTTACGTAGTGGGCAATGCCACAAGAGATGGGCTCGATATCAACAAGATGGTGTTGAGAGATGGGATGCCGAAACAGATTTCAATAATTCAAAAATCTACATGCTCGTGGAGAAGCTGCACGAAAATGCAGCTGTAAGGGGCGAACCATGGAAATCCTTCGTGCTCTCGTATCGCGATGGCGAACAAGTGCGAACGAAATTTGGTTATTGAACCACGGGGCGTCGAACGGACAGGCATGGTCATCGAAGATCTAGAAGTCATTAAAAGCATTTTCCGAATCGTTCATGGCGGCATCGTCCACGGCTACGACTCTTTTCGTTACGAGATCGAAATGGGACAAGGGTTTATGGAGGCCGAGTTGACCGTCGAAAAAAACGGCATTGAAGTGACGGATGCCGAGATCGATTTTGATATTTCTGATGTGTATTTTCTGGCAAAAGAACTAAAAGCCAACGCCGTGCAACGTGGAGAGCCTTGGAAGTCATTCGTCTTGTCATATCGCGAAGGCGAACAAGTCAAAACGAAATTCGAGTATTGATCCCCGACTTTCAGATCAAACGATCGCAGCCTTCGGCAGCCCCCTACACAATCCGTAGGGCCTGCCGAAGGCTCGGGCCGCGATCGGACGATCTTGTGCTTTTCACTTCGGATAAAGCGGCGGTAATCCACTCTCACTCACCGGATCCTGTATGCGCTCGGCGGCGGGAATAGTACGAATTGCCCGCCACAAATCCTCACCCTGCCAATGTTGCCCCGTCTCGCTGTACAGCGCGCCGTTCAACCCGTCCAACGCATCCGATAACGGCACAAACCGCGCGGCCATGTCCGCCAGTGTCTCCGGCTGCTGCCGCGCCCAGGCGTCCAGTGCCTGGCGGGTGGCGTGGGGGTCGTTGGCCTGGCTGGCGCGTTTGATGTCGTCGAGTAGGGTGCGCGGGCTCGGGCCGGTCTGGGCGGCGCGGTGGATTGCCGGTTGCCAGCGCGCGCGCCACCAGAGGCCGAAGCCGAGCAGGGTGGTGCAGGCGAGGATCAGGGTGCTGAGTTTCCACCACCACAGAGTGTCGTTGTCGGCTGTGCTGGGTTGCAGGGTGCCGGCGGGGGTATCGATTTGCAGGCTGGGGTTGTTCGCCACTTGCAGGGTGCGCGCGGGCAGGCTGCTGTGTTCGAGGTGATCTTCGAAGGTGTTCCACCAGACCACGTCGACGGTCGGCAGGTCGATCGCGCCGCTGCGGCTTGGCACCAGGGCTTCGCGTTCCTCGCGGCTGCCGATGATGCCGCGATCGCTGCTCTGGTTGCTCAGCACCGGTTGGTCGGGGTAGCGGCGCAGGCCGTTGACGTCGGTGGCGGGCAGGGCAGGGAGTTGCGAACTGGCGAGGCCTTCGACTTTCAGGGTCAGGCTGCGAGTCAGGGAATCGCCGACTTGAGTGTGATCCGGCTCAGGGCTCCAGCTTTCGCTCAGAGTGAGGCTGCGCGCCGGTAGCCAAGGTGCATCGACCGGATAGGTCAGCGGTTTGGGTTTGACCGTCAGCGGAATTGACGAAGAGCTGACGCGCATCAATTTACCGGGCTTGGGCCCCGAGGCGTCTGGTGATGGTGCCGTATCGACCAACGTAGCGCTGAAAGTCTGCGGCGCGATGGTCAGCAAACCGCTGTGTTGCGGGTAGATCGCATAGCGCATCTCGATCACGCCGTGACGCACGCCATTGATGTCTTTCTCGTAAGTGCGCGTGTCGCCGAGCTGTTCAATGCGCGCATCGGTGATGTGCAACGGGCTCAGGCTGCTGTCGTCGTACAGCGATACCGAATGGTAGATGCGCAGGGTCAGGATGGCCTGGGCCTGCACATAGACGCTGGTCTGATCGAGGCTGGCTTCGATGAACACCGGATCGAGGCCGTTGTTGTCTTCGCGGTTATCGCTGGCGATCACTTGCACGGTGATCGGCTCGCTCTGCGCTTCGCCCAGTTGCAGCGACGGAATTACCACGCTGCCGTTTTCTTTCGGCAACAGGGTGATGATCCAGCGCGTGGTGGCGCGGTTGTCGCCGTTGAGAGTGTTCAACTGGTTGACCTGGCGCGTGCCGCGCACTTCGAACAGCGGCTCCAGTGCCGACAGGTCGGGCTTGCCGAACTGGGTGACGTCGTCCGTTTCGAGGATGAGCTCGACCGTCTCGCCGGAGTTCAGGCGACTGCGATCCACGCTGGCCGTCAGCTCGGCCGCCTCAGCGGAGGCCGTGCAGATCAGCAGGGGCAGCAAGAGAGCGGTGAAGCGGGTCATCGAATGTTTTCCTGATCCTGATGTTGTTGCTGTTCGTACCAGAACTTGCGCCTGAGCAGTTCGCCCGGATCGTCCGGGATTTTGCCCAGCCATTGTTCCAGTGCCTGACGCTGCTCACTTTCGAGGTTGTTCTCGCTCGGGCGCAGGGTTGGCACCGTGTCGGTTTCCTCTTCCTCGTTGCTGCCCGGCACCTCATTGGGGCCCGGTTGCGGCGGGGTGGTGGGTGGCGGCTCACTGGTTGATTCTGCCGACTCTGTCTCGCTGAGGGTTTCGCTGGTAGTCGCCGGTGGTGGTGCGGTAGCGGGCGGCGGCTCATCGCCGGGCAGGCTTTGCTCGTTCGGCTGGTTGTCCGGTTCGGCCGGCGGTGGCGCGTTTTTCTGTTTCAGCAGGTTTTCCACCAGCGCCTTGTTGGTTTGTGCCGGACGCAGGTCCGGTTGCTGTTCCAGTGCCTGTTCATAGGCGTCGATCGCCGCTTCCAGCTCACCGCTTTTGGCCAGAGCGTTGCCACGATTGTAGTGGGCGCGGGCGTCGCTGCCCTCGGCGAAGCGCTGAGCGGCGCCACTGTAGTCGCCGGCCTCGTACAACGCCACCCCTTGCCATTGAGGGTCTTCAAAATGCTGCGCGGCTTCGGCCGGACGTTTTTGTTTGAGCAGGTGCAGACCTTGCTGGTCGGGGCGCAGCCACAGGTCTTCAAAGTCAAAGGCGTAAACGGGTTGCGGCAGGCAAAACAGCAGCGGCAGACAGAACAGCCAGCCACGTCGCCCGGCGCACGCGGCGAGCAACAGCAGCGGCAACAGCAGCCAGTAGCCCTGGTCGGCCCAAGTGTCGAGGCGCACGGTCTGGCCGTCGTCGCGCAGGTTGCGGGGGCCGCTGAGCAACCCGAGTGCGCCGAGATCGCCTTCGTCGAGTCGCGCCGGATGGTACTCGCCGCCGACACTGTTGAGGAACGCGCCGAGGCCCGGACTGTCGAGCTGCGGCACGCGAATCGCGCCTTGCTCATCCTTGAGGAAACTGCCGTCCTCCTGCGCAATCGGCGCGCCTTCGGCAGTGCCGATGCCAAGCATCAGCAATTGCGCCGACTCACCGCTCAATGCCCGGCGGATGCCCAGGCGTTCTTCTTCGTTGAGCGACGAACCAATCAGCAAAATTCTGCCCTGACCGAGCGCGCCTTGCTTGAGCAACGCCAGCGCCTTGCTGACCGCCAGATCGGCGCGGTGACCGCTTTGCGGCATCAGCGACGGTTTCAGTGCGTCGAGCAGGTTGCGACTGGTCGCCAGATCATCCGAGAGCGGCACCAGCGTGTGCGCACTGCCGGCATAGACGACGATGGCGGTCTGCGCATCGCTGCGCGCCTGCAACAGGTCGAACACCTTGCGTCGCGCTTGTTCGAGACGCGTCGGTGGCGAGTCGGCGGCGAGCATTTCCGGGGTCAGCTCCAGCACCACCACCAGCGGGTCGGCGGGTTTCTGGCTGGTCTGTTCGACACGTTCCCAACTCGGCCCGAGCAAGGCCAGAATCGCCAGCAACCACGCCACGCCGAGGGCGATCCACGGCAGTTTGCTCTGACGACCGCTGCCGCCACTGAGCAATGCTGCGTGAAACGCCGGCGGCAGAATCATCTGCCAGCGTCCGGCGCGTTTCTGTCGGTGCCAGAGTTGCCAGAGCAGCCAGCCGAGCAGCGGCAACAGCAACAGCCACCAGGGGCGGAACCAGTGCGGCCACAGGGCGATCATCGACGCCTCCGCAAACGCAAACGTTGCAGGCGCTCACGCCAGTCGGGCAACGGACTCTGCAAATACAGTCGCTTTGTCAGCAGGCGATGCAGCGGGTTGTCCGGCCACAATTCACGGGCGACCAGCAACAGGCTCAACCACAGCGCCAGCGCCAGAGGCCAGTGATACAAGGCTTGCGCCGGTCGCGCCTGAGTTGGCTGCTGGGTGACCGGTTCGAGCTGGTCGAGGGTGTCCTTGATTGCTTGCAGTTCCTTGCCGTCGTGGGCGCGGAAATACTGGCCGCCGGTGACGTCTGCAATGGCTTTGAGCGCGGGTTCGTCAAGGTCCAGACTCGGATTGACCCCGAGCAGGCCGGTCGAGCCGCTGTCTTCGGGATTGGCGCCGATGCCGATCGGATAAATCCTCACCCCTTCGCTGGCAGCGAGTTTCGCTGCGGTCAACGGATTGATCTCGCCGCCGTTGTTGGCGCCGTCGGTGACCAGAATCAATACGCGGCTTTGCGCCGGGCGCAGGCGCAGGCGTTTTAGGGCCAGACCGATGGCATCGCCAATCGCGGTGTTCTTGCCGGCGATGCCGATGCGCGCTTCATCGAGCCACACGCGCACGGTGCGCCGATCGAAGGTCAGTGGCGCTTGCAGATAGGCCTGGCTGCCGAACAGGATCAGACCGACGCGGTCGCCCTCGCGGCTTTCAAGAAAGTCGCCGAGCAAGTGCTGGACCAGCGACAGGCGGCTGACTTCTTCGTCTTGCCACTGCATGTCGGGGAAATCCATCGAGCCGGACACATCCACCGCCACCAGCAAATCACGGCCGCTGGCGGCAATCGGCAGCGGTTCGCCGAGCCATTGCGGACGCGCAGCGGCGATCAGCAGAATCAGCCACAGCAGCATAAAGGGCGCCTGCTGACGCCATGCGGGCAAGTGGGCTCGGGCGCGGCGGCGGGCGAGGCCTTCCAGGTCAGCGAGGAAACTGACTTTCAATGCCGGCTCGCCGCTGTCGGCCGCCGGCAACACCAGACGCATCAGCCACGGCAGCGGCAACAGCAGGAAGATCCACGGCCAGGCGAACTCAAACATGTTTGCGAATCCACGTGTCGACCGCCTGGGTCAGGCCGGCGATGGCTTTGTCATCGAGTTTGCATTCCGGTTTGTACGCGCCTTCGACCAGCACCATCCAGCGCGTCAGGCCGGCGGCGGGGCAACGGTTATCGAGGAAGGCCAGCCATTTGCGCCCGTTGAGCGTATGGCTTTGGCTGTACGGGTAATGGTTACGGCACAAGCGCTTGAGCAGACCGTTGAGTTGCTGCAGCCAGGCGCCGGCCGGGGCGCCGTCGTATGGTTTGGGCATCTGCGCCAGTTCGGCGAGGGCGGCGATGCGCACCGGATCCAGAGGTTGTTCCGCGCGCTCGACAGGTCGTTTTTTCACCGGGATGAAACGACGCAGCTTCCATCCGGCGACACCGAGCAGCGGCAAAAGCACGAGCAGCAGCCACCAGCCCGGCGCTGGGGGCCAGAAAGCTATCGGCGGCGGGGAAATCAGTGGTTGCAGTTGTTCGAGGCCGTTCATCGACCTTTCCCCGGACGCTGCGGATTCAGGAATTCGCGCATCTGCTCGACCATTTCGCTTTGCGTGCTCAACGGCATCAGCAATACGCGAAGTTTTTGCGCGAGCAATTCCCAGCGGGCGATGCGCGCTTCGGCCTGGGCGCGATAAGTCTGGCGCAAGTCGAAGTTCAGCGTGTCGATTTCCAGTTGCGCGCCACGCTCGGCGAACCTCAGCAGGCCGGCGGCGGGCAGGGCGTGGTCCAGCGGGTCGGACAGCGGCAGCATCAACAGATCGCAATGGCGCGACAGCAGGCTCAGTTGCTGCTCGGCGCTGTCGGACAATGCGCGCTCATCGCAAATGACGATCGCCAGGCTGCCCGGCCGAAGCACTTCTCGCGCCCGCCGCAGAGCCACGCCAAAGGCATCGCGATCCGGCTCGCGCTCGCTGTGCAACGACTGATTGACCTTGACCAGACGGTTGAGCAGTTGCAACAGGCTTTGCTTGCTGCGTCGCGGCTTGATTTCGTAATGCTCGTTGTCGCCGAACACTAGCCCGCCGACCCGGTCGTTGTGGCCGAGCGCGGCCCAGCCGATCAACGCCGCGACTTGCGCCGCCAGCACCGACTTGAACATTAGCCCCGAGCCAAAAAACAGCCGCGTGCTTTGCTCGACCATGATGAAAATCGGCCGCTCGCGTTCTTCATGGAACAGTTTGGTGTGTGGCTCCTGCGTGCGTGCGGTGACGCGCCAGTCGATGGTGCGCACGTCATCGCCGGCCTGATAGACCCGCACCTGATCGAAGTCGACGCCACGCCCACGGAATTTCGAGTGATGCAGGCCGATCAGCGGGCTGCGCTGACTCGGCGTTGAAAACAGCTGGACTTCGCGCACGCGGTGACGCATTTCGATCAGCTCGGCGAGGCTGATGCGAATACCGGGCTCGGAAGGCAGGCTGACGTTCACGGGGGTCAAGCGACGGCGACGACGTCGAGAATCCGCTGCACCACGCGGTCCTGATCGATGCCGGCGGCTTCGGCTTCGAACGACAGGATGATGCGGTGACGCAACACATCGAACAGCACGGCCTGGATGTCTTCGGGGCTGACGAAATCGCGGCCGGCCAGCCAGGCATGCGCGCGGGCACAGCGGTCCAGCGCAATCGAACCGCGCGGGCTGGCGCCGTAAGCGATCCACTCGGCCATTTCCGGGTCGAACTTGGCCGGGTTGCGCGTGGCCATGACCAGTTGCACCAGGTATTCCTCCACGGCGTCGGCCATGTACAGACCGAGGATTTCCTTGCGTGCGGCGAAGATCGCCTGTTGGCTGACCCGACGCTCGGGCTTGGTCTCGCCGTTAAGCGCTTCGCCACGGGCTTGCTGGAGGATGCGGCGTTCGACGGCGGCATCGGGGAAACCGATCTTGACGTGCATCAGGAACCGGTCGAGTTGAGCTTCCGGCAGCGGATAGGTGCCTTCCTGTTCGATCGGGTTCTGCGTGGCCATCACCAGAAACAGGGGCGACAGTTCATACGTGCTGCGGCCAACGCTGACCTGGCGCTCGGCCATCGCTTCGAGCAGCGCCGATTGCACCTTGGCCGGCGCACGGTTGATTTCGTCGGCCAGCACCAGGTTATGGAAGATCGGACCTTGCTGGAACACAAAGCTGCCCGTTTCCGGGCGATAGATTTCGGTGCCGGTGATGTCGGCAGGCAGCAGGTCCGGTGTGAATTGAATCCGATGGAACTGGGCTTCGATGCCCTCGGCGAGTTCTTTGATCGCTTTGGTCTTGGCCAGACCCGGGGCGCCCTCGACCAGCATGTGGCCGTCGGCAAGCAAGGCGATGAGCAACCGCTCGATGAGTTTTTCCTGGCCGAGAATCTGCGTTGAAAGAAAGGTTCGCAGCGCCAGCAGCGCTTCACGATGTTCCATCGGTGACTGTTCCTGGAAAGGGGTGGCCCGAGGCGTTCGGATAACGCCGGGGCTGGGGGCGTTACTTTAATGCATCGCGGGGGGCGGCGACTAACGGCATTTTGTAGAAAAGAGCAAAAGATCGCCGTCTTCGGCAGCTCCAGGATTGGAATGCAATCACC
>NZ_JABWQP020000012.1 GCF_014268505.2 Pseudomonas khorasanensis
TAAATAAGTAACACCAAGCCCCACCCAAGCGCACACATCGTGACCAACGCACCACTTTGGTGCCTTGAATGCACCGCAAAAACCACCCGCAAACGGTCAAATGCGTCAAAACTTACATCAATGCGACATTAAGGTACGTTCGTGCCACCGTTTAACGCCGCCGACCGCTCTGGATCTTGCATTGGGTATGGGGCCTGCATAAGTATCCGCAGGCACGACTCACGAGGTCGTACCTCACAACTAAAAAATGACAACAAATCATGAGGCCAACATGCTTAAACACGCGGTCATTCCGTTTCTAGTCGGCGCAGGCTTGTTAGCCTCCGCACCTTTCGCCCACGCTGCGACTAACCTGGTGTTCTGCTCCGAAGGGAGCCCGGCTGGTTTTGATCCAGGCCAGTACACCACCGGAACCGACTTCGACGCCTCAGCCGAAACCATGTTCAACCGCCTGACCCAGTTCGAGCGCGGCGGCACCGCCGTGATTCCTGGTCTGGCGACCAAGTGGGACATTTCCGACGATGGCCTGACCTACACCTTCCATCTGCGTGAAGGCGTCAAGTTCCACACCACCCCGTATTTCAAGCCGACTCGTGAGTTCAACGCCGACGACGTGCTGTTTACTTTCAACCGCATGATCAACAAGGACGACCCGTTCCGTAAGGCATACCCGACCGAATTCCCGTACTTCACCGACATGGGGATGGACACCAACATCACCAAGATCGATAAAGTCGACGACCACACCGTCAAGTTCACCTTGAAAGAAGTCGACGCCGCGTTCATCCAGAACATGGCCATGAGCTTCGCCTCGGTTCAGTCCGCCGAGTACGCTGCCCAGTTGCTCAAGGACGGCAAGGCTGCCGACATCAACCAGAAGCCGGTCGGCACTGGCCCGTTCGTGTTCAAGAGCTACCAGAAAGACTCCAACATCCGTTACACCGGCAACAAGGATTACTGGAAGCCGGATGACGTGAAGATCGACAACCTGATCTTCGCCATCACCACCGACCCGTCGGTGCGTATCCAGAAGCTGAAAAAGAACGAGTGCCAGGTCACCCTCTTCCCGCGTCCGGCCGACCTGAAGGCGCTGAAAGAAGACAAAGCGCTGAAGATGCCTGACCAGGCCGGTTTCAACCTCGGCTACATCGCCTACAACGTGATGGACAAGGTCAAGGGCAGCAATGAGGCCAACCCGCTGGCTGACCTGCGCGTCCGTCAGGCGATGGACATGGCGGTAAACAAGCCGCAGATCATCGACTCGGTTTACCAGGGCGCGGGCCAACTGGCCGTCAACGCCATGCCGCCGACCCAATGGTCCTATGACACCACGATCAAAGACACCCAATACGACCCTGAGAAAGCCAAACAGCTGCTCAAGGAAGCCGGCGTCAAGGAAGGTACCGAAATCGTCCTGTGGGCGATGCCGGTCCAGCGTCCGTACAACCCGAATGCCAAGCTGATGGCTGAGATGCTCCAGTCCGACTGGGCCAAGATCGGCTTGAAAGTGAAGATCACCAGCTACGAGTGGGGCGAGTACATCAAGCGCTCCAAAGGTGGCGAGAACCAGGCCATGATCATTGGCTGGAGCGGTGACAATGGTGATCCGGATAACTGGCTCAACGTTCTGTTTGGCTGCGACTCGCTGAGCGGCAACAACTTCTCCAAGTGGTGCGACAAAAAGTTCGACGGCCTGGTGAAAGAAGCCAAGCGTACCACTGACCAGGGCAAGCGCACCGAGCTGTACAAACAGGCGCAACACGTCCTTAAAGATGCAGTTCCCATGACACCTATCGCTCACTCGACGGTGTATCAACCCATGCGCGCCAACGTGCAGGATTTCAAAATCAGCCCATTTGGCCTGAATTCCTTCTACGGCGTCAGCGTCAGCAAGTAAGACAGGGCAACGGCGGCGTCTAACGTCGCCGTTACTTTATCTTTCGGGAAACTAGGAAAAGGCCTACACAAAAATCCGCTGCAGATGATTGCATCGGTAGAGGCGTGTCGACTTTTCCTACTGGTTTTCAGGCAATTACGTATTTACTGCCAGCAGCACGGTGCCTACCGTCGCGTACTGACCAGTGTCTGCGTGGGCCACCGGTTTTGCCGTACGTATTGGATTGAGCGCAAAGCGACCAAAACGTCTCAGGATTGAGACCGAGGCGCGTTGCACAACACTAAAAAAGAGGGAGCGTCATGCGCCATACCTTGGTTTTTTCCGCACTGCTGGGCGCCGGCCTGTTGGCCGCCACGTCTGCAAGCTACGCCGCCAGCAATAGCCTGGTGTTTTGCTCCGAAGGCAGCCCGGCGGGTTTCGATACCGCGCAATACACAACGGCTACCGACAACGACGCCGCCGAGCCGCTGTACAACCGCTTGGTCGAGTTCGAAAAAGGCGAGACCAATGTCGTACCCGGTCTGGCGACCAACTGGGATATTTCCGAGGATGGTCTGAAATACACCTTTCACCTGCGTGAAGGTGTGAAATTTCATACAACGCCGTACTTCAAACCAACCCGGGATTTCAACGCCGACGACGTGCTGTTCACGTTTAACCGCATGCTCGATCCGCAACAGCCGTTCCGTAAGGCGTATCCGACAGAATTCCCGTATTTCAACGGGATGAGCCTGAACAAGAACATCGCCAAGGTCGAGAAGACCGGGCCGCTGACCGTGGAATTCACGCTTAACAGCGTTGACGCCGCGTTCATCCAGAACATCGCCATGAGCTTCGCCGCGATTCTGTCCGCCGAATACGCCGACAAACTGCTGGCCGAAGGCAAGCCGAGCGACATCAACCAGAAACCGATCGGCACTGGGCCGTTCGTGTTCAAGAGCTACCAGAAAGACTCCAACATCCGCTACACCGGCAATCCGCAATACTGGGATCCGAGCCGGGTGAAGCTGAAGAACCTGATTTTTGCAATCAACACCGACGCGTCAGTGCGAGTGCAGAAGCTCAAGGCCAACGAGTGCCAGATCACTTTGCACCCACGCCCTGCTGATGTTGAAGCGTTGAAAACCGATCCGAAGCTGCAACTGATTTCCAAGCCAGGCTTCAACCTCGGCTACATCGCCTACAACGTGCGCCACAAGCCTTTCGATCAACTGGAAGTGCGTCAGGCGCTGGACATGGCGGTGAATAAACAGGGAATTCTCAACGCCGTTTATCAAGGCGCCGGTCAACTGGCCGTCAACGCCATGCCGCCGACACAGTGGTCCTACGACGACACCATCAAGGACGCCGCTTACAACCCGGAAAAAGCCAAAGAGCTGCTAAAGGCTGCCGGGGTGAAAGAAGGCACCGAGATCACTTTGTGGGCGATGCCGGTGCAGCGTCCGTACAACCCGAACGCCAAACTGATGGCCGAAATGCTCCAGTCCGACTGGGCGAAGATCGGCCTTAAAGTGAAGATCGTCAGCTACGAATGGGGCGAGTACATCAAGCGCACCAAGAACGGCGAGCACGACGTCAGCCTGATCGGCTGGACCGGCGACAATGGGGACCCGGACAACTGGCTGGGCACGCTGTACAGCTGCGACGCCATCGGCGGCAACAACTATTCCATGTGGTGCGATCCGGCGTACGACAAGCTGATCAAGCAGGCCAAGGTCGTCACTGACCGCGACCAGCGCACCGTGCTTTATAAACAGGCCCAGCAATTGCTTAAACAGCAAGTGCCGATCACGCCTGTCGCCCACTCGACGGTCAACCAGCCGTTAAGCACCAAGGTCGAAGGGTTCAAAGTCAGCCCGTTCGGCCGCAACGTGTTCTCGGGTGTCAGTATCGATTAAACCAACCGATTAGCCGCAACGCTGAGGGGAGCCGTCTACTCCCCTCACGCAAGCGCTTTGCCGAAATTCGTCAATCCCGGATTTTGCAAACGTTTGCGATGTGTGAACGAGTTCTAAACCAAATAACCGGCCCACCCAAAAAAGCCGGCATAAAAAGAAAGTAAAGGAGCTTCACCCATGAAACTGAGCAGCACCGCGATACTGGCCCTGGCCATCAGCAGCATCACCGCCACGGCTTATGCGGAAACCCAAAGCCAGGCGTTTACCCCGGTGACCGTCAACGAAAAGAGCGCCCAGGCCGAAGCCACCGGTTTCCTCGAAGGGCAATCGATCAGCGGTTCGACCCGTAACTGGTACGCCAACGAACAACTCAAGCGTGGCGGCAAGTTCGCTTACCGCAAGGACGGCCAGTCCAACGAGACCGACCGTCGCATCAACTGGGTGCAAGGCACGATCATCAAGTACAACTCGGGCTTTACCGAAGGGACTGTCGGCTTCAGCACCGAAGTTGCGGCTTACAACGCAATCGCGCTGGAGCGTGACCGCGAGAACCTCGCCGCCAACAACGGCGGCGCTCCGGGCACTCGTCCAGGCGCCGGCAACAACCGTACCCTGACCCGTGAAGGCGGTGACGCGGTAGGCCAGTGGAGCAAGCTGGGCCTGGCCAACGTCAAGGCGCGCGTTTCCAACACCACGCTGACCGCCGGCCGCATGAACTTCAGCAGCCCGCAAGTCGATGTGATCGGTAACCGTCCGCTGCCATCGAGCTTCGAAGGTATCGCGATCCACAGCGAAGAGCTGAACAACCTGGCGTTCGATGTGGCCACTTTCGATCGCGTTTCCCCGCGTACCGAAGAAAGCCTGAGCAAATTCCGCTCCGAGTACGGCGACATCAACGCCGAAGCCGATCACGTCAACACTGCAGGTATTTCGTACCAGCCGTTCGCCAGCCTGACCACCAGCCTGTGGGGCACCCAGGCCGAAGACCTGTGGAACCAGTACTACTTCGGCGCTACTCACGTTCTGGGGGACAGCTCGGTGCTGAGCCTGACCACCGGCCTGAACTACTACAAGACCGTCGACGAAGGCAAAAAACTGCTGGGCGACATCGACAACGACACCTACTCGCTGTCGTTTGGCCTGACGCATCAGGCTCACACCGTGACCTTCTCCTACCAGGAAGTGAACGGTAACGAGTACTTCGACTACCTGCACGAAACCAACGGCATCTACCTGGCCAACTCCCTGCTCTCGGACTTCAACGGCCCGAACGAGAAATCCTTCCAGGTTTCCTACGGCATCAACATGGCCGAGTACGGCGTGCCAGGCCTGAAATTCAACATCTACCAGGCACGCGGCTGGGGCATCGACGGCACTCACTACAAGGGTGGCGGCTACGACGGCGTGCAGGCGATGGACGGCGAGCACCATTATGAATACGGCGTCGGTGCAACCTACGCGGTACAGAGCGGCCCACTCAAAGCTTCCACGATTCGTGGTACCTACACCGCTCACCGTGCCAGCGAAAACCAGGCTGATGGCAGCATCAACGAGTTCCGTCTCGTGACCACCATCCCGTTCAACATTCTGTAAAAACGCCAACCGACGGCTGACTCATGATGAGTCGGCCGTTCGGTTTTTTGTCTTCAACCGATTGCAGAGGGTTATCGATGAAAATGCTTCCCCTACGTGCGGCCATTGCGGCTGCGTTGTTGAGCGTCGCTGTCGGCGTCTCGGCCAAACCCTTGGTGGTCTGCACCGAAGCCAGCCCGGAAGGCTTCGATATGGTCCAGTACACAACTGCAGTCACGGCGGACGCTGTGGCCGAAACCATCTTCAACCGGCTCGCCGATTTCAAGCCCGGCACCACCGAAGTGATCCCGGCGCTCGCCGAGTCCTGGGACATCAGTGAAGACGGCCTGACCTACACGTTCCACCTGCGCAAAGGCGTCAAGTTCCACACTACCGAATATTTCAAGCCGACCCGCGACATGAACGCCGACGATGTGGTCTGGAGCTTCCAGCGTCAGCTGGACCCGAATCATCCGTGGCACAAATTGTCGAGTGTGGGCTTCCCGTACTTTGAAAGCATGGGCTTCAAAGAGCTGCTCAAAAACGTAGAAAAAGTCGACGACAATACCGTCAAGTTCACCCTGACCCGCCGCGAAGCGCCGTTCCTGGCCGACATCGCGATGGCGTTCTCCTCGATCTACCCGGCCGAATACGCCGACCAGTTGCTCAAGGCCAACAAGACTGGCGACCTGAACAACAAGCCGATCGGCACCGGCCCGTTCATCTTCCAGCGCTACGCCAAGGATGCGCAGGTGCGCTTCAAGGCCAACCCGGACTATTTCCGTGGCAAGCCACCGGCCGATGCACTGATTCTGGCGATTGCCACCGACAACAACGTGCGCTTGCAGAAGCTCAAGGCCAACGAATGCCAGATCGCTCTGTATCCGAAGCCGGATGACATCCCGAGCATCAAGAAAGACAGCAACCTCAAGGTCGACGAACTGGACGCGATGACCGTTTCCTACATCGCCATGAACACCCAGCACAAGTACATGAGCGACGTGCGTGTGCGTAAAGCCATCGACATCGCCTTCGACAAGGAAGCCTATGTCAACGCGCTGTTCGGCAAAGGCAACGCTTCGGTGGCGGTCAACCCGTACCCGCCGACGCTGCTCGGCTACAACCACGACCTGAAGAACCCTCCACGCGACCTGGATGCAGCACGCAAGCTGCTCAAGGAAGCCGGGGTTCCGGAAGGCACCGTGTTTACCCTGTTTACCCGTAACGGCGGCGGTCCGACCAACCCGAACCCGATGCTCGGCGCGCAAATGATGCAGGCTGACCTGGCGAAAGTCGGGATCAAGATCGACATCCGTGTGATGGAATGGGGCGAGATGCTCAAACGCGCCAAGGCCGGCGAGCACGACATGGTCTCGGCCGGATGGGCGGGCGACAACGGCGACCCGGATAACTTCCTGACGCCTATGCTCAGTTGCGAAGCGGCCAAGAACGGCGAAAACTACGCGCGCTGGTGCAACGAGAAATTCCAGGCGCTGCTGGATCAAGCGCGGGCTACCGTAGATCCGGCCGAACGCGCGAAGCTCTACGAACAGGCTCAAGTACTGTTTAATCAGGACCAGCCATGGATCAGCATGGCTCATACCAGAATGTTTACCGCAATGCGCAAGAACGTAGAGGGCTACCACATCAGCCCTCTCACCACTAATAACTTCGCCACCACCCAGGTGAAGTAGATAAGAAACGCCCGGCGTCCCTGATCAGGGGACGCCGGACACGCCTAACCGGCTGATGAGGTACCACACAAGATGTTTAGTTTTATTGCCCGCCGACTGGGGTTGTTGATCCCCACGTTTTTCGGCATCACCTTGCTGACTTTCGCGTTGATTCGCATGATTCCGGGCGACCCCGTGGAAGTGATGATGGGCGAACGTCGGGTCGACCCCGAAATGCACGCTCAGGCAATGGAACGCCTGGGGCTGAACAAGCCGCTGTATGCCCAATATCTGGACTACATCGGCAAACTGGCCCAGGGCGATCTCGGTGAGTCACTGCGTACCCGTGAAAGCGTGTGGACCGAGTTCACCTCTCTTTTCCCGGCGACCCTGGAACTGTCCATGGCCGCCCTGCTGTTCGCCGGCATTCTGGGCCTTCTGGCCGGGGTGATCGCGGCACTCAAACGAGGGTCGCTGTTCGACCACGGGGTGATGGGCATCTCGCTCGCGGGGTATTCGATGCCGATCTTCTGGTGGGGCCTGATCCTCATCATGTTCTTCTCGGTGAGCCTGGGCTGGACACCGGTTTCCGGACGGATCGACCTGCTGTATGACATCGAGCCGCGCACCGGCTTCATGCTGATTGACACGCTGCTGGCCGATGACGTCGGCGCGTTCTTCGATGCCCTGCATCACCTGATTCTGCCGGCCATCGTGCTCGGCACCATTCCGCTGGCGGTGATCGCACGGATGACCCGTTCCTCGATGCTCGAAGTGCTGCGCGAGGACTACATCCGCACCGCCAGGGCCAAAGGCCTGTCGCCGTCGCGCGTGGTATTCGTTCACGGCCTGCGTAACGCGCTGATTCCGGTTCTGACCGTGGTCGGCCTGCAAGTCGGCACCCTGCTGGCCGGTGCGGTTTTGACCGAAACCATCTTCTCCTGGCCCGGCATCGGTAAATGGCTGATCGAAGCCATCGGCGCCCGGGACTACCCGGTTGTGCAAAACGGCATCCTGTTAATCGCCTGCCTGGTGATTCTGGTCAACTTCGTGGTGGACATCCTCTACGGCTTTGCCAACCCACGCATCCGTCATCAGCGCTGAGGTCAATACCCATGAGCACTCCAACATCCTCAGTAGTCGCCGCCACGTCCGCCGTGGACCAAAGCCTGCTGTACCCGTCGCCGTACAAAGAATTCTGGCAAGCGTTCTCGAAAAACAAGGGCGCCGTTGCCGGCCTGCTGTTCATGCTGCTGATCATCTTCTGCGCGATTTTCGCGCCGTGGGTCGCGCCGCATGACCCGAGCGAGCAATACCGAGACTTCCTGCTGACGCCGCCGGCGTGGCTGGAAGGCGGGCAGATTCAATTCCTGCTCGGCACCGATGAACTGGGTCGCGACCTGCTGTCGCGTCTGATCCAGGGTTCGCGCCTGTCGCTGCTGATCGGCTTGTCGTCGGTGGTGATGTCGCTGATTCCGGGGATCCTGCTGGGTCTGTTCGCCGGTTTCTTCCCGAAGATGATCGGCCCGACCATCATGCGTCTGATGGACATCATGCTAGCCCTGCCGTCCTTGCTGCTGGCTGTGGCGATTGTCGCCATCCTCGGCCCTGGCCTGATCAACACCGTGATCGCGATTGCTGTGGTTTCGCTGCCGTCCTACGTGCGTCTGACCCGTGCAGCCGTCATGGGCGAACTGAACCGCGACTACGTCACTGCCGCGCGTCTGGCCGGTGCCGGTCTGCCGCGCCTGATGTTCATCACCGTGCTGCCCAACTGCATGGCGCCGCTGATCGTTCAAGCGACCTTGAGCTTCTCTTCGGCGATCCTCGATGCCGCTGCACTGGGCTTCCTCGGCCTTGGCGTACAACCGCCGACTCCTGAGTGGGGCACCATGCTGGCCTCGGCCCGCGACTACATCGAACGCGCCTGGTGGGTAGTCAGTCTGCCTGGTTTGACCATTTTGCTCAGCGTGCTGGCAATCAACTTGATGGGCGACGGCCTGCGCGATGCGCTGGACCCGAAACTCAAGAACGCCGCCTGAGGAGATTCAAATGTCACTGTTGGAAATCAAGAATCTCAACGTTCGCTTCGGCGACAAAACCGCTACGCCAGTCGTCGACGGCCTCGACCTGAAAGTCGACAAAGGCGAAGTCCTGGCCATCGTTGGCGAGTCGGGTTCGGGTAAATCCGTGACCATGATGGCGCTGATGGGCCTGATCGAGCATCCCGGCATCGTTACGGCCGACTCGCTCAGCTTCGACGGCAAGGACATGCTCAAACTGAGCAACCGTCAGCGTCGGCAAATCGTCGGCAAAGACCTGTCGATGGTTTTCCAGGACCCGATGACCGCGCTGAACCCGAGCTACACCGTCGGTTTCCAGATCGAGGAAGTGCTGCGCCTGCACCTGAAAATGTCCGGCAAGCAAGCGCGCAAGCGTGCCATCGAACTGCTCGAAAAAGTTGAAATCCCGGGTGCGGCCAGTCGTATGGACGCTTACCCGCATCAACTCTCGGGTGGCATGAGCCAGCGTGTCGCGATCGCCATGGCAATCGCCGGCGAGCCGAAACTGCTGATCGCCGACGAACCGACCACGGCACTCGACGTGACGATTCAGGCGCAGATCATGGACCTGCTGCTGGCGTTGCAGAAAGAGCAGAACATGGGCCTGGTGCTGATCACTCACGACCTCGCGGTGGTGGCTGAAACCGCCCAGCGCGTCTGTGTAATGTACGCAGGCCAGGCCGTGGAAGTCGGTCAGGTGCCACAACTGTTCGACATCCCGGCGCACCCGTACAGCGAAGCGCTGCTCAAGGCGATTCCCGAGCACAGCCTCGGCGCCTCACGCCTGTCGACTTTGCCGGGCATCGTCCCGGGCCGCTACGACCGTCCGCAGGGTTGCCTGCTGTCGCCACGCTGCCCGTACGTGCAGGACAACTGCCGCGCGCAGCGTCCTGGCCTCGACCCGAAAAGCAACAGCCTCGCCCGCTGCTTCTACCCGCTGAACCAGGAGGTGGCGTAATGGCCGTCGTACTTACCGCCCGCGACCTGACCCGTCACTACGAAGTCTCCCGTGGCCTGTTCAAGGGCCACGCGACCGTGCGCGCACTCAACGGCGTGTCGTTCGAACTGGAAGCCGGCAAGACCCTCGCCGTCGTTGGCGAATCGGGTTGCGGCAAGTCCACCCTCGCCCGCGCGTTGACGCTGATCGAAGAGCCGTCTTCGGGCTCGCTGCAGATCGCCGGGCAGGAAGTCGCCGGTGCCGACAAGGCGCAGCGCAAGCAACTGCGCAAAGACGTGCAAATGGTCTTTCAGAGTCCATACGCCTCGTTGAATCCACGGCAGAAAGTCGGTGATCAACTGGCCGAGCCGTTGCTGATCAACACCAACCTGTCGGCCACCGAGCGTCGCGATAAAGTCCAGGCGATGATGAAGCAGGTCGGCTTGCGTCCTGAGCACTACCAGCGTTATCCGCACATGTTCTCCGGCGGCCAGCGCCAGCGTATCGCCCTGGCTCGCGCGATGATGCTGCAACCGAAAGTGCTCGTGGCGGACGAACCGACCTCGGCGCTGGACGTGTCGATTCAGGCGCAGGTGCTGAACCTGTTCATGGATCTGCAGCAGGAGTTCAACACCGCTTACGTGTTCATCTCGCACAACCTGGCGGTGGTGCAACACGTGGCCGATGACGTGATGGTGATGTATCTCGGTCGTCCGGTAGAGCTGGGCCCGAAGAACGACATTTACGAACGTCCGTTGCACCCCTACACCCAGGCGCTGCTGTCGGCGACCCCGACCATTCACCCGGACCCGCACAAGCCGAAAATCAAGATCGTCGGCGAACTGCCCAACCCGCTGAATCCGCCACCGGGTTGCGCCTTCCACAAGCGCTGCCCGTACGCGACCGAGCGTTGCAGCACAGAAGAGCCGCTGTTGCGCGAACTGGATAACCGGCAGGTGGCTTGCCACTACGCCGAGCAATTCCTCGACGGCGCGGCGTAGACCAATACTGAGACCTCCACAAAACCTGTAGGAGCTGACGAGTGCAACGAGGCTGCGATCTTTTGATTTTCAGAAGCAAGATCAAAAGATCGCAGCGTTCCGCAGCTCCTACAGGGGATTTGCATTGAACCAGAGTTAACAACACCCCTTCCATTTCGATTGCGCATCAGTCGAGGCCGAAGGGGTTTTCTTTTGCCAACGATTTACGTCTGGCTGTCGCCCTCATCACCCATATCGTCAGTATCCGGATCATCCGTGGTCGCGTCGTCATCGTCGGCGCTGCCACCCTGCCCTTGATCACCCGGTTCCGATTCAGACTTGGCGATCATAAAAGCGCTCTGCCCCGTCTTCCCATTGAAGGCCTGCGAATCATGATCCTCGCACTCGGCCCAGGCCGTCGCTGTGCCGAGGGATAGCATCACCATGACTTTCAACAACAATAAAATTCGTAAAAACCTGCTTTTCATAGCTGACTCCATCCGTTGCGAATTGAGACCTGCATGCCCGGAACGGCGCTGTGTGAAATCTAGTTGCGATCCGAGCGGCTCACCACTTAGGACGCGACCGCACGGGCAGAAATGCCATCGACAGACAGATTGCTTTCGAATAACGCCAATAACCGAAACAGCTAAGCGCTACGTGTGGCCTGCCAGGTCAACGGAATGGAGAACAGCACCAGCACCGAACTCATCAGCCAGACACTGTGCCCGCCAAACTGGCCGTAGAGCTGACCGCTGAGCACCGGCGACAAAAGCGCGCTGGCACTCCAGCTCATGAAGAACAGCCCGAAGTACTGCCCGCTCTTGCCACTCTGGGCAAACTGCATCGCCAGCACATTCAACGGCGGCATGAACAACGCCTCGCCCAGCGTCCAGATCAGCGTCGACAGACAGACGAAAACCAACCCGGAACCGAACGGCAACATCCCCAGCCCACAGGCCAGCAACAGGCTGCCCACGAGCATTTGCCAGCGCGAGCCCCAGCGTTCGACCGAGTGCGACAGCGGGATCTGCAGCGCGATTACCAGCAGCGCATTGAGCCCGAACTGCCAGCCGATCGCTTCGGTGCTCAGGTGGTAGTAATCGCGCAGATAATTGCCCAGCGTGCTGTAGACCGTGTCGAACGCGATGCCGAGCACGGCCGTCGCCGCCAGCAACCAGAGAAACGGCTTGTCACGGAACGGCACACTTGCGCCATCTGCGGATTGGTCTTCAAGCACCAGCACCGGCCGCCGCCACGTCGTGCGCACAAACCACAGCAAGGCCAGCAGCGTCATCGCCGCACTGGCGAAAAACACCCAGCGAAAATCCGCCTGAGCCAGAACCCCGCCCGCCACCCCGGCGGTCGCCATCCCGAGATTACGCGCCACCCGGCTCAAGGCCTGAGCCCGCGAGCGTTGCGCGACTTCGCAATATTCCATGATCAGCCGCTGATGCAGCGTACGAATCGCGCCATCGAGGACACCGCTGAGCAGCAACAAACCGGCCAGCAACGGCACCTGTGTCACCAGCCCCAGCAACATCAACACCCACACCGAAACGAAAAACAGCGCCGCCGTCAGCCGCGCCGTTCGCACATGATCACTGAGCCAACCGCCGAGCATCGAACCGACCAGCAACCCCGCGCCATACCCCGCCAGCAGCCAGCCAACCGTCTCAATCGCCAGCCCCAATTCCTGACGCAGATAAAGCGCCATGAACAACTTGACCATGGCACTCAGGCGATTGATGAATAAAAGCGCTGCGAGGACCCAGGCCATCGGGCTGAAATAGTGCCTGAGGCGCATCAGGTGCTTCAGTTCACTTGTCACTCCATTGACCTCTCAAAACTGTTTCTCGAGCCGGAACACTAACGGCCAGACAGACAGTTGTCGCGCCTCAGAATGCGTCAGACAACAAAAACAGAGACGCCCTACAGACCGGTGTAGGAGCAGCCTTGCCCGCTTAGTTGGATTGGGTGCATTCAATTAGAAAATGGTCGGCTTTCAGGCCGCCATCGCTGGCAAGCCAGCTCCCATATGGACCGATTACATCTGACAGAGAAAGGTCGGCTGTCAGCCCGCTTTCGCGAGCAAGCTCGCTCCCACGGGAAAGCAAAAGCAGAAGCGAGATCAAAAGATCGCAGCCTTCGGCCGCTCCTACACCAACGCGGCGCAGCCGCACCACTCCAGGATGAGCGCAAGCTCGGCTGCTGCCCTTGATCTTGATCTTGATCCACGGGCGACGTCGGCAGGCTGAGTGGAGGGATTGATCCGGGGGCAGGCGCGAAGCGCCGTACGACGCAGTCGTACACATCGAAAGGAGGTGCAGCGAAGCAAACCGGAAGCGATGCGCCCGGATCGATCCCGCAGCGAAGGAACCCGAGCCTGCGAGGGCCGAACGCAGGAGCAAGCGTTTTTTGCTAACTTTTTTTGGCGCTTGTAAAAAAGTAGGTCGCCGTAAGGGCGAAACCGCCAGACGCAGCACCCGCAGAAACGGATATACACCCAAAACCAACCAAGCAAAAAAAGCCCCCAAGGCATGCACCTAGGGGGCTTTCAGAAAAACAGCTCAAACCTTAATGATGTTCCCGCGTCGCACGGAATTTCACATCCGGCCAACGCTCCTCCATCAAGGCCAGATTCACCCGCGTCGGCGCCAGATAGGTCAAATGCCCACCGCCGTCGAGCGCCAGGTTCTCCACAGCCTTGTTGGAAAATTCCTCAAGCTTCTTCTTGTCGGCGCACTCAATCCAGCGCGCGGAATACACAGTGATAGGCTCGTACGAGCACTCAACCTTGTATTCCTCTTTCAAGCGGCTCGCGACCACATCGAACTGCAGCACACCAACGGCGCCCAGGATGATGTCGTTGCTGCGCTCCGGGAAAAACACCTGCGTCGCGCCCTCTTCCGCCAACTGCTGCAGACCTTGACGCAGTTGTTTGGATTTCAGCGGATCACGCAGACGCACACGGCGGAACAGTTCCGGGGCGAAGTGCGGGATGCCGGTGAAACTCAGGGCCTCGCCTTCGCTGAAGGTGTCGCCGATCTGGATGGTGCCGTGGTTGTGCAGACCGATGATGTCGCCCGCGTAGGCTTCTTCAAGCTGTTCACGTTCGGAGGAGAAAAACGTCAGGGCGTCGCCGATGCGCACATCCTTGCCGGTGCGCACGTGGCGCATCTTCATGCCTTTTTCGTACTTGCCCGAGCAGATGCGCATGAAGGCGATGCGGTCGCGGTGTTTCGGGTCCATGTTCGCCTGGATCTTGAAGATGAAGCCCGAGAACTTCTCTTCGACCGGCTCCACGGTGCGCTCGTTGGCCACACGGGCCAGCGGGCGTGGCGCCCAGTCCACCACGGCGTCGAGCACGTGATCAACACCGAAGTTGCCCAGCGCGGTACCGAAGAACACCGGGGTCAGTTGACCGTCGAGGAATTCCTGCTGATTGAACTCATGGCAGGCGCCCTGCACCAGTTCCAGCTGCTCGATGAAGCGGTCGTACTCGTCACCGAGGTGCGCGCGCGCCTCGTCGGAATCGAGCTTCTCGATGATTTTGGTTTCGGTGCGTTCATGCCCGTGACCGGCGGTGTAGACGATGATGTAGTCGTCCGCCAGGTGATAAACACCCTTGAAGTCGCGGTAGCAACCGATCGGCCAGGTGATTGGCGCAGCCTTGATCTTCAGGACCGCTTCGATCTCGTCGAGCAGTTCAATCGGGTCACGGATGTCACGGTCGAGTTTGTTGATGAAGCTGACGATCGGCGTGTCGCGCAGCCGGCAAACGTCCATCAGCGCAATGGTCCGTGGCTCTACGCCTTTACCGCCGTCGAGAACCATCAATGCCGAATCCACCGCGGTCAGGGTGCGGTAGGTGTCTTCGGAGAAGTCTTCGTGGCCCGGGGTGTCGAGCAGGTTGACCATGTGGTCGCGATACGGGAACTGCATGACCGACGTGGTAATGGAAATACCCCGCTGCTTCTCCATCTCCATCCAGTCGGATGTCGCATGGCGATCGGATTTACGGGATTTCACCGTACCGGCCACTGCAATCGCCTTGCCCATCAACAGGAGCTTCTCGGTGATCGTGGTTTTACCGGCATCGGGGTGGGAAATAATGGCGAAAGTGCGGCGTTTCGCGACTTCGGCGGCCTGTTGGGTCATGGGAAATCGCCTGGCGGTGATTCAAAAAAGGGCGGCGAGTATAGCTTAAAAAGTAACCGCCGAACCACCGTCCCTCGGCCCCGCAAAACCCCGTAGGAGCTGCCGCAGGCTGCGATCTTTTGATCTGTAGTTCTAGAACAAAGTCAAAAGATCGCAGCCTTCGGCAGCTCCTACAGGTGGCCAGATGGCATCTTATGTGGGAACCTTTCAGCGCTCGGAGACGTCCATCCCCTGTTACGAATTTTCGTCAGGGGCTGAAAAATCAGCAAGTTAGCCTGACGAGGCTGCGCTCATGGCTCGCTTTCAGACCGCTTTGCCGGGATTGAAAAACGGCTACTTTTCGCGAATGACTTTCCCGGCAGCCATGCGCGGCATGCCACACGGGACTGCGCTCGCCGACTACAAAAAAAGGAGTCCGCCTGTGGCTATCCGCTATGGCAAAGGGCTGATGGGAGGTGCGGTGGTGATCGCGCTCCTGGCCCTGCTGGTCCACTGGATCGGCATCAACACGATCGAACACTACCGCGACGATTTGTTGTTTTACCTGCAAGCTCATCTGATTCTCGTCCTCGCCTCCATGCTGGCCGCCCTCGTCGTGGGCATCCCCGCCGGTATCTATCTCAGCCGCCCGACCATGGTCGGCCGCGCCGAACGCTTCATGCAGATCTTCAATATCGGCAACACCGTGCCACCGCTGGCCGTGCTCGCGATTGCCCTGGGCATCCTCGGCATCGGCAGCGGCCCGGCGATCTTCGCCTTGTTCCTCGCCTCCCTGCTGCCGATTGTGCGCAACACCTACGAAGGCCTGCGAAATGTGCAGGGCTCACTGAAGGAAGCTGCCGTCGGCATCGGCATGACCCCGCGCCAGGTGCTCTGGAAAGTCGAGTTGCCGAACGCCGTGCCGATCATCGTTGGCGGCGTGCGCGTGGCACTGGCAATCAATGTCGGCACCGCTCCACTGGCATTCCTGATCGGCGCCAACAGCCTCGGCAGCCTGATCTTCCCCGGCATCGCCCTGAACAATCAGCCGCAACTGCTGCTCGGCGCCGCGTGCACCGCGCTGTTGGCCCTGCTGCTCGATGGCGTGGTCACCCTCGCCAGCCGTCTCTGGCTGGAACGCGGTTTGCGCCCGTCTTAAAGGCTTTGCGAAGGAATACCTATGAAACGATTTAGCTTGATTCTAAGCCTGATGCTGAGCAGCGCCCTGCTGTTTGCCGGCGTTGCCCAGGCCGCCGACAAACCGGTTATTCGCCTCGGTGCCCGCGTATTCACCGAGCAAACCCTGCTCGCCGAAATCACCGCGCAATACCTGCGCAGCAAAGGCTACGACGCGCAGATTACCGGCGGGCTGGGCAGTAACCTCGCCCGCAGCGCCCACGAAAGCGGCCAGCTGGACCTGCTCTGGGAGTATACCGGCGTGTCGCTGGTGGCCTACAACCATGTCGCTGAAAAACTCGACAGCGCGCAGTCCTACGCCCGGGTGAAAGAACTCGATGCGAAAAAAGGCCTGATCTGGCTGACCCCGTCGAAATTCAGCAACACCTACGCCCTAGCCCTGCCGAAAAAAGTCGCCGAGCAATATCCGCAGATCGGCAACATCAGCCAACTCAATGAAGTGCTGCGCGCGGAGGCCGAGACCAATCACCTGGTGGCGCTGGATACCGAGTTCGCCAACCGCTCTGACGGCCTGATCGGCATGGTTGATCTCTACGACATGAACCTGACCCGCAAGAACATCCGTCAAATGGACGCCGGGCTGGTTTACACCGCGCTGCGCAACGGCCAGGTATTCGCCGGTCTGGTTTACACCACCGACGGTCGTTTGAATGCTTTCGGCCTGAAATTGCTGGAAGACGACAAGCACTACTTCCCCGACTACACCGCCGCGCCCGTGGTGCGTCAGGCCACGCTGGACGCTAACCCGAAACTGGCCGAACAACTCAAGCCGCTGGCCGAACTGTTTGACGATGAAACCATGCGCCAGCTCAACGCGCGGGTCGATGTCGATCATGAAAGCCCATCGTCCGTTGCCGCCGATTTCCTGCGCCAGCACCCACTGAATTAAGAGAGGAGAAGTCATGGAATTCCTGAACGCTTTTTCCCATCTCGACTGGCAGCAGGTGATGCACCTGACCTGGCAGCACATCACGCTGGTCGGCATCGCCGTGACCCTGGCCATTCTTGTCGGCGTGCCACTGGGTATTTTGATGACGCGGTTCCCGACGCTCGCCGGGCCGCTGCAAGCGAGCGCCACGGTGCTGCTCACCGTACCGTCGATTGCGTTGTTCGGCCTGCTGCTGCCGTTCTATTCGAAATTCGGCCAGGGCCTGGGCCCGATGCCGGCGATCACGGCGGTGTTCCTTTATTCGCTGCTGCCGATCATGCGCAACACCTATCTTGCCCTGACCGGCGTTGAGCCGGGTATCCGCGAAGCCGCGCGCGGCATTGGCATGACCTTCGGCCAGCGCCTGCGCATGGTCGAGCTGCCGATCGCCGTGCCGGTGATCCTTGCCGGCGTGCGCACCGCCGTGGTGATGAACATCGGCGTAATGACCATCGCCGCCACCATCGGCGCCGGCGGCCTCGGTGTGTTGATCCTCGCCTCCATCAGCCGCAGTGACATGTCGATGCTCATCGTCGGCGCACTGCTGGTCAGTCTTCTGGCCATTTTTGCTGACCTGTTTCTCCAATGGCTGCAACGCTCGTTGACTCCAAAAGGACTCCTCAAATGATCGAACTTCAAAACCTCAGCAAGACCTTCCAAAGCAACGGCAAAGATGTCAAAGCCGTGGACTCGGTAAGCCTGACCGTCAATGAAGGCGAGATTTGCGTGTTCCTCGGGCCGTCGGGTTGCGGCAAAAGCACCACGCTGAAAATGATCAATCGCCTGATCAAACCGACCTCGGGCAAGATCCTGATCAACGGCGAAGACACCACCGACCTCGACGAAGTGACCCTGCGCCGCAACATCGGCTACGTGATCCAGCAGATCGGTCTGTTCCCGAACATGACGATCGAAGAAAACATCGTCGTGGTGCCGAAGCTGCTCGGCTGGGACAAACAGAAATGCCACGACCGCGCTCGCGAATTGATGAGC
Organism: Pseudomonas khorasanensis; assembly: GCF_014268505.2. Taxonomy (GTDB): domain Bacteria; phylum Pseudomonadota; class Gammaproteobacteria; order Pseudomonadales; family Pseudomonadaceae; genus Aquipseudomonas; species Aquipseudomonas khorasanensis. Next base: position 18,279 of record NZ_JABWQP020000012.1, read on the forward strand.
ATGATCAAACTTGAGCCCAAGCAATATCTGCATCGTTATCCGCGTGAATTGTCGGGCGGTCAGCAACAGCGCATCGGCGTGATCCGCGCGCTGGCGGCCGACGCACCGTTGCTGTTGATGGACGAGCCGTTCGGCGCAGTCGACCCGATCAACCGCGAGATGATCCAGAACGAGTTCTTCGAGATGCAGCGAGCGCTGAACAAGACCGTGATCATGGTCAGCCACGACATCGACGAAGCCATCAAGCTGGGCGACAAGATCGCGATCTTCCGCGCGGGCAAGTTGCTGCAGATCGATCACCCGGACACCCTGCTTGCACATCCGGCAGACGACTTCGTCAGCAACTTCGTCGGCCAGGACAGCACGCTCAAGCGCCTGTTGCTGGTGAAGGCCGAGGACGCGGCGGACAACGCGCCGTCGGTGAGCCCGGAAACGCCGGTCGCCGATGCGCTGGAACTGATGGACGAACACGACCGCCGCTATGTGGTCGTCACTTGCGCCGACAACAAAGCACTGGGTTACGTGCGCCGTCGCGACCTGCACCGCCAGACCGGCACCTGTGCGCAGTTCCTGCGCGAATTCAACGCCACGGCAGCGTACGACGAGCACTTGCGCATTCTGTTGTCGCGCATGTACGAGTTCAATCGTTCATGGCTGCCGGTGATGGATGCCGAGCGCGTGTTCCTTGGTGAGGTGACGCAAGAGTCCATCGCGGCTTACCTGAGTTCGGGGCGTTCGCGTGGGATGAAGACCAATATCGTCTCGCCGGCTGAGACCGTGGTCGCATAAACCATCTGCGCGGTTGAAACCCGATCCCTGTGGGAGCGAGCCTGCTCGCGAAAGCGCAATATCAGTCGACGCCGATGGCGGCTGTGAAAATGCCTTCGCGAGCAGGCTCGCTCCCACAGGATCTACGCAATTTTGTTGATCTTCACTGGGTGACAAAGAATCTCAACAGTCCCGCATAGAAAAGCGCTGTCCATCTACCTTCTTTTGGGCTCAAAATCCCCCTCACTAACGTCCCTCGCTGCCAACGTCGCCGAAGTTACCCCCATCACACTTACCCGCGATCTAGCTGACAAAAGCCACGAACGTGCAGATATGTTTAACACTCGAAAATTCGCCGGGAACATCTGCCCGTCATCTCGGTCGGGTAGAAGGAGTGATGAACGCGACGCACGTCAGAAGCGTGCAGAAACGCGACATTTTTTGTTGATCTCAGGCCCCTCACGCCCTAAAGTTCGCGCCGAACGTCCATGCTGGAAACGATCCATCCGGCTCAAGTACTGACGACGAGACAGCAAGGCCAAGGGAAAGCAGCGCTTCCCATGGCCTTTTTGCTTTCGGCGACATGCCTTGGGAAGTAGGCGAACCAAAGTGGGGATACGGAGGACGTTCATTGCACCCATTGATTACTAACGTTTGCCAGTAGGAGTTCCCAGCATGTCGATCAACGTCGAAGATTATTTCGCGCGCGCCACGTTTGACAAAATGAAGGCGTTTGCCGACAAACAGGAAACCCCGTTCGTGGTGATCGACACCGCGATGATCAGCCAGGCCTACGATGACCTGCGCGCCGGTTTCGAATTCGCCAAGGTCTACTACGCGGTCAAGGCCAACCCGGCCGTCGAGATCATCGACCTGCTCAAGGACAAAGGCTCAAGCTTCGACATCGCCTCGATCTACGAGCTGGACAAGGTCATGGATCGCGGCGTCAGCGCCGACCGCATCAGCTACGGCAACACCATCAAAAAATCCAAAGACATCCGCTACTTCTACGAGAAGGGCGTGCGTCTGTTCTCCACCGACTCCGAGGCCGACCTGCGCAACATCGCCAAGGCTGCGCCGGGCTCGAAAGTCTATGTGCGCATCCTCACCGAAGGCTCGACCACGGCCGACTGGCCCCTGTCGCGCAAGTTTGGTTGCCAGACCGACATGGCCATGGATCTGTTGATTCTCGCCCGCGACCTGGGTCTGGTGCCGTATGGCATCTCGTTCCACGTCGGCTCGCAGCAGCGCGACATCAGCGTCTGGGACGCAGCGATCGCCAAGGTCAAAGTGATCTTCGAACGCCTGAAAGAAGAAGACGGCATCGAACTGAAGCTGATCAACATGGGCGGCGGCTTCCCGGCCAACTACATTACCCGTACCAACAGCCTGGAAACATACGCCGAGGAAATCATCCGCTTCCTGAAGGAAGATTTTGGTGACGACTTGCCGGAAATCATTCTGGAGCCGGGCCGTTCGCTGATTGCCAACGCCGGCATTCTGGTCAGCGAAGTGGTGCTGGTCGCACGTAAATCGCGCACCGCCGTCGAGCGCTGGGTCTATACCGATGTGGGCAAGTTCTCCGGCCTGATCGAAACCATGGACGAAGCGATCAAGTTCCCGATCTGGACGGAGAAGAAAGGCGAAATGGAAGAAGTCGTCATCGCCGGCCCGACCTGCGACAGCGCCGACATCATGTACGAGAACTACAAGTACGGTTTGCCGCTGAACCTGGCGATTGGGGACCGTTTGTACTGGTTGTCGACCGGTGCGTACACCACCAGTTACAGCGCAGTTGAGTTCAATGGGTTTCCGCCGTTGAAGTCGTTCTACGTCTAAGCGCTTCAAGCTGAAAGGCCCATCTACATGGGCCTTTTTTATTTTCGCAACCACGCCTCGAGATGATCCAGCATCCTCAACAGCTCTTCGACGCCTTCCCGAACGATTCCCAGTTTAAAATTCAGTCTACCCAAGGTGGACATATCGGTCGTTTCCAACAGATCGCTTCTAGCGTCATCCGTTCGCCGCTTCATTTCTTCGGCAAAGACGCTCATTTGGGTGCTCAATAAAACAAAGTCCTTGAATAACTTCGTAACGTCACTTTCGTATTCCCGCGCCTTGATCACAGGATCTGATGAAGAGTAGGTAATATCCCAAACCGGAGTGGTGCCCGTCTCTTTGAACAACTCTTGCCCGGCTGACGGTTGCTGATGACAGTTACAAGAGGGAAAGCCCATTGCCCTGGTGAATATCGCATGGAGCCCGAACGAAAATTCCTGCATCCCCAGCAATTTGAATTTTATCGGGTCGTAATGCCCTCCCAAATCAAAAAAAAGACTGCCCAACCCATGCACCATTTGCCTTACAGACGTTGGCGGGCGTGAGTTCCAAATGGCTGAGCGGGACAGGCTGAAGACTCCTACAGCCACTTGATCAAGCGGATGATTGCGTGATGTTCGCAAGGTTAATTCCAGAGACTCTTGAGCAAATTTCGCCAACTCTTCGACTAAAATTCTGGTTGGCTTTCGGACGCTTTCGATACGTTCCCATAATGCTTTCAGGTATCGCTCATCAAAGACGGCCTGGTTCAACCGGGAGTCATAGGCTATCCATGAAAGTCCATGACCGCTCCTTCGACGACGCTCAAACACCATGGAAACCTTATCGTGCAATGGCACCAGGGAACCCAGCAAAACGGTATAGCGATCCAGCACCCGCCGTTGCGCGGCAGATAATTCGCAGGCAAGTGTAATCATGACAATTGGGAGGCGATGAGCGCCAGGCTCACCGCCCCAGACTCCTTAAGATTGAATGGTTGTCAGATACTTGACTACGTCACCCACCCGGGCTATTGCGGCGACAGTTCGTTGCTCGACAGGTTGCGACGTGTCTTGTTTGAAGTCTCGGGCAAAGGACTCAACGACGGCCACCAGACTCGAGAATTCATTCACGTAAACCCAGCGCTCTTCGTCCAGTTGGTCGAGGACTTCCACCAGAGAAATCTTTCCGTCGATCTGGGCAAGTTCGTTGACGTGCCGCTTCGCCTGCGTCCTCAGTCCACCCGCCTTATCTTTGAGTTGGTTGTAAGCCGCCAGCATGTTCAGATAAGAAATTGCATCACCAATACCCGAGATCAGCTTTTTCAGGGTATCAATCGCTAACAGTGCAACTTGAACCTGCGGTGGCGCCAATCCAAGTGCCTTGAGGTTATCCAGCGTCAACTGGGCCTCCTGACCGAATTTCTCCACCCCGGCTTTTGCGAGCAGGTCGATAGCTTCCGATACCGACTTCATCTGTTCTTCAAGGTCGACGACTTTTTCTTCGGCTTTGATTTTCAGCGTGTCGGTGAAACTCCGATCCTGCTGCAGCGTCACGATCCATCGCGCAGAGGCCAATCGGTCATACGCGGTGCTCAAGCCGTTGTGCGTCACCTTCAAATCGTCCGCGTGCTCTGAGACTATCGTCGCTACATTCTTGAGTTCGCTTCCCATTTCCTCTCGAATCTCGTCCGCATCTTCCGGGTAGTCGCGAAGTTCGCCCTGCGCCATTTCCAGCTTTCTCAGCGAACGCTCCAAATGGATGCCCGTTGTCTGGGCCTGATTACGAAGTTCAAAGGTAGCTTTTTGGATAGCGGCCGCCAGCCCATCCATTGTGCGAACGGTACCTGGCAGATAATCGAACTGTGCACCGAGCATTCGTGCGGTGACATTGCTTGTTTGAATGGCCGCAGCGTGGGCACGTAAAGCTGCGACGTCAAAGTCCGAAGCGGCTGGATGATTAATTAGCGAAAGACTCACTGCTTTACTCCTGAACATCGTGAAACTGCTTCCATACTCTTTATCTGCCGCCGCAAACACGCCCAACAGCTGATCAGAACTTGTCTTTATCTGTTCCCACGGCTCAATAATACCGAGAATCTGGTTCTTGAACTTTCTCAAGGAAGTTGCCTCCTCAATCGACTCAACTTCTTTAACAGACGCACTGATATAGGTACTTAGCGCATTCCATACCAGCATCAGATTCTGCGTGGCGACTTCGGCCTCAATCGCTACATAGCTCAGGTTCTGCAAATCATCGCGAACTTTGTTCAGGGAACTCAGCGTTTGGTTTTTACTAGCCATTAGAAGATTGGAAGCCTGTTGCTCTGCCTTCAACCTGTTTCGCTCCTGGCGAATATTTTCAGCCTTCACGCCTTGGTAGATACCGAGAATCAAACCGCCGATATTCAGTGTCGCTGCTGCCTTGATAGCTTCCTGAACCAACTGATCATATTGCTTGTTCAGTTCATCGATTTCTTTCGAGCGCTGGTCGATTTCGTTCTGCAGAGCCTGAATATCTGCCTGATAAGTATTGCGCGACACAAACTCCAGTCGCAGCCTGATCTCGGGCAGCACGATCTCGCGCATGTCGGCGCCGAAACTATCAAGTTCGGATCTCACGTCCTCGGCCTTCTCGTGACACTGCTTGACTTTGGTCAGCATGTCGTTGAGGTAGGCCTTTATTTCTGGGACATCACCCGACGGCAAGCCCAGGTCAGGAAGATTTGGCAGCGTGAGCTTGAGTTTCAGATACTCTTGCGGCGTATTGATATCGTATTCTTCCAGATATCTGGAGGCCTTCAGATCCTCGTAAATTTCTACGATGCCTCTACCCGTGCGAATAATACTGCCGGCAAAAATCTTGAGGTCAGTGCCAGTGAGCATGATTTTTTCACGCAACGGCGACCAGCGTTTGGCATGGGCGTAGGTGTAGGTGAATGTGCGCAAAAAGTCCGCTGCCTTAAGACCAACCCCCCCTGCATCCCCGGCGCCATAGTTTAGATAGCTGACGACATCCGCCAGCAGAATGGGCAGCGACAGCCCCAGAACTTCATATTTGCGCAGGCTAATGATCTGCTCTTTGGTCAATTGAATACCGGTTTCCCGGTTATATTCTTCACCCTCGCCGAGCGAAGCACTTACAAACACCCGAGGCGCCTTTGCGGCGGCCTCGACAATCTTGCCATCCATCTTGAATTCCATAAGAGACTCCTTGTCTTCTTCGGATATTTAATAAAAGTCATTTTAGAAACACGACATTATTGAGCAACCGATTGCAACTTAAGCGCTGCCATCGCAAAATAACCTTAAGACAACAATGCAAGAACGAACAAGTACTAAAACATTAGCAATCAAGACAACCCAATCAACCATCCTGTTATCGAATAACAATCCAGCGAACTTTATTGCATTGATCATCCGAGAAATGAATCACCACAGGACAACTTATTCTGGCAGCCGTAACTTATAAGCTTCGGCCATTGCGCGAATTTTCGGATGTCGAGCATTCAACAAGGACACACTGGCGACTCGCAGGAAATTCACATTGCCCGTATCCAGTGCCTTGCGCAGCCAGCCGAGCGCGTCATCGATGCGCCCTTCATCAGCAAGCATCGCGGCGTGACTGAACTGCCCACGAAAGTCGCCGCCCTCGGCCGCTCGGCGATACCAGTCACGCGCCGCTGGCAGGTCTTGCGGGCAATAGCGCCCCTCTTCCAGATACCGCCCCAACAGATTCATCGATTTGGCATGCCCCGATTCGGCAGCGCGGCGATACAAGGCCAGGGCCTCTCTCTGGTTCTCGGCTACTCCACGCCCCGTTGCCAGCAGATTGGCCAGGTTGTACATCGCCCAATCCAGACCTGCCGCGGCGGCGATTCGATAATGCCGCGCCGCGACCGAGGCATCCGCCGCACAGCCCCAGCCTTGTTCATGGCAACGGCCGAGCATGTTGCGCGCCATCAGATGTCCTCGCCCGGCGGCAATAGCGAACCAGCGCAGCGCCAATGGCTGATCCTGGGCGATGCCTTGGCCATCCAGCAAAATCTGCCCCAGCAACGCCTGCGCCTCGACAACGCCCTCGCCCGCCGCCAGTAAAATAGCCTGCGCCGCGCGGGCGGGACTTTCGGCTAGCATGGCGCGCAGCTGTTCACTGTCGAGGACTTCTTCGCGGCGCAGCTGGAAACTCATACCTCGACCCAACGGCGCAGCAGGTTGTGATAAGTGCCGGTAAGGCGGATCAGCGAAGGATGATCGGGGACGTCTCGGGTCAGCTGCTGAATCGCGCCGTCCATTTCGAACAGCAAGGCGCGCTGGCTGTCTTCGCGCACCAGGCTTTGCGTCCAGAAGAACGACGCATAACGCGCGCCGCGAGTGACGGCATTGACCTTGTGCAAACTGGTGCCGGGATACAACACCATGTCGCCGGCCGGTAGCTTCACTCGCTGGGTGCCGTAAGTGTCCTGGATCTCCAGCTCACCGCCGTCGTAATCCTCGGGTTCGCTGAAAAACAGTGTGGCCGACAGATCGGTGCGCACTCGTTCGATGCTGCCTTTGGGCTGGCGCACGGCGTTGTCGATATGGAAATCGAAACTGCCGCCCGCCGTGTAACAGTTCACTAACGGCGGGAAGACCTTGTGCGGCAGCGCGGCGGACATGAACAGTGAGTTTTTCCACAACCGCTCAAGCATCGCCGCACCGATTTCCTTGGCCAATGGATGACCTTCGGGCAGTTGCAGGTTGTGCTTGGCCTTGGCCGACTGGAAGCCGGCGGTGATCTTGCCATCAGCCCAGTCTGCCTGCTCCAGCGCCTGGCGAATGCGCTGCACTTCGTCTTTTGCAAACAGCCCGGGAATGTGCAGCAGCATGGCGATGTCACCTGATGGCAAAGAGGCGGCAATGGTATTGATTCTTATTGACCGTGTAAAACCCGCAAGACGAATGAACGGGCGAAAACCGTAAGGGCAAATTGTAAAGAATGTAAATTCAATGCGAATAACAATGTTTCGCAATTGATACGAATACCTGTTTACCCTATATTCCGCCGCCTCAAATCCTTGGGGAGGGGAATAAAAATGGCACGTCAGCACGCACAATTACCGGTCAGTTCACCACGTCTGCTCGCCTCGGCAATCGGTGTCGCAATCACCGCCGGCTCCGCTGGCCAGATGGTGTTCGCGGCGGAAAAAACCGAGAGCAAGGCCTCCGGCAATGCCATCGCCCTGGACGCCACCGCCATCACCGGCGAAGCTCAGGACCCGACCTCCTACCAGGTCGAAAAAGCCTCCTCGCCCAAGTACACCGCGCCGCTGGTCGACACACCGCGCTCGGTCACAGTGATCCCGCAACAAGTGCTCAAGGACACCGGCGCCCTCAACATGCAGGATGCGCTGCGCACTGTGCCGGGCATCACTTTCGGCGCCGGTGAAGGCGGCAACCCGCAGGGCGACCGTCCATTCATCCGTGGTTTTGACGCCCAGGGCGATACTTATCTGGATGGCGTGCGCGACACCGGTGCGCAGAGCCGCGAAATCTTCGCCGTCGAAAACATCGAAGTCAGCAAGGGCCCGAACTCCGCCATCGGCGGTCGCGGCGCGGCTGGCGGCAGCATCAACCTGGTGAGCAAGAAAGCGCACCTGGGCAATTCGTTCGACGGCGGCTTCACCTACGGCTCCGATCAGACCCAGCGCTACACCCTCGACGGCAACTACCAGTTCAGCGACAGCGCTGCCGGCCGTCTCAACCTGATGAGCCACGAAAGCAACGTCGCCGGTCGCGACAAGGTCGACTACGACCGCTGGGGTATCGCGCCGTCTCTGGCGTTCGGCCTGGGCACCGACACCCGCGTCAACCTCGACTACTACCATCTGGAAAGCAACGACACGCCGGATTCCGGCATTCCCTACACCATTCCAACCAGTGGTTCGGCGGCACGCACCAAGTCCAACCCGGACAAGCCGTACGCCGGCGGCGATCACGAAAACTTCTACGGTCTGGACCGCGATTTCCGCAAGGGCCGCACCGACACCGCGACCTTCGCCATCGAACATGACCTTAGCGATTCGCTGACGATCAAAAACACCCTGCGTCACGGCACCAGCATGCAGGATTACATCCTCACCCAGCCGGACGACAGCAAGGGCAACGTCAACAACGGCACGGTCTGGCGCCGGGCCAATACCCGCGTGAGCAACACCGAAACCACGACCAACCAGACCGACCTGTTCGGCACGTTCTATGTCGCCGGTTTCAAGAACAGCTTCTCGACCGGTGTCGAATACACCCGCGAGCAGAGCGAGAAATCCTCGTACAACGTCAACACTGACACCACGCCACGCACCGGTGCTGTTACCACCAACTGCAACCCAGGCCTGATCGGCGCCTCCAGCGGCTACAACTGCACCTCGCTATCGAACCCGAACCCGAACGATCCGTGGAACGGTGCGATCTCGCGCAACTACGCCGGCACCGATACCCAGGCCGATACTTACGCGCTGTACGTGTTCGACACGCTGGAGCTGTCCGAGCAATGGCTGGTGAACATGGGCCTGCGTTACGACCACTTCGACACCGATTACAAAACCTACAACGCCGCCGGCCGCACCACGTCCAAGGGCGATGACACGAGCGAGTTCGTCACCGGTCAGTTCGGCGTGGTCTACAAGCCTGCGGAAAACGGCAGCATCTACGCTTCCTACGCGACCTCGGCGACACCGCCGGGCAACACCTTGGGCGAAGGCCAGGAAGGTAACCCGTTGGGTGGCACACCGGATCGCAGTGGCAACCTGCTGAGCAGCGACATGGAGCCGGAAACCACCAAGAACTACGAAATCGGCACCAAGTGGGATCTGCTCAATGATCGCCTGTCGTTGACCGCCGACATCTTCCGCACCGAGAAAGAAAACGCACGCGTGCAGGTCGATACCAGCTCGTACGAAAACGCCGGCAAGACCCGCGTGCAGGGCTTTGAACTGTCGGCCAGCGGCAAGCTCACCGACAAATGGCAGGTGTTCGCCGGTTACGCGTTCATGGACAGCGAACAGGTTGACGGTGGCCCATTCGGTCGCGCCAACGACGGCAACGACTTGCCGAATACGCCGAAAAACAGCGCCAGCCTTTGGACCACTTACCAGGTCACGCCGAAGCTGACGATCGGTGGTGGCGCGTTCTATGTCGACGACGTCTATGGCAGTACGGCCAACACCACGATGGTCGATTCGTATGTGCGTTACGACGCGATGGCGGCCTACAAGCTGACCAAGAACGTCGACCTGCAACTCAACGTGCAGAACCTGACTGACGAAACCTATTACGACAAAGCCTTCTCGACCCACTTCGCCAACCAGGCGGCGGGCCGTACGGCGCTGTTGAGCACCAATTTCCACTTTTGACTGCTGTGAGAAATGTGGGAGCGGGCCTGCTCGCGAAGGCAATCTTTCAGCAACATCGATGCTGACTGACACACCGCTTTCGCGAGCAGGCTCGCTCCCACAGAGAATGTGCCGTGAGGCTCGGCCCCGTTCATTCAGTTGAACGGGGCTTTTGTGTGTTACGCAAAACGCTTCTTGATAACCCACGGCATAATGCGCGCCGTGATGACAATTTCCGAACGGACGGCGAGTGACGTGTTGAAGAAAACCCTGTTCCAGTTGCACTGGTTTTTTGGCATCACCGCAGGGCTGGTACTGGCCCTGATGGGCATCACCGGCGCGGCCTATTCGTTTCAGGACGAAATCCTGCGGGCGCTGAACCCGTCCGTGCTGCAGGTGGAAAAACAGGTTGCCGGGGTGTTGCCGCCGGTTGAACTGGTGGAGCGCATCGAAGCCGCGTCCGGCAAGAAGGTCGCGATGCTCTGGGTCGAAACCGACAGCGGTCACGCTGCGCGGGTTTTCTTCACTCCGCCCAAAGGTGAGCGTCGTGGCGAGATGCGCTACTTCGATCCCTACACCGCCGAGTTCAAGGGCGACGCCACTGGCCAGGATTTCTTCGGCCTGATGCTGCAGCTGCACCGTTTCCTCGCCATGGGCGATACCGGACGCAACATCACCGGCGCCTGCACCTTGATGTTGCTGTTCTTCTGCCTTTCCGGCCTCTATCTGCGCTGGCCACGTCAGTGGCACAGCTGGCGTGTTTGGCTGACCCTGGACTGGAAGAAAAAAGGCCGCGCGTTCAATTGGGACCTGCACTCGGTGGCTGGCACCTGGTGCCTGCTGGTCTATCTGCTGCTGGCGCTGACCGGGTTGTCGTGGTCGTACGAGTGGTACAATAAAGGCCTGACCAAACTGCTGTCCGACGCGCCGCAGAACGAACGCGTGCGCGGCGGCCGCGGACCAGCGCCGGAAGGCCCGGCGCCGACCGCCGACTACGCAGCGATGTGGAGCAGCATCTACAGCGCCGCCGGTCCAGGTCTTGCCGCCTACAACATCCGCATGCCCGCCGTGGCCGGCCAACCGGCAACCGTGTTCTATCTGCTCGACAGCTCGCCGCACGACCGCGCGCTGAATCAGATCACCCTCGACCCGGCCACCGGCGTCGTCAAACGTGTCGACCGCTACGCCGACAAAAGCTTCAAGGCGCAACTGCTGACCAGCATTTACGCGCTGCACGTCGGCAGCTATTTCGGCCTCGTCGGCCGCATCATCGTGACACTGGCAGCGGTGTGCATGCCGCTGTTCTTCATTACCGGATGGCTCCTGTACCTGGACCGCCGACGCAAGAAAAAGCAGATCAAGGATGCCCGTCAGGGCCTCGCCCAACCCTCAGACGATGCCTCGGCGTGGCTGATCGGTTTCGCCAGCCAGAGCGGTTTCGCCGAACAACTGGCGTGGCAGACGGCGGGCCAGTTGCAGGCCGCCGGGCTGCCGGTCAACGTGCAGCCGCTGGCCAATGTCACCGAGCAGGATCTGCGCGATTCGAACAATGCGCTATTCGTCGTCAGCACCTTCGGCGACGGCGATGCGCCGGACAGCGCGCGGGGTTTCGAGCGCAAGGTGCTGGCCAAAGCGTCGTCCCTCGACAGCCTCCACTACGCAGTCCTTGGCCTCGGCGATCGGCAATACGCGCACTTCTGTGGTTTTGCCAAACGGCTTCATCAGTGGCTGGGCGAGCATGGCGGCAAAAGCCTGTTCGCCCCGGTGGAAGTCGACAGCGGCGATCCTTACGCCCTGCGTCATTGGCAAACCCAGCTAGGCCAACTCACCGGACAGGCTCCGGTCGAGACCTGGCAAGCACCGAGCTACGACAACTGGACGCTGGTGCGCCGCGAACTGATGAACCCTGACAGCAGCGGCGCGCCGGTTTATCTGCTCAGCCTCAAAGCCCCGGACACCCGCAGTTGGCTGGCCGGTGACCTGGTCGAAGTGCTGCCGCGCAACTGCCCGTGGGCTATCGAACATTTCCTCGACGGCCTTGGCATTCGGGGCGAGACAATGGTCAAGGTCAACGGCCTCGACGAGCCGCTGGACGTCGCTCTGGCCTCGCGCCAACTGCCGGAACACCGCGCGCATCTGGTCGGTCTGCACGCGCAGTCACTGGTCGATGCGATGGTGCCGCTGGCCATGCGCGAATACTCGATCGCCTCGATCGCTGCCGATGGCGTGCTGGAGCTGATCGTGCGTCAGGAACAGCACAGCGACGGCAGCCTCGGCATCGGTTCCGGCTGGCTCACCGAGCACGCACCGGTGGGCGGCAGCATCAGCTTGCGAGTGCGGCGTAATAGCGGTTTCCATCTGCCGAACGAGCCAGTGCCGATGATCCTGCTGGGCAACGGCACCGGTCTGGCCGGCTTGCGCAGCTTGCTCAAGGCACGAATCGCCGACGGCCAGCAGCGGCAGTGGCTGCTGTTTGGCGAGCGTAACCGAGAGCACGACTTCCTCTGCCGCGCAGAGTTGGAGGAATGGCTGATCAATGGTGATCTGGCGCGGCTGGACCTGGCGTTTTCCCGGGATCAGGCCGAGAAGATCTATGTGCAGGATCGCTTGCGTGAGTCGGCTGATGAGCTGAAGCAATGGCTGGCGGAAGGCGCAGTGATTTACGTCTGTGGCAGTCTACAAGGGATGGCATCGGGGGTGGATCAGGTGCTCAATGAGGTGCTGGGTGCCGCTGAAGTCGAACGGCTGACTGAGCTCGGACGCTATCGCCGGGATGTTTACTGAAAACACCCATACTTTGTAGGAGCTGCCGAAGGCTGCGATCCGTTGATCTTGTTTCAAAAAACCAAAGTCAAAAGATCGCAGCCTTCGGCAGCTCCTACATAGAGCATTAGACCGGCTGCAACTTCTGCTCAAAAACCTGCACCCCATCCAGATCCCTCAGCACCACGCTCATTTCCCCGCTTTGCCCTTCGATATTCACCTCTCCAAAAAACTGAAACCCGGCAAACGGTGAGGTGTTCTGCGCGGGGGGCGCCTTTTCAAACACCACTTCGGGTCCAAAGGTTTTATCCAGTGGATTTGGCCCGAAACTGCCGGCGTTCAACGGCCCGGCGACGAATTCCCAGAACGGCTCGAATTCCTGAAAGGCCGCGCGATCCGGGTGATAGTGATGCGCCGCGCAGTAGTGCACGTCCGCCGTCAGAAAGACGAAGTTGCGCACCTGCTGTGCGCGCAGGAATCCAAGCAACTCGGCGATTTCCAGCTCGCGTCCCTGCGCCGGACCGGGGTCGCCGTTGGCCACTGCTTCCCAACGCGCGACGCCAGGACTGACCTCGCCGTCCGGTACGCCAAGTCCGATTGGCATGTCCGCCGCAATAACCTTCCACTGCGCGGTGGACGCCTTCAACTCACGCTTGAGCCAGTCCAGCTGCTCGCGCCCCAGAAACGGTTTTGCCGCACCCAGATTGTCGTCATTGGCTTGGCGATAGCTGCGCATATCCAGCACAAACACGTCGAGCATCGGCCCGTAACTCAGCTTGCGATAAATCCGTCCGCCACCGTCGGCGGCCTGCAACCGCATGGGTGCATATTCCAGCCACGCCTGCCGTGCGCGACCCACCAGGGCGCGGATATCTTTCTCCTGGTAGCGCTCATCCAGTTGCTTGCCCGGCGACCAGTTGTTGACCACTTCGTGGTCGTCCCACTGCCAGATCTGCGGTACTTCGGCGTTGAAGCGGCGGATGTTTTCGTCCATCAGGTTGTAGCGATAATTACCGCGATAGTCGTCGAGGGTTTCGGCAACTTTGCTTTTGGCTTCGCTGGTGAGGTTGCGCCAGAGGCGCCCACTCTCGGTGGTCAACTGAGCAGGCACCGGCCCGTCGGCGTAGATGGTGTCGCCGCTGTGGATAAAGAAGTCCGGCAAGCGCAGGCGCATGGCTTCGTAGATGCGCATGCCGCCGATGTCCGGGTTGATGCCGAACCCCTGGCCGACAGTGTCGCCGCTCCAGACAAAACGAATGTCGCGTTTTGCTGTCGGCGCACTGCGCAGATGACCGAACCAGGGCTCGCTGGCGACCCCGGTTTGGGCGTCTTCGAAATACACGCGATAGAAAATCGCCTGGTTCGCCGGCAGACCGGTCAGTTCGACGCGCGCGGTGAAGTCGGTGCGGGCATCAGCCAGTGGCGAAATGAATTTGCGCGGGTTGCCGAACAGGCTGCGGGTGTCCCACTCGACCACCATGCGTGCCGGGCGATCGCTGCGGCTCCAGATCATCGCGCGGTCGCCGAGCAGGTCGCCGGACTGCACGCCATCGGTGAGTTGCGGACGATCCTTGACCGAGGCAATCACCGCCGGCGCCAGCCCCGGCAGCAACAGCCCGGCGCCGACCGCTTGCATCACCCGACGACGAGCAAGGTTGAAATCGCTCATGGTGTTCTCCCTGCAAAAGAGAAAACTTAAGCATGGGTTCATGAACCCGGAATGACAACGCAGACTCCTGTGGGAGCGAGCCTGCTCGCGAAAGCGGTGTATCAGTCAACTTGGATGTCGCTGGCAGACCGCCTTCGCGAGCAGGCTCGCTCCCACAGGGTTTGGCGGGTGTCAGGCGTTGGCGGGTTCCAGCGCCAACTCCACAACCTCGGGCCGCTTGAGCAGCGCATAGACCACCGCCGTCACCAGGCTACCCGCGACAATCGCCAGCAAATACAGCAACGCATGGTTGATCGCGTTGGGAATCGCCAGCACAAACAACCCACCGTGCGGCGCCATCAGTTTGCAGCCGAAGTACATCGACAGTGCACCGGTCAACGCGCCGCCCGCGATGCTCGCCGGAATGACCCGCAACGGGTCCTTCGCCGCAAACGGAATCGCCCCTTCGGAAATAAAGCACAGGCCCAGCACGAATGCCGCTTTGCCGGCCTCGCGTTCAGTCCGGGCAAACTTGCGCCGCGCAATGAACGTGGCGATCCCCAGCCCGATCGGCGGCACCATGCCGGCAGCCATGGTTGCGGCCATCGGTGCGTAACTCTGCGAAGCCAGCAACCCCACCGAGAAGGCGTACGCAGCTTTGTTGATCGGTCCGCCGAGGTCGACACACATCATGCCGCCGAGCAGCACGCCGAGCAGAATCGCGTTGGTGGTGCCCATGCTGTCGAGGAACTGGGTGAGCGCGGCCAGCATGCCGGCCACCGGTTTGCCGACCACGTAAATCATCACCAGCCCGGTGAACAGACTGGCGAGCAGCGGGATGATCAGAATCGGTTTCAACGCTTCCAGGCTTTGTGGCAATTTCACATAGCGGGCGATAGCTTTGGCGGCGTAACCGGCGATGAAACCGGCAATAATCCCGCCGATGAAACCGGCGCCCAAAGTGCCCGCCAACAAGCCGCCGATCATCCCCGGCGCGAGGCCCGGACGGTCAGCAATCGAGTAGGCAATGTAACCGGCCAGCAGCGGCACCATCAGCTTGAACGCGGTTTCACCGCCGATCTGCATCAATGCCGCCGCCAGCGTTCCCTCTTCCTTGTAAGCGGTGATGCCGAAAACGAACGACAGCGCGATCAGCAAACCGCCCGCCACCACCATCGGCAGCATGTACGACACCCCGGTGAGAAGGTGTTTGTAGACGCCGGTTTTTTCAGACTTGGCCGCAGCCTTGCCATCGCTCGCCGCGCTTTCCTGCTGTCCTTCGGCCAGTGCTTTTTTGAGTGTGGCTTCGGACTGCTTCAACGCGATCCCCGTGCCGCAGCGGTAGATCTTCTTGCCGGCGAAACGCTCAGTGGCGACGTCGATATCCGCCGCCAGCAGCACCACGTCGGCTTCGGCGATGGCCGTTGCGCTGAGCGGTGTTTTCGCGCCCACCGAGCCCTGGGTTTCGACCTGCAGTTCATAGCCCAGACGCTTGGCGGTTTGCTGCAAGGCTTCGGCGGCCATGAACGTATGGGCGACACCGGTCGGGCAGGCGGTAATGGCAACGATGCGCGGCGCACGCGGCGCATCGATAGCCGGCTCGGCCTCGCTGGCAACGTAGACTTCGGCCTCTTCAGCCCCCCGACGCAGCACCGCTTCGACATCCTGCAGCGCCTGCGCCGGTGCAATCCGGAACACGCGCTTGCCGACGAACCGGGTCATGTCCACCGCGCCGGTGGCGACCAGCAACACCCACTCGGCGGCTTCGATGGTCGCCGCCGACAACTCGCGTTCCGGGTGCGCCGGATCGACCACTTCCACGCTGGTGCTCCAGCCCTGACGCTGCGCCGCGGCATCGAGCAAACGCGCGCAGAGGACACTGGTGACCATGCCGTTCGGGCAAGCCGTAACAATGGCTAACTTCATGACAAACCCTCTTATTGTTCTGTCAGGGGGCGCACGCGCACGCCCTGTTCGAGCTGCGCCAGGTGCGCGGCGTCGTTGATGCCGAAACCGATCTGGGTCACCGCCATCGCGGCAATCGCCGTGGCCGTGCGCAGGGTCTGCTCGGGTGTGTGGGCGCTGAGCAATCCATGAAGCATGCCAGCCAGCAATGAATCGCCGGCACCGACCGTGCTCGCGACGCTGACCTTTGGCGGCGTAGCGTGCAAGGCCGAGCCGACACTGAACCAGTTCACCCCGTCAGCGCCGTGGGAGATCACCACGTGCTCGATGCCCTGGGCATGCAAGCGTGCAGCCGCTTGCGCCTCGGCCATTGGTGAAACCACGTCGCAACCGAGGGCGTCGGCCAGCTCCTCGGTGTTCGGTTTGATCAGCCAGGGGCTGGCCTGCAATGCGGCGCGCAACGCTTCACCACTGGAGTCGAGGGCGACTTTCAAGCCGAGCGCATTCAGTTTTTCAATCAGCTCACGCAACCATTGCGCGGTGACGCCACGCGGCAAACTGCCGGCGACCACCACCACATCGTGACCCGGCGCAATCTGCAGCAGGCGATCAAGCAACGCTTGTTGCGCGGCTCCATCGACCACTGGCCCCGGGCCGTTGATGTCGGTGATGCGCCCGTCCTGCTCGGCGACTTTGATGTTGCTGCGGGTTTCGCCCGGCACGCGGATAAACGCGTCGACAAAACCGCGCTTGGCGAACAGCGTTTCGAACGCCTGCTGATTGTCCTCGCCGAGAAAGCCGCTGACCGTCAGTTGATGGCCGAGGTCGGCCAGCACTTGCGCGACGTTCACGCCTTTGCCGGCAGCGTGGCTGTGCATCTCTTCGCTGCGATTGACCTGACCGGCATCCAGCCGTGTCAGCTCGACGGTGAGGTCGAGCGCCGGGTTGAGGGTCAGGGTAAGAATCTTGGCCATTACAGGGCCTCCACTAATGCGCGCACTTCATTCGCGCTGCCCACGGCCAGGGCTTGTTGAGCAAGGGTTTGCGCCTGGGTCAGGCTGAGTTCACGGATGCGTGCCTTGACCTCGGCAATGCTGCGCCCGGACACGCTGAGTTCATCGACGCCGAGGCCAACCAGCACCGGCACCGCCAGCGGATCGGCTGCCAGCTCGCCGCACACGCCGACCCATTTGCCGTGGGCATGGGCCGCGCGGACGGTGATGTCGATCAGTTGCAGCACCGCCGGGTGCAAGCCGTCAGCCTGCGCCGACAGTGTCGGATGACCACGGTCGATCGCCAGGGTGTACTGGGTCAGGTCGTTGGTGCCGACGCTGAAGAAATCGACTTCCCTGGCCAGAACCGGCGCAAGCAATGCGGCGGACGGCACTTCGATCATGATCCCCAGTTGCAGATCGGCCACCGGAATTTCCAGACGCAGACGTTCAGTCATGTCGCGGGCCTGACGCCACTCTTCGACACTCCCGACCATCGGGAACATGATTCGCAGCGGACGGTTGTCCGCCGACCGCAACAGGGCACGCAATTGCGCTTCCATGATTTGCGGACGCTGCAAGGTCAGGCGAATGCCGCGCACGCCAAGGAAGGGGTTTTCCTCTTTGGCGATCGGCCAATACGGCAGCGGTTTGTCGCCGCCGACATCCAGCGTACGCACCACCAGCGGCCGACCGGCGAGGCCATCGAGCACGCGGCGGTATTCGGCTTCTTGCGTCGCCTCATCCGGAGCCTGCGGATGGGCCATGAAAATCAGTTCGGTACGCAGCAGACCGATGCCTTCGGCGCCCTGCTCTACCGCGCTGGCCACCCCGGCGCTTTCGCCAATGTTGGCGAACACTTCGACGGCGTGGCCGTCGGTGGTGTGCGCCGGTTGGTGACGCTGCTCGGCGGCAATCTTCAGACGCTGGTCACGGGTGTCGCGTTCTTCGGCGGCGCGTTGCAGGGTGGCGGCATCCGCGTCGACATGCAGGCGTCCGCGCTGACCGTCGAGCAGTAATGGCGTGCCCGGATTTAGCAACAGCACGGCGGGGCCTGCGCCGACCAGCGCCGGGATGCCCAACGCGCGGGCGACGATTGCACTGTGCGCCGTCGCCCCGCCGCGAGCGGTGAGAATCCCCGCCACTCGCGCCGGGTCCAAACGCGCGACATCGGACGGACCGACCTCGTCCATCACCAAAATGTACGGCTGCTCCGGTTCGTTCGCCGTCTGTATGCCGCACAGTTGCGCAAGCACTCGACGACCGATGTCACGCAGGTCGGCGGCGCGCTCGGCGAGCAACGCGTCCTGTAGCGACTCCTGCTGTTTGGCGGCCGCTTCGATCACCGCCATCCAGGCCGCTTCGGCGCTTTCGCCTTGCTTTAGACGCGTGTCGACTTCGTCGGTCAGATCCGGGTCGTCGAGCATTTCCTGGTGAGTGATGAAAATTTCGCGGATCGCTTTAGCCTTGCTGCGCTCGATCAGGCCTTGGATATCGCGGCGGACATCCGCCAGAGCCTGGAAGAGGCGCTCGCGCTCGATGGCGGCGGACTCGCCGCGCAACGGGTAATCAATGGTTTGCTGCACTTGAATATGCGCCGGGCCGATGGCAATGCCCGGTGCGGCAGGGATCGCTTGCAGCAGGCTGCCGGACGCCGGGGCAACCACGACTTCGGCGATGTCGGCAATGACTTCGCGCTGTTGGCTCACGGCCGGCAGCGGCTCGACTTCCTCACCCAGGCCCTCTTCAATCGCGGCGAGCAAGGCCGGCAAGGCATCGGCAGCGATGCCCGGTTCGGCGATCAATTCCAGGATCTGACCGCGACGGGCGCCGAGGCTGAGTAGTTTACTCAAGCTCTTCACCGACACGGCGCTGTCCTGGCTGTCGACGATGCGCACACGAATCTCGCCGTCGAAGCTTTTCGCCAACTGCGCGAGGATCTTTGCCGGGCGCGCATGCAAGCCGTGTGCATTGGCCAGCGCAATGCGTGCGCTAGGCCAGTCGGCCGGTAACTCACCGCCGAGCACTTCGAGGACTTTACGGCTGCTGGTGGCGCGGCCCAGTTCGTGGCCGCGTCCCTCGATCAGTAACGCGCACAGACGCTCAAGCAGGGCTTGATGCGCCTCGCCAAGGCTGGCCAGACAAAACAGACCGCTGAGCGGCTGACCCAGATAGCGCATCGGTTTGTCGGGAGTGACGAAGGCCAGGCCCGGGCGCTTCACGGTCTGCTCGCTGTGCAACCACCACAGGCCATCGCCCAACGGCAGCGCTTCGACCTGCTGCAACACACCGGCAAAACCGTTGCTGACACAATCGGCCTGTCGCAGCAGACGCGCGCCGCGCCAGACCAGTTCTTCGAAATCGTCGGCCGATACGCCGAGGCCAATCATCTGCGCATCCAGCGCCAGTTCCTGCGGCGCGCCTTGCAGCAGTTTCAGCAGCGCTTCTGGCGAACTGGCGCGACGCAGGGCCTGACCCAGGTCGGTCTCGCCCAGCGCACGGGTGAGCAACTGCAGCAGGCGCAGATGTTCATCGGATTTGGCCGCAATGCCGATCGCCAGGTAAACGATCTGGCCGTCTCCCCAATCCACGCCCTCGGGAAACTGCATCAGACGTACGCCTGTAGCGAACACCTGATCGCGGGTTTCGGGGGTTCCGTGGGGAATGGCAATACCTTGGCCGAGAAAGGTCGAACCCTGGGCTTCCCGGGCCTGCAAGCCGGCGAGGTAACCCTCGGCGACCAGACCATCGGCCACCAGATGGTTGGCGAGCAATTGCAGGGCAGCGGGTTTATCCACGGCCGATTGGCCCATGGATATCTGCTCTATAGTGAGCTCGAGCATGCGATCTCCTTTTTGGCGCGGATGACGCCAGGTATTGTTTTGGTTGGTCACAGCTTAGGCGCTTGCAGCGTTGCTTTTCAGCAGCTGTTTTGGCGGTTTCACGGCCGAACCGGCCAAAGGCGTCTAAAACGTAGAAAATACGCTTGCTGAAACGTTTAATCTAGATTGATCGGCACGTTACTCGATAATGTCTCATCCTTGAAGTCCAACTTGTCGGATGCGCTGCGACAATGCTCGTCTGCCTGAATCGGGTAGGATTGGCGAAAATCTTGCGGCAAGCTCGCAAAAACAAGGAAATCCCGGGTTGAAACTCAGTGATATCGCGCGGTTGGCCGGAGTGTCCGTGACCACCGCCAGCTACGTCATCAACGGCAAGGCCGAACAGCAACGCATCAGCAACGCGACGGTGGAGCGCGTGCGCGCGGTGGTCGATCTGCACGGCTTCACGCCCAATCCGCAAGCGGCCGGCCTGCGCAGCCGGCACACGCGCACCCTTGGTTTTATCCTGCCGGACCTGGAAAACCCCAGTTACGCACGGATCGCCAAGCTGCTGGAGCAAGGCGCGCGGGCACGCGGTTATCAACTGCTGATCGCCAGCTCCGATGATGCGCCGGACAGCGAACGCCAGTTGCTGCAACTGTTCCGCGCCCGCCGCTGTGATGCGTTGATCGTCGCCAGTTGCCTGCCGGCCGGTGACGACAGTTACCATCAGTTGCAGGCCAAGGGGCTGCCAGTCATCGCCATCGACCGGGTCATGGAGCCAGAGCATTTCTGCTCGGTCATCAGCGACGACCGCGAGGCCAGCCTGCACCTGACCCAGAGTCTGCTCGATCCGCAGCTCAAGCAAATTGTCCTGCTCGGCGCCCGCGCGGAACTGAGCATCAGTCAGGAGCGTGCTGCCGGTTTCAAGCAGGCCCTCAGCGATTTCGAAGGCGAAGTGCTGATCGAACACGCGGAATCCTTCAGTCGCGAATGCGGCAAGCAATTGATGGAAGAACTCCTGCAACGTCTGGGGCATTTACCCGATGCGCTGGTGACCACTTCCTACGTACTGCTGCAAGGCGTGTTCGATGCGCTGCACGATTTCCCGCTGAAATCGCGACCGCTGCGCCTCGGCACTTTCGGTGATACGCAGTTGCTGGACTTCCTGCCGCTGCCGGTCAACGCCATGGCCCAGCAGCATCAATTGATTGCCGATAAAGCGCTGGAGCTGGCCTTGGCCGCCGTCGAGCAGTCGGAATACAAGCCGGGCGTGCAGGCCATTGCCCGTACCTTCAAGCAGCGTATTCGCCGGGACTGAATCGTGGAGCTGATCGACAGCCACACCCATCTGGACTTCCCCGACTTCGACGCCGATCGCTCGGCGTTGCTGGCCGAAAGCCGAGCATTGGGCGTGCGCCGCATGGTGGTGCTGGGGGTTTATGCGGGTAACTGGCAGCGCGTCTGGGACCTGGTGCAAAGCGATGCCGATCTGTACGCGGCGTTCGGTCTGCACCCGGTGTATCTCGACCAGCATCGTCCCGAGGATTTGCATGCGTTGGGTGATTGGCTGACGCGCTTGCGCGGCCATCGGCAGTTGTGCGCGGTGGGCGAAATTGGCCTGGATTACTTCATCGAAACGCTGGATCGCGAACGGCAGCAGGCGTTATTCGAAGCGCAGCTGCAACTGGCAGCAGATTTTGAATTGCCTGCGCTGATCCACGTACGCCGCAGCCACGCAGCAGTGATCGCCACGCTCAAGCGCTTCAAACTGAAACGCGCCGGGATCATCCATGCTTTCGCCGGCAGCCGTGAAGAAGCACGGGAGTACATCAAGCTTGGTTTCAAACTGGGCCTGGGGGGCGCGCCGACCTGGCCGCAAGCGTTGCGCATGCATCGGGTCCTGCCCGAACTGCCGCTTGACTCGGTGGTACTGGAAACCGACTCACCGGACATGGCGCCGGCAATGTTTCCCGGGCTGCGCAACAGCCCGGCGCATCTGCCGGCGATTTGCGCGGCACTGGCCCAGCTGATGAATATCACCCCTGAACAACTCGCCAGCGCCAGCACGGCCAACTGCAGCGAAGTCTTCGGCTGGTTACACGAACCCTTGTAGGAGCTGCGGCACGCTGCGATCTTTTGATTACCGATCATTCCCACGCTCCGCGTGGGAATGCAGCAAGGGACGCTCTGCGTCCCATAGCCGACGCAGAGCGTCGGAAGAGGCATTCCCACGCAGAGCATGGGAACGATCAGTTGATAAGATCGCAGCGTTCCGCAGCTCCTACAAGGGATGTGTGTTCGGCTTAGACGCGGAATGCGCTGATCAGCTGTTTAAGCTCCACCACCTGAGCCGATAGCGCGCGGCTGGCATCTTCGGTCTGGTGCGCTCCCTGCGCCGTGCGCTCACCGGCGCGGTTGATCTCGACGATGTTCTGGTCGATATCGTGGGCCACTGCCGTTTGCTGTTCCACAGCGGCGGCGATCTGCTGGTTCTGGTCTACGATCATGCCCACCGCGCCAAGGATGTTTTCCAGCGCTTGCTGGACCTTTTCCGACTGCCCGACCGTGCCGTTGGCCATCTCATGACTGACGCCCATCGCCTTCACCGCCGCGCTGACGCCGCCATGCAATTTGGCGATCATCTGCTCGATCTCTTCGGTGGACTGCTGGGTGCGTTTGGCCAAGGTACGAACTTCATCGGCCACCACCGCAAACCCCCGCCCTTGCTCGCCAGCCCGCGCCGCTTCGATCGCGGCGTTGAGCGCCAGCAGGTTGGTCTGTTCAGCGATGCTTTTGATCACTTCCAGTACGCGGCTGATCGACTGACTGTCGCTGGCGAGCTGATTGATCACTATCACTGACTGATCGATCTCGCTGGCCAGCGCGGCAATGCTGCCCTGCTGCGATTCCACCAGACCACGACCGCTGACGGTTTCTTCATTGACGCTGTGGGCGCTGCTCACCGCCGCCGCGGCACTACGGGCGACTTCCAATGACGTCGCCGACATCTGGTTCATCGCTGTTGCCACCTGTTCGATTTGCGTGCGCTGCCCGGCCACGGCGAGGTTGCTTTGCGCCGAGACACTTTCCACCTGGCCGGCCTGGCGCTCGACTTCGTTGACGGTCTGGCCCACGCGTTCAATCAAATCGTGGATCTTCTTCACCGTGCCGTTGAACACCTCGCCCAACTCGCCCAGCTCATCACGGCTGCTGGCCTTGAAGTTGACGGTCATGTCGCCGGCCGCGACTTTGTCCATCATCGCGCCCAGGCTTTTCAGGGTGGTGCGGGTCGAGGCGTAGAAACCGCCGTAGAGATAGAAAATCAGCACAAACACGACGGACAGCGCCGTTGCCTGCAGAATCATGTGCGTGCGGTTCTGCGCCAGTCGCTGCTGCAACTGCGTGTCGAGGAATTTCAACGTGGCTTCGTTGAGCTGGTAGGTCTTGTCCATCAAACCGGTAACCTGGTCATAAAACGCCTGCCATGGCGCATCAAGCGTGTCGGCCATGACCACCTGTTCTTCGAACTGTTCGCCGGCCTGCTTGAGCGACGCCTTGCTCACATCGGCCTGGGCGCTGAGTGAGTCGTGGGCGGCTTTGCTGGAACCGAGAGCGTCCTGCAATTTCAGCGCATATTCGGCCTGGAGCTTTTCAAGCTGCACCAGCAACTCGTCAAAGCGTGTGCTGGACGCACTGTTGAGAAAGCCCTGCCCCAACGAATAAGCGCCCATCGCCCGCCCTTCGCCGAGGGCTTGCGTCACGCTCGGGGTGATCAGCGTCACCAGCTCGCTGAGCTGACGGATATCGCTCTGGTTATCACGACTCAGACCCGCCTGACTGGTGATGATCTGGCTGAAGATTTGCGCGCTGGCCAGCAGTTTGCCAATCAGGGCACTTTTGCTTTGCAGCGAGCTTTCCGTTTGCTGAGCCTTGAACGCGGCGATCATCTCGTCGCGCTTGGCGTCGAACTGCTTGATCTGTTCGGGATCCTCGGTCATCGCCGTCAGCCCTTCGAGGCGTGCAAGAACGGCTTGCTCCAGCGTGTTGATCTGCGCTTCAACGTTGCCCGCCTTTCCGGACTGGCCGAGGGTGACGTCGATCTGCACCAGATTATTGAGGGTTTCCAGATCCCGGCGTAGGGTCAGGCTGCTGCCCAGCAGGTCGAGGCTCTGCAGTTCGACGCGGGTGCCCTCAAATTCGCGATAGGAATCGCGCACCAGATAGAAATTGGTCACCAGCATCGGCACCAGAAACAGCACGCTGATCAGGCTGAACTTCATGCCGAAGCTCAGACGGTTCATCAGCGAGACGGCGGGATAGAGCAAGCTCTTCACTGGAAGTCTCCCTTGGTTTTTCTTGTTTTTATTGGCAGGCGCGCGGGGACAGCAGATAGCCACTATCGGCCGCTGTCTCTGTATAGCTCAAATTGGGGGGAGGTTTTGTAACTTAAGGTTAACGACGGGAGGGCGAGAGAAAATCCCTCGCCACAAATATGATTCACTTTGGATTGTCAGTGAACCAGAACTGTCCACAACGCAAACCCGGCATACCACAGCACCGCCGCGCGCAGCAGCAGTTCCCAGAGGCAGTCGAGTGTGTTGATGCCTTCCGGCCCGACGACCGGCGCAGGGACTTCCCCAGCCGCCAGGCCGACCTTGTTGATCAGTTGCGCGGCGCTGATATTCCAGTTGAGCAACTCGTGCAGCATCACGCGGCTGACCGCAACAAAATTGCCGACCAGTGCCAGACTCGCCGCCAGCAGGCGCACCGGCACCCAGTCGAATGCGTGACGCATCTGTGCTGCACGCTCGATCAGCGCGGGGTTAGTGCCGTGTTCCTCGGCCAGCGCCAACAAGCGGTAGGCCAGCGCCGCGACCGGGCCGAGCAGGAAATACCAGAAAATCACCGCGAAGAAACTTTGATAGGCCTGCCACAGCAGATGAGCCTGCACCGCTTCAAGCAGTTGCTCACCGCTGTCGGCGCAGATATTCAGATCGCGTTTGGCCACGTGCGCCGCCGCTTGCAGATCCTCGCGGCGCCAGGCATCGCGAAACGGCCCGAGACCGCCGAGCAGGTCGCCGCGCCCCAGGCTGTAAATCACCACCAACAGATGCACCGGCAAGGCCAGCAAGCCGTACGCCACCGGTTCCAGCACGAGCAGCAACAACGCCAGTAAAGCGACCGGAAAAAGCACCAGAATCGCCAGCACCAGCCAGGGTTGGCTGGCCAGTCGTTCGCTGGTTTCGAGTTTGTTCAGTTCGCGGATCCATCCGCCATCGCGTTGAACCCGGTGGCGCAGGGCCGAAAACTTCTCGATCCAGACTGCCAGCAGTAACACCAGAAAACTCATTGTCCTTCCTCTTTTGCCAGGGCCGCGCGGTAACGCGCCCAGTCGAATGCCGGGCCAGGATCGGTCTTGCGCCCGGGTGCAATGTCGCTGTGTCCGCAAATGCGTGCGCCGGTGATCGCCGGAAATGCCGATTGCAACTGCCGGGTCAACGTCGTAAGCGCCTGATACTGCGCATCGGTGAACGGCAGGTCATCGGTGCCTTCGAGCTCGATGCCCACGGAAAAATCGTTGCAGGTTTCACGACCGTCGAACATCGACACGCCGGCATGCCACGCCCGCTCAAGACAAGAGACAAACTGCGTGACCTTGCCGTCACGTTCGATCAGAAAATGCGCAGACACGCGCAAGTCGGCAATCCCTGCAAAGTAGGGATGCTCGGTGACATCCAGACGGTTCTGGAAAAATTCCTGCACCTTGCCCGTGGCAAACTGCGCCGGCGGCAGGCTGATGTTGTGGATGACCAGCAAGGACACTTCGCCCGCCGGGCGCTCATTGAAGTTGGGCGATGGGCAGATCTGCACGCCATGACACCACCCGCTCGCGGGATCCAACTGCATACCGATTCCTTCAACGCCGATCATGTTGGCGCCCAGTATGCCGCGATCCGCCCCTGTCGCGCGATCACTTGCCGCGATTGAGTCGCCGCAGATCACCCAATACCGATTCCAGCGCGCGGTCGAACAGCAAAGTATCGTCAAGCGCTCTTGCGGCCCCCCGGCTGAACGCCAGCGCCAGTTCGGTACGGCTGCGCTCACGCACCTTCATGCCGGTACGATCGACAAAAACGTATTTACCGGTCTCCTCGATGATCGCGGCGAGCTTGCAGCGCAACGCCTGATCGTCGTCTTCGTCGAACACAACCCAGTTGCCCAATCGCAACTGTCCGACCTGACGCAGACCGGCATCGTCATGTGGCAAGGTCGGCGAAGGTGTCGCAACCGCAATGGGGGCGCAGGTCTGCTGCAGGACCTGAGGCGAGACTTCAATCAGCGGCGTGGCGCTGTGATCGGCGTCGTCGGAACGCTCCAGCACACGCACATGCAGCGCCTCCAGCTCACTGAAAAATTCGCTGGTGGCGAACGGATCGAACGCCGCGCTGCTCAGGCCATCGCGCAGTGACTTGAGCAGCCCCGGCACCAGCGCCAGCAGGCGCAGGCTCGACTCAGCGTCGTCATGCCGTTGCACGCTCCAGATCAGTTGCTCCATGGTCTGCAGGTCGGCCCGCCATTCCGCGGATTGATCGCCATGTTTGAGACAGGTGAGCAGGAGCACTTTGCTCCACGCCTGTTGTACGAACGTCACCACCGAGACCGGCAACACTTCGCCCAGCAGCGCCTGATTCAGCGCCTGCTCAACGCGAAGCCCTGCCAGTTCAGCTTTCGCCCGGCCTTCTTCGGCGTCACGCAGGCGTTGTTCAAGCAGTTCGGTGCGTCGGCGTTCGTCCTGGGTGAACGCCAAAAACTCAGCCAGCAGTTCGGAAAAAACAGCCGGGTCATCGACGAATTCCGTCAGCAGGCGCTGCACCACTTGCTCAATGCGCACATACAGCGCGTCCTGCGCATCGCTGTCACAATCACTCCAGCCCATCGCGGCATCGGCAATTTCATTCAGCAGACGCCGCGCCGGGTGTGTGCTGCGGCTGAAAAAACTCTTGTCCAGCACGGCAACTTTGAGCATCGGAATCTGCAAACGGGCGATCAGCGCCTTGAGCGCGTCAGGGACATTGCGATCCTCAAGGATGCAATCAAAAACCATGGCGATAAGGTTGATGACGTCTTCGTCGGCAGTACCGACCACGCGGGACTTGCCGCTCCGGACGCTGACGCGGGTCAGCAGCTGCTCGAGCTGACTGCGCAGGTCGAAGTCTTCCTGAGCCTCAAGCGACGGCACGTATTGCTGCAAGTGCGAGAGCAAGCGCAGCAGATCGCGCGTGTTGATCGGTTGCGCCGTGGCGCCGGCCTCCAGTGTCGGCGCAACACGCCCGCGTACGTGCGCTAGCAAGCGCTGCAACGACGCGAAGACTTCCTCCACGCCATCGTCCGCTTGCTGCGAGTCGCTGAGGCCTTCGCTGGGCGGATCGGCCTCTGCGCGCTCAACTGCGCGCCGCCGGGTAGCCGGTTTCAAATGCGGCAATACACCGGTGGCAAGCAGCAGTTGATTAGCCTGGGCGTATAGCTGTTCGGTGTCGGCGAGCACGTAGCGTTCGAACAATTTGAGCAGGATCAGCTTGACCTTGATCTCGACACCCAGGTTGCGTCCGGCCTGCAGAAAGTACTCGCAGAGCATCGCCGGGCCGAGCGGATTGTGTGGATTTTCAAGTCGATTTCCGAGTAACGCGCTGAACCGTGCAGTCAGTTGATCGAGGGCGAAGCCATCACGCTTGAGCACACGGCTGACCATGGCTTGCACGGCGACGGTGCGCTCCGTGTCATCGTTGCGCGGCGCCGACTCTTCAATGATCAACGTGCGTGGCAGGCGATTGGCGGTAGGGTCGTATTGAGTGAGCCCGGCGAAGGCTTCGAAGAATTGCTCCAGGAAGCCGCGCTCGATGTTTTTGCGCTTGAGGCGCAGGTCGCGCATGGCTTCGAAAAAAATGTTCTGATCAACGTCGTTGCGCGCCCGATCAGCCATTTCGAACAACGTGTCGTCGGCGTTATCGAACAGTTCCTGCAAATCGTGGCGTAACTGTTGAGCAGCCTTGTCGCGCACCTGAAGCAGAATCACCGGCAGGCGGGCAAGCCGCGAGTGGTCCGCCTGATCGGCAGCCGCCCGGTGCAAAGGCACTACTTTCCCGTCGTTGTGCATCCAAGCCTCCTGGAACGGTGATTGGTCGTCAAAGCCATGACGTCAAATACAAGGCGGATTATCTTGCAAAAGATGTCCGCGATGCTATAGGCGTCAGGGTTTCCCCTATCCCGAAGCGCGATGAATTGCTCAGCCCATACCGCGCACTTATCGGCAAATCGACCAATTGCAGGCAACCGCGCGCGTTCTCGCCTTGGGTTGGCTCAGGCGCTGCCCCTATAATCGAACCACTTTGTTTGTGGAGTCCGTTATGCCGAATCTACGTCTCGCCGATCTGTCCGCCGAAATCGAAGCCAACGTGCGCCGTGCGTTGCTCGAAGATGTCGGCAGCGGCGACATCACCGCGCAACTGATCCCGGCCGAACGCCTGGCCAAAGCCACCATCATTACCCGAGACGACGCCGTCATCTGTGGCACCGCGTGGGTCGATGCGGTGTTTCGCCAGCTCGATCCGCGCGTGGCGGTGCACTGGCAAGTGGTCGATGGCGAACGGGTCAAACCCAATCAGGCGCTGTTCCATCTGGAAGGCCCGGCTCGCTCGCTGCTGACGGGCGAACGCAGCGCGCTGAATTTCCTGCAATTGCTTTCCGGCGTGACGACGCGTGCGCAGTATCTGGCGGACTTTGTTGCCCAGACTCAGGTCAAGCTCCTCGACACTCGCAAGACCCTCCCCGGCCTGCGCCTGGCGCAGAAGTACGCGGTAACCTGCGGTGGCTGCCACAACCACCGCATCGGTCTGTACGACGCGTTTCTGATCAAGGAAAACCACATCGCCGCCAGCGGCGGCATCGCCGAAGCCGTGGCCGCCGCGCATAAGATCGCCCCGGGTAAACCGGTGGAAATCGAAGTGGAAAGTCTTGCAGAGCTGAAGGAAGCGCTGGAGGCCGGCGCCGACATCATCATGCTCGACGAACTGAGCCTGGATGACATGCGCGAAGCCGTGCGCCTGACCGCCGGCAAGGCGAAACTGGAAGCCAGCGGCGGCATCAACGAAAGCACGCTGCTGCCGATCGCCGAGACGGGTGTGGATTACATCTCGATCGGTGCGATGACCAAGGATGTCAAAGCGGTGGATCTGTCGATGAGACTGAGCCTCTGAGCTGCAAGCTGCAAGCTGCAAGCTGCAAGCTGCAAGCTGCAAGCTGCAAGCTGCAAGCTGCAAGCTGCAAGCCAAGCGATTCTGCTTTGACTTGTAGCTTGCCGCTTGAAACTTGAAGCTGCTTTATACGACCAGATTATTCATCTCGCAGTATTCATCCCATTCGACACCCAACACCTCAGCCGCCTCCTTATGCAATACGAGGCGCTGCTCCTCAAACTCTTCCGGCGTGCTGGTGTACTTGAGCGTCAGCTCCCACGGCTGCAAACCCTGCGCTTCGGCTTCGTCTTCGAAGGCCCACTGGATCTGGTCTTTCTGATCGTCGGGACTCAGTTCCTTTATTTCTTCCTTCAGGTCTGGCACGTCCAGCAGATATTTTTCCAGCGCTTGTTCGTGGCGTTGCTCTTGCGTTAATTCAGTCATGGGGTTCTCGCTGATCTTGGAATGGAGGATGGATCTGGATCATCAAGGATCTCTCTGACGCGGACTGACCGGCCTTCGGAACCATTCGGGATCATCTGAAAACTGCTGGGCGATGCTCATGCAGAAACCGAATATAGGACGTTTGCATGACGAATTACATGGCTGTTTACATCTATTGGACAAAAAGCTGACCTGCGGAACATAGTTGCGAATTTTTAGTCATAGCGATGTGCCATACCGGCACATCTTATGCTGTTCACAAGGAAACCCAGTGATGCGCAGCTTTTCCAGTTTATCTGCCGTTGTGTCCGCTACCACTTTGATCGCCGTGCTGGCCCTCCCCGCAAGTGCAATGGCGGTTGAGCTGAGCTCCAGCAGCCCGTCCTACAACGACAAGCTCTCGCTGATTCACAACGACTACGGCAAAGACGTGGTGATCAGAAGCGACATCAGCATCGATGAGTTAAAGAAAATGCGCGATACGGTCAGCGAACAATCGCGCCAGATCGAGGAGCTCAAGCGCAACAGCGGTTCGAGCTCAAGCTCCAGCGGCAAGGACATCGATGAGCTGAAAAACAAGGTCAAGGAGCAGGACCGTGAACTGGATAGCCTTGGTCGCCAGGTGGAAGAACTCAAGCGCAACAGCGGTTCGAGCTCTAACTCGAGCAGCAGCGAGATCTCCAGTCTGAAGCACAAGGTAAACGATCAGGATCGGGCGATGGATCAGCTCAAACGCAGCGTCGAGGAGCTGAGTCGCAAGGTGAAATAAACAGGGATGGTGCCCGAGACAGGAATCGAACCTGCGACCTTCGCGTTACGAGTGCGCTGCTCTACCGGCTGAGCTACACGGGCGGTGGGCTAAACCTAGCACCGGTCTCGGGCTGCGGCAACTTTGTGGCTTGCCGTTGTGGCGAGGGAGCTTGTCGAAGCGTCGCACCGTCCCGCTCGGCTGCGCAGCAGTCGTAAAAACGCCAGCCAAAAACATGGGGTCGCTTCGCAACCCGGCGGGAGCAAGCTCCCTCGCCACAAGATCTTTATGGCAGACAAAAAAAGCCCCCGCCGTTTGCACGGCGGGGGCTTTTTCATTGCGCTAGAGCGTTGGGGTGATTAAACGCCCGAAGCCTTTGCAGCTGCCACGTCTTTGATGGACAGCTTGATACGGCCGCGGTTGTCCACGTCCAGTACCAGCACTTCCACTTCCTGGCCTTCTTTGAGGATGTCGGTGACTTTCTCTACGCGAGCGTCGCTCAGCATCGAGATGTGCACCAGACCGTCCTTGCCCGGCAGGATGTTGACGAACGCGCCGAAGTCGACGATGCGCTCAACCTTGCCGACGTAGATCTTGCCGATCTCGGCTTCGGCAGTAATGCTCAGAACGCGCTGGCGCGCAGCTTCTGCGGCATCCTTGGTCTCGCCGAAGATCTTGATCGAGCCGTCGTCTTCGATATCGATCGAAGCCTTGGTTTCTTCGCAGATCGCACGGATGGTCGCGCCACCTTTACCGATAACGTCACGGATCTTGTCGGTGTCGATCTTCATCGCGATCATGGTCGGAGCGTTGGCCGACAGCTCGGTACGCGACTGGCCAATGATCTGGTTCATTTGGCCGAGGATGTTCAGGCGCGCTTCAAGGGCCTGGCCCAGAGCGATTTCCATGATCTCTTCGGTGATGCCCTTGATCTTGATGTCCATCTGCAGCGCGGTCACACCTTTGGCGGTACCGGCTACCTTGAAGTCCATGTCACCCAGGTGGTCTTCGTCACCGAGGATGTCGGTCAGGACGGCGAACTTCTCGCCTTCTTTAACCAGACCCATGGCGATACCGGCAACCGGAGCCTTCATCGGCACACCAGCGTCCATCAGGGCCAGGGAAGCGCCACACACGGAAGCCATCGAGCTCGAACCGTTGGATTCAGTGATTTCCGACACGACACGGATGGTGTACGGGAACACGTCAGCGGCAGGCAGCATCGCCGAAACCGAACGACGGGCCAGACGGCCGTGACCGATTTCGCGACGACCGGCGCCGCCCATGCGACCACACTCGCCCACCGAGAACGGAGGGAAGTTGTAGTGCAGCATGAAGGGGTCTTTCTTTTCGCCTTCCAGGGTGTCCAGCAGCTGTGCGTCACGGGCGGTGCCCAGTGTTGCAACAACCAGCGCCTGGGTTTCACCACGGGTGAACAGCGCCGAACCGTGGGTCTTCGGCAGAACGCCGACTTCGATGTTCAGCGGACGTACGGTGCGAGTGTCGCGGCCGTCGATACGTGGCTTGCCGTTTACGATGTTTTCGCGAACGGTGCGGTATTCGATCTCGCCGAAAGCAGCTTTCACTTCAGCAGAGGTCGGCTGGCCTTCTTCGCCGGACAGCTTGGCAACCACTTGATCCTTCAGCTCACCCAGGCGCGCATAACGGTCGGCCTTGATGGTGATGGTGTAAGCCTGGGAGATCGCTTCGCCGAACTCGGCACGGATCGCGCCCAGCAGTTCGGTGGCTTCAGGCTGTGGAGCCCAGTTCCAGGTTGGCTTGGCGGCTTCTGCAGCGAGTTCCTTGACAGCGTTGATCACAACTTGGAACTCGTCGTGAGCAAACAGCACCGCACCCAGCATCTGGTCTTCGGTCAGCTCTTTGGCTTCCGATTCAACCATCAGCACGGCGTCGGAAGTACCGGCAACGACCATGTCCAGGCTCGAAGCGGCTTGCTGCTCGTAAGTCGGGTTCAGCAGGTAGCCGGTGCTTTCATGGAAAGCCACACGAGCGGCGCCGATCGGGCCGTCGAACGGAATGCCGGAAATGGCCAGGGCAGCCGAGGTACCGATCATCGCAGCGATGTCCGGATCGGTCTTCTTGCTGGTGGAAACGACGGTGCAGACAACCTGCACTTCGTTCATGAAGCCTTCAGGGAACAGCGGACGGATCGGACGGTCGATCAGTCGGGAGGTCAGGGTTTCTTTTTCGGAAGGACGGCCTTCGCGCTTGAAGAAACCGCCAGGGATCTTACCGGCAGCGTAAGTCTTTTCCTGGTAGTGAACGGACAGCGGGAAGAAGCCCTTGCCCGGATCAGCTTGCTTTGCACCGACGACAGTCACCAACACGCTGACGTCGTCGTCAACGGTGACCAATACTGCGCCGGAGGCCTGACGGGCGATACGGCCTGTCTCGAGGGTAACGGTCGATTGACCGAACTGGAATTTTTTGATTACCGGGTTCACGGTGTCCTACCTTCTTTGTGGCTCTTGGGGAAATCGGTTTCTTGCGAATTCTTGGGCAATGTCGGGAATCGGCCCGATGGCAGTTGTCCGGGTGTTACAGGGTAAAGCCATGCTGCAGATAAAACTTGAGGCTGGGAGCCTGTAAGACGCCAGCGGAAAACCGCTGACGTCCGACAGACCACCAACCTCATAGCGCAATCGCTGATTAGCGACGCAGACCCAGGCGAGCGATCAGAGCGGCGTACCGGCTCACGTCCTTGCCTTTCAGGTAGTCCAGCAGCTTGCGACGCTGGTTTACCATGCGGATCAGACCACGACGGGAGTGGTGATCTTTACCGTTGGCCTTGAAGTGACCTTGCAGTTTGTTGATGTTGGCGGTCAGCAGTGCAACTTGCACTTCTGGCGAACCAGTGTCACCAACAGCTTGCTGGTAGTCAGCAACGATTTGAGCTTTTTCTTGAACGTCGAGAGCCATGAGGCAATCCTTCCTTATCAGGAAACTGTTTCAGGGAAACAGCTTCAACAGGCCAGGGACAAATCCCTGTATCTATAAATGAGTAGTGACCATGCCTGTTAACAGCCACACTCGCCGGCCTGCTGTTACGCAGACCGGTTCCGGTCATTCTGACCGAATCAAACGACGCGGCGCGATGCGCCCGTCTTCGCTCACTTCACCGATACCGATGAAGCGACCATTGTGATCCTGTACCCGCACCATGCCGAACTTCGGAGCATCCGGGGCACGCACCGGCTGACCGTTGAGCCAGTAGAACGCGCTCGCTTCCGAGAAGTGCAGCAACGGCCAATCCAGCAAGCCGCTGTCCGATGGCATCAGGAAGCGATCGACCGCTTCGTTGCCGCCTTCGGCATGTACCGCTTCCAGCTCTTCGAGGGTCACGGTCTGCGCCAGGGTGAAAGGCCCGGCCTGGGTACGGCGCAGTTCCGCGACGTACGCACCACAACCGAGTTGCTCACCGATATCCTCCACCAGGGTACGAATATAGGTGCCCTTGCTGCAGTCCACCGCAAGCCGCGCAGTATCGCCTTCGAAGGCCAGCAATTCCAAGCGCGCAATAGTAACAGAACGCGGTTCGCGCTCCACTACTTCGCCTGCACGTGCCAGTTTGTACAGCGGCTGGCCATCACGCTTGAGTGCCGAGTACATCGGCGGTATCTGACTGATTTGCCCGCGAAATTTCGGCAAGGCCGCTTCGACATCGGCGCGACCAACGGTCACCGGGCGCTCCTGCAAGACCTCACCTTCGGCATCGGCCGTGGTGGTGGTCTTGCCCAGTTGCGCCAGGGTCTCATAGCCCTTGTCGGAATCGAGCAGGTATTGCGAGAACTTGGTCGCCTCGCCGAAGCACAGCGGCAACACGCCGGTGGCCAGCGGGTCGAGGCTGCCGGTGTGCCCGGCTTTCTCGGCATTCAGCAGCCAGCGCACTTTCTGCAACGCGGCGTTGGAGGTGAATCCCAACGGCTTGTCGAGCAGGATGATACCGCTGACGTTACGACGGATACGTTTGACCTGAGCCACCGACTTACTCCTTGGCGTCTTCAGGTGCAGCGGTATCGAGGTGCTGATTGTCTTCAGCGACGGCGCGCTCGATCAGCGCCGACAGGTGCGCGCCACGCACGACGGATTCGTCGTAGTGGAAGTGCAGTTGCGGCACGCTGCGCAGCTTCATCTCACGGGCCAATTGCATGCGCAGGAAACCTGCGGCGGCATTCAGCACCTTGATGCTTTGCGCGATGTCTTCGGCGTTGTCCTGGCCCATTACGGTGATGAAAATCTTCGCGTGACCAACGTCACGGGATACTTCCACAGCGGTAATGGTGACCAGGCCGACGCGCGGGTCTTTGACTTCACGACGGATCAGCTGGGCCAGCTCACGCTGCATCTGATCGCCGATACGTTGGGTACGGCTGTATTCTTTTGCCATGATTTGTTACCTGTTACTGCCCAGCGGCGAAACCCGCAAGGTCTGAAAGCGGCAAACGCCCGGCCTGACAAAAGCCAGACCGGGCGTTGCGTTTAGAGTCCGGACGCTGCGCCGCGCATTTGCATGCTACGGCTCATCGTGGCCCTTGAAGTGCGCGAGTCAGAGGCTGCGAGCAACCTGGACCTTCTCGAAGACTTCGATCTTGTCGCCGACTTTGACGTCGTTGTAGCTCTTCACGCCGATACCGCATTCCATGCCGGCACGTACTTCAGAAGCGTCATCCTTGAAGCGGCGCAGGGATTCCAGCTCGCCTTCGAAGATAACGATGTCTTCACGCAGTACGCGGATCGGACGGTTACGGTGCACAACACCTTCGATCACCATGCAGCCCGCGATCGCGCCAAACTTCGGCGAACGGAACACGTCACGCACTTCGGCCACACCCAGGATGTTCTCGCGAACATCGCTGCCGAGCATGCCGGTCAGGGCTTTCTTGACGTCTTCGATGATGTCGTAGATCACGTTGTAGTAACGCATGTCCAGACCTTCCTGCTCGACGATTTTCCGTGCGCCAGCATCGGCACGCACGTTGAAGCCGAACAGTACAGCATTGGAAGCCAGTGCCAGGTTGGCGTCGGATTCGGTGATACCACCGACACCGCCACCGACCACGCGTACTTGCACTTCGTCGTTGCCCAGGCCATTCAAGGCACCGTTCAACGCTTCCAGCGAGCCACGGACGTCCGATTTGAGGACGATGTTGAGCGTCTTCTTCTCGGCCTGACCCATGTTTTCGAAGATGTTCTCAAGCTTGCCGGCGTGAGCGCGAGCCAATTTGACTTCGCGGAACTTGCCTTGACGGAACAGAGCCACTTCACGGGCTTTCTTCTCGTCGGCAACCACACTCATTTCGTCGCCAGCATCCGGGGTACCGTCCAGGCCGAGAATCTCGACTGGGATGGATGGACCGGCTTCCTTGATTGGCTTGCCGTTCTCGTCGAGCATGGCGCGCACGCGGCCATAGTTCGAACCGACCAGCACCATGTCGCCTTGGCGCAGGGTACCGTCTTGAACCAGAACGGTCGCCACCGGGCCACGGCCCTTGTCGAGACGCGATTCAACCACAACACCGCGGCCAGGAGCCGATGGGGTTGCTTTAAGTTCGAGAACTTCAGCTTGCAGCAGAACGGCTTCGAGCAGTTCGTCCACACCCGTACCGACTTTCGCCGAAACCGGTACGAACGGCGTATCACCGCCCCACTCTTCCGACGTCACGCCGTGAACCGACAGTTCGCTACGGATGCGATCGAGATCAGCGCCCGGCTTGTCGATCTTGTTCACTGCAACAACCAGTGGAACGCCAGCCGCTACCGCGTGCTGAACAGCTTCAATGGTCTGCGGCATCACGCCGTCGTCCGCTGCAACTACCAGGATCACGATGTCGGTCGCCTTGGCACCACGGGCACGCATTGCGGTAAACGCAGCGTGACCCGGGGTGTCGAGGAAGGTAACCATGCCGCGTTCGGTTTCAACGTGGTAAGCACCGATGTGCTGGGTAATGCCGCCGGCTTCGCCAGCCGCTACCTTGGCACGACGGATGTAGTCGAGCAGCGAGGTTTTACCGTGGTCAACGTGGCCCATTACGGTCACAACCGGCGCACGGGAGAACGACTCGCCTTCAAACTTCAGGGACTCGGCCAGGGAATCTTCCAGGGCGGTGTCGCTGACCAGGGTCACTTTGTGGCCCAGCTCTTCAGCTACCAGTTGAGCAGTTTCCTGATCAAGCACCTGGTTGATGGTCGCCGGGGTACCCAGTTTGAACATGAACTTGATGATTTCAGCAGCCTTGACCGACATCTGGTTGGCGAGGTCGCCAACAGTGATGGTCTCGCCGATCTGCACGTCACGCACGACAGGGCCGGTAGGGCTCTGGAAACCGTGGGCGTTGCGCTTTTTCAGCTTGGCCTTGCCGCGACCACCGCGACGGAAGCCATCGCTTTCTTCGTCGGTAGTGCGTGGGGCCA
This sequence comes from Pseudomonas khorasanensis, assembly GCF_014268505.2. GTDB lineage: Bacteria > Pseudomonadota > Gammaproteobacteria > Pseudomonadales > Pseudomonadaceae > Aquipseudomonas > Aquipseudomonas khorasanensis. The sequence goes on from NZ_JABWQP020000012.1 coordinate 55,224, forward strand.
CACGTGGCGCCGGCGCTTTTTCTTTTACCGATGCGCGATGCGGAGCGTTTTTGCGCTCGCCATCACCACCACCGCTGCGACGATTGTTATCGTCGGCACGTGGCTTGTCCGGACGGCGCTGTTCGTTCTGCTTGTTGCGAACGTCAGCGGACGGCGCTGGAGCAGCGGCGACTACCGGCGCGCTTTCACGCACGGGTTCGGCAACTGCAGCAGGGGCTGCAACGGCGTCGCTGGTAGCGTTCTGCGCAGCACCAGGCTGGCGGCGCGCTTCTTCTTCGGCGCGCTGCTTGGCTTCTTCTTCAGCCTTCTGACGAGCCGCGTTTTCTACTGCGCGACGCTCATCCAGTTCACGCTTGCGCTCGGCTTCGATTTCTTCCGGGCTGCGCTGTACGAAAACTTTCTTCTTGCGAACTTCAACGCTGATGCTCTTGCTACCAGCCACACGAAGAGTGCTGGTGGTTTTACGCTGCAGCGTGATCTTGCGTGGTTCTTCCACTTTCGCCTTGTGACTGCTCTTCAAGTGAGTCAGCAGGGATTGCTTCTCACTGTCAGTCACATTTTCGTCGGCGGCGGTGTGCGGCAGACCTGCCTCACGCATCTGCTGCAACAGGCGCTCTACCGGTGTTTTGACCTCATCGGCCAGTTGTTTCACCGTGACTTGCGTCATGCACTTCTCTCCTCAGGCCGCGCCTAATTACTCGAACCAGTGGGCTCGGGCGGCCATGATCAACTTGCCGGCACGATCATCGTCAATGCCGTCGATGTCGAGCAGGTCGTCAATAGACTGCTCGGCCAGGTCTTCGCGGGTAATTACGCCGCGCACCGCCAGTTCCATCGCCAAATCCTTGTCCATACCCTCAAGCGAGAGCAGGTCTTCGGCCGGATGGGCGTCTGCCAGCTTTTCCTCAGTAGCGATGGCTTTGGTCAACAAGCGATCCTTGGCGCGAGCACGAAGCTCGTTGACGATGTCCTCGTCAAAGCCGTCGATGTTGAGCATTTCCTCCACCGGTACGTAGGCAATCTCTTCCAGGCTGGTAAAGCCTTCATCTACCAGCACCTGCGCCAGTTCTTCGTCGACTTCCAGCTCGTCGATGAAGTTGCGCAGGATGTCGCCGGTTTCTGCTTGCTGCTTAGCCTGGATGTCCGATTCGGTCATCACGTTCAGGGTCCAGCCAGTCAATTGGCTCGCCAGACGCACGTTCTGACCACCACGACCGATGGCCTGAGCCAGATTGTCTGCGCCAACGGCGATGTCCATTGCATGGGCATCTTCGTCAACGATAATTGCCGCAACCTCAGCCGGGGACATGGCGTTGATCACGAACTGAGCCGGATTGTCGTCCCACAGAACGATATCAACACGCTCACCGCCCAACTCGCCCGACACTGCCTGGACGCGCGAACCGCGCATACCGATGCAAGCGCCCTGCGGGTCGATGCGTTTGTCCTTGGAACGAACGGCGATCTTGGCGCGCGAACCTGGATCACGGGACGCAGCCATCACTTCGATCAGGCCTTCGGCAATTTCCGGCACTTCGATGCGGAACAGCTCGATCAGCATTTCCGGCGCGGTACGCGACAGGATCAACTGCGGGCCGCGATTCTCGGTGCGGATTTCCTTGAGCAGCGCACGCAGACGCACGCCGACACGGAAGGTTTCGCGAGAAATGATGTCTTCACGAGCCAGCAACGCCTCGGCGTTGTTGCCCAGATCGACGATCACGTTGTCGCGGGTGACTTTTTTCACGGTGCCGGAGATGATTTCTCCAAGGCGCTCGCGATAGGCGTCGACCACTTGAGCGCGCTCGGCTTCACGCACTTTCTGCACAATAACCTGCTTGGCAGTCTGCGCAGCAATGCGGCCGAACTCGATGGATTCGATCTTCTCTTCAACGACGTCGCCAACCTTGGCACCAGGATGCGTTTCGGCAACCTTGGTCGGCCAGGTTTCGATGGCCGGATCGTCAAGATCATTCTCTTCGACGACCGTCCAGCGACGGAAAGTTTCGTAGGCCCCGGTGTGGCGGTTAATTTCCACACGAAGGTCAACTTCGTCTTCAAAACGCTTTTTGGTAGCAGTGGCCAGAGCCAGCTCCAGCGCTTCAAAAATTACGCTTGCCGGTACGCCCTTTTCATTGGATACCGACTCAACAACCAGCAGTACTTCTTTGCTCATCGTACGCCTCGCCTTTCGCAAGCCATTGGATCCGCGGGATCCGCGTCTCAGTCAAAACTGGGAATAATGTTGGCCTTGTCGATCATATCGATCGGCAACAGGAACTCGTGGTCTTCTACCTGCACCACGACGTCCTGCTCTTCTACACCGCGCAGAAGGCCCTGAAAGTTGCGTCGTCCTTCGAAAGGCGAGCGCAGCTTGATCTTCACTTGTTCACCGGCAAATTTTGCAAACTGCTCAAGAGTGAACAGCGGGCGCTCCATGCCAGGCGAGGAAACTTCAAGGGTGTATTCAACGGCGATCGGATCTTCAACATCCAGTACACCGCTGATCTGGCGGCTGACAATGGCGCAATCGTCCACCAGCACGCCACCCTCTTTATCGATATAAACGCGCAACATCGAGTGACGACCCTGAGCCGAAAACTCGATACCCCAGCATTCATAGCCCAGGGCCACGACCACCGGGGCCAGCAAGGCCTGCAACTCTTCTAGCTTGCTCGACACCTGAACCCCCTAGTGCATGATATGTGCATGCTTTGCAAAATAAAAAAATGGGCATAACGCCCATCCTTGAAACGCCGTCGAACAGCGGCGCTGGAAGTATCCAGCTAACAAAAAGCCCCTTAAAAGGGGCTCCTGAAACTGGTTGCGGGGGCCGGATTTGAACCGACGACCTTCGGGTTATGAGCCCGACGAGCTACCAGACTGCTCCACCCCGCGACAAAGCTGGGGCGGAAGTATACGACCGATCCCTTTTAGGGTCAATGTAACCTTCCACCTGCAAGAAAGCCCGCAACAGCGGGCTCTCCTGACTAATTGGTACCGAGAAGGGGACTCGAACCCCTACACCCTATGGGCACAACCACCTCAAGGTTGCGTGTCTACCAATTCCACCACCTCGGCAATACTACGTTGAAACTCTTCTTACTTCTGCTCTTGAGCTGGAGGCACGTCAGTCGCTGGAGTAGCCGACTTTTGCTCTTGAAGCACCGGGACATCGTCAGAAGCCGGTTGTTGCTTAGGTACTTCCAACACTGCTGGATCTGGCAAACCTGCTTGAGTCAGCTGATGAGCTTTCTCTTTAGCAAAGTAACCTAACCCCAAGCTGGTTATGAAGAAACCGGCGGCAAGTATAGCAGTAAACTTACTAAGAAAGGTAGAGGAACCTTGGCTTCCGAACACAGTATTTGAAGCACCTGCTCCGAAAGACGCGCCAGCGTCCGCACCCTTACCCTGCTGCAGCAAAACCAGAGCAACTACGCCCAATGCACCCAGCAGATGAAAAACGACTACGACTGTTTCCAGCATTTTTTCAGTTTCCCGCGGCGCGACAGATCGCACCGAACTCATCTGCATTCAGGGAAGCTCCACCAATGAGCCCCCCATCGATATCCGGCATGCCGAACAGTTCGACCGCATTGGCCGCCTTCACGCTGCCGCCGTATAGAAGCCGCACACCTCGTGCCACTTCAGAATTCTCTGCCGCCAACTGCTCGCGAATGGCTTTGTGCACATCCTGAGCCTGTTGCGGCGTTGCAGTCAGTCCAGTACCAATGGCCCAGACAGGCTCGTAAGCAATGACTGCCTTGGCGAAAGCACCTACACCCAGCTCCTCGATGATGCTGCCCAGCTGACGCCCGACAACCTCAAGAGTTTTTCCGGCTTCACGCTGCTCCAGGGTCTCCCCTACACACAACACCGGAATCAAGCCACATGCCTGCGCCGCCGCGAACTTGCGATTCAGCATCCCGTCTCGCTCGCCCATGATCTGGCGGCGTTCGGAGTGCCCGACAAGCACAAGGGAACAACCTGCATCCACCAGTTGACTCGGCGCAATCTCACCGGTCAACGCACCTTGCATGGCTTCCACCGCAGAATTCTGCGCGCCGACCGAAATCGACTTGCCTTTCAAGCCATCAATCACTTGATTGATATGCAAGCAAGGCGGGAACACCGCGACATCAACACCGCTTGGCAAGGCCAGATGACGAAGGCCGTTGATCAGCTCAGCGACGCTGGCGCGGGTACCGTGCATCTTCCAGTTACCAGCTACCATAGGGCGACGCATGCTGTACCTCGTCGGTCAAAGTGGGCGCAGATGTTACCCAACACAATCATGGCTTGCAAGCCGAATCAGGCAGAAACTTCAGTTACCAGTTTTGCCAGTTCTTCGGCGTAGCCGCGAACCTGAGCCTCGTCTTCACCTTCGACCATTACACGCACCAGAGGCTCTGTCCCGGACTTGCGCAAAAGCACACGACCACGACCTGCCATCGCCTGAGTTACGCGCGCGCTGGCCTCCTTGACGGCAGGATGCTCCAGCGGGCTTTCGCCGCCACCGAAACGCACGTTGATCAAAACCTGTGGGCATTTGCGCAACGCTTGCCGGGTTTGTGCCAGACCTTCATTGCGCTTTTTGAGCGCCATCAACACTTGCAAGGCCGCGATGATCGCGTCGCCCGTGGTGGTGTGATTGAAGCAGACCACATGCCCGGAGTTTTCCCCGCCGATCAGCCAGTTGCGCTCCTGCAGTTCGGCGATCACGTAGCGATCACCGACATTGGCACGTACGAAAGGAATCGAAAGATCCGCCAAGGCCAGTTCAAGACCAAGATTGCTCATCAAGGTACCGACGACGCCGCCTTGCAACTTGCCGCGCTCATGCAGATCGCGGGCAATGATAAACAGCAAATCATCACCATCAACGATGGCGCCGGTGTGATCGACCATCAATACGCGGTCGCCATCACCATCAAAGGCGATACCCAGGTCGGCATGCTCGGCCAGCACCGCAGCCTGCAAAGGCCCCATGTGCGTGGAACCGCAGTTGTCGTTGATATTCAGCCCATTTGGCTGAGCAGACAGTACGACAACGTCAGCACCCAGTTCGCGGAACACACTTGGCGCAACTTTATAGGTCGCACCGTGCGCGCAGTCGATGACGATTTTCAGGCCGGAGAAGCTGGTACCGGTTGGCACGCTGCTTTTGCAAAATTCGATGTAGCGACCGGACGCATCGTTTATGCGCGAAACCTTGCCGATCTTGCTCGATTCAACCACGGTCATTGGCGTATCGAGCAGCTCTTCGATCATCAACTCCAACTCATCCGGCAGCTTGGTGCCTTTGCCGGAGAAAAACTTGATACCGTTGTCGTCATGAGGATTGTGCGAGGCGCTGATCACGATTCCGGCTTCAGCCTGGAAAGTGCGCGACAGATACGCAATTGCCGGTGTCGGCATCGGACCAAGCAGCATCACATCTGCACCCGCCGATGTCAGCCCGGCCTCAAGCGCAGACTCGAACATATAACCTGAGATCCGCGTGTCTTTGCCGACGAGCACCTTGCAGGCGCCCATCTTGCGGAATGCCATCCCCGCCGCCCAGCCGAGCTTGAGCATGAAGTCCGGAGTGATCGGGTATTCACCAACGCGACCGCGAATGCCGTCGGTACCAAAATATTTCTTGCTCATAACTGCTCCATCATTCTTATTCGGCTGATTCTACGGCCGCGATCATCCGCACCACATCAACTGTTTCCGCCACATCGTGAACCCGCAATATACGCGCGCCCTTGACCGATGCCAGCGCCGCCAGCGCCAGACCACCATGCAGACGCTCGCCCACGGGACGGTTCAATGCGTGACCAATCATACTCTTGCGGGAAACACCTACCAGCAGCGGTCGACCCAGCGCATGCAGGGCCTCCATATGTTTAAACAAACTAAGATTGTGCTGCAGGGTTTTGGCGAAACCGAAACCAGGGTCGAGAATGATGCGCTCGGCAGGAATACCCGCCAGCGCACATTGTTCCATGCGCTGGGCAAGGAATTCGCTAACCTCGCGAGTGACATCCTGATACTGCGGATTGTCCTGCATATCGCCAGGCTCACCCAGCATGTGCATAAGACAGACCGGCAAACCGGTTGCCGCCGCGGCGTCCAACGCCCCGTCGCGCCTGAGCGCGCGTACGTCATTGATCAATCCGGCACCCAGCCGCGCACTTTCGCGCATGACGGCGGGGGTCGACGTATCGACCGAGATAATGACATCCAGCTCGCGATTGATCAGCTCCACGATCGGCGCCACCCGCTCAAGCTCCTCCAGCGACGAAACCGCTCGTGCACCTGGCCGGGTCGACTCGCCACCGACATCGATCAGTGTCGCACCGGCCAGCACCATGGCTTCGGCGTGGCGCAAAGCTACGTCGAGCTGACTGTAGCGGCCACCATCGGAGAAGGAATCAGGAGTGACATTGAGAATACCCATGACATGCGTCTGGGCCAAATCAAGAACCCGGTTGCCGCAAGGCAACCGGGTCAGGGACTGAACAGAAGTCATTTCAAGCCTTAAACGTCAGCAGCCGGACCGCCAATCGGTTTCTCCGGACGCTCGTCCTGCACGACGGGCGGCGGAGGCGTACCGGTGCCACCCGACCAGTCGCGAGGCTCGCGTGGCGTACGACCAGCCATGATGTCGTCGATCTGTTCAGCATCGATCGTTTCGTACTTCATCAGCGCGTCCGCCATGGCGTCGAGCTTGTCACGGTTGTCCGTGAGGATCTGCTTGGCCGTGCCGTAGCACTGATCAATGATGCTACGCACCTCGGAGTCGATCAGCTTGGCTGTCTCACCCGAGAAGCTGGCAGCCTGACCGCCACCGCCGCGACCGAGGAATACTTCACCCTCTTCTTCGGCATACATCAACGGACCGAGCTTTTCCGACAGACCCCATTTGGTCACCATGTTCCTTGCAATCTGGCTGGCACGCATGATGTCGTTGGAGGCGCCGGTGGTGACACCGTCAAAACCAAGGGTCATCTCTTCAGCGATACGGCCACCGTACAGCGAGCAGATCTGACTGATCAGTGCGCGCTTGGACAGGCTGTAACGATCTTCTTCCGGCAGGAACATGGTCACACCCAGCGCACGACCGCGCGGGATGATCGAAACTTTGTACACCGGATCATGCTCTGGCACGACCCGACCCACGATGGCGTGGCCCGCTTCATGATAAGCAGTGTTCTGCTTTTCCTTCTCGGACATGACCATGGACTTGCGCTCTGCGCCCATCATGATCTTGTCTTTGGCCAGCTCGAACTCTTTCATCTCGACGATGCGCTTGCCGGTGCGCGCGGCAAACAGCGAAGCTTCGTTGACCAGGTTCGCCAGGTCAGCGCCGGAGAAGCCCGGAGTACCGCGAGCGATGACGGCCGGAGCAACGTCGTCGCCCATTGGCACTTTACGCATGTGAACCTTGAGGATCTGTTCGCGACCGCGAATGTCTGGCAAGCCAACCACAACCTGACGGTCGAAACGGCCCGGACGCAGCAGCGCTGGGTCGAGTACGTCTGGACGGTTGGTCGCGGCAATCACGATGATGCCGTCATTCATTTCGAAGCCGTCCATCTCAACCAGCAACTGGTTGAGGGTCTGCTCACGCTCGTCGTGACCGCCGCCCATGCCAGCGCCACGATGACGGCCGACAGCGTCGATTTCGTCGATGAAGATGATGCACGGTGCGTGCTTCTTGGCTTGCTCGAACATGTCGCGAACACGGCTTGCGCCGACGCCGACAAACATTTCGACAAAGTCGGAACCGGAAATGGTGAAGAACGGCACCTTGGCTTCGCCGGCGATCGCCTTGGCCAGCAAGGTTTTACCGGTACCCGGAGGACCGACCATCAATACGCCGCGAGGAATGCGACCGCCCAGGCGCTGGAACTTGCCCGGATCACGGAGGAATTCGACCAGCTCGCCGACTTCTTCCTTGGCTTCGTCGCAACCTGCAACGTCAGCCAAAGTGGTTTTGACCTGATCTTCGGAGAGCAGGCGCGCCTTGCTCTTGCCGAAGCTCATTGGCCCGCCCTTACCACCGGCACCGCCCTGCATCTGGCGCATGAAGAACATGAACACCGCGATGATCACCAGGATCGGAAAGCTGGCAACCAGGAGCTGAGTCCAGATGCTTTGCTGTTCAGGCTGTTTGCCTTCAACCACAACGTGGTTGTCGACCAGATCGCCGATCAGGCCATTATCCTGAATTGCCGGACGAATGGTCTTGAAGCTGTCGCCATCGGTGCGCTTGCCGGTAATGACATAGCCATCTACGGCTACGCGCTCGACCTTGCCATCCTTGACTTGCTGGATGAAGTCGGAATAGTTGAGGGTCTGCGGCTCGTTAGGGCTGGAGAAGTTGTTCATCACCGTCACCAGGACAGCCGCGATGATCAACCACAGGATCAGATTCTTTGCCATATCGTTCAATTAACTACCCTCTGAAGCAAGCTCCGCTACTGGCGCGCGCTTCGCATGATATTCACCGGCCTAACTTACTACATTACCTACAACTCTGGCAGGCGCCGTCTGTAACCCTTTGTGAAACACTTTCTACACAATATTCGCTTATGCAGGCAGAGCGAAATATGAAAAACCTATCGCCCTGCCGAAAAAACTCGTTTTACTCATTACCGCCGCGGTAACCCCAAGCCAGCATGTACTGCTCGCGAGAGCTGCCGCGAGAAGAGTCGGGCTTGATCATCTGAATCTTGTCGAATTTCTTTCGAGCATCCTTCAGGTAAGCATCGAAGCCTTCGCCCTGAAAAATCTTGATGACAAAATTACCACCCGGCTTGAGTATCCGATCCGCCAGATCCAGGGCCAGTTCACAAAGAAACATGGCTTTGGGCATGTCGACTTCGGGCGTACCACTCATATTGGGGGCCATATCGGAAATCACAAGGTCGACCTGCGAATTACCGACAGCCTCAAGAATCTGCGCGAGCACTTCGTCCTGGGTAAAGTCACCCTGGATGAAATTGACATCGGGAATGCTGTCCATCTCGAGGATGTCCGAGGCGATCAGACGCCCCTGCCCACCGATCAGCCGACTGGTAACCTGCGACCAGCCACCCGGCGCCGCGCCGAGATCGACCACGCTCATGCCCGGACGGATCAGTTTGTATTTCTCCTGGATCTCCAGAAGCTTGTAGCTTGCACGCGAGCGGTAGCCATCCTTCTGCGCCTGCTTCACATAAGGATCGTTGACATGTCTTTTCAGCCAACCAAGGCTTGTCTTGGAACGCGCCATTGGGCACCTCAATGATTAGGGTCGTGATTAGTTGGGCGGATCCACGAGCCGTCGGGTAAAATGGCCGCCATTTTACAGAATCCAGACGAAAGGGTCAGATTATGCCGCTCACTCCAGAGCAGAAGAAACAGTACAAATCCATTGGCCACCATCTGAAACCAGTACTGACTGTGGCTGACAACGGTTTGACTGAAGGTGTGCTAGCCGAACTCGAACGCGCATTGGCGGATCACGAGCTGATCAAGATCAAGCTCAACATCCTCGATCGCGAGTCGCGCCTGGCGCACATCGCCGAGCTGTGCAAAGTCGGCAAAGCGGACCTGGTTCAGGTCATCGGCAAGATGGCACTGGTCTACCGCAAGAACTTCAGTGCCAACAAGCAGCTGTCGAACGTTCATCGCTTCAAGTGATGACCAGAGTCAGGGGTGTGCTTCGCGCACCCTGCCACTCCATCCCGGCACCGGCTGCATCACCAGCACCAGCCCGGAAAACCCCAGCACCAGATAACTGAATACCTGCCAGCGCTGCGCATCCGGCCAGCCGACACGCACGGCGATATACATCGCGCACGCGTACAACGCCATCAACAGCACCTGCCCGCGAAAATCCCGCCAGAGACTGGAAAGGCCTTCAGCCTGTACCAGCACCAAAGCCTGAAACAATACGCATGCGGCGGCAAACCCTACCACCAGCACCTCAAATGCGTTGGCGACTTCGTCGATCAACAGCGGCGCCAGGCCAATCTGGCCCAACGCCGGCTGCAAACCAAGATGAATCAGCCAAAGACCGCCGACCCACAACATCTGGGTCAGTTGCCAAAGCATGGCGCCCGCATGGAGCGGGCGCCGTCTTTCAGATGTGGCGAACTTCAACAATCTCATACTCGATAACGCCACTTGGCGTTTTCACGGCAACCACGTCGCCTTCTTCCTTGCCGATCAAGGCACGGGCCAAAGGCGAGCCAACCGAAATCTTGCCGAGTTTGAAATCAGCCTCATCCTCACCCACGATGTGGTAAGTGACGCTTTCATCCGTTTCGACGTTGGCGATTTCGACAGTGGTACCGAAGATCACCTTGCCGGTGTGCGGGATGGTAGTGACGTCGATGATGACCTGGTTCTGAATCCGGCCTTCGATATCACGAATCCGCGCCTCGACCATGCCCTGCTGTTCGCGGGCAGCATGGTATTCGGCGTTTTCTTTCAAGTCGCCCAACTCGCGGGCCGTACCGATGTCCTGGCTGAGCTTCGGACGGACGACCTTGGTCAGGTGAGCGTGTTCTTCTTCCAGGGCTTTGGCGCCCTGGACAGTCATTGGATATTTGATCATGCCTTCAATCCTGCGTGTAGATCCTGCAAGCGGCGCACGGTCTTTTCCGGACCGAACTTCAGCGCTTCACAGATAGCTTCGCCAGCAGCAATGGTAGTGGTGCAGTAGATCTTGTGCTGCAAGGCGTTACGACGAATGGAGTAAGAGTCGGCGATCGACTGACGCCCCTCGGTGGTGTTGATGATCAGCGTGACTTCGTCATTCTTGATCATGTCGACCACGTGCGGACGGCCCTCGGTCACCTTGTTCACGCGGCGCACTTTCAGGCCTGCGGCTTCGATCAGCTTGGCAGTACCGGCAGTGGCAACCACTTCGAAGCCCAAGTTGATCAGATCACGGGCCACGCCTGCAACCAGTGGCTTGTCGTCATCGCGAACGCTGATGAATGCGGTGCCGCCGGTCGGCAGCACTTCGCTGGCACCCATCTGGGCTTTGGCGAACGCTTCACCGAAGGTGTCGCCGACACCCATCACTTCACCGGTGGACTTCATCTCTGGGCCGAGGATCGGGTCAACGCCAGGGAATTTGGCGAACGGGAACACCGCCTCTTTCACGCTGTAGAAGTTCGGGATGATTTCTTTGGTGAAGCCGATTTCTTTCAGGGTTTTACCCGCCATCACGCGGGCAGCGATCATGGCCAGGGAAACACCGATGCACTTGGAAACGAACGGCACGGTACGCGAGGCGCGCGGGTTGACTTCGATGACGTAGATGTCTTCGCCCTGCAAAGCCAGTTGCACGTTCATCAGGCCCACAACGCCCAACTCCAGAGCCATTTTCTTCACCTGTTCGCGCATCTCGTCCTGAATGTGCGCCGGCAGCGAGTACGGCGGCAGCGAGCACGCCGAGTCACCGGAGTGAACACCCGCCTGTTCGATGTGCTGCATGATCGCGCCGATCACGACGTCCTTGCCGTCGCAAACCGCATCCACGTCCATTTCGATGGCGCAGTTGAGGAAGTGATCGAGCAGCACCGGGCTGTCGTTGGACACTTGCACCGCGTCACGCAGGTAACGCTTGAGCTCATCTTCCTTGTAAACGATTTCCATCGCGCGGCCGCCCAGTACATAGGACGGGCGCACCACCAGCGGATAACCGATCTTGGCCGCAGCGCGAACCGCTTCGTCTTCGCTGCGCACGGTGGCGTTTGGCGGCTGACGCAGGTTCAGGCGCTCAACCATTTGCTGGAAACGCTCACGGTCTTCAGCGCGGTCAATGGCGTCAGGGCTGGTACCGATGATCGGCACGCCGGCCGCTTCCAGAGCGCGAGCCAGTTTCAACGGAGTCTGGCCGCCGTACTGGACGATCACGCCTTTCGGCTTCTCGACGCGGCAGATTTCCAGCACGTCTTCCAGGGTAACCGGCTCGAAGTACAAGCGGTCGGAAGTGTCGTAGTCGGTGGACACGGTTTCCGGGTTGCAGTTGACCATGATGGTTTCGTAGCCGTCTTCGCGCAGTGCGAGGGCCGCGTGTACGCAGCAGTAGTCGAACTCGATGCCCTGGCCGATACGGTTAGGACCGCCGCCCAGAATCATGATCTTGTCGCGGCCCGACGGCGCGGCTTCGCACTCTTCCTCATAGGTCGAGTAGAGGTAAGCGGTGTCGGTGGCGAACTCGGCGGCGCAGGTGTCAACGCGCTTGTAGACCGGGAACACTTCCAGCTTCTGGCGGTGAGTTCGCAGGTTCTTCTCGGTCACACCCAGCAGCTTGGCCAGACGCTGGTCGGAAAAACCTTTGCGCTTGAGCTTGAACATCAGGTCGCGGTCGATAGAGGACAGACCGAGCGTCTTGACCTTCTCTTCGTCCTTGATCAGGTCTTCCATCTGCACCAGGAACCATGGATCGATCATGGTCATGCCGAAAATGTCTTCAACGCTCATGCCGGCGCGCATTGCGTCCGCCACGTACCAGATGCGCTCGGCGCCCGGCACGGTCAGTTCGCGCTTGAGCACGCTCATGCTTTCCGGGTTGCTCAGGTCAACCTTCTCGTCCAGACCGCACACGCCGACTTCCAGACCGCGCAGGGCTTTCTGCAGGGATTCCTGGAAGGTCCGGCCGATGGCCATGACTTCACCCACCGACTTCATTTGCGTGGTCAGGCGCGCGTCAGCCTTGGCGAATTTCTCGAAGGCAAAGCGTGGCAGCTTGGTGACGACATAGTCGATCGACGGTTCGAAGGACGCCGGGGTCTTGCCGCCAGTGATGTCGTTCGACAGCTCATCGAGGGTGTAGCCCACTGCGAGTTTGGCGGCGACTTTGGCGATCGGGAAACCGGTGGCTTTCGAGGCCAGAGCCGAGGAACGCGAAACACGCGGGTTCATTTCGATCACGACCATGCGGCCAGTGTTCGGGCAGATACCGAACTGCACGTTGGAACCGCCGGTCTCGACGCCGATCTCGCGCAGTACCGCCAGGGAGGCGTTACGCAAGATCTGGTATTCCTTGTCGGTCAGCGTCTGTGCCGGAGCAACAGTGATCGAGTCGCCGGTGTGCACGCCCATCGGGTCGAAGTTTTCGATCGAGCAGACGATGATGCAGTTGTCCTTTTTGTCGCGGACAACTTCCATTTCATATTCTTTCCAGCCGATCAGCGATTCGTCGATCAGCAGCTCTTTGGTCGGCGACAGGTCCAGACCACGGGCGCAGATTTCTTCGAATTCTTCACGGTTGTACGCGATACCGCCACCGGTGCCACCCATGGTGAAGGACGGGCGGATGATGCACGGGAAACCCAGAGTTTCGAGAACCGCGTTGGCCTCTTCCATGCTGTGGGCGATGCCGGAACGCGGGCACGCCAGGCCGATGGATTTCATCGCCTTGTCGAAGCGCGAACGGTCTTCAGCCTTGTCGATGGTGTCGGCGTTGGCGCCGATCATTTCCACGCCAAATTTCTCGAGAACGCCTTCGCGCTCCAGATCCAGCGCGCAGTTCAGTGCAGTCTGGCCACCCATGGTCGGCAGCAGCGCGTCCGGACGCTCTTTTTCGATGATCTTGGCAACGGTCTGCCATTTGATCGGCTCGATGTAGGTCGCGTCGGCCATCGACGGGTCGGTCATAATGGTGGCCGGGTTGGAGTTCACCAGGATGACGCGGTAACCCTCTTCGCGCAGGGCTTTGCAGGCCTGGGCGCCGGAGTAGTCGAATTCGCAGGCCTGGCCGATAACGATCGGGCCAGCGCCGAGAATCAGGATGCTTTTAATGTCTGTACGTTTTGGCATGGTTTGTCACTCAAATCCGCAGGTCAGTCGGCAAGCCGTCTTGATCGATTTCTGAAGTCCCGAAGGGGCCGCCGGTATCGGGGCCGCCTTCGAGTGCTTCTCTCTACAGTCTCAAGGCGAACGCTTAGCGTCGCTTGGCCATCTCGTTGATGAAGCGGTCGAACAGTGGCGCGACATCGTTCGGGCCCGGGCTCGCTTCAGGGTGACCCTGGAAGCTGAACGCGCTTTTGTCGGTGCGTTCGATGCCTTGCAGGGTGCCGTCGAACAGCGATTTGTGAATCGCACGGACGTTGGCGGGCAGGGTTTCTTCGTCAACCGCGAAACCGTGGTTCTGACTGGTGATCATCACGACACCGGTGTCCAGATCCTGCACCGGGTGGTTGGCGCCGTGGTGGCCGTGCCCCATTTTCACAGTCTTGGCGCCGGAGGCCAGAGCCAGCAACTGGTGGCCGAGGCAGATGCCGAACACCGGAGTTTCGGTTTCCAGCACTTCCTTGATTGCCTGGATCGCGTAGTCGCACGGCTCCGGATCGCCAGGGCCGTTGGACAGGAACACGCCGTCCGGCTTGAGAGCCAGCACATCAGCGGCTGGAGTCTGCGCAGGCACCACGGTCACGCGGCAGCCGCGCTCGACCAGCATGCGCAGGATGTTGAGCTTGACGCCATAGTCGAAGGCAACCACGTGATACGGGAGTTCGGACGCGTCGATGGTCGCGTGGCTGTCGGTTTTCAGATCCCAGACGGTCGAGCGCCATTCATACTGAGTCTTGGTGCTGACGACTTTCGCCAGATCCATGCCCTTCAGGCCCGGGAAGCCTTGCGCCGCGGCGATGGCCGCTTCTTCGGAGATGTTGTCGCCGGCCATGATGCAGCCGTTCTGAGCACCTTTCTCACGCAGGATGCGGGTCAGGCGACGGGTGTCGATACCGGCGATTGCCACAACATTGTTGGCTTTCAGGTAATCGGACAGGGACATCGTGTTACGCCAGTTGCTCGCTACCAGCGGCAGGTCACGGATGACCAGACCGGCAGACCAGACGCGATCGGACTCGGCATCTTCCGGCGTGGTGCCGGTGTTGCCGATGTGCGGGTAAGTCAGGGTCACGATCTGTTGGGCGTAGGAAGGATCGGTAAGGATTTCCTGATAGCCGGTCATTGCGGTGTTGAACACCACCTCACCAACGGTCTGACCGTCGGCTCCAATGGCTTCGCCGCGAAAAATGCTGCCATCAGCAAGGGCGAGTATGGCTGGCTTAGTCAAGAAGACCTCCCGTAAATAACGCATGAAAGGGCAATCGCAGGTTGTAAAAAAGCGGAGTGACGTATGGACACGTCACCCCGCTTCTTCACTGAAATTATTCTGCGCGCTTTTAGTGGACACACTAAAGCTGTAGCTTACAGAAAAGGGCGTTTTTGGTCCACCGCTAAAGAGCCTTAAAGGCCGGAGAATGCGACAGGTCGTCGCCAAGCGGTAAAACCCGGTGCAAACAGGGCGTTTGCACCGGGGTTCAGCAACGTCTCAACGCAGGTCGAGCACGTCCTGCATGTCATAAAGGCCCGGCTCGCGACCATCCAGCCACAGCGCCGCACGCACCGCGCCCTTGGCGAAAGTCATACGGCTCGAAGCCTTGTGGGTGATCTCGACACGCTCGCCATCGGCGGCAAACAGCACGGTGTGATCGCCAACGATGTCGCCGGCACGCACGGTGGCGAAACCAATGGTTTCCCGCTCACGTGCACCGGTCTGGCCTTCGCGACCGTAGACCGCGACTTTCTTCAGATCACGACCCAGCGCATCGGCAATCACTTCGCCCATGCGCACGGCCGTGCCTGACGGTGCATCGACCTTGTGACGGTGGTGGGCTTCCATGATTTCGATATCGACGTCATCGCCCAGCACTCGCGCAGCGGTGTCGAGCAATTTCAGGCAGAGGTTGACGCCGACGCTGAAGTTGGCGGCAAAGACGATCGGAATGTCCTTGCCCGCCTCGGCCAGCAACTGCTTCTCTTCAACACTGAAACCGGTCGTGCCGATGATCATCGCCTTGCCGTGTTTACGGCAGAAGGCGAGATTCTTCAGGGTCACGGTCGGGTGGGTGAAGTCGATGAGCACATCGAACTCTTCAACCACACGATCCAGATCACCGGACAGCGGCACGCCGATACGGCCCAGCGCTGCCAGCTCACCGGCATCGGCGCCGACCAACGTGCTGTCGGGACGATCGACCGCTGCCGTCAGGCCAGCGCCTGGCGTTTGCTGCACTGCTTCAATCAGGGTCTTGCCCATGCGCCCGGCGGCGCCCATCACTGCAATACGTCGCATGCCGACTCCTTACAAATCGCCGAAGAAACGCTTCACACCGTCGAACCAACCGGTGGTTTTTGGCGAATGGCTGTTGTCATCGGCCAGGGAGCTGCGGAATTCTTCCAACAGTTCACGCTGACGACGATTGAGATTAACCGGCGTCTCGACCGCTACACGGCACATCAAATCGCCCGCGCCGCCGCCACGCACCGGGGCAACACCCTTGCCGCGCACGCGGAACTGCTTGCCAGTTTGCGTGCCTTCGGGGATTTTCAGTTTGACGCGACCGTCGAGGGTCGGAATCTCCAGCTCGCCACCCAGCGCTGCGTCGACGAAGCTGATCGGCACTTCGCAGAACAGATGCTTGCCGTCACGCTGGAAGATGTCGTGTTCGCGCACATTGATCACAACGTACAGGTCGCCAGTCGGCCCGCCCTGGGTCCCCGCCTCGCCTTCGCCGGACAGACGGATGCGGTCGCCGGTATCCACACCCGCCGGCACTTTCACCGACAGGGTTTTGTACTCTTCGACGCGACCGTCGCCGTGGCACGATTCGCACGGATCGGAAATGATCTTGCCCTGGCCATGGCAGCGCGGGCAGGTCTGTTGAACCGAGAAGAAACCCTGCTGCATGCGCACCTGGCCGATGCCGCCGCACGTCGGGCACGTCGAAGGCGAAGAGCCTTTCTTGGCACCGGAACCGTCGCAAGGCTGGCAGTTGACCAGTGTCGGAACGCGGATATTCACCGACGTGCCGCGCACCGCTTCTTCCAGATTCAGCTCCAGGGTGTAGCGCAGATCGCTGCCACGCTGAGCGCCGCCACGGGAACCGCCGCGACCACCACCGAAGAAATCACTGAAGACATCACCAAAGATGTCCGAGAAGTTCTGGCCGCCGAAACCGGCACCGCCGCCGCCCATGCTCGGGTCAACGCCGGCATGACCATACTGGTCGTATGCCGCACGCTTGCTGGCGTCGGACAAGACTTCATAGGCCTCGTTGGCCTCTTTGAACATCTCTTCCGAGGCTTTGTCGCCGGGATTACGGTCAGGGTGGTGCTTCATTGCCAGGCGGCGATAGGCCTTTTTCAGGTCCGCTTCGCTCGTGCCCCGCTCGACACCCAATACTTCGTAATAATCACGCTTTGCCATAAGTTCTTTGCACTCTTAAGGACGTTCGGCAAACCCCTCCTGAGCCTCGCCAAACTCGTTGAGCCCCCATGAAGGCCCGGACCCAACTCACGTCAATTCAACGATCCTGGTCTAGATTGATGCGGTAATTTCAGCGCGAAAAGCAGGAGCATTTTCGGCCATACCGCCAGCACGCGAGCGCTGTCGCATGCTGTAAAAATTCGCGTATTCCAGATACGCCAACGCGGGAGCAAGCTCCCGCGCGGCGACATCCTACCAGTCACCGCCGCAAGGCAGTCAACCGGGCGACCAACAACTTACTTGTGGTCTTTGACTTCTTCGAACTCTGCATCGACAACGTCGTCAGCCTTTTCGGCCGACTCGCCTTGCGGGGCTGCGCCATCAGCTGGCTGAGCCTGTTCGGCGTACATCTTCTGAGCAACCGGTGCGGAGACCTTCGACAGCTCTTCGACCTTCGCTTCGATGGCAGCCTTGTCGTCGCCTTTGACAGCGGCTTCCAGGGCAACCACAGCAGCTTCGATCGCGGTTTTCTCTTCGGCGGTGACTTTGTCGCCCGCGTCAGCAACCATTTTGCGAGTCGAGTGAACCAGTGCATCACCCTGGTTACGGGCAGCGGCCAGCTCTTCAAACTTGCGGTCTTCCTCGGCATTCGCCTCGGCGTCACGCACCATGCGCTCGATTTCTTCGTCGGACAGACCGGAGTTGGCCTTGATCACGATCGACTGAGTCTTGCCGGTCGCCTTGTCTTTCGCGCCGACGTGCAGGATGCCGTTGGCGTCGATGTCGAAGGTCACTTCGATCTGCGGCACACCACGTGGAGCAGGTGGAATGTCGGCCAGGTCGAACTTGCCCAGGGATTTGTTCTGAGCGGCTTGCTTGCGCTCACCCTGCAGGACGTGAATGGTCACGGCGCCCTGGTTGTCGTCGGCGGTCGAGAACACTTGCGATTTCTTGGTAGGAATCGTGGTGTTTTTCTCGATCAGCGCAGTCATCACGCCACCCATGGTTTCGATACCCAGGGTCAGCGGGCTGACGTCGAGCAGCAGAACGTCTTTCACGTCACCGGCCAGAACAGCGCCTTGAATCGCGGCACCCATGGCAACAGCTTCGTCAGGGTTGACGTCTTTACGTGCTTCTTTACCGAAGAAATCGGTCACCAGCTTCTGCACCAGCGGCATACGGGTCTGACCACCGACCAGGATCACGTCGTTGATCGCGCTGACGTCGATACCGGCGTCTTTCATGGCAATGCGGCAAGGTTCGATGGTGCGCTGAACCAGGTCTTCAACCAGTGCTTCGAGCTTGGCACGCGAGATTTTCACGTTCAGGTGCTTAGGACCGGTGGCATCTGCAGTGATGTACGGCAGGTTGACGTCGGTCGACTGAGCGGACGACAGCTCGATCTTGGCTTTCTCAGCGGCTTCTTTCAGACGCTGCATGGCCAGCGGATCACCTTTGAGGTTCATGCCGCTTTCTTTCTTGAATTCGTCAACGAGGTAGTCGATCAGACGAATGTCAAAGTCCTCACCGCCGAGGAAGGTGTCACCGTTGGTGGCCAACACTTCGAACTGGTGCTCGCCATCGACTTCGGCGATCTCGATCACGGACACGTCGAAGGTACCGCCACCCAGGTCATAAACGATCACGGTGTGATCGCCCTTGGCCTTGTCCATACCGTAAGCCAGAGCGGCTGCGGTTGGTTCGTTGATGATACGTTTTACGTCCAGACCGGCGATGCGGCCGGCGTCTTTGGTGGCCTGACGCTGGCTGTCGTTGAAGTAGGCCGGAACGGTGATCACCGCTTCGGTCACTGCCTCGCCGAGGTAGTCTTCGGCGGTCTTCTTCATCTTCTTCAGAATTTCAGCCGAGATTTGTGGCGGTGCCATTTTCTGGCCGTTCACTTCTACCCAGGCGTCATTGTTGTCAGCCTTGACGATCTTGTAAGGGACCATCTGGATGTCTTTCTGCACAACTTCTTCGTCGAAGCGACGACCGATCAGACGCTTTACCGCGTACAGAGTGTTGTGCGGGTTGGTCACAGCCTGACGCTTGGCCGACTGACCTACCAGGATTTCGCCATCGTTGGCGTAAGCGATGATCGACGGCGTGGTGCGCGCGCCTTCAGCGTTTTCAATAACTTTTGCCTTGCCGTTTTCCAGCACGGAGACGCAGGAGTTGGTAGTCCCCAGGTCGATACCGATAATTTTGCCCATGTTCACTCTCCCGAAACTTTGGATTTGGATGCCGCAGCAGTGGTGGCTGACTGCGGTAGCACTTAAACGCTTGACTTCTAAATGGGGGCCTTGCGGCTAATTTCAAGCCTGCTCGTCAATAGAAGGCGAAACTGGCGCAGGCGCCTTGCTGACCACGACCATTGCCGGGCGCAGCAGACGACCATTGAGCTGATAGCCCTTCTGGAACACCTTCAGAACGCTGTTCGGTTCGACGTCAGCACTTTCCTGCATGGCCATCGCCTGATGAAGAACGGCGTTGAACGGTTCGCCATGGGGATCGATCGCTTCAAGCTGATAACGCTTGAGGGTGTCGTTGAACATTTTCAGTGTCAGCTCGATGCCTTCGCGCATTGGACGAATGCTTTCGTCGTCCGGGTTCGACAGCTCGAGACCGCGCTCCAGGCTGTCGACGATCGGCAGCAGGTCGCCGGCAAATTTCTCAAGGGCAAACTTGTGCGCCTTCTCGACGTCCTGCTCGGCACGACGACGGACGTTCTGCAGATCGGCAGCAACACGCAGAGACTGATCCTGCGCGGCGGCCAATTGCTCTTCGAGCACTTGCACACGGGTCGCCAGGTCATCACCCGAACTCTCGGGCGCCTGATTGGCTTCTGGGTTTTGCGTATCTACTGTCTGTTCGTCAGCCATAGAATTCTCCTTTCAATATCGTCCGCGAGGTTGGACTCGCGCTTCTGCCCCGATATATGGGGCCGCAAAAACAGGCTTCAAGGGCTCTCATGCATTAACCCTACAAAAAAGTGCTGCTTTGTCATTCCACAACGCACTAAGCCTTCCGTCGCACCGCGCAAATCGAGCTAAGCGAAGGCATTGTCAGGCCGAAACAAAACACTGTATAAATAACCAGACCTAAAACCTGGGAGCGGCCTTTATGCTGGTGCACCTGTCCGTACACAACTACGCCATCGTTGAACATCTCGATCTCGAACTCGATCGCGGGATGAGCGTGATCACAGGGGAAACCGGCGCCGGCAAGTCGATCATGCTCGACGCGCTGGGCCTGACTCTCGGTGATCGCGCCGACAGCGGCGTGGTCCGCCCCGGCGCCGACAAGGCCGACATCCTTGCCACCTTCGATCTGGTCGATATTCCCGAAGCCAGCGCCTGGCTGGCCGAACGCGACCTGGATATCGACGGCCCGTGCATCCTGCGCCGCGTCATCACCTCGGAAGGACGCTCTCGCGGCTATATCAACGGCACGCCCTGCCCACTTGGCGATCTCAAAGCACTCGGCGAACTGCTGATCGATATTCATAGCCAGCACGAACATCAATCGCTGCTGAAGACCGACACACATCGACGCTTGCTCGACGAGTACGCCGGCGCGACCGATCTGGCTCGCCAGGTACAGCTTGCCGCGCAGCGCTGGCGCCAGACCCGCCAGGAACTGGAGCGCCTTTCCAATTCCGGCGATGAACAACGCGCCCGCCACCAACTGCTCAGCTATCAACTCGAAGAACTGGAAAACCTCGGTCTCGGCGAGAACGAACTGGAACAGCTGGAGCAGGAACACAAGAACCTGACCAACGCCGAAACCTTGCTCGGCATTTGCCGGCAAGTGGTCGAACAGTGCAGCGAAAGCGATTCCGGCAACGTGCTGAATGCGCTGACCGCAAGCCTCAATCGGCTTTCCAGCGTGAACAACTCGGTCGGCGCATTGGGCGAAGCGAGCAGCCTGCTCACCAGCGCACAGATTCAGGTGGAAGAGGCAGTAGGCGAGCTCAATCGCTTCCTCGACAACTTCGATGCCGACCCCGCTCGCCTGCAATACCTGGAAGAGCGCCTCGACGCGATTTACACCCTGGCGCGCAAACACCGAATTCAGCCGACCGAAGTCGGCGAGATGCAGCAAAAGCTGCTGGATGAAATCGAAACACTGAACGCCAATGACGAATCCATCGAGCGTCTGGGCGATGAGCTGGCTTCCTACGCCCGCCACTATCAAGAGAAAGCGCGCGAGCTCAGCGACCTGCGCCATCAGGCGGCCGGCAGCCTCGCCAGCGCGGTGGAGCAGGAAATTCAGCGTTTGGGCATGCCCGGTGGCCGCTTCACCATCGAATTAAAAGCCAATGGCAGCGACGAATTGTTGCCGAATGGGCTGGAACAGGTCGAATTGCTGGTCAGCGCCAACCCCGGTCAACCGCTCAAGGCACTGGCCAAGGTCGCATCCGGCGGCGAGCTGTCGCGGATCAGCCTGGCGATCCAGGTCATCACAGCGCAGACTTCCCGCGTTCCGACGCTGGTGTTTGACGAAGTGGACGTGGGTATCGGCGGCCCGACGGCTGAAATCGTCGGCCAGTTACTCCGTCGCCTCGGTGAGCGCGGCCAGGTGTTGACCGTGACGCACTTGCCGCAAGTGGCAGCGCAGGGGCATCAGCACCTGTTCGTGCACAAGGTCCGGGATGAAGAGGCAACGCACACCGCTGTCGCGAAGCTGAGCAAGAACGAACGCATAGAAGAAGTCGCGCGCATGCTCGGCGGCATCGACCTGACCAAGGAATCCCTGGCCCACGCGAAAAAAATGGTGGTAACCGCCAAGGCTTGACGGACAGCAGAAAGCACGAAGGCGACCCTTGGGTCGCCTTCGCTCGTTTCGCGAACGTGAAATTTGCGCGACTGCTTACTTTTTCTTGCGTACGTAAAGCACCAGGTTGTGATCGACCATCTCGAAGCCATGCTTCTCGACGATAGATTTCTGAAGTTTTTCGATTTCTTCGTCGAAGAATTCGATGACTTCACCCGACTCCACGTTGACCATATGGTCGTGGTGGCCACCGTCGGCCAATTCAAATACCGCGTGGCCGCCGTCGAAGTTGTGGCGGACCACGAGGCCGGCCGCTTCGAACTGGGTCAGTACACGGTAAACCGTGGCCAGACCGACGTCCTCACCAGCTTCCATCAACGCCTTGTAGACGTCCTCGGCACTCATGTGGCGCTGCTCGGTAGAGTCGAGCATTTGCAGGATCTTGACCCGTGGCAGGGTCACTTTGAGGCCGGCTTTGCGTAGTTCGCTATTTTCAACCATGGTCAGCTTTCTCGCGATGCTGCTTCGCAGCTTCTCTTAATGCGGGTATGATCGGCGTTTACGTTGTCCCAGCCAAGATAGTGGAAGTCGCCCACCGATGCAAAACACCAAGCTCTTGCTAACCAGTTTCACCTTTGTGGGACTGCTCGCACTCGCCGGTTGTTCATTCCCCGGGGTTTACAAAATCGACATCCAGCAGGGCAATGTCGTCACGCAGGACATGATAGACCAGTTACGCCCGGGAATGACCCGGCCGCAAGTACGGTTTATCATGGGCAACCCTCTGCTTGCCGACACGTTCCATGCCGATCGCTGGGATTATCTGTACAGCCTGCAACCGGGTGGCGGTGAACGCCAACAGGAACGCATCAGCGTTATCTTCAATTCCAACGACCAGCTTGTCAGCCTGTCCGGTGACTTCATGCCGGGCGTGAGCCGTGACGAAGCCATTCTCGGCAAGGACAGTGGCACGAACGTGACCTCTCCAGCTGAAAACGTCGAGAAGCCAGAAGCGGAAAAGCCGGCCAAGCCAGGCTCCCTGCTGGATCAGATCCAGAAGGACGTCGATGGCGTGGAGACCGTACCGGTTCCAACTCCAGAACCGCTGGACACCTCGCCGCAGTAAATGGTGGGGCAATAAAAAACCCGGACATACCGGGTTTTTTATTGCCTGCCGTTTGAGCCTGATCAAAGATTTCGAGCTTTGGCCTCCGCCGCCTTGGCCGCACGCAAGCGTCGAACCTCTTTGGGATCCGCCAGCAACGGCCGGTAAATTTCGATCCGGTCCCCCGCCTGAACGGCGCGTGAATCCGCATCGGCAACCACTTTGCCAAATATCCCCAGCGGGCATTCCGCCGGATTCAGTTCAGGAAACTCTGCCGCAATTCCCGATGCCTGCACCGCCGCCCGAACGGTAACACCCTCAGCCACAGTGATCGCCCGCAATACTTGCCGATCGACCGCCGCATACACGACCTCTATCTCGATCACAGGCTCAACCATGCATCTGCTTGGCGCGCTGGCAAAAGGCATCTACCAGCGTGTTGGCCGCCTGATTGAACAGCGGCCCCAACGTAGCCCTGACCAGCGGCCCGGCGTAATCGAACGACAGATCCAGGCTGATCTTGCAGGCCTTTTCATTCAAGGCCTTGAACACCCAGACACCGTGCAGCTGATTGAACGGCCCCTCTTCAAGGTCCATCTCGATCGACTGCCCTGGTACCAATGTATTGCGCGTGACGAAATGCTGACTGAGGCCGCCCTTGGCCACGCCGACACTGGCGCGCATATGCTCTGGGGAGCTCTCCAGCACTTCGGCCGACGAGCACCACGGCAGAAACTCCGGGTAACGCGCGACGTCGTTGACCAGGTCGTAGAGAAACTGCGCCGGGTACGGCAGGAGCGCGGATCGTTGGATATGTGTCGTCATGTAAGCGTTACTTCCAGAGCTGAGCGGCAAAGACTACAAGAATGCCGATAGGCGCGACGTAGCGCATCAAGAACAGGGACAAGGCAAACAAAGCGGGGCTGCGGATAGACAATTCATCACGCACCGCTTCACGCCCCATCACCCATCCGGCGAACAACACGAAACACAAGCCACCGAGGGGCAACATGATCCGCGAGGTGAAGAAGTCGATCACACCGAAGAAGTCGAGACCGCTCTGCGCACCCCACTGGTAGAGGCTGAATACCCCGCCTTCGTTCACGAAAAACTTGGCCTCCTTCCAGATATTAAAGGAGAACACCGTGCCCAGGCCAACGAACCAGCAGGTGAACGCCAGCCAGAAAGTCACCCACACGCGACTGATTTTCGTGCGCTCGACCAGATAAGCCACCATCGGCTCGAGCAGGGAAATCGCCGAACTCCAGGCGGCCACCGCCACCAGTACAAAAAACACGACCCCCATCAACTGACCAAAAACCACATTACCAAAGGCAAATGGCAGGCTGACGAACATCAGGCCCGGGCCTTCGCTCGGGTTCAGGCCAGCGGCGAATACGATCGGAAACAGCGCCAGACCGGCTACCAGAGAAACAAAAGTATCGAGCAGCGCAACACCGACCACAGTACTCGACAGCGAGGTGTTTTTCGGCATATAGGCGCCGTAGATCATAATCGAACCGACGCCGACGCTCAGCGAAAAGAACGCGTGCCCCATCGCCGGCAACAACCCGTCGAGGACTTTTTCCGGGTGGAAGTCGAACATGAAATGCACGCCTTCCATGAAATGCCCGGTGGTCATGCTGTAACCCAGCAGCACCAGAATCATCACGAACAGCAACGGCATCATGATCCGCAGGCTTCGCTCAAGCCCGGCGACCACGCCTTTGGCAATCACGAATGCCGACAGCAGCATGAAAATCGTATGCCAAAGTGTCAGGCGCCAGGGATTGGAAATGACATTGCCGAAATAGGCACCGACTTGGTCCGCCGTCGCGCCCTGGAAATCGCCACGGCCCATGTCGACGATATAGTCCAGCGACCAGCCGCCGACCACGCTATAGAAAGACAGGATCAACAAGGCCGTGATCATCCCGGCAAACGCGCCCCACGACCATTTGGCGCTATGCCCCGCCTCCAGCGCCAGCACCTTCAAGGCGTTTGCCGGACTTTGCCGGGCGCGCCGGCCGATCAGGGTTTCGGCGAGCATGACCGGGACACCGATGAGCGCGATGCACGCCAGAAACATCAGCACAAAGGCACCGCCGCCGTAGACCCCGACCATGTAGGGGAATTTCCAGATACTACCCAGTCCCACGGCCGAACCGGTCGCGGCGAGTATGAATACCCAGCGGCTAGCCCAACTGCCGTGGACAGAAACCTTGTCTGTCGACATCGTTTATCACGCCCAAGCGTTAGAAAAAGAGGCCGCATTGTCCGGGATTCACTCAACCTGCTCAAGCGCGCAGCAACACCGTAGCCGACAGCCCAACAACTCCATATAATGCCGCCCCTATGGCTAAACAGAAGAAACACCCAACAGGGACCATCGCGCAGAACAAAAAGGCGCGACACGATTACTTCATCGAGCACAAGTTCGAGGCTGGTCTGGTCCTGGCCGGCTGGGAAGTAAAAAGTCTGCGGGCGAGCAAGCTGCAACTGGTCGACAGTTACGTGCTGCTCAAGGATGGCGAGGCCTGGTTGCTCGGCAGCCACATCACGCCGTTGATGACCGCCAGCACCCACGTCATCGCCGACCCGGTGCGCACGCGCAAACTGCTGCTCAACCGCCGCGAGCTGGAGAAACTCGCCGCCGCCGTGCAGCAAAAGGGTTACGCCTGCGTCTGCCTGTCCTGGTACTGGAGCAAGCACATGGTCAAGTGCGAGATCGCTCTGGGCAAGGGCAAGAAGGAATACGACAAGCGTGACACCGAGCGTGAGCGCGATGCCGGCCGCGAATTGCAGCGCGCGGTGCGCAACAAGGGCAAGGAAGACTGATCTTCCCCCTTTAGCGCCAATTCGCGAGCAGGCTCGCTCCCACCTTGGAATGTATTTCAAATGTGGGAGCGAGCCTGCTCGCGAAAGCTATTTCAGCATCAACACAAACACACCTGATCACATCCCCTTGCGCCGCTCCGCCCGAGCCATGCGCTGAACTTCCTGCCGCACCTCTTCCAGCACCTCCTGCACATACAGAATGTGCCGACTGGAGACTTCCCGCGCTTGCTCCGCGCGCCCTTCGATAATCGCCAGATACAATTCCCGGTGCTGTGAAATCAGCATGTCGCGGGTTTCCGTGCGCTGCTTGTACATGCCGCCAATGTTGGTCACGACGTTGCGCTTGAGCAGATCGAACAACCCACGGATGGTGTGCAGCAAGACCGCGTTGTGGCTGGCCTCGGCAATCGCTAGATGAAATTTCGCATCCGCAGCGCCCTCTTCCGCCCGACTGACTTCGTCGTGGCGCGAGTAGCAATCCTGTAGCTCATCGAACGCTGCGGTCAGCCGCTCGCGATCCACATCGGTGGCGCGCAATGCTGCGTAATAGGCGCACGAAGCCTCCAGGGTATGGCGAAACTCCAGCAAATCGCGCTGCGCTTCGGGATTGCTCTCAAGCAACTGCAGCAGCGGATCACTGAACGTCGAGCCGAGGCCCTCCACCACATAATTGCCGCCACCCTGACGACTGACCAGCAAGCCTTTGGCTGCCAGTTTCTGAATCGCTTCGCGCAACGACGGGCGTGATACGCCAAATTGTTCGGCCAGCGTGCGCTCCGCCGGAAGCCGCTCACCCGACTTCAGCGTGCCCTCCAGGATCATCCCCTCGAGGCGCTCGACAATATCGTCAGACAAACGGCGCTGACGTATCTGATCAAAGCCCATAACTCATTTCTCCACGATCCCGACGGCTCGCCGGGCTGTCTATTCTGGCCTATCCGCGCGCCGCCGACACCTGCCAGACGATAACGCCCTAAACCGGATCAGATGCAATCTGCACCGCTCATGCGACGAAAGTTTCAGGGCGACAAATTGACACACCGACACCAAGGCTTTTACCCTAGCCAACAGCGATTGTAAATTGGTCTTACCAATTATCCAAATACGCTGACAGTGCCTGACCAACAACAATTAGGGGCCACCCCACTATGCAAACCTGGCAACAGCTCTACAGCCCGCTCGGCAGTCTCGGCGTCTCCGCCCTCGCGGCCGTCATTCCTATCGTGTTCTTTTTCCTCGCCCTGGCGGTGTTCCGCCTCAAAGGCCACGTGGCCGGCAGCATCACCCTCGCCCTGTCGATTGCCGTGGCGATTTTTGCTTTTCAGATGCCTGTGGACATGGCTTTTGCCGCTGCCGGCTATGGCTTCGCCTACGGTCTGTGGCCAATTGCCTGGATCATTGTCGCCGCGGTATTCCTCTATAAACTGACGGTCAAAAGCGGTCAGTTCGAGGTCATCCGCAGCTCGGTGCTGTCGATCACTGACGACCAGCGCTTGCAGGTGCTGCTGATCGGCTTCTGCTTCGGCGCATTCCTGGAAGGTGCCGCCGGTTTCGGCGCGCCGGTGGCGATTACTGCCGCGCTCCTTGTAGGACTGGGCTTCAACCCGCTGTACGCCGCCGGCCTGTGCCTGATCGCCAACACCGCGCCGGTTGCCTTCGGTGCACTGGGAATTCCGATCATCGTCGCAGGCCAGGTCACCGGCATCGACGCCTTCAAGATCGGCGCGATGACCGGTCGCCAATTGCCATTGCTGTCGCTGTTCGTGCCGTTCTGGCTGGTGTTCATGATGGATGGCCTGCGCGGCGTGCGCGAAACTTGGCCGGCAGCACTGGTGGCGGGCCTGAGCTTCGCCATCACTCAGTACCTCACCTCGAACTTCATCGGCCCGGAACTGCCCGACATCACCTCGGCACTGGCCAGCCTGATTTCCCTCACCCTGTTCCTGAAAGTCTGGCAGCCAAGACGCGCCGCCGGCCAACACATCGTGGGCGCGGTGTCCGCCTCGGTGGTCAGCGCCAGCGTCGGCGGTTTCGGCCAGAAGCGCACAACCGTGGTTTCGCCTTACAGCCTCGGGGAAATTTTCAAGGCCTGGTCGCCGTTCCTGATTCTCACCGTGCTGGTGACGATCTGGACGCTGAAGCCTTTCAAGGCGATGTTCGCTGCGGGCGGTTCGATGTACAGCTGGGTGTTCAACTTCGCGATTCCGCACCTTGACCAACTGGTGATCAAGACTGCACCGATCGTGGCCAATCCGACCGCCATCCCAGCGGTGTTCAAACTCGATCCGATTTCCGCGACCGGCACGGCGATTTTCTTCTCCGCGCTGATTTCAATGCTGGTGCTGAAGATCAGCTTCAAAACTGGTCTTACCACTTTTAAAGAGACCTTCTACGAGTTGCGCTGGCCTATTCTGTCGATTGGCATGGTGCTGGCGTTCGCCTTCGTCACGAACTATTCCGGCATGTCTTCGACCATGGCCCTGGTGCTGGCCGGCACTGGCGCAGCGTTCCCGTTCTTTTCGCCGTTTCTCGGCTGGCTCGGTGTATTCCTCACCGGCTCCGATACTTCGTCCAACGCATTGTTCAGTTCGCTGCAAGCGACCACTGCGCACCAGATCGGCGTCAGTGACACGCTGCTGGTCGCCGCGAACACCAGCGGCGGCGTCACCGGCAAGATGATTTCGCCGCAATCGATCGCCGTGGCCTGCGCCGCGACCGGCCTGGTGGGCAAGGAATCGGATCTGTTCCGCTTCACGCTCAAGCACAGCCTATTCTTTGCAACGATCGTCGGTTTGATCACGCTGGCTCAGGCCTACTGGTTCACCGGCATGCTGGTGCACTGATCCTGCAAAACATACGGAAATAACCGACGCCGGTTCGTGAAACCGGCGTCAGCAATTCACCACCGGGTCTGTAAGGCTGCTGAAAGCAAGGCTCTCTATATTCAGCAGCCGCAGCAGACGGATAACCGGGACCACCCGGAGACACGCCTGATGAGCGAGCTTTTTTACAACGCCGTGCCGAACGCGACCCGCGTGGCACCGCCCCTGCCCGAACCTCGGCAATACCCCAGCGAGAAACCGTCGCGGGTCTACCTGTTCGGCACGTGTGTGGTCGACCTGTTCTACCCCGAGGCCGGGATGGACGCGATCCATTTGCTGGAGCGCGAAGGGATTCGGGTCGAGTACCCGCAGGGGCAGAGTTGCTGCGGCCAGCCCGCCTACACCTCGGGTTACACCGAGCAGGCACGGACGGTAGCGCGTTCGCAACTGGCGCTGTTCGCCGGGGATTATCCGGTCGTGGTGCCGTCGGGTTCCTGCGCCGGCATGCTGCGCGAGCATTACGCCGACTTGTTCAAGGACGAGCCGCAGACGTTGAAACAGGTCCGGGCCCTCGCGGCTCGCACCTATGAACTGGCCGAATTCCTGCTGTTTGTCTGCAAGGTGCAGCTCAAGGACAGCGGTGAACCGGTCAAAGTCGCGCTGCACACCTCGTGTTCGGCGCGTCGCGAGATGAACACCCACCTGCACGGGCGCGAGTTGCTGGCGCAGTTGAGCAATGTGGAACGGGTCAACCATGACCACGAAAGCGAATGCTGTGGCTTTGGCGGGACATTCAGCGTCCGTATGCCAGACATTTCCGGGGCGATGGTGGCTGACAAGACCCGCGCGCTGAAGGAATCCGGCGCGCACAAGGTACTGAGTGCCGACTGTGGCTGTTTGATAAACATCAACGGTGCGCTGGAAAAACAGAAGGAAGCGTTGCGCGGCCAACACCTGGCCAGCTTCCTCTGGCAGCGGACCGGAGGTGCGAAATGAGCACCTCAGTGATAATTCCTACGGTTGCCGTAGAAGAAGACTTTCGCACCCGGGCGCACAAAGCCTTGGGTGATCAGCAGTTGCGAAACAACTTCCGCACTGCGATGGATTCACTGATGACCAAGCGGGCAGCGGCTTTCAGCGATGCCCACGAAAGAGAACACTTGCGCGCACTGGGCAACTCGATCAAGGCCCGCGCGCTCTCCAAGTTGCCCGACCTGCTCGAGCAACTGGAACAGAACCTGACCCGCAACGGTGTGACAGTGCACTGGGCGGAAACGGTGGACGAGGCCAATGGCATCGTCCTCTCGATCATCCGCGCTCACGAGGCGCGGCAAGTGATCAAGGGCAAATCGATGGTCAGCGAAGAGATGGAGATGAACCATTTCCTCGAGGCTCGGGACATTGAATGTCTGGAGTCCGACATGGGGGAGTACATCGTCCAGCTCGACCACGAGAAGCCTTCACACATCATTATGCCGGCGATCCACAAGAATGCCGGTCAGGTCGCGTCCTTGTTCCACGACAAACTTGGCGTGGAATACACCAAGGACGTTGACCAACTCATTCAGATCGGTCGCAGGGTCCTGCGGCAGAAATTCTTCGAAGCGGACATCGGCGTCTCCGGCGTCAACTTCGCCGTGGCCGAAACCGGCACCCTGCTGCTGGTGGAAAACGAAGGCAACGGCCGCATGACCACCACCGTGCCGCCCGTGCACATCGCCGTCACCGGCATCGAAAAAGTCGTGGAAAACCTGCGTGACGTGGTGCCGCTGCTGTCCCTCCTCACCCGCTCGGCGCTGGGCATTCCGATCACCACCTACGTCAATATGATTTCCGGCCCGCGCAAAGACCACGAACTCGATGGGCCGCAGGAAGTGCATTTGGTGTTGCTCGACAACGGACGCAGCCAGGCTTTCGCCGACAGCGAATTGCGCCAGACGCTGAATTGCATCCGCTGCGGCGCCTGCATGAATCATTGTCCGGTCTACACCCGCGTCGGTGGCCACACGTATGGCGAAGGCTATCCAGGCCCGATCGGCAAAATCATCACCCCGCACATGGTCGGCCTGGCGAAAGTGCCCGATCACCCGAGCGCGTCTTCGCTGTGCGGTGCCTGCGGTGAAGTTTGTCCGGTAAAAATTCCCATCCCGGCCATCCTGCGGCGTCTGCGCGAAGAGAACGTCAAGGCTCCCGACAGCCCACATCAAGTGATGCGCGGCCAGGGCAGTAAATATTCGCGCAAGGAACGCTTCATCTGGAACGCCTGGGCGAAGCTCAACAGCTCGCCAACGCTGTATCGGCTGTTCGCCTTTTTCGCCACACGCCTGCGTGCGCTGACGCCAAGTAACGTTGGCCCATGGACGCAAAACCACAGCGCACCGAAACCCGCCGCGCGCTCGTTGCATGACATGGCCCGCGAGCATCTGGCCAAACAGGGAGAGCGTCGATGAGCGCCAAACAAAATATCCTCGGCAAACTACGGAAAAGCCTGACAGGCACCACGCCGATTGCCGACGACTTCGACGTCGATCTGGTGACCCAGCCCTACACCTACAGCGCCGAACAACGCATCCCGCAATTGCGCAAACTGATGGAAGCGGTGCACACCGAAATCCACCTGACCTCAGGCGCAGAATGGCCGATGCTGCTTGCCCAATTGTTGCGAGATCGTCAGTTGCCGAGTCTGTTGATCGCACCGACCACGCCTCATGGGCAACGCATCGCACAGCACTGGGCGAACAATCCCGGTCTGCCGGCGCTGAAATCCTACGACCGCCCGATGGAAGAATGGAAAGCCGAACTGTTCAACGACACCCCGGCCAGCCTCACCGGCACCCTCGGCGCCATCGCCGCCACCGGCAGCCTGATTATCTGGCCCACCCGCGAAGAACCGCGTTTGATGAGCCTGGTGCCACCGGTGCATTTCGCCCTGCTCAAGGCCAGCGAAATCCGCGACAACTTCTATCAGGTGCAGCAGGAATTTGAATGGGCGCAAGGCATGCCGACCAACGCGCTGCTGGTCTCCGGCCCGTCGAAAACCGCCGATATCGAACAGGTTCTTGCCTATGGCGCTCACGGCCCGAAAGATCTGGTGGTCCTGATTCTGGAGGATCAATGAGTCTTCCTGTCGCTTTCCTGCGCGATGCCGAGCAACTGATCCCGGCCAACCGGCGCTTTGACGATCCGCTGTCGACCCTGGCCTTCGGTACCGACGCCAGTTTCTATCGTCTCATTCCGAAACTGGTGATCCGCGTCGAGTCCGAAGATGAAGTGGTGGCACTGCTGAAACTGGCCCAGCGCGACAACGTGCCGGTGACCTTCCGCGCTGCTGGCACCAGCCTGTCCGGGCAGGCGATCAGCGACTCCGTGTTGATTGTGCTGGGGGATAACTGGAACGCCCGCGAGATTCGCGGCCAAGGCATGCAAATCCGCCTGCAACCGGGGGTAATCGGCGCGCAGGCCAACGCCTGGCTGGCACCGTTCGGCCGCAAGATCGGCCCCGACCCGGCTTCAATCAACGCCTGCAAAATTGGCGGCATTGTCGCCAACAACGCCAGCGGCATGTGCTGCGGCACCGCGCAAAACACTTACCACACGCTGGCCGGGATTCGTCTGGTGCTGGCCGATGGCACGCGACTCGATACCGAAGACCCCGCCAGCGTCGCGGCCTTTCGCGCCAGCCACGGCGATCTGCTCGAACGTCTGGCGACATTGGGCCGCGAGACCCGCGCCAATGCCGAACTGGCCGCGCGAATTCGCCACAAATACCGTCTGAAAAATACCACCGGCCTGTCGCTCAATGCCTTGGTGGATTTCGACGAGCCGGTGGATATCTTGAGCCACCTGCTGGTCGGCTCCGAAGGCACGCTCGGCTTTATCAGCGCGGTGACTTACAACACCGTGATCGATCATCCGAACAAGGCGTCGGCGCTGATCGTTTTCCCGGATGTGGAAACCTGCTGCAACGCGGTCACCGTGCTGAAAACCCAACCAGTCTCGGCGGTGGAGTTGCTGGATCGACGCAGTTTGCGCTCGGTGCAGGACAAACCGGGGATGCCCGCTTTCGTACAACAACTGTCGAATAATGCGTGCGCGCTGCTCATCGAATCCCGCGCTGCGTCATCGACCTTGTTACAGGAACAACTGGCGCAAGTCATGGCGTCGCTCAGCGGATTCCCGGTGGAGAAGCAAGTGGACTTCACTGAGGACCCTGTGGAAAACGCCCGACTCTGGGCCATCCGCAAGGACACCTTCCCCGCCGTCGGCGCCGTGCGTAAAACCGGCACGACGGTGATCATCGAAGACGTCACTTTTCCCGTTGAACAACTGGCCATCGGCGTCAATCGCCTGATTGAGCTGTTCGACAAACATGCCTACGACGAAGCGATCCTTTTCGGACACGCGCTGGAAGGCAATCTGCACTTCGTCTTCACCCAAGGCTTCAACAGCCCGGAAGAAGTCGCACGCTATCAAGCGTTCATGGACGACGTCGCACAGTTGGTTGCGGTTGAATTCGGCGGTTCCTTGAAAGCCGAACACGGCACGGGGCGCAACATGGCGCCGTTCGTGGAACTTGAATGGGGCAGCGACGCTTACCAGTTGATGTGGCAGCTCAAACGCTTGCTCGACCCGAGCGGCATTCTCAACCCGGACGTGGTGCTCAGTGAGGATAAGCAAATCCACCTCAAACACCTGAAACCGCTGCCTGCGGCCGACGAGATTGTGGATAAGTGCATCGAATGCGGTTTCTGCGAACCGGTGTGCCCGTCAAAGGGCCTGACCCTGAGCCCGCGCCAGCGCATCGTGATCTGGCGCGATATTCAGTCGAAAAAACGCGCTGGCATCGACACCACTGAACTGGAAAACGCCTTCGACTATCAAGGCATCGACACCTGCGCCGCGACCGGTTTGTGTGCACAACGTTGCCCTGTAGGCATCAACACCGGCGAGCTGGTTAAAAAGCTGCGCGGCCGACACGCCACGCACCAGAAAACCGCAGACTGGATTGAAGGAAATTTCGCCAAGACCCTGCAAGGCGCGCGCCTCGCCCTGCATGTCGCCAACGGTGCACGAATGATGCTCGGGGCACCGCGCCTGACGAAGCTGTCGGCGACCCTGACGCGCTTGTCCAAAGGCCAGGTGCCGCAGTGGACCAACGCCATGCCCCAACCGGAAAAGGCCATTCGTTTCAGTCCGAGCCTGTCGGACGAGCGTCCGCGCGTGGTTTATCTGGCCGCTTGCGTGTCGCGGGTCATGGGCCCGGCGGCGGGCGACAAAGAACAAATGTCGCTGTACGACAAAACCCGTGGCCTGCTGGAAAAGGCCGGTTACCAGGTAGTCTTTCCCGACAACCAGGACAACCTCTGCTGCGGTCAGCCGTTCGCCTCCAAGGGTTACGCCGAGCAAGCCGAGCACAAGCGCCAGGAACTGATCAGCGCCCTGCTCCACGCCAGTCGCGGCGGGCTCGATCCGATCTACTGCGACACCAGCCCGTGTACGTTGCGGCTGGTTCAGGACATCGGCGAAACGCGACTGGATCTGTACGATCCGGTGCGCTTCATTCGTACGCATCTGATGGATCGCCTCGATTTCACACCACAGGACGCGCCGATTGCCGTGCACGTGACGTGCAGCACTCAGCATTTGGGCGAAAGCCAGGCGTTGATCGATCTGGCGCGCAGATGCAGCAAAACCGTGGTGATTCCAGAGGGGATTCATTGCTGCGGATTTGCCGGCGACAAGGGCTTTACCACCCCGGAGCTGAACAGCCATTCACTGCGCACGCTCAAAGAGGCAGTGCAGCATTGCAGCGAAGGGGTTTCCACCAGCCGCACGTGCGAAATCGGCCTGACC
This sequence comes from Pseudomonas khorasanensis, assembly GCF_014268505.2. Classification (GTDB taxonomy): domain Bacteria; phylum Pseudomonadota; class Gammaproteobacteria; order Pseudomonadales; family Pseudomonadaceae; genus Aquipseudomonas; species Aquipseudomonas khorasanensis. Next base: position 89,887 of record NZ_JABWQP020000012.1, read on the forward strand.
CAGCACGGCGGGATCGACTATCACGGCCTGGTCTATCTAGTGGATCGGGTGACACGCGCGAAAACGGCCTGAAGAAAAAATAGAACCCTTGAGCGAGACGGTAGTCCACAGATCAGGCCCCGACCAATCGGGGCTTTTCCTCCATTCGGTGGCTCGCCCTGCGGTCAGCGAAGCCTGGATCCCTCAGTTCAAGGAGATACACATGAAGCGTTCTGTACTGTTAGGTCTGTTCGTTACTGCCTCGATGATGGCCTCCACTTCGTTCGCCGCTGACAAGCCTGCTGACTTGTGTGATGCCAACATACAAACCATCAACAACGCCAAGACTGACCTCCAGTCGTCGCCGGAACTCGCCGGTCGGGTCGAAGCCAGCGTAAGCAGGGCACAGGCCTTGAAGGCACAAGGCAAGATCGACGATTGCGTGGCGGAAACCCAGCAGACCATCCTGGAAATCCGCAAAACTTCCGACGGAACGAACAAGTGATCAGTAACCCGGCCAACCTGCGGGTTGGCCTCGTCGGCTGATTGGCGTACACTGTGCACGCTTGTTGCCCGAACAGATTTACCGGGCAATGAGTTCGGGGCCGTTTAGGATTCGACGCCGGTTGCGAAACTTTAGGTGCATGCCGACTTGGTAACAGAAGTCGTAAATCCACTGTTGCAACTACTTATAGTTGCCAATGACGAAAACTACGGCCAGGAATTCGCTCTCGCTGCGTAAGCAGCCTTAGCCCTGAGCTTCTGGTACCTTCGGGTCCAGCAATCACCAGGGGATGTCTGTAAACCCAAAGTGATTGTCATATAGAACAGAATCGCCGTGCAGTACGTTGTGGACGAAGCGGCTAAAACTTACACAACTCGCCCAAAGCACCCTGCCCGTCGGGTCGCTGAGGGTTAACTTAATAGACACGGCTACGCATGTAGTACCGACAGCGGAGTACTGGCGGACGGGGGTTCAAATCCCCCCGGCTCCACCACTTCATCATCTAAAGACGTCCACGGACGTCTTTTTTTGTGCCTGAAATCCAGCAAACACGCGGCTTCCAGCGCTTTTGCGGTTTTTTGAGATTTTTTGAGTTCCAGCCATTCGGGTATTCCAAACGGTATTCCAGGCCATCCGGTGCTAATCTTTGGAATACCAAATCAGAGCCTGAGGAAAAATCTCATGCCTGCTCAAACCCTCCGCCTCTCCGATCGGCAGCTCAAGGGAGTCAAACCCGCGTCCAAGGATTATGTCCTCACCGACGGTGACGGCTTACAGCTCCGTGTACGCAGCAATGGCTCTCTGCTGTGGAATTTCAATTACCGTGAACCGGTGACCAAGAACCGTATCAACATGGGCTTGGGCACCTACCCCGAACTGTCACTGGCAAACGCCCGAAAGATGGCGGTCGAAGCACGCGAGCTGCTCGCCCAAGGCATCGATCCGAAGGTGCAGCGCGATACGCTGAGCGAGGCCAAGCGCGCAGAAACGGAACACACCTTCGAGAACGTGGCCACCGCCTGGTTCGAGCTTAAGAAAGACTCGGTCACGCCGGCCTACGCCGAGGACATTTGGCGGTCGCTCACGCTGCATTTATTTCCAGACCTGAAAACAACGTAACGCTATACACGACACCCTCTCGAGAAATGGTATGACTACAGAGCTGACGGAAGAAGAGATGCGTCGGGCGCTATTCGGTGAGCCAGAGCCCCCCGCATCAATAATCGACAACCACGGGCAAGACACTGCAACGGAAATCGTGGTCGCGGAGCCGACAAAGGTAGTGAAGAAAAAGAAACTATCAAAAGCCTTTACTCCCAGGTTGAGAGTCACACTAAGGGTGGGGAATGAATTCGAAGGCAAGATGCACGAGATCATACATGAAGCCGATACGCTCAGTTCCCTGGTTGCAGAGCAAGAAGCTACAAAGATAGCCAAGAAAAAATTCAGGTTTGGGGAAGTTATTTCGGTTAAGTCAATGTAAGCGGGCACGTTAACTTCTTAAGCCCTTTAATCTCAGCGGCACCCGGTCGACTAGTCCGTGTGAAGTGAGACCTTAAACTCGACTACGTAGCCAGTCACAGGCTTCAAAGCTAACTGTCAATCCAACGCTTCAAGGCATAACTAAACACCAGCCATCACCTACAGGCCTCGATTTGCGACGGGCAGAAACCGGCCGAATTCGATAAGTCAGTGTCTCCGAAAAAAGGGGCGATTCAGCATTAGTATCATGGTCATACTAAAATTAAGAAGACCTCATAATTCCATCTCGTAAACTAGAAGCGTGCGCGGCAATGAAAGGTGGGGGGAGCGCATTTCCTATCATTAACGCGATTGACTCTTTTCCATGCGAAATATCGAATCGATAGTCAATCGGGAAGCCTTGGAGAACTGCTGCCTCACGTAAAGTGATAGTGCGGTTCAGTGACGGGTGTAAAAATCTACCTTTCGATGGGTTGAAGCAACCACTCGTGATAGTTGGTGAGACCTCGTCCCAAGACATGCGCCCGTAAACATCAAAAAAGCCGTTGGCCTTTTTATGGCATTCTAATTGGAACTCGATAGGCAGATCTTTACGGCTTCCTCCATTCTTTGGAATCCTCTTGATGATATCCATCACCTTTTCCGAGCGGCGCTCTGGAATGGCGTGCAGCAGATCTTTAGTATTCGACCTGGCGCCGATGCCTGATATGGCTTGTCGAACCGTCACACGTTGCGAGTTTTTCTCGGCAATAGCCGGCTGATGCACTCGTGACGCCAGAAGAATCAGCCGTTTGCGGCGCTGTGGAACGCTATAGTCGGCGGCGTCCAGAACTTGAACAACGTAGGAATAGCCAAGCTCTGCAATCGAACTGCAGAGGTCGTTAAAGCGAGAGTCTGCAGCAAGCGCTGGGACGTTCTCCATCATGATGCTTTTTGGAAGCATTTCTTTAACGAAGCGCAGGAAATCGTTCACCAAATCATTGCGAGCGTCGAAGACCGAAGCTCCTTTGTTTTTTGTTCGTAATCGAGAGAAACCTTGGCATGGCGGGCATCCAGCTAGTAGATCGAGCTGCCCTTTTTCAAGACCTGTAGCTGACATGACCTCAGAGACGTCAAGCTTGCGTATATCCTCGGAGAACAGCTTTACCTCCGGATGATTCAGTGAGTACGTCGCTTGAGCTTTACCATCTATTTCCACCGCTCCGAGCACATGAAAGCCCGCTTGATGCAAGCCAACGCTCAAACCTCCGCAACCGCTGAATAGGTCAAGCGCAGTGAGTCTCCGATTTTCAGTGGTAGCTAGCGTCATAAATTCACAGTATTACGTGGTTCAAGGTCAAGGTAAGGACGGTTGAGAGGCCTACGCAGCAGCGTCTAGCCAACGTCTCAAGGTGGTTCGTATTACCGTCAGGTCGGCATTATCATCCGGCAGCTGCCCTAATAGATACCTTGCAACGCCAATTGAGCCCTCAGGGGACTGATTAATGCCAATTTTTTTGCGAAGTACGCGCTTGAACTCGTCGGAGCTGCTGAGTCCTCGTCGCTCATCATCATTCAGTATTATCGCGTCAGGGCATTTTTGGGGCAAGAACGCCAAACGCTCACGGATCCAGCGTAGATAATCCAGATGTTTTTGTATTTTATCCGCCGCCTTTCCTGACGCGTCATTCCCTCCATTGAGTGCAAAATTTGGTTTGGAGCCTACTTCCTCTTTTATTATTCCCTCTAGTTGCGCATAGTCATTCGGTGAGAGGGCATCTGGATCCGTAAAAGTTGCAACTTTCTGCTGGTCACCATCGAGTAAAACGTAACAGTCAGTTTCTGCTGTCATATGCGTCGGAATCTGATTTGCAAGAATTCCTTGAGCACCTCCTGGTGCTACAACAATTTCGAGAGCACTTCGTTCGCCAGCATCGAACCCCTCTACGGCACGCTCTACGGTCGCCTTAGCTAAGATATCTTCTACATATATGCGCTTTTTATTCGGCGCGGGCTTTCCTAAACGGTTGAGAGCTATAAAAGGAGAGCACTCATTTAATATGCGAGACTTACCCTCTCCATTGTCCTCGAAAACCTTAATAGCAGTATTGGGCAATCCTTGAAGGAATTCCATTGAGTGCGTGGAAATTACTATCTGTAGATGCTTTTTCTTTATCTGCGTTAAAAGAAAGAGTAACAACTCACGTTGAGCCCCAGGATGGAGAGATGTCTCAGGCTCATCGAGCAAAACCAAAGCATACTTCGGTGCCTTAATAATGCTTACTACCAAACTTACTATCGCGACTTCTCCGCTACCTGCAAATGCCTCGGAGTATTTAAATCCTCGGTCGAATATGACGCTCACATCCCCACCTTTCTGCTCTGGATACAGCGAATGCTTGATGTATTGAGCAGAGATGTATGTGCGACCGAGGATCTGCGAAACATGTTTCAGCTCTTCTGGTAAGAGCTGGCGGTTTTCAAATACACGCTCTGGCCCACCACCAAGCAACCAACTTGAAGCTTGCCGATCCACAACGCTTTTCAGCCTTTTAGCGCCGGTTCGCATCTCCGCGTGTTTAGCTGCGAGCTGATCACTATCTTTACCAAAATTAAACGTTCTATCGAAGGCGCCAATAACAACCTTCATGTTTTTGTAAACCACAGTGCGCTCGACAGCGTTCCATCGGTCTTTGTCTTTTCGAGCATATAGCTCTTTAGGAATTACCTGCATGCTGTCGCCTTTGGTTGCTTTTGTAGGCTCCCAATACTCATAGTCCCTTAGGCGGCTATACACCCTTGCTTTACGTGTTTCTACCGATCCATTGAAAGAGGTATTCCAATGTCCATATATATATCTTGGTGGGTCTTTAACTATGGTTTTAATAGGGTCGAGTGCAGTTGCGAACCAAAACTTTGCAGTACTTTCTCCTTCTGGCATGCCGTGCAGAGCATGTAATATTGAGCTTTTGCCAATTCCGTTAGCACCTACTAGTGCTGTAAAAGGGAAAGAAAAGTCAATTCTTGCATTGCGCTCTAGGCCCTTGAAGTTTGGAAATCTTGCATGTGTTATATAGTTGAGAAGAGGCACTCCAGGAGAAAATTTTTTAAGCTCAGCTACAATTTTTTTTATGGAGTCTTCCGTCATTGGAGGCTTTCTCTCGAACCTGTGTATTTTTAATTTCTAGTAATTTTAGTGATCAGCATTTCTTGTGTCAATTGGTGAGGCTGCTTTCGCCCTCTTACCAATACCCTCCTAAATTGCGTAGAATACGCCACCCAATTTAAGAGGTTTTTTAAATACCCGATTAAGATACTGTGATGTCGTATATGCGAGCTTCTCCCACTCCGGCAGAAAAACGCGCCTCATCGAATTTTGTTGGACTCAAATACCATGCCTGTGCGACCTTTCGCCGAGCGCTAAGGATCGCTGCTGCAACAGCTTGGATTTTCGACCCCGTTAAGCCTATTTCTATGTTTGCCCCAGCTGTACCGTATATATCAAGATAGCGGGCATCTAGATACTCCATCATCTCTTTTAGATCGTGACCTGGAACTCTTGTGACTTTAGAGTTTTGGAAGTTCTGGCAAACGAACTCAGCCGCATAGTTGGCGACTCTTGCTCGCGGTTCGTCACCCGTTGGAGCTATAACCTCGACATAATCAAATTCACGCTGATCGAGAAGGGATGAAAGTCGTTCGTGTTTAGCGGAAGCAAATGCTAAAAGAGCTCTACTTCTGGATAAGTCGACATCTTCGTCTAGCAGTTTCACATCTTTATACGGTCCTTCTTCACCTTTTAATACTTGGCCGAGACTTTCGAGTAATGCGATTGGGTCTTTAGCTTTCTCGGCGGTAAAGATACTTTCTAGATCGGCTTGTAGCGGATAATGCTGTTCAGCGGACATATGGCAGACTAGTACCCTTCCCTTTTCCTGAAGTTCACGCCTTATCGCGGAAAAAATTAATGGTTTTGATAGCCCAGATATATCGATCAGCGCTAGACCAGAAAACCGTGGTAAAGCTAGCATAGCTGTTCGGTATTCAGTTTCGGAAACTTCTAGTCCGGCGGCCTCCCAAGCGCTTTTTATCGCGGCCGCGTGGCCTGCATGGTCGTATCGAATCGTATGTACAAGTCCACTTTTAACATTTGCCGCTAACAACTCATTTGATGCGAGGGTACGATCCTCGAAACCCAGCCCCACCAAAGTCCCGCCTATCTCCATCCCGGAAAGAGCCGATACATCGATCGCTGCTACATTCACATCTATCGGCTTGGCCGCAAATCCGCCTGATGGCGGCATATTTGGTTCATTTTGGCCCAATTCGACTCCCTCTTGAAAAAGGCTAGCTTGATAATTCGATTCTGCTGGGGTTGACTCGACGACAGGTTGAATAGAAACAGGCGATGTAGTCGCTCTGTCTAGCCCACTGTCTACTTCATTCTTAATTTGATTACGTAATAGAATGTCTTTATCAGGGTTTTCGAGCCAGTCCCCAAGATCTTCTCCGGAAAGTTCAAAACGGTCTCTATCAGCAAGGCCAATAAAGGCAGCCAAACCATAAATTTTTCTATAGCTAAGCTTAAATTGCTGCATCGGATTTGAATCTTTCGTTTTGGAACGAGGGGCGCCGCCGGCATAAACGAATACGCCAGCGTCTATTAACTCCCTAAGTTGATCGATTTGCTGTCTAAGGCTTTCTTGATTATCCGTGGTGACTCGAACATATAACGATGAGTACTGGCGTAATCTTGGTGTCGCCTGGTTGTTCTTAACTGCTTCTCTATAAGATCGCGTCAACAGATCATGCGCCGCTTGCGCAAATGCCAAAGCATGATTTTTATAATAGCCGCCACGTCTATTGAGGTCGTACAGACGCCGCGAGCTTATGGCTTGGAAGCAATCTGCTTGTAAGGCCTCCGATATAGGAAGTGTCATTCGCGTTCTATTAGTTGATGCACGTTTGATAATCTCTTCATAGAGCTTAATGACATCCCCTATGTCTCCTACACATACGCTTGTTAAACACGAAAGTCCTCGATATGCTTGTTTTTTCTCTTTGGAAGTAGAACTTGACGAGGCAATCTCTTTGGCGACCTGTTCGAGTGGAACGTCACCTAATAAGTCTCTAGGGCTATACTTAGGATGTGATATATGAAAGTTCGCCCGCTGCTGCAATATTTTCTCGACAAAATCTTCTCCGCGGCCTTTGCCGCTAGAATTAATTGTGTCGTAAACGTCTGCACCAAGATCAAATACCGCTAAATCTCGATCTACCCTGATAGGATGAATGCGACCTGGAGAACGAAGACCTAGCTCGATCGTTTGCCATTCTGAAGTAAATTTAAACGCGCACGCCGGACTTTGAAATAGCAATGCTGACAATATCTCGTCAATGCGCTCCAGCTCAAGATAGCGTGTTGACACGTCATCTAATAAGAAGAATATAGAAGAGTTGGCTGTTACTGTAGCGCAACTTTTAAACTGCTCCGCCAAGTGCTGGAAAACATCTGCTGGTGACTGTTTCACCAAAAAGTCAGTGCTACCCCTAGATGTCATTACTGCGATTCGTTCAAGCCGCCGTTCCAAGTCATCAATTGAAGATGCCTCTTTTAATGAATCAGCACCCTCTAAAAAGTCAGCTACAGCGGATGATAGCTTGGTATGTGCATTCGGCAGGACGATTTGTGCACTTAAGTCACGCAGGTGCATCAATGCCCTTGCTGCTTGGAGTGCGTAGTATACAAAAAGTCTTGTCAGCCGATGCTCTAATTTGGCTGTTGACTGTCTAAGATCCAGTAGGCGCTGAGCCGATACAAAAAGCCCAAAAAATCCATCTTCCTTGATTCTTTCTATGGCTTTTGTTGCGTCTTCATTCTTCCCAACGGATGCTCGGGCATGAATGTCCAATGCCCTGAGAAGCATTGTTTTACCGCAACCACGCATACCCGTTATTATCTGAGGCCCCGGTTTGGTAACCTCTGATAACCATCGCCCTTCTGGATCAACCAATAGTTGCGGAACATCCCACGATACAAGAGTTTGCGCATTATAGTGATCGCCGAATCCTTTCAGTTTGAATGGTGCGCTCCATGGCTTCCATGGTTGTGCAGCGCGAGAGAAGGCATCTTCTATCTGACTTATCAGATCATTCGGATTAGGTTGGCGTAAATTTTGAGCGTCGGACAGTAAGCTGTGGATTATCCCTTGAAGTGCTAACGCAGTACGATAATCACGATCTTCTAATTCCGTAGGATTAACCAATAGTTTATGTAATAGGCCGTCGACATGCTCTGCAATAAAGAGCAAGTCCCCGTGACGACCATTACCACTTTTGCTCGCGTCCGATATACTTCCAAGGTCTATCGCTTTTACTCTAATGGAGTCGTCTATTGCATTCTGCCTACGTGCTGTAGGAGCGAGTTCTTCGACAATTAAATTTTCTGCGTGAAGATCGTTATGGTTTAGCTCGTTAGTCTCGAATTCCGCCCTGATCCGTAGTAGGTCTATCGCGATCTGACAAATCGTTGCCGCGGTGGGTATTTTGGCTCCATCCAAGTAATCTCGAAGCAGGTCGCCATTAACAAAATCCAATACTGTTACGTGACATAGTAGTTTTGTGCCATCGGAAAAAACTATTTCCTCGTCAAATCTATCATCAATCCCAACTACGTGTTCGGCAGCTTCAGCGAGACGCGCATGAAGCTGCGTTTCCTCATCAAAAGAAGTTTTGTTGAAAAAAGTATAAAAATCTACCGGTGCGATTTTAAGTACAAATTTTCGTTTGAATGGACCTCTTTCTGCGACGAATGCTGCACCGTAGAACCCTCTTCCAAGGTCGCGAGTCACCACGTAATCACGGATCTGAGATGGACGAGAGCTCAGAGGGAAGCCATATGGGCGGTTACAATGCTTGCATAGGTCTTCCAGCTTTTTTTCTGAGTAATCTTTCTCAGGGCAAAAGAAACAACAATACTTACTCATCCAGCGCTACTCCTTCACCGCTGATACCAAAAGGCATCGATGATGTTTTGCAAATCCCTAATCTCAGCTCTTGGATTATGGCTTGCGTATTTTATTGGTCAGCAATACGGATTGTTGCCAACGCTTGTCCTTTTTTAACCCACTCGCCGGGTCTTTTTATCAAAATAACGCCAGAGGGATCTGGGAAGAGATTTTCTTTATTCTCGACGCGTGCTTGAAAGGCAATTAGAGCTTTTCTAATTCGATCTAATGAAATGGTGAAAAAACCATCCTCTTCTGCCGTAATCTGTTGGGCATGTAAGAAGCGAGTCTCAGCTATTTTTGTTTTGAACGACTTAACTGATCCGCCTTGAGCTTTGATATTATCAAAGAAGCGCGTTTCGAGTTCGGAGCTTCCGACGTTCGCTATTTTTTCGTGGAGGGAGGAAGGCGCTGCCGACATAGCTAACAACTTACATTGTTCAACATGTTCTGACAGCCAAATAGAACTTGAACCTTGAAACACTTCTGACAAGGCCAACAATGCTTCACTTCGGCCTATATAAGGTTGATAGGGGAATCGTGCATCAGTCAATACAGGAAAAGCTTTAATATTACATAACTGAGCAGCGTTAATGAAAAGATTGGCGTTCTCTTTCGCTGTAGTCCATGACGACCCAAAATTTCCGTGAGGCGCAACCCTGACGTCTAAGCCTGCTCTTACAACTCCTACTGCGATTTTTTTTGCAAGCAGACTTGCAACGACCAATGTCGGAACTTGTAGCGCTCCATAGAGTTTTCGTAGCGAAAACAATCTAGCATCGAGTGGAGCGTACCTGCCGGCATCCAAAAAATGGGCATAGCCATTCTTGTCCATTACATCGTGCAGTTCTTCGGTCGTGAGCTCAGTCTTATAACCACTGATTTGTGCCAAGCAGTCGACACCTCCCGCTGGGCGCCCTGGCACCGCTAATTTCGGCACGAGAAGACCTGCTGCTCGTAAGTACAGGGGGCATAGAAGGGTACTGAGGGATGACGGGCCTCCGGTTGACGCGACATCAGCGGTCTGTTGGAGGCGAGAGCAGAACGTTAATCCGGAACTGGATAGCGTTTTGGCTAGCTGTGCTGCGACCTCAACGTCCGAAAAAGCATCGTGTTTGATTTCCAGCAGAAATCGTGTGATCTCATCGTCGGTGGACCTAATGTTTATCATCAGTGCCCTACATCCATGTTCAGTTTCGGTGATCGTAACGAAGGACACGGGACTAGATATTCTGCGAAGCCGTGTCTACGGGTATCCGGATACTGCCGTTTTGTAGGGTCAACGACAATGCCTAGATCTTAGTAAAGGGCAAAAAATTCTCTTTTTTACCTTCATTGATGTAGTGGGAAGATGTCCCGAGGCCGAATTTGTACCGATGTCTTTACAGTCCGTCTGAAGGCTGTCAACAGTGTTGGCAAGTCTTTCTAACCGGCAGTTTGTCGATGATCCTTCTGGTTATCGCCGTGACGGGATTTGTCGGGACCATTCTAATCAGCGCTTTCCCGAAAACCATCATGTACTGCGCTTGGCCTGCGTTCCACTCTTGATGGCCGTCATTGCATTTTCCTTGATCGTCCTTGACGGCGGAATCTTGGCAGCTTTAGTACTGCTTGGACTGAGGGACCTGATTGCGACGGCGCAACCTATGGGGCGGTGGTCGTGGTTGGCCAAGGCTTTGCCCAACAATGCTGAAACTGGTGGCGGTCCGATGGTGGCAGTCATTAGCTATCCATTGCGTTGAGTTCTACCCTCAGCGGACTGCTTTTCGACGGGATCGGCTATCGCATAAGATTTCTCAAAAGTTTTATCCTGCTGGTACTCGCCGCAGTGACGACCTTTTGCACATAGCAAAACCGGTTTAATAGAAAATTTGAGCAACGTGGGCAACTGCATGCAACTTGTCAGAGGCATTTGATCGAAAGCCCGCCATTGGCCGGTTTCTACCATTCACCACCTGCAGCCTCTTATCAAGACTAACCTGCGTTCTAAGAGCGGCAGGAAGATCGCCCCAGACCGTAGATGAGAAGCAAGGCCGAAAATCGATTGCCAGCGACGTGCCAGAGCATAGATATGCTCGTTGGGTATTCCAACTGGTATTCCAATGAGAATAAATAAATATATTTAGCGATAATAAACAAGAGGATAGGAGTTCAGTTCAGATTACCCCGGCCCACCAACTCTCAACAACAAAGCCCGCCAAGTGCGGACTTCGTCACATCCGCCCCTCGGAAAACCGCAACACCCGATTCCCTAACCACACCCCTCATACCCATCGACAACCGGCGGGCCACCAAGCACCACCCAACACCGCCCCAAAAAACCCCAAAGATAGCCAAACCACATCCACCCATTTACCATCCCGCGGCTGGCTGGATGCCTCGCAGAGAAAACCGGTTCGCACGTGGAATACTCAACCTGCACAAGGAAGGCGACAAAACATGAGTTTCATCGAAACAATTCAATCCAAGGAAGTCGATATCTACATATCGCTTTTCTTCACCATCCTCGGCCTGGTGCTGGGGGCGATTCTGGACCGGATATTGAAGGGTGATTCACCACAATCCGCCAATCAGCCGGGCCATTCTGTAAACCTGACCTTCAACACGGTGGTAAATCCACCGCCGGGCGTGAACGCCGCTAGTACAAGCCAGGATATGACTCCGTTCATCTGCATGCTGATGGTGGTTGCCGGGCTCATTTATCTGTTTTTCAGGGTTGAAATACTCAACCTGCTTTCCTGGATCACGCTGTTCACTATTTCACTGTGGGCTGGAGGAACGCTGCATAGCCTTTACCGGGGCTTCTTCGCGGGCAGTCAGTGGGTCGTTGCGCTGTTTTGTTCCTTGGCATTCTGTGTGGCCGCCACCTTCCTCACCGACGAAGCCTTTACGCCGACTCTGGCGCCGCAGGACTTTCAATACAGCCAGCAGATCATCAACGAGCAGGGCCTGACCGGCATAAAACAGCACTTTGGCGTGCAAGGCATGCAGTGGTTTTTTCCGCACTTGGCAGGCGTAATGCTGTTTATCTATGCCAGCCTTCGCATGATGCTTTTTTCAACCTACTTCATCGTTGCGGGTGCTCATGCCAATAACAATGGCACTCACGAACCCTGGCTTTCCAGAAAAACCCGCAAGTACGCCAATCTGCGAAAAAACATCATCTTCATGCCGATATTGCTGGTTCTTGCGTACCTGCTCGCCTCGGGTCTTGCGTTCGACTGGTTCATCCACACGATGCCAAATCAGGTCAATGCGTTGATGAATACGGTGCTGTATGGGCGCTGATAATTCATTACCTGCTGAAGAAAGACTGTCGAGACGCCTGTTAAACAGGTTAAATCGAGATGAATTTTTCTTCACTGCGCCCTGCCCGGCCAGCCTGTAAAGTCCACTCGCTCATTCAAGAAACTACGGTTCGCCCGCGCTCCTAGCGGGCTTTTTTTCGTCTGCGATCCAGCGCACCTTGCCGCCCCCTACCAATTGCGCGACTCTGCCAGCAGATCCGTCGCCAAGGAGCGCTCGATGCCGTTGTTATCCCTGCCCTGCCCGCGCCTGACATTGGCCATCCTCGCTCCCGATCAGGCCGAACTCGAGAGTGCGTTCTACCAGCGCAACCGGCGCCATCTCGCGCCTTGGTCGCCGATCCGCACGACCGATTACTTTTCCACCGATAACATCCGCCGCCGCCTTGAGATTCAGGCCAGCGCCTTCGAAGCGGGCCTGGCGATGCATTTCGCGTTGTTGACGCCGGACGGGCAGCAGATGATTGGCGCGTGCAATTTCAGCGGGATTATTCGCGGGGCGTTTCAGGCGTGTTATCTGGGTTATCACATTGACGAAGCCCATCAGGGCCAAGGCTTGATGCAGGAGGCGCTGGAGGCCGGGATTGGTTACATGTTCGATACGCAGAATCTGCACCGGATCATGGCCAATTACATTCCCGGCAATGAGCGCAGCGCGCGCTTGCTTGAGCGTTTGGGCTTTGAGCACGAGGGGTATGCGAAGGCGTATCTGAGCATTGCCGGGCGCTGGCAGGACCATGTGCTGACGGCGCTGGTCAATTCTGGATTCGAGGCGCCGGAGAAACGTTGGTCGCGGCGCCTCGGCTGAGGTAGTACCAAATCCACCCGACAAAAACCTTTCAGCTCTCGGATTTGCGGCCGATACAGACCTGCTAACACCCCTGCTGGCTCAAAAAAACAACAATCTTCCAGCCTAACTGACGACCAAGAAACCCAACGTTTCTGGAGGATTTGCATGAATAGCTGGTTCGGTAACATCAGCGTAAACCTGAAACTCGGCCTGGGCTTCGGCCTCGTGCTGGCCCTGACCTGCATTCTGGCGCTGACTGGCTGGACCAGCCTCGGCGGCCTGATCGACCGCAGCAACTGGATGAGCGACATCACTCAGCTCAACGCCGGCCTGACCAAACTGCGCGTGGTGCGCCTGCAATACATGCTGACCAACGGCGACGAAACCGCCGCGCAGAATGTGCAGACCACCCTTGAAAGCTTCGCCGCTCAGCAGCAGGCGCTGATCAGCAAATTCAAAAGCCCGGAAAACGTCAAACTGCTCAAGCAACAGGCAGCGACCATTGCCGAGTACCAGACGTCGCTGAACAAAATGCGCAACGCCTACCGCACCGGCAACAGCGCTCGCGACACCATGAGCGCCAACGCCCAGACCGCGTACAACCTGATCGAATCGATCAGCCAGCGCGTGCAGCAACAGGACTTGAGCGATCAGCGCTTCGAACAGTTCCAGGCCATCACTGCCGCCAAGGAAGCGTTCATCCTCGCGCGCTATGAAGTGCGTGGTTACACCGCCACCACCAACGCCGAAACCGAACAGAGAGCCGTCGGTCAGATCGACGCGTCCATTGCCAGCCTCAAGTCCTTGAACGTGCATTTCGCTGCGACTCAACAGGATGCCTTGCGCCAATTGGAAACCGCGCTGACCAGCTACCGCAGCGCGTTGATGGCGTACAAAAACGCCAACACCGATGCCGTGCAGGCGCGTAAGGAAATGACTGATCAGGGCACCACCATCGTCGCCCTGAGCGAGCAGCTGTACCAGATCCAGCTTGATCGCCGTGACGTCGAAAGCGCCCAGGCACGCACCTTCCAGTTGATCAGCACCTTGCTGGCGCTGCTGGTGGGCGTGATCGCTGCCGTGATCATCACCCGTCAGATCACCCGCCCACTGCAAGAAACCCTGGCCGTGGTCGAGCGCATCGCCAGCGGCGACCTGACCCAGAATGTCACTGTCACCCGTCGCGACGAACTCGGCGTGCTGCAACAAGGCATCGCCCGCATGGGCGTGACCCTGCGTGAGCTGATCAGCGGCATTCGCGATGGCGTCACCCAGATCGCCAGCGCTGCCGAAGAACTGTCGGCCGTGACCGAGCAGACCAGCGCCGGTGTGAACAGCCAGAAAATCGAGACCGATCAGGTCGCCACTGCCATGCACGAAATGACCGCCACCGTGCAGGAAGTTGCGCGCAACGCCGAAGAAGCTTCGCAAGCCGCCGCCGCTGCGGACGGCGAAGCCCGTGAAGGCGACAAGGTTGTGAATGAGGCCATCGCGCAGATTGAGCGTCTGGCCAGCGAAGTGGTGCGTTCGACCGAAGCGATGAGCGTGCTGCAACAGGAAAGCGACAAGATTGGCAGCGTCATGGACGTGATCAAGGCGGTTGCCGAACAGACCAACTTGCTCGCGCTCAACGCTGCGATCGAAGCGGCGCGTGCCGGTGAAGCCGGGCGTGGTTTCGCCGTGGTTGCAGACGAAGTCCGTGGCCTGGCTCAGCGTACGCAGAAATCTACCGAAGAAATCGAAGGTCTGGTCGCCGGTCTGCAGAACGGCACCCAGCAAGTTTCGGCGGTGATGAACAACAGCCGCGCGCTGACCGACAGCAGCGTCGCGCTGACGCGCAAGGCCGGTGTATCGCTGGAAAACATCACCCGCACCGTGTCGAACATCCAGTCGATGAACCAGCAGATCGCCGCCGCTGCCGAACAGCAGAGCGCCGTGGCCGAAGAGATCAGCCGCAGCATCATCAACGTGCGCGACGTGTCGGAACAGACCGCAGCGGCCAGTGACGAGACCGCAGCGTCGAGCGTTGAGCTGGCGCGTCTGGGCGGCCAGTTGCAGCAGATGGTGAGCCACTTCCGCGTTTGATGTTCGTTCAGCACTGAAACACAAAAAAACAGTCGCGGGCTCGCCCGCGATTGCGTTGACCCTCCAACAAGTCGTCGTTTCGCACACGCATCAAGCCGTCCTCCTACCGCCTCGCTTTGCCATCTGTCTTTATGATCGTCTCCTACCTAACAACAGGAGATTTGCCAGACATGGACGTTTCGAGAGCATCACCCCTGCCGCGGCTGATAGATTTCACAGGCGGTTCGCAAGACGCCAGAAACGATTTCGAAATGGCGATGCACGACCTGAAAATAACGTCGGTTTTCGACATCATGCGCAGGGACAAAGTGCAGTTTGTCCGCGAGTGCGTCCTCTACACCGCGGATGATGCCGCGCGTATCTATGACCGCGCCCGCGATCATGCATGGCAAATCGACCGTCTGTATCGGGAGCAGGAGATTTCATCCCACAGTGCGAAGGGTCGTGGCCGACGCAGTCCCGCTGTCAGCACAACGGCCACCTACCAGAACCTGTTCAAGGAGAACTGGAAGCAATTCTGTAACGAAGACGATATCGCCGCCATCGACTCACCCGTTGCCTATCTGAACGCCCTTTATATGTTTGCCGGACAACTGGAGAGCACCTCCACGCATTCAGACATAATCACGCTGGATCAAAGGCGTCCGGATATCCGGGCCCTGATGATGGATCATCAGAGCGCTTTCGTGCCCCAGCCAATGCTTAACATCATCAATGATGTCCTGAGCAAACACATCGAAACGCACCCGAACAATCGCGCTGAAAAGACCAGTGTCTACCAGGCGTTAGCCAGCGAACATTACCCTTTCTCGCTGCCCTATGACGTCCATCACCAACAGTGCCTGGCCGCATTAGGCCCGGACAAGCCCGCGCTGGGGTCGCTTAACTACATGATCAGTCCGACTCTGCACTGTTGGCAGGGGAAAAATATGGCAGGAAAGTCGCGGTTGCATGCGCAAACAATGCTCAGTGACTTGAGTCCGGAACAACAGAGAATACTGACCAGCCCACTCGCTACCGATGACGACTATGCCTCGTTGAAAAAATCATACGGCGTCACTTTGCTCGATAGTCTCAAAGAAGTAAGAATTTTCAAAGCCAACGTCGGCCTTACCACTGACCAACTTGATCAACTGCTGGCCCGTGGTAAATACCATCCCGCTCCATCGCTTGATGAATCGAGTCCTGCTGTTATCTACGCCACTGCGTACATCAACGGGAATACTTCAACTCCCCACCTGACGATCATTAAAGGCGAAGACAGGAAACTGCTGTTAAGCGGCGCGTCCAAAAATCGCCTGGATCGTCTGCAAAGAATGATCCGTCTGCAACGTTGGACCGGCCTTCATTTCGCCGAACTGGACACCTTGATCGTCAGTGCCATGCGCTCGGAGAGCAACGTTTCGCGGGCGCTCAACAAGAACACCTTGCGCACCTTGGGCGTGTTTCGATATCTGGCGCGGCGTTACACCATCACTGCGCAAGAATTCGCTGCATTTTTACACGATATGCCGACCCAGGCCTGCGGTGAACAAATGCCCTTGTTCAAGCAGGTCTTCAACCGTAGCGGGCTATTCATCAGCCCGCTGCAGCTTGCTCCCTCCAGGTTGCTGGACAAAGCAGATGTCGAATCGCAGCAGACCCTCAGCCAACTCGGTGCAGGCCTTGCTTTGACGCAGGACGAACTGTCGACGTTGATGCGGCAGACCCAGACTTACATTCCGCAACTTAGCCAGGACTTGCCAGCGATCTCGTCACTCTATCGGCAAACCAGAATTGCGAAAATGTTCGGTTTGTCCACGATGGAATGCACAGCATTGGCCAAGCTTTTGGGGGCCGACGATTTCTGTGAGCTGCTGGTTCGCGGAACGCTGTCGGCGACGCCCGAAGCAAACCTCGACATTCTGGATGTATTGATGGCAATTGACTGGGCTGTCGAGTGGTTCAAACACACCCGGCGCGACGTTACATCCGTGCAAAAGGTGCTGGTTCCGCTTCCGGATGACTGGCCTTTCGATAAGACCTTGCAGGATCGCCTGCGCGCAATCCA
The DNA here is from genome assembly GCF_014268505.2 of Pseudomonas khorasanensis. Classification (GTDB taxonomy): domain Bacteria; phylum Pseudomonadota; class Gammaproteobacteria; order Pseudomonadales; family Pseudomonadaceae; genus Aquipseudomonas; species Aquipseudomonas khorasanensis. The sequence continues at coordinate 107,069 of NZ_JABWQP020000012.1, forward strand.
TAGCCAAGCCAACCCTGACCCCGAGCAAAAAGAACGGATGCTGGAGAATTTTTTCCTTGAGATGACAGAACTGCCTGCATCGTACCTCCCCTGCGCTTCGAAACTGGCGGCAACGACAACTGAGCAGATTTGGCAGAACCTAAAGGCTCCCTACTCCAATGCCATGCCGGACTGGCTGGCCAGGATGTTTTGCGCGGCCGTTGCCTGCCGTGACCTGCACCTTAGCGATGGCACACTCGCACTGTTGCTGGAGAACCCTGCCTGGCTGGCGCCCGACAACCAGGTCAAGCTGACCCTGCAAAACCTGTATTTGTTCGATAGCTTTCGGCGTTTGGCCCACGCCAAGGGGAATTCGGAAAAGCACTTGCTGCACTACCTTCAGCTCGCCAATCAAGTAGAAAACCGCCCCAAAATCTCCGAGTTCAACCAAATGCTGGCAGCGTTGCTCGATTGGGGCGTGGATGAAGTATCGGCGTTGATAGAAGCCTCGGGAGGTGTGGAAGTGACGACGATGGAGGGTGTGGACTGGATCATGCGTTGCCAGACTTGTTGCCAGAGCACGGGTTTATCGGCAGCAAATTTGATCAAGGCCAGCGCGTTGACCTGCGAAAGCCCTGCCACGGATTGGCATGCAGTGAGCGCAGCGTTGATTGCAGCCCGCCACTGAGATTCTCACTCGATATTCAAGGACCGAATATGATTGCTGCACTCAAGAAGCAACTGGAAGAAACCCGGCGCGATGCCATGCTCGCTTACTTCCTGCATCACGTAATACCTGTTAACGATGCCACCCGAAATATCCGCATCAAGAACACTCAGGATCTCTACGATTACTGGTTACTGGATGTGCTCGTCAGTCAGGACGTACCCACGACAGCGGTGGCTTGTGCAATCGCCAGCCTGCAGCAGTACATCAACAGGATTCTGATGAATCTGGAGCCTGGCTATGACAACGTGACATCGATGGCTGAGCGCACTCGAACATGGCACGAGGCGTTGAGCCAGTATTCAACATGGTCTGCTTTTCAGCGCCTGCTCTGCTTTCCTTCGTCGTATCTTGACCCGGAACTGAGAACCTTCAAGAGCGATAACTTTCGCCAACTGGAAAGCGACCTCAGCCAGAACCGGATTCAAACCGACGCAGTGCAGGTCTCGATACTTGCCTACCTCACGCGACTCGAAGTCATCACCAACCTGAACATCCTCAACGGTTACATCGACAGCGAGGATTTTGCCGAAAGTATTTATTACCTTCTTGGTAAGTCCCGCTCGGAAAACAGCTATTTCTGGTGCTCATTGAATATGGCTGCACGGCCAATTATCACGCCACCTGTGGGCACAGCCACCGTTCAAGCGAAACAGGACCAACCCGCTCCGCACGCATGGTCGCAATGGCAGAAAGCCGACATTCCAATTTCCGAGAAGGCAATTGAACACACGATCCGCCCGGTATGGTTCAACAACCGTCTATTTATCATCTGGGCAGAGCTGATCCTTCAGGATTGGAGAAGTGTCCAGGCATCGCAAACCGACACCGCCGCAGCAACAAACGGTCATTCACTACTACGTCTGAACTTTAGCTTCCGCAGGCATGATGGCCATTGGAGTGCCGTACAAACCCCCATACAAGATCATATTGAAGCGCGCAGCGCCGCGGGTGCGTCAGTGGAGTCGCTTAAAGAACGGGTCGGCACCATAGCAATCAATCACAAGAGTAAAAATCAGGACTTTCTGTTCATTTCCCTGCATGTCAACGCGCCAGCCGACGGTAACCAGACACCCATTTTCCGCAAAGAAGCGTATATGGACAAAAATCTGTCCATCGACCTGGAAGACCGCCGGATTGGAACCACGTCAGGGGCAAACCGGGAGCCTTTTCCAGCCGATCAAATTGAAAAGTTTATCAAGAAGACAGAGCCGTCAGTTTTTCAACATACGACGCATACGCCTCTGAGATTCAAGCTCATACACAGCGAGATCTATCATTCGCCCTCGATAACGCCACACATCAGAAGACTGCAAAGCCTGATCTCTCAGCCCCAGGAACAGTTAGAAGACGAAAGCCTGACGCTCACCTTCCACCCCAGCGAGATTGCCGAAGATCTATCGGGAGGGACGACACGAACACTGCGTTTCAAATTTGGCAGGGCGGACATGGCGCTAGTGTTTACCCATGAACTGCCAAGCACTCCATTTATGCCTTTGCTGAGTGGTTCGACCCTGACACATCCTGACCTCGTCCCGACACAGTCATATGCGCTGGAAGTCAGCCCGCCCGGATTCACCACCGGCACCCGAGCGGCCAATCTGAACTATGCACTTAAAGATCAAATCAATTCGCAGAACTTTACGCTTGGTAGCAGCGGGGAGCTTGATACAAAACTCATTTCCACCGATGCTTTGAATGAGTTGATCAACTTAGCCGAAAATCCCGCCCGCAATACTGCGCTGCAAGTAAAAATACTCAGCGCCGACCGTCAAGGCGTGATTGACGGCTCCAAGCCTGATTCGTTCTCCCTGACCGATAAACTGAAAGTGGAGTTCGTCGTCGCCGAATCCTCGACTGCCACGTCCACACACTTCACAAGACAAAAAAAAACCATCGAGCTGTCGCCGTTGCCGCAAAGCAGTTTTGACTGCACCTGGAAAGCGCCGGATTTAGCCTCGACAAAAACATTCATTCATTATGGATTTAAGGTAACTCCCGGCAACAGTTCCGCTTTGTTCATTGGCAGATCCATAGAAGTCGACGATATCACTGAGAAGAAAGCGCCACCGGTAATCAAAACCACGTCAAATCCCGACCTTGCGCAATTCATCGACTTCTCCGCCTCTTCAATCGCCAGCAGTGACGACAAACAGAATCAACGTCAGTCGATAAGATTGACGACGGCATTTGCCGCCGAATTGATAAGGCGTACCGAAAACAGCCTCGACGAACTTTTTTCCATTGAGACTCAACGCCTGCTGGAGCCTGCCCTGAAAGGCGAGCCAGCACAGAAACTCGACTTTCATGGGCCGTTTGGCCGCTATTTCACAGAGTTGTTTCTTTACCTGCCATGGCTGGTCGCCCATCGCCTGAACGTTGAAGAGCAGTACGACGCGGCGCAGCAATGGCTAAGTCATGTTTTTTCGCCTCAAGAAAGGACGACCGGTTACTGGGGCGCGATTCCACTCCTTGATACCGATGCTCCCATCGCCTATCTGGATCAAACTCCGCACGATCCGCACCAGATCGCTCTCATCCAGCCTGTACATTTTCGCAAGGCGCTGTATTTCCTGTATGTCGACATCCTGATCAATCGAGGCGACGCAGCGTTTCGCGAACAAACGCCCGGCAGTCTCGCCCAGGCCAAGCTTTGGTACATGCAAACCCTCGCGCTGCTCGGTCAGCGTCCAGCCATCGAGTTGATCGATCAATGGACGCCGATATCGCTGCGAAAACTCAGTGAGGCCAGCAATAAGAAGCTGCGCCGCCTTGAACCGCTTGTGGACATCGCATCCAGCACCGCCATTGCGCTGGCTGAAGACAGCAGCACCATGTTTTGCTGCGCTGTTGATAATCCGCGTTTGCGAATGCCCTTCCATCCGCATTTGCTAAAGCGTTGGGATATCCTCGAGAGTCGTTTGCATAACCTGCGGCATTACCTCGACATCGCAGGACGACCTCTGCACATACCGCCCCATGCTCCGGCCAGCAACCCACGCGACGTGCTCCTGGCGCGCGCCTATACCAACGCGTTCGCTGGCACGAACACCCGGCAAGAGGTAAACATCCCGCACTATCGCTTCAGTGCCATGTATGGCCAGGCGCTGAATGCAGTGGAAGCCGTCATTCAGTCCGGGAACCTGTTGCTCTCCCTGATTGAACGCAGGGAGCAGGCTCATCTGCAGGAAATGCAGCAAGAGCAGCTGTGGCGTCTGGCAACAATCACGGTTGAACTGCACACCCAGGCGTTACAAGCCGACAGCGCGAACCGGGAAGCATTGCAGGCGGGTAAAGCCATCGTGCAAAAACGTCTGGAACATTATCGTCAATTGCTCGACCAGGACGTCAGCGCCAACGAATCGGCCGCAGGTGAACTGCATCTGCAAAGTGGCACCTTCGAAAAACTGGCTTCGTCCTCTCAAGCGGTTGCGGGAGGCATCATGTTGCTGCCCAACATCATCGGTGCAAGCTTTGGTGGCAGTCGTCTTGAAGGCGTCGCCCACGCCGCCAGCGCTCTCATGCAGGGGTGTGCCTCGAACGCCCGAACACAAGCCGGGCAACTGGATCGATCCGCCCAGTTTCAGCGTCGCCGGGAAGACTGGCTGCTCGCTCACGAGCAAGCAGAACTCGAAATTTCTCAGATCGACAAACAACTGCAATATCTGAGTCAGGTTCAAACAGGCACCCGCCTGCAATTGCGTCAGGCTGAAACGACCCTCAGTCAGGCCCGTGCCGTACACGAGCTTCTCGGTAAACGCTTCAGCCAGGCGCAAATGTATCAATGGCTGAACAGCCAGTTCAGCGCAATGTACTTTCAAGTCTACGACGCCACGCTCGCCCTGTGCCGGGAGACAGAGGCTTGCTGGCGATACGAAACGGCTGATTTCGACACGTATTTTTTTCAGCGTAATGCCTGGAACGCCTCCTGCCGCGGCCTGGGCGCTGGAGAACAGTTGAAAGTGAACTTGCTGCAAATGCAGGCTGCCTACGTGCAGCGTCATCAACGCGATCTGGAGATTCGCAAGACCTTGTCGCTGCGCACGCTCAGGCAGCAGGACGTCAGCAGCATCACAAACAGGACGTGGGACGAGATCAGGACTGAGCTGCAATCGGGGAAATGTGAGTTCGAAATGACCCATGTCATGTTTGAAAACGACTACGAGGGTCAGCAGCATTATTTACGCCGAATCAAGACTATCAGTATCTCCTTGCCGGCAGTGCTCGGACCTCATGACAACGTCCGCGCCATCCTGACCCAGACTTCGAGCGAAGTGCATCTGGACAGAGCCAGTCCACCGAAAAGCCTCAAGGACCTGCGCGTCAGCCAGCGGATTGCGTTGTCCGGCGGTATCGACGACAGCGGCGTGTTCACGTTGAATTTCAACGATGATCGCTATCTTCCTTTTGAATACACCGGCGCGATTTCCAGATGGTCGCTGACCTTCCCCAATCCGCTAGCGCAAAAACAACTACTGGATTCGCTGAACGACATCATTGTGCATGTCTGCTACACGGCGCGGGCGGGTGCGGCATCATGATCACGCAAAAGTCCCTGGCGATTGCCGCCCCGACACTCCCCAAGGGTGGGGGAGCCATTCAAAGTATTGGCAAAGGTCTGGCAGACCTCGGCGCTCACGGTACCGCTCGCTATGAAATCGCCTTGCCGATTTCTCCCGGACGCGGTTTTTCGCCTGCCCTCTCGCTGAACTACGCTAGCAACGCCGGCAACAGCATATTCGGCATCGGCTGGGACATTTCCTTACCCAGCGTTGCGCGTCGTACTACCAATGGCGTACCGGCCTACGAGCAAGACGATGAAATCGTCGGGCCGGGAGGCGACCTCTGGATACCCGAACGTGATGAGAAGGGTCAATCCATCAGTCTTCCGGTCAACACCTACAAGTACTTGAAGCTGGAGACGACGTACAGCGTCGTACGCCATTTTCCACGCATTGAAACCACGTTCGAACGCATTGAACACTGGTGCTCAGAACAGGACAAAGCTGGATTCTGGCTGGTTCACGGCACTGATGGCAGCCTTCACTTGTATGGAAAAAGTGCCGCATCGCGAAGGTCCGACCCGCAACAATCAGACCGGGTGGCCGAATGGTTACTGGAAGAAAGCATGAATGCTCATGGCGAGCACATTCTCTACCAATACGACCTCCGGCATGGCCAACGCTATTTAAGGCGTATCCGCTATGGCAACTTCAAGGCCCAGGCAAATCTGTATGCATGGACGGCCACAGGCGTTGCCGATGTGCAGTGGCATTTCGAACTGCTGCTCGATTACGGCGCATTCAGTACGAGCTTGACGGAGAAACCGCACGTTGGAGAAGAGGAGTGGCCGCAACGCAGCGATCCATTTTCGAGCTATGCCTTCGGCTTCGAGTCAGCGACCAGGCACCTGTGCCGACAGATCTTGATGTTTCACCATTTCCCCGAGGAAACCGGCGGCGCTCCGGTACTCGTCCGGCGTCTGCTGCTCGAATATCGCCAGTCCGCCCTTGGCTACCATCAACTCAGCGCCGCCCATGACCAGGCGTTCAACGATGCAGGCCGGATCGACAGTCGCCCACCTGTCGAATTCGGCTACAGCGAATTCAAATGCCCTGACGCCTCGCAAGACTGGCAACCGTTCAAGCAGATGCAGGGCCTCAACGACGGGCAGCATTATCAACTGATGGATCTGTATGGCGAGGGCATGCCGGGCATTCTCCATTGCGCCGGGGAAGACCGGTACTTCCGCGAACCTCGTCGCGCCCAGGGCACGACGCATGGAGTGGCTTACGATCAGTGGTGTTCTTTGCCGCGATTACCAGCAAGCTTCTCGACCGACCGCAGGCAAATATCACTGTGCGACCTGACCGGTGATGGACGACTGGACTGGCTGATCGTACAACCCGGACTGAACGGCTTCCTTTCGTTGCAAGCTGGCCGCGACTGGTCCGGTTTCGTCCCGTTCGACGCATTTCCCACAGAGTTTTCAAGTCCTCAGGGGCAGTTGGCCGACTTGATGGGCGAAGGCCTCAATGATTTCGCGCTGATCGGACCGCGAAGCGTGCGCGTGTATGCCAACCAAAAAGCTCAGGGTTTTGCTCCGCCGCAAGACATCGCCCATTGCGAAGACGGTGAAGGGCTGCCCGTTATCAGTAATTCCCCGGCAGAGCTCGTCGCCTTCAGCGATGTACTCGGCAGCGGTCAACAACATCTGCTACGTATCCGACACAACGAGGTCAAGTGCTGGCCAAACCTTGGACGCGGGCGATTCGGCAAAGCAATCGTACTGGGCTCGCTGAATCTGCCGGCCGAAACATTCGACGCGTCGCGGCTACGCCTGGCGGACCTTGATGGCTCCGGCGCCGCCGACCTGATCTACCTGAAGGAGGACGAGATACAGGTATTCATGAACCGAGGCGGTAATAGCTACGCGTCGCCGGTCTCCCTACCCTGGCCCAACGGCACACGGTACGACGCGCTCTGCCAGGTCAGCGTGGCCGACTTGCAAGGCATCGGATGTTCGAGCCTGATTTTCACTGTCAATCAAGGTCAGCTCCGCCACTGGCGCTATGACTTTGTCGCGCAAAAACCTTACTTGTTAACGAGCACTAACAACAACATGGGCGTTGCCGAGCAAGTTGTATATCGCAGTTCGGCACAAGAGTGGCTGGACGAAAAAGAGCAACTGCTTGGCGAGCAGCAGATCCCCGTCTGCCACGTGCCCTTTGCCATGCACCTCGTCTCACAGCAGAGTCGTGTGGATGAGGTCAGCGGCAACCAGCTGACTCAGTCCCTTAGCTATCGACAAGGCTATTACGACGGCATCGAACGGCAGTTCCGAGGCTTCGGCCTGCTCTTGCAGACTAACCGTGAACGCGATGGAAAAGCCGACGCGTCCTCCCTTGCAACGCCTTGCCTGCTCAAGAAGTGGTTTCACATTGGGCAGTCACTTGACCCGTCACCTCGCGGGTACGACCGCTCGGACAAGAAGGCCCTGATGCCGGGCAAGACGCGACTCACGCGCCATGCCAGCGCTGACGGTGACAAACCCATCGAGACAGGGGCTGCCGGCAGCCAAGCTGAACTCGCCGGCGCCCTCAATGGCCGTCTGTTACGAACCGAGCTGTTCGGGCTCGACCCCACGTTCAATAAGCAAACCCTCTACAGCGTCGAGCAAAACCGCTACGCAGTTCGAGTGCTGAAAAATGCAACGCCGGTAGAACGGCACGCGAGGCTGCTGCCGCTATTGTGCGAATCCGTTTCATACCAATACGAAGGGTTTATGGACGACCCACAAGTCCAGCATGCCTTCAACCTGCGGCACGATGCTTTCGGCAACATCACGCACAGCGTAATTGTCCAATTCGCGAGGCGCCTGACAACCACAGATACTCCACCGTTCAGCGACGCTGACGAAGAACAGTGGTGGCGCGACGCTCATGATCCGGCTCAGCAGTTCTTTTATTTGAGCGAGACATGCGTCGAGTTCATTCATCTGCAAGGGACTCAAGAATGGCGTCTGGGATTGCCCTACCGACAGCGGACGAATGCACTGCGATTGCCCCGACATCCCCTAGAAGGCGGCTTACAGGCAACAGACATGACCACCGAGAAACTCCTGAAACGGGTCACCACGGATGCCTGGGAGGACAGTCGCGTGCTCACTTCAATGACAATACAACGCTATCAGGACAGCGAAACTGCAAACGTTCTGGGGGACGGCGTCGCGCACATCGAAGCCCTGGTCGACCATCTCGAATCGGCGGAGCTGGATGAAACGTCACTCAAGGCTTTTGATGTTCTGGCGAAAAATCATTGGCCTGCAAAACCCAAACTGGAGGCCAGCGGCTATCAACGCATGAGAGCATTTTTGCCTTCGTCTACGAAAGACTCAAACGTTTGGTCGATTAAAAGTGGCTTCCAGACTTACGCAGGCCTGCCGGGGTTTTATCGGGCAAAAACCCTGCAAACGCACAAAAGCATCGGGTTGACCGAGATTACCTACGACGCTTATCACTGCTTGCCGACTCGCTTCAAACTACCTGATGACTGCGCCACGGAAGTGACCTACAACTACCGGACTTTTCAGCCGAAAAGAATCACCGATCCGAACGGCAACATCGAAGAAGGGCTCTTCGATGGCTTTGGCCATCTGCTCGCCAGCAGTTTCTATCGCAAAAAAAATCAGACGCTCATCGGTTTCTGCCCCGTCGACGAATACCGGCGTCCAGCGTCAAGCGATGCGGCCAGCGTCATCAAAAATCCGCAAGCGGCTATTCAGGGAATGGCCAGCGCATTGTTTTACGAATCCTGCGGATGGATGGGCCGCTTATCCACGCACGCAAGGGCGGATGCCCCGTGGTTCAGGCGCTGCGTGGCAAATCAGGACATGCTGCCGGATGGGCATGTCCGCGCATCGGCGCGCTCGCGTCTGACAACTGCTCAAAGCCGAAATGCCGATGAGCAGAAGCTGTACGAGGAACTCCTCGCTTCGCCCCGCGTACCTGTGCGAGTCCTTGCCCTGTCTTCCGATCGGTTTGCCAATGACGAAACTCCCCGGCAGATCCGGATGAGCCTGACGGACTTCGATGGATTCGGCCGCGCGCTGCAGCACAAACAGTTAGTTGAACCCGTTCCCAGGACCGGCATCAAGGAGCCGGAGCCAACGCCAGAGAAAGGAACAACAGAAGAGCCCCCTGTCACCCTTAGATGGAGGGTCAGTGGGCGTGTCGAATACAACACTAACGGTTTAGCGGTACGAACCTATCGGCCGTTTTTTTCCGATCATCTGAACACCATCAACGATGGGGCTGCGAGCACCACAGATCATCACGACGAACAACGCTACGACGCGTTGGGTCGGCTGATTGAAGTACGTATGGCCAATTCGAACAATGAAATCTGGCTACACAGGACGATGCGGCACCCCTGGTACACCGTTGAAGAAGACCCCAACGATACGCTCGATGAAATGTCGCCAACGGCAGTGAGTTCGACAGGAGGTGTGGCATGAGCAAAGGAATTCATTCCAGGACGCCGACAGTCAACGCAATCGATGCCCGCGGCCTGAACGTTCGGCAAGTGGACTATTACCGCAGCAAAGCTGAAGACAGTGCGCAGGCACGTATCACTTCGGCGCATCACGACATCGCTGCACGCGTCTGGCGACAATGGGATGCACGACAAACAGACACGTCGATGCCCGCCAGCATGACAGTTATCAAGAGTCTTTCCGGACGCGTTCTGCGCCAGGACAGTGCCGATGCTGGCTGGCGTGTTAATTTTTTTGGTGACGCCGGCCAGATACTCGACGAGTGGGAGCCACTCGGAGGACATTGGCGGACATCGTTCGATCATCTGATGCGCCCTGTCGCCGTCACGCAGACATCGCCGCAACAGCCGCCCCGTGTTGTCCAGCGTCTGAGTTACGGCGACAACTCGAGCGCCAGCGCTGCGCTCAATCGATGCGCAGAATTGGTCCGACACGATGACGAGGCCGGCACTGTACTGATTGACGAATACACATTCGGCTCGCAACCCGTCAGCCAGACGCGCCATTTTCTTCAGGGCGAAACACCCGTGGACTGGCCGCTGCAGCAATCGCAGCGCAATCTGTTGAACGACGCTGGCCCCGGCTACCGGACCCAGTGGGTCTACGACGCCACAGGCGCGATCATCAAACAGACCGATGCCGGACAACATCAACATTGTTTCGCATTCGATGTCGCAGGGCAGCTCAAATCCGTCAGTCTGAAACTCGACGAAAGACTGGATGAGATCATCCTGGCAAATGCGTTCGTTTATAACGCCGCCGGACAATTGGAATCGCAGACTTCGGGCAATGGTGTCACCAGCCATGCCGCCTTCGACACGGCCAACGGTCGCCTGAAGTCGCTGAGAGCCACCGTATCCGGTGCTGCACTGCAGGATCTGCATTATCAGTACGATGCGGTTGGCAACGTGATGCAAATCGAAGACAAGGCTCAGGCTGTCAGGTTCGGCAATAACCAAAAGGTTGAGGCCATCAGTCGTTTTACCTACGACAGCCTCTACCAATTGGCCAGCGCCAGTGGTCGCGAAACCGCCAGTAACTCATCGCCGTTGAACCTGGCCACCCTGACCGCCCCCTTGAGCAACGCCAGCCAACTGTTCAATTACACGCAGCACTACGACTACGACGCCGGCCGCAACCTGGTCGAATTGCGGCATGTCCGCGAGGGTAATCAGCACACCCGAACCCTGACCATTGCCGACAACAGCAATCAACTGCTTTCATGGAAACAGGGCAGTAACGAGGCCGAGACCCCCGCCGAATTCGACTCAAACGGTAATTTGCTTAACCCGCATGACGGGAAAAGTCTGCAGTGGAACCCGCGAAACCAACTGAGCAGTGTTGTATTGGTGCAACGCGAGGACGGCCGAAACGATCACGAACGGTACTTCTACGACAGCAGTGGGCGGCGAGTGCGAAAAATCCACACCACCTACACATCATCGGGGGTCCATTGCCATGAAGTGCGCTATTTGCCGGGGATTGAAATCAGCCATCGTGCGGGCCAGAAACTCGAAACCATCGACCTGGACACCGGTCGCGTTAGCGTTCGATGTCTGCACTGGCTTGAGGGCCGGCCATCGGGGCTGGAAGCCACTCAATTGCGATACAGCCTTGTTGACCATCTCGGGTCGAACACACTGGAGCTGGACAGACAGGCATTGCTGATCAGTCAGGAAGAGTACTTTCCTTTCGGCGGTACCGCCTGGTCGGCACATCGCTCGAGGGTAGAAGCGAGTTATCGAACGCTGCGCTACTGCGGCAAGGAACGCGACGCGAGCGGCCTCTATTATTATGGTGCGCGCTATTACGCCCCTTGGCTGCAGCGCTGGGTCAGCCCCGACCCTGCGGGTGCCGTCGACGGTTTGAACCTGTACGCCATGGCCGGGAATAACCCCTTGCGTTACCTCGATCATAACGGTGACCAAAAACAGGAGTTCAATGTGCGACAGGAACTGACGACGTACACCGGCATTGTCTCTGAGGTGAACAAACGGGTCGGCATATTGAATCATCAGCTCTACAACAGCATGAGAAAAAGGGACATCGTCAAAAGGTTATTTCAAAGCTATGCCTATAACGCCATCAGACATCTTTCGGCCCTCGGTGCAGGCTTGGTGGCTTTGCCGACGGGGCTGGTCGGTTCCGCAGCAGCTAGCATAGCGACCAGCTTGTCAATCGATGCCGCTGCCGGAAAATTCGACGCGACACGTCATTTGCCCGTTGCACTATATCCTCAAGTTCAACGGCTCGATCCTGGCGCCATAGAGCATGAAGGAAGGACCGCCCTCTACAACGTGACGGCAAAACTGCAACATGCCAAAACCGAAACGCTGAACCCCCGATCCGCAACCGGACAAAAGAACCTGGCGGTGATGGCAACCGGTTTCCTGCTGACGAAAGTGCTGGAAGTCAAAGGCGCATGGATTCCCAACTTCGAATCATCGACACAGGCCACGAAAGCTCTTGAGGGCCTGTCGGGACAAAAGATCGAGCGAATGAACAATGCGCTGGCCCAACTCGATGATTTTCTGGAACAGGACAGCCATGCAATCAACGCCGCATTCGATGCGATAGGCGTGGATGAGTTTTACCCGCATGGGCTAAAGGGCCGGTTGGCGCAAACCACTGACCGCGTGGCCATAGCTGTGGGGGTTGAACATTCGGGCCTTGTCAGCCGGGCGTCCCTGGGGCGCGACATCAGCATTGCCCGTGCCACGATTCAGCGAGCGCGTGAGCTGCTGTTTCGGCTGAATGAGCACAACCGATCCCACGGTCGTTTTTTTATCTGAAGACGGCGAGCCAAGCCTTCGGAATAGCACGGCCACCGTTGCGCCTTGCTGTGCCGTGGAGACACGACGCAGCAGAATAAACAGCCTGCGGCATCTTTAAACGGGAATCGGGTGGTCTGCTATTCCGGATACCCGGTAATTTTATGAATGCTCTGGTAAAGCGGTTTCAACTGCCGGTACATCCGCAGGTACACCTCTTTGTATAGCTGCTGATAAATCTCCTGTGCTTCAGGCTGAGGAGTGAACACCGCGCCAACCCGGGTCATCGCCGCAATGGCTGTGGGGAAATCCTTGTGCAGTCCCAACCCCACCGCACAACAAATCGCTGCCCCCAGACCAGATGCTTCATAAACATGCGGACGCTCTGCCGGCAGGCCAAAAATGTTGGCGGTCAGTTGCATCGCGGCATCGCTTTGTGAGCCGCCGCCGGCGACGCGAAGTCGCTTGATCGAAACCTTCGAACGGCTCTCGATTTTTTCCATGCCCTGGCGCAACGCGTACGCCAGCCCCTCCAGAATCGCCCGATAAATATGCGCGCGGGTGTGCACGTCGCCGAAGCCGATCATTGCGCCTTTCGCTTCGACGCCCGGTTCGCGAATGCCTGGCGACCAGTACGGCTGCAGCATCAAACCCATCGAGCCCGGCGGAACGGCGTCGACCAGCGCGTCGAACAGTTGCTCCGGTTCGATGCCTTGCGCTTTGGCCTGTTGCATCTCGCGCAGGCCGAACTCGTTCTTGAACCAACTGACCATCCAGTAACCGCGATAGATCATCACTTCGCAGTTGTACTGATCCGGCACCGCCGAGGGGTATGGCGGAATCAGCGGGACGATTTCCAGATAGCGTGAGCGAGTGCTGGTGATGGTCGCGGTGGTGCCGTAGGACAGGCACACGGTACTCGCGTCGACCACGCCGGAACCGATCACTTCGCAGGCCTTGTCCGCGCCCGCCGCGATCAGCGGCAGCCCTTCGGGAATCCCCGTGTGACGGGCAGCCTCGGCGCTGATGTAGCCAAGGGTTTCGCCGGGTTTGCGCAGGCTCGGCAGTTGCTCGGGGCGCACCGCCAGCGCCTGCCATTTCCAGTCACTCGGTGCGGCCCATTTCAGCCGTTTGAAGTCGAATGGCAGATAGCCGACGCAACAGCCGACGGAATCGACAAAGCGCCCGCACAAGCGGTAAGTGAGAAAACCCGAGAGCAGCAAAAATTTGTCGGTCGCGGCCCACACTTCAGGCTGGTGGCGGGCAATCCAATTGGCCTCGGCCTGGGCGCGAAAATGATCCACCGTCGCCTGGGCGCCGACCAGTTTGAACAGCCAGCCCCACGGCCCCTTGATACGACCCCGGGCTTCAGTGTGACGTTGATCGAGCCACAGAATCGCCGGGCGCAGCGGTTTGCCCTCGGCATCGACGTTGATCACGGTGCCGCGCTGCGTGGTCAGGGACACGCCGGCAATCTGTGAACGGTCGATGCCGGTCTGCTGCCAGAGCTGCTCGCACGCCTCGCCAAGTTTCGCCCAGTAATAATCCGGATCCTGCTCGGCCCAACCGGGTTGCGTCGAGTAATACGCCTGCAGATCGACTTTGCCTTTGCCGAGCAGATTGCCCTGCAGATCAAATAGCAGCGCGCGCACGCTCTGAGTGCCGTTGTCGATGGCCAGCAGGTAATTCTTTGCCGTCATGAGGTGGCCTCCGGCAAACCGTGATCGCGCTGCCACAACAAACGATAGCGCTGGACTTCCTCCTGCCAACGCTCGTCGTCCCAGCCCAATCGCGGCTGACAGAGCGCGCGGATTGCTGGCAAATAATGCTCGCCACCGCGCGGCAGCAACAGGCCCAGACGCGTTCGACGCAGCAGCAAGTCATCCAGATGCACGACCATTTCCGCCTCGCAGGCAAACGCCAATTCCGCCCACAAAGTGTCCGTGGCGCCAACCGTTTCATGACCCAGTTCAGCCAGCAATTGCGCCAGCCTGGTTAAGTCTCGACCATGCCGCCCGGCGAGCCGTCGCCATTGACTCATGCTCAGCCCGGGAATCATCAGCGGCGGCACGGCGGCGAAGACGGGCGCGCCGTCATCGACAAAGGAATGGCCGAGCATTGCCGCGCAGGCCTTGAGCACTTCGATCGCCTGCGGGCGAAACGTGGTCAGTTTGCCGCCCGCCAGCGTCACGCAACCGGGCTCCTGCCAGAGCACATGTTCGCGGGTTTCGTTTGACGGTTTGTTCTGATGCGCACCCGCAGCACGGCCAACCACCGGGCGCACACCGGACCAGGTCGACAGCACATCATCAACGCCCACTTCGGCACCGGGAAATTGCTGCTGGCAAGCAGTGAGCAAATAGTCGAGTTCTGCGCTGGAAATGTGCGCGCTTTCGTCCAGATCATTGCGATGATCGAGGTCCGTGGTGCCGACAACCGTCGCGCCTTCCCACGGAAAAACAAACACCGGGCGCCGGTCGCTCTCATGCAAAAATGTAAAGGCCTGGGCCACCGGCAGACGCCAGCCCGGCAGCAATAAATGACTGCCGCGCAACGGTCGTAATTGCCGTGGCGCCTCAGTCGGACGCAGGCGCTCAGCCCAGGCCCCCGTGGCAACAGCGAGCACGCCAGCGTGAAGCTGCATCGTCGCGCCAGCCTCGCAATCCTCTACCTGAACCCCGCACACTCGCCCGCCTTCACGCAGCAAATGTTTGACCCGAACACCATTGAGCACCACCGCGCCGTCGGCCCGCGCCTCGCGTAACACGCGCATCACCAGGCGAGCATCATCGGTCAGCGCATCGACAAAACAGCTGCCACCCAGCAGGCCGTTTTCCTTCACCCCCGGCGCGAGAAAACGTAGCTGCTGCGCGTCATGAAATTGATGACTGCGGCGCCCGGCCAGGGCGTCGTAGACCGACAGCAACCCACCCATCACGCGCGGCCCGGGAAAGCCGCCGCGATAGTGCGGCATCATGAAACTCATCGGCTCGACCAGCCCCGGCGCTTCATCGAGCAAGCGCTGGCGCTCGCGCACCGAATCGCGGGTCAGGCGCCACTGGCCCTTGGCGATGTAACGCAAACCGCCGTGGACCATTTTCGATGATCGGCTGGAGGTGCCCCAGGCAAAATCGCGCTGCTCCAGCAGCAGACAGCGCCAGCCCCGGCGCGCCGCCTCACGGACAATGCCGGCGCCGCTGATGCCGCCGCCGATCACGATCAGGTCCCAGGCTTCATCCGCCAGCGTCGGTAGAATCTGCTCGCGCCATTGTGCGTTCCAGTCCGAGTTCATGGCTTTGACTCTGGCAATAACGTACCGGGGTTAAGGCGCCCGGCCGGATCGAAATGTTGGCTCAGCGCCTGCAATGTCTGCATCGCCAGCGGACCTTTTTCGCGCAGCAGATACGGCGCGTGATCCTTGCCGACGCCGTGCTGATGACTGATGGTGCCGTGGTTGTCGACGATGGTCTGGCTGGCGGCGTGCTTGAGCGCCTGCCAGCGCGCCAGCGTCGCGGGATAATCCGCTGCCGGGCGAAACACGTAGGTGGTGTAAATGCTCGAACCTTCGCCGTACACGTGGGACAAATGAGTGAACACATGCACGCGTTCGCCCTCGGCAGCCAGGGCCTCGCGCAGGCTGTTTTCGATGAGTGTGAGCAAGTGGTCGACGTTGCTCCAGTCGGTGGCCGTTTCGAGGGTGTCGACCACGTAACCGGCGTTCCACAGGTTTTCGCGCAGATAGGGAAAACGGAAACGGTTCTGCGCCCACTTTTTGCCGAGCAGAGTACCGGTGAAGACGCCGCCGAATTTTTTCAGATGCTGGCGCGCCTGTTTCAGCGACAGCGCATTTTGCTGGCGATTGCCGGTCACGCCGAAGGTCAGCAGGCATTTGCCGTCGCCGGCGCCACGCAGCCTGAGGTACTTTTCCAGCCAGGCGATCTGTTGCGGATGACCGGCCAGCGCCAGTTGCGTTTCGGTTTCCACCGCGTTCGACAGACGCAGCATCGACAGCGGCACGCGCGCCTGCGCCAGTTGCCGGATCGCTTGCAGCGCCTGCGGCCAGTCGGGCAGGAACACACCGTAGAAACGTTCGTCCGTCGGCAACGCGCTGACCCGCACTTTTACTTCGGAAATGATCCCGAAACGGCCTTCGCAACCCAGCACCACTTCACGCAGATCAGGGCCGGCCGCCGACGCCGGAAAGGTCGGAATCTGCAGCGGCCCGGCAAATGTTTCCAGAGTGCCGCCGGCGAACAACTGCTCGATTCGCCCGTAGCGCAACGATTGCTGACCACTGGAACGACTCGCCACCCAACCGCCCAGCGTCGACAGCTCCCAGGATTGCGGAAAATGCCCCAGCGTGTAACCGCGCGCCCGCAGCTGACTTTCCACTTGCGGCCCGGTCGCACCGGGGCCGAACGTCGCCAGTAGGCTATGCTCGTCGAGGTCGCTCAGGCGACTCATTCGCGCCAGGGAAATCGTCAGCACCGGCCGCGCAGAACTCGGCGGATTGATATGCCCGGCCACCGACGTGCCGCCGCCGTAAGGGATCAGGCAAAGATCCTGGTCATGGGCGAGCGCCAGCAATTGGCGGATCTGCCCGGCGGTTTCGGGAAACGCCACCGCATCCGGATACGTGCCCAACGCACCTTCGCGCAACGCCAGCCAGTCCGGCAAACTCTGGCCACGGGCGTGCAGCAAGCGATCATGAGCATCGACGCTGTACAAGCGGTGCGGCGCAAGGCGCGAGGCCGGCACTTGCGCCAACGCAGCGTCCAGCGTGGCATCAGGCAGTACCCGGCCAGCGCCCAACCGCTCATGGAGAAATGTCGTGCCCTGGGCCGGCAGTTCGACCACAGTGGTTGCCTCGCCCCAGCCGTTCCAGCGTCGCATGCGTGTGTCCTTTTTTGTGGCGTCGGATCAAGCTTGCATACTAGTCAGCGCTGGGAAACTGTCACGGTCGCATCCGGCCACTTGCTGTAGCCAATGGCGCCAAACGTCAGGGCATTTACTTTCGCCGTGCAATCCACTTAGCTTGCGAGCACTCACTCGCCCACGCGCCGTCGATCAAAGGACCGCGAACATGCCATCGCTCGGCTTCACCTCCGTTCCGCCGCTGCTCAAATACCTGCGTCACGCCGAGCAGTTGGGCATGGCCATCGAGCCTGCGTTGGCGGCGGCGGGCTTGCAGGCGCAGCAGTTGAACGACAACACCTTGCGTCTGCCCGGTGAGGCTCACGAGCGCTTGCTGGATTATTTTTGCGAGCACTCGGGCGATCCGTTATTCGGGCTCAATGCGGCGAATTTTGTCCTGCCCAATTCCTGGAGTGTGCTCGGTTACATCACCATGAATTGCGCAACGCTGGGCGATGCGATGAGCCGGATCATGCCGTTCGAAAAACTGGTCGGCGACATGGGCGTCAGCCGCGCCGAAGTGCAGGATGATCACGTTCATCTGATCTGGAATTGTCGCTACGAGCGGCCACGGATTCGCCGGCACCTGGTGGAAAACGTGCTGGGTTCGTGGCTGCATTACGCGCGCTGGATCGCCGACACGCAGCTGTCGCCGGCGTGCGTGTGGCTGGAGCATGCGCGGCCGGGTGAGGTGATGCTCGCGCAGTACGAGGCGTTTTTCGGTTGCCCGGTGGTGTTCGATCAAGCGTATTCGGCGCTGGTTGTGCCGATGGCGTATTTGCAGCTGCCGCTACGCCAGGCCGATGCGCAATTGCTGCGCACGCTGGAAGAGCATGCGATGGGTTTGCTGGCAACGCTTGAGGATGCGTCGCTGGGGCAACAGGTGAAAAGCATTCTGCGCGGATTGCTCAAGGAGGGGCTGCCGCGCAAGGAGCAAGTGGCCGCACAGCTCAACCTGTCCGTGCGCACGTTACAGCGGCAATTGCAGCAGGCCGGGACGTCGTATCAGCAGATTCTCGATGACTTGCGCCAGGAGCTGGCGGAGCACTATTTGCTCAACAGCACGTTGCCGATTCAGGACATTGCGCAGTATCTGGGCTTCACCGAACCGCGCTCGTTTCATCGCACGTTCAAGAGCTGGCGCGGGATGCCGCCGGGGGAGTTTCGGCAGCGGCATCGGCGGTGATGGTTATGGCCTCATCGCGAGCAGGCTCGCTCCCACAGTAGTTCTCGGTTGCCTGCATTCTCAAGTTCACCACAGCCCCCCCTGTGGGAGCGAGCCTGCTCGCGAAAGCGTCATTCGCCGCACAGATTAAACAAGCTTTGCCGCAGCTGTTTAAATCTAACCGGCATTCCGCGAAACCACCCACAAATCCTTGCGCCGCTGCCTACGCCTACGCCAGAATCCGCCGGCTTGTGCGCCCCAAACCTCAGCGCTACTGTGATTGCGTCACTGCCCATCAGTGATCGGGTTTAGTAGCCCGGAGTATTTGGGGTGTACAGCTCATCAGAGAGTCAGGTCTTGCCTGAACTTCATGGTGGCTGTGCGCAGGGCGCCCTCGGGCGCGCCGGTTTCCCAGATCCCCGGTCTACTAACCTGCGCACAGCTGCCTCCACTTCCTTTAGTAGGGAAGCGATGGCTAGCTACATTGAGGATCTGGTTATGTTCAAAGTTACGCCAAACCCGCCGACAACCGACCCGGCATCCCCTTACGAATCCCCCGAATCAAAGAAATTCCACGAAGCCGCCGACCGCGCCCTCGACCATTACCTCGGCCCGCCGGCCGCTGAATTCATGGCCCCGCCCTACACTCCCAACACGCTGTACATGGCCAACCCTAATGCCGACAACGAGTCGCTGCTGGCCGATGCCTGCGAAACGCTGGGGTCGGCGACGGTGATGCTCAACGATCAGGCCGGGTTGGTGAACGGCTCGCAGCGCAAGACCTTGCAGGGCATCGCGCAGATTGTGATGGTGGCGGAGATGGCGGTGAATCGGGTGCTGGACCGGTTGGTGCCGACTGATTGAGGATTTGTGGGGGATTTGTGGTGGGCTGGTTTTTGTGGGGTGTCAGGGTTTGCCCTCACCCCAGCCCTCTCCCAGAGGGAGAGGGCGCCGACCGGGTTGTCTTGCGCAGTCCGTCAACCTGAAAGACCGAGTCGATTATGGATCCGGTAAAAAAGGTTCAGATCGACCGAGGGCTCAAATGCGTCCAGCCCGATTATGGATTCAGCGAAACGAGTTCAGGTCGGCGCAACTCCCGAGCATCCCCCAATCGGTCCCCTCTCCCTCCGGGAGAGGGCTAGGGTGAGGGGCTTTTGATCTCAGGCATCCAGATCAAAGGCTGATCGCATTGGTAAACACCAACCGATTTCCAAACGGATCAGCAATCGTCATGTCCTGGCTGCCCCACGGCATCGCCTGAATCTGCGGGTGCGAAAACGTGTAGTTCTTGGCGATCAACTGCTGCTGAAACACTTCCAGCTCATCGGTTTCGATGCGCAACGCCGAGCCCGGGCATGCATCGCCGTGATGCTCGGACAGATGCAACACGCATTCGCCACGCGACACCTGCAGATACAACGGAAAATTCGCCTCGAAGCGATGCTGCCAGTCGATCTTGAAACCCAGGAAGTCGACGTAAAACTCGACAGCCTTGGCCTCATCGAAGATCCGCAGGATCGGGGTGGTCTTGCCGAAGCTCATGGGGTGCTCCCTGACTGATTTACCCCAAGTGTAGACGGGGAGGATGTCAGCAAATCGGCTTGTGGATGGCTTTCTTTAATTGCACAGTGCCACTATGAGACATCGATCAAAAGATCGCAGCCCTCGGCAGCTCCTGCATTGGAATGCGGTCTCCTGTAGAAGCTGCCGCAGGCTGCGATCTTTTCGCGCCATCACCGTCAATGAAATCCTTCGCGCAAATCACCTTCGCGCGCAAGAAACCGCCCAGCCCTGCGCCCATTCGCCTGCCCAGTGCGATAACTCAGCACGCCGTTGACCCAGACCCCATCAATCCCCTGCGCGGCCCGTTGCGGATCATTGAAATCGGCCACATCACGCACGGTTTCGGGATCGAACAACACCAGATCCGCCCAATACCCTTCTTGAATCTCGCCCCTTTCCTTCAAGCCAAAACGCGCCGCCGACAAACCGGTCATCTTGTGCACGGCGGTGTGCAGCGGAAACAGCCCGACGTCGCGACTGAAATGGCCGAGCACCCGTGGGAAAGCGCCCCACAGGCGCGGATGCGGGAACGGGTCTTCCGGCAGTCCGTCAGAGCCAACCATCGACAACGGATGGGCGAGGATTCTTCTGACATCGGCCTCGTCCATGCCGTAATACACCGCGCCCGCCGGTTGCAGACGTTTCGCCGCGTCCTCCAGCGAGAGTTTCCATTCGCCCGCGATGTCGATCAGGTCGCGGCCGCTGACTTCCGGATGGGGCGTCGACCAGGTGATGGTGATGCGATGGGCATTGGTGACTTGCTTCAAGTCCAGCGTCGAAGAACTCGCCGCGTAGGGATAGCAATCGCAGCCGACCGGGTGGGTTTTCGCCGCCTCTTCCAACGCGGACAGCAACTGCGGACTGCGCCCCCAATTGCCGACGCCGGCACATTTGAGGTGCGAGATGATCACGGGCGCTTGCGCGTGTCTGCCGATCTGAAACGCTTCATCCATCGCCTCCAGCACCGGGGCGAATTCGCTGCGCAGGTGAGTGGTGTACACCGCGCCGAACGCCGTCAGTTCTTCGGTCAGTTGCATGACCTCATCGGTGGACGCATTCAACGCGCTGGCGTAGGCCAGGCCTGTGGATAAACCCAACGCGCCGACCTTGAGGCTGTCGCGCAACTGCTCGCGCATGGCGGCGATTTCATCGGGCGTCGCGGTGCGGAACAAGTCGTCCAGATGGTTGCTGCGCAGCGCCGTATGACCGACCAGCGCGGCAACGTTCAACGCGGTACTGGCCGCTTCGACGGCTGCGCGGTAGTCGCTGAAACGCGGATAAACGAACGCCGCTGCGGTGCCGAGCAGGTTCATCGGATCCGGTGGGTTGCCTTTCAGGCTGACCGGCGAAGCGCTGATGCCGCAGTTGCCGACAATCACCGTGGTCACGCCCTGGCTGAGCTTGGGCAGCATGTCGGGCTGGCGGATCACCACGGTGTCGTCGTGGGTGTGCACGTCGATGAAACCCGGCGCCAGCACACGGCCGGCGGCGTCGATTTCTTCGGTGGCGCCGGCGTCCGGCAGGTCGCCGATGCGCTCGATGCGCCCGTTGCGAATGGCTACGTCGGCGCGGTAGCCCGGCGTGTTGCTGCCGTCGATGATCACGGCGTTGCGAATCAGGGTGTCGTACTGCATGTCAGTCTCCCAGCGGCAGGTGATCGTCGCCGCCGCGGTATTCGTCGAGGGCGAGTTTGATCCGCCGCAGACGTTCTTGATTGTCTTCGGGGCTGGCCAGCGCCAGCTCGGTGGCGAGCACATCGATGGCCAGCAGCATGCCGTAGCGCGCCGCCGTCGGTTTGTAGATAAACGAGGTTTCCGCGCCCTGCAGCGGCAGGACGACATCGGCCAGTTCCGCCAGCGGTGAATCGCCGCGAGTGATGGCCAGAATGCGCGCGCCGTAGTTGCGCGCCAGCTCTACCGTTTCCAGCAGCTCCGGCGTAATGCCGGTCAGCGAGCAGACGATGAGCACGTGTTCGGCGTTCAGGCTGGCGGCGGTGACGCGCATCATCACCGCGTCGTGACACACCGCAATCGGATAGCCGAGGCGCACCAGGCGCACCTGTAATTCATCGCTGCACAAGGTCGAGCAACCGCCCATGCCGAAGGCGTGAACCATCCGCGCCTGACCGAGCAGTTTCACCGCATCGGCGAAACGCGACTCGTCGAATCCGGCCAGATGCTGGCGCAACGTGGTTTCGATGTCGCCAACGATTTGCCCATAAAACGCGGACTGTTCAGGCGTGCCCGCCGGGTCGAGAAAACGGCTGCCGACACCGCTGGCCTGGGCCAGTTGCAGGCGCAGATCGCGCAGGTCACGGCAACCGACCGTGCGGGCAAACCGCGACAACGTGGCGGTGCTGACCTCGGCCCGTTGCGCCAGGTCTTCGAGGCTGGCGCTCGCGGCAAACCCGACATCGTCGAGCATCAGCCGGGCGATGCGGCCCTCGCCGGCGCTGAACGAATCCTGGCGGGCGCGGATCTGGTAGAGGATGTCCATGGGCGGCGGGCTCCGGTTACAGCAGGTAAGAAAGGCCGACGGTCAGGCCGAAGGCGACCAGCGAGATCAGCGTCTCAAGCACGGTCCAGGTCTTGAACGTCTGCGCGACAGTCATGTTGAAGTATTCCTTGATCAACCAGAAGCCGCCGTCATTCACGTGGGAAAAAATAACCGACCCCGCGCCGGTCGCCAGCACCAACAATTCCGGGTGTGGATAGCCCAGACCAATGGCCACCGGCGCCACCACGCCGGACGCGGTCGTCATCGCCACGGTCGCCGAGCCGGTGGCGATGCGCATCAACGCCGCAAACAGCCAGCCCATCAGCAGCGGTGACAGGTGAAATTCATGGGCCAGACCGACGATCTGATCGGTCACGCCGGCATCGACCAGAATCCGGTTCAAGCCACCGCCAGCGCCCACCAGCAAAGTGATGCTGGCGGTTGGCGCCAGGCATTCGTTGGTGGACTTGAGGATTGATTCACGGTTGAAACCCTGGGCGATGCCCAGCGTCCAGAAGCTCAGCAAAGTCGCCAGCAGGAGCGCGATCACCGAGTTGCCGATGAACAACAGGAACTGGTTGAAAGCGCCCCCCGGCGTGGAAATCAGATTGGCCCAGCCGCCGATCAGCATCAGCACCACCGGCAGCAGAATGGTCGCCATGGTGATGCCAAAACCGGGAAGTTTGTCGCGCGGTTCGCGGTCGAGAAATTGTTTTTCGAGCGGGTTATCCGCCGGCAACTGAATGCGCGGCACGATGAACCTGGCGTACAGCGGACCCGCAACGATTGCCGTGGGGATACCGATCGCAATCGCGTACAGCAACGTCTGCCCGACCGAAGCCTGATAAGCCTGCACCGCCAGCATTGCCGCCGGGTGCGGCGGCACCAGCGCATGGACCACCGACAGGCCGGCGACCATTGGCAGACCGACCATCAGAATCGACACGCCGACACGGCGCGCCACGGTGAAGGCGATCGGCACCAGCAACACGAAACCGACCTCGAAGAACAGCGGCAACCCCACCAGAAACGCGATGCACACCATCGCCCAGTGCGCGTTCTTCTCGCCGAATTTATCGATCAGCGTGCGCGCCATCTGCTCGGCGCCACCAGACTCGGCCATCATCTTGCCGAGCATCGTCCCCAGTGCCACGACCAGCGCGATATGCCCCAACGTCTTGCCGACCCCGGCCTCATAGGCCCCGACCACACCGGACGGCGGCATACCCGCGACCAGCGCCAGGCCGATGGAAATCAGCGTGATGACAATGAACGGGTTGAGCCGGTAACGGGCGATCAACACGATCAAAGCGATGATGGCGACGGCGGCATAGACCAGCAGCCAATAGCCGAAGGAAGGCGTCATGCGGTACTCCTCGAAAGGGTCACGTTCGAATGGGTTGTGAAACTCATAAATCATTTCGAGATCGAGATTTCAAATCGCATGAAAGTAATTTTCGTGGAGAGACAAGGTGTGTCGCGGGCGGGTATGTGTTGTCGTGATTAATGAAAATTGAGGGGTGGGATTTTCATGGCTCTCGGGCAAACACAAATCAAAATGTGGGAGCGAGCCTGCTCGCGATTGCGGTGGGTCAAAACATGATTATTCGACTGATAA
Source organism: Pseudomonas khorasanensis (assembly GCF_014268505.2). Classification (GTDB taxonomy): domain Bacteria; phylum Pseudomonadota; class Gammaproteobacteria; order Pseudomonadales; family Pseudomonadaceae; genus Aquipseudomonas; species Aquipseudomonas khorasanensis. Next base: position 131,357 of record NZ_JABWQP020000012.1, read on the forward strand.
AAAGTTTTCGCGAGCAGGCTCGCTCCCACATTTGAAATGCATTTCCCTGTGAGAGTGAGTCTGCTCGCGAATGACCTCGCTCGCTGCTTACTGGACTCACACCATTTCGTTACGAATCCATTCAACCACCGACGTGCGCTTCGGCGTCCAGCCCAGCAGTTCGCGGGCGTGTTTGCCGCGTACGCGGCTGTTGGAGCCGAGGCCGTAGTTGGCCATTTCGTAGCCCCATTCAGCTTCTGCATCTGGCAGCGGCCAGTCTTGAGGCTTGCCCAAATTCAACGCTTCGGCCATGGCGGTGGTCATGTCAATGAACGAGGCTTCACCGCTTTCGACGAAGTAGAACGTGCCCGGCACATTCTTGGTCAGCGCCAGCAAATACAGAGCAACGACGTCTTCGATGTGGACGTTGGACCAGATGTTCTGACCCGTACCGACATGTCGCACCACGCCGCTTTTGCGCGCCTGTTTCAGCAACCGTGGCAATTGCACGCTGTCGCGCTTGACGCCCAGGCTGTGGCCGTAAATCAGCGTGTTGCAGATCACTGCTGAATTCACGCCGTCCTTTGCCGCCGCGAGGATGAGGTTGTCGATGGCCACGCGATCGGCTTTGTCGACGGTCGGTTCGGGCAGGTTGTCTTCGTAAAAGATCTCGTCGCTGGCTTTACCGCCAGAGGCATCGCCGACAATGCTCGAACCGCTGGTGTGCAAAAACACTTTGCCGGAACCGCGCAAGGCGCCAAGCAAGGCCTCGACGGCACCCCGATGGTCGCTGCTGGCAGCGTTGATCACCGCATCGGCGGCACGCGCCTGATCCGCCAGCAACTGGCTGTCTTCAAGGGTGCCGATGACGGTATTCATGCCCAATGCCTTGAGCTCGTGAGCCTGCTCGGCGCTGCGCACCAGACCCGTGACGTTGTGCCCGGCCTGAACCAGGCCCGTCGCGATGGAACCACCGATAAATCCGGCAGCGCCGGTCACAAATACGTTCATGGTGAAACTCCCTGCGTAAGTAAATGATGCAGCGAGTATCGACCGATGAGTGCCGGTGAAAAACCCGCCCTCGGCCAATTCACTCTTGCGCAGGGATCATGAATCAGCCCTTGAAATCGGCAGTGGCGTAGGCCGCGAGTTTGCCCTGAATAAAGTCGAGGAAGCACTGAATGCGCAACGCCAGCTGCGAGTTGCGGTAGTACACGGCGTTGATCGGTTGGCGATAACCGCTATTGAATTCGCCGAGCAAGACTTTCAGCCGTCCGGCTCGGATGTCGTCGATGGTCATGAAGTGCGAGAGGCAGGCGATGCCCTGCCCTTCCAGCACCAGGTGGCGTACGGTCTCGCCGCTGGAGGCGCTGATCGCCGGGGTGATGGGCCAACGGTCGCCGTGCACGTAGCGCAGCGGCCATTGGTTGAGGCCTTCGTTCTGGGTGAAGCCGAGCAGCGTGTGGTCAGCCAGGTCAGCAACCTGCCGTGGCGCACCGTGTTTTTTCAGATAGGCCGGGCTGGCGACGATCAATAACGGGCTGCAACCCAGCGAGCGCGCGTGCAGCGTCGAATCGGCGAGGGTGCCGATGCGGATGGCGACGTCGGTGCTTTGTTCGAGCAGGTCAATGATCAGATCGTTGCTGTTGAGTTCGAGCTGAATGTCCGGGTACAGGCTACGGAATTCATTGATGTAGGGGACGACGGCGTGAAGCATGAACGGCGACGCGGCGTTGATTCGCAGACGCCCGGACGGCGTTTGCTGACGCGAGGACAGGCGTTCTTCGAGTTGGTACATCTGATCGAGAATCAGCTTGGCCTGTTCGAAGAAATACTTGCCCTCCTCGGTCAGGTCCATGCGCCGCGTGGTGCGGTTGATCAGCGTCGTGTCGAGCTTGGCTTCGAGCTTCGATAACGTGCGACTGACGGCCGACGGCGTCTGGCCGACCTGCTCGGCGGCTGCGGAAATCGAACCGCACTCGATCACGCAGACGAAAATCTGCAATTCATCGGATCTGGCTTTCACACAAATTCTCTTATCGAATAAATATCATTGTGGCGAGGGAGCAAGCTCCCTCGCCACAGAGTGGGTCAAGCTATTCGATAGTAGCTGAATCGCCTCACGCCTTGAGACCAAACACCTCAGTCAGATGCTGCTCATAACGCGCCACATCATTTTCGATGTTCGGGCGTTTCATCACATCCACACAAAGAAAGGTCGGCAGCGCGGTCATGCCAAGGAATTCGTTGGCCTTGTGGAACGGGAAATACACCGCGTCCACGCCTTTGGCTTCGAAGAAATCAGTCGGGTCATCGAAAGCTTGCTGCGGCGCGTTCCAGGTCAGCGACAGCATGTATTGCTTGCCCTGAATCAGACCGCCGCTGCCGTACTTCTGCGAGGCATCGGAACGGGTGCGGCCGTCGCTCGCATAGAGGCTGCCGTGCCCCTCGGTGAAGACCTCGTCGAGGTACTTTTTCACCGTCCACGGCGCGCCCATCCACCAACCCGGCATCTGGTAAATGATCACGTCGGCCCACAGGAATTTGGCCACTTCTTCGGCGACGTCGTAGCCCTCGTCGATAAACGTGGTTTTAACGTCGAGACCGCCGCGATCGAGCACGCTCAGCGCAGTTTCGTGCAGGGTGGCGTTGTAACGGCCGTCTGAGTGAGCGAATTTTTTACCGCCATTGAGCAACAGTACTTTTTTCATCGAAAACCTCGCCGCAGCCCATTGGGCTGGATGGAAACAGAAAATGGAATGTCGGCAGGTTAACGATCCTCCTCGCGCGGAAACAGCCACATTGGCGCAAATTACAATTGACCAAAACGCACGAATCGACAATGCATTGTTGCCGTAGCATTCGCAGCTTTCTGCAATTGGAGGAAGTTGTGATGAGTGAACGCCAGGGTTTCATCCTGCACGCCAAAACCCGCCCGGAAAAAGCCGCCGCGTTCGAAGCGCTGTTCCGCGCCTATGTGGAGCCGAGCCGCGCCGAACCGGGTTGCATCGAGTACCACATGCTGCGCGACAAGACGGACCCGACGCTGTTTATCTTCTATGAGATCTGGGAGAGCCAGGCGCATCTGGATATGCACTCGGCGTTGCCGCACATGAAGGATTTTTTCGCCCGGCGCATGGAGTATCTGGAGCGGGATTTCGACATCCGCCCGATCGACATGCTCAGCGAAGCGTCGGCTAACCGCTGATCAGCAAATGGGCGCCGAGCGCGCCCAGTCCGATAAAGAACACTCGCTTGAACAGCACTGCGCTGATGCGCTGACGCAGCCATTGGCCGAGCCACATGCCGAGCATGGCCGGGATCAGCGCCAGCAACGAGGCGCTCAATTCGCCGCCGCCGAGTGCGCCGTGCCAGAGCAGTCCTGCGGCCAGCGCCAGGGTGGAGACGGTGAAGGACAGGCCGAGCGCCTGCACCAGCTCATCGCGATTCAGTCCCAGCGCTTGCAGATAGGGCACCGCCGGTATCACGAATACGCCAGTGGCTGACGTGATGATGCCTGTGACCAGACCGCACAGCGGGCCCAGCCACGGTTCATGGCGCGGTTTGACAGCCAATGTTGGCAGCCACAGCCCGCTCAACGCATACAGCAACAGCGCTGCGCCCAGTCCACGCACCACCCAATCCCCGCCCGCCATGCCGATCCAGATTGTGCCGACGCCGGTGCCGATGAAGATCATCAGCAACAGGGGCCAGAGGCGTTTGATCAGCTTTCGCAGGTGCCCGCCAAAGGCGAGTTGCCACAGGTTGGTCAGGGTCGCCGGGATGACCAGCAGCGCCGCTGCCTGCGACGGCGCCATAGCCAGACCCAGCAAGCCCATGGCGACGGTGGGCAGGCCGAGGCCAATCACGCCTTTGACCGTACCGGCGAGGAGGAAGGTGGCGATGACCAGCAGGGACAGGGTCAGGCCGAGGGTTTGGTAGAAGTCGGTTAGTGTGTGCATTGGGGTAATGTGCACTGATCCGGGCTGGGGGAAAATCTGCCATATACTGAGGCAGCCTCTTTCTTTACAAGAGGCTGACATCTGCATTGAGGCATCTGGCCTCTTCGCGAGCAGGCTCGCTCCCACACGGGATCTGCGCTGTAAATGAGTCCCTGTGGGAGCGAGCCTGCTCGCGAAAGGGCCAGCCCAGCCACCGCAAAACCACAGGCAACCCCCATGCACTTCGACCTCACCGACCTCCGCCTCTACCTGCACATTCTCGACACCGGCAACATCACCGCCGGCGCCGTCCGCAGCCACCTGTCTCTCGCCGCCGCCAGCGCCAGAATCCGCGCAATGGAAGCCTCGTTGGGCACTGAGTTCCTCGAACGCAACCGCCGTGGCGTCACCGCTACGCCGGCCGGTAAAGCCCTCGCCCGCCATGCGCGCCTTCTTCTGCAACAGGCCGAGCGGATGCAGCAGGATCTGGCCGATTACGCCCAGGGCGTCAAAGGTCAGGTTCGGTTGCTGTGCAACACCACAGCGATCACCGAATACCTGCCAGAAGTCCTCGCCGATTTTCTGCGCAAGCACCCCAACCTCGATATCGATTTGCAGGAGTTGCCCAGCGCCCGAATCACCCACGCCCTGCGAGAAGGCGCAGCCGATCTGGGGATCGTGTCCGACGCTGTAGACACCAATGGCCTGCAGACTCAGCCGTTTCGCGACGACCCATTGGTGCTGATTCTGCCACTCGACCACCCGTTGTCTGACGCCGTCGGGGTCAATTTCAGCGACGCGCTGCGCCACGATTTCGTAGGCCTGAGTGCCGACAGCGCGTTGGCCATTTATCTGGAAGAACAGGCGCTGCACAACGGTGCACGGATGCAAGTGCGTATCCGCGCCGATGGCTTCGACGGGGTGATGCGCATGGTCGCCCGTGGCGCTGGTCTGGCCATCGTGCCGCTGGCAGCCGTCGAACGCGCGGCGTCACGCTCATTCAATAGCGTGACGCTGAATGAGCCATGGGCGCGCCGGACCTTGATGCTGTGCGCGAGAAACTTCGCGGCGCTGCCGGGTTACGCCCAATCGTTGCTGCAAGCGCTCATCGATGCGCGCGTTTCTGAGCAGATTGATGTCGACCCCAGACAACTGAGCGGTAACCGGGCGCTATAGGGTGCGACTTCGTATTCCAAAAATTCACTAGCCCGGAGTCCCCATGACCGCGACCGCCCCTATCACCGTTCTGCGCGACACTCACCCGCTGCCGGTACTCGACGCCTGCAAGTGGGAAAAGCTCGAAGGCGACCCACACACCGTCAACCTCAACGCCTACACCAGCGAAGACGGCAGCAAGATCATGGGCACCTGGATCTGCACACCGGGCAAGTGGCGTGTCGATTACGTGAAGTGGGAATACTGCCATTTCCAGGAAGGCTATTGCGTGATCACACCGGACGGCATGGCGCCGATCCATCTTCGCGCCGGGGATATTTTTGTGGTTGAACCGGGGATGAAAGGCACGTGGGAAGTGGTCGAGACCGTGCGCAAGTATTTCGTGTTTGCCTGACGCAAAAAAGCCGGGAAATCACCCGACGTGATTTCCCGGCGAATAATTTCTGTTACACCACTAATCCCCTGTGGGAGCGAGCCTGCTCGCGAAAGCGGTCTGTCAGTCACTGCATTGCTGAGGCTGACGCCGTCTTCGCGAGCAGGCTCGCTCCCACAGTTTGTTCATCGCAACCCACTCATTGCGGCTTGCGATAACTGTTGATGATCGCCGAGAAGTCTTTCCCGCCGTCACCACGCTGACTCATCGCCTGATACAACTGCTGCGCCACCGCACCGAGGACCACCGGCTGGTGCGCCTGCCGTGCCGCTTCCGTCGCCAGCCCCAGATCCTTAAGCATCAGTTCAGCGCCAAACCCGCCGGTGTATCCGCGCGAGGCCGGCGCCGTTTCGACGATGCCCGGCCACGGGTTGTACATTTCCGAACTCCAGCAGCGTCCGGTCGAGCTGTTGATGATCCCGGCCAGCACACCGGTGTCGATGCCCAGTGCATCGCCCAACGCCATCGCTTCACTGACGCCGACCATCGAGATCGCCAGCAGCAGGTTGTTGCAGATCTTGGCGATCTGCCCGGTGCCGACCTCACCGCAATGCACGATGTTGCGGCCCATCTGCGCCAGCACCGGTTGCAGCGTGGCGAACAGCTCGGGGGTGGCGCCGACCATGAACGTCAGTGTTCCGGCTGTCGCGCCGCCGGTGCCACCGGACACAGGCGCATCCGCCATGGCCACGCCGTGTTTCGCCGCCGCTGCTGCAACATCACGCGCAGTCTGCGGATCGATGGTGCTGCAATCCACTGCCGGCACGCCCTGGCGGATACCCGCGAGCACGCCCTCTTCACCCAGCCAGACGCTGCGCACATGCACAGCGGCCGGCAGCATGGTGATCACCAGTTCAGCGTCTTCAGCCGCCTCGCGCGCCGAAGCGCGGATGGTGCCGCCCAGTTGTTCCAGCTCCGCCAGCACGGTTTTGTTCAAGTCCACCAGATTCAGCGAGTGGCCGGCCTTGATCAGGTTGCGCGCCATCGGCGCGCCCATGTTGCCCAGCCCGATAAATGCGATTTTCATGATCGATTCCTCAGCGCAGGTTGATGGTGGTGTTCACGCCGTCGTTGACGCTGTCGTCATCGAACCAGCGCGCCGTGACCGTTTTGGTCTGCGTGTAGAACTGCACCACTTGCTTGCCGTACGGGCCGAGGTCGCCGAGTTTCGAACCACGGGAGCCCGTGAAGCTGAAAAACGGTACTGGCACCGGAATCGGGATGTTGATGCCAACCTGGCCGACGTCGATTTCCGTCTGGAATTTGCGCGCCGCCGCACCGCTTTGGGTGAACAGGCCCGTGCCGTTGCCGAACGGGTTGGCGTTGACCAAAGCAATCGCCTGATCGAGGGTGTCGACTTCCAGCACCACCAACACCGGGCCGAAAATTTCCTGGGTATAGATCTGCATGTCGGTGGTCACGCCCGAAAACAAGGTCGGGCCGACAAAGTTGCCTTGCTCGTAACCCGGCACGCTGATGTCGCGGCCGTCCAGTTCGAGTTTGGCGCCTTCCTTGATGCCGCTTTCAATCAGTTCAAGAATTCGCGCCTTGGCCTTTTTCGAAATCACCGGACCGACATCGGTGCCCGGCTCGCTGCCGGCGTTGACTTTGAGCTTCTGCGCCAGCGCCTTCAGGTCTGGCAGCCATTGTTTCGCCGCACCGACCAGCACCACCACCGAGGTGGCCATGCATCGTTGCCCGGCGGCTCCGAAACCGGCGCCGACCAGGGCATTCAGCGCTTGCTCGCGATTGGCGTCCGGCAGCACCACTGCGTGGTTCTTCGCGCCCATCATCGACTGCACGCGCTTGCCGTGTTTGCCGGCCAAGTCGTAAACGTGGGTGCCGACGGCGGTCGAACCGACGAACGACACAGCTTTGATGTCCTTGTGCGTGCACAGGCCATCCACCACGTCTTTACCGCCGTGCACCACGTTCAGCACGCCAGCCGGAACGCCGGCCTCGAGCGCCAGTTCCACCAGCAGCATGGTCGACAGCGGATCCTGTTCCGAAGGTTTCAAGACAAAGGTGTTGCCGCAGGCGATAGCCATCGGAAACATCCACAGGGGAATCATCGCGGGGAAGTTGAACGGGGTGATGCCGGCGCATACGCCGATCGGCTGGCGCAGCGTATAGGTGTCGACGCCGCCTGCGACGTTTTCGGCGAACTCACCCATCTGCAGGGTACCGATAGAGCAGGCGTGCTCGACGACTTCCAGACCACGGAAAATATCGCCCTCGGCGTCGGCAATGGTTTTGCCTTGTTCGGCGCTGAGCACCACGGCGATGCGTTTGGAATGTTCCCGGATCAAAGCCTGAAGCTTGAGCATGATGCGCATCCGCGCGCCGATCGGGGTCAGCTTCCAGGTCTGGAAGGCACGCTGGGCAGCGCTGACGGCGGCGTCGACTTCAGCGGCGGTGGCGAACGGGACTTTGGCCAGCACTTGCTGGGTGGCCGGGTTGACGATGTCGTGCCATTCGGTGGTCTGCGACTCGACCCACTCGCCGTTGATCAGAAGCTTGACCTTCTGGACCGTGGTTTCGTTGGGCGTAAGCGATGCGTTCATGCTGGTCTCCGAAACTTGTTTTTATCGTAGGAGCCAAGGCGAAGGGTTCGCCTTGAGATGAGGCGTGTGTCACGAATTGGTTGTCGGACTGTTTTTGGAGTATAGATGTGCAAACTTCTAATAAGAACGCACATAAAAGCCCGTCCATCATGCAAAAAAACATCACGTCTTTAGGCTCGCTGAACTGGGACGACCTCAAGTTTTTCCTCGAAGTCGCCCGCACGCGCAAGGCCAGCACCGCCGCCAAACGGCTGGCCGTCGACTACACGACGGTGTCCCGACGGATCAGCTCGCTGGAAGCTGCGCTCGGCACTTTGCTGTTCGAAAAGTCCCGCACCAGCGGTTTCGTCCTGACCACCGAAGGCCAGCGCCTGCTCGGGTATGCCGAGTCGATTGAAAGTACCCTGCACATGGCGTGCGAGCAGGTTTCCGGCTCCGGCGTGGCGCTCTCCGGCCATGTGCGCATGGGCTGCACCGAAGGCTTCGGCAGTTTTTTCATCACGCCGCAGTTAAGCCATTTCGTCGACGCCTACCCGGCAATCTCCGTGGACATCCTGCCGCTGCCGCACTTCATCAGCCTGTCCAAACGCGAGGCCGACATCGTCATCGCGCTGGAACGCCCGGAACACGGCCCCTACGTGTGCTGCAAACTCTGCGACTACCGCTTGCAGCTCTTCGCCACCCAGGACTACCTCGACAAACACCCACAGATCCGCCGCCCGGCAGATTTGATCAAGCATCAATTCATCAGCTATGTGGATGACCTGGCGTTCAGCTCGGAACTGCTTTACCTGGCAAACGTACTGCCCGGCGCCAACGCGCATCTGCGCAGCACCAGCGTAATCGCCCAGTTTGTCGCCGCGCAGCAAGGAAGGTCGCTGGCAATTCTGCCGTGCTTCCTGGCGGCGCAGGATCCCCGATTGCTGCCGGTGTTGCCGGAGGAAATAGACATCACCCGGCAGTTCTGGATGTACTGCCGGGAGGACCTGCGCAAGTTGAAGCGGATCACTCTGTTGTGGGATTACATCCGTGAGGTGACTGAGCGTAATCACGCGTTGTTGATGGGGCAGACTCGCGAGATGCAGTTCGCTGACTAGTCAGCACTGACCACAATCGACACCCGGCGGTTTTCCGTGCGGCCCGCCGCCGTATCGTTTGGCGCCACCGGCTCGCTGCTGCCCAGGCCCTGCAATTGGATGTTTTGCGGCTTCATGCCGACCGTACCCAGTACGTTGGCGACGCTCTTGGCCCGACGCAGCGAGAGTTGTTGATTGTAAGTTTCCTTGCCCGAGGCATCGGTATGGCCATCGACGCGCACCCGCTCGATACCCACGCCGAGCAAGGCCTTGCCGATGCGTTCGACGATTTCCGTGCTGGGTACGTTCAGGCTTTCGACATCGCTGCCAAACAGCACCTTGCCGGACAGCCCGAATTCCCAGCCGTCGTCAGTCAATTCGAAACCCTGCTGTTGAAGCACGGCAACCTGCGCCGGTGTCAGGCCTTTTTGTGAGGCGGTCTGGCAACCGGTCAGTGTCAGCGCGGCCATCAGCAACAGCGCGGAAAAAATTCGGATGGGAAAAGTGAACACAGAAATCAGCTCCTGGTATGAACGGAATCGGCCGGGCGCTCCGACCCGGCCGTGAATTGCGCGCCGCGCGACAGGCGCTTGGCCTGATACATCGCCGCATCGGCTGCGTTGAGTAATGAACCCGGGGTCAGGCCATGATCGGGGTAGACGGCAATACCGATACTGAGCGAGGTCACAACACTGGTTTCCCCGGGCAGCTTGATCGGCATGTCCATGCTGGCGAGGATCTTGTCAGCGATGTGCTCCGCGTCCTCAATCGTGTGGAGCGGTGCGAGCAACACGGCAAATTCATCGCCGCCCAACCGCGCGACCAGATCGTCCTCACGCAATTGCGCCCGCACACGATTGGCAATGGCCACCAGCACCGCATCGCCGGAGGCGTGGCCAAAGTTATCGTTGATGCCTTTGAAGCGGTCGCTGTCGAGAAACAACACGGCGACACGCTCATTGAGTTTCTTGCCGTTGCGCAACGCCCGGATCAGGCGACCCTCGAAAAACGCGCGGTTGGGCAACCCGGTGAGGCTGTCGTGGGTGGCTTGATGGGCGAGGGTTTCGTTTTCGTTTTGCAGGTGGGTCTGCCAGGACTCAAGCTCATCGAGCAGGGCATTGAAGTCGTTGCCCAGATTATCCAGTTCGGCGATTTGCGCCGGCGGCACCCGACGATCAAGCGCCCGTTCGCTGCGGGCGGCGTGGGCGACGGAGGCGAGGCTGCGCAATGGGCCAATGATCGCGCGCAATTGTCGACGCGCCAGATAGAGCGCCACCCAGGCGCTGATCGCCGTGCACAACACAATCCCGGCCAGGCCACTGAGCAAGAAGCGCATCAGACTGCCGCCGTGTCCAATGAGCAGAACACGACCGATCTCGCGGTCTTGATGCTCGATCGGCAGGCTGACCGGTTTCTCCAGAATGGCGCGTGTTATCTGCGTCTCCAGCTCGGAGAACAAGCCCTTCTCCGAGCGCTGCCATTGCGCAATCAATTGGCCTTGGGCGTCCAGCACTCGAGCATCCGCCACTTCTTCGGTGGACGCGATCATCGCCAGCGCCTCAGTAGCAGCCGCCTTGTCGTTGAATACAACGGCCGCTTCGACGGTGTAGCTGATCGAGCGGGCGATCAGATGCAGGTTGTGGTCGGCGTAGACCCGCAACGCCAGCACGCCCAGCAACGTCAGCGAAACACTGGCCATCGCGACGCCCACCAGCGCGACAATCAAATGCCCACGGCCGATGACCGAGCCCAGGGTCGGGCGGGTTTTCCAACTGAACAGCTTCATGGCGCCGTCGCTTTTCGACGGGACAACTGCAGCACGCTTGGATGAATTCGCACGCCGCTGCGCGCCACGGAGTCGAGATTGACCTCGAACGACACTTGATCATCGCCAACGCGCAGGCAGAACAGACTGCCGACGGTGCATTGATCGTCGGCTTCGCTGATGCTCAATACCGGGTGGCCGATCAAGGACGCGAACAGGCGACTGCGTTCATTGGCGGTGAGTTTGCCGATGTACACCGCGTTGCATTCGCTGACGATGGCCGGGTTATCCGCCAGCAGGCGACGCACCGCGACCGGTCGTCCAGTGGCCTGCGTGGTGCCCTTGACCAGGTCATCGGTGTATTCGGTGGGGCCGACGATGCACAGGCTCAACTGCGCGGGCTCGACTGGCCAGCGTGCGTAACTGAGGATGCCGAGGACTACTTGCGTGACCGCTTTGGCGCGCTGCTCGGCCGGCCCTGTTTGCGCTTGTGCGATGGCGATGCCTGATAACAACCAGAGCAAAACGATCAGCAATGCGCGCTGGCTGGCAAGCACACGCTCTGTCGCCCAGACGGCCACCTTCATGCAAGGATTCTCTTGGAGCGTAACGAAATGATGCCGCAACGATAGCACAGCGTCGCAACCCCAGCGAGGCGCCGCCTCTGACTGGTTGGTCAATAATCGCTACCGCTCCTCCAGCGATTACTCTGGAACCTCGGCGCCCTCTTCCAGTTCAAGCATCAGCCCGCTCAGACGTTTCACCTTGCGCTGCACCGCCTCTTCAAAGACGCCAGCTCGCGGCTCGATCAAGGTGAACCAGTGCCTGGCGCGAGTGATTCCGGTGTAGATCAGTTCCTTGGTCAGCACGGGATTCAGCGCATCGGGCAAGATCAGCGCGGTGTGAGCGAACTCCGAACCCTGGGATTTATGCACCGTCATGGCATAAACCGTTTCGACGTCATTTAGTCGACTTGGCAATACGAACCGCACACCGCCCTGGCCGTCGTTACGCGGGAAGGCTACGCGCAGAACCGTTTTGCCGATCTCAGGCCCATCGCGCTCGGGAAGCTTCAAGGCGATGCCGATGTCACCGTTCATCAAGCCCAGACCGTAATCGTTGCGGGTCATCAATACTGGCCGGCCTTCGTACCATTGCTGATCGCTTTCAATCAGACGCGCCTTGAGCAACGCAGCGGTGATGCGCTGATTCAGGCCTTCGACGCCCCATGGCCCTTTGCGCACGGCGCACAACAACTGGAACGTGTCGAATGCCTGCAAGACTTCACGCGCCCAACCGGTCCAGTCCGGATGTTCAAGTGGGCTTGTCGACGGCGGACGCAGATCGCGCAATACGTTCAGGTAGTGGCGATAACCTTGCGGGCCGTTGCCGTGACCTTCAAGCAACAGACGTTCAAGTTTCTGATCGTGCTCGCCCTTGAGCGGTAACGAATACACATCGCCGTAGTCGCCGGTCGCGAGTAAGTGTCGCGCCTCAACGGCTTGCTGCTGATTGACCCGCCGCGCAAGCTGTCCGATGCCGCTGCCCTCGCCGAATCGGCGCGAGTGACGCAGCATGACTACTTGCTGGGCCAGCGGATGGGAGCCGTCGCTGTCTTCCTGCAAACCGCTGCCCTGCAACGATTCGCCACTGACTGATTCGAGCCACTGCCGGGTCTGCGAACTGTACCAGCCGCCCTCGGCGTCACGGCACAAATCGCCCAACACCGCGCCGGCTTCCACGGAGGCCAACTGATCCTTGTCGCCCAGCAGAACGAGGCGGGCGTGAGCCGGCATCGCGTCGAGCAGATTGGCCATCATTTCCAGGTCGATCATCGAGGCTTCGTCGACCACCAGCACATCCAGCGGCAAGCGGTTACCGGCGTGGTGACGGAAGTGCCGGGTCCCCGGCCGACTGCCGAGCAGGCGGTGTACGGTGGTCACATCACTGGGAATAGCAGCACGCACCGCTTCGGCGACTTGCAGCGATTGCACTTGCTGGCTGATCGATTCGGTCAAGCGAGCGGCGGCCTTGCCGGTCGGTGCGGCCAGACGGATGCGCAGCGGATGACCGGCTTCTACCGCCGGAGCCTGCAACAATGCGAGCAAGCGCACCACCGTGGTGGTTTTACCGGTGCCGGGGCCGCCGGTGATGATGCTGAAGGCGCTGCGTGTTGCCAGGGCGCAGGCGAGTTTCTGCCAATCGATCACAGCATCGGATTCAGCCTCGCCGAACAATTCATCGAGACGCTGCGGCAGGTCGTCCGGCGTCGGTTCCCGCTGCACAAGGCGCTGACGCAACGCCGCATCGATTCGGCGCTCGTAGGCCCAGTAACGCCGCAGGTACAGGCGTTTCGAGGACAGCACCAATGGACGTTGCCGCGCCGTTTCACTTGGGTCGACGGCCAGCGCAACCAGCGAGCTGCCCGCCAGCACTTTGCACCAATGGGCGCCATCGAGCGCTTCGAGCAGTTGCGAGGGCAGCAGCAACACGCCGCCCTGCACATCCCCTTCCGGCGGCAGCGAAAGTGCGAAATCCGGCGCCTTGAGGGTTTCGAACAAGTCCAGACAAACGTGGCCATGGCCAAGTTGATGGCTGGTCAGCGCCGCCGCCAGCAGGACCAGCGGATCGGTATCAGGCTCGAGCTCATGCAGAAAAGCGACAAATGCTCGGTCCAGCGGCCTTAACCAGCCACGCTCGACCCAACGGCTGAGCAAGAGCAGCAAATCATCAGCGCGGGTCAGCGGCGAAAGCTTCGACAGGCTGTCCGCTTCCAGCGGGGTCGGCAGCAGATCGGCAAACGTGCGGCTCATAGCAGGACTCCCTGTTCCCAGGCGGGTTCGGACTTGGGTTCGGGTTTGCCCTGAAACATGCGGTCGAGGCGTTCGATCAGTTCCCGTGGCGGACGAACGAAGTACACACCGTGACTTTCAGCGCGCGTGCCGCGCAAGAACAGGTACAGCGCCCCGCCGACGTGACGGTCGTAATCGTAGTCCGGCAACCGCGCCTTGAGCTGGCGATGCAACGCCAGGAGATAGAGCACGTATTGCAGGTCGTAACGGTTGTCGAGGATTGACTGCTCCATGGCTTGCACGGTGTAGGCCTGATCATCCACACCCAGCCAATTGGATTTGTAGTCGGCGACGTAATAGCGGCCCGCGTGTTCGAACGTCAGGTCGATAAACCCCTTGAACATACCGTTGAGCTGCACCGGTTCTGCCGCAACGCGGGCGACGCCATTATGGGTGTGCTGACGTACTTGTTCGTCGAGTTTGAGCACATCGACCTTGTGGCTGGCGAACCAGAACTCCATCTCGACGCGATATTGCTTCAGTTGTTCGAGAATCACCGGCGGCTGCCCGCCAGCGATCGGCAACGGGCATTTGAGCAAATGCTGCAGCCAGTCAGTCAGCGTGGTGATCCAGCCTTGCCATCCGCGCAGGTTGCACCGCCGGGCAATTGCATCCTCCAGCGCTTCGCGGGTCACTGCAAAGCCCTCGGCGCCAGCCCATTCCAGCAAGCCATGAAGAAAGGTGCCCGGGTTGGGGCCGCGAGGGAAGCGATGAATGTCGGCGCCACCGGTGGCTATTTCCCTCGGTGCGTCAGGGTCGAGGCGCTCGTCGTCGAACAGCTTTTGCGCTTGCGGGCTGTCTGGCGCTTCATCGCTGCCGACGCTCAAGACGTCGCTGATGCGCAAGGCGCTGTAGGAAGCGATCCACCAGTTTTCACTGGCTTTGCGCTTGGGTCGCAGCGTGGCTCGAAGGACGGCTTCATTGCCCGGCGGCCGGTAGTGTTCGTCGGTGGGCTGAGGCATTTCGCCGATACCAATGGCAGGACAGTCTTGCTGCAGCTCTTGCAGCCATCGGTTCAATCCGCTGGACTCGCCCAAGGAAGCACCACCACCCAACAAGTAACCCAGCGCAGAAAGGTGCAGCACCGAGCTGTTGTTATTGCCCCGCTTGAGATCTGTCACGCCCAACCAGCAAGCATGTTGTGCACGGGTCAGCGCCACATAAAGCAGCCGCAAATCTTCAGCCAACCGCTCGTCATCCGCAAGGGCAATCAATTCGGCGGTCGGTTTGAGACTGATCTGCGCCTTGCCCGAAGCGTCGTGATAATGCAGCGGCAAGCGGCTGCCATCCACCGGTTTCGCCGCACAGATAAACGGCAGGAACACCAACGGATATTCGAGACCTTTGGATTTGTGGATGGTGACCACTTTGACCAGTTGCGCATCACTTTCCAGACGAAGAATCTGCTCTTCACCGGCCTGCCCGGACAACGCCAGCAGTTCGGCCAGATGGCGGATCAACGCTTGTTCACCGTCCAGTTCACCGGCGGCTTGCTGCATCAGTTCGGACAGGTGCAGAAGGTTGGTCAGCACGCGCTCGCCGTCACTGCGCTGCATCAGGATTTGCGGTAGATGGAAATCGTGCAGCAGGCGGCGCAACATCGGCAGTACGCCTTGCTTGCGCCAAACCTCGCGATAACCACGGAACTGCATCACACGCGATTCCCAGACCATTTCGTCCTGGTTCAAGCGTTCCAGCTCGATCAGTGGCAGGTTCAGGGTAGTACAAGCGAGCGCGGCCTTGAGCGAGCGCTCGACGTCGGGTTCCGCGCAAGCCTTCAGCCAGGCCAGCAAATCGTGCGCCTCTTGGGCGGCAAAGACCGAATCCTTGTCCGACAGATAAACACTGCGCACCCCACGCGCCGCCAGTTCGGCACGTACGGCCTGTGCTTCTTTACCGTCGCGGACGAGGATCGCGATGTCCGAAGGGCGCAACCCCCTGAAGTCATCTGCCTGACTGAACCCGGCACTGCCGGTTTGCCCGCCATTGAGCAATGAGGCGATTTCGCTGGCACATGCGGCGGCCATCTGCTGGCGGTAAACCGCACCGGAGAGGGGCTGGTCGCTGGGCAACAGCCAGACATTCAGCGCCGCGACTTCCTGACCTGCAATCTGTAGCGTTTCCTTGCGACCCTGTGACGCGACGGGCAGGAACGGCACCGGGTTTTCACCGTTTTTCTCGCGAAACAAAAACGCGCCGCGCCCCTGTTCTCGGGACTCGGCGCGTTCGAATACATGATTGACCGCAGTCACCATGCCGTGGCTGGAGCGGAAGTTGGTACCCAACGTGTGCAGGCGGCCGGTGGTGGCCTGACGCGCGCGCAGGTAGGTGTAGATATCGGCACCGCGGAAGGCGTAGATCGCCTGCTTGGGGTCGCCGATCAGAAACAGACCAGTGTCGGGATGGTTGTCTTCGATGCGGTAGATGCTTTCGAAGATGCGGTACTGCACCGGGTCGGTGTCCTGGAACTCGTCGATCAGCGCAACCGGAAACTGTTCGCGGATCAGCGTCGCCAGACGTTCACCCCCTTCGGATTGCAGCGCGCCATCAAGGCGCAACAGCATGTCGTCGAAACCCATTTCGGCGCGGCGTCGCTTCTCTTCTTCAAAACGTGCGCCGACCCACTTGGCCGCGTGTTGCAGGACAGCAGCATCGGGCGTTGGCAAAGCGTCAAGAGCCGACTTTAGACCGGGCATGGCGTCCAGCCCTGGGTGACAGGGCGCCTGACCTTTCCAGGCTTCAGCCATGCCGTCGGGTGTCAGACGGGTAAATCCGGTGCCGATGTCCAACTGCTCAAGCGACTCGTCTGCGGCCCAGGCCTTGAGCTTCTCGAACCAGGGCTCGAAATAACGCGCCTGCATCTTGCGGCCATCGACGGTTTTGCTGGTGACGCCTTCATGGCAGACAGCAAGCAGTTCGTCTGCCCACTGGCGCCAAGGCATTTTCAGTTCGACCAAGGCTGCCCGGCGCTCAAGCAAACATTCTGCGATCAGCTCCGCCGGGGCCTTGCCTGCATCGGTCTCGCGCTCGCTGGCGAACAAGCCGCGCACCCTGGGCAACAACGCTGCGGGTCCGCCCCAATTGCTGCGCACCCAGTTCAACGCGTCGCCCTGCATCGGATAACAGAACAGGCGCCAGTAGTCGCGCAGCACCTCGCCAAGCAAATCGCTGTGATCGGTTTCCAGGGATTGTGTGAACAGGCTGCCACTGTCGAACGCATGCTCGCGCAACATGCGCTGACACCAGCTATGGATGGTAGAGACAGCGGCTTCGTCCATCCATTGCGCGGCGATATCAAGACGGTTTGCGCAGCCCGGCCATTGCTGCGGATCGAACTCATCGCGCAGTTCGGCAATCAGTCCGTCAGGGGCAGGAATCTCATCGCGAAAGTAACGCGCAGCTTCGGCCAGCCGTGTACGGATGCGCTCACGCAGCTCTTTGGTAGCGGCGTCGGTGAACGTCACCACCAGAATTTGCGGGGGCAACAGCTCGCGGGAAAAACCGTTGGTTTCGCCGCCATGCCCCAGGATCAGTCGCAGATAAAGTGCCGAGATGGTGAAGGTTTTGCCGGTGCCGGCGCTCGCTTCGATCAACTGGCTGCCGCGCAACGGAAACGCCAGAGCCAGCGGTGTCTTGGTACTCATGTGCGCACGCCTTCGCTGGACAAGGAACGCCAAGGCGCTTCGAACAATGGGCGATACAAGGCGTCGCACCATCCCGTGAAGGTTTCGTCTGACAGCAGAGCATTGAAGTCGGCGTATTGTCGCAGAAGCGCCGGACTTTCACGGCGTTCGCCTTCTGTGGTCTGCCCGTCACCCTCGTAGGCTTTTCGAGCAGCCGCTTCGGCCTTGATCGGATCGGACTGCGACAGCCAGGCGAACGCGGTTGTTATTGCGATGGGCAAGGGTTGGCGCATGCCTGCTTGCCACGCGAGGAGCAGATCCCCCAGGAAACGCAGCGCCCGGTCCGGCTCCATTGGCTCAAGCAACAAGGTTTCGTCACTGGCGACCAAAGCCGTCGTCAATGTATGGGCGCTGGCGCTGGCGACGAGATGCGTGACCCACGGTTTGGTCAGTCGATGCCACTTGCGACTTTTGATCGAGCCGATGCTGTTGGGGATGGTCGTGACTGACAGCAGACCACCGTCGGCGCGTTGGTGCAGACCGGAGAGCCAGCCCTCCAGACGCAACCCCTGCAACTGGAGACTGATCGGGATCGCGCTGGTCAATGGCGTCGGCCACAACGTCAGCAATTGTTGGTAACGTTGCAGAAGATCCGGCAGCGGCTCGATCAATTCCCGCTGCAGGCTCTCGCCAAAACCTGCCATAGGCAACAAACCACTGTTTTGCAGACGCAGGGCCCTTGCCTGCAGTGCCTGATCGATATTGTCCGGCTGGCTGAGCGCGGCTTCCAGCAAGCTGTCGCTCAGCGTGTAGCGCTGCAACGCGTCCAGTACGAAAGGCTCTTCATCAGCTAACGGCGCTTCGGCTGCTTCGAAGTACACCTTGAGTCGCTGGGTAAAAAAATGCCGAACCGGGTTACGCAAAAAATCCTGCAGCAATGCCAGGGTCAACGGTTCTTCCTGAATATAAGGCGCGAGTAATGGCGCCTCGCCTGGGAGTGCGGTCTCCTGATGCAGGACTTGCCACTCGCTGGCATAGCTGAACAATTGCCCGCCTTCGTAAAAATAGCGTGCGCTGAACGGTTGCAATGGATGCTCTTCGGTTATGGCCTCCAGCAGATCCTGGGTTTCGTCATGTGAACGCCAGCCGCTGGCCAGGTGATCACGCAACTGGCCGATCAGTACCGACGCCGGACGCTCGCTGTTGTCGCGAATACTGCGACCCACCCAACTGATGTAGAGCTGATTGCGTGCGGACAACAGCGCTTCGAGTAACAGGTAGCGGTCGTCTTCGCGCCGGGAGCGGTCCCCTGGCCGGTAATCGCTGCCCATAAGATCAAAGTCGAGCGGTGGCTGCGCGCGCGGGTAATCGCCGTCGTTCATGCCCAGCAAACAGACCAGTTTGAAAGGGATTGCCCGCATGGGCATCAGCGTGCAGAAATTCACCGCACCGGCCAGGAATCGTTGTGACAGGCGCCCCTGATCCAGGCCGGCGAGCCAGGCTTCACGAACGACAGTCAGTGGCAGCTCGTCAATCAAACCTACCGTCTCACAGGTTTCGAGCCAGCTTTCGCGAAGCTCTTCCAGCTGCGTCAGCAAATAATCGTCGTGCTCATCGCTGGCCTGGAAAAACACCTGCATCAACGCTTGCAGGCGCTGCCCCCACTCCTTGGGTTGGGCCGGCTGAGTGAGTTGCCGATGAGCAATTTCCAATGCATCAAGCAGAGCGACCAACGGCCCGATCAATGCGGCATCCAGGCCGCCGATTTCATCGTAAGGCTCGATACCTGCACACGCACCGGCAGTGCCGACGGCGTAACCCAGCAGCATTCGGCGCAGGCCGAAATGCCAGCTGTTCTGCTCCAGTTCTTCCGGCAGACCCAGTCCGGCCCGTTGTTCGGCGCTCATACCCCAACGGATACCGGCGCCTTCTATCCAGCGATGCAGGGTTGGCAGGTCACGCTCTTCTACCCCAAAACGTGCACGCAGGGCAGGCACGTCGAGCAGGTCGAGAATCTCGCTGACGGGGAAACGGCTGTCGGGCAGTTTGAGCAGGTGCTCGACCGCAATCAGTAAAGGGTCGCGGCCACGCTGCCCCTGATCCGCCAGCGTGAACGGAATGAAGCGCGGATCGTGGCGATCGAGCTGACCGAAAACGGCACGAATATGGGGTGCATAGCTGTCAATGTCAGGGACCATCACGATCACGTCACGAGGCCGCAGATCCGGGTCTGCGCTGAAACGCGCCAGGAGTTGATCGTGCAGAATCTCCACTTCGCGCTGGGCGCTATGGGCTACGTGAAAACGGATGGAATGGTCTTTCGAAAAATCGACAGCAGGCCAGAGTTCGCGAGTTTCGTTAAGGGGGCGCAACTCAAGAATGTCGTCCTGAAGCTGGTTCAACTGGTTGTGTGGCTGGGTTTCACTGAACAGGTCGATGCGCCCGTCACGAAAGGCTGCGCGATAGCTGTTGGGATCGTCATAGCTGTCGAGCAGGTTGATATAGTCCCGGCCTTGCTTGCCCCAAGCAGCCAATAACGGGTGTGCGTGCTGATGCAGCGTCTCGGCATCGAGCACGACGGGCATCCCGCTTTTGCGCGATTGCCGCTTGTATTGATGCCTCAGCAGATCCTTGTCGGCAACAATGTCGGCCCAGTGATGGCGGCAGGGGTTGTGCACGCAAAGCAGCACCTGGCTGAAACGAGCCAGACCAGCCAGGGCCTCAAGTACTTGTGCCGGCAACGAAGAAATCCCGAAAACAATCACGCGCGACGGCAATGCTCCCGGGGCCTCGTCGAGAATATTGATGCGTTCCATGAATCGTTGATGGACGCCGGCACGGCTTTGCGCCATGCCCTGCTCGCCGACATCATTGAGCAGCGCTCGCCACAATTCAGCCTGCCAGCAACTGGTCGGTGGCAGCGGCTTTACTTCACCTCTGACATTGCGCAGTTGATGTCGCCCTTCAGCCCAGTCCTCGAGCCAGTCAGCCCGATACACCTGATATTGATCAAAGAGGTCGGCCAGGCGTTCTGACAGTTGGTAGCGCTTGCGCAGGTCCGTGTCGTGGGTGAGGAAGCGTTGTAAAGGCTCGAAATGTGGGCGGTCGATGAGCTGGGGCAACAAGCGCATGAGACGCCAAGTCAGCGGGGCTTTATCAAGCAAGGATTTAGCCGGAATTTCATCCCGCCCAAGGACCATACGGTAGAGCTGCCACATGAAACTGCCTGGCAATTGCACGTCAATCGCCGCGGCGATACCGCAGCCCCCCAGGCCATCCTCTTCAGGGTCTTCGGCCAATGCCAGTTTGAGCCATTGGGCGATGCCGTTGCTTTGCACCAACGCGATTTCGTTTTCCAGGGGCGCCAATGGATAACGCCGCATGATGCTGACCACAAGGCTGCGCAGCTCATCGAGACTGTTGCTCTGAACCACCATGAATGCAGCGTTGAGGGACTGGGCGTCCGACATACAGGTTCCTTGGAAAATCACAAAAGCCAGGGCAGAACCTTAGCATTGTCGGCAGGTTAAGACAGCCGGACGACGGCTGCGCGAGCTGTAAGAACTTTCCC
>NZ_JABWQP020000013.1 GCF_014268505.2 Pseudomonas khorasanensis
AAAGTGCGAGTTGCCTGGATCCTGGCAGTTGTGCATTTTGTTGTTGATGGCGACAATGATCGCGTCTTCCAGTTTGGTGGTGTAGTAGTGCTCTTGAGTACCTTGAGCAGAAGTACGGTACCACTGGATAACGATTTCGCTCATGCGCTCGCCGGAAGTCAGAGCTGCTTGCAGCAGAGGCGAAGCCTTGTCGTAGACCTTGGTGATGATCACTGGCTTGTGAACGCGCTGACCGGTTGGCTGACCGGATTGCGGGTCACGCGGGATGATCACGTCGTGGCTGAAAGCCTGAACCATAACCTGGTCTTCGTGGCCTTCCTGGTAGGTGTTGCCAACGGAGTCGGCGGTGAAGGCGCCGGCAGTGATCAGGCCTTGTTTTTCGCCGGTAACCGACATGTACGCTGGTGTTGCCATGGGGTGCTCTCCTTGCGGATAAAGTTAGGGGGCCCCGGGAGGCGAAATCGCCCGGTGGGTGCCTGACTGTTATCAAGGAGCGTGCCAGGTTTTGCCACGTCCCCGGGACCCGGGGACTTCACTGTTGTGTAACGCGAGTTTGAGCGTTTTTTGATCAGCCAGATGGCTCGTAGTGCGCAAGAAGTTGCGCAGTACTGCGCAACTTCTTGCGCACTTGGCTGTAGGCCTTAAAACACATGGCCTCCAGCGGAATCGCTGAGTATTTTTACGAAACAAGTGCGCAACTTCTTGCGCAGTATGGCGTTAGGCCATGCCTAGCGAGTATTTCGTTCTACCTTCCTGAATAATGTGATGAGCGCTGGCTGCTTTCGGTCAGAAGCGGGCATTCGCAGCGTATTAAACGCCTGTTCCGGAGAGTTGTCGGTTTGCAGCCAACACCTCTAGCGGTGAATCATTCGCCATTCTTGGCTATGACAGAGACGAAGTACCCGAATATGTTGGTGTTAGTAAGTGGGAAAGTTTTGAGCATGAAGACTGCTGCCCATTCTGCGGATGCTTCTGCGGAATGAGCTGCCAAGAGTCGACTTACACGTATCACTGCCTTAATTGCGATGCTTACACTGATTTTTCTGATTTAAGCCGTACCCCTGACTTTATAGGGGATCCTGAAGAATTTTAGGCGCCACGGCGATACGGAGTTTTGTTGGTGTGAAGAGGTCGGCCTAGGTAATGCGCGACCAGCCTGGTGAGCTCAAATTTATGGCGATTGGGGGAGAGACGCCCGAGCACAGCTGGCTTCACTGCTAGCGAGAGCCTGTCCTCACAACCTCTTGCCCGGATGCTAGCCGTTCTCTCTAGAACATAGCAGAAGGCCATTGCCCCCAACGGGCGTCTACCCTTAGGCTGCACAGGCCATAAGCCTTTTTCGTGGCATCAGCCCGGTGTATGCGAACAAAAATACGGAAAGCCGGACCTAGGAAAATTTAGAATTCAAAAAGGATAAAGGGCATGGAGCAACGATCTCTTTTATATGATGCTCGATTTCTGGAAAGCTATGCTGGAGCCATTGTCTCAGATCCGGCTACTGCCATTGTAGAACTCGTTGCAAACTGTTGGGATGCATACGCCACTGAAGTAGATATTACTTGGGCCGATGCAGAGAGTAATCGCCAATTTATAATCAGAGATAACGGTCATGGAATGACTAGAATTGAGTTTCAGCATATATGGCGAACTATCGCGTATAACAGACTTTCTGTACAGGGTGCTATAACTACTCCGCCAAGCGAATTTGCAGGAGGGCCGCGGACTGTTTTTGGAAAGAATGGTAAAGGGCGATTTGCGAGTTTCTGCTTTGCTGATGATTATTTAATATCCTCGCGAAAAGATGGGCAGGAATTCGTTTGTAGAGTATATCGGACGGTGACTGAGCCCCTAGTTCTGGAGGAGGTATCTTTCACAGCATCAGGAGTTATAGGTCATGGAACAGAAATCATTGGGAATGGAAGTATTCCAACAGTCCGGTTTTCTGAGGAGCAAGCTCGCGAGCTAATTGGAAGTAGGTTCTTGGCCAATCCCGCGTTTAAAGTTTCTATTAATAATCGCCCTATAACATTTAGTGATATCCCGGAGTTACTATCTTGCGAGGTTCTAGACGTCCCAAATTTGGGGAAGGTCTCGATTCTCCATATCGACACAAAGAAGGCGGATCGTACAACTAAGCAGCATGGTATCGCATGGTGGGTACAAAATCGCGCTGTAGGTGAGTGCAAGTGGAGTCGTAGCGATTACGAAAGAGTGCTCGATGGCCGAACTTCTGAAGCAAAGCGTTTTACATTTATTGTACAGGCAGATTTTTTGAATGAGCATGATGCTGTAGCTGCTGATTGGAGCGGCTTCAAAGAAAAGAATAATGCTTGGGAACAAACGCGTCTGGCAGTGCAGGACCGCATTAGGAAAATCATACTTGATAGTGGGGAAAGTGAACGGGAAATTAAGCGCGCTGCGGTGATTGAGCGTGTCGGCAATGATGTCAATACACTGTCTTTGAGTAGTAAAGAGCGCGTAGAAAGCTTTATAAATGAAGTTGTGAATAACTGTCCGAACTTTGGTGAGGCTGAAATTGTCCAGATTTCTACAATTCTGGCTAAGTTAGAAAAGGCTAAGTCACGTTACGGCCTGCTCGACCTTCTACATAAGTGTGAGCCCCACGACTACGACGCCTTGCACGATATACTTTCGCAATGGACCGTTGGTATGGCTAAGTTAGTTCTTGATGAAATACAAAATCGATTGAAGCTTATTGCTGAGTTGAGAACGAAGATTCAAATTTCTGGTATTGATGAGGTCCACGAACTGCAGCCATTGTTTGAGCGTGGTCTGTGGATGTTTGGGGCTCAGTTTGAATCGATTGAGTTTACTTCAAATAAAGGCATGACTTCTGTTATACGGAAATTGTTTGGGGATATTAACGGTAAAGGAAGTCTTAACAGGCCTGACTTCGTAGCGTTGCCAGATTGTAGTGTAAGTTTTTTTGCTAGGTCATCTTACGATAATGAATATAACGAAGATGGCATTGCTCATGTTGTTATTGTTGATCTAAAAACCACGGACCTGCCACTGGGTGCGCGTGAAAAGAGTCAGATTTGGAAATATGTTAAAGAGTTAAAAGCAAAAGGTCACATTCGCCAACACACGCGAGTTGACGGATTTGTATTGGGAAGCATCATTGAGCAGGGTGAGGATGAATCAATAAGTCATGGTGATGAGGTGAAAATCACTCCTTTGCTTTATGAAACTATTTTGCTTCGAGCAGAAAAACGGTTACTGAACTTGTTTTCAAAAGTCAAAGAAGCTCCGTTTTTAGTTGAGCAGCAGGCGGTGCTTTCGGTGTTTTTGAATCCGATCCCTGTGAGGCAGGGGGATATGCTCGCGGGTGAATAAGATGTGTACAGATATTATGCCTTTGCTGCTGTTTCATTTTTTCTTTTGGGGAGTTTAACTTGTATAAAGTCATTCAAACAAAAATTCTAAATAAATGCTTCAGAGACCTTAAGACACATGGAAAAAAAGGCCGGGACGCTATAACTAAAGCTAGAGCAGCATTATCTGAAGCGGCTTCGGAAGGGAAGATAGAAAGCCTGCAGAGAACTAATCATGGTGAAAGTCGGATCTCAAGCGCTGAGAAATTCAACTTGGGCGACGGTTATAGGTTGGTAGTGCAATTAGTAGATGGTCACGCTAAGGTTCGGGCGTTTTTGTACGCAGGTACACATGACGACACTGAACATTGGCTTGAGCAACACAAAGATTACGTATGGGTAAAGAGCGATAAAGATAAAACTCTGGAGTTCGTTCAAGTCTCTGAGAAAGATCCTGTTAAAACTAAGGTTGTTGAACTTGATCTTGATTCGCCCGAGGCTTTAAGAGATTTGCCGCTACTTCGTAGTTTGAGTGGCGAAGAATGGGCTCAACTCAGCATCGGGGACGATTTAAGAAAGTACGTAATGGCTGTTACTGCGGAATCTTGGGAGTGTGATCCTAGTGGTGTTTTGGATTACATAGAAGAGAACGGCAGCACTGACGTCGCGATAATGTTTGATGATTTTTTTAGTCATGCTCATAAGGGTGAGTTAAGCGAGTTGGCTTTTAGAATTAAGCTCGCGATAGGTGAGGCCAGTATTAGCAGTGGCGCGGATTTAGTCTTGGATATGCAGGATCCTAGAAATAGTGAAGTTTTCGTAACATGGGAGGATGTCGACACCTTTCCGGAAGACTCGTCTTGGGCTGATTGGTTGCTTTTTCTTCATCCAGCACAAAATGAAATCGCTAAAAAGAATTTCAGAGGCCCTGCTCGTCTACGCGGAGTTTCTGGTAGTGGTAAAACATGTGTAATGCTTCATCGAGCTCGCTATCTAGCAAGAAAATATAAGTTGCCCATCCTCCTGTTAACTTTGACTGAGAGTATGCGTAAGCTTCTCGATTCTCTTGTTAAGGAGCTTTGTGGTGTTGAATCAGCGCTGATCTCTGTCCTTACAATTAACGGGCTTGCTCATAATGTGATTAACCGCCTCCATCCTGCGGGAGAGCAGAGCTATGTTTTACTCAGTGAGGAAAAGAGAAAAAAGCTGTCAAATGACATGCTGGAGTTTGTGAGGCGCCATGAAGCGTTTTCTCAAACAAAGCTTACGGGTTTAGATAGTGCAGATCTTCGTAAGTTTATCGAGGATGAAGTCTACTATATACGGAGCAGACTGCGTCCTAGTGAGTTCGATAGATATGTAGATGCCAAAAATTTCAAGCGGCATGGAAGGAAAATAGCTTTAAGCAGTGAAGGGCGCAAAGTTTTCTTAGACGCGGCAAATGAAAGAATTGAAAAGCTAATGGGTGTTAAAAGTCTTGACTATGAAGGGGTGACATCCACGGCCGCATCGCTACTTGCGACAGATTTTATCTCGTTGGATAAGGTGGGTTGGGATACTCTAAGTCCAGCTGATCTGTTTCGCCGATTTCCAAGCTACATGCCATACAGGTGCGTGCTGGTAGATGAGGTTCAAGATCTATCTCAGTTGGAGGTTTCGATGATTGCGTCCCATTCTTGGGGCGGCGAAAAATTATCGGATATTGAGGATGGTCTATTCTTGGTTGGCGATGGTGCTCAAACTATTTACAACAAAGGCTTTGTTTTAAAGTCCTGTGGTGTCAATGTTTCAAATCGAAGCTACGTTCTTAAGAAAAACTATAGAAATACTAGGGAGATAATGTTAGCTGCCTACAGTTTGATAGAGAAGTATGAATTTGCTGATGTTGATGAGGATAATATTTCAACTCCTACTAGACCCGATTTGGCGTCAAGGTGTGGTGAGAAGCCATTTCTTGTGAAGTGTAAGAGTTTCGGGGGGGAAGTTGAATTTGTTGCTGGAGTGGTTCAGTCGCTTATTGAGGCTCATCAAGGGGCTGAAGAAGATAGTTCATATCCAGAAATATGCATTATCGGGCTTACTCAGGCAGCTCGAGAAGAAATAAATTCGAAATTGAGCGGGCAAGGTATTATTTGTAGTGAGTTGAAGCAGTCTGGTGGTGTGGATACTAATAATAGTGTTGCGATTAGTACGATCGAGTCGGCGAAAGGGCACGAGTTTAAGCATGTTTTCATTATTGGTGTTGTAGAAGGTGCAATGCCCAATAAATTTGCTATGGAGAATGGAATAGCTAGAGAGGCGTCACGGCTCTATGTGGCTATAACACGTGGGCGTGACAATATTTACATATCTTATAATACCGAGAAAGATAACCAGCCTAGTCGGTTTTTAGTGGATATACAGGATCATTGTAATGATTATCTTTGGGCCAGTGGTGAGCTAGAGGCTAATATTTATGTGTGATTTGTTAATGTCGTAACGCGTCGCAGTCGATCATCAGGTTTAGCAAGAAAAATGAGCTTGGCGATGCGTGAACCACACATTCGTATCATGCGGATGTGTGGCTTTTTAGTGAGTCTGTTTCTGAGCTAATAGGCTGCTCTCTAGCTTGATGTAGCTTGTCAGAAATCATGTGCTTATCAAGACGGATATCTCTGAAGTTTTTTTCAGCTAGAGGAAGCCCGCGAGTCTGATAGCCAGTGTAGGGAGCCCACTTAGGGAGGCCCCTTCTGACCGTACGACTGAATCGCCCCTGGTTTCTTAGACGCTTTGACCGGCTGCTTTTGGCCGAACGCAGCCGCTCATGAGAGGCCGCTTTCGGCCAAAAGCGGTCATCGTATCTCTCTATATAGTGCTTCTCATGGGTTGGTAATCTAGTATCAGAAGGACTAAACCGTCCCCGATTGAGGCTACGTCACGACATGAATGAATGCGCAAATTTGATAGTGCATGCAGTCATCAAGCGAACACTGTGGTGTGAGACAAATGACAGTCGAATCATTCTGCCTCAGGACGACCTGCTAAAAAGAACCGAATCTCTCGTCATACTTGGTGAAGCAGGCATGGGAAAATCTCACCTGCTTGACTGGCTTGCAGCATCTCCAAATTACTCGCATTGCACCGCCCGCCAACTGATCAACCGCCATGATCCGAATACACTACTAGGCGATGCCCAAATCCTAGTCATTGATGCACTCGATGAGGTAAGCAGCCAGAAGGATGGAGACGGGGTGGATCTTGTCCTACGTCAACTCGGTAAGCTGGGGTACCCGCGCTTTATTCTTGCGTGCCGGGTGGCGGATTGGCGTAGCGCGACGGGTGTAGAGGCTATTCGCGAACAGTACTCTGAAAAGCCTCTAGAGCTACACATTGACCCGTTCACCGACGATGACGCTTCCGCCTTTCTCAGCGCCACACTTGGTTTAGCGGCAGCCAAAGGCGTGATTGAGCATTTCAACGCACGAGGGCTCAATGGATTGCTCGGCAACCCGCAAACTCTCGAGCTAATTGCTCGTGTTGCTGGGTCAGGGACGCTACCTGAAACGCGTAGCGAGCTTTTCGAGCGCGCCATTGAGGTTTTACGTGTCGAACATCGTGACACCAAGACCAGAAGTCAGCCAGGGAAGGAATCTGGCCTTGATGCTGCAGGCGCTGCATGCGCTGGTTTGATCCTAACTGGCAGTGAGGCCATTGTCCGGACTTCCGCAGCGAACGCTACCGAAGGTGAATTGCAACTGTCCGATGTATCTCTTCTTCCTGAAGGAAATGTCGTTGAAGCCATGTTAGGCACTCGCTTATTCAAAGCTAACGGCGTTGATCGCTTCACCTATCTTCACCGCCGGATTGGGGAGTACCTAGGGGCTCAATGGCTCTCGAAACAGGCCAATACGCCACAAAAACGCAGACGCCTCCTCTCAGTATTTCATAACCGCGGTCTTGTGCCTTCAAGCCTACGGGGTATTCACGCCTGGCTTGCCTTAGACCCGGCTCTTACCAAAGCTGTGATCACCGCAGACCCAATGGGATTGATTGAGTATGGCGATGCAGATGTACTCACGGCGGATCAAGCTCGCTTGCTTATCAGCTCTCTGGAGCTTCTGGCAGAAGATAATCCGCGCTTTCGAGACTGGGGGCCGTATGCATTACTTGGTTTCAAGCATCCAGTGGTCATCGAAGACATACGGCGATTGATCTCAACGCCTGATGCGTCGTTTAACCTCAGCCTCCTGCTGCTCGAAGCAGTCAGGGGGAGTGGAATAGCATCAGCCCTGACGGATGATCTGCGAAAGATCGTCCTTGACCCGCAAGCATTTTTTGCGTGTAGGAAAATTGCTGGCGAAATTCTCGTCGAGGTTGATGACGAGACTGTCTGGCCAACCGTCCTTTACACCTTGAGTGGTTATGCAGATGAGCTGTCTGTTCGGCTGGCAATCGAACTGGCCGATGAAGTCGGCTACGAGCAATTTGATGCCAAATTGATTGTCGACCTCGTGATTTCCTATGCAACGAGTGGTAGCCGTACGGTTGGAGTATTGATGCGCTTGGAGAGGGACCTTCCAGATGGTCAGATGAAAGATGTCCTCGATCTCTTAGCTGTATCAGTTAAGAGTCTTGATGATAGGAATGAACACCTAGGGAATGACGTGTTGACCGACCTAGCTTATCATCTGATTGTTCGCGTCGTAGAGGCTGGCGGTGTCACTGCACAACAACTCTGGTCTTGGCTGGAACCTTTCCATACCCGTGATGGATATCAACGCGATGTTCATAAGAAATTACACGAGCTCATTCAGAGCGACGACAATTTGCGGCGGTCCGTTCAACGATTAGTGTTTTTAGAGCTGCCCAGTGATCACAATCCTTTTCAGCAATCTTGGCGGCTCAGCGAACGGTCGACCGGCTTTATACCGTCAGACACGGATGTAATTGCGCTACTTAATCGGCTCGACCCCAAAGATAACGGCGACGAGCGCTGGCGCGATTTGGTCCAGCTTTCACGGCATGATGGTGAAGCAGGCGCGCAGGTACGTGCCGCTGCCCGAATTTTTGCTGCTCGCAGCCCTGATCTTTTGCAGTGGCTTGAAAAACTCGCAGACAAGACAATTCCCGAGTGGCAGATCAAACAGATCGAGAGCGAACGCAAGCGTCGCGTCGAGCAAGCGGTCCGTCATGCAGAGCACCGAAATCATTTTTCTTTTCACATTGAGCAAATGCGCTCTGGAGATTGGGGGGCTCTAGTCAACCCTGCTAAAGCTTATCTGAGCCTCTTCAACGACATTGAAGAAGCACCCGCTCATACGAGGATCGGACAGTGGCTTGGAGATGATATTGCTGAGGTAGCGCACGCTGGGTTCGAAACATTTCTAATGCTCGATTCTCCCGAACCTACTGCGCAGCAGATTGCAGAGAGCATTGCAGAAGGGAAGCATTACGAAGCAGCGTACATTATCGTTGCCGCACTCGCCGAGCGCCATCGTAAAGAAGTAGGGTTCGATGATCTTACTGATGAGCGCTTAATGGCTGGACTGTTTGAGCTTCGCCATAGCCGCATCGATGATCATGCAGGAATCTTGGGGCTCACTGAAGCTGTCGAGGCTTCGATCCAGATTCGCGGTGGCTGGCAAGGAGCAATGAAGCTCTACCATGAACCGCAATTACTGCTACGGCGCGAACGTGTAGATGGTCTCTACTCGCTGATGCACGACCAAAGTAATATCACCATGACTACCCAACTCGCTGCAGAGTGGCTGGAGCGATTTCCAGACTTACCGATAGGTCCAGAAATAGAGCTGGTTGATAGGCTCATCCGCTCCGGCCGGTTTGACGAGTTACGCCGAATCTTAGCGCTTCGATGTGCGTCGATGGACGAAGAGCGCCGTCGTACTTGGGTTGCGATTGGCGTTATTGTTGATTTCCACGCTAGTGTTACGCAGCTTGTTGCTAGGCCGATCGAACCTGAACTGCTCTGGCACATACGAAATCGAATCAGCCATCGTAACAATGATGACACCGATGTCCACCTTAATGCTGCGCAAAGCGAGTGGATGATCAATACGTTCCGACCGCTTTGGCCAATGGTGCATCGCCCGAGTGGGACTTCGTCAGGCAATGCAAATTCTTGGGATGCAAGCAGTTTCATCGTCCGACTAATCCGTCGCCTTGGCAATGACACCAGCGATGAAGCAATCGATGCACTGGCCCGACTAAGGGACACACCTGTTGATGGTTATTCTGAAGAGGTCAAGGTTGTTATTGCTGAACAGAAGCGCATCCGCGTCGAAGCGACCTATGTTTCTCCCACGCTTGCTGTTATCAACGCGATCACACGAAATCTTGCCCCTGTGTCCCTTGTGGACCTACAAACTCTTGTAATTGAAGAGCTTGCCATCGCCCAAGCGAAGATACGGAGCGACGATGCTGAGTCCTGGCGCGGATTTTATGACGATAAAAGTAATCCGTTCGTTGAGGAGCGTTGCCGTGATCACCTTCTAGGTCTTCTCAGACAAGGGGCGTCGGGATTCGCTTTTGATCCGGAAACACATGTTGCCGCTGACAAGGAAGTTGATATCACTTGTTCCGCTGGCACACTTCGAATTCCGATTGAGATTAAAGGGCAATGGCACTCCGAGCTCTGGACAGGATCAGATAGACAGCTTGATGCGCTTTACACTCCAGATTGGCGAGCGGAAGGGTATGGTATTTATCTCGTTCTCTGGTTTGGAGAACAAGAACAAGCTACCAAGAGGTTGAAAAGTCCAGGTCGACACGACCCCCTCCCCAAAACTGCCGATGAACTGAAACAAATGCTCATTGCGAAGAGCAGGTCTGCACGAGAAAGCAGAGTCGCCGTTTTTGTTTTAGATCTTGTGCGAAGCATTCCCTGTTAGAAGTAAAGCTGATGGCAGTAATATTGACGATCGTAAGATAACGGCCTATTTCTACTGAGCTGCTTTGGAGCATCGCAAACAATTCATCCAAGTGCATTTTCGAAAGGCCGCAACCAGTCAACCGAACCTCTGGTAACGAATGTCTGCTTATGGCCGTGAGCTGCCGCTTTTGGCCAGGAGCGGACTACTGCGCCAATGCTTGGACATGCATCACACCCATCAAAGTTTGCGCAGATCCAGAGACGCATTTACGTGCGCCGTCAGTCCATTGAATTCTCATGCGCCTTATCTATATAGCCAAGATCCACTCCGTTCAAGATACTGCCAGACGGGAATGTTCGCATTTACTGCCTGACGCTTTAGCAGGCCGGAGCGTTCGAGGCAACCATAGCCGTCACATAGATAGAACCAGAATTTTAGTTATTTAGGTTGCCTGCTCAATCTGCTTTTGATTCTTGATGCATATCTGCCATTTTTTTTCCAATACCAATCAAACTCGCCTGAAGTTGCTTTGTGAAATTTCCACGCATATACATATGCATTTCTGGAGCTAATGCATTAGGAAATAGAATGCACTGTTGCAACATTTGACTAAAATCTTCACATGCAGATAAAGTTTTCCACACAACATAAGACACAGCTGGCTCCAGCGGCACCACATCATTAGGGGAAATTTCCGCAGGTGTCCAAATATCCATTTTATCAAAGGGCTTATCATGTCGAGATACAGAAAACCCCCTTTCATCGACAAACACTGATGAAACAGCAGACCCATGATGTACGATATTATCTCGAAATTCCCGAAGTGAAGAGAAGAAGCTAATATGCCGTTCATACCATAGAGCCCAAGGCTCAGGCATTAAGAAACGTGTTTTCATTTCTTGTGCGTTTGAGTACTCATCATTAAACCTCATAACCTTGGTCAACTGTTTAGGAAGTTTTTTCCGCTTTACCCCATCTTGAAACTGAGTAACCTCCCACATACAACAACTGACCTCATGCAAAAGATCAAAGATACTTCTGCAAACAGAAAATAGATACTCGATTTCCGTTACAATCATCCTGCTTATTCCATGCCCCACCGCAGCTATAGCTCCTTTAAAATATTCAAGCTTTGCTATAACGGCGCAAAGATTATAAATATCATCCTTTAGTCCAAAAAGCGGCTTTATTACTCCAGGAAATGAGGCATGTTGAGCAATAAAATCAATAAAATGGAGATAAAGATCGGCAGGGTCTTCAGGCTGCTTTGAAAAATAAGATGCTTCTGATGGAAAACCCTGAATTTCCATCAAGTTGGGACCTACAGCCAACCACATCCTCCATTTTCCTTCATGATGGAATGTCAAACTTGTAAATACTCTTCCATCAAGCGAACTGGCATCGATAAACGGTATTTTTTCAAATTCGGAAACTGGAAACTGAGCCACACTGCCTCCCATGCTGATCGAAATCCACTAAAGTCTGTGAGCTTCTCACACTAGTTTGTGACATACCAAGTGCGAGGTACGGATCGGTATTTACTAATGGCTGACATCGCCGAATAGAAAAGGGAAAAGCATAGTACCGGTAGCGCCCTTTGTGGGCGGTACGTGCGGATGCTTAGAAATTGCTACAACGCATGGTGCTTTTTAGGGCATGGACAGGCTTGCTTAGGGGCAGGCGGGCGCCTAGGCCTAATCAATCATGGGTGCAACGCTAAAACGATGGGATGACTCTGATCGGGCTGAGCGCGGGATTGAGTGGCGTGTGGGGTTGAATGAGTTGAAGGTTGTCAGAGTGTGGAGTGGCTCGATGGCGGCAGGGTCGGATCGGGTTAAGTTAGCGTTATGTGTGGAGGGCAGGATTTTCTGTCGCGATATCGTGTGTCCCCTAATTTCGCTGCCTGCGTTGAGAGTGGCCCAATGTGCGTGGAATCAGTGGCCGGATGGTCGTGAAATTTCCAGGTGATCCGTCCGCCGAAATTGTTGTTGTTTTTTCACACATACATCGTGTTTATGTTTAGAAACGCCTTTAACCGGAGTATCCTTTTTTAACCGCAGCGCACATAGGAGTGGACAAGACCAAGCACCTTCAGTCGCAGGCGTATCATCTTCGATTAGGGTTGAAGCATTCAGCCTCTTTGGGGACAACAACGTCACTGTAGTTCCAAACATTAGTGACAGCGTCAATAAAACTGCAGTTGCACGGTCAGAGGGTGTCGATACCCCTCCGCATAAGAAACAAACACATATTCGGGAAAACCCGAAAAATCAGCCAGTCATGGGAAAAAAGAAGATGACAAAACAGCGCAAACCGATTTTCACCAGCTCTAACTTTCGGAAACGCGCGGCTGAAATGTGCTTGGTCTGTGCGCTGGCACTGTCCGGTCCAACGACCGTTCAGTCCTATGTGCTTTGATAGCGGGCTTCGGTGGCCACTCGGAAAAAATCAACCTTCGGCGCGTTGGTTTTCGGTTTGATTGGCTTTCCCTTGGCGTCAGTCAGTAACGCCTTTGCCCTGATCTTCAGATTACGACAGCGCAAAGTCTTGCGAGCCAGCTCCAGGAACCGCTCGGCGTACTGCGGCGCGTCGAACAATGGCGAGAGCTGACACACTGTAGACCCTATGATCCTCTCCGAACGCTTGCGAACCATCTCAAGCCACACAGGCTCCGGTAATGGCTCGACGCCGCCTGGAGCCTTGAGTTTCTTACCGGTGCCGGTCTTTATTGCGTGCTTCGGCGGTGGCGATGCCAATGGTCATGCCAAACACTGCGAATGTGGTCATGGCGATCTCCAAAGCAGGTGCCTGCTTCGCCGGCTGGCGTGATTCGTTGAAGGCAACCTATATCGGTCTGTATTTTTTAGAAGGTTATAGGCGAAATTAAATGGTAGAAGATACAATAAAAATATGAGAGGTTTAACGGCTGTCTTTGACGAGTGACTACGTATGCTTCTGAAATATTTTAACTGTGTAGTTGGATTTGTGTCGAATTGGTTATTCAGTATTTTCGTTGTTATGCTTGTGTTAGGTGCTTATTTTTTGTTTTTTGATTTTTTGACTTCGGAAATTCCAATCAAGAAATTGCCCGCGGCTGTTAGGGAGGGGACGTTTGGTGATAGCTTTGGAACGCTAAATGCTTTTTTTTCTGGCTTGGCTTTTTCGGGTGTTCTGTTGACATTGTTTTGGCAAAGAAAAGATCTTTCTGAAACTCAAAGGCAGATTAAAAGTCAGCAGGTTGAGTCTCAATTTTATAATATGCTGACGCTTCAGCATAACGTAGTCCAGGGCTTTGATTTAAAAAGAAATGGCAGAGTTACCATGGTGGGTAGAGATTGCTTTAAAACATGGGTTAAGCAGCTTAGAGAGTCCTATTCCAACTCTGGAGCCAGTCACCAAACTAGAATGGTGATTGCCTATGAGGCGATGTGGTCTCGGCATCAAGGTGATCTGAGCTTATATTTTAGAAGCCTATATTCGGTCTTTCGCTTTGCGTCAGAAAGTGAGCATAGAGAAAGCAAGAAGTTTGGTGTTGTTGCTAGATCGTTTTTGTCAGATTTTGAACTTGTTGTGCTTTTCTATAACTGCTTAAGCGAGCGCGGATGCAAGTTTAAAAAATATGTTGATGAATTTGCAATATTTAATAATCTAGATCCGCGAATGCTTTTGGATGAAGGAGATGTAAAGTTTTTAAACAGAGCTGCGTATGGGAACAGCGATGAAATATTGGCGATATATGATTCTTTCACGGTGAGTTCGCCAAAAGTTTAAATCTCAAGTTGAATCGCCACTGCTTTCTTAGGCGAACTCAAGCGGCAGCTTTTGGCCGGTAAGCGACGGTCAGGGCTAGACCGCCGCTGTGCCTATTCAAACCTCGGTCTATTCCGCCATCTCCAGGGCGTCGTCAACTTCAATTCCCAGATATCGAACGGTGCTCTCCAGCTTCGTATGGCCAAGCAGCAGTTGAACCGCTCGCAGATTCTTCGTCCTGCGATAGATCAGCGATGCCTTCGTACGCCTCAATGTGTGAGTGCCATACATGGCTGGATCAAGGCCAACGGCTTCCACCCAGCCTTTGACGATACGTGCTCGCCATCGGCGACGTCGCGCACACGAAGCCTGATTAAGTCGCAGGCCCGAAGCTTGCTGTCGATGGCCAGATCGAAGAGCGCAAGATCACGGGTTCGTTCTGCAATTTGAAGCCTTACCCGGATGGCCCAGATATCTCTCAGTCTGAGTGGAGCTTTCTGCCCGACCAGCTTTCCTTTGTTCCAAGGCTGGCGGCTGCAGGTAGCGAAGATGTTCATGACTAGTCCTCCACGTGTCGAAGGACAAGGATGGCTGACCAGAGGAAGGGTCGCTAACCGGCCAAAAGCAGTCGCGTAGGTGAGACCGTTTTCGACCCAAACCTGCCACTCGCGAGCCCGGCACCGCCATGAGGGATAAGTGTTAACCCCTGAGATCGCGACCGAGCAGGTTTCTTAGCTCACCAATTCCTGAAGAAAATCCGTGAGCGCTTTCTTTGGATCGTCCTCTTCCGAAACAATCATCTCGATTCCCCACTGACCTAGCACTTCCTGTGCAACAGGGTTCGGTCGATTCGTGAAGACGTAGGACTTTGGTCTGGCAGATGGCAGCAGCGAGCGCCCCCACATCTCCGTCAGTCGATAAAACAGAAGTCGAATGTTGAAGTCCGAAATGCTGTATCCGATGAAGAGAACAGAGTTCCCCAAGACATCGTTGCTGAGCTTGATGTCCAGCGGAGAGTCATAATTCAATCGCTGAAAGTAACTAGTTTCGTCGAGAACGATTGATGTCTCGTCATCGAAGTCCCCATGGAATTTTATGATCTGACGCCGGCCCTCAGTGGCAGATACGAGGTCGGCAACGCTTGCGATCTTATCGTATGGCACCTCGAACTTGTCGTGGGCCATTTCCAGCCATCGATCGTAGTTGGTGGTGTAGATCCGTGAAAATCGTCCGAGAGTAATCAGTCGATGGATTTCGGATGTGGAGATATCTGTACTGGGCTTGTGCCATTCGCGATCCATCCAACTCCGAAGCGGCCCAAGAGTACCTTTCTTCCTCTTGTAGTACTCCGCAAGTGCAAGCGGTGTTC
This sequence comes from Pseudomonas khorasanensis, assembly GCF_014268505.2. Classification (GTDB taxonomy): domain Bacteria; phylum Pseudomonadota; class Gammaproteobacteria; order Pseudomonadales; family Pseudomonadaceae; genus Aquipseudomonas; species Aquipseudomonas khorasanensis. The sequence goes on from NZ_JABWQP020000013.1 coordinate 15,324, forward strand.
CGTAAGTGGAGAAGATTTTCGGATCGTATCCCAGGTCCTGAGCGATGCGTGCGATAAGCTCGCCCCAAGTAGGCAGGCTTAGATTGGCAGACACCCCTGCACCTACAAAAAGCATCAGCTTGCCGGTGCGGTGCGCGCGTAGCAACTCAGCGTTCATCTTACGCCCTCACAAGTTTTGAGATATTCGGCGAACTGGTCTAGAGCTTTGCGGCGCATGGAAATAGCGTCCTTGGCCGGTCCCATCTCAGCGAAAGTTTGGGTGTGCCCGTTCGGGACGAAAACGCAGTCCCATTGAAAGTCAGGTGGTCCGGCCGGTACAAGAGGCACAGTTCCCTCGATGGAGCCTTCGAACAGGCGAATCTGGCGCCCATCACAATACCCGAGCACTGTTTTTGCGGTCACTGCGGCATCTCCGAGACCAGCTACAAGCTTAACGAATCGATCTGCTTCCAGCTTGTCCCAGAATATCTGGGTCAGACCCGCAGGAAGCCCATTGAGACCGCTCAGGTAGAGCCCTGTGTGCTCGACGAAAAGCGGGCGACCTATAGCCTCAAATGCCTTGGTCAACTTGTCCCGCACCAAGCGGTGGACATCCTCGGTTTGCAGCTCTTCAATTTTCCGTGACACCGACACGACTTCCACTCCGACAGGGGCAAGAATTCGCTGCACCTCGTTGACCTTGTGCTGATTTCCGGACATGAATCGGATTTTCAATTTAGACCCTCTATGAATGAGTACCGCTTGGCGATGTCGAACTGTTCGGAAATATCATTGGCGGAGAGCCCCTCGGTCATCGCCGTCGCATGATCATCTGCTAGGCCTCGCTGATGAATCGCTGGGTTGTCCGAGCAAATTACAAAAGGGACCTGGTGACGCCGAAACTCCAACAGAGGATGGGCCTCGTCGACAGGAACAGCTCCGGTGAGCCTGTTGCTGATTGGGCATACTTCGATGCAGATATCCTGTCTTGCCAAGAGATCTAGCAGGTGAGGGTCTTTGCTAGCAGCTGTTCCATGGCCAATACGATCTGCGCCAAACAACTCCACAGCTGACCGAACGTTTTCAACGCGACCAGTTTCGCCCGCATGGATGGTGATCCCGAATCCGAATCGATCCTTCGCCTTCCGAAATAGCGACGGTAATTCGGCTGGATACGCAATTTCCTCATCGCCCGCCAGATCAAGCCCCACCACATCATCCGGTTCACCGAGATCTTGGTAGGCCTGTAGAAGTGTGGACAGGCCAACCGAACTGTAGTCGCCGCGTGTCACGGTGAGGACCAAGCCGAGACGCATACCGAAGCGGTCAGATGCAGTTCTAGACGATTCCAAAAGGCGCTCCAAGGCTTGAGCGGGCGAGCAATTTTGCAGAGCGGCAAGGTACAAAACGCTGCTTCGGAGTTCTACAAAGCGCACATTGTTCTGCGCGAGGCTCGAAACGACTGCCAAGGAAAGGCGATCCAGGTTCTCGCGTTTTTTGGGGAAGAGCCGCAACACCTGCCAAGGGGTCAGGTATGACGCCAACGACTGACACGGTGTGTGTCGCAACATGTCCCGCTCAATCAGAAAACCAGACGGCAGCTCTGTTAATTCGTCCGCAAAAATGTCTTGAATAGTCGAAACTGGAATGGCTCCGTTCATGTGTACATGAAGTTCTGCGCGATCCCGCTCGCTGAGTTCCACCGCGAGGCTCTTGTGCACAATCTCACGCCCGAGGCCCCCATTCGGCGTCTTTGCTAGGTCAATCTGGCATTGATTCAATCGCTATCCTTAGTCGCTAGTCGTGAGTCTCGTTTTCACGCATCTCGACTGCCTTCCTGTTTAAGATAATCCCAAAAAGCCATCATCCTATGTATCAGTTGGTCAGGTAGTACGTCTAGAGTTGCTGACTCAGCATTTCTCTACAGCCAAGGCTCCAGGGGTTGGCTCTTTAGAACCAAATGTGGGTCCGTGGTAGTTGAGAAAATGGTCATTTAGTGTCGCAACAATAATGCGGTACGCAGCGCCCCGGGGTAGATGGATTTCAGAGCAGCTTAAGCCGGAGACTCCAGCTATCTGATGGTTGATGACCGGTTTTCGCCGCTTTCTGCCTGTCGCGAGGGACTGAAACCGGCCAGAATCGGCCATTCGGGACCGACAGCAATCGACCTTTTACTGCCTGTGATCCAAGCGACTGGAGGCCATGATTACTTCGGACAGGAATATTTACATCGTTCGATGGGATGAACGTGTCAGAAGCTAACAGTCCAATTAAAGTGACCATTTACAACGTGTCACTAAGCCCTATAGCCCAGCGGCAGCTTATTGGCACTGATTTTGGCGAGCTGGAGCTCAAGGGTACTGTTCAGCTTTCGAGATCCGTATCCGGTGGTGGGTTATCGCGATATTATAAAGAAGAGCATGCTACATGCTTAAAAATAGTTAGCCAAGTTAGCATGTATTATATCTTGGTTATCTATGAATTATGCTCATTACATAATCGCCAAAATCACGATCGTTTCCCGAGTCATTCCAATCGATAAATAGTCTATCGGTTTGATTTCCATCCATTGTTATTCTTCCATGATTTGGGTCGGAGTGAAGCATCTTATATCCTGCTTGTCCAATGTAAAAGCTAAGAGAACCCATTGCTATCAAATCATCATGGAAAATAAACTTATACAAATCCAAGGCTCGGATATTTGAGGACACTTCGTTGGTAGCTGAGTCCGAACTGATGTACCCGAACGAGGCGCCAGAGTCTGTGCCAAAAGATTGAAGCATATATTCTACATAGCCATTTGGTTCGTGTGTGATTGAGGTTCCGTTCACTGTGAATGCTGGCTGGGAATTGAAGGTTGTACATGTAATCTGTCTAGATAGTCGGCATGGGTGAATATTAGATGGGCCAAAGTATTTTAGTCCCTCTCTGGTGGCCATGTAAAACTCAGTGCAAACCTTATCTGGAGGATCCAATGGGAAGTCGTAGACTAGTGCGTATAGATGGGTGATTTCACTTGTATCAAGGATGGGTGTAGCGTGTGGCCCGTAAATTAGACTATTCAAAATGATAGAAATATTTTCAGTATGAGTGTTGTTTGTGTTGCTCCCTGTTGGACTTATGCTTGGAACTTTTTCAATAGATGCGATTCGGAAATATCCGACTTGAGTGGGCATTTTCCCCCATACGACAACCATGAGGGATGCTCCAATAGAATCAACATCTCCATGGTTAACGATTGTTGTTTCTATCTCAAGGCTTGTATTCGTGACACTGGTTAAAATAAAATTATTGGATCTTGACCAACTGTAGTCTAAGTCATGGAGTGACCTTCCAATCATGATTTTCGAAAGTCTATCACTGTCAGTGACGGTTAATAATGGCCCATGTAGGGTGCCTCCACCTTCATCCTGCTTTTCGAGGCTTTCTAGCAGCAAGTTGTTACTACGCCTTAGATACATGGTTTAGTCCTCATGGGCAAAATACAAAGCTTGCAGTACTCCATGGTTTTGGGTCTCTAGCTATCCATGTAGGCCAGGCATAACCTCTGTCACCGTCCAGATTAAAGTTTGGGAGAAAAACACCTCTATTGATTTGGAATTGGTTGCACAGCAATGCACCAAATTCTGGAATAGAGGCAATAGGCATGTCCTGATAAGTGCATAAACCTGCAACATCATTGGAAGTAATGCCTGAAATTTTTTTTCCAAAAAAAAGATTGGTTGCGTCTCCGTATTCAACATGGTTCTTCATTATGCGGCATCGAGGAGATTCCAATCTCACGGAGCTCCCGTAATCCATGGAGTACGGATGTACTAGATGATAGGTTTGCTCCACATTTGTAATATGTAAGAAGGGGGTGCCAACCTCTTGGAATGTGTTGTAGTCAGGGGATGTTATACCTCCGAAATATTTATCTACTTGGTCCGGTGTTGGGTGTACATATCCCGCCATGACAAGTGCCAATCTGGACATATCATAAAGTTGATATAACACTAATGACAGCTTCCACAGCAAATAGCGAGCCGGTGTGGTCGCTATTCTGGCCGCAACAGCTACTAAAATCGTCGCGATCATAGTTGCCAATTCTGCGAGCCAGATAAGATAGCTCAACAACCCCGCTAAAAATGACTTCCAGCTTTTTGGATCATCTATTCTTATAGTTGGTGCTCGACCTAAATTGGGCTGACGATCCAATACACTTTTGAGTTTTTGTTGAATCCATACGTCCAGGTCAAACCAGTCAAAATCATCGGGAGGTTTTGGTAAGTTAAGCAATGAATTGTCAGTTGCTCCAAGTAAATATTTATAATAAATCTGATACATTTCATTGACATCTCCTGAGGTTGGGATGCCTGAGGATATGTTCAAGGTTTTATAGGTTTCTTGGTAGCATTCCGATAGAAAATCGCACAAATTCTTAGGGATTTCTGGTTGGTCTGGATAGTATCCAGCAAAATGAACTAGTTTATGACACGCACTTTCGAGAAGATTTTCTCCTTTCTGTTTCTTCCAAAAGTGAGTGTCGTAAATACGCTCCACAAAGTTATGCCTGCGCCAGTGGTTCCGATATGGTCCTCCAGCAATCAAGTTAATATAGGGGTGCCCAACGATGTCAGTTGCCATATGGGTGAGATAGCCCAAAGTGTAAGCTCTAAAAGCCGGATTACCTTCACTTTTTTCCCATAGGCACCTTGCAAACTCAGTTGTTCGATGTTGATGAGCGATATCGGCCCACCACCAATTAATTATATCTGCTTCATAAGGTTTGCTTGCAATTGGAGGGGCGAACACTTCAAAAAAGTCGATGTTTGAGGTTGCTAATTTAGCGATGTCAGCGGAAATTGTACCCTTTATTAGTTCCACGTTTGCTTGTAGCGCACTTGCTAATCCTCCTGTTAGCCAGTCCTCTACATTGTTTTGTGCAGAGACTGCCGTGTTATATAGACCTACGACATCCTTTAATTCGTCAATTAAAGAAAACCAAAGATGTCCTACTTGTCCGGCTGGCCCCCAATCATTTTTGTAAAAATATAAGTAGTCAGGCCCCACACTTCCGAAGTGTGCGTGCTCCGGAAAGTCATCCATGAGCTGTTTTAACTCGGGAGCAAGCGAATCCTTTATCGCTCGCATAGTTAGGAAGTGCGTGAATACTCCAGGCATGATGCATGCTCCGAATAAGGCTGTCAGGCGACCGACTTCAAATTCGAATGTAGACGCCAGAGAAATGCAGCGAGTGATATTTTTTTGTTTTATTATATTATTTTGTTATATATGCTAATTCAAATTTCACTCAGCCTAAACACACAGGCTCTCTTTAGTTTCAATTTTTTAACATATCACGTTGATGCCTGCTTCTTTTGTAGCCATGGCGTACTTCCGGTCAGCCTCCAAGTCTTGCAAGGCATTCCCCCGCCTCGAAATGAAATGCGTCATAGGAGCCCAGGTCAACATTCTCGAGGATCCTACTTTCGATTAACTGTGCCACATCATCAATCATCGCACATTCCTAGGCGGCCCCAGCGGGGCGTCCTGGCACGAGCAGTTGGTTGTGCTCAAAGCAAAGACGTCTCATAAGCTCAGGCATCGACTCATTCATCACTTTGTCTGTACCTGACACCCAAAGCGTAATGTCGCCGGATAACACCATTGGCTGGATCGGCAACGGTGCTGTTTTGGCTTCGAGAATCGATAAAGTAACTGGTAAGCCAAAGGGTGGTTTTTTTAACCTCGGTCAGCTCAGCTTGGCGATGATGGCTATTACTGCTGGTAAAGTTGAGATGCAGGATACTATTTCAGGCAGTTTGGGTGGCTGCTATTGGCCGATTCTGTTGAAAAAGTCGGCCATGGTTGCCACGGCAGAAAAGTAAGCGCCTGAGATTGAAATCCTCACTTTGGGCAGAGGCTTCCAGGCTCAGATATCACGTAGCAGCGTGTAAAAAAGGCGTTTTCACCGGCCAATATTCAGGCCATTTGGGCGAACCGACTTTTTCAACAGAATCGGCCGAAAGCGGTCGCTTGCCGATGCCCGCTTCTGGCCGAAAGCTGACGACCATGACTAACCGCTTTTGGTCGGAGTAGGACGACCGCCGCCTGCTAGGCATTCCTAGGACTGCCGTATACGCATAATTGCATCTGTAATCGCTTTTGCGTTTGTGTCTAAGGTTTCCATAGACATCACAGCGTTATCTGCAACTACCTGCACGCCATTAGCCGAAATCCACACGGCGACCTCCTCTATTGCAGCCGCCAACGCATGCTGGTTGTGCAGGAGCAATGTCAAAGCATCTGCCGTTGCGATATTGGAGGCTGAGTGATCTGCCATAAAATCGTCCTTGAGAGATGGGTTCGAAAAGCTTAGTACATGCTGCGGGATTGCATCGGCTTAACACATATGCAACAGACATCTTTAGCGCACCACAATGGTGGGACAGCCCGGTATCAGATCTCACGGAGCGATGGCAAAAGAGTGTTCATTGGACCAGCATCGCTATCCCCGTTTTTGACAGTATCAGTAGTGCCCAGATCGTCGCCGATAACGCTTGCTTTAGAATTGCTACAGAGAAGGGAAGAAATCACGGAGTCTTCGAGGAGGGGCACCTAGCTGGTACGATGCTGGTACAGGGCTTTTTAAAGCGGTCTTTTGGCCTTTATTATCTGGGGCAGGGACCGACGATGGGTCCGATCCATCATGGGAATGTTTGAAGGAATCGAATCCCTAGCCGCGAGGGAGAGGGATTTTCCAGGAGCATAGTCATGCGAGTGGCGATAGATAGAGTATTAGATCGGCGAGGGGGGCACGAGACGGCAAAAACTCATCCTCATTTCAGCCGTCTGTTTCGGAACCATGGCCCAGCGGAAAAAAAGCCGCTCACCACCAAATAGTCCATCCTTAACAACCCCCAGAGTCTGATTGTCAGTAGGGCGCGTTTCAAGGATCTCACCGGCGATGAAATATACGTTCCCTTTCTTGACGGTGAGATTGAAGCGGTCTCCGATGAAAGGGCCACCAAGCGGCGGAGTTTTGGCCTCAAAAGTGTGGGAGCCCTCAGGCACCTGGAGTTTCAGATAGCCGCCAGAAGGCAGCTCTGCCACTTGCTGATCATCTAGTTTGATATACAGGGTCACTCGGCGAGCAGCGTTGTGTAATGGACGAAACACGTAGACTGTAGCGCTATCAGAGTTTACTTCTGCCGGCCCTTGATAATAAGGCCGATTGTCTAAAGATGGACCGCTAGAGCAACCTTGCAGCAAGCTTAGGATGCCCATCAGGCAGCTAAAAAAAACAATACGGTACATCAGAAAGATTCTCTTTTCGGAATTCAGAAAAGCGTTAGTGGTGGGATCAGCCGTTGCCTGATCTCACCCGGAGAATTTTGCTATGCGAGGATGCGCTAATTCGCAGAGTTGCAAAGCTGGAGAAGGATATCCCGTACCAATTTCTGTACCAGTGGCCGTGTTTTGGCATGGGTTTCCGGGTGTTGGGTGGAGCTAAGCCCTTGATTTCATTGACCCTGCTAACCTACCGAATACCCCGAAACATGGCGGTGTAATTCTGTTCCAGGGACATGAAACTACCTGTGGGGATTTTCGCAAAGGGCAAGGGTACGGTGGCGGACACAACCCTGCAAGTTCGGTGTGAAAGCTTTATTCGTCGCGGCCTTCCATCATGGTGCGTTTGAGCATCACGTAAACGGCGCCGGCGCCGCCGTGGCGGGCCTGGCACGAGCAGAAGCCGAGAACCTGCGCGTGCTGGCGCAGCCAGGTATTGACGTGGCTCTTGATCATCGGTCGCTTGCCATCGAGGCGCACTGCCTTGCCGTGAGTCACACGCACGCAGCGGATTTCAAACTTTGTCGCTTCGGCGAGAAAGGCCCACAGCGTTTCCCGGGCTTTTTCCACGGTCATGCCGTGCAAGTCGAGGCTGCCTTCGAATGGAATCTGCCCGACCTTGAGCTTGCGCATCTGACTTTCCTGCACGCCGTCGCGGGACCACATCAGCTCGTCTTCCGGGCCGACGTCGATTACGAACTGGTCGGACAGGCCGTCGATGATGGTGGTGTCGCTGCGCACGGTCGCGGACTGGCGCAATTTGGCGATCTGCGCGCGGTCAGCCTTGGGTTTGCCGGTGTCGGCGCGGTCGTGCTTGATCGGCTTGACGCCCTGGATGGCACTTTTGAACAGAGAAAAATCGTCGTCTTGCATGTCAGCCTCCGCGAAGGGCGGCCAGTTTACCCAAGTCGACACAAAACGGCCCGGCAAAAAGCCAGGCCGTTGAGTCAGTCGTGTTTTTTCATCAGGTGCGGGGACATGTTCAGTTCCCGCGATTGCCGTGCGCGACGGCGGCAGCGGCGCCATAGCGCAACGCCGAAGTACAGAAACAGCAGACCGACCGCCAGCATGATGGCCGAGCCCAGCGGCGAAGCGTTCAGGTCGCCAAGCGCCGGTGGGCGCCCGAGCAGGCTGGCCGCGCCGGCCATCGCCAGCAGCACGCCGAACGTCGCCAGAATGGCAGCGATCGCCGCGCCAAATCGAAAACGCCAGTTGCTTTGGCCTTTGGGCCGCAAACGGCGTGCGTCAAATCCATCGGATAACTTCATTCCGACCTTCCTCAATGGTATCGGCCCTTCGACCGGGAGTTGACCGGGTTGTTCCTGAGGCTATGGCATTTGCGGCAAATCAGCGGATATAGCGGATGAGCGGCGCCAATGCACCGCTCGCAGGGCAGGATCAGACCAGATCTTGAGTCTTGGCCAGCGTGGCGAAATTGTCGGCCATGATCGCCATCTCAGCTTCCTGTACGCGTTCGGCGCTGAGCACGCCGCCCTTGAACGGCAGATCGCGAGTGGCACAGGCGTCTTCCACCAGGGTGCAACGGAAACCCAGGTTTTTTGCCGCACGCACCGTGGTGCTGACGCTGGAATGGCTCATGAAGCCGCAGACGATCAGGTCCAGCGAGCCGAGGTTTTGCAGGCGATCGAGCAGTTCGGTGCCATGGAATGCGCTCGGCAGCAGCTTGCCGATAATGGTCTCATCGCCCTGCGGTTCGAGACCGGGGATGAATTCGCCGCGTTCGCCCTGAGGGTCGAACAGGCCACCAACGGTGCCGAGATGACGCACGTGCACGATCGGCCGACCGGCGGCACGGGCTGCGGCAACCACTTGTTTGATGTTCGCGACGGCCGCGTCCATGCCGCTCAGGGCGAGCGGGCCACTGAGGTATTCTTTCTGGGCATCGATGATGACCACGGTGGCATGGCTCAGTGTGGCCGCTGCGTAACCGCGACCGCTGAGTTGAAACATCGTTTTTGGAACGGACATTCTGGGGCTCCTCGGGGTGGGGCTTTTGCGACATTGTCCTCTGGCTGAGCGGTTCTGTGAATCGCTACCATCGTAGGCGCCGTCATTCTTGGCCTGCAGCCTTGTCAAGTTACACGTTCCGTTCAATGCCTGATGCAAAAAAAAGAAAACTCCTACCGTCGCCGGGTTGCTTTTCCTGCGTCGTCGTCACGCGTTTTGGCTGGTAGAATCGCCAGTCGTTTTTTCTGGAGTTCTACGCCGTGATCACTTCCCGACTTCGTACCCTGCGCGACCACATCCGTTGGGCCGTCAGCCGCTTCCATGGGGAGGATCTGTTTTTCGGCCATGGGACTGACAACGCCTGGGACGAAGCGCGGCAGCTGGTGCTGGGCGCTTTGCACCTGCCGTGGGAAATCGCCGACAGCTACCTCGATTGCGCGCTGGAAGATGATGAGCTGGTCAATCTGCAGCGGTTGCTCAAGCGTCGTATCGAAGAGCGCATTCCCACCGCGTACCTGTTGAGTGAGGCGTGGTTCTGCGGGATGTCGTTCATCGTCGACGAGCGCGTGTTGATCCCGCGTTCGCCGATCGGCGAGCTGATCGAAAACCGCTTCGCTCCCTGGATCGGCAACGAGCCGGCACGCATTCTCGATCTGTGCACCGGCTCCGGTTGCATCGGCATCGCCTGCGCCTACGAGTTCCAGAAAGCCGAAGTGGTGCTCGCGGATCTTTCGTTCGAAGCGCTGGAAGTGGCCAATCAGAACATCGAGCGCCACGGCGTCGATGAGCGGGTTTATACGGTGCAGGGCGATGGTTTCGGTGGGCTGCCAGGGCAGCGTTTCGACTTGATCGTGTCGAACCCGCCCTACGTCGATGCGGAAGATTTCGCCGACATGCCTGAGGAATATCAACATGAACCGGAACTGGGCCTGGCCTGCGGTGACGACGGCCTGAATCTGGTGCGGCGAATGCTTGCCGAAGCGGCGGATCACCTGACCGAGAAGGGCTTGTTGATTGTCGAGGTGGGTAACAGCCAGGTGCATGTAGAAGCGTTGTACCCGGAAGTCGATTTTGCCTGGCTTGAGTTTCAGCGCGGCGGGCATGGTGTGTTCATGCTGACGGCAGAGCAGTGCCGCGCACACCAAGCCTTGTTCGCCTCCCGCGTCTGACTGTTAGAACCTTCGCGAGCAGGCTCGCTCCCACTCTGGAATGCATTTCCCTGTGGGAGCGAGCCTGCTCGCGAATAGCTGCACTGCGGTCTTAAACCATCAACGGTGTGTCGCAATCCAGATCAGCAACCCCGCTTGAAACACCGCAAACGCCACCAGGCAAGTAATCGTGAAACGCAGCCCGGCGTCTTCGCGCTTGAACTTGCTGACTTTCTCCTCCTGCTTCTTCAGCTTCACTTCCTGCTCGGCCAGATTCTGTTCGGCCTGCTGCAGCATCTGCGCGGCTTCAAGAATCTCGACGATCTGCAGCTTTTCGCTGTTCCAGTCGCCCAGCAAGTCACCGACCTGCACAGCCTTGACGCTACCTTTGAGATGCTGCGCATCGGCGTAGGCGACCTCAAAACCGTGGGCACGCAGAAAGTGATCGCGGCGCAGACGGGTGTCTTCGTTGAGCGCGTCCTTGTTGTTCAAGTCCATCCCGTCAAACGTGTAGCCGGGCCAGCGCTTTTTCGCCCAGTTGACGCCTTGGGCGGCCAGGAAACGGCCAATGCCGCGATTCAGCGGTTCGATCTGCAAGCCGCTGTCCGGACCGAAACTCACGCGTTTGCTGGCGTGGTCGACCCACACGTCCAGAATATTCTGCTCTTTGCGCACGCGCTGGTTTGGCAGTTTGATTGCCATGCGCATCAGGCTGCGCTCTTTGCTGTTGCGCTCGGCGTAACCGAACTCGACAAAGCGCAACGGCCGGCCACCGGTGTTGCGATCGGTCTGCAGCGGCGCCAGACGGAGCATCTTGTGGTGCTCGGCATGGACATCCGCCCACGGCAGTTCGACCGCTGGCGGTGCGTCCTTTTCAGCGGTGGTGTCGGGTGAAGTCTGGGTTTCAGTCATAACGGCGAGATCCTGTCCAAGCCCTGCTTGTCGCCAGCCGATACGCTGACGACAAAGGCTTATCGGCCGTTTTTTGCGGGACTGGAGGGCAAAAAGCAGTTAACTGGAGCGAAGTCCGTCAATAAATCCGATGATCGCCGAGCCCAATTCAGCGGCCAGTGGCAAATTCGGGTCGCGGTAGGAGGCCAATTGCCGCTTCATGTCGTTGTGCACGATGCGCAGAACATGGTTCATGCCCTCGATCACCGTCAGTTCAGCGTCGGGTTTTGCAGCCTTGAGCAGCCTCGCGTCTTCGGTGCCGACCTGAATATCGTTACTGCCCTGGACGATCAGCGCAGGCATGTTCAATTGCGCAAAGGCCTTTGCCGGATCCTGACGGAACAGTGAAATCAGATACGGCTGGACGCTCGGGCGGAAAATCACTTGCAGCGGTTGCGGCACGTTGTCATCGGTGCGCCCGGCCTTGAGGCTGTCGAGCAGTTCGTTGCTGCGCAACATCAAGGGTGGCGGCAGGCTGCGCGCCAGTTGCTCGCGGATCACCTGATCGACCGGTCGCGCGCTGCCGGACAGGGAGATCACCGCCGCCGCGTCCAGCTTCGGCGCGGCGAGGCTGGCAATCAATGCACCTTCACTGTGCCCAAGGAGGACCAATTTGCCGAAACGCGGGTCTGCCTTGAGCTTTTGCCCCCAGGCCACGGCGTCCGCCGCGTAGGCTTCCACCGACAAGTTACGCTCGTCCGGCGTCGCCGCCAGGCTCGCCGCAACCCCGCGCTTGTCGTAGCGCACGCTGGCGATATTGTGTTTGGCCAGCACCCACGCCAGCCGCTTGAGGCTGTCATTGCGTCCGCCGTCAGGGTTGTTTCCGTCGCGATCCGTAGGACCGGAGCCAGAAATGATCAGGACAACCGGCACCGGGTTGTCGGATTTGGGCAGCAACAGCGAACCGAAAAGCTCCCCTGTGCCGGTATCCAATGTGACCGGGCGCTGTAGGACAGTTGCTTGGGCAAAGCCCGTAAACAGGGTAAGAGTCAATATCAAAACTCGCAGCATCATCACGCCATCATTTGCCAAGGTGCCGGTTGGACTCACCAGCACCACTAAGGTTCGAGGATGAACTACTCGGTTAGCCTGCGTATACTGGCGCGCATCAAGAATTCGGGTTTGATTTCACGGAGCGTCCTGCATGTCCGGCAATACCTACGGCAAGTTGTTCACTGTCACCACCGCGGGCGAAAGCCATGGTCCGGCGTTGGTCGCGATTGTTGACGGCTGCCCGCCGGGCCTGGAGATTTCTCTGGAAGACCTGCAGCGCGACCTCGATCGCCGCAAGCCCGGCACCAGCCGCCACACCACCCAGCGTCAGGAGGCCGACGAAGTCGAAATCCTTTCCGGCGTGTTTGAGGGCCGCACCACCGGTTGCTCGATTGGCCTGCTGATCCGCAACACCGATCAGAAGTCCAAGGACTACTCGGCCATCAAGGATCTGTTCCGCCCGGCCCACGCCGACTACACCTATCACCATAAATACGGCGAGCGCGATTACCGTGGCGGCGGGCGCAGTTCGGCCCGGGAAACCGCGATGCGCGTGGCGGCGGGGGCGATTGCCAAGAAATACCTGGCGAGCCAGGGCATTGTCATTCGCGGCTACATGAGCCAGCTCGGCCCGATAGAAATTCCGTTCAAGACCTGGGACTCGGTGGAGGAAAACGCGTTCTTCAGCCCCGATCCCGACAAAGTGCCGGAACTGGAAGCTTACATGGACCAGTTGCGTCGTGATCAGGACTCCGTGGGCGCGAAAATCACCGTTGTCGCCGAGGGCGTGATGCCGGGTCTGGGTGAGCCGATTTTCGACCGACTCGACGCCGAACTGGCCCACGCGCTGATGAGCATCAACGCGGTCAAGGGCGTGGAAATCGGCGCCGGTTTCGCCTGTGTCGCCCAGCGCGGTACCGAACACCGTGATGAGCTGACCCCGCAAGGTTTTCTCAGCAACAACGCCGGCGGCATTCTTGGCGGGATCTCGTCCGGTCAGCCGATCGTTGCGCATCTGGCCTTGAAGCCGACCTCGAGCATTACCACCCCGGGCCGCTCGATCGATGTCCATGGCAACCCGGTCGATGTCATCACCAAAGGTCGTCACGACCCTTGCGTCGGCATCCGCGCCACGCCGATTGCCGAAGCGATGATGGCCATCGTGCTGATGGATCACCTGCTGCGCCATCGTGGCCAGAACGCCGATGTGCGCGTAAGCACGCCGGTGCTGGGCCAGCTCTGATGGCGGGCCTCAAAGCCGTCGCGGCGTGACCGGCGTGGCGGCGCTTCCTTACTGGCGACTGTCCAGTTTCTACCTGTTCTATTTCGCCTTGCTCGGCTCGACGGCGCCATTTCTGGCGCTGTACTTCGATCATTTGGGCTTCAGCGCGGCGCGCATTGGCGAGCTGGTGGCGATCCCCATGCTGATGCGCTGCGTGGCGCCAAACATCTGGGGTTGGCTCGGCGATTACACCGGCCGACGCCTGGCTATCGTGCGGTTTGGCGCAGTCTGCACGCTGCTGACCTTTTCCCTGATCTTCGTCAGCCAAACGTACGCCTGGCTGGCGATGGTCATGGCCCTGCATGCATTCTTCTGGCACGCGGTGCTGCCGCAATTTGAAGTCATCACCCTCGCGCATTTGCAAAGTCAAACCTCACGTTACAGCCAGATTCGCCTGTGGGGCTCGATCGGTTTCATCATCACCGTGGTTGTGCTGGGGCGATTGTTCGAATGGCTGAGCCTGGACATCTACCCGGCAGCGCTGGTGCTGATCATGGCCGGTATCGTCCTCAGCAGTCTGTGGGTGCCGAACGCGCAACCGGCGCAAGGCAATCGGCCGGCGGGCGACGGATTTCTCAAACAACTGCGCAGCCCCGGCGTGCTGGCGTTTTATGGTTGCGTGGCGCTGATGCAGATGAGCCACGGGCCGTATTACACCTTTCTGACCTTGCACCTTGAACGGCTCGGTTACAGCCGCGGTGTCATTGGCGTGCTCTGGGCCGTGGGCGTAGTCGCCGAGGTGCTGATGTTCATGGCCATGAGCTGGATTCTGGCGCGGTTTTCCCTGCGTCGGGTGCTGATGGCGAGTTTCCTGCTGGCAGCGTTGCGCTGGGTGCTGCTCGGTTCGTTTGCTGAATTTGTTTGGGTGTTGCTGTTCGCCCAGGTTCTGCACGCAGCGACCTTCGGCAGCTTTCATGCCGCTGCCATCGCTTTCGTGCAACGTAGTTTCGGCGCACGCCAGCAAGGCCAGGGCCAGGCGCTGTATGCGGCACTGGCCGGCACCGGCGGGGCGCTCGGCGCGCTGTATTCCGGTTACAGCTGGAATGCCCTCGGCGCGGCATTGACCTTTAGTATTGCCAGTCTCGCAGCGCTTGCCGCTGCCGTTATCATTGCCACACGTATGCAAGAGGACAGGCCATGAGCCTTACCCGTGAACAACTCGCCCAACAGATCGTCGAGGCCGGGCGCTTTCTTTATGGCCGTGGCTGGTCGCCGGCCACCAGCAGCAACTATTCGACACGCCTGTCGCCAAGCGAAGCGTTGCTGACCGTGTCGGGCAAGCATAAAGGCCAGTTGGATCTGGACGACGTACTCGCCACCGACTTGTCGGGCAATAGCTTGGAACCGGGCAAAAAACCGTCCGCCGAAACCTTGCTGCACACCCAGCTTTACAGCTGGCGCGCGGAGATCGGCGCGGTGCTGCACACTCATTCGGTGAACGCCACGGTGCTGTCGCGCCTGACCCCGGAAGAGTTCATCGAGTTCGAAGATTACGAACTCCAGAAAGCCTTCAGCGGCATTTCGACCCACGAATCCCGCGTGCGCGTACCGATTTTCGACAACGATCAGGACATTGCGCGGCTCGCCGCCAAGGTGCAGCCCTGGCTCGATGCCCACCCCGACTGCGTCGGCTATCTGATACGCGGCCATGGTCTCTACACCTGGGGCGCGCAGATGAGCGATGCGTTGCGCCAGATCGAGGCCTTCGAATTCCTGTTTGAATGCGAGTTGAAAACCCGCAGCGTCATGAACCGCCAGGGCTGAGTTCACCTGAAACAGCCCGTTTGCCTGATGACATGCTGCGCCCGACCGGTCTTGAAGAGCCGGACGGCGCCGCTGATACCGAGGAATTGCCCATGAGCAGCCTGTCCGTTTATCACGTTTCCAACCCTGAAATTCCCAACAAGGTGCTGACCCATTTCGACGACATCGCCTCGACGCTGGCCGAGCAGGGCGTGCGCTTCGATCGTTGGCAAGCCGCCGCGAAGATTCAACCCGGCGCCAGTCAGGAAGAGGTCATCAGCGCCTATAAAGAGCAGATCGACAAGCTGATGACCGAGCGCGGTTACATTACGGTCGATGTGATCAGCCTCAACAGCGATCACCCGCAAAAAGCCGAACTGCGGGCCAAGTTTCTCGAGGAGCACCGCCATGGTGAGGACGAAGTGCGATTTTTCGTTGCCGGCCGTGGGCTGTTTACCTTGCACATCGACGACTACGTCTACGCCGTGCTTTGCGAAAAGAACGATCTGATCTCGGTTCCGGCGGGCACCAAACACTGGTTCGACATGGGCGAGCATCCGCATTTCGTGGCGATCCGCCTGTTCAACAACCCGGAAGGCTGGGTTGCCAATTTTACCGGCGAAGACATCGCCGGCCGCTTCCCGCGTCTGGAGGACTGAAACCGTGTCGATCAAAGCCATCCTCACCGACATCGAAGGCACCACCAGCGCGGTGAGCTTCGTTTTCGACGTGTTGTTTCCGTACGCCGCCAAACACCTGCCGGATTTTGTGCGTCAGAACGCAACCCGCGCCGATGTCGCCGAACAACTCGACGCCGTCCGGCGTGACAGCAACGAACCGCAGGCTGATGTTGAAAGGGTTGTTGAAATCCTCTTGAGCTGGATCGCCGAAGACCGTAAGGCCACGCCGCTCAAAGCCTTGCAAGGCATGGTCTGGGAGCAGGGCTATCAGGCCGGTCAGTTGAAAGGACATGTGTATCCGGACGCCGTTGACGCGCTCAAACGCTGGCACCAGGCTGGTTACCAGCTATTCGTCTATTCGTCCGGTTCGATTCAGGCGCAGAAACTGATTTTCGGTTGCTCGGAGGCGGGAGACCTGACGCCATTGTTCAGCGGCTATTTCGATACTACGTCGGGGCCAAAGCGTGAGGCGCAGTCCTATCGCAATATCCAGCAGGCGATGCGCGTGGAAGCAGAAGACATCCTGTTTCTTTCGGACATTGTCGAAGAACTCGACGCCGCCCAGTCAGCTGGCCTGAAAACCTGCGGCCTGGCTCGCGAAGGCGGGGAGCTGGAAGGGCACGTAACGGTCGATAGCTTTACGGGGATCGAACCGGAAGCATTCTAAAAAGCAGAACAAAACCTAGGTTCCGCATACAAAAAAAACAGGCCGTGAAGCGCATGCTCCACGGCCTGTTTTTGTTTAAGAGCGATTACAGCGAATGATAGGTCGGCAGAGCAAAACGCTGCTGGCTCTGCAGCATTGCGATTTGCGGCAATTCGCTGGCCTGTTCGGCCAGGTCGCGGCGGATCGCGCTGATCGCCCAGGACAGTTGGTCACCGGCATGCAATTGCTGATACGAGAGTGCGCGTTTGAAGACTTTGCCGTCGCTGCTACGCAATGTCAGCAGGATGCCACCGTCAGGACGCGGGGCAGTGCTGACTTCGTAGTTGGAGAACAGCGATGTAAATTTTTCTTGAATAAGGCTCATGTCATCAGCTCCGTATGTACTTGAAAGGCAAGCATGCGGAGGTAGTTGCAGCGATTGTGCCAGTATTTGATCGTTTAAAAATCCTTATAAATCAATTGGTTGCAGACATTGAATTTTGCGCGGGTCGTGCAATCTGCATGAATGGCCATCGTGCATCCTGCATTTTGCGTGATTATTGTCTGGCGTAGGGAACCAAACGTCCGTACCAGAATCACCCGCGCCCTCGCCATCACGACGGGATACAAATCATTGCAAAAACCGCGTGTACAGCCACGGAAGGGCTGACGTACTTTCCCTCTCGACCCTCCTCGTAAAGGCGTCGGTCAGCAAGCCAATACCCGATAACAAGAACAGCGACCTGCACGCCAGGCTCGAACGGGGAGCTTCCATGCGTCATGCACCAAATGACACGATTACCTGGGGCATGATGCTCCGCAAACTGCCGACGATCGCCAAAGCCATCCCACGGGTGGTCAAAGGCATGAAGGTGGCCAATGTCACGGATCCGACCCAAAGTTGTGGCCTGGGCTGGACGTTCGAGCAAGCGACCCTGCGCAATCCTGACGGCGTGGCCTTATTGCAGGGCGACGTTGCGTTGACCTACGAGCAGGTCAACCAGTGGGCCAATCGCATCGCGCATTATTTGAGCGAGCAGGGCATTGGCAAGGGCGACGTGGTCGCGGTGTTCATCGAGAACCGCCCGGAGTTGCTGGTGACGATTCTGGCGCTGGCCAAGGTCGGTGCGGTCAGTGCCCTGCTCAATACCTCGCTGATGCGTGACACGCTGATCCACAGTATCAATCTGGTCGCGCCCGTGGCCATTGTGGTCGGCGAAGAGCTGATCACCGCCTATGCCGCCGTGCGCGATCAGGTACCGATGGCGCCGCAGCGCACCTGGTGCGTGGCCGATCAGGACACCCACAGCCACCCGGGCATCGCGCCAGAGGGTTACGTCAACCTGATCAGCGCCAGTGCCGACGCATGCAGCCATAATCCGGCGAGCAGCGCGCAAATCTTCTTCGATGACCCGTGTTTCTACATCTACACCTCCGGCACCACGGGCCTGCCCAAGGCCGGGGTGTTCAAGCACGGGCGCTGGATGCGCAGCTCGGCGAGCTTCGGCATGATTGCCCTCGACATGCGACCCGAAGACGTCGTCTATTGCACTTTGCCGCTGTACCACGCCACCGGGCTGTGCGTGTGTTGGGGGTCGGCGATCAACGGCGCGTCGGGCTTTGCGATCCGCCGCAAGTTCAGCGCCAGTCAGTTCTGGAGCGATGTACGCCGTTATCGCGCCACTACCATCGGTTATGTCGGTGAGTTGTGTCGCTATCTGGTCGAGCAACCCGTCAGCGCAGATGACAGCCGTCACGACGTGCGCAAGATGATCGGCAACGGCTTGCGACCCGGTGCGTGGGCCGAATTCAAGACGCGCTTCGGCGTCCGGCATATCTGCGAGCTGTATGCGGCAAGTGACGGCAACATCGGTTTTACCAACGTCCTCAATTTCGACAACACCGTCGGTTTTTCCCTGATGGCCTGGGAGCTGGTCGCCTACGATCACGACAGCGGCGAGCCGCTGCGTGGCGACGACGGCTTTATGCGCAAGGTCGGCAAGGGCGAGCAGGGCCTGCTGCTGGCGCGGATCGACGACAAGGCGCCACTGGACGGTTACACCGATCCGCAGAAAACCGCCCGGGTCGTTCTACGCGACGTTTTCAACAAGGGTGATCGCTTTTTCAACACAGGCGATCTGCTGCGCAACATCGGTTTCGGTCATGCGCAGTTTGTTGATCGCCTCGGTGATACCTATCGCTGGAAGGGCGAAAACGTGTCGACGACCGAGGTCGAAAATCTGCTGCTGCAACACCCGTTGATCGCTGAGGCCGTGGCTTATGGCGTGGAAATTCCCGATAACAACGGGCGCGCCGGGATGGCCGCAATCACCCCGGCCGAATCACTGGCAACGCTGGATTTTGCCGAACTGCTGAGCTTTGCCCGGCAACGCATGCCGGCGTACGCCGTGCCGTTGTTTCTGCGGGTCAAGGTGAAAATGGAAACCACCGGTACCTTCAAATACCAAAAGACGCGCCTGAAAACAGAAGGCTTCGACCCCGGCCAGACGGGCGACGATCCGATCTTCGCCTGGCTGCCGGGGAGCGATACTTACGTGCGGATCGATGACGATATCCTCACGTCAATTCAGCAGGGCAAACTGCGTTATTGAGCCTGGCTATCGGGGCTCTCGGAAAAAAGCGAGTGACAGCCATCGTCGCCCTCGGGAAACTGTCGGCTTTCCGATTGACCGAAATGGAGTCCCCCATGTCCGACCAAAGCCGCCAGATGACCCCTGAGGAAGCTGCCGAATTCACCGAGCAGGTTTTCAACAAGGCGCGCGACGGTGATGCCCAGATGCTGGATCGCCTGGTGACTGCCGGCCTGCCGGTGAACCTGAAAAACAGCAAGGGCGATACGTTGCTGATGCTCGCCAGCTACTACGGCCATGTTGATGCTGTGAACGTGCTGCTTAAACACAAGGCCGATCCGGAAATGCGCAATGGCAATGGCCAGAGCCCGATTGCCGGTGCCGCGTTCAAAGGCGATCTTGCAGTGGTCAAGGCGCTGGTCGAGGCGGGCGCCGAGATTGAAGGCTCGTCCTTCGACGGCCGCACGGCGCTGATGATGGCCGCGATGTTCAACCGCGTTGAAATCGTCGATTACCTGATCGGCCAGGGTGCCGACCCGAAAGCGAAGGACGCCAATGGCGTGACGGCGCTGGATGCGGCCCGCACCATGGGTGCAGTTGATACCACCGCGCAACTGGAGAAACTCCTGGCCTGAACGCCTGTGGCGAGGGAGCTTGCTCCCGCTCCAGTGCGAAGCGCTGGCGAAAAGAGTGGCCCCTCGGATTTTTTTGGGGCCGGTACGCAGCCCAGCGGGAGCAAGCTCCCTCGCCACGGGTGTCGGGCGTGCTGAAGAATGCGCTATCCTTCGCGCCCTCAAAATCTACCTTCGCCACAGGATTTGCCCTCATGAAAGCCGCACTCGTCGAACTCATCAGCAAAATCAGCTCCGGCTGCATGGGCGAGGACGAGATCCTGAAAGTGGCCGACGAAGCGGCGCAGGCCTACGCCGATGCCGATGCCTTTCTGGCGGCCAACCCGGACATCAACTACGACGACACTTTCCCGATTCCGTTGGGTGAGTGGGTTGTGGTCGGCAGCCTGCCGGAAACCGTGCTGTTCCAGGCCGACACCTACGT
This sequence comes from Pseudomonas khorasanensis, assembly GCF_014268505.2. GTDB lineage: Bacteria > Pseudomonadota > Gammaproteobacteria > Pseudomonadales > Pseudomonadaceae > Aquipseudomonas > Aquipseudomonas khorasanensis. The sequence continues at coordinate 35,693 of NZ_JABWQP020000013.1, forward strand.
CGATCTGTTCGCACAAATCGTCGCCTCGTTTGGTCCGGGTGTGGACTTCAATCTCAAGCCCAAGCAACTGGCCAGGACTGAAGCGCTGACCGCACTCAACCGCATCCAGGTGCAAATGAGCAGCCTGAGCAAGGAAAACGGTGGCTATACGCTGATGAACTTCAGCCAGTTGCTCGACGATGAACTGCAAATGGTGCTCGTCTATGGCAATGACGTGCCACGGGTGCTGGAGTTGTGCGCCGAGGTTGGCATTGTCGCGGCTCCTGCGCTGGAAGCCTTGAAGATCGCCGTTCACGTCTGAACGCAATAAAAGGGAACCCTGCGCGCGACCGTCTATCCTAAAAAGTGCATGCCACTATTCTGGAGCGACACCATGGGTTCCACGTTCAACGGTTTGATTGGCCTGATCATCCTTGCCCTCGACATCTGGGCGATCATCAACGTGCTCAAAAGCGGCGCCTCCACCGGGATGAAAATCGTCTGGGTGCTGCTGATCATCCTTCTGCCAGTGCTGGGCCTGATCATCTGGGCGATTGCCGGGCCGCGAGGCAGCGTCCGAATCTGACCTTGTTTTCGAGCACACCGCGATCCCTGTGGGAGTGAGCCTGCTCGCGAACACGTTGTGTCAGTCGCCATCGCCGGCGACTGATCACCCGCTTTCGCGAGCAGGCTCGCTCCCACAGTAGTTTGCGGTTGGTAAAAAATAAGCTGACGTTCGACCTGTCATCTTCGGCAACGTAGAATGCGCGCCTTTCCCGGGCAATCGTCCCCACGATGGCGCCCGCGCATTTATCGGAGCACTTGACCATGACCGTCACCAAGACCAGCGAGTACCTGGAAACCCTCTACGAAGGCTACGGCCAGCGTTTTCGCATGGAAAAACTGCTGCACGAAGTGCGCACCGAACACCAGCATCTGGTGATCTTCCAGAACCCGCGCATGGGCCGGGTCATGGCGCTGGACGGCGTCATCCAGACCACCGAAGCCGATGAATTCATCTACCACGAAATGCTCACCCATGTGCCGATCCTCGCCCACGGCACTGCCAAGCGTGTGTTAATCATCGGTGGCGGTGACGGCGGCATGCTGCGCGAAGTGACCAAGCACGCCGGTGTCGAGCACATCACCATGGTCGAGATCGATGGCACCGTGGTCGATATGTGCAAAGAGTTTTTGCCAAACCATTCTGCTGGCGCTTACGAAGATCCACGCCTGAACCTGGTGATCGATGACGGCATGCGTTTCGTCGCCACCACCACTGAAAAATTCGACGTGATCATCTCCGATTCCACCGACCCGATCGGTCCGGGCGAGGTGCTGTTCTCGGAAAACTTCTACCAGGCTTGCCATCGTTGCCTGAACGAAGGCGGCATCCTCGTGACCCAGAACGGCACCCCGTTCATGCAGATCGACGAAGTCAAAACCACCGCCGGCCGCCTGCGCAGCCTGTTCCCGGACTGGCACTTCTATCAGGCTGCCGTGCCGACCTACATCGGTGGCTCGATGACCTTCGCGTGGGGCTCGACCAACCCGGCCTACCGCAAGCTCAGCCGTGAAACCCTGCAACAGCGCTTCATCGGCAGCGGCATCGTCACCCGTTACTACAACCCGGAAATCCACATCGGCGCGTTCGCCTTGCCACAATATGTGCTGCAGGCGGTCAACAAGCCAAGCAACGATTAATACACCCCCGAAATAATCCCTCCCGTGGGAGCGAGCCTGCTCGCGAAGGCGCAGTGTCAGTCAAATCAATATCGATTGGCACTGCACATTCGCGAGCAGGCTCGCTCCCACATCGAGTCATCTGTTTTTCCTGACCACGAGCTGTAATCCTTTTGAACCAACACTCTCGGAAAAAAGTCGAGATAGAGGTAAGCCCATTAACGGGTTGATCGAGGAGGCACCGATGCAAAAGTGGAAAGTCACTTTCGTGGATGATCATGGTGAAATCGTTGATGAAGTCTTCGAACGTGAGGAATGCCCATCCGACGATGAGGCCGCACGGCTTATCAAGGAGCGGCTTCTTCCGGTCGCCGCCCAACTGGATCTGAACGATCTGGAAGGGCGCACCGCCGATGCCGGGGTGAAAAATCTCAAGACCCAGAACGGCATCGAAATCCGCAGCATCACGCCCATCTGAATACTTCCTTTCATCTTGTATAACCAGGCCTTGGCAGCAGCGCTCTCTTGGGGCTACTCTGCAATCGAGATCAGCGAATGGATCGCTAAGGTCTGGTCTTGTCAGCTACATGCTTGCTTCCCGCGCGCAACCACGTTGCCGTAGTACTTTGGCCAAGGGCCCGGGGCGGGAATACGGAAAGTCTATCCATCTATGCGAGGGGGACGATTCATGAGCACAGCCTATCAAGAAGACATCAGCAGCAATGTTCTGCGCCGCATGAAAGAAGGCGGCTTCGATTTTTCCCGTTTCCATCCCATCGAGTTCTATGCGATTTTCCCGGACGAGGAGCGGGCGCGCAGGGCGGCAGGCAAGTTTCGCGGTGAATCCATCAATGCCCAGGTCAGTGCGCGCGAGGATGGCGCCTGGTCTCTGGAATTGAGCAAGGTGATGTACGCAACCTATGACGACATCGGTGATTTCGAGCAGGGCTTTTCGGCGGTGGTCGAGCCGCTGGGCGGCATTATCGAGGGTTGGGGTGTGAAGCAGGAGGTGCGCAATCGCTATCGGTTGAATTGATCCTCTGCAGCAACTGTTCAGCAACGGCTGACCTTCGGGTCGGCCGTTGCCGTTTCTGGCAACGTCAATGGCTGTGGCAAAACCCTGAAACAAGAATCCCGGGCAAAAAAAAGCCACCGGAGAGGGTGGCTAAAAGGGAAGTCCGACAAGAAGCTAAAACCGCTCAATGTTGAAGCGGGGCGGGGCTGCCGGTGCAGTCCAGGTCAGTTGAGCTGGCGACTTCGCGGCGCAGTGCCGAAGAAGTTTTTGCAGCGAATGCGAGGATTATCCCCAGCCAGGGCCGGGCAGTGAAATCAACTCTGACTATGCTGGTGATAGGCGCAGCAATGCGTCGCAATGAAGCGGGGGCAATCGGGTCGGGGCATTTGCCGCACAGGAATGGTGCGCTGCCTGCGGCGTGGATATACAACCGGTTGAAATCAAAGCGTTTATGCCGATGGCACGGGCCTTGCGAAGGCCTGTTGGTCCGGAGTGACAAGGAGTACGGCATGATCCGCACCTTTTTTGATGAGATGTACGATGCCGGCGGCGTGGTTCGCCCGCATTACCGGGAATTCGCCCGCTGGCTGGCCGAGACGCCTGACGAACTGCTTGCGCAGCGTCGTCGCGAAGCCGATCTGCTGTTCCATCGTGCCGGAATCACCTTCACGCTCTACGGCGACGAGCAGGGCACCGAGCGCCTGATTCCGTTCGACACCATTCCGCGCAGCATTCCCGCCAGTGAATGGCGGATTGTCGAGCGCGGCTGCATCCAGCGGGTCAAGGCGCTGAACATGTTCCTCGCCGACCTTTACCACGAGCAGCGCATCATAAAGGCCGGGATCATTCCCGCCGAACAGGTCCTGGCCAACGAGCAATACCAGTTGGCGATGCAAGGCCTGGACCTGCACCGCGACATTTACTCGCACATCTCAGGCGTCGATCTGGTCCGCGACGGCGACGGCACTTACTACGTGCTGGAAGACAATTTGCGCACCCCGAGCGGCGTGAGCTACATGCTCGAAGACCGCAAGATGATGATGCGTCTGTTCCCCGAACTGTTCGCCGCCCAGCGCATTGCACCTATCGATCACTATCCGAACCTGTTGCTCGACACCCTGAAAAGCTCAAGCCCGATCGACAACCCCAGCGTGGTCGTATTGACGCCGGGGCGTTTCAACAGCGCCTTTTTTGAACATGCATTCCTGGCGCGGGAAATGGGCGTTGAACTGGTCGAAGGCGCGGATCTGTTCGTGCGCGACGACAAGGTGTTCATGCGCACCACCGATGGCCCGAAAGCAGTGGACGTGATTTACCGTCGTCTCGATGACGCATTCCTCGACCCGCTGGCGTTCAACCCGGATTCAATGCTGGGTGTGCCGGGTCTGCTGTCGTCCTATCGTTCCGGCAACGTGGTGCTGGCCAACGCCATCGGTACCGGAGTGGCGGACGACAAGTCGGTATACCCGTTTGTCACCGACATGATCCGTTTCTACCTCGACGAGGAGCCGATTCTCAAGAACGTGCCGACCTGGCAGTGCCGCAATCCGTCTGAACTTTCCCATGTGCTGGCCAATCTTCAGGATTTAGTCGTCAAGGAAACCCAAGGCTCCGGTGGTTACGGGATGCTGGTGGGGCCGGCCGCGACGACGGCGCAAATCGATGCCTTTCGTGAGCGCATCAAGGCCAAGCCTCATGCGTATATCGCGCAGCCGACGCTGTCGCTGTCGACCTGTCCGACTTTCGTCGAAAACGGCATCGCGCCGCGCCATATCGATTTGCGCCCGTTCGTCTTGTCCGGTCGCGAAACCCGGGTTGTGCCCGGTGGTTTGACCCGTGTCGCATTGCGCGAAGGCTCCCTGGTGGTGAATTCCTCCCAGGGTGGCGGAACCAAGGACACCTGGGTGGTCGAGGATTGAAGGAAGCTTGCCATGTTAAGTAGAACTGCCTCGGATCTGTACTGGATGTCGCGTTACCTGGAGCGCGCGGAGAACCTCGCGCGAATGCTCGACGTCAGTTACTCGCTGTCGCTGATGCCGCAGGACGGTCGCGGCGACGGCCTGCACGAACTCGCCATGCCGTTGCTGATCACCGGCACCCTGGACGATTACCTTGAGCGCCACGGCGAGCTGCACGCAGAGCGCCTGTTGCACTTCTTTGCACTCGATGCGGCCAACCCGGCCAGCATCTACAGCTGCCTCGGCGCGGCGCGGGCCAGTGCTCATGCGGTGCGCGGACGAATCACCGCTGACATGTGGGAAAACATCAACGCGACCTGGCTGGAAATTCGCGGCATCGCCGAACAGGGCCTCAGTCGATATGGCATGAGTCGCTTCTGCGAGTGGATCAAGGAACGCTCGCACCTGTTTCGTGGCGCGTCCTACGGCACGATCATGCGCAACGATGCGTTTCGCTTCATTCGTCTGGGCACGTTTATCGAGCGGGCGGACAACACCCTGCGACTGCTGGATGCCCGTTATGAAATGGCCGGGGATCAGGCCGAAGCGGTCAGTGATGGCACCGCTCACGCCTACTATCAGTGGAGTGCGCTGCTGCGCGCCTTGTCGTCCTTCGAGGCCTACACCGAAATCTACCGCGATGCGCCCGGCGCCCGGCATGTCGCCGAGCTGCTGCTTTTGCGCGCCGACGTCCCGCGTTCGCTACGTGCCTGCACCGAAGAGATCGATCAGATTCTTGCGCAACTGCCAGGCGCCAACGGCCGTCCGGCACAACGCCTGGCAGCGGAAATGGACGCACGCGTGCGCTACACCGGCATTAACGAAATCCTTGAGGAAGGTCTGCACGCCTGGCTGACCGAATTCATCCCGCTGGTCCGCCAGTTGGGCAACGCCATTCACAGTTCGTACCTGGAGGCTGCATGAGACTTTCCATAAGCCACGAGACCACCTATCACTACGAAGACCAGGTGCGTGCGAGCATCCAGTACCTGCGCCTGACGCCTCACGACAGCGAACGTCAGCATGTGCTGAGCTGGCAACTCGACCTGCCGCGCCCGGTGCGCGCTCAACTCGATCCGTTCGGCAACATCCTGCATGTGCTGACCATGGACGAGCCTCACGAAGCAATCATCATCGGCGCACGCGGTCAGGTCGATATCGACGAATTGCGCGAGGCCGAACACGAAAGCCAGTCAGCGCTGCCGTTCCTGCGCTTTACCCGTTTGACCGAAGCGGACGAAGCCTTGCGCGAGTTTGCCGCTAAGTCGTGCAAACAACGGCGTGATCGCACGGCGCTGATCGACTTGATGCACGGTTTGAATCAACACATGACTTACACGCCGGGCTCCACCGAAGTCGACACCAGTGCCGCTGAAGCTTTTGCTGGCCGTGCGGGTGTTTGTCAGGATCATGCTCACGCGTTCCTCGCCTGCGCACGCAGCCTCGGCGTGCCGTCGCGTTATGTGTCGGGCTATCTGTACAGTGAGGATTGCGAGCACCTTGCCAGCCACGCCTGGGCGGAAGCGTGGCTCGATGACGCGTGGTACAGCTTTGACGTGACCAATCAACTGGCCCGGCCGGAGCGACATTTGAAGCTGGCGGTGGGCCTTGACTACCTGGATGCCTGCCCGGTGCGCGGGATGCGCCGTGGCGGTGGATGCGAGCAAATGCATGCCAAGGTGTTTGTCTCGCCGACGCCGGTTATCTCCGTGCAACAACAGTAGGCTTCACACCAATCCCCTTTAGGGAGCTGCGGCACGCTGCGATCTTTGTTTTTAAAGATCAAAAGATCGCAGCCTCGTTTCACTCGACAGCTCCTACAGGGTTTGTGTTGAACGGGTGATCAAGGCCTGACTTTGCGTCCAGCCATATGCTTGAGATATCCCATCAGCATTTCTAAATCTTCATCCGGCAACACCTGCGCCGAAAACCCCGGCATCTTCGCCTGCGGCCACTGGCGCAGACTCTGCGGATCGCGAATGTAGCGCTTGAGAAAATCCGCGCCGAAATATTCGGTCGGGTTGTACGGGATATTCAGATCCGGCCCGAACTGCGCGTCCCCGGCACCGTTCAAGCGGTGGCAGGCCAGACAGTTTTTCTGAAACAGCGCGAACCCCTTTTTCACAGGGTCATCGTCCTTCAAGGCAGGGTCAGGCAGCAAGGCAGGGAAGCGTTGAGCCACCGGGGCCATCAACTTGATGCTGGCGACCTGGAACGGCCATTGCTCGGGGCTGATATTGCCGGCCTCCGGATCGGTCCAGACCAGATAGAACGGCCCGGCGCCGGGTTTGCCTGCGGACAAGGGGGGCCACGGCTGAGCCGGGTCTTCGATTGCCAGCCACGCGCGTGCGCCGTGCTTGTTCAGCAATGGCGCAGCGGCCATCTCTGCGGCAAAGCCGTCCAGCGCCACTGCCTGCAGATGATCCTCAGGTTTAAGCCCCGTCAGCAATGCCGCCACAGGAACGACCTGATAGGTCATGTCTTTTTTGTAGGAAACGTCATCCTTGATCGTGACGGTTTGCACTTGAGGATGCTTGAGCAGTTCCTCGGTCTGCCAGGTGCGGCTGCTTGCGTCCAACTGCAGATCCAGTTGTGCGGCAGACAAGGGCAAGCTCAGCAGCAAGGCACCGAGCGCGATGAGCGTTTTCAAAAGTTCGCCGTCCATGTCGTGGAAGTGCGCAAAGGTTGGCACAACCGCGCTGGCCCGGGTAGCGGGCCAGTCACATTTCAGTGGCGATATACCGCACGCGGCGCTTGAGTCAGCCGATGACCTTGGTCAGATTCGGCAAGATCAACAACAGCGTCGTGGCGAAAAGGATGAGTCCTGCTTGACGTACTTTCGGTTGTTTGAACATGGCTTGACCGCCTTTTTTGTTATTTCCCGATGCTTGCCTGCATATCCATGACGGCATGCGTTGCACTTCCTGTTAAGCGACGCCTGTCTCGGCAAAACCCGACGACGATGACGTACATGTTCACCTTAGGGCCGGCGTCACCCCTGCCTTAGATCCATTTCATATGGACACTTCGGATAAAACTCTAAAAAAGACATGAGGCGCATTGCCACCTTGTTTGCCGCCCGCTGGCTAGACAACTCGGCGACCTGAACCGGTTCACCCGATGTCTGATGACCGTCCGTCTGAGCGTGTGCGTCAACCGCTTTGATCAAAGTGGTCATTGATTCCGGGCGCGCGTGGCGCAAGAGTGGAGCCACAATAAATCAGGTTCGAGGACGTCATGACCCAAGCTTTGATTTTCGACGCGTTACGCACCCCCCGTGGCAAAGGCAAGGCGGACGGCGCCCTGCACAGCGTGAAACCGGTCAATCTGGTGGCGGGATTGTTGACCGCATTGCGACAGCGCACCTCGCTGGATACCACTCAAGTCGATGACGTCGTGCTTGGCTGCGTCACGCCCATTGGCGACCAAGGCTCGGACATCGCCAAGACGGCGGTGCAAGTGGCCGATTGGGACGTCAGTGTTGCGGGTGTACAGATCAACCGCTTCTGCGCTTCCGGGCTGGAGGCGGTGAACCTCGGCGCGATGAAAGTGCGCTCCGGATTTGAAGACCTCGTGGTGGTCGGTGGCGTGGAATCCATGTCGCGTGTGCCGATGGGCAGCGATGGCGGCGCCTGGGCGCTGGATCCTCAGACCAATCTCCACAGCCATTTCACTCCGCAAGGTGTCGGCGCCGACCTGATCGCCACCCTTGAAGGTTTCAGTCGCCACGACGTCGATGCCTTCGCGCTGCGCTCGCAGCAGAAAGCGGCGCGGGCCCGGGCCGACGGTTCGTTCAACAAGTCGCTGGTGCCGGTGCAGGATCAGAACGGCATCATCCTGCTCGATCACGATGAGTTCATTCGCGCCGATTCGACGCTGGAAGGTCTGGGCAAGCTCAAGCCAAGCTTCGAGATGATCGGCCAGATGGGATTCGACGCGACAGCGTTGCGTGTCTACAGCCATGTCGAGCGGATCCATCACGTGCACACGCCGGGCAACAGCTCCGGGATCGTCGACGGTGCGGCACTGATGTTGATCGGCTCCGAAGCCAAGGGACGGGCGCTGGGTCTACAGCCACGGGCCCGCATCGTCGCCACCGCCGTCACCAGTACCGATCCGACCATCATGCTCACCGGCCCTGCGCCTGCGACGCGCAAGGCGTTGGCCAAGGCCGGGCTGCGCGTGGAAGACATCGATCTGTTCGAGGTCAACGAGGCGTTTGCCTCGGTGGTGCTGAAGTTCATCAAGGACATGGCGGTCGATCCGGACAAGGTCAATGTCAACGGCGGCTCCATCGCCATGGGCCACCCGCTGGGCGCCACCGGTTGCGCGATCCTTGGCACGCTGCTCGATGAACTGGAGGCCCGCCGCCTGCGTTTCGGTCTGGCGACGCTGTGTGTCGGCGGCGGCATGGGCATCGCCACCATCATCGAACGCCTCTGAGCCCCGAATTCAAGGATCCTTGTTATGAGCGAAGCCATTCGTTACGAAAAAAGCCAGGACGGCATCGTCGTGCTGACCATGGATATGCCCGGCCAGAGCGCCAACACCATGAACGCCGCGTACCGCGAGGCCATGGCCGCCTGCGTTGCTCGTCTGGTGGCAGAAAAAGACAGCATCGCCGGAGTGATCATCACGTCAGGGAAGAAAACCTTCTTTGCCGGCGGCGACCTCAACGAATTGATCAAGGTCGGCAAGCCCGAAGCAAAAGCCTTCTACGACATGGTGCTGACCCTCAAAGGGCAACTGCGCACCCTGGAAACATTCGGCAAGCCGGTGGTCGCGGCGATCAACGGCGCTGCGCTGGGCGGCGGTTGGGAAATCTGTCTGGCCTGCCACCATCGCATTGCTCTGGATGATGCCTCGGTGCAACTCGGTCTGCCGGAAGTGACGCTGGGCCTGCTGCCGGGCGGCGGCGGGGTGGTGCGCATGGTGCGCATGCTCGGGATCGAAAAAGCATTGCCCTATTTGCTTGAGGGCAAAAAGGTGCGCCCGCAACAGGCGCTGCAGGCCGGGCTGATTGATGAGCTGGCGGCAGATCGTGATGAACTGCTGACCAAGGCTCGCGCCTGGATCATGGCCAATCCGACGGCGGTGCAGCGTTGGGATGTGAAGGGTTATCAGATTCCTGGCGGCACGCCGTCCAACCCGAAAGTGGCGCAGATGCTGGCGATTGCGCCCTCGATTCTGCGCGCGAAAACCCAAGGCACATTGCCGGCGCCGGAGAAGATTCTGTGCGCGGCGGTGGAAGGTGCTCAGGTCGATTTCGATACCGCACACTTGATCGAAACCCGTTACTTCACAGAACTTACCACGGGGCAGATCTCGAAAAACCTGATCGGTACTTTCTGGTTTCAACTCAATGAAATCAACGCCGGTAGTTCGCGCCCTCAGGGTGTTGCGCCTTACAAGACACAAAAAGTCGGCGTGCTGGGTGCTGGAATGATGGGCGCGGGCATTGCGTTTGCCAGTGCTTCGGCCGGTATCGAAGTCGTTCTCAAGGACATCAACCTCGCCGCTGCCGAGAAGGGCAAAGCGCATTCGGCCGCGCTGCTGGACAAGAAAGTCGCCCGGGGCCAGATGACGGTTGAACAACGTGAAGCGGTGCTGGCGCGGATCTTTGCGACCGAAAGCGATGCCGATCTGGCTGGTTGCGATCTGATCATCGAAGCGGTGTTCGAAGATCGCGAGCTCAAAGCCAACGTCTCGTCCGCAGCTCAGCAAATTGTGGGTGCCGAAGCAGTCATTGCCTCCAACACATCGACGCTGCCGATCACGGGCCTGGCGACGGCCGTGCCGGATCAAAGCAAATTCATCGGCCTGCACTTCTTCAGCCCGGTGGAAAAGATGCCTTTGGTGGAAATCATCAAGGGCGCGCAGACCAGCGACGAAACCCTGGCGCGCGGTTTTGATTTCGTCCTGCAGATCAAGAAGACGCCGATTGTGGTCAACGATAGCCGGGGCTTCTTTACCTCGCGGGTTTTCGGCACGTTCACCAACGAAGGCATTGCCATGCTTGGCGAAGGCGTCAGTGCGCCAATGATCGAGACCGAAGCGCGCAAGGCCGGGATGCCGGTCGGGCCTCTGGCAATCTCTGACGAAGTTTCCCTCAGCCTGATGAGCCATATCCGTCAGCAGACGGCCAAGGACTTACAGGCAGAAGGGAAACCGCTGACCGAGCATCCGGCGTTCGCCCTGATTGACGTGATGCTCAACGAGTACAAGCGTCCCGGTAAAGCGGCAGGCGGCGGGTTCTATGAATACCCGGCCGGTGCCCAGAAACATCTGTGGCCCGAACTGAAAATACGCTTCGAAAAGGCTGGCGGACAGATTCCTGCGAAGGATGTGCGTGATCGTCTGCTGTTCGTACAGGCGATCGAAACCGTGCGCTGTGTGGAGGAGGGCGTGTTGACCTCGACGGCGGACGCCAACGTCGGTTCGATCTTCGGCATCGGTTTCGCCGCGTGGACCGGCGGTGCGTTGCAGTTCATCAACCAGTACGGCGTTAAGGATTTCGTCGCGCGTGCGCAGTATCTGGCCGAGCAGTACGGTGAGCGTTTTGCGCCGCCAGCGCTGCTGCTGGATAAAGCGGCAAAAGGTGAAATGTTCTAGGGCAATCGCACGCTCCGGGGCTTGCCTTGGCCGGGTGTTTCAAGGCAGGCTCTGGGGTGTTCATTATTCCCTTCATGTGTCAGGTATTTTTTATGTCGCTCCGCATCTGCATTCTTGAAACCGACATCCTGCGCCCTGAGCTGATCGACCAGTACCAAGGCTATGGGCAGATGTTTCAGCGCCTGTTTTCGCAACAACCGATCGCCGCTGAATTCACTGTTTATAACGTGCTGCAGGGCGACTACCCGAGCGACGACCTGACGTTCGATGCCTATCTGGTGACCGGCAGCAAGGCCGATTCGTTCGGCACGGATCCATGGATCCAGACCCTCAAGACTTACCTGCTGGGCCGCTACGAGCGGGGCGATAAACTGCTCGGCGTGTGTTTCGGTCATCAGTTGCTGGCGCTGCTGCTTGGCGGCAAGAGCGAGCGGGCAGCCCAGGGCTGGGGCGTCGGTACCCACAGCTACAAGCTGGCAGCCAAGGCGCCTTGGATGAGCCCGGTGCGTGAAGAACTGACGCTGCTGATCAGCCATCAGGATCAAGTGACCGCGTTACCGGAAAACGCCACGGTGATCGCCTCCAGCGATTTCTGCCCGTTCGCGGCGTACCACATCAATGACCAAGTGCTGTGTTTCCAGGGGCACCCGGAATTCATTCATGATTACTCGCGAGCGCTGCTGGACTTGCGCCAGGAAGCGTTGGGGTCGCAGATTTACAGCAAAGGGCTGGCCAGTCTGGAGCAAGAGCACCATGGCGCCACGGTTGCGGAATGGATGATGCGGTTTGTGGCGCACAAGCCGGAAGCTGTTCAAAGCTAAACGCGTTCCCGGCAGGCGGGCTCCCACTGTGATCTGTTTCACAACAAAGATCCCCTGTGGGAGCGAGCCTGCTCGCGAATCGCCCATACAACGCAGTCCCCTGCTACAACCACCCCGACCGCTTGAAACTCGCCCACAAACTCACACAACCCACCGTAATAAACCCCAGCACACCAAAATAGCCGTAATGCCAACTCAGCTCAGGCATGTTCTGGAAGTTCATCCCGTAGATACCCGCCACCGCCGTCGGGAAGGCCAGAATCGCTGCCCACGCCGCAAACTTGCGCTGCACCACGCTTTGCCGTGATGCCTCGAGCAACACCCCTATTTCGATGGTCTGGCTGGCAATGTCCGCCAGTGTGCTCAGGTCCTCCATCTGCCGGTTTACATGAATCTGCACATCGCGAAAGTACGGGCGCATGTTCTTGTCGATGAACGGGAAGCTCAGCTTCTGCAGTTCCTCACCGATTTCCACCATCGGCGCGGCATACCGGCGCAGGCGCACGACGTCGCGGCGCAAGCCATGCAACTTTTGAATGTCGCGCTCATTCAGTGCGCTGCACAGCACGTTGCGCTCCAGCTCATCAATTTCGGCGTGGATCGCTTCGCCCACGGGCTGATAATTCTCGATGACAAAATCAAGCAGCGCATACAGTACGAAATCTTCCCCGTGCTCCAACAACAGCGGGCGCGCCTCACAACGTTGTCGGACCTGGGCGTAGGAGGCGGAGTGGCCGTTACGCGCGGTGATGATGTAACCCTTGCCGGCGAAAATATGCGTCTCGATGAACTGCAAAACGCCGTTTTCGCGCACTGGCGAGTAAGTGACGATAAACAGAGCGTCACCAAAGGTTTCCAGTTTCGGCCGGCTGTGTTTTTCCAGCGCGTCTTCGATGGCCAGTTCGTGCAGGTTGAACTGGCGTTGCAGATTGAACAGTTCCTGGGCGTCCGGTTCTTCAAGACCGATCCAGACAAAGTGGCCGGGTTTCTCGGCCCAGGCGGCGCCTTCATCGAGCGTAATATTGGTGACTTTCTTACCGGCGCTGTACACCGCAGCAGCAACAACTCGACCCATGGTGGTGATTCACTTCTTCTTGGCAAATGGCAGGATTACAAGGCTTGAGCTTAGCCGTGTCGCTGCTTGAGAGTCAGTGAAACTTGTACAGTTCACCCGGCAAAAGAAAACCCGCACGAGGCGGGTTTGTTTTTTCATGCGGCTTGCAGTTGCCGGTCCATGGACGCGATGCACTCGCGCATCTGCTCGCGGCATCGCTCGATCAGCATGGGCATGTCATCCATGGTCAATCCTGTCGTAGGAATAGACGGCAGCGAGCGTATGAGGACGTCCCCGCTCTGCCACCGATTCAGGCGCATGTGTTTGACGTAACTGCTGACGCACACCGGTACGATAGGCACACCGGCGGCTATCGCCATCTGAAACGCACCTTTCTTGAAGGGCAGCAAGTCCTCGCCGAGGTTGCGAGTCCCCTCGGGGAACACCCAGATCGAGGTGTCTTCGTTCTGCAAGGTGTGGGTGGTGGTGAGCATTGACTGGCGCGCCTTGTGCGCATTGCCCCGGTCGATCAACACATTGCCGGCCAGCCAGAACAGCTGCCCGAACAGCGGAACCCACTTCAGGCTTTTCTTGCCGATACAGACCGTGCGGCGCGGAACCACGTTGCCGAACACGAAAAGATCATAGTTGGATTGGTGGTTGGCGATGATCACGCAACTGTCGGGTTTGTTGATCAGACCACTGACTTCGGCTTTTACCCTTAAACGCAGGATATACATCGCAGGCAATGCGTAGAGGCGGGCGCACAGCCGACTGTTGTCCGGGTTGAAAGGGCGGCACAGTCCGACTATCACGCCCAGCACGCCAGCGAGAACAAAATGCAGACCCATCAATAACATACGAAACACGAACAGCATTTTCAGGCCCCACCGGGACAAAAGGTGGCGCAGTGTACGGATGTGCACTGTTTTCGGCAATTGCCGCTATAGAGTCCGGAGATGGCCGATGTTTAAGCGCATGTTTCAGTGGCGGCTGTCAGGCTCGTCCTAGAGCTGTCAGTGATTCCCCAACACTGAGCGTAAGAAAAAGCCCGACGCGATGGTCGGGCTGTTCCTTATAGCGCAGTCAGCGAGAGGGTTAGCCCAGATGCTGTTGATCCTGAACGATGGCGTCGTCGAGGGTTTCCAGCAGTTGCTTGCGGACTTTGAGCTTGGTGTTCTTGTGCGCGAGCATGTTGATCTTTTTCAACTGGCGCGCGGCGGCCAGGGCTGCGCCCTGCAATTCTTCAGCCGTCACAACCTTGTCGAGAAAGCCGGCATCCACAGCACTTTTTGGATCGAACATCTCGCCATTGATCACCGAACGATGAAAAGCCGAACGACGCAAGCGATCACGCGCCAGTTCGATGCCCGCGTGGTGCATGGTCATGCCGATCTGGACTTCGTTCAGACCGATGCTGAACGGCCCCTCGACACCGATGCGGTAATCGGCGGACAACAGCAGAAAAGCCCCCTTGGCCACGGCATGTCCCGGGCAGGCGACGATGACCGGAAACGGGTGAGAGAGCAGGCGACGCGCCAGGGTCGAACCGGCGGTAACCAGTGCTACGGCTTCTTTGGGACCGGCAGTCATGACTTTCAAATCATAACCGCCCGACAAAATTCCCGGCTGCCCGGTAATGATCACCACCGCCCGATCAGTCACCGCCTGATCCAGCGCCGCGTTAAACGCGGCAATCACGTCAGGGGAAATGGCGTTTACCTTGCCATTGTTCAGGGTTAGGGTCGCGATACCGTCTTCGAGGTGGTAGGCAATCAACTCGCTCATGGCGCTATTCCTTATTAGAAAGATGGACAGACGTTACCCACCGCCGCAAGCCAGGTAAAGCGCCGTGACTGACCTGCCAGTCACCGTTTCACGGTCCAGACAGCGCAGGGGGCCTGCTGCCTTCTATAATAGAGAGGAGGCTGCTCACCGAAGATTGGCGGGTTTGCCATCGTCCTTCATCACGGGGTGCCGCGTACTCGCTTAAGCGCATGAAAATTCTGAAAAAAAGTTTGCCATCGGAAAAGCTTTCGACTACATTAGCGCGCCTCGACAGACAGAACATGTCTGAAGAGATACGGTGAAGTGTCCGAGTGGCTTAAGGAGCACGCCTGGAAAGTGTGTATACAGGAAACTGTATCGAGAGTTCGAATCTCTCCTTCACCGCCACATTCAGTAAACACAAACCCCTGATTTTCCTGGAGAAAGTCGGGGGTTTGTGGTTTTTGGCGTCTGGAAAATAGTGATATGGGATAGAAGCGCTGTTTTGGTGCAAAACAAGTAGTCACAGGAAAATGCCTGAGCTAATCAGTCTGACCGGTCCGAAGGCAAAGTCCGGTTCGTTCCATTGATGAGTGGTGGGGTTGAGCCCCTTCATCGTGCCGTCACTGGCCGCGACGTTGTTTACGCGGATGATCAGGTGTGGCTCATTTGCCATTACTCCTGCGGTGCCAGCGCAGCGATCAATTCTTGGGTGGTCACGATTGAATGAGCGAAAGTCGGCCCGTTCAATTCGTGGGCGGCGTGCATCATTTCCGGACGAAAAGCGGCGGTCGCATCACGCACCAGAGTGACGTGGTATCCCAATTCCGACGCGTAGCGGGCGGTCGCTTCGATGCAGGTGTTCGCGAGCAGGCCGACGATGATTACGTGGGTGATGCCTTTCTGCTTCAGGCGAAAATCAAGGTCGGTATTGGCAAATCCGCTGGAGCCCCAATGTTCCTGGACGACAATGTCGCCGTCCTTCGGCGCGAAATCGGGATGCCATTCGCCGCCCCATTCACCGCGTGCGAAGTGGTGCATGTGCATGATTTTGCACTGGGTCGGTGTTGGATGATCCCAACCTTTGTAGTCGCCGTGCTCCCAGCGGTGGTGCGGCACGATGACCACCGGAATATTCTGCGCTCGTACGGCGCGATCAAGGGCTCGCAGGTTGTCGAGCAGCCCGACCTGTTCTGCAATTGGCTTGATAAAGGGGAAGACCTTGCCGTTTTCCGAGAGGAAGTCGTTGTACGGATCGACCAGAAGATAGGCGGTGCGGTTCAGCGGATAAGGGGCATTCGACATGACGATGTACTCCACATAAGTTGAGTGACCGGTGCCGTGGGCTTGCCCGGGGCATCAGTTTTTTATGACGGCTGAAAAGCTCAAGTCAGTTGAAGGCGCTGCGGTAGGCAAAGAGGCCAGGCAAGCCACCGGTCATCACAAACAGCAGGTTGCTTCCCGCCGGGTAATCGCCTCGGCGCACGGCAGCCAGCAACCCGGCGAAGGCCTTGCCACCGTAGACTGGATCCGTCAGCAAGCCTTCAACGGAGGCCAGCAGCCGAACCGCTTCCAGCATCGATTCGGTGGGTGCGCCATAGGCGTCGCCACGTTGACTGCCATCCACATTGATCGCGCTTTCCAAAAGGGTTGCGGACGGGTCCAGGAGCTGCAAAGTTTCCCGGGTTTTTTCCAGGGTCGTGGCCGTAGTCTGCTCCTCGGTAGCCAACACCGAATACCCGATAATCTCCGTTGATGATCGAGCCAGTGCAAGACCGGCCTGTAGTCCTGAATGGGTTCCGGCGCTGCCGTTGGGGATGATGATCCGCTCGAATTGCACACCGAGCGCGTCCGCCTGGCGGAGAATCTCTCCCGCACAAGCGGCGTAGCCCAGACTGCCCCTGGGGCTGGAGCCGCCTAAGGGTATGAGGAAGGGTTTTTTGCCTTGGCTTCCAAGCGCGCTGAGCAATTGGGCAGCGTAGCTGTCCGGCGTCGAACCCAGCGGCAGTCGATGGACCTTTGCGCCAAACAGGCCGTCGAGCAATACGTTGCCGTTATGGCAAAAATCGTCATCACCGCGCACTGCGGACGGGGTCAGGATAAGCTCGCAGGCCAAACCGTGGCGGGCCGCGACGGCGGCAGTCAACCGGGCGTGATTGGATTGAAAACCGCCCCAGGTAACCAGTGTGTCCGCGCCTTCGGCCAATGCTTCGCCAAGCAGGAATTCGAGTTTGCGCAGCTTATTACCACCGCCGCCGAGGCCCATCAAATCATCGCGTTTGACGTAGAGATTGCAGCCATGCAGTTCGGGTAACCGGCTCAGGCGGGACAACTTCTGAATCGGCGTCGGGCCTTCCAGCAGCGCCACTCGGGGGTAAGCAGCCAGCGCAGTTTCCAGTTGATTCAAGTCGTTAGGCATGACGGTTCACTTGACGTTGATGGAAGGACGTGGGGCGGTCACTTCAACAAGCCCCCGGCGAAATGGTTAATCACTGGGATTGCAGTTAAGTCGCTTTGTCAGGCTGTGGCGCAATCTCGTGCCACTTGCCTGAGGATTTGTTCGTACTCTTTGACTGACAGCGATCCGGACACCAGCTGACGACCGTTCACCACCATGGCCGGCACCGAGTTAATTCCACGATCAAGGTAAAAACTTTCAAGTTCACGGACCTCGATAGCGAACGCCTCGCTGGCCAGAATCTCGCGGGCGCGGGTGGTTGAAAGTCCTGCTTCACCGGCAAGGCGCACCAGCGTTTCGTGGTCGCTGGGGTTCTCGCCATTAGTGAAATAAGCCTTGAGCAGGATTTTGTTCATTGCTACCTGGTGGCCTTCTTGCACGGCCCAGAGCAGAAGGCGATGGGCATCGAAGGTGTTGTAGAAATGGCTGCGCTTTTCCAGGTCGAACTGAAAACCAATGGCCTTGCCACGCGCAACTATCATTTCATTGCGGGAAGCGACTTCTTCGGCGCTGCGACCGTATTTGCGCATCATGTGCTTGATGGCGTGCTCGCCCTCAGCCGGCATGTCCGGGTTCAGTTCGAAGGGCTTGAAGGTCAGCTCCACGGCAACCTCGCCGGCAACATTTGCGATGGCTTGCTCCAGCGCTGCGGCGCCGAGTGCGCACCAGGGGCAAACGACATCCGACACAAAGTCGATACTGACGGGGAAAGTCATTTTTAGTCTCCTGTTGGCGCCCCGTCGACATGATGAGGGGAGCAGTAGGATGGACTTTAGAGTGTTGCGTTCAGGGGATAAATCAGGGGTGGAGAACATCACTTATAACGCTGTGTAATCAATCCACATCCCGCATTGACGGTTTGCAGAAGGTAAATCGCCCTCCCTGGCTGAAGCCGCCGGGGAGGGCGAATGTTACGAGAGCAGGAATCAGTTCTGCGCTTTGCTCATGCGGGTGAAAAGCTCGGTGGGTACTTTCTTGCCGTTGGAAATGTACTGGTTGGTTCTGAACTTGTAGACCTCACCTTCCGAAAGAAAACCATCGTGGTTGGTGTCCATCGCTTTAAATTCTTCACCGCCCTGAGGTGCCACAGTCAGCAGTTCTTTTTGGGAGACGAGGCCATCATGGTCGGTATCTGTGCGAGCGAAAGAGTCGTCACCACATTTGCCTTCACCGCACTTGCCTTCGGCAGCAGCGGACTTGTCGCTGGCTTGGCTGGAACCGCATTTGCCTTCGCCACATTTGCCCTCACCACACTTGCCTTCCCCGGTTTTCTCGGCCGATGCCAGTTGATAGCCTTGGGGCAATGGCTCAACAGCAAAAGCTGCAGACGATGCCAGGCTCATGCCACCGGCTAAAGCAATTGCGGCCAGGCCAAGACTGGTTTTGTTCGACATTGGTTTACGGTACATAGTGCTTCTCCAGATGCTTTGCGCGGCCAGGCCGCGGTTCATGCCACAGGGCGGATAGACCCTCAAAGAAGCTCCAGGCGAAGTGGGAAAAACGTGGGGTTGCATGGCTTATGCGCGTCAGCGTCTTCCACTTCGACAGAGTGACCTTATTCGGGTAGGCCTATTTAGCTGGACTTATGTATCGGCGATGTATCAGGCGAGAGGAGCATTTGTAAGCCAATCCCAAGACTTCGCGTTTGGGTACATAGAGATACAAAAACCAACCTCAGCCTTTGCTCGTCAGTCAGGACAACAGCTTTAAAACGGGTGTCGCGGCTACGCCGACGGCAGCTTGGGCATGCAGTTGGCGCAGCAGAACCAGTGCGCCAGCAACGAAGCCGTTCACGTCTGAAGCATCAGCCTCCGCAGCCAAAGCGTGCAGCTGCGCTCGACCATCCAAGTCAGGGAACTGCTCGATCCGCTGCAACAAACGGAACGCGAGAGGGCTGACCTGGGAGAACTGCACTTGGCCACTCGGCACACGGCTGATCAGCAGCAACGTCGGTTGTTCTGGCGGCTCAGAAGGCAGGTGCCCTGGCCCGAGTCGATGTACGGCCCAGGTGTAAGCCAGCGGCCAGACGAGCGGGGAAAGCCTGAGGGGACGGTCGAGTAGCTGCGCCGCATCACCGCCCTTCAACGGCGCGGCGTCCAACTGTTGCAGCGCCATCTCCACCCACTCGTAGTGGGCCAATTCAGGTAAGAACGGGTACCAGGGATGTCCGTGACCAGGCGAATCCTCCAGGCTCGCTACGAAGTCTACAAACTCGCGTGCAATTTCGCCGAAACGTGGTGTTTGCGCGCGGTAGTCACGCAAAAAGCGTCGCACCAGCGCACGCCAACCGGCATCACCCAGCACGGCGATCAGTACCGGAAACGTCCCGCCCAGCAACCCCAACAGATTGTTGAACACCAGGTTGAGATAGACCTGCGCTCTCACTGGATTCATCTGCGCAGGCGGCGCATAACCGTCCGGGTCACGCAGGTAACGGGTCAGCGCGAGTTGCTGACTGTGCAAACTTGAAGGGGAGTCAGCCATCCGCGGTCACCCGTACCAGAGCATCCGCGTCGCGTTGCAACCGCCTGATGATGTTCAGCTCAGCCACAAGTTTGTCGTAGGACGGAAAGTTGAAATCGCGCTCCAGCAGCGTTGGTTTCACGCCAAAGAGGCTATAAGCCTGCCCCAGCAATGACCAGACTACCGGTTTGACCGAGGCACCATGGGTGTCGATTATCAAGTCCTCGGCTTCGTCATGATGGCCAGCCACGTGCATGGCGACTACGCGTGTTGGTTCCAGGCCGGCCAGGAAAACCGATGGATCAAACCGATGGTTCACTGAGTTGACGTACACATTGTTAACGTCGAGCAATAGGTCACAATCGGCCTCGCGAAGTACTGCATTGGTAAACGTAAGTTCGTCCATGTCCTGATGAGCAGCGGCGTAGTAAGAAACGTTCTCTACGGCAAGACGGCGGCCTAGAATGTCCTGTGCACGACGGATGCGCGCAGCAACGTGATGAACTGCCTCCTCGGTAAAGGGCAACGGCAGCAGGTCGTATAGGTGGCCGTCGTCACTGCAGTAACTCAGGTGTTCGCTATAGAACGGCACGTTGAAACGATCGAGAAACCCGCGTACTTGCTCAAGAAAAGACTCGTCCAGGGGCGCACTGCCACCTAGCGACAGTGACAGGCCATGGCATGAAAGCGGATAGCGTTCAGCCAGCAACTGCAGGGCATCTCCATGAGCGCCGCCGATGCCGATCCAATTCTCTGGAGCAACCTCCAGAAAATCGAAATCCCCAACGGGAGCGTCACGAAGCGTGTTGAGGAGCGCACGGCGCAGGCCGAGCCCAACAGTCGCCTCAAGTGGGGGCTGTGGAGCTGAATGTACTGATGATGAAATGTTCGTTTGCATGAGCTCAATGCTCCGATTCGACGTCTGGAATCCTCGATCCACAGCCCCTCCACGGTCGACTTTGGCAGTTGGGTGGGCGTGGATCGAGCGATTGAAACCCGCCACGGTTCTGCTCAAACGAGGTTGATCACCACGTTGATGTTGTTGCGCGTCGCTTTGGAATACGGGCATGTCTGATGTGCGGTATCAACCAAGTCTTGAGCGACTTCTCGATCCAGCCCGGGAAGGTAGACGTTGAGGCGAGCCTGGAGAAAATACGCACCATCAGTGGTGCCTAAATCCACTTCTGCGTTGACGGCAAGGTCAACCGGGAGAGCGACTTTCATCTTGCTCGCCGCAAGCCCCATTGCGCCGATAAAACAGGCCGACCAACCTGCGGCGAACAACTGCTCTGGGTTGGTACCGGCGCCAGAGGTGCCAGGCGACGACAGTTTTATATCCAGTCGGCCATCGTCACTGAGGGCGGTGCCATTTCGTCCACCCGAGGAAGTATGAACTTTGCCTGTGTACAGCACTTTATCAATATGGGTCATGATGAAACTCCTGATTAATTAGCGGGGTTTAAAAGCGAAAACCTTGTTGACGACTGATGTACGCAATAACGATTCAGCGTGCATTCAAACGCTTGATATACCGACCAACGAATGCATCCAGGCTCAGCTTGCCGGCGCCTGTGAACAGCAGCGGCACAAGTGCTACCAGATAGATCAAAGGCAGCTTGAAATTGCCGTAGCCTTTGTTGCTGATGGAATAGCCCATAGCCAGTTCGCCCAATGTCGACCAGTGTGCCGGCCAGTGAACTGCGGCAGTTGCCACGACGGTTACCACTATGAGGATGAGTGCCGAGAGGCGTGTTCCCAGACCTACAAGCAAAGCAATGGAACAGAGCAGTTCTGCCCACATTGATAACTGCCAATTGAACGTAGCCGGCAGCTGATTGAAGGGAAAAGGAAAGGCACCTTGAATGCTTGGGAACCAGTTCTCACCGTTCCACTTTTCCCACCCAGCTTCAAAAAACTCCCAGGCCAGAAAAACGCGCAGGGTTAAAGGGGCGATCCAGTCGCCAACGCGATCGAGGTTAAGGTGCAGCCGATTCAAGGCCGATGACGCGTTTGTTTGCATTGGTTTAATCCTCCAACTTGTCGTCTGGAAATTGGAAGCAGTTCAGGTGCTCCCAATGACAGGTGTCAGGCACAGGAGCAACTGCGCTGGCCGTGACCGTAGTTCATCCTGTTGGTGTATCTCGCTTGTGTCTGGGGGTGCGGGAAGATCAATGTTGTGTAACGCGTCTGCCTCCATACACACTTGGATACAGAGCAATACCTGTCGAAGGCGCTAACCAGGCATTTGGCCTGTGGCACGGGTTTTAAAGTTTGGATATACGATCGACGGTGTTCTGTGTTCTGCCGGCAACAGGCAGGAGGCATTCCAGCGGGCTCAGTCATTTCTGACCGCCGATAATCTGTGCTAGCAGAGGAATGTCCCAGGGATCAGTTGAGCTGTACCACCAGTGTGCCGGTCAACCCGTGCGTGAACTGCACGCGAGTGCGAGTCTGCCAGGCGTTGAGTCCCGCCGCGGCATAACAGATATTTTGCTGGAGTGAAGGGCTAAGCCTGGCCCAGCCCTGTAAATCAGCGCTGTCGCAGTTATCTGCGCCTCATTTTTTCTCGGCGCTGACCTGGCCGGTATATTTAGGGAGGTTGATTTCCACATCGGCTTTTTGTTGCAGGCCTAGTTCCATAAGGCGGCCGATATGGTGTTGGGCGGCGGGGCGCCGAACCGAGTTGAGAAAACCTGTCCATTCCTTACCGATGTCTTCGTTTGGGGGCAGGGAGGCTATGTTCACCAGATCCTTGATCTCGCCCAGAGACTGCTTGTCGAAGGTGGCAATGCGGCGAGCCAGCGTGTCGACGAAGCCGTTCAGTTCTCCTTCGGGGAAACTGCGGTTTACGTAGCCATACCGCTCGGCCAGCTTGCCGTCGATGTCGCTACCGCTCAGCAAAACCTCTAATGCACGGCCGCGGCCGATGAGGCGCGGCAGACGCGCCATTGGGCCTCCACCAGGGACAAAGCCGGCGCCAATTTCAAATTGGGACAGCACTGCCTTGTCGCTGGCAAAACGCATATCGCTGGCCAGGGCCAGTTCGCTGCCTACGCCAGAGGCGCGGCCGTTGATCATCGAGATGGAAACCACTGGGGACTTACTCAGACGTACCAGCATGTCCGGAAGGGGCGGTAGGCCGGTCTTCCCGTTAGGCATTTCCAGGGTCCGCTCCAGAGGCTCCGCAAAGTCGTAGTGGGTCAGGAAGAAACCAGGAACCTTGCTTTCAAAGACCACCACCTTGAGCTTGCTGTCGCTTTCGATCGCGCTGATCACCTTCTCGAGCTGGAAGGTAGAGTCTGGACCATATATGTTGAAAGGCGGGTTGTTGATCTGCACCCGCCAGTATTCTGGGCTGATTTTTTCAATGAGAAACTGGTTGGGTGAGGAGCTGGCAGATTTTGGGGGGCTGGCAGAGTCGGCGCCCAGGGCTTGACCCGCCATGGCGGCACCGCCAAGCAGCATGCTGACGGCGAGAGTCGCACTTACGATACGTCGTAGTTTCATGGAGAACTCCAACTTAATCGAATGAACTGCGAGGAACTGACCTGAATCCTGTTCAGGATCACAAGCACCGGATGATGCTCGATTCAGCAGTATGATCGGCAGCCGCGTTTTGGCAAATTCAGGCGCAATTACAAGCGGCAGCCGCAGCGCAAGCCAAAGTTTCTGGTCATGGAAGCCAGTTTTGCAAACAAGCCAGCCGAGCCGACCTCACCCCCTCATATGCTTACCAGGAAACGCCCCCACCAACCCGGAAAGCTGCCCAGGCTGCTCATCCAGCGCGAAATGCCCGGACTCCAGTACATGAACCTCGGCATTTGGCAAATCCCGGCGATACGCCTCGGCCTCAGCCACATCAAAAGATGGATCAAACTTGCCTCACACCACCAGTGCTGGAAACGGACAAACCCGGCAAGGCTGAGCGTTTACAATCGCGGCATTCAATTCTTGGTAAAAGGACGACTCTTCATGATCATTTCCACCACGCACTCCGTCGAGGGGCGACAGATTACCGCCTATCTGGACATTGTCAGCGCCGAGTCTGTGCAAGGCGTCAACGTTATCCGCGATATGTTCGCGGGCATGCGCGACTTTTTCGGTGGCCGGTCCCAGACTCTTGAGCGGGCGTTGAAAGAAGCGCGCATTCAGGCAACCGATGAACTGAGAGAGCGGGCGCGGGCACTGCAGGCCGATGCGGTGGTGGGCGTGGATTTTGAAATCAGCATGCCGGCAGGGAAGGGCGGAATGGTTGTGGTGTTTGTCACTGGGACTGCGGTGAAGTTGCGCTGATCATTGCCACCAACGCAGAGCCCATTCGGACAGAGAATGGGCTTTTTCCACGTCAATCAGCCTTGGGGCTTGAGGATCACCGCACCTCTTGAGTCATAGGTCAGCGGTGTATCGATGGCGACGAGAGGCGCTGTGCCGTCAGGTTGAGCCGATGGACCTGGCTCGCTGGGATGGTAGATGACGCCGGGTTGCAGAGTCGGTTTGTCCGGGTACTTGATGGTGATTTCGCCGGAATCGATCTTTTCCTTGAGTTTCTCCGCAGCGGCTTTGCCGGCAGCGATCTGTTCGTCCGTGAGGTTTACGACTGGCATGTTGGGGAATCCGTTGATCTGCATGACCTCTCCCTGAGATTCATTGGTAGGAATAAGGGCAACGGCAGTTCCACGGATATCTTTAGCAAATGCCGGTAAAGGTATTTGCTTTCGTCATGGCTGGTCCGCTCGTCGGCGATCAGCCGCGCTGAACAGCGAGTCCAAGAATGACCGGCTAGTCTCAAAATCGCTGGGGTCGATTTTTTCAGGCAAAACAGTTTTGTCGGTATCGGCCCGTCGCGAAGGGGAGAGGCTATGTCAGGTCCATACATCGAAGACGATGGCGCTGAGTTTTCATTCAACAATTGCGTGCGCTGCGGTCAGACCGAGTACCAATCGGGGTTTGGCGAAGACCCGGTGAGCAATGGCAAAATCAAATCCACAGCGCCGAAAGGGCCGAGAGCGAAATTTTTGCCCAAGGTCACGGCAAGGACCAGAAGGTGAATTCGCCCTGTAACCCCGTCATCGAACGGGGTTTTTTACGGGCGCAGGAATATGAGGTGGGAATGCCGGGGAGCGTTGACATTAATGTTGGTTTTTTTTCACAAACTTTTCACGTTGGTCAACGTAGTGTGAAGCCATCCGTTAGAAAGCAAGTCTCCAGCCCGTCTCCCCAGCGGGCTTTTTTTTGTCCGGCATAAAACCTTTTGCGCAATCGCTGTCCAATCGACGCTGCCGCGTGCGTCTGGACTTTCTCGCGCCGAGCGCATTAAATCCCGTCCCTTTTTGTCATCCCGCTTATTTGAGGTTTTCGTCATGCGTTTAACACTGCCTGCTCTGGTTCTTGGCCTTCTGGTTGCTCAAGGTGCGATGGCTGCCGGTGATGGCACTGCTGCGCTGGGCGGTGGCCTGGGCGGCGCGCTTGGCAACGTCGTTGGCCAGAAAATGGGCGGCAGCACCGGTGCGGCGATTGGTGCCGGCGTCGCGGGCGCAGCGGGCAGTGCGGTCGCCGCTCGCAAGGGCAGCCGCACCAAGGCGGCCATCGGCGGTGGTGTCGGTGCGGCCGGTGGTTCGGTGATCGGCAACAGTCTGGGCGGCAAGAACGGCGCCACGATTGGCGCGGGTCTGGGCGGTGCGGCCGGTGGTGCAGTCGGCAGCAATCTGGGCAAAGGTCACAAGCGCCACTGAGACGGATAGTGGCCCGAAGAAGCCCGACTCGATGTCGGGCTTTTTCATGGCTGAACGTTTCGTTCAAAATCATCTCTAACTCACATACGCCCCCCTTGGGCGGACTGTCCCGATTCGGGAACTGAGAGGTTGATATGCGATTGTCATTATCTGCACTGTTTTTCGGCTTGTTCGTGGCGCAGGGCGCGATGGCGGCCGGCGACGGCACTGCTGCCGTGGGTGGTGGTCTGGGCGGTGCGCTCGGTAATGTGGTTGGCGGACAACTCGGCGGCAGCACGGGGGCGGCGGTAGGCGCAGGTGTCGGCGGCGCGGCGGGCAGCGCGATCGGCGCGAATAAACGCAACCGCACGGAAGCCGCGATTGGCGGCGGTCTCGGCGCGGCGGGCGGCTCAGTCGTCGGCAACAGCCTCGGTGGCTCCACCGGCTCGACCATCGGCGCCGGTCTGGGCGGCGCAGCAGGCGGGGCGGTCGGGAACAACCTCGGTGACGACGACGGAAAATCCCATTCCGGTGGCGGTCACAAACATAAGTACAAGAACAAACACAAAAACAAGCATCACTGATCGATACAACGGAAACCCGGCCAAGCGCCGGGTTTTTCGTATCTGGCAGTCGCAATGAGGAACGATTGGCTTTAGGGCGTTTCGAACGTCATACACCCCACATGATCATGAGGTTCGCCATGACTCCCGAAACTGAAGGCAAAGAAGAAAAAGGCCCGAACGGGCAGCCGTTTATCAATGACCCGGGCAATGAAGATCCGGGGTCACTGATGGATGATGCGACGGTGCCGTTGAATGATGCGGATGAGGCGGATATGGAGTATGAGGAGGATGGGGATGAGCAGTAATCTGCTCTTTGCTTGAATTTCCAAGGCCTATTATTTTAGGCCCTTTAAGTATATTCAGACTTTCAAGAGTGTAATTTTCCTCTGAGGTTGCTCAGGGATGAGGATTACCCGTGAGGATATAGAGGTTGTCAGATACCGACATTTTTTCAATTTTATTTAAAAAAATTAATTCGTTAACTATTTTTCGATGAATCTCTTATTGCAATATTTTTTATACATATGTGGTCTGTCGGATGATTCTAGTACTTCTTCAATAGTGTTTAAGGTGCCGTGATGGTCTCGTATATTGGTTATGAGCTGTATTGTCACTTCTGTAGAGGTTTGTCGTGCGGCAGAAGCTCGATGATGGCCGTCCAGAATCTAAAGTGTGCCGTTATGCTCAGCAACATCTATCGGATAATCACTATTAAAACCATTACTTCGCATTTCTTCTCTCATTAGCTCGACTAGTTTAGTTGAGGTTTTGCTCATAAGCGCATGTGTTCGATCAGCGCTTCGAAATCCGGTTGCTTGGGATTCAGGGCGGCCACCACCAGCAGACCGATGCTGTTGTTCAGGGCCAGTAGCCGATCGGGTTGGAACATTCGCAGTCGCTCGCACACGTGGAAAAACAGGGGCGCGGACTTTGCGGGGGATCAAACAGGAAAGAAGTCGGGGAAGTAGGCTGTGTCTGTAGGAGGTTTCGCTAAATTCTGGGCGGGTGTTAAGCACGTCGACGGGCATTGCCCGTTGCTCAAAGTCCAGTCGTCTCGCTATGCTGCTGAACCCATTAATCAGATCCGGGCTGCGGCACGACGAATGCCGCCCGGGATGTCTTTGATAACGGATCCGATGATGAATGCACCGCTGAAAGCGTTCGGCCCGATCAAGGCCGTGATTTTCGATATGGATGGTTTGCTGCTGGACACGGAAGGCATTTACACCGAGGTCACCTCGATGATTGCCGGGCGTTATGGGCGAACCTTCGACTGGAGCGTCAAGCAGAACATCATTGGTCGCGGTGCCAGTGACCTGGCCAATTACGTTGTGCAGGCGCTTGAGTTACCGATCACGCCGCAAGAGTTTCTGGCGATTCGCGAGCCGCTGATGCGCGAGCGTTTTCCCAGGGCCCAGGCGATGCCGGGTGCCGAAGCGCTGGTTCGTCATCTCAAAGCGCACAACATCCCGATCGCGGTCGGCACCAGTTCGTCGCGTCAGTCGTTCGGTCAGAAAACCACGCTGCACCGTGACTGGTTCGCGCTGTTCGATTTCATCGTTACGGCGGACGATCCTGAAGTCGGTGCGGCCAAACCGGCGCCGGATATTTTCCTCACCGCGGCCCGGCGTCTTGGCGTCGCGCCTGAGGATTGTCTGGTCTTTGAGGATTCGCCGTTCGGTGTGACAGCGGCGAAAACGGCAGGTATGACCGCAATCGCCATCCCTGACGCGGCGATGGCCGATGAAAAATATGCACACGCTGACGGGATTCTTCGCTCGCTGAAAGACTTCACGCCAAGCGCTTTTGGTCTGCCAGCGCTGGAATGGGCTTGACCGCAAACATCAAAACGCCGCCCTTCGAATAAAGAAGGGCGGCGTTTTTTTGTGCGGGTTCCGCGCAATCAGGCGCCGAAACCACCGTCGATGGTCAGGCTGGCACCGGTGATGTAACCGGCTTCCGGCCCGGCCAGGTAGGCGACGAAACTGGCGATTTCATCGGCTGTGCCGTAACGACCGACAGCCATCAAAGGGATCAGGCTTTCGGCGAAGTCACTGTCGGCCGGGTTCATGTCGGTGTCGACCGGGCCGGGTTGCACGTTGTTGATGGTGATGCCGCGCGGACCGAGATCGCGGGCCAGGCCTTTGGTCAGGCCGACCAGTGCCGATTTGCTCATCGCGTAAACACTGCCACCGCCGAAGGGCATGCGGTCAGCGTTGGTGCTGCCGATGTTGATGATCCGCGAACCTTCGCCCATGTGCTTCGCCGCTTCCTGCGAGGCGATGAAGACGCTGCGCACGTTGATCGCCAGGGTCTGATCGAAGTCTTCCAGTTTGAATTCTTCCAGCGGTGCGATGGCCAGTACGCCGGCGTTGTTGACCAGGATGTCGAGACGACCAAACGCTTCGACCGTGGCGCTGACTGCCTGGCGAATGGCGGCAGCATCGGCGCTGTCGGCCTTGATCGCCAGGGCTTTGCCACCGTTGCCAGTGATGCTGTTCTGCAGCTCTTCGGCTTTCGCGGCGGAGCTGACGTAGGTAAACGCTACCGCAGCGCCTTCGGCGGCGAGGCGTTTGACGATGGCGGCGCCGATACCACGGGAACCGCCTTGAATCAGAGCGACTTTGCCGCTGAGGTGTTGAGTGGTCATGTTCGATCTCCAGAATGTTCAAGGCAGGATGCCCTGTTGTTGCAGCCGAGTATCAACCTCTGATTCACATCAGGGTAGGACCAAGTTGTATAGTCTGTGTAAACCAAAAGTTTATAGTGGTAGCCATGGAATCCTTCAGCAGTATCGAATGCTTTGTGCGCAGCGCGGAAGTCGGCAGCTTTGCCGAGGCGGCGCGGCGCTTGGGCCTGACGCCTGCGGCGGTGGGCAAAAGCGTGGCGAAACTTGAAGCGCGGCTGGGCATGCGATTGTTCCAGCGCACCACGCGCAGTCTGACCCTGACCGAAGCGGGGCAGCTGTTTTTGAGTGAAGTCAGCGCCAGCCTGACCACGATCCAGAATGCCGTGGCCAATCTGGCCAGCACTCAAGGGCAACCGACCGGAACCCTCAAGGTCAGCATGGGCACGGTGTTTGGTCGTCTTTACATCGTGCCGCTGCTTGGCGAGTTCTTGCGGCGTTTCCCGGCGATCAACCCGGACTGGCATTTCGATAATCGTCAGGTCGACCTGATCAGCCAGGGCTTTGATGCGGCGATTGGCGGGGGCTTCGAACTGCCGCAGGGTGTGGTTGCGCGCAGACTGACGGCGGCGCATCGGGTGTTGGTGGCGTCGAAGGATTATCTGCAAAGCCATCCGCCGATCACCGATCCGGACGACCTCAAACAACACGACGGGATTCTGATCCGTTCACCGCAAACCGGGCGCGTGCGTTCCTGGCAACTCACCCACCGTTATCAGCAGCACAGTCCGCTGACGTTGCGGGCGCGGATGACCATGAGCGATTCCGAAGCGGCGTGTGCGACGGCGGCGCAAGGTTTGGGGATCGCGTTGGTGAGCATGCCGTTTGCGGTGGGGTATCTGGAGGCGGGGACCTTGCAGCGGGTCTTGCCGGATTGGTTTGTCGATGACGGCAACATCTCGATCTATTACGCCGAGCACAAACTGTTGCCGGGCAAGACCCGGGCGTTTGTCGATTTCGTGATTGAACAGTTTGCCGAGAAGGGATTGGCGCGGCGGTTTAGTGCCGTTTAAGTAAGGCTTGGGACCGAGTTGCGCCCTTCGCGAGCAGGCTCGCTCCCACAGGGGAACGCATTCCAGATGTGGGAGCGAGCCTGCTCGCGAAAAGGGCAACTCGGTTTCGGACGGGCAACTCAGCGAGCAAACCGCCCCGGCCAGCCGATGATGTTTTTCGGTCGTGGCGTCGCATAGGTCCGCACCTTGGAGGTCGACAGCTTCAAGCGCACCAGCGACTCGGCAATCATCACCGCCGCCGTCACCCCATCCACCACCGGCACGCCGGTACGTCGGCGAATCTGCTCATCCAGCCCGGCCATCCCGCCGCAGCCCAGGCAAATGACCTCGGCCTTGTCCTGCGTCACCGCCAGTTCAGCCTGATGCACGATCGCCTCCAGCGCACGTTGCGGCTCGTGTTCCAGTTCCAGCACAGCCAGGCCACTGGCCCGCACCGACGCACAGCGATCCCAAAGACCCGACAGCTTCAGCCGATCCTCGATCAGGGGCACGGTGCGATCCAGCGTGGTCACCACTGAATAGGCATGGCCGAGGAACATCGCCGTACTGGCCGCCGCATCGGTGATATCCACCACCGGCACGTTGAGCAGTTCCTGCAGGCCTTCACGGCCGTGTTCGCCATAACCGGCCTGAATCACCGCGTCGAACGGCTGATCGTAGGCCATCACCCGATCCATCACGGCGATGGCGGCCAGGTAGCTTTCGAAATTGCCTTCAATCGATTCGGCGCCGAAGTACGGCGTCAGGCCGACGATTTCGGTACCGGGTGAGGCGACGGCCTGAGCCGAGCGGGCGATGGCGTCGGTGATGGATTCGGTGGTGTTGACGTTGACCACGAGAATACGCATGGAAATCCTTATTGCGGGCAGTGGTGCGGCCCAAAAACCGGGCCGCGAAGGGATTAATGGCTGACGTTATCCACAGCGATGGATTCACCGCTGACATCGGCGTAGTGGATCTGGCGTTTGGCGATGATCAGGTAAAGCATGCCGGCGATCCCGGCGCCGATCAGCCAGGAAAACGGCGACACGCTATGGAAACCCGGCACCAGTGCCAGGACAATCGCGATCAGGGCTGCAGGAATAAACGCCGCCACCGCGCGCAAATTCACTCCACGGCTGTAGTAATACGCGCCGTTGGGATCTTCGCTGTAGAGCTGCGGGACGTTGATCCGGCCTTTGCGGATCAGCCAGTAGTCAACCATGATTACGCCGTACAACGGGCCGAGCAGGGCGCCGAGGCCAGACAGGAAATACACGATTACCAGCGGGCTGTTGTAGAGATTCCACGGCAGGATCAACACCGCGATGGTCGCGCTGATCAGCCCGGCGCGGCGGAAGGTCAGGTACTTGGGCGCCAGGTTGCTCAGCACGAACGCCGGGGCGACGAAGTTGGCCATGATGTTCACCGCAACGGTAACGATCAGAAAGGCCAGGCAGCCAAGCACCAGAAAGAACGTGTCGGGAATGGAGGCGATGATCTCGGTCGGGCTCTCGATGATCCGCCCGTTGATCTGGAATTGCGCGCCACACAGCACGACCGTAATCGCGGCAAACAACAGAATATTCACCGGCAAGCCCCAGAAATTTCCGACCTTGATGGTTTTGCGGCAAGGCGAAGAGCGGGCGAAGTCGCAGAAGTTGAGGATCAGCGTGCCGTAGATCGCCAGCCACAAAGCCCCGCCGGCAAAAATATTGCGCCACATCTCGCCACCGGTCAGCGGCTCGCGGATCGACCAGGCGATGGTGGCGTTGGCCTGGAAGTACATCCACCCGGCGAGGGCTGCGACTGTCAGCAAAATCACCGGCCCGGCAAAGGCCTCGTAACGGCGGACCATTTCCATGCCGTAGGCGAGGATCGCCAGTTGCACCATCCAGATCGCCACGAAGCACACCCAGCCCAGCGTCGACAGGCCCAGAATCGAATCGTGATCGTATTCAGCGAAGCCGGGGTGCACGGCGGTCAACAAGACGCGAAACACCACCGAGGCCAGATACGTCTGAATCCCGAACCAGGCGATGGCGATAACCGCGCGTATCAGTGCAGGAATTTGTGCACCGTGGATACCGAAACTGATCCGACTGATCACCGGAAACGGCACGCCGGTTTTCTGTCCCATGTAACCCGACAGGTTCATGAAGAAGTACACCAGCGCCGCGCCAATGCCCAGCGACAGCAGAATCTGCCAGCCGCCCAGGCCCAAGGCGTACAAGCCGATGGCGAACGAGTAATTGGCGATGTTGTGCACATCGTTCGTCCACAGGGCAAAGATGCTGTATTTACCCCAGCGCCGGCCCTCGATCCTGGTCGGTGCCAGATCGCTGTTGTGCAGACGCGGGCTCAGGTGACACGGCTCGCTCAGTCCGTCCGGGGGTAACGGTTGATCGAGTGTAGAGGAGGGCAGATTCAGCGCGATATTGTTCGAGAGACTTGTACGCATTCCGGCAGGCTCCTGATGTTCAGGGCCGCGATGACTGTGCATGAGCCGCCAGGCTCGACAAATCTTCGTCGCGGCAGTGAAAAACATCACTGGTTACGGGGCATCTGCAGCCTGTACGGGATAGGGCGCTTCAGGCTTGCGGATCGAAAGTGTGTATGTTTTGCGATTTTGTATACAAAACATGCATGCACTTAAGCCAGATTTGTGCCAGTCGAAGAACTATAGATAGCCGCACTCATTTCGAAAAGTTATCGATGGGGCATAAGTGGCTGAAAAAACGGCGGTATAAATTGACCGGATGAACAGGTATTTTTTTCTGCGGAGGGATTTTGCGACGGCGTAATCAGGCGGGGATCAGATCAGGAATGTAACTTTTCAGGGCGTGGAAACGAAAAGTGCACACATAAATGGCACCGATGGTGACATTCTTGTGTACACATTCTTAGGTCTCATACATGGCAGTGTGGGAGCGAGCCTGCTCGCGAATACGGTAAAACAGGCAACGACGATGTCGACTGGAGCTACGGCCTTCGCGAGCAGGCTCGCTCCCACAGGGGGTTATTCAGAGGGTGATCAAGCTTTGCTCTTGCTGATGATATTGCCCGCATGCAACCCGCATTCTTTCTGCGTCGCTTCTTCCCACCACCAGCGGCCTTCGCGCTCGTGCTGGTTTGGCAGCACCGGGCGGGTGCAGGGTTCGCAGCCGATGCTGATGAAACCACGCTCATGCAGGCTGTTGTACGGCAGCTCAAGCATGCGGATGTAACCCCAGATCTCTTCGCTGGTCATCTGCGCCAGCGGATTGAATTTGTAGAGGGTGCGTTCCGGTGTCGAGAACGCGGTATCGATTTCCAGCACCGCCACTGCGCTGCGTGTGCCAGGGCTCTGATCCCGGCGCTGGCCGGTGGCCCAGGCCCTGACGTCAGAGAGCTTGCGTCGCAGCGGTTCGATCTTGCGGATGCCGCAGCATTCGCCGTGGCCGTCCCTGTAGAAACTGAACAGGCCTTTTTCCTTCACGAAGGGTTCCAGTTTCGTGTGGTCTGGCGTGACGATTTCGATGTCGATCTTGTAGTGCTCGCGCACCTGCTCGATAAAGCGGTACGTCTCCGGATGCAGGCGCCCGGTGTCGAGGCTGAATACCTTGACGTTCTTGTTCAGCTTCCAGGCCATGTCCACCAGCACCACGTCCTCGGCGCCGCTGAAAGATATCCACAAGTCATCACCGAACTCGGCGAACGCGAGTTTGAGGATGTCTTGGGCGGATTTGTTGGCATAGGTCGTGGCGAGTTCCACGACGTCGAACGTTGGGCTCATCAGGGCGGCTTCCTACAGGTCGGTGGCGCTGGGCGCTCTATATGGGGCCGATGGTAACAAAAAGCTGTCGCGCCCGGGGCCTCCTCTGCGTTGCGCGCGTCGGGTTCAGACGCTAGAGTTCGGCGTCGCTCGACTCAATAATCACTACAAACGGGAGTGTCTTGTGGAAATTGCTTGCCTGGATCTTGAAGGGGTACTGGTGCCGGAAATCTGGATCGCCTTTGCCGAAAAAACCGGAATCGAATCCCTCAAGGCCACCACTCGGGACATTCCCGATTACGACGTGCTGATGAAGCAGCGCCTGCGCATTCTTGATGAGCACGGCTTGAAACTCTCGGATATCCAGGAAGTGATCACCACGCTCAAGCCGCTGGACGGCGCGGTTGAATTCGTCAACTGGCTGCGTGAGCGCTTTCAGGTGGTGATTCTATCGGACACCTTCTATGAGTTCTCGCAGCCGTTGATGCGCCAACTGGGCTTTCCGACATTGCTTTGCCATCGGTTGATTACCGACGAAACCGGGCGGGTCACGGGCTATCAGTTGCGTCAGAAAGATCCCAAGCGGCAGTCGGTTCTGGCGTTCAAAAGCCTCTATTACCGAGTGATCGCGGCGGGGGATTCGTATAACGACACGACGATGCTCGGCGAGGCCGATGCGGGGATTCTGTTTCATGCCCCAGAGAACGTGATTCGCGAGTTTGCGCAGTTTCCGGCTGTTCACACATTTGATGAGCTGAAGCAGGAGTTCCTCAAGGCCTCCAACCGCGAACTCAGTCTGTAAACAATCGCTGTGGCGAGGGAGCTTGCTCCCGCTCGGCTGCGCAGCAGTCGCAAGAATTCCGGGAGCGCTCCGCACTCCAGCGGGAGCAAGCTCCCTCGCCACAAAAAGCTAGAGGTTCCGATCGCTCCCACGCGGAGCGTGGGAGCCATCACTGATCAAAGGTTTTGCAAGGTTTCGAGCAGAACTCTGACCTTGGTGATCGACTCATGATACTCAGCCTGCCAGTCGGAGTCCGCGACGATCCCTCCACCGCCCCAGCAGCACACCTGTCCATCCTTGACCAACAGGCTGCGAATCGCGATGGAGCTGTCCATCTCGCCGCGCACGTCCAGGTACAACAACGATCCGCAATACAGGCCGCGTCGCGTTGGTTCCAGTTCATCAATGATCTGCATCGCGCGAATCTTCGGGGCGCCGGTGATCGAGCCGCCGGGAAAACTCCCGGCAATCAGGTCCAGCGCATCACGACCGGCCGCCAGTTCACCGGTCACGCTGCTGACCAGATGGTGCACATTCGGATAGCTTTCCAGACTGAACAGCTCCGGTACCCGCACCGAACCGATGCGGCAGGTGCGCCCGAGATCGTTGCGCAGCAGGTCGACAATCATCAGGTTTTCCGCACGATCCTTGGGGCTGGCCAGCAGTTCGGCGGCGTTGGCGGCGTCTTCGGCCGGAGTCAGGCCACGGGGGCGAGTGCCCTTGATCGGGCGGGTTTCGACCTGGCGCTGGCTGACTTTGACGAAACGCTCCGGCGACAGGCTCAACACCGCGCCGCCCTCGGGCAGGTTTTGAAAACCGGAGAAAGGCGTCGGGCAGGCCTGGCGCAATGCACAATAAGCCAGCCATGGGTCGCCCTGACATTCAGCGCGGAAGCGCTGAGCGAAGTTGACCTGATAGCAATCGCCGGCCTGGATGTATTGCTGAATGCGTTCGAATGCCGCGCGATAATCGTCGGCCGAGAGATCCGGTGTCATCGGATTATTCAGTTTGAACGGTGCCAGCGCCTCGGCGGCCGGTTGAGTGAACAGGTCAACGAGACGCTGCTTCTCTCTGTCGTCAATCGAGGGGTGAAAGACCAGTTGGCTGGTGGCGCTCTGGTGATCGCTGATCAATGCCCAGTTGTAGAGGCCGAAACGGGCATCCGGTAACTGCAGATCATCCAGCGCCTGGCTAGGCAGATTTTCCAGATGGCGGCCGAAGTCGTAGCTCAGATAGCCGATCAGACCGCCAGCGAATGGCAGGTCGAGTTCATTGGGCAGTTGCGCTTCGCCCAAGCGGCTGAGGTTGTCGCGCAGGCGCTGCAGGAAATGCGCGCCGCTTTCTTCCGGCATTACCGCCAGGTGTTCCAGCGGCCAGGCGCTGAGCAGGTCGTAACGGCCTCGGTCGGCGCTTGGCCGACCGCTGTCGAGCAGCACGGCGCCGGGCGCGTTGCGAATGGCCACGAAGTAGTCGGCGGGATTGGCGCGGTAGGGCAGCGGATGTACGGAGCAGGTCAGCATGGTCGGGCAGATCGGCCATTGAGGCGGGGTGGGGATTGTAGTCCTCTCGAGGGCCAGATCAAAGTCAAAAGCCTGCCCCCTCACCCCAGCCCTCTCCCCAAGGGGGCGAGGGGGAAGGGAGCAGACCGAGTGCTTGATCCGTTCCCACGCTCCGCGTGGTAACGCCGCCATGGACGCTCTGCGTCCACTGTGACGCGGAGCGTCACGGGATGCATTCCCACGCAGAGCGTGGGAACGATCAACTGCCTTCACGAGCAGGCGCGACTCGGTTTCGGATCAGCCTTCGACGGCAGGAATATGCCCAAACATTTCCTGAGTGAACGCCACCCGCTCTTCAACGGATTCCTTCACGCCCCGTGCCTTTAGCTCTTCAAGCCGCGCTTCGACCGCGTGTGTACGCAGCGTCAGCCCGCAGTCGTTGGCGATCTGAATATTCAGACCCGGTCGTGCGTTCAGTTCGAGAATCAGCGGGCCTTTTTCCTGGTCCAGGACCATGTCCACACCGATGTAACCCAGCCCGCAGAGCTCATAACAACCTGCGGCGAGTTTCATGAAACCGTCCCAGTAGGGCAGTTGCACGCCGTCCACCGCGTTGGTGGTGTCGGGGTGTTTGGTGATGATGTTGTTCAGCCAGGTGCCGCGTAACGTCAATCCGGTCGCCAGATCGACACCGACACCGATGGCGCCCTGGTGCAGGTTGGCTTTGCCGCCGGACTGACGGGTCGGCAGGCGCAGCATGGCCATTACCGGGTAACCCATCAGCACGATGATGCGGATATCCGGCACGCCTTCGTAGCTGATGCTCTTGAAGATCTGGTCCGGGGTCACGCGGTATTCGATCAGCGCGCGGTCGCGGTGGCCGCCCAGCGAATACAGGCCGGTGAGGATGCTTGAGATGTGATGCTCAAGCTCTTCGTGGGCAAGGATCTTGCCCGACACCGTGCGATAGCGGCCCTCGAAACGGTCGGCGATGACGATGATGCCGTCACCTCCGGCGCCCTGGGCCGGTTTGATCACGAAGTCGCTGCGTCCGCCGATGATTTCGTCGAGCTTGTCGATTTCCTTCTCGGTGGAGATCACGCCATACAGCTCCGGCACGTGAATGCCGGCCGCGATGGCGCGTTCCTTGGTGAGGATCTTGTCATCGACGATCGGGTACAGACTGCGCTTGTTGTACTTGAGCACGTAGTCTGCGTTACGCCGATTGATGCCCATGATGCCCCGGGCTTCCAGGGCCTTCCAGGTCTTCCAGAAACCGAACATCAGGTGTCAGCCTTCTTCAGAAAAGCCTTGAAACGCACCAGTTCGGTCAGGCGGTAACCGCGATAACGACCCATGGCCAGCATGAAGCCCACCAGAATCAGCAGGATCGCCGGGAAGGTGAACACGAAGTAAATCAGCTCCGGCACGGTCATGATCAAGTGCGCCAGGGACGCGGCAAACAGCGTACCAATGGCGACTTTCAGCGCATGGTTGGCACCGCGTTCTTCCCAGGTGATCGACAGGCGTTCGATGGTCATGGTCAGGATCACCATCGGGAACAGCGCCACCGACAAGCCGCGCTCCAGTCCAAGCTTGTGGCTGAACAGACTGATCGCCGCGATCAGCACCACCACGAAGGTCAACACCACCGACAGGCGCGGCAGCATTTGCAGCTTCAAATGCTCAAGATAGGAGCGTAGCGACAGGCCCAGCGCAGTGATCACCGTGAACAGCAGAATGCCGAAGCCCAATTGCGTTTCGCGGAAGGCGAGGGCGATCAGTACGGGCGTGAACGTACCCAGGGTCTGCAGGCCGATCAGGTTGCGCAGGATCAGAATTACCAGCACGCCAATCGGGATCATCACCATGATCATGAAGGTTTGCTGGGTCTGCAGCGGCAAGCCGTACAGCGAGTATTCAAGGAAATTGGCGTCGGTGTTTTCGTCGGTCAGCTTGGCCAGACGAATCGCATTCATCTCGCTGTTGTTCAGGCTGAAAGTCACGTTGGCTTTCTTGCCGCCGTCGACCGTGATCAGGTTTTCGTCGCCGGTCCACCACAGCAGGCGGTCGGTCGGCAGGCCCTGTTCGCCGGTTTCCGGGTTGAAATACAGCCAGTCGTTGCCGTTGAAGCTGCGCAGCCACAGCTCAGGCGTTTGTGGCTGATCGGCGACGAGGCGAATGGTGTGGACTTTTTCGACCGGCACGTGGGCGATCGACAGTAGCAGCTCAACGATTTTGGCTTTGTGCGGCGTCGACGGATCGCCGGCCAGCAGCAGCTTCACGTTGTCATCGTTGACGTTATTTACCCGTTTGATTGCCTCGCCAATAAAGGTTTCGACGTCGGCCGAGTGCTGACGGATTGGTGCGAGCAGGGCTTCGGCGGCGATTTTTTCAGGGCCTTCGATGACCATGCTGTCACGGAAGGTCGGGCCTTTGACCTTGGATTTTTCGGCGGTGTAACGCTTGGTCAGTACGAGACGGTAATAAAGCGTCTGGTTGCCCTTGGCGCGACGAGCCGACCAGGTCACCTTGCGGTTGCCATCAACGCGGTTCACGGCGACGCCGTAATTGTTGGAGATGAAACTCTCGTTGAGGCTGACGTAATCGCGGCTCAGGGGCGGCACGAACATCTGGATTTTCACCGGGTCCTTGGTGCTGGCGACGAACTCGACTTTGGCGTCGATGTTCCACAGGTCGTCGGTGGCGTCTTCGGTCACCGGGATGCCGAGCACGAAAATCTGATAGGCCGTAACCGAAACGCCCAACAACACCAGAACGGCGATCAGGATTTTCAGGTGGAAGGTTAGAGAACGCATGGAAATTACTCGGCGGTATGAGCGGCGATGGTGCAGGCAGGTTTGCCGGCAGCGTATTTAAGACTGGGATCGACCAGCGCGTCGAAGCGTTTCAAGGCCTCGGAGCCGATCAAAAGCGGGTATTGGAACGCACTTCGGTCGGTCAGGTTCACTTCGATGCTGCGCATCGCCGAACCCATGCAGATATCCAGCTCGATCACCGGACGGGCCGTGTACTGTTTGCCCTCTTCCGGATCGTAGTCGCCGGCGCGACGCTTGATCTTGCTGACCCGGGCCAGCGGCCGTTCGATCGGGTGGGAGTGCGCGGCGTCGATTGCCAGGTAGAAACGTACCCAGGATTCACCGTTGCGTTTGAAGCGTTTGATATCGCGCGCACTCAATGAGGCGGTTTTCGCGCCGGTGTCGAGTTTGGCGGCGACTTCGAGATTGATGCCATCGAGCGAAGCGTATTCGTTGAGGCCGTACACGGTTTTTTCCCCCGCGGCGGCGAGGCCGGGCAGGCAAAACAGCGCTAATAATGTGGGGAAAGGCTTGAGTCTCATAAATCCTGGTGCGCAGCGTTCCGTTATCGGTTCAGGTGCCCGCGCAACCGCGCGCAAGCCCCTGCGTGTGCTTATCAGCTTTTTATGGCAAGCCGTACAAATGACCAGCAAATGCGGGCGGCATTCTAGCACGGTGGTTTTATGGCGCCAGCGCTTGCGCCGTCCAGCGCAGAGATCAAAAGATCGTCCGATCGCGGCCCGAGCCTTCGGCAGCTCCTACATGGGATTGCGTACATCCTGTAGGAGCTGCCGGAGGCTGCGATCTTTTTAGGTTATTAGACGATTGTCGACAATACCTATTTATCCTTTGACGTATGCGGGCTAATTAGCTAGTTTTTGCCGCATTGGATATCAAGGTGTCGACAATCATGCTGGATCAACTCGATCCCCCGGTCATCAGCGGCGACGATTCCGAGACGCTGTCGGAGAACGTCTTCCGGCGTATTCAGGCGGCCATCGTCAAGGGAGAGATCGCCCCGGGCAGCAAGATCTCCGAGCCGGAGCTGGCGCGCACTTACGGCATCAGCCGCGGGCCGTTGCGTGAGGCGATCCATCGGCTGGAGGGGCAGCGCTTGCTGGTGCGCATACCGCACGTTGGCGCGCGAGTGGTTTCGCTCAGTCATGCCGAGTTGATCGAACTCTACGAAATCCGTGAATCCCTCGAGGGCATGGCCTGTCGTCTCGCCGCCGAGCGCATGAGCGTCGAAGAAATCGACGAGCTGCGCCGAGTGCTGGAAACCCACGAGCGCGACGCCGCATTTCAGGCCGGTGTCGGGTACTACCAGCAGGAAGGCGATTTCGACTTCCACTACCGGATTATCCAGGGCAGCGGCAACCGCACCCTGACGCAGATGCTCTGCGGCGAGCTCTATCAACTGGTGCGCATGTACCGCATCCAGTTTTCCACCACGCCGAACCGCCCGCATCAGGCCTTCGCCGAACACCACCGGATTCTCGACGCCATCGCCGACCGTGACGGCGAACTCGCGGAATTGTTGATGCGCCGTCACATCGGCGCCTCGAAACGCAACATTGCCCGTCACTACGAGGACGGCGCCCACCACCAGACAGCCACTGAACGAGGTGAGTCATGAGTTCCAACCTGAACACGCCGGGCCAGCGTTTCCGCGATGCGGTCGCCAGCGAGCATCCTTTGCAAGTCGTCGGCGCGATCAACGCCAACCACGCGCTGCTGGCCAAGCGCGCCGGTTTCAAGGCGATTTATCTCTCCGGTGGCGGGGTGGCCGCGGGCTCGCTCGGTGTGCCGGATCTGGGCATTACCGGTCTGGATGATGTGCTGACCGATGTGCGCCGCATCACCGATGTCTGCGACCTGCCGCTGCTCGTCGATGTCGACACCGGTTTTGGCTCGTCGGCGTTCAACGTGGCGCGCACGGTCAAGTCGATGATCAAGTTCGGCGCGGCGGCGATTCACATCGAGGACCAGGTCGGCGCCAAGCGCTGCGGCCATCGTCCGAATAAGGAAATCGTCAGCCAGCAGGAAATGGTCGATCGCATCAAGGCCGCGGTCGATGCGCGCACCGACGACAGCTTTGTGATCATGGCGCGCACCGATGCGCTGGCGGTGGAAGGCCTGGAGTCGGCACTGGATCGCGCCGCCGCGTGCATCGAGGCCGGTGCCGACATGATCTTCCCGGAAGCGATTACCGAGCTGGACATGTACAAGCTGTTCGCCAGCCGTGTCAAAGCGCCGATCCTGGCCAACATCACCGAGTTCGGCGCGACGCCGCTGTACACCACCGAGCAACTGGCCGGCGCCGACGTGTCGCTGGTGCTGTACCCGCTGTCGGCGTTCCGGGCGATGAACAAAGCGGCGGAAAACGTCTACACCGCGATCCGCCGCGATGGCACGCAGCAGAATGTCATCGACACCATGCAAACTCGCATGGAGCTTTACGATCGAATCGATTACCACACGTTCGAGCAGAAGCTTGATGCGTTGTTTGCACAGAAAAAAGGCTGAACAAGACCCTGTGGGAGCGAGCCTGCTCGCGAAGGACGCCAACGATAACGCGGTGTCCCTGATGCACTATTCGCGAGCAGGCTCGCTCCCACATGTTTCCCCTACAAATTCAAGAAAATTGGAGACAGCAATGGCCGAAGCAAAAGTACTCAGTGGCGCCGGGCTCCGTGGTCAGGTTGCCGGGCAAACCGCACTGTCCACCGTGGGCCAGGCTGGCGCCGGCCTGACCTATCGCGGCTACGACGTTCGCGAACTGGCAGCCGACGCACAATTTGAAGAAGTCGCCTACCTGCTGCTTTATGGAGAGCTGCCAACCAAGGCGCAACTCGCCGATTACCAGAGCAAGCTGAGCAAACTGCGCGACCTGCCGCCAGCACTGAAGGAAGTGCTCGAGCGCATCCCTGCTGACGCCCATCCGATGGACGTGATGCGCACCGGTTGTTCGTTCCTCGGCAACATTGAGCCGGAGAAAGACTTCTCCGAGCAACGCGACAAGACTGATCGCCTGCTCGCCGCGTTCCCGGCGATCATGTGCTACTGGTATCGCTTCAGCCACGACGGCAAGCGCATCGATTGCGTCAGCGACGAGCCGACCCTCGGCGGGCATTTCCTGCATTTGCTGCACGACAAGAAGCCGAGCGACCTGCACGTCAAAGTGATGAACGTGTCGCTGATTCTTTACGCCGAGCATGAATTCAACGCCTCGACGTTCACCGCGCGGGTGTGTGCCTCGACCCTGTCGGACCTGTATTCCTGCGTGACGGCGGCCATCGGCTCGTTGCGCGGCCCGCTGCACGGCGGTGCCAACGAAGCGGCGATGGAAATGATCGAGCGTTTTTCGTCGCCGGAAGAAGCGATCAAAGGCACCCTGGGAATGCTCGAGCGCAAGGACAAGATCATGGGCTTCGGCCACGCGATCTATAAGGACAGCGACCCGCGCAACGAGGTGATCAAGGGGTGGTCGAAAAAACTCGCCGATGAAGTAGGCGACACGGTGCTGTTCCCGGTTTCCGAAGCCATCGACAAGACGATGTGGGAGCAGAAGAAACTGTTCCCCAATGCCGATTTCTATCATGCCTCGGCGTACCACTTCATGGGCATTCCGACCAAGCTGTTCACGCCGATCTTCGTCTGCTCGCGCCTGACCGGCTGGGCCGCGCATGTGTTCGAACAGCGCGCCAACAACCGCATCATCCGTCCAAGCGCCGAATACGTCGGCGTCGAACAGCGCAAGTTCGTGCCAATCGAACGTCGCTGAATGGTGGGCTGACCCGATCCCGGAAAACACCGCTAGACCCTGTGGGAGCGAGCCTGCTCGCGAAGACGGACTGACATTCACCATCGATGTCGACTGATCTACCGCTTTCGCGAGCAGGCTCGCTCCCACAGTGGATGGTGTGTAACTCAGGTTTGTGTCGGCCACCCTTTGAAACTACCGTGACCCGAGTCCTGACCCGATGAACACACAATTTCGCAAAACGCTGCCCGGCAGCCCTCTGGATTATTTCGACGCCCGCGCGGCAGTCGAGGCGATCCAGCCTGGCAGCTACGACACCCTGCCGTACACCTCTCGCGTATTGGCGGAAAACCTCGTGCGTCGCTGCGATCCGGCGACGCTGACCGATTCGCTCAAGCAGTTGATCGAGCGCAGGCGCGACCTCGACTTTCCGTGGTTCCCGGCGCGTGTGGTTTGCCATGACATTCTCGGCCAGACCGCGTTGGTTGACCTCGCCGGTTTGCGCGATGCCATCGCGTTGCAGGGCGGCGACCCGGCGCAAGTGAACCCGGTGGTGCCGACGCAATTGATCGTCGATCACTCGCTGGCCGTCGAGGCGGGCGGTTTTGATGCCCAGGCTTTCGAGAAAAACCGCGCCATTGAAGACCGGCGCAACGAAGACCGTTTCCACTTCATCAACTGGACCAAAAAAGCCTTCAAGAACGTTGATGTGATTCCGCCGGGCAACGGCATCATGCACCAGATCAACCTGGAGAAAATGTCTCCGGTGATCCAGGTGCGCGACGGTGTAGCCTTTCCGGATACCTGCGTCGGCACCGACAGCCACACCCCGCACGTTGATGCCCTGGGCGTCATCGCCATCGGCGTCGGTGGTCTTGAGGCCGAGAGCGTCATGCTTGGTCGTGCCTCGTGGATGCGCCTGCCGGAGAGCGTCGGCGTCGAGCTGACCGGCAAGCTGCAGCCTGGTATCACCGCCACCGACATGGTGCTGGCGCTGACCGAATACCTGCGCAAACAGAAAGTCGTCGGCGCATGGCTGGAGTTCTTCGGCGAAGGCGCCGCTGCGCTGACCCTTGGCGACCGCGCGACCATCTCCAACATGGCCCCGGAATACGGCGCCACGGCCGCGATGTTCTACATCGATCAGCAAACGATTGATTACCTGAAGCTCACCGGTCGTGAAGATCAGCAGGTCCAACTGGTCGAGCAATACGCCAAACTCACCGGTTTGTGGGCCGACAGCCTCAAGGGCGCGCAATACGAGCGCGGCCTGACCTTCGATCTGTCGTCGGTGGTGCGCAACATGGCCGGGCCGAGCAACCCGCATGCCCGCGTCGCGGTGGCGGATCTGGCCGCCAAAGGTATCTCCGGCCAGTGGGATGACGTGCCGGGGCAGATGCCGGACGGCGCGGTGATCATCGCCGCCATTACCAGCTGCACCAATACCAGCAACCCGCGCAACGTCATCGCCGCCGGTCTGCTGGCGCGCAATGCCAACAAGCTCGGCCTGACCCGCAAACCATGGGTCAAGTCCTCGCTGGCGCCGGGTTCGAAAACCGTGGCGCTGTACCTCGATGAGGCGGGTTTGACCACCGAACTGGAACAGCTCGGGTTCGGTGTCGTGGCGTTTGCCTGCACCACCTGCAACGGCATGTCTGGCGCGCTCGACCCGGTGATCCAGCAAGAGATCATCGACCGCGATCTTTACGCCACCGCCGTGTTGTCGGGCAACCGCAACTTCGACGGCCGCATTCACCCATACGCCAAACAGGCGTTCCTCGCTTCGCCGCCACTGGTGGTCGCGTACGCCATCGCCGGCACCATCCGTTTCGATATCGAAAAGGACGTGCTGGGTGTGGTCGATGGCCAGGAAATCCGCCTCAAGGACATCTGGCCGAGCGACGAAGAAATCGACGCGGTGGTGAAGTCTTCGGTCAAGCCGGAGCAGTTCCGCCAGGTCTATATTCCGATGTTCGCCGTGCATGAAGACACCGGCCCGAAAGTCACGCCGCTGTACGAATGGCGCGAGATGAGCACCTACATCCGCCGTCCGCCTTACTGGGAAGGCGCACTGGCTGGTGCACGTCCGCTCAAGGGCATGCGCCCGCTGGCGGTGCTGCCGGACAACATCACCACCGATCACCTGTCGCCGTCCAACGCGATCATGCTGGACAGCGCAGCCGGCGAATACCTGGCGAAAATGGGCTTGCCGGAGGAAGACTTCAACTCCTACGCCACCCACCGTGGCGACCACTTGACCGCGCAACGCGCAACGTTCGCCAACCCGAAACTGTTCAACGAAATGGTCGTGGAAAACGGCCAGGTCAAACAGGGCTCGCTGGCCCGTGTCGAGCCGGAAGGCAAAGTGATGCGCATGTGGGAAGCCATCGAAACCTACATGGCGCGCAAGCAGCCGCTGATCATCATTGCCGGCGCCGATTACGGTCAGGGTTCCTCCCGCGACTGGGCGGCAAAAGGCGTGCGCCTGGCGGGCGTGGAAGCGATTGCCGCTGAAGGCTTTGAACGCATCCACCGCACCAACCTGGTGGGCATGGGCGTGTTGCCTCTGGAGTT
This sequence comes from Pseudomonas khorasanensis, assembly GCF_014268505.2. Taxonomy (GTDB): domain Bacteria; phylum Pseudomonadota; class Gammaproteobacteria; order Pseudomonadales; family Pseudomonadaceae; genus Aquipseudomonas; species Aquipseudomonas khorasanensis. The sequence goes on from NZ_JABWQP020000013.1 coordinate 80,648, forward strand.
CAAGCCGGGCACTGACCGCAAGACGCTGGGCATCGACGGCAGCGAAACCTATGACGTCATCGGCGCGCGCACACCGCGCGCCGATCTGACGCTGGTGATCCATCGCAAAAGTGGCGAGCGCGTTGAAGTGCCGGTCACTTGCCGTCTCGATACCGCTGAAGAAGTGTCGATCTACGAGGCTGGCGGCGTGTTGCAGCGCTTCGCTCAGGACTTCCTCGAAGGGTCGGCGGTGGCTGTTTAATCAACTGATGGGGGCATGGGATTTCAGTCCCATGCCTTCGGTAAGGAGCATCATGGCTCACGCATCACAGATCGCCCCTCAAATTAAAATCGCCGCCACCTACATGCGCGGCGGCACCAGCAAAGGCGTGTTTTTCAGCCTCACGGATTTGCCTGAAGCTGCTCAGGTTCCCGGCCCGGCCCGTGACGCATTGCTGCTGCGCGTGATCGGCAGTCCGGACCCGTACGACAAGCAAATCGACGGCATGGGCGGCGCCACGTCCAGCACCAGCAAAACCGTGATCCTCTCGAAAAGCACCCGGGCCGACCACGACGTCGATTACCTGTTCGGGCAGGTGTCCATCGACAAGCCGTTTGTGGACTGGAGTGGTAACTGCGGCAACCTGTCGGCGGCGGTCGGTTCGTTTGCCATCAGCAACGGACTCGTCGACGCCAGCCGCATTCCGCACAACGGAGTCGCCGTGGTGCGGGTCTGGCAGGCCAACATCGGCAAGACCATCATCGCCCATGTGCCGATCACCAACGGTGAGGTGCAGGAAACCGGCGATTTCGAACTCGACGGCGTGACGTTTCCCGCCGCCGAAGTGCAAGTGGAATTCATGGACCCGGCGGCAGAAGAAGAGGGCGGCGGTGGCTCGATGTTCCCGACCGGCAACCTGGTCGATGAACTGGAAGTGCCCGGTGTCGGTACGTTCAAGGCGACCATGATCAACGCGGGTATCCCGACGATTTTCGTCAATGCCGAAGACATCGGCTACACCGGCACCGAGCTGCAGGGTGCGATCAACGGCGATCCGAAAGCACTGCTGATGTTCGAAACCATTCGAGCGTACGGCGCGCTGCGGATGGGGTTGATTTCGAATCTGGAAGAAGCGGCCAAACGGCAGCACACGCCGAAAGTCGCGTTTGTCGCCAGGCCTGCGGATTACGTGTCTTCCAGCGGCAAAGCGGTTGCCGCGGCTGACGTTGATCTGCTGGTGCGAGCACTGTCGATGGGCAAGCTGCATCACGCCATGATGGGCACGGCGGCGGTGGCCATTGGCACGGCGGCGGCGATTTCCGGGACGCTGGTGAATCTGGCGGCGGGTGGCGTCGAGCGCAATGCCGTGCGCTTTGGGCACCCGTCAGGGACGTTGCGCGTAGGCGCTGAAGCCACCTTCGAAAACGGCGAGTGGGTGGTGAAAAAAGCCATCATGAGCCGCAGCGCGCGGGTGCTGATGGAAGGCTTCGTCCGCGTTCCCGGCGACTCTTTCTGACCCAACACACCACCAGGTAGGAGCTGCCGAAGGCTGCGATCTTTCAGGATCAAAAGATCGCAGCCTTCGGCAGCTCCTTGTATCTCGACTAACGCTCCGTCAGGAGCGATAGTTCTCGACTGATCATCGAGGGAGGGACTTGGAAGCCGCGCAGCTCCTTAGGCTTGTTGCCTGTGACGTAGATCGTGCTCCAGCCCTCCACACTCACTCGTACAGTTCGCACGGTATCTTGGGCCCGCCTCCGGCGAGAGCCCGCATTCGCAAGGTTGGACAGAGTGACGTGATGATCACAACAGGGAACAAGTGGAGAAACGATCATGTCCGGTTTCGTTGGCGTCGACATCGCAAAAAACACCTTTGATATCGCTACACACCTGCCCAACGGCAAGCACAAAACCAAGGCCAAACTGGCCAACGATCCAAAGGGCTTCAAAGAGTTTGAGGCTTGGCTAGACAAAAACGTCGAGCGTTCGGCCCTGATCGTGATGGAAGCCACCAGCGTCTACCACTTGGAGCTTGCCGAGTTCGTTTACAACAAAGGCTTCCGGGTCTGCGTGGTGAACCCGGCTACGACCAAAGCGTACGCTGACAGCGAACTTCGCCGGATCAAGACCGATAAAAGCGATGCGAAACTGATCGCCGACTTCGCTCGGGAAAAGGATCAAAAGCTTCGGCCATGGGCGCCTGAGCCGCTGAAATATCGCCAGTTGAAAGCAATGGTGCGCCGCCTGGATGACCTTCAGGAAATGGAACAAATGGAGCTTAATCGTCTGGACGTTTCCGACGAAAAGGTCAAAGACTCGATCAACTCCGTTCTGCGCCATATCGAAAAAGAGATCGTAGAAACGCATAAGGCGATCAAAAAACACATCGATGACGACCCGGATATGCGTCAGATGCGGGATCTGATCGTAACCATCGACGGCATCGGACAAAAAACGCTTGAGCGATTGCTGGCCGAACTGGGTGACTTGCGCAAATACAGTGATCCTCGCCAACTGGTCGCTGCTGCGGGGCTCAATCCAAAGCTGCAGGAATCAGGAAAGTTCAAAGGTCATACCCTGATCTCAAGAGTAGGGTCAGCACGGCTGCGTGCAGGCCTTTACATGCCTGGCATGGTGGCGTTGAAACACAATAAGGCGATCAAGGCGATGAAAGAGCGCCTGGAGGCCAACGGCAAAGCCCCCAAGCAGATCATCTGCGCGGCAATGCGCAAGCTGCTGCACTTCGTTTACGGAGTGCTCAAGTCAGGACTGCCATATGACCCGAAACTTGCGCTTGCCCGGTGAGGCTTAAGACGGTATCTACAGGAGTGAATCGAACATGAGCGCCAACGTCGACCTGAACAACCGTCCCGACTACGACATCGTCCTGCAGGACATTGCCGATTACGTCCTCACCTTCAAAGCCGAATCCGCCGAAGCCCTCGACACCGCCCGCAACTGCCTGATGGACACGTTGGGCTGCGGCTTGCTGGCGCTGCGTTTTCCTGAATGCACCAAGCACTTGGGGCCCATTGTCGAAGGCACCGTGGTGCCGTTCGGCGCTCGGGTTCCCGGCACGCCGTATCGTCTGGATCCGGTCAAGGCTGCCTGGGACATCGGCTGCATTGTCCGCTGGCTCGACTACAACGACACTTGGCTCGCCGCTGAATGGGGGCATCCTTCGGACAACCTCGGCGGGATTCTTGCGGTCGCGGATCACCTGTCGCAAAAGCGCCTGGCCAGTGGCGAAGCGCCGCTGACGGTGCGCGATGTGCTGGAAGCGATGATCATGGCGCACGAGATTCAAGGCGTGATTGCCTTGGAAAACTCTTTCAACCGCGTAGGACTCGACCACGTCATTCTGGTGAAAGTCGCCTCGACCGCCGTCACTGCCAAACTCATGGGCGCCAATCGCGAGCAGCTTTTATCGGCGTTGTCCCACGCGTTCGCCGATGGACAGGCACTGCGTACCTATCGCCATGCGCCAAACGCCGGCTCACGAAAGTCCTGGGCAGCGGGCGACGCGACCAGTCGTGGCGTGCGTCTGGCCGACATCGCGATGCGCGGCGAGATGGGCATTCCCGGTGTGCTGAGCGCGAAACAGTGGGGCTTCTACGACGTGTCGTTCAGTCACACCAACAACGATCTGGCACTGAAACCCGACGATAAACGCGCCTTCAGTTTTTCACGGCCGTTCGGCAGCTACGTGATGGAAAACGTGCTGTTCAAAATCAGCTTCCCGGCAGAGTTCCACGCGCAAACGGCGTGCGAAGCGGCGGTGGCCCTGCATCCACAGGTGCGCAATCGCCTGCATGAAATCGACCGCATCGTCATCACCACTCACGAATCGGCGATCCGCATCATTTCCAAGGTCGGGCCGCTGGCCAACGCCGCTGACCGCGACCATTGCCTTCAATACATGACCGCTGTACCGCTGGCGTTCGGCAATCTGATTGCCGAGCACTACGAGGATGATTTCCACAAGGCGCACCCGATCATTGATGTGCTGCGCGACAAAATGGTCATCGTCGAAGAGCCGCGTTACACCCGTGAATACCTGGAGGCTGACAAGCGCTCGATTGCCAACGCCGTGCAGGTTCTCTTCAAGGACGGCAGCAGCACCGACAACGTCGTCGTGGAATACCCGATCGGCCATCGTCGCCGCCGTGCGGACGGCATTCCGCTGCTCGAGGACAAGTTCAAAGCCAATCTGGCGACGCGCTTCACCGCCCTGCGCGGCGGGGAAATCTTTGATCTATGCAAGGATCTGGCGCGGCTTGAAGCGACGCCGGTCAATCGCTTTGTCGATCTATGGGCCATCTGAACCATTTTTCAAACGGCAACTTGGTGATCGCAAAACCGCTCAACAGTATCGCCGAATAGATCATCAACTCCTTTGAGAGCGCCTGGCCTTCGTACCAGGCGCCGATGATCACAGCGAATACCGGAAAAATGATAAACACGAACGACAGAATGATCGGGCTCAAGCGTTTAAGCAGCAGAAAATAAACGATAAATCCGCCCACCGATGCCACCAGCCCGAGATAGAGCAGGGCGCCCCATGAGCGCGCGGTCACGTTCTGAAACTGTGGCGCTTCGAGGCTTAGTCCGACAATTAATAACAGCACCCCGGCGATGCCGATCGGCAAGGTGTTATAGGTGATCACGCTGATCGCGCTGCCGTGCTTTTTAGTCACCACGTAACACAGCGCGTGCATTACGGCTGCACCGAGAATCGCCAGCACGCCGAGCCATTCGGCTTTATCCACAAGCAAACCCTGGCTACGGATAATCATGAACAGACTGCCGAAACCAATGGCAATGCCGAGTACCTGCGAAGGGTAGATTCTCTCGCGCAGAAACAACGCAGAGAACACCAGGATAAACACCGGCATGCAGCTGAACAGCAGCGCCGTCAGGCCCGACGACACGTGGATTTCGCCGTAGTTGAGCAGGTAGTAGGGCACGCTGAAGTACGACAGCGTGACGAACACAAAGAACCAGCGACTTTGCCGAGGAAACAGCAAAGGCTCTCTTCGCAACAGCGCGAAACTGAGGAACAGCGGGAAGGCAATCAAAAAGCGCAGGCCCGCCGCGGTAAGTGGCGGCACGCTTTCAATCGCGATCTTGATTCCCAGCCACGTAGTGCCCCAGCTCAGGCAAACGATGAGAAACAGCAGGCTGGTGACAAATCCGGCGAGCCTGGGCTTGGTCATGCTGATTGGCGTGCTGACAGTGGTCGACATGGCGCGTGCTCCCGGCGTTCGAATTGACCGCTTTGTTGAAAAGGTTTATGTCTGATTGAACCTGTTTTCAGCACGCTATTCGGGGCGACAATGACTGTCAAAGCAAGTATTGCCATGGTGTCAATCCTCAGGGGCGGTCTCGCCAACCGCGCGGGTGTCAAATACAAACGCCTCGCCGATGCCGTCGCACAAGCGATCAAGGAAGGCGTTATCGATGCCGGCAGCAAGTTGCCGCCGCACCGACTGTTGGCGGACAGTCTCGGCGTCACCATCGGAACGGTCAGCCGGGCTTATGGCGAGTTGGAGCGTGTCGGTTTGGTCGTGGCCCGTGTAGGAGATGGCACGTATGTGCGTCAGCGCGGGATGGAGCGGCCCCAGGATAAAGGCTTTCGCAATGTCAGCGACGAGCCGCCGGCGTGTTTCGACATGAGCCGGAATCAACCAATACCGGGCCAGGAGGCGGCGTTCATGAGCCAGTCTCTTCAGGATCTGGCTACCGATCCGGGTGTGTTGCGGCAATTGACCGGCTACACCGCCGAAATTGGTCTGGCGCGGCATCGCTTGGCGGGCGCCGTCTGGTTGCGTCATGGCGATTTTGTGCCGCACGCCGATCAGGTGCTTTGCGTCAACGGCGGTCAGCACGGATTGCTGTGCGCGTTGATGGGCTTGCTCAAGGCGGGCGACACCGTGGTCACCGAGCAATTGTCCTACCCCGGACTGATCAGCGTCGCACGTCAGCTCGGGATAAAGCTCATCGGCGCTGCGATGGACGACGAAGGACTTCTACCCTCGGCACTGGAGGATATTTGCCGCCAGCATCGCGTTTCGGCGTTGTACTGCACGCCGACCATTCAGAATCCTACGGCGGCCGTGATGTCGATCCCACGGCGCGAAGCGATTGCCGACATCGCCAGGCAACACAATCTGCTGATCATCGAGGACGAAGCGCATGCGGTCCTCGACCGTCAGCGCCCGTTGCCGCTGAGTTACTTCGCAGCGGAACGCTCAGTGCTGATCGGCAGTTTGAGCAAGGCCGTGTCGGCGGGGCTGCGGGTCGGTTATCTGCACGCGCCGCAAGCATTGATCGGGCGGATCGGTTCGGCCATCCGGGGGAGTTGCTGGATGGCCAATCCGCTGTCGATGGAAGTGGCGAGCCTGTGGATCGAAAACGGCATGGCCGAACGTTTACTCGATGAACAGATCACCGAGATCGGGCGGCGCAAGGCGCTGGTCGCGCCAATGCTGGAAGGCCTGGATTACAAAACCCATACGCACAGTCCGCATTTCTGGGTAGAGGTGCCCGAGTTGTGGCGGGCGTCGCAGATCGCTGCGGAATTGAAAGAAAACAACTATCTGGTCGCGACTGCCGAGGCGTTCGCGGTCGGGCATGGCGCGGTGCCGCAGTTCATTCGGGTGAGTGTGTGCAATCCGGTGGGGGATGACCAGTTGTTGCTTGCAGGCTTCGAAGCCCTGGCCGGGGCATTAACGGAAACCGTGTGATCGTTATTCGCGAGCAGGCTCGCTCCAACAGGTTTCGGGTGTGTCTGCAAATTTTGCATTCACCACAAAACCCTGTGGGAGCGAGCCTGCTCGCGAAGGCGTCAGGCCAGGCAATGCAGACCTACTTGAACCGTCGCTCCACGCCTTTCTCGACGAGGATCTTCGCCGATATCTCTTCCACCGAAAAATGCGTGGAATTGATGTGCGGAATATTCTCGCGACGGAACAGATTTTCCACTTCACGCACTTCGAACTCGCACTGGGCGTAGCTCGAATAGCGGCTGTTGGGCTTGCGTTCGTTACGGATCGCCGTGAGGCGGTCCGGGTCGATGGTCAGGCCGAAGAGCTTGTGCTGATGAGCGCGCAGGGCGGCTGGCAGGGTCAGGCGCTCCATGTCGTCTTCGGTCAGCGGATAGTTGGCCGCACGGATACCGAACTGCATCGCCATGTACAGGCACGTCGGCGTTTTGCCGCATCGCGACACACCCACTAGTATCAAATCGGCTTTGTCGTAATAGTGCGTACGGGCGCCGTCATCGTTGTCGAGGGCGAAGTTCACCGCCTCGATACGCTCCATGTAATTGGAGTTGTGTCCGATCGAGTGAGACTTGCCGACGGTGTAGGAAGAGTGCTCGGTCAGTTCCTGCTCCAGAGGCGCGAGGAAGGTCGAGAAAATGTCGATCATGAAACCATTGGACGTTGCGAGAATCTCACGAATGTCCTGGTTGACGATGGTGTCGAAGATGATCGGGCGAAAGCCGTCGGTATCAGCGGCTTTGTTGATTTGTTGTACCATGGCCCGCGCTTTTTCCACGCTGTCGATGTACGGTCGCGTGAATTTGCTGAAGGTAATGTTTTCGAACTGCGCCAGCAGGCTTTGACCCAGGGTTTCGGCGGTGATGCCGGTGCCATCGGAGATGAAGAAAGCAGATCGTTTCATTTGCACCTTGGGCCTTGAGTGAGTGTCACCGATCACAAATACGCACGTGCGACACAGGACACTGGTAATGATTCTTGGATATGATAGGCGCGATTTGCCGGCCGCCATTGGCCAGCATTCTCACTTATTTTCCAGGTCCAGGCCACACAGCCGGCCGAGGCTCCCCCGGGCCGCCGGTTTCTGAGCTTTTCCAACACAGTTAGTGGAGAGATCACCTTGGTAGAGTACGTAGTTTCCCTCGATAAGCTCGGCAAACACGATGTTGAGCATGTGGGGGGCAAGAACGCATCCCTGGGCGAGATGATCAGTAACCTGGCAGGCGCCGGTGTTTCGGTCCCCGGCGGCTTCGCCACGACGGCTCAGGCCTATCGTGATTTCCTCGAGCTGAGCGGCCTCAACGAGCAGATCCACAAGGCCCTCGACGCGCTCGACGTTGACGACGTCAATGCCCTGGCCAAGACCGGCGCTCAGATCCGTCAGTGGATCATGGAAGCCGAATTCCCTGAAAAACTGAATGCCGAAATCCGCACCGCGTTCGCCGCGCTGTCGGCCGGTAACCCTGACGTGGCCGTGGCCGTGCGTTCTTCCGCTACCGCCGAAGACTTGCCGGACGCATCCTTCGCCGGTCAGCAGGAAACCTTCCTGAACATTCGTGGCGTGGAAAACGTTATCCGCGCCGCCAAAGAGGTGTTCGCTTCGCTGTTCAACGACCGTGCCATTTCCTACCGCGTGCACCAGGGCTTCGATCACAAGCTGGTCGCCCTGTCGGCTGGCGTGCAGCGCATGGTGCGTTCGGAAACCGGCACCGCCGGCGTGATGTTCACCCTCGATACCGAATCCGGCTTCCGTGACGTGGTGTTCATCACCGGCGCCTACGGCCTGGGCGAAACCGTTGTACAAGGCGCGGTCAACCCGGACGAATTCTATGTCCATAAAGGCACGCTGGAGGCCGGTCGCCCGGCGATCCTGCGTCGCAATCTGGGCAGCAAAGCCATCAAGATGATCTACGGCGACGAAGCCAAGGCTGGTCGTTCGGTCAAGACCGTCGATGTCGACAAGGCTGACCGCGCGCGCTTCTGCCTGACCGACGCGGAGGTCAGCGAGCTGGCCAAGCAGGCCATGATCATCGAAAAACACTACGGCTGCCCGATGGACATCGAGTGGGCCAAGGACGGTGACGACGGCAAGCTGTACATCGTGCAGGCCCGTCCGGAAACCGTGAAAAGCCGCACCCAGGCCAACGTCATGGAACGTTACCTGCTCAAGGAAACCGGCACCGTGCTGGTTGAAGGTCGCGCCATCGGCCAGCGCATCGGCGCCGGTAAAGTGCGGATCATCAAGGATGTCTCGGAAATGGACAAAGTCCAGCCGGGCGACGTGCTGGTGTCCGACATGACCGACCCCGACTGGGAGCCGGTGATGAAGCGCGCGAGCGCCATTGTCACCAACCGTGGCGGCCGCACCTGCCACGCCGCGATCATCGCGCGTGAGCTGGGCATCCCGGCCGTTGTCGGTTGCGGCAACGCCACCCAACTGCTCAAGGATGGCCAGGGCGTGACCGTGTCCTGCGCCGAAGGCGACACCGGTTACATCTTCGAAGGCGAACTGGGCTTCGACATCAAGAAGAACTCTGTCGACGCCATGCCGGAGCTGCCGTTCAAGATCATGATGAACGTCGGCAACCCGGACCGCGCCTTCGACTTCGCGCAACTGCCGAACGCCGGTGTAGGCCTGGCCCGTCTGGAATTCATCATCAACCGCATGATCGGCGTCCACCCGAAAGCGCTGCTGAACTACGACGGTCTGCCACAGGAAATCAAGGACAGCGTCGACAAGCGTATTGCTGGTTACAACGACCCGGTCGACTTCTACGTCGACAAACTGGTGGAAGGCATCAGTACCCTCGCTGCAGCGTTCACGCCGAAGAAAGTCATCGTGCGTTTGTCGGACTTCAAGTCCAACGAATACGCCAACCTGATCGGCGGCAAGCTGTACGAGCCGGAAGAAGAAAACCCGATGCTGGGCTTCCGTGGCGCTTCGCGTTACATCAGCGAATCGTTCCGCGACTGCTTCGAACTCGAATGCCGCGCGCTCAAGCGTGTGCGCAACGAGATGGGCCTGACCAACGTCGAAATCATGGTGCCGTTCGTGCGTACCCTGGGCGAAGCCAGCCAGGTCGTCGATCTGCTCGCAGGGAATGGCTTGAAGCGCGGCGAGAACGGTCTGCGTGTGATCATGATGTGCGAGCTGCCATCGAACGCGATTCTGGCTGAGGAATTCCTCGAGTTCTTCGACGGCTTCTCGATCGGCTCCAATGACCTGACCCAGCTCACTTTGGGTCTGGACCGCGACTCCGGCATCATCGCGCACCTGTTCGATGAGCGTAATCCGGCGGTCAAGAAGCTCTTGGCCAACGCCATCCAGGCGTGCAACAAGGCTGGCAAATACATCGGCATCTGCGGTCAGGGTCCTTCCGACCACCCGGATCTGGCCAAGTGGCTGATGGAGCAGGGTATCGAGAGCGTGTCGCTGAACCCGGACACCGTGCTGGAAACCTGGTTCTTCCTCGCCGAAGGCCAGCCACAGGCTTGATCAATAGGTAAACGACGGCCTTGCCCTGTGGGAGCGAGCCTGCTCGCGAAGACGGACTGACATCCAACATTGATGTCGCTGAACTTACCGTTTTCGCGGGCAGGCTCGCTCCCGCATGGGCTGGGCCTTGAGATTGAAGCAGGGCGGGGTCTCCGGATGCCGCCCTTTTTTGTGCAAGAGCATTATGCAAAGCAGCAGCAACCTGTTTCCTGTCGCCCTGATCAGCGCCGAGCGGCGCGGCGATCTGAGCGAAGACGTCTATCGTTTGAAACCCGGCAACAGCCCGGACTGGTCCGTCGAGGTCGCCGTCACGCGCTTGGGCATGGCCGATGAGTCGGTGCCCCGTGGTGTGCCGGTCATCTTGCTGCACGGCAGCTTTTCCAATCGACGTTTCTGGTTTTCGCCCAAAGGCCTCGGGCTCGGCGCGTATCTGGCGCGTCAGGGCTTCGATGTGTGGATCCCGGAAATGCGTGGTCACGGTTTGTCACAGCGCAACGAAGCGTACCGCCGTAACTGCGTCGCCGATTACGCCCGGTACGATTTGCCGGCGATTGCCGCGTTCGTGCGTGAACAAAGCGGACAGGTGCCGCACTGGATCGGCCATTCGCTGGGCGGCATCACCCTGGCGGCAGCGATCGGTGGCCAGTACCTCGGCGAACCCGCTGTAGCCTCGGCGGCGTTTTTCGGTACGCAAGTCAGCCGCACGTATTGGCCGTTGAAGATTCCACCGGTGGAGTGGGGCGGGCGCTTTATTCTCAAGCGCTTCGCGCAGTTGTCCGGCTCACGTCTCAAGCGAGGCCCGGAAGACGAACCCATCGGGCTGGCCATCGAAAGCATGCGCTGGTACGGCTTGTTCGGCCGGTTTGGCGACAAGGACAAGGATTGGTGGGCCGGGCTGGCGGACGTTCAAGTGCCAGTGCTGGCAGTGACGGCGGCCGGCGATCATCAGGATCCGGCGTGGGCTTGTCGCAAGTTGTTCGAGCAGATGGGCTCAGGGCACAAGCAATTCATCAATCTGGGACGCGAACAGGGCTTTCGCGACAATTTTGGCCATGTCGAGATGCTGGTGAGCAAAGCGGCGCAGGCTGAAGTGTGGCCATTGGTGGGTCGCTGGCTGAACGATCAGCAAACACCGTTGCTGGGCGAGAAGCCTGATCTGGCTGCTGCGGTCTGATGCGAGGCTGCGGGGCATTTCGTTCGGCTTGGCTTGCGGCTAAGATATGACGCATCATGCGGTTCTGGTCATATTTGGTGGCTGTTTAGCTATTACGTTTCAGGGTTTGTTCAGCTTCGGTCAGCGACCATGGCATGGGCTAAGGTAAACAGCGACTGCCCAGACACGCCTCACAAGAATGCGTCATCCTTGAGCGTCTTCCTTATTACAGGAGTTTTTCGATGAACCACTACCTTACGCCTGACCTGTGCGACGCCTATCCGGAGCTGGTGCAGGTGCTGGAACCGATGTTCAGCAATTTCGGCGGCCGTGATTCATTCGGTGGCGAGATCGTGACCATCAAGTGCTTCGAAGACAACTCGCTGGTCAAGGAGCAGGCCGAACTCGACGGCAAAGGCAAAGTGCTGGTCGTTGATGGTGGCGGCTCGCTACGCCGCGCATTGCTGGGCGACATGATCGCCGCCAAGGCTGCGCAGAACGGCTGGGAAGGGCTGGTGATTTACGGCTGCATCCGTGACGTCGATGTCATCGCCCAGACCGACCTCGGCGTGCAGGCCCTGGCCTCCCACCCGATGAAAACCGACAAGCGCGGCATCGGTGATCTCAACGTCCCGGTGACTTTCGCCGGCGTGACGTTCCATCCGGGCCAGTACATTTATGCGGACAACAACGGCGTGATCGTCTCGCCGAGTCCGCTGCAGATGCCTGAATAAGCTTTCGATTAAGGGATGCGGATGTTCGAGGAAGAAAACGCGCAGTGGGGGCTGGTGCACGCCCTGGTGCTGGACGGCAGAGGCGGCGCGCGTTCGATAGCCCGGACTGAACTTGACGACTTGCAGTTGCCGGCCCACGAAAGCCTTTGGCTGCACTGGGATCGCAGCCATCCACAGACCCAGACCTGGCTGCGCAAATCCAGCGGGCTCAACGAGTTCACCTGCGATCTTTTATTGGAAGAGAACACCCGGCCACGCTTGCTGCCGTTGCCCGACTCCGAGCTGCTGCTGTTTCTGCGTGGCGTCAACCTCAATCCCGGGGCCGAGCCTGAAGACATGGTTTCGGTGCGGATTTTCGCGTCCGCCCAACGGGTGATTTCCCTGCGTTTGCGTCCGCTTCGCGCCACGGATGAGTTGTTGGAGCTGCTGGCAGAAGGCAAGGGACCGAAAACATCTTCTGAATTGATGCTTTATCTGGCGCAGTTCCTCACTAACAAGGTGCAGGATCTGGTCACTTGTCTGTCGGAAGTGGTCGATGAAGAGGAAGAAAAACTCGATGCCGACGAACGGTATACCCCCGAGCATGGTGCCATCTTGCACATCCGCCGCAGGGCAGCGGGGCTTAAGCGTTTTCTCGCACCGCAGCGGGATATTTTCGGACAGCTGACGCGGATAAAACTGCCGTGGTTCGTCGAGGATGATGCCGATTACTGGAATGAACTGAACAACAGCCTGACGCGTTATCTGGAAGAGCTGGAATTGACCCGGGAGCGCGTGGGGCTTGTGCTTGAGGCCGAAGACCGGCGCTTGAGCGTACGCATGAATCGCACCATGTACCGCTTCGGCATTATCACTTGCATATTTTTGCCGATGAGTTTTATCACCGGTCTGTTGGGTATCAATGTGGGCGGCATTCCGTTCGCCAGCAGTCCTTATGGTTTCCTGATTGCCTGTTTGACGGTGCTTACCCTGGCGCTTGGTCAGTGGTGGTTGTTCCGTCGTTTGCGCTGGGTATGAAAATGGCACATGTGACCCGACCAGATTTGCCCGCGTCTTTCACAGACATCACGAGAGGTGCGTATGCACGATCCGTTTGAACAGTCTTTGCGCGACATGCTCAACGCTTCGCCGTCCAGCCGCGACGACGATGCGTGCCTGGGCCGCGTACTCAAAACCGCCAACCGCCAGGTCGGCGCCGGTGATCTGTTCAGCCTGCTGGGCCGCTGGCTGCCCGCGCTGATGATCGCCCTGAACAACGGCTCGGCCCACGTCTCGCCGGTTTCCCGTCTTCGTAAAACTACTGCTCGCACTGCTGATAAGGCTGATTGAATATGGAACTTGATCTCTGGACTCAGAGCCTCGTCACTGCAATGACTGCGTTGTGGACCAAAGTCGCCAACTTCATTCCGAACCTGTTCGGCGCACTGGTGGTGCTGTTGTTGGGCTTCGTCGTGGCCAAGCTGCTCGACACCCTGCTGTCCAAGCTGCTCGCCAAACTGGGCCTCGATCGCCTGATGGGCGGCACCGGATTGACCAAGTTGATGTCGCGTGCCGGTTTGCAGGTGCCGATCTCGACCCTTATCGGTAAAATCGTCTATTGGTTCGTTCTGCTCATCTTTCTGGTTTCTGCGGCAGAATCCCTTGGACTTGAGCGAGTTTCAGCTACGCTGGACATGCTGGCGCTGTATTTGCCCAAGGTATTCGGCGCCGCGCTGGTGTTGTTGGTCGGTGTGTTACTGGCGCAACTGGCCAATGGGCTGGTGCGCGGGGCGGCAGAAGGTGTAGGCCTGGACTACGCTTCGGGGTTGGGGCGGATAGCTCAGGGGCTGGTTATCATCATCAGCCTTTCGGTCGCGATCAGCCAGCTTGAGGTCAAGACCGACCTGCTGAACCACGTCATTGTTATCGTATTGATTACCGTTGGTCTGGCAGTTGCGCTGGCCATGGGTTTGGGAAGCCGGGAAATTGCCGGTCAGATTCTTGCGGGAATCTATGTGCGTGAGCTGTACGAGGTTGGGCAACAAGTGCGTGTTGGCGAGGTCGAAGGCCAGATCGAAGAGATCGGCACGGTTAAAACCACATTGCTGACCGATGAGGGTGAGCTAGTCTCTCTTTCCAATCGGATCCTGCTGGAACAGCATGTGAGTAGCCGCTAAACCGGCAAACCCTGCTAATGTATGCCGCCGCAAAATGCCAGCTGAGGCTGGTTGTGGCGGACATTGACCTGACTGTCGGCACGACTTGTTTTGAATAAAGCCCAAACGCTATCCACGCGCTACGACCCCCGCGAGCTCTCTGATGAGGAGTTGGTCGCGCGCTCGCATACCGAGCTTTTTCACGTAACGCGCGCCTATGAAGAGTTGATGCGGCGTTACCAGCGAACATTATTTAACGTCTGCGCGAGATATCTTGGGAACGATCGCGACGCAGACGATGTCTGTCAGGAAGTGATGCTGAAGGTGCTGTACGGCCTGAAGAACTTCGAGGGGAAATCGAAGTTCAAAACCTGGCTTTACAGCATCACTTACAACGAATGCATCACGCAGTATCGGAAGGAACGGCGTAAGCGTCGCTTGATGGACGCTCTCAGTCTGGACCCTCTTGAAGAAGCGTCTGAAGAAAAGGCGCCGAAGCCGGAGGAGAAGGGCGGGCTTGATCGCTGGCTGGTGTATGTGAATCCGATTGACCGCGAAATTCTGGTGCTACGATTTGTCGCAGAGCTGGAATTTCAGGAGATTGCAGACATCATGCATATGGGTTTGAGTGCGACAAAAATGCGGTACAAACGCGCTCTAGATAAATTGCGTGAGAAATTTGCAGGCATTGCTGAAACTTAGTTCAGCGCAAATATCTCTTACGTGTAGGCAAGTTCTGATAGACTTGCCGCCGAGTTGTCCCCCGGTTTGCGGGACTGCTTCACAATCACCAGATGGGGATTTAACGGATGAAACTGAAAAACACCTTGGGCTTGGCCATTGGTTCTCTGATTGCCGCCACTTCGTTCGGCGCTCTGGCACAAGGCCAAGGCGCAGTTGAAATCGAAGGCTTCGCTAAGAAAGAACAATTCGACAGCGCTCGTAACTTCAAGAACAACGGCAACCTGTTCGGCGGTTCGATCGGTTACTTCCTGACCGACGACGTAGAACTGCGTCTGGGCTACGACGAAGTGCACAACGTACGTGCCGACGATGGCAAGAACGTCAAAGGCGCTAACACCGCTCTGGACGCTCTGTACCACTTCAACAACCCAGGCGACATGATTCGTCCATACGTTTCGGCCGGTTTCTCTGACCAGAGCATCGACCAGAACGGTTCGAACGGTCGTAACCGTTCCACCTTCGCCAACGTTGGCGGCGGTGCCAAGCTGTACTTCACCGAGAACTTCTACGCCCGTGCCGGCGTTGAAGCTCAGTACAACATCGACCAGGGCGACACCGAGTGGGCTCCTAGCGTCGGTATCGGTGTGAACTTCGGTGGCGGTTCCAAACCAGCTGCTGCTCCAGTTCCAGCACCTGCTGAAGTCTGCTCCGACAGCGACAACGATGGCGTTTGCGACAACGTTGACAAGTGCCCGGACACCCCAGCCAACGTAACTGTTGACGCTGATGGCTGCCCAGCAGTTGCTGAAGTTGTTCGTGTTGAGCTGGACGTGAAGTTCGACTTCGACAAGTCGGTAGTCAAGCCAAACAGCTACGGCGACATCAAGAACCTGGCTGACTTCATGAAGCAGTACCCATCCACCACCACTACTGTTGAAGGTCACACTGACTCCGTCGGTCCTGACGCTTACAACCAGAAACTGTCCGAGCGTCGTGCAAACGCCGTTAAGCAAGTTCTGACCAACCAGTACGGTGTTGAATCGTCCCGCGTTCAGTCTGTTGGCTACGGCGAATCCCGCCCAGTTGCTGACAACAAAACTGACGCTGGCCGCGCTGTAAACCGTCGCGTAGAAGCGCAGGTTGAAGCTCAAGCTAAGTAATTAGCTGCCGCTCTGAGAAAAGCCCGGCTTAGGCCGGGCTTTTCTTTGTCTGCGATTTGACTTTGCAGCTTTAAAGATCGTCCGAACGCGGCCCGAACCTTCGGCAGCTCCTACAGGATCTATGCAGCTCCAAAGTAGGAGCTGCCGCAGGCAGCGATCTTTTGATCTACAACAACAGCCGCCACCGCACCGATCACCAGAATCGCCGGGCTTTTCAATCCGAAAACCAGCGCGTCATCGCTCATGCGCATCAGATCACTCCGGCATTCCCGCTGCTCAGGCAAAGAGGCGTTTTCGATCATCGCCACCGGCGTATCCGCCGCCATGCCACCTGCCAGCAATTGCTCACGAATCTCGCCCAGCTTGGCGACGCCCATGTAAATCACCAACGTCGTTGCGCCTTGTGCCAGGGCCTGCCAGTTCAATTGGCTGTCATCCTGAGTGTGCGCAGTGACGAGTGTCACCCCGCGCGCCACACCGCGCAGCGTCAACGGAATATCGCATTGCGTCGCCCCGGCGAGCCCCGCCGTGATGCCATTGACCAGTTCCACTTCAACGCCACGTTCGCGCAGCCACTGAGCTTCTTCTCCGCCACGCCCGAAAATGCACGGATCACCGCCCTTGAGCCGCACCAGGCATTTACCCTGACGCGCGTAGCGCAACATCAGGCGGTGGATGAATGCCTGGGGCGTCGAGCGGCAGCCGCCGCGTTTGCCAACGGCAATCACCCGCGCAGCCGGGCAATGTTCCAGCACCGCGTCGTTGACCAAGTCATCGATCAGCACCACATCGGCCTCGCGCAATGCGCGGACTGCCTTGAGGGTCAGCAACTCCGGATCGCCAGGGCCTGCGCCTACCAGCCAGACTTTCGCATTCATGGTGTTGTCCTCGTTAAATGACCGCGACCGGCCGCGCTTCGGCAGCCAGCAGGCGCTTGATTTCCGGCACGCAGGAACCGCATTGCGTACCGCATCGGAGAGTGTTTTTCAGGCCTTGCAGGTCCAGGCCCCGGCGAATGCCGGCACAGACGGCGTTCAGGCTGACGTTTTCGCAATTGCATAAGGTCTTGTCGGTAGCGATGGCCCCGGCAGCGCCCGGCGGCGCGCTCATGGGGGCCAGCAGCCAGCGCCGCAGTTGCTCGTCTGCGCGGCCTTCCAGCCACAGACTTTGCAGCCAGTGTTGCGCGAGTGTTTCGCCGGCCAGGCGAATAGCCGTGATGCGACCGTTTTCAATACGCACCCGTTTACCAATAGCGCGACGCGGGTCGTCGTAGGCCAGGACCGGCCCGTCAATCAGCGACAGGCACTGGTCGATCTCACTCAGCAAGCATGGATCGGGCGCTTCGGTGTGGGCAGCGCGTATCAGCAATGCCGGACGTTCACGTCCGACGAGACTGAGGCTTACGTAGGAAAACGCCTCGCACAGCGGTCGCAGCGTCTCGAAATGCCTTTGAACATCGCCCTCGATCAATGCGAACAGTTGCCACGGTAGATTGACCGGTTCCAGACGCACACCGCTGTGTTTGAGTTCCGGTTGCCTGGACAGCGGATCGAACGCCGGCAAGGTCAGGCTGTTCACGCCGCCCTTGAGGTACCGATCGCCCCAGTGCATGGGCAGAAACGCCTGGCCCGGGCGCACGCTGTCATCGCTGCTGACCGCGACGATCACGGCGCCGCGACGGCTTTTCACATTGACCAGATCCCCCGGCTGCAAGCGATGCCTGCGCAACTCATCCGGGTGCAGGCTCAGCACGGCTTCGCTGACATGCCCGAACAACTGCGCGGCCGTGCCGGTGCGGCTCATGCCATGCCATTGGTCGCGCAGGCGCCCGGTGTTCAATGTCAGGGGAAAGCGTGCGTCGCGTTGTTCCTTGGCAGCGCGATAAGGATCCGCCACGAATTGCGCGCGCCCGCTGGCCGTTGGAAAAACGCCGTCTGCGTACAAGCGTGCCGTGCCTTCTCGCGCGCCAGCAGGGAAGGGCCATTGCTGTGGGCCAATTTCGTCGAGCAGTGCATGACTGATCCCGGACAGGTCCAAATCACGCCCACGGGTCAGCCCTTTGAATTCATCAAACAACTGCGAAGGCTGATCAAAAGCAAACAGACTCGGCCGCTGTGGACGCAGACGCTTTTCCAGACGCTGTGCGAAATCTACCGTGATCGCCCAGTCCGGACGCGCCTCACCCGGTGCGACAACCGCTTTGCGCACGTGGGAAATACGCCGCTCGGAATTGGTCACCAAGCCTTCCTTCTCGCCCCAACTGGCGGCGGGCAAGAGAAGATCGGCGAACGCGGCGGTTTCGGTTGTGCGGAAAGCCTCCTGCAACACCACGAACGGGCACGCCTTGAGCGCCGCACGCACTGAATTCTGGTCCGGCATCGACTGCGCAGGGTTGGTGCAGGCAATCCACAGTGCCTTGATCTTGCCGCTGCGCACTTGCTCGAAGAGTTCGATGGCGCTGAGCCCAGGTGTTTCCGGTAGCCGATCCACGCCCCAGTAAGCCGCCACTTCAGCCCGATGCTCAGCATTCGCCGCGTCACGATGGCCGGGCAGCAGGTTGGACAGACTGCCGGTTTCCCGCCCGCCCATGGCGTTCGGCTGACCGGTCAAGGAGAAAGGTCCTGCACCGGGGCGGCCGATTTGCCCGGTGGCCAGGTGCAAATTAATCAACGCGCTGTTTTTCGCGCTGCCGGCCGTGGACTGATTCAGCCCCATGCACCACAGCGACAGGAAGCTTGGCGACGTGCCGATCCATTGTGCGCATTGCTGCAACTGGTCGAGGCTGATACCGCACAGTTGCGAAACCATTTGCGGGGTGTAATCGCGCACCAGGCTTTTCAGTTCGGGCAGGCCTTGGGTATGCGTATCGATGAAGTCGCGGTCGATCCATTCTTCCCACAACAACAGATGCAAAATTCCATGAAACAAGGCGACATCGGTGCCCGGCAGGATCGCCAGATGCAGGTCGGCCAAGTCGCAGGTGTCAGTACGGCGAGGGTCGATGACGATGACTTTCATCTGCGGGCGCCGGGATTTGGCCTCCTCCAGCCGGCGGAAAAGTACCGGATGGGCGTAGGCCATGTTGCTGCCGACGATCATTACGCAGTCGCTTAGCTCCAGATCTTCGTAACTGCACGGCGGTGCATCGGCGCCAAGGCTGCGCTTGTAGCCGACCACGGCCGAAGACATGCAAAGGCGTGAGTTGCTGTCGATGTTATTGGTGCCGACCAGTGCCCGTGCCAGTTTGTTGAAGGCGTAGTAGTCCTCGGTCAGCAACTGCCCCGAGATGTAGAACGCCACGCTGTCCGGGCCGTGTGCGGCGATGGTGTCGGCGAATACGTTGGCGGCGTGTTCCAGCGCGGTGTCCCAGTCACTGCGGCTGCGCGCCAGGCCTTTGCCCAGACGCAGTTCTGGATACAAAGCGCGGGCGTCGAGGTCGCCGGTCAAGTGCAATGTCGAGCCCTTGCTGCACAGTTTGCCGAAGTTGGCCGGGTGCGCCGGATCGCCGCTGACGCCGAGAATGCGCTCGCCGTCATGTTCGATCAGTACGCCGCAGCCGACCCCGCAGTAACAGCAGGTCGAGGCGGTCGTCTGGCGGTTCATCAGATGGCGTCCCGCAGGGCCAATTGCACACGGCCGTTTTCGACTCGTGCCGGATGGTGATGCGCACAGCCGATGTCCGGCGCCTGGGCTTCGCCGGTTTGGAGGTCGATCTGCCAGTTATGCAGAGGGCAGGCCACGCGTTTGCCATAGATCAGGCCTTGCGACAGAGGCCCGCCCTTGTGTGGGCAACGGTCATCGAGGGCGAAAACCTCATCGTCGCTTGTACGAAAAATCGCGATGTCACCCTTCGGGCCGGCAATGATCCGCGAACCGAGGGCGTTGATCTCTTCCAGAGCACAGATATCGAGCCAGTTCATGCCGGCACCTCCAGGTTTTTCACAGGGATCACATCGAATTCTTTCTTCAGCTGCGGCTGCGCAAGGCGCTCTTTCCACGGGTCCTGTTCGAACGAAAGGGAGAACTGCAGACGGTCGTTCAGGGCCTTGCGACGTTCGGCGTCCTCCAGCACGTTTTTCTTGATGTGCTCCATGCCGACCCGTTGCAGGTAGTGCACGGTGCGTTCGAGGTAAAAGGCTTCTTCGCGATAGAGCTGCAGGAACGCGCCGTTGTATTCGCGGACTTCCTCGGCGGTTTTCAGCTTGACGAAAAACTCGGCGACTTCGGTCTTGATCCCGCCGTTACCGCCGATGTACATCTCCCAACCGGAATCGACGCCGATGATTCCTACGTCTTTGATCCCCGCTTCCGAGCAGTTGCGTGGGCAGCCGGAGACAGCCAGTTTCACCTTGTGCGGTGACCACATGTTGAACAGGTCGTGCTCAAGCTCGATGCCCAGTTGCGTCGAGTTCTGCGTGCCGAAGCGGCAGAACTCGCTGCCCACGCAGGTTTTAACGGTACGGATGGACTTGCCGTAGGCGTGGCCGGACGGCATGTCGAGGTCTTTCCAGACGCCCGGAAGATCCTGCTTCTTGATGCCGAGCAAGTCGATGCGCTGGCCGCCGGTGACCTTGACCATCGGCACGTTGTACTTGTCGGCCACATCGGCAATCCGGCGCAGTTCCGATGGGTTGGTCACGCCGCCCCACATGCGCGGCACAACCGAGTAGGTGCCGTCCTTTTGGATGTTGGCGTGGGCGCGCTCGTTGATCAGGCGCGATTGCGGATCGTCTTTGGCCTCGCCTGGCCAGGTGGAAATTAGGTAATAGTTGAGCGCCGGGCGGCAAGTGGCGCAGCCATTCGGCGTGCGCCAGTTGAGGTAGCTCATGGTGTCGGCGATGGTCAGCAGATGCTCCTGGCGAATCGCCTGGCGGATCTGCCCGTGGTTGAGGTCGCTGCACCCGCAGATGGCTTTTTCGCTTTTCGGTTTGACGTCCGCTGCGCCGCCTACGGTGTTGATCAGGATCTGTTCGACCAAGCCTGCGCAGGAGCCGCAGGAGCTCGCGGCTTTGGTGTGTTTTTTCACTTCGTCGACACTGAACAGGCCGTGTTCCTGAATCGCCTTGACGATGGTGCCTTTGCACACGCCGTTGCAGCCGCAGACTTCGGCGCTGTCGGCCATGACCATGGCTTTGTCCTGGCCTTGGTGTCCTACGTCGCCCAGAGCGTTTTCGCCAAACATCAAATGATCGCGGATCTCGCCGATGGCGTGATTCTCACGAATCTGCCGGAAATACCAACCGCCATCTGCCGTATCGCCGTACAGACAGGCGCCGACCAGCACGTCATCCTTGATCACCAGTTTTTTGTACACGCCGCCGATCGGGTCGGAGAGGGTGATGGTCTCGGTGCCTTCACCGCCCATGAAGTCACCGGCGGAAAACAGGTCGATGCCGGTGACCTTGAGTTTGGTCGAGGTCACCGAGCCCTGATAGCGGGCGAAGCCCAGCTGTGCGAGGTGGTTGGCGCACACCTTGGCCTGTTCGAACAGCGGCGCGACCAGGCCGTAGGCAATGCCGCGATGGCTGGCGCACTCACCGATCGCATAAATGCGCGGATCGTAGGTTTGCAGGGTGTCGTTGACCAGGATTCCGCGATTGCACGGGATGCCAGCCTTTTCCGCCAGTTCGGTATTGGGGCGGATGCCGGCGGCCATGACCACCAGATCGGCGGGGATGATGTCGCCGTTCTTGAATTGCACCGAGCCGACCCGGCCATTGCCTGCGTCATGCAGCGCCTGGGTTTGTTCGCAGAGGCGGAAGTGCAAGCCACGGGATTCCAGAGCCGATTGCAGAAGTTGTCCGCTGGTCTTGTCCAATTGCCGCTCCAGCAGCCATTCGCCCAGATGCACGACGGTGACGTGCATGCCGCGCAGCATCAAGCCGTTGGCCGCTTCGAGGCCGAGCAGGCCGCCACCGATCACTACCGCGTGTTTGTGAGTTTTGGCGGTGTCGATCATCGCCTGGGTGTCGGCAATGTCGCGGTAACCGATCACCCCCTGCAAGGTGTTGCCCGGAATCGGCAGAATGAACGGCGTGGAGCCAGTGGCGATCAGCAGGCGATCGTATTCCGCTTCGGTGCCGTCCTCGGCGATCACCCGGCGTTTGACCCGGTCGATTTCCACCACTTTGCGGTTGAGCAGCAACTTGATGTTGTTTTCCAGGTACCAGTCCAGGTCGTTGAGCACGATCTCTTCGAACGTCTGCTCGCCGGCCAGCACCGGCGACAGCAGGATGCGGTTGTAGTTGGTGTGCGGTTCGGCGCCGAAGACGGTGATGTCGTAGAGCTCATCGCTCAGCTTGAGCAGTTCTTCCAGGGTACGCACCCCGGCCATGCCATTGCCGATCATCACCAGTTTGAGTTTTTTCATCAGGTTCTCCGGGAGCTGCGGCTGGCCTCTGGTGGGCCGTCGGGCCTTGCTCGACAAATTTGCGCAAACAAAAAAAGGCGTCCCGCTAGTTACCTAGCGAGGACGCCTTTGTCCTGGTCCCGTTCTCTCGGGAAGCGCAGCCTTCTTCGTTGAAGGCTGGGCTTTATGTATGGTGAAAAGGGTAATGCAGTGGTTGTGCCAACTCTGGGAGGCGCTGATTTATTGGGCTTTTCCTACAGTTCATGTACGTTTTCTGCACCGAATCGAGGCGTGTTGCTCGTTCGTGGCGCGTTATCTCTGGAGGACCTGCGGTGTCGGGTCTGGCGCCTTCGCGAGCAAGCTCGCTCCCACAGGGGATTGGTGTCGCCCAGAAATCCAATGTGGGAGCGAGCTTGCTCGCGAATGGCGCGACTCGGTTTAACGGTGAAACAATAAAACCAGCAGCACGATATTCCCAAGCAACGCCACCAACGCCATGGTCCGCCAAACCTTCAACGGCTCACGCTCCAATAAAGGCCGGGGTCGCACACTCAAGCTATTTCGCTCGCCCTGTTCCAGTCCCAGGAGCCACTCCTCAGCGGTTTCGAACCGTTGTTGCGGATCGGCTGCAACGCCGCGTTCGAGGCTTTGTGCCAGCCAGTCCGGCAAGTCCGGCCGATAGCGACTGGCATTGACGGGCACACCAAATCGGGGCCGTTGAAACGCTTCGATCTCACCGTAGGGAAAATGCCCGGTCAGCAGGTAATAGAGGGTGACGCCGACCGAATACAAATCCTGCTGTGCACTCGGCGACTCGCCGCGAAACGCCTCTGGCGCGATGAAGCTTGGCGTTCCGGGCAGTGTCGACGGTGCGTCTTGCGACAATCCTGGGCAATACGCCAGGCCGAAATCCAGTAAGCGCAGCTCGCCGTCATCACCCAACAGCAGGTTTTCCGGTTTGATATCGCGATGCACTATCTGCCGCCGATGCAGCAGGCCAGCCGCACGCAGCAGTCGCTCGGCGATGTCCTGCCATTGCGCCAGTGGCAACGGGCCGCTGTGTTGAAACACCTGAGCCAGCGTCGTTCCGGCATATTCGCGCATCACGTAGTACAGATGCTGACGCTGACTGCACGCATGGACTTCCGGAAAATGCCGGCCGGCCACGCGCTTGAGGAACCACTCTTCCGACAGCAGCGCTTGCCCCGCCTGCGGATCTTCCGCCAGACGCGCCGGCAGGGTTTTCAACAACCATGGCTGGCCCTGCCCATCGAACACGCGATAAAGCAGCGATTGCTGGCTCTGGCCGATGATGCTCTGCACCTGCCAGCCCTCGAACGACTGTCCTGGTTTCAGCGCTGGCGGCAGCGGCCATTGCTGCAAGTGCACCAGCGCGTCGCCGATGGTGGATTCGCCAACCGCCTCGACGCGCACCAGCAGCGCGCTCGCATTGTCCTGACTGCCGGCCAGATGGGCGGCGTTGACCAGCGTCTGTGCCGCGCTGTGCAGGTCCGGTTGATCACGCAGAATCGCCGCGATCGCGGTGTCGCCCAGCGTCGACCACACGCCGTCGCTGAGCAGCACAAAGCTTTCGCCCTGACGCAGTTCGCCGTCGAGGAAGTCCAGCACCAGATGTTGATCCAGCCCGAGCGCGCGCTTGAGCACATGCTGCATGCCGGGCTGCTCCCAGACGTGATCTTCGCTGATCCGCTGCAAGCGCTCGGCGTGCCAGCGATAGACCCGGCAGTCGCCGACATGGGCGAGGGTGAAGCGCCGGCCACGTAGCACCAAAGCGCTGAGGGTGGTGAGCAGCGGTTGCCCGCCGCCATTGGCCTGCAGCCAGCGGTTCTGCGCAAGGAGCAGTCGGTCCAGCGCCTGGGCCACGCTCCAGGTTTCCGGCGTGGCGTAGTAGTCCAGCGCCAAGGCCTGCAAGGTCGAGCGCGCGGCGAGGCCGCCATCGGCGCACTGGCTGACGCCGTCCGCAATGGCAAAAAGATAACCCTTGCTCACGGCCAGCGCCGGCGCCGGTGTCACGCAACGCAGAGCGTCCTGATTCTCCGCACGCGGGCCGGTGGCGCTGGCTTCGGCAACACTCAGTTGCAGGGCCATCGACGCCTCAGACCCGCGCCGCCGTCACCGCCGCCGAACCCCAGGTGGTTCTCCAGCGACGCTTGACGCCGTGCAGGCCGAACCAGGCGAGGACGCCCAGGCTGGCAAACAACCACAGGGCCAACTGATAGCTGCCGGTACTTTGCTTGATCGCACCCATTCCCGCCGCCAGGGCGAAGCCGCCAATACCGCCGGCCATGCCGATCAGCCCGGTCATCACGCCAATCTCACGACGAAAACGCTGCGGCACCAGTTGGAACACCGCGCCATTGCCCGCACCCAACCCGAGCATGGTGCAGACGAAAAAAGCCAATGCCGCGTAGGAACTTGGCAGGTTGAAACCGACGATGGCGATGCAGATAGCGGCGACTGTGTACATCGCCAGCAATGTGCGAATGCCACCGAAGCGATCGGCCAGCGCGCCACCCAACGGACGCATCAGGCTGCCGCCGAACACGCAGGCCGCGGTGTAGTAGCCGGCGGTCACCGGGCTCAAACCGTACTGGTCGTTGAAATAACCGGGCAGGGCGCTGGCCAGGCCGATGAAACCACCGAAGGTGACGCTGTAGAAAAACATGAACCACCAGCTGTCGCGGTCGCCCAGAGCTTTGAAGTAGTCGGCCATGGACTTGGCTTTCGGACGCTGCGGCGCATTTTTCGCCATCCAGGCGAACAGTATCAGGGTCAGGATCAACGGAATCAGGGCGAAACCAAATACGTTGCTCCAGCCAAATGCCGCTGCCAGCACTGGCGCAAGCAAGGCGGCGAAGACCGTGCCGGAGTTGCCCGCGCCGGCGATGCCCATGGCTTTGCCCTGGTGCTCCGGCGGATACCACTGCGAGGCTAGCGGCAGGGCGACGGCGAACGAGGCGCCGGCCATGCCGAGGAACAGGCCGAGGATCAGCGCTTGTTCGTAACTGTGGATGCCGAGCTTCCAGGCGCCGAACAGTGCACAGATGACGATGACCTGGCCGATCAGCCCGGCGGTCTTTGGCGACAACCGATCCGCCAGCATGCCCATGGCGAAGCGCAACACCGCGCCGGCCAGAATCGGCGTGGCGACGACGAGCCCGCGTTGCTGGGTGGTCAGGTGCAGGTCGGCGGCGATCTGCACCGCCAAGGGGCCGAGCAGGTACCAGACCATGAAACTCAGGTCGAAATAGAGGAAGGCCGCGAACAGGGTCGGGGTATGGCCGGATTTCCAGAAGCTTGAATTCATCGCGCACCTCGGCTGAAAAGAGTCTCGAAAGGAGTCATGTACAGCAGGTGGAGCGCCCGACGGCCGCACCACCGGCCCCGGTCTGTGGGGCCAAAACGCAAAAACGCCGCTACCTGATTCGCCGATGGGCGAACGGGGTGAGCGACGTCTTTGTCGTAGGTGGGGCAACCGCCGTTGGTTACCTGTGGTAAATGCTTAGCGAGATTTGTGCCAAGGCTTGAAAAGATCGCAGCCTCGTTGCACTCGTCAGCTCCTACAAGTGAACGCACAGTCCTGTAGGAGCTGACGAGTGCAACGAGGCTGCGATTTTTTGATCTTTAATCAGCCCAGCAACTCGCTCATGGCGATGATCTGCTCCGCCACCTGAATCAGCTTCTGCTGGCGGCTCATGGCCTGGCGGCGCATCAGGGTGTAGGCCTCTTCCTCGTTGCAGTCCTTCATTTTCATCAGCAAACCCTTGGCCAGTTCGATGCGCTTGCGCTCGGCCAGTTGCTGGTCCCGGGCGTGTAGTTGTGCGCGCAAGGCCTGGTCGCTCTCGAAGCGTGCCATCGCCACATCGAGAATCGGCTGCAGGCGCTGTGCGTGAATGCCTTCGACGATGTAGGCACTGACCCCGGACTTGATCGCCTGCCGCATCACGCCCGGGTCATGTTCATCGGTAAACATCACAATCGGCCGTGGCTGGTCGCGGCTGACCAGCACCACTTGTTCCATGACATCGCGCCCCGGTGACTCGGTATCGATCAGGATCACGTCGGGGCGCACCGTTTCGACGCGTGCGGGCAGGTCGATGATCAGGCCTGACTCGTCGATCACCTCGAACCCGGCCTCGGTCAGCGCCGCTTTCAGCCGCCCGACTTTTTTCGCGGTGTCGTTGATCAGCAGAATGCGCAACATATTCGCGGTCTCCTGTCAGCGCTGGGCGAGAAGGGGAGCGTCATCGCTCAGGGCGTGCAGCTTGAAACTGCGCGCATAGCCCGCCGGATCGCTGCCGTCCCAGACCTTGCCGTCAAGCAGCTGGCTGCTGCGCATGTCAGATCCGCAAGGAGCGACCCCCACCGCGCTGGCGGCTTCACGGTACACATCCAGGCGCTGAACCTGACGGGCGACGTCGAGATAGTCCGGGTCTTCACGCAACAGGCCCCAGCGACGGAATTGCGTCATGAACCACATGCCGTCGGAAAGGTACGGCAGATTGACCTCTCCATTGCCATGAAAGCGCAGGGCGTGCGGGTCCTGCCAGCGATTGCCGAGGCCATCGGCGTAATCGCCGGTAAAGCGCGGTTCGATGCAAGTTTCAGGGGTGTCGAGGTATTGCGGCGCACTGAGCAGTTGCGCGGTGCTGCGGCGATTCTCGGCGCTTTGTTCAATGAAGCGGCTGGCCTCGACGATCGCCATGACCAGCGCCCGCGCTGTGTTGGGGTATTGCTCGACGAATTCACGGGTGCAGCCGAGGACTTTCTCCGGGTGGTCGGGCCAGATGCTTTGACTGGTCGCGAGCGTAAAACCGAGGTCCTGCTGCACCGCGCTGGCCGCCCACGGCTCACCGACGCAAAAGCCGTCGATGCGCCCCGCTTGCAGGTGCGCGATCATTTGCGGCGGCGGGACGACCACGCTGTTGACGTCCTGCAAAGGATGAATGCCCTGACTCGCCAGCCAGTAATAGAGCCACATCGCGTGGGTGCCGGTGGGGAAGGTCTGGGCGAAGGTCAGTTTTGCGCGGCTTTGGTGCACATGGCGGGCGAGCGCTTCAGGACCGGTCACGCCAAGGGTCTGCAAACCCTGGGACAGGTTGAGGCTCTGACCGTTCTGGTTCAGGCCCATCAACACCGCCATGTCGGTCGGGGCGATGCCGCCGATGCCCAGGTGCACGGCGTAAATCAGACCGTACAGACTGTGGGCGGCGTCCAGTTCGCCGCTGACCAGATTGTCACGCAGGTTGGCCCATGACGCCTGGCGCTTGAGGTTCAGGGTCAGGCCATAAGGCTGGGCGAAGCCTTGGGTGGCGGCGACGACGACCGAAGCGCAGTCGCTCAGCGCCATGAATCCCAGATTGATCGCGCGCTTTTCTGGCGCATCGCTGCCATTGACCCAGGCCAGCGGCCCCACGGACGTTTCGTTCATACGCTACCTCAAAAAAAACGCCGTCCCGGACTCTGCGCAGGCAAAACCCGAGGACGACGCCATTGTCCTGGCCTGCGCGCCGTCATTGGTCGGCAGACTGATAGACAGCGCGGTGCAAGGCATATGCCAGCCGCTGTTTTGCGCAGGTGCCTCGCGCCAGAGGACGATGCCCGGCTATAATCGCCGCCTCTTTTCGCCGCTCGAGTCATCGCCGCCCATGTACACCCTGGCCCGTCAGCTGTTGTTCAAACTTTCCCCGGAAACCTCCCACGATCTGTCGCTGGATCTGATCGGCGCGGGTGGACGTTTGGGCCTCAACGGCGTGTTGTGCAAGGCGCCGGCGAAAGTGCCGGTGACGGTGATGGGCCTGGAGTTTCCCAACCCGGTGGGACTGGCGGCCGGTCTGGACAAGAATGGCGCCGCCATCGATGGCTTCGCGCAACTGGGTTTCGGTTTTGTCGAAATTGGCACCGTGACCCCGCGTCCTCAACCTGGCAATCCGAAACCACGCATTTTCCGCCTGCCGGAAGCCGAGGCGATCATCAATCGTATGGGCTTTAACAACCTCGGCGTGGATAACCTGCTGGCGCGAGTCGCCGCAGCGAAATACAAAGGTGTGCTGGGCATCAATATCGGCAAGAACTTCGACACGCCCGTCGAGCGTGCGGTCGATGACTACCTGATCTGCCTGGACAAGGTTTACGCCCACGCCAGCTACGTCACCGTCAACGTCAGTTCACCGAACACCCCGGGCCTGCGCAGCCTGCAGTTCGGCGATTCGCTCAAGCAGTTGCTGGCCGACCTGGCCACGCGCCGCGCCGAACTGGCCCTGCGCCACGGCAAGCATGTGCCGCTGGCGATCAAGATCGCGCCGGACATGACCGACGAAGAAACCGCGCAGGTGGCGGCAGCGCTGATGGAAACCGGGATGGACGCAGTGATCGCCACCAACACCACTCTGAGCCGTGTTGGCGTTGAAGGCATGGAACATGGCGACGAAGCCGGCGGCCTGTCCGGCGCGCCGGTGCGTGACAAGAGCACGAATACGGTCAAGGTGCTGGCGGGCGAGTTGGCGGGGCGTTTGCCGATCATCGCCGCTGGCGGGATTACCGAAGGTAAGCATGCGGCGGAAAAAATCACCGCCGGTGCGAGCCTGGTGCAAATCTACTCCGGCTTCATCTACAAAGGCCCGGCGTTGATACGCGAGTCGGTGGATGCCATCGCGGCCTTGCGCTGATCGGACTGGACACCACGGTGAACCCTGTGGGAGCGAGCCTGCTCGCGAAGGCGGTGTGTCACACGCTGATAATGTGACTGATATACCGCTTTCGCGAGCAGGCTCGCTCCCACAGGTTATGTGCTCGTCGCGGAATTGCAGGCAATAAAAAGGGCTCCTCGAAGGAGCCCCTGGGCCGAAGCCCGCCGTCCGGGAAGGACGTGCGTGGTTAATTCAATGCAGATTCAGATTGTCGTGTCGGAATTAATGCCCTGTGTCAGCCGACGGCGTGAAGTTCGTTGAGTCTGTGGATTCCCGCAGTGCCGGTCATACCGTCCCAGTTGTCGCCGCGTCCTTCTCGCCAGCCGTTGATCCAGGCTTGGCGTACCGACGGTAGAGTAAATGGGCAAAGCTCACGGGATTTGCCACCAACGCCATATTGATATCCGCGCAAAAATGCTCTTTCCAACGGATCACGCTTAAGTCTTCTCATAGGGTGTTTCCCTCACTTGTTGACTGTAGTGTCGCGTTGACCTCAACCGAGGTCTGGCAGAAAGAAACCTGCCGTCTTGCGGCTCGCTGCCGGCGTGGCGAGCCAAGGTGTTGACGCCGTTGCGACGTCAACCTGTGCTCAGTTCTAACCAATGAGTCACACCGAGGGAATGATCGTTTTGTCATAAGCACGTAACGCAAATGATGGTATGGCGATAAGTAACCGCGAATTTATTGAACGTTTATTGAGCAAACCCCGGTATGATCGGCGCCCCGCTGAGTCAGCGGGTTAATCCTTTAGTGAGAATGACCCACGTTCGCGCTTGGGTACTATTCGACGAAGGGTCGCTTTCAGTCTTTTTGTTGCATCAACTTTTTTATCTGTCCCGGCATCTAAGCTCCTTTAAACCGAGCAGCGGGGATGGAACGGCACACCTTCGTGCCACGCGGGCGCTCTTCTGGAAAAGCGCCTGATTGAAAACCGGGTCGGCAATGCGTTGCCGGTCCACTAGCCAAAGGCTCTGGAAATACCATGTCCGATCAGTTCGAACTCTTCCTCACTTGCCCCAAAGGCCTTGAAGGCCTGCTCATCGAGGAAGCCGTCGGGCTTGGCCTTGAAGAAGCCCGCGAGCACACCTCCGCCGTGCGTGGCATGGCGACCATGGAAACCGCGTATCGCCTGTGCCTGTGGTCGCGTCTGGCCAACCGCGTGTTGCTGGTGCTCAAGCGTTTCCCGATGAAGGACGCCGAAGACCTGTACCACGGCGTGCTCGACATCGAGTGGCAGGATCACATGCTCAGCGACGGCACGTTGGCCGTCGAATTCAGCGGTCACGGCTCGGGCATCGACAACACCCACTTTGGCGCGCTGAAAGTCAAAGACGCCATCGTCGACAAGCTGCGCACACCGCAGGGCGATCGTCCCTCGATCGACAAACTCAACCCGGATCTGCGCATTCACCTGCGCCTGGATCGCGGCGAAGCCATTCTCTCCCTCGACCTTTCCGGGCACAGCCTGCACCAGCGCGGCTATCGCTTGCAGCAAGGCGCAGCGCCGCTGAAGGAAAACCTCGCGGCGGCGATCCTGATCCGTTCCGGCTGGCCACGCATTGCGGCCGAAGGCGGCGCGCTGGCTGACCCGATGTGCGGTGTCGGTACGTTCCTCGTCGAAGCGGGCATGATCGCCGCCGACATGGCACCGAACCTGCGCCGTGAGCAGTGGGGTTTCACCGCGTGGCTGGGTCATGTACCGGCGCTGTGGAAGAAACTTCACGAAGAGGCTGTCGAACGTGCCGCTGCCGGTCTGGCCAAGCCGCCGCTGTGGATTCGCGGTTACGAAGCCGACCCGCGCCTCATCCAGCCGGGCCGCAACAACGTTGAACGCGCCGGCCTGAGCGAGTGGATCAAGATCTACCAGGGCGAAGTGGCGACGTTCGAACCGCGTCCGGATCAGAATCAGAAAGGTCTGGTCATCTGCAACCCGCCGTACGGCGAGCGTCTGGGTGATGAAGCCAGCCTGCTGTATCTCTATCAGAATCTGGGCGAGCGCCTGCGTCAGGCCTGCCTGAACTGGGAAGCGGCGGTGTTCACCGGTGCGCCGGATCTGGGCAAGCGCATGGGCATTCGCAGCCATAAACAGTATTCCTTCTGGAACGGCGCGCTGCCGTGCAAACTGTTGCTGATCAAAGTGCTGCCGGATCAATTCGTCACGGGCGAACGCCGTACCCCCGAGCAGCGTCAGGCCGAGCGCGAGCAAGCGGCTTACGATCAGACCCCGGATGAGCCACAAGAGCGCAAGTTCAACAAGAACGGCAACCCGATCAAACCGACGCCAGCGCCGGCGCCCGTGATCGAGCAGCCGCGATTGAGCGAAGGCGGGCAAATGTTCGCTAATCGCCTGCAGAAAAACCTCAAGGCGATGAGCAAGTGGGTCAAGCGCGAAGGCATCGATTGCTACCGCGTCTACGATGCCGACATGCCGGAATACGCGATGGCCATCGACCTGTACCACGACTGGGTGCACGTTCAGGAATACGCCGCGCCGAAATCCATCGACCCGGAAAAAGCCTCGGCGCGCATGTTCGATGCGCTGGCGGCAATTCCGCAGGCACTGAACGTCGACAAGAGCCGGGTGGTGGTCAAACGCCGCGAGCGCCAGAGCGGCACCAAGCAGTACGAGCGTCAGAGCGCTCAGGGCAAATTCAATGAAGTCAGCGAGGGCGGCGTGAAGTTGCTGGTCAACCTCACCGATTACCTCGACACCGGCCTGTTCCTCGATCACCGACCGATGCGCCTGCGGATTCAGAAAGAGGCGGCGGGCAAGCGCTTCCTCAATCTGTACTGCTACACCGCGACCGCCAGCGTGCACGCCGCCAAGGGCGGCGCGCGCAGCACCACCAGCGTCGACCTGTCGAAAACCTATCTGGACTGGGCGCGTCGCAACCTGTCGTTGAATGGCTTCTCGGACAAGAACCGTCTGGAGCAGGGCGACGTCATGGCGTGGCTGGAAAGCTGCCGCGACGAATACGACCTGATCTTCATCGATCCGCCGACCTTCTCCAACTCCAAACGCATGGAAGGCATCTTTGATGTGCAGCGCGATCAGGTGCAGCTGATCGATCTGGCAATGGCGCGTCTGGCGCCGGGCGGCGTGTTGTACTTCTCCAATAACTTCCGCAAGTTCCAGTTGGAGGAGAACCTCACCGAGCGTTATGCGGTTGAGGAAATCAGCGCGCAGACCATTGACCCGGATTTCGCCCGCAATACCAAGATTCATCGGGCCTGGAAAATCACGGCTCGTTGACGCTTTGCCCGGTTGGATCCACAGAGCCTTGATTTTTAACGGCTCGGTGGATCCAGCGGTGCTAGCTAAATTAGTGGCTAATAGCTATAACTCACACACCGCCAATGGGGTTTTTCCCGGGAATCTGGCGTAGCGAGTTGTGTTTATGCCGTTGCACCCCGTGCGCCCGAAAATCCTGGGTTTTATCAGCGAAGACGCCTCGGCCTGGCTGGTCGCGTTGCTGGTATTGCTCGCCGGCGCAATCCTCACCGGGCTGCTGGCCTTGGGCACGTTCAATCAGTTTCAGCAACAATCGCGTCAGCGCTTTCAACTGCTGGCCAATGAGCGTTACAGCCGTATCGCCGAGCGTTTTCAGGACCAGGAGCAACGTCTCGACGGTCTGCGCCGCTTTTTCGCCAACTCCGTATCGGTGTCTCGCGCCGAATTCGACGGTTACTCCCGACCTTTATTGCTGCGCACGCAAGCCTATACGTATGCCCCAAGAGTGAGCGGCGCTCAACGGGCCGCGTTCGAGCAGCGGGTGCGTGATGAAGGCCTGAGCACGTTTACCATTCGCGAACTCGACGCCAAGGGAGAATTGCAATTGGCGGCGCCTCGCGATGAATACGTGCCGGTGCTGTACACCCAGACTCAGAGCCGACTGGCGCCACCGCTGGGTTACGACTTGCTCGCTCAACCCTTGCGCCGCGAAACCCTGCAACGCGCCGATCGGCTCGGTAGCCTGGCCGTTTCGCAACCGATGCATCTGGTCGGGATCGAGCCGGCCTATGCGCGTGGAGTATTGCTGATGGCGCCGGTCAGCCGCGCGGGTGAGCCACAGCCGTTCGGTTATGTGATGGCGGTGATCAGCATGCGCCAGTTGCTCGCCGACGGTTTGCCCGATGCCCGGCACGATTACCTGTCGGTGCGCATTCTGGACTTGTCGACCCAGGACCAGCACGAAGCTTTGTTCGAGTCGAGCAACCAGGCGGTGCCCGGGGATCTGGCGGCGACGCGGCTGTTGCGCATGGCCGATCACGATTATCAGGTTGATATTCTGCCGAGCGAAGCGTTCATGCGGGCCAACCATTCATCGGTGGGCAGCGTGATCATCCTCGGTGGGCTGCTCAGCTTGCTGCTCAGCGCGTTGCTTTACGTGCTGGTCAGCCAGCGCCAGCGCGCGGTACGGCTGGTGGAGGTGCGCACTCAGGAGCTGCACGAGCGAGAGCAGGAATTGCGCGGCACGCACGGCCAACTGCGCGGTGTGTTAAACGCCGCCACTCAGGTGGCGATCATCGCTACCGATCTGCGCGGCGTGATCAACACGTTTAACCCCGGCGCCGAGCAAATGCTGGGATACACCAGCGCCGAAGTCGTCGGGCGCATGACCCTGGAAAACCTGCATTTGCCCCGCGAACTGATGGCGCGCTCGGCCGAGTTGAGTGCGCGTTACGGCAAAAGCATCCCTACCTGTCACGCGATGCTGGTGGAGGGCGGCGAAGTCGGCGGCCATGAAGCGCGCGAATGGACGCTGGTGCGCAGCGACGGGACTCATCTGCCGGTGAACATGCTCGCTACACCGGTGCTCGATGAACAGGGGTTGTGGGTCGGTCATCTGGCGATCTGCATCGACATCACCGAGCGCAAGCGCGTCCACGAGGTGCTGGCGGCGCGCGACATTTTATTGAAAAAACTCAGCGCCCATGTTCCCGGTGGCATTTACCAGTTCAAGATGGAGTTCGACGGGCGTTTCAGCGTGATCTATGCCAGCGACGGCATCCGCGAAATCTATGAGCTGGAGCCGGACGTGCTGTTGTTCGACGCCGAGGCGATTTTCAGTCGTATTCACCCGCAGGACGTCATTCGTGTGCGCTCATCGATCCGTGAGTCTGCCGAGAATCTCAGCCCATGGCGCGAAGAATACCGCGTGCAACTGCCCGAACGTGGCCTGCGCTGGGTGCGCGGCGAAGCGACGCCCGAAGAGCTGCCGGGCGGCGGCGTGCTATGGCACGGCTACATATCGGATATTTCCGACCTCAAGCGCGTGGAAGAAGAGCTGCGCGCGCTGTCGGTGACCGACTCGCTGACCGGGATTCACAATCGGCGCTATTTCCAGGAGCGCCTGACCACCGAAATGGCCCGTGTCGAGCGTGGCGGCGGCGAGCTGTCGGTGATCATGCTCGACATCGACCACTTCAAACGCATCAACGATCAGTACGGTCATGCCGTCGGTGACCGGGTGCTGCAAGCGGTGTGTGAGCGCATTGGCCATCGACTGCGTCGCACCGACGTGTTCTGCCGCCTGGGCGGCGAAGAGTTCATGGTGCTGTGCCCGGACATCGACGGCGAACATGCGTACATGCTGGCGATGGAATTGTGGGAGGGCCTGCGCAGTGCGCCGGTGGACGTGGTCGGCGTGGTCACGGCCAGTTTCGGCATCGCCAGCTGGCGGCCGGGGGAGGGCGCGGATTCACTGCTGCTGCGTGCTGATTCCGGGGTTTATGCCGCGAAGCAGAACGGCCGGGACCGGGTTGAACGGCAGATGAGCTGAGCCTGGCGCAAAACCAGTGTGGGAGCGAGCTTGCTCGCGAAAGCGGTCGAACAGTCAATGGATATTGACTGTACTGACGTCTTCGCGAGCAAGCTCGCTCCCACAGGGTTTGAAGGTGTTTTCAGAATCCGCTTACAGCACCGAAGCAGTCTGTGGCAGTTTCGGCTGTTTATAGAGATCCAGCAGTACCTGATCCAGTACCGACGACGCACCGAACGGCGCCTTGTCATTGAGGATCGCCACCACCGCCCAGGTATTGCCATTCACGTCACGGCTGAACCCGGCGATCGCGCGCACGGTGTTGAGGGTGCCGGTCTTGACGTGGGCTTCGCCGCGCATCGCGGTGGTTTTCAAGCGTTTGCGCATGGTGCCGTCGGTGCCGGCAATCGGCAGCGAGCTGATGTATTCGGCGGCATACGGGCTGTGCCACGCTGCTTGCAGCATATTGGCCATTTCACGGGCGCTGACGCGCTCGGCGCGGGACAGGCCTGAACCGTTTTCCATCACCAGATGCGGCGCGGTAATGCCTTTTTTCGCCAGCCATTGGCGTACTACGCGCTGCGCTGCCCTGGCATCGTCACCGTCGGCTTCGTTGCGGAAACGCTGGCCGAGGCTGAGAAACAGCTGCTGGGCCATGGTGTTGTTACTGTACTTGTTGATGTCGCGGATGATCTCGGCCAGATCCGGCGAATACGCACGGGCGAGCAGTTTGGCGCTGCTCGGGGTTGGTGCCAGACGATCCCTGCCCTGAATGCTGCCGCCCAGTTCCTTCCAGATCGCCCGCACGGCACCAGCGGTGTAGGTCGCATGGTCGAGCAGCGACAGGTAAGTCTGCGAGCTGCAGCCTTCGCCCAACTGGCCGCCGACGGTCACGGTCACGCTGCCATCGGCCTGCGGCACCGGGT
The DNA here is from genome assembly GCF_014268505.2 of Pseudomonas khorasanensis. Lineage (GTDB taxonomy): Bacteria > Pseudomonadota > Gammaproteobacteria > Pseudomonadales > Pseudomonadaceae > Aquipseudomonas > Aquipseudomonas khorasanensis. The sequence continues at coordinate 116,519 of NZ_JABWQP020000013.1, forward strand.
TGTAGCGCACGCCACCGGTGCATTGCTTGGAGGGCAGCGCCTTGACGGTGTTTTCGATGCGGATGCTGGCAATCGGCGGCTCGACCGAGATCAGTACGCGGCCACCGTCGTTACGCGCCACAAAGCGCAAGGCCTTGAGATTAACCAGCAGTGAATCGGGTTTGACCAGAAACGGCTTGTTGTCGTCGTTGCCGTCATCGTTGAATTCCGGCAATTGCGGCTGGACGAAGAAGTTGCGGTCAAGGATCAGGTCGCCGGTGATCTGGGTCACGCCGTTGGCGCGCAAGTCACGCATCAGCAGCCAGAGCTTTTCCATGTTCAGCTTCGGGTCACCGCCACCCTTGAGGTACAGGTTGCCATTGAGGATGCCGCCGCTCAGGTCGCCATCGGTGTAGAACTCGGTTTTCCACTGATGGTTGGGGCCGAGCATTTCCAGCGCCGCGTACGTGGTCACCAGTTTCATGGTTGACGCCGGGTTGACCGACACATCGGCGTTGAACACGGTCGGCGTGCCCGGACCGTCCAGCGGCACCATCACCAACGACAGTGCGCTGGGTTGAAGTTTGCTGGCCTTGAGGGCTTTTTCGACGTTCGGGGTGAGGGAGGTATTGATGGTGGCGGCGGAAACAGGCAGGGCCAGAGGCAGAAGAAGGCCGGCGAGAAACAGTGGACGCAACGATTTGATCATCTGAAATAAAACCCTGCTGAAGAGGGGAAAAAAGACGAGGACATGGATGAAAAGGTCCTCAGTGGTCATGAAAGTGTCGGCATTATGCCCCAAGCTGTTACAGCTTGTGCCGTGTCAGGGACGGCCGAAGGGTTATTTTTTTACAGGCGGTCGGCCACAGCGGCCAGAGAGTCGGGCAAACGCCGGCTTAAACTGGTAAAGTGCCGGCCGTTATTACTTAAGAGGATTGTTCCAATGGCGACTAACCGTTCCCAGCGTCTGCGCAAAAAACTGTGCGTTGATGAATTTCAAGAGCTGGGTTTCGAGCTGAACCTGGACTTCAAAGAAGACTTGTCCGAAGAAGCCATTGACGCTTTCCTCGAAGCATTCATCAAAGAAGCGATGGAAGCCAATGGTCTGGGCTATGTCGGCGGCGACGACTTCGGTCTGGTGTGCCTGCAGAAGCGTGGCTCGGTCAACGAAGAGCAGCGCGCTGCCGTTGAAGCCTGGCTGAAAACCCGCTCCGAGCTGACCAAGTACGAAGTCAGCCCGCTGCTGGACGTGTGGTATCCGGAAAAGCCGATCAACGCGGCCAAGTGATACTGAAAAAAACGGCGACCTGAGGGTCGCCGTTTTTTTTCGTCTGGTGTTTGGGTGTACGGTTTCGGTCTTGCGGTGGATCCGCCCCTCACCCAGCCCTCTCCCCAAGGAGAGGGAGCCGATTTATGGGCTTTTAAAGCTTCGAGTTCGACTCGGTACCGCATGTCAGCGCACCTCATCCAAACACCACGGTCGGTTCCCTCTCCCTCTGGGAGAGGGCTAGGGTGAGGGGATTTTGATCTTAAGCTTTGCGCCAGTTCAGGATCACCAGCGTCAGCACCCCCGCAACGATCCCCCAAAATGCCGAACCAATGGAAAACAGCGTCAACCCCGATGCCGTAACCATAAAGGTGATCAGCGCTGCTTCGCGTTCCCTGGTTTCACTCATCGCAATGCTCAAACCGTTGATGATTGAACCAAACAGCGCCAAAGCCGCAATCGACAGCACCAACTCCTTGGGCAATGCCGCAAACAGCGCCGCCAGCGTTGCGCCGAACACACCGGCAATTCCGTAGAAAACCCCGCACCAGACCGCCGCGGTGTAACGCTTGTTGCGATCCTCATGGGCATGCGGGCCGGTGCAGATCGCGGCGCTGATGGCGGCCAGGTTGATGCCGTGGGAGCCGAATGGCGCCAGCAACAGCGATGCGATGCCGGTGGTGGTGATCAATGGCGAAGCGGGGACGTTATAGCCGTCGGCGCGCAGCACGGCGATGCCGGGCATGTTCTGCGACGTCATCGCTACGACGAACAGCGGAATGCCGATGCTGATGGTTGCCGCCAGCGAAAAGTGCGGTGTGGTCCACACCGGCGTGGCGACTTCCAGATGAAAGCCGCTGAAATCCAGCAATCCCATAAAGCCTGACAAAGCAGTGCCGACCAGCAGCGCGGCGAGCACGGCATAGCGGGGCGACAGGCGCTTGATCAGCAGGTAAGTGAAAAACATGCTCAGCACCAGCCCGGTGCGATGCTGCGCCGCGACGAAGATTTCGCTGCCGATCTTGAACAGAATGCCTGCCAGTAAAGCAGCGGCCAACGATGCCGGAATCTTTTTCACCAGCCGCTCGAAGCTGCCGGTCAAACCGCAAATCGTCACCAGTACCGCACAGGTAATGTAGGCGCCAATGGCCTCGCCATAACTGACACCGCCCAGGCTGGTGATGAGCAACGCCGCGCCGGGCGTTGACCAGGCGATGGTAATGGGGGTGCGATAGCGCAGCGAAAGGCCGATCGAGCACACCGCCATGCCGATCGAAATCGCCCAGATCCATGAGGAAATCTGCCCGCTGGTCAGTCCGGCGGCTTGCCCGGCCTGAAACATCAGCACCAGCGAGCTGGTGTAGCCGGTCATCATCGCGATGAAGCCGGCGACGATGGCCGAGGGCGAAGTGTCGGAGAGGGGGCGCAGTCGGGCGTGCATGGCGTCGGTCATGACGGCGGTGTTCCTTATACCAATGAAGATGTCCGCCACATCACAAATTCCTCGTGGGAGCGAGCCTGCTCGCGAAAGCGGTGTGTCAGTCATCATTCATTAAGAATGAGAAATGGCTTTCGCGAGCAGGCTCGCTCCCACATTGATCACGGTCATTCGGCGGATTCTGCGAACAAGCCTAAACTCAAAGTTATCGAACCGTTGCAATACAGCCAACGTTACAAACAGCCGTACAGTCGTGTTGCCACCATTCATTGTGTACAATCGCGCTGTTTTTTACGCGATACTTGCCAGCGACCTACTGTGCCGTATTACAGTCGCGGTCTATTCGCCGCAGTTTTCCCGACTCGAGTGCCCATGAACGAACAGTTGCAGCCCCTCAAGAAACAACCGCGAGCAGGCAAAGCCGGCCGCAGCGGAACCCAGGACGATATTGTCTATGCGCATATCTTCGAGGCCATCCTCGAACAGCGCCTGGCGCCTGGCACCAAGTTGAGCGAAGAAGCGCTGGGGGAAATCTTCGGGGTCAGCCGCACCATCATTCGCCGCGCGTTGTCGCGTCTGGCCCATGAAGGCGTTGTGCTGTTGCGGCCGAACCGTGGCGCCGTCGTCGCCAGCCCGAGCGTTGAAGAGGCGCGTCAGGTTTTTCTCGCCCGTCGCCTGGTCGAGCGCGCGATCACCGAGCTCGCCGTGCAGCACGCCACCGCCGAGCAAATCGCAGAACTGCGACAGATGGTCAACGATGAACGCGACAGCTTTTCCCGAGGAGATCGCGGCGCCGGGATTCGTCTGTCGGGCGAATTTCACCTGAAACTGGCGGAAGCGGCGATGAACGCGCCGTTGATCAGTTTCCAGCGCAGCCTGGTTTCGCAGACTTCGCTGATCATTGCGCAGTATGAAAGCGGCAATCGCTCGCACTGCTCATACGATGAACACACGCAGTTGATCGACGCGATCGAAAAGCGCGACGGCGAATTGGCAGTGAACCTGATGATGCATCACATGGATCACATCGACAGCAAGCTCAACCTCGACGAGGAAGGCGCGTCGGATGATCTGCATGCGGTGTTCTCGCATTTGTTGCAGAGCAAGAAGCCGGGGCGTCCAGCGGCCAAGCTTTGAGCTGATACCGAGTCGACCCTAATCGCTGGCTTGCCAGCGATAGCAATCTGACAGGCAATAAAAATCCCCCGGACTGAAAAGTACCGGGGGATTTTTTTGTGCCTGTGAAAACCTAGCGCTGATGCACCAGCGCACCCGCCGCATAGGTCTGCGCCACGGTCCGGTCATCCCCCAGCGTCATCAACACGAACAACGTCTCGGCAATGTTATTGGCCTGTTTCAAGCGGTAGCTGAGCAGCGGCGTGGCGTTGTAATCCAGCACCAGAAAGTCGGCGTCGCTGCCCGGTTGCAGGTTGCCGATGCGGTCTTCCAGGCGCAGAGCCCGCGCGCCGCCTAGTGTCGCCAGGTACAACGATTTGAACGGGCTCAGCCGCGCGCCCTGCAACTGCATCACTTTGTAGGCTTCGTTCAGCGTTTGCAGCAGCGAGAAACTGGTACCGCCGCCGACGTCCGTGCCCAGGCCGACATTCATCTTGTGCTTCTCGGCCATCGGTAGGTTGAACAGCCCGCTGCCGAGGAACAGGTTCGACGTCGGGCAGAACGAAACGGCCGAGCCGGTTTGCGCCAGTCGCGCACATTCGTCATCGCACAAATGCACGCCGTGGGCGAACACCGAGCGCTCGCCGAGCAACTGATAGTGATCGTAAACATCCAGGTAGCCCTTGCGCTCCGGGAACAGTGCCTTGACCCACTCGATTTCCTTGAGGTTTTCGCTGATGTGGGTCTGCATGTACAGATCCGGGTATTCCTTGAGCAACTGTCCCGCCAGCGCAAGCTGTTCCGGGGTGCTGGTCGGTGCGAAGCGCGGGGTGACCGCGTAGTGCAGACGGCCCTTGCCGTGCCAGCGTTCGATCAGCGCCTTGCTCTCGGCGTAGCTCGACTCGGCAGTGTCGGTCAGGTAGTCCGGGGCATTGCGGTCCATCATCACCTTGCCGGCGATCATGCGCAGATCGAGTTTCTCAGCCGCTTCGAAAAACGAGTTCACCGACTGCGGGTGAACGCTGCCGAACACCAGCGCCGTGGTGGTGCCGTTGCGCAGCAGCTCCTTGATAAAGATATCGGCGACTTCATCGGCGTGGGCTTTGTCGCCAAACTGGCTTTCGCACGGAAAGGTGTAAGTGTTCAGCCAGTCGAGCAGTTGCTCGCCGTAAGCACCGACCATGCCGGTTTGCGGCAGGTGAATATGGGTGTCGATGAAGCCCGGGGTAATCAGCGCATCCTGATAATGATTGATCTCGATATCTGCCGGCAGGGTCGGCAACAGTTCGCTGGCGTGGCCGAGCGCGCTGATCTTGCCGTCGTCGACCACCAGCAGACCGTCCTCGAAATATTCATAAGAGGCTTCGATCCCGACTTCGGCGGGGTCGGCGATGCTGTGCAGGATGGCGGCGCGGTAGGCTTTGCGAGTCAGAGGCATGACGGTTCTCTAATCAGTTTGAGGCTTTGAGTTGGGTGGCCGGACTGCGGCGCGAGGCGGGCAGCAGTTTGGCAATCGGTTCGGCGCTGGCAGTGCGCTGGCCGAAACTGGCGTTGTAGGTGGCGATGATTTCGCCGGCGATGGAAATGGCGATTTCCACGGGCAGCTTGCCTTTGACTTCGCCGATGCCCATCGGGCAACGCATGCGCTGAACGACGCTGGCGTCGAAACCGCGATCACGCAGTCGGTGCTCGAATTTGGCGCGTTTTGTTTTCGAGCCGATCAGGCCGAACCAGGTGAAGTCGTTACGCTTGAGAATCGCGGCGGTCAGCTCCAGATCGAGCTGATGGTTATGGGTCATGACGATGCAATAGCTGCCGGCGGGCAAGTCATCGACTTCATCCACAGGCTCTTCGGCAATAATTTTACGCACACCATGGGGGATGTGTTCGGGGAACTCGGCTTCGCGCGAGTCGATCCAGCGCACCCGGCAGGGCAGGCTGGCCAGCAGCGGCACCAGGGCGCGACCGACATGGCCGGCGCCGAATACGGCGATGTGCGCTTGCACCTGGCCCATCGGTTCAAACAGCAGCACCGTGGCGCCGCCGCAGCACTGGCCAAGACTGGCGCCGAGGCTAAAACGCTCCAGATGCGTGTCCTGCCGGCCACTGGCGAGCATGTCGCGGGCGATCTGCATGGCTTTGAATTCCAGATGCCCGCCACCAATGGTGTCGAAGAGCCGATTGGCGCTGACGACCATTTTCGAGCCGGCGTTGCGGGGCGTCGAGCCGAGTTCTTCGATGATCGTCACCAGCACACAGGGCTCGCCCTGGTTCTGCAGGTCGGCGAGGGCGTCGATCCAGTTGTACATGTTCACCTCGACATCTTCGTTGTCTGTTCGGACCTCTTCGCGAGCAAGCTCGCTCCCACATTGGCAATGCGTACCCCTGTGGGAGCGAGCCTGCTCGCGAATGGCCGCGCCTCGGTCCTAGAGCGGAGCCAATTCGGTTTCAGCTTCCACGGCTTTCACCGCTTTAAGCTGGCGCATCTGCTCACATCCCCACAACACCCGCTCCGGCGTGGCCGGCGCATCGATCTTCGGCTGATGTTGGTAATCGCCCAGGCTCGCCACCGCATCCTTGATCGCGCACCACGCCGCGATGCCCAGCATGAACGGCGGCTCACCGACTGCCTTGGAATGGAACACCGTGTCTTCCGGGTTCTTGCGGTTTTCAACCAGCTTCACTCGCAAGTCCAGCGGCATGTCCGCCACGGCCGGGATCTTGTAGCTGGCCGGGCCGTTGGTCATCAGCTTGCCTTTGTTGTTCCAGACCAGTTCTTCCATGGTCAGCCAGCCCATGCCCTGCACGAAACCGCCCTCGACCTGACCGATGTCGATGGACGGGTTCAGCGAGGCGCCGACGTCATGCAGGATGTCGGTGCGCAGCATCTTGTATTCACCGGTCAAGGTGTCGACGATCACTTCGCAGCACGCCGCACCGAAGGCGAAATAATAGAACGGCCGGCCACGGGCCTGACTGCGGTCGTAGTAGATTTTCGGGGTCTTGTAGAACCCGGTGCTCGACAGCGAGACCTGATTGAAATACGCCTGCTGGACCAGCGTTTCGAACGTCAGGATCTGCTCGCGGACGCGCACATGACCATTGCGGAATTCGACGTCTTCTTCGCTGACCTTGTAATGCCGCGCGGCGAACTCGACCAGACGTTGCTTGATGGTCTGCGCCGCGTTCTGCGCCGCCTTGCCGTTCAAATCCGCACCGCTGGACGCCGCCGTTGGCGAGGTGTTTGGCACCTTGTCGGTATTGGTCGCGGTGATCTGCACGCGGTCGATTTCAACCTGGAACACTTCAGCCACGACCTGCGCGACTTTGGTGTTCAGGCCCTGGCCCATTTCGGTGCCGCCATGGTTCAGGTGAATACTGCCGTCGGTGTAGATATGGATCAGCGCGCCGGCCTGATTGAGGAAACTGGCGGTGAAGGAAATGCCGAATTTCACCGGGGTCAGCGCCAGGCCTTTTTTAAGGATCGGGCTGTTGGCGTTGTAGCGGCGGATCGCTTCGCGACGCTCGGCGTACTGGCTGCTTTCTTCCAGTTCGGCGGTCATCTCCTCGAGCATGTTGTGCTCGACGGTCTGGTAATAATGGGTGACGTTGCGCTCGGTCTTGCCGTAATAGTTGGCCTTGCGCACCGCCAGCGGATCGAGTTTGAGGTGGCGCGCAATCGCGTCCATCACTTCCTCGATCGCAACCATGCCTTGCGGGCCTCCGAAGCCACGGTAAGCAGTGTTCGACGCGGTGTTGGTCTTGCAGCGGTGACCGTTGATGGTCGCATCGCCCAGGTAATACGAGTTGTCCGAATGGAACATCGCCCGGTCAACAATCGACGCGGACAAGTCCGGCGAGCAGCCGCAGTTGCCGGCCAGGTCCATGTTGATCCCGTGCAGGCGCCCGGTGCTGTCGAAGCCGACGTCGTACTCGACGTAGAACGGATGGCGCTTGCCGGTCATCAGCATGTCTTCGACGCGCGGCAAGCGCATCTTGGTCGGCTGGCCGGTGAGGTGCGCAACCACCGCGCACAGGCACGCCGGGCTGGCGGCCTGGGTTTCCTTGCCACCGAAACCACCGCCCATGCGCCGCATATCAACGACGATCTTGTTCATCGACACGTCGAGGACTTCGGCGACCAGTTTCTGCACTTCAGTGGGATTCTGCGTCGAGCAGTAGACGATCATGCCGCCGTCTTCGGTCGGCATCACCGAGGAGATTTGCGTCTCCAGATAAAAGTGTTCCTGACCGCCGATGTGCAGCGTGCCCTGAATGCGGTGCTCGGCAGTCGCCAGCGCCGACACCGAATCGCCGCGCTGATGGGTGTGGCTGTCGAGCACGAAGTGGCGTTTGCGCAAGGCTTCGACAACATCCAGCACAGGTTCGAGGTCTTCGTATTCGATGATGGCCGCCATCGCGGCTTTGCGTGCGGTTTCCAGGTCTTTCGCGGCGACCGCCAGAACGGGTTGACCCACAAACTGCACGTCGTCGATGGCCAACAGCGGATCGCCGGGCATCAGTGGGCCGATGTCTTTCAGGCCCGGCACGTCTTCGTGGGTGATGACGATACGCACGCCTTCAAAGGCATAGCAGGGCTGGGTGTCGATGCTGAGGATTTTCGCGTGGGCGCGGTCCGACAGACGCGCGTAGAGGTGCAGCTGGTTAGGGAATTCCAGGCGATCATCGATGTACTGCGCTTCACCGGACACATGCTTGGCGGCACTGTCGTGCTTGACGCTGCGGCCGACACCGGTGGTCAGGTCCTGAGCGAACAATTCAGCCAGTTCAGCCTGGGTCTTTTCTACGGCGTGATGGTTAGACATATGCGGTCACCCGAGTCTCGATGTGCGGTGTTTGCAGTTCGATGAAATATTTGCGCAGCAGGTTTTGCGCGCTGAGCAGGCGATATTCCTTGCTGGCACGGAAGTCCGAGAGCGGCGTGAAGTCTTCAGCCAGCGCGGCGCAGGCGCGTTCGATCACGGCATTGTTGAACGGTTGCCCGAGCAAGACCGCTTCGCAATGGGCGGCGCGTTTCGGGATCGCCGCCATACCGCCGAACGCCACGCGCGCGTCGGTGATCACCGCGTTTTCCACGCGCAGGTTGAACGCGGCGCAAACGGCGGAGATGTCGTCGTCCAGCCGCTTCGACACTTTATAAGCGCGGAACAACTGCTCGGCGCTGGCACGCGGGACGATGATCTTCTCGATGAATTCGCTTTCCTGCCGCGCCGTGACGCGGTAATCGATGAAGTAATCTTCCAGATTCAAGGTGCGGCGGGTGTCGCCTTTGCACAGCACAATCCGCGCGCCGAGGGCGATCAGCAGCGGTGGCGAGTCACCGATAGGCGAGGCGTTGCCGATGTTGCCGCCCAGGGTGCCCTGATTGCGGATCTGCAGGGAGGCGAAACGGTGCAGCAGTTCGCCAAAGTCCGGGTATTCGGCGTTCAACGCTTCGTAGCAGTCGGAAAGGGCGGTGGCGGCGCCGATTTCGATGCGATCTTCGAAGGTTTCGATGCGTTTCATTTCGGCAACGTTGCCGACATAGATCATCACCGGCAGGGTGCGGTGGAACTGCGTGACTTCCAGCGCCAGATCGGTGCCGCCGGCCAGCAGGCGGGCTTGCGGATAAGCATCGTAGAGGTCGGCCAGATCGGCGACGGTCAGCGGCACCAGACAGCGCTTGTCGCCACTGTTCAGTTCGCCGATATCGGTTGGCGCGATGGCTTTGAGGCGGGCGATGGTTTCGGCTTCGCGGGCGTCGAACTGATCGGCTGGTTTGGCGCAGCAGGATTGTTCTGCAGCCGCGAGAATAGGGCGGTAGCCGGTGCAGCGGCAGAGGTTGCCGGCCAGTGCTTCGTGGGCCTTGGCCTGATCCGGCGCATCGCTGTTCTTTTGCAGGGCGAACAGCGACATGACGAAACCGGGGGTGCAGAAACCGCACTGTGAACCATGGCATTCGACCATGGCTTTCTGCACGCTGTGCAGTTCGCCTTTGTGCTTGAGGTCTTCAACGCTGATCAGTTGTTTGCCGTGAAGCGAGGACACGAATGTCAGGCACGAATTGAGGCTGCGATAGCGAATGTGCTCACGACCGTCGGCATCCGTCTGCAACTCGCCGACTACCACGGTGCAGGCGCCACAGTCGCCGCTGGCGCAACCTTCTTTGGTGCCGGGCTTGCCCACGTGTTCACGCAAGTAATTGAGCACGGTCAGATTCGGGTCCAGGGCGTGCTCGCTACGGAGTTCCTGGTTAAGTAAAAACTGGATCACGGAAGGCCTCGCAGACTCATTATTGTTGTTAACCGACGTGAACCGAATTTAGCAGGTCTGACTTTTCGGTCAATGGTTTTCTGACTTAAGGGTCAGGAAAAACCGTTTTGTCGATCAACAGCGTGTCTATTCAGTATTGACCCTCATGGGATCTTCTGGATTTTTCTAAACAGAGTTGCGCGATTCGTGCCAAAAACCGCTGAGTGGGCACTCCGCCATGACCGTCCATTTGCGCTACACTGCGCCGCTTGTGCAGATCGATAGAGTTTGAAGGACAACCATGACGTTCAAGGCGCCGGACAGCCTCGCCGAGCAAATCGCTCACCACCTCGCCGAACGCATCATTCGTGGCGAAATGAAGCCGGGAGAGCGCATCCAGGAACAGAAAGTCACGCTGGCGCTCAACGTCAGCCGCGGTTCGGTCCGCGAGGCTTTGCTGATCCTCGAACGCCGCCACCTGATCGCGATCCTGCCGCGACGTGGCGCCCACGTCACCGAGCTGACGCCGCACAAGGTGCAGAGCCTCTGCACGCTGATGAGCGAGCTGTACATCCTGCTCGGCAACTCGGTCGCGAACGGCTGGCAAGTGCAGTCGGACATGGCGCCGTTCGTGCAGATCCAGCAGCGCCTGACCGCCAGCTACGAGCGCGGCGACATTCGCAGCTTTGTCGATGACAGCTTCGCCGTGATGCGCGCCGCCTATCCGTTCGCCAATAACCCGTACCTGCAAGAGACCGTCGAGAACCTGCAACCGGCCATGAGCCGCGCGTACTTCCTGGCTCTCGAGCAGCGCAAGGCGGAAATGAGCGAATTCCTAGAACTGTTCGAACGCCTGCTGGCCGCCGTGCTTGCCCGTGATTTCCCGCAGATCCGCATCGTGCTGACGGCGTACGCCCAGCGCAGCTGCGATCTGGTGGTGTCTGCCCTGACGGTTGCTTAAGCGTGCGGCTCAAGTGCATCAAACTGGCGGGGTTCAAATCCTTCGTCGACCCGACCACGGTGAACTTCCCCAGCAACATGGCGGCGGTCGTCGGGCCGAACGGTTGCGGCAAGTCGAACATCATCGACGCCGTGCGCTGGGTGATGGGCGAAAGTTCGGCGAAGAACTTGCGCGGCGAGTCGATGACCGACGTCATCTTCAACGGCTCGACCAGCCGCAAACCGGTGAGTCAGGCCAGTATCGAACTGGTCTTCGACAACTCTGACGGCACGCTGCTGGGCGAATACGCGGCCTACGCGGAAATTTCCATTCGCCGCAAAGTCACCCGCGACAGCCAGACCACGTATTACCTCAACGGCACCAAATGCCGTCGTCGCGACATTACCGACATTTTCCTGGGCACCGGCCTCGGCCCGCGCAGCTACTCGATCATCGAGCAGGGGATGATTTCCAAGCTGATCGAGTCCAAGCCCGAAGACCTGCGCAACTTCATTGAAGAAGCGGCGGGTATTTCCAAGTACAAGGAGCGTCGGCGCGAGACTGAAAACCGCATCCGTCGCACCCATGAAAACCTTGCTCGTCTCACTGACCTGCGAGAAGAGCTGGAACGCCAGCTCGAACGCCTGCATCGCCAGGCCGAAGCGGCCAAGAAGTATCAGGAACTCAAGGCCGAAGAGCGTCAGCTCAAGGCGCAACTCTCGGCCCTGCGCTGGCAGGACCTCAACGAGCAGGTCGGCCAGCGCGAGTCGATCATCGGCACCCAGGAGATCAGCTTCGAAGCGCTGGTCGCCGAGCAGCGCAATGCCGATGCCGCCATTGAACGCCTGCGCGACGGTCACCATGACCTGTCCGAGCGCTTCAATCTGGTGCAAGGCCGCTTCTATTCGGTCGGTGGCGACATCGCCCGCGTCGAGCAGAGCATCCAGCACGGCCAGCAACGCCTGCGCCAATTGCAGGACGATCTGAAAGAGGCCGAGCGGGCGCGTCTGGAAACCGAATCGCACCTTGGGCACGACCGAACCCTGCTGCTGACCCTGGGCGAAGAGCTGGACATGCTCACCCCGGAGCAGGAAGTCACCAGCGCTGCCGCCGAAGAGGCCGCCGCTGCGCTGGAAGAAGCCGAAACCACCATGCACGGCTGGCAGGAGCAGTGGGACACCTTCAACCTGACGGCCGCCGAGCCACGCCGTCAGGCTGAAGTCCAGCAGTCGCGCATCCAGCAGCTGGAAAGCAGCATGGAGCGTCTGGCCGACCGACAGAAGCGCCTCGGTGAAGAGCGCGCGTTGCTCTCGGCCGACCCGGAAGACGCGGCGATCATGGCGCTCAACGAGCAGCTCGCCGAGTCCGAGGCCACGCTCGAAGATTTGCAGACCAGCGAAGAAGCGCAGGTTGAAAAACTCGAACAACTGCGCCAGGAACTGCAGCAGGCGCTGACCGCGCAGCAACAGGCGCAGGGCGATTTGCAGCGCCTCAACGGTCGCCTGGCTTCGCTGGAAGCCTTGCAGCAAGCCGCGCTCGACCCGGGCACCGGCACCGCCGAATGGCTGCGTGAGCACAACCTCGCCGAGCGTCCGCGTCTGGCTGAAGGCCTGAAGGTCGAGGCGGGTTGGGAACTGGCGGTGGAAACCGTACTCGGCGCCGACCTGCAAGCGGTGCTGGTCGACGATTTCAGCGGTTTCGATTTGTCCGGTTTCGCCCAGGGCGATCTGCGCCTGCTCAGCCCGGCCAGCGATGGCGTGCGGGTGGCGGGCAGCTTGCTCGACAAGGTCGAGGCGCAGATTGATCTGTCGCCGTGGCTCGGCCAGGTCAAACCGGTCGACAGCCTTGAGCAGGCCCTGGCCTTGCGTGGTCAGTTGAGCGAAGGCCAAAGCCTGATCAGTCGCGATGGTTACTGGGTCGGCCGGCATTTTCTGCGCGTTCGCCGTGCCAGCGAAGCGGAAAGCGGCATGCTCGCCCGGGGCCAGGAAATCGAGGATTTGCAGCTCGAACGCGAAGAGCGCGAAGCCACGGTCGAGGCCATGGAAACCCGTTTGCAAACCCTGCGCGCGCAACAGCGTCAGCAGGAAAACGGTCGCGAACATTTGCGCCGTTTATTGCAGGACGAAGCGCGTCAGCAAGGCGAGCTGAAAGCACAATTGTCCGCTGGCAAAGCCAAGGCTGAACAACTGACATTGCGCCGCACGCGCCTTGACGAAGAATTGATCGAACTCGGCGAGCAGCGCGAACTCGAGCACGAACAAGTCGGCGAAGCGCGCATGCAATTGCAGGAAGCGCTGGATGCCATGGCGCTTGATACCGAGCAGCGCGAATTGCTCCTGGCCCAGCGTGACAGCTTGCGCGAACGTCTCGATCGCGTGCGTCAGGAGGCGCGGCAGCACAAGGATCACGCGCATCAACTGGCCGTGCGTCTCGGCTCTCTGCGCGCTCAGCACGACTCGACGCGTCAGGCACTTGAGCGGCTGGAAATGCAGGCCGAGCGCCTGACCGAAAAGCGCGAACAGTTGAGTCTGAATCTGGAGGAGGGCGAGGCACCGCTGGAAGAGCTGCGCCTCAAACTTGAAGAATTGCTCGACAAGCGCATGACCGTCGACGAAGAACTCAAGACCGCGCAAATCGCCCTGGAAGACGCCGATCGTGAACTGCGCGACGCGGAAAAACGCCGCACCCAGGCCGAACAGCAATCGCAGTTGATTCGCGGCCAGCTCGAACAACAGCGCATGGAATGGCAAGCCCTGACCGTGCGGCGCAAGGCCTTGCAGGATCAATTGCTCGAAGACGGCTACGATCTCAACGGCGTGCTCGCGACATTGACGGCGCAAGCCAGTGAACGCGAAGCCGAAGAAGAACTCGAACGCATCAACGCACGGATTCAGCGCCTGGGCGCGATCAACCTCGCGGCCATCGACGAATACACGCAACAATCCGAGCGTAAACGTTATCTGGATGCCCAGGACGCCGATCTGGTCGAGGCGCTGGAGACCCTGGAAAACGTCATTCGCAAGATCGACAAGGAAACCCGGAATCGTTTCAAGGATACCTTTGATCAGATCAACGGCGGATTACAGGCACTTTTTCCGAAAGTTTTCGGTGGCGGGCGCGCGTATTTGGAACTGACGGGCGAAGATCTACTCGATACAGGGGTGACGATCATGGCGCAGCCGCCGGGGAAGAAGAACAGCACCATCCATTTGCTCTCCGGCGGGGAAAAAGCCCTGACCGCGCTTGCATTGGTTTTTGCGATCTTCAAATTGAATCCGGCGCCGTTCTGCATGCTCGACGAAGTTGACGCGCCGCTGGATGACGCTAACGTTGGACGCTACGCGCGATTGGTCAAAGAGATGTCGCAGACTGTGCAGTTCATCTATATCACGCACAACAAGATCGCCATGGAAATGGCCGAGCAATTGATGGGCGTGACGATGCATGAGCCGGGTTGTTCGCGGCTGGTGGCCGTGGATGTCGAGGAGGCGATGGCGATGGTGGATGCCTGAGTCGGTGCGGTGTCGGAACGGGTTTTGGAGCTCTAGTGGACTTTTTACTGACATCGGCTGGATGGCCAATCGACATATTCGCGCGAGCCAAATGAGACAGACGGTGTAAAGTTGTCTTTGGTCGTGCTAGTTTAATGTCAATTTTTCGTATACGTGGGCAAAACGCCTGTCAGAACATAGAGTTGGCGCCACGTTTTAAAGCGGTTTACGCAGTGTAAACCCCTTATTTTTCAGCATTTTTTATAGAGGCACGGGATTACATGGAAATCGGTCTGCGCGAGTGGCTGATCGTCATCGGCATCATTGTGATAGCCGGTATTCTTTTCGATGGCTGGCGCCGTATGCGCGGCGGCAAGGGAAAGCTGAAATTCCGTCTCGACCGGAGCCTGTCCAATCTGCCGGATGAGGACACCAGCGCCGAGCTGTTGGGCCCGGCCCGGGTTCTGGATACGCACAAGGAACCGCAACTGGACGAGCACGATCTGCCGTCAGTGAGCATGCCGAACCGCGAAGCCCGCGAACCGCGTGAATCCGGCTCGAAGCGTGGCAAGCGCGGCAGCAACGGGCCGGCGCAGGGCGACCTTAACCTCGACCTTGATCTGGACGGCGGCCCGAGCTTCAGCAGCCGTGACGACGATTTCGCCGAAGGCAGCAAGCCTGCGCCGGTCGTGGCTGAAAAAGAGCAGCCGCAAGCCGAAGAAGTCCTGGTGATCAGCGTGATCTGTCGCGACCCGGCCGGCTTCAAGGGCCCGGCGCTGCTGCAAAACATTCTGGAAAGCGGTCTGCGTTTCGGCGAGATGGACATCTTCCACCGTCACGAAAGCATGGCCGGCAACGGTGAAGTGCTGTTCTCCATGGCCAACGCGGTCAAGCCGGGCATCTTCGATCTGGACGACATCGACCATTTCAGTACCCCGGCGGTGAGTTTCTTCCTCGGTCTGCCAGGCCCGCGTCATCCCAAGCAGGCTTTCGACGTGATGGTGGCGGCAGCCCGCAAGTTGTCCCAGGAACTGAACGGCGAATTGAAAGATGACCAGCGCAGCGTCCTGACCGCGCAGACGATTGAGCACTACCGTCAGCGCATCGTCGAATTCGAACGCCGCGCCCTGACCCAGAAGCGTTAAGGCAAGAACAGTTGTGGCGAGGGAGCTTGCTCCCGCTGGGTTGCGAAGCGGCCCCAAATTTGCGGCGGCTTCGCCACCGAGCGGGAGCAAGCTCCCTCGCCACAAGGTCTACAGCCTTGAGCGATTTGATTAGAAGATTGAGCAGCCTCGGCTGCTCTTTTGCTTTATGAGAGAACACCCATGACCGCCGCCGAAACCCGCATCCTAGAGCTTCGCGCTGAACTCGATCAGCACAACTATCGTTATCACGTCCTCAATGAGCCGAGCATTCCGGACGCCGAGTACGACCGGTTGTTCCACGAGCTCAAGGCACTGGAAGCGGCCAACCCGGAACTGATCACCAGCGATTCGCCGACCCAGCGCGTCGGCAGCATGGCGCTGACGGCGTTCACCCAAGTGCGCCACGAAATCCCGATGCTCAGCCTCGGCAACGCCTTCGAAGAATCCGACATGCGCGAGTTTGATCGGCGTGTCAGCGAAGGTCTCGATGTGCCGGCCGGCGATCTGTTCGGTGGCGGCACGGCAGTGGAATACAGCTGCGAGCCGAAGCTCGATGGCCTGGCGGTCAGCTTGCTGTATCAGGACGGTCTGCTGGTGCGCGGCGCTACCCGTGGCGATGGCACTACCGGCGAAGACATCAGCGTCAACGTGCGTACCGTGCGCAACATTCCGCTGAAACTGCACGGCGAGGGTTGGCCTGCGACGCTGGAAGTGCGCGGCGAAGTGTTCATGTCCAAGGCCGGGTTCGAGCGTCTCAACGCCACGCAACTGGAAGTCGGTGGCAAGACCTTCGCCAACCCGCGCAACGCCGCCGCCGGCAGCCTGCGCCAGCTCGACTCGAAAATCACCGCCAATCGCCCGCTGGAATTCTGTTGCTACGGCATCGGTCAGGTCTCCCACGACATTGCCGACACGCACATCGCTAACCTCAAGCAGTTGCAGAAGTGGGGCATGCCGATCAGTCATGAGCTGAAGCTGGCCAAAGGCATCGACGAGTGCCTTGAGTACTACCGCGATATCGGTGAGCGCCGAAGCTCGCTCAGCTACGAAATCGACGGCGTGGTATTCAAGGTCAACAGCATTGCCGACCAGCGCGAGCTGGGCTTTCGTGCCCGCGAACCGCGCTGGGCAATCGCGCATAAATTCCCGGCGATGGAAGAGTTGACCGAACTGCTGGACGTTGAATTCCAGGTCGGCCGCACCGGTGCCGTTACGCCGGTGGCCCGTTTGAAACCGGTGAAAGTGGCCGGCGTCACCGTGGCCAACGCCACACTGCACAACATGGACGAAGTGGCGCGTCTGGGCCTGATGATTGGCGACACGGTGATCATCCGCCGCGCCGGTGATGTCATCCCGCAAGTGGTGCAAGTGGTCACCGAGCGCCGCCCTGATAACGCGCGTCCGGTTGCCATTCCTGAAAGCTGCCCGGTGTGCGGCTCGCACGTCGAGCGCACGCAGTTGATCAAGCGCAGCAAGGGCAAGGAAACCATCAGTGAAGGCGCGGTGTATCGCTGCGTCGGGCGACTGGCCTGTGGCGCGCAACTGAAGCAGGCGATCATTCACTTTGTCTCGCGCCGCGCGATGGACATCGAAGGTCTGGGCGACAAGAGCGTCGAACAACTGGTCGACGAAGGTCTGGTCAACTCGCCTGCCGATCTGTATGCGCTGAAGTTCGAGGACATCGTCGATCTGGAAGGCTTTGCCGAGGTGTCCAGCAACAAGCTTCTGAAGGCCATCGAGGACAGCAAGCAACCGGGACTTGCGCGCTTCATTTATGCCCTGGGGATTCCGGATGTAGGTGAAGAAACGGCGAAAGTGCTAGCGCGCTCGCTGGGTTCGCTGGAGCGCGTGCGGCAGGCATTGCCGCACGTACTGACCTACCTGCCGGACGTCGGGCTTGAAGTTGCGCACGAGATTCACAGCTTCTTCGAGGATGCGCATAACCAGCAAGTGATCATTGAATTGCTGGGCCACGGTTTGCAGATTCAGGATCAGGGCGAACTCGGCGCAGAGTTCGCCGCCAGCACCACGCTGGGCGGCTTGCTCGACAAACTGCACATTCCCTATGTCGGCCCAGGTGGTGCGCAGAAACTGGCGGACAGGTTTGGTTCGCTCGAGGCAGTGATGAACGCTGACTGGCTGGATATGCGTCAGGCGTTGCCCGAGAAGCAGGCCAACTCGGTGCGCGAGTTCTTCGCCGTGCCTGAGCATCGCCAACTCGCCGAGCAGGCCGAGCAGCAACTGCGTGATTTCGGCATGCATTGGCAGAGCGAGAAGAAAGTCGTTGAAGGCCTGCCGTTGTCCGGGGAAACCTGGGTGCTGACCGGCAAGGTCGAGTTGATGAGCCGTGATGTGGCTAAAGATCACCTCGAAAGCCTGGGGGCGAAAGTGGCCGGCTCCGTCTCGGCGAAAACCCATTGCGTGGTGGCTGGGCCGGGTGCCGGATCGAAACTGACCAAGGCCAACGAGCTGGGCGTGAAAGTGATGGATGAAGAGGCGTTCATCGCCTTCCTCAAGACCCACGGCATCTCCGTTTAAGATCAAAAGATCGCAGCCTTCGGCAGTTCCTGCACGATGCTGATCGTTCCCACGCTCTGCGTGGGAATGCCGCCCCGGACGCTCCGCGTCCAGGGTGACGCAGAGCGTCACGGGATGCGTTACCACGCGGAGCGTGGGAACGATCATCTGTACAAAGGCGCGGGAACGATCTCCGCGCCAGGATGATCTAGTCTTGGCCAGTCCCAGGGAGAGATCGCCATGCATCGCTTTTTCGAGCAGCTCAGTTCCCGCATCATCGCGCCGTTCGTGGCCGGATCCTCGCGCAACAGCAAAGTCTGGCCGTGCCGTTGCGGCCAGTCGCTGTTCTTTCGCAACAGTCAGTGCCTGGCCTGTAACGCCTTGCTCGGCTACCAGCCCGAAGAAAGTCGCCTGACCTCGCTGCATCCGGGGCCGGAAGAGGGCACCTGGACACTTGACGTCGATCCTGACGCCGGCCTGTTCCGCCGCTGCGCCAATCTCGACATGCCCGCCGCATGCAACTGGCTGCTGCCGGCCAACGATCACGACACCTTGTGCATCGCCTGCAGCCTCAACCGCACCATCCCCGATCTGTCCGTTCCGGAAAATCCTGAACGCTGGCGCAAGGTCGAAATCGCCAAGCGCCGACTGGTCGCGCAACTGATCACCCTCGGTTTGTCGGTCATCCCGAAAACCGTGGACGAAGAAACCGGACTGGCTTTCGATTTTATCGGCGTCGACCTGCAAGGCAACGCGCCCATGACCGGCCACGCCAACGGCCTGATCACCCTCGACATCAAGGAGGCCGACGACGCTCATCGCGAGCAGGTCAGGGCGCAGATGCACGAACCCTATCGCACGCTGCTTGGTCATTTTCGCCATGAGGTCGGTCATTATTATTGGGATCGACTGATCGCCAACCGCCCGTGGCTCGGTGCGTTCCGTAACCTGTTCGGTGATGAACGCGCCAGTTATTCCGAGGCGCTGGACCGTCACTATCAACAAGGTGCGCCACTGGACTGGCCTCAGCATTACGTCAGCGCCTACGCAACCATGCACCCGTGGGAAGACTGGGCAGAAACCTGGGCGCATTACCTGCACATGATGGATGCGGTGGATACCGCGCTGGGCTTCGGCATGAGCGCGCGAGAAATGGACTTCGACTATCAGCCGTTTCCGACCAGCACCCTGTATGACCCCGAGCATCCTGGCGGTACCGCGTTCCTGTCATTCGTCAACGCGTGGATCGAACTGGCCGGCATGCTCAACGAGCTGTCACGCAGCATGGGCCAGCCGGATTTCTACCCGTTCGTACTGCCCGCACCGGCGATCGCCAAGCTGCACTTCATTCATCTGGTGATCCAGCAGGCGGGGGGCAGGGCGGATGAAGTGCTGGCTCTGTAGCTGCCGCAGGCTGCGATGTTTATGTCCTTGAAGCCGCTCAGGTTTTTTATCTGCAACCAACGGTTGTAACTTCACCTCAGATAGGTACAATGGCGCGGCTCGCCGACAGGCAAGCGTCGTTATGGTGACCCCATCGGTCCCCCCGCAACGATTACCCGTGAACCTGGTCAGATCCGGAAGGAAGCAGCCACAGCGGGAACATTGTGTGCCGGGGTGTGGCTGGTGGGGGCACCACCTTAACGAACAATCGACGGCTTCAGACAGAACTGCATGGGTTTCGCCTACTGCGGTTTTTTTATGCCTGTGATTTGGCCTCGGACGTTGATTCGCCATCAACCGCGCGTAAATCGGCAGTGGATCATTTGTCGTTTTGCTGCCGCGTCCCGATGCCCGTTCGGCTGTCGAAGCTGAACAGTGGCATACTCCCTCGCCTGGTATCGAGAGGTAAGGCACGTGGGCGAAATTGACGATCTGACCCGGGAAAAACTGCGCGAATGGCAGTTACGCCGTCTGGAAGTCAAAGCGCAAATGCAGGATCAGCCCGAGCGCACGCTGGAGTTGTCGCGAGTGCTTGACCTCATGGATGACGAGCACGCCGCGATTCTGGCGGCATCGACCGCGTTCAACGCGGATGAAGAGGCCGAGCAGCCGGACCCGGTGGAGCCGCAACCCGCCATCGTCGAACGCGAATCGGCCTCGGTGGTCGGCAAGTACGACCTGCAACTGCAAGCCACGGCGCAAAGCCCTGAACACCTGCGCAAACTGCTCGAGATGGCCATTTACGAAGTGCAGGCGCAGATTGACGCAGGGGCGGTGACTCGCGGCGCAGACCGACGCGGCATGTCGGGAACGCTGGGCGACTACTCTTTCGAGCTTCGTATCAATCCCGAGCCCGGCAGTGAGGGATACTTGCCGCGCTCACATCAAATGCACAACGAGAATGACCAGGACTGATCTGGTGATGTGTCAAAGCCCAGACGGCGAGGTTGTATGCACCCGGAACATTTTGATTTGGCCACACCGGTCTTTTTGCCCGTCACCCATGACGCCTGTACGGCGTTGTTGCAGCCCGATGGCGACGCTGCACTGGGCAATCTGACCGATCCGGAACTGGCGGCGGTGTTGGTCATTCAGAACCTGGCCCAGGCCACGGAAAACGATCTGAGCGCCAGCGCGGCGGAGAAGATTCTCGCCAGGCTCATCGATTGGTCCGTCACCTCGCGGCGCGAAGGATCGGCTGGACTGGTTTCAGAGGCACGGCGTCTGTTCGATTCGCGCAAGTTGTATTTCGGGCTCAATGCGATGAAAGGCCTGAACCTGCGGTTTCTCATGGCCGATGAAATCACCGCCCGCGAATATCTGTTGCCCGGCGGGCAGTGGGATGTGGACTACAAGATTCGGCACCAGCAACAGAACAACCCGTTCAGCCAGCAAATGGTCACGCCCCGTGAGCGTGAGCACTGGTTGAGCGCCGCGCAGGACAAACTGCTCAGAACCTTTCGAGCCAATCTGGACGAAGACCTGCATGTTCAGGGCTATGCGGGCATCGGCAAGAGCTACATGCTCAGTGCTCTGATTGAATGCCTGCGCTCTAAGCGGACCCTGGTGCTGGCGCGTACCCCGGCGAAGCTGGAGACCTTGCGCAAGCACATCGTGCAAGTGCACGACACTGAAATAGGCCAGACGTTTTTCGACTTTGCCCAGTCCCAATTGCTTGGGCCCCGGCTGCAAATGGCCAGGACGCCAGCGAGGATCCCGAGCAGGCAGGCGCTGGCGCAGGAACTGAATATTTTCGGTTTCCGGCACCACGACGGCCAAGGCACTCTCGAAGTCTGTCTGCGCGTGCTGGAGCTCTATTGCGCCTCAAGAGATCACACGCTGTCCGCCAGGCACCTGCCGCATTTCCAGCAACCTTTGACCGGCATGGACTCGCAAGCGCTGCTGGAGTATTCAAGTCGCCTGTGGGTTTATCTGGAGCACAATCCGGCCTGGGCCAGCCAGACCGGTTTCCCGACGTTGGTGATGATCAAGCGCGCCAGTCTGGCGGGTTGCCGCGTACCGCCGCGCTACACGCATGTGATCATCGATGAAAGCCAGGACGTGCCGGCGTCGCTGCTGCAAATCATCGAGCGCGGGCGTCAGGTGCTGATCACCCTTGGCGATGAGTATCAGCAGGCCACCGGCGAGCCGCTCAAACGCAACCGTGAAGTCCGGCAGAGTGATATCTGCTATTCCGTGCGCTCGGGCCGCAATGTCGAGCGGTTGGTCAACCCGCTCATCTCGCGCCATACGCACAAGAGCAAAGTACCGTTCGAGGGCGCTCGTCATGCGGACGTCGATATCGAGTACTACCCCGAAGCCTTCGTGCCGCCCGAGGGCTGCGTGGTCCTGACCGCCTCACCCTGGGACACGATGATGTGGGCCATCCACCTGCACGATTCCAACTGCGCGTTCAGTTTCCCCGACAAGCAGGCACAGGACGATATCAAGCATTTCATGACGACCGCCATCGAGCTGTTCCGGCGTGACTTCTACAACGCCGGGTCCAGCGAAAAAGGACCGCATCCGTATTTCAGCGACATGGCCGACTGGCAACAGGTGCGTGACGCCAACCCGTTCGATGAAGCCTTTTTGTGGATCGAAGCGCAATTGCAAAACGGCTTCATGATTGCCGACCTGACCCGACTGAACCAGCGGATCACCGCACCGGGTGAAGCCTGTCTGTTGATGATGGCCGAGCAGGCCGGCGGGATGGAGTTCAGGCGAGTGCTGTTGACGCGGACATTGCTCAGCAACGAAAAATTCAAGGACGCCTACGCATTCGATCAGCGAATCTGCGCTGTGTACATCGCCGTGTCCCGCGCCAGGCAGCAGCTTTATCTGCCTTACGACGTGGTGGAATGGATCGATTATCACCACAGCCGGGAGCCGAAATTCCGCGAGTCGCACGGTTATTGACCCGGCCACCCCTGTGGGAGCGAGCCTGCTCGCGAAGGCGTCGGCGTGTTCAACAACTGTGTCGCCTGACATACCGCTTTCGCGAGCAGGCTCGCTCCCACAGGCGGTTAGGGCGTGGTTGAAGAGGCGCCGGTGTAGAGCCGGATTATCTCGTCTATCTCGCCGGACATTTTCATCCGCAGCAGTGTCCGCAAGATCCGTTGTACCGGCACTTTCGGATCGTTCCTCACGTAGCAGCCGATAGTTTGCTCCTGCAACACCGCGACCGCTTGCAACTGCTGCTCCGGCAGCAGGCGCTGGTTGATCCAGTCCAGCGTCCACTGATTGCTCACCGCATAGCGATATCGACCGGCCAGCAGTTTTTCCAGCACTTGTTCCTGATTGCGCGCGTCCTCTCGTTGCAACTGGTCGGCGTCGAACAGCGGTTGCAGGGTGGGGTAGCTGTAACCGAGGACGGTGCCGATGGCCTGGCGCGGCAGGTGCGCCGGATTGAGGCGCGCGGGTGATTCCGTGCGGCTGACCAGCAGGTCGCGCTGAAACCACAGCGGCACGCTCCAGATGTAATCGCCCGACTGGTTCGGCAGCCACGATTGTGCGGCATAGCAGCGCACGTCGATTTCGCCGCGCTCCATGGCACTCTGTACGCGCGCGCGGGGCACAACGAGGAATTGCGCAGGAGCGCCGACCTGGGTGGCCAGGCTGATCAGGATGTCGTGCAGTATTCCCTGGGTCGGCTTGCCGCGTTCAATCTGCGCCATCGGCATGGACCAGCTGTCGGGCACGGCGAAGCGCAGCGCGGGCTCCGACGCCGCCACGCTCAGGCTGATGACCAGCAGTGCCCCCAGGGCCCAACGCATAAACGCTCCGGTAATTCCCGATCCCGAGCCGATAAAAGCCTCTGCTGATGCAGCTTAGCCATATTAGACGAGGACACCGGATGCAATTTTGCCCTTGCTCCGCTAGCATTAGCCGCTTCAGCTTCCTTCGTTGCGACGGTTTTCGATGAGTTATCAGGTTCTTGCACGTAAATGGCGTCCGCGCTCGTTCCGCGAAATGGTCGGCCAGACCCATGTGCTCAAGGCTCTGATCAATGCCTTGGACAGCCAGCGGCTGCACCATGCGTACCTGTTCACCGGTACGCGCGGGGTGGGTAAAACCACGATTGCGCGGATCATTGCCAAATGCCTGAACTGTGAGACAGGTATCACTTCGAGCCCCTGCGGCGAATGTTCGGTGTGCCGTGAAATCGATGAAGGCCGTTTCGTCGACCTGATCGAGATCGACGCCGCGAGCCGCACCAAGGTCGAAGACACCCGCGAGCTGCTCGATAACGTGCAATACGCCCCAAGCCGCGGGCGCTTCAAGGTTTACCTGATCGACGAAGTGCACATGCTGTCCAGCCATTCCTTCAATGCGCTGCTGAAAACCCTCGAAGAGCCGCCGCCCTACGTCAAGTTCATCCTGGCGACCACCGATCCGCAGAAACTTCCGGCAACGATTCTCTCGCGCTGCCTGCAGTTCTCCCTCAAGAACATGACGCCGGAGCGCGTGGTCGAGCACTTGACCCACGTGCTGACCGCCGAAAACGTGCCGTTCGAAGACGACGCCCTGTGGCTGCTCGGTCGCGCCGCTGACGGCTCGATGCGTGACGCCATGAGCCTGACCGATCAGGCCATCGCATTCGGTGAAGGCAAGGTTCTGGCCACCGACGTGCGGGCGATGCTCGGCACGCTCGATCACGGTCAGGTCTATGACGTGCTGCACTCGCTGATCGATGGCGACGCCCGGGCGTTGCTCGAAGGCGTGCGTCACCTGGCGGAGCAGGGGCCGGACTGGAACGGCGTGCTCTCGGAAATTCTTAACGTGCTGCACCGTGTTGCCATCGCCCAGGCGCTGCCGGAAGGTGTCGACAATGGCCACGGTGACCGCGATCGCGTGTTGGCTCTGGCGCAGGCATTGCCGGCCGAAGACGTGCAGTTCTATTACCAGATGGGCCTGATCGGTCGCCGCGATTTGCCGCTGGCCCCGGACCCGCGCGGTGGTTTCGAAATGGTCCTGTTGCGGATGCTCGCCTTCAGGCCCGCCGATACGGCGGACGCCCCGAGGCAACCGCTAAAGCCAGTGGGGATCAGCCAGGCCACAGTTGATTCCGCAAACTCCGTGGCTGCCGCGACCAAGCCTGCGCCGGTGGTCGCTGCGGCGGTAGCACCGACCCCGGCGCCGGTCGTCGCGCCTGCGTCAGTGTCCATTGCCGAACCCGCGCCGATTGCTCCCGTTGCTGAGCCACAGCCAGAACCTGTGCCTGAACCCGAGCCAGTCGCGGTTGAAGCCGTCGTCGATCTGCCATGGAACGACCCGGTCGAGCCCGAACCTGAACCGGCGCAGCAACCTGCCGTCGAACCGGTGCTGGAAACCGCCGCCGAGCAGCCTGAACTGCCGCCGATGCCGCTGCCGACCCCGGACAGTGTCGTGCCGGATGCTCCAGAGTGGGCCGCTGCGCCGACTCCCGAGCCGTCAGTCGCTGATGTCGATGCCGCCACGCCGGGCATGGACATGGACGATGAGCCGCCGCTGGACGAGGATTACATCGAGCCGGACATGGATTCGGCTTACAGCTACCTCGACGAACTGGCCAGCGAACACGCCGCCGAGCCCGCGCCTGAGCCCGAGCCGGAACCCGCCGCCGCGCCAGCCACGGGGCTCGCCTTGCAATGGCTGGAGCTGTTCCCGAAACTGCCGATTTCCGGCATGACCGGCAGCATCGCGGCCAACTGCACCCTGATCGCGGTCGATGGCGACCATTGGTTGATGCACCTCGATCCGGCGCACAGCGCTCTGTTCAACGCCACGCAACAGCGTCGTTTGAACGATGCGCTGAACCAGTTCCACGGACGTACGCTGACCCTGACCATCGAGCTGATCAAGCCCGAGCAGGAAACCCCCGCACAGGCGGCATCGCGCCGTCGCGCCAATCGTCAGCGGGAGGCGGAGGAGTCGATCCACGGCGATCCGTTCATCCAGCAGATGGTTCAGCAGTTCGGCGCGGTGGTGCGACACGATACTATTGAACCTGTCGACGCCTTGGTCACCCAAGGCTAATAACTGAGGGCGCCGGGCCTTGATGGCCGGGCGCTGTTTTGATCCAAGTACTTTTGAGGTGATTACCATGATGAAAGGTGGCATGGCCGGCCTGATGAAGCAGGCGCAGCAGATGCAGGAAAAAATGGCCAAGATGCAGGAAGAACTGGCCAACGCCGAAGTCACCGGCAAGGCCGGCGGCGATATGGTCACCGTGGTGATGACCGGTCGTCATGACGTCAAGAGCGTCAGCATCGACCCAAGCCTGGTTGAAGGCCTGAGCGAAGACGACAAAGAGATGCTGGAAGCCGTGGTTGCCGCCGCCGTCAATGACGCCGTGCGCAAGATCGAAGCCAACAGCCAGGAAAAAATGGGCAGCATGACCGCTGGCATGAACCTGCCGGCCGGTATGAAACTGCCATTCTGATTCGCCTTGCGGCGGCAGATGAGCTAAACAAAATGCCAGGCATAGCGCCTGGCATTTTTGTTTCTGTGCGACGCTGATCGTTCCCATGCTCTGCGTGGGAATGCCTCTAGGGACGCTCCGCGTTCCAGCTTGCGATTGGGACGCGGAGCGTCCCGGGCTGCATTCCCACGCGGAGCGTGGGAACGATCAGTGGGAGCGAGCTTGCTCGCGAAGAGGTCGACTCGGTGCGCCTGAAGAAACATCGAACACACCACCGCTGGAAAGGTCTGCTCCCTATACCACTGAATTCCCCATTCACAGGAGACGCTGACATGTCCGACCCTCTCACTCTCAATCAACGCTTCGTCCTCGCCTCGCGCCCGACCGGCGCGCCGACGCCAGAAAATTTCCGGCTTGAGCGTGAGGCGCTGCCTGATCTGCAAGAAGGCCAGGTGCTGCTGAAAACCCTGTACCTGTCCCTCGATCCGTACATGCGCGGACGCATGAGCGACGCGCCTTCCTACGCCGCTCCGGTACAGATCGGCGAAGTGATGACCGGCGGCGCGGTCAGCCGAGTCGAGCGCTCCAACCATCCGAAATTCCACGAAGGCGACCTGGTGGTCGGCGCCACCGGTTGGCAGAGCCACAGCATCAGCAACGGCCGCGACATCATGCCAATTCCCGCCGGCCTGCCAAGTCCGTCGATGGCTCTCGGGGTGCTGGGCATGCCGGGCATGACCGCGTACATGGGGCTGATGGACATCGGTCAGCCGAAAGAGGGCGAAACCCTGGTGGTGGCCGCAGCTTCCGGTGCGGTGGGCTCGGTGGTCGGGCAAGTGGCGAAGATCAAAGGCTTGCGCGCGGTCGGTGTGGCCGGCGGTGCCGAGAAGTGCAGATACGTGGTCGAAGAGCTGGGCTTCGATGCGTGCATCGACCACAAGGCCGCCGATTTTGCCGAGCAGTTGGCCAAGGCCTGCCCCGACGGTATCGACATCTATTACGAAAACGTCGGCGGTCATGTGTTCGACGCCGTGGTGCCGTTGCTCAACCCCAAGGCGCGTATTCCGCTGTGCGGCCTGATTGCCGGCTACAACGCCTCCGAGGTGCCACAAGGCCCGGATCGCCTGCCGATGCTGCAACGCACGCTGTTGACCAAACGAGTACGGATTCAGGGCTTCATCGTGTTCGACGACTACGGCGACCGTCAGCCGGAATTCATCAGCCACATGGTGCCGTGGGTGCGCGAAGGCAAGGTGAAGTTCCGCGAGGACGTGGTCGAAGGCCTGGAGCAGGCACCCGAAGCGTTTATCGGTCTGCTGGAAGGGCGCAACTTCGGCAAACTGGTGGTGCGGGTCGCCCAGGACTGAGTATTTGACGCTGGCCAGAGGCGCGGGTATAAACCGCGTCTCGTTGTGTTGTCGGACTTTTTACCCATGAGCTTCAGCCCTTTGATTCGCCAACTGATCGACGCTTTGCGCACTTTGCCGGGCGTGGGTCAGAAAACCGCTCAGCGCATGGCGTTGCAGTTGCTCGAACGCGACCGCAGCGGCGGTACGCGCCTGGCCCAGGCACTGAGCCAGGCCATGGAAGGTGTTGGCCATTGCCGTCAGTGCCGGACGCTGACCGAAGACGACCTGTGCCCGCAGTGCGCCGACCCGCGCCGCGACGACACGCTGCTGTGCGTAGTGGAAGGGCCGATGGATGTCTACGCGGTGGAGCAGACCGGGTTCCGTGGCCGCTATTTCGTGCTCAAGGGGCATCTGTCGCCGCTTGATGGGCTGGGCCCGGAAGCGATCGGCATTCCGCAGCTGATCGCGCGGATTGAAGAGGCCGGCACGTTTACTGAAGTCATTCTTGCGACCAACCCGACCGTTGAAGGCGAGGCGACGGCGCATTACATCGCCCAGTTGCTCAGCAACAAAGGCTTGGTTGCTTCGCGGATTGCCCACGGTGTGCCGCTGGGCGGCGAGCTGGAATTGGTCGATGGCGGCACGCTGGCGCATTCGTTTGCCGGGCGTAAGCCGATTTCCTTGTAGTTTCAGGCGTCTTGAAGGACGCCTTCGCGAGCAGGCTCGCTCCCACATTGGTTCCAGGTACACCATTAATTTACTGTGGGAGCGAGCTTGCTCGCGAATGGCGCACTTCGGTCAATTTGATTCACTCAATGGTATTGAAAACCAAGCAAGCGCTCGGTTAACGTCGGCGAACCCTTCCGTGGAGCTCGCCCATGCCTGCCTTTCAGGAATACTTCGACCCCAGCCATCAATTGGTCCGCGACAGCGTCAGACGTTTCGTCGAGCGCGAGATCCTGCCGGACATTGAACAGTGGGAAGAGTCCGAAAGTTTTCCCCGCGAGTTGTACCTGAAAGCCGGGGCGGCCGGCATCCTCGGCATTGGTTACCCAGAGGCGCTCAGTGGCAGCCATGAGGGCGATCTGTTCGCCAAGGTCGCCGCCAGTGAGGAGTTGATGCGCTGCGGTTCTGGCGGGCTTGTCGCAGGGCTCGGATCGCTGGATATCGGTTTGCCGCCGATCGTCAAATGGGCGCGCCCTGAAGTGCGTGATCGGGTCGTGCCGCAAGTGCTCAGTGGAGAAAAGATCAGCGCCCTGGCCGTCACCGAGCCCGGCGGTGGTTCAGACGTCGCCAATCTGCAGACCCGCGCCGTGCGCGACGGCGATTGTTATCGCGTCAGCGGCAGCAAAACCTTTATCACCAGCGGCGTGCGCGCCGACTTCTACACCGTCGCGGTGCGCACCGGGGCGCAGGGGTTCGGCGGCATCAGCCTGTTGCTCATCGAAAAAGGCACGCCAGGTTTCACGGTTGGCCGGCAGTTGAAGAAAATGGGCTGGTGGGCGTCGGATACCGCTGAATTGTTCTTCGACGATTGCCGCGTGCCTGTAGGGAATCTAATTGGCGCCGAGAACATGGGCTTCGCCTGCATCATGGGCAATTTCCAGAGCGAGCGGCTGGCGTTGGCGCTGATGGCCAACATGACTTCACAGTTGGCGCTGGAAGAAAGTCTGAAATGGGCCCGCGAGCGTGAAGCGTTTGGCAAGCCGATCGGCAAGTTTCAAGTGATCAAGCATCGCCTCGCCGAGATGGCGACCGCGCTCGAAGTGTCGCGGGAGTTCACTTACAGGCAAGCAGCGAAAATGGCGGCCGGCCAAAATGTGATCAAGGAAATTTCCATGGCCAAGAACTTCGCCACCGACACCTCGGACCGCATCACCACCGAAGCGGTGCAGATTCTCGGCGGGCTGGGTTACATGCGCGAAAGCCTGGTGGAGCGGCTGTATCGGGATAACCGCATTCTGTCGATCGGCGGCGGGACGCGGGAAGTGATGAACGAAATCATCAGCAAGCAGATGGGGCTTTAAGTTTTGCGGTTGAGCTGCCGGCCCCTTCGCGAGCAGGCTCGCTCCCACAGTTGAAATGCATTCCCCTGTGGGAGCGAGCCTGCTCGCGAAAGCGGCCTGTCAGGCGCTGATTATTTATCGGTCAAGGCAAACTGCGTCAGACAAAACGTAGGAATGCCCATGTCCTGCAAACGCTGCGAGCCCTGCAGCTCCGGCAAATCAATAATCGCCGCTGCCTCATGCACCTTGGCGCCCATGCGGCGAATCAGGTTGGCCGCTGCGATCAGGGTGCCGCCGGTGGCGATCAGGTCATCGAACATCACCACCGAGTCGCCTTCGCACAGGCTGTCGGCGTGCACTTCCAGAAACGCTTCGCCGTACTCGGTCGCGTAGCCTTCGGCGAGCACGTCCGCCGGCAGCTTGCCTTGCTTGCGGAACAGCACCAGCGGCTTGTTCAGCTGGTAAGCCAGCACCGAACCGATCAGGAAGCCACGGGCATCCATCGCGCCGATGTGGGTGAAGTCGGCTTCGACATAGCGATGGGCGAAGCTGTCCATCACCAGGCGCAGAGCCGTCGGCGACTGGAACAGCGGGGTGATGTCGCGAAAGATCACGCCCGGCTTGGGGAAGTCGATCACGGGACGGATGAGGGATTTGATGTCGAAGGAGTCGAAGACCATCGGGGTGTCCTGGCAGGGCTGCAAACGGCGCAGTATACCCGCGGCTGAAACGATTCGCTCAACCGCGGGTCGTGATCAGCCTTCGATCGAGCCGCCCGCCAGCGCGCAGAGCTGGATCGGGTCGAGGATGTGAATCTCTTTGCCCTCGGCGGCGATCAGTTCGTTCTGCTGAAAACGGGTGAACACCCGCGACACGGTTTCCACCGCCAGGCCCAGATAGTTGCCGATTTCGTTGCGCGACATGCTCAGGCGGAACTGGTTGGCCGAGAAGCCACGCGCCCTGAAACGCGCCGACAGGTTGACCAGAAACGTGGCGATGCGCTCGTCAGCGGTTTTCTTCGACAACAGCAGCATCATTTGCTGGTCGTCACGAATCTCGCGGCTCATCACGCGCATCAACTGACGGCGCAATTGCGGCAGTTGCACGGCCAGTTCATCGAGGCGTTCGAAGGGGATTTCACAGACCGAGGTGGTTTCCAGTGCCTGGGCGGACACCGGGTGTTTCTCGGTGTCCATGCCCGACAGGCCGACCAGTTCGCTCGGCAAATGGAACCCCGTCAGTTGCTCTTCGCCAGCATCGCTCAGGCTGAAGGTTTTCAGGGCGCCGGAGCGTACTGCATAAACGGAATCGAAGGTGTCACCCTGGCGAAAAAGGAATTCGCCTTTTTTCAACGGGCGACCGCGTTTAACGATTTCGTCCAGCGCATCCATGTCTTCCAGATTCAGCGAAAGTGGCAGGCAGAGAGGGGCCAGGCTGCAATCCTTGCAATGGGCCTGGTTGTGAGCGCGCTGTTTGACTGGCTCGGACATTTCTTCAATCCTTGTGGGAAAACACACATAAGCTGTAAGGGTAACCCACGGAAGGACATTCAGGCCAGCGCGCGGCGATGTTGTCCCGCAGACGTAAAGCCGCAGCATTCGCAGCCGATAAACAGGTATCAGCACGTAGAAAAGGAAGGATCCGATGACCGCCATTGGCACGCTAAGCCCCGGCAACAGCGGCGTTACAACATTGCCGGAGGTTGCGAACACCGACGCTGCGATCGACCGCGACGCCGATTTGTCGAGCGCGGCAACCCCGACCTTGGTCGAGGGCGTCAAAGTGTCGCTGTCCGGGGCGGCGATTGAAAAGTCCGCCGCTGTGGGCGGCGAGAACAGTGATATCGACAACAGCGGCTTGCCGGAGAACATCCAGCAGTTGCTGAAAATGATCCGCAAAATACAAAAGGAGATAGTCGAGAAGAAAGCCCGGATGGCTGCCGTCATGACCGACAAGTCCCTGTCCAACGAAGAAAGGATCAATAAGCTCGCCGCGCTGCGCGGCGCCATCGCGGCCCTGAACAGCGGCATGATCACAGCCAGCCTGGCCCTGTCCAAGGTGATGAACCAGTCGGCATTGAGCGCGGATCAGAACCTCAAGGTGGGCGCGTTGCTGACCAAGCCCTAAATCACCCGCGAGAAGCGCTGGCGGTTCTGTTGCGCCAGGTACGCATCGAACACCATGCACACTGAGCGCACCAGCAAACGACCGGCCGGCAACACCTCGATCCGTTCGCGATCGAGTCTGATCAGGCCATCTTCGGCCATGCCTTGCAGCTGCGGCCATAGCGCGCCGAAATAGCCCCGGAAATCAATGTTGAACAGCCGCTCGATCTCGGCGAATTCAAGACTGAAATCGCAGATCAGTTGCTGAATCACCGCTCGGCGCAGGCGATCATCGGCGTTGCACACCAAGCCCCGGCTCGTCGCCAGTTGCGCGCTGGCGAGGGCGTTCTGATAGGCATTGAGATCGCTGCTGTTCTGGCAATACAAATCGCCGATCTGACTGATCGCCGAAACGCCCAGACCAATCAGATCGCAATGCCCGTGGGTGGTGTAGCCCTGGAAGTTGCGTTGCAACGTTTGCTCTTCCTGAGCGATCGCTAATTCGTCATCGGGGAGGGCGAAGTGGTCCATGCCGATGTAGCGGTAACCGGCCGCGGTCAGTTGCTCGATGGTGCGCTGGAGCATTTCCAGCTTTTGCGCGGGGCTCGGCAGTTCACTGCTGTTGATCCGCCGCTGCGGCATGAAGCGTTCCGGCAGGTGCGCATAGTTGAACACCGAAAGGCGATCGGGTTGCAGGCTGATGACTTCCTCCACCGTGCGGGAAAAATTGTCCGGGGTTTGCTTGGGTAAACCGTAAATCAGATCGATGTTGATCGAGCGAAATTGCAGAGTCCGCGCCGCGTCGATCACCGCGCGGGTTTCTTCCAGACTCTGCAGGCGATTGACCGCGCGTTGCACTGCCGGGTCGAGGTCTTGCAGGCCGATGCTGACCCGGTTGAAACCCAGCTCACGCAGCAGGCCCATGGTTGACCAGTCGGCCTCGCGCGGATCGATTTCGATGCCGTAATCGCCGGAGTCGTCGTCCAGCAAACTGAAATGCTTGCGCAGGTGCGCCATCAACTGCCGCAGTTCGTCGTGGCTGAGAAAGGTCGGCGTGCCGCCGCCGAAATGCAGTTGCTCGACTTTCTGCGCCGGGTCGAGGTGGCAGCCGACCAACCGGATTTCCTGCTCCAGCCGTTGCAGATAAGGCTGCGCGCGGCCGCGATCCTTGGTGATGACTTTGTTGCAGGCGCAGTAATAACAAATGTTCGCGCAGAACGGCACGTGCACGTACAGCGATAAGGGCCGCTGAGCCTTGCGGCTGTCACGCAGGGCATGGAACAGGTCGAACGTGCCGACCTGATCATGAAACTGCACGGCGGTTGGATACGAGGTGTAGCGCGGCCCCGCCAGATCGTAACGGCGGATCAAATCGGTGTCCCAACGAATGGCGTCGAGCATGCGGGCATTCCCCCGGATAGGCTGGCAGTGTGGCGAGTCTAGGGGAGGGCGCGGTGGGGCATGTTGATTTGCATCAACAGCTATAAGATCAAAAGATCGCAGCGTGCCGCAGCTCCTTGTATCTCGACTAACGCTCCGTCAGGAGCGATA
>NZ_JABWQP020000014.1 GCF_014268505.2 Pseudomonas khorasanensis
CTCAAAAAACGGAAATACCCTTCTATATATAGACGCCATCAAACCGAATGCGCAGTATATTGCCCAACTCACACCAACAGCCCGCTTTTGCCTTGGACGATGCCACGTATGAATGACCAGCCCCGCTCGCTTGCCTCCATGCTGTTTCCGGTTGGCCTGCTCTTGATCGCCATGGCGTCCATCCA
Organism: Pseudomonas khorasanensis; assembly: GCF_014268505.2. Taxonomy (GTDB): domain Bacteria; phylum Pseudomonadota; class Gammaproteobacteria; order Pseudomonadales; family Pseudomonadaceae; genus Aquipseudomonas; species Aquipseudomonas khorasanensis. The sequence continues at coordinate 186 of NZ_JABWQP020000014.1, forward strand.
GTCAGGTGCTTCTCTGGCCAAGAGCATGTTTCCAATTGTCGGAGCCCAAGGAACCACGACGCTGCGACTGCTATTCGCCAGCTTGATCATGTTGCTGCTGCTACGCCCCTGGCGTGCCCGGCTGACCGCGAAGTCCTTGCGTACCGTGATCGTCTACGGGATGGCATTGGGCGGCATGAACTTTCTCTTCTATATGTCACTGCGCACAGTACCGCTAGGTATAGCGGTTGCGCTCGAATTCACCGGTCCTTTGGCTGTGGCCATATACGCCTCTCGCCGAGCCATCGATTTTCTCTGGATCGCTCTCGCGGCAGCTGGCTTGCTTCTGCTGATACCCACCGGCGCGACCACCGCCGGTATTGATCTGGTTGGCGCAGGGTATGCTCTGGGCGCTGGGCTTTGCTGGGCGTTATACATTCTCTTCGGGCAAAAGGCCGGGGCGGACAACGGAGTCACGACTGCCGCTCTGGGCGTGATGATCGCAGCGCTGTTTGTTGCGCCGATCGGAATCGTTCACGCTGGCGCCGCGCTGCTCACACCCTCTTTAATTCCGATCGCGGTCGGTGTCGCCATTCTGTCGACTGCCCTGCCCTATACGTTGGAAATGGTAGCGCTCACCCGTTTGCCCGCGCGGACGTTCGGCACGTTGATGAGCATTGAACCGGCATTTGGTGCGCTATCAGGGCTGCTTTTTCTCCAGGAATACCTTTCCTTGTCACAATGGCTGGCCATCCTTTGCATTATTCTGGCGTCCGTTGGCGCGACCCTGACCATGGGACACGCCGCGCGACCAGTTGTGGCGGCGGACTGAAGCACAATTAAGACGGGTCTGGTAATCGGCGCTTATTTAGGCCATGTTTAGGCCCGTAACCCATCGCCAGGCATGGATTTTTTCGCAAAGGATGCATAACGCTACAAGCGTGGACGAATACAGGCAGACCCGAGCGGCAGACTTGCGGCGCTATTAAGGATGGTAATGAAACGAATGTTCCTATTGGTCGCCATACTGGCGATTGCAGGTTGCGCAGCGACCTCTGAAACCCAGGTCAAACGTGGCAAGAAGGGTCTGCACATCAATTGTTCCGGACTTTCATCTTCCTGGGACAAGTGCTACACCAGCGCCGCCAACTCATGCGCGCCCAAAGGTTACAAGGTGATTGCCAAATCCGGGGACTCTGTAGAAGAGCCTGGTGATTACCCGTTCGGCTTGAACCCGGCCGGTTATACCAGTCGCAGCATGATTGTCATCTGCAAGTAATCACTCGGTGCGAGGTGAACCGAGCTGTCGGACGATTTCCTCGTGACTCGCACGGAGCACCGTGCGCTGCATGTCCGGCGTCGCAAGCATCCGCGCGACCACCAAAGCACCGACGCACTGTGACAGTATCGCCCAGGCCAATGTATCGCTCTCCAGTATCTGGGCCCAGCTTTGTTGAAGCCGACAGATCCAGACTTCAGCCTGCTCACGCACGATCACATCAGAACGGGCGATCTCCGCCCCCAACGCGGGCAGTGCACAGCCGGATTCAGGCTGCTCGACATGCGCCATGCTCAAGTATTGCTTGAGACAGCGTTGCAGCCGTTCTCGATCCGCCCCCCCCTGCCCTCCCAGACGCTCCAGGCTCTGACTCAGCTCGCGCTCGACGATTGCTGCAAACAACGAATCTTTTGAAGAAAAGTGACTGTAGAACGCTGCGCCACTCAAACCGATGGCTTTCATCAGGCCATCCACCCCTACCGTGGAGAAACCCGATTTCTTCGCCGACAGCGAACTGCTTTGCAACAAACGCTCGCGGGTTTCCAGTTTATGTCCGGCTGAATAACGCATGTCTTCTCCGCAATGGCTCGCCTTGACGCTGCTTCGATCCTAGCATAACGTTCGTTAACTAAACGATCGTTAACCAAAAGGGTTCACCCATGAATAACAAGAAGGTCGTGCTGGTCGTTGGGGCTGGCGACGCCACAGGCGGCGCGATTGCCAAGCGTTTTGCCCGCGAGGGATTTACCGCCTGCGTGACTCGACGCAGTGCCGATAAACTGCAGCCATTGGTTGACGCAATAATCGGTGACGGTGGTGAGGCCCACGGTTTTGCCTGCGATGCGCGAAAAGAAGAAGACGTCATCGCGCTGATTGAAGACATCGAAACCCGCCTAGGCCCGATTGAAGCTTTCGTCTTCAACATTGGCGCCAACGTGCCGTGCAGCATTCTTGAGGAGACCGCGCGCAAATATTTCAAGATTTGGGAGATGGCCTGTTTCTCGGGTTTTCTCAATGCCCGCGAAGTGGCCAAGCGCATGGTGAAACGGCAACGCGGCACGATCCTGTTCACGGGTGCTACGGCCGGTTTGCGCGGTGCCTCAGGATTTGCAGCGTTTGCCGGGGCCAAACACGGCATTCGCGCACTGGCTCAAAGCATGGCAAGGGAATTGGGGCCTTTGAATATTCACGTCGCCCATGTTGTGGTTGATGGGGCGATTGATACTGACTTCATTCGTAACAGCTTTCCCGAAAAGTATGCAACCAAGGACCAGGACGGCATTCTCAACCCTGAACACATCGCCGAAAACTACTGGTATCTGCACAGTCAGCCCCGGGATGCCTGGACTTTCGAGCTGGACCTTCGTCCCTGGAATGAACGCTGGTAAGCCTTCCCTAAAACAATAAAAGAGCATCCAGATAATGACAAAAACCGTAGAATTTTATTTCGACCTGGGCAGCCCTGCCACGTATCTGGCCTACACCCAGCTACCGAAGATTTGCGCTGAAACCCAGAGCGAACTGACCTACATACCAATGTTGTTGGGCGGGGTTTTCAAAGCCACCGGCAATGCATCGCCGGCTATGATCCCGGCGAAAGGGCGTTATATGTTTCAGGATTTGGACCGCTTCGCCAAACGTTACGGCGTCCCGCTCAGAATCAATCCTCACTTCCCGATCAACACATTGATGTTGATGCGTGCCGTGACCGGTATTCAGCTGCATCAACCACAACGCTTCCACGACTTCATCGATTGCCTGTTCAAAGCGCTTTGGGTGGAGGGTCGCAATCTCAATGAACCGGCGGCCGTAGCGGCGGTACTGACCGAACATGGCTACGACCCGCAGGAAATACTGGCGCTGACAAACGATGAGTCAGTCAAAGCCGCGCTGAAGGAAAACACCGAAACCGCCATCAGACGCGGCGTCTTCGGAGCCCCAAGCATGTTCATCGGCAACCAGTTGTTCTTCGGTCAGGATCGACTCGACTTCGTTGCAGAGGCGTTGCGCCAAAGCTGAAGCCAAACCCCAAGACACCGTAAGCAGTGCCTTGGGGACACAATTGGCTAGAGGGCGACAGTACGCTCGTTCAGCCAGTCCAGCGCTGCGCCGTCAAGCAACGGGCTCAGCCGCTCACGCACCTCGGCGTGATAAACGTTGAGCCACTGCTTTTCTTCCTGCGTCAGCAATTCCGCAATCAGGCAACGGGTATCGATCGGGCACAGCGTCAGGGTTTCGAACTTGAGGAACTCGCCAAATTCGCTGCTGCCGGCCTCGCGATTCATCGCCAGGTTTTCGATGCGCACCCCCCAACGGCCCGGGCGATAAGTGCCGGGTTCGATTGAAGTGATCATCCCCGGTTGCATCGCGGTCTGCGGCGTCGCCGCGGCCTGATAGGCAATCACTTGCGGACCTTCGTGAACATTAAGGAAATAGCCTACGCCATGGCCGGTACCGTGACCGTAGTCCACGTTTTCAGCCCAGATCGGAGCTCGGGCGATGGCATCGAGAAGCGGCGACAGAATGCCTTTTGGGAAGTGTGCCCGCGACAAGGCGATCACCCCTTTCAACACGCGCGTGCAATCACGCTTCTGCTCTTGCGTTGGCGTGCCGACCGGGACCATGCGCGTGATGTCGGTCGTACCGCCAAGGTACTGACCGCCGGAGTCGATGAGCAACAGACCATCGCCCTCGATCACTGCGTGTTCTTCTTCAGTGGCGTGATAATGCGGCATTGCGCCGTTGGCGTTGAATGCAGCGATCGTGTTGAAACTCAGCGAAACGTAGTCGGGACGGCGCTCGCGGGCTGCGGTGAGTTTTTCGTCAATGGTCAGTTCTGTAATCCGCTCGCGGCCCCAGGCTGATTCCAGCCAGGCAAAAAATTCGCACAGCGCCGCGCCGTCCTGCTCCATCGCTTTGCGGATGTGCTGAGCGTCAGCCTCGCTTTTCTGCGACTTGGCGAGCGTGGTCGGGTTCAGGCCTTCGACCAGTTTTACACTGCTGTCGAGGTGATCCAGCAAACCGGCTGTCACTCGCGCCGGATCGACCAGCAGGCTCGCGCCATTTGGAACAGAACGCAGCGCAGCGGCCACTTCGCTGTAGTCACGCAGTGTCACGCCATCCTGTTCCAGCACGGCGCGCAACTCGGCATCCACCTTGCTCAGCGCGACGAATAGCGTGGCTTGCTGCTGATTGATCAAGGCAAACGAAACAAACACCGGGTTGAACGAAACATCGCCGCCACGCAGGTTGAACAGCCAGGCGATGTCATCCAGGGTGGCGATGAAATGCCAATCGGCGCCACGCTCGCTCAAGGTTTCGCGCAGTTTGGCGAGTTTTTCACCACGGCTGACCGTCGCCTGCGGTGGAAGATGCTGATAGATCGGAGCGTTGGGCAGGCTCGGACGATCGCTCCAGACTTCCTGCAACAGATCGATGTCGGTGCGCAGGCGAGCGCCGCGCGCTTCGAGCTTGCTGCTCAACGTGCGCGCCGAAGCCACGGCCATCACCGCGCCATCGACCGCGACCACCCCGCCTTCCGGGGTTTGTTCGGCCAGCCAGTCCAGCGGGCCCGGCTGTCCCGGTTGCAGCTTGACCAGTTCGATGCCGCTGCCGCTCAGCTCTTTGGTCGCCTGTTCCCAGTAACGACTGTCGGCCCATACACCGGCGAAATCAGCGGTAACGATCAGCGTGCCAACCGAACCATGGAAGCCCGACAACCATTGCCGGCCTTGCCAGTAACCCGGCAGGTATTCCGACAAATGCGGATCGGCAGAAGGCACCAGCAGCGCGTGAATGTCTTCACGGCGCATCAGTTCACGGGTCTGCGCCAGGCGCTGTGGCACCGATCCTTCGGTCAAGGTGTTGGAACTCATCATGTCTCCTGCTAATCACGTCATCATTATTGTTCGTAGCCGCCAAAGCGGCGGTTAAAGCCCTGTTGCCCAGAATGCCGGGGCACTGGCACAGGCGGTCCTGATCAGTTCGGCAGCCTTGTCGACATCGTCAACGGTGGTAAACCGCCCGAGGCTCAAGCGGATGGTGCGCCCGGCCAGCTGCGCGTCATGCCCCAGCGCCAGCAGCACGTGGGATGGCGTATTACTCGCGGAGTTACAGGCCGAGGTCGCAGAAAACGCGATCGACTGGCTCAACGCCGCGCTGTTGAATTCGCCCTCGCTGAAAGTCAGGCTCAAGGTGTGCGGAATGCGTTGCGACGCGCTGCCATTGAGACGTACGCCCGGCAGACTCAGCAGTTGCTCAAGCAGACGCTCACGCAAGGCGACGATGGTTTTCTTCTCTTCATCGAATGCGGCGGCCGCCACGGCGAATGCCGCACCCATGCCGGCAATCTGATGTGTCGCCAGGGTCCCTGAGCGCAAGCCACCTTCGTGACCGCCGCCGTGAATCTGCGCCTGCACCCGTTGCTGCGCCTGCGGGCCGACATAGAGAGCACCGACGCCTTTGGGACCGTAGAGTTTGTGCGCGGAAAACGACATCAGATCCACCGGCCATCGACTCAGATCAATCGCAACTTTGCCGGCGCCTTGTGCCGCATCGACATGAAACAGCGCCTCACGGCTGCGCACAACTTCACCAATCGCCTCGACATCATTGACCGTGCCCAACTCGTTGTTGACCAGCATCAGCGATACCAGAAACGTGTCGTCACGCATGGCTTCACTGACCGCTTGCGGCGTGATCAAGCCTTCGGCATCCGGTACCAGATACGTGACCGCGATACCCGAATCCTGCAATTGCCGGGCGGTGTCGAGAATGGCTTTGTGTTCGATCTGGCTGGTAATGATGTGGCCGCCAGAAAAGCCACGCGCCTGGGCGACGCCTTTGAGGGCGAGGTTGTTGGACTCGGTAGCACCGGAGGTCCAGACGATTTGATCAGGCCGGGCACCGACCAGATCGGCGACTTGCCGGCGCGCCTGCTCGACCGTTTGCCGGGCCTGCTGGCCGTAAGCGTGGGAGCTGGAAGCCGGATTGCCGAAGTTACCGTAAAACCCAAGACACTCGATCATCACCTGGATGACCCGCTCGTCCACCGGGGTGGTGGCGGCATAATCGAAATACAACGGACGTGTGTTCATAAAAGGACTCGCAGAGCGTGTTCCGGGATCAGGAGGCTCGTGTCTGCAAACGCAACTGCACAGCCTCGTGAGCTGTGCATGGGTTCGAGAGCGTCATCAATACCTGATCGGATGCCGTTAAAGAAGTAGGCTTCATTTAAAAGTGCGTAGGAACGCTCCTGAAACCGAGCTTAACAGGCATCGGGCCGGCGGTTGAAGCAATGCGTCAGTTAAAGCTTTCGAGAAGTAACGGGTACAGCGACATCACCAGCAACGCGGCCATGCCCCAGTTGAACACACGCAACCAGCGCGGATCCTTGAGCACATTGCGCAACAGCGTACCGCACGCTGCCCAGACGCCGACGCTCGGAAGATTGATGATGGCAAACACAGCGGCAATCACCAGGACATTGGTGAAATAACCCTGCATCGGCGTGTACGTACTGATGGCGCCGATGGCCATGATCCACGCTTTGGGATTGACCCACTGGAACGCCGCGGCGCCCAGATAGCTGATCGGCTTAGCCTCGCCGTGTGCGCTGTCGCCGACGGGGCCGGAGTGAGCGATCTTCCAGGCCAGATACAGCAGATACGCCGCGCCGACATAGCGCAGCACCGTATAGAGAATCGGATAAGCCTGGAACACCGCGCCCAGACCGAAGCCTACCGCCACTACCAGGACGAAGAAGCCGCAGGTAATGCCGAGCATGTGCGGGATGGTACGGTTGAAGCCGAAATTCACCCCCGATGCCAGCAACATGGTGTTGTTGGGCCCCGGCGTAATCGAGGTAACAAGGGCAAACAGGGCAAAGCCCAACAGCAGATCAAGCGAGAGGTTCATCGAGTCGGTCCATCAGGGTCAGTCAGGTGTTGACCCTATCCCACGCCGCTCGGCAAACCCACGGACAGTTAGGGAAAACTTCAAGCAGTACAGTTTGCTTTCAGCTTGGACGACCGTGCAGCTGTACGGCACGCTCGGCGCTCATCTCGCCCTGTTGGTCGAAGCCGAAACTCTTCTGCGGCTGGCCAAGCAATTGGGCTTTTTTCGCATGGTATTCGTCGAACGACAGGCCGCTGCGGTTCAACGCTTCCAGCGCCAGTTCGCGGGATTCTTCTGCGGTGTAAGGGCGCAACTCCGGCGAAACATGGCTGGCACAGCCGGCAAGTACGAAAACAGCGAGCATCAGAGAAACAGTCAGTAAACGATTCATGGGAGCGTCCTGGCGAGCAATGTGGGGTCGATGGAGAAAGGCTACGCCCGGGCACGCTCGCGCAGAAATCAACGCTCTCAATAGTGGCTATCGGATTTGCGCTAATACGCCTAAACCGCCAGGCGGCAGTGCAACGCGTCGTCGTGACTGCGGGCAATGCTGCTGTGGACCTGGAACGAATTGAAGGTCACGGTTTTCGCTCGATGGGCGCGGATCAATTGCCAGAAGTCCAGTTCGCCGCTTTCGAAACTGCGAAACGCCGCCTCCCCCGCCTCCCGGGTTTGCCATTGCAGCAAGCTCAACACGCGGCGGCCGTCGTCGCTGGCCTGCACGCTGGCGCTGAGAAAACCGTCGTAGCGTTGGGCCAGGCGCTCGGTCTGCACCGCCAATGCCGAGACCAGCGCCGGCTGCTCACGGGGTTCGATTTCGAATTCGATCAATTGGGTAAAGCTGCGATTGCTCATGGAAAGCCCCCACTTATCTTGAAGCGAGCCTTGCGACCCGAAGAGCTGCAGGGTAAAACCTCTAGTTAAGTCAAGGTCAAGAGCATTTTCAGCATGATCAGCAAAGACAAGGTGCACAAACCGCTCACCGTGGGAGAAGTCGCTGCGCGCAGTGGCGTGGCGGTCACGGCCCTGCACTTTTATGAATCCAAAGGCCTGATCAAGAGTGAACGCAATGCGGGCAATCAGCGCCGCTATCCACGCGCCGTGCTGCGCCGGGTGGCCCTGATCAAAGTCGCTCAGCGGCTGGGCATACCGCTGGCCGAGATCGGCGAGGCGCTGAAAATCCTCCCTCAGGACCGCGCACCGTCGGCGGCGGACTGGAAAGTTCTGTCTGAACAATGGCGGCGCGAACTCGATGAGCGGATCAATCAGCTGGCGCTTCTACGCGATCAGCTCACCGGTTGCATTGGCTGTGGCTGCCTGTCGATGGAGGCCTGTCCATTGCGAAACAAGGGCGACGTGCTGGGAGAACAGGGACCGGGCCCGCACTTTCCGCTGGAAAAATAAGCGCTGCTCGTCGGGGGAAAATCTGCGCTGCAGGGACGGTTCTATAGTGATTGCTCCGGACAAATCCGGTGAAGCCACATTCATTAGAACAAAATCAGGGAGACTGCCATGAGCGTCAAACCCATTCCCGAGGGGTATCACAGCATTACCCCATACCTGGGCATCGACAAGGCCGCCGAGGCCATCGAATTCTATAAAAAAGCTTTCAATGCCAGTGAAGTCATGCGCCTGACCATGCCCGACGGCGGTATCGGCCACGCCGAATTGCGCATCGGCGACAGCGCGATCATGCTCGGCACGCCTTGCGATCAAGGGCCGCTGCGCAATCCGCAACAGGCAGTCTCCATCGGGTTGCACTTGTATGTAACCAATGTCGACGAGGCCTTTGAACAGGCGCTGGTTGCCGGCGCGGAAATCGTCTCGGAGGTCAAGGACCAGTTTTATGGTGATCGCAGCGGGACGCTGAGAGATCCCTTCGGACATCTGTGGTTTCTGGCCACGCATAAAGAAGACCTGACCGAAGAGCAAATCCGCCAGCGGGCAATGGAGATGTTCAGCGAGGGTTGAAGACTTCGTTGCGTGCCTGACCGCAAGGAAGCGCAACGCTGATGCAACTGCGAAACATTTGCTTTCATATCCGCTTTCGGGATTTTCCTCTCTCATACGTCTTATAGGAATGCAGGCCGTTCGCGTAGGCAAAAGCCACGAGCGGCCTCCCGGGGATCCCCGTGCTGCGAAGCCCGTAGCCCGGCACCCTTCCACCGAAATCAAGACGCGCAATCATGTCCAAGAAATCCCGCTCCAAACTATGGTTCCTGGTGCATAGCTGGCTGGCGTTACCGATCTGGTTCTTCGTGCTGATCGTCTGTGTCACCGGCACGCTGGCAGTGGTCAGCCAGGAAATCGTCTGGCTGGCCAACCCGCAAATGCGCGCCAGTCAGCCGTCGGACGATGCACCGCGGCTGAGCTACGACCAGATTCTGGCCGCGATCAAAAAAGCCGAACCGCAGACGCTGGTCGAAAGCATCAGTCGCCCTGACGAGTCGCACTTTGCCCTCGACGTCGAAGTCAGCTACCCCGACGGGCGCTCGCTGACGGTGTATGTCAATCCATACACCGGCGTCATCCAGGGCACCGCGCCTGCCTTTGATTTCAAGGCCTTCACCCGCGCCCTGCACGGCTGGTGGCTGGTGCCGTTCACCAATGGCTACAGCTGGGGCTGGTATCTGGTCTCACTGCTCGGCGTGCCGATGCTCGTTTCGCTGATAACCGGGCTGGTGGTCTACAAGCGATTCTGGAAAGGCTTTTTGCGGCCGACCTTGCGCGTGCGCCATGGCGCACGGATCTTCTGGGGCGATTTCCATCGACTCTGCGGCATCTGGTCGATCTGGTTCATTGCGGTGATATCCATCACCGGCATCTGGTTCCTGATCAAGGCGATCCTGTTCGATAACCAGATTTCCATTTCCAGCGAGCCGATCATTCCGGCGATGTCCCGCGAAAGCGTGCCGATCTCCGCAGCCGGTACCCCGCCGCCGCGCATCAGCCTGGACCGCGCCATCGAAATCGCCCAACAGAAAATTCCGGGGCTGGAAGCCAGCTCCGTCAATATGCCGGGCAATGCCTATTCCCACATGAGCGTCAGCGGCCGTGGCTGGTATCCGCTGATGTACCAGAGCGCGACACTCAACCCGTACAACGGCGAAATGGCCTCCTCACGGTTGCTTTCCGACCGCTCATCGCTCGAGTTCGTCACCGAGTCCATGCGTCCGCTGCACACCGGCGACTTCGGCGGTCTCTGGATCAAGTTGATCTGGTTCTTCTTCGGTCTGTTGTTGAGCATGATGATCCTCAGCGGTCTGCTGATCTGGACCAAGCGCACCGCCCTGGCTACCGTCAATGCGCTGAAACGCGAGGAAAGGAAAACCCGCGTTATCGCACAACCGGCAACGCGCCGCGAAACTTCGGAGGCCAGCCTGTGAACAAAGCCATCTCGATAACGCCGCCGTCTCGCCTGTCGCGTTTCTGGCACAAGTGGCGGTTCCACATCAATGTCTTGCTGCTGCTGATTCCGCTGGGTTTCATGCCCAAATACTTCGCCGATGCCTCGCTGTTTCGAGGCGACAGTGGTTTGGGCCAACGTGAAATAGGCACCGTTCAAGTCGGCCCGTGGAGCCTGCGCCTGGCCGAACTGCGCGAAGAAGCGCCAAGCCTGAGTGGTCCGGCCGGTTACATGAAGGATTTCACCGCCGCCCTCTGTGATGCCTGCGTCGAACCGGTCAAGGCCACTTACTTGCGCATCGGCAAACCGCGTAGCCTGCGCGCCGCCGGCACCATCTTCTTCGGCACCCCTTACCGCATGGGGACGCAGATGCCCATCCCGGAAAAGACCAAACCCGACGCCGAGCTGTGGATCACCATGGAAGGCTGGGACGGCAGCATGCATCAGGCCTCGATCCCCCTGAGCCAGGCCTCTCCCGCCACCGTTGCGTGGCTGAACAAACAAGGAGCCAAACCATGACTCGCTCGCCACTCCACTCCCGCTTGCTCGCCAGCGCCGCACTGCTGGTGCTGAGCGCAGGTTTCAGTGCCAGCGCCCTGGCGCATAACCCCATGTGCGAATGCAAGGCCATCGACGCCGAACAGATCCAATGCACCGGAGGTTTCTCCGACGGCAGCGGCGCGCCAGGGGTGACCCTCGACGTGATCGGCTACGACGAAACCATTCTGGTACCGGGCAAACTGGGCGCCGACTCGACGCTGACCTTCAAGAAGCCTGGCAGTGAGTTCTATGTCCTGTTCGACGCAGGTCCCGGCCACGTTGTGGAAATCGACCAGGCGGATATCCAAGCCCCATGAGTACACCAACGACTCAAGTGGTGCGCCCGGCCGGTGCCGGCCATGAAACCCTCAATGTGCTGCTGTTGTGCCTGTTGATTCTCGCGGTCGCCGGTTCGGTGGTGGCGTGGCGTGGGGTTTCCCATGAACCGGAACCCGTCGCCAGCAACCAGTACGATGCCCGCCGCGACCTCAGCGCCGCCGAGCAAGGCATCTACGCCGACCTGCGGGTGACGCTGGACGAAATCCGTTTGCTGCGCGAAGAACAAAACACCCTGCCGACCCCACAGGCGCTGGCCGAGGAAGGCTTTGCGCCGTTCGCTCAGGATGCCAGTTCGGTCAGCCGTGGCGGTCATGCGTGGCAGATGTTCGCCGACAGCGCCTATTTTGGCCGCAGCGCCGCGCCTGATGTGGCCGGTTCGTTCCTGATGCGCATCGGCGCCGATGCCAGTGCTGCGCCGGACATCTGGCTGAACCGCGGCGCCGACCTCATGCCTGGTCTGGACCTGTCCGATGCCGCGCTGTCCGCTGCTGGCTGGAAACAGATCGTCGCGCAATTCGATGCCGGGGTCACCCGCGAACATCGCCATTGATTCCTCGCCCTCATTCGAGAGAAGACTGCTTGCCCATGTCCATTTCATCCCCTCGCCGTCCATTGTTACGCGTACTTCTGCTTGGCCTGTGCGCCTGCCTGCTGAGCCCGCTCGCCAGCGCCGAGCAAGGCAAACGCCTGCGCATCGGCATCACCCTGCATCCGTATTACAGCTATGTCGCGAACATCGTTGGCGACAAGGCCGAAGTGGTGCCGCTGATTCCCGCCGGCTTCAACCCGCATGCCTACGAGCCACGGGCTGAAGACATCAAGCGTATCAGCGGGCTGGACGTCATCGTGCTCAACGGCGTCGGCCATGACGACTTCGCCGATCGCATGATTGCGGCCAGCGAAACGCCCAATGTCAAAACCATTGAAGCCAACGAAAACGTGCCGTTGCTGGCCGCCACGGGTGTCGCTGCACGCGGTGCAGGCAAAGTGGTCAACCCGCATACGTTCCTGTCGATCAGCGCCTCGATCGCTCAGGTCAACAACATCGCCCGTGAACTGGGCAAGCTCGACCCCGACAACGCCAAGGCCTATACCCAGAACGCCCGCGCCTATGGCAAACGCCTGAGACAAATGCGCGCCGACGCCCTGGCCAAACTGACCCAGGCGCCGAACGCCGAATTGCGTGTCGCCACGGTTCACGCGGCTTACGACTATCTGTTGCGCGAATTCGGCCTGGAAGTAACGGCGGTGGTCGAGCCTGCCCACGGCATCGAGCCGAGCCCTAGCCAGTTGAAAAAGACCATCGATCAGTTGCGCGAACTCGACGTCAAAGTCATTTTCTCGGAAATGGACTTTCCTTCCAGCTACGTCGACACCATTCAGCGAGAATCGGGCGTGAAGCTGTATCCGCTTTCGCATATTTCCTACGGCGAATACACCGCCGACAAGTACGAAAAGGAAATGACCGGCAACCTCAACACCGTCGTCCGGGCGATTCAGGAGTCGGGGGCATGACATCGAAAGAAAACCTCGTCGCCGATAGCACCGACCTCCCTGTGGGAGCGAGCCTGCTCGCGAAGGCTTCGGAGCTGTCAATAACTTCAGTGGATGAAAAATCGTCTTCGCGAGCAGGCTCGCTCCCACAATGGGTTGCCGGGCCGAAGCTGCACTTCGCTGATATCAGCCTGACGCTCGGCCGCACAACGATTCTCGACAAGGTCACTTTCCAGGTACAGCCCGGCAGTGTTCACGCTCTGGTCGGCCCCAACGGCGGCGGGAAGAGTTCGTTGATCAAGACCCTGCTCGGGCAAATGCCCCACCAGGGCCGGCTCAGCCTGGAATGGCCCGGCGAGCCCGGCACGATCGGCTACGTCCCCCAAGCACTGGAATTCGATCGGGGTTTGCCCATGACTGTCGATGACTTCATGGCCGCCATGTGTCAGCGCCGCCCGGCCTTCCTGGGCTTGAGCAAACACTACGCCGGCGCCATCGGTGATGCGCTGGAGCGAGTCGGTATGCAGGACAAGCGCAAGCGCCGCATGGGCGCGTTGTCCGGCGGCGAACGCCAGCGTGTCCTGCTCGCGCAGGGGCTGATCCCGGCACCGCAATTGCTGGTGCTCGACGAGCCGATGTCGGCCCTTGATGAAGCCGGGATTCAGGTGTTCGAACGCCTGCTCACTGACTGGCGCGAGGCGGGTATCACAGTGTTGTGGATCGAGCATGATCTGGAAGCGGTCGGGCGGCTGGCCGATCGGGTCACCGGCCTCAACCGCCGCGTGCTGTTCGATGCCACACCGCAAGAGGCGCTGACCCCGGAACGCCTGCTGACCCTGTTTTCGACCCATCCACGGAGCGCTGTCTGATGAGCTACGAAGCCTTTCGTTTGATGGTTCAGGGCTGGGCGTCTTCCGGTTATCTGCCGGAAGCGCTGGCCTACGGTTTTGTGGTCAACGCCTTGCTCGCCGGTCTGCTGATCGGTCCGGTGCTTGGCGGGCTCGGTACATTGGTCGTGGTCAAGCGCTTTGCGTTTTTCTCCGAAGCGGTGGGTCACGCGGCGCTGACTGGTGTGGCGATCGGCATACTGCTCGGCGAACCCTATACCGGGCCCTATGGCAGCCTGTTCGGCTACTGCCTGCTGTTCGGCATCCTGCTTAATTACCTGCGTAACCGCACCGGTCTGGCTCCGGACACGCTGATCGGGGTCTTCCTCTCGGTGTCGCTGGCACTGGGCGCGAGTCTGCTGCTGATTCTGGCCGGCAAGATCAACGTGCACATTCTGGAAAATGTGTTGTTCGGTTCGGTGCTGACCGTCAACGGCAATGATCTGGCGGTCTTGGCCATCGTCGGTTCGCTGGTCATGGCCCTCGCGTTGCCACTGTACAACCGCATCATGCTTGCCAGTTTCAATCCTCAGTTGGCGGCGGTGCGGGGCGTGGCGGTCAAGACGCTGGATTACTTGTTCGTGATTCTGGTGACGCTGATCACCGTGGCGGCGGTGAAAGTGATCGGTGCGATTCTGGTCGGCGCCCTGCTGGTGATTCCGGCCGCTGCGGCACGCTTGCTCAGCCAGTCGCTGAAAGGCTTTTTCTGGTGCTCGGTGCTGATCGCGACCGTCAGCACTTTGTGCGGAATTCTGGCGCCTATCGTGTTTGACCTGCCGATCCCGTCCGGCGCGGCGATCATTCTGGTCTCCGGCATCGCATTCGCCCTTGCCGCCATTGCGCGCGGCGTCGTCCCCAGCCTGAAAGGGAACCTTGGATAAATGGCTTTTTCATTGCGTAACCTGACTCTGGCCATCGCGCTGTGCGGCGTGGTCTGCACACCTTTAATGGCCGCTGAAGGCGCCCAGCCCCTGCGCGTGCTGGCGTCCTTGCCGATCACCTACGGCCTGGGCGAAGCGCTGCTCAAAGGCACCGACGTCAACCTGGAACGCGCCGCGCCAGCCAACCTCCCGGGGAGCCGTCAGACCGCGTATTTCACCGGTCGCGGTGCGCAGGCGTTGAGCAAGCTGGCCACCGACGCGGACGCCGTGATCGGCGTGCGCTCGCTATGGGCCGACGATCCGCTGTATCCGATCGCTCGTCGCAGCAACATTCGCATCGTCGAAGTTGACGCCGCCCGTCCGGTCGACGGCGCTCTGCCGGGGATTGCCGTACAACCCGGACCTCAAGTCGACGGCCTGAACAGTCAGCCATGGCTGGCGAGCAACAATATGGGGCGCATGGCGGATGTGATGGCAGCGGACCTGGTGCGTCTGGCACCCGGCGCCAAACCGACAATCGAAGCCAACCTGGCGGCGCTGAAACAGCGCCTGCTGAAACTCAGCGCCGACACTGAGGCACGTCTGGCCGAGGCCGACAATCTGAGTGTGATGAGTCTGAGCGATCACTTCGGCTATCTGATCGGCAGCCTCAACCTCGAACTGATCGGGCAGGATGCGCGCCCTGATGCCGAGTGGACGCCAGAAGCGCTGAAAAAGCTGACAGCGACGCTCAAGGACGATGACGTCGCAGTCGTGCTGCATCATCGTCAGCCAGCGGAGCCGGTGAAAGCGGCGATTGCCGAGTCCGGCAGCCGGCTGGTGGTACTAAGCACCGATGCGGCGGATCCGGTGACGGAGCTGGAAGGCAATGTGGATTTGTTGCTCAAGGGGCTGGTGGGGCGTAGTTTCAGGCAAGACCGCGTTATCGTTCTTCGCGAGCAGGCTCGCCCCCACATTTGGCAATGCGTTCCCTGTGGGAGCGAGCCTGCTCGCGAAGAGGCCTGACCTGACGTCACCTGTTTCCAGGCATGAAAAAACCCGCTGCCCCTCACCGGTCCAGCGGGTTTCTTTTGCCCGGTCGCTTATTGCGCCGCGACCTGCCCGTCCATCTTCTGACGCAGGCTCAGCGGGCGCATGTCGGTCCAGACTTCTTCGATGTAAGCCAGGCATTCCTTTTTCAGGCCACTCTTGCCCACGGTGCGCCAGCCTTCTGGCACGGCCTTGTAATCGGGCCAGATCGAGTATTGCTCTTCGTGGTTGACCACGACCTGAAAGAGGATGTCCTCGCGGTCGAATACTGACGTCATGCTGGTTCTCCATCGATGTAATGGTCGGCTGCACAACGCATGCAGCCGGGATATGTAGAAAGAACGTACGCGGCGCGAAAAAATTTACAGCGCGGCGGTGGCAGCGGCCAACGCGCGACCGAAGATTTCGGCAACCCGATCGATTTCGGCGGCAGTGATCACCAGCGGCGGCAGGAAGCGCACCACGGCGCCATGGCGACCACCGAGTTCCAGAATCAGGCCGCGCTTGAGGCATTCACGTTGCACCAGCGGTGCCAGGCGGGCGAATGCTGGCGGATGCCCGAGCGCATCGAGTGCGCCGTTCGGGTCGACCAGTTCGACGCCGAGCATCAAGCCACGGCCCCGAATATCACCCAATTGCGGAAAGTCGCGCTGCAGGATATGCAGGTGTTCACTCAGGCGTTCGCCCATGGCAGCGGCGTGTTCACAGACCTTGTGCTCGACCAGATAACGCATCACCGCCGACCCTGCGGCCATGGCCATCTGATTGCCACGGAACGTACCGGCATGAGCGCCCGGTTGCCAGGTGTCGAGCCAGTCGCGATAAACCACCACGGCCAAAGGCAGGCTGCCGCCAATCGCTTTGGACAGCACCACCACATCCGGAACGATGCCCGCGTGTTCGAAGGCGAACATCTTGCCGGTACGGGCGAAACCGCTCTGGATCTCATCGACGATCAGCGCTACACCAGCCTTTTCGGTGATCTGGCGCAAACCACGCAGCCACTCGATATCGGCCGGAATCACGCCACCCTCGCCCTGCACTGCCTCGACGATCACCGCCGCCGGCAATTGCACGCCGGCTTCGGGATCGTTGAGCAGGTTGTCCAGATAACTCAGGTTGGCTTTGACACCGGCTGCGCCGCCGAGGCCGAACGGGCAACGGTAGTCGTACGGAAATGGCATGAACTGCACGCCATTGCTGAGCAAGGCGCCCAGCGGTTTTTTCGGTCCCAGGCTGCCCATCAGGCTCAATGCACCCTGGCTCATGCCGTGATAACCGCCGGAGAATGACAGCACCGTACTGCGTCCGGTGGCGGTGCGCACCAGTTTCAGCGCCGCTTCCACGGCGTCGGTGCCGGTCGGGCCGCAGAACTGGATTTTCGCTTGCGTGGCCAGCTCTGCCGGCAGCAGGCCGAACAGATCCTGCACGAATTGGTCCTTGACCGGCGTGGTGAGGTCGAGGGTATGCAGTGGCAACTCATCGGCCAGCACCTGCTGGATCGCCTCGATCACCACCGGATGGTTGTGCCCCAGCGCCAGCGTACCGGCACCGGCAAGGCAGTCGATAAACGAGCGCCCCTCAACGTCTTCGACATACAAGCCCCTCGCGCGCTTGAGCGCCAGCGGGATGCGTCGCGGATAGCTGCGCGCATTGGATTCCTGCCGACTCTGACGCGCCAGCAACGGTGACTCGTTGAATTCGTATAAGGTTTCCGCCGGCGCCGGGGCGACACGCGCCGACGGTTCTTCGATAAGGCTGGTGGCGACTGACATCTCTCGACCCCTCAATTCGCTATGGATAGTGACCAAAACAGCACCCGAACAGATGCGCGTTCCGGTCGCGGGGCGCACTTGCAGGTTTTCCTGTTCTGGAAACGCTTCAGCGCGGCGAGGATTTACACCCTTGATCGACTTGTCAGGCCGGTTGCGGCAAGGGCTTGTGCATCGGCAAGGTCTGCAGGCCCCTGGAGACCAGCGGCGGCGCTGCTTGTCGATAGCCAAAATGCCGATAGAACGCCTCGGCGGTGCCGGTGCTGTTGAGATGAACATGTTGCACGCCGCGAACCCGCAACCAACCCTCAAGATTGTGCATCAGTGCCCGGCCAGCGCCTCGCCGGAAGGATTCCGGCTGGACGTGACACAGTGAGATTCGGCCATTGATCTCGGCCATGCCGACACCGACCGGTTTGTCTTCAAGCAATGCGATACAGAGATAGCACCTGGGGTTGGCGAGCAGGCTGCTGATGAAATCGACGGTGGACTGGCTGATCCAGTCGTTGACGAGGCGCGCATCGTTGCGATGGTCGAGTGCGCAACCAATACGAATCGAGCGTTCGATAATGCGATTGATGATCCCCGTGTCGGCCAGGGTGGCCGAACGTATGCAGACGGATGCTTCCATGGCGCAGTTCCCTCAATCCATTGAGTCAAAGCTGGTTTGAACCTTAGCCCCAACACTGGTTGATAGCGAACGCCGAGAAGTTACATTTGATGTGCCAGACATCGAATTCTGCAGGAGCCGCCGGAGGCTGCGATCTTTTGATCTTGAACTGGCAAACAGGATCAAAAGATCGTCCGATCGCGGCCCGAGCCTTCGGCAGCTCCTGCATGAGACTTGCGATGAAGTCAGAGGTGCTGCAGCGGCAGGGTCAGCTCGACCCGCAGACCATCCGGGCGGCTGACGAAATGCAGGGCGCAGTCACAACGCTGGACGATCGCCTGAACGATCGCCAGGCCCAGTCCGCAACCGGTGCTCTGGCCGTTGCGCCAGAAGCGCTGCGTCAGATATTGCAGATCCTCCGGCGCAATGCCCGGGCCGTGGTCGCGTACGACAAAACGCACGCGGTTGCCAATGGTCTCCAGGGTGACCTCGACGGCACAGTCTTCAGGCGTGTGGCGCAAGGCGTTGTCGAGCAGATTACGTAGCGCGGCAATTGCCAGCACGGCAGGCATATGCAGCGGTGAGGGGGGCAGATCATCGGGCACGTGCAGTTTGATCCGCAGCCGCTCACCGCCCGTTGCGTCCTGGATCGCCAGCCTGGCCACTTGTTCGGCGCTGCATTGCGAGCCGTCATCGAAGGACAGACTGCCCTCGACCCGCGCCAGCAACAACAATTGCTCAAGGGTGCGATGCAGGCGATCGGCGCCCTCCTCGGCCCGGGCCAGCGATTGATCGCGAGCGCTGCCGTCCGTCATGCGCGCCACTTGCAGGTGAGTCTTGATCGCCGTTAGCGGACTGCGCAGTTCGTGTGCGGCGTCACCGGTCAGGCGACGTTCACGTTCAATGGTCTTGCCGATGCGATGGAACAATTGGTTCTGTGTTTCCAGCAACGGCTTCAATTCGCTGGGAAATGCTCGCAACTGCAACGGTTCGAGCGAATCGGCATTGCGCCGCATCAGCGCTTCACGCAAGCGGTTGAGCGGTGCCAATCCCTGGCCGATGCCCAGCCACAACAGGCACAGGCAACCCAGCAAAGCCACGCCGACCGGCACCGAAGCCGCGAGCAGAATCGACATGTTCAGGGCTTCGCGTTCGATCTGGCGATCCGCTGTGGTGATGCGCACATCGCCGCGCGCCAGGGTAAAACTGCGCCACGGCGCGCCGTCGATCATCTGATCGTGGAAGCCCATCTTCTCGGCTTCCAGCGCTTGTTCGGGGTTGTTGTGGCTGCGAGCGAGAATTTCCCCGCGCAGCGAACTGACCTGACAAGCCATGCCGCCGGGAATGTTCAATTGTTCGGCACTGAAATGAGTGCCCTCGCCCTTGCTCGGCAGCGTCGGCAATTGCTCCAGCAACCCGGCGACCATGCGCGCCGAGGCGACCAGACGCTGGTCAAGGGAGAACATCATCTGATTACGCAGATCGCTGAGCATCCACGCCGCCGCCAGCGCCCAGATCAGCGCAAACGCGGCGCCGAGCGTCAGACTCAGGCGCAGTCGCAGACTCATCACTTGCCGTGTTCTCCACCATCGGCAGGACCGAGGCGATAGCCCAGCCCCCGCACGGTTTCGACGATACCTTTGCCCAGTTTGCTGCGCAGGTGATGGATATGCACATTCAGCGCGTTGCTTTCCAGCTCGTCGTTAAAGCCGTAGACGCTGTCTTTCAATTGTTCGGTGGACAGCACCCGGCCGCGATTGTGCAGCAATGCCTGCAACAGCGATTGCTCGCGGCGCGACAAATCGATCGGTTGACCGGCCAGCCGGGTTTCACGGCTGCTCGGGTCGTAGGTCAGCGCGCCATGTTCGATCAAATTGACGCTGCGCCCGGCCACTCGACGCAGCAAGGTTTGCAGGCGAGCGAACAGTTCGCGCAGGTCGAAAGGCTTGAGCAGGTAATCGTCGGCGCCTGCCTGCAAGCCATCGACTCGGTCGGTCACCGAATCGCGGGCGGTCAGGATCAGCACCGGAATCTCCAGGCCGCTCTGACGCAATTGCTGCAGCAACTTGAGGCCATCTTCGTCGGGCAGGCCGAGATCAAGCACCATCACGTCGAATTCGGCGACTTTGAGCATCGCCCGCGCTTTCGATGCCGTGTTGACGTGCTCGACGGTCAGGCCCTGAGCCGTGAGGCCGGCCACGATGCCGCTGGCAATCAGCTCGTCGTCTTCGCAAACCAGTACGTGCATGGTCAATCCCACAGGAAAAAAGCGGATTAGGCAGTTGGCCGATTAAGCTGACATTATGGCGCCGAACGTCACTGCGACAAGGGCATGGCGGTTAATCATCGGTTAATCGCCGCCGCCCATTGTGCACCTCACTTGCACAGGGACAAGACTTCTCCATGCGTCATTTTTTTCTTTTGTTTGCACTGCTGATCTCGGGCCTCGCCCAAGCGGGAAATAATCCCTTTGAGTCCAAACCGGACTTTTTGCCGGTCGACAAAGCATTCGTGCTCACGTCCGAGCGTCTTGACTCGGGTGAGACCCAGCTGTTCTGGCAGATCACCGACGGTTATTACCTGTATCAAAAACCTCTGAAATTCGACGGACTGGCTGCCGATCAGCACCCCGTGTTGCCTGAAGGCGAATCCCATAGCGATGAGTTCTTCGGTGAGCAACCGGTGTATCGTCAAGGCCTGGAGCTGAAAATCCCGGCCTCGGCCAGTGGTCAGATCAAGGTCAGTTATCAGGGCTGCGCCGATGCTGGCCTGTGCTACCCGCCGCAGACCCGGGTGATTGATCTGGGTGGCAAAGCGACAGCGACCATTGGCGGCGAAGCCCCGGATGAAGCCTTGGCCAGCAGCCTGCAACAAAGGGCGCTGGGCTGGAGCCTGTTGGTGTTCTTCGGTCTGGGCCTGCTATTGGCGTTTACCCCGTGCTCCCTGCCCATGCTGCCGATTCTGGCCGGCATGATTGTCGGCAGCGGCGCCACCCCACGGCGCGGCTTTGCCTTGGCCAGTAGCTACGTAGTCTGTATGGCGCTGGTCTATGCGGCGATGGGCGTTATCGCCGCGCTGCTCGGTGCGAACCTGCAGGCGTGGTTGCAGAACCCATGGCTGCTCGGCGCGTTTGCGGCTGTTTTCGTGGTGTTGGCGTTACCCATGTTCGGTTTCTTCGAGCTGCAACTGCCGGTGGCCCTGCGTGATCGTCTTGAAAACGCTTCGCGCAGCCGCAGCGGCGGCAGCCTGATCGGCGCCGGAGTGCTGGGCGCGTTATCCGGTCTGTTGGTCGGGCCGTGCATGACCGCACCACTGGCCGGCGCGCTGCTGTACATCGCTCAAAGCGGTAACGCCTTGCACGGTGGCCTGATTCTGTTTGCGCTGGGCATCGGCATCGGTGTGCCGTTGTTGCTGCTCGTCACCGTGGGTAATCGCTTCCTGCCGAAACCCGGCGCGTGGATGAATCTGCTCAAAGGCGTGTTCGGCTTCCTGTTTCTCGCCACGGCATTATTGATGCTGCGCCCGGTATTGGACCCGTCTTTGTGGCTCGGCCTGTGTGGCGCGCTGCTGTTGATCGCGGCTTACAGCGCCTGGAAACAATCCGAAGGTTTTGGCCGCGTCGCACAGTTGTTTGGCGCCCTGTCCCTGTTGCTCGGTTTGTGGGGCAGCCTGCTGGTGATCGGTGCGGCCGGCGGCAGCGATGACCCGTATCAGCCGCTGCAGATTTACACTGCTGGTCGTGTCGCCAGCGCAGCGCCAGGCGGCCATGACGCCTTCACAACGATTCAGGAGCCAGCAGCGCTGCAACGCGAACTCGACGCGGCCAGGGCTCAGGGCCAGTGGGTGCTGCTCGATTACTACGCCGACTGGTGCGTAGCGTGCAAAGTCATGGAAAAAAAGGTGTTCGGCAAGGACAACGTCATGCAGGCATTGAGTGACGTACGCCTGTTGCGCCTGGATGTAACCGCCGACAATGCCGCCAGCCGCGAACTGCTCAGCCGCTACAAAGTGCCGGGGCCGCCGACTTTCATCTGGATCGGTGCTGATGGCGAAGAACGCCGCAGCCAGCGCATTACCGGCGAGGTTGATGCCGACACCTTCCTGCAACGCTGGTCCGCCACCCGAGACGCCAACTGATGCTGACGTTCACTCTCGGCACCTTTGCCATCGCCCTTAACCATTTGCTGCTGATCAGTGCCTTGGCGCTGGCGACGTTTGTCGGCTGGCGGGTGGCAAAGCGCGGCGGCGATAACCCCGAGTCAGCACTGTTCAGCCTGTTTCTGCTGGGCATGCTCGCGGCGCGCATTGCATTTGTCGCGCTGTACTGGTCGCACTATCGCACTGACCCGTGGCAGATCATTGATCTGCGCGACGGCGGTTTTCTCGCCTGGCCGGGCGTGATTGTGTTGCTGTTGGCCGCGCTGTTTCGCGGCTGGCGTCGTCCCGGTTTGCGTCGCCCGTTGGGTTTCGGCGTCGCCAGTGGTGTAGCGTTCTGGCTGCTCGCCACCCTGTCGCTGAATATCTACGAACAGGGCACGCGCCTTCCGGATATTTCCCTACGCAATGCTGCCGGCGAAACCATCAAACTCAGTGATTATCAGGGCGGCCCGTTGGTGATCAACCTGTGGGCGACCTGGTGCCCACCGTGCCGGCGGGAAATGCCGGTGCTGGAAAACGCGCAGCAACAACGCCCGGACCTGACCTTTCTGTTCGTCAATCAGGCTGAAAGCATGCAAAGCGTGGCGACGTATCTGGAAACCCAGGGCCTTAGCCTCAACAACGTGTTGTTCGACCGCAGTGGCCGACTGGGTCAGGCCGTGGGTTCCATGGCACTGCCGACTACGCTGTTCTATAGCCCGGACGGACGCTTGCTGACCAGTCACCTCGGTGAACTGTCGAACGCCAGCCTCGCCCGCGCCCTGGAAGCCTTCGATACTTCGCCCTCAAGCCCGAATCAGGCCGTTACACCGGCCAACTCTGCAAGGAAACTGCCATGCCCCGCCTCCGCCACCTGCTGACGCTGACCCTGGGCACTGCCCTGCTGCACTTGCCGTCGGTGCAGGCTGCTGAAGATTTGCCCGCTGCGATCAAAAAGATTGAAGCCAAGGGCGCAAAAATCGTCGGCCAGTTCGACGCCCCCGATGGCCTGCGCGGTTACGCCGCGCAATACCAGAACCGCGGCATGGCGCTGTACCTGACCCCGGATGGCAAACACGTCCTGGTGGGCAATCTGTACGACGCCGACGGCAAGGACCTGAGCAGCGAACCGCTGCAAAAACTGGTCTACGCGCCGATGTCCAAGGAAGTCTGGGCCAAGTTTGAGGCGAGCAACTGGATTCAGGACGGTAACAAGGACGCGCCGCGTACCGTGTACCTGTTCAGCGACCCGAATTGCCCGTACTGCAACATGTTCTGGGAACAGGCGCGGCCATGGGTCAAGGCCGGCAAGGTGCAGTTGCGCCACATCATGGTCGGCATCATTCGCGAGGACAGCCCGGGTAAATCGGCGGCACTGCTCGCGGCGAAGGATCCGGCCAAGGCTTTGGAAGATCACGAAAAGGCCGGCAAGGGCAGCGCGCTCAAGGCCCTGAAAGACATTCCGGTGGCCGTGCAAACCAAACTCGCGGCGAACATGCAACTGATGGAAGACCTGGAATTGCAGGCCACCCCAGCGATTTTCTACATGGACGACAAGGGCGAGTTGCAACAGCAGCAAGGCGCGCCTTCACCGGACAAGCTGGTGAAGATTCTCGGGCCTAAATAAGCAAGATCAAAAGATCGCAGCGTGCCGCAGCTCCTACAAGAAACGCATATCCCTGTAGGAGCTGCGGCACGCTGCGATTTTTTTGTCATCAGCGCCGCGAATTACCTTCGGCCAAAAACTTCAGCAACGCGTCATTCACAAATTGCGGATTCTCCAGATTGGAGATATGCCCTGCCTCCGGCACCAGCACACACGGACAGCCAATCAATTCAGCCATTTCCCGGGCCTCGGCCGGTGGTCGTGGTTTGTCCTGATCACCGCACAGCACTAGCGTCGTCGCTGCGTTGAGCTCGCCCAAGCGTGGCAACAGATCGTCTCGACCAAACGTGATTCGCCCCATCGGCACGATGCTTTCGCGCAGGCGCTCAGGCGAGTAGCCCTTCAGCTTCGCGCGAAAATCCTGATACAGCGCCGACTGCGGATCGATCCCCGGGCGGAAGAAGATCGGCACGACGATGTCGAGCAGTTGCTCGGAGATTTCGCCCATGTCTTCGATCTGTTTGAACAGCGAGAAGTAGTACTGCTTCGTAGGTTCCGGCTCGACGCCGACATAGGTGTCCATCAGCACCAGACCGTTGAGACGCTCGGGGGCGGCCAAGGCCAGACGCGCTCCCCACATGCCGCCAACTGACAGCCCGACCAACGTAGCGCGGTCGATGTCCAGGTGATCGAGCAAGGCCTGTGCCTGACGGGCGATGTCATCCAGCGATGTTGTGCCTTCGGGCAACTTCCCTGATTGGCCGTGTCCCCACACATCCAGGGCAATCACGCGATAGTGCGGCGTCAGCGCCGCGATTTGCGGCGCCCACATCGCCTGGTCCCACAGATAACTGCCGGCCAGCAACACGGCAGGGCCGGTGCCTTGATCCAGGTAATGCAGCGCTTGTCCGTCAACTGTAAAAAAAGGCATCGACCACCCCCGCGACAAAAAAGAGAACCGGCAGACTGAGCTGCCGGTTGGTGATCGTCAAGGATGGAAATGTACGGCAATGTACAGACGCCATTCGCGAGCAGGCTCGCTCCCACAGGGGTTCTGTGAACACCACAGATCCGGTGTGGGAGCGAGCCTGCTCGCGATGAGGCCGATGAAAACACTGGAAAACTACAACCCCTCCAGCTCCGCCATCAAATCATTCAACCGGTCGACCTTCTCTTCGGTGATGTCACTGGCCGTCAGCCCTTCGATGTAGCCGGCCAGTTCCTCCACCGTGCTGCACTCGAACATCGCGCGCAGCGGCACGTTGCGTTGCAGGGCTTTCTGCACCCGTGACGCGATCTGCGTGGCCAGCAAAGAATGCCCGCCCAGTTCGAAGAAGTTGTCGCGCACGCCAACCCTGTCGACCTTGAGCACCTCGGCCCAGATGTCAGCCAGGGTCTGCTCCAGTTCGTTGCGCGGGGCCAGATAATCCTCGCTCTGCAACTGCCCGATTTCCAGCGCCGGCAAGGCTTTGCGGTCGAGTTTGCCGTTGGCATTGAGCGGCATCTGTTCCAGCCACAACCAGTGCAGCGGCACCATATATTCCGGCAGCTCGGCGCGCAGACGCTGCTTGATGCGCTCCAGGCGTTCGCTCGGATCAAGGGACGATTCGGCCGCCACCAGATAACCCACCAGATGCTTGCCGTTGGCGCCTTCCTGCACGCCGACCGCACCGTCACGCACTTCCGGCTGTTCGTGCAGGCGTGCCTCGATTCCACCCAGCTCGATGCGATAACCGCGAATTTTCACTTGATGATCGACCCGGCCAACGTATTCCAGCACGCCGTCACTGCGTCGCCGCGCCAGGTCACCGGTGCGGTACAGCCGCTCGCCCGGCGCGCCAAACGGGTTCGGCACGAACACCGGCGCGGTGCGCAGCGGATCACTGACATACCCGCGACCGACGCCCATGCCGGCCACACACAACTCACCCACCGCGCCCAAAGGCACCAGCTCCAGTGCGCCATCGACCAGGTACAGCGCGTTGTTATCGGTCGGCGTGCCGATCGGCAGATAGGTGCCGCGCGTCGAGGCCAGATCGACACGGAAGAACGCCACGTCGTCCGAACATTCCGCCGGGCCATAAGCGTTGACCAAGCCGATGTGCGGGTAGCGCAGCAACCATTGATGCGCCAGCTCCGGCGGCATCGCCTCACCGGTCGGCAGCATCCAGCGCAGGCCGTCGAGACTCAGACGCTCGGAGGCAAGCATGCCCTGAATCAGCGACGGCACACTCTCAAGCACGGTGATGCCCTGCTCCTGCACATGCGTCAGCAAACCTTGCGGATCGTGGGCGATGGTGTTTGGCACAATGTCCACCCGCGCGCCGAACAGCGGCGCGGCGAGGAACTGCCAGACCGAGATATCGAAGCTTTGCGAGGCGGTCTGCGCGATCACATCGGTCTCGCTCAGATCGAGGTACGGCCGTTTGCTCAACTGGTTGTTGAGCATGCCGCGCTGCTCGACCATCACGCCTTTGGGCAAACCGGTCGAGCCCGAGGTGTAAATCACATAAGCAAGGTTGTCCGGGCCGCTGTGAATGCCGAGGTTGTGCGTCGCTGTCGCCGACGCCTGCACGTCTTCCCACACCAACAGGCGCGGACGATTCGAACAGCCGAACGCCTCCAGCAGGGTCTGCGCCTGATCACGGCAGGCGGCGGTGCACACCAGCAACGGCGTGCGGCTGAGGTCGATGATGCGGCTCAGACGCTGGCTCGGCAGGCCCGGGTCCAGCGGCAGATAACCGGCGCCGGCCTTGAAGCTGCCGATGATCATGCCCAGCAGGTCGAGATTGCGCTCGGCCAGCAACGCCACCGGTTGATCCATCCGTACCCCGGCGGCAACCAGTGCATGACCGAGGCGGTTGGCGTTGTGGTTAATCGCCGCATAACTCAATTGCTGATCGAGGCAACTGGCGGCAATGCGCTGCGGATGCTGCTCGACCTGCGCCTCAAACAGCGCCACGTAGCTTTGCTCGAGGGGATAGTCATGGCTGCTCTGGTTGCAGCCGTGCAGCAGGAAATCACGCTCTTTGTCGCCCAACAGCGGCAAATCGGCCATGTCGCCATGGAAGCCGTCGACCAGCGCCAGCAGCAGTCGCTTGAACTCGCCGAGCATGCGCTCGACCGTCGATTCGTCGAAGTAACGTTGGTCATACGACAGGTGCAAACCCAGGTCGTCGCCCGGGTAGCACACCGCTGTCAGCGGGAAATTGGTGTGTGTGCGGCCCGAATCCGATGTCGCATTGAGGCTCAGCGCACGATCCAGCACCGACACTTCCACCGGTGCGTTTTCAAAGACAAAGAGGCTGTCGAACAACGGTTGGCCTTTCGGCAGTTCGCTCTGTTCCTGGATGTTCACCAGCGGCAGATATTCGTATTCGCGCAATTGCATGTTGCTGTCGAGCAAGCCGCTGAGCCACTGCCGCACACTGCTGCGCTGATCGTCCTCCGGCATCTTCACCCGCAGCGCAATGCTGTTGATGAACAGGCCAACGGTGCGCTGCATTTCCGGCATCTCCACCGGGCGACCGGCCACGGTCACGCCGAAGAGCACGTCGCGATCGCCACTCATGCGCCGCAGAACCAAAGCCCAGGCCGCCTGAGCGAAGGTGTTGACGGTCAATTGATGGGCCTGCGCCAGTTCACGCAGCCGCGCGCCATCCTCGACATTGAGGCGGGTGTAGCGGTCGCCAACGATCATGCCACCGCTCTCGCCTGCGTGTTCGCGCAAGAATGGCCGGTCACTCGGGATCGGCGTGGTGCGCTCGAAACCTTGCAAATTCTGCCGCCACCACTGCCGCGCCTCGGCCAGACTCTGACGCTGCAGCCAGCCGATGTAGTCGCGATAACGCGGCGGCACCGGCAACTGAGCGTCGCGTCCTTCACCGAGGGCGGTGTAGATCTCGAAGAAATCGTTCATCAGCAACGAACGGCACCAGGCATCGATGAGGATGTGATGGTTGCTCATCATGAACCAGTAGCGCGCCGCGCCGACCTTGATCAGGCGCAGGTGGAACGGCGCCTGATTGAGCAGATCGAAGCCGGCCTCGCGCTCGCTTTTCAGCAGCGCTTGCAGCTTGGGTTCCTGCTCGGTTTCGGCGATGGCGCTCCAGTCGAGATATTCGATTGGCGTGCGGCCCGGGGTGTGGATTATTTGCAGCATGTCTTCGCCAACGTTCCAGCAGAACGAGGCGCGCAACGCTTCGTGGCGCGCGACCACCGCTTGCCAGGCAAGGGCGAAACGCTCGGGATCGAGTTCGCTGTTGATGCGATAGCGATCCTGCATGTAGTACAGGCCAGTGCCCGGTTCGAGCAATGTGTGCAGCAGCATGCCTTCCTGCATCGGCGTCAGGGGATAGACGTCTTCGATGTGCGCGACCGGTACTGGCAGCGCATCGAGTTGCGCCTGGGTCAGTTTTGCCAGCGGGAAGTCCGACGGCGTCAGGCCGCCGGCCCCGTCTTGCAGGCAATGCCCGATCAGGCTTTGCAACTCAAGGAGATAGGCATCGGCGAGATCGTTGATGGCTTGCGCTGTGTAACGCTCGGCGCTGAAGGTCCAGCGCAGCAGCAATTCACCGCCGTAGACCTGACTGTCAACGCTCAACTCGTTCGGCAACGGTGCCTGCGGATCGTGGGCGGCGCCGGTGGGTTCCTGCAGAGGACGGAACAGTGCGTCGCTGCCGAAACTCTGGTCGAACTGGCCGAGGTAGTTGAAGGTGATCGGCGCCTTCGGCAGCGCGGCCATGCTCTGGCAACAGCCGTCGTCGGCCAGATAACGCAGCACGCCATAGCCAAGACCTTTGTGCGGCACGGCGCGCAGCTGTTCCTTGATCGCCTTGATCGACGCGCCCTGCCCGGCGGCTTCTTCGATGTTGTGCGGGGTCAGGCGCAGCGGATACGCGCTGGTAAACCAGCCGACCGTGCGAGTCAGGTCGATCTCGTCGAACAGGGTTTCGCGGCCGTGGCCTTCCAGTTGAATCAGTGCCGATGGCTGTCCGCTCCAGCGACACAGCACACGGGCCAATGCGGTCAGCAGCAGGTCGTTGACCTGGGTGCGGTAAGCGCTCGGTGCCTGTTGCAGCAACTGCCGGGTGCGCTCGGCATCGAGACGTACGCTGACGGTTTGCGCATGGCGATTCTGCCCGCCGCCGTGCGGGTTTTCGCACGGCAGATCGGCGCTCGGACCGGCCAGTTGCGCTTGCCACCAGCTCAGTTCTTCACGCAGCGATTCACTGCCGGCGTAGGCGTGCAAACGCGCCGCCCAATCCTTGAAGGCGCTGGTTTTTGCCGGCAATTCCAGCGTTTGAACCGCATCGAGTTGGCGATACGCCGTTTGCAGATCGTCCAGCAGCACGCGCCACGAAACGCCGTCGACGACCAAGTGGTGGATGGCGATAAACAGACGCTGCCGACCCTCGGCGCAATCAACCAGCACCGCGCGCAGCAACGGGCCGCTTTGCAGGTGCAGGCTGCGCTGGGCATCGGCGAACAAGGCTTCGCACCGATCCATCGAATCGACGCTCGACTGCCAGAGAACATCTTCATCTGTCAGCGTCTGATGCGTTGCCTGCCACGCGTCATCGGTTTGAGTGAAACGCAAACGAAGGGCATCGTGCTGTTCGATCACTGCGCGCAACGCCTGCGCCAGGCGTTGCGGCTCAAGGGTCTTTGTCGGCTCCAGCAACAACGCCTGATTCCAGTGCTGGCGCTCGGGAATTTCGGTATCGAAGAACCAGTGCTGAATCGGCGTCAACCGCGACTCACCACGCACCAGACCTTGCTCGGCGGTCACCTGCTGCGTGCGGCTGGCGACTGCAGCGAGGGTCTGCACGGTTTGATGCTGGAACAGATCACGCGGGCTGAAGTGAATGCCTTGCTGGCGCGCACGACTGACCACCTGGATAGACAGAATCGAGTCGCCGCCCAGTTCGAAGAAATTGTCGTTGAGGCCGACTTGCGCAACGTTGAGCACCTGGCACCAGATCTGCGCCAGCGTCTGCTCCAGCTCGTTGCTCGGCGCGACATAGTCCTGACGATTGAGCTCGGGATCCGGCGCCGGCAAGGCGCGGCGGTCGAGTTTGCCGTTGGCGGTCAACGGCATGCTTGCCAGCAGCATCAGGTGCGTCGGCACCATGTAATCCGGCAGTTGCGCCTTGAGGTGAATCTTCAGCGCTTCGCGAAGCTCAGCCTGTTGCGCTTCGCTGTGTTCGGCGACTTCGGTGACCAGGTAGCCAACCAACTGCTTGCCACTCGGCGCGTCCAGCGCCAGCACCACCGCTTCGCGGACCGAATCGTGATCGAGCAGGCGCGTTTCGATCTCGCCCAGTTCGATGCGAAAACCGCGGATTTTCACCTGATGGTCAATGCGCCCTAAATACTCGACCAGGCCATCGGCACGCTGGCGCACCAGATCGCCGGTGCGGTACATGCGCCCGCCGTCAGCGGCAAACGGGTCGACAATAAAACGCTCGGCGGTGATGCCCCGACGGTCGTGATAACCCTGCGCCAGCCCCGCGCCACCGACAAACAATTCACCGGTCGCGCCTTGCGGCACCAGCGCCAGGTCAGCGTCGAGAATATAGGCCACCCGCGCACCGATCACACTGCCGATCGGCACACTGCCAGCGCCCTCTTCCAGCACTTCCGGCGCCAGACTCGCCAACGGCATGACCACCGTTTCGGTCGGGCCGTAAGCGTTAAAGAATTGCGCCGGTTGGAACGCCGCACGAATCCTCTGCAGATGCTCGCCGGTCAGCGCTTCGCCGCCGGTGATGATCATCCGCACCGACAGAATCTCATTTTGCGTGGCGAGGAATTGTGCGAGCTGGCTGCCGTAGCTCGGGGTAAAACCGAGGACATTGATTCGATGGGTACGGATCAAGCCGCAGATTTCTTCCGCGTCCCACTGACCTTGCGCACGCAACACCACCTGCGCACCGCTGAGCAGCGGCACCAGCAAACGCTCGGTGGCGGCGTCGAAGTTGATCGAATAGAAGTGCAGTTCGCAATCGTCCGGGCGCATGCCGAAACGTTCGATCACGGCTTGGCAATGCATGGCGATTTCGCCGTGGGAAACGACCACGCCTTTCGGCTTGCCGGTCGAGCCCGAGGTGTAAATCAGGTAAGCCTGATGCTGCGGCAGGCTGATAAATGGCAGTTCGCCCGTCGGGTAATCGGCCAGTGCCGCGCTGTCATCTTCCAGGCACCAGCGCGCCACGTCTGGCGGTAGCTCTCCTAGCGCCTGGAACATCGTCCGGTCGCTGAGCAGCAGGCCGATGCGGCTGTCTTCAATCATGTAATGCAGGCGGTCGAGCGGGTACTCCGGGTCGAGCGGCACATAGGCGCCGCCGGCCTTTAGAATCGCCAGCAGGCCAATGACCATTTCCAGCGAACGCTCCAGCGCCAGACCCACGCGCACTTGTGGGCCGACCCCGCGTTCGCGCAGCACCCAGGCCAGACGATTGGCGCGGGCGTCGAGTTCGGCGTAGCTCAGGGTCTGCCCGGCGAAGGTCAAAGCCGGCGCGTCTTTACGCGCCAGCGCCTGTTCGGCGAACAGATGTTGAATGCACTGATCCAGACGATGTTCGCCCGGCTCAACGCCCAGGCTGTCGAGCAGCTGCTGTTGCTCCGGCTTTTCGAGCAGCGGCAATTCGCTCAGACGTTGCTGCGGATCGGCGATCAATGCTTCCAGCAGATTGCGCCAATGTCTGGCCATGCGCGCGATGGTCGGCTCGTCGAACAGATCGGTGCTGTAGGTCAGGCAGCAACCGAGGCGATGGTCGAGGTCGGTGACTTCCAGATTGAGATCGAACTTGGTCGCCCGCGCATCGTTGGCCAGATACTCGACGGTCATGCCGGCCAGCGTCCGGCTCTGCTGGAATTCCCAGCGCTGCACGTTGCACATCACCTGAAACAGCGGGTTGTAAGCGGCACTGCGCGGTGGCTGCAGCGCTTCGACCAGATGATCGAACGGCAGATCCTGATGGGACTGACCTTCGATCACCGTGTGGCGCACCTGCTCGAACAACTCGCCGACCGACATCTGCCCGTCGAGCTGGCAGCGCAGCACTTGAGTGTTGAGGAACGCACCGATCAGCCCTTCGCTTTCCGGGCGGATGCGGTTGGCCACCGGCGCGCCGATGCGCAGATCGGTCTGGCCGCTGTAGCGGTAAAGCAGCGTGGCGAGCGCGGCGGTCATGGTCATGAACAGGGTCAGGCCGTTTTGTGCATTGAACGCACGCACCCGCTCGGCCAGTTCATCATCCAGATCGAAACGGAACAGCTCGCCCTGATGGCTTTGCACCGGCGGTCGCGGACGGTCGCCCGGCAGTTCCAGCAGTGGATGTTCGCGGCCCAGTTGCGCCGTCCAGTAATCGAGCTGTCGCTGACGCTCGCCGGATTCAAGCCACTGACGCTGCCAGACGCTGTAGTCGAGGTACTGCACCGGCAGCGGCTGCAGCGGCGAATCGCGATCATCGACGAACGCCTCGTACAGTGCGCTGAGCTCGCGGGCGAAGATGTCCATTGCCCAGCCTTCGGTGACGATGTGGTGCAGGGTCAGGACGAAGTAATGCTCGTGTTCGGCGGTCTTCACCAGGCAGGCGCGCAGCAGCGGACCGGTTTCCAGATCGAACGGCTGATGCGCTTCTTCGTCGGCCAGTTGCTGGACTTTTTCCTCGCGCAGCTCAGCGCTGAATCTGGAGAAATCGTTCCAGCCCATGCGCACGCCCGTCTCGGCGTGCACCTGCTGGCGGGCAACGCCGTCGACGCTGGGGAAGGTGGTGCGCAGGGTTTCGTGACGCAGGATCAGCGCTTGCAACGCGGCCTCGAAATGCTCGACATGCAACACGCCACGCAGGCGTGCCATGCCGCCAACGTTGTACGCCGGGCTGTCCGGTTCCATCTGCCAGAAGAACCACATGCGCTGCTGCGAATAGGACAACGGCACCGCCTGGCTGCGATCGACCCTGGCAATTGGCGGCTGTTCGTTGGTGCGACCGCTGGCCTGGATCAGGCGGATCTGTTCGGCGAAATCACCGAGTTCGCTGTGCTCGAACAACGTTCGCAGCGGCAGCTCGACGTCACAGGCCTGACGCGTGCGCGAAATGATCTGCGTCGCCAGCAGCGAGTGACCGCCGAGCGCGAAGAAATCATCGCGCAGGCCGACTTGTGTGAGGCTCAACACTTCACGCCAGATCGCTGCGATGTGTTGCTCCAGTTCGGTGACCGGTTCGACGTGCTCACGCACTTGCCATTGCGGCTCGGGCAAGGCGCGGCGGTCGAGTTTACCGCTGGGGCTCAGGGGCATCGCGTCGAGGCGCAGCAGTTGCGCCGGGACCATGTAGGGCGGCAACTCGGCGGCCAAAGCGGTTTTCAGGCGAGCGATTTGCTCGTCGGCTTTTTCATCGGCATCGGTCGTTGTGAAGTAGCCGATCAGTTGCGCGCCGCCAGCGGTTTCGCGCACCAGCACCACGGCTTGGGCGACGCCGGCCTGGGCAAGCAGACGCGCTTCGATTTCCTCCGGTTCGACGCGCAAGCCGCGCAGCTTGACCTGCTGATCGAGGCGACCGAGGTATTCGATCACACCTTCGGCTGACCAACGCGCGCGGTCGCCGGTGCGGTACAAACGTGCGCCCTGCTCGCCCAGCGGATCGGCCACAAAGCGTTCGGCGGTCAACGAAGGACGGCGCAGGTAACCGCGAGCCAGACCGATGCCGCTGATGCACAGCTCCCCCGGCACGCCGGCTGGCACGGGATTGAGGTCAGCATCGAGGATGCGGCAGATCACGTTGCCCAGCGGTCGGCCCATCGGCGAGCGCTCGCCATCGGCGGTGCTGCAATGCCAGTGCGTGACGTTGATCGCGGTTTCGGTCGGGCCGTAACGATTGTGCAATTGCACCGCTGGCAATTGCGCCAGCACGCGATTGCGCAGCTCGGCTGGCAAGGCTTCGCCGCCGGAGAAAACCCGGCGCAGGCTGGTGCATTCGGCACTCAGCGGTTCGTCGATAAACAGCGTCAGCAGCGGCGGGACAAAGTGCAGCGTGGTCACGCCATATTCCCGAACCAGTTGCGCGATGCGATGCGGGTCGCGGTGCTCACCCGGGGCGGCGATCAGCAGGCGTGCGCCGGTGATCAACGGCCAGAAGCACTCCCATACCGAGACGTCAAAACTGATCGGCGCTTTTTGCATCAGCACGTCGGTCTCGTCCAGACCATAAGTGTTCTGCATCCATTGCAGACGTTCGGCCAGCGCCCCATGGGTGTTGCCGACGCCTTTGGGTTGCCCGGTCGAGCCCGAAGTGTAAATCACGTAGGCGAGGTTATCGCCGTGCAGGTGCAGGCCCGGTGCGTGGCTCGGCCATTTTTCCAGGTGCAACGTGTCCATGGCGATAACGCTGACGCCGTCGCTGGCCGGCAGGCGCTCAAGCAATTCAGTCTGGGTCAGGAGCAATTCGACGCCACTGTCGCTGAGCATGTACGCGAGGCGATCCGCCGGGTAATCCGGGTCTAGCGGCACATAGGCGCCGCCGGCCTTGAGGATCGCCAACAGGCCGATCAGCAATTGCGCCGAGCGCTCGGCGGCGATGGCAACGCACACGTCCGGGCCGACGCCTTTGTCGCGCAGGTAGTGAGCCAGACGGTTGGATTGCGCATGCAGTTCGGCAAAATCGAGGCTGCCGCCGTCCCAGACCAACGCGGTGCGTTGCGGGGTTTTGCGCGCTTGTTCGTTGAGCAGTTCCGGCAGCCATTGTTGCGCCGGGGCGCACGGCGCGACGCTCCACTGATGTTGCTGATCATGCTCGCCGGCGGACATCAGCGGCAGATCACCGATGGCCTGTTGCGGCTGTTCGCAGACCTCGCGAAGAAGATTGCTGAAATGCTCGGCCAGTCGCTCGATGGTCGGGGCGTCGAACAGTTCGCTCGCGTAATCGAAGGACAAGGTCAGGCGACCGTTACGGTCCTCTTCGCTGTGCAGTTGCAGGTCGAACTTGGCTTCGCGGCTGTGCCACGGCAGTTCCTCAGCGAGCAGACCCGGCAAGCGTTTGAGCGCACTCAGGTCGCGCTGCTGATGGTTGAACATGATCTGAAACAGGCCTTGTTCGCGAGCCTGCGGGAACGCCTCGAGCAGTTGTTCGAACGGCAGATCCTGATTCGCCTGGGCGCCAAGCGCAGCGTGGCGTGTCTGGGTCAGCAGTTCGGCAAACGGCCCGCGCGAATCGATCCGCGCGCGCAGCACCTGGGTGTTGATGAAGAAGCCGATCAGGCCCTGGGTTTCCAGGCGCGGGCGGTTGGCGTTGGGCACGCCGATGCGAATGTCGCGCTGGCCGCTGTAGCGGTGCAGCAGGCTTTGAAACGCTGCGAGCAACAGCATGAACGGAGTGGCGTCATGGGCGTGAGAGGTCTGCCGGATCGCTTCGCTGAGTTTGGCGCTCAAGCGCACGCTGTGGCGAGCGGCACTGTGTTTTTGTCTGGCCGAGCGCGGGTGATCAGTGGCCAGCTCCAGCGTCGGATGCTCTTCGCCCAACTGCGCTTTCCAGTACGCCAGTTGTCGCTCGCCCTCGCCTTGCGCCAGCCATTGGCGCTGCCAACTGCCGTAGTCAGCGTATTGCGTGGGCAGCGGCGCCAGCGTGGCGGTGGAGCCTTGGGTTGCAGCGGCGTAGAGACGCGAGAACTCGTCGATCAGAATATTCAGCGACCAGCCGTCGGCGATGATGTGGTGCATCGTCACCAGCAGCTGATGGTCTTCATCGTCGAGGCGCACCAGCGTCACGCGCAGCAGCGGGCCTTTTTCCAGATCGAACCGGGTGTGCGCCTCATCTTCGCGGATCTGCTCGGCGCGGGCTTCACGCTCCAGCGCTGACAGGTCGCTGATGTCGATAAACTGAAGGTCGAATCGGGTGGCAGCAAGCACTTGCTGCAGCGCAACGCCGTCGCGTTCGAAGAAGCGCGTGCGCAAGGATTCGTGGCGCTCGATCAGTTGCTGGAAGCTTTCGCGCAACGCCTGTCCGTCCAGTTCGCCACGCAGGCGCAGGCCGCCGGGAATGTTATAGGCGCGGCTATGCGGATCGAGTTGCCAGGTCATCCACAAACGGTTCTGCGCCAGCGATTGCGGCATCGGCTCGCTGCGCGACAATGCGGTGATTGCGCCTTGGGCGCTGCCACCGTCCTGTTGTTGCTGCGCCACAGCGGCAGCGAAGGCAGACAGGGTTGGCGCTTCGAACAGCAGGCGCAGGCTCAGCTCCACACCGAGCGCTTCGCGGATCCGGGCAATGACCTGCGTGGCCGCGATGGAGTTGCCGCCGAGCAGGAAAAAGTGATCGTCGGCGGCGACGTGTTTGACGTCGAGTTGCTCGGCCCAGATCTGGCCAATCAGTGTTTCGAGTTCGCTGATGCTGTCCGCTGCGTCTCGGGGTTCGGGGATGGTCGAGGGGAATACCGCGTAACTGTCGAGACTGCCATCGGCCAGACGATGACGGCACGCCGAACGCTGCAGTTTGCCGCTGGAGGTTTTCGGCAATGCGCCCGGATTCAACAGCACCACCACGCTCGGTGCCTCTTGATACGCTTCGGCGACCGCTTGGCGAATGGCTTTGATCAACGCCTCTGGCGGCAGGATTTTCTGCACGCTGCGGCTGATTTCCGCCGCGATGCCAATGCCCTCTTCGCCCTGCTGGTTGACCGCGAACGCCGCAACGCGCCCCTTGCGCACCACTTCCACTTCGCGCTCGACGGTCTGCTCGATGTCCTGGGGATAGAGGTTGTGGCCGCGGACGATGAGCATGTCTTTCAGGCGACCGGTGATGAACAGTTCTCCGTCACGGACGAACCCCAGATCGCCAGTGCGCAGCCAGGTGCGGCCGGCGTGCTGGACGAAGGTCTTGGCGCTGGCTTCGGGGTTGCGCCAATAACCCTGGGCGATGCTCGGGCCGGCGGCCCAGACTTCACCGACGGCGTTGGCGGTCAGTTCTTCAAGCGAATTCGGTCCGACAATCAGCACCGCGTGTTCCGGCTGGCTGATGCCGCAGCTCATGATCGAACAACCGTCGCCCGGTTCGGCGCGATTTTGCGCCAATGTCTGATCGTCCACGCGCAACGCTGGAATGCCCCTGCCGCGCGGCGTGCCGGCGACAAACAGAGTGGCTTCGGCCAGACCGTACGAGGCCATGAAGCTGTTTTCGCTGAAGCCGCACGCGGCGAATTTCCCGGCGAAGCGCTCGAGGGTGTCGAGTCGGATCGGCTCCGAACCGGAATAGGCCACGCGCCAACGGCTCAGGTCGAGCCGCTCAAGGGCCGAATCGCTGACCCGCTCGCTGCACAAGCGGTAGGCGAAATCCGGCCCGCCACTGATGGTGCCGCCGTATTGGCTGATCGCTTCGAGCCAGCGCAATGGCCGACCGAGGAAGTACGCCGGTGACATCAGAATGCAGGGCACGCCGCTGAAAATCGGCTGCAACAGACCGCCGATCAAACCCATGTCGTGGTACAGCGGCAACCAGCTGACGATAACGTCATCCGGGTTCACATCGATGCCAAAACCGTGACGGATCAGCATTTCGTTGGCGACTAGATTGCCGTGACTGACTTGCACGCCCTTGGGCAACGCGGTGGAGCCAGAGGTGTATTGCAAAAAGGCGATGTGTTCGGACGGCAGGTTCGGTTCAACCCAGCGTTCAGCCAGTGCGCTGTCGAGGGTGTCGACACACAACAGCGGCGGCGCGCCCTCGATGTGCTGCAAGGCATCGCGCAGATCGGCGCTGGTCAATAACAGCCGTGGCTCGGCGTCGGCGATGATCGATAGCAAACGCTCCTGATGATGACGACGCGCGGACTCCGGCGGATAGGCCGGCACCGCGATCACGCCGGCGTACAGGCAACCGAAGAACGCCGCGACGTAATCGGCGCCGCTGGGAAACAGCAGCACCGCGCGCTCGCCGAACCCGGCTTCGGCCTGCAACGCAGCGGCGATGGTACGCGCGCGTTGATCCAGTTCGCGATAGCTGAGCACCACAGCCTGCTCTTGGTTTTCGGCGAGAAAACGCAGGGCCACCCGGTCCGGCGTCAGGGCCGCGCGACGCTTGAGGGCATGGACCAGGGTGCTGGGGAGTTCGAACGCGTCGGTCATGAGGTTTCCTGCCTGAATTCGGCTTGCAAGTGGAATCGGGTTGCTGCGTGACGCCCGTTCAAAGGCGTGCAGGGCGCGGTCTGTGTCGACCACGCAGGCATCGGAATGCGGTCTGGCCGGGGGTCAACACCCGGAACCATTCACCAATGAGAACGGATGATGTCTTGAAATAATTAGTCAGCAGGCTCGACGTCCAGCGGGGCCAGGGTGCGGCGGCGTGTCGCAGTTCGCAAAACACATCGCCTTACAGCACTACTTCTCTTTCTCATTTGACAATCATTATCATTCAACATAATTTGTCGCTCGATGTGTAGGACGGCCCCGTCCCCCAGGCCCTCCCACTAACCTATTGGCAGCAAGGTGATTTCCATGACGGAACAAGTATCCACAAGCAGGTGCGATTCACCGCTACTTCAGGCATTCGTCGACAATCGACTGATTTTGGTCAAGATTGCAGCCCGCATTACCGGCTGCCGATCCCGTGCCGAAGATGTGGTTCAGGACGCGTTTTTCCGACTGCAATCGGCGCCGCCGATCACGTCGTCGATCAAGGCTCAGCTGAGCTACCTGTTCCAGATCGTGCGCAACCTGGCCATCGATCATTACCGAAAGCAGGCGCTGGAACAGAAATACTCAGGCCCGGAAGAGGAAGGCTTGAACGTGGTGATTCAAGGCGCTTCGCCGGAAACCTCGCACATCAATTTTTCGACCCTGGAACACATAGCCGATGCGCTGACCGAACTGCCCAGCCGCACCCGCTATGCCTTCGAGATGTACCGTTTGCACGGCGTGCCGCAAAAAGACATCGCCAAGGAACTGGGCGTATCGCCGACCCTTGTCAACTTCATGATTCGTGACGCGCTGGTGCACTGCCGCAAGGTCTCGGGCAGTCGTCGGGATGTGGTGATCGCAGGTCGTCGCTAAGATTTTGTCTCCAGCCATTCGCGAGCAGGCTCGCTCCCACATCGGCCGGTGAACACCGCCCCTGTGGGAGCGAGCCTGCTCGCGAAAACGGCCTCGGATTCAACGCAATTGCGAGGCCGAACACATCAGGCCAACGGGCACCGATCAAAAAACCGCTCCCGCCCCAGAATCATCAGCGCTGCACGCTTGTGCGGAAAGTCGAATTCCTTCTCGCAATGGAAGCACTGGTTCTGCATATGGCCGATCATCTTTGCGTTATCGGCACGCGGTTCGGCAACCACGCGTTGGGTGCGCGGATCATCGAGAAACAGGTAATGCACCAGCGCCGATAACCAGCTCGCCACCTTGTGCGGGCCGCGATGATTTTCCTCGCCGACCAACATGTGAATGCCGCGATCGTAATCATCGGCATCGTAGAACGGCGCGATGCGATCTTCCTTGGCCCAGTAAGCTTCGAAATAG
This sequence comes from Pseudomonas khorasanensis, assembly GCF_014268505.2. Lineage (GTDB taxonomy): Bacteria > Pseudomonadota > Gammaproteobacteria > Pseudomonadales > Pseudomonadaceae > Aquipseudomonas > Aquipseudomonas khorasanensis. Next base: position 39,548 of record NZ_JABWQP020000014.1, read on the forward strand.
GCAAACGGCTGATCGTCGAAACAGCCGATCAGGGTCAGCGTGTGCGGGTCGGCGTCGAGCTTGCGCAAATATTCGCGGTGCTGCTCAAGGCTGCCCTCCTCCTGCCAGAAGCTCGCCACGCGCGGACTGTTTTGCCAGCGATTGAAGCGCGGCAGATCCTTTTCAATTTCCAGGGCACGCAAGGAAATCCATGCGCCGAGGCGCGCATCGAATCGCCGATAGACTTCGCCGCGCGGTTTCACCGGGCGCAGCGGGTGGCGCTTGCCCTGGCTGATGACCATCTGTTGCGGATAAGTGTCGCTCAACGAAGCGCCAAGCCACGGCTGTGGCAATTGCCAGAACAGTGTGCGCTCGCACCGGTATTCGCCAGCCACCTCGGTGTTCACCAGCAAACCGCTGAGCAACGCCTCGGTGGGCGGCTGGTCGAGTTGCCAGGTCAATTGTTGGCATGCCGGGTCGCGGGCGAACAGCCAATAACAGGCCGCCCACAACGCTTGACCGGGCGGCAACGCAAAACGTTCATCGAGCTGGATCGGGCCTTTGGCGTCGCGGTCCAGGCGCAGCCGAATCAACGGCTGTCCGTCCAGGCTCAGGCTCAGACGGCTTTCACTGGCATCAGCGATCAATTGACTGCCCGAGGGCAGAGCGAGGGCGGTCAGGTTATTCAGATTGGACATGGGTCGGGCTCACGATAATCGTCGACAGTTCAACGAAGTGACGTGAGCGGCGAGGGGAAATTTAAGCGCGGCTAGAAAACAGCGTCTCAGTGATGATGCACCGGCACCACCGCAATCCTGTAGGGCTCGAATATCTTCAGCAACTCGCCATTGTCGCGCAGACCCTGCAACAGCGCGCCGAAGGCTTCGCCGCTGATCGGAGCGCTCGGCCGCAGAATCGCGTAATGGTGGTAGATCTGATCCGTACGCTGCGAAGCCAACAATTGGTCGCGGACCTTTTCGTTGCGCAGCAGGTAATCGAACAGGTAGGAACGCGTCACCAGCGCAATGTCGGCGCGCCCGCGCAGCACCATCAGCAGGTTGCTGTCGTGGGAATAGGTCAGCGTGGCGTTGAAATTGTGTGCGAGAAATTTAGGGTCGGCGTTGAAGTTGGCGAATTCGTAGTGATAGCCACTGAACAGCGCCAGCCGTTTATGGGTAAGGTCGGCGAAATAGCCCTGCTGGCGACCGTCCTCGCGTTGCGCGACGAAGATCTCGGCATCTTCCAGCCCCATATCCACCGCATGGTGTGGGATATCTTTCCAGCCCCAATCAGGGTTTTCGAAGATCGCCATGTCGATGCGGCCCTGCTTGAAATCACCGAAGCGGCGCGGAATCGACGTCGGCACGAGGACGAACTGATACTCGCTCTGCGAGCGGTTCAAGACCTCGACCAACTGCGGCAACAGCCCGGTGTCGGCGCCGTTTTCGGGGCGAATCGTATAGGGCGGAAAATGCGCCGCGCCGACCCGGACCAATTGCGCTGACTGAGCGGGCAATACCCATAACGCAGCCCACGCTGCGAGCATCAGCCCGGCAGCTGTCCGAATTGGCGAAGACTTCAAAACACCCCACTCCCCGAAAAAAATAGCGATCAATGCATTCAAGCTAGGCGGTTTCGCCGAGTTAGCCAGTATCCCCGGCCGGACAAACAGTCATTCAGCGCGCTTCGAGGACCAGAATCAGCGCTTCATCGGCCAACTGATCAAGGCTCAAACTGCCGCCGGCACGGAACCAGGTGGTGGTCCAGGACAGTGCGCCGGTCAGGAAACGTCGAGTAATGAAAACGTCGCCGCGAATATAGCCGGCGTCCTTGGCCTCGCCCAGAACCTGCAACCAGATGTCTTCATAAACGTCACGCAGAGCAAGGACCTTGGCCTGGCCGTCTTCGGACAGTGAGCGCCATTCGTAAACCAGCACCGCCATCGCCTCGCCGCTGCCGCCCATGATCGACTGCAATTCGCAGCGGATCAGCGCCAGAACCCTTTCGCGCACATCGCCGGCTTCAGCCAGGGCTGCCCGCATCAAGGCGGTGTTGTAGCGGATGGTTTCCTCCATCACCGCGCGAAGGATTTCGTCCTTGCTTTTGAAGTGATGAAAAATACTGCCCGACTGAATGCCCACTGCACTGGCCAGGTCACGCACTGTGGTGCGCTCATAGCCTTTGTTGCGAAACAGGTGAGCCGCCACTTGCAGCAATTTGCCACGGGCGCTGTCCGGGTCGGTCAACCGGCCCTCTTCGACCAGTTCGCGCATGACCCGCAGGGCTTTTTGCTCGTCCACCCGTTCTCTCCTACAGTCGATCAGTGTGTTGCCCCCTGTAACCGCCGGGTTGCGCGCAATTTAAGCTTCGCGCGGGAGCCAAGCAAGCGCTTGGGCAGAAGAATGTTTCGACGGTTTACAAACCAAGCGCTTGCTTGGTAGCCTCCAGACACTTCTGTCGCAGGTCGCTGAGTCGGAGATAAAAATGCCAAGCACTATCCGTATCGGATGCGCCAGTGCCTTCTGGGGCGATACCTCCACCGCCGCCGCCCAACTGGTGAACGGCACGAACCTGGATTATCTGGTGTTCGATTATCTGGCCGAGATTACCTTGTCGATCATGGCCGGCGCGCGCATGAAAGACCCGCAGGCCGGGTTCGCCAGCGATTTCATCGAAGTGCTCACGCCGCTGCTGGCGCAACTGGCCGAGCAGAACATCCGCGTCATCAGCAACGCCGGCGGCGTCAACCCGCAAGCCTGCGCTGCCGCCCTGCAAGCGGCCTGCGACCAGGCCGGGATCAATATGAAGATTGCCGTGCTGCTCGGCGATGACCTGCAAGGACACCTCAAGCACCCTGCCGATATCCGCGAGATGTTCAGCGGCGCCGCGCTGCCGCCGATGTGCGTGTCGACCAACGCCTATCTAGGCGCGCCGGGCATCGTCGAGGCCCTGCGTCTGGGCGCCGACATCGTCATTACCGGTCGCGTGGTCGACAGCGCCGTGGTCAGTGCCGCGCTGGTTCACGAATTCGGCTGGTCGTGGTACGACTACGACAAACTCGCCCAGGCCGCGCTGGCCGGGCACATCATCGAGTGCGGCGCGCAGTGCACCGGTGGCAACTTCACCGACTGGCGCGAGGTGCCGGATTACGAGCACATCGGCTTTCCCATCGTCGAGGTCAGCGCCGACGGTCAGTTTATCGTCAGCAAACCCGAGGGCTCCGGCGGGCTGGTTACACCGCTGACCGTCGGCGAACAAATGCTCTATGAAATCGGCGATCCGCAGGCCTATTTGCTGCCCGACGTAATCTGCGATTTCACCCAGGTAAAACTCCGGCAACAAGGCAAAAACGTGGTGCACCTGCACGGTGCCAAAGGCCTGCCGCCGACCGACCAGTACAAAGTCAGCGCGACGTATCCGGACGGGTTTCGCTGCACCGCCAGCTGTCTGATGGCCGGCATCGATGCCGTGGACAAGGCGCGGCGCGTCAGTCAGGCGATCATCGACAAGACCGCCGAAATGTTCAGCCTGCGCGGCTGGGCACCCTACAGCGAAACCCACATCGAACTTCTCGGCAGCGAAGCCACTTATGGCCCCCATGGTCAGCGGCGGGACAGCCGCGAAGTGGTGATCAAAATCGCCGTGCGCCACCCGGACAAACGCGCACTGGTGCTGTTCTCCAAAGAGATTGCCCAGGCCGCGACCGGCATGGCGCCGGGATTGACCGGGATCGTCGGTGGCCGCCCGACGGTGTATCCGGTGATTCGCCTGTTCTCTTTCCTGATCGATAAAAGCGCCTGCACCCTGCAAGTCGACATGGCCGGCGAGCGCCATTCGAGCGCCCTGCCTGCTGCGCAAGCGCTGGACAGTCAGGACCTGCCGCTCGCCCACCAACCACCCAGACCCCAGGGCCGCGCCGATGCCAGCGTGCCGCTGGTAAAACTGGCGGTGGCGCGTTCCGGCGACAAGGGTAACCACAGCAACATCGGTGTGATGCCGCGCAGACCCGAATACCTGCCGTGGATCGCCGAAGCGCTGACCGCCTCGGTGGTGGTCGACTGGATGCGCCATGTTCTGGATCCCGTTCATGGCCGCGTCGAACGTTGGTATCTGCCCGGCACGCATAGTCTTAATTTCCTGTTGGAAAACGCCCTCGGCGGCGGTGGCGTAGCCAGTCTGCGCATCGACCCGCAAGGCAAGGCCTTCGCCCAGCAACTGCTGGAAATCCAGATCCCGGTGCCACAGAGCATCGTCCAACAACTCGACTAGAGGATGGTGTGCATGGCTTACGCGTCGATTTTCAGAACCGATCTGTTCAGCGGCCAGACCCACATTGTCACGGGTGGCGGCAGCGGCATCGGCCGTTGCACCGCGCATGAATTGGCGGCGCTTGGCGCCAAAGTTCTGCTGATCGGACGCAAGCCGGAAAAACTCGAAAAGGTCGCCGCCGAGATCACCGAGGACGGTGGCCGTGCGCACTGGAAAGCCTGCGATATCCGCGATGAAGAAGCGGTCAAGGAACTGGTCAAAGCACTGATCACAGAACACGGGCCGATCCACGGACTGGTCAACAACGCCGGCGGACAATATCCATCGCCCCTGGCCTCGATCAATCAGAAAGGCTTCGAAACCGTGTTGCGGACCAATCTGGTCGGCGGTTTTCTGATGGCGCGTGAAGTGTTCAACCAGTCGATGAGCAAACACGGCGGCAGCATCGTCAACATGCTCGCCGACATGTGGGGCGGCATGCCCGGCATGGGGCACTCCGGCGCGGCGCGTTCGGGCATGGACAACTTCACCAAAACCGCCGCGTTCGAGTGGGGTTACGCCGGGGTGCGGGTAAATGCCGTGGCGCCGGGCTGGATCGCCTCCAGCGGCATGGACACTTACGAAGGTGCGTTCAAAGCGGTCATTCCGACCTTGCGCGAGCATGTCCCGCTCAAGCGCATCGGCACCGAATCGGAGGTCAGCGCAGCGATTGTCTTTCTGCTCAGTCCGGCGGCGGCGTTCATCAGTGGCACCACGGTGAAAATCGATGGCGCCGCGAGCCTCGGCAGCCGCGCCTGGCCGCTGCACAAGGCCAGCCACAGCGAATCCTTCAATGGCTTTCACCGCGCCTATCTGCCAGACGTGCTGCGGCCCGACGTGCCCAAGGACAAGGAATAAGCCATGGCGCACATTCAGTCGCAACTTGACCCACACAGTGAAGCGTTTACGCGCAATCGCGCGGCCATGCTCGCCGCCATCGAGCAGGTACAGCAGCTCGAACAAAACCTGCTGAACAAGGCCGCCGAAGCCAAGGACAAATTCGACAAACGCGGGCAGCTGTTGCCCCGTGAGCGCCTGAATCTGTTGCTCGATCCCGGCGCACCGTTTCTCGAACTGGCCAGCCTCGCCGGCTACAAATTGCACGATGACAAGGACGGCAGCGCCGCCGGTGGCGGGTTGATTGCCGGCATCGGCTACGTCTGCGGCATCCGCGCAATGGTGGTCGCCAACAACAGTGCGATCAAGGGCGGCACGATCTCGCCCAGCGGGCTGAAAAAATCCCTGCGCCTGCAGCAGATCGCCCGGGAAAACAAACTGCCGATGATCACCCTCGCCGAAAGCGGCGGCGCTAACCTCAACTACGCCGCCGAGATTTTTGTAGAGGGCGCGCGCAGTTTTGCCAACCAGGCGCGGATGTCGGCGATGGGGCTGCCGCAGATCACCGTGGTGCACGGTTCGGCCACTGCTGGCGGCGCCTATCAACCGGGCCTGTCGGATTATGTGGTGGTGGTGCGTGGCAAGGCCAAGCTGTTTCTCGCCGGCCCGCCGCTGCTCAAAGCCGCGACCGGCGAAGTGGCCACCGATGAAGAACTCGGTGGCGCCGAAATGCACGCGCAGGTCGCCGGCACCGCCGAGTACCTGGCCGAGAACGATGCCGATGGCGTGCGTCAGGTGCGGGACATCATGCGCATGCTGCCATGGAATGAACAGTTGCCGTGGCTGCCAGAGCCGCAATACAAAGAGCCGCTCTACCCCATCGAGGAATTGCTCGGGCTGATCCCGGACGATCCGAAAAAACCCTATGACGTGCGGGAAATCATTGCGCGGATCGCCGACGAATCAGTGTTCGTCGAGTTCAAGGGCGAATTCGACCAGCAAACGATTTGCGGCCATTTGAAGATCCAGGGCCGCGCCTGCGGATTCATCGGCAACAATGGCCCGATCACGCCCAACGGCGCCAGCAAGGCGGCGCAGTTCATCCAGCTGTGCGATCAGAGCCAGACGCCGCTGCTGTTTTTCCACAACACCACCGGCTTCATGGTCGGCACCGAATCGGAACAGCAAGGCGTGATCAAACACGGCTCGAAATTGATTCAGGCGGTGGCCAATGCACGGGTGGCGAAACTGACCATTGTCGTCGGCGGCTCTTACGGCGCTGGCAACTATGCGATGTGCGGACGTGGCCTCGATCCGCGCTTCATCTTTGCCTGGCCGAACAGCCGCACCGCGGTGATGGGCGGCGCGCAGGCCGGCAAAGTGCTGCGCATCGTCACCGAAGCCAAACAGCTCAAGGACGGTCTGGTGCCGGACCCGAAAATGCTCGACATGCTGGAACAGATGACTGCGCAAAAACTGGACAGTCAGTCCACCGCCCTCTACGGCAGCGCCAACCTGTGGGATGACGGGCTGATCGATCCGCGTGATACCCGCACGCTGCTCGGTTATCTGCTGGATATCTGCCACGAAGCCGATATCCGCACGCTGCAACCCAACAGCTTCGGCGTCAGCCGCTTCTGACTGCCACGGATCTTACGGAGAACAACAATAATGATCTTCACCCCGGAACACGAAGCGCTGCGTCGCACCGTTCGCCAGTTTGTCGAGCACGAAATCAATCCGCATGTCGATGAGTGGGAGAAGGCCGGGCGCTTTCCCATTCACGAGATTTTCCGCAAGGCCGGCGAGTTGGGCCTGCTGGGGATTTCCAAACCGGAAAAATTCGGTGGCATGGGCCTCGATTACAGCTATTCGATTGTCGCCGCCGAAGAGTTCGGCACCATTCGCTGCGGCGGGATTCCGATGTCGATCGGCGTTCAGACCGACATGTGCACACCGGCCCTGGCGCGCTTCGGCTCAGATGAACTGCGTGAGGAGTTTCTGCGCCCGGCAATCACTGGCGAGCAAGTCGGGTGTATCGGCGTCTCCGAAGTCGGTGCCGGCTCGGATGTCGCCGGGCTGAAAACCACTGCACGCAAGGACGGTGACGACTACGTGATCAACGGCAGCAAGATGTGGATCACCAACTCGCCGAGCGCCGACTTCATCTGCCTGCTGGCCAATACCTCGGACGACAAACCGCACATCAACAAATCGCTGATCATGGTGCCGATGACCACGCCGGGCATCAGCCTCAGTTCGCACCTGGACAAACTCGGCATGCGCAGCTCCGAAACCGCTCAGGTGTTCTTCGATAACGTGCGCGTACCGCAACGCAACCGCATTGGCCATGAAGGCGCCGGTTTCATGATGCAGATGCTGCAGTTTCAGGAAGAACGTCTGTTTGGCGCAGCGAACATGATCAAAGGCCTGGAATACTGCATCGACAGCACCATCGAGTATTGCAAGGAGCGCAAGACCTTCGGCAATGCGCTGATCGACAACCAGGTCATTCACTTCCGCCTCGCTGAATTACAAACCGAAATCGAGTGCCTGCGCGCACTGGTTTATCAGGCCACCGAGCAGTACATCAAAGGCCAGGACGTGACGCGACTGGCCTCGATGGCCAAGCTCAAGGCCGGACGGCTGGGCCGCGAAGTCAGCGACAGCTGCCTGCAATATTGGGGGGGCATGGGATTCATGTGGGACAACCCGGTGTCCCGCGCCTACCGCGACGTGCGACTGGTGTCGATTGGCGGCGGCGCTGACGAAATCATGCTGGGGATCATCTGCAAGCTGATGGGCATCCTGCCGGGGAAAAAGAAATGAGCGCCTTGCCCGAATGCAGGGCGCTGTTGCTGGAACTGCACGGCGGCGTGTTGCACATAACGCTCAACCGCCCCGACAGTCGCAATGCGATGAGTTTGCAGATGGTCGCAGAATTGCGCGCGGTGCTGGCGGCTGTACGTGCCGATCGCTCGGTGCGAGCCTTGGTGCTCAGCGGTGCCGACGGGCATTTCTGCGCCGGTGGCGACATCAAGGACATGGCCAACGCCCGCGCTCAGGGCACCGATGCCTATCGCGAATTGAATCGTGCGTTCGGCGCATTGCTCGAAGAAGCCCAGCACACGCCGCAGGTGCTGATCACCGTGCTGCAAGGCGCGGTGCTCGGCGGGGGTTTGGGTCTGGCCTGCGTGAGCGATATCGCGCTGGCCGATCACAAGGCGCAGTTCGGTCTGCCGGAAACCAGCCTCGGCTTGCTTCCCGCGCAGATCGCGCCGTTTGTAGTGCAACGCATCGGCCTGACCGAAACGCGGCGTCTGGCGCTCACCGCTGCGCGTTTTGATGGGGTTGAGGCACAGCGTCTGGGTCTGGTGCACTTCGTCGAGCAGGATGCACAAGCGCTCGCCGAGCGATTGGATGAGGTGCTGCAACAGGTGCTGCGTTGTGCCCCGCAGGCCAATGCCATGACCAAAAAATTGTTGTTGGCGAGTGCCGGGCAACCGTCGAGTCAATTGCTCGATGAAGCGGCGCAGTGGTTCAGTGAAGCGGTCGCGGGGGAAGAAGGGACCGAGGGCACCACGGCTTTCGTGCAAAAGCGTAAACCTCGGTGGGTCAGCTAAAAGCTTCGCGAGCAGGCTCGCTCCCACAGGTCGAAATGCATTCCAAACGTGGGAGCGAGCCTGCTCGCGAAGACGCTTGCACATTCACCGCCAAAAACTCAGGAAACCCACCATGCCCGCCATCCACAAAATCCTGATCGCCAACCGCGGTGAAATCGCCTGCCGCATCCAGCGCACCGCTCAGGCTCTGGGGTATCGCACCGTCGCCGTCTACAGCGACGCCGACGCCGATGCGCTGCATGTGCAAATGGCCGATCAGGCCGTGCACATCGGCCCGGCGCCGGTGCAGCAGTCCTACTTGAATATCCCGGCAATCCTCGACGCTGCCCGTCGCAGCGGCGCCGATGCGATCCACCCCGGCTATGGCTTTCTCTCGGAAAACGCCGATTTTGCTCGCGCCTGCGCCGAGGCCGGCCTGATCTTCATCGGCCCCAGCGCCGAAGCGATCGAACTGATGGGCAGCAAACGGTTGTCGAAAATCGCCATGCTCGACGCCGGCGTACCTTGCATCGCGGGTTATCAGGGCGCGGCGCAGGACGACGCGACCCTGCTGTTTGAGGCCAATCGCATCGGCTATCCGTTGATGATCAAGGCCAGCGCCGGTGGCGGCGGACGCGGCATGCGCCTGGTGCACGACGCCACCGAGCTGCCGGCGCAACTGCGAACCGCCCGCTCGGAAGCACTGAACGGCTTTGGCAGTGATGAGCTGATCCTTGAACAGGCGCTGATCGAACCGCGTCATGTGGAAGTGCAACTGTTCGGCGACCAACACGGCAATCTGGTCTATCTCGGCGAACGCGATTGCTCGATTCAGCGCCGCCATCAGAAAGTCATCGAGGAAGCGCCCTGCCCGGTGATGACCGCCGAGCTGCGCCAGGCCATGGGGCAAGCGGCGCTCAAGGCCGGCCGGGCGGTGAATTACGTCGGCGCCGGCACCGTGGAATTTCTGCTCGATGCGCGTGGGCAGTTTTACTTTCTGGAGATGAATACTCGTCTGCAGGTCGAACACCCGGTGACGGAATTGATCACTGGGCTGGATCTGGTCGCATGGCAACTGCTGGTTGCCGAAGGGCAACCGTTACCGCTGACGCAGGAGCAAATCCGCCTCGATGGGCATGCGATGGAAGTACGCCTGTACGCCGAGGATCCCACTACCGACTTTCTCCCGCAAACCGGTCGCGTCGCAGCATGGCAGCCTGCGCTGCAGCACGGCGCACGCATCGATCACGGTCTGCTCGAAGGCCAACTGATCAGCCCGTTCTACGACCCGATGCTCGGTAAAGTGATTGCTCACGGCGCCACTCGCGAAGAGGCGCGGCGCAAGTTGTTGCGCGCGGTGCAGGACACCGTGCTGCTGGGCGTACAAAGCAATCAGCGATTGCTCGAAGGCCTGCTGCAGCATCCGCAGTTCATCAGCGGCCAATTCAGCACCGCGTTCATCCAGCAGCATTTTTCCAGCCACGCCTGCCTGAAAACGTATGTGCCGACAACGCAGGAGCTGGCCGTTGCCGTGGTGTTGTTCTATCAGGCCAGCGCCCTGCCCCATCGCGCGCCGCTGACCGGTTGGCGCAACAACGCCAGCGTGCCTTTGTACTATCGCCTGGGCAATGAGCAACAGGACTGGACGCTGTCAGTGTTGGCGCGCAAGTCCGGCGAATGTGTGGTGCAGATTGGCGAACGCACGCTGGCGGTAAAAGTCATCGATCACACAACGCAATCGATAACGCTGGAAGTCGACGGTCTGCGCCAACGCCACGCCTATCGTCTGGAGGCCGAACAGCTTTGGCTGTTCACACATCCCGGCAGCTTGCGCCTGGAGGATCGAACTCATGCGCTGATCGGCAGTCAGACCAGCGTCGCCTCCGGCACCCTGAAAGCACCGATGGACGGTGCAATTGTCGACGTATTGGTCAGCGAAGGCAGTACGGTCAGCAAGGGCCAGTTACTGGTGGTACTTGAGGCGATGAAAATGGAGCACCCGCTGAAAGCCGGCATCGATGGCGTGCTCAAACGGGTGCAAGTGAAGGTTGGCGATCAGGTAAAAAATCGTCAGGTTCTGTTGCAGGTCGAGTAGTCGCCCAGACACAAGCGCGGGGTTTGACTACGCTCTGATAAATCAGAACGCGGAAATCAGGAACCCTGCGATGCCCCATTGGCTGGTCATAGATCTGGAAGCCACCACAGACGAGGGTGGCTGGCCGGTCACCGAAATGGAAATTATCGAGATCGGTGCGACGCTGGTTGATCGCGCCGGACGCGAGCAGGATCACTTCCAGCGCTTCGTCAGACCGACCCGGCGGCCGCTGCTGACGCCGTTCTGTCGTGAACTGACGCACATCACCCAGGCCAACATCGATTCGGCACAACCGTTGACCGAGGTCTGGCCGGCATTCGAACGCTGGCTCGCGCAGCATCAAACCCGTCTTGAGGGCTGGGCCAGCTGGGGTGGTTACGATCGCCAGCAGTTGCTGCAGGAGTGGCAACGTCTGAACATCGACAGCGGCCTGGGCAAAGTCCCGCACATGAACCTCAAACAGCGCTTCGCCAAGGCCCGCCGCCTCGAACGACCGCTGGGGCTCAACGGTGCGTTGCAACTGGCGGGCATGCAGTTTTGCGGACAGCAACATCGTGCCCTGGAAGATGCCCGAAATACCGCGCGGTTGTTGCCACTGGTTCTGCCGCTATAGACGCGTGACGAGGTTGAAAGCCTTGTGCATACTGGCCGCCCCCTTTTAAGCCCTTTTCGAGGAATCGCCCATGTTTAAAGTCAACGAGTACTTCGACGGCACCGTCAAGTCGATCGCCTTTGGCACTGCTGAAGGTCCGGCGACCATCGGCGTCATGGCCCCGGGCGATTACGAATTCGGCACCAGCCAGCGCGAAATCATGCACGTGGTTTCCGGCGCTCTGACAGTCAAGCTGCCGGACAGCACCGACTGGGAAACCTTCGCCGCCGGTAGCCAGTTCAATGTTCCGGCCAACAGCAAGTTCCAGCTGAAAGTCGCTGTCGATACGGCTTACCTGTGCGAATACCGCGGCTGATCCGCAGGTTTCAAACCGCAAAAAAATGCCCGTGTCCAACGACACGGGCATTTTTTATTCCCGTTACCGCTTATTCCAGAATTTCCACCGGCATGCCGACTTCCAGGCGTCCGGTGCCGTCGTTGACCAGGTTCTGCCCGAACATGGCGCCATCCGCCGTGGCGCGGTGTTTTTGCAACGTCGCGAAGGGCTCGCGATCCGCACTGCGCTCCCCGGTCTGCGGGTCGACGGTGGTCATGATGCAACGCGCGCAGGGCTTGACCACGCGAAACTCGATATCGCCGATGCGAATGCGCTTCCAGCCATCCTCGGCGTAAGCCGCGCTGCCTTCGATCACCAGATTAGGGCGGAACCGCAGCATCTCCAGCGATCGCCCCACTCTTTCTGAAAGGTCCAGCCGGGAGGCTTCGCCGATCAACAGCAATGGATAACCGTCAGCGAATGCCACCTGATCGTCATCCTTGCCAAAACCCGATTGCGTGGTTCGCGCACGCTCCAGCGGCATTTGCACCAGACGCGTCGGCTTGCCAATAAAATCGCTGACCCAGCGCGCAGCCTCTTCACCGGCGTCCGGTACGCGCAGAGTGTCACGCCAGAGGGTCACGCCGCGCAGGTCAGCGTTTTGAGCAGGTACGGGAATCTCGATCGAGCCCTGCTCAGGGGCGCTCAGGGTCAAACCGCCGCTGGGATTCCACAGCGCCGACAACTGGCTCATCTTCGCTTCGGCACGCTGGCTCAGAAAGCGTCCGCTGGCCTCGTCCACCAGCATCCAGCGTCGGTCGCCCACCAGCCCCAGCTTATCCAGCTCGATGCTGTGCAGCAGTTCGCCCTTGCCGGATTTCAACGGGTAACGATAAAGCGCACTCAGACGCAGCATGGCCAGCTTCCTGATGGAAAAACGCCACCCTATACGAGCGGCGTCATGGAATCAAAGTGCGGGAGCAAGCCGACGTCTCAGGCCGGCACTGCATCGAGCATCAGGCGCTGGCGCACCACATCGACCAGTTTGTCCGGCTGGAACTTGGACAGGAAATTGTCGCAGCCGACCTTCTTGACCATCGAGTCGTTAAAACTGCCCGACAAAGAGGTGTGCAACACGACATACAGGCTGCGCAAGCGCGGGTCGTTGCGAATTTCCGTGGTCAGGCGGTAGCCGTCCATTTCCGGCATTTCTGCGTCGGTGAAGATCATCAATAGCTTGTCGGTCATGTTGACGCCGGTGTCGGCCCAGGCCTTGAGCATGTTCAAGGCTTTCAGACCGTCGCTGGCGATATGCATTTTTACCCCGAGCTGACCGAGGGTATCGCGCAACTGCGAGAGCGCCACATTGGAATCGTCCACCAGCAACACTTCACGGCCCCGGGCACGCTCCAACACCGGATCTTCGAGTTTCTCGCGCGACACCTTGGCGTTGTACGGGACGATTTCGGCGAGGACTTTCTCAACGTCGATGATTTCCACCAGTTGATCATCGACTTTGCTGATGGCGGTCAGGTAATGCTGACGACCCGCGCTGGCCGGCGGCGGCAGAATGGCTTCCCAATTCATGTTGACGATGCGGTCGACACCGCCGACGAGGAAGGCCTGCACCGAACGGTTGTATTCGGTGACGATGATGGTGCTGTTCGGGCCTGGCACCAGCGGGCGCATGCCGATCGCCTGAGACAGGTCGATCACCGGCAAGGTTTGCCCACGCAGGTTAACCACGCCGCAAACAAACGGGTGACGCTGAGGCATCAGCGTCAGTTTCGGCAGTTGCAGCACTTCCTGGACCTTGAACACGTTGATCGCGAAGAGCTGGCGACCGGCCAGGCGGAACATGAGGATTTCGAGGCGATTCTCACCCACCAGTTGCGTGCGTTGGTCTACCGTGTCGAGAATGCCGGCCATCAATGACTCCTGGGCTTGTTCTGAAAATTCACTATGAGGGTTTATCGGCTGCACTCAGCTAATCTTGATAACTGCAAACGCGCCAGCAAAAATGCCACAAACGACCGTTGATGTCACACTGACATCATGCTTTACTGGCGCCAGTGATTTCATCTGCTACCTTCAATGCGGCGCGACCTCGGTTTGCGCGTTAGGTTCCCGCGCCTCAGGGATTCCCCTAGGAGCAATCAGGCCCAACCTGATATTCGCCATTTCCAATAGCCATTACTGTGACGCCATTCTCATTGCATGAACGGAGTCAGGCTTTTGTGTGCGATCGCAATTCAGTGGCAACCCATCCCCTGGAACCCCACGGTCGGTGCACCTGCACGACCCGGCGCGATCTGCCGACGATTCACCACCGTCGCCACACATGGCCATCCGTCAACCAACACGACGTGGTGGACATAAACATGCCAATCGACCGTAAAGACTGGGCGCAACGCTTCCCCGAATTTCTGGTCGAGGCTCAAACGCTCCTCGCGAAATCCGAAGAATGTGTGAGCCACCTGCAATTGATCAGTAACGACAAGGATGCGATCGACTGCATGCGCGGTAACCTGCTCAAACTCTCAGGCCGGGCCGAAGCGCTGGCCCTGGAGGCGATTTCGGAGTTTTCCCTGCACATCTACAGCCTCCTGGATTTGTCGCAGCCTCAGGTGGATTTGCATGAACAGGCGCTCCAGGCCTTGAAACAGTGCTTTACCCTGATGGCGTGGCAGCTCGAACTGATCGATCATAAAACCGGTCAGTTGAGCCTTGACGGTAGCGAACAGGCCGCCCTGCTCGAGGCTTTTGCGGCCGAGGTAGGCCAGAATCAGGTTCAGCCGGCGAGCAAACGTTTGCCCCTTTCGACGTTTTCGGCGCGTCAGGTCTGACGCGAGAGACGCGTCGCTGTCGTAATTGAATGGTTCGTACCTGCCAGCGACAAGTTCATTCAGATAATCAGACCCGATTCACGATTGTTTTCTTGCAGCGCTATCAGGGTTTTCCCTGTGTGCCAGTATCAGCCACTGCAGGTATTTCAAAGCTGTCCGAATACAAAAACCAAACTTTTTCCATTATGGAACTTGCGTCCAATGGCACGTATTTTCTGACTGAAAGGACATATATAGCAAACGCGACCGACGGTATGTTAAGTGGTATTATGCCGCCCGTTAGTTGTATTCAAGTTAATGGCACAGTGACTCCAGACTTCGATACCGTCGAAGTAGGCCTTCAATGACCGTTTATCCAAGCCGGCTTAACTTAATAGCATAATTGACAGTATTTCAGACAGAGACCGCCAGCCATCGGCCGGTCTGCCCGCAGCGAACATCCATTGGCTCCATCCGTTATGTACGCCAGTCTCAAGTCAATCACCACATGGCCACCCTCACGGGAAAACGCTCGCCGCTTCACACTCATCCTGTGCATCGCGGCAACGCTTGGCAGTCTGCTGGCCTACGCTTTTTCGGCGCGCGTCCCGCTGGGCTTGCTGGGACTCGAAATAGCCGCCACCGCCTGCGTCTGGGTGCAATACCGGTTATCGCGCAAGTCGATCAAGTTCCAGCCGCAAGAATTGGCCGATCGACTATTGCAGGTTCAGGAAAACGAACGTCATCGCCTCAGCCGCGAATTGCACGACGATATCGGTCAGTTACTGACAGCCGCGAAGTTGCAAAGTGAGTGGCTCAAGCGACGCCTGCCGGAAGATCTTCAGGAACACTGCACGGTGCTCTGCGACACGCTGGAGGAAACCCTCACCAAAGTGCGTGACGTCTCAGCCATCCTCAATCCGCGTCAATTGACCAGTCTGGGCCTTGAAGCGAGCTTGCGTGCGCACCTGCTCAAGACGCTGGCCAATACGTCGGTCAACTGGAGTCTCGACTGCCAGCAACGACTCAATGGCATTCCCGAGGAAATGGCCGTGGCAGCGTTTCGCATCGCTCAGGAGGCTGTGACCAATATCTTGCGACACGCACAGGCAAAAAATCTGTTGATTCGGGTACAGCGTCTGCCGCAAGGTTTGACCCTGCTGATCAGCGATGACGGTCTTGGCTTCGCCCCGGCGGCCGACCCGGCAAGAGAAGGCCAACGCGGCATGGCCGGCATGGCCGAGCGCATCGAACAACTCGGCGGCACGTTGAGCGTCGTCAGCGAGCCGGGCAAAGGCACTCGAATCGAAGCACTTTTCCCTTGGGCGCCTCGGGCACTCGAACGGGCCAGTACGAATAAGGTTATGCGTTGACTTGTAACTTACTTCTGGTGGATGACCACTCGCTGATCAGGGCCGGCGTACGCGCTCTGGTGCTGGATATTCCCGGTTACGCAGTTGTTGGCGAGGCCAATGACGGCTCACAGTTGCTCGAAATGGTCGAGCAACTGCGCCCTGATATCGTGCTGCTGGATATCTCCATGAAAGAAACCGGCGGGCTGGAAGCGCTGCAACGCCTCAAACGCGTCCGCCCGCAAAGCAAAGTGCTGATTCTGTCGATGCACACCGATCCGGCGCTGATCATGCAGGCGCTGGAATGCGGCGCTCATGGATACCTGCTCAAGGACACCACAGCCACTGAGCTTGAGCACGCGCTGGAGGCCCTGCGCAACAACGAGCGCTACTTGAGCCCGGCCATCGCCCACACGGTAATCACCCAGGCGCTGACCCGTAATCAGAAAAACCAGCCGGACGTTGCCGATTCACACAATCTGACGGCGCGACAGCTGGAGATCCTCAGGTTGATCGTACGGGGCAAGTCCACCCGGGAAATCGCCAATGGCCTGGGCTTGAGTGTCAAGACCGTTGAAACCCATCGCGCGCAAATCATGAAACGCCTGCAAATTTACGACGTAGCGGGGCTGGTGCTGTTCGCCGTACGCGAACAGATCATCAGCCTTGATGACTGATCGCATCATTGCTCGACAACAGCGGCGAGTCCTTCGGCAGATGGACTCGCAACGCCGCGGGACGCGCCTCGAACCGCATGCTTTCGCCTTCCAGCGGCTCCCCGTCAAGATTGATGTAGAGCCCCTCCGCCACCTTGATTTCCACCCACGGCAAGCGGGTGCGGACGAACATGCTGTCGATGCCGAAACCGTCGCTGAGCAGGTTCTTTAACGTGCCGACCAGTTCCTGAGGTGCCGGCAAAATGCTGATGTCCAGCAGCCCGTCATCGGCCAGCGCATGGGGACACAAGATATGCCCGCCACCCGCCTGGCGCCCGTTGCCGATGCCCAGCGCCAGCAGCTCGCCGCTCCAGTGAAAATCAGGCCCCTGCAGCTCGCCATAAGCGGCATGCAGTTCGCTGAATCGGGACAGCCCGGTAAACAGATACGCGGCGCCGCCCAAAATCTTTTTCAAGTCTTCCGAGGTATTGGCAGTGACCTGGCTGCCGAATCCGCCCGTGGCCATGTTCAGGAAGATCTGCCCACCCACGTCGCCCAGATCGATGGCTGAAGGTGAAACGTCGAGCAGTTCAAGGGCTTCGGCTGGCTCCAGCGAAACGCCGGCGGCGCGGGAAAAATCGTTGGCGGTGCCCAGCGGCAACAGTGCGAGACTGGCTTCGCGCGGGTGCAACGCAAGCGCTTCGGCAATGTCACGCAAGGTGCCGTCGCCGCCGCCGGCGATGATTTTCGTGTAACCGGCCGCCAACGCTTCCTCGACCAGACGCTGGGCGTCGCCGGCCTCCCAGGTCAACCGGACAGCCAGCTCCCAGCCTTGCTCGCGCTTGGCTTCGACGGCTGCGCGAACATCCTCGTTGAGTGCCTGTTTGCCATGCAGAATCAACAGTGCCCGGCGCTCACTCATAAACGTCACTCCAAGAATTGAATCGGTTGAGACATCTTGACCACTGTGCATCACAAAATAGCCGCAGGAATTACAATTAATTCAGCCGTTATGGGCCGTCGTCCTACAGAGCTTGTATTTTTTCTTACGAAACAAGAGGAATCGGCTTAATTGACCCGTTCAGGCCAATGGGTCACCGTGTGCCGGCAGCACTTACGATCAATCCAACAACACAAGGATGTGCCGGTAATGAACCCATACCCACGGATTTCTTTTAGTGAATCAAGAGATATAAAAGCCAGCAAGGGTGTAGCTGATACGGTCGGCGAGTACTTTCATGCAGAACCATGAAGCCAAGGCAACGATGAGCCCGGTAGCCGCTCTTGGCGAGAGTCGTGCCAGCAAAAAAACCGATTTCTGTCACAGCGCCAAGCCCACCGGAGAATTTGATATGGAATCCCGTGTCAGTGAGCTGGACACTCACTTCAAATACATGCGTCGCGACATGGACGAAGTGTTGAATGATGTCCGAACGATCAAACACCGCCTGGCTTATTCGGCGGGAGCAACCGCTGTATTGCTGGGGTTGCTGGGATGGGTGGCCAACAGCCGACTCGACCACCTGGTGACACTGATCAGCAACTAACCGAATGCATGACTGCACGCGTCGCCTGCAACAGCCGACGCGTGCATTTGCGAAGCGGGCTAACCCAGCAGCTCACTCAGCGCAATGAAACTCACTTCATCGCCTTCGATCAGCGTACTGCCCTCTCGCACTTCCACCAGTCCGTCCGCCCACGCAGCGCTGCGCAGCACACCCGAACTCTGGTTGCGGTAAATGATTGCCCGCCCCTGCTCGAGACGCCCACGCAAGTATTCGCGACGACTGCCGGCCACCGGCCAGACGAAGCCCGCCGGCACGGCAAACCTGAGTGGCTCGACGGCCTCGACACCCAGACGTCGCAACAGATAAGGCCGTGTCAGCAAGGCGAACGTCACCAGCGTAGAAGCGGGATTGCCAGGCAAGCCGATGACCGGCACGTTGCGAAAGTGACCGAACGTCAACGGCTTGCCAGGCTTGATGGCCAGCTTCCAGAGCGCCAGTTCGCCCTCTTCGCGCAACGCAATGCCGAGGAAATCCGCTTCACCGACCGAGACACCGCCGGTAGAAAGAATCAGATCGACCTTCTGCAATTCGCCCAGCCGGCTGCGCGTCGCGTCCAGATCATCCGGCAGGATTCCTGCATCAATCACTTCACACCCCAGACGCTGCAGCCAGCTGCACAATACAACGCGATTGCTGTTGTATATCTGCCCCGGCCCCAAGGCTTGCCCTGGCTCAACCAGTTCATCCCCGGTGGACAAAACCGCCACGCGCGGCTTGCGCACTACGTTCAGAGCGGCACAGCCCAATGACGCGGCCAGGCCCTGCTCAATTGGTCCCAACCGGGTCCCCGCTTGCAGAACCACTTCGCCGACCGTGGTTTCCTGGCCTTGCGGACGAATGTGCTGACCTGCCCTCATCGGCTCGGTGAAACGCACACGGCCATCAGCCTGAACCTCTACGTTCTCCTGCATCTCGACACAATCAGCGCCAGCCGGCAGCGGTGCGCCAGTGAAAATGCGCGCGCAGGTACCGGGTTCCAAAGGCGCTGGCGACTGGCCGGCAAACACCTTCTGGCTGACAGGCAACGGCTCGCCTTCCCAGTCAGGCAGGTTCAAGGCATAGCCGTCCATCGCGCTGTTAGGCCACGGCGGCAGATCGAGCGTCGAGACCAGGTCTTGCGCCAATACGCGCCCTTCGACTTGAGCCAGCGGCAAGTACTCACATTCGACAATGCGCGACGCATCGGCCATTTCAAGCAAACGCTCAAGTGCCGCTTCGACGGGCATCAAGCTACCGGTTTTACCCGGCTTACCCACGGGATTCACAAGGTGCCGCCTGCTTCAAATGAGTAACGAAGTTGCACGGACGATGACGGGCGTCCAGCTGCTCCGCGAGGATGCCGTCCCACCCGGTGCGCACCGCGTTGGTCGAACCCGGCAGGCAGCACACCAGCGTGCCGTTGGCCAAGCCTGCCAGTGCTCGGGACTGCACGGTCGACGTGCCGATGTCGGCCACGGAAATCTGGCGGAACAACTCACCGAACCCGTCGACCTGTTTGTCGAGCAGGCACGCCACCGCTTCGGGGGTGCTGTCGCGCCCGGTGAAACCGGTGCCGCCAGTGATCAGCACGACCTGAACCACATCCTCGGCAATCCAGTTGGCAACTTGCGCGCGAATTTTATAAAGATCATCTTTGAGCAGCACACGTTCAGCCAGCGCATGGCCCGCTGCAGTCAGACGATCGACGAAGACTTGGCCGGAGGTGTCGGTTTCCAGCGTTCGGGTGTCGCTGACAGTCAGCACCGCGATATTAAGCGGCACGAAAGGTACATCAGCCTTGGCTTTCATAGGCTCTTCCAGTTGTAGGGGAAACAGCCCGGTGTTATATCACAGCGGCTCATTTTTCCGCCGCCCCACTGGAGACTCGTCATGCCGTTTAATACCCGGTTGCCACCCTGCTCGGTTCTGCTTCTGGCAGGCGGACGCGGCCAACGGATGGGGGGGCAGGACAAAGGTCTTATCGAGTGGCAGGGCGAGCCATTGATTGCTCATCTGCAGCGCAAGGTGCGGTTGCTGACCGATGACTTGATCATTTCCTGCAACCGTAATCGCGAGCGTTATGCCGCGTTCGCCGATCAACTGGTCACAGATGACGAAAGCGACTTTCCGGGCCCCTTGGCCGGTATCCGCGCCGGCCTGAAAGCCGCGCGCCACTTGCACCTGCTGGTGTTGCCATGCGATGTCCCGGGAATTGACGAAGCGTTACTGGAAAACATGCTCCAGTGTGCCGATCAGCAACGTGAAAAACCTTTAATGATCCGTCATGGTGATCATTGGGAACCTTTGCTGTGCGTGATTCCGGTAGCGCTTCTGCCGGCATTCGAAACGGCCTGGGCTGACGGTGAACGCAGCCCGGGCCGTGTGATGCGCAGTCTCGGCGCCAGTGCATTGCAGTGCCCCGACAACGACCCGCGCCTGGCGAATCTCAACACCCCGCAATTGTTAAATCTGCACAACACTGTGTCAGACTGACACTATCAAGGAACTCTCACGCCTTGTTTACGTCTCAAGCTCAGTAACCAGAAGATTTCCCATTCGGAGACACACTCATGACTCAACGGACCCTCGCCACTTTCATGCTCGCACTGGGCCTGGCCACCCTCGCGGGTTGCTCCTCGCCGACAGTGATCACCTTGAATGACGGTCGCGAAATCCAGGCCGTCGACACCCCGAAGTACGATGACGATTCGGGCTTCTACGAGTTCCAGCAGCTTGACGGCAAAGAAACCCGCATCAACAAGGATCAGGTTCGTACCGTTAAAGAGCTGTAAGCTCTGGGTAACTACCGGATACGAAAAAGCCCGCATTGATATGCGGGCTTTTTCATGGGCGCTCGGAAAGTGAATTCACCTTCACCAGTGCAGGGTGATCAGGCTCTCGAACTCTCGGGCCTCACCGGTCACCGGGTCGATGAATCGCAGACCCTGCGCGAGCAGCTTCAACGGATTGGCGTAGTCATCTTCGACATCCTTCAGCACGGTCGGGTAAAACGGATCATTGCAGATACTCGCTCCCAACGCTGTCATGTGCACACGCAGCTGATGTTTCTTGCCAGTTACCGGAAACAGGCCATAGCGCCAAAGATCGCCGTTCTTCTCCCGCACTTCCACCGCCGTTTCGGTGTTGCTGACACCCGGCCCCTCCTGCATGCGGAAAAAGGGTTCGCCGTCGACCAGGCGGCTCTTGTGCACCAGGGGAAAATTCACCTCAGGCAGCGCCGGGGCGATCGCTTCGTAGCGTTTATCAATCTGCCGCGTCGGAAACAATGACTGGTAGGCCGAACGGGTTTGCGGATTCGCCGAAAAAATCACCAGCCCCGCCGTGTGCCGATCAATGCGGTGCAGCGGCACCAGATGCGGATTGTCCAGCCGACGGATCAGTCGGCGCAGCAACGTCTGTTCGACATATTCCCCGGCCGGCGTCACCGGCAGAAAGTGAGGCTTGTCGGCTACCACCAGATGTTCATCGGCATAAAGAATCGACTCGACCACCGGAATCGGTTTTTCGTCCGGCACTTCGCGAAAATAATGGATGCGAAGGCCTTCCTTGTAGGGCAAATCCAGCGTAATCGGTTGGCCTTGAGCATCCAGCACTCGCCCGCGAGCGATCCGGTCGAGCCACTGTTCCCGCTTGATGGCATGGAAATGCTCGCACAGGCAATCGAAAACCGTCAGCCACGGACCGGGCGGCAAGTACAACGTGCTGGCCTGATTTTGCGCAGCGTTAAAGCTAGATGTGGACATTCAAATACAGATCCTCAATGCAGGTCGGCATTATCCAGCACGAAGACAAAGCCACCTAGCGCGGATTCTCAAGCAGGAATCGATTTGAGTGCTGCTGCATCCGTGAACTCCTTCAACCAGCGCAACACATCGACCGCCTCCCAGCGTCCCGGATCATACAAGGCGTACAGCAAGCCCTGATAACCGACAACGTCCAGTTGCCTGTGATAGCCGGCCCGCTGAAACAGGGCTTCGATCTCGGCGAAGCACGTATTGAAATGCAGCTTGTTGAACGGCGTCTTGCCTTCCGTGACCAGCCCGTCCAGGCGCAATTCGAGGACGGCCTCGCGCACCACGTCGACCGACATCCGGTTCACGCTGCTCTTCAACTGTTCGACATTGACCACGGTTCATCCCTCTGACTCGATTGCTGTATGGACATACAGTAACCGAAGAGATCAGCGAGTGCCAACGCAAGGATGTGTTGCTGCGACCAGCGGGTGAACCAAGGCAATCCCCATCAGCGTAAAAACGCCGCAATTTGATCAGCATCGAAAGGCCAATCCAGCTCCGCGCCGGTGTCGACACGGCGCAGCACCGGGATGCGCAAGCTGTAGGCATCGTACGAGCATTGGTCTTCGGCAATGTCCACCAGTTCGACCAGCAAACCATGCTCGACGAAAGGCATCAGCTCGGCTTCCGCGACTTCACACAGATGACACCCCAGGGTGCCGAACAACTGGCATTCAGACGACATGATGGCTTGACCAAAAAATGACTCGAGCCCATTTTAGGACGCCCCGGAATCGCCGTCGACCCGTTGCCGTCCGGACGGCGCAAAGCCCCTGAGTAAAACCCTGACTCAAATCATTTCGCGCGAATTCCAATTGCGCCATCCTCCAGGACTTTTAGCCTCTACGCTTGAGAGGCCAACGCCCAGACAGCGGAGTGTCCCGTGTTTGCCAACCTGTTGATCATCCTCGCCTCATCCCTGGTGGTGATTGCCCTGTTCCGGCGCCTGCGATTACCGCCGGTGCTGGGTTACCTGTGCGTGGGGTTGCTGGTCGGGCCGAATGCATTCGACTGGGTCAACGAGAGCGAACACCTGCCGGACGTCGCCGAGCTGGGCGTGGTGTTTCTGCTGTTTTCACTGGGCCTGGAATTTTCCCTGTCGAAGATGATTGCGCTGCGTCAGGTGGTGTTTCGCCTGGGCAGTCAGCAAGTGCTGATCAGTACGGCCCTGCTCGGGATGCTGCTGACGTTGCTGGAGATGCCCGTGATCCCGGCGCTGTTACTGGGAGCGGGTTTATCGCTTTCCTCCACGGCGATTGTCACCAAAGAGCTGGGCAGTCTCGGTGAAGTATTCAGCACTCACGGCCAGAATGCGGTCGGTGTTTTGCTGTTTCAGGACGTCGTGGCCGTGCTGCTGCTGACGCTGGTGCCGGTGTTCGCCGGCACCAGCGAACAGGCGTGGTACTGGGCGTTGCCGCTGACCCTGGGCAAAACGCTGGTGCTGTTTTTCGGTCTGCTGCTCGCCAGTCGTTGGCTGCTGCCTCGGCTGTTTCATGAAGTGGCGGCGTCACGCTCGGCAGAGTTGTTCGTCCTGCTGGCGCTGGTGATCGTGCTGCTCACTGCCTGGCTTACACATTTGTTGGGCCTGTCCCCTGCCCTTGGCGCATTTCTCGCTGGCATGCTGCTCGGCGAGAGCCATTATCGGCATCAGATCGAGGCTGACATAAGGCCATTCCGGGACATCTTGCTCGGGGTATTTTTCGTCAGCATCGGCATGCTGATCGATCTGCAGCTGTTCGTCAGTCACAGCCTGCTCATCATCGCTTTGACCCTTGGCCTGATGCTGATCAAGGGCGTCGTGGTCGCGCTGCTGGTGAAGTGGCGCGGCAGCGACAGCGAAACGGCGTGGCGCAGCGGTCTTGCCCTGGCCCAGGGCGGCGAGTTCTGTTTCGCGCTGATGGCGCAGATGCAGCAAAACAGTTTGCTGCCGGCCGAGCCTGGCGCCCTGCTGCTCGCGGCGACGTTCTGTTCCATGCTACTCACCCCGCTCCTATTGCGCGCCGCGCCGCGCCTTGCCGCCGTGCTGCACCGCAAGCCCAATCAGGCAGCGCAAATCGAACAGATCAGCGCGCTGAACGCCGATCTCGACCAGCATGTGGTGATCTGCGGATACGGGCGCGTCGGCCAATCCATCGGTCGTTTCATGGGCAATGCCGGGCAAGCTTATGTCGCGCTGGACAACGACCCGGTGCGGGTCCAGGAGGCGGCGTCCGGGGAGAGCGAGGTGCATTACGGTGACTCGGCCCGGGGCGATTTGCTCACCGCCGTGGGCCTGTTGCGCGCCAGGTTATTGGTGATTGCCGTGGATCAAAGCGATGTAGCGCTGCGCATTCTCAGGGAAGCTCGCCGACTCAATCCCGAGGTCCCGATACTGGTGCGCACCCGCGACGACAGCCAGTCGGCCGAGTTGAAAGCCGCCGGCGCCACTGAAGTGGTGCCGGAGCTGCTGGAGTCGAGCCTCATGCTCGCCTCACACGCGCTGATCATGCTCGGCCTGCCAGCGCATCAGGTGCAGGAAAAAGTCGATCAGGTGCGCATCGATCGCTATCGCCTGCTCCACGGTTTCTATCCCGGAGCCCTTGATGACGAAGCCTAATCCTGATTCACCGAGCCGATCTTGTGCAGCGACAGATCGGCGCCGTAATACTCTTGTTCCTGACTCAGGCGCAGCCCGTGCAGTGCCGAAAATCCCGCAGGCAATCGCGCCCCAGACGCCACACACGCCATGCAGGGGCCAAACGCCCTGTCCTGTCATGAGCAGCGATCATATGCATCGGCGTTTCCCTGCTGGTACGCTCGGCAACAGCGCACAACCGCCGGGCGACGCACCACGACACAGCAAAAGTTGTACCTGCGATTTGTACTGAACCTTCGCGCAGGGCTCATACTCGAACGCTTCAAAGCCACCTACGGAGATCCACCCCCATGGCCAGCACCACGGCAAAGACTGCTCAAGAAATCCTGATGAACGACTTCCAGACACTGGTCGCCGACACCGAACGCTTGCTCGAGCACACCAAGACCCTCGCTGGCGATCAGGCAGATGAGCTGCGCGGACAGATTCATGAAAGCCTGCTGCGCGCCCGGGAGACCCTGAAGCTGACCGAGGACACCCTGCGCGAGCGTGGCCAGGCGGCGGTCACCGCCACTGAAGACTATGTGTCGGCCAACCCGTGGCAGTCCGTCGGCATCGCTGCCGGCGTCGGCTTCCTGATCGGCCTGCTGGCCACTCGGCGCTGATTATGTCGATCGGTGAATCCGGCCCGACTGAGGGCACCGCATCCTCCACGCGTAGGCTGGGCGCCGCTGTCCTGGGCCTGCTGCACAGCCACGTTGAATTGTTCGGCATCGAATTGCAGGAGCAGAAATCACGCACCGTCAGCCTGCTTCTGTTCGCAGGCCTGGCCCTGGTCTTCGCCCTGCTGTTGCTGGTGGGCCTGTCGACGCTGGTGATGATCATTTTCTGGGACACCTACCGCCTGGCCGCGATCATTGGGCTGTGCGTGTTCTATACACTGGCTTCGATCTTCTGCGCATTGCGCCTCAAGGCAGCAATTTTCGACGAGTCGTCCCCTTTCCACGGCACGCTTGAAGAGCTGGCCAACGACCGGGAGCGCCTGCTGCCATGAGCCTGCCAGAACTTCCACACAACAGTTCTCGCCGAGAAATGCGCAAGGCGCTGATCCGTCTGCGCATGGAAATGCATCGGCAGGAAATCCGCCACGAAACCGCGCAAGTGCTGCAACCGCTGCAACGGATGCGCGGCATGAAGCAAAACATGCAGGACGGTTTCGGCCTCAAGCACGCGCCATTGTGGGGCGTGGCGGCGGTGACGCTGCTGGGTTTCCTCACCGGCAAGGGCTCGAAACGCAGCGGCGGTGGCGGGTTGACCCGACTGATCCGTCTCGGTGCCACTTTGGGTCCCTTGATCAAACTGGTCATGAACCGCTCGAGCAAACACTGAGTCGGCTCATCTGGCTACATTCTTGCAATGGCGCCGGGATGAATCTCCTTACCGGGAGATTCAGTCCCGCGTGCCTATCCGGCGGACGCGGCCAAACCGAACAATAAGATAAGGACTTGCCGTGATCGACGGGCAACCGCTCGCCTGCTTTCAACCTTTCATCGATACCGCCACCGGCCGCATTGCAGGCGTCGAAGCATTGGGACGCTTGCGCCAGATCGATGGCCAACTGGCTTCGGTCGGGCCGTTGTTCTCCGATCCGCGTACACCCGCCACTGCCTTGCGCCGTCTCGATCGGCAAATCCGTGACAACGCCTTGAGCTGCCTGCATGAAGCGCCGCCGGACTGGTTTCTCAGTCTGAACATGTCGCCACGCTGGATCAGCCAACTACGCGCGGGCCAGGCCTTGCCCAGCCTGAAGCAGCTGGCACGACACAACGTCGATCCGCAACGCATCGTTTTCGAAATCACCGAGCAGGGGGGCAACAGCGAGCGCCTGGCAGAGGTGGTCGCGCGCTACCGTCAGGCCGGAGCGAGAATTGCCATCGACGATTTTGGCGCGGGTTATTCACAATTGGATCGGGTGCTGGCCCTGCAACCGGACATTCTCAAGCTCGACATGCGTCTGTTCCAGGCGGCGGCCTTGGGCGGTCCAAGCAGCGATGTGGTCAAAGCGCTGGCGCAGATGGCCGAGAAAACCGGCTGCTGGATCATCGCTGAAGGTGTCGAAACCGAAACACAACTGAATTTCGCCCTGGAGTGCGGTTCGCGTTACGTGCAGGGGTTCCTGTTCGCACGGGCGCAGGAAGCGTTCTTCTCCACGGATGCGTTTGTCGCGCATTTCGCCCGACTCAGGCAGCGTTACGTGCGGCAAAAGCTCACCGAGCGAGGACGCTTGATGCAAATGCGCCAACAGCTCGGCGAGCTGATGGCAATCCTGCAAAGCTGGGCCCAGGCCCGCGCTCCGCTCAGCGCGTTGCCACAACTGCAAGCGTTTCCCTGGCTGTTGCGCTTTTATCAATGCGACCGTCATGGCACACAACTGACGCCAAACCTGGAATGGCGACAAGACGGCTGGGTCGCCGATAACCGTTATCTGGGACACAACTGGTCGTGGCGCCCGTACTTCTACCATCTGCTGGCCGAAGGCTGGGAAGAACGCCGGCTGACACTGTCCAGCACTTACCGTGACGCCACCAGCAACCAATACTGCCTGACCGCAGGGCAGTTTTTCGATAACGGCGAGCGGCTGCTGTTGATCGATATCGATGCGGCAGGCCTCTAGTTCCGCTTGCAGGCATTGAGCTGAACCGGGAAGCTAGGACCATCAGTCACCAGACGAAGAGAATCAGCCTTGGATTGGCACACCCTGCTCAACCGCGAACGCCTCGGAAAGCCGCTGCACAGCCCGCAAGAACTCGGCCGCAGCCCTTTTCACAAAGACCATGACCGCATCATTTTCTCCGGCGCATTCAGGCGTCTGGGACGCAAGACTCAAGTGCATCCGGTCACCAGTAACGATCATATCCACACGCGCCTGACCCACTCGCTGGAAGTCAGTTGCGTGGGCCGCTCGCTGGGCATGCGCGTCGGCGAAACCCTGCGCAGCGCGCTGCCCGAATGGTGCGACCCTGCCGACCTGGGCATGGTGGTGCAATCGGCCTGCCTGGCTCACGACATTGGCAACCCGCCGTTCGGCCATTCCGGCGAAGACGCCATTCGCCACTGGTTTCAACAGGCTGCCGGGCGAGGCTGGCTCGATGGCATGAGCGAAGCCGAACGCGGTGATTTTCTCAACTTCGAGGGCAATGCCCAAGGCTTTCGCGTACTGACTCAGCTTGAGTACCACCAGTTCGACGGCGGTACGCGCCTGACTTACGCCACGCTGGGGACGTATCTCAAGTATCCGTGGACCGCACGCCACGCCGATTCCCTCGGCTACAAAAAACACAAATTCGGCTGCTACCAGAGCGAACTGCCTTTGCTCGAACAGATCGCCCACAAACTTGGCCTGCCTCAACTGGAAGACCAGCGCTGGGCGCGCCATCCGCTGGTTTATCTGATGGAGGCGGCCGACGACATCTGCTATGCACTGATCGACCTCGAAGACGGTCTTGAAATGGAGCTGCTGGAATACGCCGAGGTCGAATCGCTGCTGCTCGGGCTGGTCGGTGATGATCTTCCGGAGACCTATCGCCAGCTCGGCCCGCAGGATTCCCGGCGGCGCAAACTGGCGATCCTGCGCGGCAAGGCCATCGAACACTTGACCAACGCGGCGGCACGGGCGTTTGTCGAGCAGCAGGACGCGTTGCTTGCCGGCACACTGCACGGCGATCTGGTCGAACACATGCACGGGCCAGCCAAACGTTGCGTGCTCAACGCCAAGGACATTGCGCGCAAGAAGATCTTTCAGGACAAGCGCAAGACACTGCATGAAATCGGTGCGTATACCACGCTGGAAATTCTGCTCAATTCGTTCTGCGGCGCCGCGCTGGAGCAACACAACGGTCGCACGCCTTCGTTCAAGAGCCGGCGCATCCTCGATTTGCTCGGCAACAACGCGCCGGATCCTCAGGGTTCGCTGCACAGCTCGTTTCTGCGCATGATCGATTTCATCGCTGGCATGACCGACAGTTACGCCAGTGACATGGCACTGGAAATGACCGGGCGCTCGAGTCACTGATTGTCCCGCGTTCGGCCGGCCGCCAATCGGGCCGGCTGCACCCGCAGCGGAATTGCTGCACACAATCATCTCTAACGCACCTTTCAATCCAAAGTTTAATTTCGCTAGAGCGATATAGCTTAAAAAAAACCAATTAAACACAACTTTAAACGCTCGCAAAATATCCAGACACCAATAATCCCCCTAAAATAATTTACATCTAAAGCCGGTAACGGCCCCGCACTTCCTTACGCGAAACCTAATTTCGACGTAGTCCCTTTCCTCATTACGCGTAGGATTAATCCGATAACGTAGTCGCGACACTGCCAGTCCATGCGAGTGCTCATGCATCTGAGCTAAGGTGCGCGCTTTATTCATGCTTGCATGGGACTCTATTATGAACTCCGTTTTTATTGTCGACGATCACCCGGTGATCCGCCTCGCCGTGCGAATGCTCCTGGAACATGAAGGCTACAAGGTCGTCGGTGAGACCGATAACGGTGTCAATGCCATGCAGATGGTCCGCGAATGCATGCCTGACCTGGTCATTCTTGACATCAGCATTCCCAAGCTGGACGGCCTCGAAGTGCTGGCCCGCTTCAACACCATGGGCTGCAACTTCAAGATTTTGATTCTGACGGCGCAGTATCCCACGCTGTTCGGTATTCGCTGCATGCAATCGGGCGCCTCGGGATATGTGTGTAAACAAGAAGACTTGAGCGAACTGGTCAGCGCAATAAAAGCGGTGCTTTCCGGTTATAACTACTTCCCCAGCCAGGCACTCAATCCGGTTCGCAGCGATGACACTCGATATGCCGAGCTTGAATTATTCAAATCCGTCAATGATCGCGAATTGATGGTATTGCAGTTATTCGCGCAAGGGCGCACCAACAAGGAAATCGCCAAGGGCATGTTTCTAAGTAACAAGACCGTCAGCACTTACAAGAAACGCCTGATGCAAAAACTCAAAGCCAGATCCCTTGTAGAACTTATCGAGATGGCCAAACGCAACGCACTTGTGTGAGACCCCGCATGCCAAGCTGTCTAAAGGACTACTTAATTGCCTTGAGCGCAGGTCTGTGCCTGAGCGCCAATGCATCTGCCATGCCAGGCGCCTCAGCGGACTACGCCTTGCTCAGCCGATCGGCAACCGAAGCCGTTCAGGTTGTCTTGCAACCGTCCCAACAGCAATGGCTGCAGGCCCGCAGCGAACTGATACTGGGCACTTCCGCGCCTGACTACCCGCCGTTCGACATGACCGCCAGTGGCAAGGAATACGAAGGGCTCACCGCAGATTACGCCGGCATCCTCGGCCAGGCCATCGGACTACCGATCCGGGTGCAACGTTTTCCCTCCCGCGACGCCGCGATTCGCGCCTTGGTCGATGGTCAGATCGACCTGCTCGGCACTGCCAACGGTTACGAAGCCGGCAACGCCAATCTCGCGCTGTCCAGACCTTACGCGGTCGATCAACCGGTGCTGGTCACTCGCGAGGATGAAACCCGCTCCCTGACCGAAGGTCTGGCCGGCCTGCGCCTGAGCATGGTTTATCACTACCTGCCGCTGCCCGAGATCAAAGCGATGTATCCCAAGGCGCTGATCACCTGTTATCCGTCCTACCAGAATGCAATCAACGCCGTTGCCTTCGACCAGGCCGATGTGTTTCTAGGCGACACCCTCTCCACCCATTACATGATCAACAAGGGTTATCTCAACAATGTGCGCATGGC
This sequence comes from Pseudomonas khorasanensis, assembly GCF_014268505.2. Lineage (GTDB taxonomy): Bacteria > Pseudomonadota > Gammaproteobacteria > Pseudomonadales > Pseudomonadaceae > Aquipseudomonas > Aquipseudomonas khorasanensis. The sequence goes on from NZ_JABWQP020000014.1 coordinate 69,849, forward strand.
CAATTTCGGCAAGCAGGAAGCCCAGGGCTTCAGCTTCGCCGTGCGGCGCAACGATTCGCACCTGCTGGGCATTATCGACACAGTGCTCGAAGCGATTGCGAGCAGCCAGCGCGACGACATTGCCAAACGCTGGAGCGCCGGCAGCGACCTGCTGCTCACGGACAAGAAACTCCAGCTGACCCAGCGTGAACAAATCTGGCTCAAGCAGCACCCCGTCGTCAGCGTGGTCGTCAATGAAGCCTACGCACCGTTGACCTTCTTCGACAGCGCTGGCAATTTTCGCGGTATCAGTGCCGATCTGCTCGAACTGATCCGCTTGCGCACCGGGTTGCGTTTCGAGATTCAGCGCAGCCGCAACGACGCGGAAATGATCAGCCAGATAAACCTACACAAAGCCGATCTGATTGCCGCGCTGCTGCCAAGCGTCGAACGCGAAAAAAACCTGAATTTCAGCCGCCCCTATCTGGAAAATTCCTTTGTACTGCTGACCCGCAAGAGCGCCGACGGCCCTACCAACCTGGCGCAACTCAAAGGCAAGCGGTTGGCGATCGCCCAAGGCAACCCGCTGATCGAGAATCTGCGACAAGAACATCCGGGCATTGAGCTGATCGAAACACCTGACACTTTCAGCGCCGTGTCGATGCTGGCTGAAAATCACGTTGACGGTGTCGTAAACTCGTTGGTGATCGCCAACTACTTCATTTCATCGCGCATTTTTGCCCGGCCACTGCAGATCACCACTACGATCGGCACCGGTCAGGCCGCCTTCTCGCTCGCGACCGCGCGTGACAGCACCGAACTCGCCTCAATCATCAACAAGGCACTGCTGAGCATCGCCCCGGAAGAACTCGGTGTGATCAACGGGCGCTGGCGCGGATACTCCACCGCGTCACAAAACATCTGGCAAAACTACCAGCGTCTGTTCTATCAAGTGATCGCCGCTGCCGGCCTGATCCTTATGCTGTTATTGACCTGGAACGCCTACATGCGCCATCAGATCAAGCAGCGCCAGGCAGCCGAGCGCGCGCTGAACGATCAGTTGGAGTTCATGCGCTCGCTGGTCAACGGCACACCGCATCCGATCTACGTGCGGGATCGACAGGGACTTTTGCAAAGTTGCAATGACAGTTACCTCGAAGCGTTCGACGCCAGGCGTGAGGACATCATTGGCAAAGGCGTCATGCAGGGCACGCTGAGCAACGCCTTCGAAGCTCAGGCGTTTCAGGCCGATTACCAAAGAGTCATCGCCGAAGGCATTCCTTTGATACTCGATCGTCCCCTGCACATTGGTAACCGCCGTTTGACGATCTACCACTGGATACTTCCCTATCGCGACTCCAGCGGCGCCGTCCAGGGCATCATTGGTGGCTGGATCGATATCAGTGAACGCCGCCAGTTGTTTGAGGAACTGCGCGCGGCAAAAGAGCGGGCGGACGAGGCGAATCGGGCCAAGAGCACGTTCCTGGCAACCATGAGCCATGAAATCCGTACGCCGATGAATGCCGTGATCGGAATGCTCGAACTGACCCTCAGACGTATTGACCCACGGCATCCGGATCGAGCGTCGATCGACACCGCCTACCACTCGGCCAAGGACCTGTTGGGGCTGATTGGCGATATTCTCGACATTGCCCGCATTGAATCCGGACGGCTTAGCCTGTGTCCGGAGTGGGTCAATCTGGTCGACACGGTGACGTCCGTTGCGCGCATCTTCGACGGCCTCGCCCGCCAGAAAAACCTCGTCTTGCAAGTCGTCTTCAATCCGCCGGATCCGGCCGTGGATGTGCACCTCGATCCGCTGCGCTTCAAACAGGTGTTGTCCAATCTTGTCAGCAACGCGATTAAATTCACTGAGCACGGTCACGTGCGGATTACCCTGGATCTGATGACATCGGATGCACCTGGGCGCGCTTTGATGCAACTGACCGTGCAGGACAGCGGAGTCGGCATCAGTGCAGAAGATCAACAGCGCTTGTTCGAACCGTTTGCCCAGGCCGAAAACTCCAGCCCTCAAGCCAGAAGCGGCGCAGGACTGGGATTGGTCATCAGCCGCAACCTGTGCGAAATGATGGGCGGACAAATGCAGTTGAGCAGCCACCCCGGCATTGGCACCCAGGTCTGCGTGTCGCTGCCGCTGGACAGCCTGCCAGCGCAAATAAATCCGGAAAAGAACGAGGCGGTGATCAAGCCTTCTGCAACGCCTCTGCATGTACTGGTCGTCGACGACCATCCGGCCAACCGCTTGCTGATGTGTCAGCAACTGGAATTTCTCGGTCATCGGTTCAGCCTTGCCGAGGATGGCTGCAGCGGGCTGGAAGTGTGGAAGGCTGGTCATTTCGATCTGGTGATCGTCGACTGCAACATGCCTTTGATGAACGGATATGAGATGACCCGCGCGATTCGCCAGATGGAACTGCAAAATCGCCGCCCGCCTTGCACCGTGCTGGGTTTCACGGCCAATGCCCAGCCGGAAGAGGTCCAGCGCTGCAAACTCGCTGGCATGAACGATTGCCTGTTCAAGCCACTGAGCCTGACCTTGCTCGGGCAGTGGATCGACGCAACAACGCCGACTTCCCCTGCATCGGTGTTCGATCTGCAGAGCCTGAGCCTGCTGACCGGCAGCCACCCGGCGCAGACACGCCGCATGCTGGTGGAGCTGCTCAAAAGCAGCCGCCTCGACCGCCAGGAACTGCTCGAGCTGTCGCCCGAGAATGATCGGGAAGCGCTGGCCGTGGTCGCCCACAAGATCAAGGGCGCGGCACGTATTGCCCAAGCGACCCGGTTGATCGAATGTTGCGACGCCCTCGAAGAGGCTTGTCTGCACGCAAACGCTACGCACGAGATCGCCCGCCGCTGGACAGCGACCAGCCAGGCGATGCTTGAACTGGAGCAGGCCCTGCAGCATCAATTGACGTTGGCCGATCAAGGCACAGTGAGTGAGTCTTGACTATGCTTGAGCGCTGAGCAGTGAGTTAAACATTCATGGAGAGCCTGAAATGCCCAGCCCACTGCGCCCCGAGCAACGTCGGTTGCCGCTGCATGTGCATATCAGCGTCATGTTCACCTTTCTTTTACTGCTCACGGGCGTGGTACTGGGCCTGTTCAACTATCACCAGACCACGCAGATCATCCTGTCCAGCAGTGAAAAACTGTTCGATCGCATCGAACAGGATGTACGCCTGGACCTTCATGCGACCTATCAGCCGATCCGCCATTTGCTGAGTCTGCTGGCGGACACACCGGCAGCTCAGTCTGTCGATCTTGAACAACGTCTGCCCTTGCTCAAACCGTTCAGTCAGGCACTGACGGACAACCCGGCATTGGCTTCGCTGTATCTGGGATATGCCAATGGCGATTTTTTCATGGTGCGCGCTTTGCGTACCACAGCACTCAAGGCACAGATCCAGGCGCCGGAGGCAGCCGCTTATCAGGTCTGGAGCATCGAACAGGGTTCGCAAGGGGACGCGCGCTCGCAATCGCTGTTCTTTGACCAGACCCTGACACCGATCAGCCGCCGCGACCATCCTGAAGACCTGTACGATCCACGCAGCCGGGCCTGGTTCAACGATGCCCTGCAGCAGACCGGACAAATCACCACCGAGCCCTACGTGTTTTTTTCCACCCACAATGTCGGCACCACCCTCGCCCGACGCAGCGGCGAGCAAGCCGTCATCGGCGCCGATCTGACGCTGGCCGCACTGTCGACCACCCTGACAAAGCACCGGGTAACTCCGTCAACCGAAATCGCCCTGTACGACGCCGACGGCAATGCCGTGGCCTATCACGACAGCCATCGCCTGATTGTCGATGACCGCACAGCGCGGCTGGCCAAAGCGGCTGATTTGAGCCCCGAACTGAACGCGCTATTCACCGCTGAACATGCCGGCAAGCGTCTGCGGGTAAACGACAGGCAATGGATAGTCGCACGCACCAGCATTCAGGAAGGCGGGCCGAAAGGTCTGCAATTGGCATTGCTGGTACCGGAAGACGAATTGCTGGTAGACGCTTTTCGGATGCGCTGGCAAGGCGCGCTGATCACTCTGGCCATCTTGTTGCTGTGCCTGCCGTTGGGCTGGGTGATTTCGCGAATCCTGGTCAAACCCCTGCACGCGCTGGTCAAGGAGGCCGATGCCATTCGCAGCTTCGATTTCAATTTCCCACTGACCCGCCGCTCACCCGTTCTTGAAGTCGATCAGTTGAGCCTGTCGATGGCGCGAATGAAAGAAACGTTGGGAAGTTTCTTCCGGATTACCGACAGCCTGTGCGCCGAAACGCGTTTTGCCCCGCTGCTTGAACGCGTGCTGTTCGAAACCGTGCAGATCGCTCAGGCGCAGGCAGGCCTGATCTATCTGCGCGAAGCCGACGGTGCCCGCATGGCGCCTTACGGACTGGTGATCGACGGTATGCCTCAGGCGCTGGAGGCGTTCGATATTCAAGGGCATGATCTGCACAGGAACACTGGCCCGGCGTGGTTCGAGCAATTGGTCAGCGCCAACAATGTGGTGAGCCATCTGGGCTTCGACCAGGCCGCCGACTTGCAAGGCATCCTGCTGGCCATGCAGTCGCCGCGCATCCATTTGATCGGTATCCGCCTGCATAACCAGCACGATGAAACCATCGGCCTGCTGATTTTGCTGGTCAATGACAGCGGGTTGCCGAGCGATCTGGAAAAGCTACGGCCCGACCGTATCGCCTTTCTTCAAGCGGTGTCCGGTGCGGCGGCGGTGAGCATCGAAAGCCAGCGTCTGCAGGCCCGGCAAAAACAACTGCTCGATGCGTTCATTCAATTGCTTGCCAGCGCGATCGACGCCAAGAGCCCGTACACCGGCGGGCATTGCCAGCGGGTGCCGGAACTGACGCTGATGCTCGCCCAGGCCGCTGCCGCCAGCCACGCGCCGGCGTTCAGCGCCTACCAGCCGAACGAGGATGAATGGGAGGCCCTGCACATCGCCGCGTGGCTACATGATTGCGGCAAGGTCACGACGCCGGAATACGTGGTCGACAAAGCCACCAAACTCGAGACCATCAACGACCGCATCCACGAAATCCGTACCCGCTTCGAAGTGCTCAAGCGTGATGTCTGGATTCGTTACTGGCAGACGCTGGCAACCGGTGGGGATGAGGCTACGCTGGTTCGCACACGCGACGATGAACTGCTCGCGCTGGATGACGATTTTGCGTTTGTAGCCCGCTGCAATCTCGGTGGCGAGGCCATGGCCGATGCCGATCTGCAACGCCTCGATCGAGTCGCCGAACGCACCTGGATGCGCACACTGGACGATCGCCTGGGTGTGTCGTGGGAAGAAAACCGCCGTCAGGCGAAAAAGCCTGCACCCACCCTGCCAACCCGAGAAAAGCTCCTGGCCGACAAACTTGAGCACTTGATCGAACGCGACAAAAACGAGCTGATTCCGGAAGACAATCCGTGGGGCTTCAAACTCGACGTCCCCGCGTACAAATACAACCGCGGCGAGCTGTACAACCTGAAGATTGCGCGCGGAACCCTGACCCGCGAAGAGCGCTACATCATCAACCACCATATGGTGCAGACGATCATGATGCTCAGCCATCTGCCCTTCCCCGGCCACCTCGACAGCATTGCCGAGATCGCTGGCGGCCACCACGAAAAAATGGATGGCACCGGTTACCCGAAACGGCTGAAACGCGAGGAAATGAGCCTGCCGGCAAGAATGATGGCGATAGCCGATATTTTCGAGGCGCTGACCGCGGCTGATCGCCCTTACAAAAAAGCCAAATCACTGAGCGAGGCTCTGGGCATCATGGCGACCATGTGCCGCGAGGCGCACATTGATGCGCCGCTGTTCGGCTTGTTCATCAGCGAAGGGGTCTATATGCAGTACGCGACACGGTTTCTCGATCCCGCGCAAATCGACAGCGTGGATACGGCCAGCCTGTTGCACAAGGCTGGCCTCAGCGGCTGATCAGCAGTCGGTCAGACGCAGGAAGATCGCCGCCAGTTGCTCGATCCCCGCCTGATCTTCGACGCCGAAACGCGCCAGCTTCGGACTGTCGAGGTCGAGTACACCGATTAGTCGACCGTCCTTGACCAAGGGCACGACCAGTTCGCTGTTCGAGGCGCTGTCGCAAGCGATGTGGCCCGGAAAGGCGTGCACATCTTCGACGCGCTGGGTTTGCAGGCTGGCAGCGGCCGCGCCACATACGCCACGCCCGAACGGAATGCGCACGCAAGCGATCTGGCCCTGGAACGGGCCGAGCACCAGCTCTTCGTTGCGATTGAGGTAGAAACCGGCCCAGTTCAGGTCATCGAGCTGGTTGAACAGAAACGCGGAAAACTGCGCGGCATTGGCGATGAAATCACGCTCGTCTGCCAGCAGCGACTCCAGTTGCGCAGCCAACATACCGTAGCCTTCGAGGCCCTGGCCGCTGTGTTGCAAATCAATCATGCCTTGTGCTCCAGCAATTTCAGTCCCACCCAGTAACGGGCGAATTGATATGCGCAACGTCCGTTGCGATTACCGCGGCCGGTGGCCCAGCGCACGGCGAGGATGTCCAATGCTTCGTCGCGCTGCCAGCTCAGACCGGCCTTCGCGGCCAACTGGCCGATCCAATGCTCGACGACGTCGAGGAAATGTTCCTGGGTAAACGGGTAGAACGAAAGCCACAGACCGAAACGGTCCGACAGCGCAATTTTGTCTTCCACCGCTTCGCTGGGGTGCAGCTCGCCGTCGACGCGCTTCCAGTTTTCGTTGTCGCTTTCCTTTTCCGGCACCAGGTGGCGGCGGTTGGAAGTGGCGTAAAGCAAGACGTTGTCGGGGGCCTGCTCGAGCGAACCGTCAAGCACGCTTTTGAGCACGCGGTAATCGCCTTCACCGGATTCGAACGACAAGTCATCGCAGAACAGCACGAAACGTTGCGGCAATTTGCCGATCTGCTCGACCACCCGTGGCAGATCGGCCAAGTGATCGCGCTCAATCTCGATCAAGCGCAGGCCGGCTTCGGCGTGCTCGGCAAGCAACGCCCGCACCAGCGAAGACTTGCCGGTACCGCGCGAGCCCCAGAGCAAGGCGTGGTTGGCCGGCATACCGTCGAGAAATTGTTGGGTGTTGCGCCCCAGTTGTTCCAGTTGACGGTCGACGCCGATCAGGTCGGACAAGCGCATGTCGAGGCTGACTTCCAGCGGCAGCAGATAACCGCTGCGCCCGTCACGCTGCCAGCGCGCCGCCAGACAGGTGTTCCAGTCAATGACGGGGCGCGGTGCTGGCAACAGTGGTTCGATCCGCGCCAGAACCGACTCGGCACGTTCAAGAAAAGCATTCAATCGGGAATCCACGTCTTCTCCTCGGACACGTTCACAGTGATGATGACGACCCAGCGACCCTAAACACATAACAACCGCCCGACCAAGCCTTGTTACAAGGCGATTCGGGAACCTCGGTATCCATACACGATCGACTATGCTTGAGCAGCGAAGGGAAACGGAAGTGGTTCAACACCCCATGGACATCAAATTCACCCACCGGCTGTCATACAAGCAAGCCAGGCTTACCGTACTGGTCGGGTTCATTCTGGGCACCCTGCTCAGTCTGCTGCAAATCGGCATCGATTATGCCAGCGAAGACGCTTCCATCAATCGGGAAATCCTCGCACTGCTCGAAATCAGCCACAATCCGGCCTCACGCATCGCCTATAACATCGACGCAGAGCTGGCTCAGGAACTCACTCTGGGCCTGCTGCGCTCGCCCGCGATCATCGGGGCGCAACTGACCGACAACAACGATACGGTGCTGGCCAGCGTCAAACGTCCGGAGCTGCAAAGCAACTACCGGCTGATCAGCGACTTTCTGTTCGGCGCCAAGCGTCATTTCGAAGACCGCTTGTACCTCGACCACTTGCCCAACGAGTCCCTCGGCGTTCTGAGTCTGGAAGTCGACACCTATGCCTTTGGCAGCCGCTTTTTGCGGCGCGCCGAAGTTACGCTGCTCAACGGTTTTGCCCGCAGCCTCCTGCTGACCGGGATCCTGCTGGCGCTGTTCTATGTGATGTTGACCAAACCGCTGGTGCGCGTCATCCGGGAACTCAGCGGCCGCGATCCACGCAGCGCCGAGCCGACCACGCTCGAATGCCCCGCCGGACATGGCAACGATGAAATCGGCGTGCTGGTCAAAGTCGCCAATCAGCAGTTCGAGAACATCGCCACCGAAATCCAGCAACGGCGCACAGCGGAAAACCGTCTGACCGAATACCTCGCGCAACTCGAAGACATCGTCTCGGCGCGCACCGCCGAACTCAAAGCGATCAACACCCGCCTCAGCCAATCCAACGAAGAACTCGAAATAGCCCGCCGCACGGCGCTGGACATGGCCGAAGCGCGCTCGGCCTTTCTGGCCAACATGAGCCATGAAATCCGCACGCCACTCAACGGTCTGCTGGGGATGATCGCGCTGTCGCTGGACGGCCCGCTGAATGCCGAGCAGCAGCAACAACTGTCGATTGCCCATGACTCGGGCAAGGTGCTGGTGGAACTGCTCAACGATATTCTCGACCTGTCGAAGTTCGATGCCGGGCAACTCGAGCTGGAAAACATCCCGTTCGATCTGGGTTCGCTGATCGAGGACACCGCCAATCTGCTCTCGCAGAACGCCGCGCCGAGCGTCGAGTTGACGTGTCTGATCGAGCCGCACTTTCCAGCGCTGGTGCTGGGCGACCCGACGCGCGTACGGCAGATCGTCAGCAACCTGCTGTCGAATGCGCTGAAGTTCACCCGGTTCGGTAGGGTCGACGTGCGCCTGTCTGCGCACAAGGACGGCGTGCGCATCGAGGTCTGCGACACCGGCATCGGTATCGCCCAGGAAGCCCAGGTGAAAATTTTCCAGCCGTTCACCCAGGCGGGCGCAGGCATTACCCGTCAATACGGCGGCACCGGGCTGGGGCTGGCGCTGACGTACAACCTGTGCGAGGCGATGCAGGGCCGCCTGACGATCAGTTCCGAAAGCGGGTTCGGCAGCCAGTTCTGCGCCGAGCTGCCGCTGCCCTGCCACACCCGTGCTCTGGCGCCTGTGCTGTTACGCGGCAAAGTGCTCGCGATCACCGCTGGCAGCAGTGGTCTGGCGGAGTTGCTGAAAAGCCTCTTGCCGGTCTGGGGTCTGGAATATGTGCAGCGCACCATTGACGACTCCTTGCTGGGCCTCAATCCCGATGTTCTGATCACCGATTGTCCGGAATGCCTGTTCGGCCTGCGTCCGACCATCACCGCGCCGATCCTGCTGGTGACTGCCTACGGCAGCTTTCTTCCCAGCGAAGAAGCAGCAGCCCTGGCGCCCCTGCAGCAACAGGCCCGGCCGCTGGCACGCAACGCGCTCTACCAGCACCTGCGGCGCATTCTGCATCCGGACATCGCCACCATCAGCGAAGCGCAACTGGACGCCTCCCCTTCCGCGCGACGCGGGCGAGTGCTGCTGGTCGAGGACAACCCGGTCAACCAATTGGTCGCCAAGGGCATGCTCGGTAAACTCGGTTGCGATGTCGTGGTGGCCGGCCATGGCGCTGAGGCACTGGATCAGCTGGAGGTTGCCGATTTCGATCTGGTGCTGATGGACTGCAACATGCCGGTGATGGATGGCTACGAAGCCAGCCGACAGATTCGCCAGAGCGGGCGCTGGCCCAATCTGCCAATTGTCGCGCTGACCGCCAATGCCATGTCCGAGGAGCGCGAACGCTGCCGCGCAGCGGGCATGAGCGACTACCTGGCCAAACCGTTTCGCCGCGAAGAACTGGCCGCGCTGCTGGATCAATGGATTACGTCAGCGCTTTGATTTGCCCAAGCAAGTGATCGAGGCCGGCGCGCAAGTCACTGAGCCGGTCGAGATCCACGCCGCTGTCGCACAACAGGCGCGCTTTCAGGGGGCCGACCTCTTCGCGCAACGCCTGCCCTGCCTGCGTCAGGCTCAAGTGCACTTCGCGTTCATCGCGCGCCGAGCGCTGTCGTTCTACCAGTTGCAACTGTTGCAGGCGTTTGAGCAACGGCGTCAGCGTGCCGGAGTCCAGCGCCAGACGCTCGCCCAAGGCCTTGACCGTCGGTTGCTGCGGCGCGGCGTCCTGCCACTCCCACAGCACCAGCATCGCCAGATACTGCGGGTAAGTCAGGCCCAACTGGTCGAGCATCGGCTTGTAGGCACGAATCACCGCCCGGGAAGCCGCGTATAACTTGAAGCACAACTGGCTATCGAGCTTCAGCGAATCAACCGGCACGCTGTTCATTTGAGCAGGGCTTCGATCTCGTTGCTCAGGTCCTGCGGCTTGGTCGTTGGGGAGAAGCGCTTGACCAACTGACCGTCCTTGCCGATGAGGAACTTGGTGAAGTTCCACTTGATGCCCTGGGAACCGAGGACACCCGGAGCACGTTTTTTCAACTGCACGAACAATGGGTGAGCGCCGGCACCGTTGACCTCGATCTTTTTGAACAGCGGAAAGCTGACGCCGAAATTCACTTCGCAGAATTCGCTGATCGCACCTTCGTTGCCCGGCTCCTGCTTGCCGAACTGGTTGCAGGGAAAACCCAACACCACCAGCCCCCGGTCCTTATAGGTCTGCCAGAGTTCTTCAAGACCTTTGTATTGCGGAGTGAAACCACACTTGCTCGCGGTGTTGACCACCAGCACCGCTTTGCCCGCGTAGTCGGCCAGGGTTTTTTGCTCGCCCTTGATGGTGGTGCACGGGATATTCAGCAGGTTGTCGGTCATGGGTCGGCTCCGCAAATAAAGGAAAGGCCAAACATAACGAGCAATTAAATTGTGTGCAATTTAATTATCCGAAAAAGGCGACAACACGTCGCCTTTACAGCTACTCGCGGGGTTCCAGATTCAGGCACACCGAATTGATGCAGTAACGCAGCCCGGTTGGCGGCGGACCATCTGGAAACACATGGCCCAAGTGTGCATCGCAACGTGCGCACTTGACCTCGGTGCGAATCATGCCGTGGCTGGTGTCGCGAATTTCGGTCATCGCGCTTTCGCCAATTGGCTGGTAGAAGCTCGGCCAGCCGCAGCCTGAATCAAATTTGGTCTTCGAGTCGAACAGCGCCTCGTTGCAGCAGACGCAGTGGTAGACACCGTCGGTTTTGGTGTCGTTGTATTTACCGGAGAAAGGGCGCTCGGTCGCACTCAGACGGCAGACGTTGTACTGCTCGGGGTCGAGCATGGCTTTCCACTCTTCCAGGGTTTTTTCCAACTTTTCCATCATCACACCTCAGCGGCTGAAAAAGCCCGATCTGTACCTTTTCCACGGATCGGGCGGCACGTATGATTGCGCCTCGTCACGTGCCAGTCTGGCAGCCAGACCGGGCGCATTCAAACGGATTCTCGGAGCCAGCGCTCCAGACCTCCGCCTGTGCGAAGACGCAGCAATCCCAGTGCGGTTGTCCAATCGCTGCCTGGATCGTTTATTTTCGGGATCACATCGCCATGCAGTTCAGCAAATCGAACAAGCTCGCCAACGTCTGCTACGACATTCGCGGCCCGGTGCTCAAGCACGCCAAACGACTGGAAGAGGAAGGCCAGCGCATCCTCAAGCTGAACATCGGCAACCCGGCGCCGTTTGGTTTCGAAGCGCCGGACGAAATTCTCCAGGACGTGATCCGCAACCTGCCGACCTCGCAAGGCTACAGCGACTCCAAAGGCCTGTTCAGCGCGCGCAAGGCGGTCATGCAGTACTACCAGCAGAAGCAGGTAGAAGGTGTCGGCATCGAAGACATCTATCTGGGCAACGGCGTGTCCGAACTGATCGTGATGTCGCTGCAGGCCCTGCTCAATAACGGCGATGAAGTACTGGTGCCAGCGCCGGATTACCCGCTGTGGACCGCCGCTGTCAGCCTGGCCGGCGGCAACGCCGTGCATTACCTGTGCGACGAAGGCGCCGACTGGTTCCCGGACCTGGCCGACATCAAGGCCAAGATCACCCCTAACACCAAAGCCATGGTCATCATCAACCCGAACAACCCGACGGGTGCGGTGTATTCGAAGGAAGTGTTGCTGGGCATGCTGGAGATCGCCCGCGCTCACAACCTGGTGGTGTTCTCTGACGAGATCTACGACAAGATTCTGTACGACGACGCCGTGCACATCTGCACCGCTTCGCTGGCACCAGACCTGCTGTGCCTGACCTTCAACGGCTTGTCGAAATCCTATCGCGTGGCCGGGTTCCGCTCTGGCTGGATCGCGATCTCGGGGCCCAAACACAACGCGCAGAGCTACATCGAAGGCATCGACATGCTGGCCAACATGCGTCTGTGCGCCAACGTACCGAGTCAGCACGCGATCCAGACCGCGCTGGGCGGCTATCAGAGCATCAACGATCTGGTGCTGCCACAGGGCCGGCTGCTGGAACAGCGCAACCGCACGTGGGAACTGCTCAACGACATTCCCGGTGTGAGCTGCGTCAAGCCGATGGGCGCGCTGTATGCGTTCCCGAGAATCGACCCGAAAATCTGCCCAATCCACAACGACGAGAAGTTCGTCCTCGACCTGCTGCTTTCCGAGAAGCTGCTGGTGGTGCAAGGCACGGCCTTCAACTGGCCATGGCCGGATCACTTCCGTGTGGTCACGCTGCCTCGCGTGGATGATCTGGAAATGGCCATCGGCCGCATCGGCAACTTCCTCAAGTCATACCGCCAGTAATGGGCCAGCAGTGCGCAACGAATCTGTTGCGCACTGTCTGATTCAGCAACACATCTTTGATCCGCGCCTTCCAGCCCCTTCTACACTTGCGATGCGAGCCATTCAGACGCGTCTGACCTAATGGCAGCGGGGCAAGAGCGTGTGTCATCCGGATCGGAATCACGGGTGGGAATTTTCCGTTCCGCCAGCGAAACCGCTGTAGGACACAGTTTGAAATAGTCACTCGGTTGAATAGCCCGGTGCCGCACCTTATATACCCCGCAGTACGCTACATCTTTAGCTTGAGGAGAGTTCTACAACCATGATGCGCATCCTGCTGTTTTTGGCCACTAACCTGGCGGTCGTGCTGATAGCCAGCATCACCCTGAGCCTGTTCGGCTTCAACGGGTTCATGGCGGCCAACGGGGTCGACCTCGACCTCAGTCAGCTGCTGGTTTTCTGTGCAGTCTTTGGTTTCGCCGGCTCGCTGTTCTCGCTGTTCATCTCCAAGTGGATGGCGAAGATGAGCACCGGCACGCAAATCATCACCCAGCCACGCACCCGTCATGAACAATGGCTGCTGCAAACGGTCGAGCAACTGTCCCGCGAAGCCGGGATCAAGATGCCTGAGGTCGGTATTTTTCCAGCCTACGAAGCGAACGCCTTCGCCACCGGCTGGAACAAGAACGACGCGCTGGTTGCCGTGAGCCAGGGTCTGCTCGAGCGCTTTTCGCCCGATGAAGTGAAAGCCGTGCTGGCTCACGAAATCGGTCACGTTGCCAACGGCGACATGGTCACCCTGGCCCTGATTCAGGGTGTGGTGAACACCTTCGTGATGTTTTTCGCGCGGATCATCGGCAACTTCGTCGACAAGGTGATCTTCAAGAACGAAGAAGGCCAGGGCATCGCTTACTACGTGGCGACCATCTTCGCCGAACTGGTCCTTGGCATCCTTGCCAGTGCGATCGTCATGTGGTTCTCGCGCAAGCGCGAATTCCGTGCGGACGAAGCCGGCGCACGCCTGGCCGGGACCAGCGCGATGATCGGTGCATTGCAGCGCCTGCGCGCCGAGCAGGGCCTTCCGGTGCACATGCCGGACACCTTGAACGCCTTCGGCATCAACGGTGGCATCAAACAGGGCTTCGCTCGCATGTTCATGAGCCACCCGCCACTGGAAGAGCGCATTGACGCGTTGCGTCGTCGCGGTTGATTCCGTTGGTGTAAAGAGAAGGCCCGCAGTGATGCGGGCCTTTTTTGTATCTCCGAATTATGCGCTGACAGCGCCGGCCCTTTCGCGAGCAGGCTCGCTCCCACACCGAAATGCATTCTTCCGTAGGAGCGAGCCTGCTCGCGAAAGGGCAGGTACTGCCTGCACAAAACTATCGGCTGGAGATCCGATAAACCCGCTCCACCAACCCCTTGACCCCTGCCTGCGAAAACTTTGGGCTCTCGGCCAACACATCCCGCGCTTCCACCTGCTGAACCTGCCAACCACTACCCAGCAACCGCTGCACTTCATCGTCGCCAACCGCAAACGGTGGCCCCGGGATCTGCGCCTGATCGTAATCCAGAGTAATCAACAACCCTTTCATTCCTTGCGCCAGAAGCAACTGCAGATGTGCCGCATAGCGCTCACGCAGCGGCGCTGGCAAAGCAATCAGCGCGGCGCGGTCGTACCACGCCGTGCAACCTGCGATATCCGCTGCTGTCAGTGCAAAGAAGTCCCCGCACCACAATTCGATGGCATCGCTGCGATACACCTTGAAAGCGCCCTCCTCGCTGATCTGCGGCTCAATCTGGTGCTCACTGAAAAAATCTTCGATGGCCTTTTCCGACAGCTCGACCCCGACCACCGAGTGTCCCTGACCGGCAAGCCACAACAAATCCAGGCTTTTCCCACACAGCGGCACCAGCACGCGCGCCGAGGGTGCAACCGACAGCGCCGGCCAATACCGCTGCAAGTAAGGATTCGCCTCAGCCTGGTGAAAGCCGATCTGATTTGAAGCCCATTTCTCGTGCCAAAAGTCAGCCTGCATGTATCCCTCCCGAAAAACCGATCAAAAACCGCGAAAACTTATATTAGATTCAGATCAATGATCTGACCGAAGATGGCTCATCTTAACGCTCAGGAACCCTTCCATGTTTCCCAGCCTGTTTATCTCTCATGGCTCACCAATGTTGGCGCTGGAGCCAGGAGCCAGCGGCCCGGCACTGGCGCGACTGGCCGCCGGACTGCCGCGCCCCAAAGCCATCGTCATCGTCTCGGCACACTGGGAAAGTCAGGAGCTGCTGGTCAGCAGCCATCCACAGCCGGAAACCTGGCACGACTTCGGCGGTTTTCCCCGCGCGCTGTTTGAAGTGCAATACCCGGCACCGGGCGATCCGCAGCTGGCAGCTGAAGTCGCTGATGTATCCACAGGCGGATATCCCGGTGGTACAGGTGTCGCTGCCGAGTCGTGGCGGTCCGGCGTTACAGACGCGAGTTGGCCGTGCGCTGGCGAGTCTGCGCGAACAAGGCATTCTGCTGATCGGCTCCGGCAGCATCACTCACAACCTGCGCGAACTGGACTGGCATGCCGGCCCGGAAAGCATCGAACCGTGGGCGCGAGCGTTTCGAGACTGGATGATCGAGAAGCTTGAGGCCAACGATGAGGCGGCGTTGCATGACTATCGTCAGTTGGCGCCGAATGCTGTGCGCAGTCACCCGAGTGATGAGCATTTATTGCCGCTGTATTTCGCGCGAGGTGCCGGTGGCGTTTTCAGCGTGGCGCACCAAGGGTTCACGATGGGCGCATTGGGCATGGATATTTATCGCTTCGGTTGACCGCAGGACTTCGCCACGCCCTTCCGCGAGCAGGCTCGCCCCCCAAAACCCCAGGCAAAAAAAATCCCCGAACCAGTCGGGGATTTTTTATGTGCGATCAATCAGCCCAAGGGCGGATCAATCTTCGCGATAGCGACGCAGCTTCAACTGCTTGCCAGCAACGCGAGTGTCCTTCAGTTTGGTCAGGAGTTTCTCCAGACCTTCTTCCGGCAGCTCGACGAGGCTGAAGCTGTCACGCACCTGGATGCGACCGATCGCTTCACGGGCCAGACCGCCTTCGTTGAGGATGGCGCCCAGCAGGTTTTTCGCAGCGATACCGTCACGCGCACCCAGCGCGGTACGGCAGCGAGCGCGGCCTTCGCCCAAAGGCATTGGCGCACGACGCTCGCGATCACCACGGTCCGGACGATCACCGGTGCGCTCAGGACGGTCGCCACGCGGTGCGTTGTTCGGCACCAGTGGACGTTCCTTCTCGATGGCAGCCAGGTTCAGCGCTTGACCGTTGGTAGCCTTGCGCAGCAGCGCAGCAGCCAGTGCACGCGGAGTGCACCCGATGTCGGCGGTCAGGCGATCAAGCAGATCACCGTGGGTCGATTCGGCATCAGCAACCAGTGGCGACAGGCTGTTGGTCAGTTTCTTGATGCGGGCATCGAGAACGGCCTGAGCGTCCGGCAGACGCACTTCGGCAACCTTCTGACCGGTCACACGCTCGATCACTTGCAGCATGCGGCGCTCACGTGGAGTCACCAGCAGCAGTGCACGACCTTCGCGACCGGCACGGCCGGTACGGCCGATACGGTGCACGTAGGATTCCGGGTCGTACGGCATGTCAACGTTGAACACGTGAGTGATGCGCGGAACGTCCAGGCCACGAGCGGCAACGTCGGTCGCAACAACGATGTCCAGACGGCCATCCTTGAGGGAGTCGATCACGCGCTCACGCTGGTTCTGTGCGATGTCACCGTTCAACGCGGCGGCTTTGTAGCCTTTGGCGTCAAGGGCGCTTGCCAGGTCCAGGGTCGCTTGCTTGGTGCGTACGAACATGATCAGCGCGTCGAAGTCTTCGACTTCCAGCAGGCTTAGTACGGCCGAGGTCTTCTGGTCAGCGTGAACCAACAGGTGAGCCTGTTCGATCGCGGTAACGGTCTGGGTCTTGGTCTGGATCTTGACGTGTTGCGGATCGCGCAGATGGCGTTCGGCAATGGCGCGGATCGATTGCGGCAGGGTAGCCGAGAACAAAACGGTCTGACGGGTCGCTGGCAGAGCCTTGAAGATGACTTCCAAGTCATCCATGAAGCCCAGCTTCAACATTTCGTCAGCTTCGTCGAGAACCAGATGGTTCACGGTCGACAGGACTTTCTCGTCGCGACGCAGGTGGTCACACAGACGACCCGGGGTGGCGACAACGATCTGCGCGCCGTTGCGGATAGCCTTGAGCTGTGGGCCCATTGGCGCGCCGCCATAAACAGCCACGACGGTGACGCCTGGCATTTGCTTGGCGTAGGTTTCAAAAGCGGTTGCTACTTGCAGCGCCAACTCTCGGGTCGGCGCCAGGATCAGGGCTTGCGGTTCGCGCTTGGCAGGATCGATGCAATGCAGAATAGGCAGTGCGAACGCGGCGGTTTTACCGGTACCGGTTTGCGCCTGGCCAATCATGTCCTGGCCGGCCATGATGATCGGGATCGATTGCTGCTGAATCGCCGAAGGCTCTTCGTAGCCGGTCGCTGCGACGGCTGCAAGAATATTCGGATTAAGATTAAAAGCGGCGAATCCGCCGGTTTCCTGGGTCATGGGTCTGCCTCTAAGTGCATCCGCAAAGACCCATGCTCCAAAGCTGCGCATGCCGTGTTGAGACTCAAGAGTCGCCCTGGCAGCTTTGTCGGCGGGGATTTGCGAAAACGAATGAATGAAGATGGATCGTCAAGGAAGAGCCCGCAATGCGGACGTGCAGCCGAAGCTGACTTCGGGAAATTGCGCTACCTAAACGCGGCCCGGTTAAAGGCCGGCGCGCACTATACCGGATTTCGCCCGAAAAGGGAGCTTTTTTTATAGGCTGAATACGCGCGTCACCGCTGTGTAACGGGGTTTTGCGGATAATCGCGCAACGGTCTATTTTGCAAAGGCCCGGCCCTGTGGGCGATGACGCTTAAACGGTTCACCGACCTGCGGCAAAGCGCCGCGCACCCGCCCTTCCCGCCCGAGGATTTCGCCATGAATCAACCCAGCGCCGGCCGCGTCAGCCGGGAACGTCGTGGTCACGTGCACCTGATCGGCCTTGATCGGGTGGCCAAACGCAACGCCTTCGACGTCGATCTGCTCAATGACCTGAGCCTTGCCTACGGCGAGTTCGAAGCCGACCGCGAAGCGCGGGTGGCGGTGGTATTCGGTCATGGTGAGCATTTCACCGCCGGGCTGGATCTGGTCAATGCCAGCGCCGCCCTTGCCGAAGGCTGGCAGGTTCCGACCGGCGGTTGCGACCCCTGGGGTGTGTTTACAGGGCCAAGGGTGAGCAAACCGGTGATCGTCGCGGCGCAGGGTTACTGCCTGACCATCGGCATCGAGTTGATGCTCGCGGCGGACATCAACCTCTGTGCGAGCAATACACGCTTCGCGCAAATGGAAGTGCAGCGTGGGATCTTTCCTTTTGGCGGGGCGACGTTGCGTTTTCATCAGATCGCCGGTTGGGGCAATGCGATGCGCTGGCTGCTGACCGGAGACGAGTTCGATGCGCACGATGCTCTGCGGCTGGGGTTGGTGCAGGAGGTGATGGCCAGTGAGGACCTGATGCCACGAGCGATCGAACTGGCCGAGCGGATAGCCCGGCAGGCGCCATTGGGGGTGCAGGCGACTTTGCTCTCGGCGAGACAGGCGCGGTATGAAGGTGAAACCGCGGC
Source organism: Pseudomonas khorasanensis (assembly GCF_014268505.2). Taxonomy (GTDB): domain Bacteria; phylum Pseudomonadota; class Gammaproteobacteria; order Pseudomonadales; family Pseudomonadaceae; genus Aquipseudomonas; species Aquipseudomonas khorasanensis. The sequence goes on from NZ_JABWQP020000014.1 coordinate 88,199, forward strand.
GGCGCAGGGGTTGCCAGAGATGGTGAAGCGGTTGTTGGCGACCGAGGATGCCCGGGAGGGGGTGCGGTCGTTGGTGGAGCGGCGGCCCGGAATCTTCAAAGGGGTCTGACGATTCTGGTACCTGTCAGGGCCTCTTCGCGAGCAGGCTCGCTCCCACAGGGAGAATGCATTCCAAATGTGGGAGCGAGCCTGCTCGCGAAGGGGTCGGCACTGCCGATTCAGGTCGCCGGGCGAATACTGTTGATCAACGACTGCAACGAATACCCCAGCTGCGGCGCCAGCGCTTCAGCCCGCTGGGTCAGCGCCTGCATGTCCAGCTCCTGATCCAGATCGGCCGGCACAATCAGAATCACATTGCCTTCCTTCACCGGCAGTTCCCAGTAGTGCCGGTGATAGAGCCCGCGCAACAGCGCTGCGCCCAGGGGTTTGCCGTCGTCGGTGGCCCACTGATTGATCACCAGCCAGCCGCCCGGATTCAAACGCTTCTGACAATCGCCCAGAAAACTCCAGGCCAGATGCCCGACGCCCGGGCCGACGTCTGTGTAGAGGTCGACGAAGATCAGGTCCGCAGGTTCTGCCGTCGGCAACAGTTCGAGCGCATCGCCGACACGGATATACAGGCGAGGATCGTCATCCAGCCCGAGGTATTGGATGGCCAGACGCGGCACGTCCGGGCGCAGCTCAATGGCTTCGACATCTTCCAGCGGCAGGAACTTGAGGCAGGCCTGGGTCAGCGTGCCCGCGCCAAGTCCCAGAAACAGCGCGCTCTCCGGCTGCTCGTGGCACAACGCGCCGATGAGCATCGCCCGCGTGTAGTCGTACTCCAGCCAGCTCGGGTCGGCAGTGAACACGCAGCTTTGCTCGATCGCATCGCCAAACTCCAGAAACCGGTAGTCCGCCACTTCCAGCACGCGAATCACGCCGAACTCATCCTGTACCTCGGCGAGCAGATGCTCGACGCGCTCCTCAGTCATTTCGTCTCCTGATGGTCACCGGGCGCGGTGACGCGATGGCACCGCTGTGGCGCCGTGGCAAAGCGGCGATTGTCGGCGATGGGGCGGGAACAGGTCACGCACTAATTGCTGATACCATGGCGCTTCCCTGCGTATGAAACTTCGAGACCGTGATGAGCCAACCGTGGAGCCCTGACAGCTGGCGCGCCCTGCCGATCCAGCAACAACCGCAATACCCCGACGCCGCGCACCTGCGCCAGGTCGAGCAAACACTGGCCAGCTATCCGCCGCTGGTATTTGCCGGCGAAGCGCGAGAGCTGCGCCGACAGTTCGCCGAAGTCACCCAGGGCCGGGCGTTTTTGCTGCAGGGCGGCGATTGCGCTGAAAGCTTCGCCGAATTCTCCGCAGCGAAGATCCGTGACACGTTTAAAGTGTTGCTGCAAATGGCGATCGTCATGACCTTTGCGGCCGGCTGCCCGGTGGTCAAGGTCGGGCGCATGGCCGGTCAGTTCGCCAAGCCGCGTTCAGCCAATGACGAAACGATCGACGGCGTGACCTTGCCCGCCTACCGTGGCGACATCGTCAACGGCATTGGGTTCGACGAAAAGAGCCGCGTGCCGGATCCGGAGCGCCTGCTGCAGTCCTACCACCAGTCCACCGCGACGCTGAACCTGCTGCGCGCTTTTGCCCAGGGCGGCTTTGCCGATCTGCATCAGGTGCACAAATGGAACCTGGACTTTATCGCCAACTCAGCGCTGGCCGAGAAGTACAGCCACCTCGCCGACCGCATCGATGAAACCCTGGCGTTCATGCGCGCCTGTGGCATGGACAGCTCCCCGCAGCTGCGCGAAACCAGTTTTTTCACCGCCCACGAAGCGTTGCTGCTGAACTACGAAGAAGCCTTCGTGCGCCGCGACAGCCTGACCAACGATTATTACGATTGCTCGGCGCACATGCTGTGGATCGGCGACCGTACTCGTCAGCTCGATGGTGCGCACGTGGAATTCCTGCGCGGCGTGAACAACCCGATCGGCGTCAAAGTCGGCCCGAGCATGAACCCCGACGACCTGATTCGCCTGATCGACGTGCTCAACCCGGACAACGATCCGGGTCGCCTGAACCTGATCGCGCGGATGGGTGCGAACAAAGTTGGCGATCACCTGCCGGCGTTGATTCAGGCAGTGCAGCGCGAAGGCAAGCAGGTGCTGTGGAGCTCCGATCCTATGCACGGCAACACCATCAAGGCCAGCAGCGGCTACAAGACCCGAGACTTCGCGCAAATCCTTGGTGAGGTAAAACAGTTCTTCCAGGTTCACGAGGCGGAAGGCAGTTACGCCGGCGGCATCCATATCGAGATGACCGGGCAGAACGTCACCGAGTGCATTGGCGGTGCGCGGCCGATTACCGAGGATGGCTTGTCGGACCGCTATCACACGCACTGTGATCCACGGATGAATGCCGACCAGTCGCTGGAGCTGGCGTTTTTGATTGCCGAGACCTTGAAACAGGTTCGGCGTTAGACCGCGTCGCCCCAATTCGCGAGCAGGCTCGCTCCCACATTTGGAATGCGTTTCCTTGTGGGAGCGAGCCTGCTCGCGAAGAGGCCAGCTCAGGCACCCTCAATCTGGGCCAAGGCCACCCGCAACCGGCCTGCACTCTCGCGCTGGCAATTCAACTGCACCCGCGCCAGCCCCAACCAATCGGCCATCCGCCGCACATTCGTGGCCAGCGCGAGCATCCCCTCCTCGTCCAGCCCCGGCGCTTCCTCGTGCACCGCATGCACCGCCAACTGCCCCGCCGCGCGCTCGGCACGCAAATCCACCCGCGCCGCGATCCGTTCATTGTGCAAAAACGGCAGCACGTAATAGCCGTAAACCCGTTTGTGCTGCGGTGTGTAAATTTCCAGTCGATAGCGGAAATCGAACAAGCGCTCGGTGCGGCTGCGCTCCCAGATCAACGAGTCGAACGGCGACAGCAACGCACTCGCCGTCACGCTGCGCGGGATTTTCGGTTCCGGCAGGCAATAGGCGATCTGCCGCCAACCGGCGACCTCACAGGCCTGCAGTTGACCGCCCCCAACCAGTTCAGCCAGACGCGGACGCGCATCCGCAGGGCTGAGCCGAAAATAGTCGCGCAGATCTTTCTCCGTGCCGACGCCCAACGCCTCAACGGCATGCAGCAACAAGCCGCGTTGCGCCTCGGCCTCGTCGGGCATCGCCTGCTGTAGGATCGAGGCGGGAATCACCCTCTCGGGCAAATCATACAAACGCTCAAAACCGCGCCGCGCCGCCACCGTCACTTCACCAGCGGCGAACAGCCATTCCAGCGCAAGTTTCTCAACGCTCCAGTCCCACCAAGGGCCGGCCTTGTCCTCGCGGGTCGACAAACTGCCAGCGCCCAGCGCGCCCCGCTCCTCGACCGACGCGAGCACCCGGCGAATCGTCTCCTGTTGCTCGCGCCCGAACTTCGCCAGCTGCTGATAGATGTCCTCGCCGCGCCTGGCGCGCTGCATCCGCCAGACCAGCAACGGGTACATCGACAGTGGCAGCAACGATGCTTCATGGCCCCAATATTCAAACAGCGTACGCCGACGCCCCGAACTCCAGGCAGCCTGGTCGAGCAAGTCGCAAGAATAGGTTCCAAGACGGGAAAACAGCGGAAGGTAGTGCGAACGTACCACGGCGTTGACGGAATCGATTTGCAGCAAGCCCAGCCGTTCGATTAGCCGGTTAACGTGGGCAGCCTTGACGGTCGGCGGCTGGCGCCCGTTGAACCCTTGGGCAGCCAGCGCCAGACGTCGCGCCTGTTTGAGGGAAAAGGACACTGTCGCGGGCATTTATTTCTCCATGTCTGCTCGCAACCTACCTCACCTGAAAGGGGTTTGTGTAGCGATGTCCTCATCATTTATGCATCGGGTCGTCCCAGAACGGCCGCACGGTTTCGTGTTCAACATCAGCGCGGCTGATGCCGATGTCCTTTAATGCTTCGTCGCTCAAACTGGCGAGCATCTCCCGTTCGCGGTGGAGTTCGTACCAACGGCCGAACTTGTGCAGCAGATCGGAAACGATATGGCCGTGGCCGGAAAACTGTTCTTCGTTTGCGTACTCTCTTTGACCTTTCATCGTCTTGCCTCCTTTTGTGGATGGCTCAAGTCTCTCCCTGGCGCTAAGATCAATCCAACGAATGTTTCTGATGGCATGCATCACGGAGATTCATCAATTGTCCGCCTACCCCAGTATCGATACCGATGTCTTGCGCACCTTCGTCGCGATTGCCGATCAGGGCGGTTTCACCCGTGCGGGCGAGATGGTCAATCGCACCCAATCGGCGGTAAGCATGCAGATGAAACGTCTGGAAGAAGACGTATTGCAGCGCCAACTGTTCGAACGTGACGGTCGCCAGGTGCGGCTGACGGCCGAGGGCCAGGTGCTGCTCGGCTATGCGCGGCGCATCCTCAAGTTGCACAGCGAGGTGTTCAACACCCTGCGCGAGCCGCACATGGTCGGCACCGTGCGCATCGGCACGCCGGATGATTACGTGATGCGGTTTCTGCCGGGGATCCTGTCGCGATTCGCGCAGTTCTATCCGCTGATCCAGATCGAAGTGCATTGTGAATCGAGCAAACAGTTGCTGCAGCGCACCGATCTGGACCTGTCGATCGTCACGCGCGAGCCAGGCAACGAGCTTGGCCAACTGTTGCGCAAGGAACGGTTTGTCTGGGCGGAGGCGCAAAATTTCAATGCACATGAACAGACGCCATTGCCTCTGGCGATGTTCAACAGCGATTGTTTCTGCCGCTTGTGGGCGTGCAATGCGCTGGACGCCATGGGCCGCGACTACCGCATCGCTTACAACAGCACCAGCCTGTCGGCCCTGATGGCCGTGGTCAGCGCGGGTCTGGCGATCACCGCGCAGCTGGAAAGCCTGATCACACCTGACATGCGCATCCTCGGCGCCGCCGAAGATCTGCCACTGTTGCCGGAGGCCAGCATCATGCTGATCCGCAACCTGAACAATCCTTCGCCGATCACCGAATGCCTGGCCGAGCACATCGTTGAAGGCTTCAAACTTTAAACGCGAGCATTACCGCGCACAGCACCAGAAAACCGCAGAACAACCCGCGCAGGTATTTTTCCGGCATGGCGTGAGCGACTTTCACGCCCCAACTGATGCTGGCCAGACCGCCGAGTGCCAACGGCAGGCCGATCACCCAGTCCACCTCGTGATGCACCGCGTAGGTCACCAACGTTACGCCGGTGCTCGGCAATGCCAGCGCCAGCGACAACCCTTGAGCAACCACTTGTGTGGTGCCGAACAGGCTGGTCAACACGGGCGTCGCTACCACGGCGCCGCCCACGCCGAACAACCCGCCCATGGTTCCAGATGCCGCACCGAGCACGCCCAGCCACGGCCAGGAATGGCGCATCTGGGCAGTCGGCGCGGGCCGGCGACCGAACATTTTCAACAGGTTGTAGGCCGACAGCGCCACCAGAAACGCGACGAAGCCGATGCGCATGGTCTGCGCATCAATCCCCACCGCCCAGATCGAACCCAGCCAGGCAAAGACAAAACCCATCACCGCCAACGGCAGCGCGTGGCGCAATTCAATGCGGGTGCGCTGGTGATAGCGCCACAGCGCGAGCATCACGTTGGGCACCACCATCACCAGCGCCGTGCCTTGGGCGATCTGCTGATCGAGCCCGAACCACACGCCCAGCAAAGGAATGGCGATCAAACCGCCACCGATGCCAAAAATCCCGCCCAAAGTGCCCAGGGCGGCGCCGAACAACAGGTACAGCAGAAATTCCATCACAGCGGCAATCCTCATGTGTCAGGCGTTCAATGCTACGCAGTCACGCCTAGCGGGGAAACGCACAGCAGCGCACAATGGCTATGCGAATTCTGCACAAGCGTATTTACCCATGAATCCCAATCAATTGACCGATCAGCTCGCCCTGTTTCTCGATGTGCTCGAGAGTGGCAGTTTTTCCGCGGCTTCACGTCGCCATCCGCTGACGCCGTCCGCCGTAGCCCGGCGCATCGACAGCCTGGAAAACGCAGTCGGCAGCCAGCTGTTCGTGCGCAGCACCCATGTCGTTCGCCCGACCTCGGCCGGCCTGGCGTTCGCCGAACGGGCGCGGCGGATCATCGCCGAGCTGCAACTGGCGCGCGCCGAGGCCGTCTCGCTGAGCAGTGCGCCGGAAGGCCTGATCCGCATCGACGCGCCAGCAGCGTTCGGGCGACGACACCTGGCGCCGGTGATTGCCGACTTTCTTTTGCTGTACCCGGGGCTGGATGTGCAGATGCACTTGATCGACAGCTTCAGCGACATGGCCGGCGCGAATCTAGGCAAAGTCGATCTGGTGCTGCGGACCGGGCAACTGGCCGACTCCCGGCTGGTTGCCACACCCCTGGCGAGCATGATGCGCGTCGCCTGCGCCAGCCCCGACTATTTGAAGCGGCGCGGCGTGCCCGTTCATCCCTCGCAACTGAGCGAGCACGACGGCCTGGACTGGGAAGGCCTCGCCCCGCACTTTGCCTGGAAGTTCGAGGTGGACGGGCAGATGCAGCTGCATCGGCCATCGCGCGTGCGCCTGAGCGCCAACAATGCCGAAGCCCTGGCGTGTGGCGCGGTGGCGGGACTGGGCGTCGCACACCTGCCGACCTGGCTCGCCAGCGAATACCTGCTGCGCGGTGAATTGCTGCCTCTGTTCTGTGAGAACGGCCTGCCGCCTGCGGAGTCCACCGGTATCTACGCACTGCGGATGGAACAGCGAATACATTCGCGCAGTCGGTTGCTGCTGGAATACCTGAAAACCCGCTTCAGCCCGGTGCCGCCGTGGGATCTGGCGTTGCAACGGCAATTCGGCCGGCACTGACGCCGGGCATATTTATCTGGCGCATTAAAGATTCGAGCGCTAGATTTGTAACGATCAACGATCAAGGCTTTGACATGACTTCCGAACGCGACAACTGCGACGACCTGCTGCTCGACAATCAGGCGTGCTTCGCTCTCCACTCGACCTCGCTCATGATGACCAAGGTCTACAAGCCGCTGTTGCAAGCTCTGGGCCTGACCTATCCGCAATATCTGGCGATGATGGTGTTGTGGGAGAAGGACGGTTTGACGGTGGGAGAAATCAGCGCGCGCCTGCTGACCGATCCGGGTTCGCTGACGCCGTTGCTTAAACGCCTGGAAGCAGAAGGCTTGCTCAGCCGCACCCGCAGTCGCGAGGATGAGCGGGTGGTGATTGTCGAGCTGACCGAAGCGGGCCGGGCTTTGCGGGATAAAGCGCAGACCGTGCCGCAGTGCATTCTTGGCGCCAGCGGTTTCACCCTGGAACGTCTGCAGAAGTTACAGGCCGAGCTGCAAGCGCTGCGCGGACATCTGCAAGACAGCCTGAATTAAGCCCCGCTACATTCCCCTGCGGGAGCGAGCCTGCTCGCGAAAGCGTCCGATCAGACAGCGCGTCGTTGAATGTTCCACCGCCTTCGCGAGCAGGCTCGCTGCCACAGTGATTTCAGCGCCAACAAAAATATTTTTCCCGCCTGAATTCCCTCGTCAAGCGCTCTAAATCAAGCCTTATCCGCCCATTCAACGCTATGCCCTTGAGCAAAACGCGATTTTTGTTAAAAATTTATCTTGCGCGCTAAACATTAGCGCTATACATTCTCTTCACACCTACTTAGCGCGCAAATAATTAGCGCACTACAACACCACTGAAGAGGCTCACACCATGCAAACTCTCTACACTGCAATCGCAACCTCCACTGGCGGCCGTGACGGTCGTGCGATCTCCAGCGACAACGTTCTGGACGTCAAACTGGCCACCCCGAAAGAACTCGGCGGTGCTGGCGGCGCGGCGACCAACCCTGAGCAACTGTTCGCTGCCGGCTACTCGGCCTGCTTCATCGGCGCGCTGAAATTCGTAGCCAGCCAAACCAAACGCAAGATTCCTGACGACGCCTCGATCACCGCCCACGTTGGCATCGGCCAGATCCCCGGCGGTTTCGGTCTGGACATTGATCTGCACATCAGCATGCCTGGCCTGGAACAGGCTGACGCGCAAGCGCTGGTCGACGCCGCTCACCAGGTCTGCCCGTACTCCAACGCCACCCGTGGCAACGTCGATGTTCGTCTGCACGTCACCGTGTAATCCCTGAAGCCCCCGGCCCGAACAAGGAAAAATGAACATGAACACTTTCAGCAAAGTCTTGACCGGTACCCTTCTCACCCTGTCAGTGCACAGCGCCTTTGCCGGTGATGTTGAACACAACACCCAGGCATTTCTCGATGCGTTGAATGCCGGAACTGGCAAGCCGATTGAGCAGCTGTCGCCCAAGGATGCCCGTGCCGTGCTGGTCGGTGCGCAGTCCGGGGTCAAGTTGACGCTGCCCAAAGCCGATGTCAGCGAGAAGACCATACAGGTCGATGGCCAACCGTTGAGCCTGACCATCGTCCGGCCGGCCGGGGTCAAGGGTGAGCTGCCGGTGTTCATGTTCTTCCACGGCGGCGGCTGGGTGCTGGGGGATTTCCCGACCCACGAACGCCTGGTGCGTGATCTGGTGGTCGGTTCGGGGGCGGCAGCCGTATTCGTCAATTACACCCCTTCGCCGGAAGCGCATTACCCGGTGGCGATCAACCAGGCCTACGCCGCGACCAAATGGGTGGCGGAATACGGCAAAGAAATCAACGTCGATGGCAAGCGCCTGGCCGTGGCCGGCAACAGCGTCGGCGGCAACATGGCAGCCGTGGTTGCGCTGATGGCGAAAGACAAAGGCACGCCGGCGATCAAGTTCCAGGTGCTGCTGTGGCCGGTGACCGACGCCAACTTCGACACCGGCTCGTATAACCAGTATGCCGAGGGGCACTTCCTCACCCGCAACATGATGAAGTGGTTCTGGGACAACTACACCACCGACGCCAAACAGCGCAACGAGATCTACGCCTCACCGCTGCGCGCCACCACCGCTCAACTCAAAGGCCTGCCGCCCGCGCTGGTGCAGACAGCGAGTGCCGACGTGTTGCGCGACGAAGGCGAAGCCTACGCACGCAAACTCGACGAGGCCGGTGTACCGGTGACGTCGGTGCGCTACAACGGCATGATCCACGATTACGGCTTGTTGAACGTGGTCAGCCAGGTGCCAGCGGTGCGTTCGGCGATGCTGCAGGCGTCTGAAGAACTCAAGCAACACTTGAAGTAACCACCGTCCCATTGTGGGAGCGAGCCTGCTCGCGAAAGCGTCCCGTCAGACAGCGCTTCATTGAATGACACACCGCATTCGCGAGCAGGCTCGCTCCCACAGGGTTCCGAGTGTTTCTTACAGGCACAAAAAAACCCGACTCAATGGTCGGGTTTTTTCTTTCCGCAAAAAGCAGTGCTTATTTAGCACGGCCTTTGTAGGAGCCGCCTTCGCGGGTGTCGATTTCGATCTTGTCACCGATTTCGATGAAGTCAGCAACTTGCAGCTCAGTACCGTTGCTCAGCTTGGCTGGCTTCATGACTTTGCCGGAAGTGTCACCGCGAGCCGAACCTTCGGTGTAGTCAACTACGCGCACGATGGTGGTCGGTAGCTCTACGGAAACCAGACGCTCTTCGAAGAACACGGCTTCGCAAACGTCGGTCATGCCTTCTTCAACGAAAGGCAGAACGCTTTCGATGTCTTCGGCGTTCAGCTCGTACATGGTGTAGTCAGTGGTGTCCATGAACGTGTAAGTGTCGCCGCTGATGAACGACAGGGTCGCTTCTTTGCGATCCAGGATCACGTCGTCCAGCTTGTCGTCCGCACCGTAAACGGTTTCGGTCTTGTAACCGGTCAGCAGGTTCTTCAGCTTGGTCTTCATGATCGCGCTGTTACGGCCCGACTTGGTGAATTCAGCTTTCTGAACCAGCCAAGGATCGTTGTCGATACGGATCACGGTACCGGGTTTGAGTTCTTTACCAGTTTTCATTGCGAATATCCGAATTTGGATGGGATTTACAAAAATCTAGGCCGCGTATCATATCCAATTTACATAAAACTGTACCAGCGCCGTGGCGAGATCCGCCTGCAAGGCCTGTTCCAGACACCATGCTTGGGCGTTCCCCTCTATCTCGGGCCAATGATTTCGCGCCGCCAGCCAGTGCTCGCCGATCGGTTGGCCTGCGTTCCACGCTCGCCATAGACCGTTCATCGCCTCAGCGGCGGCGGGCGAAAGGTCTTTTGTGTAGAGCGTGAGGAAAGCATCGAGCTTGTCCAGATGGATATCGTCGTCCTGCTGATAGATGTGCCAAAGCATCGGCCGCCCGGCCCATTGCGCCCGCACAAAGGAATCTTCGCCGCGCACCGCGTTGAAATCGCAGCACCATAGCAAATGGTCGTATTGGTCCTGACGCACGAACGGCAACACCTGCACGGTCAGCGACTGACGCACATGAATCGCGCCGACCGTCAGGGTTTCCGCGCCAAGCCAGCGCGCCACATCGCCAAGAATCCGGCCTTCCGGCACCAGGAGATGCGTCGGCGTTGCAGCGGCCGCCAAGACGTCCAGCCAACTGGCCAGTCCGGCGTTTTCGTAAGCAAACAGCGAGATCATTTGCGCATCGGGCGCGGGATCAATGCCCAGGCCTTGCAGGAATTGTCGCTGCGCCGGCCGGTCCTGCTGAAACTGCCGACGCTGTTCGAGCAGTCCGCGTTCGCGCAGCAGGCCACCGGTTCCCGGCTTGAAGCCGGGGAAGAAGAAGAACTTCTGCACCGATTTGTATTTCACCGATGGCAAGCCGTGGCAGCCGGTGACCCAGTCCTCGGCGCTGAGATAGTCGAGATTGAGCCAGAGCGGCGGCGTTTCTCGCGCGGCCATGCTGTCCATATAGTCAGCGGGTAAGTGACAGGCGAACGCGGCAATGACCACATCGGCGGCGTCCGCGTGCAGCCATTCGCTCGGCCAGTGACGCACTTCCACGCCCTGCTGCCATTGCTGCGCAAGATCAATGTCGATCTGCGGGCAGATGCGCTCGAACGCGCGCAAATCGTCGACCCACAACCGCACCGGCAAGGCATGCTCGGCCACCAACTGCCGAGCGAGGCGCCAAGTCACGCCGATATCACCATAGTTGTCGACCACGGTGCAGAAAATATCCCAGCGGGGTTTCACTTCCAGCATGCCTTTCTCCCGTTGGCAAAAGCGTCGATTGTCCGCATAAATGCGCTCGCGAAGAAGAGCCGACGGCGATTAATCTTCGTGCGACAATCGCCGCTCGCCCGCAACCATCCGCCAGGAGGCCGCCATGCCATACCGCCCGAATTCGCGTCGTCCCTTGCCTGTCCAGCTTAGCGCGCTGCATTTGACCGGCAGCATTGCGCTGGGCATCTGGCTGGGCTTCCTCGCCATTGCGCTGACCTGCTGGCTGCTTTCGCGTTTTGTGTTTGCCGAGCAACTGGCGCCCGTCGCACAGGCCGTGCAGCAGATGAGCAGTCCGCCTGCACCGGCGCCCGCTCAAGTGCAACCGGACATCCCGCCGCAGAGCCCGCTGTTCCAACAGTACGAAGAAAACCTGCGCAAGAACGAACAACAGATGCGCCTGGATCAGGCCCGCGCCAATTCGCGCAATGCGTCGAACCCAAAATGCCAGTTCTGGCTGCAACAGGACCAGACCGCGCCGACCGAAAAGAGCCGCGCCAACGTTTTGCAATTCTGTGATTGATCATGAATAAACACACCGTCCACCAATTGATTCTCGACAGGCTGCGCATCGACCTCGATATCGCCGAACGCGCCGCGCAAACCGCTTACGAAACCGCGACCCACGAAGAAAACATCGCCGAAAACAAATACGACACGCTGGGGTTGGAGGCGTCCTATCTGGCGGCCGGTCAGGCGAAACGGGTCGAGGAGATCCGTCAGTCACTGGCGCTGTGCCAGAACCTGACGCTGCGCGCCTACGATGAACATCGCGGGATCGAGGTCGGCGCCCTGCTTGGCCTGGAAGACGAAAAGGGTCGGGAGCAATGGCTGTTTCTGGCGCCGGATGCGGCGGGCCTGAAAGTCGATGTGGTGGGTCAGCCGATTACCGTCATCACGCCGCGCTCGCCATTGGGCAAAAGCCTGCTGGGCAAATTCGAGGGCGATGAGGTGGAGATTCTGGTGGCGGGCACCCGGCAACAGTTTGCTGTCACCGAGGTGCTCTGAAGCGGATGCTTAGTGAACGGGCAGCTCGACGCCGTCGAACAGCTCTTCCAGCTCTTGTTTGTTGTGGCACTGAATGGCTTTGGCCATGACTTCGCGGGTCAGGTGCGGAGCGAATTTTTCGATGAAGTCGCACATGAAGCCGCGCAGAAAAGTACCGCGACGGAAGCCGATCTTGGTGATGCTCGACTCGAACAGCTCGCTGGCATCCAGCACCACCAGGTCGTTATCGAGTTTGGTATCGACCGCCATTTTCGCCACGATGCCCACGCCCAGACCTAGGCGCACGTAGGTTTTGATCACGTCGGCGTCGGCCGCGGTGAACACCACTTTTGGCGTCAGGCCGCGGTGACTGAAGGCTTCGTCGAGCTTCGAGCGGCCAGTGAAACCGAACACGTAAGTCACAATCGGGTATTCAGCCAGGGCTTCGAGAGTCAGCTTCGGCAGCTTCGTCAGCGGGTGGCCATGGGGAACGACCACGCAGCGGTTCCAGCGGTAGCACGGCATCATCACCAGATCGCCAAACAGCTCCAGCGCTTCGGTGGCAATGGCGAAATCGACGGTGCCGTCAGCGGCCATTTCGGCGATCTGCATCGGCGAGCCCTGATGCATGTGCAGGGCCACGTCCGGGTATTGCTTGATGAAATTGCTGATCACCGGCGGCAGCGCATAACGCGCCTGGGTGTGAGTGGTGGCGATCGACAGTGTGCCCTTCTTCTCGTTGGAGAATTCCTGGGCGATCTGCTTGATGCTTTCAACCTTGCGCAAAATCTCACCGGCGGTGGTGATGATTCGCTCGCCGGCCGGGGTGACGCGGGTCAAGTGCTTGCCGCTGCGGGCAAAGACTTCGACGCCCAGTTCATCTTCCAGCAGGCGGATCTGTTTACTGATGCCCGGTTGCGAGGTGTACAGGCTTTGGGCGGTAGCGGAAACGTTGAGGTCGTGGTGCGCCACTTCCCAGATGTAGCGCAATTGTTGAAGCTTCATATCAATCCCTCAAAGCAGGTAGACGCCACGGGCATCAGCGACGGTATATAACTATATTAATGGTTCGAAGAATAAATCTAGAACTTTTTTATCAAAACGCCATTATTCCTGATTCAGCGATCTTCCCGGCGCCGACGCTCCATCAACGGCACCAGATAAACCGGCACTTTGGCCAATTGCAGGACCCGCGCCGCCGTGCGCCCCAACGGCGTTTCTGCGCCCACCCCATGGCTATGGCTGCCGACGATCACCAGATCGACCGAGAGTTTCTGCACCTGGTCGAGAATCACCTGCGAGGGATCGCCCTGCAGCACGCGCACCGCGCGAATGCGCTGCAGATCTGCCTCGCCCTCGCCCCCGAGCTCTTCACGAAAGCTGTCCAGCACCCGTTGTTCGATATTGGCGATGACTGTTTTCAGACCCTGACTATGGAATTCGTTCAATGCCTGCTCGTCGAGATAGCTTTGCAGCACCGACTCGGCAAACAGTCCCATGGGTTCTACCGCATGCACCACGTAGAGATCGGCATTGAATGTTCGCGCCAACGCCAGGGCATGCTGCATCACGAACGGTGCGTAAAGACCGAGGTCGGTGGCATACAGCATTGAGCGAATCATGGGACCTCCTCACGTGCCGACTATGGCGGAGATGGATTCAGCTTAGCAGTGCCTTGACGAGTGCGACGTGCGACGCAACGCGCCGACCAAAGGGCTCTAAATCGACGGCTCGTTGCTGATCCCGTGCGGCACATGGCCTGTCGCGACCACCTCACGGGCCAACTCGCAATGGCCGGTCTGGTCATCAAAGAACACGTCGGCGGCGAACGCTTCAAGGAACGCCGATTTGGTCAGACCGCCGAGGAACAATGATTCATCGAGACGGATGTCCCATTCGCGCAGCGTGCGAATCACCCGTTCATGGGCCGGCGCCGAACGCGCAGTGACCAGCGCGGTGCGGATTGGGCAGTCCTCATCGGGAAACTCACGCTGCAACAGGTTGAGCGCCGCCAGAAACCCTTTGAACGGCCCGCCGCGCAACGGCTCACGCGCCGATTCCCGCTCCTTGGCTTGAAACGCCTCCAGTCCACCGGACTGATAGACGCGTTCGGATTCATCAGAAAAAATCACCGCGTCGCCGTCGAATGCGATACGCAATTCATCGCTGGCCGCGCGGCTGGCGCCACCGGACAAAATCGTTGCCGCCGCGAACCCGGCGTCCAGCGCTGCCCGGACGTCTTCGGCATGGGTCGAGAGAAACAGGTCGCAGCCAAACGCTTTCAGATACGGATAGGGACTGCGCCCGCCAACGAAGGCCGCGCGGGAAATCGCCAGCCCATAATGGTGAATCGAATTGAATACGCGCAGTCCGGTGTCGGCGCTGTTGCGCGAGACCAGAATCACCTCGACCCGCGCACGGCCCAGGCGACTGTTCAGGTTCAGGAGTTTTTCCACCAGCGGGAATGCGTCACCCGGCGCGAGAATTTCGTCTTCGTGCTCGATCTGGTATTGCCGATAGGCTTCGACGCCGCTCGACAAATAAATCTTGTGGCTTTCGCTCAGGTCGAACAAGGCGCGCGAGGAAATCGCCAGCACCAGTTTGTCATCGATGTTATTGGCCATGCCTTCCCCCAAAGCGACCGACTCAGGTATTGCGTCGGTCGATAAAACCCAGATGGCGATACAACGCCTCGATACGCGGCAACTCGCAGCCCGCCGCTTTCGCCGCCGCCAGTGGCCGGGCGTAAATCGCCTCCAGCTCCAGCGGGCGTTTGTGTAAAAAGTCGTGGTACATGCTCGGCCAGTAGTCGGGCATTTTCTCGGTCATGCTGAACAAATATTCGGCGTAGCCGGGCGCAATTTCGTATCCGCAGGCCTTGGCGCCCTGAACCACTTCAGCCATCAACGCCTGAATCGAAGTGCGGCTGTCGGCGTCGGCCATCAGTGCTGCGGTGCCCGCGCCCAGCAGCACCGAAAGTCCGTTGTAGGGAATGTTCCAGACCAGTTTCTGCCAGCGTGCCTGATGCAGGTTGGCCATTGCCTGGGAATCTATGCCCGCAGCGCGGAACAGTCCCGCGCCCTCCTCGACGATCGCCATGCGCGCTGCTTCATCAATGACCGGACCACTGTGGTAACCGACGTTCACTGCGCCAAGAGCCTGATGGGTAATCTGCCCCGGACCGTCGCGGTTCACGCAGATCAGGCACAGACCGCCGAGCAGATGCAGCGAATCAGGCAGGAGCGGTCGCAGGTTGTCCTCGACATCCAGACCGTTCTGCAACAACAGCACTTTCGCATCGGGTTTGGCCGCTTGAATGATTGCTGGCGCCAGACCGGCGTTACTGGTGGTTTTCGTGCCGACCAACAGCCAGTCGCAGCGCGGCATGTCTTCGGCGACGCAATAAGCATTGGCCGGATCCAGCGTCAGCGGCCCGTGCACCGCGCTGTTGACCTGCAAGCCGCGCTCCGCCACCGCCGAAAATTCACTGCGCAACAAAAAATGCACGTCGAAACCGGCGCGCGCCAGCATCACCCCGTAAAACCCACCGATTGCACCGGTGCCGATAATCCCCACCACCGGTTTGCTCACTGTCTCGCTCATGGCAACTCCTCTGCAATTCGACCCAGCGCCTGAGCCACTGCCTGGTTGAGCTCGTCAACCGTCAGGCGGGTGTGCAGTGCGCCAAAGAACTCGCCGTCGCGCACCACAAACAGCGCCGGCAAATGAAACACCTGATAACGCTCGACCAGCCCACCGTTGTCGCCGGCATCAATCCAGCACAGACGATCAATCGCCAGCGGCAGGCCCGGCAGGACCTCGCGGGCGTAGCGACAACTGGCGCAGCCGACGCTGGTGAAAATCACCAGCGAAACACCGCTCATCGCCAACAGACGCTGATCGGCGTCGAAGTCGGTCAGTTCGGTTTCGACCACTATACTGGGGGAAGCCTTGTCAATTGGCCGACACAGGGAGTCTGTGCTCATGGGACGTTTCATTCCTCATCCGGACGAAGTGCCGGTTGAATTGACGTTACTCAAGCCTGAATGTATTTCCAGACAACAGCTGCACACTATCAGCCTCGGCGGCATCGCTTGCAATTACCACCGCGCCTGGCGCCACGGCACCGCCTTGCAAGTGCGCATGCCTACGCTCAATGAAACACTCTGCTACCCGGGCTATGTGGCCTGGTGTCTGCGCCGCAAGAAAGGCTATCTGGTGGGCATCGCCTTCACGGATGAGCAGACCCTGTTCAGCGCGCGAATGGGTGAGCAGGTGTGTCAGATCGAACGTTATTACCGCATGCGGGACCGCCACGAAAATCTGCAGGATATTCAGGCGCTGGCCCTGCGATGGGTCGAGCAGCACGCCGAAGAATTCTCCCACGACAACCTGCGCAAGGCTTTTGCGCAGCCAGCGCTGGACTAAAGCACCGTTTGCCCATTGTCGAGCCGCGTCTGACGCGCTAAGGTTCGGCTCCCCCGACGCGCTAAATCTGCTGTGCTCCGCCGCGCGGGGATCGCTGGCGGCCGGCACCCGTGACCTGACGAGTAAACGATGGCTGATTTACCGATCAACGACCTAAACGTCGCCTCTAACGAGACCCTGATCACTCCCGATCAGCTCAAGCGTGATATCCCCCTGAGCGACGCCGCCCTGCGCACCGTCACCAAGGGCCGCGAAGTCATTCGCAATATTCTCGATGGCACCGACCACCGTCTGTTCGTCGTGATCGGCCCCTGCTCGATTCACGATATCAAGGCTGCCCACGAATACGCCGATCGCCTCAAGGTGCTGGCGGAGGAAGTCTCCGACACCCTTTATCTGGTCATGCGTGTGTACTTCGAGAAGCCGCGCACCACCGTCGGCTGGAAAGGCCTGATCAACGATCCGTACCTGGACGATTCGTTCAAGATTCAGGACGGCTTGCACATCGGTCGTCAGTTACTGCTCGACCTGGCTGAAAAAGGCCTGCCGACCGCCACCGAAGCCCTCGACCCGATCTCCCCGCAGTATCTGCAGGACCTGATCAGCTGGTCGGCCATCGGCGCACGTACAACCGAATCCCAGACCCACCGTGAAATGGCCTCCGGCCTGTCTTCGGCCGTCGGTTTCAAGAACGGCACCGACGGCGGCCTTACCGTGGCGATCAACGCCTTGCAGTCGGTCTCCAGCCCGCACCGCTTCCTGGGTATCAACCAGGAAGGTGGCGTGTCGATCGTCACCACCAAAGGCAACGCCTACGGCCACGTGGTGCTGCGCGGCGGTAACGGCAAGCCGAACTACGATTCGGTCAGCGTCGCCCTGTGCGAGCAGGCGCTGAACAAGGCGAAGATCAAGCCGAACATCATGGTCGACTGCAGCCACGCCAACTCCAACAAGGACCCGGCCCTGCAACCGCTGGTGATGGAGAACGTTGCCAACCAGATCCTCGAAGGCAACCAGTCGATCATCGGCCTGATGGTCGAAAGTCACTTGAACTGGGGTTGCCAGGCGATTCCAAAAGATCTCGCCGATCTGCAATACGGCGTGTCGATCACCGATGCCTGCATCGACTGGTCCGCCACCGAGAACACCCTGCGCAGCATGCACGCCAAGCTCAAGGATGTTTTGCCGAAACGTCAGCGCACCTGAGTCTCGTTTTTCGGGCATAAAAAAACGCCGGGCATTGCCCGGCGTTTTTGTGTGTGCGGTTCAGATCTTCGCGGCGCGGCGCTGATGGCGCTCCATGTAACGCTCGACGTAGGAGCATGAAGGAATCACCGTGTAGCCCATCTCTTCGGCGTACTGCAGCGCGCGTTCGGTCAGCGCCGCAGCAATGCCACGACCGCGCAGGGCGTTGGGCACGAAGGTGCGATAGATATCCAGGGTCTGTTTGCCCAGATCCATATAGGTCAGGTAGGCACGATGACCGTCCACATTGGTCTCGAATTGATGACCAGCCTGGTCATGGTGGATGGACAACGCCTCGCTCATCACTACTCCTCGCGGGTCTTGGATTCTGACCCCTACCTTACCGATGTTTTCCCGGCGAAGGAACATCTACGCCACCCCGTGCCTGATAGACACCGAGAAGAGCCACACCGATCTCGCGCAACCTGACACTTGATAAATAGTAGGCACCATTGGCGGGAATGCTCAAGGTGCACTCGTCATCAGACGGATTGCGTGCAATGGCTCCGATGGTCGCAGGTCTGGCTGGAAGACGATCTTCGCGCGCCATTTGCCTGAACATTGCCGGATGTTGAGACTTAAGACGTGCAACCTTTTTTAAAGTCACCTCAACATCAACAAAGATGCGCGAAGCAGCTCACACAAGCGCAGCACAAGTATTGACGAATACATTTAGATAGACTTTAGCCAATGCCCTGAAAACAGTGCGCAGGCAACGGAACTTTTTCACATTAACTCGCTCAGGGCGGGGCCTGTAGCTGGATGTTTTTTATACAGCGCAGTTAAAAGTTGCTCGAAAAAGAATCAACGCCTACAATTTTTTTTGCTTCTTGCGCTACGTCAGTTTACTTACTACAAGTAATGGGTAGTATGTACGCCGGCTATTTCCTCAATCGTGAGGAGACAGCTACTTAATTTGAAAGTCCTTGAAGGGGAACACGATGAACAACGTTCTGAAATTCTCTGCTCTGGCTCTGGCCGCAGTTCTGGCTACCGGTTGCAGCAGCGCATCGAAAGAAACCGAAGCACGTCTGACCGCTACTGAAGACGCAGCTGCTCGCTCCCAGGCTCGTGCAGACGAAGCTTACCGTAAAGCTGATGAAGCTCTGGCTGCTGCTCAAAAAGCACAACAGACTGCTGACGAAGCTAACGAGCGTGCTCTGCGCATGCTGGAAAAAGCTAGCCGCAAGTAATAATCCTTCGGGATTGTTATACGAGCCGACCCATTTTTTGGGTCGGCTTTTTTGTGCCCACGATTTTTCTTCGGGCATGAAAAAACCCGCCGACGCGCAAGCATCGGCGGGTTTTTGGTCAGGCCTGGTTACTGCAGCTCGACCGGCGTACTCGACACCATCGGCGCCGCGTTGTTCGGCGTGGCGATCTCGACAGGCAGGCCATCTTCGGCCGCGACTACATCACGCACCACATCCCAGTCCATGCGCAGGTTGCTGGTGATGTCCTCACGCTTGAGCATCGCGTTGATCACTGCCGTGTGCTTGTCGACCACGGACGGGTTGCCCTTGTCATCGAGCGGCGTGTGCGCTTCCAGGTAAACCTTGCCGCCACTGCGACCGAACTTGTACGGATCATTGATGATGCGCACCGACGTGCCCACCGGCACCATGCCGGCCATTTCCAGCACGTTGTTGTTGAACATGCGGAAGCAGCCGTGGCTGGTGCGCATGCCGATACCGAACTTCTTGTTCGAACCGTGAATCAGGTAGCCCGGCGTGCCGAGGGTGAACTTGAACGGGCCCAGCGGGTTGTCAGGGCCGGCCGGCACCACGTTTGGCAGCGGATCACCATCAGCGGCGTGTTCAGCCTTGATCGAGGCGGGAGGCGTCCAGGTCGGGTTCGGCGTCTTGGCGATGATCGAGGTGTGCGCGATTGGCGATCCCCAACCCTCACGACCGATACCCAGCGGGAAGGTGTACACCACGTCCCGGCCTTTCGGGTAGTAATAGAGGCGGTATTCGGCCAGGTTGATGACGATGCCTTCACGCGGGCCCGGTGGCAGGATGAAACGCGTCGGCAGAACGATCTCGGTGCCAGCGCCCGGCAGCCAGGCATCGATGCCCGGGTTGGCCGCAACCATTTCCGAATAGCCCAGGTCGTAGGTGGTGCCCAGATCGGCAAAAGTGTCTTCGTACTTGGCTTTGATCACCTGCACCTGGCCGACGATGTCCTCGCCGGGTGGTGGCAGGGGAAGCTCCAATGCAGCAACGGGACCGGCCACACACAGGGCGGCAAGTGACAGGCAGCGGGTGACGGCAGGAAAGCGCGGCAACATCCGGAAAATCCTTCGCATGATCATCAAGGGTATAAGGGCGCGATTGTACACCGCGGCTTGGGGATTCGGGGAGGTAGCACCGCTATTGGCGACAGGGTGCTTTCAAGGTGGGAGCGAGCCTGCTCGCGAAAGCAGTGTGTCAGCGACCGTAAATGTCGATTGATAAAACCCCTTCGCGAGCAGGCTCGCTCCCACACTTTGATCTTGAGCGCTCAGAGCTCGAAGCGCAGCTCAGGCCAGATCGGCGACGTGCCGCGTTTCTGCGATTCGAGGATTGCCCGGCACAGCGAGCACAGGCGTTGATCCTGAAACACCCGCCGATCCACGCTCGACCAGCGCGGTTGCGCCGGCAGAAGGCTGCCGCACAGCGTCCGATCGGCCGAGCCACCGAGCTCCAACTGACGCGTCACCAGATGCACCCGCACTTCCTGGCAGGCGAACAGGTCCAGCTGCTCGTCAGGCTCGATCAGTTGGTAGGCAAACAGGGACCAGGCAGGACGCGGCATCGGGGCCTCCAAATTAGGGGGCGCCACATTAGCCGAAAGCCTGCCGCTAGAAAAGCCTCATAACAGTGGTTTTAGCGTCGGCCAGACATTTTCCAGCAACTTGCCCTGAGCCCCGGCAGCCGGGTGCAGACCATCGGCCTGCATCAGGTCGGGATGACCGCCAACCCCTTCCAGGAAAAACGGCACCAGAGGGATGTTTTTCTCTTCGGCGAGCTTGCCATAAACCTCGGCAAATGAATCGGTGTAGCGCTTGCCGTAATTAGGCGGCAACTGCATGCCCAGCAGCAGCACTTTCGCACCGCTTTGGCGAGAGCTGTCGATCATCGAGGCAAGATTTTGTTGCAATTGCGCTGGCGGCATTCCGCGCAGGCCATCATTGCCGCCGAGTTCGAGGATGACCAGCTCCGGTTTATGCTCTGCAAGCAGCGCAGGCAGCCGCGCCTGGCCTCCGGCGCTGGTGTCACCGCTGATGGAGGCATTGACGACTTTATCGTCGAAACCCTCCTGTTTGAGCCGTTGCTCGAGCAACGATACCCACCCCAGACGGGTATCCAGTCCGAAACCGGCGCTGATACTATCGCCAACGATCAGGACAGTACCCGCCGCTGCGTTCTGGGCCATGCACATCAAGGCCAGGCCAGCACTCAAAAACCATACACGCATCGGATTCTCCATGGGCGCAAGCATTCTCACCGCGAAGAACCTCAGCAAAGTGGTCCCTAGCGCGGAAGGTGAACTGACTATCCTGCACGAACTCAGCCTGGAACTGAACAAGGGCGACAGCCTGGCCATCGTCGGCGCGTCCGGTTCCGGCAAATCCACCCTCCTCGGCCTGCTCGCCGGGCTCGACCTGCCCAGCAGCGGCGAAGTCACCCTCGCCGGCCAGGGCCTGAGCAATCTCGACGAAGACCAGCGCGCACGCATTCGTGCCGAACACGTCGGGTTTGTCTTTCAGTCGTTCCAGCTGCTCGACAGTCTGAACGCTTTGGAAAACGTCATGCTGCCGCTGGAGCTCGATGGTCGCAAAGACGCTCGCGAACGCGCCACTGAGCTGCTCCAGCGCGTCGGCCTGGGCCAGCGCCTGACCCATTCGCCGCGCCAGCTCTCCGGTGGCGAACAGCAACGCGTGGCGATTGCCCGGGCTTTTGCGGCCGAGCCCGACGTGCTGTTCGCCGACGAACCCACCGGCAACCTCGACAGTCACACCGGTGAGCGCATCAGCGATTTGCTGTTCGAATTGAACAAGGAACGCGGCACCACGCTGGTGCTGGTGACCCACGACGAACGCCTGGCCCATCGCTGCCGGCGCCTGATCCGTCTTGAAGCGGGGTTGCTGGTCGCCCCTCTGGAGCCTTGATGGCACGCCTGCCGCTGTTGCGTCTGTTCAGTCTTGCCCTTCGCCAGCTCCTGCGCGATGCCCGCGCCGGAGAGCTGCGGGTGTTGTTCTTTGCGCTGGTGGTGGCGGTCGCGGCGAGCACCGCCATCGGCTATTTCGGCGCCCGCCTCAACGGCGCGATGATGCTGCGCGCCACCGAGTTTCTCGGCGCCGATCTGGTGCTGGAAGGCAGCTCGCCGGCACGCGAAGAACAAATCCGCAGCGGCACCGAACTGCGCCTCAATCATGCGCAAGTGGTGGAGTTCTCCAGCGTCATCGCTACTGACAACGGCATTCAGTTATCAAGCATCAAGGCCGTCGACCGTGCGTATCCGTTGCGCGGCGAATTGAAGAGTGCGCCTGCGCCCTTCGCACCTGAAGAGGTGGGCGGCGAACCGCAACCCGGTGAAGCCTGGGTCGAGGCGCGCCTGCTGACGGCGCTGGATCTCAAGATCGGCGACAGCATCGATGTCGGCATGAAGACGCTCAAGCTGGCCCGCGTCCTGACCTATGAGCCTGATCGCGCCGGCAACTTCTACAGCCTGACGCCACGGGTGCTGATCAACCTTGAGGACCTCACCGCGACTGGCGTGGTGCAGCCCGGCAGCCGGGTGAGCTATCGCGAACTGTGGCGCGGCGAACCGCAGACGCTGGAAACCTACCGGGAATTGATCAAGCCGGGCCTGGCGGCGAACCAGAGAATTCAGGATGCCCGCGACGGTAACCGGCAGATCGGTGGCGCGCTGGGCAAGGCCGAGCGCTATCTGAACATGGCCAGCCTCGTCGCGGTGCTGTTGGCTGGCGTGGCGGTGGCATTGTCGGCCAACCGCTTTGCCAGTCGACGTTTCGATGCCAGCGCCTTATTGCGCTGCCTCGGCTTGTCACGCCGGGAAACCATGGTGCTGTTCAGCCTGCAATTGACTGCGCTTGGGCTGGTGGCCGCGATCAGCGGCGCATTGCTCGGCTGGCTGGCGCAACTGGGCCTGTTCGCGCTGTTGCATGATTTGCTGCCGACTGACGTGCCACCGGGGGGTCTGTTCCCGGCCGTTGCCGGCATCGGTACGGGGCTGGTAGCGCTGGCCGGTTTCGCCTTGCCGCCGCTCGCGGCGCTGGGCCGAGTACCGCCGCTGCGCGTATTGCGCCGCGACATGCTGCCGATCCCGTCGAGCACGTGGATGGTCTACGGCGCGGCGCTGGGTGCGCTGGGCCTGATCATGTGGCGCCTGAGCCTGGACCTGCTGCTGACGTTCGCCCTGCTCGGCGGTGGCGTGGTCGCCGCGCTGGTGCTCGGCGGTTTGCTGCTGTTGCTGCTGCAAAGCCTGCGACGAATGCTCGCTCGCGCCTCGCTGCCGTGGCGTTTGGGCCTTGGCCAATTGCTGCGCCATCCGCTGGCCGCTGCCGGGCAATCGCTGGCTTTCGGGCTGATCCTGCTCTCGATGGCACTGATCGCCCTGCTGCGCGGCGAACTGCTCGACACCTGGCAGAACCAGTTACCAAAAAACGCCCCGAACTACTTCGCCCTGAACATCCTGCCGGCGGACAAACAGGCTTTCGCCGATCACTTGATCAAGGTGTCCGCACAAGCGGCGCCGCTTTATCCGGTGGTGCCGGGACGCCTGATCAGCATCAACGGTGAGCCGGTGCAGCAGATTGTCAGCAAGGAATCAGCCGGCGATCGCGCCATTCAACGTGACTTGAGCCTGACCTGGGCGGCTGACCTGCCTGCGGGCAACAAGCTCACGGCCGGCGAATGGTGGAAAGATCAGCCAACGGACGATGTTCCCGGAGTCTCGGTGGAGGGCAAGGTCGCCGAAAGCCTGAAACTCAAACTCGGCGATCACATGGTCTTCACCGTCGGTGGGGTCAACCGTGAAGCGAAGGTCACCAGCCTGCGCGAGATCAACTGGGATAACTTCCAGCCGAACTTCTTCATGATCTTCCAGCCCGGCACCTTGAAAGATCTGCCGGCCACTTACCTGACCAGCTTCTACCTGGCGCCGGGGAATGATCAGCAGATCGTCGAGCTGTCGCGGACCTTCCCGGCGGTGACGATCCTGCAGGTTGAAGCCCTGCTCGAACAGCTGCGCAGCATCCTCGCCCAGGTCACCCTGGCCGTGGAATATGTGTTGTTGTTTGTTCTGGCGGCGGGCATGGCGGTGCTGTTTTCCGGCTTGCAGTCGACGCTCGATGAACGCATTCGCCAAGGCGCGCTGTTGCGTGCGTTGGGTGCCGAGCGGCAATTGCTGATCAAGGCACGGCGAATCGAGTTCGGCTTGCTGGGTGCGGTCAGTGGTTTGCTAGCGGCGATCGGTTCGGAGGTCGTGAGTCTGGTGTTGTATCGCTATGCATTTGAT
Organism: Pseudomonas khorasanensis; assembly: GCF_014268505.2. Taxonomy (GTDB): domain Bacteria; phylum Pseudomonadota; class Gammaproteobacteria; order Pseudomonadales; family Pseudomonadaceae; genus Aquipseudomonas; species Aquipseudomonas khorasanensis. Next base: position 112,499 of record NZ_JABWQP020000014.1, read on the forward strand.
CTGCCATGGCATCCGCATCCGTGGCTGCTGGTGTTGCCACTGATTGGCGCTGCATTGATCGGCGGCGCCGGTGTGTTCGGCACGCGCCGGGCACTCAACGCAAGTCCGCTGACAGTGTTGCGCGAGGGTTGATAGACTTCAGCCGTCTCTCTCACAAGAAGTCGCCATGAGCCGTTATCGCCCTCCCCGCACCGCTGGCACCGCGCTGATCACTCCCGAAGGTGAAGCGCGGATGCGCGCTGAATTCCATGAGTTGTGGCATGTGCGTCGCCCTCAGGTCACGCAAGCCGTCAGTGAAGCGGCGGCGCAGGGCGATCGTTCGGAAAACGCAGAGTACACCTACGGCAAAAAGATGCTGCGCGAAATCGACAGCCGGGTGCGCTTTCTCACCAAACGCCTGGAAGCACTCAAGGTGGTCAGCGAAAAACCCACTGACCCGAACAAGGTCTACTTCGGCGCCTGGGTGACCATCGAAGACGAAGACGGCAAGCAATCGCGCTACCGCATCGTCGGCCCCGATGAACTCGATCTCAAGCTTGGCCTGATCAGCATCGACTCGCCTCTGGCCCGCGCCTTGATTGGTAAGGCGCTGGATGCAGAAGTGCGAGTGCAGACGCCGACCGGCGAGCAGTTCGTTTACATCGTGGCGATTGAATATCCGTAAACCGGATCAGCGACGGGTTATCAAGCCCTGCCGCGCGACGCGGGTCAGTTGCCTGATCATTTGCGACGCATCTTCAGCGTTCGGCGCCTGAATCACCGCCAGATCGAAACTGTCCGTGGCGAAACGCGCCAGCGACTCGCCGTCATCGACAAACTGGATCAGGAACGCGGCAGGACCGCCGCTGCGACGTGGCCATCCATCGAGATAACGCAACAGCGTCGGCTGATGTTTGCCGCCTAGAAGGATTTTCGGGTTGCGCTGGGTGATATGAGCCGTGATCGGCGCGGGACGTGCTGGAGGGCGTAGTGCATTCATCGTGTCGTGTCTCTGCCTCAAAAGTCTGCATGGCAGGTGAGAGGCAACACCGAACCAGCGCTTTAGCGGTATTTCGAAGCCGTGTTCCGGCTTCTGACGGCAACTGTTGAAGTCACCTGGCGCCCCGCAAGTAGCTGTTTAAATCGGCGCATGAGCAACATCCTAGAGAACGTGACCGATCAGTGTCAAGAATCAGCCGTAACAAAAAAAGGCCCGCACAATGCGGGCCTTTCCCTTGAGCCAGAGCCTTCAACCGGCGATGGCGCGATCCGCCGACAGCTTGCCGGCACCTTCGATCAGCACCGCGATGCTGCCCGCCAGCAAGGCCAGCGCGAACTCGTAACCGTTGTTGGCCATGAACAGACCGTTGCCGATGTGCACCGAGAAGATCGCCACCAGCGAGAGGAACGCCAGGCCCAGTGCAGCCGGACGAACCAGCAGGCCGATGATCAGGGCCAGACCGGCGAAGAACTCAGTACCGCCGGCCAGCGAGGCCATCAGGTAACCCGGGGTCAGGCCGATACTTTCCATCCATTGTGCGGTGCCGGCCAGGCCGTAACCGCCGAACAGACCAAAGAGTTTCTGTGCACCGTGGGCGGCGAAGATCACGCCGACGGCAATGCGCAAGACAGTCAGGCCGTAACCGGCGCGGGTGAACAGAACCTTGTTGATCATAGAGCTCATGGGGCATTCCTTGTTTGCGAGAAGTGTGTGTGGGTTGGCCGCTATATTAATCAGTTATTTTCATGTTAAAAGCGTAAATATTGCGCCATAACAATCAAATTATTAGATCATTTGCGTGAGACTACTTTTTGTCCACCGGGCTCCAGCGACTCCCGCTCCCGGTCGAACGCCAAGTAGTACTTGTTCACGCTATTAACATAGCTGACGGCGCCCATTCCCACCTGCTCCATGGCGATGCGCTCCACCTGGAAAAACCATTGGTTCGGATTCAAGCCTCGTCGGCGCGCTTCGGCGCGCATGCCCTGTACGCGCTCGGGCCCCATGTTGTACGCGGCGAGGGTGAAGGCCATGCGCTCGCGCTCATTGAGTTTCGGGCTGTTGAAGAACTTGCGACGGATCATCGCCAGGTACTTGGCGCCGGCCTGCACGTTCGCATCAAGGTTCTGGATATTATTCACCCCGACCCGCTGCGCGGCAGATGGGGTGATTTGCATCAGCCCGGTCGGGCCGCTGCCGCTGCGGGCGTTGGGCTGCAGGCGTGATTCCTTGAACGCCAGCGCCGCCAGGTTCAGCCAATCCATGTTCTGCGCGTCGGCATGTTTCTGCAGGGTCGGACGCAGTTTTTCCAGACGCTGGCGGTCGGCCTTGGCCAGAGGGTTGTGAACCTGATACAGGCGTCGATAGATGCGCAGAAACGCCGCGTCTTCGTTTGAAGGTTTCTTGTAACCGGTAAGGAAGCGATCGATGCTCGCCCGCAGCATCGACGCATCGCGACGCACAAACCAGTGCTCCTCTCCCGGCTCGCCCAGGCTCAGCTGCCGGTCCAGACGCAGTTTTGGCAGGACCTTGCCCCAGCGCTCGGCAATCGGTTGTTCGACGATGGTCAGGTGAAAAATCCCGCCCTGCACCATCTCCAACACATCCTCCACCGCCAGCGTCGGATCGACCCATTCGATATTGATGGGTGCCAGTTTGTGCAGCGCCAGTTTCTGATTCAACTGACTCACCACCTCCCCTGCTGCGCTACCGGTCGGCAAGGCCAGGGTTTTACCGGAGAGTTGCTCGACTTTGGTGTAACGACGCTCGCCTTTGATGCCAACCAGCACCAGCGGCACGTTAGTGGCGATCGGTTCGCTGCTGGCAACCGCATAGCCGGAGGGCAGATCCAGCAACTCCCCCGGCGCAACCATATCGCCCTCGCCACGCTGCAAGGCGCCGAGCAATTGGTCCTTGGCCCTGGGAATGATCTTGAGGGTTACTTCCTGGCCGTCACGGGCATGGCCGTTGAGGTATTGCTCGAACGCCCGCAGTCGATGGTATTCGACACCGATGGCCTGGCCCTGGACTTCGCCAGAGCTGTTGCGGCTCTGATTCACCAGCACCCGCAACACGCGGCTGCTGCGAATCTCGGAAAGGTCACGGACCTTGGCCGCCGGCACGGCTTGCAGCGGCCCGGGCAGGCGCGCAACCGCCGTCATCGGCAGTAGCAACGCAGCACACAACAGCAGCAGAACCGAGGGACGATGCATCCACTCTCCGAAAAGAATACGGGGGTAATTTCACGACAACGAAGCGAAATCACCGACGAAAACAGAGCGCCTGGAGCGCTGATAAAGTGCGAGAGACTGGCACAGTGATGGCATTGTGACCACCCCTCGGTCTCTGGCGGCCTTTACAGACAACCATAAGTCTTTGTAGTTCTTGGCTTTTCTTATAAATCTACAGCTCTGATATGCTTTCCGGCCTTCGGCCCGAGGTAGCACCATGCAACTCATCGATATCGGCGTCAACCTGACCAACCCCAGTTTCGCCGACAAACACCAGGCCGTACTCGACCGCGCCTACGCCGCCGGCGTCTGCCAATTGGTGCTGACCGGCACCAGCGTCGAGGGCAGCGAGCAGGCGTTCGAGCTGTGCCAGCAACTTGATGAAAGCCGCCAGCGACTGTTTGCCACCGCCGGCATTCACCCACATTCGGCCAGCGACTGGAACGCTGATAGCGCAAGCCGTTTGCGCAGTCTGCTGAACGAACCCGGCGTGGTCGCAGTGGGTGAATGCGGGCTGGATTTCAACCGCGATTTCTCGCCTCGTGCGCAACAGGAAAAAGTCCTCGAAGAGCATCTGGCACTGGCGGTCGAGCTGCAGCTGCCGGTGTTTTTGCATGAGCGCGACGCCAGTCAGCGCTTGCTGGAAATCCTCAAGAACTTCCGCGATCGCCTGCCCGCTGCCGTGGTGCATTGCTTTACCGGCGAGCAGAAGGCGCTGTTCAGTTATCTCGACCTGGACTTGCATATCGGCATCACCGGCTGGATCTGCGACGAACGACGCGGGACGCACCTGCATCCGCTGGTGAAGGAAATCAAACGCGGGCGCTTGATGCTGGAAAGCGATGCACCGTATTTGCTGCCACGGACGCTGCGACCAAAACCGAAAAACGGCCGTAACGAGCCGGCCTATCTGACCGAGGTATTGCGCGAGGTGGCGCTGCATCGGGGTGAGACCGAGGATGATTTGGCCGCGCATAGCACCGCGTGTGCCCGAGGTTTCTTCAAGCTGCCCATACTCGCCTGACTTCACACTTTTCCTGTGGGAGCGAGCCTGCTCGCGAAGGCGGTGGGTCAGGTCCCAACGGGCCGAACCACCCACCGCTTTCGCGAGCAGGCTCGCTCCCACAAATGAAATCGGCTTCCGTTGATTCATATCAACGTCTACTCATCGGCATAGCGGCACAATAATGGCACCTTGCCGAAACTGTTTCCGCTATCAGAGAAAACCTCCATGGGTGCCTGGCTTAGCAATATCTCGCTGAAATACAAATTCTGGGCGGTCAACGCGGTCGCCTTTGTCACCACCCTGCTGTTGGTGTTGTACGCCGTACAGCTCGAACAGCAGGCCCGCAGCCACGCGGCACAAGCGTCCGCTCAGGCTCAGGCGCAGCTGCTCAAGGCCTGGCCGGCCGCGCAGCCTCTGCCTGAATCCGCTCAGGTGCTGACCTTCAAACGGGGTGAAGCGCCGCGCCTCAACGATCAGCCGCTGTTGGAAGTCACTGCGGGCAATGGCTGGAACGCCATCAATGATCTGCCGCTGTTCGGCGATAACCCGCTGTTGGGCGCCGAAGTATTCAGCCGTGCCAACGGTGAACAAGTAGCAGTTATCGCCCATGGCCCTAGCCTGAGCCAGGTCTTCAGCGAGCGGTTCGCCCACTACGCGGTAGCGGTGTTTGTTCTGATGCTGGCGATGCTTGGCGCCTCGCAATTGCTGATCCGCTTCTTGCTCAGTCAGCTCAACACCTTGAAGGACGTGATGCTGCACGTTGAAAAAACCGGCGATCTTTCGGCGCGCGTGCCATTGGCTGGCAAGGATGAAGTCGGGCAGATGGCCAATGCGTTCAACGCCATGCAGGCCGGTTATCAGCGTGTCGTGACCACGGTGGCCGACACCGCGCGGCAACTGGATGTCGGTGCCGCGCGGCTCGCATCGAGCATGAACGACGTGCGCCACGGCATGCTCGGCCAGCAGAGCGAAACCGATCAGGCCGCCACCGCGATCAACGAAATGACCGCCACCGTTTACCACATCGCCCAGCACGCCGGCGCCACTCGCGATCTGTCGAAAACCGCCGATGGCCTCGCCGGCAGTGGTCAGCATGTGGTGACGCGGGTGCAGCATTCGATTGCCGGACTGTCCAGCGGCGTGCAGCAGACGGCGCAAATGATTCAACGCCTGGCTGAGGACAGTCAGAAAATCAATGGCGTGGTCAGCGTGATTCACAGCATCACCGAACAGACCAATCTGCTTGCGCTGAACGCCGCCATCGAAGCCGCCCGCGCCGGTGAAATGGGACGCGGTTTTGCCGTGGTCGCCGATGAAGTGCGCAACCTCGCCAAACGCGTGCAGAGCTCCACAGACGAGATCACCACCATGGTGTCGGCACTGCAGGCCGGCACCCGCGATGCCGTGGATTTCATGCAGGAGAGTTCTTACAAGGCCGACGACTGCGTGCAACAGGCGCAGGAGGCTGGTGAGGCGTTGGCGGAAATCACCGGCGCGGTGGCGCAGATGCGCGAGAGCAACACGCAGATCGCCGTGGCGGCTGAGCAGCAGAGTCAGGTCGCCGAGGAGATGAATCGCGCGGTGCTGAGCATTCGTGACGTGACCGAGAACACGGTTCAGCAAACGGTGGATTCGGCGCAGACCAGTCATGAGTTGGCGACGCTGGCTGGGGAATTGAACAAGGCGATAGGTCAATTGAAGCTTTGAGATCAAAAGATCGTCCGAA
>NZ_JABWQP020000015.1 GCF_014268505.2 Pseudomonas khorasanensis
GTTGCTCCGTATTGCTACTGTAGGAGCTGACGAAGGCTGCGATCTTTTGACGTTGCTTCAGTTTTGCCCTTTGGCTTGCTGTTCCAGATGAACCTGCAACTCGGGATTGATCTTTAATGCCGCCGCCAGTTCGTCGAGATAGCGGCGTTCGGCATCCTGTTGGTCGTCGACCAACATCACGCTGGCCAGATACATTTCCGCGGCAACGGCCGGATCGCTGTTGGCAGATTGCGCCACTTCGACAGGGTTCAGCGGTTTGGCGACTTCGGCGTCGAGCCATTGCTGCAGTTGCGGATCGTCGGTGTGCTTGCCGATTTCGCTGCTGATCAGGTGTTTTTCCGTCTCGTCGATGCGCCCGTCAGCCTTGGCGGCGGCGATCAAGGCGCGCAGTACCGCGTGGCTGTGGGTTTCGATTTGCGGGCCGGCGAGCAGGTCCGCCGTTTGCGGCATTTCTTGCGGTGCCGCGCTGGCCTGGCTGCGTTGCCAGGCTTGATACGCCTGATAGGCCATCATGCCCAGCGAAGCGAGTGCCGCATATTGGGTGCCACCGGAGCGACTTCGATTGCCGCCGCCCAGCGCGCTGCCAAGCCCACCGCCGCCCAGCAAGCCGCCGAGCAAACCACCCAACCCGCCGAGCCCGCCAGACGCAGTCGCACCACCCGCCCCGGCCTGACTGCCGCCACCCAGCAGGCCTCCGAGCAATCCGCCCAGCCCACCCACACCATCACCGGCCGAAGCCCCCCGTTGTTGTCCCCCCGAGGCCTGGCCTCGCAGCAGTTGTTCAAGCAAATCGCTGGTATTCATGACGTCGTCCTCAAGGGCCTGGCCCGATTGCGTCAGGCAACAATAGACCGACGCGGCCATAGCGCCAGCACCGTTGGGCTGACGCCAGATCACCGATGAATCGTCGCGCAAGAAATTTTCCGCCAGCGAGCTAAGATTCAAGGGTGGTGAACCTTATCCCGGCCAAACCGGTCGATAGCTGCAACCCGAACCGGTTTGCCGACGCCCTTTACCCGAGGGCGATACCCGGCTTGCTTCACTTTCTGGAGAACGCCCCCGTGATATCCACCGTACACATCGCCAGGCTCAAAGCATGGGGCGCCCATGGTTTTACCGCGACCGGCGTGGTCACTGCCTTCCTTGCCACGCTTGCCCTGCTGGAAAACCAGCCGATCCATTGTCTGATGTGGCTGGGCGTGGCGCTCATCGTCGACGGCCTCGACGGCGCGCTGGCGCGCAAGGTCAATGTGCAATCTGTGCTGCCGAGTTTCGACGGTTCGATACTCGATCTGGTGATCGATTACCTGACGTATGTCTTCATCCCGGCGCTGTTTATCTATCGCTACATTCCGCTGCCCGAATACACCCTGCTGCTGACGGTGTCGGTGATTCTGGTGTCGTCGCTGTTCTGCTTCTGCAACGTCAATATGAAGAGCAAGGACAACTACTTCGTCGGCTTCCCGGCAGCCTGGAACGTTGTCGCGCTGTGTCTGTACATCATTGGCCCGGGGCCGTGGATCACCTTTCTGACGGTAATCGGTCTGGCGTTGCTGACAGTGACGCGGATGAAGTTTCTCCATCCATTCCGAGTGCGCCGGTTCATGCCGATCAACATTGCCGTGACGGCAATCTGGCTGTTGTGCAGCTTGTCGCTGGTGCTCAACCACCCGGTGATCAACCCGATGGTGATGGGCTTGTGGCTGCTGATGTCGGCCTATTTCCTGGGGATCTGCATCTGGCGCACAGCGCTGGAGTGGTTTGATCGGCCTCCGATCAAATAAGCGCTGGGCACGCTTTCCTCCTGTGGGAGCGAGCCTGCTCGCGAATGCCAACGAACCATCAACATAGAGCTTGCCTGGCGCACCGCTTTCGCGAGCAGGCTCGCTCCCACAGGGCTCTTCATCCTGTCGGAAAGTGGGCGTGGACTAGCGCTTGGTAATCACCACTTCCAGATACTCACTCGGCACCACCAGCGATTCCTCCCCCGCCCGGTTCGAGCGATTGAGCAATTGCGTCAGATCACCCTCCAGCACCTGCCCACCTTCCGGGGACAAAACTGCGAATGCCTTGTGCACCGGTCCGTACCAATGGCGAAAGATGTCGATGAAATGCGCCGCCGAACGGTAGCGGAAATTGAAGTGACTGCGCGTTACGCGCACGACGAATTCGCGATCATCGAAATGCTTGTGCAGCCAGGCATCCGATCCCCAGTTCGACGGCGGTTGAGCAACCGGTGGCGGTGGCAGGTGCTGGCCAAGGGTTTTGAACATCTGGCCCACGAAGCCTTCCGGAGTCCAGTTGGCCAGGCCGATTCGCCCGCCTCGCCGACATACCCGCCCCAGCTCAGCCGCCGCCTTGACCTGATCGGGCGCAAACATCACGCCAAAGGTCGACAGCACGGCGTCGTAGCTTTCATCGGGAAAAGGCAACGCTTCGGCATCCGCTACTTCAAAGATCACGTCCAGATTCTCGGCCCGGGCGCGATCCTGACCTCGTTCCAGCAAGGCTGCCACGTAATCGGTCGAGGTCACCACACACCCGCGCCTCGCCGCCGCCAGCGTCGCGTTGCCATTACCGGCAGCGACATCCAGAACCTGTTCGTCGCAGCGCAGATCGCAGGCTTCGGCGAGGTTTTCACCGACAATTTGTAACGTGGTGCCGATCACGGCGTAGTCGCCACTGGCCCAAGCGACTTTCTGACGTTCCTTCAGGGCAGTGAGATCAATCGGCGTACTCATGACATCGGGCTCCGTGGCAGAGAGAATGCAGCGGCGGCGAAGCAGACCGTGCTTCATCACTATCGCGCCGCGGCTGCCCGGCGTCCTTGCCGGCCGTCCGGCAGCCCCGTAAACCGGGCACTTTGCCGATGAGTGGTGGGAATCTGTCAAGCGCGTGAGACACGTTGTGCATTGCCAGCGGCGCGAACTGATTTTTTGCACACCGCTCTGGAGCGAACCCAACAGAAAGAACAATGGCTCATGGTCCGCGACCTCTGAGCCATTACGTTTTTTTGATCAGGCCGCCGGGGCCTTGGCCTCTTCCAGCAGTTGTTTGATTATTTGCTCCTGCGCCTCGTAGCGACCTTCGCCAAAGTGGGTGTAACGCACCTGGCCCTTGGCGTCGATCAGGTAATGCGCCGGCCAGTACTGGTTGTCGAAGTTGCGCCAGATCGCGTAGTTGTTGTCGATGGCCACCGGGTAGGTGATGCCAAGCTTTTTCACCTGATCCTTGACGTTATTGATGATGCGCTCATAGCCGTACTCGGGCGTGTGGACGCCGATCACCACCAGGCCATCCTTCTCATATTGCTTTGCCCAGTCTTTGACGTACGGCAGGGTGTTCTGGCAGTTGATGCAGTCGTAGGTCCAGAAGTCCACCAGCACCACTTTGCCGCGCAGGGAGTCTGCGCTCAGTTCCGGCGAATTGAGCCATTGAACGGCCCCCGAGAGCGACGGCATCGCGCCTTTGGCTTCGTCCATCATCGAATCAGCACGGACTTTGCTGACAAAGTAGTCGACCACTTTCGGCACATTCTCCAGCACGTTTTTCTCGACACTGGCAACACCTTCCGAAGAGGTGTTGGCCAGCAGGGTTTTGTCTGCCCCCGTCGAAATCACCGCCACCGTGGCGAGCACCGCAACCCCGGCGCCGCGGCGTAACCAACCGCTGAATGGGATAGACGGTTTCAGCCGGTTGACCAGCCCTCGACCGGCAAAAATCAGCGTACCGAGCGACAACGCACTGCCAGCGCCGTAAGCAAGCAGCAACAGGCTGGTCTGGGCGTTGGCGCCTTGCAGCATCGCGCCGGTGAGAATCACGCCGAGGATCGGCCCCGCGCAGGGTGCCCAGAGAAGACCGGTCGCGACGCCGAGCGTGATCGAACCCATCGGCCCGGCGCGCTTGCGGGTGTTCTGGTCGAGGCGGTTGCCCAGCGCCACCAAGGGCCGGGTCAGCCACGCGCCGACGCGTGCCGAGATCAGCGACAAGGCGAACAGCGCCATCACGATCAATGCCACGTGACGGCCGGTGTTGCTGGCCTGAATCACCCACTCGCTGCTGACCACCGCCAGGCTTGAGATCAGCGCAAAGGTCAGCGCCATGCCGCCGAGCGTCAGCAAAATCGAGGAACGTGTACGGTTGGCGCCAGCGAACAGAAACGGCACCACCGGCAGGATGCAGGGACTGAGAACGGTCAACAGACCGCCTAGAAATGCGATGAGGTACATAGGGGGTCACCTTGAAAGGGGCTGGGCACTCAACCGTGCAGCGAGGGGACACGCCCCTCGCTACCGCGTTGCGTTTATTGCCTGTCTCATGCGTTCTGGCCGTTCAGCCATTGCGCCTGTGGAGTGCGACTGGCACCGTTTTCGGCGACGAGCTGGCCCTGCGGTGTACGGCTGGAGCCGTCGGCAGCGACCATCTGGCCCTGCGGTGTACGGCTGGAGCCGTCGGCAGCAACCATCTGGCCCTGTGGCGTGCGGCTCGAACCGTCGGCGGCGACCATCTGGCCCTGCGGTGTACGGCTGGAGCCGTCGGCGGCGATCAGTGCGTCGCTGCCCTTCTTCGCCACGGTGGTCAGCTGGAAGCAGGTGCTGCTGGCGCAACTGCTTTGCTCTAAAGCACTGTTGGCGTGGGCGGCGGCACCGGTGAAGGCGAAGGCAGCTGCAGTCAGAAAGCGCGAGATGTTGTTCATGGCAAAACTCCTTTCGAAAAGTTGGATGACTCAGTTCTGGTTGTTGCAGCCGTCAGCGAATTTGCTGTAATCCAGCTCGTGGGTTTTGCCGGCGGAATCGAGGTAGGTCATGCGCGCCTCGGTGATGCCGCAGGTCACCGAAGTGTCCTCGGTCATCGACAGCACTTTCTTGATATCCAGATGGGTGCCGTAGGTGTAGGTTTGCCGGCTGACATCGGCTTCGGCGTGGGCCGACAGGGTGCAGATGTTCAGGGCGGCGAACAGGCAAGCGGCGAATACGGATTTATTGTTCATGGTGGTGTCCTCAAGGCTTCAGTGGGTTTGAGCCGAGGCGGTCTGTGTGTGCCTCGATGGAGCTTATTTGAGGCCACCGAGGTATCGCGTCTGTGTCAGGAAAGGACGAGAATCAATCGCTGTGTATCCACGCTGCCGGTAGATACACAGCGATACAAAACCCTGGAAAAATCGCGTTTTTGCGTCGACGTGTATCCGCCGTTGCGGCAGATACACTGCAATACAAAGGCAGGCAGGCGCTTGGTTGATGGCGCTATAGACTGCACGGCATTCCCCTTTTGACAGAGGCTTGAACCGATGGAACATGTCGATCACATTCTCATCGTCGATGACGACCGCGAGATCCGTGAACTGGTGGGCAACTACCTGAAAAAGAACGGTCTGCGCACCACGGTGGTCGCCGATGGGCGGCAGATGCGCAGTTTCCTGGACGCCAACACCGTCGACCTTATCGTGCTCGACATCATGATGCCCGGCGACGATGGCCTGCAGTTGTGCCGCGAACTGCGCGTGGGCAAACACAAGTCCACGCCGGTGCTGATGCTGACCGCGCGTAACGATGAAACCGACCGCATCATCGGCCTCGAAATGGGCGCCGACGATTACCTGACCAAACCGTTCGCTGCCCGCGAACTGCTGGCGCGGATCAACGCCGTGTTGCGACGCACGCGAATGCTGCCGCCCAACCTGGTGGTCACCGAAGCGGGTCGCTTGCTGGCCTTCGGTCGTTGGCAACTGGACACCTCGGCCCGGCATCTGCTCGACAACGACGGCACCATGGTTGCCCTCAGCGGCGCCGAATACCGCTTGCTGCGTGTGTTCCTCGATCACCCGCAACGGGTGCTCAGCCGCGAACAATTGCTCAATCTGACCCAGGGCCGCGAGGCCGATCTGTTTGATCGTTCCATTGATCTGCTGGTCAGCCGCCTGCGCCAGCGCCTGCTCGACGATGCCCGCGAGCCGGCCTACATCAAGACCGTGCGCAGTGAAGGTTATGTGTTTTCGCTGCCGGTCGAACTGCTTGGGGCTTCGGCATGACATTCAAACTGCAATGGCCGCGCACCCTCGCCTCGCGCCTGTCGCTGATATTCCTGATCGGGCTGATTCTGGCGCAGGGGCTGTCGTTCGGCGCGCAGTATTACGAGCGTTACCAGAGCGCCAAAAGCACCATGCTCGGCAACCTCGAAACCGACGTTGCGACCTCGATGGCGATCCTCGACCGCCTGCCCGCTGCCGAGCGCGCGGCTTGGCTGCCGCGCCTGGCGCGGCGCAATTACGGCTACCTGCTCAATGAGGGCAAACCGGGCATGCCGGTTACCTCCAGGGACGAATCCGTTGCCATTGCATCGATCACCGCCGCCATCGGCAACACTTATCCGGTGGTTTTCACGGAAATTCCAGACGGGCCAAGAAGGCACTTTCAAGGCCATTTGCGCTTGAGCGACGGCAGCCCGGTGACCATTGATATTCGTCCGGCGATGGTGCCGCTGTCGCCGTGGTTGCCGGTGGTGTTACTCGGCCAGCTGGCGCTGCTGATCCTGTGCACGTGGCTCGCCGTGCGCATCGCCATCCGCCCTCTCACCCGTCTCGCCAACGCGGTGGAAACCCTTGACCCCAACGCGCACCCGATCAAACTCGACGAGCAAGGGCCGACCGAAGTGGTCCACGCGGCGCGGGCCTTCAACGCCATGCAGACGCGCATCGCCGCCTATCTCAAAGAACGCATGCAGTTGCTGGCGGCGATTTCCCATGACCTGCAAACCCCGATTACGCGGATGAAACTGCGCGCGGAGTTCATGGATGACTCGGTCGAAAAAGACAAGTTAAGCAACGACCTCGGCGAGATCGAGCACCTGGTGCGCGAAGGCGTGGCCTACGCCCGCAGCATTCACGGCGCCACCGAAGAAAGCCGCCGCACCGATCTGGACTCATTCCTCGACAGCCTGGTGTTCGACTATCAGGACATGGGCAAGGACGTGCAGCTCGGCGGCAAGAGCAAAGCCGTCATCGACACACGTCCGCAAGCACTGCGCCGCGTTCTGGTGAACCTGACCGACAACGCGCTGAAATTTGCCGGCGCGGCGCAGTTGCAGGTCGAAGCGAATGACCACAGCCTGTCGGTCAAAGTGCTGGATCGCGGACCCGGCATCGCCGAAGTCGAACTGGCGCAGGTGATGGAACCGTTCTACCGCGTCGAAAACTCACGCAACCGCGATACCGGTGGCACGGGCCTGGGGCTGGCAATCGCGCAGCAACTGGCGCTGGCGCTGGGTGGCTCGCTGATGTTGAGCAATCGTGAGGGTGGGGGGCTGTGCGCTGAGCTCAAGTTACCGATCCGTCGTTGAAACAAATACGGACTAGACTCAATCATTACCCAGTCGAGGGGGCCGCAGGACTTCAGCTGTGCCCTGCCCCTATCCGTGACCACCGCCCGGTGGCGCCTGCCTCGACATTCAACGCCGCCGGACGGTGATCCTGTTTCAGGAGCACACGTGATGGATGAGGCCCGCCAAAATGAGTTGATGGGCAAACTGGTCAGAACCCTGCGCGACAATGGTGCCCTGCCCCGGGATGGTCACCATCCGTGCATGATCAGCGGAACCGAACGGTTCTTCCGCGCCGGCTATAAAGGTCCCTTGATCGCCGAATGGCTGCCAGCGCTGGACGGCGTTATCGCCAAGCTTGAACAAGGTGCCAGGGTTGCCGGCATTGGCTGCGGTCATGGCGCATCGGCGGCAATCATGGCCCAGGCGTTCCCCAAATCGTCGTTTGCAGGTTTTGATGCCCAAGCCCCGTTGATCGACAACGCTACTCAAGGTGCCGAAGAAGGCAATGTCGGTAGCCTGGCCGGATTGTTCGATGGCTCGGCGCAAAACTACCCCGGCGGCGATTACGATCTGATCTGTTTCTTTCATTGTCTGCATGAAATGAAGGACCCGGTCGGCGCAGCCCGTCACGCTTATGAGTCGCTGAAGGACGATGGCACGGTGTTGCTGGTCGAATCGTTCGCCGACGACAGGCCCGCCGGCAATCTCAACGCGGTTGGACGCTCGTTTTACGCCGCATCGACTTTCAATTGCACACCCGACTCGCTGCCTCAAGACGGTCCGCGTCTCGGTGCGCAGACGGTAGAGGTGCGCCTGCGCAAGGTCTTCGTCGACGCCGGGTTCAAGCAGTTCCGCCGCGCCACGCAAACGCCGTTCAACCTGATCCTGGAGGCGCGCAAGTAACAAGCGCGGATCGCGTGCTAACCTGCGAGCACTGCCCATGCTGGAGTGCTGACCATGCTCGATAGCCCGATCCGCGAACATCTCGACACACTGCTGCAGGCCATGGCCGACGACAAATTTGTGGTGTTGACCGGGGCCGGGATCAGTACTCCGTCGGGGATTCCGGATTATCGCGACAGCGATGGTGTACGTCGCGGACGGCAGCCGATGATGTATCAGGAGTTCCTTTCTGCCCCGCAATCACGCCGGCGCTACTGGGCACGCGCCATGCTCGGTTGGCCGCGCGTGCGCCAGGCCCGACCGAATGCTGCCCATCAAGCACTCGCTACCTTGCAGCAGCGCGGCCGGATCAGCGACTTAATCACACAGAATGTCGACGCCTTGCACGATCAGGCTGGCAGTCACGATGTGATCGAGTTACACGGCAGCCTCCACCGGGTGCTGTGCCTGGATTGCGGGCAGCGCAGTCAGCGCGATGAGATCCAGCGCCAGATGGAAACGCAAAATCCTTACCTGAACGGTGTTGATGCCGTGCAGGCACCGGACGGCGATACTTTGCTCGATCCGGCTTTCGAGGCGCGATTTCAAGTGCCGCAGTGTCCGCACTGCTCAGGTGAACGGATGAAACCGGATGTTGTGTTTTTTGGCGAGAACGTGGCGCAGGCTACGGCGGCCCGGGCCATGGCCGCTGCCGAGAGTGCGGCGGGGATGCTCGTAGTCGGGTCATCGCTGATGGCGTATTCGGCGTTTCGCTTGTGTCGCACGATTGCCGACCGTGGCAAGCCGCTGATGGCGATCAATCTGGGCAAGACCCGGGCCGATGACCTGCTCGATCTGAAGATTGAAGGCTCGTGTGAAGAGCTTTTGCCGTGGTTGGTGGAAAAGCTCGGGCGGTGATTTTTTGGGTATCGGGCTCGCCTGAAGATTCTGCTCTTAACCCTCCCCCGAGGGAGAGGGAACTGGCCGGATTGTTCTGGCTTAATGCCCCCGATCCAGCCCCACCAGCAGCGCACTGTCGTGGCTGTAAATGTCCGGCGCATAACGTACATGCCCCGCGCTGTCGACCTGCGCCGTCCAGTAGGTCATCAGGATCGGCACCGGCGCCGACAGACGAAACTCATGGGTGGTGCCGGACGCGAGCAATGTCTCGGTGCGGGCCTTTTCCGCCGGGGACAGCAGCAGATCACGCAGCTGCATCGGATGCTCGACGCGCACGCAACCGGAGCTGAACGCCCGCGGGCCTTTTTCAAACAATGCCTTGCTCGGCGTGTCGTGGAGGTACACCGAGAACGGGTTGGGGAAGCGGATCACCATTTGTCCCAGTGGATTGCGCGGGCCGGCGTCCTGACGCAAAAGGATATTGCCGGGGTTGTCCCAATCGATATCCGCCGCGGCCAAAGGCTGACCGTTGGCGTCGAGCACTTGCAGGTTCTGGCGACTGAGGAAGGTCTGGTCCTTGCGGATTTCCGGAAGTTTGTCTTCCTTCCAGATGGTCGGCGGCACCGTCCAGGTCGGGTTGAGGGTCAGCCGGGTGACCCGGGATTTGAGCAGCGGTGTCTGACGCTCGGCGCGACCGACTTGGGTACGGGTCTGCCAGACCGCCTGGCCGCCCTGATACAGCGTCAGTTCGGCGGCAGCAACGTTGACCACCAGGCCATTGGGCTCCATGTCTTGGGCCAGCCAACGGAAACGTTCGAGGTTGACGCGCAACTGATCGCGACGGGTCAGCGGGCTGATGTTCAGTTCGGCAATCGTGCCCGGCCCGACCACGCCGTCAGCCTGCAATGAGTGACTGGCCTGAAATTGCTTCACCGCCTCCACCAGCACCCCGTCATAGGCATTGCCCGGCGAAACCACCGCGTCAGCCAGATAACCCTCGCTGTGCAGACGCTGCGCCAGTTCCGGCACGCGCTTGTCTTCCATCGCCGGGCGCAGCAATGGTCCGCTGCCGACCGGTTGCCACTGCGGCAAGGCCTGCAAACGTTGCGCAGCGTACAGTTGACGTAAGTTTTGATATTGCGGCAGATGCGGACGGGCCAGATCGAACGCCGCCGGGATGTCATGCATGCCTGGCACCGCGATACCGAGCAACTGCGCCTGACGATCAGTCGGCGGGCCATCGACACGCCACAGCGGTTCGAAATGCGATTGCAGCAGGCGACCGTAATGCAAATCCTGCAACGCCTGGAGGTAGTTGCGACTGATATCGATGTCGGCGCACAACTCGCCGTCCTGCGGCGGTGTCGCTGCGACGGCATAGCGATTCGGATTCAGCCCATCGTCTGCCAGAAGCTGCAATTGCTCGCGCAATGCCGGCAATCGTGCGGATTCACCCGCCCACACCGGCATCCAGTCCTGCTGTTCGTAGAACGCCTGCAATTGCGTCAACGCAGGACCACTGAGTCGCGCCGCAATCGCCGGACACGACTGCGGCAGGCTGATCAATACCGCTTGCAACGGGCTGCGCGGCTCCACCGGAATCTCCGCTGGCGGCGTCGGTAACGTTTCAAGGGGTGGCAGCGGTTCATCGGCGCAAGCGACAAACGGCGCAGCGAGCAAACAAATGCTCAAGTAGCATGCGTACTTTTTGAACAACTGCTTTACTCCAATCCATGGCCGTCCAGATGACGGTCAACCTTACATCAGGTGCGCTGAACAGTCAGGCTCGAAAACCGGGCCTGCGGTATTGACTGGGAGTCAGGAGCCAAAGTGCCGTTTATGTAGCAAGTGAGGACACTTTATAAAATGTTGACGTTTTTGCGCCGACTTCTGTTGGGCACCGCGACCCTTGTCGCAGTGACCAGCCCAGTATTTGCCGCCGGCAAGCCATCGCCGGTTCTCTACAACAGCCTCGCCCACGCCGCCCCGGAACTCAATCCCCAAGCGCTCAAAGGTGCACTGAGCGCGATGCAATGCGCGGTCAACAACGGCGCAAGACCCTCGCGTCATCTGGCGATCATTGATTACTCGCAGCCGTCCACCGAGCGGCGGTTGTGGATTTTCGACCTGAGCAAAAAGAAGCTGGTGCTGCGCGATCTGGTCGCCCACGGCTCAAACTCCGGGGAAAACTTCGCCACGCAATTTTCCAATCGCGAAGGCAGCTATCAGTCCAGCCTCGGCCTGTTCCGCACCCAGGAAAGCTACGAGGGTGCCCACGGTTATTCGCTGCGCATGGATGGCCTCGAACCCGGGTTCAATGACTTGGCTCGGGATCGCGCCATCGTTATCCACGCCGCCAGTTATGTGAACCCGTTGTGGAGCAAGCGTCAGGGCCGCATCGGCCGCAGCCAGGGTTGCCCCGCCGTGCGGCCGCAGATTGCAAAGCAGGTGATTGATCGCCTGAAGAACGGCCAGTTCATGTTTTCCTGGTACCCGGATCAGCGCTGGCTGCAAAAGTCGCCGTACCTGAACTGCCAGCCACAGCAGGTGGCGAGCATTCTCAACACCCACGCAAGCTAACGCGCATCGCCCCCGGTAGGTTTGTAGAACAGAAACCTGCCGGTCTGCGCGGTATTGCGATACGACCTGGCCCAACTCGGATGCACGTTGCGGTCGTGGAAATACAAGGCACCGCGGGTGCGATCCTTTAGCTGGCGATTCAACGCCTTGCCGGCGATTTCCTTGGCCAGGGCGTACTCGGCGTCTTCCTTGACCTGATCAGGCTTGCCATCGCACCACCAGGAAAACTGGCAATTGCCCGTTTCCGAACCTTGCTTGACCACGGCGCACACCGTGTCCGGAAAGCCTTTGTGGCCAAGTCGATTCATCACCACGCTGGCCACGGCTTCCATTTCCGGGGTGTCCTTGCCCTTGGCTTCCCAGTAAATGCTGCGCGCCAGACAGGTCAGCGGATCGTCCAGCGGCGCGGCACCGGCCGGGTCTACCGCTTGTGCCTCGGTCGGGGTGATGGCTTCGGATTTCGGCGCCGGCGCAGCACTGGCTTTGTCCACCGCTTTCTCCTCCAGAACCTCGGCTTTCTGTTCGGCCCGGGTTTCGATCGGTGCCTGCGCTCCAGCCCATGCTGCGCCAGTTAAAAAGAAACACAACAAACCGCCCGCCAAGCCTTTCAATCCCATGTCGGTTCTTCCGTCAGCGCCCGTAGCGGGCAAGGTGTTACGTCGGTGAGACGCCCGGTTTTCGGGGCCTTCGCAGAGTGTAGCGAGCAAATGCGCGGGCGCACCAGCGCAGAAAAAATTCGCCCCACCGGGGGCCTTTCGCGCATCATGGGCGCATTCAGCTCAAGGGAGATTTCCATGCGCTTCATGCCGTCCGTTTTGCGTAGTGCCGTGTTGTCGCTGGGCGTGGTGTTTGCCACCTCGGCGGTGGCCGCCGATGAGTTGCAACTGATCGAGTCGATCAACAGCTATCGCAGCCAGCCGCAGCGCTGCGGCACTCAGGCGTCGAACGAGTTGCCGCCGCTGTCGACTGATCCGAGGCTGCGATTGCCGGCCAGCGGCGCGGTCGATCTGCAGCAAGCCATGGCCAGTGCCCGCTACCCGATGGTCAACGTTCAGGCGATCACCCTCAACGGCCCGCGCGATGCGGCCGCAGCGCTGCAGGCAATCAAGGAAAGCTTCTGTCAGGTGGTGCTCGATCCGCAGTTTGTCGATGTCGGCGTCAGCCGCGTCGACCGCGATTGGCGCATCGTCCTGGCGCGGCCGCTGTTGTCAGCGAAACTGGGCGATGCGCAGGCCGAAGGGCAAAAGCTGCTGGCGCAACTCAATACCGCGCGCGGCCAGGCGCGACAGTGCGGCGGCCAGTCCTTCGCTGCCGCCGCGCCGCTGGCCTGGAACGCGACGCTGGGCACGGTTGCTCAGGATCACAGCCGTGACATGGCCAACAATAATTACCTCGACCACAAGGACCGCGACGGACGAACGCCCGGTGACCGCGCCGAACTGGCCGGTTACAGCGGGCAACTGGTCGGTGAAAACATTGCTGCCGGGCAAGACACCGTTGGCAAAGTCGTCGACGGCTGGCTCGCCAGTCCCGGCCATTGCGCCAACCTGATGAACCCGCAATATCAGGAACTGGGCGCCGCGTACGCGACGGATCCGAAAAGCAATGCCGGGATTTACTGGACGGCGATGTTCGGCGCGCCGTAAGGCATCATCGACGCTATCAATCACTCGGTCAGCCAGAGTGATTGGACGGCGTGGCGAGGGCACCCTACCCTGCGCCATCTGCGCCCGCTAACGGCGCTCCCTATCCACGAGGCGGATCCATGACAGAGCGTGAATTGATCGATGGTCACAACCGCCGCGTGGATTATCTGCGCCTGTCGGTCACCGACCGCTGCGATTTTCGCTGCGTCTATTGCATGGCCGAAGACATGCAGTTCCTCCCGCGCCAGCAGATTCTCACCCTCGAAGAGCTGTTCCAGGTGGCGCAAAGCTTCGTCGCCCTCGGCACGCGCAAGATCCGCCTGACCGGTGGTGAGCCGCTGATCCGTCCCGGCGTTGTGCAACTCTGTGAACAAATCGCCGCCCTGCCCGGCCTGCGCGAGTTGTGCCTGACCACCAATGGGTCGCAATTGGGCAGGCTGGCCAAGCCGTTGTTCGAGGCCGGGGTCAAGCGCCTCAACATTAGCCTCGACAGCCTCGACCCGCAACGCTTCAAGGAGCTGACCCGCACCGGCGACCTGGCGCAGGTCATCGACGGCATCGATGCCGCCCGCGCCGCCGGTTTCACCCGCACCAAGCTCAACTGCGTGGTGATGCAGGGGCGCAACGATCACGAAATCAACGACCTGGTGAGTTTCGGCATCGAGCGCGACCTGGACATTTCCTTCATCGAAGAGATGCCGCTGGGGGCGATCTCCGAGCACAGTCGCGCCGAGTCGTTCTATTCCAGCGCGCAGGTGCGCGAACGCATCGCCGAACGCTTCACCCTGATCGAGTCGGCCGAATCGACCCAGGGGCCGTCGCGTTACTGGCGCGTGGCCGAGGCGCCGAACATTCGCCTGGGCTTTATTTCGCCGCACAGCCATAACTTCTGCGGCACCTGCAACCGCGTGCGCCTCACCGTCGAGGGACGCCTGCTGCTGTGTTTGGGCAACGAGCATTCGATGGACCTCAAAGCGGTGTTGCGCGCCCACCCAGGCCATCCCGAACGCCTGGAAAACGCCATTATCGAGGCGATGAAACTCAAGCCGTATCGACACAATTTCGAAGTCAACGACGACGTGCAAGTGGTGCGTTTCATGAACATGACCGGCGGCTGATTCGCCGCGCAACAGGGACCGCGAGATGATCGTCAGACCGAGACCCAATCAGTTCGCCGTGTTGTTCACCCTCAGAGGCTCGATCGCCAAACGCATCGCCGTGCGCACCTTGATGCTGACACTGCTGGCGGCGGCGATTGTGCTGATCGAGCTCCTTGTGCCGAGTTATTTCGCGCAGATCAATGCGACACCGTTCACCCTGCTCGGTCTGTCGCTGTCGATCTTTCTGAGCTTTCGCAACAACGCCTGTTACGACCGTTGGTACGAGGGGCGCAAAGCCTGGGGCGAAGTGCTGTTGCGGGTGCGCTCGGTGATGCGCGAAACCCAGGGCGTCGATGACGCCAGCCTGCGAGCGCAGTTGTTGCGCAATCTGTGCGGTTTCGCTCACGCGCTGAACGCACGGCTGCGCGGAGAAAGTGAGGAGCGGGCCAGTGCCGACTGGGTCAGTCCACCTATCGATGGCTCTGCACCGGATTACTGCGGACAAATCATTCACCAGGTTGGGCGGCAGTGTTCAATGCTGGAATCGGCCGGCGCGCTGTCGCCCTGGCGCTATCAACTGCTGGCCAATCACCTCACCAGCCTGACTCAGGCCCAAGCCGTGTGCGATCGGATCAAGAACACGCCACTGCCTTTCCCTTACACCCTGCTGCTGCACCGCACCATCTACCTGTTCTGCCTGCTGCTGCCCTTCGCCATGGCGCAATCGCTGGGTTGGTTGACGCCGCTGTTCACGGCGATTGTCAGCTACACCTTCTTCGGCTTCGACGCGATTGCCGATGAACTCGAAGACCCGTTCGGGCGCGATGAAAACGATCTGCCGACCGATGCACTGGTGCGCACGCTTGAGCGCGATGTGCTTTACGAACTCGGCGTTTCGCCGTTGCCGCCTGCGCCGAAGCCGGACGATTACGTGCTGCGCTGAATGGCACAGCGGCAAGCAACGAAAGGGCCCGGCGTTTCACTCTGGACCTAGGTGCGACCATTCGCGAGCAGGCTCGCTCCCACAGTTGAAATGCATTCTCCTGTGGGAGCGAGCCTGCTCGCGAAAAGGCAACTCGGTCAATCAGGCCAAACGCACCAAGCGTCACCGACGAATCTCCCGTTTACACGCGCGCAGATTCCCCCTTACTATCCGGGCACACCGGTCGCCGGGCCTGCCCTGCTGCCGACGCTTTCCGCCAACGGAAACACGCGTTATGAGCACGTCACCACAACAACCCCAAAGGTTGCACGTCTCTGCTGTACGCGCCCACTCAAACAGGGGCCGCGTATGAACCGCATCGTCAATCTGCCCATGGCCCTGCGCCGTTCCAAGCTGCGTCACTCCGCACGCCCGCCGGATATCGCCGTTCCTGTCTGATCGCGCGAGCTGAAAGTCGCGTCAGTCAATTTCCCTGTTTACTGATATCCCTACCGGGACACTTACGCCTTTTTGTCGCGTCGTGTCCGGCCGAATCTGCGCGCCCGTGCGGCGCCATCGTGAGTGATTGTTATGAAATTCGCAGCCATCGAAGACGCACGCCTGTTCCTCGAACAGAATCCCGATATCGACATGATCGAGCTGTTCATCCTTGATGCCAACGGCGTGCCGCGCGGCAAGCTGTTGCACCGTGAAGAGCTGCTCGCCGTGTATGAAAGCGGCCGGCCTTTGCCGAGCACCATCCTGGGGCTGACCGTGCAGGGCGAAGACGTGGAAAACTCCGGGCTGGTCTGGGACGTCGGCGATATCGACTGCCGCGCCTATCCGCTGGAGGGCAGTCTGGTGCGCCTGCCCTGGCGGCAGATTCCGACCGCTGCGGTGCAAGTCAGCATGCATCCCACCGAAGGCCTGCCGGCAAGCATCGCCGATCCGCGCCATCTGCTGATCAAGGTGATCGACGGGCTCAAGGCCAAGGGTTATCACCCGATCATGGCGTGCGAGCTGGAGTTCTATCTGCTCGATGCCAAACGCGATCACAACGGCCGCCCACAACCGGCGCTGGACGCTGACGGCGGACGCCCGCGACACACGCAAGTCTATGGTTTGCGCGAGCTGGAGCAGATCGAACCGTTCCTCGCCGACCTCTACAGCGCCTGCAAACTGCACGGTATTCCGGCGCGCACGGCGATCTCCGAATACGCCCCGGGCCAAGTGGAGATCACCCTCGAACACGGCGATGCGCTGGCGGCAATGGATCAGGCGGTGCGCTACAAACGCCTGGTCAAAGCCGTGGCGCACAAGCACGGGATGCAAGCGACATTCATGGCCAAACCCTTCGATGACCTGGCCGGGACCGGCATGCACATGCACGTCAGCCTCGCCGACGGCGAAGGACGCAATCTGTTCGCCGCTGAAGACCCGGCCGGCACGCCGTTGTTGCGCACGGCAATTGGCGGCATGCTCGCCTCCCTGCTCGACTCGCTGCTGCTGTTCTGCCCGAACGCCAATTCCTACCGTCGTTTCCAGGCCAACAGCTACGCGCCGCTGGCGCCGACCTGGGGCGTCGACAACCGTACCGTCAGCCTGCGCGTACCCGGTGGCCCGGCCCAGACGCGGCATATCGAACACCGCATCTGCGGCGCCGACGCCAACCCGTATCTGGCGGCGGCCGCGATCCTTGCCGGCATTCATCGCGGTATTCGCGAAGACCTCGATCCCGGTGCGCCGGTCGAAGGCAATGGTTATGCGCAGGCGAAAGAATTGCTGCCGACCGATTGGCTGACATCGTTGCAGGCGCTGGAAAATTCCGCCTGGGCGCGGGAGGCTTTGGGGCAGGAATTTCTCGCTGTGTATCTGGCAGTGAAGCGCGCCGAGTATCGGCAGTTCATGGCCGAAGTGGGTGAGCAGGATTGGCGGTGGTACCTCACCGAGGCTTAAAGATCCAACACCGAACCTGTGGGAGCGAGCCTGCTCGCGAAGGCGTCGTCACATTCAACATTTTGGGTGACTGACACACCGCATTCGCGAGCAAGCTCGCTCCCACAGGGGATTGCGTTTCGACTCATGATTTTTTTGTGGACACCAACATGACCCTTCGCTGCAATTCCTACTACACCGCGACCCTCAACCACGACACCGACTACCCGACCCTGCAAGGCCGACACAAGGTTGATGTGGTGATCATCGGCGGCGGTTTCACGGGCGTCGCTACCGCTGTCGAACTGGCCGAAAAAGGCTTGAAAGTCGCCATCGTTGAAAGCCACAAGATCGGCTGGGGCGCCACCGGGCGCAACGGCGGGCAAGTCACCGGCAGCCTTTCCGGCGATGGCGCGATGCGCAAACAGATGCGCCCGAAACTCGGTGACGACGTCGATGATTTCATCTGGCATTTGCGCTGGCGCGGGCACGAGATCATCAAGCAACGCGTCGAGAAATATGGCATTGAATGCGACCTCAAGCACGGCCACTTGCACGCGGCGTACAAGCCGAGCCACATGGCCGGTCTGCGCAACGATTACGAAGAAGCCGTGCGCCGAGGCCTGGGCGATGAGGTCAGCCTGCTGGACCGCGGCCAGGTTCGCGATCTGCTGCAGAGCGACCTCTACCACGGCGCGGTCAAGAACACCCGAAACATGCATTTGCACCCGCTTAACCTGTGCATCGGCGAAGCGCGTGCGGCGGAAAGTCTGGGCGCGCTGATCTTTGAAAACAGCGAAGTGCTGGAGATCATTCACGGAGACACCCCTGGCGTCAGAACTGCCCACGGTCAGATCGACGCGAATCAGGTGATGCTCGCCGGTGATGTTTATCACAAGCTCGAACCGGGCCAGCTCAAGGGCAAGATTTTCCCGGCGATGGGCGGCATCGTCACCACCGCGCCGCTGGGCAAACTGGCCAGGCAGATCAACCCCCAGGACCTTGCCGTGTATGACTGCCGCTTCGTCCTGGATTACTACCGGCTCACCGCCGACGGCCGTTTGCTGTTTGGTGGCGGTGCCAATTACAGCGGCAAGGACTCACGCGACATCGCTGCTGAATTGCGGCCCTGTATCGAACGCACGTTCCCGGCACTCCAAGGCGTGCAGATCGATTATCAGTGGAGCTGCGCGATGGGCATCGTCATCAACCGTATTCCGCAACTGGGCAAGCTGTCGGACAACGTCTGGTATTGCCAGGGCTACTCGGGCCACGGCATCGCGACCACCCACATCATGGGCGAAATCATGAGCCGGGCGATCACAGGGCAAATGGAGCAGTTCGACACCTTCGCCGCGTGCCAGCATATTCGCGTACCCATGGGGGATCTGCTTGGCAACCCGTTGCTGGCGGCGGGGATGTGGTATTACCAGATGCTTGAAAAAATGCGTTGACCGTTACCTGAGCTGCCGAAGGCTGCGGATCTTTTGATTTTTTAAAAACAAGATCAAAAGATCGCAGCCTCCGGCAGCTCCTACAGGGGCATCTGTTCGGTGGAGATCCCTGTGGGAGCTGGCTTGCCAGCGATGAGGCCATCAGCCCCACCACAAATACTCAGTCTGCCAACTGCTCCACCACAATCCCCAACCGCCGATAATCCTCGACACTCCCCGACCCCAGATGTCGCTCGGTAATCAGCATATGCAGGCGCGTGCACGGCGCCACCACAAACGGCTCCACTGCCCCCAGCTTGTCCGCCGTGGTCACTGCGATCACCCGCGTTGCGCTGTCGAGCATCGCCTGTTTCACCGGCACTTCGTCGAAATGCAGCGAGGTGATCCCGACCTCGGGATGAATCGCACAGACGCCGGTGATCGTCAGATCGGCCTTGATGCCCGCCAGCAGTCGCAGCGCCTCCTGACCACTGGCCGACATCGAGTGCGGGTTCAATTGCCCGCCCGCCAGAATCACTTTCACCCCTTTATATTCCGACAAGGCAATCGCCGTCAGCGGTGAAGCGGTCACGGCGGTGATGCGGATATCTGCCGGTAACGCGCGCGCCACTTGCAACGTGGTCGAGCCGGAATCGAACAGCACAATCTGCCCGTCCTCAATCTGCTGCGCCGCCAGTTGCGCCAAACGCACTTTGATCTCGTCGGTCTCGTCGAGCCGGGTGAAATAATCCTTGCCGGAATCTTTCGGTCGCGGCAGCGCCCCGCCGTGCACACGCTGTACCAGCCCGACGTTGTCGAGTTCGGCGAGGTCGCGGCGGATGGTGTCTTCGGACACCGCAAAGTGCTGGCTCAGCTCGGATGCCATGACCTTGCCGTCACGTTCGAGCAGCAGGAGGATTTTTTGTCGACGCAGGGAAGGCAATTCGGCAATGGAATGATCGTGCATGGTTCTGCCCGTTTATGCTTGTAGTTGCAGGTTTAGGCCAGCCTAGCGAAACACCCGGGCAAATACAAACGAAGCGGGTATCAATGGCTTCGATCATTGGAATCAACACAGCGAATTTTTCGTTTGTTTTCACCCTGTTCACAATGGCCGCACTTTCAAAGGCTCAGGATGAACAGCTCATGAATCTCAATTTCGCCTTCGCGTGCATGATTGTCGTGTCGTTTGCGGTTGCCCTGGGCCACGCCTGACGGCGCGTCAGACCGAGGTCAGCAAGCTCCCTCGCCACAAGGTCAACGCACATCAAGCTTCTTCGCGTGCCCGCCGCACCTGTACCAACAACGCCGGCGCGAAATGCAGTAACACCATGCGGCTCAGGTGATGCGTCAGGATAAACACCACATTCAGTCCGCCACCAAACGCGACGATTGCAATCGTCTCAATAGCGCCCGGCATATAGGCCAGCCACAGCGACAGCGGATCGCTACCCAGCCAGCGCGCGGCCACTTCAGCGAATCCCGCCGCGATCACAATCATCAACCCCACCGAGACCAGCGCTGTACGGCCGTGTCGTGCGAGTTCCGCAAAACCGAGACCCTGAAACCGTGAGCCGATCCGCACGCCTAGAATCAGCGCGGCCAGGTTCAAACTCCAGTCCGGCATGTGAAAGCCGTGCAGCCATCCCGACTTCACAAACGCGGCGGTGATGATGATCGCTGTAAGCATAAATGGCGCCGGCACGCCGATGAGCAACAGCAACCGCCCGAGCAATATGCTCAGCGTGATGACCGATAGCGCAGTCAACGCCATGCCTGTGGTCAATGCATCGCTGGCGACTTCGGTCACCGCTGCTTGTCCGGGAATGAGGAAGCTCACCAGCACGGTAATCAACAGCAGCCGCATCAGGTGCACGATGATGACTTTGCTCGAAGCCTTTTCCGACTCAAGCAAATCGAACACCGCGGCCAATGCTCCGGGATAAACCGCCAACAGTGCATCGGTGCGGTTCCATCCGGCGCCGCGTGTGAGCCACCATCCGGCTAACGCGATCTGCGCTGTCAGGCAGATCAGCAACACGCCAAGGCTGGGTAACATGGTCGAGGCCGTTTCGCTGTCCCACGCTTCGAACATCAGCCCGGTGGCGATACCCAGCGTGACCTGGATGTAGCCCAGTCCATAAGGTGTTGTCGGGGCGATCCCGGTTTTACTGGCGAACAACGCGGTAACAACAATCGAGCCCAACAACAGGCCGTGGGGTACACCCTCGAACTGCAACAACGCGCCGAAACCGGCGGCAATCAACAAACAGAGAATGGATTTCATAGTCGCCTTCCTGGCTATTCAACGGATACATCGTTGTTCCAATGTGGGAGCGAGCCTGCTCGCGAATGCGTCGTTTCAATCACAGATAAGCAGTCTGATCTGGCGCCTTCGCGAGCAGGCTCGCTCCCACAAGTCATTGCGGTTTACATACTCAACCGTGCGATCGCCCGCCGGTATTTTTCGACCCGCTCCAGATCCTCCCAACTCGGTGAGGCGATCCGCGAGATATCGCTGTTCTCTTCCAGATCTGCCAGTTTCACCGTTCTGCCGACCGGGTTCCGCGCAGCGCGGTCGACAAAGTCCTCGTAGGTCTCGCCGTGCACTTTGGTGACCGATTCAATTGCCGCCAACACCTCTTCGCTGAAACCTTCCTGGCGCAAATCATCAAGGCTCACGCCGCAATCTTCGACCACGTCGTGCAGGACAGCGACGATGCGTTCTTCAAGGGTATTCATGCGCAGCATGACTCTCAGCGGATGTAGAATGTACGGCGCGCCGCCCTTGTCCAACTGCCCGGTGTGCGCGGCGGCGGCAATGGCGATGGCGCGTTCGAGGGTCTGGGCCATGGGAATTCTCCGGTGGTTTAGAGGCCGTAGCGGCCGCCAACGTGGATGTTGCGCTTGAGCCAGTTGCCGATGGCTTGCAGACGTCCGACAGGCTTCGCTGGCACGCAGTGACGTTGAAGAATCATCGACACCAGCTTGGCCTGATCGGTCTGCGGATGAGCATCGATCAATTCGGCCACCCAGGCGCAATCGGCCTTTTTCAAGTGCTCGCGCCACTCGCCGGGCCAAGCGTCCAGTTCATCCCGCGCCAAAAACCGTGCACCGCCATGCTCCATATGCCCGCCGCCGATGGACTGCTCAAAGCAGAACGGTGTGTCCGGTTTGCTCGGATCGATATGAAACAGATAGATATCGTGAAAGGGCTGTTGCGAACTGGGCGCGTTGTTGCGGCGGCCGATTTCAATCATGGTGATTCCAATCCGTGGGGTGCTGAATGTGTCCGATTGTTTCGCAGTGTACGCGAACAGCGCCGCTTGGAAACCCGATTGAACCTGATGCGTCCCCGCCGCCTCGAAACCAGACAAGCGCCAAATCACCGATCAGACGCGGCGCCATTGGAGAGGAAACTGCCGATGAAAACCCGACTGCTGCTCCTGATCGCCACGTTCTGCATCATCCCCACCTGCGTCATGGCACAAGGCTGCGACGTCCAGACCCGTTCCTCCAGCGCCTCCGTACCCGCAGTGGAAACCCACAGCTGCTACGAGTACGACGGCGTACCCGTGGACGCCATCAACTGGTCGTGCAGTAACGAAACCAGGGAGACCCTCAACGCCACCAAGAAAAAGGTCGAACGCTGTGACGACCACTACCAGGCCACCTGCACCGCCCGCCTCACCCAGGAATCCCTGGCCAACCCGCATTCGACCAGCAAAGACAAAAACGCCAAACCGCTGAACATGCCCGACAACGCGAAAATCACCACGTATTACTATGACGCGCAGCATCTGGAGCAGGCGAAGATCGATTGCGAGAACAGTGGCGGAAACTGGAAGGCCAAGTAGCTTCCAATATCTATCAAAGAGCCCGGCTAGATGCCGGGCTTGCTGCATCTGAATCCACCATTAACCCTCACCAGCGCCGCTACTGGTGCCGCTGTCATTCGATTGCTTGGATCCGCTGGCCTTGGAACCCGAAGGCGTTGAGCCGTCATTGTTGGTGGTGTTGCCCTGAGTACCTTTGGGCACGGTAGCGCCGTTGGAATGAATATCTTCCGGCGCACTCGGGTTGGTTTGGCTGTTGCCGTCGTTGGCGGTGGGTGCCGGGGTGTCGCTGGCGGCGGTTGCGTAGAGCGAGGTGGCGGATAACAGGGTGGCTAACGTCAATGCTGCGAGTTTGACTATGCGCATGTTGGCGGTTCCTTTGCGAGGGTCAGGTATGCATTGGAATCAGGAGCGCGGTAAAAATGCAGAATGGCTGACGAATGGCAATGTCGACAAGGTCTATCATCCAATCAGCGATAACGTCGTTGGCACTTCGGAATAATCACCTCCTGACTTCCGCGCCCCTTGTAAGACGCGTCTGAACATCATCAATAGCGAACCGACGCCTCACTGCTCCGGCTTTAGTTGACGGTTACTCTTCAAACAAGAGTTTTCCATTCAGTGAAGCAGAGCATCCATGGCCAACCACAGTTACATGAGCATTACCGGAAACCGACAAGGGCTGATCTCCGCCGGCTGTTCTGACACTAACTCCATCGGCAACAAGTGCCAACTTGGCCACCTTGACGAGATAATGGTACTGGCCTATTCCCACAACATGACCACCGGCAATAACGGCGGCGTCACCGCAGATCGTGGTCAACACTTGCCGATCATGATCACCAAGAACATCGACAAATCCTCACCTCTACTGGCCGCAGCACTTCATGAGCGTGAAGTGCTGGACTGCACCATCTTCTTCTACCGAACCTCCCCCGCTGGCACACAGGACAAGTACTTCAAAATCCACATAACCGGCGCAAAAATCGCCCACATCAACCTCCAGGTTCCCCACGCCATTCACTTGAATGACGCACAGCCTCAAGAATTGGTGTCCTTCACCTACCGCGAAATCAGTTGGACGCATATCCAGGCGGGCACGTGCGGTTTCAGCACCTGGGGAAATGACGGTGAATGAGGATTCGTGTGACATCAACGATGTTACCCGAGCGGCTTCCGATCTGGTCGCATTCGGGTGCCAGATTGGCGCGACTCAGTTTTACGATAGCTTCAGCCAGCTCAAATTTGGCGAGATTGTCTCCTCTTATGCGAACGAGATTATTCGGGCGGTGGATGAAGGCGTTATTAGCGCCAAGCAAGGGTTGCTGGAGCTTAGGGAGGAACACGCTGAATTATTGAACAAGGTATCGTTCTATGCTCAGAACGGTGTAGGTGTTGCAGCGGGGATGATGCAATTGCACATAGGCGCCATACAATTCTCCAGCAAAAGCCCGCAAGGTATATTTGCAGGAGCACTCTATTCGGCGCACGGCATCAACAACATTCATGAAGGGGTAATAAATATCTACAACGGCCCTGATGCTCAAAGCACATTGGGTCCGATTCGTAAACTCTATCAATTCATGGCAAACGACATACATATAGGAAACACTGCTTATTACAGCGTAGACTTAATTCTTTCCGGGTTTGGCATGCTGCAGCACGTGCGAAAACCAGGCTCAATGGAGTTATTCAATCACGACCCTATTAATTATGAACGAGCTTATAATCAAATGGGAAGCCTGGCTTTGGCACTCGAACTATTGGCCGACAGCATAACAATCAAAAATATAAACAAAGAAATAGAATTTCGACAGGATAATTAACTTACCTCTTTATCTTGAACTCATCACCAGACATCATGTACGCATAAAAAGAAGCAAAAACCACAAAACCTAACAACCTATAAACAACTTCAGAAAGACTCACCAAATCCTTAATCGTGTAATAAAAAACCTCCTCAACAAACAATGCACAATTAAAGAGAATAAATTGCTTCACCCATACAGGATACCGATCACTTCGGACATTTCGCCCGCGCAACTCCGCCAGCTGATCAGGAAAGCAGTAGCGAAAATTAACATACAGAAGCAATACGAAAATCAGACCACTTACAATTTCTTTTGCATCCTTCAACACTAAAAAAATCCCACTGAAAAAATTAACTTGCACTAATGCACCAATACCACTCAAAGCAACAGTCAAGAAAAATAAAAATATTGTTTGAGTTATAAATCTTAACGTCATGACTTCACCCGCATCAAGAACGTCATATGACACCCTTTATCATTGAACGCAAAACAAGACATTTTTCCCGAACGCTCATAATTCCATCACCACCTTTGCCCTAAAAATCGCACCAAGCAATGTAACCATGCCAGAAAGCCCCTAACGTCATTAACCCCGCATCACCACGCACTCATTCAGAACCTTCCTACAAATGAAAACCTACAAACCTACAAACCTTTCCTCGACTCAAAAAAAATCCGACACCCTTCAAAAAGGCGTCGGATTTACTTGCAACCTATGGCTTTTACCTAAAACACAAATCAGAAGTTAGCCGGGGTATTCGCACTGATAATCTCAGCCTCATCCGCCCCGATATTTCGAAATTTGTGCGGCAACGTCGTCGGGAAGTAATATCCATCCCCCGCATTCAACACACTCACCGACCCATCCACTGTCAACTCAACAGTTCCGCGCGTAACAAGCCCACACTCTTCACCTTCCGAATGCACGATCGGCTCTTCCCCGGAACTGGCGCCCGGCGCGTATTGCTCGCGCAGCAAGCGCATCTGGCGGCTGGGGACGGAGGCGCCGATGAGGAGCAGGCGCAGGCCGTGGCGGCCGAGGTCGGGTTGTTCGTTGGCGCGAAAGACGTATTGGTGTTCGCGCGGGGGCTGGTCGAAGGTGAAGAAATCGGCCAGGGACATCGGAATGCCTTCGAGCAGCTTTTTCAGTGAGCTGACGGAGGGACTGACGCGGTTCTGTTCGATCAGCGAGATGGTGGCATTGGTCACACCGCTACGCCGGGCGAGCTCGCGCTGGGAGAGTTTGTAGCTTTCGCGTACTAGTTTGAGTCGAGAACCCGTATCCATGACAGCCTTATGTGAGGGCGATGGGGGGTGGGTGGCGGGTGATGCGCCAGTGGCGCGGATCACGTTGCTCCCGTGTCCCGGAACCGTGAGAGGCGGGTATTAAATCACGTTTGAAGGTGTTGCTCAGCAGGTTCGATGGATGGTTGGGCAAAAGTCATTTCTGCCTTGGTAATCCGGGCCTGTAGGAGTGAGCCTGCTCGCGATGGCGGTGTGGCAGATGACAGGGTTGTTGGCTGTTATGACCCCATCGCGAGCAGGCGCGCTCCCACAGGGAACATCTGCGCTCTTGCAAAGGGAAAAACCGGCGAGGTTTTTGGGCCTCGCCGGGGAGGAAGCTCAGACGCCGAAGCGGTCGCGCAGCGAGTAGTAGACGGCGCCGAGGGCCGTGAGTGGCGCGGAGAAGGTGCGGCCGCCGAGCATCGGCATGTGCGGGAGCGAGGCGAAGGCGTTGAAGCGTTCGGCGTCGCCGCGAATCATTTCCGAGATGAGTTTGCCGGCCAGGTGCGAACAGGTGACGCCGTGGCCGCTGTAGCCTTGCATGTAGTAGGCGTTTTTTTCGATGCGGCCGAATTGCGGCATGCGTGACATGGTCAGCAGGAAGTTGCCGGTCCAGCGGTAGTCGATTTTCACGTCTTTGAGCTGCGGGAAGGTCTTCAAAATCTTCGGCCGAATCAGTTGTTCGATGTCGTCCGGCTCGCGCGCGCCGTAAACCACACCACCGCCGTAAAGCAGACGGTTGTCGGCGGTGAGGCGGTAGTAATCCAGAAGATAGTTGCAGTCTTCGACGCAGTAGTTGTGAGTAATCAGGCTACGCGCCTGCTGCTCGGTCAGCGGTTCGGTGACGACGATCTGCGAGCCGCACGGCATGCTTTTCGCGGTGACGCGGTTGTCGAGACCTTGCGGCAGATACGCGTTACCAGCGATCAGTAAATATTTGGCTCGGACTTGGCCCTTGGCGGTGCGCACCGTGATTGGCTCGCCGTAAGTGATTTCCACCGCCGCCGATTGCTCGTAGATCTTGCCACCCAGGCGCACGATCGCAGCGGCTTCGCCGAGGGCCAGGTTCAATGGATGAACGTGGCCGCCCTGCATGTCCAGCAAACCACCAACGTAAGCATCGGAGCCGACTTCGCGACGGATGTCCGCAGCATCGAGCATCTTCAGATTGCGGTTGCCGTAGCGCTCCCAGTTACGCTTCTGCTCGGCCAGACCGTTCAGTTGCTTTTTGTTCATCGCTGCAAAAATACCGCCCGGACGGTAGTCGCATTTGATGTCGTAATCCTTGATGCGCGAACGGATGATGTCAGCGCCTTCGAAGATCATGCTGCCGAGGATTTCAGCGGTCTTGTCGCCGTAGCGCTCTTCGATCACATCGACGTCGCGGCTGTACGAATTGACCAGTTGGCCGCCGTTGCGACCACTGGCGCCGTAACCGACTTTCGCCGCTTCGAGCACCGTCACTTTGTAGCCCGCCTCGCTCAGGAACAGCGCCGAGGACAAACCAGTGTAGCCGGCGCCGATGATGCAAACGTCGCAGTCCACCGCTTCTTCAAGGATCGGAAAGTCGATGACTTCGTTGCGGGTGGCGGCGTAGTAGCTGTTTACGTGTTGCTGTTTCATACGATTCTCCGAAGGTCGCCAGCACCTGCCCGCGACCGCCGCTGTAAAAGAATTAGAGCTTGATCCAGGTCGCTTTCAGCTCGGTGTATTTGTCGAACGCGTGCAGCGATTTATCGCGGCCGTTGCCCGACTGCTTGAAGCCACCGAACGGCGCGGTCATGTCGCCGCCGTCGTACTGATTGACCCAGACGCTACCGGCGCGCAGGCCACGGGCGAAGGTGTGCGCCTTGCTCAGGCTGCTGGTCCACACGCCGGCGGCGAGGCCGAAGATGCTGTCGTTGGCGATTTGCAGCGCTTCTTCTGCCGTGTCGAAGGTGATCAGCGACAGCACCGGACCGAAGATTTCCTCCTGAGCGATGGTCATCGCATTGGTCACGCCATCGAAAATTGCAGGCTGCACGTACAGGCCACCGGTTTCTTCGAGGGTGCGCTGGCCGCCCGCGATCAGCTCGGCGCCCTGCTCCCGGCCGATGTTGATGTAGCGCAGCACGTTGTCGAGTTGGCGTTGATCGACGACAGCGCCGACCGTGGTCGCCGGGTCGAGGGCATGGCCGGGGTTCCACGCTTGCATCGCCTCCACCAGCAACGGAATGAACTGCTCGCGGATCGAACGCTCGACCAACAGGCGCGAACCGGCGGTGCAGACTTCCCCTTGGTTAAAGGCAATGGCGCTCGCCGCTGCCTGGGCCGCCGCGCGCAAATCCGGCGCGTCGGCGAATACCACGTTGGGGCTCTTGCCACCGGCTTCGAGCCAGACGCGTTTCATGTTGCTTTGGCCGGCATAGATCATCAGCTGCTTGGCGATCGCCGTGGAGCCGGTAAAGGCCAGCACGTCGACGTCCATATGCAACGCCAGCGCCTTGCCGACGGTGTGACCGAAACCCGGCAGCACGTTGAACACGCCTTTGGGGATGCCGGCGTCCAGCGCAAGCTGCGCGATGCGGATCGCGGTCAGGGGCGATTTCTCCGACGGCTTGAGGATGAATGAGTTGCCTGCTGCCAGCGCCGGGGCGAATTTCCAGCTGGCCATGATCAGCGGGAAATTCCACGGCACGATGGCAGCGACCACGCCGGAGGGCTCGCGGGTTACAAGCCCGAGCTGGTCGTGGGGCGTGGCGGCGACTTCGTCATAAATCTTGTCGATCGCTTCGGCGCTCCAGCGGATCGCGTTGGCGGCGGCCGGGATATCGATGCTCATTGAGTCGCTGATCGGTTTACCCATGTCGAGGGTTTCCAGCAGCGCCAGTTCTTCCTGGTGTTGCAGGACCAGATCGGCCCAGCGAATCAGGATGCGCTTGCGCTCGGCCGGGGCTTTTTTTGCCCAGATGCCTGAGTTGAACGACTGCCGCGCGGCTTCGACGGCGAGATTGGCATCGGCTTCATCGGTGCTGGCGACGGCGGCGAGAAAACGGCCGTCGACGGGGCTCAGGCATTCAAAGGTGTCACCGCTGATCGCTGGGCGGTATTCACCGTTGATGAAGGCGCGGGATTCAATGGACAGAGACTGGAAGCGTCGTTCCCAGTCGTTGCGGGTTGTGGTCATTGTTTTGAGCTCGACAAGGGGGAATTGGGGGTTGGTCTGGTTGCTTTGTCTGGCTGGGAATCGCTGCCCTCACCCTGGCCCTCTCCCCCCGGGAGAGGGTTAGGGTGAGGGGCTTTTGATCTTCACACCGTATGCAGATACCAGTTGTACTCAAGGTCGGAGATAGAGTTCTCGAACTCGGCCAGCTCGCTCTCCTTGCAGGCGACGAACACGTCGATGTACATCGGGTCGATGTAGCGGGCCATGACTTCGCTGTCGTCCAGCTCGCGCAAGGCGTCGCGCAGGTTGTTCGGCAGGCTCTGCTCGTTCTGCTCGTAGCTGTTGCCTTCGACCGGTGCGCCCGGCTCGATCTGGTTGGTCAGGCCATGGTGAATACCGGCCAGCACCGAGGCCATCAACAAGTACGGGTTGGCGTCGGCGCCGGCGACGCGGTGTTCGATGCGCACCGCATCGGGTGAACCGGTCGGCACACGCACGGCCACGGTACGGTTATCAATGCCCCAGCTCGGCGAGTTCGGCACATAAAACTGCGCACCGAAACGGCGGTACGAATTGACGTTCGGGCAAAGGAAAGCCATCTGCGCCGGCAGGGTCTCGAGCACACCGCCGATCGCGTGACGCAGCGCGGCGTTCTGCTCGGGATCCTCGCTGGCGAAGATGTTGTTGCCTTCCTTGTCGAGAATCGAAATGTGCACGTGCAGGCCATTGCCCGCCTGGCCCGGGTACGGCTTGGCCATGAAGGTCGTGTCCATCTCGTGGTCGTAGGCGATGTTCTTCACCAGACGCTTGAGCAGGACCGCGTAGTCGCAGGCCTTGATTGGGTCGGAGACGTGATGGAGGTTGACTTCGAACTGCGCCGGCGCGCTTTCCTTGACGATGGCGTCAGCGGGGATGCCCTGCTCTTTCGCGCCTTCGAGGATGTCTTGCAGGCAATCGACGTATTCGTCGAGATCATCGATCAGGTAGACCTGAGTGGACACTGGACGCTTGCCGGAAACCGGCGAACGTGGCGACTGCGGACGGCCGTTCACGTTGTCCTGATCGATCAGATAGAACTCCAGTTCAAACGCGGCGCAGATCGTCAGGCCGAGGTCGTCGAACTTGCGCACCACGTTGGCCAGCACTTCCCGGGGGTCAGCGAAAAACGGCTGGCCTTCGATCTCGTGCATGGTCATCAGCAGTTGCGCGGTCGGGCGCTTCTGCCAGGGCTCGATGCTCAGGGTGCCGGGGATCGGATAGCAAATGCGGTCAGCATCGCCGATGTCCAGGCCCAGACCCGTGCTTTCGACCGTGGAACCGTTAATGTCCAGCGCGAACAGCGACGCCGGCAGATTGATGCCTTTTTCATAAACCTTATGAAGACTGGTGCGTTCGATGCGCTTGCCGCGCACCACACCGTTCATATCCGCAATCAGAAGGTCGACGTACAAAACCTCAGGATATTTCTTAAGGAATGCGTTGGCTTCGTTGAGTTGAACGGTACGCAGAGGGACCGACATGATGCACCTATTTAGCTGTTAATTATTATGTTCACCGCCGTGTTGCGCAGCCAGTCAATCCGAAAGGCAAAGTGAAGTCAATAGCGAACAGCTGGCCTCGCAGCCTTTATTTTTCGGGCTTTTATTAACACTCTCGTGCCAGATCAGACGCGAAACCCCGTAAAGCCTGAGCGACTTGATGAGCAGCGTTGAGAATTTTTTACATGACAGTTGTTAATTAAAATCAACGACGCTAAGCTCCGGAAAAGCTCGTTCAAGTGTCAGACTCGAGGTGAATAAAAATGGCATTCAAGCCATTGATCGGCGTTACTGCGTGCGTCAAACAGATTGGCCTGCACCCCTACCACATCAGCGGCGACAAGTACGTTCGCGCCGTGAGCGTTGCGGCGCTGGGGTTGCCGGTGGTCATTCCTTCCCTTGGCAGTCTGACTGAAATCGACGACCTGCTCGGTCAGCTCGACGGCCTGTTGCTGACCGGCTCGCCATCGAACGTGGAGCCCTTCCACTATCAAGGCCCGGCCAGCGCGCCCGGCACGGATCACGACCCGGCGCGGGACGCCACGACCCTTCCTCTATTGCGTGCAGCCATTGCGGCGGGCGTTCCGGTGCTCGGCATTTGCCGTGGCTTCCAGGAAATGAACGTGGCGTTCGGCGGCAGCCTGCATCAGAAAGTGCATGAGTTGCCCGGCATGCTCGATCACCGCGAAGCCGACAGCCCGGACGTGGCGGTGCAATACGCCACAGCCCATGCGGTCAGCGTACTCGGCGGCGGGGTGTTCGAAACCTTGGGGTTACCGGGCGAATTCCAGGTCAATTCGATTCACAGTCAGGGCATCGACCGCCTCGCCCCCGGCCTGCGTGCCGAGGCCGTGGCACCGGACGGTTTGATCGAAGCGATCTCGGTCGAGCACAGCCCGACCTTCGCCCTCGGCGTGCAATGGCACCCGGAATGGCAGGTGCTGGACAACCCGAATTACCTGAGGATTTTCCAGGCATTCGGTGAGGCTTGCCGGCAACGGGCTGCGCGGCGCACTCAGCGCTGACGCTACCAGAGAATACGAAACGATTAACTGCCCCCACAGCTGGCGGCTGCGCCTTTGCGCATCCGCCAGCGGTGAACAACAACACCCGTAATAACAACAAGTACGACCCAGGCAGCCAGCACGGCGGCGCTGAACAAGCCGGACAGCACGAGCCCTGCAGGAGCCGCCGAAGGCTGCGATCTTTTGATCTTGATCCTGAGAAAATCAAAAGATCGCAGCCTTCGGCAGCTCCTACAGGTGCACTTACAGGCTTGCAATCCACTTAAGCCCGGCCACGTTGGCCAGGCAAACGAAACCTGTTGGGAGTTTCACATGGCAAACGCCTCCAGCGCTTACAGGAAGGCACTTGAAGGTCATCAGCAACCGAAAAAGGTGTTGGTGAAAGTCGATCGTGTCACCAAAAAGTTCGACGAAACCATCGCGGTGGACGATGTGTCCCTGGAGATCCATCAGGGCGAAATCTTCGCACTGCTCGGCGGTTCAGGTTCGGGCAAATCGACCCTGCTGCGCATGCTTGCCGGTTTCGAGCGGCCGACCGAGGGGCGGATTCTGCTCGACGGCGTGGACATCACCGACATGCCGCCGTACGAGCGGCCGATCAACATGATGTTCCAGTCCTACGCGCTGTTCCCACACATGACCGTCGCGCAGAACATCGCCTTCGGTTTGAAGCAGGACCGTTTGCCGGCCAGTGAAATCGAGGCGCGTGTCGACGAAATGCTGCGCCTGGTGCACATGACACAATACGCCAAACGGCGCCCGCATCAGTTGTCCGGCGGTCAGCGCCAGCGTGTCGCCCTCGCCCGCTCGCTGGCCAAGCGCCCGAAGCTGCTGCTGCTGGATGAACCGATGGGCGCGCTGGATAAGAAGCTGCGTTCGCAAATGCAGCTTGAACTGGTCGAGATCATCGAGCGCGTCGGCGTGACCTGCGTGATGGTCACCCACGATCAGGAAGAAGCCATGACCATGGCCGAACGCATCGCGATCATGCACCTGGGCTGGATCGCGCAGATCGGCAGCCCTGTCGACATTTATGAAGCGCCGGTCAGTCGCATGGTCTGCGAGTTCATCGGCAACGTGAACGCTTTCGACGGGACTGTCGTGGAAGACCTCGAAGGCCACGCAATCATTCACAGCCCGGACCTGCAGCAGAAGATCTACGTTGGGCACGGCGTCAGCACGTCGGTGCAGGACAAATCGATTACCTACGCGATCCGCCCGGAAAAAATGCTCGTCAGCTCCACCCG
Source organism: Pseudomonas khorasanensis (assembly GCF_014268505.2). Lineage (GTDB taxonomy): Bacteria > Pseudomonadota > Gammaproteobacteria > Pseudomonadales > Pseudomonadaceae > Aquipseudomonas > Aquipseudomonas khorasanensis. The sequence goes on from NZ_JABWQP020000015.1 coordinate 32,602, forward strand.
ACCCGAGAGTCGCTACAACTGGTCCGAAGGCAAGGTGCACGACATCGCCTACCTCGGCGGGCACTCAGTCTTCTACGTCGAATTGCCCGGCGGCAAAATTGTCCAGTCGTTCATGGCCAACGCCGAACGCCGTGGCGCGCGACCGACCTGGGACGACACGGTCTACGTGTGGTGGGAAGACGACAGCGGCGTGGTACTGCGCTCATGAGAACCTTCAATCAGCAATTCCTGCGCCTGGTGCCCAGCGGACGAAAACTGGTGATCGGCATTCCATTCATTTGGCTGTTTCTGTTTTTCATGCTGCCGTTCTTTCTGGTGATGAAGATCAGCTTCTCCGAAGCCGCGCTGTCGATCCCGCCGTACTCGGAGATCTACACCTTCGCCGAACAGAAATTCCAGCTGCTGCTGAACATCGGTAACTACACACTGCTCGGGGAAGACCAGCTCTACCTGTCGGCCTACCTCGGCTCGCTGAAGGTCGCGGCCCTGAGCACGTTGATGTGCCTGGTGATCGGTTTCCCGATGGCCTACGCAATCACCAAGACCGGCAAGGAAACGCAAAACGTCCTGTTGCTGCTGATCATGATGCCGACCTGGACGGCAATCCTGATCCGCGTGTACGCCTGGATGGGCATCCTCAGCAACAACGGTTTGCTCAATGGCTTTCTGATGTGGACGGGGCTGACCGATCACCCGATCGAGATCCTCAACACCAACACCGCCGTCTATATAGGGGTCGTGTACGCGTATCTGCCGTTCATGGTCCTGCCGCTCTATGCCAATCTGGTCAAGCACGACAACAGTTTGCTGGAAGCCGCGCAGGATCTGGGCTCGAGCAACTTCAACAACTTCTGGAAAATCACCGTGCCGCTGGCAAAAAACGGGATCATCGCGGGCTGCATGCTGGTGTTCATCCCCGTGGTCGGTGAGTTCGTCATTCCCGAACTGTTGGGTGGCCCGGAGACCCTGATGATCGGACGCGTGCTGTGGCAAGAGTTTTTCAATAACCGCGACTGGCCGGTGGCATCCGCCCTGGCAGTGGTGATGCTGTTGATCCTGATTGTGCCGATTCTGCTGTTCAACCGCAGCCAGGCCAAAGAGATGGAGGCACGGGGATGAAACGCTTCAATTTTTCCAGATTCATGCTGATCTTCGGGTTGATGTTCATCTATCTGCCGATGCTGATTCTGGTGATCTACTCGTTCAACGCCTCGAAACTGGTGACGGTCTGGGGCGGATGGTCGATCAAGTGGTACGTCGGCCTGCTCGACAACACGCAGCTGATGGGCTCGGTGGTGCGCTCGCTGGAAATCGCCTGCTACACCGCGATTGCGGCTGTGGCGCTGGGCACGCTGGCGGCATTCGTGCTGACCCGCGTGACGCGCTTCAAGGGCCGCACGCTGTTCGGCGGCCTGGTCACCGCGCCGCTGGTGATGCCGGAAGTGATCACCGGTCTTTCGCTGCTGCTGCTGTTCGTGGCGATGGCGCAGCTGATCGGCTGGCCGCAGGAGCGCGGCATCGTCACGATCTGGATCGCCCACACCACCTTTTGTGCAGCCTACGTGGCGGTGGTAGTCTCCGCGCGCCTGCGTGAGCTGGATCTGTCGATCGAAGAAGCGGCGATGGATCTTGGCGCCAAGCCGTTCAAGGTATTTTTCCTGATCACCATTCCGATGATCGCGCCGTCGCTGGCGGCGGGCGGGATGATGTCGTTCGCCTTGTCGCTGGATGATCTGGTGCTGGCGAGCTTCGTTTCCGGGCCGGGTTCCACCACCCTGCCGATGGAAGTGTTCTCGGCAGTGCGCCTGGGCGTTAAGCCTGAGATCAATGCCGTGGCGAGTCTGATTCTGCTGGCGGTGTCGCTGGTGACGTTTCTGGTCTGGTACTTCAGCCGCAAGGCCGAAGCCAACCGCAAGCGGGCGATTCAGGAAGCGATGGATCAGACCGCGAATGAGGCATGGCAGCCGCAACGCGCCGCCACTGTTTGATGCAGCACCGCATGTGTGGCGAGGGAGCTTGCTCGCGCTTGAGTGCGTAGCGCTCACAGGATTTTCGGGGCCGCTGCGCAGCCCAGCGGGAGCAAGCTCCCTCGCCACAAGGTTTTGTGTACACCTGTTTTGTGTTTTTGAATAAAAAGAAGGGAGTTGTACCGATGAATATGTTTGGCAGGACTCTGCTGACACTGTCCTTAATGGGCGCAATGGTCATGGGCGCCCAGGCCAACGACAAGGTGCTGCGCGTTTACAACTGGTCCGACTACATCGCACCGGACACCGTGAAAAAGTTTGAAGACGAAACCGGCATTCGCGTGACGTACGACGTTTTCGACAGCAACGAAACCCTTGAAGCCCGCTTGCTGGCGGGTAAATCCGGCTACGACATCGTGGTGCCGTCCAACAGTTTCCTGGCCAAACAGATCAAGGCCGGCGTCTACCAGCCGCTGGACAAATCAAAGCTGCCGAACTGGAAGAATCTCAACCCGGTACTGCTGAAAAACGCCGCCGCCAGTGATCCGGACAACGCCCATGCGTTCCCGTACCTGTGGGGTTCGATCGGCATCGGCTTCAACCCGGCCAAGGTCAGGGAAGTGCTCGGCGCCAACGCCCCGACCGATTCCTGGGATTTGCTGTTCAAGCCCGGGAACGCCGATAAACTCAAAGCCTGCGGCATCAGTTTCCTCGACTCACCGACCGAAATGCTTCCGGCCGCCCTGCACTATCTGGGCTACCCGGTGAACGACAAGGACAAGGCGCACATCGCCGAAGCCGAAGCCTTGTTCATGAAAATCCGCCCATACGTGGCGTATTTCCATTCATCGAAATACATCTCCGATCTGGCCAACGGCAACATCTGCGTGGCGGTCGGTTACTCCGGCGACGTGCTGCAGGCCAAGGCCCGCGCGGCGGAATCCGGCAACAACGTGGTGATCGACTACAGCATTCCCAAGGAAGGTGCCGGCAGTTTCTATGACATGGTCGCCATTCCGCGCGATGCAGCGAACGTCGACAATGCTTACCTGTTCATGGACTTCCTGATGCGCCCGGACATCATCGCCGAGATCACCAACAGCAACGGCTACAGCAATGCCAACGCCGCCGCCACGCCACTGGTGGATGAGGCGATCCGCAACGACCCGGGGTCGTATCCGTCGCAAGCGGTAATGGCGACGTTGTATGCCGTGCCGGATCAGCCGATTGCGACGCAGCGGATCATGACCCGCGGTTGGACCCGGGTGAAACTCGGTAAATGATCAGTACACCGATCGTTCCTGTGCTCCGCATGGGAACGATCGCAAGAACCAAAGGTTTCCCGTTCACGCAGCGCCTTACCACCGCTGCACCCTCGCTCTGAACGGACTCACCTGGCTCCCTCGGCTCGGGTGACTTTGCAGGCGCCTTCGGGCGCCTTTTTTTGTCAGGTCAGATCAGTGACCAGTCCTGTAAAACCCTATAGCGACCCTTGTGCGATTCGAACAAGGCGAAGCGTTCGGCGCGCAGAGAAAACTCCGGCGGTGTGGCCACTTCTGGCTCCGGCGCGCGGTACTCCCGAGCGAGGGTCAAATGGGGACGAAACTCACGGCTTGCTTCTTCGAAGCCGAACGGCAACATCGCCTGCTCCAGCGCGTAGACCAGGCGCAATAACGCCGGCGGTGCCTGCTCGGGTGCCAGTGACAAGACACCTGCACGATGCCAGACCTGCAATCGATCCAGCGAAACCCTCAACGCTTCGCCCGGCGTGCGCACACTGTTCGCTGCTTCGCAGACGCCATGGATCTGCGCCAGCGGCACCGCGCCGAGAAACAGCAGGGTCAGATGGAAATTATCCGCCGGCACCGGTTTGCCGGTTCGCAACCCCAATTCCGAGCGCCATTGCGCAATCGCCTTGCGTTGCACCGGAGGGCAGTCCAGAGCGAAAAACAGCCGCTTCGACGGTTCATCCTTGCGCACCTGATCAATCATCGCCCTGCCCCTTTTTCTGTCATGACCCAGCCGATTCTACACAGCCTGTTCTGACGACTTGCGACAGGAAGCTATAGTTCAAGGATTGCCAACAACCGGAGGCTGCCATGCGCGAGATCCTCAGCAAAGAACCCTGGTGGGCCCGGCCACCACATCCCGGACAGGACGAAAGCGAACTGGAATGGGGCTGGCTGGTGCATTACAGCGAAGGCGAGCCGCGCTTCGAATTCGTGCGCGAGAGGCCCACCGACGAGCAGATTCGCAACCGCAAGGGTTGCCGCATCACCCCCTCGCCCGAGTGAACACTCCTGCATTGCAAATGTGCCTGTCAGTGATGCTGCGTATCGCCCGCTGCGGTGTCGATGCTCACCACCACCGACATGCCCGGCCGCAGGCGTTCTTGCTCCTGCTGGTCGGGATCGATGGTGATGCGCACCGGCACGCGCTGGGCGATCTTGACGAAGTTGCCGGTGGCGTTGTCGGCCTGCAGCAGCGCAAACTCCGAGCCGGTGCCCGGTGAAATATGCTGCACGTGGCCAGTGAATTTTCGGTGATTCAAGGCATCGACGGTAAAGCGCACCGGTTGCCCGACACGCACGTTGGCCATTTGGGTTTCCTTCATATTGGCGATCACCCATTTCTGATCCGGCACCAACGCCATCAGCTGCGCACCGGAGTTGACGTAGGCACCGAGGCGCACGCCGATCTGGCCAAGCTGGCCGTCGCGCGGGGCGACAATCCGCGTATTCGACAGGTCGATCCGCGCCAGTTGCACCGCCGCTTCAGCGCTGGCCACCGCCGCCTCCAGCGAGCCGCGATTGACGATCACCGTCTGCAGGTCCTGGCGGGCGATTTCCAGATTGGCCCTGGCCTGTGCCACCGCCGCCGTCGTCTGCGCGTCGGCGGCCAGGGTCACGTCGAATTCACGTTTGGAAACCGAACCGTCACGCACCAACTCCTGATTTCGACGAAGGTCCGCTTCGCTCTTGCGCAACTGCGCCTGACTGTCGGCCAAGACTGCCTGACGCAATTTTATTGTCGCCTCGGCGCTGTTGCGTTGCTGCACAACGTTGGCCAGCGCACCCTTTTGCACAGCCAGTTGCGCCAGTGCCTGATCGAGGCGTTGCTGGTAAATGCGGTCGTCCAGGCGCACCAGCAAATCCCCGGCCTTGACGTACTGAAAGTCCTGCACCGGCACCTCAAATACATAGCCGCTCAGTTGCGGCCCGATGATCGTCACCTGCCCGCGGACCAAGGCGTTTTCGGTGGTTTCGACGGCGCTGCTGAACGGCGGCAGTTGCCAGGCGTACAACACGACCAATACCCCGACGATGGCAATCGCCGCGAACCCCAGTGAAGAAATAATCCGCACCCGCAATGAACGCGGCTCTGTGTTGGGTGCTGACGGCGGCGCTTCACCTTCGGGCGTGGCGGCAATGGCATTGGTGGTCGTGGTGGTCGGTTCGGTCATGAAGAAGTAGCGCCGCTGGAAGGTCCGGTGGGTGTCGGTTCGACGGTTTTGGTGGTGCTCATCAGCCACAGTGCCCGGATCGAAATCCAGATCATGGTCAGCACTGCAATCACCGCGATCAGCATGAAGACATCGTTATAGGCCAACACGTTCGCTTCACGCGTCGCGGCATTGGCCAGGCTGCGAATACCCGCCAGGTTACGCAGGCTCGGGTCGGCGAGCAGCGAACCGAAGGCCGAGCCGCCGCTTTGCACCCGTGCGGCCACTAATGGATCGGACATCACCAGATGGTCGACGATGTGGCTGGAATGAAACTTCTCGCGCACGATCTGGAACGTGCCCAGCAGTGCTGCGCCCAGCAGACCACCGAGGTTATTGCAGATCCCGAACAGGACGGAGAAGCTGATCAGATTACGCGGATTGGTCAGTACGTTACGCGTGCCCAGAACCATGGTCGGGCCAAGGAAAAACGTACTGCCGAACGCCAGCAGGAACTGGCTGAAATAAAGGTTTTCGGGGCGGGTCAGGTTGTTGGAAAAACTGTCCATCACCGAGCCCGTGGCCATCAGCGCCAACGAGATGATCAGCGGCATCAGCAGATGCTTGGGGTTGATGGTCAGGGCGCTGATCAGCAACCCGGCGACGCTGCCCAGCAACATGACCACATACAGGCTGTGCAATTGCTGACTGCTCATGTTGAGGTTCTGCATGAAGCCGACCGCGCCGGTGGATTGCTCGGAGGTGACCATGCGAATCAGCACCACCGCCAACGCCAGCCGCACCATCGCCCCGCTGCCGAGCCAACGGGTCATCAGCATCGGGTTGCTGCGGTTATGTTCGATGGCCAGCCCCATGATGATCAACGCAATCGAGCACGCCAGTGCAATGCCGATCCAGTCGGCTTCCAGCCACCAGTCGATGCGTCCCAGCGACAGCACTGCGCACAATAATGCGACGCCTGTGGCGAGGATTGCGAAGGTCAGAAAGTCGAGTTTTTCAAAGGTCTTGAAGCGATCACCGGGCGGTAGCTTGAGCAGCAACACGCAACCGAGCGAGAGCAACGCCATGCCCAATTCGAACAGGTACAGTCCGCGCCATTCGGCGATCTGCAAAAGGTCTTCGGAAAACAGCCTCGCCAGCGGCAGCGCCAATTGGGACGTGCCGAGGCCGAGCACCAGCGCCTTCAGCCGCCACTTCGCCGGAAACGCCTGAACCATGTAATACAGCCCCAGCGAAGTCAGCGCCGCGCCGACCATGCCGTGCGCAGCACGCACCGCCACCGCGGAATTCAAATCGTTGACGAACAAGTGGCCGAAGGTCACCAGCGCGTACAGCACGAGAAATACTTCGGTGAACGCGCGCAAACCGAACTGCTGGCGAAACTTCACCAGCAGCAGGTTCATCGACACGTTGGTCATTACATAGGCCGCCGGCAGCCAGGCCATCTCCGCCGTGGTCGCGCCGAGCGAGCCTTGCAGATAAGGCAGATTGGCTACCACCAGCGAATTACCCAAACCACCCGTCACGGCGACCAGCACACCGACCGCCGCATACGCCAGGCGTTTTGGCGTGGAGTGCAACGGTGTCGAGGGGGAACCGGGCAGGCTTGGCTTTTCGTGAGGCTGCCAGTTGCGCGGGGCGTATTTATCCATGGATCGGCCTGGTGCTGGGGGTGAGGGAAGTTTGCCGCAATTTCACTGGCAACACACGACTCGACGGACACCAAGGAACCCTGTGGGAGCGAGCCTGCTCGCGAAAGCGCTGTGTCAGTCGACAACTTCATTGGATGAAAGTCTGCATTCGCGAGCAGGCTCGCTCCCACAGGGGCCGGCGTCGCGCCGGGAGTCGTCGTATAACTTCCAGTTGACATTCCCTGAAAATCTGGGAAATATCCGCATCCATGTTGTACGACGACGTATGACAAATAATAAAAACAACAATCGATCCAGGGAGCGTCACAGTGAGCACACTCGACCGCAATTCCGTCCGCCCTTCCCGTTTTTCCGTCACTCGTCCACGCGTCGCCTTCAGCCTGATCGGCTACAGCAGCCTTGCCTTGGCTGTGCCGATGAGCGCCGAGGCCGAAGGGTTCCTCGAGGACAGCAAAGCCACGCTGAACCTGCGCAATGCCTATTTCAACCGTAACTTCGTCAACCCGGCCAACCCGCAAGGCAAGGCTGAAGAGTGGACGCAGAACTTCATCCTCGACGCCAAATCCGGCTTCACCCAGGGCACGGTAGGTTTCGGTCTCGACATCCTGGGCATGTACTCGCAGAAACTTGATGGCGGCAAAGGCACCGGCGGCACACAGCTGCTGCCGATTCACGACGACGGCCGGCCGGCAGACAACTTCGGTCGCCTCGGCGTAGCGTTGAAAGCGAAAGTTTCGAAAACTGAATTGAAGGTCGGCGAATGGATGCCGGTGCTGCCGATCCTGCGTTCCGATGATGGCCGTTCCCTGCCGCAGACATTCCGCGGCGGCCAGATCACCTCCACCGAGATCAACGGCCTGACCGTTTACGGCGGCCAGTTCCGCGGTAACAGCCCGCGCAACGACGCCAGCATGGAAGACATGTCGATGAACGGCCGGGGCGCGTTCACTTCCGATCGCTTCAACTTCGGCGGCGGCGAATACAGCTTCAACGAAAAACGCACCATGGTCGGCGTGTGGTACGCCGAACTCACTGATATCTATCAGCAGCAATATTTCAACCTCAGCCACAGCCAGCCCATGGGCGACTGGACGCTGGGTGCCAACCTCGGTTTCTTCACCGGCAAGGAGGATGGCAGCGCCCAGGCCGGCGATCTCGACAACAAAACCGCGTTCGCCCTGCTGTCAGCCAAATACGGCGGCAACACGTTCTACGTCGGCTTGCAGAAACTCACCGGCGACGATGCCTGGATGCGGGTCAACGGCACCAGCGGCGGCACGCTGGCCAACGATAGCTACAACGCCAGTTACGACAACGCCAAAGAGCGCTCCTGGCAGTTGCGTCACGACTATAATTTTGCCGCTCTCGGCGTGCCTGGCCTGACCCTGATGAACCGCTACATCAGTGGCGATAACGTGCACACCGCCACCACCAACGATGGCAAGGAATGGGGCCGCGAATCGGAACTGGCCTACACCGTACAGAGCGGGCCGCTGAAAAGCCTAAACGTGAAATGGCGCAACGCGACCATCCGCCGCGACTTCAGCACCAACGAGTTCGATGAGAACCGGATCTTTATCAGCTATCCGATTTCGTTGTTGTAAGGCGTTACCGAATCACCACCCTGCGGGAGCGAGCCTGCTCGCGAAAGCGCCAGACCAGTTGATTGTTTGTAACTGGCACACCGCCTTCGCGAGCAGGCTCGCTCCCACAGGGGACTGCATTGCACGGCGGGTGTCGGGTGTTGAAAACCAACCCGCCCTTCCGTCATCTACACCCAAAGTCGCGTTGACAAGATCCAGAAACCCTAACGATACTTCAGCGCAGTCATACGACAACCTACAACAAACCTAATAACAACGTGTTCAGGGATTGCCATGACGTCTACTTCTACCCCCCGCGCTCCATTCAATCGCCTTCTGCTAACCGGTGCTGCCGGCGGGCTGGGCAAAGTTCTGCGCGAACGCATGCGTCCTTACGCCAATGTCCTGCGCCTGTCCGACATCGCCGCCCTTGAACCGGCCCGCGATGAACACGAAGAGATCGTCGTCTGCGATCTGGCCGACAAGCAAGCCGTGCATCAACTGGTCGATGGCGTCGATGCGATCCTGCATTTCGGCGGCGTTTCGGTTGAGCGGCCGTTCGAAGAGATCCTCGGCGCCAACATCAGCGGCGTTTTCCACATCTACGAAGCAGCGCGGCGACATGGCGTGAAGCGCGTGATTTTTGCCAGCTCCAACCACGTCATTGGTTTCTATAAACAGGACGAAAAACTCGACGCCACCTCCGCGCGCCGTCCCGACGGTTACTACGGCTTGTCCAAGTCCTACGGCGAAGACATGGCCAGTTTCTACTTCGACCGCTATGGCATCGAAACCGTCAGCATCCGCATCGGCTCCTCGTTCCCCGAGCCGCAGAACCGCCGGATGATGCACACCTGGCTGAGCTTCGACGACCTCACGCAGCTGATCGAACGCTCGCTGTACACGCCGAACGTCGGTCACACCGTGGTCTACGGCATGTCCGATAACAAGGATGTCTGGTGGGACAACCGCTACGCCAGCCACCTCGGCTTTGAAGCGAAGGACAGCTCGGAAGTGTTCCGCGACAAAGTCGAAGCGCAGCCGATGCCGGCCGCCGATGACCCGGCTCGGATCTATCAAGGCGGCGCCTTCGTGGCTGCAGGCCCGTTCGGCGACTGAGCGTTCCACTTGATCCCCTCCAACAAGAACCAAGGGAATGAGTATGCAAGCCGAATTGATCGTCGACGCCCGCAACGCAGTGGGTGAAAGCCCGGTCTGGGTGCCTGAGGAAAACGCGCTGTATTGGGTCGATATCCCCAACGGCGGACTGCAACGCTGGAGCGCCGACACCGGTCACGTCGCGTCGTGGAAAGCCCCGCAAATGCTCGCGTGCATCGCTCGCCACAGCGCGGGTGGGTGGGTCGCCGGCATGGAAACCGGTTTCTTCTGTTTGCACCCGCACAGCGACGGCAGCCTCGACAGCGAATTGCTCGCCACCGTGGAGCACAGCCGCGCCGACATGCGCCTCAACGATGGTCGTTGCGACCGTCAGGGTCGTTTCTGGGCGGGGAGCATGGTCCTCAACATGGGCCTGAACGCGCCCGAAGGCCGGCTTTATCGCTACGGCGCCGGGCAGTCCGGTGTGATCGAGGCGCAACTCGACGGGTTCATCGTGCCCAACGGCCTGGGCTTCAGCCCGGACGGAAAAACCATGTACCTGTCAGATTCGCACCCCGACGTGCAACTGATCTGGGCGTTCGATTACGACACCGAGACCGGCACGCCGTCGAACCGCCGCGTCTTCGTCGACATGAATCACTTTCCTGGCCGTCCCGACGGCGCCGCCGTGGATGCGCAAGGCTGCTACTGGATCTGCGCCAACGACGCCGGACTGATTCACCGCTTTGCCCCGGACGGCCGCCTCGATTTCTCGCTCGAAGTACCGGTGAAGAAACCGACGATGTGCGCCTTCGGCGGCAGCAACATGGACACCCTGTTTGTCGCCTCGATTCGTCCCGGCGACGACCACGATCCGCAATCCCTGGCCGGCGGCGTGTTCGCCCTGAAGCCCGGCGTCAAAGGCCTTGCGGAGCCAACGTTCAACGATTTGCCTTAAGACCCTCTGCTGCACCGCTGCGCCTTGAACACAAAAATAACAAGACTGGAGACTCACCCCCATGAACTTCAAACGCACCTTGCTCGCCGCTGCACTCCCGCTGATGTTTACCCTCGCTGGCGCCGCTCAGGCACTGGAACTTAAAGTCGCCGACATCCACCCCAAGGGTTATCCAACCACGGTGGCGGAAGAAAGCATGGGCAAAATGCTGACCAAAGAGACCAATGGCGAGCTGACCTTCAAGTACTTTCCAGGCGGTGTGCTGGGCTCTGAAAAGGAAGTCATCGAGCAGATGCAAGTTGGCGCGATACAGATGTCCCGGGTCAGCCTGGGAATCGTCGGCCCTGTCGTACCGGACGTGAACGTCTTCAACATGCCGTTCATCTTCCGTGACCAACAGCACATGCGTAACGTGATCGACGGCGAAGTCGGCGATGCGATCCTCGACAAGATCACCAACTCCGAATTCGGCCTGGTGGCCCTGGCCTGGATGGACGGCGGCACGCGCAACATCTACACCAAGAAACCGGTGCGCAAGCTCGAAGACCTCAAGGGCATGAAAATTCGCGTCCAGGGCAACCCGATGTTCATCGAGATGATGAACGCCATGGGTGCCAACGGTATCGCCATGGACACCGGCGAAATCTTCAGCGCCCTGCAGACCGGCGTGATCGACGGCGCGGAAAACAACCCGCCGACCCTGCTCGAACACAACCACTACCAGAACGCCAAGTTTTACAGCCTGACCGGTCACCTGATTCTGCCAGAGCCGATCGTGATGTCGAAAATCACCTGGGAGAAACTGACCCCGGATCAACAGACGCTGGTCAAGAAAGCCGCCAAGGCCGCCCAGGCCGAGGAGCGTGTGCTGTGGGACGCGAAGTCCAGCGCCAGTGAGGAAAAACTCAAGGCCGCCGGCGTCGAGTTCATCACGGTCGACAAGAAACCCTTCTACGACGCCACGGCCCCAGTGCGGGCCAAGTATGGCGCGCCGTATGCCGACCTGATCAAGCGTATCGAAGACGTCAAGTAACGCCTCCTGTTCCGTATTCATGAAAAAGGCCCGGCGCGCCTGAAGTTCAGGCGCGCCCGGTTACGGTGAAACCCGATGAAGAATTTGCTGCTGCGTATCAACGATAAGATCTACATGACGTGCATCTGGGTGGCCGGCCTTTCCGTTCTGGCAGTTTCCCTGATGATTCCCTGGGGCGTGTTTGCCCGCTACGTGCTCGGCACCGGCTCGAGCTGGCCCGAGCCCACGGCCATCCTGCTGATGATCGTGTTCACCTTCATTGGCGCCGCTGCCAGCTACCGCGCCGGCGCGCACATGGCCGTGGCCATGTTGACCGACCGCATGCCACCGCATCTGCGGAACGCAGCGTCAATTTTTTCCCAATTGCTGATGGCCCTGATCTGCATCTTCATGACGATCTGGGGATTCAAATTGTGCATGTCCACCTGGAACCAGTTCATGGCGTCCCTGCCCACCCTGCGTGTGGGCGTGACCTATTTGCCGATTCCCGTGGGCGGTTTGCTGACCCTGGTTTTCGTCCTGGAAAAACTCTTTCTGGGTGACCAGAGCAAACGTCGGGTCGTGCAGTTCGATCTGGTTGAAGAAAGTGAAGGTGCCGTTTAATGGACGCTCTAATTCTGCTGGGCAGTTTTATCGTATTGATCCTGATCGGCATGCCGGTCGCCTACGCCCTCGGCGCCGCCGCCCTGATCGGTGCGTGGTGGATCGACATCCCCTTCCAGGCCGTAATGATTCAGGTGGCGGGCGGGGTGAACAAATTCTCACTGCTGGCCATTCCGTTCTTCGTGCTGGCCGGCGCGATCATGGCCGAAGGCGGCATGTCGCGCCGGTTGGTGGCGTGCGCCGGTGTGATGGTGGGCTTCGTGCGTGGCGGCCTGTCACTGGTCAACATCGTTGCCTCGACCTTCTTCGGCGCGATCTCCGGTTCGTCGGTGGCCGACACGGCGTCGGTGGGTTCGGTGCTGATTCCGGAAATGGAGCGCAAGGGTTATCCGCGCGACTTCTCCACCGCCGTGACCGTCAGCGGTTCGGTGCAGGCCCTGCTGACCCCGCCAAGCCATAACTCGGTGCTCTACTCCCTGGCTGCCGGCGGTACCGTTTCGATCGCCTCGCTGTTCATGGCGGGCATCGTGCCGGGCTTGCTGATGAGCGCGTGCCTGATGGTGCTGTGCCTGATCTTCGCGAAAAAGCGCAACTACCCCAAGGGCGAAGTGATCCCGATGCGCCAGGCGCTGAAAATCGTCGGCGAAGCCCTCTGGGGCCTGATGGCGATGGTGATCATCCTCGGCGGTATTCTCTCCGGCATCTTCACTGCCACCGAATCGGCCGCTATCGCCGTGCTGTGGTCGTTCTTCGTGACCATGTTCATCTACCGCGACTACAAGTGGCGTGAACTGCCCAAGCTGATGCACCGCACGGTGCGCACCATCTCCATCGTGATGATCCTGATCGGCTTCGCCGCCAGCTTCGGCTACATCATGACGCTGATGCAGATCCCGGCGAAGATCACCACGATGTTCCTGACCCTGTCGGACAATCGCTACGTGATCCTGATGTGCATCAACGTCATGCTGCTGATGCTCGGCACTGTGATGGACATGGCGCCGCTGATTCTCATCCTCACGCCGATCCTGATGCCGGTGATTCTCGACATCGGCGTCGATCCGGTGCAGTTCGGCATGATCATGCTGGTCAACCTGGGGATCGGATTGATAACACCGCCCGTGGGCGCGGTGCTATTCGTCGGCTCCGCCATCGGCAAGGTCAGCATTGAAAGCACCGTCAAAGCGCTGCTGCCCTTCTACGCGGTGCTGTTCATGGTGTTGATGCTGGTGACCTACGTGCCGGCACTGTCGCTGTGGTTGCCTAACCTGGTGTTGTAACGCTTATTTGTGGCGAGGGAGCTTGCTCCCGCTCGGGCGCGCAGCGGCCGCTCTTTAAGGGCCTGCTGCGCAGTCCAGCGGGAGCAAGCTCCCTCGCCACAGGTTTTGCTTCAAGCGCGAAACAGCATGTACCCCGCCACCACCAGACACACACTGGCAAATCCCACCTGCAACGCCCGCGCCGGCACCCTCGCACACAGCTTGCGACCGATGATCATACCGACCACGCTGGCGACAATGAACGACGCCCCCAGGCTGTCGATTCGCACGCCGGCATGGAACGCACCAATCACCCCGATGGCGGAAATCAGGCTGATCACCATCAACGACGTCGCGACGATGCCGCGCATCTGCACGTCGGTCAGTTGCTTGAACGCCGGCACAATCAGAAAGCCGCCACCGACACCGAGCAAGCCTGACACCACCCCGGTCACCGCGCCCAATGCCGCCAGCGTCGCGGTGCATTTGGCGGTCCAGTCGAAACGCCCGGTCTGTTCATCGAGCATGCAGTTTTTCTGACCCCAACTGGCGTGCCCGTGATCGCTCGGCCCCGCCTGCTGACGTTCACGCCGAAGCATGCGCCAGGCGACCATGACCATCAGCAGACTGAACAAAATCATCAGGATCTTCTCGGGCAATTGATGCGCGAAGTGGATACCCAGCGGCGAAAACACCGCGCCCAGCGCCGCGATCAACAGCGCTGCCCGATAGCGCACAAGCCCATGACGCAAACCGTCGATCGCGCCGACCGCCGCTGCGCTGCCGACCGCAAACAACGCCACCGGCGCCGCTTGCGTCATCGTCCAGCCAAGCCCGAGCACCAGCGCCGGCACCGCGAGAATCCCGCCGCCGGCCCCGGTCAACCCGAGCACCAGCCCCATCACCACGCCAAACAGACTTGCCAGCAACATAGGGGATTCTCAGTCGACCTTCGACAGGCGCGTCAGCCACTCGCGGCCCTTGAGCATGCCGTTCCAGTAAAACCACGGCAGCAACGTCGCCTTCAGCCACCAGGCCGAACGCCTCGGCACGGTCGGGTCCAGCGGGAAGGTCGGCAGCAGTTTTCCGCCATAGCCGAACTCGGCAAGGATCACCTTGCCCTTCTCCACCGTCAGCGGACAGGAACCGTAGCCGTCGTACTTCAATGGCAGCGGATGTTGCTTGCGCTGAGCCAGGAGATGTTGCGCGACCACGACGACTTGCTTGCGCACCGCCGCTGCGGTTTTAGCATTACTGGTGCCGCAGATATCGCCCAGTGCGAACACTTCGGGGTAACGTGGATGCTGCAGGCTGTGCGGATTGACTTCGCACCAGCCGGCGGCATCGGCCAAGGGACTTTGCGCAATGAAGTCGGGCGAGACCTGTGGCGGCACGACGTGCAGCAAATCGAAGGTTTTCGCTTCGCGGGTGACGTTGCCGTCGGCGTCCTTCATCTCGAACCACGCGGTTTTCGCCGGGCCGTCGACCTTGACCAGATTGGCATTGAACGCCAATTGCGCGTTGTACTGTTCGATGTATTTCATCAGCGGCGGGACGAAGGTCGCCACACCAAACAGCGCTGCGCCCGCCAGGTTGAATTCAACGTGAATGTTGTGCAGCACGCCGGATCTGCGCCAGTGGTCGCAGGACAGGTACAGCGCTTTTTGCGGTGCGCCCGCACACTTGATCGGCATCGCCGGCTGGGTGAACAGCGCCCGGCCATCGCGCAGTTTCTGCACCTGATCCCAGGTGTACTGCGCATGCTGATAGCTGTAATTGGACGTCACGCCATGCTGACCGAGGCTTTCCTGCAAGCCTTCGATTTTCTCCCAGGCCAGACGCAGGCCGGGGCAGACGATCAGGTTCTGATAGCTGACGGTGCGTTGATCGTCGAGGGTCAGTTGGCGGGTGTCGGGATCAATGGCGCTGACGCTGGCCTGAATCCACCTGGCCTGGCGCGGCATGACTTTACTCATCGGCCTGACGGTGTTTTTCACGTCAAACGCACCGCCGCCGACCAGCGTCCAGGCCGGTTGATAGTAATGCTGTGAACTCGGTTCGATGACGGTGACGTTGAGGTGCGGATCACGCTTGAGCAGGCTGGCGACAAAACCGATGCCAGCCGTTCCGCCGCCGATGACCACGATGTCCGCACTGATGGATGGGCCCCAGTGTTGATCGTTCATTGCTTGTTCCTTTTGCTGCACGCAAGGATTAGTCCGGTTAAAACCACGAAACCTGTGGGAGCTGGCTTGCCAGCGATGGGGGCTTCGCCAGCCGACATTGATGACGACTGACACTCCGCCATCGCTGGCAAGCCAGCTCCCACAGGTTCGGTGCGTTGCATGAGCTTATGGCTGTTCCCAACTCTTGAGCACTGCCCCGCAATAAAGCCCGGACAGAGTCTTCATCACCTGAATCACTTCGTGACTGGCCAGGCCATAAAAGATGTATTTGCCCTCACGGCGGGTCGCGACCAGGCCTTCGTCACGCAAGATGCCCAGTTGCTGGGACAGCGTTGGCTGACGCACGCCGGTCATGGTTTCCAGTTCGCCGACGTTGCGTTCGCCCTGGGTCAGTTGGCACAGGATCAACAGTCGATCCTCATTGGCCAGGGCCTTGAGCAACGCGCAAGCTTTGGACGCCGAGGCGCGCAGTTGGGCGACTTCACATTCGGTCAGACTGGATTGCATTTGCATGAGGCCTTGAAGGTCACTTAAGCTGCGAACATTATGTTTTTACATAAAGTGTTGCAACCCTGAATTCCCCTGCACAGGTTTTACCCATGCCCGCCTTGATTGAAGCGTTTCTCGACCCCGCCTCCTCGACCTACAGCTACGTGGTCTATGAAGACGACGGCAGACTCTGCGCAATCGTCGATCCGGTGCTCGATTACGACGGGGCCGCCGGGCGAACCTGCACGGCGCAAGCGGACAGGATCATCGCGTTCGTGCGTGCGCATCAGTTGCAAGTACAGTGGTTGCTCGAAACCCACGCCCACGCCGATCACCTGTCCGCCGCGCCGTACCTGCGCCGTGAACTGGGCGGCAAAATTGCAATTGGCGAGTCGATCAGCAAAGTGCAGAACGTGTTCAAGGCACTGTTCAATCTGGAGCCGGAATTCTGTGTCGATGGCTCGCAGTTCGACCATCTGTTTGCGCCGAACGAGTCGTTCATGATCGGCAACCTCAAGGCCACCGCCCTTCATGTACCCGGCCATACGCCGGCGGACATGGCGTATCTGATCGATGGCGAGCAGATCCTCGTCGGCGACACCTTGTTCATGCCCGATGTCGGCACGGCGCGCTGTGATTTCCCCGGCGGCAACGCACAGCAACTGTTCAAATCGATTCAGAAATTGCTCGCCTTTCCCGCCAGCGTGAAACTTTACGTTTGCCACGACTACCCGCCCGAAGGCCGCGCCTCGCAGTGCCAGACCACGGTGGGTGAACAGCGTAAAAGCAATATTCATGTGCATGACGGCATCGATGAAGCGGCGTTCGTTGAGATGCGCACACAGCGTGATGCCGGACTGGGCATGCCGACGCTGTTGCTGCCGGCGATTCAGGTGAACGTGCGGGCGGGGAATTTTCCGGCGGCGGAAGGCAACGGCGTGGTTTACCTGAAGATCCCGCTTAATTCGCTATAGCCATATTGGCAACACTGATCGTTCCCACGCTCCGCGTGGTAACACCGCCGGGGACGCTCCGCGCTCCGCCTCGCGAAGTGACGCAGAGCGTCACGGGATGCATTCCCACGCAGAGCGTGGGAACGATCTTTCTTACGCCCCTAACGTGAGTCCATTAGCCGGCAGTGGCAACGCCGTTTTATAGCGCACCTGCTTCAGCGCGAAGCTTGAACGGATGTTCGCCACGCCGGGCACCTTGGTCAGAAAGTCCATCATGAAGCGCTCCAGCGACTGAATCGTCGGCACCAGCACCCGGATCAGGTAATCCGGGTCGCCGGCCATCAGGTAGCACTCCATCACTTCGGGGCGATCAGATATCGCCTGTTCGAAATGCTGCAACGCCTCCTCCACCTGTTTCTCCAGGCTGACGTGAATGAACACATTCACATGCAAGCCCAACAGGTCGGCATCGAGCAGCGTGACCTGCTCGCGAATCAGGCCCAACTCTTCCATCGCCTTCACCCGGTTGAAGCACGGCGTCGGCGACAGATTCACCGAGCGTGCAAGGTCGGCGTTGGTGATGCGCGCGTTCTCCTGAAGGCTGTTGAGAATGCCGATGTCGGTACGGTCCAGTTTGCGCATGAGACAAAACCACCTGTTTTTTATGTTTATGCAGAATTTCTATCTGCAAATGATCGCCAGTGCAACGAAACAGAGAGAAATATTCTTCTTGCCCGAGCCTATGATTGTTGTAGGACAAGATTTCCTCTACCCAGGAATGACTGCCAGCTCACTACAAGAAATTCACAAGATCGAGCGTAGAAGCCATGACCCAAGCGTATGAACCGCTGCGCCTGCACGTCCCTGAACCCTCGGGCCGTCCCGGCTGCAAAACCGACTTCTCCTACCTGCATCTGACCGATGCCGGTACGGTGCGCAAACCTCCCATCGACGTAGAACCTGCCGACACCGCCGACCTGGCCCGCGGCCTGATTCGCGTGCTCGACGATCAGGGCAACGCTCTCGGCCCATGGGCTGAAAACGTGCCGGTCGAGATTCTGCGCAAAGGCATGCGCGCCATGCTCAAGACGCGCATCTACGACAACCGCATGGTGGTCGCCCAGCGTCAGAAAAAGATGTCGTTCTACATGCAGAGCCTTGGCGAAGAAGCCATCGGCAGCGCCCAGGCCCTGGCCTTGAACATCGACGACATGTGCTTCCCGACCTATCGCCAGCAAAGCATCCTGATGGCCCGCGAAGTGCCACTGGTTGATCTGATCTGCCAACTGCTGTCCAACGAGCGCGATCCGCTCAAGGGCCGTCAGTTGCCGATCATGTACTCGGTCAAGGACTCGGGCTTCTTCACCATTTCCGGCAACCTCGCCACGCAGTTCATTCAGGGCGTGGGCTGGGGCATGGCGTCGGCGATCAAGGGCGACACCAAAATCGCCTCGGCGTGGATCGGTGACGGCGCCACCGCCGAATCGGACTTCCACACCGCCCTCACCTTCGCCCACGTTTACCGCGCGCCGGTGATCCTCAACGTGGTCAACAACCAATGGGCAATCTCAACCTTCCAGGCCATCGCCGGCGGTGAAGCCACCACCTTCGCCGGACGCGGCGTCGGTTGCGGCATCGCCTCCCTGCGTGTGGATGGCAACGACTTTTACGCGGTGTACGCGGCGTCCGCCTGGGCTGCCGAACGTGCCCGCCGAAACCTCGGCCCGACCATGATCGAGTGGGTGACCTATCGCGCCGGCCCTCACTCGACGTCCGACGATCCGTCCAAATACCGCCCGGCCGATGACTGGAGCCATTTCCCGCTCGGCGATCCGATTGCGCGTCTGAAACAGCACCTGATCAAGGCCGGCCACTGGTCGGAAGAAGAGCACACCGCCGTCAGCGCCGAACTCGAAGCCGAAGTGATTGCCGCGCAAAAAGAAGCCGAACAGTACGGCACCCTCGCCGGTGGCCAGATCCCGAGCGCCGCGACCATGTTCGAAGACGTCTACAAAGAGATGCCGGAGCACTTGAAGCGCCAGCGTCAGCAGCTGGGGGTCTGACATGAACGATCACAACAACAATATCCAGGTGGAAACCGCCATGACCACGACCACCATGACCATGATCCAGGCGTTGCGCTCGGCCATGGATGTGATGCTTGAACGCGACGACAACGTCGTGGTGTTCGGTCAGGACGTCGGCTACTTCGGCGGTGTGTTCCGCTGCACCGAAGGCCTGCAGACCAAGTACGGCACTTCGCGCGTTTTCGACGCACCGATCTCCGAAAGCGGCATCGTCGGCGTCGCCGTCGGCATGGGCGCTTATGGCCTGCGCCCGGTGGCTGAAATTCAGTTCGCCGACTATGTTTACCCGGCTTCCGACCAGATCATCTCTGAAGCGGCGCGCCTGCGTTATCGCTCCGCTGGCGAATTCACCGCGCCGATGACCCTGCGCATGCCTTGCGGCGGCGGCATTTATGGTGGCCAGACCCACAGCCAGAGCATCGAGGCGATGTTCACTCAGGTTTGCGGTCTGCGCACGGTGATGCCGTCCAACCCGTACGACGCCAAAGGTCTGCTGATCGCCTCCATCGAAAACGATGATCCGGTGATCTTCCTTGAGCCGAAACGCCTGTACAACGGCCCGTTCGACGGCCATCACGACCGCCCTGTTACCCCATGGTCGAAACACCCTGCCGCGCAAGTGCCGGATGGCTACTACACCGTGCCGCTGGACGTCGCCGCGATCACTCGCCCGGGCAAAGACGTGACCGTTCTGACCTACGGCACCACCGTTTACGTCTCGCAAGTCGCGGCTGAAGAAAGCGGCGTCGACGCCGAAGTCATCGACCTGCGCAGCCTGTGGCCGCTGGACCTGGAAACCATCGTCAAGTCCGTGAAGAAAACCGGTCGCTGCGTCGTGGTCCACGAGGCCACGCGCACCTGCGGTTTCGGCGCCGAACTGGTGTCGCTGGTGCAAGAGCATTGCTTCCATCACCTGGAAGCGCCGATCGAACGCGTCACCGGTTGGGACACGCCCTACCCGCACGCGCAAGAGTGGGCGTATTTCCCAGGGCCGTCCCGAGTGGGCGCGGCGTTGAAACGGGTCATGGAGGTCTGAATGGGCACGCACGTTATCAAGATGCCGGACATCGGCGAAGGCATCGCAGAAGTGGAATTGTCGCAGTGGCACGTCAAGGTCGGCGACCTGGTGGTTGAAGATCAGGTGCTGGCGGACGTGATGACCGACAAGGCGATGGTCGATATTCCATCGCCCGTACACGGCAAAGTCATTGCGCTCGGTGGCCAGCCGGGTGAAGTGATGGCGGTCGGCAGTGTGCTGATCAGCATCGAAGTGGAAGGCGCGGGCAATGTGAAAGAGTCTGCCGCACCGGCACCAAAGCCAGCGGCGGAACAAGCCCCTGAAGCCCCGAAAGCGCAGGCGGCAGTAGAGAACAAGCCTGCGCAAGCCGCCGCGCCGCGCCCTGTTTGCCAGGGCCCGATGGTCGCCCGTGAGGCGAACGAACGCCCACTGGCTTCCCCGGCCGTGCGTAAACATGCGTTGGATCTGGGCATTCAATTACGTCTGGTGCGCGGTTCCGGCCCGGCCGGGCGCGTGTTGCACGAAGACCTTGAGGCGTATCTGGCCGAGGGGCAGTCGAATGCCTCGGCACCGGTTGCAGCCGCGTACGCTCAGCGCAAAGATGAAGAGCAGATTCAAGTGATCGGCATGCGCCGCAAGATCGCTCAGCGCATGCAGGACGCCACCCAGCGAGCCGCCCATTTCAGCTACGTCGAGGAAATCGACGTCACCGCGATTGAAGAGCTGCGCGCCCACTTGAATGAAAAACACGGCGCCAGCCGTGGCAAGTTGACCCTGCTGCCGTTCCTCGTCCGCGCGCTAGTCGTGGCCCTGCGCGATTTTCCGCAGATGAACGCTCGTTACGACGACGAAGCCCAAGTCATCACCCGCCTGGGCGCGGTGCATGTCGGCGTCGCCACGCAAAGCGATGTCGGCCTGATGGTGCCGGTGGTGCGTCACGCCGAAGCCCGCAGCCTGTGGGACAGCGCTGCAGAAATCTCGCGTCTGGCGAGCGCCGCACGCAATGGCAAGGCCAGCCGCGACGAATTGTCCGGCTCGACCATCACCCTGACCAGCCTCGGCGCGCTGGGCGGAATTGTCAGCACGCCAGTGTTGAACCTGCCGGAAGTGGCCATCGTCGGCGTCAACAAAATCGTCGAACGGCCCATGGTCGTCAAAGGCCAGGTGGTGATCCGCAAGATGATGAACCTCTCCAGCTCCTTCGATCACCGCGTGGTCGATGGCATGGACGCGGCGCTCTTCATCCAGGCCATTCGTGGCTTGCTCGAACAACCTGCCACTTTGTTTGTGGAGTAAGGCACGCATGCAATCCTTGAACACTAAGCTGCTGATCATCGGCGGCGGCCCCGGCGGTTACGTCACAGCAATTCGCGCCGGGCAACTGGGCGTTCCGACGATTCTGGTCGAAGGCCAATCGCTGGGCGGCACCTGCCTGAACATCGGCTGCATCCCGTCCAAAGCGCTGATTCACGTCGCTGAGCAGTTTCACCAGACGCAACATCACAGTCAGCATTCGGCGCTGGGCATCAGCGTTTCCGCGCCCTCTCTGGACATCGGTAAAAGCGTCGAGTGGAAGGACGGTATCGTTGATCGCCTGACTACCGGGGTTGCCGCACTTCTGAAAAAGAACAAAGTTCGAGTCATCACCGGCTGGGCGAAAATCGTTGATGGCAAAACCGTCGAGGTCGGCGATATGCGCATCCAGTGCGAACACCTGGTGCTGGCCACCGGTTCCACCAGCGTCAACCTGCCAATCCTGCCCATTGGCGGGCCGATCATCTCTTCCACCGAAGCGCTGGCGCCGACGTCGGTGCCAAAACGCCTGACCGTGGTCGGCGGCGGTTATATCGGCCTGGAACTGGGCATCGCTTATCGCAAGCTCGGCGCCGAGGTCAGCGTGGTCGAGGCGCAGGATCGCATCCTGCCGGCCTACGACGCGGAACTGACGCAGCCGGTGCATGACACGTTGAAGCAACTGGGAGTCAAGCTGTACCTCAAGCACAGTGTGCTGGGTTTCGATGGCAAGCTGCAGGTGCGCGACCCGGAAGGCGAAATCCTGAATCTGGAAACCGATCAGGTCCTCGTCGCCGTGGGCCGCAAACCCAATACTCAGGGCTGGAACCTCGAAGCGTTGAACCTGGACATGAACGGCTCGGCGATCAAGATCGACAACCGCTGCCAGACCAGCATGCGCAATGTCTACGCGATTGGTGATCTGAGCGGCGAGCCGATGCTGGCTCACCGCGCCATGGCGCAGGGCGAAATGGTCGCCGAGCTGATCGCCGGCAAATCCCGCGAGTTCAACCCGACCGCCATCGCCGCCGTGTGCTTCACCGATCCGGAACTGGTAGTGGTCGGCAAGACCCCGGACGAGGCCAATGCCGCTGGCCTGGACTGCATCGTTTCGAGCTTTCCATTCGCCGCCAATGGCCGGGCGATGACGCTGGAATCAAAAAACGGCTTCGTGCGCGTGGTCGCACGTCGCGACAACCATGTGATTGTCGGTTGGCAAGCGGTGGGCGTTGGCGTGTCCGAGTTGTCGACGGCATTCGCGCAAAGCCTGGAAATGGGCGCGCGGCTGGAGGACATCGGCGGCACCATCCACGCACACCCGACCCTGGGCGAAGCGGTGCAGGAAGCGGCGCTGCGTGCGCTGGGGCATGCGCTGCACCTGTAACGCAAGACCCTGTGGCGAGGGAGCTTGCTCCCGCTGCGCTGCGAAGCGGCCCCAAACCCAGCTCACTCTGTGCATCTGATGCACCGCGGCGGCCGGTTTTACCAGTGCTGCGCACTGGAGCGGGAGCAAGCTCCCTCGCCGCAAATAAGGTGGAACATTCAGGAATGATGGGGATTTAGTAAGCAAGCTACTATTTTTACCAATCCCTCCATCGTCCGGGCTGCGAAACCGCTCAAGAATGAAGTATTGTTGTGCCCATCCAAAAAAACGTCAGAAGCCTTGAACCGTTTCGGCGGTTGTTCAGTGATAGAGGGTGTCATGGGTAACGAAAGCATCAATTGGGACAAGCTGGGTTTTGACTACATCAAGACCGACAAACGCTATCTGTCGTACTTTCGCGATGGCGAATGGGACAAAGGCACCCTGACCGAAGACAACGTGCTGCACATCAGCGAAGGCTCGACTGCCCTTCACTATGGCCAGCAGTGCTTCGAAGGCATGAAGGCCTATCGTTGCAAGGACGGCTCGATCAACCTGTTCCGTCCAGACCAGAACGCCCTGCGCATGCAACGCAGCTGCGCGCGCCTGCTGATGCCGCAGGTTGACACCGAGCAATTCATCGAAGCCTGCAAGGACGTGGTTCGCGCCAACGAGCGCTTCATCCCGCCTTATGGCACCGGCGGCGCGCTCTACCTGCGTCCGTTCGTGATCGGCGTAGGTGACAACATCGGCGTGCGTACGGCGCCCGAGTTCATCTTCTCGATCTTCTGCATCCCGGTCGGCGCCTACTTCAAGGGCGGCCTGACCCCGCACAACTTCCAGATCTCCAGCTACGACCGCGCCGCCCCACAAGGCACCGGCGCCGCCAAGGTCGGTGGCAACTACGCCGCCAGCCTGATGCCGGGCTCGAAAGCGAAGAAAGCCAACTTTGCCGACGCGATCTACCTGGACCCGATGACCCACACCAAAATCGAGGAAGTCGGTTCGGCCAACTTCTTCGGGATCACCCACGACAACAAGTTCGTGACCCCGAACTCGCCGTCCGTTCTGCCAGGTATCACCCGCCTGTCGCTGATCGAACTGGCCAAATCGCGTCTGGGCCTGGAAGTGGTTGAAGGCGACGTGCTGATCAGCAAACTGGCGGACTTCAAGGAAGCCGGTGCCTGCGGTACCGCCGCCGTGATCACGCCGATTGGCGGCATCAGCTACAACGATCACCTGCACGTGTTCCACAGCGAAACCGAAGTGGGCCCTGTCACCCAGAAGCTTTACAAAGAGCTGACGGGCGTGCAGACCGGCGACATCGAAGCGCCAGCGGGCTGGATCGTCAAGGTTTGAATTGACGGTTGTTGATGTAAGAAAGCCCTCCATCGAGTGATTGATGGGGGGCTTTTTTGTGGGCCGCAGAAAAGATCAAAAGATCGTGCTATTTCAACGTAATCCGTTTACCCATGCGGCTGGCAATCCCGCTCGCCTGCCCGTTCTGCTGCTTGCCCATCCGCGCCTGGGTGATCAGCCCGGGAATCAACTCTCCTTCTGGCAGATTCTTCCAGAACCGCACGGGCAAATGCCCTTGCATGACCTTCGGGTTCAAGCGCGCCGGGTTGAAAATGTGGCTGTAATAGGTCAACCACAGATCGCCGTGGGGATCGTCGACATTTTGCGCCAGTTGTTGCCATTCAATCGGGCAATGCCGCTCGTGGACCAACTGCTCGCCGTCGTAATACACACCGTCACGCGGTGTGGCGATCATCCAGCGATGCTTGCCCATCCGCCCGATGAAATGCTCGCTGGCGCTGTGCAGAATGTCGTGGGCCGGTTCGTGCCACGCCACGTATTGCGGGCCGGGAAGATCCCTGGGTCGCTCGATGAAGCGCACGAACGCATGCAGGTGATGGGCTTCGCGGCTGACCTGTTTGATTCGCCGCTGCAATTCGCTGCCCAGTTTGTCGCCGGCCATCATCGCCGTGCGGTCGCCGTGGCTGACTCGCCATAGAACCTCATACAACAGGCTCCAGCGTTGCTCGCCGCGATAGCGTGCCGCTTGTTCCAGCGTGTCGAGCAGCGCTCGTGGGATGCGCGCCTGAAACGGCCCCTGCCCTTCGGGTACAGGGTCGTCGCCGGCGAAGAGGTCGCCAACGCCTTCGCTCGCCCAGCTCACCAGACTCGGGTCGATTTCATGGCTGAGCAGCCAGCGCGCCTGCTGGCGCCAGGTGTCGAACAGGTCGTCGCAGTCCAGATTGATCATCCCCACAACCCCATCTGTTGCGGCATCGGCCGGTCGCGCAATTGCTGATACAGCATGTGGCTGGTGACTTCGGCCTGTTGCGGGTGGTAGTCGCTGGTGATGATGAAGGGCTTGGCCTTGGCCAGCACGCAGCGCATGCGCGCGACGTCCTCGTAGCGGATCCGCCGCTGGCGTCGCAGTTCGACCAGACGTTCGGTGGTGCGCAGGCCGATGCCGGGAATCCGTGCGATCAGCGCTGGCTCGGCACTGTTGAGGTCCAGCGGAAATACCTCGCGATTCTGCAAGGCCCAGGCGAGTTTCGGGTCGATGTCCAACGCCAGGTTACCCGGCCCTTCAAGCAGCTCGCCCGCGCTGTAGCCGTAGCTGCGCAAGAGAAAATCGGCCTGATACAAGCGATGTTCGCGCATCAGCGGCGGTGCGGCCAGCGGTACGCTTTTCGGGCTGTCGGGAATCGGGCTGAACGCGGAGTAATAGACCCGGCGCAGCCGGAAATTGCCATACAAGGCCTGCGCACCGTGGAGGATGGTGCTGTCGTCGGTGTCATCGGCGCCGACAATCATTTGCGTACTTTGCCCGGCCGGCGCGAACTTCGGCCTGCGAGGCTCATTGAGTACGGTCTGTTCACCGGTATAAATGGTCTGCATCGCCTGTTTGATCGAGCCGATGTCCTTCTCCGGCGCCAGGGTTTGCAGGCTGGCATCGGTGGGCAACTCGATATTGACGCTCAGGCGATCGGCGTAACGCCCGGCTTCTTCAATCAACGCAGGATCGGCCTCGGGAATGGTCTTGAGGTGGATGTATCCGCGAAACTCGTGCTCTTCGCGCAGCAGCTTGGCGACCCGCACCAGTTGTTCCATTGTGTAGTCCGCCGAGCGGATGATCCCGGAGCTGAGAAACAGGCCGCTGACGCAGTTGCGTCGGTAGAAATCCATGGTCAGGGCCACGACTTCCTCAGGTGTGAAGCGCGCTCGCGGCACATCGCTTGAACGGCGATTGACGCAATACTGGCAGTCGTAAAGACAGAAGTTGGTCAGGAGAATTTTCAGCAACGAAACACAGCGCCCGTCCGGCGTATAGCTATGGCAGATGCCCATGCCGTCGGTCGAGCCCAGACCGCTCTTGCCCTCGGAGCTGCGCTTGGGCGCGCCACTGCTTGCGCAGGAGGCGTCGTACTTGGCGGCGTCGGCGAGGATGCTGAGCTTGTCGATGATTTGCATGGCGCGGGCTCTTTACTGTGTGCATATACAGTATAGGCTCGACCGCCGCGAAACAAGCCGATGGATGACCCCTCGTCGGAGGAAGGCCAGGATCAAAAGATCGCAGCCTTCGGCAGCTCCTGCAAATTCGGGTTCGCTCGAAAATTATCGAGTGTATGCGCCTCCTGTAGGAGCTGCCGAAGGCTGCGATCTGTTGATCTGCTCTTCTGCTGCCAATTCAACGCCAAACCGCGCACTGATCTGCTTGCGTCCCGCTGCGGTCAGCGTCAACGCCCGTCTGTCCAGGTCCTGGGTCACCCAGTTGCGCTTCAGCGCCGTCTGCAGCAACGCCGCGCCCAGCGAGCCGCCCAAATGCGGCCGGCGCATGCTCCAGTCCAGACACGGGCAGGCAAACTTGCGCCGCATCGCAGTGAGGTCCCGCACCTCGATGCCCAACTGCGCGAACAACACCTCGCCACTCTCGCTTAGGCGATACGCCTGCTCATCCGTGGCCACCAGCCACCCGGCATCGATCAAACGGTCATGCAGCAAGACTGCCAGCGTCCCGGCCATATGGTCATAGCAGGTACGGGCAAACCGCAGGCGATCCGGTGTGTGCGGCTTGAATGTTGGCGCAGTGTTCTGGCCGATCACCATCAACGCTTCGAGCGCCTGGGCGACGCGCTTGTCGGCCAGGCTGTAATAGCGATGACGCCCCTGGATGTGCAGCCGTACCAGCGCCAGGTCTTTGAGTTTGGCCAAATGCGCACTGGCAGTAGAGGCGCTGACTTCGGCAACCGCTGCCAGCTCGGTGCTGGTGCGGGCGTGGCCGTCCATCAGCGAGCAGAGGATTTTCGTCCGCGCCGGCTCGGCAATGGCGGCAGCCACTTGCGAGACGCCGATGTCTTGATGTTCTGCGTGCATATTTCGCTCCCCGACGAATCGTCGTCGCTACGGACTGGAGATAGTAGCAACACTTTCTTCACCGACAAGGCGGCCCCTCATGGATCCCATCATCGCGGCGACTCACGCCGATCCGTACCCCTACTACGCGAAACTGCGCAACGAGGGCGGATTGACCTTTCATCCCGAATTGAAACTGTGGATCGCCAGCAGTGCCCGCGCCGTTTGCGCGGTACTCGCCCATGTCGATTGTCGGGTGCGCCCGCCGCAAGAGCCGGTGCCGTACGTCATTGCGCAAGGCCCGGCCGGGCAGGTTTTCGGCCAACTGATGCGGATGAACGACGGTGAGCGGCAGCGCTGCCCGCGCTCGGCCATAGAACCTGCGCTCGGGCTGATCAATGAAATTGAAGTCCAGCATTTGGTTTCGGCCCGACTATTCACAGCGGATGCAGACGGCCTCTACAAAGCCATGTTCCGCGGCCCGGTAGCCGTGGTCGCGGCATTGCTCGGCTTCACGCCGACGCAGAGCCGGACGATCAGTGAGCTGACCGCTGATTTCGTCGCCTGCCTGTCGCCCTTGAGCAATGACCTGCAGATCGCCGCCGCGCATGTTGCAGCAGCGCAATTGCGCGGTTGGTTCATTGAGCTGTTGGCCGATTGCAATGTGCATAGCGCCCTGCTGTCGAGCATCAGACACGGGTTCGAGGGCGACGAAGACACCCTGATCGCCAACCTGATCGGCCTCTGCTCGCAGACGTATGAAGCCTGCGCGGGACTTATCGGCAATGCGTTACTGGCGATCCGGCGCCAACCCGGATTGCGCGATGCATCCCTGGAAGCGCTGGTGGCTGAGGTTCAGCGTTTCGACCCGTCAGTTCAGAACACCCGGCGTTTTGTCGCTGCGGCGTGCGACATCGACGGACTGCGGCTGGAAGCTGGCGATATGATTTTGATCGTGCTCGCCTCGGCCAACCGCGACCCTGAACTCAATGAGGATCCCGATCGCTTCCTGCTGGATCGACCGAATCGCCGCAGCTTCAGTTTCGGCAGTGGTCGGCATGAGTGCCCGGGCCAAGCGCTGGCGGTGGGTATTGCCGCGGCGACTCTAAAGAAAATCCTTGTCAGTGGCCTTGATCTGAATTGCCTGAGCTGGAATTACAGGCCTTCGCTCAATGGGCGGGTTCCGCTTTTCAACATTGGCGGCGTCCAATGATCAAGCCACCCACTGCAGAATCAGCCAGCTATTGGCCCCGCTGATCACCACAAACAACCCCCACGCCAGAATGCGAGTCGGCAGGCGATTCACAAACGGGCCCATGAGCTGTTTGTCATTGGTCATGCGGATCAGCGGGTACAAGGCAAACGGCAGTTGCAGGCTCAGCACCACCTGACTCAGCACCAGCAATTTGCCCACCGCGCCATCGCCCATCAGCCACACGCCGAGGAACGCCGGAATCAGCGCCAGCCCTCGGGTGATAAAACGCCGCTGCCAGCACGGGATGCGCAGGTTCAGGTAGCCCTCCATGATCACTTGACCGGCGATGGTCCCGGTGAAGGTCGAACTTTGCCCGGACGCCAACAGCGCGACGCCGAACAGCACGCTGGCGAGCGCGCCACCGACCAGCGGATCGAGCAAGTGATAGGCGTCCTGAATGTCGACCACATCGGTATGTCCGGACTGGTGGAAAGCAGCCGCCGCGAGAATCAGAATCGCCGCGTTCACCAGCAGCGCCAGGGCCAGCGAGCCGATCGTGTCGATGCGCGCCAATTTCACCGCGTCCTGTTTGCTGGCCAGATCCTTGCCGATCATCCGCGTCTGCACGATCGAGGTGTGCAGATAGAGGTTATGCGGCATGACCGTGGCCCCCAGGATTCCGATCGCCAGGTACAACGGCGCCGCATTGCCGATGGCCGACAATGACGGTTTGAAGCCCTGAGCCACGTCCGGCCAGTAAGGTTTGATCAGCAACAGTTCTACAAGAAAACACACGCCGATGGTCGCCACCAGTACCAGCATGATCGCTTCCAGGCGCCGGAAACCACGGTTCTGCAGAGCCAGCACCAGCAGCGTGTCGAACGCTGTCAGGGCGATACCGAACGTCAGCGAACAACCGAGCAAAAGGTGAAACGCCAGCGCGCAACCGAGCACTTCGGCCAAATCCGTGGCGATGATCGAGATTTCCGCCAGCACCCATTGCAGGCGTGCGGTCGGCTTGCTGTAACGCTCGCGCGACAACTGCGCCAGATCGCGCCCGGTGGCGATGCCAAGGCGCGAACACAGACACTGCACAACCATGCCCGCCAGACTTGCCAGCAACACCACGAACAACAGGCTATAGCCAAAACGCGACCCGGCCTCGATAGCCGTCGCCCAGTTACCAGGGTCCATGTAGCCGATCGACACCAGCAAACCGGGGCCGGCAAAACGTAAAACGCGCTTGAAGAACGAGGCAGCAGGATCGACCGCGACACTGCCAGCCACTTCCGGCGGGCAAAAAGGCGCGGTGGCGATTTTGGGCAAACTGAATTTCACGCACACATCCGGACACAATTTCAAAGGCGCAGCTTAGACGTTTCTGCACGGGCCTTGAAGAGCCAAGATCGCAGCCTTCGGCAGCTCCTACAGAATGGGCGCGCGCTATCGACTATCGCCCAGCAACTGCTCACGCAGCTCGGGACTGCGAGTACGCGGATCCAGCCAGATATCAAAGAAAGCCCGCGCAAACTGCGGATCGTCGATCTCATGTTGCAACTGCTGACCGACAAAAAAACGTGCGCCCTGCCCCGGTAAATACACGCCGGTAATCCGCGTGCCCGCCTGTACATCAACGAACGCTTGCTGCATCTGCACTTGCCAGCGCGCCAGTTGCTCGGCGCTGACGCTGGCGCCTGCCAGGCGTTTGATTTCATCGACACTGGTGCTGACCAGATCTTCGCGGGTGATCTTGCGGCGGTAGATCAGCTCCAGCGCGAAAGGTTGGTCCGCCGCCAAAGGCCGCTTGGCACTCCACAGGCGAGCGCTGTAAACGTCAAAGCCGAACACGCTGAAATCGCCGCGACCGATGATCTGCGCACCGGGCACGGCGTCTTGCCAGTTGGCCCACGCGGGCGTCAGCAGCAACGCCCACAGGCCGATGCCGCAACAGCCACGCACAAGCTTCGAGGTTTTATTCATCGACCCACGCCTCCATTGCGAATTGATGCCCACAGCATAGCGGCATTTCATGATGGATTTTTGTATACAAATTTTGCACACATGCGCAGCAATCCTCGGTTGGCGCTGCTAACGTGGCTCACCCCACATCCCACGGAGACTCTCGCGTGTTGATTCTCAAGCTGCTGCTGATTCCTGGTTTTTTGCTGCTGATTTCTTTGGCCGGTAAACGCTGGGGGCCGAGCGTGGCCGGGTGGCTGTCGGGGTTGCCGGTGGTGGTCGGGCCGATTCTGTTTTTCCTTGCCATCGAGCAGGGGCCGCAGTTTGCCGCGCAATCGGCGGTGGCAGCGTTGTCGGCGATGTTCGCGATGATCGCTTTCTGCATCACCTATGCGCAAGTTGCGCAGCGGGCAAACTGGCCGTGGGCATTGACGATTTCACTGGCCGTTTGGGGCGTGCTGGCGCTGTTGTTGTCGGTGATTCCGGCGTCCTTGCCCTTCTCGGTGATCGCCGCTGCAGTGGCGCTGCTCGCTTCGCCCTATTTGTTTCCAGAGGTGCAGCCGGTATTGAACGGCCCGGCACCCAAGTCGGACAAACTGATCTGGCGGATGATCGCAGGCGCGGCGTTGACGCTGGTCGTCACGATGCTCGCCAGCACCGTCGGCGAGCGCTGGAGCGGCCTGCTCGCGGTATTCCCGGTGCTGGGCAGCGTGATGGCCGTGTTCTCGCAACAGACGCGTGGCCCGGCGTTTACCGCTGCGTTATTGCGAGCGACGGCGACCGGCATGTACTCGTTTTCGGCGTTCTGCCTGGTCTCGGCACTGACGCTGCCCACCATGGGCTTGAGCGGTTTTGTAGTGGGCGTGGCGGTCTCGGTGGCCATGCTCGGCGTGACCAGGCGCCTGCTGGCGCGGCCGGTGGCAAAGGCACAAGCGTAGTAGGCCCTGACGAATCGCGCTGGAACGCCCGGCACGCTCCATGGGATGATCGCCCGCCTCGCGCGACCATTCACCGGAGATTCACATGTCATTGTTGAGCAAAAAAGTCGCCGTCCTGATGCTGGCGGCCTTCGCCGGCTTCGCGGCGGTCAACGCGCACGCGGCCAAGGAAACAGTCAAAACCGAAAAGGTATCGATGCTCGACGGCAAGTTTGTGTTCGTGCTGCCCAAAGGGTTCGTCGCCGACCCGCTGCCTGCCAGCCCGAGCGGTGCCAAGGGCACGATGTACACCAACCAGGCGACGAAAACCGTGGTCATTGCTGCGGAAAACCAGATCCCCGAAGGGCAGAACGTCAAGGATAACGACGGTGAGTTTCTCGACGGCAGCGTGTCGAGTTTCATCGACGATCAGCGCAAGGCCCTGCCGGACTTCAACAAGCTCAGCGAGAAAAGCCTGACCCAGAAAGGCACCGGCCTCGGTTTGCGCCAGGTTGACAGTACCGCCGCCCAGGGCGGTGGCCAGACGCTGAACACCACGCTGCTCGCCGGCTCAGGCACAAAAATGGCGCTGGTGCAGGTGATTTCCCGCGCCAGCGACAAGAAGGCTCACGATGCCCTGGTGAAAACCATCGTCAAGGATTGAGCTGCTGCAACCAGCCGTTCAAGTCGCGCAGTTCGGTCGCGCTGATGCTGTGGCCGACGCCGGGATAAGCGTGGAACTCGGGCTTGTAATCAAGCGTCTGCAACAGTGCATTGGCTTCAGTGCCATGGCGATAAGGCACCGGATCATCGGCGGTGCCGTGGCCGATAAAGATGTTCAGCGGCAGTGGTGGTTGCCCAGGCTTGAGTTCGGCTTTCAACACCGGCAACAACCGCCCGCTCAACGCGGCAAACCCGCCCACGACCACCGGTGCACGCAGACCCACTTCGTAGCTCATCATGGCGCCCTGGCTGAAACCGACCAGATACACCTTGTCTGGCGCGGCGTGGTACTTCTTCGCTGCCTGAACGATAAAGTCCCGCAGCTTCTGGCCGCTGGCTTTCAAGTCATCGGTCTCGCCGTTGTAGGCACCGTCGCCTTTCTTGCGAAACCACTGGTAACGTCCCTCACCCAGAGACATTGGCGCGCGCACTGAAAGGTAGTTGTACTGCGCCGGCAGCTGAAATTTCATGCCGATCAGGTCGGCCTCGTTACTGCCGTAGCCGTGCAGGAAAATCACCAGCGGACGCGGTTCGGCGTCGGCGTGAACCTGTTCGAGGTACTTGAGCGGCAGATCGGTTTGCAAGGTGGTCTGCCCATGGACGGCGGTGGATGCGAGCAGGGTCAGCAGAGCGAATATTTTCAGCATTGAAGCGTTCCTTCACAGAGTGTCGGGTTCGCGGGGGAGCCTAACATCCTGGGGTGAGGATCCAAATCTTGCGGTGAGGCTGATGCCCTCTTCGCGAGCAGGCTCGCTCCCACAGGGAACGCATTTCAACTGTGGGAGCGAGCCTGCTCGCGATGTGGCCAGCAAATTCCGCGAAGATCCATCAGTCGTTGGTCAGCTTCCCGGTACGAAACGGCACCCGCCCCGCCACTTTCGCCTGCCAGATCCCCGGTTCGGTATAACGCCCGCGGTCAATCGCGAACAACACCCCGCTGGTGCCGGCGCGCACCGTGGTGACGCGATCCTGCAACGGATCGACCACCTCGAACAGCGCATCGCCCTTCTCAACCCACTCACCGGCATTGCGCAGGAAACTGACCACGCCATGATGCGGCGCAAACAGGTATTCGGTGCCTTCGAACGGCAGGCCTTCACAGCACGCGCTCGGCGCCGCCGGCCATTCACCGCTGATGAAACCCTGCTCGGCAAGAAAGCCCAGAATCGCTTCGCAATTGGCCTGCGCCTGATCCACGCGCGTGTCGCCCATGCTGCCCAGTTCCAGCGTTGTCGCCAGGTTCGCCGGCGGAATCGCCGCGTTCGGGAATGCTCGGGCCAAACGCAGCCACGGCGTTGAGCAGGATTCATCGAACGAGCTCCCGCCGGAATCCTCGCACAGCAACGCCACGCCCGCCTTCAGCCGTGCCGCCAGCGATTGCCATCGAGGCCAGTGTTGCGGCAGTGCGTAGAGGTGAATCGCAGCGTCGAAGTCGCAATGCAAATCAAGGGTGATGTCGGCATCGCAGGCGTGACGTAACAATAAGCGGTGCAGGGCTTCCAGTTGCGAGGCCGGCGCCGGCAGCGCATCGAACACCTGAACCATGGCCTGGCGGATCAGCGCGATATTGGCCTCGGCATCGGCGCCAAGACGCTGGCCAACCAACGCGCCTACCGGGGCACTGAGCTCGACGAACGCACGGTTGAAATTCTTGCCGCTGCCCAGTTCAAAGCGGCCCATGTGATTGCCTTGCAGGTGCTGATCCAGACCGATCGGATTAGCCACCGGCACGAGTTCGATCACGCCCTGCAGGCGGCCTTGCTGTTCCAGTTCATTCAGGCGTTGCTTGAGTTCCCACGCGGTGCGCATGCCCGGCAGCTCATCGGCATGCAGACTGGCCTGGATGTAGACCTTGCGGCCGCCGGTGCCGTAACGAAACACGCTGAGGGAGCGCTCGCTGCCCAAGTGGCTCCAGGGCAGAACGTGGTCGATGCGTTGCATGGGAAACTCCTGAGTGGCGCGATAGCGCAACGCCCTGTGGGAGCGAGCCTGCTCGCGAATGCGCTGGGTCAGACAGCGAAGATATCGGATGTTAAACCGCTTTCGCGAGCAGGCTCGCTCCCACGCGGGATCTGTATCAGTCAAAAAATGTGCAATAAAAAGTGGCCGCCGCGCAAACGGGGCCACTCTATTTTACGGCGTATTAATGGCCGTAGACGTCAAAGTCGAAGTACTTGTCCTGCACCTTTTTGTACTCGCCATTGGCGCGGATTTCGGTGATGGCTTTGTTGAACTGCTCGGCCAGCGCGGTATCGCCCTTGCGCACCGCAATGCCAGCGCCGCCGCCGAAGTACTTGGCGTCTTCGTAAGTCGGGCCGACGAATTCGAAGCCCTTGCCGGCGTCGGTTTTCAGGAAACCATCGCTGAGGTTGACCGAGTCGGCCAGCATGGCGTCGAGACGGCCGGAGACGATATCAAGGTTGGCCTCCTGCTGCGAGCCGTAACGCACCAGATCGATCCCGGCCGGGACCAGCACTTCGGTGGCGAAACGGTCGTGGGTGCTGGCACGCAGCACGCCGACTTTCTTGCCTTTGAGCTGAGTCAGCGGGTCGGTGACGTTCGAGCCGGCCTTCATCACGAAACGTGCCGGCGTGTGGTAGTACTTGATGGTGAAATCGACGTTTTTCTTGCGGTCATCAGTGATGGTCATCGACGACAGAATCGCGTCGATCTTCTTAACTTTCAATGCCGGGATCAGGCCATCGAACTCTTGCTCGACCCACGTACATTTAACGTTCATCTGCGCACACAGGGCGTCGCCGATGTCCACGTCAAAACCAGTGAGTTTGCCGTCAGGGGTTTTCATCGAGAATGGCGGATAACCGGCTTCGATACCGATGCGAATCGGCTTCGCATCTGCAGCCACTGCGGTCAAGGACAACATCGACAGTGCCAGGGCACCGAACATCACTAGCTTTTTCATTTATTACTCCCGTGCGGAGGATTTTATTGGCAGCGTTCGATCAACGTTCGGTCATGGCGTTCTAACGTCAAACACCGACGTGGCCGGCAGTCTATGGTGGCGCGCACAAGGGCAATTGTTTTTAAGCGACAAATACTTACAGATGATCGGCGCACACATTGACGGGGTTCAACACGTGCTCCGTGGTGGTGCAAAAGCTGTAGGACACGGCGCTTTTTTTGCGCAGAAATTTTGCCAATATCGACCGGTACGCTCCGCCTTCCAGACAGCGGACGCGGAGCGTCCATGGACGCATTCCCACGCAGAGCGTGGGAACGATCTAGGGAGGCGGGGCGACTGAAGTGTCAGCAAGCGCAACTGATCGCGGCATTATCGACCGACGCGACGCTCAACTCAAAACCTTCGTCCAGCCATCCGGTGACGCCGCCGATCATCTCCTTGACCGGATAACCCAGCGCTGCCAGTTTCACCGCCGCCTTGTTCGCGCCGTTGCAATGCGGCCCGGCGCAATAGACAACGAACAACGTGTTTTGAGGGTAATCGACCAGGCGTTCCGCCTTGAGCAAGCGCGTCGGGATATTGATCGCGCCCGGCACATGACCGCGCTCGAACGCCAATGGCCCACGCACATCCACCAGAACGAAATCGACCTCCCCCGCCTCCTGGCTGCTGAATACGTCGGAACAATCGGTTTCGAAAGTCAGACGGTTGCTGAAATGCATCAGGGCAATCGCTGATGGGGCTGCGGGGACTTCACGAACCAGGCTGGTCATAAGGTGTTGCTCCTTTGTCTGTGGGGGTGTGAACAGACTGTATCGAGACGCCGCTTGCCGCTACAGTGGCGCACAAGACACTGACCGGGAGTTTTCCGCCAAATGCCCACTCACCCAAACCTGGTTGCGATTCTGGCGTACGACGGCCTGTGCACCTTCGAATTCGGCATCGCCGTGGAGATCTTCGGCCTGGCCAGGCCGGAGTTCGATTTTCCCTGGTACGAGCATGCGATCGCCGCTGTCGATCAAGGTCCGATGCGCGCCATGGGCGGGATTCAGGTTCTGGCCGATGGTGGCCTGGAATTGCTGGCCGAAGCGCGCACCATCGTCATCCCCGGATGGCGCGACCGCCATGCGCCGGTTCCGCCAGCGCTGATCGCAGCGTTGCGTCAGGCTCATGACCGTGGCGCTCGCTTGCTGTCGATCTGTTCAGGCGTGTTCGTCCTGGCGGCCAGCGGTTTGCTCGATGGCCACCGCGCGACCACTCACTGGCGCTACGCCGCCGAACTGGCACAACGGTTCCCCGCCATCGAGGTCGATCCGGACGTGCTTTACGTCGACGCCGGTCAGTTGATCACCTCAGCGGGCAGCGCGGCCGGCATCGACGCCTGCCTGCACTTGGTGGCGCGCGACTTCGGCACGCAGATAGCCAATGCAGTAGCGCGACGATTGGTCATGTCGCCTCAACGCACCGGCGGCCAGGCACAGTTCATCCCGACCCCGGTCAGCCCGACACCGCGCAGCGATTTGTCGCGGGTCATGCAATGGGCCCGCGAGCGCCTGCACCAACCGCTGGAAGTGCGCGACCTGGCCAGTGAAGCAGCCATGAGCGAACGCACGTTTCTACGGCGTTTTACCGAAGCCAGCGGGCAGTCGCCCAAGGCGTGGTTGCAACACGAACGCCTGGCCCGGGCGCGAGAACTACTCGAGAGCACCCATGAGCACACCGAGCAGATCGCCCAGCGCTGCGGCTATCGCTCGGTGGAAAGCTTCCGGGTGGCGTTTCGCAGCGTGGTGGGCGTGCCGCCTTCGGTTTATCGGGAGCGGTTTGGGCGAGGCAGCAATCCTCCGCTTTATCCTGCGCCTTTGTAAGCGCAACTGATATCGGCGGGGCCAGCCGAAACGATCCAACGATAAATTGTGAGAGGGTGCGAATACGACTTGCTTTATATCGTTTCTGATATAACCTCAAAACAAGCGCTTCGCCGGCACTTTTTGCAATACAACTCAACATCACCGCTCGTGTTGAGCTCCTACGCTTTTCCTTTTTACGAGGGAGAAGTCAATGGCAAGACACAAGGATGTGGTGTTTGTAGGGAGCGCGCTGAAGGATCTGAAAGCGTTCCCGCCTGATGCCCGGAGGGCTGCAGGGTTTCACCTGGATCTTTTACAGCAGGGTGATGCGCCCCTTGATTGGCGCCCCATGAAAGCCGCAGGACGGGGCGTCAACGAAATTAGAATCACTGAGGACTCGGGAGCGTTTCGCGTGTTTTATGTCGTCAGCCGACCTGAAGCAATTTATGTGTTGCACGCTATGCATAAGACCACGCGCAAAACAGCAACCAGAGACATCGAACTGGCCCGCGCCAGATACCAGGAAATAGGTTAAGCCATGAAGGACGATCAAGAGTTATACCAACGTTTCTCGAGCGTTTGGGACGCGCTGGAAGATACGCCCCAGGAAGCCGCCAATATGCGTTTGCGAGCGAAGCTCATGCGCTCGCTTTGCGAGACCATCCGGGCTTGGGAACTTCCCCAGAAGGATGCCGCTCGGCGACTGGGAATCACGCAGCCACGCCTCAATGATGTACTCAACGGGAAAATCGACAAGTTCTCGCTGGACGCTCTGGTCAATCTTTCAGCGGCAGCAAGGCTGGAGGTTGATATTTGCTTTCCGTCGGGCCCACCGCTGGAATGGGCCTGAGCATCGCTCTGCCGAACAATTCGTCGATTTAACGCGGTGCCCAAATCTCCGAGAATTAGAGGCGTGTGATTTCGAAGGTAACCGTCGGCAGCATCCAGCGAATGCAACGCTTCGCTGGATTGCTCGCCACTGGGCGTTCATTTTCCATCGAGCCTGCTTCCAAGCCTGACCTCCTTCTCAATCCTCCCGCGTCAAAACCTCCAACAACTCAATCTCGAACACCAGATTCGAGTTCGGCGGAATCTTGCCCATGGTTCGCTCGCCATAACCCAGATGCGCCGGCACCCGCAGTTTTCGCTTGCCGCCCACCTGCATCCCCATCAAGCCCTGGTCCCAGCCCTTGATAACCCGGCCCGTGCCGATCACGCACTGAAACGGTTTGCCACGGCTGTAGGAAGAGTCGAATTCGGTGCCGTCTTCCAGCCAGCCAGTGTATTGGGTGGTGATCAGCGCGCCTTTTACGGCGGCTTTGCCGTCGCCCGGTTGCAGATCGATGATTTGCAGTTCGTCCGTCATATCTTTAGCTCTGTTGAGATTGTCACGGATGGCGTTTTCGCAGAATCCATCCGCGATGGCAATCCATGGAACCGAAACGCGCACCGCTGCTCACATGTTTATCGACATCGTATTACGACAAGGATGCTTTGATGACCGACTCCCGATTGCTGCGCAGTTTCATTCCGCCCTACATCCTCAACCGCATCATTGCCCACGGTTCGGAGCCGCAGCGCAATGCCGCGATGCAGACGCTCAATCATGTGCGCAGCCTGTTGCCCAACCCCGGCCGACCCTCCCAGGCGCCGGCACGGGCGGTTCTGCCGCAGGCGAGCAAACCCGGGCTGGCCCGGCGCAGCGTGCATGATGCGCAAAACAAAATGCTCTTGCCCGGGATGGCCGTGCGCGTTGAAGGCCAACCGCCCTCGGGTGATCCAGCGGTCGACGAGGCCTACGACGCATTGGGCGCCAGCTATGATTTCTTCTGGAAAGTGTTGGGACGCGACTCGATCGACAATCAGGGTTTTGCCCTGATTGGCACTGTGCATTACGGCCAGGGTTACGAGAACGCTTTCTGGAACGGTGCGCAGATGGTCTTTGGTGACGGCGATGGCGAAATCTTCCAGCGCTTCACCCGCTCGCTCGACGTGATTGCCCATGAACTGGCCCACGGCGTCACCGAGAGCGAGGCCGGGCTGGTTTATGCCAACCAGTCAGGGGCGTTGAACGAATCACTGTCGGACGTGTTTGGCGTACTGACCAAGCAATACACCCTCGGGCAAACCGCCGAGCAGGCGGACTGGCTGATCGGTGCCGACCTGCTGATGCCCAATATCAAGGGCAAGGGCCTGCGCTCGATGTCGCACCCCGGCACCGCCTATGACGATCCGTTGCTGGGCAAAGACCCGCAACCAGACCATATGCGCAAGTTCGTCATCACCAGTGAAGACAATGGCGGCGTGCACATCAATTCCGGTATTCCCAACCGCGCCTTTTATCTGGCGGCCCGCTCGTTCGGCGGATTTGCCTGGGAAAAAGCCGGACGGATCTGGTACGACACACTGTGCGACGACCGCTTGAGCCAGGATGCGACGTTCGACGCGTTTGCAAAATTGACCGTCGATCACGCCGGCCAGCGCTTCGGCGTCAAGGAAGCCGACGCTGTGCAGCAGGCCTGGGCACAGGTCGGCATTGAATAATCCGAGGAGTCTGTATGAAAACGCTACCCGAGTTAGGTGACGATTCTGTTCTACGTGTATCTCGCCAGGGTGGCGTTGCAGCGATCCACAGCCTGAGCCGACCTCGGGAGATCGAGTTCGCACAATGCGACATCAGCCAACGGTCAAGAATCTGCTCCGTACTGGAGGGCTGCCTGCCGCTGGACAGCAGCGAGTCCGGGCGCGGTGATCAACGTTTCTATCAGATTGAAGTGCGTTATCAGTCCGGCGAGATGGTACTGAAAGTACCGGAAGATCAGGCGCCGGGGGATCTGGTGCATCTTTGGGACAAGGGGGAGCTTCTGTAAACGCTCCCCCGACATTCAGGCCTATCGCTCTACCGGCTGCATCTCGACAATCGTGCCGTTGGTGATCATCACCATCACGTATTTGTCGTTGATCTGCACCCACTGCGCCTGTTCGACCGGTGCCTTGAGGCCTTTGGCTTTCCAGTTCTGCAGGGCCTTGTCCTTGCGCTGGTACATCTCCGGGGCGCGATCGTTGACCTTCAACTGACGGTCGCTGCTGGTCGATTGCACGGAAGGCTCGCTTGAGGTTTGCGCCGCTTGAACAATGGGCGTGATCCCGGCAATACCGGCAACGAGGGCCAGGCTGGCGATTAGGGTTTTGCTGTTCATCGGTGAACCTCTTTCAGATGAGTAGTACCTGAACTCCGACTGCGTGGCGCGGGAAACATTCCTTGTTTTTCACTGCGGCCGGCGGACAAATCGTCGCCGCTCCTCCGCCCTCTGCCGGGAGCTGGCCCGCTGCCACATTCACGCTGGATTTGCGCTAATATGCCGCGCCCCTTCCTGCCGTGTGAATAAGGACATCACCGTGAACAGCACGCTCATCATCCTTTTGGTCGTTGCCGGCCTCCTCGCCCTCTACGCCATCCAGCTTTTCAACAGCCTCGTTGCCCGCCGCAATCAAATCAAGAATGCGTTCGCGCAACTCGAAGTACAGCTCAAGCGTCGCTACGACCTGATCCCCAATCTGGTGGCAACCGCCAAAGCCTACATGGCCCATGAGCGCGAGACGCTGGAAGCGGTGATTGCCGCGCGCAACAACGCGGTCGCAGGCCTGCAGGCCGCTCAGGCGCAGCCGAGCAATGCGCAGAACATCGTCCAGCTCGGCCAGGCTGACAGCGCGCTGAGCAATGCGATGGGCCGATTGAACGTGACGGTCGAAGCCTATCCGGATCTCAAGGCTTCGCTAAACATGCAGCAATTGAGCGAAGAGCTGAGCAGTACCGAGAACAAAGTCAGTTTTGCGCGTCAGGCTTACAACGATGCAGTGATGAGCTACAACACCCTAAAGCAGAGTTTCCCGGCTGCGCTGTTCGCCCCGCTGTTCGGCCATGCTGCCGATGCCTCGGTGCTGACGTTCGCCGACAGCGCCGCGATTCAGCAAGCGCCACAGGTTTCGTTCTGACCCCAGCCAACGGATGGCACCATGAATTTTTTCCAACAACAGCGCCAGGCCAAGCGCCGTACCCTGCTGCTTATTGTTCTGATGGCACTGGCCGTGCTGAGCCTGATTGCCGTTTCCTGCGTGTTGATGACGATTCCAGTGGAAGATGGCGACGGCAATGTTCTCTTCGATCTGGAGATGAGCCGGGAACTGATCGGATATGTGTCAGCGGTGGTGATCAGCGTCGTGCTGCTGGGCAGTACGGCGAAACATTCCGAGCTGTCCGCCGGCGGCAAAGTCATTGCCCGTGGCCTCAACGGCCGGCTGATCAACCATAACGCGCAGACCCTGGAAGAGCAGCGCCTGCTCAACGTCGTGGAAGAAATGGCCATCGCCTCAGGCACTGCCGTCCCTCCCGTCTATCTATTGCCAGAGCTGGGCATCAACGCC
Source organism: Pseudomonas khorasanensis (assembly GCF_014268505.2). GTDB lineage: Bacteria > Pseudomonadota > Gammaproteobacteria > Pseudomonadales > Pseudomonadaceae > Aquipseudomonas > Aquipseudomonas khorasanensis. The sequence continues at coordinate 73,964 of NZ_JABWQP020000015.1, forward strand.
TTTGCCGCTGGCATGACGCCGCAAAACGCCGTGATCGGCGTGACTCAGGGCGCTATCAATCTGCTGACGCGCGAGGAGTTGCAAGGCGTCATTGCCCATGAGTTCAGCCACATCTACAACGGCGACATGCGCCTCAACACCCGGTTGATCGCAATCGTCCACGGCATCCTCGTGCTCGGGCTGACTGGAAGTTACATCCTGCGTGGCACCGACGCGGTGGGCAAAGAAGCCGCGCGCCGCAACAAGTTCGTCGCGTTCACCGCGCTGGTCGGTTTTGTCCTGTGTGTTGCGGGATTTGCCGGGTCGTATTTCGGCAATCTGATCAAGGCAGCGATCGGGCGGCAGCGCGAGTTCCTCGCTGACGCGACGGCTGTGCAATACACGCGCAACCCGCAAAGCATTGCCGGTGCTCTGAAGAAAATCGGAGGCTATGAACTGGGCGCAACGCTCAATGCCGCGCGTGCTGCCGAGTTCAGCCATCTGTATTTCGGTTCGGGCACGTCTTCGTTCGACCTGATGGCCTCGCATCCGGATTTGAGCGAGCGGATCCGCCGGGTCGATGCGCAATGGGATGGCAGCTTCGTGAAAATCGCCGCACCTGTTGTGGAGCCGCAGACCAAACCCGACCTGCCGATTTCGGATGCCTTTGGCGGCGTCCCGGCTGCCGCCATGGCAGTGCTTTACGATTTGAGTGCAGCACAGGCGTCCGTTGCGGCGATCGGCGCACCGCAGGCAGAGCATTTGAGTGAGGCACGCCGTGTACTCGGCGATATTCCGCAGGTTCTCAGAGAGGCTGCGCGCAGCGTCGACGGCGCCCAAGCGATCGTCTACGGGTTGTTGTTGTCACGCTCGGCGCCCGTACTGGGCATGCACCTCGATACACTGAGAGGGAGCGTCGACGATGCGGTATTCGAGCAACTGGAACTGCTGCAAAATCCGCTGTTATCGCTGCAGCCCGGGCTGCGTTTGCCGTTGCTCGATCTGGCAACGCCGAGCCTGCAACAACTCGGCAAAAGTTTCGCCAGAGTCGATGCCAACCTGATCGCGCTGATCGAAGCCGACAACGAAACCGAATTGCTTGAATGGACGCTGTTGCGCATCGTCGAGCGCAATGTGCTGGGCGCGGCACCAGTGCAGTTCAAGTTTGGCCTGTTCCAGTGCGCCGAAGAATTATTGGCGCTGCTGAGCGCGCTGGCCCGTGCCGGACAAAACGATCAAGCGGCGGCCGCGAAGGCACTGCAGTCTGCCTGGCACGGGCTTGCCTTCGAACAGCCGCAAGAGATACGCAAGGATCTCGAAGAGCTGATCGGCCTGGAAACCGCGCTCAATCGTCTGCGCCATCTCATGCCGGAAGAACGCCCCGCCCTCCTCAATGCGATGACTCGCTGCGTGATGCATGACGGCGTGATCACCGTGGCCGAAGCGGAATTGTTCCGGGCTGTCGCCGACCTACTGGATTGCCCGCTTCCGCCGTTTTTGAGTATCCCGGTGCAGGTAGGCAGCCGCGCAACTGAGGTTGCTCGCGAACAGGGCGCCGTGGCGGCTACGGCTTAGACCGACTTAAATCCGACAGCACTGGCGCCTGACATACAGCTATCGCGAGCAGGCTCGCTCCCACAAAGTCCCTGGCGGACGCTGATTCTCTGATCACCACCAATCCCCTGTGGGAGCGAGCCTGCTCGCGAATACGCCGGCACATCCGACATCGTTTCCATCCTGAGTGAAAGCCTTCGCGAGCCGGCTCGCTCCCACATATGCGCCAAGCACTGAAGCCATTGATCCGCTGCGCACATCAATCCATGCCAACAATGCAATTAACAGATTGTTACATCTGCGCCACCATCCGCCTCAATAAAAACCGTGCACCGCTTCTCCGTGGCGCACGTCATAAAAGCGGTGGAGTACTTTTCTATGACAGCCTCAATCCCTCACAACGGCTCGCGGGCCGGTGCCATTTTCCGGGTGACCTCGGGCAACTTCCTCGAACAGTTTGACTTCTTTCTGTTCGGTTTCTACGCCACGCAGATCGCAGCGGTGTTCTTTCCGGCGAGCAGTGAGTTCGCCTCCCTGATGATGACCTTTGCAGTGTTCGGCGCCGGTTTTCTGATGCGTCCGCTGGGCGCCATCGTGCTGGGTGCGTACATCGACGATGTCGGTCGTCGCAAAGGTCTGATCGTCACGCTGTCGATCATGGCCAGCGGCACGATATTGATCGTGCTCGTGCCCGGTTACGAAACGATTGGCCTGTTAGCACCGGCACTGGTGCTGGTCGGGCGGCTGCTGCAAGGCTTCTCGGCCGGCGCAGAACTCGGGGGCGTTTCGGTCTATCTGTCCGAGATCGCTACGCCGGGTCGCAAAGGCTTTTTCACGGCCTGGCAGTCGGCCAGTCAGCAAGTAGCGATCATTGTCGCCGCCGCACTGGGCTACGGATTAAATCAGTGGATGGCGCCCGAAGTCGTCGCCGATTGGGGCTGGCGTATTCCGTTTTTCATTGGTTGCATGATCGTTCCGTTCATCTTTTTCCTGCGGCGCAACCTGGCGGAAACCGAAGAGTTTGCTGCGCGCAAACACCGTCCGAGCATGGGCGAAGTGTTCCGCACCCTGGGGCAGAATTGGGGGGTGGTGCTCGGCGGCATGTTGATGGTTGCGCTGACCACCACGGCGTTTTACCTGATCACCGTATACGCGCCGACGTTCGGTAAAACCGTGCTGCACCTGAGCACGTCCGATGCGCTGCTGGTGACGCTGCTGGTCGGTGTGTCGAACTTCTTCTGGCTGCCGATCGGCGGCGCATTGTCTGACCGCATTGGACGTCGCCCGGTATTGATCGCCATGGCGTTGCTGGCGCTGGCCACCACTTACCCGGCGCTGTCTTTCCTGGTGCAGTCGCCCAGCTTCAGCCACATGCTGCTGTCGCTGTTGTGGCTGTCGTTCATCTACGGCTTGTACAACGGCGCGATGATTCCGGCGCTCACCGAGATCATGCCGGTGGAAGTGCGCGTGGCCGGTTTCTCCCTGGCCTACAGCCTGGCCACGGCGGTGTTCGGCGGTTTCACGCCGGCGATGTCGACCTTCCTGATCCAGTACACCGGTGACAAAGCCGCGCCGGGTTACTGGATGAGCATCGGTGCGCTGTGTGCGTTGTGCGCCACCCTTTATCTGTACCGCCGTGCCGGTGGTCGTCTGCAACCTGTCGCGGCCTGAGGAAAACTCGCCATGAAAAAATTCTTTACTGTCACCGCCCTGCTCGCCGGTCTCGCGTTCAACGTCGCCGCCCAGGCTGAAGAACTGAGCGTGATGACTTCCGGTGGTTTCACCGCTGCCTACAAGATTCTCGGTCCGAAATTCGCCGCTGCCACCGGTAACACCTTGACCACCAGCCTCGGTCCGTCGATGGGCAAGGCGCCGGAAGCGATCCCCAATCGCCTGGCGCGCGGTGAGCACGCCGACGTGGTGATCATGGTCGGCTACGCTCTCGACGAGCTGATCAGGCAAGGCAAGGTCGACCCGGCGTCCCGCGTCGAGCTGGCTGATTCACGCATTGGAATGGTGGTGCGTGAAGGCGCGCCGAAACCGGACATCAGCAGCGTCGACGGACTTAAGAAAACCCTGCTCGACGCGCAGTCAGTGGCCTACTCCGACAGCGCCAGCGGCGTGTACATCGAGCAGCAGCTGTTCAAGAAACTCGGTATCGAGGAACAGCTCAAGCCAAAGGCGAAGATGATTGCGAAGATTCCGGTCGGCTCGGTGGTTGCCACTGGCGACTATCAACTGGGTTTCCAGCAGGTCAGCGAGTTGCTGCCAGTACCGGGCGTGACCTTCGTGGCAAAAATTCCGGAATCGGTGCAATCGGTGACGCGCTTTGCCGCTGGCATCCCGGTCAAGGCCGAGCATCCGCAAGAAGCCAAAGCCCTGCTCGCCTACCTCGCCGCACCGGCCGCCCAGGCTGACGTGCAGGCCACCGGGCTGGATTCGGTCAAGCGCTGATCGTCGGCGGCTGGACGCGCATTTCCACGACCAGCCGCTCCAGTTCCAGTGCCGCCGGGGTCAACGTTCGATCCCGGCGCTTGATGATGCCGACGCTGCGCATCACCTGCGGTTCGGTCAGCGGTATCCGCGTCAGGATCGGATGATCCGGCCCGGGCATCGCCATCAACGGCACCGCCGCCACGCCCAGCCCCGCCTCCACAAGACCAATCATTGTCGTCACATGCCGCGTCTCGCAGATGCTCTGACGCTGCGGCGTCACCGCGCCCAAAGCCTGATCGAGCAGAAAGCGATTGCCGGAGGTTTTGTCCAGGGCGATGTAATCCTGCTGATAGAATTCCTCCCACGTCACGCTGCTGCGGCCGGCCAGGGGGTGGTCGCGCCGACAGGCAACAACGTAGCACTCCTGCACAAGCGGTTCGAACTCGACTTTGGCATCCTGCGTGCCGAGAAAACTCAGGCCGAAATCCGCCTCGCCATTGACCACCGCACTCAACACATCGTGGGCGCTGGAATCGAGGACTTTGACTTTGATCCGAGGGAATTGCTGGTGATAACGCGCGACCACGCGGGGCATGAAGTAGTACGCGGCCGAAGGCACACAGGCGACCGTGACGTGGCCCAGGCGCGTCGAGGCCACTTCGCTGATGCCGAGTAAAGCAATGTCCAGATCATCCAGCAGCCGCTCGACGCTGGGCATGAAGCCGCGCCCGGCCTGAGTCAGGCTGACCTTGCGCGTGGTGCGCTCGAACAGTTTGACCCCGAGGGCGTCTTCGAGCTTCTCGATGCGCCGGCTCAATGCCGGTTGCGACAGACGCACGGTGTCGGCGGCCTTGCGGAAACTGCCCTGCTCGACCACGGCGCGAAAGGCTTGCAGATCGTTCAGGTCGAAGTTGATGGCCATGGCGCTTCCGTGGATTGATTCGCTGGGGTTATAAATGTAACCAATTGATGCAAATTATTACAGGCCTGATAGAAGCTGCCCTTGTGGGAGCGAGCCTGCTCGCGAATGCGGGGCATCAGTCAATGCATAGGTGACTGACCCACCGCATTCGCGAGCAGGCTCGCTCCCACATTGGATCTCGAATGGTCTGGGGACCGCGTAACCCTTTATCCTTGTCACCCTCGCCGTACCCGTAGTCAGGAGTCTTTCCATGCCCCATGAAGGCAATTTGTTGCAAGCCGCTGTCGTGTTTCTGTTCGCGGCGGTGCTCACCGTGCCTTTGGCCAAACGTCTGCAACTGGGCGCTGTGCTCGGTTATCTGTTTGCCGGCGTGATCATCGGCCCCTCGGTGCTGGGCCTGATCGGCAACCCGCAGAGCGTTGCGCACATTTCGGAACTGGGCGTGGTCTTGCTGCTGTTCATCATCGGCCTCGAGTTGTCGCCGCGACGGTTGTGGGTGATGCGCAAATCGGTGTTTGGCGTCGGTCTGGCACAGGTGCTTCTGACCGCTTCGGTGATCGGCGTGCTGGCGCTGTCGGTGTTCGGCCAGCCGCTGAACAGCGCGATTGTGCTGGGCCTGGGTCTGGCGCTTTCCTCCACCGCGTTTGGTCTGCAGAGCCTCGCCGAACGCAAGGAACTGACCAGCCCCCACGGGCGGCTGGCGTTTGCGATTTTGCTGTTTCAGGACATCGCCGCGATCCCGTTGATCGCGCTGGTACCGATGCTCGCCGGCGTCGATCACCACACCAGCACCGCCGACGATATACGCCACAGTTTGCAGGTGCTCGGGGGCATCGCGGTGGTGGTGATCGGCGGGCGTTATCTGCTGCGTCCGGTGTTCCGCGTGGTGGCGAAAACCGGTCTGCCGGAAGTCTCGACGGCGACGGCGCTGCTGGTGGTGATCGGCACGGCGTGGTTGATGGATCTGGTCGGTGTCTCGATGGCGCTGGGGGCGTTTCTCGCCGGGCTGCTGCTGGCAGATTCGGAGTATCGCCATGAGCTGGAAGCACAGATCGAACCGTTCAAGGGCCTGCTGCTCGGGCTGTTTTTCATCAGCGTCGGCATGGGCGCCAACCTCAGTCTGCTGCTGACTGCGCCAATCACTGTATTGGGCCTGACGTTGCTGCTGATCGGTCTGAAGCTGCCGCTGCTGTTTGTCGTTGGACGCCTGGCTGGAGGGCTGAGCAAGATCAGCGCGATACGTCTGGGCATCGTCCTGGCCGCTGGCGGTGAGTTTGCTTTTGTGGTGTTCAAGATCGGCCGCGACCAGGGCCTGTTCGAACCGCGCCTGTACGATTTGCTGGTGCTGACCATCACCCTGTCAATGGCGCTGACGCCATTGTTGCTGCTGGCCTGCGCCCGCCTGGTCAGCCCGAAGGTGCAGCCGGTGGAAGTGCCGGAGAAATACCGCGAGATCGATACCGAAGCGCCACGTGTGGTGATTGCCGGAATGGGCCGGATGGGCCAGATCGTCGCGCGGATTCTGCGCGCGCAGAACATCAAGTTCGTCGCCCTTGATACCTCGGTGGAAACCATCGAACTGTCGCGCAGCTTCGGCGGCGTGCCGGTGTTCTATGGCGACCCGATGCGCCCGGAAATCCTCCACGCGGCAAAGGTCGGAGAGGCGGAATATTTCGTGATTGCAACGGATGATCCGGAGACCAACATCAAAACCGCTGAAGTGGTGCACAAGCTGTATCCGCACATGAAAATCATCGCCCGCGCGCGTAACCGTCAGCATGTGCATCGCTTGGTGGACGTCGGCGCGGAGGCTATTCGTGAGACGTACTATTCGAGCCTGGAAATGAGCCGGCGCACGCTGGTCGGCCTCGGTCTGACCCCAGCCCAGGCCGAGGCGCGGATCAAGCGCTTCAAGCACCACGACGAGCAGGTGCTGGAGGCGCAACACGCCATCTACGACGACGCCGCGAAAGTCCTGCAAACCGCCCAGGAAGCCCGGGCGGAACTGGCAAAACTGTTCGAGTCGGATCAGCTAGAAGAGGAAGCACGCAAGGCCTGAAAACTGCTCCCACAGGTGCCTGATTGTTTCCACGCTCCGCGTGGTAACACAGCCCGGGACGCTCCGCGTTCCAATTCACGAGCTGGAACGCGGAGCGTCCCTTGAGGCATTCCTTTGCTGCGCATGGGAACGATCATGTTGCCCTCGTCAGGCCGGTTCCGCTGCGAGTTGCTCCTTGACCGGCGCCACCGCAAACCGGTCCGCCAGAAACGGCGTGATATCCAGGGGCAACGGCTCCTCGTTCACCAGTTTGTCCAGCAGTACGCCGGTAATCGCCGAGGTCAAAATCCCTGTGCGAAAGTGCCCGCAGGCATTCAGATATCCCTGCACGCCCCGCATCGGCCCGAGGATCGGCAACTCATCCGGCGAGCCCGGTCGCAGGCCCGCCCAGGTGCGTTTGAGGTTGACGTGCGCAAGCTCCGGCAGGCAGCGCACCGCGCCCTGGACCAGTCCGGCAATTTCAGGGTAGGTGGTGGTGACGTCGAAACCTTTGTCTTCCGTGGTGCTGCCAATGAGAATTTCGCCGTTATCCTTTTGCGCCACGTAGCAGTCGCTGGTGGTCAGGCAACCGTTGAGGATCTTCGGCATGCGCTCGGTCAGCAGAATCTGCCCTTTTACCGGTTTGACCGGGATGCGAATGCCCGTCGCCCACTCGCTCAAGTCCGCCGCCCAGGCACCGCCGGCATTAATCAGCGTTTTGCAGTGGAACACACCCGCCTCGGCGGTCTGCACACCCGTCACGCGGGTGCCGTGGTGCAGCACGCCGGTGACGTTGGTATTGACGAAAATGTCCACGCCATTCTGCCGCGCGCCTTCCAGATAGGCATCGGCGAGGCGGAACGGGCTGACCTGATGGTCGCAGAGAAACTCCAGCGCGCCGCGCGCTTCGTGGCTGACGCTCGGTTCAGCCTCGCGCAATGCAGCCTGATCGAGCCAGCGCACCTGATCGGCCAGGTGCGCAATGCAGCCGACGATGTGTTTGGCGTAGAGCCGGTCTTCATCGTCATAAATCACGAACTTCAGCCCGGTTTTCTCGAACTTGAAATCCATGCCATGGTTCTCTTTCAGCTCACGGTGCAACGCCGGGTAAAGGGCGTTGGACTGCAAGGCAAAATCGAAGAACGATTCGGGCAAAATGTGCGGCGTACTGGCGTCCACCGCCACTGCGGCGCCCTGGGTTTCGCGCTTGCGGTCCGCCGACATCATGCGGAAAAAAATGACCCCGCAGCCGAGACCGACCGACTCGCCAATCGCCCACAAACCACCGGCCGAAGCGCGGGTCGCGTTACCGGGGCGCTTGGCGTCAATCAGTGCAACCTTGAGGTGTTTGCGTTTGGATAATTGGTAGGCGCAGGACGCGCCGATCACGCCGCCACCGGCGATGACCACATCGTAAAACTTACTCATGAGAAGCATCCTGCTTGCCGAAGGACCGGAAGGCGGAAAAGGGCACGGGATCAATCGGGAATCGCGGGCGCAGCCAACCGACATCCTGGCGTCCGGTGGCCTGACGCAGACGATCACTGCAGTAGCCGACGCACATCCGCCCCTGGCAATCGCCCATGCTCACGCGGGTGCGCATCTTCAGGCTGGCGATGTCTTGCACGCCCTGCTCCAGCGCCAGATCGATGTCGGCGCGGGTCGCGTGTTCGCAACGGCAAATAACGGTATCAGCGGCGGGCAAAGCGGTCTGGCCGCTACCGCGTTCGGTGTAGCGATCCACAGCGGCGCGGAAACGCACGATGGCTTTGAGTTTGCTCGCGTAGCGGTCACGGCGAACACGGGCCAGTTCGGCGTCCAGCACGCCGCGTTGCAGCAGGATGGAAGTCGCGGCGATCTTGCCGGCCAGCATCGCCGCTTCACCCCCTCGGATCCCGCCCATGTCGCCAGCCAGATGCACATGCGGCTCGTTGCTTTGCTGCCAGACATTGGCGTGGGCGCGCAGATAGCCGTCGTCGCTGAAGCCGTGATCGAGGCCCATCTGCTGACTTAATTGCGTGCGCGGAATGAAGCCGTAACCGACCGCGAGAGTCTGCGCTTCGTAACGCTCAATGCGCGATAGATCCGGCTCCCACGTTGCCGAATAAGGCGCGACGCTGACGCTTTTCAATTCGCCCTCGCCGTGGGCTTGCACCACGCCCCAGCCGTAATGCAAAGGGATGCCGTGCAATTTCAGATAAGCGAGCATGCTCAAGCCATCAAGAAACAGTTGCGGCTTGTTCAACAGCGCCAGGCTTTCGCGGGCGATCTTGCCGAACGCGCACGCTTCGTAAACGCCGGCAACGCGCACACCGCAAGCATGCAACTGTGTCGCCACCAGCGGCAGCAAAGGTCCGGTGCCGGCAATGATCACCGGCCCTTGCGGTTTGACCACCCCGCTCTTGATCTGCAGTTGCAGGCCGCCAAGCAACATCACCCCCGGCAGCGTCCAGCCGGGAAACGGCACACTGCGTTCATGACAACCGGCGGCGAGGAGCAATTGCGGGTAACCGATCTCGTGCAGCTGTTCGTCGCCGTCCAGCACGACCAATGCCCGAGTGCCTTCGGCGCCTACGACGCGATAGTTGAGCCGGACATCAATCAGACCGGAATGCGCCGCGAATTCGCCGTGCAACGTGCTCAGCGCCTCACCGTAGCGCGGCCCCAGATAGTCCAACCGCACGCCATCGCGCAGCGGTCCGCGATAAACCACGCCACCGAGGCGAGAAGCCTCTTCCAGCAACATGCAACGTACCCCGTGGCGCGCCAGTTCAATGGCTGCCGCCATGCCCGCCGGCCCGCCGCCGACAATCACCGGTTGCAGGTTCATACGACCTCCTGGCCGACGACACGATTGACCCGGGTTTCAATCTGCATGCCATCGCGCACCACGGTCTGGCACGCACGACGTTTGTGGCGACCGTTGATTTTCACCAGACAGCACTGACAAACGCCCATGCCGCAATAGGCGCCGCTGATCTTACCGTGGTCGTTGCGTGCGATCTGGCGCACGCCGAGGGACTGAATGACGCTGAGGACGGTTTCGCCGATGGCGGCGCTGACCGCTTGGCCGTTGATGTGCACGGTCATGTCCGCCTGCACCAAGGGCTGGATATCGAAGGATCTTTCCAGGTAGTTCATTACGATGTTCGTCCGTGAAGATTCAGTTGAGGTTGTGTCAGCTCCTTGCTGCACTACACCTCGTCGACGCATTTTTGCTCTGGTTTCAATGTCGACGCGGATACTTCGTCAGCGCAACAAGGTGCGCGAGAAGCACTGTAGTTCATACCTCAGCAAAGGCCTGGAGCATTTACGTTAGGCGATATCGCCCAGCGAAATATTGATCCAGGCCAGTGAAAATGGCGGGATACGTTTGATTTTCTTCTTGCCCAACGTATCCGTCCTTAAACCGGCAAAGCGGACCACCCGCTTCCTGCGCCGAATCTCGCCGCCGAGCCCCCAGAAAGCAAAACGCCGCTTCCACCCGAAGGTGAAAGCGGCCGAGGCGCAAGCCTCAATGGATCAGTGTACGAACAGGGCGATCAGGATGATGATCGGGATCGGCACGCCGAGGAAAAACAGCAGTAATGAGCGCATGGTGACTCTCCTTCTTAACGAACCGGAGTGGCAGTGGTGTAGGTGTCGACTTCAACGTACTCGACCGCATCGCGACGGCGACCGCCGAAGGTGGCTGCGAGGCTGGCGAAGAACGCACCGGCCAGCAGCGCAACGAACATCCACAGCGAGGTGTAGGCAGCGACTTTGGCAGCGGTGTCGGCGGCTTGTTGGGCCTTGAGCTTGGCGTCGGCAATGGCTTTCTGCGTGCTGGCGTAGATTTCATCGACACGACGTTCAGCGTCGGCCTGGGTCAGGTTGGTGCGTTGCGAGACCAGTTGTGCGAGGTAAGTACGGTCTTCTGCGCTGAGCTGACCGTTGGCCAGGCTCTGGGCGAAGATGCGAGTCACGGTGCCACGGGCGGCGTCATCGCTGACGGCGGCGGGACGATCGTCGCGAAACAAGCTGTCAACGAAGTAGCCGTACTGATCGCTGTCAGTGTTGGCCGCAGCAGCACCGGCCGTTTGGCTCATCGCACCGGCAGCGCCGCCGACGACGTTGGCGCCGGCCTGCACCCCGCCGCTGACGACGCTGCTGACCGAGCCGACGACCAGAACAGCGGTCACCAGCGTGGCTACGCACCAGGCCAGAAAACCGTGGGCGGTGTCGCGGAAGTAGACCTCGTCACCGTGCATGTTTGCCCATTTCACCCGCAGACGGCCGGCAATGTAGCCGCCCATGCCGGAAGCGATGATTTGCGTCGCCGCCAGCCAGACAATCGTCGAAATACCCAAGCCCTTGGCGCTAACGCCCTCTCCGGCCCACGGTGAAACAACCGAAAAACCCAGGCCGAAGCCGAGCAGCACCAGAATCATCGACAGTGCCGCAGCCGCCGCTGCACCGGCGAAAATCGCACCCCAGGACACGCCGGACATGCTGCTCGACTCTTCCAGGGCAGGATAATAGTCATCGGGGGATCTGTTCATTGTTGTAGTGCTCCAGGCATGAAAAATGGTGTTACAACTCGTCAGGTGAGGAATTGCAGCGACCGTGCCAGTCGCACTATTTAAATAAACCTATATTTTTCAAAGGATTAGAAAACTTGAACTTACTCCGGCCATGCAAATTGCAACAATGCCGCAAGCGCAGCGGGTTTTCTGCATTGACCAGGACGGCGAGACCCGATCAGTTTTGATTCGGCGATTGACGAAGATGAAAGTTAATTTAAAGCGTCGCGGCAAATTCTTGGCAAAATGCTGCCATTCCGTTTGATCAGCAGGCCTGCCTATGACTCGTATCTTGACCATCGAAGACGACGCCGTGACCGCGCGCGAAATCGTCGCCGAACTGAGCAGCCACGGGCTGGACGTCGACTGGGTCGACAATGGCCGCGAAGGCCTCGACCGTGCCGTCAGCGGCAACTACGACCTGATCACCCTTGACCGCATGTTGCCCGAGCTCGATGGACTGGCCATTGTCACCACGCTGCGCACCATGGGCGTAGCCACGCCGATTCTGATGATCAGCGCCCTCTCCGATGTCGATGAGCGCGTGCGTGGATTGCGGGCCGGCGGCGATGACTACCTGACCAAGCCGTTCGCCACCGACGAGATGGCCGCGCGGGTCGAAGTGTTGCTGCGCCGGCAGAACAGCGTCGCCACTCAAGCCACCACGCTGAAAGTCGCTGACCTGGAACTGGACCTGATCAGCCATGAGGCCCGGCGTGCCGGGCAGGTGCTGACGCTGCTGCCGACCGAATACAAATTGCTGGAGTTTCTGATGCGCAACAGCGGCCAGATTCTTTCGCGGATGATGATTTTTGAAGAAGTCTGGGGTTATCACTTCGATCCGGGCACTAACCTGATCGACGTGCACATCGGCCGTTTACGCAAGAAGATCGACGCCGCGGGCAACGTTCCGCTGATCCGCACGGTACGGGGCTCGGGCTATGTCATTGCCGAACCCGTCTGACGGCTGGCGCTCCTCCAGCAGCCGCTTGCTGGCGCTGTACAGTTCGCTGTTCGTGGCGTGGAGCGCGATCCTCATGGGGGTCATGTATTACGAGGTCTCCGGTTACCTCGACAAGCTCGCCAAACACTCGCTGATGCAGCGCCAGCACCTGTTCTCGCACTTTCGTGGCGAGCAACTGGAAGACGCCCTCGCAGCAAGCATGACCTTCGATATTCGCGGCATCGACGCTTACGGGCTGTTCGATGCGCAGGGCACCTACCTCGGCGGTGCGCTGCAGCAAATCCCGGAAGGCCTGCCGCTGGATGGCAAGATCCATATGCTCGCCGAATGCGCCGACTCCGACGACCCGACCCTGCCCAGCGACAGCTGCGATGCCGTGGCGACGCAAACCCGCGACGGCCGCTGGCTGGTGTTGCTGCGCGATAACGGCTCGCTGTTCGCGGTGACGCGGATCATTTTGCATGCGCTGTTCTGGGGGGTGTCGCTGACAATTCTTCCGGGTATCGCCGGATGGCATCTGCTGCGCCGCCGACCGCTACGGCGCATTCGTGCGATTCAGGACAGCGCCCAGGCCATCGTTGCCGGCGATCTGACGCATCGCTTGCCGCTGTCCAATCGCCGCGATGAATTGGACATGCTCGCCGCCATCGTCAACGCCATGCTGGAGCGCATCGAACGTTTGATGAACGAGGTCAAAGGCGTGTGCGACAACATCGCCCACGATTTGCGCACACCGCTGACCCGCTTGCGCGCGCAGTTGTATCGCATGCAGCAGCAGGCCGGCGAAGGCTCGCAGGAAGCGGCGCAACTGGATCTGGTGCTGGCGGAAGCCGACACGCTGATGGCGCGCTTTCGCGGTCTGTTGCGGATTTCCGAGCTGGAAGATCGCCAGCGCCGTTCCGGTTTTGTCGAACTCGACCCGGTGCCGTTGCTGGAAGAGTTGCATGCGTTCTATCTGCCCCTGGCCGAGGAAGGCGATCTGCGTTTCCAGTTGAACATGCCGGAGACGCTGCCGCCGCTCAATGGCGACCGCGCGCTGCTGTTTGAAGCGCTGGCGAACCTGTTAAGCAACTCGATCAAATTCACTCCGCCCGGCGGCACGGTGATGTTGCGCGGCGTAAATGCCGGCGGGCAAACGCGAATTGAAGTTCATGACTCCGGGCCAGGGATTCCCGAGGCTGAACGAGAGGCGGTGTTCCAGCGTTTCTACCGCACCGAAGGTGGCCAGCCGCAAAGTGGTTTTGGCTTGGGGCTGTCGATCGTCGCAGCGATTGTCAGCCTGCACGGGTACAGCCTGGAGGTTGGGAGCAGCGATCTGGGCGGGGCGAAACTGGTGCTCGATTGTCGGCAGAGTTTGATCACCCAGGCCTGACAACTGGGTGCAGTGTGGGAGCGAGCCCGCTCGCGAAGGTGTCAGGTCAGGCGATGTTTCTGGTGACTGATCCCTCGAGCAGGCTCGCTCCCACATTAGCCCGCATGCTCCAAAGGCACGGGTCAATCAATCAGGCTGGGTAGTTCGCCCGCAAGGCGTCGAGCCCGCCCTGATAGATTCCTTTGAACAACGCCACCACTTCTTCATCGCTCACGCCGACCGCGTTAAAGCGTCCAGACCACGTCACCCGCGCGCCCTGCCCTTGGGCTTCAACCTTGATTGTCGCCAGATAATCGCTGGCCGGAAACGGCGCCTCTTCGATCGAATAGCTGTAGGTTCTGCCAGCATTATCGAAGGTTTGCAGACGCTCGATCACCACGCCGCCGTCAGCGGTCTGCAGAGTCCGTACGCGACCGCCTTCGCTCAATTCACTTTGGGTAATCAACGGCAGCCAGTCCGGCAGCGTGTTGAAGCCGCCAATCAATTGCCAGACCTGATCGGCCGATGCCGGGATGTCGATGGTTGCGGATGCTGTAGGCATAAATAGTCCTCTTCAAAGATTCTGGATGTCGGTGACGTCACGGGGCGCGTCAGTTTGCTCGCAGCCGGAGCCAGCCGTCTGCATCGACCTTGACGCTGATCGCATCGTAACTGGCCAACGTCGCGTGCGCCGTTTCGACCGGGTGCTGGTGCGTGGTGGTGATGATCATCAGCGCCGCGCCTGCCGCTTCTGCCGCCTGAATGCCAACGGTAGCGTCTTCGAAAATAAGGCAGTCCGTCGGCTCCACGCCAAGCTTTTTCGCAGCCAGAAGGTAACCCGACGGATCGGGTTTACCGGCCTTCACATCTTCAGCCGTGATCATCACCGCGGGCTCGGGAATGCCGGCCGCGGCCATGCGCCGCAATGCCAGATCTCGCGGGGCCGATGTCACCATCGCCCAGCGGTCTTTGGGCAGACTGCCCAGAAACGCTGCCGCCGCCGGTATTTCGACGATGCCTTCTACATCGTTGATTTCCGCCGCAGTGATATACGCCGCTTGCTCCTCCGCATCCAAGCCCGGCAGGTTCAGCCGAGTGATGGTGTCGATGGCCCGCGCGCCATGGATGGTCGGCAAAAATGTCTCGACATCAACGCCGTGGCGTAATGCCCAAGCCGACCAGATGCGCTCGGCGGCGGCAATCGAGTTGAGGACGGTGCCGTCCATGTCGAACAGAAACGCGCCGAACGCGCGGTTGAAAAGCGGTGCGTGAGCAGACAAAAGATCACATCCTCTGACAAGTGGCCGGGCAGCATGGCCCGGCAATGTAGCATTTGTCAGTGCAACTGCGGTGCCTTGGATTTGAACGCATTTTCCACACAGTCGAGCAACTGACCGATCGCCCAGGGCTTCTTGATGAATGCCACCGGATGCTTGACCCCTGAGGTTTCCGGGGTCTCATAACCGGACATGACCATCACCGGTTTTTCCGGCCAGCGATCGCCGACCAGATTGGCCAGGTCGGCGCCGTTGAGCGTGCCGGGCATGGTGATGTCGGTCAACAGCAGCGCGACGTCAGCCGCATGCTCTTCCAGATACAGTGATGCGTCGTCGGCGCTGGTTTGCGGTTCAACCTTGAACCCTTCTTCCTGAAGAATTTCGCAGAGAAATTCCAGAATCAACGGATCGTCCTCGACAACCAGAATCAATCCGCCAGGAAGGTGCGCGCTCGACGTAGGTGTAGGGCACATGAACAGCACTCCCCCGAATTACATTTTCGAATAGCGGTTTGCATCCGCTGCTTATCTGGTATGAGCAGCGCGCCCTGCATAAATTCATTTTTGATACAGCTGTTTTCTACAAGCTGTTGTTTTTGGGTGCTATGAACCTGCTGGACAACCGATTTATGGTTAAAATGCCGGCCCTTTTGCTGGCCGATCCTGACTGATGAACCCTGAAGCCGTTGCCGTTCTCCACGCCCGTTTGCTGCCCGCACTCGCAGCGGCGCCAAGCGAAACCCGTCGGCTGTTCCATGGTCGTGGGCGCTGCTGGCCGGGGCTGGAGCAACTGACGGTGGACTGGCTGCAGGGCGTTGTGCTGGTGTCGCTGTTCAAAGAGCCGATGCCAGAGCAACTGCAGGATTTGAAGGATTCACTGCTGCAACTGGCCGCCTCACCTGAATGGCAACAAGCTGGCGCGCATACCCTGCTGATCCAGCATCGTTACCTGCCGCAAAGCACGGCCGAATGGCTGGTCGGCGATGAAATCGAGGAGATGACCATCGTTGAGGGCGGCTTGCAGTACCGCGTCGATCTCGGTCGCAAGCAGAACACCGGGCTGTTTCTCGACATGCGCTACGGCCGCAACTGGGTCCGCGAACAGGCCGCGGGCAAGCGTGTGTTGAACCTGTTCGCCTACACCTGCGGCTTTTCCGTAGCGGCAATCGAAGGTGGCGCCAGCCATGTGGTCAATCTCGACATGTCGCGCGCGGCGTTGAGCCGTGGTCGCGATAACCATCGCCTGAATGGCCATGACCTGAGCAAGGTCAGCTTTCTCGGGCACGACCTGTTCAAATCCTGGGGCAAGGTGATCAACAGCGGCCCTTACGATCTGGTGATCATCGACCCGCCGTCGTTCCAGAAAGGCAGCTTTCTGCTGACCAAGGATTATCAGCGCGTGCTGCGTCGATTGCCGGAGCTGTTGACTGCCCAAGGCACTGTGCTCGCGTGCATGAATGACCCGTCATTCGGGTCGGACTTTCTGATTGAAGGCGTAACCCAGGAAGCGCCGGGCCTGCGCTTCGAACAACGATTGGAAAATCCGCCAGAGTTTCCGGATGTTGATCCGGAGAGCGGCCTGAAAGCCCTGGTCTTCCAGCGCATCAGCTGACACACCAAAAATCCCTGTGGGAGCGAGCCTGCTCGCGATAGCGGTGTGTCAGTCGCCAAATTTATTTCTGACAGACCGCTATCGCGAGCAGGCTCACTCCTACAGGGGGGCTCAGCCTTCGGCGCGAATCGAGCGCCACGCCGCTTGCGCGAGGACTTCGCGATAGGCCATCGGACTGCCCTTCACCCGCCCTGCCAGCCAGGCCCGGCAATAACTGTCAGCCTGGCCTATGATCAGCGATGGCAACAGTTCGGCGGGCAAATCCTGAAGCTCGGCGGCACGGCCCGATCCTGCCAGCCATTGGCGCAGACGCAGATTGCGGGTCTTGTTGCGCTCGGCCAGCTCGTCCTTGAACGGACCTTTGGTCACGGCGAACCGCGCGTGATACTGAAAACGCGCCCACTGCGGCTGTTGCTCGACCCAATCGACGTAGCTGAACACCAGCGCCTGCACTCCTTCCTCAGTCGTTTCTGCAGCGTCCAGATACGCATCACGCAAACGCGCCTGATCTTCCAGCGCAGTGAAGAACAGCGCCGCGACCAACCCTTCCTTGTTGCCGAAATGGTGATAAATCGCACCGACGCTGGTGTCGCATTCGGCGCGAATCATCTCGATGGTGGTGGCCTCGATCCCCTGTTCATTGAACAGGCTCAGAGCCTTGCGAAAAATATCCCGCTTGAGTTCGGCGCGGCGGCCGGGGTAGCTGCGTTCCAGTAAATCTGCGGTGTCCATGCGGCTTCAGGCCTGAAAAAAGGGTTCGAGAAAGGCACGCGTCTGCCATGAAAAGTCGCGCCTAGGTTGACAGATTCGCCGCCAGCAGAATACCGTTCCGTTACAGAATATTATTCTGTTGCAGAACATCATTCTGCAAATCACCTATCCAGGGGTCTTACTCATGAGTCAATCGCTCAGCATGTTCAACAGCGTCGGTTCGGACGCATTCAGCAAAATGGCCTGCCAGTTCGCGCCCTATTTCAGCAGCATCAACCCGTTGATCACCGAGCTGCGCCCGAACGCAGCCACAGTGCAGGTGCCGTTCCGCAAGGAGATCACCAACCACCTCGGCACTGTGCACGCGATCGCCATGTGCAACGCGGCAGAACTGGCCGGCGGGATGATGACCGATGTGTCGATCCCGAGCGGCGCACGCTGGATTCCCAAGGGGATGACCGTGGAATACCTGGCCAAAGCCAAGACCGACGTAACTGCCGTGGCCAGCGCTGAAGGTGTGGATTGGCAAAGCGATGGCGACAAGATTGTGACCGTCGATATCCACGATACCGACGGCAAAAAAGTCTTCACCGCGCGCATCACGATGAACGTCAAACTCGGTTGAACTGCCAGCCACAAAAAAGCCCTTGCCGCGGAGTACGCAACAAGGGCTTTTCATGGCCAGCCGATCAGTGCACGATCAGGCGCTGACGGACAAATTCTTCAACGTGGCGACTGGTCTGATCCAGATGCCGGTCGCGCTGCTTTTCGGCGTCGAGCATCGCGCGTTTACCGTTTTTCTGCAGCAGGTAGGTATGAATCTGCTGCACCTCCAGTGAACGATAGATCGGCGTGGTGTCGATAAATCCGCGCAAGCCGTTGCTGCGATAATGCCGCGTGCTCATCAACACCTGCGTCTCGCGCTGGCCGATCACTTCGAAACCCAACGCCTCGAAATACGGCACCTTGCCGACGGTGCACGCCAGCTCCGCATGCGGATAGCGTCCGATCATCTCGGCCAGCATCGCCCGCGCCACCCCCTTGCGACGATGCCCTTCGCGCACTGCCATGTACGCCACACTGCACGCCTCCCAATCACCTTGCACCGGCAAATACAGCAAAAACCCGATGACCAGCTCGGGATCGTCATCGTCGGTGGCCACCAGCAATTCCACCTCGGTACCCTTCTGGCCATTCAATGCTTCCAGATACAGATGCACCTCATAACCGACCGCATACTGATAAACGTTGTACAGCAGATTGCTCGGGCCAAGGCCGACCGCACTGATGTCGGTCAGGTAGTCGACGACCATTTGCAGGATCTGACTGTTGACGCTTTCGGGGCATGGGGCTGTGTAATGGGTGATGCGTGGCATGGGCAAACTCCGGCGGTAAAAAACGTTGCCGATGATCTGAGCCGTCGACGAACCGCGACATCATACCGTGCCGGCGTCGATAGCCGTTTAAAGATCCCTTGCCGAAGAGTTCTGTTGAACTGTCACTGTTGCGGCGCCACCACTCTGAATTTGATGTTGATGTCTTTGGACACCACGCTGTCCGCCCACTCCCCCGCGCCGAGGCCAAACTCGTCGCGTTTGAGCACCAGCTCGCCGTCGAAAATGCCGATGGCGTTGTCCGGTTTCAATTCCACCGGTACATCAACTTCGCGGGTGATGCCCTTCAGGGTCAGTTGGCCGGCAATCTGGTAACGGTGCTCCGAGACCTGGGTGAAACGGCTGGATTCGAACACGGCGAGCGGGAATTTTTTGGTGTCGAACCAGGCCGGTTTTACCAGTTCGGTATTGGCGTCATCGCTGCCGGCGTCGATGCTGCCGAGGTCGATATGCAGCGTGGTGCGGGCCTTGGCGAGGTTGTCGGTGTCGAAGTCCAGCGTCGCCTCGAACTTGCCAAAGGTGCCGTACATCCGCGAGCCCATCTGGTTGTAGGTGAAGCTGATCTGGCTCGCGCCGGTGTTGACGCGAGTGTATACGGCAGCATGCGCGCTGGGCACGATGCAGAAAGCACACACGGCAGCCAGCAGCAATCGCATCGACATGAAACTCTCCGGGCGGCGCGTGCCGTCGAGGGCCTGGATTGACTTAAGCAAACAACACGCTGTTACGCCAACGCTAAATCAGCCGCTCGATCTTCTGATGCTTCCAGACCAGCTTGTAATAGAGAGACTGCAACGCCAGCATCCCCAGGTAGGCAACCGGGAACGCCATCCACACCCCCTGCAGACCGAACTGCCCGTCCAGCCAATACGCCGCCGGCAACTGCACGCCGACGACGCAAACAATCGAAATAAACACCGGCACCAGCACTGTGCCGCTGGCCCGCATGATCCCGCCGATGATTGCCTGGAACCCGAACACCAACAGGCTCCACAGCATGATGTGCAGCAGATGTTCGGCCATCGCCCGGGTCGAATCTTCAGTCAGGAACAATCCCAGCAACCAGTGCGACAACAGGTAACCCAGCACAATCAGGCCGCCGGTCAGGCAGATGTTGATCAGCAGGCCGGTGCGCAGAATCGGCCCCATGCGTTCCAGATGCCCGGCGCCAATGGCTTGTGCACCCAGAATCGATGCGGTGATTGCAATCGACAATGCCGGAAATTGAACATAGTTGACGATCTGCGTCACCGCACCATACGCCGCCGTCGCCTGCGAGCCGTGTTGGTTGACCAGTGCCAGAATCACCAGCTCCGATAACGACAGCACGATCATCTGTACACCGGTCGGCAGGCCGATGCGCAAGACCTTGCCGAGGATTACCCGATCCAGTCGCAGCGCGGCGAAGAACTCACGATCAGGCGCCAGCGGATGGCCTTTGCGGATCAGCCGCCACGCGAGCCACGCCATCGCCGACAGATTACCGGCCAGCCCGGCATACGCAGCGCTCTGAATGCCCAATGGCGGCAAGCCCAGCCAGCCGCGAATCAATGCCGGCGTCAGCGCCAGCCCCACGGCGGTCGATACGATCAGTGCCAGCAGCGGTGACAGCGTATCGCTCACCCCGCGCAACAACTGGGTGAACAGCACGAAGACCAGCAGGGACGGCAGAATCCACAGCATTACGTGGGCATAGGCCACCGCATCGTCGAGTACATCCGCAGGCGTCCCCAGCCCCGTCAACGCCTGACGCGCGAATACACTGCCCAGCACGGCGGCCGCCAGTCCAATCAAACCCCCCAGCAGCAACGTCGCTCCGGCAATCGCCTTGACCCTGTGGCTTTCACGCGCGCCCCACGCCTGCCCGATCAGCACGCCCGCGCCGGCGCCGAGGCCGATGACCAGGGCGATGAAAAAGAACACGACGGGAAACATGCCGGACACCGCCGCCAACGCCTGGGTGCCGAGCATCTGGCCGATGTAGATGCTGTTGACCGTGCCCGACATCGATTGCAGGAAATTGGACAACACCATCGGTGCGAGAAACAGCAGATAGGTTTGCCAGAGAGGCTTGGCGAAGGTGGCGCTTTGCATTGAATAGAGGTCCATCTCGACGGCGGGCGGCCTGATTGAGGATAGCTTCGGTGAGTTGCGTACAGGGCGCAATCAACATTTTTAATCGGCGTTGATCATCTGTTTTGGCATTTGTGTAAATGCCCGGGATCGCTTTGTGTCAGTGTGCGGCTGTGGTAAATCACGGTTATCCCAACACGTACTTTGAGGCTCGGCGCATGCGCAACGTTGCAAATATTCTGGTCAGTACGCTTCTCGTTCTGTTCGCCGCCTGCACCCAGGCGGCCTCACCTGCAGCGGCGGCAGATGCCTTGAAACCGTTACTCGCAACCCTGAATGAGCGCCTGAACATCGGTGATCTGGTTGCGCTGACCAAATGGGACAGCGGCAAACCGATCCAGGACACCCCGCGTGAGACGCAGGTCATTGCCAATGCCCGCACGCTGGCCACCGAATACAAGCTCGATCCGAACGACGTTGAACAATTGATCGCCGCGCAAATGGAGGCCAACAAACTGGTGCAGTACGGTTTGCTCGCGCAATGGCAAGCGGCAGGTGCTGCGCCTGATACGCCGCGCCCCGACCTGGGCGGACAAATCCGACCGCGGCTGGATGAGCTGCAAAAGCGTCTGTTGCAGCAATACGCCCGATTCTCGCCCTATCGCCAGGAACCGGATTGCCCGGCCTGGCTTGCAAGCGCACGCAAGGACCTGGCCTCTGATGCGCTGCATGAACTGGCGCTGATCCGGGCCAGCGGCGAGTTGTGCATTCGGGCGAAAGCCGCCTGAATCAGGGGTCTGAGCAAACATCATCAGCGTCGATGTTCACCATCACGTCAATGAAGTTCTCATAAAAACTGCACGGCGTAACATCGGCTCCAGACAAACCAACAATACCCTGGAGCACACGATCATGAAACGCCAAACCCTTCTCAGCATCGCTTTTTCGGTTTTCGCAGTGAACGCTTTTGCCGCAACGCCCGCTCACAATCTGGTCGCTGAAGGCGGC
This sequence comes from Pseudomonas khorasanensis, assembly GCF_014268505.2. Classification (GTDB taxonomy): domain Bacteria; phylum Pseudomonadota; class Gammaproteobacteria; order Pseudomonadales; family Pseudomonadaceae; genus Aquipseudomonas; species Aquipseudomonas khorasanensis. The sequence continues at coordinate 95,844 of NZ_JABWQP020000015.1, forward strand.
TCGGACAAGCTGATCGAAAGCCGCTTGGCTGAAGGCGGTTCCGATCGTCTGATCGAACGCCGTGTTGCCGAAGGTGGCTCCGATCGTCTGATCGAACGCCGTGTTGCCGAAGGTGGCTCCGATCGTCTGATCGAACGCCGTGTTGCCGAAGGTGGCTCCGATCGTCTGATCGAACGCCGTGTTGCCGAAGGTGGCTCCGATCGTCTGATCGAACGCCGTGTTGCCGAAGGTGGCTCCGATCGTCTGATCGAACGCCGTGTTGCCGAAGGTGGCTCCGATCGTCTGATCGAACGCCGTGTTGCCGAAGGTGGCTCCGATCGTCTGATCGAACGCCGCGTCGCATGAATCAATCGTTCTAACGCAATACCCATGAAAAAGCCCGGCCTGATCAGCCGGGCTTTTTTGCATTCAGCCGTCGCTTATTGCGCGGTTTTCAGCTTGACCACGTCACCGGAGATGGTGGTGGTGTAACCCGTCAGGGCCCAGGCCCAGAACCAGTTTTCCTGCACTTGGGTGTTGATCATCGCATCGCCACCCTTGGCCTTGATGGCGGCGTCTTGCGCGCGAACAAAACGGCTGTTCTGGCGGATCGGGATGATGCCGAACAGCAGCAGGCCGGTGGCCGATGCTTCGCTGTGGCCAACCACGGTGTATTGGTTGCTGTCGTAATGTGCGGATTTCATCGGGGCGCCGGTGCAACCTGCCAGGACCACACCGAACAGTGCGGCGGCGACTACTTTGCTGAGGTATTTCACAAAAAACTCCATGAGGAAACGCCCGGGATCCATCTCTCGGGCGGCGCGTACTTTAGCGAAAATGATGGCCAATTGGTATCTAGCGTCGTTCATTTCTATGAACCCGTTCGCTGGCCGACCATCGGTGATGTCGCATACCATGGCGCCACTTCAATAAAAACAGACACCTGCCCCCATGTTCAAAGCCAGCCTGCGTAGCCATCTCACCCTGTGGTTTGGCGGTTTGTCCCTGCTGACGCTATTGAGCGTGGGCTTTTATTTCGGTCACATCGCCACCGAACAGATGAAACAGGCCAGTGGCAATGCCTTGCTGAACACAGCTCGCGCGGCGGCGACTTTGTTGGGCGAACAGCTGCGCGAACGACAGCTGGAGGTTTATCTGCTCAGTCGCGCGCCGCATCTGGAGCGTGGCGATCTGGATAACCCGAACATCCTCAAATCAATGCAACTGCGCACGCAGGCGCGCACCGAATATGCCTGGATGGGCGTGACCGATGCCGAGGGGCAAGTCCATCAAGCCGTGAATAATTTGCTGGTTGGGCAATCGGTACAGAAACGCCCCTGGTTTCAGGTCGGCCTGCGCCGGCAATACACGGGCGACCCACACGAAGCCGTGTTGCTGGCCAAATTGTTGCCGGGCCTGCCCAACGGCGAGCCACTGCGCTTCATTGATTTTGCCGCACCCATTCATAACGCCGAAGGAAAGGTCATTGGCGTGCTGGGCGCGCATGCGCACTGGAGTTGGGTGACGCGCATTGTCGAGTCGGCGGCGTTTTCCCATAAAAACTCGGCGCCGGATATCCAGGCACTCATCGTAGATCACGACGGCAAGGTGCTCTACCCCGAAGCACTGATGGGGCAGCAAATGGCCGTCAATGATTCGGTAACGCCTGGCTGGACAACGGGTAACGGTTATCTGACCAGCATGGTCAGCGTGCCGACGCCATCGGGTACGGCGCTGTCATGGTCGATTGCCATACGCCAACCACTGGAGACGGCCCTGCAGCCGGCGCGTCTGCTGCAATATGAATTGTTGTTACTGGGCGTATTCGCCGCTGTGGTGTTCGGCCTCGTGGCTTATTACCTGGCGCTGTACCTGAGCCGCCCGATCGAGCAACTCGCACGCTCGGCCAAACAGGTGCAAAACAACCAGCCCGGCGCGCGATTCCAGCTCCAGCATCCTGTGCTTGAAATTGCGCAGCTCGGCCAGTCCATCGATGCCATGACACAATCGTTGCTGAGAAAGGAACGCGAACTTCAGGAGGCGAACGCCTCGCTGGAAGCCACCGTGGCGCAACGCACCGCTGCGCTCACCCAGGCCAATGCCGAACTGTTGAGTCTGGCGACGCACGATGGTTTGACCGGCGTGTACAACCGCCGGCGGTTTGACGAAAAAATCGCTGAATATTCACTGCTGTCCCGGCGCACCGGGCGCCCCTTTGCCCTGTTGCTGATCGACGCTGACCACTTCAAACGCATCAATGACACCCATGGCCATGCGGTTGGCGATGACGTGCTGCAACAATTGGCACAACTGATTCAGCGCAACGTGCGCACCACCGATTTTGTCGCGCGTTACGGCGGCGAAGAATTTGCCGTGCTGCTGCCGGAAGTGGCGCATCCCGACACCCCCGAAGTCGTGGCCGAGAAAATTCGTGCGGCGGTCGCCCAAGCGCATTTCCAGGGTGTCGGGCAGGTCACGGTCAGCATTGGTCTCGGTCTGGCCGACCCGGCAGACAACAACCATACAGCGCTGATCAAACGCTCCGATCAACAGTTGTATCAGGCCAAAGCGGCAGGGCGTAACCAGGTGGCTTGCCACGCTCATTGACACATCAGAACCCTGTGCGAGCGAACCTGCTCGCGCCTACGGGGATTGGGGGCTGAAAGTCTGCAGATACGCCAGCAGATTATTCAGCTTCTCTTCGTCGCTCAGCCCCCAGAAAATCATTCGCGTGCCCGGCACAACCCCTTTCGGGTCTTCGAGATAAGCCTTTAACGTCTCCCGATCCCAGGTAATCCCCGAATTTTTCATCGCGTCGGAATAAACATAATCGGGAGAAGTCCCCGCGGCCCGGCCGATGATTCCGTTGAGCTGTGGACCGAACCCCGAACGCGCCGATTCGCCGACTTGATGGCAGCCGCCGCACAGACGCGGGAAGATTTTCGCGCCGCCTTCAGGATCGCCATCAGCGTGTGCGCTTGCGCTGCAAATCAGGACAAACATCAGTGTTGTGGTGGTTTTCATTGAACAGTCCAAACTGGCTTTTCATGGCGTGGCTGCAGTTTACAGATAAGCGCCGACAACGTTTCTGACGGTAATCAACGCCTGACGCAACACGTCCAGGTCCACTGAGCCCAACGCCAGTCGAATCGCATGAGGCGTATGCGATGACACTGAAAAGGGCTCGGCGGTGGTGACCGAAACCTGATGCTGCAGCAACTCGACGACAATCTGATCGGCGCGTACGTCCTCGGGCAATGGCAGCCACAGAAAATACGAAGCCGGGTGAGCGATGCAGGGCAGCCCTTTGAGCACTTGCGACGCCAACGCCTGACGTGCGCGGGCATCGTTGCGCTTCTGTTCCTCGAGCGCAGTGACGGTGCCGTCATCGAGCCAACCGCATGCGATTGCGGTCATCACACCGGGCGTGTTCCAGGTGGTGGCGCGAATGATCCGCTCCAGCGCCGCCACCTTAAGCAGCGGCGCCGCAATGAACCCGACCCGCAGTCCGGTAGCGATATTTTTCGACAGGCCGGACACATAAAAAGTCCGCTCCGGCGCCAGTTCAATCAGCGCGCGAGGCGGTTCTTGCACCAGAAAGGCATAGGCCGCGTCTTCGATTATCGTTAGGTCATGCCGACGGGCAATCGCGACCAGTTGCTCACGCTGTTGCAGTGGCAATACCCAGCCCAGAGGGTTGTGCAAGGTCGGCATGCTGTAAACGGCGCGTACCGGGCGGCGCCGGCAGAGTTCGTCCAGTGCCTGCAAGTCCGGACCGTGCTCAGTCACAGGAATCGCCAACACTTCCAGATGCAGCGCTTCGGCCAGCACTTTGAATCCTGAATAGGTCAGCGCATCGGCGGCTATCACATCGCCGGGTTTGAGCAACGCCATCAGCGTCACGGCCAGCCCTTGCTGGGCGCCATTGACGATCAGCACTTGTCCCGCCTCGACTGTTACGCCGCGTGCCGATAAATGACGTGCGACCGAGGCCCGCTCGTGGGCGCGCCCGGCGTGAGGTTGGTAACGCAACAGGGCTTCCAGATCACCGGACAAGGCCAGTTGGCGCAACGCGGTGCGTAATAATTCTGCCTGTCCGGGCAACGCCGGATAGTTGAAATTCAGGTCGATCATGCCAACCGCCACGTCCTTCTGATCGATGCCCTGCCCTGGCGCCAGCGACGTTTCGCGCACAAAGGTACCGCGCCCGGTTTCGCCACTGACCAGCCCCATCGCCTCCAGCTCGGCATAAACCCGTGAGGCGGTGACGAGCGCGAGCCCCTCACGAGCCGCCAGTTGCCGATGGGTCGGCAAGCGCATGCCTGGCGTCAGGCGTCCGCAACGGATGTCCGCTGCGTAGCGATCGACCAGCGTTTTGTAACGGGAACGGGTCATCTCGGCTTGTATCCATGACAATTTTTTGATTGTGCTGATTCTCGGTCCTAGGATCGCTGCAACACAACCTCTTCCGAGTGCGACCAACATGGACACAACCTCGACCCCGGGCAATCCGGCGCTGGAAAAAACCAGCGGCTGGATCAACGGTTTTATCGGCGTACTGATTTTCAGCGGTTCGCTACCGGCCACGCGGCTGGCGGTGCTGGAGTTTGATCCGGTGTTTCTGACCGTCGTACGCGCGGCCATCGCCGGGGTATTGGCCGGCGTCCTGTTGTGGCTGTTTCGCCAGCGCCGGCCGGCGCGCCACCAGTGGCTGTCGTTGTTGATTGTGGCGCTGGGGGTGGTGCTTGGCTTTCCGTTGCTTACTGCATTGGCGTTGCAACACGTGACGTCGGCCCATTCGATTGTGTTTGTCGGATTACTTCCGCTGGCTACAGCGTTGTTCGGTGTCTTGCGCGGTGGCGAGCGGCCACGCCCCGTGTTCTGGATTTTCTCGGTGCTGGGCAGCGCTTTAGTGGTGGGCTTCGCCTTGGCCCAAGGCTTGAGTGCCTCGCCGACCGGCGACCTGCTCATGCTTGCGGCGATTCTGGTCTGCGGCCTCGGTTACGCCGAAGGCGCGAAGCTGTCGCGGACACTTGGCGGCTGGCAGGTCATCTGCTGGGCACTGGTGCTGTCGTTACCACTGATGGCGCTATTGAGCGTGTACCTGGCGCCCGCCTCGTTCGGCCCCATCAGTGGGCCGGCCTGGGTGTGCCTGGCCTATGTGTCGTTGTTCAGCATGCTGATCGGTTTTGTGTTCTGGTACAGAGGCCTGGCCCAGGGCGGAATTGCGGCGGTCGGTCAGTTGCAATTGCTGCAACCGTTCTTTGGTCTGGCGCTGGCGGCCGGTTTGCTGCATGAGCACGTTAGTCTGGGCATGCTCGCCGTGACGCTGGGGGTGATCGGATGTGTGGCCGGGGCGAAAAAATTCGCCCGGTAGCGCTCAATGTGCGGTTTTCCATTGCCGGGGGCTGAGCCCGGTCTTGCGCCGAAAAGCCCGAGCCAGCGCCGACGGGCTTTCGTAACCGACCTCTTCGGCGATCAATGCAATCGGCTTGCCCTCCCGCAGGCGCTTCTGCGCCAGGCTGACCCGCCAGCTCAACAGATAGTCGGCCGGGGTCTGCCCGACCACGCGACGAAACTGCTCGGCGAAACCGGCGCGGGACAGATTGGCCGTGGCCGCCAGATCGGCCACGCTCCAGGGCTTTTGCGGTTGCTCGTGAATCAGGTTCAGCGCGCGCGACAGGCGCGGGTCAGCCAGCCCGGCCATCATTCCCGGTTGTTGATCACGACTGCGGATGAGGTGGCGCAGCAGAAGAATCACCAGCAATTCGAACAGGCGATCCATCACCGCCAGCCGCCCGCAATGACCTTCGAACGCTTCGTTGAACAGCCAATCGAGGGTGCTGCGCAATTCTGGAATATCGGTGAGTTTCAAAACCAGATAATCGGGTAACGCCGCCGCCAGGGCGTTGCCCGAACCCCCGTCGAACGTCAGCGAGGCGCAGACCACTTGAGTGGCCATTGCCTCGTCGGCAAACATCCGATGGGCAAAGGGCCGGGGGAAGAAAATCAGCGAAGGTTCTTCCAGACGGATTTCCCGCTCGTTGCCCGGTTTGAGCAGTAACGCCCCCGCCTGCAAAACGTGCACATGCCCGACCGGCTCGCCCTCGTGAATGCTGACCCCGCAAAACGCGCCACTGTGAAAGGTCCCGGCATTGATGCCGAAATGACTGAGCAACGTAGAAAGGCGATCCATAGGCGACTCCCGAGGGCATATCTGGACGATCTGCCGCATATCCTCGACGATTTGGCGCCAATACGCCATCGCCATTCCCTAAGATCTCTCCATCCCCGCTGCACTTCGCAACGGACATTTGGAGCATCACCATGAGCCGCATCACTGCAATCAGCCTCGACGCCGCCACCGACGCCACCCGCCCGGTACTGGAAGGCATACAGAAAAAAATCGGTTTCCTGCCCAACGTTTTCACCACTCTGGCCCAAGCGCCAGTGGCACTCGACACTTATCTGCAAGCCTCGGCCATTCTCGGCAAAACCTCACTGAGCGCCCAGGAAAAGGAAGCGGTGTATCTCGCCACTTCGCAGGTCAATGGCTGCGATTACTGCCTGGCGGCGCACACGTTGTTTGCTGGCAAGGCCGGGCTGTCGGCCCAGGACATCGCCGCGGCACGTCAGGGCGAACTGAATGCCTATGCCGCCCTCGCCCAACAGTTGACGCAAACCCGTGGCCACTTGAGCGATGAGCAACTGGCCGACGCCCGTGCCGCCGGAATCGACGACCGCAAGATCATCGAAGTCATTGCGCTGGTAGCCGTTCAGACGCTGACCAACTACCTGAACAACACCGCGTTGACCGACATTGATTTCCCGGCCATCGATGCCTGAGCACTGGTTCAAAATCTGCAAAAAAAACAGGTGGCGAAGGGTCTGGCTCTTTCGCCGCCTGGCGTTTTTGCTGCGATGATGGACGCTAAAAGAATCTGCAGTGCAAACAAGTGTCTGGTGTGCTGAAACCAAACACCCTGCACGAAGGTCTTTGTCTCAGACAGATGCCCGGAAAAGCACGAACTCCATGACAGACTGGTTGCAAGACAACGGCGAGATGGCCGGGCAGATCCGCCGTCACGACTGGGCGAATTCGCCACTCGGCCCGCTGGAACACTGGCCCGATGTACTCAAGACCACTGTCTCGCTGAGTCTCGCTTCGCATTTCCCTCAGGCAATCGTCTGGGGTCCGCAACTGATCACACTGTACAACGACGCTTTCGTGCCGATTCTGGGCGACAAGCCTCACGCGCTGGGGCGCCCGTTCAGCGACATCTGGAAAGAGGCGTGGCACGAAATCAGCCCGATTGCCGATGCGGCGTTCGCCGGCCAGGCTACGTACATCGAGAACTTTGCCTTGCAGATCGAGCGTGGCAACGGCCCCGAGCAGGCGTTTTTCACTTTCTGCTACAGCCCGATTCGCGACCCCTTGGGCAACGTCGTCGGCATGATCGACACCGTCACCGAGACCACCCAGACCGTTTATCTCAATCGACGGCTGGGGGTACTGGATGCCATCGGCAACGCCGTGGCCAATGCCACGGACGCGCAAACCATTCTCGCGGCGAGTACACGGCTGATGGTCGAGCATTTACGCCTGTCCAACTGCGCCTATGCCGACATGGACGCCGACGAAGATGGCTTCACCATTCGCGGCGATCATGCTGCGCCGGGTTCGCCGAGCATCGTCGGTCATTACCGCTTGCGCGATTTCGGGGCGAAAGCCGTCGAGCTGCTGCGCGCCGGTAAACCGCTGGTTATCCATGACAACCGCAGCGAATTGCCCCCTGAAGAGTCAGCGACCTTTCAGGCCATCGGGATTACCGCAACCATTTGCGTGCCGCTGCTCAAGGAGGGTCGACTCACCGCGTTAATGGCCATTCATGACAAGGTGCCGCGGGTCTGGTCGAGCTTCGAACAGGCCCTGCTGAGCGAAGTCACTGAGCGCTGCTGGGCGCACATCGAGCGAGTGCGCGCCGATGCCAATGTGCGCGAGGGCCTGTTGGCTCTGGCCGAACTCAATGCCACGCTGGAACAACGGGTCGAGGAGCGCAGCCTGCGCCTGGCCCAGGCCGAATCGGCGCTGCGCCAGTCGCAGAAGCTCGAAGCCATCGGTCAACTGACCGGCGGGGTGGCCCATGACTTCAACAATCTGTTGACCATCATTCGCTCTTCAGTGGATTTCCTGCGCCAGCCCAACCTGCAGGAGGAACGCCGCCAGCGCTACATGCGCGCGGTTTCCGACACGGTTGAGCGCGCCTCCAAACTGACGAGCCAGTTGCTCGCCTTCGCCCGGCGCCAGCCACTCAACCCACAAGTGGTGGATGCCGGCGAACGTCTGGCGAACATCGGCGAAATGCTCGAATCGGTGACTGGTGCGCAAATTCACGTGTGCGTCGAACGGCCGGAACACCCCTGCTACATCCGCGTCGATTTGAGCCAGTTCGAAACCGCATTGATCAATATTGCGCTGAATGCCCGCGACGCCATGAACGGTCAGGGCGAACTGAAATTGCGCCTGGAATGCAGCAAACCGCTACCACCGATTCGCGGCCACGCCGGTTCCAGCAGCCCGTTTGTGTCGATTGCTTTGGCAGACACCGGTGGCGGTATTGACGCGCACACCCTCGAACATATTTTCGAACCGTTTTTCACCACAAAGGATGTCGGCAAAGGCACGGGACTGGGGTTGTCGCAGGTCTTCGGATTCGCCAAACAATCCGGCGGCAACGTCGATGTTTCAAGCGTGCTCGGTCTCGGCACGGAGTTCACCCTGTACCTGCCGCAAGTGCCGGCGGCCGACGTGGAAACGGACGAAACGGCGGATGACGGCGAGGTGCATGCAGCGTGCGAAAAGCGCCGGATACTGGTGGTCGAGGACAACGTGGACGTCGGCCGTTTCGCCAATCAGATCCTCCAGGATCTGGGCTATGAAACGGCATGGGCGACCAACGCCGAGCAAGCCTTGCAACTGGCGGGCCCCGATGCAATGGCCTTCGATGCGGTGTTTTCCGATGTGGTCATGCCGGGGATCACCGGCGTCGCTTTGGCAAAGGAACTGCGCCAGCGCCGCCCCGATCTGCCAGTGATTCTGACCTCCGGCTACAGCGAAGAACTGGCGCGCAGCGGCTACGAAGGTTTCGAGTTTCTCGCCAAGCCCTACTCCGCCGAACAGGTCTCGCGGATTCTCGGCAAGACCTGGCTCAACGACGCAGCGCCGAAGGCCTCAGTCGTGGTCGACGCCGGCGCGCTTGAGTAACTTCTTGCAGCGTTCCGACAGATGAAACACCTGTAAATGCTTGCCGGCCTTGGCGTAGCGTTCTCGCAGGGTTTTCAACGCGGCAACCGCCGAGTAATCGACAAAGCTTAGGTGTCGGCAGTCAAGCGTCACTCTCGCCGGATCGTTGGCCGGGTCGAACTGATTGAGAAACGGCGTGGTGGAGGCGAAGAACAGCGTGCCGTGCAGGCGATAGAGCTTGCTGCCGTCGGCTTCCAGGTGTTCATCGGCATACAGCTCGCGTGCTTGCTGCCAGGCGAAATTCAGCGCGGCGATGACGATCCCGCACAGCACCGCTGTGGCCAGATCGGTGAACACGGTGATGGTCGTCACCGCAATGATCACCAGCACATCGTTGAGCGGTACTTTGTTGATCACGCGCAACGAAGCCCAGGCGAACGTCTGCTGCGACACCACGAACATCACCCCCACCAATGCGGCCAGCGGGATCCGCTCGATCAGCGGTGACAGAAACAGAATGAACAACAGAATCAGCACACCAGCGACCACACCTGACAAGCGTCCGCGTCCGCCGGAGCTTAAGTTGATCACGGTCTGACCGATCATCGCGCAACCGCCCATCCCGCCGAAAGCGCCCGAAACCATGTTCGCCGCGCCCAGCGCCACGCACTCGCGATCCGGGTAGCCACGGGTTTCGGTGATTTCGTCGGTCAGGTTGAGTGTCAGCAGCGTTTCCAGCAGGCCCACCAACGCCATCAGAATCGCGTAAGGCGAGATGATGCGCAGCGTCTCGAGGTTCCACGGAATGTCTGGCAAGGCGAAAGTCGGCAGGCCGCCGGCGATATGCGCCATGTCACCGAGGGTGCGGGTCGGCAGACCGAAAAGATAGACCAGCAGGCCGACGCCAAGAATAGCCACCAAGGCCGGCGGCACGGCTTTGGTCAGGCGCGGCAGGATGTAAACGATGGCCATGGTCAGCAATACCAGACCGGCCATCAGGTACAACGGCGTACCGCTGAGCCAGTGCTCACCGCTTTTGAAATGCTCAAGTTGCGCCAGGGCAATGATGATTGCCAGGCCGTTGACGAAACCGAGCATGACCGGATGCGGCACCATGCGCACCAGTTTGCCCAGCCGCAACAGCCCGAACGCCATCATGATCAAGCCTCCGAGCAGCACCGTCGCCAGCAGATACTGCACGCCGTGTTGCACCACCAGCGCGACGATCACCACCGCCATCGAACCCGCCGCACCAGAGACCATCCCCGGCCGACCGCCGAACAACGCCGTCAGCGTGCAAATAATAAAGGCGCCGTACAGACCCATCAGCGGATTGAGATGCGCCACCAGCGCGAAGGCAATGCATTCGGGCAACAGGGCAAACGAGGTGGTGAGTCCGGCCAGGACATCGGCGCGCAGACGAATCGGTTTCATGGTTTACCTGACTGAGCGACCGCCGGGCACGGCCGCGGATGTTCGCGAAAAAAGAGGGAGGAGAATGTTACGGAATTGTTCCGGATCGGGCCAGTGAATCGCTGACACCGGTTGGCTCGGGCTTTATGCTGGCGGGCCTGTTCATTTGATTGAGTCCCGCCATGCCAGCGTCTCTGTCCGCCCGTGAAGTGTGTCAACGCCTGCGCGAGGCGGCGCTGGGTGTACTTGAGTTCGACATCGGCGAAGTGATGCCCGAGTCTGGACTGATCGCCGTCGAGATCGAGGGCTGGCGTTTGCTATTGGATTTTGCCGAGGGACGTTTGCATCACTGTGAACACGCCCGCAACCGCGCCGGGGACGAAGCGTCGCTGGACACCTGGCAGCGCTATGGCACTGACCCGGTGAGTTTGCTCAGTACCTGGGAACTGGCGCAGATTGAGCGGTTGCTGCGTGAGGCGCAGCGAGTCGAGGCTCAGGGCATCATTTCCAGGGCGAGCGACTGATCGGTTTTCACGCGGTCATACCCAATGCAGGCGCACTCACAGTTGACTGCATCCCATTGAAGAAAAGCGACCCCTTGTACTGATCGTTCCCACGCTCCGCGTGGGAATGCAGCAAGGGACGCTCTGCGTCCCAGAGCCGACGCGGAGCGTCGGAAGAGGCGTTCCCACGAGAGCGTGGGGACGATCAGTAAGAAGCTTGATCGTGAATCGCGTATCTACAGGTTTGGCGTCCGGTTCAGAAGTCGATTGCCGCTGCCGGTTTGATATCGGTCCGAGCCACGGAACTGGTGAGGGCGGCGAAATCCTTGTTGTGTTCAGCGATGATGTCTTCGGCGCTCATGGTGCCGTTGTCGACCGTCGAATGCGCGTCTTGTGCAACGACGACGTCGTAGCCCTTTTGATGGGCGCTGCGCACGGTGGCGTTGACGCAGTAATCGGTCTGCAGACCACAGACCACCAGTCGCTCGAAATCTTCGCCGGGCAACAGTTTGCCCAGCTCGGTCTGGTAGAAAGAGTCGCCGGTAGTTTTACTCACGCGCAGGTCTTGTGGGGAAGTTTCCAGGCCTTCGGCCAACTGCCAGCCGTCCGCTCCGTGAACGAATGCACCGTCCTTTTCTTCGTGCTGAATCAACACCACCGGGACGCGGGCCGCGCGGGCGCGGCGGCTCAGATCATTGATCGTGGCGATCACTCGGTCGATTTCAAAACACTGGTATTCACCGGCACACAGGGCCTGCTGGACGTCAATGATCAGTAATGCGGTGGTCATGGGAAGCCTTCCTTGATCAGTCCTTGAGATTGGGGCGGACCTGAGCCCGCCCCTTTTTACTCCACTCAGTAACCCAGTGACAACCCAGTGTTGCGCCGGGGATCGTTGGCGCCATAGAAGCGATTCTTGCCAACCGGTTTGCCACCCAGCGACGGTGCGCCGACCAGAATCGCGGCGATGTGGTTGGGGTCCTGCGGGCCGGCAAACTTGTGGCCCCAGCTTTCGAGAATCTTCCGCGTATCCGGGCTGGCGGCGAAGTCTTCGAGGTTGGTTTCCTCCGGCATCCATTGCTGATGGAAGCGCGGTGCGTCGACCGCTTCCTGCAGGCCCATGCCGTAGTCGATGACATTGAGTATGGTCAGCAGGGTCGCGGTGATGATCCGGCTGCCGCCCGGCGTGCCGACGACCATGACCACTTTGCCGTCCTTGGTCACGATGGTCGGACTCATCGACGACAGCGGCGCCTTGCCCGGCGCAATGGCGTTGGCTTCGCCCTGCACCAGTCCGTACATGTTCGGCACGCCGACCTTGGAAGTGAAATCGTCCATTTCGTCGTTGAGAATCACCCCGGTCTTGCTGGCCATCACGCCCGCGCCGAACCAGTCGTTGAGGGTGTAAGTGACCGAGACGGCATTGCCCCACTTGTCGACGATCGAATAGTGAGTGGTGTTGCTGCCTTCATGGGGTGCGACGCCGGGTTTCAGTTCAGCCGAAACGCCCGCCTTCTGCGGCTGTATGGCGTTGCGCAGTTTGGTCGCGTAGTTCTTGTCCAGCAGATGCTCGAGCGGATTTTTCACGAAATCCGGATCGCCGAGGTAGCTGTTGCGATCGACATAAGCGTGGCGCATGGCTTCGATCTGATAGTGCATGCCCTGGGCCGAATGGAAGCCCAGATCCTTCATCGGATAGCCTTCAAGAATGTTCATGATCTGGCAGATCACCACGCCACCGGAGCTTGGCGGCGGTGCCGAGACCACGTGGTAACCGCGATAATCGCACTCCACCGGGGCCAGTTCGCGGGTCTTGTATTTGTCGAGGTCGGCCTGGGTGATGATGCCCTTGTTGGCCTGGCTGGACGTGACGATGGCATCGGCGACCCAGCCTTTATAGAACCCGTCGGCGCCCTTGTCGGAAATCGTGCGCAGGGTTTTCGCCAGGTCCTTCTGTATCAGCTTCTGCCCGACCTGCATCGGCTCGCCGTTACTCAGGAAAATCGATCCGGAGTCGCGCATATCCTTCTTGAACACGTCGGTGGCGTACTCCAGCAGTTCAACGTCGCCCTGCTGCAGTTCAAAACCGTCTTCAGCCAGTTTGATCGCCGGGGCGATCATCTCCTTGCGCGGTTTGGTGCCGTATTTACTCAGAGCCAACTCCATGCCAGACACGGTGCCCGGCACGCCCACCGCCAGGTGACCACGGGTGCTCAGCTCTGGGATGACGTTGCCTTCCTTGTCCAGATACATGTTGGCGGTGGCTGCCAACGGGGCTTTTTCACGAAAGTCGAGAAAGGTCTTGCGCCCGTCCGCCAGTTGAATCGTCATGAAACCGCCGCCGCCAAGATTGCCCGCAGCGGGATAGACCACCGCCAGCGCGTACCCCACGGCCACCGCCGCGTCTACGGCGTTACCGCCGCTCTTCAGTACATCGACGCCGACGTGGGTTGCCAGATGCTGCGCGGTGACCACCATGCCGTTTTCTGCCGCAACCGGTGCCACCGATGCCGCGTGAGCCATGAGACAGCTGAGTGCCAGGGAGGTCGCTATCAGCGTTCTGGCCAAAGGTTCGTACTTCATGAGTCGGTCTCTTTTTTGTTTTCGGGATCTGAGCGAAACGAAGGGGAACGTTTCGGGAGCAACAAGCAGTATGGTCGTCTTTGCGGATTGCGCCTGCGCGTTCAGGCAGTATGCTGGACCGCATTAATGCCGAGATCCGGAGCCGTCGTCATGTCGTACACATTCATTACCCTGCCCTCTCCGGTCGGCGCGTTGAAGCTGGTCGCGAATGGCTCACGACTGGTGGCCATCCTCTGGGAAAACGACAAACCCAACCGGGTGCGTCTCGGACCGATGCACGAGGTATCCGACACGCCAATCCTCGTGCAAACCGCTCGGCAGCTAGAAGAATATTTCGCCGGCACACGGGATCGCTTCGATCTGGACCTGGAATTTGTTGGCAGCGAATTCCAGATAAAAGTCTGGGCGGCGTTGCTGACCATTCCCTTCGGCGAGACGCGCACCTACAGCCAGATCGCCGTACAAATCGGCAATCCTGCCGCGGTTCGGGCAGTCGGCGCCGCGAACGGACGCAACCCGATTTCCATCGTTGCGCCGTGTCACCGGGTGATCGGCGCGTCGGGCAAACTGACCGGGTTTGCCGGTGGGCTTGAAGCCAAAGAGCGGTTACTGACACTTGAGGGTGGTCAGTGGTCGACATTTGGCAAAACGGGTGAGCTGTTCTGATTCAGGCATCAAACAGGTTATTCATCGCCGCGTACTGCAACAGCATGATGGTCTTGGCATCGCAGATTTCGCCGCGCTGAAACGCGGCCAGCGCTTGATCAAAATCCCATTCAAGCACTTCCAGTTCTTCGGTCTCTTCTTCCAGTCCACCCCCGTCGCTGACCTTTGACGCCGCATCGTATTCAGCGATGAAAAAGTGCAGCTTCTCGGTCACCGAACCCGGGCTCATGTAGGCCTCGAATACCTTTTTTACGTCATGCACCCGATAGCCGGTTTCCTCTTCGGCTTCGTCACGAATCCGTTGTTCAGGTGCAGCACCTTCGAGCAGGCCCGCCGCCACCTCGATCAGCAAACCGTCATGGCCATTGACGAACACCGGCAGGCGGAACTGGCGGGTCAACACCACCGTACGCTTTTCGCGGTTGAACAGAAGAATGGCGGCGCCGTTGCCACGGTCGTAAACCTCACGCGTCTGGCGTTGCCACTCGCCGTTGTTGCGGTGGTAATCGAAGGTGATTTTCTTCAGCAGATACCAGTCGTGGGACAACACCTGCGTGTCGACGATGTTGACCCGTTCGGCTGTGTTGGACATCGCATCGATCCTTTATTCATAGAGAGCGCCCATTGACGTAAACGCTCTGTTCCGGGGATGAAAAGCCAAACCTTATATCGCCTTACAACGCGTGTCGAACCGTCCTACAGACACCGCCTACTTCCCCGACTTCTTTCCTGTTTGATCCCCCGCAAAGTCCGCGCTCCTGTTTTTCCACGTGCGCGAGCGACTGCGAATGTTTCAACCCGATCGGCTACTGGCCCTGAACAACAGCATCGGTCTGCTGGTGGTGGCCGCCCTGAATCCCAGGCAACCGGATTTCGAAGCGCTGATCGACGAGTTCCGGCTGTGCCTGAACCAGTACGACGCCTGGGCCGAGCAGTTCTGGACCGGGACGGCGCTGGACATCGAGCAGGTGTTCAAGGTCGGCAATGACGTGCAGCTGAGCGCGCCGATCGCCTCTCGGACACCCGTCAGTTCATCGGTAGTCATGTGTCCGGCCGACGGCCCGCTGACGCTGGTGCATCTGTTCGAAGCGGCGCGCTTTGTGCCGATAGGCGACACGCCGGTCATCCTTGAACCGGTGCTGAGCGATGTCGGCGGTGTCCTGACCTTCGGCGAACCGCTGCGCCATACCATCGGCTCGAGCGGGATTCTGCAGGTGACCGATTGCCAGCGGGGCCAGCGCTATCGCATCACCTTCTTTCCTGATGTTTCCTGCGCCCATGTGCGAGCGCTGTATGCCTCCTATGAAGGGGTCATCGGCGGTCTCGAAACCTGGTTGCGCGGCGAATGGACAGGCTTTCAGCCGCAATGGACAGAGTTTTCCAGCGCCGGTTTTCTGGATCGTTACGGGCAGTTGCAACAGGCCGACTGGCGAGGTTTTGAAAAAGCCCTCACTGGCCTGTGGGAGGAGATCCAGCAGCTCTTCGCCCTGCTCGCCGATCTGCAGGAACACAGCGAAAAACTGCTGGAGTACCTCAGCGCGGCCGAGCTGGAAGCGCTGCTCGCGGCCTCCGGCGAGGCCATCGCCGACGCCTTGTTGATGCTCAGCGACGAGCCGTTGCTGTTCATTCACCTGGCCGCGTTCACCAGTTGGCTGAAGATGCTGCCACCGCAGTATCTCGCGGAAGTGGTGGCCGAGGTGCGGGCCGAGCTGTTGATCAGCTTTCTGTTGGTGCGCGTGGCGGGCGGTGCCGGCGTGCCGCTGCGCCTGAGCAGCAAAGTGCTGGCGAAGATCAAATCGCCACGGGCGCGCGACTGGCTGGCGGCGTCAGCTTTGCGTTTGGCTGAACTGACTTCGACGCCGGAACTCAAGCAACACGCGAGCACCTTGAAGCCATTGATGTTAAATGCGCGCGAGGTTGAGCTGAAGCCGACGCCGTCCATTGCGCTGAACATTCGGCAGGCGGACGCCGTGGTGCTGAACGTGCCGAATCCGGCGCCACTCGCGCGGGAAAAATCCCACGGCATGGCGCGACTCGAGCGCCAT
>NZ_JABWQP020000016.1 GCF_014268505.2 Pseudomonas khorasanensis
CGCGAGCAGATTCGGGTCCCTCTCCTTGGCCTTCAGAAACACTACGCCAATGTGCTGCTGCAACCGGTACTTCTCCTGCAACGGAATCAGCTTCACCCGATTTTCGTACACCGCCGCAATCCGTCCCGGCAGCAGCGCATAACCCACGCCCGAGCTGACCATGCTCAGCAGGGTAAAAATGTCGTTCACCTGCATCGCCACCTTCGGCTCGAACCCCGCCTGCCTGAACACTCGAATACCGTCCTGGTGCGTCGCAAAACCCTGGGTCAGGGTGATGAAGGTTTCATCACGCACTTGCGCCAGGTCCACTTCACTGCACTGGGCAAACTTTGAATCCGCCGGGGTGGCGAGGAAGATGTCGTCGGAAAACAGCGCGATCTGCTCGCAATCCGGGTCGTTGATGCTGTCGTCCAGCGACACCAGAATCGCGTCGACTTCCATGTTCTTCAGCTTGTAGAGCAGGTCGATATTGGAACCGAGAATCAGGTCGATGTTGAGTTCGCTGCGGCGGATCTTCAGGCCCATGATCAGTTGCGGGACGGTTTTGACCGTCAGCGAATACAGCGAGCCGAGCTTGAAGCGTTCGGCGGAGAACCCGGCGGCCTCGCGGGTCAGGCGCACGCTTTCGACCACGTCATTGATCAACTTCTGCGCGCGCTCTTCCAGCACATAAGCGCTTTCCAGCGGCGTCAGGTTGCGCCCTTCGTGTTTGAACAGCGGGCAGCGCAGGGCGCTCTCCAGTGAATGGATCGCGCGGTGCACGCTGACGTTGCTGGTCTGCAATTCGGCGGCGGCGCGGGCAAGGTTGCCGGTGCGCATGAAGGCGAGGAACACCTCGAGTTTTTTCAGGGTCAATTCTTCGTCGATCAGCATGGCGCGAACTCTTTTTGGAATGCGCCGATTGTGCACGCAAGCGCAAAAGATCGCAGCCTTCGGCAGCTCCTGCAGGGGATCGTGCTAACGCAAACTTGCGCTTTTACGCTCGAGGCCCGAGCCTTGCGCGCTGCGGTAATGAATATGAGGTGTGCGATACATGTATCACGGGGAAAAACTTAACGCCTGGACCCATTTGGTCGGGGCGGTAGCGGCGTTTATTGGCGGGGTGTGGATGCTGGTGATTGCCTGTCTTGACGGCAGTCCATGGAAAATCGTCAGCGTGGCAATTTACGCGTTCACCTTGCTGGTGCTCTACAGCGCCTCGACCGTGTACCACAGCGTGCGCGGGCGCAAGAAGGCAATCATGAAGAAGGTCGATCACTTTTCGATCTACCTGCTGATTGCCGGCAGTTACACGCCATTTTGCCTGGTGACGCTGCGCGGGCCGTGGGGCTGGACGCTGTTCGGGATTGTCTGGGGGCTGGCGCTGATCGGCATCCTGCAGGAAATCAAACCGCGCTCCGAGGCGCGGATTCTGTCGATCGTGATTTATGCGGTGATGGGCTGGATCGTGCTGGTGGCGGTCAAGCCATTGATTGCTGCGCTGGGCACAGCCGGCTTCACCTGGCTGGCCTCGGGCGGTGTGTTGTACACCGTGGGGATTATCTTTTTCGCCCTCGACCACCGGCTGCGCCATGCACACGGGATCTGGCACCTGTTCGTGATTGCCGGAAGCCTGCTGCACTTTGTGGCGATTCTGTTTTATGTCTTGTAAACGCAGTCCCTGTGACTGACCGTTCCCACGCTCCGCGTGGGAATGCAGCCCGGGACGCTCCGCGTCCCAAACGGCGTGACGCAGAGCGTCACAGGCGGCGTTACCACGCGGAGCGTGGGAACGATCGGAATAAAAGATTTGGGTCTTAGAAATCACCCCAAAGCTGCTGCGCTACCGCCAGCGCCACCACCGGCGCCGTTTCGGTGCGCAACACACGCGGGCCGAGGCGGGCGGCGTGGAAGCCGTTGCCCCTGGCCTGCTCGACTTCGGCATCCGACAAACCACCTTCAGGCCCGATCAGGAACGCCAGCGTTGCCGGTTTGGCGTGACTCACCAGCGGCTCGGCCACCGGGTGCAGCACCAGTTTCAACTCGGCTTCGGTCTGCTTGATCCAGTCCGCCAGCAATACCGGCGGATGAATCACCGGCACCCGCGAACGACCACATTGTTCACAGGCGCTGATCGCGACCTGACGCCAGTGCATCAGACGCTTGTCGGCGCGTTCGTCCTTCAGACGGACTTCACAGCGATCAGTAAAGATCGGGGTGATTTGCGTCACGCCCAGCTCGGTAGCCTTCTGAATCGCCCAGTCCATGCGCTCGCCACGGGACAGACCCTGGCCCAAGTGGATATGCAGCGGCGATTCAACCTGACCGGCGAATTGCTCGTCGATCTGCACCAGCACGCGTTTCTTGCCAACGTCGACCAGCGATCCGCGAAACTCATGGCCTGAGCCGTCAAACAACTGCACCGCATCGCCCTCGGCCATGCGCAGCACGCGGCTGATGTAATGCGCCTGGGCTTCCGGCAGTTCGTGTTCGCCGGTGCTGAGCGGGGCGTCGATAAAGAAGCGGGACAGTCTCATTTCGGGTCTCTGGAAAGATATGAATCAGTTGGATCGGTGTCTACTTCATTCGCGAGCAGGCTCGCTCCCACACTTGAAATGCATTCCCCTGTGGGAGCGAGCCTGCTCGCGAAAGCGGCAGTCCAGCCGCCGCAAATCTCAAGCAAGGCGAATCAGCCCGGATCACGGAAACCGGGGTGAAAATCCTTCGGCACCGCCACGCTGACGTTCTCACGCGTCGCAATGTCGATGCCTTCGCTGGCGACTTCGGCGAGAAAGTCGATCTGCTCGGAGGTGATCACATAGGGCGGCAGGAAATACACCACGCTGCCCAGCGGGCGCAGCAGGGCGCCACGTTCCAGCGCATGCTGGAAGACCTTCAAACCGCGACGCTCCTGCCAGGGGTAGGCTTCTTTCGTGGCTTTATCCTTGACCATCTCGATTGCCAGCACCATGCCGGTCTGACGCACTTCGGACACGTTCGGATGATCGACCAGATGCGCCGTCGCCGAGGCCATGCGCTGAGCGAGCGCCTTGTTGTTCTCGATCACGTTGTCCTGCTCAAAGATATCCAGCGTCGCTAATGCCGCCGCGCAGGCCAGCGGGTTGCCGGTGTAGCTGTGCGAATGGAGGAAGGCGCGCAGGGTCGGATAGTCGTCGTAAAACGCGCTGTAGACATCGTCAGTGGTCAGGCACGCCGCCAGCGGCAGGTAGCCGCCGGTCAGGGCTTTGGACAGGCAGAGGAAGTCCGGACGGATGCCGGCCTGTTCGCAGGCGAACATCGTCCCGGTGCGCCCGAAACCGACGGCGATTTCATCGTGGATCAGATGCACGCCGTAGCGATCGCAAGCCTCGCGCAACAGTTTGAGGTAAACCGGGTGATACATGCGCATGCCGCCCGCGCCCTGAATCAACGGCTCGACAATGACTGCCGCGACGCTGTCATGATTCTCGGCCAGGGTCTGTTCCATGGCCGCGAACATGTTGCGCGAATGCTCTTCCCAACTCATGCCGTGCGGGCGGTGATAGCAATCGGGGCTCGGCACCTTGATGGTGTCCATCAGCAGCGCTTTGTAGGTTTCGGTAAACAGCGGCACGTCGCCGACCGCCATCGCCGCCATGGTTTCGCCGTGGTAACTGTTGGTCAGGGTGACGAAGCGCTTCTTGTTTGGCTGGCCGCGATTGAGCCAGTAGTGAAAGCTCATCTTCAGCGCGACTTCGATGCAGGACGAGCCGTTATCGGCATAGAACACCCGGTTCAGGCCTTCGGGCGTCATTTTCACCAGACGCTCGGACAACTCGATCACCGGTTGATGGCTGAAGCCGGCGAGGATCACGTGCTCGAGTTGATCGACCTGATCCTTGATGCGCTGGTTGATTCTCGGATTGGCATGGCCGAACACATTGACCCACCACGAGCTGACCGCGTCGAGGTAACGCTTGCCTTCGAAGTCTTCGAGCCAGACGCCTTCGCCGCGCTTGATCGGGATCAGCGGCAGCTGTTCGTGGTCTTTCATCTGGGTGCAGGGATGCCACAACACCGCAAGATCGCGTTGCATCCACTGGTTATTCAGGCCCATTTACAGTCTCCTCGAGGCGGCTCGCGTCAGGCGCGGGCGAACAATCGCGCAAGCCTATGCAATGCGTCGCGCGGGAACAACCCATTGTGTCGATTGAGCTACTTTGTCTGAGCCGATAGACGTCGCTGGCGGCGTTTTGATGGCTAACGTATTCTTCGCGGTTATTTGGGTCGTCTGACTCGCAAAATTGCTTTTTCCTACGTGTTTTTTCCGGAGTTCGCTGAATGTCTGTCGGTTGGCTGCGCGCCTGTGCGCTGGTGATGTTGGGGCTGTTCAGCGTTACGGCGCTGGCCAAGGATAAAACCGCAATCGTGATCGGGGGCGGCCTGTCGGGCCTGACGGCCGCTTACGAGCTGCAGAACAAAGGCTGGCAGGTCACGCTGCTGGAAGCCAAACCGAGCCTGGGCGGTCGCTCGGGCATGGCCACCAGCGAGTGGATCGGCAACGACAAGACGCAGCCGGTGCTGAACAAGTACGTCTCGACCTTCAAGCTTGGCACCACGCCGGCGCCGGAATTCGTGCGCACGCCGGGCTATCTGATCGACGGCGATTACTTTTCCGCCGCCGATCTGGCCACCAAGCAGCCAGCCACCGCCGATGCGATCAAGCGCTACCAGAAAACCCTCGACGATCTGGCGCGCTCGATTGACGATCCGCAGAACCCGGCGGCAACCAGCACTCTGCACGCGCTGGATCAGATCACCGTATCGAGCTGGCTCGACAAGCAGAACCTGCCGGCCACGGCGCGTCAGCTGATCAACCAGGACATTCGCACCCACTACGACGAACCTTCGCGTCTGTCGTTGTTGTATTTCGCTCAGCAGAACCGCGTCTATCGCGGCGTCTCCGACCGCGACCTGCGCGCTTCGCGTCTGGTCGGTGGCAGCCAGGTGCTGGCCCAGGCCTTCGTCAAACAGATCAAGACCATCAAGACCAGTTCGCCGGTGTCCGCGATCAGTCAGGACAAGGACGGCGTGACCGTCAAGGTCGGCAGTGTCGGTTACCAGGCGGACTACGTGGTACTGGCCGTGCCGCTGCGGGCGTTGAACAAGATCGCCCTGACGCCGGCACTGGATGCCCAGCATCTGGCGGCGATCAAAGGCACCAACTACGGCTGGCGCGACCAGATCATGCTGAAGTTCAAGACGCCCGTGTGGGAAAGCAAGTCGCGCATGTCCGGTGAGATCTACAGCAACACCGGTCTGGGGATGCTCTGGATCGAGCCGGCGCTCAAGGGCGGCGCCAACGTGGTGATCAACCTGTCCGGCGACAACGCCCGTGTGATGCAGGCGTTCGGCGACAAGCAAATGGTCGATCAGGTGCTGATCCGCATGCACGCGTTTTACCCACAGGCCCGTGGCTCGTTCACCGGTTATGAAATCCGTCGCTACAGCACCGACCCGTCGATGGGCGGCGCCTACCTGGCTTACGGCCCGGGCCAGATCAGCAAGTTTTGGCGACTGTGGGAACGTCCGCTGCAACGCGTAGCGTTCGCCGGCGAACACACCGACACCTTGTACCCGGGCACGCTGGAAGGCGCACTGCGCACCGGCCAGCGTGCGGCCAGTCAGGTTGAAGACCTGGCAGCGGGCAAATCCTTCGAACCGGCCAAAGTGGTCCCGGCTGCAGCGGCAGCAGGCGCGGCGGGTGCTGCGGCGGCGAAGAAAGGCAACTTCTTCAGCAATCTGTTCGGTGGTTCCGATGACGAGAAGAAGCCTGAGCCGGTGAAAGCCTCGGAACCCGCTCCAGCGCCAGTCACCCCGGCGCCTGCACCGGCTCCGGCACCCGCTCCGGTGGAAGCGCCGAAGCCAGCAGCCCCAGCGAAAGTCGAGCCTGCGAAGAAGGCGGCAGCCAAGCCAGCCGCGAAAAAGCCTGCGGCGAAAACCGAAGCGAAAAAGCCAGCGGCCAAACCGGCGGCAAAAAAGGCTGAACCGGCGAAGAAGCCAGTGGCCAAGCCTGCGGCAACGACCGAGACCAAGGCGCAGTGAAGCCTTGCGGTGAATGAAGAAGCGCGGCGCTTATGCCGCGTTTTTTTTTGCCTGTAGGGGCCTCATCCCGGGCAAGCCCGCTCCCACAGGGTTTGCGGCGAACGCAGAATTTGTGCCCGCCACCGACCACTGTGGGAGCGGGCTTGCCCGCGATGAGGCCTGACCAAACAGCGCATCACCAGGATCTGCTACCTAACATCCCGCCACAATTTCTCCTTTAATCTTTCCTTAACACGCCACTTCCAGACTCTTGATCGTATTTCTCGATATTTCAAAGCAAAATTTTCCGCTTTAATTCGATAGATAACTCGCTAGTCTTGGTTCGCAGTTCTCACAGGATTTGGGCAATGCAGCTACGTAACTCTTCTTCGCGCTATGGTTGGGTCAGCATCGTCACGCACTGGATTGTTGCGCTGGCAGTCTTCGGATTGTTTGCGCTGGGACTGTGGATGGTCGGCCTGGATTACTACAGCACCTGGCGCAAAGACGCGCCGGACCTGCACAAAAGCATTGGTCTGGTGCTGCTCGGTGTGATGGTGTTGCGGGTGCTGTGGCGTTTCATCAGCCCGCCGCCGCCCACGCTGCAAAGCTACAGCCGCATGACCCGCATCGGCGCAAAATTTGGCCACGGGTTTCTCTACCTTGCGTTGTTCGCTGTGATGATTGCCGGTTACCTGATTTCCACCGCAGACGGTGTCGGGATCCCGGTGTTTGGCCTGTTTGAAGTTCCTGCACTGCTCTCCGGACTACCGGATCAGGCAGATACCGCTGGGGTGATTCATCTCTGGCTGGCATGGGCACTGGTAATTTTTTCCGGTCTCCATGCGTTGGCAGCATTGAAGCACCACTTTATCGATCGTGATGCGACCCTCACTCGAATGCTCGGTCGCAAAGCCTGAAATTCAACCTCGACTCAAAGGAAAAGAAAGCATGTTGAAAAAGACTCTGGCCGCTCTGGCAATCGGTTCTGCCGTGCTGTCCGCCAACGTAATGGCTGCTGACTATGTAGTAGACAAGGAAGGCCAGCACGCCTTCGTCGACTTCAAGATCAGCCACCTGGGCTACAGCTTCATCACCGGTACCTTCAAGGACATCGACGGCAAGTTCAGCTTCGACGCTGCCAAGCCTGAAGACAGCAAGATCGAGTTCAACGTGAACACCGCCAGCGTGTTCACCAACCACGCCGAGCGCGACAAGCACATCGCCAGTGCTGACTTCCTCAACGCCAGCAAATTCGGTAAGGCCACCTTCGTTTCCACCAGCGTCAAATCCACCGGTGCCAACACCGCTGACGTGACCGGCGACCTGACCCTGCTGGGCGTGACCAAGCCAGTCGTCGTCAAGGCGACTTTCCTGGGCGAAGGCAAGGATCCATGGGGCGGCTACCGTGCCGGCTTTGAAGGCACTACCACCATCAAGCGTTCCGATTTCGGCAAGCAGAAAGACCTCGGTCCGAAGTCCGATGCTGTCGAGCTGTATGTAACGTTTGAAGGTGTAAAAGCGAAATAAATTTCGCCGCCACATAAAAAATGCCCCGGCTCTTTCGAACCGGGGCATTTTTCATTGCAGCATTAACTCAGCGATTGCGGGTCAGCAACGCTGGTTTCTCGCCACGCGGACGGCTTGGCAGTTGATCGAGCTGCTCAGGTGTCGGGAAGCGGTCGGCTTTCGATTCCTTGTGCATGATCTTCGGGCCACTGTTGCGCGGGTTCTGCACGGCCGGTTGCTCGGTACGTGGCTGATCGTCACGGGCCGGGCGGCGGTTGCGCGGGGCGGATTCGTCACGACGACCCTGACCGTCACGCGGTGCGCCATTGCGAGGGCCGCTGCGCTTGGCGGGCGGGGTGCCTGTGCTCGAACCGTTGGTGTTGCGCGGACCGTTCTGCCGACCTTGCGGCTGACCGCCGCGTGGTGCGCCGCTGCCAGCGCCTTGTGCCGGTGCGCCCGGACGACGACCACGGCCGCCGGCAGGAGCCGCCTTCGGCACGTAGTCAACGCGGTTACCGAAGTTATCGATTTCGTCGTCCAGGAACTCGTCCGGGGCACGGTCGGCTGCCGCACGCGGTGGCTGGCTCGGACGCTGTTCGCGGCTCGGCGTGCCTTCACGCGGTTTCTGCGCGCGGGCAGGGCGCTCGCCACGGTCGCCGGCAGGTTTTTCCTTGCCTTTGTCCTTGCCCTTGTCTTTACGACCGCCGCCACCGCCGCCGCCATTCGGACCGTCGCCGCGCGGGCCACGGGAATTGCGCGGGTTGCGGACATCCGGACGCTCACGCACTTCCGGCTTCTCGGCTTCGATGGTGCTCGAATCGAAGCCCATCAAGTCGCCGTCGGCGATTTTCTGCCGGGTCATGCGCTCGATGCTTTTCAGCAGTTTTTCTTCGTCCGGCGCGACCAGCGAAATCGCCTCGCCCGAACGACCGGCGCGGCCGGTACGACCGATACGGTGCACGTAATCTTCATCAACGTTCGGCAGCTCGAAGTTGACCACGTGTGGCAACTGATCGATGTCCAGGCCGCGGGCGGCGATGTCGGTCGCGACCAGAATGCGTACTTCGCCAGCCTTGAAGTCGGCCAATGCCTTGGTGCGGGCGTTCTGGCTCTTGTTGCCGTGGATCGCCACAGCCGGCAGGCCGTGCTTGTCCAGGTACTCGGCCAGACGGTTGGCACCGTGCTTGGTGCGCGTGAACACCAGCACCTGTTCCCACGCGCCGGCGGTGATCAGGTGTGCCAGCAGCGCACGCTTGTGGCTGGCCGGCAGACGGAACACGCGCTGCTCGATGCGCTCGACCGTGGTGTTCGGCGGCGTTACTTCGATGCGTTCCGGGTTGTGCAGCAGCTTGCCGGCAAGGTCGGTGATGTCCTTGGAGAACGTCGCCGAGAACAGCAGGTTCTGACGCTTGGACGGCAGGCGTGCGAGGACTTTCTTCACGTCGTGCACAAAACCCATGTCGAGCATGCGGTCGGCTTCGTCGAGGACGAGGATCTCAACGTGGGACAGATCGACGCTGCCCTGGCCGCACAGGTCGAGCAGGCGACCCGGGCAGGCGACGAGGACGTCGACGCCACGGGACATGGCCTGAACCTGCGGGTTCATGCCGACACCGCCGAAGATGCAGGCGCTGACGAATTTCAGGTCACGGGCATAGATCTTGAAGCTCTCGTGAACCTGGGCCGCGAGTTCGCGGGTCGGGGTCAGGACCAGTACGCGCGGTTGGCGCGGGCCATGACGCTGGGATTTGTCCGGGTGACCGTTGGGGAACAACCGCTCCAGGATCGGAAGGGCGAAACCGCCGGTTTTACCGGTACCTGTCTGAGCCGCAACCATCAGGTCGCGACCTTGCAACACGGCGGGAATGGCCCGCTGTTGCACCGGAGTAGGCTCGGTATAGCCCGCATCTTCGATGGCGCGGACTAAAGCCTCGGAGAGACCGAGGGAAGCAAAGGACATGAGTAATCCTGTTTTAGTTAGGGCTTGGCCCAATGGGAGTCTTGCCTGGCGCGAATCACGTTTAAGAGGACGCAATCCCGTCCGGTCCTGCTGCGGTTCCGAAGGCACGTCAGGAGCGCTCGCGCGGGCTGAAAGCTGCGCTGTAGCGGGTCGAGAGGCCTGTTACGGTTCCGGGCGTCCGGGCGTGAGCCTGGCGGGAACGCCGGAGTATAACAGAGCAATCACTGTGCGCCGCTTTCCTGCTGCTCAACGGTTTTGCCATTGGCCGTGGCTGAGCTCAACGACGGGCTGCTGGCGGGCGCGGCACCGTAGCGTGCGCTCAGCTCGGCGTAGGCCGGTTCGCGCTTGAAACGCTTGAGCTCGGCACCGAAACGCTGCACCAGCAAGTCCATGCCCGCATTGCGCCTAACCGCCAGAAACTGGCTCTGACGGCTAATGACTTTTGGGTTTTCAGTGATCAGATCGCGAATATTCAGTTTATCGAGCAAATGCTGGCCGACGCGGCGATCGGTGATCAGCAGGTCAATGCGCCCGCGCACCAGTTTGCCGAAGTTGGCTTCATGGGTCGGTGCCGGTTCCCGGGTAAACAGATTCGACTGGCTGAAGTCCGGACTGTACAGATACCCCGGAGAGGTGCCGATGGTCAGGCCTTCCAGTTCTTCGAGTTTGCTGAACGGGTGCGGACGATCATTGGCGTAAAACATCACGAACTCGACGTCCGACAGCGGTTCGCCCGGGTAGAGCAGGGTGGCGTCGCGCTCGTCGCTATGAAAGATGTCCAGCGCGCCATCGGCCTGACCGGTTTCAAGCATCGACAGGCAGCGCTTCCACGGCAGGAACTGCCACTCGACTTCAATGCCCAGACGCTTGAACACGATGGCAGTCGTTTCGTAATCGAGACCAAGATTCTTGCCACCCTCTTCGTACACGTAAGGCGCCCAGGGCTCGGTGACAATACGCAATTTCTCGCCCCGAGCGGCGAAGCTCAGGCAAGCAAAAACCAGCACGACGAATAATTGCGCGATCAGGGGCATGGCTGGAGATTACGACGAGAAACCCGAAAGAGCCAGAAAGTGCCTGCACAAGCTCTGTGTCGGGGCTCTAAACGCAAAAAATCGCAGCAGTGACAACCCCTGTAGGAGCTGCCGAAGGCTGCGATCTCTTGATCTTGCTCGAAGCTTACAAGTGCTTCAACGCGGCAACTTCAGGTTATTCCAGATCGCCAGGCTAGGTTCGGCCTGGTTCATGGAATAGAAATGCAGCCCCGGCGCGCCGCCCTGTAACAGGCGCTCGCACATCTCGCTGACGACTTGTTCGCCAAAGCGCTGAATGCTTTGCGTGTCATCGCCATAGGCTTCCAGTTGCTTGCGGATCCAGCGCGGGATTTCCGCACCGCAGGCGTCTGAGAAACGCGCGAGTTTGCTGTAGTTAGTGATCGGCATGATGCCCGGCACGATCGGCAGATCCACGCCCAGCGCCTGCAAACGGTCGACGAAGTAGAAGTAGCTGTCGGCGTTGAAGAAGTACTGGGTGATCGCGCTGTCGGCGCCGGCGCGGGCCTTGCGCACGAAGTTGGCGAGATCGTCTTCGTAGTTGCGCGCTTGCGGATGCATCTCCGGGTAAGCGGCGACTTCGATGTGGAAATGATCGGCGGTCTCTTCACGAATGAATTCAACCAACTCATTGGCGTGACGCAGCTCACCGCTGGTCATGCCCATGCCGGACGGCAGATCGCCACGCAGGGCGACGATGCGCTTGATGCCGGCGGCCTTGTATTCGTTCAGCAGGCCGCGCAAGTCGTCCTTGCTGTCGCCGACGCACGACAGGTGCGGTGCGGCCGGTACTTTGACTTCGTTTTCCAGTTGCAGAACGGTATTGAGGGTGCGATCACGGGTCGAACCGCCAGCGCCGTACGTGCAGGAAAAGAAATCAGGGTTGTAAGTGGCCAACTGACGGGCCGTGGCGAGCAGTTTTTCCTGCCCGGCATCGGTCTTGGTCGGGAAAAACTCGAAGCTGTAGCGACGGTCTTGGGACATGGGTCATACCCTTGGAAACACGAAAGCCTTCGGTATGTTTCATCTGTAGGCGCGAACTTGTATGTGGCGAGGGAGCTTGCTCCCGCTGGAGTGCGCAGCGCTCCCAAAATCCTGGGGCCGCTCCGCAGCCCAGCGGGAGCAAGCTCCCTCGCCACAACAAGCCATTCCAACAAATAAATCAGCCGGTTACTTAGTAGCGGTAAGCGTGCGGCTTGAACGGGCCTTCGACGGTGACACCGATGTAGTCAGCCTGTTGCTTGGTCAGTTGGGTAACCACGCCGCCGAAGCCGCGAACCATTTCCAGGGCCACTTCTTCGTCGAGTTTCTTCGGCAGGACTTCAACGGTCAGGCGCTCGGCTTTCTGGGCTGGCGACAGGTCAGCGTATTTCTGGCCGAACAGGAAGATCTGCGCCAGAACCTGGTTGGCGAACGAACCGTCCATGATGCGGCTCGGGTGACCGGTGGCGTTGCCCAGGTTCACCAGACGGCCTTCGGCCAGCAGGATCAGGTAGTCGTCGTTCTGCGCGTCGAAAGCGCCCGGGCCGGTACGGTGAATCTTGTGTACCTGTGGCTTCACTTCTTCCCATGCCCAGTTCTTGCGCATGAAAGCGGTGTCGATTTCGTTGTCGAAGTGACCGATATTGCAGACAACGGCACGCTTCTTCAGGGCTTTGAGCATGTTCGAGTCGCAAACATTGACGTTGCCGGTGGTGGTCACGATCAGGTCGATCTTGCCCAGCAGCGCTTTGTCGATGCTCGCTTCGGAGCCGTCGTTGATACCGTCGATGAACGGCGAAACCAGCTCGAAGCCGTCCATGCAGGCCTGCATGGCGCAGATCGGGTCGACTTCGGAAACCTTAACGATCATGCCTTCCTGACGCAGGGACTGGGCCGAACCCTTGCCCACGTCACCGTAACCGATGACCAGCGCTTGCTTGCCGGACAGCAGGTGGTCGGTGCCGCGCTTGATCGCGTCGTTCAGGCTGTGACGGCAGCCGTACTTGTTGTCGTTCTTGGACTTGGTCACCGAGTCGTTGACGTTGATGGCCGGGATTTTCAGCTCGCCCTTGGCCAGCATGTCCAGCAGACGGTGCACGCCGGTGGTGGTTTCTTCGGTCACGCCGTGAACGCGGTCCAGCACCTGCGGATATTTCTTGTGCAGCAGCTCGGTCAGGTCGCCGCCGTCGTCGAGGATCATGTTGGCGTCCCATGGCTGGCCATCTTTCAGGATGGTTTGCTCCAGGCACCACTCGTACTCTTCTTCAGTCTCGCCTTTCCAGGCGAAAACCGGGATGCCGGCGGCAGCGATAGCGGCAGCGGCCTGATCCTGGGTCGAGAAAATGTTGCACGACGACCAGCGCACTTCGGCACCCAGGGCAACCAGGGTTTCGATCAGCACGGCAGTCTGAATGGTCATGTGGATGCAGCCGAGGATTTTTGCGCCCTTGAGCGGCTGCTCGGAGGCGTACTTGCGGCGCAGACCCATCAGGGCCGGCATTTCCGATTCGGCGATGATGGTTTCGCGACGGCCCCAGGCAGCCAGGGACATGTCGGCAACTTTGTAATCGGTAAAATCTGCAGGCGTGATAACAGCGCTCATGAAGAGCCTCCATTCGTAATGTATGCGAATGGGCGCCGTTGTGCGTTTAGTGTCTGGCCGTGGCCAGTCAACGCCCCATCCGAGCCTGACAGGTCGAACCTGCTGCAGCGCCCCTCGGACAGGTGGCGGGAAAACGGTAGCAAGTGATCGTTACCGTTTTGAAACGGGGGCGATTATAGCCGTCCAGGCCGATCTTCCAAAGGGTTTCTGTCGGCCAGATGAAGATCGCCAATGACGACCATAGTCGCAGCGGCCTGGAGCCTGACTGATCAGTCTGCCAAGATGGGTGCATCTTTCGGCAAGCGCTCAGGAGTGAACATGAATTTCCACACCCGCAAATGGGTAAAACCCGAAGACCTCAACCCCAACGGCACCCTGTTCGGCGGCAGTCTGCTGCGCTGGATCGACGAAGAAGCGGCGATCTACGCCATTGTACAGTTGGGCAATCAGCGCGTGGTCACCAAGTACATCTCCGAAATCAACTTCGTCAGCGCCTCGCGCCAGGGCGACATTATCGAACTGGGCATCACCGCCACCGAGTTTGGCCGCACCTCGATCACCCTGACCTGCGAAGTGCGAAACAAGATCACCCGCAAGAGCATTCTGACGGTCGAGA
Organism: Pseudomonas khorasanensis; assembly: GCF_014268505.2. Taxonomy (GTDB): domain Bacteria; phylum Pseudomonadota; class Gammaproteobacteria; order Pseudomonadales; family Pseudomonadaceae; genus Aquipseudomonas; species Aquipseudomonas khorasanensis. Next base: position 13,764 of record NZ_JABWQP020000016.1, read on the forward strand.
AGATGGTCTTCGTGAACCTTGGCGAGGATGGCCTGCCGGCACCGCACGGGCGCACCGAGATCCGGTACGTGAAAGATCAGTTCAAGGATGACGAAGCCGTCCAATAAGATTGGCGGCGTATTCTTCGCGAGCAGGCTCGCTTCCACAGCGATTGCGCTGTATGTGTAGGAGCTGCCGAAGGCTGCGATCTTTTGATCTTGCTTCTAGAAATCAAAATCAAAAGATCGCAGCCTTCGGCAGCTCCTACCCTTGATTGGCGTGCATCCAGAGATTTGCGCCGCGCCTACAGAACGTATTCCCAAGCGCAACGGTCGTAGCTAAATCGCCCCCCCCACGGTTCCCCACGCCATGACCACCCCCACTGACGGCAAGACCCCAGACCTGTCGACCCAGGAAAAGAAAGAAATCGAGAAAAACCAGCCGCCCCGCGCGGCGGTTCTGCATGAAATCATTCGTGCCCAGGGCGATCAGGAACTGGAGCGCAGTATTGCCGCGCTGTGGTGGTCAGCGCTGGCGGCCGGCCTGACCATGGGCCTGTCGCTGATGGGCATGGGCCTGCTCAACTCGCGCCTGCCCGACGGCGACGAGTTCAAGGTGATCGCCAGTTTTGGCTACTGCGCAGGCTTTCTGGCGGTGATTCTCGCTCGCCAGCAGTTGTTCACCGAGAACACCCTCACCGCCGTGCTGCCGGTCATGACCAAACCGACCCTGCTCAATTTCGGGAGGCTGATCCGCCTCTGGACGGTGGTGCTGGTCGGTAACCTGTGCGGCACGATTCTGGTGGCCTACGTGATGCTCGAGTTGCCGATCTTCGACAGCAAGACTGACCACGCCTTTTTGGAAATCGGCCGCAAGGTGATGGAGCACAGCGCCGGGCAGATGTTCGCCAAGGGCATCGTCTCCGGCTGGATGATCGCCACCATGGTCTGGATGATTCCGTCCATGGAGAGCGCGAAGATGTGGATCATCATCCTCATCACCTACTTCATGGCGCTCGGCGATTTCACCCATATCGTGGTCGGCTCGGCAGAAGTGTCGTATCTGGTGTTTGCCGGCGAACTGCCATGGGGTGATTTCTGGGCGGTGTTTGCCGGGCCGACCCTGGCGGGCAACATTATCGGTGGCAGCTTTATATTTGGCCTGATCAGCCATGCGCAGATCCGCAGCGAGAGCGGGGCGCCCATGCCTGACAAACCAGACACCGACAAACCCCACGCGGATGCATCCGACAGGACGACCCGCTAGCTTCAGGCCTTGAGTGACGGCCTGTCCGGCGTTGCAACCGGCTCGCCTTCAGGGGCCTTGAGCTGACCCTCCCAGCGCGCGATGACCAGCGGCGCCAGCGCGTTGCCCAGCACGTTGAGCGCCGTCACGGGCATGTCCATCAAACGGTACACGCCGGCGATGATGGCAACGCCCTCCACCGGCAGGCCGGCAGCGGTCAGAGTCGCCGTCAGAATGATGAACATGAAGCCCGGCACACCTGCCGCGCCCTTCGACGTGAGCACCATGATCAGCACCAGCATCGCCTGGTCGGCCAGCCCCAGATCAATGCCATACGCCTGGGCAATGAACAGCGTGCCCAACCCGGCGAACAGCGACGCGCCGTCCAGGTTGAACGAATACCCCAGAGGAATGACCATGCTGGTGATCGGACGCGGCGCGCCATAACGCTCCATTTTCTCGATCAGTTGCGGCATCACCGTCGCCGACGCGGCGCTGCTGTAGGCCAGCAGCAGTTCACTGCGAATCTCCCGGATGAGGTGGAAAAAGCGGATGCCGGCAATCCGCGCCACCAGCCCCAGTACGCCAAATGCGAACAGCAGCACCGCGACGTAGGTGATGCCGATCAGCTTGGCCAGCGGCAGCAAGGCACTAAGCCCGAAGCTGGCGACGGTGACGCCGATCAGACCGAAGATGCCGATTGGCGAATAGTGCATGACCAGGTGCGTAACCTTGAACATCGTGTCCGAGACCGCCTGCATCACCGCAATCAGCGGAGCCTTTTGCCGCTCGGGCAGCATCGACAGGGCGCAGCCGAACAGGATGGCGAAAAACAGCACCGACAGCAGTTTGCCCTGAGACATGGCCAGCACGATATTGTCCGGAACGATGTTGACCAGGGTGCGGCCCAGGTTCTGCGTTTCGCCGGACGTCGCGAGGCCAGTGACCGGTGATTGCAGGGTGCTGCTGAAGTCTGCGCCGGCACCGGGCTGGAACACGTTGCCGATAACCAGGCCAAAAACGATGGCAATGCTGGTGATGGTGAAAAAATACACCAGTGTCTTGATCCCGACTCGCCCCAGAGCCTTGGTGCTGCCCGCCCCGGCGATGCCGACGACCATGCACGCGAAGACCAGCGGTACGACGATCATCTTCATCAGGCGGATGAACAAGTCTCCCGCCGGCTGCAACAGATTGTCGATGAACCACGTCTTGTGTTCGGGAAACTGATTGAGAAGGATGCCGACGATGATGCCTGCTGCCAGCCCGAGCATGATGCGGGTGACAAGGCTGGTAGGTGTGCGAGTGGTCATGGTGTGCCCCTTGTTTTTGTTTTTGTGTGTGTTGGGGAAGCTCAGTGTGCGAACAGACCGTTGAAGTCCTGGAAGCCTTTTATCTCCAGCGGGTTGCCACTCGGGTCGAGGAAAAACATCGTGCGCTGCTCGCCGGGTTCGCCGGCGAAGCGGATCACCGGCGGAATCTCGAAAACCGTGCCCAGCCGAGTCAGCCGCTCCGACAGCGCCAGCCATTCCTCCAGTGGCAGCACGACGCCGATGTGCGGCATCAAGACCTTGTGTTCGCCAACGTAACCGGTGCGTGTGGTGGCGAAGGGTGTCCCCAGGTGCAGCGAGATCTGATTGCCGAAAAAATCGAAGTCGATCCAGCTCTCGGTACTGCGGCCTTCGGTGCAGCCCAACACATCTCGATAAAAAGTCCGTGCCTGCGCGAGGTCGCAAACGTGGTATGCAGCGTGAAAGGGTCTGTTCATGTGATGTCCCCAAGTGAAGGAACACTGAGGGTAAACAGGCCGCGTGGCGGGGCAAAACGGCTTCGCCTTGTGCTGAGCGAAAGGAAAACTTATGGATGTACGGTTCCTGAAGAGCCTGGTTGCCGTGGTTGAAAGCGGCTCGATTGCGGCGGCTGCACGGCGGGAAAATCGCACCGCCGCCGCCATCAGTCAGCGCGTCCAGACACTCGAACGCACCCTCGGATGCACGCTGCTGCTGCGCACCGCCCACGCGACGCGACCCTCGGACCGGTGCCTGCTGATGCTGCCCAGAATCAGGGCGATCATCGAGCAGGCGCAGGCGCTGCAGAGCGATCTTCAGCATGACGGGCTGGCAGGAGAGATGAAGCTCGGTGCGATCTCCACGGCGCTGACCGGCGTCTTGCCTGCGTTGATCGAGCGACTGGCCCTGTCCGCGCCGCAACTGAAACTGAAAATCACGCCGGGCGACTCGAAAAGTCTTTACGAGAAAGTACTGGCCGGTGAGCTGGACGCGGCGATTCTGGTCCGGCCACCGTTTCAGCCACCCAAGGCGTTGGCTCAGGTGGTGCTCAAGGTCGAGCCGCTGATGCTGGTTGTCCCGGCCGCGCACGCCGGGCAGCCGCTGCACACCTTGCTGCGTGAACATCCGTTCATTCGTTACGACGCGCGTTCGTGGGGCGGGCGGATTGCCCAGCGCTACCTGGATGAGCAGGCGATCGAGCCGGATGTCATGTGTGAGCTGGATGCGCTGGAAACCATTGTTATGCTGGTAGCGCAGGGGATGGGGGTATCGCTGCTGCCGCAATGGGCAGGAATGCCGAGGGAGGGAATCGGGATATTGCCCGTCGGGGGCGGGCAACTTTATTCACGACAATTGGTGGTCATGCATGGCTCGACCCCGCACCGCCCGTTGGCGATGCGGCATCTGCTTGAGTTACTGCGCAGCCCGTCGTGATACAGGCTGCGCGCCGGCCATGGAGGTCAGTGCGCCGGGGCGGCAGCGCTGACGTCCTCGCCGCCGGTAACCCCACGTACCACGCGGCCGATGGTCAGGCCCTGGACCAGAATTGACGACAGCACCACGATGTAAGTGATGCTGAGCAGCAAGTCCCGCTGCTCGCCGAGGGGTAACGACAGCGCCAGTGCCACCGAGACACCGCCGCGCAGTCCGCCCCAGGTCAGCACCCGGATGGTGCCGCGCGGCACGGTGCGCCAGCGTCGCAGCAAAAAGATCGCCGGGGCCACGGTGAGCAGGCGCGACAGCACAATCGCCACCGCCAGCAAGCTGGCGGCTGCCAGATGCAGCCAGTTGAACGGCAACAGCAACAGTTCCATGCCGATCAACGCAAACAGCAGCGCGTTGAGCATGTCATCGAGCAGCTCCCAGAAACCGTCGAGGTATTTGCGCGTCATATCATTCATCGCCAGATTGCGCCCCAGGTTGCCGATGATCAAACCCGCAACCACCATCGCAATCGGCGCCGAGACGTGCAGCTCGGAGGCCATGGCGGAACCGCCGATCACCAGTGCCAGCGTCAGCATCACTTCAATCTGGTGCTGCTCGATGCTTTTGATCATCAGGTAAACGAGGTAACCGATCAGCCCGCCGAACACTACGCCGCCGATGGCCTCGTGGGCGAAGAGCAGCGCCGTGGCGCCGAACGTAGGGGTTTCGCCGAGCTGGGCGATGCCCAGCAACACGGTAAACACAACGACCGCAGTGCCGTCATTGAACAGTGACTCGCCGACGATGGTGGTTTTCAGCGGTTTCGAGGCGTTCGCAGTCCGCAGCACGCCGAGCACCGCGATCGGGTCGGTCGGGGAAATCAGCGCGCCGAACAGCAGGCAGTACAGGAAGCTCACGTGCCAGCCGAACAGGGCAAAAATGTAATAGGCGAGGCTGCCGATCACTGCGGTAGCGATCAACACGCCGAAGGTCGCCAGCAGGCCGATCGGCCAGCGGTAGCTGCGCAGGTCATTGAGATTGACGTGCAAGGCGCCGGCGAACAGCAGGAATGACAACATCCAGTTCATCAGCAGATCGCCGAAGTCGATCTGGCCGATCAGTTGCTGCACCCGCTCTTCCAGGCCGGGAAAACCGAGCACGCTCAGGCCTTGCAACAGCAGGGAAAACAGCAGTGCGGTGACCATCACGCCGATAGTGGGCGGCAGGCCGATGAAGCGGAAATTGACGAAGGTCAGGAGGGTTGTGAGGCAGATGAAAGCGGCGACAAGTTCAAGCATCCGGGGTCCTTTGGATGGAGGGTGAATGGGGCGCGACCGGAGTCAGGACGCAAAGGTTGGATGGGCTGGTGCAGGTCGAGGACACACGATGTCCCCTGTGGCGAGGGAGCTTGCTCCCGCTGGGCCGCGAAGCGGCCCCAAAAACTCTTTAACCGCGGCGGGTCAGGGCGTACCGAGGAGGCGAGGGTTGCGACGACTGCGTCGCCGGGCGGGAGCAAGCCCCTCGCCACAGGGTGGTTGCCTGGCAACAGTGCTGAGGTCAGTCGGACACATTGACCGCAACCGCCTGACGGCGTTGCAAGTAAATAAACAACAGCGCCGTCAGCACAGTCAGCACGCCAACCAGCGCCCCCGTCCAAGGCAAGTCAGCCAGATCCGCGCCACTGGCGACTACCAGCCCGCCGATCCAGGCACCCGCCGCGTTGCCGAGGTTGAACGCGCTCTGGTTCAGGGTCGAACCCAGATTCGGCGCTTCGTGAGCCTGATCGATGATCAACAGTTGCAGGATCGGGCACAGCGCAAAGGCGAAAATCCCCCACAGCACCAGCGTGATCGCCGCCGGTATGACTGATCGGCTGGTCTGGCTGAACGCCGCCAGAACCACCACGACCGCCAGCGCTACACCCACTAGCGACGGCAGCAAACGGCTATCGGCCAGACGCCCGCCAAGCATGCTGCCCGCCGTCAGCCCGACGCCGAACAACAGCAGCATTACCGTCACGCCGTGGGGGCTGACACCGGTGATGTCCTGCAGAATTGGCGCGATGTAAGTGAACACGCAGAACAGGCTGGTCGAGGCCAGCACGCTCATGCCCAGCGCCAGCAGCACGTTGGCCTTGCCCAGCACCTTGAACTCGCTGGCGAGATTGGCCTTGTCCATCGGAATATGTTTCGGCAGCCACAACCACTGCGCCAAGGCCGCGAAGACACCGATCACCGACACCGCCCAAAAGGTCGAGCGCCAGCCAGCGTATTGGCCCAGCGCAGTGCCCAGCGGTACGCCGAGCACGTTGGCCAACGTCAGGCCGGTAAACATCATCGCAATGGCCTGTGCGCGTTTGTTCGGCGCGACCAACCCGGCGGCGACCACCGAGCCGATACCGAAAAACGCGCCGTGGCACAACGCTGTGACGACGCGCGCGGCCATCAGCGTTACGTAGTTCGGCGCCAGTGCACAGAGCACGTTGCCGAGGATGAACATCAGCGTCATCCCTAACAGCGTCGCTTTGCGCGGCATGTTCGCGGTGCCAATCGCCAGGATCGGCGCGCCGAACACCACGCCCAGGGCGTAACCGGTGATCAGCAGACCCGCGTGAGGAATGCTCACGGCCAGGTCGCGGGCGACGTCGGGCAGCAGGCCCATGATGACGAATTCAGTGGTGCCGATGCCGAAGGCGGCAACAGCCAGTGCAAGCAAGGCGAGTGGCATGCGCAAGGTCTCTGTCGGTAGTCTTGACGCTTTGATCAGGCATACGCGTGCCGGCGGCCGGTTTCGAGGAGAAAGCGGAGCAGGCAGCATTTATTGGATTTTTTGGGTGTGCAACTGAGTGCGGCGCGGTGGGCTGCAGTATAAACAGCTGCTGACACATCGCGAATCAATAATCTGACCATTCGGCTAAATGACAATAACAAGGAGCGTAAACGTGCTGGCGACAGCTCTGGTGTTGGTGGCGGCGCTGTTGCATGCGGCGTGGAATACCTTGATCAAGTTCAGCGCCGAACGGTTGCTGGTGGTGGCGTGCATGGACACCGTGGCGCTGCTGTTTGTCTCGCTCGCGTTGCCCTTCGTGAATCTGCCGCCCCAGGAAATCTGGCCATGGATCCTGGCCTCGGCGGCGTTCGAGTTGCTGTATCGCTATCTGTTGATCCAGGCGTACCGGGTCGGTGACCTCGGCCTGGTTTACCCGTTGATGCGCGGACTGTCCCCGCTGGTCGTGTTGGCGCTGACGTTGATCTTTGCCGGTGAGGTGCTGACTACGCAGCAGATCTTCGGGATCATGCTGATTCCGTTCGGCATGGCCTGCCTGTTGTGGCAGGGCGGTGGCGGCGGACGCTTGCCGTGGTCAATGCTGCCGGTGGTGGCGCTGATCGGCTTGTGCATCGGCTGCTACACCTACATCGACGGCCAGGCGCTGCGGCGTTGGTCGCATCCGCTGGACTATCTGGTGTGGGTCACGCTGCTCAGCGCCTGGCCTTTTCCGCTGCTGGCATGGGTCGCCAGGCGCCCCGCATTCATGCAGTTCTGGCGCGAACAATGGAAGCTCGGGCTGGCAGTCGGATTCTGCGTGTTGTTCAGCTACGCTCTGGTGCTGTGGGCGATGCAATTGGGTTCGATCGCCGAAGCGGCGGCGTTGCGCGAAATCAGCGTGATTCTGGTGGTGCTGTTTGGCATGCGCTACCTCAAAGAACCTTTCGGCCGGCCAAGGCTCTTAGCCTGTGGGCTCGTGTTGATCGGCATGCTGGTGATGAAGTTCTGAAGGCCCGCAATTCTCTATAACTCGAAGAAGGACGGCGTTATGACGGTGGCTCTGTGGTGTGTGTTGATCGCGATTTTTCTGCCGTATGTGTGCACGATCGTGGCGAAGGCAACGGGTGGTTTCCGGCTGAAGGACAACTACGACCCACGGGATTTTCTCGACAGCGTCGACGGCGTCGCCCGGCGTGCCCATGCGGCGCAACTCAACAGTTTTGAAGTGATGCCGGCGTTTGCCACCGCGGTGATCGTCGCGCACCTGGTGGGCACGGCACAACTGGTGACGGTCAATGTGCTGGCGGTGCTGTTTATCACCAGCCGTCTGCTGTACATCATTTGCTACCTGGCGGACTGGGCGGCGTTGCGCTCGGTGGTGTGGTTGGTGGGGATGGGGTTGATTGCTTCGTTCTTCTTTGTGTCCATGTAATTAAAGCAAGATCGGAAGATCGTCCGAACGCGGCCCGAGCCTTCGGACGATCTTTTGCTTTAAGGCTTGTCAGCCACCTGCGGCACTTGCGGCAACGCCGCGCCTTTAGGCCAGAGCATCCATATCTGCCCTTGCTGTTTCATGTCTCCGGCCAGTTGACCGGCCGCATCGCCGGTGCCCCAGAACAGGTCTGCACGCACTTCGCCGGCAATCGCACCGCCGGTGTCCTGTGCCGCGACCGGGCGCACCAGCGGCGTGCCATCCGGGCGAGTGGTCGACAGCCATAACAGGCTGCCCAGCGGAATCACCTTGCGATCCACCGCGGCGCTGTAACCGGCCGTCAGCGGCACGTTCAGCGAACCGCGCGGGCCTTCGTTGCTGTCCGGGTTGCGGGTGAAGAAGACGTAACTCGGGTTGCTGGCGAGCAGTTCCGGTATGCGCGAAGGATTGGCCTTGGCCCAGTTGCTGATCGCGGTCATGGTCACGTCTTCTTTCTTCAGTTCCCCTTGCTCGACCAGCCAGCGGCCGATCGGGCGATACGGGTGACCGTTCTGGTCGGCGTAGGCAATGCGCAACTGTTTGCCGTCCTGAGTCTGAATTCGCCCTGAGCCCTGGATTTGCAGAAATTGCAGGTTCATCGGATCGGTCAGATAGGCCACCACCGGCGCTTTCACACCATTTGACTCAATGGTCGCCGCGTCATCGTAAGGCTTGAGCACGCGACCTTCGAGGCGGCCGCGCAGGCGCTTGCCTTTCAGTTCGGGATAAATGCTGTCCAGTGACACGATGATCATGTCTTCGGGCACGCCGTACACCGGGACGTTTGCCGTTTCGGTTGGCGTCAGGCTGCCGGGGTAGACCGGTTCGTAGTAACCGGTGATCAAACCATTCGGATTGTCGTTTTCCGCGCGCAGGCCGTAGACATCGAGGTTCTGCTTGAGGAACGCGCGAATTTCATCGGCGTCTTGCGGCACATTGGCCGCTGCTGCGCAGGTGGGGCCCCAGACCGCATCGGCTTTCAGTCGCGTGCACGCGTTACGCCACGAACCGAAACCGGCGACCAGATCGCTGTCGGAGACCGCCGGCAGTGCTTCCCACGTGGCGCTGGAGTAAGTCGCCAGCGCGTGGGTTTTCGGCTTGGCGCTGTCTCCACCGGTGCAGCCGGCGAGAATGGCCAGCAGTGGAAGGGTGGCAAACAATGGGTGACGCCAGGCCGTGAAGCGGCTGTTCATGGAGTGATTCCTGTGCCGGTTGACCCAGTGCTCCATGCGCTCGGACAACCCGTATTTTTAATAGGGCTATTGGTGTTTACCGGTGACCCGAGGATACTGGCCGCCGATTTCCGTGACCTGAAGCCACCATGACTCTCAAACGAATTGCTGTTGTATTGCTGGCCTGCCTGACCTTGTCCGCGTGTGGCGGGGTCGATCCGAATTCCCCGCTGGGCCAGCGCAAGGCCATCTTCAAACAGATGCTCAAGACCAGCGAAGACCTCGGTGGCATGTTGCGTGGACGCATCCCGTTCGACGGGCCGACGTTTGCCGAGGGCGCGGTCAGGCTCGATGCGTTGTCCCATGAACCCTGGAAGCATTTCCCGCAGGTGCGTGAAGAAGACCATACCAGCGCGAAGGACGACGTCTGGCAGAAACAGGCCCGTTTTCAGGACCTGGCCCGCACCCTTGAAGCAGCCACCAGTGAATTGGTGGTCGCCAGCCAGGTCCAGCCGTACAAGGCCAGTAACCTGGGGCCGGCAGTGCAGAAAGTTGAAGAGGCCTGCAGCGCTTGCCATAAAGAATTTCGCGACCATTAATCTATGGGCTGGTGATTAATACTGTGGCGAGGGAGCTTGCTCCCGCTGGGTTGCGAAGCAGCCCCAAACCAGTCGGCCTGGTTTTTTCAGCAGCGACCGGTCGAGACGGGTTTACGACGGCTGCGCCGCCGAGCGGGAGCAAGCTCCCTCGCCACTGGGGGCCCCGTTACTTATCGATTTCGTCCAGCGCTTCCTGCAGTTCCTTGCGCGACTCGGCGAGCTTGTTCTTGCGCTTTTCGATCTTCTCCGGATCGCCTTTCTTCATGGCTTTATCCAGATCCGCCTGACGCTGGCTGACTTCGTGTCTGGCCTCAAGCACCTTGTTCTCACGTTCTTTCTTCAACCCGGCGTCGGTGCAGTGCTCGGTCACTTCACGCAGCGCGGTTTCCAGACCGGCCTGCTGCTCCAGGTTGCCGCGCGACTTGGCCTGTTCGATCTGATTGATGATGCCCTGCTTCTTGGCAGCGCAACCGGTCAGGCCCGGGCCGTCTTCTTCGGCCATTACCGGGGCGGCCATGACGCCGCAAAGGGTGAGCAGGGCGAGCGGTGCGAGAAATTTCATAAAAGCTCCATGTGCAAAGGCAATCAGGGTTGGAGGGCACTGCGCTGTTGGAGCGCCTGGCCGTCGGTTGGGTTCCCGGCGGACGGGGACTGCATGTTCAGAAACCGTCGATGCCGGCGGCCTGTAGGGTGCTACTCAATGCCAGTACCTGCGGGTCGCGAAAGAATGCGCTCAGTTGCGCAGCGCGTCCCGGGCCGATGCCGGCCTCTGCCTGCCATTGTTCAGTGTCGCGTTGTGCCAGTGCCTGCCACGAACCGGCAAGTTGTGCCTGCCCGGTCGGCGGCATGCCCAGCGCCTTCAACCATTGAGCGAACGGCCGTTGCCGTGCGCGTTGAAAACTGTCGATCAGACGCGCGCTGCTGCGCTCGCCGAAGCCGGCAATGTTAGCAAGCTCTGACGCGTCCAGGGTCAGCCAATCCAGCAGGTTGTTCACACGGCCTGTTTCGAAAAGTTTCTCCCAGGTGCCGCGACCGACATTTGGCATTGCCAGGCCCTGCTTGCCACTGAGCCAGGTCAGGCGAGCGAGAAACTGGCTTTCACAGCTGGGGGTGGGTTGCCAGCAGCTCAAGGCGTGGTAGTCGCTGGCGTTGGGGATATTGATTTCTGCCCGTTCGCGGGTGCGAAGTACGACCCCGTCCAGTCGCGGGATCGTTAGCCCGGCCAGGCTGATTGCCACCTGATCGTGGGGTCGTATATCGAGTGTCTGCCAGCGCTTGAGCGAGCTGACGCTGACCCGTTTGATTTCCCGGTCGTCGAGTTTGACCGGCGCCAGTTCGAGTACTGGCGTGATACGTCCGGTGCGGCCAATCTTGAAGTTGACCTTGCGCACCTCGGCCAATGCCTGTGCGAAAGGATATTTCCAGGCGATCGCCCAATAGGGCGCGCGGGCCTGCCAGCGCTCGGCGGGTGGGCGCTGGCTCTGACGCAACACCACGCCGTCGCTGGCAAAGGGCAGGGGCGAGTGATACCAGTGTTCGCGCCATTTTTGCGCATCGCCAAAATGACTGACCGGATGGGTGTACGGTTCAATCGTGTCGAACCCCAACGCCGCCAGCGCGGACAACCGTGCAGGCAGATCCGAAGCATCTTGCGGCCAGTCCCAGACAAACAAACCGATCCCCGCTGCTTCTTCGGCAGCGAGCGATTTTCGCCCCATCAGCCCGGCCACCGTCGCACGGGCATTGACGCTGCCGGATTGCGCTTGCACATGGGCGTTCAATCGCCAATAGAGTTCGCCCTGCACCAGCAGGTCGGCTGGCTGCGTCAGCCGCTGTGGAATGGCCGCGATCCTGCGCGCCGACGCCGTCCAGTCCTGGCCGCTGGCACCGTCACCGCGACTGATGGCTTGCTGCAGTATTCCCTGTCGGTAGATCAGCGTGACGGCAACGCCGTCAACTTTGGGCTGCACCCAAACGTCCTGGCGATCACGCAGCCAGGTGGCAACGTCTTCGGTTTGATGGAGCTTGTCCAGGCCTGTGTGGGCGATGGGGTGGGGGACGACGCCTGACGCTGTGCGCAATGGCGGCGACGATGAGGGCTGCTTAAAGCAGTTGCGCCATTTGCTCAGCCGTAACAGGGATTGGTCATAGAGTTCGTCGGCAATCAATGAACGACCTTCGCGGTGGTAGGCCTCGTCCCATTGGTCGATCTGTTTTTGCAGGGCAGTGATTTCGTTTTTTGCCTGAGTGTCTGGCCAGTCCGGGCATTGGGAAGCGTGACTGGCGAGGCTGATGGAGCTGATTAAAAGCAGAAGATAAAAACGCATGGTGAGCGTCCTTGCTCATGGGGAACCCTGAAGGCTAGTCAGGATTTCGAGCGAGGCGGGGCGGGTGTTTTGCGAGGTGTTGCGGCATGCTCAAACCATAAAAAAACCCCGCACGGCGCGAACCCTGCGGGGCTTTTTTGCAACCCGGAATTACAGGCCGGCAGCAGAACGCAGGGCGTCGGCGCGGTCGGTTTTTTCCCAGGTGAACGTGGTGAAGGTGTCTTCGCCAACAGTCTTGGTCTGCGGTGCACGGCCGAAGTGGCCGTAGGCTGCAGTTTCCTGGTACATCGGGTGCAGTAGGTCGAGCATGGTGGTGATGGCGTATGGACGCAGGTCGAACACTTCACGTACCAGCTTGACGATCTTGTCATCGCTGATTTTGCCGGTGCCGAAGGTGTTCAGCGAGATCGACGTAGGCTGAGCCACACCGATCGCGTAGGAAACCTGAATCTCGCAACGCTCGGCCAGGCCGGCAGCGACGATATTCTTGGCAACGTAACGGCCAGCGTAGGCGGCCGAGCGGTCAACCTTCGATGGATCCTTGCCGGAGAACGCGCCGCCGCCGTGACGGGCCATGCCGCCGTAGCTGTCGACGATGATCTTGCGACCGGTCAGACCGCAGTCACCCACCGGGCCGCCGATGATGAACTGGCCGGTCGGGTTGATGTGGAACTGAGTGTCTTTGCTCAGCAGCTCGGCAGGCAGCACGTGCTTGACGATCAGCTCCATCACGCCTTCGCGCAGGTCTTTGTACGACACTTCAGGGTTGTGCTGGGTCGACAGAACAACCGCATCGATACCGACAACCTTGCCGCCTTCGTAACGGCAAGTCACTTGCGACTTGGCGTCCGGACGCAGCCAGGGCAGCAGGCCCGACTTGCGGGCTTCGGCCTGGCGCTGAACCAGTTGGTGGGAGAAGGTGATCGGTGCAGGCATCAAAACGTCGGTTTCGTTGCTGGCATAACCGAACATCAGGCCCTGGTCGCCGGCGCCTTGATCTTCAGGCTTGGCACGGTCAACGCCCTGGTTGATGTCCGGGGACTGCTTGCCGATGATGTTCATCACGCCGCAAGTCGCGCCGTCGAAGCCGACTTCGGAACTGGTGTAGCCGATGTCGCAAATCACGTCACGAACGATCTGCTCCAGGTCGACCCAGGCGCTGGTGGTCACTTCACCGGCAACGATGGCCACGCCGGTCTTGACCAGGGTTTCCACCGCCACGCGAGCGTGTTTGTCCTGGGCAATAATGGCGTCCAGCACCGCATCGGAAATCTGGTCGGCGATTTTGTCCGGATGTCCTTCAGACACGGACTCGGAGGTGAAGAGGGAGTATTCGCTCATCTCGATGTTTTCCTGAAATTACCGATGGTGAGTGTCGCCAGCCGGTCGCTGAAAGTGGCGAACCTGGATCTGGAAACCATTACGTAAGCCTACATAGAGGCTTTCCCCGGGAACGAGTCCCGCAGCGGTGGCCCAACGGGCCAGATCGTCCTGTTCAAACCCCAACCAAAGATCACCGCAGGCCTCCCTGGCCCAACTCTGGTTGTGGCTACATAACTCTGTCACGAGCAAACTACCGCCCGGTTGCAGCAAATCGGCCATGTGCCTGAGTGCATCGGCCGGGGCGGCGAAATGGTGCAGCACCATGTTCAACACCACGCAATCGGCCCGAAGGCTGCTGCCGTTCAATGCATCGGCCAATTGCAGGCTGACGTTAGCCAGCTGTTCACGTTCGCATACCTGGCGCGCCAGTTCGAGCATCGCCGGGCTGTTGTCCAGCGCGGTCACGGCATGGAAGCGGCGCGCCAGTTCCGGCAGAAAAGCGCCGTCACCGGGGCCGACTTCGATGGCTGTGGCAGCACCATTGAAAGTCAACTTGTCGAGCAGGGCCAGCACGCTGTCGCGGTACTGCGGCAGGCCCGCGATCAAATCCTGCTGGGCGCGGAATTTCTCCGCGACCCGGGCGAAGAAGTCCTGGCTGGCGGCGGCGCGTTGCCCGTGGACCTGTTCGATCCGCGCTTGCACGTCATCCGGCAGGGCCAGATTGTCGACTTCTTCTAACAGCGCCGCGTGCAGCTTGCCACCCAGCAACTCGGTGTGGGGCAGGGCGCGGCGATAAAAAATCGCATTGCCTTCGCGGCGGGTCGCCACCAGATCGGCTTGCGCCAGCACTTTAAGGTGATGACTCATGCCCGATTGGCCAATGCCGAAAATCTGCGCCAGCTCCAGCACGCCGAACGAATCATTGGCCAGCGCGCGCAATACATTCAACCGCAGCGGATCGCCGCCGGCCTTGCACAGGGCCGCCAGCTCGTCGCAATCGTCATGGCGAATGGAAGGCACGCGTAAGTTCATAGGGCTGGCAGTCTAGAGACGGGTGGAATGCATCGCAAGAGCAATATCAAAAAGTTTTGATATTGCTCGATAAATGGCACTTCCCCTGAGGTCGCCAACTCTAGAAACGAATAGCGGAAAGGTTTCACCCGGTGAAACCGGTGTTATCAATTGGAAAAACGCCTCTGGATGACTATCTGTCATTGCCCCGAGGCGCATGGGTGAGGGAAAATGCCCTCCTTTTTTCCGTTTCAATCTATTCACACCCAGGAGATCAGCGATGCCTAGCCGTCGTGAGCGTGCCAACGCCATTCGTGCCCTCAGCATGGATGCCGTGCAAAAAGCCAACAGCGGCCATCCCGGTGCCCCCATGGGTATGGCAGATATCGCCGAAGTGCTTTGGCGCGACTACCTCAAGCACAACCCAAGCAATCCATCCTTCGCCGACCGTGACCGCTTTGTACTGTCCAACGGCCACGGCTCGATGTTGATCTACTCGCTGCTGCACCTGACCGGTTACGACCTGTCGATCGACGACCTCAAGCAGTTCCGTCAACTGCACAGCCGCACCCCGGGCCACCCGGAATTCGGCTACACCCCGGGCGTTGAAACCACCACCGGCCCGCTGGGTCAGGGTCTGGCCAACGCTGTGGGCTTCGCCTTGGCGGAAAAAGTCCTGGCGGCGCAGTTCAACCGTCCAGGCCACGACATCGTCGACCACCACACCTATGTGTTCCTCGGTGATGGCTGCATGATGGAAGGCATTTCCCACGAAGTTGCGTCGCTGGCCGGCACTCTGGGCCTGGGCAAGCTGATCGCCTTCTACGATGACAACGGCATCTCTATTGATGGCGAAGTTGAAGGCTGGTTCACCGATGACACGCCGAAGCGTTTCGAAGCTTACAACTGGCAGGTGATCCGCAACGTCGACGGTCACGATCCGGAAGAAATAAAGACCGCCATCGAAACCGCTCGCAAGAGCGCGCAGCCGACGCTCATCTGCTGCAAGACCACCATCGGTTTCGGTTCGCCGAACAAGCAAGGCAAGGAAGACTGCCACGGTGCCCCGCTGGGCGACGCCGAAATCGCCCTGACTCGTAAGGCGCTGAACTGGAATCACGGCCCGTTCGAAATTCCGGCCGACATCTATGCCGAATGGGATGCCAGGGAAGCTGGCCGCGCTGTTGAAGCCGAGTGGGATCAGCGCTTCGCCGCTTACTCCGCTGCGTTCCCGACCGAAGCCAACGAGCTGGTCCGTCGTCTGAGCGGTGAGTTGCCGGCCGACTTCTCCGAAAAAGCCTCGGCCTACATTGCCGAAGTCGCTGAAAAAGGCGAAACCATCGCCAGCCGCAAAGCCAGCCAGAACACCCTGAACGCGTTCGGCCCGCTGCTGCCGGAACTGCTCGGCGGTTCGGCTGACCTGGCCGGTTCCAACCTGACCCTGTGGAAAGGTTGCAAGGGCGTCAACGCTGAAGATGCCAGCGGCAACTACATGTACTACGGCGTGCGCGAATTCGGCATGACCGCGATCATGAACGGCGTCACCCTGCACGGCGGTCTGGTGCCTTACGGCGCGACCTTCCTGATGTTCATGGAATACGCCCGCAACGCGGTGCGCATGTCGGCGCTGATGAAAAAGCGCGTTATCCATGTCTACACCCACGACTCCATCGGTCTGGGCGAAGACGGCCCGACGCACCAGCCGATCGAGCAACTGACCAGCCTGCGCACCACGCCGAACCTGGACACCTGGCGCCCGGCCGATGCCGTGGAATCGGCGGTGGCCTGGAAAAACGCTCTGGAGCGCAAGGACGGCCCGTCGGCGCTGATCTTCTCGCGGCAGAATCTGCAGCATCAGACCCGCGATGCTGGCCAGATCGCCGACATCAGCCGCGGTGGCTATGTGCTCAAGGACTGCGCAGGCGAGCCTGAGCTGATCCTGATCGCAACCGGTTCGGAAGTCGGTCTGGCGGTTCAGGCTTTCGACAAGCTGACCGAACAGGGCCGCAAGGTGCGCGTGGTTTCCATGCCATGCACCAGCGTGTTCGACGCTCAGGACGCTGGCTACAAGCAGTCGGTTCTGCCGCTGCAGGTTAGCGCACGTATCGCGATCGAAGCGGCGCACGCCGACTTCTGGTTCAAGTACGTGGGCCTGGAAGGTCGCGTGATCGGCATGACCACTTACGGTGAATCGGCTCCGGCTTCGGCGTTGTTCGAAGAGTTCGGCTTCACACTGGAAAACATCCTGGGTCAGGCTGAAGAACTGCTGGAAGACTAAATCTGACAGTTGTGTTGTCCGGGCTGACGCCTTCGCGAGCAGGCTCGCTCCCACATTGGAATGCATTTCCCTGTGGGAACGAGCCTGCTCGCGAAAGCGTTGGTTCAGGCAACATCGCACTGCATGATTCACCACGGTAATCGAGAACCCCATGCCTCAACCGCGTCCCTACAAAGTTGCACTCAACGGCTACGGCCGCATTGGTCGTTGCGTCTTGCGGGCGTTGTTCGAGCGAGGCGAGAACGCCGGGTTTGAAATTGTCGCAATCAACGATCTGGCCGACATGGCCAGCATCGAATACCTGACACGCTTCGACTCCACCCACGGCCGTTTCCCCGGCGAAGTGCGGATCGAAGGCGACTGTCTGCTTATCAATGGCGAGTGCGTGAAAGTTTTGCGCAGCGCCACCCCCGAAGGCATCGATTGGGCGTCCCTTGGCGTCGATCTGGTGCTGGAATGTTCAGGCGCCTATCACACCCGTGCTGACGGCCAGCGTTTTCTCGACGCTGGCGCGCCACGTGTGCTGTTCTCGCAGCCGATGGCCAGCGAGGCGGATGTCGACGCGACCATTGTTTACGGCGTCAATCAGCATTGCCTGACCGGCGACGAACTGCTGGTGTCCAACGCCTCCTGCACGACCAACTGCGGCGTGCCGCTGTTGCGCCTGCTCGACAAGGCGATCGGCCTGGATTACGTGTCGATCACCACCATTCACTCGGCGATGAACGATCAGCCGGTCATCGATGCTTATCACGATGAAGACCTGCGCCGCACCCGCTCGGCGTTCCAGTCGGTCATCCCGGTGTCCACTGGTCTGGCGCGCGGTATCGAGCGCCTGCTGCCGGAACTTGCCGGACGAATTCAGGCCAAAGCCGTGCGTGTGCCGACCGTCAACGTGTCCTGCCTCGACATCACGATGCAGACCGCCACCGCGACCGACGCCAATGAGGTCAACCGGATCCTGCGCGAAGCCGCCACCAGCGGCCCGCTCAAAGGTCTTTTGGCCTACACCGAGTTGCCGCACGCCAGTTGCGATTTCAACCATGACCCACATTCGGCCATCGTCGATGCCAGTCAGACCCGTGTTTCCGGCCCTCGGCTGGTGAACATCCTGGCCTGGTTCGACAACGAATGGGGTTTTGCCAACCGAATGCTGGACGTTGCAGAGCACTATCTGCAAACAGCAACTTCAAAAAAACCGTAGGAAATGCGACCCATGACCGTGTTGAAGATGTCCGACCTCGATCTGCAAGGTAAGCGCGTATTGATCCGCGAAGACCTCAACGTCCCCGTCAAGGATGGTGTTGTCACCAGCGATGCGCGAATCCTGGCTTCGCTGCCGACCATCAAGCTGGCGTTGGAAAAAGGTGCGGCCGTCATGGTTTGCTCGCACCTTGGCCGTCCAACCGAAGGTGAATTCTCTGCCGAGAACAGCCTCAAGCCTGTCGCCGACTACCTGAGCAAGGCCCTGGGCCGTGAAGTGCCGCTGGTGGCTGACTACCTGGGCGGCGTTGACGTCAAGGCTGGCGACATCGTGCTGTTCGAGAACGTGCGCTTCAACAAGGGCGAGAAAAAGAACGCCGACGAACTGGCCCAGCAATACGCCGCCCTCTGCGACGTGTTCGTGATGGACGCCTTCGGCACCGCTCACCGCGCTGAGGGTTCGACCCATGGCGTGGCCAAGTTCGCCAAAGTCGCTGCTGCTGGCCCGTTGCTGGCCGCTGAACTGGACGCGCTGGGCAAAGCCCTGGGTGCGCCGGCCAAGCCGATGGCCGCCATCGTTGCCGGTTCCAAGGTGTCGACCAAGCTCGACGTGCTGAACAGCCTGAGCCAGATCTGCGATCAACTGATCGTCGGCGGCGGCATTGCCAACACCTTCCTCGCGGCGGCCGGTCACCCGGTCGGCAAATCGTTGTACGAACCGGATCTGCTCGACACAGCGCGCGCTATCGCCGCTAAAGTCAGCGTACCGCTGCCGGTTGACGTAGTGGTCGCCAAGGAATTCGCCGAGAGCGCCGAAGCCACCGTGAAGCTGATCGCTGACGTTGCTGCCGATGACATGATTCTGGACATCGGCCCGCAAACCGCAGCGAACTTCGCTGAATTGCTGAAATCGTCGAGAACCATTCTGTGGAACGGCCCGGTGGGCGTGTTCGAATTCGATCAGTTCGGCAACGGCACCAAGGTGCTGGCCCAAGCCATCGCAGAAAGCTCGGCGTTCTCCATCGCGGGCGGCGGCGATACTCTGGCCGCTATCGATAAATATGGCGTGGCCGAGCAAATCTCCTACATTTCTACCGGCGGTGGCGCGTTCCTCGAATTCGTCGAAGGCAAGGTGCTGCCGGCCGTTGAAGTCCTGGAAAGCCGGGCCAAGGCCTGAGGCCGCCCGTTTGGCCAGGCAAAGGAGTGTTCACATGGTCAAGTCGTTAGCGCTGTTGTTGCTGACCGGTACGCTGGCGGCCTGCGGGAGTAATCCGAAGGCCGAGGCGACACCGGCACCCGGCGCGCCGCAGAAGGGCTGTTATCAGGCCGACTGGCAGGCCGAAACCAACCCGGTGCTGAACAAGCGTTCCGGGCCGGACGGTCTGGACAAATACGAGACGCAAACCCCGGCCAAGGAACATGGTTGCCCTTGACGGGTCTGACTCTTAACTCAGGGCTGGCGGCATGCGCTGTCAGCCGAGGAACACGGATGAAAGGCTTGATCGCCATTGCGGCGTTGGCATTGTTGGGCGGTTGCGCGCAGTTGAACCTGTTTCAGTCCTCCGCCCCGGCGGATAGCTGGACGACCTGGACCTGCGACAGCCAGGCCAAGGTGTTGTGGCGTTACGCCGATGCCGACCAGAAGGAAGTCGATGTTCGACTGGGCGGCGGTGACCAGGTCTATCGCCTGAAAGAAGAACCGGGCGCCTCTGGCGCGTTGTACAGCGACGGCATGCTGGCGTTTCACGTCAAGGGTGACGAAGGCCTGGTGTACTGGGTCGCCACCAATGACCTGATTGGTCGCGGCTGCAAGGTGCAGTAATTGACACACCACAGATCTAATGTCGGAGCGAGCCTGCTCGCGAAATCGGTCTGACAGGCACTGCATCAGCGACTGCAAGGTAGCTTTCGCGAGCAGGCTCGCTCCCACTGGGGTTCTCTGTTGTTCACAGGATTTTGGTAACACCGAATCACCAGACCGGGCCTCAACCCCCGATCTGCAACTACTTGAATAGCCGCCGCCGCTCCGGCAGGCTGGCACGATTAACGACCCTCAACCGGGAGAGACACAAACAATGGCACTTATCAGCATGCGCCAGATGCTGGACCACGCAGCCGAGTTCGGCTACGGCGTTCCAGCCTTCAACGTCAACAACCTTGAGCAGATGCGCGCCATCATGGAAGCCGCTGACAAGACTGACTCCCCGGTGATCGTCCAGGCTTCGGCGGGCGCCCGTAAATATGCCGGCGCGCCATTCCTGCGTCACCTGATCCTGGCCGCAATCGAAGAGTTCCCGCATATCCCGGTGTGCATGCACCAGGACCACGGCACGAGCCCTGACGTCTGCCAGCGCTCGATCCAGCTGGGCTTCAGCTCGGTGATGATGGACGGCTCCCTCGGCGAAGATGGCAAGACCCCGACCGACTACGACTACAACGTCCGCGTCACTCAGCAGACCGTGGCCATGGCTCACGCCTGCGGCGTATCGGTGGAAGGCGAGCTGGGCTGCCTGGGTTCGCTGGAAACCGGCATGGCCGGTGAAGAAGACGGCATCGGCGCCGAAGGCGTTCTGGATCACAGCCAGATGCTGACCGACCCGGAAGAAGCCGCTGACTTCGTTAAACGTACTCAGGTCGATGCCCTGGCCATCGCCATCGGCACCAGCCACGGCGCCTACAAGTTCACCAAGCCTCCTACCGGCGACGTGCTGGCGATCGACCGCATCAAGGAAATCCACAAGCGCATCCCGAACACCCACTTGGTCATGCACGGCTCGTCCTCGGTGCCACAAGAGTGGCTGGCGATCATCAACCAGTACGGCGGCGACATCAAAGAAACCTACGGCGTACCGGTTGAAGAAATCGTCGAAGGCATCAAGCACGGCGTGCGCAAGGTCAACATCGACACCGACCTGCGCCTGGCCTCCACCGGTGCGATGCGTCGCCTGATGGCCACCAACCCGAGCGAATTCGACCCACGTAAATTCTTCGGCGCGACTGTGACCGCAATGCGCGACGTGTGCATCGCGCGTTATGAAGCATTCGGCACTGCCGGCAATGCTTCGAAGATCAAGCCGATCTCGCTGGAAGCGATGTATCAGCGTTATCTGAAGGGTGAGTTGAACGCCAAGGTGAATTGAGCCTGAGCGTTGAGCTGATTAAAAAGAAACCCGCCGTGAGGCGGGTTTTTTTGTATTTGAAGCGATCACCCTTTGGTTTCGCTGAATGGAGGAGGGCGTGATGCTGGCGATCGTCGATAACAGAATCGGTCTAAGGAAGCTTGCAGAAAGTTATCCAAAGGACAGGTTGAACGGCGCTGACGATTGTTCTATTGCGCGCATAACATCCGGCGCCTCTTCTCGAAATTGAGAATGGCGTTCAAGTACCGCTTCGACCGAGGCAAGCAGTCGCTGAATTCGCTCTGTGGGACGCTCGACCTCACAGGTGTGCGCAAACTCCAGCAGTCCTTGTCGAGAGGCAAACATTGATTTGTTGCCTGCCAGATCCAACGCCAGAACATCTTCCGGGATATAAGCGGTTGTGTTGACGATGTCGTAAGCCGGCGCCAGGCGTGCATCACCGTGCGTGGGATTGGAGTAGAGCAGCCCGAAATTTTTCAAATGAGCATCACCATTCCCGACAATGCAGCTCAGGGCAACGCTGTCGAATAGTTGGGCAAGGGATGAGCGTCGATTCTCGGGCGGGCAGAACAGGCATATGGCCTTGGCGATTGCCGCGTAACTCTTGCTGTATTTCTGACTGGCCGATAGCCCCATCAACACGGCCATGTCTTCGAAACCAATCGGGTCAAGCAGGTCGTCGCGGTCAAAGCGACGCATAACGAATAGCTTGGTGTTATCGGAAAGGTAGAAGGGCGGTACAGGAATTCCCGCTTCCTTCGCCATGGACATGCAAAGGAATTCATTAATTGCGAGGCCCGGATACTCGTCTCGCCCGCTTTTGATAATCAAGTCCGACGTTTTAGTAGTCACTCGCAGCAGTTCGACATTCTGGCGTTCCGGCACCAAAACCTTTGGCTGAACGCCTGAAATGCCTGCGCGCAGAATGTAACGGTCGAGGATGTCATTGAAGATGTCCTCGGTCCCGTCCCAAGTCAGAATCTCCTGAAGATTTTCTCCGGGGAATTGTTGATCCTCCAGTAGAGCGTCAACCGTTTCAGAGCGCACTTGAATCCTGCCGATCGGCGAGGTACTGCCGGAAAGCGCCAGCAACAGCATGGGGTCCACATTTACCGTCTTGGCCAGCCGATTGCGCAGTTGCTCAAGCAGATAGCCTTCGGGCAGATTCATTTGAAAAATCGGGTGGAGTTCGCGTCGTCGAAGCTCTTCATGGCGTACCGGCATCGTCAAACTGATCGCTGTTTCCGGCAGTGCATCATCGTGATAGCGGTAGGTGAAATCATCGGCATCGCTGAAAAGCCTGCCGCTGTAGCCTTCAGGCGTGCTGACTTTGAGGGAAGTCTTTTTCATTTGAAGATATCCCCAAGCTCTTCGAGGGTCGGCATCGCCGCTGGAACCACGGTGAGTTCGCAATCCAGCGCACCCAACACCCTTGCGTAGGCAATCATGCCGATGGAAAGCGCGCCTTTCTCTACTGCCATGACTTTGTGCCGCGTCAGTCCCGCGAGGTGGGCGAGCTGCGCTTGGGTCAGGCCGCGATTCAGGCGTTTTTCGCGAAGCTGGGTGCCGAGACGAGTGGTTAATAATGCGTAATCCATGTTCCGCTACCGTGACATTGATCGTTGAAAGTAGCGTATACGGAACATTTTATCCATTGCCTGAGAGTGAAACACCGCCATTGCGAGCAGGCTCACTCCTGCAAATCGAGCGAATGCGGCCCGCAAATTATGGATTGTTTGCCATTTCGTCATCGTTGGCAGGTAGCTATTTATCGTGATCAATGTCCAGTTTGGAAAAGCTCACCTGCCCACCCTCACTGGTGTATCCCGTGTTGTCCTGCACATAAACCCCGGCCTTGAAGTACAGCGGCTTGTCGCGCCAGGTTGCGCTGATCTGTGAATCCCACTGATAACCCGCCGCACTAACACCCAACGCACCGCCGGGACTCAAGTGGATGAGGTAGTTGAATTCGCGATCGAGCTTGATGCCGGTGGCCAGGGTGATCACGCGGCTTTCCTTGTCATCGGGGCGCATGCGCACCTTGATCACCAGGTTGCCGGTCTCGGTTTTGGTCTTGTACTGGTACTCGAGTTTGACCATCGGCCGCTGGCTCTCGTACGCATGAATCTGGCCGATGACGATCTTCCCGGAGCTGGGCACCTTGTTCACGGTGAGGGTGGCGCGCAGCAGGTTGTCGGCGTCCGGGTAATACCAGTTGCGCAGGGTGCCGTTGCTGTAGGTTTCGCGCAGTTCGGTGCGCGGGTAGACGGCGTTTGCGGTTTTTGACCCGGTCACCGGGGACCAGAAGAACAGGGTGCCGGTGTCGGAATGGAAGTATTGATCCTTGAAGCCGTTCACCAGTTTTTCGGTTTCGACGGTGTACGGCGGGCTGCCAACGGGAACGCTGAGGTTCCAGGTTGCTAGATCGATCATGTCGGTTCTTCCACTCGATTCATCCTGAACGCAGGTGCCAGAAGCTCTAGCCCGCGCCTTTTCGGGGCGCCTTTATAAGCGTAGCGGCTAATTTTGTTAATGCCCGTCCGGCGGTTCATTGACGTCAACATCCTGTCGAAATGCCATCCTTCCCGGTTTTCGGGGCCTGCAGCGGTGACCGTTAGTCGGCTCAACGGAACATTGGCGAAATGATGGCTTGATGACACCTTCTGCTTTCAGGCATCCGCGACTAGAGTGAAGGCTCAGTACGTCTATGGTTTTTGCCGGCAACCGGTCCCGATAAGAGAAGCAGCATGGAATGCGCGCAACCCCAGCCAGGTGAAGGCAACTCGGTCCTATTGATCGTCGATGATTACCCCGAAAACCTGATCAGCATGCGTGCGTTGCTGCAGCGACAGGATTGGCACGTGATGACCGCCGCCTCCGGTTTCGAGGCGCTCAACCTTTTACTCGAGCACGATATCGATCTGGTCCTGCTCGATGTGCAGATGCCCGGGATGGACGGTTTCGAGGTCGCGCGGCTCATGCGCGGCAGCCAGCGCACGCGTTTGACGCCGATTATTTTCCTCACCGCCAACGAGCAATCCCAGGACGCGGTCATCAAGGGCTATGCCAGTGGCGCGGTGGACTACCTGTTCAAGCCGTTCGACCCGCAAATCCTCAAACCCAAAGTGCAGGCGTTGCTCGAACATCAGCGCAATCGCCGTGCATTGCAGCGTCTGAGTCATGATCTGGAAGTGGCGCGAGCCTTCAATGCCTCGGTGCTGGATAACGCCGCCGAGGGCATCCTGGTGTTGAGTGAGGACGGCGTGATCCGCTTTGCCAATCCGGCGATTTCACGCTTGCTTAACGCGCCGGTGAAGGAGCTTCAAGGCAAGGAATTTCTCGATTACCTGCAGAAGCCACACATTGCGCTGTGGGCTGATTCCGAGTTTTACGTTGGCTACCGACGCGGCGAAACCCTGCGCCTGCATGATGCGCTGTTGCGTACAGCGCCCGGTCAGCAAGTACCGGTGGCGTTGTCGTGCGCGCCTTTGCCCAGCGAGCAGCATGCGATGGTGGTGACCGTGCTGGACATGTCGGTGGTGCGCCATTTGCACCAGCAATTGGAGTTTCAGGCAGTGACCGATCCGCTGACCGGTTTGCTCAACCGTCGCGGTTTCTACCAGACCGTGGAGAACCTGCTGTTGCGCGGCGAACGCAGTGACAGCAGTTGGGTCTTGCTCTATCTGGACCTCGACGGCTTCAAGCGGGTCAACGACTCCCTCGGTCATGATGCGGGTGACCGCGTGTTGCGTTGGGTCTCCGAGCAATTGAAGGCGTGCCTGCGACCGTTCGATATTCTCGCGCGCATGGGCGGTGATGAATTCACTGCGCTGCTGGATCTGGAGTTTCCAGAGCAGGCGGCGAAGATCGCAGAGAAACTCATCGAACGGGTATCGATCTGTCAGCAGATCGAAGGACTGGATATCGTCCTCGGCGCGAGTATCGGCATTGCGACCTACCCCGATTGTGGCCGCAACCTTGACGGTTTACTGCGGGCCTCGGACATTGCCATGTACGAAGCCAAGCGCGCCGGGCGTCAGCAGTATCGCTTCTACGACCCGGAAATGAACGGCCGCGCACGCTCGCGTTTGATGCTTGAAGACAGCGTGCGCAACGCCATTGAGAACCGCGATTTCAATCTGGTCTATCAGCCGCAGGTGGCGACCGGCAGCGGGCAGATCCGTGGTTTCGAAGCGCTGCTGCGCTGGCAGCATCCGAGCGTGGGCGATGTGCCGCCGGGGCTGTTTCTGCCGTTGCTGGAAGAGGCGCGATTGATCAGTCGCCTCGGCAGCTGGATCTATCACCGTGGCGCCGGCCAGCGCAAAGCGTGGGAAGCGCTGTTCGCCGACGATCTGGTGTTGGGGTTGAGCTTGAGCAATACCCAGTTCGGTCTGCCGAATCTGGCCACTGAACTACGCCAGGTCATGGAGCGCCATGACTTGCAGCCCTGGCAGCTGGAAGTCGAGGTCACCGAAGAAGCCTTGATGCAAAACCCGGATGAAACCCGCAAACAGTTACGTCTGTTGCGCAATCTCGGGGTTCGGGTGGCGCTGGACGACTTCGGTTCCGGATTGTGTTCGCTGGCACATCTGCGCGATCTGGAACTGGACACGCTGAAACTCGACCGCCATCTCATTGCGCGCCTGCCGGACTCGCCCCGCGACGCTGCGCTCGTGCGCATGGTCATAGACCTGTGCAAGCAATACGGCCTGCTAGTAATCGCCGAAGGGGTGGAAACCGTCGAGCAATACCAGTGGCTGCAAGCCCACGGCTGCGAGTATGTGCAAGGCTTCCTGGTGGCGCGGCCGTTGGTCGCCGAGGACGTTGCCAGCTTCGCCGAGCCGTTCGACTGGAGCGCACTGGCGGGTTGAATTCGCTACACTGGCGCACCTTTTTTGAACCGTGTTGCCCGTCCATGACTGTGTTGAAGTACCTTCAGGCCTACCCCGAGCGTTTGCAGGATCAGGTGCGCCAGCTGATCGCCGAGGGGCGTCTGGGTGACTATCTGGATCAACGTTATTCGGGGCGACACGACGTGCAGAGCGACAAGGCGTTGTACGGCTACGCGCTGGACCTTAAACAGCAGTACATGCGCAACGCCCCGGCGATCGACAAGGTGCTGTTCGACAACCGCCTCGACCTTACCCACCGAGCGCTCGGTCTGCACACTACGGTTTCGCGGGTGCAGGGCGGCAAGCTCAAGGCCAACAAGGAAATCCGCATTGCTTCGCTGTTCAAGGAGGCCGCGCCGGACTTTCTGAAGATGATCGTGGTGCACGAACTGGCGCACTTCAAGGAATCGGACCACAACAAGGCGTTCTATAAGTTGTGCGAGCACATGCTGCCGGGGTACCACCAGATCGAGTTCGATCTGCGCGTGTACCTGACGTGGCGGGATATGCAGGCTTAACCAATCAGGAAGGTGTGGATGGACGTCAGCAAGACCAAAAGCAGTTTCTACCGCCGTTTGTACGTGGCCTATCTGATCGACAGCGGCCTGGCCGCCAGTGTCCCGGCATTAACCGAAGTCACCGGCATGCCCCGGCGCACGGCGCAGGACACGATTGCCGCGTTGGCCGATCTGGATATCGTCTGTGAGTTCGAGCAGGAAGAGGGTGCGCGCAACCACGCGGGGCGCTATCGCATTCGCGAGTGGGGAGCGATTGACCGGGGGTGGATCGAACGAAATCTGCGGCAGATCAAGGCTGTGCTTGAGTATCCCTGAGCGTTGCGGCGCCTGTGCTGACGCCATCGCTGGCAAGCCAGCTCCCACAGGTTATTAGGTGATCCAAAAAAACTGTGCGTTTGATCCCTGTGGGAGCTGGCTTGCCAGCGATGAGGCCTTCAAGGACGACGCATACCGATGTGCGGAATGCCATCCTCCAGGTATTCCTCACCCGCCACCTCAAACCCGTACTTTCCGTAATACCCCTGCAAATGGGCCTGCGCGGACAGATAAATCGGCATGTGCGGCCAATGCTTCTCGGCCTGTTTCAGCGCTTGCTCCATCAT
This sequence comes from Pseudomonas khorasanensis, assembly GCF_014268505.2. Taxonomy (GTDB): domain Bacteria; phylum Pseudomonadota; class Gammaproteobacteria; order Pseudomonadales; family Pseudomonadaceae; genus Aquipseudomonas; species Aquipseudomonas khorasanensis. The sequence goes on from NZ_JABWQP020000016.1 coordinate 41,004, forward strand.
CTCGTGGCCGACCCCTTTGCCGCGACCGGCCGGCGCCGTGATCACGCGACCGATTACCACGTCGCCGCCCTGGGATTCCGGATCCAGCAGGCGCAGATACGCCATTAGCTGATCATTCTCCCAGCCCATCAGGTGGTGGGTATCGCCGTCGAGATCCTGTCCGTCGAGATCCGGATAAGCGCATTTTTGTTCAACCACGAACACGTCCGAGCGCAGCTTCAACAGCGCATATAACTGCTCTTTGCCCAGGTCGCTGTGATGCTTGCAGATCCACTCGATTGTCATTTTCTGATTCCTTGAACATGTCGCCCGATACTAAGCGCACCTGCTCCGTATGTCTGCATGGCGTAACAGTCTGTGATAAAGGTCAAAATGCCATCATTCCTTTCGCGCGGCGGCTGCCACTTTGTGTACTCTGCTGGTGAGCAGTGTGCACTGGCTTGTATGAGCTAATGTTCAATGCTTGGGTTTTGCCGGTAAGGGGCCTTGGGTTTTGACGTGAAGACACGTCGGGCGGTTGCCCGCTGAGGATGTTCAAGCATGCCGCGATTGCTTCAAGTCGTTGCTTTGATCGGATTGCTGCTGCTCGGCCAGAGCGCTGCAGCGCAGAAGTTGCGGCTGGTGTTTGATCACTGGCCGCCCTTTACCGATGACGCGCTGATGAATGGCGGACTGGCCACCGACATTGTCAGCACTGCCCTGGCTCGGGCCGGTTATGCCAGCGGTTACGAGCAAGTGCCCTGGGCGCGAGCGTTGCTGGGGATTGGCGAAGGGCGCTACGACGTGCTGGTCAATGCCTGGTACAACGAAGAGCGCACGCAGATTGGTCAGTTCTCCGGTGAGTATCTGATCAACCGTATTCGCTTCCTCAAGCGCAAAGACACCCCGGTCGATTACGACAACTTGAAGCAACTGCACACCTATCCGATTGCGGTGGTGCGCGGTTATGCCTATTCGGCACCGTTCGACGCCGACACTGCGATGCAGAAAGTGCCTGTGCATAATTTCGCCATGGGCGTGCGCATGCTCGCGGCGGATCGGGTCAAGCTGACCCTGGAAGACGAGTATGTGGCGAAATATTATTTGGCGCGGGAATCGACCAAGGTACGTAACTCGGTAGAGTTTCTGTCCCGGCCGCTGAGCGAGAACAGCCTGCATATATTGGTCAGCCTGAAAAATCCGCAGCGTGAGCAGATCATCGCCGGGTTTGATCGAGCGATTGAAGCGATGAAGGCGGATGGGACTTATGACAAGTTACTGAGGCGGCATGGGATGTGAGGGCTGATCCGGCATTTTCTATGTGGCTGATGGCTTCTTCGCGATCAGGCTCGCTCCTACAGGGGAACGCATCCCTGATTGTGGGAGCGAGCCTGCTCGCGAAGGCGTTCTTTCAGCCGCCGCTGATCTCACCGGTGTCTTTGATCAGGTGCGCCGCCAGCGTCCGCAACGGGCCCAACTGCCGGCATATCAACGCCAGTTGCGTCTGCACCAGCCGCTGTCCCTCATCGATCTCGTCCGGCATCTGTTCCAGCTCATTGGCCAGCGCTTCCTCTTCATCGCTCTGAATCGCAATCGGCTGTTTGCTCGCAAGGCCTTGAGCGATTTCATCGATGCTGGTCGCCAGTTTCACCCCGACGCCTTCGATCAGTTGCTCGCGGACGTCGGCAGGCAACTGGGTCTCGCGGTGTGCGCCGAGCCCTGACAGGTAGCTGAGCAAGGTGTGCGACAGCACCAGAAAACGGAAGCCGACGTCGGCTTCCTTACGGAAATGTCCCGGCTCCATCAGCATGTTTGCCAGCGTTGTCGACAGCGCCGCATCGGCGTTATGCGCGTTACGCCGCGCCAGGCGATAGGCGAGGTCGTCGCTTTTGCCGGCGGCGTATTGCTGCATGATCTGGCGCAGGTAGATGCTGTTGCAGGTCAGCGTGTTGGCCAGCACTTTGTTCAAGCGTCGACCTTGCCAGTCCGGCAGGAACAGGAACACCGCCAGGCCGGCGATCAGACTGCCGAGCAAGGTATCGAACAGCCTTGGCAGGAGCAACCCGTAGCCGTCGCCGACCTGGTTGAAGCAGAACAGCACCATGACGGTGATCGCAGCGGTCGCCAGCGTGTAGCGGGTAGTCCGGTTGGTAAAGAACACGACCCCGGCGGCGATGGCGAAGCACGATTGCACCAGCGGGTTCGGGAACAGATCGAACAGCACCCACGCCACGGTCAGGCCGATGGCGGTGCCGATGATCCGCTGGCCGAGTTTGCGCCGGGTGGCGCCGTAGTTTGGCTGGCAGACGAACAGCGTGGTGAGGATGATCCAGTAACCCTGCGACGGGTGAATCAAGTGCACCATGCCGTAACCGATGCTCAGCGCCAGCGGCAGACGCAGGGCATGGCGGAACAGCAAGGAAGTCGGTGTCAGTTGCGTGCGCAGGCGAATCCACACGTCCTTGAGATTGCGCGGCGAGCGGTCGAGCAGGCTGCTGTCGGTGGCATCGGCGAGGGCGTCGGGGTTGCTCGCATCGCTGAGCAAACGGTCGAGGGTGCCGAGGTTCGCCGCCAGCGCGCGCAGCGAACGCAGCAACCCGCGCCAGGCCGGATTGCTCTGGACGCGCAGGTGTTCGAGAGAGGCGTGCAGATCGCCCAGCGCTTCGGCGAAGCTGGCGTCGTAAATGAACGGCTGGCGCATCTGAATGGACTCGGCCAGCGCTCGACAGGCTTTGCCTTGCTGGCGCAAAAGGCGCTGGCAGCGGAACAGTACGTCGCTGTGGAAGAACGCGTCGGCCAAGGCGTTGTACGGATAGTGCGATGAGCTGGCGCGTTCGTGAATGTCCTGGGCGAGGAAGTACAGCTTGAGGTAGCGGCTGACTTTCGAGCCGGGCCGGCCGTTGCCGACCCGATGCAGGATGATTTCCTTGGCAGTGTTGAGCGCGGCCACCACGCGGCCGTTCTGCTGCGCGAGTTCCAGACGCCGGGCCTCGACGTCCATTTGCCGGATCGGCTCGAACAGTGAGGATTTCAGCTTCAGATAGAAGCCCAGTTCGCGGAACAGCCGCGCCAGACTTTGCTGCACCGGTTGGTTGGAGAACAACGCCTGCCACACCACCGAGAGCAAGCCGTACCACGCGGCGCCTGCCACCAGCAGCATCGGTTCGTGCCAGAAGTCGATGACGGCGCCGCCGCGCTGGTCCACGCCAATCATCGTGTACACGGAAAGAATCAGGGTCGCCGACGCGATCGCACCATAACGTTCGCCGAGCGCACCGAGCATGGTCAGGCCGAAGCTGGCCAGCGCCAGGGCCACGGCGAAAATGATCGGGTACGGGAACAGCAATTCCACTGAGAGCGCAGCGATGCTGAAACACACCAGCGTCACCGCGAGCGCATTGAGGCGGCCCTGCCAACTGTCGTCGGTCTCGGCCAGGGCGCTGGCGATAATCCCGAGAAACAGCGGGATCAACAGGCCCATTTCATCCTGATACCAACACAGCGCCATGCTGCCGGTCAGGGCGATGAATACCCGCACGCTGTAGCTGAATTTATCCAGCGCCCACAGGCGCCGCAAAGACTGATGAAATGAGGTCGAGGACATGAAGTGCGAAGGCCTTCCGAGGCGATGCCGCTAAATTGAGCCAGTAATGACGCCGACGCAATGGCGCCGAGCACATCTGACAGCAAAAAGTGTTCCTTACTGCTTTTATGCCGAACTCAATTTGGGGATTGGCACAAAAACCTGTGGGAGCTGGCTTGCCAGCGATGGCGTCCTGGCATTCAACATCGATGTTGGATATGCCGGCCTCATCGCTGGCAAGCCAGCTCCCACAGGGTTGCATTTCATTTTCAGGAATGTGGTCAGACGTACTGCGCGGCAGCGTAGCCCGAGGCCCACGCCCACTGGAAGTTGAAGCCGCCCAGGTGCCCGGTGACATCGAGCACTTCACCGATGAAATACAGGCCAGGGCTTTTCAGCGATTCCATGGTTTTGGACGACACCTCGCGGGTATCGACGCCGCCAAGGGTCACTTCAGCCGTGCGATAACCTTCAGTCCCGGCCGGCACGACTTTCCAGCTACCCAACCTGTCGGCGATTTCCGCCAGTTCGGCGTGGGTGTACTGCTTCATCGGCTTGGAGACGAACCAGTTGTCCGCCAGCAAGTTAGCCATCTTCTTGGTGAAGATTTCGCCCAGCAGGGTTTTCAGCTCGCTGTTCGGGCGCTCGGCCACTTGCTGTTGCAGCCAGCTCGCCGCATCGTGATCCGGCAGCAGGTTGATCTCGACCGTGTCGCCAGGCTCCCAGAAAGACGAAATCTGCAGAATCGCCGGACCGCTGAGCCCGCGATGGGTGAACAGGATGTTCTCGCGAAAGCTCTGGTCGTTGCAGCTGACCAGACAGTCCACCGATGTGCCGGACAGCTCCGTGCACAGTTCCTTGAGCTGGTCGGTGATGGTGAACGGCACCAGACCAGCGCGGGTCGGCAGCAGTTCGTGACCAAACTGTTTCGCGACCTGATAACCGAAACCGGTCGCACCCAGCGTCGGGATGGACAGCCCGCCTGTAGCGATTACCAGCGACTGGCACTGGACTTGGCCGAGGGTGGTGTCGAGCAGGTAACCGGCGTCGGTTTTCTCGATGGTCTGGATCGAAGTGTCCAGGTGCAGCTCCACGCCAACCTGATCGCATTCGTCCAGGAGCATGCCGAGGATGTCGCTGGATTTGTTGTCGCAGAACAGCTGGCCGAGTTTCTTCTCGTGGTACGGCACGCCATGCTTGCCGACCATGCCGATGAAATCCCACTGGGTATAGCGCGCCAGTGCCGATTTGCAGAAGTGCGGGTTCTGCGAGAGGAAATTGCTCGGTTCGGTGTACATATTGGTGAAATTGCAGCGGCCACCGCCCGACATCAGGATTTTCTTGCCAGCCTTGTTCGCGTGGTCGAGCAGCAGCACCTTACGCCCACGCCCGGCGGCAGTCAGGGCACACATCAGGCCTGCGGCGCCAGCGCCAATGATCACGACTTCGGTAGAGCGCAAAACGGTGTCCTCGCACAATGATCGTTCCCACGCTCTGCGTGGAATGCCGCCATGGACGCTCTGCGTCCGCTTTCCAAGTCGTGACGCGGAGCGTCACAAGATGCATTCCCACGCGGAGCGTGGGAACGATCCACCTACGCAGTTCTTAGAGGATACGCACGCGCAGCGAGCGGCCCTTGATCTTGCCGTCATTCAGGCGCTGCAAGGCCTGCATGGCCACGGTACGTTCCACCGCCACGAATGCCTGGAAGTCGAAGATCGCGATCTTGCCAACCTGCGCGCCCGGAATGCCGGCGTCGCCGGTCAGTGCGCCCAGAATATCGCCCGGGCGAACCTTGTCCTTGCGGCCGGCACCGATGCACAGCGTGGTCATCGGCGGCTGCAGCGGCGCCAGTCCCTGGGACTTGAGGTTGTCGATCTGATCCCAGTTCAGCGGCGCTTTCTGCAGTTGTTCGATGGCTTGCGCGCGGTGTGCTTCAGACGGCGCGACCAGACTGATGGCGATACCTTTTTCGCCGGCACGACCGGTACGGCCGACGCGGTGGATGTGGATTTCCGAATCGCGGGCCAGCTCGACGTTGATCACCATGTCCAGTGCATCGATGTCCAGACCACGGGCCGCCACGTCGGTGGCCACGAGTACCGAAGTACTGCGGTTGGCGAACATCGCCAGCACCTGATCGCGGTCACGCTGTTCCAGATCGCCGTGCAGGCCGACGGCGGAAATGCCTTTGGACGTCAGGTGATCGACGGTTTCCTGAACCTGCTGCTTGGTGAAGCAGAACGCCACGCAGGACGCCGGACGGAAATGGTGCAGGACCTTGGTCACCGCACTCATGCGCTCTTCCGGGGAAATCTCGTAGAAGCGCTGTTCGATCTGCGTGTCATCGTGGAAGGCTTCAGCCTTGACGGTCTGCGGATCGCGCATGAATTTTGAGGCCAGTTGCTTGATGCCCACCGGATAAGTGGCGGAGAACAGCAGGGTCTGGCGGCGCTCCGGGGTCTTGACGATGATGTCTTCGATGGCGTCGTAGAAACCCATGTCGAGCATGCGGTCGGCTTCGTCGAGGATCAATGTGTTCAGGCCGTCGAGCACCAGCGAACCCTTGCGCAGGTGCTGCTGGATGCGCCCCGGCGTGCCGACGATGATGTGCGCGCCGTGTTCCAGCGAAGCGATCTGCGGGCCGAAGGACACGCCGCCGCACAGGGTCAGGACCTTGATGTTGTCTTCGGCGCGGGCCAGACGACGGATTTCCTTGGCGACCTGATCGGCCAGCTCACGGGTCGGGCAGATCACCAGCGCCTGGCAACCGAAGTAGCGCGGGTTGATCGGGTTCAGCAGGCCGATGCCGAACGCGGCGGTCTTGCCGCTGCCGGTCTTGGCCTGGGCGATCAGGTCCATCCCCTTGAGAATCACCGGCAAGCTCTGCGCCTGGATCGGCGTCATCTGGCTATAACCGAGTGATTCGAGGTTAGCCAGCATGGCGGCGGACAGCGGCAGAGTATTAAAAGCGGTGGCGATGGTGGTCACGGGACTGGCCTGCAAAACAAAATGTCGCGCAGTGTAGCAGCCCCGTGCCAGTTTCCTCGACAGTTCTGGACGAACAGCGATTAATGTTCGATATGCTCTTGCGGCCGTTTCGCACGCCGTCCGTCTTCCTTCGACAGTTGCGAGAAGATCGTCGCCGCCAGCATCGCCATCACGCCGACCGTGACGAAGGTCAGCTGGAACGCGCCTAGCACCGTTTCCACGCCATCGTTGCCTACTTTCGCCGTGAAGCCGCCGAGCAGTGCACCGGCGCAGGCCACGCCGAGACTCAGCGACAACTGCGCCACCACCGACAGCAGGCTGTTGCCGCTGCTGGCGCTCGCATCGTCGAGGTCAATCAGTGTCACCGTATTCATCGCCGTGAATTGCAGGGAGTTGATCGCGCCAAGCACCGCCAGCAGGCACAACAGCAGCCAGTAGGGCGTCTGCTCGCTGACCAGGCCCATGCTCGCCAGCATGATGCCCAGCGCCAGGGTGTTGCCAGTGAGCACGATGCGGTAGCCGAGACGTTCGATCAGCGGTCGCGCAACCCATTTGGCAACCATCGCCGCAGCAGCCAGCGGCAGCATGCTCATCCCCGCTTGCGACGGTGAGTAGCCCAGCGCGACTTGCAGCAACAACGGCACCAGGAACGGCAGGGCGCCGCTGCCCAGGCGGGCGAACAGATTGCCGAGAATGCCGACGGCGAACGTGCGGGTCTTGAACAGTGACGGCGCGAACAGCGGATTCTCGATATGCCCGGCGCGCAACCAGTACGCCGCCAGACACGCCATGCCGGCGAACAACAGCAGCATCACCCGCAGGTGCGGCAGGTGCAGTTCGCCCAGGCCTTCCATGGCGATGGTGATGAGGATCATCGCTGCGCCAAACAATAGAAACCCGAGACTGTCGAACCGCGTGCGCTCAGTGCCGCGCAGGTCGGGAATGAATTTCCACACCGCGTAGCAGCCGATGACGCCAACTGGCAGGTTGATCAGAAAGATCCAGTGCCACGTCATGTATTCGACCATCCAGCCGCCCATGGTCGGACCGATCAGCGGGCCGAGCAGGCCGGGGATGGTGATGAAACCCATGATCCGCACCAGCTCGGAGCGCGGATAGGCGCGCAACACCACGAGGCGCCCGACCGGCAACATCAGCGCACCGCCCAGGCCTTGAATGATTCGCGCGCCGATGAGCATGCTCAGGCTGCTCGACAAGGCGCAGAGCAGCGAGCCGAAACTGAACAGCAGGATCGCGCCGAAGAAGATTTTCTTGGTGCCGAAGCGGTCCGCGATCCAGCCGGAGGCCGGAATCAACAGGGCCACGGTGAGCATGTAGGCGATGATCACGCCCTGCATGCGCAATGGGTTTTCCGCCAGATCGCCGGCCATGGCCGGCAGCGCAGTGTTGAGAATTGTCCCGTCGAGGGACTGCATGAAGAACGCAATGGCGACGACCCACGGCAACCAGCGGGCGGTGATGGCGTCGAGAGGCGGGCGGTTGGGCATGGAACCTCTAGTGTCAGTGCATATTCAGCGTCAAGCGCAGTCAGTGTGGGAGCGAGCCTGCTCGCGAAGAGGCTATTTCATTCAACATTGATGTCGATTGATCTGTCGCTTTCGCGAGCAGGCTCGCTCCCACAGGCGTACTGCGGTGTTACAGGGTCAGCGTGAGTCGGCTGATCAGCGCCCCCGGCAGCAATGCCGACGAGGTGTTGCGCTGGCTGTACGTACTCGCCGACAGCAACAATTCGCGCTCGGTAGTCAGTGCCTCAAGCTGCGAACCCAGCAGGTTGTAGGCGCTGTCGTCAAAACGCATGGTGCTGACCGGCGCCTGGATCTCGCCGTTCTCGACCCAGAACGTCGCGAACCGGGTCATGCCGGTCATGCGCGCCGCCGGTTGGTCCGAGTAGTTCAGGTACCACAAGTTGCTGATGTACAGGCCGGTACCCAACTGCTTGAGGATCTCTTCCTGCGACAAATCGCCGGCCGCCATGTTCAACGCACTGGGCATTTCCCCGCCGCCTGCGCCGTTGGCTGGCAGACCATACTCGGCCGCACTGCGCGAGCCGACCAGTTGATCGCCGGCCTTGCCTTCGATGATCAGGCGCAGATCGCTGCGCGGATAACCCTCGGCGGAAAACGCCGGGCTCAGCGAAGCACTGACCTTTTCATCCAGCGACACCAACGGGCTGAACGCCTGGTCGCCGACGTACAGCTTCTGCAACGGACTGCTTTTACTGGCGATCGACTGTGCCGAGAACCCGCCCCAACTGAGCATGCCCATTATTTCCTCCAGCGCCGCCGGTGCCAGATACGCGCGGTACTGACCTGGCGCCAACGTGCGTAACGGTCGACCGAGGAATTCAAGCTGTTCGCGCGCCTGGGCAAAGCGCCGCGCGAAACCTTCGTCGCTCCAGTCATGCCCGGCATAGCTGGCTTTCACCGCTTCGCCGTTTTCGTGGAACAGGCTGAAATCAAAGTTGAAGCTGTTGGCCTCATGCCAGCCGAACGCCCCCGCCGAACTGGCGAAACCGCGGCTGATCGGGCCGGCCGCATAAAAACCGACCAGGTCCAGACCTTCAGCGGCAGCGCAGATTTGCGCCACGACATCTTCGGTGTCCGGCAGCGGATGCGCTTGTACGTGCGTGCTCTGCCAGTCGTTGTGGTTGAGCAATAAATACGGATCCTGCGGCAGCAGCGGGAGGGTTTCGCGCAGCTGCAGCAGGCCTTCGGCGAGGCGCTGCAGATCGGCTTCCTGGTCACCGGACAAGGTGATCTGCAGATCGGCGTGGCGGCCGTCGTTGATCAGTTTCAGACCGACATTGGCCTGCTGCACCTGTCCGGCCTGTCGCACCTTGGCGTGATTGAAGCGCACGAACGCCGACGATTCGGCGGCGTAGCTGAGCGTGAACTGTTCCGGCTCGCGAACGCTGTCGCGCAGCCAGTTGATCATGACCTTGAAGGCGTCAGACTGACGCTTCGAAATGCTCATCAGGCGTCTCCCCCAAACACATCAATGTTGCTGAATACGCAGGCCGGCGAAGCATGGCCGACGCGGATCACCTGGTTCGGTTCGCCCTTGCCGCAGTTCGGCGTGCCGAGCACCCTGACCGTGCTGGCGTCGCCGACGGCGCGCAGGCTTTTCCAGAAGTGCGCGGAAATGGCCCGGTAGTTGGGATTTTTGACGACGCCTTTAAGTTCACCATTCTTGATCAACTGGCCCCATTCGCAGCCGAACTGGAACTTGTTGCGCGCATCGTCAATCGACCACGAGCGGTTTGTGCTCATCAAAATGCCGTCCTCGATGCCTTCGATCAGCTTGTTCAGCGGCTGGTCACCCGGCTCGATGTTGAGGTTGGCCATGCGGTCGATCGGCGGCCGGTTCCAGCCACAGGCGCGGCTGTTGGCGACGCCATCCAGACCGGCGCGATATTGCGACAGCGCTCCGCCCAGCGGGCGCAGCAGCAGACCATCGCGGATCAGGAATTGTTTGCTGGCCTGGGTGCCGTCGTCGTCATGGCCGTAGCTGGCGAGCTCTTCGGGGATGTCCGGATCGAACGTCACGTTGAGCAGATCCGAGCCGTATTGCAGGCTGCCGAAGTCGCTGGTCTTGACGAAGCTGGTGCCGGCGTAATTGCGCTCATCGCCCAGAATCCGGTCGAGTTCCAGCGGGTGGCCGATGGATTCATGGATCTGCAGCATCATCTGGTCGGGCATCAGCAGCAGGTCGCGCTGGCCCTGCGGGGTGTTCGGCGCGAGTAGCAGCTGCAGCGCCTGATCCGCCACTTGCGGGCCGGCACCGACCAGGCCACAACGGCTGATCACGTCGGCGCCGCCCTGTTGGCCGAAGTTTTCGCGACCGAGGCTGCGGGTCTGGCTGTCGTTGCCGTCGTAGGCGGTGACGTCGAGGCTCGGGTAAACAAAGCGCTGGGCCTGGCGCAGCTCCGCGCCCGCGCTGCTCAGGTAGATCTGCTCGACGTGGGTGATGCCGATGCTCACTTGCCAGTTCACCAGGCGCTCATCCTTTGGCACCGAGGCGGATTCCGCGCCGAGCAGGTCAAAGCATTCGCTCAGCGACGGGAAGGGTTGTTCGAGATTGGGTGAAAAGTAGTCAGCGCGGTCGCTGGACACGGGCTGATCGCGCAGGTCAAGCAAGGCGTGGGGCTTGAGTCTTCGGGCGTGTTGCTCGGCACGCTCGAGCGCGGCTTGCAGGCCTTGCTGCGACAGGTCGTTGGTCGCTGCGTAAGCCTCGACGCCATTGACGCGGACTGTAAGCATCGCCCCTTCATCACGGCTCAGGTTCGGCGGTTCGGCGACGTTCTTGCGCACCGACAGATACTGTCCGGACTCGCGCACATACCGCAGGGAAAAAAACTCGGCACCCGTGCGCAAGGCAGCGAAGCGCTGCTTGAGCTGGGGATGGAAATCGAACATTCGGAAACCTCCTTGTAATGGAGAAGCGGCAGAGCGACGGCGGGGAGGGGTGAAACGGTTGCGCGAGGTCTAGAGTAGGCCTGCGTGGGGGTAGGATCAAGTGAAGAGGGGGTGTAGGAGGTTTTACAGTGCAGCAGGGGAATTTGTGCTGAATGTGAGGGCCCCTTCGCGAGCAGGCTCGCTCCCACAGAGAATTTGTGAATGCCAGAGATCCAGTGTGGGAGCGAGCCTGCTCGCGAAGGCCGCTCCTAGGTCTTACGACTTACTGGGTAACAGGGGTGATATCCCGCATCGGCTTGCCTTTGACCGGCGCGCCGTTTGCCACGTAGTAAGCAGCGTTGCTGCGTGGCAGCGGCTTGCGGCCACGGATCTTGTCGGCGATTTTTTCGGCCATCATGATCGTCGGCGCGTTGAGGTTGCCGGTGGTGATGATCGGCATGATCGAAGCATCGACCACACGCAGGCTTTGCATGCCGTGCACGCGACCTTCGCCATCGACCACGGCCATCTCGTCGGTGCCCATTTTGCAGGAGCAGGACGGGTGGAACGCGGTTTCGGCGTGCTCACGGATGAACTTGTCGAGTTGCTCATCGGTTTGCACTTCGATGCCCGGGCTGATCTCGCGGCCACGGAACGCATCCAGCGCAGGCTGCTGCATGATTTCACGGGTCAGGCGGATGCCGTCACGGAATTCCTGCCAGTCCTGCTCGGTGGCCATGTAGTTGAACAGGATGCTCGGGTGCTGACGCGGATCCTTGGATTTGACCTGGATGCGACCACGGCTTGGCGAGCGCATCGAACCCATGTGCGCCTGGAAGCCGTGTTCTTTCACGCCGTTGCTGCCGTTGTAGTTAATCGCGACCGGCAGGAAGTGGTACTGGATGTTCGGCCATTCGAATTCCGGACGCGAACGGATGAAACCGCCGGCCTCGAACTGGTTGCTGGCGCCGATGCCGGTGCCGTTGAACAGCCACTCGGCACCGATGGCCGGCTGGTTGTACCAGAGCAGCGACGGGTACAGCGAAACCGGTTGGGTGCAGGCGTATTGCAGGTAAAGCTCAAGGTGATCCTGCAGGTTTTCACCGACGCCCGGCAGATCGTGCACCACCGGGATGTCGAGGCTTTCCAGCAGTTTCGCCGGGCCGACACCGGAACGCTGCAGAATCTGTGGCGACGCGATGGCGCCGGAGCACAGCAGCACTTCCTTGCGGGCCTTGGCTTCAACGCGCTCTTCGGCATCGCCGATCAGGTAGCGCACACCCACCGCACGCTTGCCTTCGAACAGAATCTTGTCGGTCAGGGCGTGGGTGACGATGGTCAGCGTCGAACGTTTTTTGGCGATATCGAGGTAGCCACGGGCGGTGGAAGCACGACGGCCGTTCGGCGTCACGGTGCGGTCCATCGGGCCGAAGCCTTCCTGCTGGTAACCGTTCAAGTCTTCGGTACGCGGGTAACCGGCCTGTACACCGGCTTCAACCATGGCGTGGAACAACGGGTTGTTGCCCGCTTTCGGCGTGGTCACGCTGACCGGGCCGTCGCCACCGTGGTAATCGTTCGGGCCGATGTCGCGGGTTTCCGCCTTGCGGAAGTACGGCAGGCAATCGAGGTAGGACCAGTCTTCCAGGCCCGGCAGTTTCGCCCAGCCGTCGTAGTCCATCGCGTTGCCACGGATGTAGCACATGCCGTTGATCAGCGAAGATCCGCCGAGGCCCTTGCCGCGACCGCACTCCATCCGGCGACCGTCCATGTGTGGCTCTGGATCGGTTTCATAAGCCCAGTTGTAACGACGACCCTGCAGCGGGAACGCCAAAGCGGCCGGCATTTGCGTGCGGAAGTCGAGACGATGGTCAGGACCGCCCGCTTCGAGCAACAGAACGGTGACGCCTTCGTCTTCAGTCAGACGGGTAGCCAGGGTGTTACCGGCGGAGCCGGCACCAATGATGATGTAGTCGAATTCCTGGGACATGAATGTACCCTCGTAAAATGGGTTCAGGCTGCTTTTGTGGCGAGGGAGCTTGCTCCCGCTCGACTGCGCAGCAGTCGCAAAATCAGCGCTCGAGTGCTGTCTGAAAGAACTGCCGGGACTGGAATGGGGCTGCTTCGCAGCCCAGCGGGAGCAAGCTCCCTCGCCACAGGGGCCATTCCAGGCTCATCGGGTCCTAGAACACCGAGACGTAATCGCCCAGCTCGACCTGTACCGATTTGATACGGGTGAAGTTGTTCAGCGAGCTGATCCCGTTTTCACGGCCCACGCCCGACTGCTTGTAACCGCCGACCGGCATTTTTGCGTCGGACTCGCCCCAGGCGTTGATCCAGCAGATACCGGCTTCAAGTTGATGAATCACGCGGTGCGCGCGGTTCAGGTCCTTGGTGACGATGCCGGCAGCGAGGCCGAAATCGGTGTCGTTGGCGCGGCGGATCACTTCTTCTTCGGTTTCGTAGGAGAGGATCGCCATGACCGGGCCGAAGATTTCTTCGCGCACGATGGTCATGTCGTCGGTGCAGTCGGTGAACACGGTCGGCGCCACGAACGCGCCCTTGGCGAACTCGCCTTCGGTCAGACGACCGCCGCCGCACAACACGCGCGCGCCTTGCTCTTTACCTTTTTCGATGTAAGCCAGCACGCTTTCCATGTGGGCGAAGCTGACCAGCGGACCGAAGTTGGTGTTTTCGTCTTCCGGGTTGCCGACGCGGATGCGCGCAACGCGCTCAACGATCTTGGCTTCGAATGCGGCTTTCAGGTGAGCCGGTACGAATACGCGAGTGCCGTTGGTGCACACCTGACCGGAGCTGTAGAAGTTGGCCATCATCGCGGTGTCGGCAGCGCGATCGAGGTCGGCGTCGTCAAAGATGATCAGCGGCGACTTGCCGCCCAGTTCCATGGTCACGTCTTTGAGCGACGAAGCCGAAGCGCTGGCCATGACTTTCTTGCCGGTGTCGGTGCCGCCGGTGAAAGAGATTTTCTCGATGCGCGGGTGCTCGGTCAGCCAGGTGCCGACTTCACGGCCGCTGCCGGTCAGTACGTTGAAGACGCCGTTCGGGACGCCGGCTTCGGTGTAGATCTCAGCCAGTTTCAGGGTGGTCAGCGAGGTGACTTCGCTTGGCTTGAAGATCATCGCGTTACCGGCGGCCAGCGCTGGTGCGGATTTCCACAGGGCGATCTGGATCGGGTAGTTCCATGCGCCGATACCGGCGACCACGCCCAGCGGCTCGCGACGGGTGTAAACGAAAGAGGTGTCGCGCAACGGGATCTGCTCGCCTTCGATGGCGGGCACCAGACCTGCGTAATACTCCAGCACGTCGGCGCCGGTGACGATGTCGACGTACTTGGTTTCAGAGAAGGATTTGCCGGTGTCCAGGGTTTCCAGCGCAGCCAGTTCATCGTTGCGCTCGCGCAGGATGTCGACGGCGCGACGCAGGATGCGCGAACGCTCCATGGCGGTCATCGCAGCCCAGATTTTCTGGCCCTTTTCGGCGCTGACCACGGCGCGCTCGACGTCTTCCTTCGTTGCACGTTGCACCCGTGCGAGGACTTCACCGTTCGCCGGGTTGATGGCTTCGAAGGTGGCATCGCTGCCGGCGTCGGAGTACGCGCCATCGATGTAGAGTTTTTGCAGTTCGAAACGGGCCATAGTGTCCTCGCAAGTGCATTGGTGTTTGGCATTGACCACCGCGATGACGCTGCGGTGGCGTTCAGGAGTCGAGCGATTTCTGTGTGCTCTGACTCGTCTGCTTGGCCAATTGGAAATCCATGTATTCGTAAGCGATCTGTTGCGCCTGCGCTGTGTCGAAAGCGTCTCCCGACAGTGCGCCGCGCAACCACAAGCCGTCGATCAACGCTGCCAGTCCCCGCGCTGCGCTGCGCGCATCTTCGAGCGGCAGCACACGGCGGAACTGACAGCACAGGTTGGAATACAGACGGTGATCGTTGATCCGCTGCAACCTGTGCAAAGACGGCTGGTGCATGCTGGTGGCCCAGAAGGCCAGCCAGGTTTTCATTGCCGGGCCATTGACCTGGCTGGCGTCGAAGTTGCCTTCGATGATCACCTGCAGATGCGCCCGGGGGCTGTCATCTGCCAGCGCCTGACGGCGCGCGGTGACGCTCTCGCTGAGGGCTGTCATCAGATACCGCATCGTGGCGGCAATCAGGCCGTTCTTGTCCTGAAAGTAATGACTGATGATGCCATTCGAGACACCGGCCAGACGGGCGATCAGCGCAATGCTGGCGTCCCCCATCCCGACCTGATCAACCGCCTGCAATGTGGCTTCGATCAACTGTTGGCGGCGGATGGGTTGCATACCGACCTTGGGCATCTTGCACATCTCCTTAGGCCTTCCGAGGGGCGAATGACGCCGATCGGATTGAGGGCCAGTCTATTTTGTTTTGATTGAACGTTCAATCAACAAAGAATAAGATCTGCGACAAATCGTCGCTGCCTACAGATTTTTCCTACGTGTAACGGCGATAAAAACCGACATCCAAAAATGCTTGAAACCTGCGTGGGGCATGGCGCGGTTCGCGATTCCAGGGACGCGTTGAAAGGGCAGGACGCTCGAGGCCAGGTGACGGATGACCGTCCGTCTTCTGTGGCCGCAAAAGCGAATACGCAACGCCATTTCGGCAGGTTCGGGCTTTTTTCGGAGTGTCTTTATATCACCCGCCGGTCGGCTGCCAACTAACCGATTTGGTCGGGTCCCGTGTTGCCTTGTGTTCTTCTCTCGCACTGCCTGGAGCATTTGTGCCATGAGTTCTGCCTCGCTAATAAAGACCCCGCCCGAGAAGGTGACGGTCAACGGTTGGGTGTTCTACACCTCGACCGCGCTGATTCTGTTGTTGACCGCCATTCTGATCATCGCCCCGCAAGAGGCCGGCAGAGTGTTGGGGATGGCCCAGGCCTGGTTGTCGCGCAGCTTCGGCTGGTACTACATGGTGGTGATCGCGGCCTACCTGGTGTTTGTGGTCGGTCTGGCGTTTTCCTCCTATGGCAAACTCAAACTGGGCAGCAAGGACGACACCCCGGATTTCAGTTACGGCGCCTGGGCGGGGATGCTGTTCTCGTCGGGTATCGGTATTTCGCTGCTGTACTTCGGCGCCTCGGAACCGCTGGATCACTACTTCAATCCGCCGGAAGGCGTGTCCGCCAGCAACATGGCGGCGCGTCAGGCGGTGCAGCTGACTTTCCTGCACTGGGGCCTGCACGGCTGGGCGATTTACGCACTGGTCGGTCTGGCCGTCGCGTATTTTGCCTACCGTCATAACCAGCCATTGGCGCTGCGTTCGGCGCTGTATCCGCTGGTCGGCGAGCGCTGGGTCAAGGGCGCGGCCGGACACGCGGTGGACGGCTTCGGCATGTTCGTGACCCTGCTGGGGCTAGTGACCAACCTGGGCATTGGCTCGCTGCAAGTGTCGTCCGGGCTGGAAAACCTGTTCGGCATGGAACACAGCAACACCAACCTGCTGATCGTGATCATCGTCATGAGCACCGTGGCGACCATCGCCGCTGTGTCCGGTGTGGAAAACGGGATCCGTCGTCTGTCCAACCTGAACATTGTGCTGTTCAGCGGTCTGTTGATTTTCGTCCTGCTGTTCGGCCCGACCCTGCACCTGCTCAACGGCTTCGTGCAGAACATCGGCGACTATCTCAATGGCGTCGTGCTGAAGACGTTCGATCTGTACGTTTATGAAGGCGACAACGCCAAGTCCGACCGCTGGCTGGGCCTGTGGACCCTGTTCTACTGGGCATGGTGGATTTCCTGGGCGCCATTCGTGGGCATGTTCATCGCGCGGATTTCCCGTGGCCGGAGCGTGCGTGAACTGGTCGCCGGTGTACTGCTGATTCCACTGGGTTTCACGTTGGCCTGGCTGTCGATCTTCGGTAACTCGGCGCTGGATCTGGTGATGAACCAGGGGGCGGTGGAGTTAGGCAAGACGGCCCTGGAACAGCCGTCGATGGCGATCTATCAGTTGCTTGAGCACTACCCGGCGTCGAAAGTCGTTATTGGTGTGTCGATCTTCGTGGGTTTCGTGCTGTTCCTGACCCCGGCTGACTCCGGCGCGGTGATGATGGCGAATCTTTCGTGCAAGGGCGGCAACGTCGACGAAGACGCACCGCACTGGCTGCGGATTTTCTGGTCGGTGGTGATCACGCTGGTGACCATCGGTTTGCTCTTCGCCGGTAACTTCGAAGCCATGCAAACCATGGTGGTGCTGGCCGGTCTGCCGTTCTCGGTGGTGCTGATCTGCTTCATGTTCGGCCTGCACAAGGCGATGCGCCAGGACGTGCAGATCGAACAGGAACAAGCGCAACTGGCGGAACGCGGTCGTCGCGGTTTCAGCGAACGTCTGACGCAGCTCGATCTGCAGCCGAGCCAATCGGTGGTGCAGCGTTTCATGGACAAACACGTGACGCCGGCTCTCGAAGACGCGGCCGCGCAATTGCGTGCCCAGGGCATTGAAGTGCAGACGCTGTTGGGTAAAGCCAAGCGCTGCATGGGCGTGCGGGTGGAGATGGAAGAGGGCAACCCTTTTGTCTACGAAGTGAGCCTGGACGGCTATCTGGCGACGCCGACCGAATCGGCCCAGTCCGACGAAGCGCGCCAGCGTTACTACCGTGCCGAGGTGTATCTGCACAACGGCAGCCAGGATTACGACTTGATGGGCTTCACGCAGGATCAGATCACGCGGGACGTGCTGGATCAGTTTGAAAGTCATCGGCAGTTGCTGGGGCGGGTGTACAGCTAAATCTTGACGACCGGCGGTGCAGTGAATGATGTGGCGAGGGAGCAAGCTCCCTCGCCACAGTTCCTTTGTTCACCGCTTACAAACAAAAACGCCGCGATCCTCTCGCGGCGTTTTTGTGTCTGGCGTTCTTACCCCAGGTTCTTGCCCAGCAGCGCGTGATACAGCTCGCTGTCGCCTAATATCCCCACGACATGATTGTTGTCATGCAGCACCAGTTTGTTGCCGGTCTGATAACGGATCTGCAGTGCATCGCGCATGCCGATGTTCGAATCCACCAGCGTCGGCTTGCGCTCCAGACCTTCCACCGCTTGCCCCGGCGCCCAGTTTTGCAGGTTCAGTACCGAACCGTTCTGCCGTGCGCCTTTGATGGTGTTGCCTTCGGCCAGGTCCAGCCAGGAGTCGCCGCCCGGGTCCAGACACACCGAGCCGTTGATGCGTTTGCACTTGTCCAGCGTGCGCATCAGGCTGCGCCCGCAGAGCACGTTGAGTGGATTGGTATGCGCAACGAAGGTGCGTACGTAATCGTCCGCCGGGTTGAGCACGATTTCTTCGGGCACGCTGTACTGGATGATCCGGCCGTCTTTCATGATCGCGATGCGGCTGCCGAGTTTCAGTGCTTCGTCGAGGTCGTGACTCACAAACACAATGGTTTTGTTCAGCTTGCGTTGCAGCTCCAGCAGTTCATCCTGCAGGCCTTGGCGGATCAGCGGATCAAGGGCCGAGAAGGGTTCGTCCATCAACAGAATGTCGGCGTCCATCGCCAGCGCGCGAGCCAGGCCGACGCGCTGCTGCATGCCGCCGGACAGTTCGTCGGGCTTCTTGTTGCGCCACTGGGTCAGGCCCACCAGTTCGAGTTTCTCATCGACCAGCTTCTTGCGTTCCTTCTCCGGTCGGCCCTGCATTTCCAGACCGAAGCTGATGTTTTCGCGCACCGTCAGCCAGGGCATCAGGGCGAATTTCTGGAAGACCATGGCGATGCGTTGGGTGCGCATCATTTTCAGTTCGGCGGGTGTGCAGGAAGCGATGTCAATCTGGCGGTTCTCATGCTCGACGAACAGCTTGCCGCGGCTGACGGTGTTGAGGCCGTTGATGCAGCGCAGCAGGCTCGACTTGCCGGAGCCCGACAGGCCCATCAGCACACAGATTTCACCTTTGTTGATGTCCAGCGTGGCCTTTTCCACGCCGACGATCTGGCCGGTCTTCTTCAGGATTTCGTTGCGGGTCATGCCCTGGTCGAGCAGCTTGAGTGCCTCGCGCGGGTCTTTGGCGAAGATTACGTCGACGTCTTCAAAGCGAATAATGCTCATGCGTCACCCCCTGCTTTTGCGTCGGGTTGTTTGCAGATACGGTCGAGCATGATCGCCAGCAGTACGATTGCCAGGCCCGCTTCGAAGCCCAGCGCGATATCAGCAGTGTTCAGTGCGTTGACCACCGGTTTGCCGAGTCCGTCGGCGCCGACCAGTGCCGCGATCACCACCATCGACAGCGACAGCATGATGCACTGGGTGATGCCGGCCGCGATGCTTGGCATGGCGTGCGGCAGTTCGATCCGTGAGAGCAGTTGGCGACGCGAGCAGCCGAAGGCCTTGCCGGCGTCCATCAGTTCTTGCGGGACATCGCGGATGCCCAGGTAGGTCAGGCGGATCGGCGCCGCGATGGCGAAGACCACCGTGGAAATCAGGCCCGGCACCACACCCAGCCCGAAGAGGGTCAGGGTAGGAATGAGGTAAACGAAGGTCGGTACGGTCTGCATCAGATCGAGCACCGGCCGCATCATGGTGTAGAACATCGGTTTATGCGCGGCGACGATGCCCAGCGGCACGCCGATCAACACGCAGACCAGGGTTGCGAACAGCACCTGGGCGAGGGTTTCCATGGTTTCCTGCCAGTAACCGAGGTTGAGAATGAGCAGGAAGGAGGCGACTACGAAAACGGTCAGGCCCCATTTACGCTGGATCAGGTGGGCGATCAGTGCGATGAGGCCGATCAAGACCAGCGGGTTGAACCAGGTCAGCGCAAACGTCACGCCGTGGATCATCGTTTCCAGTGTCACGGCGATTGCGTCGAAGGTGTTGGCGCCGTTTTGCGTCAACCATTCGACGAAGCCCGCGATGTACTGGCCTAGAGGTATTTTCTGATCAATCAGCATGGTAGTGAACGTCCGCATGCAAGGAAGTTAACAGCCCGGGCAGGTGCGCCTGCCCGGCATAAGCGATGCCCCTCAAATCAAGGCGCGAGCTTGGCTTTCACGGCCTCCAGGCCTGGTTTACCGTCAATGGTGGTCACGCCAGCGAGCCAGGTTTCGAGCACCTGTGGATTCTTTTTCAGCCAGGCCTTGGCGGCCGCGTCAGGCTTCATCTTGTCGTCGAGGATATTGCCCATCAGTTCACTTTCCATGTCGACGGTGAACTCCAGGTTTTTCAACAGCTGACCGACGTTGCTGCATTCGGTCGAGTAGCCCTTGCGAGTGTTGGTCGCCACGGTGGCCGCGCCGAAATCGGGGCCGAAGAAATCATCGCCGCCGGTCAAGTATTGAATCTTGAAGCGCTTGTTCATCGGGTGCGGCGCCCAGCCCAGGAAGACCACGTCGGTGCCGCGTTTCGATGCGCGATCCACCTGGGAGAGCATGCCCGCCTCACTGGACTCGACCACCTTGAAACCAGCGTCCTTCAAGCCGAAGGCGTTTTTCTCGATCATGCTCTGAATCAGGCGGTTGCCGTCATTGCCCGGCTCGATCCCGTAGATCTTGCCGTCGAGTTCTTTCTTGAATTTCGGAATGTCGGCGAAGTCGTGCAGGCCTTTGTCATACAGGGCTTGCGGCACCGCGAGGGTGTATTTGGCGCCGGTGAGGTTGGTGCGCACGGTTTCCACGGTGCCCGCTTCGCGGTAGGCCTTGATGTCGTTCTCCATGGTCGGCATCCAGTTACCGAGGAACACGTCCATGTTCTTGCCGTCGGCCAGCGACTTGTAGGTCACGGGCACTGAGATCATGGTGGTCTTGGTCTTGTAGCCGAGGGCGTTGAGGACAACGGAGGTGGTGGCGGTGGTGGCGGTGATGTCGGTCCAGCCGACGTCGGAGAAATTCACGGTACTGCACTTTTCCGGCTCTGCGGCTTGAGCCAGTAACGGCAAACTCAGCAGGGCGGCCAACAACAACGACGGGGAACCTTTCATGGATGGACTCCTTGGTGTTTTTTTTGGCAGTGTTCCGACTGTGGACCACCGCACTTATAGGTTGCGGTTGGGTGGCGTTCTGAAGACAGCTCTACCGCAGCGCCTTGCAATCGAGTCATCCCGATCATGTACCAGTGAAAATCTGACGCCTACAGGGAGGGTCGTATCCAGTACAGGGATGGTCGCTTCCAGTGTCGGTGACGTCGCTTACAGCTTTTTTCTGCCCCGGATGACCTTCTGAACTGCATAAAAACGGCGCAATTGCGGGGCGAAAACCGGACGGCGCTGCTGGGCATGAGTGCGTCGGTGTCAGACGCCGTGCGCGCCGACAAAAGCCTGATGATGCCGGCAATCGGCGGATCGCAGCTTGAGCGTAGCAGCTCCGCCAGCGGGCGCTTCTGCGGCCCGAACCGGTATTCCCAGGAGCTCTGCAGCAATGGCTATCAGCGTTTTCGACCTGTTCAAAATCGGCATCGGTCCTTCCAGTTCCCACACCGTCGGCCCGATGCGCGCTGCGGCGCTGTTCGTCGAGTCGCTACGGGGCAGGCATTTACTGGAACAGGTGCGGCGCATCGAGGTTCAGCTGTTCGGTTCGCTGTCGGCCACGGGCATCGGTCATGGCAGCGACAACGCGGTGATCATGGGCCTGATGGGCGAATGGCCGGATGCAATCGACCCGTCACAGATCGGCCCGCGCATTCAGGCGCTGCGCGAAACCCACACGCTTCGGCTGGACGGTCGTCACTCGGTGCCGTTCGTCTGGGCGCGGGACATGCGCCTGATCGATGAAAACCTTCCTTTCCATCCCAACGCCATGACGCTGGTTGCCGAGGGCGAATTCGGTGAACTGCATCGCGACACCTACTATTCGGTTGGCGGCGGCTTTGTCGTCGACGAGGCGCAGGCCAGCAGCGGGGTGGTCGATCTGGACCGCACTGAACTGCCTTATGACTTTTGCAGCGCGGTCGAGCTGCTGGAATTGTGCAAGAAGAACAATCTGCGCGTCGCCGAGTTGATGATGGCCAACGAAAAGGTCTGGCGCAGCGAAGAAGAAATCCGCGCCGGGCTGATGAAGCTATGGCGGGCGATGCAGGATTGCGTCGAGCAGGGCTTGCAGCACGAAGGCATCCTGCCCGGCGGTTTGAACGTGCGTCGTCGCGCGGCGAAGTTGCATCGCAGTCTGCAGGAATTGAACAAGCCCAATGTCATCGGTTCGACCCTGAGCGCGATGGAGTGGGTCAACCTGTTCGCCCTGGCGGTCAACGAGGAGAACGCGGCTGGCGGGCGCATGGTTACGGCGCCGACCAACGGCGCGGCCGGGATCATTCCAGCGGTGCTGCACTATTTCATGAAATTCAGCGAGGCGGTTACCGACGCCAACGTCGTCGACTATTTCCTCAGCGCGGCGGCAGTAGGGATTCTGTGTAAAAAGAACGCTTCGATTTCTGGCGCCGAGGTCGGTTGCCAGGGCGAAGTCGGCTCAGCCTGCGCGATGGCGGCGGCGGGTCTGGCGGAGATTCTCGGCGCGACGCCTGAGCAGTTGTGCAACGCGGCGGAGATTGGCCTGGAACACAATCTGGGTCTGACCTGCGATCCGGTCGGTGGCCTGGTGCAAGTGCCGTGCATCGAGCGCAATGCGATTGCGGCGGTAAAAGCGATCAACGCGGCGCAGATGGCGTTGCGTGGCGATGGTCAGCATTTTATTTCACTGGACCGGGTGATTCGCACCATGCGCGATACCGGCGCCGATATGCATGACAAATATAAAGAAACGTCGCGCGGTGGGTTGGCGGTCAGTGCGGTTGAGTGTTGAGACCGAGTCGCCCCCGATCGCTGGCAAGCCAGCTCCCACAGGTTCTGTAGCGTTGATGCCAGTGGATCTACACCACAAGTCCCTGTGGGAGCTGGCTTGCCAGCGATGGGGCCAGACCAGTCAAAACTGCTCAACAAAAGAACACCCCAATCCAGGCACGCCACCTTTTGGCGCGTCGCAATCAGACAAGCGCGGTTCTCGGTCGTGACCAGAGAGTCGTTACCTGACCGCCCATCGCCCGTGCTTGCGGTGACACTCTGCGCAAGTCCCCGACAGGCCTGTTCCCACAAGTGCTACCGATTTGCTCACAGGCTGCGAAGCAGGGCTGTGGCGGCGTTTGATGGCACTTCGAAATACCGTGTTCCGACGTCTCGTATAGACACGTCGCGACGTCGTTTTCAGGAGTTATTGAACGGCCATCCAATTTTAGGCATGGCAATTGCTCTGTCATAACAAAGCCTGCTTCCCGCGAGGGAACGCCGGCCATAACAAGAGCCTCCGCCTGAGGCCATCACCCGCTTTGTGTGAGGAGATACCGCGATGACGTCGTTCAACTCCGGGGCCCAACCCCAGAACCGTGCGCCTCAATCCATCGGCTTTCTGCTGCTGGACAATTTCACGCTGATTTCCCTGGCGTCCGCCGTTGAGCCGTTGCGCATGGCCAACCAATTGTCCGGTCGCGAGCTGTATCGCTGGAGCACCCTCACCGTTGACGGCGGCCAGGTCTGGGCCAGTGACGGCCTGCAAATCACTCCCGACGCCTCCATGCACAAAGCCCCGCCGCTGGACACCGTGATTGTCTGCGGCGGCATCGGTATTCAACGCACCGTGACCCGTGAACACGTGTCCTGGCTGCAAAGTCAGGCGCGTCAGTCCAAGCGCCTTGGCGCTGTGTGCACCGGCAGTTGGGCGCTGGCCTGCGCCGGCCTGCTCGACGGTTTCGATTGCAGCGTGCATTGGGAATGTCTGGCGGCGATGCAGGAAGCTTTCCCGCGCGTGGCCATGAGCACACGCCTGTTCACCCTCGATCGCAACCGTTTCACCAGCTCTGGCGGCACCGCACCGCTGGACATGATGTTGCACCTGATCAGCCGCGACCATGGCCGTGAGTTGTCCGCCGCCATCTCGGAAATGTTCGTCTACGAGCGTATCCGCAATGAGCAGGATCACCAGCGCGTGCCGCTCAAGCACATGCTCGGCACCAATCAGCCGAAGCTGCAGGAAATCGTCGCGCTGATGGAAGCCAATCTGGAAGAGCCGATCGATCTTGATGAACTGGCGGTCTACGTCGCCGTGTCGCGGCGCCAGCTGGAGCGGCTGTTCCAGAAATACCTGCACTGCTCACCGTCGCGCTACTACCTCAAGCTGCGCCTGATCCGCGCGCGGCAATTGCTCAAGCAGACGCCGATGTCGATCATCGAGGTGGCGTCGGTGTGTGGGTTTGTCTCGACGCCGCACTTCTCCAAGTGCTACCGCGAATACTTCGGCATTCCGCCGCGTGACGAGCGCGTAGGCTCCAACACCACCCAGCAAGTGGCGATGCTGCCGCTGCCGCAGGCCATCGTGATGTCGCCGCTGTCAGGGCCGATGTCGGCGCTGAGCCAGGCGCGCAACGAGTCGACGTTTGCCAGTGTGAGGCTGTAGATCGAGTCATCGTTCTTCGCGAGCAGGCTCGCTCCCACAGTCGGAATGCATTGCGAGGTGGGAGCGAGCCTGCTCGCGAATTGGTTTCTCAGGCGCTGTGGGACTGCTGGTAATCCGAAAGGGCGGGCAACAACTGCTTGTCGATCGCCTGACGCACCGCCGGCTGGATGCTGGCGCCGCTGGTGTACATGTCTTTGACCATTTTGCGCAGTTCAAAGGCGCGAACATTATCCAGCCCTCGTACCGCACACTCGCAGGCCTGTTCGGCGGTCGAACCACTCGGCATCTGGATACCCAAAGCCTTGAGCTGGCCCAACAGATCTTCCTGGTCAATCAAATCGGCGTACATCATCACGCAAATCCTTCTGTGGCAACGGAGGTCTTGCATCGATTCTGGTAGCCACGGCCAGGCGCGGCAAGGACGTTTTGTCGCGGTGACCATGACGACTATGAACAGGTCGTTTTCGGATAGCTGAAGCGGGTCGGGAGTGGGCAAACTGGCCCAAGCTCGCTTCACGAAGGTTTGGTCACCCTCGCTCGGCAGCTCCTCAACAGTACCCTCCTCAGCTCCGATCCTGTCACGGCTTGATCGGAGTTTTTTTTGCCTGTGAATCAGAGAACGGTGTGTTGCTGCTGAAGCCTTCGCGAGCAGGCTCGCTCCCACAGGTAACCGCGTTCATTCAGGGGAATGCGATTAATTGTGGGAGCGAGCCTGCTCGCGAAGAACGATGACGCGGTCTAGCGTTGCAACACCAGAATCCGCGACAACAGCTCATCGCGGTCGATATAGCAGCCTTGGAAGTGCCGCGCCCCGGTGGCCGGGTCAAACGCATTGCGCGCATGCAACGTGCGGCGGTTATCAAAGCACCACAGCTCACCGGGATTGAGCCGGTGCATCACACGAAATCGGGACTCTCGGCTCATGGCGATAAAACGTCGATAAGCCCGATACAGCCGTGGCATCTGCTCAACCGACGTATCGAACGCCCCGCGCAAGAAATTCGCCATGCGAATTTCCGCCACACGTCCCAAGGCGTCCAAAGCAATGATCGGCGCCAGGCAGCGATAGTCGCTATGGCGATCCTTGTTGCGAAACTCCACGGGGATTTCACACAGCGCCTGAAACGCCTTCGGGTCTTCACTGCGCAAGGCGTCGGCAATCGCAAAACCATCGACGAAAATACTCTCGCCACCCTCGGCATCATTCACCAGGCAATGCAGAAATTGCAGCCCCGGTTGCAGCTCGCGGGTAGGAAGGTCGGTGTGCAATGGCAGGTTGAAAGCGGTGTAGGCGTTGCTGTCAGCATCGGCTTTGGATTGCACGTTGAATAGCACGCCGAAGTTGCTTTCGCGAATGAAGGAGATGCGTTGGGCGATGAGTTTCAGTGAGCCCGGATCGGTAGGCACGCCGCGCACCTGAGTCAGGCCAATGTCACGCACGGCGAGCAGCCATTGCAGGAGGGCACTGTTGTCATTCATCAGCACGGTGTATTCGAACACCGGTATTTGCAAATCGCTGCGCCATAAATGGCTTTGCGGTATGCCGGCCAGACGTTCGGCGCGGGATACATCGTCATAGGCATGAGCGCGCAGCCAGCCGGGATCGAAGCGGCTGTGATGACCGTCCGGCCAGTCGATCAGCAGGCAGCCATCGTTATCGATATGTGTCGCTGTCGGTTTGAGGTCGTCAGGCGTATCTACTATCTCGAAAACCTGTTCGCGGGTGACGCTGTAAACGCATCGGTCGCACGGGCAATTATCACGCAACCAGAGATGGTGGAACGGGCTGATACGCCCGTCAGCCCACTCCAGGTTGATGCGATCCGCCAGGCTCTGCACGCCGCTTGGCGCGCAGATCAACGGATAAGTACGGAAGTCGGCAACAGCGGCAGCAGTGGTCATGGCGGCTCCTGGCGATGGAGTGGATTTATCGGGCGGGTGGCAATGCGATCACACGGCCGATGTAAGCGGGAGCGGGCAGGTCGGTCTGCTCGCTGACGATGGCCTGAAGACGATGCAGGGTGTCGGGGCTGAACGGTGCCGAGCGCGGCCCGGCGAGGTCGACGTGCAGCAGCATCTGCTCGTTGCCGGCCAGTTCCCGGTCTTCGCCGACCTTGTGCAGGCTGTGATAGAGATGCAGGCGTTTGCTGTCGTGGCCGATGATTTGCGTGCGAACCTCGACCTCGGTATCAAGCTTCACTTCGTGCAGGTAATTGAGGTGCAGCTCCAGGGTGAACAGCGAGTGACCGCTGGCTTCGCGATTGCTACTGTCCATGCCGAGGCGATCCATCAGCGCGTCGGTGGCGTAGCTGAAAATCAGCAGGTAGAAGGCATCGCGCAGGTGGCCGTTGTAATCGACCCAGTCGGGAATGATGGTGGTCTGGTAGGTGGTGAGGCTGGGCATGGCTGAACTCCATAAATCGCTGGCGGAACACATGTGGCGAGGGAGCTTGCTCCCTCGCCACAGGGAACTGCGTTTACTCGCTGAAACTCATCCCGTGCTTCTCTTTGGTGGTCTTCACCGCTTCAAGCACCGCCAGCAAACAATCATCACGATAGCGCTCCAGCGCCGCAATGCTGTGTCTGCCCAGTTGATCGCTGGTGCCATCGACCACGTCGTCAATCAACTTGTCGGTCAGTTCCGGCGCCGGCAGATACGTCCATGGCAATTGCAACGCCGGGCCGAACTGGGACATGAAGTGGCGCATCCCGGCATCACCGCCCGCCAGCGTGTAAGTCAGGAATGTGCCCATGAATGACCAGCGCAGCCCGGCACCAAAGCGAATCGCATCGTCAATCTCGCCGGTGGTTGCCACACCGTCGTTGACCAGATGCAAAGCCTCCCGCCACAGCGCTTCGAGCAAGCGGTCGGCAATAAACCCCGGCACTTCCTTGCGCACATGCAAGGGACGCATGCCGAGGGATTCGTAAACCTTCATCGCCGCCTGGATCGCCTCGGGCGCCGTGTTTTTTCCGCCCACCACTTCCACCAGCGGCAGCAGATAAACCGGGTTGAATGGATGACCGACCACGCAGCGCTCGGGGTGGCTCGAACTCTCGTAGAACTCACTGGGCAACAGGCCCGAGGTGCTGGAGCCGATCAGCGCATCGGGCTTGGCTGCCGCGCTGATTTTACTGTGCAGATCGAGTTTGAGTTCCAGCCGCTCGGGAGCGCTTTCCTGAATGAAATCGGCATCGCGCACGCATTCTTCGATGGTTGCGACAAAGCGCAGGCGATCTTGTGAAGCACCCGGCGCCAGACCGTTTTTTTCCAGCGCACCCCAGGCATTGGCCACGCGTTTGCGCAATGCCGCTTCGGCGCCGGGCGCAGGGTCCCAGGCCACCACATCCAGGCCATGGGCGAGGGCTCGAGCGACCCAGCCGCTGCCGATGACACCGCTGCCCAGCGCGGCGAAGGTTTTGATTTCAGTGATAAAGCGCATGGTGATTTCCTGAAGGGTTCGGTGATCTCCTGTGGGAGCGAGCCTGCTCGCGAATGCGGTGGCATTGCTGATGAAGATGCGTCGGATGTACCGGCCTCTTCGCGAGCAGGCTCGCTCCCACAGGGTTTTGAGGTGAGTTCGTTAGCCGCGCTGGGTCAGGCCCATTTTCTTGCGGCCCTCGGCCGGGGTCAGCACCCGGGCGCCGAGGCGGCTGAGGATCTCGGTTGCGCGCTCGACCAGTTGCCCATTTGTCGCCAGCACGCCCTTGTCCAGCCACAGGTTGTCTTCCAGTCCGACGCGCACGTTGCCGCCCAGCAGCACCGCTTGCGCGGCCATTGGCATCTGCATGCGGCCGATGCCGAACCCGGCCCACACCGCGTCGGCCGGCAGGTTGTCGACCATGGCTTTCATGGTGGTGGTGTCCGCCGGCGCGCCCCACGGGATGCCCAGGCACAGCTGGAACAGTGGGTTGTCGAGCAAGCCTTCCTTGATCATCTGCTTGGCGAACCACAGGTGACCGGTGTCGAAAATCTCCAGTTCGGCCTTCACGCCCAGCTCGGTGATGCGCTTGGCACCGGCGCGCAGTTGTGCCGGAGTGGAGACGTAAATGGTGTCGCCGTCGCCGAAGTTAAGCGTGCCGCAGTCGAGGGTGCAGATTTCCGGCAGCAGCTCTTCCACGTGAGCCAGGCGCGTGAGGGGGCCGACCAGATCGGTGTTTGGGCCGAACTCCATCGGATGCTCGCCCGCACCGATCTCCAGGTCGCCGCCCATGCCGGCGGTGAGGTTGACGATGATGTCGACGTCGGCTTCGCGGATGCGCTCCATCACTTCGCGGTACAACGCCACGTCACGGCTGAACTTGCCGGTCTGCGGATCTCGCACGTGGCAGTGCACAACGGTGGCGCCAGCCTTGGCCGCTTCAACCGCCGCAGCTGCGATCTGTTTCGGGGTGACCGGCACGTGCGGACTTCTGGCGGTCGTGTCGCCAGCACCGGTGAGTGCGCAGGTGATGATGACGTCGTGATTCATGGTGCGTTTCCTTCAGGCGTGATGGGTCTGTCCGCAGCCCGTTGCGGGGCTGCGAAGCGTCGATTCGATGCGAGTTATTTGCTGGTCAATTTCAGGTTTTCAGCGGCCGGTTTGCCATCCAGGGTGGTCACGCCTTCGAGCCAGCGCTGTTTGTCTTGAGGATGATCCTTGAGCCATTGTTTTGCCGACTCGAAGGCATCCTTGTGGTCGAGCAGCGGCTGCATCATCCGGCTCTCGTCTTCGGCGGTGTAGGTCAGGTTGGTCAGCAGGCGGCCGATGTTCGGGCATTGCTCGGCGTACTTTGGCGAAGTAACCGTCCACACCGTGGCCATACCTTCGTTCGGGCCGAGGGCGTCTTCGCTGCCGGTGAGGTACGTCATCTGCACGTTGACGTTCATGGGGTGCGGCGCCCAGCCGAAGAACACCACGGCTTCCTTGCGGCGCACGGCGCGATCGACCGCGGCCAACATGCCGGCCTCGCTGGATTCGACGAGCTGGAATTTACCCAGGCCGAACTGGTTCTTGGCAATCATCGCCTTGATCTGCGTATTGGCGCCCGAGCCCGGCTCGATGCCGTAGATCTTGCCGCCCAGTTCTTTCTGGAATTTGGCGATGTCAGCAAAGGTTTTCAGGCCCTTGTCGGCCAGGTACGTTGGCACGGCGAGGGTGGCGCGGGCGTCTTTCAGGCTCGGCGCATCAAGCACCTTGACCTGATTCGCTTCCACAAACGGGGTGATGGTCTGGGTCATCAGCGGGTTCCAGTAGCCGAGGAACAGGTCCAGCCGCTGATCGCGAATCCCGGCGAAGATGATTTGTTGGGACGCGCTGGTCTGTTTGGTGCTGTAGCCGAGGCCGTCAAGCAGGACCTGGGCCATGGCACTGGTGGCGATCACATCCGTCCAGTTGACCACGCCCATGCGCACGTTCTTGCACGACGCCGGATCGGCCGCCATGACCCCGGTGCTGAAAAAAGCGGTACCGCTGAGTGCAAGAACACAGCTGCTGATCAGTCGTTTCATGTCGGGTTCCTCGGCAGATCGTTATTGGGTTCCCGGCATCTGGCGCGCCGGTGATGCAAAGTTACGCAGCTATGCGCCCGTCAAAGCGCACTGCGGCGACCGGCATTTGCACTGTAGCGACCTGCTCGCTTGAACGGCGACGACAATCGGCGTATCAACGAGCCACGCGACCCGCCAACCGAGTGCGCCCATGCCCCAGGATTTCTATTTTTTGCTGATGCCCGGGTTCTCCGCCATCGGCTTTATTTCCGCCATCGAACCGCTGCGCGTGGCCAACCGCTTTCGCGGCGAGCTGTACCGCTGGCACGTGCTCAGCGCAGATGGCGGGGCGGTGCTGGCGAGCAACGGCATGTCGGTAAACGCCGATGCGGCGCTGGAGCCGCTGAAGAAAGGTGCGACGTTGCTGGTGGTTGCCGGGTTTGAGCCGCTGAAATGCGTAACGCCGACGCTGGAACATTGGCTGCGGCGCCTGGACAACGACGGCGTAACCCTCGGCGCG
This sequence comes from Pseudomonas khorasanensis, assembly GCF_014268505.2. Classification (GTDB taxonomy): domain Bacteria; phylum Pseudomonadota; class Gammaproteobacteria; order Pseudomonadales; family Pseudomonadaceae; genus Aquipseudomonas; species Aquipseudomonas khorasanensis. The sequence continues at coordinate 71,356 of NZ_JABWQP020000016.1, forward strand.
ATCGACACGGGTAGCTTCGTCCTTGCCGAAGCGGGCCTGCTCGACGGCCATCGCCTGACCCTGCACTGGGAAGCCATCGATGCCTTCAAGGAGTCTTATCCACAGCTCAGCGTGACCCAGGAGCTGTTCGAGATCGACCGCCGCCGCATCACCTCGGCGGGCGGCACGGCCTCGATCGATTTAATGCTTGATCTGATCGCCCAGGCCCACGGCCCGCAACTGGCGATTCAGGTCAGCGAGCAATTTGTGCTGGGGCGCATCCGCCCGCGCAAAGACCACCAGCGCATGGAAGTCGCCACGCGCTACGGGATCAATAACAAGAAACTAGTGCAGGTGATCGGTGAGATGGAACAGCACAGCGAACCGCCGCTGACCACGCTGCAATTGGCGGAATCGATCAAAGTGACGCGACGGCAGCTGGAGCGATTGTTTCGGCTGCACCTCAACGATACGCCGAGCAATTTCTATCTGCGGTTAAGGCTGGAAAAGGCTCGGCAATTGCTGCGCCAGACCGACATGAGCGTGCTCGAAGTGAGCATCGCCTGTGGCTTTGAATCACCCTCGTATTTCACCCGCAGCTATCGTGCACGCTTCGCCCGCTGTCCCCGCGAAGACCGGCGTACCGCGCAGGCCTGATCTTGAAACCAGCGAATAAACCTGTGGGAGCGAGCTTGCTCGCGAATGCGGTGGACCCGCCGACTCATTCACTGACTGACACACCGCCTTCGCGAGCAAGCTCGCTCCCACATGGGCTCGCTGTGTCTGGGGAATTGGGTTATTTTTTCACCAACGCCGAACACGCCGCTTTATAAGCCTCATGCTGATATTTGTTCAACGTCCCTGGCAGCTCGAAATTGTGCTTCTTGGCCTGTGCATTGATCGTCTGCGGCGACAGCAGCGTCACTTCACAACCATCTAGCAGTTGAAACACGCCTTCAATCTTGAACGTCGTCGGCCCACCGGCAAACTCACCCTTCTTGCTGCGCTTCTTGATCGCAATCCTGTTCACCGAATTTTCCCGCACAAACGACGCGACCTGCGCCGCGAACCGTTTTACATTCGCCGCCTCGTCATCGTCATCCAGCGCAATCTTTTTGGTGGCGAGAGGAGCGTGGCTCAACGTCGAACCGTCGAGCGCAGCCACGGCGATGATCGCTTCGCTGCCTTTGATTTCAATGCCGCAGATGTTCATGGGAATCCTTTACTGGCTCAATAGGTTCAGCTTACAGCTCAAATACTCACTCCTGCCCGATCGACTCCAAAAACTCCGACCGTTCATCACTCATCCGCGCCACGCAGTCATTCTGCGCAATGGTAAACGCCTTGCTCCCCGCCGTCGCCGGGAACGCTTCCACCGCGCAATCCGCATCCCGCGTCTTCAGCCATTGTTGCTGGGCGGTCTTGAGTTTGGCGGTGATGTCCGCCAATTGCGTGGCGTTTTTGCCGTACGCGGTCTGCATGCGTTCGTTGAGGCTGGCGTAGTTGTCTTTGAGCAGGTCTTCGGCGGTGGTGCGGCTGTAGGTCGAGCATTCCAGAGTCTGGATGTCGTTTTCCACCGCGTCGCACGGGTTGTTCTCGGATTCTTCGGCGGCGTGGACGCCGGTCGCAATCAGTGCAAAAGCGAGGAAGATCGATTTCATGGGGGCGCTCTAATCCATTGGTGTGTGCAGGCTGCGGCAGATTCTGGCGCAAGCGCGCAGGCTTGAACAGCCGGCCGGGCAGCGCGGCTGATGACCCTTTGTCGCGGATTGACGCTTTCGGCAATTCCCCTGTCGTTTTTGCACCCGGTCGCCCCGGCAGCGAGGCATATGCTGGCCCCAAAGCGCCGGCAGACGATTCGGCGCATGAATCGCCAATAAGGGGACGCCTGATGAGCCCAGCCGAATTACACGCCGACAGCATCGTTATCGACGGTCTGATCATTGCCAAATGGAACCGCGAGCTGTTTGAGGACATGCGCAAGGGCGGCCTGACGGCGGCCAACTGCACGGTGTCGGTGTGGGAAGGCTTTCAGGCGACCGTGAACAATATTGCCGCCAGCCAGAAGCTGATCCGCGAAAACAGCGACCTGGTCATGCCGGTGCGCACCACTGCCGACATCCGTCGCGCCAAGGAACAGGGCAAGACCGGCATCCTCTTCGGCTTCCAGAATGCCCACGCCTTCGAAGACCAGATTGGCTATGTCGAGGTGTTCAAGCAGCTCGGCGTCGGCATCGTGCAGATGTGCTACAACACGCAGAATCTGGTCGGCACCGGTTGCTACGAACGGGATGGCGGGCTCTCGGGTTTCGGTCGCGAGATCGTCGCCGAGATGAACCGTGTCGGCGTCATGTGCGACCTGTCCCACGTCGGTTCCAAGACATCTGAAGAAGTCATCCTCGAATCGAAAAAACCGGTCTGCTATTCCCACTGCCTGCCTTCGGGTCTCAAAGAGCACCCGCGCAACAAGTCCGATGAAGAACTCAAATTCATTGCCGACCACGGAGGCTTTGTGGGCGTGACGATGTTTGCGCCGTTCCTCGCCAAGGGCATCGATTCGACCATCGACGATTACGCCGAAGCCATTGAATACACCATGAACATCGTCGGCGAAGACGCCATCGGCATCGGTACTGATTTCACTCAGGGCCACGGTCAGGATTTCTTCGAATACCTGACCCACGACAAGGGCTACGCCCGCCGTCTGACCAGCTTCGGCAAGATCATCAACCCGCTGGGTATCCGCACCGTTGGCGAATTCCCGAACCTCACCGAAACCTTGCTCAAGCGCGGCCATTCCGAGCGTGTGGTGCGCAAGATCATGGGTGAGAACTGGGTGAACGTCCTAAAAGACGTCTGGGGCGAATAAGCCGCTGCACTTCTGAATCCTTTCCCCCGGCCATCCGCGCCGGGGGCAACACACAAAATTTTCTGGAGTTAAGTTTCCATGGCCAAGATCGCCCCGCAATTGCCCATCGAAGTCGACAGCGAGACCGGTGTCTGGACCTCAGACGCTCTGCCGATGCTGTACGTGCCGCGGCATTTCTTCGTCAACAACCACATGGGCATCGAGGAAGTACTGGGTGCCGATGCGTACGCCGAAATCCTCTACAAGGCCGGCTACAAATCCGCCTGGCACTGGTGTGAAAAAGAAGCTGAATGCCACGGCCTGGAAGGCGTTGCGGTGTTCGAGCACTACATGAAGCGCCTGTCGCAGCGTGGCTGGGGCCTGTTCAAGATCCAGGACATCGACCTGGACAAAGGCATCGCCAGCGTCAAGCTCGAGCACTCGGCGTTCGTCTACGTCTACGGCAAGGTCGGGCGCAAAGTCGATTACATGTTCACTGGCTGGTTTGCCGGCGCCATGGATCAGATCCTTGAAGCGCGCGGCAGCAAGATTCGTACTGTGGCCGAGCAAGTCTACGGAGGCTCCGAAGAGGGCCACGATGACGGCCTGTTCGTCGTCAAGCCGTTGTAAGCCGAGGACCCTGCCATGGCTTTTGAAGCAATGTTCCAGCCGATCCAGATCGGCAAACTGACCATCCGCAACCGCGTGCTCAGCACCGCGCACGCCGAGGTCTACGCGACTGACGGCGGCATGACCACCGAGCGCTACGTCAAATATTACGAAGAGAAAGCCAAGGGCGGCATCGGTCTGGCGATCTGCGGTGGTTCGTCGGTGGTCGCCATCGACAGCCCGCAGCAATGGTGGAGTTCGGTGAACCTGGCCACCGACCGGATCATTCCGCACTTTCAGAATCTGGCCGACGCCATGCACAAGCATGGCGCCAAGATCATGATCCAGATTACCCACATGGGCCGGCGCTCGCGCTGGGACGGTTTCCACTGGCCGACCCTGATGTCCCCGTCGGGCATTCGCGAACCGGTGCACCGCGCCACTTGCAAAACCATCGAGCCGGAAGAAATCTGGCGGGTGATCGGTAACTACGCCCAGGCGGCGCGCCGGGCCAAGGCCGGTGGCCTGGACGGTGTCGAACTGTCGGCCGTGCACCAGCACATGATCGACCAGTTCTGGAGCCCGCGCGTCAACAAGCGTACCGACGAATGGGGCGGCAGTTTCGAAGGGCGGATGAAGTTCGGTCTGGAAGTGCTCAAAGCCGTGCGCGCCGAGGTCGGTGACGACTTCTGCGTGGGCATGCGCCTGTGCGGCGACGAGTTCCACCCGGACGGCTTGTCACACGAGGACATGAAGCAGATCGCCAAGTATTACGACGACACCGGCATGCTCGACTTCATCGGCGTCGTCGGCTCGGGTTGCGACACCCACAACACCCTGGCCAACGTCATTCCGAACATGAGTTATCCACCGGAGCCATTCCTGCACTTGGCGGCCGGCATCAAGGAAGTGGTCAAGGTCCCGGTGCTGCACGCGCAGAACATCAAGGACCCGAACCAGGCCACGCGCATTCTCGAGGGCGGCTACGTCGACATGGTCGGCATGACCCGCGCGCACATCGCCGACCCGCACCTGATCGCCAAGATCAAGATGGGCCAGATCGATCAGATCAAGCAGTGCGTCGGCGCCAACTACTGCATCGACCGCCAGTATCAAGGCCTGGACGTGCTGTGCATCCAGAACGCCGCGACTTCCCGTGAGTACATGGGTGTGCCGCACATCATCGAGAAATCCACCGGGCCGAAACGCAAGGTCGTGATCGTCGGTGCCGGCCCGGCCGGGATGGAAGCGGCGCGCGTGGCGGCTGAACGTGGCCACGACGTGACCCTGTTCGAGAAGAAAGACTTCATCGGTGGGCAGATCACCACCGCGTCGAAAGCGCCGCAGCGGGACCAGATCGCCGGCATCACCCGCTGGTTCCAGCTGGAGCTGGCGCGGCTGAAAGTCGACTTGCGTCTGGGCACGGCGGCGGACGCCGATACCATCATGGACCTGCGTCCGGACGTGGTGGTGCTGGCGGTCGGCGGGCATCCATACCTTGAGCAGAACGAACACTGGGGCGCTGCCGAAGGGCTGGTGGTCAGCAGTTGGGATGTACTCGACGGCAAGGTTGCGCCGGGCAAGAACGTACTGGTCTACGACACCATTTGCGAGTTCACCGGGATGTCGGTCGCCGACTTCCTCGCCGACAAGGGCAGCCAGGTCGAGATTGTCACCGACGACATCAAACCGGGCGTGGCCATCGGCGGCACCTCGTTCCCGACCTATTACCGCAGCATGTACCCGAAAGAAGTGATCATGACCGGCGACATGATGCTGGAGAAGGTCTATCGCGAAGGCGACAAACTGGTCGCGGTGCTGGAAAACGAATACACCGGCGCCAAAGAAGAGCGGGTGGTCGATCAGGTCGTCGTCGAAAACGGCGTGCGCCCGGACGAGGAAATCTACTACGCCCTCAAGGAAGGCTCGCGCAACAAGGGCCAGATCGACGTCGAAGCGCTGTTCGCGATCCAGCCGCAGCCTTCGCTGAGCGAGGCGGGCGACGGCTACTTGCTGTTCCGCATCGGCGACTGCGTGGCGCAGCGTAATACCCACGCGGCCATCTATGACGCACTCAGACTGTGTAAAGACTTTTAAGGCTTGCACATAACCCTGTGGGAGCGAGCCTGCTCGCGAAAGCGGTGGATCAGTCGACATCGATGCTGGATGTCAGTCCGCCTTCGCGAGCAGGCTCGCTCCCACAGTAAAGCGGATCGTGTTTCTCCAGGCTGTCTGGTGGGAGCTTCACCATGTTGAACACCCTTCTTCCAATCCTGTTGTTCGCAGCCCTGGCCCTTGCCGCTCTCGGCGCGTTGCGGCGGGTGAACATGTGGCGCCGGGGACGGCCGGCCAAGGTCGACCTGCTCGGCGGTCTCTTCGCCATGCCCAAGCGCTACATGGTCGATTTGCACCACGTCGTGGCGCGGGACAAATACATTGCCAACACCCACGTCGCCACGGCCGGCGGTGCGGTGGCGTCGATCGTTCTGGCGATTCTGGTGCATGGTTTCGGCCTGCATAACCGCATCCTCGGCTACGCGCTGCTGCTGATGTCGGCGGTGATGTTCGTCGGTGCGATCTTCATGTACCTGCGTCGGCGCAATCCACCGGCACGGCTGTCGAAAGGCCCATGGATGCGCCTGCCGAAAAGCCTGCTGGCGTTCTCGGCGTCGTTTTTCCTGGTGACGTTGCCTGTGGCCGGGATCCTGCCGGCGAACTTCGGTGGCTGGGTGCTCGCTGTCATTCTTGGCATCGGTGTGCTGTGGGGCGTGTCGGAACTGTTGTTCGGCATGACCTGGGGCGGGCCGATGAAACACGCCTTTGCCGGTGCGCTGCATCTGGCCTGGCACCGTCGCCCCGAACGCTTTGGTGGTGGGCGCTCGACCGGTTTGAAACCGCTCGACCTAAACAATCCCGACGCGCCGCTGGGCGTGGAAAAACCCAAGGATTTCACCTGGAACCAATTGCTCGGTTTCGACGCCTGCGTGCAGTGCGGCAAGTGCGAAGCGGCCTGTCCGGCCTTCGCTGCCGGCCAACCGCTGAACCCGAAAAAACTGATTCAGGACATGGTCGTCGGACTCGCTGGCGGCACTGACGCCAAGTTCGCTGGTAGCCCTTATCCCGGCAAACCCATCGGCGAACACGGCGGCAATCCGCATCAACCGATCGTCAACGGTCTGGTCGATGCCGAAACCCTGTGGTCGTGCACCACCTGCCGCGCCTGCGTCGAGGAATGCCCGATGATGATCGAGCACGTCGATGCCATCGTCGACATGCGCCGGCACCTGACCCTGGAAAAAGGCGCGACGCCGAACAAGGGTGCCGAGGTGCTGGAAAACCTCATCGCCACCGACAACCCCGGCGGCTTCGCACCTGGCGGGCGGATGAACTGGGCGGCGGACCTGAACCTCAATCTGCTCAGCGAAAAGAAATCCACCGACGTGCTGTTCTGGGTCGGCGACGGCGCCTTCGACATGCGCAACCAGCGCACCCTGCGCGCGTTCGTCAAAGTGCTGAAGGCGGCGAAAATCGACTTCGCCGTGCTCGGCCTTGAAGAACGCGACAGTGGTGACGTGGCCCGGCGTCTGGGCGACGAAGCGACGTTCCAGCTGCTCGCCAAACGCAACATCCAGACACTGGCCAAATACAGCTTCAACCGCATCGTCACCTGCGATCCGCACAGTTTTCACGTGCTGAAAAACGAGTACGGCGCCTTCGACGGCAACTACCTGGTGCAGCACCACAGCACCTACATGGCGGAAATCATTCAGGCCGGCGCGCTCAATCTTGGGCAGCACAAAGGCAACAGCGTGACCTATCACGATCCGTGCTACCTCGGCCGCTACAACGGTGAATACGAAGCTCCGCGTGAAGTGCTGCGCGCGCTCGGCATCGAAGTCAAAGAGATGCAGCGAAGCGGCTTCCGTTCGCGCTGTTGCGGCGGCGGGGGCGGCGCGCCGATCACCGACATTCCGGGCAAGCAGCGCATCCCCGACATGCGCATGGAAGACATCCGCGAAACCGGCGCCGAGCTGGTGGCGGTGGGTTGTCCACAATGCACGGCGATGCTCGAAGGCGTGGTCGAACCGCGTCCGTTGATCAAGGACATTGCCGAGCTGGTGGCCGACGCGTTGCTCGAAGACGCGGCGCCTAACAAGCCTGCCACGCCGGCCAAACGTGAACCTGCGGAGGTGCATTGATGAGCGACATTATCCGCCGCGATCCCCGCGCCGAATGGATCGCACGTAACCGCTTGCATCCGTTGCACGCGGCGATGCAACCGGCGCTGCACAGCTGGATGGGGCCTAACGGCGTCATCCGCAAGAACCCGCACGGCGTGGGTTTTATCGGCCCCAACGGCATCAAGCGCATCGACCGCAGCGGCGCGCAACAGGGCGGGGCGGTCAAACGTTCTGCGACAGCACAAGTGCAACTGCCGCTGCATCAGGTGCCGGCGCCGGCGTTCTACATCAGCGTGGTGCCGGACATGGTCGGCGGTCGCCTGAGCAGTCACGATCGTGACTTGCTTGGCCTCGCTCACCAACTCGCCGGCGCGGACGGCGCGGTGCTCGCCGTGGTGTTTGGCGAGCATAAGGAAAGTGCTTTTGCCACGGCAGGCGTTGATCGCTTGCTGGTGCTCGAAGGTGAAGAATTCAGCGGTTATGCACCGGAGCAACGGGTGCAGGGTTTGCGTGCTGTGGATAACCAGTTCAACCCGCGTCACTGGTTGCTCCCGGACAGCCGCAGCGGTGGCGGCGAACTCGGCCGGCGATTTGCCGCCGCACTCGGCGAGCGCCCGGCAACGCGGGTCTGGCAAGTCAAGGATCAGGAGTGCATTGGCCGCGCCGGCGCAGGGTTGCAAGACTTGGCGCGTCCGCTCGCACGGTTGATTCTCGCCGCTGCCGAATGCGCTGAACCGGTCAGCGAAACCCGTCACGAAGCGTTGCCGGTGGAGTTATCCACAAGCGTTGTGCGCAGTCTGTCTCGCATAGAGGATCTCGGCGCGGTGGCGGTCGACCCGGCGGCAATTCCGATGGCCGAGGCCGAGTTCATTTTCTCCGGCGGTAACGGCGTGAAAGACTGGGCACTGTTCCACCAGACCGCCGCTGCACTGGGCGCCACCGAAGGCGCCTCCCGCGTCGCGGTGGACGATGGCTTTATGGCCCGTGATCGGCAGGTCGGCGCATCCGGCACCTGGGTCACCGCGCGGGTGTACGTGGCGGTGGGCATTTCCGGGGCGATTCAGCACCTGCAAGGCATCGGCGCCTGCGACAAGGTGGTGGCGATCAACCTTGACCCGGGCTGCGACATGATCAAACGCGCCGACCTCTCGGTGATCGGCGAAAGCGCAGCAATCCTGCAGGCCCTGATCGCGGCGGTAGAGGCCTATCGCAACGACGGCAGACGCGACGCGGCATAAGGAAAAACAGTTATGAGCACCAACGTGATCAGCCTTGTTTCCATCGGCGCCCACCCGACCTCCGGCCGGCCCCGCCGCGCCGATCAGGATGCACGCGCTGTGGAACTGGGCCTGCAACTGGCTGGGGATAACCTGCAAGTACTGCACGCCGGCGACGTCGCGGAACCGGCGCTGCGCGCTTATCTGGGCATGGGCCTGGAACAGTTGCATGTGCTTGAACAGCCGCCGGGCGCCGATGCGTTGCCGGCGCTCACCGCGTATCTGCGCGATGCCGGCGCGCAGGTAGTGCTGACCGGGAGCCAGGCGGAAACCGGGGAGGGCTCGGGAATGTTGCCGTTTCTGCTGGCCGAGGGCCTGGGTTGGCCACTGGTGATTGGCCTGGCGCAGGTCGAGTCGATCAACGACGGTTCGGCGCTGGTGCTGCAGGCGTTGCCGCGTGGACAGCGGCGGCGGTTGAAGGTGAAGTTGCCGTTTCTGGCGACTGTGGATAACGCCGCGCCGAAGCCTCGGCAGAGTGCGTACGGCCCGGCACGACGGGGCGAATTGGCCGCCGATGACGTTGAAGTGGTGGAGGACGAATTGTTGGCCGTCGCCACACTGCAACCGGCCAAGCCAAGGCCCAAGCGCTTGAAGGTGATCAAGGCCAAGAGCGGCGCCGACCGGATGAAGGCCGCGACGGCCAAGGCCAGTGGCGGCGGGGGGCAGGTGCTCAAAGGCGTTACCGCGCAGGCTGGGGCGGAGGCGATTCTGAAGTTGCTGATTGAAGAGGGCGTTGTCCGCTAGTCACCCTCTTCCAGGCATGGAATAACCCCTGTGGGAGCGAGCCTGCTCGCGAAGGCGGACTGTCAGCCGACACATGCATCGACTGACCCGACGCATTGGCGAGCAGGCTCGCTCCCACATTGGCATTCATCCACAGCCAATCTTTACTGTTTGCCCACAATCCCTGTTGGCGAAGCTGTGGATAACGTGTTCGCCCTTCAGCGCACCCCACGCCATTCAAGCCTTCCAGCCAGACGATCAAAAAACGATCAGCGTAACTCACGGATTTATCGGGCTTTTCCTTCGCGATATATCGAGAAGTTGCCCCCAATCTCTGTTGGCGCTTCTGTGGATAAGATGTTCGCTATCAGCTGTAGGCCATATGTAGCAGGGCTTACATGGGTTTGATCAATTATTGATCAAATGCGCCTTCCTGGCGCCGAGAGCTGCCAATGCGAGGGGTTTTCCCCCAGTTGCAGATGCTTTTCCACAGGCGGTTCAAAGTTGTCCCCGATCTCTGTTGGCGCTTCTGTGGATAACGTGTTCGCTACCCGCTAGAGACCTTTAAAACCGTGGTCTGTACGAGATTGATCAAAAAACGATCGATCGTTTTCAGAAACCATGATTCAGAATAAGTCACGATTTTTCTTTGCAAATCAGCAGGATATTTTTTAACTCATCCACAGTTACCCCATTTGCTGTGGGAGGGTGTGTGGATAACTTGTTTGCGGAAGGCTGGAGGGCTTGGTACGTAAGGGTGAGGAGGTTATTGAACAGAAATTGATCAATCAGACTGGTGGTGTAGGTCAGGACGCCTTCGCGAGCAGGCTCGCTCCCACAGGGGAATGCATTCCACCTGTAGGAGCTGCCGCAGGCTGTGATCTTTCGTTCTTGATCAGCCCTGAACCGGAACGCCTTTGAGATACGGAGCCGGCTCAGCTCCCAGATTATTCAGCATCCGCTCGCTGTACCAATCCACGAAGTTGACCACGCCAAACTCGTAAGTCTTTGAGTAAGGCCCAGGCTGGTAAGCAGTGGAGTTGATCCCGCGCTGGTTCTCTTCGGCCAGGCGACGGTCCTGATCGTTGGTTGCGTCCCAGACCTGGCGCATCCGCTCGACGTCGTAATCGACACCTTCAACGGCATCCTTGTGCACCAGCCATTTGGTGGTGACCATGGTTTCCTGCGCGCTGATCGGCCACACGGTGAAGACGATAATATGGTCGCCCATGCAGTGGTTCCACGAGTGCGGCAGGTGCAGGATGCGCATCGAGCCGAGGTCCGGGTTCTTGATTCGGCCCATCAGTTTGGCGCAGCCCTGCTTGCCGTCGAGCGTCATCGACACGGTGCCCTTGAGCAGCGGCATGCGCACGATGCGGTTGCGCAGGCCGAAACTGGCGTGGGCGTAGGGGATCTTCTCGGCTTCCCAGGCAGCGGCGGAGGCGGCGACGTGATCCTTGAACGCCTGATCGGCACGCGGATCGGTGACGTCGTCCCATTCCAGCAGGGTTTTCAGCAGTTCCGGGTGCGAGGCGTTGCAGTGGTAGCACTCGCGGTTGTTTTCCAGCACGAGCTTCCAGTTGGCCTTTTCCATCAAGGTGGTGGTGATCGCCACCTTGGTGTTCTCCATGTCGTACGGTTCCATGTAATGGTTGAGCGTCGACAGGAAGTCATCGATGGCCGGCGGGTTCTCTGCCAGGCTGATGAAGATGTAGCCGCCAGCGGTCTTCACGTTCACCGGTTTGAGGCCGTATTGCTTCATGTCGAAGTCGGCGCCCATTTCGGTGCCGGCGAACAGCAGGCGACCGTCGAGTTCGTAGGTCCATTGGTGGTAGTGGCAGACCAGTTTGGCGACCTTGCCTTTTTCGCTGGTGCACAGCCGTGAGCCTCGGTGGCGGCAAACGTTGTGGAACGCATGCACCACGCCCTCGGCGCCACGAATCACGATGATCGGGTTCTTGCCGATCTGCAGCGTCAGGTAGTTGCCCTTGGCCGGGATTTCGCAGGTCATGCCGGCGATCAACCATTCTTTCTGGAAAATCTCCTGCATGTCGATATCGAACAGCCGCTCGTCGCTGTAGAACGGCTGAGGCAGCGAAAAAGTGCGCTCACGCTCCTGAAGCATTTGTGCGGTGGCCTTGCGTGCGGGTTCCAGCGGATCGCCCAGGCTGATTTTTGCGGTGACGTCCATCGATGTAATCCTCATGGCCTCTGCGTGGCCGGCGAAAGTGGCTGATCAGGTGTGCTGCAAAACGGTTGCTACGCAAGGTGTAAAGAAGTCGTCTTGTGTTGGGGCGAGTGTGGGCCCGGCGCTGCCCCGGACCTTATCCATGGGCGACATGGCGCAATCTGTTCCCGACGCGCAAGCCCCGGTGGTTGGGGGCTGGTCGCGATAAGTATGTCAATGTCGCGGATAGGTAAACGGGCGGTCCGCGCTATACGCAGAATCGCCGTCAAGAGGCCGACAGTCGGCCGTGGAGAACAGCATGTCCAACAGCTTCCTGAATCCGGTCACCACCCAGACCTGGGCCAATGGCCGACACATTGTCCGTTGCGTCAAAGTCATCCAGGAAACCTGGGATGTGCGCACCTTCTGCTTTATGGCCGACCAGCCGATTCTGTTCTTCTTCAAGCCCGGGCAATTCGTGACCCTGGAGCTGGAAATCGAAGGCCAGCCCATCATGCGTTCCTACACCATTTCCAGCTCGCCGTCGGTGCCGTACAGCTTTTCGGTAACGATCAAACGCGTGCCGGGCGGCAAGGTTTCCAACTGGTTGCACGACACCCTTCACGAGGGCCAAGAGCTGGCGGTGCATGGCCCGGTGGGATTGTTCAACGGCATCGACTTCCCGAGCCCGAAAGTCCTCTATCTGAGCGGCGGCGTCGGTATCACGCCTTGCATGTCGATGGCGCGCTGGTTCTACGACACCAACGCCAACGTCGACATGACCTTCGTGCACAGCGCGCGCTCGCCCAAAGACATCATTTACCACCGCGAGCTGGAGCACATGGCGTCGCGCATTGATAACTTCAGCCTGCACCTGATCTGCGAAAAACATGGTCTCGGCGAGCCATGGGCCGGCTATCGCGGTTATCTGAATCACAAGATGCTCGAACTGATGGTCCCGGACTTCCTGGAGCGCGAAGTGTTCTGCTGCGGCCCGACGCCGTACATGAGCGCGGTCAAGCGCTTGCTGGAAGCGGCGGGCTACGACATGTCGCGCTACCACGAAGAATCCTTCGGCGCCACGCCACCGGAGGCCCGCGCCGACGCGGTGGAACAGGCAGAGCAGGCGGCTGATGCGCCGGAAGTCGACGCGGCGGACCTGCACCAGGTCGAATTCACCGCCTCCGGCAAAAGCATTCGCGTCGGCCCTGGCGAAACCGTGCATGCCGCGGCGGCCAAGCTTGGCCTGATGATCCCGAAAGCCTGCGGCATGGGCATCTGCGGCACGTGCAAGGTGCTGAAACTCGGCGGCGAAGTGGAGATGGAGCACAACGGCGGGATTACCGAGGACGATGAGGCTGAAGGGTTTATCTTGTCGTGCTGCAGCGTGCCGAAGGGGGATGTGCGGATTGAGTTCTGAGTAGTGCGCACGCACCAGAGCTGAACGCTCACACGCGGAGCGTCCCGGGCGGCGTTCCTTTGCTGCGCATGGGAACGATCGGGTTGGGCCGCAGAGTTTTTTTGATTGATCGTTCCTACGCTCTGCGTGGGAATGCAGCCCTTGACGCTCCGCGTCGTGACGGCGCTCGGCCTTGCACCGGCGGCGGATCTTGCTGCCGAAGTCAGGCAGACATGACTTCACGAATATCGCGCGCCAGTTCCCGCACGCGTTCTTCTTCGGTGTCCCAGGAGCACATGAAGCGGGCGCCGCCCTTGCCGATGAAGGTGTAGAAGCGCCAGCTTCTGGCCGTCAGTGCGGCGATGGCCGGTTCCGAGAGTTGCAGGAATACGCCGTTGGCCTGGACGGGGAACATCAGCTCCACGCCCGGGATATCGCTGACCAGTTCTGCCAGCAGTTGTGCGCAGTGGTTGGCGTGGCGGGCGTATTTGAGCCAGGCGTCGTTTTCGAGGATGCCCACCCACGGCGCTGACAAAAAGCGCATCTTCGACGCCAGTTGCCCGGCCTGTTTGCAGCGGTAGTCGAAGTCTTCAGCCAGTTTGTGGTTGAAGAACAGGATCGCTTCACCCACGGCCATGCCGTTTTTCGTGCCACCGAAGCACAGCACATCGACGCCGGCCTTCCAGGTCAGATCCGCTGGCGAGCAGCCGAGGAATGCGCAGGCGTTGGAGAAACGCGCGCCGTCCATGTGCAGGTGCAGGCCCAGCTCCTTGCAGGTGGCGCTGATGGCGCGGACTTCTTCAGGGGTGTAGACGCTGCCGACTTCAGTGGCCTGAGTCAGGGTCACCACGCGGGGTTTCGGGTAATGAATGTCCTGACGCTTGAGCGCGACCTCGCGGATCGATTGCGGGGTGATCTTGCCGTTTTCGGTGCCGGCGATCAGCAGTTTCGAGCCGTTGGAGAAAAATTCCGGAGCGCCGCATTCGTCGGTTTCGACGTGGGCGGTTTCCGAGCAGATCACGCTGTGGTAACTCTGGCACAGCGACGACAGGGCCAGCGAGTTGGCGGCGGTGCCGTTGAACGCGAAGAACACTTCACAGTCGGTTTCGAACAGTTTGCGGAAATGATCGGCCGCGCGGGCGGTCCATTCATCGTCGCCGTAAGCACGCTGGTGGCCGTGGTTGGCCTGTTCCATGGCTGCCCACGCTTCAGGGCAGATACCGGAATAGTTGTCGCTGGCGAATTGTTGGCTCTTGTCGGTCATGGCCGGCTTCCGTAATCGAGACTCTTGTGAAGGCTCGTGGTCAATGAGGATGCGCACTTTACCGAAGATCTTCCGGGGAGCACACGTGATGTCGGGTGGAGAAAATTACCAGTTTATGGGCCGATTATGCACCTGAGCCAACGCGACGGCGCTCTGGATCTGCTCAAGTGGCTGGCGCTGCTGAGCATGTTGCTCGATCACCTGCGATATGTCGGCTTTTCCGCCGATTGGCTGTTTGTGCCAGGGCGCCTGGCCTTTCCGTGGTTTTGCCTGGCGATGGCGGCGAATCTGGCGCGTGACGGCTCGAGGAAGATGGAGTGGCGTTATCTGGGCTGGCTGTCGCTGTTCAGCGCCGTCAGTGAAATTCCGTATCGCTTGTACATTTCCGATCCCGACACCTTGAACGCGATGCCGACCCTGGCGTTGGGGCTTTTGGTGGCGCGGGGCTGGCAGGACGCCTCGTGGATGCCGCGGCTGCTCGCCTTGGCCGCGCTGTTGCTGGGGGCGGCGTTCCCGGAACGACTGATGTTCGGTTTCTTCGGCGTGCTGCTGCCGCTGGCGATGCTGCTGGTGTTTCGTCGGCCGTGGTATTTCAGCCTGCTGCCGGGATTGATTTGTCTGGCGGCGAATCAATGGCAGGTGCTGCTCGAATCGGCGCGTTTCGGCAACCGCGTGGCGATTATGGGTTTGGCGACATGCCTGTTTGCACCGACGCTGGGGATGCTCCTGTTACGACAGGTGCGACATCTCCGTCCGCCACCGATGCGCCGCTGGGCGTATGCGCTGTATCCGATGCATTTCCTCATGCTGCTTGTCATCCGCCAAATCATCGCCTGACCCCTGTGGGAGCGAGCCTGCTCGCGAAAGCGGTCTGCCAGCCAACTTCTATGTCGGAGGTGCCGGCCTCTTCGCGAGCAGGCTCGCTCCCACAGGGGATCTGCGGCGTTTCGAAGAGGTCCTTTCCAGCCATGTCGTAAACGCACCTTTGCGTGGCGCGCGCAGGCATTTGAGCTGTCTGTGCCGGTCATACCATCGCATCAAAGGGCACCGCTGCGATTGCCGGTGCCTGACCGAGACGAATGGCGCACAGATGCCGCTGGGAGAGACGCGATGTTCAGCAAGCAAGACCAGATCCAGGGTTACGACGATGCACTGTTGGCGGCAATGAATGCCGAGGAGCAACGTCAGGAAGATCATATCGAGCTGATCGCGTCGGAGAACTACACCAGCAAGCGCGTCATGCAGGCACAAGGCAGCGGCCTTACCAACAAATACGCCGAAGGCTATCCGGGCAAGCGCTATTACGGCGGCTGCGAGCATGTGGATAAAGTCGAAGCGCTGGCCATCGAACGCGCCAAGCAATTGTTCGGCGCCGATTACGCCAACGTCCAGCCGCACTCCGGGTCGTCCGCCAACAGTGCCGTGTACCTGGCGCTGATTCAGCCGGGCGACACGATCCTCGGCATGAGCCTGGCCCACGGTGGCCACTTGACCCACGGCGCAAAAGTGTCGTCCTCGGGCAAGCTCTACAACGCCGTGCAGTACGGCATCAACACAGACACCGGGCTGATCGATTACGACGAAGTCGAGCGCCTGGCCATCGAGTGCAAACCGAAAATGATCGTCGCCGGTTTCTCCGCTTACTCGAAGACCCTGGACTTCCCGCGCTTCCGCCAGATCGCCGACAAGGTCGGTGCGCTGCTGTTCGTCGACATGGCCCACGTTGCTGGCCTCGTTGCCGCCGGCCTGTACCCGAATCCGCTGCCGTACGCCGACGTGGTCACCACCACCACGCACAAAACCCTGCGCGGGCCGCGTGGCGGGCTGATTCTGGCCAAGTCCAACGAAGCGATCGAGAAGAAGCTCAACGCCGCCGTATTCCCCGGCGCGCAGGGCGGCCCGCTGATGCATGTTATCGCCGGTAAGGCGGTGTGCTTCAAGGAAGCGCTGGAGCCGGGTTTCAAGGCTTATCAACAGCAAGTGATCGATAACGCCCAGGCGATGGCCAGCGTGTTTATCAATCGTGGCTACGATGTTGTTTCCGGCGGCACCGACAACCACCTGTTCCTGGTCAGCCTGATCCGTCAGGGCCTCACCGGCAAAGACGCCGACGCCGCGCTGGGCCGTGCGCACATCACCGTCAACAAGAATGCCGTGCCGAACGACCCGCAGTCGCCGTTCGTGACCTCGGGCCTGCGCATCGGCACCCCGGCGGTGACCACGCGAGGCTTCAAGGTCAGCCAGTGTGAAACCCTCGCGGGCTGGATCTGCGACATCCTCGATAACCTCGGCGATGCCGACGTCGAGGCCAATGTTGCCCAGCAGGTTTCGGCCCTGTGCGCAGACTTCCCGGTTTATCGCTGAGCGCGGACTTTGGAGCAATGACTATGCAACGCTATTCCGGCTTCGGCCTGTTCAAACACTCGCTCAGCCACCACGAAAACTGGCAGCGCATGTGGCGCACGCCCACCCCGAAAAAGGTCTACGACGTGGTCATCGTCGGCGGCGGCGGGCACGGCCTGGCGACCGCTTATTACCTGGCCAAGGAACACGGCATCACCAATGTCGCCGTGGTTGAAAAGGGCTGGCTGGGCGGCGGTAACACTGCGCGCAACACCACCATCGTACGTTCCAACTATCTTTGGGACGAGTCGGCGCACTTGTACGAACACGCGATGAAATTGTGGGAAGGCCTGTCGCAGGACATCAACTACAACGTGATGTTCTCCCAGCGTGGCGTCTACAACCTGTGCCACACCCTGCAAGACATCCGTGATTCCGAGCGTCGGGTCAGCGCCAACCGCCTCAACGGCGTCGACGGCGAACTGCTCAACGCCAAGCAAGTGGCTGATGAGATTCCGTACCTCGACTGCTCGAAAAACACCCGCTACCCGATCATGGGCGCAACCGTCCAGCGCCGCGGCGGCGTTGCCCGTCATGATGCCGTGGCCTGGGGCTATGCCCGTGCCGCCGATGCCCTCGGCGTGGACCTGATCCAGCAGACCGAAGTGATTGGCTTCCGCAAGGAAAACGGTGTGTGCATCGGCGTGGAAACCAACAAGGGCTTCATCGGTGCCAAGCGCGTCGGTGTGGTCACCGCCGGTAACTCCGGCCACATGGCCAAACTCGCCGGTTTCCGCCTGCCGATCGAATCCCACCCGCTGCAAGCGCTGGTGTCGGAGCCGATCAAGCCGATTATCGACAGCGTGATCATGTCCAACGCCGTGCACGGTTATATCAGCCAGTCCGACAAGGGCGACCTGGTGATCGGCGCCGGTATCGACGGTTACAATGGCTACGGCCAGCGCGGTTCGTACCCGGTGATCGAGCACACGATTCAGGCCATCGTCGAGATGTTCCCGGTGCTGTCGCGGGTGCGCATGAACCGCCAGTGGGGCGGCATCGTCGACACCACGCCGGACGCCTGCCCGATCATCTCGAAAACCCCGGTGCCGAACATGTTCTTCAATTGCGGCTGGGGCACCGGCGGCTTCAAGGCCACACCGGGTTCGGGCAACGTGTTTGCCGCAAGCCTCGCGAAGGGTGAAATGCACCCCTTGGCCGCCCCGTTTTCCATCGACCGTTTCCACAACGGCGCCCTCATCGACGAACACGGCGCTGCTGCCGTCGCCCACTAACAGGAGAAATCCCTATGTTGCATATCTTCTGTCCTCACTGCGGCGAACTGCGCTCCGAAGAGGAATTCCATGCATCCGGTCAGGCGCACATTCCGCGCCCGCTGGACCCAAACGCCTGCACCGATGAAGAGTGGGGCGACTACATGTTTTTCCGCGATAACCCGCGCGGTCTGCACCACGAACTGTGGGATCACGTTGCCGGTTGCCGTCAGTACTTCAACGTTACCCGCGACACCGTGACCTACGAGATTCTCGAGAGCTACAAGATCGGCGAGAAGCCGCAATTCACCGACAAGGCTGGTGCTGTGAAAACCGCCACGACGGCGCTGGGAGAGAAGGTATGAGCCAGACCAATCGCCTGTCCAACGGTGGACGGATCGACCGCAACAAAGTGCTGAGCTTCACCTTCAATGGTCAGAGCTACAAAGGCTTCGAGGGCGATTCCCTGGCCTCGGCGCTGATCGCCAATGGCGTCGACATCATCGGTCGCAGCTTCAAGTATTCGCGTCCTCGCGGCATCTTCGCCGCCGGCTCGGAAGAGCCGAACGCGGTGCTGCAGATCGGCGCGACCGAAGCCACGCAGATTCCCAACGTGCGCGCCACGCAACAGGCGCTGTATCAGGGCCTGGTCGCCACCAGCACCAACGGCTGGCCGAGCGTCAACAACGACATGATGGGCATTCTCGGCAAGGTCGGCGGCAAGCTGATGCCGCCGGGCTTCTACTACAAAACCTTCATGTACCCGCAATCGTTCTGGATGACGTACGAGAAGTACATCCGCAAGGCAGCGGGCCTCGGTCGTTCGCCGACCGAGAACGATCCCGACACCTACGACTACATGAACCAGCACTGCGACGTGCTGATCGTCGGTGCCGGCCCGGCGGGTCTCGCGGCTGCCCTCGCAGCGGCGCGCAGCGGTGCCCGAGTGATCCTCGCCGATGAGCAGGAAGAGTTCGGCGGCAGCTTGCTCGATTCCCGCGAAAGCCTGGACGGCAAACCGGCGATGGAATGGGTGGCCAGTGTCATCACAGAATTGAAAAACACCCCGGACGTGCTGCTGTTGCCGCGCGCCACGGTCAACGGTTACCACGACCACAACTTCCTGACCATTCACGAACGGCTGACCGATCACCTCGGCGACCGTGCGCCAATCGGTCAGGTACGTCAGCGCATCCACCGCGTCCGCGCCAAACGCGTGGTGCTGGCGACCGGCGCTCATGAGCGTCCGCTGGTGTACGGCAACAACGACGTGCCGGGCAACATGCTCGCCGGTGCGGTGTCGACTTACGTGCGTCGCTACGGCGTGGCACCGGGCAAAAAGCTGGTGCTGTCGACCAACAACGATCACGCCTATCGCGTGGCGCTGGACTGGCTCGACGCCAGCCTGCAAGTGGTCGCCATCGCCGATGCACGCAGCAATCCGCGTGGCGCGCTGGTGGAAGAAGCCCGCGCCAAAGGCATTCGGATCCTCACCGGCAGTGCCGTGATCGAGGCCCGAGGCAGCAAGCGCGTGACCGCTGCCCGGGTTGCCGCGATTGATGTCAAAGCGCATGCCGTGACCAGTCCGGGCGAGTGGCTCGATTGTGATGTGATCGCCAGTTCCGGCGGTTACAGCCCTGTCGTTCACCTGGCGTCGCACTTGGGCGGCAAGCCGGTCTGGCGTGAAGACATCCTTGGTTTCGTTCCGGGTGACGCGCCGCAAAAACGCGTGTGCGTCGGAGGGATCAATGGCGTTTACGCTCTCGGCGATTCCCTGGCGGACGGTTTCGAGGGTGGTGTACGCGCTGCGGCTGAAGCCGGTTTCCAGACCGTCGAAGGCGTGCTGCCAAAAGCCCTGAGCCGTCTTGAAGAGCCCACCCTGGCGCTGTTCCAGGTGCCCCACGAGAAGAATTCGGCGCGTGCGCCAAAGCAGTTCGTCGACTTCCAGAACGACGTCACTGCCGGTGGCATCGAACTGGCGACCCGCGAAGGGTTCGAGTCGGTCGAGCACGTCAAACGCTACACCGCGCTGGGTTTTGGTACCGACCAAGGCAAGCTCGGCAACGTCAACGGTCTGGCCATCGCCGCCCGTTCGCTGAACGTGACCATCGCGCAGATGGGCACCACCATGTTCCGTCCGAACTACACGCCGGTGACCTTCGGCGCCGTGGCCGGTCGTCACTGTGGGCACATCTTCGAACCGGTGCGTTACACCGCGCTGCACGCCTGGCATGTGAAAAACGGTGCCGAGTTTGAAGACGTCGGTCAGTGGAAACGTCCATGGTACTTCCCGAAAAACGGTGAAGACCTGCATGCGGCGGTCAAGCGCGAATGCAAAGCCGTGCGCGACAGCGTCGGCCTGCTCGACGCGTCGACCCTCGGCAAGATCGACATTCAAGGCCCGGATGCCCGCGAGTTCCTTAACCGCGTGTACACCAACGCCTGGACCAAACTTGACGTCGGCAAGGCCCGTTACGGCCTGATGTGCAAGGAAGACGGCATGGTCTTCGACGATGGCGTCACGGCGTGTCTGGCCGACAACCATTTCGTCATGACGACCACCACCGGCGGCGCCGCTCGCGTGCTGCAGTGGCTGGAGCTGTATCACCAGACTGAATGGCCGGACCTGAAGGTGTACTTCACGTCCGTCACCGACCACTGGGCGACCATGACGCTGTCGGGACCGAACAGCCGCAAGCTGCTCAGCGCCGTGACGGACATCGATCTGAGCAGCGAAGCGTTCCCGTTCATGACCTGGAAAGAAGGTCTGGTCGGCGATGTGCCGGCGCGGGTGTTCCGCATCTCGTTCACCGGTGAGCTGTCATACGAAGTCAACGTGCAGGCCGACTATGCGATGGGCGTGCTGGAAAAAATCGTCGAGGCCGGCAAGCAGTACAACCTGACGCCATACGGCACCGAAACCATGCACGTGTTGCGTGCCGAGAAGGGCTTCATCATCGTCGGGCAGGACACTGACGGCTCGATGACCCCGGACGACCTGAACATGGGTTGGTGTGTCGGTCGCACCAAACCGTTCTCGTGGATCGGCCAGCGCGGCATGAACCGTGAAGACTGCGTGCGTGAGCAACGCAAGCAGTTGGTGGGCCTCAAGCCGATCGATCCGAACGTCTGGCTCCCGGAAGGCGCGCAGCTGGTGTTCAACACCAAGCAGGCCATCCCGATGACGATGGTCGGCCACGTGACTTCGAGCTACGCGCACAACTCCCTCGGTTATTCGTTTGCCATGGGCGTGGTCAAGGGCGGTCTGAAGCGTCTGGGCGAGCGGGTGTTCGCACCACTGGCCGATGGCAGCGTGATCGAGGCGGAAATCGTTTCTTCGGTGTTCTTCGATCCGAAGGGTGAGCGGCAGAATATCTGACGTCCTCGAGGACGGTGGGCGGGCGGCTATTCGCGAGCAGGCTCGCTCCCACATTCGATTGCGTTCCCCTGTGGGAGCGAGCCTGCCCGCGAAAGCGGCGGTTCAGCCACCGCAGGACCAACAGAATTCAGGAAAGGTGCTTTATGACCACAGCCAACGTGTACCAACAACGTCCGACCACCGGGGCCCGGGCCGAGTCGTCGCTGCACCACGCCGACCTCGTCAGCCTGGTCGGCAAGGGCCGCAAGAACGCCGGCGTGATCGTGCGTGAAAAGAAGCTTCTCGGCCACCTGACCATTCGTGGCGATGGCCACGATGCAGCGTTCGCCGCCGGTGTGCACAAGGCGTTGGGCATCGAACTGCCCGGCGCCCTGAGCGTCATCGTCAAAGGCGAAACCAGCCTGCAATGGATGGGCCCGGACGAGTGGCTGCTGATTGTGCCGAGCGGTGAAGAATTCGCTGCCGAGCAGAAACTGCGTGAAGCGCTGGGCGACCTGCACATTGCGATCGTCAACGTCAGCGGCGGTCAGCAGATCCTCGAATTGAGCGGGCCGAACGTGCGTCAGGTGCTGATGAAATCCACCAGCTATGACGTGCATCCCAACAACTTCCCTGTCGGTAAAGCGGTGGGAACGGTGTTTGCCAAATCGCAGCTGATGATTCGTCACACCGCTGAAGACACTTGGGAATTGCTGATTCGTCGCAGCTTCTCGGATTACTGGTGGTTGTGGCTGCAGGATGCTTCGGCGGAATACGGTTTGAGCGTTCAGGCCTGAAAGATCAAAAGCTACCCCCTCATCGGAACGCCGCCCGCCCAGCCCTCTCCCCCAGGGGGGCGAGGGGGAAGGGAGCAGATTTGTGTTGTTATCGAACCTGAGTTCGGCTCGGTATTTCAGGTCGGCGCAGCTCGAAAGAACACCTCGGTCAGTCCCCTCTCCCCCTGGGAGAGGGCTAGGGTGAGGGAATAACCTGACACCCCGCACAAAGAACAGGAGTCACCGCACCATGAGCCGCGCCCCAGACACATGGATTCTGACCGCCGACTGCCCCAGCGTCCTCGGCACGGTGGACGCGGTCACGCGTTTTCTGTTCGAGCAGGGTTGCTACGTCACCGAGCACCACTCGTTCGATGATCGCCTCTCCGGGCGCTTTTTCATTCGTGTGGAATTCCGTCAGCCCGACGGCTTTGATGAGCAATCCTTCCGTGCCGGCCTCGCCGAGCGCGGGCAGGCGTTCGGCATGGTCTTCGAACTGACCGCGCCGAACTACCGGCCAAAAGTGGTGATCATGGTCTCCAAGGCCGATCACTGCCTCAACGATTTGCTCTACCGCCAGCGCATCGGCCAGTTGTCGATGGATGTGGCGGCGGTGGTGTCCAACCATCCGGACCTCAAGCCGTTGGCCGACTGGCATGAGATTCCCTACTACCATTTCCCTCTCGACCCCAACGACAAGCCGGCGCAGGAGCGTCAGGTCTGGCAGGTGATCGAAGAGTCCGGCGCCGAGCTGGTGATTCTCGCCCGCTACATGCAGGTGCTGTCGCCGGAGCTGTGCCGCAAGCTTGATGGCAAGGCGATCAACATTCATCACTCGCTGCTGCCCGGTTTCAAGGGCGCCAAGCCGTATCACCAGGCCTACAACAAAGGCGTGAAGCTGGTCGGCGCCACCGCGCATTACATCAACAACGACCTCGATGAAGGGCCGATCATCGCCCAGGGCGTCGAGGCCGTGGATCACAGCCATTACCCCGAAGACCTGATCGCCAAAGGGCGGGATATCGAAGGCCTGACGTTGGCCCGGGCGGTGGGGTATCACATTGAAAGAAGGGTGTTCCTAAACGCCAACAGAACCGTCGTTCTCTAGATCGCTTTCGCGAGCAGGCTCGCTCCCACAGGGGTACGCATTCCAAAGTGGGAGCGAGCCTGCTCGCGAAGGGGCCATAACTGACAACGCAAGACCAACGAGCAATACCCGAGCACTCAACGCGCTGCCCAACCGGGGCAACGCAGTTCCATAAAAACAACAGCGAGGTGAAAGCATGTCTGGCAATCGTGGTGTGGTGTATCTCGGCGCTGGCAAGGTCGAAGTACAGAAAATCGACTACCCGAAAATGCAGGACCCGCGCGGTCGCAAGATCGAGCACGGGGTCATTCTCAAAGTGGTTTCCACCAACATCTGCGGCTCCGACCAGCACATGGTGCGCGGCCGGACCACGGCGCAGACCGGTCTGGTACTGGGCCATGAAATCACCGGTGAGGTGATCGAAAAGGGCTCCGACGTCGAGAACCTGAAAATCGGTGATCTGGTTTCGGTACCATTCAACGTCGCTTGCGGGCGCTGCCGTTCCTGCAAGGAGCAACACACCGGCGTCTGCCTGACCGTCAACCCGGCCCGTGCCGGTGGCGCTTACGGTTACGTCGACATGGGCGACTGGACCGGTGGCCAGGCCGAATACGTGCTGGTGCCGTACGCCGATTTCAACCTGCTGAAACTGCCGGACCGCGATAAGGCCATGGAGAAAATCCGCGACCTGACTTGCCTCTCCGACATCCTGCCGACCGGTTATCACGGCGCAGTGACGGCCGGCGTGGGTCCGGGCAGTACCGTTTATATCGCCGGCGCCGGCCCGGTCGGTCTGGCCGCTGCGGCATCCGCGCGCTTGCTCGGCGCGGCCGTGGTGATCATCGGCGACGTCAACACCATCCGCCTGGCGCACGCCAAGGCGCAGGGTTTTGAGATCGTCGATCTGTCGCAAGACACGCCACTGCATGAACAGATCGCCGCGCTGCTGGGCGAGCCGGAAGTGGATTGCGCGGTGGACTGCGTCGGTTTCGAAGCGCGCGGCCATGGCCACGACGGCGTCAAGGCCGAAGCCCCGGCCACCGTGCTCAACTCGCTGATGGGCGTGGTGCGCGTAGCCGGCAAGATCGGTATTCCGGGCCTCTACGTGACCGAAGATCCGGGCGCCGTGGACGCCGCCGCGAAAATGGGCAGCCTGAGCATTCGCTTCGGCCTGGGCTGGGCCAAGTCCCACAGCTTCCACACCGGCCAGACCCCGGTCATGAAGTACAACCGCCAACTGATGCAGGCAATCATGTGGGACCGCATCAACATCGCCGAAGTGGTGGGCGTGCAGGTGATCAGCCTCGATCAGGCGCCGGAAGGCTATGGCGAGTTCGATGCCGGTGTGCCGAAGAAGTTTGTGATTGATCCGCACAAGTTGTTCAGTGCGGCGTAAGGATTTTACCGCGACACAAAACGGCGACCTCAGGGTCGCCGTTTTTATGTGTGCTTTCACATTTTCGCTACGGGCCTTGGGTGAGAATGCTCCCGTGCACCCCGGAACATGCCAGCCAATCACGGGTCAAACCGGCAGTTTGGTCGCTGTTCAACGGTGACAGCTTTTTCACAAGAGGATGTCTGAATGAAGATTTCACGCGGTTTTGCCCTGGCATCGCTCCTGACCCTGGCCGCCGGCCCGGTGTTTGCCGGTTTCAGTCTGAATGACGTAGCCGGTGCGGTATCGGGCATGCAGGGCGGTGACAAGGCGGCCGCTGCGGCGCCGACGTCGGAGACCGCCGGTTTGCTCAGCGCCCTGAGTGCGCTGGATGTCACGCCCGAACAAGCCGTCGGCGGCACCAGTGCGATGCTGGGCCTGGCAAAGAATCAGTTGAGCAGCACAGATTATTCGCAACTGGCCAAGGAAGTGCCGGGCATCGATAAATTGTCCGGCGGCGGTGGCAATCTCGCGGCGCTGGGGGCTTTGCTCGGTTCGTCCGGAAAATCCGCCGGGCTGGAGAATGCGTTGGGCAACGTCAAGGACACCAACGACCTGAACAATGCCTTCAGCGCACTGGGCATGGACACCGGCATGATCGGTCAGTTTGCCCCGGTGCTGTTGCAATACCTCGGTCAGCAGGGCGTCGGCGGTTCGCTGTTGAGCAGTCTGGGCAGCATTTGGGGCACCGGCACCGGCAGTTGAGTCAACGGCGCTCGTTGCGCAAGGCGGCGATGCGCTGATCCTTCTCGGTCCAGAGCTGGTTGACCCAGTTCTGGACGCGCTCGCGAAACACCGGGTCTTTCTCGTAATCGCCTTGCCACAGCGCGGGGTCGAGTTCCCGGGTCTTGATGTCAATGATCACGCGCGGAACGTCGCCGCTGATCAGGTCCCAGAACCCCGGGATTTTCTCTTGGGGGTATACGACCGTGACGTCGAGTATCGCATCGAGTTGTTCACCCATCGCCGCCAGCACGAACGCCACGCCACCGGCCTTTGGCTTGAGCAGGTGGTTGAACGGTGAAGCCTGCTGCGTGCTTTTCGCCAGGGTGTAGCGCGTGCCTTCCAGATAATTGACCACCGTCACTGGCTGTCGCTTGAACAGCTCACACGCCGCTTTGGTGATTTCCAGATCCTTGCCCGCCAGTTCCGGGTTCTTCGCCAGAAACGCCTTGGTGTAGCGCTTCATGAACGGGTAATCCAGCGCCCACCACGCCAGCCCCAGAAACGGCACCCAGATCAGCTCTTTCTTGAGGAAGAATTTGAAAAACGGCGTGCGCCGGTTGAGGGTCTGGATCAGTGCCGGAATGTCGACCCACGACTGGTGGTTGCTGACGACGAGATACGAGGTGTCGCGGCGTAAATCATCGCCGCCGCGAATGTCCCACTGCGTCGGGATGCACAGCTGGAAGATCAGCTTGTCGATCTCGGCCCAGGTCTCGGCGATCCACATCACCGCCCCCGATGCGTAGTCGCGCCAGCGCCCGGGTGCAACCAGCTTGAGCAGGGCGAACAGCATCAACGGCCCTATCAGGATCAGGGTGTTGAGCAACAGCAGCAGGGTGACGAAACAGCCGGTGAGCAGGCGGCGCATAAGCAACTCTATGAAGTCGGTTGGGCGCGCCATGATAAGTGGCTTCGGGCAACAGGCCAAATCGGCGCTGACGAATGTTTCACTTTAGGCGCGTTAACCTGATCGTTCACACGCTCTGCGTGGTAGCGCCGCCCGGGACGCTCCGCGTCCCTGTGACGCAGAGCGTCACCTGATGCATTCCCACGCAGAGCGTGGGAACGATCAAGCGTGCAACGGTCTAAAATCCCACGTCTGCCGCCCACCATTTTCCAAGGAAGCCCCCTACGTGAAATCTCTCCTTGCACTGTTTGCCCTCGTCGCGCTGCCGGTCATGGCCGCCGAGCCGACCCTTTACGGGCGCTACGAATACATCGCGCTGCCGGAAATCGGCGGCGAAGTGCTCAAGGCCAAGATGGACACCGGCGCGCTGACCGCGTCGCTGTCGGCCAAGGACATCGAAATGTTCACCCGTGATGGCGACGAGTGGGTGCGTTTCCGCCTCGCCACCAAGGACGCCAGCAATAAGGTGTTCGAACACAAGGTAGCGCGCATCAGCAAAATCAAAAGCCGTTCCGACGAGGACGACGAAGAACGCGACGCTTCCGATGTCGCCAAGCGGCCGGTGGTCGATCTGGAGCTTTGCCTGGGCAACGTCAAGCGCACCGTCGAGGTCAATCTGACCGACCGCAGCCACTTCAATTACCCGCTGTTGATCGGGGCCAAGGCCTTGCGCGAGTTCGACGCGGCGGTCAATCCGGCGCGTCGCTACACCGCCGATAAACCTGACTGTTAAGTGGTCTGATTGACGTAACCCCGGGCTTGGGGCACCGTTCGCGCATTACCTGCCACGGGCTCGGATGCCATGCCGCATATCCTGATTGTCGAAGACGAAGCGGCGATTGCCGACACGCTGATTTTTGCCTTGCAGGGCGAGGGGTTCACCACCACGTGGCTGAGCCTTGGCGCGATGGCGCTGGAGCATCAGCGCCAGACGCCGGCTGACCTGATCATCCTCGACATCGGTCTGCCGGACATCAGTGGTTTCGAGACCTGCAGGCAGCTGCGCCGGTTCAGCGAAGTGCCGGTGTTGTTTCTCAGCGCCCGCGACGCCGAAATCGACCGCGTGGTGGGTCTTGAGATTGGCGCTGATGACTACGTCGTGAAACCCTTTAGCCCGCGGGAAGTCGCGGCGCGTGTGCGGGCGATCCTCAAACGGATGGCACCACGACCTGTCAATGAGCCTGTTTCGACGCTGTTTCGTATTGATCCCGAACGCGTACAAATCAGCTATCGCGGCCAGCCGTTAAGCCTGACCCGCCACGAATTCCGCCTGCTGCAATGTCTGCTCGAGCAGCCGGAGCGGGTGTTCAGCCGCGAGCAATTGCTTGATGCGCTGGGCGTCGCCGCCGACGCAGGGTACGAGCGCAGCATCGACAGCCACATCAAAAGCGTGCGCGCCAAGTTGCGACTGGTGCGCGCCGACGCCGAGCCGATCCAGACCCATCGCGGCCTCGGTTACAGCTATAGCCCGGGGCACAGCTGATGTCGTTGGGGCTGCGGATCTTTCTGGTGTATGTGCTGTTTGTCGGCCTGACCGGTTACTTTGTGCTCAATACCGTGATGGAGGAAATCCGCCCCGGCGTGCGCCAGTCCACGGAAGAGACGCTGGTGGACACCGCCAACCTGATGGCGGAAATCCTGCGTGACGATTTCAAGGCCGGCACCCTCAGCGAGAACCGCTGGCCGCAGCTGCTACGCGCCTATGGCGAACGCCAGCCGCAAGCGACGATCTGGGGCTTGCCGAAAAATCAGGTCAACCACCGCATCTACGTCACCGACGCCAAAGGTATCGTCGTGCTCGACTCCAGCGGCGTGGCGGTCGGTCAGGATTATTCGCGCTGGAACGACGTCTACCTGACCTTGCGCGGCGAGTATGGCGCGCGCTCCAGTCGCAGCGATCCGGATGATCCGAACTCTTCGGTGATGCATGTCGGCGCGCCCATTCGTGACAACGGCAAAATCATCGGGGTGGTCACCGTGGCCAAGCCCAACAGCTCGCTGCAACCCTACGTCGATCGAACCGAACGGCGCTTGCTGTTTTACGGTGCCGGGTTGATCGGCCTCGGCCTGTTGTTTGGCGCACTGCTGTCGTGGTGGCTGAGCCGTGCGCTGCATCGACTGACCGGTTACGCCCAGGCAGTGAGCGAAGGGCGGCGGGTGGAAGTGCCGCATTATCGCGGCGGGGAACTTGAACAGCTGGCCACCGCCGTCGAGCAGATGCGCACGCAACTGGAAGGCAAGGCTTACGTCGAACGCTATGTGCACACCCTCACCCATGAATTGAAAAGTCCGTTGGCAGCAATTCGCGGCGCGGCGGAGTTGTTGCAAGGCGAGATGCCGCCGGCCCAGCGTCTGCGTTTTGTCAGCAACATCGACAGCGAAAGCGCGCGGATGCAGCAGTTGATCGAGCGCTTGCTGAATCTGGCCCAGGTCGAACAACGCCAAGGGCTGGAAGAAAAGGTGGCGGTGCCGCTGTCGGTGCTGGTCGAGCAATTGCTGCAGGCGCAGGCGGCGCGAATCGAAGGCAAACAGCTGCGCGTCGAGCAATCAATCGGCGGGGATTTGCTGCTGATGGGCGAGCCGTTTCTGCTGCGTCAGGCGTTGGGCAATCTGCTGGAAAACGCACTGGATTTCACCCCGGCGCAGGGGCTGCTGCGCTTCAGTGCCGAGCGGGTGGGCGAGCAAATCGAGTGTCGTCTGTTCAATGAAACCGCGCCGATTCCCGATTACGCCTTGCCGCGCCTGACCGAACGCTTCTACTCGCTGCCGCGCCCCGACAGTGGGCGCAAGAGCACGGGGTTGGGGCTGAATTTTGTCGAAGAAGTGGTCAAGTTGCATGGCGGGGTGATGCGCATTGGCAATGTCGAGGGCGGGGTTGAGGTGGTCTTGCGCTTGCCTTGAAACCCAGTCGCGGCCTTCGCGAGCAGGCTCGCTCCCACAGGGGAATGCATTCTCCACACAATCTCCACATTCCCCCCACAAAACCACCACGGCCGATCAGCAGACTCTCCTCATCCAAACAGGGAGAGTCCCATGAACAAGAATTTGACCATCAAGCTCGGCGCGATTGCCTTATTGATCCTGCTGTTGCTGATCCCGTTGCTGATGATCGACGGCATCATTGACGAGCGTCAGCAACTGCGCGACGGCGTGCTCGAAGACATCGCCCGCAGTTCCAGCTACAGCCAGCAGCTGACCGGGCCGGTGATGGTAGTGCCGTATCGCAAAGTGATCCATAACTGGAAGACCGACTATAAAACCAACAAGCGTTATGACGAACCGAGGGAAGAGCGCGGCCGTTTGTATTTCCTGCCGGAACGCTTCGAACTCGACGGTCAGGTACAGACCGAACTGCGCGCCCGGGGTATTTATCAAGCGCGGCTTTTCCACGCGGATAACCGCATCAATGGCCATTTCTCATTGCCGGCGCAATTGGGGATCAAAGAAGACTTCAGCGACTACCGTTTTGAACCGCCATTTCTCGCGGTCGGCATCAGCGATATTCGCGGGATCGAAAATGCTCTGAAACTGGAACTCGACGGCCAGCGCCTGGACTTCGTTCCAGGCACTCAGGTCGGCTGGCTCGGTGAAGGGGTGCGCGTGACGCTGCCGTTGCTGGACACCAGCAAAACCACCGAGATGAGCTTTGGTTTCGATCTGCGCCTGCAAGGCACTGGGTCATTGCAGGTGTTGCCGGTGGGCAAGACCAGTAGCGTCAGCCTCACTGCTAATTGGCCGCATCCCAGTTTTATCGGCAATTTCCTGCCCGGTAATCGCGAAATCAGCGACGCCGGTTTCCGCGCTGACTGGCAGACCACCTTCTTTTCCACCAACCTGCAAGATGCCCTGAGCCGTTGCGTCAACAACGACGATTGCGAAGCCTTTAGCGGGCGCAGCTTCGGCGTAAGTTTCATCGACCCGGTGGACCAATATCTGAAAAGTGACCGGGCGATCAAATACGCCTTGCTGTTCATCGTGCTGACGTTCGCCGGTTTCTTTCTGTTCGAAGTGCTCAAGAGCCTGGCGGTGCATCCGGTGCAATACGCCTTGGTCGGTGTGGCGCTGGCGTTCTTTTATCTGCTGCTCCTGTCGCTGTCCGAACACATCGGTTTTGCTTTGGCGTACGCGCTTTCGGCCAGTGGCTGCGTATTGCTGATCGGCTTCTATGTCAGTCACGTTCTGCGCAGTGCGCGGCATGGCTTGAGTTTTTCGGCGGGGCTGACGGCGTTGTATACCCCGCTTTACGGGTTGCTCAGCGCCGAGGATTACGCGCTGCTGATGGGCTCGCTGATGTTGTTCGGTCTGCTCGGCGTGTTCATGGTGCTGACGCGCAAACTGGACTGGTACGGGATTGGCGTGAAGTCGGCCAAGCCGCTGGAGTTTGATGTGGAGACGATGCAATGAGCGGGTTGAGAGCTGAGCGCAGGGAGGTGGCGGTTTTGCTGACGCGGATATTTGCAGCGCTGCCGCCAGAACCGAGGTGGTGCATTCGCGAGCAAGCTCGCTCCCACAAGGGATTCGAGAATGGCACCCATCCTGTGGGAGCGAGCCTGCTCGCGAAGAGGCCGGAACAGGCAGCGCAGCTTTAAGGCTTGGGCATCGTCGCGACCATGGACGGTCGCTGGCTCACTTCAAAATACCAGTGGGCCAGTTGCGGATTGGCCGCGCGCCAGTCCATGTCAGGGAAGCGCAGATCGAGATAACCCAATGCGCAGGCCACGCTGATCGCCGCGACATCGAAATGGCTGGTCAGCTCGGCAATCGCCTCGCTCTCCAGCACCGCGAGGGCGCGGCGGATCTTGTCGCGCTGGGCGTCTAGCCATTCATCCCAATGCTTTTCCACCGGACGCAGCGCCATTTCGTAGCGCACCATCACCGACGCGTCCATGATCCCGTCGGCCATCGACGCCAATGTCAGGCGCCGCCAGCGCGCCGCGCCTTCTCGCGGGATCAGCGGGTTGCCGACGTGCTGCTGATCGAGGTATTCGAGGATGACGCGGCTGTCATGGATGACATTGCCGTCGGCCAGGCGCAGGGCGGGGATTTTGCTCAACGGGTTGTCGGCGATCAGCGCCGGGTTTGGGTTGACCGGACTGAGTACACAGTCCTGCAGCGCGACGCGATTCTGCTGGCCGGTCTCGTGCAGCAGCACCATGACTTTGCGGACGAAGGGCGACAGGGTGTTGTGATACAGGGTCATGCTGGGGGCGGACATGGGCAAGGTCTCGATCAGGGCAATGATCGGCAGCATAGCCTGCTCAAGTCCGGCGCAGAACCCACATGGGAATTCTCAGCTTCGCCGCATTAATCCCTTTATGGCCAGAACCGCAGGCACGCCAAGCCCAACCCAGCTCAACGCATCCCAGATCCCGTCCCCCAGCAACGCGGCGAACAACCCTGCCGCGCTGAGCAACGCGATCACGATCGGTGTGCTGAACACTCTCCAGAAACTCGACTGACGCGGCTTCATGCCGAGGCCTCCGCCGTTTCCAATACAGGCTTGGCCGCCCTGCGCCGTACCACCCACAAATAGACACCACTGGCCAACACGATAATCGTCAACACATCGAGCGCCGCCCAGAGAATCTTCATCGGCATGCCACCGTAGTCACCGAAGTGCAACGGCTGCGACATGCCCATGGCGTCCATGTACCACGGACGTTCGGCGACGGCGGTGACTTTCAGGGTGGTGGCGTCGATCAGCACGGGCGTCAACAGGTGCGAGGTCAGATGCGTGCCGCCCTTCATGAACACCGCGTAATGGTGCTCGCTGGAAAATCGCGTACCGGGGAAAGCGATGAAGTCCGGTTTCATTCCCGGCGCAACTTCACCGGCGATGTCGAGCAAGCGCGTGGCCGGCGCCAGTTGGGTCAGCGGTGGCGCATCGCGATAGGGCGCGACCAGCGCGGTCAGCGCATCGTTGCGCCACGCCGCGATCAGCAGGTCGGCGCAGGCGCTGATGACCCCGGTCACGCCCACGACCAGTGCCCAGGTCAGGGTCACCACGCCAATCAGGTTATGCAGATCGAGCCAGCGCAGGCGCGTGGATTTGTCCTGACGCACTGTGCCGAATTTCAAGCGGCGCATGAACGGCAGGTACAACACCGTCCCTGAAACAATCGCCACGACAAACAGCAACCCCATGAACGCCAGCAGCAGCTTGCCCGGCAGGCCGGCAAACATATCGACGTGCAGGCGCAGGATGAACAGCATCAGCCCGCCGTTGGCCGAAGGGGTTTCCAGCGCCTCACCGGTGCGCGCATCGAGCATGAACGTGTGCGAGGAATTCGGTTCGGTGCCGGCGGTTTTCGCCATGATCGCAAAGGCTGCATTCGGGTCTTCGTCGTCATAGCCGAAGTACTGCATGACTTCACCGGGGCGGTGTTTCTGCGCGGCATCCACCAGTTGTTGCAGATTGAGCTGCGGCGTGTCCGCCGGCATCTCGCGCAACTCAGGCTCATTACCGAGCAGATGATCGATCTCGTGACTGAAAATCAGCGGCAGACCGGTCAGCGCCAGCATCAGCAAAAACACCGTGCAGATCAGGCTGGTCCAGGTGTGAATGAACGACCAGCGGCGAATTGTTTTACTTTTCATTTCATGACCTTCAAAAACACCAAAGCCGTCCATGAAGGACGGCCAGGGAACGGGGCCTGAGTCAGCTCAATCGCTTACCACTTGTAAGTAGCGCTGGCGATCACGCTGCGCTGGTCACCGTAGTAGCAATAGAAGCCGTCGCAGGTGGAAATGTAATCCTTGTCGAACAGGTTGGTCGCGTTGACGGCCAGCGACGCGCCCTTGAGGCTGTTGTCCAGACGGCCCAAATCATAATGCACACTGGCATCGAACACGGTGTAGGCATCGGCTTTGCCCAGCCACGTGTTGCCCTTGTCGCCATAGGTGTTGCCGGTGTAACGCACGCCAGCGCCCACGCCGAAACCGTCAAGCACGCCCGCGTGCCAGGTGTAGTCGGTCCACAGCGAGGCTTGCTGGTTCGGCATCAATTGCAGGCGGTTGCCCTTGTCGATGCCTTTCTGCACTTCGGATTTGGCCAGAGTGTAGGCAGCGATGACCTTCAGGTTGTCAGTCACGTCCGAGACCGCTTCCAGCTCCAGGCCTTTGACTTTCACCTCGCCAGTCTGGCTGGTAATCGAAACGTTGTTGACGAAGGTGTTCACCGCGACGTTCTTCTGGGTGAGGTCATACACGGCGGCGCTCAGCAGGGTCTTGCTGCCCGGCGGCTGGTACTTGATACCCAGTTCCCACTGCTTGCCCTCGGTCGGCTTGAGCGAGCCGGTCGAGGTGGCGTCGGCGCCCGAAGTCGGCTGGAAGGACTCGGCATACGACAGGTACGGTACGAAACCGTTGTCGAAGACGTAGCTGATCGCGGCGTTACCACTGAATTTCTTGTCGCGCTGGGTGTTGGTGGCGTCGCCCTTGTTGAAGAATTCCGTGCTGGTGTGCACCCAGTCTTCACGGCCGCCGAGGGTCAGGCGCCACTGGTCGAGGGCAATTTGGTCCTGGACGTAGAGACCGGTCTGATAGGTCTTCTGGTTGTAGTCGTAGAACGCGGTGGAGCGAGCCGGGCGCTCGATCGGCTGGCCGTAGATCGGGTTGTTGACGTTGATGTCGGGTGCGAGACCAAAGATCGAGGTGTAGTTGGTATTGCTGCGCTGATGATCGAGGCCCAGCAGCAGCGTGTGGCGAACATCGCCCGTGGCGAAGTCAGCCTGGAAATTGTTGTCCACGGCGAACTGGCTGATGTCTTCATCGGCGTTGGTGGTGCTGCGCCCGACATTGCCTTGGTCGTCCACGGTGAATCCTGCGAACGACGGGTTGTAGCTGTTGACCGTCACGGTCTGGAAAGACAGGTCGGACTTGGTGTAACGCAGATTCTGCTTGAACTGCCAGACATCGTCGAGGCGATGCTCGAAGGCATAGCCCAGCGCATAGTAGGTGCGGTCGTAGTAGTCGTAGTCAGGATCGCCCAGGTTCTTGTGGTGAGAAATCTTGCCGAACGGCATGTCGATTTTGGTGCCCTGGATCGGATAGAACTGGCTGGTAACGCCGGTATCGTCACGGGTGAACTGAGTCAGTAGGGTCAGTTTGGTGTCGTCATCGATATTCCACGTCAGGCTCGGCGCGATGTTGTAGCGCTTGTTTTCGATGTGGTCGATTTGTGTATCGCTGTCGCGCACCACGCCGCTGATGCCATAGAGAAACTGTCCGGCCTCGTCGATTTTACCGGTGCTGGCGAAGTTGATCTGACGATGGTTGTCGCTCCCGTACTGCAGCTGGACCTCGCTGCTGGCTTCAGCGCTGGGGCGGCGGCTGACCATGTCGAGCAAGCCGCCCGGCGGGGTCTGGCCGTACACCGACGAGGCCGGGCCACGGAGCAGGGCGAGGCGGTCCAGGTTCCAGGTTTCCTGCTTCGGGTTGGCGTACACGCCTTTCGGCAGCGGCAGGCCATCGAGGAACTGGGTCGGTTCGAAACCGCGCACACGCAGCCAGTCGGCGCGGGTGTCGCTGCCGTAGCTGCTGGCGGTGATGCCCGGCATGTAGCGCACAGCGTCATCGAGGCTGTGCACGCTGCGGTCATCCATTTGCTGACGGGTGGCAATGGAGATCGAGCGCGGCGCCTCGACCAGCGCGGTATCGGTCTTGGTGCCGGCAGCGGTGCGGGTCGCGGTGTAGCCTTCGACCGGGCCCCAGGCGCTTTCAAAATTCACCACGCCAATGACCGAGGTTTCCGGCAGGGCCAGGGTGCCTTCCGGCACGGCGGTCAGCGTGTAAGTGCCGGTGCTGCTTTGTTCCAGTTGCAGGCCGGTGCCGCGCAGCGCTGCGCGCAGTGCACCGGCGGCGTCGTACTGGCCGTTGACCGGTGCCGACGTCTTGCCCGCCGCCAGCGAAGGATTGAGCGACAGCGCGAGCCCGCCCTGACTGGCGATCTGGTTCAGCGTGGTCGACAAGGGCGCCGCCGGCAGGTTGTAGGCGCGCACGTTCGATGCTTGTTCAGCCGCGAGTATCGGGCTGCTGATCAGCGGCGTGCCGAGGGCGATGGCGACGGCCAGCAGACTGGGGCGCAACAAGGTGTCTAGCGAACGGGACATACGGCGGCTCCTGAATGGAAATATTTCTCAATTGCCTGTGTGCCGGATGAAAATCAAAAAGTGATAGGGCTGGGTGGAAATTCTTTTTTGCAGGAAATGGTTGTGCGGCTGATGTCGCCTTCGC
>NZ_JABWQP020000017.1 GCF_014268505.2 Pseudomonas khorasanensis
AAATTTGCCGTCAACCCCTATTTACAACTTTATTCAGATTTCAACGTGATGCGTGCAAAAGCCTTCTTGCCGGCCTGGCAAACATGCGTCGCGCCCAGTACATATATAAAGGAGCGATCAACTACCTCACCATCAACACGCACTCCGCCGGCAGCCAGCAGATCCCGTGCCGCGGCCGAGTTCTTCACCAGGCCTGCCTTATTAAGGACAGCAGCGATAGGCATGTCTTCAGCCGAAGCCAGCTCGATCTCCGGCAAATCATCCGGTAGCTCACCATCCTTCATACGGTTACCCGCGCCACGATGAGCGTTTGCCGCAGCTTCATCACCATGGAAACGCGCAACGATTTCTTCAGCCAGCTTGATCTTGATGTCCCGCGGATTCGCGCCGGCCTCAACGTCAGCCCGCAATGCATTGATCTCATCCATGGAGCGGAAGCTGAGCAACTCGAAGTAACGCCACATCAGCACATCCGGAATAGACACCAACTTGCTGTACATCACACCCGGCGCTTCCTGAATACCGACGTAGTTGCCCAGAGACTTGGACATCTTCTTCACGCCATCCAGACCTTCAAGCAACGGCATGGTCAGAATGCACTGAGCCTCCTGATCATAACCCCGCTGCAGCTCACGCCCCATCAGCAAGTTGAATTTCTGGTCGGTTCCGCCCAGCTCGACATCCGCACGCAGCGCTACCGAGTCATAACCCTGCACCAGCGGATAAAGGAACTCGTGGATAGCGATTGGCTGATTAGTGGTGTAGCGCTTGTCGAAGTCATCGCGCTCGAGCATGCGAGCAACGGTGTACTGCGAAGTCAGACGGATGAAATCCGCCGGACCCATCTTGTCCATCCAGGTGGAATTGAAAGCAACTTCGGTTTTCGCTGGATCGAGGATCTTGAAGACCTGGGTCTTGTAGGTCTCGGCATTTTCCAGAACCTGCTCACGGGTCAGCGGCGGACGCGTAGCACTCTTGCCACTGGGGTCACCGATCATCCCCGTGAAGTCACCTATAAGGAAGATCACCTGATGCCCCAGCTCCTGGAACTGGCGCAGCTTATTAATAAGCACGGTGTGACCCAAGTGCAGATCCGGAGCGGTAGGATCGAAACCAGCCTTGATACGCAGCGGTTGGCCGCGCTTGAGCTTCTCGACCAGCTCGGACTCGACCAACAGTTCTTCCGCACCACGTTTAATCAGCGCTAGCTGCTCTTCAACCGACTTCATAACAGACCCGCAAGGCTCAGATTCAAAGGGAACCAACCATACAAGAACGCGCGTCAATTACAAGTTTTGCCCGGCGCACGGACACCAATCCACGGACAGAAAGCCTGTAGACTTGCTTCAGAGATGATTTGGTTATATTTTATACAGTTATTTCATCTTCATCATGTCATTCATCTTTTCCAATTCATCTATTTCAAAGTCAAAAATTACCTATGACCACAGAACCGTCTAAAGCGCCCCCGCTTTACCCGAAGACCCACCTGCTTGCCGCAAGTGGAATCGCCGCCCTTCTCAGCCTGGCGCTCCTGGTATTTCCATCCAGCGATGTTGAAGCCAAAAAGACAACCCTGAGTCTTGAACTGGAAAGCCCTGCTGAACAACTGACACAAGATCAAGACGCTGCTGACGCGGCTCAAGCCACAAACGAGCCCGCAGCCTCACCTTTTGCACAAATCGAAAACAGCGACGAAAACGCACCGCAAACTGCTGAAACCGCGCCAGCACCTGCTCCACTTGCAGAAAAACCGAAAGAGCCCGGCCACCGTGAAGTCGTCGTATCCAAAGGCGACACGCTGTCTACCCTCTTTGAAAAGGTCGGCCTGCCGGCGGCGTCCGTCCATGAAGTGCTTGCCAGTGACAAACAAGCCAAACAGTTCAGCCAGCTCAAGCGCGGCCAGAAGCTCGAATTCGAACTGAGCCCGGAAGGTCAGTTGACCAGCCTGCACAGCAAGGTCAGTGACGTAGAGACCATTACCCTGACCAAGAACGACAAGGGCTATTCGTTCAACCGTGTCACCGCCAAACCAACCGTTCGCACCGCTTACGTCCACGGCGTTATCAACAGCTCGCTGTCACAGTCGGCTGCGCGCGCCGGCCTCTCCCACAGCCTGACCATGGACATGGCCAGCGTCTTCGGCTACGACGTCGATTTTGCGCAGGACATCCGTCAGGGCGACGAATTCGATGTGATTTACGAGCAGAAAGTCATCAACGGCAAGGCTGTCGGCACCGGCCCGATCCTGTCCGCGCGCTTCACCAACCGCGGCAAGACTTACACCGCCGTTCGCTACACCAACAAGCAAGGCAACAGCAGTTACTACACCGCCGATGGCAATAGCATGCGCAAGGCCTTCATCCGTACGCCGGTTGACTTCGCCCGCATCAGCTCGAAGTTTTCCATGGGCCGCAAACATCCGATCCTCAACAAGATCCGCGCTCACAAAGGCGTTGATTATGCAGCGCCACGGGGCACGCCAATCAAGGCTGCCGGTGACGGCAAGGTGCTGCTCGCCGGCCGTCGTGGCGGTTATGGCAATACCGTAATCATTCAACACGGCAATACTTACCGTACGCTATACGGCCACATGCAAGGCTTTGCCAAAGGCGTTAAAACCGGCGGTACCGTCAAGCAGGGCCAGGTGATTGGCTATATTGGCACTACAGGCCTTTCTACCGGCCCGCATTTGCACTATGAGTTCCAGGTCAACGGCGTGCACGTCGACCCTCTGGGCCAGAAGCTGCCGATGGCCGATCCAATCGCCAAGTCTGAGCGTGCTCGCTTCCTGGCGCAGAGCCAGCCGCTGATGGCGCGCATGGATCAAGAGAAGGCCACGATGCTGGCTTCGAGCAAGCGTTAAGCCATGGCCCTGTATATCGGTGTGATGTCCGGAACCAGTCTCGACGGGCTGGACATTGCCCTGATCGAACAGACCTCGGCGATCAAACTGATCGCCACACACTACATTCCCATGCCTGAATCCCTGCGCGCCGAGCTGCTTGGCTTATGCGCCAGCGGCCCCGACGAGATTGCCCGTTCTGCGATAGCCCAGCAAAACTGGGTGCAACTCGCCGCCTCGGGCATTAATACCCTCCTCGCTCAAGAGCAGCTGAAACCCGACGCCATCCGCGCCATTGGGAGTCACGGCCAGACCATCCGCCACGAACCGGCGCGTGGATTTACCGTGCAGATTGGCAATCCGGCCCTGTTGGCCGAGTTGACCGACATAACCGTCGTCAGTGATTTCCGCAGTCGCGATGTGGCAGCCGGCGGTCAAGGCGCGCCTCTGGTTCCGGCCTTCCACGAAGCTTTGTTTGAAGAGCGCACCGGTAATCAGGCGGTCTTGAATGTCGGCGGTTTCAGCAATCTCAGTCTGATTGAGCCGAACAAGCCTGTAGCCGGTTTCGACTGTGGCCCCGGGAATGTTCTGATGGATGCCTGGATTCAGCAGCAGCGCGGCGAGAACTATGACCGAGACGGGCTATGGGCGGGCACAGGCACTGTTCAACCGGCCCTGCTCAAGGCCTTGCTCAGCGACCCTTTCTTCACTACCAAGGGTCCGAAGAGTACGGGCCGCGAAGTGTTCAATCTGTCCTGGCTGGAACAGCATCTTTCGCGTTTGGCGCCTTTCGCTGCGCAAGACGTGCAGGCCACGCTGCTCGAACTGACTGCGCTGACGATCGTCGAATCGCTGCAAAGCGCCCAGACGGACACCCAGGAACTGCTGGTCTGTGGCGGCGGCGCGCACAATCGAACGCTCATGAAGCGCCTGGCGGAGCTATTGCCCAACGCCAAGGTCGCCAGCACCGCCACCCATGGTGTTGACCCGGACTGGGTAGAAGCCATGGCTTTCGCCTGGCTCGCCCATTGCTGCCTGGAGGGGATCGCCGCCAACCGCCCGAGTGTCACTGGCGCCCGCGGCCTGCGGTTACTCGGCGCCATCTACCCGGCATAAGCTCCACAAACGAAAACGCCGCAGATCCGAAAGGCTCTGCGGCGTTTTGCTGTGTACAGTGAAGCGCGATCAGATCGAGAACGAAGATCCGCATCCACAGGTGGTGGTGGCGTTAGGGTTCTTGATCACGAAACGCGAACCCTCCAGGCCTTCCTGGTAATCCACTTCGGCACCGGCCAGGTACTGAAAGCTCATCGGATCAACCACCAGACTCACACCTTCGCGCTCCACGATGGTGTCGTCATCGGCCACATCTTCATCGAAGGTAAAACCGTATTGAAACCCTGAACAACCGCCGCCCGTAACGAATACGCGCAGCTTCAAGCGATCATTCCCCTCTTCATCGACCAGGCTCTTCACCTTGTGCGCAGCACCTTGAGTGAAT
Source organism: Pseudomonas khorasanensis (assembly GCF_014268505.2). Lineage (GTDB taxonomy): Bacteria > Pseudomonadota > Gammaproteobacteria > Pseudomonadales > Pseudomonadaceae > Aquipseudomonas > Aquipseudomonas khorasanensis. The sequence continues at coordinate 4,347 of NZ_JABWQP020000017.1, forward strand.
TGCAAAGCCGTGGGGGTGAAGGATTCGACGCTCATGCTGACTATCTCCCGGCGTTACGCCGCCATAATGCGTGATGACGCGCATTATCCGCTTGTCCTAGAAAATTGGTCAACTATTAGAGGAGCAGCGGCAAGCTTCAAGCGGTGAGCTTCAAGCTTGCGACTTACAACTGGTAGCTGCTTCTAAGGCAGCATGCCGGCGTGGGACAGACCGAAGCGCTCATCCAGCCCGAACAGAATGTTCATGTTCTGCACCGCCTGGCCCGAGGCGCCTTTGACCAGATTGTCGATTACCGAAAGTACCACCACCAAGTCAGCGTCCTGGGGACGATGCACGGCGATACGGCAGACGTTGGCACCACGCACGCTACGAGTTTCCGGGTGACTGCCCGCCGGCATAACGTCGACGAACGGCTCGTTGGCGTAACGCTTTTCAAACAGCGCCTGCAGATCCACCGAACGATCAACCACGGTTGCGTAGAGCGTGGAGTGAATACCGCGAATCATCGGCGTCAGGTGCGGCACAAACGTCAGACCGACTTCCTTGCCCGCCGCACGACGCAGGCCTTGGCGTATTTCTGGCAAATGACGGTGACCTTTTACCGCATAAGCCTTCATGCTTTCCGATGTCTCGGCATACAGAGAACCGACGGCCGCTCCCCGACCGGCACCGCTGACACCCGACTTGCAGTCGGCGATCAGGCGTGAAGCGTCGGCCAGACCCGCCTCAAGCAATGGCAGGAAACCCAGTTGTGTTGCGGTTGGGTAGCAGCCCGGTACAGCGATCAAACGCGCGTTCCGGATCTGCTCACGATTGACTTCCGGCAACCCATAAACCGCTTCATCGAGCAGCTCCGGCGCGCCGTGCGGCTGGCCGTACCATTTGGCCCATTCGTCGGCATCCTGCAGGCGGAAGTCAGCCGACAGGTCGATGACTTTAGTGCCCGCTGCGAGCAGTTCGCCTGCCAGTGCGTGGGCCACGCCATGGGGAGTCGCAAAGAACACCACATCGCAAGCACCGAGGGTTTTGATGTCCGGCACGCTGAACGCCAGGCCGTCGTAATGGCCGCGCAGGTTTGGGTACATGTCAGCGACGGCGAGACCGGCCTCGGATCGGGAAGTGATCACCACCACTTCTGCCTGCGGATGCTGTGCCAACAGACGCAGCAGTTCGACACCGGTGTAACCCGTGCCGCCGACGATACCGACCTTGACCATAAACCTGCCCTCAACGAACCCACTGGAAAGCCGTCGATAATAGGGGCCGCGCGCGCCTGCGACAACCGCCAAGGTGACGCGCGGACGCTCAAGCCTCTACTATCTGGCTACCGTGAATGAGGGAATAACCAAAAATGCTCTATCTATGGCTCAAAGCGTTTCACATCGTCAGCGTCGTCTGCTGGTTTGCCGGACTGTTTTATCTGCCGCGCCTGTTCGTTTATCACGCACAAAGCGAAGACACGATCAGCAAAGAGCGCTTCAGCGTCATGGAGCGCAAACTGTATCGCGGCATCATGGGCCCGGCGATGATCGCTACGCTGATCTTCGGCGGCTGGCTGATCTACCTCAACCCGTCGCTCTTCAGCCAGGGCGGCTGGATCCACGCGAAACTGACCCTGGTCGTGTTGCTGATCGGCTACCACCACATGTGCGGCGCGCAGGTGAAACGCTTCGCTCGTGGCGAAAACACCCGCAGCCATGTCTTTTATCGCTGGTTCAATGAAGTGCCGGTTCTGATATTGCTGGCTATCGTAATTCTGGTCGTGGTCAAGCCGTTCTAACTTCAATCAGTACAGATCTCTGGGGTGTTCATATGTCGCTGCCCGCTCTGCTCGAACAACGTCTGCGTCTGCCCGTGGTGGCGGCGCCGATGTTCCTGATCTCCAATCCCGAACTGGTGCTCGCCTGCTGCTGCAACGGCGTGGTCGGCAGTTTTCCGGCGCTCAACCAGCGTGAAAGCAGTGGGTTCAAGGCGTGGCTGGAGCAGATCGAAGCGGGCCTCGCGACGCTGGAAAATCCGGCCCCTTATGCGGTAAACCTGATCGTTCACCACAGTAACCCGCGCTTACAGGCGGATCTGGACATCTGCGTCGAACACAAGGTACCGATCGTTATCACCAGCCTCGGCGCGGTGAAAGAACTGGTCGATGCGGTGCACGGCTATGGCGGCCTGGTTTTTCATGACGTCACCACGCGTCGCCATGCCGAGAAAGCCGCTGAAGCGGGTGTCGACGGTCTGATCGCTGTCGCGGCCGGTGCCGGTGGTCATGCCGGCACCTGGAGTCCGTTTGCGTTGATTGCCGAGATTCGTCAGTTCTTCGACAAGACGCTGCTGCTTGCAGGATGTTTGAACCACGGCCATGAGATTCTGGCCGCGCAGTTACTTGGCGCGGATTTGGCCTACTTCGGTACGCGATTTATTGGCACCACTGAAAGTCACGCGCCTGACGCTTATAAAGAGATGCTGCTGACAGCCAAGGCTGCCGACATCATTCATACTCCAGCGGTGTCAGGGGTGCCGGCCAGTTTCATGCGCCAGAGTCTGCAGGCTGCCGGTTTCGACATGGCGGCGCTGCAGGGCAAGGGCGAAGTAAACTTCGGCGACAAACTCAAACCAATCAATGACGAAGCCAAAGCCTGGAAGACCGTGTGGTCGGCAGGCCAGGGTGTCGGGCAGATCGATGATCTGCCGAGTGTGGATCAACTGATCGCACGTCTCGACGCCGAATATCGTCAGGCCCAGACGCACGCTGCACAGTTGCCACAACGCTGGCCTCGCTGAAAGAGACCCGGCCAGCCACAAGCGGGCTGGACTTACCCTGAATATCCGCCAATTCAATCGCGACAAGGATGCCTCGGCCATGAGCGAACCCCGTTACAAGATCGTCTTCGACGGCGCGCTCCAGCCCGGCGTCGACCTCACCACCGCCAAACTGGATCTGGCGGACCTGTTCAAAAGCGACGTGGCCGCCATTGAGCGCCTGTTCAGTGGCCGCGCCGTCGCCCTCAAGCGCGACCTGTCCCACAGCGATGCCCAGACTTATCTGCAAGCGCTGAACAAAACCGGGATCGACGCGCGGATTGAAACGGAAACCGCCATTGAGCTGAGTCTGGCAGACGTACATGAAAATCCCGCCGCAGTCACCGAGCCGGACTCACCCTATGCGCCACCGCGCGCAAGCGTCGGCGAAAATATGCCACCGTTTGCCGCACTCAAGCCATTCAGTGTCGAAGGCCGCATCGGTCGCCTGCGCTTTCTGGCATGGACCATGGTGTTGAGTCTGGTGACCCTTCCCATCGTCGGTGTGTTCGCCTTGCTTGCTTTGGGACTGGTCAGCGGCGACTCGACCACCGGACTGATCATCGGCGGGATTGTCGCGTTCTTCCTGTTCATCGGCTTCTTGATCGTCAGCATCCTCTTCAGCGTGCAGCGCCTGCACGATATCGGCTGGTCAGGCTGGCTCTGGCTGTTGAATCTGGTGCCGTTCGTGGGCGGCTTTTTCCCGCTGGTGATCATGGTCGTCCCCGGCAATAGCGGCGCCAACCGTTATGGTCCGCCACCTCCACCCAACAGCACGGCGGTCAAAGTGCTGTGCTCGTTGTGGATTGTGTTCTTGGCGCTGATTTTTGCCGGAGGGATACTCGGTGGGTTCTCGGCCGTCCAGCAGGAATACGAAAGCAACCTGGAAAGCAGTTATGACAGCGGCTCGGTGAACACCGATGAAATCGAGGTCGAGGTCGAACCCCCGGCAATTTCCGCGGACGATGCAGCCGAAGCGGCGCAGCCCCCTGTAGACTCTGCGAAAGAATGAACAGCGCTCCCCGCCGTGACAACCGCGTCACTGGCGCGGAGCTGTTGCGATGGAGAATTGCATGACCCGTTACGCTCTGATCACTGGCGCCTCCAGCGGCATCGGCCTTGCCATGGCCGAAGCGCTAGCCCGGCGCGGCCGCAGCCTGATTCTGGTGGCAAGACAGCGTGATCAGCTGGAAAGTATTGCCATCGAATTGACCCAGCGCTTTGATGTGGAAGTGTTGTTTCGCGCCTGCGACCTCGGTGAACCCTTGCGCCTGTCCGGCTTTTTGCTGGAACTGGAAGAAGGAGACCGGCAGATAGACCTTCTGGTCAATTGCGCCGGCATCGGCACGTGCGGCCCGTTCCTGGCGCAGGACTGGATGACCGAGCAGGACCTTATCGAGGTCAACATCCTCGCCCTCACCCGCCTGTGCCATGCGGTGGGTAACAGCATGGCGCTGCAGGGTGGCGGACAGATCTTGAACGTCGCCTCGGTGGCCGCTTACAGCCCGGGCCCGTGGATGAGCACTTATCACGCCAGCAAAGCTTACGTTCTGCACTTTTCTGAAGCCCTGCGCGTCGAGCTCAAGCAAAGCGGCGTGAAGGTGTCGGTATTGTGTCCCGGTCCGACCCGCACGGCGTTCTTTCGCACCGCGCAACTGAACAGCGAAAAAATCGAGAAAAGTGGCTCTATGATGAGTCCGGAAGAGGTCGCGCTGCATGCCGTGCGGGCTCTGGACAAAAACCGCGCGATCATCATTCCGGGACGACGCAACCGCTGGCGCGCGTTCCTGCCGCGATTGGGTTCACGCTGGCTCAATCGCACGATTGTCGGCATGGTCAATAAAACTTACTGCCCCCGCTAGAAAACGACTTCTAACGCGGCGCATTCGATTCAGCCCAACACAACGGAGAAACAGCAGTGGATACTCTGTTCACCAAGATCATCAACCGGGAAATCCCGGCCAGGATCATTTACGAGGACGACCAGGTTCTGGCGTTCCACGACATCGCCCCGCAGGCTCCGGTGCACTTTCTGGTGATCCCGAAGAAACCGGTGCGCACACTCAATGACCTGACCGAGGACGACAAGGCTTTGGCCGGGCACATTCTGTTCACTGCGCAGCGTCTGGCGCTGGAACTGGGTTGCGAGGAAGGCTTTCGCGTGGTGATGAATTGCAATGAACTCGGTGGACAGACTGTCTATCACATTCATATGCACGTGCTGGGTCAGCGCCAGATGAACTGGCCGCCGGGCTGAAGCGACCTGTGTGCAGGAGCTGCCGGTGGCTGCTCCTACAGGAAGCGTTTCAATTCTCGCCAATGACCCAGCGCAAACCTTCGCCGGCCGATTCGGTTAAACTGGCCGTCGAGATTCTTCCCGGAGGTCAGCATGACTACCCAACGTCACTACTCGCCCATTGACCGTCTGCTACTGCAAGCTGATGCCGCGATGCGTACTTTGCTGCCATTCAGTGGCCAACCGTACCGTCCGTCGCCAGCGATTTTGCAGCCGGAAACGCAAATGAGCGATGAAGACACCCGCCACGTCGCGGGCCTGATGCGCATCAACCACACCGGTGAAGTCTGCGCACAGGCGCTTTATCAGGGACAGGCGCTGACCGCAAAGTTGCCGCAGGTGCGCCAGGCCATGGAGCACGCGGCCGAGGAAGAGATCGATCATCTGGTCTGGTGCGAGCAACGCATTCACCAGTTGGGCAGCCACACCAGCATTCTGAATCCGCTGTTTTATGGCATGTCGTTCGGGATCGGCGCGGTGGCCGGTCTGATCAGCGATAAAGTCAGTCTCGGGTTCGTCGCGGCAACCGAGCATCAGGTGTGCAAGCATTTGAACGAGCATCTGGAGCAACTGCCGGCCGAGGATGAAAAATCCCGGGCGATTCTTGAGCAGATGCGCATCGATGAAGAACATCATGCGGAAAGTGCGCTGGATGCGGGCGGGTTTCGCTTTCCGGCGCCGGTGAAGTTCGGGATGAGTGTGTTGGCGAAGGTGATGACCAAGAGCACTTATCGGATCTGAGATGTGTATTGCCCGACACTGTCCCATCGCAGGCAAGCCAGCTCCCAGAGGGTTTTGTGTGAAGCATGAAAAAGGCGACCAAGAGGTCGCCTTTTTTTGTGCCTGGGAATCTTAGGTCGGCATGTTACGCGCGTAGAAGATTTCCAGCATTTCGTGTTTCACACGGTCGGTCACCTGGGCACGCTGCTCAGGCGAAAGATTGCTGGTAGCGTCGCCGAACAGGTAGTTGTCCAGTTCGAAGTTCTTCAGCAGCATTTTGGTGTGAAACAGGTTTTCCTGATACACGTTCACGTCGGTCATCTGATACGCGTCGCGCGTGTCTTCGGACAGGTAGTTCTGGATCGAGTTGATCTCGTGGTCGATGAAGTGCTTGTTGCCTTCCACGTCACGGGTGAAGCCGCGCACACGATAATCCACGGTCACGATGTCCGAATCGAACTGGTGAATGAGGAAGTTGAGTGCTTTGAGCGGTGAAATGACACCACAAGTCGACACATCGATATCCACACGGAAGGTCGCGATACCGTCGTCCGGATGGATTTCCGGATAGGTGTGCACCGTGATGTGGCTCTTGTCGAGGTGGGCCAGAATAATTTCGGGCAACGGGCCCGGCGATTCCTCGATCTGGCTGTCAGTCGGGGTTACCGGCTCTTCCGAAATCAGAATCGTGACGCTGGCGCCTTGGGGTTCATAGTCCTGACTGGCGATGTTCAGGATGTTGGCACCAATGATCTCGACAACTTCTGTGAGAATCTGCGTCAGGCGTTTCGCGTTGTACTCTTGATTGATGTACTCGACGTAAGCCTGCTGGTCCTGCGGGGTCTCCGCGTAGCAGATGTCATAGATGTTGAAGCTCAAGGTCTTTGTCAGGTTATTGAACCCGTGGAGCTTGAGTTTGCTTTTCACCGTTAAAAACTCTCTATGTATGCGGCGCAGCCGCGTGATCAAGCATGCCCGTCAAGTGCGAACAACGCACCTGCGTAGGACGGTTAACACCTCTTCGCGATGGCGATTTTGGTTATCTGTTCAGGCGGATGACCTGTCGGCTGACCGATCACTGCCCTGAAAAAAGTGGCGCATTATGCAGACGTCAGCGGGGGATCGCCAGAGTCTGCACAGCTTTTATGATAGTTGAATGTCGGTTCAGCCGAGTTCGATGATTTCGTAGTCATGGGTGATCGCCACGCCAGCGGCGCCGAGCATGATCGAGGCCGAGCAATATTTCTCGGCGGACAGCTCAATGGCACGCTTGACCTGGGCCTCTTTCAAGCCGCGGCCCTTGACCACAAAGTGCATATGGATCTTGGTGAAGACCTTCGGATCTTCAGTAGCGCGCTCGGCATCGAGGAAGGCTTCACAGCTTTCAACGGCCTGACGCGACTTCTTCAGGATGCTGACCACATCGAAATTGCTGCAGCCGCCGACACCCAGCAGAAGCATTTCCATCGGGCGGACCCCGAGATTACGGCCACCGGCATCCGGCGGACCGTCCATCACCACGACATGGCCGCTGCCGGATTCACCGAGGAACATGGCTTCGCCAGCCCATTGGATGCGTGCCTTCATCGCCCTGACTCCACTGTAAAAAAAAGGGTCGCCAGCTTAGCACAGCGCTTTGCCCCGGCAGGAATGAGGTCCTAGGACGGATGCCTTCTGGCTGTAGGTAATTTCTCGAATTTTCGACGAAGTGTCTGGTAAGCTGGCGCCAATTCGCTGGCGCCAAATTCGCCAGCCCTGTAGCGACCGCCTTCAGCGCCTCATAAAAACTCAAACATCACCGTGCAGTCTTTTCGGGATACAACCATGGTTGCTATTACCCCCACACCCAAAATCAAGAACATCGACAAGCTGTTGATGCATTGCCAGCGCCGTCGTCATGCGGCCAAGAGCAATATCATTTGCGCCGGCGACCGCTCGGACACGCTGTACTTCATTATCAAGGGTTCGGTCACCATCCTGATCGAAGACGACGATGGTCGCGAGATGATCATCGCTTACCTCAATGCCGGAGATTTCTTCGGCGAACTGGGGCTTTTCGAGCAAGCGGGCCAGGAGCAGGAACGCAGCGCCTGGGTGCGAGCCAAGATTGAATGCGAAACAGCGGAAATCAGTTACGCCAAGTTCCGCGAACTGTCGCAGCAGGATCCAGACATTCTTTACGCGCTCAGCGGACAGATCGCACAACGCTTGCGCAATACCACGCGCAAAGTCGGCGACCTGGCGTTTTTCGACGTCACTGGTCGAGTCGCCCGTTGCCTGCTGGAGCTTTGCAAACAGCCGGACGCAATGACTCATCCTGACGGCATGCAGATCAAAGTGACTCGTCAGGAAATCGGCCGGATTGTCGGTTGCTCGCGGGAAATGGTCGGTCGTGTGCTCAAGGATCTTGAAGAGCGCAATCTGGTCGACGTGAAAGGCAAGACCATGGTGGTCTTCGGTACGCGGTAAGCGCCTGATATCAGGCGCTGTAGATCTGCGCCAGCGTCAATCTGAACAATTCATCGAGACGCGCCAACGCCTGTGGCGCGTTGAATTTCTCATGCAGGGCGATGTGGCTCTCAGCCCTCACCCGCTGCTTCAGGCCGCAGGCTTCGTTGAAGCGATTGACCGCTGCAACCATCGATTCGCGTTCGTCATCCATCAGCATCGCACCGTGCACCAGGCCAACCGGACGCTGCCCGCCCTGACTCTGGCGCCAGCGCTGAGCAGTGCCGACCATTTTGCGACCGTCGAGATTGACGTTGAAGCGCCCATCGCAGAAAGCACCGTCGATTTCGCCCACTGATGACGTGCCGCCCAGTTCATCGAGCAACTGACAGATCGGATCGCACAAACGGCGGTAGGCGGTTTCGATGCGGTTCAGATCCCCTTCGCTGCGGGGCGGTGCGTAGACCAGTGCGATGTTGACGGTCGATGCAGATTGCGGGACGGGCTCACCGCCGGTCTCGCGCAGCAATACCGGCCAACCGGCGGCCGCCGAGACTTCGCAGGCATGATCGAAACCGGGCAGGCGATTGAGCCGGCGCGGCATGACCAGCGCGCGGTCGGTGGGTTGCCATAACAGCAGGCCGAACTCCGCGTCCCCGGCGCAGACCGACGCCAGCAAGTCTTGCTCGGCTTGCAGGCCGGATTCGATGGTCAAGGGGGTTGGCAGCGACATAACAGGCTCCGGCAACATGGAAATCTTTAGCGATTTCGATGGCCCCTTCGCGAGCAGGCTCGCTCCCACAGGAGGAAATGCATTCCAAATGTGGGAGCGAGCCTGCTCGCGAATGAGGTCGACTCGGTCAGTCGAGGGTCGAACCGCTTACGACTGGACCGCCACGCTCCGGGAAGAACAGGCGCTGCAACTCGGTGCCCGGATTCTCCGCGCGCATGAACGCTTCGCCGACCAGGAACGAATACACATCGCTGATTTCCATCAGTTCGACATCGGCGCGATTGAGAATGCCGCTCTCGGTAATCACCAGGCGATCACGCGGAATACGTGGCAACAGGTCCAGCGTCGTTTCCAGGCTGACCTCGAACGTATGCAGGTTACGGTTGTTCACACCTACCAGCGGCGTGTCGAGGGTTTTCAGCGCGCGCTCCAGTTCGTCACCGTCGTGCACTTCCACCAGCACATCGAGACCGACACCCTTGGCCACCGAGGCCAACTCAGCCATTTTCACGTCATCCAGCGCGGACACGATCAACAGCACGCAATCGGCGCCCAAGGCGCGGGCTTCAACGATCTGGTAAGGATCGATCATGAAGTCCTTGCGGATTACTGGCAGCTGACATGCAGCGCGGGCCTGTTGCAGATAAGCATCGGCGCCCTGGAAGAAATCGATGTCGGTCAGCACAGACAGACAGGTTGCCCCGCCTCTCTCGTAGCTTTTGGCGATGTCGGCCGGTACGAAGTCCTCGCGGATCACGCCTTTGCTCGGCGAGGCCTTTTTGATTTCGGCGATCACTGCAGGTTGTTTTTTCTTCGCTTGCGTCAGCAATGCCTGAGCAAAACCACGGGGTGCATCGGCCGCCTTGGCCAGACTTTCCAGCTCGCTCAGGCTGACACGAGCGCTACGCTCGGCGACTTCCTGAACCTTGCGCGCCAGAATGTTTTCCAGAACCGTCGGTACACTCATCCTTCATTCTCCACTTTGAATACCGCGGTAAAGGCACCCAGCTCCTCGAGTTTCTCCCGAGCGAGGCCGGTGTGCAGGGCATCGTGCGCAAGCTCGACGCCCTGTTTCAAACTGATGGCCAGGTCTGCCGCGTAGAGCGCCGCACCGGCATTGAGCACGATCATCTCGGCGGCTTTCTGGCCGTTTTCGGTTTTACGCTTGCCGAGGGCATCGCGGATCAGCGCCAGCGACGCTTCGGGGCCTTCGACCGACAAACCGTGCAGGCTCTGGCTCTTCATGCCCAGATCTTCGGGCTCGACCCAGTATTCGGTGATCTCGTTGTTTTTCAGCTCGGCGACGAAGGTCGGCGCGGCGAGGCTGAATTCGTCCAGGCCATCCTTGGAGTGCACCACCAGCACGTGTTTGCTGCCCAATCGCTGCAAGACTTCGGCCAGGGGCCGGCACAGCGCCTGAGTGAACACGCCCACCACTTGATGCTTCACGCCGGCCGGATTCGTAAGCGGGCCGAGCATGTTGAACAGCGTGCGCAGGCCGAGATCGCGGCGCGGGCCGGCAGCGTATTTCATCGCTTTGTGATGCGTCTGGGCAAACATGAAACCGATGCCGACGTTGTCGATGCAACGGGCAACCTGTACCGGCGTCAGGTTGAGATAGATGCCGGCCGCTTCCAGCAGATCGGCGCTGCCGCTTTTGCCCGACACTGCACGATTGCCATGCTTGGCCACGGTGCAACCGGCCGCTGCGACAACAAAGGAAGACGCCGTCGATACGTTGAAGATGTTGGCACCGTCGCCGCCGGTGCCCACCACATCGACCACGCCGTCGAGGGTCTTGAGTTCAACCTTATCGGCCAGCTCACGCATCACCGATACCGCGCCGACGATCTCGTCGATGCTCTCGCTCTTCATGCGCATGGCCATCATGAACGCGCCGATCTGTGCGTCGCTGCACTGGCCGGTCATGATCTCGCGCATCACGTCGCGCATTTCCTCGGTGCTGAGGTCGAGGTGATCGACGATACGGCTCAGGGCTGTCTTGATATTCATGGGAAGTCCTTAGCGCGTGCCGCCGGTTTGTTTGAGGAAGTTGGCAAACAGTTCATGGCCCTGCTCGGTAAGGATCGACTCAGGGTGGAACTGCACGCCTTCGATGTTCAGGGTCTTGTGACGCAGGCCCATGATCTCATCGACCGAGCCGTCATCGTGTTGCGTCCACGCGGTCAGCTCCAGGCAATCGGGCAACGTATCGTGCTTGACGATCAACGAGTGGTAGCGAGTAACGGTCAGCGGATGATTGAGGCCGGCGAAGACGCCCTTGTCCTCGTGGAATACCGGGCTAGTCTTACCGTGCATCACTTGGCGGGCACGCACTACGTCGCCGCCAAAGGCCTGACCGATGGATTGATGCCCGAGGCAGACGCCAAGGATCGGCAGTTTGCCGGCGAAGTGCTTGATCGCGTCGATGGAGACACCCGCCTCGGTGGGCGTGCAAGGCCCGGGGGACACCACGATGCGCTCGGGATTCAGCGCTTCGATTTCGGCGATGGTCAGCTCGTCATTGCGCACGACTTTGACCTCGGCACCCAGTTCGCCGAGGTATTGCACAACGTTGTAGGTAAAGGAGTCGTAGTTGTCGATCATCAGCAACATGGCGTTTCGAACCTCTTGAATTCTGACTTGATGACAGCCTTCAGATGACTTGCCCGCAGGGCGTTGCACGATGTCGGACGCGCAGGCGGCGCCGGCACAGCAGCATTTCAAACAGACAAGGAAGGCAAAGCGATACAGATCCGGCCAAGCCGGCAGAAAAGATTCAGGCGCGCCAACGCCAGCGGGCGTGTGCCTTGATGACTTGATCCAGAAGTTTGCTGGTGATCAACACGGGGAAGGTCTCGTTCATACGTTCCGGCACAGTAACTTAGCTGGGCGGAGCGTGCAATATGGCGGGGCCTGCGGGTTATAAAACCGAAGAAGGAATCGCGACCGATGGCAAAAGGCCGGAAGTTTTTGGTACTGTCGTTTCGTTCACCTACAACAATAAATAAACGGACTTGCTCATGATCAAACAGACGTTGTTTGTACCGCTGGCCGGTTGCCTGCTCGCACTGGCCTGTGCCCAGGCGAATGCCGCCCCCAATCCCTATTCGAATTTCGTGGTTTTTGGCGACAGCCTCAATGATGCCGGGACCTTCGCCGACGCGGGTGGCCCGGCGGGCTCCACCGAGCGCTACACCAACCGTACCGGGCCGGTGTATCAGGATGGCAGCGGTGAATCTTACTCGTTGAATTCCACGCAGTTGCTGGGTGGACGCCTTGGCTTCACGCCGGACCAGACAGCCTCTTCAAGTTCAGCAGTGCGTGCCGAAAATGGCCAGCCCGACGGCAACAACTGGGCGGTCGGAGGTTATCGCACCGACCAGATTCTCGATTCAATCACGACGCAATCGGCCACCGGCGAACGCACTCGCCCCGGTTATCTGCCTTCGAACGGTTTTCGCGCCGACCCGAATGCGCTGTATTACATTTCCGGCGGCGGCAATGACTTCCTGCAGGGGCGCATCCTGAGTCTGCCCCAGGCCAACGCCGCCGCCGACCGATTGGCTGACAGCGTGCAAACCCTGCAGACGGCCGGAGCCAAATACGTGATGGTCTGGCTGCTACCCGATGTCGGGCTGACCCCGGCTATCAACGGCACGCCGCTGCAGGCATTCAGCAGTACGCTCGCCACCCAGTTCAACAGCCAGCTGGTAACTCGTCTGCAAGGCATCAACGCCGAAGTCATTCCGCTGAATATTCCGGTGCTGCTGTCGGAGGTGTTTGCCGATCCGGGCCGTTTTGGCCTGGCCACTGATCAGAACCTGACGGCGACCTGTTTCAGCGGCGGCAGTTGCCCGGAAAACGCCCGCTACGGAATCAACAGCGCCACGCCGGACCCGACCAAACTGATCTACAACGACGGCGTGCATCCCACCGAGTCCGGACAAAAACTGATCGCCGACTACGCCTATTCCCTGCTCGCCGCACCGTGGGAACTGACGCTGCTACCGGAAATGGCTCACTCCACCGTCCGTGCGCATCAGGATGAACTGCGCAGTCAATGGCAGGCGGACTGGGAGAACTGGCAAGCGGTCGGCCAATGGCGCGCCCTTGTGTCGGCAGGCGGTCAGCATTTGGATGTCGACAGCCAAAGCAGTGGCGCCAGCGCCGACGGCAGCGGCTACAACCTCAACGTAGGCGGCAGCTATCGTCTGAATGACGCCTGGCGCGTGGGCGTCGCAGCGGGGTTCTATCGTCAGAATCTGGAAGCAGGACATAACGATTCGGACTACAAGCTGAACAGCTACATGGCCACAGCGTTTGCCCAGTTCCAGCAAAATCGCTGGTGGGCGGATGCGGCGTTGACCGGCGGCAAACTCGACTACGACAACCTCAAGCGCAAGTTCGACCTGGGCGCCAGCGAGGGCGCGGAAAAAGGCGATACCGACGGCAGCCTGTGGGCGTTCAGCACCCGCATCGGTTATGACATCGCCCAGCCGGGCAGCGAATGGCACCTGTCGCCGTTTGTCAGCGCCGATTACGCGAGTGTCGATGTCGACGGTTATTCAGAAAAGAGCAACCGTGCGACGGCGCTGACCTTTGATGACCAGACCCGCGATTCGAAACGCCTGGGCCTGGGGATCCAGGGCAAGTACAACTTCACGCCACAAACCCAGGTGTACGGTGAATACGCGCATGAGCGTGAGTACGAAGATGACGTGCAGAAGGTCAACATCGCGCTCAACACCCTGCCGGCCAACGACTTCACCCTCGAAGGCTACACGCCGGCCAGTCACCTGAACCGCTTGAGCCTGGGCGTCAGCCACAAGCTCACCGCTGATCTGGCGCTGCGTGGCGGTTATTCGCTGCGCAAAGACGATGAATTTACCCAGCAGGGCTTGAATGTTGGGGTGGTGTTGGATTTTTAGATCGCAGATGTAAAAAAAAGCGGCGCCCTTACAGGCGCCGCTTTTTTATGCCCCAACACAAACCCCATGTGGGAGCGAGCCTGCTCGCGAAGGCGCTGGGTCAGCCAACATCAACGCTGACTGACACACCCTCTTCGCGAGCCAGCTCGTTCCCACATGGGAACTTCGTGTCTCAGGCGTCCGGAGTCTGCTCGGCCAGGGCCACGGCGCGGAACATTGCGCGGCGCTTGTTCAGGGTTTCTTCCCATTCCAGCGCTGGCACCGAGTCGGCGACGATGCCGCCACCGGCCTGAACATGCAGTTCACCGTTCTTGATCACCGCCGTGCGGATCGCAATCGCAGTGTCCATGTTGCCGTTCCAGGCGAAGTAACCCACTGCGCCGCCATACACGCCACGCTTGACCGGCTCAAGTTCGTCGATGATTTCCATCGCACGAATCTTCGGCGCGCCAGATAGGGTGCCGGCCGGCAGAATCGCCCGCAATGCATCCATCGCTGTCAGCCCGGCTTTCAACTGGCCGGTGACGTTGGAAACGATGTGCATCACGTTGGAGTAACGCTCGATTACCATCTTCTCGGTGAGTTTCACCGAACCGATTTCCGAAACACGACCGGTGTCGTTACGGCCCAGATCGATCAGCATCAAGTGCTCGGCAATCTCTTTTTCGTCCGACAGCAGGTCTTCTTCCAGCGCCACATCCGCCTCTTCGGTCGCGCCACGTGGGCGGGTGCCGGCGATAGGGCGCACAGTGATCAGGTTGTCTTCGACCCGCACCAGCACTTCCGGCGAACTGCCGACCACATGGAAATCGCCGAAGTTGAAAAAGTACATGTACGGCGTCGGGTTGAAGCAACGCAGTGCGCGGTACAGATCGATCGGCGCAGCCTTGAAGTCGATCGACATGCGCTGCGACGGCACAACCTGCATGCAATCGCCGGCCAGGATGTATTCCTTGATCGTATCGACGGCTTTTTCGTAATCGCTCTGGGTAAAACTCGAACGGAACACGGGGTCAGCCGATTGCTGCTTGCTGAAATCCAGGCCACGGCGTGGGGTAATCGGCTGGCGCAATTGCTCGAGCAAATCCTGTAGACGCGCCTGGCCTTGCTCGAAAGCATCATCCCGGGAAGGATCGGCCAGCACGATTGCGTGCATCTTGCCGGCCAGGTTGTCGAAGACCACGACGGCGTCGGAGACCATCAGCAGAATGTCCGGCACGCCCAGCGGATCGGGATTGGGGCACTTGCCCAGACGCTTCTCGACATAGCGCACGCAGTCGTAGCCGAAGTAACCGACCAGGCCACCGTTGAAGCGCGGCAGACCGGCGATGGTCGGCACGTTGTAGCGCGCCTTGAAGGTTTCGACGAATGCCAGCGGATCTTCAACCTCGTGGCTTTCGGTTTCGACGCCGTCGACCGTGATGCTCACGTGATGATCATGCACCCGCAGCACGGTGCGGCACGGCAGGCCGATGATCGAGTAACGACCCCACTTCTCGCCGCCCTGAACCGATTCCAACAGGTAGGAGTTGGGCTGGTCGGCGAGTTTCAGGTAGATCGACAGCGGCGTGTCGAAGTCGGCCAGGGTTTCGCAGGCCAGCGGGATGCGGTTGTAGCCGTCAGCGGCCAGACGCAGGAATTCTTCGCGGATCATAGGGTGCCTCGTGGTGTGAGGTGCAATCGGTCAGGTATGCAAACGTGCCGGCAGGCCGGCCAGAAATCAGTCAGGCGCGCCAACGCCAGCGGGCCAGGGCCTTGATGACTTTCATCCAGAGTTTGCGAGTGACCACCACGATGGCGTTTCCAGAAGGGGGCTGAACAGCGTCGGGCAACGTTATCTCAGCGGCTGTAACGAGGCAACCGGGAATTAGCTTGCGCAGATCGTCGATCACCAGAGCCGGGGATTCCTCGGCAATCGGTCGGCCATGGTTGTAGCCGTAGCTCAGCGCCACACACTTGACGCCCGCCGCTTTCGCCGCCAGCACATCGCTGCGCGAGTCGCCGACGAACAGCGATTGCGAGGCCGGGATGTTGGCCATTTTCATCACGAAGAACAGCGCCGCCGGGTCGGGTTTTTTCTGCGGCAGGGTGTCGCCGCCGATGATCCACTTGAAGTAGCGGCCGATTTTCATCTGATCCAGCAGCGGCGCGACGAAACGCTCCGGCTTGTTGGTGATCAACGCCATGGCCACGCCTTGTTTGTGCAGCCATTTGAGGGTATCGCGCACGCCGGGATAAACCACGGTCAGCTCATGGCTGGCGCCGTAGGCGTCCATGAAGATTTCCAGTGCACGCTCGGCCTCGGCGTCATCCACGGCCGAATGATCGATGCCACCGGCCAGCGCCCGGCGCACCAGCACCGGCGCGCCGTTGCCGACCCACTCGCGCACCGATTCGATGCCCGCAGGCTCGCGGCCAAGGGAGAGCAGCATGGTATCCACCGCGGCTGCCAGGTCTGGTACCGAATCGATCAGCGTGCCATCCAGATCGAACATCACCAGCCGCGGCAGTTTCCCCGGGAACAACTGCTCGAAACCGCTCATGGGCGCGCCAGTGCCAGTTCGGAACGCATCTTCTCGATGACTTCCTGATAGTTCGGCGCATTGAAGATTGCCGAGCCGGCGACAAACGTGTCGGCGCCAGCGGCGGCGATTTCACGGATGTTGTTGACGTTGACGCCACCGTCGATTTCCAGACGGATGTCGCGCCCCGAAGCATCAATGATCGCCCGCGCTTCGCGCAGTTTGTCGAGGGTGCCGGGGATGAACTTCTGCCCGCCGAAGCCCGGGTTGACGCTCATCAGCAAGACCATGTCGACCTTGTCGATCACGTACTTGAGCACGTCCAGCGGGGTTGCCGGGTTGAACACCAGACCGGATTTGCAGCCGCCCTCGCGGATCAGTTGCAGGGAGCGATCGACGTGCAGCGTGGCTTCCGGGTGGAACGTGATGTACGTGGCGCCGGCCTCGATGAAGTCGCCGACGATGCGATCCACCGGGCTGACCATCAAGTGCGCGTCGATCGGCGCGGTGACGCCGTATTTGCGCAATGCCGCGCAAACCATCGGCCCGATGGTCAGGTTCGGCACGTAGTGGTTGTCCATGACGTCGAAGTGAACGAAGTCGGCGCCGGCGGCAAGAACGTTGTCCACTTCCTCGCCGAGGCGGGCGAAGTCGGCGGAAAGGATCGACGGAGCAATTACGAAGGGCTGCATGACGCACCTGTTCTGAGCTAAATCACGATGGCGCGCATTGTATACCTCAAGTTTGTGCGCACGCACCGTGACCGCGATGATTGGGTTGTGCCATGAGCGCGGCCCGGCTTCGGTTCAGTAGGCGGCGCGGTAGATCTTCTCGATGTCGACGGCGCTGAGTTTGCGCGGATTGTTGCGCATCAGACGCTCAATGCCGGCGGCCTCGACAGCCATCGCCGGGATCGCCTCTTCCGGCACGCCGAAACTGCGCAGCCCGGCGGGGATTTCCACCGCCGCACACAGCTCGGCCATCGCCTGCACGGCTTTGTCCGCCGCTTCGTTGGCGCTCAGGTGAGCGGTTTTCACGCCCATGGCTTCGGCAATATCCTGCATGCGTTCGACGCAGGCCATTTTGTTCCAGGTCATGACATACGGCAGCAGCAAGGCGTTGCTGACCCCGTGGGCAATGTTGAACCGCCCGCCCAGCGGATAGGCCAGCGCATGCACCGCGCCCACTCCGGCATTGCCGAACGCCATGCCGGCCATCAGGCTGGCAGTGGCCATGTCTTCGCGCGCCTGCAGGTTCGCGCCATTGGCGTAGGCCTTGGGTAAAGCATTGGCGATCAGCTTGATCGCGCCGATGGCGAGGGCATCGGTGATCGGTGACGCGTTCACCGACAGATAGGATTCGATGGCGTGCACCAGCGCATCGACGCCGCTGGCGGCAGTGACGCTGCGTGGGCAGGTCAGGGTCATTTGCGGACTGACCAGCGCCACGTCCGGCAACAGATAATCACTGACAATGCCTTTCTTCAGCTGCGCTACCTTGTCCGAGAGAATCGCGACGTTGGTCACCTCCGAACCGGTACCGGCCGTGGTCGGGATGGCGATCAGTGGCGGGCCTTTGCGCGGCACCTGATCAACGCCGAACAGGTCTTCCAGCGCACCGTGGTAACCGGCGTAGGCGGCGACACTCTTGGCAATGTCTATGGCGCTGCCGCCACCAAGGCCAATCAAGCCGTCGTGCCCTCCTTCGCGGTAAGCGCGCATGCAATCTTCGACGATGGCGATTTCCGGGTCGGGCAGCACGCGGTCGAAAATTTCGTACTCACGCCCGCCGAGCTGCACCAGGGCCAGTTCAACGGTGCCGGATTTGACCAGCGCGGCGTCGGTAACGATCAGTGGGTTGTCGACGTCCAGCCGCGTGAGCTCGGCCGCCAGCTGTTCGATGGCTGCGGCGCCGGTGATCAGTTTGTGAGCGATCTTGAACTGGGACAGACTCATCGGGCGCAGCCTCTTATAGAGATAGGAGCTGAGCACAAGATTAGCTGGGGATTTGGGGTTGTCTGCTATTCAGGGTGTGAATGGCTGACCGGTAAAAGATCAAGAGCCCCTCACCCTAGCCCTCTCCCGGAGGGAGAGGGGACTGACCGAGTTGTCTCTCGAAGTACATCGACCTGAATTACCGAGTTTGAACTCCGGCCGCGAAAGCCACGAAGATCTACTCCCTTCCCCCTCGCCCCCTTGGGGGAGAGGGCTGGGGTGAGGGGGTAAGCTTTTGACCTTGATCCTAGACTTGTGCGGTGCGCAGTTTCTCGCTGCGGCCGCGTAGCCATTCCAGGGTCAGCAGCAGGATGACCGAGAATGCGATGAGCAACGTCGCAGCAGCGGCAATCGTCGGGCTGAGGTTCTCGCGGATCCCGCTGAACATCTGCCGAGGCAACGTCGCCTGCTCGGGACCGGCGAGAAACAGCGTCACCACCACCTCATCAAACGATGTCGCGAACGCAAACAGCGCCCCGGAAATCACCCCCGGCGCAATCAGCGGCAAGGTCACCCGACGGAACGCCGTCAACGGCGATGCCCCGAGGCTGGCCGCTGCCCGCACCAGATTGTGGTTAAAACCCTGCAACGTCGCCGACACAGTAATGATCACAAACGGCACACCCAGCACCGCGTGCACCACGATCAGCGAAAAGAAGCTGTTGCCCAGGCCCAGTGGCGCAAAAAACAGGTAGCTCGCCACACCGATGATCACCACCGGCACCACCATCGGCGAAATCACCAGCGCCATCACCAGCGCTTTGCCTGGAAAGTCGCCACGGGTCAGGCCGATCGCCGCCAGCGTGCCGAAGATCATCGCCAGCACGGTCGCGGCCGGGGCGACGATGATGCTGTTCTTCAGGGCGCGCATCCATTCGGCCGAGGCGAAGAAGTCGTGGTACCACTGCAATGAGAAGCCCTGCAGCGGATACACCAGGAAACTGCCCGAGTTGAACGACAGCGGCACGATCACCAGCACCGGCAAGATCAGAAACAACAGGATCAGGCCGCAGAGAATCCGCAGGCTGTAGAACCACACCCGTTCGATGGGCGACATGTAAGGACTCAGCATTTCCTATTCCCCTTAGCTCAGGCGCAGGCGACTGGCGCCGACCAGCCAGCTGTAAATCAGATAAAGCACCACGGTCGCCAACAGCAGCAAACCGCCCAGCGCCGTGGCCATGCCCCAGTTGATGCTGGTGTTGGTGTAGAACGCGACGAAGTAGCTGACCATCTGATCGTTCGGGCTGCCGAGCAGCGCCGGGGTGATGTAGTAGCCGATAGCAAGAATGAACACCAACAGGCAACCGGCGCCGACTCCGGCGTAGGTCTGTGGGAAATACACCCGCCAGAAACTGGCGAACGGGTGGCAGCCGAGCGAGATCGCGGCGCGCATGTAGGTTGGCGAGATGCCTTTCATCACGCTGTAGATGGGCAGGATCATGAACGGCAGCAGGATGTGCACCATCGAGATGTACACGCCGGTGCGGTTGAACACCAGTTCCAGCGGTTTATCGATGATGCCCATCGCCAGCAGCGCACTGTTGATCAAACCACCGGATTGCAGCAACACGATCCAGGCCGCCACCCGCACCAGAATCGAAGTCCAGAACGGCAGCAGCACCAGAATCATCAACAGGTTGCTCTGGCGCGAAGGCAGGTTCGCCAACAGATAAGCCAATGGATACGCGAGCAACAGGCAGATCACGGTAATTACCAGGCCCATCCAGAACGTGCGAGCGAAGATGTCGAGGTAGATCGCCTGATCCGGCGTGGCCGGGGCCAGTTCGCCGAGGTCGTCGATGCGGTGATCGACCGATGCCAGCAGGTAATAAGGCGTGATGCTGCTGGTGTTACGTTTCACCGCTTGCCAGTAGGCAGGGTCGCCCCAGCGCTCGTCGAGCGCTTCCAGGGCTTCTTTATAGGAGGCCGGTTCGCTGGCGAAAGGCAGCGCGCGGGCGGTTTTGGTCAACAGGCTGCGATAGCCGGCCAACTCCATGTTCAAGCGCTTGGACAGATCGCCCAGCGTCTGGTTCTTGCGTGCTTGGGCGAGATCTTCGCTGGCAGCCTTGTAGACCGGTTCGGCGGGCAGGCCGCGGCCGTCCCAACCGGCGATGGCCGCCACGGTGCGCGGCATGCCGCCGACCACTTCCGGGTTGCCGACGCTTTTATAGAGCAGCGCCACGATGGGTACCAGAAACACCAGCAGCAGAAACAGCACCAGCGGCGCAATCAGCGCCTGGGCTTTCCAGCGGTTGACCCGCTCGGCGCGCTTGAGCTTCTGCTTCAAGGTGGGGCTGGCGCCCTCGTTCAGGGGAACGGCGATGGCCATGACGTACTCCGCAAATCTCTGATCGTTACAGAGGCGGCGAACCACCTCTGTTGCGTTGAAACACAGCAACCTGTGGGAGCGAGCCTGCTCGCGAAGAGGCCAGCACATTCAAAATCCATGCTGGCTGATCTAGCGCTTTCGCGAGCAAGCTCGCTCCCACAGGAGAGCGAGCCCTCGGTTATTTCGCAGCCCAGGAATTGAAGCGCTGCTCCAGTTGCTCACCGTTGTCAGCCCAGAAGCTGACGTCGATCTGCACCTGGTTGGCGATGTTTTCCGGCGTGGTCGGCATGTCCTTCAGGACATCCTTGTTCAGCAGCGGCACGGCCTGGGTGTTGGCCGGGCCGTAGGCGATGTTTTCCGAGTAGGTCTTCTGCTGTTGCGGCTGCACCGAGAAGGCGATGAATTTCTTCGCAGCTTCGGCACGCTTGGCGTCAAGGCCTTTGGGAATGGCCCAGGCATCGAAGTCGTAGATGCCGCCGTTCCACACCACTTTCAGGTTGGATTCTTTCTGCACCGCCGCGATGCGACCGTTGTAGGCCGAGCTCATGACCACGTCGCCGGACGCAAGGTACTGCGGCGGTTGGGCGCCAGCCTCCCACCACTGGATGCTTGGCTTGAGCTCATCAAGTTTCTTGAACGCACGGTCC
This sequence comes from Pseudomonas khorasanensis, assembly GCF_014268505.2. Classification (GTDB taxonomy): domain Bacteria; phylum Pseudomonadota; class Gammaproteobacteria; order Pseudomonadales; family Pseudomonadaceae; genus Aquipseudomonas; species Aquipseudomonas khorasanensis. The sequence goes on from NZ_JABWQP020000017.1 coordinate 25,769, forward strand.
TGACCGCCCTTGCTGGCCAGCTCCTTGTAAACGTCTTTCGGCGCAACGCCATCCGCCATCAGCGCGAATTCGAGGGTGTATTTGGCGCCCTTGCGCAGGCCGCGTTTGCCCGGGAATGTCTTCGTGTCCCAGAAATCCGCCCAACTGGTCGGTGCGGTTTTCAGCTTGTCGGCGTTGTAGGCCAGCACGGTCGACCAGACGAAGAAGCCCACGCCGCACGGCTGGATCGCGCCTTTGACGTAGTCTTCTGTCTTGCCGAACAGCGCCGGGTCGAGTTGCTCGAACATGTCTTCATCGCAGCCACGGGACAGTTCCGGCGATTCGACTTCCACCAGATCCCAGGACACGCTTTTAGTGTCGACCATGGCCTTGACCTTGGCCATTTCACCGTTGTACTCGCCGGCCACGATCTTGCCGTTGCCTGCTGCTTCCCACGGCGCATAGAAGGCTTTGACCTGCGCGGCCTTGTTCGCCCCGCCAAACGACACTACGGTCAAATCCGGGCCGGCGGCCATCGCGCTGGCCGCACCCATCAGGCCCATAGTCAGGGCGGTGAACTTCAGGGATCTCAACATTTATTGTTCTCTCCACGTGCAGGGTTGGTGTTGGTATTGCCGCGGGGCGCTTAATGCGCCTCTGAAAGAGGGTCGAGCGCGCGAACGTGCTCGACTTGCCAGCCAAGCGGAACCACGTCGCCGACACTGAGCGCGGGATCGAGCTCGGCAATCGGTTGTTTCACGAAGAAGTCGGTCTTGCCGCAGACTTCCAGGCGCACCCGGACGTGGTCGCCCAGATAGATGAATTCCGCCACCCTCCCTGAGAAGCGGTTGACGCATTGATCGCTGGAACCGTTGAGACTGACCCGCTCCGGGCGAATCGACAGAGTCACCGGCTCGCCGGTCTGGCCGACATTCACCGCCAGCGCCTCGACCTTTTCGCCCCGACCCAGCTCGACCACACAGCGCTCGCCGCTCTGGCTGAGCAGTCGCCCGTTGAGGCGATTGTTCTCGCCGATGAAGTTGGCGACGAAGGTGTTTTTGGGTTCTTCGTAAAGCGTGCGCGGCGGGGCGATCTGCTGAATCTCGCCTTGATGGAATACCGCGACACGGTCGGACATGGTCAGCGCTTCGCCCTGATCGTGGGTCACGTAGACCACAGTCACGCCCAGACGCTGGTGCAAATGCTTGATCTCCATTTGCATGTGTTCACGCAGCTGTTTGTCGAGGGCGCCGAGGGGTTCGTCCATCAACACCAGTTGCGGTTCGAACACCAGCGCGCGAGCCAGGGCCACACGCTGCTGTTGACCACCGGACAACTGCGCCGGGTAGCGCGAGGCGAATGCGTCGAGCTGGACCATGCTCAGGACTTTTTTCACCTTATCGCTGACGTCGCTTTTGTTCAGGCCACGCACGGTCAACGGAAAGGCGAGGTTTTCGGCGACGGTCATGTGCGGGAACAGCGCGTAGTTCTGGAACACCATGCCGATGTCACGCTTGTGCGGCGGCACGTTGTTGATCGAGCGTCCGGCGAGAAGGATTTCCCCGGCGGTCGGCGTCTCGAAACCGGCGAGCATCATCAGGCTGGTGGTCTTGCCGGAACCGGACGGCCCGAGCAGGGTGAGGAATTCGCCTTTGCGGATTTCCAGGTTGAGGTCTTTGACGATCAGGTTCTCGCCGTCGTAGCTCTTCTGCACTCCACGAAAGCTGACCAGCACATCGCTGGCCCCTGCGTTTGAATCGACCTGGCTCATACCCGCACCTTTGTTATTGATGACTGCTTGTTCATCAAGCCTAGTGGTTGCCCACAGGCGCGCAAATCGGGGCGCAGGAGAGAATCGCTTAAGCCGGATGGAAGATTGAGGGTAGGGATCGCCCTACAAGGATGGCGCTAATGGATAAGGCAGTGGCAAGCGGTTAGCTGCAAGCCCTAAGTAAAGGCTAAAGCGGCTGTCGTTAATGGATATGTCAACTCAGAACCTGTGGGAGCGAGCCTGCTCGCGAATGCGGTGGGTCATCAAACCGATTGGCTGGCTGTTACACCGCTTTCGCGAGCAGGCTCGCTCCCACAGGAGGACGGTGATGGTCAGAGAAGTTTGTGTTCCATCGCGTACTTCACCAGCTCGGCCAGCGAGGTAATGTTGAGCTTTTGCATCAGCCGCGCCTTGTGGGTGCTGATGGTTTTGCTGCTCAGGGCCAGTTGCTGGGCGATGTCATTGACGTTGGCACCCTGGGCCAGACGTTCGAAAACCGAGAACTCACGTTCGGACAAAAGCGAATGCAGCGGTCGGGCATCGGTCAGGCCAACTTCGAAAACCATGCGATCCGCCAGGTCTGGATCAATGTATCGCCCCCCCGCCGCCACTTTGCGAATCGCCGTAAGCAGCAGCGCCGGATCGCTGTCCTTGGTCGCGTACCCCGCCGCGCCGACCTTCAACGCTCGCGCGGCCATCTGCGCCTCGTCGTGCATCGACAGCACCAGAATCGCCGGTGGATTGTTCAGCGCACGGATGCGCGGGATGGCTTCCAGTCCGTTGACCCCAGGCATGGAGATATCCAGCAGCACCACTTCACAGGGTACGCTGCGCAGGGTTTCGAGCAGTTGCTCACCATTGCTCGCCTCCCCCACCACGAGCAAATCCTTGGCCAGGCCGATCAATTGCTTGATGCCTTCGCGAACGATGGTGTGGTCTTCGGCTACCAGTACACGGATCACTTGGTTCTCCTCGATATTTTAGCGATCTACCGGCACCCAGACCTTCAGGCTGGTGCCCTCCCCCGGCTCACTCTCCAGCACCAGACGCCCGCCCATGATCAACACGCGTTCGCGCATGCCGACCAGGCCAAACGACGTTGGCCGTTCGGCGGTGGCGACGAACCCTGTGCCATCGTCGCTGACCGTCAGACACAACTCGTCATCTTCAAGCGCCAGCGTCAGTTCCACAGTATGCGCCTGGGCATGGCGCATCACATTCGTCAGCGCCTCCTGCAGAATCCGGAACAGCCCCACAGCCTTGGCATCGCTGAGCGCCGGCAGATTGTCCGGCACCCGCACCAGACACGGTATCTGCGTGCGCGCCTCGAAGCGCCGCGCCTGCCACTCGATCGCCGAAGCAATGCCGGCATCAAGAATCGGTGGGCGCAACGCCGTCGCCACATCGCGCACCAGCTGGAACAACTGAGCGATCAAGCGCTTCATGCTGTTGAGGCGCTCGTTCAGGCCCGGATCCAGTTGCGCGTAGGCCAGTTCGCACATCGATGTTTCCAGTTTCAGCACCGTCAGCATCTGCCCGAGTTCATCATGGACTTCACGGGCGATTCGCGCCTTCTCTTCCTCACGCACACTCTCAAGGTGCGCCGACAGTTCGCGCAGTTGCTCGCGCGAAGCCGCCAGTTCCAGCTCGATGCGCTTGCTTTCGCTGATGTCCCAGACGATGCCGTCCCACACGTAGGCGCCGTCCTCCAGCTGGCGGGTAATCGCCTTGATTTCAGCCCAGCGCTGCTCACCTTGTCGTGTGACGATGCGGCCCTGCCACGACCAGTCGCTGTCGGTGTCCAGCGCCTGATCCTGAGTTCGGTGATAACTGGCCTTGTCGTCCGGGTGCACCAGACTGCGCAGGCCCATGTCGCGATGAGCGATGGCCGCCGGCGCGTAGCCGACCAGACTTTCGCTGCCCTCACTGATGTAGGCGAAATCGATCTGTCCGGTGACCGGCGCCCGCTCCAGACGAAACACCAGGCCCGGCACATTGGCGGCGATGCCTTGCAACCGCGCTTCGCTTTCCTGCAAAGCAGCGAGCGCGCGCCGGCGATCGGTGACATCGGTGAGGTAGACCACCAGATATTCGCTATCGCGAAAGCGTAGGAAACTCAGGGATACGTCCGCCGGCAACACGCTGCCGTCGGCGCGCAGGCAACTGGTTTCGAAACTCAGCGGGCCTTCTTCGCTGGCCCGCGCGCGCTTCCACAGGTTGAGCCAGCGGTCCATGTGCAGGCCAGGCTCGACGTCGATCAGCGGCCGCTCGATCAGCCCGCCCGAGGGATAACCGAGCATGTTTTCCGCCGCACGGTTGGCGTAGCGCACGTGGCTGTCCCAGTTGACCCAGAGAATGCCGACGGTGCTTTGATCGATGGAAAACTGCGTCAGCCGCAACGCCTCTTCGCTCGCCGCACGCAGTGCGATGTCCTCGCGCGCGCTGAGCAAGCGCTGTTCGAGGCTGCGCTGTTGGCGCCGCTGCCAGAACACGATCGCCACGCAGCTGAGCAACATCACCGCGAACAGCAGGCTGAGGTTCTGCCAGAACCCCGGCGACTCGGAAAGCCGCGGGTATTTGGGCTGCAGCCATTGGTTGTGCAATTGCTCCAGATCCTTTGCGGGAATCGCGCGCAACGCGCTCTGGATGATACCGGCCAGTTCCGGCCAGTCGCGCCGTGAGGCCACGCGCAATAATTGCGGCAGGCCGATATCGCCGACCACCACCAGTTCGGCGAACTCAGGCTCTACCGATAGCCGCCCCAACTGTGCTTCATCGACGACTGCGTACGACGCCTGCTGACTTAACAGCAATTGCAATGCCTGGCGCTCCAGCGGCACGCCTTGCAGATTCAAGTGCGGATAATTGCTGCGCAGGTAATCGGCAGTGGTGCTCGGCATGCGCACAGCGACGCGAGTCTGGCTGTCGAGTTTTTCCAGATCGACAGTACCACTGGCTTTTTGATCGCTGACTACCAGTTGCGGCACGCGCATGTACGGATCGGAAAACTGCCATAGGCGCAGGGCACTCGGGGTTTGGCTCAGGCCCGGGGCAAGGTCGATTTCGCCCTCGCGCAAAGCACTTTCCAACTGCGCGAGATCCGGAAAGTTGCGCCAGCTCAATTCCACGCCCAGCGTTTTGGCCAGCAGTTTCATCAACTCGACGTTGGCTCCCGACAGTCGCTGCAAGCGTCGGTCGTAGGTCGCGTACGGTGCCTGCAGAACAAGACCGACGCGCAATTCGCTGTGCTGCGCCAGCCATCGCTGTTGGTCTGGCGACAGTTGCGCAGCATTTGACGGTGGCGCAGGCGCCGCCCATCCCATCAAGGGAAACCACAACCAGCCGATAACCCACAGGCAGCAAAATCGCTTCATTGAAGTCTCATACACTGACAAATTCTGACCAACCCATTAGGCTGCCGGGATACTTTCTGGCCTGGAATAACCGATGCCCTCTGTCTACCGCCTGGCAATGCCAGCATTGTGCCTGTTGCTGATCCTGCCTTGTGCGTTTTCCGTCGAAGCCGCCGATCCCGCGCCAGCCGCCACGGCGGAAAAAACCGCCGAGGAAAAACCGGCCGAACGCCAGCCACTGCTAGAGCGTAGTCAGGAAGAGGCCGCCGCACTGCAACGTAAACTGCCGGCGCAAGAGCAGCAACAATTGCAGGCTGGCAGCGACACATTCCTTGCCCTGTGGAAACCGGCTAACACCGCCGAGCCCAAAGGTGCGGTGATTATCGTCCCCGGTGCAGGCGAAACCGCTGACTGGCCTCAGGCAGTCGGTCCGTTGCGCCGTAAACTGCCTGATGCCGACTGGAGCAGCCTGAGCATCACCTTGCCTGATCTGCAGGGCGACGCCATCGCCCCGCGCGTGATCGAACCCAGCGCTGCGCCGAAAGCCCCGGAAACCGGGAGCAAAGACGCCACTACCGCGCAACCGATCGAACAAGCCGCTGGCGGTGAAGCGGAAGTCGCTGAACAGGTCGTGGCCGAAACCACCGAAGAACAAGCCAAGGCTGATGCCGAGCGCATTTTCGGACGGATCGACGCGGCAATTGCCTACGCCGAACAACAGAGCGCACGCAGCATTGTCGTGCTCGGGCATGGCACCGGCGCCTACTGGGCGGCGCGCTTTCTGAGCGAGCGGCAAACGCCGCAGGTTGAGAAACTGGTCATGGTTGATGCGCAGGCACCAGCCAAGGCCCTGCCGCCACTGGCAGAACTGACCCCGACCTTGAAGCTGCCGACGGCGGATATTTTCTACATGGACAAAGCGCTGGATCGTAACGCCGCGCTGGAGCGCATGCAGGCGAGCAAGCGCTTGAAGACGTCGGCGTTCAGCCAGGTTGCGCTCAAGGCATTGCCTGACAAGAACGCCGAGCAGGAGCAATTGTTTCGGCGGGTGCGTGGGTGGTTAAGCCCTCAGGTTGTTGACTGAGCGTTGAACCGCGCTGCCCCTATTCGCGAGCAGGCTCGCTCCCACATTGAATGCAGCTCAACATGTGGGAGCGAGCCTGCTCGCGAAGGGCCAAGCGCAGGAGGCACGCTTCTAACGCTTAGCGAAAATCCCGCCGTTCCCGAATCAATGTGTACGCGTTATGCAATTCACGCGTCCTCTCGGTCGCCTCGCGCACTTGCGCCGCCGTCGCGCCGCTCCCAGCGATCTTGTCCGGATGATGCCGACTGAGCAATCGCCGGTAGGCGTGCTTGATCTGTGCCGGCTCACTGCTCGCCGACACCCCGAGCAATTTCATTGCCGCCTGATACGTTACCGCCGCACTGACGATCGGCCGCTTGCCCGGTTCGTAATCGCTGGCCAGCGCCTGCACTTGCTGCGGCGTCCAGCCCAGCCACTTGCCCCACTGCGCCAGCAACTCGCGCTCGCTGACACCGGCGCGACCGTCAGCCCAGACCATCCGCCAACAGGCACGCAATACACCTTCGGCCGCGTGAGGCTGAGCACTGAGACGGCGCAGATAACCGCGCAGATTGTCGCTGCCGGACTTGCCGCGATTGAACGCGGCGATGGCGCGGCGTGTCGCCGGCTCGCTCATTTCCAGCGCACGCATCTCGTGGCGTGCCTGCTGGATATGCCCGTCAGTGACGCGCCCGTCGCTTTTTGCCAGACGCCCGAGCAACACGAACAGCAGCTCATCGTTGCGCAGCATCGGCCGGCCACCGAGCTTTTCCCGTAAATGCCCCCAGCTCTGCAAGTGCAGACGCCGATCCAGCGCCTGCCCCAACAGTGCCCCAAGCATGGCCCCCGGGATGCTGGCGATCGCCAACCCCACCCCGGCTCCAATCAGAGTCCCTGGCCACAGCATCTCAGCGACTCGCTTCTATCAGGGTTTCAGCTTCAGCCAGACGCTCGTGGGTGCCGACATCCACCCAGTGCCCCTTCAGCCGCTCGCCCGTGACCTGGCCGGCGGCCATGGCTTTACGCAGCAGCGGTGCGAGTTTGAAGGCACCATCACTGCAACCGTCGAACAACTGCGGGTGAAGCACGGCGATGCCGCTGTACGTCAACGTCTGTGCATCAGCCTCGCCGTCCTGCACGTTGCCGTCCACCAGCGAGAAATCACCGCTTGGGTGATGCGCCGGGTTGTCCGCCAGCACCAGATGCGCCAGGCCGTTGATCGGCTGGTGCAGCACGCTGAAGTCGTAATCGGTCCAGATATCGCCGTTGACCACCAGAAACGCATCGTCACCGAGCAGCGGCAGCGCACGGAAAATCCCGCCGCCGGTTTCCAGCGGCTCGCCTTCCGGTGAGTACTGAATGCTCAGGCCGAATCGCGAACCGTCGCCCAGATAATCTTCGATCTGCTGTCCGAGCCAGGCGTGGTTGATCACGATTTCATGGAAACCTGCGGCCGCCAGGGCGCGCAGGTGATATTCGATCAACGGCACGCCGCCGGCACGCACCAGCGGTTTCGGCGTGGTCAGGGTCAGCGGGCGCATGCGCTCGCCTTTACCCGCCGCCAGAATCATTGCCTTCATGCCGTCGCTCCAGCACGCAAGCTGCTGAACAACGCTTGCAGTTCCGCCAGTTCGGGACGACGCGCGATCACCGCTTCTATATAAGAGAAGAAACGTGGCACGTCCGCGAGGTAGCGTGGCTTGCCGTCGCGGTGACAGATGCGCGCGAAAATGCCGATGACCTTCAAATGACGCTGCACGCCCATCAGATCGCTGGCGCGCAGAAAGTCTTCGAAATCAGCCTGCACGGGAATGTCCAGCGCCGAGGCTTGCTGCCAATAACTTTCCAGCCAACCGCGTACACGCTCTTCAGGCCAACTGAGGAAGGCGTCTTTGAACAGGCAAGTCACGTCGTAAGTCACCGGGCCATAGACCGCGTCCTGAAAATCCAGCACACCAGGGTTCGGCTCGCTGAGCATCAGGTTGCGCGGCATGTAGTCGCGGTGCACCAGTACTTTCGGCTGGGCCAGCGCGCTGTCGATCAACAAGTCACTAACTTGCTGCCACTGCTGTTGCTGGGCGGCATCGAATTCGACGCCAAGCTCACGCTTGACGTACCACTCAGGGAACAACTCCAGTTCACGGCGCAACAAGGCGACGTCGTAGCTCGGCAACGGCGCAACCATTGGCAACTGTTGAAAAGCCAACAGTGCTTGCAAGGCATCGTGGAATAACGCGTCGGCATTTTCGCCATCGATCACGTCGAGATAGGTCTTGTTGCCCAGGTCATTGAGCAAAAGAAAACCGCGATCGAGGTCTTCGGCATAAATTTTCGGCACATTTATTCCGGATTTCGCCAGCAGAAAGGCGATATCCACGAACGGTTTGCAGTTTTCCTGCGGTGGCGGCGCGTCCATCACGACGAAGCTGCGACCGCCGCCCTCCCACCGGAAGTAACGGCGGAAACTCGCGTCGCTACTGGCCGCGATCAACGTGGCCGGGGGCACGGCGCCCCAGCCCTGCTCGGCAAACAGCTTTGCCAACTGTTCATCGAGCCAAACTTTCAGGTGTTGCAAGCGTACATCTTGGTCAGGCATTGCAAGGGTCTCCGACGGCGCTAGCCGTCAAGCGGGTCATGCTTTATTATCCAGCATCTTTTTCAGACCATCGAGAGGCGTGCGGCCCACACCGCGGGCAGATGGCACGCAGGAAGCCCGGACTAATAAGATGGCATTGAAATCCCCCGCGTTTCGTAAAAAATTTCCGTTGTTGGTAACCGGCAGTCTGCTGGCTATGCAACCTCTGGCCAGTCAATTCGTTGTTGCCGCCGAGCAGTATGACTGCTCCGTCTCGGCTTCGGGTGGCTGGGACTGTGCGCCCAAGTCGCCCGCCGCGGCGTTGCCGCCGCGTCCGGTGCATGACGGCAGTGCCGTCAGCGCCGCCGGTGACACCCCGGCCGACAACGGTTCCAGCGCAGAGACCGGCCCGAAAACCGCTCTGGTCACCGAAGCCAAGGGCCGTGGCCTGAAATCCCGTAGCGAAGACTACAGTCACCTCGACTGGGTTCCGCGCGAGAAGCTCACTGCCGCGCAACTGGCCGAAACCGGTCCTTACTGCTCTGGTTCCTATATCGAACCAATTCGTCCCGGCATGAATGACAAGACGAATAAAAGTGACGCGCCGACCTTCATCGGTGCCAAAGCGTCGCGTTATGAGCAGGACACCCAGGTCGCCAGCCTCGCCGGTGACGTGATCATGCGACAGGGCAGCATGCAGGTCGAAGCCGACGAGGCGAACCTGTATCAGGCCGAAAGCCGCGGCGAACTGGCCGGCAACGTACGCATCCGCGACAACGGTGCGCTGATCGTCGGCGACCACGCCGATGTGCAGCTCGACACCGGTGAAGCCAAGGTCGACAACGCCGAATACGTGATGCACAAATCACGCATCCGCGGTAACGCGCTGTACGCCAAGCGCGCCGAAAACGCGATCATCCGCTTGAAGGACGGCACGTACACCACGTGCGAACCGAACAGCAATGCGTGGCAGCTCAAAGGCAACAACATCACTTTGAACCCGGCCACCGGTTTCGGTACCGCGACCAACGTGACGCTGCGCGTAAAAGACATTCCGATTCTGTACACGCCGTACATCTACTTCCCGATCGACGACCGTCGCCAGTCGGGCTTCCTGCCGCCGACCATCGGCAGCGGCACCGACACCGGCTTCATGCTGGTCACCCCGTATTACTTCAACCTGGCGCCTAACTACGACGCCACGTTGTATCCGCGTTACATGAGCAAGCGCGGCATGCTGGTGGAAGGCGAGTTCCGCTACCTGACCAAATCGAGTGAAGGTCAGTTCGGTGCCGCGTATCTGAATGACGAAGATGACGAACGCAAACGCCAGAGCGATTACAAAGACACTCGCTACATGTACAACTGGCAGCACAAGGGCGGTCTCGACTCCCGTGTGCTCACAGAAGTTGACTACACCAAGATCAGCGATCCGTATTACTTCCAGGATCTGCAGACCGATCAGATTGGTGTGAAGAGCGACGATTTCGTCAATCAGCAGGGCGCTGTCACTTATCGTGGCGACAGCTATACCGCACGCTTGAACGCCCAGCAGTACCAGCTGGCTACCGTTTCCAACATCACCCCGTATGGTCGCCTGCCGCAGATCACGTTCAATGGTCAGCTGCCGTACCATCCGGAAGGTCTGAATTTCGACTACGAAACCGAGTTGGTGCGTTTCGACCGTGACCTGCGCAGCGGCACGTTTGTACAGGAAGACGGCGTCACCACCGAGTCGCGCCTGGACAACAACATCACCGGTCTGGCCCGTGCCAACGGCGATCGTCTGAACCTGAAGCCTGGCGTCAGCCTGCCGATGAACTGGACGTATGGCTTCCTGAAGCCTTCGCTCAAATACCAGTACACGCAATATCAGCTCGATCTGGATAACACCGGCAAGTCGCAGATCGATGCGATGAGCGCTGAGCAAAGAAAGCTCAACGGCGAGTTCGACACCAACCAGAACCGCGGCGTACCCATCGCCAGCATCGACGGTGGTCTCTACTTCGATCGCAACACGTCCTACTTTGGCAAGAACTACCGCCAAACGCTGGAACCACGCCTCTTCTACCTCTATGTACCGGAGAAAGATCAGGAAGACATTCCAGTATTCGACACCAGCGAATACACCTTCAACTACGCCTCGCTGTTCCGCGACAACCGTTTCTCAGGCGCCGACCGTGTCGGCGACGAGAACAAACTGTCGCTGGGCGTGACCAGCCGCTGGATCGAAGACAACGGTTTCGAACGTCAACGCATCAGTGTGGGCCAGGCCTTGTACTTCAAGGATCGCAAGGTTCAACTGCCAGGCATCGCGTTCAACGATCGTGACGACGCGAAATCCAACGTTTCGCCTTACGCGCTGGAATACGAATACCGCTGGAACCGCGACTGGCGCACCACGGCCGATTACAACTGGGATCCGGACAGCCGCAGCCCACGTTCCGGCAGCGCGATGTTCCACTACCAGCCTGAAGACAACCCGAACAAGGTCGTCAACGTCGGTTACCGCTATCGCAACGACCAGGTCCGTTACGACCAGAACACCGGCCGATGGACTGTGGGCGGCGGTGACTACGGCACCCCGGGTCAGCCTGGCTACGTGAAGGACTACTACAAGATCCAGCAGCATGACTTCTCGGTCATCTGGCCGATCGTTCCGCAGTGGAACGCCATCAGCCGCTGGCAGTACGACTACAACCGCAACCGTACGCTGGAAGCTTTCGGTGGTTTCGAATACGACAACTGCTGCTGGAAACTGCGTCTGATCAACCGTTACTGGGTTTCCTATGACGAGTTCAGCCAGGAAGCTCCGCAAAACGAAAAAGGCGACCATGGCGTCTTCCTCCAAATTGTTCTGAAGGGACTCGGCGGCCTGACTGGCGCCAAGGTAGAGAGCTTCCTCGACAAAGGCATTCAAGGTTATCGTGAACGTGAAGACCAAGCTTTCTGATTGTCTGCGCCCGCTGATGCTGGGCGCGTTGTTCCTGGGTACGGCGGCCAACGCCGCCGTACAACCGATCGATAAGGTGGTGGCGATCGTCGACAACGACGTGGTCATGCAGAGCCAACTGGACCAGCGCGTTCATGAAGTTCAGCAGACCATCGCCAAGCGCGGTGGTGGCTCGCCGCCACCGGGCGTGCTGGATCAGCAGGTGCTCGAGCGCCTGATCGTTGAAAACCTGCAACTGCAGATCGGCGAACGTTCCGGCATCCGCATCACCGACGAAGAGCTCAACCAGGCGGTTGGCACCATTGCCCAGCGCAACAACATGAGTGTTGATCAGTTCCGCGCTGCGCTGGCTCGCGATGGCTTGTCCTATGACGACGCCCGCGAACAGATCCGCCGCGAAATGGTCATCAGCCGTGTGCGTCAGCGCCGCGTGGCCGAACGCATCCAGGTCTCCGAACAGGAAGTGAAGAACTTCCTCGCCTCCGACCTGGGCAAGATGCAGTTGTCCGAAGAATTGCACCTGGCCAACATCCTGATCCCGACCCCGGAAAGCGCCAACTCTGAAGCGATTCAGAACGCCGCGCGTCAGGCCATGGAGGTTTACCAGCAGCTCAAGCAAGGCGCTGACTTCGGTCAGATGGCCGTTGCCAGATCCGGTAGCGACAACGCCCTGGAAGGCGGCGAGATGGGCTGGCGTAAAGCCGCACAGTTGCCACCGCCGTTCGACCGCGAGCTGAGCAGCATGGCCGTCGGCGACATCACTCAGCCTGCACGTACTCCGGGCGGCTTCATCATTCTGAAGTTGCTGGGCAAACGTGGCGGCGAAGCCCAGATGCGCGACGAAGTGCATGTGCGCCACATCCTGGTCAAGCCAAGTCCGATTCGCGACGAAGCCAAGACCAAGGCACTGGTTCAATCGCTGTATGACCGCATCACCGCTGGTGAAGACTTTGCCGAGCTGGCGAAAAACTACTCGGAAGATCCGGGTTCCGCCCTCAACGGCGGCGACCTGAACTGGATCGACCCGAACGTGCTGGTGCCGGAATTCCGCGAAGTGATGGCTTCGACACCACAAGGTCAGCTGTCCAAGCCATTCCAGACCCAATACGGCTGGCACGTGCTGGAAGTCCTCGGCCGTCGCGCCACTGACAGCACTGAACAGGCCCGTGAGCAGCAAGCCATGACCGTACTGCGTAATCGCAAATACGACGAAGAGCTGCAAACCTGGCTGCGTCAGATCCGCGATGAAGCGTACGTAGAGATCAAACTCCCTGGTGCAGACCAGGCAGCGCAGTGAAACCCAAGCGTTTCGCGCTGACACCCGGCGAACCAGCCGGCATTGGTCCCGACCTGTGCCTGCTGCTCGCCTCGCAAGCCCAGCCACATCCCCTGATTGCCATCACCAGCCGCGACCTGCTCCTTGAGCGGGCCGCGCAGCTGGGGCTGGCTGTCACTTTGCTGGATGTAGGGCTCGACCGTTGGCCTGATGCTCCGGCGCCGGCCAACAGCCTGTACGTCTGGGATACTCCACTCAGCGCCCCCGTGGTCGCGGGACAACTGGACAAGGCCAACGCGGCTTTCGTCCTCGAAACCCTGACCCGTGCCGGCAATGGCTGCCTGAAGGCTGACTTTGCCGGAATGATCACCGCACCGGTCCACAAGGGCGTGATCAACGAGTCCGGCATCGCGTTTTCCGGACACACCGAATTCCTCGCTGACCTGACTCACTCCGCACAAGTGGTGATGATGCTCGCCACCCGCGGCTTGCGCGTAGCGCTGGTCACCACTCACCTGCCGCTGCGCGAGATTGCCGATGCGATCACTGCGGAACGACTGGAGCGGGTCACGCGGATTCTGCACGCCGACCTGCAAGACAAATTCGGCATTGCCCAGCCGCGAATCCTGGTGTGCGGACTCAACCCGCACGCCGGTGAAGGCGGACATCTGGGCCATGAAGAAATCGACATCATCGAACCGACATTAGAGCGCCTGCGCGGCGAGGGCATGGACCTTCGTGGCCCGCTGCCTGCCGACACTCTGTTTACCCCCAAATATCTGGAGCACTGCGATGCAGTGCTGGCGATGTACCACGACCAGGGCTTGCCCGTGCTGAAGTACAAAGGCTTCGGCGCTGCCGTCAACGTGACGCTCGGCCTGCCGATCATCCGCACGTCGGTCGACCACGGCACCGCCCTCGATCTGGCCGGCAGCGGCAAGATCGACACCGGCAGCCTGCAAGTCGCCCTGGAAACCGCCTACCAGATGGCCGAGACCCGTTTATGAACGAGCAATACCAACACAAGGCGCGCAAACGCTTTGGCCAGAACTTCCTGCACGATGCCGGCGTTATCGACCGCATCCTGCGCTCCATCCATGCCAAACCCGACGATCGTCTGCTGGAAATCGGCCCGGGCCAGGGTGCCCTGACCCAGGGTTTGCTCGGCTCCGGCGCGCAACTCGACGTGGTCGAACTCGACAAGGATCTGATCCCGATCCTCAACCAGCAGTTTGCCGGCATGAGCAATTTCAACCTGCATCAGGGCGATGCGCTGAAATTTGACTTCAATACGCTCAACGCCGCGCCGAACAGCCTGCGCGTAGTGGGCAACCTGCCGTACAACATCTCGACACCACTGATTTTCCACCTGCTGAACAACGCCGGCATCATTCGCGACATGCATTTCATGCTGCAGAAAGAAGTGGTCGAGCGTCTGGCTGCAGGTCCGGGTGGCGGTGACTGGGGTCGCCTGTCGATCATGGTCCAGTATCACTGCCGCGTGGAACATCTGTTCAACGTCGGCCCGGGCGCGTTCAACCCGCCGCCGAAGGTCGACTCAGCGATCGTTCGTCTGGTGCCGCATGCGGTATTGCCGCACCCGGCCAAGGACCATCGCCTGCTTGAGCGTGTCGTTCGTGAAGCGTTCAATCAGCGCCGCAAAACCCTGCGCAATACGCTCAAGCAATTGCTCAGCAATGCCGAGATCGAAGCCGCCGGCGTTGATGGGAGCCTGCGCCCGGAACAACTGGATCTGGCCGCTTTCGTACGCCTGGCCGACCAGCTGGCGGTACAAGTCCCCGTCACCCCCGCCGTCGACTGATTGGCGATGCGCGCTATCGGGCAGAACACCACTCTGGTTTACTGCCCGATACTTGCCTAGACTGATTCCCCATCAGCTACGCCCCGCGTTCCGCTTCGTTAAGGCCTTCTTGCATGTCCGATTCCCGTTATCAGGTTGATGTCAGCGTCGTTACCCACTATCTGGCAGACCAATCGCAACCCGAACACGACCGCTTTGCCTTCGCCTATACCATCACCGTGAAGAACAACGGCCAGCTTGCGGCCAAGCTGTTGTCGCGGCACTGGGTGATCACAGATGGTGACGGCCATGTCGAGGAAGTTCGCGGTGAAGGCGTCGTCGGCCAGAAGCCGCTGATCGCCGTCGGCGAGAGCCATACCTATACCAGCGGCACGGTGATGACCACCAAGGTGGGCACCATGCAGGGTACTTATGAAATGGTCGCCGACGACGGCAAGCATTTCGCTGCGATCATCAAGCCGTTTCGCCTCGCCGTGCCGGGAGCCCTGCACTGATGACGACGTACGCCGTCGGTGACCTGCAAGGCTGCCTCGAACCGCTCAAATGCCTGCTCAGGCAAGTCGCCTTTGATCCGGCACTCGATCGGCTGTGGCTGGTCGGTGATCTGGTCAACCGTGGCCCGCAATCCCTGGAGACCTTGCGCTTTCTATATGGCATGCGCGAATCGCTGGTTTGCGTGCTCGGCAATCACGACCTGCATTTGCTGGCCGCCGCGAAAAAAATTGAGCGCTTGAAGAAAAGCGACACCTTGCGCGAAATCATCGAGGCGCCCGACGGCCCGCAACTGATGGAATGGTTGCGCCAGCAGAAGCTGATGCATTACGACGAAATGCGCGATGTCGCCATGGTCCACGCCGGCATCCCGCCTCAGTGGTCGCTGCGCCGGGCATTGAAGTGCGCGGCCGAAGTCGAGACCGCCCTGCGCGACGACAACGTTTTCCCCGCCTACCTCGACGGCATGTACGGTAACGAGCCGGCGAAATGGGACAACGATCTCAAAGGCATCGACCGTCTGCGCGTGATCACCAATTACTTCACGCGCATGCGCTTCTGCACCGCAGAAGGCAAGCTCGACCTCAAGAGCAAGGAAGGCCTCGACACCGCCCCGCCCGGCTACAAGCCGTGGTTCCAGCACAAGGAACGCAAAACCCGAGGCCTGCGCATCATCTTCGGTCACTGGGCGGCACTCGAAGGCAATATTCATGAGCCGGGCATCTCGGCGCTGGACACCGGTTGCGTCTGGGGCGGCAGCTTGACCCTGATGAACGTCGACAGCGGCGAGCGTCTCTCGTGCAAATGCGATGAACACGGCGGCCTCGCGCCCTCCTTCGCGCCATCTATCCCCGAATCTTCGCCAGTCGGCGCACCGCGTTAGACTGCACATTCAGTTGAGCAACAGGAATACGCCATGACCGAATTCAAACGAATCCCTCCCGAGCAGGCCCAGGCCCTGCGTGAGCAAGGCGCAGTCGTCGTCGATGTGCGCGATCCGCAAACCTATGCTGCCAGCCATATTCCCGGCTCTCAGCACCTGGACAACCACTCCATTGCCGATTTCATCCGCAACGCCGACCTCGATGCGCCGGTAGTAGTGGTCTGCTATCACGGCAACTCCAGCCAAAGCGCTGCCGGCTACCTGATCAGCCAAGGCTTCACCGACGTCTACAGCATGGATGGCGGCTTCGAGCTGTGGCGTACGATTTATCCGTCGGAAACCGCGCAGGAAGCTGCCGAATAATTTTTTTGTCACGCGCAGGCCCCGGCTCCCGTGGCCCTGCGCGGAGCAGACGAACGGTCTGCCACAACTAATTACGTATCTCGCCTTTACCTCCTGAATTCCCAACTATCCTTAAGCGCAGGCCATCCAAATCAGGGGAGAGCCGGTACACCGGCGCGCGGGTCATCGGGAGTAGCTTTCGCGGTTTGTCTACCGTGGGAGAATTCTGGGGGGTAAACAGCAGCTGCCACAGCGGCTGCTGCCAGCATCGACTGAGTGATCCGGCGTCGGCTCCACGTATCGAGCGAGGTGACGTCATGAGTATCTTTAGCCACTTCCAACAACGCTTCGAATCCACACGCCAGGAGGAATTCTCCCTTCAGGAGTACCTGGAGCTGTGCAAAAAGGATCGCAGCGCCTATGTATCCGCCGCCGAGCGCCTGTTATTGGCGATCGGCGAACCGGAGCTGCTCGACACTTCGGCCAACTCGAGGCTGTCGCGCATCTTCTCCAACAAGGTGATCCGCCGTTATCCGGCCTTTGAAGACTTCCACGGGATGGAAGAATGCATCGACCAGATCGTCTCGTATTTCCGCCACGCCGCCCAGGGCCTGGAAGAGAAGAAACAGATCCTCTATCTGCTCGGCCCCGTCGGTGGCGGTAAATCGTCCCTGGCCGAGAAGCTCAAACAACTGATGGAAAAAGTGCCCTTCTACGCCATCAAGGGCTCGCCGGTCTTCGAATCGCCGCTAGGTCTGTTCAACGCCACTGAAGATGGCGCAATCCTCGAGGAAGATTTCGGCATCCCCCGGCGCTACGTGAACACCATCATGTCGCCGTGGGCGACCAAGCGCCTGGCCGAGTTCGGCGGCGACATCAGCCAGTTCCGCGTGGTCAAGCTGTACCCGTCGATCCTCAACCAGATCGCAGTGGCCAAGACCGAACCCGGTGATGAGAACAACCAGGACATTTCCGCGCTGGTCGGCAAGGTCGACATACGCAAACTGGAGGAATTCCCACAGAACGACGCCGACGCCTACAGCTACTCCGGTGCGCTGTGCCGGGCCAACCAGGGCCTGATGGAATTCGTCGAAATGTTCAAGGCGCCGATCAAGGTGCTGCACCCGCTGCTGACCGCCACTCAGGAGGGCAACTACAACAGTACCGAAGGCCTGGGCGCGATTCCGTTCACCGGGATTCTGCTTGCTCACTCCAACGAATCGGAGTGGCACACCTTCCGCAACAACAAGAACAACGAGGCATTCATCGACCGGATCTACATCGTCAAGGTGCCGTACTGCCTGCGCGTCAGTGATGAAGTGAAGATCTACGACAAACTGCTCTTCAACAGCTCGCTCGCCAAGGCCCATTGCGCACCGGACACCTTGAAGATGCTCGCGCAGTTCACCGTGCTGTCGCGCCTCAAGGAGCCGGAAAACTCCAATATTTATTCGAAAATGCGTGTCTACGACGGCGAAAACCTCAAGGACACCGATCCGAAGGCCAAGTCGATTCAGGAATACCGGGATTCGGCAGGCGTCGACGAAGGCATGAACGGTCTGTCGACCCGCTTCGCCTTCAAGATTCTGTCCAAGGTTTTCAACTTCGACCCGCATGAAATCGCCGCCAACCCGGTGCATTTGCTCTACGTACTGGAACAGCAGATCGAACAGGAACAGTTCCAGGCCGAGACCCGAGAGCGCTACCTGCGCTATCTGAAGGAATACCTGGCACCGCGCTACATCGAATTCATCGGCAAGGAAATCCAGACCGCGTACCTGGAGTCCTACAGCGAATACGGCCAGAACATCTTCGACCGCTACGTGCTGTACGCGGATTTCTGGATTCAGGATCAGGAGTATCGCGATCCGGAAACCGGCGAAATCCTCAACCGCGTGGCGCTGAACGAGGAACTGGAAAAAATCGAAAAACCGGCCGGCATCAGCAATCCGAAAGACTTCCGTAACGAAATCGTCAACTTCGTGCTGCGCGCCCGAGCCAATAACAACGGCAAGAACCCGACCTGGCTCAGCTACGAAAAACTGCGGGTGGTCATCGAGAAGAAAATGTTCTCCAACACCGAAGACCTGTTGCCTGTCATCAGCTTCAACGCCAAGGCCAGCAAAGAGGACCAACAGAAACACAACGACTTTGTCACACGCATGGTTGAACGTGGCTACACCGATAAACAGGTACGGCTTCTTTCCGAATGGTACCTGCGGGTCCGGAAGTCGCAGTGAGGCAGCTGCAAGCTTCTAGCTTCAAGCTGCAAGAGAGCGTCAATCCGTAAATATTCGGGACCGCTTCTACTTGCAGCTTGCAGCTCAAAACTTGAAGCTCCCCGGAGGGGCCTTATGAGCTATGTGATCGACCGACGCCTCAATGGCAAGAACAAGAGCACGGTGAACCGTCAGCGCTTTCTGCGGCGATACCGTGACCACATCAAAAAGGCTGTCGAAGAGGCAGTCAGCCGGCGCTCCATTACCGATATGGAGCACGGTGAACAGATCAGCATTCCCGGTCGCGACATCGATGAACCGGTGCTTCACCATGGTCGCGGTGGCAAGCAGACCGTGGTTCATCCCGGCAACAAGGAATTCACTGCCGGTGAACACATCGCCCGCCCCCCGGGTGGCGGCGGTGGACGCGGCCCGGGCAAGGCCGGCAATTCCGGCGAGGGTATGGACGAGTTTGTCTTCCAGATCACGCAGGAGGAGTTTCTCGAGTTCATGTTCGAAGACCTCGAACTGCCGAATCTGGTCAAACGCAACCTGACCGGCACCGATACCTTTAAAACCGTACGCGCAGGCATCAGTAACGAGGGCAACCCGTCACGGATCAATATCATCCGCACGCTGCGCTCGGCGCACGCGCGTCGTATAGCCCTGTCCGGCAGCAGCCGGGCCAAACTGCGCGAAGCCAAGGAAGAACTGGCGCGGCTCAAGCGCGAAGAACCGGACAACTTCGGTGATATTCAGGAACTCGAAGCCGAAATCGAGAAACTCAGCGCGCGTATTCATCGCGTGCCTTTCCTCGATACCTTTGATTTGAAATACAACCTGCTGGTCAAACAGCCCAACCCCAGTTCCAAAGCGGTGATGTTTTGCCTCATGGACGTGTCCGGCTCGATGACCCAGGCAACCAAGGACATCGCCAAGCGCTTTTTCATCCTGTTGTACCTGTTCCTGAAACGGAACTACGACAAGATCGACGTGGTGTTCATTCGTCACCACACCAGCGCACGGGAAGTGGATGAAGAGGAGTTTTTCTATTCACGGGAGACCGGCGGCACCATCGTTTCCAGCGCATTGAAATTGATGCAGGAAATCATGGCCGAGCGTTACCCGAGCAACGAATGGAATATCTATGCGGCGCAGGCGTCCGACGGCGACAACTGGAACGACGACTCGCCCATTTGCCGTGACATTCTGATCAACCAGATCATGCCGTTTGTGCAGTATTACACGTACGTTGAGATCACCCCGCGCGAACATCAGGCCTTGTGGTACGAATACGAACGCATCGCCGAAGCCTTCTCTGACACGTTTGCCCAACAGCAACTGGTCTCGGCCGGAGATATCTATCCGGTCTTCCGTGAACTCTTCCAGCGCAGGTTAGTGACATGACCGCCAAAGAGCAGAAGCGCCAACCCATTTCCACCGGCTCCGAATGGACATTCGAGCTGATCCAGACCTACGACCGCGAGATCGCCCGTATCGCGGCCCGTTATGCGCTGGATACCTACCCTAACCAGATCGAAGTGATCACCGCCGAGCAGATGATGGATGCCTATGCGTCGGTGGGCATGCCGCTGGGTTACCACCACTGGTCCTACGGCAAACACTTCCTCAGCACTGAGAAATCCTACAGTCGCGGGCAGATGGGGCTGGCCTACGAGATTGTGATCAACTCCGATCCCTGCATCGCCTATCTGATGGAAGAAAACACCATCTGCATGCAGGCCCTGGTGGTGGCTCATGCCTGCTATGGCCATAACAGTTTCTTCAAGGGCAACTACCTGTTCCGCACGTGGACGGACGCCAGTTCGATCATTGATTACCTGGTGTTCGCCAAGCAGTACATCATGCAGTGCGAGGAGCGCCACGGCATCGATGCCGTGGAGGATCTGCTCGACTCCTGCCATGCCCTGATGAACTACGGCGTCGACCGTTACAAACGTCCCTATCCGATTTCCGCCGAGGAAGAGCGCCGGCGGCAGAAGGATCGCGAAGAGCACCTGCAGAAGCAGATCAACGATCTGTGGCGCACCATTCCCAAAGGCGCGGACAAATACAGCGAAAAGGACAACGCGCGCTTCCCAGCCGAACCACAGGAAAACATCCTGTATTTCATCGAAAAGCACGCGCCACTGCTGGAGCCGTGGCAGCGCGAGATCGTGCGCATCGTGCGCAAGATTGCGCAGTACTTCTATCCGCAGCGCCAGACACAAGTGATGAACGAAGGCTGGGCGACGTTTTGGCATTACACGCTGATGAATGACCTGTATGACGAAGGCCTGGTTACGGACGGCTTCATGATGGAGTTCCTGACGTCGCATACCAGCGTGGTTGTCCAACCGGGCTTCGACAGCCCTTACTACAGCGGCATCAACCCCTATGCACTGGGTTTCGCGATGTACCGAGATATTCGTCGCATCTGCGAAGAGCCTACCGACGAGGATCGCCACTGGTTCCCCGAACTTGCCGGCAGTGACTGGCTGTCGTCGATCAAGTTCGCCATGAGCAGCTTCAAGGATGAGAGTTTCATCCTGCAGTACCTGTCACCGAAGGTCATTCGTGATCTGAAGCTGTTCAGCATCCTTGACGATGACCAGAAGGACGACCTGCTGGTACCGGCGATTCATGACGAGGTTGGCTACCGTATCATCCGCGAAACCCTGGCTGCGCAGTACAACCTCGGCAATCGTGAGCCTAACGTGCAGATCTATAGCATCGATCGGCGCGGCGACCGTTCCCTGACCCTGCGTCACCAGCAGCACGACCGCAAGCCATTGGGCGACTCCACGGACGAAGTACTCAAGCACCTGCACCGCTTGTGGGGCTTCGATATTCATCTGGAAACCCTGCAGGGCGACCAGATCATGAAAACCCATCACGTGCCGCCGCGCAGTGAACATGGCGAAGGGGATTACGGTCGGCTTGATCTTGCCGTCATTCATCTTTGACCCGGTTTCCACCTCCGAAAGTCTGACGCAAGGGTTATCCTGTCGGACTGACGGAGGTTTTTTATGCAGGTTTACAAAGTTGGCGGCGCAGTACGTGATCGCCTGTTGGGGTTACCGGTCACGGACATCGACCGGGTCGTGGTCGGCGCGACCACCGAAGAAATGCTCGCCAAGGGGTTCCGGCCAGTAGGCGCGGATTTCCCGGTGTTTCTCCACCCGCGCACCGGGGAGGAATACGCCCTCGCGCGCACTGAACGCAAAAGTGGGCGCGGTTACGGCGGCTTCACGTTTTACGCAAGTCCCGAAGTCACGCTGGAAGAAGACCTGATTCGTCGCGACCTTACGATCAATGCCATGGCGGAGGACGATCAGCTCAATCTGACCGATCCGTACCATGGCCAACGTGATCTTGAAGCGCGAATCCTGCGCCACGTTTCCCCGGCCTTCGCCGAAGATCCCCTCCGAGTGTTGCGTGTTGCCCGCTTTGCGGCCCGATATGCCGGACTGGGGTTTACCGTTGCGCCAGAAACACTCGACCTGATGCGTCAGCTCAGCGAATCCGGCGAACTGCAAGCGCTGACCGCCGAACGCAGCTGGAAGGAAATCTCCCGCGCACTGATGGAAGATCAGCCTCAGGTGTTCATCGAAGTGTTGCGAGAATGTGACGCCCTCAAGGTATTGATGCCGGAAGTCGACGCCTTGTTCGGCGTGCCGCAGCCGGAGACTCATCACCCGGAAATCGACACGGGCCTGCACACCTTGAGCGTGCTTGCGCAATCAGCCCTGCACAAGCAGCCACTGACGGTGCGCTGGGCCTGCCTTCTGCACGACTTGGGCAAAGGCCTGACGCCGCAAGAGGAGTGGCCGCAACACATCGCCCACGAACATACCGGCCTTAAGCTGATCAAAGCGGTCAACGAGCGCTTCAAAGTTCCCAGGGATTGCCAGGAACTGGCAATGCTGGTCGGGCAATATCACACCCATGGGCACAGAGCCCTCGAGCTGAAGGCTTCCACGCTACTGGAGTTACTGCAGAGCTTCGATATTTACCGTCGGCCGCAGCGTTTCGAGGAGTTTATCGCTGCGTGCGAGATGGATGCGCGTGGCCGCAAGGGTCTGGAGCAGCGCAGTTATCCACAGGCCGATTATTTGCGCGGTGCCGCAACCGCAGCACGCAGCGTCGCGGTGCAGCCGTTACTGGAAAAGGGATTCAAGGGGCCGGCACTGGGCGAAGCACTTCAGCGTGAGCGGCTCAAAGCGTTGAAGATCTATAAAGACAACGCTTGAAGGAAGATCAAAAGATCGCAGCCTTCGGCAGCTTCTAGAGAGGAATTCGCGTTTCCCTGTAGGGCTGCCGAAGGCTGCGATCTTTTGCTTTAAAGATTCGACGGAGTCAGTTGCTGCCCATTCCATTCGAATGAAACCGGCGCCAGCACCTGTTCAATCTGCGCTTCGGCCCACAACGTTGCGAAACTCTTTCCTACGCCTGGATGCACCCGCTCGGGGGCGATCAGCGAAAGCGGCCAGAGTACAAAAGCGTTTTTTAGAATTTCTGCTCGCGGCAATATCAAACCGTCGAAGTTACCGACCAGATCGCCGTACAGCAGCACGTCGATATCCAGCGGCAGGCCTTTGCGATCCGGGGCATAACGGCCGTTATCCGCTTCGATGAATTTCAGCCGCCGATCCAGCTCCATCAACGGCAAATCGGTATAAGCCGAGACCACGAAGTTGAAGAACGGCCCGCTCTTGATGCCCACCGGCTGGCTTTCAAACACCGCCGAACAGCGGACGTCCACCAAAAAACCGGCCAGCGCATCGAGGCCAGCACGCAAGTGGGTTTCGCGCTCGATATTGCTACCGAGCCCGAGATAGACCTGAGTCAGCGACATCCGCGCTCGATCTCCACACCCACGCCGCCCTTGGCCGCCGGCACAGCGCCTGGCTTGGTCAGCTTCAGCCGCACCCAGGTGATCTTGAATTCGGTCATGAGCACTTCAACCAGCCGCTCGGCGAAGGTCTCGACCAGTTGAAACTGCGCCTGCTCGGCAAAGGCCTGAATGCGCGTGGAAACGCTGGCGTAGTCGAGTGCCAAAGCCAGGTCATCACCTGCGGCGGCCGGGCGGTTGTCCCAGGCGAAGCTCAAATCAAGGCGCAGACATTGACGGATGCCGCGCTCCCAGTCGTAGGCACCAATCACGGTATCGACTTCCAGGCCCTCGATAAACACTCTGTCCAAGCACTTTTCTCCGCTGCACGACAAGGGCGCAATGCGCCGTTAGAATCAGGGCGTCCTCGCCCGGAATAGTTAGCATGTTTTGGTTACTGGCGATTCTCGCCTACCTGCTCGGCTCGCTGTCCTTCGCCATTTTGCTCAGCCGCCTGACCGGAAACCCGGACCCGCGAATGAGTGGCTCGGGCAATGCCGGCGCCACCAACATGCTGCGTCTGGTCGGTCGCAAACTGGCGATCCTGACCCTGGTGGGTGATCTACTCAAAGGCTTGCTGCCAGTACTGATTGCCTCGGCAGCAGGCCTCTCGCTGCAGGATCAGGCCTGGATCGGCGTTTGCGCCGTGATCGGTCACCTGTTCCCACTGTATTTTCGCTTCCGCGGCGGCAAAGGTGTCGCCACCGCTGCCGGCATGCTGGTGGGCCTGTATCCACCCGCCGCGTTGCTGGCAGTGTGCGCCTGGCTGCTGACGTTCTACCTGACCCGCACCAGCTCGCTGGCGGCGCTGATTGCCACGCCGCTGACCCTGCCGTTGCTGGCCTGGCAGGAGCCGAAAGCCTTGCTGCCCATGAGCGCGTTGACCCTGCTGATTGTCTGGCGTCATCGCGGCAATCTACGCGACCTGTTTGCCGGGCGCGAACGGCATTTTTAAATACCGTCCGGTCAAGCGGCTCCTCACAACGCCGACAACTGCTCCATCGGCCATCGCGCCTGAACCGTAATCGCCAGACTTTCCTGCTGACCGGCCTTCAAGCGCTGGCAACCGGCAAACGCGATCATTGCGCCGTTGTCGGTGCAGAACTCGGGACGCGCATAGAACACATCGCCTTTCATGTCGCCGAGCATCTTCTCCAGCGAAACCCGCAACGCCTTGTTGGCGCTGACGCCGCCGGCAATCACCAGACGCTTCATGCCCGCCTGTTTCAGGGCGCGCTTGCACTTGATGGTCAAAGTCTCCACCACGGCCTGCTGGAATGCCAGCGCGATGTCGCAACGGGCTTGTTCACCGTCGTCCCCGGCGCTGACGCATTGCTGCCAGGTGTTGAGGGCGAAGGTTTTCAGGCCGCTGAAGCTGAAGTCCAGCCCTGGGCGATCACACATCGGGCGCGGAAAAGTGAAGCGTCCTGCGACACCCTTCTCGGCCAGTTTGGCGATCTCCGGCCCGCCGGGATAATTGAGGCCCATCATCTTCGCGGTCTTGTCGAAGGCTTCGCCGGCCGCATCGTCGAGTGTTTCGCCGAGCAGGCTGTATTGGCCGATGCCATCCACCTGGACCAACTGTGTATGACCGCCTGAAACCAACAAAGCGACGAACGGGAATTCTGGTGGTTTCGGCTCCAGCATCGGTGCGAGCAGGTGGCCTTCCATGTGATGCACGCCGAGCGCCGGAATGCCCCAGGCAAACGCCAGCGCCTGAGCGCAGGATGCACCGACCAACAGCGCGCCGACCAGGCCAGGGCCTGCGGTGTAGGCAATCGAATCGATCTCGGTCGGCACACAGTCGGCCTCGGCCAACACCTGACGAATCAAGGGCAGCATGCGTTTGACGTGGTCACGCGAGGCCAGCTCCGGCACCACACCGCCATAGGCGCGGTGCAGGTCGATCTGACTGAACAGCGCGTCGGCCAGCAGACCGCGCTCACTGTCATATAATGCGACGCCGGTTTCGTCGCAGGAGGTTTCTAATCCCAGTACTAGCATGGGTTTGCGCCTTGTTTAGGCTGAATTCGAAGGCGCGCATAATAGTCCCCGCGTGATGCCCCGACCAGCGGTTTTCGATCAGAGGCTTTGCATTCCGAGCGATGAGGGGTTAACATCCGCAACCCTTAAAAACCGACGTCTTCAAGTGCTCTTTTGCCGCGAGGATGTTGACCCCGGTAATGAATGAAGGTAGCTCTGGATGCCAGCCGTCAAAGTAAAAGAGAACGAACCCTTCGACGTAGCTCTGCGTCGTTTCAAGCGCTCCTGCGAAAAAGCCGGTGTACTGGCTGAAGTTCGTAGCCGCGAATTTTACGAGAAGCCAACTTCTGAGCGTAAGCGCAAGGCAGCAGCTGCTGTTAAGCGTCACGCCAAGAAAGTTCAGCGCGAACAGCGCCGCGCCGTTCGTCTGTACTAATACACAGACGTTCGTAGCAAGCTTCTTGCCTAAGCCCGGCCCTCAGCCGGGCTAATGGCATTTGCGTAAAACGCTTGAGTTTCACCGTCGAAGCCGCCGATGCGACCGAGACAAATCTGCTTCACCGCGTCAGGCCTGGCTCTTTTGCCAGCGGTGCACGTCTTTTCTGACGAGCCTTTCAAGGCTACTGACGAGCACACCCACTGATTCCTCTTACGACGATCAGCCCAAGGCACCTGCATGCGTGCCCGCTTTATTGAGCTATCCGAGGCCTGTAACCGGCCGTCAGCGGATTCAGCGCAACACTTTCAAATAGTCGAAGACTGATAGGTACTCACGTCAGTGGATCTTCGGCAGATACACTTCCCGACAGCGATCACGCAGACAACACCGGTCGAGCCGCACACCTTGTGCGCTTCCAGCAATGACCCGTGTCCGCCAGCCTTTCGCATCGGACTTATTGCAGCGCAGACGACGAGAACGCCATGGCCGGGCTGATTCCCCAGAGCTTCATTGACGACCTGCTGAACCGCACCGACATCGTCGACGTGGTCAGCTCGCGCGTGCAATTGAAGAAGGCCGGCAAGAACTACACCGCCTGTTGCCCGTTTCACAAAGAGAAAACTCCGTCGTTCAGCGTCAGCCCCGACAAGCAGTTCTATTATTGCTTCGGCTGCGGCGCCGGCGGCAACGCCCTCGGTTTTCTCATGGATCACGACAATCTGGACTTCCCCCAGGCCGTCGAAGATCTGGCCAAAGCCGCCGGCATGGAAATCCCCCGCGAAGAAAGCGGCCGGGAGCGCAAACCACGGCAGCCGACCGACTCGCCGCTGTACCCGCTGCTGACCGCCGCCGCCGACTTTTATCGCCAGGCACTAAAGAGTCATCCATCGCGCAAGGCGGCGGTGGATTACCTCAAGGGACGCGGCCTGACCGGCGAGATTGCCCGGGATTTCGGCCTTGGCTTTGCGCCGCCGGGCTGGGACAACCTGCTCAAGCATCTGAGCAGCGACACGCTGCAACAGAAGGCAATGATTGAAGCCGGCCTGCTGATCGAGAACGCCGAAACCGGCAAACGCTATGATCGCTTCCGTGATCGCGTGATGTTTCCGATCCGTGACAGCCGGGGAAGGATCATCGCCTTCGGCGGTCGCGTACTGGGCGACGACAAACCGAAATACCTGAACTCACCGGAAACCCCGGTTTTCCATAAAGGCCAGGAACTCTACGGCCTCTATGAAGCGCGCAAGAACAACCGCAACCTTGACGAGATCATTGTCGTCGAGGGCTATATGGACGTCATCGCCCTCGCCCAGCAAGGCTTGCGCAATGCCGTTGCGACACTGGGGACTGCGACCAGCGAAGAACACTTGAAACGCCTGTTTCGCGTCGTCCCGAACGTTTTGTTCTGCTTCGACGGCGACCAGGCCGGGCGCAACGCAGCGTGGCGCGCACTGGAAGCAACACTGCCATGCCTGCAGGACGGGCGCCGCGCGCGGTTCCTGTTTTTGCCCGAGGGCGAAGACCCGGACACACTGGTTCGAGCCGAAGGCACCGACGCCTTCAAAGCACGCATCAACCAACATGCGCAGCCGCTGGCCGATTATTTCTTCCAGCAACTGATCGAAGAAGCCGACCCGCGCTCGCTGGAGGGCAAGGCACACATGGCCACCCTCGCCGCGCCGCTGATCGATAAGGTGCCGGGCGCAAACCTGCGCATTTTGATGCGTCAGCGCCTGACCGAGATTACCGGCCTGAGCAGCGAGACCGTCAGCCAGCTGGTACAGAGCGCGCCGCAGGAAGCGCCGCCCGCCTACGATCCGGGCATCGATTACGACGCCATGCCGGATTACAGCGACTACCATCAGCCGCAGTCACAGGACATGTATGCGCCGCAGCAGGAGTGGACGCCGAAGAAACCCGGCGCCGGCGGCAAGAAGTGGGACAAAAAACCCTGGGACAAGAATGGCAAGCGTGGCGCTGATCGGGAGCAGCAGCGTCCGCGCACCCCGATCGGCGTCGAATCGCCTACGCTGACAGCCCTGAGAACACTGCTCCATCACCCGCAACTGGCCAAACGCGTCGAAGACGCCGGGCACATTGCCGATGAAAATCAGACCAACGCCCAGCTACTTGTGGCGCTGCTCGAAGCCGTACAGAAGAATCCCAAGCTAAACTCATTTCAGTTGATCGCGCGATGGCACGGCACTGAACAGGGTCGCTTGCTCAAGGCACTTGCAGAAAAGGAGTGGCTGATTGACGGAGATAACCTTGAACAACAGTTTTTCGACACCATTACTAGCTTGTCAGCCCGCCAACGCGAGCGAAATCTGGAACAACTGCTCAGGAAAGCGCGACAAAGCGAACTGAGCATTGAAGAGAAAAATCAACTGCGCGACCTTTTAAGTCGCAATGTTTCCGCATCAAACCCGACCTCAACTGGCGCGTGAGGTCATAGCTCAGGTATAATCCTCGGCTTGTTTTTTGCCCGCCAAGACCTTCAGTGGATAGGGTGTTATGTCCGGAAAAGCGCAACAGCAGTCTCGTATTATTGAGTTGATCAAACTGGGTCGTGAGCAGAAGTATCTGACTTACGCCGAGGTCAACGACCACCTGCCCGAGGATATTTCAGATCCGGAGCAGGTGGAAGACATCATCCGCATGATTAACGACATGGGGATCCCCGTACACGAGAGTGCTCCGGATGCGGACGCCCTTATGTTGGCCGACGCCGATACCGACGAGGCCGCTGCGGAAGAAGCAGCCGCTGCGTTGGCGGCGGTGGAGACCGATATCGGTCGCACCACTGACCCGGTGCGCATGTACATGCGTGAAATGGGTACGGTCGAGCTTCTGACCCGTGAAGGCGAAATCGAAATCGCCAAGCGGATCGAAGAAGGCATTCGTGAAGTGATGAGCGCGATCGCGCACTTCCCTGGCACGGTTGACCACATTCTCTCCGAGTACACCCGCGTCACCACCGAAGGTGGTCGCCTGTCCGACGTCCTGAGCGGTTATATCGACCCGGACGACGGCATCGCGCCGCCAGCGGCAGAAGTGCCGCCGCCGGTTGACCCGAAAGCCGTCAAGGCGGACGACGAGACCGACGACGATGAAGCCGACTCTTCCGATGACGAAGAAGAAGCCGAAAGCGGTCCGGACCCGGTCATTGCTGCCCAGCGTTTCGGCGCCGTGGCTGACCAGATGGAAATCACCCGCAAGGCCCTGAAAAAGCACGGTCGTCACAACAAGGCAGCGGTTGCCGAGTTGCTGGCCCTGGCCGAGCTGTTCATGCCGATCAAACTGGTGCCGAAGCAATTCGAAGCCCTGGTCGAGCGTGTGCGCGGTGCCCTGGATCGCCTGCGTCAGCAAGAGCGCGCGATCATGCAGCTGTGCGTACGTGATGCACGTATGCCACGCGCCGATTTCCTGCGTCAGTTCCCGGGCAACGAAGTCGACGAAAGCTGGTCCGACGCCCTGGCCAAAGGCAAGAGCAAGTACGCCGAAGCCATCGGCCGTGTGCAGCCAGATATCATCCGTTGCCAGCAGAAACTGATCGCGCTGGAAACCGAGACCGGCCTGACCATCGCCGAAATCAAGGACATCAACCGTCGCATGTCGATCGGTGAGGCCAAGGCCCGCCGCGCGAAGAAAGAGATGGTTGAAGCCAACCTGCGTCTGGTGATCTCGATCGCCAAGAAGTACACCAACCGCGGCCTGCAATTCCTCGATCTGATCCAGGAAGGCAACATCGGCCTGATGAAAGCGGTGGACAAGTTCGAATACCGTCGTGGTTACAAGTTCTCGACTTATGCCACCTGGTGGATCCGTCAGGCGATCACTCGCTCGATCGCCGACCAGGCCCGCACCATCCGTATTCCGGTGCACATGATCGAGACGATCAACAAGCTCAACCGTATTTCCCGGCAGATGTTGCAGGAAATGGGTCGCGAACCGACCCCGGAAGAGCTGGGCGAACGCATGGAAATGCCTGAGGACAAGATCCGCAAGGTATTGAAGATCGCCAAAGAGCCGATCTCCATGGAAACGCCGATCGGTGATGACGAAGACTCCCATCTGGGCGACTTCATCGAAGACTCGACCATGCAGTCGCCAATCGATGTCGCCACGGTTGAAAGTCTGAAAGAAGCGACCCGCGAAGTGCTGTCCGGCCTCACTGCCCGTGAAGCCAAGGTACTGCGCATGCGCTTCGGTATCGACATGAACACCGACCATACGCTCGAAGAAGTGGGCAAACAGTTTGACGTAACGCGTGAGCGGATCCGTCAGATCGAAGCCAAGG
Organism: Pseudomonas khorasanensis; assembly: GCF_014268505.2. Classification (GTDB taxonomy): domain Bacteria; phylum Pseudomonadota; class Gammaproteobacteria; order Pseudomonadales; family Pseudomonadaceae; genus Aquipseudomonas; species Aquipseudomonas khorasanensis. The sequence goes on from NZ_JABWQP020000017.1 coordinate 56,113, forward strand.
CGCTGCGCAAGCTGCGCCACCCGACGCGAAGCGAGCATCTGCGCTCCTTCCTCGACGAGTGATACCAGAACCCCCGGCCCAGGCCGGGGGTTTTGTTTTATGGCAGATTAAATTCCCCGCCCCACCCTCCCCGCCGCATACCCCGTCTACACTCGAAACAATCACCCCCGAGCCATAACGAGAGCGTTATGCCCAGACTGGCGCCCGTGCTTCTTCTGTTGTCATTGATGATCTGCACCGCCACGGCTGACGCGCTGACTCTCACCGACGAAGAACGTAGCTGGCTGGCGGCTCACCCCGATTTGCGCCTGGGTGTCGATGCGTCGTGGCCGCCCTTCGAGTTCCGTGACGATCAGAACCGTTATCAGGGCCTGGCCGCCGACTACATCGACGTGATCCGCCAACGATTGGCGGTCAAGCTCACACCCATCGAGCCGGTGAGCTGGACCGTGGTGCTGGAGCAGGTGAAAAAGGGCAAAATCGACTTGTTGCCGGGCATCATGTCCACTCCGGAACGGCAGACCTACCTTGCGTTCACGCGCCCCTACCTCGACTTCCCGATTGTAATCCTCGCCCATGTCGGTGGGGCCCAGCCGCGCAAAATCGACGACTTGTACGGTTTGAAAATCGCCGTGGTGGAAAACTACGCGCCCCACGAACTGCTTCGCACTCATCACCCCGACCTGAATCTGGTCGCCATGCCCAATGTCAGTTCGGCGCTGCAGGCACTGGCGACCGACGAAGTTGACGCGGTGGTCGGCGACCTCGCGTCCAGCGTCTGGAGCCTGCGCCAGCTCAAGCTCGACGGCCTCTACGTCAGCGGCGAAACGCCGTATCGCTATCAACTGGCGATGGCCGTGCCGCGCGACAATAAGGTGCTGGTGGGCATTCTCGACAAAGTCCTCGCTGACATGTCGCCTGCGCAGATCAGCAGCATCCAGGAACACTGGGTCGGCAACGTCCTCGACCACCGCACATTCTGGTCCGATCTGCTGATCTATGGCCTGCCTGGGCTGTTGCTACTGATGACAGTGCTTGCCGTGGTCATTCGCATCAACCGGCGCCTGAGTTCGGAAATCACCCGACGCATAGACCTCGAACAGGAGCTGCGCAGCAGCGAGTATCACTATCGCGGCCTGGTGGAAAGCCTGTCGGCCATCGCCTGGGAAGCGCGGATGAGCGACTTCACCTACAGCTATGTCTCGCCTCACGCTGAAGACTTGCTCGGTTATCCACAGTCTCACTGGCTGATTCCGGGATTCTGGCACAACATCATTCACCCCGCCGACCTGACCCGCACGCAGAACTACTGTCGAGAGGCGCTACGCCAAGGGCGCGACCACATTGTCGACTATCGGGTGATCACCGCCGACGGCCGCTGCCTGTGGGTGCGCGATATCGTCAGCCTGATAGAACACGGCCACGAGCCGGTGATGCGCGGCCTGATGATCGACATCAGCGAAATCAAGCGCACGGAGGAGGCGCTGCGACTGTCAGAGCAGAAGTTCGCTTCGGTGTTCCAGCAGTGCCCGGACATCCTCGTGATAGCGCGCCTGTCCGACGGTTGCCTGCTGGAGGTCAATGAGGCTTTTGAAGAACAGATTGGCCTCAGGGCTGACGAAGTGGTTGGACAAACCGCCACCAACCTCAATATTTGGGGCATTCCCGGCGTCGGTCCCGGATTATTGCAGCGCTTGCAGGCCGGCAGCATTCGCAACCTCGAGATGCCTTTTCGCCGCAATAACGGCCAACTGTTTACAGGGCTGATTTCTGCCGAGCCTTTCGACCTCGACACCACCCCGGCGCTGGTGGTCGTCGTGCGCGACATCAGTCAACTCAAGGAAACCCAACAGCAACTGCAGACCTCCGAAGAGAAATTTGCCAAGGCCTTCCATGCCTCACCGGACGGCTTACTGCTGTCGCGCCAGAGCGACGGTCTGTTGCTTGAGGTCAACGAAGGCTTCAGTCGTATCACCGGATTCAACAGCGCCATGTCGGTGGATCGCTCAACGCTGGACCTGGGCATATGGGTCAACCTCAACGAACGCAAACAAATGCTCGACCTGATGCAACGAGACGGCTTCGTTCGCGACTTCACTTGCCATATCCGCCGCAGCGACGGGCAGATTCGCCTGTGCGAAGTCTCCAGTCGCCCGCTACCGATTGGTGATGACGATTGCATGCTGACCATCGCCCGGGACATTACCGAACGCCATTTGATGCAGGAAAAACTGCAACAGGCCGCCACCGTTTTCGAGAGCACTGCCGAAGGTGTATTGATCACCGACACTCAGCAGCACATCAGCGCGGTCAACCGCGCCTTTACTGAAATCACCGGCTACAGCGAAAGCGAAGCGCTGGGCCATACGCCGCGCCTGCTCGCTTCGGGATTGCACGACAGTGCGTTTTACGCGGCGATGTGGCATCAACTGACCGCCGAAGGTCACTGGCAAGGCGAAATCTCCAACCGGCGCAAAAATGGGGAGCTGTATCCGAGCTGGCTGACCATCAGCGCGGTACGCAACCGCGACAAATTCATCACCCACTTTGTCGCGGTGTTCGCCGATATTTCCAGCCTCAAGCATGCGCAGGCCAAGCTCGACTATCAGGCCCACCATGATCCGCTCACCGGTCTGCCCAATCGCACGCTGTTCGAAAGCCGCCTGCAAATGGCCCTGACCAGCCAGCAGGAAAATGGTGGTCAAGGCGCCGTGCTGTTTCTCGACCTCGATCGTTTCAAGCACATCAACGACAGCCTCGGGCATCCGGTCGGCGACCTGTTGCTCAAAGGAATTGCCGTGCGTTTGAAGGAGCAGTTACGCGATATCGACACGGTTGCGCGGTTGGGCGGCGATGAATTCATCATCTTGCTGCCGGGCCTGCAGCAAGCGAGCGACGCGGATAACATCGCCACGAAACTGCTCAATTGCTTCGGCGCGCCCTTCCAGGCCGGCGAACATGAATTCTTCATCAGCGCCAGCATCGGCACCAGCCTTTATCCGCGCGATGGCTGCGACGTCGCTACATTGGTTAAAAACGCCGACGCGGCGATGTATCGCTCCAAAGCCAAAGGGCGCAATCGCGTCGAAAGCTACACCCGTGACCTCACCGCCCAGGCCAGCGAACGCATAGCGCTGGAACACGAACTGCGTCGCGCCATCGAGCGCGACGAGCTGTTTCTGTATTACCAACCCAAAATCAGCCTGGTCGACCACAGCCTGGTGGGCGCGGAAGCGCTGATTCGCTGGCGGCACCCAACCTTTGGCGAAGTACCGCCAGAGCACTTCATCCCGCTGGCAGAAGAGAACGGCATGATCCTGCAGATCGGCGACTGGGTGCTGGAGACCGCTTGCCGGCAGATGTTTGAGTGGAACCAGATCTACGAACCGCTCGGCCCGCTGTCGGTGAACCTCGCCGGTGCGCAACTGCGCCAACCGAATCTGCTTGCGCGCATCGAGCAACTGCTCAAGGACAACGGACTCAGGCCGGATTTACTGCAACTGGAAATTACCGAAAATTTCATCATGAGTCAGGCCGAAGAGGCACTGGCAGTGCTACACCAACTCAAACGCCTCGGCGTACAACTGGCGATCGATGACTTCGGCACCGGCTATTCCTCGCTCAGCTACCTCAAGCGCTTGCCGCTGGACATCCTCAAAATCGACCAGTCTTTCGTCCGTGGACTGCCCGACGACCCCCACGACGCGGCAATAGTGCGAGCCATCATCGCACTGGGGCGCAGCATGCAATTCACCGTGATTGCCGAAGGCGTGGAAACCCAGGCGCAACAACAATTCCTCGCCGCTGAAGGCTGTGAACAGATCCAGGGCTACATCGTCAGCCTGCCACTACCGCCGGATGAGTTCGCGGCAACATTTCTGCAAGTAACCTTATCGGATTTTTCGGATGGCACAGCCGGGAAACCGTCGCTATAATCCGCGGCCTACTGAGGGCCTATAGCTCAGTTGGTTAGAGCAGAGGACTCATAATCCTTTGGTCCACGGTTCGAGTCCGTGTGGGCCCACCAATTCGAAAGCCGCGCATTGCGCGGCTTTTTATTGGCCGAGTGGTCGGGTTTCTTTCTGGCGAGCGCAATGTTCGTTTCAGGCTTTGTTGAAGCCCTTTCGAAAGCCTACCGCTGTTTGCCTGTAAAATGCGCCCCATTCGATCCAATGCCAACGGAGCCAACCCTTGCCAGACACCCGCCAGCCCATCCTCGACGAAATCGACCGCCAGCTAATCGCCGCCCTGCAGATCAACGCCCGCGAAAGCGTCGCCATGCTCGCTCGGCAACTGGGCATTGCGCGTACGACTGTCACTTCGCGCCTGGCCAGGCTGGAAAAGGCCAAAGTGATCACGGGTTACGGCGTGCGGCTCGGTCAGCGCGTGGTTGACGGTGGTTTGCAGGCGTATGTCGGGATCAAGGTACAACCGCGTTCCGGCAAGGAGGTGCTGCGTCGCCTGAGTGCGATGGCGCAGGTGCAGCAGCTTTGCGCGGTGAGTGGCGAGTTTGATTATGTGGCGTGGTTGCGCACGGATTCGCCGGAGCAGCTCGATCAGTTGCTGGATCAGATTGGCAGCGTCGATGGAGTCGAAAAGACCACGACTTCGATTATTTTGAGTAGCAAGATTGATCGGGGGCAGCCAGTCTGAAGCATTGGGTCGGCGCCCTGACTGGGCTCTTCGCGAGCAGGCTCGCTCCTACATTTCTGGTCAGTTTGTAGCCAGCAATCGTCACATTGAATGATCAACCGGCAAAACGACGACACTTTGCGTCTTATTAACGTGTTCGACGCTCCCTAGAATGGCTGGCATCTTTTCCTATACTCAGACGCGTATCTCGCGTCGGGTCGCCAGTAAGGTCAGTCATGAACAAGAACAATCGTCATCCTGCAGACAGTAAGAAACCAGTCACCATTTTCGGCCCGGACTTTCCGTTCGCGTTCGACGACTGGATCGAGCATCCGGCCGGTCTCGGCAGCATTCCTGAGCAGAACCATGGCGCCGAGGTGGCAATTGTCGGTGCGGGCATCGCCGGTCTGGTGGCCGCTTATGAGCTGATGAAACTCGGCTTGAAGCCGGTGGTGTACGAGGCGTCAAAACTGGGAGGTCGTCTGCGTTCACAAGCCTTCAATGGCACGGACGGCATTGTCGCCGAGCTCGGCGGTATGCGTTTTCCGGTGTCCTCCACGGCGTTCTATCACTATGTCGACAAGCTTGGACTTGAGACCAAACCCTTCCCGAACCCGCTGACGTCGGCCTCCGGCAGCACCGTGATCGACCTTGAGGGCACAACTCATTACGCACAAAGCCTGAAGGATCTTCCTGCGTTGTTCCAGGAAGTCGCTGACGCTTGGGCGGACGCGCTGGAAGCCGGCTCGCAGTTCTCCGACATTCAGCAAGCCATCCGCGACCGCGACGTGCCGCGCCTGAAAGAACTGTGGAACAAACTCGTGCCGTTGTGGGACGACCGGACTTTTTACGATTTCGTCGCCACCTCGAAAGCCTTCGCCAAACTTTCTTTTCATCACCGCGAAGTGTTCGGTCAGGTCGGTTTCGGCACTGGCGGCTGGGACTCGGATTTCCCCAATTCGATGCTGGAAATTTTCCGTGTCGTGATGACCAACTGCGACGACCATCAGCACCTGGTGGTCGGCGGCGTCGAGCAGGTGCCGCAAGGCATCTGGCGGCATGTGCCGGAGCGCTGCGTTCATTGGCCAGAAGGCACCAGCCTGAAATCCCTGCACCGTGGCGCGCCGCGTTCGGGGGTGAAGAAAATCGCTCACGCGCCGGACGGCCGCTTCGCCGTCACCGACAATAACGGCGACACCCGCGAATACGCTGCCGTCCTGACCACTTGCCAGAGCTGGCTACTGACCACGCAGATCGAGTGCGACGAAACCCTGTTTTCACAGAAAATGTGGATGGCCCTTGATCGCACCCGCTACATGCAGTCGTCGAAGACTTTCGTGATGGTCGACCGTCCGTTCTGGAAGGACAAGGACCCGGAAACCGGCCGCGATCTGATGAGCATGACCCTCACTGATCGCCTGACCCGTGGCACCTATCTGTTCGACAACGGCGACGACAAACCGGGCGTGATCTGCCTGTCGTACTCATGGATGAGCGACGCGTTGAAAATGCTCCCGCATCCGGTCGAAAAACGCGTTGAGCTGGCGCTGAACGCGCTGAAAAAGATCTACCCGAAAGTCGATATCGCTGCGCGGATCATCGGCGACCCGATTACCGTTTCATGGGAAGCCGACCCGTATTTCCTCGGTGCCTTCAAAGGCGCGCTGCCCGGCCATTACCGCTACAACCAGCGGATGTACGCGCACTTCATGCAGGACGACATGCCGGCCGAGCAGCGCGGGATTTTCATTGCCGGGGACGACGTATCGTGGACACCGGCGTGGGTCGAAGGCGCGGTGCAGACTTCGCTCAATGCGGTGTGGGGCATCATGAAACATTTCGGCGGATCGACACATAAAGAGAACCCGGGCCCGGGTGATGTGTTCAAAGACATCGGCCCTATCGCCCTGCCCGAGTAAGAGGAATCCCTGATGCGTGTAGCCCTTTACCAATGTCCGCCGCTACCACTGGACCCCGCCGCCAACCTTCACCGCCTGCATCAAGTGGCGATGGAGGCCAGGGGCGCCGATCTGTTGGTGCTGCCGGAAATGTACATGACCGGCTACAACATTGGCGCCGAGGCCGTCAGCACTCTGGCTGAGGTGTATAACGGCGAATGGGCGCAGCAGATCGGCCGGATCGCCAAAGCGGCCGGCCTGGCGATTGTGTACGGTTACCCCGAGCGCACCGCCGAAGGCGATATCTTCAACGCGGTGCAGTTGATTGATTGCCACGGCGAGCGCCTGTGCAATTACCGCAAGACGCATCTCTACGGCGATCTTGATCGCTCGATGTTCAGCCCCGGCGACAATGATTTTCCGCTGGTCGAACTCAACGGCTGGAAGCTCGGATTCCTCATCTGCTATGACCTGGAGTTCCCAGAGAACGCCCGGCGACTGGCGCTTGCCGGCGCCGAGCTTATCGTGACGCCAACGGCCAATATGGTTTCGTTCGACTTCGTGGCCGACGTCATGGTCCGCTCGCGCGCCTTCGAAAACCAGTGCTACGTGGCCTACGCCAATTACTGCGGCCATGAACGCGACATTCACTATTGCGGCCAAAGCAGCCTGGCAGCGCCGGACGGCAGTCGTATCGCTCTGGCCGGACTCGACGAAGCCTTGATCGTGGGCGAACTGGATCGCCAGTTGATGAGCGATTCCCGTGAGATCAATCGCTATCTGAATGACCGTCGCCCAGAACTTTACGGCGCGCTCAACCAACGCTAATCCGCTAGCATGGGCACCTCACTGTTCTGGAAGTGCCCATGCCTGCGCCGACCCATCCCCACCCTTATTCTGAAACCCTGGCCAACGGCTTGCGGGTGACCCTGCGCCACGCACCCGGTTTGAAGCGCAGTGCAGCCGCGTTGCGAGTGGCTGCCGGCAGTCATGACGTACCGCTGGCATGGCCGGGGCTGGCGCACTTCCTTGAGCATTTGCTGTTCCTCGGCACCGAACGCTTTCCCGGGAACGAAGGGCTGATGGCCTACGTGCAAGGTCATGGCGGGCAGGTGAATGCCAGCACTCGCGAACGCACCACGGATTTTTTCTTCGAGTTGCCAGTGCCATCGTTCAACGCAGGGCTTGAGCGTCTGTCAGACATGCTCGCCCAACCGCGTATGAATCTGGACGACCAGTTGCGTGAACGGGAAGTTTTGCAGGCAGAATTCGTCGCTTGGTCGCAAGACTCGTCAGCGCAGCAGCAGTTTGCGCTGTACAAAGGTTTACCGGCAGATCATCCGTTGCGCGGGTTTCATGCGGGCAATCGGGACAGCCTGCAGGTGCAGTCGCCTGCGTTTCAGAAGGCGTTAACGGACTTCCACCAGCAGTTTTACCGCACCGGACAAATGACCCTGAGCCTCGTCGGCCCGCAGAGCATGACTGAACTTCGGCAGATGGCGGAGCAGTTCGCAGCGGCGCTGCCACCTGGGGATAAATTCACCCAAACCGCCCCGCCGCCGCTGACCGCGAACAGTTATCAACAGGTCAACGATCAACGCAGCAACCTGTTGTTTGCCTTTGACGCGTTGCCTGCGCCGTCCGCTGAAGCGCTGGCCTTTCTCTGCCATTGGTTGAACAGCGCCAAACCCGGTGGACTGCTTGCGTACTTGCAACAACACAATCTGGCCGACGGCTTGAAAGCAGGGCCGATCTACCAGTTTGCCGGGCAAGCGCTGCTGCATCTGGAACTCGCCACCGCCGGCGAACATCTCCCCGCCATTCGCGAGCTACTGCTCGACTGGTTGAGCTTCTTCGCTCGACAGGACTGGGCACCGCTGCGCGAGGAATACACCGCCCTGCTCCAGCGCCAACAGCAAGTCAGCGGCGCGTTGCAACTGGCGCGCATCGACGTTGAGCAGCAAGCACTGGGCCTGTGCGAATCAGGCGTCGCAGCACTAAAACATGTCCTCCACGAAATTGGTGTTGTGGATAACTTCAGTGATCACTGGCACCTGCCCGCTGCCAACCCATTCCTGCGGGCCAGTGAACCGCTGGCCAATGCCGGTCTGATTCGCGGCCAGACCAGCGCCCACCGTGGTCTGCGCACGTTCGCTCAGGATCGTTCGCGCAGCCGACGGGAACGATCGCCGATGCACTTCAGTCAGGCGCTGCCGGACAATAGCGATGAAGGGGCGATTTATCTGCGCTGGCAAGTCGAGGCTGCGGCGAGCGCGGATCTGCATTCAAGGCTGCAACGCAGTCTGCGACAAACACGACAGGACGCGTCTGATGCCGGTGTCGATTTGTCGTTTAGTGCCGCAGGCAATCAGTGGTTGCTGAAGCTGACCGGCCTGCAAGAGCCCATGCCCACTGTTCTCGAGCACGCGCTGAAACGTCTGACGACGATTGACGCCGACTCCCCGCGTGGCGAAGCGCAAACCCCGTCAATGCCGATCCGCCAATTGCTCGAAGCATTGCCGGGAAAATGCTTGCCGCCCAGTCAAACCAGCGACGACGCCAAGCGCCTGTGGACAACTTCGCGCTGGGACGGCCTCGCTTTGGGTCTCAACCCGCAGACGCAATCGGCCATGGGCCTGGCACTCAGCCGCATTCCCGGCACACCTGACAGTCAGCTGCCGCTTACGCCGCACAGCAACGGCCAATACCGCTGGAGCCAGATTGACACCGCTTCCAGCGAGCACGCCTTGCTGCTCCTCTGCCCGACCGCCAGCTGCGAGATGACTGATGAAGCCGCGTGGCGCTTGCTCGCGCAGCTGTGTCAGACTCCTTTCTACCAGCGCGTGCGGGTTGAATTGCAATTGGGTTACGCCGTGTTCAGCGCGTTGCGTCAGCTGCACGGCACGACTGCCATTGTGTTTGGTGTGCAATCGCCAACGACCTCGGCCGTGATGGTGCTTGAACATATCCAACAGTTCATCAAAGCCATTCCGGATCTGCTCGAAAAGCTCGATGAAGCCAGCTTCACGCAACTGCGCCAGAGCCTCGTTGCGCAATTCGACGAGGCCGCGCTGTCTGTCCGAGACGCTGCAGAACTACTCTGGCAGGGCAAACTCGCCGGCCACTCGTCGGATTATCGCGAGCAACTGGTCGCGGCAATCGGCCAACTGGACCGTCCGGCAGTGCAGGCCGCTGCGCAGCGCCTGATCAATGCCGAGGGCGGCTGCCACTGCCTGGCCAACGAACCGATGCCCGGCGCGCCCTGGCAAGCGACAAACTGATCGTTACCGAGGCTGCAAGGAGCTTTCTCAAAGATTCACGGGTCATTGCGTTGAAATTTTGAGTAACATAGCCGCCTAACTAATTGGAACATCGCCGCGCTGCCGTGGACTATAACTATGGATAGCGCTATCCCAACCCTCAGAAGGAGACACCTCATGGCCTGGACAAAACCTGCTTACACCGACCTGCGTATCGGCTTCGAAGTCACCATGTACTTCGCCAGCCGCTGAGTGCTGGTTACGTAATATGCAGTGCAACGCCTCGGCTCGCCGGGGCGTTTTATTTTCCGCGTTGAAATGATGGAGCGTTCATGTTCGTCCAGATTCTGGGTTCGGCCGCCGGTGGCGGTTTTCCACAGTGGAACTGCAACTGCGTCAACTGCGCAGGCTTTCGCGACGGCAGCCTGAATGCCAAGGCCCGCACCCAATCGTCCATCGCCATTTCCGATGACGGCGTGAACTGGGTGCTGTGCAACGCCTCGCCGGACATTCGCGCGCAACTGCAAAGCTTCGCCCCGATGCAGCCGGGCCGGGCGCTGCGCGACACCGGCATCAGCGCGATCATCCTGATGGACAGCCAGATCGACCACACCACCGGGCTGCTCAGCCTGCGCGAGGGCTGCCCGCACCAGGTCTGGTGCACGGACATGGTTCACGAAGACCTGAGCACCGGTTTCCCGTTGTTCAAGATGCTCACGCACTGGAATGGCGGGCTGGACTGGAACCGCATCGAACTCGACCAGAGTTTCACCGTAGCAGCGTGCCCGAACCTGCGTTTCACGCCATTGCCATTGCGCAGCGCCGCGCCGCCCTATTCGCCACACCGTTTCGACCCGCACCCGGGCGACAACATCGGCTTGATCGTTGAAGACCTGAACACTGGCGGCAAACTGTTTTACGCCCCGGGCCTTGGCAAGGTCGATGCACCGTTGCTGGAGATCATGGCGGGCAGCGATTGCCTGCTGGTCGACGGCACGATGTGGGATGACGATGAAATGCAACGCCGTGGCGTCGGCACCCGCACCGGCCGGGAAATGGGCCATCTGGCGCAAAACGGCCCCGGTGGGATGCTCGAAGTGCTGGAGCAGTTGCCTGAACAGCGCAAAGTACTTATTCACATCAACAACACCAACCCGATTCTCGACGAGGATTCGCCGGAGCGCGCGGAGCTGGCGCGGCGTAACGTTGAGGTGGCGTTTGATGGCATGAGTATTGAGCTTTAAGCAATCGAGACCGCTGCGCGGTCTATCGCGAGCAGGCTCACTCCTACAATGGAATGCGATCAACCTGTGGGAGCGAGCTTGCTCGCGAAGAGGCCAGCACAGAAACCAAAGATTTCCAGGGTTGTTCCCGGAGAACAGACATGACCGACACCCCGCTGTCCCCCACTGAATTCGAAGCGGCCCTGCGCGCCAAGGGCGCCTATTACCACATCTATCACCCGTATCACGTGGCGATGTACGAAGGCCGCGCGACCCGCGAACAGATTCAGGGCTGGGTTGCCAACCGCTTCTACTATCAGGTGAACATTCCCTTGAAAGACGCGGCGATCCTCGCCAACTGCCCGGATCGGGAAATCCGCCGCGAGTGGATTCAGCGGCTGCTCGACCACGACGGAGCGCCCGGCGAAGACGGCGGTATCGAAGCCTGGCTGCGTCTGGGCCAGGCTGTCGGCCTTGATCCGGACCAATTGCGCTCTCAGGAGCTGGTGCTGCCTGGCGTGCGATTCGCCGTCGATGCCTACGTCAACTTTGCCCGCCGCGCCAGTTGGCAGGAGGCCGCGAGCAGCTCGCTGACCGAACTGTTCGCCCCGCAGATTCATCAGTCGCGCCTCGACAGCTGGCCACAGCATTACCCATGGATCGACCCGACCGGCTACGAATACTTCCGCACCCGCCTCGGCCAGGCGCGTCGTGATGTCGAGCATGGCTTGGCGATCACGCTGGAGCATTACAAGACCCGCGAAGGCCAGGAGCGCATGCTGGAAATTCTTCAGTTCAAACTGGACATTCTTTGGAGCATGCTCGATGCCATGAGCATGGCCTATGAACTGAACCGTCCGCCGTATCACAGCGTGACCGAACAACGGGTCTGGCATAAAGGAATCACCGTATGAGTTTCGACCGCAGCTGGACACCGAAATGGCGCCCCGGCTACCGCTTTCAATACGAACCGGCGCAGAAAGGCCATGTATTGCTGTACCCGGAAGGGATGATCAAGCTCAACGAAACGGCCGCGCTGATCGGCGGTTTGATTGATGGCGAACGTGATGTCGCAGCAATCATTGCCAAGCTCGACGAGCAGTTCCCCGGCGTGCCCGAGCTCGGTGATGACATCGAGCAATTCATGGAGGTTGCCCGTGCAGAGCACTGGATCACCCTTGACTGATTCGTCGGTGCAAGTGCCAGCAAAACCTGAAGTCGGCCTGCCGCTGTGGCTGCTCGCCGAGCTGACCTATCGCTGCCCGTTGCAATGCCCGTATTGCTCCAATCCACTGGATTTCGCCGAGCAGGGCAAAGAGCTGAGCACCGAGCAGTGGATCAAGGTTTTCCGCGAAGCGCGGGAGATGGGCGCGGCCCAACTGGGTTTTTCCGGCGGCGAGCCGCTGGTGCGTCAGGATCTGGCCGAGCTGATTCATGAAGCGCGGCAGTTGGGTTTCTATACCAACCTGATCACCTCCGGCATCGGTTTGACCGAGCAGAAAATCAGCGATTTCAAGAAAGCCGGGCTCGATCACATCCAGATCAGTTTCCAGGCCAGCGACGAGCAAGTGAACAACCTGCTCGCCGGCTCGAAAAAAGCCTTCGCGCAGAAGCTGGAAATGGCCCGTGCGGTGAAAGCCCACGGGTACCCGATGGTGCTGAACTTCGTTACCCACCGGCACAACATCGACAAGATCGACCGGATCATCGAGCTGTGCATCGCGCTCGAAGCGGATTTCGTCGAACTCGCCACCTGCCAGTTTTACGGCTGGGCGCAGCTCAATCGTGTCGGCCTGTTGCCGACACAGGAGCAACTGGTGCGTGCCGAGCGCATCACCAATGAATACCGGGCGAAACTGGAAGCCGAAGGGCATCCGTGCAAGCTCATTTTCGTCACCCCGGACTACTACGAAGAGCGCCCTAAAGCCTGCATGAACGGTTGGGGCAGCCTGTTCCTGACGGTCACGCCGGACGGCACCGCCCTGCCCTGCCATGGCGCCCGCCAATTGCCAGTGCAGTTTCCCAACGTCCGCGATCACAGCATGCAACACATCTGGTACGACTCGTTCGGCTTCAACCGCTTCCGCGGTTACGACTGGATGCCCGAGCCGTGCCGCTCTTGCGATGAGAAGGAAAAGGACTTCGGCGGCTGTCGCTGCCAGGCCTTCATGCTCACCGGCGACGCGAGCAATGCCGACCCCGTCTGCAGCAAATCCGAACATCACGGCGTGATTCTCAAGGCCCGCGAAGAAGCCGAGACCGCCACCCAAACCATCGAACAATTGGCCTTTCGCAATGAACGAAACTCGCGCCTCATCGCCAAGAGCTGAGCCTTTCAGCGCCGAGCAAGCCGTCGCTGCCGGAATGGATTTCGCTGAACTGCAGCTCGGCGCCCACGGTTTGTTCTGGAATGAATATCGCCCCGAGGATGCGGCGTGCCGGATCTGGTATTGGCGCGATGGCGTGGCGAAACGCCTGACGCCGGACGGTTTCAGCGTGCGCAGCCGCGTGTACGAATACGGCGGCGGTGCGTTTTGTCTGACGCCTGACGGCGTGGTTTTCGTCAACGAGGCGGATCAGCAGCTGTATCGGCAGACGCTGGAAGGCGAACCCGAAGTGCTGACCTCGACTGACTGTCGTTATGGCGATCTGCATTACGCCGCAGGTCGGGTGTTGGCGGTTGAAGAGCAACAGGATCAGCATCGGCTGGCGGCGATCGATCTCGCGACGGGCGCACGGCAAGTTCTGGCCGAAGGCGCGGATTTTTATGCCGCGCCAACGCTCAGCCCGGACGGCCAACGGCTGGCTTGGATCGAATGGAGCCGACCGCATCAACCGTGGACGTCGACGCGTTTGATGGTCGCTGAGGGTGATTTTTCCGCGCCACGCTGCGTGGCGGGTGACGAAACCGAAGAATCGATCCAGCAGCCTCGATTCGACGCGAATGGTCGTTTGTACTGCCTGACGGATCGTGCCGGATTCTGGCAACCGTGGGGCGAAACGGCCGACGGGCTGCAAGCGCTGCCAAGTGCCGAGGCCGATCACGCCCCCGCTCCCTGGCAGTTGGGCGGCTGCACCTGGCTGCCCGTCGGCGATCACTTTTTAGCCAGCTGGAGCGAGAAGGGTTTCGGTCGTCTGGCCCTCGGAGAAGAAGATTTCAGCGGTGAATACAGCCGCTTCCGTCACTTGGCGATGGATCAACAATTCATCTATTGCATCGCCGCGTCGCCGACCTGCCCTTCGGCAGTGATCGTCATTGATCGCCTTTCCCATGCAGTGAACGTACTGGCCGGCGGCCTCGCACCGTTGCCCGCCGAGCACATCAGCCGCCCGCAAACCTTGCGTTACCCCAGCGGTTCCGGCGAGGCGCACGGTTTCTTCTACCCCGCCATGAGCGGCGAAGCGAAACCGCCGCTGGTGGTGTTTATCCACGGCGGCCCGACGTCGGCCTGCTACCCGATGCTCGACCCGCGAATCCAGTACTGGACGCAGCGCGGCTTCGCCGTTGCCGATCTCAACTATCGCGGCAGCAGCGGTTATGGCCGTCAGTATCGGCAAGCGCTGCATCTGCGCTGGGGCGAGGTGGATGTCGAGGATGCCTGCGCGGTGGTCGGCTACCTCGCCAAACAGGGATTGATCGACGGCGAACGCGCATTCATTCGCGGTGGCAGTGCGGGGGGCTATACCACGCTGTGTGCGTTGGCGTTCAGGCAGGTTTTTCGCGCCGGGGCCAGCCTGTACGGCGTCAGCGATCCGGTCGCTTTAGGCCGCGCAACGCATAAGTTCGAAGGCGATTATCTGGACTGGCTGATTGGCGATCCCGAGCAAGACGCCGAACGCTACGCCGCTCGCACGCCGCTGTTGCATGCCGATAAAATCCGCGTACCGGTGATTTTTTTTCAAGGTGAACTGGACGCCGTCGTTGTGCCGCAACAGACCCGCGACATGGTCGCGGCGCTGGAGCAAAACGGCATTGCGGTCGAAGCGCATTACTACCCCGACGAACGTCACGGCTTTCGCCGCGCGGCCAATCAGGCGCATGCGCTGGAGCAGGAGTGGAAGTTTTATCGGCGGGTGATGGGGCTGGATAGATGAAACACCGAGGCGCCTTGATCGCGAGCAGGCTCACTCCTACAGGGAGTTGTGATCACAACAGATCCCCTGCCCGCGATAGCTATTGATCAGACGCCGCTGGAATCAGCGCTTGGCGATGATATACACCGCATGCACGATGCCCGGAATGTAGCCGCACAACGTCAGCAGAATATTCAACCAGAACGCCCCGCCAAACCCGACTTGCAGAAACACGCCCAGTGGCGGCAACAGAATAGCGATGATGATGCGAATGAAATCCATGGGGCAGCTCCTGAATGGGGGTTGGCTCACTTGAGCCATACAAGCTAATCGACCAGCGCCGTTCGTCAGGGTTCACTACGGTTGCTATTTGATCGCCACCACCACAAAAAAACGCACCACACCAAAAAGAATCAGGCCTAGGCGTGCGTTAGCGCGGCGTGGACGACGGCGGTAGCCCGCCGCCGACCAGGGAGCCATTGAAAGTGGCTTGGTGTGCCGCGATGTGCAACGTCAGCAGCCGTCGTTGGCGCTGCTGCGGACATTGCTTGAAGAAGTGATCGATCGCGAAGTGAAGCCGCCGCTCGATCCGCGGGCCTGAAACTTTTCTTCAGGCAAAAGAAAACCCCGCCGAAGCGGGGCTTTGCAGACTGTTTCCCTGACATCCATTTCACTCCGCCACCCTGGCAGAATCCTACGTGTCCGTGTTGTTTACTTTGCGCTTCCTGCGCGACGTCCATGAAATGTAGATTAGCCGTGGATCCAATTATTGCCTATGGGATAACAGCAGCACGTCACGTAAGCAAATGCTTACATGACGTGCCCGAGATCAGAACTGTGCGGCATCGAGCAGGAACAGAGACTCGCTACCCGCTTTGACCGACGCGCTCAACGAGTGGATACGCGGCAGCAAACGGGCGAAATAGAAGCGTGCGGTGCCGAGCTTGCTGGCGTAGAAATCATCCTGCGATTCTTTGCCAAACGCGGCTTTCGCCATCAATGCCCACATGTAGGCGTAGGCCATGTAGCCGAATGCTTGCAAATATTCAACCGAGGCCGCGCCGATTTCGTTCGGATTGTTTTTCGCCCGGTCCAGCAGCCATGCGGTCAATTCATCCAGCGTGTCGACGGCATCGTTCAGCGGCTTGGTGAATTCACCCAGATCGGCGTTAGCGGTCGCAGTGAAGTGGCGGATCTCATCGGCGAACAACTTGTAAAACGCTCCGCCGCTGCCAACGATCTTGCGACCGACCAGGTCCAGCGCCTGAATGCCGTTGGTGCCTTCGTAGATCTGGGTAATGCGCACGTCACGCACCAGTTGCTCCTGGCCCCACTCGCGGATGTAACCGTGGCCGCCGAAAACCTGCTGGCCGTGCACGGTCGTTTCCAGACCCAGGTCGGTCAGGAACGCTTTCGCCACCGGCGTCAGCAAAGCCACCAGGTCTTCCGCGCGCTTGCGGGTAGTCGCGTCTTCGCTGAACTTGGCAGTGTCGAGTTGCATCGCCACGTAAGTCGAAAAGGCACGGCCGCCTTCGTTCGAGGCTTTCATGGTCAGCAGCATGCGACGCACGTCCGGGTGGACAATGATCGGGTCAGCGACTTTGTCCTTGTTCTGCGCGCCGGTCGGGGAACGGCTTTGCAGACGGTCGCGCGCGTATTCAACGGCGTTCTGGTAGGAGCGCTCGCCGGTGGCCAGGCCTTGAATGCCGACGCCCAGACGCTCGTAGTTCATCATGGTGAACATCGCGGCCAGGCCTTTGTTCGGCTCGCCAACCAGATAACCGACGGCTTCATCGAAGTTCATTACGCAGGTCGCCGAGGCCTGGATGCCCATCTTGTGCTCGATCGAACCGCAGTTGGCCGGGTTGCGCGCGCCCAGACTGCCATCGGCGTTGACCATGAATTTCGGCACCAGAAACAGCGATATGCCTTTGGGCCCCGCCGGGGCGTCCGGCAGCTTGGCCAGCACCAGGTGAATGATGTTTTCGGTGAGATCGTGCTCGCCGCCGGTGATGAAGATCTTGGTGCCGCTGACCTTGTAGGAGCCGTCGGCCTGAGGCTCGGCCTTGGTGCGAATGATGCCCAGGTCGGTGCCGGCATGCGGCTCGGTCAGGCACATCGAGCCGGCCCAGATGCCGGCGTACATATTCGGCAGGTACGCGGCTTTCAGTTCTTCGCTCGCATGGGCGTTGATCGACAGGCATGCACCGGCAGTCAGCATCGGGTACAGACCGAAGGCCAGGCTGGCGGAGTTGACCATTTCTTCGACCTGCGCCGAGACGGCTTTGGGCATGCCCATGCCGCCGTAAGCCGGGTCACCGCCAACGCCAACCCAGCCGCCTTCGGCGTAAGTCTGATAGGCCTGTGGGAAACCGGCCGGCGTGGTGACGGCACCGTCCGCCCAATGGCAACCTTCTTCGTCAGCGGCACGGCTCAACGGCGCGATGCTTTTGCTGGTGACCTTGCCGGCCTCTTCAAGAATGGCTTCAACGGTTTCGGCGTCGACGGTCTCGGCCAGCGCCGGCAGCTCGGCCCAGAGTTTGGCGACTTCGAACACTTCATTGAGGACGAAGCGCATATCGCGCAGCGGCGCTTTGTAGTCAGCCATGGCAAACCTCGCAAGATCTAAACAGGTGGTTCGTGGAATGATGTTTTCGTTGTGCCTGAGTGTACCTCAACAACTTTTGCGACACATAGGGTCAACCGGTGACTGATTTGTTATTTTTGGTCACCGTGGATCTGCCATAAATAAACCCGCACTCGGCGGGCTTATTCATGGGTCGGGAAAAGCGTTACAACGCAAACGACTCCGCTGGTAGATTCATCAAACAATCACTGCCCGCCTCAATCGCAGCCTGATGCGCAGCCGTTCGCGGCAACAAGCGCTTGAAGTAAAATTCGCAGGTTGCCAGTTTGCCCCTCAGGAAATCCGACTCACCCCCGCCGGCGTCCAGCTGTGCCTGCGCGACCAACGCCATGCGCAGCCACAAATAGCCGAGGATGATGTAGCCGCTGTACATCAGGTAATCCACCGACGCGGCACCGACTTCGTCCGGGTTTTTCATCGCGGCCATACCAACCTTCATGGTCAGATCGCCCCATTGCTGATTCAGCGCGTCGAGTTGGGCCACGAAGCTGCCCAACTGAGGGTGATCGGCGTTCGCTGCGCAAAACTTATGAACGATTTTGGTAAAGCCGCGCAACAACTTGCCCTGACTGCCCAGCACCTTGCGCCCGAGCAAATCCAGCGCCTGAATGCCGTTGGTGCCTTCGTAGATCGGCGCGATGCGGCAGTCGCGCACCAACTGCTCCATGCCCCATTCGCGAATGAAACCGTGGCCACCGAACACCTGCATGCCGTGGTTGGTCACCTCAAGACCGGTATCGGTCATGAAGGCCTTGCAGATCGGCGTAAGGAACGCCAACAGGTCTTCGGCCTCCTGACGTGCTCCGGCGTCGCTGCTCAAGTGCGCAGCGTCGAGCAATTGCGCAGTGAAGTAGGTCAGCGCGCGGTTGCCTTCGTTGAAGGCCTTCATGGTCAGCAGCATGCGCCGCACGTCCGGGTGGACAATGATTGGATCGGCGGGTTTATCCGGGGCTTTGGCGCCGGTCAGCGAACGCATCTGCAAGCGGTCGTTGGCGTATTTGACGGCGCCCTGAAAGCTCGCCTCGCCCAGACACAAGCCCTGCATGCCGGTGCCAAGCCGCGCGTGGTTCATCATGGTGAACATGCAGTTCAGGCCCTTGTTCGGCTCGCCGATCAAATAACCTGTGGCTGCATCGAAATTCAACACACAGGTCGCGGAGGCCTTGATGCCCATCTTGTGTTCGATCGAACCGCAGGAAACGCCGTTGCGCTCACCCGCGTCGCCTGCCGTGTCGGGCAGGAACTTCGGCACGATGAACAGGGAAATGCCCTTGGTCCCGGCGGGCGCATCCGGCAGCTTGGCCAACACCAGATGAATGATGTTGTCGCTCAGGTCATGTTCGCCTGCGGAGATGAAAATCTTGCTGCCGGTGATCACGTAGCTGCCATCAGCCCTGGGGACCGCGCGGGTCTTGATGATGCCCAGATCTGTGCCGCAGTGGGCTTCGGTCAGGCACATGGTCCCGGTCCACTGGCCGGCGGTGAGTTTGCTCAGGTAGGTGTCTTTCTGCTCGGCGGTGCCGTGGGTGTGAATCGCTGACATCGCTCCGTGGGTCAGGCCGGGGTACATGCCCCAGGAGGTGTTGCTGGAGCCAATCATCTCGCTGATGACCAGCCCAAGCGAACTCGGCAGCCCTTGACCGCCGTAAGCTGGATCCGCCGCCAGACCGTGCCAGCCGCCTTCTACGTATTGTGCGAAGGCGTGCTTGAAGCCTGTAGGGGTTGTCACCACACCGTTGTCGAAATGGCAGCCCTCTTCGTCGCCGCTGCGATTGAGCGGGGCCAGAACGTTTTCACAGAACTTGGCGCCCTCTTCGAGGATCGCGCTGATCATGTCCGGGCTGGCGTCATGGGCGCCCAGCGCGGCGTAGTTGGCGTGAAAGTCGAAGACATGATCGATCAGAAAGCGCATGTCGCGCAGGGGAGCTTTGTACTCAGGCATGGTGGCTTCTCCGTCAGCAGATTTCTTCAACCTACTGCTGGACACCACCCGCGACAATCATTGTGCGGGCGCTGAATGCGCCGTTATCACTCAACCCGCAGCGGTTTCCATGCGCACCGCGCCACGGCGATTCTGTCCGAATGCCATCACGCAGTTACGGCCGGCGCCCTTGGCGCTGTACAACGCCTGGTCGGCTGATTTGAGAACCTCTTCCGGGGTGCGCTGATCGACGCGCTCGGCGACGCCGATACTCACCGTGACCGACACTGCCGAGGCGCCGGCCCCGCTACGGCGCTGGCGACCTTGCAGATCATCCTGCGGGCGATTTTCCTGATTACGTAGTTGAATACTGTAGGACGCAATGGACTCGCGGATAACCTCCAGGTGCGGCATGCACTCCTCGAGGGTTTTGCCTGCGAATACCAGGGCGAACTCCTCCCCGCCATAACGATACGCCCTGCCGCCGCCGCTGATTTTCGACAGCTTGCTGGCGACCAGACGCAGAACCTGGTCACCGACATCGTGGCCGTGGGTGTCGTTGAATTTCTTGAAGTGGTCAACGTCGCTCATCGCCAGCACGTAATTGCGCCCCAGGCGCTGCAAGCGCTCGTTGAGTGCGCGACGTCCCGGCAGGCCGGTGAGTTCGTCGCGAAAGGCCATTTGGTAAGCCTCATGCGCAACCGCCGCCGCGATCATCAACATCACCTGACTGCACATGATGTTGAGCGTGAACGGCAGAATGAAAGTCTTCGGCAGCATCCAGAACACCCCGAGCAACCCGACCAGTTGCGCCGCGTGCAGCGGGCGCGGGTTGCGCCAGTATTGCCAGGCCAGCAGCAGGAAAGCCGAGATGAATACCGGATAGGACAGCTGAATCAGACTCATCCACGCGCCATGCAGTGCCGGCCAGCGAATCTCCGACAGCCACAGCAGTAACGCTTGCGGGTAACTTTGCTCCAGTCCCAACGCAACGCTGCCAAAGGCCAGCAGCACAGCGAACCGCGCGACCATGTCCTGGAACAGATGTGTTCGTTCCTGCCAGGCCGCGAACAGGCCGAACAATAATGGCAACAGCAGGCAGACCAGATGAAAGACCACGGCAGCGTCTTCGCGCACCTTGCCGTTGTCGCGGTAAAAGTCGGTCTGGGTGTCGAGCAAAAAGTAGGCGATGTACACCGTGAGCATCAGAAACAGTTCGCGCTGACGTCGGTACACTGCGCAATACGCGCCGCCCAAAAGCAGCACCAGGGTGGGCAACACGTTGAACAGGGAAGTGAAAAACACGCTGAGGTCTTTGACGTACGCAGCCGCCAACCCCGCGAGCAATAACAGCAGTGAAGGCAGGAAATGGCTGAAACGTACAGCGGAAGAACGCGGCAAGGGTAAGCTCCGACCCGTAGTATCAAAGAGATAGCATTGTGCCTGCAAAGCGCAGTTAAGCACACATAATGTGATGCAGATCACATGCAGTCTCTTTAACGGCCGATAGCCTGACTATCTGAGCGATGCACAAACAAAAAAACCGCTGCCCCCTAACGGGAGCAGCGGTTTTCATCAGACTGCGGTAAGGCTTAGTAGCCCAGTGCGAAGTCTTCTTCTTTCATGTCCATCAGGTTACTGGCGCCCGACAGCATAGTGGCCACGTGTGTACGGGTACGCGGCAGAATGCGCTGGAAGTAGAAGCGCGCGGTTTGCAGCTTGGCGGTGTAGAACGCCGCGTCGCCGGTGCCTTCTGCCAGCTTTTCAGCAGCCAGACGCGCCATGTCGGCCCAGAAGTAGGCCAGGCAGGCGTAACCCGAATACATCAGGTAGTCCACGGACGCCGCGCCCACTTCTTCGCGATCTTTCATGGCGGCCATACCGACCTTCATGGTCAGCTCGCCCCACTCTTTGTTCAGCGAAGCCAGCGGCGTGACGAACTCTTGAACAGCTTCGTTGCCTTCGTTGGTCTGGCAGAACTTGTGGACGATCTTGGTAAAACCTTTCAGAGCCTCGCCCTGAGTCATCAACACTTTGCGGCCCAGCAGGTCGAGTGCCTGAATGCCGGTGGTGCCTTCGTACAGCATCGAAATGCGGCTGTCGCGAACGTTCTGCTCCATGCCCCACTCAGCGATGAAGCCGTGGCCACCGTAGATCTGCACGCCGTGGTTGGCGGCTTCGAAACCGACTTCGGTCATGAACGCCTTGGCGATCGGCGTCATGAAGGCCAGCAAAGCGTCGGCCTTTTTCTTTTCTTCTTCGTCGACGCCGTATTTGACGATGTCGACCTGCTTGGCGGTGAAGTAGACCATTGCGCGGTTGCCTTCGGCGAACGCTTTCATGGTCAACAGCATACGGCGCACGTCAGGGTGAACGATGATCGGGTCAGCGGCTTTGTCCGGCGCTTTCGGGCCGGTCAGCGAACGCATTTGCAGACGATCGCGAGCGTATTTCAGACCGCCCTGGAAACCGATTTCGGCGTGGGCCAGGCCTTGCAGCGCTGTACCCAGACGGGCCGTGTTCATAAAGGTGAACATGCAGTTCAGGCCTTTGTTCGCCGGGCCGATCAGGTAACCAGTGGCGCCGTCGAAGTTCATTACGCACGTGGCGTTGCCGTGGATGCCCATTTTGTGTTCCAGCGAACCGCAGTTCACTGCGTTGCGCGCGCCGAGGCTGCCATCAGCGTTCGGCAGGAACTTCGGAACGATGAACAGCGAGATGCCTTTGGTGCCGGCCGGTGCGTCCGGGAGGCGGGCCAGTACGATGTGGACGATGTTATCGGCCATGTCGTGCTCACCGGCCGAGATGAAGATCTTGGTGCCGGAGACTTTGTAGGAACCGTCGGCCTGAGGTTCGGCCTTGGTGCGCAGCATGCCCAGGTCGGTGCCGCAGTGCGGTTCGGTCAGGCACATGGTGCCGGTCCATTCGCCGGAAACCAGTTTGGTCAGATAGGCTTCCTGCTGCTCAGGGGTGCCGTGCTCGGAGATGGTGTTCATTGCGCCGTGCGACAGGCCCGGGTACATGCCCCACGACCAGTTGGCTTCGCCAACCATTTCGCTGACCGCCAGGCCCAGCGACTCAGGCAGACCCTGGCCGCCGTGCTCGACGTCATGCGCCAGACTCGGCCAGCCGCCTTCGACGAACTGCTTGTACGCCTCTTTGAAACCGGTCGGAGTTTTCACGCCGGACTCGCTCCAGGTGCAGCCTTCCAGATCGCCCACGCGGTTCAGCGGTGCCAGTACCTGCTCACAAAACTTGGCGCCTTCTTCGAGAATGGCGTCAACCATGTCCGGCGTTGCGTCTGCGCACGCTGGCAGGCTCTGATAGTGCGCTTCGTAGCCGAGCAGTTCGTCACGAACGAAGCGAATATCACGCAAGGGGGCCTTGTAGTCAGGCATAGCGATAAACCTCTGCTGATGTAACCGGGAATGAACGACCGTGTTGAGTTGTTGTGACGGTCAAACAGTTGTTTGAAACATACGTTTACGCCGAAATCTTGTCAAGCATCGATCTTTTGCCGTTCGTCATCGGTTTTTCCAAAAGGCGGGCAGGGAAAATCGCCACCAACGCGAGCAAGCGACGGGTGCTGAAGAAAGATTAGTTGAGCAAGAAGGACTTAAACGAAAAACGCCGCGACAGGGCGCGGCGTTTCGATGTCTACAACAAATTCAATCAGGCGAAGGTGTCGATGATCGTACCCAGCACTTCGTCGGAAGCCTTGGCCACCTTCACGCCTAGCTCTGCCTGGATTTTGCCTTGGGACAGCTCGACGATATTGCTGGCCATATCCGATTCTTGCGCACGATCCACACCCCGCAGGCGATTGACCTGCACTTCGGACGACTGGCTGGTCACCGAGCGTTCAATGGTGTTATTGGCGATCTGGCTGGCGGCCTGATCGACGCGGTTCTGCCCGGACTGAATCGAGCTCAGCCCCGCATAAAAAGCTGTGTTACCGGAGATTTCCATAAGTCGCTCTCATCCTTGCAAAGGATCAATGGTCGCCATTGAAACAGACGCGCCAGAAAAACACCCGTCAAAAACACTAATGGCACAGTGCCTGTCCATAGCTAAAAACTTAGTCCAGCAAATCCAGCTGCAGATGTTCGGCCACCGCTTCCGCACTCAACACCTTGAGCTTCGGCACCCGACCCAGGCACGGCGCCGGAATCCGCTCGGCCAGCGTCGCCAGATTCTCCTCCAGCCGAGAGGTCTTTGGATCGATGATGTTGGCTACCCAACCCGCGAGTTGCAAACCATCCCGGGCGATCGCCTCGGCCGTCAGCAACGCATGGCTGATACAGCCCAAGCGAACCCCTACCACCAGAATCACCGGCAGCTTCAGCGCGATCGCCAGATCCGACAGATTGTCCTGATCCGCCAAAGGCACCCGCCAGCCACCCGCACCCTCAATCAGGGTGAAATCAGCGTTCATCGCCAAAACCCTGCGCATCGGCGCCAGCAACGATTGCACCGTCAGCGCTACACCTGCTTCGCGCGCCGCCAGATGCGGAGCGATCGCCGGCTCGAACGCCACCGGATTGACCTGCTCATAAGTGAGCGGCAAAGAACACTCGGCCAGGAGCGCCAAGGCGTCCGAATTGCGCAAGCCTTTGGCCGTGACCTCACACCCCGACGCCACCGGTTTGCCCGCCGCCGTACTCAACCCTGCCGACCGCGCCGCGTGCAGCAAACCGGCAGCGACGGTGGTCTTGCCGACGTCGGTGTCGGTTCCGGTGATGAAATAGGCTGCGCTCATACGGGTTTCTCCAACACGGCGTACACCACCTGATAAGTCGCCGGCAGTCCCGATGCCTGGCGGAACCGCTCGTACGCGTCAATCAAACCTTGAACCCGCGCCCGGCCGGTCAAACCGCCCGGCCGGCCGGGATTCAGGTTATGCGCGCCCAGTGCCTTGAGTTCATGAGTCAGGCTGCGCACATCCGCGTAGTGCAACACGTGTGGCTGACGCTCCAGACTCAACGTGCGCAGACCACTGCCGGCACATAACTGTTCATAACGCGAGAACTCGCGGAAGCGATTGACATGCGCCATCCCATCGACGTGCTGCCAACTTTCGCGCAACTCGAACAAAGTCCCTGTACACAGACTAGCAAACGCAAAAATCCCACCCGGTGTCAGCACGCGAGAGGCTTCGCGAAGCACCACCTCAAAATCCCCACACCACTGCACCGCGAGGCTGGAGAAAATCAGATCACAGGTCGAATCCTGCAGCGGCAGCCTTTCGGCATCGCCAGCAATGAAATGCTCAGCGCCGCCCAAGGGGCGTGCGTGATTGAGCATGCCCTCGGCAATATCCAGCGCCACACCGTGCCCCTCGGTAAAATGCGAGGCCAGGGCACGGGTGAAATAGCCGGTGCCGCAGCCGAGATCGAGCCACCGCGACGGGGCGAAATTCACGGGCAAACGCTGTAGCAACTGCGTTCCAACGTCGCGCTGTAAACCCGCAACGCTATCGTAGCTGGCTGCCGCGCGGGAAAAAGAAGCCGCCACCTGACGCTTATCGGGCCCGCCAGACAGCACAAGAGACAGATCAGTCATCATCGCACTCACGTAGAAAAGCCTGGATCGCGCCCGCGACTCCGTGCGGGTCTTCCAGCAGAAAAGCATGGCTGGCCTGTTCGATCAGACCCATTTCAATATCCGGCAAGAGCGTAAACAACGCGCCGGCCGCTTCCGCCGGGACCAGGCCATCCTGCCCCGCGAACAGATGAAATTGCGGGCCGCGAAACCTCTGCAACGCGGGGCGCGTATCCAGTTGCGCGAGCAGTTCCAGGCCAGCCATCAGCACCGTCGGCGCGGTTGCCGGCGCGCCGCCGAGCAGTAGCCGCGACAAGCCACGCGGATCCGCCGAGCCCTGCGCGCACAACAAAGCGAAGCGTTTGAGCGTGGTGCGCGGATCGGCATTGCACCCGGCAAGAAACGCGTCGAACGTTTCTCCGGCCATCGCGCTCGGCCATTGCTCATCGGCCACAAAGCAAGGATTGCTCGCCAGCGTCAGCACACCGCAGCATTGCTCGCCACGCCGTGCCGCCAGTTCGCTGGCGAGCATACCGCCCAGCGACCAGCCGCCGAGCCACACCTCTTGAGGGATGCGCTCATCGAGTTCATCGAGCCAATCCTCAAGATCACCGGAGTCGAGTTGCGGCAGTGGCTCGATCTCGACGTGCAGATGCTCATCGAGCCCGCGCAATGCCGCGGCCAGCGGCTCCATCGGCGAAACGCCGAGACCCCAGCCGGGTAACAGGACCAGACGATCACGCATGAGCGGACTCCGATGACAGTTGGGCAAAACAATCGGCCAGCCCTTCTAACAATCGCCGAACCTGCGCCTCGCTGTGCGCCGCCGTCAGGGTCACGCGCAATCGGGCGCTGCCGGCGGGCACGGTCGGCGGGCGGATCGCCGTGACCATCAGCCCGCGCGCGCGCAGCATCTGCGACCACCACACCGCCCGCCCGGCATCGCCAACCATGATTGGTTGAATCGGTGTGAAGCTGTCCATCAGCTCAAGCCCGATCTGCTCGGCGCCCTGGCGGAACTGGCGGATCAGCGTTTGCAAATGCTCACGGCGCCAGTGTTCGATGCGCAGCAGCTCGAGGCTTTTCAACGTCGCGCACGCCAGCGCCGGCGGCTGGCTGGTGGTGTAAATGTACGGGCGAGCAAACTGGATGAGGCTTTCGATCAGGTCGTCGCTGCCGGCCACGAATGCCCCGGCGGTGCCAAAGGCTTTGCCGAGGGTGCCGACCAGCACCGGCACATCGTCCTGACCCAAGCCGAAATGCTCGACGATGCCACCACCCTCTCGACCCAGTGAACCAAAGCCATGGGCATCGTCGACCATCAACCAGGCGCCTTTGGCCTTGACTTTACGGGCCAGCGCCGGCAAGTCGGCAATGTCACCGTCCATGCTGAACACGCCATCGGTGACCACCAGTGTATTGCCGGTGGCTTTCTCCAGGCGCTTGGCCAGGCTCTCGGCGTCGTTGTGCAAGTAACGGCTGAAACGCGCGCCGGACAACAAACCCGCATCCAGCAACGAGGCGTGATTGAGCCGGTCTTCCAGCACGGTATCGCCCTGCCCGACCAGCGCCGTGACCGCGCCGAGGTTGGCCATGTAACCAGTAGTGAACAGCAACGCACGTGGCCGTCCGGTGAGATCGGCCAGCGCTTCTTCCAGCGCGTGATGCGGACCGCTGTGGCCGATGACCAGATGCGACGCGCCGCCCCCCACGCCCCAACGCTCGGCGCCAGCGCGCCAGGCTTCGATCACTTGCGGGTGGTTGGCCAGGCCCAGATAGTCGTTGTTGCAAAAGGCGAGCAACGGCTGACCGTCGACCACCACTTCGGGCCCTTGTGGCGACTCGAGCAGTGGTCGCTGGCGGTAGAGGTTTTCGGCACGACGGGCAGCAAGGCGTGCGGCGAGATCGAAAGACATGCAGGCCTCGGTCAGATCACAAATATCAAAGTGGATGCAGATCCTGTGGGAGCGAGCCTGCTCGCGAATGGGCGCCACATCCAGCATCAATGTCGACGGTCATACCGCGTTCGCGAGCAGGCTCGCTCCCACAGAGGCATCAGATTCCTTCAAAATGAATCGCGCTGTTTTAAACAGCAGCGTTATAGAACTGCTCGCTACTCTTCTGCTCCACCAGCGCCTGTTCAATCGCCGTCTGATGCACTTCATCCGCATGTTCTTCGCGGGCTTCCGGCTGGATACCCAGGCGCGCGAACAATTGCATGTCCTTGTCCGCCTGCGGGTTGGCGGTGGTCAGCAGCTTGTCGCCGTAGAAAATCGAGTTGGCTCCGGCGAAAAATGCCAGGGCCTGCATCTGCTCGTTCATCGCTTCACGGCCGGCGGACAGGCGCACGTGGGATTGCGGCATGAGAATGCGCGCCACGGCGAGCATGCGGATGAAGTCGAACGGATCGATGTCTTCGGCATTTTCCAGCGGCGTGCCGGCGACTTTCACCAGCATGTTGATTGGCACCGACTCCGGATGCTCGGGCAGGTTGGCCAACTGGATCAGCAGGTTGGCGCGGTCATCCAGCGATTCGCCCATGCCGAGAATGCCGCCGGAGCAGATTTTCATGCCCGACTCACGCACATACGCCAGGGTCTGCAGGCGCTCGCTGTAAGTCCGCGTCGTAATGATGCTGCCGTAAAACTCCGGTGAGGTATCGAGGTTGTGGTTGTAGTAATCGAGGCCGGCCCTGGCCAGCGCTTCGGTCTGTTCCTGATCGAGACGACCGAGGGTCATGCAGGTTTCCAGGCCCAGGGCTTTCACCCCTTCCACCATCTTCAGCACGTACGGCATGTCTTTGGCCGATGGATGTTTCCACGCCGCGCCCATGCAGAAACGGGTGGAACCGATGGCTTTGGCGCGGGCCGCTTCTTCGAGGACCTTCTGCACTTCCATCAGCTTTTCTTTTTCCAGCCCGGTGTTGTAGTGACCGGACTGCGGGCAGTACTTGCAGTCTTCCGGGCAGGCACCCGTCTTGATCGACAACAGCGTCGAGACTTGCACGCGGTTGGCGTTGAAATGTGCGCGGTGCACCGTTTGCGCCTGGAACAGCAAGTCGTTGAATGGCTGTACGAAGAGTGCTTTGACTTCGGCCAGGGACCAATCGTGACGCAGGGTGGCAGTGGTGCTCGCGCTCATGGGCAATTCCTTGGTTATGCTTGGCTGGCGCCGGGGAAACGGAATACCCACAGGCGCCACACGGATGTTCGGCATATTTAAGGAAGAGCCATGCGCTGTCAACCACAATACAAAGGACAGGTTTACATCTGTTTAAAAAACATACAGACATGCTTGCTGTGCGACGAGCCTGCAGAAGCGGAAATGCCAATGTGCGTGGCCTGCGAAACCGAGCTGCCCTGGCTCGGCAGCCATTGCCAGACGTGCGCCTTGCCATTAACTGCAGCAGGCATGACCTGCGGCGAGTGCCTGTTGGAGCCGCCAGCGTTTGAACAGGTCGTCGCCCCTTGGGTGTATGGCTTCCCGGTCGACAGCCTGATCACACGGTTTAAACACAACGCGAAATGGCCGTTTGGCCACCTGCTCGCCGACGTTCTCGGCCAATACCTGCAGCATCGCTTCGAAGAAGATTTGCCACGACCCACTGCGTTGTTGCCGGTGCCGCTGGCGAACAAACGTCTGCGGCAGCGGGGTTTTAATCAGGCGGCAATGTTGGCGCGTTGGTTGAGTGTTTCGCTGGGTTTGCCCTGTGAAGAGCAGATCTTGCGGCGGATCATGGACACCGATGCCCAGCAGGATCTTGATGCCAAGGCGCGCAAGCGCAATTTGCGCAACGCGTTCACGCTGGCGTCTGGCGCAGATGTGAAGGGGCGGCACATAGCGTTGGTGGATGATGTGCTGACCACCGGAGCGACGGCTCAGGCACTGGCGCGGTTGTTGATGAACGCAGGCGCGGCGAGGGTTGATGTCTATTGCCTGGCCCGCACGCCGAAACCCGGTACCTGAAGACGAGACATAACCCTTCCTACCCAGGACCGTGTTCGGCTTGACTCTGGCGTTGCAGGCGACCAACGTCCAATTAACCGTTCCGACAGAAGCGCCCTGATATGTCCATGCCGCCCCTGCTCTCTCAACACATCGTTCGCCGTCCGCAGCGCATTGCCCTGTTGCAGCACATCGCCGAACAGGGCTCGATCACCCGTGCGGCGAAAAGTGCGGGGCTGAGTTACAAAGCGGCGTGGGACGCCATCGATGAGCTGAACAACCTGGCGCACAAACCCTTGGTCGAACGCGCGGTAGGCGGCAAGGGTGGTGGCGGTGCCCGGTTGTCCAGCGAAGGCCAACGCGTTTTGCGTCTGTATCAAAAATTGCAGGTGTTGCAGGCGCAGGTGCTGGAAGCGGCGGAGGACGCCAGTGACCTCGACCTGCTCGGACGGCTGATGCTCAGGACCAGTGCGCGCAATCAGTTGCATGGCACCGTCGTGGCGATTCAGGCGCAAGGCCGCAACGATCTGATCCGCCTCGAACTGGCTGAAGGGATCGGCCTTGACGCACAGATCACCCACGACAGCACCCTGCATCTGCAATTGCAGACGGGCACCGAAGTGGTGGCATTGATCAAGGCCGGCTGGCTTGAACTGCTGGGCCATGATCAATCGGCAACGCCCGGACACAACGTCTTGCGTGGCACCCTTGAAGCGATCCTCGATGCCGAGGACGGCCCCAGCGAAGTGCGGATTTCCCTTCCCAACGGTCCTACCCTTTGCGCCCTGGCTGAACCGCTGCACTTGCGCGGCCACGGCCTGGCCGTCGGTCAAACGGTCAAGGTGCAGTGCTCGCCGTCCAACGTGCTGATCGGCACACCGCTCTGATCCAGCCCTGCAACAAAAGCGTCATCGACCCGCATTAAGGTGTTGGCCATAACCTGCAGGGAGCCTGAAATGAGCCTATTAGAAGAAAACCAATCCACTGACCTGGAAAAAATGGTCGGCCTCAGTCGTCGCGGATTCATCAGCGCCGGCGCGTTGTGCGGCGCGGCGATGTTCCTCGGCGGCAACCTTTTGAGCCGCAGCGTCATGGCCGCCAGCGTCAGCGCCGGCAACAGCCGTCTGCTCGGTTTCGAGAGCATCCCGGCCGCAACCACCGACGCCATCAGTCTGCCCAAGGGCTACAAGTCTTCGGTGCTGATCAGTTGGGGCCAGCCCCTGAACAAGAACGGCCCGGCCTTCGACCCGAGCGGTAATGGCACCGCCGCCGCACAGGAAGTGCAGTTTGGCGACAACAACGACGGCATGAGCCTGTTCGCCTTCCCGGACGACAAAAACCGCGCGTTGATGGCGATCAACAACGAGTACACCAATTACCGCTACCTGTATCCGCACGGCGGCATGCCGCAGTCGGCCGAAGACGTGCGCAAGGCACTGGCCTGCGAAGGCGTGTCGGTGATCGAAGTGAAGCGCAAGAACGGCCAGTGGCAGTTCGTTCAGGGCTCGCGCTACAACCGCCGCATCCACGGTAACTCGCCGCTGCGAATCGGTGGCCCGGCTGCCGGTCACGACTTGATGAAAACCGCCGCCGACAAGCACGGCAAGAAAGTCCTCGGCACCTTCCAGAACTGCGCCAACGGCAAGACGCCGTGGGGCACTTATCTGACGTGCGAAGAGAACTTCACCGACTGCTTCGGCAGCAGCAATGCGCAGCAAGCGTTCGACGCGGCGCAGAAACGCTACGGTGTGGTGGCCGCCAGCAAAGACATCAACTGGCACCCGCACGACCCGCGCTTCGACCTTGCGAAAAACCCCAACGAGCTCAACCGTCATGGCTGGGTGGTCGAGATCGATCCGTTCGATCCGCAATCGACCCCGGTCAAACGCACCGCGCTGGGCCGCTTCAAACATGAAAATGCTGCACTGGCCGAGACCGATGACGGTCGCGCCGTGGTGTACATGGGCGACGACGAGCGTGGCGAGTTCATCTACAAATTCGTCAGCCGCGATCGCATCAATCACCGCAATCAGAAAGCCAACCGCAACATCCTCGACCACGGCACCTTGTACGTGGCCAGGTTCGATGCCGGTGACGGCAACCCCGATCATCCGAAAGGTCAGGGCCAGTGGATCGAGCTGACCCATGGCAAGAACGGCATCGACGCCAGCAGCGGTTTCGCCGATCAGGCCGAAGTGCTGATCCATGCACGCCTCGCTGCCAGCGTGGTCGGCGCGACGCGCATGGATCGCCCGGAATGGATCGTGGTCAGCCCCAAGGATGGTCAGGTTTATTGCACGCTGACCAACAACGCCAAGCGCGGCGAAGACGGGCAACCGGTGGGCGGGCCGAACCCGCGCGAGAAGAACGTGTACGGGCAGATTCTGCGTTGGCGCACCGGCCGTGACGATCATGGCGCGACCACCTTCGCCTGGGATCTGTTTGTCGTGGCGGGCAACCCGGGCGTGCATGCCGGCACGCCGAAAGCGGGCTCGTCGAACATCACGCCGCAGAACATGTTCAACAGCCCCGACGGGCTGGGCTTCGATGATGCGGGGCGCTTGTGGATTCTCACCGACGGCGACTCGAGCAACGCCGGCGACTTCGCCGGGATGGGCAATAACCAGATGCTCTGCGCCGATCCCAAGACTGGCGAGATCCGCCGTTTCATGGTCGGGCCGGTGGGTTGTGAAGTGACGGGGATCAGTTTCTCGCCGGACCAGAAAACCCTGTTTGTGGGGATTCAGCATCCGGGCGAGAACGGCGGCTCGACCTTCCCCGAACATCTGCCGAACGGTAAACCGCGTTCGTCGGTGATGGCGATTACTCGAGAGGATGGCGGGGTCGTCGGCGCCTGATAAGCCGCTTTCGCGAGCAGGCTCGCTCCCACAGGGAATAGCATTCCAAGGTGGGAGCGAGCCTGCTCGCGAAGAGGCCCGGGCAGACACCAACACCCTTCGCGCCGCCATCTGCGCTACCATGCCGAGCCGGACGCAGCAGCCTGCTGCGCGCAGGAGTCAGCATGGCCCACCCGTTTGAAACCCTCACCCCCGATCTTGTCCTTGATGCCGTCGAGAGCATCGGTTTTCTCAGCGATGCGCGCATCCTGGCGCTCAACAGCTACGAAAACCGCGTCTATCAGGTTGGCATCGAAGACTGCGAACCGCTGATCGCCAAGTTCTATCGCCCGCAGCGCTGGACCAACGAAGCCATCCTCGAAGAGCACCAATTCACCTTCGAACTGGCCGACATCGACATCCCGGTAGTGGCGCCGCTGATCCACAACGGCGAAACCCTGCACGAGCACGCCGGTTTCCGCTTCACCCTGTTTCCGCGCCGTGGTGGCCGCGCGCCGGAGCCGGGCAATCTCGACCAGCTCTATCGCCTCGGCCAATTGCTTGGGCGCATGCATGCGGTGGGCGGCACCAAGCCCTTCGAGCACCGCGAAGCCCTCGCCGTGCAGAACTTCGGCCACGCCTCGCTGAACACCCTGCTCGACGGTAACTTCATTCCCAAGAGCTTGCTGCCGGCCTACGAGTCGGTTGCCCGCGACCTGCTCAAACGCGTCGAAGACGTCTACGCCGCCACGCCGCACCAGAACATTCGCATGCACGGTGATTGCCACCCGGGCAACATGATGTGCCGTGACGAGATGTTCCACATCGTCGACCTTGACGACTGCCGCATGGGCCCGGCGGTGCAGGACATCTGGATGATGCTGGCCGGTGACCGCCAGGAATGTACGGGGCAGCTGTCGGAGTTAATGGACGGCTATAACGAATTCCATGATTTCGATCCCCGCGAGCTGGCGCTGATCGAACCGCTGCGCGCGCTGCGCCTGATGCACTACAGCGCCTGGCTGGCACGGCGCTGGGATGACCCGGCGTTCCCGCACAGCTTTCCGTGGTTCGGTACGGAACGCTACTGGGGCGATCAGGTGTTGGCATTGCGAGAACAATTGGCCGCGCTCAACGAAGAGCCGCTGAAACTTTTCTGATCAAGATCCAAAATCAAAAGATCGCAGCCTTCGGCAGCTCCTACCCTGGAATACATTTCTCCTGTAGGCGCTGGCGAAGGCTGCGATCTTTTTGCTTTCTGACACGACACATCTATACGACCTCCTTACAATCCCTCTTTTGTCAGCTGCCTGAGCAAGGATTCTGCATGCAAGCCGCCAACCCGCGTCGCGGGTACATTCTGGGCCTGAGCGCCTACATCATCTGGGGCCTGTTCCCGATCTATTTCAAAGCCATCGCCGAAGTCCCCGCCGTCGAGATCATCATTCATCGCGTGCTGTGGTCGGCGCTGTTCGGTGCGCTGTTGCTCATGGTGTGGAAACACCCGGGCTGGCTGCGTGAATTGCTCGACAACCCCAAGCGCCTGGCGATCCTCGCACTCAGCGGCACGCTGATCGCCGCCAACTGGCTGACCTACGTCTGGTCGGTGAACAACGGGCGGATGCTCGAGGCGAGCCTGGGTTATTACATCAACCCGCTGGTCAATGTGCTGTTGGGCATGGTGATTCTCGGTGAGCGTCTGCGAAGAATGCAGTGGGTGGCGGTCGGCCTGGCTGCTGTGGGCGTGGCGCAACAGGTATGGCAGGTCGGCAGCCTGCCCTGGGTGTCGCTGGTCCTGGCATTGACGTTTGGTTTCTACGGACTGATCCGCAAGCAGGCACCGGTCAAGGCGTTGCCGGGCCTGGTGGTGGAAACCTGGATGCTGGTACCGATTGCCATCGCCTGGTTGCTGTTCAACCAGACCGCGACCAGCGTTCAGCCCGAATTCTGGACCACCTCCCAAGCCTGGTGGCTGGTGGCTGCCGGCCCGGTGACGCTGGTGCCGCTGGTGTGTTTCAACGCCGCTACCCGGCATCTGCCCTACACCACCATCGGCTTCCTGCAATACATCGCGCCGACGCTGGTATTGCTGCAGGCAGTGCTGCTGTTTGGCGAGCATCTGTCGTCCAGTACCCTCGTCGCTTTCATGTTTATCTGGGCCGGCCTGGCCGTTTACAGCGTCGATGCGTGGATAAGTCTGCGCCGGCGCAACTGATCAAAAAACGTTCAAAGCTTTGCAGGCCATGATTCCCGTGGCCTGCAACGTTCCTTCCCAAGGTTATCCACAGCGTGATCCCCGCCGATTGTGCGCAAGTCACTGAATGTTGGCGGTTTTTTGATCAACTGCAGCAAAGCCACGGCGGACGTGGCGTGGCGCTCTGTCTCTACAGGTTATCCACAGGCAGGTGCACGTTTAACCTGAATAACCCTGTCAGCGCTTAAACCTCCGTGCGTAGCACCAACTCGACCATCAAGTCATCGGCCAGGGTTTCAAGGCGCGCCTGCAACACATCCAGCGACAGCGTAAGCGGCACCGCCAGAATCGCCTCGGCATGGAACAGCGGATCGCTGCTCATGGGCGCCGGTCGCACTTCGGTCACCAGTCGTTCGAGGTTGACGCCCTGTTCGCTCAACAGCCCTGTGATGTCACGCACGATGCCGGGCCGGTCATTACCGACCAGTTCCATGGCGATCGGCTTCCAGGTGCACGACTCTTCGATGCCGCTTTCGGCAATCAACACGCGGATATCGTGAGCCGACAGGGCGTGCAGGCCTTTGACCAGTTCATCGTAAGCCTCCGCCGGTACGCCGACCCGCAGAATCCCGGCGAACTGCCCCGCCATCCGCGACATGCGGCTTTCCAGCCAGTTGCCGCCATGCTCGGCAATGCACTGGGCGATCCGCTCGACCTGCCCCGGTTTGTCCGGAGCGAAAACGGTGATTACCAGATGGTCCATGGCGCTGCCCTCTTCATGACTTTTGTTATCGAAGGGCAAGTATAGGCAAGGGCTTGTTTTGTGTCGGATGGGCTGGCGCTTTCGCGAACAGGCTCGCTCCCACATTTGAAATGCAATCCCTGTGGGAGCGAGCCTGCTCGCGAATAGTCGCACCAACGGAATGTTAGAAAAACAAATCGTGTACAACTTTCGATATTTAGCTGGAACAATCCAATGCTTTTTTGAGAACATCCTGTTCCGCGACGTGACCGCAATGCGTCATGAGGTCGCAGAACGACGTAATTGGTCTGATTTTCACAAGCGCAACTCATCATGTAGTATGCCGCAGCACGCACTACATAACGCTGGATCGATGTCTGCCCAAGGCCCTCCGCAATCCTGAAAGCCCCGTCAGCAAGGCCCTCAAGCCGTTGATTGGTCCTAGCCCAGCCGCCAGCGATGGCATGTACTGGTCGGCAGGTTTGTGGTTTAAATGGGCCACAGGCTTCATTGTTAAATTGACGAGCTGAAAAGCGAAATAGCTGAGCAGAGTGAGGCAAGCAATGACTGAACACGTTCAAGTCGGTGGCCTGCAGGTCGCCAAAGTCCTGTTCGACTTCGTGAACAACGAAGCCATTCCCGGTACCGGCCTCACCGCCGAACAATTCTGGGAAGGTGCCGACAAGGTCATTCACGACCTGGCACCGAAGAACAAAGCCCTACTCGCCAAACGCGATGATTTCCAGGCGCGCATCGATGCCTGGCATCAGCAGCATGCAGGCCAGGCGCACGACGCCGTGGCCTACAAAGCTTTCCTGCAAGAGATCGGTTATCTGCTGCCAGAAGCGGCTGATTTCCAGGCAACGACGCAAAACGTCGATGATGAAGTCGCCCGTACCGCTGGCCCGCAACTGGTGGTGCCGGTGATGAACGCCCGCTTCGCTCTCAATGCCTCGAACGCCCGCTGGGGTTCGCTGTACGACGCCCTTTACGGCACCGATGCGATCAGCGAAGAAGGTGGCGCGGAGAAAGGCAAAGGCTACAACAAGGTGCGTGGTGACAAGGTCATCGCTTTTGCCCGAGCGTTCCTCGATGAAGCCGCGCCGCTGGCTGCCGGTTCCCATGTCGATTCGACCGGCTACAAGATCGTTGACGGCAAACTGCTGGTCTCCCTCAAGGGCGGCAGCAACACCGGCCTGCGCGACGACGCGCAACTGATCGGCTTCCAGGGCGACGCCAACGCGCCGATTGCGATCCTGCTCAAGCACAACGGCCTGCATTTCGAAATCCAGATCGACGCCAGCACGCCTGTCGGTCAGACCGATGCCGCCGGCGTCAAAGACATCCTGATGGAAGCAGCGCTGACCACCATCATGGACTGCGAAGATTCCGTGGCCGCCGTCGACGCTGACGACAAAGTGGTGATCTACCGTAACTGGCTCGGCCTCATGAAAGGCGATCTGGCGGAAGAAGTCGCCAAGGGTGGCCAGACCTTCACTCGCACCATGAACCCGGATCGCAGTTACACCACGGTGGATGGCGGCGAAGTCACGCTGCATGGCCGCTCGCTGCTGTTCGTGCGTAACGTCGGCCACCTGATGACCATCGACGCGATCCTCGACAGTCAAGGCAACGAAGTGCCGGAAGGCATCCTCGACGGTCTGGTGACTTGCCTGGCGGCGATGCACAACCTCAATGGCAACACCTCGCGCAAAAACACCCGCACCGGTTCGGTCTATATCGTCAAACCGAAGATGCACGGGCCGGAAGAAGCGGCGTTCACCAACGAGCTGTTCGGGCGCATCGAAGATGTCCTGCGCTTGCCGCGCAATACCCTGAAAGTCGGGATCATGGACGAGGAGCGCCGCACCACGGTCAACCTCAAGGCCTGCATCAAGGCTGCCAGCGAGCGCGTGGTGTTCATCAACACCGGCTTCCTCGACCGCACCGGCGATGAAATCCACACCTCCATGGAAGCCGGCCCGGTGGTACGCAAGGCCGACATGAAGGCTGAAAAATGGATCGGCGCCTACGAAAACTGGAACGTCGATATCGGCCTGAGCACCGGCCTGCAAGGCCGTGCGCAAATCGGTAAAGGCATGTGGGCAATGCCGGATCTGATGGCCGCAATGCTTGAGCAGAAAATCGCTCACCCGATGGCCGGCGCCAACACGGCCTGGGTACCTTCGCCGACCGCCGCTGCGCTGCACGCGCTGCACTACCACAAGGTCGACGTGTTCGCCCGTCAGGCCGAACTGGCCAAACGCGCTCGCGCCTCGGTGGACGATATCCTCACCATCCCGCTGGCAGTCAATCCGAACTGGACCCCAGAGCAGATCAAGAACGAACTGGACAACAACGCCCAGGGCATTCTCGGTTACGTGGTGCGCTGGATCGATCAGGGCGTCGGTTGTTCGAAAGTGCCGGACATCAACGACGTCGGCCTGATGGAAGATCGTGCGACGCTGCGTATTTCCAGCCAGCACATCGCCAACTGGTTGCGCCACGGTGTGGTGACCGAGGCGCAAGTGATGGAAAGCCTCAAGCGCATGGCGCCGGTGGTTGACCGTCAGAACGCCAACGACCCGCTCTACCGCCCGCTGGCACCGAACTTCGACAGCAACATCGCCTTCCAGGCGGCGGTCGAACTGGTGATCGAAGGCACCAAACAGCCGAACGGTTACACCGAGCCGGTGCTGCACCGTCGTCGTCGCGAGTTCAAGGCTGCCAATGGCCTGTAACGTGCGTTGATGGTTGATATGAAAAAGGCCCTGATCGAGAGATCGGGCCTTTTTTGTTTATGTGTTCGGCGTCGGGAGGGCCGAGTTGATCGTTCCCACGCTCCTGCGTGGGAATGCAGCCCGGGACGCTCCGCGTCCCACAACAGCGGACGCGGAGCGTCCATTGATGCATTCCCACGCAGAGCGTGGGAACGATCATCTTCTGAGCAGCGGAATTCGCCTTAGGGCTCTATGCCCAACTCATGTTTGACCAGCCCAAGCAGCTTCACCGTATCAATCGGCTTGAGCAGAAAATCCACCACGCTCAAATGCATCGCCTCAATCGCGTCTTTTACGTCGGCATCGCCGGACACAATGATGATCGGCATGGCCGCCCTTACCGACTCGCGCACGTGTCGGATCAGGTCCAGGCCATCGACGTTGCCCATGCGCAGATCGGTGATCACCAGCCCGATCGAAGGTTTCTCCTCAAGCATTTTCAGCGCGGTTTCGCCGCTGGCCGCGGTCATGCAGCGAATTCCGTCCAGGGCGAGAATTTCCGACAACAGCTCGCGGGCGTCCTTGTCGTCATCGACGATCAAGACACGCTGCGGCGGCAGATCGGGTTCGAGCATGACTGCGCTGAGCGCTTCACGCTCGGCATCGCTCAAAATATCGTGGTCGGACATGGCGCTCTCTAAATGTTCAAAATCACCTGGCAAGTGGTCAGACATCGCCAGACAGCGCTTCAATGTGCACTTCGTCGGATTTTTTTCCAAGGGGCAACGGCAAGCTTTTCCTAGGTTTTGCGTAGGGTATTTCCGAAAATTGGCCAATGGTGGCAAAACCTAGACTTACGTCCAATGGGCACCCTGCCCGCCGGGGCCGACCATGGCTGCAGAGATCCGACAACAACAATTCGAAAAAGACTGCGGTAATGGTTATGAGCAAAGCGGACGCCTTCACCCAGGCAGGGAAAACCGCGGTTTTGCAGAACATTCAGGGCACCCTGCAATTCCTTCAGCGCTTCCCGCCCTTCAATCAAATGGAACACGCCCACCTCGCCTATCTGGTGGAGCAATGTCAGCTGCGTTTTTTTGCTCAAGGCGAGAGCATCATCAAACCCGCCGATGGCCCGGTCGAACACTTTCATATCGTCAAACAGGGCCGCGTCGTGGGCGAACGTCCGCACACGGCCAGGGGCGG
This sequence comes from Pseudomonas khorasanensis, assembly GCF_014268505.2. Classification (GTDB taxonomy): domain Bacteria; phylum Pseudomonadota; class Gammaproteobacteria; order Pseudomonadales; family Pseudomonadaceae; genus Aquipseudomonas; species Aquipseudomonas khorasanensis. The sequence goes on from NZ_JABWQP020000017.1 coordinate 94,953, forward strand.
CACCGAAACCACGTTTGAAATCACCACAGGCGAATGTTTTCCCCTCGCCGCGTTGCTGGGCGAACGTGCAACCCGCACAGAACACCTGGCGGGCGAAGACACCTTCTGCCTGCAACTGAACAAACTGGCGTTCATCAAACTGTTCGCCCTTTCCAGCACCTTCCGCGACTTCGCCTTGCGCGGGGTCAGCAGCCTGCTCGATCAGGTGAATCAACAAGTGCAGCAAAAAGCCGTGGAAACCCTCGGCACGCAATACTCACTGAACACCCGCCTCGGTGAACTGGCCATGCGGCACCCGGTGAGCTGCGGCCCGGATATGCCCCTGCGCGAAGCGGTGAAGCTGATGCACGAGCAACAGGTCGGCAGCATCGTCGCGGTGGATGAGCACAAGGCGCCGCTGGGGATTTTCACCCTGCGCGATCTGCGCCATGTGGTGGCCGAAGGTGTTGGCGATTTTGGTGACCCCATCGAACAGCACATGACCCGCGCACCGTTTTACCTGTCGCCGGATCACAGTGCGTTCGATGCGGCGATTGCCATGACCGAGCGCCATATTGCTCACGTCTGTCTGGTCAAGGATCAACGCTTGTGCGGCGTGGTCTCCGAGCGCGATCTGTTTTCCCTGCAACGGGTCGATCTGGTGCACCTGGCCCGGACCATCCGCAGCGCGCAGCGGGTTGAACAACTGGTGACGCTGCGCGGAGAAATCGGCCAATTGGTCGAACGCATGCTCGCCCACGGCGCCTCCTCGACGCAGATCACCCACATCATTACCTTGCTCAACGATCACACGGTGTGCCGGGTGATCGAACTGACCCTCGCCGAAAAAGGCGATCCGGGCGTGCCGTTCAGTTGGCTGTGTTTCGGCAGCGAAGGCCGGCGCGAACAGACGCTGCACACCGATCAGGACAACGGCATTCTGTTCGAAGCCCGTGATGCGGCACATGCAGCGGAAATTCGCGGCAAACTGCTGCCGATCGCCCAGCAGATCAACCAGAGCCTGGCGCAGTGCGGCTTCACCCTGTGCAAGGGCAACATCATGGCCGGCAATCCCGAGTTGTGTTTGTCGCGGGCCGAATGGGCGCGGCGCTTTGCGGCGTTCATTCGCGAAGCCACGCCGGAGAACCTGCTGGGCTCAAGTATTTATTTCGACCTGCGCGTGGTCTGGGGCGACGAACACAGCTGCGAACAATTGCGCCGGGGCATTCTCGATCAGGTCGGCGACAACCGTTTGTTCCAGCGCATGCTGGCCGAAAATGCGTTGCGCAATCGCCCGCCCGTGGGGCGCTTCCGTGAATTCGTGCTGGCGCGCAAGAATGGCGAGAAGGCCACGCTGGACCTGAAAATCCAGGGCCTGACACCCTTTGTCGATGGCGCACGGTTGCTGGCGCTGGCCAACGGCATCGACGCCAACAATACCCTCGAACGCTTTCGCCAACTGGTCGATAAGGAAGTCATCGAGCCACTCGATGGCGCGGCGTATGAAGAGGCGTATCACTTCATCCAGCAAACGCGCATGCAACAGCATCAGATCCAGACCCGGGAGAATCTGCCCTATTCCAATCGCGTCGATCCCGACAGCCTCAATCATCTCGACCGGCGCATCCTGCGTGAATCACTGCGCCAGGCGCAGCGCCTGCAAAGCAGCCTGACCTTGCGGTATCAGCTATGAGCCTGTTTTCGTGGCTGCGCCCGGCCAGTCCGGTGGTGCCGGCAGCCTTTCAACAGCGACTGGCGACATTGCCGGCGATCACCGAGCTGAGCGAATGCACGCTGCGCGAGCAACGCTGGGTGGTGCTGGACCTGGAAACCACCGGCCTCAACCTCAGCAAGGACCGCGTGTTGTCGATCGGCGCCGTGGTGATCGAAGACGGCGCCATCGACTTCAGCCAGCAGTTCGAGCGCACGCTGCAATGCAGCGAATTGAAGCTCAGTCCCAGCGTGCTGATTCATGGGCTGGGGCCGAATGCGATCGCGGCAGGCAGTGATCCGGCCGAAGCGCTGGTGGAGTTCATGGAGTTTATCGGCGACAGCCCGGTGCTGGCGTTTCATGCGCCGTTCGATCAGCACATGCTCGGGCGGGCGTTGAAGGAGCATTTGGGGCACAAGCTGCAGCATGTGTTTCTTGATGTGGCGGATATCGCGCCGCTGCTGTGTCCACAGGCCCAGATTCGCGAGGCCGGGCTGGACGACTGGATCGACTGGTTCAAGCTTGAAGTGTTCGAACGGCACAACGCGAGTGCCGATGCGCTGGCGACGGCCGAACTGGCGTTGATCCTGTTCAGCCGGGCGCGGGCGCAGCAGATTTACAGTGCGTTGCAGCTGCAGCAGCGGTTGAGTCAGTGGAAGCGGCGGCAACAGACTCACTCTTTCTAGCCCTTCTCCTGTAGGAGCTGCGTCCTGTCACCTGACCAGTGGCCAATTGCTAACCATTCCCACCTCTGCCAGAATCGCGAACAGTTCGCGTTAGTTAATCTTTCCCAATCGGTGATGTCCGGTGTCGTCAGTCCCAAGCCCTCACAGTGAGCTCGTCGGTGCGATGTATCGCGACCATCGCGGTTGGCTGCTGGCGTGGCTGCGGCGCAATGTGGCGTGTCCGCAGCGTGCAGAGGATCTGAGCCAGGACACGTTCGTGCGCTTGCTCAACCGCAACGAGTTGCTGACCCCGCGTGAGCCTCGGGCCTTTCTCGTGGCGATCGCCAAAGGTCTGCTGTTTGACTACTTCCGTCGCGCCGCGCTGGAACAGGCCTACCTCACCGAACTGATGCTCATCCCCGAAGGTGAGCAACCTTCGGTGGAAGAACAGCAAATGATCCTCGACGACCTGAAGGCCATCGACCGCTTGCTTGGCAAACTGTCGACAAAGGCCCGCGCAGCCTTCCTTTATAACCGCCTCGACGGCCTCAGCCATGCGGAAATCGCCGACAAGCTGGGCGTCTCGGTGCCGCGTGTTCGGCAGTACCTGGCGCAGGGGATTCGCCAGTGTTACATCGCGCTATACGGCGAGCCGACATGAGTGCGGTCAGTTCGCGCCCGGTGCCGGCGCACGTACTGGATGCGGCAATTGCCTGGCAGTTGACGCTCGATTCCAGCACCGCCCTTGAGCGCGAAGAGTTCGCCAAATGGCACGCCGCCCACGAGGAACATGCCCGGGCGTGGCGCCAGTTGGGCATGCTCGATCAGCGTTTCAGCGTTGCCAAGGGTCCGGCGCGCAGTGCGTTGCTGCAATCACGCGAGGGCATTCGCCGGCGCGTGCGCAAACTGGGCAGTGGTCTGGCCAGCGTTGTGATGGTGGTTGGCCTGGGCCTGTTTGTCAGTGAGCGTTATCTGCCGCTGGACTACTGGCTCGCCGATCAGCGCACGGCAACGGGTGAACAACGCACCGTGCGTCTGGCCGACGGCACCGTACTCAACCTCAACACCCACAGCGCCGTGGACGTGCGGTTCGATGACAAGCAGCGCCTGATCGTTTTGCAGGAAGGCGAAATACTCGTCGAGACCGGCCATGGCGATGCGCGACCGTTTATCGTCGAAACCCGCGAAGGCAGCATGCGCGCCCTGGGCACACGGTTTCTGGTCAAGCGCGAAGACGAAGGCACACGCCTGAGCGTGCTGAAGTCGGCGGTAGCAGCACACTCGCAAGCAGATGCCGCTGAACAGATTCTGCGCGAAGGCCAGCAAGTGCTGCTGCGCCGCGACGGGCTGGGCTCGATTATTGCGCTCAACCCCGGCGCCGACGCGTGGACGCGCGGCATGCTGGTGGTGGATAACGCGCGGCTGGGCGATCTGGTGCATGAACTCGGGCGCTACCGTCGTGGGCATCTGGGCGTGGCGCCAGAGGTGGCGGACTTGCGCATTACCGGGAGTTTCCCGCTGCATGACACGGATAAAGCCCTGAGCGCATTGCTGCCGACCCTACCGGTGCAGATCGAGCGGCATACGGCGTATTGGGTCACCGTG
>NZ_JABWQP020000018.1 GCF_014268505.2 Pseudomonas khorasanensis
AAAGCGTCAGCCCGGCCAGCGCATGGCTCAGCCCATCAACCCCCGCATCGCCAAAAACAGCAGCGAAGGCCCAAGCAGACACCCAAGCGCTGTATAGAACGCCGCCGTCAGGCACCCATAAGGCACGAGTTTCGGGTCCGTCGCCGCCAGCCCGCCGGCCACACCGCTGGAGGTTCCCATCAAGCCACCGAAAATCACCGCGCTGCGCGGATTGTTCAGGCCGATCATGGGTGCCACGAACGGCGTCATCACCATCACCAGAATTGCCTTGATCAAGCCCGCCGCAATCGACAGCGCCATGACTTCGGAACTGGCGCCAATCGCCGCGCCGGTCACCGGGCCGACGATGTAAGTCACGGCGCCTGCGCCAATGGTGGTCAGGCTGACCGCATCGGTGTAACCGAACGCCATCGCCACGCCGACGCCGGCCACGAACGAGGTGCCTACGCCGACAAACAACGCCAGCACACCGACAAATCCGGCGCGCTTGAGCTCATCGACACTGACCCCGAACGCTGTGGCGACAATCGCAAAATCTCGCAGCATCGCACCGCCCAGCAGACCGATGCCGGACAGCAGCGGAATATCCACCACTCCCTTCTGCCCGCCGGTCAGCGCACCGCCGACATACGACAGCACCAGCCCGAGCAGAATGGCGATCGCCGAACCGTGCAAACGGCCCTTGGTGAAGGTGTTGGACATCCAGTAGGACACCCACATGGTCAGGCCGACAATCAAAAAGCCGCTGATCAACCCGTAGCCGGTGATCACTTTCATCATCGATTCGTACATGGCGATCACCCTGCGGTCTTGGCTGGGGCGATCGGGGTCTGCTCCTTGTTGCCCATGCGCGTCAGCACCGGCACCAGGGCAAAGGCGATCGCTACGGCAAGGGTGCCGGCAAGGATCGCCATGGGCCCACCCTTCAGTGCACCGTATACGTTTTGCTGCGCCGCCATGGCCACGACGATAGGAATGTAGATCGCGCTCCAGAACTCGACGCCCTGCTCGGTCTTGCCCTTGAGCCAGCCGCTTTTGTTCAGGTAACTGCCCAGGCCGATCAACAGCAGCATCGCAATGCCGACGCCGCCGACATTGGCCGGCACGCCGATCAGCTTGCCGAGCAATTCACCGACCCAGATACCCACCAGCGTACAAAAGGCGAGAAACGCCACACCGTAAATAATCATTGTTGTAGTCCTCAAAGTGCATCGTCGAATGTTGTTTTTGTTGTTCGAAGCTTGAGTCGCGGCGGTTTTAGAGTTGGCGGCCACCCTCCTCACGCAACAGCGCCTGCAAGGTGTCGAGGCGGGCACTGTCGAAGGCAGTAACGGTGCCCTGTTCGAACACCCGGCGCGCCAGCCCGGTCAGCACCGCACCGGGCGGCAGTTCGATGTGTAAACGCACGCCGCGCTCGTAGGCGCTTTGCACGGTGCCGCGCCAATCCACCACGCGGCACATGTTGAAGGCGAGGTCGTCGCGCAAGGCATCCGGCTTGATCACCGGACGCGCACGGCTGCCGCTCAGGTAGGCGATCTGCGGGGTTCTCAGTTCGACCCTGGCGAAAGCGTCGGCGAGGAACTGCGCCGGTTTTTCCAGCAGCGGACAGTGCGACGGCACGCTGACCGCCAGACGTTTCGCCAGTCCGGCGCCACGACTGCGCGCCAGTTCGGCCACTGCTTGCATGGCCTCGTCGCTGCCCGCAATCACCACCTGATTGTCGGCGTTGATATTGGCCAGATAAACCGGTGTTTCCTCGCTGTGCACCTGGGCCAGCAGCGATTCGACTGTGGACAACTGCAAGCCGATGATCGCAGTCATGCCGTAGCCCTGTGGATAAGCCTGCTGCATCAACTCACCGCGCAGGCTCACCAGATGCAGTGCATCGCTGAAACTCAGGGACCCCGCCACCACCGCTGCCGGGTAAGCGCCGATGGACAGCCCGGCGACATAATCGGCGCGCAGTCCGTACGCCAGCAACTGCCGCGATGCCGCGACACCGGCGATCAGCAGGCACAGCTGAACCGCCCTCGTCGTGCGCAAAGCCTCGCCGGAATCGAGCAGCAGAACGTCTTCGCCGAGCACATCGCCGGCCTCGGTCAGTGTCTCGGCAGGCAAACGCTGGAGCATGCCCGCTCGCTGCGCGCCCTGGCCGGGAAACACCAGCAGGCTGCTCACGCTGCCTGCTCCTGCGGGTTCCATGGATCGGTCACCAGTTCAGCCTGTTGAGCATTTTTGAGCAGCACCCGCGCCGAACCACTGGCCCATTCGCGCAAGGCCACCGCACCGAATGGCGTCTGCAGTTGCATGTCGACCCGGCACACGGCCTGATCGAAAAGCGCGACCAGTTTGCGCGCCTGGTTTCGCGTCATCCGTTGCGGCGTACGCAAAATCAAATCGAGGTCGCTGCCCGCGTGCATGGCTTTGAACCCGCTGGCCAATTCGAACCCGGCACTGCCACTGACACCCCAGCCCCATCCACAGTCAGTGAGCATCGGCCTCAGCTGTTTCAGCGCGTGCATCGCTGGCAGATCACGGGGGCTGTCGACCTGACACAGCGCTTCGGGACTGACCCGTCGTTGAACCGAATCCATTGGCATAAACGCCGCCAATCGCTGCTCACGCCAAACGCCGCGAACACCGACAGCAACGACACCTTCGTCGCACAAGGCTCGCCGTACCACCACCGGTTGCCCCGCCGCCAGCGACTCGACCGCCCACGCCGGCGCATCCGCCGGCAAGTGCGCAGGCGCCATGCCCCACAACAAGTCATGAGCCAGCGGGCTGTTCACCACTGCGCCCTCAGCAGTTCGCGGACGCGGCTGGAAGCGGCACGATTGCTCGCGCCGAGGCGCCCCTTCAAATCACTCCCGGTGACATCGTTGATCGCTTGCTTCAGGCACTCGGTCACCCGCGCCAGATCTTCTGTGGTCGGTTGTTCGATCTGCTGCACCGACAGGGTTTCCCAGAGCAAACCGAGGCTGGCATAGCTGTCGATGTCATACGCCATCGGCGGCACGCTGGCGGCCAGCGCTTCCAGTTCTTCCACACTGCGCAAGGTCACCCGCGCCGCCGAAGCCTTGCCCATCGCATGCACCATTACGCCAGGATCACGCAGCGCAATGATGCGATTGGCCTGATAACCGTGGGCCAGAAACGCACCCGACATGGCCTTGCCCACCAGCAGCGCAATCACCGGATGGCCGGCCAGCCGCGCGCGGGCATAACTGTCCGCCGCACCAGCCAGCGCCTGATGGATGCCGAGGGCTTCTTCGCGTCGGCCATAAGCCTGGCTCGGGACATCGACGATGGCGATGATCGGACGCTTTTGCGCATTCTCCCGGTCGGCGTTGATTGCGTCGTCCACTGCCTTGGCAAGACCCCAACCTTCGAGCAAACCGACTTCGCCGTTACGCGCACGGGGGAAACGGTTGTCCGGGTCCGCGACCACGGCGATGAAACGCCCGAGGTCAGCGTCGGCCACTCTCAGCGAGGGCGGCAAACCATCTACCGCTTTCGCACCCATGCTCAAGGCGTTGAACCAGTTCAAACCGCGCAGTGAATAACCGCTCATGAGCGCTCTCCTTGATACAGACCGCGAACCACCGAAGGCTCGATTTGCGCCTGGGTGTCGAGGCTGGCGAGACGCTGCAGGAACCACTCGGCACGCTGGCTGCGCGGTTGCACCGGCAGGCCCTGCTGAAGCAATTCGCCGACCTGCTGACGAATCTTCGCCACGTCATCGCCGACGTAGCGATCCACCAAGCCACTGGCGAAACGTTGCTCGCCGCCGGTCAGGCTCCAGATGAAGGGCCGGTCGCGGGAGTCGTATTCTTCGATCCCGGCTTCCTGCTCGATCACTTGCGGGCCGTTCAGGCCGAGGCGTGCTTCCTGAGTCACCAGCAAATAGCTGCACAGCGCAGCGGCAATCGACATCCCGCCGAAGCAACCGACGCTGCCCGCGACCACGCCGACTACCGGCTGGTACCGCTGCAGATCGACAATTGCCGCGTGAATATCGGCAATCGCCGCGAGGCCGAGATTGGCTTCCTGCAAACGCACGCCACCGGTTTCCAGCAGCAACACGGCGCACGTCGGGATGCCGTTGCGGTTGTCTTCGGCGGCCAGTTCCAGCGCACCGGCAATCTTCGCCCCGCCGACTTCGCCAAGGCTGCCGCCCTGAAATGCGCCTTCAATCGCGGCGATCACCACCGGCAGTCCGTCGAGGAGGCCCTTGGCGATCACCACACCATCATCGGCTTGCGGCACCACGCCCTGGCGTTCGAGCCACGGCGACATCACCCGTTGAAACGGATCGAGCAATTCGCGGAAGGTCCCGGCATCGAGCAAGGCCTTCGCCCGTTGCCGCGCGCCGAGTTCGACGAAGCTGTGCTTGTTGAGCAGCGCTGCGCTGTCAGTCATGGCCAATCTCCTCGAAACCTTGTTCCAGACGCAGTCGCACCACCCCCGGCGTGGCGCCGAAATCATGAATATCGATGGCCATCGCCGGCGGCGTGGTGCCGTCGAACATTCGCGCAAACAGGTGCTGCCAACGTTGCTGCGCGCCGTTGACCGAGGTCTGCACATTGATCGTCAGCTTGCCGGTCAGGCCCGGCTCGATCAGCACTTCCAGATCACCCGAGCCGACACAACCGACCAACGCGCGTCCGCGTGGCGGCTGTCCGGCGGGGAATTCAAACGATAGGGTTTCCATCAAAACGCTCCCTGAACAATGCCGTCGCGCTCGATGCGATCAAGCAGCAGCGTGGCGGCGAGCAAATCGGCGGCGCCGCCGGGCGAGGCATTCAATGCGATGAGTTGTTGATCGAGTTCGTGCAGGCGACGGCGACCGCTGAGGCTGGCGCTGCCGCCGGCATCGAGCACAGCTTGTGCGCCGGATTGCATGGCGTGCAGGCCGGGTTCGCCGGCGCGGTAGAGCACGCAGGTGTCGGCCAGCTCGGTCATGATCGCGAGCAAGGCGTCGAGCCGGGCGTTCTGTTCGCCGTGGCCGTTTTGACGGCTGCGTTTGAGTTGCGGCAGGCCACGTTGCAGCACGGACGGGAAGCCCAGTTGCGCCTCTTCCCGGGCACCGCGTGCGCCGTAACGCTGGGCCACCTGCGCGCCGTGGCTTAACGGCTTTGGTGCGTAGCGGTCGTCCAGCAGTGCCAAACGTGCGGCACAAAGCGCGACAGTGGATTTCGGTTGCAGGGCTGCGGCCGTCACCAATAATCCCAGCGCCCAGATCGCGCCGCGATGTGTGTTGACGCCGTTCGTGGTGGTGAGCATGGCTTGCTCACCCTCGCGGCCGATCCGGCCGATCGCTTCGCGTAACGGTAAGCCGACTTCACCAGTGGTTTGTGCGGCCTCGGCCATCTCCTTGAACGCCGGCCACAACGCCAACGCCGAAGCGTGCATCAGGCCCAGGTGCAAATCGGTGTGGGCGCCATTGCCACGACGGTCGACCAGCGCCGGTTTCGGCGACAGGTCCGCTTCGTCGATCAGCGCGTCCACGGCCAGATCCGCCAGGCGTTCGGCCAGAGACAGCGGTTTGGCGTGCAAGTTGATTGCGTGCATTACCAGCTCCTGAATTTGGCGGGCGGGTTGTAGAGGCCGCCGGACCACTCGACCAGATCGGCCACGCTTTTCGCCGCGAGCAATTCACGGGTGGCGTCGGTGCGGCGAATGCCGAGGTCTTCGGGCAAGGCGATCAGGCCCTCGCGGCGCATGCGTTCGGTGTCTTTCGGGTTGTGGCGCAGGCCGATGGCGGTGACGCCCGCGACGGCAGCGATCATCGCCTGGCGCTCTTCCAGCGAGCGCGCCTTGTACAGGTAGGCGATGCCTTCTTCGGTGAGCAGGTGAGTGACGTCGTCGCCGTAGATCATGATCGGCGCCAGCGGCATGCCGCTTTTCTTCGCCACCTCCACCGCGTCGAGGGTTTCGACGAAGGTCGGTTTGCCGCCCTCCTGGAATGTCTCGACCATTTGCACCACGAGTTTCTTGCCGCGTTCGAGCATCGGTTGCTGCGCGTCGTCGTGGCGCATGTCCAGCCACGCCGGGGTACCGTGTCGCCGGCCGCGCGGGTCGTGACCCATGTTCGGCGCGCCGCCGAAACCGGCGAGACGGCCCCGGGTCACGGTCGAGGAATGGCCATCGCCATCGACCTGCAATGTCGCGCCGATAAACAGATCCACCGCGTACTGCCCGGCCAATTGGCAGAACATGCGGTTGGAACGCAGCGAGCCGTCGCGACCGGTGAAGAACACGTCCGGGCGGGCGGCGATGTAGTTTTCCATGCCCAGTTCGGTGCCGAAGCAATGCACGCTCTCGACCCAGCCGCTTTCGATCGCCGGGATCAGCGTCGGGTGGGGGTTGAGCGTCCAGTTGCGGCAGATCTTGCCTTTCAGACCGAGGGATTCGCCGTAGGTGGGCAGGATCAGTTCGATGGCGGCGGTGTTGAAACCGATGCCGTGATTGAGCGACTGCACGTTGTGTTTTTCGTAGATGCCACGGATCGCCATCATCGCCATCAACACATGCACGGGCTTGATGTGCCGTGGGTCGCGGGTGAACAGCGGCTCGATGTAGAACGGCTTGTCGGCCACCACGACGAAATCGACCCACGAGGCGGGAATGTCCACGCGAGGCAGTTCGCTGACGTCGTCGACCAGTTGGTTGACCTGGACGATGACGATGCCGTCGCTGAACGCGGCCGGTTCGATCAGCGCCGGGGTGTCTTCGGTACTGGGGCCGGTGTAGATGTTGCCGGCGCGGTCGGCCATGAACCCGGCCGAAAGGACGACGTTGGGAATCAGGTCCACCACCAGCCGGGCGTAGAGTTCGATGTAGGTGTGAATCGCGCCGACTTCCAGCAAGCCGTCTTCGAGCAACTGGCTGATGCGCAGGCTCTGGGTGCCGGCGAAGGAGAAGTCGAGTTTGCGGGCGATGCCGCGTTCAAACAGGTCCAGATGCTCGGAGCGGCCGACGCTGGGCATGATCATGTGCAGGTCGTGGAGCTTGGCCGGGTCGGCCTTGGCCAGCGAACGGGAAAGGAAATCCGCCTGCTTCTGGTTGTTGCCCTCCAGCACCACGCGATCGCCGGGATGAATCAGCGCTTCAAGCGCGGCGACGATCTTGTCGCTGGGCAACACCGCACCGTCTGCCAGCCCGCGCACCTTGTCGAGCCGGCGCCGCTTCTCATCGCGCCGCCGCGTCCAGCGCGAGTCGGGGGAAATTGTTGTTGTCATGCTCACTCCACGGGGTTCGCTGTCGTGGAGCCAAGTTAGGCGCGTGCGATGAGGGCATCAATCAAGCTGGATGGCGAATCATTACGCTGAGAGTAATGGTCGCAATCGCTTTCGCGAGCAGGCTCGCTCCCACATTGATCGTTCCCACGCTCCGCGTGGGAACGATCGAACGCATTCCAATTGTGGGAGCGAGCCTGCTCGCGAAGAGGTCAGTCGCCTCAGCGCATTTGCTCAGTCAGTGGGCACCATTTTGTCCAGCACCCGGTTCACCGCCATCTCCGCCACCATCACAATCTGCGCGATGCCCTGCAGGGTCTTGCGCTGCGAGCCTTCCACCGAGGTGGCGTGGTTGTGCAGCATCACCGTCGCTGAACCAAGGGTTTCACAGGCGTCGGCCAGCAGGGATTCGGTGTCGGCTTCGGGGTTGGCCATGTACAGCGTGTTTGGGGCGTAAGGCGGGGCCATGAAGTCAGCGCAGGGCGGGCCGAGGTAATGGTCGAGGGCGCGCTCGGCGGCTTCGTGGAATTTCTTTGAGTCGGGGGACTGATAAGGAGATGCCGGGTCTGTGGCCGGCGGATTTGGCGTTACTTTGAACATAAGCTGTGTTCCCGTTGTTGAGCGCCAACCCCTTGGCTACTAAACGAAAGGGAGGCAGCTGTACGCAGGTTAGTAGACCGGGGAACTCAGCTTAAGCCGGCGCGCCGAAGCGCCCTGCGTACAACCACCATCAAGCTCAGATGCGGAACACCTGTGATGAATGCACGACCAGCTGAATTACCGCGGGCTACTAAACCCGATCACTGGGAATCAGTGACCCGATCCAAGTTACGCAGCATGCCTTGGGCGCACAAGCCGGCGGATTCTGGTGCATGCGTAGGCAGGGGCGCAAGGATTTGTAGGCTGGCGGGGCGTAACACTGGGTGTCTTTAAACACCGGTAAGGATTGGTGTTTATTGAGCTACAGGAATTGAGGATCTACCTGTGGGATTGTGGTGATGCGACTGGCGCTTTCGCGAGCAGGCTCGCTCCCACAGAGGTTGCCCGGTGTACACACCTGTGGGAGCGAGCCTGCTCGCGAAGAGGCCATCCAAAACAGCGAAAACCTTGGATCAGCGGGCCAATCCCGCATCCACCAGCAACCGCTCCAGCCCCAACAAATCCGGCACCTTCGCCACCTGTTCACCAACCTGCACCGCTGCCTGTTCCAGCGAGCACAACGGCACATCGACATAACTCAACTGGCTATCCAGCTTGTACGAACGCGGAATCCCCTGCACCAGCAGGGCAATGAACTTCAACTCCGGCAACCCGCCCAACGCATTCAGAATTACAATCCGCGCCCGCTCGCCAATGACGATTTTCTGCCCGCAGGCCGACTCGAAACTCATCAGCGGTATCTGCCGCTCACGCCAGGTTACCCGGCCCAGGTACCACGGCGGCGTGTCCAGGTCGAAAGCGCTGGCCTGGTAAGCGATCAGCTCAGCGATGGCGACGTTCGGCAGGATCAGATTGCGATCGGCCAGTGGCAGCAGCAGGCCGGTGAGTTGGCTGGTGCGCGGGTTGTGCCGGCGCTCATGCATGTTTCTTGCTCCACTGGGCGATGCTCTCGAGCAGCACCGATTCCTGATACGGCTTGCCGAGGTAGTCGTTGACGCCGATGGCCATGGCGCGGTCGCGGTGTTTTTGCCCGGTGCGCGAGGTGATCATGATGATCGGCAAATCTCGCAGGCGTTCGTCGTTGCGCACTTGCGTCGCCACTTCGAAACCGTCCATGCGCGGCATTTCGATATCGAGCAGCATCAGGTCCGGCGTGTGTTCTTCGAGCAGCAACATGGCATCGACACCGTCCTTGGCGGTCAGCACGTTCATGCCATGGCGTTCGAGCAAACGGCTGGTGACCTTGCGCACCGTCACCGAGTCATCGACGACCATGATCAGCAACGGTTTATGCGGTTCGCTGTCGATGTCCGGGCGCGCCGGTTCCTGCGCCACCCGCGCCTGCATCGCGCGGATTGGCGCGAGCAGGTCGAGAATCAGCACCACCCGGCCATCCCCGAGAATCGTCGCCCCCGAAACGCCCTGCACCGCTGCAAACTGCGGGCCGAGGCTCTTGACCACGATTTCTCGAGTGCCGGCCATGGCATCGACCAGCACCGCAATGTGCCGGTCGTTGTAATGCACCAGCAGCACCGGCAACGGCAGGTTCTGCCCGAGCAATTTGGGCCGTGGAGCAGTTTTCAGCAACTCGCCGAGGTAGCACAGTTCGTAACGCTGACCGCCATATTGATAGCGCGGCGGAGCGTGACGGAAATGCCCTTCCAGATCATTCGGCAACACGCGCACGATGCCTTCGATGGTGTTCAGCGGAATCGCGTATTGATCCTCACCGCACTGCACCATCAGCGCGCGGTTGACCGACACGGTGAACGGCAGCCGAATGCGAAAATGCACGCCCTGCCCCGGCACCGAGTCGATGCTCATGCTGCCGCCGAGCTGGCGGACTTCCTCGTGGACCACGTCCATGCCGACGCCCCGCCCGGAAATCTGGGTGATTTTTTCCGCCGTCGAAAAGCCCGGCTGCAGGATGAACTGCAACACATCGCGGTCGCTGATCTCGGCGTCGGGCCCAAGCAAGCCGCGCTTGATCGCCTTGCGCCGCACGGCTTCCAGCGGCACGCCGGCGCCGTCGTCGCGGATATCGAAAACGATGTCGCCGCCCTCGCGAGACAGGTCGAGCGTGATCTGCCCTTGCGCCGGTTTGCCCGCCGCCACCCGCACTTCAGCGGATTCGAGGCCGTGGTCGACGGCGTTGCGCAGCATGTGTTCCAGCGGTGCGGCCATGCGTTCAAGGACGTTGCGATCCATCTCGCCATCGGCATTGCCAACGACAAACGCAACATCCTTGCCCAGCTCTTCGGCAACCTGACGAACGATGCGTTTCAGGCGCGGCACCATGCGCTCGAACGGCACCATGCGCGTGCGCATCAGGCCTTCCTGCAATTCGGTGTTGATGCGCCCTTGTTGCTGCAACAGGTTCTCCGCGTCGTGATTGCGGCGGTCGAGGGTTTCCTTGAGGTCGAGCAAATCCGAGGCGGACTCGAACAGCGCCCGCGACAGTTGCTGCAACTGCGAATGGCGGTCCATTTCCAGAGGGTCAAAATCTTCGTAACCCAGGCGTTCGCCGTCGAGTTGCTGACGGCTGAGAATGCGTCCCTGGGTTTCGGTGTCGAGACGGCGCAACTGATCGCGCATGCGCTCGAGGGTGGTTTCCATCTCGTTCAGGGCAATCTGCGCATCGTTGACCTGCTGCTCGATGCGTCCGCGAAAGATCGAGGTTTCCCCCGCCAGATTCACCAGTTCATCGAGCAGTTCGGACGACACTTTGACCATGTCCGCGCCGGTGTCGGCGGTCGGTGGCGCCGTCTCGGGTTTGATCACGGGCACCGGTGCCGGCGGCGCTTCAACCGTCAGCGGATGGCTGAAATTCTGGATCGCGCTGATCAGTCGATCGGCCGGCGGACAGGGTTGCCCGGCGCGCACGCCGTCGAGCATTTGCGCCAGTCGGTCATGGCCTCGCTGCACCAGCGCGAACAGCTCGGCGGACGGTTGCAGCGCACCGGAGGAAAGGCTTTCGTAAAGAAATTCCAGCTCATGAGCGAGATCGCCGATCGGGCCGATCTCGACCATGCGCGCGCCGCCCTTGAGGGTGTGCAGGTCGCGCAGCAGGGTTTCGACTTCCTGGCGGTTGCCCGGCTCGGACTGCCAGCGCAGCAGCGCGGCCCCGGAGCTTTCGATGATGTCGAAACCTTCTTCGAGAAAAATCTCCAGCAGTTCCGGATCGTGCCCGGCGTTGTCGTGCCCGGTTGGCGCTGACGGCGCTGCGCTGGCGGCCTGGCCCTGACGCCACTGGCGCATGGCGTCGATCAGATCCTGCGCCGGGGTCGAAGGCTGATGCGCTTGCAGTTGCTCCAGCAACAGCGCCAGTCGCGCATGACTCTGTTGCAGCAAGTCCCCGAGCGCTGCGCTGCGGCCGTAGCGCCGGTCGACCAGACCTTCGTAAAGGTTTTCCAGCTCTTGGGCGAGATCGCCGATGGCCTCGACCTCGGCCATGCGGGCGCCGCCCTTCAAGGTGTGCAAGTCACGCTGCAGTGACGACAACGGCGCAGCATTTTCCGGGTCCGCGAGCCAGCGCTGCAAGGCTTGCCCGGCGCTGTCGAGAATGTCCACGGCCTCTTCAAGGAATATCTCGACGATCTCGTCGTCCGGTTCGAGTGCGCTGGCCGATTGCTGCAGCTCGGCGGTGGCGCTGCCCAGTTCGCGAATATTCAGGGTGCGGCTGCCATCGCTGCGAATCAGGCCCGTGGACGACGGATCGAGGCCTTCGCCGAGCAGCGCCTGCAAGGCATTGATCCGCTCCGGCTGCGGGGTGATTTCCTGGCCGGCGGCGAGTTCGTCGAGCATGTTGATCAGCGCTTCGTGGGCCAGTTGCGCCTCGTGGAAAAACCGCTCGCTGACCGCCAGGCTGCTTTCTTCCACAGCGCCATAGAGGTCGAGCAACGCTTCGCACAAACCATCGACCGGGAGCAGGTCCGCCAGGTGCGCGCCTTCGCCCAGGGTGGTCAATTCATCGAGCAAGGCGCTGAGTTCCTGCCGTTCGCCGGGGTGTTGCTGCCAGCGCTGCAAGAGGTTTTCGGCGTCGAGCAAAATGTCCATGCCCTGGTCGAGAAAGTTGTTGATCAGTTGCGGATCGCGCTTGATGCGCTGCCCGGTTTCAGCGGCGTCGAAGCTCGCTTGCAGGCGTTCGGCGAGCAGCGCGTCGGTGCGTTTGATCAGCGACTGCGCACCCACAATCGGCGCCAGCGGATCGTGCTTGAGCTGGCGCAGGCCGACACGAAACAGCCCTTCGGCTTCGAGCAGCAACTCGACCTCATCAAGGTCCAGCGGTAATTGATGCGCCTTGAACTCGCGAGCCATTTGATCCAGCGCAGCGGCCAGCTCAGCCATCGGCAACACCCCGGCCATCGAGGCGCTGCCCTTGAGCGTGTGCAGCGCACGTTGCAGCTCATCGCTGGCCTGCAACGGCACATGCTCGGCGGCCTGGTCGAGGAACCGGTTGAGGCTGGCGAGGTGGGTTTCGGCCTCGTTGCGGAAGATCTCGAGCAACAGCGGATCGAGTGCGGCGACGTCGTCGGTGTCTTCGGCGGCAAGCGCTTGATCACCCTTGGCCAGCGCGTGGGCGCGGGCAGCGAGTTGGTCGACATCGCTGCGCTGACGCTGGCGCCGGGTGGCGAATTCGCTGATCAGTTCGGGCAGCAGCAACACGGTGTCGTCGAGCAACCGGCGCAACACCTCGCCAGGTTCGACACTTTGTTCGAGCACGCGATTCAGAAGGTTTTCCACTGCCCAGGCCAGTTCCCCCAGAACCAGCGCGCGGACCATGCGCCCGCTGCCCTTCAAGGTGTGGAAGGCCCGGCGCAATTCGGTCAGCGCGGCGCGATCCTGCGAGTCGGCGGTCCAGCGCGGCAGGTATTCGTGGAGGACTTCAAGGACCTCGTCGGTTTCTTCGAGGAACACTTCGCGCAGCTCATCGTCCACCGGTTCTTCATCGGCCGGCGGCGGCATCAGGCTGCCCGGCGTACTGCGTGCGGGCGGGTTGAGCGCCGACACTGGACTGGCCAGCACGTCGGCCAGCGACTGCACGACGTCAGGATCACCCAGCGTTTGCTGGTCCTGCATGACCAGCGCTTCGCCGGGGCTGAGCACCTCGTCGAGCACCGGCACCTGCGGCTCGCCGGGCTGCTCGTTGGGAAAGAAGCCAAGGCTGGCGAGGCTGTTCTGGGCGACGTCCAGCAGTTGCTCGGCGGGCGCTTGCGGGTCGTCGCTCAGGCGTTCGAGGTAATACTCGAGGCTGCTGATCACATCGGCCAAATGGTCGAGCTGCTCCCAACCCGGTTCGTGGGCATCGAGCATCAGGTGTTCGCGAATAAAGCCGTTGCAGGCCTCGACCAGACTGGCCGCGCGCGCCAGCGGAATCATCGCCAGCGCCCCGCGCACCTGGGTCAGCAGCTCAGGCAGGGGTTGCAGGTGCTGGCGGTCCCAGTCGGCGTCGATGTAATCGACGATCATGTCCTTGGCCTGTTGCAGGCAGATGCGCGCTTCCTTGATCACGATCTGATGGATCTGCGTCAGGTCGGTGGTCGGCAGGCGCGCGTCGTCGGGGGTTTGCGTTTCGACCGTGCCAACCATGCCGGCCAGCGTCGCTTCGACGTAGAGCAAGGCACCGGCGACGTCCATCAGGATCGCGTCGTTCGGTTCGCGCTGGCCCTGAGCGAGGCTGAGCACCACCGCCAGTTGATCGATGATGACTTTGCGCGGCTGGCCGAAACCCAGCACCGCGAGGGTGTCGGCGATCTGCCGCAGCGGCGCGAGCAGGCTGTCCAGATCCGAAGCGTGCTGGCGGTCGCTGCGCACGAACAGATCGAGCCGTTCCTTGACCCGCACCAACTCTTCGCACAGCGCCGCCAGCACCGAGCGCATGGCGTCGCGGTCGGGGCCGGCCAGGCGCGCGCGTTCTTCATCGACCATCGCGCTGTCAGGCAACGCGTCGTCCAGGGAGTAGCGATCTTTCATGGTCAGCATCTGCCCGGTGGGGTGTTCGGCTTTGGCAATATAGAACAACAGGCTTTTCAGCAGTTCTGGCGGAGCCGGCTGGTTGAGCCCGGCCATGCCTTGATCGAGCAGACGCTTGAGCTCTTTGTCAGCGTCCTTGAGCAGGCTGCGCAGCGCCGGACTGTTGGCAATGGCGCCATCGTTCATGCCCTCGACCAGCGCCGAGGCGACGTGCCACAACGGACTCAAGGGCGAATCGCCGCTCAGCGCTTCGAGGCGGCTGAAGACTTTGCTCAGATAGGCCAGGTGTGTCTGGTCGTCCTGTTCACGCAGCAGACCGACCAACGCCATTTGCAGCATCTGTCGCAATTTGCGCAGCACATTCGCCAGATCGGGCGGTTCGAGGGCGGCCAGTGCCTCATCGCTCAAAGGCGCCAGCTCGGGCAACGGCGGGCTGAACAGGCTGGTCTCCGCCAGCAGGCTTTCACCGCGAGCGCTGCGCAGATCGTTGATCAGCGGCAACACCACCAGCGGCAGGTCACGGCGTGCGCTCTGCACGCGGTCAAGGTACGTCGGCAATTGCCCCAGCGCTTGCAGCATCAGATGCAAGGCTTCGTCGCGGTGCGGCACGCGTCCATGCTGCAAGGCTTCGACCAGTTGCTCCATTTCTTCGGCGAGCAATGCAGCGCCGTAGAACTCGACCATTTGCAGGCTGCCGTGCACTTGATGAATGTAGTCCTGGCACTCGTCCAGCCCGGGAAACGCCTGCGGATCGTCGAGCACCGCCTCAATCGCCTGATGCGCCAGCTTCAGCGTTTCGGCAATTTCGCCTTTGACCCACTCGAGGGCCACATAGTCGTGCCGACCACCCATAACCACTCCACTCACCCTTTATCTGTCGCCGCCGGCAAGGTGAAACCGGACACCGAACGGCGCAACTGACTGGCCATCTTCGCCAGGTTGCCGATGCTTTCGGCGGTGGCCGTGGAGCCGGACGAGGTCTGCGACGTGATCTGCTGGATCACGTTCATCGTCAGGGAAATCTGCCCGGCCGAAGACGTCTGCTGCTGCGCCGCGTTGGAAATGCTCTGGATCAGCGCCGCGAGGGTCTTGGACACGCCTTCGATTTCTTCCAGGGCCACACCGGCATCCTGCGCCAGTCGCGCGCCGCGCACCACTTCGGTGGTGGTCTGCTCCATGGAGATCACGGCTTCGTTGGTGTCGGCCTGAATCGCCCGCACCAGCGTTTCGATCTGCCGGGTCGCCGCGGACGAACGCTCGGCCAGACGCTGCACTTCGTCAGCAACCACCGCAAAACCGCGCCCGGCATCGCCAGCCATTGACGCCTGAATGGCCGCGTTGAGCGCGAGAATGTTGGTCTGGTCGGCAATGTCGTCAATCAGGCTGACGATGTCGCCGATCTCCTGAGAAGACTCGCCGAGGCGCTTGATGCGCTTGGCGGTGTCCTGAATCTGCTCGCGAATGTTGTCCATGCCGTGGATGGTGTTGTGCACCACCTCGTTGCCCTTGTTGGCGATTTCCACGGAGCGTTCGGCCACCGCCGACGATTCGGCCGCGTTGGCCGAGACCTGATCAATGGATTCGGCCATGTCGCTGATCGCCGTCGAGGCTTCGCAAATCTGCTGCGCCTGTTGTTCCGAGGCCTGGGCCAGGTGCATGGCGGTGGCCTGGGTTTCCTGTACGGCGGCGGCGACCTGGCCGGCGGTGAGGTTGATGGTCGCGACCAGATCGCGTAGCTGATCGACGGAATAATTGATCGAGTCGGCGATGGTGCCGGTGAAGTCTTCGGTCACCGAAGCGGTCACGGTGAGGTCGCCGTCGGCAAGGTCTTCGATCTCGTCGAGCAGGCGCATGATCGCGTTCTGGTTGCGCTCGTTCTTCTCGGCAGTTTCGCGCAACTGGCGATTGGTTTCGCGCACCATCACCAGGCCAATGAGAATGATCGAGGCCAGCGCCAGCAAGCCCAGGACATAGCCGCCGATGGTGTCGGTGTTGCGCCCGCCGGCAAGGTGTTCAAAACCGGTGGCCAGGTGGGAGGCTTCATCGAGCAGGGTTTGCGACAAGGTAAAAATGTTGGTGGCCGACTCGCGCACCTTGAACAGCTCCGGCGAGGTTTCGAGGATTTCATCCACCGAGCCTGAGACGAACTGGAACAGTTCGGAGATTTCACTCAACCGCGCACGGGCGTCGCGGTCTTCGACCTGGCTGATTTTCAGCGCCGGGTTGCCCTGCAACATGCCGTTGAGTACCAGGCCGAAACGCGCGGCGTCACGACCGAAGGCATCGGCGGCCTGCTGCGAGTTTTCGTCTCCGGCGAGCACGGTATTGACCGCGCCGAGGATGCGTTCGGCCAGCAGCGATTGCCGTTGCGCCATCGCCACCTGCGCCGCCGGAGCGCCGCGCTGCAGAAGGATTTCAACGACTTTTTCGTATTCGATCTGCAACTGCGGCACGGTTTCGGCCAGGGTGGCGGCGACCTGATGCAGCGACAGCACGGTCTGCTCGCTGGTGAGGATCGCGTCGGTATTCTTCAGCAGGCGCTCCCAGTCCATCTGCACGGCGCGCATTTCCGGGCGCACGGCGACGGGTGCGGGCGGCAGGCCGGTGTTCGGGTCGCCTTTTTTCAGGTAACCCCAGCGCTGGGCGAAGTCGTTACGCGCGTCGCTCAACAACTTGAACGCGGCCGCCTTGCCCGCCGCCGCTTCGGTGGCGTTCTTGGCGATGCGTTGCGAGAGCACGCGCAGCTCACCGGCGTGGCCGATGTACTGTTTGTCGTAATTCGCCTGGGTGTTGAGGTACGCGAAGTTGGCGAACAGCAGCATGATGAACACGATCAGCGCGATGAACAGCACGATGATCTGCGCGCGACTGCGCGATCCCTCTGCCGACTTGCCTGTTTTTGCTTTTGTCATCGGTCCTCGCCCTTAACCCACACCTTTGAAGCCTGCTGCAATCCCTGTGGGAGCGAGCTTGCTCGCGAAAGCGGCAGGTCAGCCAATATTTATTTCGCCTGAAACGCCCTCTTCGCGAGCAGGCTCGCTCCCACAGGGGACGGTGTTAAATCTGTCAGATCGCCACACCCATGAACACCGGGGATTTGGCCAGTGCAAACAGGCTGAACACCCGCCAGTTCTGTTCGCGGCGGAAATAGCCTTTGACGAACTCGGCCTTCGAACCCTGACGCTTGCTGATCGACAACGGCTCGAAACTGCCCTGTTCGAAATGCTGCAAGCCGATGACTTCGTCGACCATCACCCCGACAAACACGTCGTCATGCTCCACCACCAGTACCCGGCGCTGTTTGCGCAGCGGCGACAGTTCATGGCCGAAGAATCCGCACAGATCCATGATCGGCAGCAGCCGCCCGCGCAGATTAGCCACACCCTTGACCCACGGCTTGACGCCGGGCAATTGAGTGAAGCGCGGTTCGTGCAGCACTTCGCTGACTTCGCCCATCGGCGCCACATACCAATGCTCGCCGAGGCGAAATCCGATGCCGCTCCAGCGATCCTGACGTGCCGCCTGGGAGGGCAGGTCTGCCGCCAGCAAGCGGCAGCGCTGGTCGATCTGCCAGAGCAGTTCGAACGCGGTCAGCGATTCGCTCATGATCGCGCAATCAGCCTTTGAGTACGTTGTTCAGGGTCTTGATCAGGGTGTCTTCATCGACCGGTTTGGTCAGGTAATCCTTGGCGCCCTGGCGGGTGCCCCAGACCTTGTCGGTTTCCTGATCCTTGGTGGTGATGATGATCACCGGGATATGCGCGGTGTCGGCATCCTTGGTCAACTGCCGGGTCGCCTGGAAACCGTTGAGGCCGGGCATGACGATGTCCATCAGCACCGCGTCGGGTTTTTCCTGACGGGCCAGGGCCACGCCGTCGGCGCCGTTCTCGGCCTTGAGCACTTCATGGCCGTGCTTTTCGAGCATGCCGGTCAGTTTGTACATTTCAGTCGGCGAATCATCGACGATCAGGATACGTGCCATGGTCTTCCCCATTTTTCTGGTCGACTTCCGGCCCGCTGGCCGAGCGTCACTGTGCGTGTCTTACTGCGGCAAAACGGCGGCGAAGCCCGGAACATGGGCCTGGATCGCGTTGAGCAGTTCTTCTTTGCTGAACGGCTTGGTCAAGAATTGATCAGAACCGACAATTCGCCCCTTGGCCTTGTCGAACAGCCCGTCACGCGACGAGAGCATGATCACCGGCGTGGCCTTGAAGGCGCTGTTGTTCTTGATCAAGGCACAGGTCTGATAGCCATCCAGACGCGGCATCATGATGTCGACAAAAATGATCCCGGGATGGTGGTCGGCAATCTTTGCCAGCGCATCGAAACCGTCGATCGCCGTGATCACTTCACAACCGACGTTCTTCAACAATGTTTCGGCGGTGCGGCGAATCGTTTTCGAGTCGTCGATCACCATGACCTTCAAGGCGCTGGACTGCTGTTCCATAAGAGGGTTCTACCGTCGCCTTTGCGAATCAAATTGTCCGTTTTTCTGCGAATAATGGCCTCAAACCCTTGATACCCAAGGGGCGGCGCGATCTGCCAGCCTTTTTAGCACAGTCTCCAGATGCAATCTATCGACGGGTTTTTCCTTGACCCGAAACCCGCCCGGCGCCACTCTGGCGGCACTTTTTCAATACCGATCCGGTAGCCAAAATTCGAGGAAAACCCAATGAGCGTTCGCGTCGGGATTGTCATGGACCCTATCGCCAGCATCTCCTATAAAAAGGATAGCTCGCTGGCCATGCTGCTGGCCGCGCAGAAGCGTGGCTGGGAACTGTTCTACATGGAACAGAAAGACCTGTATCAGGCCGAAGGCCAGGCGCGGGCGCGGATGAAGCCGCTGAAAGTCTTCGCCAACCCGGAAAAATGGTTCGAACTGGACGCCGAGCAAGACAACCTGCTGAGCGATCTGGACGTGATCCTGATGCGCAAGGATCCGCCCTTCGACATGGAGTTCGTCTACTCCACCTACCTGCTGGAACAGGCCGAAACCGCCGGCGTACTGGTGGTGAACAAACCGCAAAGCCTGCGTGACTGCAACGAAAAGCTGTTCGCCACGTTGTTCCCGCAGTGCACGCCGCCGACCGTGGTCAGCCGCCGCGCCGACGTGTTGCGCGAATTTGCGGCGAAACACGGCGACGTGATCCTCAAGCCGCTCGACGGCATGGGCGGCACTTCGATTTTCCGTCATCGTGCCGGTGACCCGAACCTGTCAGTGATCCTGGAAACCCTCACCGCGCTCGGCGGCCAGCAAATCATGGGCCAGGCCTACCTGCCGGCGATCAAGGACGGCGACAAACGCATCCTGATGATCGACGGCGAGCCGGTGGATTACTGCCTGGCGCGCATTCCCGCCCAAGGCGAGACCCGTGGCAACCTCGCCGCCGGCGGCCGTGGCGAAGCGCGCCCGCTGACCGACAAGGATCGCTGGATCGCCGCACAAGTCGGGCCGACCCTGCGCGAGAAAGGCCTGCTGTTCGTCGGCCTGGACGTGATCGGCGAGCACCTGACCGAAATCAACGTCACCAGCCCGACCTGCATCCGCGAAATCGACAATGCGTTCGGCACCGATATCGGTGGAATGCTCATGGATGCGATCGAGAAGAAGCTGCAAGCCGCCGGCAAAAAGCCGCAAGCCTGAGGCACGTCACATGCAGTCTGTCGCTTGAAGCGTGAAGCCCAAGGCGCGAAACCAACATTGCGTTATCATGCGCAGCCTCTGAAAAACGCGATGTTGGTTTTCTTGTCATGACCCTCCCGTCCGATCTGCCCGCTGAACTCGCCCATCGTGGCGTGCGCCCGGCCGATCGCCTCGGTTTTACCCTGTTTCTCGCGGCACTGATTCATTTGGCGCTGTTGCTGGGCGTCGGCTTCACCATGGTCGAACCCCAACAGATCAGCAAAACCTTGGAAATCACCCTGGCCACCTTCAAGGCCGAGAAGAAGCCTGAGAAGGCAGACTTCCTCGCCCAGGAAAACCAGGAAGGCAGCGGTACGCTGGACAAGAAAGCCCTGCCCAAGACCACCGAAATCGCGCCGTTCCAGGACAATCAGGTCAAAAAGGTCACCCCGCCGCCCGCAGCCAAGCCAGAGGTGCAGGAAGCCGCACCGAAGGCAGCGGTGACCACCGTCGCGCCGAAACCGAAGAAAGCGCCGACCAAGAAAGAAGAAAGCAAAACCGAAGTCAAACCGACCGTCGACGCGCCGGTGTTCGACAGCTCTCAGCTGTCCAGCGACATAGCCAGCCTCGAGGCGGAACTGGCCAAGGAACAACAGCTGTACGCCAAACGCCCGCGCATCCACCGCTTGAGCGCCGCCTCGACGATGCGCGACAAAGGCGCCTGGTATAAGGACGACTGGCGCAAGAAGGTCGAGCGCATCGGTAACCTCAATTACCCCGAAGAAGCACGACGCAAGCAGATCTACGGCAATCTGCGCCTGATGGTCTCGATCAACCGCGACGGCTCGCTGTATGAAGTGCTGGTACTGGAGTCCTCCGGCCAGCCACTGCTGGATCAGGCGGCGCAGCGCATCGTGCGTCTGGCCGCGCCATTTGCGCCGTTTACCGGGGACCTGTCGGATATCGACCGACTGGAAATCATCCGCACCTGGAAATTTGCCCGGGGCGACAGACTGTCCAGCAATTAAGGGCAAAATCAAAAGATCGCAGCCTTCGGCAGCTCCTACATTGGGCCTGCGTACACCCTGTAGGAGCTGCCGAAGGCTGCGATCTTTTAAAGCCTCAGCTTGTCAGTTCGCCCCTACGACGCCACACTAGCGCACATGAAAAACGTCAGCCCCACCTACCTCAAGCATCACTTCCTGATTGCCATGCCGCACATGGCCGACCCGAACTTTGCCCACACCTTGACCTACATCGTCGAGCACACGGCCAATGGCGCGATGGGGCTGGTGGTCAACAGGCCGCAAGAGCTGAGCCTGGCCGACATCCTCGAACAATTGCGCCCGGACATCGAGCCGCCGGCACTCTGCGAGCATGTGCCGATCTTCATCGGCGGGCCGGTACAGACCGATCGCGGTTTCGTTCTGCACCCGGCAGGCCAGACCTTTCAGGCCACCGCGCAGCTGGACGGCGATCTCGCTCTATCGACGTCGCAGGACGTGCTCTTCGCCATCGCTGACGGCGTCGGCCCGGCGAAAAGCCTGATCACCCTCGGGTATGCCGGCTGGGAAGCCGGACAACTGGAAGCCGAACTGGCCGACAACGCCTGGCTGACCTGCCCCTACAACGCCGACATACTGTTCAACACCAGCAGCGAACTGCGCCTGCAAGCCGCCGCCCGGCACCTGGGCGTCGATCTGAACCTGCTGACCAGCCAGGCGGGTCACGCCTGATGGCCCTGCGCCTGATTCTCGGCTTCGACTACGGCACCAAACAGATCGGCGTCGCGGTCGGCCAGGTGATTACCGGCCAGGCCCGCGAGCTGTGCACCTTGAAAGCGCAGAACGGCGTGCCCAACTGGGATCAGGTCGAAGCGCTGATCAAGGAATGGAAACCCGACGCCGTGGTGGTCGGCCTGCCGCTGAACATGGACGGCACGCCAAGCGACATGTGCGTGCGCGCGGAAAAATTCGCCCGCCGTCTTAACGGCCGCTATAACCTGCCCTTCTATACTCACGATGAACGCCTGACCACCTTTGAAGCCAAAGGCGAGCGGCTGGTGCGCGGCGGGCAGAAGGGCAGTTACCGCGACAACCCGGTGGACGCCATCGCCGCCGCTCTGCTGTTGCAGGGCTGGCTCGATGAGAACACTGCATTGTTTGAATCCTGACAAGCGCTTCGGCGCTTTTCTTTTGGTTATAAACCGAGCCTCGTCCTGCAGGACACGGCCCGGATTCACGAAGGAGCAACCATGAGCCTGCCCAATCCCGCCGATCTGATCAGCCAGATGGCAACTCGCCTCAAGGCGCACCTTGCCCAGCGTGAGATCAGCGAACCGCGTTTTATCGGCATCCGCACGGGCGGTATCTGGGTCGCGCAGGCACTGCTCAAGGAACTGGCCAGCGATGCGCCACTGGGCACGCTGGATGTGTCCTTCTACCGCGACGACTTCAGCCAGAACGGCCTGCACCCGCAAGTGCGCCCGTCCGCCCTGCCCTTCGAAATCGAAGGCCAGCATCTGGTGCTGATCGATGACGTACTGATGAGCGGTCGCACCATCCGCGCCGCCATGAATGAATTGTTCGATTACGGCCGCCCGGCCAGCGTCACGCTGGTCTGCCTGCTGGACCTGGACGCCGGCGAACTGCCGATCCGCCCGAACGTGGTTGGCGCCACCCTGACGCTGGGCGCCCATCAGCGGGTCAAGCTGTCCGGCCCCGAGCCGCTGACGCTTGAACTGCAAGACGTCACCCTTTAATCCGCCCTATTGAGAGTCCCCCTCGCGATGACGCCTCTAGATACCAAGCGCCCGCTGCAGCTCAATGATCAGGGCCAGCTGCGCCACTTCCTCTCGCTCGACGGTTTGCGCCGCGAGCTGCTGACGGAAATCCTCGACACTGCCGACTCGTTCCTGGAAGTCGGTGCCCGGGCGGTGAAGAAAGTCCCGTTGCTGCGCGGCAAGACCGTGTGCAACGTGTTTTTCGAAAACTCCACGCGCACCCGCACCACCTTCGAACTGGCGGCCCAGCGCCTGTCGGCGGACGTGATTACCCTGAACGTGTCGACATCGTCGGCGAGCAAGGGCGAAACCCTGCTCGATACCCTGCGTAACCTGGAAGCCATGGCTGCCGACATGTTTGTCGTGCGCCACGGTGATTCCGGCGCCGCGCACTTCATCGCCGAGCATGTCTGCCCGCAAGTGGCGATCATCAACGGCGGCGACGGCCGCCACGCTCATCCGACGCAGGGCATGCTCGACATGCTCACCATTCGCCGGCACAAGGGCGGTTTCGAAAATCTCTCGGTGGCGATCGTCGGCGACATCCTGCACTCGCGGGTGGCGCGCTCGAACATGCTCGCTTTGAAAACCCTCGGCTGCCCCGACATCCGCGTGATCGCGCCGAAAACCCTGCTGCCGATCGGCATCGAGCAATACGGCGTGAAGGTCTACACCGACATGGCCGAAGGCCTGAAGGATGTCGATGTGGTGATCATGCTGCGCCTGCAGCGTGAGCGCATGACCGGCGGGCTGCTGCCGAGCGAGGGCGAGTTCTACCGCCTGTTCGGCCTGACCACCGCGCGTCTGGCCGGGGCAAAACCCGATTGCATCGTCATGCACCCGGGGCCGATCAACCGGGGCGTGGAAATCGAGTCGGCGGTGGCTGACGGTCCGCACTCGGTGATCCTCAATCAAGTCACCTACGGCATCGCGATTCGTATGGCCGTGCTGTCCATGGCCATGAGCGGGCAGACTGCCCAGCGCCAATTCGAGCAGGAGAACGCCCAGTGAAGCTCAGCATCCTCGGCGCACGCGTTATCGATCCAAGCAGCGGGTTGGATCAAATCACCGACATCCACGTTGAAGCCTGCAAGATTGTCGCCCTCGGCGCGGCGCCGGCCGGTTTCACCGCAGTAGAAACCATCGATGCCCAGGGTCTGGTCGCCGCGCCTGGCCTGGTCGACCTCAACGTCGCCCTGCGCGAACCGGGCTACAGCCGCAAGGGTTCGATCGTCAGCGAAACCCGCGCCGCCGCTGCCGGTGGCGTGACCAGCCTGTGCTGCCCGCCAAAGACCAAACCGGTACTCGACACCTCGGCCGTGGCCGAACTGATCCTCGACCGGGCCCGCGAGGCCGGCAACGCCAAGGTGTTCCCGATTGGCGCGCTGAGCAAAGGTCTGGACGGCGAACAACTTGCCGAACTGGTCGCTCTGCGTGACGCCGGTTGCGTTGCATTCGGCAACGGCCTGGAGAGTTTTCGCAACAGCCGCACGCTGTGCCGGGCCCTGGAATACGCGGCGACCTTTGACCTGACAGTGATTTTCAACTCACAGGATCACGACCTGGCCGAGGGCGGGCTGGCCCACGAAGGTGCGGTTGCCAGCTTCCTCGGTCTGCCGGGGATTCCCGAAACTGCCGAAACCGTGGCGCTGGCCCGCGACCTGCTGCTGGTCGAGCAGACTGGCGTGCGCGCACACTTCAGCCAGTTGACCAGTGCGCGCGGCGTGGCACTGATTGCCCAAGCGCAGGCCCGTGGCCTGAAAGTCACCGCCGATGTCGCGCTGTATCAGTTGATTCTGACTGACGAAGCGCTGATCGACTTCAACAGCCTCTATCACGTGCAACCGCCGCTGCGTACCCGCGCCGACCGCGATGGCCTGCGTGAGGCGGTGAAATCCGGCGTGGTCTCGGCGATCTCCAGCCATCACCAACCCCACGAGCGCGACGCCAAACTGGCGCCGTTCGGCGCGACAGAGCCGGGCATCAGCAGCGTTGAACTGCTGCTGCCACTGGCGATGACGCTGGTTGAGGACGGATTGCTCGACTTGCCAACGCTGCTGGCACGCCTGAGTGCCGGCCCGGCCGAAGCCTTGCGCTTGCCGGCGGGCAAACTGGCGGTGGGCGGCCCGGCGGATATCGTGCTGTTCGATCCCAAGGCATCGACAGTGGCCGGTGAACAATGGCTATCGAAGGGTGAGAACTGCCCGTTCCTTGGGCATACGTTGCCGGGCGTGGTTCGCTACACGCTGGTGGATGGGCGGATCAGTCACCGGGTGTAAATCTGTGGCGAGGGAGCAAGCTCCCTCGCCACATTTACTGAAAGGCGCCGCGATTCTGGGCATTACGCACCGAGACCTGATCATTCAGTGTCCAGAAGTCATACAGCACGCCAAGAAAGAACAACCCGCCCGTCAGCAGATACAGCAAGCCGCTGATCCACTTGCCCTGGTACATCCGGTGCACGCCGAACACACCCAGGAAGGTGAGCAGAATCCACGCGACGTTGTACTCGATCGGCCCGTCCGCGAATCTCAGGTCCGCTTCACGGTCCATCGCCGGGATCAGCAATACGTCGATCAGCCAGCCAATCCCCAGCAAACCGAAAGTGAAAAACCAGATCGTACCGGTCACGGGCTTGCCGTAATAAAAGCGGTGAGCGCCTGTGAACCCGAAAATCCACAGCAGGTAGCCGATGACTTTGCTGTGGGTGTCTTTTTCCTTCACGCGGGGTAGCTGATAGCTGTTCATTAAGACCTCATTGCGCTCGATAGATAAATATTCTTCATTTCTTTGTGACTTTTTTACGAGTGGCCGACGTATGGCAAATGTTACCGTTGCTAGCGCGAAACCCTTGTAGAACCTGACTTCTGTCGGACAATTGCGTCCTTTTTGCGGTTTTTTGGTTCCGTAGCAGGTCGAATGAATCGATGAACGGCCTCGGAGGGACAAAAAAAGCTGTTATAAAGTTGCGCGCTATCACTCAAGAGCCACGCCTAATGCGACCATTTTTCAAGACATGGCTAACTATTTGCCTATTAATGCCACTGGCCGCCCACGCCACCAATCGTGAGCAACGTCTTCCCAACGTTAACGGCTTCACCCCTAAATCCCATGCTTCGGCTCCTTCGAGCAAAAGCAGCAAGAACAAAACCACCACGCTGAGCAGCAAGAGCCACAGCAAGCTGGTGCCGCCAATGGCGAGCAAGGAAAGCAGCAATGTGCTGAGCCGTGCAGTGAATGTACTCGGTACACCTTATCGTTGGGGCGGCAGCAGCCCAAGTAAAGGCTTCGATTGCAGCGGCCTGGTGAAATACGCGTTCAATGACGCCACGTTCGACCTGCCACGCACCTCCAATGCCATGGCCAGCGGTCACGGCGAGAAAGTCGAGCGCAAGGATCTCAAGCCGGGCGACCTGATTTTCTTCAACATCAAAAGCCGCCGGGTCAATCACGTTGCCATCTACCTGGGCAACGACCGCTTCATCCACGCTCCGCGTCGTGGCAAAGCGGTGAGCATTGATACGCTGAACAAGCCGTACTGGCAAAAACATTACGTTGTCGCCAAGCGTGTGTTGCCGAAAGATCAGCAGCAGATGCGCGTCGTCCAGCGCTGATCTGATTGATCCAGGATTAGCTCCAGCAGTACCGGCCTCTTCGCGAGCAGGCTCGCTCCCACAGGTGACAGCATTCCAGCTGAAGGAATGCGGTTTAATGTGGGAGCGAGCCTGCTCGCGAAGGGGCCGGCAGCCGCACCACAGACCCTCAGAAATTATCCGGCGTACGCGCCTTTTCCCGCGCATGTTCTCGGCTGATCAAGCCCTTGGTCACCAGATCCTTCAGGCACATATCGAGTGTCTGCATTCCCAACGATCCGCCGGTCTGAATCGCCGAATACATCTGCGCCACCTTGTCCTCACGGATCAGGTTACGGATCGCCGCGGTGCCCAGCATGATCTCGTGCGCCGCCACCCGCCCGCCGCCGATCTTCTTGATCAGCGTCTGCGACACCACCGCCAGCAACGATTCCGACAGCATCGAGCGCACCATTGATTTCTCGTCGCCGGGGAAAACGTCGACCACTCGGTCGATAGTCTTGGCAGCCGAAGTGGTGTGCAGGGTGCCGAACACCAGATGGCCGGTCTCAGCCGCCGTCAGCGCCAGTCGAATGGTTTCCAGATCACGCATCTCGCCCACCAGAATCACGTCCGGGTCTTCGCGCAGTGCCGAACGAAGCGCGGTGGCGAAACTGCGGGTATCGCGGTGGACTTCGCGCTGATTGATCAGGCATTTGCGCGATTCGTGAACGAATTCGATCGGGTCTTCGATGGTCAGGATGTGGTGATGCCGATGGGTGTTCAGGTAATCGATCATCGCCGCCAGCGTGGTCGATTTGCCGGAGCCGGTCGGACCGGTCACCAGCACCAGCCCGCGCGGCGCATCGGTGATCTTGCGGAAAACATCGCCCATGGCGAGGTCTTCCATGCTCAGCACCTTGGAGGGAATGGTACGGAACACCGCACCCGCCCCACGGTTCTGGTTGAACGCATTGACCCGAAACCGCGCGATGCCGGGAACGTCGAAGGAAAAATCGGTTTCCAGATTTTTCTCGAAGTCGACCCGCTGGGTGTCGTTCATGATGTCGTAGATCAATTCATGCACTTGCTTGTGATCCAGCGCCGGCAGATTGATCCGTCGCACATCGCCATCGACGCGGATCATCGGCGGCAGACCGGCCGACAGGTGCAGGTCGGAAGCGCCCTGTTTGGCGCTGAAGGCCAGCAGTTCAGTGATATCCATAGCGTCCCTCAATTCCAGTAGAATGCCGCGAACCTTCAGCCGCCGGCGCCTCTTGATGTCCACGATAGCAGACAACATCCAACTGGTTAGTTCGCGCATCCAGGCAGCGGTAAAAGCTGCAAACCGCGCTGAAAACAGCGTGCAGTTGCTGGCCGTGAGCAAGACCAAACCTGCCGAGGCCCTGCGTGAAGCCCATGCCGCCGGCCTGCGCGATTTTGGCGAGAACTACCTGCAGGAAGCGCTCGGCAAACAGCTCGAACTGGCCGACCTGCCCTTGATCTGGCACTTCATCGGCCCCATTCAATCGAACAAGACTCGCGCCATTGCCGAGCATTTCGACTGGGTGCATTCCGTGGACCGCCTGAAAATTGCCCAACGCCTGTCCGAACAACGCCCTGCCGACCTGCCGCCGCTGAACATCTGCATTCAGGTCAATGTCAGTGGTGAAGCGAGCAAATCCGGCTGCACCCCGGCTGATCTGCCGGCGCTGGCCGAAGCCATCAGCAAACTGCCGCGTTTGCGGCTGCGCGGGCTGATGGCGATTCCCGAGCCGACCGAAGATCGCGCCGAACAGGATGCCGCGTTCGCTGCCGTGCAAGAGTTGCAGGCCAGCCTTGCGCTGCCGCTCGACACGTTGTCCATGGGCATGAGCCACGACCTCGAGTCGGCCATCGCCCAAGGCGCCACCTGGGTGCGGATCGGTACCGCGCTGTTCGGCGCCAGAAATCATTCCCAGTCTTGAACGTTTCCAGATAAGGACCACACATGAGCAACACACGTATTGCGTTTATCGGTGCGGGCAACATGGCGGCCAGTCTGATTGGCGGTCTGCGCGCCAAGGGTCTGGAAGCGGCGCAGATTCGCGCCAGCGATCCGGGCGAGGACACCCGCGCCAAGGTCAGCGCCGAGCACGGCATCGAAACCTTCGCCGATAACGCCCAGGCCATCGACGGCGTCGACGTCATCGTGCTGGCGGTCAAGCCGCAGGCAATGAAAGCCGTTTGCGAGGCGATCCGCCCGAGCCTTCAGCCCAATCAACTGGTGGTCTCGATCGCCGCCGGCATCACTTGCGCGAGCATGACCGCGTGGCTCGGCGAACAGCCGATCGTGCGCTGCATGCCGAACACCCCGGCCCTGCTGCGTCAGGGCGTCAGCGGTTTGTACGCGACCAGCGAAGTGACCGCCGAGCAGCGCCAGCAAGCCGAAGAGTTGCTGTCAGCCGTCGGCATTGCCCTGTGGCTGAACGAAGAACAGCAACTGGACGCCGTGACCGCTGTGTCCGGGTCGGGTCCTGCGTATTTCTTTCTGCTCATCGAAGCCATGACCGCAGCCGGCGTCAAGCTCGGCCTGCCCAAGGAAATCGCCGGGCAATTGACCGTGCAAACCGCCTTGGGCGCCGCGCACATGGCCGTCTCCAGCGACGTTGACGCTGCCGAGCTGCGTCGCCGCGTGACGTCGCCAAACGGCACCACGGAAGCTGCAATCAAATCATTCCAGGCTGGCGGCTTCGAAGCGCTGGTCGAAACCGCACTCGGCGCCGCCGCGCACCGCTCGGCCGAAATGGCCGAACAACTGGGCAAATAAGGAGCCTTTCATGATCGGATTGAACACCGCAGCGGTTTACGTGCTGCAAACCCTTGGCAGCCTATACCTGCTGATCGTGCTGCTGCGCTTTGTCCTGCAACTGGTGCGGGCGAATTTCTACAACCCGCTGTGCCAGTTCGTGGTCAAGGCCACGCAGCCGCTGCTCAAACCGCTGCGTCGGATCATCCCGAGCCTGTTCGGCCTCGACATGTCGTCGCTGGTACTGGCGATTCTGGTGCAACTGCTGCTGATGGCGCTGACCCTGCTGCTGACCTACGGAACAATCGGCAATCCGCTGCAACTGTTTATCTGGTCGCTGATCGGCGTTACGGCGCTGTTCCTGAAGATCTTTTTCTTCGCCCTGATCATCAGCGTGATCCTCTCCTGGGTCGCGCCGGGCAGCCACAACCCGGGCGCCGAGCTGGTCAATCAGATCTGCGAGCCGGCCTTGGCGCCGTTCCGCAAATTCCTGCCGAACCTGGGCGGTCTGGACCTGTCGCCGATCTTTGCCTTCCTCGCGCTGAAGCTGATCGACATGCTGGTGATCAACAATCTGGCGGCGATGACGATGATGCCGGAGATTCTGCGTTTGCTGATGTAAGCCGGTGCGTTCGGTTTGAATCACCGATACGCCATTTTCGCGAGCAGGCTCGCTCCCACACTGGATCGCATTTCAACTGTGGGAGCGAGCCTGCTCGCGAATGGCTGCACCTCGGTCCAGAGCGAACACGGCGAGCCCCATCGTTGCTTGCCGCTAACCCCCCCGGTCTTTAGACTTACGCCTCATTTCAACGAGAGCAGGGTCGATGCCAACTGCCTTTCCCCCCGATTCTGTTGGCCTGGTAACGCCGCAAACCGCGCATTTCAGCGAACCGCTGGCGCTGGCATGCGGACGATCACTGGCCGCCTATGACCTGATCTACGAAACCTACGGCACGCTGAACGCGCAGGCGAGCAACGCCGTGCTGATCTGCCACGCCTTGTCCGGCCACCATCACGCTGCCGGTTACCACAGCGTCGACGACCGCAAGCCGGGCTGGTGGGACAGCTGCATTGGCCCGGGCAAGCCGATCGACACTAACAAGTTTTTCGTGGTCAGCCTCAACAACCTCGGCGGCTGCAACGGCTCCACCGGCCCGAGCAGCGTGAACCCGGAGACAGGCAAGCCCTTCGGCGCTGATTTCCCCGTGCTCACCGTCGAAGACTGGGTGCACAGCCAGGCGCGTCTGGCGGATTTGCTCGGGATCGGCCAGTGGGCGGCGGTGATCGGTGGCAGCCTCGGCGGCATGCAGGCGCTGCAATGGACCATCACCTATCCGGATCGCGTGCGCCATTGCCTGGCCATCGCCTCGGCGCCCAAGCTCTCGGCGCAGAACATTGCTTTCAACGAGGTGGCGCGTCAGGCGATCCTCACTGACCCTGAATTCCACGGCGGTTCGTTCCAGGAACAGGGCGTGATCCCCAAGCGCGGGCTGATGCTGGCGCGGATGGTCGGGCACATCACGTACCTGTCCGACGACTCCATGGGCGAGAAATTCGGCCGTGGCCTGAAAAGCGAAAAGCTCAACTACGACTTCCACAGCGTCGAATTTCAGGTCGAAAGCTACCTGCGCTATCAAGGCGAAGAGTTCTCCGGACGCTTCGACGCCAACACTTATCTGTTGATGACCAAGGCGCTGGATTACTTCGATCCGGCGGCGAACTTCGACGATGATCTGGCGAAAACCTTCGAACACGCCACGGCGAAATTCTGCGTGATGTCGTTCACCACCGACTGGCGCTTCTCCCCGGCCCGCTCGCGGGAGCTGGTGGACGCACTGATGGCCGCGCGCAAAGACGTCAGCTATCTGGAAATCGACGCGCCGCAGGGCCACGACGCCTTCCTGATTCCGATCCCGCGCTACCTGCAGGCGTTCGGCAATTACATGAACCGCATTTCGTTGTGAGAAAGCCATGAGAGCTGATCTGGAAATCATCCAGGAATGGATCCCCGCCGGCAGCCGTGTCCTTGACCTGGGTTGCGGCGACGGCGAGCTGCTGACCTGGCTGCGCGACAACAAGAACGTCACCGGTTATGGCCTGGAAAACGACGCGGACAACATCGCCGAGTGCGTGGCCAAGGGCATCAACGTCATCGAGCAGGATCTGGACAAAGGGCTGGGCAACTTCGCCAGCAACAGTTTCGACATTGTCGTCATGACCCAGGCGCTGCAGGCCGTGCATTACCCGGACAAGATCCTCGACGAAATGCTCCGCGTCGGCCGCCAGTGCATCATCACCTTCCCGAATTTCGGCCACTGGCGCTGCCGCTGGTACCTGGCGAGCAAGGGCCGGATGCCGGTGTCCGAGTTTCTGCCGTACACCTGGTACAACACGCCGAACATTCACTTCTGCACGTTTGAAGATTTCGAAGCACTGTGCCGCGAACGTGACGCCAAGGTCATTGATCGGCTTGCCGTGGATCAACAGCACCGCCACGGGTGGGCCAGTAAGCTATGGCCTAATCTGTTAGGTGAAATCGGTATCTACCGCGTCAGCAGCCCGGTGCTGGCTGATCACAAGGTCGCGGTCTGAGCCGAGCCATTCGAGGAGCATGATCATGGGTCGTTTAGCGTTGTTGTTACTCACCGCCTGCCTGAGTGCCGGCGCTTTGGCGGCCGACGTCATCAAGGGTGAACGCAAGGAAACCTTCGGCGACGTTACGGTGCATTACAACACCTTCAACTCGACGTTCCTGCAACCGGACATCGCCAAGGCCGCAGAGCTGGTGCGCAGCAAGCATCAGGGTGTGATCAATGTCTCGGTGATGAAGAACGGCAAACCGCTGATCGCGAGCGTCACCGGTACGGTCAAGGACCTGACCAGCCAGAGCGTGCCGTTGAATTTCCGTCAGGTCACCGAACAGGGCGCGATCTATTACATCGCTCAATACCCGGTGCCCCAGCAGGAAACCCGCACCTTTGAAATCAAGGTGCAGAACGGCGACAAGATCAACACCATCAACTTCAACCAAGAACTCTTTCCCGGCGAATGATGAACATCAAGCAGCTCGTACTGGCCAGCCATAACGCCGGCAAACTCAAAGAACTCCAGGCCATGCTCGGCGAATCGGTGCAACTGCGCTCGATTGGCGAGTGGAGCAAGGTCGAGCCGGAAGAAACCGGCCTGTCGTTCGTCGAGAATGCGATTCTCAAGGCACGCAACGCCGCACGCATTTCCGGGCTGCCGGCGCTGGCCGACGACTCCGGGCTGGCGGTGGATTTCCTGGGCGGCGCCCCGGGCATCTACTCGGCGCGCTATGCCGATGGCCAGGGCGATGCGGCGAACAACGCCAAACTGCTCGACGCGCTAAAAGACGTACCGCAAGCCGAACGCGGCGCGCAGTTCGTTTGCGTGCTGGCCCTGGTGCGTCACGCCGACGATCCGTTGCCAATCCTCTGCGAAGGCTTGTGGCACGGGCGCATCCTGACCGCCGCCAGCGGCGAACACGGTTTCGGTTACGACCCGTTGTTCTGGGTGCCGGAGCGCGACTGCTCCAGCGCCGAATTGAGCCCGGCCGACAAGAACCGGATCAGCCACCGCGCCCGTGCAATGGATCTGCTGCGCCAGCGTCTGGGCTTGAAATGACCACTGATTCCTCTGCGTCGTCGCTGATCATCGGCGGCGCCGCGTCTTCGCCCCGGGCGCCGCTGCCAACCCTGCCGCCCCTGGCGCTGTACATCCACATTCCGTGGTGTGTGCGCAAATGCCCTTATTGCGATTTCAATTCCCACACCGCCAGCCCCGTGCTGCCGGAGCAGGAGTACGTCGACGCGTTGCTGGCCGATCTCGATCAGGATCTGCACGCTGTTTATGGCCGTGAAATCAGCTCGATCTTTTTTGGCGGCGGTACGCCAAGTCTGTTCAGTGCCGAGGCGCTTGGACGGTTATTGAAAGGCGTCGAGCAACGCATTCCGTTTGCTCACGATATCGAAATCACCCTTGAGGCCAATCCCGGCACCTTCGAACAAGAGAAGTTCGTCGCGTATCGCAAGCTCGGCATCAATCGGCTGTCGATCGGGATTCAGAGTTTCCAGCAGGAGAAGCTTGAGGCGCTCGGTCGTATTCACAACGGCGACGAAGCGGTCCGCGCCGCCGGCATGGCACGACAAGCCGGGTTCGATAACTTCAACCTCGACTTGATGCACGGCCTACCGGACCAGTCGCTGGACGACGCCTTGAGCGACCTGCGCCAGGCCATCGCGCTGAACCCGACGCACATCTCCTGGTATCAACTGACGCTGGAGCCAAATACCGTGTTCTGGAACCAGCCGCCGATGCTGCCCGAAGACGACACGCTGTGGGACATTCAAGAAGCCGGGCAAGCGCTGCTGGCCGAACACGGTTACGCGCAGTATGAAGTGTCGGCTTATGCCCAGGCCGGTCGCCCGGCGAGGCACAACCTCAATTACTGGAGTTTCGGCGATTTCATCGGCATCGGCGCGGGCGCCCATGGCAAGCTCAGCCACCCGAACGGGCGTATCGTGCGGACGTGGAAAACCCGACTGCCGAAGGATTACCTGAATCCAGCGAAAAGCTTTCAGGCCGGTGAGAAAGCCCTGACGAACGACGAGATGCCATTCGAGTTTCTGATGAATGCCCTGCGCCTGACCGCAGGCGTGGAATCGCGCCTGTATAGCGAGCGAACCGGTCTGTCGCTGGACACCCTTGCCGAAGGCCGGCGCGAGGCCGAACAAAGCGGTCTGATGCAGGTCGAACCGTCACGCCTGGCGGCGACTGAGCGCGGCCAGTTGTTCCTCAACGACTTGCTGCAACAATTTCTGAATTGAGCCCAACGCTTAACGGCAGCCCTAAGGAAAACCCATGGACCTGATACTCGACCTGCTCGCCACCGTCTCCCGCTGGAGCCGCAGCAACCTTTCGGAAATCGCCCTGGCGCTGGTCGGCTGCCTGCTGGTGCTGTTCGGCGCCGATTTCAAAGGCTGGGTCGAGCAACGCCTGGGCAGCATCGCCGGCGCCCTGCGCGTCCCGCTGATGGCGTTGCTGTGCCTGATCGGCAGCGGCGCCGCGCTGATCTACGCCACGCCTTGGGTAATCAAGGGTTTGAGCCAGTTCAACAACTACAGCCTGGCGCCGGTGTTGTTGGTGGTGCTGGTACTGATCGGCGTGGTCGCGGATCGCCGCTAAATTGCATACACCACAAAACACCGTGGGAGCGAGCCTGCTCGCGAAGGCGTCTTAACATTCAACATCATCGTT
This sequence comes from Pseudomonas khorasanensis, assembly GCF_014268505.2. Lineage (GTDB taxonomy): Bacteria > Pseudomonadota > Gammaproteobacteria > Pseudomonadales > Pseudomonadaceae > Aquipseudomonas > Aquipseudomonas khorasanensis. Next base: position 33,920 of record NZ_JABWQP020000018.1, read on the forward strand.
GATTGTCAGACCGCTTTCGCGAGCAGGCTCGCTCCCACATGGGTACTGCGCAGTTTAAGACAGCTTTTCGAACTTCAGATCCCACACGCCATGGCCAAGACGTTCGCCGCGACGTTCGAACTTGGTGATCGGGCGTTCGGCCGGGCGCGGGACGCATTTGCCGTCTTCGGCGAGGTTGCGGTAGCCCGGGGCGACGTTCATGACTTCCAGCATATATTCGGCGTACGGCTCCCAGTCGGTGGCCATGTGCAGAATGCCGCCGACCTTCAACTTGCTGCGCACCAGTTCAGCGAACGAGGCCTGAACGATACGGCGCTTGTGATGGCGGCTCTTGTGCCACGGGTCCGGGAAAAACAGCATCAGGCGATCGAGGCTGTTATCGGCGATGCAGCGGTTGAGCACTTCGATCGCGTCGCAATCATAGACCCGCAGGTTGGTCAGGCCCTGAGTCAGCACGCCATTGAGCAGCGCGCCAACACCCGGACGGTGCACTTCAACACCAATGAAATCCTGCTCCGGCGCAGCGGCAGCCATTTCCAGCAGCGAGTGGCCCATGCCGAAACCGATCTCCAGCGAGCGCGGCGCCGAGCGGCCGAATACCTGGTCGTAATCGACCGGAGCATCGGCCAGCGGCAGGACGTACAGCGGCGCGCCCTGATCCAGGCCGCGTTGCTGGCCTTCGGTCATACGCCCGGCGCGCATCACGAAACTCTTGATGCGGCGGTGTTGGCGCTCATCGCCTTCGTCCGGCTGGACAGGCGTGTCGTTCGATTCAGTCATCAATGGCTCTTACTTGATCAGACCATCCAGCGGCGAAGAGGCGCTGGCATAGAGTTTTTTCGGCATGCGGCCGGCGAGGTAGGCCAGACGACCCGCGATGATCGCGTGTTGCATGGCCTGGGCCATCATCACTGGCTGCTGGGCGTGCGCGATGGCCGAGTTCATCAGTACAGCGTCGCAGCCCAGTTCCATGGCGATGGTCGCGTCGGACGCGGTACCGACACCGGCATCGACCAGCACCGGGATTTTTGCTTCTTCAAGGATGATCTGCAGGTTGTACGGGTTGCAGATCCCCAGGCCCGAACCGATCAGACCGGCCAGCGGCATGACCGCGATGCACCCGATCTCGGCCAGTTGGCGGGCAATGATCGGGTCATCGCTGGTGTAAACCATCACGTCGAAGCCTTCCTTGACCAGCGTTTCGGCAGCCTTGAGGGTTTCGATCACGTTGGGGAACAGGGTTTTCTGGTCGGCCAGCACTTCCAGCTTCACCAGATTGTGGCCGTCGAGCAGCTCACGGGCCAGACGGCAGGTGCGCACGGCTTCGATGGCGTCGTAGCAACCGGCGGTGTTCGGCAGGAAGGTGTAGCGATCCGGCGACAGCACTTCGAGCAGGTTCGGCTCGCCTTCGATCTGGCCCAGGTTAGTGCGGCGCACAGCAAAGGTGACGATCTCGGCACCCGAGGCTTCGATGGCCTGACGGGTTTCTTCCATGTCACGGTACTTGCCGGTACCGACCAGCAAACGCGACTGGTAAGTACGACCGGCCAGCACAAAAGGCTTGTCGCTACGAACGATGCTCATGGGGAATCCTCTTGAGGGGTGAGGGTCTTGCACAATACTGCAGGGCGGCGGATGAATCAGCCGCCGCCGATGGCGTGCACCACTTCGACAGTGTCGCCGTCGTTTAGCGTGGTGTCGGCATGCTGGCTACGCGGGACGATGTCCAGATTGAGTTCGACCGCCACCCGGCGTCCGGTCAGATCCAGACGGGTCAGCAGGGCCGCAACGGTTTCACCGTCGGGCAATTCAAGGGGCTCACCGTTCAACTGAATGCGCATGCACAACGCCGCCATCATTTTTAGGGGCTGGCATTCTAGCCCGATCAGTCAGACTGACCCAAGCCATTCGTCTTGAAACCCGTCCGTGTAGGAGCTGCCGAAGGCTGCGATCTTTTGTTCTTGAAAAACAAAATCAAAAAATCGCAGCCTTCGGCAGCTCCTACAGGAGGGAGCGTCAGATTCAGGATAGGCGCCAAGCGGCGAGCCCGAGGCAAACCCAACCGATGAGAAACGCCAGGCCACCGAACGGGGTGATGATGCCGAGCTTGCTGATCCCGGTGGTTGTGAGCAGATAAAGGCTGCCCGAGAACAGCAGAATGCCAATGGTGAAGGATGCGCCGGCCCAAGTGACCAGTCGACCCTGAATCTGCGTCGCCAGCAGCGCTACACCGAACAGCGCAAGGGTGTGCACCAGTTGATAGGTGACGCCGGTATGGAAAATCGTCAGGTACTCAGGTGTCAGGCGGTTTTTCAGGCCATGGGCAGCGAAGGCGCCCAGCGCAACACCGGTAAAGCCGAAAAAAGCGGCCAGCATCAAAAAGCCACGCAGCATGGGGAACTCCAGTCAGACGCGATCGGCAAGGTCTGTATAATGGCCCGCTCCACGGGTTCGGCCAAGCCATCTCTATGTTGCGTTCAATTTTCCGTCGTCTCACGAAGGCCCTGCTCTGGTTCGCGGGCGGCAGCGTTTTGCTGGTGATGCTGTTTCGCTTCGTGCCGCCACCCGGCACGGCGCTGATGGTCGAGCGCAAGATCGAATCCTGGGTCGATGGCGAGCCAATCGATTTGCAGCGCACCTGGAAGCCATGGGACGAGATCTCCGACGATCTGAAGGTGGCGGTGATTGCCGGCGAAGACCAGAAATTCCCCGAGCACTGGGGTTTCGATCTGCGCGCAATCCAGGCTGCGTTGGCCCATAACGAACTGGGCGGATCGATTCGCGGCGCCAGCACCCTGAGCCAGCAAGTGTCGAAGAACCTCTTTCTGTGGTCGGGCCGCAGTTATCTGCGCAAAGGTCTGGAGGCCTGGTTTACCGCGCTGATCGAGGTGCTGTGGCCCAAGCAGCGGATTCTTGAGGTGTATCTGAACAGCGTCGAGTGGGATGACGGCGTTTTTGGGGCCGAGGCTGCCGCCCGCCATCACTTCGGTGTAAGCGCCAGGTCGCTGTCGCGGCAACAGGCGAGTTATCTGGCAGCGGTGCTGCCCAATCCGCGCGTCTGGAGTGCGAGTCATCCGACCGGTTATGTGTCACGCCGGGCCGGGTGGATTCGTCAGCAGATGAGTCAGTTGGGTGGGGACAGTTATCTGCTGGGCCTGAATGATTCGCGGCGGGCGCCTTGGGCTGAATAACACCGAAATTCCAATGTGGGAGCGAGCCTGCTCGCGAAAGCGGTGTGTCAGCCTGTGTTGATGTCACTGATAAACCGCATTCGCGAGCAGGCTCGCTCCCACAGGGACTTGTGTTGAAACAGAAATGAAAACGCCCCGATCATCGCTGATCGGGGCGTTTTTTATTGCGGATGCGCCAATTACGCGGCGATCGACAACTTGAGCTTGTTCATCGCGCTCTTTTCGAGCTGACGGATACGCTCGGCCGACACGTTGTACTTCTGCGCCAGGTCGTGCAGCGTGGCTTTCTCTTCTGCCAGCCAGCGCTGGTAGAGAATGTCGCGGCTACGTTCGTCCAGCACTTCCAGCGCTTCGTGCAGGTTGGTGTTGGAGTTGTCGCTCCAGTCGGCATCTTCCAGTTGACGGGCCGGGTCGTACCGGTGGTCTTCCAGATAGTTGGCCGGCGACTGGAAAGCGCTGTCGTCGTCGGCTTCGGCAGCCGGATCGAAGGCCATGTCATGGCCGGTCAGACGGCTTTCCATCTCGCGCACTTCCCGCGGCTCGACGCCAAGGCTTTCCGCCACGCGGTGGACTTCCTCGTTGTTCAGCCACGCCAGACGCTTCTTCTGGCTGCGCAGGTTGAAGAACAGTTTGCGCTGGGCCTTGGTGGTCGCGACTTTCACAATGCGCCAGTTGCGCAGGATGAACTCGTGAATTTCCGCCTTGATCCAGTGCACCGCGAACGACACCAGACGCACACCCATTTCCGGGTTGAAGCGTTTAACGGCCTTCATCAGGCCGACGTTACCTTCCTGGATCAGGTCAGCCTGAGCCAGACCGTAGCCGGAATAGCTACGGGCAATGTGTACGACAAAACGCAGGTGGGCGAGCACCATCTGCCGAGCCGCCCCCAAATCCTGCTCATAGTAGAGACTCTCGGCCAGTTCACGCTCCTGCTCCGGCGTCAGCAATGGAATGCTGTTGACGGTGTGCACATAGGCTTCCAGGTTCGCACCCGGAACCAACGCATACGCAGGTTGCAAAGAATTGGTCATACGAAAAAACCTCCGACTCACAAACTCGTGCCTCTCGGCACTGCGAAAAATTGACCGGGAACTCAGACGCAAGTTCCCATAAAAACCGCAAGGTCAATCACGCGCAAAAAAGATTCTACTTCGGCGCCAGCTCCCTGAGGTGGCGTGCGACTGCAATCCATGCACCGATATAACCCAACAGCACCGCGCCAAGCAAGAGTGACAGACCGTCGGCAACTGGCACTCCGGCCAGCGCGAAGTCACTGCCATACAAGCCGGCCAGTCCAACCACCGCGTCGTTCAGCCAGTCCAGGCCGAACGCCAGAACACCCCAGGACAACAGCCCTGCACCGAAGCCATACAACGCGCCCATATAAAGGAAAGGGCGGCGCACATAACTGTCAGTGCCGCCGACGAGTTTAATCACTTCTATCTCGGTGCGGCGGTTTTCAATATGAAGACGAATGGTATTGCCTATCACCAAAAGTAATGCAGACACCAACAGCACCGTCAGACCAAAGACAAAACGATCGCCGAGCTTGAGGATGGCGGCCAGACGCTCGACCCAGACTAGATCAAGTTGCGCCTGTTGTACCTTGGGCAGCTCGGAAAGTTTTTGTCTTAATGCTTCCAGGGTCGGCTTGTCGACTTCGTTCGGCGTGACCAGCACAACGCCCGGCAGCGGGTTTTCCGGCAGCTCGCGCAGGGCGTCACCCAACCCTGACTGCTGCTGGAATTCCTCAAGCGCCTGATCGCGACCGACGTATTCAGCATCCGCTACGCCGGGCATGCCTTTGATCTGCTCGCGCAACGATTCGCCCTGCTGCGCGCTGGCGTCGAGTTGCAGATACAGCGAAATCTGCGCCGCGCGCTGCCAGGATCCGCCGAGACGTTCGACGTTATTGAGCAACAGCGAAAGCCCCATCGGCAGACTCAACGCAACGGCCATCACCATGCAGGTGAAGAAGCTGCCGATCGGCTGCTTGCCAAGACGGCGCAGGCTGTCGAGCAGGCTGGCGCGATGGCTTTCGACCCAGGCGCGGAACAGCGTGGCGAAGTCCGGGCCGTCGTCATCGTCATGTTTTTTCTTTTTTGCCGGTTGCGGATCGGCGGCCTTCGGGGCCACGCGCTCGGAAACCTTGGGACTGCGTGTCGCACTCATACTCCGGCCTCCCCGTCGCCGATCAATCGGCCACGTTGCAGCGTCAGCATGCGGTGACGCATGCGCGCGATCAGCGCCAGGTCGTGACTGGCGATCAGCACGCTGGTGCCCAGACGATTGATGTCTTCGAAAACGCCCATGATTTCAGCCGCCAGACGCGGGTCGAGGTTACCGGTCGGTTCGTCCGCCAGCAGCAACGCCGGGCGGTGAACGATGGCGCGGGCAATGCCCACGCGCTGCTGCTGACCGGTGGACAGGTCGCCCGGGTACAGATCGGTTTTATCCGACAGCGCCACTCGCTCCAGCGCGGAATCGACGCGCTTGGCAATTTCGGCCTTGGACAAGCCGAGAATCTGCAGGGGCAACGCGACGTTGTTGAACACCGTGCGATCGAACAGCAACTGGTGGTTCTGGAACACCACACCGATCTGCCGACGCAGGAACGGAATCTGCGCGTTGCTGATGGTGCTCAAGTCCTGCCCGGCGAGCAGCAGTTTGCCGCTGGTCGGGCGCTCCATCGCCAGCAACAGGCGCAACAGCGTGGATTTACCGGCGCCGGAATGGCCGGTGACAAAAAGGAACTCGCCACGACGGACTCGAAAGCTCAGCTCATGCAAGCCGACGTGACCGTTCGGGTAGCGTTTACCGACCTGTTCGAAACGAATCATGAACGCTCCCGCTCGGCAAACAGTGCCTGGACAAAGGGTTCGGCTTCAAAGGTACGCAGATCGTCGATGCCTTCACCGACGCCGATGTAGCGGATCGGCAGGCCGAACTGTTTGGCCAGGGCGAAAATAACCCCGCCCTTGGCGGTACCGTCGAGCTTGGTCAGCGCCAGGCCGGTGAGTTCGACGGTCTGGTTGAATTGCTTGGCTTGGTTGATGGCGTTCTGGCCGGTGCCGGCGTCGAGAACAAGCAGCACTTCGTGCGGCGCGTCGGCGTCGAGCTTGCCGATCACCCGGCGAACCTTTTTCAGCTCTTCCATCAGGTTGTCTTTTGTGTGCAGACGCCCGGCGGTGTCGGCGATCAGCACGTCGATGCCACGGGCCTTGGCGGCCTGCACGGCGTCGAAGATCACCGAGGCGGAATCGGCGCCGGTGTGCTGGGCGATGACCGGGATCTTGTTGCGCTCGCCCCAGACCTGCAACTGCTCCACGGCAGCGGCGCGGAAGGTGTCACCAGCCGCCAGCATGACTTTCTTGCCTTCCAGTTGCAGCTTCTTCGCCAGCTTGCCGATGGTGGTGGTCTTGCCGGCGCCGTTGACGCCGACTACCAAAATCACGAAAGGCTTGTTCTGCGAAGCGATTTTCAGCGGTTGTTCGACCGGCTTGAGCATCGCGGCCAGTTCGGCTTGCAAGGATTTGTACAGCGCGTCGGCATCGGCCAGCTCCTTGCGGGCGACCTTTTGAGTCAGGCGCTGAATGATTTGTGTGGTGGCTTCGACACCCACGTCGGCAGTGAGCAGGCGGGTTTCGAGGTCATCGAGCAGCTCATCGTCGATGGTCTTGCGACCGAGGAACAGGCTGGCCATGCCCTCGCCGATGCTGGCGCTGGTTTTCGACAGGCCCTGCTTGAGGCGGGCGAAGAAACCGGCTTTGGTTTCTTCGGTGCGCGGGGCTTCGACAGGCGTTTCAATCGGCGTCTCAGCAGGCGCCTCGACAGCGACTTCAGCTGGCACGGCGGGTGCAACCGGCGCAGCAACAATCGGCTCTGGCTCTGGCTCAGTGGCCGGAGCAATCGGGGCGACAAAGACAGGCGCAGGTGGCTCGGCGGCAACCGGCTCTGGCTCGATGACAGGCTCAAGGGACGGTTGCGCCGCTGCCTCGTGGGCAGGCGGAGGAATCTGCGGAGTGATCCCCGACGCAGCTTCTTCGACGAAGCCCACCGGCTCTTCAGCGACCGGCAGCGTCAGCCAGGGCTCGGCAGGCGGCGTCAGGGGCAGTTCTGCAGCCGACGGCGCTTGAGACTCGGCCTCCGGTTGCAGCACGGGCTCGGCGATTGGCAGAACAATCGGCGCTGGCTCTTCTTCAATGACGGGGGCCGGTTCTGGAATCGCAGGCGGCTGTTCGACGACGGGTTCCTGCGGTTTCTTCCGCAGCCATCCGAACAGGCTTTTCTTCTCGCCAGCCGCAGCTGGGGTCTTCTTGTCGTCGTTGGAACCAAACATGGAGGACGGCTATCTCACGGTAGCGACGCGCCAACAGGGCGCCCCGGCAAATAAATATTCGATGCAGAACAGACTGTGTTTCATCCAGCTTGTTCACGCGCAACATTTTGTCGAGACGCTCAAGGCACCTCAAGATCGTTTTAACGATGGGTTAAACCCGGCAAAGATCGGCGAAAACGCGGAGTTTCGTGGGTAAAACACAGCTTTGCGCCGCGAACCTATACAGCCTTATCAAGTCACCGGACCTGATAGGCGTGGTCGCCGGTAAAACGGAACAGTATCCTAGCACCCTCTCGCCCGCTGACGCTAAGACCAAGCAGGCAGCCCAACAGGTTGAAAAACGAATGAATGCTCTAGCCCGCCGCGCTGCAGGCCTGCTGCTCAGCGCAGTCTGCCTGCCCCTTTCGGCCCTGGCGGCCGACCCGCAACCGACCCATGAATTCACCCTCGACAACGGCCTTAAGGTAGTCGTGCGCGAAGACCATCGCGCGCCGGTCGTTGTCTCGCAGATCTGGTACAAGGTCGGCTCCAGCTATGAAACCCCGGGGCAGACCGGCCTTTCCCACGCGCTCGAACACATGATGTTCAAGGGCAGCGAAAAGGTCGGTCCCGGCGAAGCCTCGCTGATCCTGCGCGATCTCGGCGCCGAAGAGAACGCTTTCACCAGCGACGACTTCACCGCGTATTACCAGGTGCTGGCCCGTGATCGTCTCGGCGTGGCTTTCGAACTGGAAGCGGATCGCATGGCCAACCTGCGCCTGCCGGCCGACGAGTTCGCCAAGGAAATCGAAGTCATCAAGGAAGAGCGGCGTTTGCGCACCGATGACAAACCGATGTCCAAGGCCTACGAACGCTACAAGGCCATGGCCTATCCGGCCAGCGGTTACCACACCCCGACCATTGGCTGGATGGCCGACCTGGAACGCATGAAGGTCGAGGAACTGCGCCACTGGTATCAGTCCTGGTACGCGCCGAACAACGCCACGCTGGTCGTGGTCGGCGACGTTACCCCGGACGAAGTGAAGACCCTCGCCCAGCGCTATTTCGGGCCGGTCGCCAAACGCGATGTGCCACCGGCGAAAAAGCCGCTGGAACTGGCCGAGCCCGGCGAACGCCAGATCACCCTGCGCGTGCAGACCCAGTTGCCAAGCCTGATGCTCGGCTTCAACGTGCCGAGCATCGCCACGGCCGAAGACAAACGTTCGGTGAATGCCCTGCGCCTGATCTCGGCCCTGCTTGACGGAGGCTATAGCGGTCGCATCCCGACGCAGCTGGAACGCGGCGAAGAACTGGTCTCCGGCGGCTCGTCGGATTATGACGCCTACACCCGTGGCGACAGCCTGTTCACCTTGTCGGCAACGCCGAACACACAAAAGAAAAAGACCATCGCCCAGGCGGAAGCCGGCTTGTGGAAATTGCTCGAGCAGTTGAAAACCACCACGCCGTCCGCCGAAGAACTGGAGCGCGTACGCGCGCAGGTTATCGCCGGCCTGGTCTACGAACGTGACTCAATCACCAGCCAGGCCACCGCGATCGGTCAACTGGAGACGGTCGGTCTGTCGTGGAAGCTGATGGACACAGAACTGGCCGATCTCGAAAGCGTCACCCCGCAAGACATTCAAAATGCCGCGAAAAAATATTTCACCCGCGAACGTCTCAGCGTCGCCCACGTCCTGCCTTTGGAGACGACTCATGAGTGAGCGCAAAACCCCACGCCTGATGCTGCTCGGCCTTGTCGCTGCCGTGGCGATCGGCTCCGCTGCGGTTTATCTGTCGCCAGACGCTGACAGCCACGCCAGCGAAGCACTGGATAACGCCAAGTCCAGCCAGAAGCTGCAATCGCTGGCCGAACTCGACGGCAAAGCCCCGGCCAGCCGCAAGCTCGATGTGCAGACCTGGAACACCGCCGAAGGCGCCAAAGTGCTGTTCGTCGAAGCCCATGAGCTGCCGATGTTCGACATGCGCCTGATTTTCTCCGCCGGCAGCAGCCAGGACGGCAACGCCCCCGGCCTCGCCGTGCTGACCAATGCCATGCTCAACGAAGGGATCGCCGGCAAAGACGTCGGTGCCATCGCGCAGGGTTTCGAAGGCCTGGGTGCCGACTTCGGCAACGGTGCATTCAAGGACATGGCGCTGGCCTCGCTGCGCAGCCTGAGTGCCCCGGAACAACGTGAACCGGCGCTGAAGCTGTTCGCCGAAGTGGTCGGCAAACCGACCTTCTCCGCCGATTCCTTCGCACGCATCAAGAACCAGATGCTCGCGGGTTTCGAATACCAGAAACAGAACCCCGGCAAGCTTGCCAGCCTTGAGCTGATGAAGCGTTTGTACGGCGATCACCCCTATGCGCATTCGAGCGACGGCAATTCGCAAAGCGTGCCGAAGATCACCGTCGCGCAATTGCGTGAATTCCATGCCAAGGCCTACGCGGCGGGCAACGCGGTGATTGCGCTGGTCGGCGATTTGTCCCGCGCCGAAGCCGAGGCCATCGCCAATCAGGTCTCCTCCGCCCTGCCGAAAGGCCAGGCACTGGCGAAGGTCGCTGCGCCGCAGGAACCCAAAGCCAGCGTCAACCACATCGAGTTTCCCTCCAAACAGACCAACCTGATGCTCGCGCAACTGGGCATCGATCGTGATGACCCGGATTACGCCGCGCTGTCGATGGGCAACCAGATCCTCGGTGGCGGCGGTTTCGGCACGCGTCTGATGAGCGAAGTGCGCGAGAAGCGTGGCCTGACTTACGGTGTGTACTCGGCGTTCAGCCCGATGCAGGCCCGTGGCCCGTTCATGATCAATCTGCAGACCCGCGCGGAGATGAGCGAGGGCACCCTCAAACTGGTCCAGGACGTGCTCGCCGACTATCTGAAAAACGGCCCGACGCAGAAAGAACTCGACGATGCCAAGCGCGAACTGGCCGGCAGTTTCCCGCTGTCCACGGCAAGCAACGCCGACATCGTTGGCCAACTCGGCGCGATGGGCTTCTATAATCTGCCGCTGAGCTATCTGGACGATTTCATGCGTCAATCCCAGAGCCTGACGGTTGCGCAAGTCCGCGACGCCCTGAACAAACACTTGAGCACGGAGAGAATGGTCATCGTCACCGCTGGCCCGACCGTGCCGCAAAAGCCGTTACCGGCCCCATCTGATAAACCTGCCGAGCAACCGCTCGGGGTTCCGGAGCATTAATGGCGACTCGAGCACCCAAGAAAACTGTGCAAAACGTGCACAACGGCGTCAATCAGCTGCGCATCATTGGCGGTCAATGGCGCAGCCGCAAGCTGAGCTTCCCTGACGCACCCGGCCTGCGCCCGACCCCGGATCGCGTGCGTGAAACCCTGTTCAACTGGCTTGCGCCGTACGTCGAAGGGGCGAAAGTGCTGGACCCGTTCGCCGGCAGCGGCGCGCTGTTTCTGGAAGCGTTGTCCCGTGGCGCGGCCATGGCTCAGGCGCTGGATGCCAGCAACATCGCCGTGTCGAGCCTGAAAGAACATCTCGGCACCCTGCGCTGCAGCAACGGCCAGGTACAGACCGCTGACGCGCTGCGCTATCTGGAAACCCAGACCGCGACGCCGTTCGACCTGGTGTTTCTCGATCCGCCGTTCAACCAGAACCTGTTGCCAGCGGTTTGCGCTCTGCTGGAAGAGCGCCAGTGGCTGGCGCTTGATTCGTGGATCTACACTGAAAGCGAAACAGCGCCTTCGACCCTGGGCCTGCCGGGTAACTGGCGCCTGCATCGGGAACAGAAATCCGGCCGAGTGTTTTACGCGCTGTGGCAGCGCTCGGCAGAGCTCGCCGGCTAACTGTGGCGAGGGAGCTTGCTCCCGCCGGGTCGCGAAGCGGCCCCTCTTTTTCTATTCAAAAGCAGGGGACTGCTGCGCAGTCCAGCGGGAGCAAGCTCCCTCGCCACAACCGTGTGCGTGTTCATCGCCGCATCGAGAACTATCGTGCCCCCTTCGTCAGAACGTTTCACCCCCGCTTTCGGCCTCGGCAATCCACACTTGCAAACCTTGTGGGGGCCGCTGTGGCGCAAAACCGTGCACATCGAACGTGAACGTGAACGCCTGTGGCTCGAAGACGGCGACTTCCTCGATCTCGACTGGCACGGCCCACACAGCGCAGAAGCGCCACTGGTGCTGGTGCTGCATGGCCTGACCGGTTCGTCCAATTCGCCGTACGTTGCGGGCATTCAAAAGGCCTTGGCCGATCAGGGCTGGGCCAGCGTCGCGCTGAACTGGCGCGGCTGCTCCGGCGAGCCGAACCTGTTGCCGCGCAGCTATCACTCCGGCGCCAGCGAAGACCTCGCTGAAGCCATCAAACACCTGCGCGCCAAACGCCCGCTGGCGCCGCTGTACGCGGTCGGGTATTCCCTGGGCGGCAATGTGCTGCTTAAACACCTGGGCGAAACGGGCAGCAACAGTGGCCTGCTCGGCGCGGTGGCGGTGTCGGTGCCGTTCCGGCTCGACCAATGCGCCGACCGTATTGGCCAAGGGTTTTCCAAGGTCTATCAGGCGCACTTCATGCGCGAGATGGTCGCCTACATCAAGAACAAGCAACGCCAGTTTCAACATGACGGACGTGAGGACGGCCTGGCGAAACTGGCGGCGCTCGGCTCACTGGAGAACATGCGCACGTTCTGGGACTTCGACGGCCGGGTAACGGCGCCGCTGCATGGCTTCGATAACGCCGAGGATTATTATCGCCGGGCCTCGAGCCGCTATTTCCTCGGCGAGATTCGCACGCCGACACTGATCATTCAGGCAGCTGACGATCCTTTCGTGTTTCCCCACAGCCTGCCGCAAGCCGATGAGCTGTCGGCCTGCACGCAATTCGAATTGCAGGCGCGGGGCGGTCACGTCGGTTTCGTTGACGGCTCGGTTCGCCTGCCCGGGTATTACCTGGAGCGGCGAATTCCGCAGTGGCTGGCCGCAGCCAGTCTGTGAGCCCCGAATCAGCGCTGTGCTTATTCGCCCGTGGCGATGCCGCGCGAAGGTTCGTTGATCCACTCGCTCCACGAGCCGGCGTACAGCGCACCGAGCGGATAACCTGCCAGACACAGTGCGAACAGGTTGTGACACGCCGTCACCCCGGAGCCGCAATAAGCCACCAGCTCTGACGGCGAGCGGTCGCCCAGTTTCGCGGCAAAACGCTGTTTGAGCTGCTCCGCCGGTAGAAAACGTCCGTCACTGCCAAGGTTGTCGGTGAACGCAGCACACTGTGCACCGGGGATGTGCCCGGCCACCGGATCGATCGGTTCCACCTCGCCCTTGAAACGCGGCAAGGCTCGCGCGTCGATCAAGGTCAGCGTGGGCTGGCCAAGGCGTTGCTGCAATTGTTCGGCGCTGAGCAGCAGGCTCATGTCCGGCTGGCCGCTGAAGTTGCCCGGCGCCACGCTCGGCGGATCCAGGCTCAGCGGCAAGCCGGCCGCGTGCCAGGCCTTGAGTCCGCCATCGAGTATGAACACGCCGTCGCGCTTGCCCAGCCACGCGAGCAACCACCACGCTCGCGCCGCGTAAGCACCCGGGCCGTCGTCATACAGAACCACGTCGCTGTCATTGCTGATGCCCCAGGCTTGCAGGCGCTCGATCAGCGCCGCCGGCTCGGGCAACGGATGACGCCCGGTCACGCCCTTCTCGACTTTACCGCTCAGATCACGCTCCAGATCGGCAAAACTCGCCCCGGCGATGTGCCCTTCGGCGTAGCTGCGCTGGCCGTAATCCGGATCTTCGAGGGCAAAACGACAATCGAGGATCACCAGCCCCGGCTGCTCTTTGCGAGCGTCCAGGGCTTGTGGGCTGATCAACTGCGCAATCGACATAACGGGCTCCTGTGGAATTCGGCGAAACGGTTTATTTCACATCTTCGAGGGCCTGGGCCAGTGGGACGTAGAACTCGTCGAACAGCGCGTTGACTTCTTCGCGAGCCTGATCAGTGACAAACCCCGCTTCCAGCACCAGCACCTGGTACACGCCGCGTTTCACGGCCTGCTCGCTGAGGTGGTTGGAATTCTCCCGCGTGGTGCACAGAAAACGTACCCACGAGGTCAGGATGATCCAGGCGTTGAGGGTCAGCGACTCAATCTGCACGCGGTCCATTTTCAGGATGCCGGCGGCAACAAAGCCTTCGTAGATTGCGGCGCCCTGGATCACGCAACGCTGGGAAAAGCGCCGATAGCGCGCGGCCAGTTCCGCATCGCTGTCGAGCAGATGCTCAAGGTCACGGTGCAGAAAACGGTAGCGCCACATGGCCGAGAGCAGTTCTTTCAAATAGAAACGCTTGTCCTCGACGGTCGCCGGACGGCCCTGAGGCGGGCGCAGGAAGCTGTCCACCAACGCCTCGTACTCACCGAACAACACAGCGATGATCGCCTGCTTGTTGGGGAAGTGGTAGTACAGGTTGCCCGGAGAAATCTCCATGTGCGCGGCGATGTGGTTGGTGCTGATGCTGCGCTCGCCCTGCTGATTGAACAGCTCCAGGCTGTTCTGAACGATGCGCTCGCTGGTTTTTATTCGTGGGGCCATGGCTTGAGCTTTAATTCAGAGTGCGTAGACGGAGCATCTTACGACCTAACCGGAAATGGATAAAACACTGCTGTGCACGGAAGTCGTTTGACTTTCTAGAGCTTAGACTCTAAAAAGTGCCCATTACAATAAAATCCGGAGCCCCTGATGACTGCCGATATCGCCTACCTGCAAACACTGCAACAACCTCTCGAAACGCTTGATCGGCAGTTCCAGGCGCAACGGGCTGCGTATGCCGCCAACCCGATGCCGCCTGCCGCGCAGCGTCAGCAATGGCTCAAGGCGCTGCGCGATTTGCTCAGCAATGAACGTCAGGCATTGATCGAGGCGATCAGCGCTGATTTCAGCCACCGCAGCGCCGACGAAACCCTGCTCGCCGAACTGATGCCGAGCCTGCACGGCATCCACTACGCCAGCCGTCACCTGAAAGGCTGGATGAAACCCTCACGGCGCAAGGTCGGCATGGCTTTCCAGCCGGCCTCGGCAAAGGTGATTTATCAGCCGTTGGGCGTGGTTGGCGTAATCGTGCCGTGGAACTACCCGCTGTATCTGGCTGTGGGCCCAATGGTCGGTGCCCTGGCGGCGGGCAATCGGGTCATGCTAAAGCTCAGCGAGTCGACGCCGGCCACCGGGTTGCTGCTCAAGGCACTGCTCGCACGGATCTTTCCCGAAGACCTGGTTTGCGTCGTGCTTGGCGAGGCGGATGTCGGCGTGGCGTTCTCGCAACTGCCCTTTGATCACCTGCTGTTCACCGGTTCCACCAGCGTCGGCAAGCATGTGATGCGCGCTGCTGCGCAGAATCTGACGCCGGTCACGCTGGAGCTGGGCGGCAAATCGCCGGCCATCGTCTCCAGAGACGTGCCGCTCAAGGACGCCGCCGAACGCATCGCTTTCGGCAAAACCCTTAACGCCGGGCAGACCTGCGTCGCCCCCGACTATGTGCTGGTGCCGGAAGACCGCGTGGGCGCCTTCGTCGAAGCCTATCGCCAGGCCGTGCAGGGGTTTTACCCGACGCTCACCGATAACGCGGACTACACGGCAATCATCAATGATCGCCAGTTGGCGCGGCTCAACGGCTACGTCAGCGACGCGACCAGCAAGGGCGCGCTGCTGATCCCGCTGTTCGAGCAAGGCCAGGGCCGGCGTATGCCGCACAGTGTGCTGTTGAATGTCAGCGATGAGATGACGGTCATGCAGGACGAAATCTTCGGCCCGCTGTTGCCGATCGTGCCGTATCGCGATCTGGAGGAGGCATTTGCCTACATCAATCAGCGGCCACGTCCTCTGGCCCTTTACTACTTTGGCTACGATAGACGCGAACAGAATCGCGTGCTGCACGAAACCCACTCCGGCGGTGTGTGCTTGAACGACACCTTGTTGCATGTCGCCCAGGACGATATGCCGTTCGGTGGCATCGGCCCCTCGGGCATGGGCCATTATCACGGGCACGAGGGTTTTCTGACCTTCAGCAAAGCCAAGGGCGTATTGATCAAACAGCGCTTCAACGCGGCCCGACTGATTTACCCGCCGTACGGCACGTCGATTCAGAAACTGATCCAGAAACTGTTCATCCGCTAAACGCTGTCGACCGGGTAATAAAAACAATGCACCCAAGCCTGACCGAAACACCCGCACTGTCGCGCCGTGGCCTGCTGAAGTTCAGCCTCGGCGCCACCGCTTTTCTCGCCACCGCCGGTCTGGGCGCCAGCCTCGCTGGATGCTCGTCGAGCGCCACGGCCAACGGCTTCGTCACCTTGCGCGACGGTGATTTGCTGTTCCTGCGCGCCCTGATTCCGGTGATGCTCGACGGTGCGGTGGCCGGCGCAAACATGCCCGCAGCGGTTGACGGCACGCTCAAGTCGCTGGACTACAGCTTCGATCACCTGTCCCCGGAAATGCTCAAGCTCACCCGTCAATTATTCGATGTGTTGAGCATGACCGTAACGCGCGGGCCACTGACCGGAATCTGGGGCAGTTGGGAAAATGCCAGCCCTGAAGCCATGCACCAATTTCTCGAGCGCTGGGAGAACAGTTCGTTGAACCTGCTGCGCATGGGACATAGCTCATTGCAGCAGATGGTGATGATGGCCTGGTACACCCGCGCCGAATCCTGGGCCCATTGCGGTTATCCCGGGCCACCAAAGATCTGAGACCGAGGCACGGCCTTTCCGAGCAGGCTCGCTCCTCACAGGGAAATGCATTTCGAATGTGGGAGCGAGCCTGCTCGCGAAGAGGCCAGCCGCAACACCCCAGCGTCCAAAAATAATAAAGAGAACCTGATCGATGCCCGTACCCGACCCCTTCCGCGAAGGCCTCGCCCGAGGCTGGAAAACCTACAACGGCGCGCAACTGACCGACGACCTCACCCTTGAAGCCGACGTGGCGATCATCGGCAGCGGCGCCGGTGGCGGCACCACGGCGGAAATCCTCAGCGCGGCCGGTTACAAAGTCCTGCTGATCGAAGAAGGCCCGCTGAAGACCAGTTCAGACTTCAAGCTACTCGAAGACGAGGCCTACAGCAGCCTCTACCAGGAAGGCATCGGCCGCATGAGCAAGGACGGCGCGATCACCATTCTGCAGGGTCGCGCGGTTGGCGGTACGACGCTGATCAACTGGACGTCGAGCTTTCGCACGCCTGAGCCAACCCTTGAACACTGGGCCACCGAACACAATGTCAAAGGCCACAGCCCGGCGGAGATGGCCCCCTGGTTCGAAAAAATGGAACAGCGCCTGGGCGTCGCCCCGTGGATGGCTCCGCCCAACGCCAATAACGACGTGATCCGCAAAGGTTGCGAACAGCTCGGCTACAGCTGGCACGTGATCCCGCGCAATGTGCGTGGCTGCTGGAACCTCGGCTATTGCGGCATGGGCTGCCCGAGCAACGCCAAGCAATCGATGATGGTCACGACCATTCCGGCAACACTGGAAAAGGGCGGCGAGCTGCTGTATCTGGCACGGGTGGAAAAACTGCTGATCCATGGCGACCAGGTCTCCGGCCTGCACTGCGTGGCGATGGACGAACGCTGCGTCGAACCGACCGGGCGCACTATCAAGGTCAAGGCGCGGCATTACGTGTTGGCCGGCGGCGGCATCAACAGCCCGGCGCTGTTGCTGCGCTCCGATGCGCCGGATCCCCATGAGTGCTTGGGCAAGCGCACCTTTCTTCACCCGGTGAACATGTCTGCGGCGCGCTTCACCGACGTGGTCAACCCATTCTACGGGGCGCCCCAGTCGATTTATTCCGATCATTTCCAGTGGAAGGACGGCACCACCGGGCCGATGGCATTCAAACTGGAGGTGCCACCGCTGCACCCGGCACTGGCCGCCACGCTGCTGGGCGGTTTCGGCCAGGAAAACGCGCAACACCTGGCCGATTTGCCGCACACCCACGCGATGCTGGCGCTGCTACGCGACGGATTCCACCCTGACAGCAAGGGTGGCTCGGTCGAATTGCGCGGTGACGGTTCGCCAGTTCTCGACTATCAGGTCTCGCCATACGCCTGGGACGGGTTGCGTCGCGCCTTTCACGTCATGGCCGAAATCCAGTTTGCCGGCGGCGCGAAATCGGTGATGCCGATGCATGCCGACGGCCGATATGTGAAAACACTGGCCGAAGCGCGCGCTCAGATCGATGGCCTGAGCCTGGAGCTGTACCGCACGCGGCTGGGCAGTGCCCACGTCATGGGCGGCTGCGCGATGGGCGAAGACCCGAAAAGCGCGGTCGCCGACAGCCTCGGCCGCCATCATCAGCTAAGCAACCTGTCGATTCATGATGGCTCGCTGTTCCCCACCAGCATTGGCGCCAACCCGCAACTGTCGGTGTATGGCCTGACCGCGCAACTGGCGACATCCCTCGCTGATCGACTGAAAAACCCATGAAAAAGCAGAACATTCCTATCGTCTATAGTGCTTTCTTACCCAACAGCCGACTTGGCCGACCGGGAAGGCTGCGATACCATCCGACTCCCCAACGGACTCCCGCCAGGACGACGCGATGAACCGAGTGTTGTACCCAGGTACCTTCGACCCTATTACCAAGGGCCATGGCGATCTGGTCGAACGCGCCTCGCGCCTGTTCGATCACGTGATCATTGCGGTCGCCGCCAGCCCGAAAAAGAACCCGCTGTTCCCGCTGGAACAACGGGTCGAACTGGCTCGCGAGGTCACCAGACATCTGCCGAACGTGGAAGTGGTCGGTTTTTCGACGCTGCTTGCGCACTTCGCCAAAGAGCAGAACGCCAACGTGTTCCTGCGCGGCCTGCGCGCGGTGTCGGATTTCGAATACGAATTTCAACTGGCAAACATGAACCGCCAGCTCGCGCCGGATGTGGAGAGCCTGTTCCTCACCCCGTCCGAGCGTTATTCGTTCATTTCGTCGACGCTGGTGCGGGAAATTGCCGCGCTGGGCGGCGATATCAGCAAGTTCGTCCACCCGGCCGTGGCCGACGCGTTGACCCTGCGCTTTAAAAAGTAGGAACTGCCGAGGCTGCGATCCTGCTTTTTGATCGCAGCTGTCAGTGCCCTTGATCGCCCCCGCGTGCACTGCGGGCGCCAATGCGGCACAATTGCGCGCATTGATTTATAGCGCCCGGGCCTGCCGCCCCGGCTGGAGTAAGCATGTCCCTGATCATCACCGACGATTGCATCAACTGCGACGTCTGCGAACCCGAGTGCCCGAACGCCGCCATTTCCCAAGGCGAAGAGATCTACGTGATCGACCCGAACCTGTGCACCCAGTGCGTCGGCCACTACGACGAACCGCAGTGTCAGCAGGTCTGCCCGGTGGATTGCATTCCACTGGACGAAGCTCATCCGGAAACTGAAGAGCAGTTGATGGAGAAGTACCGCAAGATCACCGGCAAGGCCTGATCTCGGCCGTGTCCGGCCCTCTTCGCGAGCAGGCTCGCTCCCACATTTGAAATGCATGCCAATGTGGGAGCGAGCCTGCTCGCTAAAGGGTCATCAGCTACACGGTAAAACTTTGATCAGCTCACTCCCGCTGCTCAAACCCCTCCCCCGTACACCCAAGACACCGCACAAACGCCGCTTTCGCCGGATCGACCACCAACGCCTGCCCCGCATCGCCCACGCCGCCGCCCAGCGCGGTAAACGGCAAGGACACCACAAACGCTCCCGCACCGATGACCGTTGCCACCACCAGCAAGGGTCGGGCAATCAGCAGGTCGCCGAGCATGGCGTATGCCGGGGGATTTTGAATGGTGTATCGCGGATCACCGCTGCCGTTTTCGCTGGCGTGGACGGCCAGACTGAAGCACAGCAGCAGTGTGACGAAGAAGACTTGCAGGACTTTCATGGCACGATCCTTCGGGCTGAACAGTGAGACTTCTCACTATAGCCCGCAGGATTTTTCAGGTCTGGCAGCGCGGGCAAAACACGCTGGCGCGCTGGCCCAGCTTCACTTCACGCAGGCCGGTACCGCAAATCTTGCAGTGCTGACCGCCTCGACCGTACACAAACAGCTCCTGCTGAAAATACCCCGGCTGGCCGTCACCACCAATGAAGTCTCGCAACGTGGTGCCGCCACGCTCGATGGCGGCCGCGAGGATGCGTTTGATTTCGATCGCCATCTTCAGATAGCGCGCCCGGGAAATACCACCGGCTGCGCGGCGCGGATCGATCCCGGCAGCGAACAGTGCCTCTGTCGCGTAAATATTGCCGACCCCGACCACCACTGCATTATCCATGACGAATGGCTTGACCGCCATTGAGCGCCCCCGCGAGAGCTGGAACAAGCGCTCGCCATCGAACAGATCGGTCAGCGGCTCCGGCCCGAGGCGAATCAGCAGCTCATGATTGAGCGGGTCATTGCTCCACAGCATCGCACCGAAACGCCGTGGATCGGTGTAGCGCAGCGCCATTCCCGATTCCAGCTCGATGTCGACGTGCTCGTGCTTCAACGCCGGCAACCCGGCCTCGACCAGGCGCAGATTGCCGGACATGCCCAAATGGCTGATCAGCGTGCCGACCTCGGCGTTGATCAACAGATACTTGGCCCGTCGCTCGACCAGCACGATGCGCTGCCCGGACAGACGCACATCGAGGTCTTCCGGGATCGGCCAGCGCAAGCGCCGGTCCCGGACGATCACTCGGCTGACGCGCTGGCCTTCAAGATGCGGAGCAATGCCCCGGCGGGTGGTTTCGACTTCCGGCAGTTCAGGCATGGCGTCCTCGAATCAATGCGCGCCGAGGTCGCGAATCGTTTGCTTGAGCGTTTCAAAGTCGTAGTCCGACAGACCGACGTAATCGAGCACCAACGGGCCCACCGCGGCCCACTCGAAATCTTCGGTCTGGTTGCCCAAGACCCGATAGGACGCGCAGATGTGCTCGGCCATTTTCAGGATCGCCAGCAGGTTTTTCATTTGGCTGTTCTTCGACGATTCGTCGCTGAAAATGGCCAGCGCATTGTGGTGGTTGGCGATGGCGGCGCTGACGTGCTCCGGCAGGCGCCACGATTTGGCGGTGTAATAACCGACCACGGCATGGTTGGTGTTGAACTCGCGGTTTTCGGTGTCCACCACACGGCAGTCGGCGCTGGCCTTGGCGTAGGCCTCCTCCAGCACAGTCATGTAATTGGGGAAACGCTGCAGCATCAACGGCACGCCGCAGTCGTGAAACAGGCCCAGCGCATAGGCTTCGTCACCGGCCTGGGTGCCGACGCGCTTGGCAAGGGTCAGGCAGGTCATCGCCACATCCTGAGCGGTGTCCCAGAAACGGTTGAGAGTGACGATGGTGTCGTCGTTCATCTGGCCCTTGATCGACTGCGCGTTGATCAGGTTGATGATCGAACGGCTGCCCAACAGGTTCACCGCGCGCTGGATCGAGGTGATCTTGTTGCTCAGGCCGTAATACGGCGAGTTGACGATTTTCAGCAACGCACCGGACAAGCCAGGGTCCTGGGAGATCAGCTTGGCGATCACCTCCAGATCCGGGTCGGGCATGTACTGCTCCATTTGCAGATCCACCATGATCTGCGGTTGAGCCGGCACACTGATGCCTTGCAGCGATTGTTGAATCTGTTCGGTGGTCAGCTCTTGGGACATAAGTACACACTCTGGGACAGGCGGCGATTCTAACCGCTGAAACGGTGCGACGACACACCGATGGACACATCGCCGGAACTTTCATCCAGGCGCAGGCTTCGGACTCTGTAGGGCGCACAAGACTGTAGCAGTCCGGTGCGAAGGCAAAATCTCTACTGACTCAGGAGCTTACCGATGGCAACTTCCCTCAACGACAAACGCGTCGCTATTCTGGTCACCGATGGTTTCGAACAGGTCGAAATGACCGGCCCCAAGGATGCCCTGGAGCAAGCCGGCGTGCAGGTCGATATTCTTTCGGCAGAAACGGGCATGGTCAAAGGCTGGAATCATGACAAGCCGGCGGACGACTTCCCGGTCACCAACACCTTCCAGGCCGTGAGCGTCGATCAATACGACGCCGTGCTGTTGCCGGGCGGTGTGCAGAATTCCGACACCATTCGCATTGATCAGGACGCTCAGCATCTGGTCAAGACCGCCGCCTCGGCCGGCAAGCCCATTGCGGTGATCTGTCATGGCAGCTGGTTGCTGATCTCGGCGGGACTGGTCAACGGCAAAACCATGACCAGTTACAAAACGGTCAAGGACGATCTGGTGAATGCCGGCGCCAACTGGGTCGACCAGGAAGTGGTCAAGGACGGCAACCTCATCAGCAGCCGCCAGCCCGACGACGTGCCCGCGTTCAGTCAGGCCTTGATTGACGCACTGGCAGCGTAAGAGCGGAAATCGCTTTCGCGAGCAGGCTCGCTCCCACACTGGAATGCATTCCAAATGTGGGAGCGAGCCTGCTCGCGAAGGCTTCATCAGCGTTTCATCGCATCCTCGGCCCGACACAAACCTCAACACGCTATACTCCCGCTCTTTTTTCCGGAGCGACGTCATGTCACTGCCTAGCCTGCGCCTCAAAGCCAACGCCGACCGTCGCCTGCGCAACGGCCACTTGTGGGTCTACAGCAACGAAATCGATGTGGCTGCCACGCCTCTGCATGGCTTCAAGGCCGGCGACCAGGCCGTGCTCGAAGCCGCCGGCGGCAAACCGTTGGGCATCGTCGCGATGAGCCCGAACAATCTTATTTGCGCTCGCCTGTTGTCGCGCGACATCAAACTGGCGCTCGACAAATCACTGCTGGTGCATCGTCTGAATGTGGCGCTGTCGCTGCGCGAACGCCTGTTCGACAAGCCGTTCTACCGTCTGGTCTATGGCGATTCCGATCTGCTGCCAGGCCTGGTGGTCGACCGTTTCGGCGACATCCTCGTGGTGCAGATCGCCTCGGCGACCATGGAAGCGCATAAAGATGACGTGATCGCCGCGTTGACCCAAGTGCTCAAGCCACGCGGCATTCTGTTCAAGAACGACTCCGCCGCCCGTGATGCCGAAGGCCTCAACCGCTACGTCGAAACCGTATTCGGTCTCGTGCCGGAGTGGGTAGCGCTGGAAGAAAACGGCGTGAAGTTTGAAGCACCGGTCATCCAGGGGCAGAAAACCGGCTGGTTCTACGATCACCGCATGAACCGCGCGCGTCTTGCGCCTTACGCCAAAGGCAAACGCGTGCTCGACCTTTATAGCTACATCGGTGGCTGGGGCGTGCAGGCGGCTGCGTTCGGCGCCAGCGAAGTGTTTTGCGTCGATGCCTCGGCATTCGCTCTCGACGGTGTCGAGCGCAACGCCGCACTGAACGGCTTCGCCGACAAGATGACCTGCATTGAAGGCGACGTGTTTGAAGCGTTGAAGGAGCTGAAAGCCAGCGAAGAGCGTTTCGACGTGATCGTGGCCGATCCGCCCGCCTTCATCAAACGCAAGAAAGACATGAAAAACGGTGAAGGCGCGTACCGTCGCCTGAACGAGCAAGCCATGCGCCTGCTCACCAAGGACGGTATTCTGGTCAGCGCTTCGTGCTCCATGCACCTGCCGGAAGACGACCTGCAAAACATCCTGCTGACCAGCGCCCGCCACCTGGACCGCAATATCCAGATGCTTGAGCGTGGCGGCCAGGGCCCGGATCATCCGGTGCATCCCGCCATCGCCGAAACCCGTTACATCAAGAGCATCACTTGCCGTCTGCTACCTAATAGCTGATTGCGGCGGAACACGGGGAGCCCACGGGCTCCCCGTTTTGTTTTGCGGCCCTCTTCCCCGCGCCTTCGCACCCATCCATGAGTGTTTCACCCTCTTCCTACAATTACCTTCCTACTCTCTTGCAGGACGTTTCTTCGCGCCCATTAATTATGGAAAATTAACCTACACAGTTAATTAATTACGCATGATCACTCCGACAACATTACTGGAATATTCCTACTTAATATCCGCTTGCCAATATTCGATTACAAACTATCATTGAACTTGTCGCCACGAAGCGACTTAACTTTCTACGAACAAGGAGTTCACATCATGAAAACCATTTATCTGGAAACAAATAAAATCGCCAACCTGGCCTTCCTGGTTGCAGCCAACGCCCGCTAAGTAAGTCTGGACGCCGGAGAGTGCCGGCACTCCGGCGTCCTTGAGACCTCCCCTGAGTGACCTTAATAATGTATATAAATCCGTTTTTATTTATATTGCCGCGCCCACCCGGACAAGTTATCTGGAATTACAAGAGCCACACTCAACATGAGCTTGATCTTGACCACTCAACTCGCCTCGCCCAACTTATAGATAATCCAGACCTATTTAATCCCCGCAACATAATAGACGCACAATTCTTGGAAGCAGGCATTCTAACCGTTGCAAAAATAGACAGCCCGGATTGGGGCTGGGATGAACTGTCGAAGATCTATCACTTCGGCACACAAAATATTCCTTGCGAATATACGCCACAGAATATTCACGAGTGGTCCAGGCAATATCTGGCGCATTGCAGTGAAGTGCTGGCGAAGCCAGAGCCCGCAACGGCTAAAGAGCGGCAGTCAGTGGAGTCGCTCATTACCTTGCCTGCACCCGGCGCGATGAATGATGACAGGCTGAGTCAGGCCCTTTTGAGCCGAAAAACCTGCCGCTCCTACACCGGTGCCGCGGTGACGCTGGAGGAGGTAGGCACGCTGCTGTACTTCACACTCGGCTATCTTCCCGCGCGCGAAAAAACGCCTGGAGATTCCGTCGCACCTGGCTTCGATGCCCGGCGAAGCAGCCCGTCGGGCGGCGGCCTGAACGCCTGTGAAGGTTTTCTTCTCGCGCAGAACGTAGTCGGGCTTGAACCAGGCATCTACGCCTATCACTCCGCCAGGCACGCTTTGATCCGGATCAATACGCCGCCGGAATCGGCGTTGGGTCAATTGCTGGCGGGCCAGCACTTTATCGACAACCTGCCGCTGGGACTCTTCATCACCGCAAGGTTCGATCGACTCTGGTGGAAGTACGAACACTCGCGTGCCTACCGTATGGCGTTCATCGAAGCGGGCCATCTCTCGCAAACCTTTCAGCTGGTCGCGACGACGCTGGGACTCGGCACCTGGCTGACCGGCGCGTTTGCCGACGGACAGGTGGAAACCCTGCTGGGTCTCGAAGGCAGCGCCGAGCAGCCATTGTTTTTTGTCGGTTGCGGAAAAAGCGATGGGCAGGCCATGTGCCAGGAGATGCGCGATCTGCTGTACGGGGTGCCGTCATGATTTCTACAAGGATGGGGGAGAGCGAGGCCCCGGTGTCATGGTCACTCAAATTTACCCTTCCCGAGTGGGAAAGCCGCGCGTCGGTACGCAGTAGCACTCATGACTACCGGTTGCCAGGCGATATCGAGCAGCAACTGCAGACCCGCTACTGGTTCCCCCCGGCTTTTCTCCCCTATCTGGCACACCCCGCCATCCAGGCCAAGGGTCGCGAAACGCTGCACCGGCTGACCGCCAATCATCTGGTGTATTTCCTCGATTACACCACCTTGCTTGAACACCGCATCGTCAACCGCGCCGTGGAAGTCATCGTCCACCGGGAACTGCCCATCTACATACCACTGTCGATGAAACATGCTGCGCTGCAGCTGTACACCGACGAGGGTTACCACGCGCTGTTCTCCAATCAGATTGCCGAGCAGATCGCCGCGGTCTACAACATCACCCGACGCCCGGTCATTCCTAGGCGGGTCTCCCGCATGAACACCCTGATTGCGCGTACACCAGAGAAGAACCGAGCACTGGCCTGGTTTCTGCTCGGATTTGTCTCGGAAACTATCATTGCCCGTGAGTTGCTGGAGGTCTGTCGCGAAACGCTGGTGTCCAGCGTGAGCGACATGCTGCGCGACCACCTCGCCGACGAAGCACGGCATAGCCGTTATTTCGCAGAAGCCTTCCATTACTTCTGGATCGCAATGAACAGTCGCCAGCGCCTGTTTGTCAGCAAAACCCTGGTAGAGATTATTTCGATTTTCTTCGAGACCGACGGAAGCTGGCTGCAACAAAGCCTGCGTTCAGCCGGTATCGCCGAAATCGACGTGATGGAAATTGTCGGCAGCGCTGCGACGGTGCAGGCCAATCGTGCGCGCGCTCGTGCTGGTTCCATCCCAACGCTGGAGGCGCTTCACAAGGCGGGTTTTTTTGCACTCCCCCATAACCGGATCCTTTTCGCCAAGGCAGGATTGATCGATGGATAAACACAGCCGTGTAGCCACCCACCAACAACAGCGCGGTGCCGTCAGCCTGTTGCTGGCGATGATACTGCTTGGCGTGTTCCCGCTCGATGTGCTGCTGCCCTCGTTTCCGGCGCTGGCGTCGCACTTTGGCCAATCACCGAGCGACATCGCGCTGTCGATCAGTCTGTTCGCGGTGGGCATTGCATTTGCCCAGTTGTTGATCGGCCCGTTGTCCGACGTCATCGGCCGCAAGGGCCTTCTGCTCGCCGGCATGGGCGTGTCGCTGCTCGGCGCGCTTGGCTGCGTGCTGAGCAATGATTACACGTTGTTCCTGTTTTTTCGGGTGATGCAGGCACTGGGATGCGGTTGTTTCGTTCTATCTCAGGCACTGGTGCAGGACCTGTTTGAAGGCAATGAGCGAGATCGCCTGCGGATCCTGATGGTCACCGCTACGGGTATATTCATTTCGGTATCGCCGTTGGCGGGCACGTTTCTCCAGGCAACCCTTGGATGGCGTGGTAGCTTCTGGGTGTTTATCGCGCTGACCGCCGTGGTTCTGGTGAAGGCATGGCGATTGCTCGACAACAGCCGGCCGGTCCAGCACGGTGCGCGCCTGGGCTTCATCCAATCCTACCGACGCGTATTGGGCAGTTTCGAATTTGTCGGCTATTGGTTGATTTCTGCATTCGCTTTCGCCTGCCACTTTTCCTTCATCGTCATTTCGCCGCTGATCTTCATGGATCAGCTGCAAATGGCGCCCTACGATTTTGCTTTGGTTCTGCTGGTCTATGGCGGGGCGTATGTCGCTGGGGGCATCCTCGCCAGCGTGCTGAACCGGCATATCAGTGCGGGACAACAAATCTTCGCAGGGCTGAGTCTGATCCTGACCTCCGGGCTGGTCATGCTGTACCTCGCCGCCAACCATGAGCTGTCCGCCGCAGCAGTATTGATTCCGATGCTGATCTGTACGGCTGGCACCACCCTTTCGCGACCAGCGTCCACCTCGCGCGCCATGGGCCTGTTTGCCGAGCACGCCGGCACTTCGGCTTCAGCCGGCAGTACGATCATCTTTATCTGTGGCGGACTGATCAGCGCCTTGATCAGTCTCAGTCCGGCCCATCTGCAAGCGACGCTGGGTTACTGTTTCGTCGTTCTCAGCGGCGTCGCCCTGGTGCTGAACTGCATGATCGGCCGACGCGTAAAAAGCCTGCAGGCCGGTCTCAGAACGCAGGCCGGGGAAGGCTGATGCTGCCAGTCGTCATCCCGCACACGTCTGCGACACAGCAACAACGCTTTGCGCCATTCCCTCCAGACGCCAGCGGTGTAGAATCGCCTCATTCATCGCCATTCATCCCCGGCGGGTTTATGAGCTCAGGCTGAGACCAGCGGCGATCCCGCAACGTCATCGGCAACGTCAGGACACGCGGCCATTTTTCCGTGCGTTTACGGCGTCAATAGAAGCTCACTCCCCTTATGTATCTGATTAGCCGCCCGGAGTGCTCCAATGCCTGACTATCGCTCGAAAACATCCACCCACGGCCGCAACATGGCCGGCGCCCGTGCACTGTGGCGCGCCACCGGGATGAAGGATGACGACTTCAAAAAGCCGATCATCGCCATCGCCAACTCGTTTACCCAGTTCGTCCCGGGGCATGTGCACCTGAAGGACCTGGGTCAACTGGTCGCCCGCGAGATCGAACGCGCCGGCGGCGTGGCCAAAGAATTCAACACCATCGCCGTGGATGACGGCATCGCCATGGGTCACGACGGCATGCTGTATTCACTGCCGAGCCGCGAGATCATCGCCGATTCCGTCGAATACATGGTCAACGCCCACTGCGCCGACGCCATCGTGTGCATTTCAAACTGCGACAAGATCACCCCGGGCATGCTTATGGCTGCCTTGCGCCTGAACATCCCGGTGATCTTCGTGTCCGGCGGCCCGATGGAAGCCGGCAAGACCAAACTCGCTTCCCACGGTCTCGACCTCGTCGATGCCATGGTGATCGCCGCCGACGCCAGCGCATCCGACGAGAAAGTCGCCGAGTACGAGCGCAGCGCCTGCCCGACCTGCGGTTCGTGCTCCGGCATGTTCACCGCCAACTCGATGAACTGCCTGACCGAAGCACTGGGTCTGGCCTTGCCAGGCAATGGTTCGACGCTGGCCACCCACAGCGACCGCGAGCAGCTGTTCCTGCAGGCCGGCCGCACCATCGTCGAGCTGTGCAAGCGCTACTACGGCGAGGACGACGAGTCGGTGTTGCCACGCAACATCGCCAACTTCAAGGCGTTCGAAAACGCAATGATGCTCGACATCGCCATGGGCGGTTCGACCAACACCATCCTGCACTTGCTCGCTGCCGCCCAAGAGGCTGAAATCGATTTCGACCTGCGCGACATCGACCGTCTCTCGCGCAGCGTTCCACAGCTGTGCAAAGTCGCACCGAACATCCAGAAGTACCACATGGAAGACGTGCACCGCGCCGGCGGCATCTTCAGCATCCTCGGCTCGCTGGCCCGTGGCGGCCTGTTGCACACCGATCTGCCGACCGTGCACAGCCGCAGCATGGAAGAAGCCATCGCCAAGTGGGACATCACCCAGACCACTGATGAAGCGGTGCACCACTTCTTCAAGGCAGGTCCGGCAGGCATTCCGACCCAGACTGCTTTCAGTCAGTCGACCCGTTGGGAAACCCTGGACGACGACCGTGAAAACGGCTGCATCCGCAGCTTCGAGCACGCCTATTCGCAAGAAGGTGGCCTGGCCGTGCTGTACGGCAACATCGCGCTGGATGGCTGCGTGGTGAAAACCGCCGGTGTGGATGAGTCAATCCACGTCTTCGAAGGCAACGCGAAGATCTTTGAAAGCCAGGACAGCGCGGTGCGCGGCATCCTCGCCGACGAAGTGAAGGAAGGCGACATCGTCATCATTCGCTACGAAGGCCCGAAAGGCGGCCCGGGCATGCAGGAAATGCTCTACCCGACCTCTTACCTGAAATCCAAAGGCCTGGGCAAGGCCTGCGCGCTGCTGACCGACGGCCGTTTCTCCGGCGGCACTTCCGGTCTGTCGATCGGCCACGCTTCGCCAGAGGCTGCGGCCGGTGGCGCGATCGGTCTGGTGCAGGATGGCGACAAGGTGCTGATCGACATTCCGAACCGCTCGATCAACCTGTTGGTCAGCGACGAGGAACTGGCTGCACGTCGTGTCGAGCAGGACAGGAAAGGCTGGAAACCGGTCGAGATCCGCCCACGTAAAGTGACCACGGCACTCAAGGCCTACGCCCTGCTGGCGACCAGCGCCGACAAAGGCGCGGTGCGTAACAAGGCGATGCTTGACGGCCTGTAAGACGTCTGAGTGCCGAAAAAAATGCCCCGCCAGGTGCGGGGGGCATGATCGTTCCCACGCTCCCGCGTGGGAACGATCAAAAACCTGATCAAAAGATCGTAGCCTTCGGCAGCTCCTACATGGATCGGGGGTTATTGAATATCTTCCGGTTTGACGATCACCCAGTTCTTGTCCGCCGTCACCGGCAAGCCTTCCTTGGCCTGCGCCGCCGCATGCTTGGCCATCATGCCGTTGATCTGGGCCATGTACTTGTCCTTGCGATTGATCCACAAGTGAATCCCGCCCTTGGCCACATCGACATCATGGAACAGCATGTAACCGTCGCTCGTCGGGGTATCGCCACCCACCAGCACCGGTTTCTTCCATTCATCGATGTACGTCAGGATCGCCGCGTGCTTGCCAGCCATCCAGGTCGCCGGGGTCCAGAGATAGGGCGTCAGCTCAAGACCAAGGTTGGCTTTCTCGTCATATTTCCCTGCGGTGATCTGTTTGCGTGCAGTGGTCAGTTCGCTGGTTTCGCGATTCTTCAGTAGCAAGGAGACGCCGATGACGTTCTGCGACTTGACGTTGTAGCCGTACTTCGGATCCGCCGCGACCATCCGCACCAGCTCTTCGGAAGCGGCGGTCATCACGTAGACCTCGATGCCGTTCTCCATCAGCTTGTTGTACAACTCCTGCTGACCGGTGAAGATTTTCGGCGGATTGACGTCGAGCTTCTTCACCACATCGCCTTCGTAGTACGTCACAGGCACCGGTTTGCCCAAGGCCATCAGCTCGTCGACGTAGCCTTTGAGTTCTTT
The DNA here is from genome assembly GCF_014268505.2 of Pseudomonas khorasanensis. GTDB lineage: Bacteria > Pseudomonadota > Gammaproteobacteria > Pseudomonadales > Pseudomonadaceae > Aquipseudomonas > Aquipseudomonas khorasanensis. Next base: position 63,728 of record NZ_JABWQP020000018.1, read on the forward strand.
GAGGGTGAAGCCTGCGAACACCTGGGCCACCCACGGATAGCAGACCATGTCGTCGACTTCGCAGAGGCGATAGTAATAACTGAACAGGCTTTCCTTGTGGTCAGCGGTGTCCTTGAACGGCATCAGTTTCAGCGAAGGGTCAAGTTTGTCGCGGGTGATCAGGCCCTTGTTTTCCATAAACGGCAGCAAAGACTCTTCGAGGTCGTAGCGGTAACTGGTGTTGTCCATGTCGAACACCGCGTAGTTACCCTTGTTGGCGTTGGCCGCAATCATCGCGTCGAGCGCCTTCGCCTGATCCGCCGGCCAGTGCTTGAGGTCAGTGGCAAAGGCCTGCCCGGCGAGGCCCGCCGCCAGCGCAACAGCCAGAAATGTGCGTGCAATCTTCATCAGCGCTACTCCCCGATCGAAAGAGTTCGACGCTAACAAATAAGTGTGACGGCTCTCGCCTGTCAGCGACCGCGTGCGTCCCTATCGCGCCAAATGCATTGCCGGCAGCGACATGCACTTATTCCAAAAACGACGGTCACCCTTCGATTTCGGTATTAATTCATTGCAAATCAACCTGTTAGGCTTCCCGGTTCGCAGCAGCCCCGGAAGGCTGTTGGCAAAGTCTATTCTGGAGTCCCCATGAATCTACCGCTGATTCTCAACCTGCTGGTGTTCCTCGCCCTGCTCTTCGGTCTGGCCCAAACCCGCCACACCTCGTGGAGCCTGGCGAAAAAAGTTCTGCTCGCACTCGCCCTCGGCGTGGCGTTCGGCATCGCGCTGCACACGATTTACGGTGCCGGCAACCCGGTGTTGAAGGCGTCGATTGGCTGGTTCGATCTGGTCGGCAACGGTTACGTGCAGTTGCTGCAGATGATCGTAATCCCGCTGGTGTTCGCTTCGATCCTCAGCGCCGTCGCGCGTCTGCACAACGCCTCGTCGCTGGGCAAGATCAGCTTCCTGACCATCGGCACGCTGCTGTTCACCACGGCCATCGCGGCGCTGATCGGCATCGGCCTGACCAATCTGTTCGGTCTCACCGCTGAAGGTCTGGTCGCTGGCACTCAAGAGATGGCCCGCCTGCAAACCATTCAGACGGACTATGCCGGCAAGGTTGCCGACCTGAATGTGCCGCAACTGCTGCTGTCGTTCATCCCGCAAAACCCGTTCGCCGATCTGGCGCGGGCCAAGCCGACCTCGATCATCAGTGTGGTGATTTTCGCAGCATTCCTTGGGGTTGCCGCGTTGCAGCTGCTCAAGGATGACGTCGAGAAAGGTCGGAAAGTGATCAACGCCATCGACACCCTGCAAGCCTGGGTGATGCGTCTGGTGCGTCTGGTAATGAAGCTGACCCCCTACGGCGTGCTGGCGCTGATGACCAAAGTGGTCGCCGGCTCCAACCTGCAGGACATCATCAAGCTGGGCAGTTTTGTCGTGGTGTCGTACCTCGGCCTGGGCCTGATGTTCGTGGTGCATGGTCTGTTGGTGTCGGCTGCGGGGATCAATCCGCTGCGCTTCTTCCGCAAGATCTGGCCGGTGCTGACGTTCGCGTTCACCAGCCGCTCCAGCGCCGCGACCATCCCGCTGAGCATCGAGGCGCAGACCCGTCGTCTGGGCATCCCGCCAGCGGTGGCGAGTTTCGCCGCATCGTTCGGTGCGACCATCGGTCAAAACGGTTGCGCCGGCCTCTACCCGGCCATGCTGGCAGTGATGGTCGCACCAACAGTCGGTATCAATCCGCTCGATCCGCTGTGGATCGCGACGCTGGTGGCGATTGTGACGTTGAGTTCGGCCGGTGTGGCCGGGGTCGGTGGCGGCGCGACATTTGCCGCACTGATCGTGCTGCCGGCGATGGGCTTGCCGGTGTCACTGGTGGCGCTGCTGATTTCGGTCGAGCCGCTGATCGACATGGGCCGCACGGCGTTGAACGTGAGTGGTTCAATCACCGCCGGCGCGATTACCAGCCAGGTGATGCAGCAGACTGATAAAGCATTGCTGGATGCCGATGAGCATGCGGAGTTGGCTCAGGCTTAGTTTCAAAGGATCGTTCCCACGCTCAGCGTGGGAATGCAGCCCGTGACGCTCCGCGTTACTGGACGCGGAGCGTCCCTTGAGGCGTTACCACGCAGAGCGTGGCAACGATCATGCGCGCTCCCAAACCTCGAAGCTGTACGCCGGTTTGTCACCTTCAGCCGGATTCGGCGCATTCGATACCAGATTCCAGTCGTTCAGATCAAACTCCGGAAACCACGCATCCCCCTCCGGGCTCAGTGCCACGCGAGTCAGATACAAACGATCCGCCTGAGCAAGCGCTTGAGCGTATAACTGCGCGCCACCAATCAGCATCAACTCATCGACGCCCTGCTCTTTCGCCCATTCTTCGGCGCGAGCCACTGCGGCTTCCAGCGATGGATACACCTCTGCGCCTTCCAATCTCAGATCAGGCTGACGGCTGACCACGATGTTCAAGCGTCCCGGCAACGGACGACCGAGCGAATCCCAGGTCTTGCGGCCCATGATGATCGGCTTGCCGAGGGTCGTGGCCTTGAAGTATTTGAAGTCCCCCGGCAGGTGCCAGGGCATGCTGTTGTCGACGCCGATCACGCGGTTTTCACCGAGGGCTGCGATCAGGCTTAAGGGGAGTGATTTAGTCATGTCGGCGAGGATACCAGAGCCTCGCTTACCCGGATAAGCGCCACAGCGGTTATGCTCAGCGCTCGATAAAGCGACGGGACGCCGCGTGACTGAACTGACTCCATTGCAAAACCTCTGGCTCGCCGAAACCATTCGCCTGCGTGAAGAATACGCAGGGCCTCTGGATGACCTGGAAGCCAACCGTCTGGCCCGCACCGCTGGCGGTGATCTGCCGAGGCGCATTCAGCGCCGGGCGTCATGGCTGGCCGAGCGTGACGGGCTGACCGCCGCACTCCAGCACTGGCTGCAAGGCGCACGCCTGGCGCTGGTACTGCTGACGATATTGGCAATTTTGAGCGGCGCCGGGTTGGCCTTTGCCGCGCTCGGGCAGACCCCGGTCAATGTGTTCTGGGCCCTGGGCAGCCTGCTCGGGTTGAACCTGATTCTGCTGCTGAGCTGGGCGCTGGGGCTGGTATTTGCCGGCGAACAGGGCGCTGCGCTTGGGCGCCTATGGTTATGGCTCAGCGAAAAGCTCGCCCGTGATGCCAAAGCCGCGCAACTGGCGCCCGCCCTGCTGCTCATGCTGCAACGCAGGAAGCTCAACCGCTGGGCGCTCGGTGCGCTGGTCAACGGCCTGTGGTTTATGGCGATGCTCAGTGCGTTGGTTTTGCTGCTGATGTTGATGGCGACCCGGCGTTACGGCTTCGTCTGGGAGACCACCTTGCTCAGCGCCGACACCTTTATCCACGTCACCCAGGCGCTCGGTTATCTGCCGTCGCTGCTCGGTTTCAACGTGCCGAGCGTGGAGATGATTCGCGCCAGCGGTGACGGCGCACTCGACATCGAAAGCGCCCGCCAGGCCTGGGCGACGTGGCTGGTCGGCGTGCTGGTGGTGTGCGGCTTATTGCCGCGCCTGTTGCTCGCGCTGGTGTGTTTCTGGCGCTGGAACCGCGGTAAGGCTGCGTTGCGTCTGGACCTCAACCTGCCCGGCTACGCCCAGTTGCGCGAACGCCTGATGCCGAGCAGCGAACGCCTCGGCGTCAGCGACCCGGAGCCGGCGCAGCTGCATCGCGTCGAAAGCCAGGTCGGCGAACTTCCCAGCGAGGGTGCGCTGCTGGTGGCGATCGAGCTCGATGACCAGCGCCCATGGCCGCCGGCATTGCCCAAGCATGTCAGCAACGCCGGGATTCTCGACAGCCGCGAATCGCGACACAAAATCCTCGAGCAGCTAAGCCGCTTTCCGCCGGCGCGACTGGCGATTGCCTGTGATCCGAGGCGCTCGCCGGATCGCGGCAGCCTCGCCTTGATCGCCGAACTGGCGCGCAGTGCGGCCGAAACCCGTGTCTGGCTACTGCAAGCGCCGCCCGGAGAGGCGCTGGATGCCGACCGTCTCGGTGACTGGCATGCTGCGCTGGAACAACTGGGACTGCGATTCGCCGATTGCGCGCCGTTCAACTGGCTGGAGAGCGGACATGACTGATGCCCTGAAAGCGCCGCTGAAACTCGCCGTGGTCGGCCACACCAACGTCGGCAAGACTTCGCTGCTGCGCACGTTGACTCGCGACGTCGGTTTCGGCGAAGTTTCCCATCGCCCGAGCACCACCCGCCACGTCGAGGGCGCGCGATTGTCGGTGGACGGCGAGCCGTTGCTCGACCTCTACGACACGCCGGGGCTGGAAGACGCCATCGCCTTGCTGGACTTTCTCGAACGCCTGGAACGCCCCGGCGAACGCCTCGACGGCCCGGCGCGACTGGCGCGCTTTCTCGAAGGCAGCGAGGCGCGCCAGCGTTTCGAACAGGAAGCCAAAGTGCTGCGCCAGTTGCTGGCGTCCGATGCCGGTCTGTACGTGATCGACGCCCGCGAACCGGTGCTGGCGAAGTACCGTGACGAGCTGGAAGTGCTGGCCAGTTGCGGCAAACCGCTACTGCCGGTGCTGAATTTTGTCAGCAGCGCCAACCATCGCGAGCCAGACTGGCGCGAGGCGTTGGCACGGCTTGGCCTGCATGCGCTGGTGCGCTTCGACAGCGTCGCACCGCCCGAGGATGGCGAGCGCCGTCTGTATGAGAGCCTTGCACTGCTGCTGGAAAACGCCCGGCCGCAGCTTGAACGGTTGATTGCTGATCAACAGGCTCAACGCCTCGCCCGTCAGCACAGTGCCGCGCGCTTGATTGCCGAACTGTTGATCGACTGCGCTGCGTGCCGGCGCAGCGTGGTCAGCGAGGCCGAGCAGGAACAGCAAGCCATCAGCGAACTGCGCAAGGCTGTGCGCCAGCGTGAACAGCGCTGTGTCGAGGCGCTGCTCAAACTCTACGCATTCCGTCCGCAGGACGCGGCGGCCAGTGATCTACCGTTGCTGGACGGACGCTGGGGCGACGATCTTTTCAACCCGGAAACCCTGAAACAGCTTGGCGTGCGCGTCGGTGGCGGCATTGCGGCGGGTGCGGCAGCGGGCGCCGGCGTGGACTTGCTGGTTGGCGGAATCACCCTCGGCGCGGCGGCACTGGCCGGCGCGATTGCCGGCGGCGCGCTGCAGACGGCGCGCACTTACGGCAGCCGTTTGCTCGGCAAGATCAAGGGGCAGCGGGAACTGACCGTGGACGACGGCGTGTTGCGCTTGCTGGCGTTGCGTCAACGGCAACTGGTGCTGGCGCTCGATCAGCGCGGCCACGCAGCGATGGACAGCATTCAAGTGGCCACGCCTGTGGACAAAACCTGGCGCGAGGGCAAGTTGCCCGAGGCGTTGAGCAAGGCGCGGGCGCATCCGCAGTGGTCGTCGCTTAACCCGCATCCGAAACTGAACCAGGCGGAGCGGCAGGAGCAGATTGAGGCCTTGGCTGCAGATCTGTAACGCCGGACCCATTCGCGAGCAGGCTCGCTCCCAAATTGGAATGCGAATCCCTGTGGGAGCGAGCCTGCTCGCGAATGCGGCTACCACCCGGCTGCTCGTGACTCATTCCTGCTCCCATAACTGGGCGATATTGCGCTCCGCCAACGCCGGGCCGACGCTCATGCCGACGCCGGTGTGCATCAGCGCCACACTCAATCCCGGTGCCGGGCGCAGAAACGAAAACGGCCCCGGCCCGCGAGAACCGTAAACGCCTTGCCAGCGTTCGACCACTTGCACCTTGCAGCCCAACGTCTGCTCGGCCAGTTCAATCATCCAGTTATCGACTTGCTCGGCGTTGAACGGCGAAGGGTCTCTGCCGTAGTGGTGCGAGTCGCCGATGATCAGCTCGCCGTAAGGCGTCGGGCTGATCAGCAGGTGAATGCCGTGTTCGTGCAGATGCGGTGCGTCGCGCAGGATTTGCGCCTGCACCCCCGCCGCTTCCGGAAGATCAGCGAAGGCGCCGTAATGCACGCAGCTCAGGCCGGTGAGCAAGGCGTGTTGCAGATTCAGATTAATCAGCGGCTTGGCGCGCAGCATTTGCAGGCGGCAGATTTGCGGGTCGAGCGCCGCGATCGGCTCGGCCAGCAGGGTCTGATAATCATGCCCCGAGCAGACGATGATTTGCGGCGCCGTGAAGTCGCCAGCAGTGCTGCGCAGACGCCCCGGTTCGACGTCGCGCGCCAGCGTTGAAAAATGAAACTCGACGCCGAGTTCGCGACGCAGGTAATCGATCAGCGCCGGAATCGCTTCGCGCGAGTACAACTGTTGATCATCCATGCCGTGGAGCGCGGCCCGGTGGTGGCTGAACTGGCCGCCGTACACATCGCGCAATGCCGCACCGCGCAGCAATGCGACGTTGTAACCGTGTTCCACCGCGCGGTTGTTGCAGAAGGCTTCGAGCAGGTGTTCTTCGGTTTCGTTCCGGGCGAACAGGTAAGAGCCGTTGCGCTTGATCTGCAGGCCGGCGAGGCGCGACCAGTCACCCCAGATGTCGCGGCTGGCTTTGGCCAGTTCGAGCATCTGCCCCGGTGGCTGGCCGGTGACCAGCGCCTGGCCGAAGTTACGCACCGAAGCGCCGAGCGGCGTGGCGGTGCGTTCGAATACGCTGACTTTCAACCCGCGCCTGGCGGCCGCGTAGGCATGGGACAGGCCGAGAATGCCGGCGCCTACGATCAGCAAGTCTCTGTGGTGTGTCATGAAACTACCTCAATGATCGTTCCCACGCTCTGCGTGGGAATGCAGCCAGGGACGCTCCGCGTCCTTTGTGACGCAGAGCGTCACGGGATTCATTCCCACGCGGAGCATGGGAACGATCAGCGCGCTCCCCTGTGGGAGCGAGCCTGCTCGCGAAGGGGCCTTTTCAGCCGGAAAAGGTCTTACTTGGTCGCCACCTTTTCAGACTTGCCGTCATAACGCTTGCGCCACTCGGCCAGGATCGCGTCACGGTTCTTCGAGGCCCAGGCAAAGTCATTCTTGATCAAGCGTTGCTCGTAATCGGCCGGCAATTCGGTTTGCGGCTTGGCGATGCCCGGCTGTGCGAGCACGGCGAAGTTTTCTTTGTACAGATCCATCGCCTCGGCGCTGGCGGAGAAGTCGGCGAGTTTCTTCGCCGCTTCTTCATGGGGTGTGCCCTTGATCACTGCGGTCGCTTCGATCTCCCAGCCCAGGCCTTCCTTCGGCAGAATGATGTCCAGCGGCGCGCCCTGGCGCTTGAGCTGTACCGCCGGGTATTCAAAGGAAATGCCGATCGGGAATTCCCCAGCCGCTGCCAGTTTGCAAGGCTTGGAACCGGAGTGGACGTATTGGCCGATGTTCTGGTGCAGGCCGTCCATGTACGCCCAGCCCTGTTGCTCGCCGAAGGTTTGCAGCCAGGCGCTGACGTCGAGGAAACCGGTACCGGACGACGCCGGGTTCGGCATGACGATCTTGCCCTTGTATTCAGGCTTGGTCAGGTCCTGCCAACTGACCGGTTTGCTCAAGCCCTGTTTCTCGGCTTCGACCGTGTTGAAGCAAATGGTCGCGGCCCACACGTCCATGCCGACCCAGGCCGGCGGGTTGGCGGCGTCGCGGTAGTTGGCGCCGATCTTGTCCAAATCCTTCGGTGCATAGCTTTGCAACATGCCTTGCTGGTCGAGGATCGCCAGGCTCGAAGCGGCCAGGCCCCACACTGCATCCGCCTGTGGCCGGGCTTTCTCGGCAAGCAATTTGGCGGTGATGATCCCGGTGGAATCGCGCACCCACTTGATGCCGACGTCCGGGTTGGCTTTTTCGAAGGCTTCTTTGTAGGACTTCAATTGCTCGGCTTCGAGGGCGGTGTACACCGTCAACTCGGTTTTTGCCGCGAAGGCATTCAGGCTGAAAGTAGCGAGCACAGCAGCGGCCAGGGCCATAGGCTTGAACATGATCGTTTTCCTGTTGAGTTGAGGGTGTGAATCAGTGGCCGGGCGTGGTTTGCCGCCAGGCCTGTGAGCGGCGCAGCAAGCCGCGCGAAGCCCACGCCAGCAGCAGGGAAACGCCCGCCGAGGTGAACAGAATCAAGGTCGACATCGCCGCCGCGCCGCCGACATTGCCGGCGTCATCCATGTTCAGCACCGCCACCGCCGCGAGGATAGTGTCGGGGCTGTACAGAAAGATCGCCGCCGACACCGTGGTCATTGCCGAAACGAACAGATAGCGCACGATATCCAGCAACGCTGGCAAGCAGATCGGCACGGTGACCCGCAGGAAATGCCGGTACAGCGGCGCCTTGAGTGACAGCGCGGCGGCTTCGAACTCGGCGTCGAGCTGACGCAGTGCAGTGGTCGCGGTCATCTGCGCGGTGGTCAGATAATGCGCAATGGTGCAGACGATCAGCAGCGTCATCGTCCCGTAAAGCACGTGCAGCGGATTGCCGCTGAGGTTGAAGAAAAAGACATAACCCAACCCCAGCACCAGCCCCGGCACGGCCATCGGCACGAAACTGAGCATGCGCAAGGCGAGGTTCAGGCCGGGCTGAGTACGGGTCTTTTCCATCAGATAAGCGCCGGTGAAGATCAGCACGCTGCCGATCAATGCGGTTCCCACGGCCATCTTCAAACTGTTGCCATAGGCCAGCCAGCCACCGCCGGCCGTTTCGTTGAACTGGTAATGGTTGAGCGACAGCGAAAGGTTGTACGGCCAGAACTTCACCAGCGACGAGAACACCGCCATGCCGAACACCAGCAGCAACGCGGCGCAGATCAGCAGGACAATCGCCAGATAACACGCGTCGCGCAGTTTCGACGGCATCGGTTTGAATACCTGCGCGCGGCCACTCATGGAATCGCCGTGGCGCCGACGCAACCAGGCATCGACGCCAAAGCTGAACAACGCTGGCAGCAACAGCACCATGCCGATCAACGCGCCGCGACCGAATTGCTGCTGGCCGACCACGGCTTTGTAGGCCTCGAGCGCCAGCACCTGATAGTCGCCACCGACCACCACCGGCACACCGAAATCGGTGATGGTCAGGGTGAACACCAGACAGAACGCGGCAAACACCGCCTGACGGGTTGCCGGCCAGGTGATGCTGCGAAACGCCTTGGCCGGGCTCGCACCCATGCTCGAAGCGGCATCGAAAAGACGCGCATCGGCCAGCGACAGCGCCGAGAGCAGAATCATCAGCGCATGGGGAAAGGTGTAAATCACCTCGCCCAGCACAATTCCCCAGAAACCGTAAATGTTGTCCGAGAGCAACCCGCGCAACATGCCCTGATTACCGAACAGATAGACCAGCGCAATGCCCGGCAGCATCGACGGCGCCATCAGCGGCAGCAGGGAAATCCCCCGCCAGATGCCTTTGGCAGGAATCAGCGTGCGTTGCAGCGCGTAGGCAAACAGGTACGCCAGCGGTACGACGATGGCCGCAACGCTGAGGGAAACTTTCAGGCTGTTACCGAGCAGCCAGTGAAAATTCTCGCTGGTTACCAATTCTGTCGCCGCGAGCCAGCCACCGCCCTGCCCGGCCTCGCTGCTGAAACCGCGCCAGAAAATTGCGAGCAAGGGCAACAACACCGCGAGGCCAAGCAACACCAGCAACAGGATTTTTCCGCCGACCACGAAAACGCGATCGCCGACCTCGGCACGGGAAGTCCGGCGCTCCTGCTTGTCTGGCAACGGCAACGCGATCCCGACACCCATCAGGCAAACACCTGCAGGCTGCGCGGCGGCAGAGCCACCATGATGTGCTGGGCACCGAGGCGTGGCATGGCTTCCGGGGCCAGTTCGGCGAGCAGCGCGTGGCCGGGCAACTGGTCGAGTTCGAAGCTCATGCGGCAGCGATTGCCTAAGAATGTGATTTCGCGGACTTTTGCCGGAAACAGGTTTTCTTCGTGGACGGGCGGATTGACGTTGATCGCTTCCGGACGGCAAAACAGTCGGCCCGACGCGCTCTGAACGCTGCCATCCGCCAGACGCAGACTCATTCCGCCGACCGTGGCATGACTGGCGCTGCTGCGCTGGAACGGCAACCAGTTGCCCTGCCCGACGAATTCAGCCACAAACGGCGTGGCCGGGCGGTTGTAGATTTCCTGAGGCGTGGCGTATTGCTCGACCCGGCCGTTGTTCATCACGGCAATGCGGTCGGCCATCAGCATGGCTTCGTCCTGATTGTGCGTGACCATAAGGGTGGTGATGCCGAGGCTGCGTTGCAGCTGGCGCAGCTCGGTGCACAAATGTTCGCGCACCCGGGCGTCGAGAGCTGACATCGGTTCGTCGAGCAACAGCAGCGACGGTGACGGCGCCAAGGCTCGGGCCAGAGCGACGCGCTGTTGCTGGCCGCCGGACAACTGGCCGGGGTATTTCTTTTCGCTGCCGATAAGGCCGACCAGTTCCAGCATCTGCCCGACACGACGGCGAACTTCGTCGCGACCACTGCCGGCGAGGCCGTAGGCAATGTTCGCTTCGACGGTCAGATTGGGGAACAACGCGTAGGACTGGAACAGAATCCCGTAGTCCCGGGCCTGCGGGGCGAGATGCGAAACGTCGCGATCGCCCAGGTACAACTCACCGCTGTCCTGTTTCTCCAGCCCGGCGATACAGCGCAGCAATGTGGTCTTGCCGCAACCCGACGGGCCGAGCAGGCACACCAATTCGCCGGCCTCGACGTCGAGGGAGACGTTATCCAGCGCAGTAAACGCACCGAAGCGCTTCTGCACGCCGCGCACTTTCATCGGCGCGCCGGGGTCGGTCAGGGCAGTTGCGATGGAAGGATTCATGGACAAACCTCATCAAGCGGATGAGGCCAATCCTAGGGTTGTAATGCGTCCGTCATGTGGCAGTAAGGCAAAAACCGGTGATAGTCGTATTCGCGGATTTGGGTTCAAGATCAAAACACCGCAGCGTTCGGCAGCTCCTGCCCTGGAATGCGTACTCCCCTGTAGGAGCTGCCGAAGGCTGCGATCTTTTCCAGGCAGTAAAGTTCAGCAGGATTTAAACGCATACAAACACACAAGTTTAATCTGCAAATCGAATTAACTATTTATCTGTCGTATTTATCCTACATACATGGCAGAACTACGAGCCTCGCAATGACTCAATGGAGCGACTTCCGAACAACATAAACAATCACAGTATTTTCCTTCAACCTTAAAAGATGCCTCCTACATTTTTACTTCGATGCATTTGCTAGCTTTCGGTCATCGCATCTGAACCAACACGTCCAGATACAAAACTACAGCTACTGTCGAAGGGGTAAAAAGGATGTACAGCCCTCACCATCTCGCACCTTCCAGTCTGACCTTTGCTGATTTGGAGCACGATCTTCAAGTCCTGGAGTTCAGCGGTAGAGAAGCGATAAGCACACCCTACGCCTTCGACGTGGTACTGGTCAGCGAAAGGCCGAGTCTCGATCTTGAAAGCCTGCTGCATAAACAAGCGTTTCTGGCGTTCAGCGAAGGTGGCAATGGTATCCACGGGCAAATCCACCGCGTTGCGCAAGGCGACGCAGGCAAGCGTCTGACGCGTTACAGCATCACGCTGGTTCCTCGCGTGTCTTATTTGGGTTTACGTAAGAACCAACGTATTTTTCAACAAATGACGGTTCCGCAGATCATTGCGCAAGTATTGGAAGAGCACGGCATTCATCGCGACTTTCATGTTTTTCAGTTGAACTCTCTTTATCCGAATCGTGATTACTGCGTGCAGTACGACGAGTCAGATTTGCATTTCATCCAAAGGCTTTGCCAAGAGGAAGGCATTCATTACCACTTCCGGCACAGTCGAGAAAAACACCTCATGGTGTTTGGTGACGATCAAACCGTATTCCTCAAGCTTGACCGGCCGACACCCTACAAACAGGACAGCGGCATGGTTGCCGAGAGATCGGTGATCAAACAGTTCGACCTGCGAGTTGAAGCGCGCACCACTCGCACAACACGACGTGATTACGACTTCGAAAAGTCCCGTATTCTGCTGGAGTCCCAATACCAACCTGATGCCCGCCCGGCGCAATCAGCTCTGGAAGATTACGACTACCCCGGCCGCTTTACCCTGCGTGAGCGAGGCAAGGTTTTAACCAGACGAGCGCTGGAGCGCCTTCGTGCCGACTATCGGCAAGCTGAAGGCGAAAGTGATGAGCAGGCGTTGCTATCCGGGCACTTTATGGAGATGTCCGAGCATTCGCGCACGGAGTGGAATGATCTTTGGTTGCTCACCGAAGTACGCCACGAGTGTAAACAACCGCAAGTGCTGGAAGAGAGCCTGACCAGCGCAGGCTCCGCTCAAGAAAATGAATTTGTTCAAGGCTATCGAAATCAGTTTGTTGCGACGCCTTGGGACGTTTTCTACCGGCCACCCCAGCATTACAAGAAACCGCGAGTGCTGGGCAGCCAGACCGCCATCGTCACAGGTCCCAAAGGCGAGGAAATACACTGCGACCCGCACGGCAGAGTCAAAGCGCAATTTTTTTGGGACCGCGAAGGAGGCCAGGATGACAAAAGCAGCTGCTGGTTGCGCGTGTCGTCCAATTGGGCTGGCAACGTCCATGGCAGCGTCACCATCCCGAGAGTGGGCATGGAGGTGTTGGTCAGTTTCCTTGAAGGCGATCCCGATCAACCGGTGATCAGTGGCTGTCTGGTCAACAGCGCCAACCCTGTGCCCTACGAATTGCCCGCCCACAAAACCCGCAGCGTTTTTCGCTCTCGCAGTTCGCCGGACAATGGTGGGTTCAACGAATTGCACATTGAGGATCGCGCCGGCCAGGAATTGATCTATCTGCGCGCCCAACGAGACATGGAGCAGAAAGTAGAAAACGATAGTCACCTCGAGGTAGGCAACGAACGCCGGGAGACTATCAAGGGCAACAGCATCAGCGTGCTGGAAGCCGAAGAACACCGCACCATCAGCGCCGACCGCAAAGTGCAACTCAAGGCCAATGACTATCTGCATGTCGCCAGCAACAGCCACACCCGCGTCGACCAGACGCTGGTCGTCGAGGCCGGCCAGCAAGTACACATCAAGGCCGGAGCGCACCTGACGCTGGAAGCTGGCGCGAGCATCAGCCTCAAGGCGGGTGGGCAGCACATTGTGATCGGCCATGCTGGCATTTTCAGCAGCAGCGAAATTCAGCTCGGTGGTGTCCCGGTGGCAGGTTCCGCTGCCGCATTGTCAATGCCGGGCGCCAATGATGCCCTGGCGGTGCCAGCAGCATTGCCGCCCATGATTGCACCCAGCCAAAACCAATTGATGGCGGTCAGCAATGCGCTGGGATCGGACTTCTGTCCACTCTGCGAAGCCTGTCGCGAGGGTATTTGCCTGACCAGGGGAGCCGCCGCATGACTGACTCATCAGCGCACCAGTGGATGAGAGACCAGCAAAGACTCGGCCACACCTTGTGCCTTGTTCTGAACGCGGAGAGCGAGCGCGATATGCGCCAGTCTCTGCTGAAAAGCTGCCAATTCGACGACTACTTGAGCGTTTATAACGACACGCTGGTTGCGGATCTGGCTGATGCCGGGCCATTCGTCTTCACCTTCGATCAGCCTGACGACATTCGTTTAAAGGAACTGCTGAAGAACGCACAACGTAACTGGGGCTGGTTTGCCAGCATTCAAAAGGGCGATTTGAAAAGCCTGGTCAAGCATTGGCAGGCGCGCCTGATCATCGGCGCGCGGCCGCATCAGGCGCTCTACCGCTTTCACGATAATCGGGTGCTGAGCCGCGCCCTTGCGCATCTGACCGAAGAAGCGTATCCGGCCTTTCTGGGCCCAGCGATCAGCGTGTGCTACTGGCAGGGCACACGTTGGGAAAGCACCAATAACCCCGCCCCCGCTACCTATCCAGTCCCGGCGCAGCCGCTATGGCACCAAGTCCCGGCGCCCGACACACAGGCCGCTGAAATTCGCCTGATCAATGCACACCGCTACTTGCTGGCGGAGCATGTTCAGGCTTACGCCAGACTTGCCGAACAACATGACCCTGATACGTGGCTGCGCGGCCGACTGGCGCAGGCAGAAGCGTGGGGCTGGCTGGCGCCGGAGCAGCTGGAGTTTCTGTTGATCCAGGGCCTGCGAGCGCAGGGCGATACGCTGTCGCCATATTGGCAGGTTCGGCCCGGAGAAATGCCGGATGAACATTTCGAGCGGGTGCGCCTAGCCACAGCCCTCTGCCAAGGAGATGCCACCTTATGAAACGCCTCATGCGCACCGCAAGTCTGGGTGGCTGTCTTGCGCTACTCGCAGGCTGCGCCAGCAGCGAGCCGAATACGTTCACCTTTACCGCCGATATGCCGCCGGACTTCCGCTATGAGGCCATCGCAGTGTATGTGCCAGCCA
>NZ_JABWQP020000019.1 GCF_014268505.2 Pseudomonas khorasanensis
GAGAAAGTATTACTCGCCGCTGCGAACAAAATTGCACAGTTATTTTTGAATCAGAACACTAGAATAGCCCGATCTTATTTGGAGTCAGAGCCTGTATGTCAGAATCGGTTGACGCCCCCGGGCTGTCAGATTTACCGCTCGAAGACCTGGTCGCCTGTCACGAGTGCGACTTGCTGATGCGCAAGCCGACACTTGCCCATGGCGAGAAAGCTCTGTGTCCACGCTGCGGTTACGAGCTTTACGCCCACCGCCATAACGTAGTGCAGCGCAGCCTGGCCTTGGTAATCGCGGCGTTATTGCTGTATGTGCCTGCAAACTTTTTACCCATCATGCAACTCAACATCCTCGGGCAATCTTCGCAGGATACAGTCTGGAGTGGCGTTGTCGGTCTGTTCAATACGGACATGCAAGGTGTGTCAATTGTCGTATTCCTTTGCAGCATGGCCATACCGTTGCTCAAGTTGCTGTGCCAGTTGTTTGTATTACTGACGATTCGCTTCAATGTCGGCCGCAGTTACGGTTTGCTGCTCTATCGCATTTACCACCACCTCAGAGACTGGGGAATGCTCGAGGTTTACCTGATGGGCGTCCTCGTCGCGATTGTCAAACTGGCGGATATGGCAGCAATCGCCATTGGCCTTGGGCTGGCATGCTTCATCGGCTTGTTGTTAGTACAAGTCTGGCTGGAAGTCGTGATGTCACCGCATCAGATCTGGCAGGCATTATCAGGAGAGGATGCCCATGCGGGCGATTGATGCGGGCATTCTGGTGTGCACCGAATGCCATGAGTTGAACAGGCGGGAAGCAGACGTCGACGAGCAAACCTGCACCCGCTGCGGTGCGCAGGTTCACGCTCGCCGGCCCAATAGCCTGACGCGAACCTGGGCGCTGCTGATCACGGCGGCCATCATCTATATCCCGGCCAATGTGTTGCCGATCATGACGGTCAGTTCTTTGGGCCAGGGGGATCCGAGCACCATCATGTCCGGCGTAATTCAACTGGTGCAGCACGGGATGATTCCGATCGCCGCCGTGGTGTTCATCGCCAGTATTCTTGTGCCGACTTTCAAACTGGTCGGCATCGCGCTGCTGCTGTTTTCGGTGCAACGACGGCAGCCTCTTTCGGCTCGTCAACGCATCTGGATGTACCGCTTCATCGAGTTCATCGGACGCTGGTCGATGCTCGATATATTTGTGATCGCCATTCTCGTGGCGGTCGTCAACTTCGGCCGGCTTGCCAGTGTCGAAGCCAATCTTGGTGCCATCGCCTTCGCCACTGTGGTGATTCTGACGATGCTCGCCGCAGTAACTTTCGATCCCCGGCTGATTTGGGATAACACGGAGTCGGATGACGACCATGACTGATTTGCCCGTAGCGAAAACCCGACCGGCCTCGAACTGGTCCGCCATCTGGGTGCTTCCATTGATAGCGCTGATCATCGGGGGCTGGCTCGGCTGGCGTGCCTACTCCGAAACCGGCATCGAAATTCAGGTGCGTTTCGAAAGTGGCGAAGGCATCCAGGCCAACAAGACTGAAGTCGTCTACAAAGGCATGTCGGTCGGTAAGGTCAAAACCCTGAAGCTTGACGATGAAGGCAACTCCAAAGGAGTGATTGCCACCATCGAAATGAACAAGGACGTCGAACAGTACCTGAAGACCAGCACGCGCTTCTGGCTGGTCAAGCCGAGCGTAACCCTGGCGGGTATTACCGGTCTGGAAACGCTGGTGTCGGGCAACTACGTTGCGATCAGTCCCGGTGAAGGGGAGCCTGTTCGCAAGTTCAAGGCATTGGCCGAAGAGCCACCGCTGTCTGACGCCAAGCCCGGCCTGCACCTGACCATCAAGGCTGATCGCCTTGGCTCGTTGAATCGCGGCAGCCCGGTGTTCTATAAGCAGATCAAGGTTGGCCAGGTCAAAAGCTATCTGCTTTCGGAAGATCAGAGCACCGTTGAGCTCAAGGTTTTCATCGAACCGACGTACGCCAAACTGGTGCGCAAACACACGCGTTTCTGGAACGCCAGCGGCATCAGCATCGACGCCAACCTGTCCGGTGTGAAGGTGCGCAGCGAATCCCTGGCCAGCATCGTTGCCGGCGGTATTGCGTTCGCGACTCCAGAAAACCGCAAAGACAGTCCTGCGACCGATCCGAGCCTGCCGTTCCGTCTGTATGAGGACTTCGACGCCGCTGCTGCGGGCATCCGGGTCAAGGTCAAACTCAGCGATTTCGAAGGCCTGCAGTCCGGCCGCACACCGGTGATGTACAAAGGTATTCAGGTCGGCAATCTGAAAGCACTGAAGGTCGACCCGGATCTCAACAGTGCAACAGCCGAGCTGACCCTCGATCCGCTGGCCGAAGACTATCTGGTCGACGGCACGCAGTTCTGGGTGGTCAAACCATCGATCTCCCTGGCCGGTATCACGGGCCTCGAAGCGCTCGTCAAAGGTAATTACATCGCGGTGCGCCCAGGCGATAAAGGTGCCGCGCCGAAACGTGAGTTCGAGGCGCGACCCAAGGCACCGCCGCTGGATCTGCGATCCCCGGGTTTGCATTTGGTGTTGTTCACCGATTCGCTGGGTTCGATCGAGGTCGGCAGTCCGATCCTCTACAAGCAGGTCAAGGTGGGTTCTGTACAGAGTTACCAGTTCTCCAGAACCCGGAAGCAAGTGGTCATCGGTGTGCACATCGAGAAGGAATACGAAAACCTGGTCAACGCTTCGACACGGTTCTGGAACGTCAGCGGGATTACCCTGACCGGCGGCCTGACCGGCGGGATCCAGGTGAAGAGCGAGTCGCTGCAAACTTTGATGGCCGGCGGTATCGCTTTTGAAACACCGCAAACCAACGCACCGTTGAAGAAGCGCATCCCTCGCTTCCGTTTGTTCGACAGTCATGATGAGGCCAACCAGAAAGGCGCCGTGGTGACGATCAAGGTTGATCGCGCCGATGGTTTGAGCAGCGGCACGCCGGTGCGCTTCAAGGGGCTGGATGTCGGCAAGATTGAAAGTGTTGATCTGACCGACGATATGCAAGGCGTCATCCTTACCGCGCGCATCACCGAGGTGCCCGAAAAGATCGCGCGGGTTGGCAGTCAGTTCTGGGTGGTCAAGCCGGAGCTGGGCCTGATCAAGACTCAGAATCTGGAAACGCTGGTCACCGGTAAATACATCGAAGTCCAGCCAGCGGTGAAAAATCTGGGGCCGCAGAAAAACTTTGTCGCCTTGGCGCAAGCACCGGAAGTTACAAAACAGGAGGCTGGCTTGAGCCTGGTGTTGAGCGCTGCGCGTCGCGGCTCGCTGAAGCCTGGCGTACCGGTGACGTACCGTGAAATTACCGTGGGCAAAGTTACCGGTTATGAGCTGGGCCAGACTGCTGACCGTGTACTTGTGCACATCCTGATCGAGCCGAAATACGCGCCCTTGGTGCGCAGCGGCAGCCGCTTCTGGAACACCAGTGGCGTAGGCTTTGACTACGGTTTGTTCAAGGGCGTGACGGTGAGGACCGAGTCGCTGGAAACACTGATTCAGGGCGGCATTGCCTTCGCTACGCCAGACGGTGAGCGCATGGGTAATCCAGCGCGGGCCGAGCAGACATTCCCGTTGTTCGACAAATTTGAGGATGAGTGGCTGACGTGGGCACCGAAGATTCAGCTCGGTAAATAACCCGATTTTCAACGGCGTCCGGGAGGGCGCCTTCGCGAGCAGGCTCGCTCCCACAGGGGAACGCATTCCAACTGCAGGCGTGAGCCTGCTCGCGATAGGCCTTCACCGTCAGCACAAAACCCAAGCCGTAAAAAAGGGCCGCGATCCCATCAGATCGCGGCCCTTTTTATTGCCTTCAGCTAAAGCCGGTCAAACCGCATCCAGCTCCGGCTCATCCGCTTCGACATTGAGCGTGGCCTTCACCGCATCATGGCGACGGATGTACTTCCAGTCGGCTTCATCGATGTAGATCCCCGCCGGGCCGCTGCCACCTTCCAGGTCGATTGCGACGCTGGCGCAAACCTGCGGCTTGACGCTCGCCAGAATCGGCACGAAGCCCAGTTGCAGGCTGGTTTCCAGCAATGCGGCCTGGTTCTTCTCGTCGATGTCCGCCGCCTCGTCGAGGTAATACGGCAGGCGTACCCGGCCGGCGAGGTCGCGATCCATCAAGTGCAGCAACAAGTACATGTTGGTCAGCGCCTTGATGGTCATCGTGGTGCCGTTGGACGCCGCGCCGTCGATGTCGGTGTGAATGACCGGTTGGCCGTTGACCTTGGTGATCTCGAACGCCAGTTCGAACAAATCCTTGAGACCGAGCTGGTTGTGGTTCGCCGCCACCAGCCGCGCCAGGTATTCCTTGGCCTCTTCGTTCTTGTTGTCCTGCTCGGCGCTCTGGCTCAGATCGAACACCGACAGGGTTTCGCCTTCTTCGTACTGGCCGGCGCTGTGGATGATCTGGTCGATGTGCTTGAGCGCTTCCTTGTTGGGCGCAAGAACGATGCGGAAGCTCTGCAAGTTGGAGACCTGTCGCTTGTTGATCTCACGGTTGAACAGCGCCAACTGATGCTCAAGGCTGTCGTAGTCACTGCGAATATTGCGCAGTGTCCGGGCGATGTCAGTGACCGCCGCACGACGCGCTTTGCCCAGCGTCAGGGCTTCATCGGTGCGGTGCGCGTAGGCATTGATCAGCAGCGAGAGACGGCGTTCCATGTCGTCTTCGCTGTCGAACTTGGCCACACCCTTGAGGCGCACTTGCGCGTACAGCGCTTCGATTTGCCCATCGGCGCGCTGCAGGCCTTGCCAGCTGTCCTGATAGTCGTTGAGCAGCGGCAGCAGGTTGTCCATCGAATCGTCAACCGGATCCATGAACGGCGTGCCGAACGGCAGGTCTGCCGGCAACAACTGGCGGCGGCGCAAAGCATCGTCGAGCGTGCGCTGCTTGGCTTCCATGTCGGCGATCTGCCGGCCGACCAGTTGCAGCTTGGCCGACAATTGCTGAACGCGTTCGGTGAACGCATCGCTGGAGCGTTTGAGTTCGTCCTGAGCGGCTTCCATTTGCGCCAGCTGCTCGAGCTTGTCGCCTTCTTCTGCGCTCAATGTTTGCGTGCGGCGGAAGTCTTCCAGGGCTTTCTGCGCGTCCAGTACTTGCTGGTACAGCGCTTCGGTCTGGGTCTTGCTCGCAGCACGGTCGGCGGCCACGGCTTGCTGGGTTTTGAGCTGCTTGAGCTCTTTTTCCAGACGCTCTTTCTGGTCGCGCAAAGCAGCGCGGTCGGCCAGCGCTTGCAGGGCAGGCGGCTCGATGTGCGAGATGTCGATGGACAGGCCGGGCACTTCGAAGCGCTCACCTTTGAAACCATCGAGAATCAGCTCAACGGATTTGACCCACTGGCCATCTTCGTCGAGGGTGATGCCGTGTTCGCCCAGCGGCAGACTGAACAGCGCGCTGTTGAACAGACGCATCAGACGCTCGACGTCCTGCTGCGAGAACTCTTCGCGCAAGCGCGCATAGCTGTTGTTGTCGGCGTGATCGAGTTGCTGCTTCACCGACTTCAGGCGTTTTTCCAGATCGCGCAAACGCTCTTCCAGATCTTCGGCGCTGAACTGACGCGATTGCGCCAAGGCACCTGCCAGTTCGTCGTGGGCATCTTTGGCGGCGAGCAATTGCTGCTCCAGCACTTTGACGTCATCGACCAGGGCAAAGCGATTCTTCAATACCGACAACTCGCCCAGCCAGCGCTGGATACCGGAAATTTCCCGCTCCAGACGCATCAGCTCTTGAGTGCCGCCGCGCTGATCATTTTGCAGATCGTCCTGCTCGCGGCGGTAGTGTTCGGCCTGAATCGTGAGTTCTTCCTTGCGCGCCGTGGCGTAGTCCGACCAGGTACCGAGCAACGAGTCGAGCAGCGGCGACAGGCGATGCAACTTGCCGCGCAGCACGTCGCGCTGTTTTACGCCGTTGGCCAAGGCTTCAACCAACGGGCCGGCAGCCACCAGCGAGTTGTAATCCTGCTCCATACGGCGCACGTCGCGGAAGGCTTCTTCGCACGCGGCGATGTAATCGACACTGCCCGAACGCAGGCTGTGTTCGAAGGCATCGAGGAACAGTTGCTTGAGTTTGGCCGCGGTGATTTCGCGCATGTGCAGCAGGTTGATGAACAGTGCGCGGAAGGTCTTCAGGCTCTGTTCGCTCGTGGAGCGCAGCGGGATCAGCGTCAGGTCGAGCGGAATCGAGGTGTGGCCGCCGACCAGCAAACGGCGCAGTTCATCAGGCTTGAGTTCGTAGGCTTTGAGGCCTTCCTTCTCAAGGTTGCTGAACAGCTCTTTCTGGCGCAGACAGGTGTCGTCTTTCTGGTAATGCGCCAGATCGAGCTTGCCGGCGTAGGCGAAGAACTGGTGACCGAAACCACCGCCCGGGCCGCGGCCGACCACGCCGATCACGTGCGGGCCGTGGGGCAGATTGACTTCGACGAGAATGTAGCTGGTATCGGAAGCGAAGTAGAAGCGCCGCGATTGTTCCAGGCTGTACTTGCCGAAACTCATGTCCGACATGCGCGCCAGAATCGGGAATTGCAGCGCGTTGATCGACGCCGATTTACCGAGGTTGTTCGCACCGTAAACCGACAGCGGTTCTTCCAGCGGGAACAGGCCGAGGCTGTAACCGGCGGTGTTCAAAAGGGCAAAGCGGCGGATGCCGTAGCGTTCCTGGCTCATGCGTCGGACTCCTGTTCTTCGGCAATGGCGCGGGCCAGTGCGTCTTCTTCGCTTTCTTCGGCAAACTCGGAAAGATCGAGCGGATCGTCGGTTTCGAGGAATTTCGCCTCGGCTTCTTCATCGATCAGCACGGGCGCCGGCAATGGCAGAACGCTGTGCACACTGGCTGCCAGATCGCGGTCTTGCTGGACCGAGAGGCACACGTCGAGGAAGCGGTGCATCGGCGGCAGGAAGCGGTAAACGCCGTTTTCCTCACCTGCGAAACCGAGCTGGGTCATGCGGCGCATGATTTTCTCTTCGAGCTCTTCAACGGTCTGCACCTCGGCCTGAATGAACAGGTCGCGGTATTTTTCCAGCAGCGATGGCAACTCTTCGCGGCCGAGGCTGCCGCCGTCGAGCACGGCGATGGGATCGCGGCCCTGATCGGCCAGATGCTCGACGAGGATAAAGGTGAACAGCGCCAGACGCTGTGCGGTCTTGTTCACTGCCGCAGCGGCCATGTCCGGCACGAAGTAATAGAAACCACGGGTGTCGCAAACCAGTTCAAAGCCCAGCGCCTTGAACAGCGTGCGGTACTGGTCCTGGAAGTTCGACAGTTGCGCGTACAACTCAGGGTCGCGACGGCTGACGTGGTAACCCTTGAACAGCTCGCGAAAGATCGGCGCCAGTTGGGACAGTTCGGATAGATCAAGATGCATTGGGGATGCTCGCAGAATCCTCGGCGGCGGTATCGCGGGCCGAGAGCAGGGCGAAGGAGCGCAGGCTGACCTGATGCTCGTGAGTATGGTATTCGCGGCGTTCCAGACGCTCGCGCTTGAAGCGTTTTTCCCGCGACAGGCGCGAGAACCAATAAAGCAATTCGTCGGTGGCGCCGTCCGGTTCCTGCTCGAGCAGCCAGGTCATCAGATCCGGCATCGGCAGGGATTCTTCGCAACGGTCGACCATTTCCCGCACGGTGCGTGGCGCACGTGGGGCATCGCCAGTCTTTTGCGTCTTGTGCGCCTTGGGGAAGCGCGCCGGTTTCGGCTCGAAGCGGGCGAGGGCATAAACATAGGCCTCGACCTGACTGGCGCTGCCGAGGAAGGTACTTTGCGGCCGGGTGAACAGCGGCATCGCGGCTTGCGGCACCGCGTCGATGCCTTTACGACGGATCGCCGCCAGCGCCAGTGCGGCGCCACGGGTCACAGCGTTGTGACGGCGGGCTTCTTCGCGCAGGGGCAGCAGCAGTTCGCGGGCGTGACGCAAGGTCAGCTGAGCGCTGGTTTGCATTTCAAGGATGCGCGCGTGGGTGCGCAGCAACATGTCGTCATCGACCAGATGGCCGAGGCGCTGCTGTTCGCTGAGCATCTTCAGCAGCACGGTTTCAACCTTGCGCACGCCTTGTTCGAAGGCGCCGTCGGCGTTGACCAGATCGATCATCGGCTCGACGTATTCGTCCCAGGTCGCCAATACTTCGGCATAGCGCTGACGTAGCGGAATCTGCCGGTCGCTGGTCTTCGCGCGCTCGGCGACGGCGACCAGCGCCTGCTCGTCGTTATCAAGTTTCTTCAGTACGTCACGCACGCGCATGTCGAGCAAACGCAACTGGCGGGCAAGGTCGTTGCCGTCGCGCACATCGAATGCGTCCTGGATATAACCGGCCAGACGCTCGAGGTGGCGCAGATAGGCTTCGATCTCCAGGCACAGGCCCAGTCGGTGTTCACGACGCAGGTAGGCGAGGAAGTCATGGATCTGCGCGTTGAGCTCGAAACGGTTCGGGCTTTTCGCCACCGGAACCAGAATATCGAGGCGGATCCACACATCGAGCAGGCTGGTGATGTCCTGCGGCGTGCTGTCAAGTTGTTGGGCGGCCAGTTGCGTGCGCAGTTCGTTGAGGCTCAGGGTGCCCTGGTCGAAGTGCTCGCACAATGGCTCCAGAAGTGCCCAGTGTTCAGCGAGGGCGCGCAAGACGCGCTTGGGTTCGATCATCGGAATGGCCGGCTGGTTGGCGTTAAAAGCGGCGATTGTACTGCATCGGGGCCGATGCGATTCACTCTCGGGACAGGCTGTCGCATTCTTTGGATAAAGAGCGTCGGTAAAGAGTGTCGATCAACAACGGGCGATCTTGAGCGAAGGGCGGTAGAATCGGCGCACTTCAGTTATCCACAAGTGGCCGACCCTTGCTTATCGAGTCCCGCCGCCGCGCCTATTTGAACGCCATGCAGGTGGTCAATTGGCTGCCGCGCACCGAATTGCCCTTCGCCGCGCCTTCACGGCCCGAGCTGCTGGAGACGCCTGAGCCCGAGCCCGAGGTTGCGCTGGTGCAGGCGCCGTCGGCTGCAGCGCCGCCGCAACAGCAGCCTGTCGCGCGTCCTGCCGATCGGCCGAAAGTCGAAGTGCCGCGCCCGTCACTGGCCAGTACCCGAAACGGCGCCAAGCCAGTGGAAGAGGTCGATGACACACCTGTTGTCGCCAAACCGCCCCCGGTGCCGCCACCGCGTTTCGCCCTGCAATTGCTGCGCGCCGGGCGTTGCCTGCTGCTGGTCGAGTTACCCACAGGTGAAGCGTTCCAGAGCCGCGACCCGGCCTATCTGCTGCTTAAAGACATCTTGCGCGCCGCCGGTTTGCCGGATGCGCCGCAAATTGTCGGCGAGCCAGTGCGCTGGCCATGGCTCAATCGCGGCACGATGGATCAGGGGCCGGAAGCGGCGCGCGATTTCGTGCAAGGTTTCCTCTCGGTACAAATGGAAGCGGCGCCCTGCGCCTGTCTTTGGTTGATCGGTTTGCCGGCGGTGAAATTCGCCGGTGAAGCGGACGCCGAAGCCTTCAATCGTGAATTGCAGATCGAAGGACTGGGTTCGGCCTGGGCCATTCCCGGTCTGGAACTGTTAATGGAAGAGCCACAGCGCAAAGCCGCCGTGTGGCAAGCCATGCGTCGGCTGATGGCGCGCTGGAAAGAATCAGATGAGTGAGGCTGTAACCTTTCGCCCGATGACCGAGGCGGATCTGGACGCTGTGCTGAAGATCGAATACGCCGCTTACAGCCATCCGTGGACGCGGGGGATTTTTCTTGATGGCCTCGGCAAATACCAGATATGGCTGATGTTTGAAGGTCAGCAACAGGTTGGGCACGGGGTGGTGCAGATCATTCTTGATGAGGCGCACCTGCTCAATATCACCGTCAAGCCGGAAAATCAGGGGCGCGGATTAGGCCTGACATTGCTTGAACACTTGATGTCGCGCGCTTATGCGGCCGAGGCTCGGGAGTGTTTTCTCGAAGTACGTGACAGCAATACGGCCGCTTTTCGGTTGTATGAGCGTTATGGCTTCAACGAGATTGGTCGGCGTCGGGATTATTATCCGGCGGTGGGCGGGCGTGAAGATGCGGTGGTCATGGCCTGTACCCTTGTTGACTAGGCCTTGAAAGCATCGCGAGCAGACGCGCTCCCACATTCAATTCGTGGCGTACACATTTTTGTGATCAGCCCTGAACCCTGTGGGAGCGAGCCTGCTCGCGAAGGCGTCCTGTCAGGCAGTGCAAATCAGCGGTTGCCATCCAGCGGATCCCGCCGTGCGAGTTCCTCTTCATCCAGACCATTGCCCCCACCAATGTCGTCTTCATCGACCACACTCAAATCCCAATCCGCCTGTTCGCCCGTACCGATTTCGCTGGCATCCCGGGCGCCGTCGTCGCGAATCAGCGTTTCCGGACTCAGGTCATCATCGGTTGGCTGACGGTCATCCATCGACGCGCCCGTCAGGCCCGCTTCACGTTCACGCTCCTCTGGCATCAATTGCTCGCGTTCGCGCTCCGGCAACTCATCGCCAATCTTCGCGGTCTCTTCGTCGTCAAAGTCCAATTCGCGCATCGACCCCATACGGTCTTCGTTATCATCGATGGGCTCAGGTTGCGCCGCATCGTAAGGACGTCGTGAATCAGTCATGGCAATTCCTCGTACTGTGGGCCTTACTAGGTGGACTCGCCGGGCGCGCGAGAATTCCAACGGAAACACTTTGCGCTGGCGGCGTGACCCCGACGGGCGGTTGTGTGTCATACCAGCGCATCTTTCTTGAGGCCTTAAACATGCACGATCTACAAGACCTGATTGATAACAACGAGCGTTGGGCTGACGCGATCACCAAGGAAGACCCGGATTTCTTCGCCAAACTGGCGCGCCAGCAAACCCCGGAATACCTGTGGATCGGCTGCTCCGACGCGCGAGTGCCGGCCAATGAAATCGTCGGTATGTTGCCGGGCGATCTGTTCGTGCACCGCAACGTCGCCAACGTCGTGCTGCACACAGACCTCAATTGCCTGTCGGTGATTCAGTACGCGGTCGATGTACTGAAGGTCAAACATATTCTCGTCACTGGCCACTACGGTTGCGGCGGCGTCCGTGCGTCGATGCAGGATCGTCAGTTCGGCCTGATTGACGGCTGGCTGCGTTCGATTCGTGATTTGTACTACGAAAAACGCGAAGAGCTGGCCAAGTTGCCGACCGAAGAAGAGCAGGTCGATCGTCTGTGTGAACTGAACGTGATCCAGCAAGTGGCCAATGTCGCTCACACCAGCATCATCCAGAACGCCTGGCATCGTGGGCAGAGCCTGTCGATTCACGGTTGCATCTACGGCATCAAGGACGGCCGCTGGAAAAGTCTGGACACGACCATCAGCGGTTTCGAGCAACTCCCGCCGCAATATCGTTTGCGTCCCGTCGGCGCGCCGTAATCCAGTCGATGCCTGCGCTGTTCAGCGCAGGCATCGCGCGCGCCAGTGCTGTAAAAACTGCCGGCCCTCGCTATCGGGTGGTTCGTTGTTCCCGGTGATCCAGCCCCGGCATCGTGCAGAGCCGCAATCGCAGGCAAACTGCTTCAGCAGTTTGTCCTCTGTCGCTGCGTAATCAATAGTCAGCCGTTCGCCGCCGAGGACATCCCTCACCGCCCACAGCCAGAGTTCGCTCATATCAAGAAACGCGTTCGGGTCGCAGGCGTGTTCGAGAACCCCACAGAAGCGCGGATCGTAGACGTGGATGCCCTCCAACATCTGCAGCGTCTGTCGGCAGCGGTACGGCAGCAATTGCCCCGATACCCTGCACATCCGGCTGGCACGCCGAAAATCACGAAGCGCCGCTACCCCGGAGGGGGTGCCATGCTCATCGTGGATGACTTCGAAATCGGCGCAGGAGGGAAAACCCAGACGCACCGGCAGGCCGACGAAGGGATAGATGCCTTCGGTATCACAGGTGCCAGGTCCGACACCGGCATGGGTATTCATGGCAGTCCTTGTCGCAAGGGGGGCGACTTCCTGGTTGACGTCCTGTCAGCTCGGTCATGAAATTGTTGGATCCAATATAGTCTTATAGGTATAGCTGGTCTACTGCCGGATCTGACAGGCGATATAGACCTTTCCCCGCGTCAGTCATCACCGACACGGGAACGAAGCATCCCTTCTCAGAGGTGTGGAGCAGGCACAGCGGCGCTTGGCAGAGGGGACTTCAATTGCTGCAGCTGCGCCTTGACGGGTGGGGTCGCGCACTTGGCGGCAGCCTCTTGCGGCTGCAGATCGCGGATCGTTATGTAGAACAGTTCGCAGGTTTTGGCTTTCTGCGTGACCTGCCAGGTCTGCGTGCAGCCAGTGAGCGTGGACTGCGCATTACTGCCCGGTTTGCTGCCCATTCCGGCCTGCCAGCAAGCAGCGCTCAAATCCTGTCCCATGACTTTCAGGCCGGCGGCGTCAGCCTTGGCCTGCGCATCATCGCCGGTGTAGCTCTTCGGGTCGGCCGCGTACCAGATGTAACTCGGATGGTTGGAGCCCAGCACCGGCACGTTCACCCCTTCGCTCGGACTGATGGTCGCCAGGCCCAGCACATTCACAGTTGGGCCATATTGTTGCTTGATCCAGCCACGCACCGGCGCGCCGAACGCGACCATCGGCAGCGTCGTGCCGCTGGCGGTCTGGCTGAACTGTTTGACCAGCGTGGTCTGGTAGTCGGTGAAGTAGCCATAGACATCCTCCAGGTCGCTGCCGGCATTGGAGGGCGCGGCGATCGGTGCGATATCGATGATGGTCTGATAAGCCGGCGTTTGCTCGGCGGCAATGCCATTGACCGTTAACAGGGCGGCCCAGCGATCGGTGGTATTTGAGCGCAGGTAATCCTGAGCCTGAGTCAGCGAATAATCGGGCGGAAAGTGCAGCAACTCGACGCTTTTACGATTCTCCAAAGCCATGCCCAGCGGCAGGAACAGGTACCAGCTATAGGCCCATTTGCCATCGGCATTGAGCTTGCTGGCGCCGGCATAGGCCAGATCCCCGGCATCCAGCAATGCCGAAAGTGGTTTGTCGTAACCCTCGGGCACGCCCGAAATTTGCGCGTAGAGCTGGTCGTTGTCGGTTTTCACCAACACCTTCGCATCCGCATAACCGTCGCGCTGCACGCTTTGCGACAGGTAATGGGCGACAGTCTGCTCCAGCGTCCAGTTGCGAAAGCAGATCACGCTGCAATTGTTGGGGAAGGCAAAGAGGCGCGTGACGCGCTCGGTGCTGCCCAGTTTCAGATCGACATCGGCGTGGGCGGCTGCGCTCAGCGTGAGCGCAGCGAGGGTAAGTCCTGCGAGTTTGAACATGCTCAGATCCTTTTCAGCTTGGGTTCCCCGCGAGGGTCGGAGGGCGCTTCATAGTGGATCAGCGGTGTTTGACAGGAAAGCGCTTGGTTGCGGATTCTGGTCTGAGTGCTGTTTTGCTCCGGCAGTGCACACGTAACGCCCTCCCCACTGATCAGGGTTGAATGCACCTGCCGTAAGCAGATGCATTCATATCAGCCTACGGCATCACCGGCGGCGTATACGCCAATGTCGTCCCCAGCGCCCACAGCAACAGCAGCACCAGCGGCGTGTGCACCAGCAATTGCACGAACGAGAAACCGATCAGGTCGCGGGCCTTCAGGCCCAGCACGCCGAGCAGCGGCAGCATGTAGAACGGGTTGATCAGGTTCGGCAGCGCTTCGGCGGCGTTGTAGATCTGGACGGCCCAGCCGAGGTGGTATTGCAGATCGTTGGCGACTTGCATCACGTATGGCGCTTCGATGATCCACTTGCCGCCGCCGGACGGAATGAAGAAGCCAAGAATCGCCGAGTACACACCCATCAGCAGCGCGTAGGTGTCGTGTGAAGCGATGCTGACGAAGAAGGTAGAAATGTGGTGCGCCAGGGTTTGCGCGTCAGCACCTTTTACGGTCGTCATCAGCGCGGCAATCGAGCCATACAACGGAAACTGAATCAGCACGCCCGTGGTGGTCGGCACCGCGCGAGCCACTGCATCAAGAAAGCTGCGCGGGCGCCAGTGCAGCAGCGCGCCGAGCATGATGAACAGGAAGTTGTAGGTGTTCAGGCCTGAAATAGCGGTGATCGCCGGTTTGGTCGAGAACTCGTGGAACAGCCATCCCGCCGCCAGCAGCACCAGCACAATGATCAGCAACGGGCTGTGTTCCAGCCATTCGCCGGGCCGGGTGCGCGGTTGCAGCGGTGGCAGGTTGAAGGCCGGGTCGATGCCGCAGGCCTCGGCGTCCCGCGCGGAGTTTGGCCCGGGCGCGGTGGCGTAGGCGATGATGATTGAAATCACCATCAGCGCCAGCAGCATGACGCCTGACTGCCAGAGGAAGATGGTTTCGGTGAACGGAATCACCCCCGTGATCGACAGGATCGACGGCGGCAGGCTGCCGGGGTTGGCCTGCAACTGCGCGGCCGATGACGACAGGCCCAGCGCCCACACCGCGCCGAGGCCCAGATAAGCGGCGGCACCGGCGGCGCGATAATCCATTTTCAGGTCAGTGCGGCGGGCGAGGGCGCGCACCAGCAAACCACCGAATACCAGCGACAGGCCCCAGTTGAGCAGCGAGGCAACCATCGAGATCAATGCTACCCAGGCCACGGCAGAGCGGCCGTTTTTCGGGAGACGCGCCAGTTTGTCGATCAGTTTGACGGCGGGCGGTGAGCTGGCGACGACGTAGCCGCCGATCACCACGAACGCCATCTGCATGGTGAACGGAATCAGACTCCAGAAGCCGTCACCGAACGCCATCGCCGCAGCGGTGGGTTTGGCGCCCATGGCCAGGGTCGCCAGCGCGACGATGATTACGGCCAGCGCGGCGAATACCCAGGAGTCGGGGAACCAGCGTTCGGCGAAACTTGAACAGCGCAGGGCAAAGCGTGCGGAGCGGCTATCTTCGATATCAACGGCCACGGGATTTACCTCGGATTTTTATGGTTATTTTGGTCCATGGGAGCCGCCGTCCATGTCGACAGCGCAAAGATCCCCTGTGGGAGCGAGCCTGCTCGCGAAGAGATCGGTACATTCAGCATCATGTTGTCTTAACTGACGTATTCGCGAGCAGGCTCGCTCCCACAAGGGGTTCACTGGGGCTGGTCGCAGTTGGCGTGATCCCTTGGACAGGCACTCACATTAAATCAAGCGCCGCCCTTTTGTTGAGCAGGTTTTCGCAAACCGGAACTATGGTCTAACGGGTTGTCGATCAGCGCATTTGCGTAGACCATGGGCGCCTTGGTTTTTGCCTATGCCTGAGTTCTTTGTCATGACTGCCAACTCCACAGCCCGCCCGGCGCCCTTCAGCCGTTCCGACTACAAGACCCTCGGCCTTGCGGCGCTCGGCGGGGCGCTGGAAATCTATGATTTCATCATTTTTGTTTTCTTTGCGTTGACCCTCAGCCAACTGTTCTTCCCCCCGGAAATGCCCGAGTGGCTGCGTCTGCTGCAAAGCTTCGGCATTTTTGTCACCGGTTATCTGGCGCGACCATTGGGCGGAATCCTGATGGCGCATTTCGCCGACCGTCTGGGCCGCAAGAAAGTCTTCAGCCTGAGCATCTTGATGATGGCGCTGCCGTGCCTGCTGATCGGGATCATGCCGACCTACGCACAGATCGGCTATTTCGCACCGCTTCTGCTGCTTGCGCTGCGCATCCTGCAAGGAGCAGCGGTGGGCGGCGAAGTGCCGAGCGCCTGGGTGTTCGTCGCCGAACATGCGCCGACCGGCCATCGCGGTTACGCCTTGGGCTTTCTCCAGGCCGGCCTGACCTTCGGTTATTTGATCGGCGCATTGACCGCGACTTTTCTGGCACAAGTGTTCACGCCTGCGGAGATTCTCGACTACGCGTGGCGCTATCCGTTTCTGCTGGGTGGTGTGTTCGGCGTGGTGGGTGTTTATCTGCGCCGCTGGCTCAGCGAAACCCCGGTGTTCATGGCCATGGAGGCGCAGCGCGAGGCGCGGGTCGAGCTGCCTCTGCGCACGGTGTTGCGTGAGCATCGGCTGGCCATGCTGCCGGCAATGTTGCTGACCTGCGTGCTGACCTCTGCAGTGGTGGTGTTCGTTGTGATCACCCCGACGATGATGCAGAAAACCTTCGGCATGACGGCCAGTCACACTTTCGCCCTCAGTGCCTTTGGCATTGTGTTTCTCAACATCGGCTGCGTGATCGCCGGGCTGCTGGTCGACCGCATCGGCGCCTGGCGTACGGTCATGCTGTACAGCCTGTTGCTGCCGCTGGGCATCGGCGTGCTGTATGGCTGTCTGATCCTGGGCGCTCAGTGGATTGGTCTGGCCTACGCCGTGGCCGGCCTCGCGTGTGGGGTGGTCGGTGCGGTGCCTTCAGTAATGGTGGGGCTGTTCCCGGCGCGGATTCGTGTGTCGGGCATTTCCTTCACCTACAACATTGCGTATGCAGCGTGGGCGAGTATCACGCCGCTGCTGTTGATTGGTCTGATGCCGTGGAGCCCATGGATCTGCGTGATGTTTTGCGCGGTGATGGGCGTGGTGGGCATTCTGACGGCTGCGTATTTCGGCGCGCGCATGCCTCGCACGGGCACTTGCCAGGTCGCGGGTACTGTCTGACCAACACGCGCTATTTTCGACTGACGGTATCGAGGCCGCTTCAGAAAAGCTTCCCAAGGCCGATGGCTAGGTTGTACGCCGCTTTCAACCCTGCCATCGGTGCTTTCCCATGTTCAATAAACGCTTGAAGCAAGAGCTGGCCGCTCTCCGTGAAGAACTCTCCAGCCTTGTGCAAGTGAAGGAAAGCCTGGAAAGCGAAATGCTGGCGCTGACCCTTGAGCCCGACGGGCGCATTCGTTCGGTTAACCAGAACTTCCTCAGCGAGATGTTCTATAAAAGCCAGGACCTGATCGGTCGGGCGATTGAAGACATCGTGCCGGCCCACGTCAAAACCAACGACTTCCACCTGCGCTTCAAGAACGCGATGAACCGTGGCGAGCATTTCGCCGGTGCCGTGCGCTTGCTGCGCGGCAATGGCGACGAGGCATGGCTACGTTCGATTGTGCAGCCTGTTCGCTCTTCCGACGGCCGGATCAGACATATTTCGCTCTACGCCAGCGATCTGACCCGCACCATTGAAGCTTCTCGCGAGCATGAAAACCTGATCGGTGCGCTGGTCCGCTCTACCGCCGTGATCGAGTTTGATCTCAATGGCAACGTGCTCACCGCCAATGACCGCTTCCTCAACGGCATGGGTTACAGCCTGGCGCAAATCAAGGGCAAACATCACCGCACCTTCTGCTTGCCAGAGGAGTACAACAGCGCTGAGTACCAGAATTTCTGGCGTCGCCTGAACAACGGCGAATTTGTCGCGGACCGTTTCAAGCGTGTCGACAGTCATGGTCGTACGGTCTGGCTGGAAGCGTCCTATAACCCGGTGGTCGATGCCAACGACAAACTGTACAAAGTGGTGAAGTTCGCCACGGTGATTACTGACCAGGTCAACCGCGAACAAGCCGTTGCCGAGGCGGCCAGCATTGCTTACAGCACCTCGCAACAAACCGACAGCACCGCGCAGCGCGGTACGACCGTGGTCACCGAAGCAGTGAATGTGATGCGTGATTTGTCGCTTCATATGCAAGCGGCCGGTGAAGGCATCGAAGCGCTGAACGAGCAGTCGCTCGTCATCGGCACCATCGTCAAAACCATCAGCGGCATTGCCGAACAGACCAACCTGCTGGCGCTCAACGCGGCGATCGAAGCCGCTCGTGCAGGCGAGCAGGGCCGTGGTTTCGCCGTGGTAGCGGATGAGGTGAGGCAACTGGCCTCGCGCACCAGCCAGGCGACGGATGAAATCGTCAGCGTGGTGCGGCAGAACCAGGAAATGGCGCGCAACGCAGTGACGTTGATGACCGATGGCAAGCTCCAGGCTGAACAAGGTCTGGCGCTGGCGGCGGAGGCGGGGACGGTGATTGTCGAAATTCAGGACGGTGCGCAGAAAGTGGTGAACGCAGTGGGGCAGTTCGCCAATCAACTTTCACACTGACGTCGCACTGATCTTACGTGGGAGCGAGCCTGCTCGCGAAAGCGTCAGCCCATGCAAAACTTCAGGTGACTGACACACCGATTTCGCGAGCAGGCTCGCTCCCACAGGTTCCTGCGCTCTGCCAACCGATGGCGCTACAATCGGCTCCTTTTTCCCCGGAGCAGATCCCCATGAGCGATTCCCACCGCCGTCCGGTGCCCCTGAACAAAGCCTATCGCCTGCTCAACCACGGGCCGACCGTTCTGGTTAGCGCCGCCCATGACGGCCAGCGCAACATCATGGCTGCCGCCTGGGCCATGCCGCTGGATTTCGAACCGCCGAAAGTCGCGGTCGTCCTCGACAAATCCACCTGGACCCGCCAGTTGCTCGAAGCCTCCGGCACCTTTGTGCTCAACGTGCCCTGCGTCAATCAGGCCGATATCGTGCAGACCGTTGGCAACACATCCGGCCTGGAAATCACCCGCAACCAGGGTCAGGACAAATTTCAGGCGTACGGCCTGCAGACCTTCGCTGGCGAACAGATTGAAGCGCCGTTGCTGGAGGGCTGCGTCGCCTGGCTCGAATGCCGTCTGCTGCCTGAGCCGCGCAATCACGAGCAATACGACCTGTTCCTCGCCGAAGTCATCGCTGCGCAGGCCGACGAGCGCGTGTTCAGCGAAGGGCGCTGGCATTTCGAAGGGCGTGATGGTTTGCGCACCTTGCACCACGTGGCGGGTGGGCATTTCCTGAAGATTGGTGACGGCGTGGACGGCAAGACGCTTGCGGTTTAACTGGTGTTGATGGAAAACCGGCAGCGGATGTAGCAAGGTAGGCGTCTCATTTCACCTGTCAGGCGCAACGCTCATGGACGTTTCTGCTGCCGGTTATCTTGCCCCTTTGCTGTCGCTGGCGCTGTTGTGGACAGTGGCGGTGGTCACACCCGGGCCGAATTTCTTCAACATCGCGCAACTCGCGGCCAGTCACTCGCGCCGACATGGCGTGGTAGCTGCGCTGGGCGTGGCCACCGGCACGGTGCTGTGGGGCCTTGCCGGCGGGCTTGGAATCAAGACCTTGTTCAGCGCCGCGCCAACGCTCTATCTGGGGTTCAAGATTGCTGGCGGTTGCTACCTGATTTATCTGGGGCTGAAGCAATTCAAGCGCAAGGCTGCGATTGTCTCCGGTGCGCCGGTTGCGCCCCGGCAGACTTATTTCGGCGTCTACGCTCGCGGTTTCCTCGGCAATATGACCAACCCGAAATCGGCACTGTTCGTCGCCACCATCTTTGCCACTGCCATGCCGGCCCATGTGCCACCGCTTCTGCTGGCGCTGGCCGTGCTGACCATGGCCACGTTGTCGTTCAGCTGGTATTGCAGCGTTGCCCTGTTCTTCGCCAGCCGCCGGGTTGCCGGTGTCTACGAGCGGTCGCGCCAGTGGCTGGACCGCTTGGCGGGTGGGTGTTACTTGTTGTTTGGGGTGCATTTGGTGGCGAATCGCTGAGTCTCCAGCCTCAACAGTGTTTCATCGGTTTGATCAGGCTTTCGGCAGGAATCCCAAATAACTCATGAAGCTTCCAGATCATTGGCAAGGTCAGTGCTCGCTTGCCGGTCAAGACCTCATAGATCGACGAGGCGTATATGAACAAAGCCTATCGCCGACAAAAAAAGGCCTACCTCCCGGTAAGCCTTTTCTGCCCACTTCGTAATACTCAGTCCCCCAACGCCTCTCCCTCACGCCGAGGATCGGCACCACCTGTCAACATCGCTTTACCCTGCGTATCCTTGACTCGCACGATCGCCTGAGTGCCGCTGGTCATGTCGATTTCGCTGATCGCGTGGCCCTTGTCCTTCAATGCCTCAATCAGGGCCGGGCTGAATTGTCCCTGTTCCAGTTCAGTCGGGCCGTTGCGGCTACCGAAGTTGGGCAGGTTGATTGCGCTTTGTGCATCGAGGTTCCAGTCGAGCAGGCCGATGGTGGTTTTGGCCACGTACTCGATGATTTGCGAACCGCCAGGCGAGCCGACCGTTGCGACGAATTCGCCGCTGTTGCGATCGAAGATCAACGTCGGCGCCATCGACGAGCGGGGGCGTTTGCCCGGTTCGACGCGGTTTGCGACTTTCTGGCCGTTCTCTTCGGGGATGAACGAGAAGTCGGTCATCTGGTTATTCAGCAGAAACCCCTGAACCATCAGGTGCGAGCCGAACGCGGCTTCGATGGTAGTGGTCATCGACACGGCGCCGCCGAGGTCATCCACCGCCACCACTTGCGAAGTCGAGATTCGCAACGGCGAACGGTCCGGAGCGTAGGCCACTTGCACGCCCGGCGGTGTGCCTGGTTTGGCGCTGCCCATGCTGCGTTCGCCAATCAGGCTGGCGCGGCCGGCCAGATAGTCCGGATCGAGCAGCCCTTTGACCGGAACCGGGACGAAGTCAGTGTCGGCCACGTAAAGCGCCCGGTCGGCATAGGCCAGACGCTCGGCCTCGGCGATGAGGTGAACGGCTTGTGGCGCCGGTTCGAGGCCGGCGGGCTTGTCGGTCTTGACCGGTTTGAGCGGAGTCAGCGACAGGCGCGGATCGCGAGTCTCCAGCGCCTGCAGCGTGCCGAGAATCTGCGCCACGGCGATCCCGCCCGACGACGGTGGCGGCATGCCGCAAACCTGCCAGCGCTTGTAATCGGTGCACAGCGGCGCGCGCTCCCTGGCCTGATATCGCTGTAAATCGTTCAGCGAAAGGCTGCCAGGGTTGGCGTGGTTTTGAACCTTGGCGACGATCTCCTCGGCAATCGGGCCTTTGTACAACGCGTCCGCACCCTCAGTGGCGATGCGTTTGAAAACCGCGGCCAACTGTGGATTCTGTAGACGAGTGCCGACGGCTTTGACGCTGCCATCGTCATTCAGGAAATACGCCGCCATGTCGGGCGACTGACGTATCACCGGGTCGGCAACCAGCAGCGAATGCAGGCGCGGGGAGATCGCGAAGCCCTGCTCGGCCAGTTTGATCGCCGGCTCAAACAACGTGGCCCAGGGCAGACGACCGTGTTGCCGATGCGCCAGTTCCAGCGCGCGCAATACGCCCGGGGTGCCGACAGAGCGCCCGCCAATCTGCGCTTGCGTGAAGGCCATCGGTTTACCGTCAGCATTCAAGAACAACTTTTCAGTGGCCCCGGCCGGCGCCGTTTCGCGGCCGTCATAGGTGCGCACCTGCTTGCCGTCCCACAACACAATCATCGCCCCGCCACCGATCCCGGAGGACTGCGGCTCCACCAGCGTCAGCACCGCCTGCATCGCTATCGCGGCATCAATCGCCGAACCACCCTCACGCAGCATCTCCCGCCCGGCTTCGGCTGCAAGCGGATTGGCGGCGGCCGCCATGTGTTTACTGGCGGGACGGGTTTGCAGGTCGGTGCGATAACCCGACGCGGCTTCCGGTGCTAGTGGCGAGGAAGAAGAGGGCGGGGCGTTGCATGCGGTAAGGGTCAGAGCGCTGATAAGCAGTGTCAGGGCTGGCAGGCGAAAGTGCTTCAAGGGCGAGGTTGGAAACACGCGGGCTCTCCGTCCGTGGGGGTAGAAGTCTTGGGGGACTTTATCGAGCGGGCGGGCGGGGCGCAAATCGGGGTGAGGATTACTGCCCGGCCCGGCCCGGCCCGCCCAGCGACTGCGTCAATCGATCGGCCGAAAACGATGTGCTTGTGTTAGCGCGCCTGCTATTGAACTGGTTTGCTCTAGTAGATGGTCCCGACTGTGAGCAAAGCCTGCTTCCTACAGCGCTGTCCCGGTGCGTCGGTTTTGCGACTGGTTCAGGCGAAACCATCGGTCGGTCGCGCCTGTAGTCTTTTCGTTTGGATGGCTGATGACGCCGGATTTCTCTTACAGATTATTCAGGTCGACAACCCACGCGGTGCTGGCTGAGGATGGTTCTGTACGGTTCCCAGGACGGGGCTTCAAAAGAAGGATGAGTCTGTTGTTTTCTATTCTGATTTCAGTCGCACCCGGCATCACCCAGACTTGAGGTGCGCGTCCATCGAGGCCTATCGACCCAGTCCGCACGATCAACGTTATCAGCTGATAGTTTGTCCCTTTAAAGGTACACTGCATGTATGAAGTGCAGCATGCTCATACGGACAACGGTGTCGATGTGTACCAGTGCTGGCTTGACTCGCTTCGAGACTCCAGGGCCAAAGCGCGTATCACCACAAGAGTGGATCGGGCCGCTCTTGGCAATTTTGGTGATCATGCTCCTGTAGGCGATTCAGGCTATGAGTTGCGTATCGATCATGGCCCCGGGTATCGGGTGTATTACGTCATTTGCGGCACGTTTGTTTTACTTTTGCTGGGTGGTGGAACAAAGCAAAGGCAGCAATATGACATCGATCAATCAAAAGAATCTGGAAGGCGCTGAAGAGGTAGCTCAATGAAAAGCGTAAGCAATCACGAGGCCAGTGTTCTCGAAATGCTGCGCACGGACGAGAATTTCGCTCTCGAATATCTCGTTGCAGCATTGGAAGAAATTGATGAAGAGGGCGGTGAGTCTGTGTTTCTCACCGCGGTGAGACGTGTGGTTGAAGCAAGAGGTGGTTTTGCCGCTGTCTCCAACGCAACCGGACTCAATAGAGGCAATCTCTACAGACAATTTTCAGCAGATGGCAATCCAGGCCTTTCCACGCTACTGAAGGTGCTGTCCGCTGTG
The DNA here is from genome assembly GCF_014268505.2 of Pseudomonas khorasanensis. Classification (GTDB taxonomy): domain Bacteria; phylum Pseudomonadota; class Gammaproteobacteria; order Pseudomonadales; family Pseudomonadaceae; genus Aquipseudomonas; species Aquipseudomonas khorasanensis. Next base: position 22,660 of record NZ_JABWQP020000019.1, read on the forward strand.
GGGCTTGGTCTGTCGAAGGTGGTCGCTCATAGTCAGGATGACCAGGAACACACAGCAGCGTGATCAAACGTGGGAATCAGAGGCCCGGCTCGGTGTCGGGCTCCCTGATTTTCCCCAGCGGCGTTTTCCTGATGGGATGCGTGACATTGATCCGCTGGCGTAAGCGGTAGATTGCGAGTGAAGCAGAGCGCAACTTTTCTCAAGGCATAAAAAAACGGCCTACCTTTCGGTAAGCCGTTTTTAGTACTTGGTGGCTACACAGGGACTTGAACCCCGGACCCCAGCATTATGAATGCTATGCTCTAACCAACTGAGCTATGTAGCCAAGTGGCGCGCATTATTCACCTGTACTGGAAAAGCGTCAAGCGTAAATCCAAAATATTTCTTCTTATTTTCAACCGCTTATCCTCCGACCCCGAAAATCGGGGTCGGGGAGGGCATCAGCGCAGCTGGAATCTGGCGGTATTGGCGCTCAGGGCCTCGCTTCCTTGACTTAACGTATCCGCCGCGCGATTTACCGCCCGTGCGCCTTCGAGCAAACGCACCGCCGCCTGATCGACTTGCTGGATATTGCCGCTGACTTCATCGGCGGTGCTCGCCTGCTCTTCAACCGCCGTGGCGATCTGCGCCAGAGTGTCGGTGACGCTCTGGACTGCGCTAGCGATTTCCCCCAGGCGTTCGCCGAGACCGGTGACCGCTTCGGCATCCGATTGCGCCTGGCCGCACGCTGCTTCCATCAGGCTTACGGCTTCATTGACCGTGGCGCGCAGACTGTCGACGGTGCCGGCAATCTGTGCGGTGGACGACTGCGTGCGCTGTGACAGGCTACGCACCTCATCGGCAACCACGGCAAAGCCGCGACCCTGTTCGCCGGCGCGGGCCGCCTCGATGGCGGCGTTGAGTGCGAGCAAATTAGTCTGCTCAGCGACGCCGCGAATGGTGTCGACCACCAGCTGAATCTGCTGGCCCTGCTCGCTGACCCGGCCGAGCGCGGCGGCGGTGTCGTTCAGGCGCTGATTGAGCTGCTGGATGCTCGCCGTGGTGCGTTGGCTGTCGCGGCTGCTGTCAGCGGCGATGCGTTGGGTGTGCTGGGCGCTACCGGACGCTTGTTCGCAACTTTGCGCCACGCCTTGCGAGGTGGCAGCCAATTGCGTGGCGGCGGCGGCGATCTGGCTGATCTGCAATTGCTGCGCCTCGACTTCACCGAGGGCGCCACTGGAATGCTCGTTGAGGCTGCGCACCGCGTTGCTCAGTTGCGAGGTCTCATGGTCGACGCCGAGCATGCTGCTGCGCAGTTGCACCACGGCCACGTTCAGCGCGGTGCTGATCGCCGCCAGCTCATCGCGGCCCACAACCGGCACCTGCAGGCTCAGGTTGCCATCGCGCAAAGCCTCGGCGAGGAGGGTAATGCCGCTGGCGCTGCGGCGGATCGAGGCTTGCAGGCAGACGAACAGATACAACGCCGCCAGCAACAAACAACCGAAGATCGCAGCGACGAGAATGAACTGGCGTATTGCCGAGCCGTGATAGGCCAGGAGCCGCTGATCCAGCGCCACCAGCGATTGCTGGCGCAGGGCGGCGAGGTCGGAGAGCAATGCGTCGAGACTGCGTTCGAAGTCGTCCGGTTTCAGGCTGATGCTGCCGCCGAACACGCCGTCGTCGAGCACTTTCAGGCCGCTGTCCAGATGCTTGAGGCTGTCATGGTATTGACCGGCCCAGGATTGCAGATCGGCTGGCAGACGCGCTTCAAGCAGGCCCGCGGTTTTCACCAACTGCTCGCGGGCATCGCCGATGCGGCTGCGTAGGTCGCGCAACTGTAAGCGGCTCTGCAAGGTGAATTGTCCGGAAACGACCGAGGCCTGACCGACCGCCGCGAGACGGCCGACCCGTTCGATCAGATCTGGCGCGTGCTGGGTGGAGATTTGCGTCAGCAGATACGTTTCCAGCCATGGTGCGAGCGTCAGGCGATTGTCCATGACGATCTGCTCGCGCAAGGCTTGCAGAGCGGTCAAGGCTTTGGTGAAACGGTCGTAACCGTCCGGCCACCAGCCGACACCGCTCAGGCTTTTCGAGTCCAGGCCATTGAGCGCGGTTTGCAGCGCTTGATAACGCGTGAAGGTTTCTCCCTCGGCGCCTTCCTGGTTCAGCGCATTGCCCAGATCCGTAGAAGCTTGCAGCACCGCCGGCTGCACGCCGTCGAACGCAGCCATGGCAGCGAGGGTGGCCGGTGTCGGCTGACGATTGGTTTCCGTGGCGCGCCAGCGAGCAGCACGATCTCGCTGGGCGGCGAGCAGATTGTCCAGCGCATCCAGCGCCAGCAACTGCCGCACGCCGGCACGTTCGCCGGAGATCAGACTGAGCTTCTCGCGATAGTCATGGCCGATCATCAACAGGCTGCCCGCCAGCGGCAGAATGAACAGCAGAAACAACAACTGGAATTTACCTGCGAAGCCAAACCGCCCCAGCAATTTGATCCCCGGTGAAAGGAAAGCCTGCATGCCTCATGACTCCTCTGGACACCACGCACCATTGGCGTGCATCGCGACCCTTTCGATCGTGACCCGTGCCCGCTAAAAGGCCTCGAAAGTTCACTCATGCCCGCTCTGTGGGCCGGCTCTGTAGCGAAACTTCCCATTGTCGAGCGCCTTTGTAAGGCGATCGTGTTCAAGGGGAGAAGCAAGGCAAGATTCAGACCATGGCGTTGCGCTATCATCTTGTTGGCGACGACCAGTCCGTTAGTTAGCTGGCTAAGGGGATAGCGCGAGCGCACCGAAAAATGGCACATTGACGAACCTGCCTGCGGGCACCCCTCTGCTGTCCGGAAATTTTCATGGCTATCAGCAACGTTCAGACCGCCGCTGCCTCGGCGACCGCTGCTCCCCAAAGCAGTCCTCTGGTGATGCGCATCATCGGCGCGGTGGCGCTGGCGCACTTGATCAATGACCTGATCCAGTCGGTGTTACCGTCGATCTACCCGATGCTCAAGGCCAACTATGGCCTGACGTTTACCCAGGTCGGGCTGATCACCTTGACCTTTCAACTGACCGCATCGCTGTTGCAGCCTTGGGTCGGTTATCACACCGATCGGCACCCCAAACCCTGGCTGCTGCCGGCGGGCACGGTGTGTACCTTGATCGGTATTCTGATGATGTCGGTGGTCGGCAGCTTCCCGCTGATTCTGCTGGCGGCGGGACTCATCGGCATCGGCTCCTCGACGTTCCATCCGGAAGCCTCGCGCGTGGCGCGACTGGCTTCGGGCGGGCGCTTTGGTCTGGCGCAATCAACGTTTCAGGTCGGTGGTAACGCTGGCTCCGCTTTCGGCCCGTTGCTGGCGGCGGCGATCATCATCCCGTTCGGCCAGGGCAATGTGGCGTGGTTTGGTCTGTTCGCGGTGTTTGCCCTGTTTGTGCTGTATCGCATCAGCCGCTGGTACGCCAATCACCTCAACCTGTTCAAGCTCAAGGCCGGCCAGGCGGCGACCCACGGCCTGTCGAAGGGCCGGGTGACCAGTGCACTGGTGGTGCTCGGTCTGCTGGTGTTCTCCAAGTATTTCTACATGGCCAGTTTCACCAGCTATTTCACCTTCTACCTGATCGAGAAGTTCGACCTGTCAGTGGCCAGTTCGCAGTTGCACCTGTTCCTGTTTCTGGGCGCGGTGGCGGCGGGCACGTTCTTCGGCGGGCCGATTGGCGACAAGATCGGGCGTAAGGCGGTGATCTGGTTTTCGATCCTTGGCGTGGCGCCTTTCACGCTGATCCTGCCGCATGTCGATCTGTTCTGGACGAGCATCCTCAGCGTGGTGATCGGCTTCATCCTGGCTTCGGCGTTTTCGGCGATTGTGGTGTATGCCCAGGAACTGGTGCCAGGCAACGTCGGGATGATTGCCGGGATCTTCTTCGGCTTGATGTTTGGTTTTGGCGGCATTGGTGCCGCGTTGCTGGGGCATCTGGCGGATGTGCACGGGATTGAGTATGTGTATTTCTTGTGTTCGTTCTTGCCATTGTTTGGCGTGTTGGCGGTTTTCTTGCCGCGTACGAAAAAGGCCTGAGATCAAAAGGGTCGGAGGATCTTTTAACAACCCTTCAGGCACAAAAAAGCCGCGTATCAAACGCGGCTTTTTCTTGTGCGGGTGGTGCTTAGACGTTGAAGCGGAAGTGCATCACGTCGCCGTCCTTGACGATGTAATCCTTGCCTTCCAGACGCCATTTGCCGGCTTCCTTGGTACCCGCTTCGCCCTTGTATTGAATGAAGTCGTTGTAGGCGATGACTTCGGCGCGAATGAAGCCTTTTTCGAAGTCGGTGTGGATCACGCCAGCGGCTTGCGGTGCGGTGGCTCCGACCTTGACGGTCCAGGCGCGGACTTCTTCGACACCGGCGGTGAAGTAGGTCTGCAGGTGCAGCATTTCGTAGCCGGCGCGGATCACGCGGTTCAGGCCAGGTTCTTCCAGGCCCAGGGCCTCGAGGAACATGTCCTTCTCTTCACCGTCATCAAGCTCGGCGATTTCCGCTTCGATCTTGTTGCAGACCGGAACCACCATGGCGCCTTCTTCTTCGGCGATCGCGCGAACCACGTCCAGGTGCGGGTTGTTCTCGAAACCGTCTTCAGCGACGTTGGCGATGTACATGACCGGTTTGGTGGTCAGCAGGTGGAAGCCCTTGATCACGGCTTTCTCATCGCTGCTCATGTTCTTCATCAGGCTGCGCGCAGGCTTGCCTTCGGTGAAGTGAGCAATCAGCTGCTCAAGCAGGGCTTTCTGAACGACAGCGTCCTTGTCACCACCCTTGGCGTTGCGCGCTACTTTCTGCAGTTGCTTCTCGCAGCTGTCGAGGTCGGCGAAGATCAGCTCAAGGTCGATGATTTCGATGTCGCGTTTCGGATCGACGCTGTTGGATACGTGGATCACGTTGTCGTCTTCGAAGCAGCGCACCACGTGAGCGATGGCGTCGGTCTCACGGATGTTGGCGAGGAACTTGTTGCCCAGGCCTTCACCTTTCGAAGCGCCGGCAACCAAGCCTGCGATGTCGACGAATTCCATGGTGGTCGGCAGGATGCGCTTGGGATTGACGATGGCCGCCAGTGCTTCCAGGCGCGGATCCGGCATCGGCACGATGCCGCTGTTCGGCTCGATGGTGCAGAAGGGAAAGTTCTCGGCCGCGATACCGGATTTGGTCAGGGCGTTGAACAGGGTGGACTTGCCGACGTTAGGCAGGCCGACGATGCCGCAATTGAATCCCATGGTGTTTCCCCTCGGAGTAGAGTCAGGCCTTCTGGCTGTGCAGGTTTTTCATCGCGCGGTTCCATTCACCGGCGAGGATATCCGGCAGCACGCCGAGGGCAAAGTCGATGCTGGCATCGAGTTTTTCCTGTTCGGCGCGTGGCGCACGACCCAGGACGAAATTTGAAACCATACTGGCGACGCCCGGGTGGCCGATGCCAAGCCGCAGGCGGTAGAACGTATTCTGATTGCCCAGTTGCGCAATGATGTCGCGCAGCCCGTTGTGACCGCCATGGCCGCCGCCCTGCTTGAGCTTGGCAACGCCCGGAGGCAGATCGAGTTCGTCATGCGCCACGAGGATTTCTTCAGGCTGGATGCGGAAGAAACCGGCGAGTGCCGCCACGGCCTGGCCGCTGCGGTTCATGTAGGTGGTGGGAATCAGCAGACGAACATCCTGACCCTGATGCGAATAGCGCCCGGTCAGGCCGAAATATTTGCGATCGGCCACAAGATTCACATTCTGTGCGTGGGCGATGCGCTCAACAAAAAGGGCCCCTGCGTTATGCCGGGTCTGTTCGTATTCAGCGCCTGGATTTCCCAAGCCAACGATCAGTTTGATGGCAGTCACGATAGGGGCCCTTCCTTGGAGTGGTGGATAACATCGCCGCGATCAGGGAAGGCGGCGAAAGTGGACGAAAAATGCTCATTTACCATGGATGTAAACTCCGCGTTCTCGCCCGCTTTCTCGCTACGTTCCAGTCCGCGATGTTACTTGATCACTCCGGCTTCACAGAGTGAATTACTCTGCTGCGCCTTCTTCGGTAGCTTCTGGAGCAACACGTGGAGCGTGGACGTTGGCTACAGCCTTGTCATCGCCGTGTGCCAGAGCAACGAACTCGACACCTTTAGGAGCTTTGAGGTCCGACAGGTGAACGATGGTGCCGATTTCAGCGTCAGCCAGGTCGACTTCGATGAATTCCGGCAGGTCTTTCGGCAGGCAGGAAACTTCGATCTCGGCGATAACGTGCGAGATTTCGCCGCCTTTCTTGACCGGAGCAGCTTCGTTGATGAAGTGCACTGGAACAACGGCAGTCAGCTTCTGACCGGCAACAACGCGGACGAAGTCAGCGTGCATCACGTGGCCTTTGGCCGGGTGACGTTGCAGAGCCTTGATGATGACGTTCTGCTTCTTGCCACCAACGTTCAGCTCGATGATGTGGCTGTAAGCCGCTTCGTTTTCGAGCAGTTTGGCAACTTCTTTGGCCAGCATGCTGATGGATTCAGGGGCTTTTTCGCCACCGTAAACAACAGCTGGAACCAGGGCGGCGAGACGACGCAGGCGGCGGCTCGCACCTTTCCCCAGGTCGGAACGCACTTCAGCATTCAGAGTAAAATCGTTCATTTTGTATCTCCAAAATAGCCATGACCGAGTGGCGTTTGCGACCAGCGCCGAACACGGTATGGGCAAAAAAGCCCCGCCCCGACAGGAATGCCGGGGCGGGGCGCTTTTCGTCAACGAGACATTTCGAGAAGGGCAGGGCCCTTAACGGAACATCGCACTGATCGATTCTTCATTGCTGATGCGGCGAACCGCCTCGGCAACAACCGGCGCGATATCCAGTTGACGGATACGCGCACAGGCTTGTGCTGCAGCGGACAGCGGGATCGTGTTAGTGACCACCAGCTCGTCCAGCACGGAATTTTCGATATTCTCGATGGCCCGACCCGACAGCACAGGGTGTGTGCAGTAGGCGAAGACCTTGGCTGCGCCATGCTCTTTCAGGGCCTTGGCCGCATGGCACAGAGTGCCGGCGGTATCGACCATGTCATCGACTAGAATGCAGGTACGCCCTTCGACATCACCAATGATATGCATCACTTCAGAGTGATTGGCTTTCTCACGGCGTTTGTCGATGATCCCGAGATCCACGCCCAGGGACTTGGCAACGGCACGTGCACGCACGACGCCACCAATGTCAGGGGAAACAATCATCAGGTTTTCGAAGCGCTGGTCTTCGATATCGTCCACCAGAACCGGCGAACCGTAGATGTTATCTACCGGGATATCGAAGAAACCCTGAATCTGGTCAGCATGCAGATCAACCGTGAGAACACGGTCGATGCCGACTACGGTGAGCATGTCAGCAACGACTTTCGCGCTGATAGCCACACGTGCGGAACGCGGACGGCGATCCTGACGGGCATAACCAAAATAAGGAATAACAGCAGTGATACGAGTAGCCGAGGAGCGGCGGAAGGCATCAGCCATCACCACCAGTTCCATCAGGTTATCGTTCGTCGGAGCGCAGGTCGGCTGAATAATGAAGACGTCTTTACCACGAACGTTTTCATTGATCTCGGCTGTAATTTCGCCGTCGGAAAACTTGCCGACAGAGATGTCACCGAGAGGGATATGCAGCTGACGTACAACACGCCGAGCCAGATCGGGGTTAGCGTTCCCCGTAAAGACCATCATCTTGGACACGCGCAGTACCTAGAGGCTGAGGGTAACCTGGATGAGTATGGAAAATGGCAGGGGCGGCTGGATTCGAACCAACGCATGGCAGGATCAAAACCTGCTGCCTTACCGCTTGGCGACGCCCCTGTATCTGTTGCTTTCAAGTGCCGGGCACTTGATTCCTTTAGAGCAGACTTTGCAGCTTGCGATGCAACATCGAAACGTTGCTTCCTTTTGCTACAAACCCTGTAAGGGTCTCTGTCAGAAGGGCCGAGACTTTATCAGCTTCAGCTTTGCTTGGGAAGCCCCCAAACACACAACTTCCAGTTCCGGTGAGTTTTGCTTCGGTAAATTTACCTAACAAATTCAACGCGTTACGTACTTCTGGATAACGCCTTGCAACCACCGGCAAGCAGTCATTTCGACTGTTTCCCTCGGGAACGGGGCGCACTTTAATGGGCGGGGTGTTACGTGTCAACAAAGGATCGGAAAAAATTTCTGTCGTACTTACAGAGACTTGCGGCACGAGCACCAGATACCAGGGTTCTTCGGGATCCACCGGGGTCAGTTTCTCGCCAACGCCCTCGGCAAACGCCGCGTGGCCACGGACGAAAACCGGGACGTCAGCGCCGAGCGACAAGCCCAGTGCCGCCAGGCGATCTTCGTCCCAACCCAGCTGCCAGAGGTGGTTGAGACCCAACAAGGTAGTGGCGGCGTTCGAACTGCCGCCGCCAATGCCGCCGCCCATTGGCAGAACTTTGTCGATCCAGATATCAATGCCCAGCGAACAGCCGGATTGCGCTTGCAGCATTTTCGCCGCGCGCACGATCAGGTTGTCGTCATGGGGTACGCCTGCAAATTCGGTGTGCAGTTGAATGACGCCGTCGTCGCGCAAGGCGAAGGTGATTTCATCGCCGTAGTCGAGAAATTGAAACAGCGTCTGCAACTCGTGATAACCGTCTTCACGGCGACCGAGGATGTGCAGCATCAGGTTGAGTTTGGCGGGCGAGGGCAGGGTAAGGCGTGCAGCGGTCATGCGTTATTGCCCCAACTTGCGCGGTTGCCAGGTCTTGATCACCAGCGTTACGTCGAGATCGGTGCCGTGCAGTTTGATGCGTTCGGGCAGCCAATAGCCGTTCTGCTCGGTGTAGGCGGTGTATTCGACTTTCCAGCCATCCTGCTCAAGGCTGGCGAGGCGGCTGTTGGCGTCCAGATTCAAACGGCTTTTGCTCTCTGGCGCCGGCAGGCCCCGAACCCACCAAGCCAGATTCGACACCGGCAGTTTCCAGCCCAGCTGTTCTTCGAGCAGCGCTTCCGGGGACTGCGATTCGTAGCGACCCTGGTTGGCCACTTCCAGTGACACTTTGCCCGGACGCCCGGTCAGGCGTGCCGCGCCGCGACCCAGTGGGCCCGACAGGCGAATATCGTAGTAGTCCTGGCGTTGCAGCCAGAACAGCGTGCCGCTGCCGGAGTCCTTCGGCGCGCGGATGCCAATCTTGCCGTCGATTTGCCAGCCGTCGAGGCCGGTCAACTGCTGTTTATTCGCCGCCCATTGGGCCGGGCTGCCGTGACCTTCGACTGATTCGCGAGCGCCGAAACCCGCGCAACCGGCGAGCAGGGCGATGAAGCTGAAAACAATAACGTGGCGCAAAAACATGGTTTAGAGAGTCTCGGATCCGGTCAGGCGCTTGATGGTGCTGCGCAAAATGGTGCTGTCGGGCTGATCCTTGAGGAATTTGCCCCAGATTTGTCTGGCTTCTCGCTGGTTGCCCTTGGCCCACAAAACCTCGCCCAGGTGTGCGGCGACTTCGTGGTCGGGGAAACGCTCGAGCGCCTGGCGCAGATATTTCTCCGCCTCGTCCAGATTGCCAAGGCGGTAATTCACCCAGCCAAGGCTGTCGAGCACGGCCGGGTCTTCCGGATTGATCTGGTGCGCCTGCTCGATCAGTGTCTTGGCTTCCGCATAGCGAGTCGTGCGGTCGGACAAGGTGTAGCCCAGCGCGTTCAGCGCCATGGCGTTGTCCGGGTCGCGCTTGATGATCAGGCGCAGGTCTTTTTCCATTTGCGCCAGATCATTACGTTTCTCGGCGAGCATGGCCCGGGTGTACAGCAGATTCAGATCGTCCGGGTATTTCTGCAGGGCTTGCTGCAAGACTTTCCAGGCCTTGTCGTCCTGTTTGTTGGCCGACAGGGTTTCCGATTCGATCAGGTAGAGCTGAATGGCGTAATCCGGCTGCTCATCACGTTCGGCCGCCAGTTTGCTTTGCGCTTCGGCGGTCTTGCCGTTGTTCATCAGAATATCGGCCTGACGCAGTTGCGCTGGCAGGTAATCGTTGCCCGGGCCGACTTGCGCGTACTCGATGAGTGCGCCTTGCGGATCGTTGCGTTCTTCGGCGATGCGCCCAAGGTTCAGGTGCGCCGAATCAACATGGCTTTCGCGGGCGATCAGGTCTTCCAGATAGCCCTTGGCTTCTTCCCAGGCCTTGGCTTCCAGGCAAACCAGCGCCAGGGAATAACGCAGTTCGTCGTCTTCCGGGTATTGCTGAACGAGGGTGGAGAACTCGGCCTTGGCGTCGTCCATCCGGTCCTGTTCGACGAGCATGCGGGCATAAGTCAGGCGCAGGCGTTTGTCGTCCGGGTACTTCTTGATGTTCTTTTGCAGCAGCGGCAGTGCTTCATCGCCCCGGTTCAACACTTGAAGCAGGCGAGCGCGCAGCAGGATCGGAGCAACCTCGCCATCTTCCGGCGGATTGTCCTCGAGCAGGGTCAGTGCGCCTTGATTGTCGCCGTCCTGCTGCAACAGCAAGGCCTTGCCGAAAATCAGCTGATTATTGTTCGGATGGCGCTGCAACAGACGGTCGAAGCTCTTCATCAGACCGTTGCGGGTTTCCTGATCGGTGTCGGCCGCCGACAGCGCGAGGAAGTCGAAATGGGTGTCGCCCTTACCCTGCAGGACTTTTTCCATGTAGACCATAGAGTCGTCATAGCGCCCGGCGCGGGCCAGTTGCACGGCGGCGGCGCGTTGCGCTTCGAGGTCGTCAGGGGCGTTTTTTGCCCAGATCAATGCCGTATCCAGCGCTGGTTGATCGGCGCCCAGGTATTCGGCGATGCGGAAGGCGCGTTCGGAGACGCCCGGGTCCTGGGTGTTGATGGCCTGGGTCACGTAGTTGTCCAGGGCAATGTCGAAACGATTGCGCTGGCCGGCAAGCTCGGCGCTCAGCAGGCTGAACACGGTTTCCTCGCTGAACGAGCTGTAAACCTTGGGCTTTTCAGGCGCGGGCGTGGTGTCTTCGACTGGCGGGGTGCTGCCCGGCGCAACGGGCGCCATGGCCTGGCAGCCGCCGAGAAAGACAAAAGCGAGGAGCAACGCGGAGGATCTATTCATATAGGAAGAGGACGACTAACCTGCGGTCGGATCATCATGACACAAGCTTTCGGTCAAACATAACCGAGACTCAATTGTGCCCATCATAGGGGCTGACAATTGGGACAATAGTCAGCGGTAGTTGTTCTGAATCTTTCGAAGTAGGACAATTGCCGGCTTCACGTCACCATCAGCGACCTTGAATGGCCTTCCTCGCACTCGGTATTAACCACAAGACTGCTTCAGTAGACGTCCGCGAGCGCGTGGCCTTTACCCCTGAGCAGCTGGTTGAGGCGTTGCAGCAGCTCTGCCGACTGACCGACAGCCGCGAAGCCGCGATCCTCTCCACCTGCAATCGCAGTGAACTTTATATAGAACAGGATCAGCTGTCGGCGGATGTCGTGCTGCGCTGGCTGGCCGATTATCACCATTTGAGCCTGGATGAGCTGCGCGCCAGTGCCTATGTGCACGAAGACGATGCGGCCGTTCGTCACATGATGCGTGTCGCCTCCGGGCTGGATTCGCTGGTGCTGGGTGAGCCGCAGATTCTCGGCCAGATGAAATCAGCCTACGCCGTGGCGCGTGAGGCCGGCACCATCGGTCCTTTGCTGGGGCGTCTGTTTCAGGCAACGTTCAATGCCGCCAAACAGGTGCGCACCGATACCGCCATCGGTGAAAACCCTGTGTCGGTGGCGTTTGCCGCCGTCAGCCTGGCCAAACAGATTTTCAGTGACCTGCAACGCAGTCAGGCGCTGCTGATCGGCGCCGGCGAGACGATTACTTTGGTCGCTCGCCATTTGCACGAGCTGGGGGTCAAGCGCATCGTCGTCGCCAACCGCACGCTGGAGCGCGCCAGTCAGTTGGCCGAGCAGTTTGGCGCACACGCGGTGCTGCTTTCGGACATTCCGGCAGAGCTGGTGCGCAGCGACATCGTCATCAGTTCGACCGCCAGTCAGCTGCCGATCCTCGGCAAGGGCGCGGTGGAAAGCGCGCTGAAGTTGCGCAAGCACAAGCCGATTTTCATGGTCGACATCGCCGTGCCCCGGGATATCGAGCCGGAAGTCGGCGAGCTGGATGACGTTTACCTCTACAGTGTCGACGATCTACACGAAGTGGTCGCCGAAAACCTCAAGAGCCGTCAGGGCGCTGCCCAAGCAGCGGAAGAAATGGTCTCGGTCGGCGCCGACGATTTCATGGTGCGCCTGCGCGAACTGGCGGCGGTCGATGTGCTCAAGGCTTATCGTCAACAGAGCGAACGCCTGCGCGACGAGGAATTGCAAAAAGCCCTGCGGCTGCTGGCCAACGGCGGCAACGCAGAAGACGTGCTCGGGCAACTGGCCCGTGGTCTGACCAACAAACTCTTGCATGCGCCCAGCGTGCAGTTGAAAAAGCTGTCTGCCGAAGGCCGCCTCGATGCGCTGGCCATGGCCCAGGAACTCTTTGCCCTTGAGGGCTCACCGGATAGTTTTTCGGATAAAAAACCGCAATGAAAGCGTCACTGCTCAACAAGCTGGACATCCTCCAGGACCGTTTCGAGGAACTGACCGCGTTGCTCGGCGACGGCGAAGTCATTGCCGATCAGGCCAAATTCCGCGCCTATTCAAAGGAATACGCCGAACTTGAGCCGGTCGTGCAAGCCTATAAAAAGCTGCTCGGGGTACAAAGCGATCTTGAAGGCGCACAGGCGCTGCTCAAGGACAACGACCCTGACATGCGTGAAATGGCTGTGGAAGAAGTCCGCGAAGCCAAAGAATCGCTGATCACGCTGGAAGCCGACCTGCAACGCATGTTGCTGCCCAAGGATCCCAACGATGGGCGTAACGTGTTCCTCGAAATTCGCGCCGGCACCGGCGGCGACGAGGCTGCGATCTTCTCTGGCGATTTGTTCCGCATGTACTCGCGTTACGCCGAGCGACGTGGCTGGCGTGTGGAGATCCTGTCGGCAAACGAAGGCGAGCACGGTGGCTATAAAGAAGTCATCGCCCGCATTGAAGGTGACAACGTTTACGGCAAACTGAAATTCGAATCCGGCGCGCACCGCGTACAGCGTGTACCCGCCACCGAATCCCAGGGCCGGATCCACACCTCGGCCTGCACCGTTGCGGTGTTGCCCGAGCCTGACGAGCAGGAAACCATCGAGATCAACCCGGCGGATTTGCGCGTCGACACTTACCGCTCCTCCGGGTCCGGTGGTCAGCATGTCAACACGACCGACTCGGCGATCCGCATCACGCACTTGCCAACCGGCACTGTCGTCGAGTGCCAGGAAGAACGTTCCCAGCACAAGAACCGTGCGCGGGCGATGGCGTGGCTGTCGGCCAAGCTCAACGATCAGCAAACCGCAGCGGCGGCCAACGCCATTGCCAGCGAGCGCAAGTTGCTGGTCGGTTCCGGTGATCGCTCCGAACGCATCCGTACATACAACTTTGCCCAGGGCCGGGTCACCGACCACCGCGTCAACCTGACCCTGTATTCGCTGGATGAAATTCTTGCCGGTGGCGTTGATGCGGTCATCGAGCCGTTGCTGGCCGAATATCAGGCCGACCAGCTCGCGGCGATAGGTGAATAAATAAATGACCATCATCGCCAGCCTGTTGCGCGCCGCCGAGTTGCCGGACTCGCCCACTGCGCGTCTGGACGCTGAATTGCTGTTGGCCGCCGCATTGGGCAAGTCGCGCAGTTTCCTGCACACCTGGCCCGAGCGCATCGTGCCGAGCGAAGCGGCGCTGACGTTTGCCAGCTATCTGCAACGCCGACGTGGCGGCGAGCCTGTGGCGTACATTCTCGGTCAGCAAGGCTTCTGGAAGCTGGATCTGGAAGTCGCGCCGCACACGCTGATCCCGCGCCCGGACACCGAATTGCTGGTGGAAGCCGCGCTCGAATTGCTCCCGGCGACGCCGGCCAAAGTCCTCGATCTGGGCACCGGCAGCGGCGCGATTGCCCTGGCCCTGGCCAGCGAACGTCCGACGTGGAAGGTCACGGCGGTGGATCGTGTATTGGAAGCCGTCGCATTGGCCGAACGCAATCGCCAGCGCCTGCATTTGCATAACGCCACCGTGCTGAGCAGCCACTGGTTCAGCGCGCTGGCCGGGCAGCGTTTTCAACTGATCATCAGTAATCCTCCGTACATTGCCGCCGCCGATCCGCATCTGATCGAGGGCGATGTACGTTTCGAGCCGGCCAGCGCCTTGGTCGCAGGTGAAGACGGCCTCGACGACCTGCGGCTGATCGTGGCCCAGGCGCCGGAACATCTTGAAGCCGGTGGCTGGCTGATGCTCGAACACGGCTATGATCAGGCAGACGCCGTGCGTGATCTGTTGCTGAGTCGCGGTTTCGACGACGTCCATAGCCGCACCGATCTGGGCGGTCATCAACGCATCAGTCTGGGGCGCCTGCCGTGCTGAATGATCAGGAATTGCTGCGTTACAGTCGGCAGATTCTGCTGCAACACATCGACATCGACGGGCAATTGAAACTCAAGGCCAGTCGCGTATTGATCGTCGGCCTCGGCGGTCTTGGTGCGCCGGTGGCGCTGTACCTGGCGGCGGCGGGCGTGGGCGAGTTGCATCTGGCGGATTTCGACACGGTCGATCTGACCAACCTGCAGCGCCAGATCATTCACGACACCGACAGCGTCGGCCTGAGCAAGGTCGATTCGGCGCTCAAGCGTCTGGGCGCGATCAATCCGCAGATTCAACTGATCGCCCATCGTCAGGCGCTGGACGAAGATTCTCTGGTCGCAGCGGTGGCGGCGGTGGATCTGGTCCTCGACTGCTCGGATAATTTTGCCACCCGCGAGGCGGTCAATGCGGCGTGTGTGCTGGCGCGCAAACCGCTGGTCAGCGGTGCGGCGATTCGTCTGGAAGGGCAGTTGTCGGTGTTTGATCCACGGCGTGCCGAAAGCCCTTGTTACCACTGCCTGTACGGCCACGGTAGCGAAGCCGAGCTGACCTGCAGCGAAGCCGGTGTGGTCGGGCCACTGGTGGGTCTGGTGGGCAGTCTCCAGGCGCTGGAAGCCTTGAAGATGCTGGTCGGCTTCGGCGAACCGCTGGTGGGTCGGCTTTTGCTGATTGATGCCCTCGGTTCGCGCTTCCGGGAGTTGCGCGTCAAGCGTGATCCGGCGTGCAGCGTCTGTGGCCCGCACCATGCGTGAAGCGCCGATCGGCGTGTTCGATTCCGGTGTCGGTGGCTTGTCGGTACTGGCGGAAATCCAGCGCTTGCTGCCCAACGAATCACTGCTGTACGTCGCCGACTGCGGCCATATTCCCTATGGCGAGAAAACCCCGGAATTCATCCGCCAGCGCTGCAGCGTGATGGCCGGGTTTTTCCGCGAACAGGGCGCGAAGGCCCTGGTGCTGGCGTGCAACACGGCAACCGTGGCAGGCGTTGCCGATCTGCGTCGCGACTTTCCCGGCTGGCCGATCGTAGGCATGGAGCCGGCAGTCAAACCGGCTGCGGCGGCGACGCGCAGCGGCGTGGTCGGCGTGCTCGCCACCACGGGCACTTTGCAGAGCGCCAAGTTTGCCGCGTTGCTCGATCGTTTTGCGGTGGATGTGAAGGTCATCACTCAGCCGTGTCCGGGGCTGGTCGAGCTGATTGAAAGCGGTGACCTGCACAGCCCGGAACTGCGCGCGTTATTGCACGGTTATGTGACACCGTTGCTGGCTCAGGGCTGCGACACGATCATTCTGGGCTGCACGCATTACCCGTTCCTCAAGCCGCTGCTAAAGTCGATGATCGCCGATGATATCAGCCTGATCGATACAGGCGCCGCCGTGGCCCGGCAGCTGCAACGGCTGCTCGGCGAACGCGATCTGCTCGCTCACGGCCCAAACCTGCCTGTGAAATTCTGGACCAGCGCAAATCCGCTATCCTTCAGAAAAATCCTACCGTTGCTGGGCCAAACTGCGTCGAATGTGCAAAACTTCGACTTGTAAAAAAAATGTGAAATAACTAAAAAAACGCTGAACTTCTGACCAAGCGCAGATTTCTATAGCGACAGCAGCACTAAAAACCAAACGATCGTTCCGGAAAAGGAAGTTTCAAAGTGAAGCGACTATTCTGCTTGGCCGCGATTGCGGCCGCACTGATGGGGCAAAGCATTTCTGCACAAGCCGCTGGCGTTGAATTCGCCGTCGGCGGTACCAGCGATTCGACAATGACGTATCGCCTGGGCATGAATTTCGACTGGGACAAGAGCTGGCTGCAGAGCGACGTCGGTCGCCTGACCGGCTACTGGAGCGGTGCTTACACCTATTGGGAAGGCGACAAGACTTCGAGCGATAACAGCCTGTCGTTCTCGCCTGTCTTCGTTTACGAGTTTGCCGGTCAGTCGGTCAAACCGTACGTTGAAGCCGGCATCGGCGTGGCGCTGTTCTCCAATACCGAATACGAAGACAACAAACTGGGCGGCTCTTTTCAGTTCGAAGACCGCATCGGTTTTGGCCTGCGCTTCAACGGCGGCCACGAAGTCGGCATCCGCGCGACGCACTACTCCAACGCCGGCCTGTCCAGCGACAACGACGGTGTGGAAAGCTACGCGCTGCATTACTCGATGCCGCTGTAACACGCCGCTACGGGGAACCAACGTGGGAGCGAGCCTGCTCGCGAAAGCTGAGTGTCAGTCAATTCAAATGGTGGCTGACACACCGCCTTCGCGAGCAGGCTCGCTCCCACAATTGTTTCTGCGTTGTCAAAGAAATCAGCGGTAGGCTGTCGCAATACCCTGGCGCTCTTCAATACATTCCGGCGCGCCCATTTCAAACTCGCGGCAAATCAGCGGGCGCCGTTCGTAGATCGTGCACATCATGCTGTCGCGATCCAGCGCCGCGCACCAGCCGTCGTCCAGGCGCAGCATCACTTCGCCGCCCCATTCATCAGTATCGATAAAGCGATCAGGCACGCCAGTGTCAGTGATCAGCATCACTTCGAGCTGGCAGCAGCACGCCGCGCACGTCGAGCAGGTGACGGCCGGTTCGTCGATTTGCGTATGAGGAATGGTTTTCATGGCGCCAGTGTAAGGCAGTGACTGCTGTGGGTGTGAACGCGCAGACGGACGCTACCGCGACAGGCGCCGCGCCATGACGTGCAGCAGCGGAAAGAGCAGCGCCCAAAGCAAACCAATGACGATCAGCGTCGGGACTTCACCGTAAGGAAATTGCACCCCGGCCAATTGTCCGCCGCCGTAATACGACAATGCCCCGCCCACCGCGCCGAGCCCGCTGGCCAGCCACCACGGTCTGGCGCTCCACGCCAGGCAGTGGCGCAACGTTGTCGCCAGCAATGCCCAGAGCAGCATCAGCCACAGTGGGATCAGCGGGGAAAGATCTTCGAACCGGAACACACCGAGGTGACGCAAGACACTGTCCACCGCCGTGCCGACGATGACCACGCACAGTATCAAACGACCTTCCACCGCCCAGCTGCTGATCCAGCGCAAATGAATCACCAGTGCTGCCAGCGCAAGCAGCAGCCACAGGCTGTTGCCACCGAGTACGCAAGCCAGCCAGCCGAGTTGAAACAACACGGCATTGGCGACACGCTTACGCATCAAAACGCCCGAGCAGCGGCGCGGGCATTGCCGCCGGTTTGGCGAGCAGCAATTGTGCGGTGCCGATGGTGCGCTCCAGAAATCCGCCTTCGCAGTAGCACAGGTAAAATTCCCACAACCGCAGGAAATAATCGTCGTAACCCAGTTCGTTCAAGCGACCATGGGCGAGGCGAAAGTTTTCGTGCCACAGGCGAAGAGTCTTGGCGTAGTGGAGGCCGAAATCCTCCATGTGCAACAGGTTCATGTCGGTCTCGCGACTGACCACGTCGAGCATCTTGTGCACCGAGGGCAGGGCGCCACCGGGGAAAATATAGCGCTGGATAAAATCGACGCTGCGCCTGGCCTGCTCATAGCGTTGCTCGCGGATCGTGATCGCCTGCAACAGCATCAAGCCGTTGCTCTTGAGCAAGTGGGCGCATTGTTTGAAGTAAGTCGGCAGGAAGCGATGGCCGACCGCTTCGATCATTTCGATCGACACCAGTTTGTCGTACTCGCCGCTGAGGTCACGGTAATCCTTGAGCAGCAGGGTGACGCGATCCTGCAAGCCAAGTTGTTCGATACGCTTGGCGGTGAATGCGTATTGCTCTTTGGACAGGGTCGTGGTGGTCACGCGGCAGCCGTAATGCTGCGCGGCGTAAAGCGCCATGCTGCCCCAGCCGGTGCCAATTTCCAGCAAATGATCGCTGGGCTTGAGCGCGAGCTTCTGGCAGATCCGCTGCAGTTTGTTCAGTTGCGCCTGCTCCAGCGTATCTGTGGGGGTCAGAAACTGGCCGGCGGAATACATCATGGTCGGGTCGAGGAACTGTTCGAACAGCTCATTGCCGAGGTCGTAGTGCGCGGCGATGTTTTTTTGCGAGCCCTTGCGCGTATTGCGGTTGAGCCAGTGCAAGCCTTGCACCATTGGCCGGCCGAGGCGCGCCAGACCACCTTCCATGGCGTCGAGCACATCAAGGTTGCTGACGAACACGCGGACCACGGCGGTGAGGTCCGGTGAACTCCAGTAACCGTGGATGAACGCCTCGCCGGCGCCGATCGAACCGTTGCTGGCGACCATCCCCCACAGCGCTGGATCAAGCACGTGGACTTCGCCGAGCAGGGGACTGCCGGGTGTCCCAAAAAGCATTTGTTCGCCGTCTTCGACGACCATCAATTGTCCGTGCTTGAGTTGCGCCAATTGGCGCAGCACGCCACGGCGCAAAAGCGAGCCGGTCAAACCGTTGGTGCTGAAGCGACTGAGCGGCAGGCTAGAGGATTTCATGGTGCGGCTCCTTCGGAGGCACAGAGGCGGTTTGAAAGCTGCCGTCGGCAGCCTGATGGGCGAAGATCGGGGCGCGCTTGAGCAGCAAGCGCAGCGCTTGCCAGTAGATCGCCAGGGCGGTTTTTGCAGTCATCCACGGGAAGCGCCGCAGATAACGGTGCAGGCTGCGACGGTCCAGGGATTCGCGGCGCAGATTGAGCGTGGCGTCGAACAATTTGTCGGTGCCCTGCCAGTCGGCCATGTGCACGCCGAGGGTCTGGGCGGCAGGGCTGAAGCTCATGCGGTATTCGAGGTCGCGTGGCAGGAACGGCGAAACGTGAAACGCCTTGGCCACGGCGAAATGCTGATGGAAATCGTGCAGGCTGGTTGGCACCTGCGCCGGCAGAACGTAGTGATAACGCTCACGCCAGGGCGTATTGGTCACTTCGCAGACAATTGCCGCGAGCTGCCCGTCGGCCTCGTGACAGTAGAAGAAACTCACCGGATTGAACGACAGCCCCCAACTGCGCGGTTGGGTCAGCAGGCAGACCGATCCCTGCGGCTCATGGCCGATGGCTGCGCCGACTTGCTGACGCACAGCGTCAATCAGGCGCATGCCGGTGCCTGTGAAGGCTTTCAGGTAATCGGTCTCGCGAAACGAGAACGGCGCAAAACGGCTGCGTCCCGCCAGCGGCGACAAGGCGAGTACCGCGTCCTGTTCGCTCAGATCGAGATAGAGCAGGCCGATGCGGTAACGGAACTCATGCCGGCGCGGAGAAAAGCGCCGATGGCCGATGATGCCGCTATAGAGTGCGCTGTTCACAGGGTTTCACCCAACGCGGCGGCCACGCGCAGACCACTGACCACGCCGTCCTCATGAAAACCGTTGGCCCAGTACGCGCCGCAATAATGCGTGTGCTGCTCGCCATCGAGTTCGCCCCAGCGGTTTTGCGCGGCCGCGGCGGCGAGGGTGTATTGCGGGTGGGCGTAGGTGTAGCGGGCAAGCACTTTGTCGGGAGCGATCCCGGCGGTTTGATTGAGGCTGACGCAAAACGTCGTGTCGCTCTCGATCCCTTGCAGGATGTTCATGTTGTAGGTGACCGCCGCGCGGGTGTGACCGGCGCCGCCGAGGCGATAGTTCCAGCTGGCCCAGGCCAGTTTGCGCGTCGGCAACAATTGCGTGTCGGTGTGCAGCACGACGTCGTTATCGGCGTAGAGCAGGGCCCCGAGTATCGAGCGCTCGGCCTCGCTCGGGTTGGCCAGCAGCTTTAGCGCCTGATCGCTGTGACAGGCAAACACCACTTTATCGAAGTGTTCCAGGCCGGCCGGGCTGTGGATAACCACGCCGTGCTCGTTGCGCTCGACACGGGTGACCGGGCAGTTCAGACGGATCCGGTCGCTGAATGACGCGGTCAGTGGCGCAATGTAAGCGCTGGAGCCGCCTTCGATGACTTGCCACTGCGGGCGATCACTGACCGACAGCAATCCATGGTTCTTGAAAAAGCGCAGGAAAAACTGCAGCGGGAAATTGAGCATTTCCGCCATCGGCATCGACCAGATCGCTGCGCCCATCGGCACGATGTAATGCAGGATGAAGCGCTCACCGTAGCCGCCGGCCTGGAGGTATTCGTTAAGGGTGGTATCGGCGGCGATGCGCAGTTCCATCAGGTCGCGCTGTGCTTCCTTATTGAACCGCAGAATGTCGCGCAGCATCCCCCAGAACCCCGGCGACAGCAGATTGCTGCGTTGGGCGAACAGGCTGTTGAGGTTGTTGCCGTTGTATTCCACACCGGTGTCCGGATCGGTCACCGAAAAACTCATTTCCGTCGGCTTGAACGCGACACCGAGCTGGTTGAGCAAACGAATGAAGTTGGGGTACGTCCAATCGTTGAACACGATAAAACCCGTGTCGATCGCGAACGATTGCCCACCGACCGTCACTGGCACCGTATGGGTATGGCCGCCGACCCAGTCGCTGGCCTCGAACACGGTAATGTCGTGGCGACGCTTGAGCAGATAGGCGCAGGTAAGCCCGGCAATACCGCTGCCGATCACCGCAATTTTCATAGCGTATCCCGCTGCGGAGGATTTTTGCGCACCATGCGTTTGCCGATGGCGAGCTGAGCGCGGGCAGGCAGTTTCGACAGCGGCCACAGCGCCGCCATGAACAGCGCCGGAAAGGCAATTTCCAGCGGCCGGTCCTTGAGTTTGGCGAATATATGGCGAGCCGCTTTATCCACAGGCCAGCTCAGCGGCATCGGGAAATCGTTCCTCTCGGTCAGTGGCGTTTCAACGAAACCCGGGCTGATGATGGTCACTTCAATACCTTCATCCGCCAGGTCGATGCGCAGCGATTCAAACAGATAACGCAGCCCGGCCTTCGACGCGCCGTAGGCTTCGGCCCGTGGTAAAGGCAGGTAAGTCACCGAGCTGGCCATGCCAACCAGATGCGGTGCCGTGCCTTTGCGCAGCAGGGGCAGGGCAGCTTCGATGCAGTAGCTGCTGGCGAGCAGATTGGTGCGCACCACGTGCTCGATGATCGACGAATCAAACTGGCGGGCATCAACATATTCACAGGTGCCCGCGTTGAGAATCACGCTGTCGAGCGAACCCCAGGCCTCGGTGATCTGCTCACCGATTTCGCGCACGGTCTGACTGTTGGTCAGATCTCCCGGCACTACCAGCACCTGCCCCGGATAACGTTGGGACAAGACTTTGAGCGGCGCAACTGAACGCGAACTGACGGCCAGGTGCGCACCGGTCTTCAGAATGTCCTCGCACAATGCGGCGCCGATGCCACTGCTGGCGCCGGTCAACCAATACCGCCGTGGGGGTGTACGACTCATCCCATTCTCCTTTTCAGCCAGGCGATCGCCCGGCCCAATATTGGCAAGTGTTCATACAGCAGCGCCCCGGCATCGAAATAATCCCGATGGCGATAAACCTTGTCCCGCCAGCGCAGGTGCGAACAGCCGCTGACCCTGATTTCCCGGCCGCTGGCCAGGCGCGGATGGCGGTAACTCATGACCCAGCGCAGGTAACCTTCACCTTCGCCGATCTGGTCGAAACCATGAAAATCGAAACGCAGATCGCTGACGTTGGCGTACAGCTCACTGAAGTAGCCGTGCAATTGCACCAATCCCTGAACTTCATGCAGCGGATCGGTGAACTGAATATCGTCGCTGTACAGCTCGCCCAAGCGATGCAGGTTGTCTTTGTTCAACCCGGAAAACTGCCGGGCGAAGCTGCGCAGGAATTCACTCATCGCTGCCGCCGGCAGGCTGGCGTGACGGCAGGTTTTTGAAGGCCGTCAGTGCGCGCTCGCGTGAAGCGCTGAGGTTAACGATCGGCGCCGGATAATCCGCCACGCCGAACAACCCTCCGGCGCTTGCCGGGTTGTGCACTTCTTTCTTGTTGAGCCCGGCCAGTTCCGGCAGCCACTGCTTGATGAACACACCTTCTGCGTCGAATTTTTCCGACTGGCTCACCGGGTTGAAAATGCGAAAGTAGGGCGCCGAATCCGTGCCGGTCGACGAACTCCACTGCCAGCCACCGTTGTTCGCTGCCAGATCACCATCGATCAGGTGACGCATGAAAAAGCGTTCGCCTTCACGCCAGTCGATCAGCAGGTTTTTGGTCAGGAACATTGCGACAACCATGCGCAGGCGATTGTGCATCCAGCCGGTTTCAAGCAATTGGCGCATCGCCGCGTCGATGATTGGCAAACCGGTGCGTGCTTCCTGCCAGGCCTTGAGATCGTCCGGCGCATGACGCCAGGCCAAGGCTTCGGTCTCCGGGCGAAAGGCGCGATTGCGCGAGACGCGCGGATAACCGACCAGAATGTGTTTGTAAAACTCGCGCCACAGCAGTTCGTTGATCCAGGTGACCGCGCCGACCTTGCCGCTTTCGAACTCACCCTGGTTGCTCTGCAATGCGGCGTGCAGGCACTGGCGTGGCGAGATCACGCCGGCGGCGAGGTATGCCGAAAGCTGACTGGTGCCGGGTTTGGCCGGGAAATCGCGTTCGCTGCGGTAGTAATCAATCTGCGCGTCAGTGAACGTATCGAGACGGCGCTGCGCTTCCTGTTCACCGGCCGGCCACAATTTGCGCAAGGATTCGCTCGGTGTGGCAAAGCCTTTAACCGCTTCGGGAATCTCATCGCTGTCGATGCTCAGCGGGGCCTGCTTGCCTGGCGCTTTGACCAGCGCCGGCATCGAGCGATACAGGCGTTCGTAGCAGACTTTGCGAAACTGGCTGAACACCTGAAACCAGGTGCCGGTCTTGGTCAGCACGGTGCCGGGTTTGAACAGCAACTGATCCAGATAACTGTGGAACTCGATGCCCTCGGCCCGCAATGTTTCGGCCACGGCTTCATCGCGGCGGCTTTCGTGAACGCCGTATTCCTCGTTCACGTGAACCGCCTCGATCTTCAATTGCCGACACAGCTTGAGCAGTTCTGCCGGGGCCTGATCCCAGTGGGGCGCGCTGCGAATCAACAGCGGAATGTTCAGCGCGCCCAGGCTTTTGCTCAGCTCGCGCAGATTGCGCAGCCAGAAATCCACCTTGCACGGCGCATCGTCATGTTCCAGCCATTGCTGCGGGCTCAACAGGTACACGGCCACGGTCGGGCCGCGCGCGGCGGCTGCCGCGAGGGCCGTGTTGTCATGTTGGCGCAGGTCGCTGCGCAGCCAGATCAGTTGCATGAGATTAAGCCCGTCATCAAATCAATCCGTGCTCGTTCAGTGCCTGATGCGCTGAAAGCGGATCTTCAGCCAGGAACACGTTGGCGATTTCTGAAGTGCGTTCGGACAATTCGGCGTGGTGGATGTGCACGGTGGGGCCGGCGATCAAAGTCGGGCAACTGACGTTCGCCAGCAGCTTCGGCAACTGCGCCACTTGCATGGCCTTGCTGGAGTACAGCAGCACGCCTCGGGCCTGCAGATGTTCCACGGTCAGCGCCAGTTCTCCGGCCGGCAGTGGCCAGTCGAACACCTGCACCGGGCAATCGGCGCTGCTGATCAGCCACGCGCACAGCCACAGATGAGGCTCCAGTGGCAGGTCGGAATGGTTGATCAACAGCAACGGCGCCGAATGCAGCTGGCGGTTGTTGTGGTAGATGCGTGCGCCGAATTTGCTGCGCAGCCAGGAATAGAAAAACGTTCGCTCCATCTGCGCGCCGAACTGGCCTTGCCAGCGCTGTTCGAGCTCGGCCAGCATCGGCATCAGCAATTGCTCGCACAAGGTGCGTGGCGGATACAGTGCGATGGCCTGGTTGACGCTGTCATCGAGCGTGCGTTCGTTAAGCGCGCTGACCGCCGAAAGCAAGGTCTGTTGCAAACGCTGCCAATCGTTTTCCACGGTTTCGCTGAACGTTTGCGGCGCATCGAGCAATGGCTTGACCTGGCCGACCGCGACGCCACGGTTGAGCCAGGTAAGGACAGCCATGATTCGCTGCACATGTTCGGCGTTATACAGCCGGTGGCCCTTGGGCGTGCGTTGTGGCACTACCAGCCCGTAGCGGCGCTCCCACGCACGCAAGGTGATGGCGTTGACGCCGGTCTGCCGCGCGACTTCGCGGATCGGCAGCCAGCCCTCGTCGAGGGCTTTCTTGAAGTCGGCGCCGAGGTCTTCCTGGGCGCTGCTGTCGGTTTTATCGTTCATTAGATCGCGTTTCGCAGACTGAGGTTTTCCGGATGCGGTTGCAGGTAGACCTGCTGCGCGATGTACGGGTCCGGATGGAGTCGGAAGTGATGCTTTAGCAGGGTCAGCGGTACCACCAGTGGCACGATGCCCTGGCGGTACTGGCCGATGACTTGCTGCATTTCCTGTTTGTCTTCGGTGCTCAACGATTGTTTCAAATATCCGCTGAGGTGCAGCAGCACGTTGCAATGGGTGCCGCGCGTGGCGCATTTCTTCAGGGCCGCCATCAGCTCGCTGAAGTAGCGGGGGCCGAGCTCGGCGGGATCGCTGTCAGCCATGTTGCCGAGCAATTTGCCCAGGGTTTTGTATTGCAGCGGGTTGTGCGCCATCAGCAGGTATTTGTAGCGCGAGTGAAATTCGGTGAGCGCGCGGCGGGTCAGCCCTTGGGCGAGTACTTGCTGCCAGGCGCTGTAGGCGAGCACGCGGGTGATAAAGTTTTCACGCAACACCGGATCGTTCAGGCGCCCGGCTTCTTCCACCGGCAAGTCCGGATGCCGCGCGCAAAACGCCTGCGCGTAGATACCGCGCCCGCCGCCGTTCACCGGCGCGCCGTTGGCGTGATAAACCTTGACGCGTTCCAGCCCGCAGGACGGCGATTGCTGCATGAAGATGTAACCGCAAAGGTCTTGCAGCTCGCCGGCCATTTTTTCGCCGTATTCGGCCAACGGCCGGGTGACGTTGATAGTCGGATTTACGGTACCGACCGCCTCGGGTTGCTCAGGGTCGCCAACCAGACGAATCGGCTCACGGGGAATGCCCATGCCAATGGCGACTTCCGGGCACAACGGCACAAAGTCGAAATATTCAGCGAGGGTACGGCTGCACAGCCGCGATTCCTTGTGCCCGCCGTTGTAGCGCACTTCTTCGCCCAACAGGCAGGCGCTGATGGCGATCTTCGGCTTGGACAGGGAAGCAGTAGACATGAGCACCTCGGAATCTATACCTGTACAGCGTGTTATCGCTGTACAACTTTTCCTAAGCATAGATCCGTGGATGTACAAGTCAAATGATTTGTATAAGATTTTCGTGCGGCGCTGGATCTGTGGGAGCGAACCTGCTCGCGAAGGCGGTGGGGCAGTCGACGAATTCGAATCTGATACAGCGCTTTCGCGAGCAGGCTCGCTCCCACAAGGGAAATCTATTTCCAGCCGAGTAACCAGTGCTCGTTGTTTTTCAGCACCTGCCAGTCCAATCGTTCGGTGCGCTGTGTCAGCACCGCCTGCAGCTCGACCTCGAGCACCGTGCCTTCTTCGTCGCGGATCAGCTCAGTGACCAGAAAATGTTTCTCGCGGTTTTGCGGCTGGGCTGCTGTCCATTTCGATAGCAGCAATTTGCGCGGGTTGATGCGATTCATTGCAGACTTTCGTGCAAGCGCCGTGCAGCCTCCTGACCGCTGAGCCAGGCACCTTCGACGCGACCCGACAGGCACCAGTCGCCACAGGCGTACAGGCCCAGATCAACGTCGGCCAGTGTGGTCCATTCATGGCCGGTGGCGGGGCGGGCGTAGAGCCAGCGATGGGCAAGACTGAACGTTGGCGCAGGCATGGCGCTGTGCAGCAGCTCGGCGAAAGCGCCGTGAAGATGCTCGATCACCGCTTCCTTTGACAGGTCGATGTGTTGCCGGCTCCACGCGCTGGTCGCATGCAGCACCCACGTGTCGAGGGTGGTGTCGCGCCCGGGTTTACTGCGGTTGCGCGCCAGCCAGTCGAGCGGGCTGTCCTGCACGAAGCAGCCTTCCATTGGCGTATCCAGCGGTTTTTCAAAGGCCAGGGCGACGGCCCAGGTCGGGTCCATTTTCACCCCGGCGGCGACGCCTGCGAGTTTCGGTGCGGCAGCGAGCAGCGCGGTGGCTTGCGGCGCTGGCGTGGCAATCACCACATGGCTGAAGGGGCCGTGGGTGCCACCTTCAGCGTCTTGCAGGTGCCAGTGTTGTTCACCGCGATAGACTTCGGTAATGCGGCAAGCAAAGTGCACGTCCATGCCATCGAGCAGGCCACGGGTGATGGCGCTCATGCGCGGCGCGCCGACCCAGCGGGTCTGCTCGTCGGGCGACATGTTCAATTGCCCGCCCTGAAAGGTGTAGAGCTGCGGCGTCCATTCGGCGGCCCAGCCGAGGCTTTGCCAGCGTTGCACCTCGGTCACGAAGCGCCGGTCGCGCGCGGTGAAATATTGCGCACCCAGGTCCAGCGAGCCAGCGTCGCTGCGCTTGCTCGACATGCGGCCGCCGCTGCCGCGGCTTTTATCGAACAGTTGAACGGTATGCCCGGTCTCTGTCAGAGCCTGGGCGGCGGAGAGCCCGGCGATGCCGGTGCCGATGATTGCGATAGGTACAGTCATAGGGGCCTCGTTTACCTTTCTGTACAGACTACGCCGTGGATGAAACCTGTACAATTATGTTTTTTCGTATAAGTTCTAACATTCTCGTTTTGACAGCTTGGCCTATTGTTAAACCATAGAGCCTGCCCGAGAGAAAAGATCCCTGCCTATAAAAATAGACTAGTGATCCGGGTAAAACTCCACGCGAGGAAGATGTCATGCACATATTGCTGACCGGCGGTACTGGTTTGATTGGACGCGAGCTCTGCCGGCACTGGGTGGAGCAGGGACATCGCCTGACGGTGTGGAGTCGCCGTGCGGAAAAAGTCGCGCAGATCTGCGGCGCGCAGGTGCGTGGGATTTCGCGTCTTGAAGACCTCGGCGACGAGCCGCTGGACGCGATCGTCAATCTTGCCGGCGCGCCGATTGCCGATCGGCCCTGGACCCATCGGCGCAAGGCGCTGCTGTGGGGCAGTCGCATCACGCTCACGGAAACGTTGTTGGCGTGGCTTGAAACCCGCGCACAGAAACCGGCGTTGCTGATCTCCGGTTCGGCAATCGGCTGGTACGGCGATGGCGGCGAGCGTGAGCTGACGGAAGAATCGCCGCCCGGCATCGACGATTTCGCCAGCCAGCTGTGCATCGCCTGGGAAGAAACCGCCCTGCGCGCCGAGAATCTGGGCATACGCGTGGTGCTGTTACGAACCGGTCTGGTGCTGTCGGCCGAGGGCGGCTTTTTGTCGCGGTTGCTGCTGCCGTTCAAGCTCGGGCTGGGTGGGCCGTTGGGCAATGGTCGGCAGTGGATGCCGTGGATTCACATTGACGATCAAATCGCCCTGATTGATTTTCTTCTGCAGCGTCCTCAGGCGAGCGGTCCTTATAATGCCTGCGCGCCTGCACCTGTGCGCAACCGCGAATTTGCCAAAACGCTGGGCAGTGTATTGCACCGCCCGGCGTTCATGCCGATGCCGACCCTGGCGCTCAAGGTCATGCTCGGCGAGCTGTCACTGTTATTGCTCGGCGGCCAGCGCGCCACGCCGGCACGCTTGCTGGAAGCGGGTTTCACCTTCCGCTTTACGGACTTACGCGCGGCTTTGGATGATCTCTCCAGCCGCCTCTGAGATAGGACGTTGCATGACCGATCACGCTTTGCTTCTGGTCAACCTGGGCTCTCCGGCCTCCACCTCGGTGGCCGATGTGCGCAGCTACCTCAATCAATTTTTAATGGACCCGTACGTGATCGACCTGCCGTGGCCGGTGCGGCGCCTGCTGGTGTCGCTGATCCTGATCAAGCGGCCCGAGCAGTCGGCTCACGCCTACGCTTCGATCTGGTGGGAGGAGGGTTCGCCGCTGGTGGTGCTCAGCCGTCGTCTGCAACAGCAGGTGAAGGCGCAGTGGAACCACGGCCCGGTCGAACTGGCGATGCGCTACGGCGAGCCGTCGGTTCAGACCCGGTTGCTGGAGCTGGTCGCGGCGGGGCACAAGCGCATCACGCTCGCGCCGCTTTATCCACAGTTCGCCGACAGCACCACGACCACGGTGATCGAAGAAGCCAAGCGGGTGATTCGCGAGAAGAAACTCGATGTGCAGCTCTCGATCCTGCAACCGTTCTACGATCAGCCGGAATACCTCGATGCGCTGGTGGCCAGCGCCAAGCCCCATTTGCAGCAGGATTACGACCACCTGCTGCTGAGTTTCCATGGATTGCCCGAGCGCCATCTGACCAAACTCGACCCGACTGGCAATCACTGTTTCAAGAACGAAGACTGCTGCAAGAATGCTTCGCCAGCGGTGTTGGCCACCTGCTATCGCGCGCAATGCCTGCGCACGGCAGCGCTGTTTGCGGAGCGCATGGGCCTGCCGGATGGAAAATGGTCGGTATCGTTTCAGTCGCGACTGGGCCGCGCGAAATGGATCGAGCCGTACACGGAGGCGCGGCTGGATGAGCTGGCCAAAAGTGGCGTGAAAAAGATTCTGGTGATGTGCCCGGCGTTTGTGGCCGATTGCATCGAGACGCTGGAAGAGATTGGCGATCGCGGCAAGGAGCAGTTCCGCGAAGCGGGGGGGGAGGAGTTGGTGCTGCTGCCCTGTCTCAATGATGACCCGCAATGGGCCAAGGCGTTGGCTACCTTGTGCGAACGAGCGCCGCTGGCCCTCTGAAAGCCAAGAGCTTCGCGAGCAGGCTCGCTCCCACAGGAGAAATACATTCAAACCTGTGGGAGCGAGCCTGCTCGCGAATTGATCGTTCCCCCGCAGAGCGTGGGAACGATCATTGTGCAGGGTTAGATCAGCGGCTCATCCGGCTTCTTGTTCTTCCAGCCGTCATTGCCCGGCAGAATCAGGTTCAGCGCAATCGCTACCACCGCGCACAGCGCGATGCCTTTGAGGCCGAAGTCGTCCGGGCCGGTGCCGGTGCCGACCAGCACACCGCCGATACCAAACACCAGCGTCACCGAGACGATCACCAGATTGCGCGCCTCGCCCAGATCGATCTTGTGGCGGATCAGCGTGTTCATGCCCACCGCCGCGATCGAACCGAACAACAGACACAGAATTCCGCCCATCACCGGCACCGGAATGCTTTGCAGCAGCGCGCCGAACTTGCCGATGAACGCCAGGGTGATGGCGAAAATCGCCGCCCAGGTCATGATTTTCGGGTTGTAGTTTTTGGTCAGCATCACCGCGCCAGTCACTTCGGCGTAGGTGGTGTTCGGCGGGCCACCGAACAGGCCAGCCGCCGTGGTGGCAATGCCATCACCGAGCAGGGTGCGATGCAGGCCTGGCTTTTTCAGATAGTCGCGACCGGTCACGCTACCCACCGCGATCACGCCACCGATGTGTTCAATGGCCGGCGCCAGTGCCACGGGCACGATGAACAGAATCGCCTGCCAGTTGAATTCCGGCGCGGTGAAATGCGGCAGCGCGAACCAGGGCGCGGCGGCAATTTTCGCGGTGTCGACCACACCGAAATAGAAGGCCATGGCGAAACCGACCAGCACACCGGAAATGATGGGCACCAGACGGAAAATGCCCTTGCCGAACACCGCCACGATCAACGTCGTCAGGAGTGCCGGCATCGAAATCATCATCGCGGTCTGATAGTGAATCAGCTCGGCACCGTCGCCAGACTTGCCCATCGCCATGTTGGCGGCAATCGGCGCCATCGCCAGACCAATCGAAATGATCACCGGGCCGATCACCACGGGTGGCAGCAGGCGATCGATGAAACCGGTGCCTTTGATCTTCACGGCCAGGCCGAGGAAGGTGTAGACGAAACCGGCGGCCATCACACCGCCCATGGTCGCGGCCAGGCCAAACTGGCCCTTGGCGAGAATGATCGGCGTAATGAATGCGAAGCTCGACGCGAGAAACACCGGCACCTGACGCCCGGTGACGATCTGGAACAGGATCGTCCCCAGACCTGCGGTAAACAGTGCCACGTTCGGGTCAAGACCCGTGATCAGCGGCATCAGCACCAGAGCGCCGAAAGCCACGAACAGCATCTGGGCGCCGGACAGCACCGTGCGCCAGAGCGGATCGTTGAACTCTTGCTGCATGGTTACGCGTCCTTCTGCTTGGTGCCGAAGATCTTGTCACCGGCGTCGCCAAGCCCAGGAATGATGTAGCCGTGCTCGTTCAAGCGTTCGTCGATGGACGCGGTGTAGATAGTCACGTCCGGGTGCGCCTTTTCTACAGCAGCGATCCCTTCCGGCGCAGCAACCAGCACCATGGCGCGGATGTCGCGGCAGCCGGCCTTTTTCAGCAGGTCGATGGTGGCAACCATGGAGCTGCCGGTGGCGAGCATCGGGTCGATGATCATCGCCAGGCGTTCGTCGATTTCCGGAACCAGTTTTTCCAGATAAGTGTGCGCTTGCAGGGTTTCTTCATTGCGGGCAACGCCCACAGCGGAGACCTTGGCACCCGGGATCAGGCTCAGCACGCCTTCGAGCATGCCGATGCCGGCGCGCAGGATCGGCACGACGGTGATCTTCTTGCCGGCGATCTTCTCGACCGACACGGTGCCGCACCAACCGGCAATATCGTAGGATTCCAGTGGCAGGTCTTTGGTGGCTTCATAGGTCAGCAACGCACCGACTTCCTGAGCGAGCTCGCGGAAATTCTTGGTGCTGATGTCTGCGCGGCGCATCAGGCCGAGTTTATGACGGATCAGCGGGTGGCGGATCTCGAGGATGGGCATGGGAAAGGCTCCGGCGGCGGGCAAAAAAACCGGCCTAGATTAATCTATCCGAGGGTGATGTCCTATAGGACATAGAGTACGTTAGTCCATAAAGGCTTGATTCGGCCTCGCCGGATGCGTACCTTTGCCCGCTTTTCCGATTCCGAAGCCCCCCCTGGAGAGCGCCATGTCCGCTGATCTCGAGCATATCCGTCAAATCATGCGAGAGGCTGACTGCCTGTACACCGAGTCTGAAGTCGAGGCGGCCATCGCCCGTGTCGGTGCGCAAATCAACGAACAACTTGCTGACAGCAACCCGGTGGTGTTCTGCGTGATGAACGGCGGCCTGATCTTCTCTGGCAAGCTGCTGACCCATCTGCAATTCCCGCTGGAAGCGTCTTACTTGCACGCGACCCGTTATCGCAACGAAACCAGCGGCGGCGACCTGTTCTGGAAAGCCAAGCCGGAAGTGTCGTTCATCGACCGCGACGTGCTTATCATCGACGACATCCTCGACGAAGGTCACACCCTGGGCGCGATCATCGACTTCTGCAAACACGCCGGCGCACGCAAAGTGCACACCGCCGTGCTGATCGACAAGGATCACGACCGCAAGGCGCGTCCTGACTTGAAAGCCGATTTCGTCGGCCTGCCGTGCATCGACCGCTACATCTTTGGTTACGGCATGGACTACAAAGGCTACTGGCGCAACGCCAACGGGATCTACGCCGTTAAAGGCATGTAAGAACCTGCATTGCCCCCTGTGGGAGCGAGCCTGCTCGCGAAGGCGTCGTGTCAGTCAGCATCATTGAAAACTGACACACCGCTTTCGCGAGCAGGCTCGCTCCCACAGTTGTTTTTGTGTGTGCTGATCCTTGCGCGACACCCATGCTAGAGTGCTGGGCCCCACCCCCGGAGCCTGTCATGCGCCTCTTGACCCGCAGTCTCGCCGCCCTGTTTCTCGTTTTCAGCCTGCCGCTGTCCGCCGCGCCGATGCACAGCCAGTTCCTGCCGCCGGACGATCTGACGGTGCGTGATGCCGAGCCTGAACAGCAGCAACTGATGCAAGTCAGTGAATATTCGGTGGTGGTCAGTGCGCAGCGTCAATCGAATCAGCAGCCGATTCCGGTGACCTCATCGCTGATGATCCGCCTCAAGGGCAAATCCCTGAACAAGGGCGCGACGATCAATCAGGTGCTGGTGAGTTTCGATGGCGAAAGCAAAAGCCTGAAGAAACCGGTTTATGACGACAAAAGCAAAATCCTGACGCTATTTTACCCGCTGGCCCAGTACCGCACGGTGATCGATCTGCTGCGTAACGAAACCGTGTATGTGCAGTTTCTCGGTTACGCCAACGGCCACATCTGGGCCGATTTGCACACCGGGACTGTTCGGGCGCGTTGAGCCCTGAGCCTGCGCAGGGGTAAACTGCCGGCCCCGTGTCATGTCTGCGAGCTGGAGTCGGCAATGCGTAAAGATAAGAAACAAGTGATTGGTGACGAGATCGGCGATGAGCAGATCAAACTGTTCCTCGATTTTGAGCCGGTCGACGCCACTTCGCCGTCGCTGCACAAACTGATCAAGGCCTATCGTGGGCTGCGCATCGATGATTTCGAGCGGTTCTTGGGCTTCTTTGTTGCGGCCGGGTATGACGTTGATGGCAAGGATGAGCAGGGCAAGACTTTCGTTGACCTGATCGCCGACCAGCGCAATGCGGCCGAGTACATCGAACTGATCGAAAAATACCGCGCTTAGCGCCATCGCTGTGGCGAGGGAGCTTGCTCCCGCTTGAGTGCGCAGCGCTCACAAGATGTTGGGGCCGCTGCGCAGCCCAGCGGGACGGTGCGACAAGCTCCCTCGCCACAGAAGCCCTGGCGATGTTCAGGCATAAAAAAACGCCCCGCACTCAATGAGTACGGGGCGTTTTTTATGCGGCGTGATCAAGCGAAGCTTGGGGTCTCGCTGCTTTCTTCAACCAGTTCCAGGGCGATGTTGTTCTGCGTGTTGATCTTGCGATACAGCGCAGCATCGGTCTCCAGGACTTTTTCACGGGCCGGGAAGATTTCCGCCAATTTGCCCGCCCACTCACCGGACGCCTTGGTCGGGAAGCACTTCTCGATCAGTTCAAGCATGATCGAAACCGTCACCGAGGCGCCTGGGGATGCGCCGAGCAATGCAGCCAGCGAGCCATCTTTCGCTGCAACCAGTTCGGTACCGAACTGCAGAATGCCGCCCTTTTTCGGATCTTTCTTGATGATCTGCACCCGCTGACCGGCCACTTCCAGGCGCCAGTCTTCGGCTTTCGCCTCAGGGTAGAAGCGGCGCAGGGATTCGAGGCGCTGCTCCATCGACTGCATCACTTCGCTGACCAGGTACTTGGTCAGGTCCATGTTGTTTTTTGCCACCGCCAGCATCGGCCCGATGTTGCCGGCGCGAACCGACATCGGCAGGTCCATGAAGGAGCCGTGCTTGAGGAACTTGGTGGTGAAGCCGGCGTATGGCCCGAACAGCAGGGACTTCTTGCCGTCGACAACTCGCGTGTCCAGGTGAGGCACGGACATCGGCGGCGAACCAACGGCTGCCTGGCTGTAGACCTTGGCCTGGTGATGTTTGACCACTTCAGGGTTGTCGCAACGCAGCCACTGGCCGCTGATCGGGAAGCCACCGAAGCCTTTGCTTTCTTCGATGCCCGAGGCTTGCAGCAACGGCAGGGCGGCACCACCCGCGCCGAGGAAGACGAATTTGGCGTCGACCTCGCGGCTGGCGCCGCTGTTGACGTCCTTGATGCTGACCGTCCAGCCGGCGCCGTTACGCTTGAGGCCGGTGACGCGCTTGCAGTATTTGACCTGGGTATCCGGCGCGCTGGTCAGGTGCTTGAGCAACTGATTGGTCAGGGCGCCGAAGTTGACGTCGGTGCCGTTCATCACGCGGGTCGCGGCGAGGACTTCGTCCGGCGAACGGCCCGGCATCATCAACGGCATCCACTCGGCCATCTTGCCTTTGTCTTCGGTGTATTCCATGTCGGCAAACGCGTGGTGCCTGCTCAACACGTTGAAGCGTTCCTTGAGGAACGACACACCGCTGTCGCCCTGGACAAAACTCAGGTGCGGCACCGGGCTGATGAAGGATTTGCACGAGCCGAACGTGCCTTTTTTGGTCAGGTACGACCAGAACTGCTTCGACACCTCGAACTGGGTGTTGATGTGCACGGCTTTCTTGATGTCGACGCTGCCATCGGCGGCCTGCGGCGTGTAGTTCAGCTCGCACAGGCCGGCGTGGCCGGTACCGGCGTTGTTCCACGGATTGGAACTCTCGGCAGCACCGGAATCCATCAGCTCGACGACTTCCAGCTTGATCGCGGAGTCGAGCTCTTTGAGCAGCACGGCCAGGGTGGCACTCATGATGCCGGCCCCTACCAGAACTACGTCGACTGCTTCGTTATGCGCCATTTAACGCGTCTCCCAAATCTGCAGCACCAAATTGTCGGCATGGCTGCCAGGCGTTCCAGGGCAGGTCAGTGGGCCCGGGCAATCCGTGGTCAGGTTGGCCATGTCCGAATCTTCGCAATTTTTCGCAACTTCGACGGATGCGTGCGGCCTGGTTTCAAGCGTTCAATGAACGCATTTTCGCGCAGGGCTGGCAATTCGACTTATGGTCGAGACATCCGTTTTCGTGCAACCAAATCCGTAGCGGACAGGCTTCAGGCTCCGGTATTCGAGGTATGACCGGTCCTGTGTCGTTGGGCTGTTTCAGACGCTAATGGTGCATGTTCAGACGCAAAACTATTCATTTGCTCGCCACACTCTTGTGAAGTTGTGAAAACCCGTTTTTTTCACGCTCTTTTGAAGACGTGAACCTCAAAAAGGGCTGTCCTGGCCTGGCACCCTGCCCGCAAGGGCAAATAACGCGGTGGCCGAGCGAATGACAGCTCTGCAGATTCGCGGAAAGCGGGGTTTTGCCGGAAGAACAGGCAAGCGCGCCAACTTCACTCGATCTGTGTGGGCGGCTCTCTGTGGGCGATTTTGATGTCGATGCATGCGCATTGACGCTGTTGCGGGGCCCGATCAGGAGACGTCCTTATAATCGGGGGGAGATTGTAGCGAAGAAATGCGCGCAGTTGCTCGTGTTTAATGACTTTAATTAGGCATCCGGTCAGATGCTCAACTGAACCTGCGCTCGTGCGCGTGGTTGCCGCTGTGCGACCCGGGCGCTGGCGGGCAATGGCTGATGCAACCAGGTGAGGCGGATTTCTTCGATTTCCACCCAGCCGTCACCCATCGGTTGCAGGCTGCACTGTTTGAATGCCTGGCAGCGACCGTTGCGGTCGAGCAGGGCGAAGCAGCGATGCAGCGGGCGTGGCGCGAACAGCGAGATCAGATAACGCATGGCAGAGTTCCTTGTTGGAGGACTGCTTTGAAGCTTGCCTTCGCGCCGTGACGTCGCGGTGTATGGACGGTGAAGAATGTGTGACAGGAACCGCCTTGGGCGGGGTTTGTCAGACATTGCAGTATTCACTGTGCGGCGCTGGTTACGCGCAGTGGCCCACCGCTATACTGCCGGCCTGTTTGTGCCTGATTCTGGAGAGAAGAGCATGTTGCAACGCCTGTTGTTCGGTTTGATCACTGTCGCCGGTTTGACCCTGGCCGGCTGCGCCCACAGCCCGCAACAACTGAATCCGGAGCCGAAGCTGACCACGCAACTGGCTCCGGTCGGCCGCGGCCAGCCTGTCATCGTGCGCGTGGTTGACGGTCGCCCGTCGCCAACCCTGGGCACCCGTGGCGGTTTGTACCCGGAAACCAGCGCCATTACCGTGCAGCGCGAGCAGATCCTGCCGAAACTGCAGGCTCAGGCTGAAGCCGCCGTGCGTCTGCTCGGCTTCACCCCGACCACCAGCGCGCCCAACGCGCCGCAGCTGACCGTGACCCTGGCCGAACTGAAGTACCAGTCGCCGAAAGAAGGCATGTACGTGACCGAAGCGACCATCGGCGCAACCTTCCGCTCCGACGTGCAGAACGCCAACCGCCGCTACAGCGGCCGTTACGGTGCGTCGCTGGATCAGCGTTTCGGCATGGCGCCGAATCAGGAAACCAATACCAAACTGGTCAGCGACGTGTTGAGCGATGCGCTGACACGGTTGTTCAAGGATCCGACCGTAGGTCAGGTTCTCGCCGAGTAAGTTTTCGGCCGATGTGAAAAAGCCCGGAGCCAGTGATGGTTCCGGGCTTTTTTTATGCCTTTCGAATTCATTCCGTTAAACCCGTCTCCTGCACTGGGTGCGGGGTGTCAGGCGGCCTGGGAGTAGAAGTCGAGCACGCTGACGCCGGTCAGCAAATCGGTCTCGGGCAGATCCGCATGTTGATGCCCGCCCAGCGCGCAATACACCAGCCAATGGCGGTCCTGAACATTGAAGGCGAGGCTGCCGACGAGGCTTTGTTGTTCGTCGTAGGGAGTAATGAGGTACAGACGATCCTGGTTTTCAGCGTGAAGCATGTCGCGTTCCATGTGTGTTTCGAGGCGCGCAGGGTGGCGCATCCACATGACGATGCCATGACACAGGACAGCCATCGGTCGATTGGCGAGTTATTTGTCGTAAAGGCAAGGCGCCAGTGACGGGTTTCGGTAGAATCGCGCCGCGGTCGTCGGTCCGGCGTCCGCCACACCGATTACGTTTGAGGTCTGTGATGTCGCTGCATTTGATGACGCTGTTTACCGCCCATCCCGCCAAATTGATCAACCTGCTTGCACTGTTGCTGGCTTTTCCCGGCAGTTGGCTGCTGCACGCGACACGCCGCCGTGAACAACGCGCGCAGGCCAGCATTGCCGCTCAGCGTCAGGCACAACCCAATGCCGAACCGATGCTCGATTGGGCGACCTTGCGCATGAACCGGTTCTTCTATCGTTTTGGTTTCGCCTGCCTGGGGCTTGCCCTGATCATTTCCTGGATCAGCACCCGCTTTTAAAAGCTGAGTACGAAACCCCTGTGGCGAGGGAGCCTTGTCGAATCGTCGCACCGTCCCGCTGGGCTGCGAAGCGGCCCCAGGATGTCGTGAGCGCTGCGCACTCAAGCGGGAGCAAGCTCCCTCGCCACAGAGATGTTTGCCATAACTGCTTACAGTGGCAGCCCAGCCTTGACCCGATATTGATTGCGTACCGGCGTCGCGTATTGCAGCACCAGATACGGACGATGCTCCTCGGGGCAGGCGTCGAGCCGGCTCTGCCATTCTTCCTGCGCCTTGGCCAGTTCATCGGCCGGGAACACCTCGGCCGCCTGCGGCACATTCAATTGCGGATCGGCATCGGCCCACTGCGCGTATGCCAGGTAATGCACCGGGAACAGGCGATAGCCGCCGAGAATCTGCTTGTCCATTTCGATCGCCAATTGCTTGGTGTCTTCGAACAGCTCTGTGATCGGTGCGGCGAAGTTCACGTGCACGCGGCCCTTGTAGCCCGTGATCCCCTTGGCGATGCTCACATCATCTTCGCCCGGCGACTTGGCGTAGGTGCCGGTGGTGGCGCGGATGTACAACTCACGGGCCTTAGCCTGGTCGCACGGGTCGTATTCATAGCTGATCGACACCGGCGTCACGTTCAGCGAACGAATCACCTCACCGAACGGCTCGTCCTTGCGGCTCATGTGGAACATCTTGAGGA
Source organism: Pseudomonas khorasanensis (assembly GCF_014268505.2). Lineage (GTDB taxonomy): Bacteria > Pseudomonadota > Gammaproteobacteria > Pseudomonadales > Pseudomonadaceae > Aquipseudomonas > Aquipseudomonas khorasanensis. The sequence continues at coordinate 60,329 of NZ_JABWQP020000019.1, forward strand.
TCGCCGACTCGGTGCGGTCATCGCCATCTTTCGCCCGGCCTTCAGCCTGCGCAATCCAGATCGAGGCGCAGTCGTTGCGGATCGAGTGGTTGATGTACGCCGACAGCAACTGATACGCCGCCATCTTCTCGCGACGACCGGTGATCGAACGGTGCACGATGAAACTCTTGTTCAAACGCATCAAGTCACTGACAAACGGCTTCTGCAGCAGGTTGTCGCCAATAGCGATGCGCGGCGTCGGCAGGCCGGCGTGGTACACGGCGTAGTTGACGAAGGCCGGGTCCATGACGATATCGCGGTGGTTGGCAATGAACAGGTAAGCGCTGCCGGACTTGAATTGCTCGACACCGGTATACGTCACGCCATCAGTGGCGCGCTCGATAGTGTGGTCGACGTAAAACTCGACTTTGTCCTGCAGGGTCGCCACCGATGTCACGTCGGCGAACTCACGACGCAGCCGATGGGCTATAAGAGGTTTGAGCATCCAGCCGAAGGGACCGGCAAAACGCGGGAAGCGGAAGTGGGTGAGGATATCTAGAAACGCCTTGTCGCCGAGCAGCCTTGCCAGTACCGCAGGTACTTCGCTGTCGTCGTAAGGTCGGATGGCATCGAATTCGCCCATCATGCTCTCTTGTTGGAAACGGCTAGGGTAAGTAAAAGGGTTTGATTCACAAACCGCAGGGCACGGCCTGAAAAAATAGCCAGACAAAAATAGCCCTGCAAATAGACCGGCGATTATACGCACAAGTCACTAGGGAGACCGCGATGCTGGAAGCTGCTGTTTATGAATGTCCTTATTGTGGGGAGCAGGTCGAGACATCACTGGATCTGTCCGCCGGTGACCAGACCTATATCGAGGACTGTCAGGTGTGTTGTCGGCCGGTCACGTTTGTCCTGCAAGTTCATGGAGATGAGTGGCACCTGGAAGTCTTCAGCGAAAACGAGTGAGGGGCGTGTATGCAGCGAATCTACGAACCGGCGAACCTGATGGAAGGCGAAATGCTCAAGGGCATGCTCGCCAGCGAAGGCATCGAGGCGCACCTGGTGGGGCAGAACCTGCTCGGCGGCACGGGCGAACTGCCGATTTTTGGCCTGTTGGGCCTGTCGGTCGACAACGATCAGGCGGAATACGCCCGCGAACTGATCACTGCGTACAATGCCGCGCTGCCGCTGCCCGGTGACGAACCGGAGAGCTTCCCCGGGACGCTGGTCTGTTAGGCTGACGTTCGTTTTATTCTTGAGTCGTGTTGCGCCATGTGTGGACGTTATGCCCTGTTTCGCTGGAACCGTGATTTTGCGGCCCTGCCAGGTTTTCCCGCCGATCAGCAGGCGCAGTGGAACATTTCCCCCAATGATTCGGTGTTGATGCTGCGTGCTGCTGAAGACGGCCAGCGCACGTTGGCCCGTGCCCGCTGGGGGCTGACGCCGCCATGGCTGACCGATCTGTCGCGCACGCCGGCCCATGCACGCGCGGAAACCGTGGCGGAGCAGCCGATGTTTCGTGAGGCCCTGCGCCTGCGACGCTGTCTGCTGCCTGCAAACGGTTTTTATGAATGGCGCGGCACACAGCGCAAGCGCCCGTATTGGCTGACGCCGGGGGAGGGCTCGTCGCTTTTCTTTGCCGCGATCTGGGAGGCGTATCCGGTGCAGGAGCAAGTCTGGCTGAGTACGGCCGTGATCACCCAATCGGCCTCCAGCCAGCGCCGACCATTGATTCTCGATGAAGCGGGGCAGGCGGCATGGCTCGATCCGGACACGCCGCTGCATACCCTGCAAGCGCTGCTCGCCAGCGAACCCGCCGCGTTGCGCGAGCGGGTGCTGGCGAACCTGATCAACGATCCAAAGCTCAACGGGCCGGAGTGTCTCACCCCGGGCTGATATGAAAAGCGAAAAGATCGTCCGATCGCGGCCCGAGCCTTCGGCAGCTCTGGCGCCGATACCATTACCCGCCTAGGATACGCTTCAGGTTTTAAGGGAGCTTTTGAATGAACAAGACATTGGTTGTAAGTGCGCTGAGCGCGGCGCTGTTGCTGGTCGGTTGCCAGTCGGTCAACACCACGAGCGGCGGTGCCGTGGGCGTGGAGCGCAAGCAATACATGTTCAGCATGCTGTCCTCGCAAGAGGTCGACCAGATGTACGCCCAGTCCTACCAGAAGACCATCGGCGAAGCGTCGAGCAAAGGGGTGCTGGACAAGACCAGTCCGGAAGCCAGACGGGTCCAGGCCATCGCCAACCGCCTGATCGCGCAGGCACCGACCTTCCGCCCGGATGCTGCGCAGTGGCAGTGGGAAGTCAATCTGATCAAGAGCGATGAGCTCAACGCCAACTGCGGCCCTGGCGGCAAGATCATTTTCTACACCGGGCTGATCGACAGCCTGAAGCTGAACGACGATGAAATCGCCGCGATCATGGGCCATGAAATCGCCCACGCCTTGCGCGAACACGGTCGTGAAGCGATGTCCAAGGCCTACGGCATGGAAATGGCGAAGCAGGGCGCCGGTGCCTTGTTCGGTCTGGGTCAGGACAGCCTGGCGCTGGCCGACACCGTGGCCAACTACGGCATGACCCTGCCCAACAGCCGCGCCAACGAGAACGAAGCGGACCTGATCGGCCTCGAGCTGGCCGCGCGGGCCGGGTACAACCCGAACGCGGCGATCACGTTGTGGAACAAGATGAGCAAGGCTTCGGAAGGCTCGCCGCCGGAATTCATGAGCACCCACCCGGCCTCGGCCAGTCGGATTGCCTCGTTGCAGGCGGCGATTCCGAAGGTAATGCCGTTGTACGAAAAAGCGCCGAAGTCCTGATGATCCGTCAGCGCGGCTGACGCCCCATTCGCGAGCAGGCTCGCTCCTACAATTGAAATGCGATCCAATGTGGGAGCGAGCCTGCTCGCGAAGAACGATGACGCGGTTACCGGGCGATCCGGTTAAACCCAGCCACTGCTCTGCATCGCTTTATAAACCGCAACAATCGCCAGAATCATGAACGCCGAAGCCGCCAGGCGTCGGATCAGGGTCAGCGGCAACTTGTCCGCGGCAAAATTACCCGCCAGTACCACCGGCACGTTGGCGATCAGCATGCCGACCGTGGTGCCGATAATCACCAGCCACAGTTCCGGATACTGCGCAGCGAGCATCACTGTGGCGATCTGCGTCTTGTCGCCGATTTCGGCAAGGAAGAACGCAATCAGCGTGGTCAGAAATGGCCCGAACTTGCGCGCCGTGCTGGCTTCGTCGTCATCCATTTTGTCCGGGACCAGCGTCCACAGCGCCGTGGCGGCGAAGCTCGCCGCGAGAATCCAGTGCAGGACGGAGTCGGAGAAAAAGCCGCCGACCCAGGCACCTACCGCACCGGCTGCTGCGTGGTTGGCCAGCGTCGCGGCGACAATCCCGGCAATGATTGGCCAGGGTTTGCGAAAGCGAGCGGCGAGAATCAGCGCGAGCAGTTGCGTCTTGTCGCCGATTTCGGCCAAGGCAACGATAGCGGTGGGAACGAGTAACGAGTCCAGCATCAGGGATTTCCTAAGGGGCGGGTCGACACGGCTATGACACGTACAGCCTTCCCGCCCCGGGTAAGGTGTGCGTGTCATAGGTCTTGTCAAACCCTGCGATCCGTCTGTTGCGGACGCTTGGGTCGCATACGCCATGATCTGAGGATCAAGTATGTTGACGTATGCCGGACGAGCTTGGTGCTCGTGGGAGACTACTCCCCTAGGACGGAGCGGATTCTGCCTAGGCAAATCCGATAGAGCAAGCCTCTTTTTAAAACGGGTTTCAGCCGCGCTTGGCCCGGTAAATGCGAAAACCGTTGCCCTCGGCCTTGATCGCGCAGATCCCCAGATGCTCCTCGATCAACGGCTGATACTTGAGGAAGCTGTTGGCGACAAGGCGCAGTTCACCACCGTTTTTCAGATGTTTGGCCGCTTTTCGCAGCAAGTTCTCGGTGGCGAAATAATCGGTGTGGACACCGACATGGAACGGCGGGTTGCTCAGAATTGCGCTCAGGCCCATCGGTGCGGCGTCGATGCCATCGCCGGTCAGCACTTCGGCCTCGAGACCATTGGCGGCCAGGGTCAGACGGCTGCTGGCGGCGGCGAATGCGTCGACATCCAGCAACGTCACCTGATTGTGCGGATAGCGACGTTTGACCGCAGCTCCCAGCACACCCGCGCCGCAGCCGAAATCGAGCAGATGCCCGCTTGGCAGTTTGTCCAGATGCTCCAGCAGCAGGGCGCTGCCGCGATCCAGTCGGCCGTGGCTGAACACGCCCGGCAGGCTGATGACTTTCAGCGGGCCTTCGGCCAGCGGTAGCTCGTATGTTTGCGCGAGGCTTTCCAGCGATTTCACTTCAGGCGTGTTGGCCACGGTCACTTGCCACAGCTGACAGTGACGCGCGCTGTCGAGTTTGCGCGGCTTGCCGAACGGGTTGAGCTGCTTGGAGGCGCCTTCAATGCCACTGCGCTTCTCCCCGACCAGAAACACTTCCCGCCCGGCCAGACGCGACGCCACGGCGTTGAGGATGTAATCGGTCAGGTCTTTGGACTTGGGCAGAAACACCACCGCACTGTCGAACTCGCGCTCCGGCGCATTCACACCGAAATGACTGCGCCCTTCGAAACGCGCGTCCAGCGCGGCCTGATCTCCAGCGTGCCAGCACCAGCCGAATGCATTGGGCAGGCGCCCGAGCAAATCGTCGGCGGGCAAGCCGGCCAGCAACAGCGAACCCTGAAATAACTCGGCCTGACGAAGCAGTACTTCACTGCGCGGATCCATAACTGCTCCTCGAAAAAAAAGTGCCGCAGTTTATCAACTGACGACCCGCAGCGCCTTAGCGTTGAAGAACGCCTGGGCGTTTTCGCTCAGTTGCCCGACGATACGCTGGCGCGCCTCGCGGCTGCCCCAGGCGTTGTGCGGTGTGACGATCAGGCGTGGGATATCCGCCGCCAGCAGCGGATTGCCCTGGCTCGGTGGCTCTACGCTCAACACATCGGTTGCCGCGCCGCCCAGATGGCCATTGCGCAGAGCGTCGGCCAGCGCCTGTTCATCGATCAGGCCGCCTCGGGCCGTGTTGATCACAAACGCACCCGGTTTCATCGAAGCCAGTTCGCGGGCGCCGATGAAATGGCGGGTGTGTTCGTTGAGCGGGCAGTGCAGGGTGAGCGCATCGACTTGCGGCAGCAGTTCATCGAGCGGCAAGCGGTCTGGCCGAGCCGGACGGCCCGGAATCTGCCCAAGCAGCACGCGCATGCCGAAGGCTTCGGCCAGTCGCGCCACGGCACTGCCGAGTTCGCCATGCCCGAGCAGGCCGAGGGTTTTGCCTTGCAGTTCCACGATCGGGTAGTCGAGCAGGCAGAACTGCTTCGCCTGCTGCCAGCGGCCCGCGCCCACGGCTTTCTGATAATCGGCCAGGCGCGTGGCGAGATTGAGCAGCAGCATGATCGTGTGTTGCGCCACCGACGGCGTGCCATAACCCTGACAGTTGCACACGGTGATGCCGTGGGCGCGGGCGGCGGCGAGGTCAACGTTGTTGGTACCGGTGGCGCTGATCAGGATCAGTTTCAGCTGCGGGTTGGCGACCATGGCGGCAGCGTCGATCACGATTTTGTTGGTGATCGCCACGCTGGCGCCTTGCAGGCGTTCGCTGAGCTGCTCGGGCAGGGTCTGGGCGAACAGTTGCAGATCGCTGAAGCATTCGCGCAACGGACCAAGGTCCAGGTCGCCGAGATCCAGCGAAGGGTGATCAAGGAATACCGCGCGGCGCGTGTTCGTCATCAACTGTACCTTTTGTGCTGTGAGCGGAGGGCGTACTCTGCCGAGCCTACCAGATGAAACAAATTGATACGCCTGGCCGAAAGGAGCCCCCATGTACTGGACCGAGTTCTTGACCGTTGCACTGATCCACCTGCTCGCCGTCGCCAGCCCGGGTCCGGATTTTGCCGTGGTGGTGCGCGAAAGTGTGACCCATGGTCGCCGGGCCGGCACCTGGACTGCGCTGGGCGTGGGCTCGGCGATTTTCCTGCATGTCGGCTATTCGTTGCTCGGCATCGGTTTGATCGTGTCGCAATCGATCGTGCTGTTCAACGCGCTGAAGTGGGCGGCGGCCGCGTATTTGCTGTACATCGGCTTCAAGGCCCTGCGCGCGCAACCGGCAAAAACGGTGGCCGATGATCTGCACAAAGAAGTCGGCGAGCGCACCGCGCGTGGCGCCTTCACATCAGGCTTTGTGACCAATGGCCTGAACCCGAAAGCCACGCTGTTCTTCCTTTCGCTGTTCACCGTCGTGATCAACCCGCACACGCCGCTGACCGTGCAGGCCGGTTACGGCGTGTACCTGGCATTGGCGACGGCCATCTGGTTTTGCCTGGTGGCCATGCTGTTCAGCCAGCAGCGCGTGCGTGCCGGCTTCGCCCGCATGGGACACTGGTTCGACCGCACCATGGGCGCGGTGCTGATTGCTCTCGGCGTGAAAATCGCGTTTACCGAGATGCACTGATAACTGGAACACATTAATTCCTGTGGGAGCGAGCCTGCTCGCGAAAACGCTAGTCCAGTCACCAAGATGTCGACTGATCCGACGCCTTCGCGAGCAGGCTCGCTCCCACAGGTCGTGTTTTCTCCAACTTCGGCCCGAAATGCTGGCTCAAAGCTAGCATTTGTTCGGCTCTGCAAATCATTCCTTTGGCTGATTTGACGGTCACGCAGGCGCATTAGAGTACGAATCTCTCCGCCAACACCGTGCAGTCAGAAAAGGGATTCTTATGTTGCAGACTCGGGTCATTCCGCCGGCCGATGGGGCCTACCAGTATCCATTGCTGATCAAACGGCTGCTGATGTCTGGCGCCCGTTATGAGAAAACCCGTGAAATCATCTACCGTGACCAGTTGCGCTACAGCTATCCGACCCTGATCGAACGGGTGGCGCGGCTGGCCAATGTGCTCACGACGGCCGGTGTAAAGGCCGGTGACACGGTCGCGGTGATGGACTGGGACAGCCATCGTTATCTGGAATGCATGTTTGCCATTCCGATGATCGGCGCGGTGATTCACACGATCAACGTGCGCCTGTCGCCCGAGCAGATCCTCTACACCATGAACCACGCAGAGGACCGCTTCGTGCTCGTCAACTGCGAGTTCGTCGGGCTGTATAAGGCCATCGCGCCGCAGCTGACCACCGTCGAGAAAACCCTGCTGCTGACCGATCTGCCGGAAAAAACCGCTGACCTGCCGAACCTTGTCGGCGAGTACGAAGAACTGCTGGCCGCCGCCAGCCCGCAGTACGACTTTCAGGACTTCGACGAAAACTCGGTCGCCACAACGTTCTACACCACCGGCACTACCGGCAACCCGAAAGGCGTGTACTTCACCCATCGGCAACTGGTGCTGCACACCATCGGCGTGGCGACGATCATGGGCTCGATCGACAGCGTGCGCCTGCTCGGCACCAACGATGTGTACATGCCGATCACGCCGATGTTTCACGTCCACGCGTGGGGCTTGCCGTACGTGGCGACCATGCTCGGGCTCAAGCAGGTCTATCCGGGGCGCTACGATCCGGAGTATCTGGTGGAGTTGTGGCGCAAGGAGAAGGTCACGTTCTCCCATTGCGTGCCGACCATCCTGCAGATGTTGCTGAACGCCAAGGCCGCACAAAGCACCGACTTTGGCGGTTGGAAAATCGTCATCGGCGGCAGCGCGCTCAACCGCTCCCTCTATGAAAACGCCAAGGCTCGCGGCATTCAGCTGACGGCGGCGTATGGCATGTCCGAAACCGGGCCGCTGGTGTCCTGCGCGCACCTTAACGACGAACTGATGGCCGGCACCGAAGACGAGCGCACCACGTACCGAATCAAGGCGGGTGTGCCGGGGCCGCTGGTGGAGGCAGCCATCGTCGACGGCGAGGGCAACTTCCTTCCGGCCGACGGCGAAACCCAGGGCGAACTGGTGCTGCGTGCGCCATGGCTGACCGAAGGGTATTTCAAAGAACCGCAAAAAGGCGCTGAGCTCTGGTCCGGCGGCTGGTTGCACACCGGCGACGTCGCAACGCTCGACAGCATGGGCGTGATCGATATTCGTGACCGGATCAAGGATGTCATCAAGACCGGCGGCGAGTGGATTTCATCTCTGGACCTCGAAGACCTGATCAGCCGGCATGGGGCGGTACGCGAAGTAGCAGTGGTGGGTATCGCGGACCCGCAGTGGGGCGAGCGCCCGTTTGCTTTGCTGGTGGTCCGCGAAGGGCAAGTGATCGGGGCGAAAGAACTAAAGGAACACCTCAAGCCGTTCGTCGAACTGGGGCACTTGAGCAAGTGGGCCATTCCCAGTCAGATTGCCCTTGTTACTGAAATTCCCAAGACCAGTGTCGGCAAGCTCGACAAGAAACGCATCCGCCTCGACATCACCGAATGGCAGGCCAACAACAGCACCTTCCTCTCGACACTTTAAGTGCCTGCTGGCGCGCCGAAAGTGGCGCGCCAGACCCACCAAGCAAGCGCTTGGCTTGTGAAATCGAAAAAATCAGCCATCCTTTGCCTGCCGACCTGTGTCGGACTGGCGAAAGGACTGTTCCAGAGTGGTTGGCGACTGCAAATCACACTTTAGAGGGATCAAGCAGTACCCCCTGCTGGCTATAGTCCGCTCAAGGACTTTTTAAGAACGCAGCACACGCACTGATTGGGGCGAGCAACTCTGGAGCGATGTCGGGCAGCCCTGGCACCCGGTCCTTCACAGCGTTTTTAAAAGTACTCACTGCCATAAAAATAATGCACATGGAGTAGCGTCGATGACCTCAGTAAACCAGTTCTGGCGCCGGGCGAAACTGCCTCTGGCGGTCAGTCTTGCCTCCTCGCTCGCCGGGCCTGCATTCGGCGTCAGTTTCAACGTCGGTGAAATCGAAGGCCAGTTCGACTCGTCCCTGTCGATCGGTGCCAGTTGGTCTACTCAGAGCCCGAACAAGAACCTCATCGGCGTCAACAACGGCGGCCGTGGCCTGTCGCAGACCTCCGATGACGGTCACGCCAACTTCAAGAGCGGCGAAACCTTCTCCAAGATCTTCAAGGGGATCCATGACCTTGAATTGAAATACGGCGACACCGGCGTATTCGTCCGGGGCAAATACTGGTACGACTTCGAACTCAAGGACGAAAGCCGTCAGTTCAAGGACATCAGCGACAGCAATCGCAAAGAGGGCGCGAAGTCCTCCGGCGGGCAGATTCTCGACGCCTTCGTCTACCACAACTACGCGATTGCCGATCAGCCGGGCTCCGTGCGTCTGGGCAAACAGGTGGTGAGCTGGGGTGAAAGTACCTTCATCGGCGGCGGCATCAACTCGATCAACCCAATTGACGTGTCCGCGTTCCGTCGTCCCGGCGCCGAGATCAAGGAAGGCCTGATTCCGGTCAACATGTTCTACGTGTCGCAGAGCCTGACCGATAACCTGTCGGCCGAAGCGTTCTATCAGCTGGAATGGGACCAGACCGTCGTCGACAACTGCGGCACGTTCTTCTCCCAGCCGGACATCATTGCCGACGGCTGCGAGAACAATTTGCGCGTGTTGAACAAACGTTCGCAGATTCCGGCCATCGCGCTGGGGCCATTGGCGGCCAACGGCGTCAACGTCGACAACGAAGGCGTGCTGGTACGCCGTGGGCCGGATCGCGATGCGCGTGACAGCGGCCAGTACGGTGTGTCCTTCAAGTACATGTACGAACCGCTCGACACCGAATTCGGTGCCTATTTCATGAATTACCACAGCCGTGCACCGATTTTCAGTGCAACCGGCGCGCCGCAGTCGGTTTACAACACCGCCGCCGCTCTGCCGGGGCCATTCGCAGCGCTGTCGCCGCTGCTGGTCGCAGGTAACTCGCAATACTTCGTTGAATACCCTGAAGATATCCGCCTGTACGGCCTGAGCTTCTCCACCACCCTGCCTACCGGTACGGCGTGGAGCGGTGAGATCAGCTACCGTCCGAACGCGCCGGTGCAGTTGAACTCAACCGATATCCTGTTTGCCGGCGTGCGCCCATTGGGCGGCAACTTCGCCAACGCATCGCTGCTCAACGGCGTGCCTGGCCAGGATCTGCACGGCTACGAGCGCAAGGAAATCACCCAGCTGCAAACGACCTTTACGCACTTCTTCGATCAGGTCATGGGCGCCAGCCGTCTGACCCTTGTCGGTGAAGTCGGCGCGACCTATGTCGGCGGGCTGGAGAGCCGCTCCGAGAAGCGCTATGGCCGCGATCCGGTCTACGGCCCGGGCGAGCTGCCAGCCACTGGTACCGTCAACACCTGCGTCAACATTCTCAACAACGGCACCATCAACGGCGCAGGGCCGGGCTCGCCACAGAACAACCGCAGCCGCAATTGCGACAACGACGGTTTCACCACCTCGATGTCCTGGGGCTATCGCGGTCGGGCGATCTGGGATTACAACGACGTGTTCGCGGGTGTGAACCTGCGGCCTAACGTGGCCTGGTCCCACGACGTCAGCGGTTACTCGCCAGGCCCTGGCGGCAACTTCGAGGAAGGTCGCAAAGCGGTCAGCCTGGGCGTCGATGCCGAGTACCAGAACACTTACACCGCGAGCCTGGCCTATACCAACTTCTTCGACGGCAAGTACACCACCGTGGATGATCGCGATTTCGTGGCGCTCAGCTTCGGCGTGAACTTCTAAGCACTGCATTTCAGGACGAACGAATTTATGAAAATAACAAAAAGTCTGTTCCACGCCGGTGTTCTGGGCCTGTCGCTGTTGGCGACCGGTGTCATGGCGGCAGTGCCTGCTGCCGAGGCGGATAAACTGGGCAAAAGCCTGACGCCGATGGGCGCGGAAATGGCCGGTAATGCCGATGGTTCGATCCCGGCCTGGAAGCCGATGGCGAAGAATGCCGGCAGCGTCGACAGCAAGGGTTTTCTGTCCAACCCGTACGCCAGTGAGCAGCCGCTGTTCACCATCACCGCCAAGGATGCCGACAAGTACAAGGACAAACTTGCCCCGGGCCAGTACGCGATGCTCAAGCGCTACCCGGAAACCTTCAAGATGCCGGTCTATCCGTCCCACCGCGGCGCGACCGTGCCGGATGAGGTGTTCGCGGCCATCAAGAAGAACGCGACCAGCACCAATCTGGTCTCCGGCGGCAACGGGCTCGAAAACTTCGATACCGCCGTGCCGTTCCCGATCCCGAAAACCGGCGTGGAAGTGATCTGGAACCACATCACCCGTTATCGCGGTGGCAGCGTGACCCGTCTGGTAACCCAGGCCACGCCGCAACCGAACGGCTCGTACAGCCTGGTGTACTTCCAGGATCAGTTCGTGTTCCGCGACAAGATGAAGGACTACGATCCGGCGAACCCGGGCAACATCCTGTTCTACTTCAAGCAGAAAGTGACCGCGCCGGCGCGTCTGGCCGGTGGCGTCCTGTTGGTTCACGAGACCCTCGACCAGGTGAAGGAGCCACGTTCGGCGTGGGTCTACAACGCCGGCCAGCGTCGTGTGCGCCGCGCACCACAAGTGTCGTATGACGGCCCGGGCACTGCGGCCGATGGCCTGCGTACTTCCGACAACCTCGACATGTACAACGGTGCCCCTGATCGTTACGACTGGAAGCTCGTAGGCAAGAAAGAAATGTACATTGCCTCCGACAGCTACAAGCTCGACGATCCGAAGCTCAAGTACTCCGACATCATCAAGGCCGGCCACATCAACCAGGATCTGGCGCGTTACGAGTTGCGCCGCGTCTGGCACGTGACGGCGACGCTGAAGGAAGGTCAGCGCCACATCTACGCCAAGCGTGACTTCTACATTGACGAGGACACCTGGCAGGCTGCGGTGATCGATCACTACGACGGTCGCGGTCAACTGTGGCGCGTGGCCGAGGCACATTCCCAGAACTACTACGACAAGCAAGTGCCGTGGTATGCCCTGGAAACCCTCTACGACCTGCAGTCCGGCCGCTATCTGGCGCTGGGGATGAAGAACGAAGAGAAGAGTGCCTATGATTTCGGCTTCACCGCCACCACCGGCGATTTCACCCCGGCCGCTCTGCGCCAGGAAGGCGTTCGCTAATCTGCAGTAATACCAAGGCCGCATCCTCGTGAAAACGCCCCGACCGGTTCGGGGCGTTTTTGTGTCTGTAGCCTTTTTGTAGCCATTTGTAGCAGCGACCTTCATTACCTCTTCGTTTAAGGCTAGGCTGCGGACATCTGCAACGCCGCCAATCGCCTTCAAACAAGAGCCGGCCATGACTGATCTGTCCCCACTTCCGGGTCCCGCAAGCATTACCGTCGCAGCACTGGACGGGCGTTTTTTCCGCCCGCCGCTGCCTGAGGGCTATGTCTTGCGGCCGCGCCTTTGTGAACGTCTGCAAGCCGGGCTGGGGGGGCGACTTTTACTGGTCAGCGCGCCGGCCGGGTTCGGCAAGAGTTCGCTGGCGGTGGAGTTCTGCCAAAGCCTCCCGGCGCATTGGCAAAGTCTGTGGCTGGGCCTGAGCCCGCGTGACAGTGATCCCGGGCGGTTTCTTGAACGTTTGCTCGAAGGTTTACAAGACTATTACCCCGCCTTGGGCGCTGGCGCCCTCGGCCTGCTGAAAATGCGTCAGCGCCATCAACCGTTTGCCTTCGAAGAGTGGCTCGACGGTCTGCTGGATGAGCTGGCGATGCACCTTAATCCGGCGGCGCCGTTGCTGCTGGTGCTCGACGATTACCATCTCGCCCAGGGCCCGGTGCTGGATCGTTGCCTGCAATTTTTCCTCAATCATTTGCCCGATGGCTTGCTGGTCATGGTCACCAGCAGGCAGCGTCCGGACTGGCATCTGGCGCGTTTGCGTCTGTCTCGGCAATTGCTGGAACTGCATGAGCAGGATCTGCGCCTGACCCACGACGAATCCCTGGCCTTGCTTGATCGCCATTGCACTTCGCTGCGTGGCGAAGCGCTGGAAAACCTCATCCAGCGCAGTGAGGGCTGGGTCGCCGGTTTGCGTTTCTGGCTGCTGGCGGTGTCCGAGGCGGGCAGCGACGCGGCACTCCCGCTTGCGCTGAACGGCGGGGAAGGGCTGATTCGCGATTACCTGCTCGAAGAGGTCATCGATTGCCTGCCGGCCGAAGTGCAATCGTTTCTTTACGAAACCGCCCCGCAGGAACGCTTTTGCAGCGAGCTGTGCGACGCGGTGCGCGAGGCCCATGACAGCGCCGAGATCCTGCGCTTTCTGCAGGCCCATCAGGTATTCCTGGTGCCGCTCGATGAGCACGGACATTGGTATCGCTATCACCACCTGTTTTCCGATTTGTTGCGCAGTCGGCCGATCGCTCAAGCGATCGTGCCGCCGGCCACGCTGCACCTGCGTGCCTGTCGCTGGTTCAATGCCCAGGGGCTGCTCGACGAAGCAGTGGAGCAGGCATTGCGCGCCGGCCATCTGGATGTGGCGGCGAATCTGGTACAGAACCTTTCTGAAGAACAACTGCTGGCCGAGCAAAACGTCGGCATGCTGCTGCGCTGGAAAATGGACTTGCCCGACAGCCTTCTGATCAGCACGCCACGGCTGATCGTGCTCTACAGCTGGGCGCTGGGGCTGGCCTGTCAGCTTGATGCCGCCGAAGAACTGTCGAGCCACCTGAGCCGCTTTCTGCCGGCGCCTTCTGCCACCGCGCAGAAATCGATGCTGGCGCAATGGCTGGCGCTGAGCGGAATCATCGCTCGCGGGCGCGGCCATCGCGAGCTGACGCTGCGCTATTGCACCGAAGCTCTGGAGAGCCTGCCCGCCAAGCGTTATGGTCAGCGCTTGATGTGTCTGTCTACGCTGTCGAACCTGGCAATCGCCGACGGTGACCTGTGGCGCGCCCGTGGGCTGAACCGCGAATCCCTCGAGCTGGCGCAACGGGTTGGCAATCCGCTGTTCGAAGCGTTGGCGCATTACGACCGTGCCCGCGTGTTGCAGGCGCGCGGCGAAATTCTGCGAGCGCTGGATGAAGTGCATCAGGGCCTGGAGCGTTTACGTGGGTTGTCGCCGCAACGCTTGTATGCAGTGCGTGCACGGCTGACGCTATACGAAGGCTTTCTGTTGGCGATGCGCTTGCAGCCCCACGTGGCACGCGTGCGACTGCTGGCCGGAATCGCTGAGGCGCGCGCATGTCGAGATATCAGCGTATTGATCGGTCACTGCGTCATCGCCCGTCTGGACGGGGCTACTGGGGAGTTTGCCAAAGCCTTCGCCGAACTCGCCGAAGCCGAGCGCCTGATGCACATCTGGGACGTGCCGCCAATCTACTATCTGGCGATGATCACCCTGGTCAAATGTGAACTGTGGCTGGCGCAGGGCCGCACTGATCTGGCCGAAGCGTGGCTGGCGCGGTTGGGTCAGACCTACACCGGCGAGCGCGCAGCAGCGCCGCCGGAGTTTCATCCACAGTTGCCACTGCATGTGGAACTGCAACAGGCGCTGCTTGACCTGATTCAAGGGCAACCGATGCTTGCGGAAGGGCGGTTGAATGCGTTGCATGAAAATGGTCAGCGGACCGGGCGGCAGTTGCTCAGTGTGATGGCGTTGACGCAGAAGGTGGCGTTGTTGCTGGCGGGTGGGCGCGAGCCCGAGGCGCGCAAGGCGTTGAGCCAAGCCCTGATAGCCGCTACCGGAGGCGTTTTTCAACCCTTTGACACTCTGCTGAGAACCCAAGCCGACTGGTTGCGAGGGCAATTGCAGGTGCTCACTTCGAGCTCAGTGGGCCAGCAATTACTCACGCATTTTCCGACACCGTTGCTGCGCCCAGCCACAGAAAGCCCTACCACCGAACAGCTCAGCAGCCGCGAGCTGGCGGTATTGCGCCTGATCGCTCAAGGCTGCTCCAATCAGGAAATCAGCGAGCAGTTGTTTATCTCCCTGCATACGGTGAAAACCCACGCCAGCCATATCAATAGCAAGTTGGGAGTTGAGCGGCGTACCCAAGCGGTAGCGCGGGCCAAGGCGTTGGGCTTACTGAGTTAGGCGCAAAATGCGCAGGCATAAAAAAAACGCCCCGAACCAGTGGGGCGTTTTTCTTTCCGGGCGATGAAACAGGCCAGGAGTCTCTGCTATGGCCTTCAGGCCACCAGATCGTTGGCACTGAATGTATTGACACCTACCAACTGGATTTCGAAATCCGCGCCAGCGTTACCACTGACGTTGCCTGACAGCACGTGGTCCACGAAACGCAGTTGGCCTGCACCGCTGAAATCACCGGCACCGATGAACGTAAAGCCGTTGAAGCCGGCAATCGTCAGATTGGCATCGAACGCTGTCAAGTCGATTTTATCGCCTTGCAAGGCGTTGAAGTCGTTGATGACATCACGAGTAGTACCCACGCCCATGTCACTGACAAGGCTGAACTTGAAGATGTCGGCACCGGTACCACCGATGAGGGTGTCGACGCCGGCTCCACCGTCCAGAATGTTGTTGCCGGCGTTGCCGGTGAGGGTATTGTTCAGCGTGTTGCCGGTCAGACTTAGCCCGGTGTTGCCCAGCAGCACACCGTCTTCGACGTTGGCCGACAGGGTATAGCTGACGTTGGT
>NZ_JABWQP020000002.1 GCF_014268505.2 Pseudomonas khorasanensis
AGGTGCCCAGCAGCACACCGTCTTCGATGTTGTCCGCAAGGGTGTAGCTGACGAATGTACGGACCGCATCGCGACCTTCACCGGCAGATTCGATGATGGTGTCAGTCAGGCTGTCGATGATGTATGTATCATCGCCGGCGCCGCCGATGAGTGTGTCGGTCCCGGCACCCCCGTCTAGCGTGTCGTTGCCGGCACCGCCGTTGAGCGTGTTGTTGCCGGTGTTGCCGGTCAGTATGTTATTGAGGGCGTTGCCGGTGCCGTTCAGGTCATCCTCACCGCGCAAAACAAGATTTTCCAG
Source organism: Pseudomonas khorasanensis (assembly GCF_014268505.2). Taxonomy (GTDB): domain Bacteria; phylum Pseudomonadota; class Gammaproteobacteria; order Pseudomonadales; family Pseudomonadaceae; genus Aquipseudomonas; species Aquipseudomonas khorasanensis. Next base: position 299 of record NZ_JABWQP020000002.1, read on the forward strand.
GTTATTGCCCAGCGTCCAGTCCAGCGAGGCAAAGACAGTATCAATCTCGTTGACCGAGGTGCCGTTTTCCACAATGACGTCGCCGGCATTGTCTACATAATAGGTGTCATTCCCGGCGCCACCAGCCATGGTGTCCGCACCGGTCATGCCATCGAGGATGTTGTTGCCTGTGTTGCCGGTCAGAGTATTGTCAAGGGCGTTACCACCAAAATTGATGTTGGCATCGCCCAGCAGAACGCCGTCTTCGATGTTGGCTGACAGGGTATAGCTGACCGATGAACGGATTACGTCACGGCCTTCATCGGCCGCTTCGATGACGGTGTCGGCGCGGCTGTCGACGATGTAGATGTCATCGCCGGTGCCACCGATCAGCGTGTCGCTACCTGCGCCTCCATCGAGCGTGTCAGAGCCGGCTCCTCCGGTTAATACGTTATTCAGTTCGTTCCCCGTCAGAACATCGTCGAACGCCGAGCCGATGGCGTTTTCGATCTTGGCCCCGTACGCAATTGCTAGCCCGTCATTGATCGCGGTGTTGCTGTTCAGGTCCGTGAAGGCCTTGCCGATCTGGCTATAGCTGCCTTCATTCAAGTTGATATTGACGGCCGCCAACTGATTGCTGCCATCAATGGTGTCGTTACCGCCTGCGTCCCAGATGGTTTCGAAGATTGACTGATTGGCATCCCACTTATAAACAGTGTCACCGGTCTGCCAGAGTATGTTGGCGCCATACAAACTCTGAATCGCAATAATATCCAGCACCATCGGTGTGGTTGGCTGGTAGGAATAGTTGTTGTTGTAGCTCATTACTGTGAAATGAACATCGTCCAGTAATGGACTCAGCAGGGTCTTGTTGGTGGGGCTAGTATCGAAGGGATGCTTGAGTCCTAGTGCATGACCGATTTCATGAATGAACGTCATGTAATCGTATGTGCCCTTCACCGGATTCGGATTGTTGGTTGCCGGGCCGATCCATACGTCGCCGGAAGAAGGGAGATTGTCAGGAAAGTAAGCCCAGGCCGCGGTTTGGAGATCCATCTCATCGAAACCTCCAAAACGTAAGTCCCCCACATTGGTAGAGGTATCACTGGTCAGCGTGAAGTTGAAAGGTGCAACTGCACTCCATGCAACCAGGGTGCTGACGACTGCAGTTTTCTGCGCTTCGGTCAGTTCATACAGCCCGTTGTACTCGCGGTCCGGGCTATAGAAAGGAGCAAACTTCGAAGTCCCCGGTGCCATGAAACTAAAGCTGAGATCGGTCGAACCCCCGAACGGCCAGTTGGACCCAAGCCAGTAATTTCCGGAAATCAGGCTGTCAACAGTAGCGTTTCCGGTCAGCGAAGCAGGTAATGCGAAGGTAAATGTCTTGGGCGTCGGCATGGGATTTCCTGAGTACTATGCGGCCCTTCCTGAATGCGACCGCTACAAAAAAATGCGATTTTGCACCAGAAGCAATACATTTGACATCATTGAGCCATCATTTTCTGATTGATGGCGTCAAATAACTGACCGGGCGATCTGTATCGGCACGTGCAGTAGAATCCTGAAACCAACCACTGCGCCGTTCGTCCAGGATTTTTCCATGTCAGTTCCCACCCCAGTACTCATCCGCGAAACATTCGCCGTCGGCCCGCTCCAGTGCAACTGCACAATCATCGGCGACGCACTCACAAAAAAAGCCATTGTCGTCGATCCCGGAGGCAACCCTGACCTGATCATGGCGCGCCTCGACGCTCATGGTCTGAAAGTCGTTAGCATCATCCACACCCACGCCCATCTCGATCACTTCTTGGCTTCCGGCCAAATGAAGGAGAAGACCGGCGCCACTTTGCATCTGCACAAGGAAGACCAGTTCCTCTGGGACAATCTGGAGATGCAATGCCAGATGTTCGGCGTGCCGTACACCCCGGTGCCAGCGCCGGACCGCTGGCTGAGCGACGATGAAGAACTGGCCTGCGGCTGCGGCGTGGCATTGCACACGCCGGGACATACGCCCGGTTCCATGAGCTTTTGGTTTTCCGAGGCTAAGCTGTTGATAGCCGGCGACACGCTGTTTCGTCGTGGCGTAGGGCGCACGGATTTGTGGGGTGGCGATCAGGCGACCATCGTGCGTTCGATCAAGCAGCGGCTGTACACGCTGGACGAAGACGCGACTGTTGTGACCGGGCACGGTCCGGACACGCGTCTGGGGGATGAAATGCGCGAGAACCCGTTTGTGCGTGCCTGAAGATTTTGTCACGGGCGTGCGGCGGAATTTTTGGGCAATGTCATGATCCAACGCCCGCGCAGGTCCATTCGTTGATCGGTGGCCGCTGCACCACAGAATGCAAAAAACCAGGAGCTCTCCATGTTCACCACGCGTCGTTTGATTATTGTCGCTACTGCCGTGGCCTTGCTGTCCGGCTGCGCCTCGCCCAACCCGTATGACAATCAGGGTCAGGCCGACGGTGGCTCGCAAGGCATGAGCAAAACCGCCAAATACGGTGGCCTCGGTGCGCTGGCCGGTGCCCTCGCCGGTGCCGCCATCGGCCACGACAACCGTGGCAAGGGCGCCTTGATTGGCGCGGCGGTCGTCGGTGCATCCGCTGCCGGCTACGGTTACTACGCCGACCAGCAGGAAAAGAAACTGCGCGCGAGCATGGCCAACACCGGTGTTGAAGTTCAGCGTCAGGGCGATCAGATCAAGCTGATCATGCCAGGTAACATTACCTTCGCCACCGATTCGGCAAACATCGCTTCGAGCTTCTATCAGCCGCTGAACAACCTGGCCAACTCGCTGAAAGAGTTCAACCAGAACCAGATCGAAATCGTCGGCTACACCGACAGCACCGGCAGCCGCCAGCACAACATGGACCTGTCTCAGCGTCGGGCACAGAGCGTGGCGACCTACCTGACCTCGCAAGGCGTCAGCGGTGCCAACCTGTCGGCCCGTGGCGCCGGCCCGGATAATCCGATCGCCAGCAACGGTGACGTCAATGGCCGCGCGCAGAATCGTCGCGTCGAGGTCAACCTGAAGGCCATTCCGGGCCAGCAATATGGTGGTCAACAGCAACAGCCGGGTACGGTTCAGCAGTATCCGTAAGCGATTGTCTGAATGAAGAAATGCCCGGTCCGGTGATCGGGCATTTTTTTTGTGTCGCCTGTAGCGGCCCTTTCGCGAGCAGGCTCGCTCCCACAATTGAAATGCATTCCCCTGTGGGAGCGAGCCTGCTCGCGAAGAGGCCGGCGAGGGCAGCGAAGATTGCAGATACAAAAAAGCCCCCGGACACATCACTGTCCGGGGGCTTTTTGTTGATCAGCGAAAGCCGATTATTTTTTCAAGCCGTAGTGCTCATCGAGCATCCCTGGCGAATTAGGCGACTTCGGTGCGTAGTCACGCGGTGGTTCCTGATCGCGCGGTGGCGTCAGGCGTTCGCGCGGTGCCTGCGCTGCGTCGGCGTGCAGGGCGGCGATCAGGCGCTGGCGGGTCTGCTCGTCCAGGGCCAGGCGGTTGGCGCCCTCGGCGAGATGATCCTGCACTTCCTGATAGCTTTGGGTCAGTTTCTTGACCAGCATCGCGGTGCTGTTGAAGTGGGTGACCACCTCGTTTTGATAACTGTCGAAACGCTCCTGGATATCATCCAGTTGACGCTGCGTACGGCTTGGCGCGGCGTTCGGCGCAACGCGCGCGATCAGGAATCCAATGGCGACACCCACAACCAGGGCAAGAGTCGGTAACAACCAAACTAAGAGCGAGTGTTCCACGAGTCCTTCCTCTATAAACGGCTTTGCTTTACGTTAACGGCTCGAACCTGCGCTGTATACCGCGATTCACTCGCAATAGTTCGGCACAGACAATTTGCTAGACGAGTCGACCCGATTCGAGGTCACGGAGTTCCTCCCTTGCTGATGCGTGAAACCCCTGTATTGATTGACGGCCCTGTGGGTCAACTAGAGAGTCTTTATCTGGATAACGAGCAGCCGCGCGGCATCGCGCTGATCTGCCATCCGAACCCGGTGCAGGGCGGCACCATGCTCAACAAGGTCGTCTCGACCCTGCAGCGCACCGCACGCGACGCCGGCCTGATCACCTTGCGCTTCAACTATCGCGGCGTCGGCACCAGCGAAGGCACGCACGACATGGGCAGTGGTGAAGTCGACGACGCTCAGGCCGCTGCCGCCTGGCTGCAAGAAAAGCACCCGGACTTGCCGCTCACTCTGTTCGGTTTCTCCTTCGGCGGATTTGTTGCAGCAAGTCTCGGCGGTCGTCTCGAAGCCCAAGGTGTCCAGCTCAAGCACCTGTTCATGGTCGCGCCGGCGGTGATGCGCCTGGGCGAGCAGGATCAACTGCCGCAACAGGGCGAGTTGACCGTGATCCAGCCGGAAACCGACGAAGTCGTTGACCCGCAGTTGGTTTACCAATGGTCAGAAAAACTCCAGCGCCCCCATGAGCTGCTGAAAGTGGCAGAATGCGGACACTTTTTTCACGGCAAGCTGACCGACCTCAAGGATCTGATCCTGCCGCGTCTCTCGAATTGATTGCAGTCTGACAAGCGATTACCCATGACCAACCGTACCCGCATCCTCACCGGCATCACCACCACCGGCACGCCGCATTTGGGCAACTATGCCGGCGCGATTCGCCCGGCGATCCTGGCCAGCCGCGACAGCAATGCCGATTCGTTTTATTTTCTGGCCGACTACCACGCCCTGATCAAATGCGACGACCCGCTGCGCATCCAGCGCTCGCGTCTGGAAATCGCCGCGACCTGGCTGGCCGGTGGCCTGGATGTCGATCGCGTGACCTTCTACCGCCAGTCCGACATCCCGGAAATCCCCGAGCTGACCTGGCTGCTGACCTGCGTCGCTGCCAAGGGCCTGCTCAATCGTGCCCACGCCTACAAGGCCTCGGTGGACAAGAACGTCGAAACCGGTGAAGACCCGGATGCCGGTATCACCATGGGCCTCTACAGCTACCCTGTGCTGATGGCGGCGGACATTCTGATGTTCAACGCACACAAGGTGCCGGTCGGTCGTGACCAGATCCAGCACGTTGAAATGGCCCGTGACATCGGCCAGCGCTTCAACCATCTGTTCGGTCAGGGCAAAGAGTTTTTCGCCATGCCCGAAGCGTTGATCGAGGAGAGCGTGGCGACGTTGCCGGGCCTTGACGGTCGCAAGATGTCGAAGAGCTACGACAACACGATCCCGTTGTTCTCCAGCGCCAAGGAGATGAAGGACGCGATCTCGCGGATCGTCACCGACTCGCGCGCGCCGGGCGAAGCCAAGGATCCGGACAACTCGCACCTGTTCACGCTGTTCCAGGCCTTCGCCACCCCGGCGCAGTCCGACGAATTCCGTAGCGAACTGCTGGGCGGTCTGGGTTGGGGCGAGGCGAAGAATCGCCTGTTCCAGCTGCTCGATAATGAGCTGGGCGAATCCCGCGAAAAATATCACCAGTTGATCGAGCGTCCGGCGGATCTGGAAGACATTCTGCAGATCGGCGCCAAAAAGGCCCGGGCCGTGGCGACGCCGTTCTTGAACGAATTGCGCGAGGCCGTTGGCCTGCGCTCTTTCGTTAATCAGGTTCAGGTTGCCGCGACCACCAAAAAGAAAGCCGCGAAAGCCGCACGCTTCGTCAGCTTCCGTGAAGACGACGGCAGCTTCCGTTTCCGTCTGCTGGCGGCCGATGGCGAGCAATTGCTGTTGTCGCGTAACTTTGCCGACGGCAAAACCGCCGGGCAGGTGACCAAGCAGTTGCAGTCCGGCGAGGCGCTGGACGTGCGCAATGAAGACCTGAGCTTCAGCGTCTGGGTGGCGGGCGAGTGCGTAGGCGACAGCCCGGCGTTTGCCGACGCTGCCGCGCGTGACGCAGCCGTCGAGGCTTTGCGCATCGCCCTGACCCCGGCTCAGGACTAATCGGCGGCACGACCCGACCAAGGGCCGATTGCCATTCCCACGGGCCGTCGCTACAGTGACGGCCCGTTTTTGTTGCCTTGCTAACGAATTATGACGCCCTTAGAACGATATCAAGCTGATCTGAAACGCCCGGATTTTTTCCATGACGCCGCGCAGGAAACTGCCGTGCGCCACTTGCAGCGTCTGTACGACGACTTGATCGCCGCCGACCAGAACAAGCCGGGATTTCTGGGTAAACTGTTTGGCAAAAAGGATCAGGCGCCGGTCAAGGGCCTGTATTTCTGGGGCGGCGTAGGTCGCGGCAAGACTTACCTGGTCGACACCTTCTTCGAAGCGCTGCCGTTCAAGGAAAAGACCCGCACGCACTTTCACCGCTTCATGAAGCGTGTGCACGAAGAAATGAAAACCCTCGGCGGCGAGAAAAACCCGCTGACCATCATCGCAAAGCGTTTCGCGACTGAATCGCGGGTCATCTGCTTCGATGAGTTCTTCGTCTCCGACATCACCGACGCGATGATTCTTGGCACGCTGATGGAAGAGTTGTTCAAGAACGGCGTGACCCTGGTTGCGACGTCAAACATCGTGCCGGACGGCTTGTACAAGGACGGCCTGCAACGCGCGCGCTTCCTGCCGGCGATTGCGCTGATCAAACAGAACACCGAGATCGTCAACGTGGACAGCGGCGTCGATTATCGTCTGCGTCACCTCGAGCAAGCCGAGCTGTTCCACTATCCACTCGACGAGGCTGCGAATGAAAGCCTGCGCAAGAGCTTCCGCGCGTTGACGCCGGAGTGCACCGCAGCGATCGAGAATGACGTGCTGATGATCGAGAATCGCGAAATCCGCGCCCTGCGTACTTGCGACGACGTGGCCTGGTTCGACTTTCGCGAATTGTGCGACGGCCCACGCAGCCAGAACGATTACATCGAGCTGGGCAAAATCTTCCACGCCGTTCTGATCAGCGGTGTCGAGCAAATGAGCGTCGCCACCGACGACATCGCCCGACGCTTCATCAATATGGTCGACGAGTTCTACGACCGTAACGTGAAGCTGATCATTTCTGCCGAAGTCGAGCTGAAGGATCTGTACACCGGCGGGCGTCTGACGTTTGAATTCCAGCGTACGCTGAGCCGCCTGCTGGAGATGCAATCGCACGAGTTTCTGTCTCGGGCGCATAAGCCTTAAGCGGAATTTCGGTAGAGAAAAAAGGGCCTGCGATTGCAGGCCCTTTTTTGTGCGCTGAAGTTTTTTCTGTGGGAGCGAGCCTGCTCGCGAAAGCGCAGTAACTGATCGTTCCCACGCTCCGCGTCACTTGCAAAGCGGACGCAGAGCGTCCAACTTTTGGGGTGCAGACCAGAGCGTGGGAACGATCATCAGACCAGGTTATGCAGCCTGCTGAAACTGTTGTCGATACTGGTTCGGCGACAGTTCAGTGTGCTGGCGGAACAACCGCGCAAAGAAGCTGGCATCGTCGTATCCGACCTCATAACTGATGGTCTTGATGCTCTTGCGCGTGCCGGACAACAAGCCTTTGGCCGTCTCGATACGCAGCCGTTGCAGGTAGTGCAGCGGCTTGTCACCGGTGGCTGTCTGGAAGCGGCGCATGAAGTTGCGGATGCTCATGCCATGTTCGCGGGCAACGTCTTCGAAGCGAAACTTGTCGGCGAAGTGCTCTTCGAGCCAATGCTGGATCTGCAGGATGATCACGTCCTGGTGCAGTTTCTGCCCGCCGAAACCGATACGGCCCGGCGAATAGCTGCGCTGCACTTCGTAAAGAATGTCGCGGGCCACGGCTTGCGCGACGTTCGAGCCGCAAAAGCGTTCGATCAGATAAATGTACAGGTCGCAGGCCGAGGTGGTGCCGCCCGCGCAGTAGAGGTTATCAGCATCGGTCAGATGCTTGTCCTGATTCAGGAACACCTTGGGAAATCGTTCCGCAAAAGCGTTGAAAAAGCGCCAGTAAGTGGTGGCTTCCTTTCCGTTCAGCAGGCCCGCTTCAGCCAGCCAGAATACGCCGGTGGCCTCACCGCAAAGCACCGCGCCACGGGCGTGTTGCTCGCGCAGCCACGGCAGGATCTGCGGGTATCGGCTGCACAGCGTGTCGAAGTCGTCCCAGAACGCGGGGAGGATGATGACATCGGTATTTTCCAGTCCGCCGTCCACTGGCATGACCACATTGCTGAAGCTTTTGACCGGCTTGCCATCGGGGCTGACCAGGCGGGTTTCGAACGCCGGTGTCAGGCCTTGGCCCAGTTGTTTGCCGTAACGCAGGCTCGCCACATGGAAGAAGTCCTTGGCTTGCATGAGGGTGTAGGCGAAAACCTGGTCGATCGCCAGGATGCTGACGCGCCGCAAGGGCGTGGAGACGTGCTTGGACATAATTCAACTTTTGTTTTGTTTTTATAAGGGAAAGTGGTCACCAGACGGCTGGATCGTCTTATTTTTTGTCGGATGTGTCCAGTGTCCTGTGTCAGAGGGGAGGCTTAGTCTCTGAAGGCCGTATCCCTCCAACAAGAAAGACAGGTGCCGCATGATCCCCAGAACCTTGTTCAGCTCCGAGCACGAACTGTTTCGCGACAGCGTGCGAACCTTCCTCGAAAAGGAAGCCGTGCCGTTTCACGCGCAGTGGGAGAAGCAGGGCCACATCGACCGCAAGCTCTGGAACAAGGCGGGGGAGGCGGGGATGCTCTGCTCACATCTGCCGGAAGAATACGGTGGGCTGGGCGCCGACTTTCTCTACAGCACCGTGGTGATCGAAGAGGTTGGCCGGCTGGGCTTGACCGGCATCGGCTTTTCGCTGCATTCGGACATCGTCGCGCCGTACATCCTGCATTACGGCAGTGAAGCGCTGAAGCACAAATACCTGCCGAAACTGGTCTCGGGTGAAATGGTCACGGCCATTGCCATGACCGAGCCTGGGGCGGGTTCCGACTTGCAAGGCGTGAAAACGACTGCGGTGCTGGACGGCGATGAATATGTGATCAATGGCTCCAAAACCTTCATCACCAACGGCTTTCTGGCTGACCTGGTGATTGTGGTCGCCAAAACCGATCCGAAGGCCGGCGCCAAGGGCACGAGTCTGTTTCTGGTGGAGGCCGGTACTCCGGGCTTCGAAAAGGGCAAGCGCCTGGAAAAAGTCGGCATGAAGGCGCAGGACACCTCGGAGCTGTTTTTCCAGGACGTGCGCGTGCCAAAGGAAAACCTTTTGGGGCAGGCCGGCGCCGGGTTTGCTTATCTGATGCAGGAGCTGCCCCAGGAGCGTCTGACCGTAGCTATTGGGGGCCTGGCCTCGGCCGAAGCGGCATTGCAGTGGACGCTCGATTACACCCGTGATCGCAAGGCGTTCGGCAAGTCGATTGCCGATTTCCAGAACACGCGCTTCAAGTTGGCCGAGATGGCCACTGAAATTCAAATCGGTCGGGTCTTCGTCGACCGCTGCCTGGAGTTGCATCTGCAAGGCAAGCTTGATGTGCCGACGGCGGCGATGGCCAAGTACTGGGGCACCGACCTGCAATGCAAAGTGCTCGACGAGTGCGTGCAGTTGCATGGCGGTTACGGCTACATGTGGGAATACCCGGTGGCACGGGCGTGGGCGGATGCGCGGGTGCAACGAATTTATGCCGGCACCAATGAAATCATGAAGGAGATCATTGCGCGCTCGCTTTGACGTTTGCTTGTTGCGGCGGGCCCCTTCGCGAGCAGGCTTGCTCTCACAGGGCACACATTACCTGTGGGAGCGAGCCTGCTCGCGAAGCTTTTAGCGGTAGCTCACGGCGCAGGATTCGGATGATCCTTGTGAATCGCTTCAATCCCGGCCAGCACTTCATCGGAAAGCTTCAGATCAAAACTGGCGATGTTGCTGTCCAGTTGTTCAAGCGTCGTCGCGCCGATGATATTGCTGGTCACGAACGGTTGCTGCGTTACGAAGGCCAGAGCCATCTGCGCTGGATCCAGACCATGCTCACGGGCCAGCGCCACATAGCGGCTGCACGCAGCTTCCGATTGCGGGTTGAAATAGCGGCTGAAGCGGCTGTAGAGGCTCAGACGACCTTTTGGCGGTCGGGCACCACCTTCGTATTTTCCTGATAGAAAACCGAACGCCAGCGGCGAATAGGCGAGCAGGCCGCACTGTTCACGGATGGCGATCTCTGCCAGACCCACCTCAAAGCTGCGGTTGAGCAGGTTGTAGGGGTTCTGGATCGACACGGCACGCGGCCAGCCACGGGCTTCGGCCAGGGCGAGAAAACGCATGGTGCCCCACGGCGTTTCGTTGGACAGGCCGATGTGGCGGATCTTGCCGGCCTTCACTTGCTCATCGAGCGCTTCGAGCGTGTCTTCGAGCGGAGTGAGGTTGGCCTCGATCTTGTGCTTGTAGCCCAGCTGTCCGAAAAAGTTGGTGCTGCGCTCCGGCCAGTGCAGTTGGTACAGGTCGATGTAATCGGTCTGCAGGCGTTTCAGGCTGCCATCCAGCGCTTCGGTGATGTGCCGGCGGTTGTGGCGCAGGTTCTTATCGCGGATGTAGTCAATGGTGTTTCCGGGACCGGCAATCTTGCTGGCCAGAATCCAGTCGGCGCGGTCGCCGCGGCTCTTGAAGTAATTGCCGATGTAACGCTCGGTGGTGGCGTAGGTTTCGGCTTTGGGCGGCACCGGGTACATCTCGGCGGTGTCGATGAAATTGATCCCGGCATTTTTGGCCCGCTCGATCTGGGCGAAGGCTTCAGCTTCAGTGTTTTGCTCGCCCCAGGTCATGGTGCCGAGGCAGATTGCACTCACGTTCAGGTCGGTACGGCCTAGTTGGCGATAGTCCATCGGGTGCTCCTTGGGCAAAACAATCATAAAAGCAGGTTGAAATATTTTTCGCAATCTGCATAATTGCCGACCTCTTTCTGCAGTGGAAGTGATGCGCCGCCGCCGAAGAATCTTGCCGTTGAACGGACGCGCCGACCCGAGCCCCCGAAAGCGTCTGTATCCGGCTGCCTTTGACTTGTCAAAGTACGCACTATTCAGTAAGATCCGCCGTCTAATTTACAGGGCGGCCCCTGAGGCTATAAAGAATGAAAACTTTTACTGCTAAACCGGAAACAGTAAAGCGCGACTGGTTTGTCGTCGACGCTGCTGGTCAGACCCTGGGTCGTCTGGCCACCGAAATCGCGAGCCGTCTGCGTGGCAAGCACAAACCTGAGTACACTCCTCACGTTGACACCGGCGACTACATCGTCGTCATCAACGCCGAGCAGATCCGTGTTACCGGCGCTAAAACCACTGACAAAATGTACTACTCCCACTCCGGTTTCCCGGGCGGCATCAAGTCGATCAACTTTGAAAAGCTGATCGCCAAAGCCCCTGAGCGCGTGATCGAGACCGCGGTTAAAGGCATGCTGCCTAAAAACCCACTGGGTCGCGACATGTACCGTAAGCTGAAAGTCTATGCGGGCGCTGCTCACCCACATACTGCTCAGCAGCCCCAAGAACTGAAGTTTTAACGGAATAGTACATTATGTCGGCGACTCAAAATTACGGCACTGGCCGTCGCAAGACCGCAACCGCACGCGTTTTCCTGCGTCCGGGTACTGGTAACATCTCCATCAACAACCGTTCGCTGGATAACTTCTTCGGCCGCGAAACTGCCCGCATGGTAGTTCGTCAGCCGCTGGAGCTGACCGAGACTGTCGAGAAGTTCGACATCTACGTCACCGTGATCGGCGGTGGTGTAAGTGGTCAGGCTGGCGCAATCCGCCACGGCATCACTCGCGCTCTGATGGATTACGACGAAACCCTGCGTGGCGCCCTGCGCAAAGCTGGCTTCGTTACTCGCGACGCCCGTGAAGTTGAACGTAAGAAAGTGGGTCTGCGTAAAGCGCGTAAGCGTCCGCAGTACTCGAAGCGTTAATTCCGCTTCCACGTTCAAAAAAGAACGCCCGATTCCTCACGGAACCGGGCGTTTTTTTATGCCTGCGATTTATCAAAAAGAATTGCGCTGTGACAACTTGCCACATTCGTAGACGCCCTATACTGCAAGGCTTAGGGGGGAGAGCCCCGGGTAATTCCCTTGTCAGAATTGGGGCTTTTCATTACCATTCGGCAAAATTTTTATAAGTAACATTGATTTTATTTAGTAGATGCCTGATTTAACAGGCCAAAAAAGCTGATGGGAGAGGACTGAATGAGCAATGACGGCGTGAATGCAGGCCGGCGTCGCTTCTTGGTGGCAGCCACATCCGTGGTGGGTGCTGCAGGAGCGGTGGGGGCTGCGGTCCCGTTCGTGGGGTCATGGTTTCCCAGTGCCAAGGCGAAAGCCGCCGGTGCACCGGTGAAAGTGAATGTCAGCAAAATCGAGCCAGGCCAGCAGATGATTGCTGAATGGCGCGGCCAGCCGGTGTTCATTGTCCGCCGTACCGAGGAAATCCTGGGGAATCTCAAGAAGATCGAGGGCCAGCTCTCCGATCCGACCTCCAAAAACTCCACGCAACCCACCTATGTCGACCCTGAAGTACGCTCGATCAAGCCGGAAATTCTGCTGCTGATCGGGATTTGTACCCACTTGGGTTGCTCACCAACCTTTCGCCCCGAAGTGGCACCTGCGGATCTGGGTAAAGACTGGGTCGGTGGTTATTTCTGCCCTTGCCACGGTTCCCATTACGATCTGGCTGGCCGCGTCTACAAGTCGCAACCTGCGCCTTTGAACCTGCCAGTTCCCCCGCATTCCTATGAGACCGATGACCTGATTGTCATTGGCGTCGATACGGAGAACGCGTGATGAGCAAGTTCATGGATTGGGTTGATGCGCGCTTTCCTGCGACCAAGATGTGGGAAGACCATCTCAGCAAATATTACGCTCCAAAAAACTTCAATTTTTTCTACTTCTTCGGCTCGCTGGCGCTGCTCGTTCTGGTCAACCAGATCGTCACGGGTGTCTGGCTGACGATGAGCTACACCCCGTCGGCGGAAGAAGCGTTTGCTTCCGTTGAATACATCATGCGCGACGTCGAGTACGGCTCGATCCTGCGTTTGCTGCACTCGACCGGGGCCTCGGCGTTCTTCATCGTGGTCTATCTGCACATGTTCCGGGGCTTGCTCTACGGTTCGTACCAGAAACCCCGCGAGCTGGTCTGGGTGTTCGGCATGCTGATTTACCTGGCGCTGATGGCGGAAGCGTTCATGGGTTATCTGTTGCCATGGGGCCAGATGTCCTATTGGGGTGCGCAGGTGATCATCTCGCTGTTCGGTGCGATTCCGCTGATCGGTGATGACCTGACCCAGTGGATACGCGGTGACTATCTGATCTCCGGCATCACTCTGAACCGCTTCTTCGCCTTGCATGTCGTGGCCTTGCCGATCGTGATTCTCGGTCTGGTGGTGCTGCACATTCTGGCGCTGCATGAGGTCGGGTCGAACAACCCCGATGGCATCGACATCAAGAAGCTCAAAGACGAAAACGGGGTCCCTCTGGACGCCATTGCCTTCCATCCGTACTACACGGTGAAAGACATTGTCGGCGTCGTGGTGTTCCTGTTCATCTTCTGTTTCATTGTGTTCTTCTTCCCGGAAATGGGCGGTTACTTCCTCGAAAAGCCTAATTTCGAACCGGCCAACCCGTTCAAGACGCCGGAGCACATTGCACCGGTCTGGTACTTCACTCCGTTCTACGCGATTCTGCGCGCGGTGCCGGACAAGCTCCTCGGTGTTATCGCCATGGGGGCGGCGATTGCGGTGTTGTTCGTGTTGCCCTGGCTCGATCGCAGTCCGGTCAAATCAATGCGCTATAAAGGCTGGATGAGCAAAATCTGGCTGGTGCTGTTCTGCATTTCCTTCGTGATTCTGGGCGTTTTGGGTGTGTTGGCGCCGACGCCGGGACGCACGTTGTTGTCGCAGGTCTGCACGTTCCTGTATTTCGCCTACTTCATTCTGATGCCGTTCTACACCCGGCTCGAGAAGACCAAACCGGTACCGGAAAGGGTGACTGGCTGATGAAAAAGTTATTTCTTGCTCTGATTTTTGCTGCGCTGCCTTCCCTGGTTCTTGCTGCCGAGGGCCATGGTCCAGAACTGGAGCATGTCGATATCGACGTCTCCGACAAAGCCGCCCTGCAGGATGGTGCGCGGACTTTCGCCAACTATTGCATGGGTTGTCACAGTGCCAAGTTCCAGCGCTACGAGCGCGTCGCCGATGATCTCGGCATCCCGCATGAGTTGATGCTGGAGAAACTGGTGTTCACCGGTGCCAAGATCGGCGACCACATGAACATCGGCATGCAACCGGCTGATGCCAAGACCTGGTTCGGTGCAGCTCCGCCAGATCTGACGCTGGTGGCGCGTGTTCGTGGCACTGACTGGCTCTACGGTTACCTGAAGTCGTTCTATGAAGACCCGACGCGCCCATGGGGCGTGAACAACAAGGTCTTCCCGAACGTCGGCATGCCTAACGTGCTGGTCAGCCTGCAAGGCCGTCAGGTCGTGGGATGCAAGCAGGTGCAGATCGTCGAGGACGGCAAGAAGCAATATGATCCGCTGACCGGCTCACCTCTGACCCATGAGGCGTGCGATCAGTTGACCATCGTGCCCAAATCCGGTGCTCTGAACGAAGAGCAGTTCGATGAGAAGGTCAAGAATCTGGTAACCTTCCTGGCTTACTCGGCTAACCCGGTTAAGCTGCAACATCAGCGCATCGGTACTTATGTCTTGCTGTACCTGGCGTTCTTCTTTGTGTTCGCCTATCTGCTCAAGCGTGAATACTGGAAAGACGTGCACTGATACGCTTCAAGCATTGCTGTTAATCGCGCGCGCCCAAGGGCGTCTCCGATAAACAGGGTCTGCTCGGTCAGATCCTGTGGGAGGCGCCCTCTGGGCGCGCGCGTTTTTCCGGTTCCGAAAAATTCAACAAGCGAGGAGGATCGCCATGGGCGTGACCAATCGGTTGGCCTGTTACTCCGACCCCGCCGACCACTATTCCCATCGAGTGCGCATCGTGCTTGCAGAGAAGGGTGTCAGCGCCGAAATCATTTACGTGGAAGCGGGTCGCCAGCCGCCTAAACTGATTGAGGTGAACCCTTACGGCAGTCTGCCGACGCTGGTCGATCGTGACCTGGCGTTGTGGGAGTCGACCGTGGTGATGGAATATCTGGATGAGCGTTACCCGCACCCGCCGCTGTTGCCGGTTTATCCGGTGGCGCGTGCCAATAGCCGTCTGCTGATTCACCGTATTCAGCGCGATTGGTGTGGTCTGGTGGATCTGATTCTGGATCCCAAGAGCAAAGAGGCCGCACGGGTTGTGGCGCGCAAGGAATTGCGTGAAAGCCTGACGGGCGTGTCGCCGTTGTTCGCCGACAAACCGTTCTTCCTCAGTGAGGAACAAAGTCTGGTGGATTGCTGCCTATTACCCATACTCTGGCGTTTGCCGATTATGGGTATTGAACTGCCGCGGCCGGCCAAGCCGCTGCTTGATTACATGGAGCGTCAGTTTGCGCGTGAGGCTTTCCAGGCGAGTCTGTCTGGTGTCGAACGCGATATGCGCTAAGGCTTAAGGAGCCGCTATGAACTCCAGTCGACCTTATCTGGTCCGCGCGCTCTACGAGTGGATTGTGGATAACGATTGCACCCCGCACATGCTGGTGAATTCCGAGTACCCGGCGGTGCAGGTGCCGCAGGGCTTTGCCAGCGACGGCCAGATCGTTCTGAATATCTCGCCGAGTGCCGTGCGCCATCTGCACATGGACAACGACGTGGTGACGTTTGAAGGCCGCTTCGGCGGTGTTCCGCACAGTCTCTACGTGCCGATCAGCGCGATCCTGGGCATCTACGCCCGGGAGAACGGTCAAGGCATGGTGTTTGATCTCGAGTTGCCGATGGATGACGAGGAAGAGATCGAGCCGGATGACGACTCGCCGCCACCGGGCAGCGAGCCGCCGCGCCCAAATGGCCGGCCAAGCTTGAAAGTTGTGAAATAAAAAAAGGCGATCCAGATGGATCGCCTTTTTTATTGCCGCTTGGCCCCTGTAGGAGCTGTCGAGTGAAACGAGGCTGCGATCTTTTGATCTTTAAAAGCAGGATCAAAGATCGCAGCCTTCGGCAGCTCCTACATGGATGTATCAATGTCAGTCGATGTATTCGAACAGCTTGACGATCTTCTGCACGCCGGACACGCCCTGAACCAGATTGGTCGCCTGAGTGGCTTCCTGTTTGGTCAGCAGGCCCAGCAGGTAGACGATGCCGTTCTCGGTCACGACCTTGATGCGCGAGCCGGGAATGCTGGCGTCGGTAAGCATCTGGGTCTTGATCTTGGTGGTCAGCCACGCGTCATTCTGGCGCGCCAGCAGGGAGGAGGGCTGCAGCACTTGCAGTTCGTTATGCACCTTCTTCACACGCTGCACGTTGGCGGCGGCCTGTTCGGCTTTGGCCTTGAGGTCTTCGCGCGGGGTCTGGCCGGCGAGCAGTACCACACCGTTGAAGCTGGTGACGACAATGTGCGAATCGTTGTCCAGGGCCGGGTCGGCCTTGGCGATGTTCACGCCCACTTTGGTTTCGATCAGCGAGTCGTCGATCTTGCTGCCGAAGGTGCGCGTGCCACGGTCATCTTCGATCGGCGCTTCACGGCTGGCGTTCACCACCGAGGTGCAGCCGCTGATGCCAAGGCACAGGGTCAAGGCCAGAAGGCCAAGGCGATTAGGGGTCATTCTTCACTCCCGAACAGTTGGCTGTCGATCAGATCGCAGAGGCAATGGATCGCCAGCAAGTGGACTTCTTGAATACGTGCAGTCACGTTGGCCGGTACGCGAATCTCGACGTCCTCGGGCAACAGCAGCGACGCCATGCCGCCGCCATCGCGTCCGGTCAAAGCTACGACAACCATTTCGCGATCATGTGCGGCCTGGATCGCTTGAATAATGTTGGCCGAGTTACCGCTGGTCGAAATCGCCAGCAGCACATCGCCCGGCTGACCGAGTGCGCGGATCTGTTTGGAGAACACTTCGTTGTAGCTGTAGTCGTTGGCGATCGAAGTGATCGTCGACGTATCAGTGGTCAGCGCAATTGCCGGCAGGCTCGGGCGCTCGCGCTCGAAGCGGTTGAGCAGTTCCGAGGAGAAGTGTTGTGCGTCGCCGGCCGAGCCGCCGTTGCCGCACGAAAGCATTTTGCCTTCGTTGAGCAGGGCGTTGACCATGATCTGGCTGGCTTGCTCGATGTGCGGTGCAAGTACGTCCATCGCCTGTTGCTTGGTGTCGATACTGGCCTGGAAAAGCTGGCGAATTCGGGATTGCATGTCCATCTGTGTGACCTTAATTAGCGCGGCTGTCCGGCACAAGAATGTGCAGCCCGCAAAGCAAAGAGCAAAATGTGTCGAGTAAAAATCGGGTCGGGCGCAGGCGATCAACTGTCGAACGCATTCTGCAACCAGTTCAGCTGACTCGGGTGGCTGTCGATCGCCACCACGTCGAAGCGGCAGGGGGAATTGGCCCAGCGCGACTCGCGCTGAAGAAAATACTGCGCAGCGAAAATCAGCTTCTGCTGCTTGCGCCCATCGATGCTAGCGAGCGCGCCACCCCACTGGGTATTTTTTCTGTAGCGAACTTCGACGAATACTACTGTATCGCCATCAAGCATGACCAGATCAAGCTCGCCGCGTTTGCATAACCAGTTCTGCGCCAGCAGGCGCAGCCCTTGATTTTGCAGATGTTCGAGCGCCTGGCGCTCGGCATCCTTGCCGCTTTGCGAGCGTGACCTGTCAGGCATTAGCGCGGGGTGTCCGGCAGACGCTGGACCTGGCCGCTGACGAACTGCGCCCAAGGCAACTGGCGCACAACACGCTGAGTCTGGGTCATGCCGAGGCTGCCCGACTGGCCTTCGATGCGGCTGTCTGGCAGGGCTTTGAGTTGGCCCAGACGCGGTGCCAGACGATAAGCGTCGGCGCCCATGGCATACAGGCGACCGAGGCTGCCGTTGGCTTGCGGCCATTGCGCCGTGACTTGCTGGCGCAGTGGGTCGCTGGTTTCCAGCAGCCACGGGGTTTCGCAGAAGCGAATGCCGTTCATGTCGTTGTACTGGTTGACGTCGCCGCTCGCGCTGTACACGTGGGAAGTCGCGTAGACCGGAACGTCACCGGCGTACTGGAAGTTCAGGGTCGGCTTGATCTGCTGGGCCTGTTGCGGCGTGGCGGCGAGGAAAATGAACTCGATGTCCTGACGGCGCGAAGGCTGTGCGGCGACGTTGGTGCCGGCGACGTTCTGCAGACTCTTGGCGCGGGCTTCGCTCTGGCGCAGCTGGAACATGTCAGCGATCTGCTGGGCCAGTTGCACTGGCTGATCGACACGTTCGGTGGCAACGATACTGCCGCCATTGGCTTGCCAGTCCTGGCTGAAAGCGCGCAGGACGCGGTCGCCCCATTCGCCTTTCGGCACCATGATCGCGGCGCGGTGCAGGCCATCGGCACGGGCGCGACGGGAAACTTCACGAGCTTCGTCTTCAGCCGCCAGACCGAACTGGAACAGTTGCGCCGGGCCCTGCTCGCCTTCGCTGTAGTTCAGCGCCAGGGTCGTGATCGGCAGCTGTGGGCGGGTGCTCAGTTGTTTGACCAGTGGTTTTTCCAGCGGGCCGACGACCAGTTGCACGCCGTCAGCCTGTGCCTTGCGGTAGAACTCATCCATGCTGGTCAGTTTCGAGCTGTCGTAGAACTCGATGGCGGGCGGGTTCTGGCCGGCCTGTTGCGCCTGATAATGTGCGGCCATGAAGCCTTCGCGCAGGGCTTTGCCGACCGACGCCAGTTGACCGTCCTGCGGCAGCAGCAGGGCAATCTTGCTCAGTGGCTGGCTGGCCAGTTCCTTGAGCTTGGTCAGCGGCAGCGGCAGGTTGATCGCGGCTGGGTGCTTTGGATTTTGCGTGCGCCAGGTATCGATCGCGGCTTGTTGCTGCTCCAGGGTGCCTGCGGTTTTGACCGCTTGCGCCAAGGCCATCCAGCCACCGAGATCATCGGTGGTGTTGGGTTGCAGTTGGTCAGCCGGCAGCGAGGCGATCAGGGTCCAGATCGCTTCGTGGTTCTTGCTCGCGGCTTCGCCTTCCAGCATCGGTGCGATGAAGACCCGTTCCCGGGCGGCGGCCAGGGTCTGGCCATCGGCTTCAAGGGCGCGGGCGTGAACGGTGCCGGTGCGCACTTGCTGCTCTTCCGGCATCTCGCCGAGCTTCTGGAAGCTCGGATGGCTCAGGGCGGTCAGCGCAGCTTTTGGCTGATTGCGCGTCATGGCCAGTTCGGCGGACAGCGTGTTGGCGAAAATCTGCTGGCCCGGCTTGAGTTGTTCCACGGGTACCTGTTGCAGAATCTGCGCGGATTGGCCGGCATTGCCCTGGCGATAGGCCAGGTCAGCCGCGCTCAGGCGCAACAGGGCGGCTTTTTCCGGGGTTTTAGCCTGGCCGGCCTGTTCGAGCAGCTGCTCGATGCTGGCGTCCGGAGTCCGTGGAAGTTCGCCAAGGCTGGAGGAAGGGGAGCTGGCACACGCCGCCAACAGGGCAGCGAGGCAGAGGGCAGTGAACAGCCGCAGGCAAGCGATCATGTAAGTGTTCCTGATACTCGATCAAATTAGCGTGGAATTGTACCCAAGCACTGGCCGGGGCGCGATGTTAGTGGCGTGAATCGGGCAATTTAGCTGGCGTAAATGTTGCGCTGGCGCACAGCGGTGCGCAAAAACCACCATCGGCGCAGCGCATCGCAAGCCTCGCGACGCGTTACAATGCCGGCTTTTACCGATCACGAGGTGTGCGCTTTGACTGCTCCAGGTCCTTTGAATTCCGCTGCGGGCTCGCTTTATGTGGTGGCGACGCCCATCGGCAACCTGGACGACATCAGCGCCCGGGCCCTGAAGATCCTGCGTGAAGTGGCATTGATCGCTGCCGAGGACACCCGTCACTCGGCGCGCCTGATGCAGCACTTCGGGATCGCCACGCCGTTGGCCGCCTGTCACGAACATAACGAACGAGATGAAGGTAGCCGTTTTATCACCCGTCTGCTGGCGGGCGATAACGTTGCGTTGATCTCCGATGCCGGCACACCGCTGATCTCTGATCCGGGTTATCACCTGGTGCGTCAGGCTCGTGCTGCCGGGATCAACGTAGTGCCGGTGCCAGGTGCCTGTGCTCTGATCGCGGCGCTGTCAGCGGCGGGGTTGCCGTCTGATCGGTTCATTTTCGAAGGTTTTTTGCCAGCGAAGTCTGTCGGCCGCAAGGCGCGTCTGGAAGCGGTTAAAGAAGAACCGCGCACCTTGATCTTCTACGAGGCGCCGCATCGCATTCTCGAATGTCTGCAGGATATGGAAGCCGTGTTCGGTGGCGGGCGCCAGGCATTGCTTGCGCGTGAGATCACCAAAACATTCGAAACGCTCAAGGGCTTGCCGCTGAGTGAGTTGCGCGCCTTCGTCGAGTCCGACAGCAATCAGCAGCGGGGCGAATGCGTAGTACTGGTGGCGGGCTGGACTGCACCCGAGTCCGAAGATGCCGTGAGCAGCGAGGCGATGCGCATCCTTGATCTGCTGCTCGAAGAGATGCCGCTCAAGCGCGCCGCCGCACTTGCCGCGCAAATCACCGGTGAGCGCAAAAACGTGCTGTATCAGGTTGCCCTGGATAAACAGAAAGGCGTGTAAGCCGTCGCCCATGGCGCTCTTGAGGGTTTTAGCGCTTGTTCTTCGGGCGCTGTGCCGTTAACCTTCGCGGCGGAGAGTCGATCGGACAGTCGCTGCCCTCTATGAAAATTAGGGGGGGGAGGAAAGTCCGGGCTCCATAGGGCGAAGTGCCAGGTAATGCCTGGGAGGCGTGAGCCTACGGAAAGTGCCACAGAAAATAACCGCCTAAGCGCGCAAGCGCCGGTAAGGGTGAAAAGGTGCGGTAAGAGCGCACCGCACGTCTGGCAACAGTTCGTGGCTAGGTAAACCCCACTTGGAGCAAGACCAAATAGGGTCCCAAGGCGTGGCCCGCGCTGGGACCGGGTAGGTTGCTAAAGATGTCCAGTGATGGCCATCGTAGACGAATGACTGTTCAAGACAGAACCCGGCTTACAGATCGACTCTCCACCTTTTTCTTTCCCTGCTTGAATTCAAGACGACTGGGCTGTGTAATATCAACAGGCCTGGTCTGAAAGTCCGGCAGCGGCAATCGCAGTAATAGCCAATTCCCACCTTGCTTCAATCAGCAGCAGAAGCGCCTTTGTAATACCGAAAAAATCTTACTCTTAACAAACTACTTTAACTTTCGAGCGCAGCTTTCAGTGCTGCATCAAGTTATAGGTCAAAAGTGCGCGCCGGATTCCCGTTAAGCTTCCTTTTATGCTCGTAAATCTCCGTTCTGTAAGGCTTTTCCTTTAATCCGCGCCTTGACGGTGTGGTGGGCGCATTCCTATAGTGTGCGCAAGTGGCGGAAAGTGGCATGAAGTGGGTTTTTTGAGCTCAAAACGATAAAAAATTGGAGAAACGCAGACGTGTTTCGCGGAGCTAACGCTATCAGTCTCGATGCAAAGGGCCGTCTCGCCATGCCGAGCCGGTACCGTGACGAGCTCGTTTCGCGTAGTTCCGGCCAGTTGATCGTGACCATTGATGCCGTCGACCCATGTCTGTGTGTCTACCCGCTCGATGAGTGGGAAATTATTGAAACCAAGTTGCGCGCCCTCCCTTCGCTTCGTGAAGAGAACCGTCGCCTGCAACGTTTATTGATTGGTAATGCCGTCGACCTAGAACTCGATGGCAGCGGTCGTTTTCTGGTTCCGCCGCGTCTGCGTGAATACGCCAGGCTCGACAAGCGCGCCATGCTGGTAGGCCAACTGAACAAGTTCCAATTGTGGGACGAGGATGCATGGAACGCGGTGTCTGCCGCTGACCTTGCTGCTATTCAACAACCGGGCGCGATGCCTGATGAACTGCGTGATTTGATCCTGTGACTATTGATAGCGGCTTTAACCACATCACCGTACTGCTTGACGAAGCCGTCGAGGCTCTCGCCGTACGTCCTGATGGCTGCTATCTGGACGGCACGTTCGGGCGCGGCGGGCACAGCCGGTTGATCCTCAGCCAGCTCGGGCCGGACGGTCGGCTCATCGGATTCGACAAGGATCCACAAGCGATTGCCACCGGGCAAACGCTAGCGGCCGAAGACGGCCGCTTTGTCGTTGTGCAGCGCAGCTTTGCCGAGCTTGGTTCGGTGGTTGCCGAGCGTGGTCTGGCCGGCAAGGTCAGCGGCATTCTGCTCGACCTGGGTGTGTCCTCGCCGCAACTCGACGACGCCGAGCGCGGCTTCAGTTTCCTCAACGACGGCCCGCTGGACATGCGCATGGACCCGTCCCGTGGCATCAGTGCTGCAGAGTTCGTCAACACCGCGCCGGTGGAAGAAATCGCCCGGGTGTTCAAGGAATACGGCGAAGAACGTTTTTCCGGCCGCATGGCCCGCGCCGTTGCCGAGCGCCGCGATATCAAACCGTTCGAGCGCACTGCCGATCTCGCCGAAGTGCTGAAAGTCGCCAACCCGGCGTGGGAGAAGGGTAAAAACCCCGCGACCCGTGCATTTCAGGGTTTGCGGATTCACGTCAACAACGAGCTGGGCGATCTCGAAGCCGGCCTCGACGCGGCACTGCAAGCGCTGGAAATCGGCGGTCGTCTGGTGGTGATCAGCTTCCACTCGCTGGAAGACCGCATCGTCAAACTGTTCATGCGCAAGCTGGTGAAAGGCGAAGCCGACAACCTGCCGCGCAATCTTCCGGTTCGCCACGTGGCATTCGAACCGAAAATCAAAGTGCATGGCAAAGCGCAGACGGCCTCCGATGCCGAACTCAAAGCCAACCCTCGTTCCCGTAGCGCCGTCATGCGTGTCGCGGAGAAGTTGCGGTGAGCAAGCTTTTCGCCAAACCACTGCCCGGCGGCAGCTTTCTGATGCTGCTGCTGTTTATTGGCGTGCTTTTTTCGGCCATTGCCGTGTCGTACAGCGCGCACTGGAACCGGCAGTTGCTCAACACCCTTTATAACGAACTCAGCGTGCGCGACAAGGCGCAGGCCGAGTGGGGGCGTCTGATCCTGGAGCAAAGCACCTGGACCGCGCACAGCCGCATCGAAGTGCTGGCCACCGAACAACTGAAGATGCACATTCCCGGCGCGGCTGACGTGAAGATGGTGGCGCCATGATGAAACTCGAAGGCGCACTGTTTCCATGGCGCTTCCGCCTGATGGTGGCATTGCTTGGCCTGATGGTCGCGGCGATCTGCTGGCGCATCATCGACCTGCAAGTGGTTGACCGTGACTTCCTCAAAGGTCAGGGCGACGCACGCAGTCTTCGTCACATTCCTATTCCGGCGCACCGTGGCCTGATCACCGACCGCAATGGCGAGCCTTTGGCCGTGAGCACTCCGGTGACCACGCTGTGGGCCAACGCCAAGGAAATGCAGTCGGCCAAGGAAAAATGGCCAGCACTGGCCGCCGCGCTGGGGCAGGACCCTAAAGCCCTGGCCGAACGCCTCGAAGCTCAGGCCAACAAGGAATTCATTTATCTGGTGCGCGGGCTGACCCCCGAGCAAGGTCAGTCTGTGCTCGACCTGAAAGTGCCGGGCGTTTACGGCATCGAGGAATTCCGCCGGTTCTACCCGGCCGGTGAAGTCACCGCGCACATGGTCGGCTTTACCGATATCGACGATCACGGTCGCGAAGGTGTTGAACTGGCCTATGACGAATGGCTGGCCGGGGTGCCGGGCAAACGACAAGTGATCAAGGATCGCCGTGGCCGGCTGATCAAGGATGTTCAGGTCACCAAAAACGCCAAGGCCGGCAAGCCCTTGGCGTTGTCCATTGACTTGCGTCTGCAATACCTGGCCAACCGCGAGCTGCGTAACGCGATCATCGAGAACGGCGCCAAGGCCGGCAGTCTGGTGATCATGGACGTGAAGACCGGCGAAATTCTGGCCATGGTCAACCAGCCGACCTACAACCCGAACAACCGCCGCAACCTGCAACCGGCGATGATGCGTAACCGCGCGATGATCGACGTATTCGAACCGGGTTCGACCATGAAAGCCATTTCCATGAGCGCCGCGATCGAAACCGGCCGCTGGAAACCGACTGACACGGTCGAGGTGTATCCGGGCACCCTGCAGATCGGCAAGTACACCATCAAGGACGTTTCGAAGAGCGAAGGCCCGGTACTCGATCTGACCGGGATCCTGATCAACTCCAGTAACGTCGGCATGAGCAAGGTCGCCTTCGATATCGGCGGCGAAACCATATTCCGTCTCGCGCAGAAAGTCGGCCTCGGCCAGGACACCGGTCTGGGTTTCCCGGGCGAGCGCGTCGGCAACCTGCCCAATTATCGTGAGTGGCGCAAGGCTGAAACCGCGACGCTGTCGTACGGCTACGGCATTTCCGTGACGGCGATTCAGCTGGTTCACGCGTTTTCGGCGCTGGCCAATAACGGCCGTCTGGCACCGCTGACCCTGATCAAAACAGACAAGATGCCGCAGACCACCCAGGTGCTGCCGGAAGCCGTCGCGAAAACCATGCAAGGCATGCTGCAACAGGTGATTGAAGCACCGCGCGGCGTGTTCCGCGCGCAGGTGCCGGCCTATCACGTGGGTGGCAAGTCGGGTACGGCGCGCAAGACCTCGGTCGGCACCAAGGGCTATGCGGAAAATTCCTACCGTTCGCTGTTCGCCGGGTTTGGCCCGATGAGCGATCCGCGCTACGCCATTGTCGTGGTGATCGATGAGCCAACCAAGGCTGGTTATTTCGGTGGTCTGGTTTCGGCTCCGGTGTTCAGCCGTGTGATGTCCGGCACCCTGCGCCTGATGAACGTGACCCCGGACAACCTGCCGACCACGCAACAGGCCAACGCCACGCCGGTCGTTCCGCTGAAAGCCAATGGAGGGCGCGGCTGATGTCATTAAGTCTGAACAAGATATTCCCCCACGCCGGCCACGATCTGTTGATCCGTGAACTGGCACTCGACAGCCGTAACGTGCGCGCCGGTGATCTGTTTCTCGCCGTACCGGGCGGCAAGTTCGACGGCCGTGCGCACATCGCCGATGCACTGCAGCGTGGCGCGGCGGCAGTCGCCTATGAAGTCGAAGGCGCCACCGTGCTGCCGATCACCGATGTACCGCTGATTCCGGTCAAGGGTTTGGCGGCACAGTTGTCGGACATCGCCGGGCGTTTTTACGGCGAGCCAAGCCGTCATTTGAATCTGATCGGCGTGACCGGCACCAACGGGAAGACCAGCGTGACCCAACTGGTTGCGCAGGCACTGGATCTGCTCGGTCAGCATTGCGGCATCGTCGGCACGCTGGGTTCGGGTTTCTACGGCGCGCTGCAAAGCGGCCTGCACACCACGCCGAATCCAATTGCGGTGCAAGCGACGCTGGGGGATCTGAAAAAGGCCGGCGCCAAAGCCGTGGCCATGGAAGTCTCGTCACACGGTCTGGATCAGGGCCGCGTGACTGCGCTGGCGTTCGACGTGGCCGTGATGACCAATCTGTCCCGCGACCACCTCGATTACCACGGCACTATGCAAGCCTACGCCGAGGCCAAGGCCCGGTTGTTCGCCTGGAATGATTTGAAGTGCCGGGTGGTTAACCTCGACGACGATTTCGGCCGCCAACTCGCCGCTGAAAAACGTGAATCGCGCCTGATCACCTACAGCCTCCTCGACAGCAGCGCTTACCTGTTCTGCCGTGAAGCGCAGTTTGATGACCACGGCGTGCGCGCCACGCTGGTCACGCCGCAGGGCGAACATCATCTGCGCAGCACGCTGCTCGGCCGATTCAACCTGAGCAACGTTTTGGCTGCAGTGGGCGCCTTGCTGGGGCTGGATTACGCGCTTGATGAAATTCTGAAAGTGCTGCCGAAACTCGAAGGCCCGGCCGGTCGCATGCAGCGCCTTGGCGGCGGCACGCAGCCGTTGGTGGTGGTCGATTACGCCCACACCCCGGATGCGCTGGAAAAAGTTTTGACCGCTCTGCGCCCGCACGTCAAAGGTCAGTTGCTGTGCCTGTTCGGCTGCGGCGGCGACCGCGATCGCGGCAAGCGTCCGTTGATGGCTGAAGTGGTCGAGCGTCTCGCCGATCAGGTACTGGTCACCGACGACAATCCGCGCACCGAAGACCCGGCAGTGATTTTCGACGACATCCGCGCCGGTTTCAGCGCTGTGGATAAAGTCACCTTCGTCGCTGGCCGCGGCGAGGCGATCGCCCAATTGATTGCCGGCGCCTCTGCAGGCGATGTGATCGTGCTGGCGGGCAAGGGCCACGAGGACTACCAGGAAATCAACGGCGAGCGTCACGCGTTCTCCGATCTGGTCGAAGCCGATCACGCCCTGACCGCATGGGAGGTGGCCCATGCTTGAGGCCCTCAAACTCAGCGATCTGATCAACGCCCTCGATGCGCGCCTGATCAGCGCCGACGCCCGTTTCGACGGCGTCAGCATCGACAGCCGCGCGATCAAGCCCGGCCAACTGTTCATTGCCCTGACTGGCCCGCGTTTCGACGGCCACGATTACCTGAACGAAGTCGCCGGCAAAGGCGCGGTGGCTGCGCTGGTCGAGCGTGAAGTCGCCGACAGCACCCTGCCGCAACTGCTGGTCAAGGACACTCGTCAGGCTCTTGGTCAAGTGGGGGCCCTCAATCGCGCCGCGTTCACTCAGCCGGTGGCTGCCGTGACCGGTTCCAGCGGCAAGACCACGGTCAAGGAAATGCTTGCGAGCATTCTGCGCACGCGCGGCCCGGTGCTGGCGACCCGTGGCAACCTGAACAATGACCTTGGCGTGCCGCTGACCCTGATCGAACTGGCCCCGGAGCACACCTCGGCCGTGATCGAACTGGGCGCTTCGCGTCTGGGTGAAATCGCCTACACCGTCGGGCTGACCAAGCCGCATGTAGCGATCCTCAACAACGCCGGCACCGCTCACGTCGGTGAATTCGGCGGTCCGGAAAAAATCGTTGAAGCCAAGGGCGAAATCATCGAAGGGTTGGCGGCTGATGGCATCGCCGTGCTCAATCTTGATGACAAAGCCTTTGGTATCTGGAAGACCCGCGCTGCCGGTCGCCAGGTGCTGACCTTCGCCCTGAGCAACTCCCAGGCAAATTTCTACGCCAGCGATCTGGCGACGGACGCGCGCGGTTGCCCGGCGTTCAATCTGCATACACCTGAGGGTGCCGAGCGCGTTCAGTTGAACCTGCTCGGTACTCATAACGTCGCCAATGCCCTGGCTGCCGCCGCGGCTGCTCACGCTCTGGGCGTGTCGCTGTTCGGCATCGCCACCGGGTTGGGCGCCGTGCAACCGGTCAAGGGCCGCACCGTCGCGCAACTGGCGAAAAACGGCATGCGCGTGATCGATGACACTTACAACGCAAACCCCACCTCGATGTGCGCGGCCGTTGATATACTCGCCGGCTTTTCCGGCCGCACCGTCCTGGTGCTCGGGGATATCGGCGAGTTGGGCGATTGGGCGGAGCAGGGGCACCGCGACGTGGGCGAGTACGCCCGAGGCAAGGTTTCGGCGCTTTACGCAGTCGGGCCAAACATGGTCCACGCCGTAAACGCATTCGGTGAACAGGCGCATCACTTTGGCACGCAAGCCGAACTGATCCAGGCCCTCGACGCCGAGCAGGACACAAACACCACCATTTTGATCAAGGGTTCGCGCAGTGCAGCGATGGAAAACATCGTTGCGGCTCTGTGCGGGTCCAGTCTGGAGAAACATTAATGCTGCTGCTGCTAGCGGAGTATCTGCAACAGTTCCACAAAGGCTTCGCGGTCTTTCAGTACCTGACCCTGCGCGGGATTCTCGGTGTGCTGACCGCGCTGGTTTTGTCGCTGTGCTATGGCCCGTGGATGATCCGCACTTTGCAGAACCGTCAGATCGGACAATCTGTTCGTAACGATGGCCCGCAATCGCACCTGTCCAAGTCGGGCACACCGACCATGGGCGGCGCACTGATTCTGTCTTCGATCGGCGTCAGCACATTGCTTTGGGCTGACCTGAGCAACCGCTACGTCTGGGTGGTGCTGCTGGTGACCTTGCTGTTCGGCGCCATCGGCTGGGTCGACGATTACCGCAAGGTCATCGAAAAGAACTCTCGTGGCCTGCCAAGCCGCTGGAAGTATTTCTGGCAGTCGGTGTTCGGCCTCGGCGCGGCGATCTTCCTTTATATGACGGCTTCGACGCCGGTGGAAACCACGCTGATCCTGCCGATGCTCAAGGACTACAGCATTCCGCTGGGCTTTGGCTTCATCGTGCTGACCTACTTCGTGATCGTCGGTTCGAGCAACGCGGTCAACCTGACTGACGGCCTGGACGGTCTGGCGATCATGCCAACCGTAATGGTCGGTGGTGGCCTGGGTATTTTCTGCTACCTGTCGGGTAACGTGAAATTCGCCGAATACCTGCTGATTCCTTACGTGCCTGGCGCGGGCGAGCTGATCGTGTTCTGCGGCGCGCTGATCGGTGCAGGCCTGGGGTTCCTTTGGTTCAACACCTATCCGGCACAGGTATTCATGGGCGACGTCGGCGCACTGGCGCTGGGCGCGGCACTGGGCACCATTGCGGTGATCGTCCGTCAGGAAATCGTCCTGTTCATCATGGGCGGCGTGTTCGTGATGGAAACCCTGTCAGTGGTCATTCAGGTTGCCTCCTTCAAGCTGACCGGTCGCCGCGTGTTCCGCATGGCACCGATACACCACCATTTTGAACTCAAGGGCTGGCCCGAGCCGCGTGTGATCGTCCGTTTCTGGATCATCACCGTGATTCTGGTCCTGGTCGGCCTTGCCACCCTGAAGCTGAGGTAGAACGAGTGTCTCTGATCGCTTCTGACCACTTCCGCATCGTTGTCGGCCTCGGCAAGAGCGGCATGTCCCTGGTTCGCTTCCTGGCGAACCGGGGCACGTCGTTTGCCGTGGCCGACACGCGGGAAAATCCACCGGAACTGGCCACGCTCCAGCGTGACTATCCGCAGGTGGAAGTGCGTTGTGGCGAGCTGGACGTCGAGTTCCTCTGCCGTGCCGACGAGCTCTACGTGAGCCCCGGCCTGGCGCTGGCGACCCCGGCCCTGCAAGCCGCCGCTGCCCGTGGCGTGAAACTGTCCGGCGACATCGAGCTGTTCGCGCGTAACGCACGGGCGCCGATCGTGGCCATCAGCGGTTCCAACGCAAAAAGCACCGTCACCACCCTGGTCGGAGAGATGGCGGCTGCGGCCGGCAAGCGCGTCGCGGTGGGCGGCAACCTCGGCACCCCGGCGCTGGACCTGCTCAGTGATGACGTCGAGCTGTACGTGATGGAGCTGTCGAGTTTCCAGCTGGAAACCACCGACCAGCTCAACGCCGAAGTGGCCACCGTGCTCAACATCAGCGAAGACCACATGGATCGCTACAGCGGTCTGCCGGCTTACCACCTGGCCAAGCACCGGATCTTCCGCGGTGCGAAGCAGTTCGTGGTCAACCGTCAGGATGCGCTGACCCGTCCATTGATGGGCGAGGGCCAGCCGTGCTGGACCTTCGGTCTGACCAAACCTGATTTCAAGGCATTCGGCATCCGCGAAGAAGACGGCGAGAAGTACCTGGCCTTCGAATTCCAGAACCTGATGCCGGTACGCGAGTTGAAAATTCGCGGCGCGCATAACCAGTCCAACGCCCTCGCGGCGCTGGCGCTGGGTCATGCCGTGGGCCTGCCGTTCGATGCGATGCTCGCGGCCTTGCGCACCTTCGCTGGCCTCGAACATCGCTGCCAATGGGTGCGCGATCTCGACGGCGTCGCCTATTACAACGATTCCAAAGCCACCAACGTGGGCGCCGCGCTGGCTGCCATCGAAGGCCTGGGTGCGGACATCGACGGCAAGGTCATTCTGATTGCCGGCGGTGACGGCAAGGGTGCCGAGTTCAAGGATCTGCGTGATCCGGTCGCGGCCAACTGCCGCGCCGTGGTTCTGATGGGCCGCGACAGCGACAAGATCGGTGAGGCCATCGGCGACGCCGTGCCATTGATCCGCGCGACCTCGCTGGTCGACGCCGTTGCGCAATGCCGCACCGTTGCGCAAGCCGGTGATGTGGTGCTGCTGTCGCCGGCCTGCGCCAGTTTCGACATGTTCAAGAATTACGAAGACCGTGGTCACCAGTTCGTCCGCGCTGTGGAGGAACTGGCATGAACCTGAGAAACATCATCAAGCCGTACCCGTCGCCGCTGATTACCGGGCGTGGCATTGACCTCGATTTCCCGATGCTCGCCGGTTGCCTGGCGCTGCTCGGTCTGGGCCTGATCATGATTGCTTCGGCTTCCACCGAAGTGGCGGCGGCGCAATCGGGCAGCCCGCTGTATTACATGATTCGCCACCTTATTTATGTGGTGCTGGGCCTGGGCGCGTGCATCGTCACCATGATGATCCCGATCGCCACCTGGCAACGCCTCGGCTGGCTGATGCTGATTGGCGCGTTCGGCCTGCTGGTGATGGTGATCATCCCCGGCATTGGCCGCGAAGTGAACGGTTCGATGCGCTGGATCGGCTTCAGCTTCTTTAACGTGCAGCCGTCCGAAATTGCCAAGGTATTCGTGGTGATCTACCTCGCCGGTTATCTGGTGCGTCGTCAGAAAGAAGTGCGCGAGAGCTGGATGGGCTTCTTCAAGCCGTTCATCGTGCTGCTGCCGATGGCCGGGCTGTTGCTGATGGAGCCGGACTTCGGCGCCACGGTCGTGATGATGGGCGCGGCGGCGGCGATGCTGTTCCTTGGCGGAGTCGGGCTGTTTCGTTTCTCGCTGATGGTGGTGCTGGCGGTCGGGGCCGTGGTGCTGTTGATTCAGATGCAGCCGTATCGAATGGCGCGTCTGACCAACTTCGCCGACCCGTGGGCCGACCAGTTCGGCGCGGGCTATCAACTGTCCCAGGCCTTGATCGCGTTTGGTCGCGGCGAGTGGCTGGGCGTCGGCCTGGGCAACAGCGTGCAGAAGCAGTTCTACCTGCCGGAAGCGCACACCGACTTCGTGTTCTCGGTATTGGCCGAAGAGCTTGGCGCGGTCGGTTCGCTGTGCACTGTCGCCCTGTTCGTGTTCGTCTGCGTTCGCGGCATGTACATCGGCTTGTGGGCGGAAAAGGCCAAACAATTCTTCGCCGCTTATGTGGCTTATGGTCTGTCGTTCCTGTGGATTGGTCAGTTCCTGATCAACATCGGCGTGAACGTCGGCCTGTTGCCAACCAAAGGTCTGACCTTGCCGTTCCTCAGTTACGGCGGCAGCTCCTTGGTGATTTGCTGTGCCTGTCTGGGCCTGTTGCTGCGGATCGAGTGGGAAAGTCGAACCCACCTGGGCAGTGAAGAGATGGAATTCCATGAAAGCGACTTCGCCGAGGAGCCGAATCATGGGCGCTAACGTCTTGATCATGGCCGGCGGTACCGGCGGTCACGTGTTCCCGGCGTTGGCCTGTGCCCGCGAGTTTCAGGCGCGCGGCTACACCGTGCACTGGCTCGGCACGCCACGCGGCATCGAAAACGAACTGGTCCCGGCCGCCGGGCTGGAACTGCACCGGATCAACGCCAGCGGTCTGCGCGGCAAGGGCAAGCTGTCGCTGCTCAAGGCGCCGCTCATGCTGCTGAAGTCGGTGTGGCAGGCGCGCGCGATCATTCGTCGGCTGAAGCCGGTGTGCGTGGTCGGTTTCGGCGGTTATGTGACTGGCCCCGGTGGGCTTGCCGCGAAACTGGCCGGCGTGCCGGTGATCGTTCACGAGCAGAACGCCGTCGCCGGCACCGCCAATCGATTGCTGGTGCCGTTCGCCGCTCGGGTGTGTGAAGCGTTCCCCGACACCTTTACTCTGTCGGACACCCGCCGTACCACCGGAAACCCGGTGCGCAGCGAGCTGTTCCTCGACACATCGCGACCAGCCCTGGCTGGCCGCAAAGCGCGTTTGCTGATCCTCGGCGGAAGCCTGGGGGCAGAACCGTTGAACAAATTGCTGCCTGAAGCCCTGGCCCACGTCGCTGCCGACTTGCGCCCGGAAGTGTTTCATCAGGCTGGTAAAAACCACGATGAAGTGACTGCAGAGCGTTACCGCGCCGCCGGTGTGGAAGCGCAGGTGCAGCCGTTCATCAAAGACATGGCCCAGGCCTATGGCTGGGCCGACCTGGTGGTGTGCCGCGCAGGCGCGCTGACCATCAGTGAGCTGGCTGCCGCCGGTCTGCCCTCGATGCTGGTGCCTTTGCCCCACGCGATCGACGATCACCAGACCCGCAACGCCGATTATTTGGCCCGTGAAGGCGCTGCCTTCCTGATGCCGCAAAGAACGACCGGTGCCGCGGACCTTGCCGCGCGCCTGACAGAGGTCTTGATGCAACCGCAACGACTCGAAGAAATGGCCACCGCGGCCCGCCGTCTGGCGAAACCCGACGCCACCCGTAGCGTGGTCGATACCTGTCTGGAGGTGGCCCATGGTTGAGAATCAGAAAGCCATGCCACAGCCGGAAATGCGCCGCATCCGTCGCATCCACTTCGTCGGCATCGGCGGCGTGGGCATGTGCGGCATCGCCGAAGTCTTGTTGAACCTGGGCTATGAAGTGTCAGGGTCCGACCTCAAGGCGTCGCCGGTCACCGAGCGTCTGGAGTCCTTCGGCGCGCAGATCTTCATCGGCCACCGGGCCGAGAATGCCGCTGCCGCCGATGTACTGGTGGTGTCGAGCGCTGTGAACACTTCCAACCCGGAAGTGGCGACGGCACTTGAGCGTCGCATCCCGGTGGTGCCGCGTGCAGAGATGCTCGCCGAGCTGATGCGTTATCGCCACGGCATCGCCGTCGCCGGTACCCACGGCAAAACCACCACCACCAGCCTGATCGCCTCGGTGTTCGCTGCCGGTGGTCTGGACCCGACGTTCGTGATCGGTGGTCGCCTGAATGCTGCGGGCACCAATGCCCAGCTCGGCACCAGCCGCTACCTGATCGCCGAAGCCGACGAGAGCGACGCCAGCTTCCTGCACCTGCAACCGCTGGTGGCCGTGGTCACCAACATCGACGCCGATCACATGGCGACCTACGACGGCGACTTCAACAAACTGAAGAAAACCTTCGTCGAGTTCCTGCACAACCTGCCGTTCTACGGTCTGGCGGTGATGTGCCTGGACGATCCGGTGGTGCGCGAAATCCTCCCGCAGGTCAAACGTCCGACCGTGACCTACGGCTTCAGCGAAGACGCCGACGTGCGCGCGATCAATGTGCGCCAGCAAGGCATGCAGACGTTCTTCACCGTCCTGCGTCCTGATCGCGAGCCGCTGGAAGTGTCGGTGAACATGCCCGGCAACCACAACGTGCTCAATTCCCTGGCGACCATTTGCATCGCCACCGACGAAGGCGTCAGTGATGAAGCCATCGTTCAGGGGCTGTCAGGGTTCCAGGGTGTCGGTCGACGCTTCCAGGTCTACGGCGAGCTGCCGGTAGACGGCGGGCATGTGATGCTGGTTGACGACTACGGTCACCACCCGACCGAAGTCGCCGCAGTAATCAAAGCCGTGCGCGGCGGATGGCCGGAGCGCCGTCTGGTGATGGTGTATCAGCCGCACCGTTACAGCCGCACCCGTGACCTGTACGACGACTTCGTCAATGTATTGGCCGATGCCAACGTGCTGTTGTTGATGGAAGTCTATCCGGCCGGCGAAGAGCCGATTCCGGGCGCCGACAGCCGCAAGCTGTGCAACAGCATTCGCCAGCGCGGTCAGCTCGACCCGATCTACATCGAGCGTGGTGTCGACCTGGCGCCGCTGGTAAAACCGCTGCTGCGCGCCGGCGACATTCTGCTGTGCCAGGGTGCCGGTGATATCGGTGGTCTCGCACCGAAGCTGTTGAAAAGTGAATTGTTCGCCGGCGCCGTGGCGGCGTCGGTCGAGGGGAAGTTGAAATGACTGCTGCCTACGCCAACCTGTTCTCCACGATCGCGCCGAAAGACTTCGGCCGCGTCGCCGTGCTGTTCGGCGGCTTGAGTGCCGAGCGTGAGGTTTCGCTGAAGTCCGGTAACGCCGTGCTCGAGGCGCTGCAAAGCGCTGGCGTGGATGCGTTCGGCATCGACGTCGGGAATGATTTTCTGCAGCGTCTGCTCAGTGGAAAAATCGACCGCGCGTTCATCATTCTTCACGGTCGTGGCGGCGAAGACGGCAGCATGCAAGGCCTGCTCGAGTGCGCGGGCATTCCGTACACCGGCAGCGGCATCCTGGCTTCGGCACTGGCCATGGACAAACTGCGCACCAAGCAGGTCTGGCACAGCCTCGGGATTCCGACGCCGCGTCACGCCGTGCTGTGCAGCGAGGCCGATTGTATTTCGGCAGCGACGGAACTGGGCTTCCCTTTGATCGTCAAACCGGCCCATGAAGGTTCAAGTATCGGGATGGCC
The DNA here is from genome assembly GCF_014268505.2 of Pseudomonas khorasanensis. Taxonomy (GTDB): domain Bacteria; phylum Pseudomonadota; class Gammaproteobacteria; order Pseudomonadales; family Pseudomonadaceae; genus Aquipseudomonas; species Aquipseudomonas khorasanensis. The sequence goes on from NZ_JABWQP020000002.1 coordinate 34,539, forward strand.
AAGGTGAGTTCTGCGTCCGAGTTGATCGACGCATGGAAAGCGGCCAGTACCTACGATTCACAAGTGTTGGTCGAGCAATGGATTCAAGGTCCGGAGTTCACCATCGCCACCCTGCGTGACCAGGTGTTGCCTCCTATCGCCCTGGGTACACCGCACACGTTCTACGACTACGACGCCAAGTACATCGCCAACGATACCCAGTACCGCATTCCGTGCGGGCTGGATGCCGCCAAGGAACAAGAACTCATGGAACTCACGGCCAAGGCCTGTGAGGCGCTGGGTATCGCCGGTTGGGGCAGGGCGGATGTGATGCAGGACGCCGACGGTCAGTTCTGGTTCCTGGAAGTGAACACCGCGCCGGGCATGACCGATCACAGTCTGGTGCCGATGGCGGCACGTGCCGCCGGTCTGGATTTCCAGCAACTGGTTCTGGCCATTCTGGCGGCCAGCGTTGAAGACGCAGGCGTAACAGAGGCGCGAGGTTAAGACCATGCAAGGCGCTCATCTCAGACATCAGCCACCCGCACCCGGCCGCAAGCCGGTGCCGCGGGGTGCCAGCCGAATGGTGGCGAAAGAGCCGATGTCCGCGCGCCTGCCAAAAGCCAATTTCGGCTTTCTGAAAAGCCTGTTCTGGCCCGTGATGCTGGTGGCGCTGGGCTTTGGTACTTACGAAGGCGCGCAGCGTTTGCTGCCGTATGCCGACCGGCCGATCAGCAAGATCGCCGTGCAGGGCGACCTCAGCTACATCAGCCAGCAGGCGGTGCAGCAGCGGATCGCACCGTTTGTGGCGTCGAGTTTCTTCACCATCGACCTGGCGGGCATGCGTACCGAGCTTGAGCAGATGCCCTGGATCGCCCACGCCGAAGTGCGTCGGGTATGGCCGGATCAGGTGGTGATCCGCCTCGAAGAGCAATTGCCGGTGGCCCGTTGGGGCGATGAGTCGCTGCTCAACAACCAGGGCCAGGCGTTTACGCCCCGGGAACTGGCGAATTACGAACATCTGCCGCAGCTGTTTGGCCCGCAGCGGGCCCAGCAGCAAGTGATGCAGCAGTATCAGGTGCTGAGCCAGATGCTGCGCCCGCTGGGCTTCTCGATCGCGCGTCTGGAATTGCGTGAACGCGGCAGCTGGTTCCTGACCACCGGTGCCGGCAGTTCCGGCCCCGGCATCGAGTTGCTGCTGGGACGCGGCAATTTGGTTGAAAAGATGCGCCGCTTCATCGCCATCTATGACAAGACGCTGAAAGAGCAGATTACGAACATTGCGCGCATCGATCTGCGCTACGCCAACGGCCTCGCTGTTGGCTGGCGGGAACCCGTAGCGCCGACGACAGCCCAACCCGCTGTTGCGAAGAATTAAGAAGAGGCAGGACCCATGGCAAACGTGCAAAGCGGCAAAATGATCGTCGGTCTCGATATCGGCACCTCCAAAGTGGTGGCGCTGGTTGGCGAGGTCGCGGACGACGGCCAGCTGGAAATCGTCGGAATCGGCACGCACCCGTCCCGCGGCCTGAAGAAGGGCGTGGTGGTGAACATCGAGTCCACCGTGCAATCGATCCAGCGCGCGATCGAGGAAGCCCAGTTGATGGCGGGCTGCCGCATTCACTCGGCGTTTGTCGGCGTTGCCGGCAACCACATCCGCAGCCTGAACTCCCACGGCATCGTCGCGATTCGTGATCGCGAAGTCAGTTCGGCTGACCTTGAGCGTGTGCTCGATGCGGCCCAGGCCGTGGCGATCCCGGCCGACCAGCGCGTGCTGCACACCCTGCCGCAGGATTACGTGATCGATAACCAGGAAGGCGTGCGCGAGCCACTGGGTATGTCCGGCGTGCGTCTGGAAGCCAAGGTTCACGTGGTCACCTGCGCCGTCAACGCTGCACAGAACATTGAAAAATGCGTGCGTCGCTGCGGTCTGGAAATCGACGACATCATCCTCGAGCAACTGGCCTCGGCCTACTCGGTACTGACCGACGACGAGAAAGAGCTGGGCGTGTGCCTGGTGGACATCGGCGGCGGCACCACCGACATCGCGATCTTCACCGAAGGCGCAATTCGCCACACGGCGGTTATCCCGATTGCCGGTGATCAGGTGACCAACGACATCGCCATGGCGCTGCGCACCCCGACCCAGTACGCCGAAGAGATCAAGATCCGTTACGCCTGCGCCCTGGCCAAGCTGGCCGGTGCCGGCGAAACCATCAAGGTGCCGAGCGTTGGCGATCGTCCACCGCGCGAACTGTCCCGTCAGGCCTTGGCCGAAGTGGTCGAGCCGCGTTATGACGAGCTATTCACGCTGATCCAGGCCGAGCTGCGTCGCAGCGGCTACGAAGACCTGATCCCGGCGGGCATCGTCCTGACCGGCGGCACTTCGAAAATGGAAGGCGCAACAGAACTGGCCGAAGAGATTTTCCACATGCCGGTACGCCTCGGTGTGCCGCACGGCGTGAAGGGGCTGGATGACGTGGTGCGCAACCCGATTTATTCCACTGGCGTTGGTTTGTTGATGTACGGCCTGCAAAAGCAGTCCGACGGGGTTTCGTTCTCCGGTATCGGCAGCCGCGACAGCTACAGCAGCGAAGAGCCTCAGGCGCCGCTGCTGGACCGACTGAAAAAGTGGGTTCAGGGCAATTTTTAAAAGCAGCTGGAAGCGACAAGCTTCAAGCGGCAGGCAACAGCAGTAGATACACCGCAACAAACAAGCAGTAGGCGAAAAAACTAGAGAATGTAAGGAGAGGGAAAATGTTTGAACTCGTAGACAACATCCCCGCAAGCCCGGTAATCAAAGTTATCGGTGTTGGCGGTGGCGGCGGCAACGCTGTCAATCACATGGTCAAGAGCAACATCGAAGGCGTTGAATTCATCTGCGCCAACACTGATGCTCAAGCGCTGAAAAACATCGGCGCGCGGACCATCCTGCAACTGGGCACCGGCGTGACCAAAGGTCTTGGCGCCGGCGCCAACCCTGAAGTAGGTCGTCAGGCCGCTCTCGAAGACCGTGAGCGCATTGCCGAAGTCCTGCAGGGCACCAACATGGTATTCATCACCACCGGCATGGGCGGCGGCACCGGTACCGGTGCGGCGCCAATCATTGCCGAAGTGGCCAAGGAAATGGGCATCCTGACCGTTGCGGTCGTGACCCGTCCGTTCCCGTTCGAAGGTCGCAAGCGTATGCAGATCGCCGACGAAGGCATTCGCATGCTCTCCGAAAGCGTCGACTCGTTGATCACCATCCCGAACGAGAAGCTGCTGACCATCCTCGGAAAAGACGCAAGCCTGCTGTCGGCCTTCGCCAAGGCTGACGATGTACTGGCCGGTGCCGTTCGCGGTATCTCCGACATCATCAAGCGTCCGGGCATGATCAACGTCGACTTCGCCGACGTGCGTACCGTGATGAGCGAAATGGGCATGGCGATGATGGGCACTGGCTGCGCCAGCGGTCCGAACCGTGCACGTGAAGCCACTGAAGCGGCCATCCGCAACCCGCTGCTCGAAGACGTGAACCTGCAAGGCGCGCGCGGCATTCTGGTGAACATCACCGCCGGTCCTGACCTGTCCTTGGGTGAGTACTCGGACGTGGGTAGCATCATTGAAGCCTTCGCCTCCGAGCACGCGATGGTCAAGGTCGGTACCGTTATCGATCCGGACATGCGCGATGAGTTGCATGTAACCGTGGTTGCTACCGGTCTGGGCGCGAAAATCGAGAAGCCTGTGAAGGTTATCGACAACACCGTTCACACCTCCATGGCTTCGGCGCAGGTGCAACAACCGGCTCCGGCCCGTCAGGAGCAGCCAGCGGTGAACTACCGTGATCTGGACCGTCCGACCGTCATGCGCAACCAGGCTCAGGCCGGTGCTGCGGCTGCCGCGAAGATGAATCCGCAGGATGACCTGGACTACCTGGACATTCCGGCATTCCTGCGTCGTCAGGCCGATTGATGGAATGTATCAGGGCTATGACGGTGATTGGTGTTCAGCAAAGGCATGGTCTGCTATCATCGCCAGCCTTTGTTGATACCAGTTCGCAATTTGCGCTCAAGCGGCCCATGCCATGATTAAACAACGCACACTGAAAAATATTATCCGTGCCACAGGTGTCGGCCTGCACTCCGGTGAGAAGGTCTATTTGACCCTCAAGCCTGCGCCTGTCGACACTGGCATTGTGTTTTGTCGCGCTGACCTCGATCCTGTGGTGCAGATTCCTGCCCGCGCGGAATACGTTGGTCAGACCACTATGTCGACGACGTTGATTAAAGGCGACGTCAAAGTGCACACGGTAGAGCACTTGCTCTCGGCCATGGCTGGCCTGGGCATCGATAACGCCTACGTCGAGCTCTCCGCGTCCGAAGTCCCGATCATGGATGGTAGCGCTGGACCCTTCGTATTCCTGATTCAATCGGCTGGCCTGGAAGAACAGGACGCCGCCAAGAAATTCATCCGCATCCTGCGTGAAGTGACAGTGGAAGACGGCGACAAGCGCGCCACTTTCGTCCCTTTCGAAGGCTTCAAGGTGAGCTTCGAGATCGATTTCGATCACCCGGTATTCCGGGACCGCACCCAGAGTGCAAGCGTGGATTTTTCCAGCACTTCGTTCGTAAAAGAAGTCAGCCGCGCCCGTACCTTTGGTTTCATGAGTGACATCGAGTACCTGCGCAAGCACAACCTCGCACTTGGCGGCAGCGTTGAAAACGCAATCGTGGTCGACGCTGATGGCGTGTTGAACGAAGACGGTCTTCGTTATGAAGACGAGTTCGTGAAGCACAAGATCCTCGATGCGATTGGCGACCTGTACCTGCTGGGTAACAGCCTGATTGGTGAGTTCAAAGGCTTCAAGTCCGGTCATGCACTGAACAACCAGCTGCTGCGCAAGTTGATTGAGCAGACAGATGCGTGGGAAGTCGTGACGTTCGAAGACGCCAGTACCGCACCGATCTCTTACATGCGCCCTGTAGCGGCTGTGTAAGTAAAAAACCTCTCTAGTTTTTTGAAGGCCACCTATGGGTGGCCTTTTTTTATGGCCGTATAAAGATCAGAGGATCGTCCGATCGCGGCCCGAGCCTTCGACTTTAATAAACAACCACCCGATTCCGACCCCCTTCCTTGGCCTGATACAGCGCCTTGTCCGCCGCAAACAGCAATTGCTCCAGCGTCATCTCACTGACAGCCGTCCAGGTACTGATGCCAATACTCACCGTCATCGGCACAAGGGCCCCTTCGACCCTCGGTAGTTGCTCAACCGCCACACGAATATGCTCAGCAATCTGCTGCGCGCCAGCGCTGTCGGTTTCGGCCAGAATCACCGAGAACTCCTCACCACCATAACGCGCCACCAGATCCGTCGGCCGCCGCACGCTGCCGGTGATCACCTTTGCCAGTTCGCGCAACGCCTGGTCTCCGGCCTGGTGCCCATGCCGGTCATTGAAGGCCTTGAAGTGGTCGGCATCAATCATCATCACCGACAACGGCAGGCCTGAGCGCTGGGCGCGGAACCATTCGTGACGCAGCGTCTGGTCGAGCATGCGCCGGTTGGCTACGCCAGTCAGGTCGTCAGTGGCGGCCAGTTGCGCCAGTTCGCGTTCGGCGCGATGGCGTAAACGCAGCTCCCGGGCGAGCAGCCAGGTCAGCCACAACACGCCCACGCACAACACGCCCGTGGCGCCGCTGATCAATATCGCGGTACGCCGCCAGGTGCCGAACACTTCATCGCTGGACAACGCCACCATCACGGTCAGAGGCAGATTGCCGACCCGCGAATAGGTGTAGAGCCGTCGCTGCTCATCCATGCTTGAAGTGCTGGCGAAACTGCCGCTGCCATCGCGGTCGTTCAGAATCCGCACGACGTTTGGCCGGTTACCGAAACTCTTGCCCACCGAATCGCTCTGCAGGTAAGGCTTCTGCGCGAGCAGCACGCCATCGCTGTTGATGATGTTCAGCGTGCTGTCGGTGCCGATGTCGAGGCTTTTGAACAACTCGTCGAAGTAGTCGAGTTTCAACGAAGCGGCGGCCACGCCGAGGAATTCACCCGTCTGCGAAGCGATGCGCCGGCTGAAGCTGATCCGCCATTGGTCGGCCTCGTCGCAATCGCAGCGGGTCTTGAATGGGCGGCTGATGAACATGCCCATGTCGCGGTTGAACGCGTGGGCGAGGAAATAATCACGGTCGGCGAAATTGCCAGGTTTCGGTTCGATGCGTGAAGAGTCGGCAACCACATCTCCGTGCTTGTCGAGCAACAGAATGTCCCCCTTGAAGCGCGCCGTTGTGGAGCGATCGAACAACGCCATATGCCGGATCTGCGGCGAGACATTCTGCAGATCGTCACGCTGGGCGGCGGCGATCAGGCCTTGGAGGGTCAGGTCGTACAGCTCCACAGTGCGCAGCACGTCGGCGTCGATCAGCTGTGCGATGGTAGTGGCGCGGCGGGTGGCGGCTTCCTGAGCGCTGGCATATTCGCGAATCAGCAGAAAGGTGACGATGCACACCATCGCGATCACGGTCAGCAAACTGCCGACAATCAACAGGCGCTCGGAGCGACCGGTCTGGTCTGTGATGGAAGGAGTGCGGCTGGCGATCATGATGGGGTTTCGGTTGGGGAGTCTTGTAAGCGTAGTTGTATGGAGTCAGTGAGGGAATTGCATTGTGGGAGCGAGCCTGCTCGCGAAAGCTGTGCATCAGTCAACGTTTCTGTTGAATGACACACCGCCTTCGCGAGCAGGCTCGCTCCCACAGGGAAAATCGATAGCTTGCGGACTATGGCGCAGCGCTGATCTTAGAAGACGTTGACCGGGTAGTCGATGATCACGCGGTATTCATCTGTATCCGAATCGATCGCGCCGTAGCCGTTGCCGCCACGGTTGGTCGCCCACTGCAGATGCACCGTGAGGTCTTTCGCCTGGCCACTTTGTACGACGTATTGAAGATCGATGTCGCGTTCCCAGTGCTTGGCGTTGCGACCCTCGGCGCTGTACCAGCTGGAATAACCAGCGCTGTCCGGATCAGCTTTGGTCAGGTTCACCGTGCCGCGTGAGTAGGACAGCGCCGATGTCAGGCCGGGCATGCCGACACCGGTGAAGTCATAGGCGTACTTGAGCTTCCAGGAACGTTCGTTCGGCCCGTTGAAGTCCGAGTACTGCTGAGAGTTGTCCAAATAAACGCTGTCACCCTGGCTGATGTAATCGAAGGGTGTATTGCCGTTGACCCGCTGATACGCAGCCGTGACGCTGTGGCTGCCGATGCCCACGGCGAGGTGCGCGCTGTAGGTGTTGTTGTCGATGTCGCCGAGCAGCGCATCGCCGGTGTCCTGCGTGTGATAGAAATGCAGGCCGGGGTTGAGGCTGATCAGGTCATTCAGCTGCCAGGTGTAGTCGAGGTCGTAGTAGTACTGGTTCCAGATGTCCTTGAGTTCGGAGGCATAAAGGCTGCTGCTCAGACCCTCGACACCGCTCCAGGCTATACCGGCCCAGTTCAGATGCTGGCTTTCATCGCCCTCCGCGAGCGTGCCGTACGACGTGCCGATGCGCGTATGGCCGCTCTGGTTGTAGGGTTTGGTGAAACTGGCCTGGCCACCTTCGATCAGCCAGCCATCGAAACTGTGGTTGCTCAGGCTGATGCCACGAAAAGTCTGCGGCAGCATGCGCGTGTCGCCGCCGGCGATTACCGGGTTGGTGAGGAACAGATCGCCCGCCTTCAATTCGGTGTCGAACGCACGCAGCTTCAGCGTCCCGCCCGCGGTTGAAAACGACCCTGGCGCCTTGCCGTTGCCATCGCTGATCGGCAGGATGCTCGAACCGTCCGTACCGCCACCGCCGTCGAGTTTCATGCCAAGCATGGCGTGGGCATCGATGCCGAAGCGGACCGTGCCTTCGGTGTACCCCGACTGGAACATCCCAAGAAAACCCTGGCCCCACTCAATGTTGTCGTCCGCTTTCTGCAAGCGGTTGCGATTCATGTAGTAGTTGCGAGCGTTGAGGTTGAGGCTTGAGCCTTTGACGAAACCTTCTTTGGTGGGTTCATCGGCGTGGGCGGCAGGGGCAATCGTTGCGGCAATTGCAATGAACAGCGGGGTGAAACAGGTAGGGTAACGCACGTGCGGTGGGGCTCCTTGGGTCAGCTGACACTTCAATGTTTTGAGGTGCTTGGTGTTTCTTGTTGTTACAGACGAACCGGACGGCTTCCAGACCACAACGAAAAAAGGCCGCTGAACGGCGGCGGCCTGGAGTGACGACAGTTGAACGGGAAGAGCCAAACAACCGCGTCGAGGGAAACGTTTTCGAGTTGCGACTCAGCTGTCTTTCTCGAACGATTGATTCTGGGAATTAGCGGCTTGCGGGGCTTGCGTCGCGTCTTGGGCCTTGGCCATCACTTCGGCCTGATGCTGATCGAATGCCTGGGCGCGAGCGCTGTTGTGCGCCACGAACGACTGCGATTCTTCAGCCATCGCCATGGGCGACAGGATCAATGAGGACAAAACGAATGCGCTGGCAATACCCATACTGTTGGACATCTTGAAAACCTTCTTGCTTGGCAAGTGCTGTTTGGTGCGGGCAAAGATAAGGTTGCCGAGGTGCGGGAAACAGCGTGATTTTCATAAATGACTGTTACAGCAAAAGCAAAGATCGGCTTTTCAGACCGGGAGGTGAATGCCGAACGTGTTGATCCCCCGATCACTGCGCACAAACACATCCCCACCATGCATCAGCGCAATTGCCTTGACGATCGCCAGCCCCAGGCCATGATTATTGCCACTGTTGCTACGCGAGGCATCGACCCGATAAAAACGCTCGAACAATCGCGGCAAGTGCTCGCTGGCAATCGGCGTCCCGGGATTGGCCACGCCGATGCTCACCTGATGTTCTCGCACCTCGATCCGCACCTCGATCACCTGACCCGGTTCCGTGTGCTGCACAGCGTTGCTCAGCAAATTGATCAAGGCCCTGCGCAAATGCGCGACCTCGATCTGCACTTGCGCGTCGCCGCTGACCTGCACCTGAACCTGTGCGTCTTCAAGGATGAAATCCAGATACTCAAGCGTCGTCGCCACCTCGCCAGCCAATGACGTCGAGGTCAGTTTGGTCGCCTTGTTGCCCTGATCGGCGCTGGCCAGGAACAGCATGTCGTTGATGATCGAGCGCAGTCGTTCCAGCTCCTCGAGGTTCGATTGCAATACTTCGAAGTAGTGTTCGGCAGAGCGGCCACGGGTCAGGGCCACCTGTGTCTGTCCGATCAGGTTGGTCAACGGCGAACGCAGTTCATGGGCGACGTCGGCGTTGAAGGATTCTAGCCGCGAATACGCCAGTTCTACCCGCTCCAGTGTCGAGTTGAAGGACTCGACAAACTGTTCCAGTTCCGGCGGCAGCGGAGAAAGACGCAGACGCCCGGCCCTTAGCGGTGGCGCTAACCGTTGGGCTTCCTGAGACAGTTTGATCAACGGTTTCAGACCGATGCGCGCCACCCAGTAACCCAGCGCCGAGGCCAGCAGCACGCCGACAATCGCCAGGCTGATCAGCGCGATGAGCAATTGATGTTGGGTCTGATGAAAGGTCTCGGTGTCGATGCCGATCATGAAGCGCAGGGGCGGGCGCTGGTCCTTGGCCGGGAACTGACTGACCAGCACTTTCAGCGGATAAGGTTGATCGGGCAGTTGCAGGTCACGCGTACCCAGCGGGCCGTTGGCAGCGGCGCGAATCTGCGGGGTCAGGTTGCCGTATTCATAGCGGGGATCGCCGCTGCTGATCCAGAAACTGATGCGCTTGTCTTCTTCGCCGAGCAGCTTGAGTTTGTTGTTGATCTTTACCCAATGCTCCGGCGTGCCGTAACGGCCGACGGTGGATTCGAGCACGCTGTAACGCGCGTCGAGTTCGGCTTCCGGCAGCAAGCCCAGGCCTTTGTCGACCTGTTGATACAGCGCGCCGCCGATCAACACGAAGACCAGCAGCGCCACCAGCGTAAACATGCCGCTGAGGCGTAGCGCGATCGAATTACTGGACACCACGGCTCTCCAGCACATAACCCATGCCGCGGATGGTGTGCAGCAATTTCTCCTCGAACGGCCCGTCGAGCTTGGCGCGCAGGCGTTTGATCGCGACCTCGACGACGTTGGCGTCGCTGTCAAAATTGATGTCCCAGACCATTTCGGCGATGGCGGTCTTGGAAAGGATTTCGCCCTGGCGTCGAGCAAGGACGCTGAGCAGGGAAAACTCTTTCGCCGTCAGGTCCAGCCGCGCACCGGCGCGAGTGGCCTTGCGGCTGATCAGGTCGATCCACAGGTCGGCGACCGTCACTTGCACCGGTTCGTGGCCGCCGCTGCGTCGGGTCAATGCTTGCAGGCGGGCGACCAGTTCGAGGAAGGAAAACGGTTTGCCGAGGTAATCGTCGGCGCCGTCGCGCAGGCCCTTGATGCGGTCTTCGACGCGCTCGCGGGCGGTGAGCATGATCACCGGAGTCTGTTTGCGCGCACGCAATGCGCGCAGTACACCGAAGCCATCGAGCCCCGGCAGCATGACGTCAAGAACGATCACCGCGTAGTCGCATTCCAGCGCCAGATGCAGGCCTTCGACGCCGTCGCGAGCGCGGTCCACGGTGTAGCCCTGTTCGGTCAGGCCCCTGTGCAGATAGTCCGCGGTTTTTTCTTCGTCTTCGATAATCAGAACGCGCATGACCGCCTCAGTCTGTGGTCCCCAATGCCGATGAAGGCATTGGTCGGGGCCGGTGAAACAGCCGCTCGAGCCATAAGTATATGACCGGTGTGGTGAACAGCGTCAGCATCTGGCTGACCAGCAAACCGCCGACCACGGCAATGCCCAGTGGCTGGCGCAGTTCGGCGCCGGTGCCGTACCCGAGCATCAGCGGTAACGCGCCGAGCAGGGCGGCGAGGGTAGTCATGATGATCGGCCGGAACCGCGTGATGCACGCCTCGAAAATTGCCTCCTGCGGTGACAGGCCTCGCTGGCGCTGCGCCTCGAGCGCAAAGTCGATCATCAGGATGCCGTTCTTCTTGACGATGCCGATCAGCAGCACCAGCCCGATCAGCGCCATGATCGAAAAGTCCTGGCCGCAGATCCACAGCATGATCACCGCGCCCAGGCCTGCCGCCGGCAATGTCGAGATGATCGTCAGCGGGTGCACGAAGCTTTCATAAAGCACACCGAGAATGATGTACACCGCCACCAGTGCCGCCAGAATCAGCCACGGCTGGCTGGCCAGCGAACTCTGAAACGCTTGCGCCGCGCCCTGGAAATTGCCGCTGATCGCGGTGGGCATGCCGATTTCGGCCTTGGCCTGATTCAGCAGAATCACCGCATCGCCCAAGGCCACGCCGGGCGCAAGGTTGAATGACAGGTTGGCGGCGGGGAACATGCCGTCGTGAGCAATCGACAGCGGGCCGATGGTCGGCGCATCGAACCTGGCCAGCGCCGACAGCGGCACCATCTCCCCGCTGAGCGGTGAGCGCAGGTAGAAATAGTTGAGGCTTTCGGCCTTGCCGCGCTGCCGGGTGTCCAGTTCCAGAATCACGTTGTACTGGTTGACCTGGGTCTGGAATTCATTGATCTGCCGTTGGCCGAAGGCGTCGTACAGTGCCTCGTCGACATCGCTGGCGGTCAGGCCGAAGCGCGCGGCGGCGCTGCGGTCGATGCTGATGTGGGTGATGCTGCCGCCCAACTGCAGATCGTTGGAAATGTCGCGGAATGCCGGGTTGCTGCGCAATTTCTCAGTCAGGCGCTGGGTCCAGGTCGCGAGGGTCGCGCCATCGTTGCTCTTGAGCACATATTGGTACTGCGCACGGCTCGGGCCTGAGCTCAGGTTGATGTCCTGCCCGGCGCGCAAGTACAGAACGATGCCGGGGACTTTCATCAGTTGCGGGCGGATGCGGTCGATGAACTGGCTGGCTGAAACATCGCGGTCGCCGCGTTTTTTCAGGGCAATCCAGAAGCGACCGTTGGCGATGGTCTGGTTGCTTCCCGACACGCCGACCGAATGGGAAAACGCCTGCACCGCTGGATCGGCAGCGACGATTTCGGCCATGGCCAGGTGTTTTTTCACCATGTCGCCGTAGGAAATATCTGCTGCGGCTTCCGTGGTGCCGAGGACGAAGCCGGTGTCCTGCACCGGAAAGAATCCCTTGGGGATAAGGATGTAACCGGCGACGGCCAGCGCCAGCGATAAACCGAACACGCCGATCATCAGTTTCTGATGGGCGAGGGCGCGGCGCAGGCCCTTTTCGTACCAGCCGAGCAAGCGTTCGCTGAAGCCCGGTTTGTCATGGGCGTGGTGCACCGGTTTGCGCATGAACAGCGCGGCAAGGGTCGGCGCCAGCGTCAGCGACACCACGACGGAAATCAGGATGGTCGAGGTGGCGGTCAGGGCAAATTCCTTGAACAGCCGCCCGACGACACCGCCCATGAACAACAGCGGAATGAACGCCGCCACCAGCGACACGCTGATCGACACCACTGTAAAACCGATTTCGCCAGCGCCTTTGATGGCCGCTTCGCGCATGCCTTCGCCGGCTTCCAGCTGTCGGTGGATGTTCTCCACCACGACAATCGCATCGTCGACCACGAAACCCACCGCGACGACGATCGCCACCAGCGTCAGGTTGTTGAGGCTGAAACCGAGCACGTACATCAGCGCGAAACTGGCGATCAGCGAGACGCCGAGCACTGCAGAGACAATCAGCGTCGCCGATAACTGACGCAGGAACAGCGCCATCACCGCGACCACCAGCAGAATCGCGATCAGCAAGGTGATCTCGACTTCATGCAGCGAGGCGCGGATGGTCTGAGTGCGGTCGATCAGGGTGTTGACTTGCACCGAGGCCGGCAACATGGCTTCGAGGCCGGGCAGGGCGGCCTGGATGCGGTCGACGGTCTCGACGATGTTGGCGCCGGGCTGGCGCGAGATCACCAGATTGACCCCGGGGCGACCGCCCGCCCAAGCCTGCACGTAGGCATCTTCCGCACCGTTGACGACTTTGGCGACATCGCGCAGGTGAACCGGGGCGCCATCCTTGTAGGAAACGATGAGTTGGCTGTAATCCTCTGGATGAAACAACTGATCGTTGGTCGACAGCGTGGAAATGCTCGACTCGCCGTACAGCGCACCTTTGGCCAGGTTGAGGCTGGTCTGCTGGATCGCCAGACGAATGTCAGCCAGGGTCAGGCCGATTGCAGCCAATTTGTCTGCCGAGGCCTGTACGCGAATCGCCGGACGTTGCTGCCCGGTAATGTTGATCTGGCCTACGCCGTCGATCTGGCTGATCTGTCGGGCGAGCAGGGTTTCGACCAGGTCGCTGAGCTCGGTGCCGGGCATCTGAGTCGAGCTGACGCTGAGGATCAGCACCGGGCTGTCTGCCGGGTTGACCTTCTTCCAGGTCGGCAGCGTCGGCATGTCCTTGGGCAACTTGCCAGCGGCGGTATTGATTGCCGCTTGCACTTCCTGAGCGGCGGTGTCGATGCTTTTGTCGAGGGTGAATTGCAGCGTCAGCAGGGTTGAGCCCAGCGCGCTGCTCGACGTCATCTGAGTCATGCCGGGAATGGCGCTGAATTGCACTTCCAGCGGCGTCGCCACCGACGAGGCCATGGTGTCTGGGCTGGCGCCGGGCAGCTGCGCGGACACCTGGATCGTGGGGAATTCCGCTTCCGGCAGTGGGGCAATCGGCAAGCGCGGGAAGGCAATCGCCCCGACCAGCACCAGGGCAAGCGTCAGCAAAATCGTCGCCACCGGGTGATCGATGCACCACGTCGAAACGCCCTTGTGCGCGGTCATGACTTCGGCTCCGCCTGCACCACCTGCGGCGGCTCGGTCATGACCTGCACGGTCGAGCCCGGTTTGAGCCGCGACTGGCCGTCGGTCACCAGCACGTCACCGGCGTTGACGCCTTTGATGATGTCCTGACCGCTTCCCTGATAAACCATTTGTACCGGCACGGCCTCGACCTTGTCGTCCTTCACGCGGTAAACGAAATGCTGCTCAAGGCCACGTTGTACGACGGTGGGCGGAACGACCAGCGCGTCTTTATCCACAGCTGTCTGAATTTTTACCGTCACCAGCAAACCCGGCCAGAGCTTCTGGCCGGCGTTGGCGAATTCCGCCTTGGCGCGGATGGTCCCGGTGTTCGCGTTGATCTGGTTGTCGATCAGCGTCAGGTGGCCTTCGCCGAGCAGATTGCCGGTTTCGCCGTCAGTATCATCGCCGATGTAGGCCTTGACCGGCGCGCGTTGCGGGTCGCCGATCAGGTCTTGCAGGGTCGGCAGCATGTGCTGGGGCAGTGAGAATTCGACAGCGATCGGGTCGATCTGGGTGACGGTGAACAAGCCCTGGGTGTCGGTCACGCGCAGGAAATTGCCTTCATCGACGGTACGAATACCGACACGACCGGTGACCGGGGAGCGGATCTGCGTGTAGGACAGTTGCACCTGCGCCGCATCAATCGACGCCTGATTACCTTGAGCAGTTGCCTTGAGCTGATTGACCAGCGCCTGTTGCTGGTCGTAGGTCTGTTTCGACACGCCGTCGTCGACGCTGAGTGCTTTGTAGCGTTTGAGGTTGAGCAGAGCGACTTGCAGTTGCGCCTGGCTTTCGCCCAGTTGCGCGCGTGCCTGATCAAGGCTGGCGCGGATCGAGCGGTCGTCTATGGTAGCGAGGAGGTCGCCTGCTTTGACGAGCTGACCTTCCTTGACGAGGATTTTGGTCAGGATGCCATCGATCTGCGGGCGCACCACGACGCTGTGCAGTGAGAGCACCGAGCCGATCCCGCTGGTGTAGCGCGGAACATCTTTGGCGCTGACCGCGATGACTCGCACCGGGATGGCGGTTGGGGTGGCCAGTTTGCTCGGGGCGGGTTTGAGGACAAACCAGAGGCCGGTGGCTGCCAGCAGGATGAGTAAAGTGGCGAGCAGGACTTTGTTTTTCTGAATGGGCATGCGCGGCGCCGAAGTCTGGAGTTTGGGCAGGTTGGGTAGTTATAAACGGATTTGCCGGTCGGCAGGGTGACGGCTGGCTGTCAGGATTGTCAGTTAGCGTCTAAAGATCCGTCCCCGTAAGCGGATACACATTGTGTAACCCGGATCTTCTCCGGGCCGCTCAATCCGGGAGTATCTGAACATGAAGTTCAAAAGCGCCATCGCAAGTCTGCTTGTCGTGCTGCCTCTCGCCGTATCTGCCGACCCGCAAAGCGCTTCGGGTGTGATTCGTTTTTCCGGGCAGATCGTCGAATCCGGTTGTGAGGTCGGGCGAGTCGGCGCCCGGGATGCGGGTACCCTGCGACAAGTCGAACTCAAGCCGGGCCTGACGATTGGGGTCAGTACGTTTCGCAACGCCTGCAGCGGTGAAGTGCTGCCGTTTTCCATCACGTATGACGCGCTGAAGACCTCCACCGACAAGGGCATCGTCATCCTCAGCTACCTGTAAGCCATTCGGCGCACCGTGCAAATCTTCAGGTGCCGAGCCAGGACGCACGGGTATACTGCGCGCCTTTGCGGCTCACTGATCGGGCCGACTTTTTGTTCCCGGAGCTTTTATGACTTCCCCGACCCAACCGCCGGTTGACGACGCTGTGAGCGACGTCCCGTCTGAAGTGACTGACGCCAGCGACAAAACCGAGATCCCGCCGTTCAAGTTCCCGTTCAAACCGGGCGAGCTGGCCTCGGCGAAAGGCTCCAATCAGCCGTGGTACAAGAACGGCGCGAAGAACGGCCACACCAAGACCCCGGGCATGGCACCGCCGGGGACACGTCGGTCGATGGGTAAGCGCTGACATCGGAAAGTGATGCTGCTTGCCGACCTTTTCGCGAGCAGGCTCGCTCCCACAGGTTATGCGTTCAGCGCAAGTCCAATGTGGGAGCGAGCCTGCTCGCGAAGGCGGCAGCCGCTACGCCCCCCATGCGGGATCAAGCCGCGCGCAACGAAATAAACGCATACGTCTGCGCCGGCTCAGTCACCACCTGTGCCCCGGCTGCCTGCACCTGCCCGGCCACGTCCTCGCCGGATAGATGAAATAACCACTCACTGGTTTGTGCTGCTGGTGGTTGTGCGCTGACTTGATCGATCACCGCCGCAAACGCGTCCATATTCGGCAGATAGGCAGTAAACCCGTCGCCCTTGAGCGCCGTGGTGCGGATCCCGAGCGACGCGCAGATCGCATCCTTGAGCTGAATGTCATCGCGATCGGCCTGGCGCGAGCGCTGGATCAACTGCACCAAGTCCCGATCAATCAACTCGCCCCCCACGATCAGCTCCGGACCCTGTTCCCAGGATTCGGGCGGGCAGTCCTTGGCAGCCGGATTGAGCGGGATGTGTGGATTGATTTCCGCCGGGTAAATCCGGCACACCAACGGTCGCCGATCATAGATCCGGCAGCGTTTGTCCTCGTCAAGATTCCGGCAGGGGCCGACGTTGTAGGCCGCAAAGGTAATAGCCACATGAGCCTCCGCGGCACCGCTGCGCACCACCATCGAACGGCGCTCGGCATGTTCGCGCTGTTGCGCGGGCAAACCGAGGCCATTGCCGAGAAACGCCTCGACCAGCACGATCACCTGACCGCCGTCCGCCGCCCACATACGGGCTTCGGCCAGTGTCAGTGGGACATGGTGATCGGTGCAGCACTTGCCGCAGCCTACGCAGGAAAACGTCGTATTCATTGAGCGATCTGTCTTCAATCAAGGTGTGAAACGATGGCGGAAAACCATCGCACAGAACCGGATCGAAGCAAGTACTGCGCCACTCAGTGGGTTTTAGTGGCCGGACGAATCGAATCCCATTCGGTGACAAACGCCGTTTTCGATTGTTTGTTGTACAGGCACAGCTCGCTGCCCTGCTGGCCTTTCATGTGTTTTTGCGGGTATTGGCCCTGCAGCAAAACGGCGGTGAAGCCCACGCGGTCGTCGAATTGCGCGGGTGTGCCGACCGGTTTGGGACTTTTGAGGCCGCTGGCTTTGGTGCAGCTGGCGAGGACCGTTTTGTCGTAGGCGGCCCAGGCGTCGGGACTGGAGGCTTGGGCCTGGGAGGCGAGGGCGGTGAGGCTGAGCAGGGTCAGGGTGATGACTTTCATGAGTGGGGCATCCTTGGTCGTGGGTGGCCAGGGTTGGAGTATGCCTGAAGGTAGGAAGTTGCCTGTGCCGGCGATTTCGCGAGCACGCTCGCTCCCACCGTTTGAAATGCAATCCACCTGTGGGAGCGAGCCTGCTCGCGAAAGCGGTGTATCAGTCCGGCACAGGCTCCCGCCGAACAACAAACATCCCGACACTTTCATAAAGCCGCTGCGCCCGCAGGTTGTCTTCCAGCACTTTCAAATCAACGAATCCTTCATGCCGCTGGCGGAATTCCCCGAAGGCATGCAGCAGCAACGCCCGCCCGAGTCCGCGCCCCTGCAAACGCGGATGCACCACAAGATTCTTGATGTATGAACTTGTCCAGCACTGCGCCACGCCAGCCACGCCTTCGGCATCAATGGCAACGAAGCACAACGCCAAATCGTATTCAGGATCACTCACAAACCGCTGTTGCCAGTCTTCCAGCGGCGGCACACGACCGCCACCTTGCCGCTCTCCCAGTTGCATTAACCGGTGCACCGCTGTCGCCAGTTCCGGGCGGTAGACGGACAATTGCATGTCTGACGGCCATTGCGCATCCGGCAGCGCTTCACTCAAGTCGCGCCGCATTAAAAAACAAAACCGTTCAGCCAAGGCTCAGTGACCGTTCGCCGCGACGTGTTTGGCCGCTTCGATCAAACGTTGAGTCAGTTCTGGCGATGAGAACTTGGTCAGCACCGCGTTGGCCCCGGCCAGCCGGGCTTTCTCGCTGTTCATCGCGCTGTCGAGCGAGGTGTGCAGCAACACGTACAGATGGGCGAAGTCGGGCGTTTCACGCAAAGTGCGAGTGAACGCGTAGCCGTCCATTTCGGACATTTCGATGTCGGAGACGATCAGGTTGATCTGTTTCGCGGTGCCTTGCAGGTCGAGCAGGCAGTCGATGGCTTCCTTGGCACTGCGCGCGGTGTGGCATTGCAGGCCGAGGTTGCGCAGTGTGTGGACCGATTGCTGCAATGCCACCTGGCTATCGTCGACCACCAGAATCCGGGCATTTCCAAGAACTTCGGCGTCCTCCATGGTCAGGTCGGTTGGCGCCACTTCGATCTGGGCCGGGGCGATACTGTGGATAACCTTTTCGATATCCAGCACCTGCACCAGGGTGCCGTCCACGGAGGTCACGCCAGTGATGTACGCACGCGAGCCGCCGGAGCCGAAGGGCGGCGGCTTGATGTCGGTGGTCAGGCAATGGACGATCTTGCTCACGGCCTGGACATGCAGGCCCTGCTTGGAACGGCTGACATCGGTGACGATCAGGCAGCCACCGTCCGGGTCCTCAAGGGGGCGCTCACCGATGGCGCGGCTCAGGTCGATCACCGACAGCGCGGCACCGCGCAGGGTGGCGATACCTTTAACGTGCGGATGCGACTCCGGCAGCTTGGTCAGCGGCGGGCAGGGGATGATTTCACTGACTTTGAGCAGGTTGATCGCCATCAGCTTGCCGCTGCGCAAGGTAAACAGCAGAAGCGAAAGTGAATCTGCGCGGGCTTTGGTGGAAGACATAAGAACCTTCTGTGGAAAAGGTGATGGGCGAGGGTGGATCGCCAGAAACCATTGATGCCGGGTTATCGGCTTGAATGAGGTGGGCTTTAGGTCTGTCGTGGCAGATCAAAAGCCCCTCACCCCAGCCCTCTCCCGGGGGGAGAGGGAGCCGATTGCGGGATGCTGAAGCGCTGCGCCGGCCTGATATAGCTGTAGCGAATCCATAAGCGACTCGATTTTTCAGGTTGACGAATGCCGCCCTGCACTTCGGTCGGCTCCCTCTCCCTCTGGGAGAGGGCTGGGGTGAGGGGCTCTTGGCTGTTGGTTTTTCAACCCTTCATCCCCAACCGCTTGGCCATCCGTCCAAGGTTCGCCCGGTCCACGCCCAATTCCCGCGCAGCACTGGCCCAATTATCCTTATTGCGTTCCAGGGCGGCGCTGATCAAGCGTCGCTGAAACTCCTCGGTCGCACTGCGCAAATCCCCGGTGATCATTGGCAGCGCGGGTGCCACGCTGGCTGCCGGCTCTGGCGAGTTATCCACACCCTCACGCGGCAAATCCATATCCGCCGCACTCAGGCTCAAAATCTTCGGCCTGACCTTGCAGTTACCCAGCGCCTTCAACGCACTGCGCCCGATCAGGTGTTCAAGTTCGCGTACATTACCCGGCCAGGTGTAGGCGAGCAGCGCTTCCTGCGCGTCGCTGTTCAAGCGCAGGCTGTTGAGGCCCATTCGCGAGCGGTTCTGTTCCAGAAAAAAACCGCTGAGCAGCAGCACATCCCGCCCGCGCTCACGCAGTGCCGGGACTCTCAGCGGATACACGCTCAAACGATGATAGAAGTCGGCACGATAGCGACCGCTGCGCACTTCTTCCGCCAGGTCGCGGTTGGTCGCAGCAATCAGGCGCACATCAACTTGATGTTCCTTGTCCGACCCCAGGCGCTGCAACTGACCGCTCTGCAGCACGCGCAACAACTTGGCCTGCACCGTCAGCGACAACTCGCCGACTTCATCGAGAAACAGCGTCCCGCCATTGGCCAGTTCGAATTTGCCCCGGCGATCGCTGGTGGCGCCGGTGAAAGCGCCGCGCACGTGGCCGAACAATTCGCTTTCCACGAGTGTGTCGGGCAGGGCGGCGCAGTTAAGGCTGATGATCGGTTTGTCGGCGCGCGCCGAGGCGGCGTGAATGGCTTGGGCGACGAGTTCCTTGCCAACGCCGGTCTCGCCCGTGATCAGCACCGTCAGATCGCTGCCGCCCACCAGATTGATTTCTTCCACCAGACGCTTGTGCGCTTTGCTCTGGCCGATCATTTCACGGTGCTGCTGGCCGCTGGCCTGACGGTAAACCTCGGCGCGCTGATGTTCATCTTCGGCGCGGGTCGCCAGACGCTCGATGCGCTCTGCTGCGTTGACGGTGGCGGAGGCGAGGCTCGCGAAGGCTTGCAGGGCGTCGAGTTCGATCGGCTCGAACCGCTCTGGATCGAGCGCGTCGAGGGTGATCAGGCCCCAGAGTTTCTCATCGACAAATAAAGGGCAGCCGAGGCAATCGTGGACTTCCAGATGATCGTCCAGGCCTTCGACCAGTCCGTCATAGGGATCAGGCAAGTCACTGTCGGCGGCGAAGCGCGTCGGCCCGGCGCCGGCCAGGAGAATTTCGAAGCGCGGGTGCTCGCTGACCTTGAAGCGCCGGCCAAGGGTGTCGGTGCTTAAACCGTCCACGGCCAGCGGCACCAGCGATTCACCGTCCAGACGCAACAACGCTGCCGCGTCGCAGGGCAACAAGGCGCGCATCGCTTCGAGCAGGCGCCGGTAGCGCTCGCCCTCGGGCAGTTCGCGGGACAGGTCAGAGACAAGCGGCAGCAGGGCGGTGAGCAGGGGTTTGGCGGTCATGGGTTTGTAGTCAAAGAGACACGTTGTAGTCTTGTTGACTATAAGGCGCTTAGAGTCGAAATGACTATCAAATATTTAACCGATTGATTTGTATGGATTAATTAGTTGGCACGAAAGCTGATGCCTCCAATGCATTCATTCAAGAAAACGCAGGAGTCACCTTATGCTTAGCGTCCAGGATCGTGCCATCATCAAATCCACCGTGCCTTTGCTCGAAAGCGGCGGCGAGGCGTTGATCACGCACTTCTACCGCATGATGCTCTCCGAATACCCGCAAGTGCGCCCGCTGTTCAACCAGGCGCATCAGGCCAGCGGCGACCAGCCCCGTGCCTTGGCCAACGGCGTATTGATGTATGCCCGTCACATCGATCAACTCGACCAGTTGGGCGATCTGGTGGCTAAGATCATCAACAAGCACGTCGCCCTGCAGATTCTGCCGGAGCACTACCCGATTGTCGGTGCCTGCCTGTTGCGCGCGATCTCCGAGGTGCTCGGTGAAGAAATCGCCACTCCTGAGGTGATGAGCGCCTGGGGGGCGGCGTACGGTCAATTGGCCGACATCCTGATCGGCGCGGAAACCGCCCTCTACGACCGGAAAGAACAGGCTGTTGGCGGCTGGCGCGGTGCGCGGGAATTCATCGTGGTGGCCAAGGTGCAAGAAAGCGCGGAAATCACCTCGTTCTACTTCGAGCCGGCAGACAAAGGCCCGATTCTAGCGGCCGAGCCGGGCCAGTACATCGGCATGAAGCTGATCCTCGATGGCGAAGAAATCCGCCGCAACTATTCGCTGTCGGCATTGGCGAACAACGGTCAATACCGCATCAGCGTCAAGCGTGAACCGGGTGGCCGTGCGTCCAACCATTTGCATGATCATCTGCAGGTCGGCGCGAGCATTCAGTTGTTCCCGCCATCGGGCGAATTCACCCTGGCGGCCAGCGACAAACCGTTGGTGCTGATCAGCGGCGGTGTCGGCATCACGCCAACTCTCGCGATGCTTGAAGCGGCGCTGGCAACCGAGCGCCCGGTGCATTTTATCCACTGCGCGCGCAATGGCAGCGTCCACGCGTTTCGCGACTGGGTCGATGGTCTGGCCGCGCGTCATCCGCAACTCAAACGCTTCTATTGCTACGCCGAAGAGGATGGCGTGAGCCCGGCGGCGGACAAGGTGGGGTTGCTCAGCGAGGAACTCTTGGATGAGTGGCTGCCGGAACAGCGTGATGTCGACGCTTACTTCCTCGGGCCGAAGGGTTTCATGGGGGCAATCAAGCGGCATCTGAAGGCACTGGGTGTACCGGAAAAACAGAGCCGCTATGAGTTCTTCGGGCCGGCGGCGGCTTTGGAATAAACCGAAACCGGGTCGCCCCATTCGCGAGCAGGCTCGCTCCCACAGGATTTGCGTTCGACGCTGATCCTGTGTGGGAGCGAGCCTGCTCGCGAATCTTTTGTGCGACGCCACGTTATGCACCCCAGTGGAGGTTAATCGTGCCTTAACCGCTCTATCGTTTATTGCCCCAGTGTAGACTTGCACCAATTTCAGCCGCCCGCCGGCTGGACCATGGACTTACAAAGGAAAGGCAATGAGCGACGAAACGATGCGGTT
The DNA here is from genome assembly GCF_014268505.2 of Pseudomonas khorasanensis. GTDB lineage: Bacteria > Pseudomonadota > Gammaproteobacteria > Pseudomonadales > Pseudomonadaceae > Aquipseudomonas > Aquipseudomonas khorasanensis. The sequence goes on from NZ_JABWQP020000002.1 coordinate 56,585, forward strand.
GGGACGAGAGCGGCGCTATCTGGTGCTGCTGGGGATCATCTGCCTGGCGTTGATTGGCGGTGCGCTGTACATGCAGATCGTGCTCGGCGAGGCGCCTTGCCCGCTGTGCATTCTGCAGCGTTACGCGTTGCTGCTCATTGCGCTGTTCGCCTTTATAGGCGCGGGCATGCGCAGTCGTCGCAGCATCACCGTGTTCGAAGCGCTGGTGGTGCTTTGTGCGATTGCCGGGGCCGGTGTGGCGGGGCATCACGTATACACCCAGTTCTATCCGGCGGTGAGTTGCGGGGTCGATGTGTTGCAACCGATTGTGGATGACCTGCCTCTGGCGAAGATCTTCCCGCTGGGCTTTCAGGTCGACGGTTTCTGTTCCACGCCCTATCCGCCGGTTCTCGGTCTGTCGCTGGCGCAATGGGCGCTGGTGGCGTTCGTGCTGGTGGTGATTCTGGTGCCGCTGCTGACCTCGCGTAATCGAAAAGCACTGCGCTGAGTCAACTTTTCAAAGCGCTGGCCGATAAAAGAAACGCCCTGGTTTTCCATTAAGGAAATCAGGGCGTTTTGCATTTCAGAGCGTTTGTGAAAACACCGTGACGAACGGCAATGAAGCGTGCGGCAAGTGTGCGACATGTTGTCACACGGGCGCTGTCGCAGCGTATCCCGACGCACCGGATTGGACGCCTGTTACATAAAAACATTGGCCAGTTTCGATGTTTTCGGGCTGTTGAACGGGTGTACCAGATCAGGCAGTTTTAACAGCCTCTGGCGATTGGCCAGAACCCTTGGACTGTCGGGCTTTGCGCCGATCATGCCCTCGGAAATGGTCTGCGGAGCTGTCTGATTTGAGGCGGTTATACCTACGAATTTTGTCGTTTTTGTTGAGAAGCGCTTTCGATAACAGGCGCGACTTTTGCAAAAGTGGCGATGGATTGTTGCTCTGACGGATAAAAATTATTTCGGGATAAGACATGGTGTATAGGGCGCTACCTATCTACAATCGCCCGCACTGAATTCCCGGCACTGTTCAGCCTTTATTAAGGAACGCTTGATTGAAGCGCTGCGCAGAAAGTCGGGTGTCGAGCGAGCCGAAAAGCTTTCAAGACACCCAGGTGTCGGTGCCTTTCACTTTCCGCACCAAATGGAATTGGTCTGTAACAAGGCCTTTGACCACGAATTCGAATAAGAACTCACCGCTGTCCCGGGATTTTTCGAGCGTCTGACGCGCGACGGGCGGCCCTTATTCAATCCAAAGAAAATGCCAACCCTTGGCAGGGTGAAGTGTTGGCGATCAAAACCCAACTGCATTGCGCAAGCTGCTTTAGAGGTCGTGAGATGAGTAAAAACAGGTACCCCAGATTACTAGGCCTAGTGCCGCTGCTCGGCACGTTGTTGCTGGGAGGCTGCAACATGACCTTGCTCAATCCAACGGGCCAGGTCGGCCTGGAACAGCGCAACCTGATCATCACCGCCACGCTGCTGATGCTGTTGGTCGTCGTGCCGGTTATCGTCATGACCTTCCTGTTTGCCTGGAAGTACCGCGCGTCGAACAAGAACGCCGTCTACACGCCGAAGTGGTCGCACTCGACCAAAATCGAAGTGGCGGTATGGACCATCCCGGTGCTGATCATCATTGCCCTGGGTTACATCACTTACATCTCGACTCACGAGCTGGACCCGTATCGTCCGATCGAATCTGACGTCAAGCCAGTGACCATCGAAGTTGTCGCGCTGGACTGGAAGTGGTTGTTCATCTACCCGGAACAAGGCATTGCCACGGTCAACAAGATCGTGTTCCCGGCGCACACGCCAATCAACTTCAAGATCACCTCCGACGCCGTGATGAACTCGTTCTTCATCCCGGGTCTGGGTGGCCAGATCTACGCAATGGCGGGCATGCAGACCAAGCTGCACCTGATCGCCGACCGCAACGCTGAAATGGACGGTATCTCGGCCAACTACAGCGGCGCGGGTTTCACCGGCATGAAGTTCAAAGCCATTTCAACGACTCAGGAAGATTTCGACGCCTGGGTAAGCGAAGTCAAGAAGTCACCTAAACAGCTTGATCAGGCTGAATACGCGGCACTTGCAAAACCGAGCCAGAACAACCCAGTCGAGCTCTACTCGTCGGTCACGCCGAACCAGTTCCAGATCATCGTCGACAAGTACGAAGGTATGAAACCGGGCAAGCCGCTGAAGCACGAGAAGAAAGAGAAAGAAGTGGCGGCCACGGATATTGACGCGGGTTCGCATTCAGCTGCCGGGGCAGAGGAGTAAACGATGTTTGGTAAATTAAGTTGGGAAGCAGTCCCATTCCACGAGCCGATCGTGATGGTGACCATCGCCATGATCGCCCTCGGTGGTCTGGCGCTGTTCGCTGCGATCACTTATTTCAAGAAGTGGACGTACCTGTGGACCGAGTGGCTGACTTCGGTCGACCACAAGAAAATCGGCGTGATGTACATCATCGTCGCCATGGTCATGCTGCTGCGCGGTTTTGCCGACGCCATCATGATGCGTACCCAGCTGGCCATGGCCACCGAGGGTTCGCCTGGCTACCTGCCACCTGAACACTATGACCAGATCTTCACCGCTCACGGTGTGATCATGATCATCTTCATGGCGATGCCATTCTTCACCGGCCTGATGAACCTTGCAGTGCCGCTGCAGATCGGCGCGCGTGACGTGGCGTTCCCGTTCCTGAACTCCCTGAGCTTCTGGCTGCTGGTGTCCGGCGTTGTGCTGATCAACCTGTCGCTGGGCGTCGGCGAATTCGCCAAGACCGGTTGGGTTGCCTATCCGCCGCTGTCGGGTCTGCAATACAGTCCTGGCGTGGGGATGGACTACTACATCTGGGCGCTACAGCTGTCCGGGTTGGGTACGACGCTGACGGGGGTCAACTTCCTCGCCACCGTGCTGAAAATGCGTACCCCTGGCATGAAGCTGATGGACATGCCGATCTTCACCTGGACCTGCACCTGGGCAAACGTTCTGATCGTGGCTTCGTTCCCGATCCTGACCGCTACCCTGGCGCTGCTGACCCTTGACCGTTACATGGATTTCCACATTTTCACCAATGAACTTGGTGGCAATCCAATGATGTACGTCAACCTGTTCTGGGCGTGGGGCCACCCTGAGGTTTACATCCTGATCCTGCCGGCGTTCGGCATCTTCTCGGAAGTGATCTCGGCCTTCACCGGCAAGAAACTGTTCGGCCACCATTCGATGATCTACGCCTCGGGCGCGATCTCGGTACTGGGCTTCATGGTTTGGCTGCACCACTTCTTCACCATGGGTTCGGGTGCGAGCGTCAACGCCTTCTTCGGTCTGGCGACGATGCTGATTTCCATCCCGACGGGTGTGAAGCTGTTCAACTGGCTGTTCACCATCTACCAGGGCCGTCTGCGCTTCACCAGCCAGGTAATGTGGACACTGGGCTTCATGGTGACCTTCGCCATCGGCGGCATGACCGGCGTACTGCTGGCCATTCCGGGTGCTGACTTCGTGCTGCACAACAGTCTGTTCGTGATCGCGCACTTCCATAACGTGATCATCGGCGGTGCGGTATTCGGTTACATCGCAGGCTTCGCGTTCTACTTCCCGAAAGCGTTCGGCTTCAAGCTGCACGAAGGCTGGGGTAAAGCAGCGTTCTGGTTCTGGATTTCGGGCTTCTTCGTCGCGTTCATGCCGCTCTATGCACTGGGCTTCATGGGCATGACCCGTCGCCTGAACGCCACCACCAACCCTGAGTGGGTACCGTACCTGTACGTTGCCATGTTCGGTGCGGTGATGATCGCTGTCGGTATCGCCTGCCAACTGATCCAGCTGTACGTCAGTGTGCGTGACCGCAACAAGCCGGAAAACATGTGCGAACACGGTGACCCGTGGAATGCCCACACGCTGGAATGGTCGACCTCGTCGCCACCACCGTTCTACAACTTTGCCGTGCTGCCGAAGGCCGACTGCATCGACCCGTTCACCGAAGCCAAGGAAGACGGTACTGCGTACCAGCGTCCGGCCAAGTACGAGCCGATCCACATGCCGAACAACACCGCCACTGGCGTAGTGATGGGCGCGCTGTTGACCGTCTTCGGTTTCGCGATGATCTGGCACATCTGGTGGCTGGCGATCGCGAGCCTGGTGGGCACCGTCGTTTACTTCGTGATCCACGCTGCACGTGACGACCAGGGCTATATGGTTCCGGTTGAAACGATCGAGCGTATCGAAGCCGAGCAGCACAAGCGTCTGGTCGCGGCAGGGAAAATCCCGGCCAATGCCACCCGTGTTGAAACCTCGTTGGAACAGGCTTAAACCATGTCGAACTTAGTGACCAATGTTGGACACGCCCATGGTGACCATGGGCACGATGACCATCACCACGACTCGGGCGAGATGACCGTATACGGTTTCTGGCTCTACCTGATGACCGACTGCATTCTGTTTGCGTCGATCTTCGCGGTGTACGCAGTACTGGTAAACAACGTTGCCGGTGGCCCGTCGGGCCACGACATCTTCGAACTGCCTTACGTGCTGGGCGAAACCGCTCTGCTGTTGTTCAGTTCGATCACCTACGGCTTCGCCATGCTGGCGTTGTTCAAGGGCAAGAAGCAGCAGGTGCTGGGTTGGCTGTTCGCGACCTTCCTGCTCGGCGCAGGCTTTATCGCCATGGAGATCAACGAGTTCCACTTGCTGCTCTCCGAGGGCTTCGGTCCTAGCCGTTCGGGCTTCCTGTCGGCGTTCTTCACCCTGGTCGGTACCCACGGTCTGCACGTTTCGGCCGGTCTGATCTGGATGGGCATCATGATGTATCAGGTCAACAAGCATGGCCTGACCGCAACCAACAAGACGCGTCTGAGCTGCCTGAGCCTGTTCTGGCACTTCCTTGACGTGGTCTGGATTTGCGTCTTCACCGTTGTTTACCTGATGGGGACTCTGTAATGGCTAATGCACACTCCCATGACAGCCACGATGCTGGCCACGGCAGCGTCAAGTCGTACGCCATCGGCTTCATCCTGTCGGTGATCCTGACGGTCATTCCGTTCGGTCTGGTGATGTACCCGACCCTGCCGAAGTCGACGACGCTGGCCATCGTTCTGCTGTTCGCTGTGATCCAGGTGATCGTTCACCTGTATTACTTCCTGCACCTGGACCGTTCCATTGCTCAGCGTAACAACGTGATCGCGTTCGTCTTTACGGCGATTGTGATCGTGCTGCTGGTTGGCCTGTCGCTGTGGATCATGTTCAGCATCCACACGTACATGATGGCGAAGTGAGGTAGACCCGATGTCGCTCAAGCACTTTATCCAAATCACCAAACCGGGGATCATTTTCGGTAACGTGCTTTCTGTGGCAGGCGGGTTCTTCCTGGCCTCGAAAGGGCATGTCGATCTGGCGGTGTTTCTGGCCGCCATGATCGGTACTTCCCTGGTCGTGGCCTCCGGTTGCGTGTTCAACAACTGCATCGACCGCGACATCGACCTGAAGATGGAACGCACCAAGAACCGCGTACTGGTGCAGGGCTTGATCTCCCTGAAACTGGCGCTGGTTTACGCGACCATACTGGGTGTTCTCGGCGTTGCATTGTTGTACAAGGTGGCCAACCCGTTGGCCGCCCTGTTCGCAATCATCGGCTTTGTGATCTACGTCGGCTTCTACAGCCTGTACCTCAAGCGCAAGTCGGTTCACGGCACGCTGGTGGGCAGTCTGTCGGGCGCCATGCCGCCAGTGATCGGTTACGTCGCCGTGACCAACAGCTTCGACATGGCTGCACTGACGCTGCTGGTGATGTTCAGCCTGTGGCAGATGCCGCATTCCTACGCCATCGCGATTTTCCGTTTCAACGATTACCTGGCCGCATCGATTCCGGTGTTGCCAGTGAAGCGCGGCATTCAAGTGGCCAAGAAGCACATCCTGCTCTACATCCTGGCGTTCCTCGTGGCGACCTTGATGCTGACCTTCAGCGGCTACGCCGGCATGAGCTACCTTGCCGTCGCCGCCGCCATGGGCATGTACTGGCTGTACATGGCCTGGACTGGCTACAAGGCAGTGGATGACACGGTCTGGGCACGCAAGCTGTTCGTGTTCTCGATCTTCACCATCACCGCGCTGAGCGTCATGATGTCCCTGGACTTCAAGGTGCCGGGCGAGCTGCTGCTGACGTACGCGCCGTAAGGTTCGAAGGCTTCAAGAAAAACCCCGCACATCGTGAGATGTGCGGGGTTTTTTGTTGGCTGGCTTTAGGACCTGCCGATTTGCTTGCTTCTTGGTCCAACAGCTTGTCGCGGTGGCTTGATGGGTGTGTAAGCTAATCCCGCATTTATGCAGGTGGTGAGAAAGTCACTCGTCTCATGAACTCGTCAAACAGCGGAACGGTGAATGCTATGAGTGCATATTCCGGACTGTAGATCATGCCCTTTTTGATCAGGCTATCGCGTACCGGGCCCAGGCTCGTAGCGTTTCGCCCCAGCGCTTTAGCTACATCGGCAGAGCGTTGCGGTCCTTCTCCCAACTCGGCAAGACAACGCATGTATTCCCTTTCAGCCGGCGTGGTGCGATCAAAGCGGACCCTGAAAAAAGACTCGTCAAGTTTACGGATGCTTTCCTCTGTCGCTGCCTGCGCATCTGCCTCGGTTATGGACTGTTCTTTGGCAATGTTCCAAGCGGTATAGCCCCACTCCTGCAAAAAATAGGGATAGCCGTGGGTTTTTTCAAAAATCTCGCGCAATGCTCCATCTGAGATGCTCGCGCCTTCTTCTTCAACAGGATCACGTAAGGCTTTCCAGGCATCTATCTCTAATAGAGCGCCCAGACGAGGAAACTCGAATAGTCGCTCAGCATAACTTTTGGCATCGCCCGCTTGTCCCGCAAGCTGCGGGAGACCCGCACCAAAAAGGATCAGAGGCAGAGCAGCCTGATTAACTGCGTGGATGCCGCGGATAAGCGCGCCCAGCTCGTCTTTGGAAAGATATTGTAATTCATCAATCAAAATGGCGACTGGTGTCCCTGCGTCCCTTGCTGCCTCCGCTGTTGCTATCAGGACGTCACGCAGATCATCTTCCAGATTGCCACTGTCGGCATAGCCAGCTTCGGAGTCTCCGCCAAGCGTAACTTCGGCCCCACCCGCTGCAATTGTGATATTGCCGATAAAGCTACGGAGTATGCGTATCCCTCTTTTGACCGTCTCGACCGTGTTCTGCACTCGGTCCAAACGCAATAGCACGCGGCGCAATACCGGAATCAGTAGCTGTTTCAACTCAGCTCCATCGTGAGCTTCCTGCATTTCGGCGAGATAACCCAATGCTAAAGCCCGGTCTTTGATCTGATTCAGAAGTACCGTTTTTCCGACACCGCGTAAGCCTAATATCATCAAGGATTTGGCGTGCTTGCCGCGCTTCGTGCGCGCCAAGGCAGTATCTGCCGTTTCCAGTACTTCCGATCGCCCAGCTAATTCCGGTGGGGAAACACCTGCTCCGGGGTTGAAGGGGTTGGTATTCTTGTCCACAGCTTGATCTCATATGAAATTATTCATACTTATAGTGATAAATCGCTATAACTGCAAATAAGTAGCTAAAGTACTTAGCAAAAGGGCTGATTGCTTGATTCATTTCCCTATGACATTAGGTTTGCTGTCGGATGGAGACAATCGTAGCGATGTGCCCGCCCGACTGGCTTTAGTGTGGCGGGAGAGCAGAAGTGCTTTGAAACCGGCCCCTGTATAGGCTGGTTGCTCAGTGCAGGTAAAAGACCTAAATTTGGATCCAGATATGTCATCCGCACGTCCGCGATCCAGATGCGGGCTACAGCTGGCTAAACAATTGGCTTAACTCAGAAGGCTGGGCGCAATGACCGAACGGATGACCTGCGATGAGCGCTTTATCGCCCTGGCCGAAGAACTGAACTACGACATCTATGGCGAGAACACTGCCGGTGGCAATTACGCGCCGCTGATTCGTCATCACGATGAGCTGTACATCAGCGGCATGGTGCCGCGGGTCAATGGCAAGATTCTGTACCCAGGCCGGGTAGGGCTGGAGTTGAGTCTCAAGGACGCGCAAGCCGCCGCGAGCATCAGCGCAATGCGTTGCCTGGCGCTGATCGTCGATGCGGTCGGCTCACTGGACAAGATCCGCGCATTGTTGCGGGTGACGGTGTATGTGAAGTCGACGGCTGATTTCGTTGATCTAAGCGAAGTGGCCAACGGCGCTTCGGATGTGTTCAGCCACGTACTGGGGGATGCCGGGCGGCATACGCGCACGACCATCGGTGTGTATCAGTTGCCGAAGAATGCGGCGATTGAGGTGGACATGATTGCGGCGTTGCATCCATCGGCTTGAGGTCGTAGCGGCTCAAACAAAAAGCCCCGCCTGATCACTCAGCGTGGGGCTTTGTCGTGAAGCGCTCGTCAAATTACTGCGCCGCGATGCTATACCCGTCAAACGCGGTCTGCTGTTGCAGCGCGGTGATGATGTTCTTGCGGTTCACAGCCTGTTCCGTGCCGGCGTTATCGACGAAGGTTTCGCTTTCCAGCTCGGCTTCATCGCCTTCGCCCACGAAGGTGAAGCCTAGGAATTCCAGCGCCTCACGGTCGACGTTCAGACGCGAACGCGGGGTGCGCATTGGCAGGGTTACGCTGGCGCCGTCCTTGCTGATAGTGAAGATTTCGACTTCTTTCTTCTTTACAGCCTTGCTCTTGCCGCCGCTCGGATTGCTGATCGCCTGATGGGTCTGGTTCAGCACTTTCAGCGCCAGACCATAAACGATTTCCTGAAACGCCGGATCGTCCTTGAAGCTGGACAGAATGCGGCCGATCGAGAACTTGCTGCTCAGATCCTCCAGCGCGGCGATGTCCGCTGCCTCTGCGTCTTTCAGACGCTTGAGTTCGCCCATCAGCTCGTACGCCTTATCGTCATCAAAGCTGTCATGCGCCTGGCGGATCGCCGCACGCAACTCGCGGATCTGGTCGCTTTCGCGGGTCGACTGGAACGCGTCCAGGACCATCTCGCTGATGATTTTGGCTTGTGGCAGGTGTTGTGAAAGATTGATGGAGTTTTCGTATTCCGCTTTGGACGATTCGGTGACTACGGATTCAGCGGTGTTGAAATCGGACATTGAAATTTCACTACTTTTTAACTTGAGTTGAGACGAGAAAGCACGAGGTCTTTTTCAGGCCGCCTAATTTAGGGGAGCGGGGCGGCATTGTCACGGAGCAACGGGCTGGTGGTCGGGTTTTTTCCCGGAGGACGCTATTTCAGGCGCGGACGCTCCATGGCAATCACCGAAGTCTCGAAGCCCAGACTGGCAAAAAAAGCTTCAGCACCCTCGCGTCCAGCGCGTAGTACCCAAGTGATATCCGGGTTGTCGCCCATGACGTGCTTGACCAATGCGCGGCCGACTCCCTTGCGCCGCTGCTGGCCATCGACAACCACCATCGACAGGTAACCGTTGGACAATTCGTCGGTAATGCCACGCGCGAAACCAACAATCTGCTCGCCCAGCATGGCAATAGCCGTGCGTTGCGAATTGTGAATCAAACGAGCGAAAGTGTTGGCATCACCAATGCGATGGCCCCATCCATGCTTGCCGAGAAACAGCCTCGCTGACTCTATTTCGCTGGGATGCAAGTCGCGTACGGTGAGAGTGTCGTTCATGGGGTGTTCAAGTCCTTTTCTGTGATCCATCAAGCTGTGTTACGGCCGGACCGACGTCAGCTTTGCCCCACATCCGCATCGCAAATTCGACAAACCGCCGCAGCTTCGGCAGCCGATAGCGATCCTGTGCATACAACAAATGCATGGGCCGGCTCGGCGGTTGGTAATCCGCCATTACCTTGACCAGTTTGCCGTCGCGCAGATCCTGTTCCACCAGCGCGTCGGGCAGCATCATGATACCCATGCCGTTCCGCGCCGCCTGATGCAAACCGGCGGAGCTGTTGATCAGCATCGGCCCGCTCACGTCGACGAGGATTTCTCCATCCGGGCCGCTCAGGCGCCAGCGTTTTTCCACCGATTGCCAATCATCGCCGGCCGGGTAGGCAAAGGACAGGCAGTCGTGTTGCTGCAACTCCTGCGGCGTATTCGGCATGCCGCGCCGCGCGATGTATTCCGGGGAGGCGCAGACCGTCAGGGTGTAGTCGATCAGCGGTCGGGCGATCAGGTTGGAGGACTGATCGAAGCTGCCCAATCGGAATGCAACATCCAGGCTGTTCTCGAGCAGATCCGGGCGGCCGTTGGTCAATACCACGTCCAGTTTCACTTGCGGATACAGCAGGGCGTATTCGCTGAGTGCCGGGGTCAGTCGTTCGACGCCAAATGTCAACGGCGCGGCCAGGCGAAGCAAGCCGCGCGGTTCGTCGATGGCCTGTTCGGCGAGGCGTTCGGAGTCAGCGACCAGGCCGAGGACTTCCAGGCAGCGCTGATAATAAACAGTGCCGAATTCCGTCAGTCGCTGACGGCGAGTAGTGCGCTGCAGCAGCTGCACGCCGAGTCGCTGCTCCAGTGCGCGCAGGTGATTGCCCACCATCGTTGTCGACATTTCGCACTGCAGCGCGGCTGCGGTCATGCTTCCTGTTTCAACGACTTTTACGTAAACGCCCATCGACTGGAACAGGTCCATTATCAAGCTCAGCTGTTAAATGAATGAAGTTAACCGCAGTTTATCCAGTTCAGGTGGCTAACCATACTCCGCTCACACCGACCTGCAATGGAGCTTCACGTCATGACTGCCGCCCTGATGAATACCTATCAACCGCTGGCCCTGAGCTTCACTAAAGGTTTGGGTACGCGTCTGTGGGATCAGGCGGGGCGTGAATATCTGGACGCGGTTGCCGGCGTGGCGGTGACCAACGTGGGCCACTCGCACCCGCGCATCGTTACGGCGATCAGCGAGCAGGCGGGACTGCTGCTGCACACGTCCAATCTGTACAGCATCGACTGGCAGCAACAATTGGCCAAACGGCTAACTGCGTTATCGGGCATGGACCGGGCCTTCTTCAACAACTCTGGCGCCGAGGCCAATGAAACCGCGTTGAAACTGGCGCGTCTGTACGGCTGGCGCAAAGGCATCGAACAGCCGCTGGTGGTGGTCATGGCCAACGCGTTTCATGGCCGCACCCTTGGCACATTGTCCGCCAGCGACGGCCCGGCGGTGCGCCTGGGTTTCAATGAGCTGCCGGGAGATTTCGTCAAAGTGCCGTTCGGCGATCTCGCGGCGCTGGAGCAAGTACAGCGCAAACATGGTGCGCGCGTCGTCGCGATTCTGGTCGAGCCGATTCAGGGCGAAAGCGGTGTGCAAGTTGCGCCGCCCGGTTACCTCAAAGCCCTGCGCGAGCTGTGCAATCGCCGCGCCTGGCTGTTGATGCTCGACGAGATTCAGACTGGCATTGGTCGCACCGGGCAGTGGTTCGCGTTCCAGCACGAGAGCATCGTTCCCGACGTCATGACCTTGGCCAAAGGCCTGGGCAACGGTGTGCCGATTGGCGCCTGCCTGGCGCGGGGCAGGGCGGCGGATCTGTTCACGCCGGGCAGCCATGGCAGCACCTTCGGCGGTAATCCACTGGCTTGCCGGGTGGGCTGCACCGTGCTTGATATCATCGAAGAACAAGGTTTGCTCGAAAACGCTCGGGTGCAAGGTGAGCGGTTACTGGAGCGGCTGCGTGCGGAGTTGGCGGACAATCCGAACGTGCTGGCGATTCGTGGACAGGGATTGATGATCGGCATCGAACTGAAACAACCGGTGCGAGACCTCACCTTGATTGCGGCACGGGACCATGGCTTGTTGATCAACGTCACCCGCGGCAAAACGATACGGCTGCTGCCGCCGCTGACGATTGATGAGCGGGAGGTGGGGATGATTGTCAGAGGGGTTGAGCGGGCACTGACGAACGAGCCAGCTCAAGTTCAGTAATGATACCGGCAACTGACAACACAAATTTCCCCGCCCTCTATCCCGTAAACCAGACGATGCTCGGCAGTTATCCGGCGTGACCAGAGGCCGCTCATGTTGTGCTTGAGCGCTTCTGGTTTACCGACACCCTCAAACGGCTCGCGCTTGATCGCTTTGATCAACAGATTGATACGCTTGAGTCCAGCCTTGTCGTTTTGCTGAAACCACAAATAGTCTTCCCAGCCTGTTGGCGTGAACTCGATTTTCATTCTTCAATCAATTGCCTGACTTTGGCTTTACCTGCGCGCAGTTCGCCGACGGATTTCATCAGGCGTTCGGCGTTGGCTGGCGAGCGCAACAAGTAGGCTGTTTCCTCGAGTGCGTTGTACTCGGCTAAAGACATCATCACCACGGGCTCGCCTTTTTGACGGGTGACCAATAGCGGCGCACGATCTTCATTGACGCGGTCCATCGTCTCGGCCAAGTGCGCACGGGCGGTGGTGTAATTAATGGTTTGCATGTTGAAGTCCTCGCTGGATGCGGAGAACGTACAGAAATGAGTACAGGATGACAAGGAGGCACCTACCATGGGTTATTTCGCAGAGGGGTTGACTGCGACTTCACTCAGTATCGCTCAGTAATTATCAAGACGTTTCTGAGAACGCTGTAATCCTCCTCCCTCCCACTCAGTATCGAGGAGCCCTTGCCCTGTCGGTGCTGGACATTCGCACTGTAGGAAACGGCTACAGAGTCAATCAGGATAATCTGCCAAATCCGGCGCCAGCATCCGCGTCTTCTCCTGCCCGTTCGAATTGTGTTGAACGATCTCTCGTGGTTGCCCCTGTTCGTTGAAAAACACCTGACCGATCCCTGCTGAGTTCCACAGTCGCTCCCCGGCTTCAGCATGCTCCGGCGTGTACGGCACGATGCGCATGCGGCGGCGCTTGGTGAACCAGTTCAACGGCGAGCGCGGTGAATAGAGCCATCGATTGAGGCGGTCGAACCACTCCAGCAGGGTGGGCGGGAACTCGTTCTTGATGCCGCTGCTGGTGACCTGCCAGATGCGCGGGCCGGCCTTGCGGTGTCGGACAAGTACCTCGTAGACGAAGGAATAATGCACATCACCTGACAGCACCACGTAATTACCCGGCGTACGTGAGTGTCGGAAAATGTTCAGGATCACCTGCGCGGAACCGCGATGGGCCATCCAGTTTTCCGCATCGACCAGCAGCGGAAAGCCGCACCAGCTGAACACCTTCTGCACGGTTTCGATCAGCTTCACGCCGAAGATCGGCGCTGGGGAAACGATGATCGCCGAGGGATGATCGAGCAGTTCTTGTTGCAGTTCGCTCAAGGCTTCCCAATCGAGCAAGCCCGACGGTTGCTTCAATGCGATCTCGCTGCGCCAGCGCCGCGTACGCGTATCGATCACCACCAGTGCAGGCGTGCTCGGCAACACGAAGTGCCACTGTTGAAAACGCAGGAGATCGTCGATCAGTTCGTCCTGCACCGGGGCGTCGAGGTACTGGTCTGCGCCACTGGCGCTCAGTCGTGCGGTTTTCTCCAGCACTTGCTTGAAGGCGTCGGGATTGTTGCCCCAGCCCTGGCACAACATGTAAGCGATCAAGGCATTGCCGATGATGCGCTTGGAGAACGGATGCCCGTAGGCCGTTTCCTCCCATTGCGCGGAAAGATTCCAGTCATCGGTGATGTCGTGATCATCGAAAATCATCAGGCTCGGCAGATGCGCGAGCGCCCGGGCGACATTACCCAGACCATCCTTGAACCCGTCGATGCGTGTCTGCTCGAGGGTGTAACGCTTGAGGCGTTCGGGCGTCAGTGTCGGCGCTTGCGGGTTGATCAGCGTCCACGCCACCGGCGACCACACCAGCAAATACATCGCCATCACTTCGGCAAAGGTCACCAGATGATTGTCGGCACTGCTGCTCGTGAAAATCGGCTTACGCGCGCCGCCGAAAAATCGCTCACGCAACGTCTCGTTGCTCTCAAGCGCCGGTAACAAATCCGCACGATGGTAGTAACTGGCCGGGTGTTCGTAGAGTTTCGCGCTGTCGCTGACCACGGCGCCCTCGAGGTGCTCGTCGAACAGGCCAAGACGCGCGATCAACGCATGAATCGCTCGCAGCATCGGCCCGGCGACGTCGTCGGCGTAGACCTGATCGCCGCTCATCATCAACAGTGCAGGGCGTTGTTGCGGGTCGGCTTCGGCGGCCAGCAACTGATCGACACAGAGCAAACCGTCCACCGCCGGATGATGCGGCTTACGGCAGGAACCGTGGAGTAGCTGATCGATGCGCGAGCGCATCACGAAGTTCGGGCACGAGGCGTCCCCATACAACAGATGCGGCGCCCAGTCGGCGATGCCCCCGTCGCCCTCGATCAACACGTCGTAGTCGACAAATGCATCGACGGGCAGAGCGTTATCCAGGCTTAGGTCAATCAGGTGAACGAAGGCGCTACGACCTACCTGGATTACCGTGCAATTCCCCGCATCTAGCGGAATATCTCCTACACCCTGCAGGCGCAAGGTCAGCGCCAGCGGGCGCGTGCCGACCAGCCACAGCACCAGCCGTTTGGGCTCCAGCCGTCGCAGCAGCGGGCCGGCCAGAACGGGCGGGAGCGGGATCAGTTCATCAGGTGTTAAAGACATCCGGAAACAAAGCTCAAGGCGCACAGGCCGGCGATGATAACGCAGCCGGCGCCTTGAACGCTTAAGCGTGGCTTAAGTGGACGATTTCTGCAGCTTGAGCGCCAGCAGACGCCATTGTGCAGAAGACGCCTGCTCTTGCACCGTGCAGTCGAAACGGTAGGTGACATCGTCGCCGTTCATGTTGCGCGCGGTGAGGCTGTTGCTGAAGGTGTAGACCTGGTCCTTGAAGCGTTGGGTCGTGATCGCCTTGCTGTCGGCAAAACGCGCCGACGCCGGGAAGCGCAACGCACTGGTGACCATCGGGCTGCACATCACATAAGCGAGCATCGACTTGTCGCTGTCCGCGTCATGGCCAAGTTTCTTGCTCAACGCCGCGAGCGCAGCACGGCCCTGAGCATCACTCTGGTCCAGCACGGTCTGTTCCGAAATCGCCTTCGGCGCACGGCTGGCGTAGTTCGGCAGCAACGCGGAATCGGGCGGCGAGGGCTGATTGTCAGGCTCGATGGGCGCGAAGGCCGGTGCGGCTGAAAGTTGAGATGAAGCCGTCGATTCGCTTTCAGGCAGCAAAGAGGTCGGTTCAACGCTCTGCGCCATGGCGCTCTCGGGTTGTGCTTCGTCGGCTTCGAACGTAGAGGGAAACAGTGAGAAGGTGATCGACAACATCACCAGCGCCACGATAACCCCACCCGCCGCACCTACAATGTTGCCGTAGAAAATATTCCAGCTGCCACGGTTCTTCACCACCCAGCGCCACATGAAACCCCAGGCAGCGAAGAACGCCAGCAAACGCAAAAACTCCATTTGATTCTTTCCTTAAAACTCTTTAATGCGAAGACAGCGCTCGTGCCGCAGGTCGTCATTGATAAGGACGGGAAGATAACAAAAGCGACGGTATAAGCCATCGTCTTCGCCGCGGTGAGGCATTAAAAACTCCACTTTCGTGTTAGCCACGGCGCACTTGGCTCCTGATCAATTGGGACAGCAAACCATCAGCTAAAGAACATCTTTCAGATAGCCCTTGAGCGCGAGGAGCGGCTGACCCAGTTGCTCCAGCGATTGCGCCTGACCGAACTCCGCCGACAACTTGTGCAACTCCCGCCCCAGCGGTTTCTCTACACCGCCCAACGCATCCAGTGCCAGGTTCAGACATTCATTCAACT
This sequence comes from Pseudomonas khorasanensis, assembly GCF_014268505.2. Classification (GTDB taxonomy): domain Bacteria; phylum Pseudomonadota; class Gammaproteobacteria; order Pseudomonadales; family Pseudomonadaceae; genus Aquipseudomonas; species Aquipseudomonas khorasanensis. Next base: position 72,287 of record NZ_JABWQP020000002.1, read on the forward strand.
TGAACTGAATCGTCGCGACATCGCCGCGCTTCACCAACAACTCGAAAACGTCTTTCTGGTAATCGCCCATGACCAGGTCGTCGCGCAGGATCGGGCTCAGGCCCTCCTCCTCGTAGGCGAGTTTGAGGGAGAAGAGGGCGACGGTTTCCAGTGAAGTTTCCATGGGGAGTCTTGTCTTTTGAAGTAGGGGACTTGGAACCAGTGCGGACACATGCAAGCGGTATAGGGAAGGCAGCTCTATGGTGCGGCGTGATTATACGGGCGGCAGTCGTATTCGGGCAGCTTGCGTGACCGTGAGGCCTACACTCAAAGTCGCTGGCGCAGCATTGACCTCCATTTTGATACCGCGCTTTAATTTCCAGGGCCTCAACATCGGAGTGACGATCATGGAATACGACGAAAAATTGATTGACGACGCCGTCCTTGCCCTCTTGGCAGCTTATAGCTCCGACGACGGCAATGCCTGGAAAGGGTATGACTTCGAAATCATGAACCGTCTGCACGAGCGGGGATTGATCAGCAATCCGGTGAACAGGAACAAATCAATCTGGCTGACGGGGGAAGGGTTGGAGCGGGGGCGGCAGATAGCAGGGCGGATGTTTGGTGTTACGGGGGAGGCAGGGCGCGCATCTGATACTGAAAGCTGATTCTCAATTCCAGTCATGAGATGCGAAACAAGATAATGATGGAACACCGCAAATGGACATCAGCGCAGGGCTTATCCATCGTCCAAAGGAAGAAAAAAGATGGGAGAGGCCTCAAAACACTATTGGATATGTGCTCCGAAGGCCTGTTCAAAAAGGGTTATGACAGCCTTTCAGAGATAGAAAAAAATAAGGTTAACTACACCATTTTGGAATCAGCTGGCCGGGATAACACCAAATTCACGACCGGCACAAAGCGAATGTTGATTATGGGCAAACTCGGCGTTCTCGTGACGGCCGCCCTTGCGAGCTATCAGATACTGGAAGCGGAAAACAAACCCAAGGAAGCGGCGCGTCAAGGCATGATTGTAGTGGGGGAGCGGTAGGCGGTATCTTGGCGGGGATGGGCGTCAGCTCGATTTGCGGACCAGCAATGCCCATTTGCGCTATCGCGGTTGTCTTGGTAGGGACTGTCGCGGGCGGCTTCGCGGGCGAAGCGGTTGCGAGCTCACTGGACGAAGAGTTAGAGGAGTTTTCTCATTGGGAAATCTTCTAGCTGAACCAGAACTGAGTCGGGTCAGAGCTGCGCTCTCTGAGCCATTCAATGACTTTCCTGTCGAATACGACTTTGTGGCAAACAAAGTCAGAGGTATCGACCCTGACATACTCTACGAAATCCTCTACTCAGAGGTCGCACCGGTGTGTTTCACCAATCTCGTTGCCCCGGTGCCGCCGGTCTGGACGGGGTTCGATCCCGACATACTTAGAGAATCGATAGAGGAAAGGTTGGCAGCAAGAAAACGTAATTGGTTACGCAGGCAGTTTGATAAAGCTTTGGTGCGCTGGTTGAAATACAACTACGGCTATATTTGGAAAGAGATTGCTTCCAGGCTTTGATATTGTGAGCGTGCCCGCGTAATCAGACGTCTCTTCCCAGTAAAAAGGCCATGCCCTCGCTGGCCCTTTTTTTTCAATGTTGGTGCCCGAGGGGGACTAGAAAGATCTATATGCTATGCGGGTTGTAGCCGTTTTAAGAGCTTAGGGGTACACGGAGGGATACAAGAACATCCCTGCTGGCGTCGACTGAGTTCGCACCATGTGTTCCGTTGAGCACAGTCTACCAACACTCTGGAGAAAAAAATTACTTTGCTTGAGGGCCTTTAGACGCGGGCAGTAAACCTAGAGGGGGTGAATCGTTGAGGTAACGGGCCGTCACGCTATTGCTCGTTTCCACTAGCATGAAGGGAACCTACCTACATACAGGTCATAACCCATGCTCATCAAACAATCGACATACGACGCCACTCTGTTAGCGCTATTGGTCATGCACGAGAAAGGCGAAACCCCGACACGCCCTTTCATCAATGAGCATGCGGAGGTATTTGAGATCCTCTGGCAAAGAGGCTTGGGGTGCTTCCAAATCTTCAGGATGGAGGCAGGCAACATCAGACCACGTAGGGTGTATTCGGGTGTGTTAACCCCACGTGGGATAGAGGCAGCTAAGGCACTAAGGTCGTAACAGAAATGCTCATGCTGAATTGAGATGATTTTCCATCCCAGCAACTCAAAAGACGCCGGGGCCCCTGAGACTTTATCGCTTACACGGGGTCGGAAACCCGCAGGACTGCGTTAGTGGAAGGTTTTCAAAGTTACTGAAATTTCAGCCATTGAAATCGAAAGAATTTTGCTGAAAAGAGGCCATCGTTACCGCATCGGTAACGATGGCCTTTTGTGTTGATGATTATGGACACCTTGGGCCGTCAACCGAGTCAACCTGTCAACCAATGTGAAAAAATCAGCCACTACCAAGATCGCGCGGGTTTTATGCCCCGTGTCTTTCAGATTTGCTCAGGGTCCCCGGCGACTTTCCGAGACGCTGTGCATTTGCACTGGTGAACGGTGTGTTCACCCGGTTCACCTGTTCACTAAGCTGGGCACCTGTCCGCTAACAAAGTCCGGCGGGTTTCCGACCCCGTGTCTCAAAGAGAACCTCAGGGGCCCCAGGCATACAGAGGGAGATACACCTGAAGTTCGCTGGTGGGATTGATGCTTACGGGGTGCGGGGGAATATATCCGTCCGAAATTGGTGTAACTCGTGTAACTGGTGTAACTGGTGTAACGATCATTGGTAAGTGACTGTATTTATTGGGTATTCTTAACGTTACACCGACCTCACACGCCAATCTTGAGGCGTGTAACTCGGCCATCTGGTGTAACGCTTCTGATGCATGAAAAGGAACGAACTAGGTTATGCCTATGATGCAGGAGGGCAGAGTGCCTCCCGGCCGGCGGTCGCAACAGGCCGCTGTCGGCCATAAGCGGACATCGGCTAGCGACCGCTGTCGGCCAGAATCAGTCAGTCGTGGCCGTATACCTTCAATCCTAAACGAACAGCAACGTCACCATATTTGCGTCGATATCACCATCAGTCTGCCAAGATCAGCGGTGCCAGTTGTAGTATCCAAAATTGTATTCTTTGATCATTTCGAATGTCCTTGCCGCTCGCCTAGGGATAGGATCGAATTTCTTCTCGATTTCGATTAAGTACTGCTTGGTAACTTCCATAAAATGCTTGGCGCAGTCAGGGTGGGCCAAATTAGCGAAGATCCCACCACGACTGAACTTATTGTCCAGGTACATGGCGACCCCGTGCAGTTTAGATTGCCAACTGAAAGGGTATTCATTTTTCATATCATCTGACATCTTCGTTTTAGGCTGGATCAGCGCGGTGCCGTGCGCTAGTACATTGCGCAAGACGAACAGCTTATCAATTCCATCACGGACCTCTGCGGTCACCCCATTGTCCATTTTCTCGCCGAAATAAGACAAAGCACTAGTCATCAAGCCTTGCCAAGATCCACTGGTTTCAAGGTCGACCAAGAACTTGGCCAGCAGACGGGTCGGTGCATCATGCTCGATTCGCCCTTGTTGACTTCCGCGTTCGATCGCTGCATCGAGATCCGACTTCACTCTCTCGGAGAGGATAGTCCGCATGGTCCCTTCGACGATGGAAGCATTGAGGATTAATAGCGCAAATGAGTTTTTATATTTGAAGTAAGCGTGGGGCTCATCGGTGCCTTCCTCGTTGGGCGAGATTCGCAGCGTCTTCTGATGGTTCATAGCGAGAGCTTCGTAGGCAAGGAGGAGCGAAATAGAGGTTTCCCATCCGATATATGTAGACATGTAACATCCTTATGTGAGGAGCCGCGAGCCTAGTGAACAGCTATAACGAAGTGGGAAGAATCGTCAGGCGACGATGTGCGGTTGCAATCCATCTTTCAGCGTCCGTTTTCAAAAGGCATTCATGCACCAGGATCGACCCCATCTTCGCAGCATCGCATTTCCTATAGAAGGTGGAACGTTACGCCGAAATATCACCAGCGAACGGAAGGTGGGCTAGGAGCTGGGTCGTAATCGTTGAAGCGAGCCAGAGCGCCCATTCACTGAATGTATGTACAGTCCTCTAACACTCTTGGAATCCTTTATTGCACGCAGCCTAGGACGAAATTTTGTCTTGTGGCATATTGACAGTATCGAGACGGTCCCTTCCGACAAAATTTGCTGAGGTATTTTAAGGATGATTGAGCCTAGGCCTAAAAAAGTAGCTGTAGTTTTCGTTCACGGTTTCACTGGAGGCTCCAGCACATGGACGAACAAGGACGGAAAAAAATTCCATGAGCTACTTGGGCTCGATCAAAGCCTAGGTGAGGGATTCGATTTCTTCGAATTCGAATATTTTACTCAGTTAGTTGATGTTTTCAAATCTGCACCTATACGCAGGGTATTGAAGCTACTTAATCGCACGGGGCTCGTAAATTTTGATACTCGTATAAAGCAGAATAAGCCGATTAAGTATCTGAGCCATTTGCTGAATGGATACTTGCGCACAGAACTTTATGATTACGAAGAAGTTGTGCTAATCGCGCACAGCATGGGTGGGCTAATTGCAAAAGATCATATCTTAAATTACGTGAGTGGAGAGGGGCCGCGCCCCATAGGCTATGTGTCAATGGCTGTCCCCCATAAAGGTTCTCTAGCGTCCGTACTTCTTTCGCCTCTAGCAAACGTGAATGCAAAAGAATTGCAGCCGCTTTCTGAATACGGTGATGAGCTAAATACCGACTGGCATGAAAGAAAAGATGAATTGCCTCGGTGCATGTATCTAGTTGCTTCAAACGACGAATGTGTCAAAGAGACAAGCTCTATCCCGTACAAAGTTAAAACAGCTGATAAATTTACTCTTGACTACGATCATGCCTCCATATGTAAGCCGGATGGTACAAGTGATCTAGTCTATAAACGAGTGAAGATTTTCTTAGATGATATCTTGTACAACAATAAAATGGCGGAGGTTTCGTCGTTTGAATATGTATCTGATGAAAATGATTTCAATAAAGAAGTATTTGTTATAAAGCTGATATTGTCTGAAGTTGGAGAGATGGGAGTCGCTGACGCGAAAACTTCATTCTTTCATGCGGAAATTATTTCTAAAGCTGCCAGAAGAGAGGATAAAATCCAACTTGCAGACCTTCAGACTAAGGTTATAAGTCTTTATCGTCAAACATATAATGCCAACAAACATAAAGATGCCGATGATATTTTTTCAGCTGTACATAAAGAGTTGAGGGATCAAGACTCAGCGCTCCTTATGTGCGCAATGCGCTATATTAACTTCATTCATAAAGGCGGCCTTTTGCATCAGGTTGCTAATCGTCTTGATGGGACTGTAATTTGGGACAAGCGTGTAACACCTGACGATATCAGGGGTAGGATGTGATGAAGAGCGTTGAGTTTATAGCTGACTACCGAGATGATTTATATGTTTCACTTTATCGTCGTTGGCTGATAGTCGATCAACTAGGCTTTAATAGAGCAAGAACGAAAGTGCTATCTGTACAAAAAGCGGCTTTTTTTGACTTTTTGCTGAAGAACCCAAAAGATATGCATGATTTTCTTGTAAGTTTTAAAAAGCTTAATGGCAATAGCCCGTACGCAGACATTCTCTATAGTAATGATGCAGAGCATGGAGCATCTTTAGAGGTTAAGGATTTTCTTCATAGTATGCTCGTCTTAGAGACGCAAGGTTACGTCGAAGTCAGTTCGGACGGTTTGGAGTATTTAGTGTCACCTGGAGTAAATCGTCTAGTAATCGATACTGAGTTAACCGCAAGGTGGATGCTAGATATCTCATTGCTTAAGCCACTGGTTAGCCGGTCGTTGAGTGTACTTCAGAAAAGTAGCTTGAGGTGATTTAAATGGAAGTTAGCCCTTATTTGCTCGTTAGGAAAGTGGTTGTAAAAGGAGTCACATCGAATTATGAAGCGGAATTCAAGGAAGGGCTGAATATAATATGGGGGGATATGGATTGCGGAAAATCAAGTATTCTCAGTCTTATCGATTATTGCCTCGGTGGTAGTAATGAGACTTTGCTTTACGAAGAGATGCTGGCCAAAGGCAGGTCTGCGCAACTGGAAGTTGATTTGAATGGAAATATCTGTACGTTTGAGCGTTCAATTTCAGATAACGAGGGTGCCATACGGGTTTTCATGTGCGAAATCGGGAGCGAGCACGAAAACTTCCCAATGCTGATGTCTGGTTATCCGCAAAAAATGATGCCTGATGGTTGGGTTTCTGATTTTATCTTGGACGCGCTTGGTATCGCAAAAGTTAGCATTCGAGAATCTAAAGTTCGTGATGACTCCAGTTCGGATCGTCTCAGCTTTAGAGATTTAATGAAGTTACTATATCTTAAGCAAACCAAAGTAGGGGCGGACAGCCTCTTGAATTTTGGCAGTCCAGCTCTATTTAATAAAAATGTCGAGATTCAAAAATTTGTTTTTAATATTCATGACGATCGAATTGCAGAGTTGTACAAAGAGCTGACCAACGAATCTGCTGATTTAAAAGGCTTGAAGAGCACTCAACAGGCTGTCTCAAAGTTTCTCAGTGATATTGAAATTTCAGTGACAGATTTCAATGCTGAAGATGATCTGCTGGCTGGTAAAGAGGAAGAGCTCGAAGAGCTGTCTGAGAGTTCTGTTGCGCTAAAAAAAGACTATAAGTTTGCAACCGATCTTGCTCTCTCGATGGCGACTCAGATAGCCACATTAAAAAATCAAGTCGAAAGTAATAGTAGGACTATTGAAGAGAATTTAAAAAAATATCGTTCGTTTTCGAGCTTGAAATCGACATATATCAATGATCTTGAGTGCCTTCGGATTTCGAAGGTGACGAGAGCGAATGTCAGCTTAGAGTTGATAACAGAGCATACATTGTCATGCCCGCTGTGTAGTCAGGAGGTATCTCTGGCTGCTGAGTATCTTGACGATGACGTCATTGATGCTGAAATTAAATCAATCAGGAATAGGATTTCCGGCTTACAAGGTATGCTTGATAGCATATGGGAGCAGAATCAAGCATTAGAACAAGAAGAAGCAGGCATAAATGATGTTTTGAAGGACGTGTCTGTAAGATTTGATCGGCTGAACATAGAAAATATTTCGGCCTTACTCGCGTCCATAGAGGCAATCGAAAGGCAAAAGGTAGAAGTACGGGTTGTGATCGCACGGCTGAAGAGAGATTTTGCGATTAATAATAAGTACGTTGATATATCCCAGAAAATCGAAAATAAAGAGCTAGTGCTCTCACGTCTCAAGCAAAGTATCTCTCTGGCGGAAGGGAATTTGCTTGGGCTTGATGGTATTGTTAAGAAGTTGTCAGGAATTTTCAGGTTATACGTTCGGAAGAGTGGTATGCAAAACCTGAGGGATATTTACTTGGATAAAAGATTCATTCCTCATTTTAGAGGAATGTCGTATTACTCTACATCTTCCGGGGGGGTGAGAACGATAACGTCGATATTGAGCTTCGCGGCGCGGCTTAAATATCTACTTAAGTATCCCGGCAACCTTCCTACCTTTTTAATGATTGATACCCCAGGGCAGAATATAGGTCGAAATGTTCGCGATGATGAGGAGTCTGGACTTTCAGATCCTGTACTGTATGAGAATTTGTTTAGGCAATTTATTCGTCTAACAACTTACGCTGAACGACATAACAGAAAGTGCCAGATCATCGTGGTTGATAATGATCTTCCAAATTTTTTGGCTGATAGCGAAAGATATCATCTTGTAAAGCGATTCAGTAAGAGGGGTGGGAAATTTGATAAGGGATTAATTAATGATTATTGATTTATCCGAGCTTGTATTCCTGTTGGATTAACATTGTAGCCGTCGAATAAAGCCTCATCCAACTGCTAGTGGTGAGGCTCTAGGTGTAAACAAGAGTCGGCTTCCATTAGGTATTAGAAAAAGCAAAAAAATTCGGTACATTGTAAGGTCGACTATAGTGGGAATGTAACTGCACATTCCTCAGGTGCCTGGATTAAAGACGTTGAATCGCCCCCAGTTTTGTAGACGTTGAGTGACTGCTATTGGCCGTAAGCGGACGTCCCCAAACGCTTGTTTGTAGCCGGAGGCTGACAATCTTGGGCCGAGAAATCCATCCTGCTGACTATTGCTGAAACTCAGTCTAAGCGGGCCAGGCCTATTGATTTCTGATAAGGTCCGGGTTCATAGACGATAATGACAAGGAGTCAATTGTGGCGAAGCCCGCAGCACGTTTAACCGATCCGACCAGTTGCCCAATGCCAGGACATGGCGCCAAAGCCATCGCTTCAGGCTCTGCTGACGTTTTCTTCGATGGACTTGCTGCCGCTCGGAAGGGTGATACCTGCACATGCGGCAGCGCATTGGTTTCAGGTGTATCAGCGACCGTTTTTATCAATGGTAAAAACGCAGCTCTGGTTGATTCCGTTGGTACGCACGGTGACGTCGTAGTCGGCGGCTCCGGTACCGTAATCATCGGGGATTCGCATACGCCAGCTCCGTTCGTACCACCACTTCCTCTTGCGTTCCAGAAGACCTACGGCCAGGCCTTCAGCATCACCGACAGCGAAACGGGCACTCCGTTGGCTTTCCGTGACTTTGTGGCGACAGTCAACGGTTTAGAAACCACGGGCGTAACCGATGCCAATGGAATTGCTCATGTAAAGACACCGACTCCCGATGCGAAGATTTCACTGCACGTCATGTTCAGCGCTCCGGCTCGGACGCTCCATGAGCTGGCGGAGCGGACTTGATGACCAATCTATTCGCAACTCAAGCGACCGCCCAAGAAATCAAGCCCGGCGAGTTCATGTGTCCGATACCGATTACCGTGAATGATCGAGCGGCAACGCGTGAAGCGATCATCAAGAAGGTCCGTTCACTGAACGCCACGTTTGTAGAGCGATCCTCGTGGGGAGCGGTGAAGGGCAAGCCGGATATGGTGATGGATTGGGATTACACCATGATCGCGCTGCATCACGCCGGCCGTAGCCACAGCTGTACACCTGGCGCAGAGCAGATGCAGGAAATTCAGAAGGGGCACCTAAGCCAGAAATACGACGATATCGGCTACCACTTCGGTATTGATTGCACCGGGCAAGTTTATGAGGGGCGCGACATACGCCTTCAAGGTTCGAGTGTCCTGAAATTCAATACAGGCGTAATTGGTATTGTTTTATTGGAAAACCTGACGACAGCGGAGGAGGGCGGAGATTGGGTCGCGAAGGGCCGTGTTGCGCTCGATAGCCTCGGATACAGCACGACCAACGTGATACCTGCTGCCCAGATCACTGCGCTGATGCATCTGATCAATGCGCTGAAGAGTGTATTTGTAATCAAGCATTTTGGGGGGCATCGTGAATACCCAGGTCAAGCATCTGAAGGCAAGATCTGTCCCGGAAATATTGGCATGGAGTTGGTCAGGAATCTCAGAGCAAAAACTCAATTACTCCCACCTCCGGCGCCGCAAGAATGAAGAAACTGATTGCGCTGATGGTTTTGGTTCTGGTGACCGTGCTCTACGTTGGATATTACGAAGCGCTGGAGGATGGAGACATCGAAACCATCCTGTTCATCAAGAAGCATCCGACGTTTCAGATGAAGTTTTACAACATCCACGCCAATGATGGGGAGATTCGCCAAGTGGAACGACTCACGGAGCAAGAGCGTAAGTGGATCATCGATTACTGCAGGTATCGGCTCGGCATCGACACCGATCTGAAAACACAAAGCGACGTTGAGGTTTGCAGAAAGAAATAGCTGGTTGGAGTAAAGAAAAAGGCCTCGATAGAGGCCTTTTCCGAAACAGGCATGGGGAGGCAGAACTAAACAAGCAGAGTTTGAGTCGGCGCGCAGCAATCAAATCATCCAACGTTGAGCGCAAGCTACTGCGCTTCACACACACGAAAAACCACCGCCCACCTTTCCTCCAGACGAAAAAAAGGCCCTGCTTTCGCAAGACCTTTTTCTCTATGTTGGTGCCCCGAGGGAGACTCGAACTCCCACTCCTTTCGAAAACGGATTTTGAATCCGCCGCGTCTACCAATTCCGCCATCAGGGCTCAATGGCGGCGAAGTATAGAGAGGTGATTACCGTTGGTCAATCACGTTTCATGGTCAATTTTCGATATTTCCGCTAGACTTTCCGGCCCTGCTAGACGAACCCCATCATGCGCGTTGCTGACTTTACTTTCGAGCTCCCTGATTCGCTGATCGCCCGCCACCCTTTGGCCGAGCGTCGCGGTAGTCGCCTGTTGACCCTGGACGGGGTCAGCGGTGCCCTTGCACACCGTCAATTCACTGATTTGCTTGAGCATTTGCGCCCGGGCGATTTGATGGTGTTCAACAATACCCGGGTGATTCCGGCGCGGCTGTTCGGGCAGAAAGCGTCCGGCGGCAAGCTGGAAATCCTCGTCGAACGGGTGCTCGATACGCATCGCGTGCTGGCGCATGTGCGGTCCAGCAAGTCGCCGAAGCCGGGTTCGAAGATCCTAATCGACGGTGGCGGCGAAGCCGAGATGCTGGCGCGGCACGATGCGTTGTTCGAGCTGGGTTTTGCGGAAGAAGTGTTGCCGCTGCTCGACCGTGTCGGGCACATGCCGTTGCCTCCTTATATAGACCGCCCGGACGAAGGCTCGGATCGCGAGCGTTATCAGACCGTGTACGCCGAGCGCCTGGGCGCGGTGGCGGCGCCGACGGCGGGGCTGCATTTCGATGAGTCGCTGCTGGAGGCGATTGCCGCCAAGGGCGTCGAGACCGCGTTCGTTACGCTGCACGTCGGTGCGGGCACGTTCCAGCCGGTGCGCGTGGAAAAGATCGAAGATCACCACATGCACACCGAGTGGCTGGAGGTCGGTCAGGAAGTGGTCGATGCCGTCGCTGCTTGCCGCGAGCGCGGCGGTCGGGTGATTGCGGTGGGCACCACGAGTGTGCGCTCGCTGGAAAGCGCAGCGCGCGATGGCGTGCTCAAGCCGTTCAGTGGCGACACCGACATCTTCATCTACCCGGGCCGACCGTTTCATGTGGTTGATGCCCTGGTGACCAATTTTCATTTGCCGGAATCCACGCTGTTGATGCTGGTTTCCGCGTTTGCCGGTTATCCCGAAACCATGGCCGCCTACAAGGCCGCCGTCGAGAACGGTTACCGTTTTTTCAGCTACGGTGATGCGATGTTCATCACTCGCAATCCCGCTCCAACTGCCCCTGAACAAACAGGCCCAGAGGAAACAGAATGAGTCGCGAATGTCGAATGTCCTTTGAGCTCCTGGCCACCGATGGCAAGGCTCGTCGTGGTCGCCTGACCTTCCCCCGTGGCACCGTCGAGACCCCGGCGTTCATGCCGGTCGGCACCTACGGCACGGTCAAGGGCATGTTGCCGCGTGACATCGTCGCCACCGGTGCGGAGATCATTCTGGGCAACACTTTTCACCTGTGGCTGCGTCCCGGCACCCAGGTGATCAAGGAGCACGGCGACCTGCACGATTTCATGCAGTGGAAAGGCCCGATCCTCACCGACTCCGGTGGCTTCCAGGTGTTCAGCCTGGGCGCCATGCGCAAGATCAAGGAGGAGGGCGTGACCTTCGCCTCTCCGGTCGACGGCGCCAAGGTGTTCATGGGGCCGGAAGAGTCCATGCAGGTTCAACGTGACCTCGGCTCCGACATCGTGATGATCTTTGACGAATGCACACCGTACCCGGCTGACGAAGACGTCGCGCGTGTTTCGATGGAGCTGTCGTTGCGCTGGGCGCAGCGTTCGAAGAATGCCCACGGTGACAACACGGCGGCGCTGTTCGGCATCGTTCAGGGCGGCATGCACGAAAATCTGCGCATGCGCTCCCTTGAAGGTCTCGACAAGATCGGCTTCGATGGCCTCGCCATTGGCGGTTTGTCGGTCGGCGAGCCGAAGCACGAAATGATCAAGGTGCTGGATTACCTGCCGGGCCAGATGCCCGCTGACAAACCTCGTTACCTTATGGGCGTTGGCAAACCGGAAGATCTGGTTGAGGGTGTGCGCCGCGGGGTGGACATGTTCGATTGCGTGATGCCAACCCGTAATGCCCGCAATGGGCATCTGTTCATCGATACCGGTGTGCTGAAGATCCGTAACGCGTTCCATCGCCATGATGAATCGCCGCTGGATCCGACCTGCGATTGCTACACCTGCCAGAACTTCTCGCGCGCTTATCTGCATCACCTGGACAAGTGCGGCGAAATGCTCGGCAGCATGCTCAATACCATCCATAACTTGCGCCATTATCAGGTGCTGATGGCTGGTTTGCGCGAGGCTATTCAACAGGGTACATTGGCCGCCTTTGTCGATGCCTTCTACGCCAAACGCGGACTTCCCGTACCGCCTTTGGACTGAGTTTCCTGACCCCAAGATTCAACATTTGCAACTGGAGTGCTAAATGAGCTTTTTTATCTCTAATGCCATGGCTGACGCAGCTGCACCGGCTGCTGCAGGCCCAATGGGCGGCGGCTTCGAGTGGATTTTCCTGGTCGGCTTCCTGGTCATCTTCTACCTGATGATCTGGCGTCCACAGGCCAAGCGCGCCAAAGAGCAGAAGAACCTGCTGAGCAGCCTGCAGAAGGGCGACGAAGTTGTGACCACTGGCGGCATCGCCGGCAAGATCACCAAAGTTGCCGATGACTTCGTGGTGCTGGAAGTGTCCGACACCGTGGAAATGAAGTTCCAGAAAGGCGCCATCGCCGCCACGCTGCCAAAAGGCACGCTGAAAGCGATCTAAGAGCAACAACTTCTACTCAATCGACGGGGCGCGCAAGGCGCCCCGCGTTCATAACGGGCGGCGTGATGCTGAACAAATACCCTCTGTGGAAATACATTCTGATCCTGGCGGTGCTGGCGGTCGGTCTGATTTATTCCGCTCCCAATCTCTACCCTGATGACCCGGCCATTCAGGTCAGCGGCGCGAGCACGGCCCTGCAGGTCAATCAGGCCGACCTGGATCGCGTAAGCACTGCGCTCAAGGAATCCGGGATCAACGTCAAGGCTGCCACGCTGACGGCGGGCGGCAAGGGCGGTCTGATCCGTCTGAGCAAGGCTGAAGATCAGCTGCCGGCCAAGGACGTTGTGCGCAAGGCATTGGGTGATGACTACGTCGTCGCACTGAACCTGGCACAGACCACTCCGCAATGGCTGCGCAATCTGGGCGCGCACCCGATGAAGCTGGGTCTGGACTTGTCCGGTGGTGTGCACTTCCTGCTGGAAGTGGACATGGACAAAGCCCTCGACGCACGCCTGAAAGTCTACGAAGGTGACGTCAAGAGCCTGCTGCGTAAAGAGAAGCTGCGTTATCGCAGTCTGCCGCAACTGGGCGGTGCCATTCAGTTGGGCTTCAGTGATGAAGATTCCCGCGAACAGGCTCGTGCTCTGATCCGCAAGAACTTCAACGATTTCGACATTGTTCCGGCCGACCTCAATGGTCAACCGGTGCTGCGTCTGGCGATGACCCCGGCCAAGCTGGCGGAAATCCGTGAATACTCCATCAAGCAGAACCTGACCACGGTACGTAACCGTGTCAACGAGCTGGGTGTTGCCGAACCGATCGTCCAGCGTCAGGGCGCCAACCGCATCGTGGTTGAATTGCCGGGCGTGCAGGACACTGCCGAAGCCAAGCGTATTCTCGGCAAGACGGCCAACCTTGAGTTCCGTCTGGCCGCCGAGCCTGGCGCGTCCAAAGCCACTTCCGAGTCGTTCGAGTTCCGTGAAGGCAATCGTCCGCCAGCACAGATCGAGCGCGGTCTGATCATCACCGGTGACCAGGTCACCGACGCCAAGGCCGGTTTCGGCGAGCACGGCACGCCTGAAGTGAACATCCGTCTGGATGGCCACGGTGGCGAGTTGATGAGTCGCGCGACTCGCTCGAACGTCGGTCGCAGCATGGCGGTGATCTTCATCGAGCAGCGTCCGGTCACCACTTACACCAAGCAGATGGTTAACGGCGTCGAAAAAGACGTGCCGGTGCAGACCTTCAAGGAAGAGAAGAAGATCATCAGCCTGGCGACCATCCAGTCGCCGCTGGGTGCGCAGTTCCGTATCACTGGCCTGAACGGTCAGGGCGAATCCTCGGAACTGGCGCTGCTGCTGCGTGCCGGTGGTCTGGCGGCGCCGATGTACTTCGCTGAAGAGCGCACCATCGGCCCGAGCCTGGGTGCTGACAACATCACCAAAGGTATCGACGCGTCGCTGTGGGGCATGCTGTTCGTGTCGCTGTTCATCATCGCCATCTATCGCTTCTTCGGCGTCATCGCCACTGTCGCGCTGGCGGTGAACATGGTGCTGCTGCTGGCCTTGATGTCGCTGCTGGGTGCAACACTGACCCTGCCGGGTATCGCCGGTATCGTGCTGACCATGGGTATGGCGGTCGACGCCAACGTGCTGATCTTCTCGCGTATTCGTGAGGAAATAGCCGCTGGCATGACTGTGCAGCGTGCAATCAACGAAGGCTTCGGCCGGGCATTCACTGCGATCCTCGACGCCAACCTGACAACATTGCTGGTCGGCGGGATTCTCTTTGCGATGGGCACCGGCCCGGTCAAAGGCTTCGCAGTGACCATGTCCCTCGGGATCTTTACCTCGATGTTCACGGCCATCATGGTGACCCGCGCAATGGTCAACCTGATCTTCGGCGGACGTGACTTCAAGAAGTTGTGGATTTAAGGGGCTGCCATGTTACGTACAATCAACTTCATGGGCGTTCGCAACGTTGCGTTCGGCGTCACAGTGCTGCTCACGGTCATTGCCCTGTTCAGCGTTTTCACCAAGGGTCTGAACTGGGGCCTGGATTTCACCGGTGGTACGCTCATCGAGCTGACCTATGAGCGCCCGGCGGACGTCACCAAGGTGCGCGAGCAGCTGACGACTTCGGGTTATCATGAGGCGATCGTGCAGAATTTCGGTGCGACTACTGATTTGCTGGTACGCATGCCGGGTGAGGATCCGCAGTTGGGTCATCAAGTGGCGGAAGCGCTGCTGAAGGTCGGCGGCGACAACCCGGCGACGGTCAAGCGTGTCGAGTACGTCGGCCCGCAGGTCGGTGAAGAGCTGCGCGACCAGGGCGGCCTCGGCATGCTGTTGGCGCTTGGCGGTATCCTGATCTACCTGGCTTTCCGCTTTCAGTGGAAGTTCGCGGTCGGCGCCATTGTTTCGCTGATCCACGACGTGATCGTGACCATCGGTATCCTTTCGTACTTCCAGATCACGTTCGATCTGACGGTGCTGGCGGCGGTGCTGGCGATCATCGGTTACTCGCTGAACGACACCATTGTGGTATTCGACCGGGTTCGTGAGAACTTCCGTGTGCTGCGCAAGGCGACGCTGATCGAGAACATCAACATCTCGACCACCCAGACCCTGCTGCGCACCATGGCGACATCGATCTCCACCTTGCTGGCGATCGCGGCGCTGCTGTTCTTCGGTGGTGACAATCTGTTCGGCTTCTCCATCGCGCTGTTCATCGGTGTGCTGGCGGGTACCTACTCGTCGATCTACATCGCCAACGTGGTGTTGATCTGGCTGAACCTGACCACGGAGGATCTGATTCCTCCGGCCAACACCGAGACGGAAGTCGACGACCGTCCATAACGGCCATCGTTTTCCCGGCTGTCGGTCCATTAAAGGCGTGAGTTGAACTCGCGCCTTTTTTTGTGCTCCAAGGCTGGGAGAAGCGCGGGCGTGTCCCGCATGTGATGGTCAGGAGGTTCATGTGAACAAGTCGTTGCTGGTTGGTGCGGTATTGGGTGCTGTCGGTGTTACAGCCGGGGGTGCTGTTGCCACCTACAGCCTGGTTAAAAGCGGCCCTGAGTATGCGCAAGTATTAGCCGTTGAGCCGGTCAAGACACAGATCAAGACTCCACGTGAAGTGTGCAAGGATGTGACAGTCACCCGGCAGGCGCCGGTGAAGGATCAACACCAGATCGCCGGTACCGTTGTCGGTGCTCTGGCGGGCGGTTTGTTGGGTAATCAGATTGGCGGCGGCACCGGCAAGAAAATCGCCACGGTGGCGGGTGCGGTCGGTGGTGGATATGCCGGTAACAAGGTGCAGGAAGGCATGCAGGAGCGTGACACCTACACCACCACGCAAACCCGCTGCAACACGGTCAATGACATCAGCGACAAGGTCGTCGGTTATGACGTGCGTTACTCGCTCGATGGCAAGGAAGGCAAAGTGCGGATGGACCGCGATCCGGGCAACCAGATTCCGGTCGACAAGGAAGGCAAGCTGATCCTGTCGCAGAATGAGCCGGCTCAGTAAGGCTCAGGCAGTCTAAAAAAGAAGCACCCTGCGGGGTGCTTTTTTTGTACCTGCGATATCGCCAGGCACCCCATCCCTCGCCGACCCACCCGACATCCAATGTAGGAGCCGCCGAAGGCTGCGATCTTTTGATCTTTTTTTACAATCAAAATCAAAAGATCGCAGCCTTCGGCGGCTCCTACAGGGGCAATGTTGAATTTCAGGCATAAAAAAAGCACCCCGAAGGGCGCTTTTTCATTTCGCCTGAAGCTTAGCGCTTCAGCGAAGCTGGCAGGTGCGGCTGGATCGCCGTCAGTACTGCCTTGAAGCATTTGGTGTTGCCGGCAACGATGTGGCCTTTCTCGAGGAAGTCGTGACCGCCGGTAAAGTCGCTCACCAGGCCGCCAGCTTCCTGGATCAGCAGGGCGCCTGCAGCCATGTCCCACTCGGACAGGCCCGATTCCCAGAACGCATCGAAACGACCGGCCGCTACGTAAGCCAGGTCCAGGCTTGCCGAACCTGCGCGGCGGATGCCAGCGGTCTGGCCAACCAGGGCGCGGAACATGCCCAGATAGTTCTCGAGGTTGTCCATCTGGTCGTCACGGAACGGGAAGCCGGTGCCGAGTAGGGCGCCGTCAAGACTAGTACGGCCGCTGACGCGCAGACGACGGCCATTCAATTGTGCGCCGCGACCACGGCTGGCAGTGAATTCTTCCTGGCGAACCGGATCCAGAACGACAGCGTGCTCCAGGCGACCGCGGTATTTGCAGGCGATGCTGACAGCGAAGTGCGGGATGCCGCGCAGGAAGTTGGTGGTGCCGTCCAGTGGGTCGATGATCCACAGGTACTCTTCACCTTCGATGCCGGTGCCGGCGTGCAGACCGGTCTCTTCACCGCGAATCGAGTGGTTCGGGTAAGCCTTGCGCAGGGCGTCAATGATTTTCTGTTCGGCGGCGCGATCGACCTCGGATACATAATCCTTGGCGTCTTTTTCGTCGACCTTGATGGTATCCAGGCGCTCGATGGAGCGGAAGATCAGTTCACTGGCGCTGCGGGCGGCGCGCAGCGCGATATTCAGCATGGGCTGCATGGATGTGTCACCTAAGGTTGTTAAAGAAAGCCGCGCATTCTATCAGAACTTTTCTTCAGGTGAAGGTCGCTGTTCGCTTTCATAGCTTAACGGTAGGCTGTTCTGTAAGATTTGCTCCCCTTTCCTGTGTCCGAGAGCGCCTCCCTTGCTGCAGAACATTCGTGTCGTCCTGGTCAATACCAGCCACCCCGGCAACATCGGCGGGGCCGCGCGCGCCATGAAAAACATGGGTCTGTCGCGATTGGTGCTGGTCGAGCCTCGCCTGTTCCCGCACCACGAAGCCGATGCGCGCGCCTCCGGTGCCGGTGACATCCTTGAAAACGCCCAGGTCGTCGCCACTTTGGAAGACGCTTTGGTCGGCTGCAATCTGGTGCTTGGCACCAGTGCCCGTGACCGTCGCATTCCCTGGCCGCTGCTGGATCCGCGCGAATGCGGCACCAAAGTGGTCGAGGAAGCCGGGCAGGGCGCGCAAATCGCCCTGGTGTTCGGTCGTGAAGATTCCGGCCTGACCAATGATGAGCTGCAGCGATGTCACTTTCACGTTCATATCCCCTCCGATCCTGAGTTCAGTTCGCTGAACCTCGGGGCGGCGGTGCAGGTGTTGAGTTATGAAGTGCGCATGGCCTGGCTGGCGGCACAAGGTCAGCCGAGCAAGATCGAGAAAGAAGAAGTGGCCTCGGTGAAAAGTGCCGAGCTCGCGACCATGGATGAGCTGGAGCGATTCTATGAGCATCTGGAGCAGACGCTGGTCGCCATCGAATTCCTCGATCCGGAAAAGCCACGGCACTTGATGGCGCGCCTGCGCCGGTTGTATGGACGCAGCTCGGTCAGCCGGGCGGAAATGAATATTTTGCGGGGCATTCTCACGGAAACCCAGAAAGCGGCCCGTGGCGAGCTTCTAAAGCGGAAGGATTGAATGATGTTTGAGCGTTTGCGTGAAGATATCCAGAGCGTATTCCATCGAGACCCGGCGGCGCGTAACGCTTTTGAAGTCCTGACCTGCTACCCCGGCATGCATGCGATCTGGATTCATCGATTGGCCGGCATGCTCTGGCGCAACGAGCTCAAATGGCTGGCGCGGCTGGTGTCGAACTTCGGTCGCTGGTTGACCGGGATCGAGATTCACCCGGGCGCCAAGGTGGGGCGTCGCTTCTTCATCGACCACGGCATGGGCATCGTCATTGGCGAAACCGCCGAGATCGGCGACGACGTGACTATTTATCAGGGTGTAACCCTGGGCGGCACCAGCTGGAACAAAGGCAAACGCCACCCGACATTGGGTGATGGCGTTGTCGTTGGCGCGGGAGCGAAGGTGCTCGGGCCGTTCACGGTCGGCGCCGGTGCCAAGGTCGGCTCCAACGCGGTGGTGACCAAGGAGGTTCCTCCGGGCGCCACTGTCGTCGGGATTCCGGGGCGAATCATCGTCAAGACCGACGAAGAGCAAGACGCCAAACGCAAGGCCATGGCCGAGAAAATCGGTTTCGATGCCTATGGCGTCAGCGAAGACATGCCCGATCCGGTGGCGCGGGCGATCGGCCAGTTGCTTGATCATCTGCAAGCGGTTGACGGGCGCCTGGAAGGCATGTGCGGGGCGCTGAAGGATCTTGGCAGTAATTACTGTGCGAAAGATCTGCCCGAGTTGCGCGAAGAAGACTTCGCCAGCGTGAAGGGCAAAGACGAATCTAAAGCCAGCTAATCCGCAGCGCTGCTTTCGCGAGCAGGCTCGCTCCCACACACTGGAGCGTATTTCCGTTGTGGGAGCGAGCCTGCTCGCGAAGACCGATGGCGCGGTTCCGCTGGCTGTACGCCGCAGGCCTTTGCTATGATGCGCGCGCTCTTTTGCGGGAAAGCCCGACTAAAGCACTAGGTCTTATAGTTGACTTAAATGCTCGGGAATTGCATACTTCCGCCCATTCCGAACTCCGTGGTAACTGTCCATGAGACTGACTACAAAAGGCCGATACGCCGTGACCGCCATGCTTGACCTGGCGTTGCACGCGCAGCACGGGCCGGTGTCCCTGGCCGATATCTCCGAGCGCCAAGGCATCTCCCTGTCCTACCTCGAACAGCTTTTCGCCAAGCTGCGCCGCAGTAACCTGGTGTCCAGTGTTCGCGGCCCGGGTGGCGGCTACCAGTTGTCCCGCGAAATGCAGGGCATTCAGGTTGCTCAGGTGATCGATGCGGTGAACGAATCGGTCGATGCCACCAAATGCCAGGGCCAGGGCGATTGCCATTCCGGCGATACCTGCCTGACCCATCATCTGTGGTGCGATTTGAGCCTGCAGATTCACGAATTTCTAAGCGGTATCAGCTTGGCCGATCTTGTGACTCGCCGTGAGGTGCAAGAAGTAGCCCAGCGTCAGGACCAGCGCCGTTGCAGCAGCAAGGCGCCACGCCTGGACAAGATTGAAGCGTCCGCCGTCGAATGACAGCCGAAGAGCTACCCGCGGCACGCCAGCCCTGATTTAGGAGATAGTCCATGAAATTGCCGATTTACCTTGATTACTCTGCAACCACCCCGGTTGATCCGCGTGTTGCGCAGAAAATGAGTGAATGCCTGCTGGTCGACGGAAACTTCGGTAACCCGGCGTCCCGTTCCCACGTGTTCGGCTGGAAAGCTGAAGAGTCCGTCGAAAACGCCCGTCGTCAGGTGGCCGATCTGGTTAACGCCGACCCGCGCGAGATCGTCTGGACCTCCGGTGCGACTGAATCCGACAACCTGGCTATCAAGGGCGCGGCACATTTCTACGCCTCCAAGGGCAAGCACCTGATCACCACCAAGATTGAGCACAAGGCTGTCCTCGACACCATGCGCCAACTGGAACGTGAAGGTTTCGAAGTAACCTATCTCGAGCCTCAGACCGACGGTCTGGTCACCCCGGCAATGATTGAAGCGGCACTGCGCGAAGACACCATTCTGGTTTCCGCCATGCACGTGAACAATGAAATCGGCACCATCAACGACATCGCCGCGATCGGCGAGATGCTGCGCGCCAAAGGTGTGCTGTTCCACGTCGACGCCGCTCAGTCCACTGGCAAGGTCGAGATCGATCTGCAGAAGCTGAAAGTCGACATGATGTCGTTCTCTGCCCACAAGACCTACGGCCCCAAGGGTATCGGCGCGCTGTACGTGAGCCGCAAGCCGCGTGTTCGCATCGAAGCGACCATGCACGGCGGCGGTCACGAGCGCGGCATGCGCTCCGGCACCCTGGCGACCCACCAGATCGTTGGCATGGGTGAGGCTTTCCGCGTAGCCAAGGAAGACATGGCTGTCGAGAATGCCCGAATCAAAGCGCTGAGCGACCGCTTCTACAAGCAGGTCGAGCATCTGGAAGAGCTGTACGTCAACGGCAGCCTGACCGCCCGCGTTCCGCACAACCTGAACCTGAGCTTCAACTACGTTGAAGGCGAGTCGCTGATCATGGCGCTCAAGGATCTGGCGGTATCGTCCGGTTCGGCCTGCACTTCGGCGTCGCTGGAGCCTTCGTATGTGCTGCGCGCCCTGGGCCGCAACGACGAACTGGCGCACAGCTCGATCCGCTTTACCTTCGGCCGTTTCACCACCGAAGAAGAAATCGACTACGCCGCGCAGAAAGTCTGCGAGGCCGTTACCAAGCTGCGCGCTCTGTCGCCGCTGTGGGACATGTACAAAGACGGCGTCGATATCTCGAAAATCGAGTGGGCGGCACACTAACTATAGAAGCCGCCGGATGCAGATCCTGCAGCGGCGCGGCGGTTTACGCAGCGCAGTTGCAGGGCCTCAAGAGCGGCCCTGATGAGTGAGGATTGAGAATCATGGCTTACAGCGAAAAGGTCATCGACCACTACGAAAACCCGCGCAACGTCGGCAAGATGAACGCGGAAGACCCTGATGTCGGCACTGGCATGGTCGGCGCTCCGGCGTGCGGCGACGTGATGCGTCTGCAGATCAAGGTCAACGATCAGGGCGTTATCGAAGACGCCAAGTTCAAGACCTATGGTTGCGGTTCGGCGATCGCCTCCAGTTCCCTCGCCACCGAGTGGATGAAGGGCAAGACCCTGGACGAAGCCGAAACCATCAAGAACACTCAGCTGGCCGAAGAACTGGCCTTGCCACCAGTGAAAATCCACTGCTCGGTACTGGCTGAAGACGCTATCAAGGCGGCTGTTCGCGATTACAAGCAGAAGAAAGGCTTGATCTGAATCTCTGGATCTGGCGACGAGTAAGGAGTCAACGATGGCTATCAGCATGACAGAAGCGGCTGCTCGACACGTGCGGCGCTCCCTCGACGGGCGCGGCAAAGGTGAAGGGATTCGTCTGGGGGTTCGCACCACAGGCTGTTCCGGCCTTGCCTACGTGCTGGAGTTTGTCGACGAGGTGGTTGCAGAGGATCAGGTGTTCGAGAGTCACGGCGAAAAAGTGATCATCGACCCGAAAAGCCTGGCTTACCTGGACGGCACCGAGCTCGACTTCGTCAAGGAAGGGTTGAACGAAGGCTTCAAGTTCAACAACCCCAACGTGCGTGGTGAATGTGGCTGCGGCGAAAGCTTCAACATCTGAGGCTGGTCGTGGGTATTCCTTGTCATTTCGCTTTATTCGAGCTGCAACCGAGCTTCCGTCTGGATCTCGAGCAGTTGGCCACGCGCTATCGTGAGTTGGCGCGCGGCGTTCATCCTGACCGCTTTGCCGACGCTTCCGAGCGTGAGCAGCGCTCGGCGCTCGAGCAATCGGCGCGGCTCAACGACGCCTACCAGACGCTCAAGCATCCGGCCCAGCGCGCACGCTACCTGCTGAAAGTCAGCGGGCATGAAGTGCCGATGGAAGTCACTGTCCACGATCCCGAGTTTCTTCTGCAGCAGATGCAATGGCGC
Source organism: Pseudomonas khorasanensis (assembly GCF_014268505.2). Classification (GTDB taxonomy): domain Bacteria; phylum Pseudomonadota; class Gammaproteobacteria; order Pseudomonadales; family Pseudomonadaceae; genus Aquipseudomonas; species Aquipseudomonas khorasanensis. Next base: position 94,511 of record NZ_JABWQP020000002.1, read on the forward strand.
GAAGAGCTTGAAGATCTCCAGGACAGTGCCGACCTCGACGGTGTCGCGGTGTTCAAGCGTCGCCTGAAGGTGGCTCAGGAAGAACTCAACGAAAGCTTCGCAGCCTGTTGGGATGATGCAGCGCAACGCGAGCAGGCCGAACGCCTGATGCGGCGCATGCAGTTCCTCGACAAGCTCACCTACGAAGTGCGCCAGCTGGAAGAGCGCCTCGACGATTAACCCAGTGCTGCCCTGATTGCACGCCTGACAGACAGACAAGACCTGATCACCATGGCTCTACTGCAGATCGCCGAACCCGGCCAAAGTCCTCAACCGCACCAGCGTCGTCTGGCTGTCGGCATCGACCTGGGTACTACCAATTCGCTGGTCGCTGCGCTGCGCAGTGGTCTGTCCGAACCGCTGGCCGACGCTAATGGGCAGGTCATCCTGCCGTCCGCCGTGCGCTATCACGCCGACCGCGTCGAAGTGGGCGAGTCAGCCAAGCTGGCCGCTGCCTCCGATCCCCTGAATACCGTGCTGTCGGTCAAGCGCTTGATGGGTCGTGGTCTGTCCGACGTCAAGCAATTGGGCGACCAGTTGCCGTACCGCTTTGTCGGTGGCGAATCGCACATGCCGTTCATCGATACCGTGCAGGGCCCGAAAAGTCCGGTTGAAGTGTCCGCCGACATCCTCAAGGTTTTGCGCCAGCGCGCTGAAGCAACGTTGGGTGGCGAACTGGTTGGTGCGGTGATTACCGTTCCTGCCTACTTTGACGACGCTCAGCGTCAGGCCACCAAAGATGCGGCGAAGCTCGCCGGCCTGAACGTGCTGCGCCTGCTCAATGAGCCGACCGCGGCCGCTGTGGCATACGGTCTGGATCAGCACGCTGAAGGTCTGGTGGCCATTTATGACCTGGGCGGCGGTACGTTCGATATTTCCATTCTGCGTCTGACTGGCGGTGTTTTTGAAGTGTTGGCCACTGGCGGCGACAGTGCGTTGGGCGGCGATGACTTCGACCACGCGATTGCCGGCTGGATCATCGAGAGCGCAGGCCTTTCGGCCGATCTCGACCCGGGCGCTCAGCGCAATCTGCTGCAGACTGCCTGCGCGGCCAAAGAAGCCCTGACCGATGCGGCCAGCGTGGAAGTCGCCTACGGTGACTGGAAAGCGCAGCTGACCCGCCAAGCCTTCGATGCGCTGATCGAGCCGATGGTTGCGCGTAGTCTGAAAGCCTGCCGCCGCGCTGTTCGTGACTCCGGCATCGAGCTGGACGACGTGCATGCCGTGGTCATGGTTGGCGGTTCTACCCGTGTTCCGCGTGTTCGCGAAGCAGTCGCCGAAGCTTTCGGTCGTCAGCCACTGACTGAAATCGACCCGGATCAAGTGGTGGCGATCGGTGCCGCGATCCAGGCTGATACTCTGGCCGGCAACAAGCGAGATGGCGGCGAACTGCTGCTGCTCGACGTGATTCCGTTGTCCCTGGGGCTGGAAACCATGGGCGGCCTGATGGAGAAAGTGATTCCGCGCAACACCACCATTCCCGTCGCTCGCGCCCAGGATTTCACCACATATAAGGACGGCCAGTCGGCCATGGCGATCCACGTCTTGCAGGGTGAGCGCGAGCTGATCAGCGACTGCCGCTCCCTGGCTCGTTTCGAGTTGCGGGGCATTCCTGCGATGGTTGCCGGCGCGGCGAAGATTCGCGTGACGTTCCAGGTCGATGCCGACGGTCTGCTCAGCGTTTCTGCCCGCGAGCTGGGTTCGGGCGTTGAAGCGAGCATCCAGGTCAAGCCGTCCTACGGGCTGACCGATGGCGAAATCGCCAAGATGCTCAAGGATTCGTTCCAGCACGCCAATGACGACAAGGTCGCCCGCGTCCTGCGCGAGCAGCAAGTCGATGCCCAGCGCCTGCTCGAAGCGGTGCAGGGCGCTCTTGAGGCTGATGGCGAGCGTTTGCTCGACGCCGAAGAGCGCATGGTCATCGACCTGCAGATGCAGGAACTGGCCGAACTGATGAAAGGCACCGATGGTTACGCCATCGAGCAACAGACCAAGCGTCTGTCGCAAGTGACCGATGCTTTTGCTGCCCGCCGCATGGATCTGACGGTGAAAGCCGCTCTGTCGGGGCGCAACCTGAATGAAATCGAGGATATCTGATGCCGCAGGTCATATTTCTGCCCCACGAGAAGTTCTGCCCTGAGGGCATGGTCGTCGAGGCTGCGCCCGGCACATCGATTCTCGAGCTGGCCCACGAACACCACATCGAAATGGAAAGTGCCTGCGGCGGCGTCTGCGCCTGCACCACTTGTCACTGCATCATTCGTGAGGGTTTCGACTCGATGGAAGAGGCTGACGAGCTGGAAGAAGACTTCCTCGATCGCGCCTGGGGTCTTGAAGCTCAATCGCGTCTGGCCTGTCAGGCCATCGTCGGCGAAGAAGACATCACCGTCGAGATTCCGAAATATTCGCTTAACCATGCGGCCGAAGCGCCGCACTGACTGGTAAGACTGTCATGAGCTACGGTTGGAATGATGTTCAACGCATTGCCGAAGAGCTGGCCGAGGCCCACGAGGGGCTCGATCCGTATTCTGTCGGTTTTGTCCGTCTGCAACAGATGATCCTTGAACTGCCTGACTTCGATAGCACTTCCGGCCGCGTCGGCGAGAAGGTGCTGGAAGCGGTTCAGGAGCTCTGGGCCAAAGAATTGGACTGATCGTCTCGCAGGTTAGGCAATACCCAAGAACCCGCGTATAATTCGCGGGTTTAATTTTTCGCAAATTACCGTTTCTGGAGTTACACCATGGCTGTTCAACGTACTTTCTCCATCATCAAGCCTGACGCCGTTGCTAAAAACGTGATCGGCAAGATCACCACTCGCTTCGAAGACGCTGGCCTGCGCGTTGTAGCTTCGAAACTGAAGCAACTGTCCAAAGCCGAAGCCGAAGGCTTCTACGCTGAGCACAGCGAGCGCGGTTTCTTCGGTGACCTGGTTGCCTTCATGACTTCCGGCCCGGTTGTTGTTCAGGTTCTGGAAGGCGAAAACGCCATCGCTCGCAACCGTGAGCTGATGGGCGCCACCAACCCTAAAGAAGCTGCTGCCGGCACCATCCGTGCTGACTTCGCTGAATCGATCGACGCCAACGCCGTTCACGGTTCGGACTCCGAAGCTGCTGCCGCTCGCGAAATCGCTTACTTCTTCGCAGCTACTGAAGTAACCACTCGCTAAGCATTGCTTGAGAGTGAAGGTGAATCCATGACTACATCGACTGTTAAAACAAACCTGCTGGGTCTGACCCAGCCGGAAATGGAAAAATTCTTCGACTCAATCGGGGAGAAGCGTTTCCGTGCCGGTCAGGTAATGAAATGGATTCACCACTTTGGCGTCGATGATTTCGACGCCATGACGAACGTCAGCAAGGCCCTGCGCGACAAGCTCAAGGCCATTGCTGAAGTCCGTGGTCCCGAAGTGGTCAGCGAGGACATCTCCAGCGACGGCACCCGTAAGTGGGTGGTGCGCGTGGCGTCCGGCAGCTGCGTCGAGACCGTGTACATTCCCCAGGGCAAACGCGGCACTCTGTGCGTTTCGTCCCAGGCAGGCTGTGCCCTGGATTGCAGTTTCTGCTCCACCGGCAAGCAAGGCTTCAACAGCAACCTCACCGCCGCCGAAGTCATCGGTCAGGTGTGGATTGCCAACAAATCTTTTGGCAGCGTCCCCGCCACCGTTGACCGCGCCATCACCAACGTGGTGATGATGGGCATGGGCGAGCCGTTGCTGAACTTCGACAACGTCGTGGCCGCCATGCATCTGATGATGGATGACCTCGGCTACGGTATTTCCAAGCGCCGCGTCACCCTGTCCACCTCGGGCGTGGTGCCGATGATCGATGAGCTGGCCAAGCACATCGACGTCTCCCTGGCGTTGTCCCTGCACGCGCCGAATGACGCATTGCGTAACCAATTGGTGCCGATCAACAAGAAGTATCCGCTTAAGATGCTCCTCGAGTCGTGCCAGCGCTACATGTCCGCCCTTGGCGAGAAGCGTGTGCTGACCATCGAGTACACCTTGCTCAAGGACGTCAACGACAAGCTTGAGCATGCGGTTGAAATGATCGAACTGCTGAATGACATTCCGTGCAAGATCAACCTGATCCCGTTCAACCCGTTCCCGCATTCCGGGTACGAGCGGCCCAGCAACAATGCTATCCGCCGGTTTCAGGATCAATTGCATCAGGCCGGTTTCAATGTCACCGTCCGCACCACTCGTGGTGAAGACATCGACGCCGCTTGTGGTCAACTGGTAGGGCAGGTGCTGGATCGCACCCGTCGCAGCGAACGTTACATCGCCGTACGTGAATTGAACGCGGACGGTGATCTGGCGCAGAACGCCGCGAACACTAATTAAGAGAGGATCTCTATGTCCCTGCGCTTTGCGCTGCTGTTGCTGCTGGCCGGCCTGTGTGCTGGTTGTGTCCTGTCGGGTGACTACAACCCGATGAAGACCAGCAAGGGCCGCGATGAAGCGCGGGCTGCCTACGTGCAGTTGGGATTGGGGTACTTGCAGCAGGGCATGACCGAGAGGGCCAAGGTGCCGCTGAAAAAGGCCCTGGATCTCGACAGTTCCGATCCCGATGCCAACGCGGCTCTGGGGCTTGTGTTTCAGGCCGAAATGGAGCCGAAACTGGCTGATGAGCATTTCCGCAAAGCCCTGTCCTCCCGTCCTGCCGACGCACGCATCCTCAACAATTACGGCAGTTTTCTCTACGAAGAACAGCGTTATAAAGAAGCCTACGAGCGTTTTGAACAAGCCGCTGCCGATACCCTGTATCCTGAGCGTTCGCGAGTGTTCGAAAACCTTGGCATGACGGCCGCCAAGCTCGGTCAGCGTGATTTGGCGCAGCAACAGCTCGAAAAAGCCTTGCGCCTGAATCGTCAACAACCGCGCGCATTGCTGGAAATGGCTGAGTTGTCCTTCGAAGACAGGCATTATGTGCCCGCGCGTGACTATTACGACCGTTTCAGCCAGCTCACCGAACAAAATGCACGTAGTCTGTTGCTTGGCGTTCGGCTGGCAAAAGTGTTTGAAGATCGCGACAAGGCAGCCAGTTACGGTCTGCAATTAAAACGACTCTATCCCGGTACGCCGGAATATCAGCAATACCTGTCGGAGCAATGATGAAAGCGGCGCATCCCGAAGTTGTAGCAGCGAATCGCGTTAATCCCGGTGAGACCCTGCGCCAGGCCCGCGAAAGCAATGGCTGGTCGCTGGCCGAAGTGGCCCTCAAGCTCAACCTCACCGTGACGTCCCTGAGCAATCTTGAAGCCGGCGCTTTCGACAAGCTGCCGGGGCATACCTTCGCTCGCGGTTACATTCGCGCCTATGCCAAGTTGCTCGGCATGGACCAGACCGTCCTGGTTCAGCAATTCGACCAGTCCACCGGTACCGACTCCCAGGGCAGCAACGTTCACGCTTTGGGTCGTATCGAAGAACCGGTCCGGGTTTCCCACACCATTTTGCGTATTGTCAGCCTGCTGTTGCTGATCGCGGTCATCGGCGGCGGTTTCATCTGGTGGCAGGATCAGACGTCGCAGCGCACCCGCGATCTGACCAGCCTGGCGCCGGAACACGTTGAAGTCGAAGGCGCGGACGGCACGACTCAGATTCATCCGATCGACGAGCCGGAAGATCAGGCTGTCGCCGAGAATCAGGCCGACAACTCTACCGCGCTGGCTTTGCCGCCGTCAGAAACCGGCGCTGAATCGACCGCCGCCGAGCCTGCCGCACCAGCGACTGAGCCCGCTGCGCCGGCCCTGGCGCCAATCGCACCGACTCAAGCGCCGGCGCCGGTGGTGGCTGCTCCTGCCGCTCCGGCCGCCAATGTGCCTGCGACGCCAGCGCCAACCGTGACCGCGCCTGCTACCCCAGCGCCAGCCGCTGAAGCGGCTGCTCCGGTCGCCGGCGAAGGCCAGGTGCAGTTGCAGTTCACTGCCGATTGCTGGGCGCAGGTAACCGATGGCCGTGGCAAAGTGATCTTCAGTGGTCTGAAACATAAAGGCGACAGCGTGACCGTTTCCGGCAAGCCGCCGCTCGCCGTACGTCTGGGCGTCGCCCGTGCCGCACAGGTCAGCTACAACGGCCAACCGGTCGACATCGCTCCGTTCACCAGTGGCGAGACCGCTCGCCTGAAGTTGGGTCAATAAGTCATGCACGGCGAATCTCCAATCAAACGTCGCGAATCGCGCAAGATCTGGGTCGGCAACGTACCGGTGGGCGGCGATGCGCCGATCGCGGTGCAGAGCATGACCAACAGCGACACCAATGACGTGGCCGCTACCGTTGCGCAAATCAATCGTCTGGAAGCTGCCGGCGTCGACATCGTTCGCGTCTCGGTGCCCGACATGGACGCCGCCGAGGCGTTCGGCAAGATCAAGCAGCTGGTCAAGGTTCCGCTGGTTGCCGATATCCATTTCGACTACCGGATCGCTCTGCGCGTCGCCGAACTGGGTGTCGATTGCCTGCGTATCAACCCGGGCAACATCGGTCGCGAAGACCGTGTGCGGGCCGTAGTTGATGCAGCGCGTGATCGCGGCATTCCGATCCGTATCGGCGTCAACGCCGGCTCGCTGGAAAAAGACCTGCAAAAGAAATACGGCGAGCCGACCCCGGCCGCGCTGGTCGAGTCCGCCTTGCGCCATGTCGAGCATCTTGAACGCCTGAATTTCCAGGACTTCAAGGTCAGCGTGAAGGCCTCCGACGTGTTCATGGCCGTCGAAGCCTACCGTTTGCTGGCGAAGGAAATCGTTCAGCCGCTGCACCTGGGTATCACCGAAGCCGGTGGATTGCGTTCGGGCACAGTGAAATCCGCCGTCGGCCTAGGTATGCTGCTCGCCGAAGGGATTGGTGACACCATCCGTATCTCGCTCGCAGCGGATCCGGTCGAGGAAGTGAAGGTCGGTTACGACATCCTCAAGTCTTTGCATTTGCGTTCCCGTGGCATCAACTTCATCGCCTGCCCGAGCTGCTCGCGGCAGAATTTCGATGTGGTCAAAACCATGAACGAGCTGGAAGGGCGCCTTGAAGACCTGCTGGTGCCGCTGGATGTCGCGGTGATCGGTTGCGTGGTCAACGGCCCCGGCGAAGCCAAGGAAGCCCATATTGGCTTGACCGGCGGCACGCCGAACCTGATTTACATCGACGGCAAACCGTCGCAGAAACTGACGAACGACAATCTGGTGGATGAGCTGGAACGGCTGATCCGCCAGAAAGCGGCCGAAAAGGTCGACGCTGACGCAGCGGTTATCGCGCGGGGCTGAGCCTGACCGCAAGCCGAACGAATTTAAGGATTTATTGTGAGCAAGTCTCTGCAAGCCATTCGTGGCATGAACGACATCCTGCCCGAACAGACCCCGCTGTGGCGTTATTTCGAGGGCACCGTTGCGCGTCTGCTGGATAACTACGGTTACAAGCAGATCCGCATGCCGATCGTCGAGTTCACCGAGCTGTTCAAACGCTCGATCGGCGAAGTGACCGACATCGTCGAAAAAGAGATGTACACCTTCGAAGACCGCAACGGTGACTCCCTGACCCTGCGTCCGGAAGGCACCGCTGCGTGCGTGCGTGCCGTGCTCGAACATGGCATCACCGGCGGTGGCCAGGTGCAGAAACTCTGGTACATCGGCCCGATGTTCCGCCACGAGCGTCCGCAAAAAGGCCGTTATCGCCAGTTCCACCAGATCGGTCTGGAGGTGTTCAACCTCGACGGTCCCGACATCGACGCCGAGCTGATCATCATGACCTGGCGCCTTTGGGGCGAGCTGGGCATCCGTGATGCGGTCAAGCTCGAACTCAACAGCCTGGGCACCAGCGAGTCCCGTGGACGCTACCGTGAAGCGCTGGTCGAGTATCTCTCGGCGCACCACGACAAGCTCGACGAAGACAGCCAGCGTCGCCTGAAAACCAACCCGCTGCGCGTGCTCGACACGAAAAATGCCGACACCCAGGCCGTGCTGGTCGATGCGCCGAAAATGGCCGACTACCTCGACGACGAATCCCGCGCCCACTTCGAAGGCCTGAAAGCGCGTCTGGATGCCGTCGGCATTCCTTATGTGCTCAACCCGAAGCTGGTACGCGGCCTCGATTACTACAGCAAAACCGTTTTCGAATGGGTCACCGACAAGCTCGGCGCCCAGGGCACTGTCTGCGCGGGCGGCCGTTACGACGGTCTGGTCGAGCAGATGGGCGGCAAGCCGACCACCGGCGTCGGTTTCGCCATGGGTATCGAGCGTCTGGTGTTGATGCTCGAAACACTTGAGCAGATTCCGGCAGAAATCTCCCGTCAGGTCGATGTCTACCTCTGCGCCTTCGGTGAAGAGGCCGAGCTGGCCGGACTGACCCTGGCCGAACGGGTTCGCGATCAACTTCCAAACCTGCGCCTGCAAGTCAATGCCGGCGCCGGCAGCTTCAAAAGCCAGTTCAAGAAGGCCGACAAGAGCGGTGCGCTGTACGCGCTGATCCTCGGTGACGACGAAATGGCCCAGCAAGTGGTAGGTTTCAAACCCCTGCGTGGCCAGGGCGAACAACAAAGCATTGCCTGGGATGCGCTTGCCGCTCACCTGGCCACCTGCGTCGTGCAGGGTTGAAGCTGTCTTAACAGCCGATTTAGCGATTAAGGAGTATTGGGGTGTCGAGTACCGAAGACGAACAGTTGGCGGATTTGAAGGACTGGTGGACACGCAACGGCAAACCTCTGGTCACCGGCGGCCTGTTGGCGCTGGTCATCGTGTTCGGCTGGCAGGCTTATCACAAGTATCAGAGCAACCAGTCGCAAGGCGCCTCGGTGCTCTATCAGCAATTGCTGGAAACCACGCTCACGCCTGACGGCAAGCCTGACGCCGCCCGCGTTGCGGATCTGGCCGGCAAGCTCAACAGCGAGTTCGGCGGTTCTGCCTACGCGCAGTACGGCAGCCTGTTCGTCGCCAAGGTCGCGGTCGACAGCGGCAAGCTGGACGACGCTGCGGCTGAACTCAAAGCGATCGTCGACAAACCGGCCAACCCGGCGCTGGGCGAAATCGCCCGTCAGCGTCTGGCGCAGGTGCTGGGCGCGCAGGACAAGGCAGAAGACGCCCTGAAACTGCTCGACGGCGATGCCGACAAAGCGTTCCTGGCCACTCGCGAAGAACTCAAGGGCGACCTGCTGGTGCGCTTGGGCCGTACCGATGACGCGAACAAGGCGTATCAAAAAGCCAAGGCGGCACTGTCGGATGAAGCGGCGGTCGGTGGCCTTCAAATCAAGCTCGACGACCTGGCCAAAGGGGATGCGTGACGTGATCCGTTGGAAGCATGCAGCATTGCTGGCTCTGGCCCTTCTGGCCGCGGGTTGCAGCAGCAACAGCAAAAAAGAATTGCCACCGGCCGAACTGACCGACTTCAAAGAAGAAGTGGTTCTGCAAAAGCAGTGGAGTCGTTCGATCGGTGACGGTCAGGGCGAAACCTACAACATGCTGGTGCCGGCGATTGACGGCGACAGCATCTACGCCGCCGATGTCACCGGCGTGGTCATGGCCATGGATCGCGCCAATGGCGACGTGAAGTGGGAACAGGATCTTGAACTGCCTGTCTCTGGCGCCGTTGGCGTCGGTTACGGTCTGGTTCTGATCGGTACGCTGCGAGGCGAAGTCGTTGCTCTGGACACCATCAACGGTGAAGAGAAGTGGCGTGCTCGTGTCAACAGCGAAGTCCTCGCGCCGCCAGCCAATAACGGCGACGTGGTGGTTGTGCAGACCCAGGACGATCGTCTGATCGGTCTGGATGCTGCCACCGGCAATCAGCGCTGGGTGTATGACAGCACGCCGGCGGTATTGACCCTGCGTGGCACCAGTGCACCGCTGGTCACCAACCGCCTCGCGGTGGCTGGCCTGTCGACCGGTAAAGTGGTCGCTCTGGACATCTCCAACGGCGTGCCGGTGTGGGAACAACGCATCGCCATTCCACAGGGTCGTTCGGAACTGGAGCGCGTGGTCGACATCGACGGCGGTCTGCTGCTGTCCGGCGGCACGTTGTACGTGGCCAGCTATCAGGGTCGCGTCGCGGCACTGGATCTGGAAAGCGGTCGTCAACTCTGGCAGCGCGATGCGTCGAGCTACGCCGGTATCGCTCAGGGTTTCGGCAGCGTCTACGTGAGCCTGTCCTCGGGCACCGTTGAAGGCGTCGACGAGCGTTCGACTACCGCATTGTGGAGCAACGATTCGCTGGCTCGCCGTCAACTGTCGGCACCGGAAGTGTTCTCCAGCTACGTGGCCGTGGGTGACCTGGAAGGTTATCTGCACCTGTTGAGCCAGGTGGACGGTCGTTTCGTAGGCCGTGAGCGCATCGACAGCGACGGCCTGCGTGCCCGTCCGCTGGTAGTGGGCGACACGATTTACGTGTATGGCAACAGCGGCAAACTGGAAGCCCTGACCATCAAGTAACAACTATGCTTGGGGTTGATCCCCAAGCGACCTTGCATCTGCAGGGTTTGCAGCACCCCTGGGTGTTGCCCCGAGCACCAGCCGCTGCCTCGCAGCGGCTTTTGTATTTTCTGAAATAACGAAGTGGAGAGCCGCATGGTTCCCGTAATCGCCCTGGTGGGCCGACCGAACGTCGGCAAATCCACCTTGTTCAACCGCCTGACCAGGACTCGTGACGCCATCGTCGGCGACTTGTCCGGTCTGACCCGTGACCGCCAGTACGGTGAGGCCAAGTGGCAAGGGCGTTCCTACATTCTGATCGACACCGGCGGTATCTCCGGTGACGAACATGGTATGGACGAAAAAATGGCCGAGCAGTCGCTGCTGGCCATCGAAGAAGCCGATGTGGTGCTGTTTCTGGTAGATGCCAAGGCCGGTTTTACCGCTGCCGACCAGATGATCGCCGAGCATTTGCGCAAACGTAACAAGCGTTCCCACGTGGTCGCCAACAAGGTCGACAACATCGATCCGGAAATGGCCCGCGCTGAGTTCGCCCCGTTGGGCATGGGCCACGCGCTTCCGATCGCCGGTGCTCACGGCCGTGGCATCACGCAGTTGCTGGAAGCCGCCCTTGGCGATTTCCCGCGCGATGACGACGAGCTGGCGGAAGGCGAGGAAGAAGAGATTGTCGCCGAAGGCGAGGAAGCCAAGCGCATTCCTGGCCCAAGCGAAAAAGACGGCATCAAGATCGCCATCATTGGCCGTCCTAACGTCGGCAAGTCGACCCTGGTCAACCGCATGCTCGGTGAAGACCGGGTGATCGTTTATGACCAACCCGGCACCACGCGCGACAGTATCTACATCCCATTCGAGCGCAACGAAGAAAAATACACGCTGATCGACACCGCTGGTGTGCGCAAGCGCGGCAAGATCCACGAAGAAGTTGAAAAATTCTCCGTGGTCAAAACCCTGCAGGCGATCAAAGACGCCAACGTGGTGATCTTCGTGATGGATGCCCGCGAAGGTGTGGTCGATCACGACCTCAACCTGCTGGGCTTCGCCATCGAGTCGGGTCGCGCGCTGGTGATCGCGATCAACAAGTGGGACGGCATGACGCCGAGCGAGCGCGATTACGTTAAGGTCGAGCTGCAGCGTCGACTGTTCTTCGTCGACTACGCTGACATCCACTTCATCTCCGCGCTGCACGGTACGGGCGTGGGCAATCTGTACGCCTCGGTGCAGAACTCCTTCAAGTCGGCGGTCACCCGCTGGCCGACCAACCGTCTGACCCAGATTCTGGAAGACGCGGTGGGCGAGCACGCGCCACCGATGGTCAACAACCGCCGGATCAAGCTGCGTTACGCTCACTTGGGTGGTGCGAACCCGCCGATCATCGTGATCCACGGTAACCAGATTGAGAAAGTGCCGAAGTCGTACGTGCGCTATCTGGAAAACACTTATCGCCGTGTTCTCAAGCTGGTCGGTACGCCGATCCGCATCGAATTCAAGGGCGGCGAGAACCCGTACGAAGGCAACAAGAACACGCTGACCGACCGCCAGGTCAACAAGAAGCGTCGCTTGATGTCGCACAACAAAAAAGCCAGCAAGAAACGCCGCGACAAGAAGTGATTTATCACTTCGTGTAGGAGCTGCCGAAGGCTGCGATCTTTTGATTTTGCTTTTACGACAAGATCAAAAGATCGCAGCCTTCGGCAGCTCCTACAGGGTTCGGCGATAAGAAGGGTGCTCACCAGAGTGCCCTTTTTTTATGGCCGCTGGATGGGCTATCCTCGGGCTCTCCCGCGCCGTCGTCAGAGCCTGGGTGTTGAGCAGAGAACCCCCGATGATCACCAGCAAGCTGCCGAATGTCGGCATCACTATTTTCACGCAGATGTCTCAGCTCGCGGCGCAGACCGGCGCGCTCAACCTGTCCCAGGGATTCCCTGATTTCGACGGGCCGCAGTCGTTGCGCGACGCGGTGGGTCGACACATTGCCAGTGGCCATAACCAGTATTCGCCGATGACGGGCCTGCCGGCGTTGCGTCAGCAGATCGCTGCCAAGATCGCGCGCAGCTACGGCGTTGAGGTCGACGCCGATCATGAAGTGACAGTGACGCCCGGTGCGACCCAGGCGATTTTCTGCGCCATTCAGGCCGTTATCCACAGCGGCGACGAAGTCATCATCTTCGATCCGGCCTATGACAGCTACGAACCTGCGGTGGAACTGGCCGGCGGCCGTTGCGTGCATTTGCAGCTTGGACTGAAGGATTTTTCCATCGATTTCGATCAGCTCAGCGCTGCGCTCACCCCGCGCACGCGGATGATCATCCTCAACACCCCGCACAACCCGAGCGGCGCGCTGATCAGCCGGGCTGAACTGGATCAACTGGCTGCGTTGATCCGTGATCGCGACATTTATCTGATCAGCGACGAAGTCTATGAACATCTGGTGTTCGACGATGTGGCGCATGTCAGCGTACTGGCCCATGAAGAGCTGTATCAGCGCGCTTTCGTGGTCAGCTCGTTCGGCAAGACGTATCACGTCACTGGCTGGAAAACCGGCTACGTCGTCGCACCGCCAGCCCTGAGCGCCGAGCTGCGCAAAGTGCATCAGTACGTCAGTTTCTGCGGCGTCACGCCGTTGCAATATGCGCTCGCCGATTACATGGCCGAACATCCTGAACACGTCGAAGAACTGCCGGGTTTCTATCAGGCCAAGCGTGACCTGTTCTGCGATCTGCTGACGCCGTCGCGGTTCAGCTTCACCCGCGTTACCGGCACGTATTTCCAGTTGGTCGATTATTCGCAGATTCGTCCCGATCTGAATGATGTCGACATGGCGATGTGGATGACCCGCGAACACGGTGTCGCGAGCATTCCTGTGTCGGTGTTCTACCAGAATCCACCGCAAGGCCAGCGCCTGGTGCGGCTGTGCTTTGCCAAGCGTGAGGAGACGCTGCGCGAAGCGGCGGCAAAACTATGCGCGATCTGAGTGCGTTGCCCGATCTCACTCTGGCGCTGATTCAGACGAGCCTGGCCTGGCATGACCGCCAGGCCAACCTGGAGCATTTCGAGCTGTTGCTGGAGCAGGCCCGTGGTGCCGATCTGTTCATCCTGCCTGAAATGTTCACCACCGGTTTTTCCATGGAATCGGAAACCCTCGCCGAAGCCGAAAATGGCCCGACCAGCAAATGGTTGCGGGCGCAGGCGGCGAAGTTCGACGCGGTGATCACCGGCAGTGTGATCATTCAGGCCGCTGACGGCAGTCATCGCAATCGGCTGTTGTGGGCGCGTCCGGACGGTGAGGTGCTGCATTACGACAAGCGCCACCTGTTCCGCATGGCCGGCGAACACAACCACTACACGCCCGGCGAACGGCAGGTGCAGTTCGAACTGAAGGGGTGGCGGATTCGGCCGCTGATTTGCTACGACCTGCGCTTCCCTGTATGGAGTCGCGATGCTCAGGATACTGATTTGCTGCTGTACACCGCCAATTGGCCAGGTGCGCGGCGTCTGCACTGGAATCGCCTGCTGCCGGCGCGAGCCATCGAAAACCTCTGCTATGTGGCGGCGGTGAATCGTATCGGCAGCGATGGCAAAGGCTTCGCTTATACCGGCGACAGTCAGGTCCTGGATTTCCAGGGCGAGACCCTGCTGGCGGCGGGGGAGGCAGACGGGGTCTTTAAGGTCGTGCTGGAGGCGGCGCCGTTGGCGGCGTATCGCGAGCGTTTTCCGGCCAACCTGGATGCCGATACCTTCAAGTTCACTTAAGCCTTTCATTGCCTGCGCTGGCCCCTTCGCGAGCAGGCTCGCTCCCACAGGGGAATGCATTTCAAATGTGGGAGCGAGCCTGCTCGCGAAGGGGCCGGTGAATACGGCACAAAAACGTCAGACAAAAAGAAAGGCCCCGGCGTTCACACGCCGGGGCCTTTTGCTTTTCAGCAGGCGCTTACGCCGCTTTCGCCTCGGGCTGGCTCAGCGAGCGATTCAGTGCGCTGAACAAGGCCTTGAAGCTGGCGGTGGTGATGTTTTCATCAATGCCCACGCCGTGCACCGCACGCTCACCGTTCACACGCAGCTCGATATAAGCCGCCGCTTTGGCGTTGGTGCCCGCACCGATCGCGTGCTCGTTGTAGTCCATGATTTCCACCGGAATCGGCAGGCCGGCGACCAGTGCTTCCAGCGCACCGTTGCCCTTGCCGCGCCAGTGCAGATTGGTTTCGCCCTGACCCTTGCTGGCCACTTCAACTTCCACGGCGCTGTTGCCGTTTTCTTCCTGCAGACGATGGCTGACCAGTGCGTACGGGGTGTTGGCTTGCAGGTATTCGCTGATCAACAGCGCATGGATCTGCTTGGCAGTCATCTCAAGACCGAGGCGGTCGGTTTCACGCTGAACGACCTGGCTGAACTCGATCTGCATACGGCGCGGCAGGCTGATGCCGTATTCCTGCTCCAGCAAGTAAGCAATACCGCCCTTGCCCGACTGGCTGTTGACGCGAATCACCGCCTCGTAGCTTCGACCGATGTCGGCCGGGTCGATTGGCAGGTATGGCACTTCCCACAAGGTGTCCGGTTTCTGCTGGGCGAAGCCCTTGCGGATAGCATCCTGGTGCGAGCCGGAGAACGCAGTGTGAACCAGATCGCCGACATACGGATGACGCGGGTGAACCTGAATCTGGTTGCACTCTTCGACGACTTTGCGCACGCCATCGATGTCGGAAAAGTCCAGCTCAGGGTCAACGCCCTGGGTGTACATGTTCAGCGCGACGGTGACGAGGTCGACGTTACCGGTACGCTCGCCGTTGCCGAACAGGCAGCCTTCGACACGGTCGGCGCCGGCCATCA
Source organism: Pseudomonas khorasanensis (assembly GCF_014268505.2). GTDB lineage: Bacteria > Pseudomonadota > Gammaproteobacteria > Pseudomonadales > Pseudomonadaceae > Aquipseudomonas > Aquipseudomonas khorasanensis. Next base: position 109,778 of record NZ_JABWQP020000002.1, read on the forward strand.
GGCCCAGCTCGGTGGCGGCCACGCCGGTGCCACGGTCGTTGTGGGTGTGCAGGCTGATGATCACGCTGTCACGACGGTTGATGTTGCGGCCGAACCACTCAATCTGGTCGGCGTAGATGTTAGGGGTTGCGCATTCAACGGTGGCCGGCAGGTTGAGGATCATCTTGCGCTCAGGCGTCGGGTTCCACACCTCGATCACGGCGTCACAGACCTCCTTGGCGAATTCCAGCTCGGTGGCGCTGAAGGTTTCCGGCGAGTATTCGAACGTCCACTCGGTGTCCGGCTGCATGGCTGCGTATTTGACGAACAGCTTGGCAGCGTTGACCGCGATGGCCTTGATGCCGTCCTTGTCCTGGTTAAAGACGATGCGGCGGAAGGAAGGCGAGGTCGCGTTGTACAGGTGAACGATGGCTTTCTTGGCCCCACGCAGGGATTCGAAGGTGCGCTCGATCAGGTCTTCACGGCCCTGGGTCAGCACCTGAATGGTGGTGTCGTCCGGAATATGGCCTTCCTCAATCAGCGTACGCACGAAGTCGAAGTCGGTTTGCGATGCCGCCGGGAACGATGCCTCGATTTCCTTCACGCCCACTTGAACCAGGGTTTTCCAGAAGCGCAGCTTCTTCGCCGCGTCCATCGGCTCGATCAGCGACTGGTTGCCGTCACGCAGGTCGGAGCTGCACCAGATCGGCGCGGCGTCGATGGTTTTCGACGGCCAGGTGCGATCCGGCAAGTTGATGACGGGAAACGCGCGGTATTTCGAAGACGGGTCTTTGAGCATGCTCATCGGGAAATTCCTTGTTGTCTGGGCCGAAAAGAGGCGGCCTGCCGGTTGAACGAATGTTCTTGGAAAAGCGTGGGACGAGGCGCAGCGATTCAGCCCGGCAGTCGTGCACTGACGAGGCACAGGCTGCGGTGCTGGCGAAGCTGAATGAGGGTGTGAGAGGTTTTCATGGCTTCAACCCTAACCGCGAGGGAAAAGGATGGCAAGCAGTCGAAAAAAATTGAGAGGAATCCTCGGAAAGCGGGATTTAGCAGGAATTTATTGCGCTTAAGGCGGTGGAAGTTGTTGATGTTTGCGTAAGGCAAGATTGGGGCGCAATTGAGTTTTTGGAGATTCATTGAGTATGGCGGTGTTTTATAGGCCGCCTTCGCGAGCAGGCTCGCTCCCACACTGGATCTTATTGACATCAAAGATACCCCTGTGGGAGCGAGCCTGCTCGCGAAGGCGCCGGTAGCCCAACCAATGATTCAGGGTTGAAAAGCACCAATGAAAATCGCCGGATCAACCCGCGCATCATTCAGGCTGACGTTCCAGTGCATGTGCGGCCCGGTCGCTCGCCCGGTGGCGCCCACCTTGCCAACAACTGCACCACGGGCCAGTTGCTGGCCGTTCTTCACATCGATCTTCGACATGTGGCAGAACATGCTGATAAAGCCTTGGCCATGGTCAACGAACACGGTGTTGCCGTTGAAAAAGTAGTTGCCGATCAGAATCACCCTGCCCGCCGCCGGGGTCTTGATCGGCGTGCCCGCTGGCACCGCGAAATCGAGGCCGGCGTGGGGATTGCGCTCTTCTCCATTGAAGAAGCGGCGCACACCGAACTTGCTCGACAGCGGCCCGTTGACCGGTTTGTCCAGCAGCAGGTTGCTCGGCGTGTTTGGGCTGAAGCTGCGGTAAGCCGCGATCTGCACCGCCAGTTCGCCCTCGATCCGCTTGAGATTGTCAGCGTTCGGGTTGACCTGCTGTTTGTTCTTCAAGGTGATGTGTTGCTCGGGGTATTTTTTGCTGCCAACGGTGAATGGCAGATTGCGCCCGGCGCTGCTGATTTGCTGCGCGCCCGGTCTGACCGTCAATGGCACGCCAACGATCGCCAGCCAGTTGTTCTGCTCCTTTACCACCAGCACCGGTTTGCCCTGATAGGTCGCCTTTGGTGCTTGCGCGGCGGTGCCCAGGTCAACCACCGCGACGCCGCCCGGCACGGGTTTGTTGAGCAACCGGGTGATGTAGCTGTCGGCGTGGGCGTTGAAGGTCAGGCACAGCAGAAGCAATGGAGCCAGAAAACGCGGCATGGATCAGTCCAGTAAAGAGAGGGTGACGGGCGTGAGGTGATTGTCCTCTACGCGCACTTGCAGTTCGCCTTCGCCCAGTTTGGCTTTCAGGCGCTGGCCGGTATGGGTCTGCGCAGCATTGCGAACTGCGTGGCCACGTTCGTCGAGCAGAATGCTGTAACCGCGACCGAGGGTCGCCAGTGGACTGACCACATGCAGGGTCTGCATCTGACTGTGCAATTGTTGACGGCGTTGTTTCAGGCCATCGCGCATCGCCCGGGGCAGACGTTCAGCGAGGCTTTCAAGGCGCTGACGCAGCATCGCCAGTTGCCGCCCCGGGTGTTGCCCGGCGAGGCGGGTTTCCAGACGAATCAAGCGCTCGCGACGGGTGTTGAGGCTGCGCTCGAAGGCCCGCCGCATGCGCATGTCCAGATCATCCAGGCGCTGCGCCTGCTGACGCAGACGCTCGCCGGGATGCCGCAGCCGTCGCGCCATGCCCTCAAGGCGCAGGCGATCACGCATCAACCGGTCGCGCATACGCATCACCAGCCGCCGATGCAGGCTCTCGACCTGACGAATCAAGTGACTGGAATCGGGGGCGAGCAATTCGGCAGCGGCGGAAGGCGTCGGCGCGCGGACGTCGGCGACAAAATCGCTGATCGACACGTCGGTTTCATGGCCAACGGCGCTGACGATCGGCGTTACGCAGGCATCGACCGCTCGGGCCACGGCTTCTTCGTTGAAGCACCAGAGGTCTTCCAGCGAACCGCCGCCGCGAGCCAGGATCAGCGCATCGAAGCCACGGGCATCGGCCATTTTCAAGGCGCGAACAATTTGCGCGGTGGCTTCGCGGCCCTGTACGGCGGTTGGAATCAATGTCAGCTGGATTTGCGTCGCACGGCGGCGAAACACGCTGATGATGTCGCGGATCACTGCACCGGTCGGCGAACTGATGATACCGATGCGCTGCGGGTGCGCGGGCAAGGGCACTTTGCGTTCGGCACTGAACAGGCCTTCGGCGCTGAGCTTTTCCTTAAGGGCATCGTAAGCCAGGCGCAGCGCGCCATCACCGGCCGGTTCCACGGTGTCGAGAATCAGTTGATAGTCGCCACGGCCTTCGAACAGCGAAACCTTGCCGCGCACCTTGACCGCCAGACCGTCCTTCAGCGCCTGACGCACCCGCGCCGCGTTCTGCCGGAACAGCGCGCAACGCACCTGCGCGCCGCTGTCCTTGAGGGTGAAGTAAACGTGGCCGGACGCCGGGCGCGCGAGGTTGGAGATTTCGCCCTCGACCCAGATGTTGCTGAACACGTCTTCGAGCAACACCCGCGCGCGGCCGTTGAGCTGGCTGACGGTCAGGACTTCACGGTCCAGGCCAAGTCTTGCAAAGGGATCTTTAATCATGGGCCGCAGTTTAAAGGCATTTACCCCTCAATCACCATGACACGACGTAAATCCCCATGTGGGAGCGAGCCTGCTCGCGAAGGCGTTGGGTCAGCCAACAACTGCTGTGGATGAAAACCGCTTTCGCGAGCAGGCTCGCTCCCACATAGGGTTCATTTGATATCTGGTGGTGCTCCTCGGTACTGGCTACAGTCTCCCCAGTCTTATAAAGGATGCGGACCGATGAACGTAATGGAGTTGCTGGGGGCGTGGTCGTGGGGCGTCGGCGGGTGGGCGGCGATCGGGCTGGCGATCGCGCTGGCCTATATCGTGTTTGGCATTGCCGGATTCGGCACGGCGCTGGTGGCGGGGCCGATTCTGATTCTGTTTATGCCGCTTTCGAAGATTGTGCCGTTGCTGGTGCTGCTGGATTTCGTCGCGGCGTTCGGCAATCTGCTGCCGTCACGACGGGACGTAGCCAAGCCGGAATTGCTCAGGCTGCTGCCGTGCATGGCGATCGGTTGCACGTTGGGGGTGATCTTCCTGCTGAACCTGAAATCCGATCTCTTGCTTTTGTTGATGGGGCTGTTTATCAGCGCATATGCGGTTTACAGCTTGTGGGTAAAGGCCCGGCCAACACAATTGTCGGCGGCGTGGGCAGTGCCGATGGGCACGGTGGGCGGGATGTTCGGTGCGTTGTTCGGCAGTGGCGGCTTTCTGTATGCGATCTATTTGAACAGTCGCCTGCCCAAGGAAGCGGCTCGGGCTACACAAAGTGCATTGATCAGTTGCAGCACCGTGGTGCGTTTGAGCCTGTTCGTCATCGCCGGCGTGTACGCCGAGCTACCCTTGTTGATGCTGGCGCTGTGTCTGCTGCCAGCGATGGCGCTGGGGTTGTGGGTCGGGCGGCGGCTGACCCTGCGTTTGTCGCGCGAGGCGTTTGTAAGGTTGGTGACCTGGCTGGTGCTGGCGAGCGGGATTGCATTGATCGTCCGTTATTTCAGCACTTGACCGGATTTTTTCAGGGATTAAGCTGCCGGCCTTCACGGACCCTTCGCGAGCAGGCTCGCTCCCACAGGGACTGCATTCTAATGTGGGAGCGAGCCTGCTCGCGAAGGCGTCAGCAGCCCCACCGCAGGATTCTCCATGAACTCGCAAAGCATCATCGTCCCGAAAATCTCCACCCTGCCGGTCCACGAACCCCGGGCGCGGGCGATTGTGCGCTGGCTGGTGCGCAAGAACATCATCGAAGAAGAACTGAGCACCTGCGGGCGCACCGGTAACCGCATGGCTCATGCGATCGCCGACGGCGCCCGAGCCGTGGTGTTGCACCCCGAGGCGTTGCCGTTCGGCAAGCCGATCAATGGTCTGGAGATCGTCACCAAACGCTGCATCTACACCCCGGCAAAGGGTTTTCTCGAAGAGGCCGGTTGCGCCGAATGTCGGCGGGAAGTGGGCGAGGCGCTGTTCGAAAGTCTCGAAGACTGGATGCCGGGCCGCACCGACAATTTCACCTGCCCCGAATGCGGGCATGAAGACGACATCAACGGCTTCCTCTTTTTGCAGGAATGCGCGTTCTCCAACCTGGGCTTCATCTTCAACAACTGGCTGGAAGCGGGCTTCAAGCAGAGCTTTATCGACGAGTTCGCCGATTGGCTCGATCAACCTGTCTCGTGGGTCAAGGTGGAGCTGTAGGGCCGGGGTTTTCCATCTATCAATTAGGCTGAGTTTTACATTGAACAGCAGGGGGTGTCTGACTATAATGGCGCGCTTCCATTTTCCCGCTCGGGAGCCCCCGCGATGCTGCGTATCAGCCAAGAAGCTCTGACATTCGACGACATTCTTTTAGTGCCCGGTTATTCCGAGGTGCTTCCCAACGAAGTCAGTCTGAAGACCCGTCTTACCCGTGGCATCGAACTGAATATTCCTCTGGTTTCTGCTGCAATGGACACCGTCACTGAAGCCCGTCTGGCAATCGCCATGGCTCAGGAAGGTGGCATCGGCATTATCCACAAGAACATGACCATCGAGCAGCAAGCTGCCGAAGTGCGCAAGGTCAAGAAGTTCGAAGCCGGTGTGGTCAAGGATCCCATCACCATCGAGGCCGATGCCACGGTGCGTGATCTGTTCGAACTGACCCGACTGCACAACATCTCCGGCGTTCCGGTGCTGCACGATGGCGACCTGGTCGGCATCGTCACCTCCCGTGACGTGCGTTTCGAAAACCGTCTGGAAGCCACCGTCCGCGAAGTGATGACGCCTAAAGAGCGTCTGGTCACCGTCAAGGAAGGCGCCGACAAGAACGACGTCCGCGAACTGCTGCACAAGCACCGCATCGAGCGCGTGCTGATCGTCGATGACAAATTCGCCCTCAAAGGCATGATGACCGTCAACGACATCGAAAAAGCCAAAGCCTACCCGCTGGCCAGCAAGGACGATCAAGGTCGTCTGCGCGTTGGCGCGGCTGTCGGTACCGGCAAGGACACTGGCGATCGCGTGACCGCTCTGGTCAATGCCGGTGTGGACGTGGTGGTGGTCGACACCGCGCACGGTCACTCCAAAGGTGTGATCGATCGTGTTCGCTGGGTCAAAGAGAATTTCCCTGAAGTGCAGGTGATCGGCGGCAACATCGCCACCGGCGCAGCCGCCAAGGCCCTGGCCGAAGCAGGCGCCGATGCGGTCAAGGTCGGTATCGGTCCTGGCTCGATCTGCACCACCCGTATCGTCGCCGGTGTCGGCGTGCCGCAAATCAGTGCCATCGCCAACGTCGCCGCTGCCCTCGAAGGCACCGGCGTGCCGTTGATCGCCGACGGCGGTATCCGCTTCTCCGGTGACCTGTCCAAGGCCATCGTCGCCGGTGCCTCCTGCGTGATGATGGGCTCGATGTTCGCCGGTACCGAAGAAGCGCCGGGCGAGATCGAACTGTTCCAGGGCCGTTCGTACAAGGCTTATCGCGGCATGGGTTCGCTGGGCGCCATGTCCCAGGCCCAGGGCTCTTCCGACCGCTACTTCCAGGACTCCTCGGCAGGCGCCGAGAAGCTCGTTCCGGAAGGCATCGAAGGCCGTGTGCCTTACAAGGGCACCCTGAGCGCGATCATTCACCAGTTGATGGGCGGCCTGCGTTCCTCGATGGGTTACACCGGCAGCGCCGACATCGAAGAAATGCGCACCAAGCCTGAATTCGTGCGGATCACCGGTGCCGGCATGGCCGAGTCCCACGTTCACGACGTGCAGATCACCAAAGAAGCGCCAAACTACCGCGTAGGTTGAAGCTTCCAGCAAATCATTAAGCAACCGGGGCTGTTTTATTCAGCCCCGAGTTGTTTCTGAATCACGACTGTTTCTGAATTACTTAGACGAGACTGAATCATGGCCCTCGACATTCACGCTCACCGCATCCTGATCCTCGACTTCGGCTCGCAATACACCCAACTGATCGCCCGCCGCGTGCGCGAGATCGGTGTGTACTGCGAACTGCACCCGTTCGACATGGACGAAGATGCGATCCGCGAATTCGCGCCCAAAGGCGTCATCCTCGCCGGCGGCCCCGAGTCCGTGCACGAAGCCAACAGCCCGCGCTGCCCGCAGGCTGTCTTCGATCTGGGCGTTCCGGTCTTCGGTATCTGCTACGGCATGCAAACCATGGCCGAGCAACTGGGCGGCAAGGTTGAAGGTTCCGAACTGCGTGAGTTCGGTTACGCCCGGGTTGACGTGGTCGGCAAGAGCCGTCTGCTCGACGGCATCGAAGACCACATCGACGCCGACGGCCTGTTCGGCCTCGACGTGTGGATGAGCCACGGTGACAAGGTCACCAGGATGCCGGAAGACTTCCACATTCTGGCCAGCACCCCGAGCTGCCCGATCGCCGGCATGTTCAACGACGACCGTGCTTACTACGGCGTGCAGTTCCATCCGGAAGTGACCCACACCAAGCAGGGCGGTCGCATCCTGTCGCGCTTCGTTCTCGACATCTGCGGCTGTGAAGCCCTGTGGACGCCGTCGAAGATCGCTGAAGACGCCATCGCCAACATCCGTGCCCAGGTCGGCACCGACAACGTATTGCTGGGCCTGTCCGGCGGCGTCGATTCCTCGGTGGTTGCGGCATTGCTGCACAAAGCCATCGGCGACCAGTTGACCTGCGTCTTCGTCGACAACGGCCTGCTGCGTCTGCACGAAGGCGAGCAGGTGATGGCCATGTTCGCCGAGAACATGGGCGTCAAAGTGATTCGCGCCAACGCCGAAGATCAGTTCCTCAATAACCTGGCCGGCGAAGCCGACCCGGAGAAGAAGCGCAAAATCATCGGTCGCACCTTCATCGACGTATTCGATGCCCAGTCCAACAAACTGGAAAACATCAAATACCTCGCTCAGGGCACCATCTACCCGGACGTGATCGAGTCGGCTGGCGCGAAAAGCGGCAAGGCCCACGTGATCAAGTCGCACCACAACGTGGGCGGCCTGCCGGAAGAAATGAACCTGAAACTGGTCGAGCCGTTGCGCGAACTGTTCAAGGACGAAGTCCGTCGTCTGGGTCTGGAACTGGGCCTGCCGTACGACATGGTCTACCGCCACCCGTTCCCGGGCCCGGGCCTGGGCGTGCGGATCCTCGGTGAAGTGAAAAAGGAATACGCCGACCTGCTGCGTCGTGCCGACCACATCTTCATTGAAGAACTGCGCAAGGCCGACTGGTATCACAAAGTCAGCCAGGCGTTCGTGGTGTTCCAGCCAGTGAAATCGGTCGGCGTGGTCGGCGACGGCCGTCGTTACGCCTGGGTCGTGGCCCTGCGCGCCGTGGAAACCATCGACTTCATGACCGCACGTTGGGCACACCTGCCTTACGAACTGCTGGAAACCGTGTCCGGCCGCATCATCAATGAAATCGAAGGCATTTCGCGCGTCACCTACGACGTGTCGAGCAAGCCGCCAGCGACGATTGAGTGGGAATGACGCAGGAAGCCGGCTTGTCCGGTTCCCGCTAGGCGCTTGCTTCAAAGGCGCACACAAAGGCTCATGAAAAATGCCAGTCAGTTTTGCTGACTGGCATTTTTATTTGTGATGCTGAAAGCTCCGAGGCAGAGCTGTTTTCTCAACGGTCAGCGAAGACTCCCGTGATCAAAGATATTCGGAACAAATCAGATCCGCCGGGGTGCACACTCAAGTCTCGACAAGACGTGCGGCTTCAGGTCGCCCTTACTGTTTCGCAATTGCGGGTGTATCGTATTCGCCTTTTTGCGGATCCCTCGGGTTCTGTCGCTGATTCGTGAGGTAGTTGAGTTCATGTCCTTTACCCGTCGCCAAATCCTCGGTGGCCTGGCCGGTCTTGTTGTCGTTGGTGTGGGCGCGGGAGGCGCGTCGCGTTACTGGCTGGGCAAGATGGCCGACGCCGAGGCCGGACACGACTATGAACTGATCGCAGCGCCCCTGGATGTGGAGTTGGTTCCGGGGCACAAGACCCAAGCCTGGGCGTTCGGCCCGTCAGCGCCGGGCACGGAATTGCGAGTGCGCCAGGGTGAATGGCTGCGGGTACGCTTCATCAACCACTTGCCGGTGCCGACCACCATTCACTGGCACGGCATCCGCTTGCCGCTGGAAATGGACGGCGTGCCCTACGTGTCGCAACTGCCGGTACTGCCGGGTGAATATTTCGACTACAAATTCCGCGTTCCAGACGCCGGCAGCTACTGGTATCACCCGCACGTCAGCAGCAGCGAGGAACTCGGTCGCGGGCTGGTCGGGCCGCTGATCATCGAAGAGCGTGAGCCCACCGGTTTCAAGTACGAGAAGACCCTGAGCCTGAAGAATTGGCACATTGATGAGCAAGGCCAGTTCGTCGAGTTCAGCATCCCCCGCGAAGCGGCCCGTGGAGGTACAGCAGGCCGCCTTTCGTCTATCAATGGCGTGTCGTTGCCGGTGATCGACTTGCCGGCCGGGCAGATCACCCGGGTGCGCTTGCTCAACCTCGATAACACCCTGACCTATCGCATTAACATTCCTGGCGTCGAAGCGAAGATCTACGCGCTGGATGGCAACCCGGTCGAGCCACGGCCGTTGGGCAAGGAATACTGGCTCGGCCCGGGCATGCGCATTTGCCTGGCGATCAAGGCACCAGCGGCCGGTGAAGAACTGTCGCTGCGCAACGGCCCGGTGCGACTGGGCACGTTGCGTTCGGTGGCCAACAGCGATGCGCCGACCGATTGGCCGAAAGCGTTGCCGGCCAACCCGGTGGCCGAACCGGACCTGGCCAATGCCGAGAAACTCAACTTCAATTTCGAATGGGTCGGCTCGGTGTCCGTGAATACAGAAAACGGCAAGCCGCCGAGCCTGTGGCAGATCAACGGCAAGGCCTGGGACATCACCGACAAGACTTGTGCCGATCGGCCGATCGCCAGCCTCAAACTCGGGCAGAGTTACATTTTCGAATTGAAGAACATGACCCAGTATCAGCACCCGATTCACCTGCACGGCATGAGCTTCAAGGTGATTGCGTCGAACCGGCACAAAGTCGTTCCATACTTCACCGACACCTATCTGCTGGGCAAGAACGAGCGTGCGCAAGTGGCGTTGGTGGCGGATAACCCCGGGGTGTGGATGTTCCACTGCCATGTCATCGACCACATGGAAACCGGCCTGATGGCCGCGATCGAGGTGAAGTGATGCGCCAGATTCGCCCGGCGGCGATCATCGACCGCAGCTGCGACCGCGATTTCATGCATGAAGCCCTGACCCTCGCCGCAGAGGGCGCTGCGCTTGGCGAAGTACCGGTGGGCGCGGTGCTGGTGCAGGACGGCGCCATCATCGGTCGCGGCTTCAATTGCCCGATCAGTACCAGCGACCCAAGCGCCCACGCGGAAATGGTCGCGATCCGCGCGGCGGCGCAGGCGATGGATAACTATCGCCTGCCGGGCAGCACGCTGTATGTAACGCTCGAGCCGTGCAGCATGTGCGCCGGGCTGATCGTGCATTCACGGGTGGCGCGGGTGGTGTACGGCGCGCTGGAACCCAAAGCCGGGATCGTGCAAAGCCAGGGGCAATTTTTTACCCAGGGGTTTTTGAATCACCGGGTGTTGTATGAAGGCGGGGTGCTGGCGGAGGAGTGCGGCGCGGTGTTGACCGAATTTTTCCGCGCCAGACGCGCCAAAAGCCCCTCACCCTAACCCTCTCCCAGAGGGAGAGGGGACGGACCGAGTTGAATGGGTGAAGTCCGCCGACCTGAGACTCCGAGTCGAATGCAAATTTTGAAAAGCTCAGAGATCTGCTCCCTCTCCCTGGGGAGAGGGCTGGGGTGAGGGGTAGGCTCACCGCGATGTCCGGGGAACTACGCTTACTTCTTCGCGACGATCACCGCGCGCATCGGTGCCGGCAGGCCTTCGATCGTTTTGCTGTGATCCTCGGGATCAAGAAAATCGCTCAACGACTGATACTTCATCCACTCAGTGCCGCGCTGTTCCTCGACCGTCGTGGTGCTGACATCCACGCAACGAATGTCAGTGAACCCGGCACGTCGCAACCACAACTCCAGCGCCGGCACCGACGGCAGGAACCAGACGTTGCGCATTTGCGCGTAGCGATCTTCCGGCACCAGCACCTGATGCTTATCGCCTTCGACCACCAGCGTTTCCAGCACCAGTTCGCCACCCTTGATCAGGCAATCCTTCAGCGCCAGCAAATGCTCGATCGGTGAGCGGCGGTGATAGAACACACCCATGGAAAACACCGTGTCGAAGCCTTCCAGATTCGCCGGCAGGTCTTCGAACGGGAACGGCAGGTGCCAGGCGTTCGGCTCGGACAGGTAACGCTGCACGGCCTGGAACTGGCAGAAGAACAGCCAGTTCGGATCGACGCCGATCACGCTGTCCGCACCGGCGCCGAGCATGCGCCACATGTAGTAGCCATTGCCGCAGCCGACATCGAGGATGCGCTTTCCCTGCAAATTCAGGTGCGGCGACACGCGTGACCATTTCCAGTCCGAGCGCCATTCGGTGTCGACGTGCACGCCGAACAGGTCGAACGGCCCCTTGCGCCATGGCGACAGGCCCATCAGTGCGGTGCGCATCTGTGCACGAGTCACGTCGTCACAATCGGTGTCGAGTTTGAGGCCGTTGAGCAGATCGACTTCGCTTGGCTGAATCTTCGGCAGGGCGTCCAGCGCACTTTGCCAGCGCTCCAGATCGCCGTGGCCTTTCTCCATTTTCTTGTCGAGTTGCGCCTGCAGGGTGTTGGCCCATTCGGCCAGCGGTGTACCGGCCAGACGGCGGGCGAGGGGGGACAGGTCAATCATGGCAAGGCAATCAACGAGGCAAAGTTAAGACACTGGAACCACGGCACGACTTTCGAGAATCCGGCCGCCAGCAGGCGTTCGCGGTGTTCTTCGAGGCTGTCGGGCTTCATGACGTTTTCGATGGCGCTGCGCTTCTGGGCAATTTCCAGTTCGCTGTAGCCGTTGGCGCGTTTGAAGGCCACGTGCAAGTCGGTGAGCAGCGCGTGTTCTTCGGCATCGTTGAAGCGCAGTTTCTCCGAAAGAATCAGCGCGCCACCGGGCAACAACGACTGGCGAATGCGCGACAGCAACGCGGTGCGCTGATCCGGGGCGATGAACTGCAGGGTGAAGTTCAGCGCGACGACCGAGGCGGGTTGAAACGCCAGCGCGAGGATATCGCCTTCAATCACTTCAACCGGCAGCAACTCCTGAAACATCGAATCCTGACCGTTGAGGTATTCCCGGCAACGCTCGACCATGGCCGCCGAGTTATCCACAGCGATCACCCGGCAACCGTCGGTGCGCACATGGCGGCGCAATGCCTGAGTCACCGCGCCGAGCGAGGAACCGAGGTCATAAAGCACGCTGTTCGGCTGGGCGAATTGCGCGGCGAGCACGCCGAGGTTTTCGACGATGGTCGGATAACCCGGCACCGAGCGCTTGATCATGTCCGGGAACACTCGCACCACGTCTTCGTTGAAAGCGAAGTCAGGCACCTGGGCCAAAGGCTGGGCGAATAGGCGATCGGGTTCTTTGCTCACGGTGGCGTCCGGCGGTGTCGAAGAAAAGGCCGGCATTTTAGCCAAAGTAGGGCGCGGATGCTTGGGTTGCTGATAAAACGCGGGAAAGCCAATGAGGAAAGCTGAATGACCCGGCTCTGAGATCGAGCCTGGTCATTCATCATTTTAACGCGGATTACCGAGGTTGCAGTAATACGATGTAAGTGGATTTGCCGGAAATTTTCAGTTCTCGATCGCGGTTGTCGACACCCTTGAAATCGAAGCCGATCCGGTAATGCAGTTTTTCTAAAGTCACCTCGATGGCTTCTACTGTGAAGCTCCCGCTTTTCGCTTCATAAGAGAATGAGGTAGTAAAGCCAGGGAAAGTGCCCGTTTCAAAGTAATAGGCATGTTCAAAAGGGAACCCTGGATCGCCTACGGAATAAGTGCCGGATTTAATCGCCTTATCAAATACAAGCACCAGACCCTTTTTTGTTCGATGCGAATAATCTTGTGTATTCGCCCGAGTCACCAATGCGATCAGGCTGCTATTGGGGTCGGCTTGGTATTAGACAATTTGGCTCTCGAATTGCACGCGGTCAGACACCGTTGCATGTGTTTCAGCACTGACTGTGATGGTGGGTTCTGCAGTGTTGGCAGAGATTGAATTTTTGCTTTTGAAGAAGCTCATGAGATTCATCCTTGTATTACATGGTGGGTTGGGAAACGCCATGAAATAGTAGGGAGGGCTAAATAACTAAGCCACTGTCAGATCTGACAGTTTTTTATAATGTTTCGATATGGATTCAGCGTTTATTGGTTATTGCGCCAGCGCGAAAGTCAGCCGCCCCTCGCTCACTTCACCGAAATGGCGCAGTCGAAAGTTTCCACTGGCAGCACTTCCGGCGCCCAAGGTTGTTGCGAGGTCAGGCGCAAACGCCCGGCGCCGGGAGCGAAGGCCTGGAAGCGCCAGGTCGAAACGCCTGCCGCACCGACCACGCCGGCATCTTCCGGATTGCTGTAAACCTCGGGACTGAGCGCGCGCAACACGCCGCCCGCCGAATCCTGAATCGCCCAGCGGTAGCCGGTGGTCGGGTTGCTGGGCAGCATGATGATGAGGTTTTGCCCGGTGGTGAGCTGCACGGGGCATTCGCTTTGCTTTTCCACGGTCACGTTGTGTTTCGGTTGCGTGGCGCAGGCGGCCAGCAAGGAAAGGGCGAGGGGAAGAAACAGGCGGGTGGGGGACATAAGATCAGCGGCTCCGGCGTTTACGACGAACGGCGAGCATAACTGAAGATTAGGGAAAGTGTGACGATCGGGATTGGCGCCGTCAGGACTGCTGCCTTCGCGAGCAGGCTCGCTCCCACAGTGGTCAGCAGTGTCGACAATTTGTGTGTCCACTGCAAAACCCTATGGGAGCGAGCCTGCTCGCGAAAGCGATAGACCAAGTGCTACAGAAATATCAGAAGAGCACCTTCGCCACATCCGCAAAGCGCTTGGCGAAGTGCACGGTAATCCCTTCCTTCAGATAGTCCGGCAACTCCTCGAAATTACCCCGGTTCGGCTCAGGCAGGATCAGCTCGAATATCTTCTGCCGCCGCGCCGCGATCACTTTTTCGCGCACCCCGCCAATTGGCAACACATGCCCGGTCAGCGTCAGCTCGCCAGTCATTGCCACGCCTTTCTTCGGCGGTTGATTACGCGCCAGTGACAGCAACGCGCTGGCCATGGTCACGCCGGCGCTTGGGCCGTCCTTCGGCGTCGCGCCTTCAGGGACGTGCAGGTGAACGAAGGCTTCATCGAAAAACTTCGCGTCGCCGCCGAACTGCTTGAGGTGCGAGCTGACGTAGCTGTAGGCGATCTCTGCGGATTCCTTCATCACATCGCCCAGTTGCCCGGTCAGCTTGAAGCCACGGTTGAGCGTGTGAATCCGTGTAGCTTCGATCGGCAAAGTCGCGCCGCCCATGCTGGTCCAAGCAAGACCGGTGATCACGCCGGTGCCAGAGAGCACTTGTTCGTTGCGGAAGACCGGATGGCCCAGCGACGCCTCGAGGTCTTTCGGCCCGAGTTTGATTACCGCTTTAGGGTCTTCAATCAGCTTCATGACCGCTTTGCGCACCAGTTTGCCCATTTGCTTTTCCAGCTGACGCACGCCGGCTTCACGGGCGTAACCGTCGATCAGGGCTTTGAGTGCACTGTCGTTGATGCTCAAGCTGCCTTTGGATACGCCAGCCTTCTCCAACAGTTTCGGCCACAGGTGACGCTTGGCGATGGCGACCTTTTCTTCGGTGATATAACCCGACAGGCGAATCACTTCCATGCGGTCAAGCAACGGGCCGGGGATTGAATCAAGGGTGTTGGCGGTGCAGACGAACAGGACTTTCGACAAGTCCATGCGCAGGTCGAGGTAGTGGTCGAGGAATTCGACGTTCTGTTCCGGATCCAGGGTTTCCAGCAGCGCCGAGGCCGGGTCGCCCTGGTAGCTTTGGCCCATCTTGTCGATCTCGTCGAGCATGATCACCGGGTTCATCACTTCGACGTCTTTGAGCGCCTGCACGAGTTTGCCCGGCTGCGCGCCGATGTAGGTGCGGCGGTGGCCCTTGATTTCGGCTTCATCGCGCATGCCGCCAACGCTGAAGCGGTAGAACGGCCGGCCGAGGGATTCGGCGATGGATTTACCAACGCTGGTTTTACCCACGCCCGGGGGGCCGACCAGCAGTACGATCGAGCCGCTGATCTCACCTTTGTAAGCGCCAACGGCGAGGAACTCGAGGATGCGGTCCTTGATGTCGTCCAGGCCTGCGTGGTGCTTGTCGAGGATCTTGCGCGCGTGTTTGAGGTCGAGTTTGTCCGCGCCGTACACGCCCCATGGCACCGAAGTCGCCCAGTCGAGGTAGTTGCGGGTGACGGCGTATTCCGGCGATCCGGTTTCAAGGATCGACAGTTTGTTCATTTCCTCTTCGAGCCGCTTCTGCACCTGCGCCGGCAAGGTTTTGCCTTCGAGGCGCTGCTGGAACTGTTCGAGGTCGGCGCTGCGGTCGTCCTTGGTCAGGCCGAGTTCCTGCTGAATGACCTTGAGTTGTTCCTTGAGGAAGAACTCGCGCTGATGCTCACCGATCTTGCGGTTAACTTCGGCAGAAATCTCTTTTTGCAGGCGTGCGACTTCGACTTCCTTGCGCAGCATCGGCAGAACTTTTTCCATGCGCTTGAGCATCGGCACGCAGTCGAGCACTTCCTGAAGCTCGGGGCCGGTGGCCGACGTGAGGGCGGCGGCGAAGTCGGTCAGCGGCGACGGGTCGTTGGGGCTGAAGCGGTTGAGGTAGTTCTTCAGCTCTTCGCTGTACAGCGGGTTGAGCGGCAGAAGTTCCTTGATCGCATTGATCAGCGCCATGCCGTAGGCCTTGACCTCGTCGGTCGGCTCGGTGGGCTGATGCGGGTATTCGACTTCGACCAGATACGGCGGGCGGTGATGTTTGAGCCAGGTCTTGATGCGTACGCGGCTCAGGCCCTGGGCGACGAACTGCAGTTTGCCGTTCTCGCGGCTGGCGTGGTGAACCTTGACCAGCGTGCCGTATTCGGGAAGAGCGCCGGTGTCGAAGTGGCGCGGGTCTTCCTGGGGGGTGTCCATGAAGAACAGGCCCAGGGAGTGGTGTTCGGATTTGCTGACCAGTTCGAGGGTTTCGGCCCACGGTTCTTCGTTGACGATGACCGGCAGGACCTGCGCCGGGAAGAACGGGCGATTGTGGATCGGGATGATGTAGACCTTGTCCGGCAGGTTTTGCCCGGGCAGCGCCAGGCCGGTGCCGGAGGAGGTGTGTTCGATGTGGTCGTTTTCGTAATCGTCGTGGTTGTCCGGGCGATCTTGCTGGTCGGTCATGGGGCACCTGCGCAATGGGGTATGGGTCTTAGATGGGGCAGGGGATGGGTGGTTTCAATGGGGCGGGTGTGTTTCTGCTTGTGTGTTCAGGGGTTGGACAGGTTTTTAACCTTGGCGGCCTGTGGGCCGGCCAGGTACTTGGGGTTTTGGGTGGATATCCGTTTTTTTGGGTGTGGCGGCTGGCGGTTTCGCCCTTGCGGCGAGTCACCTTTTTCAAACGCCAAAAAGGTAACCCAAAAGGCTTTGCCCTGACGTTCGGCCCGCTCGCTAACGCTTGGGGTTCCTTCGCCCCGGGATCGATCCTGGCGCAGCGGCTCCGGTTTGCTTCGCTGCACCTACACTCGCTGTGTACGACTGTGTCGTACGGTCGCTGCGCTCCCACGCCCGGATCAATGCCTCCACTCAGCCTGCCGACGGGCTCCAGGATCAAAAGCTACTCGAGCTTGCGCTCATTGTGTTGAGTTGGGGCGGCTTCGCCGCGGGGTGCTGCGTTGTTTTGCTTTTCTGTAGGAGCGAGCCTGCTCGCGAAGGCGGTGTATTAGGAGACACAAAGACTGAATGTGCTGACGCCTTCGCGGGCAAGCCCGCTCCCGCAGGTTTTTCCGGCGTTTGCCAAATTGCGTGCACAAAAAAGGCGATGTCCCTCACGGGACATCGCCTTTTTCATACCGCCAGCTAAAACTTATTCCGGCAGTTTGTACGCAATGATGTAGTCACCCATTTTGGTGCCCAGCGAGCCGTGGCCGCCGACCACGAGCAGGACGTATTGCTTGCCGTCCTTGCCGGTGTAGGTCATCGGGGTGGCCTGGCCACCAGCTGGCAGACGCGATTTCCACAGCTCTTCACCGGTGTTGACGTCGTACGCACGCAGGTACTGGTCAAGGGTGCCGCTGAGGAAGCCGACGCCGCCTGCAGTGACGATCGAACCGCCCATGCTTGGCACGCCAAGGGTGAAGCCGATCGGGATCGGCGAGCTGTCGCGGCTGGTGCCGTTTTTGCGTTTCCACACGACTTTGCCGGTGGTCAGGTCGATGCCGGCGACGTAGCCCCAGGCCGGGGCCTGGCACGGTACGCCCAGTGGCGACATGAACGGGTGCATGATCACCGCATAAGGCGCGCCGGTGTTTGGCTGCACGCCCGAGGTTTCACTCTCGCGTTTGCTGCCGGCTTCGACTTGCTCGCGTGGGACCATTTTCGACACGAAAGCCATGTAGTTCGGGCTGGTGAACAGCATCTGGCGAACCGGGTCGACCGAGACGCCGCCCCAGTTGAACACGCCGACGTTGCCCGGGTAGATCAGGCTGCCCTGTTCCGATGGCGGGGTGTACTGGCCTTCATAACGCAGTTCCTTGAACTGGATGCGGCACAGCATCTGGTCGAACGGGGTCGCGCCCCACATGGCTTTTTCGGTCAGATCCGGGCCCAGCAGGTTGAGGTCCGAACGGGCCTGGGTCGGTGCAGTGCGGTCGCCTTTGACGGCGCCCTGCGGAACCGGGATTTCCTTGATCGGAATGATCGGCGTGCCGTCGCGACGGTCAAGGACGTACAGGCTGCCCTGTTTGGTCGGAGCGATCAGCGCAGGTTTCACGCCGTCGGCGGTTTTCATGTCGAGCAGCGTTGGCTGGCTGCCCACGTCCATGTCCCACAGGTCGTGGTGGGTGAACTGGTAGTTCCAGCGCACTTTACCGGTGGCCAGGTCCAGCGCGACGATACCGGCGCTGAATTTCTCGGCGCCCGGGGTGCGGTTGCCGCCCCACTGGTCGGGAGTCTGGTTGCCCAGTGGCAGATAAACCATGCCGAGTTTTTCATCGACGCTGGCCAGCGACCACATGTTCGCCGAGTTGCGGCTGTAGGTTTCGCCCGGGGCCAGAGGTTCGGTGGCGTCCGGCTTGTCGCTGTCCCAGTTCCAGACGAGGTGACCGTCGCGCACGTCGAAGGCGCGGATCACGCCCGACGGCTCGTTGGTCGATTCGTTGTCGGTGACGTGACCGCCCATGATCACCAGATCACGGGTAATCGCCGCTGGCGAGGTGGAGTAGTAGCCGCCGGCGGTGAACGGGCCGATGCCTTGGGTCAGATCGACCACGCCGTTGTTGCCGAAGCCTTCGCAGATCTTGCCGGTGTCGGCATTCAACGCGATCAGGCGCGCATCAGCGGTTGGCAGGTACAGGCGACGCGGGCAGGCCTGGGCAACCGCTTGGCCAGCTTCGGAAATCACGGCGGAGGCTGCGTTTTCAGACTTGGCATAAGCGGCTTCGTCGTAGTACGACACGCCACGGCAGGTCATGTGGGCAAAGCCCTTGAAGCCGACCGGGCTCTTGATCTGCGGATCAAAGCGCCACAGTTCCTTGCCGGTGTCGGGGTCCAGAGCCAGCACTTTGCTGTGCGCGGTGCAGGCGTAGATCATGCCGTTGGCTTTGAGCGGGGTGTTTTCGTTGGTCAGCTCAACCGGGTCATCCGCAGTCGGCAGGTCGCCGGTCTGGATGCGCCAGGCTTCTTGCAGCTTGCCGACGTTCTGCGGGGTGATCTGCTTGAGCGGCGAGTAGCGGTCACCGAATTCGGTACGACCGTAAGCCTGCCAGTCGCCATCCGGCATGGCCGGCGCGGTGCTGGTCATGTCTGCCGTGTCGCGGCCCAGTTCGCCGAAGGTTTCGCCCGGGTGGGTGAACAGGCTGGCCAACGCGGTCACGCCGGCCAGGATCACCGCCACGGTCAGACCGCCGGTGCCCATTTTGGCCGGGCCGTTGAGCAGCAGCGGACGACGGAACCACGGCAGCAGCATCACGAAGCCGAGGACAAACCACAGCGCCAGACGCGGCACCAGTTGCCACCAGTCCAGACCGACTTCCCACAAGGCCCACGCGGTGCTGGCGAACAGCACGATGGCGTACAGGCCCAGCGCCGCGCGTCGGCGCATCAACAGCAGAAGGCCGGTCAGCGCGACGCCGGTACCGGCCAGCAGGTAGTAGAGCGAGCCGCCGAGCGTGCTCAGCTTGACTCCCCCGGCCAGCATGGCCAGGCCCATCAGTAGAAGCAGGATGCCGAGCAGGCCCGGCATCAGACGGCCCCGACTCGAAGCACTTTCGGTGCTCATAATGTGATTCTCCGTGACGTTTTATGTAGTCCCGCGCTGTAGTCACTTTAGATGACGATTTGGCGCAGGCATGGTTCAGATAAAAACTTGTTCGGCTAACGAAATGCATCATTCCTGTGGGAGCTGGCTTGCCAGCGCTGGCGATCTCATATCCAACACTGAAATCACCAGACAGATTGCTATCGCTGGCAAGCCAGCTTCCACCAGGTGCTTTTGCGGTTCTTTAGAACGACGACTGGATCTTGATCCCGCCGATCAGGGCGTCGTCGACGTCGTTCACGCCACCAGGGTGGCGGATGTATTGCAGGTTCGGGCGCACGGTCAGCCAGTTGGTCACGTGCACGCCGTAATAGAGTTCGGCGCTGTATTCGGTGTCTTGCGGCGGCAGAAACGCAGGATCGTCGTAGTCGTACACGGCGTTGGCGCGATTGCTCGCTTCGGCGTTTTTGCGATAGGCCGGGTTGACGTGCACGCGGGCGAGGGCGAAACCGATGTCATCCTTGGCGCGGGCATCGAACGGGCCTTTGTAGGTCAGGCCGGCCTGCACGTAGTTGTCGATGGCGTTGGTTTTCTTGTCGTGCATCGTGGCGTTGGCGAACAGGCTCAAACCACGGGAGTTGTCGCTGGCCACGCTGGTGATTTGCTGCTGAACGCCCAGCCACACGCCGTGCTTGCTCGAAGCGCTGCGGTAGGCTTCGCCGCTGAGAGCCGCCGGCTGCCCGTTGTGATCCTTGTAAACGTCAGTGGCCTTGGCATTGCTGTAGTAATAGCCGGCGCGGTATTCACCGGGCAGGCCGTTGAGCTTCGGCGTCCACACCAGTTCGACCGGCAGGATCGCACCCTGGGTGCCGCTGCCGCTGAGCTTGAAACCGTTGCCACGGTCCAGGTTGGACGGGTTCTGCTCATAGGCGCCGACCTGTGCGTACAGTTCAGGCGTCAGGTGATATTTGACACGTAGCGCCCACTGGCTGACCGGCCAGTTGTACCAGATGCCGCCGACCCAGTTGCCGACCTGCGAGCCGCAGAACGCCAGGTTCTGGAAGTCGCAGGGGAAGCTGTTGAAATCTTCGCCTTCACCGAAACGGCCGACCTTGATGTCGAGCTTCTGATCGAAGAATTTCTGCTGATACCACATTTGCGTCAGGCGTGTGGTCTGGCCACGGCCCCAGACTTCCTGGGCCGACGTGAAGCCACCCACGCGCGGGTCATTGATGCGGTCGTTGCTGATGTTGTTGCCGCTGCGCTTGGTGAGGGTCAGTTGAAACTCGGCGTCGTCCCAGCCGAGGATCTTCTGCAGATCCAGGTGGGTGCCAAGGCCGAACTGGTCGCTGTAGCGTGCGGTGCGATCGTGGTCGTAGCCGCCGTGCAGGTTGCTGCCCATTTCACCGGTGTAATCCAGTTTGAAGTCGTAGCCTTTTTCCGCGAGTTCGCTGCGTGTCCCGTTCCAGTCACCGAGCATCCACGGTGATTCACTGTCGAAAGCCGGCGCCGCCTGGGCGCAAGTGGCGAGGCCAAGGGCGGTGCAGCCGCCAAGGGTGCGCAGGGCAGAGATAGCGCTGTCTCGGGAGAAGGAAAAATCAGGCATTGATCAGTCTTTTTTTGATGTTTTTCGGGTGCAAGCCGAGCGCTTCAAGTTGTCGCAGGCAGTGAAGCGTTTCAGCGGAAGGGCGGCAGGATAATGATCTGTAACAAATTGAGAAAGGGCTTTTACAGACATGCAGCGTTTCGCAATCGGTAACAGTGCGGCAAACGGGCGCATTGTGGGGGAGGTCATAGCCTGCGATCTTCCCGGGTTGGCCTACATTTGAAGACAGGCCTTCCACCCGGTCAGCCCCTCGGCTAAGGTGCGCGGCTTCTGTGATTTCACTTCGCCCAAAGGCCCGGCATGAACGAACAATCCCCCGATCCGCTGCATGGCGTGACCCTCGAACAGATCCTCAATGCGCTAGTGAGCCACTACGAATGGTCGGGCCTGGCCGAACGCATCGACATCCGTTGTTTCAAGAGCGATCCGAGCATCAAGTCGAGCCTGACCTTCCTGCGTAAAACTCCGTGGGCGCGGGAAAAAGTCGAGCGCCTGTACGTGAAGCTGATGCGCACCAAGCGACCGCTCTGAAATGGACGCAATGTGGCGCCAGCGCCTGATCACGTTCATGGCCGTGTTGGGCTGGACGGGGCTGACGATTCAGCTGTACCTGATTTTCGTTGCGCGATGGAGTGTTGGCGCCAGCCTGTTGGGCGGCCTGGTGAGCTACTTCAGCTACTTCACCATATTAACCAATACGCTGGTGGCCACCGTGCTGACCTGTGCCGTGAGCAGGCGCGAATCGGCTGCGCGGCGCTGGTTTTTGCAGCCGTGGGTGAGCAGTGGCGTTGCGGTGAGTATTACTGTGGTCGGCCTGGCCTACAGCCTTTTGCTGCGGCACTTGTGGCACCCCGAAGGCTGGCAGTTCATCGCCGACGAGTTGCTCCACGACGTGATGCCGCTGCTGTTTCTCGGTTATTGGTGGTGCTGCGTTCCCAAAGGCACGTTGCGTGTGTGGCACCTGCCGGTGTGGCTGATCTATCCGCTGGTGTATTTCATCTACGCCTTGCTGCGCGGGCATCTGTTGGGCGCGTATGCGTATCCGTTCATTGATGTCGCGGTGTTGGGTTATCCACAGGTGCTAGTGAATGCCGGGGGAATCTTGGTGGGGTTTGTGGTGATTGGATTGTTGGTGATTGGTCTCGACCGATTTCGGCGGTAACGACCAAAAGATCGCAGCCTTCGGCAGCTCCTACAGCTGAAATGCAATCCAAATGCAGGAGCTGCCGAAGGCTGCGATCTTTTTGATTCCCGGATTTACTCCTCTTCAGAACCTTCAGCGCGCCAATAGCCCACAGCCTTGATGAACTGCTCATCCAGCCCGTGCTCATCAATCAGCACCCGGCGAATCTGCCGCGACACCCGGGTCTCCGTCGCCACCCACGCATACAGATCGCCCTTGGGTATCTGCAATTGTTTAACGGTGGTCAACAGGTTGTTCTGGCCGCCCTCGCGCAATACCCAAATCACATGGACCTGCGCCGCGCTGTCGAGCACTTGTTGCTCGGCGCCGTTTTCCACTTCGATGACCACCAGCGCCTTGCGATTGGCCGCCAGGCCTTCGAGGCGGCGGGCGATGGCGGGGAGGGCGGTTTCGTCGCCGATCAGCAGATAGCTGTCGAAGATGTCCGGCACGATCATCGAGCCCCGTGGCCCGCCGATGTGCAGGAATTGCCCGGGCTGTGCCTGTTCCGCCCACGTCGAGGCAGGGCCATCGCCGTGCAGGACGAAATCGATGTCCAGCTCCAGTTTTTCCAGATCATAACGACGCGGCGTGTAGTCACGCATCTCGGGCAGCGGGCCGTTGTCCTTGCCAGCGCCCAGTTGCAGCGTTTCCAGCGCGGCCGTCTGCTCGGCGGACTGCGGGAAAAACAGTTTGACGTGATCGTCGCTGCCCAGGCTGATGAACCCGGCCAGCTCCGGGCCGCCGAGGGTGATGCGGCGCATGCGCGGCGTCAGGTTGGTAACGCGTAACACTTCAAGCTTGCGGCGTTTGATTTCATGCATCACGCGGTGAATGGTTTGGGTATCGACTGCAGTCATTCGGCGGTCTCCGGGGCAGGTTGTACGGCAGGGCCGTCAACGATGGCTTTGGCGGTGTTGTTGAGCAGGTCACGCACGCGCAGGATCTCTTCCGCGCTCCAGCGTCCGTGGTGCATCTGCAAGGCATGGCGCAGGTTGTGCACCGCTTCATGGATTTCGGCGGGGCGGTCATGGCCACGCAGCGAGCGCTTGCTGACGTCGATGCGCATGCGCACGCCATCAAGCGCCACGGCCTGCTCACTCAAAGACAAACGACCGGCGTCGGTCACGCTGTAACGTTTTTTGCCGCCCTCGGCGTCGCCGGCGATCAGATCACTTTCTTCCAGAAAGGTCAGGGTCGGGTAAATCACGCCGGGGCTGGGGCTGTAGGCGCCGTCGAACATGCTTTCGATCTGGCGGATCAGGTCATAGCCATGGCACGGCTGCTCGGCGATCAGCGCCAGCAACAGCAATTTCAGGTCGCCGGGGGCAAATACTCGCGGCCCGCGTCCACCCCGTTCGCGGCCGGTTCCAGGGCGTTTCTCGAAGCCGTCGCGGCCGTCACCGTGTTCGCGGTGGGGGGAATGATGGTCTCTCATTTGCGCTCTCTCTCGTCGTATTTAGATACAACGTAAGATATATCTTAAGTGTTCTGCAAGCCATTTTGTGCACGCCCGTCTGCTTGTCGATGAGCGGAGGTACCTTCGGGGGAAGGTTTATCGATATGCCAAGCCTTGTTTTTTTTACAAGCAAGTGCTCGGTTAATTAAAGTTGTTACTCTATTTTTAAGTGGAGTTAATATTCTAAGAAGCTTCAAGGTTCAATGATTATTGAGTGGAGTTGCTGTATGGGTTTTTAGATGAAACTGTATGTAGGGAATAACTTACAGTAGCTGTTTTATATTTTGATTATTTGTTCTTTTTTCTTTCCGCTCACGGGGCTGTTTAACTACAAGCTCATAGGAAACTGCCTGCTTACATTCCGGAACGAACAGCCGATCATGCCCCGGCGTTGAAAGTTTGAACAAATTCAACCTTTTTGGTTGCTGTTGCTTGAACTTTCAATGAACTGATCCTTTTATGAAAACAGGTACTGAATGATGTTCAAGAAAATCGCGATGACTGCTCCATTGGCTATTCTGGCACTGAGCTCTACCATGGCTTTTGCCGCTGGGGAGGCCCGTCACTCCATCAGCCTGGTAGCCACTGTTCCGACAAACGGGTTCTACGTGATGCCCGTAGATCCGGATCTGGTCAGCAAGGATCAGGACATGAGCCCGACCAATGGCAACATCAATTTGTCGCCTGTGACTGGCTTTTTCGATGTGCGCAACAATAACGGCTCGATTCACGCCAGCCTTGAAGGCCCGGCCAGGCTCTACGGTGGCGCCAATACAATTGACCTGACCGTCGCACTCAACGGCGTCTCGCTCAACACTACGCCGCAAATGGTTGTCGGTGAGCAAGAGTCAGATGTGAACTTCCGCGCGCCGCTGCGCATCAGCGCCGTTGGCACGAACCACGCACCGGGTGACTACACCGGCGCTGTGGCTATCGTGTGGGACGCCGTTCCTCCTGTCGCGCTTTAAGCGTTTCGACAAAACCTGAAACGCTTACTTGTCCAAGTAACGTAACCGGTCGGCAAACACTTAGTTTGTCGGCCGGGCTTTAATCTATCGGCAATTAGAGTACGTGTTCATGTTCCCGATGACGCCCATCGCGGCTGCGCTTGTCCTGCTTTTATGCAGCACTGCAGTTGCAGCGCCCGCAACGGTTGCTAATACCCCGCGAAGTTTACTGGCTCAAGCCAAAGGCTTGCCGGCGGATTTCGAGGAGCACTTTTTTGATGTGCCGCTGGCAGTGCGGGTTGAACTGGATCAGCAGCCGCTGGGGGAGGCCATGGTGGTGTTGTCCCGTGATGATCGCATCACGCTGCTTGAATTCACCGATACCAGCGAAAACCGCTACGGCCCGGCCGAGCGGGAGAAGTGGGCCAGTTATCTCAAACCCGGCGTGCCGTTGGGCGCGTGCACTGGTTCTTGCCCGGACCAGGTGCTGGCCGTGCACTACAACCTTGAGAACTCGCTGGTCTCGATCCTCACCGAAAACGCTGAGCGCGACCTGGAAGCCAAGCGTTATTTCGAGCAACCCCTGGGCGGCAGCAGTGGCCTGATGGTGCGCAACCAGCTCAATCTCAATGGTGGTCAACAGCAGGACCTGGGCGGTCGCTTCGGGCTCGAAGCCAGTGGCAGCCTGGGCAACTGGAGTCAGACGTTCAACATGCAGGTGGCCCGACTCGGTGGCCCGGACGACAAGCTTTATCACGCAATACATGAGCTTTACACCCAGCGCGAGCTGCAAGGCACGTTCTTTCGCCTGGGTTATTTCACCCCCAATTCCGAAGGGCTGACCCGTCAACCCCGCACGTTTGGCACCAGCCCTGATACGGCTGTCGGTGTCATGTACGGCAGCTCCGACAGCCTGGCTATCAATACGCCAATGCCGAGCGTCTATCCGGTCTACGTCACGGCCAATCGCCAGGGCTCGGTGGAAATCTATCGCGACGGTTTGTTGATCAACACCCAGTCGGTACCCAGCGGCTTGCAGACCCTCGACACTCGACCACTGCCAGGTGGTATTTATGAAGTGGAAGTGCGCCTGATCGAAGACGGCCAGATCACGTCCACTACCCAAGAGCTGATTTACAAACCCAACAACTGGCGCAATCTCGATGAGCGCTGGCGCTACAACCTGTTCGCGGGCGAAGAGAGCAAGCTGTTCAGCAACTGGGAGCAACAGGCCAGCGGCAGTACGACCGCAGGGGCGTCGGTCAATTACCTGATGCACCCGCGCGTGATTGTCGGGGCGTCGGCGCGCCAGATTCGCGAAAAGATGCAGTTCGGGACGTCCATTGACTGGACGCTGGCCAATCAGATCAGCCTGTACGCCAACGTTTACCAGACGCAGGGTTATGGCACTGGTCTGGACCTGCAAAGCCTTTATAACTATGGCGCTGGCAGCCTGGTGATCAGCCATAACCGCAGCTGGCTGGACACCACTAATCTGTATGACACCTTGCCGGACGGCACTCGGGTGCGCCAACGCAATGTCTTCATCGGCCAGACGAGCAATTCCTCACTGGCGCTCAATCACCGGATCAGCAGCAAAAGCTCGATCAACGGCCGTGTGTCTCACAGCGAAGGCAATACAGAAGGCGTCGGCCTGGACCTGGGCTGGAACCAGCGCACCGTGTTGTTCGGCAGCGATGCCAACTGGCGTTTGTCGGTGTTCGACCGGCCAGGCAGCTACAGCAGTGGCGATGCGCGCAACCGCGGTGTTGATCTGAGCATCAACGTGGCGCTGGGTCCGCCGGGCCAGCAGATTACCGGCAGCATCGGCTCGCGCACCGATCGCGATGGCGGGCGCGATAACAACGCTTCTCTCGGCTGGCGCAAGAACCTTGAAGGTCATGTGCTGCAAAACGTCTCGGTGACCGCGCTAACCGACACTTATGGCGTCGGCGTGTCCAGCCTGGCGAATTTTCGCACCGCTGCGATCAATGGCGATGGCTTCATTCAGCGCTCGTCTTACAACGGCAATTTCACCGGTGGTCTGAACGTGGACAGCACCCTGGTCGTTGACGGTCAGAAAATGATGCTGACCAGTCTGCATGAAATGCGCGGTGCAGGGATGATCGTCGACGTGGAATCAGACATCGATAACGTCGTCTTGCGCGCCGATGACTACAGCGGTGGCAGCGCGGCGTTGCGGCCGGGGCGCAACTTCATCCCGATCACCGCCTACCAGAACAGCTCGGTGGGTTTCGATTTCGAGGGCAACAGCGTGCCTGCCGCCACGATTGAACCGGCGCGCACGCGCTATCACCTGAATAAGGGTGGCGTTGAGTATCGCAAGATCCGGGTGATGAAAACCCTGACCGTGCTGGGCCGCCTGGTCAATGCCCAGGGGCAACCGCTAAAGGGCCATCACGTGATCAACCACGCGAGTCGCGGGGTCACTGAAGTCGATGGTTTCTTTTCCATGGAAATGAACGCCGGGTCACCGACCCTGGAAGTGCGCCACGACAATCAGTTGTTGTGCCAATTCCGTCTCGATGCCAGTCGGCACCGCAATGAAAACAACGTGTTGATGATCGGGGACCTGCGGTGCACGCCGGACACCCTGGCCGATGTCACGCTCACCGATCAGAAGGCGGGTTGAAATGATGAAAAAGTCTTTGTGTTGGCTGGGGCTGTTGATGGCCCTGGGGGCATCTTCGGCGCAAACGGCGAATCTGGAGATCAGGGCGGTGTTCAAACCCGACCCTGCGCAGCCGAACAAAAATCTGTTCGTCAACCAGACGCCGAACAGTGGTTATTGCGCGGACTTGCCGGGTGAATGTGCCCAACACAACATGTTCAGCATCCGGTTACCGGTTCGTTTTAGTAATAGCCGCTACATAAACCCTAATGAAGCCGTGTGGGCCAAGGCACCGGCTAACTGGCGGCAGCTAACGGTCACTAATGCCGAAACGCTTGAATCCGAAACGGTTGAAGTACGCATTGTCGGCATCGGCTCGAATTATGAGTTGAGCAAGTCGGCCGCTGAGCTGGTAGGGGTGACGGACATACTTGAGGGGCACCAGAAGCTTTGGACCAGCAACAGTTGGGTTTATGCACCTGCACCCTGCCTGTACAGCGGCGTCGGCACTTACTCACCGAGCACTTATCGTTTTTTCTGGAAATCTCCGGTTGAGGCCACTTGCAATAAGGTGCCCACCGTTGGCCTGCACTCGTTGTCATTCAATACACTCGATTTTGCTTATGAACTGCGCACTCCCAATCCTTTGGGCATGACGACAGGGCTCTACACCGGTGCGCTGACGTATACCCTCGGCCCTGCCCAGGACTTCGACATGGGGGTGATGATGCAACCAGACGACGCCCGCCTGACCCTGGATTTCGTCCTGGACGTCCAGCACACCCTGAAAGTCGACCTGCCTCCGGGCGGCAACAAGGTCGCTCTGGAACCGGAAGGCGGCTGGCAGCAATGGATCAACGGCGGTCCCAAACCCGGCAGAATCTTTCGCGATCAAACGTTCAACATTTCTGCCTCGTCGCGCTTCAAGGTGATGATGCAGTGTCAGAACTCGCTCGGCGGTGAACGCTGCCAAATGTACGGTAACGGCTTGGTTACCGACGTGACGACGCGCATGACCTTGCCAGCCGGCATCACGTTCAGCGGCAACCCCGTCGGGCGCTACCCACTCCAGCATGAATCCTGGTCCGGTACCTTCGAGCCCAGTCAATACGTAAACCGTCAAGTCGGCACCCTGCATTTCGAAATCCCCAGCGATGCAATCGACAGGCTGCTCAAGCCCGGTATCGGCGCTTCGCTTTCCACCAACATCACCATCATCTGGGACTCGGAAGTTTGAGCACCAGGGTTGTTTTTATTCATTTTCTACAGGATCGAAAACGATGAATCGTGTGTTCTCAGTCTGGCTGCTCAGCCTGGCTTGTGGCGTGGCGCAGGCCGGACCGCAGATCAATGTTGGCGCCGTGTACGACTATCTGGAGGCGAAAAACAGTACCTACCTCAAGCGGGTATTCAACAGCGGCGATGCGACTGCATTCGTCAAGGTCAACGTGCTGGAAATCGTCTATGACGCGGATGGCACAACCCGTGAAGTACCGGTTGAAACGTCCGCCGACGGCGCTTCACGCGATGGCGTGATGGCCAGTCCGGCGCGGCTGATCGTACCGGCGCAAGGGATGCAGGGCACCCGTCTTTTGTTCTTGGGTGAACGTGAGCGCGAGCGCTATTTTCGTGTGCGTTTCGTGCCCGTGGTGCCGGAAAAGGAAGACGAATTTCTGGTCGGCAGTGAAGAGCGCGAAGACTACAAGAAAACGTTGTCTGCCGGCATCAACGTGATGACCGGCTTCGGCACGATCTTTTTCGTGCGGCCCAAAAACGCCCGGTTCGACACCACCATCAGCGAAACCGCAAGCCGCTATGAGCTGCTCAACAATGGCAACACGGTGATCGTGGTCGATGAATTCAAGAGCTGTTCGCTGACCAAGGAGAACGACTGCGGCGCGACCACCAAACACCATGTGCTGGCGGGCAAGTCGTTCGCCTTCGAAAAGGAGGAGGGGCGTCAATACCGTTTCAATCTGGTTGAGGGCGAGCAGAAGAAAGTCCTGACGGTTGCGAGCCAATAGGCCTGCCTTCGATTGATGCAGAGGACCGTAATGATGATCAGACAATTCACTCTTTTCGCACTGGCGACGGCTACCTTGCTGACCGGTTCGCTGGCGTGGGCGGCTCGGGAACAGCACACCTTCGAAGTGTCATTGGAGATTCCGACCCGCTCGTTCTACATCGTGCCCAGCGAACCGGGCTGGATTCACCAGGCGCAGGAACTCAAGTGGGACTACCCAAGCTCGTCCTTGATTCCGTTGCGCAAATACTTCGATGTGCGCCATAGCTCCAGCGCCATCCAGGCACGCCTTGAATACACGCCGTACCTCTCGAATGGCAAACCAGGCGAGGAGGTTTTGCTGCGGGTCAGTTTCAATGGCAGGTTACTGAGCTCGCAATACCAAGCTGACGTGGTCTCGCAGGCCGATGCGGCAGCGGGTGTTCGGGCCTTGCTGGAGATCGAAGCGCAAAAGCCCGCAGCCGGCTACCGGGCAGGGGATTACCAAGGCAATGTGCTGTTGCTGTTCAGCGCCAAAACGCCGGGCTGAGGTCACTTCAGAACATTAGTGTTGCCTGCCAGAGCAACGCCCTGATGTCATTGTCAGGGCGTTGCGCAGGGATCATGGCACGGTCTGTTGCAGTGCCTCACGCGTCAGTCGCCGGCTCAGTTGCTTCTCTTCATAGCCGATGTCGTTGAGCAACGCATCATAGGAGGCATCGGTCATGGCTTGCCCCGTCAGGACGAGGTGCTCATCGACGTTCAGTTGCGTGGCCAGGTGCAGCAGCCGCTGCCGCAGTACTTCCTGACGAGCTGGCGAACTCGCGGTTGCATTGGCCCGGGCGTCCTGGGCTTCGCGCAGTTGATCCAGTCGCTCGGTTTGCTGTTCATACAACCGGGCGTTGCGCCTGAACTCGTCCGGGTGCATATCACGCAGGTGTTTCTCCCAGAACGGCTGCTCGATCATGCCGTTGATCAAGCCATCGCCCGCTTCCATCGACATCACCGTAGCAAAGGCCGTGTCGATGGCTTTGGCGCTTACGCCGGCCAGCGGTCGATACAACATTGACTCCGACTGCCAGGGCAAGCCGAGGCGTTGCGCCAGGCCGGTTTCATAAGCGAGGTGCACTTCCACCTCATCGGGATTACCGTGGCGGCTGGCGAAGTCGGCGCTGGCAATGTCATTTACGCGCGCCAGTCGGGCAGCACCTTTTGCCAGCTTCGCCAGCCGGCTCGTCAGGTCCTCGGCGGACGTCGAAAATGCATACGCTTCGCAAGCGAGTACCTTGATGCCCATGTTGTTGAAGACCTGGGCACCTGCATCGGCGCACGTGGTGGGTGAGGTCGCCATCTCGAACACCTCTTTACGCAACTCGGTGTCCAGGTCCACGGCCTCGATCATGCGCCAGACACGATAACTGAGCTGTTCACGGCGATGACCGCCCGCTCGGTAATCGGCCGATTGCGTGAGTTTCTGAATCAACGCAAAAAAGTCGGCAGAACCCGGCTCGTTCATAAGGTCATGCCAGGCTTCTTCTCTGAAGGTACCCAGCCCGGAGACTTGGGCACTCCACCAGGTGGTGTCATCGTTCATGGGCCATTGGCTCATCGCACCCACTGCAGCCGCGGTGTACGCCTGCTCAGGGGCGATACCGACCGACCGCCGATATTCCTTGAACATGACCTGACCGACTTCAGACAGATCCCAGGCGTATAAACGGGTTCGCGCGATGATCATTGCATCCTGAGAGCCGGGCACCACATTGGGTATTTCTTTGATCGGGTTGGCCTGCAAGTCCAGGAAAAAGCCCCGGGGACGGCGCTTGCTCAATGGGCCGAGGAGGCCATCGGGCCAAGTAGTTGCGCCCGTGTTGCTCAGGCAAAGGGTTTTCAGCCGGGGCATGCGCCCGACGTTCGGCAACCTGCCCAAATGTGGGTTGTCGTCCAGTCTGATGGTTTCCAGGCGGGTCAGGTTGTTTAACTGCTCGATGTTTGCCTCGGTCAGGGTGATGCGGTTATCAATCAAGCGCAGGGTACGCAAAAAATGCATCCTGCCGATGCTGTCGGGCAATTGCGTCAATTTGCACTTCCTCGCACTCAACTGCCGAAGATGGGGAAAATCTTTGAGCAGGCCCGTGGCGGTGGCGGAAAACGTGGTGCGGTCCAGATTCAGCGTGTCGATCTGATCGAGGTAGGGCTTGAGGTCGGGCATCTTCTTCCACCACAACTCCAGATTGAGGCTGCGCATGTCCACCGACAGGTCCAGCGCATAACCACCTTGGGCGGTGGTACTGCGTTCGCCGAAAACTTTTGATTTTCGCTCGAAGCACTCGATGAGCCGCTCGCTGATGTGCTGCCCGCCACCGTCACGAAAGTTCGTGCTGCCCGGCCCCCACGTCTCGGGCTGCTGGTATTGCCACCGGTTGAGCAGGACTTTCAGCTCATCCAGCTCGTTCTCCAGTCGCGTCAGTGTCTGGTGACCTGTTTCTTCTTGGCCCAGGGAGCGGATAAATGTGCTGGTTTCCTGCTCGTTGAAGTGTGGAAAAAGATCCTTTACCCGTTCCGCCAGGGTAGTCGCCGATCGGGACATCGACGGACCGCGCAACAATGTCATGACTTCGATGTCAGCGGTCGCCGGAATCGGTGGTGCCGCCAATGCGATGCGTCGCTCGGCGGGTGCCTCGGTCTTGGCCATCAACCATTGTTTGAAAAATCGGCCCTGGCCAGGGCGATAGCCCAGTTGTGCTCGCTTGCCGACGGGCAGTGCTTCAAGGATCGCTTCGTAGAAATTCGCGGCTTCATGGAGCTTGCGCTGGCCGCCGTCCCATATTTCGTAGTGGCCCGCTTCATTTTTAAACAGTACCCGGACCGTCGAAGCCTCTGGTTCGCCGACGCGGCAACGCAAGAGGCCGGCTTCATAACCCTCACGGACTTCAACACGCAATTCGCTGAACGTGTCGCTGTGAATCCTGAGGGCATTAAGGATCAGGTTCTCGGTTTCCGGCACCCACTGCACTCCGTCGTCAAAGCCTGCATAGGCATGGTTGGCCCGCGTCTCGAATTCAGCTTCCCGGGCGAGGCTCTTGATGCTTAGCGGCAGACGTTGTTCACGGCTAATGCGCGCGCGCTCCGTGGGTTCGGCGCTGCCCAGCAGAGACTCCGCCGTTTTGACGGGCAGCTCAGGGTACGCCTGGCGCAGTAACCGAACCTGAGGGTCGCTGGACATTTGTGCGCCTTGATACAAGTGCTTGAAGATGTCCGCTTTCTGGCGTTCAGTCGCCTGCGCCAGCCGATTGCGTAACGCTGCTACCTGTTTGTTCGCGGCGATGGGCCCGCGGAGTATCGCCTCAAGTTCCCGGGCATCGAGAAAATCCGCCAGGGTTTGCGCAAACTCGCCACTCATGATGTGTGCCGCGCTGGTAGACAGCGTTTGCCGCCCGCTAGCGTTGCGGTTGCCGTACTGACGAAACGGGCCAGTCAGATCGGCCTGTTGATAGACCCTCACGGCTTTGCTCGATGGCCAGCCCTCGAGGTTCGGCGCCAGTTGCTCAAACCAGAATGAGGACGGGTCGAGCGGCTCGCCCCGCCGAATATGTTCTATCGACTGATCAGCCTGGCGCTGCAGTTCCAGGCGTTTCAGGCTGTCATCCAGTAAGGGCGGCGGCGCCATGTGCTCAACATGCATTTTGCGCAACATCCCCTCGGTGGTGCCGCTGGAGACGCGCGCATGTTGCAGCTCGGCGTCGCTGAAAGCTTCGACACGGTGGCCCAGCCGTCGCATCAGTTTGGAGCTTTCCCAGGTTTTCGGATTTTCCGCTTCATGGGTCCAGGCGCCCTGGCCGTTGTGTTCCAGCTCGGGTAAATAGGCATTAGGGCGCTCAGGATGGGTGATGCGATAACTGCCTGTTTGCGCATCCTCGCGCACGGCGAAGTGTTTGCCATCCAGAGGCAGAATTGTTCGGCCTTCGCGGGAATGAAGACCTCGCTCGTCTGGCCTGGAATCTACCGTCAATGTCACATCGGGCAACTCGTATGGCGTCACGTCGGGGTGCCACAGACGCTTCTGGCCATCAGGCAGAGTGACCGGCTTCATACTTTCGACCAGCGGCGATAACTGCAACCTGAGCCACTCACCGGTCTTCATTCCGGCACCAAACACCGCCATTTGAACGATGTCCGTGACCACGCCCACGACATGCTCGGTGGCTTCGGCCAACATGCCTTCGGTCATGTCGACCACACCTTCAATGACGTCGCTGGTGATTTGGTACGCAGTGTAAGCCAGCATCAACTCTCCCACGCCGGGGATGAACGGGGTGGCGATCAATAACGCAACATTGAAAATGTCCGAGGTGATTTTCTTGAAGTTGTCCCACCAGGCCCAACGGGCGATGCGGTCGGTATCGGCGGTGGACACGGCGATGTGTTGAGCATCGTTGAGGATCTTGTTCAGCTTTGCCTGGAACTGGTAGACCCAGACGTCGCCTCTGATCAACGCTGCACTGAACCGCAGATTGACCTTGTCTTTCGGCACTTCCTGCCAGCTTGGCAGTGGATCCGTAGCCTCTTTCTCATGCCACTTCACGTCAAACAGACGTTGTTGCAGCTCAGCAAAGAAGTGCCCGCGCTGCGTCTGATCGATGAACCGGCTGAAGTACTGTCGATAGCTCAGGCCGGTGGAAGAACTGACGACGTTATCGCGCAGTTGCCGGGTGAGTTCGCTCATGAACGCCTGGGTCGAGGGGTATTCCTTGAGCGGGTGCTCGGGGTCTTGCGGCACGTAGGCGATGACCGGTGCGACACCGCGATGCTGTTCCAGGTCCGGTGCGATCAGCACGATGCCGGTCAGCCGGCAGTCCAGAATGGACAATTCAACGAAATGCATGGCTTGGCCATGGCGCGACATTTTACGCCCGTCGAGCATGTTGAGGATCAGGACGCGGGCGCTGAAATCGATATCTGCGGTCATCAGCGCCTGCTGGGTCGACGCCTGGAAAGCCGCTTTCTCGCTGTCGGTGATCCAGCGCTGCAACATGTAACGCGCCACGCCATCCTTTGGGCGCAGCTGTTCTTCCAGATAGCGGCTATAGCGCGCGCCGATGTCCAGCTCGCGGCAGAGGTTCTGAAACTCGACGATGGATATCTGGCGTTTGATCGGCACCACCTTGAAGTGCCCACGGGCATTGGGCGCAGTGACGAAGTCCGAGTCCGGTTCGCAGGTTTCATGAGCGGCGAAGTTGTGTAGCGCGGCATCGAGCAGCGTAACGGTTCGTGCGGTCACGCCTTGGTTCGAGTCGATGATGTACCAAGGGTTTTGCTTGGGCAGATACAGGTGCAGGCACGTTTTTTTTACATCCACCTCCACCCCGAATCGGTTCTTCAGCGCTTCGGTCAACAGCGGTTCGGCGAACAGATAAACGTGTTGCAGCTTGTCGAGGAAAGGATCGATCTTGTCGCGGGAGGACCAGAGCTTGAGGTTGGCCTGCTGCAACTGTTTGTGATCGCGATTTGTGGCGTTCTTGATCCACGGCGCTGGCGCTTTATCCATCGCGGCCAGTTCTCTGACGTTGCGCAGCGAGGCGTTCTTGAAGGTGCGGTGGATCCGGCTTTCGATAAACGCGTAATGACGACCTTTGTGGCCGGCTCGCGGCCGTTCAGACGTACTTCCCTGTAAGTCAGACATGTAATTTATAACCCTGGGCATTTATTGAAGCAGCAGCCTAACGCCCCAGGCTCAAACTAAAAGCCTGAATTCCTGGTGTTTTTCACCCGTGTTTTCTCCTCAATGCAATGGAATTATCCATGCCGAAAATATTTATATACCGCCCTTTTAACCGCGGCGTGCCACGGCGGTCGGCAGGCATCGGGTTTGCGTTCCCGGTTGCAGATACGGCGTCAATATCGGCGCCATACCCTTGAGCACTTGCGCCGGCAATGCCGAAGTGAACTTGAAGGTCTCCGCCGTGCGCCCCGGCACGAAAGCGGTCATGGTGCCGAAGTGTGAATCGCCGATGTAGAACACGAATGTCGCCGTGCGGTTAATCGATTTGGAACTCAGGATCCGCCCGCCCGAACCAACGGCTTCAATGCGATTGTCCCCGGTGCCCGTTTTGCCGCCCATGGCCAATGGTTTGCCATCTGCCGTCACAAAACTGCCGGACACCCGTTTGGCCGTGCCGGCATCCACCACCTGTGACAAGGCTTCGCGCAGTGCTGCGGCGACTTCGGATGGCATGACTCGTTTGCCAACGTCAGGATCATTGATCAGTTTGGTTTCGTACGGTGTGTTTGCCGCGAAATGCAGGCTGTCGATACGCAGCGTCGGCATGCGCACACCGTCGTTGAGGATGGTGCCGATCAGTTCAGCCAGTGCCGCTGGACGGTCACCGGAACTGCCGATGGCCGTAGCCAGCGAGGGCACCAAATGATCGAACGGATAACCGACTTTCTGCCAGCGCTGGTGAATATCAAGAAACGCCTCGATCTCCAGCATGGTGCGGATCCGGCTGTCACGGGCGCCCTTGTGTCGGCTTTTGAATAGCCAACTGTAGACTTCCTGGCGTTCGAACTGGCTGGCCTTGACGACTTGGCTGAACTTGGCGTCCGGGTTGTTCAGCAAGTAGCCGATCAGCCACAGATCCAGCGGGTGAACCTTGGCGATGAAGCCCTGGTCCGGCAAATCGTAGCTGCCGGGGCCGTAGCTGAGGTAGAGGCGTTCAAGGCGTTCGTCGGTCAGCTTTTCTTTAAGCCTGGCGCCCTTGAGGTGCGAGCGTACGAACGTGTTGAAGCTCTGCTGGTCGGCCTGCGGAAATAGATAACGATGCACGGCGGACATGCGAATCGGCGTCGGACGCATGCCGTCGAGAAAGGTCTCCAGCCGCGCCTGGGTGTCCTTGTTGCGGTACTTTTTCCAGAACTTCAGCAGGAACGAGGTGCCCTCTCTGTCGGCGAATGAGGCCAGGTATTCCTGACGCCTGGGGTCGCGATCGTCCTTGAGCAATTCTGCACTGCTATTGGGGCCCGAATAGGTGGTGTAGCGCACCACGTCGCGCATCAGCCGGATGAACGGCAGGTTGATCGATTCACGAATGGCATCACGAAGGGTCGGCAGACGGCCGTTGTCTTCCTTGCGAAAGTTACTGAAAGTATGCAGCCCGCCACCGGTGAAAAAGGCCTCGCCGGGGCTGGCAGAGTATTTTCGGTCCAGCGCCGCGCTCAGCATGTTCGGCAGGCTGCGGTCCTTGTTCTGTATCAGGTAATCGACGGCCCAGCGGCTCAGACGATCCTGGTCCGGAACGTCGACTTTTTTCAGTTCAGGGACGCTCATCTCTGCGTACTTTTCGTGCAGCTCGGCGATGATCTGCAGGTAAGTCGTGAGCACGCGCATTTTTGCCGTGGAGCCCAGTTCCAGCTTGCTGCCTTCATTGATGTCGAAAGGCTGGTCGGTGCTGTCAGTCTGCACCCGCACTCGCGAGCCGTCAGGCGTCAGCTCAAACAGCGTGAAGCTGTAGCGCACCTGCGCGGTGCTGGAGGGGGTAAGCAGGCGTTCGCCGATCAGGCCTATTTGCGCGGCGTAAGCCGGATCGGCCAGCTGCTTGAGGTAGGCGGTGGCCTGGGTTTGCAAGTCGCCTTGCAGCGTGCTGGTGGCGGAGAGGTCGAGGCGGTCGAGGTCATACAGCGGGCGGTTGAGCAAACCGGCCAGTCGGCTGCGGGCTACACTGATGCCCTTGTTGGTTTCGATGGGCTGCATCGTTGGCTGGGTCTGCCAGTCGCGGTAGGACACGGTGCTTGCCAGCGCGGCGTCGGCGAGAGCGCTGTCGATCACACCGTTCTGTTTGAGCAGGCGCAGGTGGCTGTCGGTGAGATTGGCCAGCTCTTCGCGGCCCTTGGTCAGATAATGCGAAGGGCGGCGTTGGGCGATCATCAGCGAGAGCATTTCACGAAGGGCCAGGCCTTTGGCGGCCATGGTCTGCGGATCGGCCGCCGGACTGTTCAACCATTCGTTGGCCTTGTTGAAATCACTCCCGTACCAGACCCGTAAGCCTTCGGCCATGCCGTGCACCTCACCGTGGCCGGGCACCGCCGAGAGCGGCACGCTATTGAGGTAGTCACGGACGATGTTCTGTCGTGCGCCCAGGGTCTGCGGCCCGCCCTGATAAGCGCGGACACTGGCGGAAATCATCTGGCGGATTTTCTCCGCGCCGGAAACGGTCAGACCTTCAGGCGAATGACGATATTTCTCCAGCTGTGTCGCCAGGGTGCTGCCGCCGGCCGATTGCCCCGGCAAGTTCAACAGTTTCGCCACCTGTGACCACGCGGCCATGCCAAAGCGCGGCCAGTCCACCGCCGGGTTGGCCAGCGGTTGCCCGGGGTCGAGGAGAAAACGGTTTTCGATAAACAGCAGGCTGCTGACTACCACTGGCGGGATCGCCGCGAAGTTGCCGTAGAGCTGTTGCGGATAGTGGTATCGGTACAGCGGCGCGGCCCGGCAATCGGTGATCGACAGCCCGGCCTGAATCTTTTCCGAATAGGGCACGAACAGACCTTTATCGGTGTAGCTGAGCAGGGCTGGAGAAAAGCGCGCCTGCTGGGCGATCACGTAATTGCGCTTGAGCAGGCGCGGCAGAAATTCGTCGAGCGAGCTGTAACCCAGGCGCAGATCGAACGGGCCGTTGCCCGGATAGCGGATCGCTTCGCTGGGGCCGGGTTCGAGTTTGTAGGTCAGCGAGGCGGCGTAATGGCTCAGCTCCCGGGCCTGGAAACGCGAGGTGCGCATTTCCCTGGACGCAGCCAGTCCCACGACGACCGCGATGATCAAAAACAACAACCAGAAAGCCTTCCACCCGTGCCGGTTACGGCGAGGTTTTTGAGGGACAGGCGCTTCATCCACACGTTCAGTCGGAACCACGGTTTTACTCGAATCGGTTTGCCACAAAGCACCCATAGTCGACTGATCCATTCACGCAGATTGATCGGACTTGTCTGAAGCTTAGACGGTGGATGGCGGTGGTGAAGGAATTGTGTGGGGCTGGGCGCAGAACAAATCTGTGGCGAGGGAGCTTGCTCCCGCTGGTCTGCGCAGCAGACCCTCGTGCTGCCATCGCGATTTACCTGCTGAACGTGGTGAGCCGTATTGCGACTGCTGCGCAGCCGAGCGAAAGCAAGCTCCCCGGCACAAGCCGGTCTTGGAGACTGTTGCAATAGAGCCATCGGCGGGAAAATCCGCGCGGGCACCGACATGACGCTGCACCCACGCTGTGCAATACTCATCGGCTTTTTCAGTGGCGGGAAACTCCTGCACAAGTCAGGCAAGCCTCTCGGTAAATCAGGCTTTCGCCGAGAGTTGTCACTGAATGTTGTGGTTCATAGAGTGAAAAATCCTGCCCATGGCTTTTTATACTGCACGCCCCGCTGATCTTTCAGGTTGCCCTGCAAGATGCGTCTGCCCACGAAGTCGACGCAGTTTCCTGCCCAGCCAAGGCCTATCGGCCGAGGCTTCGAAACCCGGTGGTCATATCCAATAACAAAACGAGGTTGTACCCCTATGCCAGTCGGCAATCCTCTGCCCCATGGCGACACCGCTTCGGGCGGTCCGCTCAAACGTGAACTCGGCGAACGGCATATCCGCCTGATGGCGCTCGGTGCCTGTATCGGCGTCGGTCTGTTTCTCGGTTCGGCCAAGGCCATCGAAATGGCCGGCCCGGCGATCATGCTGTCTTACATTCTTGGCGGTCTGGCGATCCTGGTGATCATGCGCGCCCTCGGCGAAATGGCCGTGCACAACCCGGTGGCCGGTTCGTTCAGTCGCTACGCCCAGGACTACCTCGGACCGCTGGCGGGCTTTCTCACCGGCTGGAACTACTGGTTCCTGTGGCTGGTGACCTGCGTTGCGGAAATCACCGCCGTGGCGGTTTACATGGGCGTCTGGTTTCCCGACGTCCCGCGCTGGATCTGGGCGCTCGCCGCGCTGGTCAGCATGGGCTCGATCAACCTGATCGCGGTGAAAGCCTTCGGTGAATTCGAATTCTGGTTCGCCCTGATCAAGATCGTCACCATTATCGCGATGGTCATTGGCGGCATTGGCGTCATTGCCTTCGGATTTGGCAACGACGGTGTAGCGCTGGGTATTTCCAACCTGTGGGCCCACGGTGGCTTCATGCCCAACGGTGTGACCGGTGTGCTGATGTCCCTGCAAATGGTCATGTTTGCCTACCTCGGCGTCGAGATGATCGGCCTGACGGCCGGTGAAGCGAAGAACCCGCAAAAGACCATTCCCGACGCGATCGGCTCGGTGTTCTGGCGGATTCTGCTGTTCTACGTCGGCGCGCTGTTCGTGATTCTGTCGATCTACCCGTGGAATGAAATCGGCACGCAAGGCAGCCCGTTTGTGATGACCTTTGAGCGTCTGGGCATCAAGACTGCCGCCGGGATCATCAACTTCGTGGTGATCACTGCTGCGCTGTCGTCTTGCAACGGCGGCATCTTCAGCACCGGGCGCATGCTCTACAGCCTGGCGCAGAACGGCCAGGCCCCGGCCGGTTTCGCCAAGACCTCGAATAACGGCGTGCCGCGTCGTGCGCTGCTGCTGTCAATCGCGGCGTTGCTGCTGGGCGTGCTGCTCAACTATCTGGTGCCGGAAAAAGTTTTCGTCTGGGTGACCTCGATCGCCACCTTCGGTGCGATCTGGACCTGGGTCATGATCCTTCTCGCCCAGCTGAAATTCCGCAAAGGCCTGAGCGCCAGCGAACGAGCTGGCCTCAAGTACAAAATGTGGCTGTACCCGGTCAGCTCGTACTGCGCATTGGCGTTCCTGGTGCTGGTGGTCGGCCTGATGGCGTACTTCCCGGATACCCGCGTGGCGCTGTATGTGGGACCCGCGTTTCTGGTGTTGCTGACGGTGTTGTTCTACGTATTCAAATTGCAACCGACCCAAGCCTCGCAAGACACGGCGCGTTCGATTTCGTAAGTGCTAACGGTTGAAACCACAAAGCCCCGGTCGTGAGATCGGGGCTTTTTTGTTTTGGGGGTCGACGGATAACTGGCACCTGCCCGGGCTGGCAACCGTGGCGTCCTTTCGGTGTTGAACGTCCTTCTGGGGTACGGTTTTTTCCGTTTTGTGCTGTTTCGCAGGGGACCGATATGAACATCGGCCTGCCTGTTTTCCCGATGGTGTCCGCGCCTTTGGTGGCCTCGAAACCTTTTGTGGTTGATCTGGACGGAAGGTTCAGGCTACTGCAACTTCATTCGGCTCAAAACTGTCCGCCCGTGCCATCTGCCACATCCGCGAATAGAACTCGCCATTCACTTCGCCAGTGAGCAATTCCCCCGGCTTCAAGAACACATGCAACTGTGAGAACAATTTGATCTCGGTCGCCGACATGCGCCGGACCAGGTGCTTGGCCGACAGTTGCGATGGATGCTCCAGACCGGCTGCCGCCAGCATTTCCGCCAGCGCTTTCAGCGTGCTGCGGTGGAAGTTGTAAACGCGCTGGGCCTTGTCCGGCACGACCAGGGCGCGCTGGCGCAGGGCGTCCTGAGTCGCGACGCCGGTCGGGCATTTGTTGGTGTGGCACGACTGCGACTGGATGCAACCAATGGCGAACATGAAGCCGCGCGCGGAGTTGGCCCAATCGGCGCCTATGGCGAGAACGCTGGCGATGTCGAACGCGCTGACGATCTTGCCGCTGGCGCCAAGTTTGATCTTGTCGCGCAGGTTCAGGCCAACCAGGGTGTTGTGCACGAACAACAAACCTTCGCGCATCGGTACGCCGATGTGGTCGGTGAATTCCACCGGTGCAGCGCCGGTCCCTCCTTCCTTGCCGTCGACGACGATGAAGTCGGGGAGGATGCCGGTTTCCAGCATGGCCTTGGCAATCCCCATGAACTCCCACGGATGGCCCAGGCAGAATTTGAAGCCCACCGGTTTGCCGCCGGACAACTCACGCAGCTGCTGGATGAACTGCATCATTTCGATGGGGGTGGAGAACGCGCTGTGGCGCGACGGCGAAACGCAGTCTTCGCCCATCAGAATGCCGCGGGTGTCGGCTATTTCACGGGTGACCTTGTGCTTGGGCAGGATCCCGCCGTGGCCGGGTTTGGCGCCCTGGCTCATTTTGATTTCAATCATTCGTACTTGCGGATTCTGCGCCTGGACGGCGAAGCGTTCCGGGTCGAAGCGGCCGTCGCGGGTGCGGCAGCCGAAGTAGCCGCTGCCCAGTTCCCAGGTCAGGTCGCCGCCGTGTTCGCGATGGTAGGGGCTGATGCTGCCTTCGCCGGTGTCGTGGGCGAAGTTGCCGAGTTTCGCGCCCTGGTTCAACGCGCGGATCGCGTTAGCACTGAGCGAGCCGAAGCTCATCGCCGAAATGTTGAAGATCGACGCCGAATACGGCTGCGTGCATTGCGGGCCGCCGACAGTGACGCGGAAGCTGTTGGGGTCGCTCAACGGCGCCGGGCGCATCGAGTGGCCGATGAATTCGAAACCGGCCTGGTAAACGTCGATCAACGTGCCGAACGGCTTGTCGGCGGTCTCGTTTTTCGCTCGCGAATAAACGAGCGATCGCTGAGCGCGGGAGAAGGGCAGGGCGTCGCTGTCGGACTCGAGCAGGTACTGGCGAATCTCCGGGCGGATGCCTTCGACCAAGTAACGGATGTTGCCGAGGATCGGGTAGTTGCGGCGTACCGCATGGCGCGTCTGCAGCAGGTCGAAGAGGCCGAGCAGGCTCAGCACGGCGGTGATTGCCGTGATCGGCCACAGCCAGTCATGTTCGAGAAAAGGCAGGCTGGCGAGGGTAAAAATCACACAGACGGCAAAGAAGGCGTAGCGGCTCAGCAGAGACAGGCTCATACGGTTTCCCTGGGTTCGGACTTGGTATTTAAAAGATCGCAGCCTTCGGCAGCTCCTACAGGTCGATGTATGACTTGCCCCTGTAGGAACTGCCGAAGGCTGCGATCTTTTCAGGCGTTCTGCGCCTGCAGAAAAATTGAAAACAGCTCGGACTGGGATTTGATGCCCAGCTTGCTGTACATGTGTTTCTTATGGACTTTCACGGTTTCCACGGAGATTTCCAGCTTACGGGCGATTTCTTTGCTCGAGCAACCGCTGAGCATCAAGCGCCCGACATCCAGTTCGCGCGCGGTCAGTTGCGCGCCCTTGAGGTGTTGCACCGACGCCTCCAGTTGCACCCGCCAGTTCGCCGGAGCGGGCGTGGCGAGAGGCACGGCTTCGTTGATTTCATAGGGCAGACGCTGGCGCAACAGGCCAAGCACCCACGGCTGGATCAGTGACAGCAAGGCAATCTGCTCGGTGCTGAAGCGTTTTTTGCTGCCCAGCGACAGGCACAGCGTGCGATCACCTTCGAGCTGGCAATTGAACTGGATTTCGTCAGCCACCACATTCAGACGAAAGTATCGCTGGTAATACTCGGTCAGCTCGAAATGCTCCGGCGCGACTTCCGACAGGCGATACAGACCGGTGCGCGATTGCTCGCGGCAGGCGATATAGAACGGATCGAGCAGGTAAAGGCCGCGCAAATAATCCTGAAACAATGGGTCGGGACTGCCGTCCTCACCGGGGCATTCAGCGAAGACTTGCGGGTGTTGGTCGGCACTGAACAGCAGCACCACCCAGCTATCGAACGGCACGTACTGCTCGAGCAGACGCACCAGTTGCGCCCAGAAATTGGGCTTGTCGAGCGCGTCGATCAGCTGTCCGACGGCGCGGTGCCAAGTGATGTCATTCAACGTAAGTGTCATCGTTCTACCCCTATCGGGTTACCCCGGCCGCGTAATTCCCCGGCCGGTCGCTTGCTGCGCATACTGGCCCACAGACAGAAGCCGGGCAATCTTTCACGCCCGGCGCGATAACAAGGAACACCCATGAAAGTCGAATTCGCCCAACTGGCGGGCCGTGATAACGACACGGCTTACAACCTGGAACGCGCACTGGCGGCGATTGCAGCCTGCACGGCCGACACGCAACTGATCGTGTTCCCGGAAACGCACCTGATGGGCTTCCCGAACGCCGGGACCGTGGCGCAGATCGCCGAACCGCTCGACGGCCCGACCGTCAACGCCGTACTCGCGGCGTCGCGCAAGCACAACATCGCCGTGGTGATCGGCATGGCCGAGAACGACAACGGCCATTTCTACAACACCACGTTGCTGATCACTCCTGAAGGCATCGCCCTGAAATACCGCAAGACCCACCTGTGGGCCTCGGATCGCGGCGTGTTCGAAGCCGGCGACCGTTACGCCACCTGCGAGTGGAACGGCGTGCGCGTCGGCCTGTT
Organism: Pseudomonas khorasanensis; assembly: GCF_014268505.2. Classification (GTDB taxonomy): domain Bacteria; phylum Pseudomonadota; class Gammaproteobacteria; order Pseudomonadales; family Pseudomonadaceae; genus Aquipseudomonas; species Aquipseudomonas khorasanensis. Next base: position 153,253 of record NZ_JABWQP020000002.1, read on the forward strand.
GATCTGCTACGACATCGAGTTCCCGGAAACCGCCCGTGCGCTTGCGCAACTGGACGCGCAATTGCTCATCGTCACCAACGGCAACATGGACCCGTACGGCCCGACACACCGCACCGCGATCATGGCCCGCGCCCAGGAAAATCAGGTGTTTGCGCTGATGGTCAACCGCGTCGAGGCGGGAGACGACGGCCTGGTGTTTGCCGGCGGTAGCGCGCTGGTGGACCCGCTGGGTTCGCTGCTGTTCGAGGCCGGACGCGAAGAAGGGCAGTTCAGTGTCGAGCTGGATCTGCAGCAGTTGGCGCAGGCGCGCAAGGATTACCGCTATCTGGATGATCAGCGTTTGAAGTTGCCGGGGGAGGTGGTGGAGCACCCTCGCGGCTTGCGCGAATTGCTGATTCCTTGACCTTTTATGCCTGATCGTTCCCACGCTCTGCGTGGGAATGCAGCCCCGGACGCTCTGCGTCCCAAAAGCGGACGCGGAGCGTCCATTGAGGCGTTACCACGCAGAGCGTGGGAACGATCACCGACACCCCAAAAACAAAAAACAGACCCGAAAATTTTGCCGACCCCGGCTCTGCCATAAATCCAATAACATTCGGAGTAAGTCGCCCATGGCTCGTTTGCAACGCACCCTTTCATTAGGGTCGGTGGTGCTGTTCGGCATCGCCTACATGACGCCGATCATTGTGCTCGGCACCTTCGGCATCCTCGCCCAATCCACCGCCGGCATGGTGCCGGCCGCGTACCTTGCCGCTCTGGTGGCGATGTTTTTCACCGCCATGAGTTACGGGCGAATGGCCGCCGCGTTCCCGGTCGCAGGCTCGGCTTACAGCTATGTGCGCAAGGCGATCAGCCCGAAACTCGGGTTCATCGCCGGGTGGGCGGTATTGCTCGATTACCTGTTTCTGCCCATGGCCATCTGGCTGATCGGCGCGGCCTACCTGGCTTCCGCATTCCCTTCGATCCCGCAGTGGATCTGGGTGCTGGCATTCATCGGCGTCACCAGTGCGATCAACATCGTCGGCCTGAAGCTGGCGAACGGCATCAACGCGTTGCTGATGCTGGTGCAGTTTCTCGTGCTGATCGCTTTCGTTGCGCTGTGCGTGCACTACATCGGTGGCGATGCGAGCAAGCCGTTGTGGTCGATCAAGCCTTTCTTCAATGGCGACATGCAAATGCCGCTGATCATGAGCGGTGCGGCGATTGCCTGTTACTCGTTCCTCGGCTTTGACGCGGTCAGCACCCTGACCGAAGAAACCCGTGACCCACGCCGTACCATTCCCCGGGCGATCATGCTGATCACGTTGATCGGTGGATTGATTTTTGTTGGCGTCTCGTACTTCGTGCAGATCGCGCACCCGTCGTTCCAGTTCGACAGCGTCGATTCGGCGGCTTACGAGATTGCTCGCAATATCGGTGGCGATCTGTTCGTGTCGATCTTCCTGATCGGGCTGATTGTCGGCCAGTTCGCGTCCGGGTTGTCGGCGCAGGCCAGCGGTTCGCGGCTGCTGTTCGCCATGGGCCGCGACGGTGTGTTGCCCAAGTCGTTTTTCGGCACCTTGCATGTGCGCTTCGGCACGCCGGTCAACAGCATTCTGCTGTGCGCGGCGGTGGCATTGCTGGCGCTGAAACTCGACGTGACCACCTCGACCTCGTTCATCAATTTCGGCGCGTTCCTCGCTTTCAGTCTGGTTAACCTTTCGGTGATTTTCCATTACTGGATCGGGGGCGAGAAGAAAGGTCTGAGGGAACTGCTGCTGTTTCTGATTTGCCCACTCATCGGCCTGATCGCCGATCTGTGGTTGATGGTCAGCCTCGATCATCTGGCGGTCTGGCTGGGGTTGAGCTGGCTGGCGATTGGTGTGGTTTACCTGGCGGTGCTCACCAGTGGTTTCCGTCGGCAGCCGCCGGAAATGGATTTTCAGGAGGCGACCTGAGCCTTGCGGCTTGGCGTTGCGTTGACAGGCGTGTGATGCTTGGCGCCTTTGCGCCAAGGATCACCCTGTATGCCGACCCCTTCCCGGACGATTCACATAGCCGCTGCGCTGTTGCTCAACGCTCAAGGCCAGACGCTGCTGGTGCGCAAGCGCGGCACCACCGCGTTCATGCAACCGGGCGGCAAGATTGAAGCTCATGAGTTGCCGGTGCACGCGCTGGCCCGTGAGCTGGAAGAGGAACTGGGGCTGGAGATCGATCCAGCCCAGGCGATTTTTCTGAGCAGCTTTTCCGCCCCTGCCGCCAACGAGCCTGGCTTCATCGTGCATGCGCAAATCTTTCAGCTGACCATCGATAGCGAGGTCTGCCCAGCGGCGGAAATCGAGGAAGTCATCTGGGTCGACCCGGCCATTGATCCGGCACTCGAGCTGGCGCCGTTGACACGCGAGCACATCCTGCCGTTTTATCGCCGTTCATTGACTGCACTCGCCTGATCATCTTCGCAAAGGACTTTGCCATGATCCCGCTTGACGACTTGTTGATCTTCGCCGCCGCCGCACTGCTGATGGTGCTGACGCCCGGGCCGAACATGATCTATCTGATTTCGCGTTCGATCTGTCAAGGACGCAAGGCTGGCGTGACGTCGCTGCTCGGCGTCGTGGCGGGGTTCTTTGTGCATATGTTTGCAGCGGCGGCCGGTTTGACGGCGGTGTTCCTTGCGGTACCGATGGCCTACGAAGTGTTGAAATGGGCTGGCGCCCTGTACCTGTTGTGGCTGGCCTGGCAGGCAGTGAAACCCGGCGCGCGTTCGCCGTTTGAAGCGCAGCAACTACCGCCAGACTCCTCGCGCAAACTGATCATGATGGGGTTTCTCACCAGCGCGCTGAACCCGAAAATCGCCGTGTTTTATCTCTCGGTGTTTCCGCAATTCATCAGCCCCGAGCACGGCTCTGTGTTCACCCAAAGCCTCATCCTCGGCCTGACCCAGATCAGCGTCAGCTTCAGCGTCAATCTGTTGATCGCGCTGTTCGCGGCGGGCATTGCTTCATGGTTCGTGCGCAACCCGACCTGGCTGGCGCTGCAGCGTTATTTCATGGGCATGGTGCTGGCGGGCCTCGCGGTGCGGCTGATGTCTGAACAGCGCCGGGCAGCCTGACATGTGGATCGAACGGCTGGATGCCAGCCACGCGCTGGCGTATCGCGAGCTGATGCTGGAAGCCTACGACCGTCATCCGCAGGCGTTCACTTCCACCGTGCGCGAGCGTGCGGTGATGCCGTTGAGTTGGTGGGAAGGGCGCTTGACCAGCAAGCTCGATGGGGTGCTGGGTGCGTTTGAATCGGGAACGCTAGCCGGCATCGTTGGTCTGGCATTCGAACCGCGCGAAAAGGCGCGTCACAAGGCCACGCTGTTCGGCATGTATGTATCGGCCGATTTTCGCCAGCACGGCCTCGGTTTTGAACTGGTGCAAGCCGCAATCACTCAAGCCCAAAGCCACCCCGAGCTGAAACTCATCCAGCTCACCGTCACCGCCGGCAATGACGCCGCGTTCAAGCTGTATCAACGCTGCGGCTTCATTCAGTACGGCCTCGAACCGCTCGCAGTGCGCGTCGGCGAAGACTACTTCGACAAGATCCACATGTGGCGTGAAGTCACCCAGACATGAAGATCAAAAGCTCGCAGCCTTCGATTTTGACTTTCAGCGCACCGCACTGACCCCATCCAGCGTAGAAAACGAAGTGTCCTTGGCCGTCAGCAGAAAGTCGCGCATGTACGGCGCATCGAGCATGTCGGTGCGAATCGCCGCATACAGCGTCGCAAACAGACCTTTCTCCCCCAGGCGTTTGCCTTTCACGTACCCGCGCGAGCTGTATTCATGCAGCGCCCAGTGCGGCATGCCACAAACGCCCCGCCCGCTGGCGACGAGTTGCATCATCATCACCGTCAGCTCCGAAGTGCGCACTTGCGCCGGTTCAATGTCGGCCGGCTCAAGGAAGCGCGTGAAGATGTCCAGGCGATCACGCTCCACCGGGTAGGTAATCAGCGTTTCAGTGATCAGGTCTTCGGGAACGATATACGGCTTGTTTGCCAGCGCATGCTGGTTGGCCACCGCGAGCATGGCTTCGTAGGTAAACAACGGCACGTAAGTGATGCCGGCGATATCCAGCGGATCGGAGGTCACCACCAGGTCCAGATCGCCCCGGGCCAGTGCCGGCAGTGGCGCGAAGGCGAAGCCCGAAGCCAGATCCAGCTCGACTTCCGGCCATGCATCGCGGAACTGATCGATGGTCGGCATCAGCCATTGAAAGCAGCTGTGGCATTCGATAGCCATGTGCAGACGCCCGGCGGTGCCGCCGGCCAGACGGCTGATATCGCGCTCGGCAGCGCGCAGCAACGGCAGGGTTGCGTCGGCCAGTTGCAGCAGGCGCAAACCGGCGCTGGTGAAACGCACCGGTTTGGTCTTGCGCACGAACAATTGCATGCCCATGCGTTCCTCGAGTTCCTTGAACTGGTGCGACAGCGCCGATTGCGTCAAGTGCAAGCGATCAGCTGCATCGACCAGACTGTCGGCTTCGCGCAGGGCATGCAGGGTTTTCAAGTGACGGATTTCAAGCACCGGGCGGCTCCATGAGGAAAACTTGTGATAAGTGCGAATAGGTTGAGTTTGTCTCATGTCATACAGGCTGTCGACAAGGGTTTCTTCAACAGAGCAGCTTGCCTTTCAAAGGAGCGGGCAGCCCCTCGGATACCCGCTCCCTTGCGCCTCAGAGATTGTCAAAAAAAGGCAGTACGACCGATTTTTTACCGATATCGGCGTAGGGAAGCTGTGCATCGTCGGCATGAGTCAGAAAGCGGTGCTCAGGCAGCTTGAGGTGCGCTTTCTCGAATTGTCTGAACACCGGTGCCGCACTCGAATAGTGAAAGTGCGCGTACCATAGAATCTGCGCGGGCGTTGGCGTCAGGTCCCAGATTTCATACTCCTGCATATAGTCGATTCGACCGTCCCGGCGCTTGCCGAGGTTCTTGATCGGACTGGGTTTGCGGATCTCCACCACCTCTTGGCTTTTCAGGTCGTGCAGCATGCCGTCAGTGGGATTTTTGCTGGCCAGCGATTGGCGGGTACGCATTTCCCGGCCTGCGGTTTTTAATTCGCCTGCCTTGTCGCGCAGTTGTTGAATGATCGGGTTTTGCGCCTCTAATCTTTCGATTCGCAGGGCACGACCGGTCAGCTCATTGGCCTCGCTGACCATCATGTGCTCAAGGTCGACCGGGAGCATGTCTTGTCCGGCATAGGACTCAATCTGGGTCTTGTAAGTCTGCTGGTATTCCAGACGTTTGCGGGCATCCTCAACCAACGCCGGCAAATTTGTCTGAACGGGTGCCGATGCCTGTTCCGGCGGGTTAAGAAGACGGAATTTGCCGTTGCTGCCTTGTTCCCAGACTTCCTCGGAGCCACCCTGACCAGTCAAAACGTATTCACGCTTCTGAGTGGTGGATTTCCAGCGTTCAACACCGATCAGCAACTGGCCGTCTTCGGTGGTGAAAACTTTTTTATTGCCACGCCCGACGGGCGCAGGAGGCGACGGCAAATCAATACTCTTGCGCGCTCGTTTCTCCATTTTTTCGATACCCTCAATCAGGGGGGCAACCGCATCCAGATGAAAGTGTTGCGGGTAGCTGGTGGTCCAGACCTTCATGTCGCGACGAAATTGCGTGTAATGCTCAATGCACTCCTGGAGTATCCGGTTGCGCTGGGGTTTCGTGGCGCTGACTTCCGGCAGGCTGTATTGCGTGAACAGGGCACGATCGACCTTGGCTCGCAAGCTTTGTGCTCTTGCTTGCAAGTAGAACCAGGACACATCGCTAACGCTGTCAAAGCGCTTGACGGTCTCCAGCAAATGGCCGGTTTTCAGGTAAGTCAGATTGGCTTCGCTGAGGCGTCCATTCAGTTGGGTGACTTCGGGCGTCACCCCTGTCTTGTGTGACCTGACGCTGATGCGCTCGTGCCAGAGGTTGAGGTCGCGCATCAAGCCTTCGATGTCATCCAGCTTTTGCAGTAGCGCCACGCGTGCCACTCGGATCTGCTCCAGAAGGTTCAGGCGCTGACTGAGTGAATCCGGCGGCAAACCGTCCATGCGTGCGCTCAATGCATCGATTCGATCCATGATCGACTGGCCCCGGTGGTTGGCGTAGTAAACACGATGTTTAAACCGGTCAGTCAGCAGCAGGGCGTCATGGCTCTGCATGTCGCTCAGCTCACGGCGTTTATTGCCACGGGTCAGGGGCAGCAGTTCATCCAGCGTCCGATAATGTCGGCTGGCCATTTCAATGTCGCTGATGCATGCGGATTCGGCCGCCGCCATCAATGCCGGGCGATCCGCGGCGATGCTGTCGCCGTAATTTTGGATCGGGAGGGTGCTTCGCGAGACCTGCTCATTGAGTCGCAGCGCAAGGTCATCGGCTGCATTGGTCAACTGGTTATGACGACGATAAGCCTGATCGGCCCACCAGCGTGGCAACCGTTGGCGAATGGCTTGCGGCCAGAGTGGGTCGAGCCCGTTGGCCAGATGCCCGAGGACTGCTCCACCGCCGAGCCCTCCGCCTTCGAAGATCGTTCCATGGACGCCAAACCAAGTGTCCCACTGGCCGGTTTCATCCAGCGCAATCGGTTGTTTGTAGGTTTTTAGCCGGCCGCCACTCAAGCGCCAGTTGCGTGAGTCTTTGCTGGGCTCGACCTGATAGATCCGTCCCTGACGGACGATAAAGTCGCCGTCCGCGTGCCGGTAAATGTTGCGGTACACGCCATGGCTAGCCGGTTGCAGCCCCACCAGCGAGATCGGTTGGTCATATTCGTAACCGGCGAAACGCTCGACGGTCCGTCGCGCCTGGCGCATTGATGTCGCCTGCAACGCTGCGGCGGTTCTGCCCAGCCGCTGCAACTGCCGGGCCCGTGTCAGCGCACGCGCGGTCCGCGACAGCACAGAGGCGGCCGCCTCGCCCGGGAGCAGGTCCATGGCCGCATCGATCAAAGACAGCAGCACCGATTCGATCTCGGCCAGGCCATCACCGATGTCGCCGCGCAGAAAAGCGGCAACGGCCTGGTTGGCGCTGGTCCAGGCATCGTAGAGGGCGAAAGCGGTGCCGATGAAAGGCAGCAGGCCCAACGCCATTTTCAGGTAGTTGAACGCGCGTGGGCCTGACAGAGCATAACGCTCCATGTACAGCGCATCGTTGGATCGGGACGTCCCGCGATGGGCTTCGATCAGGCGCCCCATATGGGCATTGAGCAAGTGCGCGGCGAACGAGGTGGTGACCGGCCAGCGCACGCCCACTCCGATCATTGCGTCATAATGTTTGCGCGTCGCCTGGTTGATGCGGCTTTCATGGGCGCTGACGTTGCCATGCAAGGCTCGGCCAGCCAGATAGCCGACCATTTCGCTGCGCAGGCACAAATTGAACAGAGCCTTGCGCGCGGCCTCCAGACTGTCGTAGCGGCGTAGAAACTGGCCATCGGGGCGGTCGGGCAGATACAGCAGGGTGGTGCCGCTGACTTGATCATTGATGAAGGTCACGCCGGACAGGGTCACCGGACCTTCATTGGGCGTGTCTTTGCCACCCGCTCTGAGAAAGGCCGGCAGAATCACCACGCGTTTGCCTTCGATATTCCACGCGTCGACGCTGTCGGCGTCGATGGCAATATCGAGAAGCCGCAGGTCGTCGTCGCGGATATGCCTTTGCAAGCGCGCGCATTCGCCTTGCAGCTTAAGCATCAGGCGCCAGGGCTCGAGCAGGCATTCACGGCGATGTTCGCGGACGAACCGGGCCTCGTTGGTTGAGCCCATGAAGGTGTTCCGAATCTGCTGCTCATAGACCTTGGGCAGATCCAGTTCCGGTAATAAGGTTTTCAGATAGGCATGAGTAATGCCGGCCGCCAAGGTTCGGCGTTCGTCTTCATCGGCAGTAATAATCTCAACCCGCATGAAGGCCAACCGCAGAGAAAGAGGCTCCAACTGCATTGATGGAGTGTTGTCGATATTGAGCTGGGCCAACTCCTCTAGCGACATTTTGCTGCGAGTGTCACTGGGAACGGCCACCAGTTTCTGTGGTGTTCCTGGCGATGCGCCGTCGGTGACCTGTTTCTGCAGGATGACCGAGTCGGGCAAATCCAGCTGCACCTGGAAATGGCCCTTGACCGAGAAGTCCTGGCGCAGGCGGGCCTGTAAACGTTGCCGGGTGAAATCATCGCGCGGTATCAGGGCCAGGGTCAGTAGCCCGTGGCTGCGGCGCATTGCCGGGATGTAAGCCTCGAGCAGCCCCTTGAGCCGGACGCGTTCAGCCTCGGACAATTTGCCTAGCCAGTCCGGCAGACCGGCGGCCAGGGCGCCGGAGCGGTTTTGTTCCAGATGATGCGTGTAAGCCAGGCTTCTGGCAGCGTGGACCGGTACCTGCAAGGCGGCGAGGGCACGTTTACGCAAGATTTCCAGCTCATCGGCACGCTGAGCCGCGGTTTGAGTGTAGCGTTGGCGTATCCCGCCGGCCTGTTCTTCGAAGTCGGCGGTCAGCGTGTTTAGCGCGAAGCGCAGCGGGTCGCCGTTGATTCTCTTCAGTTGCAACATCTGACTGCTATTGGTCCCGTGGATCAGGAACACCTGCTGTTCAAGTTCTCTACGGTTGGCGAACCGTTGCAAGCCACCACCGCTGCCGGGCCAGTACAGCAGCAGGCTGTGGGGCGAATCGGCGTCGAGCAGGGCGTTTGCCTGGGTCATGACGAAGGGGCCGTTGAGTGCCTGGGTTGTGACCGTGGTCTGGTGACCGTTGTGTTCGCTCATCGACAGGGTCAGGCTGGCGGCCACCCTATCAGGGCCGGGATCGTCAGGTGTATCCAGCAAGGCTTTGAGCAGGCTGGCGTCATCGTCGCTCAACTGCTCAAGCGCCAGTTGCAGCCGAGCCTCGGCGTGCAGCCCCGCTTTGTGGGCCTTATGCAGAGCGGTGAATTGACGATTTAGGGTGACCATATCCAGGGTTCGCGCCCGGTAAAGCAGGGCGGAGGCAGCTGTGTCGGCGTCTTGTTCGGCAGCTTCCAGCGCCTTGTACGAGTGCTTGAAGGATTTCAGGGCTTCGCTGTCGACAGTGTCTCCCAACAACGTTGCCAGCGCGTCGCGTTGCCTGTTCAGGGCAGTCCGGCGCAGGTCCAAGGGGATGTCGGGGTACAAACTGCCGAACAAGGCTGGCTCGTCGAACCCGACAGTCGCGGTTGGTGCCGCACTCTCAACATCTGGCACAGAGGCGAAAAAAGCGGCTCCTGCGTGCGGTGGATGTAGAAGCAGATCGGTAATGCCCGCTGTCAGGGGCTGGGCTTCGCACGTGTATTGGAAGCGAATGTCATCGTCGGGCAGGCCCTGCGGGACGAGTGATTGTCCAGACAGCCAGGCCTCCATGTCACTGCGTTGGTTGAAAACCTGAATGGGAAAAGGCCGACAGGGCAGATATAACATCTGCGTGAGGGGGGCGGTGCCTCCCTGACTGATGACCCAGGCGGCGCGGAGTTTTATCGTGCCGCCGTCGCTCAGCACCAGAGTCGGTTGCTCGCATTGGACTGGCTGGTCATTTGGCTGAGGGCAAGCTTCAGGAGAGTCCATGATTGACAGCAGCAGCTTCAACTGTTCAGCGCTCAAGACTCTGCGGGCAAATGCCACTTTTGCGTTGGCCTCAAAATGGCTGCGATATAACTGACCTGCCCGCTCGCGCCGTGATACCGGTGTATAGGGGGCCCGAGTCTGCCAATAGGCGTCCCAGCTTTTTTGAAGCGATGGGTCAGGCGTCTGGCTTTTTATTGGCGCGGCGGCGAACAGCTCACCCAGGCCCTGGCTGCTTTCACGCCAGCGTGCCGAGGCCTGCAGGAACAGGCTTTCATCCCGGAGCGGCGGTATCGGGGATGCAAGGGGGATGTCGATTATCGCTGGGTAGCGGATGTCGCGGAGAAGTTGATCGGACATGGTTGGGCTCGGTGTGGGAAGTGGGGATTCCACTCCTTGAGCGAGCCATTTAAGGAAAATAGCAGCGGGCGTTGGCGTTAGATAGTTATAGCGCTGAAGTTTTATTGTTCCCCAAAATAACCATTCAGCGCTCTTCATCAAACTGTCACGGAACTGTGGCAGCGCGCTTGAACAAACTTCATCAGACTCGCGCTCTATTGGGGTTCTGCGTTTCGGTGTTTTTCATGCGTGCACGATTTTTATCCACAGCGGTCTTCCTGTTCGCTGTGCTGTTTGCTTTTCCGTCTTTTGCGGCTTCGCGGTGCGATGTCAATGTTCCTACCGAGCGGGTCGATCTGCAGCAGGTGAGCCTGGCGTACCAGAGCATTGGCCGGGCTTCGGACCCTGCGTTGTTGCTGGTGATGGGGCTGGGCGGGCAGTTGATTCACTGGCCGGATGAGGTGGTGGTGGCGCTGTGTCAGCAGGGTTTTCGGGTGATTCGCTATGACAATCGCGACGTGGGTCTCTCCACTTGGCGGCAGACGCCTGTAGAGGCCAACCTGACGTTCGAAGTGCTGCGCTACAAACTCGGATTACCGGTGTCGGCGCCCTACACCCTGACTGACATGGCGGACGATGCCTTTGGATTGATGGATGCCTTGCAGATCAAGCAATTCCACGTACTGGGCGCCAGCATGGGCGGGATGATCGCTCAGCATATGGCGGCGATGGCGCCGCAGCGAGTGGAGAGTCTGACCCTGATCATGACCACCTCCGGCGCCGAAGGCTTGCCCGCGCCGAGTGGGGCGCTGGTGCAATTGCTTTCGCGCCGCGGCGCGCCGAACCGCGAAGTGGCGCTGGAACAACAGGCCGATCTGCTCGCCGCATTGGGCAGCCCGACGGTGACGGATGATCGTCAGGCTTTGCTGCAACAGGCGGCGGCGTCCTACGACCGCGCGTTCAACCCCGAAGGCGTCAAGCGGCAGATCATGGCGATTCTCGCCGAGCCGAGCCGGGTGGCGCTGCTCAATCAATTGCGCGTGCCGACGCTGGTGGTGCACGGCACGGCCGATCCGCTGTTGCCGGTGATGCACGGCGTGCATTTGGCCGCGCACATTCAGGGCAGTCGTCTGAAACTGATTCCGGGGCTGGCCCATCGTTTTCAGGAAGCGTTCAAGGAACCGTTGCTGGCGGCGGTATTGCCGTATTTGCAGGCTCATCGCGAGGACACGTCGCATTGGGCTCAGGTTGATCCGACGCCGCAAGGGAAGCTGTTGTAAGTCGACGTCAACGCCCTGTCGTCAAAAAAGTATCAATGTGCCACTATTGTTTGCCGCGTTGCTGCCGATAAGCCGCAGGAACGTTTTTCAGACATAGGGACTTGATCCATGATTTTTCGCGCTACACGTCAATGGGCCGCGCTGGCCGTGCTCGCTGTACTGACCCTCACCGGCTGCGCCCATGTGCAACCGCCCGTGGCCCTGGACAAACAATTCTGGGACGCCAAAGAGCCGACCATCGGCGTGGCCATTACCGTCGTACCGTCGCCGGTGCTGGCGCTGACCGGCAATCAGGGCATTCTCGATTACGCCATCAACGCCGGCGTCAACAGCAAGCTCAGCGCCAACGTCGAGACCTGGCAGGTGCGCGATCTGGAAACCTTGCCCGACGCCATCGTTGCCAAGCTGCAAGCCAAGGGCTATAAGGCCAAGCGCATTGATCAGCAGGTTGATTTGAAAACCTTCAAGGAAGTCGATTTCCGCGAGGGTTACATGACCAGGGACATGACGTCGATGAAGGCCGCGCACGGCATTGATCGCCTGCTACTGGTGTCGATCTATGCCACCGGTGCCACCCGCAGCTACTACAGCATCGTGCCGACCAGCGTGCCGATGGCTCAGGTCGGCGGGCAGGGCATGGTTATTGATCTGTCCGACAACAAGCTGCTGTGGTACCAGCCATTCGCTGCCGTCCAAGCCGCGCAGGGTGAGTGGGACGAGCCGTCCTACACGAACCTGTCCAACGCCTTTTATCAAGCGATGGATAGCAGCCGTCAGCAAATGATTGCACCGTTCGCCCAATGAAACGTCTGGCACTGATCCTGGCGGCGATTTCCCTGCTGGTATTGCCCGGCTGCGCGCAGAAACCGGCGCCCGAAGCCGGTTTCAAGGATCAGGCTGCCCTGAGCTACGTGCAGGCTCACGGGCTGAAGGTTGACGTGCAATTGCCGACGGAGTTTGTCGGCGCCAGCACGGTGATCGACAGCAAGGCGGCCGTGAACGCGGCGAATTCCAGCTACACGCTGGTTTCCAGTTCCGGCGCTGGCGCCGGGCTGGCGGGCATTCTGGTGGCCAGCGTGATCAACACGCAGATGGGTAGCGGCACCTTGCAACGCGACGCTGAAAAAGCGGCGCTGAACGAGTCGCGGCCGATGGCCGATCTGCTCGCTGGCGTGCCGTTGCAGGAGCGCCTGCAACAGCGCTTTCAGGCCGCATCGCAAGTGTCTGGATTCAAGCAGGGCGCGGGCGCGGTCACGGCACGGTTGCTGATCGAGCCGAAGTTGATGCTGACGCCGGATCGCGGCAGTTTCGTGCTGGTCAATCAGGTGCAATTGCAGGACATCGCCGGTTCGCCGCTCTACCGCATGCGCATTGAGGTGGCCAGCCAGCCGATTCGTCGCTGCGGTCAGCGCTGCATCGATGACGGCAGCCTTGACCTGGCCCAGGTCACCGCTGTGCTTGATGAATGCATCGATGAATCCATGCGCGTGTTGAGCACCGACCTGATGCAACCGACCCCACCGCCCGCCGCGCAGGAAACCCTGCGTTATGTGCTCGATGGGCAGCGTGTGGTCGAACGCGGTTATCAACTGGCGAAGAACGGCAACTACTGGCGCTACCGCAATCTGTACGGTGCGGTGAAGTCCGTGCCGGTGCCGTTCGAGGATGCCTTGTCGTCCGCGCAGCTGGAAAAAGTCTACGGGCGCTGACGTCTATGCGCGTGCGGCTCTCAGGCGTGGAGCCGGACCCACACGCTCACCAGCACCGTCGCAGCCATCAACCACGCCACTGCCGCGACCGCGAGTGACGCTTCCAGACGCATCCGGTCGACCATCACGTATAACGTCGCCAGATAAACGAAGTACGGGATGATCGACCACATGCCGAACACGATCGTGGTTTTCAGATTATCGATCGAACGACCCTTGCCAACGATGTAATGGGCGATCAGGGCAAAGGTCGGAAACAGCGGCACCAGCCCGGCGATGTAATAGTTTTTGGTCTTCGACAGCGCCGCGATCATCAGCACCACCGCTGCGCCCAACAGGGCTTTGAACATCAGGTCCACGTCGTTCTCGCTTAATGGCTCAGGCCATATTTTTTGACTTTGTCGAACAGCGTGGTCTTGGCCATGCCCAATTCCTGGCTGGCCTGGGTCAGATTGCCGCCGCTGCGTTGCAACGCGTCGACCAGCAGATTGCGCTCGAATGCCTCCACCGCTTCGGCAAACGCCAGACCCTGACCGGCGCTGGCACCGGACTTCTTGAACGCCGGCAGGCCGAGGGCGAAGCGTTCGGCGACGTTGCGCAGTTCGCGCACGTTGCCCGGCCAGTCGTGGCTCATCAGGTTCGACAGGGTCTGGTTGTCCAGCTCCGGCAGGGCGCGGTCGAAGCGCAGCGCCGATTGCTGGGTGAAGTGTTCGAACAGTTGCAGGATATCTTCGCGGCGTTCGCGCAGCGGCGGCAATTCCAGGGTCACGACGTTGAGGCGGTAGTACAAATCGCTGCGAAATGCCCCGGCCTTGCTCGATTCGTCGAGGTCGGATTTGGTCGCCGCGATTACCCGGCAGTCCACCGCCACGCTCTGGTTTGAACCGAGGCGTTCGAGGGTACGTTCCTGTAATACGCGCAGCAATTTGATCTGCAACGGCAGCGGCATGCTTTCCACTTCGTCGAGGAACAGCGTGCCGCCGTCGGCGTGTTCGATCTTGCCGATCCGCCGTTTGCCGGCCCCGGTAAAAGCGTTGGCCTCGTGGCCGAAAATCTCGCTTTCAAAAAGGTTTTCCGGCAAACCACCACAGTTGAGCGCAACGAACTGCTTGCTGTGACGGCGGCTGAAATCGTGTAGGCAGCGGGCGACCAGTTCCTTGCCGGTTCCGGTCTCGCCTTCGATCAAAACGTTAGCCGAAGTGTCGGCGACATTGGCGATCAGTTCGCGCAGGTTCTGCATGGCGGGCGAGCGGCCGATGATTCGGCCTTCAAGGGAATCGCGCTCGGCCAGTTGCTTGCGCAGCGACGAGACTTCTCGGGCGAGGCTGCGTTGCTCGAGCGCACGCCGTGCGACATCCACCAGACGTTCGGGCGAGAACGGTTTTTCCATGAAATCGTAGGCGCCTTTCTGCATCGCGCCGACGGCCATGGAGATATCACCGTGGCCGGTGATCAGCACCACCGGCAAGCTGCGATCACGTTGCTTGAGACGGGTCAGCAATTCCAGGCCATCGATGCCCGGCAGACGAATATCACTGATAACGATGCCGGCAAAATTATCCCCGACCTGCTCCAGCGCTTCTTCGGCACTGCCGACACCGATGCAGGGGATGTCTTCGAGGGTCAGCGCCTGCTGGCAGCCGAGCAGCACATGGGGGTCGTCTTCGACAATCAGCACACTGAGATCGTGGTTCATATTGGCTCGGCAGAAATAGGGCTTACCAACGGTAAACTGAGGACGAAGGTGGTGCCACCGCTGGCCGGGTGTTCGACACCCAAGTGCCCGCCGGTAGCAGCGGCGAGACTGGCGGACAGGGTCAGGCCCAGTCCCAGGCCTTGCTCGCCGGGTTTGGTGGTAAAGAACGGTTCGAACAGATGCTTGCGCACTTCGGCGTCGATGCCGTGGCCGTTATCGCGCACCCGCAAACGGTACTTGCCGTTGAATTCTTCACCTTCGAGCCACAACTGCGGCTGGGGTTGCGCCTGCATGGCGTCGAGGGCGTTGCCGATCAGGTTGACCAGAATCTGTTCGAGACGGGTCTGATCGATCTGCACCTGCACATCAATGAATTGCCGATGAATCTGCAGCGTGGTGTTTTCCAGCCGGGCGCCCAGCACTTGCAGTGCCGCATCCACCGCTTTACCCAGGCTGGCCTGACCCTTGTTGTCGCCGCGACGGGCGAAGGAGCGCAGGCTGGCGGTGATCCGGCCCATGCGGTCGATCAGGTCGTTGATGGTCTTGAGATTGGTGCTGGCGATGTCGAGCTGGCCGCGCTCAAGAAAGCGCACGGTGTTGCCCGACAAGGTACGCATCGCCGCCAGCGGCTGGTTCAGTTCGTGGGCAATGCTTGTGGACATTTGGCCGATGGCCGCGAGTTTGCCGGCCTGCACCAGCTCATCCTGGGCACGACGCAACGTCTCTTCTGCCTGACGGCGCTCGCGGATCTGGCTCTTGAGACGTTCGTTGCTGGCGCGCAAGTCTGCCGTGCGTTCGGTAATCCGACGCTCCAGCTGATTGTTGGCTTGCTGCAACGCTTCGCGGGCGGCGAGACGGGTGGCGAGGACTTTACGGCGCTCGTTCCAGGCGATCAGCAGGAAGGCAAACAGGGCAAATGCCACCGCCACCAGAATCCCCTGATTGATCGCTTCGCGGCGCAGGTCCTGCAGCGGTGTCAGCAGGGTGAAATTCCACGGCGTGTCGCTCAACAGTCGGGTTTGCGCCAGATAACTGATGTCGTCTTCGTCGGGCTGCAATTCGCTGTTGGCCGGGAAGGTCAGTTTCTCCACGCCTTCGGCCAGGGTTTCGCGGGCCAGCGGTTGCAGTTCGTTGAGCGGGAACCAGTAATACTGCAGGCTGCGGGCGAGTTTTTCCTTGATCTCATCGCTCAGCGGGATCACCGATTTCAGGCGTCGGGCCGGATCACTGGACAGAATGATGATGCCGTTTTCGTCGCTGACAAAAGCTTCCAGACGCGCGCGCTGCCAGCGTTCTTCCATGGCTTCCAGACGCACTTTGACCACCGCGACGCCGATGATCTTGCCGTGCTCTTCCAGGCCGTGGGCAAGGTAGTAACCGGGTTCGCCGTTGGTGCTGCCAATGCCGTAAAAGCGCCCGGGCTGGCCGCGCACGGCGTCCTTGAAATAAGCACGGAAAGAAAGATCTTCACCCAGGTAACTGTCGACATCGCGCCAGTTACTGGTGGCCATGACGCGGCCGGTGGTGTCCATCACGTAGATGGCCCGACTGCGGCTGCGGCGGTTCAGGCCTTCGAGGTAATCGTTGACCGTTTGCCGGTGCTCCGGGGTCGGGTCGGCCAGCAACTGCGGCACACTCGTTTCGAGTTCCAGCAGGCTGGGCAGGTAGGTGTATTTGCTGATTTCACTTTCAACCGCGCGGGCGTGCAGTTCCAGCTGACGCTGGCCGTTCTCGCCCAGGCTGCGGATGCCGAAGTGTTCACTGGTCCAGAAGCCGATAAAACCCAATCCGATCATCAGGGCGATGATCAGCGGCGGCAGGAAGAGATGGCGGATCAGACGGGGCTTCACGGCAAGTGATGGCGGCGCTGCGCGATAGAGATTGGAGTCGCATTTCATCACAGATGCCTTGGGTCAACCACCACACTTGTTGCAAGGGCAACGCCGGCCCTTGTGGGAGCGAGCCTGCTCGCGAAAGCGCACTGACATTCAACATCCAGGCTGAATGTAATGGCCTCTTCGCGAGCAGGCTCGCTCCCACAGGGAAGGAGCAATGCCCCGGCGGGTGTGTTGCTTTTAGTGCTGCAGGATTTTCTCGAGGAAGTGCTGCGCGCGTTCGGAGCGAGCGCTGATGTCGCCGAAGAATTCCTCTTTCGGGCAGTCTTCGATGATCTTGCCGGCGTCCATGAAGATCACTCGGTCAGCCACTTTGCGGGCGAAGCCCATTTCGTGGGTCACGCACATCATGGTCATGCCTTCGTGGGCCAGTTGCACCATCACGTCGAGCACTTCGTTGACCATTTCCGGGTCGAGCGCAGAGGTCGGTTCATCGAACAGCATGACGATCGGGTCCATCGCCAGCGCGCGGGCAATCGCCACACGCTGTTGCTGACCACCGGACAACTGCCCCGGATGCTTGTGGGCGTGAGCCGACAGACCCACGCGCTCAAGCAGTTGCAGACCTTTCTTGGTCGCCTCTTCCTTGCTCCGGCCCAGTACCTTGATCTGCGCGATGGTCAGGTTTTCGGTGATGGTCAGGTGCGGGAACAGTTCGAAATGCTGGAACACCATGCCCACCCGCGAACGCAGTTTCGGCAGGTTGGTTTTCGGGTCGGCAATCGATGTGCCGTCAACCACGACGTCGCCTTTCTGAAACGGCTCCAGCGCGTTGACGCATTTGATCAAAGTGGATTTGCCGGAACCCGAAGGGCCGCAGACCACGATCACTTCACCTTTTTTAACCTCAGTGCTGCAATCAGTCAGCACCTGGAAGTCCCCATACCACTTGTTGACGTTCTTGATAGAGATCATACGGCGAACCTTTTTTGCAGACGCTTGACCAGCAGCGAGGCGGCAAAGCTGATTGTGAAGTACACGAGACCTGCGATGATCAGGAACTCATTGGAGCGGCCGATGATGTCGCCATTGGCCCGCGAAGCATTGAGGAAATCCACCAGGCCGACTGTGTAGACCAGCGAGGTGTCCTGAAACAGGATGATGCTCTGTTGCAGCAGCAGCGGGGTCATCTTTCGAAACGCCTGAGGCAGGATGATCAGACGCATCATCTGGCCGTAGTTCATGCCCAATGCCTGTGCCGCGCCCATCTGGCCCTTGGGGATCGACTGCACGCCGGCCCGAACGATTTCGCAGAAGTACGCCGCTTCGAACATCATGAACGCCACGACGCAAGAGCCAAACGCGCCGATCGGCGTGTCCTCGCCGGTGATCCAGCGCAGCACGAACGGCACCGCCAGATAGAACCAGGTGATCACCAGCAGCAGCGGGATCGAGCGGAAATAGTTGACGTAGGCGCCAGCGATGTTGGAAATCAGCTTGTTATGGGACAGGCGCATCAGCGCCAGGATAGTCCCCAGGATGATCCCGCCGACGACGCCCAGCGCCATCAGTTTGAGGGTCATCACCATGCCGTTCCACAAACCGGGAATGGCCGGGATGATGCCTGTGAAGTCGAATTCCATTATTTACCCCCCACGGAGATCAGGCCGGGCACCGCGACTTTCTTCTCGACCATGCGCATCAGCAACATCAGGCTCATGTTCAGGGTGAAGTAGATCAGGGTCGCCAGGGTAAAGGCTTCGAACAGGTTGGCGGAGAATTCGGCGGTCTGCTTGGTCTGCGCGAGCAGCTCCATCAAGCCAATCAGCGACGCCACGGAGGAGTTCTTGAAGACGTTGAGGAATTCCGAGGTAAGCGGCGGAATGATGATCCGGTACGCTTGGGGCAGCAGCACGTTCCAGTAGATCTGCGGCAGCTTGAAGCCCATGGCGCGCGCGGCGGCTTCCTGGCCGCGTGGCAACGCCTGGATGCCGGTGCGCACCTGTTCGCAAACCCGTGCGGCAGTGAACAGACCCAGGCACACGACGACGCTCAGGTAGGCCGAGGTGGTCGGGTTCAGGTCCTGCTTGTACCACTCCTGCATATCGGCGGGCAGCAGGTCCGGTACCAGGAAGTACCAGATGAACAGCTGAACCAGCAGCGGCACGTTACGAAACAGTTCCACGTAGCAAGTCGCGATGCCTGATACCAGCCGGTTCGGCACGGTGCGCATCACGCCCAGGATCGAGCCCAGCAGCAGGGCGATGATCCAGGCCACGACGGCGATGGCGATGGTCCAGCCCAGGCCGGCCACGTACCAGTCGAGATAGACCTCGCTGCCCACGCCGGTGGACTTGAAGAACACGCCCCAGTCCCAGTTGTAATTCATTAGGGTCTCCCCTCGATTCGATCGATGTACAGTTGCCCGCCTGGGGAAACTCCGTTCCCTCCCCGGTCTTTTTCAAGGACCGGGCACACGCGATCGGCTCGACAGCACCGGTTCGAGTGTTTCCAGAAAATGCCAGCAGGGAGTGACCATTCCCTGAAAAGGCAGGTGCCTTCTCAGGGAATAAGGTTAGTCAGAAATCAGGATTTCTTTTCGTCAGCCGCTTTGTCGGTCGGGTTGGCGATCAGGTTCTTGAGTTCTTCGCTCATCGGGAAATTCAGGTTCAGGCCTTTCGGCGGGATAGGCTGCATGAACCATTTTTCGTAGATCTTGTTGATCTCGCCCGAGGCGTAGGTGGCCTTGATGGCATCGTCTACCGCTTTTTTGAACGGCTCGTCGCCTTTGCGCATCATGCAGCCGTAGATTTCGTACGACTGTGGGGTGCCGGTCACGGCCCAGTCATCAGCCTTCTTGGCCTTGGCGGCTTCGCCGGCCAGCAGGGCGTCGTCCATCATGAACGCAACAGCGCGGCCCGATTCCAGCATCTGGAAGGATTCACCGTGGTCCTTGGCGGAAATGACGTTCATGCCCATCTGCTTGTCGGCGTTCATGGCCTTGAGCAGGCGCTCGGACGTGGTGCCGGCGGTGGTCACGACGTTCTTGCCTTTCAGGTCATCGAAATCCTTGTACTTGGAATCTTTCTTGGACAGCAGCTTGGTGCCGATCTCGAAGATGCCAACGGAGAAGGCGACTTGCTGCTGGCGCTCGACGTTGTTGGTGGTGGAGCCGCATTCCAGATCCACGGTGCCGTTCTGCACCAGGGGAATACGGGTTTGCGAGGTGACCAGGTTGTACTTGACTTGCAGGTTCGGCACGTCCAGCTCTTTTTTCAGCGCTTCTACGACTTTCAGTTGAATGTCGTGGGAGTAGCCGACCGGTTTACCGGAAGCGTCCGCGATGTAGGAGAACGGGATGGAGGCGTCGCGGTGACCCAGCGTAACGACGCCGGACTCTTTGATCTTCTTCAGGGTGCCGGTGAGCTCGGCGGCGAAAACTGGCGTGCTGATCAGAGCGGCAGCAATGGCTGCGCCCAGGATATGGGGAACGATGCGCATCAAATTTTCCTCGACATTGTTTTTTTTATGGAGCCAGTTTGTCGGCCCTTTTTGTGCTTCGAATGCCTGACGGCTCCTGAAGTGTTGGCGTATCAGGCATTCGTCGAGAGAGTGTAGAGCATGACTCGTGCCAGACCAGTCGACAGTTATCAACCTATTGATTTTTAACGTTATTAAAGTTTTATGGTGTTATTTATTAATCGGTCTGGTCCGGTTAACCGAATCGACCGGGAAGTCGCGTTCGGAAAACCGAATCCGCGGGAAGGTTTATTCTCAAACACCTGTACTGAGCGGTATTTCATGTAGATACCGCCACTGCACGTCCGCAGGTTGCACGCACAGAATGGCCACCGACGCTCGCGACTGTTCAATGCCATCCAGGCGATGGGTTTCCACGTAGCTCACCGCCAGCGTCTCGCCCTGATACCAGATTGTATGCAGATGGCTGATGAGGATCTCGAGACCCGGGCGGGCCCCGACGGCGCCTCTGAACAGTTGCTCGACCTCTGACCGGCTCATCGCGATCGCCGAGACGCCCACCATGCTGAAGTCGTCGGCAAATGCCTGCATCAGCGGCTCGATACTCGCCGCGCCGGTTCCGTCGGCATCGGTGAATACACGATGAATCAGTGCGTGGACGTGATGAATACTGTGTTCGGCTCGTTCAACAGGATGGTCGGTCATGGGGATTCCTTCGCAGGGTTCAATGGGCGCATCCGCAACAGCGGCAATAGCCCGATCAGCGCCGCCAGAGCGAACGTCGCGTGGTAGGCCGCGGTGATGTCGAGGTACTTGAGCAGGACGTTGAAAATCATCAGAAACAACGCGGCGCCGAGGCTGAAGGACATCTGGCGGTTGAGGTTCCAGATCACGCTGGCCTTGTGCGTATCGCCGCCTGCAAAGTCCATCAGGGACGTGGTTTGCGCAGTGTTGGCGCCGATGCCGCCACCGATGCCCATCAGGCTGTAGGCGATAACGATGATCCACCGATCGCCGGGGGCCTCGACCAGCATCAGCGTGGCGATGCCGGCGCTGTGTAACAGCATGCCTAAGGTGAACAGGCGCCTGGCACCGACCCGGTTGTAGACCCGGCCGCTGATGGTCATCGCGATAAACGCGCCAGCCGCGTAGACGATCATGAACGTCCCGGTCAGCCGTGCGC
This sequence comes from Pseudomonas khorasanensis, assembly GCF_014268505.2. Classification (GTDB taxonomy): domain Bacteria; phylum Pseudomonadota; class Gammaproteobacteria; order Pseudomonadales; family Pseudomonadaceae; genus Aquipseudomonas; species Aquipseudomonas khorasanensis. Next base: position 174,345 of record NZ_JABWQP020000002.1, read on the forward strand.
TGAATTGCAGGGTGTTCTGCAGGAAGAAAACAGCCATAAGATTGACCCCGGTGAACACCCCCGGAATCGCGTAGTAAACGTAAATCGAGTCGCTGAGCTTTTTGCTTTTGAGCAGGTTCAGTTCAATGATCGCATGGCTGCAGCGACGGTAATGCAGCAGGTACAGGGCGACGAATATCAAGCCTGTTGCGACGCCGCTGAGTGCCGCTGCCGCCGGGTAGTCAGCACCGTACAGCGACATGCCCAGCAACAGGCTGGCGAGCGCGGCGCTGACCAGCAACAAGCCTTTGATGTCCGGGCGCGGAAGGCTGGCGGATTTGGCTTCCCTGATCCAGAACCACGACAGCCCGGCAGCCATCAAGGAGAACGGGATATTGCTGTAGAACACCCAGCGCCACGAGCTGCTGTCGACGATGATACCGCCGACTGTCGGCGATATGGCCGGAGCGATCAACGCGACGGCCATTACCAAAGTGGACATCTTCGCGCGCTGCTCGCCCTGGAACAGGTTGAACATCAGCGCCTGACCAACCGGAATCAACAAGCCGCCCCCAATGCCCTGCAAAAAGCGCCAGCCCACCAATTCGTGAAAGCTGTCGGCCTGGCCACACAGCCACACCGACGCTGTGAACAGCAACATCGAAGCGGTAAGAATGCCACGGCTGCCAAAGCGACCGGCCAGCCAGGTACTGACTGGAATGATCAGCGTCAGCCCCAAGATGTAGGCGTTGGCAACCCACGCCACTGAAGCGCTGCTGACGTGCAAGGTGATCGACAGGCTAGGCAGGGCCACCGCCGACATGAAGATATTGATGCAATCGACAAAGAAGCCGAGCAGGAAAATCGATGCGACTTTGTAGCGGTAACTCATGCTGTTTCCCCTTTGTCGTCGAGCATAAGGGCGATAGACTCCGGGCGTCGATGCAATGGGGCTGAACACAATGTTTAAAGGGATTTAACCGTGACGCAGGGCGCCATGCACATGCATTTGAACCGGGTTCAGACGTTTCTCGCGATCGCCGAACTGGGTTCGTTCACCAAAGCGGCGAATCATCTGAACATCAGCAGGGCCATGGTCAGTCTGCACATCAAAGCGCTGGAAGCGGCGCTGTCGACCACGCTACTGATGCGCAACAGCCGGGCTGTTGCGCTGACCGAATCCGGGCACAGTTTTTATGCCGAGTTCAAGGCCATTGTCACGGACATCGATGCCGCGTTTGACAGGGTTTTGCACGGCAGCAACCGGGTATCGGGAACGCTGCGGATCAGTTCCACCCGTGAGTACGGCGAGCAATTTATCCTGCCGTTGATTCCGTTGTTCACCGAGCTATATCCGGATATCCGCCTGTGCTACGACTTCGACTCTTCATTGAATGATCTGCTTGCTGAACGTCTGGATCTGGTGATTCGCCTGGGCAATCTGGCGGACTCGGCTTTCAGAAGCCGCAAACTCGGCGACTACGAGATTGTGCTGGTAGCCACCGAAGCCTTTCTGGCTCGGTGTCCGGTGCGAGAACCCAAGGACCTGAACGTGCTGCCATGGATCGCTAACAGCAATCTGCCGGCGCCGGCGCAGTGGGTGTTACGTGACCGTGCAGGGCAGGGGATAGAGGTCAGCGGCAGCCGCCACTTCGAGTCGAATTCATCGACGGCGATTCGTTCGATGACCTTGTCGTCGCTGGGCGTATCGGTCCTGCCCGCGTGGATGGTTGAAGACGATATCGCCACTGGGCGCCTGTTGCGCGTCTTGCCTGACTACTCGCTGCCTTCACAGCCAATCAGTCTGGTGTTTCCCGATACACCGCATTTGCCGCACAAATCCCGGGCGTTTATTGATTTTTTGCTGCTGCATGTGGCGGGCTGATCCCGGCTCAGTACCGCGCCAGAACCGCTGGAATGGAAAAAGCCCCTGAATCTTGCGATTCAGGGGCTTTTGTCTCTTCACTGATCAGGTGATCAGGCGGCTTCAGTCTTGCGATTCTGCTCGACCTTGCCCAGATAGACCGTCAGTTTCTCCTGCTCATCCGGGGTCGTGAACAAGCCAAGCTTGGTGCGTCGCCACAGGATGTCGTGCGCCGTGGTCGCCCACTCTTCGCTGCACAGGTAATCGACTTCGCGGGTGTAGAGCCCGCCGCCAATGTGCTCGCCCATGTCCGCCAGGGCTTCCACGCCTTCGAGCATGCGCCAGGTGCGGCTGCCGTAAGTGACGGCCCAGCGACGGGCGATTTCCGTCGGGACGAAATCGAACTTGTCACGAATCAGCGCGCTCAGGGCCTGCGGCGTGGTCATGTCTTCGCCGCCGGGCAGGGTAGCGCCGGCCGTCCAGCTCGGGCGCATCTGGGTGAAGAACGGCATCAACTGCGCCATCGCCGACTCGGCCAGTTTGCGGTAGGTGGTCAGCTTGCCGCCGAACACCGACAACAGCGGTGCTTCATCAGTGTTGCCCGACAAGGCCAGGGTGTAATCGCGGGTGACGGCCGACGGGTTGTCGGATTCGTCGTTGCACAGCGGACGTACGCCCGAGTAGCTGTGCAGGATGTCTTCACGCACGACCTGCTTTTTGAAGTGTTCGTTGACTACTTTGAGCAGGTAGTCGGTTTCGCCTTCGGTGATCGCGACTTTCGCTGGATCGCCGGTGTATTCGCGGTCGGTGGTGCCGATCAGGGTGAAGTGGTTCAGGTACGGAATGGTGAAAACGATACGCTGATCTTCGTTTTGCAGAATGTGCGCGTGTTCGCCTTCGTACAGTTTCGGCACGATGATGTGGCTGCCCTGAATCAGACGGATGCCGTACGGCGATTCCATTTTCAGGTCGTCACGGATGAACTTGGCCACCCATGGACCGGCTGCGTTCACCAGCGCTTTGGCTGTAATCGAAAACAGGCTGCCGTCGGCACGCTCCAGGTGCAGGTGCCACAGGCCTTTGGTGCGGCGGGCGCTGACGCAACGGGTCTGGGTGTGCACGTGAGCGCCTTTTTCGCGGGCGGCCATGGCATTCAAGACAACGAGGCGGGCGTCGTCGACCCAGCAATCGGAGTACTCGAAGCCTTTCTTGATTTCGTTTTTCAGTGCGCTGTCGGCGCCGAACTTCAGGCTTTTCGAGCCCGGCAGTTTTTCGCGCTTGCCAAGGTTGTCATAAAGGAACAGGCCAGCACGAATCATCCAGGCCGGGCGCAGGTGCGGACGGTGCGGCAGTACGAAACGCATGGGTTTGACGATGTGCGGTGCCTTGGCCAGCAACACTTCACGTTCGGCCAGCGCTTCACGCACCAGACGGAATTCGTAATGTTCCAGATAGCGCAGGCCACCGTGGATCAGCTTGCTGCTGGCCGACGATGTGTGGCTGGCCAGGTCATCTTTTTCGCAAAGGAACACCGAAAGACCGCGACCGGCGGCATCCGCTGCGATTCCCACACCGTTGATCCCGCCGCCAATCACGGCAACGTCATAGATCTCGGAGATGGGGGGCGTACGCAAGGTAGAGGTGGACATCGGCTGGCCTCGGTTCTTTTGATTTTCTGTCTTGGAAATCGAACATAAATGTTCATTTGCGAAAATGGTAGCCCATAAACACGCGCGCAGCCAGTCGCGTTCGATTGAAAAAACTCATCGAAGGGCAGGGAAAGGAAAATTATCGAACATGAAATGCGCGCAGAAGACGCAGACGGCGTGTTGTTTACCGATCATTCCCACGCTCCGCGTGGGAATGCATCCATCGACGCTCTGCGTCGGCTTCTGAAGTGGGACGCAGAGCGTCCCGGGCGGCATTCCCACGCGGAGCGTGGGAACGAGCAACTAGACGACTTCCAGCCGAATCTTGTGCTGGCTCAACAACTGCGCCAGCGCTGGCACCGGCTGCTGATCGGTGACCAGGCAATCAATCAGGCTGATAGGCCCCAGTCGAATCATCGCGTTACGCCCGAACTTGCTCGAGTCGGCCGCCAGAATGACCTGCCGCGCATTGGCGATGATCGCTTGCGATACCCGTACTTCCTGATAATCGAAGTCGAGCAGGCTGCCGTCCTCGTCGATCCCGCTGATGCCGACCAGCGCGAAATCAACCTTGAATTGATTAATGAAATCCACACTGGCCTGACCCACCACGCCGCCGTCACGGCGCACGTTGCCGCCGGTCAGCAGCACATCGAAATCATCCTTGGCGCTGAGCATCGAGGCGACGTGCAGGTTGTTGGTGATGATTTTCAGGTGGCTGTGATTGAGCAGGGCGCGGGCGATCGATTCGGTGGTGGTGCCGATGTTGATGAACAGCGAGGCGTGGTCGGGAATCTGCGCGGCGATCGCTTCGCCGATGCGCTGCTTCTCATCGCGCATCTGATCGGCGCGCATTGCATAAGCGGTGTTTTCGACACTGGAATCATAAGCGGCGCCACCGTGATAACGGCGCAGCAGATTGGCTTCCGCGAGCTGATTGATGTCGCGGCGAATGGTTTGCGGGGTGACAACGAACAGCGTGGCCATTTCCTCGATGCTCACATAGCCGCGTTCGCGGACCAGCTCGAGGATTTGCTGCTGACGGGGAGGCAGATTCATGGGGCTTCCTTTGGGCTGCCGTGCAAAATTTGCCCATGATGACGCACGAATCCGCTCCCGACCAGTTTCCAAACAACGTGAAAGCTACTGCGCTCGCCAATCCTGCGTTAAAAACAGGCTCGGACTGCTCATTTACAAACCCGTAAAGTCGAGTGCGACCCCAGCCGGTCCTCGCCTGTTTTTGCCTTGTCTTGCCTTCGCTCGCTACGCTTTCACGCTGTTTGGGCAGTCTCTGGAACTCAACGTTGGCTTATTCGGCGTCCTCACGCGCCCAGTCACGGGTGCGGCTGACGGCTTTCTTCCAGCCTTTGTAGAGCTTCTCTTTCTGCACTTCATCCAGGCTCGGTTCGAACTCGCGCTCGATCACCGCTTTGCCGCGCAGTTCTTCCAGGCTGCCCCAGAAACCGCAGGCCAGACCCGCCAGGTAAGCGGCGCCAAGCGCCGTGGTTTCGCGCATTTGCGGGCGCTCGACCTGGGTGCCCAGAATGTCGGCCTGGAACTGCATGAGGAAGTTGTTGGCCACCGCGCCGCCGTCCACACGCAGGGCTTTGAGGCGTTCGCCGGAATCCTGTTGCATGGCGTCGAGCACGTCGCGGGTCTGGTAGGCGATCGATTCCAGCGCAGCGCGGATGATGTGATCCACGCGCACGCCGCGCGTGAGGCCGAACAGCGCGCCGCGAGCATACGGGTCCCAGTACGGCGCGCCCAGCCCGGTAAACGCCGGGACCAGATACACGCCGTTGCTGTCCTTGACCTTGTTGGCAAAGTATTCGGTGTCGTGGGCGTCGTTGACGATTTTCAGTTCGTCACGCAGCCACTGCACGGTCGAGCCACCGTTGAACACGGCACCTTCCAGTGCATAAGCGACTTCGCCACGCGGGCCGCAAGCGATGGTGGTAAGCATGCCGTGTTGCGATTTCACCGCTTTGTCGCCGGTGTTCATCAGCAGGAAGCAGCCAGTGCCGTAGGTGTTTTTGGCCTGGCCCGGCTCCACGCACATCTGACCGAACAGCGCCGCTTGCTGGTCGCCGGCGATACCGCCAATGGCGATGCCGCTCTTGGTGCGGCCGTAGATTTCCGAGGAGGCTTTGACTTCCGGGAGCATCTCGCGCGGGATGTCGAGGATTTCCAGCATCTTCGAATCCCACTCCAGCGAGTGGATGTTGAAAAGCATGGTGCGCGAGGCGTTGGTGTAGTCGGTGACGTGGACCTTGCCGCCGGTGAATTTCCAGATCAGCCAGCTATCGACGGTGCCGAACAGCAGTTCGCCGTTGCGTGCACGCTCGCGGCTGCCTTCGACGTTGTCGAGGATCCACTTCAATTTGGTGCCGGAGAAGTACGGGTCGGTGACGAGGCCAGTCGTGTCACGGATGTAGTCTTCGTGGCCATCACGCTTGAGTTGCTGGCAGATCTCGGTGCTGCGGCGGCACTGCCAGACAATGGCGTTGTAGACCGGCCGGCCCGTGGTCTTGTCCCAGACCACCGTGGTTTCACGCTGGTTGGTGATGCCGATAGCGGCCACCTGATCATGATGCAGGCCGGCCTGGGCCAGCGCTTCAACCATCACCGCACTCTGGGTGGCGAAAATTTCCATCGGATCGTGTTCGACCCAGCCGGCTTGCGGGTAATGCTGAACGAACTCGCGCTGCGCGGTGCAGACCACGTTCGCGTCGCGGTCGAAAATAATGGCGCGGGAGCTGGTCGTACCCTGATCGAGGGCAATGATGTAGTTCTTGTTCTGAATGTCGGTCATGTCGATTGCCTTGGACGAAATAAGGGAGAGTGGGCCGGGGCGCAGGCTCTATTGGGCAGGAGCCTGCGCCGACTGTTTCAAGAAGTTCTTGGTTTGCCGTCAATGGCCGGTTCTGCATCCTTTGTAGCAGGTGTCGCGCCGGTCAGGTGACGGGCGATAAGCCCGCGGTACCCGGCAGCGCCGAGGCAGGCACCGACAATCGGTGCAAAAATCGGAATCAGAAAATACGGAATCTCGCGGCCGCCAGTGAAGGAAATATCACCCCAACCTGTAAAGAAAGTCATCAGCTTAGGGCCGAAGTCGCGCGCCGGGTTCATCGCGAAACCGGTCAGCGGGCCCATGGAGCTGCCGATGACGGCGATCAGCAAGCCGATCAGCAGCGGTGCCATCGGGCCTCTGGGCAGACCATTGTTGTCATCGGTCAGGGCCATGATCACGCCCATCAGGATCGCGGTGATGATCATCTCGACCAGGAAAGCCTGAGCCGTCGACAGCGCCGGGTTCGGGTAAGTCGAGAACACCGACGCCAGTTCAAGGCTGGCGGCCGAACCACGAACCATCTGGTGGGTTTGTTCGAAATCGAAGAACAGGTTGCTGTACAGCGTGTACACCAGCAGTGCGCCGCAGAAGGCACCGGCGATCTGAGAAAGAATGTAGAACGGCAATTTGCGCTTTTCGAAGTCGGCGAAAATGGCCAGTGCAATGCTCACCGCCGGATTCAGGTGCGCGCCGGAAACTCCGGCGGTCAGGTAGATCGCCATGCTCACGCCGACGCCCCAGATAATGCTGATTTCCCACAGGCCGAAGCTGGCGCCCGCGACCTTGAGCGCGGCGACACAACCGGTGCCGAAGAAAATCAGAAGGGCGGTGCCCAGAAACTCGGCCATGCATTGGCCGGACAGCGATGGTTGCGGTAAAGCAGTCGTCATTGAAAACCTCGGTTTTTGTTGTTGTCTGGCGCCATGCCCACAGGGCAGTGCGCGATCTTCACCGGGTTGGAATCCCCATTCGGCTCCCGGGTTACTGCTGATAGTGCGATGACCATGATTCTTACATTATTCAGATTCGAAAAAATATAGACAAGAAACAAACCTGTCAAAGGTCGAAAGTGAACCGTCGGTCACAATAGAACTATTCGCTGGGTGAATGATCAGCGCAGCGGATCAAGCGAATAAGCCGCCGAGCCACGGGAACCGGGCTCGGGATAGAGCCTTTTGCCGGATGATGGCCTAGAATCGGCCGCAGATTTTTAGCACTCGTCGGACCCGGAGCTGCCATGACCCCAGCGTTGGATTTGCTTAAAAAAGTTCGTGCCGAACATCGCGTGCACAGTTACGAACATGATCCAAAGGCCGCGTCCTACGGGTTGGAGGCGGCCGAGAAACTCGCGCTGGAGCCGGCGCAAGTATTCAAGACGCTGCTGGCCGCCAGCGAAAAAGGTGAATTGCTCGTGGCTGTGGTGCCGGTCGTCGGAAGTCTCGATCTCAAGGGGCTGGCGCACGCCGCCGGGGTGAAAAAGGCCGAGATGGCCGATCCGGCTGCCGCGCAACGTTCCACCGGTTACCTTTTAGGAGGCATCAGCCCCCTCGGGCAAAAGAAACGCCTGCGCACGTTCATCGACAATTCGGCCCAGTCGTTTGCGACTATTTACGTCAGTGCCGGTCGACGTGGTCTGGAAGTCGAACTGGCGCCGGCTGTGCTGGCAGAGCACACCCAGGCGACGTTCGCCGACATCGGCCGCGCTTAGCATCAGTCTGGCTGTATGAAGAAAAAATACCGGTTTTGTCACTGGCGCCTATCCGGCCGGCCGTAGCATGCTCTGGCGACCAATTCAGGGAGAAGGTTATGCAGCTTGCGTTTCATCAGGTCGATGCGTTCAGTGATCGACCGTTCAGTGGCAATCCGGCGATGGTGTATCGGCTCGATGCCTGGCTGAGCGATGAGTTGATGCAGAAGATCGCCGCCGAACACAACCTGGCGGAAACCGCGTTTCTGGTGCGTGAAGGGCAGGTCTGGCATATCCGCTGGTTTACGCCGACCACTGAAGTGCCGTTGTGCGGCCACGCGACGTTGGCCAGCGCATTTGTTCTGTTCGAAATCTATAAAGAAAGCACCGAGCGCATCGACTTCACGTGCAAGTCCGGCCCGCTGAGTGTCAGCCGTGAAGGCGATCGGTTGTGGCTGGATTTTCCGACGATCACCCCTTCGGAAATCGGCGTGACCCTGGATGTCGAGCGGGCGCTCGGCGTTGAGGCCGTTGACGTGCTGGGCTGCAACGAACTCTTCGTGGTGCTGGATTCGGAGCAGGCAGTGCTCGACTGCAAACCCGATATGATCGCACTGGCCAAACTGCCGTGGCTGGGCGCCATCGTCACCGCGCGCGGCAATCAGCATGACTTCGTTTCGCGCTATTTCGCCCCGGCGATTGGTATCAACGAAGACCCGGTCACCGGCTCTACGCACTGCAGCCTGATTCCGTATTGGGCCAAACGGTTAGGCAAATCAAGCCTGACGGCGTGCCAACGCTCGGCGCGGGGCGGGGAGCTGTTCTGTAGGCTTGAAGGTGAGCGGGTGAAGATTGGCGGCAATGTGACGCTGGTTGCCAGCGGCACCCTGATTTTAGGCTGACACAGAGCCAACTGTGGGAGCGAGCCTGCTCGCGAAATGCGGTAGGTCGATCAGATTATCTGTGACTGATACACCGCTTTCGCGAGCAGGCTCGCTCCCACATTTTCATCCGGTACGGATCAGAGGGCTGTGCTGAAACGCCGTACGCCGTTCTCGACCGCCGGAATCTGCGCAGCCGTGCTGCCGGAAGCCTGGAACAGCACCAGGTGATCAGCCGCTACCCGAATTCCCACCTCGGCACCGACCAGATGATCGGCGTGGCTCGGAAAAATCGATTCCAGCTGCGCACCGGTTGGCAGTTGCAGCCGATACAAGGTCGCCGCGCCCAGAAACGTCTTGCCGATAATCCGCGCCTTCAAGGCGCTGTCCGGCGCATAAACAATGTCGTCCGGACGCAGCAGTACATCCACCGCGCCGCCCATCGGCCAGGTGTAAGCGCGATTGCCGCGCAGTTCACCTAGTTCGGTCTGCACAGACTCCGGGCTGGCGAGCTGCCCGCGGATGAAATAGCCCTGACCGATGAAACTGGCGACATAAGGCGTCGCCGGTTCGTGGTACAGGTTGTACGGCGTGTCCCACTGTTCCAGTCGGCCTTCCTTGAACACGCCGACGTGATCGCTCACGGCGAAGGCTTCTTCCTGATCGTGGGTCACCAGAATCGCGCTGGTGCCACGGGTCTTCAGAATGTCACGCACTTCATGGCTGAGCTTGCGACGCAACTCGCCATCGAGGTTGGAGAACGGCTCATCAAGCAGCAGCAATTGCGGCTCGGGCGCCAACGCGCGGGCGAGAGCGACGCGCTGTTGCTGACCGCCGGACAACTCGTGGGGGAAGCGCTTGCCGAGGTTTTTCAGGTTGACCAGTTCCAGCAGCTCCTCAACCACGCGCGCCTTGCTCGGGTGCTTGCGAATGCCGAAGGCGATGTTGTCCGCGACGCTCAGGTGTGGGAACAGCGCGTAATCCTGAAACACCATGCCGATCCGGCGCTTCTCCGGCGCCAGGGTGAAGCCGGCGCTGGAAAGCGTTTCGCCACCCAGGGTGATTTCTCCCTCATGCACCGGTTCGAAACCGGCGATGGCACGCAGCGTGGTGGTTTTGCCGCAGCCGGACGAGCCGAGCAGGCAGCCGATGTCTCCGGCGTTGAGGTGCAGATTGAGGTTCTGCACCACGCGTTGATCTTGATAGCCGCAAGCGAGGTTGCGCAGGTTCAGCAGTAATTCATGGCTCATGCGTGGTGATATGCCGGTTCGACGAGGAACTCGAGCAGGGCCTTCTGTGCGTGGAGACGGTTTTCTGCCTGATCCCAGGCGACGGAGCGCGGGTCATCGAGCAGGTCGAGACTGATTTCTTCGCCACGGTGGGCTGGCAGGCAATGCATGAACAGCACGTCTTCGGCGGCGAGGTCGAGCAGGGCGCGGTTGACCTGAAACGGGGCGAACAGCTTGAGGCGCTTGGCAGTTTCCTCTTCCTGGCCCATCGATGTCCAGACGTCGGTGCTCACCAGATGCGCGCCGCGCACGGCGTCCTGCGGGTCGCGGACGATGGTCACGCGATCGCCAGCCCTGGCGACGAATTCAGGATTGGGCTCGTAACCATCCGGGCAGGCGATGCGCAACTGGAAGTCGAACTGGATCGCCGCTTCTATATAGCTGTTGCACATGTTGTTGCCGTCGCCGATCCAGGCCACGGTCTTGCCCTGGATCGAGCCCCGATGCTCAAGGAAAGTCTGCATGTCGGCAAGCAACTGGCATGGGTGCAAGTCGTCGGACAGGCCATTGATCACCGGCACGCGCGAGTTGGCGGCGAATTCGGTCAAGGTGCCGTGGGCGAAGGTGCGGATCATCACCGCATCGAGCATGCTCGACATGACGATGGCGCAGTCGCTGATCGGCTCGCCTCGGCCCAGTTGGGTGTCGCGCGGGGACAGGAAAATCGCCTGGCCGCCGAGCTGGATCATGCCGGCTTCGAAGGAGATCCGGGTCCGGGTCGAGGATTTCTCGAAGATCATCCCCAGCACACGGTTTTTCAGAGGCTCGAACAGTACACCGCGGTTACGCAGGTCCTTGAGCTCAACGCCTCGACGGATCACGCTGACCAGCTCTTCGGGCGTGCAATCCATCAGGGAGAGAAAGTGCCTTGCGCTCATCATTGACTACCTTTTGCTACAAACCGCAGATGCTCAAAGCCTTGTTTAACGGAACAACGGGCGAGACCTGCGGCGTAAGCCGCACGGGGCGACGAAATAGGGGGAGGCGCGATATTGACACTAAATGTCGCGTTTTTCCAATAGGCTACGGATTTTGCAATGTTCGCAGAGCGTGCCGCTGATGGCGGTCACGCATTTGAAGCTGGGTGCAGTACAGAAGCGAGCCTCTTTGTACACTGGCCCCGCCGGGCTTGGCAATGCGCCGCGACGGTGATGATGTGGCTTCGGTCGGTTTGCGGCCATGGCGCCGCGCAATCGCTTGGTCGGATGTTCGGGCTGAAACATTTGCTAAAGCAAAGTGCTGAGTTATAAATAACCTTCGAGCGACGCAGGAAGCCTCCGCATGGAATCGAAAGAACAACTGTTAATGGAACTGCTGGGCCACACGGCTCGCTCTCTGACTCATCTCACCGCGTCGGTCACATCGATGTCGTTCGAGTTGTTGCGCAGCGAGGATGAAGTGGTGAAATCAGCCGGCCGCCACATGGTCGAGCGCATGGCGACCATCAGCGCCGGCCTCGACGAGCATTGGCGTTTGATCGGCGAGCTCACCGGCGTGCACGTCGCCCACGAGCAGATCGAAACCATTCAGGAGATCCAGTTGGCAGCACCGCCTCAGTTGCCGTCGAACTGAGCGCTGCGGTTTATCGGCCGTCCTGATAGCCGTCGATTCACAAGACGAACGTCGCTGGCGCCTTGCCTGCGCACGGGCCATAGTTTTGTCTCCGCAGGCATGCGTGCCTGCCCAGAACAAGACAGAGACTGGCCATGACCAAGACTCTCCACCACCGTGCGTGCCACCTGTGCGAAGCCATTTGCGGGCTGACCATCGAAACCACAGAAACCGATGGCAACATCGCGATCACCTCGATCAAGGGCGATGCCCTCGACACTTTCAGTCGTGGCCATATCTGCCCTAAAGCAGTGGCCCTGCAAGATATCCAAAATGACCCCGATCGTCTGCGTCAGCCGATGCGCCGGGTTGGCAGCCAATGGCTGCCAATCGAATGGGACGAAGCGTTTATCCTGGTGGCCGAGAAGCTGGCTGCCATCCAGGAGCGTCACGGGCAAAATGCGGTGGCGGTTTATCAGGGCAACCCGAGCGTGCACAACTACGGGTTGATGACCCACAGCAACTACTTCCTCGGGTTGTTGAAGACGCGCAATCGCTACTCGGCAACGTCGGTCGATCAACTGCCGCATCACCTCAGCAGCTACCTGATGTACGGCCACGGCTTGCTGCTGCCGATCCCCGACATCGACCACACCGATTTCATGCTGATTCTGGGCGGCAATCCGCTGGCTTCAAACGGCAGCATCATGACCGTCCCGGACGTTGAAAAGCGTCTGAAAGCGATTCAGGCACGCGGCGGCAAAGTGGTGGTGGTCGATCCACGGCGCAGCGAGACGGCGGCAATCGCCGATCAGCACGTGTTCGTCCGCCCCGGTGGCGATGCGGCTTTGTTGTTCGGCATGCTCAATACACTGTTCAGCGAAGGCCTTACCCGCGACAGCCACTTGCCGGTCGAGGGTCTGGACGACGTGCGCAGCGCCGTGGCGCCCTTTACTGCTGAAGCCATGAGCCCGCTGTGTGCCGTGCCTGCCGAGCAGATTCGCCAACTGGCCCGCGATTTCGCCGCTGCGCCGAGTGCCGTCTGCTACGGACGCATGGGCGTTTCGACCCAGGCCTTCGGCACTTTGTGCCACTGGGTCGTGCAGTTGATCAACCTGGTCACCGGTAACCTTGACCGGGTCGGCGGGGCATTGTGCACCGAGCCGGCGGTGGATCTGGTCGCCTCAACCTCGGGTGGGCATTTCAACAAGTGGCAGAGTCGGGTTTCCGGCCGGCCCGAGTACGGCGGCGAGTTACCGGTGTCGGCGCTGGCCGAAGAGATGCTCACCGAAGGCGAGGGGCAGATCCGCGTGCTGGTTACCGTGGCGGGCAATCCAGTGCTGTCGACGCCCAACGGCCGGCAGCTGGAGCAGGCGCTGGATGGCCTCGACTTCATGGTCAGCATCGACCTGTATATCAACGAAACCACGCGCTACGCCGACCTGATCCTGCCGTCGACCTCGGCGCTGGAGAACGATCACTACGACACCACCTTCAACCTGTTTGCAGTGCGTAATGTCACCCGTTTCAATCGCGCAATTCTTGCCAAGCCCGAGGGCGCGCTGCACGACTGGGAAATTTTCGTCGGGCTGGCCAAGGCGTTTGCCGAGAAAACCGGCAAGGAGCTGAAGCCGACCATGCCGCCTTCAAAAATGATCGACATGGGCCTGCGCATGGGAATGTACGGCGACGCCTCCGAGCAGAAGCTGTCGCTGGCAACGCTGTTCGATCATCCTCATGGCGTTGATCTGGGGGCGCTGAAACCGAATCTTGCGGCGCGTCTTAAAACGCCGAATCAGCGGATTCAGGCCGCACCGCCAGAGATTCTCGCCGACCTCGCACGCTTTGCCGCACTGAAGGCGCCGGGTGTCGATGAGTTGTTGATGATCGGCCGCCGCCATGTGCGCAGTAATAACTCCTGGATGCACAACTTTCATCGTCTGGTAAAGGGCAAGCCACGCCATCAATTGCTGATGCATCCGGACGATCTGGCCAGCCGTGGTCTGATCGACGGGCAAAGGGTTCGGGTGAGCTCTCGGGTCGGTCAGATTGAAGTGGAAGTGCTCGCCAGTCTCGACATGATGAAGGGCGCGGTCAGCTTGCCCCACGGTTGGGGCCATGCGCGTCCGGGTGTGCAGATGGCGATTGCCAGCAGCCAGCCGGGGTCGAGTGCCAACGACCTGACCGATGAGTGTCAGCTCGACGAACTGTCGGGCAACGCCGCGTTGAACGGTGTGCCAGTGAAGGTGGCGGCGGCTTGAGCAGGTCCGTCGGGGAGACCGAGCATGGCGCTCGGGATTCCGTTACAATGCGCCACCGTGCCGACCTCTGAGTCGGAAAGTTCAGCCGAGGTGCTCCATGGATATCATCGAAACGATTAAAGAGCAGATTGCCAACAACACCATTCTGCTTTACATGAAAGGCTCGCCGAATGCCCCGCAGTGCGGCTTTTCCGCGAAAGCTGCGCAGGCGGTCATGGCCTGTGGCGAAAAGTTTGCGTACGTGGACATCCTGCAGAACCCGGAAATCCGCGCCACCCTGCCAAAATACGCCAACTGGCCGACTTTCCCGCAACTGTGGGTCGGCGGTGAGCTGATCGGCGGCAGCGACATCATGACCGAGATGGCTGCAGACGGTTCGCTGCAAAGCACCATCAAGGCTGCTGTTGAAGCGGCAGCGACGAACAAGTCCGAAGCCTGATTCTACGTTCTTAGAGTTTCGCTCGACGACGCGTCTCCTGTAGGAGCTGTCGAGTGAAACGAGGCTGCGATCTTTTGATCTGAGGCCAGCAAAAAGCCCCGCACCTCGAAAGAGGGCGGGGCTTTTTGTTGGATACGTGATGATTGAGTATTAAGGCTGAAATCGATAAAGATCGCAGCCTCGTTTCACCCGACAGCTTTTACTCTTCGCCCATCTGCGATTGCAGATAGTTCTCAAGGCCGATCTTGTCGATCAGACCCAACTGCGTTTCCAGCCAGTCGATGTGTTCTTCTTCGGACTCGAGAATGTCTTCGAGCAGTTCGCGGCTGCCGAAGTCACCGACGGTTTCGCAATGGGCAATGGCGGCTTTCAGATCAGCGTGGCCGGTCTTTTCAATGCGCAGGTCGCATTCGAGCATTTCGCGGGTGTGCTCGCCGATGTGCAGCTTGCCCAGATCCTGCACGTTCGGCAGGCCTTCCAGGAACAGGATGCGCTTGATCAGCTTGTCCGCGTGTTTCATCTCGTCGATGGATTCTTTGTATTCGTGCTTGCCGAGCTTGTTCAGACCCCAATCTTCATACATGCGAGCATGCAGGAAATACTGATTGATCGCGACCAGCTCATTGGCAAGGATCTTGTTGAGATGCTGGATGACTGTAATGTCGCCTTTCATGATCGGAGTCCTGCCCTGTATTCGCTGTATATAAGGCGGAGTTTGAGCTTCGTATTTATAAGTGTCAAACCTAAGTTATTGAATAATAAATGAAAATTAATCGGAATAAGAATGTTTGTGTTCCGCGTCTTGAACCTAAGCAATTGATTTTCAGGCATAAAAAAACCGGACAGAAGTCCGGTTCTTTGAAATGGGGGCGATTACGCGGCAGTAAATTCTGCAGGATAGGGGATCGCGGCCTGGGACGTTTGCAGTTTGGTCAGGGTCTCGCGGACCACTTCCTTGGCGAGGCAAGCACATTTGCCGCACTGGCTGGCGACGCCGGTAGCCTGGCGAACTTCTTTGTAGCTGCAGCAACCTTCATAGATCGCTTCGCGAATCTGTCCGTCGGTGACGCCAGTGCAGAGACAAACATACATAAGTAAGAACCGTCGCTGGTTGTGACTCAATTGCGATGGATCTTAATGTTAACGAGAATGATTGTCAAAGTGCTTTCGGAACGCTTCGCAGGATATTTGGCTGCTACTGACGAACGGTGTTGAGCAGCCGTTTGCCCGGCCGCTTGAGTCCGGAAGGGATAACCAACATGGAAAATCCGTTACGGACAGTCCAAACGCGCAGTGTATGATGGTCGGCCCTTGCGAAGAGGGTTCGTGTCACAGGGCTGTCGCCTCAGGGTGGCAGGCTGGCCCGAACCCTGAACTTCAAGTTTTTACACCAGGAGATTTCAATGAGCGTACTCGTAGGCAAACAAGCCCCAGACTTCACCGTCCCGGCCGTACTCGGCAATGGCGAGATCGTTGACAGCTTCACCCTGTCCTCGGCCATCAAAGGCAAATACGGCCTGGTGTTCTTCTACCCGCTGGACTTCACCTTCGTCTGCCCGTCCGAGCTGATCGCGCTGGACAACCGCATGGAAGACTTCAAGGCCCGCAACGTTGAAGTGATCGCCGTGTCGATCGACTCGCATTTCACTCACAACGCCTGGCGCAACACGCCAGTGAACAATGGCGGTATCGGCCAGGTGAAATACACCATGGCTGCCGACATGAAGCACGACATCGCCAAGGCTTACGACGTTGAATCCGAAGGCGGCGTGGCTTTCCGCGGCGCGTTCCTGATCGACGACAAAGGCGTTGTCCGCTCGCAGATCATCAACGACCTGCCACTGGGCCGTAACATGGAAGAGCTGATCCGTCTGGTCGACGCGCTGCAATTCCACGAAGAGCACGGTGAAGTCTGCCCTGCCAACTGGAAGAAAGGCGACAAAGGCATGGACGCATCGCCAGAAGGCGTTGCCAAGTACCTGACCGAGAACGCTGCTGCCCTGTAAGGCGCAACGTCGAGGCATAAAAAAACCGGCTCAGTGAGCCGGTTTTTTTTTGCGCGCGATTGACGACAGAATCAGTCGTCGAAGTCTTCCCAGCCGCCCATCTGTTTCCAGCGGTTGACGATGCCGCAGAACAGCTCGGCGGTTTTCTCTGTGTCGTAACGCGCCGAATGCGCCTCGCGACCGTCGAAATCGATGCCAGCCGCCTGACAGGCTTTCGCCAGAACAGTCTGACCGTACGCCAGGCCCGCGAGTGTTGCGGTGTCGAAACTGGAGAACGGGTGGAACGGGTTGCGCTTCATGTCCAGGCGCGCAACCGCAGCGTTCAGGAAACCCAGGTCGAAGCTGCTGTTGTGGCCGACGAGAATGGCGCGCTTGCAGCCGTTGGCTTTGAGCGCCTTGCGAATGCCACGGAAGATGTCGGTCAGAGCCGTCTCTTCACTGACTGCCATGCGCAGCGGGTGATCGAGTTTGATCCCGGTGAACTCCAGCGCTGCGGCTTCGACGTTGGCGCCCTCGAACGGCTCGACACGGAAGAAGTAGGTGTGATCCGGATAAACGAAACCCTTTTCATCCATCGCGATGGTGGTCGCGGCTATCTCGAGCAAGGCATCGGTGGCCGCGTTGAAACCACCGGTTTCTACGTCGACGACAACTGGCAGGTAGCCGCGAAAACGCGCTGCCATCGGGTGACGGGAACCGCCTCCGCCATTCTGACCGTCCAGTTCATCGTCGAAATGGTCTTCACTCACGCGTGTTCCTCCAGCAGGCGCCAGCGCAGTTTTTCACCGGCGCGCAGCGGGATAACGGTCAGCTCGCCAAATGGCAGGCTGGTCGGGGCGGTCCATTCTTCGCGAACCAGGGTGATGCGATCGGTATTCACCGGCAAGCCATAGAAGCGCGGGCCGTTGAGGCTGGCAAAGGCTTCGAGCTTGTCCAGCGCGTTACGCTGCTCGAACGCTTCGGCGTACATCTCGATCGCTGCGTAAGCGGTGTAGCAGCCGGCGCAGCCGCAAGCGGCCTCCTTGGCGTGCTGGGCGTGAGGGGCCGAGTCGGTACCGAGGAAGAACTTCGCGCTGCCGCTGGTGGCGGCGTCGAGCAAGGCTTCCTGGTGGGTATTGCGCTTGAGGATCGGCAGGCAATAGAAGTGCGGCCGAATCCCGCCCACCAGCATGTGGTTGCGGTTGTAGAGCAGGTGATGCGCGGTAATGGTTGCGCCGACGTTGGCCGAAGCCTCGTTGACGAACTGCACGGCGTCGCCCGTGGTGATATGTTCGAACACCACTTTGAGCTTCGGGAAGCGCTCGACCACACGGCGCATGTGCTCATCGATGAAGATCTTTTCGCGGTCGAACACGTCGACATCGCCGCGAGTGACTTCACCGTGGATCAGCAACGGCATGCCGACTTCGTCCATGGCTTCCAGCACCGGAAAAATCTTGTCGATGCTGGTCACGCCGGAATCGGAATTGGTGGTCGCGCCGGCCGGGTACAGCTTGGCGGCGTGCACGAAACCGCTGGCCTTGGCCTGACGAATTTCTTCCGGTTGGGTGCGGTCGGTGAGGTACAGCACCATCAACGGTTCGAACTGACTGCCGGCCGGGCGGGCAGCAAGGATGCGCTGACGATAGCCGTTGGCTTCAGCGGCGTTGCGCACCGGCGGTACCAGGTTTGGCATGATGATGGCGCGCCCGAAGGTGCGGGCCACATCGGCAACGGTATTGTTCAACACGGCACCATCGCGAAGATGAATGTGCCAGTCGTCGGGACGCAGCAGGGTCAGGCGGTCGGACATGAGGGGATTCCAGGCGGGTCAAACTGAGGCGAATGCTACCGGAAAAGACTCTTGCAGGCACCCGCTATCAAGTTTTGCCGCCAGCGTCCGATAGCCCGAGGGTATGCCGTAAACATTGTGTGAATCGGTGTTTGTGTTTCACAAGCCAATGGAGCCTCCCGTGCGCCAGCGTTATTTAGCCCTGCTCAGTGTGTTTGCCAGCCTTCCCGCGATGGCGCTGACGTACCAGACTCGTCTGGAGAGCATTGAGTGGACGGTCGCCGGCGACAAGTTCGAATGCCGTCTGACCCAACCGATCACCGATTTCGGCTCAGGCGAGTTCGTGCGCAAGGCTGGCGAACAGGCGATTTTTCGTTTGAATGCCTACAACGCCATGCTCGGCGGTGGCTCGGCGACATTGCTGGCGGCGGCTGCGCCCTGGCAGCCGGGACGCGGCGACATCAATCTGGGCAGCGTCAGGCTCGGCAGCGGCAACGTGCTGTTCAACAGTTCACAGTCGCAGGCCGGCGGATTGATCAGCGGTCTGCTGGACGGACGCAGCCCGGTGGTGCGTCGTGCATCGGGTGACGGTCGCGTCTCGGAAGTTCGGCTACTGCCGGTCAAATTCAGCAAGGCTTTCAACGACTATCAGGCGTGTGTGGCGAAATTGCTGCCGCAGAATTTTGACCAGATCAAACAGTCGCAGATCGGCTTTCCCGGCGAAGGTGTTGATCTGGACCCGGCCGCCAAAGCCAGGCTGCAAGTGATGCTCGAGTACATGAAGGCCGATCCGACGGTCAATCACATCGAACTCGACGGCCACTCCGACAACAGCGGCAATCGCCTGACCAACCGCGAACTGTCGCGCCGCCGGGCGCTGGCCGTGGTCGACTTCTTCAAGGCCAATGGCATTCAGGAATCGCAGATCACCGTGCGTTTCCATGGCGAGCAATATCCCATTGTGCCGAACACCAATAAGGCCAACCGCGCGAAAAACCGTCGAGTCAACGTAAAGCTGGCACGCGTGGCACCGGTTACGGCTCCAGCTCCGGCGCCTCAAGCGAGCACGCCAGCCAGTACCGCAGCGACTTCCTGACTCGCCGGTCATCGTCGCGCTCTCGACAGATTCTGTCGCTTTGTCGTCTTAAGCTGTCGCGCCTCTGTAAATTATCGCGTTTGGGCGGTAGACTCCCCGGCTTTCCGTAGAACCCCGTGGAGTGATGGCATGGCGGACGTAAACAAGGTCGTTCTGGCGTATTCCGGCGGCCTGGACACTTCGGTGATCCTCAAGTGGCTGCAGGATACTTATAACTGTGAAGTGGTGACCTTCACCGCCGATCTCGGTCAAGGCGAAGAGGTCGAGCCGGCCCGCGCCAAGGCTCAGGCCATGGGCGTCAAAGAAATCTACATCGACGACCTGCGCGAAGAATTCGTGCGTGATTTCGTGTTCCCGATGTTCCGCGCCAACACCGTTTATGAAGGCGAGTACCTGCTGGGTACTTCCATCGCACGTCCGCTGATCGCCAAACGCCTGATCGAAATCGCCAACGAAACCGGCGCTGACGCCATCTCCCATGGTGCGACCGGCAAGGGCAACGATCAGGTGCGTTTCGAACTGGGTGCCTATGCGCTCAAGCCAGGCGTGAAAGTGATTGCGCCATGGCGTGAGTGGGACCTGCTCTCGCGCGAAAAACTGATGGACTACGCCGAAAAGCACGCGATCCCGATCGAACGCCACGGCAAGAAGAAATCGCCTTACTCGATGGACGCCAACCTGCTGCACATCTCCTATGAAGGCGGCGTGCTGGAAGACACCTGGACCGAGCACGAAGAAGACATGTGGCGCTGGACCGTCTCCCCGGAGAATGCTCCCGACACTGCGCAGTATCTGGAACTGACTTACCGCAACGGCGACATCGTTGCGCTGGACGGCGTCGAAATGACGCCGGCGACCGTGTTGGCGACGCTGAACAAGATCGGTGGCGAGCACGGCATCGGCCGTCTGGACATCGTCGAGAACCGTTACGTCGGCATGAAGTCCCGTGGCTGCTACGAAACCCCGGGCGGCACCATCATGCTGCGCGCCCACCGCGCCATCGAATCGATCACTCTGGACCGCGAAGTCGCTCACCTCAAAGACGAGCTGATGCCCAAGTATGCCAGCCTGATCTACACCGGCTACTGGTGGAGCCCTGAGCGTTTGATGCTGCAGCAGATGATCGACGCTTCGCAGGTCAACGTGAACGGCGTCGTGCGTCTGAAGCTGTACAAAGGCAACGTGATCGTGACCGGGCGCAAGTCCGACGATTCGCTGTTCGACGCCAACATCGCGACCTTCGAAGAAGATGGCGGTGCCTACAATCAGGCTGACGCGGCGGGCTTCATCAAGCTCAACGCGCTGCGCATGCGTATTGCTGCCAACAAGGGCCGCAAGTTGTTCTGAGTAGTGCACATCGATGATGTATTAAAAAGGCGGCCTTTCAGGGCCGCCTTTTTTTTTGGAATTTGTCTGGTTCATCAGGCTTTTCTCTAGTCTGCCTGCGCGCTGGCGTGGCCCTTCTGTCGGCTCGTTCTTCCCAACAATGTCATCGTCTGTGAATACAGGTTGTAAACGATACACAGTGTTGCACCTGAGCCTTTCTTCGCCTGCTTGATCTGTTGCAGTGCGGAGTGCGCAAGGGGATTCGATACGTGATTGGAAAGAAGCACGATAACTCGAGCGCGTTTTTTGTCGGCAGCTTTGAGCGTTTCGAGGATGGCATCGAAATCCCTCGATGCGTCGAGATTCCTCGCGTCAATAATGCTCAGCTCGCTTATCAAAAGTGACAGCTTGATATTCTGTACAACCGGGTCGGCTCGGCTGCCTGGGTCGGGCGGGGGGTCCGGCGCGTTGTGAACTCTGCATGGACCCCGGAACCGGTTAGCGCCAGATTCTCCTGACTCGATGCCACCCGTCCGCTCAAAAGTGCGAGGTTCACCTGTCGCGCGAAGCGGTGCGCTTCGGTTGTTATCGCGCTCCTGATTCTCTGTCGCCTTTAAAAAGCTTTCGTCTTTGTCGAAGTCTGAAGGTGAGTAAAGCGAGCGATGATTAAAGTTAAGAGTAACGAAAAACAGGAACAGCAGGTAAAAGGGAAAGCTGATCAAGAACCATACGTAAATCTCTCGATCCTCGTTGTCAAGAAACGGCAGAGATACCGCAGCCGAAGTTTCCGAAATAAAGGCAAAAATGGCGATGACTGTCATGGGGTTGGTTATTTTGTTTTTTATCTTCAGCATGGGTTAACTCCTGTGTTGCTAGTTGGGTCGAAGGTTGATTATTCCAGTTATAGCAAAAGTATTTGTTTAAGTACGACGCGATTATTTCAAGTTTTATAGACTGGACGATGTTGTGTCGATTCTGTCGTGCTGTCGGTGCGTTACGCTTTGTTTCTAAAAGATATCAGTAGGCCGATCTGGCACAAAAGGAATTGCAAATGAAATTATTCTTTTGCACCTGTAAGTGTTTTCCTCCGTACTACCATGGCGTAGGAATTGTGCGGTGAGTCACGCGTGGGTGGGATATGAGAAGACGCAAAGTGGTTGCGAGGGAAGCGAGCGGGGCGGATTTGTGGGAATTATCCTCAATGCCTGTAGAGAATGTCTCTCGATGCAAGTGTGTGTAAAAGTTAGTATGCCTTGGGGCAAGTGACTGGGATATCGTGCGTGTTCTAAAAATTCGAACAGCGAAAACTGGACTTGCCCATGAATAAAGTGCTGATCGTGGATGACCACCCTGTCATTCGGCTTGCGGTACGTATGCTGATGGAACGGCATGGCTACGAAGTCATTGCAGAAACGGATAATGGCGTTGATGCATTACAAATTGCTCGCGAACAAATGCCGGATCTTGTCATTCTGGATATTGGAATACCCAAGCTCGATGGGCTGGAAGTTATTGCGCGGCTGACTTCCACTGCCATGCCGATAAAAGTTCTGGTGCTGACTTCACAGGCGCCCGGGCATTTTTCAATGCGTTGCATGCAGTCGGGCGCAGCAGGCTATGTTTGCAAACAACAGGATTTGACCGAATTGCTGAGTGCGATCAAGGCAGTTCTGTCTGGATACAGCTATTTTCCTAATCAGGCGTTGCATACCGTGCGCACCAGTCTGGGCAATGCGAGTGAAGCAGACATGGTCGATCGCCTGTCAGGTCGGGAGATGATGGTGCTGCAGCAGCTGGCGCGCGGCAAGACCAATAAGGAAATCGCTGACGGTATGTTTTTAAGCAACAAGACCGTCAGTACTTACAAGACGCGCTTGTTGCTCAAGCTAAATGCGCGTTCTCTGGTCGATTTGATCGAACTGGCGCAACGCAATGGTCTTGTTTGAGCGATTCGATAGCTGACAACGTCATGGGCCGATCAAGTTCAGCAAGTCTCAAAAAACAAAAAGCCTCCGTTCGGGAGGCCTTCAGATCTCACAGATCAAAATCGTAGTCGGCCAATTGCCTCTGCAGTCGGCGCTCCTCTAGCAGGTTGTCGATTGTGCGACGCTTGCTGAGGTTGGTTTTGGCCACCTCCACCACAGGTTCGACTTCATCGGCCTCAACGGCGGTAAAGTCTTCTTCTACGTCTAGTTGCTCTTTGTCGGTACTCATGCAGTCGACTCCCGGCTAATGCTGCCTTTGGCGCCCCTTATATCGACATTAGTGCGGCGGGTAAAAAAGATTTTTTCAATCGATGGATGCAAAAACCTGATGATTGATCAATCGTCGGAAGTTTTGTGTTTGTACTCGCACAGGTCCTCGATGCGGCAGCTGCCGCAGCGCGGTTTGCGCGCAATACATACATAGCGGCCGTGCAGAATCAGCCAGTGGTGCGAGTCGAGCAGGAATTCTTTCGGTACAAACTTCATCAGCTTCATTTCAACTTCCACCACATTTTTACCTGGCGCGATGCCGGTGCGATTACTGACGCGGAAAATGTGCGTATCGACCGCCATGGTCAGCTGACGGAATGCTGTGTTCAGCACCACATTTGCAGTCTTGCGCCCGACGCCGGGCAAGGCCTCCAGCGCCTCACGGGTTTGCGGGACCTCGCCGCCATGACGCTCGACCAGCAGACGGCAGGTTTCGATGACGTTCTTCGCCTTGCTGTTGTAGAGGCCGATGGTCTTGATGTATTCGGACAGTCCCTCGACGCCCAGCGCATAAATAGCCGCAGGTGTGTTGGCAACGGGGAACAGTTTAGCGGTGGCTTTGTTGACGCCCACGTCGGTGGACTGCGCTGAAAGAATCACCGCAATCAGCAGCTCGAAAGGTGATGAATAAGCCAGTTCGGTCTTCGGCTCGGGATTGTCTTCATGCAGTCGGCGAAAAATCTCAAGACGTTTTGCGGCGTTCATGAATGATGCGTTTCCTTGATAACAGAGTTCCGGCGCGTCCACGCCTGACGAGCGGCGAGGAGCAAGCCCAACAAAACAAAGGCGCCGGGGACCAGCGTGAGCAGATGCAGCCCCTCGGGAAATATAACAAGGCCTTGCCAGTGCGCCGACAACCCACGACCAAGCGTGCCATGACCGAAGATTTCACGCAGCCCGCCGAGCGAGACCATTAACCCGCCGTACACCACGCAGTCTTTGACTCGACTGGCCGCAGGCCGGCTGAAGAAGCCAGTGTATTCAAGCACGATGCATTGCAAGGCGATCAGACCCGTATAGATTGCTGACGCCTGATGCCATGGCAGAAACCAGCGCTGCGCCAGAGTGTCAGCACAACTGGTCAACGTAGCGGCGAGCAGCAGACAGGTCAGTAATGTGCTTGCGCCTTTAAGGCGTTTGCGCAGCGGCGCCATGCAGACGGCGAAAGCGCCGGTCACCACGCCAAGCATCAGAATCATCCCCAGCGCAGCACTCAAGGTAGCTGTGGTGCCCAGCAGCGGTACCAGCATCAAAGAGTGGGTCAAAGTCGCCGGGCGCTTCATCTTTCATTCTCCAGCAGCGCCGCACGATGCTCATCGAAGTAACGCAACGCGTCATGAATCGCATTGATGGCAGCGCGGGAGGTGATGGTTGCACCGGCTATCTGGTCAAATTGCCCTTGATCCTTTTTCAGCGCCCAGCCGGCGTCCGTCGGTTCGCTGCGGGATTTGCCGGTGAAGACCTCAAGCCAGGCATTCGGCCATTCACCGATGGCACCGCCCAGCCCCGGCGTTTCGCGCTGCTCAAGGGATTTTACGCCCAACAGTTTGCCGCTGGCATCGATGGCGATCAGCAGTTCCAGCTTGCCCGTGTAGCCTTCGGATTGACTGCGCAACAGCACGGCGACCGTTTGCCCGGAGCGGGTCGCACGGTAGCCGCCCAACAGCGTGCTATGGCGCAATGAAGTGTCTGCGAGTACCAGGCGGGATTCCAGCGGCTGATTATCGTAGCGGTCGGCAGCGATCACATCGAGCAGTTTGCGGCTGTCGAGCGAGCTGTGCTCGGCGGCAATCTGCGGTGCATTGCTGCGATTCACCCAGTACGTCACGCTGGTGCCGCCGAGTGCCAGAAGCCCGACTATCAGGACATTCGCCGAGCGGTTCATGAGCTCACCGGGGATTGTCGGGCGGCGGCAAAGCGCTCCAGCGCCGGGACCAGAAGGTTCATCAGCAACACCGCAAACGCGACGCCATCAGGATAGCCGCCCCACGTACGAATAACGTAAGTCAGCAGGCCGACACCCACGCCGAAGAGCAGGCGGGCGAGAGCGCTTTTGGCGCCGGAGACCGGTTCGGTCACGATGAAAAAGGCCCCGAGCATGGTTGCGCCGCTCAGCAGATGAAACAGCGGAGATCCGTGGGAATCCGAGCCCGAGCCGTTCCAGCACAGCAAACTGATGACGAACAGGCTGGCAAGCATGCCTGTCGGCGCCTGCCAGCCAAAGACTCGCCGCTGCAGCAAGAACAGTCCGCCGAGCAGAAACGCCAGATTTACCCATTCCATGCCGCGCGCTCCGAAACGGCCGAACGCCGAATGGCTGGCGAACAGTTCATCCATGGTCAGGCTTTTATTGATTCGCAAGCTGTCCAGCGCCGTGGCTTGAACCCACGCATCGGGCGCTTGTGCCGGGCTGAATACCTGCAGCAACGTCGAAGCGAAGTCCAGGCCATGGCCGGGCCACTGCGTCATCGATTGCGGGAACAGCACGATGCTCAAGGCAAAACCGAGCATGGCCGGGTTGAATGGATTCTTCCCGACGCCGCCATACAGGTGCTTGCCGAACAACAAGCCTGAAGCAGTCGCGATGACCGTCAGCCACCAAGGGCAGTAGGCCGGGAGGGCAGCTGCCAGCAATGTCGCACTGACCAGCGCACTGCCATCGCGCACTGCGGGCCCTACGGTTTGCTGGCGTAAACAGGCGACCCCCGCCTCAACGAACAATGCACTGACAACCGCCAGGATCAGATTGAGCAATACCCCCCAGCCATACAGCCAGAACAGCGCGAGCAGCCCCGGCAAGACCGCGAGCAGCACGGTCTTCATTGCCTGTTGCAGGCGATCTTCCGTTGCGTCAGGGGGTTGCATGGTCTTTAACCAGACGTTCGGCTTCAATCACCGCGTGCTCCAGCGCTGCGATCTGCTCCGTTGCAGCGTCGGCGGTCTGGGCTTTTTTCAGCTCGGCGCGGCGCATGGCCAACTGAATCTTGGCCCGCTTGAGTTTCGCGTCGTTGGTCGGGGCCGGGGCGACGGAAATTGCCGGCTGGCTGCTTTCCAGGGCTGCCAGCGCTTGCTCGGCGGCTTCGAATTGTTGCTGCAGGGCGATCAGTTGCGACTGCTGTTCAAACGTTGGCGGATGGCCGAAAGCTTTGAGCGATTTGTGCAATTGCGCACGGCTCATCGCCACATCAACTTTGGCTTTTTTCAGTGCAGCATCGGCATTCGCGGCTTTCTGCGCACGCACGCGCTCGAGCGCGGCCTGCACCGGGTCGGCCGTCGAGACTTGCGTCAGTGCCGAACGCTGGGCTCGGGCCTCTCGCTCTGCCTGCTTTTGCTGCTCTTCGCGCAGCAAGCGCTGGTTGCGTCGCTCAAAGCGCTGGCGAGCGTGGTCACGTTTGGCGGCGCGGGCGCGGTGTTCATCCAGGCTGAAGGCAAGACCGCCTGTCACTGGAATCGTCGCCAAAGGCAAGGGATGCATGTCGATGCAATCGACCGGGCACGGCGCGACACACAGGTCACAGCCGGTGCATTCGTCGATCAGTACGGTGTGCATCAGTTTTGCCGCGCCGACGATCGCGTCAACCGGGCAGGCCTGTATGCACTTGGTGCACCCGATGCATTCGGCCTCGCGGATGAAGGCGACTTGCGGCGGTGCCGGGCCTCGGCTGACGTCCAGCTCCAGCACCGGTATTTTCAACAGATCGGCCAGGGCTGCGATGGTTTCTTCGCCGCCCGGTGGGCACTTGTTGATGGGCTCGCCTTCAGCGATGCCTTCGGCGTACGGCTTGCATCCGGGATGGCCGCACTTGCCGCATTGGGTCTGCGGCAGCAGGGCATCGATGCGTTGAATCAGACTCATGTTTTGATCAATCCGCTGAATCCGAGAAAAATGACTGCGATCAGTCCGGCGCTGATCAAATCGATCGGCAGGCCGCGAAACGGCAGGGGAATGGTTTCGCCTGCCGCTCGCTCACGCAGATCGCAGAACACACTCAGCACCAGCCAGAAACCCAGCCCGGCACCGAGGCTCAATGCTGTCGCGTGCAAAAGGCCTTGGTCATTTTGCGCATTGATCAATGCCAGCCCGAGCACCCCGGCGTTGCCGAGCAACAGCGGCCATAACCCGTCAAACGGCAACGTCGGCAGCCAGCGCTCCAACAGCTTCAACAACGGTGCGATCAACAACACACTCAGCGGCAGAAACACGAACAGGCGCAGGGCTTCAAGCTGCAGGGGTACCAGCAGCCATTGCCAGATCGCGTGACCGATGACGCCGACAATCACCATCAGGCACAACGTCGCCAATCCCAGCGCATGCACCTGGCGACGGCTGCCCGCCAGCAGCGGATCGACGCCCAGCGGCCAGTGCAACACGAAGTTGTTGAGCAGTGCAGCACTGATGAGCGTAAGCGCAAGTCCGGTCATTTTTCTGCCAACGAACCGGGCGGGTATTTCTTAAGGTTAGGCATTATCCGGCCAGATATGAAAAATCCCACCGGCATGCGGGGCACGCCGGTGGGATCGATTGACTGCAAGGTCTTACTTGATGCGCTGACCGGGCTTGGCGCCGCTGTCCGGGCTCAGCAGGTAGATTTCTTCACCGCCGGGGCCTGCAGCCATCACCATGCCTTCGGAAATACCGAACTTCATTTTCCGTGGCTTGAGGTTGGCAATCATCATCGTCAGGCGACCGTCGAGCTTCGACGGATCCGGATAAGCGCTCTTGATGCCGGAGAACACGTTGCGTTGCTCGTCGCCGATATCCAGCGTCAGGCGCAGCAATTTGTCCGCACCTTCAACGTGTTCCGCCTTGACGATCAAGGCAACGCGCAGGTCGATGGCGGCGAACGCGTCGAAGTCGATTTCCGGCGACAGCGGGTCCTTGGCCAATTCGCCATTGCCGGCCGGGGCGGCTGCACCGGTGTCGGTCTGGCTGGCGGTCAGGTCTTCTTTCGAGGCGTCGCTCATGGCTTGCACTTTTACCGGGTCGATGCGGGTCATCAACGGCTTGAACTCGTTCAACTGATGATTGGCCAGCAGGGTGGTGTGGTCGATCCAGGTCAGCGGGGCGACATTGAGGAACGCCTCGGCATCGGCGGCCAGCAGCGGCAGCACCGGTTTGAGGAAAATCACCAACTGGCGGAACAGGTTGATGCCGGTGGCGCAGATCGCCTGGACTTCATCCTGCTTGCCTTCCTGCTTGTTCAGCGACCACGGGGCCTTGTCGGCGATCCAGGCGTTCGCGCGATCGGCCAGGGCCATGGTTTCACGCATGGCGCGGGCGAAATCGCGCGCTTCATAAGCGTCTGCAATGCTTGGCGCGGCAGCGAGGAAGGCCTCGGTCAGCTCTGGCGCGGCATTGTTGTCGACCAGCAGGCCGGCGTTGCCCTTGTGGATAAAACCGGCGCAACGGCTGGCGATGTTCACCACTTTGCCGACCAGGTCGGAATTGACCTTCTGCACGAAGTCTTCGAGGTTCAGGTCGAGGTCATCAACGCCACGGCCCAGTTTGGCCGCGTAGTAGTAGCGCAGGTATTCCGGCGACAGGTGATCCAGATACGTGCGCGCCTTGATGAAGGTCCCGCGGGACTTGGACATTTTCTGGCCGTTGACGGTCAGGTAGCCGTGCACGTTGATCCCGGTCGGTTTGCGGAACCCGGCGCCTTCAAGCATCGCTGGCCAGAACAGGGCGTGGAAGTTGACGATGTCCTTGCCGATGAAATGATACAGCTCGGCGGTGGAGTCCTTGCCCCAGAACGCGTCGAAATCAAGCGAAGGCGTGCGGTCGCAGAGGTTCTTGAAGCTGGCCATGTAGCCGATCGGCGCGTCCAGCCACACGTAGAAATACTTGCCCGGCTCGCCCGGAATCTCAAAACCGAAATACGGCGCATCGCGGGAAATGTCCCACTGCTGCAGGCCGGCATCCAGCCATTCGGAGAGCTTGTTGGCGACGGCGTCTTGCAGGGTGCCGCTGCGGGTCCAGGCCTGCAGCATGTCCTGGAAGTCCGGCAGCTTGAAGAAGAAGTGCTGGGAATCCTTGAGCACCGGGGTGGCGCCGGAAATCGCCGACTTCGGATCTTTCAGGTCGGTGGGGGCGTAAGTCGCGCCGCACTTTTCGCAGTTGTCGCCGTACTGGTCCTCGGTGCCGCACTTCGGGCAGGTGCCCTTGATGAAGCGGTCGGCCAGGAACATTTTCTTTTCGGGGTCGAAATACTGGGTGATCGAGCGCTGGGCGATGTGCCCGGCGTCACGCAGTTTGAGGTAGATCTGGCTCGACAGCTCACGGTTTTCTTCGGCGTGAGTGGAATGGAAGTTGTCGAAATCGACCAGGAAATCGGCAAAGTCGGCGCTGTGTTCAGCCTGCACGTTGGCGATCAGTTGTTCCGGGGTGATGCCTTCCTTTTCCGCGCGCAGCATGATCGCCGAACCGTGGGCGTCGTCGGCGCAGACATAAATGCATTGATTGCCGCGATGCTTCTGGAAGCGCACCCACATATCGGTCTGGATGTATTCCAGCATATGGCCAAGGTGAATCGAACCGTTGGCGTAGGGCAGGGCGCTGGTGACGAGGATCTTGCGTGGCTCGGACATGGGGCTTCGCTACTTGATGAAACGGAGGTCGGCCACTATAAAGCGCCGGGAAAGATATTTCACCCCTGCAAATGGTTGCCGGGCGTGCCGTCCGCAGGACAGAAGGGGTAGGATAGCCGCCATCTTTTCCAGTCTTGTTATCGGAGTTGCCCATGAGCGCCGTCACTCGCGCAGCGGTGGAAGCCGTCCTCAGCCAATACACCGACCCTTACCTGAACCAGGACCCGGTCAGCGCCGGTTGCGTGAAAAACATCGAGATCGTCGGTGACCGCGTCAATGTGCAGCTGGAGATCGGCTACGCCGCTGGCCTGTTCAAGAGTGGCTGGGCGCAACTGCTGCAACTGGCCATCGAAAACATCGAAGGCGTGGTGATTGCACGGGTCGAGGTCACGAGCGTCATCGCCGCGCACAAGGCCCAGGCGCAGATTCCGGGCCTGGCCAACGTCAAGAACGTGGTCGCGGTGGCCTCGGGCAAGGGCGGCGTGGGCAAGTCCACCACCGCTGCCAACCTGGCGCTGGCGCTGGCCCGCGAAGGGGCGAAGGTAGGCATTCTCGACGCCGATATCTATGGCCCGAGTCAGGGCATCATGTTCGGCATTGCCGAAGGCACCCGTCCCGAGATCAAGGATCAGAAGTGGTTCGTACCGCTCAAGGCTCACGGCGTGGAAGTGATGTCGATGGCCTTCCTGACCGACGACAATACGCCGATGGTCTGGCGCGGGCCGATGGTTTCCGGAGCATTGCTGCAACTGGTCACGCAAACCGCGTGGGGCGATCTGGATTACCTGGTGATCGACATGCCGCCGGGCACGGGCGACATCCAACTGACCCTGGCGCAGAAAGTACCGGTCGCGGGCGCGGTGATCGTCACTACGCCGCAGGACCTGGCCTTGCTCGACGCGCGCAAAGGCGTGGAAATGTTCCGCAAGGTCAACATTCCGGTGCTGGGCGTGGTGGAAAACATGGCGGTACATATCTGCTCGAACTGTGGGCATGCCGA
The DNA here is from genome assembly GCF_014268505.2 of Pseudomonas khorasanensis. Taxonomy (GTDB): domain Bacteria; phylum Pseudomonadota; class Gammaproteobacteria; order Pseudomonadales; family Pseudomonadaceae; genus Aquipseudomonas; species Aquipseudomonas khorasanensis. The sequence goes on from NZ_JABWQP020000002.1 coordinate 204,838, forward strand.
GCATCTGTTCGGTGAGGGCGGCGGCGAAAAACTGGCCACCCAGTACGGCGTCGAATTGTTGGCCTCGCTGCCGCTGTCGATGTTGATCCGCGAACAGGCCGATGGTGGCAAGCCAACCGTGATCGCCGAGCCGGACAGCCAGATTGCCATGGTCTATCAGGAACTGGCCCGCCACGTGGGCGCGCGCATTGTGTTGCAGGAAGCGGCGACGCCGGCAATGCCGAATATCACCATCAGCGACGATTGAGCCATCGGCAGCGCTGAAAAACCTGTGGGAGCGAGCCTGCTCGCGAAAGCGGTGTGTCATTCAACTCATCAGTTGCCTGATACGACGCCTTCGCGAGCAGGCTCGCTCCCACATTGGCTTGTGTAAAGGGACTTAAATGCGCAATCCGCCATCCATCTCCAGAATCCGCCCGGTGTAATAGTCGTTCTCGAAGATATAAGCCGCCGAATGGGCGATCTCTTCCGGCTTGCCCATGCGCTTGAGTGGGATCCCCGACGTCATCTTCTCCAACGCTTCCGGCTTCATGCCCAACGTCATCTCCGTTTCGATGAAGCCCGGGGCGATGCCCGCCACGCGAATGCCGTAACGCGCCAGTTCCTTCGCCCAGGTCACGGTCGCCGCCGCAACGCCGGCCTTGGCCGCTGAATAGTTGGTCTGGCCGACATTGCCCGCGCGGGAGATCGAGGAAATGTTGATGATCGCGCCGCTGGTTTTCAGCTCGATCATTTTCGCTGCCACTTCACGGGTGCAGAGAAATACGCCGGTCAGGTTGACGTCGATGACCGCTTGCCATTGGGCCAGGCTCATCTTGGTCATCTCGCCATCCTTGACCTTCACCAGCAAGCCATCGCGCAGGATCCCGGCGTTGTTGATCAGGCCATGGATCGCGCCGAAGTCTTCGGCGACTTGCGCAACCATGTGCTCGACCTGTTCTTCATTGGCGACGTTGCACAGGTAGCTGCGCGCCTCGACACCCTTGGCTTTGCACGCGGCCACCGCGTCGTCGAGCTTTTCCTGATTCAGATCGACCAGGGCCAGTTTCGCGCCTTTACCGGCCAGGTACTCGGCCATGGAACAGCCCAAACCCTGGCAACCGCCGGTGATAATGATTACTTTGTCGTTGAGTTGCATTCGCATGTCCCGCTGGCAGGTCTGAATTGTTTTTGTTGTGCGCAACGCTCGAACGGGGCTGGTCGAGACCGGCTGCGCGCGAGCATTGCCCGATGGTGCGATGATTACGTTTAATCACGCGCCTGTCCGTTTTTTAGACGCAATCCGTTTAAGGAGTCATAAATTGAGCGCTGAAGTGGCGAAGAATGCCCGAGAATTGCTTCTCAAGGAATACCGTGGAGTGCTCTCGACTCATTCCAAATCGATGCCGGGTTTCCCCTTCGGCTCCGTTGTGCCGTATTGCCTGGACCAGCAGGGCCGGCCGCTGATCCTGATCAGCCGTATCGCCCAGCACACCCACAACCTGCAAAAAGATCCGAAATGTTCAATGCTGGTGGGCGAGCGCGAGGCGGACGATGTGCAGGCCGTCGGGCGTCTGACTTATCTGGCCGAAGCACAGAAGCTCGAAGATCCTGCCGCCATCGAGGCTGCGGCTGAGCGTTATTACCGCTATTTCCCTGACTCGCAGAACTATCACAAGGCCCACGATTTCGATTTCTGGGTGCTCAACCCGGTGCGTCACCGCTACATCGGCGGTTTCGGCGCGATTCACTGGATCGAAGACCTGACCCTGGCCAACCCATTTGCCGGCAAGGCTGAAATCAGCATGGTCGAACACATGAACAGCGACCATGCCAAGGCGATTGCCCACTACGTCAAACTGACCGGCCTGCCCGAAACCGTGCCGGCAATACTCGCTGGAATCGACAGCGAAGGCCTGCACCTGCGCATCGGTCAGGCGGTGTACTGGCTGCCGTTTCCAGCGCCATGTAATACGCCGACACAAGTGCGCGAGGCCTTGGTTTCTCTGGCTCACGCCCAATCCTGGGAAAAAAATCCGCAGCGTTAAGCTTGAATTCACGCAAGGGCGACGTCATCTAAGGCTTACTGCAAGGCATTTCTTGCGTTGAGGAAACTTTGATGCGCCCTTTTCTGTTGCTCTTTCTGCTGTTTCCGGTGCTGGAGCTGTTCGTATTCGTCAAAGTGGCAGGGGCCATCGGGTTCTTCCCGGCCCTGCTGCTGATCATTGTCGGCTCGATGTTCGGCGTGTTCGTGCTGCGCATCGCCGGCCTGGCCACCGCATTACGTGCTCGTGAAAGCCTGAATCGCGGCGAGCTGCCCGCGCAAACCATGCTTGAAGGCCTGATGCTGGCATTGGCCGGTGGTCTGTTGATCCTGCCAGGCTTCATCAGCGACGTGGTCGGCCTGGTGATGTTGCTGCCGTTCACCCGTCGTCTGCTGGCGAACAAAATGCGCCAGCGCGCCGAAGATCAGGCCATGCGCCAGCGCGCCTTCGCCGATGATCTGCAGCCTCGTGGCGGCCCCGCACCGCGAGAGCCGCTGGGGCGTGAGCCGAATGTGATCGAAGGCGAGTTCGAGCACCGCGACAACAAATAATGTGTGAATCGACACGGCACCTCTGGGTGCCGTGCTCGTTTATGGGGTTCTTTTGCGCAGTTGATTCGCGAAAATTTTTTCGTCCCGCTCTTGAAATAACCTTGTGCGCCCCTATGTATCGGTCACCGAAAGGTTTCCGGCATTCGAGTCGGACAGACTTCCGCGGATCGCTCGTCGAACCGCAACCGGCGCAGGCCGGATTTGTTAAACCCGCCGGGACTACACCGGCCGATGAAAACCACAATTAGGAGAGATCGACAATGAAGCTTCGTCCTCTGCATGACCGCGTCGTTATTCGTCGCAGCGAAGAAGAAAAGAAAACCGCTGGCGGTATCGTCCTGCCAGGTTCGGCTGCTGAAAAAGCCAACCACGGTGTGATTCTGGCTGCTGGTCCAGGCAAGGTTCTGGAAAACGGTGAAGTACGTGCGCTGGCCGTGAAAGTGGGTGACAAGGTTGTTTTCGGCCCTTACTCCGGCAGCAACACTGTGAAAGTCGACGGCGAAGACCTGCTGGTAATGAGCGAGAACGAAATTCTCGCCGTTCTGGAAGACTGATTTCCCCGTTCATTTTCCCGTTACTACAAAGTATTTAAGGAATATCGATCATGGCTGCTAAAGAAGTTAAATTCGGCGATTCCGCCCGCTCCAAGATGCTCAAAGGCGTCAACGTTCTGGCTGACGCGGTAAAAGCGACCCTGGGCCCGAAAGGCCGTAACGTGATCATCGAGAAAAGCTTCGGCGCTCCGACCATCACCAAGGATGGCGTTTCCGTAGCCAAAGAAATCGAACTGGAAGACCGTTTCGAGAACATGGGCGCGCAGCTGGTCAAAGACGTTGCCTCCCGTGCCAACGATGACGCAGGCGACGGCACCACCACCGCTACCGTTCTGGCTCAGGCAATCGTCAACGAGGGCTACAAGGCCGTCGCTGCCGGCATGAACCCGATGGATCTGAAGCGCGGCATCGACAAGGCAACCATCGCCATCGTTGCCGAGCTGAAAAAACTGTCCAAGCCATGCGCTGACACCAAGGCTATCGCTCAGGTAGGCACCATCTCCGCCAACTCCGACAGCTCCATCGGCGACATCATTGCCGAAGCCATGGAAAAAGTCGGTAAAGAAGGCGTGATCACCGTTGAAGAAGGCTCGGGCCTGGAAAACGAACTGTCGGTTGTAGAAGGCATGCAGTTCGACCGTGGCTACCTGTCCCCGTACTTCGTCAACAAGCCGGACACCATGGTTGCCGAGCTGGACAGCCCGCTGATCCTGCTGGTCGACAAGAAAATCTCCAACATCCGCGAAATGCTGCCAGTACTGGAAGCCGTTGCCAAAGCCGGCCGTCCGCTGCTGATCGTTTCCGAAGACGTTGAAGGCGAAGCCCTGGCGACCCTGGTTGTGAACAACATGCGTGGCATCGTCAAAGTCGCGGCCGTCAAGGCGCCAGGCTTCGGCGACCGTCGCAAGGCCATGCTGCAGGACATCGCCGTTCTGACCGGCGGTACCGTGATCTCCGAAGAGATCGGCCTGAGCCTGGAAAGCGCCACCCTGGAAAACCTGGGTAGCGCCAAGCGCGTGACCATCTCCAAGGAAAACACCATCATCGTCGACGGTGCTGGCGTGCAGGCAGACATCGAAGGCCGTATCGCTCAGATCCGCGCCCAGGTTGCCGAAACGTCCTCGGACTACGACCGTGAAAAACTGCAAGAGCGTCTGGCCAAGCTGTCCGGCGGCGTTGCAGTGATCAAGGTGGGTGCTGGTTCCGAAGTTGAAATGAAAGAGAAGAAGGCCCGCGTTGAAGACGCCCTGCACGCAACCCGTGCAGCCGTCGAAGAAGGCGTGGTACCTGGCGGTGGCGTTGCGCTGATCCGTGCTCTGGAAGCCTTGACCGGTCTGACCGGCGACAACGCTGACCAGAACGTGGGTATCGCTGTGCTGCGTCGCGCTGTTGAAGCGCCGCTGCGTCAGATCGCTGCCAACTCCGGTGACGAGCCAAGTGTTGTCGTCAACGAAGTGAAGAACGGCAAAGGTAACTACGGTTACAACGCTGCTTCCGGCGAATACGGCGACATGATCGAACTGGGCATCCTGGACCCAACCAAGGTGACTCGTTCGGCGCTGCAGGCAGCATCCTCCATCGGCGGTCTGATCCTGACCACCGAAGCGGCGATCGCTGATGCACCGAAGAAAGAAGGCTCGGCTGGCGGCGGTATGCCAGACATGGGCGGCATGGGTGGCATGGGCGGCATGATGTAAGCCAGCCTTACCCCTGTAACGAAAAACCCCGCTGGCGAAAGCCGGCGGGGTTTTTTATTGCCCAGATTCCGAAGCTCACTGATATCCCATGTGGGAGCGAGCCTGCTCGCGAAAGCGGTTTTTCATCCGACATATAAGCCAGTTGACCCGGCAATTCGCGAGCAGGCTCGCTCCCACAGGTTCTTTATTTCAGGCATTGATCGGGTGTGGATTCATTACCGTCGCAGCCTTGCTCGCCGGGCGATACAACACCCAGTAATAAGCCCCCAGGCAGATCAGCCAGCAGAAGATCGCCGTCCATACATTGTGCGAAAAGAAGTGCGCGCCCTGCATCATGCGGCTGATCGAGAACACCGAGCCCAGCGCAAAGGCAAAGACAAATGCCTGTCGCGCCAGCCGCGGACGGCGGTCACGCAGCACGAAGAACAGCGCAAACAGCGTAAACCCCGTTGCCGCATGACCGCCCGGCCAGCATCGCCCCGGCTTGTCAGTGGCCGGGCGATGCTCCATCAGTTTGCTGTAGGTTTCATGACCGCCGAATTGCTCCAGACTCCAGGGGCATTGCACGGCGGTCACGGCTTTTACCGGGGTGACAAACGAAGTGGCCAGTCCCAGCGACAACACCAGACAACCCAGCTCGCGCTTGAACGGTTTCAGTCGGTCGAGGAAAAACGCGCCGATGAAGCCGGCAATGGCAAACACCGAGAAGGCGATGACCACCTGTTTCGCCCGGTCATGCAAGATGTCTTCAAGAAAGTAGCTGTGACGACCGATGAAGTCGCCCGCGACCGGGTCGTAGAACATTTGCGCCAGATCCATGTCCAGATCGGTCAGTTCGAGCAACACCAGAATGATCGCCGCCGCTACAGGAATGCCCAGACACAGCCACCAGTTCAGTGGTCTCGAAGCGGGAAGGGCAGAGGTCGACACCATGGGCAGATTCCTTGGTCGATGAAGAGGGAGAGAAGAGCGCAGTTGCGCGGATTCTGCGCGCGCTGGCGTCGGCGATTTGTTAACCGAAAGTGAAAAAAACGTCGAGCAGGGCTAAGCACGGGTTTATCAAAAAACAACCCGACACATGCCTAGCCCTGAGCCACACTTGGCCGTAAGCTGCGCGGGCCAAGACGGCCGTTACCCCGTTCGGAGGAGGTGCCCATGCGAATTCTGCTGGTCGAAGACAACCGCGACATCCTGGCCAATCTGGCCGACTACCTGGGCCTCAAAGGCTATACCGTCGATTGCGCCCAGGATGGTCTGTCGGGCCTGCACCTGGCGGCCACCGAGCATTACGACCTGATCGTGCTCGACATCATGCTGCCCGGCATCGACGGCTACACCTTGTGCAAACGCCTGCGCGAAGATGCCCGGCGTGACACGCCAGTGATCATGCTCACGGCGCGCGATCAACTGGACGACCGTTTGCAGGGTTTCAAATCCGGCGCCGATGATTACCTGATCAAACCGTTCGCCTTGTCCGAACTGGCCGCCCGCGTCGAAGCGGTCATGCGCCGCGCTCAGGGTGGCGGCCGCCGCGCATTGCAGGTGGGGGATTTGAGTTACGACCTCGACACCCTGGAAGTGACCCGCGAAGGCAAGCTGCTCAAGCTCAACCCGGTCGGCCTCAAGCTGCTCGCGGTGCTGATGCAGAAGAGCCCACATGTCTTGCGGCGCGAGATTCTTGAAGAAGCGCTGTGGGGCGATGACTGCCCGGACAGCGACAGCCTGCGCAGCCATGTTCACCAACTGCGTCAGGTGATCGACAAACCGTTCGCCAAGCCACTGTTGCACACCGTGCACGGTGTCGGTTATCGCTTGGCCGAGGGGCGTGATGGAGTTTAAGCAGAGTCTTTCCCAGCGGATCATCATTGCGTTTGCGCTGATGAGCGCTCTGGTGGCAGGCGCCTTCGCCATGGGCATTGTGGCGACTGTGCACCTGGTGGAGGAAAAACTGATTTCGGCGGGGCTGGGCGGAGACCTTCAGCGGTTGTTGCTGATGGACAATGTCACCGACTGGAGCCATCGGCCCGAGCCTGATCAGTTGTTCTATTTCAGCGGCGGGCCGGGGGATTTCGAGCTGCCCAAAGACCTGCGCCATCTCGACGCGGGCTTTCATGAAGTGTTTCGTGAGCAGCTGTCCTATCACGCCATGGTCGAAGTGGTTGATGGCCGGCGGTATGTATTGCTGCAGGACCAAAGCGATTTCGAAGAGCGTGAGCGCGTATTGTTTGCCGTCGTGCTGGTGGGCTTTGTGCTCAGTCTGGCGCTGGCGGTGTTCCTTGGTTGGGTGCTCGCGCGCAAGGTGATGGCACCGGTGGTGCGGCTGGCCCGTCAGGTCCGTCATCGCGACCAGTTGCTCGGGCTGGCGCCGCCGCTGGCGCCGGATTACGCGGCGGATGAAGTGGGTGAGCTGGCGGTGGCGTTCGATGCCACGCTGGGGCGCTTGCGTCAGGCACTGACCCGCGAACGGCTGTTCACCAGCGACGTCAGCCATGAATTGCGCACGCCGCTGATGGTCCTGGCCAGTTCCTGCGAGCTGCTGCTGGAAAACCCGGGTATCGATCAGCGCGGTCGCGCTCAGGTCGAGCGCATTGCCCGGGCCAGTGAAGAAATGCGCGAGCTGGTGCAGACTTTCCTGACGCTGGCGCGCGCGCAGAACGAAGAAGCCGGGGCGGCGCCGCAGCAAAATCTCACCCAAGTAGCGGAAAGCTTGCTGTGCCTGTGGCGCGAGCCGATCGAACGCAAGGGGCTGACGCTGTTGTTCGAACCGGGCACCCCGCCTGACACTCGCTATAACGCGACACTGCTGAATGCGGTCATGGGCAACTTGCTGCGCAACGCACTGCATTACACCGAGCAAGGTTTCATTCGTCTGACGCTCACCGCCAACGGTTTTATCGTTGAGGATTCGGGTGTGGGCATCCCCGAGGAAAAGCGCGAGGCGATGTTCGAACCCTTTGTGCGCGGCAGCGAGAAACGCGGCGAAGGCCTGGGCCTCGGATTATCACTGGTGCAACGGATTTGCGAAAACCAGGGCTGGACCGTCAGCTTGAGCACGATGGAACCCAATGGCTGCCGATTCGAGGTAGATCTTGGCGTTAATGAACGCAAATAGCCGCTCAAGCCTACTCCCGCCTACCTGTCTAAATCCTGTATAACGTTGTAATACTTTGCTGGTTCCCCTGACAAATTTTTCACAATTGGATGACCTGTCGCTGACACGCCGCTGCTTAAGGTGGCGTCATCAGACCTCAGGAGTCCAGATGATGGCCGACCCGATCAAGCTCGATTTTTCCGAAAAGTACGACGACCAACACGCACAGCGATACCTGCGCAAGCACAAGGAAAGCCTTGGGCGTCGCCTGTCTCACTTGCGCGATGAGCAATTGGGTCGCAAAGCCCTGGCGCTGGCGGGTGATCCTGGTCTTGTACTCGATTTGCCCTGTGGCGCCGGACGCTTCTGGCCGATGCTGGCCGAAAAGCCCAACCGGGTGATCATCGGCGCGGACAATTCCGAATCAATGATCAAGACGGCGCTGGAAGGGCAACCGGCCGATGTGGTGAAACGCGTGCAACCGTTGCACACCTCGGCGTTTGACATTGCCTTGCCGGATAACGCGGTCGACAGCATTTTTTGCATGCGCCTGCTTCACCACATCGGTGAGTCCGAGCACCGTCTGGTGATTCTTCGCGAATTCGAGCGGGTCACCCGGGACAGCGTGATCGTTTCATTGTGGGTCGATGGGAATTTCAAGGCCTGGAAGCGCAAGCGCGCGGAACTGGATCGGCCGAATCGTGATTACCAGAATCGCTTTCTGATTCCGGCGGCAACGATCGAGAAAGAATTTGAACAGGCGGGTTTCCGCATTCAGGAACAACTGGACTTTATACCGCTCTATGCGATGTGGCGGGTTTACGTATTACGCAAGAGGTAGAGGATGGCAGTGCAAGCAGCGGTTGAAGCGGATGTCGCTCCACAAGATGGTTTCGATTATTACTGGGCCCAGCGTGGCGAATGGGTTGAAGAACCCAACGTGCGGCGCGGTGGCGAAAGTGGGGTGCAGCGCATAGTCGGCCGTGACGGCCAGCTGTTGTACGCCAAGCGTCAGACAGGGCACATCTATCGCAGCTGGTTGCACCCGTTCGGTCGCCCGACTGTACTGCGTGAACTCGATGCGTTGACCGGCGTGAGCAAGCTCGGCGTACGCGTCCCGCAGATCGTTTTCTGTGGTGCCCAGCCCGATCCGCAGCACAAGTGGCGTGCTTTGTTGGTCACCAAGTCTCTGGACGGTTTCCAGGAACTGGAACACTGGCTGGCGGCCGCGGGTGGTCGCGATCAATGTGGCGACGTGGTTTACGAGCGAGTTCTCAAGGATCTGGCCGAGAACCTGGCGCGCATGCACAAGGGCCGCTGGCAGCACAGCTGCATCTACATCAAGCACGTTTTCGTACGAGTGACCGGTGAAGGCGAAGCGGCTCAGGTTGAAGTGGCGCTGATCGATCTGGAGAAATGTCGCCAGCGCCTTACCGCCTATGGCGCCGCGCAACACGACATGAAGCAATTGCGGCGCCATTCGTCGTTCCGCGATGCCGACTGGAAAAAACTCGTCTATTTTTATGAGACGGCGTTTGGCAGCGCTATCAAAGGTTTATAGCGATGAAACTCGAAATTGCACGAGGTGTGTTCCTGGTCGGGGCCTTGGCAGTTGCTTCACTGGCGGTGGCTGCCTGGGAGCAGCCCCGCATGCAGGTTATAGGAGCGTCCGGGACAGACGCTTACTGCACGGTTCCACGGGTGGCGAAAGCCTCCGTGGCGACCCAGCCCGATCATGATTTGCTGCTGTTCATGTTCGGACTTTCTCAAGGGATGAGGCCAGCCAGTTGAAACGATTGAAGCCCACATGAAAGGCCTCGCAGATGCGAGGCCTTTTTTTTTAATTACAGATCCCCCTGTCAGGGCTTGGGATCCGGTTTCGCCAGGAAGGTGTAGACGCACGGCAAGACAAACAGCGTAAACAGCGTCCCGATCGACATCCCCGTCGCAATCACCATCCCGATATCGAATCGACTGACCGCGCCCGCACCGGTCGCCAGAATCAACGGCACCATGCCAAAGACCATCGCTGCCGTGGTCATCAGCACTGGCCGCAAGCGAATCGCCGCTGCTTCTTCCACAGCTCCTCGCGCACTCAGGCCTTTGTCCTTGCGCAACTGGTTGGCGAACTCGACGATCAGGATGCCGTGTTTACTGATCAGACCGATCAGCGTCACCAGACCAACCTGGGTGTAAATGTTCATGCTCGACCAGCCCAGGAACAGCGGAATCAGCGCCCCGCAGATCGACAGCGGCACCGTCACCAGGATCACCAGTGGATCGCGGAAACTCTCGAACTGCGCGGCCAGCACCAGAAAGATGATCGCCAGGGCCAGGGCAAACGTCACCCACAACGCGCTGCCTTCCTGCACGTATTGCCGGGAGGCACCGCCGTAATCGAAGGCAAACCCGGCCGGTGCTTCCTCTCGGGCAATCTGCAGGACGGTATCGATCGCTTCGCCCATGCTCACCAGCGGGAAGCCTGAAATCTTCGCCGCGTTGAGTTGCTGGAACTGATTGAGTTGGCGTGGTCGCGCGCGGTCGCTGACCTTGATCAAGGTCGACAGCGGCAGCAACTCGCCCTGAGTATTTTTCACGTAGTAGTTGTTCAGCCAGTCCGGGTTGTCGCGATAGGCCCGTTCAACCTGTGCAATGACCTTGTAGCTGCGCCCATCGATAGTGAAGCGGTTGATCTCCGCCTCGCCAAGCAACGTCGCCAGCGTGCCGCCGAGGTCGAGCATCGACACGCCCATTTGCGCGGCTTTGTCGCGGTCGATGTCGACGACGACTTCCGGTTTGTCGAACGCCAGATCGAGATCGACGAAAGCGAACTTGCCCGACTCCATGGCGCGCTTCTCGATCCGCTCGGCGACCTGCAGCAGCAGTTCGTAGTCGTTGGAAGTGTTGACCACGAATTCGAAGGGCAACCCTTCACCCGTGCCGGGCAGAGAGGGCAGGTTGAAACCGAAGATCTGCAAGCCGGGAATGTTCTCCAGTTTGCTCTGCACCTCGGGGAGGATTTCCATTTGCGTGCGGCTGCGCTCGTTCCACGGTTTGAGCAGGAAACCGCCGATACCGGCCTGCACGCCGTTGTAACCATTGATCTGGAACGAAGAGTAGTACTCCGGAAATTCTTTGAAGATGGTGATGAATTCGTCGGTGTAGGTGCTCAGGTAGTCGAGGTTGGTCGGCTGCGGTGCGCTGGCCATCATGAAAATGATGCCCTGGTCTTCGTCCGGCGCCAGTTCCGACTTGGTGAACTTGAGGAACACTGGAATCAGGCACAGCACAATCAACGCAAACACCAGTACCACTGGCCGGGTGTTCAGTGTGCCGTGCAACATGCTTTGGTATCGGCGCTTGAGCCTGTCGAAGATACGATCGAGGCGGTGCGCCAGTCCGCTGGGATTCTCTTCATGGCGTAACAGAAAAGCGCACATCATCGGCGACAGCGTCAGGGCGACGATGCCGGAAATCACCACCGCGCCGGCCAGGGTCAGGGCAAATTCCTTGAACAGCGCCCCCGTCAGGCCGGTGAGAAAACCGATCGGCGCGTACACCGCCGCCAGGGTGATGGTCATCGACACCACCGGCATGGCGATTTCGCGGGCGCCTTCGATCGCCGCGTCAAAAGGCGTTTTGCCTTCCTCGATATGCCGATGGATGTTTTCAACCACGACGATCGCATCGTCCACCACCAGACCGATGGCCAGCACCATCGCCAGCAGCGTCAGCAGGTTCATCGAATAACCCATCATCTGCATGAAGAACATCACGCCGATCATCGACAACGGAATGGTCACCACCGGGATCACCACCGAGCGCAACGCGCCGAGGAACAGAAACACCACGACGATCACGATCAGCACCGCTTCGAACAGGGTTTTCACCACTTCGTCGATAGACGCCTGGATGAACAGCGTGGCGTCGTAGGCGATTTCGCTTTTCAGGTTGGGCGGCAATTGCGCTTCCAGCTCGGGCATCAGCTTGCGCACTTCCTTGATCACGTCCAGCGGGTTGGCCCCCGGTGTTGCCTTGATGCCGATGTAGACCGACGGCGTACCGCCGAACGAACTGATCGAGTCGTAGTTTTCCGCGCCCATTTCGACCCGCGCGACATCACGCAGCAGCACGCGGCTGTCGCCATCGACCTTGAGCGGAATCGCGGCGAAAGCCTCGGCGGATTTCAGTTCAGTGTTGGCATTGATACTGGTGACCGTGTACTCGCCTTTCACTTCGCCGGCTGCGGAGAGAAAGTTGTACTGGCGCACCGCGTTGGTCACGTCAGCGGCACTGAGACCGAAACCGGCGAGTTTCACCGGGTCGAGCCACAGGCGCATGGCGAATACCTGATTGCCGAGAATCTCGGCTTCGGCCATGCCGGGCAGCGTTGCCAGTTTTGGCTGGATGACCCGTGACAGGTAGTCGGTGATCTGCGGGTTGCCCAACTCCTTGCTGAAGAAACTGATGTACATCAAAGCCGAGGCATCAGCTGACTCCTTGCTCAGCACCGGGTCCTCGGCGTCCTGCGGCAGCTTGTTCTTCACCTCGTTGGCCTTGGCCAGCAGCTCGGTGAACAAGCGGTCGGTGTTGGCGCCGATGCGCGCGTAGATCGATATCGTCGAGAAGTTCTGCCGGCTGACCGAGGTCATGTAGTCGATGCCTTCGGCGCTCGCCAGGCTTTGTTGCATCGGCTGGGTGATGTAGCCCTGAATGGTTTCGGCGTTGGCGCCGGGGTACGCCGTAGTCACTGTGATCAGGGCGTTTTCCATTTGCGGGTACTGACGCAGCGGCAGCTTGCTCCACGCCTGGAAACCCAGCAGCACAATCAGCAGGCTGACCACGGTGGCGAGCACCGGGCGGCGGATGAACGGATCGGTAAAGGCCATGAGGATTCCTTGATCAGTCGGCGCGAGGCGGACTGTTCTGCTCGCCGAGGGTCTTGTCGTCGCTGATGGCGATGTGGGCACCGTTGTCCAGTTTGATCTGGCCAGCCGTTACCACTTGTTCGCCGCTCTGCACGCCCTTGTTGATCATTACCAGGCCATCGCGGCGTTCACCGGTCTCGATGAAGCGCCGTTCGGCGACCAGCACCGGTTGGCCCTTGTCGTCTTTTTCGACGCTGCCGTCCTCGGCTTTCTTCTGCCCGACCACGTAAACCGAGTTGCCGTACAGGGTGTAGGTGATCGCGCTCTCCGGCACCACGACGTGTTTCTGCGGCTCGGGCAACAGCACCTCAAGGCTGGCAAACATGCCCGGCAGCAGTTTGCCGTCGGGGTTGGCCAGGGTGGCGCGAACCAGGATATTGCGCGTGCTGCTTTCGACGATCGGGTTGATCGCACTGATCTTGCCGGCGAAGTTTTGCCCGGGCCAGGCGGCGACGGTGAGGCGTACGGGCTGGCCGATGGCGAGTTTCGGCACCGATTGTTCTGGCACATAGAAGTCGGCGTAAAGGCTGCTCAGATCCTGCAGCGTGGCGATCCTGGTGCCGCTGGCGAGGTAGTCGCCGACGTCGACCTGACGAATGCCGATGGTGCCGCTGAAGGGCGCGAGAATGCGTTTTTTGGCCAGCGAGGCGTTGAGCTGGTTGACCGTGGCCTTGTTCTTTTGAAGTACGGCGGAGAGGCGGTCGTACTCGCCTTTGGAGATGGCGCGGCTGTCGACGAGTTGGCTGCCACGACCGAAGTCCAGTTGCGCCAGGCCCAGATCAGCCTTGGCGGTTTCAAGGAGGGCGGCTTCCACGGCGCTGTCGAGTTGCAGCAGCGGCTGCCCGGCCTTGACCTTCTGTCCGGATTCGAATTTGAGTTCGGTCACGGTGCCGGCGACTTCCAGACTCAACTCGACGCCTTGCAGTGCCTTGAGCGTACCGACGGTTGGCATGCGCATCTGCCACGGCTGTTCGGTGGCATTGGCGACCGCGACGCTGATCGGCGGCTTGGGCTTGGAAAAGCCCTGGATCATCGTGTAGACCGAAAAGGCCTTGTAACCGCCCAACACCAGGACGATCAGCAAAACAACACCCAACATGATCAGCATGCGGCGACGCAGCATAAGTCCAGTTCCTTGGAAAAATCATGAGACAGGCGGGCACATTACTCCGAGTACAAGGGGTATTCCAACTGGCAGTTATTACAGAGTGAGGCAAAGAGATCGCAGCCTTCGGCAGCTTCTACATGGGAATGCAATCCTCTGTAGGCGCTGCTGGAGGCTGCGATCTTTTGTTATTGACTCAAGCCATCAGATGAAGATGGTTGTCCCAGAGCCCCGCCGGCAATTCCAGCGGCTTGGCCAGCAGCTGTTTCTGACGGCAATCGTAGTAGCGGCAGCGCCCCTGACCCGACGTCACGACAAATCCATCCTGCACCGCGCCGACGCCGGCGCAATCAGGCAATGGCGCATCGAGGCGTACTTGGCCGCTGTCCAGGTCCCAGATAAAGAAGCGGTTGCCGCGCGGCGCCGTCAGTGCGACCAGACGCAAATCGCTGTGCACCGCGACGCTGGCGGTGTAGTGCCCCATCGCCTGCAACTGGTGATCCGCTACCGGGAACGGCATGAACGGTTGCCCCGGCCGTTTGATCGCCAGCAGCTCCGAACGTTCTTGAGAAGGCCCCATGAATTGCTGGCCGGCGACGATGGTGCCGTCGCTGGCAATGCCCAGGTGGCGCACGCTGTTCATCTGCTGGGCGAGGGTTTCCTTGCTCAACAGCGTGCCGTCGCGCTGCATCAGGACAAGACTCGGCTCCATGGCGTTGAGGTTCATGTCGACGCGGCTTTCCGCCTCGGTGCGGATCCCGCCGTTGGCCACCACCAGCGTCTCGCCGTCGGGCATCCACGACACCTGATGCGGGCCGAGGCCGTGGGTGGAAATTTCGCGGCTGTGTACCAGCCGTTCACCTTCGAACCTGTACACGCCAAGCAGGCCACGGCCCGGATCCGTCGTGTCGTTCTCGGTGGCGTACAGGTATTCGCCGTCCTTGTGCACCACGGCGTGGCCGTAGAAGTGCCGGTTCGGCTGCGACGTCACGGTCTGCAGCAACGTGCCGTCGCGCAGATCGATCAGGTAGCTCTCGGTACCCGGACGCCGCGCGACGAACAGCGCCAGCGGCTGCGTCGGGTGGTTGATGATGTCGTGGCAACGTTGACCGACCTGTGTGGCGAACACGCGCGTGCCATCGAGCCGATAGCCGACCGCGTAGTGCTGGCCGTCGGTATCGTCGCGCGCCGACAGCAGCAGCGGGCTCTGATCCTTGCGTTTGAACAGCGTCCAGCCGCCCAGCGTCACTGCTCCCAGCAGTGCACTACCTAAAGTCAGAACCTGACGTCGCAGCATGGCACTCGCCCTCATCAGTCACCGTCGTTGGCATTGAAGCCCAGTTGGATGCCCAGCGCCTTGGCCAGTTCGCCTTCGTGCAGGCGATGGACGACGTTGAGGCTGTCATAGATGTCGTTGAGTTGCTGGCGACCGGCGTCGTCCTCGAGCATCTCACCGAGCGAACGCTGGGTGCTGTCGAACAGCTTCAGCGAAGCGGCGTACGCAGCATCGATCTTGTCCGCCAGGGGTTTTTGCTCGGCCGGCAGCAGACCGCGCAGGCCCTTGTTGTCGACGCCTTCCCAGACGGTTTTGGCAGCGGCAAGGCTCGCTTCCAGCGCCGTCAACGAGGACTGGCTGCGCCACGCATCCGCCTGGAATGGCTGCGGTACGCCCTTGCTCTGGCGACCCATTGGCGTGCCGAGTTTTTTCTTCAGCGTGTCGAGTGCGGTGACCTGCACGCGCAGCAGATCGGCGATCGCTTCGCGGGAGTCGGCGTAGCGCTGGTTAGGGAACTTGCTCATTTGCGCGAGCATGCCGTCAGTGTTGTTCCAGCTCTGCAGGATCTCTTCGGCCAGTTGCTTCTGGCGTTCGCCGATGGCGATCAACAATGGGCAATACTTGGCTTTTTGCGCATCGTTGGCGACGTCAGGCCGGGCGTCGAACAGGATGTACTCGTAAGCCGACAGGCCTTGCACGACAACACTGGACTTGGCCAGTGCGGCAGCATCGATCTGTGGCTGCGCGACAACCAGTTGCTCGACTTGACGGCCAACCAGGTTTTTCTTGTCCGGCCAGAACTGCACCTGCCACGAACGGTTGCCTTCGGCCAGCGGGCCGATCAGCAACGGTTGCAGTTCGGCCCAGGCTTTCTGCGCGTGAAGGAAATCGGCGCGGGCGGTTTCCAGGGTTTCCTTGCCCTGGCAGTAGGCGAGGGCGCTGACCGCCAGTTGCCGGTCGGCTTCGACCCAGCGGGTGTAGGTTGGCAGGATCACCGATTTGGCGATGGCCGCCGACGTGACCGCTTGCGGATCCTGCGGCGAGCAGGCGCCGAGGGCGAGCGCAGCAAGGCTGGTGAACAATAACTTGGGACGGAACATGTCGGGCTCCCGATGCTTTTTCAGTATTTAAAGTGAGTTCAAAAACGCCAGCAACGCAGCGCGCTGCTCGGCATTGAAAGACAAAACCTGTTGCTGCGCAGCCTTGGCTTCGCCGCCATGCCACAGCACCGCTTCGAGCAGATTGCGTGCGCGACCGTCATGCAAAAACTGCGTGTGACCGCTGACCGCTTGCGTCAGGCCGATGCCCCATAACGGCGGCGTGCGCCAGTCGCGGCCGGAGGCCTGGAACTCGGTGCGGTTGTCGGCCAAGCCTTCGCCCATGTCATGCAGCAGCAGATCGCTGTACGGGCGAATCACTTGATTGGCCAGTTCAGGTTCGGCGGCATTGGCGGCGGTGGTGTATTTGGGCGTGTGGCACGACTGGCATCCGGCCTCAAAAAACAGATTCTTGCCGGCCAGCACCTGTGGGTCGTTGATGCCACGACGTGCAGGAACAGCGAGGTTACGGCTGTAGAACAGCACCAGGCGCAGGATGTTATCGCTGACTTCCGGTTCGCCGTTCGGGCCATTGCCGTTCGGCGCCTGCTTGCAGGCGGTTTGGGGGTCGGTGCAGTCATCGATGGGGCGCAGGCTGGTGGTCAGGCCCATGTCACCCGAAAACGCGTGAACGTTTTGTTGGTTGAGGTTCGGTTGCCCGGCTTTCCAGCCAAATCGGCCGATGACGGTTTGCTGTAATTCATCATCCCAAACGCGGTTAGGCCGACCATTGATGCCGTTTTTTGCCTTGGCTTGTGCGGTGGCGTTGGCAAGGATCGCGTCTTCAGGGATGGCTTCGAGCAGACCCAGGCCAATCATTGGCGGCGCTACACGGGCGGAAAAGCGCGTGTCCGGGTGCATCGGGCCGTAACCGAGTTGAGTAATCTGCAGCGTTGGTTTACGCAACTCGACTTGCGTGCCGTCCTTGAAACGCACCGGGACCGGCGTGTACTCGACGCGCACCTTGCCTTCCGGGGCGACGCCGGGCACGGCCATGTCCTGGAACTGACCGCCATAGACTGGCTCAGGCACCACGCCGAGCTGCTCGATGACCTTGGCAAATGGCGGCGCGTCGGGAATCGACAATCGCACCAGCATGGACACCGCGTTAGCCGCATCGGGCGCCGGCGGATGCCCGCGGCCGTCCTTGATGTGGCAGTTCTGGCAGGCGTTGGTGTTGAACAGCGGGCCGAGTCCGTCACGGGCGGTGGTGGTCGATGGGGCGATCACCCACGGGCTGCGAAAAAAGCTGTTGCCGACACTGAAATCCACGCGCCGTGATGGCGGCAGGTTGGCCGAGGGCAGGGAGAAGGCGTTCTGATCGCTCTTGCGCACGGTCGCCGCACCCCCCGAGCGCGCTTCACCGGGCTCAGCCTCGGTAAAACGCGGGGCGTCATCGCAGGCACTCAGGCCCAGGGCCAGCAACAGTGCGGACAAGCGAAGCGGCAACGACAGCATCAGACATCCTGCAAACGGGCGAAAACAAAGGCGCAAAGTCTAACAGGGCGAGGGGGTTTGAATAAGAGGAATTATCGTTTGCTTGATACAGCGCAAGCCTTGAAGCGCATGCCAACACTGTGGGAGCGAGCCTGCTCGCGAAAGAGACGCCCGACGCGCTGAAAATGCCGCGCCGGATAAAGCCTTCGCGAGCAGGCTCGCTCCCACAGGGATAGTGGTGTGCCAGGTATGAAAAAGGCGACCCGAAGGTCGCCTTTTTTTGATGCAGACGCGGTTGATCAGAATTCGTGATCAGCGCTGTCCGGGTTAAGGTCGCTGATGCCCAGTTTGCCGGCAGCGGCTTCGATCGAACCGGTCTGCTTGACCAGCGCGGCGATGGCGTCGCGCACGACCTGATTGCCAGCGGTGTTGCCCGCGGCGATCAGTTGGTCGTAGTGCTCACCCTTGTTGGCGTGATCGACCATGACCTGGATCTTGGCTTCGGTTGCGGCCAGATCGGCTTTCAGGGCGGCGTCGGCAGCCGGGTCGGCCTTGGCCACCAGCGACGACAGGCTGGCGCCGGTCAGCTTGGTGCCGTCAACGCGGGTGTACTCGCCCAGGTAGACGTTACGAATGCCTTTGGCGTCGTAGAAGTGCGAGTAGTGCGTGTTGTCGCTGAAGCAATCCTGCTCGTCTTCAGGCGAGTTGGCTTCCAGGGAAACCTTCATGCGCTCGCCGGCCAGCTCGCCCAGAGACAGACTGCCCATGCCGAAGAGCATTTTGCGCAGACCGGTTTCGCCCGGCTCGGCTTGCAGCGTGGCGCGGTAGTTGTCGGCCACGTTCGGCTTCCAGTTGGCGACCATTTCTTCCAGGTCGCTGACCAGCAGTTGGGTCACGGCTTTGAGGTAGGCACGACGACGCTCGTTGTGGCCACCGGTGGCGCCTGCGCCTTCCAGGTAGTCCGATGCCGGGCGGTTGCCGGCACCAGGGCCGGTACCGTTCAGATCCTGGCCCCAGAGCAGGAATTCGATGGCGTGGTAGCCGGTGGCGACGTTGGCTTCGGAACCGCCCAGCTCATTGAGGCTGGCGAGTTTTTCCGGGGTGATGTCCTTGACGTCAACCTTGTCTTCGCCGACCTGAACTTCGGTGTTGGCGATGATGTTGGCGGTAGCGCCCGGGTTACCCAGTGCGTGCTCGTAGGATTTGTCGACGTAATCGATCAGACCCTCGTCCAGTGGCCAGGCGTTAACCTGACCTTCCCAGTCGTCAATGATGGTGTTACCGAAGCGGAACACTTCGCTCTGCAGATACGGAACGCGCGCAGCGACCCAGGCAGCCTTGGCGGCTTTGAGGGTGTCGGCGTTCGGTTTGGCGAGGAAGGCGTCGATCGCGGTTTGCAGGGTTTTCGCGGTGGATTCGGCATCGCTGTAAACGGCGAAGACCATGTCGGCGTAATGCGCGACCACAGCCTTGGCGGCAGCATCGTCGACTTTACCGGCAGCCGGAGCAGGCGCAGCGGCCGGGGCTGGAGCAGCGCTGCTGGAGGCCGGCGTCATCTCGGAGGCTTTTTCTTTGTCTTTGCCTTCGCCGCAACCGGCGAGGGAAATAGCGATGGCCAGCAGACTGGCGGTAGCCAGAGGCATACGAATCATGGCGAACATCCTGCTTCGGTAGTTGATTGGACAGCGCGGGAGGCGCGCAAAACTGCGACATAATGCAAATCTTTCGCATTATGTGTAAAGGGAGTGCTTGGAAATATTTCTTATTTACGCGTCGATAGCAAAAGATCGCAGCCTTCGGACGATCTTTTGATCTTCTAGAGAATCGCAGCGTCGCTGCGCTGCGCCTGCTTCAGGTAAATGCCCAGTTCCCGCGCCGGCAGCGGTTTGCTGTAGTAGTAGCCCTGACCTTCGTGGCAACCCTCGGAAATGATGTACGTCTCCTGCTCGGCGGTTTCTACGCCTTCGGCAATCACCTGCATGCCCAAGCTCTTGCCCAGTTGAATGATCGCGCGAACGATGGTCGCGTCATCGTCGTCATCGAGCAGATCCTGCACGAAGCTCTTGTCAATCTTGATCTTGTCCAGCGGCAGGCTTTTCAGATAACTGAGCGATGAGTAACCGGTGCCGAAGTCATCGATGGCGATCAGCGCACCGGAACGGCGCAGGCTGAGCAAATGCTGGGCGGCGGTGCTGATGTCTTCCATCAGGCCGGTTTCGGTGACTTCCAGTTCCAGGCTGCGCGGCGGCAGGCGATACATCTGCATCAGGTTGTTGACCACCCGTGGCAGCTCGGCGTGGTGCAGTTGCACGGTCGAGAGGTTGACGGCCATGCGCAGGTCGGCGAAGCCCTGATCGTGCCAGTCGCGCAATTGTTTGCAGGCTTGATCGAGCACCCATTCGCCGATGGCGATGATGGTGCCGTTCTGTTCGGCCAACGGGATGAACAGGTCCGGCGGTACCAGTCCGTGCTCCGGATGCTGCCAGCGAATCAGCGCCTCCACACCGACGACGCTGTGATCGCGATAGCTGATTTGCGGTTGATAGACGAGGTAGAACTGGTCGCGGATCAGCGCGTCACGCAGGTCTTTCTCGAGCTCGCGGCGGCGGCGCATCTCACTGTCGACGCTGGCGATGTAGAACTGGTAGCGGTTGCGCGAACGGGTCTTGGCCAGGGTCATGGTCTGTTCAGCCTTTTGCAGCAGCTTCTCGGTGCTGTCGCCGTCCTCCGGGAACAGAGTGATGCCGATGGTCGCGCGCAGGCGGATTTCCTGATGGTCGAGGGCGAACGGTGCCTCCAGATCATCCAGAATGCTCTGCGCCAGTTCCGCCGCTTCGTAAGGCTGTTCGATGTCGGCCTGCACCAACGCAAACTGGTCACCGCCGAGACGGGCGAGGGCGCCGAGACGACCGCTGTGCGCACGCAGTCGATCAGCCAGGGCCAGCAGCAATTGATCGCCGGTCTGGTAGCTGAATTGTTCGTTGATGCCCTTGAAGTCATCCAGCCCGACGCACAATACGGCGACGCGGCGCTGTAGCTTGCCTGCGTCGATCACGATCTTGTCCAGTTGCTGCTGCAACTGCTGGCGGTTAGGCAGGCCGGTAAGGAAATCATACTGGGCCATACGCAGCAGGCTGTTTTCCGCTTCATGGCGCAGGTGGGTGTTGCGCTCGATGGATTCGAGCAACTGGTTGGCGGTGTTGATCCACAACCCGAGTTCGTTTTTTTCGTGCCCCTTGAGCTGCGGAATCTTGTGCTCGCTGGGGCGATCGGGGTTGATTTCGGTCAGGTGCTCGATGATTCGCGACAGCGGTTTGGTCAGTAGCCAGTGATAGACCAGATAAAGCACCAGCCCCAGCGCCAGTGCACGCAGCACGCCGGAAATGAAGATGATCACTGAGCTGACGATAAAGCCTTCGCCATAGGTGGCAGTGTCGAGGGTGATGCTCAAGTCGCCGTAATATTCGCTGTAGGGACCACGCCCGACCAACTGAGTAGTGAAGGTGCGTTCCTGGCCGAGAATCAGATCGGTCAGCCAACGGCTGCTGGAATGCTGAAGCTCGCGGGATTTCTGCGCGAGCATGGTTTCGTTGGGATGGCCGATCGAGGCCTGGCGTACCGCGTCGTCCTGGAACAGGCCTTCGATGACCTGCATGCCCATTTCCCGGTCCAGGCTGTAAACGGCCTGGGTCGAAGGGTCGCGGAACATGTCGAGGATGCGCTCGGCATCGCCCGCCACAGCCTGACGGGTTTTGTAGGCATCGAACACAATCTGCGCGCAGCTCAAGACCACGCCAACGATCAATGCCGACAGGAGCACGACCCGGAGCAACTTCACCGACAAGCTGTTCTTGAGTTCCAGCTTCAAAGGGTTATTCCTTGTTCCGTGCGCATAGCGTCAAGTTGCCATGAGTATTGGCAATCCCGGGTTGGCAGTCAAAGGGACAATCAGGCAGCGATGGATTCACCTGACTCTTGGCCGGAATGCTGCCAATTGGAGTATTAGCTCTGATCAACTGTGTCGGTTGTGGTTGCCCTCAACTTGAGCGCTGTGACGGAGAATTTTTCCTGCCTCTGATGGTAGCTGGCTGTGAGCTTGCGGCAAACGGCAGCGAAGCTGCTTTTGCCGTGAGAAAAACGCCATTCGCCGGGTATAAAAAAACCCGGCAAAAAGCCGGGTTTTTCGTCTGGCGCGCAGCTTAAGCGGTGAAGGTTTTGCCTTCGAACTGCTCGGCCACGAACTTCCAGTTGACCAGGTTCCAGAACGCTTCGACATACTTTGGACGAACGTTGCGGTAGTCGATGTAGTAAGCGTGTTCCCAGACGTCGCAGGTCAGCAGCGGGGTGTCGCCGCTGGTCAGCGGGTTGCCGGCGCCGATGGTGCTGGCCAGGGCCAGGGAACCGTCAGCCTTTTTCACCAGCCAGCCCCAGCCGGAACCGAAGGTGCCGATCGAGGTTTTGCTGAACTCTTCCTTGAACTTGTCGAACGAACCGAACGCCGCGTTGATGGCATCAGCCAGGGCGCCGGTTGGTTGACCGCCGGCGTTTGGCGCCAGGCAGTTCCAGTAGAAGGTGTGGTTCCAGACCTGAGCGGCGTTGTTGAAGATGCCGCCCGAGGAAGTCTTGACGATTTCTTCCAGGGTCTTGCCTTCAAACTCGGTGCCTGGCACCAGGTTGTTCAGGTTCACGACATAGGTGTTGTGGTGCTTGTCGTGGTGGTACTCCAGGGTTTCCTTGGAGATGTGCGGCTGCAGGGCATCGTGTGCGTAAGGCAGCGGCGGCAATTCGAAAGCCATGATGATTCTCCTAATCAGGTCTGTTGCGGTGAGCGCAAGGCCGATCACGGGCGGCCGGAAATGCACCGGCGAGTTTTTACTCTTTGCGGCGCAGGGTTCGGATCATAGCACCGGGGTCGCGCCTTAACCACGCAACAACTGTGTGGGATAGAGGTTCCAGAGCCTTCAGGAATAAATCATCCGGCGAAGATCAGTTGTCCGGCGACGGCAAACATCATCACCGCCACCAGCAAATCAAGAATCCGCCAGGTAGTCGGACGTGCCAGCCACGGCGCCAGCCAGGCCGCGCCCAGTGCCAGGGTGAAAAACCACAGCAGCGATGCACTTGCCGCGCCGACCACATAAGCGCCCGGCACCGATTGCTGCGCACCGAGGGAGCCGATCAACAACACCGTATCGAGGTAGACGTGCGGGTTCAGAAGCGTCACCGCCAGCGCGCTGAGCATGACGGCGCGCAGCGAACGTACGGTCTGGTTTTCGCCTTGCTGCAAGCTCTGTTTCGAGCAGGCCCGGCGCAGCGCCTGGCTGCCATACCAAATCAGGAACGTCGCGCCGCCCCAGCGGGCAATGGCCAGCAGCGTCGGGTTTTGCGCCAGAATCGTCGCCAGCCCGAATACGCCGGCTGCGACCAGAAGCGCATCACACACCACGCACAGCGCCGCCACCGGCAGGTGATGTTCGCGGCGCAGGCTTTGCGCCAATACGAACGCGTTCTGCGTGCCGATCGCCATGATCAGGCCGAACGCCACCAGCAGGCCGTTTACATAGCTTTGCCACATGGGAAATTTCCTTGAGAGAGCGTGCTTGCTGGCAATTCTGGGGTGTGTCGCTGTATAAGGAAAACCAATACTGCTGATCGCCCATTAGGAAAACTGATGTTCGACTATAAACTGCTCTCTGCGCTGGCTGCCGTGGTCGAGCAGGCCGGCTTCGACCGCGCCGCGCAGGCGTTGGGCCTGTCGCAGTCGGCGATCTCCCAACGGATCAAATTGCTCGAGGCGCGGGTCGGCCAGCCGGTACTGGTGCGTGGCACGCCGCCGGCGCCGACCGAGATTGGCCGGCGGTTGCTCAACCATGTGCAGCAGGTGCGTTTGCTTGAGCGCGACTTGCAGTCTGTGGTTCCGGCGCTTGATGAAGAAGGCCTGCCGGATCGCCTGCGCATCGCGCTCAACGCCGACAGCCTGGCAACCTGGTGGGCCGGCGCCGTCGGTGATTTCTGTGCCGAACAACAGTTATTGCTCGACCTGATCGTCGAGGATCAGACCGTTGGCCTCAAGCGCATGCGTGCCGGTGAGGTTGCCGCTTGCCTGTGTGCCAGCGAGCGTCCGGTGGCCGGCGCGCGTAGCGTGTTGCTCGGGGCCATGCGTTATCGCGCGTTGGCCAGCCCGGCATTCATCGAGCGACATTTTCCTGATGGCGTGCGCGCTGAACTGTTGCCGCGCACGCCAGCACTGGTGTTTGGCCCGGATGATTTTCTTCAGCATCGCTACCTGGCCCTGTCAGGCGTCGACGGTGCTTTTGAGCATCATTTGTGCCCGTCCTCCGAAGGTTTCATTCGCCTGGCCGAGGCCGGTCTGGGTTGGGGGCTGGTGCCGGAACTGCAGGTGCGCGAGCAATTGCAACGCGGGGTGCTGCGTGAGCTGCTGCCAGATAAACCGATCGACGTTCCGCTGTACTGGCATCATTGGCGCAATGGCGGGCAGTTGCTCAATCTGCTGACCGAACAACTGCTGCGCTCCTCAAAGCAATGGCTAGTGGCCTGAGAGCAACTGCAAGCGTCAAGCTGCAAGCGGCAAGTAAAGCGCTCGCGCACTGTTTCAACTTTGCAGCTGACAGCTTGAAGCTTGCAGCTGCACTCGTGGAGTTTTTTGATGAAGATTTTGGTTACCGGCGCAAGCGGCTTTATTGGCGGGCGCTTTGCGCGTTTCGCTTTGGAGCAGGGCCTTGAGGTGCGGGTCAACGGTCGCCGGGCCGAGAGCGTCGAGCATCTGGTGCGCCGTGGGGCCGAGTTTGTGCCGGGTGATCTGACCGACGCCGATCTGGTGCACGCGTTGTGCCGGGATGTCGACGCAGTGGTGCATTGCGCTGGCGCCGTCGGGCTGTGGGGGCGTTATCAGGATTTTCATCAGGGCAATGTCCAGGTCACCGAAAACGTCGTTGAAGCCTGTCTGAAACAACGGGTGCGGCGTCTGGTGCACCTGTCGTCGCCGTCGATCTATTTCGATGGCCGCGACCATCTGGATCTGACCGAAGAGCAAGTGCCCAAGCGCTTCAAGCATCCTTACGCCGCGACCAAATATCTGGCCGAGCAGAAGGTGTTCGGTGCACAGGAATTCGGCCTGGAAACCATCGCCCTGCGCCCGCGCTTTGTGACCGGGGCGGGCGACATGAGCATCTTTCCGCGCCTGCTGAAGATGCAGCGCAAGGGCCGTCTGGCAATCATCGGCAACGGCTTGAACAAGGTCGATTTCACCAGCGTGCAGAACCTCAACGAAGCCATGCTCAGCAGCCTGTTGGCGGCAGGCTCCGCGCTGGGCAAGGCCTACAACATCAGCAACGGTACGCCGGTGCCGTTGTGGGACGTGGTCAATTACGTGATGCGCCGGATGGAAGTCGATCAGGTGCGCAAATATCGATCCTACGGTCTGGCCTACAGCGTGGCGGCGCTCAATGAGGGTGCGTGCATGCTCTGGCCCGGGCGCCCGGAGCCGACTCTGTCGCGTCTGGGCATGCAAGTGATGAACAAAAATTTCACCCTCGACATCAGTCGCGCCCGGCATTATCTGGACTACGACCCGAAAGTCAGCCTCTGGGCTGCACTCGATGAGTTCTGCGCCTGGTGGAAAGCTCAGGACATTCGTTGAAACGATTCGGCCGGGCGGTAATGAACCGCCTCGCGGGTCGGGGGTCAATGCCTGCGGCTGCGGCGGTTATACTTCGCAGCATTTAGCCATCACCGCGTTCCCAAAGGTTGCCTCAATGTCCATGCGAAATGATGCCCACGACGACGATTTTGATAACGTCCCAAGCCTGCGCGCCGATCCCTTCGACGACGATGACATCGCGCCCGGCGCCCGCACTTCCGTGCATTCGCGCCCGGCGCCGGTGGTCAAGGTCAAGGCCCCCAGTACCGGGCCGTTGTGGGCGCTGGTCGGCGCGTTGTTTTTCGCCTTCATCGGTCTGGCCTGGTGGAGCTTCCAGCAGATCTCGCTGATGGAGCAGCAACTGGTCGCCACCCAGGAAAGCTTCGCGCGGATCAGCGAAGAAGCGGCGGGGCGTCTGCAGGATATTTCCGGCAAGGTCGTCGCCAGCCAGAGCAATGTCAGCAGCGACAGCGAAGCCTTGAAGCTGCAGATCAGGCAACTCGAAAGCAAACTGCTCGACCAGGGCAAGCAGCAGCAAGGCGTGGCCGGTCAGGCCAGCGAACTGGACAAGCGTCTGGCGCAGATGACCGCGCAGACCACTGAACAGCAGAACGCCAACACGCAATTGCAGGCCCAGGTCAAAGCCCTGAGCGCCGAACTGGCGACGATCAAAAGCACACCGGACGATACCAGCAAGGTCGATGCGCAATTGAAAGCCTTCGACGCTCAGGTCAAGAGCCTCGGCGCCGATATCGCGGCGCTGAAGAAGCAGGGCAATCCGAGCGCGGCGATTGATCGTCTGGAACAGGACATCGTTGTGCTCAAGAGCCAGCAGGACAATCGTCCGGCAGCTGCGCAGGGCGGCGGCAATACCGCCGAGTTCGATGCGTTCCGCGCGCAGATGACCCGTAACCTCAACACCCTGCAGGCACAAATCCAGAATCTGCAGCAACAGATCAACTCCCGCCCGTAAGCGTTGATCGCTGTGGCGAGGCATTCCTCGCCACAGCGACGGCGCAATGTCCAGAAACGCTCTGAATATCCATACATGACCCCAAGCCGTCTACGCTCTTCAAACACCAACAAGAACGAGGGATGCGCTATGGAGTTTTTGCATAAAGTGGCCTGGCTCGTGCTGATGTTGCTGGCCGGTTTCGGCCAGGCCACTGCCGCCACTGCCGCCAGGGATGACAGCCAGGCCGCCATTGCCCTGCTGGAAAAAGCCTTGGCCTATTACCACGACAACGGCGACAAGGCGTTCGCCGCGTTCAGCCGCCAGGGGGAATTTGTCGACAAGGACCGTTACGTGTTTGTGGTCGATACCAAGGGCGTGATGCTCGCCAGCGGCGGGCCTTCATCGGCATTGATCGGCCGCGATGTCAGCGAAGTGCTCGGGCCGGATTTGCAAAAGGCTTTCAAAGAGGCACTGAAAGTGCCGGAAGGCAACGGTATCCAACAAGCCGAATACCGCTGGCAGAACTGGGCCGACGGCAAGGTTGAGCGCAAGCACGTGTTCTATCAGCGTGTGGGGCAGCGCATTCTCGCGGTCGGTTATTACCTGCCACGGGCATCGGCCGAGCAGGCCAAAGCGTTGCTGGATAAAGCTGCGAGGGATCTGACCAAAGACGAAAAGGGCACGCTGACGGCAATCAACTCCCTCAAGGGTGGTTACCTGCAGGATGACCTGTATGTGTTTGTGGTCGACCTGAACAATCAGCGCTACGTCGCCCATGGCACCAACCTGCGCCTGATCAATACCGACTTCGGCAAGGTCAAGGACCCGGAAGGCAAACCGGTGGGCGAGCCGATCCTGGCGCTGATCGGCAAACAGGACGAGGGCGAATACGAATACCGCTGGAAAAACCCGGTGACCGGCAAGATCGAGGACAAGCATGCCTACCTGAAAAAAGTCGGGCACTTCCTGGTGGCGGTGGGTTATTACAGCCCTTGAGTGAACACCGTTCCCTTGTGGGAGCGAGCCTGCTCGCGAATGCGGCGTGTCATTGAGCTATGTGTTGGCTGACACCGCGCCTTCGCGAGCAGGCTCGCTCCCACAGTGCTATTTGTTGCAGCAGTTATTTCGCGCCGTGCTCCCGCCCGCGCAGCAGGTTATTGGGCATGGCAATCGCTGCCGCCAGGCCCAGCAGCGACACCGCCGTGCTGACCCACAGCAAATGGCGGAACGTCACCAGCAGCTCCGCGCGCAAGGCGTCCTGCGCATCCCCCGACGCTGCGTTCAAACCGTCCAGCAGCACGTTGCCCGAATGCCCTTCGCTCATCAATGAGCTGCCCGCCAGATGGGCAAAACTGGAGTCGTGCAACAACGCCAGCAACAGCGCCGACATCAACGCCACGCCCACCGCGCCGCCGAGGGAGCGGAACAGGTTGGTAGTGCTGGTGGCCACGCCGATGTCGCGCTGCTCAACCGCGTTTTGCGTGCCGACCAGCGAAGTCGGAAATTGCATGCCGCCGGCGATCCCGCTGAGCAGCATGAACAAGCCGCTGAGCAGCGTCGCTTGTGGGGGGCTGAAGGCCATGCCGAGAATCGAGATCGGCATGAGGATCGCACCGGTGAGGATCTGCGGTTTATAGCGCCCGGTGATCGACGTGCGGCGGCCGGCGAAATAGGCACCGATCGGCAACCCCATCGCCAGTGGCAGCAAGTGCAACGCCGCGCTGTCAGCGCCGGCGCCGGTCACGGTCTGAAAACGCAGCGGCATCAGCACAATCAGCGAAATTGCCTGGAAACTGGTAAAGAAAATCGTGCACCAGCACAGCAGCGCATTGCGGTTGGCGAACAAGTGCATCGGCAGCAACGGTTCGCGCGCCCGGCGTTCATGCCAGACAAACAGCGCCAGCACCACCAATGCGCAAGCGAACAATCCGAGCACTTCGCTGCTGCGCCACGAATGGCCCTGGCCCACTTCGGTGATGCCGAGCAACAACGCTGTCAGGCCGATGATCATCAGCACGGTGCCGAAGTAATCGATGACCGGTTTGCGCTGCGGAATCGGCAAGCCGCGCAGGTTGCGGCGTGCCACCCACCACGCGCCCAGGCCCAGCGGCAGGTTGATCAGGAAGACCCAACGCCACGACAGGTATTCAGTCATATAACCGCCGAGTACCGGGCCGGCGACGCTGGCCACGGCGTACATGCTGCTGAAATAACCCTGATAGCGGCCGCGTTCGCGCGGCGGGACGATGTCGCCGATGATCGCCTGGCTTACCGAGATCATCCCGCCGGCGCCGATGCCCTGAAGAATCCGCGCCAGCACCAGTTGCTCCATGCTCTGCGCCATGCCACAGAACAGCGAGGCGAGGGTGAACAGGCCCATGCCGAACAGCATCAGTTTGCGCCGCCCGTACAAATCGCCGAGCTTGCCGTAGATCGGCACTGCCACGGTCATCGCCACCATGTAGCCGGAAATGACCCACGCCAGCAGGCTGACGTCCTTGAATTGCGCGGAGATGGCGGGCATCGACACGGCGACGATGGTCTGGTCCAGCGCACCCAGAAAGATCGCCATCATCAAGGCGACCAGCACGCTGCGAATGGCCGGTTTGGGCGTTTCAGGCTGATTGAGAGTGGTCACGGAAGAACCTGCGGGCAGTGATTGACCCGCGCGGGCAAGGCGAGCGGGCAAGTGCTCGCCACTATAAGTCGATAGCAGGCTATTCGATAGCCTCGTACGCAAGCCCGACGTAATTTTCTGCAATGGTTTTCTGCCCGGCTTGCGAGCTGACAAAGTAGTCCAGCTCCGACGCACTGATGCGCTGGCTGAATTCATCCTGGTCGTCAAAGCGATGCAGCATCGACGTCATCCACCAGGAAAACCGCTCGGCTTTCCATACCCGGCGCAGGCAGATCTGTGAATATTTTTCCAGCAGGTCCGTGCGACCTTCGCGGTAGACCTTCAGCAGAATGTTGAACAGCGTGCTGACGTCGCTGGCTGCGAGATTCAAGCCCTTGGCACCTGTGGGGGGAACGATGTGCGCGGCGTCGCCGACCAGAAACATCCGGCCATACTGCATCGGCTCGACAACAAAACTGCGCAGCGGCGCGATGCTTTTTTCGATCGACGGGCCGGTCACCAGTTTCTTGGCAAGCGCCACCGGCAGGCGTTTCTTCAGCTCATCCCAGAAGCGCGCATCACTCCAGTCATCGACATTCTCATCTGCCGGCACTTGCAGGTAATAGCGGGTGCGGGTGGCCGAGCGCATGCTGCACAGGGCGAATCCGCGCTCGTGGCGGGCGTATACAAGTTCATCGTGAACCGGTGGCGTGTCGGCCAGAACACCCAGCCAGCCAAACGGGTAGACCCGCTCGAAGACCTTCAGGCAATCGGCAGGAATCGACTGCCGCGCGACGCCATGGAAGCCGTCGCAACCGGCGATGTAATCACAATCGACACGCCAGGTTTCGCCATCCTTTTCGAACGTGACATACGCTTCGTCACTTTTCATGTCGTGGGGAACGACATTACCGGCCTGATAAATCGTCGGCGCGCCAGCGTCCCGACGAGCGGCCATCAGATCGCGGGTGACCTCGGTCTGACCGTAAACCATGACGGTCTTGCCCCCGGTCAATGCGTGCAGATCGATATGCACCAGTCGGCCGTCCAGCGCGAGGTCGAAGCCGCCATGAACCAGGCCTTCGGCATCCATTCGCTGGCCCACGCCGGCCTGCCGCAACAGCTCTACCATGCCTTGTTCAAGTACACCGGCACGGATTCGGCCGAGGATGTAGTCAGGCGTCTGGCGTTCGAGGATAAGGGTGTCGATGCCAGCGTTATGCAGTAACTGGCCGAGCAGGAGTCCGGAAGGACCGGCGCCGATAATGGCGACTTGGGTTTTCAGCGTTTTCATTGTTTTTATGTCTCGCAAGCTTCACGCAGCAAACGCCGGTGAATGATTTTTATGGATCGAGTGCTTGCATTTTTCCCTTGCGGGTCTGTCAATTGAAGGTGAAAACTGAGCCGATACCTGTACATTCTGCCAATCGGTGCGATTATCGCCCATAACCCCGAGGCCTGGATTGAAGTGATGAACAAGCCTGCCCTGCCTTCGATTCCGGTGTTCAAGCTCTACGGCGAAAGCCTGGACTGGCCGACCCCGGACCTGCTGCACTGTGAAACCATTTCTTCGCGCAGTCGCGAGCATCAATGGGAAATCAAACCTCACCGCCACGCGGATCTGTGCCAGCTGCTCTTCGTTTTCAAAGGTCAGGCAGAGCTTGAAATCGAAGGCCAGCGCACGCAACTGCAAACTCCCGCGATTCAAGTCCTGCCACCGCTGTCGGTGCACGGCTTTCGATTCTCGGAGGATGTCGAAGGGTTCATCGTGACCCTGGCGACGCCGCTGATCAAACACCTGCAAGCGCAACTGGGCGACTCGGTGCACGCCCTGGCCAGCGCGGACAATTACCCGGCCGGCGAGGACGGCGATTACCTGAACAGCCTGGTTTCGGCGTTGCAGGCCGAGTACAACGGCCATCAACCGGCGCGGGAAATGCTCATGCATTCGCTGGTCAGCGTGATCATGGTCTGGGTCAGCCGCCAGGCGATCGTCCGGCACAAGGCCAGTCAGCGACCGCAACGCCAGCGCGAATACCTCAATGGTTTCATTCAGTTGGTGGAAGAGACTTATCGCCAGCACGTGAAAGTCGAAGACCTCGCCCATCGCCTGGGGATCTCGGTATCACACCTCAACGGCACCTGCCGTGAACTGGCCGGGCAACCGGCATTGCAGATCATGCATGAGCGTCAGCTGCTCGAAGCCAAGCGCCTGCTGACGTACACGAGCATGACGATTTACGAGATGTCGGAGTTGTTGGGGTTCTCGGATCCGACCAATTTCACGCGCCTGTTCCGGCGCCGGGTGGGGATTTCGCCAAAGGCATTTCGCGACCGACTGAAGGCCGAACAACAACCTTAAAACCACCACCCAACAACTGTGGGAGCGAGCTTGCTCGCGAAGGCGGAGTGTCATTCAACAAATAGGCTGACTGACCCGCCGCTTTCGCGAGCAAGCTCGCTCCCACAGGGTTGCATTCCAGCGCAGGTCACTCAGCGCAACGCGTTCAGCGTCGCGTTGTGCGGAATACAGCGCTCATGGCTGCAACTCGCATATTCGCGTGGCAGCTGTCGCAACTGCTCGACCCGCCAGGCAGCGGTGCCGTACAGCGCCAGCGTGGCGGCGCAGGTGATGAAAATCGCGGCGTACCTTTTTGTTTTGATGTTCATGGTAATGACCTCTGAACGTCTACCTTGCGGTATTACTTTCAGCATAGAACAAGATCAAAAGATCGCAGCCTTCGGCAGCGCCTGCATTTGAAATGCGTTTCCCCTGTAGGAGCTGCCGAAGGCTGCGATCTTTTGACTTTTACAATCCCACATCCCACTCCGGGTTTTCGGGAAAGCGCTCAACAAGGAAGTCGAGCATACTGCGCAGTGCCGCCGGCATGTGTTTGCGCGAGGCGTACACCGCATAGATATTCATTTGCCGCGGTTCGGCTTGCGGCAGCAGGCGCACCAGTTCACCGTTGTGAATATGCACGCCAGCCTGGTAGGTCGGCAGCATCGCCACGCCCGCGCCGGCCAGGGTTGCGCGCAGTAAGGTGCTCGCTTCGTTGGCGCTGATATTGCCCTGCACCGGCACCGACACCGGTTCGCCATCCTCCTCGAAGTGCCACAGGCTCTTGCCGAAATAGGAATGTGTCAGGCAGTTGTGGCGGCTCAGGTCCTCGACGGTGTGCGGCGCCGGATGCTCGTGCAGATAGGCCGGCGCTGCGCAGACCACCGAGCGACAAACTGTCAGGCGCCGGGCGATCAGATTAGGGTCCAGGTCATTGCTGGTACGAATCGCCAGATCGATGCGCTCATCGACCAGATTCACCGTGCGGTCGAGCATCTGCAGGTCGATGCTCACGCCGGGGTAAAGCTTGACGTACGCCGCCACCGCATCGGCCAGTTGCGCCTGGCCGAACGACGTGCTGACGCTGATCCGCAGCAGGCCGCGCGGCGCGTCATGGGGTTCGCTGACGGCGGCCTGTATGTCGTGCGACAACTCAATCATCTGGCGACAACGCGGGAGGATTTCACTGCCGGCGGCGGTCAGGCTCAATTTGCGCGTGGTGCGGTGCATCAGTCGTGCGCCGACCCAGTCTTCCAGCTCCGCCAGATAGCGCGACACGACGGGCCGCGACAGGTCCAGATGATCGGCCGCCGCTGACTGGCTGCCCAGATCCACCACGGTGACGAACACCCGCATTGCTTGAAGACGATCCATGATTTGCACGCTTTCAGAAACAAACTATGTTCAAGCATCGCATTTTTTGTACTGAGTCTGGCAACTAAGCTCTGTTCATCGCCCAACGGGCATTCGAACTCTGGAGCAACAGATGATCGGCTTCACCCCATTTAAACGTGTTCTGCTCGCTGCTGCATTTTCAGGTTTTGCTGCTCACGCATCCGCTGCCGACCTGAGCCTCGACGTCTACAACCCTGGCACACAAGCAATTTTCCCGGTGAGCTCGGTGCTGGTCAGTGGTGAGAAAGAAGCGATTCTGGTCGATGCTCAATTCGGTAAATCCCAGGCCGAGCAGGTGGTGGAAAAGATCCGCGCCAGCGGCAAGCAATTGACCACCATTTACATCAGCCACGGCGACCCGGATTACTACTTCGGCCTCGACACTTTGACCAAGGCGTTCCCGAAAGCAAAAGTGCTGGCCTCGCAGCCGACGGTCGATCACATCAAGCACACCGTCGACGGCAAACTGGCCTACTGGGGGTCGAAAATGGGTGCCGACGTGCCGGCAAAAACCATCGTCCCAGAGGTGCTTGACGGCGACAGCCTGACGCTGGAAGGCAAGAAATTGCAGGTCATCGGCCTCGACGGCAAGCAGCCGGATCGCAGCTTCGTGTGGATTCCGTCGCTCAAGGCTGTCGTCGGTGGCGTGGTGGTCGCCGAGCACATTCATGTGTGGATGGCCGACACGCAGACCGCGCAGTCCCATGCCGACTGGCTGCACACTCTGCACACGATCGAGACCCTGAAACCCACAACCGTGGTGCCGGGCCATTACCTGGGCGACAGCAGTCGCTCGCTGGCCAGCGTGAAATTCACCGCCGATTACATCAAGGCGTTCGATGCCGAAACCGCAATGGCCAAAGACTCCGCTGCGCTGATCGCGGCGATGAAAAAACGCTACCCGCAACTCGGTGAGGAAAGCTCGCTGGAACTGAGCGCAAAAGTCGCCAAGGGCGAAATGCAGTGGTAAGCCGAATCTGAACACGCACTCAAGCCAACTGGAGAATGTCATGAGCAAGATCGCAATCATCGGGGCCACCGGACGTGCCGGTGGCCAACTGCTGGAAGAAGCCCTGCGTCGCGGCCACAGTGTCACGGCGATTGCCCGCGACACATCGAAGATCGGCGCCCGGACCGGTGTCGTCAGCAAGAATGTCGATGTGCTGGGTTCGGCTGCACTGCAAGCGGCGGTGGCGGGTCACGACGTGGTGATCACGGCTGCGCATTTCGCCAGCGTGCCAGCGTCGGCGATTGTCGGGCCGGTTAAACAGGCCGGGGTAAAGCGCCTGTTGGTGGTGGGCGGCGCCGGGTCTCTGCTGCTGCCGGACGACACCCGGGTGATCGACAGTGCCGGGTTCCCGGCCGAGTACAAAACCGAAGCCAGCGCGGGGGCTGCGTTTCTTGACGCGCTGCGTCAGGAGCAGGATTTGGACTGGACATTTGTGTCGCCCTCGGCGGAGTTTGTCGAAGGTGAACGCAGCGGCACATTCCGCGTCGGCAAGGATCACCTGTTGGTGAGTGCCGAAGGGCGAAGCTGGATTACCTTCGCCGATTACGCAATTGCGCTGATCGACGAGGTGGAATCGCCGAAGCATTCGCGGCAGCGTTACACCGTCGGTTACTGATCCGAAAATGCTGTCTCTGTAGGAGCTGCCGAAGGCTGCGATCTTTTGATTCTGATCTGCTGAGACAAGATCAAAAGATCGCAGCCTTCGGCCGCTCCTACACAGTATTCAGCGGGTGTGGGCCTGCTCAACCAGCCAAAGCATCAACTCTTCCAGCTTCGGCGAGGGCTCGGTTCCGACAGGCACTACCACGTAGTACGCCAATCCGGTCCTCACCTTCAACGGGAACGGCATCACCAACCGCCCGGCGTTCAGGTCATCACCAATCAGCGACCAGTCTCCGATCGCCACGCCGGTCCCATGCGACGCCATGGACATCGCCTGATCCAGCGTTTCGAAATGCTGTCCGCTGCCCAGGTTGCTCAGTTGCAGCCCGGCTGCATCCAGCCACACCGACCAGTCCTGGATATCGGGCGTGGGATGCAATAACAGATGCTCCTGCAAATCCTCTGGCGAATTCAGCGCGGGCGACCCTTTGAGCAGTTGCGGCGAGCAGACCGGCGTCAGTTGCTCGTCAAACAGGTGCAACGCCCCCGGCGCGTTGTCCGGTGGTGGGCCATAAATCACTGCGGCGTCGAATGGCTCGCGATGAAAGTCCACCCCGTGCTGCAGCGATGCCGTCAGTTTTACCGGCACGTCCGGACGTTCCTTTTGCCACTGCAGCAAACGCGGCAACAGCCAGCGCATCACGCAGCTGGGCGCTTTGAGTTGCAAGGTCTGACGCTTCAGACCGATCTGTTCAGTGGCTTCGCTGATCTGCCCGAAGACCCGCTCCACGCGCGGTAACCATTCACGTCCTTCGGCGGTCAACGCCAGGCCGCGCGCCAGACGAATGAACAACGGATAACCGAGCTGTTCTTCCAGCCCGGCGATCTGCCGGCTCACCGCGCCCTGGGTGATGTGCAACTGCTCAGCGGCCCGGGTGAAGTTGCAGCACTGCGCCGTGATCAGAAACGTATGCAAAGCGGGGAGGGGCGGCAGTCGTTTCATTTGGATCCAAGGCATGACGTGAGGACATGGCTAGTATGACTTTTAATCGATTGTTGCCGCTAGCGGTGCGCCGTTCCAATGGGCGCTCCACGGACCCTGTAGGAGCGAGCCTGCTCGCGAAGGCGGTTTCATTTTCAACACGCATGTTGACTGATCTGACGCTTTCGCGAGCAGGCTCGCTCCCACACGGGGTCTGTGTTTGTCTATGGGATATGAAGGGCAATCGACATGGCAACGTGCGGCGAAGTGTTGGTCAAGTTACTTGAGAACTATGGCGTCGAGCAGGTGTTCGGCATTCCCGGTGTGCACACCGTTGAGCTCTATCGCGGTCTGGCCCGCTCCAGCATTAATCACGTCACCCCACGGCATGAACAGGGCGCCGGTTTCATGGCCGACGGTTATGCGCGCACCAGCGGCAAACCGGGCGTGTGTTTCATCATTACCGGCCCCGGCATGACCAATATCACCACCGCCATGGGCCAGGCCTACGCCGATTCGATCCCGATGCTGGTGATTTCCAGCGTGCAGTCGCGCAGTCAGTTGGGCGGTGGACGCGGCAAGTTGCATGAACTGCCGAACCAGAGCGCACTGGTCGGTGGCGTCGCCGCGTTCTCGCACACTCTGATGTCCGCCGCCGAGTTGCCGGTGGTGCTGGCGCGTGCGTTTGCCTTGTTCCAGGCCGGACGCCCACGTCCGGTGCACATCGAGATTCCGCTGGACGTGCTGGTGGAAGAAGCCGATGAGCTGCTCGCCAGCGTCCCGGTTTCCATCGACCGCGCCGGTGCTGCTCCGGGTGCCGTGAACCGCATGAGTGAACTGCTGGCCGGCGCACAACGGCCCCTGATTCTCACTGGCGGCGGCGCCATCGATGCGGCCGCCGAACTCACCGAACTGGCCGAACTGCTCGGTGCGCCGGTAGCGCTGACCATCAACGCCAAAGGCATGTTGCCTTCAAGCCACCCACTGCTGATCGGTTCGACGCAAAGCCTGCTCGCCACTCGAGCGCTGGTCGCCGAGGCCGACGTGGTGCTGGCAATCGGCACGGAGCTCGCCGAGACCGATTACGACGTGACTTTCGCCGGCGGTTTCGAGATACCCGGCAAGCTGCTGCGCATCGACATCGATGCCGACCAGACCGTGCGCAACTACACGCCGCACGTCGCGCTGGTTGCCGATTCGCGCAATGCCGCTCTTGCGTTGCTGAGCGCGTTGTCGCACCAACCTTTGGCCGAGCGCCGCAACGATTGGGGCCAGGTGCGCGTCGCACGTCTGCGTGATGAGCTGGCCGCGACCTGGGATGCGCCGGCCCTGGCGCAGACACGTTTCCTAGAAACCGTCTTGCACGAGCTGCCGGATGCGGTGTTCGTCGGCGATTCGACGCAACCGGTGTACACCGGCAACCTCACCTTCAATCCCGAGCGCCCGCGACGCTGGTTCAACTCGTCGACCGGTTACGGCACCCTCGGTTACGCCTTGCCAGCGGCCATTGGCGCCTGGCTCGGCGGCAGCGCCGACGCTGGCGCTCGCCCGCCGGTGGTGTGCCTGATCGGCGACGGTGGCTTGCAATTCACTCTGCCGGAACTGGCCAGCGCCGTCGAAGCGCGAGTGCCGGTGATCGTGCTGCTGTGGAATAACCAGGGCTACGAAGAAATCAAAAAGTACATGGTCAACCGCGCCATTGAGCCGGTCGGCGTCGATATCTACACCCCGGATTTCATCGCGGTGGCCAAGGCCTTGGGCTGCGCCGCCCAAGCGATCGACTCGGTTGAACAATTGCGCAGCGCCCTGCGTGCCGCGAACGATCGCCAAGGCCCGACCTTGATCGAAATCGACCAGAACCAGTGGATGCAGGCGGTGGCCCAATGATCAGCTTCCCTACCACACTCCACGGCCTCTACATCAACGGCCAATGGTCGTCGGGCCGCGATCATCTGCGTGTGATCAACCCGGCCACCGAAGCGCTGCTGACCACGGTCAATGGCGGTGACGAGCAGGCGGTCGATCAAGCCATCAGTGCGGCGTGCGAGGCGTTCAAGGACTGGTCGAAAACCACCGGCGCCGAGCGCGGCGCGATCCTGCGCAACATCGCCAACGGCGTGCGCAATGGCCGCGATCATTTAACCAGGTTGCAGTCGAGCAACAACGGCAAACCGCTGTTCGAGGCGGCCATTGATGTCGATGACGTGATCGCCACCTTCGAGTATTACGCCGAACTCGCCGAAGGACTCGACGCACAACAGGACCGCGCTGTGGCGCTGCCCAGCGATGACTTCAGCGCACGCCTGCGTCGCGAACCCTGCGGTGTGGTCGGGCTGATCGTGCCGTGGAATTTCCCCATGGTCACCACGGCATGGAAACTTGCGCCAGCCCTGGCGGCCGGTTGCTGCGTGGTTCTCAAACCCTCGGAAGTGACGCCGCTGTCCGAGCTGGAGCTGGCAGCGATCATTGCCGAATCCGGTTTGCCAAAAGGCGTGTTCAACCTGGTCTGCGGCACAGGTCTGGCGGTGGGCGCGCCGCTTGCGGCGGATCCGCGCATCGCCAAGATATCCTTTACCGGCAGCAACGCCGTTGGTGTGCAAGTGATGCAACGGGCGGCGGAAACCGTGAAGGGGGTAAGCCTTGAACTGGGCGGCAAGTCATCGCTGCTGGTGCTCGAGGATGCCGATATCGAACTGGCCGTCGAGCTGGCGTGTGGTGGCGGCTTCTTCAATGCCGGGCAGATGTGTTCGGCCACCAGTCGCGTGTTGGTTGCCGATGAGCTGGCGGATGAATTTCTGGAGCGTTTACAAAAGCGTGCCCAAGCGATTCGCGTCGCCGACCCGTTTGACCCGGACGTGGAGATGGGCGCGCTGGTCAATCAGGCGCAATACCAGCGCGTCCTTGGCCACATCGATCGCGGGCTGAGCGCCGGGGCGAAACTGGTCTGCGGCGGCAATCGCCCGGCGCATCTGCCGCGCGGATATTTTTTGCAGCCGACCGTGTTCACGCAAGTGCCCCTCGACAGTGCGCTGTGGTGCGAAGAGATTTTCGGGCCGGTGCTGTGCGTGCGCAGTTTCAGCAGCGAGGCCGAGGCGATCGCCCTGGCCAACGACAGTCAATTCGGCCTCGTCGCCAGTGTGGTGACGCGTAACGCCGAGACCGCCGACCGTGTCGCCAACGCCCTGCACGCGGGGCTTGTGTGGCTTAACGCGCCGCAGGTGATCTTCCCG
Source organism: Pseudomonas khorasanensis (assembly GCF_014268505.2). Taxonomy (GTDB): domain Bacteria; phylum Pseudomonadota; class Gammaproteobacteria; order Pseudomonadales; family Pseudomonadaceae; genus Aquipseudomonas; species Aquipseudomonas khorasanensis. The sequence goes on from NZ_JABWQP020000002.1 coordinate 243,390, forward strand.
CAGGCGGCGTGGGGCGGGTACAAGCAGAGCAGCCTCGGGCGCGAATTGGGGCCTTGGGGCTTGCAGGCTTTTCAGGAAATCAAACACGTGATCCGGGCGCACTGAGCGCCCGAAAAAGGTGAACGCGTGCGTCGCAAGGAGGCATGCGTCGGCATCATGGCTTCAATGAGTTTTTATCGATAGTCAGGTGTTTTGCACGACCTCAGGATGAACCCGTCGGCAGCGCTCCAGCCCATGTAATCCGGGGGCTGTCGCAGATCCGGCCGCGCGGATGCAACGATTGCGACCAACCTCATACTTAAAAGAACAAAGGGAGTCCGTCATGGGCGATCACGATCTGAACAGGCGTCAATTCATTAAAACCGTGGGCGTAGCGTCGGTGGCTGCGGCCGCTCTGAGCGTACCCTTCATCCGAGCGAGCGCCAGCGATACCCGTTTTGCCGGCAAGACCCTGCGTTTGCTGACCTGGTCGGATGACACCGGTCTGGCTGCGCTGCGCAACATCGCGGCAACCTTCGAAGCCAGGACCGGTGCCAAGGTCATCGCCGACCGCACCGGCAGTACCTCGGAAATGGTCGCCAAGCTCAAGGCCGGCGGCGATCGCCCGCAGTACGACATCATCACTCTGGCAGGCGTCGGCGCCGAAGGTCTGGCCGCCGCCGGACTGCTCGAGAAGCCCGATCTCAACCGCATTCCCAATCTGATCGACGTGCCGGAAAAGTACCGCACCGGCGCCAACGGCCATGGCATCGGGTACCTGCTGTGGTGCAACAGTCTGGTCTACAGCACCCGCACGCTAAAACAGGCGCCGGACAGTTACGCGGCACTGTGGGACGCGGATCTGGCGCCGAATATTTTCCTGCCACCGCCGAACTGGACCGAGGCGATGGACCTGATCATCATCGCCGCGAAACTGGCCGGTGGTGACGAACACAACATCGAACCGGGCTTCAAGAAACTCGCCGAGCTCAAGGACCGCGTGGTGACCCTGGGCGAAAACCCGAACCAGATTGCCGAGCTGTTTCGCACCGGTTCGCTGGACATGGGCGGATTGTATGCGCCGGCGTTCTTCCCCAAGCAGATTCGCGATCCGAACTACGGCCTCGGCGCCACGTTCGGCATGAAGGAAGGTTTCTACACCGACCTTATGCTCTCGGTGATGCCGAAGAATCGCCCGGGCGACATTGATCTGGCCTACGCCTTCATCGACCACTCTCTTGACCCGCTGGTGCAGGGCAAGATGGCCGAGGACATTTACAACGGTCCGGTCAACGCCAAGGCGATCATTTCCGCTGAGGCCCGCAAGAGTCCGTTCATCCTCACGCCGGAGCAGATTGCCGAGAAGGCGATCATGCACGACAACGCCTTCCTGGCCTCCGTGCATGACCAATGGATTCGTCGTTATACGGAAATTTTTTCTTCCTGACGCCGTCCTTCCAGACACCACAGATTCTCTGTGGGAGCGAGCCTGCTCGCGAATGCAATCTGTCCGTCGCCACAGTGATTGACGGACCCGGCGCTTTCGCGAGCAGGCTCGCTCCCACACGAGACAGAGGCGTTTGGGAGATTCGTTTTCCATTGACGAGATCATTGCTATGGAACATCAATCCCTGACCCAAACGGCAGGCGTGATTCACGCGCGCCGGTCGCACGGTGTTTCGCCAACCGCGCGGGCGTGGCTATTTCTTTCGCCTTCGATGCTGTTTCTCGGCGTGCTGATTGCCGCCAGCCTGCTGGTGCTGCGCATGAGCGTCGGCACCAAAGGCGCGGAGTGGACAGGTTTCAGTCTGGCCAGCTATGCGCAGCTACTCGAACCCTATTACCTCAAATCCCTGCTGCTGACCTTGCGTCTGGCGCTGATCAGCGCGGCGATTGCCGTAGTGCTGGCGATACCGGTGGCGTACACCATGTCGCGCCTGACCTCGCCATTTCTGCGGCGAATATTCCTCGCCGCGGTGCTGTTGCCGTTGCTGGTCAACCTGCTGCTGCAAAGCTACGGCTGGCTGGTGATTCTCGGCCCCGGCGGGATGCTCAACCAGACGCTGATGGGCCTGGGTTTGATCAAGCGACCGATCATGTTGCTGTACAACCAGAACGGCGTGTTGATGGGCCTGGTGCAGACCGCGTTTCCGCTGGCTGTGCTGCCGATTGCCAGCGCCATGCGCGGCGTTGCCCGCACGTACGAAGAAGCGGCGGCAACGCTGGGCGCCAGCCGTTTTCAAGTGTTTCGCCAAGTGGTCTTGCCGATGAGCCTGCCAGGCATCATCACCGGTGCGACGCTGGTGTTCGCCTACAACGCCAGCAGTTTTGTGGTGCCGTTGCTGCTGGGCGGCCGTCGCGTGCCGATGCTGGCCGTGATGGTGCACGACCAGATCGCGCCGCTGATGAACTGGCCTGCCGCGTCGGCTGCCGGTGTGGTGTTGATCGTGACTACCCTGGCAATCATGACGTTGTCCGAATACATCACCGGCCGTCGTCGGCGTCTGCTGGAGGCTTCGCAATGAGTGTTTTGAGCAAAAAGCGTATGGCGTTGCTGCCCGGCGACACAGGCAAGTTCGCGGGCATTCTCTCCGGGTTCATTCTGCTGTTGGCGGTGTTGCCCATCCTGACCATGATCGTCATGTCGTTCAGCGGTGCGTCGAACCTCGACTTCCCCCCGAGCAGCTATAGCCTGCAGTGGTACAAGGCCGCCTGGCACACCTTCGTTGCGCCGGACGCCAGCGACGTGCTGAGCCTCGGTCAGGCAATGGCCACCAGCCTGCTGGTGTCATGTTTGACGATGATCTTCGCCACGCTGATTGCAGTGCCGGCCGCTTATGCGCTGACGCGCTGCGAGTTCCGTGGCAAAGCCGTGGCGCTGCAGCTGATGTCTTTGCCGCTGGTGTTTCCGATGGTGGTGCTGGGACTGGCGTTGCTGTTGGTGTTCGACAGCCTGCCGTTCCACTTGACCACGTCGCGGCTGGTGATCGCCCATGTGATTCTGGCGCTGCCTTTTGTGGTGAAAAACTGCACGGCGGCAATGTTGTCGATCGGCAGCGAAGTCGAGGAAGCGGCACGGATGCTCGGCGCCTCGCCATTGCGCGCCATCGTCGATGTGGTCGTGCCGTTGATGAAGTCGGGCATTCTGGCGGGCATGCTGCTGGCGTTTATCGTCTCGTTCAACGAATTCACCGTGACCTACTTCCTTTACACCATCGACGTCATGACCGTGCCGATCTGGATGTACAGCCGCACCGTGTCATCGCTTGACCCTACCGTGTTCTCGTTTGCCGTACTGATCGTGCTGATCGACTTCGTCCTCATCTGGGCGCTGGAGAAGCTGGTCGGCGAGGGCGGCGTTTCCTTTTGATTTGAGGTGCAACATGACTGGACTGATTCTGGAAAACGTCGAGAAACATTACGGCTCGGCTTGCGCGGTACAAGACGTCAACCTGCATTTGCCGGAGGGCAAACTGGTGTGCTTCCTCGGCCCGTCAGGCTGCGGTAAAACCACTTTGCTGCGGATGATTGCGGGGCTGGAAACCCTGTCGGGCGGCGAGATCCGCCTGGACGGCGAAAACATTGGCCACACCCCGGCGCATCTGCGCAACTTCGGCATGGTGTTTCAATCGTTGGCGCTGTTTCCGCACATGACTGTCGGCGAGAACATCGCCTATCCGCTGAAACTGCGCGGCGTCGGCAAAGCCGAGCAGAAGGCGCGGGTGGTGGAGTTGCTGGAGCTGATCCAGTTGCAGGCAATGATTGATCGTCCGGTGGCGAAACTCTCCGGCGGTCAGCGCCAGCGTGTGGCAATTGCCCGGGCGATTGCTTCGCACCCGAAAATCCTTTTGCTCGACGAACCGCTGTCGGCGCTCGACGCCAAGTTGCGCGAGTCGATGCAGGTGGAAATCCGCCAACTGCAGCAACGCCTGAACATCACCACGATTATGGTCACCCACGATCAACGCGAAGCGATGACCATGGCCGACATCGTTGTCGTGCTCGGCGAGCACAAGGTTCAGCAGGTCGGTACGCCCATCGAAATCTATCGGCACCCGGCCAATGAATTCGTGGCCGACTTTATCGGCTCCGGCAATATCTTCCCGGCCACGGCGCTGGGCGACGGCAAGGTCAGCCTGCCGGGCGGTGACGCGCTGCAAGTGCCGATCTGCAGCAGCATTGTCGTCGGGCAAAAGGTGAAGATGCTGATTCGCCCCGAAGACCTGCAACTGTCCGCACCGCAGGCGACGGCGGGGAATCGGTTGCTGGGCAAGGTGACATTCGTGCGCGATATCGGCGCGACCATCGAGACCACGGTCGAGTGTTCCGGCGTGACGTTTACAGCGCTGAGCACACCGTGTCAGGGGATCGGGCTGGGGATAGGGCATCCGGTGTCGGTGACGTTGCCGGTTGAGGCGTGTCGGGTGCTGGGGGGCTGATCCGGATTCGATGTTGGCCCTGCCGGCGCCATCGCGAGCAGGCTCGCTCCCACAGATCATTGCATTCCAGATGTGGGAGCGAGCCTGCTCGCGAAGCGGCCTTTAACCGCACCGAAAATTCAGCGTTACACCGACAGCCGCAACCGCGCCAGATCCCGCAATGGCGGCGCACCAAACAAGCGGCTGTACTCGCGGCTGAACTGCGACGGGCTTTCATACCCCACGCGATACCCCGCCGCCGACGCCTCCAGCCCTTCGGTCAACATCAGGCGTCGCGCCTCTTGCAGGCGCAACTGCTTCTGATATTGCAGCGGACTCATCGCCGTCATCGCCTTGAAGCGGTGATGCAAAGTCGACACGCTGAGGTTCACTTCCCTGGCCAGATCATCGATGCGCAGCGGTTGCTCGAAATGGCTGTTGAGCCACTTGATCGCCTGGCTGATGCGATGGCTCTGGCTGTTGGCAATCGCGATCTCATACAGACGATGACCCTGCGGACTGCGCAGCAGACGATAGAGAATCTCGCGGCGAATCAGTGGCGCGAGCATGGCGATGTCTTTTGGCGCATCGAGCAAACGCGCCAGGCGCAGCACGGCATCGAGCATGGCGCTGTCGATTTTTTCGACATATAGACCACGCCCGGTCGGCCGGGTCGGCACCCCCATCGGGCCGGCGTCGGCGATCAGCGCGGTGATTTCGGTCGGATCAATGTCCAGGCGCACGGCGAGGATCGGTTCCTCTGGCGAGACATTGACCACACGCCCGCTCAGCGGCATCGAAACCGACACCACCAGGTAATTCAGTGGGTCGTAATTGAAAAACTCGTCAGCCAGCCGAACCTCTTTGCGACCCTGCGCCATGATGCACAGCGCAGGTTGCGCGAGCACCGGGGCGAAGTCGTGGGACTGGGTGTGGCGCGACATGACCAGCGAGCCGATGGCGGTCTGGTAGCTGCCATCCTCGCAGGTGTTGCGGCGGATGATCGCCGCCAGTTCCGCGCGCTGCTTTTCCATGTCAGCGCTGGGTTCGGCTTGAAAACGATCGAATGACGTCATGCGCGGCATCCTCGGCAAGTGAGGGGGGAATGGAGCAGAGCATAAGTTTGTGCAAGCGCAGGCGGTAGACGCATTCTGCCTAATGCTTGCCTGATTCTGCACGGAGCTGTTTGCGCACCTGTCGCCATACCATCCTGTAGGAGCCGCCGAAGGCTGAGAACCGTTGATCTTCAAGGCAAAATCAAAAGATCGCAGCCTTCGTCAGCTCCTACACAAAACGTATATGACAGGCGTGTTGCGCGGGTTTACAGGTTGTTACAGATGCCGTGTGCAGTCTCGCAGGATTGTGCAACGCGAAGGCAGGAATCGACTAACGGCGCGAAGGCATCGGCCCTTAATCTTCGTTCCAGTCGCAGCCCGTCCCCAGGCTGCCACGCGATTTCATGGAGGGTTGATCATGTCCAAGCAGATGCCTGTCAGTCATATGGCTTTCATTCGTGCACAAGCGGGGCGCTCGGCGGAGCTCGGTGTGCGCCTGAGCGCGTTGATCGAAGTCTCGCGCGCCGCGCCCGGTTGTCTGAGTTTTTCGTTGCAGCAATCGCAGTGCGATTCTGACCTGTGGCTGATCACTGGGGACTGGACCAGCCAACAGATGATGACCGCGTATTTCAACAGTCCGTCGATGGAAGTCTTCGCCGAACTGGTGCAGGAGCTGGTGGTCAGCAGCCTCGATTTCCACACCTTCAGGGACGTGTCGGCCGCGCAGGCCCTCGACCGGTGTTCGTCGCCGATACACAAACTCGCCGGTTGAGGGTTTAATGTCCGACTTGTTTGATTGAGCCGGGATCCGCGACATGGCACGTAAAGAGTTCGAAAAGTTTGAGGCAGTCTCTGCAATCGTCCCCGTCGAGTTGGGCGGCAACAAAGGCTATTACGCGGCAATCGCGGTAAAAGCCCTGGTCGATGGCGGCGCGCCACGGTTCCATACATTGCTCGATGAGCAGGTGTTTCCCGGCGCCATTGCTGCCGATGACGCGGCCATCAATGAGCTGGACAAGCTCAAGGGCGTCACGGATGACGCCGAGCTGATCTGGTAGTTACTTCTGCGAGCCTGGGCGCCACATCTTGAACAGAGCCTCAGGCCCCAGCTGGAAATAATCAGCAGGACCGCCGCCGCGCAGGATCGGTTCTGCAGCGGCGGTGTCGTAGATGCCGTCTTTCAATAGCCATTTGGCGATGTGCACCGCGACCACCTCACCAAGAATCAGCCAGCTCGGCACGGTTTCGCCATCGGCGCGTTGCAGCTGAATGATCTGAGTGACCTTGCATTCGAAGGACACCGGGCTTTCGGCGACCCGTGGAACCGAAATCACCTTCGACGCTGCCGTCGTCAGACCTGCCAGCTCAAACTCGTTGACCTCAGGCGCGACCATCGCGCAGCTCTGGTTCATCTGCTCGGCCAGGGGGCGGGTGGCGAGGTTCCAGACGAACTCACCGGTCTGCTCGATATTGTTCAGGCTGTCTTTGCGCCCGACGCTGGAGAAACCAATGATCGGCGGAATGTAGTTGAAGGCGTTGAAGAAACTGTACGGCGCCAGGTTGAGCCGGCTTTCGGCATCCTGCGAAGAAATCCAGCCGATGGGGCGCGGGCCGACGATGGCGTTGAACGGGTCGTGAGGCAGGCCGTGGCCGTTGGCGGGTTCGTAGAAGTGGATGTCATCGGGCATGGCGGGGGTATTCCTCAGGCTGCGTTTCGAATGCCGCCATAGTGCAAGGACACACCGCATATTTCCAGCCGGACGCAAACCCCCTGTAGGAGCTGCCGGACGCTGCGATCTTTTGGGACGCAGAGCGTCCCCGGCTGCATTCCCACGCGGAGCGTGGGAACGATCAATCAAGATCAAAAGCTCGCAGCCTTCGTCAGCTCCTACAGGTTGGGCGCAGGACACAGATGTTGTGGCCTGCCAGCGATGAGGCCTGATCAGTCAGTGACGATCCGCGAGTGTTTCTGAGTGTCCTTCATGGTGATGTACACCAGCAGCGACACGGCGATACAGGCGGTGACATACCAGTAGTAACCGGTTTCCATGCCGATGCTCTTGAACCACAGCGCGATGTATTCGGCGGTGCCGCCGAAGATCGATACGGTCAGTGCGTACGGCAGGCCCACGCCCAGAGCGCGGATTTCAGTCGGGAACAGTTCGGCTTTCACCACCGCGTTGATCGAGGTGTAGCCGCTGACGATGATCAGTGCCGCCATGATTAGGAAAAACGCACCCCACCAGCTCTGAATCGTGTGCAGGGTCATCAGGATCGGCACCGTGAAAATGGTTCCCAGTACGCCGAAGGCGATCAGGATCGGACGACGACCGATTTTGTCCGACAGGCCGCCAATGATCGGTTGCAGGCACATGAACAGGAACAGCGTGGCGGCAGAAATAGTGGTCGAGTCGGAAATGCTCATGCCGACGGTGTTGACCAGATACTTCTGCATGTACGTCGTGTAGGTGTAGAACGCCAGCGTGCCGCCCATGGTCAGGCCGACCACGGTCAACAGTTCTTTGGGATGGCGCATCAAGGTGCGCATGGCGCTTTCCTTGGACTTCTCTTTTTTGGTGAACGACTCGGTTTCTTCCATGCCGCGACGCAGGTACAACGCTACGACCGCGCAGAGCGCGCCGATGGCGAACGGAATACGCCAGCCCCACGCGTACAGCTGTTCGGTGGTCAGCACGTTCTGCAGCACGATCAACACGCCCAGTGCGATGAGCTGGCCGGAGATCAGCGTCACGTACTGGAAGCTGGAGAAGAAGCCGCGACGCTCCTTGGTTGCCATCTCCGACAGGTACGTCGCCGAGGTGCCGTATTCGCCGCCGACCGACAGGCCCTGCAGCAAGCGCGCGAATACCAGCAGAATCGGTGCGCCGATGCCGATGGTTTCATAGTTCGGGCTCAGGGCGATCAGCAGCGAGCCGAAGCACATCAGGTACACCGAAGCCATCAGCGCTTTCTTGCGCCCGACCTTGTCGGCGTACAGGCCCATCAGCCAGCCACCGATCGGACGCATCAAGAAGCCCACGGCGAAGATCGCGGCGGTGTTCATCAACTGCGCGGTGGAAGAGCCTGCGGGGAAAAAGGATTTGGCGAAATACAGCGAGAAGGCGGCATACACATACCAGTCATACCACTCGACCATGTTGCCGACAGAGCCGCTGAAGATCGATTTGATCCGGCTGGCGGTGGTTCTCGGTTTGGCCGGCACGGCAGCCGACCCAAGGGGCAGGGCGTTGGAGTTATCCATTGAAGGATCCTTCATTTAATTGTTTTTGTGGAGCGCGTCGGAACGCAGCCTGTCATGGCTATAGCAGGAGGTGTGCCAAGGGGCGGAGGGCCGGTTTAGAGGGGGTGACGGGAACTGGTGAGCGGAAATCCGCTTATCGTTGATGGAGGCTGAGCGGAAATTTGCTTATGCGGATGATTTTGGGTTGTTTGGTCCAAACCCCTTCGCGAGCAGGCTCGCTCCCACCGGGGAACGCATTTCAAATGTGGGAGCGAGCCTGCTCGCGAAGCGGACTGCACAGGCGCTACAAAAACATCTCTCGACTCAACCCATGCCGCTGCATCTTTTCATTGAACGTGCGGCGCGGCAGTTGCAGTTCTTCAAGCACTGCTTTGACATCTCCCTTGTGCCGGGTCAGCGCCGCGCGCAGGCATTGCGCTTCGAACGCCTCTTGCTGCGCTGCCAGCGACTGCCCCGGATCAATCCCGACCACTGGCTCATCGAGCCCCAGCACCTGACGTTCGGCGACGTTGGCCAGTTCCCGCACGTTGCCCGGCCAGTCATGGCTGAGCAGATGGCTCAACTGCGCGCCTGTGAGCGGCGGGAAGGTTCGGCCCAGACGCTGGGCGGCATTCTGGGCAAAGGTTTCGAACAATAACGGGATGTCTTCACGGCGCTCGCGCAACGGTGGCAAGCGCAGTTCAGCGACGGTCAGGCGATAAGCGAGGTCTTCGCGAAAACGTCCGGCCCGGGCTTCGTCGAGCAGGTCCGGTTTGGTCGCCGCTACAATACGCAAATCGACACGAATGCTTTGGTTGGAGCCCAGCCGTTCAAGCTTCTGCTCCTGCAGAACGCGCAGCAATTTCACCTGTTGAGCCAATGGCATGCTTTCGATTTCGTCGAGAAACAGCGTGCCGCCATCGGCATATTCGAGCTTGCCGATGCGCTTGCCCGAGGCGCCGGTAAACGCGCCACTCTCGTGACCGAATAGCTCGGCCTCAAATAATTGCTCCGGGATTGCCGCGCAGTTGAGCGCCACGAACGGTTTGTCGGCGCGCGGGCCGAAGTCGTGCAGGCAGCGCGCGACCAGTTCCTTGCCGCTGCCGGTTTCGCCACGGATCAGCACGTTGACCGGCAGCGTCGCCAGATCCAGCACTTGCCGGCGCAGCGTTTGCAAGCCACGGGACACGCCCAGCAGCGTCGCATCGAGCTTGGCGCGGTTGTCGGCAAGTTCATGCAGGGCGCGGTTTTCCAGAACCAGGCGGCGCTTGTCCAGCGCCCGGCGCAGACTGCCCAGCAGCGTTTCCGGGCTGAACGGTTTTTCCAGAAAATCGTAGGCACCGTCGCGCATGGCTTCCACCGCCATCGGCACATCGCCGTGGCCCGTGAGCAGAATCACCGGCAGATCGGCATCGCGCTGTTGTACCTGGGCGAGCAATTGCAAACCGTCCATGCCGGGCATGCGCACATCGCTGAGGATCACGCCGGCGAAATGCTCCGGGAGCGCGGCGAGGCACTCTTCAGCGCGACTGAACAATTGCACCTCGAACCCTGACAGGCTCAGCCATTGTTCGACGGCGCTGCGGATGCTGCTTTCATCGTCGACCACCATGACCGAATTGAGCATCAGATGTGTGCCTCCAGATCGATTGGCAGGGTCAGGCTGAACACCGCGCCGTTGTCGCCGTTTTCGACGCTCAGGCGGCCACCGGATTCATGCACGATGGCGAAGGATACTGCCAGCCCGAGGCCCAGGCCGTCACCCACCGGCTTGGTGGTGAAGAACGGGTCGAACACCTGGCCGAGGTGCTCTTCGGCAATGCCGCCGCCGTTGTCGCTGACACTCAGGTGCCACAGTTGCTCATCGGCTTGCAGACGAATTTCAAGGCGTTTGCACGGTTTTTCCTGCATCGCATCCAGCGCGTTGCGCAGCAGGTTGATCAGCACCTGTTCGAGACGAATCGCATCACCGCGCACCCATGCCGGCCGCGCCAGATGCAGCACCAGACTGACCTGCTCGTCACGCAGCCGCGCATCGAGCAATTGCAGCGACTGATCGACCACGGTCGCCAGATCCAGACGTTCGCGCAAGCCGCTGGGGCTTTTACGCGCGAAGGTTTTCAGGTGGCCGGTGAGGGCAGCCATGCGCATGAGCATGTCGTCTACCGGTTTGAGCGCCTTGTACGCGTCATCGACGCGGCCATGCTCAAGCAGCAGCCTCAGAGTAGCAAGCTGCATGCGCTGCGCGGTCAGCGGTTGATTGATTTCGTGGGCCAGCGCGGCGGACATCTGCCCCAGCGCGGCGAGCTTGGCCGATTGCACCAGACCTTCCTGGGCGGTGCGCAACTCGCGGGTGCGCTCTTCGACCAAGCGTTCGAGTTCTTCGCGGTTGCGCTGACGAACCTTGGCCAGGCGCCAGCGCTGGCTGAGGAACAGCAGCAAAAACACCAGCGCGAGCCACACCCCGGCGGCGGCGAGCGCGGCGTTGCGCAGATCTTCGAAGGCGACTTGCGGGCGGCGCAACAGATGCAGGGTCCAGCCTTCGGTCGCCAGCGGCAGCGATTCCCACAAATAATCCGCCGTGCCCTGCGGGCCTTCGACCTGGCGCAGATCGCTGTTGTCATCGAAGCGGCGCAGCGACACGTGAGTCAGGGGCACCAACGTTTGCTTGTCGTACTGCCGCGTGGTTTTGATCTCGGCCAGATCGCTGTCGCTCAATGGCCGCAAGGCGCGATAACGCCAGCCGGGCTGATTGGCAATGAAGATGATCCCGCGCGCATCGCTGACCAGCAGCGTGTCGCTGCCCTGGCTCCACTCACGCTCAAGCTCGGGGAATTCCAGTTTGACCACCATCGCGCCGAGGAACTCGCCGTTGTCGCCGAGCACCGCGCTGGAGAGGAAATACCCGGGAATCCCGCTGGTCACACCCACCGCGTAGAAACGCCCGGTGCCCTGGGTGCGGGTCTGGCTGAAGTAAGGACGGAAACCGTAGTTGTGGCCGACGTAACTGCTCGGCAGGCGCCAGTTGCTGGCAGCCACGGCAAGGCCGGTGTGATCGAGCAGTTCGAGGGTCGAGGACTGCGCCGCGCCGTTGATTTTTTCAAGTTTCAGATTCAGTGCGGCTTGCTGCGAGGCACCCACCGGGCCGGCCAGTGCCGAGCGCAGTTGCGGATCCAGCGCCAGTACGGCGGGCAGGGCGCGGTAGCGGTCGATCAGCGTGTGCAATGAGTTGGCGTAAAGCCCCAGTTGCTGATTGGCGCGAGCAGCGTCCTCCTCCAGCGCCTGACGCTCGGCGTGGCGCATTGCGAGGGTCACAGCGAGCGCCGTGCCGGCAATGATCAGCAGGGTGTAAAACGACAGGCGCAGGGTACGGGAGGTCGGCAGCATGCAGGCGCAAACAGGTAGAAAGTCGGGCGGGCACCATAGCACGCCGCTCACATTTGTTACGGCTGCTGCGCTATTTACACGGCAGTAAACCTGGACGAGCGAGAGTGCAGTATCGTCTGGGTGTACCTCAGCTCACGGATGGCGCTGTTTGTCATGTTTCTCAGGCTTTGCACCGTATCGCCGGTTGGGGCGGAGTTTTTACGGATGTCGTAGCTGAACGTATTGATCGCGTTAACCCCGGCAGCCCTGAATGACGTTTCAAGGTTGTTCATGCCAGTATTCAACACGTCGACCAGACCGTTAATGTTTTGGTCCAGCTTGCTAATTTTCTCCGGGGAAAGCTCGCCCGCGGCACCGATGATTTCATGCGCTATCTCAGGCAGGCCCAAGCCGCTGGAAAGTGCCGCACTTATTTCGCTGCCCATTGCTGTACCCGTCAAACTCAACGCGTTGGACGCCCCAAATGAGATGCCTTCTTTCGTTCCCTTCAGAAAGCCCTTTCGGTTAAGGGCAATGACCCCTGCCACCAATGCCTGGAATTTGTGGCTGGCATAAGTAACGTACGACCCGGTCTTGTATTCGCCTTTTTTCACGATCCTTTGCGGGTCCAGCTTTCCCGCTTTGAGTTTGATCGAAGCACTCAAGCCGGCTCGCTCCAAGGCATAATCGAAACCTAGGCTAATTGCTTTTTTTGCCGCGAATCCTACGGCGAAACCTGTTATTACGCCTGGGGGACCGGCGGCGGCGCCCAATGCAGATGCTCCAATACCGACAACGATACCGGCACCATAGGAAACTGCCTGACTTGCAAGATGGGCGCCTGTTCTGCGTGCGATGGAAGCTCCATAAGACAATGCCGAGCGATGATTGAGAATTTGTCTTTTGGCATCTTTAGCTCTGCGTTTGGAGAGTTTTACTATCTCCGTGTGCTTGAAGACTTCCCTCGACAGACGAGAGCGGGCGCTTCGAGGTGTTACCTCTCGCGTTGATGTTTCTGGAGGACCATCAATGGAGGTTTCCAGATACTGGCCGTCGGGATCGGTAAAGATCATCGGATTGTTGGCAACGAACGCGTACAGATTCAACCCGTCCACATCCCCCGCCGGATCGGCGCTCACCCACCGCTGCAACCACGGCGCGTAATAGCGGGCGCCGTAGTAATACAAACCACTGACATCCATTTCCTTGCCGGAGTAACGAATAAAGCGGTATTGGATTTCTGATTGCGGGGCCATCCACGCGGTTTCGCCAAACGGGTAATAGCCTTCTTCGCTGGTCACCGTAGCGTTTTCGTCCAGCTCCATCACGCAAGAGCCGAGATGGTCTTCAAGGCGGTAACGCAGCTGATCGTTGGTGGCAGGTGGAGGGGACACCCAATGCAGGCAACGGGCGTTGCCGACGCTGATGATGTGCAGTTCTTCGCCGTTGTCTTTGTTGCGGATTTCAAGGCCGGGCAGGTAGCGGACCTGATGGAAATGCCGCCTGTTTTGCGTAAACCATTCATGGCATTTGAAAACCCGCTGGCCCTGGCTGTAGCGATAGTGCTCGGCGTCACTGTCGCTGTCCTGGCGCGTGACCAGGCTCACGCTCTGTAATTCGTCACGAGCATTCCATTGCAGCGACGGCCCCTGTTTCAGATCCTGCAGATTGCCGTGACGGTCAAACAAGACGTCGAAGTCCGGATCCGCTTCACCCGGTTTCCAGCGCACCGCGCGGTTGCTGTTGGGGTCGACGAACATTTGCCGCGAATGGCAATTGCCGTCTCGAGTGTGGCAGGATTTTATGAGGTTGCCGCCGTCGTCGTAGGCATACGTCTGGGTGTAATTGAGGCGGTTTTTCGGGTCGGTCGGCTGCGGCAAACCGGGAATGTCCGAAGGCGGAGCGTCGTCGTAACCGGTGGCGCGAATCAGTCGGTACAGCGAGTCGTAGCTGAATTCGCGGTGGCCATCGACCCGCTGGTTGGCGAACCACGCGGGCTCGAAGGCATGGTTCTCGATGCGGGTGATATTGCCGACACCGTCGTAGAAATATTCGAAGTCCTGCAGCGGCGGCCCGGCCTCCTTGCGGCTGGACTGCGTGTGCAAGCGCCCGTCGGCCGGATCGTACGTCCACTGGCTGAGCACACCGTTGCCGGCCTGTTGCTGGAGGGGCTGATCATTGGCGTTGTATTGCGCATCCAGCAGGACCGGTTTGCCCTCTTGCCCCTTGATCAACAGATCCACCGCCCTGAGTTGCCCGGCAAGCCCATAGCGCGAGTGTCTGCGATGTCCACCCGCATCGATCTGCTCCAGCAGGGCCCCAAGCGGGCTGAACACCTGTTGGCTGGTGAACGGTTCGTCATCGTGAAAAGTGCGCCTTTCCACCAGTGCCTGACCCGTGAGGGCATGACTCGTAATGTCCAGTGAACCCGAGGGATCTGATTGTCGGATCAACTGGCCGCGGAGATTGTATTCAGCTTCGGCAGAAGCGGTGCCATAGCTGTAGGTGTCGGCCTGATTTTCACCGTTTCCCGTGATCTCGAACTGCACCACGCGCAGTTGGTCGTCAAAGGTCGACTGCCAACGATGGCCGCGCTCATCCCAGCTCAACCGTGGCTCACCGGCCAGCCCTGGCAGTAGCAGGTGCCAGCCAGCATCGACGCTGTCAGCGAATACCGTCTCGCCGTTCAGCGAGTAGACCTTGGTGGCGTTCGCAGCGGGCAGACGCGGATCCTGCTGCGCCACGACACGGCCGGCCACGTCGTGTAGCTGGCGCGATACATGTGCTTTTGGTGTGTCCTCTGCCAGCGTGCGCAAGTAAGCGATCTCACGGATCGGCAGACCGCGGGCGTCGATCACCGCCAAAACAGGCGTGCGCGAGTGAACGGCAGCGTATTTCATCTGAAGGTCCGAACGGAGGTCTGGGATTTGGGCCGCGGTTTCCCATGCTCCAGTTTGCGCGAATAACGATTGTCTGTGAGTGCGTCTTCCTTGTACCAGCTTATGAAGGTCTGGCTACTTTCGATGTAGCCCACGATTGCTTTGGTCTGCTCTCGCAAGGTGTCGAGTCGAATGGTCTTGTTAGTCGTCAAACGGCTCGTATTGGGCGTCACATCCGCCGTATTGACGGTGTTTTGGCCTAGACGCCTGAAGGCTTGTTCGACACCTGCCATTCGCGAAGCGAGGGCTTTTTTCCAGTCGTCGAGCGTGGTTTCGATTTTTTGAATCTTGACCGGATCGAGCCCGTTTTTGATGTCCTCGGCCTCTTGTACGCGCTGCCCCATAGCGA
The DNA here is from genome assembly GCF_014268505.2 of Pseudomonas khorasanensis. Lineage (GTDB taxonomy): Bacteria > Pseudomonadota > Gammaproteobacteria > Pseudomonadales > Pseudomonadaceae > Aquipseudomonas > Aquipseudomonas khorasanensis. Next base: position 258,737 of record NZ_JABWQP020000002.1, read on the forward strand.
GTGCCATGCCTACGCCTGGAACAACTGATCCAACGACACGGTTCAAATATAATGCGCTCGCATCGGCTGGGTCGAAGCCTCCAGTTCTCTCGGCGATGCCGGTCTCTTGATCGATGGCGGCGACGCTTATTGCCGATGTCTGCGGAATCAATGGCTTGATCAGACTTGCACGGGACGTGATACGACTGGAAATCGCCCCGACGATATCGCCGCCGATGTTTCCGCCAATCAACCCTTCGGAAAATGGCGGTTTGCTCTGCTGAGTAAAGTTGGCAACGTGCGGATCGTCGGGAAGAATTGAGCCTATGTGCATGGCGCCGAGATAGCCGCCGACGAAGCCGGCAACGGCGTTGACGAACTCTCCGACAAAATTGGCGAGCAGCCGGCCCCCGAACTTTCCGGCTGCAATCTCCTGAAGCTGGTCAAACGTAGTGGCGGAGTAATCACCGAGGATGGTCACGAAGTTTGAGAAGTCGACGATTTCGCGTTTCTCGCGGCTGTTGCCCTGCACATCCACAAAGGAGACCGGGTTGTTACCGACAAACCCATACAGATTCAACCCGTCCACATTCCCCGCTGGATCGGCGCTCACCCACCGCTGCAACCACGGCGCGTAATAGCGGGCGCCGTAGTAATACAAACCACTGACATCCATTTCCTTGCCGGAATAACGAATAAAGCGGTATTGGATTTCTGATTGCGGGGCCATCCACGCGGTTTCGCCGAACGGGTAATAGCCTTCTTCGCTGGTCACCGTAGCGTTTTCGTCCAGCTCCTTCACGCAAGAGCCGAGATGGTCTTCAAGGCGGTAACGCAGCTGATCGTTGGCGGCGGGCGGATTGGCCACCCAATGCAGGCAACGGGCGTTGCCGACGCTGATGATGTGCAGTTCTTCGCCGTTGTCCTTGTTGCGGATTTCAAGGCCGGGCAGGTAGCGGACCTGATGGAAATGCCGCCTGTTTTGCGTAAACCACTCATGGCATTTGAAGACCCGCTGGCCCTGGCTGTAGCGATAGCGCTCGGCGTCGCTGTCGCTGCCCTTGCGTGTGACCAGGCTCACGCTTTGCAATTCGTCACGAGCATTCCATTGCAGCGATGGCCCCTGTTTCAGATCCTGCAGATTGCCGTGACGGTCAAACAAGACGTCGAAGTCCGGATCCGCTTCAGCCGGTTTCCAGCGCACCGCGCGGTTGCTGTTGGGGTCGACGAACATTTGCCGCGAATGGCAATTGCCGTCTCGAGTGTGGCAGGATTTTATGAGGTTGCCGCCGTCGTCGTAGGCATACGTCTGGGTGTAATTGAGGCGGTTTTTCGGATCGGTCGGCTGCGGCAAACCGGGAATGTCCGAAGGCGGAGCGTCGTCGTAACCGGTGGCGCGGATCAGTCGGTACAGCGAGTCGTAGCTGAATTCGCGGTGGCCATCGACTCGCTGGTTTGCGAAGTGGCTGGGTATGAACGCATGGTCGACGATACGGGTGATATTGCCCATCGGATCGTATTCGTATTCGAGGTTTTGAAGGGGCGATTGCTGGTTATGTTGTGCAGATTGCCGATGCAGGCGGGCATCGGCCGAGTCATAGATCCAAGTGCTGATAATGCCGTTGCCTGCTTTTTGCTCGACAATCTGCCCGGCCGCGTTGTACGTCGCGCCCAGTAAAACCGGCTGCCAGCCCGTCTGCCCCTTGAGCTGCAACTGTACGTGTCTGAGTTGCCCGGCAAGGTCATAACTCGACTGCTGGCGGTGTTCTCCGGCGTCGATCAGCTCCAGCACACCACCCAACGGGCTGTAGCGGCGGCGGCTGACAAAAGCCCTGGCATCTTCAAAGGTGCGGGTTTCGTGCAGCGGCTGACCCAGCAGGCTATAGCTGCTCTGGTGCAAGGCGCCTGATCGATCCACTTGTTCCCGTAACTGGCCGCGCAGATTTTGTCTGGCATCGGCCGAGGCATCGGCGTAGGTGAAGGTTTCGACAGCCGCTTGTGCATTTTCCTCGACCGCCACCACGCGTAGTTGGTCATCGTAGGTGGTGCGCCAATGACTTCCCCGCGCATCCCAGCTTTGTACTGTCTCACCGGCCAGTCCCGGCAGGTTCAGGCGCCAGCCGGCGTCGACGCTGTCGACTTTCAACGGTTCGCCGTCCAACCCATAAACCGTCGTCAGATTTGGCCTGGACAGACGCGGATCCCATTGCGCCACCAGGCGTGCGGCCGCATCGTGTTGCTGGCGGGTCAGCAGCGCAGTCGCCGTTGCACCGACGACGGTGCGCAGATACGCTATCTGGCGAATCGGCAGGCCACGGCTGTCACTCGCTACGAGCGAAGGCGTGCGCCGATGGACACTGGCGGTCATGGGGGCGGCGCTTCCGGCTCCCAAGTGTCGTTGAAGTCTTCACTGGTGTGGTACCACGGGTGATACGACTCGCGCGAAAAAAAACCTTTGGCATTGATCAGTTTGATCGGCCGGCCCAACGCGTCATAGAACAGCTGATCGAAAAAGCCTAGCTCGCGCAGGGAGCGATCGTCGACATAGGCATGGGTGTCGGCAAAAAACGGCCGGAACTGTCGAACCGGCAGCCCTTTGTTGTTGTATTCGACACGTTCGCTGACGCGCCAGCGCGGGTTGGCGAGCACTTCGACAAACTGGCCATTCTCAATGATCAGTTTGCCGTCGGCATCCACTGCATAGGCCATGCCGGGATCGACCAATTGTTGGGTCTGCAGCGCACGGCCGAAGCCGTCCACGCAAGCCTTGACGACCTGGATCTGTGCCGGGACAGGGTCGTCGGGATAACGGTCGGCGCTGAGAATGACGCTGTGCACCGGCTCGCGGTGAACGGTCGCGATGAGCTCGCTCAATGCTTGTTCCGAGACGGTCAGGTTGATGCCTGGCTGCAATCGCTGACGGGCGCTGGTGCAGATGTGCCCGCTGGGCAGGACATCGCCGCGCGCGATCCACTCGGCGAGTTGTTCAGGGTTGACGGACGGCGGCACCTTGCCCATCCAGCTGAACAAGTCCTTGCGCAACGTGCTGGCGGCTTTTTGCACCGCTGCCTCGGGATCGGCAATGGCCGGATCGGGGCGATGATCCTCCGGGCGGTTGTATTCAGTCAGCGGGCGGAATCCGGCGGCGTCACCGTTCTCCGTGCCGTGGAAACTGGTGGCCAGTGGTTGGCCGGAGGGTTCGTAAATGGCCTCTTCGGTATTCTCGTTCGGGTCAATGATCTGCCGCGGTTGCAGGGCGTGGTAGTCGTAGACGATGCGCGTAGTGCAACCGTCCGGCAGCGTGACCCTGGTGACCGCCAGCCCGTAGCCATCATATTCTGCCTCGGTGACACCATGGCTGGGCGTTTCCCGATAGCGTTGCACTCTGTAGAAACGTTCGAGATCGCCGTACTCCGCGAAGCCGAAACACGAAGAGTACAACTCAGGTTCGGCACTCGCCGGGGCGGGGGGCTCAAACAGAAACGGCATCGGCGTGTAACCGATGCTGGTCAGTTCGGTATGGATGCTGAACGGTGGCGGCAGGATGCTATAAGCCTGCAGCGCCGTCTTGTCGAGTTGCGCCAGTTCCAGCGGGCCTTTGAGGGCTTCGAATTCGGCAACGCCATCGTCCAGCGGCAAGCCGTCGGTGTTCACGTAACGCTGCACGGACTGGGAGGTCAGCACCCGCTGAGTCCTCCAGTGTGGCGAATCCTGATGCAGTGCCAATTGCTCGTAGGACACCTGATCCGGGGACAGGCCATTCGGCAATGTGCCCTTGGGCAAAACCAACGCGTTGCCGCGCTGACGATACGGCAAGCCGGGCCGCCAGCGCTCGAAATCGATCAGATCGATGTACTGTGCGCGACTTTCGCTCAGGTAATACGATTGCTGCGCCGGGTCATGCGCATCACGCCACCATTGCTGTTCATCCGGATCGGAGAAAGGTGGGGTATCTCCTTCGCTCAGGCGCCGTGCGTAATTAACGCTCAGCGCCTGGGTCGACAGACCGAATGGGTTCCAGCGCAGGTTGACCTCATGACTGCACAGCGGGTCATCGACGAATCCGTCGTACTGGTAGCTTATTTGCTCCAGTACCAGCGGTAACAACACGGCAGAGCCGTAATGACCCTGAGGGCGAACTTCGCGCACCAGATAGCGCGACTCTTGCACTGCAAACGGTATGGCGATCCCTGGCACATTCCAGTCGGCATCGGCATAGGTTTCGACGCGCGCCACCGCGCCGGCCAGCGCCCGACCAATCTGGTATTCGGTGTCGGCGTCATGCGGGGCAATTGGCTGGTCGAATTCTGCTTCTGGCGGCGTGCGGCTGAACAGCGTTTTTTCCAGTGCGACGGCACCCTTATCTTCAGTGAAATAGTGATCACGGGACCGATCCATCGATTGCCCGGTGTGGAACCAGGTGCACACCCGCACCGGCGCGCTGAAATCGGCCCCGTCATCAGCTGTCGCACTTTCGCTGTCGGTCTGCTGCAAATGACCGAAGCCGCGGAACTCACGCTCCACCCCGTCATAGACGCCTTCACGCCAGGTAAACGTCTGCGTCAGGCAATTGCCGGTAATCTCGTCGAGTTGTTGCTGCTTCTTGATCACAGCCACCGGGAACGGCAAATGCGAAACCGGCGGATGTGCGGAGGGCTGGCCTTGCTGTTTTTCGTCCAGCCATTCCTGTGCGGAGCTGCGATAGACCACGCTGGAGCTGCAGCCCATATTGTTGTTGCTGGAAGTGAGCAGGTAGGGTTTGGCCGACACGAAGTCGTAGCGCCAATGCTGCGGCTGCATATGGGGCACGGTCAGAATCAGACTGGCGCAGCCCAGGCCTTGTAGATCGGCGAAGGTCACCTGACACGAATGTTCATAACACAGGCCTTTAGGCCAAGGCACGGTCAGCGGGATTTGCTCCAGGCCGTTGCCGCCGCGGTTCAGGTAGATTTCGAACACATCGGATTTGAGATAGATCAGCGCCGAAGCACCAGAGCCATCAAGGTCGGCAAGCCTAACCCGTGAGGCATCGAATTGCGCATAGCTGAAGGGCAGCTCGCTGATCATGCGACCGGGTCCAAACTTGCCGTGGCCCAGATTGGGCCAGCAATTGATTGCATCGTGGCGAATGCGGGTCAGCTCAGGCATGTCACTGCCCAGCATCTGCCCCAGCAGTACCAGCTCCGTGCGTGAGTCGCTGAACACAGGCAAGCGATCGTCGTCGGGCTGGTGAACCACCTCTTCAGCCGCGGCGAAGCCCTCTTCGCGGCGATTGGCGTACAGACGCACCGAGCGAGGCCCGATCAACGCTACCGAGCTCAAGCCGTCACCGCTCAGGTCGCCAAGGGTCGATAAGGTGTTGAAGAACTCCAGCGGAAATCTATTGAAGGTGGCGAATTCGGAGAACTCGCGCTGTGCATTCAACGTTCGGAAACCACTGAAGCCCGGCTCTGCAGTGATCCAGTCCAGGCGTCCGTCACCGGTCAGATCGGTCAGTAGCTGCTGTGCTCTACGGGTGCGATCGGCCACCGGGATTTTCTCCAGGCGCGTCCATGGGCCGTAGTCGATTTCGTCGGTGTGCGGCGCACCGCGCAACGGTTCGCGGTAATACCAGCTCTGGTCGTAGCGACACAGAAACCCCGGCAGGCCTTCGCCATAGAGGTCGACGCACTGGTAAAAGCCGCCGTCTTCGATGCCCGGTTGGGTTTCTGATTCGAGCAGGCGGGCCGGGGTTTTATTGAGCTCGAAGGGTGCGTAGTCGAACTCCACCGGCGGCGAATTCTCGACAAAGCCACTGGCATCCCAGGCTTGATAATGGGCGGCAGCGATCTGGCTGAATGCCCATTGCGAGTTGTCTTGCGCAACGTGATATTTCAGCAACAGACGACGAACCAGTTTCGGCGCGTCGTCCGCGGAAGCCGCGAAGTGGTGGAACATCAGCACCTGCTGACACAGCCTTCGGGTGCCCAGCTCAAAACCTTTGCCGTAGGTTGCAAAAGGGTCGGGACGCTTGATCCACGGCTGCAGGGTCGCGCCGTCATACACCGGCATCTCTGTCAGCGATGTCGTGCGCTCGCCGTAGTCGAACAGCAGGTGGAAATGCCAACCCATTTGCGCGGGGTCAGCCTCGTCCCAGGCATACAGCTTTTTGCTCGCGGTGACGTTGCCGTAATACACCCGCTCGAGGTAGCGCTGGGCACGGTAGTCACGGATCGGATCGGGATCCTGGTTCTCCGCCTTGTATTGGTAGCAGATATGTTCGCCATGGGTATTCATGCTCTCGCAGAGCAACCAGGCGCTGACGCGCTGAGGGTAATCCGGGTGTGTCAGGCGCGAGTTGGCCGTCTTGCCATAGACGTGGAGCGAACCGTCGGTGGCATGAATCAGCCAGAACCCCGGTGCCGGCGCTTCTTTTGCGGTGGGTTGAGGTTGCCAGTATTCGCGCAGGGAGAAGTCGCCCTCCACCCGTGGCCAGTAGCGCAACACACTGTGCAGGCCGATGTCCTCACCGTCATAAGTGGATTCCGGGCGTGAGTCGGGGCTGCCGTCGGCGAGTTCCGGCATCCACACCTCACCGTCGGATCCGACGATGTCGTCATCGCCGGCGTATCGCGGCACACCCTTGCTGGTGCGCAAACTGATCTGGCCGGTATTCAATGCCCAACCGATGCCAAACGGGCCGTTGCCGGTCTGGCTGCTGTAGGTGAGGGACAGTTGCGGATCCCAGCCGCGTCCGCTGGAAGCGGGAATCGGCAGCACGAACGATGCGGCTCCGGTGGGGCCAACCGCGCCCCAGCTCTTGCCGATCGTGGCGATCGTCGAGCTCTTGGCGATAGACGGCGTAACGATGCTCAAATCTTGTTCGGCCATGATTGCGTCCGGTGCAGATACGGTGGCGGAGGTGGTTCGACGCTAACAAGAATCGGGGCGGCCGTAACCTGTCAGACCTGACAGGTGCGATGGAACGTTTTGTATGCATGCGTGGGTTTTTTTGCGCTAATTGCGCAAGGTTCAGGTAGGCAGGCAAAAAAAAGGCCGGTCCATCGGATGACGGGCCGGCCTGCTTTTTTTACGGTTCAGTACTTACTGCACTTCAACCGCCAGGCTTTCGCTGATCTTCTGCTGCCAGATCGCAGGACCGGTGATGTGCACCGACTCACCTTTGCTGTCCACCGCCACGGTGACCGGCATGTCCTTGACCTCGAACTCATAGATCGCTTCCATGCCCAGCTCGGCGAACGCCAGCACTTTGGACTTCTTGATCGCCTGAGCCACCAGATACGCGGCGCCGCCGACAGCCATCAGGTACACGGCCTTGTTGTCCTTGATCGCTTCGATCGCGGTCGGGCCGCGCTCGGACTTGCCGATCATGCCCAACAGGCCGGTCTGCTCGAGGATCTGACGGGTGAACTTGTCCATCCGCGTCGCGGTGGTCGGGCCGGCAGGGCCCACCACTTCGTCACCGACCGGATCAACCGGGCCGACGTAGTAGATAAAGCGACCCTTGAGGTCGACCGGCAGGGTTTCGCCCTTGTTGAGCATCTCGACCATGCGCTTGTGCGCGGCGTCGCGACCGGTGAGCATCTTGCCGTTGAGCAGGACGGTTTCGCCCGGCTTCCAGCTCTGCACGTCTTCCGGCGTCAGCGTGTCGAGGTTGACGCGACGGGCCGACGGACCAGCTTCCCAGACGATTTCCGGGTAGGCGTCCAGCGGCGGTGCCTCCAGCGAGGCCGGGCCGGAACCGTCGAGCACGAAGTGCGCGTGACGGGTGGCGGCGCAGTTGGGGATCATGCACACCGGCAGGGAGGCGGCGTGAGTCGGGTAATCCATGATCTTCACGTCGAGCACGGTGGTCAGGCCACCGAGGCCCTGAGCGCCGATGCCCAACTGGTTGACCTTCTCGAACAGCTCCAGACGCATTTCTTCGATGCGGTTCTGCGGGCCACGGGCCTTGAGCTCGTGAATGTCGATGGATTCCATCAACACTTCCTTGGCCATCACCGCAGCTTTCTCGGCGGTGCCGCCGATGCCAATGCCCAGCATGCCCGGCGGGCACCAGCCGGCGCCCATGGTCGGCACGGTCTTCAATACCCAGTCAACGATCGAGTCGGACGGGTTGAGCATGGCCATTTTTGACTTGTTTTCGGAGCCGCCGCCCTTGGCCGCCACGTCCACTTCCACGGTGTTGCCCGGGACGATGGAGTAGTGGATGACCGCCGGGGTGTTGTCCTTGGTGTTTTTGCGGGCGCCCGCCGGGTCGGCGAGGATCGAGGCACGCAGGACGTTTTCCGGCAGATTGTAGGCGCGGCGCACACCCTCGTTGATCATGTCGTCCAGGCCCATGGTGGCGCCATCCCAGCGCACGTCCATGCCGACACGGACGAACACGGTAACGATACCGGTGTCCTGGCAGATCGGGCGGTGGCCGGTGGCGCACATGCGCGAGTTGATCAGGATTTGTGCCATCGAATCACGGGCCGCTGGCGATTCTTCGCGCAGGTAAGCTTCGTGCATCGCCTGGATAAAATCCACGGGGTGGTAATAGGAAATGAACTGCAGGGCGTCGGCAACGCTCTGAATCAGGTCATCTTGCTTGATCACGGTCATGAGTCGCGCTCCTCTGAAACACGGGAACATTCTATGGGGCAGCTTGAGGCTTGCGGCTCACAGCTGATCCTCTGGCACGCCGGGGCTGCTGGCGCGACGCTAAAAAGGCGCGGCAGTATACCGCGCATCAAAGGGGCTTACACGGGTGGAGCGTCATTCGTTGGTCGCATGGGTGGGCGGATATCGGACATCGCATTCGCACTTCAAGATCTACCCCCTCACCCCAGCCCTCTCCCCCAAAGGGGGCGAGGGGGAAGGGAGCCGATCTCCGTGCTGTTCAAAACTTGAGTTCGCGTCGGTATTTCACGTCGGCGCAGCTCGAACTAACAACCCGGTCAGTCCCCTCTCCCTCTGGGAGAGGGTTAGGGTGAGGGGCTTCTGGCGGCATCAGTGGGCCACACTTTTGACGTCAATTTTCGAGCCCGAAAATCGATGGTCATTTAGCGACCGGGCCTCTAAAGTGGCATCCGGTCTGTAGAGTAGGACACTCGGTCAGCCTCCTATCGCACGGTGAGTCAACGATTGACCCATAACGCCATTCAACGCCTTTTGCTCAAACGCTTCGCCCTCGCTGCGGCCACCTACGGATTGGCTTTGCTGCTGCTGTGGCTGGCGTTTTTCACCGGGCATTACCAGCAATCCCTGAGTGGCGTGGCTATTGGCAGCGCTCTGGTTGTTATCAGCCAGGCGAGCCTTTTTGCGATGTTCTGGACGGGGCGCAACCAACGCTTCGCCGACCCCAGCCTGACCGAAGCGCAAGTGTTGATGGGGCTGGGTTGGCAGACCTGGCTGATCGCTCACGTCGACGAAGCGCGCGGCGCGTTCCTGGTGTTTTACGTGCTGATCCTGCTGTTCGGCCTGTTCCATCTCACCCGGCGCGTTTTCATCCGCTGCGCCTTGCTGGTGTTCTTCAGTTTTTCCGCGATTACGCTGTGGGACGCTTACCACTTCCGTCTGGCCGAGCCTGCGCTCGCAGCGTTGCAGGTGTGCATTCTGGCGATGGTGCTGGCGTGGCTGGTGCTGTATGCGCGTTTCGTTCAGGTGTCGCGGCAACGCCAGCGTCAGCGCCGCTTTGCACTGCAGGCGCATCAGGACACCTTGCGCGGGATGATGCGCCAGCTCGAAGACCTGGTCGCCACCGACGAGTTGACCGGGCTGTTCAATCGCCGGCATTTCCTGCGCATTGCCTCCCGCGAGCTGAATGCGCTGGACAGCGACGTGATGCACGGTCTGGCGTTGATCGATCTGGATCACTTCAAACGCATCAACGACCTGCACGGCCACGCCGCCGGCGATCAGGTGTTGCAGGCTTTTGCCGGTGTGGCTCAGGCCTGTCTGCGCGACGGCGATGTACTGGCGCGCTATGGTGGCGAGGAGTTCGTCGTGTTGGTGCCCGACTGCGATGCCGAGCGGCTGACGGCCTGCTGCGAGCGTTTGCGCATCGCCTTCACCGAGGTTGAGCTGATGGGCCTGCAAGTCAATAACTTGAGCCTGTCGGCCGGCATGACCCTGCTGGCCGTCGGCGATGATCTGGACGAGGCCCTGCAGCGCGCCGATCAGGCGCTGTACCGGGCCAAGCGTGACGGGCGTAATCGATGTGCGGCCGCATGGGAGAATGTCGATGCCTGAACTTCGCGTCGGTGATCGTCACTGGACAGTGGAGGCGGGCAGCAATCTGCTCGATGCTCTCAATCAGAACGGCGTCGCCGTGCCTTATAGCTGCCGTGCCGGCAGTTGCCACGCCTGTCTGGTGCAGTGCGTACAAGGTCTGCCTGCCGACAATCGCCCTGACGCCTTGAGTGCCGAGCAGCGTCAGCAGGGCTGGCGGTTGGCTTGCCAGTGCCAGTTAACCGAAGACTTGCAGGTGCATACCTTCGACCCGATGGCCGACGGGCGCCCGGCTGTGGTCGAAGCGCTGGACTGGCTCAGCGACAACGTCCTGCGTCTGCGCCTGACACCGCAACGGCCATTGCGCTACAGCGCCGGCCAGCATCTGGTGCTGTGGATCGATCACATCGCCCGGCCTTATTCGCTGGCGAGCCTGCCGCAAGAGGATCGATTCCTGGAATTTCACCTCGATTGCCGTCAGCCCGGCGAATTCATTGATGCCGCGCGAAAATTGCAGATAGGCGACCCGGTCCGTCTCGGCGAATTGCGCGGTGGCGCCTTGCATTACGACCCGGACTGGCAGGCCCGACCGCTGTGGCTACTGGCCGCCGGCACCGGACTGGGCCCTTTGTTTGGCGTGCTGCGCGAAGCCCTGCGTCAGGATCATCAAGGCGTCATCCGTGTCGTTCACCTGGCCGATGACGCTCGCGAACACTATCTGGCCAAACCCCTTGCCGCACTGGCTGCGCAGCGGGAAAACCTTAGCGTCGAGCTGTGGACAGCGGCCGAGTCAGCCGGCGCTTTGGCGCAACTGCGCCTTGTTTCCCGGCAAACCCTGGCCTTGGTCTGCGGCTCGACGGCCAGTGTTGATGCGTTCGCCAAGCGTCTGTACCTGGCTGGACTGCCGCGCAATCAACTGCTGGCCGACGTGTTTGTGAGCCGTGGTTGAGCGCTGGACTTTCTTCAGGTTTCGAAGTGTCCTGTGGCGAAGGAGCCTGCTCCCGCCGGGCTGCGCAGCGGCCCTGAAAGCTTGTGAGCGCTGCGCACTCAAGCGGGAGCAAGCTCCCTCGCCACAATGAATCTTCGCGAGCCCGACATCGTTGAGACACGCCATGACCGAGCCATCCTGCTGCAACGCGAGCGCGGTTTGCTGACCCTGCGCCTCAACCGCCCGGACAACAAAAAGCCCCGCCATTCACATGGCGGGGCTTTCGTTTTTCTGCAACCGGTCACTCAGACTTGCGGATCACCGACATGCAGGATCTTCATGCCGTTGGTGCCGCCGGTGGTGTGGTAGCTGTCGCCCTTGGTCAGGATGACCCAGTCGCCTTTTTCCACAACGCCGCGCTTGACCAGTTCGTCGATCGCTTTCTGGCTGACTTCGTGCGGTTCCAGCGAAGCCGGATCGAATGGTACGGTGTAGACGCCACGGAACATCGCGGCGCGCGCCTGGGTTTCGCGGTGTGGCGAGAACGCGTAGATCGGCACCGAAGAACGAATGCGCGACATGATCAGCGGGGTATAGCCGCTTTCGGTCAGGGCGATGATCGCTTTGACGCCCGGGAAGTGGTTGGCGGTGTACATGGTCGCCAGCGCAATGCTTTCGTCGCAGCGGGTGAATTCCTTGCCGATGCGGTGGCTCGAGGTCTTGCCGGTCGGGTGCTTTTCAGCGCCGACGCAGATGCGCGCCATTGCCTGCACGGCTTCGAGCGGATACAGACCGGCAGCGGACTCAGCGGAGAGCATCACAGCGTCGGTGTAGTCGAGCACGGCGTTGGCCACGTCGGACACTTCGGCGCGGGTCGGCATCGGGTTCTGGATCATCGACTCCATCATCTGGGTCGCGACGATCACTGCCTTGTTGTGGCGGCGTGCATGCAGAATGATTTTCTTCTGAATGCCCACCAGCTCGGCGTCGCCGATCTCCACACCCAGGTCGCCACGGGCAACCATGACAGCGTCAGAGGCCTTGATCAGGCCGTCGAGCGTTTCGTCATCGGCCACGGCTTCGGCGCGTTCGATCTTCGCCACCAGCCATGCAGTGCCGCCGGCTTCGTCGCGCAGTTGACGGGCGTATTCCATGTCAGCGGCGTCACGCGGGAAGGACACCGCGAGGTAGTCGACTTCCATCTCTGCAGCGAGCTTGATGTCCGCCTTGTCTTTTTCAGTCAGCGCCGGAGCGGTCAGGCCGCCGCCACGACGGTTGATGCCTTTGTGGTCGGACAGCGGGCCGCCGATGGTCACGGTGCAGTGCAGCGCATCGTCGGTTTGGGTATCGACGCGCATCACCACGCGGCCGTCGTCGAGCAGCAGCTCGTCGCCCACGCCGCAGTCCTTGACCAGATCCGGGTAGTCGATGCCGACCACTTGCTGGTTGCCTTCGGTCAACGGATGGCTGGTGGAGAAGGTGAACTTGTCACCGATCTTCAGCTCGATCTTCTTGTTGGCGAATTTGGCGATACGGATTTTCGGGCCTTGCAAGTCACCGAGCAGGGCGACAAAGCGGCCGTGCTTGGCAGCCAGGTCACGCACCAGCTTCGCGCGAGCCTTGTGCTCGTCGGGGGTGCCGTGGGAGAAGTTCAGACGGGCGACGTCCAGACCAGCCAGAATCAGCTGTTCGAGAACTTCCGGCGAGTTACTGGCCGGGCCAAGGGTAGCGACGATTTTGGTACGACGGACGGACATGCAAAGACTCCTGAGTTCAAGCGCATGCAGAGGCTACTATGCTCTGGGGGTGTAGTCATTGTTCGTTTGCACTACTTATCGTTTTCTTTATTGAACGTGGCAACTTTGGGACAAGCACGCCTGAAGATTTTCGACCAGGGGTCGATACAGAGCACAAGACAGGAGAACCCCCCATGCGATTGTTGCCCATTGCCGCCCTTGCCATCAGCGTCCTCGCCGCGACGGGCTGTACCCGTTGGTCGATGAACCATCATTTGAACAATGCCTACAGCGCTTATGAGCGGGGCAATTGCGAGCAGGTGATGCTCGAACTGTCCAAGGTCGAACGCGCCAGTCGCGCCCGCCCGTACGTGTGGCCGGAAGTGTCGATGATGCGCGGCCAGTGCCTGGAGCGGCAAAAGCTCTACATCGACGCGGTGCAGACTTACCAGTTCATCATCGCTTCGTACCCCAACAGCGAATACGCCTACCGCGCCCGCGCGCGTCTGGAAACCCTGCAGAGCCTTGGCCATTACCCGACCCGCAGCGCGGCGGCCGTCGTGCGTCCCACCCGTTTCTAATTGTTTTGTCCTACAAGTTCTGGATGCCTGTACAAGCTGAGCTATAGTCCAGTGAACTGGTTTTAGAGCCGAGTCTCTAACCGGGGCAACACCTGCGACTGGCAGTCGTCAAGTAACGGCGCAATAGCGACCGTCACACCGGAAGCGGGGAGAGCGTGCCTGTTGCACCGGCGCGTTCCGAAGCACAGCGGCTCTGTGACGGGGCCTTGCATGGCGAACTGCGCATGTTTACCGACCGCCGGATCCAACGGCATCAGTTGCCGTATTTCCTCAGAGTGTTCAACCGCGTCACCGACAAACCCATTGGTTTTCTGGGCAACGTGTCCGAGGACGGGTTGATGCTCATCAGCCCGCTACCGGTGATGATCGGAGTGGAATTCAATCTGCGTCTGAAAGTCCCCTGCAATGCAGGCGGCCAACAGTTGATCGATCTGGTCGCGTATTGTCTGTGGTGCCACGAGGACGCAACCCCCCACCACTTTGACGCCGGCTTCAGCCTGCAACGGGCACCGCCGGAGTATGGGCAATTGATCAGGGCATTGAAGCAGTACTTCAGTTTCCAGCCGCTGCCTGCTTCGGCCTGAAGGCTGCGGCGCTTTCACTGTTGCCATCGCAGGCAAGCCCGCTCCCACAGTTTCGATGGTGTTCACCTATTGTGTGTTCACCGAAGATCCCTGTGGGAGCGGGCTTGCCCGCGATGGCGTCAGACCAGACGGTCAGTGCTTAAAGGCCAGGCCGGCTTAATCGCCCGCTCGTTATCCAGCGACCGCTCCACCAGCATCGTGGAGCTTTTTTGAATCAAGGGTGGCGTAGGGGGAAACCGGGTCGGTTTCGGGTGGGGGATTGGGTGTGGCTTTGAACATGATCGTATTGCCTCTATTAGGGCTACCACCGACTCGCGACTAAACGAGGGGGTGGCGGCTGTACGCAGGTTAGTCGACCGGGAGGCATACGAATTACCGGCGCGCCCGAGGGCGCCCTGCGCACAGCCACCATCGAGTGCGGGGATAGGAATACCCGACTTGATGATGCTTATGCACCTTCGTATACCTACCGGGCGACTAAACCCGATCGCTGATTGGCAGCGACGCGGATCAAGTTACGGGGCAAAGCCAAGGTGCACAAGCCGGCGGATTCTGAGGGATGTGTAGGCAAGGCACAAGCATCGTAGCCGCCTTCTACCAATTGCAGGACGCAAGCGTAGGGGGCTGTGGGAAACGTTACCGTTCGTCTGGACTGTCAGATCTGACAGGTGCTTGAGAGTCAGGGATTGGCGTTCAATAACTCTAGGAGTATTGACTGCATCGCCACCCAGATCAACACGCACGGAGTGAGTCATGGATAAGAAAGATGATATTGAAATCGTTGAGCCTGACGAACTTTCGAAAGACTTGTCTGTCGTTGAAGAGAGCGTCAGACAAACCTATGTTGCTCCCTCCCAAGCTTCGGAGACATATGTTATTCGTGCCACGACTCCTGAGTATTCAGGTATATGGGCCGACCTCCAAGTGGAAACCTGGTGGAGTGATGAGGGTGCAAAATTTCATTGTTTTGCAAGGAGCTATCGCGCCGCGAACAATGGACGTACTAGCGGGAATATACACATGAAGTTCTCCACGGCCTTGGGAAGTTGGGGGTGGGTGGAATTAAATAATGACGATGCTAAACAAGATGAAAATTGGTATACCCTTAGTGACGGCGGTGAGATAGTTGCAAATGGAGCGGGTGCAACTGTTTTCTTTTCATTTATATATGATCGCGGTGTTGGTGGCGATCCCAATCTTACAGGGCAAAAAACAATATCGTTTGTCGTACCTGCTCCTTCAATCAATGTAATCCGGAACGTTAATAGTCGAACGTTTCCAGTATCCGGGGCGGGGGGGATATCTGGCGGTACGATCAATGTCCATAACAGCGGCGGCTATATGATAGCTCCAGCAGTCATTCAGCCAGATGGCAAGTGGACTGCGGTTGTTCCTATGTCAGGAAATTCCCTTGCTTTTCACGCCCTGCAGAACATAGGTAACACCTACTCTTTGAAATCCGCTACTTCGACGGTCTATCTGTCCGCCATTACTGGACCCGCTTCTAATTCCTATCTGGAACCTGGTGTTATCTTCAAGGGCATCGGCGCTCCCGGAACCACAATGAGAACGGTCAATGCTGACAACCATTATTTCAGTATGGCGCCAGACGTACGCGTATCGGAAGCGGGTACATGGGAAGCGCCCTATATCCCAGCCTCTCCATTACCCTCCGGCCCAGTATCGGTGGATTCCAAATTCATACTGGCGAGTTTTCCTGAAGGTTTTACAGCGCCTGTCACCTATAAAGTAGCGGGCGTTTTGGCCATTACCTCGCCTGCCGCCGATAGCATTCAGACCCACGCATTCACCGTTGCTGGTAATGGAGGTTTCAGCGGCGCGACTGTCAAGGTCTATATCGATCTGACACAAGACATTGTCGGTACAGATACCGTGGCGTCAGATGGCACCTGGAGTGCAAGTGTGACGGTCCCTCTGGGCCCTGTATCACTTGTGGCGACCCAAACATTCAGCGGGAACGAATCGGAACGTAGTACCCCTCGCGCCTTCAAAATCCGCCCACCGGCGCTGACCGGCGTCACCGACGACATTTTGTCCGCAACCAGCGTGAAGTTTTCCGGCTCGGGCCATGAGGGCGCATTTGTCGAGATCACCATCGTCAGCGGCCCCGCCGGAGCAGCGCCTCCAGTTGTGCAGGTGGTCAATGGCAAGTGGGAAACCACCGCGACAAACTGGCC
The DNA here is from genome assembly GCF_014268505.2 of Pseudomonas khorasanensis. GTDB lineage: Bacteria > Pseudomonadota > Gammaproteobacteria > Pseudomonadales > Pseudomonadaceae > Aquipseudomonas > Aquipseudomonas khorasanensis. The sequence goes on from NZ_JABWQP020000002.1 coordinate 274,958, forward strand.
CTTGGGCAACTACAGCCTTTCGGCCATACAAAAAGTGCCTGACAACAGCAACGGCTGGATCGCTTCGCCGGCGTATACGTTTCCCGTCAATCTGGTGCTCGGCCCACCCACGGGTGTGACGTATACCGCTGTCTATACACCGACATTTTCCGGCAGCGGCGTTAACGGAGCGACCATTGAGGTAACGGATCGTGGGTCCGGAGCCTTGGTGGCCGGGGCGGCTCCAGTGGTTAATCAGGCATGGTCGACCAAGGCTTACACTGAATGGGGCCCGACCAAGGCGCGGCCTGTCCGTGTGGTGCAGAAGTTGGGCGACACGGTTTCTGATCCTGTCGACCTGTTAGTGACGATTGCGCCGTTGGCGCCTGTCATCAACGATATTCCCCCGGGTGAAGTCTCTCCACTGATCGACGGGACCTGCTGGCCGGGGGCGGTCGTTAAACTCAAGTACAGTGACCAACCCGCCATTGAACATCTGGCTTCCGTTACCGGAGGGGTTTGGTCTTATCGCCGTACAGACCCGTTTACCCCGGAAAACTATACCGTCACGGTCACCCAGACCGCTGCGGATCAACTCTCGCCGCCAGCATCAAAAACGTTCACCGTTCTCAAGCCCATCCCCAAACCGACGATTGATCCTCTGGAGGCAGAAGTTGGCCGCGATCTGATCGTAACGGGTGGTAATGGTCTGAAAGACGCTACCCTGCAGTTGCGCGACGCGCAGTTCGACAGGCCATTAGGCCAACCCAAGTTGTTGACCAGCGATGGCCCATGGTCAATCGAACTCAAGACGCTCGAGTTTCGGCATTACACCATCGACGCCCAACAGAGCTTGGACGGTCGCCAGTCCCTGCGCAGCGAACCAGTGTCTTCGATCGTCGTGCTGTTGCCGCCAACATTTGAAGTGCCGCAGCCTGGCAGCGATCTGCCGCGCACCTCGCAACTGTCAGGCACCGGCATGCCGAGAGGACGGGTCGAGGTCTGGCTAGTGGGCGCGACCGAGCCTCTGCTGAAGGATATTGCTGTGAGTGCCGGCGGTCGCTGGGAAGCTGAAGTGACCTTGCCGATTGGCGTGACCACGATCCGGGCCAAGCAATTCTTCGAAGTCCAGACCTCCAGGGACAGCCCGCTGCTGACCTATAACGTTGTCCCTGCCGCACCGTTCATTGAGACCCCGACCGTGGACGAGCACATCGGCCCGCGTGTGGTGGTCTCGGGCTTCGGCGTGCCGGGTGACACAGTAACGGTGAAACTGGGCGAGAGCCCGCTGGGAAGCAGCCCGGTGCTGGAGGATCGCACCTGGTCGGTGACGGTGACGCTCGATCATCCCGGCGGCGTGTGCGGCTTGGTGGTGGCGGCATCGAGCGGTGACTTCGAGTCATCCGCGTCCGCGCGATCGGTTGTACTGGGAACGTATCTGCCCTCCATCGATGTGCCGGCGGCGGGACGTTGGGTCAACAACCCGGTCGTGTTCGAAGGTTTGGGAAGGCAGGGTGTCGGGCAGGTTGTGAGTTGGTACAACCCCGATGTGAAATGGTCGGCGAACCTTCCCGTTGGCGCTGGCGGTTGGCAGGGAGAAGCCATACAGCCGCTGCCCGGTGGCGGTCACTGGGGCCGATTCAAGCAAACCATCACTGATGGCGCGGGCGCGGCGACGGTTTCCGACTGGGTTGAAAGCGAACGCTTTGAAGGCCCTGCACCTGCCTCAAACTGATATCTGTCTTCCGATGAATGGTCGTGTCTACTGTTAGTTATGACAGTAGACATCGCCCCCCTGCAGGCTCAGATTCAATCACACAACTAGTGGCCCCCGACAGCCGTGTTCTCTGTTCGAACACGCTCGTCGATTCAAGGAAATTGACCATGGATGACCTGGTGATCCGCCCCACTCAACACCTTTTTCAGCAGGTATTCAGCGAGGAGCAACGCACCTCCTATGCTGGCTTAAATGCTTACATCGAGGCGGGTGGCTCGATCTTTCCTCTGGTGGAAAAGGGTGTGCAGGGCTTGGTGAAGGATTTCAGCATCAGTCCGGATGACGCCCGGCAGTTTTTGCGGCGGGCCAACAGCATGGCCATTTATGTGCGGCGCCAGTTCATTGAACATAGCCTGCGCAGTGATAATACCGAGGGGGCAGGGCCGAGCAGCGGTTTGCTGGCGATGGTTCAAGGCCCCAATTTTGAGCGCCTGTTCAGTCCCGACTTCGACAGTGCTTGCCCGCCGCAGGCTCTTGAGTCTCTGGCTTCGCCAGTGGCGTATCTGATTGAGCTGATGAGGTGGATCGACCAGCGCATCGAGTCTGCGCCAACCGATATTCTCAGACTGCCACTGCATGATCGCCGCACAGACCTGAAGCCACTGTTGGTCGACTTCAATGCGGTGCATCAATCTGTGTCATCGGTCGACATCATTGTTTCGGTGCTGGAAAAGTTTATCAAGAAGCATGCGCCTTCAGTTGAACTCGAACAGGCGATGATCGAGGCGCGGTATCCCAATGGGCTTCCTTACTACCAGCATTGGGTCACGCTGGATGGCGTCGCCCGTCACCACGGTCTGTCCGTGGGCAATTTCGCGCACATGGTGGATCTCTCCTTTCCCTATTTTCTTCAGGATCAGGCCTGGGACGACGATGCGGGTCGCGCGCTGGCGCATGCGTCGCGGCTGGGGCCTTATCAGCGGCAGTTGCTGACGGTGCCTGCCGCAACGATCGGGGACCGCGAAGATTTTTATTGGCTGAACTTCGGTGCCGATAAGCTTTCATGGCAGAACCTCAACCAAGTGCCGTTCTTCGGTGAGCGAACCAAACTCGACACTCCAGGGCTTGAGGCTTTGTTGTCCGTTCGTGGCTTCGCGCCCGTGCGCTCCGCCAACGTAGAGTACCCGACAGCGGTGCCAACAGAACCGGAAAGCGGGCGTTCCGGTTCGGTTTACCTCAACGCTAATACCCATCCTGCTGTCAGTATTACAGGCAGCGGAGGCTCTTCGTTTTTGCACAGATTGTCCGCAAGTCCAGATGATGCCTCGGGGCTCGCCCGATACGACCGGATGAACCGCAAGTTGCGTCTGGATCAATGGCTGGAGCTGCCCAGCGAGCAGGTGGATGCGTTGTTGGTGGCGGCCATCAAAGCTGAAGTGCGCAGCGGCGCGGAGGCCAATCTGTGGTGGATTACCGAAAAAACTATGCATGCACTGGGGCTGTTTCAGTCACTGCGCGAACGCTACGGCTGCACAGCGGCGGACTTTGCCGTGTTTCTCGACGAGTTGTCGCTCTACGGTCGCGGTGAAGCGCTCTCGCAATTCGATCAAGTGTTCAATGACCGCGGAAAATACCCGGATCCGTTCAAACTCGATTCAGGAGAGTTTCCGGTCTCGCCTGAACAGGGCGCTTTCGACTTGACGGTTTCCCAGCTGTGCAGTGCGCTGGCGATTGATCCGGAAACCTATCACTACCTGGCAGTGGCGATTGCCGCCGCGCATGACATCAAGAATGGCAAGCTGCTGCGTAACGCGGCGATCATTTCCAGTTTCTACCGTTTGGTGAAACTGCCGCGCCTGTTGGGCATCACGCCGGTCGAAGGGGTGGTGATGCTGAGGCTGCTGGGCGGTGAAACGTGGGTCAATGGCCTGGCGGGTGTGCCCAAAATCCATCCGGCACGCGTCAAGACCCCGGACGTGTTGAACTTGATCTACGCCCTGCATTCGTGTGTGGGCTGGTGCAGCGACCGCAACATTGAGGTGTTGTGGATGTTGCAGCACGTCGCGCCGCCGCAGACCCTGGCCGCCTCGGACATTGACAAGCGATTGTTTGAACAAGTGCTCAATCTTTTGCCCGCCGCGCTGTTCACCAACTCGGCGTTACTGGCGGCGGGCGTACCCGAACTGCCGGGGCAGAGTTGGCTGGATCTGCTGACGGTTCTGGTTGATCGCGATGGTCTGGTCGTGTCCCATGCGGGCACCGACGCAGACTACCTGATCCATGCACGCGCACAACTCGATAAGGCTGTGATAGACGGCCTCGGCGATAAATACGAGCTGGAGCGCCCGGCCATTGTCGAGAAGATGCTCGGTGTGCTGCTGCGGGCCAAAGATGCACAGGTCTCGGTGGTCAAGGAGTGCCTCGCGGTGTATGCCGGGGTCGACGCCGAGCAGGCGCTGCAAGTGCTGATGTGGGCCAAGGGAACGGTCCAGCAGTTTTTGCGGCAGGTGCTCAAACGCGCGGTGACGGGTGTCGATGGGTCCGTGAGGGGGCGCAACGAGGAGCCTGATCCGCTGCTCGCGCTGCTGGCCGATGTGCGCCGGCGCAGTGCAGTGGTAGCGGAGCTTGAGCTCAGCGCAGTGCTGTTGCAGGACTATCTGGCTTATGGCCACGGGGCCTGGATCGATCAAGAAGATCTAGAAGAGAAATACGATAAATACGCCTTTAACATGCACGCGCTTTATTACCTGACCTCACTCACCCGCGCGTTTGAACTGAGCAAGCAACCGGCGCAAAAATTTCTCGATTACCTGCGTGAGGTCAATGCACTGCCTCAAGATCTGTCAGGGGCCGCGCTGCGATTGGCCCAGCAGGTGGCGTCGATCAGGTTGGCCGAGTTTTTTGACTGGAGCGTGCAAGAGGTACGTGAATGCGTTAACCGCATTGATCCGCTCAAGATTCTGAAAAACCTGAAGCAACTGGATCTGTTGATGCGCATTCGCGTGCTGGCAAAACACACCGGCATGGATGCCTTGACGATTTTCCTCATAGGCAATTTGCCGGAGGCCGTAGACAAACCGGCGTACAAGGAGGCCGCCGAGCTTGCATTGCTGAGCCTGTCCGAATCCGCTGCGCCGCTGGTGAATTTCAGCGAGGACCTGAAGCAGCTCGTCACCCTGACCTGTGTCGTGGATAACACTGAGGTGGTGGCCAACAAGCCAGGGGAAAAAATTACCTTTACCGTCACCCTCACCGACAGCGGGGGAACGCCGTTGAGCGGTGTCAATGTTTACTGGAGTGCCACATTGGGCAGCATTGCCACGGTGGCTACGGAGATGGATGGCACGGTGAAGGCCGAGTTCATACCCGGCAGCGTCATGGGTACGGACACTCCGCTGTTCTGGCTGGATCTGTTTGATGCGGAGTCCGCACCCACCATCAACGTCGTCGCCGACGCTTTGACCTTGCAATTTCCGCCACCGCTGATGGCGCGGGTGCCATTGGGACCAGTGGCGTACGGTCAGGAAATCGAACTCTACGCCACGCTCCGGGATGACTATGGAAACCTGGGTAAAGACAGCCTCGTGCGCTGGCAATACGAGGCGATGGACCCCGGCGACGAGGAACCTTTGTTGATCGTCCGGCCAGCGCAGAGCCAAACCAACCAGGATGGCTTCACGCACGTGTTCATCTCAAGCCTTACCGGCGGGACATTCGAGATCAATGTCTTTACCGAGGCCGGTGAATCGTCCTCCTTTTTTGAATACATCACTTTTGCAGGTCCGGAGGATAAATGATCATGGCATTCAACAATATGACTGGCCTGCTGGAAAAACGCCGTGCCGCCCTGATCGAATACAGCCTCGGGCAAATTGGCAAAAGTGGCGTGACTCCCAAGTACGGTTTCCTGAGAACCCCGGCGGATTTGTTCGAATTGCTGCGCATGGACCCGCTGGACAGTTATCCGGTTCAGAGTTCCTGGGTTGCCGAAGCGACGAGCTGCGCTCAACAGTTTATTCATGCCGCCTACCGCAAACTGGAACCGGGCTATGAAAAAGTCAAATTCGACAAGGAGGATCTGGCCACCTGGGAGCTCTACAGCAACTACCCGGATTGGGCTGCGCTGCAACTGATCGCGCTTTATCCGGAAAACTTCATCAACCCCTTTGTGCGGCAGCGCAAGACCAGCCTGTTCAAAACCCTTGAAAACAACCTCAACCAGACACGCTTGAACAGCGATTCGGTGCAGGCGGCCCTGCGGGAATACCTGCAGACGTTCGAGCAGACCTGCAACCTGGACGTGATCAGCAGCTACATGGACGGGGCCTCGCCCGCGCGCGCCGATTATTACTTTGTCGGTCGCCAGCGGGTGCCACCCTTCCAGTACTTCTGGCGCAAAGTCGCGGCAGAACTCTCGCCCGGTTGCACAGCGATTAATCCGGCGGCGTGGAGTGAGTGGCAGCCGGTGGACATTCCCACTGGCGTGAAGGTCTTGGACATTCGACCGGTTTTCTGGAATGGACGGTTGTGCCTTGTATGGGCCCAGTGGCAGGACAAGGTGGAAAGCGAGAGCGGCGAAAGCTTGCCGCACCGGCTGGATATCAACTTGGCGTTCATGGGCCAGAACGGCCAGTGGTTGGCACCGCTGAGCCTGCACAGTTCCAACCAGGATGAAGACCTTTCCCAAGGAGCTCGGCTGGTGGCGACCGTTTGGGCTGATCATCACAACCCCAGGGGCAAGCTCGGAGTGCTATTGACCAATGGGACTGACGTACTAAAGGTATTTGCGGTGCGCGATGTGCTGTTCCGTGCCCTGATCGATGACGGTGGCTGGCTGGACCATGCGGCGGTCCACCGATTTGTCTCGGTAAATACGATTCAGCATCCGCTGATGAATCAGCCGACCATGGACACTTCCGTCGAAACTACCGGCAACTTGACGGATTACCTGGATTTGCAGGCCGTGGTGTTTCGTGTCGGTGGCGATGACAAGCTGTTCGTTCAGGGTGTGCTAAGGCCCGCAGGTCTGGCTGGCAGTGCTGAATTCGAACTGAAGTTGATTAACCGCACCGAGCCCGATCCGCAGCCGCTTAAAATCACCCAACCGAATGCGGGTGGCTGGAGTACCCCGTGGCTCGAGTTTACCCGCACAGCAGGTTCATGGGGGGCGGCGAATTTTTCGTTCGGGTCCGTCGCGGGGGGGCGCAAGGCGTTTGAATTGACGATCGCGAACGTCACCGCGTTCACCCCGGCATCGCTGCACAAAAACACCTTGAATGCGGCGCAGTTTCTCTCCCTGAACCAGTCAGGTCTGGAGCTTAAGTTCACCCGTCTGAACTCGCTGTTCGGCCCCGAGCTGGTGCAACGCTCCAATATTTCCGTCGATGCCGTACTGGATTGGGATACGCAGTTTCTGCCGGAGCCGCGTCCGAGTACCGCTGCAATCGATGAACCGAACGGTTCATTCAACGGCGCCAACGGCCTGTTTTTCTGGGAGCTGTTTTTTCATTTGCCACACTTGGTGGCCGCACGCTTGCGCGCCGAGGACCGTTTTCTGGAAGCGCAGAAGTGGTTGCATTACCTGTTCGATCCCCAAGCGCCAGCGGACGAACCTCCCCTGCCGAATTCAAAACCCTTGTACTGGCGCTGCCGGCCTTTGAATGGCCCCGGTAATTCGGGCTGTGAAGCCGAGGCGCCGACTGATCCCGACGCCATCGGCTATTCGGCGCCCCGGCATTTTCAGATTCTGGTATTCACGGAATACGTCACCAACCTGCTGAACTGGGGCGACTGGTACTATCGCCAACTGACCCGTGACAGCCTGGTGGCCGCCAAGCTTTGTTATGTGCAGGCCGAGTTTCTGATGGGCAAGGCGCCGACAGTGCGAACGGTGAACCGTTGGGAAACGGACACGGTGGCCAGTCTTATGAGCAGGGCCATTTCGCGGCCGGCGCTGGAACAGTTCGAACAAACCCTCGCATTCAGCCTGGCGGACTTCCCTGCCGCTGCCGAAGCACCACCACTGCTTGGGTTGTTGGCAAACGAACCCTTCAAACAACCGATCAATGAGCAGTTGCTCGGGTTGTACGCCTTGCCCGGCCAGCGTCTGCATAACTTGCGCAACAACCTCACCCTGGACGGCAGGCCGCTGGACATTCCCCTGTTCAGCCCGCCAACGGACCCCAACCAGTTGCTGCGCGATCTGGCGGCCGGGGGCGTCGGTGCCCCAAGACCCATGGGCGGGCGACTGGTGGTCAGTGCTTTCCGTTGGCGGGTGACGTTCGAGGCGGCATTGCGGGCAGTGCAAACCCTGCAGGATTACGGCAATCAGGTGCTGCGTTTGCTCGAGCAACGGGACCGGGCCGAACAGGAGGAAATGCAGCAAAACCATCTGGTGGAATTGGGTATCTACGCCCAGACCGTGCAGGAACAAAGCATCTCTCAGTTGCAAGCGAGCAAGACCGCGCTGGAACAGAGTCGGGCGGTGGCGCAGGAGCGGGCCGAGGCCTATGCGCGGCGTTATGACGAAAATGTGTCGGCGGTTGAATACGAGGTCATGGAGAGTCTGCAATTTTCCAAGACACTGCTATGGACCTCGGCGGGCATCAAGCCCGTGGGGGGGGGGCTTGCCGCGCTTCCCAATCTTTTTGGCATGGCCAACGGTGGGCATCGCCTCGACAAAACATTCGACGCGATTTGTTACGGTTTGGAGGTCGCCTCGTCAGTGTTGCAACTGGACGCGGATAAACAGGCCACCACCGAGGGCTACCGTCGTCGCCGCGAAGAATGGCGGCTGCAACGCGATCAGGCATTGGCGGAAGTCCGGGCAATCGATGTGCAAATCACCGCACAGTCCCATGCCGTGCAAGCGGCCCAGACCAGCCTGGAGCAAACCCTCAGGGCCAACAGTCAGGCGTTGACGGTTTACAACTTCATCAAAAAGCGCGCCTCCAATGCCGAACTGTTCGGCTGGTTGCTGGGTCAGCTCAAGGCGTTGCACTACCAGGCCTACGATGCAGTCGTCAGTTTGTGCCTCAACGCCCAGGCTTCGCTGGCCGCTGAAACCGGCGATTACGACGCGCAAATTCCCTTGCCCCAGGTCTGGCTGGACAACCGCCACGGCCTGACGGCAGGCGAGCACCTGCGCGGGTATTTGCTGCGCATGGAGCGTGAATACCTGCAGCGCCATGAGCGACGGCTGGAACTGGTCAAAACCGTTTCCCTGCGCCAGCTGTTTGAAGACGAAGTCGATCCGCAGACAGGCGTCAACAGCTGGGCAGCGGCGCTGGAACAGTTGCAGAACCGAGGCACTCTGGAATTCAAGCTGACCCAGCTGCTGTTCGATCGTGATTATCCGGGGCATTACTGCCGGCAAATCAGCTCGGTGGAGGTCGATCTGCCAGTGCTGACCGGGCCTTTCGAAAATGTGCGGGCCACTTTGCTGCAAGTCAGCAGCATGACGGCAACCAAGGCGTCGGCCCGGTCAGTGATCTATTTGCATGCTCCAGACGGTGCCGTGGCCCCTCCCGACGTTCAGGTCAACCTGCGCAGCGGTCAGCAAATAGCCTTGTCCATGGGGATTGCCGACAACGGCATGACGGCGATCAAACCTGATGAAGGTTTGCTCAACCCCTTCGAAAACACCGGGGTGGTGTCGCGCTGGATGTTGAATTTTCCACGGCCGAAAAAAGCGTCACAGCCGGCGATACTTGGATCTTTGACGGACATCATCGTGCGCATTCGTTACACGGCCAAAGCCGGCGACCCGACCTTCACGCGAGCCATCGAAGATCTGGTGAGCGAAGCCGAAATGCCACTTCTGGACGCAACCGTCAAAGGAGTAAAGCATCATGACTAAACCAATCATCCTGGCCAATGAAAGTCTGGTGCTCAATGGCGATTTTGAGCAGTCGTTAACTCACTGGAAGAAGGGTCCGCTTAATCCAGCGTATCTGGGCACCAAGCAGGAATCCTATGAAGGCGTGCCGATTCGCTTTCTGAACGCCGGCAATGAATCTTCCGTCAGTCAGCCGCTATTGGTTCCGAAGAATCCGGGCGCAACAGCTCGATACGTTCTCAGTTTCCTGTGCGAAGTGCGGCATACCCTGGCGGGCACTTTGGTCGTCAGTATCGATGGGCAACCGGATAACAAGTTGATAATCGAGTTGACGCCGGGCCCGCCACGCGATCTAAAGAAAGACGAGGCGCGACGCAAGCGCGGTCAGCCGCTGGTGTTCGTGCCGAACGTATACGAGTGTCCCCTGGACCTGCCATTCACCGATCAGGACACGCTCACGGTCCGTGTGAACAGTCCGAAAAATGATCCTGGCGACTACACCTCGGCAGTCTGCATCACCCGCATCAAGCTCCACTTGCATCTGGAGCCAGTGGTAATGCAAACCCTGAAGCTTGATCAAGAAACATTGCCGGCAACAGGACCTTTGCATCTGTGCCTGGGGGCAACGGCATCCCTGTTTCATTCGCTTGCATTCGTGCCCGAACCGGACAACGCTTGGCTGGGCACCCAGGCAGCCTTGACCATCCACGACAACCCACAGGGGGCCGTTGTCGCAACACCGGCCTGGGAGATTAATCAACCGGTGGACTTGCCCTGGACACTCGACTGCCCATTGATCGGGGATGAGGAGCCCTACCTGTTCTCGATGAACCTGCTTAACCAGTTCACCGCTGAACCTTACCCGGTGCAGGTGTCGCTCGGTCATCATCGGCTGGTATTCAGTGAGGTGCTCGAGGCGGCTTACTACCCTGTGCTTGAATACGGCCAGAGTGTGCGTCTGGGGGTTCAGGTCGCTTCGTATTACAACGGGCAGCCGTTGAGTGGGCGGACGGTGAACTGGACGCTCAAGAATCAACAGGTAAAAGGGGCTGCTGTTACCAACGAAGCAGGCTGGGCGTACTTTGACTATCCGTCGACGCAGGCCGGCGATTTCGATATCGAGGCGTCGGTCGAAAGCCTGTACTACGCCGCTCGCGTCGTGACTCAAACCTTGGTGGTCCGGGTGTTGGCCACCGATCCCTGGAAAGACGTACTGGCGGTCGTCGAGGATATTGAGGCACGTTGGGAAGAAAAAACCGGTTACCCCAATCGGGGTTCGGATTATCCCGTCAATTTGAAACTGCCAGCAGCCAGTCCGTTGCAGGGGACGGAGCTGTCATTGCATTGGAGCGGTGATTCCCCTGAGCAACTGGGCGTTGCTGTCAGCCCCGCGCTTGAGGCTCCCGTACCGGTTAACGGCGTCGCGCTTGCGTGGAATTTGAAGAGCGAGGATCGTCTTGACGGCCGGTTCAATCTGCAACTTGTCTGCTCGAAACTGCTCCTGCCTTCACTGAAAAAAACCATGTCGCTGGCGCGCAACCTGGTCAAGATCGGCGAGGTACGAGAAGCCAACAAGTTTCCGGTGGTGGACGAAAGCGAACGCGTGCTGTTGCGGGTGCAAGTGGTGCACTTCATTGTCAGTGGTAACGGTGATCCGGTCGTCAATGCCCTGGTCGAGTGGACTGTTCCCGATGGCCCGTCGACCATCGCCAGAACGGGCATGGGCGGCTGGGCGAGTGTGCTGTACACACCGAAAAGCGCAGGGGACAAGGTTGTCACTGCCAGGATCAAGGCCCATGCCGAGGCTGTCGCGGTGGAGCAACCTTTCAAAGTGCAACCGATTGCAACCAGCCCCTGGAAAAGTGAGGTCAAAATCCTTCTGGACGGGGTGGAAGTCGAGCGCAATACGATCGGCGTGCTCTGCCGGCGCGGCCAGATACATACCCTGAAAGTCGAGCCGGTTACTGGCAGCGCCTGGATCGGCAAAAACATCAGTTTGCATTGGCGAGGCGTCGCTCCAGACATCGGACTGGTGCCCAGTGACCTTGCAACACCCAAGCCCCTAGTGGCAGCCGGTGTGGAATGGAAACTCGTCTCACAGACGGATACCAGCATCAGCAGTCTGTTTGAGCTGGAGCTACGCCTTGCGAGCGTTACACCCGTTCGGGAGCTGTCGGGGCGATTGGTGTCGGTGGATCTGACGGAAGAAGTCAGCCTGAGGCTTGATCAGATACCGGCAGCGCTGGATGCTCAGACGCTCTATCCGTGCCTGGGTGCGCTTCACCGCTTTAGCGTATTGCCCAATGCACTCAGCCCGTTGGTAGGGCTGGAGTCATCGCTGACGTGGTCGGGAACGTCCGCTGAGGAGCTGGGTGCAACGGTTCAACCCGCTTTTAATCTTGCGCAGCCGATCAATGACGGTGGCGCGACTTGGACGCTCGACTTTACCGCCAGTCAGCAATCGGGCCAGTTTGCCCTGGCGTGGGCACTGCCTCAGTTGGGTTTCGTCGGTGTCGCCAAGCCGATGGCATTGGCGCATAACAAGCTCAGGATTGAAGCGTGGCGAGAATCTCCGGTGGATCCGGTCGTGGGGCAGGATCCGGCCTGGCTATGGGTTCGGGTGTTCTCGCATTACACCGGGCTGGCGGTCAATGGAGTTCCAGTGACTTGGACGGCGGGGGAGTCAAGCGAGGTGCTCACCGATGCCAAAGGCTGGTCCGGTTTGCCTGTTGCGCCGGCAATCGCTGGCCCACAGGCGGTGAAGGCGTTGGTGATCAGTGCATACGACGGCTATGAAGATGCACGCTCTTTGGAGGTTACGGCACTGGCGAGCGATCCTTGGGCTGGCTTGATGGTCAAATTTGACGGCGCAACGGCTCAACCCTGGGGTGAAAAGACCTACTTTCCGCGCCGCAAGGGTGAACACACGTTCGAGCTGTTGGCCGCCGAGAACAGTCCTTTATTTGATCGTGAACTGACACTTGGCATGACTGGCACCGGACCGGCTGAACTCGGCATCAAGTTTGTGCCTGACGCCTTAGGGGTAGCGCGCGAGTTTTATAACGTGGGATTGCTGTACACATTCAAGACCGGCGATCTGAAAGATGGAAGTTTTGCCTTGCGCCTGGCGTCGCAGCGATTGGCGAGCTTGTCCCCGGCGAACGCGATGTCGTTGGGTGAGGGTTCGCAGGTGATGAGCATCATATGGGATAGCCGTACTTTTCAGACCGTGGATTGGGAGCAGGAACTTGTAGAAGGAGTCACCGTGATATCGACCATTACAGGCAAGCCAATGGCCGGTGTGCCCGTGACCTGGCGCAGTCCTGATATTGGGGTTGTGACGTCGGTGACAGACTTTTACGGGGTGGCGCAAATGCGCTTTGTTCCGAGTACCCCCGGAGCGGCTGAGCTAACTGCAACGGTGGGGGATGGGGAATCGGTAGCGTCGTCGTATTTCTTGAATGAGCCGCGGGAAATAGCGGCGCTCACCAGTCCGAAGCCGAATGGTCAGGTGGGTGAGCGGGTTTCAGCGGTCGTTAACGTGGTATCGGCCATGACCGGCGAGCCTTTGCAAGACGTTGAGGTGATGTGGGATTACCCTGACCGGGTGCTTGCCCCGACAAAAACAGATGCTGAAGGGAACGCCCGGGTGGAGTTCAGAATGCCGGGTATCAGAATAGGTCTTTTGGAAGCTACCGTGCTGGGTGGGTATGCTGGATGGGAGGTGAAAAGTATAGAGTTTAAGTTGGTGCCAAATTTGTCTGCGTTTACTACTTCTTCTACTTGGTTGCAGGAATTCACCCCTTATGTAGGTGAAAAGAAAGTTAGGTGGCCTGACCTGATGCTAAATTTAGTCGCGGGAGATAGTTGCATATTTATGCTGGACTATGAGTACAGTTGGTTGATCGGCGATCCAGATGCCTTTCTCACTTTGGAATACAAGCCGGGCGCAGAGGGGCAAGGTCTGGTTTTTGATCCGCCCTTAGGGCAACTCTGTGAGATGGCTGAAGGGACCACATTCTTGAGTTGGTCTATCACTACTGACCAGGCACATAGCGGTCCTGTTATATTGCAATTTGGAATTCCCGGTATTGCGGAGATATCGAAGTCGCCTCCAGTGCCGGGGGAGATGATTAATATCGCCCAAGAAGTGGATGTTACGTTCGACCAGTTTCCGGTTACCTTCGAAAAAGGGGCTGCGGCCTATCCCTGCCATGGGGCAACCCACACGATTACTGTGCTGCCAAAACCTTCCAGCCGGCTACTGAACAAGCCTCTACAGTTGCTTTGGAACGGCGGGACCACTGAAAGCCTCGGGGTGGTGGTGAGACCTTCGTTGGAAGGCAAGCAAACACTGACGGAGGAAGGGGTGACGTGGGAACTGGATTGCCTCACCACTTCCAATAAAGGGGAGTTTTTCTTGCAACTGATTGTAGATGGCTATTTGGGATTATCTCAGAAGCTAAATATGTCGTTAGGACATAACTTGGTGACGGCTACACGTTGGACGTCGGGGCCATTTGGGGTAGGTGATGGTTATTATTTGTCTAATATTCTCGCTACCTCCTTTTACTTGGGGGTGCCCGCAAGTGGAGTTCAGGTAAGCGCCGAGAATAGTGCTTATAGTGGGTACACTGGTGCAAATGGCACCGATTCCGCACTAAGTACGCTGAGGTTGAAAATAGTTAATCGATATGATGGAAGCGTTGTCTGACTTCAAATTCTGGTTCAACTAGCAATCAACGCCTTTTCTCTATGAGAAAAGGCGTTTTTTCGCTCATAACCCCCCAGCTTTCTTCCACCCCAAATACTGCGTTACCAATTCAGCCCCCAACTCACCGGAGCGTGAATCGAGTATCTGAACTCCATGAGCACTCAACCGCTCATGAAGCTCGGCTCGTGTATTCAAATGATCCACCGTCCCGCAATAGGCCAATGCTTCAGGAAATGTTTGCACCGGCATCTGACGTAATGAGTCGAGTACTGCTTCGCGCAGGCTGGCGACCAACACTCGATGCTGCCGGCTCACTCGTTTGACAGCGGTCAGCAGTTCTTCATCATCTTCATCTCGAAGGTTGGTCACCAGCACCACCAACGCCCGACGTTTTTGCCGGGCTAAAAGCTGGTTGACGGCGGCCTGGTAGTCGGCAGGGCGTTGGCTGCTGTGGAGGTCGTACACCGTGTTGAGCAACACATTGAGCTGGCCCGTGCCTTTGACCGGCGCGAGATAACGCGATTGATCACTGGCAAACGTACTCAGGCCCACCGCGTCGCCCTGGCGTAGCGCAACGTAGCTGAGCAACAAGCAAGCATTCAGCGCGTGATCAAAATGCGACAGCTCATCATCCTGGCTGCGCATGCTCCGGCCGCAGTCGAGCATGAAGATTATCTGCTGGTCGCGCTCGTCTTCGTATTCACGGGCGATGGGTGTGCGATGGCGGGCGGTGGCTTTCCAGTCGATCTGGCGCAGGCTGTCGCCTTCGCGAAATTCGCGCAATTGATGGAATTCCTGGCCCTGGCCGCGTCGTTGAAGCTGGCGGACACCGAGCTGGCTGAGCCAGTTATCCACCGCCAGCAGCTGTCCGCCGTAGAGCCTTGCGAAGTCGGGGTAGACGCGGGTGTTATCGGTCACGTTCAGCAGGCGTTTGTCGGACCATAACCCCATTGGGCTCGGCAGGCTGATTTCGCAGTGCTCGAAGATGAAGTGACCGCGCTTGAGTGGTCGCAGGCGATAGCCGATCTGGCTACGTTGACCGGGTAGCAGTTCGACCGATAGCGGCGAGTTTTCGAAGCTCAACCCGTCGGGCACGTGGTCGAAAATTCGAATGTTCAGCGGCTGCGAGAAATCGTGCTCGACCTCCAGCCGCACTTCACCCCAGCGACCAAGCGCCAGACTACCGGGCGCTTGCCGTTGTACGCGCGGGGAGGGCAGGCGTTTGAGGCGCACGCCATCGAGCATCGCCAGGGCCAGCAGCGCCAGCAGCAGTCCCCAATTGATTGACTGCAGCGTTGCGGGCACCTCGACGTCCAGCGCCTGCAAGGCACCCAGCACAACGCCGACAGCCAGCAGGATTGCGAGCCAGATCAGCAGCAGCCGAGACGGTTTCATCGGCGCACGCCTTTCGTGTGAAAAGAGCTTTTTGTGGCGAGGGAGCTTGCTCCTGCTTGAGAGCACAGCAGTCGTAAAACAGGTGGGTGCGGTTTGCCTGACATTGCCCGTCGCCTGGTTTTGGGGCTGCTTCGCAACCCAGCGGGAGCAAGCTCCGTCGCCACGGGAGTGGTCTGCATGTTCACAGACGCGGCACCGGGATTTGGTCGAGCAGTTGCTGAAGGACTTGATCGACTTGCAGGCCTTCGATATCCAGCTCCGGGGCGAGGCGTACGCGATGGCGCAGCACGGCGAGTGCGCAGCCTTTGATGTCATCGGGAATCACGAACTCGCCACCGCGCAGCAAGGCGCGGGCGCGGGCGCAACGCACCAGTGCGATTGAGGCTCGTGGCCCGGCGCCGAGGGTCAGGCCCGGCCAGGTGCGGGTGCTGCGCGCCAGTCGCACGGCGTAATCGAGCACTTGATCATCGAGCGGCAAATCACTGGCGATGCGTTGCAGGGCTTGCACGTCCTTGGCCTGCAAGACGGTGCGCAGCGGTTGCACATCGAGCATGTCGGCGCGGGTCGAGCGGCTGACCTGACGCACCATGTTCAATTCCTGGTCGGCGTCCGGGTAGTCCATGCGCACCTTGAGCATGAAGCGGTCGAGTTCGGCTTCCGGCAGTGGGTAAGTACCTTCCTGTTCGATGGGGTTTTGCGTGGCGAGCACCATGAATGGTTGCGCAATCGGCAGTGCCTTGCCTTCCAGTGTCACCTGGCGCTCCTGCATCGCTTCGAGCAATGCGGCTTGTGTCTTTGCCGGGGCGCGGTTGATTTCATCGGCCAGCAAAAGATTGGTGAACAGGGGGCCTTTGCGCAATTTGAACTGCTCGGTTTTCAGGTCGTACACCGCGTGACCGGTGACGTCGCTGGGCATCAGGTCCGGGGTGAACTGGATGCGTGCGAACTCGCCGCCGAAGCAGCGGGCCAGGGCGCGCACCAGCAGGGTCTTGCCGAGGCCGGGCACGCCTTCGAGCAATACGTGACCGCCAGCAATCAGCGCGGTCAGCACGTCGTCGATCACGCTGTTCTGGCCGATCAGCGCTTTCTGCAATTCGCCGCGTACCGCTTGCGCGAGTTGGCTGGCGCGTTGACGTTGTTGGGCTGCGTGGCTGGGCGAGCCGGGTTCGATTTCACTCATAAAGCGTTCCTCAAGGTTTGCAGGTGGGCGACCTGGCGGCAGAACTCAGCGCTGGACAAGTGCTTTTTCGGCGCAGGGCTAAGAGCCTGGCTGATAGCACGGGTCGGTTGGCGGGTCAGGCGCGACAGCACCAGCCATTGTTCGGCGACATTCAGTTGCTCGAAACCGGGATGACGACGACGGGCGCGGCGCAGCACGTCTTGCTGCAACGCTTGCAACAATGTCTGCTGGCCGTTGTGGCGCAGGATGAAATCGGCACTGGCGCGCAGGTGTTCCATCAATTGCCTGCGGCTGCTGGGTGCGGGGGCCTGAACCGGGCCGTGGCGTACACCGACGTGCCACAGCCACAATCCGATCAGCGCGAACAGGGCGACAATGGCCTGCGGGAAATTGCGCCAAAGCAGGGTCGCAAGACCATCGTGCTCGGTGTTGAACAGCAGCGTCACGTCTGTATCGGCGGTCAAATACCACAGCAGCCAGGCGTTATCATGCTCGGCAATGGCCGGGGTTTTCCACAGTTCGGCATCGGTGACCACGGTGATTGAACCGAGGCCGTACGCCAGTTGCATCATGTGGGTGGCATTGGCGCTATTGGCCCAGGCCTGAGCGAGGTTTTCCGGGTCATGGAGATGAAACGCGGGATCGAACCCGGCGTAGGCGGGGGCGTCTTCGTCTTCCAGATAAAGCTTCGTCAGGTTCGGGTAGGGGTCTTCGCCTGTCGCGGCCGGGGGATCTTTCAGATCCTTGCTCATGAACTGCTGGAGTTGCACCCGATCGAGCAGCAAGTCGTTGCTCTGCGCGGTCTTTTCATCCCACAACGATTCGGCAACGAACACCAGGCGCCCGCCAGCGCGCGCCCAGTTCAGCACTTGATCGACCTGGCGCGGCGACATTTTCGAACGGTCGTTGAACAGCAGCAGCGTGTGTTGGCGCGGATCGATATCGGGCAACACGCTCAGGCTTTCGGCGTGAGCGACGTTGATGTTTTGGCCACGCAAAAACATCTCTGCTGCCAGATACGGATTGGCTTGCGCAGCAGGAGAAGGGCCATGATCAACCACCTCCTGATAGGGCTGCGCCTTCAGGTACAGATAAATGCTCAGTGCGCTCAACAAAGCGACAAGCAGTGCGCCGATCAACCACAGCGTGCGCCGGGTCAACGCGCCGCTCCCTGGCTGAACAAAGCACGCCAGCCGTCACACAATTCCTGTTGCAGATGCGCCGCCGGCACGCGATGCCCGTAGGCGATGTTCTGCCAGTGGACAGTGAGGTTGCGGCTATAGGCGAGCAGCTCGGGACGCTGCAATTGTTCAATCCGCGCCAGTACCTGGTTTTCGGTGTCGGCAGGTCCCAGCGTCAGGTCGAACTCGTGCAATAGGCGACTGAGCAAGGCCCGATACAGCAGCCCCAGCGCTGCGCGCGGCTCGGTTTGCCAAAGTTGTTCGGCGTGGCCGGCGATGTCATTGGGTAGACTTTCGCGGTGCAGATCGAGGCCGAAGGCTTGCTGTAGCAGCGGTCTTTTGATCGGCTCGGGCAGCCGGGGTCGCCGATTGACAAACGCTTGGACAAAGTCGCGATAGCGCCAGACCAGCCAACCCGTTAAGGCAATCACCGCGCCCCATAGCAGCACTTCGATAACGTTGGCCAAACCGTCGAGGCGGTGACCGTCGAGCCAGCCGAGCAGGGCTCTCAGCCATTGCGGTGCTTCGCCGTCTTTGCGCGCCCTGGCCGGGTTCGCAGGGTCTTCGCCGAAGCGGTAGCGGGTGACGGTTTCCCTGTTCTTGAACGGCGGTTGCTCAAGCACGGCCTTGATGCTGTCGTGGGAAGCCTGGCTGCTCAGAGGCTGATTCAGCAGGCGGGGTGCGTCCGGTGCAGTCGCAGGCGTATCAGCCCATGCCGAGGGCATGCCCGGCATCAACAGGCACACCACCAGCAACAGACCCAGTGCGTTGCTGTTCAGGCGTTGACGCAAGCGGCGGAACACCAATTCGATGTCCCACGCTTCGAGCACGGTGCGCCGGTTCAGATAAAGGCTGAAGCCGCAGGCGACATAAACCGGCTCCCACCCCACCAGAATCAGCGCATAAAAAGCGTTGGTCAGATGCTCCAGCCACAGCCAGTCGTGGTCGGCGGCGAGAACCAGGCTCTGCCAGTCCCAGTCGGTTTCGATCTGTTGTGGCAGGAGCATGTAGAACAGCACCATCATGCCGATCCAAAGCGCCGATTCCAGATGAACGCCGATCACCGTCAGCCACTGCGCGGCACCGGCATTGCGCTGCAGCAAGACCTGCAAACGTTGCTGGCGCGCGTCGCCCGCGAGGCCTTCCAGTTGCACAACAGGCAACAGAAAACTGCGGCTCAGGCTGAAGCGACGCCAGGTCAGGCTGGCCAGCAGTTGCGGCTTGAGCAGGCGTGGCCATTCGCGCAAGGCCTGTTTCAAGGTGGGTGTTTCGCCGAACAGCGCTTTGGAAAGAATGAACAGCGGCAGGCGCTCATACGCAGGCTTCAGCCACCAGAAAATGAACATCGCCAACGAGGGTGAATCCCACAGCAACACACTCAGAGCGGCGAACAGCGGCAGGGTGACGATGGCCCAACTGGTCATCAGCAAGCGCCGATGTTGTTGGCTCATGAGCACGCCCAGATCCATGGCTTCCCAGGTCGTGCGCGGACGTATCACGACGGTGGCGTCACTCAGGCGCATGGCGGGTTCTTCCGGCAAACAGCAGATACATCGCCATGCCGAACCACAGGCAGGCACCCACCAGGTATTTGGTCAGCGGCGTGACCGCGGTGCGCGACGACCAGTAGGCTTCGATGAAAGCGGCGATCAACAGGAACAACATTACCCCGCACACCAGCAACACGCTGCGGCGTGCCGCGTGCCTCAAGGCCTCGCCTCGCGTGAGGCGCCCGGGTGCGATCAACGCCCAACCGAGCTTCAAACCTGCGGCGCCGGCCAGGGCAATTGCAGTGAGTTCGAAGGCGCCGTGGCCGATTACAAACGACCAGAAGGTCTGGCCGAAACCGATTTCGCTCAGGTGCCCGGCCACCGCACCGATGATCAATCCGTTGTTGATCAGGAAAAACGCGCTGCCCACGCCTGCCAGCAAACCACCGGCAAAGGTCTGAAAAGCGATGCCGATGTTGTGCATGATGTAATAGCCGAACATCACCCAGTCTTCGCTGGCCGCGCGTTCGGCCGAACGCCCGAGATGGCCGGCGACCGGATCGTACATGCCTTGCATTTCGCGTACCTGATCGGCGGGGATCAGGTTGTAGATCAGCTCCGGGAACAGATAAACCAGCACGCCGAAACCGATCAGGCTGCCGAAGAACAGCAGCGCGGCGGCCAATACGAAACGCCACTCCTCACGCACCAGTCGCGGGAAACCGCCAAGGATGAACCCCGGCAGACTGGCGCCCAGTCGGTTGCGATTACGGTAGAGCTGTTGGTGGCCGCGCAGGACTTGCTGTTGCAATGAGTCGATCAGAAAACTGCTGTAGCCACGTTCCTGCGCCAATGCCAGATGCTGGCAGAGCCGGCGATAAGCCTTTGGAAAAGCGGCGACTTGCGTGGTGTCCTTGCCATGTTCGAGGCGTTCGAGGGCCAGCGCAAAACGCTCCCATTCGGCCTTGTGGCGGCTTTCGAAAAGGCTCTGCTTCATGTCGGGCCCAACAGGCCACGGGCGATGCCGTTCAGTTCGGCGACGGTGTTCGGTGCACTGATGCGAAGCGGCTGGGCGAGCAGGGCGGCGAGTTCACTGACCCGCGCCGGCGACAAATCTCCCTGACGTTCGGCAAATCCGAGCAGGGCGCGTTGTTCGCTCAATGTCAGCGGGATCGGCGCGCGCCGTGGTTCGGCCTCAGGCAATGACGGTCGGCTGAGTGGGCGTTCGCCGTACACCACCAACGTGCCTGCTGCGATATCGCCGAGTCGTTTGAAGGTCGGATGTTGCAGGCAGCTGATTGCGCCAAGGAAGTAGCCGAACGGCATCAAGTCAACGAAGCGCAGCAGATTGCGCAGCAGCGAGGCCGACCAGCCGACCGGTGTGCCATCATCGTGCACCACACGCAGGCCCATCCATTGTTTGCCCGGTGAGCGGCCCTGACGCAGCACTTCGAACAGCACCATGTACCACCAGCTCACCGCGAATATCAGCAACGAACCCAGGCCCATGCCGAGCTTGCCCAGTAGCGCCAGGGCAATAAACAGCACGCCGAGGATCAACCCGCGCAAACCCAGATCAATTGTGAAGGCCAAAGCGCGCACCATCAGCCCGGCCGGACGCAGCGGCAGGTCGATGCCTTCCGGCGTTTCGACCTGATGCCGCGTGTCCAGCGGTGCTTTCCTTGGCGGTGCTGTGGGTTCGAGCATGGGCTACCTGATGTTCGACTGTTCGGGATGCAAGTACGCCTGATGCTAGCAGCCTCTCGGGGGGGAACGACATCACTATGTATTGCCAGGATTAACCACAGTCAGTTGCATAGCCATTGTGGGAGCGAGCCTGCTCGCGAATGCGGTGGATCAGTTGGCGTAAATGTAACTGACAGAAAGCTTCGCGAGCAGGCTCGCTCCCACAAGGGAACTGCATTCCGGTTGTAGGAATCTGGAGGAATTGCTGTTCAAGGGCTGTGAGGCTGGCCGTGGTAACCCCCAAGCGCCTAGACTGCGCCGATCTTCAGCTCAGGGACCGCCCGTGACTTCCATCTTCTGGTACGACTACGAAACCACCGGCATCAATCCCCGCTGCGACCGCCCGTTGCAGGTAGCCGGGATTCGGACCGACCATGAACTCAACGAGATCGACGCGCCGGTTAACCTCTATTGCCAGCCCAGCGAAGACATCCTGCCGCACCCGGCGGCGTGTGCGATCACCGGCATCACCCCCGGCCAGCTCGCCGAAAAAGGCCTGAGCGAAGCCGATTTCATGACCCGGGTGCATGCGCAACTGTCCGCCCCCGGCACTTGTGGCGCTGGTTACAACACCTTGCGTTTCGACGATGAAATGACTCGCTACAGCCTGTATCGCAACTTTTTTGACCCCTATGCGCGGGAGTGGCAGGGCGGCAACAGCCGATGGGATCTGATCGATGTGGTGCGCGCCGCTTATGCCTTGCGCCCTGACGGTCTGGTCTGGCCGACCGATGACGAAGGTCGCGTGACGCTCAAACTCGAACGCCTGACCGCCGCCAACGGGATCGATCATGGGCATGCCCACGAAGCGTTGTCGGACGTGCGCGCCACCATCGCGCTGGCACGGCTCATTCGCGAGAAACAACCGAAGCTGTACGACTGGCTGTTTCAGTTGCGCAGCAAACAGAAAGTCATGGACCAGATTCGTCTGTTGCAACCGCTGGTGCACGTGTCCGGGCGTTTCTCGGCGGCGCGCAGTTATGTCGGCGTGGTCCTGCCGCTGGCCTGGCATCCACGCAATAAAAACGCGTTGATCGTCTGCGACCTGCACCTCGATCCGCAGGGTCTGCTGGACCTGGACGCCGAGACCCTGCGCCAGCGCCTCTACACCCGCCGCGAGCAATTGGCGGAGGGCGAATTGCCGGTGCCGCTCAAACTTGTCCACATCAATAAATGCCCGGTGGTTGCGCCGCTCTCAGTATTGCGTGCCGACGACCAGCAAAGACTTGGGCTGGATATGCCGCTGTTTCAGGCGCGGGCGTTGCGACTAAGTGACGCACAGGCAATCTGGAAAGATAAAGTCGCGGCGATTTATGCCAGCGAAGATTTCACGTCGAGCGAAGATCCCGAGCAGCAGTTGTACGACGGATTTATCGGTGACCGCGATCGTCGACTATGTGAGCAAGTTCGAACGGCAGACCCTGCGCAATTAGCGCAAGAGCAGTGGCCTTTCGATGATGAACGTTTGCCTGAATTGCTTTTTCGATATCGAGCACGCAACTTTTTTGACACGCTGGATGTGGCTGAACAAGAACGCTGGAAATTATTTTGTCAGCAGCGTTTGAGCAAACCCGAGGCCGGCGCGCCGAATACCGTCCAGTCGTTTATTGAGGCCGCTGAGCAATGGTCGATTAGTGCGACTCCAGTGCAGAGAGAGGTGCTCAATGATTGGCAAAATTATGTCCATGCATTACGCAAACGTTTGAATCTTTGAAATCGAACATGCCGGCAGACAATTTGCGGGCATAAAAAAACGCCAGCGCAGGCTGGCGTTTTTTTATCGCAAATCAATCCGCGATGGCGTTGCGACTTAGCCCAGCAGGGTAGCCCAGCCTTCAACCACGTCGCCGCCCCACTTGGCTTTCCACTCTTTCAGCGTCTTGTGGTTGCCACCTTTGGTTTCGATGACTTCACCGTTGTGCGGGTTTTTGTATTGTTTAACTTTGCGAGCACGCTTGGTGCCGGTAGTTTTGACTGCGCCGCCACGTGGAGCCTTGGATTTCGCTTCCGGGTCCAGCAGCGCGATGATGTCACGCAGCGACTTGGAGTATTCGCCCATCAGCGTGCGCAGTTTGCCTTCGAATTCCAGCTCGGTTTGCAGTTTGTCGTCTTGGGACAGGTTCTTCAAACGGGCTTGCAGCTCTTTGATGGCTTCTTCGGTGGCGCGGTATTCGTTGATCAAGGACATGAGTACTACCTTTTGTAGAATGCTGAATGGCAGGGGGACAGTGCCGCAATAATAGTCAGGCTGTTTCATCAAGTAAACATTTAGATGGGCTTTTTATTTAAATGAGTTTCAGGGTTTAGCCGTCGATTGAATATTCAGTTAAATAATGTGATGCAGTCATCACACATATTTACAGTGGCCCGGCAAACGCCTCGGTAAAGCGTCACGGGCTTGACGTAGCGTTGCGTCAGAAAGCCGTTCAGGAGAGCTTCCCTGCGGCTTATGCTCATCCGTACTGCAGTTTTTCCGCGCAGTCGTTAGAATGGCGGCCTTTGCGAAGTTCTGGAGTTTCCCCCTCATGCGCACTTTTCGGCTGGTGATATCTTGCCCGGACCGCGTTGGCATCGTTGCCAAAGTCAGTAATTTTCTGGCCTCTCATAACGGCTGGATCACCGAAGCGAGCCACCACTCTGACAATCAAGTGGGCTGGTTCTTCATGCGTCACGAAATTCGTGCCGATTCTTTGCCGTTCGGTATTGAAGAGTTGCGTGAGAAGTTCGCGCCGATCGCCGAAGAGTTCTCGATGGACTGGCGCATCACCGACACCGAGCAGAAAAAGCGCGTGGTGCTGATGGCCAGCCGCGAATCCCACTGCCTGGCCGACCTGCTGCACCGCTGGCACAGCGACGAACTGGACTGCGAAATCTCCTGCGTGATTTCCAACCACGACGACCTGCGCAGCATGGTCGAATGGCACGGCATTCCTTACTACCATGTGCCGGTCAACCCGCAAGACAAGCAGCCGGCGTTCGACGAAGTGTCGCGTCTGGTGAAACAGCATGACGCCGAAGTCGTGGTGCTGGCGCGTTACATGCAAATCCTGCCGCCAGACATGTGCCGTGAATACGCGCACAAAGTGATCAACATTCACCACAGCTTCCTGCCTTCGTTCGTCGGCGCCAAGCCGTATCACCAGGCGTCCCTGCGCGGTGTGAAGCTGATCGGCGCGACCTGCCATTACGTGACCGAAGAGCTGGATGCCGGCCCGATCATCGAGCAGGACGTGGTGCGCGTCAGCCACAGCGACAGCATCGAAGACATGGTGCGTTTCGGCCGCGATGTCGAGAAGATGGTGCTGGCCCGTGGCTTGCGTTATCACCTCGAAGATCGCGTGCTGGTGCACGGCAACAAGACTGTGGTGTTCTGATCAGCGATCGAACATATTTGGTTGAAATTCGAAGGGCCTGGGCGTTCAATCGCTCCAGGCCCTTCACCGTTCTGATCCGAGGAAAAGGCAATGAGCGATCCACTCGACAAAGCTACTTCCCATGCGCCAGCAACCCTGGGTGAGGGTTGCCTCAGTCGTTATGATCCGGATGACATGAGCCCTGAGGACGGCACCGAGTTTCCCGGCGCTGCCGAGTTGTGGGAGCAGTTGCAGGAAGAGCAGGGCAAACCTACGAAGCCTGTCTGACGTTCATCAATTTCTTCAACAACGGCTTCCCCAGCATCAACACAAACACCGGGCCGCCGACCAGCAGATAGAAGTAGTAAGTCACCACTCGCCAGATCAGGATCGCTGCCGCTGCGGTGGATTTACCCACCATCGGCGCGAGCAGGGCTGCCGAGGTCAATTCCGCCGCCCCGGCGCCGCCGGGCAACAGGCTGAACTGACCGGCGCCCAACGAGAGCATCTGCACCAGAAAACTCCAGGCCCACTGCAAGTCCGCCCCCAGTCCGCGCAACGCCAGATACAACACGCTGTAGCGCAACAGCCAATGCACGCAGGTCAGGGCGAATACCTGAACCAGCGTCTGCCAAGGCAACTTCAACGTATCGGTAAACGCTGCGAGAAAGTGCAACAACTTGCGCGCCCAGCGCCGGCGGGTGCGCGGCGTAACGTTCATCCCCGCCAACAGGCGACCGCTCAAGCGAATCAATGCGCGGTGATAACGTGCAATCAACACGCAACTGAACAAACCGCCGAACAGCGACACCGCGCTGACCGTCAAGAGCCACTCGAGGCGATCGCTCAGGTGCTGAAACAGCGCATAAATCAGAATCCCGCTCAGCGCGCAGAGGAAAAACAGCAGATCGCTGAGCTGATCCATGGCAAACACGGCGCTGCCTCTCGCCGGACGCACGCCACAGCGGGCCAACAAAGCCATGATGGTCAACGGCCCGCCGCTGCCGCCGGGAGTGGCGCAGTAAGCGAACTCGGCAGCCATTACCACGCCCAGGCTCTTCAACGGCGGGACCTTTTCACGCTGGTCCCCCAGCAGTAAACGCAGGCGCAGCGTATTGATGCCCCAGCACAGCAGGATCATGCCGAACATGATCAACAGCCAGCTCAGAGGGAAACTTCGCAGTCGGCCCCAGGTTTCGCCGCCACCAAGCACGACCGGAATCAGCACCGCCGCGAGCAGGCCAATGAGCAATAACAGGCTGCGCTTCATGCTGCGCATTCCAGTTGACCGCGCTGTCGGGCGAACCAGTCGATCTTGGTCATCGGCGCGCGTCCATCCGCCAGCAGGCGTTTGAGTGTCCGTAGCCAGTAGTCGCGTGAGAAGCGATGGCGCATGTCGACCGGATGCAGGCCCAGGCGAATCACCGGGGCCTCGCGCCAGCGCTGTTCACGCTGGTCGCTGACTATTTTCGATAAGCCTCGACGCCACGCACTGCGCGCGCTCCAGACCAGCCCCGGCGCATCCATGGCGCTGAAATCGGGCAAACGGTAAAGATGCTGCGGATCGCTGGTGTAGCTCAGCGGCAACTCGCGCAATGCCTGACGCGTGCCGTCGCTCATCAGCCAGGCCGGGGCGACGAAGCCGTGCACGGGCCATTCATAACGCTGGAAAATGTCGAGACCCGCGTGCAAGCGGGCGAGGGCAGCTTCGCGAGACAATCGATAGAACTCGCCTTCATGGGTGTAAACCCGGCGCATGAACCAGTCGCGCGGGCTGATCGGTGTGGATTCGCAGTCATCGTGGTAGTAACCGTGCAATGCCAGTTCGTCTCCACGAGCGACGCGCGCATCGAGCATTCGCCGAAATTCCGGGTGCGCGTCGAGGGCATCGTGGCGATGAAAATCCGGCACCACCAGCCATGTTATCGGCACATTGCCCAAGGCATCGACGGCCTCGACGAAGGGCTGGTAATCAGCCCAGGTCGAAGGCGCCACATCATGTAACACCAAGCACACCGCTTTCATGTTCTCAACCATTGGCCACCCGTGGCAGCGTGTGGCCGAGCACGGCGTGGTAGTGGCTGAGCAGGCTGTCGACGACTGTGTCCCAGGCGTAATGGCGTTCGACATGTTGACGCGCCTGTTGGCCGAGTCGTGCACAGCCGCGACTGAACAGTTCACGCACGGCGTTGGCCATGGCCTGCGGATTGTTCGGCGCGCAGAGCAGACCACACGAGTCATCGACGATTTCCTCAAACGCTCCGGCCGCCACCGCCACCACGGGAATCCCGCAGGCCATGGCTTCAAGGATGACCAGGCCGAAGGTTTCCTGATCGCCGGCATGCAGCAGCGCGTCGGCACTCGCCATCAGGCGCGCGACTTGCTGCGCAGGGCGGAATTCGTCGATCACGCTGACGTTGTCCGGCACCACGGCCGGCATCGACGAGCCGACCAGCAACAAGTGATAGCGCGGGCCGAGGCGCTGCATACACTTGAGCAGCACCGGCAGATTTTTTTCCTTGGAGCCGCGTCCGGCGAAGATCAGCAGACGCGCATCTTCGGCAATTCCCAATTCGGCACGCAGACCAGGATCGCGGGCGTCAGGGTGAAAGGTGTGCAAATCCACACCCAGCGGCTGTACATGGACATTGCGCACGCCAAGCCCGGTGAGCTTGTCGGCCATGACCTGGCTTGGGGCAAGTACCCGGTCGAAATTGCCGTAGAGGCGCGTGACGTAAGCCTCGACATTTGGCGTGACCCAGTGGCCCATGCGATTGCCGACCAGCAGCGGCAGGTCCGAATGATAAAAACCGATTACCGGCACATCCAGCTGCCGCCGTGCATCCAGCGCGGCCCACGCGGTGAGATAGGGATCGCCGACTTCGATCAGGTCGGGCTGCAAATCCTGCAGGACGTTTCGCCATGGCGCCAGGCGCAGCGGAAAACGATAGCCTTTCCCGAACGGCAGGGCGGGAGCGGGAACCGTGTAGACGCCGTCATGCTCACCCAGCCGCGCGCCGGGGATCAACAGGCTGTGGCGAATTCCGTTTCGGTCGCCAAGGCGACGGTGTTTGGCATCCAGATAAGTGCGCACGCCTCCGCTGGCCGGGGCGTAGAACATGGTGATGTCGGCGATATGCACGGTGAGCAACCCTCCGCTGTGTTGGTCTCCCTTGGTTGACCGTTATCCATAATAGATGTTCGGTCGGGATTGCGCGGTGGGTGTCAGGTCGATTTTGTGTTGTTTGAGGGGGCGCCTTCGCGAGCAAGCTCGCTCCCACAGGGATCTTTGGTGTTTACACAATTTGTGTTGCAACACGAGACACTGTGGGAGCGAGCCTGCTCGCGAAGGGGCCGGCAGGCGGGCCTCAGATGCGGAAACTACCCACCAACTGCTTCAACCGCGAAGCCTGCTGCTCAAGATCCGAACAAGCCCGCAGCGTCGCGTGCAGGTTCTCCACGCCTTCCTGGTTCAGCGTGTTGATCTCGGTGATATCCACATTGATCGACTCGACCACCGCCGTCTGCTCTTCAGTCGCCGTCGCCACCGACTGGTTCATCCCGTCGATCTCGCCGATGCGCAGGGTCACGCTGTTCAGGCGTTCGCCGGCCAGGTTAGCGATTTCCACACTGTCCTGACTGTGACGCTGGCTATCGCTCATGGTGCTCACCGACTCGCGAGCGCCAACTTGCAGCTCCTCGATCATGGTCTGCACCTGTTGCGCCGATTCCTGAGTGCGGTGCGCCAGGTTGCGTACTTCGTCGGCGACCACGGCAAAACCGCGACCGGCTTCACCGGCACGGGCCGCTTCGATGGCGGCGTTGAGTGCGAGCAGGTTGGTCTGCTGGGAAATGCTGGTGATCACTTCGAGAATCTGCCCGATGTTCACAGTCTTGCTGTTCAGCGACTCGATATTGGTGCTCGACGCGCTGAGCATGCTCGACAGTTGATTCATCGCCTTGATGCTGCGCTCGACCACTTGCTGACCATCTTCGGCCAGGCCCCGGGCGTCGCTGGCCTGGTTCGAGGCCTGGGCGGCGTTACGGGCAATTTCCTGCGCGGCGGCGCCGAGCTGATTGATGGCAGCGGCGACACTGCTGGTGCGCGAGGCCTGCTGGTCGGAGTTGTACATCGACGAGTTCGACGCGGCGACTACGCGCAGGGCGACCTCGTTGACCTGCCCGGTCGCCGAAGACACTTCGCGGATCGAACTGTGAATGCGCTCAACGAAACGGTTGAACGCAGTGCCAAGGATGCCGAATTCATCGTTATTGACGATGTTCAGGCGTTTGGTCAGGTCGCCTTCGCCGTCGGCAATGTCTTCCATGGCGCGGGTCATGACGTGCAGTGGCTGGATCAGCAAACGGATCAGCATGCCGAGCAGTGCCATGATGATTGCCACGGCAATAATGGTTGCGATCACCGCCGAGGTGCGGAATTCGCTGAGCATCGAGTAGGCCTGGTCTTTGTCGATCGACAGACCGATGTACCAGTTCACCGACGGCAGGCCTTTGATCGGGGCGAAGGTGACGATGCGGGTTTTGCCCTCGACGGTCACTTCACTGAAATCGCTGCTGATGCGCGGAGTGTCCTGCGGATAGGCTTCCTTGAGCGACTTCATTACCAAGGCCTTGTCCGGGTGGACGAGGATCTTGCCGTCGGCGCTGACCAGAAACACATAGCCCATGCCGTCGAAATCCCGGGCGGCGAGGGTGTCGACCAGCGATTGCAGGCTCAGGTCGCCGCCGACTACGCCGACACTCTGGCCGGCTTTTTTCGACGCGGTGGCGATGGAAATGATCAACTGGCCGGTGGCCGCGTCGATGTAGGGCTCGGTCAGGGTCGAGGTGCTGCTGCTCTCTGCCCCTTTATACCAAGGGCGAACCCGTGGATCGAAGCCGTCCGGCATCTTCACGTCGGGGCGGATGGTGAAGTGGCCGGTGGCGTCGCCCAGGTACGTCGCCATGAACGTCGATGTCAGGCTTTTCTGGTCCAGCAGGCTGGCGACAGTTGACGGTTCCGGGTTGATGGCAATGTTCTGGGCGGCATTCTCGATCAGCAGAATGCGGCCGCTGAGCCAGGTCTGGATATTGCCGGCGGTGACCTCGCCCATCTCATTGAGGTAGTTGTTCAGGTCATCGCGGATTGCGTTGCGCTGCAGCCAGTCGTTATACAGCGTGAACGAGGCGAAAGCGGCGATGACGATAAGGGCGGCGGCAAGCAAAATCTTATGGCTGAAGCGCAGGTTTTTGTTCATGGCTTGGGGTTCCGCTAAGGTCTTAATGTCCTGGGCGTGCTTTTATAAAGGCGCGCACTATGGGCAAGGTTGAAAAAATGATATTTCCGGCTCTCCTTAGGGAAATGTCCGACCCGATTTTCAGACGGGGCTGTCCACTTTATTTATCGGCCATGTGTCATCAAAGATTAACCACTGGGTGAGAAAATGCCTGACTCTTCGCAACTCGTAATCGGCGCTGATCCGGCCGCGCAACCGATCGCTCAGGCCATGCGCCTGGCCAACCGGCACGGACTGATCGCCGGCGCCACCGGCACCGGTAAGACGGTGACTTTGCAGCGTCTGGCCGAAGCCTTCAGCGACGCCGGTGTGGCGGTGTTTGCCGCTGACATCAAGGGCGATCTGTGCGGCCTCGGCGCCGCTGGCAACCCGCAGGGCAAGGTCGCCGAGCGCATCGCCGGCATGCCATGGCTCAATCACACGCCTGGGGCTTACCCGGTAACGCTGTGGGATATTCACGGTGAGTCCGGCCATCCGCTGCGCACCACCTTAAGCGAAATGGGCCCGTTGTTGATCGGCAGCCTGCTCGAGCTGACCGACAGTCAACAGTCGGCGCTGTACGCCGCTTTCAAAGTGGCGGATCGCGAAGGTCTGTTGCTGCTGGATCTGAAAGACCTGAAAGCACTGCTCAATCACCTCAAGGACAACCCGCAATTGCTGGGTGAAGACGCGGCGCTGATGACTACCGGCTCCAGCCAGGCGCTGTTGCGTCGTCTGGCGACCCTGGAGCAGCAGGGTGCCGAAGCCTTGTTCGGCGAACCGGCGCTGCAGCTCGAAGACATCTTGCAACCGACTGCCGATGGCCGTGGACGCATCCATCTGCTCGACGCCAGTCGTCTGGTGCACGAGGCGCCGAAAGTCTACGCCACCTTCCTGCTATGGCTACTGGCCGAATTGTTTGAACAATTGCCCGAGCGCGGCGATGCCGACAAACCGCTGCTGGCGTTGTTTTTCGATGAGGCGCATTTGCTCTTTGGCGACACGCCCAAGGCCTTGCAGGAGCGGCTTGAGCAAGTGGTGCGGTTGATCCGGTCCAAGGGCGTGGGCGTTTATTTCGTCACCCAATCGCCGGCGGACTTGCCGGATGATGTGCTGGCGCAACTGGGTTTGCGCATCCAGCATGGCTTACGTGCCTTTACCGCCAAAGAGCAGAAATCCTTGCGCGCGGTGGCCGACGGCTTCCGGCCGAATCCGGCGTTCGACAGCCTGTCAGTGCTGACCGAATTGGGGATTGGCGAGGCGCTGGTCGGCACGCTGACCGAGAAAGGCACGCCAGAAATGGTTCAGCGCGTACTGGTGGCGCCACCGCAATCACGAATCGGGCCGCTGACCGAGACCGAACGCACAATGCTGATCGCCGGCTCGCCGTTCAAGGGCCGATATGACAAGCCGATCGATCGTGAGTCGGCGTATGAGATTTTAATGGGCCGCAAAGGGCTGGCGCCTGAGGCGCAAACGCCCCCCGGCAAACCGGTTGCCGAAGAACCTAGCCTCGCTGATCGGGCGGGAGAGTTTCTCGGGACGGCAGCAGGGCAGGCGCTGAAATCGGCGATGCGCCAGGCGGCCAATAACCTCGGCAAGCAATTGGTGCGAGGGTTGATGGGGTCTTTATTAGGCGGCAGCAAGCGCCGCTGATATCCAGTCGGCCGCAGATCAGAAAGGTGGGAGCGAGCCTGCTCGCGAAGCGGTGTGTCATTCAGCATCAATGTCGTTTGATGCGGCCTCTTCGCGAGCAGGCTCGCTCCTACGGTCAGGTCTTGCCTTTGGCATGCGCCGCCAACCGCTCCAGCGCCGCTCGAAGCCCTGGATCGCTGATCCCGTCTGCCGTCGACTGAATGGTTTCTGCCGCATCACTCGACAGGCCCATTGTGTGACCGACAGGCTGGTGCTGCACGATGGGCGGGCGCACGCTGAATTTGATCCGCGTCAGATTGGCGAACTCGTCGAACAGTTGCAGTTGCCGCTGCAGCCGTTTCTGCTGGTAGCGCAGGCGCGTCGCCCAATGGCCGTCAGTGACCACCAGCGACAGTTCGCCTTCGCGCCACTTGGCCACCCGGCAATGCTCTCGGGCGGCGGGTTGCAACTGGCTTTCGAGCAGGCGCTGCAAATGCTCCAGGCGTTGAGCATGGCCGAGGATCGCTTTGAGCGGCTTGGCTTCACGTAACAGGACGGCGGGTGCTCTGGCCGTGAGAGGGCGAAACGCCATGATTGAACACCTGAGGTAACAGAGGCGCCATGGTAGCAGAAAGCTGCGGAACCACTGGCCCATTGCTTTTGTCCCTGCTTTGCTCATTAAATCAACGACTAACTTCTTTCCCCCACGGGTTGAAGTTGAGCAAAACGCCCTTATTTTAAGTGAGCCCCGTCAAAGCGCAGTGCCAGCATCGTGGAATATCGCCACTTTCCTCACCACCGTTTCCGGGTAGAATGCTCGTTCGCATGCGGCCATGAGGGCTGCACGGGCGACTCACGGGGCCGCCCTCCATCCCTTTAGTGTGGAAGATCCTGCCGATATGTTTGCGCCTTTGTTAAAGAAACTTTTTGGAAGCAAGAACGAGCGTGAAGTCAAACGCATGCTCAAGACGGTGCAGCTCGTCAATGCCTTCGAAGAGCAAATGGTGGCCCTTTCGGACGATCAGTTACGCGCCAAGACCGCAGAGTTCAAGGCCCGCATCGCCAAAGGGGAAACCCTCGACAAGCTGTTGCCCGAAGCCTTTGCCGTCGCCCGCGAGGCCGGCAAGCGCGTGATGGGCATGCGCCACTTCGACGTGCAGCTCGTCGGCGGCATGACCTTGCATGAAGGCAAGATCGCCGAGATGCGCACCGGTGAGGGTAAAACCCTCGTGGCCACCCTGGGTGTTTACCTCAACGCATTGTCCGGCAAGGGCGTGCACGTTGTGACGGTGAACGACTACCTGGCCCGCCGTGACGCCAACTGGATGCGCCCGCTTTATGAATTCCTCGGCCTGACCGTCGGCGTCGTGACGCCGTTCCAGCCGCCGGAAGAGAAGCGCGCCGCCTATGCCGCCGACATCACCTACGGTACCAACAACGAATTCGGTTTCGACTACCTGCGCGACAACATGGCGTTCAGCATGGAAGAAAAATTCCAGCGCGAACTCAATTTTGCCGTGATCGACGAAGTCGACTCCATCCTCATCGACGAAGCACGTACCCCGCTGATCATTTCCGGTCAGGCCGAGGACAGCTCCAAGCTGTACACCGAGATCAACAAACTGATCCCGCAGCTGGAACTGCACGTTGAAGAAGTCGAAGGCGAAGTGACCAAGGCTGGCCATTACACCGTTGACGAAAAGACCCGTCAGGTCGAACTCAACGAAGCCGGTCACCAGTTCATCGAAGACATGCTCACCCGCGTCGGCCTGCTGGCCGAAGGCGAGAGCCTGTACTCGGCGCATAACCTGGGCCTGTTGACCCACGTTTATGCCGGTCTGCGTGCGCACAAGCTGTTCAATCGCAACATCGAATACATCGTGCAGGACGGTCAGGTCGTGCTGGTCGACGAACACACCGGTCGTACCATGCCGGGGCGTCGTCTGTCCGAAGGCCTGCACCAGGCCATCGAAGCGAAGGAAGGCCTGAATATCCAGGCCGAGAGCCAGACCCTGGCGTCGACCACCTTCCAGAACTACTTCCGTCTGTACACCAAACTGTCCGGCATGACCGGTACGGCCGACACCGAAGCGTTCGAATTCCACCAGATCTATGGTCTGGAAGTCATGGTCATTCCGCCGAACAAACCGTTGGCGCGTAAAGACTACAACGACCTGGTGTTCCTCACCGCCGAAGAGAAGTACGCGGCGATCGTGGCGGACATCAAGGAAAGCATGGCGGCCGGCCGGCCGGTGCTGGTGGGTACGGCGACGATCGAAACATCCGAGCACATGTCCCGTCTGCTCGAGAAGGAAGGCATCGAACACAAGGTTCTGAACGCCAAGTTCCACGAAAAAGAAGCCGAGATCATCGCGCAGGCCGGTCGTCCGGGCGCGCTGACCATTGCCACCAACATGGCCGGTCGTGGTACCGACATTCTGTTGGGCGGCAACTGGGAAGTGGAAGTGGCGTCGCTGGACAACCCGACCCCTGAGCAGATCGCGCAGATCAAGGCCGACTGGCAGAAGCGTCACCAGCAAGTGCTGGAGTCCGGCGGTCTGCAGGTAATTGCCTCCGAGCGTCATGAATCCCGTCGTATCGACAACCAGCTGCGCGGTCGTGCCGGCCGTCAGGGCGACGCCGGTTCCAGCCGTTTCTACCTGTCGCTGGAAGACAGCCTGATGCGCATCTTTGCCTCTGACCGGGTGAAGAACTTCATGAAAGCGTTGGGCATGCAGCCGGGCGAAGCGATCGAGCACCGCATGGTGACCAACGCGATCGAGAAGGCTCAGCGCAAGGTGGAAGGTCGCAACTTCGACATCCGCAAGCAGTTGCTGGAGTTCGATGACGTCAACAACGAACAGCGTAAAGTGATCTATCACATGCGTAACACGTTGCTGGCCGCCGACAACATCGGTGAAACCATCGCCGACTTCCGTCAGGACGTGCTCAACGCCACCATCAGCGCCCACATTCCGCCGCAATCGCTGCCAGAGCAATGGGACGTCGCCGGCCTGGAAGCCTCGATTGCCAGCGACTTCGGCGTGACGCTGCCGATCCAGCAATGGCTCGACGAAGACGATCATCTGTACGAAGAAACCCTGCGCGAGAAGCTGATGAACGAGCTGATCGCCGCGTACAACGAGAAAGAAGACCAGGCCGGTGCCGAAGCGCTGCGCTCCTTCGAGAAGCAGATCGTTCTGCGCGTGCTGGACGACCTGTGGAAAGATCACCTGTCGACCATGGATCACTTGCGTCACGGCATCCACTTGCGTGGCTACGCACAGAAGAACCCGAAGCAGGAATACAAGCGCGAGTCGTTCACGCTGTTCTCCGAGCTGCTGGACTCGATCAAGCGCGACTCGATCCGTGTGCTGTCGCACGTTCAGGTGCGTCGCGAAGATCCGGAAGCCGAAGAGCAGCGTCTGCGTCAGGAGGCCGAAGCACTGGCCGCCCGCATGCAGTTCGAACACGCCGAAGCGCCTGGCCTCGATCAGCCCGAAGCACTGGGTGAAGAGGTCGATGTGGCCCTCGCCGCCGCTACTGCCCCGGTTCGCAACGAGCAGAAGCTGGGCCGCAACGAACTGTGCTTCTGCGGTTCGGGCAAGAAATACAAGCATTGCCACGGGCAGATCCAGTAGAACCCGTTTCAATCGCTGGACACCCCGCGCCGCGACCGGCTTCTGCCGTCGCGGCGTTTTGCCATTTAAACCACTGCCGCCACGCCTGGCGGTGCTGACATCATTGAGTAAGGAGCGCATTCATGGCTGTTGGTCTTGGTCCTTTGCCAACGTTGCACCCGGTTGCCGGTTTTGAACTCGGTATCGCCTCGGCCGGCATCAAGCGCCCCGGGCGCAAAGACGTCGTCGTGATGCGCTGCGCCGAAGGTTCGACCGTGGCGGGTGTGTTCACGTTGAATGCCTTTTGCGCCGCACCGGTGATCCTGGCGAAAAAGCGCGTGCAGAACGCCGTGCGTTACCTGCTGACCAACACCGGCAACGCCAACGCGGGCACCGGCGAACCGGGTCTGGCCGCTGCCGAGCGCACCACTGCCAGACTGGCCGAGCTGACCGGCGTAGATGCCAGCCAGATCCTGCCGTACTCCACCGGCGTCATCGGTGAGCCATTGCCCGTCGAGAAAATCGAAGGCGCGCTGCAAGCGGCGCTGGATGATCTGTCGGAAAACAACTGGGAAGCCGCGGCCACCGGCATCATGACCACCGACACCCTGCCCAAAGGCGCGAGCCGGCAGTTCCAGCATGACGGCGTGACCGTCACCGTGACTGGCATCAGCAAGGGCGCCGGCATGATTCGTCCGAACATGGCAACCATGCTCGGCTACATCGCCACCGACGCCAAAGTCTCCCGCCACGTGCTGCACAACCTGATGCTCGACGGCGCTAACAAGTCGTTCAACCGCATCACCATCGATGGCGACACCTCGACCAACGACTGCTGCATGCTGATCGCCACTGGCAAAGCCGCGTTGCCGGAAATCACCCGCGCCGAAGGCGAACTGTTCGCTAAGCTGAAACAAGCGGTATTCGAAGTGTGCATGGACGTGGCCCAGGCCATCGTGCGTGACGGCGAAGGCGCCACCAAGTTCGTCACCGTTGAAGTCAATGGCGGCGGCAATCATCAGGAATGCCTGGACGTGGGTTATACCGTCGCGCACTCGCCATTGATCAAGACCGCGCTGTTTGCGTCCGATCCGAACTGGGGCCGTATCCTGGCCGCCGTGGGCCGTGCCGGCGTGCCGGACCTGGACGTGAGCAAGATCGACGTGTTCCTCGGCGACGTGTGCATTGCCAGCCGTGGCGCGCGCGCGGCGACCTACACTGAAGCGCAGGGTTCGGCGGTGATGCAGCAGGAAGAAATCACCATCCGTATCGAACTCGGTCGTGGCGATTGCAGCGAAACCATCTGGACCACCGACCTGTCGCATGAATACGTGAAGATCAACGCTGAATACCGCACTTGACCTGATCCTGGACCGAGTCGCTCCATTCGCGAGCAGGCTCGCTCCCACAGGGCCTTCGCTGCGGCTCGGTCCATTGTGGGAGCGAGCCTGCTCGCGAAAGCGGCGGTCCAGACACAACTAATTCACAAGCATTCCTCTGACGAAAAGGCGCCACACCATGTCCCTGCACCTGATCATCGGCGACAAACTGCTTTCCTCCTGGTCCCTGCGCGCAGAACTGGCGCTGGAGCTGACCGGGGCGCCTTACAGCGAAGAGCTGATCAAACTCGGCAAGCCCGACACGCGCGAGCGCCTGCTCAAGCATTCGCCGACCGGCAAGGTGCCGCTGCTCAACACTACGCGCGGCACCATCGCCGACTCCCTGGCCATCGCTGAATACCTTGCCGAGCAGTTCCCGTCCGAGCAGCTCTGGCCCGGCGACATTTTCGCCCGCGCCCAGGCAAGGTCCGCCTGTGCCCAGATGCACAGCGGTTTTTTTGCCATGCGCAATCACATGCCGTTCAACCTCAGCCATGACGCACCGCTGAACCCGATGCCGCCAGAGGTGAAGGTCGATATCGAACGCATGCTTGCGCTGTGGGCCGAATGCCGAGCAGCGGCAACGGAAGAGGGGCCGTACCTGTTCGGCCGCGTCAGCCTCGCCGATGCCTTTTTCGCGCCGATTGCCGTGCGCCTGCGCACCTATCGGGTGACGCTGCCGGCCGTTGACGAAGCTTATGTCGAAACCGTCTACCAATGGCCCGCCTTCAAGACGTGGCAAAAGGCTGGACTGGAGGAATTGAACCCGTGAAACGTGTCCATGTCGCCGCTGCCGTCATTCGTGACGACCACGGCAAAATTCTCATCGCCCGGCGTGCCGACAGCCAGCATCAGGGTGGCTTGTGGGAATTCCCGGGCGGCAAGGTGGAGGCTGACGAGACAGTCGACACTGCGCTGGCCCGTGAACTGCACGAAGAGTTGGGCATCGTTGTTGGCGCCGCTCGACCGTTGATCAAGGTGCGCCACGATTACCCGGACAAACAGGTGTTGCTGGATGTCTGGGAGGTGTCAGCCTTCAGCGGCGAACCCCACGGCGCCGAGGGTCAACCGTTGGCCTGGGTGAGCGCAAAGGAGCTGGCGAACTACGAGTTTCCCGCTGCCAATCAGCCCATTGTCGCGGCAGCACGTTTGCCCGCCGAGTATTTGATTACCCCTGAAGACCTGGAATCCCCGGCCTTGTTGCGCGGCATCCAGAAAGCGGTGGCCGGCGGGATCAAACTGGTCCAGCTGCGTGCACCGAATGGTTACGACCCCAAATACCGCGATCTGGCGGTGGATGCGGTGGGTCTTTGCGCCGGCAAGGCGCAGCTGATGATCAAGGGGCCATTCGAATGGCTGGGTGATTTCCCGTCCGCCGGTTGGCACATCACCGCCGCACAGTTGCGTAAATACGCTGCGGCAGGCCGTCCGCTACCGGCTGATCGCTGGCTCGCGGCCTCCTGTCACAACGCTGAGGAACTGGCGCTGGCCGAACAAATGGGCGTGGATTTCGTGACCCTGTCACCGGTGCAGCCAACGCTGACGCACCCAGATGCACAGCCGTTGGGCTGGGAGCAGGCTGCGGCGTTGATCGACGGCTTCAGCAAGCCAGTGTTTCTGTTGGGCGGGGTAGGGCCCGCCGAGCGGGAGAAAGCCTGGAATGTCGGCGCACAGGGTGTGGCGGGAATTCGGGCGTTCTGGCCAGAAGCTTGATTCTCGATTGAGGCTAGCGGCCTCTTCGCGAGCAGGCTCGCTCCCACAGGTTACATGGACGACGTAAAACCCTGTGGGAGCGGGCTTGCCGCTCCCACATTTGTCTGCATTCCAACTGGAGAAATGCAATCCACTGTGGGAGCGAGCCTGCTCGCGAAGGCGTCCTGTCCGGCGCTATTGTCCTTCAGGTTTTGCAGCCGGCTGCCACAAAATCTCCGCCACCCCCTGCCGCCGCGCAATCAACCGCGCCGCCACGAACAGCAAATCCGACAACCGATTGATATATGCCAGGCCAACCCCGGCCAACGGCTCGATCGCATTCAAATGCTGACAGCGCCGCTCCGCGCTTCGCGCCAGACTCCGGCAAACATGCGCCTGCGCAATCAGCATCGATCCCCCGGGCAGGATGAAATTCTCCAGCGGCCCCAGCTCTTCGTTCCACACATCGATCGCCGCTTCCAGCCGTTCGATTTCCGCTGCGTTCAGCGCCTGATAGGCGGGCATCGCCAATTCGCCCCCCAGATCAAACAACCGATGCTGACAAGGCGCCAAAACGTCGATCACTTCATTCAGGCCCGGAAACGCTTCACGCTCGGCCAGCAGGCCGGCCAGCAGCACGCCGACCTGACTGTTCAGCGTATCCACCTCGCCAATCGCCTCGACGCGCGGATGATCCTTCGGTACGCGGCGGCCGTCGCCCAGGCCGGTTTCGCCTTTGTCGCCGGTGCGGGTGTAAATCTTCGACAAGCGAAAGCCCATGGGTTACCTCGGTAGTGAATTGGTTTCAGCGGCCATCGGTGCGGGTTGCACCAGCGGCAGGCGCAACGTGAAGCAGGTGCCCTGGCCGGGCGCCGATTGCACTTCCATCTGACCTTTGTGGTTGTTGGTGATGATGAAGTACGACACCGACAAGCCAAGCCCGGTGCCCTGACCGATTTCCTTGGTGGTGAAAAACGGTTCGAAGGTGCGCTTGCGCACGTTCTCGCTCATACCGATGCCGTTGTCTTCGACCTGGATCTCGGCCCACGGCGGATTGAGTCGCGTACGCAGAATGATGCGTCCCGGCTCGCTGTCGTCCTCGCGCTGATGAATCGCCTGGGCGGCGTTTTTCAGCAGGTTGAGCAGC
Organism: Pseudomonas khorasanensis; assembly: GCF_014268505.2. Lineage (GTDB taxonomy): Bacteria > Pseudomonadota > Gammaproteobacteria > Pseudomonadales > Pseudomonadaceae > Aquipseudomonas > Aquipseudomonas khorasanensis. Next base: position 314,299 of record NZ_JABWQP020000002.1, read on the forward strand.
ACCTGTTCCAGTTCGTTGGCGGTGCCGGGCACAGGGCCGAGCGCCGGGTCGAACTGACGGATGATCGCCTGGCCCTTGAAGTCGAAACCGATGGCCAGATCAAAGTCGTTGCCAGCGATTTCTACCGCTTGATCGATCAGGGCCGGCAGATCACATGGCGCCATTTGCCGGGTGCTGCGGCGGCTGAAACTCAGCATATGCGTGACGATTTTCGCCGCGCGGGCGCCGGCCTGTTGAATGCCATCGAGCAATTGCGGGACTTCGCGGCCCTGCAGATAGCGATTCACGGCATCGAGCTCGATGCCCAGTTGTTCGGCGGTTTCGAGGTTTTTGGGCAGCTCCGCCGAGAGGCGACGGCGAATGTTCTGCACGTTGTGCAGGATCGCACCGAGCGGGTTGTTGATTTCATGGGCCATGCCGGCGGCGAGGCCACCGACGGAAAGCATTTTCTCCGACTGCACCATCATTTCTTCCAGTGACAGGCGCTGGGTGATGTCGTCGATGCGGATCACCACGCCACGGCCGGCACCGCCCATCAGCGGATAGAACGTCAGCGCGTAATGCTTGGGTTCATCGTCCTTGAACCAGGTTACCCGGTCGACTTTGGCCACGGTGTGCTGCTCGACGGTTTCTTTTAGCTGCGGTAAAAACGGCTTGAGCGGTTCGAAGGCGAGGAAGATCGGCTGGTTCAGCGCCTCGTCCAGACGCGTGCCGGAGAGGGCGCTGGCCTCCTGATTCCACTGCGTGACATAGAGCTGCTCATCAAGGGCAATCAGCGCCGAAGGCATCGAGTCGATGATGCTGTTGAGGTAATTCTGGAAACCGGTGAGTTTCTTCTCGATCTTGCTGCGCACCTGCACTTCGAGTTCCAGCTTGCGGTTGGTGTGGCGGGTTTCCTCGGCCAACCCCTGCGCCTGATCGTAAGCGGCTTGCGAGTCGTCGCGAGCGCGTTTGAGCTGCTGCTCTCGGGCTTCGATGCGCGACAGCATGGTGTTGAATGCCTCGGCCAGACTGCCGATTTCGTCGTGATTGCCGCGCGAAGCACGCAGGGCATAGTTCTCTTCGCGGGTGACCTGACGCGACAGCTCCTCAAGCTGATGGATCGGCCGTGTGATCAGGCGTTTGATCTGCCGGGCAATCACCAGCCATAGCAATACGCTGAAAATCAGAATGCCGAGGCTGGCGGTCAGCGTGCCCGTGTAGAACGCCATCGGCAGTTCGCTGCTGGCCACCAGCAACAGATGCCCCGGCGCGGTGCCGGGGCGGGGCAGGGTGATCAGTTGATTGCTGCGAAACTCGGTGAGTTGCCACGCTTCGACATGTCGATAGCGCTCGGGCAAATGCAGTTTTTCCCCGCGCTGTACTTGCGCAAGCCGCTCACCCTTGCCGTCATACAGGGCCGCAGCGCGCAGTGGCGAATAACTGTCGAGTTCCTTGAGCAGACGCTCGGCGCTTCTTGGCGATTCCAGCGCATCGCTGACCAGACTCGGATTGGCGATCAGGCGGCCGATGGTCTGCAAGGCCTGCGGCGCCATGCTTTCCTGAGAGATGTAGTAAGCGGCGCTGATAAAAGTCAGGTTGGCGACCAGCAGAACCGTGGTCAACAACACCAGCAGGGCCGCCAGCAGTTTCTGGCCGACCGGCAGGTTTTCAAGGCGCTGGCGCAATGGCATCAGATTTATCGCAGCAGAGGAACAAGTGGTCAGCGTAGCGGCTGCTCAGTCGCTGGGCAATCCACGGCTGCGCAGATGAGCGACCAGGCGTTGCTGCAGCTGGTTGAGATGCGGCAGGTTCAGTTGATGGCGCGCGGCAACTTTGCAGGCGTGGCCCAGCAGATAGCTGATTTCCGTGCGGCGCTGGTTGGCGACATCCTGATACATCGACGAGTAGTTGGCGGCGGTGGCCTGAATCACCCGTTCGACTTCCTGCTGCAGGTTGCCCGCCGCCGCTGGTTGGCCGCAGCGCTGGAGTAATTCGGCCAGCTCGGCGCAGAGCGTGGCGACTTCGCAATGGTGCTCCGTCAATCCGCCGTTGCGGCAGTCATGCAGCACGGTCAGCGGGTTGATCGCGCAGTTGAGCGCCAATTTACGCCACAGGCGGGTGAGGATGTCGGTGGTCCATTCATGAGGAATCCTGGCGGCCTGTAGATCTTCCAGCCAGATTGGCGCCAGCGGATTCCCGGCATCACCCAGCCAGTTGAAACCGTGTCCGGCAAACACCACGCGCCAGTCGCCATCGCGAAAGGCGCCCTCGGTGCTGGAGGCGCTGATGCAGCGCGCCTGCGGCACTCGCGCGGCAACCGCGTCCTGACTGCCGAGGCCGTTTTGCAGCAGGATCAGCTCGGCGCCCGGCGCCAGGCGCGAGGCGAGGCGGGCGATGGCATTCTCGGCGTCGTAGGCCTTGCACGCGATCAGCAAACGGCGAATCGGCTCGGGGCTGTCCGGAGTTTCCCCAGGAACTGCGTAGGTGCTGGCGTGTCCGTTTTCAATCAGGGTCAGCCCGCCGGCGGCGGCATAGCTGCGCAACCGCACCGCGTCGCGCAGGATCAGCCGCACTGGCAATCCGGCTCGTGCCAGTCGCGTTGCCCAAAGGGTGCCGAGACTGCCGGCGCCGAGGACATGCCAGATCGTGGACATCAGTTTTTGACTCGATTGCGTACAGGCATGTGCGGCTCGCCGTATCGATAGGAAAAGACCCGTTATAATGAGCCCGATTTTAACCGCAAGCCAAGCGCGCTCCATCCTCATCGGGCGCGCCTTTTTATTGGAGAGATTACATGCCGTCGTTCGACGTGGTATCCGAACTGGACAAACACGAACTCACCAACGCGGTCGAGAACGCCGTGAAGGAACTCGATCGTCGTTATGACCTGAAAGGCAAAGGCAGCTTCGAGTTCAAGGAAAAAGACCTGACCGTCAGCCTGACCGCCGAAGCCGGGTTCCAGCTCGAAGCAATGATCGAAATCCTCAAGCTGGCGCTGACCAAGCGCAAGATCGACGTGCAGTGCCTTGAGGTCAAGGACGCTTATGCTTCCGGCAAATTGATGAAGCAAGACGCCATTCTCAAGGAAGGCATCGACAAAGAGCTGGCGAAGAAGATCGTCGGCCACATCAAGGACGCCAAGCTCAAGGTTCAAGCGGCCATTCAGGGTGAGCAGGTGCGTGTCACCGGCAAGAAGCGTGACGACCTGCAGGAAGCTATCGCGGCCCTGCGTGCCAAGGAATTCGGCATGCCGCTGCAGTTCAACAACTTCCGCGACTAAGCTTGATCTGTGATTTGTGGGAGCGAGCAGGTCGAGGCGTCGAACCGTCGCTCCCACAGTTGTTTTGAATACACCCCGGAAAGCCGGAAATCAGGAGAGAGAAAGTGGATTTGAATGCGGAAGTGGACCACCTGGTCAAGGCGTCCCAGGCGTGGATCCCGATGATCATGGAATACGGCAGCCGCGTGCTGCTGGCGGTGATTACGCTGGCCATCGGCTGGTGGCTGATCAACAAAGTCACGCAAAAACTCGGCGGTCTGCTGGCCTTGCGCAATGCCGACTTGGCGCTGCAGGGCTTTATCAGCAGTCTGGCCAACATCATTCTCAAGGTGCTGCTGATCGTCAGCGTCGCGTCGATGATCGGCGTGGAAACCACCTCGTTCGTGGCAGCTATCGGTGCAGCGGGTCTGGCGATCGGTCTTGCCCTGCAAGGCAGCCTGGCGAACTTCGCCGGCGGTGTGCTGATTCTGCTGTTCCGCCCGTTCCGCATCGGTGACTGGATCGAAGCCCAAGGTGTGGCGGGTACCGTCGACAGCATCCAGATTTTCCATACCGTGCTGCGCACTGGCGACAACAAGACCATCATCTTGCCGAACGGCAATCTGTCGAACGGCATCATCACCAACACCAATCGTCAGCCAACCCGCAAAGTCGTGTTCGACGTGGGCGTGGATTACGAGGCGGATCTGCAGAAGGCCCGTCAGGTGCTGCTGGATCTGGCCAAAGATCCCCGCGTTATGCAGGATCCTGAACCACAAGCCGTGGTTTCGACGCTGGGTGATAGCTCGATTACTGTTTCGCTGCGCGTGTGGGTGAAAACGGCAGATTATTGGGACGTGATGTTCATGTTTAACGAGCAGGCGCGTGATCGTTTAAAAACTGCCGGTATTGATATTCCATTTCCGCAGCGTGTTATACGGGTTGTGCAGGAATCCGCAGCACAATGATAGGTCGCTAACTAAGTAACTGGTTTTTCACTCAGGCGTTAGTTAAGCGACGCCGCAATAAAAAAGGCCCATCCGAAGATGGGCCTTTTTAGTTATCGCAACACTAACAGGATGCGATTACAACAGCGACAGCGGGTAGTCGACGATCAGACGGAACTCTTTGATGTCGCCTTCGCCCTGGTCAGCGTTAGCCTGGTGCCATGCTTGACGAATGCGGAAGGAGAGATCTTTTGCCGGGCCAGACTGGACGACGTACTTGGCTTCCAGGTTGGTTTCGTTGTGCTTGCCGTCTTCGCCGTACAGACCAGCGTATGCGCTGCCAGTAGGGGTGTTGGTGCCGTCGATGTCCCAGCCTTTCACGTAACGGGTCATGAAGCTCAGACCTGGAACGCCGTACTCGGCCATTTTGATGTCATAACGGATCTGAGCGGATTTCTCGTTCGGACCGTTGAAGTCGGAGTACTGGATGGAGTTGGCCAGGAAGATCGAGTCGCCGCCACGGTTGTTCTTGCCAACGCCGATGTAGTCGAATGGCGTATCACCGTTGACCTTCTGGAAGCCTACGGTAATGGTGTGCGCTTTCAGGAACGAAAGGGCGGTCGCCAGGGAGAACGTGGTGTTGCTGATGTCGCCGGCTTTCGCGTCACCGGTGTCGGTGGTGCGGTAGATGTTGAAGTCGGTGTTCAGCGAAGTGTCACCACTGATAGGGGTGGTGAGGTTCAGGTTCGCGTAGTACTGGTTCCAGATGTCTTCCAGCTTGGCACCGTAGAGCGATGCGCTCAGATTTTCGGTGATGCCGTATTTGCCGCCGAAATAATCGATGGTGTTGGCTTCAACGCCAGCGTAGTTGGCGTACAGGCCACCTTCACGGGAGTTGCGGTCCTGGCTGGTCGACGAGTAGAAGTGGCCGGCTTCAAGATCGAGATCTTTGATCTCGCTGCTCTGCAGCTGGAAGCCGCTGGCAGTTTGCGGGAGGATCCGGGAACCGCCGACAGCGAATACAGGTGCGGTGCTTGGCTGCATGTCGCCAACTTTCAGCTCGGTTTTCGATACGCGGAATTTCACGGCAGCGCCGGCTTTGCCCTGGCTGTCGTTGACTTCGCCATCAGCATCGCGGCTCATGTTGCCGGTGCCACCAGTACCATCACCGCCATCGAGCTTGATGGCCAGGTAGCCGAAGGCATCAATGCCCACGCCTACGGTGCCTTGGGTGTAACCAGAGCTGAAGTTACCCCAGATACCCTGGGTCCAGTCTTTCTGGTCATTGCCGCCGTTTTTGTTGTTGCGATTGAAGTAATAGTTGCGGATCAACAGATCGGCTTTGGCGTCTTCAACGAAGCCTTTGGCTTCAGACTGATCACTTACAAACGGGGCGGCCGTAGCCAACTGCGAACTGGCGGCTGCTGCAACTGCCAGTGCGATCATGCTCCACTTCATCACGCGCATCGTGATTTGCTCCTTTGGTTTTAGAAGAGTACTGCCGTCCCACCTGTTTTATTATCTGGGCGGCTCTTTCTTTTTGTGTCGGCGCAAACTTATATCACGCCGACAATGTTGGCGATACTTGCGAAACCAACCTTTCAGCTTCTTTACGGCGTTGTCGCAAAAGGAGCGCTGGATGTCGCAAATTCACAGTACCGATGCAGCCGGACTGACAACTTTATCGCTGTTTCTGGGCCTTTTTGCATCGGTAAAAAAGAGTCCCTGGCAAAACACTTGAATCTCCATCGGGCAACCCTGCCACTGTTCTTATTGGCCGCAAGCCCACCCCATCCGGTGGTGCGCTCACTGTCCATACGAGTACCTTGCAACAAGCGTGCACAAACCGCAAATTCGCTGCGGTTATTTTTCTGTACAGCTTGCGCAAATGTGAAAACCTTGTGAAACGGGGCCTCGCGCCTGTTTTAGCTGCGGGCTTGACGGCGCTCGCGCAATGGTGTTTGAACGCACCAAAGGTGCGCATGACAACCGAAAACGTTACCGGTTCACCCCGAAGTGGGTATTTGGCGGATGCCCGACCCGGTGAGCGTAGACGCGCTGAGCGGTTTTGGTGCAAAAAAATCACGGCTGAGCCTGATTAATTCTGCCAACGTTGAATTCAGGGCTGCGTTGATCAAGGCTTTTAACGCTGTTCTTCCAGTGAAAACTCACATAGCGATCCGTGTTGGTGCGCGCCTTCGATAAACGTGACATGTCGGGGCGCGCGGTCATTTAAGGTCGCTTCATTCGCAGGTATGCTGCCGCTTTGTCACTTGGCGCGCCGCCCTTCGAAAGGGGCCGCCAAGCGGAGTAATGTGATCAGCCGGGAGTATGCGCAGTGTTTGCTTTAGATCCACGACTTCAACACGACACGCTGGTTATTGGCGATTTCCCGCTGTGCCGGCTGTTGCTTTCCAACGACAGCAACTACCCATGGTTCATTCTGGTGCCACGTCGAGACGATATCAGCGAGTTGTTTCAGTTGGATGTCGCGGATCAGCAGCAGCTCTGGAAGGAAACCACCGCGCTCGCCGAGTTGCTCAAGGACTCGTTCGATGCCGACAAGCTCAACGTTGCAACCTTGGGGAACGTTGTCAGTCAATTACACATGCACGTCATCGTCCGCAAGCGTGACGATGCCGCCTGGCCGGCGCCGGTCTGGGGCAAGCATCCAGCCAGTCCGTACAGCGCAGAGCAGGTGGCGACCATACGCGAGCGTTTGCGTCTGGTGCTGACCGAAGACTTCACGTTTATGGAGGGCTGAGCCATGAGCCTTGAAGAACGCGTTACCGATCTGGAAAGCCGTCTGGCCTTTCAGGACGACACTATTCAGGCATTGAACGACGTGCTGGTGGCCCAGCAACGCGTGGTCGAGCGCCTGCAATTGCAGATGGCGGCGCTGCTCAAGCGTCAGGAAGAGATGCACGGCCAGTTCGAGTCCTTTGAGGATGAAGCGCCACCGCCGCACTATTGAATCTTGGCGAAAATCGAAGATTGCAGGCCAAAAAAAACCGCGAACAGCCTGGGCTGTTGGCGGTTTTTTTGCTTTGGATCAGCGACGCGGCAGAGCGGCGATCACGTCTTCGGCTTGCAGGCCTTTGTCGCGGTTCATTACCGAGAACTCGACGCGCTGGCCTTCGACCAGAACACGGTGGCCTTCGCCACGAATGGCGCGAAAGTGCACGAAGATATCATCGCCGGAATCCCGGGAGATAAAACCGAAACCCTTGGACGTGTTGAACCACTTCACGGTGCCGGTATCGCGGTTGCTCATGTCGTAGTTGGCGGGTGCTGCAGAAGGTGAAGACTTATAGAAGCTGACCGCCAGGTGCAGGATAACGGCCACCAGGGCAATCACCAGGCTGAACAACACAGCTGGTTGGCCGGCGATGACAGGCATCGGCGCGATCAGGGTCAGGGTTTGCAGGACGACAGTCAGCACCAGCAACGCGCTGACCAGATTTTGCAGGTGCTGGCGCGGGCCTTTGTTCCAGTAAGGGATCACTGGAGCGATGACCAGGTTCAGCAGGCCGAAAAAGGCCAGGTAAAGTGCATCGGGCTGTTGCAGGTAAGGAACGGCTTCGGCTTTCAGACTGGGGATGAACGACAGCAGCAAGGCTGCTGCGCCCATTAGCAGGTGGACGATTTTCAACATTTTGATTGGCTCACGTTATGACGGCTCACAAGGAAGAGCTGAAGGCGCACGGTTCGCTTCAGGAGAAAATAAGAGGCGGTGGACACGTAACGGCATCAGCCTATGCGCGACGCCCTGGAAAATAGGGCATAGCGACACACTGCCTATTTAACAGCAAAGCCTGCGGCGACTCAAATCAGCCCGGCCAGCGGCAGTGCAGCAGTCGATTTGTCGCAGTCTGTTTGCCTATTGATAGCTGCGAGCCTGCGATTGACTTGCTAAAGTGGGCCTGAACCTGCTGGATGAACTCAATCACTGTTAGGGGGTAAGCATGGCAATTGATATCGGTATCAGTGAAGAAGACCGCAAATCCATCGTCGAGGGGCTGTCGCGGCTGCTGTCGGACACCTACGTGCTGTATCTGAAAACCCATAACTTTCACTGGAACGTCACCGGCCCGATGTTCCGCACGTTGCATCTGATGTTCGAAGAGCAATACAACGAGCTGGCACTGGCGGTTGATTCGATCGCCGAGCGCATCCGTGCCCTGGGCTTTCCGGCCCCTGGCGCCTATGCGACCTACGCCCGTCTTTCTTCCATCAAGGAAGAGGAGGGTGTGCCGAGTGCCGAGGACATGATCAAGCAATTGGTCGAAGGTCAGGAGGCGGTGACGCGCACTGCACGCGGTATTTTTCCGCTGCTGGACAAGGTCAGCGATGAACCGACGGCTGACCTGCTGACCCAGCGTATGCAGGTGCATGAGAAAACCGCATGGATGTTGCGCGCGCTGCTCGAGGCATGACCCAGCCAGTGCGGACGCCGTAAGGTCGTCCGCACGCTGTCCAGACTCTTACCGTTGTCGTTGGCTTATCCTACGAGGATGGTCAACAAATCGTATGGCTATAACTTTGTCACTGGGTTTTTATGAAGGCACAGGATGTTGCCTTATAAATCAGCAGTCATGGCAAAGGAGTGTCAACGCAATGGTGCAAGGAGACAGGCGAAGCGACAGGATGTCGGCTTCGCGGCACGTTATTAAGGTCGATCCGTTTGTCGGTGGGTTCGACATGAATCTGATCGAGCCCTTGTCCCGATCAATACGGCTCAACGGTTTTGCGACCTGCCTGCGATTGGACAGGTCTACTGGAACATCCTTGGCGGCATGGCCGAGGTCAATCATTGTTCAATCAGCACGCTGCTGTCGCATCTCGATCGAGAGGTGCATTTGCGTCATGGCGGCGTGAAGAACTTCAGTGCGCTGGTACGGGTGGTGTGCGTATTGAACGGAGTCAAGGATGCCGCACCGACGGTTTCGCCCTGAAACGGCGGTTGCAACGAGGTTGCGGGCTGTGCAGTGTTACGGCTGCACAGCCCGCATTTAATCGATATAATCCCGCGCTTTCGCCGCAAAGCCCCGCGCGCGGCAGCAATCTGATCGCCGAGACACCCCCATGCCAATGTACGATTACCAATGTGCTTCCTGTGGTCATCAGATGGAAGCCATTCAGAAGATCAGCGACGCACCGCTGGTCGACTGTCCTGCCTGCCAGGCGCCTGAACTGAAGAAGCAGCTGTCCATGCCGGGTTTTCGCCTCAGCGGCAACGGTTGGTACGAGACCGATTTCAAGACCGGAGCCAAGAAGAACCTGGCCGGTGGCGACAAAGCTGACTAGGGTTCAAACCCTGAACGAACGACACGCGTGAGTTTCCGCTTTGCTTGAAAGCGACGGTCACTCCACCGAATTTCGAATTACGAGAAGCGAACCACACCATGATGCGCAGCCACTATTGCGGCCAACTGAACGAAAGCCTGGACGGCCAGGAAATTACCCTTTGCGGATGGGTTCACCGTCGCCGCGACCACGGCGGGGTGATCTTCCTCGATATCCGTGATCGTGACGGTCTGGCCCAGGTGGTGTTCGATCCGGATCGTGCCGAGAGCTTCGCCGCTGCCGATCGCGTTCGCAGCGAATACGTCGTGAAGATCACCGGCAAGGTGCGTCTGCGTCCGGCGGGTGCGACCAATGCCAACATGGCCTCGGGCATGATCGAAGTGCTGGGCTATGAACTGGAAGTGCTGAACGAGTCGGAAACCCCGCCGTTCCCGCTCAACGAATACTCCGACGTCGGCGAAGAAACCCGCCTGCGCTATCGTTTCCTCGACCTGCGTCGTCCGGAAATGGCCGAGAAGCTGCGTCTGCGTTCGCGCATGACCACCAGCATCCGTCGCTTCCTCGACGAGAACGGCTTCCTCGACGTCGAAACCCCGATCCTCACCCGCGCCACCCCTGAAGGCGCGCGTGACTATCTGGTACCGAGCCGTACTCACGCCGGTTCGTTCTTCGCCCTGCCGCAATCGCCACAATTGTTCAAGCAACTACTGATGGTCGCCGGTTTCGACCGCTACTACCAGATCGCCAAGTGCTTCCGCGACGAAGACCTGCGCGCCGACCGTCAGCCGGAATTCACCCAGATCGACATCGAGACCAGCTTCCTCGATGAAAAAGAGATCATGGGCCTGACCGAGCAGATGATCCGCAACCTGTTCAAGGAAGTGCTGGATCTGGAATTCGGCGAATTTCCGCACATGACCTTCGAAGAAGCCATGCGCCGCTACGGTTCGGACAAGCCGGACCTGCGTATACCGCTGGAGCTGGTTGACGTTGCCGACCAGTTGAAAGAAGTCGACTTCAAAGTATTCAGCGGCCCGGCCAACGATCCGAAGTGCCGTATCGCCGCGCTGCGCGTTCCAGGCGGGGCGAGCATGCCGCGCAAGCAGATCGACGATTACACCAAGTTCGTCGGCATCTATGGTGCCAAGGGCCTGGCGTACATCAAGGTCAACGAGCGCGCTGCCGGTGTTGACGGTCTGCAATCGCCGATCGTGAAAAACATCCCTGAGGCCCACCTGAACGTGATCCTTGATCGCGTCGGTGCAGTCGACGGCGACATCGTGTTCTTCGGCGCCGACAAGGCCAAGATCGTCAGCGAAGCCCTGGGCGCGCTGCGTATCAAGCTCGGTCACGACCTCAAGCTGCTGACCTGCGAGTGGGCGCCAATGTGGGTCGTCGATTTCCCGATGTTCGAAGAGAACGACGATGGCAGCTTCTCCGCGCTGCACCACCCGTTCACTGCACCGAAGTGCACCCCGCAAGAACTCGAAGCCAACCCGGCCGGCGCTCTGTCGCGCGCGTACGACATGGTGTTGAACGGCACCGAGTTGGGTGGCGGTTCGATCCGTATTCACCGCAAGGAAATGCAGCAAGCGGTGTTCCGTCTGCTGGGCATCAACGAAGCGGAACAGGAAGAGAAGTTCGGCTTCCTGCTCGATGCGCTGAAATACGGCGCACCGCCGCACGGTGGCCTGGCCTTCGGTCTGGATCGTCTGGTGATGCTGATGACCGGCGCCCAGTCGATTCGTGAAGTGATCGCCTTCCCGAAAACCCAGAGTGCTGCCGACGTGATGACGCAAGCACCGGGTGTAGTAGATGCCAAGGCGTTGCGCGAGCTGCACATTCGTTTGCGCGAAACGCCAAAGGCTGAGTAAGACGGGCCTGAAGGCGCATCTTCGGATGCGCCTTTTTTCTTTCTCAGGTCGATATTTTTCAATTGCCGGCCGCTGCATCCGCAGGGCGGGCAAGGTTTCAAAGAGCATTCGGAGCGAGTTATGGCAGGTCATTCCAAGTGGGCAAACATCAAGCACCGCAAAGAACGTCAGGATGCCAAGAGGGGCAAGATCTTCACCAAGTGGATCCGTGAGCTGACCGTTGCGGCTCGCCAGGGTGGCGGTGATCCGGGTTCCAACCCGCGCCTGCGCCTGGCTTTGGACAAGGCGCTGAGCGCCAACATGAGCCGCGACATCATTGATCGTGCCGTCGCGCGCGGTGCCGGTGCCACTGAGGCGGACAATGTTGAAGAGCTGACCTATGAAGGCTACGGCCCGGGCGGCGTGGCGGTGATGGTCGAGTGCATGACCGACAACCGCAACCGTACGGCGGCTGCCGTGCGTCACGCGTTCAGCAAGTGTGGCGGCAACCTCGGCACCGACGGTTCGGTGGCGTATCTGTTCGAGCGAAAAGGCCAGATCAGCTTCGCGCCGGGTGTCGATGAAGACGCACTGACCGAAGCGGCGCTGGAAGCCGACGCCGATGACGTGGTCACCCACGAAGACGGTTCGATCGACGTGTTCACCTCGTTCACCAGTTTCTACGCGGTGCGTAACGCGCTGGAAGCGGCGGGCTTCAAGGGCGACGACGCGGAAATCGTCATGCAGCCGACCACTAGCGCCGAGCTGGATCTGGAAGGTGCGGAGAAGGTGCTCAAGCTGATCGACATGCTTGAAGACCTGGATGACGTGCAAAACGTCTATTCCAACGCCGACATCCCGGAAGACGTGGCCGCTCAGCTCGGTTGATTAGCGACTAGTCTTCCCCGTGGGAGCGAGCCTGCTCGCGAAAGCGGCGTATCAGCAACATGGGTGCTGAATGACACCGCCTTCGCGAGCAGGCTCGCTCCCACATTTGTAGCTGGATGTCAGGTAAATCGTTTTTTTGAATCTGCAGGCGTTATGACTCTAATTCTTGGTATCGACCCCGGTTCGCGCATCACCGGTTACGGGATCGTTCGCGATACCGGGCGGGGCGGCTGCATCTATGTGGCCTCGGGCTGTATCCGCACGGGGTCCGGCGAGCTTCATGAGCGTCTGCAAATCGTCTATCGCGGCGTGCGTGAAATCATCAAGACCTACGGCCCGGTCACCATGGGCATCGAAAAAGTATTCATGGCAAAAAACGCCGACTCGGCCCTGAAACTGGGCCAGGCGCGTGGCGCCGCTATCGTCGCCGGCGCCGAAGAATGCCTGGAGATCGCCGAGTACACGGCCACTCAAGTCAAACAGGCGGTGGTCGGCACGGGGGCTGCCAATAAAGAACAGGTGCAAATGATGGTTATGCACATGCTCAAGCTGACCAGCAAACCGCAAATCGACGCCTCGGACGCCCTCGCTATCGCCATTTGTCACGCACACACGCGCTCCAGCCTGCTGCCGCACGGTCTGGGAACGGCACGCAGTCGTGGCGGGCGCCTGCGTCTCTGATAGCATCAGCATCAATTTTCCTGAATGTGGCTCTCCGGCGCCTGGGTTGTCGGCGCGGAACCCACCTTCAATCGTCGCCAGCCCACGGCTGGCCAACGCTCAAGGATCTGAAACGTGATTGGACGCTTGCGCGGCACTCTGGCTGAAAAACAGCCACCGCACCTGATTCTGGATGTAAACGGCCTGGGGTATGAGGTCGAAGTGCCCATGACCACCCTTTATCGTCTGCCGTCGGTCGGTGAACCGCTGACCCTGCATACCCATTTGGTCGTACGCGAAGATGCGCAATTGCTCTATGGTTTTGCCGGCAAGCGTGAGCGAGACTTTTTTCGCGAGTTGATCCGTCTCAACGGGGTCGGGCCGAAACTGGCGCTGGCCCTGATGTCGAGCCTGGAAGTCGATGAGCTGGTGCGCTGCGTGCAGTCCCAGGACACCTCGGCTCTGACCAAGGTGCCGGGTGTTGGCAAGAAAACCGCCGAGCGTCTGCTGGTCGAACTGAAAGACCGCTTCAAGGCTTGGGAGACCTCGCCTGCCATGTTTGCGCTGGTGCCGAATCAGCCGGACGGCCCGGCGCCGGTCAACACCGCCGAGACCGATGCGGTCAGCGCGCTGATCTCTTTGGGCTACAAGCCACAAGAGGCGAGCAAGGCGATTTCCGCGATCAAAGAGAAAAACCTGAGCAGTGAAGACATGATCCGCCGCGCCCTGAAGGGAATGATTTAAGTGATTGAAGCTGATCGTCTGATCACCGCCGCGCACAGCCCGCGCGAGCGCGAAGAAGTCCAGGACCGGGCGATTCGTCCGGTCAGCCTGGCTGATTACATTGGCCAGCCAACCGTACGCGAGCAGATGGAACTGTTCATTCAGGCTGCCCGTGGCCGTAGCGAATCCCTCGATCACACGCTGATCTTCGGTCCGCCGGGGCTGGGGAAAACCACGCTGGCCAATATCATTGCCCAGGAAATGGGCGTGTCGATCAAAAGTACCTCGGGGCCGGTGCTTGAACGTCCGGGTGATCTGGCGGCACTGCTGACCAATCTTGAGCCCCACGATGTGCTGTTCATCGACGAAATCCATCGTCTGTCGCCGATCGTTGAAGAAGTGCTATACCCGGCGATGGAGGACTTCCAGCTCGACATCATGATCGGCGAAGGGCCGGCAGCGCGCTCGATCAAACTCGACCTGCCGCCGTTCACCCTGGTCGGCGCAACCACTCGCGCCGGCATGCTGACCAACCCGCTGCGCGACCGTTTCGGTATCGTCCAGCGCCTGGAGTTCTACAGCACGGCGGATCTGGCGACTATCGTCAGCCGTTCTGCAGCCATTCTCGGCTTGCCGCTGGATCCAGAAGGTTCGTTCGAGATCGCTCGCCGTGCCCGTGGCACGCCGCGAATCGCCAACCGTTTGCTGCGGCGGGTGCGCGATTTCGCTGAAGTCCGTGCCAAGGGGCACATCACCAAAGCGGTAGCGGATCTGGCGCTGAACCTGCTGGATGTCGACGAACACGGTTTCGATCATCAGGACCGTCGTCTGCTGCTGACCATGATCGAGAAGTTCGATGGCGGCCCGGTCGGCATCGACAGTCTGGCGGCGGCGATCAGCGAAGAGCGTCACACCATTGAGGACGTGCTCGAACCGTACCTGATTCAACAGGGGTACATCATGCGCACGCCAAGGGGCAGGGTGGTGACGCGGCATGCCTACCTGCATTTCGGTTTAAATATTCCGTCACGAATGGGCGAGATGCCCGTGGCAGACGATTTTCTCGACGCCGCAGACGATTGATACACATTTGTTGGTGATTTATTCAGGGTTTGTACTGTCAGACGACGGTACTTTTGCGGTAAAGCTTTGAAACCACGAAAAACAGTTGTCTCGCCGGATTGGCAACCTGAGGAGTAAGCACTAGAGTATGCGCGCGCAAAACGGGCTTGAGCCGTTCGCACATCGTTGTCGCGTTTATTACGAGGACACCGATGCGGGCGGCATCGTGTATTACGTTAATTACCTCAAGTTTATGGAACGGGCTCGAACCGAGCGGCTCCGCGAACTGGGCTTTGCCCAATCTGCGCTTGCCGGAGAGGACCTGTTGTTTGTCGTGCATTCCAGCGAAGCGCGTTATCACGCGCCGGCGCGACTGGACGACGAACTGCTGGTAAGCGCTGATGTAATCGAATTGAACCGTGCCAGCCTGCGCTTCAAACAGCAGGTCAGGCGGGCCACGGATAATGTGCTGCTCTGCGAAGGGCAGTTTTTGGTGGCCTGCGTGCGCACCGACAGTTTGAAACCCCGGGCCCTTCCCGAAGACCTGCGTGCGGCCTTCGCCGACGCGGTCGGCCCGGGTACACACTCAAAGCAGGAGATAAAGCGTGGAAGCTAACGTCGTCGACCATTCCTCCATGTGGAGCCTGGTCAGCAATGCCAGCATCGTGGTGCAGTTGGTAATGTTGACTCTGGTGGCCGCATCGGTGACCTCATGGATCATGATCTTTCAGCGCAGCAACTTGCTGCGCGCCGGTCGACGCGCCCTGGAGAGCTTCGAAGAGCGCTTCTGGTCGGGTATCGATCTGTCGAAGCTGTATCGTCAGGCGGGCAGCAACCCGGACCCGGATTCAGGCGTCGAGCAGATCTTCCGCGCCGGCTTCAAGGAATTCTCCCGTCTGCGTCAGCAGCCTGGCGTAGACCCTGAAGCGGTGATGGAAGGCGTGGCCCGTGCCATGCGCGTAGCCATTTCCCGCGAAGAAGAGAAGCTGGAGCAAAGCCTGCCGTTCCTCGCCACAGTCGGTTCGGTCAGCCCGTACATCGGCCTGTTCGGTACGGTGTGGGGCATCATGAACTCCTTCCGTGGTCTGGCCAGCGCCCAGCAAGCCACCCTGGCCACCGTGGCACCGGGTATTGCCGAAGCCCTGATCGCCACCGCGATCGGTCTGTTCGCGGCGATCCCGGCGGTCATTGCCTACAACCGTTTCGCCGCTCGCAGTGAAACCCTGCTGGGCCGCTACTACACCTTCGCCGATGAATTCCAGGCGATCCTGCACCGCAAAGTGCACACCAGCGAAGAATAAGCAGGTATTTTCCAATGGCTTTAATCGCTCGAGCTCGCAAAAAGCGCAAGCCGGTCGCCGAGATGAACGTGGTGCCTTACATCGACGTGATGCTGGTACTGCTGGTCATCTTCATGGTGACCGCGCCGATGCTCAATCAGGGCGTGAAAGTTGATCTGCCCAAGGTTTCCAGCGAAGCCTTGCCGCAGGACAACAACACCCAGGTCCTGACCATTTCGATCAAGGCTGACAAGACCTATTACTGGAATCTTGGCAGCGAAGTCGATACCGAGAAGCAACAGGACAGGGCCATGACCCTGCCGCAAATGACTGACGCGGTGACCAAGATCATTCGCGCCGGCACCGAAGGTGGCAAGCGCACCCAGGTGTTCATTCGTGGCGACAAGACTGTCGACTACGGCGCCGTCATGGGCGCCATGGGCGGGTTGCAGAAAGCCGGGGTCGGTAACGTTGGTCTGATTACCGAGGCCCCCTGATGCAGCAACAGCGAGAGCCGTCCGCCTCGGAAAGCTACTTCTGGCCTAGTGTTCTGGCAATTGTCCTGCACGTGCTGGTGTTCGGCATGCTGTTCGTCAGTTTTGCCTTCACACCGGAACTGCCGCCGGCCAAGCCGATTGTCCAGGCGACTCTGTACCAGCTGAAATCGAAAAGTCAGGCAACCACCCAGACCAATCAGAAGATTGCGGGTGAGGCGAAGAAATCCGCCGCGCGCCAGACCGAAGTCGAGCAGATGGAACAGAAGAAGGTCGAGCAGGAAGCGGTGAAGGCTGCGGAACAAAAGAAAGAAGACGCGGCTCAAAAAGCCGAGGAAGCCAAGAAGGCCGATGAGGCTAAAAAAGCGGACGAGGCGAAAAAAGCTGATGAAGCCAAGAAAGCCGACGACGCGAAAAAAGCCGAAGCCAAAAAGGCCGAAGAGAAACAATTGGCTGATATAGCCAAGAAGAAGGCTGAAGACGAAGCGAAAAAGGCTGCTGAAGAAGAGGCCAAGAAAGCGGCTGCCGAAGAAGCCAAGAAAAAGATCGTCGAAGACGCGAAGAAGAAAGCCGCCGAAGACGCCAAGAAGAAATCCGAAGCTGAAGAGGCGAAGAAGAAAATCGCCGACGAAGCGAAGAAGAAAGCGGCTGCCGATGCTGCGAAGAAGAAAGCGCAGGAAGCGGCACGCAAGTCCGCTGAAGACAAAAAGGCCCAGGCCTTGGCCGATCTGCTTTCCGACACGCCGCAGCGCCAGCAGGCCTTGGCCGATGAACAGGGTGACGAAGTCGCGGGCAGTTTCGATGACCTGATTCGTGCGCGAGCCGCAGAGGGTTGGGCTCGTCCACCTTCGGCGCGCAAAGGCATGACGGTCGTGCTGCAAATAGGCATGTTGCCGGACGGTACGGTGACTTCGGTCAGCGTTTCCAAATCCAGCGGTGACGGTCCGTTCGATGCCTCGGCAGTGGCGGCGGTCAAGAATATTGGACGTTTGACAGAAATGCAGGGAATGAAGCCGAGCGATTTCGCTCCGTATCGTTCATTCAAGATGACATTCACACCTGAGGACCTAGCCTTGTGAGAAACCTTCTTCGAGGAATGCTGGTCGTGATCTGCTGTATGGCAGGGATCGCGATGGCAGATGAAAAGAACATTCTGGTGACCAGCGGCAGCGATCGGGCAACTCCGATCGCCGTCGTACCGTTCGGCATGCAGGGCGGCGCGGTGCTGCCGGACGACATGGCAGAAATCATTGGTAATGACTTGCGCAACTCGGGCTACTACTCGCCGATTCCCAAGCAAAACATGATCAGCCAGCCAAGCCAGCCGAGCGAAATCATCTTCCGCGACTGGAAGGCGGTAGGCGCCCAATACATTATGGTCGGCAGCATCGCCCCTGCGGGCGGTCGTCTGCAGGTGCAGTGGGCATTGTTCAACGTCGCCACCGAGCAGAAAGTGGCCGACGGCAGTGTTTCCGGCACGACCGATCAACTGCGCGACATGGCGCACTTCATTTCCGACCAGTCGTTCAAGCAGCTGACCGGCATTGACGGCGCATTCTCGACGCGTCTGCTGTACGTGACAGCCGAGCGTTTCTCTGAAAAGAACACGCGCTATACGCTGCAACGTTCCGACTATGATGGCGCCCGTGCTGTGACGCTGTTGCAATCGCGCGAGCCGATCCTGTCGCCGCGTTTCGCGCCGGATGGCAAGCGTATCGCCTACGTTTCGTTCGAGCAGAAGCGTCCGCGCATCTTCATGCAGAACATCGACACTGGTCGCCGTGAGCAGATCACCAACTTTGAAGGCCTGAACGGCGCGCCTGCATGGTCGCCCGATGGCAATCGCCTGGCGTTCGTCCTGTCCAAGGACGGTAACCCGGATATTTATGTGATGAACCTTGGTTCGCGTCAGATCACCCGCGTCACCGCAGGTCCTGGCATCAACACCGAACCATACTGGGGCAAGGATGGCTCGACCATCTACTTCACGTCAGACCGTGGCGGCAAACCACAGATCTATAAAACCAGCGCCAGTGGCGGTGGTGCCGAGCGTGTGACGTTCGTTGGCAACTACAACGCCAACCCGAAACTGTCGGCTGATGAAAAGACTTTGGTGATGATTCATCGTCAGGATGGCTTCACCAATTTCAAGGTGGCAGCTCAGGATCTGCAGCGAGGTAGTGTAAAGATCCTCACTGATAGCACTCTGGACGAGTCACCTACTGTTGCGCCCAACGGCACCATGGTAATCTACGCCACCCGCCAACAGGGCCGGGGAGTCTTGATGCTCGTGTCCATTAATGGACGCGTGAGGCTCCCGCTTCCTACCGCTCAAGGCGAAGTCAGAGAACCGTCCTGGTCCCCTTACCTGAAGTGAGCGGGTGCTACACGTTTTACTTAACACACTGGGGTTCATTAGGAGTTTCACGATGGAAATGCTGAAGTTTGGTAAGTTTGCTGCGCTGGCTCTGGCCATGGCTGTAGCTGTAGGTTGCTCGTCCAAAGGCGGCGACAACGCCGGTGAAGGCGCTGTTGATCCAAACGCTGGTTACGGCGCAAACACTGGTGCCGTTGACGGTTCCCTGAGCGAAGAAGCTGCTCTGCGCGCAATCACCACCTTCTACTTCGAATACGACAGCTCGGACCTGAAGCCAGAAGCCATGCGCGCTCTGGACGTTCACGCCAAAGACCTGAAAGCAAACGGCGCTCGCGTTGTTCTGGAAGGCAACACCGACGAACGTGGTACTCGTGAGTACAACATGGCACTGGGCGAGCGTCGTGCGAAAGCCGTTCAGCGCTACCTGGTACTGCAAGGTGTTTCCCCAGCTCAGCTGGAACTGGTTTCCTATGGCGAAGAGCGTCCAGTTGCTACCGGCAACGACGAGCAGTCCTGGGCTCAAAACCGTCGCGTCGAACTGCGTAAGTAATTCGATATGCGAACGTGCCGTCGTGCTGTAACTGTTCTGGCTCTCAGCCTCGCGCCGCTTGCGGCGTGGGCTGCGGTTCCTGTGGTCGATGACAACTCCGGTTATAACAATAGCGGGAGCAGTTATCCGCCTGCGGGTTACGGTACGAACGGCGCCTATGCCGGGGGAGCGGCTTCGGCCCCTGCCTCGGCACAAGGCATGCTGTTCAACCAATTGCAACAGATGCAGGATCAGCTATCGCGCCAGCAAGGTGTGATCGAAGAACTGCAGAATCAGGTTGCGCGCATGAAGCAGGAATCCCTGGAGCGATACCAGGATCTTGATCGGCGCATAGGATCCGGCGTTGCACCAGCCGCGACTCCCGAGAATTCTTCTGCCGGTGGCGACGCAAGTGCCGCTGCTGGCGCTGCCGCAGGTGCCGGGGCTGCTGCCCAGGCGCCTGCTGCGGGTAGTGAGCCGGCTGATCCGGCGAAAGAAAAGCTCTATTACGATGCTGCTTTCGACCTGATCAAAGCCAAGGATTTCGACAAGGCCAGCCAGGCTTTTGCCGCTTTCCTGCGCAAATACCCGAACAGCCAATACGCGGGCAACGCCCAGTACTGGTTGGGCGAAGTGAACCTGGCAAAGGGTGATCTGCAAGGCGCAGGTCAGGCTTTCGCCAAGGTTTCGCAGTTGTATCCCAAGCACAACAAGGTGCCGGATTCGCTGTACAAGCTGGCTGACGTAGAGCGCCGCCTCGGTCATACCGACAAGGTCAAAGGCATTCTGCAGCAGGTGGTGGCCCAATATCCGGGCACTTCCGCCGCTCAGTTGGCTCAACGCGATCTGCAGCGCATGTAGGCTGTTTGAACCGTTTTGAAGAAACCCGCGCCTGTCGCGGGTTTTTTCGTTAGAATTCACGCCCTTTTTCTGAAACACGCTTCTTGCGGTCTGCGCGTTGGCGGGATTGCCTGAAGTGCCTGACGGAGGCGGACAGCCTGTTTAGCTGTTACGCCCGTGGCGACTATGCAAGACACATTGAGAATTACCGAAGTTTTCTACTCGTTGCAGGGGGAAACGCGGACTGCCGGGCTGCCCACTGTTTTCGTGCGCCTGACCGGCTGCCCACTGCGTTGCCAGTACTGCGACAGCGCCTATGCGTTCAGTGGCGGCACCGTCCGCACCCTCGACGATATCCTCGAACAAGTGGCCGGGTTTCGTCCGCGCTACGTGTGCGTTACCGGTGGTGAGCCGCTGGCGCAACCGAACGCTATCCCTTTGCTCAAACAGTTATGTGATGCCGGTTACGAGGTCTCGCTGGAAACCAGCGGCGCTCTCGACGTCTCGGCGGTCGACCCGCGCGTCAGTCGCGTGGTCGACCTGAAGACGCCGGGTTCGAAAGAAGCCCATCGCAACCGTTACGAAAACATCGAACTGCTGACGCCCAACGACCAGGTCAAGTTTGTCATCTGCTCGCGGGAAGACTACGACTGGGCGGTGTCCAAGCTGATTCAGTACGGTCTCGATCGGCGTGCCGGTGAAGTACTGTTCTCCCCGAGTCACCACGACCTGAACGCACGGGAACTGGCGGACTGGGTGGTGGCGGACAACCTGCCAGTGCGCCTGCAATTGCAGCTGCATAAATATCTATGGAATGACGAGCCGGGGCGCTGATATGACTGAACAACTGAACACCACTGAAAAACGCGCGGTCATTCTGCTCTCCGGCGGCCTTGATTCTGCCACCGTCGTAGCCATGGCGCGCGCCGAAGGCTACAGCTGCTACACCATGAGTTTCGATTACGGCCAACGTTCCCACGCCGAGTTGCACGCCGCTGCACGTGTCGCGCGCGACTTGGGTGTGGTTGAACACAAGGTTATCGGCCTCAATCTGAACGGCATGGGCGGCTCGGCCCTGACTGACTCCAGCATTGATATCCCGGAAGAGCTGGGTGAAGGCATTCCGGTAACCTACGTGCCGGCGCGCAATACCGTGTTCCTGTCTCTCGCACTGGGCTGGGCAGAAGTGCTCGGCGCTCGCGATATTTTCATCGGTGTCAACGCGGTGGATTATTCGGGTTACCCGGATTGCCGTCCGGAGTTCATCGAATCGTTCGAGCGCATGGCTAATCTGGCGACCAAGGCCGGAGTCGAGGGCAACGGCTTCCGCATCCAGGCACCGTTGCAAAACCTCAGCAAGGCGCAGATCGTACAGGCGGGCGTGAAGCTGGGCGTTGATTACGGGCTGACCGTTTCCTGTTATCAGGCGGACGACGACGGCCGTGCATGCGGCAAATGCGACAGCTGCCGCCTGCGTGCGGAAGGCTTTGCGGCGGCAGGTGTGAGCGACCCAACACCTTATTTTTGATTTTTTTCAAAAAGGTGTTGAATAGTCCTTAAAAATCAGTATTATACGCGCCACCACACAGCGGGTCGTTAGCTCAGTTGGTAGAGCAGTTGGCTTTTAACCAATTGGTCGTAGGTTCGAATCCCACACGACCCACCATATTTGGCGGTTTAGAAAATCCGGAAGGCCCACGAAAGTGAGGATTTCCGGGTTTTTTTTTGCCTGCAATTCGGGCATTAGCTGTTTCAGCCGCGTCAGCGCTGACGCGGGTCAGAATCACCTTTTGTATCAACGGGATATTCTGTAGCCTTGCGCAGCTTCAACGCTGTCCGTGCCTGATGAAACTCACTTTCCCGGCGGTACCCTCAAGCGGTCCGGAGCCGGGTGTATACTCGACTTTCGCGCGAAAGCGCCTGCAGGTCTTGCGAACATGACGCAGATTTCCGAACGCCTTCTGGTTCAAGCTCACCTCGATGCCAAACAGCCCAAACCGCTGACTGCCGAGGAAGAGGCTTATTACCGTTCCGCCATCGCCGCCGAGCTCAAGGCTCAGGACGCGGTATTGGTCGCCCACTTTTATTGCGATCCGGTGATTCAGGCCCTGGCCGAAGAAACCGGCGGCTGTGTCTCCGACTCCCTTGAAATGGCGCGCTTCGGCAACGCCCATCCGGCCAAGACCGTTGTGGTTGCCGGCGTGAAGTTCATGGGCGAGACCGCGAAGATTCTCAACCCGGAAAAGCGCGTGCTGATGCCGACCCTGGAGGCGACCTGCTCGCTGGATCTCGGTTGCCCGGTCGACGAGTTCTCGGCGTTCTGCGATCAGCACCCCGAGCGTACGGTGGTGGTTTACGCCAATACCTCGGCCGCCGTGAAAGCTCGGGCCGACTGGGTTGTAACGTCGAGCTGCGCACTGGAAATCGTCGAAAGCCTGATGGATAACGGTGAGACGATTATCTGGGGCCCGGACAAGCATTTGGGCACGTACATTCAGCGCAAGACCGGCGCCGATATGTTGCTGTGGGACGGTGCCTGCATCGTTCACGAAGAGTTCAAGTCCAAGCAGCTCGAAGACATGAAAGCGCTGTACCCGGACGCTGCAATTCTGGTGCACCCGGAATCGCCGACCTCGGTGATCGAGCTGGCCGACGCCGTCGGGTCCACCAGCCAACTGATCGCCGCTGCGCAATCCTTGCCGAACAAGACCCTGATCGTCGCAACCGACCGTGGCATCTTCTACAAGATGCAGCAGTTGTGCCCGGACAAAGTCTTCATCGAGGCGCCAACTGCCGGTAACGGCGCCGCCTGCCGCAGTTGCGCGCATTGCCCCTGGATGGCCATGAACACCCTTGAGCGCACGCTCAAGAGCTTGAAGGAAGGCACGAATGAGATCTTTGTTGATCCGGCGTTGATTCCGCAGGCGATTCGGCCATTGAAGCGAATGCTGGATTTCACCCAGGCGGCGCGGATGAAGCTCGCCGGTAACGCCTGAGATAAACAAAACACAGATCCTGTGGGAGCGAGCCTGCTCGCGAAAGCGGTGTATCAGTCACCATTAAGGCCGAATGACACGACGCCCCTTCGCGAGCAGGCTCGCTCCCACAGTGTTTTGTGGCGGTTGACCTACTTGGTCTTTTTCGGGATCCGCACGACCCGGGAATCCGAGTAGATGTCATGCCACGTGCGTTTCTGCTTGTCATACAGCGACCAGAGGAATCCCAGGCCCACGCATAGCCACGACGCAATCGACACCATGAACCGCAACAGGGCCTGCCAGACGCTGATTGCGCGGCCATCGGCGTTTTGCACGCGGATACCCCACACCTGCATGCCCAGTGTCTGCCCGCCATGGGTCCAGAACTTGGCGAAGAAGCCGAACAACACCAATAACAGCACCGTCGAATACAGTGGATCGCCGTCCAGTTGTCCGGCGTCGGTCATCACCCGCAGACGCTCTTCGCCGATGATCGCTGCCTGAATGAGCTTGTAGATGAACCCCGTAACGATCAACAGGGCCGTACACAACAGAAAATCATAGAACATCGCGGCCAGGCGTCGGCCGAGACCAACGGCCGGAAAGTCGCCCTGTGGGATGAGCAGGTGTTTCGACATGGCAGCCTCTGGGCGCAAAGTGAAGCGCCATTTTACGGATTCGCGCACACAAAAAAGCCCCTGATATCAATATCAGGGGCTTTTTCGTTACAGAGATCAGGCTTCTGCTTGTACTTCGTCGGCCTGCATGCCTTTCTGGCCCTGTACGGCGACGAAAGTCACTTTCTGGCCTTCTTTCAGGCTCTTGAAGCCGTTGCCCTGAATGGCGCGGAAATGCACAAACAGATCCGGACCGCTTTCAGGAGTGATAAAACCAAAACCTTTCTCGTCGTTAAACCACTTGACGGTACCGCTCTGACGTGTGGACATTTCTTATTTCCTTTGACGCAAAAAATTGATGGCAGTCTCTTTCTCATGAAAGAGTACTGGGGCTGGTTGCAAGGAGTAAGAAGACGTCGAGCGGGATGTAGCTAACTTGTAGGCTACTGCCCAGGTCACGATTCAAAGCTGACCCATGCAAACACAGTGGACAAACTCTACGCCAACTATGGGAGGAAAAACAAGCCCTGCGAAGGCCCCGGTTTTACTGACCTTGATGGCAGTTAGTCAGTTCGCTAGTGCGGTCTTAGACGATTGTCTGGTTCTAGTTTCAGGAAACGTTATAAGCGACGTTCATATGTGAATCACATGTAAGAAAACGCACTGTTTTATGGCGATTGCGTTACACAGTAGTGCATGCATAACGCAATCGCGTTACTTATAGAAACAGGCGATCATCCACGATAGTAGCGTTGCGGAACAAATGGCATTTTGCTTACAAGCATTTGCACCTTTTTCCCACGGACGATTGCCCAGACCGGGGTATCAATAGCGACGTAGGCGCTGTCCAGATAACCCATTGCCAATGGCCCGCCCAGGGACGGACCGAAACCACCGCTGCACACAGCGCCGATGATCTCGCCGGCCTCGTTGACGATTTCTGCGCCCTCACGCACCGGCGTGCGTTCTTGGGGCAGAAGGCCGACGCGTTTGCGCGCAACGCCGTTCTGTTGTTGAGTAAAAATTTGCTCCGCACCCGGGAAACCCCCGGCCCGCGCGCCATCGGCACGACGAGG
Source organism: Pseudomonas khorasanensis (assembly GCF_014268505.2). Lineage (GTDB taxonomy): Bacteria > Pseudomonadota > Gammaproteobacteria > Pseudomonadales > Pseudomonadaceae > Aquipseudomonas > Aquipseudomonas khorasanensis. The sequence goes on from NZ_JABWQP020000002.1 coordinate 339,171, forward strand.
CTTGGAAATTGCCCACAGCAGGCTGGCTTCGATCGGGGTGGTTTCGGCGTTCATGTCGTGGCCGTACAGACACAGACCCGCTTCCAGGCGCAGCGAATCGCGAGCGCCGAGGCCGATGGCCTGGACCTCGGGTTCGGCGAGCAGGGCACGGGCGAGTTTTTCCGCGTCAGCGGCCGGCACCGAAATTTCGAAACCGTCTTCCCCGGTGTAACCCGAACGGCTGACAAAGCAGTCAACGCCCAGCAGGTTTACGCGAGCGAACTGCATGAACGTCATCTTCGCCACGTCGGGTGCCAGACGAGCCAGGACAGTAACTGCCGCAGGACCTTGCAAGGCGAGCAGGGCGCGCTCTTCGAACAGCGCCGTAATGGTGCACTGATCGCCGATGTGTTTTTGCAGGTGGGCCAGGTCTTGATCCTTGCAAGCGGCGTTGACCACCAGGAACAGCTCGTCTTTACCCAGGTTTGCAACCATCAGGTCATCAAGGATGCCACCGGTTTCGTTGGTGAACATCGCATAACGCTGCATGCCCGCCGGCAAGTCGATGATGTCCACGGGCACCAGCGTTTCCAGAGCCTCGGCGGCATTGGCGCCGGTCAGGCGGATCTGGCCCATGTGCGAAACATCGAACAACCCGGCCTGTTCACGGGTGTGCTGATGTTCTTTCATTACGCCGAGCGGGTATTGAACCGGCATGTCATAGCCGGCGAACGGCACCATGCGGGCGCCGAGTTCGATGTGCAGAGCGTGCAGCGGGGTTTTCGACAGTTGTTCGGTGGACATGCGTGGCTCCTTGAATGGGTGGTTGGGGATGGCGCTCAAGATCAAGGTCAAGAGCCCCTCACCCCAGCCCTCTCCCGGAGGGAGAGGGAGTTAATTACGCGATCAGCATTCGATAATGTTGACCGCCAGACCGCCGCGGGCGGTCTCCTTGTATTTGCTTTTCATGTCGGCGCCGGTCTGGCGCATGGTGCGGATGACCTTGTCGAGGGAGACGAAGTGCTGACCGTCGCCACGCATCGCCATGCGCACCGCGTTGATGGCTTTCACCGAGCCCATCGCATTGCGTTCGATGCACGGCACCTGCACCAGCCCGCCAATCGGGTCGCAGGTCAGGCCGAGGTTGTGTTCCATGCCGATTTCCGCGGCGTTTTCGACTTGCTGCACGGTGCCGCCGAGCACTTCGCAGAGTGCGCCAGCCGCCATCGAACAGGCGACGCCGACCTCGCCCTGGCAACCGACTTCGGCGCCTGAGATCGAAGCATTTTCCTTGTACAGAATGCCGATCGCCGCCGCAGTCAGCAGAAAACGCACCACGCCGTCGTCACTCGCGCCGGGAATAAAACGCATGTAGTAATGCAGTACCGCCGGAACAATCCCCGCTGCACCGTTGGTGGGTGCGGTGACCACGCGGCCGCCATTGGCGTTTTCTTCGTTGACGGCGAGCGCGTAAAGATTGACCCAGTCGAGTACCGACAAGGGATCGCGCAACGCCGATTCCGGGTTCTTGCACAGTTGCCGGTGCAGCGCCGCCGCACGGCGCTTGACCTTCAGTCCGCCCGGCAGGATGCCTTCGTTACGGCAACCGGCTGCGACGCAATCCTGCATCACCTGCCAGATCTTCAGCAGGCCGGCGCGGGTTTCCGCCTCCGGTCGCCAGGCGCTCTCGTTGGTGAGCATCACCTGGCTGATCGACAGGCCATAAGTGCTGCAATGCGCGAGCAAGTCCTTGGCACTTTTGAACGGGAAGGTCAGTGGCGTTGCGTCTTCGACGATGCGATCGGCACCGGCCGCGTCCTCGTCGACCACGAACCCGCCGCCGACCGAGTAATACTCGCGGCTGCGAATCTGGATGCCAGCCGCATCGAAGGCACGGAAGATCATGCCGTTGGGGTGAAAGGCCAGCGGCTTGCGGATCATCGCCAGGTGCTCTTTCTCGTTGAACGCAATGCTGTGTTCGCCGAGCAGATTCAAGCGACCGCTGCCACGGATGTCCTGCAAGCGGGCGGCGACGGTTTCGGTATCAACGGTGTCGGGGTGCTCGCCTTCCAGGCCAAGCAACACGGCTTTGTCGCTGCCGTGCCCTTTGCCGGTGGCGCCCAGCGAACCGTACAGCTCGACGCGTACGCCGGCGGTCGCCGATAACAGATTTTCCCGCCGCAGACCTTCGACGAAACGCGCCGCAGCACGCATCGGGCCGACGGTGTGGGAGCTGGAGGGGCCGATGCCAATCTTGAACAGGTCGAACACGCTTAACGACATGAGTGGTTCTCCGGTTTCTTGTTATAGGGATTGGCGAAAGTCCGAAATCGGTTGCAGATCCCTTGTGGGAGCGAGCCTGCTCTCGAAAGCGCTGTGTCAGCCAACCTCTCATTAACTGACACTACGCTTTCGCGAGCAGGCTCGCTCCCACAGGGGGATCTGTGGTGTTGCAGAAATCGGGGCGATTAAAGCGCCCCTCATTCGTTTAAGCGTAGCTTTCGATCGATGGGCAGGCGCAGACCAGGTTGCGGTCGCCGAACACGTTGTCGACGCGGCCGACCGGTGGCCAGTATTTGCCTTCGATCAGCGACGCGACCGGGTAGACGGCTTGCTCGCGGCTGTACGGGTGGGTCCACTCGCCGACCAGTTCCGCGGCAGTGTGCGGAGCGTTCTTCAGCGGGTTGTCTTCCTTGTCCAGCGTGCCGTTTTCCACCGCGCGGATTTCTTCGCGGATGCGGATCATTGCGTCGCAGAAGCGATCCAGCTCTTCTCGGGATTCACTTTCTGTCGGCTCGATCATCAGCGTACCCGCCACCGGGAACGACATGGTCGGTGCGTGGAAACCGAAGTCGATCAGGCGCTTGGCAACGTCATCGACGCTGATACCGCTGCTGTCTTTCAAAGGGCGCAGGTCGAGGATGCATTCGTGCGCCACCAGACCGTTGCTGCCGGTGTAGAGCACTGGGTAGTGCTCTTCCAGACGACGGGAAATGTAGTTGGCGTTGAGGATCGCCAGTTGCGAAGCGCGTTTCAGACCAGCGCCGCCCATCATGCGGATGTACATCCAGGTGATTGGCAGAATGCTTGCGCTGCCGAACGGCGCTGCGCAGACCGCGCCCTCTTTGCGTTCCATCTGAGCGTGGCCCGGGAGGAACGGTGCCAGGTGCGACTTGACGCCGATCGGGCCGACGCCCGGGCCGCCACCGCCATGGGGAATGCAGAAAGTCTTGTGCAGGTTCAGGTGCGAGACGTCGCCGCCGAATTTGCCCGGTGCGCAGAGGCCGACCATCGCGTTCATGTTGGCGCCGTCAATGTACACCTGGCCGCCGTTGTCATGAATGATCGCGCAGATTTCGCGGATGCCTTCCTCGAACACGCCGTGGGTCGACGGGTAGGTGATCATCAGCGCGGCGAGGTGATCGCGGTGCTCAAGGGCCTTGGCGCGCAGGTCTTCGATGTCGACGTTGCCGCGAGCGTCGCAGGCGGTCACAACCACGCGCATGCCGGCCATCTGGGCGGTGGCCGGGTTGGTGCCGTGAGCGGACGACGGGATCAGGCAGATGTCGCGGCGCTCATCGCCACGGCTCTGGTGGTAGGCGCGGATGGCCAGCAGACCGGCGTATTCACCTTGCGAACCGGCGTTCGGTTGCAGCGAGATGGAGTCGTAACCGGTGGCGGCGCAGAGCATCGCTTCCAGCTCATCGGTCAGTTGCTGATAGCCAGCGCTCTGGGCGGCTGGGGCGAATGGGTGCAGGGCGCCGAACTCGGCCCAGGTGACCGGGATCATTTCGCTGGCGGCGTTGAGCTTCATGGTGCACGAGCCCAGCGGGATCATGGTGCGATCCAGCGCCAGGTCCTTGTCGGCCAGTTTGCGCAGGTAGCGCATCAGCTCGGTTTCCGAGTGATAACGGTTGAACACCGGGTGGCTGAGGATCGGCGACTGACGCACCAGCGCGGACGGGATGGTGCTTTGCGTCGAAGCGGCGAGGGCCGCGAACTCCGGCAGCGTCTTGCCGTCGGCGAACAGGCCCCACAGGGTTTCGATATCAGCCTGCGTGGTGGTTTCGTCCACCGACAGGCCTACGCGCTGAGCGTCGACGACACGCAGGTTGATCTGTTGCGCGTGCGCCTTGTCGTGCAGCGCAGCGGTTTGCGTGCCGGTGGCCAGCGTCAGGGTGTCGAAGAAGCTTTGCTGCTCGACTTGCAAGCCCAGTGCGCTGAGGCCTTTGGCCAGAATCGCGGTCAGGTGATGCACGCGGTTGGCGATCTGCGTCAGGCCTTTCGGGCCGTGGTAGACGGCGTACATGCTGGCGATGTTGGCCAGCAGCACCTGCGCGGTGCAGATGTTCGACGTCGCTTTCTCGCGGCGGATGTGTTGCTCGCGGGTCTGCATCGCCAGACGCAGGGCCGGCTTGCCAAAGCGGTCAACCGACACGCCGACCAGTCGGCCTGGCATGTCACGCTTGAACGCATCTTTGGTAGAAAAGTACGCCGCGTGCGGCCCACCGAAGCCCAGCGGCACGCCGAAGCGTTGCGCGCTGCCGATCGCTACGTCGGCACCGAACTCGCCCGGCGCGGTCAGCAGGGTCAGGGCCAACAGGTCAGCGGCCACCGCCACCAGAGCATTGGCGGCGTGGAAGCGTTCGGTCAGCTCGCGGTAGTCGAACAGGTCGCCATTGCTGGCCGGGTATTGCAGCAGCGCGCCGAAGAACGGCGTTACGTCAGTCAGTTCACGTTCATCGCCCACGACCACGTCGATGCCCAACGGCTCGGCACGGGTGCGCAGCACGTCGAGGGTTTGCGGGTGGCTGTGGATCGAGGCGAAGAAGGCGTGGCTGCCCTTGTTCTTGCTCAGGCGTTTGCAGAACGTCATGGCTTCGGCAGCGGCGGTGGCTTCGTCCAGCAGCGAGGCGTTGGCGATTGGCAGGCCGGTGAGGTCGCTGATCAGGGTCTGGAAGTTCAGCAGTGCTTCGAGACGGCCTTGGGAAATCTCTGGCTGGTACGGGGTGTATGCGGTGTACCAGGCCGGGTTTTCCAGCAGGTTGCGCAGGATCGGCGACGGCGTGTGGCAGTTGTAGTAGCCCTGGCCAATGTAGGTCTTGAACAGTTGGTTCTTGCCGGCGATGGATTTGATCATCGCCAGGGCGTCGGCTTCGCTCAGGCCGTCGTCCATGCCGAGCACGCTGGTGCCCTTGATGCTTTCCGGGATGACGCTGGCGCTCAGGGCTTCGAGCGAGTCGAAACCGAGGCTGTTGAGCATGGCTTGCTCGTCTTCGGCACGCGGGCCGATATGACGGGCAATGAATTCGTTGGCGGTACCAAGGTTTACTTGTGTCATGTCGGCGCTCCTCAGGCTTCGGCTTGGGCTTTGATCAGACGGTCGTAAGCGTCCTGATCGAGCAGTTTGGCGACTGCCGAAGCGTCGCTTGGCTGGAAGCGGAAGAACCAGCCTTCGCCCAGCGGATCTTCGTTGACCAGCTCCGGGCTGTCTTCCAGCGCCGGGTTGATTGCCAGCACTTCGCCGTCGAGCGGCATGTACACGCCGCTGGCAGCTTTGACCGATTCCACGGTGGCCGCTTCGGCACCCTTGTCGTAGGCCTGCAATTCAGGCAGTTGCACGAAAACCACGTCGCCCAGGGCGTTCTGCGCGAACGCGGTGATGCCGACAGTGACACTGCCGTCAGCTTCGGTGCGCAGCCATTCGTGGTCTTCAGTAAAACGCAACTCGCTCATGGAAACTCCTCTGGGGCCAGACTCGTCTGGTGGACGCGGTGGAAAGCTTGGGGCGGGGAAGCCCATTATCGATGAGGAATCAATTAGCAAGAATGCGGCCAAGGTTGATTTGTCCATGTGAATCAATGGCTTGCTTGTTTTTGGTAAATGTTGGGAGGGTGGTGTTGTAGCGAAATCGCTACAGCCCGGTCCGGGGAAAAAAGCTTAGGCGGATCAGAGCCTTGCAGTGCGGTGCTCGACGGAGGCTGTAGCGATATCGTTCCGCTGTAGCGCTTTCGATACGAGTAGAGGTCGCTTTCAGACGGGCGATATCATCCCCGAAATGAAAACCCAGGGGATTTGTGGGGGATTCAGAGCTTGTTGGGAATGCCGTACTTGCGCAGTCGGTGGGCGATTGCCGTGTGCGAGGTTTGCAACCGGCTGGCCAGTTGGCGGGTCGAGGGGTAGCTGACGTAGAGTTTTTCCAGCAGCGATTTCTCGAAGCACTCGACGGCCTGTTCGAGGCTGTCGACATCGCTGTCGGCCTGCCGCGCAACGGAGGTGCCGGCGATGTCGAGATCGCCGATGTCGACCAGGCTGCTCTCGCAAATCGCCGCCGCCCGAAAGATCACGTTCTGCAATTGCCGCACGTTGCCGGGCCAGCGGTTGCCGAGCAGCGCCGGATAAGTCCCCGGTGCGAGGCGACAGACCGGGCGCTGAATCTGCGCGCAGGCCTGCTGCATGAAATAACGCGCCAGCAGCAGAATGTCCTGACCGCGCTCGCGCAGCGGCGGCACTTCCACGTTGAGCACGTTGAGGCGATAGAACAGGTCTTCGCGGAACAGGCCTTCGCTGACCATTTTTTCCAGATCACGGTGGGTCGCGCTGAGGATGCGCACGTTGACCTTGACCTCACGATCACCGCCGACCCGACGGAAGCTGCCGTCATTCAGGAAACGCAGAAGTTTGGCCTGCAGATAGGGCGACATTTCACCGATCTCATCGAGAAACACCGTGCCCTGGTTGGCCAGTTCCATCAGCCCCGGTTTGCCACCGCGTGCGGCGCCAGTGAAGGCGCCGGGGGCGTAACCGAACAGTTCGCTCTCGGCGAGGTTCTCCGGCAGGGCGGCGCAGTTCAGCGCAAGAAACGGTGCGCTATGGCGAGCGCTGATAGCGTGACAGGCGCGGGCGACCAGTTCTTTACCGGTGCCGGTTTCGCCCTGAATCAAGAGGGGCGCATCGAGGGCCGCGACCCTTTGCGCACGGGCCTTGAGCGTGCGGATCGCCGGGGATTCGCCGAGCAGCGCATCGAAGCCTTCGGCGTGGTCATGGTGCAGCGCCGAGAGTTGCTCGCCGATGCGGTTCGGCTGATACAAGGTCAGCAGGGCGCCGGCATCGGTAATCGGCGTGGCGTCGAGCAACAGGGTCTGGCCGTTGACAGTGATTTCGCGCAGCGGCAGGCGGAAGCCTTGTTCGAGCAGCGTGTCGAGCAGGCCGGGATCGTTGAACAGTGCCGAGACACTTTCACCCGCCGGCTCGCGACCGTACAACGCGATCAGCGCCGGGTTGGCCAGCAGCACCTTGCCAGCGCTGTCGAGGGCCAATACCGGGTCGGTCATCGCCGCGAGCAGGGCATCGAGCTGCAAGTGCCGACGCTGTCCAGGGAGAATGTCGACGACCGTGACGGCCTCCACACCGCGCACGCGAAACAGCGCATCTTTCAGTTCTTCGAGCACTTGCGGGCTCAGGGTCGGCGCGTCGATGTAGACGTTCGGCGGGATCATCTCCACCGCATCCAGATTGAGGTTGCGCCCACCGAGAATGGCCAGTACTTCCTGGGTGATGCCGACGCGGTCGATGAAGCTGACGTGGATACGCATGGGGCCGGTTCAGTGTTTTGCAGTGCGGAGGGTGGCAAGTATGCCTTGGGGCGGGACAATGGTGAAATCCACGACGATTTTCGGCTGATCGTTCCCACGCTCTGCGTGGGAATGCCGCCACGGACGCTCCGCGTCTGCTGTGACGCGGAGCGTCACGGGATGCATTCCCACGCGGAGCGTGGGAACGATCATTGTGGTGGACTTGTAGTTATTCGAAACGCTCCAGATTGACCGGATCCCCGGAGTGCATATTCAACTTTTGCCGGATGTCTTCAAACATCAAATCGTAATGCTTGTGCACCGAGCCGATCTGGCTGTGCGCCTTCGGAATTCCGTACTGCTCGGCAATCCGGGTCACATCGCGCGCGAAGTTGTAGGCCTCTTCCTTCGGCAGAAAAAACGTCTCCTTCATGTCCTTGCCCTGCATGCTGCCATGCAAGGTGAATTGAATGCCTTTGCCTTTCTGCGGATCGGTGAACACTTCGTAGTCGAGGCTGACGTTGTAATTGACGTCATCATCCGTCAGCGCGTGCCGCTCGATGTGCAAATGACCAGGTTCGAACTGAGCCATTGAGATACTCCTTCAAGGCATGGGAGCGGGGCAGGCTTTGGCCCGCCCGGCAATTATTGTTATCGGTAGCTGATACCCGGTTTCGCTGTGCTGACCCGCGTACCGGCGGTGCCCTGCACGATCGCTTCGATATCGGCCAGCGAACCGATCACCGCGACCTTGCCAGTATGGCGCGCGAATTCGCAGGCTGCCTGTACCTTCGGTCCCATCGACCCGGCGGCAAAGCCGAGGCGTTCGAGTTCGTCCGGGTGAGCCTCGGCGATGGCTTTCTGGGTGGGTTTGCCGAAGTCGATGAACGCCGCATTGACGTCCGTGGCGATCACCAGCAAGTCCGCTTCCAGCTGTTGCGCCAGCAGCGAGGAGCACAAATCCTTGTCGATTACCGCCTCGACGCCTTTGAGATTGCGCTGCTCGTCATACATTGTCGGAATGCCACCGCCACCCGCACAAATCACAATGCTGCCTTTGTCCAGCAGCCACTTGATCGGGCGGATTTCGAAGATGCGTTTTGGTCGCGGGCTGGCGACCACACGGCGGAACTTGTCACCGTCCGGGGCGATTGCCCAGCCTTTTTCCGTGGCGAGTTTTTCCGCTTCGGCCTTGTCGTAGACCGGGCCGATCGGTTTGGTCGGGTTCTTGAAAGCCGGGTCGTTGGCGTCGACTTCAACCTGGGTGAGGAGGGTGGCGAACGGCACTTCGAAGTCCAGCAGGTTGCCCAGTTCCTGCTCGATGATGTAGCCGATCATGCCCTCGGTTTCGGCGCCGAGCACGTCCAGCGGGTAGGGGCTGACGGAGGTGTAGGCCGCCGCTTGCAGCGACAACAGGCCGACTTGCGGGCCGTTGCCGTGGGCGATGACCAGTTGGTTGCCGGGATGGATCTTGGCGATTTGCTCGGTGGCGATGCGGATGTTGGCGCGCTGATTGTCAGCGGTCATCGGCTCACCACGGCGGAGCAGGGCGTTACCGCCCAGGGCTACGACGATACGCATAATGCATGTCCTTCTAAGCAGAGGAATGGCAAACAGCTGTTGGAACAGAGAACTTTGTGGGAGCGAGCCTGCTCGCGAATACGGTATTTCATTCAACGGTGATGTTGTCTGATCTGACGCTTTCGCGAGCAGGCTCGCTCCCACATTTTGGTTCTGTCCCTTCAGCTAGAGCGCAGTGACGTTTACAAATCAGCCAGTGTCGACACCAGAATCGCCTTGATGGTGTGCATGCGGTTCTCCGCTTGCTCGAAGGCGATGCAGGCCGGCGATTCGAACACGTCGTCGGTGACTTCGATGCCGTTGGCCAGGTGCGGATACTGCTCGGCGATCTGTTTGCCGACCTTGGTGTCGCTGTTGTGGAACGCCGGCAGGCAGTGCATGAACTTGGTGCGTGGGTTGCCGGTGGCTTTCATCAGCTCGGCGTTGACCTGATATGGCAGCAGTTGCTGGATACGCTCGGCCCAGGCTTCCACCGGTTCACCCATCGACACCCAGACGTCGGTGTGAATGAAATCGACGCCCTTGACCGCCGCTTTCGGGTCTTCGGTCAGGGTGATGCGCGCGCCGCTTTCCTCACCGTATTTTTTGCACCGCTCAACCAGATCGTCCAGCGGCCACAGGGCTTTCGGCGCGCAGATGCGCACGTCCATGCCGAGTTTGGCGCCGATCAGCAGCAAAGAATTACCCATGTTGTTGCGCGCGTCACCGAGGTAGGCGTAGCTGATCTCGTGGATCGGCTTGTCGGCGTGTTCACGCATCGTCAGCACGTCGGCGATCATTTGCGTCGGGTGATATTCGTCGGTCAGACCATTGAACACCGGCACGCCGGCAAACTTGGCGAGCTCTTCGACGATTTCCTGCTTGAAGCCACGGTACTCGATGGCGTCGTACATGCGACCCAGCACTCGGGCTGTGTCCTTCATGCTTTCCTTGTGGCCGATCTGTGAGGAATTGGGGTCGATGTAGGTGACGTTGGCACCCTGGTCATAAGCCGCCACTTCGAAGGCGCAGCGGGTGCGGGTCGAGGTTTTCTCGAAGATCAGGGCGATGTTGTTGCCCTTGAGGTGCTGTTGCTCGGTGCCGGTGTATTTCGCGCGTTTGAGGTCGCGGGACAGGTCTAGCAGGTAACGCAGCTCACGTGGGGTGTGGTGTTCCAGGCTGAGCAGGTTACGGTTATGAATGTTAAAAGCCATGATGGATCTCCTTCGGTGTCGGTTATCCCCCTGGCCGCACTGGGTAAGCGCCGGCCAGGGCTCAGAGGTTTAGTAATCGATTGGGTCACGCACGATCGGGCAGGTCATGCAGTGGCCGCCGCCACGGCCACGGCCGAGTTCGCCGGCGCTGATGGTGATGACTTCCACACCGGCCTTGCGCAGCAGGGTGTTGGTGTAGGTGTTGCGGTCGTAGCCGATGACCACGCCGGGTTCCAGCGCCACCACGTTGTTGCCGTCGTCCCACTGCTCGCGTTCGGCGGCGAAGCTGTTGCCGCCGGTTTCCACCACGCGCAGCGCCGGCAGGTTGAGGGCTTTGGCGACGGTGTCGAGGAAGCTGCCTTCTTCGCGGCGGATATCGATGCCGCCCTGTTTGCTTTCGTCAGGGTGCAGCGTGAACGCGACAATCTGGTTGACCACTTCGGGGAAGACCGTCACCAGGTCGCGGTCGCAGAAGCTGAACACGGTGTCCAGGTGCATCGCCGCGCGGGATTTCGGCAGGCCGGCGACGATGACTTTTTCCACGGCCTTGTTCTTGAACAGGTTCAGCGCCAGTTGGCCGATGGCCTGGCGCGAGGTGCGCTCGCCCATGCCGATCAGCACCACGCCGTTGCCCACCGGCATCACGTCGCCGCCCTCCAGGGTTGAGCTGCCGTGATCCTTGTCCGGGTCGCCGTACCAGATTTCGAACTCGGCGTTGGTGAACTGCGGATGGAATTTGTAGATGGCGGTGGTCAGCAAGGTTTCCTGACGGCGCGCCGGCCAGTACATCGGGTTCAGCGTCACGCCGCCGTAGATCCAGCACGTGGTGTCGCGGGTGAACTGGGTGTTCGGCAGCGGCGGCAGAATGAAGCTGGAGTGGCCGAGGAAGTCGCGGAACATCTGGATGGTCTTGCCGCCGAAGCTGTCCGGCAAGTCATCGGCGGAGACTCCGCCGATCAGGTACTCGGCGATGTGCCGTGGTTCCAGGCTGCGCAGCCAGGCTTTCACTTCGCTGATCAGGCCCAGGCCCACCGAGTCGGCGGTGACCTTGCGATCCAGAATCCAGTCCAGCGCCTCAGGGATGGCAACGATGTCGGTCAGCAGGTTGTGCATTTCCAGCACATCGATCCCGCGTTCGCGCATCTTGGTCACAAAGTCGAAATGGTCGCGCTTGGCTTGGGCGACCCACAGCACATCGTCGAACAGCAGTTCGTCGCAGTTGTTCGGGGTCAGCCGCTGGTGGGCCAGACCTGGGGAGCAAACCATGACTTTGTGCAGTTTCCCGGCTTCGGAATGGACGCCGTACTTAACTTTTTCCGTGGTCATTGCAGTGATCCTCCAGAGATAAAACGTCAGGCAGTTACAAGGTCAGGAAGCCGTCGTAGAGACCGTAGGCTGCCACCAGGGCGCCGACGACCACTGCGGCGAAAATCAGCTTCTCGACGTGGGTGAAAATCGGTTGTTTGAGTTCCAGCTTGGCTTTGGCGAACAGGATCGCGCCGGGCGCATAGAGCAGGGCCGAGAGCAGCAGGTACTTCACGCCGCCGGCATACAGCAGCCACACCGCGTAGATCAAAGCGATGCCACCGATGATCAGATCCTTGCGCCGCTCGGCGGCAAAGCCTTCGTAGCTCTCGCCGCGCACCGCCAGCAGCAGGGCGTAGGCCGCCGACCACAGGTACGGCACCAGAATCATCGAAGTGGCGAGGTAGATCAGCGACAGGTAAGTACTGGCCGAGAACAGGGTGATGATCAGGAAAATCTGCACCATCGCGTTGGTCAGCCACAGGGCGTTGACCGGTACGTGGTTGGCGTTTTCCTTGCGCAGGAACTCCGGCATGGTGTGGTCTTTGGCGGCGGCGAACATGATCTCCGCACACAACAACACCCACGAAAGCAGCGCCCCAAGCAGCGAGATGATCAGACCGACGCTGATCAACACCGCGCCCCAGTGACCGACCACATGCTCCAGCACGGCGGCCATCGACGGGTTCTGCAGTTTGGCCAGTTCCGGCTGAGTCATGATGCCCAGCGACAGCACATTCACCAGCACCAGAAACAGCAGCACCGTGATAAAGCCGATCACGGTGGCTTTACCGACGTCCGAGCGTTTCTCGGCGCGAGCGGAGAAAATGCTCGCACCTTCGATGCCGATGAACACCCAAACGGTGACCAGCATCATGTTGCGCACCTGGTTCATCACACTGCCCAGGTCGGGGTTTTTCAGGCCCCAGATGTCGGCGGTGAAGATGTCCAGTTTGAAGGCGAAAATCGCGATCAGGACGAACAGCAGCAGCGGCACGACCTTGGCGACCGTGGTCACCAGGTTGATGAACGCCGCTTCCTTGATCCCGCGCAGCACCAGAAAGTGCACGGCCCACAGCAGCACAGAGGCGCCGATCACGGCCGCCGGCGTATTACCCTCGCCGAATATCGGAAAGAAATAACCAAGGGTGCTGAACAGCAGAACGAAGTAACCGACGTTGCCCAGCCAGGCGCTGATCCAGTAACCCCAGGCGGACGAGAAACCCATGTAATCGCCGAATCCGGCCTTGGCATAGGCGTAGACACCGCCGTCCAGATCAGGCTTGCGATTGGCGAGGGTCTGGAAGACGAAAGCGAGGGTGAGCATGCCAACGGCGGTAATGGCCCAGCCGATCAGCACTGCACCGACGTCGGCGCTGGCGGCCATGTTTTGTGGCAGGGAAAATATCCCGCCACCGATCATCGAACCGACTACCAATGCAACCAGTGCACCGAGTCTTAGTTTTCCGGGCGCTTCAGACATTGCAGTACTCCATTGCAGGAGAGAAGAGTTCACAGCGTAGATCTGTTGTCTGTTCGAAGAGCTGACATAGATCAGTGCATAGGCACATTCCATTGTTAATGAATGACTTATGAAGCACTCGGTGGCATAAACCTTTCGTCTGGAAAGGCCGTCCCAGAGGCCTTTATAAGGTTTTAGGTGCGTGGATCCCAATACGTTCGAATTATCACGCTAGTTTCTTTTCAGGCTTTGGCAAATTTTTCGACGCTGTTTCCAGTACAGAATTTATTAATTAGGATCAGCGCACAAAACCGTCTTAACGTGCTGGGCATTAGCATTGATCGCTATATATAAGATGATTGTTACGGCGTTATTTAATGAACGTATCGGCGCGCATTCATTCAACTAATTTTGCTGGGCCGCCTATCCTCTAGCGGGTTTGGTTCAGGCGTTGAGTATTCATTGACCGGGAAAGGGAGAATGGAATGTCGCAACCGACGCAAAAGCTGCGCCTTGGCGCGTTGATCGCTCTGGTGGTGGGGTCGATGATCGGCGGCGGGATTTTTTCGCTGCCGCAGAACATGGCGGCGCGGGCCGATGCCGGGGCAATCCTGATCGGCTGGGGCATCACGGCGATTGGCATGCTGACCCTGGCGTTCGTGTTTCAGACTCTGGCCAATCGCAAGCCAGAGCTGGACTCGGGCGTGTATGCCTACGCCAAGGCCGGGTTCGGTGACTACATGGGGTTCTCGTCGGCCTGGGGTTACTGGATCAGCGCCTGGCTGGGCAACGTCGGTTATTTCGTTCTGCTGTTCAGCACCCTCGGCTATTTCTTTCCGGTGTTCGGCCAGGGCAATACGCCGATTGCGATCGGCTGTGCGTCGCTACTGCTGTGGGCCGTGCACTTTCTGGTGATGCGCGGCATCAAGGAGGCGGCGTCCATCAACCAGGTCACCACCGTGGCCAAGATCGTGCCGCTGGTCATGTTCATCGTTATCGCGGCAGTGGCGTTCAAGGCTGACATTTTCACCCGCGACATCTGGGGCCGCAGCAACCCGAGTTTCGGCGGGGTGATGGATCAGGTGCGCAACATGATGCTGGTGACGGTGTTCGTGTTCATCGGCATCGAAGGGGCGAGCGTGTACTCGGCCCGGGCGGAAAAGCGCAGCGATGTCGGCCGCGCCACGGTGATCGGCTTTATCGGCGTGCTGGCGCTGCTGGTGCTGGTCAATGTGTTGTCGCTGGGGATTATGAGCCAGCCGGAACTGGCCAAACTGCAAAACCCGTCGCTGGCGGCGGTGCTGGAGCACATTGTCGGGCCGTGGGGCGCGTTGCTGATCAGCATTGGCCTGGCGATTTCCCTGCTCGGGGCGTTGCTGTCATGGGCGCTGTTGTGCGCGGAAATCCTCTTTGCCACGGCCAGGGACAAAACCATGCCGGCGTTCCTGAAGAAGGAAAACAAAAACCATGTACCGGTGAATGCGTTGTGGCTGACCAACGTGATGATCCAGATTTTTCTGTTGATCACGCTGTTTTCGGCGGGCACCTACACCAGCCTGATTTATCTGGCGTCGTCGATGATTCTGGTGCCGTACCTGTGGTCAGCGGCGTACGCCGTACTGTTGAGCGGGCGTGGCGAAACCTACGAAAACGCCTCCGCTGAACGCTCCAAGGATCTGCTGATCGGCGGCATCGCCCTGTGTTACGCGGTGTGGTTGCTGTACGCCGGGGGCGTGAAATATCTGCTGCTGTCAGCGCTGCTGTACGCACCGGGCGTGATCCTGTTTGCCAAGGCCAAACATGAGCAGGGCCAGCCGGTGTTTACCACGGTGGAGAAGGGGATTTTTGCTTGCGTGATTATTGGGGCGGGTCTGGCGGCATATGGGTTGTATAGCGGGGTGTTGTCGTTGTAATCGGACATTTGGGTCGGCAGGTCCGGCCTCTTCGCGAGCAGGCTCGCTCCCACCAAAGGCGCGCCGGATACAAGGCCAGTGTGGGAGCGAGCCTGCTCGCGAAGAGGCAGACGGTTCACCACTGTGCTCGGTACGATCCCAATTGCGTAGCCGGCAAATCCCACTGCAGCGGCGTGCCGCTGATTTTCAGCGGTGGCTGCAGACGATGCGCGGGGCCCCATGGCGTTTGCTCGATCAGGGTGTCTTGATCCTTTTCTTCCTCGGGGCGCAGTGTCTCGTCAGTGCCTGGCCCCTGATCAATCAACAGTTTCGCCGTGCGCGCCAGTGACAACCGGGCCGAGCCGCCTCGACCATTACTCAAGCGCTGCGTAAGCAGTTTGATCGCACTCGCCGCCATCAGATAACCCGTCGCATGATCCAGTGCCTGCACGGGCAGCGGCGTTGGTTTGTCTGCCTGCTTCCAGCGCTTCCCGGCGTCGGCGATGCCGCTGCTCATCTGTACCAGGCTGTCGAAGCCGCGCCGGTTCTGCCACGGACCGCTCCAGCCGTAGGCATTGAGGCAGACGTCGATCAGCCCCGGCGCCAGTTGTTGCCGGCGCTCAGCGCCGAAACCGAGCCCTTCCAGCGCACCGGCGCGATAGCCATGCAGCAGGATGTCGGCCTCCTTCAACAGCTTTTCGAACACTGCGCGATCCGCCGGAGCGTGCAGATCCAGCCGCGCACAACGTTTGCCGAGCGTCATGTCGGGGACCACGCCGGGCTCATTCCAGGTCGGCGGATCGATGCGTAGCACCTCAGCGCCAAGGCCTGCGAGAAAACGACTGGCCGTGGGACCGGCGATCACTCGCGTCAGATCCAGCACTTTGATCCCGGCCAACGGTTGCGCAATCGTGCCTCGCCATGCGTGGGTGCTCTCGTCTTTCCGATCAGAGTAATGGACCAGCGGCTCGGCATTCACCGCCAGGCCTTGCGGATGGTTTTGCCACTGCGCCCAGCTGCGCATTTGCGCGGCGCAGCCCTTGGCGTCGACCACGGCTTGCTCCAGCTCAGAGCCGGACCATTGCAAAACTTTGGCCGCCATCGCAGCGCGGTCGGCGCAGGCACCGAGCACGCGTTCAGCGGCGGCGCGGTGATGCGGGGCGTTGGTGTGCAAGCGGATCCAGCCGTCCCGGGTCGCATAATCGCCGGCGACCGCATCCCATAGCGGCGGCACCCGCCAGCCGATCGGGCGGATTGAAGTGCCGAACCAGAACGAAGCCAGACGACGGTCGACTTCCACGGTGGGCAAATGACCGGTCTGTTGACTAAGCAGCTCGCTGACGGCTTGGCCCGCAGCGCCAATGCTGGCGCAGGCCAGATCAGTGACGGCAAATGCCGAGGGCAGGGCGCCCTGGGCTGCGAACGAAATCGGTGTAGGCGGCAAGCCGAGTGCGGCTTGAATGGACGTGAGCAAATCAGTCATCGAAGGCCCTCCGGAGCGAGAGGGCGATGATAGTGCAAAAGAATGCCGGGATAGATGAAACCCCCGGGATGTGAACCCGTTTCAACTGTGGGAGCGAGCCTGCTCGCGAAGGCGGAGCGTCAGTCAACAATGATGTTGCATATGACGGCCTCTTCGCGAGCAGGCTCGCTCCCACAGGGATTCTTGTCGGGTTATTACACGCGGAACTGGTCCATCAACTTCATCTGCTGGCTCGCCAGGCTGTTGAGCTGGCTGCTGATCGCTGCCGACTCGGTGGCTTGCCCGGTCAGGGTTTCGGTCACGGTACGGATCGCCGAGACGTTGCGGTTGACCTCTTCGGCCACCGCGCTTTGCTGCTCGGCGGCGCTGGCGATTTGCAGGTTCATGTCGCTGATCACGGTGACCGCGTCGCTGATCTTGCCCAGCGCATCGACCGCCTGACGGATCTGCCCGGCGTTGTTGTGCGCCTGGGTCTGGCTCGAATGCATGGTCGCGACCACGCCACGGGTGCCGGTCTGGATGCGCTCGATAACGATGCGAATTTCTTCCACCGAATCCTGTGTGCGTTTGGCCAGGTTGCGCACTTCATCGGCGACCACGGCAAAACCCCGGCCGCTCTCACCGGCGCGGGCGGCTTCGATGGCTGCGTTGAGCGCCAGCAGATTGGTCTGTTCGGCGATGCTGCGAATCACTTCCAGCACTGACCCGATCTGCTCGCTGTTAACCGCCAGCGCTTCGACTTCGGTCACGGCTTTGCTGACTTCATCGGCCAGGTCATTGATATCGCGGGTACTGCGTTCGATGATCGCCATGCCGTCCTTCGCCGACTGATCGGCACCCTTGGCCGCATTGGCCGCGTTCGAGGCGCTGTTGGCAACGTCATGGGCAGTGGCGCTCATTTCGTTCGACGCCGTGGCGACCTGATCGATTTCGCGGAACTGCACCTGCATGCCTTCGCTGGTCTGGCGCGCAATTTCCGAAGACTGGTCAGCGGTGCCGCGTGCTTCGGTGATGCTCTGTTTGATCTGCGCGATGGTCGGTTGCAGCTTGTCGAGGAAACGGTTGAACCAGTTCACCAGTTCGCCGAGTTCATCCTTTTTGCCGTAGTTCAGGCGCTGGGTCAGATCGCCTTCGCCGCTGGCGATGTTCTTGAGCATCTCGGCCACGCTGTTGATCGGGCGAGTCACGCCCGACGCGGTGAGCCAGATCAGCAGCAGGCCGACCAAACCGGCGGCGACCGCCACCACCAGCGCAGTGATTACACCGGTGTGCTGTGCTTCATCAAGCACCGCTTGCAGCTTGACCGAATCGGCGAGCAGCACGTGTTTTGGCAAGTCGATCACCACACCCCAGGCGCGGGAGTTGCCAATCGGATCGACGGGGTAAACGGCGCGAATCAGCTCGCCCTGTTCGAGGATTTTCGCGGTGCCGCTGCCGACCAGTTGCAGGACATCCTTACCGTCGGCGCCGAGGGTGTCGCTGATTTTCTTGCCCACGCGTGTCGCGTCAGCGCTGTCGGCAGCGAGTACGCCGCTGCCTGAGACGATCAGCATGTGCCCGGCGTTGTTGAACAGGCTGCGTTGCGAATCCACGGCGGCGGCTTGCAGGGCATCGAGGGCGATGTCGACACCGACCACACCGATGGCTTTGCCGTCGATCATCAGCGGCACGGAAATGGTCGTCATGAGCATTTCCCTGCCACCGACGGTGTCCGCATACGGGTCAAGCAGGCAGGTGCGCTTGTTGTCGCGAGGGCAGGTGTACCAACTGTTGTACGGCGTGCCGCTGACGCTGAGGGTGGTTTTGGTCAGGTCATCTTCGACCATGACCGTGTTCAGCGAGGCGCCGCCGGCACGGCTCCAGTACGAAGCAAATCGTCCGACTTCATTGGACTGACGCGCGGCATCGTTGGTGAACTCGCTATCCTTGCCGTCGAGGGCATCAGGTTCGAACGCAAGCCAGATGCCCAGCACCTTATCGTTACGCTCGAACGCGGTTTTCAGGCTCTGGTTGATTTCCTCACGCACGGCACCGGCGTCCAGGGAGCGCTTGGCCGCCATCGTCTGCAGGTCCTTGACCTGATCAGCCAATGCGGTGACCACCAACAGGCTTTCGCCAAAGGTTTTCTGCACCCGCACCGCTTGCTCGGCGGCTTTGGCTTGCAGCAGGTTCTGCACGCTGGCGGTGAGCATTTTGCTGCTGGAGGCGCTGACCAGCTCATCGTTCTGGTTGGTCTGGTAGATATTCATGCCGACGATCAGCGCGACCACGCCGAGCAGGCACAGCCCGGACAGCAGAACGATTTTCAGGCGAATGGAGAGAGAAGCGAACATAGGGCGGTCTCGCGAAAGGAAGTCTGGGGGCTTGGGTATGAACTACCCGGTTCGCCAAATCCGTTCAGCGCCATTCATTTCTCATCGGCGTGGATCGAAACGGCATGAGGGGCATGCCGACGAACGGTTAGTGTTAAACGTTTGCGCAGGAGAAAGTGCCGAAAAGAGGATTAATTAAAGGGATGTGCGCTCAAATAGTCCGGGGCACTTTTATACAGGCAAGGATTCGGGGCGCGACCAGATCCACAAGTTGCCCAGGCCCATGCCCGCGATCGCCAGATAGATCGGCCAACCGTGATCGAGCATCACCAGCATCAGCGTCGCGCACAGCAACATGCTGGCCGTGGCGCTGACTTTGGCCTTGCGGGCAATGATCCCGCCGTTGCGCCAGTTGCGCAGAATCGGCCCGAACAGGCGATGGTTTTCCAGCCAGGCACTCAGGCGCGGCGAACTGCGGGTCGCGGCCCAGGCGGCGAGGAGGATGAACTCGGTGGTTGGCAAGCCGGGCACGACAACGGCAATCAGGCCGATGCCGAGGCTGACGTAGGCCAGCAGGCCGAACAGCAGGCGGGCGAGTTTGGAGTGGGCGGGTGAGGGCATGAGCTCAGCGGTGGCTTCTGAAGCGGAGTGGAGATCTTACAGGCTTGTGGTGATCACTGTGGGAGCGAGCCTGCTCGCGAAAGCGGTGGATCAGTCACATCGATGTTGAATGTGCTGCCGTCTTCGCGAGCAGGCTCGCTCCCACAAGGGATAAGTGTTGCTTCAGGCCACTTCGGCCTCCGTGGCATATGCCTGTTCCAGCAGCACGGTGAAGCGGTTGAATGCCTCCAGTGCGCCGCGCTCGACTTCGGCTTCTTCCTCGGCGCTGAATTCCAGCGAATCCAGCGTTTTCACAAAGCGCTTCCAGCCCTCGGCACGACCACCTTCCGGTTCGCCCAGGTGGCGCGCACCAAAGGTTTCGCTCAGGTCCAGAGCCACCGCGCGCTTGATCAGGAACGCTGCGCCGAGCTTCGAACCTTCCGACACGAAGATCCAGCCCAATGCGCGGGCCTTGCCTGGGTTTTTCACCGCGCCGGCCACCGCTGCCGGAACTTCGGTATCCAGATCGGCAAGGTCGGCCCTGGCCGCTTCGGCGCGGCAACGGGCCGGCAAGTCAGGAACGATCGCGCTCAGTTCAGCATCGTTGTACAGCTCGACGAGTTCCGACTGGAACAGGTATTGCGCCACCACAAAACGGGCGAAGCTGGCGCGGGTCTCGAATGGCGCGTGGGCCTTGACCAGCGCATCGAGCTTGCTGTGTGGCTCATGAGTTATCTGGTTCAGGCGTTGCGAACGCAGAGCTTTTGGCGAAGTGGTCATGCGGGTGTCCTTGATAAAAGAGGCGCTTGATAACGAGACGTACGGGCCGGCGCCGGACAGTAAAAAAACCTCACTGCACGGCGAATGAACACGCGCAGCGAGGCCTGCCGGATCAGATGTCCCAAATCAGGTTGATGGCGAAGTTACGCCCCGGTTGCGTCAGGCGATCAAGGTTGGCCGGTTGCGTCACCGACGCTTCGCCGACGCTGTCGTAACCGCGCACGTCGTCCCACAGCCAGTATTTCTTGTCGGTCAGGTTGTAAATGCCGCCGCTGACGGTCACGTCGTCGGTGACTTTGTAATAACCGGTCATATCGAGGATGCCGAAGCCCGGCGATTTGAACTGACTGCTGACGCCGTCCGGCGATTTGAAGTTGGTGTCATCGACGCGATCCTTTTTCTTCACCACAGTCCAGCTCAACAAGCCGCCGTAATGGTCCTGGTCGTAACCCAGGCCAAACACGCCGGTCAGCGGGTTGACGCTGTTAAGCGGCTCGCCGCTGTCGTTGTTGCGACCGTAGGCGTAGGCGATCGAGCCCTGGGTGTAGAGGCCTTGCGGCGCGCCGAAGGCATCCAGATTCAGCCGACCTTTGACTTCGGCGCCCTTGATGGTGGCGCGCTTGATGTTGTTCGACTGGAACGTAAGATCGCTGTAGCCGGGTTTAACGGCGTCCTCGTTGATGAAGTCGCGGTACTTGTTATAGAACACCGCCACATCGAACGAACCTTGCTCGAAGTTGCCGCGCAGGCCGGTCTCATAGCTTTTGCTTTTTTCCGGATCCAGATCCGGGTTCGGCGCCACGCTGTAGCCGCTGGTGTTGTTCTCGAAACGACCGTACAACGCTTTCGCGGTGGGAGTGCGGAAGCCCTCGGCGTACTGGCCGTACCAGGTGTAGTTGTCGTTGAAGGCGTAGGTCAGGCCGAATTTGGGCGAGACTTTATGCCACGTCTTGTTCTTGTCGCTGACCGTGCCCTGACCATCCGCCGCCACGGTGTTGAGGAATTCCTGAGTGATTTTCGGGTTGAGTCGCGTGTAGTCGTAGCGCAGGCCCGGCAAAAAGGTCCAATCATTCCAGCTGATCTGGTCCTGTGCGAACAGGCTATAGGTGTTGATGGTCGGGTCGGGAAAGTCGCTGGCTTTCTTCAATACGTCTGCCGTGCTGGTCGCGCCAATCGCCGTGCAGCCGCGACCGACCGCCAGACATTTGCCGTCGCCGCTGCGCGAGCCGGTGACCTTCTGCTGCTTGATCGTGGTGCCGTAAGTCAGCACATGGTCGGTGTCACCGATGGCGAAAGCCTTGTCCAGTTGAGCATCGAATACCCACTGCTTTTCCTCGTAAACAGTGTCGCGGGTGCGCAGCACTTTACGGGTCATGGGGTAGTAATACTCTTCGGTGCTCTGATCGGTTTTGGCGATCTGGTGGTTCAGGCTCCACTTCACGTTGTCGGCCAACAGGCTCTCGAGGGCGAAGTTGTGCTCGATGCCGAAACGTTCGCGAGTGATGGTGTCGTTGCCGGTGCGCCACTGGTACATGCCGCCGGGCAGCGCGCTGTTCGCAATGGTGGGCGCACCGTTGAAGTAAGGGCCGCCGTAGACGCTTTTCTGATCGGTGTCGCGGTCGTCCTTGTACTTTTCGTACGTCAGGCCCAGGCGCGAATCTTCGTTGTAGTTCCAGCCGAGCTTGGCCAGCACGTTGTGTGCCCGCACGTCTTCCGGGTTGGCGGCGGTGCGCTCAAGGCCGGTGCCGTTGTGGCCACCGAACGATTCGGTTTCATGCCCGTCGCGTTGGCTGTAATGCAGCAGACCGTCGAAATCACCGCTACGTCCGGCGAGGGTGGCGGACTTCAGCCAGCTGTCATCGGCGGAGCTGTAACCGCTTTTCAGACGTGCACCGACGTCCTTGCCCGGTTTGATGATGTCGTCGGCATCGAGGGTGTAATAGCTGACCGCGCCGCCGATGGCGTTGCTGCCGTAGAGCACCGAGGCCGGGCCACGGAGGATTTCCACGCGCTTGACGATTTCCGGGTCGACGTAATTGCGCTGGCTTTTGGCGTACGGGCCGTTGAAGAAACTGTTGGGGATTTCCACGCCATCGACCTGAGTCAGGATGCGATCACCGTCGATACCGCGAATATTGTAGCCGCTGATGCCGCCGCGCTGACCGGCACCGCCAACAGAAACACCCGGCTCGTAGCGCACCAGATCCTTGATGGTGTTGACGTTGTTGCGGTCCAGCCCCTCGCGGGTCTGCACGGTGACGGTGGCGGGCACGCTGTTGACTGACTGTTCCTGGCGAGTGGCGCTGATCGTCACCTGATCCAGGTTGAGGGTGCCGCTGCTGCTGCGCTTTTCCAGCACGACATTGTTGTTGCTCAGCTTGCGAAAGCTCAGGTTGGTCCCCACCAACAGGCGCTCGAGCGCTTTTTCCGGCGGCAGCGAGCCGCGCACGCCCGGCGACGAGACGCCCTGACCCAACTGGGCCGGCAAACCCACCTGCCAACCGGTCACGGCGGTAAAGGCGTTAAGTGCCGAGACCAACGGCTGCTGACTGATGGAAAACGAGTAGTCGCCCATGTTGCGCGCCGGTTGCTCGGTGGCAGCCATCACTGGTGCAGTGCCGGCCATCAGGATGGCAGCGGTCAGCAACGACAATACGCGGGAAGGGGAAGCAGTCTGGCGGGTAAGGCGTGAGGACATCGATAGCGCTCCGTGTCGCACGAATCTTTATAGGTGCAGACCCGCGTCCGAAGATGCGAATCAATTGCATTGGCTATAACGAGACGTACCGGCTTCGGCTATCGAGTAAAAATAATTCTCATTCAGTTCAGGATCACCAGTGCGGGGAATTCCTGCAGGCGGGCGGAGGTGATGTGCGCCAGAGAGCGCACCACGTCGAGCGGCTGATCGAGACGGTAATTGCCGGTGACGGCGACGTCGGCCAGTTGCTCGTTGTTGTTGATGATCCAGCCCGGATAGTAGCGGCGCAGCTCGGCCAGCACCTGATTCAGCGGGCAGTTCTCGAACACCAATCGGCCCTGAACCCAGGCCAGATCGGTGGCGGCGTCGAGTTTGGCGGGACGGCCAAAGCCGTTGGGCCCGATACGAATGCTTTCCCCGGCGCGCAGGCGAACGCGCGCATCGTTATGGGTGGCGCGCAGATCGACATCGCCGCGCTGCACGTTGACCTGTGCAACGCCGTCCAGATAACGCACGGCGAAGGCCGTATCGCGCACGCTGGCCTGGACCGGTCCGGCATCGATTTCCAGCGGTTGACTGCGATCGGAGGCCACCTCGAAAAACGCCTCGCCTTGGTACAACCGGGCAATGCGCTGTTGATCGTTGATGGTGCTGGAGAAGGCCGAGTTGGTGTTGAGCAGGACTTGCGAACCGTCCTCCAGTTGCAGGCGCTGACGTTCGCCGACCACGGTCAGATGATCGGCCTGAAGGCGCATTGGCAGATTGCTGAAGCTGAACAAACCGAGGATCAGCACGGCGGCGGTCGCCAAGGGTTTCCAGTGCGGGCGCAGGCGTTTGAGCAAGGACACTTTCGCGGATTTCGCCGCGAGGGCCTGCGCGCACGACGCGACGTGCGGGCCATCCCAGATCGCCTGGGCCTTGGCGAACGCTTCGGCATTCAGCGGATCAGCCGCCAGCCAGGCCTGAAACTGCCGGGCCTGCTCTTCGTCCGCGCTGCCGAGCACAATGAGCCAGTCCAGCGCCTGGTCCATTGCGTCTGCAGCGTGCCGCGCCGAATCGGGCGAAGGCGAGCGGTGGGTGTCCGTCACGGTGTTTCCTCGGGGCTTGTGGCGAAGCAGTTTCCAGCTTCAAGCGACAAGCTGCAAGCCATGACCCGATGCGTTGTATTGCTTTCATTTTCAACGTGCCGTTCGAGACTCACTGCTTGCCGCTGCCGTCATGCCGTGCGGCCACGCCGATGCAGATACTCATGATCAGTTTCAGTTCTTTTTGCACGGTACTGAGGGACACCTCCAGTTCGTCGGCGATTTCCTGATAGCTGTGCCCGTGCAAACGGCTGAGGATAAAGATTCGCTGCTGACGGGGACTGAGTTCACCGAGACTCACGTTCAAGCGCTCCAGCAATTGTTCGGCGTGGGCGGCGTCTTCGGCGCTGCTGGCGGGGGCGGCGATGCTATGGACGATGACCTGCGGCACATCATCGACCATGGTGCGCGCGTGAATCTTGCGCGCGCGCAAATGGTCGAGCGCCAGATTGCGCGCGGTCTGGAAGACAAAAGGTTCAAGGTGGTCGATGGCCCGCTCGCTCAACGCCCGCGTGACGCGCAGATAGGTTTCCTGCAGCAGGTCTTCAGCGGTGCTGTGATTGTTGACCATCCGTTCCAGCGTCCGCAGCAATGAACTGCGCTGAGCGAGGAAAACATGATTGAAGCGCGATTGACTCACGGGAAGACCTGATCCATTTCGAGCTAATGATAATGCTTATCATCTGCCTTCGTGGTCAAGCGCTGATTTCAGATTGAAATCGAAACCCTGTGGGAGCGAGCCTGCTCGCGAGAAGCGGTTTGCCAGTCAACATCAATGTCGAATGATACAAAGTATTCGCGAGCAGGCTCGCTCCCACAGGGATGGGGGGGAGAACCTGGGATTATTCGGCGTTACACAACGCCAGGCAGTTATCCAGCATGCGGTTGGAGAAGCCCCATTCGTTGTCATACCAGGCCAGCACCTTCAACAGCTTGCCGCTGGACTTGGTGTGATTGGCATCGAAGATCGACGACAGCGGGTTGTGGTTGAAGTCGCTTGAAACCAGCGGCAACGTGTTGTAACCCAAAATTTTCGAATGTTGGCTCGCCGCTTTCAGCAGGGCGTTGACTTCGTCGGCCGAGGCTTCACGCTTGAGCTGTACGGTCAGATCCACCAGCGACACATTGATCACGGGCACACGCACGGCCATGCCGGTCAGCTTGCCCGCCAGTTCCGGCAGCACCAGGCCCACCGCTTCGGCGGCGCCGGTCTTGCTCGGGATCATGTTCTGCGTGGCCGAACGCGCGCGGTACGGGTCGGTGTGATAGACGTCGGTCAGATTCTGATCGTTGGTGTAGGCGTGAATGGTAGTCATCAGGCCGCTTTCAATGCCCAGTTCGCGATGCAGCACCTGGGCGACCGGCGCCAGGCAGTTGGTGGTGCACGAGGCGTTGGAGATGATCTGGTGCGACTGGCGCAAAATGTCGTGGTTCACACCATAAACGACGGTGGCATCGGCGCCTTTGGCCGGCGCCGAGATGATTACTTTGCGTGCGCCGGCGGTAATATGCGCGGCGGCTTTGGCACGGTCGGTGAACAGACCGGTGCACTCGAAAACAACGTCGATCTTCTCGGCAGCCCATGGCAGTTCGGCCGGGTTGCGAATGGCGCTGACCGCAATGCGGTCGCCGTTGACCGTCAGGCTCTCGTTGTCGTGCGCGACTTCGGCATCAAAGGTGCCGTGGACGGTGTCGTACTTGAGCAGATGGGCGTTGATCGAACTGTCACCCAGATCGTTGATCGCGACGATCTGCAGGTCCTGGCGATAGCCTTGGGTATACAGTGCGCGAAGGACATTACGGCCGATGCGGCCAAAACCATTGATTGCGATTCGTAGAGTCATGGAACAGCGCCGCCGTCGTTTTGTTGTTGGAATTACAAGATTATTCGCATAAAAATAGAAAACAAGCCTTTTTAGTGGCAATATTTTGTTTTATCTACAACGAGTGACCTGAATCAACTGGTCCGAATGATCAAGAAAACCGTCCGTCATCCCGAATGGATGGGCCCTTGCTCAGCATAGACAATCAGGTCGCCACATCCGTTAGCCTGGAGTTCTACACATGCATCCCCGCGTTCTTGAGGTCACCGAACGGCTTATCGCCCGCAGCCGCGCCACGCGTCAGGCTTACCTTGCATTGATTCGCGGCGCCGCCACCGACGGCCCGATGCGCGGCAAGCTGCAATGCGCCAACTTCGCCCACGGCGTGGCCGGATGCGGCAGTGAAGACAAGCACAGCCTGCGGATGATGAACTCGGCGAACATCGCCATTGTTTCTTCGTATAACGACATGCTCTCGGCGCATCAGCCGTACGAAGTCTTCCCTGAACAGATCAAGAACGCCTTGCGTGAAATCGGCTCGGTCGGCCAGTTCGCCGGTGGCACACCTGCCATGTGCGATGGCGTGACCCAGGGCGAGCCGGGCATGGAACTGAGCTTGCCAAGCCGCGAAGTGATCGCGATGTCTACCGCCGTGGCGCTGTCGCACAACATGTTCGACGGTGCGCTGATGCTCGGCATCTGCGACAAGATCGTTCCCGGGCTGATGATGGGTTCGCTGCGCTTCGGCCACCTGCCGACGATCTTCGTCCCCGGTGGACCGATGGTTTCGGGGATCTCCAACAAGGAAAAGGCCGACGTTCGCCAGAAGTACGCCGAAGGCAAGGCGACTCGCGAAGAGCTGCTGGAATCGGAGATGAAGTCCTACCACAGCCCGGGCACCTGCACCTTTTACGGCACCGCCAACACCAACCAGCTACTGATGGAAGTCATGGGCCTGCACTTGCCGGGCGCCTCTTTTGTCAATCCGAATACGCCGCTGCGTGACGCCTTGACCCGCGAGGCCGCGCATCAGGTCACGCGTCTGACCAAGCAGAACGGCAACTTCATGCCGATCGGCGAGATCGTCGACGAGAAGGCGCTGGTCAACTCGATTGTTGCGCTGCACGCCACGGGCGGTTCGACCAACCACACCCTGCACATGCCGGCCATTGCCATGGCGGCGGGCATTCAACTGACCTGGCAAGACATGGCCGACCTCTCCGAAGTCGTGCCGACCCTCAGCCACGTTTATCCGAACGGCAAAGCCGACATCAACCATTTCCAGGCGGCGGGCGGCATGTCGTTCCTGATCCGCGAACTGCTCGGCGCCGGTCTGCTGCACGAAGACGTCAACACCGTGCTCGGCCACGGCCTGAGCCGCTACACCAAAGAGCCGTTCCTCGATAACGGTGAGCTGGTGTGGCGCGAAGGACCGATCGACAGCCTCGACGAAAACATTCTGCGCCCGGTGTCCCGTGCGTTCTCCTCGGAGGGCGGCTTGCGCGTAATGGAAGGCAATCTCGGACGCGGCGTGATGAAAGTGTCCGCCGTAGCCCTGGAAAACCAGGTTGTCGAGGCACCGGCGATGGTGTTTCAGGATCAGCAGGATCTGGCCGATGCGTTCAAG
The DNA here is from genome assembly GCF_014268505.2 of Pseudomonas khorasanensis. Classification (GTDB taxonomy): domain Bacteria; phylum Pseudomonadota; class Gammaproteobacteria; order Pseudomonadales; family Pseudomonadaceae; genus Aquipseudomonas; species Aquipseudomonas khorasanensis. Next base: position 366,565 of record NZ_JABWQP020000002.1, read on the forward strand.
GCCGGTCTGCTGGAGAAGAATTTTGTCGCGGTGATGCGCTTCCAGGGCCCGCGCTCCAACGGCATGCCGGAGCTGCACAAAATGACGCCGTTCCTCGGCGTGTTGCAGGATCGCGGCTTCAAAGTCGCGCTGGTCACCGACGGGCGCATGTCCGGCGCGTCGGGGAAAATCCCGGCGGCGATTCATGTCAGCCCCGAGGCTTATGTCGGTGGCGCTTTGGCTCGCGTGCAAGAGGGCGATATCATCCGCGTCGATGGCGTCAAAGGCACTTTGGAACTCAAGGTCGACGCCGCCGAATTTGCAGCGCGCGAACCCGCCAAGGGCCTGTTGGGCAACAATATTGGCAGCGGGCGCGAGCTGTTTGGCTTCATGCGCATGGCCTTCAGCTCGGCGGAGCAGGGCGCCAGCGCCTTCACTTCTGCCCTGGAGACGCTTAATTGAAACTGGCTTTGGTCGGTGACATCGGAGGCACCAACGCGCGGTTTGCGTTGTGGAAAAACCAGCAGCTGCAATCGATTCAGGTGCTGGCCACGGCCGACTATGCCAGCCCGGAAGAGGCGATCAGCCTCTACCTGAGCGGGCTCGGTCTGGCGCCGGGTTCAATCGGTTCGGTGTGTCTGTCGGTGGCAGGCCCGGTGAGCGGCGATGAATTCAAGTTCACCAACAATCACTGGCGGCTCAGTCGTAGCGCGTTCTGCAAGACCTTGCAGGTCGAGCAATTGTTGCTGACCAACGACTTCTCGGCGATGGCGCTGGGCATGACCCGTTTGCAGCCGGGCGAATTCCGCGTGGTCTGCGAAGGCACGCCGGAGCCGTTGCGTCCAGCCGTGGTCATCGGCCCGGGCACTGGCCTTGGGGTTGGCACCTTGCTCGATCTGGGTGAAGGTCGTTTCGCGGCGTTGCCGGGCGAGGGCGGTCACGTTGACCTGCCGCTGAGCAGCCCGCGTGAAGCGCAGCTGTGGCAGCACATCTACAACGAAATCGGTCACGTCAGCGCGGAAACGGCGTTGAGCGGCGGCGGCCTGCCTCGGTTGTACCGGGCAATCTGCGCGGTGGATGGGCATGAACCGACACTCGATACGCCCGAGGCGATCACATCGGCCGGTCTGGCGGGTGATCCGGTGGCGCTGGAGGTGCTGGAGCAGTTCTGCTGCTGGCTCGGTCGCGTCGCCGGCAACAACGTGCTGACCACGGGCGCTCGTGGCGGGGTGTTCATTGTCGGTGGAGTGATTCCGAGGTTTGCCGATTTCTTCCTGCAAAGCGGTTTCGCCCGCAGTTTTGCCGACAAGGGCTGCATGAGCGATTACTTCAAAGGCATTCCGGTGTGGCTGGTAACGGCACCGTATTCCGGGCTGGTCGGCGCGGGCGTGGCCCTGGATCAAGCAATCCCAGCTCTGGCATAAGTGACCTGTGGCGAGGGAGCTTGCTCCCGCTCGGCTGCGCAGCAGTCGCAAATCCGGCAGGCACGATGTCACTGACAGTACATCGAGGCCGCTTCGCAGCCCAGCGGGAGCAAGCTCCCTCGCCACAAAAGCTCGTACGCCATCTGTTTTTGCTCAGGCATAATCCGCCCCAACTCCAACAACAAGGATGCCTTCGAAGTGAGCTCAGTCAACAAGTCGATATTGTTGGTCGATGACGACCAGGAAATACGCGAGTTGCTGGAAACCTATCTGACCCGTGCCGGGTTTCAGGTGCGGGCCACCGCCGACGGTGCCAGTTTTCGCCAGGCGCTCAACGAGGCGCCGAGCGATCTGGTGATCCTTGATGTCATGCTGCCCGATGAAGACGGTTTCAGCCTGTGCCGTTGGGTGCGTCAGCATCCGCGTCAGGCGCAGGTGCCGATCATCATGCTCACCGCCAGCTCCGACGAAGCCGACCGCGTGATCGGCCTCGAGCTCGGCGCCGACGACTACCTCGGCAAGCCGTTCAGTCCGCGCGAGCTGCAAGCGCGGATCAAGGCTCTGCTGCGTCGCGCGCAATTCGCTCATGAACGCAGCGGCAGCGAAGTGCTGGCCTTCGATGACTGGCGGCTGGACACAGTCAGCCATCGGCTGTTCCACACGGATGGCGAAGAAGTGATCCTGTCGGGCGCCGACTTCGCTTTGCTGAAGCTGTTCCTCGACCATCCTCAGGAAATTCTCGACCGCGACACCATCGGCAACGCCACCCGTGGCCGGGATCTGATGCCGCTCGATCGCATCGTCGACATGGCCGTCAGCCGTTTGCGCCAACGCCTGCGCGATACCGAGAAACCGCCGCGACTGATCCGCACCGTGCGCGGCAGCGGTTACCAGCTGGCAGCCAATGTGGTTGCCGGCAATGGTCACTGAGTCCCTGCGCAGATTTGCCAGTCGCGTGCCGGTGCCGCGCTCGCTGCTTGGGCGGATGCTGCTGCTGACGCTGTTGGCGGTGCTGTTCGCGCAGACACTGTCGAGCGTGATCTGGGTGTCGCAACTGCGTGCCACTCAGCTCGAAGGCCTGGTTACCAGCGCCCGTAGCCTGGCCCACTCGATGACTGCCAGCGTCAGCTATTTCCGCTCTTTGCCGGTCGCCTATCGACCGTTGGTGCTCGACCAGTTGCGCAGCATGGGCGGCACGCGATTCGTGGTGACGCTCAACGACAAACCCCTTGGCATGGACGTGCTGCCGGTCACGCCGCGCAAGGCGGCAGTGATGCAGGCCGTGGATGAAGTGCTGCGCCAGTCCCTTGGCCATGACACCGATATTTCGGTGACCTTCGTCAGCCCGGAGGACCTGCGTATTTTCAATGCGGGGCTGAAACTCGACGAACTGCCGCGCTCCTGGGCGCATTACGCATTGACGCTGGAACCGGTCAATCCGCCGGTGCTGGTCACGCAAATTCAAATGGCGCCAGGTGAATGGCTGTACATCGCCTCCCTGCTGCCCGAGCCGTACACCAGCCTCGAAGAACAAGGTCTGCCGGCGCAGCAGGTGTGGTTTATCGTCCTCACCAGCGGATTTTTGCTGTTGTTCATCGGCCTGCTGGTGCACTGGCAGAGCCGGCCGCTCAAGCGACTGGCGCGGGCGGCGCGGGATTTGTCGCTGGGCGCTGACGTCGAGCCGGTGGCGGAGGGCGGCGGCAGTGAAGTGGTTGAAGTGGGCCGCGCGTTCAACACCATGCGCGAGCGTATCAGCCGATATCTGACTGAACGCAGCCAGTTGTTCAGCGCGATTTCCCATGACCTGCGTACGCCGATCACCCGTCTGCGCCTGCGGGTCGAATTGCTTGAGGATGAAAAGCTGCAAGCCAAGTTCGGCCGCGATCTGGATGAGCTGGAGCTGCTGGTCAAAGGCGCGCTGCAATGCGTGAAAGACACCGACATCCACGAAAACATAGAGCCGGTGGATCTCAACCATGTACTCGATTGTCTGGTCGAGCCGTATCTGGCGCCGCACGGCAACGGCCGCGTCACTCAGCATGGCCGGGCGCTGTCGGCGTATCCGGGCAAGCCGCTGGCGTTGAAGCGCTGCATCGGCAATCTGATCGATAACGCCTTGAAGTATGGGCAGAACGCGCATCTGCACATTGATGACGATGAAAGTGCGTTTGTCCTGCACGTCGATGACGAAGGGCCGGGTGTACCGCAGCAAAGGCTGGAGCAGGTGTTCGAACCGCACTTCAGGCTGGCGGGGCAGCAGCAGGGTTATGGGTTGGGGCTTGGCATCGCGCGCAACATCGCCCACAGCCATGGCGGCGAAGTGACCTTGCAGAACCTGCGTGAGGGTGGGTTGCGGGTAACGCTGCAGTTGCCGCGCAGTGTTGATTAGTCAGACCGCGTTACCGTTCTTCGCGAGCAGGCTCGCTCCCACATTCGACCGCGTTGCGGCGGGTGGAATGCGTTCACCTGTGGGAGCGAGCCTGCTCGCGAAGGCGTCAGATGCATTAATACAAATGTCACAAGTCAGTGACAAACACCGTCCCCTTCGTTACAAGCGCGCCGCGACCCGTTGTTTAGACTGCCCGCAGTCATAACAAAAAAAGGGCCGCTCCATGGACACCTTTCACCCAGACTTCAGCAGTTGGCTGAACGCCCCTGCTCATCAGCAATGGCTTGCCGCCGAAGGCCTGCGCCTGCTGGATTTCGCCAAGGCTTCGCGCCTGCCCGACGGCTTCGGCAATCTCGACGAGCGCGGCCGTTTGCCGGCGCACGCGCACGCCGAAACCATGAACACCGCACGCATGACCCACAGCTTCGCCATGGCCCACATTCAGGGCCTGCCGGGTTTCGCCGAGCTGGTCGATCACGGAATCGCCGCCCTGCGCGGGCCATTGCGCGATGCGCTGCACGGTGGCTGGTTCGCCGTCGCCGAACACCGCGACGACAACACCGGCAAGAATGCCTATCTGCACGCGTTCGTCGCATTGGCCGCCAGTTCCGCCGTGGTCGCGCAACGGCCCGGCGCCCAGGCCTTGCTCGACGATGCGATCGACATCATCGACACGTATTTCTGGAGCGAAGAAGAGGGCGCCATGCGCGAATTCTTCAATCGCGACTGGAGCGAAGAAGAAGCCTATCGCGGCGCCAACAGCAACATGCACGCCACCGAAGCCTTTCTCGCGTTGGCCGATGTCACCGAGGACCCACGCTGGCTGGCGCGCGCGCAACGCATCGTCGAACGGGTGATTCACGGCCACGCCGCTGCCAACGGCTACATGGTCGTCGAGCACTTTGATCGCGACTGGCAACCGCTGCGCGACTACAACCAGGACAATCCCGCCGACGGCTTCCGCCCCTTCGGCACCACGCCGGGCCACGGTTTCGAGTGGGCGCGGCTGTTGCTGCACCTCGAAGCCGCGCGGGTGCAGGCCGGCATGCTGACGCCGGGCTGGCTGGCGACCGATGCGCAAAAACTCTTCGAGCAAAACTGCCGCCACGGTTGGGACGTCGATGGCGCGCCGGGCATTGTCTATACCCTCGACTGGGACAACAAAGCCGTGGTGCGTCATCGCCTGCACTGGACGCATGCCGAGGCCAGCGCTGCCGCCAGTGCCTTGCTCAAACGTAACGGCGAGCCGCAATACGAAACCTGGTACCGGCTGTTCTGGGAATTCTGCGACACATATTTCATCGACCGCTGCGACGGCAGCTGGCACCACGAACTCAATCCGCACAATGTGCCAAGCGCCGATATCTGGCCGGGCAAACCCGATCTGTATCATGCCTGGCAAGCGGTGCTCATCCCGCGCCTGCCTCTCGCGCCCAGCATGGCGACTGCGCTGGCGCAGGGGATCCGTGGCATTGCTGTGTAACCATGCCGTGACATTTGCGCGTCCCTTCGTTACCTGCGAAGCGAAACGCCCTGTTTAAACTCCTGTGCAGCGCAAGCACCAGACTTGCAATGCATAACAACAAGAAAGGTACATCTCGAATGAATGCGATTTCTCGCCTCGCTACTGTCATTTCTGTCGCCTCCCTGTTCCCGCTCGCAATCCTGCCGCTCAGTGTTTCCGCTGCCGAATCCAAAGGTTCGGTGGAAGTCGTGCACTGGTGGACCTCCGGTGGCGAAAAAGCCGCTGTCGATGTGCTCAAGGCTCAAGTTGAAAAAGACGGTTTCACCTGGAAAGACGGCGCTGTTGCCGGGGGTGGCGGTGCGACTGCCATGACCGTTCTGAAAAGCCGTGCCGTCGCCGGCAACCCACCTGGCGTTGCCCAGATCAAAGGCCCGGACATCCAGGAATGGGCGTCGACCGGCCTGCTCGACACCGACGTGCTGAAAGACGTCGCCAAGTCTGAAAAGTGGGACAGCCTGCTCGACAAGAAAGTCTCCGATACCGTGAAGTACGAAGGTGATTACGTGGCCGTGCCGGTGAACATTCACCGCGTCAACTGGCTGTGGATCAACCCGGAAGTCTTCAAGAAAGCCGGCATCGAAAAAGCCCCGACCACCCTCGATGAATTCTACGCAGCCGGCGACAAGCTGAAAGCCGCAGGCTTCATTCCGCTCGCTCACGGCGGTCAGCCTTGGCAGGACAGCACCGTGTTCGAAGCCGTTGTGCTGTCGGTCATGGGCGTTGATGGCTACAAGAAAGCCCTGGTCGATCTGGACAACAAAGCCCTGACCGGCCCGGAAATGGTCAAGGCCCTCACCGAACTGAAGAAAGTCGCGACCTACATGGACGCTGACGGCAAGGGTCAGGACTGGAACCTGGAGGCGGCCAAGGTCATCAACGGCAAGGCCGGCATGCAGATCATGGGTGACTGGGCCAAGTCCGAATGGACCGCCGCCAAGAAAATCGCCGGCAAGGACTACCAGTGCGTAGCGTTCCCGGGCACCGACAAGGCGTTCACTTACAACATCGACTCCCTGGCCGTGTTCAAGCAGAAAGACGCAGGCACTGCGGCGGGTCAGCAGGACATCGCCAAAGTCGTGCTGGGCGAGAACTTCCAGAAGGTCTTCAGCATCAACAAGGGCTCGATCCCGGTTCGCAACGACATGTTGAACAACATGGAAAAACTTGGTTTCGACTCCTGTGCACAGACCGCCGCCAAGGACTTCCTGGCAGACGCCAAGTCCGGTGGCCTGCAGCCGAGCATGGCGCACAACATGGCGACCACACTGGCCGTGCAGGGCGCGTTCTTTGATGTCGTGACCAACTACATCAACGACCCGAAAGCCGACCCGGCCGATGCCGCGAAGAAACTGGGCGCGGCAGTTCAGTCGGCTAAATAACCAAAAGCAGGTTCGACCCAGTGGGAGCGAGCCTGCTCGCGAAGGCGTCGTGTCAGTTGCTACATCCGTCGACTGACGCAACATTTTCGCGTGCAGGCTCGCTCCCAAAAGGGAAGCCGTCTGTAATCTTAATGTGGATTTCCCCATGAGTTCTGTTGCTGTTTTCAGCAAGGCCTCGCCGTTCGATGCATTGCAACGCTGGCTGCCAAAACTGGTGCTGGCGCCGAGCATGTTCATCGTGCTGGTGGGCTTCTATGGCTACATCCTGTGGACGTTCATTCTGTCGTTCACCACCTCGACCTTTCTGCCCAACTACAAATGGGCAGGTCTGGCGCAATACGCACGGTTGTTCGACAACGATCGCTGGTGGGTCGCGAGCAAGAACCTCGCGGTGTTCGGCGGCATGTTCATCGGCATCACTTTGGTGATCGGCGTGCTGCTGGCGGTATTCCTCGACCAGCGCATCCGTCGCGAAGGCTTTATCCGCACCATTTACCTGTACCCGATGGCGCTCTCGATGATCGTCACCGGTACCGCCTGGAAATGGCTGCTCAACCCGGGCATGGGCCTGGACAAATTGCTGCGTGACTGGGGCTGGGAAGGCTTCCGTCTGGACTGGCTGATCGACCCCGATCGCGTTGTGTACTGCCTGGTGATCGCCGCTGTGTGGCAAGCCTCGGGCTTCATTATGGCGATGTTCCTCGCAGGCCTGCGGGGCGTTGATCAGTCGATCATTCGCGCCGCACAGATCGACGGCGCGAGCATGCCGCGCATTTACTGGAAAGTGGTGTTGCCAAGCCTGCGTCCGGTGTTCTTCAGTGCGGTGATGATCCTGGCGCACATCGCGATCAAGAGCTTCGACCTGGTCGCGGCGATGACGGCGGGTGGTCCGGGTTATTCCTCCGATCTGCCTGCGATGTTCATGTATTCCTTCACCTTCAGTCGCGGCCAGATGGGCATGGGCTCGGCCAGTGCAATTCTGATGCTCGGGGCGATCCTCGCGATCATCGTGCCTTACCTGTATTCCGAGCTGAGGACCAAGCGCCATGACTAGTCTTGCTGCCAAACCCGCGATCAGCCTGAGTCGCATCGCGATCTACGCGGTGCTGATCTTCGCCGTGTTCCTTTATCTGGTGCCGCTGGTTGTCATGCTTCTGACCAGCTTCAAGACCCCGGAAGACATCAGCACCGGCAACCTGCTGAGCTGGCCGACCGTGGTCAGCGGCATCGGCTGGGTCAAGGCCTGGGCAACCGTTGACGGTTACTTCTGGAACTCGATCAAGATCACCGTACCGGCCGTGATCATCTCCACCGCTATCGGTGCGTTGAACGGTTACGTGCTGTCGATGTGGCGTTTTCGCGGTTCGCAGTTGTTCTTCGGCCTGCTGTTGTTCGGCTGCTTCCTGCCGTTCCAGACCGTGCTGCTGCCGGCCTCGTTCACCCTCGGCAAAATGGGCCTGGCGAGCACCACCACCGGCCTGGTGTTTGTTCACGTGGTTTACGGCCTGGCGTTCACCACGCTGTTCTTCCGCAACTACTACGTGAGCATTCCCGATGCGCTGGTCAAAGCCGCGCGCCTGGACGGCGCCGGCTTCTTCACCATCTTCCGCCGCATCATCCTGCCGATGTCGACGCCGATCATCATGGTCTGCTTGATCTGGCAGTTCACCCAGATCTGGAACGACTTCCTTTTCGGTGTGGTGTTCTCCAGCGGTGATTCACAACCGATCACCGTGGCGCTGAACAACCTGGTCAACACCAGCACCGGCGCCAAGGAATACAACGTTGATATGGCAGCGGCGATGATCGCCGGGCTGCCGACCCTGCTGGTCTATGTGGTCGCAGGCAAGTATTTCGTGCGCGGGCTGACGGCCGGCGCGGTCAAGGGGTAATCATGGCTACGCTCGAACTTCGCAACGTAAACAAGACCTACGGTGCCGGCCTGCCGGACACCCTGAAGAACATCGAACTGTCGATCAAGGACGGTGAGTTCCTGATCCTGGTCGGCCCTTCGGGCTGCGGCAAATCGACGTTGATGAATTGCATCGCCGGCCTGGAAACCATCACCGGCGGCGCGATCATGATCGGCGATCAGGACGTCAGCGGCATGAGCCCCAAGGATCGCGACATCGCCATGGTGTTCCAGTCCTACGCGCTGTACCCGACCATGAGCGTGCGCCAAAACATCGAATTCGGCCTGAAGATCCGCAAGATGCCGCAGTCGGCGATCGACGAAGAAGTCGCCCGCGTGGCCAAGCTCTTGCAGATCGAACACCTGCTCAATCGCAAGCCGGGCCAGCTCTCTGGCGGTCAGCAACAGCGCGTGGCCATGGGCCGTGCACTGGCGCGTCGCCCGAAGATCTACCTGTTCGACGAACCGCTGTCCAACCTCGACGCCAAGCTGCGCGTCGAGATGCGCACCGAAATGAAACTGATGCACCAGCGCCTGAAGACCACCACCGTTTACGTCACCCACGACCAGATCGAAGCGATGACGCTGGGCGACAAAGTGGCGGTGATGAAAGACGGAATTATTCAGCAGTTCGGCACGCCTAAAGAGATCTACAACGACCCGGCCAATCTGTTCGTGGCGAGCTTCATCGGTTCGCCGCCGATGAACTTCATCCCTCTGCGTTTGCAGCGCAAGGACGGTCGCCTGCTGGCGCTGCTCGACAGCGGTCAGGCGCGCTGCGAATTGCCGATGAGCATGCAGGACGCCGGTCTCGAAGACCGCGAAGTGATCCTCGGCTTGCGCCCTGAACAGATCGTGCTGGCGAACGGCGAGGGCAATGGTTTGCCGAGCATTCGTGCCGAAGTGCAGGTCACCGAGCCAACCGGCCCGGACACCCTGGTGTTCGTCAACCTGAACGACACCAAGGTCTGCTGCCGACTGGCGCCCGACGTGGCGCCGCAGGTGGGCGAGAGCCTGACACTGCAGTTCGATCCGTCGAAAGTGTTGTTGTTCGATGCCAATACCGGCGAGCGTCTGGGCGTTGCGGGCCAGGTGCAGAGCGAAACCCGGTCGGCGAATGTGGCGCAGTTCAAAGGCCGCTAAGAAGATCAATGCTGGAATGCATTCATGTGGGAGCTGGCTTGCCAGCGATGCAGGCAACTCGGTCCGTCGTCGAATCGGGTCGATGCCATCGCTGGCAAGCCAGCTCCCACAGAAATTGGATTCCACAGGGGAGCACGCGGCGGATGGCCTGTTATTCGTCGCACTTTATGTAAACCGCGTTAGATAAAAACAGTTAATAACAATAAAGACGAGGATGTAGGGATGAAAAAGAAACACGTCAATGCCCGGTTGATCTGCCAGGTTTCTGCGGCAGCTGCACTGGTGCTGGCCGGTAATGCGATGGCGGCGGATGCCTTCAGCTCCGACTCCAAATGGATGACCGGCGACTGGGGCGGCGAGCGCACCAAGCTGATCGAGCAGGGTATCGACATCAAAGCCGACTACGTTGGGGAAATGGGCGCCAACCTGCATGGCGGCTACGACGACGACAAGACCGGCCGCTACAGCGACCAGTTCGGCCTCGGTGTGGCCCTTGACCTGCAGAAACTGTGGGGCTGGGACAACACGCAAGCGAAGATCCAGCTGACCAACCGTAACGGCTACAACATCTCCAACGACCGCGTTGGCGATCCGCGTGCCGGCACCCTCAGCTCCTCGCAGGAAGTCTGGGGTCGTGGGCACATGGTGCGTCTGACCCAGTTGTGGATTCAGCACCAGTTCTTCGATAACAAGCTCGATGTGAAGGCCGGTTATTTCGGCGAAGGCGAAGACTTCAATACCTTCCCGTGCGAGTTCCAGAACCTGGCGTTCTGCGGTTCGCAAGTGGGTAACTGGGCGACCAACATCTGGTACAACTGGCCCGTCAGCCAGGCCGCGATCCGTGTGAAGTACAACATCAACGACGAGCTCTATGCGCAGATCGGTGCGTACAACCAGAACCCGTCGCAGCTGGAACACGGCAACGGCTTCAAGCTCAGCGGCAGCGGCACCAAGGGTACCGTTTTGCCGGTTGAATTGGTCTGGTCGCCGAAGGTCAACAGCCTGCCGGGCGAATACCGCGTCGGTTACTACAAGAGCACGGCCGATGCCGACGACGTTCGCGAAGACGTCAACGGTTTCGATGCTGCAACCACCGGTGACGACTACAAGTCGCACAACAGCAAACACGGCTACTGGTTCGTTGCGCAGCAGCAACTCACTACCCACAACGGTGACGCGACGCGCGGTCTGAACATCGCCGCCAACGCCACGTTCCACGACAAGGACACCAACTTCATCGACAACTACCAGTCGGTGATGTTTGTCTACAAAGGCCCGTTCGATGCTCGTCCAAAAGACGACATCGGTATTGGCGCAGCGCGTATCCACGTCAACAAGGACGTGAAGCGCAACGCGGAACTGTTGAATGCCTCCAACGGTGTTTCCGATTACGAGAACGCCGCGTTCTCGCCGATTCGTGAAACCGAATACAACTACGAACTCAACTACGGCTTCCACGTCACCAACTGGCTGACCGTGCGTCCTAACCTGCAGTACATCACCCATCCGGGCGGTGTGGACGAAGTTGATAACGCTTTGGTCGCTGGCCTGAAAATTCAGTCTACGTTCTAACGCGTCTGCGATAAGCTCCTCTCTATGTGCGCATATTTGCGGACAGCCAAGGCTGTCCGCTTTTTTTTGCGATGTGAGTCTCTGCAAGTGATGCTGTTGAGTATCCCCCCATGATTTTCAGGACCGTGGCCAATGCCTGAGCATCCGCTGCAACGCTTCTTCAAGTCCCTGCGCGAGCGACCGGTATTCGCCTGGGAGCGCTATCAGATGCGCGATGTGTTGGTGATCGATCATCCGCTGTGTCAGGCGGTGTTCAGTCGTCAGGGCGCGCAGTTGCTGCACTTTCAACCGCGTGGGCAGAAGCCGTGGTTGTGGTGCGCGGCGAAGTGGCCGCACGTCGGTGCAATCCGCGGTGGTGTGCCGGTGTGCTGGCCGTGGTATGGCCGCCATCCGAGCGAAAACGCATGGCCGTCCCACGGTTGGGCGCGATTGCTCGACTGGAAGTTGCTCGACAGCAGCAGCGCCGAGGATGGCGTGCGCCTGCATTGGCAATTGCAGTTGTGCGACTGGCAGGTTGATCTGCACGCGCATCTGGGCGAACGCATGGAATTACGCCTGAGCACCGAGCATCAGGACGACATGCCATGCCAACTGAGCCAGGCTTTGCACGCTTACTGGCGTATTGGCGATGTCGGCGAGATAGCGCTGTCTGGCCTCGAAGGCGCCCAGGGTTATGACCAGTTGAACCGCCAGGCTTGCCAGCAGGAAGGCGAATTGCGCGTGGAGGGCGGGTGCCAGCGGGTGTTTCAGCATGACGGTGAATTGCAGCTCAAGGATCACGCCTGGCAGCGTGAGTTGTGCATCGATACCGGTGACAATGGCGACACGGTGGTATGGCACCCGGGCGCGCGACCGCTACTGGGGGTGAGTTGGGACGAGATTTGCGAGTTCGTCTGTGTGGAAGCGGCGGCGGGCGGCACGGACAGCCTGCATCTGGCGCCGGGAGAGAAGGCGCATTTGAGCTTGCAGGCGTGGGCGGCGGCTTGAGTGTGTCATTAAAACCGCTGCCCTCACCCTAGCCCTCTCCCGGAAGGAGAGGGGACTGATTGGGGGATGCTGAAGAATTCCGCCGACGTGAAAGTACAGTATTGAATCCATAATCGACTCGATCTCTCAGGTCGATGCATGGCACAAGACACCGCGGTCGGCCCCCTCTCCCTCTGGGAGAGGGCTGGGGTGAGGGCTTTTGATCTTTAATTGAACTCATCGCCCACCGGATACCGGCTGGCATTCAAGCTCTCTTTGATCTTGCGCAGATGCGGCTGGAAATCCACCCCGCGACGCAACGTCATCCCGGTCGCCAGCACATCCAGCACGGTCAATTGAATGATCCGCGAGGTCATCGGCATATAGATGTCGGTGTCTTCGGGCAGCGGGATGTTCAGGCTCAAGGTACTGGCCTTGGCCAGCGGCGAGTTCTCTGCCGTCAGGCCCAACACCGAAGCACCGTTCTCGCGAGCAATGCGCGCCACTTCCACCAGTTCGCGGGTGCGTCCAGTGTAGGAAATGATCACGAACAACTCGCCGGTATGCGCCACCGAAGCAATCATCCGCTGCATCAGCACATCGGCATGCGCGGTGACCGCCAGGTTGAAACGGAAGAATTTGTGCTGCGCATCCAGCGCCACCGGTGCCGAAGCGCCGAGGCCGAAAAAGTGGATCTGCCGCGCCTGAATCAACAGGTCGACGGCGCGGCTGATCAGGTTCGGATCAAGCGCCTGGCAAGCGCTGTCCAGCGAGGCGATGGCGCTGCCGAAAATCTTCTGCGTGTAGGCCTCGGGATTATCATCGGCCTCGACCGCGCGACTGACGTACGCCGCGCCACTGGCCAGACTTTGTGCCAGCTGCAACTTGAGTTCGGGATAGCCGCTGACACCAAACGAGCGGCAGAAGCGGTTGACCGTCGGTTCGCTAACCGACGCGGCCTGGGCGAGGGCGGCGATGCTGAAGCGGGTGGCCTGCTGCGGGTTGAGCAGGATCACCTCGGCGACTTTGCGTTCGGCCTTGTTCAGGTCTTCAAGGCGACTCTGGATCTGTTCCAGTAAATTTCGCACGCGATCCATATGGAATTCCTAATTCACCTGCGCAAGGGTGCGCCGGGCTATGCAAATTGGGCCTTTGATATGGCCCATGACGGTGGCCTATCCTACTGATGGCTCCGACCGACCACCACTCGGAATCTGTATTTTGCGAAAATGTTGTGGTTATTACTACATTTTCCCTTGAGTGATACCTTGAAAAAAGGTATTTGTAGCTTAACTTGATAAAAGAACAAACATCATGCCTTCCATTACGGTTGAACCGTGCACCTTTGCCTTGTTCGGCGCGCTTGGCGATCTGGCCCTGCGCAAGCTGTTTCCTGCCCTTTATCACCTTGATGGTGCCGATCTGTTGCACGAGGACACGCGTATCATCGCGCTGGCCCGTGAACCCGGCAGCGAGCAGCAGCACATGGCGTTCATCGCCGCCGAATTGCGACGTTATGTCGGCAAAGAGTTGAGCGAAACCGTGGCCGAGCGCTTTCTGGCGCGCCTGACGTATCTGCACGTCGATTTCCTCAAGGCCGACGACTACGTCGCGCTGGCGGAACTGGCCGGCAACAGCCAACGCATGATTGCCTACTTCGCCACGCCGGCCTCGGTATATGGCGCGATTTGCGAGAATCTGGCGAACGTCGGATTGGCCGAAAATACCCGCGTGGTGCTGGAAAAACCGATCGGCTCCGATCTGGAATCGTCGCGCAAGGTCAACGACGCCGTGGCGCAGTTCTTCCCGGAGAACCGCACCTACCGCATCGATCACTACCTGGGCAAAGAAACCGTCCAGAACCTGATTGCCCTGCGTTTCGCCAACAGCCTGTTCGAAACCCAGTGGAACCAGAATTACATCTCCCACGTGGAAATCACCGTGGCCGAGAAAGTCGGCATCGAAGGCCGTTGGGGTTACTTCGACAAGGCCGGCCAACTGCGCGACATGATCCAGAATCACCTGCTGCAGCTGCTTTGCCTGATCGCCATGGACCCGCCGGCAGACCTGTCCGCCGACAGCATCCGTGATGAAAAGGTAAAAGTGCTCAAGGCCCTGGCGCCGATCAGCCCGGAAGGCCTGACCACCCAGGTGGTACGCGGCCAGTACATTGCCGGTCACAGCGAAGGCAAAGCCGTCCCGGGTTACCTCGAAGAACCGAATTCAAACACCCAGAGCGACACCGAAACCTTCGTCGCCCTGCGCGCCGACATCCGCAACTGGCGCTGGGCTGGCGTGCCGTTCTATCTGCGAACCGGCAAGCGCATGCCGCAGAAGCTGTCGCAGATCGTCATCCACTTCAAGGAACCGTCGCACTACATCTTCGCCCCGGAGCAGCGTTTGCAGATCAGCAACAAACTGATCATCCGCTTGCAGCCGGACGAAGGCATTTCCTTGCGCGTGATGACCAAGGAGCAGGGCCTGGACAAAGGCATGCAACTGCGCAGCGGGCCGCTGCAACTGAATTTCTCCGACACCTGGCGTAGCGCGCGGATCCCCGACGCCTACGAGCGGCTGTTGCTGGAAGTGATGAACGGCAATCAGAACCTGTTTGTCCGTAAAGATGAAATCGAAGCCGCGTGGAAGTGGTGTGACCAACTGATCGCCGGGTGGAAAAAATCCGGTGACGCGCCCAAGCCTTATGCGGCCGGGTCGTGGGGGCCAATGAGCTCCATTGCACTGATCACGCGGGACGGGAGGTCGTGGTATGGCGATATCTGATGTGCAACTGCCGGCGGGCGTGAATGCCCACGAATTCAAGAGCCCGGTGCTGTTGGCCGAAGGTCTGGCGCTGAACGTGGCCAAACAACTGAGCGAGGCCATCGCCGCACGCGGCAACGCGGTGCTGGTGGTGTCTGGCGGGCGCAGCCCGGTCGCGTTTTTCCAGCATCTGGCCAAACAGGAACTGGATTGGTCGAAGGTGGTGATTACGCTTGCCGACGAACGCTGGGTGCCGGTCGAACACGCCGACAGCAATGCCGGCCTGCTCAAGCAGTATCTGCTCAAAGGCCCGGCGGCCAAGGCGCAGTTTCTCAGCCTTTACAGCGCTGCGGCGAATGTCGAGCAGGCGGCCGAACAGGCTGATCGTCTGCTCGGTGAGCTGCCGGCCATTGACGTGCTGGTGCTGGGCATGGGCGATGACGGTCACACCGCCTCGCTGTTTCCCGACAGTCCGAATCTCACCGAAGCCTTGCAAGCCGACGGCACGCGCCGTTGCTGGCCGATGCTGGCCCCGAGTGTGCCGCGTCAGCGCCTGACCATGAGCCGGGCGCTGCTGGCGTCGGCACGACACAAAATTCTATCGATTTCCGGTCAATCGAAACTGACCACCCTGAATGCCGCGCTGGCATCCGATGACGTCGCGGCCATGCCGGTGCGCGCATTTCTGCAACCTACGTTAGAGATTTACTGGTGCCCATGAGCCAAGGAACAGCCGCTATGACAACCCCATCCCTGACCGTTTCCATGGCGGACAAAGTTGCCCTGATCGACAGCCTCTGCGCCAAGGCGCGGATCCTGCCGGTGATCACCATCGCCCGCGAACAGGATGTCCTGCCGTTGGCCGACGCCCTCGCGGCCGGTGGTCTGACCGCGCTGGAAGTGACCCTGCGTTCGCAATTCGGTCTCAAGGCCATTCAGATCCTGCGCGAACAGCGCCCGGAACTGATGACCGGTGCCGGCACCGTGCTCGATCGCAACATGCTCGCCGCTGCCGAAGCGGCAGGCTCGCAATTCATCGTCACCCCGGGCATCACGCGCGACCTGCTGGAAGCCAGCGTCGATAGCCCGATCCCACTGTTGCCGGGCATCAGCAACGCGTCGGGGATCATGGAAGGCTATGGTCTGGGCTATCGCCGCTTCAAGCTGTTTCCGGCGGAAGTCAGCGGCGGTGTGGCGGCAATCAAGGCGCTCGGCGGTCCGTTCGGGGAAGTGAAATTCTGCCCGACTGGCGGCGTGAGTCCGGCCAATATCAAGAGCTACATGGCGTTGAAAAACGTCATGTGCGTGGGCGGAAGCTGGATGCTTGATCCGGAGTGGATCAAGAACGGCGACTGGGCCCGCATTCAGGAATGCACCGCCGAAGCCCTGGCGCTGCTGGACTGATCGACCCGACACTTCGTTGTGTGTTCTACGGCTTTACGGTGCACTTGGTCGGTGCACCGTTTTTTTTTGCGCCGAAAAAAGTACCGCTACACGCCGCGATACATAGTTACCGCACAGCTGCTTTTATGTGGCGTTAACCTGCGTTCATCTTATGGAAGAGAGAACGCTTCATGGACGACCTTCAATCTTTAACCCTTACGCCTCGATCGCCTTGCCAACCGAAGCAGATTCCCCGCCACAGCCCCAATTGGCGCGCGCCCGAACCTGAGGTGCGCAACATCAGCCAAGGCCTCGAAGGGGTGCCGCTGATCATGCGACTTTCCCTGGTCGATGCCATGACCGGCGAACCCGTGGTCGGCGCGCTGGTGCGTATCCAGCAGACCGTCCACACCGACACCTGCCTGCGCGGCAGTCAATCGACCGACAGCCACGGCATCGTCCGTTTCACCAGTGTCTACCCGGATCGCCCGGCGCCCGGCACGTCCTGTGTCACGCTGAACGTGTACATTCCCGGCGACGAGACAGACACGCGAGCTCACCACGAAGCGTGGGCTGGAACCTTGCACCTGGCCGGTCATTGCGGCTGTGAAAACGTCGCCGAGGATAACTTGCGGCTGCTGCTGCGCCCGATTGCCGGCGAGTCTTTCGAAGACGGCGCCTTGGCTTGCCTGACCCTTGGCATCGACACCTTTGCCGTGTCCTCGCAGATTGGCCTCGAAGGCTACGAGAAAACTGACGGTGTGCCGTTTTAACGCAGCTGGTTCAGCGCACGCACCAGCAGTTCCATTTCGGCAGCCGTGGTGGTCAGTCCCGGGGTGATGCGAATGCACGGCCCACAGGCGGCGCCTGTGCGCACCACAGTGAACAGGTTGAACTCGGCCAGAAGGCGTTCGGCCATGACCTGTTGATCGTCATGGCGGGTGAAGCGCAGCGAGGTGATCCCGCAATACAGCTGCGGGTCATCCGGTGTCATCACTTCGATGCCTGGCAGGTGCCGCACGGCGCTGACCCACAGGTTGCGCAGGTAATTCAAACGCGCGCCCTTGGCCGGCGCTCCGCCAAGCGAATGGTGCTCCTCGAAAACCAGCGGCAACGTCATCAGCGCTGGAATGTTCGGCGTGCTGTACGAGGTGCGCCCACGAATATCGGTGATCGGATAATGCATCTCGCCCATGTCCGGATCGATATCGGCCAAGCGCTGCGGGGCGATATAGATGAAGCCGAGGGTGAGCGGCGCCCCGATCCACTTGTGCAGGTTGTAACCGGCGAAGGCGATGCCCAGGGCGTCGAGATCGAATTCGATCTGGCCGAGGGCGTGAGCACCGTCGAGGATGATGTCGACACCATGCTCTTTGGCCAGCGCGGCGATGGCTTGCACCGGCATCACCAGACCGGTGCGATGGGTGACGTGGGTCAGCGCCATCAACTTGAGTTTCGGATGACGGATGAAGGTCTCGCGGTAGGTCTCGAGCAGGCTGTCGTAACTGGCGGGATGGCGGTGGGCGACCTCGATCACTTCAACGCCACGTTGTCTGGCCAGCCAGCGCATGGCGCCCTTGACCGTATCGTATTCAAGGTCGCAGATCAGCACCTGATCGCCCGGTTGCAGGCGGTTGTAATTGCGGATCAGCGATTGCAGGCCTTCGGTGGCGTTGCGGGTCAGGGCCAGGCTTTGCGCACGTACACCGATCAATTCGGCGAGTTGCGCGCGGATGTCCAGGTTGTCTTTCTGCTCGAAGCGTTGGCGCACATAAACCGAGTTGCAGGTGTTGATCAGCTCTATGTTGCGCTGGTACTCCTCGATAACCGTACGCGACATGCGCCCGAAGTAACCGTTCTCCAGGTTCACTGGGCCGGGCTGGACATCGTAACGGTCGGCGAAGGTCTGCCAGAAGGCTTCGTCACGGGCGCGGCGGGTGTTGTCGGGCATGGTCGGCGAGGCTCAAGGAGGAGGGCGCTTCAGTGGCGCGGGGCGGGTTTGCCATGTTTGGCGCGCAGCGGTTCGAGCAGGTCCGACAGGCCGTTATGGTCGATCTCCTGCATCAGGGCCAGCAGGCCACCGAGTTCGCCATGCGGGAAGCCTTCGCGGGCGAACCAGTTCAAATAGGGCCCGGGCAGGTCGGCAATGATACGGCCCTTGTATTTGCCGAAGGGCATCTCGCGGGTGATCAACAGTTCAAGTTTTTCAGGATTCATCAGAAGGCTTCATACGGATTTAAATCAGATTCGAAAATACAGGCATTCTGCATGCAGGCCAAATGACAGATCATGCAAAAAACCAGCATGCAGATCGTTCAATGTTTTATAAGTTATTGAAACATAACAGTTTATAGCGGTCAGCGAAGCTGGCACGCACGCTGCAATATCCCTTGCATCTTCAACCCATCGCAAGGAATTGAAAAATGTCCGACATGAATAAAGAAGCCATTTCTGTACTCAACGACCTGATTGAAACCTGCAAGGACGGTCAGGAAGGGTTCAAGACTTGCGCCGAAGACATCAAGCACCCGGAATTGAAAACCCTGTTCGTAACCCGCTCCGCCGATTGCGCCACCGCGGCTGCCGAGCTGCAAGCGCTAGTGCGTTCGCTGGGCGGCGACCCTGAAACTTCCACCAGCCTGAGCGGTGACATGCACCGTCGCTGGGTCGATGTTAAATCCATGTTCACCGGCAAAGACGAAGAAGCCGTGCTGAACGAAGCCGAGCGCGGCGAAGACCATGCGCTGAAAGCTTACAAGGAAGCGCTGGAAAAAATCGCCAAGCACAATCTGGTCGGGATCAAGGACGTGGTTGAGCGTCAGTACCATGGCGTACAACGCAATCACGACCAAGTGAAAGCCCTGCGTAACCAGGCGCGTGCCAACTCGTAAGCGTTAGTCGGCTACAACAAACGCCAGCTTGTCTGGCGTTTTTTTGTGTCCGCAGGAAAAGCCCCTCATCCTAGCCCTCTCCCGGAAGGAGAGGGGACTGACCGAGGTGTTTTTCAAATTACAGCGGCCTGAAATATCCAGTCGAACTCAGGATCTGAAAAGCCCGAAGATAGGCTCCCTTTCCCCCTCGCCCCCTTGGGGGAGAGGGCTGGGGTGAGGGGGAAAGTTCTACCTGACACCCCACAATCCATCAACCAATACTGATTGCCGGCAACGTCGGCAGTGTCACGGTCTGCTGCTTGCGCGGCGCCAGGATCTCCGCCTCGCCATCGACCACAAGCTCATCACGCTGGTTGAACACGCGCGTGGCGATGCGCACACGAAACTTCGGCAGCTTTTCCAGAATTTCCAGACGCACCGTCAGCGTGTCGCCAATCTTGACCGGCTTCTGAAAGCTCATTTGCTGACCGATATAAATAGTGCCCGGCCCCGGCAGTTCGCAGGCTACCGCGGCGCTGATCAGCGCACCGCTGAACATGCCATGGGCGATGCGCTCCTTGAACATGCTGGCGGCGGCAAATTCGGCGTCCAGGTGCACCGGGTTGTGGTCGCCCGACATCGCGGCGAACAGCTGAATGTCGCGCTCTTCGACAGTCTTGCTGTAGCTGGCAGTCTGGCCGACTTCGAGGGCTTCGTAAGGGATGTTGGTAACCTGGGTCATCGGTTTGATTCCTGTGACGGATTTCTGTGAATCCACAAAAAATTATTCGCTGCGCTGTGGGCGCGGATGGCTCAGGGCCTGGTCGATCCAGGCCAGCACATCGGCGATTACGTCGTCGCGATTGGTTTCGTTAAACAATTCGTGCCGTGCCTGCGGGTAGATCTTTAATTGCAGATGCTGGCTGCCAGCCCTGCGCAAGGCATTGGCCAGATATGTCAGACGCTTGCCCGCGCTCACCGGATCACATTCACCGCCAATCACCAGCAGCGGCAGGCCCGGATCGATCTGCGCGAGATTGGACGCTTTGCTGATTTGCTGCAAGCCGCCGAGCAGGTCGATCCATAGCTGATTGGTGCAGCGAAAGCCGCACAACGGGTCCGCAGCGTATTTGTCGACCTCGACGGGGTCGCGGCTTAACCAGTCAAAGCGCGTGCGCACCGGCTTGAACTTGTTGTTGAACGAGCCGAACGACAGCCATTCGATCAGCGCGCTGCGGCCCTTGCCACCCCGACGCAGCTTTTCCAGCCGGGCGATCTGCCGGGCGGCGCGATACAAGGGCACCGGCTGGAAATTCGAGCCGCTGAGAATCGCCCCATGCAGACTGGCGCTGTGGTGCAGCAAATAGGCTTGGGCCAGGTAACTGCCCATGCTGTGGCCGAGCAGGATGATCGGCACGCCGGGGTGTTGCTGGCCGATGTGCTGATTGAGGCTGGCGAGATCGCCGAGGACTTTGCACCAGCCATCCTCTTCGGCGAAATGGCCGAGGGTGCCGTGATCGGCCGTTCTGCCATGGCCTCGCAGATCCGGTGCATACACGCCGTAGTCTTTGTCGCAAAACGTGTCGGCGAGCCGGGCGTAGCGAGCGCTGTGTTCGGCCATGCCATGGGCCAGCAGAATGACCGCTTTCAGTGGCTTGGGCGGCAGCCAGCGGTTGACGTACAGGCGGCTGCGGTCACTCGCGTCCAGCCAGAAAGTGTCGTGGTTCATGGCGATTCCTTTGCTCGGCATCGCCACAGTGTATAGCGCGTCTGATCAGCCCACGCCACGGCAGGAAGATTCACACGATCAATGAGGGCTTTCGCCATATTTGCCTCACTGGCCATAGCTGCTAGTGTCCGTGAAGCTCCGCTTTGTGCTTTTCGCTTCAATGGAGGAAGCAAAAACGACAGAAAGCGGCCCGGATCGGCTCAGGTAAAGAGGACAAGAACAATGCAACCTGATTTCTGGAATGACAAACGCCCGGCCGGCGTACCGCTGGACATCGACATGGGCGAGTTCAAGTCGGTCATTGAGGTGTTTGAGCGTTCCTGCAAGAAGTTTGCTGATCGCCCGGCGTTCAGCAACATGGGCATCACGCTGACTTACGCCGAACTCGAACGCCAGAGCGCCGCTTTCGCCGGTTACCTGCAGGCGCATACCGATCTGGTGCCGGGGGATCGCATCGCGGTGCAGATGCCCAACGTTCTGCATTATCCGATTGCCGTGTTCGGCGCATTGCGCGCCGGGCTGATCGTTGTCAACACCAACCCGCTGTATACCGCGCGGGAAATGCGCCACCAGTTCAAGGATTCCGGTGCGCGCGCGTTGGTGTACCTGAACATGTTCGGGCAGAAAGTCCAGGAAGTGCTGCCCGACACCGATATCCAGTACCTGATCGAAGCGAAGATGGGCGACCTGATGCCCGCCGCCAAGGGCTGGCTGGTCAACACCGTGGTCAGCAAAGTGAAGAAGCTGGTGCCGGAGTATTCGCTGCCCCAGGCGGTCTCGTTCAAGAGCGCGCTGCGCATGGGCCGTGGTCTGGGTATCAAGCCGCTGAACGTCGGTCTTGAGGATATCGCCGTTTTGCAATACACCGGCGGTACCACCGGCCTGGCTAAGGGCGCGATGCTCACACACGGCAACCTGGTGGCGAACATGCAGCAGGTGCGCGCTTGTCTTGCACAGCTCGGCCCTGACGGGCAGCCTCTGTTGCGCGAAGGCCAGGAGGTCATGATCGCTCCGCTGCCGCTTTATCACATCTATGCATTCACCGCGAACTGCATGTGCATGATGGTCTCGGGCAACCACAACGTGCTGATTTCCAATCCGCGGGACATCGCCGGGTTCATCAAGGAACTGAAGAACTGGCGTTTCTCGGCGCTGCTCGGTTTGAACACCTTGTTTGTGGCGCTGATGGACCATCCCGATTTCAAGACCCTGGATTTCTCCAGTCTCAAGCTCACCAACTCTGGAGGCACTGCGCTGGTCAAGGCCACCGCCGAGCGCTGGGAGCAAATCACCGGTTGCCGCATCACCGAAGGCTACGGGTTGACCGAAACTTCTCCGGTGGCCTGCACCAATCCCTACGGCGATCAGTCGCGACTCGGCACTGTCGGCCTGCCGGTTCCGGGCACACTGGTCAAAATCATCAACGATGACGGCGTCGAGCAGCCGCTCGGCGAGCGTGGCGAGTTGTCCATCAAAGGCCCGCAGATCATGAAGGGCTACTGGAACAAGCCCGAAGCCACCGCCGAAGTGCTGGACGCCGAAGGCTGGTTCAAGTCCGGCGACATCGCGGTAATCGACCCGGACGGTTTCGTGCGTATCGTCGATCGCAAAAAGGACATGATCATCGTCTCCGGTTTCAACGTGTATCCGAACGAAATCGAAGACGTGGTCATGGCCCACCCGAAAGTCGCCAACTGCGCGGTGATCGGTGTGCCGGACGAACGCTCGGGGGAGGCGGTGAAACTGTTCGTGGTGGCGCGGGAAACCGGCGTCAGCCTGGAAGAGCTGAAGGCTTACTGCAAAGAGAATTTCACCGCCTACAAGGTGCCGAAACACATCGTGCTGCGTGAGTCGTTGCCGATGACGCCTGTAGGGAAAATTCTGCGTCGCGAGTTGCGCGATATCGCCTAGGGCTGAACCGCAGCGCTTGTGACATTCGCGAGCAGGCTCGCTCCCACAGGTATCGATGGTTTCTGTGGGAGCGAGCCTGCTCGCGAATCTTTTGTGCCCGCTGAATTCGGGGATTTTGGGGAGTTATAGGATTTTTGCTCTAAAATGACCGCTGGCAAGTCTTGAGTCACCAATATGACTGTAGGGGCCGTTTTTGGCTCTGGTCGACCCTTGGCAAAGCTGCTACTCTCGGCGCGCTTTGTGACTTCTCGGCCTGTAAAACGCCGGATTCACCAATACCAAATACACACCAATAATAATCGCATCAAATGCGGTGAAGAATTCGCGTTGCTGAGGAGTGGGCTTCCATGATCGAAGACTTTTGGAAGGATAAGTACCCGGCTGGAATTGCAGCCGAGATCAATCCAGACGAGTATCCGAACATTCAGGCAGTGTTGAAGCAATCCTGCCAACGCTTCGCCAACAAACCGGCTTTCAGCAACCTGGGCAAGACAATCACCTACGGTGAACTGTTCGAGCTGTCCGGTGCCTTTGCCGCGTATCTGCAACAGCATACCGACTTGCAGCCCGGCGATCGAATCGCCGTGCAACTGCCCAATGTCCTGCAGTACCCGGTCGCCGTCTTCGGTGCCATCCGCGCCGGGCTGATCGTGGTCAATACCAACCCGCTGTACACCGCGCGGGAAATGGAACACCAATTCAACGACTCCGGCGCCAAGGCCCTTGTCTGCCTGGCGAACATGGCGCACCTGGCCGAAGCCGTGGTGCCCAAGACCGGTGTCAAACACATCATCGTCACCGAAGTGGCCGACCTGCTGCCGCCGATCAAGCGCCTGGTGATCAACAGCGTCATCAAGTACGTGAAGAAGATGGTGCCGGCCTACCACCTGCCCAACGCCATCAAGTTCAACGACGTGCTGAGCAAGGGCCATGGCCAGCCCGTGGCTGAAGCAAACCCGGACAGCGGCGATGTCGCGGTGCTGCAATACACCGGTGGCACCACTGGCGTGGCGAAGGGCGCGATGCTGACCCACCGCAATCTCGTCGCCAACATGTTGCAGTGCAAAGCGCTGATGGGCTCCAACCTCAACGAAGGCTGCGAGATCCTGATCACGCCGCTGCCGCTGTACCACATCTACGCGTTCACCTTTCACTGCATGGCGATGATGCTGATCGGCAACCACAACATCCTGATCAGCAATCCGCGCGACCTGCCGGCGATGGTCAAGGAACTGTCGAAGTGGAAGTTCAGCGGTTTCGTCGGTTTGAACACCCTGTTCGTCGCGCTGTGCAACAACGAGGGTTTCCGCAAGCTCGACTTCTCGGCGCTGAAGGTCACCCTGTCTGGCGGCATGGCCCTGCAACTGGCCGCCGCTGAACGCTGGAAGGCCGTGACCGGTTGCGCCATCTGCGAAGGTTACGGCATGACCGAAACCAGCCCCGTGGCCACGGTCAACCCGATCCAGCACATCCAGATCGGCACGATTGGCATTCCGGTGCCGTCCACGCTGTGCAAGGTCATCGACGATGCCGGGGTGGAGCAGCCGCTGGGGGAAATCGGAGAACTGTGCGTCAAGGGCCCGCAAGTGATGAAAGGCTACTGGCAGCGTCAGGAAGCCACCGATGAGATGCTCGACAGCGACGGCTGGCTGAAGACCGGTGACATCGCGCTGATTCAGCCGGACGGCTACATGCGTATTGTCGATCGCAAGAAAGACATGATTCTGGTCTCCGGTTTCAACGTCTATCCGAACGAACTGGAAGACGTGTTGGCAACCCTGCCAGGCGTGTTGCAGTGCGCGGCCATCGGCGTGCCGGATGAGAAGTCGGGCGAGGCGATCAAGATTTTCATCGTCGCCAAACCGGGTGTGACCCTGACCAAAGAGCAAGTGATGGATCACATGCGCGCCAACGTCACCGGCTACAAGGTGCCGCGCTCGGTGGAATTCCGCGATGCGCTGCCAACCACCAACGTTGGCAAGATCCTGCGCCGCGAGTTGCGTGATGAAGAGCTGAAAAAGATCAAGGCCAAGACCGCCGCATAAACAAGAAAGCCCCGCAGATGCGGGGCTTTTTTTGGGTGCAGAGCAGGGCTTGGTAACGCATCCCGGGACGCTCTGCGTCCCTGAAGTGCTGGACGCGGAGCGTCCGGGGCGGCATTCCCACGCGGAGCGTGGGAACGATCAAAATCAAATCCTACTGACGAAACGGCGCGAAATTCACGTTGGTTCCTGCCGGACGCATGTCCTGAAGATACGAATCCTTGTCTGCACTCAATTCCAGGCTCAACGCCGCCTTGCGCTTGCCTTCGTTGCGAATCACCAGGCCTTCAAGCTTTTCACGCAGGAACACGGTCGGCACTTTCAGGTGCAGCAGCTCATCCGTGTCCGGGGTGTGCATCAACAGGTGAATCCATTCGTACTGACCGATGGCCAGGCGCGACACCGGCAGGTCGAACCACCAGATGTTGCGGTTGCGGTTCAGTTCGGCGAAGTGGCAGTTGTTGGTGCCGAGCACGGCGCCGCCCAGTTCCTTGTTGCGACGGGCGATGGCCTGCGTTTTATCGAGTTTCATAACATTCCTGCGAATCGGTGTGCGGGGCGCAACGCCCGTAGGCTGAGCATTCTCGGGGCTATGCCGGCAAACATAAAGCGCAACCTGCACGCCGCGACGAAATGACCGCAATAAATTAAATGAAACTTGGCGCAAAGCGAACCGGTCAACCGCTACGTAGTGACTTTCTTCCCTTTAAGCGTCACGGAGAAACACCATGAGTAGCACAGGCGATAAAGTAAAAGGCATGGCCAATGAAGCCGTCGGCAACGTCAAGCAAGGCGTTGGCAAAGCTACTGACAACGAAAAGCTCCGCGCGGAAGGCAAAGTTCAAGAGAAAAAAGGCGAAGCCCAGCAAGCGGTTGGCAACGCCAAGGACGCCGTGAAAAAAGGCGTGGACAAGGCGTAATCCAGCCTTGAACGAATCACACGAGCGGCCATCCAAGGATGGCCGTTTTTGTGTCGAAACCCTGCGGTCAGACACCAAAGGGTCGCAAAACAGGCTACCGTGAGGTAAAAAACGGCCCCTGAGTCGCCACGACTTCAACCTTTTCAGCGGCGCAAGGAGACGCGAATGATATTTCCGGACATGAAAGGTCTGCCCCTGCACCGGGTAATGGTGCGCACGGTCACTGAATTCGTCGACGACGAGATGTCGACCTACGCCTCGGCACTGGCCTACCAGATGCTGTTCTCGCTGTTTCCGTTCATCCTGTTTCTGATCGCCCTGATCGGTTTTCTGCACCTGCCGGACTTCTTCTCCTGGTTGCGGCTGCAGTCGGAACTGGTTTTGCCACCGCAAGCGCTGGAGCAGGTAAACCCGGTGATCGACCAGTTGCAGCAGTCCAAGGGTGGCCTGCTTTCCATCGGTATCGTCATCGCCCTGTACACCGCTTCCGCCGGCGTGCGCCTGATGATGAGTGCGATGAACGCGGCCTACGACGTCGTCGAAGGGCGGCCGATCTGGAAGCGTTTTCCCTTGTCGATCGTCTACACCGTCGGCATTGCCGGAATGTTGCTGATTGCCGCCGCGTTGATGGTGCTGGGGCCGCAGGTGATGGGCTGGATTGCAGCGCAGGTCGGGCTGGAAGAGGTCATTGTCACTATCTGGACCATCGCGCGCTGGCCGGTGATCGTGATTCTGATGATGGTCGCCGTGGCGCTGATCTATTACGTGATGCCTGACGTCAAACAGGATTTCCGTTTCATCACACCCGGTTCGGTGTTGGCGGTGGTGGTCTGGATCATCGCGTCCCTGGGTTTTGCGTTCTATGTAAAAACCTTCGCCAACTACAACGCGATGTATGGCAGCATCGGGGCGATCATTGTGCTGTTGCTGTACTTCTACATTTCCGCTGCGGTGCTGTTGCTCGGCGCGGAGATGAATGCGGTGATCGAACACATGTCCGCCGAAGGCAAGGACAAGGGCGAGAAAACCCCCGAAGGTCCTGATGCATCCACCAAACAACACGTCTCGGGCCTGGGTCGCGATCATTCGCTCAAGCCGGACAATGACGAAGCCCGACCATGATTCGCGAAATCCTCAAAATGGGCGACGAGCGTCTTCTGCGCATCGCCCCACCCGTGCCACCCGAAATGTTCAACAGCGCCGAACTGTGGCAGCTGATCGACGACATGTTCCAGACCATGGAAAGCGTCGGCGGCGTCGGCCTGGCCGCCCCGCAGATCGGCGTCGATCTGCAGTTGGTGATCTTCGGTTTCGAGCACAGCGAGCGTTACCCGGACGCTGAAGCCGTGCCTCAGACGATCCTGATCAACCCGCTGATCACGCCGTTGAGCCCGTTGATGGATGAGGGCTTCGAAGGGTGTCTATCGGTGCCTGGATTGCGCGGCGCGGTGGATCGGTATCAGCAGATTCGCTACGAAGGATTTGACCCGAAGGGCGAGCCGATTGTGCGCGTGGCGTCAGGCTTCCATGCGCGCGTGGTGCAGCATGAATGCGACCACCTGATTGGCCGGTTGTACCCGTCGCGCATCACGGATTTCAGCAAGTTCGGGTTTACCGAAGTGCTGTTTCCGGATATCGATCCCAACGCTGACGACTGATTGTCAGAACACCATCAATCCCTGTGGGAGCGAGCCTGCTCGCGAACGCGGAGTATCAGAACCAACTTCGGCGCTGACACACCGCATTCGCGAGCAGGCTCGCTCCCACACGGGTTCAGCGTAAATCTGCGGGATTGAGTTCCATCGCAATCATCGGCTTGCTTCGCGCATACCGGCTCAACCGCTCTGCCATGGCCTGCGGTAGCGCCGGGTCGAAGCTGAACCCGCGTCGCTCATAGAACCCGCGCAAATCCGGATGGCAAAACAGCCAGACCGGCTCGTCGACACCCGTGACCGCCGCCGCAAGCAACTGCGCGGCGATCCCTTGTTCGCGACACTGTGGGTCAACAAACAATCCCGTCAGCCAATGCCCGCCCGATACCGGCCGCAGACACAGCGCCGCAACGATCTCGCCACGCCGCGCCACCCACAACTGCGACTCGCGCACAGCTTTCATTGAGGACTGGTGGCTGCGGTAAAACTTGTTCATCAGCGGCCACAACGATTCGTCGAGCCGGCTGTAGTGGGTGTCGGGCATAAGTTCGGGCTGCCGGTCAAAAAGCGCCGATTATAAAAGAACGCGCGCTTCGCGATAGGTGTATACCTGATCACACATCCTGAGTGAGTGGAGTACCGATCATGTCCAAAGGTATGGATTCAAAGAAAGCCGCAAAAAAGAAACCGGCCAAGACCGCCATTGAAAAACGCGCAGAAAAGAAAGCCAAAAAGGTCGATATCTTCGGCCACTGAAAAACCTTTCGGAAGCCCGCTTCTCGGGCTTCCACTTCGCAAAAACGTCCGCTCCCGCCCCATTCTTCCTCGCGCTGAACCGATTCTTGTGCAAAAAGTGCCAGATACTGGCCGACTAGTGGCCTTGCGCCCGGCGCCGGGCTGGCTATGCTTGCACGTAACTAACCCAGTCGACCGTCATGTCAACAATGCCGGGTTCACAGGTTGGTCCGTGATTCATGCTGCCAGAGTGCGCAACCCGAGGCACCGACACTGAACCAACAAGGAGCGTCACCTAAATGGAAGTTCTTCACGTTAGGGCTGGCCCAAGTGCGGGCTATCAAGAAAAGGATGTCTTGATTAGAGCGTTGCTGCATGGACCCTCCGATTGATCATCGTTTATCACCTGACAACTTCCTCCCGTGGAGGAAGGCGTGTGCCTGTTCTGTGGAACGTAGTGGTAGATCTTGAAAGACCTGGACTTTCATCAAATCAAAAGAACGCGCGGAAGGTGATACAACCATGTTCAACCTACATCACAAGGCTGATCTGCGAGAAATCGAGCGTTTCAGCTGTGCATTGACCGATGCCAACGCCAAGCTCGATGCCATCAGTCGCTCTATGGCAATGATCGAATTCACGCCCGATGGCATCGTGATCGACGCCAACGACAATTTCTGCAAGACCATGGGTTACAGCGCCGAAGAAGTGCGTGGCAAACATCACCGCATTTTTTGTGAAGAAGCCTTTTACCGCAGCGACGAGTACGCGAAGTTATGGCGTGACCTGGCCCGTGGTGAACCGCTCAGCGGGACCTTTGTGCGCCTGAACAAGAGCGGCCGGGAGATCTGGCTCGAAGCCAGTTACATGCCGGTGTTCGGTCCCGACAAGCAAGTCAGAAGTGTCATTAAAGTTGCGGCGGACATCACCGCGCGAATCAACAAAGAACATGAAGAGGAAGCGATGCTGGCGGCGATCGGTCGCTCCATGGCGGTGATCGAATTCACCCCTGAAGGCAACGTCATCACCGCTAACGATAACTTCCTGAAAACCATGCAGTACTCGCTCAACGAAATCGTCGGCCAGCACCACAGCCTGTTCTGTCACCGTGCCGAAGCCGAGTCTGCGCAGTACAGGGCATTCTGGGCCTCGCTCAATCGCGGCGAATATCATTCCCACCGGTTTGAGCGCAAGAACAAGTCCGGGCACATGGTGTACTTGGAAGCCTCGTATAACCCGCTGTTTGACGCCAAGGGCCGTTTGTACAAAGTGGTCAAGTTCGCCAGCGACATCACCCGCCAGATGACCACGCTGCAAAGCGCGGCGGAATCGGCCCACAGCACCTCGGTGCAAAACGACGCCTGCGCGCAGAAGGGTTCACAAGTCGTGCAGCAGACCGTGCAGATCATCCAGGACATTTCCCGCGACCTGAACGAAGCGGCGGTCAGTATCGATGCGGTGAGCAAACAGTCGGACATCATCGGCACCATCGTCCAGACGATCCGAGGGATCGCCGATCAGACCAACCTGCTGGCGCTGAACGCTGCGATCGAAGCCGCACGGGCCGGTGAGCATGGACGCGGTTTCGCGGTAGTCGCCGATGAGGTGCGCAGCCTTGCAGCGCGCACCAGTCAGGCGACGCTGGAAATCGTCGATGTGGTGCGCAGAAACCACGACTTGTCGTTGAGCGCGGTATCGAGCATGCAGTCGAGCCTGAGCCGCACCGGGCTGGGCGTCGAACTGGCGAACGAGGCGGGGGAAGTGATCCTGGAAATCCAGCAGGGCTCGCGGCATGTGGTGGATGCGATAAGCCAGTTCAACGAGACCTTGCAGCTGAACTGACAGCCCACAATGTTCGTAGGAGTGAGCCTGCTCGCGATAGCGGTACATCAGTGACTTAGTGACTGGCCGATGTACCGCAATCGCAAACAGGCTCACTCATCTATCAGGCCGCAGCAGCCGAATCCGGCAGCGCCGAGGCAGGCAGACCGAAGACCCGGTCAAACAACCAGTTGAACGCAAACGTGTAACACGGAATAAAAATGATCAGCGCCAGGTCGAGCAGAAACGCCTGCACCAGGCTGATGTTCATCCACCACGCGATCAACGGAATCAGGAACACGATCAGCGTCAGTTGAAAACCGACGGCATGGGCGATGCGTCGTTTGACCGTGCGGGTGCGCGAGACCTGGCGACTTTCCCAGTGCTCGAACAGCGAGGTGTAGATGAAATTCCAAGTCACGGCGATGGTGGTGATGATCACCGCCAACGGCCCGGTGCTGCCCGGCGAAGTGCCTGACAACAACGCCAGGCCAAGGGCGGAGAAAGTCATGCCGATCACTTCGTAGAGCGACACGTAGACCAGTTTGCGTTTCACGCCTTGCATGCAGATTGCCTCTTTCTTGCCGATTGTTGGCCAGCGGGGCTGGCGAAGGCGGCGGAAGATAGCTTCAATAGACCTGACAGAAAAAGTCGGTAGCTTTCAGTTTTATTGATAGGTGGTCAGTGTGAGTTTCAACAGCGACAGCATCGAAGTGTTCCTGGCCGTCATCGAGCGCGGCTCGTTCTCAGCCGCTGCTCGACAATTGGGCAAGGTGCCGTCGGCCGTCAGCATGGGCATTGCCAATCTTGAAGCCGAGCTCGGATACCCGTTGTTCGACCGCAGCCATCGCGAACCGCAGCCCACCGCCATGGCGCAGTCACTGGTGCCGCACGCCCGCTTGATCGCTGAACAGATCAAGCAACTGCGAGTGCACGCAGTGGAGTTATCGCTGGGGCTGGAGAGCAAGTTGTCGATTGGCGCGGTCGCCGATATTGATCGGCGGCGTTTGCTGGCGGCGATCAAAGTGATCGCCGAGCGTCATCCGCTGCTCGATATCGAAGTGCTGACCGCCCCGCAGGATGACGTGTTGGCGATGCTGCACAGTGGCCGTGTCAGCGTGTGCGTGGCGTTCGCCGGGTTGAGCGTGAGCGCGCTGGAGCGTTTTCAGTTCGTCGGCAGCGAACGCATGATCGCCACGCTTTCAGCGGACAGCCCTTTGCTGCAGGGGCGGGATGTGTTTCTGGAAGATCTGGTGCAAGTGCGACAAATCATAGTCGCCAGCCGCGACTTGCCGATCAGCGAGACGCGGCCGTTGGTGGCGGAGTCGTACTGGCGCACGGACAACCTCGAAACGGCGATGGAAATGGTCGAGGCGGGACTGGGCTGGGGCAATTTTCCGTTGTCGGTGGTTCAGCCGTGGCTGGATGCAGGGCGGTTGAAACGGCTGAATTTCCGCAACATCGAAAATGGCCTGGTGCTGCCGGTGCACGCGGTGTGGCTCAAGAGCCAGCCGTTGCAGAAGGGCGCGCAGGCCTTGGTTGACCTGCTCAGCCACTGAACCTTGTGGAGATCCTCTGTGGGAGCGAGCCTGCTCGCGAAGGCGCCGTGTCAGTTGGCATCTTCTTACCTGACGCGGCGCCTTCGCGAGCAGGCTCGCTCCCACAGGTGTTGTGTTTCAACCCCGCATTTGCGACCACCACAGGCAGGTCAGGTGCTTTCGCGAACCTTCAATTCAAACCCCATGTCCTCAACCGGTCGCGCCACGCTGTTGCCGGCCATCAAGGTCAGCATCTGCTCCGCCGCGCGCCGGCCAATCGCTTCGCGCGGGGTGTTGATGCTGCTCAGGCGCGGCACCATGTGCTGAGACATCGGCAAGTCGTTGAAACCCAGAATCGCCACTTGCTCGGGGATTTTGATCCCGTTACGCAGCGCTTCCAGAAGCGCACCCTGGGCCAGGTCGTCGTTACCGAAGAAGATCGCATCGACATCCGGATGCGCCGCGAGCAACTGCATGAACAGCTCACCGCCCAATCCCACCGAAGAAGAGCGCGGGGTCAGCACTTCCAGGTCCGGGTCGTAACGCCCCGCCTTTTGCAGCGCCTTGCGAAAACCCTCACCGCGCAGCAACGTGCGCTGATCCAGCTGCGCGCCGATGTAGGCCAGGCGCTTGCGTCCACGGGACAGCAAATGCTGCGCTGCCGTTTCGCCGGCACTGAGCTGCGAGAAACCCACGCAATTGACCCCGGCCGCGCTGTCCAGCTCCATCATGTACACGCAGGGAATGTTGCTGGCCTCGATCATCCGCCGCGAACTTTCGGTGCGATCAAATCCCGTCAGCAGAAAACCGCGTGGCTGATAGGCCATGTAGTTGCGCAGCAGGTTTTCTTCTTCGTCGCGCGAGTAGTGGAAATTGCCGATCAGCACTTCGAAGCCCTTGGGCGTCAAAACCCGATGAATGGCTTCCAGCGTATCGATGAACAGCAGGTTCGACAGCGACGGCACCAACACAACCACCGAATGGCTCTGGGCCGAGGCCAGGGCGCGGGCGGCAGGATTGACCACGTAGTTGAGTTCGAGGGCGGCTTTCTGCACTTTTTCCACCAGTTCGGTGGCAACCGTGCTGACCCCGCGCAGGGCGCGAGAGGCGGTAATCGGGCTGACGCCGGCCAGGCGTGCCACTTCATTGAGCGTGGGACGGCCGGTGGTGCGGGTATTTTTATCGTTCTTGGGGGAGGTCATCGGGCGGCTTGCCAAACAAAAATCAAGGCACTAAGGTAGCGCTGTCCTGATGCAGCTGCAATGCGTGAGCGCGGTCCTGCCTGATCTTCGCTTTTTGGCGTCGGGAACAAACCTGCTGCAACCCAAAAAAACGACAAGAAGGCGTCGGCAACTTCTGCCTGTGCACTAGAGTCATAGCTAGCAAAGGTAGCGCTGTCTGCGCGCTGAGGTGTTATATGAGTCATCCCATCACCGCCCTGGTTATCATGGGCGTTGCCGGTTGCGGCAAGACGTGCGTCAGCGAGGCCCTGTGCCAATTGAGCGGCGCCACTGCCATTGAAGGCGATACTTTTCATCCGGCCGCGAACATCGAAAAGATGAGCGCGGGGATCCCCCTGAACGACGACGACCGCGCCGGCTGGCTCGACAGCCTGTGCGAAGAGTTGCGTCGTGTCGATGCCGAAGGCCAGCGCCCGGTGTTGACCTGCTCGGCCCTTAAACACATTTACCGCGAGCGTCTGCGCAGTGCCCTGCCAGGCCTGGGCTTCGTGTTTCTTGAATTGACCCCGGAAGTTGCCGCCGAGCGCGTGTCCCACCGCCCCGGCCACTTCATGCCGGCGACGTTGATTGAAAGCCAGTTCGCCACCCTCGAATCGCCCAAGGGCGAGCCGCTGACTCTGGCGCTCAATGCCTCGGTGTACAGCGTCGAAGAGCTGGCACTGCAGGCTCACGTCTGGTGGCAGGCCCACGGTCTGAAACAGGCGGTATGAGCGTGTTGAAAGAGATAGCGCTGTCCTCACGACTTCTGTTTAACCCGCTTTAATAACAACAACAATCCAGGAGACACCCCCCATGTTTGGCATGTCCCACGAGACGTTCCTGCTGCTCGATGCAGTGGTCACGGTAATCGGCCTGATTATCCTGATCACCAAATTCAAGATTCACCCTTTCATTGCGCTGACCATCGCCGCCGCCTTCCTCGGCCTGACCTCGGGCATGCCGATCAATACCATCATCAAGGCGTTCCAGGACGGCTTCGGTGGGGTGCTCGGTTTCGTCGGCATCATCCTCGCGCTGGGCACCATGCTCGGCAAGATGATGGCCGAATCGGGCGGGGCCGATCAGATCGCCCAGACCCTGATTCGCGCTTTCGGCAAGGACAAGGTCCAGTGGGCCATGATGTTCGCCGCGTTCCTGGTGGGCATCCCGCTGTTCTTCGAAATCGGCTTCGTGTTGCTGATTCCGCTGGTGTTCATCGTTGCGCGTCGCACCGGCGTGTCGATTATCAAGATCGGTATCCCGCTGCTCGCCGGTCTGTCCGCCGTGCATGGTCTGGTGCCGCCGCACCCGGGTCCTCTGCTGGCCATCGGTGTATTCGGCGCTGACATCGGCAAGACCATTCTTTACGGTCTGATCGTTGCGCTGCCGACCGCCATCATTGCCGGTCCGATTTTCGGTACGTTCATCGCCAAGCACATTCCGGGTCACCCGAATCAGGAACTGGTCGATCAACTGGCCCGTGAAAACGATTCGACCAACCTGCCGAGCTTCAGCATTACCCTGGTCACCGTGCTGTTGCCGGTGTTCCTGATGCTGTTGAAAACATTTGCTGACGTGGCGCTGCCGGACGGCAACTTCTTCCGCATCTGGATGGACATGATCGGTCACCCGATCTCGGCGCTGCTGCTGGCGTTGTTGCTGTCGCTGTACACCTTCGGCCACAAGCAGGGCATCGGTTCGAGCCAGATGCTCAAATGGCTGGACGCGAGCTTGGCGCCGACGGCTGCGATCATTCTGATCATCGGTGCCGGCGGTGGCTTCAAACAGATGCTGGTGACCAGCGGCGTGGGCGACGTGATCGGCCACATGGCGGTCAGCGCGCAGATTTCGCCAATCCTGCTGGCATGGCTGGTGGCAGCGGTGATCCGCATCGCAACCGGTTCGGCCACCGTGGCAACCATCACTGGCGCGGGCATTGTGGTGCCGGTGGTTGGCATGATTCCGGGCGTCAACCGTGAGCTGCTGGTGCTGGCCACCGGTGCCGGTTCGCTGATCCTGTCCCACGTCAACGACGCCGGTTTCTGGCTGGTCAAGCAGTACTTCAACATGACCGTGGCCGAAACCTTCAAGACCTGGACCGCGATGGAAACCATCCTCTCGGTGGTTGCGTTGGGCTTTATCCTGCTGCTGTCGCTGTTCGTTTAAAACGCGACTGGCAGGCGCAAAAAAACCGCAGCGATGCGGTTTTTTTGTGGGCGTGTACTTTCTGCTTGATCGTTCCCACGCTCCGCGTGGGAATGCAGCCCGGGACGCTCCGCGTCCCAAAGCGGACGCAGAGCGTCCATCGAGGCATTCCCACGCACAGCGTGGGAACGATCGGTTAAGCAGAGGTTTTAGTGACAAGTCCATCCGTGCGGAACATCCCACGAATCCCGCGTACAGCCTGGCGGATCCGGTCCTGGTTTTCGATCAGTGCGAAGCGCACATGATCGTCGCCATATTCACCAAACCCGACGCCCGGCGACACGCAGACCTTGGCCTCGGCGAGCAGCTTCTTGGCGAACTCCAGCGAACCCAGGTGCGCGTAAGCCTCGGGAATCTTCGCCCAGACGTACATCGACGCCTTCGGGTTCTCGACCATCCAGCCGAGTTCATGCAGACCTTTCACCAGCACATTACGGCGCTGGCGATATTGCTCGGCGATGTCGCGCACGCACTGCTGATCGCCTTCCAGCGCAGCAATCGCCGCCACTTGCAGCGGGGTGAACGTGCCGTAATCGTGGTAGCTCTTGATTCGCGCCAGGGCGTTGACGAGTTCCGGGTTGCCGACCATGAAACCGATGCGCCAGCCGGCCATGTTGTAGCTCTTGGACAGGGTGAAAAACTCCACCGCGATGTCCTTGGCGCCCGGCACCTGCATGATCGACGGGGCTTTCCAGCCGTCGTAAACGATGTCGGCGTAAGCCAGGTCGTGCACCACCAGCACGTCGTACTGCTTGGCGAGTGCGATCACCCGTTCGAAGAAATCCAGCTCCACGCACTGCGCGGTCGGGTTCGACGGGAAGCCCAGAATCATCATTTTCGGTTTGGGAATCGAGCCGCGAATCGCCCGCTCCAGCTCATCGAAGAAATCCACCCCCGGCACCAATGGCACCGAACGCACCTGAGCGCCGGCAATCACCGCACCGTAGATGTGAATCGGGTAGCTCGGGTTCGGCACCAGCACCGTATCGCCCTGGTCCAGGGTCGCCAGCATCAAGTGCGCCAGACCTTCCTTGGA
Source organism: Pseudomonas khorasanensis (assembly GCF_014268505.2). GTDB lineage: Bacteria > Pseudomonadota > Gammaproteobacteria > Pseudomonadales > Pseudomonadaceae > Aquipseudomonas > Aquipseudomonas khorasanensis. The sequence goes on from NZ_JABWQP020000002.1 coordinate 402,676, forward strand.
GCCGATGGTGACGATCGCTTCGCTTTCCGGGTCGATGTCGACTTCGTAGCGCTGCTTGTACCAGTTTGAAATCGCGCGACGCAGGCGCGGAATGCCTCTGGACGTGGAGTATCCGTGAGTGTCTTCACGCTGGGCGACCTGCACGAGTTTTTCGACAATGTGCGGCGGCGTGGCGCCGTCAGGGTTGCCCATGCTCAGGTCGATGATGTCTTCACCACGGCGCCGCGCGGCCATCTTCAGCTCGGCGGTGATGTTGAAAACATAAGGGGGGAGTCGATCTATGCGCGCAAAGCGGCGCGGCGAACCTTGTTCAGCCATTGTTGCCTCGGATAACGTAAGCGCCCGGAACCGTCCGAGCGACGCTGGTCACTGCGGTGACCTGTGGCGGACGATAAGGGCAGTGATGGCATACTGTCCAGCGCGTTGAAAACATTTTTTGCCCCAAGGAAATCGGTCAATGGAATTCACCAGCGGCTTCTTGCTGAGCCTTTCGCTGTGCCTGGACATCGGCGTGGCCAACATTGCGATGATCACGCTGGCGATGCAGCGCGGCTACTTTCAAGGCTTCGCGCTGGGTCTCGGCACTTGCGTCGGCGATCTGATCTACGCGGTGCTGGCGCTGGCCGGGATGACGGTTCTGCTGCAATACGAAACCGTGCGTTGGGTCCTGTGGATCGGCGGTTCGGCGCTGTTGATCTACTTCGCGGCGAAGATGATTTATTCAGCGATGCACCATGAAACGCTGCTGGCCGAGACGGCGGAGGTGGGGCAGAACTCCCATCGCAAGGAATTTTTTCGCGGCATCTTTCTGGCCATGTCATCGCCGAGCGCGATTCTCTGGTTCGCCGCCGTCGGCGGTACGTTGATCGCCCGATCCGGTGGCGGTGGCCCGCTCAGTTCCGCGCTGTTCCTCGGCGGTTTTCTCTGCGCGGGTCTGCTGTGGTCGGCCGGTTTGTGCTTTGCGGCAAGCCACGGTGGCAAGTTGCTGGGCGATAAGCTGTTGCGCTATTCATACCTGGCTTCTGCGGCGATCTTCTGCTATTTCGCGGTCTACGTGATCATATCGGGCTATAACGAGTTTGTCGGTTCAGGCGCCGCCGAGCAGTTGCATTCGCTGTAATCGTGCGAATCGGTTCGGGCTTTCTATACTCCCAGCCGAACCCGAATTTTTGTCTCCAGGAGTTGAGTCATGGATGAGCAAACACGTGTCGACGTGGCGGAACCCCGTTTCGAAAATGGCCAGTTTCTGCTGATCGCAGGCCTTGGCGGAAAGTTTACCCAGGCGACCACCGAAGGCATTCCGGAGTTGTGGGAACAGTTCCTCCCTCATCTGGGGAAAATTCCGGGGCAGCAGAGCGAAGTGACCTACGGCGTCTGCTGCAATGCCGACGGCAAGGGCGGTTTCGAATACGTCGCCGGGGTGCAGATCGACAAGCTCGATGACCTGCCGGAAAAGTACCGCTGGATCGAAATCCAGCCGCAGCAATATGCGGTGTTCGAGCACAAAGGTCCGCTGGCTCAGTTGCCTGCGACCTTTCAGTACATCTGGAACACCTGGCTGCCACAGTCCGGGCGCGAGGCGGCGGACGCGCCGGAGTTCGAGCGCTACAGCGAAGATTTCAACCCGCGCCTGAACACCGGCAAGCTGGAAATCTGGCTGCCACTCAAGGCTTGAGTGCAACAGGGCGAGGCGGGCGCATGTCCGCTTCGCGTTTGTGCTTTATGCTTGCACGTCTGTCTTTCGTCGATTTTAGAGCCGCCATGAACACCGTTATCCGCAACGTCAACGCCGCCGATCTGGACCGCTGCTACGCCATCGAAACCCTCGCCTACGAAGGCGACGAAGCCGCCACCCGCGAGAAGATCGCCACGCGCATCGCCACCTGGCCGGATGGATTCATCGTCGCCGAAGTGGACGGCGTGGTCGCCGGTTTCATCAATTCAGGCGCGGCGTTCGATGTGCAGATGTCCGACGAGGCGTTCAAGGAACTGGTCGGCCATGATCCGAAAGGGCCAAATGTGGTGATCATGTCGGTGGTCGTGCACCCGGACTATCAAGGGCAGGGCCTGGCCAAGCGTCTGCTGGGCGAGTTCATCGAACGCATGCGCGGGATGGACAAGGCGACGATTCATTTGATGTGCAAGGAACAGCACATTGCGCTGTACGCAGGGTTTGGTTTTGCCTACATCAAACCGTCCGAGTCCGATCACGGCGGGATGGCGTGGCACGAGATGATGCTCACTCTCTAAGCCTCAATCAAAACTGTGGGAGCGAGCCTGCTCGCGAAAGCGGTATTTCAGATAAGCAAGTGTCGACTGACACGACGCCTTCGCGAGCAAGCTCGCTCCCACAGGGTTTTGAGGTGGTTTGGTTCCGCGTTTAGTAGAGAGAGTCGCGGACCCTGGTCGGCGCTTCGCGGTCGTACGTGTCGGCGTCGAATTGCCCATCGTTCAGACGTTTATGAAAGGCGCCAGCCGTGGGCAGTGCCGAGCGCGGCAGGTGCGTTTCCGGGTTCCACGCATCCGAGCGCACAAACGCCTTTGAACAGTGGAAAAACGCCGCCTCCACCGTCACCAGCAACACCGTTTTCGCCGGTTTGCCATTCACCGCGAAACTCTCCAGCAATGCCGGCTCAGCGCTGATCACCGCCGTGCCATTGACCCGCAGCGTCTCGCCAATGCCTGGAATGATGAACAGTAGAGAAACCCGCGCGTCGTGCAGCACGTTGCGCAAGGTGTCGATGCGGTTGTTGCCCGGACGATCTGGCAGGGCAAGGGTGCGCTCGTCGATGATCCGCACAAAACCGGGCTTGTCGCCGCGCGGTGAATTGTCCAGGCCATCAGCGCCGACCGAGCTGACGATCACCAGCGGCGAGACCCGTACCATCGCCTGATAGTCCTCGTTGAGAAAACCGATCTGTTTGCGTACTGCCCGCTCGTGGGGCAATCCGTAAATGGCTTCCAGCGCCTGGATCGAATCAATCATGGTGAACTCCTCGACGACTCAGAAAAACAGCCCCATGCGCCGCTCGTAGCCGATCCGGCCTTTATAGGCTTCGCCACGGTCCGCGTAGCCATGCCTTGCGTATAGCGCAATCGCCGCCTCGTTGTCGGCGTCCACCGATAATTCCAGGCCTTTTATTTCCGGCCATGCCTGCAGTGCAACGGCGGGCAGCGCTTGCAGGCAGGCCTTGCCGTAGCCCTTGCCTTGTGCCCGGCGATCAACCTGCAACGCATGCAATGTCGCGCTGTTTTCATCGGCCCAATCGGGCAACACCGGCGGGCGCTTGAGCAGCAGAAACGCGACCGGCACATCATCCGCCAGCAGGGCAAAACCCTTCACGCCGGGACCTGGCTTTGACAGCAAGGTGTGCAAGGCACCATGGATGTCGCCGGAGAACTTGACCTGCTCGGGATGGATTTCAATTGCCTCGACTTGCTGACGTTGCAAAGGGCTGAGGCTGTCGTAAGGCACGAGTTGGGCTGACACGGGAATTTCCTTTTTCCTACAAAGACTGAACCCCCGATTCTAGCGATTTTGACGTGCGCGAATTTTTTTTGTTTGGTCTGTCGATCTGCGATCAGGGCAAACGACTAAGGGTGTCTTCACAACAATAACCACGGAGAACACCATGAGTGCCCAAAGCGAAATCCAGACCCTGATCAACACCTACCGCGAAGCAGTGATGGCCAAGGACGTCGAGAAAGTCATGGCGCTGTACGCCGACGATATCGTCTCGTTCGACGCCATCAAGGCCCTGCAATTCAAAGGCAAAACCGCCTACCGCGAACACTGGATCGCGTGCATGGAAATGTGCCCCGGCCCGCACGTTTTCGAATTCCACGAAATCGCCATCGAAAGCGCTGGCAACATTGCGTTCGCCCACTGGGTCGCCAATTGCGGCGGCACCAACGAGCAAGGCGTAACCCAGAGCTGCTGGATGCGCGTCACCGCGTGTTATCGGCAGGTCGACGGCGCGTGGCGGATCGTTCACGAGCACTGGTCGGCACCGTTCGATCCGATGAGCGGCGCAACGCTGTTCGATGTGCAACCGTGATCTTCAGCCATAGTTGATCCGTTCGAATCAGGAGCACGCCATGAAATATCTATGCCTGGTCTACAGTGATGAACGCCTGCTGCATTCCTCGCCGGACAGCCCGGAGGACGCCGAATGCTGGGCCTACGCCGAGTCGATCCAGGGTAGCGGGCGGATGGTCGCGGCCGAAGCGCTGGAGTCGGTACAGACCGCCACCACGGTGCGCATGCGCAACGGCAAATTGGCGATCACCGATGGCCCGTTCGCTGAAACCAAGGAGCAACTGGCCGGTTTCTACCTGATCGACGCCAAGGACCTCAACGAAGCGATTCAGGTCGCCGGCAACATTCCGGCGGCCCGGGTCGGCAGCGTCGAAGTGCGCCCGGTGCGCGAGCTGAATGTCTGACGTCAGGGCGCGGGTCGAGCAGGTTTACCGCGAAGACTCGCGGCGGATCCTGGCGACGCTGATTCGCCTGCTCGGTGATTTCGACCTCGCCGAAGAGGCCCTGCATGAGGCTTTCTTCGTCGCGGTCGAACGCTGGCAGCGCGACGGCGTCCCTGACAACCCGCGCACCTGGCTGGTGTCCACCGGACGTTTCAAAGCGATCGATGTGTTGCGTCGACGTGCGCGTTTCAAGGCTGCGCAGCCGTTGCTGCAGGCGCAACTCGAGGAGCTGGAACAGGCCGACTGGAGTGGCGAAGACGTGGAAGACGATCGCTTGCGGCTGATCTTCACCTGCTGCCACCCGGCGCTGGCGGCGGATGCGCAAGTGCCGCTGACGTTGCGTGAAGTCTGCGACCTGACCACTGAAGAAATCGCCCGGGCCTTTCTCTGCGCACCGGCGGCGATTGCCCAGCGCATCGTGCGGGCAAAAGCAAAAATTCGCGATGCAAAAATCCCCTATCAAGTGCCAGCATTGAGCGAACTGCCCGAGCGCCTCGACAGTGTATTGCGGGTGATTTATCTGGTGTTCAACGAGGGGTATTCGGCCTCGGTCGGCACCGAGCTGACCCGCGAGGACCTGACCCGCGAGGCGATCCGGCTGGGGCGTCTGCTCATGGAATTGCTGCCCGAACCCGAAGTCATGGGCCTGCTGGCGCTGATGCTGCTGCACGAGTCACGGCGCCCCGCGCGCACCTCGCCGGGCGGTGAACTGGTGTTGCTCGATGATCAGGATCGCTCGCTCTGGGATGCCGGGTTGATGGCCGAGGGTTGTGCGCTGGTCGAGCGTGCGCTGACCACCCGACGCTTCGGCCCCTATTGCCTGCAGGCGGCGATCGCTGCGGTGCATGCCGAAGCGCCTTCGGCGGCGCACACGGATTGGCCGCAGATCGTCGGGCTGTATGACGTGTTGCTGCGGGCGGTGCCGTCACCCGTGATCGAATTGAACCGGGCGGTGGCGGTGGCCAAGCGTGACGGGGCGTTAGCCGGGTTGTTGCTGATTGAGGGGCTTCTGAAGCGGGGTGAGTTGCAGGATTACCACTTGGCGCATTCGGCAAGGGCGGAGTTTTGTCGGCAGTTGGGCCGAGTAGACGAGGCGCGCGCGGCGTACCGGCGGGCGTTGGCGTTGACGCGGCAAGAGCCGGAGCGGCGGTTTATAGAGGGGCGGCTGAGCGAGCTGGATTGATCTGCATTCTGCATTGGCAGTGCTGGCCTTTTCGCGAGCAGGCTCGCTCCCACAATTGAAACGAGGTCACGTGTGGGAGCGAGCCGGCTCGCGAACGGCAGCACCGCCTATTCGAGCATCTTGCTCAACAACCAGCTCCCCGCCGGCCCGGGCGGGTATAGCCTCGACCACAAGGCATCGACAAACACCGGTTTCGGCCAGCCCCGCACGTTCAGTTCAATCAGCGAATGATTGGCGTATCGTTGCACCAGCCACCTGGGCAGCGGCGCCCAGCCAAAGCCCTTTTCCGCCATTTCAAGCAGCATCAGATAACTCGGCGCCGACCACACCCGGCCTTTGCCGCGGCTGTCATAGGGGTTGACGATGGTCGCCAGGCGCAGCTCGCGATGTTGCTCAAGCACCTGCTGATCCAGATGATCGAGTTTCGCCAACGGGTGCTCACGATTGACGAACAAGGCGATTTCCGTGCGCTCGGCCACGGTCGATGTCACGAGGTCCGGCGGGTAGCTTTCGCGCATTTCGGCGAAGCCCAGATGCGCTCGACCGCGCTGGACCAACTCGATCAGGTCATCACATTCGGCAATCAGACATTCCAGCTCGAGCTCCGGATAGCGCTGTTCGAAACCCACCAGAGCCGCCTCAAAACGATACGACTGATAGGTGTCGGAAATCGCCACGGTGAGTTTCGGCTCAACGCCTTGCGACAATTGCCGCGCGGTCATTTCCAGGCGACTGGTGGCCGCCAGAATCCCCTCGGCCTTCTGCAGCATGACGTGGCCGGCCGGGGTCAGCGTCGGTTTACGGCTGCTGCGATCGAACAGCTGCAAATCCAGATCGATTTCCAGGCTGGCGACCGCCGCGCTGATGGTCGACTGACTGCGTCCCAATTTACGCGCCGCCGCTGAAAACGAGCCCTGGGTCGCCGCTTGGACAAACGCCAACAGCACTTCTTGCGAGGCCATGAACTATCGCCTTGATCGATGGTTATTGGTTATGAAGTATCGGTGCTCGGGCGGATCATGGCAACCATCTTCAAACAAGGAGTGAGGCCATGACTGCCCACAAGTCCATCACTGAACGCATCATCCAGGCTGTCGGTTTCGAACTGCTGGCGATCCTTATCTGCACGCCCATCCTGGCGTGGATCATGCAAAAGCCGCTGCTCGACATGGGCGCAGTGACCGTGTTGATCGCGATGCTGGCGCTGGCCTGGAACGTGGTGTTCAACCGCTTTTTCGATCGTGCGCTGGTGCGCATGAACGTGGCGCACAACGCCTGGGTCCGTGTGGTCCACGCATTGCTGTTCGAAGGCGGGTTGATCGTGATGGGCGTGCCGCTGATTGCCTGGTGGCTGTCGGTCAGCCTGTGGCAGGCGTTCTTGCTCGACATCGGCGTGCTGCTGTTTTTCCTGCCGTACACCTATCTCTACCACTGGGGCTACGACGTGCTGCGCGAGCGCTTCATGACGCGCCGCACATGTGAGGGCTGACGTCGATTCCTATCGGGTCGGTGTTTGCAGTCAGAGAAACATCCCGCCCGATGCTTCGACCCGCTGGCCATTGATCCACTGCCCGCCCGGGGACAGCAGCAGCGCCAGTGCGCCGCCAATATCCTCCGGCTGACCGACACGTCCAAGCGCGGTATTGCTGGCAACCATCGCGTTGACTGCGCTGTTGTCGCGAACCGTACCGCCGCCAAAGTCGGTTTCAATCGCGCCCGGCGCAAGAATGTTCACACCAATCTGCCGAGCGCCCAGTTCCCTGGCCTGATAACGGGTCAACACTTCCATCGCGCCTTTCATCGCCGCGTAAGCGCCGTAACCCGGCAGGCTGAAGCGGGTCAGGCCGCTGGAAATGTTGATGATCCGCCCACCATCGTTGATCTGCGGCAGCAGTTGTTGGGTCAGGAAGAACGGACCTTTCAACTGGACATTCATCAGCAGATCGAACTGTTCCGGGGTGGTCTCGCTGAACAGCGCATGCACGCCGATCCCGGCATTGTTGATCAGGAAATCAAAGCGCTGACGCTCAAAGGTTTGTTCCAGCGCCTGTTCAACCTGCGTGGCAAACGCAGCGAAATTTTCGCTGTGACCGACATCCAGTTGCAGCATGGCCGCTGTCGCGCCGAGTGCCTGCAATTCGGTTACCAGCGCCTGGGCCTCGTCGGCGCGGCTGTTGTAGGTGCCGATAATGTCGATGCCTTGGGCGGCTAGGTGCAGGGCAGCGCTTTTGCCCAGGCCACGGCTGGCGCCGGTGATCAATGCGATTTTGCGATTCATGGGGTTGTCCTCGATTGCGTTGGGCGTGATGGAATGAGTTTATTTGTCGGCCCAGAGGTGATAAACACAGCAAAATCGGAATCACTGATCGAATTAGTCGAACAATCAGGGAGTGCGCTGATGAACAAACTGGAACTGCTGCGCACCTTCGTGCGGGTCAGCGAGTTGTCGAGTTTTACCCTGGCCGGCGAAAGCCTCGGCCTGCCGCGTTCCACCGTGTCCGAGCATGTGCAGGCCCTGGAATCCCTGCTTGGCACGCGCCTGCTGCAACGCACAACACGCAAAGTGCAGGCGACGCAGGACGGCCTCGTGCTCTATGAGCGGAGCAAGGATCTGCTTTCGCACATGGACGAAATCGAAGGGTTGTTTCGTCAGGACGAGGCCTCGCTGACCGGGCGCATTCGCGTCGATATGCCGAATATCCTGGCGCGCCGGCTGGTCATGCCGCGCCTGCCTGAGTTCATGGATCGCCACCCGAATCTGCAAATGGAAATCAGCAGCACCGATCGCCGCGTGGATCTGCTCGCGGAGGGTTTCGATTGTGTCTTGCGGGTCGGCGCGCAACCTGACCAATCTGTCGTCGCCCGCCATCTGGGAGACTTTCCGATGGTCAACTGCGCCAGCCCCGCGTATCTCGAGCGCTACGGCGTGCCGCAAACGCTGGAGGATCTGGCGCAGCATCGGTTGGTGCATTACGTCGGTGTGCTGGGTTCGCGTTCGGAAGGGTTTGTTTATGAGGAGGGCGGTGAGGTGCGGCGCGTGCCGATGGCCGGCAGTATCACCGTCAACAGCACAGACGCTTATGAGGCGGCCTGTCTGGGCGGTTTCGGCCTGACCCAAGTGCCGCGCACCGGCATGCAACCGCATCTGGAGGACGGCGAACTGGTCACTGTATTGCCGCAATACACCGCGCCGGCCATGGCGATTTCGTTGTTGTATGCGCGGCAACGGCATTTGCCGTTGCGGGTGCGGGTGTTTATGGAATGGCTGAGCGATGTGATCCGTTCGACCCTCTAAAGCCCTGAGCGCATTACTCATGTGGGAGCGAGCCTGCTCGCGAAGAGGGCATGTCAGTTAATGCAAAGTTGACTGACCCAGCGCTTTCGCGAGCAGGCTCGCTCCCACAAAGGATTCGATGTGTTCAGAAGATTTGCGTGAACAGCCAATACAAGCTGCCTGACAACACAATCGCGGCAGGCAGCGTCAGCACCCACGCCATCAGCAAATTGCGGATTGTCCTCATCTGCAACCCGCCGCCGTTGGCGACCATGGTCCCGGCGACACCCGACGACAGCACATGCGTCGTCGACACCGGCAAACCGAACATATCCGCTGCGCCGATGGTCAGCATCGCCACGGTTTCTGCCGATGCGCCCTGGGCGTAAGTCAGGTGGGTCTTGCCGATCTTTTCGCCGACGGTCACCACAATGCGCTTCCAGCCAACCATGGTGCCGAGCCCCAGCGCGATCGCCACGGCGATCTTCACCCACAGCGGAATAAACCGCGTGGCGTTGTCGATCTGCTGCTTGAACAGTTGCAGTTTGCTGGCCGTGTCAGCATCGAAGTTGCCCACCTTGTTCTTGTCCATCAGGCGAATGCTTTCGCTGGCCAGGTACATGTCGTTGCGCACGTTGCCCATGGCTTCCGCCGGCACCTTGGCGAGCGAACCGTAGCCTTTGACTTCCTCGCCAATGTGCCCGGTAAGGGCGGCGAGGGCGGGAATCAATTGCGGTGTGGGCTCTTTGCTGCGCACGTAATCCGAGAGGACCGGGCGTGGATCGGCGGGCGCCGGCTGAGGTGCGTTTTTCACCAGCGCCTGCTGGGTGACTTGCGCCACCGCCGCGAATTGCAGCGACTGTTCTTCCGGCATGGTGCGGTTCAAGGCGTAAGCCATTGGCAGCGTGCCGACCAGAATCAGCATGATCAGGCCCATGCCTTTCTGACCGTCGTTGGAGCCGTGGGCGAAGGAGACGCCAGTGCAGGTGACGATCAGCAAACCGCGAATCCACCACGGCGGCGGGGTATTGCCTTGTGGCGCCTTGTACAGCGAACGGTTCTTCACAAACGCACGTAGCGCGAGCAGCAACAGCGCCGCACAACCGAAACCCACGAGCGGCGAGAGCAACAGGGCGTAACCGATCTTGGTCGCCTGCGCCCAGTCGACGCCGCTGGTGCCGTCGCGGCCATGCATCAATGCATTCGCCACTCCGACACCGATGATCGAGCCAATCAACGTGTGCGAAGACGATGCCGGCAAGCCCAGCCACCAAGTGCCGAGATTCCACAGGATCGCCGCAATCAACAGCGCGAAAATCATCGCGAAACCGGCCGACGAGCCGACCTGCAGAATCAGCTCCACCGGCAGCAGCGCGATGATGCCGAACGCCACCGCGCCACTCGATAGCAGCACGCCGAGGAAATTGAAGAAGCCCGACCAGACCACCGCAACGTTGGGTGGCAGCGAGTGGGTGTAGATCACCGTCGCCACGGCGTTGGCGGTGTCGTGGAAACCGTTGACGAACTCAAAGCCCAGCGCAATCAACAGCGCCACGCCGAGCAGCAGAAACGGCGTCCACGTGGTGACCACCGTGCCAAGTTCTTGCATGTCATGCATCAGGCTGTAAGCGGTGAAGAGCATGCCCATGGCGAGCACGGCGAAAAACATCACGTAGGTGAATGGACCGGGTTTCTTGTCGAGCGCTGGCCTGCCGCTGGCGGCGGACGCAGGGCTGGCGGTCAGAGAGGGCGTAACCATGGCGGACAATCCTGAGCGAGGGAAGGAATGTCGCCCATGATCGTTTCAGAATGTTACAGAGAGACTGCGTCAGGTCAGTGTTTGTCTTATTAGTCTGACCATTGACCCAAATGGCGCCGGTGATTGATCGTTCCCACGCTCCCGCGTGGGAACGCCGCCCGGGACGCTCTGCGTCCCAATGACGCGGAGCGTCAACTAATACATTCCCACGCAGAGCGTGGGAACGAGCGTACACATTGCAAATGTAGGAGCTGCCGAAGGCTGCGATCTTTTGATCTTAGTAATCCCCACGCTTGCGAAACGCCCAGCGTCCCGCAATCACCGTGAACGTCGCCACCAACGCAACCAGCACCCAGAAACCGTGCGGATCCTGCGACAACGGCACGCCCCCGACATTCATGCCGAAAAAGCCGGCGATGATGTTGATCGGCAGGGCCAGCACCGTTACCACGGTCAGCGTGAACAGCGTGCGGTTGCTCTGTTCGTTGAGGTTGGCGGCGATTTCCTCCTGCAGCAGTTTGATCCGCTCGCCGAGGGCGGTGAGGTCGTTGATGATCAGCGCAAACTCCTCGGTGGATTTACGCAATTCCTTGACGTCCTCCTTCTGCAACCAGGGCGGCGGGCGATTGAGCAAGCGCAGCAACGACCCCGGTTCCAGCGCCAGCAGCCGTTGCAAACGCACGAGCACCCGGCGATTGGCGCCGAGCTCGGCGCGGTTCGTGGTGAGGCGTGAGGAAAGCAATTCGTCCTCGACCTGATCGACACTCAGGCTGGTCTTGCGCACGATTTGTGTCAGCACTTCGCCCTGATCGCGCAGCAGGTGCACGAGCACTTCCGAAGGCGAACGGAAGCGCTCGCCGGCCTTCACCGAAGAGCGCAACTTGTCCACCGAGTGCAGCGGTTGCAGGCGTGCGCTGACAATCAGTTTGCTGCGCACGCAAACCCACAGCGTCGATACGTCCGAAGAAACCATGCTGCTGAGGTTGAACACCACGTCGTTGACCACCGCCAGCAGCGCCGAGTCGACATGCTCGATGCGCGTCGAGCGCGAGCCTTCGTGCAGCGCCTCAAAAAATTCGTCTGGCAATTGCAGATGACTTTTCATCCAGCGTTCGCACGCCGCATGAGCCAGGTTCAGGTGCAGCCAAAGGAATTCACCGCTGTCGCTATCGTCCTGCAAACAACGCAACGCGGTCGCCGAATCGATTTCCCGGCCGCGCTCACCGGGCAGGAAACGAAAGCCGTAAAGCAAGCCGAACAGGTCCGGGTCGCGATGGCTGATATCGAGGTTGTGATTCATGTCGGCTCGCTGCGAGGAGGGCGTTGACTTGAGCGTTTTTCGGATTCACCCGGGCCGCATCATCGCAATCTCACATGACATTTTTGTGACAAGTAACGCCGAAAAATCAATGCCTTACCGATTGTCGGGCAAGCCTCAAGAAGCGCTCTGGCGCGCCGATCTCAGGTGCGTTAGGTTGCGCGCCTTCGGCTTGAAGCCGAGGTACGCCGACAGGGAAGTCCGGCCATTTTTCACGCTCCTTACGAGCGTGCCTCATCCCTGTCTTGAGTACTCCTGCAATGCTGCAAAAATCTTTGAGAGCGCAAATTCTCGCCCTGTTGAGCGGTAGTCTGCTGGCGACGCTTTTGATCGCGCTGGCCTGCTTTCATTTCCTTTCCAACGGCGTGCAAAGCTACAGCCAACTGATCGCCGGCCCGTTGCACACTTCGCAACTGATCGATGAAGCCAACCTGCAATTCAAGGTGCAGGTACAGGAGTGGAAAAACGTCCTGCTGCGCGGCAAACAGCCGGCGGATCTGGGCAAATACTGGGGCCAGTTCGAAGACCGCCAGCGCGACGTGCAAAGCATCCTGGGCGAACTGGCCAGCCAGAAAGGCATCGAGGCAAATCTCAAATCACGCATCGAACGCTTGCGCGACGAGCATCGCCAGTTGGGTACGGCCTACCAAAAGGGTCGCGATGCCTATGTGGCTGCCGGCGGTGATCCAAGCGCAGGTGACGCGGCGGTCAAGGGCGTCGACCGCGCCACCAGCGAGCAAATGAGCGAACTGGTCGCCGAGTTACGCAAGCAGGGCACCGAGCAATCGGCGTTGATCAGTTCAGCCGCCGATCGTACGGTGTGGCTGGGCCTGTTGGTGATGCTGGGGTCAGGCTTGCTGATCGGGCTTCTAAGCTTCTGGCTGGTCAGCCGCAACCTGATCGAGCCGATCCGCAACCTTATCGATTACGTCACCCGCTTGAGCCGTGGTCAACTTGCCGAACGCGTGGTTAGCGAGCGTCGCGATGAGCTGGGCAACCTCGCCGCCGCAGCGAACACCTTGCGTGACTTCCTTGCGGACACCTTCACTCGGTTGCAACGCAGTGCCAGCGACCTGGACAGCGCCAGCGGCGAGTTGAACGCCATTGCCACAACCATGGCCGGTGGCACCAGCGAGCAATTCAATCGCACCGACCAAGTGGCGGCGGCGATGAACGAAATGTCCGCCACGGCCCAGGAAGTTGCCCGTCATGCCGCCGATGCAGCGCGTGCGGCCGACGATGCCGACCAGTCTGCCCAGCAGGGTGAAAAGGTCATGCAGAGCACCATTCATTCGATCACGCAGATGCGCGGTGAAATCGCGAACACCGCTACGGTCATCCGTCGTCTGGAAGCCGACAGTGGTCGAATCGGCAAGGTGCTGGAAGTGATTCGCGGCATCGCCGAGCAGACCAATCTGCTGGCGCTCAACGCGGCGATTGAAGCCGCACGGGCTGGTGAGGCCGGGCGTGGTTTCGCCGTGGTGGCCGACGAAGTGCGCAACCTGGCGCAGCGCACCGCCGAGTCGATTATCGAGATCAACCAGATCATCCAGAACGTGCAGACGGGGGCGGTGGACGCCGCGCAGGCTATCGAAAGCGGCCAGTCGCGCAGCGATGAAAGCGTTGAGCAAGTGACGCAGGCCGGAGCGATGCTGGAGCGCATCACATTGGCGGTGGAAGCGATTCGCGACATGAACCGTCAGATCGCCACGGCGGCAGAAGAGCAGACCTCGGTGGCCGAAGATATTTCGCGCAACCTCACCGAGATCACGGCGATCGCCAGCACCAACCTCGACAACGTGCAGCGCACCGAAAGTGCCAGTCAGAATCTGCACGGTCTGTCGGGGCAGTTGAATGAAGTGACGGCGCGATTGAGCGCGTGATCCGGCTCAGCCGGCCGCGAGTTTAGCGCTGTTCCCAGAATGGTTTATTCAGGCAAAAAAAAGCCGCACGATCGTTAAATCGCGCGGCTCTCTTTAAACGCTATGTATCAGGTGTCTTGCTTGTTGCTCAGCACTTTGCCGGTGGTGGCATCAAAGTCCACGTCGAATTCTTTGCCGTCAGCCGTTTTAAGTTCAACTTCATACTCATAACCGTTGAAGTGGTTATCGAGGTCGGTGTCGGTAATCGTTGCGCCCGGGTGCAGTTTCAATGCTTCGGCGTTCATCGATTCCAGCGACTTGATCTTGCCGTCTTTCACCAATTGCGGGACTTGGTCGATGCGCACATCAGCCTGAGCCAGGCCAGCGGTGAGGGTCAGGGCGGCGGCGGTAAACAGGGCAGTCAAAGTTTTCATCGGGTCATTCCTTGGTTATGCGTAGAAGTGGTTGATCTGTGTAAGTGGGTTCAGATTAACCAGCGCAACTTAATTCACCCTTAAATCTCCGAATCGCGAAAAAACCGCTCTTTGTGGGAGCGAGCCTGCTCGCGAAGGAGACAACTTCTTATCTGATCAGAAACCGTTCTTCTTCAAAACCTCGTCAACACTGCCACCCGCCGGACGTTTATAAAACTTCAACAGTTCGCTGGCGCGGTTGGTAAAGATGCCATCGACACCCGCAGACATGACCTTCTCGTAATCGACCGCTTCGTCGACGGTATAAACGTGCACCAGCATGCCCTGATCGTGGGTGTATTGGTTCATCCACGGCTGCACCAGATCGGAGTAACTCTGGTCACCACCATTTGTCAGCTTCGCCGAAGGGCCTGTGCCGATGGCGCCTTGGGCCTTGGCGTAATCGACCCATTGCTTGAATTCAGCTTCGGATTTGGGCTCCTGCTTGCCGTAGAAAACGTTTTTGTCCTGCTCGCCGGATGCGGCAAATGTCACGTTGGATTTCGGCTCGATGCTGCCTTCGCCGACCCACAGCAGCAGGATCTTCGGCACTTGCGGCATTTCTTTTTCCAGCAGTTCGAGGCTGCGCTTGTCGAACGTCTGCAGAATCACCTTGCCTTTGCCCTGACCGACGCCCAGCGCACTTTTTGCGAGTTTCGAGCCGGCCGGGCTCAGCCAGCCGCGATCCTGCAGCTTCTCCTTCAGGTCATGTTCGATGCCGGGAAACAGCTGTGGCTCTTTGGTTTCGATGTACAGGCCGGGTTTGTGCTGCGGGTTGGCCCGGGCGATGTCGATGATTTCATCGAGGGTGAGGATCTTCAGCCCGGCGTAGGAAGGGCGCGCGCGATCCGGGTACTTGGCGTTGAACCAGGTACCGGCATCAAGGGTTTTCAGCTCGGCCATGGTGAAGGCGGTCGCCGGGCTGTCCTTGCGCTCGGGGAACTTGCTGGCGACATCGGTGGTGCGTTGCAGATTGTCGTCGTGCAAGGCGAAGAGCACGCCGTCCTTGCTGCGTTGCAAGTCCATTTCCAGGTAATCGGCGCCCAGGTCACGGGCCAGTTTATAGGCCGCGGCGGTGGATTCCGGCGCATCGAACGACGCGCCACGGTGGGCGATCACCGCCGGGTGCGGAATGCCATGGGCCGCAGCGACGGCCTTGGGCTCCGGGTGGCTGGCGGCGTGCGCCTGACCGAGGCCGAAAATCAGGCTCAGCACCAAGGCGCTTTGGGTAAAAGTGGTGGGCATGGTCGAGGTCCTTTCGCAGGTTTTTATCGAGACGTACCTTTTAACAACTGACGCGCCAGAGGGCTATCGTCAGACCGACATAAACCGGTCAAAACGAAAATTTCCTGCACTTTTGTGGCGCTGTTTGCAGTACGCTTGCCCGCAACAGACGCCCCGGCAGAGGGCGCACCGTTGCGTTGCCCTGCGTGTAAACCATCGATCACCTTTCGTGAGGTTTACCATGCGCATCACCTCTCAGCTCATCTGCCAGGCCGCCGACGACCTCAAAGGCTTCGTCGGCCTCAATCGTAAAACCGGTCAATACATCGTGCGCTTCAGCGAAGACTCGTTCGGCATGGACGTGGCCGATGACGGCATTATTCCGGCCAGTGAATTCGTCTGGGCGCCCGTGTCACAAACCACCATGACGTTGAAACGCGAGTTGATTCAGGTGCTGCTGGACCAGCACATCGATGAGCGGATCAACATCACCGAACCGCTACGCGTTTATATGAGCAAGGTTGAGGTGCCTGAGATTGTGGCGGTGCGAAGTCTTGTGCGCGGTTTAGGTTTTGTAGTGTGATTGCGGGGCTCTTCGCGAGCAGGCTCGCTCCCACATTGGATCTGTGGCGTTCACAAAATCCCTGTGGGAGCGAGCCTGCTCGCGAAGGCAACACCTCGGTTCATCGCCAGCCGCAATTTCGATCCACTCACGAGCTCATATTAGAACTGATCACCCCGGCACTCGCTCATTGGCAAACATGCTCACCGCATCCACCGCCTCACTGGCGCCATCGCGAATCTGCAAAATCACCGTGCCCGCCTGATTGGCCAATGCCACGCCTTCAGCCGCGCGCTCGCGAGTGCCTTCCATGCTTTTGATTGCCTGCCGCGTCTCGCTCTGGATCAGGCCGATCATATTGGAGATCTCGGCGGTGGAGCCGCTGGTGCGCGCCGCCAGTTGTCGCACCTCATCGGCCACGACGGCAAAACCGCGCCCCTGTTCACCGGCGCGTGCCGCTTCGATGGCAGCGTTGAGAGCGAGCAGATTGGTCTGATCCGCAATCGCACGAATGGTGTTGACGATGGTGGTGATCTGCTCTGAGCGGTTGCCCAACTGGGCGATCAGGGTTGAGGACTGGCTGATGTCCTCGGCGATTTCGCGCATTTCGCTGGCAGCTTGCTGAATCACTTGCGTACCTTGCTCGGCGACTTTTCGGGTGGCCACCGAGATGTGGTAAGCGGCACTTGCACTGCGCGCATCCTGGTCATGCTGCTCGACACGGGCGGTCACGTCCGAGGCGAATTTCACCACTTTGTACAACCGCCCCGACGCGTCGTAGACCGGGTTGTAGTTGGCCTCCAACCAAACGGTTTGACCACGCTTGTCCACACGCTCGAATTGTCCGTGGAAGAACTCGCCCTGATTCAAGCGCCGCCAGAAATCCTGATAAGCACTGCTGTTGACCAGCGCCGGTGTGCAGAACAAACGGTGATGCTTGCCCTTGAGCTCAGCGAGGGTGTAACCCATGCGCGTCAGAAAATTCTGATTCGCCGTCAGGATATGGCCGTCGAGATCGAATTCAATCACCGCCATCGCCCGATCGATGGCCGCCAACCTGGCGTTGGCCTCGTTTTCCTGCTGCACTTTTGCGGTGACATCCATCGCGTACTTGACCACTTTGATCACCCGCCCCGTCGCGTCCTTGATCGGGTTGTAACTGGCTTCCAGCCAGATCGGCTGGCCCTGGCTGTTAACCCGTTCGAAGGTGCCGGCCTGGAACTGCCCGTTTTTCAAGCGTGACCACAATTCGTTGTATTGGGCACTTCTGCCGAATTCGGGCGTGCAGAAGTGCCGATGTGGCTGGCCAATCGCCTGATCTTGCGTGTAACCCATCGTCCGCAGGAAATTGTCATTGGCGCGTAACACCACGCCATCAAGATCGAATTCGATGACCGCCATCGAGCGGTTAATGGCTTCAAGAAATGCCGACTGTTCAGTGAGGGTGCGTTGCAGGTTTTCGAGGGTGGCTTTGTGGCGGTTGAAAAACATGTTGCGATACTCGGGAAGTGGGGATCAAACGGATTCAGTCCCTATTCCTGCGCCGGCAGACCGAATGCACAGGCGGCACTCGGCGGTGACTGCTCAATGCCAGCGTTCCGTTACTGGCAGAAGGCTACTTATACAAAACTTCAGAAAGTTGTACAAGAAAGGAATTTTTCGCGAGGTTGTATAACTTTTTGCGAGATTTGTTGTACGCGTTCAGCGAACCCTGCGAATCACCGCTGATACAGTGCCAGGAACATTTCCAGCGCCGACTCGGCAACTGCATTCTGCGCGTCTGGATCAAGGGCCGCCCGGCCGAGCGAGATCTGCGGCCAGAACGCGAATGCCTTGAGCAAACCTTGTACTTGATGCGCGGCAAATTCCGGATCCACCGGTTTCAGCCGGCCGTCGGCATGCGCTGCGCGAATCCAGACAGTCAGGCCTTCCTCACGCTCGCCCATGCGCTGGATCATGTTCTGTGCCCGCTCGGGGGAATGAATGGTTGCGGCAATCGCCACCCGGGCGAGGGTGAGAAAATTCTCGTCAGCCATCATTTGCACCTTTTCTCGCAGCATCTGGCGCAGTTGCTCGTGCAGTGGTAGCTCGCGGTTATAGGTCACCGATGGCTCGGCACTGATCCGCGCCCACAACTGATTGAGGATTTCGGCGAAGAGCTCTTCCTTGCTTGGAAAATGGTTGTACACCGTGCGCTTCGACACACCGGCCGTGGCGGCGATCTTGTCCATGCTGGTGATCTCGAAACCGTGAGCGCGGAATTCGGCAATCGCCGCCTGGATAATGGCTTCGCGTTTCCGGTCGGTGAGGCGTTGTGGGGCTGTCATGGGCGGGCTTCGGCAGAGAAAGGAAATTACACTTGGCAGTTTACTTGCCATCGACTTTGATGCAACCTAGAAACTACACCGCTCAGTGTAATGTTGCGTTAATCCTCGCACCCTACAACCAGAGCGCTAGGCCTTTGCGTGCAGCTTGGCCATTTTCATTCCCCTTGGAATACCGTCAATTACACGGTTTTTCGGAGTCGTTCAGCCATGGCCAATCCAGTCTCTCTTCCGGATAACACTTGCGCGCCTGAAGCCTCTCGACAGGATCAAGGGCTGTTTCGCAATCACGCTCCGGTGCAGCGCGAAGGCTTGCGCAAAATGTTGCGGATCATGTGGAACATGATTTTTCACAAACCGCGCAACACCCGCCCGACCGCTGCGATCCCGGTGCAGCCGCTGACCCGTGAAGACCTGCTGGCAGCTCCAAACCACAGTGTTTACCGCCTCGGGCATTCGACTCTGCTGCTGAAGCTGCGTGACAAATTCTGGATCACCGATCCGGTCTTTGCCGAACGCGCGTCGCCGGTGCAATGGGCTGGCCCGAAACGTTTCCATCAACCCCCGATCAGCATTGATGAGTTGCCGCCGATCGAAGCGGTGATCCTCTCGCACAATCATTACGACCATCTCGACTACGAAGCCGTATTGAAACTCGCCGCCAAGACAACTTATTTCCTGACCCCGCTGGGCGTTGGCGACACCCTGATCAAATGGGGCATCGACGCCGGCAAGGTGCGTCAGTACGACTGGTGGCAGGGCGCCGAAATCGCCGGTATCCGTTTCATCGCCACGCCCTCGCAGCACTTCTCCGGCCGTGGCCTGTTCGACGGCAACAACACCTTGTGGGCGTCATGGGTAATGATCGATGCCGATACACGCATCTTTTTCAGCGGCGACAGCGGTTACTTCGACGGCTTCAAGCGCATTGGCGAGCAATACGGCCCGTTCGACCTGACACTGATGGAAACCGGCGCCTACAACGTCGAGTGGCCGCACGTCCACATGCAACCGGAAGAAACCCTGCAGGCCCACATCGACCTCAGGGGCCGCTGGCTCTTTCCGATCCACAACGGCACGTTCGATCTGGCAATGCACGCCTGGCACGAACCATTCGACCGCATCCTCGCCCTCGCATGGGAACGCAGTATCGCGATTACCACGCCGCGAATGGGTGAGGCGTTCAACATTGCGCATCCACAACGGGGGAGCGCGTGGTGGATGGCGGTGGAAGAGGGGGAGGTGGTTGCTCAGAACGCCTGACGGGTTCATCCGGTTCGCCTCGGTGCGAACCGGATGAATCAGATACCGATTTGCTTCATTCGCAAGTGGTAATCCGCCATCGTAGCGACCGACAAATCCCTGAATTTTCCACGAAGTATCTGACGTAGTGTTTCCAAGGTGATGCCAGTAATTTGCGCCGCTTCAGATTCGTTCAGGTTGGCAGTCTTGATCAACGCGGCCATTTTTGTCGCATATTCCGATTTGATCAGCATTTCATCGGCACCGTGCAGTCCCAAATCTGCGTAGACGTTGCCCGTGCTTTTTTCGATATCCATCCTTAGCGCTCCTTATTCAGCCATCGCAAAATTCCCACGCCCCACCGACTCCCCCGCCATACCCTGCGCCCTGACACTGCGCCCCGGTGCGAACCCCGGGAAGAACACCAACCCCTGCGCTTCAAATCGATAAGCCAGTGCCAGTCTCGCGGCGTCCGCCACGTCCTGCTGTGCTTCGAACCGCTGAATATCTGCCACCGCAACTTCTGCTTCGCGCGACAATTGCTCTGCGCTCCAGCCCAGCAGGGCGCGGGCCTGGACGCAGTGGGTCGGGGTGAACTGGAAAAGGGCTATGCGTTCGAGGACGTGGTTCATCGCAAGAGAGGCCATGGTGTGCTCCGGGCTCAAAAGTGCTGATTGAAAATGTACTGTGTTTTTGTACAGTTGTTTTGGGCCGGGATCAAACGCATTTTTCGAATATGCCTAGTTGGCCGCCTCCAACCAGACGGACGGTGCCTGTCCCAACACACGCCGGAACATCGTGGAAAACGCCGCCGGGCTCTCATAACCGAAGTCCAGAGCAATCCGCGTCACCGCTTCGCCCGCCGCCAGCCGTGCCAGCGCCTGCACCACACACGCCTGCTGCCGCCACTGGCGAAAGCTGAGGCCGCCTTGGATCGGGCGGATTCCGGATAGAATGCATGCCCGTATCTATATTGGGTTGCTGGTCATCGTGCTGTTGAGCATTTCGCTTCAATGAATCGTTGGACGGCGCGGGCGAAAAATTCAATGGATAATAGGGCGCTGCCCTCCAGTCTTTAGCTGAGAACCAGAATGTTGATCTTCAATTGCACCGAAGCCGCCAGCAAGTTTTTCAGCCGCGTACATAAAGGCAAAACGATCACGCCGGTGGACAACAAGCCGCCGTCGTCAGTGATAGAAGACGATGAACTGAACGGCTCAGACGAACAGTGGCTGGTCCATGCGATTACCGTGCAGCGCAAACATGTGCTGTTGGTTCTGCACATCAAAACCCGCTATTGCGTGATCTTGGCGGGCGCCAAAAAAGCCGACGACCATGACTTCGTTTTGCGCTTCACCGAGCGCTGGGTAAATGGATTGATGATCAATGCCCAAAACCATGGTCTCGGGCAGTGGCTAGACCCCGAGTTGATGTTGGCCCGGATGCTCCAGACTTGTGAGCATCAGCAGTTCTATCGGCGCAGCCACCGCAGCGCGCAAAAACACATTGATGAAATTGCCTGGTGTTTTCGAGACAAGGTTGCTGGAACGGGGTGCTTGCCGCCCAATGAAGTCACAGCGATGGTTTTCGATGAACAAATGAATGACACGCCGAGAAGCAGCAAGGGCGCCAAGTCTTACTACTTCCCGGACGAGGAGATGACGCTTCACTGGCTGCGCCATTATTGCTTCCTCGATGATGTCCAGCTGCATGCTGCGAAAGAGCGTCGGCAACAAGTCGCGCGGGAAATAGCGGCGATGGAGCGCAAAGCTTTTATGGAAGCGTATGAGGGGCAGGATTCGAGGAGTTGAGGCTGGGCCCGCCGCCATCATTCCAGACCCGGCGCTTCACGAATGATGAAGTGATCCAGGTTCTCGATATCGGCATTGAAGACCTCGAACGGCTTTTCGGGGTTCTTCTTGCCGGGCACCTGCTTCAACTCCGGCGTCACGCCATAGAAGAAACAGAACAACGGCTTGTCGCTGTCCGCTGCGTGCTTGATCTCTTCCAGAAACGCCTTGCGCTTGCGATAGTTGTCGATCAGCTTCTTGTTCAGATAAACACTGACCGGATAAGGCTTCTTCTTGGTGTCCTCGGGCTTCTTGAACCAGACCTTGTCCTCGAAATCGATGCGAAAACTCGCGCCGCTGTGGAAGTCCTCGATCTTCTTGATCCGGCCCCAGTAAATCAGCCCCTTGTTGTCCGTCAGATACTCGATCTTCTTGAAGAACGAACTGTACGGCGCCGTATGCTCGCCGATTTTCAGCGGCATCCGCTTGAGCAAATCCTTGTCGGCAAAGTTGGAAACAAAACACTCCACCGGATGCGCAAACACACTCGTCTTGTCCGGAGCCGACTCACGCCCCGCCGACTCTTTACCACTGTCCTTCGCCGCCCGAACCGGATCATCGCGCAACACATCAGCCACGCCCGCCGGCGCGGCAGGCTTGCGCACATACTCACGCCGCGTCAGCAATAATTCTGATGGGAAGTGCTCCTCACGACCATCGTCCACCTCGCCATCCGCCGTCTCAATGCCAGACGCCGACGCCTTCAAACTCACATACGGACAACCCGCCACATGCTGCGTAGTGGGCAGATTCTTGAAGTGCGGCGTGCGCACGTAATTCACGTTCTTAGCGTTGAACGTGCCTAACTCATTGGAAACCTCGAACGCCGAACGACAGTCATCGTTGGGGCACTGGAAGTGTTCCTTCGCAGAGTCGAACGCCACCGTCTCATCGAAATTGAGATCGCGAACATCATAGATCGACAACTTGTCGTCGAGGCTGAGGCAGTAGGCGAGATCGAATTTCATGGTGGGGCTCGGGTCCTTGAGTGGGGGGAAGGGTATTAATAGCGGGAGGCGGGGTGGGTTGCACTGATTGTTTTCAGGATGATGCGAAACTTGTAGGAGCTAGCCTTCTGGCGATTCCAGGCATCAACCAAATTTCCATCCCCACACCAACATTGCAGGCCACACATCACCCTGTGGCGAGGGAGCTTGCTCCCGCTGGGCTGCGGAGCGGCCCCAAATCCACCGCACACGCGGCCAGTTCGTACTGCTCACCGAAGTTAGCGTCTGATCCGCTTGGGAGTTCCATGTCAAATGCCAGGAAACCGCTTTCTTCATCAAATGCCTCGATTAGATAGATCATGGATCTACTGTCCTCGTGCGGTCGCCGGGTTGTCTTGGACCTTTAATTTCCGTAGCTAGCGAGTTGATAATCGTATTGAGGATCGTAGAAGGACTTTCCGGTTAATGTTTCTAGTTGTGCTAGCTGCTGAAAACCAAGATCGTAACCGTAGAGTTCGTCTTCTGCCTCATTCCATTTCATGATGACTCGCAGCTGCTCGATACCCTCTGCCGAGATTGGCACTTCGAAAATCAGAGCTTCGGTGGATCGATCAAACGCATAAATTACGTGAGTCATGGTTCTATCCTTCTCTTTGGAGAGGCCGGGTTGTTCTGCTCACCGGTGTCAGAACCATCGTTTACACATTGCAGCTGAGCTGGAATTTATAGGTGGGGTTATAGATTTCTTTCCCCAGCAGTTTTTCCAGGGCTCCAAGCTGTTCGTGCGAGAGATCGTATCCCTCCCATCCTTGCTGTTCCACCATCCATCCCATGATGGTTTTTATCGCCTGATCTGATCCACTTGGGAGTTCCTCTTCAAAAGCCAGGAAACCGCTTTCTTTGTCAAATGCCTCGATTAGATAGATCATGGTTCTACTGTCCTCGTGCCGTCCGCTGGTTTGGTTTGCGCGCCAGTTGCTGGGTCATACTCACCGAGATGGCGACCTCGTTTGTCATACATTTCGACAGTACCGTGTTGTGAGTCCCATTCAAAAATCAGTCCTTTTCTGGTTTTCCATCGCTTTCTAAGTCCGCCGCCTCCTTTAACGGAAGTCTTACGATCTGCCTTGATCGCATCCGGGAACGCTGCAAGTCCAGGCGGTGGCGGATGATATTTGTGATCAGAAAGACTCACCACAATATAAACCGGTCTTACCCCCGAACTCTCCGGAAACACCAGAATGAAATCCTTGTACTCCGGTGGATAAACCGGATTCACAAGGATGTCGTTGGCCGCTTTCGTTGGTGGGTAAACCCAGATATGCGGTGCGCGCGGGGCGGCTTCCAGAGCAGGAATGCCCAAGGTATCGGAGCCGTCTACCGCGGGTGTCCAGATCAGCTCTACGCCTTCACCCAGATTGACGACGTACTGGCTGTCGCGGGTTTCCAGCTTCACGACATCAACCATTTCCCAGTCGCGATTTTTGCCGGTGTAAAAGGCATAAGCTTTGAGAGCGCCATCGGTTTGTTGCTCAATGCGCAGGCGAACACGGGTACGGGCGTGTTTGAGGGCGCGCAATTGTTCCTCGGTGTACAGAGCGCTGTCATCCAGGCTGGGCGTCCAGAGCAAAGCGACCATGCCAGTCATGAGTACAGCACCGGTAGCGCCGATGGCTGCGCCAAGACTGATTGTTGGCGTGGCGAGTGTCGGGCTTCGAAGAGCAAGGCGCCCGAGGCCGAGTGATACGGTATTGCCGCTGATGGTTTGCAGATTCAGCAGCCCGGCATCATCGGCCTCACGGGTACCGAGCAAAGCGAATTCGCCGTAATCCCTCAGGCTGTCGGTCGGCACCATCCCGGAGGCATTCGAGTAATCAATGATCGCGTCCGGCAGCTTGCAAGACTTCGCGAACACGCACCCGGCCCGGACCGCGTCGTCTTTCTTGGCAGCGACCTGCCGGCTGCGCTCAAACGCATCCTGCCGGGCGAGCATGGCCTCGTAAGCGTTTTGCCTGGCTTCGCGCTCGGCCAGTTCGGTCGCGTTCATGAACCGGTAGGTGACGTGATGCCCATCGCCCGAAGGTGGGTTCCTGACCCGGGGAATATCCTTTTTGCCAGCCACTGATCATCCTTTCGTTCATTTAACGGTCGCACGGGACAGAAACCGGGCGACGTTAACGAAGGTGATGCATTGAGGCTGTAGGACGGGTCTTGGATCAGGGTAGGAATTGTCGCTGTTGATTTTTGTTTCAGTGCGAAGTCTTCGGGACCGTGGGATTCCTCGGCCCGGGTTTGATGCAATCCACTATTCAGGCCTCAACCGCTCAATTTTTTTATAAAACTCAGCGGTGAATTCTTTTTTGTCGCTGGAATGGTGGCAACGACGATGGCAGTTGGGGCACAGCGCTACCGTGTTGCATATACGGTCGGTTCCGCCATCAATGAGGTGCTTAACATGATGGACTTCAAGAAAGGGGCGGCCGTTTGCACTAACGAATGGTGCGGTTTGCCCACAACCTTCACAAATGCCTTGGGAGTGCTTGAGTACCCACTTTTTAACGCTCTGGGCGCGGGCAAGCCTCACGACTGTGGAGGTCGTCTCTTTAGGGTTTAGAACGCCTACTGGCGCTTCATTTTGTTGAAGTGCAGTGACCTCAACCAACTGAAGAGCCGTAAATGTAACGGCCCGCTGTTCGCCTTTTCGTAATGCCTTGATGCCCTTCTTCGCGAGGATTTCCTTGATTCGTTTACTAACGCCAGAACCAAGGTTCTTTGCCGAAACGTAGCCAGTAATTCGCTGCTGCCCCAATTGCTCCATCACCGCAGAGATGTTCTGCATGCGGTACTCGACGGAGGAGGCACTGCGTTTGCTCAGTGGGCCTTCACGCAACAGACGGTTTTCGTCTGCCTTTTTGAATGGCTGGTTTTGCTGCTCAAGTGCAAACATCTTTAGATAAGCGTCTACCGAAGCCTCTAGCTCTTCATCGCTCCAGCCAGTCTTTTCTTTCGAGGTATCCATACAGTCGCCGAGGGTTGAAAACCCTCGGACGATACTGAGTGGCCATTACTGCTGTCTACGAAAATTCCTACAAGAAATAGCGACGGATCTCGCATGTGATCCTACAAACGCATCGCTTACCCCATCGAATGCTTCGACGGCTGAAGCGCCTGAGTGAGCCTTCGCCATCTCAAGGTTCGTCGCCATCGCTTTTCGTGGTGGCTGATCGCTCAATAGATTACGCATGCCCGCAGCCGAATCCAGCCTTCGATCTGCTAATGCAGCAGACTCAGAGACCTCACTTGCCAGTCCAACAAACTCAGCATCGGTCGATCTGGATGTCCTGAAGTCCTGAAGGTTCAGCATCGCGCAAGACCGGCACCGCCTGAGGACTCAGCCACTCACGCAACGACCGATTTTTCGGGGCATAAAGGTGTAGGAGGGTTTAGCCCTGCCAGGCGTCTTTAAGGATTACCTATCGCCCAATAAAAAGCCCCGATCACATCGGGGCTTTTTACTTTCTCGATTCGCCGACTCAAACCGCAATCGTCAAATCGCACCAAGCGAGACTATTAGTCCCAGCTAAGCGCCCCTCCAGTCTGATACTCAATAACCCGAGTCTCAAAGAAATTCTTCTCTTTCTTCAAGTCCATAATCTCGCTCATCCATGGGAACGGGTTGGTCGTCCCTGGATATTCCTCTTTCAAACCAATCTGCGACAAACGACGGTTCGCGATGAACTTCAGGTAGTCCTCCATCATCGCCGCATTCATCCCCAGCACCCCACGAGGCATGGTATCCCGTGCGTATTCGATCTCCAGCTGCGTGCCTTGCAGAATCATCTGGGTCGCTTCTTCCTTCATTTCCGCATCCCACAGGTGTGGGTTTTCGATTTTGATCTGGTTGATCACGTCGATGCCGAAGTTCAGGTGCATGGATTCGTCGCGCAGGATGTACTGGAACTGCTCGGCGACGCCGGTCATTTTGTTGCGGCGGCCCATGGAGAGGATTTGGGTGAAGCCGCAGTAGAAGAAGATGCCTTCCAGAACGCAGTAGTAGGCGATCAGGTTGCGCAGCAACTCTTTGTCGGTGTCCGGGGTGCCGGTTTCGAACTTCGGATCGGAGATCGAACGGGTGTACTTCAGGCCCCAGGCGGCTTTTTTCGCGACCGACGGGATCTCGTGGTACATGTTGAAGATCTCGCCTTCATCCATGGCCAGCGATTCGATGCAGTACTGGTAGGCGTGGGTGTGGATCGCTTCCTCGAAAGCCTGGCGCAGGATGTACTGGCGGCATTCCGGGTTGGTGATCAGGCGGTACACGGCCAGGACCAGGTTGTTGGCAACCAGGGAGTCGGCGGTGGAGAAGAAGCCGAGGTTGCGCATGACGATGCGGCGCTCGTCGTCGGTCAGGCCTTCCGGATCTTTCCAGAGGGCGATGTCGGCGGTCATGTTGACTTCTTGCGGCATCCAGTGGTTTGCGCAACCGTCCAGATATTTCTGCCAGGCCCAGTCGTACTTGAATGGCACGAGTTGGTTGAGGTCAGCGCGGCAGTTGATCATGCGCTTTTCGTCAACGGCGACACGGGCGGAAGCGCCTTCGAGTTCGGCGAGGCCTTCGGCGACGTCGAGGGAGTTCAGTGCTGCCTTGGCGCGGGCCACGGCGGCCGAGTCGTCGGCGGTCACGGCGCGGGCTTCGAGCGCCGCGGCGCCGCCAGCGTTGTCGAGGCGGTCCATGTTGGCTTCGCTTGCGTGGCCGGCGTTGGCGCCTTTCACGGTTGCGACTTCACTGTCTTCTTTATCGAATTCGTCCCAGCTCAGCATGACGTGTCGTCTCCTGCGTGAGGGCCTGTCGCCCGTGTGAAACCTGATTGGTTGGTTTTTCACACGGTCATACAGACCGCGTTGGATGTCGTTTTTTGCAGCGATGCACGCAGGCAAATAAACAGAAATTTTGACGGGCTCCGAGAGCCTCTGATGGGCGCAATCAGCGTCGGGCGCTGCTGCGGGGCTTCAGATTGGCTTTTGATCCCTGTAAGGGAATATTGCTGACCCGTATAGGGCGGCATTATAGGGAAATTTTTACCGCCGTGGTGCGGCGAATCGGCTCATGGAGGGGCCGAGGAGGGGGGCGATTTGGGTCCGACCGAGGGTTTACAGGGCTTTGCGTGGATTGGACGCCGTCAGATTTTTTTTTGTTATTTTTTTGGCAAGCGGTTTTTTGCTCAAAAAATAGTCAAAAATCTGCTCGATTCACTACATCTAGTGTTTTGCAAGCCTTTTTGCAGGCTTCAGACACAACTGAGCCCGACCGAAGCCGGGCTGAAATCGACCTTCAATGTTGCGCTGAACGGTCCGATTCGGTGCAGTCTGATTCAATTGGTGCAGCCGTTGCCCATGATGCTGTAGCGCAGAATGTGGCGCTGACCTTTGGAGTCGTCGTATTCCATTTTTGCCGGTACTACTTCGCAGACATTCGGAACGTCGCTCATCGATACAACTTTTGCGATGTCCAGGTGTGTGGAGTAGGTGTACTCCTCAACAACCGGTTGCTGCTGTGCGGCATCAGTCGGAGCCTCGTTTGCCATGGCGGTTGCGCACAGACTGCTGAGGGCCAGAACCAATAAAACTTTCATTTCTAATTCACCTTTTTGAGGTCGAGTTGGGTCACGCAACCTTTTTGGGGTTGCGTGTGTAACTTCGAGTTTGTGGTTATTGCTGGGAGAGCTGGATTAACGGCCTTCGTGGGGGCTGTAACGTTGTTAATCGCGTTGCCTTGTTGGCGAGGTCAATTTTAAGGCGGTGGGGAGTGGGTAAACAGAGCGGGTTTTGATAAACACTTTTGGCATATTTGGTAACAATCCCCCGCACGGGCTCTGTAGGAGCTGTCGAGTACCACCAGGCTGCGAGCTTTTGATCTTGCTTTGAAGATCAAAAGATCGCAGCCTTCGGCAGCTCCTACAACCATCGTCGAATGGTTCTATTGGGCCCACCCGGCTACAACGGGATCATACAAAAACAACTATTACACCGAGGTAGGAAAGATGAGTGCGGCTTCTCTGTATCCCGTTCGTCCCGAGGTTCTGGCAAACACGCTGACTGACGAGGCGACCTACAAAGCCATGTACCAACAGTCGGTCGTCAACCCTGACGGGTTCTGGCGCGAGCAGGCCAAGCGCCTCGACTGGATCAAGCCTTTCACCACGGTGAAACAGACCTCGTTCGACGATCACCATGTCGACATCAAG
This sequence comes from Pseudomonas khorasanensis, assembly GCF_014268505.2. Taxonomy (GTDB): domain Bacteria; phylum Pseudomonadota; class Gammaproteobacteria; order Pseudomonadales; family Pseudomonadaceae; genus Aquipseudomonas; species Aquipseudomonas khorasanensis. The sequence continues at coordinate 431,421 of NZ_JABWQP020000002.1, forward strand.
TGGTTTGCCGACGGTACCCTGAACGTTTCCTACAATTGCCTCGACCGCCACCTGGCCGAGCGCGGCGACCAGATCGCGATCATCTGGGAAGGCGACGATCCTTCCGAGAGCCGCAACATCACCTACCGCGAACTGCACGAGCAAGTGTGCAAACTCGCCAACGCCCTGCGTGGTCAGGACGTGCACCGCGGCGACGTGGTGACCATTTATATGCCGATGATCCCCGAAGCCGTGGTCGCCATGCTGGCCTGCACCCGGATCGGCGCGATTCACTCGGTGGTGTTCGGTGGCTTCTCGCCGGAAGCCTTGGCTGGCCGCATCATCGACTGCCGCTCCAAAGTGGTGATCACCGCTGACGAAGGCATTCGTGCCGGCAAGAAGATTTCCCTCAAGGCCAACGTCGACGACGCGCTGACCAACCCGGAAACCAGCAGCATCCAGAAGGTCATCGTGTGCAAGCGCACCGGTGGCGACATCAAGTGGAACCAGCATCGCGACATCTGGTACGAAGACCTGATGAAAGTGGCGGGCACCGTTTGCGCGCCGAAAGAAATGGGCGCCGAAGAAGCGCTGTTCATCCTTTATACCTCCGGCTCTACCGGCAAACCGAAGGGCGTGCAGCACACCACTGGCGGTTATCTGCTGTACGCGGCGATGACCCACGAGCGCGTGTTCGACTACCGTCCGGGCGAAATCTACTGGTGCACCGCCGACGTCGGCTGGGTCACTGGCCACAGCTACATCGTCTATGGCCCGCTGGCCAACGGCGCGACCACCTTGCTGTTCGAAGGCGTGCCGAACTACCCGGACATCACCCGGGTGGCGAAGATCATCGACAAGCACAAGGTCAACATCCTTTACACCGCGCCGACGGCGATTCGCGCGATGATGGCTTCGGGGCAGGCCGCAGTAGAAGGCGCTGATGGCAGCAGCCTGCGTCTGCTCGGTTCGGTCGGTGAGCCGATCAACCCGGAAGCGTGGGACTGGTATTACAAGAATGTCGGCAAGTCGCGTTGCCCGATTGTGGATACCTGGTGGCAGACCGAGACCGGCGGCAACATGATGAGCCCGCTGCCTGGCGCTCATGCACTGAAACCGGGTTCGGCGGCGCGTCCGTTCTTCGGCGTGGTGCCGGCGTTGGTCGACAACCTCGGGAACATTATCGAGGGCGAGGCTGAAGGCAATCTGGTGATTCTCGATTCGTGGCCGGGGCAGGCACGTACGTTGTACGGCGATCACGATCGCTTTGTTGATACCTACTTCAAGACCTTCCGTGGCATGTACTTCACCGGTGACGGTGCGCGCCGTGATGCCGACGGTTACTACTGGATCACCGGGCGGGTGGACGACGTGCTCAACGTGTCCGGTCACCGTATGGGCACGGCCGAGATCGAGAGCGCGATGGTTGCTCACCCGAAAGTCGCCGAAGCGGCGGTGGTCGGTGTGCCGCATGACATCAAGGGGCAGGGCATTTATGTCTATGTCACGTTGAAGAATGGCGAGGAGCCGAGCGAGCAGCTGCGTCTGGAGTTGAAGAACTGGGTGCGCAAGGAGATCGGGCCGATCGCCTCGCCGGATGTGATTCAGTGGGCGCCGGGGCTGCCGAAGACCCGTTCGGGGAAAATCATGCGGCGCATTCTGCGCAAGATCGCCACGGCGGAATATGACGGACTGGGGGATATCTCTACCCTGGCGGATCCGGGTGTGGTGCAGCATTTGATTGATACGCACAAGACGATGAATGTTGCTTAAGTAGCGGTTTGATGTGCTGAAAAGCCCTGTTCGGTGTTCGCCGGACAGGGCTTTTTTGTGTCTGCAGGTTTTGTGCTGGTAGGGCTGGCATTATCGCTGGCAAGCCAGCTCCCACAGGTTTTGTGGTGTATGGAGATTTCGGTTCCAGCACAAATCCCTGTGGGAGCTGGCTTGCCAGCGAAGGCGATCTGTAAGACACCGCAGTAGTCAGCTGTAGGAAACCGCAACACCCCAACCAATAATTATCGATCTGCACCGTCAGACCTTTCCCGCTGTTACCCGCCACAACCCAATGTGTAACCGTCCGCGTCAAACCGGGGCGAAGGGAAACGCTGTGCCCCGTTTTAGAGCCCTCAAATACCCGGTGAAAAATTAGACATGACGCTGTGCTTGCCGGATTAGAAGGGTTTGCGAATAATAGGCCCGCAATTTGCAGCATGGATCGGTTCACTGTCTTTCGCTCCTGCATGAAATTGCAGGGCTGTCAATGAGCTCAAGCCGCTTTCTCGGTGCATCTGTAATTAGTTGTCGCATTGAAGAAATATCGGCTTCGGGCCTGTCGTTAGAATGCCGATCACTCGCTCATCGTGGCTGACGTTGAAATCGCCTGCGGTTTCAATGGGAAATTTCCCGCCGATGCGCAACCGTTTCCCGATTCACCCCATTCGCATATTGGGCTGTTGCTCACTCTGCCGTTTTTGCCCTTTACCGATGGAGTCCCAAGATGAAGAAACTTGTGCTGCTTGGCGCCCTGGCACTGTCCGTGCTGTCGCTGAATGCCGTCGCTGACGAGAAACCTGTGAAGATCGGCATCGAAGCGGCTTACCCTCCATTCGCCTCGAAGGCACCGGACGGCAGCATCGTTGGTTTCGACTACGACATCGGCAATGCGCTGTGCGAAGAAATGAAGGTCAAGTGCGTGTGGGTCGAGCAAGAGTTCGACGGCCTGATCCCGGCGCTGAAAGTGCGCAAGATCGACGCGATTCTGTCGTCGATGTCGATCACCGAAGATCGCAAGAAGTCCGTCGACTTCACCAACAAGTACTACAACACCCCGGCGCGTCTGGTGATGAAGGCCGGCACTCAGGTCAGCGAAAACCTGGCTGAGCTCAAAGGCAAGAACATCGGCGTGCAGCGTGGCTCGATCCACGAACGTTTCGCCCGCGAAGTCCTGGCGCCACTGGGTGCCGAGATCAAGCCATACGGCTCGCAGAACGAAATCTATCTCGACGTGGCTGCCGGTCGCCTCGACGGCACTGTGGCTGACGCCACCCTGCTGGACGACGGTTTCCTGAAAACCGACGCTGGCAAAGGCTTCGCGTTCGTTGGCCCGGCATTCACCGACGTCAAATACTTCGGCGACGGCGTTGGCATCGCGGTGCGCAAGGGCGACGCCCTGAAAGAGAAGATCAACACGGCCATCGCGGCCATCCGTGAAAACGGCAAATACAAAGCGATCCAGGACAAGTACTTCGCCTTCGATATCTACGGCAAGTAAGACGTCCCTGCGACAAGTCCGAAATGGCGCAAGCAACAGAATCTCTGCGGTTTGCGCCATTTTTTCATCCCAACTTTCGAGGACCTGAATCATGTTGAAAGGCTACGGGGCTGTCATCCTCGATGGCGCATGGCTGACGCTTCAGCTCGCCTTGTCTTCCATGGCCCTGGCCATCGTTCTCGGGCTGATCGGTGTCGCGTTGCGCCTGTCGCCGGTGCGCTGGCTGGCGTGGCTGGGCGACCTGTATTCCACGGTGATCCGCGGGATTCCCGATCTGGTGCTGATCCTGCTGATCTTCTACGGCGGTCAGGATCTGCTCAATCGCGTGGCGCCGATGCTCGGCTATGACGACTACATCGACCTGAATCCGCTGGCCGCCGGTATCGGTACCCTCGGTTTCATCTTCGGTGCGTACCTGTCTGAGACTTTCCGCGGCGCGTTCATGGCGATTCCCAAGGGCCAGGCCGAAGCAGGCATGGCGTACGGCATGAGCAGTTTTCAGGTGTTCTTCCGGGTGATGGTGCCGCAGATGATTCGTCTGGCCATCCCGGGTTTCACCAACAACTGGCTGGTACTGACCAAGGCCACTGCGCTGATTTCCGTGGTCGGTCTGCAAGACATGATGTTCAAGGCCAAGCAGGCGGCGGATGCCACCCGTGAGCCTTTCACCTTCTTCCTCGCAGTGGCGGCGATGTACCTGGTGATCACCAGTGTTTCGTTGCTGGTATTGCGTCAACTTGAGAAGCGCTACTCGGTAGGCGTAAGGGCGGCTGATCTATGATCTTCGACTACAACGTCATTTGGGAGGCGCTGCCGCTGTACTTTGGCGGCCTGCTGACCACCCTCAAACTGCTCGCGCTGTCGCTGTTTTTCGGCTTGCTCGCGGCATTGCCGCTGGGGCTGATGCGCGTCTCGAAAAACCCGCTCGTCAACGGCGCCGCGTGGCTCTACACCTACGTGATTCGCGGCACGCCGATGCTGGTTCAACTGTTCCTGATCTACTACGGTCTGGCCCAGTTCGAAGCAGTACGCGAAAGCTTCCTCTGGCCGTGGCTGTCCAGCGCAACGTTCTGCGCGTGCCTGGCCTTTGCGGTAAACACCAGCGCCTACACCGCCGAGATCATCGCCGGCAGCCTGAAGGCCACGCCGAACGGCGAGATCGAAGCGGCCAAGGCCATGGGCATGTCGCGCTTCAAACTGTACAAACGCATCCTGCTGCCATCGGCCCTGCGCCGGGCGCTGCCGCAGTACAGCAACGAAGTGATCATGATGCTGCAGACCACCAGTCTGGCGTCCATCGTGACCCTGATCGACATCACGGGCGCGGCCCGTACCGTCAACGCGCAGTTCTATCTGCCGTTCGAGGCCTACATCACCGCCGGCGTGTTCTACCTGTGCCTGACGTTCATTCTGGTCAAGCTGTTCAAACTGGCCGAGCGTCGCTGGTTGAGCTACCTCGCGCCGAGGAAGCACTGATATGGAACGCATCGACCACGAGTTGCCGTGGAGCCACCTGGGCAGCGAGCGCAAGCTTTCGGTATTTCGTTTCGGCAGCGGCGAGCGCAAGGCCTACATTCAGGCCAGCCTGCACGCCGATGAACTGCCGGGCATGCGCACGGCGTGGGAGCTGAAAAAGCGCCTCGGCGAACTCGAAGCCCAGGGCTTGCTCAACGGTGTCATCGAGCTGGTTCCGGTGGCCAACCCGCTAGGTCTGGAGCAATTGCTGCAAGGCAATTTTCAGGGGCGTTTCGAAGCGGGCAGCGGCAAGAATTTCAACCGTGACTTCGTCGAGCTGAGCGCGCCGGTTGCGGCGGCACTGGCTGACAAGCTCGGTGACGATCCGCACGCCAACATCCGTTTGATCCGGCAGGCGATGAGTGATCACCTGGCGGCGTTGCCAGCAGCGGACAGTCAGTTGCAAGGCATGCAGCGGGTGTTGCTCAGCCATGCCTGCAGCGCCGACATCGTGCTGGATCTGCATTGCGACTGTGAAGCCGCAGTGCATATGTATGCCTTGCCGCAGCACTGGCCGCAGTGGCGTTCGCTGGCGGCGCAGTTGGATGTGAGGGTCGGCTTGCTCGCTGAAGATTCCGGCGGTAGCTCGTTCGATGAGGCCTGTTCGGCGCCATGGCTACGGTTGTCGCGCCTGTTCCCGCAGGCGCAGATCCCGTTGGCCTGTATGGCGACGACCATCGAACTGGGCGGTCAGGCTGATACCGATCCTGCCCAGGCCCTGGCGTGGGCCGAAGGCATTTTGGCGTTTCTTGCCGAGCAGGGCCTGATCAAAGGGGAATGGCCGAAAGCGGCTAAGGAGCCTTGCGAGGGCGTGCCGTTCGAGGGCACCGAAATGCTGTTCGCTCCGCACCCGGGCGTGGTGAGCTTTCTGCGCAAGCCCGGTGAGTGGATCGAAGCGGGTGAGGCGCTGTTCGAAGTGATTGATCCGCTGGCTGATCGGGTCAGCACCGTGTGTGCTGGCACGTCCGGTGTACTGTTTGCCATCGAGCGACTGCGTTATGCCCAATCCGGTTTATGGCTGGCCAAGGTGGCGGGGCGCGTGGCGCTGCGCCACGGGCATTTGCTCAACGACTGACTGACTGTTTTTGTGAGAACCGACCGCATGTACAAACTTGAAGTCCAAGACCTGCATAAACGCTATGGCAGTCACGAAGTGCTCAAGGGCGTGTCCCTGAAAGCGGCCGCCGGCGATGTGATCAGCATCATCGGCTCCAGTGGCTCCGGCAAAAGTACTTTCCTGCGCTGCATCAACCTGCTCGAGCAGCCGCACGCCGGCAGGATTCTGCTCAACAACGAAGAGCTCAAGCTGGTGGCGAACAAGGATGGCGCGCTGAAAGCCGCTGATCCGAAACAGCTGCAGCGCATGCGTTCGCGCCTGTCGATGGTGTTCCAGCATTTCAACCTGTGGTCGCACATGACCGCGATTGAAAACATCATGGAAGCGCCCGTCCACGTACTGGGCGTACCCAAGTACGAGGCGCGTGAAAAAGCCGAGTACTACCTGAACAAGGTTGGCGTCGCTCATCGCAAAGACGCGTTCCCGGGGCACATGTCCGGCGGTGAGCAGCAGCGTGTAGCGATTGCCCGTGCACTGGCGATGGAGCCGGAAGTGATGCTGTTCGACGAACCGACCTCGGCCCTCGATCCGGAACTGGTTGGCGACGTGCTGAAAGTCATGCAGGCGCTGGCTCAGGAAGGCCGCACCATGGTCGTCGTGACCCACGAAATGGGTTTTGCCCGTGAAGTGTCGAACCAGTTGGTGTTCCTGCACAAAGGCGTTGTTGAAGAAAGCGGCAACCCGCGCGAGGTGCTGGTCAATCCGCAGTCGGAACGTTTGCAGCAGTTCCTGTCGGGTAGCCTCAAGTAATCGCTGCCGTTATGCACCCGATTAGGTCATGCTTCGCGATCTTCTGGCTGGCTCAGATCCCCTGTGGGAGCGAGCCTGCTCGCGAAAGCGGTAGAACAGCCAGCAATTATGTTGACTGGTACACCGCCTCGCGAGCAGGCTCGCTCCCACATTCTGATCTTCACCGGTTTCAGGATTTGTGTTCGTTTACGGGCTAGCATTGGCCCATGCCTTCATCACCGTTGTTTGTTTCGGATCGCCCGCCCATGACTGCCCATCGAATTGGTTTCCTGATTTGGCCCAGCACTAAAGCGTTGACGCTGGCGCTGGCGGAGGAGGCCTTGCGCGTTGCGCAGCGGGTGCACCCGGACGTGGTCTACGAACTGTCGTTCTTGCAGGCTGAACCGCCAGCCGAAGGTGCCTGGCAATTACCGGGCGAGCCTTGGGCCGGCAAGCTGGAGAACTTTCAGAAACTGTTTTTGCTCGCTGACGAACCGCCGACCACACTGGCGCCGGCGCTAAGCAGTGCGCTCAAGCAAGTGGTGCGTGCCGGTTGCGTGATCGGTGGTCTGTCGGCCGGTGTTTATCCGTTGGCGCAACTCGGGCTGCTCGACGGTTATCGCGCTGCCGTGCACTGGCGCTGGCAGGATGATTTCGCCGAGCGTTTCCCCAAGGTCATCGCCACCAGTCATCTATTTGACTGGGATCGCGATCGCCTGACTGCCTGTGGTGGGCTGTCGGTACTCGATCTGTTGCTTGCAGTTCTGGCCCGTGATCACGGTGCGGAACTGGCCGGTGCGGTTTCCGAAGAGCTGGTGGTGGAGCGCATCCGCGAGGGCGGCGAGCGTCAGCGCATTCCGTTGCAGAATCGCCTGGGCTCCAGTCATCCGAAGCTCACCCAGGCAGTGCTGCTGATGGAAGCCAACATCGAAGAGCCGCTGACCACCGACGAAATTGCTCAGCACGTGTGCGTATCCCGTCGACAACTGGAGCGTATCTTCAAGCAATACCTCAACCGTGTGCCGAGCCAGTACTACCTGGAACTGCGCCTGAACAAGGCCCGGCAGATGTTGATGCAGACCAGCAAGTCGATCATTCAGATCGGCCTGTCGTGCGGTTTTTCCTCGGGGCCGCATTTCTCCAGCGCCTATCGCAACTTCTTCGGTGCCACGCCGCGCGAAGATCGCAACCAGCGGCGCAGCAGCAGCCCGTTCGAATTGTCCTCAGTGCCGCCTGAGCGCGGCTGAGGGTCCAGTCAGGCGACGAATCGATGACTGGCATTACTCATCGATTTCGGAACCTGCGGAAGTGGAAATTTCCAGTTCTCCCCGGTCGATGACTTCCTGAACGCCAAAGTCCACTCGTGTGCGCTCGAAGTAATCAACCAAGTGTTGCAGGCTTTCTTCAGAGAACGGGTTGCCTTTCATCATGATGTTCTGCGCTATTTCCAGCGGTAGCTCGTGAATATCACTGGGGATGTCGGTGATGGCGTTGTCACTCAAATCCGCCCAATCCAACTCTTTCAACTGGAACAGTCCGCGAGGGATCTGGGTAATTGCGGTTTCGTGAAGCAGTACATTCGCCAAGCCAGGCATCTGGCTCAAATCCGGTGTTTGCCCTAGCGGATTCAGGCTCAAGTCGAGATAGTCCAGCACTTCCATACCTGCCAGCGCGTTGGTCGACTCCGGGGACAGGGTCACAAAGCATTCGGGAAGTGACAGCGAGTGCAAGTCCCCCATCTTGAAAACAGCATCGGGGATGTTGCCCAGATTGCAGCCGCGCAGCCTGAGGCTTTTCAGGTTGGGGAACGCATCAAGAAAGCTGCCTATACGAGTTGCGCCATGAGTGCTGAGCAACTCCAGAGACGTCACATGACTGAAGTCGGCGCTCAACGTCGGCATCTCGCCGTAAACGAAGGTTTCAAACAACAGCTCGAACGTCGGTTCAAGCGCATCGTTGAAGTCATCCAGTTCTCTCTCGCGCCGCCAGCATTGTTCAAGCTCGGTTCTGAATCGATCGCGGCTCGCCTGTTCCGTCGCCAATTGTTGCGCATTGAACGGTTCGCCAGTCAGTGGGTGCAGGGCGGGAATGTCGGCGGTCCATGCCGCCAAATCGTTGATCAATTGCGCAAGTTGCGCTTCCAGGCGCGTTAGCTCGGTGCGGCCCTCCAGCAACGTGCCGGGCAGCTCGTAGATAAAAGCGCTTGCCTGATCGACGTCCATATATGGATACAACACCCGCGCTCGCGCGATGTCCGGGTCAGGTGCAAACACACCTAGATCGTACGCGGTCAGGTGGTAATGCTGCTTGATTTGCTCCATTGCCTCAGGGCCGAGCGGGTTTTGCGCAAGGTTCAGGCCGCGCTTGGCGTTTACAGGACTATCGAGCCATCCGGCAGGCAACTCGGTGATGGTATTGGTTTCCAGCATCAGCGTGTTCAGTCCGGGATGCTGCAGGGCGCCGGCGGGGATCTTTGACAGGCCGGTCTGGCTTAAATCCAAATGAACGAGAGCGGGCATGGAGTCAATGTTCGGCTCGATTTCGAATGGATTCCGGAACAGATCCAGCATGACAATTTTTTTCATCGACGACAGTTTTGCCCAAGCGGCGGCGTCAACATTCAGGGCGCAATCACTGAGTATCAAGACTTCAAGGTCGACCATCTGTCCGATGGCATCCGGGAGCGTGTTCAGCGCGAAGCGACGTAATTCAAGTCGGCGCAGGCCGCTGAATTTCGTCAGGAAGGCAGGAAGACCCTGAGCGCTATGATTGCCTTCGAGTATGAGGGTCGATACATGGCTGAAGTCAGCCGTCAGGGTGGGCAGATCTCCCACTACCGGTTCCGTGAACCGCAACGCATAGCCCGCGGTTCCGCCCTCCTGATCGGTCTCGCGCTCGGACTGGCGGCGCCAACTGCGCTCGGTTTCCTGGGCCAACAAGCGCCGATTGTGCCGTTCTACCTGTTGCGCCAGAGCGCTCATGGGACGTCCGGTTTCGCGGTCGGTGGTCGGAGCGTCTTGCACCCACCGAGCAAGATCCTCGCGCAGTGTTTCGCCCTCGCTGGCCAGGCGTGACAGTTCCATGCGAGCCCCGTCCGGGTGACGCTGGAGTTCTTCGACGAAAGCGCGTATCGCCGCCTCGTCGAAATCGGGATAAACCTCGCGAACTCTGTCGTCGAGCGTTGGCGTGGGACGACTGTCACGAGGGTAACCCTGAGTGCCGCCCGGCAAGCGCATGGTGGTCGGGTCGTAGAAAGGTTTGCGTCGTGGGTTCTTGGCGAACAGTTTGCGCAACTCAGGTTTATTCGCCGCGTGTTCTGCGATGTATCGCTTGAGTGATGGTCCATCATTGGCCGGCAACTCAAGCGCGGCACGTTCCTGGTCCGTCAGCGTCAAGAGCAGCGCTTGATAAAAGTCACCAGGCTGCTCGGGATGTTCTGCCACTCGATACCTGAAGTCTTCGGCATGCACCAATGTCTTGTGCACGGCCGCATCGACTTCGCCAATGCTGTCGCGCAGCGTTCCATCGGAGGAGAATTCCCTCACCTCGATGCGCAAATCGGTCGGCCAGCCCGGCATCGACTCGACGCTATGCAGCGCCAGACGATGGGTGTCGACGGTGTCCATCTCCGGAAAATAAAACCCTTCATAGGCCCTGGAGACACGCACCGCCTCCATAGCTTTGACAGCAACGTCTTTCAAGCGCTGAGGCACGCTTCCATTGTGCAAAAGGCTGACTTCGGTGCCAGACGCGTTGTTCACCAACTCTACAGCGATGTCGGTCGGCAGCCCTGGGAAGTCGCCCAGTAATAGCTGAGCCTGAGGGTCGTCGGTTCTTTGCAGTTCACGGTAGCGCGATTCGAACAGCGCCAGTCGCCGGTTCAGCGCCTGGTCGTAGTCGGGATGGGCAGTGTCAGCCTGATCAATCAATGCCTGAATACCGCGGTCGATCCGGTAGCGCTTGATGGTGTCGGTCAGCAGCGAAGGCGGTCGATGGTTTTCGACGTGGATTTCACGCAACACATTTTCGTGAAAGCCGCTGATACGCAGGATTTCTTCGCGCTCGGCGGGGCTGAACGATTCGACGCTGTGGCCAAGTCGCCGAATCACCGTTTCCCTGTCCCAGGACCAAGGTCGATCGAGGGGAGATTGCCACGCGCCAAAGCCGTTCTGGCGTAACACTGGCCGGTACGCATCGGTTCGGACGGGATGTTCGATTGTGTATCGTCCCGTCGCACTGTCCGCTTCGACCGCATAGAGCTTGTTTTCCAGACGCAGCAGCCTGCTGCCTTGGTGCTGATACAGGCCAAGCTGATCGGGTGTGGCTGTCGCCGGCAATCGCGCCGATTGCTCATAAGGCGCAAGATCGGGTCTCCAGTATCGGGTCCGTCCTGAACCACTGTCGACGGGTTTGAGCGATCCGAACAATTCCAGGGTCTCACGCGGCAGCAGGTGGCTGACCGCATCGGCCACCAGTTTGCCGCCAACCGCGAACGTGCCCAGTTGAACGGCTGTTTCCGCGATGTTGATGAGATGTCCGAAGCCTTCACGAACCTGACCTTGCGTCCAATCGACGACGGCTTCAAACATCTCGTCGAGCGCCTGATAAGCCATATACGCGAGCATAGCCTCGCCAAGAAAGGGAACGAACGGCATCGCTACAAACAACGCAACTTGCGCCAGCGTCTCGGCAATCTTGCAAAACCCTTCCCACAACGCCCATCGCGCATTGCAATCGGCCCTGGCAGTGGAGACGGCGAGGGTGCGTGCGTCGTTGAGGATCTTGTTCAACTGTCGTTTATAGAGGTGAGCCCAGAGGTCGGTATTGAACGCGGTGATCGAAAACTGCAGATTGGGCCGGTTCAGCGGCGCGTCCCGCCAGCTCGGCAGAGCATCTCCCGACGTGTGTTCATGCCAGATGGCGCGGCTTAGGCGCTGATTGAGGTCGGCGAAAAAATACGTTCGCTCCGCATGCGGGACAAAGCGACTGAAAAACGTCTGGTAGGAACGGCTGCGCAGCTTTCGGCTCAGCTCGATCATGAACGAACGCGCGTTGGGGTATTGCTTGATTGGGTGCTCCGGGTCGTCTGGAATGTAGACGATGATCCGTTGTGTGGCGCGCGCCTGATCAAGTCGGGGCGCGAACACGACAATTGCGCTGAGCGACGAAGACATCATCCTCACGTCGTGACCCTGCAATAGATGTCCATCGAGCCGCACGCCGCTGCGACCTTGCACGAGTCCGAGAAGTGCTTGAAAGGCGTCGTCCGGCAGCGTTTTTTGCAGTCGGCCCATTTGCAGCGCGGCGTGTAATGCGGCTTTTTGTGTCTTGACGACGCTCGCGTTCAGAATGGCGCCCGCCACCGGGTTAGTCACCCCAAGATTGTCGTTGAGGTAGATCTCGTATTGGCCGCCAATGTCCAGTTCCCGGCATAACCGGGTGAAGTTCTGGATGGACATCTTGCGTTCGATAGCCGGCAACGTAGTGAACTGACCGCCCGGCGTTGGCTTGGTGATGTAGGCGGAGTCCGACTCGTGCGCATCGGCTTCGGTTTCCGATAGCTGGAAGTTGTGCAAGGCGGCATCCAGCAGCGAAACCGTCCAGATGCGCGCGGCGCCGGATTTGATCGAAAACAGCGGGATCTTCTTGGGGATATACAGGCGCAGGAACGTCGCTTTGACATCCAGGTCGAGTCCGTAACGTGTTTTCAGCGCACCGGCCAGAATCGGCTCGGCGAAGTCCTGGGCATTTTTCAGCGAGTTGAGTAGCGCTTCGGTACGATTGCGGTGGGTCATGTGTTCAGCGTTGGCTGATTTGAGCCGCGCATGTTGTCGGGGCGTCGCGCTGGCGTGCCAATCGGGAATTTGCAGCGATGCGTTTTTCAATGCGCCACGGGTCTCGGCCGAAGCACCCAGCAACCAGGTGGGCAGATTCTTGAATGCGTGGTGGTAGTGCGTGTCCGGTTGAGCGGTTAGCTCGGTATCGTGAGGGTTCATTCGCCAGCCAGTCCTTTAGCGTTTGGGATAGAACCCAAGCAAAACAGATGGCCCGTTGCAGCGTGCGGTAGATATTTACCGCACCGCGCAAAGTGCCTGCCTGTAACCTGTGTCCCCGGTTTAAACTGCGCCTTTGCGACGCTATATGTCGCATTGCCGTAAACCCGGGAAAATCCGGGGTTTGCGCTATAAGAAGTTGTCGCTTGGCGGCAAGGCCGGGCACAAAACTGTCCTTACAATCCCCTCATCGCTCGCCAGTTCCAGGCGGGTGTTCCTCTTCAGGAGACTCCGATGTCCGTTGAGCACGCTGCGGTACAACGCGCCGATTTCGACCAGGTAATGGTTCCCAACTACGCGCCTGCCGCTTTCATTCCGGTGCGTGGCGCCGGTTCCCGGGTCTGGGATCAGGCCGGCCGCGAGCTGATCGACTTCGCCGGCGGGATTGCCGTCAACGTATTGGGCCATGCGCATCCGGCGCTGGTCGGTGCCTTGACCGAACAGGCGAACAAGCTGTGGCACGTGTCCAACGTGTTCACCAACGAACCGGCGCTGCGCCTGGCACACAAGCTGATCGACGCCACGTTTGCCGAGCGCGTGTTCTTCTGCAACTCCGGCGCCGAAGCCAACGAGGCCGCCTTCAAGCTGGCCCGTCGCGTTGCGTTCGACCGTTTCGGTACCGAGAAATACGAAATCATCGCCGCGCTGAACAGCTTCCACGGCCGCACCCTGTTCACCGTCAACGTCGGTGGGCAGTCGAAGTACTCCGATGGTTTCGGCCCGAAAATCACCGGCATCACCCACGTTCCGTACAACGATCTGGCCGCGCTGAAAGCTGCGGTGTCCGAGAAGACCTGTGCGGTCGTGCTCGAACCTATCCAGGGCGAGGGCGGTGTGCTCCCGGCTGAGCTGGCGTACCTGCAAGGTGCCCGCGAGCTGTGCGACGCGAACAACGCGCTGCTGGTGTTCGATGAAGTGCAAACCGGCATGGGCCGCAGCGGCAAGCTGTTCGCCTACCAGCATTACGGCGTGACCCCGGACATCCTCACCAGCGCCAAGAGCCTGGGCGGCGGTTTCCCGATCGCGGCCATGCTGACCACCGAAGCACTGGCCAAACATCTGGTCGTCGGTACCCACGGCACCACGTACGGCGGCAACCCGCTGGCGTGTGCGGTGGCCGAAGCGGTGATCGACGTGATCAACACCCCTGAAGTGTTGAACGGCGTTAACGCCAAGCACGACAAATTCAAGACCCGCCTGCAACAGATCGGCGAGAAATATGGCCTGTTCACCCAGGTGCGTGGCCTCGGTCTGCTGATCGGTTGCGTGCTGAGCGAAGCCTGGAAAGGCAAGGCCAAGGACATTTTCAACGCCGCTGAACAGGAAGGCCTGATGATTCTGCAGGCGGGCCCGGACGTGATCCGTTTCGCCCCGAGCCTGGTGGTGGAAGATGCCGATATCGATGCCGGCCTGGACCGCTTCGAACGTGCCGCAGCAAAGTTGACGCAAGCCTGATAGACCGTTCGACGCCTGAGCATCGTTCAGGCGCCGAACCCAAATTTTGATACCGGGCGAGTTTCCAAGTGGGAGCGAGCCTGCTCGCGAACAGGAAGTGTCAGTCGCCAACCGTGCAGACTGATACATCGCTTTGGCGAGCAGGCTCGCTCCCACAGTTTCCGGTGTTTTTTCTGTGAATATTGAAGAGAAAAGGAGTGACACCATGCTGGTGATGCGCCCTGCGCAAATGGCTGATCTGGGCGAGGTACAGCGTCTGGCTGCGGACAGCCCGATTGGTGTCACTTCCTTGCCGGATGACGTGGAACGCCTGAGCGACAAGATCGCCGCGAGCGAAGCCTCGTTTGCCGCCGAAGTGAGCTTTAACGGTGAAGAAAGCTATTTCTTCGTCCTCGAAGACTCCACCACCGGAAAGCTTGTGGGCTGCTCGGCGATCGTCGCGTCGGCCGGCTATTCCGAGCCGTTCTACAGCTTTCGCAACGAGACCTTCGTGCATGCGTCCCGCGAGCTGAAGATCCACAACAAGATCCACGTGCTCTCGCAGTGCCATGACCTGACCGGCAACAGCTTGCTGACCAGTTTCTACGTGCAGCGCGAATTGGTCGGTTCGCCGTGGTCGGAACTCAATTCCCGTGGTCGCCTGCTGTTCGTCGCCAGTCATCCCGAGCGCTTCGCCGATTCGGTCGTGACCGAGATCGTCGGGTACAGCGACGAGAATGGCGACTCACCGTTCTGGGACGCCATCGGTCGCAACTTCTTCGACCTCAACTACGCCGAAGCCGAGCGCCTGTGCGGGCTGAAAAGCCGCACGTTCCTCGCCGAGCTGATGCCGCATTACCCGATCTACGTGCCGCTGCTGCCCGATTCCGCTCAAGAAGCGATGGGCCAGGTGCACCCGCGCGCGCAGATCACCTTTGACATCCTGATGCGCGAAGGCTTCGAGACCGATCACTACATCGACATTTTCGACGGTGGCCCGACCCTGCATGCGCGCGTTTCGGGGATCCGTTCGATCGCCCAGAGCCGCGTGGTGCCGGTGAAGATTGGCGAGCCGGTCAAAGGTGCCGGTCGCCAGTATCTGGTGGCCAACGCGCAGTTGCAGGATTACCGCGCGGTGTTGCTGGAACTGGACTACGCGCCGGGCAAACCGGTGACACTGGACATGGAAGCGGCCGAAGCCCTGGGCGTCGGTGAAGGCGCCAGCGTGCGCCTGGTGGCGGTTTAACGCCTTAGCGAGTTTCACGGGTGGCGAAAGCGGCCCGTTTGAGGAGATAGCATGATTGTTCGTCCCGTACGCAGCAGCGATTTGTCCGCGCTGATCGACCTGGCCCGCAGCACCGGCACCGGCCTGACCACTTTGCCGGCCAACGAAGAGCGCCTGACCCATCGGGTCGGCTGGGCCGAGAAGACCTTTCGCGGCGAAGCCGGGCGTGGCGACGCGGACTATTTGTTCGTGCTCGAAGACGATGACGGCCGCGTGGTGGGAATCTCCGCCATCGCCGGCGCGGTCGGTCTGCGCGAGCCCTGGTACAACTTCCGCGTCGGCCTGACCGTCAGCGCCTCGCAGGAGCTGAACATCTACCGCGAAATTCCGACACTGTTCCTGGCCAACGACCTGACCGGCAATTCCGAGCTGTGCTCGCTGTTTCTGCACGCCGATTACCGCAACGGCCTTAACGGTCGCATGCTGTCGAAGGCGCGCATGCTGTTCATCGCAGAGTTCCCCGAGCTGTTCGGCAACAAGATCATCGCCGAGATGCGTGGCGTATCGGATGAAGCCGGGCGTTCGCCGTTCTGGGAAAGCCTGGGTCGGCATTTCTTCAAGATGGAATTCAGCCAGGCCGATTACCTGACCGGCGTCGGCAACAAGGCGTTCATCGCTGAACTGATGCCGAAATTCCCGTTGTACACCTGCTTCCTGTCACCGGACGCGCGCAACGTGATCGGTCAGGTTCACCCGGACACCGAGCCGGCGCTGGCCATGCTCAAGAGCGAAGGTTTCAGCTATCAGGGTTATGTCGACATTTTCGACGCCGGCCCGGCGATTGAATGCGAAACCAGCAAGATCCGCGCGGTACGTGACAGCGAAGCACTGGTGCTGGCCGTCGGCACACCGGGCGATGACGCCACGCCGTTCATCATCCATAACCGCAAGCGCGAGGATTGCCGCATCACCGCTGCGCCGGCGCGTCTGGCCGCCGGCACGCTGGTGGTCGATCCGCAGACCGCCAAACGTCTTCAACTCAGCGCCGGCGATCAAGTTCGCGCCGTGGCGTTGTCCGCTGCACGGGAGTCGAAATAATGAATTCGCTATACATCGCAGGTGAGTGGCTGGCCGGTCAGGGCGAGGCGTTCCAATCGCTGAACCCGGTGACCCAGCAAGTGCTGTGGTCGGGGGAGGGCGCTACCGCCGCTCAGGTCGAATCCGCCGTGCAGGCCGCGCGTCAGGCGTTTCCGGGGTGGGCACGTCGCACCCTTGAAGAACGCATCAGCGTGCTCGAAGCCTTCGCCGCTGCGTTGAAAAATCACGCTGACGAACTGGCCCGCACCATCGGCGAGGAAACCGGCAAACCGCTGTGGGAAGCCGCGACCGAAGTGACCAGCATGGTCAACAAGATTGCGATCTCGGTGCAGAGCTACCGCGAGCGTACCGGCGAGAAGAGCGGCCCGCTGGGCGACGCCACCGCCGTGTTGCGACACAAGCCGCACGGCGTTGTGGCGGTGTTCGGTCCTTATAACTTCCCGGGGCATTTGCCTAACGGCCATATCGTTCCGGCGCTGCTGGCCGGTAACAGCGTGCTGTTCAAACCCAGCGAACTGACACCGAAAGTCGCCGAGCTGACGGTCAAGTGCTGGATCGAGGCCGGTCTGCCGGCCGGCGTGCTGAACCTGCTACAAGGCGCTCGCGAAACCGGCGTCGCCCTGGCGGCGAATCCCGGCATCGACGGTCTGTTCTTCACTGGTTCGAGCCGCACGGGCAATCACTTGCATCAGCAATTTGCCGGTCGCCCGGACAAGATTCTTGCGCTGGAAATGGGCGGCAACAACCCGCTGGTGGTCGATGAAGTCGCTGATCTCGATGCAGCGGTTTACACGATCATTCAGTCGGCGTTCATTTCTGCCGGCCAGCGTTGCACTTGCGCCCGTCGTCTGCTGGTGCCGCAAGGCGCGTGGGGCGACAGCCTGCTCAAGCGGCTGGTTGAAGTCAGCGCGGCGATTGAAGTCGGTGCGTTCGACCAGCAGCCGGCGCCGTTCATGGGCTCGGTGATTTCCCTTGGCGCGGCCAAAGCGCTGATGGATGCCCAGGAGCAGTTGCTGGCCAACGGCGCGGTATCGTTGCTGGCAATGACCCAGCCGCAGGCTCAGTCGGCATTGCTCACGCCGGGCATTCTCGATGTCACCGCAGTGGCCGAACGTCCGGATGAAGAACTGTTCGGGCCGTTGCTGCAAGTCATTCGCTACTCCGATTTCGCAGCGGCGATCACCGAAGCCAATAACACTGCCTATGGCTTGGCTGCCGGTCTGCTTTCGGATTCCGAAGCGCGTTACCAGCAGTTCTGGCTGGAAAGCCGCGCCGGTATCGTCAACTGGAACAAACAACTGACCGGCGCCGCGAGCAGCGCGCCCTTCGGCGGCGTCGGCGCTTCAGGCAACCACCGCGCCAGTGCCTATTACGCGGCGGATTACTGCGCGTATCCGGTCGCGTCGCTGGAAACACCGAGTCTGGTGATGCCATCGGCCCTTACGCCTGGCGTGAAAATGGCGTAATGCCCATTCGCGAGCAGGCTCGCTCCCACAGGTTCAGTGGTGTTCACACATTTTGTGTCCAACCTGAATCCTGTGGGAGCGAGCCTGCTCGCGAAGGCCGCGCCTCGGTCGCAAAGAATAGTTACTGAAGCCTATAACAACAGATTCTCGTGGAGCCTCGCTGATGAAATCCTATGAAGTCAATTTTGACGGTCTAGTGGGGCCGACCCATAACTACGGTGGTCTGTCCTACGGCAACGTTGCGTCCCAGAGCAACAGCCAGCAATCCTCGAACCCCAGGGAAGCGGCGCTGCAAGGTCTGGCGAAAATGAAAGCGCTGATGGACATGGGCTTTCAGCAAGGCGTACTCGCTCCGCAAGAACGCCCGGACGTAGCCGCTCTGCGCCGTCTGGGTTTCGGCGGTACCGACGCGCAGGTTATCGAGCGTGCCGCCAAGGAAGCCATGCCGCTGCTGGTCGCCAGTTGCTCGGCGTCTAGCATGTGGGTGGCCAACGCCGCCACGGTCAGTCCGAGCGCCGATACCGCTGACGGTCGCGTGCATTTCACCGCCGCCAACCTCAACTGCAAGTACCACCGCAGCATTGAGCACCCGACCACCAGCCGCGTGCTCGGCGCGATGTTTGCTGATCAGCAGCACTTTGCCCATCACGCCGCGTTGCCGGCGGTGGCGCAATTCGGCGACGAAGGTGCAGCCAACCACACGCGTTTCTGCCGTGAGTACGGCGAGGCAGGCGTCGAGTTTTTTGTTTTTGGCCGCAGTGCTTTCGACAACCGCTACCCGGCGCCGCAAAAATACCCGGCGCGCCAGACCCTCGAAGCCTCGCAAGCCGTGGCTCGCCTGCATGGTCTGCGTGAGGACGGCGTGGTCTACGCGCAGCAGAACCCGAACGTGATCGATCAGGGCGTGTTTCACAACGACGTGATCGCCGTCGGTAACGGCGAGGTGCTGTTCTATCACGAGGACGCGTTCCTCGAGACCGAACAGATGCTGGCCGAACTGCAAGGCAAGCTGGCCAGGGCGGGTGGCAACTTCCAGTCGATCTGCGTGCCGCGTTCGGCGGTCAGCGTGGACGACGCGGTGCGTTCGTACCTGTTCAACAGCCAGCTGCTGTCGCGCCCTGACGGTTCGATGTTGTTGATCGTGCCGCAGGAATGTCAGGCCAACGAGCGCGTCTGGGCTTACCTGCAAAGCCTGACCAGCTCCGGCGGTCTGATCCGCGAAGTGAAGGTCTTCGACCTCAAGCAAAGCATGCAGAACGGTGGCGGCCCGGCGTGTCTGCGTCTGCGCGTGGCGCTTAACGAAACTGAACTGGCGGCGGTCAACCCAGGCGTTATCATGACGGCCCCGTTGTACGGTTCGTTGACCGCATGGGTTGAAAAGCACTACCGCGACCGCCTGAGCGAAACCGATCTGGCGGACCCGCAGTTGCTGCTTGAATGCCGGACGGCACTGGATGAACTGACGCAAATCCTTAAACTGGGCGCGGTTTATCCATTCCAGATCAATTGATGGCTGGCGCGTTGCCTGAACGCGACGCGCGGCTTGTCTCCCCAAGAGAGTAAAAACATGAGCGATTCCCTGCAGCTGATCCTTGAAGACACCGACGGCACGCAACTGCAAACCTCGTGCACCCGCGTCGCGGTCATGTGGCAAGGCAAAGAGCTGTGGATCCAGCAGGACGGCCGTGGCCAGCTATTGATCGGCGTGGACGTGGAAGAAGGTGACGCTGAATACGCCAACCTGCTGCTGCGCCCATTGGCGACTAATCTGGTAAGTCTGCAACTGGAAATGGAACCGGCCGAAGTCGGCGACGACGAAGACCACGTGCACGGCCCGGATTGCAACCACGACCATTAAGGAAACCGCTCTATGCTCGCCCTCGGCAAACTGCTTGAACTGACCCTCGCCGGCCGCGAACCGGCGGAGAAGACTCAACTGACTGTCGAAGGCGTGCGCATGCGCTGGTTGAGCGAGGGTGCGCTGGAAGTCCGGCCACCCGAAGCGCGTGACAATGGCCTGGACCTGCTGCTGTCGGCGGGCATCCACGGCAACGAAACAGCCCCGATCGAGTTGCTCGACCGGTTGCTGCATGACATCGCTCGCGGCGATCTGAAGCCGCGCGCACGCATTCTGTTTCTGTTCGGCAACCCGGAAGCGATTCGCAAAGGCGAGCGTTTTGTCGAGCAGGACGTCAATCGGCTGTTCAACGGCCGTCACGAACAAAGCAGCGGCAGCGAAGCATTACGTGCCTGTGAGCTGGAGCGATTGGCGGCAAGTTTCTTCAGCAAGCCGGATCGCCAGCGTTTGCATTACGACCTGCACACCGCCATTCGCGGCTCGAAGATCGAGCAGTTCGCCCTGTATCCATGGAAGGAAGGTCGGCAACATTCCCGTCGTGAACTGGCGCGTCTGCGCGCTGCCGGGATGGAAGCGGTGTTGCTGCAGAACAAACCGTCGATCGTGTTCAGTTCGTACACCTACGACAAGCTCGATGCCGAGGCTTTTACCCTGGAACTGGGCAAGGCTCGGCCGTTCGGGGATAACGACGGCGTCAACGTATCGCTCCTCGAAACCCGCTTGAAGCAGATTATCGACGGCACGGAACCGGATGTGGCCGAAGACGGCCTGGAGGGTTTGCAGTTGTTCAGCGTGGCGCGGGAAATCATCAAGCACAGCGATGCGTTCCGGCTGAACCTGCCGCAGGACATCGAGAATTTCTCCGAGCTGGAAGTGGGTTACGTGCTGGCCGAGGATCTGGCGAATACGCGCTGGGTCATCGAAGAGCAGGGCGCTCGCATCATCTTCCCCAACCCCAAGGTCAAGAACGGCTTGCGTGCGGGCATCCTCATTGTCCCGACCACCGACGAAAACCTCGCCTGACGTTCCGGTTAACGCAAACCACTGTGGGAGCGAGCCTGCTCGCGAATGCTGACTTTCTGCCAACATCTATGGTGGCCGACACAGCGCCTTCCCGAGCAGGCTCGCTCCCACATTTGAATCTGGGTGGGGCATGAATCCCCACCCAGCCTGGTGCAGTCAGATCGCTACCGCACGAGGCTCGGTACGGCGCAGTGCGCGAATTTTCTGCAGCGTATCCGCGCACGTCCTCGCCGCTTCCTGGCCCTTGTGCACGAAGTGTTCGAAGAAGAATTTCTGATGCTCTTCGCCCGAGTGGAAGTGATGCGGTGTCAGCGACACCGAGAACACTGGCACTTCGGTTTCCAGTTGCACCTGCATCAGGCCACTGACCACCGATTGAGCGACGAACTCGTGACGGTAGATGCCGCCGTCCACTACCAGGGCTGCCGCGACAATGCCGGCATAACGACCGGTCCTGGCCAGCAACTTGGCGTGCAGAGGCATTTCGAAAGCGCCGCCGACTTCGAAGAAATCGATGTCCGATTCCTGATAACCCTGGGCAAGCATTTCGGCGACGAACCCTTTGCGGCTCTGGTCAACGATTTCCTTGTGCCAGCAGGCCTGAATGAACGCGACGCGCTCGCCGTGTGGCTGTTTGCTTTTGCTGTCGATAGCGGTGGGTTGCATGTTCTGACTCCTGTTTGTGTAAAAAACAGGGCGTTATGAATCGAAAGGGATTCAAGGATGCGCGCGCAGGCACGGGTGTCTGCGGACGGCCCTTTGGCGTCAATCCCGTTCTCTCTTCATCCGGACTATGACCGTCGGCCCCGGAATCACACCGGGTCTGCTGACCTTGCCGTCGCCATCGCCGAAGCGGTGCGCATCGCCAAGCGCTCGCGGGCTATACGCATTGCGCGCAATTACCGCCGGTGGGGAATTGCACCCCGCCCTGAGAACGTTTGTGCCGCCCATAGGCGGGCGGCGGCAAGTTTGTAACACATATTTTCCTGAGTTGCACAGGCCTTGTGGGAGCGAGCCTGCTCGCGAAAGCGGATTCAAATTCAACACATTTGCTGACTGTTACTGCGTCTTCGCGAGCAGGCTCGCTCCCACATGGATTGTGCTTTTTCCCGAGGACGGTGTTTTTCCTTGTTCAAGGGTTGATTAATCTGTGCGATGACCGCAGTAATCACCGGCAAAGGGATTTCCCCTGCTGACTTGAGGCCAGGTTCATGAGCGTTATCGATCTTCGCAGCGACACCGTCACTCAACCGACCACCGCCATGCTCGACGCAATGACCGCGGCGGACACTGGCGATGACGTCTATGGCGAAGATCCGACGGTCAATCGACTGGAGGCTGAACTGGCGAGTCGCCTGGGGTTCGCGGCGGCGCTGTTCGTGCCGACCGGGACCATGAGCAATCTGCTGGGCTTGATGGCGCACTGCGAGCGCGGCGACGAGTACATCGTCGGCCAGCAGGCGCACACCTACAAATACGAGGGCGGCGGCGCGGCCGTGCTCGGCTCGATCCAGCCACAACCGCTGGAAGTGCAGGCCGACGGTTCGCTGGACCTGGATCAGGTCGCCGCCGCGATCAAGCCTGATGATTTTCACTTCGCCCGTACTCGCCTGCTGGCGCTGGAAAACACCATGCAAGGCAAAGTGCTGCCGCTTGAATATCTGGCCCGGGCGCGCGCGTTCACTCAGGACCATGGCCTGCAGCTGCACCTGGACGGCGCGCGCCTGTACAACGCAGCAGTCAGGCTCGGCGTTGATGCGCGGCAGATTACGCAGTATTTCGACTCGGTGTCGGTGTGCCTGTCCAAGGGCCTCGGCGCGCCGGTCGGCTCGGTCCTGTGCGGTACCGAACAGTTGATCGGCAAGGCGCGGCGATTGCGCAAAATGGTCGGCGGCGGCATGCGTCAGGCCGGGTTGCTCGCGGCGGCAGGGTTGTATGCGCTGGATCACAACGTTGAGCGGCTGGCTGACGACCACGCCAATGCGCAGCGGTTGGCCGATGGTCTGCGTGAGGCCGGTTTCGTCGTCGAACCCGTGCAAACCAACATGGTTTATGTGCAAATGGGCGACAAGGCCGAGGCGCTCAAGGCGTTTGCCGGCGAGCGCGGGATCAAGCTGAGCGCTGCCGCGCGTTTGCGCATGGTCACGCACATGAATGTTGATCGCTCGCAAATCGAGCAAGTGATCGCGACATTCGTCGAGTTTTCACGCAAGTGACCGCGTTAGCCGTCCAATTGACCGTTTCTATCGTATAAACACGCTGTACCCCGCGCGCAGGGCCGATATAATGCGGCCCTTTGCCGTCGCTTCGTCTGTAGACGTTTCGAACAGGCCTTTGGCCGCAGCCTCCGTGGAAGAACCTAATGAAAAGCGCAGAAATCCGTGAAGCCTTCCTTCGCTTCTTCGAAGAGCAAGGCCACACCCGTGTAGCCTCCAGCTCTTTGATTCCGGGCAACGACCCAACCCTGCTGTTCACCAACGCGGGGATGAACCAGTTCAAGGACTGCTTCCTGGGCCAGGAAAAGCGCGCGTACACCCGCGCCACCAGCAGCCAGAAGTGCGTGCGCGCCGGCGGTAAGAACAGTGACCTGGAGAACGTTGGTTATACCGCGCGTCACCACACGTTCTTCGAAATGCTCGGTAACTTCAGCTTCGGCGACTACTTCAAGCATGACGCGATCACCTTCGCCTGGACCTTCCTGACCGGCGTTCTGAAACTGCCGAAGGAAAAACTCTGGGTCACCGTCTACGCCACCGATGACGAAGCGTATGACATCTGGACCCAGAAGATTGGCGTGCCGGCCGAGCGCATGATTCGCATCGGCGACAACAAGGGCGCGCCTTACGCGTCCGACAACTTCTGGACCATGGGCGACACCGGCCCGTGCGGCCCGTGCACCGAGATTTTCTACGATCACGGCGATCACATCTGGGGTGGCCCGCCGGGTTCGCCGGAAGAAGATGGTGATCGTTACATCGAGATCTGGAACAACGTGTTCATGCAATTCAACCGCACCGCCGACGGCGTGTTGCATCCGTTGCCAGCCCCTTCGGTGGACACCGGCATGGGCCTGGAGCGGATCAGTGCGGTGATGCAGCACGTCAATTCCAACTATGACATCGACCTGTTCAAGAACCTGCTGAAGGCTTCGGCTGAAGCGATCGGCTGCGAAAATGGCGATCAGTCTTCGCTCAAAGTGGTGTCCGATCACATCCGTTCCTGCGGTTTCCTGATTGCCGACGGCGTGCTGCCGTCTAACGAAGGTCGCGGTTACGTGCTGCGCCGGATCATCCGTCGCGCCTGCCGTCACGGCAACAAGCTTGGCGCCACCGGCAGCTTCTTCTACAAGATCGTCGCGGCGCTGGTTGCCGAGATGGGCGAAGCGTTTCCGGAACTGAAGAAGCAGCAAAGCAACATCGAGCGCGTGCTCAAGGCTGAAGAAGAACAGTTCTCCAAGACCCTGGAGCACGGCCTGAAGATTCTGGAACAGGATCTTCTGGAACTGGAAGGCACCGTGGTGCCGGGCGACGTGGTGTTCAAGCTCTACGACACTTACGGTTTCCCGATGGACCTGACCGCCGACATCGCCCGCGAGCGCGGCCTGACCGTCGACGAAGCCGGTTTCGAACGTGAAATGGAAGCCCAGCGTGTTCGCGCGCGATCGGCCAGTTCGTTCGGTCTGGACTACAACACCCTGGTCAAGGTTGACGTGGCCACCGAGTTCACCGGTTACGCAGGCACCAGCGGTTCGGCGAAGATTGTCGCCCTTTATAAGGATGGTCAGTCGGTCGATGTCTTGAGCGAAGGCCAGGAGGGCGTGATTGTCCTCGACCGCACGCCGTTCTACGCCGAGTCCGGCGGCCAGATCGGTGACTGCGGTGTCATCCAGGCCGGCAACAGCCGCTTCGACGTGCGTGACACCACCAAAACCGGCGGCGCGTTCCTGCACCACGGCGTGCTGGCGTCGGGCAGCCTGATCATTGGCGCGCCTGTGGAAACTCACGTCGAGGCTGACCTGCGTCACGCGACCGCGTTGAACCACTCGGCCACCCATTTGCTGCACGCGGCGCTGCGCAAGGTACTGGGCGATCACGTTCAGCAGAAAGGCTCGCTGGTCGACAGTCAGCGCCTGCGCTTTGACTTCAGCCACTTTGAAGCGATCAAGCCTGAGCAGTTGAAGCAACTGGAAGACATCGTCAACGCCGAGATCCGCAAGAACTCGGCCGTTGAGACCGAAGAAACCGACATCGAAACCGCGAAGAACAAAGGCGCCATGGCGCTGTTCGGCGAGAAGTACGGCGACAACGTGCGCGTGCTGAGCATGGGCGGCGACTTCTCCGTCGAGCTCTGCGGTGGTATCCACGCCAACCGTACCGGCGACATCGGCCTGCTGAAAATCATCAGCGAAGGCGGTGTGGCCTCGGGCGTGCGTCGTATCGAGGCGGTCACCGGTGCCGCTGCACTGGCGTACTTGAATGCTGCAGAAGAACAACTCAAGGAAGCGGCCAGCCTGGTCAAGGGCAGCCGCGACAATCTGATCGACAAGCTCTCGGCCGTGCTTGAGCGCAACCGTCTGCTGGAGAAACAAATCGAGCAGCTGCAAGCCAAGGCTGCCAGCGCTGCGGGCGACGATCTGTCGGCCTCGGCACTGGACGTCAAAGGCGTGAAGGTTCTCGCTGCACGTCTGGATGGTCAGGACGGCAAGGCGCTGCTGGCGCTGGTCGATCAGCTGAAAAACAAACTCGGCCGCGCAGTGATCCTGCTCGGCGGTGTCCATGAGGAAAAGGTCGTACTGGTTGCAGGCGTAACCAAGGACCTGACTGGCCAACTCAAAGCCGGTGATTTAATGAAGCAGGCTGCTGCGGCAGTGGGCGGGAAGGGCGGTGGTCGTCCGGACATGGCGCAGGGCGGCGGTGTTGATGCCGGCGCGCTGGATGGCGCACTGGCACTGACCGTTCCATTCGTCGAGCAAGCTTTATAAGACGGCTCGTCGGGTCCGCCGTCCAATGGCGGGCCTGGCGACTGTTCGAGTGATTATTGGGCGCCCTTCATGGGCAGAGGCGGCTTTGAAATGGCTTTGATCGTACAGAAATTTGGAGGCACCTCGGTCGGCACTGTCGAGAGAATCGAGCAGGTCGCCGACAAGGTTAAGAAATTCCGCGATGCCGGCGATGACCTGGTGGTTGTGCTGTCTGCAATGAGCGGCGAAACCAACCGTCTGATCGATCTGGCCAAGCAAATCAGTGGCGACGCACAACCGGTTCCGCGTGAACTGGACGTGATCGTTTCCACCGGTGAGCAGGTGACGATTGCCCTGTTGGCCATGGCGCTGATCAAGCGCGGTGTGCCGGCGGTGTCGTACACCGGTAATCAGGTGCGGATTCTGACGGACAGTGCGCACAATAAAGCGCGTATCTTGCAGATTGATGACCAGAAGATTCGCGGTGACCTGAAAGCCGGTCGCGTGGTGGTTGTCGCCGGTTTCCAGGGCGTCGACGAGCACGGCAACATCACCACCCTCGGTCGTGGCGGTTCCGATACGACTGGCGTGGCGTTGGCGGCAGCGCTGAAGGCTGACGAATGCCAGATCTACACCGACGTCGACGGTGTTTACACCACCGATCCGCGTGTGGTGCCAGTCGCTCAGCGTCTGGACAAGATCACGTTCGAAGAGATGCTGGAAATGGCCAGCCTCGGTTCCAAGGTGTTGCAGATCCGGGCGGTGGAATTCGCCGGCAAGTACAACGTTCCGCTGCGCGTACTGCACAGCTTCAAGGAGGGTCCGGGCACCCTCATTACTATTGATGAAGAGGAAACCATGGAACAGCCGATCATTTCCGGCATCGCTTTCAATCGCGATGAAGCCAAGCTGACCATCCGTGGTGTACCAGACACCCCGGGCGTGGCATTCAAGATTCTCGGCCCGATCAGTGCCGCGAACATTGAAGTCGACATGATCGTGCAGAACGTCGCGCACGATAACACCACCGACTTCACCTTCACCGTGCACCGCAACGACTATCAGGCCGCACAGACTGTGTTGGAAAACACCGCTCGCGAAATCGGTGCCCGTGAAGTCGTGGGCGACACCAAGATTGCCAAGGTATCGATCGTCGGCGTTGGCATGCGCTCGCACGCAGGCGTAGCCAGCCGCATGTTCGAATCCCTGGCGAAAGAAAGCATCAACATTCAGATGATCTCGACCTCGGAAATCAAGGTGTCCGTGGTCATCGAAGAGAAGTATCTGGAGTTGGCCGTGCGCGCTCTGCACACGGCTTTCGAACTGGATGCTCCGGCCCGTCAGGGCGAGTAATTCCAATTCCTGAAGGGCGCGGTCTGACCGCGCCCTTTATTTTTGAATGGCACGGGCGCTGGACTGTTCTTTTGCTCGCGCTGGTCAATACTCAGGCATGTAGGGCTACGATCGCTCCGGTTGTAGGTCGGGTGCCTTTTTTTTGCAGACTGTTGTCCCTGAACTGAATGGCGTAAGGAGAAAGGTATGCTGATTCTGACTCGTCGGTGCGCGGAAAGCCTGATTATCGGTGATGGCGAAATCACCGTGACCGTGCTCGGCGTCAAAGGAAACCAGGTGCGTATCGGCGTCAACGCTCCGAAGGAGGTTGCCGTGCACCGTGAGGAAATTTACCTGCGTATAAAGAAAGAGAAGGACGACGAACCAAGCCATTAATTTTTATCGATTTTTATGTTTGCAAACGGGGAAGAAGCTGGTTAATATACGCCCCGTGTTGCGGAGAGCTGGCCGAGTGGCCGAAGGCGCTCCCCTGCTAAGGGAGTACACCTCAAAAGGGTGTCGGGGGTTCGAATCCCCCGTTCTCCGCCATTATTTGCTTAGTACGTCGTAATCTGGCTTCTTCGGTAAGTTGTTGAAATTACTAGAAAAAGTGTTTGACATAGAGATTAGACGGCCTATAATGCGCGGCAACAAATGCACTCGTAGCTCAGCTGGATAGAGTACTCGGCTACGAACCGAGCGGTCACAGGTTCGAATCCTGTCGAGTGCACCATTTAAGAGTTATTTGCTGTAAGGTGAATAACTCGGCTTCAGCCAGTTGTGGTCTGGTTTAAAAACACAAAATGCACTCGTAGCTCAGCTGGATAGAGTACTCGGCTACGAACCGAGCGGTCACAGGTTCGAATCCTGTCGAGTGCACCATATACCAAGAAGCCCGCGTTTAACGCGGGCTTTTTGCTGTCCGGGATTTGGCTTTTCCTTTCACGCAGCCTCTCTCATCAAAATCAATTTGAGCACTGCGGCCTCGCTTGAGGTCGTAACGATAGCTAGTGGTCGACGTACGCGTGTTGATCTTGTCCGGTTTACCCAGCGCACTTTCGACATCCCGCTGGCTCATCCCGGCAATGATCCGCCGATTAATGATCGCTTCTCGCCGCTGTCTGCTGTCGATCAGATTGCCGCATTGGTCTTCGGTGCGGCCGACAATGCCGGGTTCTCGCCCCTTGTTTTTTATGCCTGTCACAGCTTCGTGGTTGGCCTGCGGCATGATCGCGACCCAGCCTGGAGAGTAGGGGTGAACCTCCTGAACGGAACGGTGCTCTCCGCTCGCGCAACTCATGCTTGTAAATGTGACGCTGCCGTCTGCCGCTTCGCAACGATGGAGCGTGGTGGATGCGTCCGCAAGCGCCAGGGGCAGCAGGGCGGTCAGCATGAAAAGGGCTGGTTTAGATGGCATTCGATGTCCTCCATGACGATCTAGCTCAAGGGTAGACGCTACTTTTCCCGTCGCCGGTGTGTTTTCTTTTCAGGATGAGTCGTCGCATTTGCATGGATCAGGAAAGCGCTCAGGTTTGTTTCGCAAGCGCTTGTTTCAGCCGTGATTTTTTAACGTTTCAACCGTCAGGCGTGTATCATTGCGCCCGTCAGCCCCGCCGGGGCTTATGGAAAACCTCCATGGACTTACCCAGTAGTTGTTCAGTACCCCGTTTTACCAATCATGAATTGACTGATTGATCCTTCCGGCGTGCCCCGCTGCTGGGAGTGGAGTTCGCCTATGTCTGAAATCGAAGTAAAGAAAACACAGGAAAGCCTGCAGGACCGCCTGGCTCAGGTCGTCGAGCTGCTGCAGCGCCAACGTGTCGTTGAAGACCTGACTCATCGCCAGGAAGGTCCGCACCACGACCGGGTCGAAAACCTGGTTCACCGGCAAAATCTCGTCGAGCTGCAACGCAAGCTCGATGATTTGCACTCCGCCGACGTCGCCTACATTCTCGAAGCCTTGCCGCTGGACGATCGTCTGACGCTCTGGCAGCTGGTCAAGGCTGATCGCGACGGCGACATCCTTCTCGAAGTGTCCGACTCCGTCCGAGAAACGCTGATCGCCGACATGGACGATCATGAGCTCCTGGCTGCCGCCAAGGACATGGACGCCGACGAACTCGCTGACCTGGCCTCCGAGCTGCCGCGAGACGTCGTCCATGAGCTGATGGAGAGTCTGGATAACCAGCAGCGCGAACGCGTCCGGTCGGCCCTGTCCTACGACGAGGATCAGGTCGGTGCGCTGATGGACTTCGAGATGGTGACCATCCGCGAGGACGTCAGCCTTGAAGTGGTTCTGCGTTACCTGCGCCGCCTGAAAGAGCTTCCCGGTCATACCGACAAGTTGTTCGTGGTCGATTACGACGGCGTGCTCAAAGGCGTACTGCCGATC
This sequence comes from Pseudomonas khorasanensis, assembly GCF_014268505.2. Taxonomy (GTDB): domain Bacteria; phylum Pseudomonadota; class Gammaproteobacteria; order Pseudomonadales; family Pseudomonadaceae; genus Aquipseudomonas; species Aquipseudomonas khorasanensis. Next base: position 460,873 of record NZ_JABWQP020000002.1, read on the forward strand.
AAGCGCCTGCTGGTAAACGATCCGGACAAGCAGGTCGCCGAAGTGATGGCCAGCGATCCGGTGAGCTTCCATCCGGACGAAGATGCCTACGACGCTGCTCAGGCGTTCGAGCGTTATGACTTGATTTCGGCGCCGGTGGTCGACAAGAACGGCAAGCTGATCGGCCGTCTGACCATCGACGAAATGGTCGACCTGATTCGTGAGGAAAGTGAAAGCGAAGTCCTCAACATGGCCGGTCTGCGCGAAGAGGAAGATATCTTCGCGTCGGTGTGGAAATCCCTGCGTAACCGTTGGGCATGGCTGGCGGTCAATTTGATCACCGCGTTTGTCGCATCGCGGGTGATTGGCCTGTTTGAAGGGTCGATCGAAAAACTGGTTGCGTTGGCGGCGCTGATGCCAATCGTGGCGGGTATTGGCGGCAACTCCGGCAACCAGACCATCACCATGATCGTGCGCGCCATGGCGCTGGACCAGGTCAGCACCGGCAACACCTCGCGCCTGATGCGCAAAGAGTTGGCAGTTGGCTTGATCAACGGCCTGGTCTGGGGTGGGGTGATTGGCGTGGTCGCGTATCTGCTTTACGGCAGTTGGTCGTTGGGCGTGGTCATGACGGCGGCAATGACGCTTAACCTGCTGCTCGCGGCATTGATGGGCGTGTTGATCCCGATGACGCTGGCGAAGATGGGGCGTGACCCGGCCATGGGCGCCAGTGTGATGATCACTGCGATGACCGACAGCGGTGGCTTCTTTATCTTCCTGGGGTTGGCGACAATCTTCCTGCTCTGATCTGCTGTAATGAAAAAGCCCGTCAAATCGACGGGCTTTTTTGTGTCTGCGAAAAGCTGAAATCAAGGCAAAAAAAAGCCAGCAATCATGCTGGCTTTGATGTGTTCGGTGTGACTCAGGACGCGTCTGCGGCCATTTCGGCGTCGTGGGCGATCAGCGACACCAGGGCGTTTTGCTGGCGGTGAGACAGTTGACGGAAGCGTTGCAACAGCTCGCGCTCGTGCAACGACAGCTCCGGGCTGTCCAGGCGCATGCTCAGCTCTTCGCCCAGTGCGCCTTCCTGAATAAGACTCTGCTCAAGGCGCGCAATGATCTCGGAGTTCATGCTGCGATGATGATTGCGAGCCACCTCGGCAATGCGTTCACGCATTCCGTCTGGCAGACGTACGACAAACTTGTCAGCCGTACGGCTGGAATAAATTGCCTGTTTCAATGGGCGCATATATTTAACCGGTTAGTTCAGGGGAGCGGTTCTCGGAATTGGCCGCAGGATGTGTGATAGGACAAGCATCCGCGCCAAATGGTTCAACCTGAATTGTTAAGAGGCCGGCATCATGCCTCAAAATTGCCAGATCATTGGCGTCAATTCTGTGACAAATATTGAGCCGGGTAAAGGCGTAATGCCAGCACCAGTTGTCAGAAATGCGGACTGGTTGGAAAACTTTCCGTCTCTTCGCATGACTGACCGCGTCTTGCTGAACATCGGTGGATGCCCGAAGACCTCAGAACGTGCATGCTATGCGGCTCGCTATCCTTGATCCTTATGCCTACAGGATAGTGGCAATTTGCCGATTTACTAGGGGCGAGTCCCGTCGGAGGGCGTTTTCAGGATGGATGGCAAGCTTTTTTACCTGATGGGACCGTCCGGTTCGGGCAAGGACAGCCTGATCGAAGCGTCGCGCGAGTCTTTGCATAAGCTGAATTGCGAAGTGATGCGTCGGGTGATCACACGATCCGCGGAGTCCATTGGCGAAGACGCTGTCGGCGTAACGTTTAAAGAGTTCGAGGGGCAACAGCAGGCAGGCGCGTTTTCCCTGGCTTGGCAAGCCAACGGCCTTGGTTATGGCATTCCCATTGAAATGGACGAATGGCTGCGTGCTGGACGGCATGTGCTGGTCAATGGCTCCAGAGCGAATCTGCGCCAGGCGATTCAGCGATACCCAACGTTGGTGCCCATCCTGCTAATCGTCAATGACGGGGTTCTGCGAGAACGCTTGCTCAGGCGTGGCCGGGAGACACCTGAGCAGATCGATGCGAGGCTGGCGCGCAATGCGCTATTCCAGGACAGAAGATCGAGCGATAGCCCCGTTCATCTGATTGATAACTCAGGCGACCTTTCTGTCGCTGTGGCAGCTTTGCTTGAACTGATTCGGCTCAACGCAGAACCGGATCGAACTTGATCCTGCGCCCTGCGATCAACGCAAGCACGAACAGCACTGCAAATACGCCACAGCCAACCAGAGGCAAGGTGACTTCTGTCTCCTCGAACAGCGCCAGATGGGTAACGCCACTCAGTAAAGCGAGGATCAGAAATCCCGTCGCTGATTTGGACATGTTGTACTCCTGAAGGTATTTCAAAAAACCAGACGTTCGGTGGTTTGCGCCGAGGCTTGCTCTGGCTCATTGGCCAATTGTGCCACTGCATTATCGCGATCATTGAACACTGCCCACTGCGGCGCTTTCTGCACTTGCAGGTAATGCGGCATGCGCTGCGCCACCGACTGCTCGACGTCAGCCTTGGGAAAAAAGTGCGATCCGAGCAAAAAAGCCAAAGCCGCTGCGTTTGCAAGCAAGAGGGTGCTGTTCATGGCACGACGCTCCAAATTTGTTCTTTTTGATAGAACAGGCAAAGCAGCCGCCGTGCCAACAGTGTAACTGCTGGTAAGTCCTTTAAAAACAAGGGTTTGGTAGGTTTTTTCGGGCACGGCTGATTGCAATCTGCAATGACGCCGTTTGCGGGGAGTGCAAATTGCACGGTAAAAGTTCCCGCAGCATTGCGGGGCGCCTGCCTACACTTAAAAAGCCCGACGGACGACATGACAAAACAGGGGCTGGCCGTTAACATGCACGCCGTCTGTCGCGCCGCGCAAGCCCGCGTCACTCAGTGTCTCAGTAGCTCAATTGGATAGAGCATCCCCCTCCTAAGGGGAAGGTTGCAGGTTCGAACCCCGCCTGGGACACCATCCTTCAGAAACCGAAAAGCCCCGTCGCAATGATTGTTGCGACGGGGCTTTTTGCGTTTGGCGCTTACAGCAATCGCGAGCGACGCAGCGCTTCGATGGTTTCAATCAGGTCGTCATAAGCCACCGGTTTGCCAAGGTGCTGATCGAACCCGGCTTCGCGAGACTTCTGCATGTCGCTCTGGGTGCCGTAGCCGGTGAGGGCAATGGCCGGCACGCTTTTCACCAGCGGGAGCTTGCGCAACGCGGTCATCAGTTCATAGCCACTCATGACCGGCATGCCGAGGTCGGAGATGATCAGATCGAAGCGAGTGCCCTCGGCGGCCTTCAGGGCTTCCGCCGGATGATCGAAGGCTGTGACTTCGGCATCTTCCATTTCCAGCAGCATCTTCAAGGTGTCCAGCACTTCTGGCGAGTCATCGACCAGCAGAATGTTCAGACCGTTGAGCTTGCCCGAGGCCGGTTCGATTTCTGGAGTTTCAAGGGGTTGCCTGCTTTCCGCCGCCAGCGGCAGCCGAACGATGAAGGTGCAACCGGCGCCCAGCCCCGGCGAAGTCACTTTGACCGTGCCGTGTTGCGCTTCGGTCAGTTGCCGCACCAGTGACAAGCCGATGCCGAGCCCTTCGCGCTGATGGTTGGTGTGTTGCTTTTCCGCCTGACCGAACAGATCGAAGACATGTTCGAGGTTTTCGGCGGCGATGCCGACGCCGTTGTCCTTGACGTCCAGTTGCGCCATTTGCGCGCTTTTGCTGGCGATCAGCTCGATGCGTCCCGTCGGCGGGGTGAATTTCAGGGCGTTGTTAACCAGATTCCAGATGATTTGCTCGACCCGCGTCGGATCGGCATTGATGATCAGCGGCTCTGTCGGCAATTGCAGATCGATGCGCGTGGCGTGCTGCTCGTTGAGCACCACCGTGTGAATGTCACGCAGGACGGCGCTCAGATCGACCCGCGCCAGTTGCAGCTTGAGCTTGCCGGTGCGTACACGCGCCACATCCAGCAAGTCGTCAATGATCCGTGCCTGGCTGTTGACTGCGTCGCAAATGGTGTTGACCGCTTTGGTGGCCGGCCCGGCAGTGCGAATCATCGGCAAACGGCGCAACAGTTCGGCATTGAGCTGAATCAGGTTCAGCGGGTGCTTGAGTTCGTGGGACATGACGGCGAAGAACTCATCTCGCAGAGACACGTTATTGCGCGTCTGCGCCAGTTCCTGACTCTGTTCGTCCTGTGCGCGTTTATGGCCGGTCAGGTCGCGGGCAATTTTCACGTAGCCCTGCAAGTAATCGCCGCTGAGCAGGGTGACTTCACCGCTGCAGTAGAAGCGGCTGCCGTCCTTGCGAATATGCCAGCGCTCGTCTTCGGCACGTCCTTGTTTGCGGGCGGTCTCCAGTTCGTTTTCGGCCATGCCGGCCGCACGATCGTCGGGAGTGAAAATGAAGCCGTAGAACTTGCCTTCGGCTTCGGTCTTGGTATGACCGAAGATCAGCTCGGCGCCCTTGTTCCAGCTGGTGATCACACCTTGTTCGTCAAGGATGATGATCGCGTAATCGCGGGTGCTTTCGGCAACCAGGCGCATGCGCTCTTCGCCCAGACGCAGTTCTTCTTCGGCTTCGCGCCGCTTGCTGATATCGATGAACGTCAACACGGTGCCGTCGATGTGGTCCTCGCTGGAGCGATACGGCAACAGCCGAGCGATGTACCAGCGATTGTCGGTGCTGCTGACTTCACGCTCGATCATGTTCAGCGATTCGAACACCTGCACCGCGTCTTCGGCCAGTGAGTCGTAATTGAGCCGGTGAGTGATGTCCAGCAGCGAACGCCCGGTGTCCACCGGCAGCATGCTGAAAATATCGGTGGCGCGCGGCGTAAACCATTTGATGCGCATGCTGCGGTCAACGAAGACCGTGGCAATGTCGGTGGATGCGATCAGGTTGGTCAGATAATCGTTGATCTTGTCGGTTTCTTCGACTTTGGTCTTGAGCTCGTAATTGACCGTCAGCAGTTCTTCGTTGATCGATTGCAGCTCCTCCTTGCTGGTTTCCAGCTCTTCGGTGGCCGAGCGCAACTCTTCGTTGATCGCCTGCATTTCCTCGTTGGAAGCCTTGAGCTCTTCGCTGGAGACTTCCGACTGTTCGATGGTGTCCTGCAAGTGCAATTTCGTGCGTTGCAGTTCGCGCTCCAGATTGGATAGCACCTGGCTTTCGGTCTGCATCAGCGTGGTGATTGCATGCTCCGTCGGATCGATCTCCGTTTCTTCGAAAATCACCAGCACGCAATCGCTGTCGGATTCGTCGTCCTTGTAGGGCTGCGCGACCAGATCAACGCGGAACTGGCGCTCGTCACGTTTGAGAATCACCTCGCGCGAACGCACGGTCAGGTTGCTCTGTTGCACCTGGAACAGCGTGGTGCGAATTTCCAGGCGCAGTTCCGGCAGGATCAGGGTCAGCAAGTTGCGCGACAGCTCGCCGCCGACGTGCCTGAGGAAGCGCCCGGCGGCGTCGCTCACATGGAGGATATCGGCGTTATTGTCGACGATGATGCTGGGCGGGGCGGAACGTTCGATGGCGCGGCGGTGAATATCGGCGAATGACAGCTTGGCAGGCTCGATGACTTTGGATGGCGGTCGGGCGAGGCTGGCGCGGATGTAGCCCCCGCGCGGCATGGTCGGTGTGCGCCGGCTGTTCGGCGTGCCGGTCTTGGCGCGGAAGATCCGGTTACGCTTGTCCACCGACGTGAACAGTTCCTGGCAGGCGTCGGCGCTTTCCGAAGTGCCTAAAAATAGAAAGCCACCCGGTCGCAAGGCAAAGTGGAACATTTGCAGGATCTCGCGCTGCACCTCGCGATCCAGGTAAATCAGCAGATTGCGGCAAACAATCAGGTCAATCTGCGAAAACGGCGGGTCGGACAACAGGCTGTGTTTGGCGAACAGCACTTTTTCGCGGATTTCCTTGCGGATCCGGTAGTGCTCATCGTCCTTGACGAAGTAATGGCGCAGACGCGTGGGCGGCACGTCGGTGACGATCGCTTGCGGATAAGTGCCGGCACGGCCGGTGGTGATGGCGCGTTCGTCAATGTCGGTGGCGAATACCTGCAACTTGGCCTTGCTGCCTTGCACCTGCATCTGGTCGTCGAGCAGGATGGCCAGGCTGTAGGCTTCCTCGCCGGTGGAGCAACCGGCAGACCAGACGCGCAGTTCCTCTTTTTCCGACGTGTCGGCAACCGATTGCACCAGTTGTGGCACCACGTCGCGCTCAAGGGCTTCGAAGGCTTCACGGTCGCGAAAGAAGTTGGTCACACCGATCAGCATGTCACCGAGCAGGGCTTTGGCTTCGTCCGGGGTGTTTTGCAGATAATCGAAATAGGCAGTGAGATCGGCCTGGCCGGTGACCTGCATGCGCCGCTCGATGCGGCGCAACACGGTGGCGCGCTTGTAATGCTTGAAATCGTGACCCGTGCTGCTGCGCAGGTGGATCAGGATATCGTGCAGGCGTTGTTCGGCGACGGCCGCCTCATGTTCGTTTACCGGCTTCAAGGCTTTGAGATCCGCATCATTGGCGCTGGGCAGTTTGATGTTCTGGGAGTTACGCCACAGCTCCATCAGTTTTTGCGGCATGTCGACGACGGGCAACACCAGGTCGACCATGCGTGTCTCGATGGCCGCGCGGGGCATGCCATCGAACTCGGCGTCTTCCGGCACTTGAACCAATGTCACGCCGCCCTGTTCCTTGATCCGCGACAGACCCACCGCGCCGTCTGAGCCGGTACCGGACAACACCAGACAGAATGCGCGCTCGCGGTGCACGTCGGCCAGGTCGCGGAAAAACAGGTCGATGGCAGTGTGTCGCGCCTGTGATGTATCGGCGGAGCTGACGCGCAGGTAGCCGTCGTTCATCGACAGGGAATGTCCCGGGGGGATCACATAGACGCGGTTCTTCTCGATGGGAACAGGCTGCGTCACCTGTAACACCGGCATGCGAGTCGATTCCTGAATGATCTTGTCGGCGATGCTCTGGTGGTCGGGCGACAGGTGCAGAATGATCACGTACGCCATGCCGGTGTCTTTGGGCATGTGCTCGAAGAACAGCTTGATCGCTTGCAAACCTCCCGCAGAGGCGCCGATGCCCACCACCGGGAAATCCAGATGGCTGGGGCTGGGGCTACGATCCCGGCGCTCGGGCGCGGAGGGCGAAGCGGGGGTTTTCGAGGTCATGACTTCGGCCTTATTTTTCGTGGCGGTACAAGCGTATCGCAGACGTCAAGATTCACAGGTAATTGAGCAGAATAAACCTGATTTGAGAATCTGCCTCAACTTTGAAAGACAAATGCGCTGTCTGTGCTTGTGACAGTGCGCACACGGCGCCCGTGCCGATTATTTCACGGACGCCATGATGGGCGGTCAGCCGTCGTTCAGTTCGACGCTGCCAAGGGTGCTGCTGACGTCGGTCAAGCGCCGACGGCCATTGACCTCGTAAGTGGTCCCGCTCGCCTCGGTGCCGGGTTTGCGCACGGCGAGCTGGGCGAATAATCCGGTCTTTTCAGTGTAGCTGCCGAACCAGTCGACCAGCGCGCCGAGGTGGCATTGCCCGTCGAGCATGACCGCCAGATCGACAATTCTCTCTACCGTGTAATGCCCCGGGCCATAGCTGGAGTAATCCTCCTCGCCAGCACCCGTGGAGGGGATCGGGCAGAGGGGCGCATTCGAGACGGGGCCGGGTTTGGCGTTCGTGGCCTCAGTGATTGCCTGCTCAAGTGCCGCCCGCACATTTGCTTCCAGCTCGAAGGTGTCAGTGCCATCTTCTTTATGCTGGATGGCGGGCACGCGTAGCGCGTACGCGTAACGGATGGTCAGCTTAGGGACCTGCTGGTTGAGCTTCAGCGGATTGAGCAAATAGAGGTTGTCGACGCCGTATGCGCCGTTTCGATAGGCCGCATAAATTCGGTCGTGAAGCTTGATCCAGGTGATTGCCTGGTTGGCGCCACGGTCATTGGTGTAGAACAGCGAGCTTTCCCGTTCGGCCGTTCTTTTGATAAACCGCTCGCCCGATCGGCGCCAGGTTTCCACGTAGGTGAACAGGCCGGTGCCGCCGGCATAGGTTTCGACGATAAGGTCACGAAGGCCGTCATTGTCCAGATCCATTAGCGCGTAGGAAGTCCGTCCGGTTTCGGCGGCGCCCTCAATGTTCGAGGCGTTCAGAGCCTTCCATTCATCCTGGTTTACGCCTTTGGGGCGCGCCTCTGGAAATTTGGTTTCACCGTAACTGTCATCAATGGGATCGCCTGGAAACGACGTCCCGGCTGAATCGAACGCTCGTGCGGCCAGGGCGTGTTCCAAAGCAAACTCCGGATCGTTTTTGCTCTGGGCTCGAATGCTTTCCTGCAGGTCGTTCATCGCCTGAAGATCTACGGCGTCCGGCTGCCACGTCACGGCTTGCCTCCACTGTGTCTGCAACGTTTGCAGGCGCTGGCGATAGCGATCATCCAGGCACGCAACGTCGTCTGCGCAGGCGTTGCGGGTTTTCAGCCAGGCGCGTTGCGTACGCTTGAGCTCAGGCTGCGCGGCTAGGGTCATCACTTGGCGATACAGCGTGCCCAGCTGCGCGTCGAGCGCAAACAGCGCCGTGTTCGCGCAGATCGTGTTTTCAACGGCGCTTGCCGCTTTTGTACAGTCCATTGCCGCCGCTGTCGCTTGCCCGGTCAGGAGCAGTAAACAGGCGAACAGGATGTAGCGTCCCTTGATGTACACGGTGCAAGCCTTCTGAAAGTCCATAAGCAGGCGCGCAGAGTAATCGCTGAACAAAAAATCTTGAAGCGCAGGTCTCAGGCGATCGCAATTTTGGCCGATAACCCGAAGGGCGATAGCAGACTCGCGCAAAACACTGTGGGCGCTCGGCCGCCCGCTATCATCTGCGCGCCTGAAATCGCCTTCGGTTCGTCTCTTCAATTGCCTGGAAATCCTCGATGTCGTCGTATCACCAAAAGCGCTTTCTGATCGTCGATGATTTTTCGGATTTCCGCAGTTCCGTGCGCTCAATGCTGCGCGAGCTCGGGGTCAAGGACGTCGATACCGCTGACACTGGCGAGCAGGCGCTGAAGATGTGCTCGCAGAAATCCTACGATTTCATCCTCCAGGATTTCCACCTTGGCGATGGCAAGAAGAACGGTCAGCAGGTGCTTGAAGACCTGATGTCTGAAAAGCTCATCAGCCATGAAGCGGTGTTTGTCATGGTCACTGCCGAGACCAGCCAGGCGATGGTGCTCAGCGCTCTGGAGCACGAGCCCGACGCGTACCTGACCAAACCGTTCAATCGCTCAGGACTGGCCCAGCGGCTTGAGCGTCTGGAGCAACGCAAGACTTTGCTCAAACCGATTCTGCAAGCCCTCGATCGCGGCAAGCCGGTCGAGGTGCTCAACGCCTGCATCGCCCTGTGCAAGCAAGACATCCGCTATTCGCCGCTGTGCCTGCGTTATCGTGCCGACGCGCTGCGTGACATGAACCAGAACGAAGCGCTGGAGCGACTTTACGACAGCATCATTACCGACCGTCCATTGCCGTGGGCCTTCGCCGGATTGGGCAAGTTGCTGTTCAAGCGCGGTCAGGTTGCGCAGGCCAAAGAGGTCTATGAAAAAGCCCTGAAAGTCTTCCCGATGATGCCGGCGCTGTATGACGGCATGGCCGATGTGCTGGTTGCCGAAGGCGACAGCAAAGGCGCGCAACGGGTGCTGGAAGAGGCGATTCGACTGTCGCCGCTGGCCGTGCGTCGCCAGGCCTTGCTCGGCAAGCTGGCGATGACCAACGAAGATTTCGAGACCGCTTCGCGCGCCTATCGCCAGGCAGTGGCGCAAGGTGCACAGTCGCGATTCAAGGACCCGGAAAGCAACCTCGGCCTCGCTCATGCCCTGATCAGCAAAGGCAGCGATCGTGGGCTCGACACGCGTACGCGGCTGGAAATCAACACGACCCTCAGTGCGGTCGCCAAGGAGAACCCGAGTGACCCCGGCCTGCAGATTCGTGCGCGGCTGATGAAGGCCACGAGCCTGTTGCTCAACGACGCCGAGACCGCCGACAAACTCACCGAACAGGCGCTGATGCGGCTGGACGGCATGGAGCAGTTCATGAGCCCCGAGGCCGCGTTACTGGTGGCCAAGCAACTGCAAATGCTCGGTCAGGCCGAGGCGGGCACGTCGATGCTAAAGAGCTGCGCGGAAATCTATGGTGATGACCCGGCGGTGATGAAAGACATCGCCAAGCTCACCGACGATCCGACCATCCTTAGCTCCAGCAATGCCGCCGCTGACCTGAACCGACAAGGTGTGCGGGTGTACAAGACCGGCAATCTGGTGGAAGCCCGCGAGGTGTTCCGCAAGGCGCTGAAGCTGCAACCGAAGAACCTCAGTATCGCGCTGAACCTGGCCCAGTCGCTGCTGCACGGCACCGACACCAGTGTGCCGTCGGCGGAGCTGGAAGAATGTCGGGCCTGCCTGAAAATGGTCGGCCTGATGCCCGACACCGACGCGCGTCATGCGCGTTATCAGAAGCTGAAAAGCAAGGCGTTTGGCGAATGAACCACGTTGATCAGGCGCTGGATTTTTCCACGGTGATTGCCTCCACCGTCCACGACATGAAAAATTCCCTGGCCATGTTGATGCAGGCCCACAGCCAGTGGCTGGCGCGGTTGCCCAAGGACCTGCGCGAAGGCTCGGAGCAGGGCGTGATCGATTTCGAGTTTGCCCACCTCAACGGCATGCTGGTGCAATTGCTCGGGCTGTACAAGCTCGGCGTCAACCAGTTGCCGCTGCAACCGGCCTATCACGAACTGGACGATTTCATCGAGGCGCAATTGGCCGCCCATCAGGAGGTGTTCGCCAGTCGCGGCATCGTCGCCACTTATGAAGTCGACCCGTTGAGTCCGCTGGGTTTTTTCGATCGCGAATTGATTGCCTCGGTGCTGGGCAACTGCATCAACAATGCCATTCGTTATGCGCGCGAGTCGCTGTTGATCACCGTCAGTGACGAGGCCGGGCAACTGGTTCTGAGCATCAACGACGATGGCGACGGCTACCCGGCCGAGATGCTCGAACGTCAGTCCGATTACGTGCAGGGGATCAATCACAGCAGCGGCAGCACCGGGCTGGGGCTGTATTTCGCCAATCGCATCGCCGCGTTGCATCAGCGCAACGGCGTGGGAGGGCGCACCGAAATCAGCAATGGCGGCCCGTTGGGCGGTGGAGTGTTCAGCCTCTACCTGCCCTGACATCCCCTTTAGGAGCTGCCGAAGGCTCGGGCCGCGATCGGACGATCTTTTGATTTTAAAGAACAAGATCAAAAGATCGCAGCCTCGTTTCACTCGTCAGCTCCTACGAGCGCGGTGACGGTGTTTTTGTAGGACGCTGCTTGATATTCCGAACAGCCGGAGCCTATTTTGTGCGGGTCGCCGTTCGCGGCTCGCACAATAACAAGGATTGCGTCATGACAACCGATGGCCAGGGTTCACTCGCGCAGCGACTGACCGGCATTGATGAGATTGAATGTGTCACCCCGGATCTGAACGGTGTGCCACGGGGCAAGGTGATGACCGCCGAGGGCTTCCTCGAAGGGCGGCGTTTGCAACTGGCCCGGGGCGTGCTGCTGCAATGCATCATGGGCGGTTATCCGCCGGCGCGGTTTTACGGCAGCGATGATGGCGATCTGGCGCTGATAGCCGATCCTGCGCAGATCCATCGCTTGCCGTGGAGCGATGAGCCACGCGCGCTGGCGATTTGCGACGCCGACGAACTGACCGGGGAGAGCTCCAGTCTCTCGACCCGTGGCCAGCTCAAAGCAGTCATCGCCCGTTACGCCGCGCGCGGCCTGGCGCCGGTGGTGGCGACCGAACTGGAATTTTTTGTCTTCGCTCCGAACACCGATCCGAACCAGCCGTTCCGTCCACCGGTCGGTCTGGACGGACGTCGCGAGGATGGCCAGGCGGCGTTCAGCGTCAGCTCTAACAATGGCCTGCGGCCGTTCTTCAGCGAAGTCTATAAATGCATGGCAGCCCTCGGCCTGCCGCGCGATACCTTCATGCACGAAATGGGCGTCAGCCAGTTCGAAATCAACCTGTTGCACGGCGATCCGCTGCTGCTGGCGGACCAGACATTCCTGTTCAAACATCTGCTCAAGGAAGTCGCCCTCAAGCATGGCCTGACCGTGGTGTGCATGGCCAAGCCGCTGGCGCACACGCCGGGCAGTTCGATGCACATTCACCAGAGCATCGTCGAGATCGGCACTGGCAAGAATGTATTCACTGACGCGCACGGCGAGGCGACGGCAACGTTCTGTCATTTCATCGGCGGGCAGCAGGCGGGCATGGCCGATTTCACCGCGCTGTTTGCGCCCAATGTGAACTCTTACCAGCGTCTGTGTCATCCGTACGCTTCACCGAATAACGCCTGTTGGTCGCATGACAATCGCGCCGCCGGCTTGCGTATACCCGCCAGCTCGCCCGCCGCGCGTCGGGTCGAAAACCGCTTGCCCGGTGCCGATGCCAACCCTTATCTGGCGATTGCCGCCAGTCTGGCTGCGGGTTTGCATGGCATCGAGCAAGAGCTTGAGCCGAGCGCAGCGATCCAGGGCGAATTCGCCGTGCCGGACAATCTTGCGCTGCCATGTACCTTGCACGCCGCGCTTGAACGTCTGAAACGTAGCCAATTGGCCAGGGAACTGTTCGGGGCGGAGTTCATCGAAGGCTACATCGCTTCGAAGACCATGGAATTGACCAGCTTCTTTGATGAAATCACTCCCTGGGAGCGCCGTGTCCTGGCCGCCCAGGCCTGACGTATCGTCGTCGCCGGGCTATCGTTCGATAGCCCGGTATTTACTGCAAGGAGCCGCTCGGAACGCCGATGCGCCAAATCTGGAAATCCTTTCGAGCGCTGTATTTTGCCTCGCTGATGATGTTGATCGGCTCAGGCCTTCTCTCTACTTATCTGGCTCTACGGCTGGCCGCTGACAATGTCGACGGGCTGTGGGTCGGTGCGCTGATGGCCGCCAACTATTTCGGTCTGGTGCTGGGCGGCAAGATCGGCCACCGCTTGATCGCCCGGGTGGGGCATATTCGCGCCTATTCGGCGTGTGCCGGGATCGTCGGTGCGGCCGTGCTTGGGCATGGTCTGGTGGATTGGCTGCCGGCGTGGCTGGTGCTGCGTACGATTGTCGGTCTGGGCATGATGTGTCAGTACATGGTGATCGAAAGCTGGCTCAACGAGCAGGCGGACGCCAATCAACGCGGTCTGGTGTTCAGCGGTTACATGATCGCTTCGTATCTGGGGCTGGTGCTCGGTCAACTGATACTGGTCATGCACCCAAGCCTGGGCCTGGAACTGCTGATGCTGGTTGCACTGTGCTTTGCGCTGTGTCTGGTGCCGGTGGCGTTGACCCGGCGGATTCACCCGGCGCCGCTGCACCCGGCGCCCATGGAGCCGCGCTTCTTCATCAAGCGCGTGCCGCAATCACTGAGCACGGTGCTCGGGGCAGGTCTGATCATCGGTTCGTTTTACGGTCTGGCGCCGCTGTATGCCTCGCAACAGGGCTTGTCGACCGAGCAGGTCGGTCTGTTCATGGGCAGCTGTATTTTCGCCGGTCTGCTGGTGCAGTGGCCATTGGGCTGGTTGTCCGACCGTTACGACCGGGCGCTGCTGATTCGTTGCTTCGCCGGATTCCTGGCAGTGGCGGCGTTGCCATTGGCGATCATGCCGCAGGTGCCACTGGAGGTCCTGTTCGTTGTTGGTTTCTTCTGTTCGCTGGTGCAGTTCTGTCTATACCCGCTGGCCGTGGCATTTTCCAACGACCACGTTGAAGGTGATCGTCGCGTATCGCTGACGGCGATGCTGCTGGTGACCTACGGCGTCGGTGCGAGCATCGGGCCGCTGCTCGCCGGCGTGCTGATGAAATTCCTCGGCAGTCAGAGCCTGTATGCGTTTTTCAGTTTCTTCGCGCTGGTGCTGGTCTGGCGGATTCGTCCGAAAGCGGTCACCAACCTGCACCAGGTCGACGACGCACCGCTGCATCACGTGGCGATGCCCGACAGCATGTCGAGTTCGCCACTGGTCGCGGCGCTTGATCCACGGGTTGATGAGCAGGTGGTGCAGGAACAAATGGTGCAGGATCCGGCACCGGCCACTCCAGAACCAGAGCCGGCCGCTCAGCCGGAAGCCGTGGACGAAAGTGAGGCGGATAGCGGTGATGAGAAACCTGCACCGGATATCAGCGGTGCCAGACCTTAAGCCAGCCATAAATACTGGCGCATAAAAAGGGCAGCCCTGTCAGGGGCTGCCCTTTTTATTGATCGCTTCGAATCAGAGATCGTCTTTGTCGAAACGTCGTGCTTCACGCTGCAACTGATAAACGAAGCGCTCGACGTTACGCGCAGCCTGACCACTGATGTTGTGGAAGCGCAGGCCGGCAAAGGTGATGTTGAGTTTTTCTTCGAAGTGCAGGTAGCGCAGTTCGACAGAGATCGGTTGGTTGCCGAACAACGGCGGGGCGACCATGCGATCGTAGACCTGACCCAATTGCAGGCGGTCAGTGATGTCGCCTTCGAAACGCAACTTGCAGCCGGTAGCCGAGATGTCCAGCAGCTTGCCGCCGATCGGTGCCTTGAGCTTTTCGCCACCGAGCTCGACGCTGACCAGATCAGTCAGTTTCAGTGCGGCGCGAAAGGCATTGCGACGCTGGTGATACACCACTTCGGTCGGCAACTCGCCGGTGTAGAAACGATCACCGTCGGATTCTTCGATGTTCAGCGTGCCGGTGCATTCCCAGGCGATGCGCACGCCGTCATGGAAACCTTCGACCTTGAACGGCTCGCCGGCCTGCAGAAAACGTTCGCCGTCGCGCGGGATCATTTCATCCAGGGCAATCGAGGCGGTGTCGCGGTCGACCTTGATCAGGTAGCTCTGAAAGCGCTGGCTGCGCTCATGGAAGGTGATGATCAGCGGGTCGTGGCTGTCTTGCAGCTGGCGCAGGTTGCTGGAGATTTCCAGTGGCGTGGTGAGCACCTTCGGAGGCTGCGGAGCATCATCCGCGCTTAGGGTGTTGGACACGGTTCTTCAATCTCCAGACAAAAAAAGACTACGGCTGGCCAGTATTTTGCCAGCATGTTTCGCAGGTTGATAGTGCTGGGCCATCGAATGGCTCACGCCTGGCTGAGCGTACGCGGCTTGACGGGTTTGGCGAATGTCCCGCTGGCGTCGTAGAGCGCTGGCGGCTCGCCCCCGGTGAGGATTTTCAGCTGATTGGCCGTGGTGGCCTGCTGAATCTGGATCGACTGGCCATTCTTGACGTTGGCGGCCTGGCACTGAGCGATCAGGTCGGTCAATGCGTCGCCCTGCGTGAGCAGCTGCTCGCCAAGGCTCGACTGGCTGGCCAGTTGCTCCAGACCCGTGCGATCGGTCGGCAGGTTGAGGCTGGCGAGGATTTCGCTGCGCTTGCGGCCATGCTGCTCGAGCAGAATGATCAATGCCTGCTTGGTGGCCAGAATTTCTTCGAGCAGCGGCATGTCGCGACCATGCAAAGCGATGGATTCGGTTTGCAATAACTCCAGCAATTGTTGAGCTGGGGCAAAGTCGTCGTTGATCAGTTGCAATAAGTTAGTGTCGTGCATGGCTGGCCTTGGGGTTTAAGCGTCCAAAAGCCTGGCGCCGGCAAAAGCCTAGCGCTGGGCTTCGAAGTTGAGCAGTTTGCTGGCTACACGGTTGCTGTCGACTTTATAGCTGCCATCGGCAATCGCGGCTTTCAACTCGGCCACACGGGCGTTGTCGACAGCGGGTTGATCGCGCAGCTTGTCAGTGACCTTCTGCAACTGTTGAGCCTCATTGCTGAGGTGTACCGATTCCCCGCTTTTTGCGACATTGGCTTGTTCGGCCTGGGTATTCAGCGGCGCGGAGGGGCTGTTTTCAGCGCTTTCCTTGGCGTTGCTGGTACGCGTGCTGCCTGTCAGAGACGAGGAACTGTTCAAACGGCTGAAATCGATGACCATGATAAAAACCTCTGGGAATTTGGACGCTTGCCATGTTTTCGGCTATCCCCTGAAAAACTTTAGGCCCAATTAACCATGAGCTTGCATGCGCCGATGCGAGACCTGCTGCGGCACAGTTTAGGGAAGCGACGGGATCCGCGCCAGTTTTCTCCATGGGGCTTTTACATGGCCACTTCCACCTGTCCGGGCGCGGTCACCTGCGCCTTGATAACACGTTGAGAATTAAGGTTTTTTACCCGGATCTGTTCTTTCATCCCGCCGTTGGAGAGGGCTTCGCCCGGCATCCGCACGGCGAGCGTGCCGCTGCGCGCGATGATAACCACCTGGTCGCCTTTGCGAACAACCTCGGCCTGTTCCAGGTGTACCAGTGTGATGACCTGATCGGCGACCGTTGGTCGGGTTAATTTCTGCCCGATCGCTTCATCGACTGACGTCAAAAAACCCTGATTGATTGTGCTGACGTCGCGCTCACGCAAGGTCACATCCTGCGGCTGAATAATGCCAGCGCGTTTTAGTGGACGAGTGGTCGTCACGATCTCGCGAAACAGGCGCACTTGAGCGGGTACGAACACCGTCCAGGGCGAGCTGCCTTCGCAGCGAACCTTCACCGTGACACGGCCCAGCGGGCGTGCCGGGCTCTCCAGCGTCGCTGTCAATTCCTTGTCGCACATAGGCATGCGCATGCGCGGGTCGAGCTGGTTGACTTCGATCTCGTAGCGACCTTCGGTTTGACTGTTCGTCAGATAGTCCTCTACGGTGAACTCAAGAAAGCCCTGAGTCACGCCGATAAGCATATCAGGCAAGGTAACCGCGTCAGCATTGGCAGGGCTGCCAGCAAGCAGGCAGTAAACGGCGGACACCGCGCAAAGCCCTTTGCGAAGGGAGGATGTCAGGCGTCGGGAAAATGTCGTTTGAGCGTTCATACGGGTTAAAAAGCAAGCGCCGTGCCGTTTAGCAATGAATGTGCGTCGCAAACAACACTTGGCGTTGGTGTAGGAGTCTGGGCATGGCTGGTGTAATGGATTCGGTGAACCAGCGCACGCAACTGGTAGGGCAGAATCGCCTCGAGCTGCTGTTGTTCCGTCTCGACGGTCCGCAGCTCTACGGGATCAACGTGTTCAAGGTTCGGGAAGTGCTGCAATGCCCGTCACTGACGTTGATGCCCAAGTCCAGTCCTGTCGTGTGCGGGGTGGCGAGCATTCGAGGGGCGACCATTCCGATCCTGGATCTGGCAATGGCGACCGGCTCGGGAGCGTTGAAAGACAAGAAAAACCCGTTCGTGATCATCACGGAGTACAACACCAAGACCCAGGGTTTCCTGGTCCGCTCGGTGGAGCGCATCGTCAACATGAACTGGGAAGAGATTCATCCGCCGCCCAAGGGCACGGGTCGCGATCATTACCTGACCGCTGTGACTCGGGTGGACAATCAGTTAGTCGAAATCATCGACGTCGAGAAGGTACTGGCCGAAGTGGCGCCGACACCGGAAGCGATTTCGGTGGGCGTGGTCGATGTCGAAACGCAGGCCAAGGCGTTGTCGCTGCGGGTGCTGACGGTCGATGACTCGTCGGTGGCGCGCAAGCAGGTGACGCGTTGTCTGCAGACGATCGGCGTTGAAGTGGTGGCGCTGAACGACGGCAAGCAGGCGCTGGATTACCTGCGCAAGCTGGTCGATGAGGGCAAGAAGCCGGAAGAAGAGTTCCTGATGATGATCTCCGATATCGAGATGCCGGAGATGGACGGGTACACCCTGACGGCGGAAATCCGCGGCGACGCACGCATGCAAAAGCTCCATATCATCCTGCACACTTCGTTGTCGGGGGTATTCAATCAGGCGATGGTCAAGAAAGTCGGTGCCGATGACTTTTTGGCCAAATTCCGCCCTGATGACCTGGCATCCCGGGTAGTCGACCGGATCAAAGCAGCAGATATCAGCTAGGGGCGTTTTGTCCCTGGCGATTCACACGATTTAAGAGGCGGCATCATTGTCTACGGGTAATTTGGATTTCGAACAGTTCCGGGTCTTCCTGGAAAAAGCCTGTGGCATTCTGCTCGGTGAAAACAAGCAGTATCTGGTCTCGAGCCGTCTCAACAAACTGATGGAGCAGCAAGGCATCAAGTCCCTGGGTGAGCTGGTTCAGCGCATCCAGACCCAGCCGCGCAGCGGTTTGCGCGAGCAGGTGGTCGATGCCATGACGACCAACGAAACCCTGTGGTTTCGTGATACCTATCCGTTTGAAGTCTTGAAGAACAAGGTATTGCCGGAAGCGATCAAGGCCAGCCCCAATCAGCGTCTGCGAATCTGGTCGGCGGCGTGCTCGTCGGGTCAGGAACCGTACTCGCTGTCGATGTCGATCGACGAGTTCGAGCGCAGCAACCTGGGCCAGTTGAAGATGGGCGTGCAGATCGTTGCCACGGACCTGTCCGGCCTTATGCTCAATAACTGCAAGACCGGCGAGTACGACAGCCTGGCGATCGGTCGCGGTCTGTCGCCGGAACGCCTGCAACGCTATTTTGACCCGAAAGGGCCGGGGCGTTGGGTCGTCAAGGCACCGATCAAGAGCCGGGTGGAGTTTCGCTCGTTCAACCTGCTCGACAGCTACGCCGCGTTGGGCAAGTTCGACATCGTGTTCTGCCGCAACGTGTTGATCTACTTCTCTGCCGAAGTGAAGAAGGACATCCTGTTGCGCATTCACAGCACGCTGAAGCCGGGCGGGTATCTGTTCCTTGGCGCGTCCGAAGCGCTGAACGGTTTGCCGGATCATTACCAGATGGTCCAGTGCAGCCCGGGGATCATTTACCAGGCGAAGTGATTGCAGCAGCAATAAAGAACGGGAGGCCTAAAAGCCTCCCTTTTTTACGCCTGTCGAAATGCTCCCTGACAGCAAATCCCTGTGGGAGCGAGCCTGCTCGCGATAGCGGTCTGGCAGCAAAAGATATGTCGACTGATACAACGCCTTCGCGAGCAGGCTCGCTCCCACGGTTGTCCGCCGGTGATAGTGAGAGGCAGCCAAGCGGCAGAAAAGCGGCATTCAGCGGAAGCCGGTTGCCGCTTTTCTGGCATTGCCGCTGTGCCGGTTTGGCGCAAGGCCCCGGAATACGCGGGTTTTATCATTTGGCACGGCGCTTGCTAAAGCTCAGTTACGAAAAACCGGTCACCTGAAGGTTCCCGACATGAGCATCAGCTTCGATAAAGCGCTCGGCATTCACGAAAAGGCATTGGGCTTCCGCGCCCAGCGTGCCGAAGTGCTGGCCAACAACATCGCCAACGCCGACACCCCGAACTACAAGGCGCGGGATCTGGAGTTCTCCAAAGTGCTTGAAGCACAGACCGAGAAGACCAAAACCGGCGGCCACTTTGCCCTGAACATGACCAATAGCCGTCACATCGAGGCTGAGGGGCTGGGCAACGGCGACGAGTCGCTGATGTATCGCACGCCGATGCAGCCTTCGATCGACCAGAACACCGTGGACGCTCAGCTGGAACAGTCGAACTACGCGGAAAACGCCGTCGGCTTCCAGGCCAGCTTCACCTTGCTCAACAGCAAATTCAAAGGGCTGGTATCAGCCCTGCGCGGAGAATAATCCATGTCCCTGTCCAGCGTTTTCAACATTGCCGGCAGCGGCATGAGCGCCCAGACCACGCGTCTGAACACCGTGGCCTCGAACATCGCCAACGCCGAAACCGTTTCGTCGAGCATCGACCAGACCTATCGCGCCCGTCACCCGGTATTCGCCACCATGTTCCAGGGCGGCCAGGCCGGCGGCAGCAACTCGCTGTTCCAGAACCAGGACGCTGCCGGCCAGGGCGTGCAGGTGCTTGGCGTGGTCGAGGACGACAGTAATCTTGAAGCGCGCTACGAGCCGAACCATCCGGCCGCTGACGGCAAAGGTTACGTCTACTACCCGAACGTCAACGTGGTGGAAGAGATGGCTGACATGATTTCCGCGAGCCGGTCTTTCCAGACCAACGCCGAAATGATGAACACCGCCAAAACCATGATGCAGAAAGTACTGACCCTCGGTCAGTAATAAGGGGCGACTGCCATGAGCGTTACGGATACCACCAGCAGCCTGGGCATGAAAGACATCCTGGCCAACTCGTCGAAGACGAGCAGCACCACGTCGGGTGGCATCGCTTCGGCGACCAACAGCGCCACCGGCGGCCAGGCGCTGGGCAAGGATGCTTTCCTGCAGTTGCTGGTCACCCAGCTGAAAAACCAGAACCCGCTCGACCCGCAGGACAACAGCGCATTCGTTGCGCAACTGGCGCAGTTCAGCAGCCTTGAAGGCATCACCACGCTGAACTCCACCGTGAGTGGGCTTGCCGGCAACTACAACTCGTCGCAGGCGCTGCAGGCTTCGTCGCTGGTCGGTCGCAATGTGATCGTACAGACCAACACCGCGCAGCTCGACGATCCGAGCAAAGGCCTCACCGGTTCGGTCAACGTGCCTTCGTCCATCGCGGGCGGCACCGTGACCATCACCGACAAGGACGGCAAAACGGTGCGCACCATTGACCTGGGCAGCCGTGCCGCCGGCGCCGCGAGCTTCACTTGGGATGGCAAGGACACTGCGGGCACCGTCGTGCCAGTTGGCACTTACACATTCAAGGCCAGCGCACCGATCAACGGCACCGCGACGGACCTGGCGACCTACCTGCCGGCTACCGTCAACAGCGTGACGATCAGCCAGACCGGTGGCGAGCTGATGCTCAACCTGGCCGGCAAGGGCACCGTTGCCCTGTCCAAAGTACAAACCATTGGTATATAGAGCCGACTAACCCGGCACAAAGGAGTGGAACATGTCTTTTAACATCGGCCTTAGCGGTCTCTATGCCGCCAACAAACAGCTCGACGTGACCGGCAACAACATCGCCAACGTCGCGACCGCCGGTTTCAAATCCTCGCGCGCAGAATTCGAAGACGTGTATTCGTCGACGCGTCTGGGCAGCGGCAGCAAAGTAATCGGCAACGGCGTGCGCCTGGCCAACGTTTCCCAGCAGTTCACCCAGGGTGACATCAACAACACCGGCAACGTGTTGGACATGGGCATCAACGGTTCGGGCTTCTTCACCATGAGCAACAACGGCTCGATCTCGTACACCCGTGCCGGTACGTTCAAAGTCGACAACGCCGGTTTCATCACCAACACTGACTACACCTCGCGTTTGCAGGGTTACGGTGTGGATGCCAACGGCAAGATCCTCAACGGCGTGTTGACTGATCTCAAGATCGACACCTCGAACCTGGCGCCGAAGTCGACTTCGGCGGTGACTTCGAGCATCAACCTGAACTCTTCGGCACAGAAAATCATCGATACCGGCGCTACGCCCGTCGTGTTCGATCCGTCCAAGCCCGAGACGTACACCAAGTCGTTCAGCACGCCGATCTATGACACTCAGGGCAACTCCCACGTCATGGATCAGTACGTGGTGAAAACCGGCGACAACGTCTGGAAGGTTTACACCCTGGTCGATGGGCGCAACCCGGACGCTACCGGCAGCGATCCAACCAAGACTCCACCGGTCGCTTCGACACTGACGTTCGACAGTTCCGGCAAGTTGCTTCAGGTCAGCACGCCTAACCCGGCAGATCCGACTGATCCGATCATCAGCAGTGATCTAACCCTGAAAGACTGGAAGCCAGGCACCGTGACCAACGGTAACTTCACGCCTAATGGCGCTTCGGCCAACCCGAATGGCGTGACCATTTCGATGGCCAAGACCACCCAGTACAACGCCGATACTTCGCGCACGATCCCGACTCAGGATGGCTACGCCACTGGCCAGATCACCAACCTGACCATCGACGGTACCGGTACGCTGTTCGCCAACTTCAGCAACAACCAGAGCAAGGCGATTGGTCAGGTTGCACTGGCCAGTTTCACCAACGAGCAGGGCTTGCAGGCTGTCGGTGGTACTAGCTGGAAAGAGACTTTCGCTTCGGGTATTCCGGGCTACGACGCGCCGAAGACAGGTACCTTGGGCGAGGTGATGTCCAACTCGCTGGAAGAGTCGAACGTTAACCTGACCAACGAGCTGGTTGATCTGATCAAGGGTCAGAGCAACTATCAGGCGAACGCCAAGACCATTTCGACTCAGAGCACGATTATGCAGACCATTATTCAGATGACCTGATTTATTTGTTGGCTTTGCATCACAGAAAACCGACGTCCTGAGGCGTCGGTTTTTTTTGCGCGGTGATACGTTGCGCATCGATTTTTCCGTTCGTCGTCTGGTGTGGTGTGGAAATTGCTGCCTCTTCGGACAAGACGCAGCCACCGTCAAATTTTCGACCGATGTGCGTCACGGTGTAGCAGTAGGCTGCCCCAACATGGAAGTCATCAAAAGCTCTAGGGATGGAGTTCTATGAATAATATCAAAGCTGTCCGTGCGCCAATCCGGGTGCTGCAACTGACAAGCCTTAAGGCCCGCCGACCAGGCAGTGCCAGTAATTCCTTCCTGCGTTATCAGATTTCTTTGCCTGTCGGGCTGTACGCACCGCTGATCGCCGCACCGCATCGTAGGCGCTGTCTTGCCCGCTTAACAATACAACATGTAACGATGGCCAGCGCATGCTCAGAGAGGGGCAACCCCGAAGTGCCTGGCTTCTCAGCGTAGTTTCCGACACACACACACACAAGGAAGATGTAATGGCAGTTATAAATGGCACCAACGCTGCGGATACCCTGGTGGGCACCGCAGCTGATGATCAGATTCGGGGCTATGCTGGGGATGACGTGTTGAATGGCGGCGCCGGTAACGACGTGTTGATGGGCGGGGAAGGGGCCGACCAGATCAACGGCGGTGCGGGAATTGATATAGCCAGCTATGAGGATGTGACCAACGTCATTCCGGTAACGCTGAATCTAAAGACAGGTGTGCATACCGGCGCCGCCAGGGGCGATATATTCACTGATATTGAAGTGTTCAGGGGGACGAACTGGGCGGACACTTTCGTCAGCGGCTCCGGAGCTGACACCTTTGATGGTCTTCAGGGTAATGACACGCTCAGCTACGCGACATCTGAGCAGGCTATCAATATTTTTTCCTCTGTCGGGGCTGCCGGCACTGGCACCGGTGGCGACGCCCAAGGTGATTCGTTCACCAATGTTGAAACGATTGTCGGTTCAGCGTTCAACGATACCTTTACGCTCACCGGCGGTGGGCTGACGCTTAACGGCGGGGCGGGTAACGACGTTTACATAATTAACGGCAACACCAACGCCAGCATCATCGAAGCGGCAGGCGGCGGTGATGATGAGGTTCGCACCACGCAAAACACTGCTTATCTGGCGGTAAACGTCGAGCGCCTGACCTTCACGGGTGCCGGGAGCTTCAAGGGCACCGGCAATGCTGGTGACAATATCATCACGGGCGGCGCGGGCGACGACGTATTGATCGGGGGGGCGGGTGCAGATCAATTGATTGGTGGTGCCGGTTTCGATATCGCAAGTTATGAAGATGTCGTTAATGGCGTTGGTGTGACGCTCAATCTCAAGACCGGCAGTAATACCGGCATTGCGTTGGGAGACAGCTACTCCGGCATCGAACTCTACAAAGGCACGAATTACGGAGACACGTTCGTCAGCGGCGCGGCAGCCGAGACCTTCGAAGGTCTTCAGGGTAATGACACGCTCAGCTACGCGACATCTGAGCAGGCTATCAATATTTTTTCCTCTGTCGGGGCTGCCGGCACTGGCACCGGTGGCGACGCCCAAGGTGATTCGTTCACCAATGTTGAAACGATTGTCGGTTCAGCGTTCAACGATACCTTTACGCTCACCGGCGGTGGGCTGACGCTTAACGGCGGGGCGGGTAACGACGTTTACATAATTAACGGCAACACCAACGCCAGCATCGTCGAAGCGGCAGGCGGCGGTGATGATGAGGTTCGCACCACGCAAAACACTGCTTATCTGGCGGTAAACGTCGAGCGCCTGACCTTCACGGGTGCCGGGAGCTTCAAGGGCACCGGCAATGCTGGTGACAATATCATCACGGGCGGCGCGGGCGACGACGTATTGATCGGGGGGGCGGGTGCAGATCAATTGATTGGTGGTGCCGGTTTCGATATCGCAAGTTATGAAGATGTCGTTAATGGCGTTGGTGTGACGCTCAATCTCAAGACCGGCAGTAATACCGGCATTGCCTTGGGAGACAGCTACTCCGGCATCGAACTCTACAAAGGCACGAATTACGGAGACACGTTCGTCAGCGGCGCGGCAGCCGAGACCTTCGAAGGTCTTCAGGGCGCGGATATTCTCAGCTATTCGACGTCGGATCAGGCCATCAACATTCTGTCGTCCGTTGCTGGAGCCGGTACCGGCTCTGGCGGCGATGCCCAAGGTGACTCGTTTACCAATGTGGAAACTATCGTCGGCACGGTATTCAACGATACGTTCACCGTCACCGGCGGTGGACTGGTGCTCAACGGCGGTGCGGGCGATGACGTTTATGTTTTCAACAACAATGCCAACGGCGTCATCATCGAGGCAGCTGGCGGTGGTATCGATCAACTCTTCACCAATAACGTCGACATGACGCTGGCCGCCAACGTCGAACGCCTGACATACACCGGTACCGGCAACTTCACGGGGCGTGGCAATGCCGGCGATAACGTGATTACCGGCGGCAGCGGCAACGATGTGTTGATCGGCGGTGCGGGGGCGGATCAGCTCATCGGAGGCGCCGGTGTGGATACTGTCAGCTATGAAGATGAAAGAACCGGTGCTGGCGTGACCCTCAATCTGAAGACCGGCGTGCACACAGGCCTGGCTCAGGGGGACACTTTCGAGAGCATCGAGGCAATCCGGGGTTCGGCCTATGGCGATACTTTCTTCGCCGGTACTGGAGCTGACACGCTGGATGGCTCGGGTGGTCTGGACAAGCTGGATTACGCGGATTCGTCCCAAGCCATCAGCCTGTCCATTGCCAACGGCGCCGGCACTGGCTCGGGTGGTGACGCGCAAGGCGACCAGTTCAGCAATATGGAGTGGATTGGCGGCTCGGTGTATGCAGACCGGTTCTCGGCGACTGCTGGAACGATCACCGTCAGTGGCGGGACGGGCAACGACGTTTACGTCGTCGATGGCACCGGGGTGATCAACGCCATAGAAGTGGCGGGAGGGGGGGACGATGAGATACGTACCAGTCAGGCCAGTGGTGTACTGGGAGCGGAAATCGAACGATTGACCTATACCGGCAGCGGCAATTTCACCGGGCGTGGCAATGCCGGTGACAACGTCATCACCGGTGGTGCGGGTAACGATGTGTTCATGGGCGGAGCTGGCGCTGACCAGTTCATCGGCGGGAGTGGTATCGACACTGTCAGCTATGAGGATGACGTCACTAAAGTAGGGGTAACCGTCGACCTGAAGGGTGGCGTTCATACAGGGATAGCTTCCGGTGACACTTTCTCCGGTATTGAAGCTTTCCGTGGTTCAGCCAATGGCGATACGTTTGTCGCCAGTCTTGCGGTCGATACCCTTGATGGCGCTGGCGGCATCGACAGACTGGATTACTCCGGTTCCGCCCAGGCCATTACCATGTCCGTTACCAATGGCGGCGGCGTCGGAGTGGGCGGCGATGCTCAGGGCGATGTGTTCAGCAACTTCGAGAACATCATCGGTACAGCTCAGGATGATCAGTTCACCCTCGCTGCGGGCTCGGTGACGTTCACCGGGGGGGCAGGTAATGATGTCTACATCGTTAACGGCACGGGTGCACTGACTGTCATCGAGACCGCCGACGGTGGCTATGATGAAGTGCGTACCAACCAGGCCAGCGCTACATTAAGCGCGGGTGTAGAGCGCCTGACCTATACCGGAACAGGGATCGGTAACTTCACCGGCCGGGGTAACGCCAGTGATAACGTCATTATCGGCGGTAGCGGCAATGACTTGCTCATGGGCGGTGGCGGTGCCGATCAACTGGTTGGCGGTGCCGGTAGTGACACTGTCAGCTATGAAGATGATTACAGTGGCGTCGGCGTGACGCTGAACTTCAAGACCGGCGTACACACCGGGATTGCCGCCGGGGACACCTTTTCCGGAATCGAGACGTTCCGAGGCTCCTCCTCCAACGACACCTTCGTTGCAAGTACCCAGGCCGATGTTCTCGACGGCGCGGGCGGCACCGCTGACAAGCTGGACTATTCCGGATCTGCCCAAGCTGTCGTCTTGACGGTCGCCAACAATGCGGGATCGGGGGTTGGCGGTGATGCGCATGGCGATGTGTTCAGCAATTTCGAGAACATTGTCGGGACTGCCCTTGACGATCAGTTCACGGTCACGGCCGGTACAATGACCTTTAGCGGTGGACAGGGCAATGACATCTACTTTGCCACGGGCACCGGTTCGGTTCTGGTCACTGAACTGGCGGGTGAAGGTGACGATGAGGTACGCACCAATCAAGTCAATTACACCTTGAACGGCGAAGTGGAACGGTTGACCTATACGGGAACGGGCAACTTTACCGGCCGCGGCAATGTGGGCGACAACATCATCACCGGAGGGACAGGCAATGACGTCCTTTTTGGTGGATTGGGGGCGGATCAACTGATTGGCGGTGCAGGTTTCGACATTGCCAGTTATGCCGATAGCGGTATGGCGATTGTCAGCACGAAAACCGGCGTTGCCAATGCAGGCTCGGCAGCAGGGGACACCTACAGCAGCATTGAGCAGATAAACGGCTCCAATGCCGGTGATATTTTCATCGGCGGCGCGGGTGCGGATCGCTTCGATGGGGGTGCCGGTGTCGATTTCCTCAGCTTTGCCTATGAAACCGAAGGTGTCACCTTCAATCTCAGTGCTCCGCTTTTGACCGGCGTAGGGGCGGGGGACGTATACACCTCGATCGAGGCTTTCCTGGGCTCCAGCTATGCGGACACGTTTACCGGCAGCACTGGTGCAGCCGAAAGCTTCGTTGGTGGAGGTGGTGCGGATGCGCTGTTCGGCGTTGGGCGTGGCGATGCGGCCTGGTATGTCAACAGTTCGGCAGCCGTGCAGGTCAATCTGTTGACCGGTGCAGGCACCGGAGGTGATGCCGAGGGGGACGTGTTGAGCAATATCGACAACCTGGTCGGTTCCGCGTTCAGCGATACGCTGACGGGTAACGCACTGGCTAACATGATCGAAGGCGGAGACGGAAACGACATCATTGACGGTGGTGACGGCAACGACATTCTGTACGGCAACAGCTTCACCGTCACAGGGGCGTTAACAGGCCAGCCTTCTACCGCCAACCAGGCAGATATCATTCATGGTGGCAACGGTAACGACTACATCACCGGTCATGTGCTTGATGCAGGATCGGTTTACTACGGCGACGGCGGTAATGACCGGATTACTGTCGTGTCCGCGATTGCAGACGGTGGCGACGGCGATGACGAGTTAATAGCCATCGGCAATGGTTATGAACTACATGGCGGTGCAGGTAACGACAAACTCTATCTGAGCGCTTCGGGTGATGGCTATGGTGGAGAGGGAAGCGATCAGTACTTCGTTGCCTCGAAGACCATGGTGGCAATTTTCGATGACGGGGTTACCGGTACTGACACTGTTACCCTGAGGAATATTCAGGCTTTCAATGATGTTGTACTCAAATCGAATGAGTTGGGGGTCTACATCTTCAACCGCGCCGATTTCGAAAGTGGCAATCTCAACTCCGGTGTCTTCCTCAAAGACTGGAATGCCGGCGCCAACAACATTGAAAAGTTCTACACCAACAACGGTGAGTCCTTCACCATTCCTGTCGTAGGGCAGGCAATGACGGAGTCATTCGCAGTTTGACGAAAACGCTGTAACCCAAAAAACGGCGAAGCCTGAACTCAGGTTTCGCCGTTTTTTTCGGCTTCGATACTTACCGCAGATAAAGAGAACCCCCGACAAACCAGAAGTCTGTCGGGGGGGGGCTCATTCAAGCGTCTCGCAACGCCTGAAATCAGCTCAGCTTATTGGCAAGCTTCGCAATCCGGCTCGTCGATCGCGCAAGCCTTGGGCACTGGCGCCGGACCGGCTGGAGCTGCCAGAACCGAATCATCACCATGGTTGCCGCCGCTGGAAACAGCGTTCAGCTTGCCGGTGTTGATGGTCGACTTCTCGGTGCTGGTCGCGGCCAGGGCACGGAGGTAGTAAGTGGTTTTCAGACCACGGTACCAGGCCATGCGGTAGGTCACGTCCAGCTTCTTGCCCGATGCGCCGGCGATGTACAGGTTCAGCGACTGAGCCTGGTCGATCCACTTCTGGCGACGGCTGGCGGCGTCGACGATCCACTTGGTGTCCACTTCGAATGCGGTTGCGTAGAGCTCTTTGAGTTCTTGCGGGATGCGCTCGATCTGCTGAACCGAACCGTCGTAGTACTTCAGGTCGTTGATCATGACCGAGTCCCACAGACCGCGAGCCTTGAGGTCGCGAACCAGGTACGGGTTGATCACGGTGAATTCGCCCGACAGGTTCGATTTCACGTAGAGGTTCTGATAGGTCGGTTCGATCGACTGCGAAACGCCTGTGATGTTGGCGATGGTCGCGGTCGGCGCGATGGCCATGATGTTGGAGTTACGAATGCCTTTCTGTACACGGGCACGAACCGGCGCCCAGTCCAGGGTTTCATTCAGGTCGACATCGATGTACTTCTGGCCACGCTGTTCGATCAGGATCTGTTGCGAATCCAGTGGCAGGATGCCTTTGGACCACAGCGAACCGTTGAACGTCTCGTACGCGCCGCGCTCGTCGGCCAGGTCGCAGGACGCCTGGATTGCGTAGTAGCTGACCGCTTCCATCGACTTGTCGGCGAACTCGACGGCAGCGTCGGAACCGTAGGCGATGTGCTGCAGGTACAGCGCGTCCTGGAAGCCCATGATGCCGAGGCCGACCGGACGGTGGCGGAAGTTGGAGTTCTTCGCTTGCGGCACCGAGTAGTAGTTGATGTCGATCACGTTATCGAGCATGCGCACGGCGGTGTTCACGGTGCGTTGCAGCTTGGCGGTGTCCAGCTTGCCGTCGACGATGTGGTTCGGCAGGTTGATCGAGCCCAGGTTGCAAACGGCGATCTCGTCCTTGTTGGTGTTCAAGGTGATCTCGGTGCACAGGTTCGAGCTGTGAACCACGCCGACGTGCTGCTGCGGGCTGCGCAGGTTGCACGGGTCTTTGAAAGTCAGCCATGGGTGGCCGGTTTCGAACAGCATGGACAGCATCTTGCGCCACAGGTCTTTGGCCTGGATGGTCTTGAACAGCTTGACCTTGCCCGGGTACTCGGTCAGCGCTTCGTAGTACTCGTAACGCTCTTCGAAGGCCTTGCCGGTCAGGTCGTGCAGGTCCGGCACTTCGGATGGCGAGAACAGGGTCCACTTGCCGTCATCGAAGACGCGCTTCATGAACAGGTCAGGAATCCAGTTGGCGGTGTTCATGTCGTGGGTACGACGACGGTCATCACCGGTGTTCTTGCGCAGCTCGATGAATTCTTCGATGTCCATGTGCCAGGTTTCCAGGTAGGCACAGACAGCGCCTTTGCGCTTGCCACCCTGGTTAACGGCTACAGCGGTGTCGTTCACTACTTTGAGGAACGGAACCACGCCTTGCGACTTGCCGTTGGTGCCCTTGATGTACGAACCCAGTGCACGCACCGGGGTCCAGT
Organism: Pseudomonas khorasanensis; assembly: GCF_014268505.2. Lineage (GTDB taxonomy): Bacteria > Pseudomonadota > Gammaproteobacteria > Pseudomonadales > Pseudomonadaceae > Aquipseudomonas > Aquipseudomonas khorasanensis. The sequence goes on from NZ_JABWQP020000002.1 coordinate 490,488, forward strand.
CGTTGCCCAGGCCACCGGCAAATTTCGACAGCATGGCGTTGTCGTGGATCGCGTGATAGATGCCCGACAGGTCATCCGGCACGGTGGTCAGGTAGCAGCTCGACAGCTGTGGACGCAGGGTGCCGGCGTTGAACAGGGTCGGGGTCGACGCCATGTAGTCGAACGAGGACAGCAGGTTGTAGAACTCGATCGCACGGTCTTCTTTGTGCTTCTCTTCGATCGCAAGACCCATGGCCACGCGCATGAAGAAGATCTGCGGCAGTTCGAAGCGCACGCCATCCTTGTGGATGAAGTAACGGTCGTACAGGGTCTGCAGGCCCAGGTAGGTGAATTGCTGATCGCGCTCGTGGTTGATCGCCTTGCCCAGTTTTTCCAGGTCGAAGGTGGCCAGCACCGGGTTCAGCAGTTCGAATTCGATACCCTTGGCGATGTAGGCCGGCAGTGCCTTGGCGTACAGGTCGGCCATTTCATGGTGCGTGGCGCTTTCGGCGACTTCGAGGAAGTTCAGGCCTTCGGCACGCAGGGTGTCCATCAGCAGGCGGGCGGTGACGAACGAGTAGTTCGGCTCGCGCTCGACCAGGGTACGGGCGGTCATCACCAGTGCGGTGTTGACGTCGGTCAGGGCCACGCCGTCGTACAGGTTCTTCAGGGTTTCGCGCTGGATCAGGTCGCCGTCGACTTCTTCCAGACCTTCGCAGGCCTCGGTGACGATGGTGTTCAGGCGGCCCATGTCGAGCGGCGCGAAAGTGCCGTCGGCGCGGGTGATGCGGATCGACGGATGTGCGTTGACCGCAGCTTCGGCCGGGGCGTGGGCAGCGCGTTCTTTCGAACGACCGTCACGGTAGATCACATAGTCGCGCGCCACTTTCTGCTCGCCGGCACGCATCAGGGCCAGTTCGACCTGGTCCTGGATTTCTTCGATGTGGATGGTGCCGCCCGATGGCATGCGACGCTTGAAGGTCGCGGTGACCTGCTCGGTCAGGCGCGCAACGGTGTCGTGGATTCGCGACGAAGCGGCAGCGGTGCCGCCCTCAACTGCGAGAAACGCTTTGGTGATAGCGACGGTGATCTTGTCATCGGTGTAAGGAACGACAGTGCCATTACGCTTGATCACGCGCAGCTGGCCAGGCGCGGTGGCTGCCAGATCCGAAGTCGAATCGGCGGCCTGCGGCAAGGTGCCCTGCGGGTTCTCGCGAGTTGTGTCGGTTTGCATGGGGGGTTGTCTCCACATTCTCTATGTTTGTTTGGCACCGTCATGGTGCTCACCGTTCTGTACCGAAGCACTGCGACCGACGAGCGTCGGCTTGACAACTTCGGAACAGTAGGAAAAAGGCTGCAACGCCGCGTCCTTGCCGAAGTTTTGGTTGCGGGCCAATGCTCGCAACCGGATTCCTTTGCAGGTGACAGTAATGACTGCAACACCCATACCGTTTTGTCCCTTTCGGACTAAAAAAACGGTGCCATCCGCCAGTGCGGTTTGGGCTTTGAAAAACTTGCTTTGTTCACCTGAAACTCGCCATAAAGCACTTGAGTTTCAGGCCTGAAATGTGGTTGGGCGTTTATGTCGAAAACCCCATATGTAGGGTCTCCGTTTTCGCCGTGCTACAAGATAATGCGTTTCAGGGGAGGATTGCAACGTACTACCTGTGGATAAGCCTGTGCGTAAATTGTGTAAGAAAGACGGAAATCGCGTGTAGGCCGCGAGACTGCTGAGTCAGACCGTTTGTCACTGTTTTTTCACCGGGAAAAACGCTTCAGCGGTTTTTTAAGGGCGCGAACCCTATCACAGAATTCCGCCTTGTCCGAACGCATTTACCGACTTGTTTTCCGGGTGTCTGGCGTTTATACAATCGCCCGGTGCGCAGGCATTTTTATCCTCCTCAAAGATGACAAATGAACGGGAGGTATACACAAGACTGTGGGAGTGAGCCTGCTCGCGAATCGATTCACCATTGAGCATTCACGTTGGCTCAACAGACGCTTTCGCGAGCAGGCTCGCTCCCACGGGTTTGTCCGCGTCAGGCAATTGTCCTTATTCTTTTAATAAAAACAGCAAGCAGAGGTCACCGGTGGAGCCACAAACCTGGCAGGTATTGATTGTCGAGGATGACCAGCGGCTGGCGGAGCTCACCCGCGATTACCTGCAAGCCAATGGCCTGCGCGTGGAGATCGAGGGCAATGGCGCGCTGGCGGCGGCGCGGATCATCAAGGAGCAGCCGGATCTGGTGATCCTCGATCTGATGCTGCCCGGCGAGGATGGCTTGAGCATCTGCCGCAAGGTGCGCAGCCAGTACGACGGGCCGATCCTGATGCTTACCGCGCGTACCGACGATGCCGACCAGATCCACGGTCTGGACCTCGGCGCCGATGATTACGTGTGCAAACCGGTGCGTCCGCGCCTGTTGCTGGCGCGCATTCAGGCGCTGCTGCGACGCAGTGACACACCGGAGCCTGTCGCGGAAAAATCCCGTCGCCTGCAATTCGGCCCGCTGGTGGTCGACAACGCCCTGCGTGAAGCGTGGCTGAGCGACAACGGCATCGAGCTCACCAGCGCCGAGTTCGACCTGCTCTGGCTGCTGGTGTCCAATGCCGGGCGGATTCTGTCGCGCGAGGAGATCTTTACCGCCCTGCGCGGCATCGGCTATGACGGCCAGGACCGCTCGATTGATGTGCGCATCTCGCGCATCCGCCCGAAAATCGGCGACGATCCCGATCATCCGCGTCTGATCAAGACCATCCGCAGCAAAGGCTACCTGTTCGTTCCCGAAGCCTGCGTAGACCTGGCGCTGTGAATTCGATCTTCCTGCGTATCTACGGCGGCATGTGCGCCGCGCTGATTCTGGTGGCGGTGCTCGGTGTGCTGGCGCTGAACCTGCTCAATCAGGTGCGCAGCGAGCAATACCGCGAGCGCCTGGCCCATGGCACGTTCTCGTTGATGGCCGACAACCTGCAACCGATGAACCAGACCGAGCGTCACCGGGCCCTGCTGGTGTGGGAGCGCTTGCTCGGCATTCCCCTGACGCTGAAGAAATTCGCCGAAACCGATCTCGATCTGGCGCAGCGCACCCGGGTGCTGCGCGGTCAGGCGCTGGTCGAACAGACCGGGCCGCACGCGGCCAAGGTTTATCGTCTGGTCAGCGAAAAAGAACAGATGATGTTGGTGGGTGAGGTGCAGCAGATCAGCGAGCAGCTGGCCCGGGCGACAATTTATCTGCTCGCCGATGAACTGGTTCGGGTACCGGTCGGCGAGCAGCCCAAACGTCTGGCGCAAATAAAGAAAGAAAAGGGCTTCGGCTTCGACCTGCGTCTGGTCACGGTGAGTGAGGCGGACATGGACGAAGACCAGAGCCGCCGCGTCGCCGAGGGCGATACGGTGATGGCGCTGGGCAAGGGCGGCGACTCGATCCGCGTGTTTGCCGGTATGGTCGGCACGCCGTGGGTGCTGGAAATCGGGCCGCTGTATCAGATGAACCCGTACCCACCGGAATGGCTGGTGCTGATTGCCGCGCTCGGCCTGACGCTGATCGGCCTGATCGTCTATCTGCTGGTGCGCCAGCTGGAGCGGCGCTTGCGAGGGCTGGAGGCCGCCGCCACGCGCATCGCCAAGGGCAGCCTGGAAACCCGCGTGCCGGCGCGCGGTGCCGATTCGGTCGGGCGTCTGGCGTCTGCGTTCAACGGGATGGCTGAGCACTTGCAGCAGTTGCTGGCGATCCAGCGTGAACTGGTGCGGGCGGTGTCCCATGAGCTGCGCACGCCGGTAGCGCGTCTGCGCTTCGGTCTGGAAATGATCGGCTCGGCAACCACGCCGCAAGCGCTGGAAAAATACCGCGAAGGCATGGATCACGACATTGAGGACCTCGATAAGCTGGTTGACGAAATGCTCACTTACGCGAGGCTGGAGCAGGGCTCACCGGCGCTGACCTTCCAGCGCATCGATCTCGATGCGCTGGTCAATCAGGTGATCGAGGAGCTGGCGCCGTTGCGCGCCGAGGTCACGGTGCAGCGCGGCCTGTGCCTGTCGGCGGTCGACAATGACGGTGCCTGGGTCGAGGCCGAACCGCGTTATCTGCATCGAGCGTTGCAGAATCTGGTTGGCAACGCGATGCGCCATGCGCGTTCGAAGGTCACTGTGAGTTATCAGGTCGGGCAGTTGCGCTGCCGAATTGACGTCGAGGATGACGGGCCGGGGGTTCCGGAGGTGGCGTGGGAGCGGATTTTCACGCCGTTCCTGCGCCTGGACGACAGCCGCACGCGGGCGTCGGGCGGGCATGGATTGGGCTTGTCGATTGTGCGGCGGATCATCCACTGGCATGACGGCCGGGCGATCATTGGCAAGAGCAAGAGCCTGGGTGGGGCTTGCTTCAGTCTGAGTTGGCCGAGGAATCAGGAGCGCCGCTAAGATTCGGGGCAGCCAGGATATTGCCTTCGCGAGCAGGCTCGCTCCCACAGTGGGCTGCATTTCTAGATGTGGGAGCGAGCCTGCTCGCGAAGGGGCCATGACAGGCAGCCCAAATCTTCAGGCTCGGATGCTGACCAGACTCAACAACTGCCCATCCTGCACGCCAAACTGTGCCTCCAGTTCGGTGCCGTTGCGCCACTCGTTCGACAGATCGGTCAGCAGGCGCAACCGCACCTGGCCCTGCTCGGTCCATTCCAGCACTTCGGCGTGCTCGAAGTAAAAACGCTTCTGCACGATCGGGTAGAGCGCTTTGAACAGGCTTTCTTTCACCGAAAACGTCAGCGTCACGCACAGCGCCAATTGATCCGCAGAGGCCGCTGCCATGCGCTGCATTTCTGCCGGAATCAGGATTTCCCCTGCCAGGCGCTCGGCGCGTTCGCTGCTCAGCAGGTTTTCCAGGTCCATGCCCAGGCCACGCCAGTGCTGCTTGTTGGCAACAATGGCTGCGGCGCGACCGGTGCTGTGGGTGATCGAGCCACAGATATGCGCCGGCCAGACCGGGGCGCGATCCTCGCCAATCGCTGGCACCATGTCCATGCCTTCAAGCTGTTGCAACGCCGCACGGGCGCAGATTCGCCCGGCGAGAAACTCTGCCTGGCGCTTGGCCACTGAGCGCTGAATGCTCGGCGGTGGCGGGACGGCGCTGCGCTGGAAGTCATCACCGAGTAATCGCGACGGGTCGAAATGGGTGCTGAGCAGCACGGTATCGGGCAATACCGTCGGCAACGGCCAGTGGCTGTCGAGCGCGGTGCAGCAGGCGGGCAGGGCGGGGGTGGCATTCATGGCGGGCATTTTGCCGGTTAGTCGGGGCAAGGTCGAGAATCGCGGTGAAGCTTTTCGCGAGCAGGCTCGCTCCCACAGGGGATTTTCTGCGCGACACAGATCCAGTGTGGGAGCGAGCCTGCTCGCGAAGGCCGCGCCTCGGTCGTTACTGGCTCAGCCGAAAACCTTCTTCAAGAATGCCTGCATATCCGCCCAGGATTTTTCATCCGCTGCCTTGTTGTAGCCAATGTCCGGCCCGCCGTGTTCGCCATGGCTCAGGCGATCGGCGTCCGGATTGCTGAAGCCGTGTTTGGCGCCATCAAGGCTGACAAACGTGTAGTCGGCGCCGGCCTTGTCCATTTCCGCTTTGAAGGCAGTGACATTGTCCTGGGTGACCATGCTGTCGAGCGTACCGTGCTCGACCAGAATCTTCGCCTTCACGCTGCCCGGGGTTGCCGGAGCCTTGGTCGCCAGTGCACCGTGGAAACTCACCACGCCGGCCAGCGGCACGCCCTGGCGCGCAGCGTTCAGCACCACAGCCCCGCCGAAGCAATAGCCGATGGCTGCCAGTTTGCCGGTGTCGGTTTGCGGCTGCTTCTTCAGCAAATCAAGGCCAGCGGCAAAACGTTTGCTGGCCGCGTCCGCATCCTTGGTCGCCGCCTGCATGAACGCCATCGCATCTTTCGGGTGCTCGGTATTCTTGCCTTCGCCATACATGTCGATGGCCAGTGCGCTGTAGCCCAACTGGGCCAGATCCCGGGCGCGGCGCTTGGCGTAATCGTTCAGTCCCCACCATTCATGCACCACAACGACGCCCGGACGCTTGCCCTTGATCGCATCGTCATAAGCGTAGTAGCCGATCAGCCGGGTGCCGTCGGCGCTTTGATAGGGGATTTCTTCGGTCTTGATCGCAGCCTGGGTGAGGCTGCTGATGATCAGCAGAGTCAGGGCGAGGAACAGGCGCATGGTCGGGTCTCCTTGGGGTAAGTGGTCAGAACAGCCTAGTCGATCTGGTTCAGGTCAGGTTCAGAGACGGTTCAGGGGCGGTACAGGGGAGGCTCAGTAACCTTGCGCCATACCCAAACAGCACTGTGAAAGAGGAAATACCCATGACTCGTTTAAACAAACTGCTGCTGGCTTTTACCCTGTTAGGCTCCAGCATCGCGGCGAATGCCGACGACACCCGTAACTTTGCCGGGCTGACGTTCGGCCAGACCAGCGACAAGATCGATAAGTCCCACGCGCTGAACAACAACCTCGACCACCCCAACGCCACCGGGGCCATCGATGGCAACAACACCTACGGCGTGCGCCTCGGGCAGCAAAACAGCCAGGGCCGCTACTACGCCACTTACGACAACGTTTCCGGCTCGCACAATGGCGTTAAACTGCGCCAGGAAAATTTGCTGGGCAGCTATGACCTGTTTTATCCGGTGGGCGGCAGCACCAAACTGTTCGGCGGCGCCACGGCCGGTCTGACCAAGCTGACTCAGGATTCGCCAGGCTTCAGTCGTGACAGCGACATCGGTTACGCCGTCGGCGGCCAGTTCGGTGTCCTGCAGCAAGTTTCGCAAAACACCTCGGTGGAACTCGGTTACCGTTATCTGCGCAGCAACGCCAGCACCGAAATGAAAGAGAGCGGCGGCAGCAAGCAGGGCTCGCTGGACTTGACCAGCAGCGCGCAGACCTACCTGTCGGCCAACTACTATTTCTAAGTAGTTGCCAGGTCAATGTGGGAGCGAGCCTGCTCGCGAAGGCCATTGGTCAGTCGATTTCCGGGTTGACTGATCCACCGCTTTCGCGAGCAGGCTCGCTCCCACAGGTTGTGTGGGGAGAGTTCAAGTAATGGGGAGAAAGGCATGAAACTGTTGGTCGTTGAAGATGAGGCGCTGTTGCGTCATCACCTGCAAACCCGCCTGACGGAGAGCGGTCACGTGGTCGAATCCGTGGCCAACGCCGAGGAGGCGCTGTACCAGACCGGACAGTTCAACTTCGATCTGGCGGTGATCGATCTCGGCCTGCCGGGCATGGGCGGGCTCGATCTCATCCGCCAGTTGCGCTCAGGCGGCAAGACGTTCCCGATCCTGATTCTCACCGCGCGCGGCAACTGGCAGGACAAGGTCGAAGGCCTCGCCGCCGGTGCCGACGATTACGTGGTCAAACCGTTCCAGTTCGAAGAACTCGACGCACGCCTGAACGCGTTGCTGCGCCGCTCCAGCGGGTTCACCCAATCGACCATCGTCGCCGGTCCGTTGCTGCTGGACCTCAATCGCAAACAGGCGAGCCTCGATGAGCAACCGCTGGCGCTGACCGCCTACGAATATCGCATTCTCGAATACCTGATGCGCCACCATCAGCAAGTGGTGCCCAAGGATCGGTTGATGGAACAGCTCTATCCCGATGACGACGAGCGTGATCCGAATGTGATCGAAGTGCTGGTCGGGCGTCTGCGGCGCAAACTCGAAGGCCCGGCCGGGTTCAAACCGATCGACACCGTGCGCGGGCTCGGCTATCTGTTCAACGAGCGCTGCACTTGATCCGTTCCCTTCGCGTTCGTTTGATGCTCGCCGCCACCACGTTGGCGGTGTTGTTCATGCTCGCCTTGCTCCCGGCGATGCAAGGCGCGTTCAGCCTCGCCTTGCAGGATTCTATCGAGCAACGCCTGGCCTCGGACGTCACTACGCTGATCTCCGCCGCGCGCGTGGAAAACGGTCGCCTGGTGATGCCGTCGCAATTGCCGGACGAGCGCTTCAACCTCACCGATTTCCGCTTGCTCGGTTATATCTACGACCGGGAAGGGCACCTGGTCTGGCGCTCCAAAGCCACCCAGGAAGAGCGGATCAACTACAAACCGCGCTACGACGGCCTCGGCAACGAGTTCGCGCGGATTCGTGAAGCCAGCGGCCAGGAATTCTTCGTCTACGACGTCGAAGTCAAATTGCTTGGCGGCAAAAGTGCGGCGTTCAGCATCGTCGCTCTGCAACCGGTGCGCGAATACGAAACCACCCTCGAAGGCCTGCGCGAAAATCTCTATCTGGGCTTCGGCGCGGCACTGCTCGTGTTGCTGGCGTTGTTATGGATCGGCCTGACCTGGGGCCTCAAAGCCTTGCGCAGATTGAGCCAGGAACTCGATGAAATCGAAGGCGGCACCCGTGAAAGCCTCACGGAAAAACACCCGCGTGAATTGCTGCGCCTGACCGGCTCGCTCAACCGGTTGTTGCTCAGCGAACGCCAGCAGCGCAGCCGCTACCGCGACTCCCTCGACGACCTTGCGCACAGCCTGAAAACACCATTGGCGGTGCTTCAAGGCGTCAGCGAAGACATGGCTCAGCGGCCTGAAGACCGCGATCAGGCCTGGGTGCTGCAAAGTCAGATCGAGCGCATGAGCCAGCAGATCAGCTATCAATTGCAGCGGGCGAGCCTGCGCAAAAGCGGCCTGGTGCGCCATCAGGTGCGCCTGCAGCCAGTGCTCAAAAGCCTGTGCGACACGCTGGACAAGGTTTACCGCGACAAACGCGTGCGTGTGGCGTTTGACCTGCCGGAGCATTGCTACGTGCCGATCGAGCAGGGCGCCTTGCTGGAAATGCTCGGCAACCTGCTGGAAAACGCCTATCGCCTGTGCCTGGGCGAAGTGCGCGTCAGCGTGCGCGAATCGCTGGCAGGGATAGAACTGTGCGTAGAGGACGACGGCCCCGGCGTGCCACCTGATCAGCGAGCGCGAATTCTTGAACGCGGCGAACGGCTGGACGCCCAGCATCCGGGGCAGGGGATCGGGCTGGCGGTGGTCAAGGACATCATCGAAAGCTACAACGCCCGGTTAGCGCTGGGCGATTCGCCGATGGGCGGGGCGGCGTTCAGGATTCATTTCCCTGCTGTTTGAATGTTGGCAGTGCTGGCCTCTTCGCGAGCAGGCTCGCTCCCACGTTTGAAATGCAGTCCTCCTGTGGGAGGGAGCCTGCTCGCGAGGCGTCTGCCTTCACAGCTCCTGCGCCCGATAAGCCCCCGGCGTCAGCCCCGTCCACTTCTTGAATGCCCTGTGAAACGCCGAAGGCTCCGAGAATCCCAACTGCTCGGCGATCTGCTGCAACGACAGATCCGCTCGCCCCAGATGGTAGATGGCGATATCCCGCCGCAGTTGATCCTTCAGCTCCTGAAAACTCGTGCCTTCCTCGCGCAGGTGCCGGCGCAAGGTCTGCGGGCTGATGTGCAGGTGCGCGGCGACGGCTTCGAGATCCGGCCAGCGTGCAGTGTCGCGGCTGAGCAAGCGGCGCAAGCGGCTGCTCAGGCTGTCGCCGTCGTCCGGGCGTGACAGCAGGTCGGCCGGGGAGCGTTCGAGGAAATGTTTGAGCGTGCGCTCGTCCTGCAACAGCGGCATGGTCAGGTAGCGACTGTGAAACAGCAGGCTGCTCTGCTCGCCGTCGAACATCAGCGGGCAGGGGAACAGCAGGTCGTATTCGCTGCCGTGTTCGGGGCGTGGGTAGCTGAATGTCGCCTGTTCAAGGCGAATCCGCTGGCCGATCAGCCAACTGCCCAGACGATGCCAGATCACCAGCAGACTTTCGGTGAGGAAGTGATCCGGATCCCACCACCGCGCGTCATCCAGGCTCAAACGCACCCATTCGTCTTCACGGCTCAAGGTCAGGCGCGGCGCGTCGGGGAACAGGCTGTAAAACAACAAACCGCGCTGCAGGGCCTTTTCCAGATTGCGGCAATGAATCGAGGCGTGGCACATCATGGCGAAGCTGCCGGGTTTGCTCGGGGCGCTGCCAAAGCCCAGGTATTCGTCGTCCAGTGCCTTCCACAGACTCTGAATCAAAAGCGTGAACTGCTCTGGAGCGATGCGCGCACGGGGCTCATCCAGCAATTGCCGACTGATGCCCAGTTGTTGCAGCAGCCCTGAATAATCAAAGCCCCGACGGCGCGCACCGCCGAGGGCGGCACGGGCAAAATGGCTGGCAATGGTGCGTTCGCGCATGAGCGGGAGATCCTTGTTCAGGCCCCGATCGTAACGGCGGGCCTGAAGCGCAACAAGGCGGATTTCCGCCAAATTGCAGGACGGCAAGCGGCGAGGTGGCGGAAATCCGCCAACCCTCGGACGGCGAAACCGAGCCAGAAAATCCCTGAAACCCTGATATCAAAAGGCTTGCTGGCAGTCGCACCACTCTGGCACGGGGTTTGCGATACAAGTGACAGAAGCGTGCATTTACTCCCGCCGGGAAGGTGCCGTCCAACAACAAATCCCTCCAGTGCAGGAGGGTTCGCAATTAAGGTTCGGCGCTCGACAGATGGATGTTGCCCGCTGGACGCTTGAGGAAACCTGCAATGACGACTCGTCAGCCAATTTATAAATCCCTATATTTCCAGGTGATCGTTGCCATCGCCATCGGCATCCTGCTCGGTCACTTCTACCCGCAGACCGGTGTGGCCCTCAAACCGCTGGGTGACGGGTTCATCAAGCTGATCAAAATGGTCATCGCCCCGATCATCTTCTGTACGGTTGTCAGCGGCATCGCCGGCATGCAGAACATGAAGTCCGTGGGCAAGACCGGCGGCTACGCGCTGCTGTACTTCGAAATCGTCTCCACCATTGCCCTGCTGATCGGTCTGATCGTGGTCAACGTTGTGCAACCGGGCGCCGGCATGCACATCGACGTTACCACCCTCGATGCCTCGAAAATCGCCACCTACGTGACGGCCAGTAAAGACCAGAGCATTGTCGGTTTCCTCCTCAATGTGATCCCCAATACCATCGTTGGCGCGTTCGCCACCGGTGACATTCTGCAAGTGCTGATGTTCTCGGTAATCTTCGGCTACGCCCTGCATCGCCTGGGGTCGTACGGTCGTCCGCTGCTGGATATGATCGATCGCTTCGCCCATGTGATGTTCAACATCATCAACATGATCATGAAACTGGCGCCACTGGGTGCGTTCGGTGCCATGGCGTTCACCATCGGTGCCTACGGTGTCGGCTCGCTGGTGCAACTGGGTCAGTTGATGATCTGCTTCTACATCACCTGCGTACTGTTCGTCGTGGTGGTGCTGGGCGCGATCTGCCGTGCTCACGGTTTCAGCGTATTTAAACTGGTGCGTTACATCCGTGAAGAACTGTTGATCGTACTGGGTACGTCCTCGTCGGAATCGGCACTGCCACGCATGCTGATCAAGATGGAGCGTCTGGGCGCGAAGAAATCGGTAGTGGGTCTGGTGATCCCGACCGGCTACTCGTTCAACCTCGACGGTACGTCGATCTACCTGACCATGGCGGCCGTGTTCATTGCGCAAGCAACCGACACCCACATGGACATCACCCATCAGATCACTCTGCTGCTGGTGCTGCTGCTGTCCTCCAAAGGCGCGGCGGGCGTAACCGGTTCGGGCTTCATCGTACTGGCCGCTACCCTGTCGGCGGTGGGCCACCTGCCAGTCGCCGGTCTGGCGCTGATTCTGGGTATCGACCGCTTCATGTCCGAAGCCCGTGCGCTGACCAACCTGGTGGGTAACGCGGTTGCCACCATCGTGGTCGCCAAGTGGGTCAAGGAACTGGACACCGATCAACTGCAAGCCGAGCTGGCTTCGGGCGGTCGTGGTATCTCCGACGAGCGTGAAGAAGACGACCTGGGCGTGGCTGAAGGCCCAACCCCGAGCAATGCCAAGTAACATTGCTTGAATGGAAAAACCCGCTTCGGCGGGTTTTTTCTTGTCTGCAATTTGAGCGCAACGGTCACACCCGCTGACATTTGTGGTGATTGCCGCATCGGCGAAGGCTGCCTAGGCTGACTGCATCGCCCAAGGAGTTCGCCCATGTCCGCACCGCTGGCCTCACTGAAGATTCTGGATTTTTCCACGCTGCTGCCGGGGCCGTTCGCCTCGTTGCTGCTGGCGGACATGGGCGCCGAAGTGCTGCGCATCGAATCGCCGGCACGTCTGGATTTGCTGCGGGTGCTGCCGCCCCACGATGGCGGTGTTTCGGCCAGTCACGCCTACCTGAATCGAAACAAGCGCAGTCTGGCGCTGGATCTGAAACAGCCCGAAGCGCTGGAAATCATCAAGCAACTTCTCGGCGATTACGACATTGTGCTTGAGCAGTTTCGCCCCGGCGTCATGGAGCGCCTGGGCCTGGGTTACGACGCGCTGAAGGCGATCAATCCGCAGCTGATCTACGTATCGATCAGCGGTTATGGCCAGACCGGGCCGTACAAGGAACGAGCGGGGCATGACATCAACTACCTGGCACTGGCGGGGCTGGCCAGCTACACCGGACGTGCCGACAGCGGGCCGTTGCCGCTGGGCATGCAGGTTGCGGACGTGGCCGGCGGCTCGTTGCATGGGGTGATCGGCTTGCTGGCCGCGGTGATTGCCCGACAGCAGAGCGGGCAGGGCACCCATCTGGACGTGAGCATGACCGATTGCGCGTTCGCCCTGAACGCCATGGCGGGTGCGGGTTATCTGGCCTGCGGCGCGGAGCCAGGGTGGGAGGACCAGATACTCAATGGCGGCAGCTTTTATGATTATTACCGCTCGCGGGATGGACGCTGGATGTCGGTTGGCAGCCTGGAGCCGGCGTTCATGCAGCAACTGTGCGCGGCGTTGGGCCGACCGGAACTGGCGGAGCAGGGGCTGTCACCTCGGCCCGAGCAGCAATGGGCCTTGAAGCAAGCGCTGAAGGTCGAGTTCGAGCGGCATGACTTTGCGCAACTGTGTGAGCTGTTCGCCGGGATTGATGCGTGTGTCGAGCCGGTGTTGAGTCTGAGTGAGGCGGTGCGGCATCCGCAGTTGCAGGCGCGGGAACTGGTGACGCAGGTGCCGCGCGATGACGGTTCGACGCAGGCGCAGATTGCCTGTCCGCTGAAGTTTTCCGAAGCGCTGCCGGCGCCTCGGCATATTGGCGCGGCGTTGGGGCAGCATACGGATCAGGTATTGGGGGAGCTTGGGTTCAGTGCTTCGAGGATTGAAGAATTGCGGCGGGCAAAGGTGATTCTGTAGCGTTTATGCCGGACTCATCGCGGGCAAGCCCGCTCCCACAGGTTTTTGTGTCGTACATAGAGTCTGTAAGCACCACGTACATTGTGGGAGCTGGCTTGCCAGCGATGAGGCCCGCCGAAGCACTGCAGAAACCGACTATTCCACACGCATCTCGCCACTGAACACCAACGTATTGCGGCAGCGCCGACACAGATATCGCCGGCCCTTTCTGACCAGGCCATGGCGTTGCGCCGTGAACGCAAAGTCACTGTCGGCGCACGGGCATTTGTAGATGTAGCGCGTCACGCTGCGGCGTTTGATTTCGTACGTGTGGCAGCGATCCGGCGGCAGTTCGTAAACGCCGCGCATGATCAATTGCCATTCCTCGCCATGGGGCTGGATGCGGTCGCCGAACAGTTGATGGGCGATCAGGTGCGCGACTTCGTGGGCCACGGTCTGTTTGAGGAAGTGATCGGTGTTTTCCCGGTACAACTGCGGGTTGAAGCGCAACAGGTTCTCGTGCAAATGCGCGACACCGGCTTTCTGTCCGCGCAATTTGAGGCTGACGACGGGACGTTTGAAGGAGCGTTTGAAAAAGGATTCAGCGAGTTGGTAACAGTCTTCGACGCGGGTATTGAGTTGCTCGGGCATGCTTGATGGATCTCCAGAGACGCCGAGTATGCCGCAACCCCGGCAACTTGCGAATCGCCGACCTGCCGAATGGTCATCGCCCCAACGAGAAGGCCGCCTTGCGGCGGCCTGTGTTGGCAGATCTTGTTTTTCTCAGGGGTGAAACACACTAGCTCGTATACACGGGCCCTACGCCCAGGCCCCAGACAATTACGGTGAACGCCATGATCGCGACCAGCACCACCAGACCCACCGCAAGCACCGAGCTGGAAAACAGGAAACCTTCATCCGAAGGAATATTCATGAACGTCGGCAGACCTACATACAGCAAATACACCGTGTAGCAGATGGCCGCCGTACCAACGATCATCCCCAGCCACATGTGCGGATACAGCGCCGCCAGGCCGCCGACGAACAACGGCGTCGCGGTGTAGGTGGCGAACGCGACGCAACGGGCCAGGCTCGGGTTGGCGTCATACGTGCGGGCCATCCAGTGCACAAAGGCACCCATGACCGCGACGCCGCCGAGCATCGCCAGATACGACATGATCGTCATCCACAATGCGCTTTCGAGCGTAAGCATCACCGGCGCGCGATTGCCGATCACCCAGCCGACCTGGGTGGTACCGATAAACGCCGAGACGGCGGGGATCGCCGCCAGAATCAGCGTGTGGGTCAGATACATGTGGCTGATGCTTTCCTCTTGGTCGCCACGGATTTCCTTCCATTCCTGATCGGGGTGGGTAAAAAGTCCCACTACGTGATGGATCATGCCATTCACTCCTCTTGTTATTGCCGTCGCCCCCCAACGGAGCGCCTACGGGCCAATGCGGCCGAGCAAATACAGGTCTTCAGACGTGTGCGACCTTATGTCGCAGTATAGAAAGGACTCCGGCGCACCGGTATGCCGGGCTTAGAGCAAATCGCGCTGTAAACAGGGTAATTAATCGCTTCCGGGTCTGTGCAGCGCGCAATCCGGAGGGAGATAACCTGTGCCGACAAACCCGGGGTTTTTGCGTAAAATGCCGGCCTTTCGTCACATCTCACGGATTTCGCGTCATGGGCACTCTTACGGTCAACCAGAACAAACTGCAAAAGCGCCTGCGCCGACTGGCCGGCGAAGCGGTCGCCGATTTCAACATGATCGAAGACGGCGACAAGGTCATGGTCTGCCTGTCCGGGGGCAAGGACAGTTACACCATGCTCGACGTGCTGATGCATCTGCAGAAGGTTGCACCGATCAAGTTCGAGATCGTCGCGGTGAACATGGACCAGAAGCAGCCGGGCTTTCCCGAGCATGTGCTTCCGGCCTATCTGAAAGAGTTGGGCATCGAGTATCACATCGTCGAAAAAGACACCTACTCGGTGGTCAAGGAACTGGTGCCGGAAGGCAAGACCACCTGTTCGCTGTGCTCGCGCCTGCGTCGCGGCACGCTGTACACCTTTGCTGACGAAATCGGCGCGACGAAAATGGCCCTCGGTCATCACCGCGACGACATCGTCGAGACGTTCTTCCTCAATATGTTCTTCAACGGCACGCTCAAGGCGATGCCGCCGAAACTACGCGCCGATGACGGCCGCAACGTGGTGATCCGCCCGCTGGCCTACTGCAACGAGAAAGACATTCAGGCCTACTCGGATTTCAGGCAATTCCCGATAATCCCGTGCAACCTCTGCGGCTCGCAGGAAAACCTGCAGCGTCAGGTGGTCAAGGAAATGCTGCAGGACTGGGATCGCAAGACCCCGGGCCGCACCGAGTCGATTTTCCGCAGCCTGCAGAACGTGGTGCCGTCGCAATTGGCCGACCGCAACCTGTTCGACTTCACCAGCCTCAAGATCGACGAGACGGCGGCTTCGCGCTTCGTCAATGTCGTAAACCTGTAAACCTGATCTAAATGTGGGAGCGAGCCTGTTCGCGAAAGCGGTGTGTCATTCAACGCGTCAGTTGACTGATCTGGCCTCTTCGCGAGCAGGCTCGCTCCCACAAGGATCTATTTGTTCCATTCAATAGGAGAGGGCATGCGCGATTACAAGTGGCTGCACGAATACTGTCTGAACCGTTTCGGTTCGGCGGCTGAACTGGAAGCCCATCTGCCCGTTCCCAAGACGCCCGCACAACTGCGCAAGATCAGCGACGACCGTTACCTCTCGACCATGGCCCTGCGGGTTTTTCGCGCCGGCCTCAAACACAGCCTGGTCGATGCCAAGTGGCCGGCCTTCGAAGAAGTGTTCTTCAGGTTCGATCCGGAAAAAGTCGTGCTGATGAGCGCCGAACACCTTGAGCGCCTGATGCAGGATGCGCGGATCATTCGTCACTTGGGCAAACTCAAAAGTGTGCCGCGCAACGCGCAATTCATTCTCGATGTCGAGAAAGACAAGGGGAGCTTCGGCGCCCTGATCGCTGACTGGCCGGTGACCGATATCGTCGGCCTGTGGACTTACCTGAAAAAGCACGGCCATCAACTGGGCGGGCTGTCGGCGCCAAGGTTTTTGCGCATGGTCGGCAAGGATACGTTTGTGCCGAGCTACGACGTGGTCGCGGCGCTCAATGCGCAGAAACTGGTGGACAGGGTGCCGACCAGTCAGCGTGATCTGGCGATCGTGCAGGATGCGTTCAACCAGTGGCACGAACAAAGCGGCGGACGGCCGATGAGCCAGATTTCGATGATGCTGGCTTACACCGTCAACCATTAAGACTGTGTCGCTGCCTTCGCGAGCAGGCTCGCTCCCACGGGGAAAATGCGTTCCAGAGGTGGGAGCGAGCCTGCTCGCGAAGGCGTCAGATCAGGCGACGCTGATCTCACCTTCGCCCGCCAGCTTGCGGTTCAGCTGATACCGCCAGCGCACATACAGCAACGCCGAGCAGAACACCGCCAGGCTTGCGGCCATTTCCAGAAGGCCGAACAATTGTCGGTTGGGGTCATACGCCGCCAGTGCGCCTTTGATGAAATACAGGTTCACCACAAAACACATCCACGAATGCCCACGGGCGCTGCCCATTATCATCGCCGGGGCGAGGACCAGCCACGGGATCAGCTCGACCAGCAGAATCACCCACGGTCGCGCGCCATGCAGGTCGGCGAACAGCAGGTAATAACCTGCAAGCAAACCGGCGAGGGCGAAAAAGCTCAGCAGGCTAAGCACGCGCATCACCTTCACCCGTGGCTCAAGCCACGCCACCGAGGGCAGGACTTTCGGCTTCTTCGCCATTTCAGCCCACCAGCTTCTGCGCGGTTTTCGCCAGGCGCAGACCGAGTGCGCGACACAGCGCCACCTCGTGCTGATCGAGGCCGTTCTTGCCATCGGAACCGGCATGATGGCTGGCCCCGTAAGGCGTGCCGCCCCCTTCGGTTTCCAGCAGGGCCGATTCGCTGTAAGGCAGACCGGTGATCAGCATGCCGTGGTGCAGCAGCGGCAACATCATCGACAGCAGCGTGGTTTCCTGGCCGCCGTGCAGGCTGGCGGTGGAGGTGAAGACGCCGGCCGGTTTGCCAACCAGCGCACCGGTCAGCCACAGGTTGCTGGTGCCATCGAGAAAGTACTTGAGCGGCGCGGCCATGTTGCCGAAGCGCGTCGGGCTGCCCATGGCGAGGCCGGCGCAGTTTTTCAGGTCGTCCAGGGTTGCGTAAAGCGCGCCTTCATCGGGGATGTCCGAAGCCACCGCTTCGCATTCGGTGGAAATGGCCGGCACCGTGCGCAAGCGCGCTTCCAGGCCAGCCTGTTCGACCCCCCGGGCGATCTGCCGGGCCATTTCGTTGGTCGAACCGCTGCGGCTGTAATAGAGAACCAGAATGTACGGCGTGCTCATGGCAACAACTCCAGTACGTTTTCCGGTGGGCGCCCGATGGTGGCCTTGTCGCCGGTTTCGAGAATCGGCCGCTCCATGAGTTTCGGGTGCGCGGCGATGGCATCGATCAACTGTTTTTCGCTGAGGCTGGCATCCGCCAGGTTCAGGGTTTTGTATTCCTCTTCACCGGTACGCAGCAATTGCCGGGCGCTGATTCCCAGCTTGCCCAGCAGGGCCTTGATCTGCGCGGCGTCCAGTGGGGTTTCGAGGTAGCGCACCACGGTCGGGGTCAGGCCGCGGGCTTCGAGCAGTTCCAGCGCGCCGCGGGATTTCGAGCAGCGCGGATTGTGATAAAGCGTCAGATCGGTCATGGCGGGTCGCTTCTGGCGTAAAGTGGCGGCTATTCTAACTGTGCAGCGCGTAATCCAGAACCGTCAGAGGCGATGGGTCGCAGGCGCTTTCCAATTTTCACAAGGAACCACACATGACACGGCGATTGGCAGCGGCATTGACGATTCTCGGGGCGTTGATGCTAGGGGGCTGCGGCAACGATTACGGGATAGACCAGAATGGCCAGAAGGTCGCGTCCGAGCGTCTGGACAAGCAATGGGTAGTGCTCAATTACTGGGCCGAATGGTGCGGCCCGTGCCGCACGGAAATCCCCGAGTTGAACCACTTGGCCGACGAGCTCAAGAGCAGGAACGTGGGTGTGTTCGGAGTGAATTTTGACAATGTGCAGGGTGAGGAGCTGAAGAGCGCCAGCGAGAAACTCGGCATCAGGTTCACCGTGCTGGCGCAGGATCCGGCCGAGTTGTTCGACGTGCCGCGCAGCGAGGCGTTGCCGGTCACCTACATCATCGATGACAAGGGCAAGGTGCGTGAGCAGTTGCTGGGTGAGCAAACGGCGGCGGGGGTGATGGCGAAGCTTGAAGCGCTGCAGGCCACCCAATAGGTCGCTTTTCGTTGATGGGATCGTTCCCACGCAGAGCGTGGGGACGATCATCCGCGGGTAACCTCAGCGGGCACAGGGGGAGATCAGCCCTCTTCCAGCCACCAGCGCAGCGGCTTGCCTTCAGCCGGCCAGAAGCGCATCTGCTCGATTGGCGAGATGTCCCAGCGTTCGACTTTTTCCAGCGCCTGCAGGAAACGCTGTTCCTGCTCCATCAGCGCCGGCGCGCAGAGTTTGCGCGTCTTGCCGATTTTGCCGAAGCTCAGCTTGTCGCCCTCCAGCGTGTACGGCGCGAACCAATGGTTGCAGCCGCCGTTGCCGTAGGCGCGGCCGTCATCGCCCAGGGTCACGGTCAGATGGCTGTAATCCATCAAGGGCCGTTCGCCGATCCATTCCAGAATGTAGCTGCGGTTGTGCTGCAGTTGCACGGGCTCTGCGGCGCAACCGGCCAGGCCAATACCGACCAGCGCGGTCAGGGCAAAGCGTTTCATCACGCGGGCTCCTGGCATTTCGGGCACAGGTGCTTGTCGCCAACGGCTTTCCAGCCCAGCTCGGCGATGCGCGCGGTGGCGGCCGGTTTTTCGGCGGCCTTGCCCAATTTGGAATCAACGGCGAATTCGAAGCTCAACTCTTTGGCGCAACTGTCACAATTGACCTGCCAGGTGTGAATGGCCAACTCGCCAAATACCGGGCCCGTGGTCATCGCGGTCCATTGGCCTGGCGGGTTGATCAGGTGGCGGACAGTGTCGACGGTCAGGCGCATGGACAAATCCTTGCTGCCTTTGAGCGTGACCAACAGGGCATCGCCGATGCGGATCGAGCCACCGTTACCGGTCACCTGATAGCGGCCCGGAACGAGGGCGCGGCATTCGGTGAGGGTGTGTTGCGGGTTCATGAGGGTGTAGCGGAAATCGTGTTCGACCATGGGTCCTCCAAATATGCGCGACATGCTAGCACGGGCTCGATTGCAGAATGATGCGCGCGTGCGACCTTCGATCCGGTTCAAATGGGGCAACAGTCATGGCAAACTGCCGGTCCCGAATCTGAAGGAACGGAACATGGCGCTGATCGAATGTTATGAATGCAAGCGGAGCATCAGTTCCGAAGCGCTGGCGTGCATTCACTGCGGCGCCCCGATGGCCGAACACGCCGCCCTGCAGGCGCAGTCCGCAGCATCGCCGGCTCAGACGTCGACCATTTCGTTCGGCAGCCTGCCACGCGACAAGGCTGTGCCGGAGGCGTTTGTGCCGCCGCAGGCAGAATCCCTTCCCAAAGTGATGCCGGCAGCGGCGGGGCGGCGCCGTCGTCAGCAGGCGGCAGAACAAACAGGCCAGGCGCAGCAACCGGTCAATGCCGATGGCAGCCGCCCGGTGGAAGGCTGGCTGAAAATCATGGTGTTTCTATTGCCGGCGTTTTTCGTCTGGTTCCTGCTGCGCAACGGCCACTCGAGCAAGCAACGCCTGCTCGGCTTCGGCTGGTTGGGCTTGCTGATCCTGGCGTCTTCCTTGCCCAAGTAAGGCGGGTCAACCCTCGACCTGGTTCTGCGGCGCACCCGCCGCCCAGGCCGAGATGTTGTGCAGAGTGGTTGCGGCAATCGCGCCCAGCGCCTCGCGGGTCAGAAACGCCTGATGCGCGGTGATGATCACGTTAGGAAAAGTCAGCAAGCGCGCCAGCACATCGTCCTGCAATGGCAGGTCGGAACGGTCCTCGAAAAACAGCTGCGCCTCTTCTTCATAGACATCCAGCCCCAGATAACCGAGTTGGCCGTCCTTCAGCGCGTCGATCAGCGCCGGCGTGTCGACCAGTCCGCCGCGCCCGGTGTTGATCAGCATCGCCCCCGGCTGCATGTGCGCCAGTGACTCGCGGTTGATCAGGTGTTTGCTCTGCTCGTTGAGCGGGCAATGCAGGCTGATGATTCGCGACTGCGCCAGCAAATCCGGCAGGCTCAGATAACGTGCGCCCAAGGCCAGCACGTCGGGGTTGGGATACGGGTCGAACGCCAGCAGCTCGCAACCGAAACCGTGCATGATTTTCGCGAAGGTCGCGCCGATCTGCCCGGTGCCGACAACGCCGACGGTTTTGCCGACCAGATCGAACCCGGTCAGGCCATGCAGGCTGAAATCGCCTTCGCGGGTGCGGTTGTAGGCGCGGTGCAGACGACGATTGAGGGCGAGGATCAACGCCACCGCGTGCTCGGCCACGGCATGGGGCGAGTAGGCCGGCACGCGCACGACGGACAGGCCCAGGCGTTTCGCCGCCGGCAGGTCGACATGGTTGTAACCTGCCGAGCGCAGGGCGATCAATCGCGTGCCGCCCGCCGCGAGGCACTCAAGCACCGGTGCGCTGAGGTCGTCATTGATAAAGGCGCAAACGACTTCGTGCTGCTCGGCCAGGGCCGCCGTATCGAGGCTGAGCCGGGCCGCTTGAAAGTGCAGTTCGAGCCCGGCCGGGCAGTCTGCGGCGAGAAAACTCTCGCGGTCGTAGGTCTGGCTGCTGAAAACGATCGTGCGCATGAATCCTCCTGAAGCATCGACGCGGGCCGCCATGGCCCGTGACAACTGTAGCGCTTTGCGAGCGGCCGGCATTGCGCTGGATCAGGCGCTGATTCGGGCCTGCGCCGCGAGTCGATTGATCGCCTGCTCCAGTTCATCCAGCGCGCCGACGGCCTTCGGGTCGTCCTGCTTGAGCAGGGTTTCGCTGCGCTGGCAGGCAGCGCGCAGTTGCGGCACCCCGCAATAACGAGTAGCGCCGTGCAAACGGTGCACGCGCTCGAGCAGCGCATTCTGGTCATGACTGTCACGCGCGGCGCGGATGGCTTCGCGGTCGGCTTCCAGCGAGGCGAGCAGCATCGCCAGCATGTCTGCCGCCAGATCTGCCTTGCCGGCCGCCAGACGCAAGCCTTCTTCGTGATCGAGCACCGGCAATTCCTGATTTCCCGACGCGGTATCACTGGCGCGCTCCGGCGCCTGATTGCGCAGGGCCAGCCCGGTCCACTTCAACACGACCTGCGCCAATTGGCGCTCGCTGATCGGCTTGGTCAGGTAGTCGTCCATGCCGCTTTGCAGCAGCGCGCGTTTTTCGTTGGCCATGGCGTGGGCGGTGAGGGCGACGATCGGCAGTGGCGTGCAATGCCGTTCGCTTTCCCACTGGCGGATGGTTTCAGTGCTCTGGCGACCGTCCATGCCGGGCATCTGTACGTCCATCAGCACCAGATCGAAGGATTCGGTCTGCACCGCTTTCACGGCCGCGTAACCGCTTTCCACCGCAAGCACCCGGGCGCCCATGTCTTCGAGCAACGTTTGCACCAGCAACAGGTTGGCCGGGTTGTCGTCGACACACAGCACACGCGGCGCCCGGCTCGACAGCGGTTCGCCCGGTTCGTTGCGCAGCTGGCGCGGGTTGACCAGGTCGGACAAGGCCCGGCGCAACTTGCGCGTGCAGGCCGGTTTGGCTTGCAACTGACTGTGCGGGTTGGGCACCGACAAATGAAACAGCGTCTGTTCGGTGGTCGGGCACAACACCAGCACTTTGCAGCCCAGGTGTTCGAGGTCCCAGATGTGCTGGTTCAGGCGCTCCGGCAGCATGTCGTTGCTGGTGATGCCAATGACCGCCAGATCGATCGCCTGATCGGTCTGATGCGCGCCGGTTACGCCGTTGCTCAGGCTTTCCAGCGTATTGAACGGCGTGACGTCGAGGCCGCAGTCTTCCAATTGATGCTGCAACGCCTGGCGCGCCAGTTCATGGTTTTCCAGTACTGCCACGCGGCGACCTAGCAGCGGCGCGGCGGGCAGGTCTTCGGCATCGTCGCGCGTCTTGGGCAGGCTCAGGCTGATCCAGAACTCCGAGCCTTCGCCCGGTGTACTGTCGACGCCAATTTCGCCGCCCATCTGCTCGATCAGACGTTTGGAAATCACCAGCCCCAGACCGGTGCCGCCGGGCTGGCGCGACAGCGAGTTGTCCGCCTGACTGAAGGCCTGGAACAGCGCCCGCACGTCCTGACTCGACAAACCGATGCCGGTGTCCTGAATGCTGATGCGCAGTTGCACGCTGTCTTCGTGTTCCTCTTCGAGCATCGCCCGGGCGACGATGGTGCCTTCGCGGGTGAACTTGATCGCGTTGCTCACCAGGTTGGTGAGGATCTGCTTGAGGCGCAGCGGATCGCCGACCAGCGACAGCGGCGTGTCGCGATACACCAGGCTCACCAGTTCCAGCTGCTTGGCGTGCGCCGCCGGGGCGAGAATGGTCAGGGTGTCCTGCAGCAGGTCGCGCAGGTTGAACGGAATATGATCGAGCACCAGTTTGCCGGCCTCGATTTTCGAGAAGTCGAGAATCTCGTTGATGATCCCCAGCAGGCTGTCGGCGGACTTTTCGATCGTGCCCAGATAATCGAGCTGGCGCGGAGTCAGTTCGCTTTTCTGCAGCAAATGAGTGAAACCGAGAATGCCGTTCAGCGGTGTGCGGATCTCGTGGCTCATGTTGGCGAGGAATTCGGATTTGATCCGGCTGGCTTCCAGGGCTTCCTTGCGCGCCAGATCCAGTTCGATGTTCTGGATCTCGATGGTCTCAAGGTTCTGCCGCACGTCTTCGGTGGCCTGATCGACGCTGTGCTGCAGTTCTTCCCGGGCATTCTGCAGCGTGCCGGCCATGCGGTTGATGCCTGAGGCCAGTTCGTCGAGCTCCTGACTGCCGAGGGGCGGCAAACGGGTTTCCAGGTGGCCGTCCTTGAGCTGGGCGACAGCCTGTTTGATCTGGCTCAGCGGACGGTTGATGGTGCGGCCCATGCGCAGGGCGAGCAGGGCAGCGCCGGCAAGCCCGGCGGCGATCAGCAGCAGGCTGGCGAACAGGCTGCGATAACCGCGCAGCAGCATGCCGTTGTGCGACAGTTCCAGCTCGACCCAGCCGAGCAGGCGCTCGGACTCTTCGGGGATGATTTCACCGGCAAGATTGCGGTGTTTACCAAACACCGGCATCAGGTAGCGAGTCGCGTCATTGCCGCTGCGCCGTTGCAACAGTGCGCTGTCGCCGCTGGGTGCCTGATTGAGCATGGTCGGGCCGGCGTGGGCCAGCGGTGAACGGTCGGACGCCAGGAACGTCACCGCGCGCACGTCCGGCTGCTCCAGTGACTGGGTGGCGATGCGTTCAAGCAGATCGGTGTCGCCATGGCCCATCGCCGGGGCCACCAGCGGGGCCAGTTGCTCGGCGATCATTTCGCCGCGCTGCATCAGTTGGCTCTGCAAGTCTGACTGCTGCGTCCAGGTGAAATAGCCACCCAGCACCAGCGCCATCAGGCTGGTCGGCAACAAGGTCAGCAACAGCACGCGACCTTTGATTCCCAGTTTCTTGAGCACGCCTTTCTCCTGCATCCCGCTGATCTGTTGAAACATACGTGCATCCGGCACGCGACATGGGCGCAGTGTAGCGATTTGCATGCAGGCAATCTTCGGAAAAATGCAGCGGTGACCGCCGGACTTGCGCACGCTCGTTCGTCCGACAAGCGAACCTTGTATTGCCCGCTGTCGGACAATCTTGAATAATCCGCCAACTGAGAATTAGTTGCAGATAGTCATGACTCCTGTTTCCACTTGTAAGCCACGCATACTGTCCATTGAAGACGATCCGGTGCTTGGTGCCTATGTGCACGAACATCTGGGTCGCAGCGGTTTTCAGGTGACCTGGTGCCAGAACGGCCAGGAAGGCCTGAACATTGCTCGCAGCCAGCCCTTCGACGTGGTGTTGATGGACATTCTGTTGCCGGGGCTGGACGGCCTTGAATTGTTGACGCAACTGCGTCAGAGCGATTCGACGCCGGTGCTATTGATGTCGGCGCTGGGGGCCGAGGCCGATCGCATCAGCGGTTTCCGCCTGGGCGCCGATGATTACCTGCCCAAGCCGTTCAGCATCGCCGAGCTGCATGTACGCATCGAAGCGATCCTGCGTCGCGTGGCGCTGGATCGTCGCCCGCCCGCCATGGCCGCTGCGGTCGCAACCGGAACCCTGCGTTTCGATGACCAAGCGTGCGACGTGTTTTTCCGTGAGCAGGCGGCCGGGCTGACGCGCAGCGAATTTCGGCTGCTGGAAACCCTGCATCGCAATCACGAAGAGGTGCTGAGCAAAGCCTTTCTTTATCAACATGTCCTTCAACGTGGCTACGCCGCGCACGATCGCAGCCTGGACATGCACATCAGCCAGATTCGTCGCAAACTCAAAAACCTCGGGTACACCGAGCGCGAAGTGCGCACAGTGTGGGGCAAGGGCTACGTATTGAGCGCCACCGATGAAGCTGTCTGAATTGCCGGGGCGGCATTCGCTGTTCTGGAAACTGGCGTTCCTGCTGGTGGCCTTCTGTCTGCTGATGATCTGGCTGAGCTGGTCGTGGGGCCGCTACATGGAGGAACGTAATCAGTACCTCTCCGGCGAGGCGCGTGGCACGCTCGGCCGCTATGCCGCGCAAGCCGAGCAAGCGTGGCAGCGAGGCGGGCGCAACGGCGTCGATGACTGGTTGCAAAGCATGGAATTGCGCGAGGCCAGTTGGGTGGGCGTGATCGGCAGCGACTTGCAGTCACTGAGCAGCGAGCCGTTGAACGCCGCTGAAGTGCAGCATCTGACCTTTCTGCGTGGCCTCGACTGGCCGGTGCACAAGAAGGGCCGGCCGTGGTTGCGCGTACCGTTTCCCCAGGATCCTGCCGCCGGCATCCTCGTCATCGAATTGCCCGAACGCTTCGTTCCGGGCAAGTACCGGGTGTTCTGGCGCGTCATCACCAACGGGGTGATTCCCGGTCTGTTTACCTTGTTGCTGTGCGTCGGCCTCTATCGTTTGCTGGTGGTGCCGCTGAACAACCTGCGTGAACAGGCCAACGCCTGGCGCGCCGACCAGTTGAATGTGCGGCTGTCGAGCGGCATCACCCAGCGCCCGGACGAACTCGGTGAACTGGCCCGGGCGTTCGACTCGATGTCCGAGCGCCTGCAATCGACGGTTGCCCTGCAACAGCAATTGCTGCGCGATCTGTCTCACGAGCTGCGCACGCCGCTGAGCCGCTTGCGCGTGGCCAGCGAGAGCGAACAAGGCCTGGTGCAACTGCGTGAGCGCATTGGTCGGGAAGTCGATGGCATGCAGCGGCTGGTCGAAGACACCCTGCAACTGGCGTGGCTGGATACCGAACGCTCCCCATTGCCAGACGAAGCGATTCAGATTCAGGCGCTGTGGGAAATGCTCACCGAAAACGCCTGTTACGAAAGTGGTTGGCCGAGCCTGCGGTTGCATTGCGCGGTCGAGGCGTCGTGTTGGGTGCGCGGTAATCTGAACACCCTGGCGCAAGCGCTGGAGAACATCCTGCGCAACGCCATTCGTCATTCGCCCGAGGGCGGTGTTGTGCGGCTCGATGGCCGGCGCGATGGCGGTTACTGGCACTTGTGGCTGGAAGATCAGGGCGGCGGGGTGGCTGAAGAGGATCTGGAGCGGATCTTTTCACCCTTCATTCGACTGGACGGCTCGCGGCCGGGGGATGGCGGGTTTGGGCTGGGCCTTAGCATTGCCAAGAATGCGGTACAGCGACAGGGCGGGTTGCTTTGGGCTGAGAATTCCGGCTCAGGGCTGCGGCTGAATTTGCGGTTGCTGGCTGATGATGGTGTTGCTGATGCGGACGCCTTCGCGAGCAGGCTCGCTCCTACAGTGGATTTGCGTTCACCACAGATTATTTGAATAACATAAGTTCCGTGTAGGAGTGAGCCTGCTCGCGATGTAGTCCGTTCGCGCCCCCAATCTTGCTGACTTGACGGAGCGCTCGTCTTTTTCTGTATGACATTTCCCAAGCTGCACCAGCGGTCATTTCAAGCTTCCTGAACGGTTTAGACTCGTGCTTCACCAAACCTTCAAGGAATTGCGCATGAATGCATCCAGCCTTACCGGCGGCTCAGATGGCGAGCGTTTCAATGAAGTGCTCGCACTGATCCACAGTTCCAGACACAAGGCCATGCAGGCGGTCAATACTCACCTGATCGAGCTTTACTGGCAGGTGGGCGCTCATATCAGTCGCAAGATTGAGCGGGCGGATTGGGGGGATTCGGTGGTTGGCCAATTGGCTGAACATCTGGCTAAAACGCAACCGGGGTTGCGAGGTTTCACTCGGCGAAATCTGTTTCGGATGCGCCAGTTTTACGAGGCCTATCGGGGCGATGAGAAAGTGTCAGCACTGCTGACACAATTGCCGTGGACTCATAATTTGCTCATTTTGACGCAGAGTAAGTTCTCCCAAGAGCGCGAGTTTTATCTGCGGATGGCCATTCAGCAAAAGTGGTCTACTCGAGAGTTGGAGCGCCAATTCAAAACGGCGCTTTTTGAGCGAAGCGTCACCGATCCAGCGAAAACCTCCGCCGCGCTGAAACAAACGCACCCGGCAGCGCTTGAAATATTCCGCGATTCCTACATGGTCGAATTCCTCGACCTGCCTTCTGCTCATTCTGAAACCGATCTGCACCAAGGGCTCCTGACAAGGCTGAAGGACTTCCTCATCGAGCTTGGTCGGGACTTCTGCTTTGTCGGCTCCGAATACCCGCTGCAAGTCGGCGGTCGGGATTTTGCTCTGGATCTTTTGTTCTTCCACCGAGGGCTCAATTGCCTGGTCGCTATCGAGCTCAAGGTCGGGCGCTTTGAACCGGAATATCTCGGCAAGCTGGATTTCTATCTGGAGGCGCTAGATCGCAATGTTCGCAAGCCGCACGAAAATCCGGCGATCGGTGTGTTGCTCTGCGCCAGTAAAGAGGACGAGGTCGTCGAGTACGCCCTTAACCGCAGTCTCTCGCCGGCATTGATCGCGCAGTATCAAACATGCCTGCCGGATAAACAGTTGCTGCAAGCCAAGCTGCATGAGTTTTATGCTTTGGATACGGCCCACACGGAAAACACGGACTAGCGGGCGCTTATTCCCATAAACCATAAGCACCGTACTTTGCGTGATATGGCCTTCGCGGGTTTGCCGGTATGATAGGCGCCCCCGCACGTCTGGATTGCGAATACGCCATGACCCTGCAGTACCCAACCATTGCCGATTGCGTCGGCAACACGCCGCTGGTGCGTTTGCAGCGCCTGCCCGGCGCCACCAGTAACACCCTGCTGCTCAAGCTCGAAGGGAACAACCCGGCGGGTTCGGTCAAGGACCGGCCAGCGCTGTCGATGATCACCCGCGCCGAATTGCGCGGGCAGATCAATCCCGGCGACACGCTGATCGAAGCGACTTCCGGCAACACCGGGATCGCCCTGGCGATGGCTGCCGCGATCAAGGGTTACAAAATGATCCTGATCATGCCGGACAACTCCAGTGCCGAGCGCAAGGCAGCGATGACCGCTTACGGTGCCGAGCTGATTCTGGTGAGCCAGGAAGAAGGCATGGAAGGCGCGCGCGATCTGGCGCAGCGGATGGAGGCCGAAGGCCGTGGCAAGGTGTTGGATCAGTTCGCCAATGGCGATAATCCTGAAGCGCATTACACCACCACCGGCCCGGAAATCTGGCGTCAGACCCAGGGCTCCATCACCCATTTCGTCAGCTCGATGGGCACCACTGGCACCATCATGGGCGTGTCGCGTTATCTGAAAGAGCAGAGCGACAGCGTGCAGATCGTCGGCCTGCAACCGATGGAAGGCTCGGCCATCCCGGGCATCCGTCGCTGGCCGCATGAATACCTGCCGAAGATCTATCAGGCCGACCGCGTCGACCGTATCGTCGACATGGCGCAAAGCGAAGCCGAAGACGTCACCCGACGTCTGGCTCGCGAAGAAGGCATCTTCTGCGGCGTGTCCTCGGGCGGTGCGGTGGCAGCGATGCTGCGCCTGTCGCAAGAAGTTGAAAACGCGGTGATCGTTGCGATCATCTGCGACCGTGGCGACCGTTACCTGTCGACCGGCATTTTTGACGCGCCCAACTGATGGCCAAACACGAGAGAGGCCTGCGCTTCCAGCCCACCGGTGGAAGCAAGGCCCCGCAAGTCCCGACCGGTAAAAAGCAGCGCCTGACGATCGAGCGCCTGGCCAACGACGGTCGCGGCATCGCGTTTTTCGAAGGCCGTACCTGGTTCGTCCTTGGCGCCCTCGCTGGCGAAGAGGTCGAAGCGCGGGTGCTCGGCGCCCACGGCAAAGTGGTCGAGGCGCGCACCGAGCGGGTGTTCACCGCCAGCGATCTGCGTCGTCCGGCGCCATGTCCGCACGCCGGCCGTTGCGGCGGTTGCAGCGTCCAGCATTTGCCCCACGACGAACAACTCGCCCTGAAACAGCGCATGCTCGCCGAACAGTTGTCGCGGGTTGCGGGTGTCGAACCGCAAGAGTGGGCGGCGCCGCTGACCGGCCCGGAATTCGCCTATCGTCGTCGCGCGCGCATCGCCGTGCGTTGGGACATGAAAGCGAAAAAGCTCGAAGTCGGTTTCCGCGCCGCCGGCAGTCAGGACATCGTCGCGATCAGCGAATGTCCGGTGCTGGTACAGCCCTTGCAACCGATCATGAGCCGGTTGCCGGAGATGCTGCGTCGCTTGAGCAAGCCGCAAGCGCTGGGCCATGTTGAATTGTTCAGTGGCTCGTCGCTGGCGGTACTGCTGCGCCATATGGCGCCATTGTCCGAAGCGGACCTGACGATCCTCAAGGAATTCTGTGATTTCCACGGCGCGCAATTGTGGCTGCATGGCGAGGGTGAACCGCAGCCGGTCGAGGCGGGTCTGACGCTCGGCTATCGCCTGGAGCGGTGGGATCTGGATCTGGCTTATCGTCCGGGTGATTTCATACAGGTCAACGCCGGCGTCAACGAAGCGATGGTCGCCCAGGCGCTGGACTGGCTCAAGCCCACTGCCGACGAACGTGTGCTCGACCTGTTTTGCGGTCTTGGCAACTTCGCATTGCCCTTGGCCAGAAACGTGCGCGAAGTGGTGGCCGTGGAGGGCGTGCAGACCATGGTCGAGCGTGCCGCCGCCAACGCCGCCAGTAACAATTTGCATAACACAAAGTTTTTTCAAGCCGATTTATCCCAGCCTTTGACGGATGCCGAGTGGATCGGAAACGGCTTTTCTGCGGTACTCTTGGACCCACCGCGCGACGGTGCTTTCGAGGTGGTGCGCAAGTTGGCAACCCTGGGTGCCAGGCGGTTGGTATATGTGTCGTGCAACCCGGCCACGCTGGCGCGCGACACGGTTGAATTGATCAAGCAGGGCTACCGGTTAAAACGTGCCGGGATTCTCGATATGTTTCCTCAGACGGCACATGTCGAGGCCATGGCGTTATTTGAAGCGAGCCAGGACGGCTCGTCTGAATCCGTCTGATCTGTCCGCGCAGCGCTCGCCTGAGCCCCGCGAGCGCGAACGGGCATAGAGGATCAGCGATTTGACGCATTGAATCTGCGTCGTAGGGAAGGTAAAGCAGCATGGTACAGGTGAGAGCACACCAGCCGATCAACACCGACGGCAGTATCAATCTCGAGGCCTGGCTCGATCACGCGGTCAGTGTCGATCTGGCACTGGATCGCGAGGCCTTGAAAGAAGCCTGCGAGTTCGCTCGCGAGGCTGAACAACAGTCCAATGCCAAGAAGAATCTGTGGGCCGAAGGCTCCGGCAGTTTCAGTACCGGCCTGGAAATCGCCGAAATCCTCGCCGACCTCAAGCTCGATCAGGATTCGCTGGTCGCTGCAGTTCTGTATCGCGGCGTGCGCGAGGGCCAGATTGAACTCGCGGCAATCGGCCAGCGCTTCGGCCCGGTGGTGGCCAAGCTGATCGACGGCGTGCAGCGCATGGCGGCCATCAGCGCCAGCCTCAGCCCGCGTCAGTCGATGGTCATGGGCACGCAGGGGCAGGTGGAAAACCTGCGCAAGATGCTCGTCGCAATGGTCGATGACGTGCGCGTCGCGCTGATCAAACTGGCCGAACGCACCTGCGCCATTCGTGCGGTGAAGGCCGCCGATGATGAAAAGCGCAACCGCGTCGCCCGCGAAGTCTTTGACATCTACGCGCCCCTCGCGCATCGCCTCGGCATCGGTCACATCAAATGGGAGCTGGAGGACCTGTCCTTCCGTTACCTCGAACCTGATCAATACAAACAGATCGCCAAGTTGCTCCACGAGCGACGGCTGGACCGCGAGCGCTTCATCAGCGACGTGATGACCCAGCTCAAGGACGAACTGCAGGCCACCGGTGTTGACGCCGACATCAGTGGCCGGGCTAAACATATCTATTCGATCTGGCGCAAAATGCAGCGCAAGGGTCTGGAATTCAGCCAGATCTACGACGTTCGCGCCGTGCGTGTGCTGGTGCCGGAAATGCGCGACTGCTACACCGCGCTCGGCATCGTCCATACCCTGTGGCGGCACATCCCGAAGGAATTCGACGACTACATCGCCAACCCGAAAGAGAACGGCTACCGCTCGCTGCACACGGCGGTGATCGGCCCGGAAGGCAAGGTGCTCGAGGTTCAGATCCGCACCCATTCCATGCACGAGGAAGCCGAGCTCGGCGTTTGCGCGCACTGGCGCTACAAGGGCACCGACGTCAAATCCGGCTCGAACCATTACGAAGAGAAAATCTCCTGGCTGCGTCAGGTGCTCGAATGGCACGAAGAACTGGGCGACATCGGTGGTCTGGCTGAACAGTTGCGGGTGGATATCGAGCCGGATCGGGTCTACATCTTCACCCCTGACGGCCACGCGATCGACTTGCCCAAGGGCGCTACCCCGCTGGACTTCGCTTATCGCGTGCACACCGAAATCGGCCATAACTGCCGGGGCGCGAAGATCAACGGGCGCATCGTCCCGCTGAACTACAGCCTGCAGACCGGTGAGCAGGTCGAGATCATCACCAGCAAGCACGGCACGCCAAGTCGCGACTGGCTTAACCCGAACCTGGGGTACGTCACCACCTCGCGGGCGCGGGCCAAGATCGTTCACTGGTTCAAGTTGCAGGCCCGTGACCAGAACGTAGCGGCCGGTAAAACCCTGATCGAGCGCGAACTCAGCCGCCTTGGCCTGCCAGCGGTGGATTTCGACAAGCTGGCCGAAAAGGCCAACATGAAAACCGCCGAAGACATGTTCGCCGCCCTCGGTGCGGGCGATTTGCGTCAGGCGCATCTGGTCAACCTCGCGCAGCAACTGGTCGAGCCGGAGCGCGGCAACGAGCAGTTGGAGCTGATCCCACGCAAGGCCACCGGTTACAAACCGGGCAAGCGCGGCGATATCCAGATCCAGGGCGTTGGCAACCTGATGACGCAAATGGCCGGCTGCTGCCAGCCGCTGCCGGGCGACGCGATTGTCGGTTACATCACCCAGGGCCGCGGCGTGAGCATTCACCGTCAGGACTGCGCCTCGGTGCTGCAGCTGGGCGGGCGCGAGCCGGAGCGGATCATCCAGGTCAGCTGGGGGCCGGTGCCGGTGCTCACCTATCCGGTGGACATCATCATTCGCGCGTACGACCGATCCGGGCTGCTGCGTGATGTCTCGCAGGTGCTGCTCAACGAGCGCATCAACGTACTCGCGGTCAACACCCGCTCGAACAAGGAAGACAACACCGCGCTGATGTCCCTGACCATCGAGATTCCTGGTCTGGATGCGCTGGGGCGTCTGCTGGGGCGGATTTCGCAATTGCCGAACATCATCGAAACGCGGCGTAACCGTACCCCGTGAGAGTGACATTGTTTGATGTCCCGATCGTTCCCATGCTCCGCGTGGGAATGTCTCTTGGGACGCTCCGCGTCCAGTGACGCGGAGCGTCACGGCTGCATTCCCACGCAGAGCATGGGAACGATCGGATCTACGCAAGAGAGATAAATGATGTACAGCCTCGAAGACCTGCTCCACCTCATGGCCCGTCTGCGCGATCCGCAGTACGGTTGCCCGTGGGACATCAAGCAAACCTACGCAACCATCGTCCCCCACACCCTCGAGGAAGCCTACGAGGTGGCGGATGCCATCGAGCGTGGCGATCTGGATCACCTGCAGGGCGAACTGGGCGATCTGCTGTTTCAGGTGGTGTATTACAGCCAGTTGGCCAAGGAAGAAGGGCGGTTTGAATTTGCCGGGGTGATCGACGGCATCACGCGCAAACTGATCCGTCGTCATCCTCACGTATTCCCCACCGGCGATCTCTACGCGCCGCTCGACGTTCCACGCTTGAGCGAAGAACAGGTCAAACAGCGCTGGGAAGAAATCAAAGCCCAGGAGCGCGCCGAGAAAGCCTCGGCCCCAGAGCAATTGTCCCTGCTCGACGATGTGCCGGCCACGCTGCCGGCGTTGTCCCGTTCAGCCAAGTTGCAGAAGCGCGCGGGGCAGGTCGGTTTCGACTGGCCGGACGCCTTGCCGGTGCTCGACAAGGTGCGCGAGGAGCTTGATGAGGTGCTCGAAGCCATGTCCGAAAATGATCCTGCAGCGGTGGCGGACGAGATCGGCGACCTGCTGTTTTCCGTGGTCAATCTGGCCCGGCATCTGAAGGTCGATCCGGAAACGGCGTTGCGCGGTGCCAACGGCAAATTTGAAAGGCGTTTCCGTTTTATCGAACAGGCATTGCGCGACACCCACCGTCCCATGGAAGATTGCACCCTCGAAGAGTTGGACGCCCTGTGGGGTGAGGCCAAACGTCAGGAAAAGAATTTGCCTAGCTGCGGCTGAGCTACTGCCCAAGTGAGTAAGCACCATGAGTATTTCCCTTCGCGACCAGTTGCTCAAAGCAGGCCTGGTCAACCAAAAGCAGGCCAAGCAGGTCAGCAAGGACAAGCAGAAGCAGCAACGTCTGGCCCACAAGGGGCAGATCGAGCTGGATGACTCGCAGCAGCGCGCCGCTCAGGAAGCCATGGCCGAGAAGGTCAAGCGCGACCAGGAACTGAACCGCCAGCAAAAAGAAAAAGCCGAAGCCAAGGCCCGCGCGGCGCAGGTCAAGCAGTTGATCGAAGTCTCGCGTCTGCCCAAGCTGACCACCGAGGACTATTACAACTTCGTCGACGACAAGAAGGTCAAGCGCATCTCGGTCAACACGCTGATGCGCAACAAGCTCAGCAGCGGTTCGCTGGCGATCGTGCACCATAACGGCGGCTACGAAGTCATCCCCCGTGAAGCGGCGCTGAAGATCCAGGAGCGCGACCCGCAGCGCATCGTTCAGCTCAACGTGCAGACCGAAGAAGTCACTACCGAAGACGATCCGTATGCGGCGTACCAGATTCCCGATGATCTGATGTGGTGAGTCGAGGTCTGTAACAACGACGAACCCCGCTCATGGCGGGGTTCGTCGTTTTCAATGCTGTGGTTGTCTCAGGCTGACTTCAGGTCTCTTTGCTGTTCCTGCACTTCCAGCTCGGCCTTGTAATTGTGGGCATCGATTTCGTTATGGAATATGCCGACCAGCAGGTCTTGTTGATGCACGTCCCAGATACGGATACCGGCGGCCAGGCCCTCGTGGGACATGTGTGAATCGTCGCGTTCAGTTACTTTTACAGTCATCTGCTAGCTCCAAATCTCAAGTTATCTGCAGCAAGGCGTCTGCAGGACTCTGTTATAGGATTTGTTAGCCAGCTAAGTAAACCGCCGATTGGCGCAAGGTGTTGTTGCGGTTTTCGCAACAGCGCTGCAGGCCACGGAAACCGCGACATTCGGTCGCAGGGCGTTTGGTTTCATGACAAAGGTTTCATCTTCGCACGCACCACGACCCCCCTGTAGGAGCTGCCGAAGGCTGCGATCTTTGGACTCTGATCGTTCCCACGCTCTGCGTTGGAATGCAGCCCGTGACGCTCCGCGTCACTGGACGCGGAGCGTCCCTTGAGGCATTCCCACGCGGAGCGTGGGAACGATCAAGATCGCAGCCTTCGGCAGCTCCTACATGGGAGACCTGCGTCGAGCCATGAGTTTTTCTGCAGACCAAAAAAAACGCCCCGAACCAGTCGGGGCGTTTTCATGTGTGGCTCAGCAGCGGGGAATTACTTGCCTTCCCAGCGCTTCAGTACCAGCGTGGCATTGGTGCCGCCGAAGCCGAAGCTGTTGCTCATCACGGTGTTGAGGGTGGCGTTCTCGCGGGTCTTGGTCAGCACCGGCAGGTCGGCCACTTCCGGGTCGAGCTCGTCGATGTTGGCGGAACCGGCAATGAAGTTGCCTTCCATCATCAGCATGCAGTAGATCGCTTCGTGAACGCCGGCAGCGCCGAGGGAGTGACCGGACAGGCTCTTGGTCGAGCTGATCGCCGGGGCCTTGTCGCCGAACACTTCACGCACACCTTTCATTTCCGCGACGTCGCCGACCGGAGTCGAAGTGCCGTGAGTGTTCAGGTAGTCGATCGGGGTGTCGACGGTGGACAGCGCCTGCTGCATGCAGCGGATCGCGCCTTCGCCGCTTGGGGCGACCATGTCGTAGCCGTCGGACGTCGCGCCGTAGCCAACGATTTCGGCGTAGATTTTCGCGCCACGGGCCAGAGCGTGTTCCAGCTCTTCGACCACGACCATGCCGCCGCCGCCCGCGATGACGAAACCGTCACGGTCCTTGTCGTAGGCGCGGGAAGCTTGTTCCGGGGTGTCGTTGCGTTTGCTGGACAGGGCGCCCATTGCGTCGAACAGGAACGACTGGCTCCAGTGTTCCTCTTCACCGCCACCGGCGAAAACGATGTCCTGCTTGCCCATCTGGATCTGTTCCATGGCGGTACCGATGCAGTGGGCACTGGTGGCGCAGGCAGATGCGATGGAGTAGTTCAGGCCCTTGATCTTGAACGGCGTGGCCAGGCAAGCGGAAACGGTGCTGCTCATGGTCCGCGTGACGCGGTACGGGCCGACGCGTTTCACGCCTTTCTCACGGAGGATGTCCAGCGCTTCCATCTGGTTCAGCGTGGAAGCACCGCCGGAGCCGGCGATCAGGCCGGTACGCGGGTTGGACACCTGCTCTTCGGTCAGGCCGGAGTCAGTGATCGCGTCTTTCATGGCCAGGTAGGCGTAAGCCGCTGCATGGCCGACGAAGCGATAGATCTTGCGATCGATCAGCTCTTCAAGGTTGAGGTCAATGGAGCCGGAAACCTGGCTACGCAGACCCATTTCAGCATATTCCGGGTTGAACCGGATGCCAGGGCGGCTTGCACGCAGGTTAGCGGAGACGGTCTCTTTGTCATTGCCCAGGCACGAAACGATGCCCAGACCAGTGATAACGACGCGGCGCATGCGAATAACCCTTAGAAGTTGTCAGTGGAGGTGAACACGCCGACGCGCAGGCCTTCGGCGGTGTAGATTTCGCGTCCGTCGACAGTGACCGAACCATCGGCGATGGCCATGTTCAGCTTGCCCTTGAGGACGCGTTTGATATGAATGTTGTAGGTCACTTTCTTCGCGGTTGGCAGCACCTGACCGAAGAATTTCACTTCGCCCGAACCCAGCGCACGACCGCGCCCCGGCAGGCCTTGCCAGCCCAGGAAGAAACCGACCAGTTGCCACATGGCATCCAGACCCAGGCAGCCCGGCATCACCGGATCGCCTTCGAAATGGCAGGCGAAGAACCACAGGTCAGGGTTGATATCCAGCTCGGCGACCAATTCACCTTTGCCGTACTTGCCGCCTTCTTCGCTGATATGGGTGATGCGATCCACCATCAGCATGTTCGGGGCGGGCAGTTGCGCGTTACCTGGGCCGAACAGCTCACCGCGACTGCAGCGCAGCAGGTCTTCCCGAGTAAAGGCGTTTTGTTTGGTCATGCGAGCTCCTCAATAATCCCGTGCGGCAGGTGGGGCAAATCTTCCCGACCGTCCGAAGCGTTCATGCCTCGAACCGGCAGCCTACTCATAGACTATTGCGTTGTGGTGAAAGTCACAGCACCAAGGACATGAATGTACACTTGTGCACTGAAATTTTTATTCAAGCCCCTTTTGAGGCTCGTTCGGGTGCCTAAGACTGCCGCACTTTCGCTTTTCACGCCAGTCGCAGATGGTCGAAATGCCCACACTACGTCACCCAGCGCTGCAAAATCTGCTGCAGGTCGTTGCGTTTGAACGGCTTGGCCAGGTAATCGTTCATACCCGCCGCCAGGCAGGTTTCGCGGTCGCCCTGCAAGGCATTGGCGGTCAGCGCGATGATCGGCACATCGCGACGCCCGGGCAGATTACGAATCTGCCGCGTGGCCTCGTAGCCGTCGATGATCGGCAGGCGGCAGTCCATCAGAATCACCTCGAATTCGCTGCCTTCGGCACTGCGCACTGCTTGCGCACCGTCAGTAGCGACACTGACGGCGAAGCCCAGGCTGCGCAGCATCGCTTCGATCACCGTCTGATTGACCGGGTTGTCTTCGACCAGCAATACATGCCGTCCTTCGCCCTGTCCACTGCCGTTCAAGGCACGCGGCGCGACCAGCGCCGGCAGCGGCTCTTTATACAGAGCCAGCGGGATTTCCAGGGTAAACACCGAACCGCGACCCTCTTCGCTCTGCGCGCGCAAGGTGCCGCCCATGCGTTCGGCCAGGGTTCGGGCGATCGGCAGGCCAAGCCCGGTGCCGCCGTATCGGCGGGAAATCGAGCTGTCGGCCTGCTGGAACGCATTGAACATCAGCTCCAGGCTCTCGGACGAAATCCCGATGCCGCTGTCACGCACCGAACAGGTGAACCACAACAGTTCGTGGTCAAGCGACTGCCATTGCGCTTCGATGCTGACCCGGCCCTGCTCGGTGAACTTCAAGGCATTGCCAACCAGATTGACTAGAATCTGCCGGATCCGCGTAGGGTCACCCTGAACCTGCAAACCGCGCATGTCGTCCGGGATCCGCAGGTTCAGCGCCAGGCCACGCTGTACCGCGCTGTGCTGGAACGACTGCGCGCAGGCGCCGATCAGTTCGGCGAGGTTGAACGGAATGTGCTCCAGCTCCAGTTCCGAACGTTCGATCCGCGAGAAGTCGAGAATGTCGTTGATGACCTTGAGCAAGTGCTCCGTTGACTCCGACGCGAGCGCGGCATATTCGACTTGCTCCTCGGTCATCTCGGTGGTTTCGAGCAATTGCAGCATGCCCAGCACGCCATTCATGGGCGTGCGCAGTTCATGGCTCATCATCGCTAAAAAGTCGGATTTGGCATTGTTGGCCTTTTCGGCTTCCTCGCGGGTCTGGATCAACTGCGCCATCGCCTGATGCTGCTCGCGACTGGCCTGTTCCAACGCTTGGGCAAGGTTATTGATGTGCTGTGACAGCGCGCCCAGTTCGGTGTCATCGACAATCGGCAGTGGAGTTTTATAGTCGCCTTCCTGAATAGCCTTGACTGCATCGCCGATGTCTCGGATGGGGCGCGACAGGCTGCCCGCCAGGCGCCGTGCCAACACGAACGTGAAGAGCAGGGCGAACAACGCCAGAATCGCGGCCTTTAACACAATCTCCTGCTGGCGCTGACTGAAAGCATCGTTGGACAGCCCGACGAGCACCCGCCCCAGATAATCCTCGCCGGCCGCGCTGTTGGTGACTTTGCCGTCCTGGAAAAAATCGTTGTGCAAAGCGATCCGTTGCAGACGCACCGGGGCTTGAAACACTTCGATCTGATGCGGACGACTGTGGGTGGTAGCCGGTTGTTCGACATAGACGAGAATCCGGTTGGCACTGTCCTGTACCTCCAGAAAGCGCACATTGGGCGTGGCCAGTGTGGCTTTGAGCAGGCTTTCGAGCACTTCGTTGTTGCCGGAAATCACGCCGTATTCCGTCGCCGGAGCCAGTTGGTTGGCGATCAATTGGCCGGTGTGGTTCAACTCCTGACGCAAATCCTGAATTCGCACGAAGGTGAAGAAGCTGATTAACAGCAACGTCAGCAACAGCGCCGGCCCGAGGCTGATCAGCTGTGTGCGGGTGTTGATGTCCCAACGGCGACGGAAACTCATGGACGGCGCTCTCCTTCGGCCAGGGTGCTGGCGACAGATGCTTCATTCAGCGGTTCGATGCCTAAGGAACGAGCCACCTGCGCATTACTTGAGACTTTGAAACGAGCGGGGTAGAGGGTTCGCGGCCATGCGCTCGTCGGCTGGTCGAGCAAATGGTCAAGGATTGCCAGCCAGTCACCCTGATCGCTGTAAGTGCTGGCAAGGCTGCCCGCGCGGACGAATGAAATAGTGGGACCAATCAGTGCCACCTGGCGCGCGTAGCTACTTAGCAGCAGGTTTTTTGCTGTCTGCGAGTTGTAGAGGTCAGGGTCGTCTAGGCCGAGCAACACGTCGCTGTTTTTCAGCACGCTTTGCAAGGGGCGGCTGTCGTGGGTGTTGTCCCAGCGCTGACTGACGATGTCCAGATTCAGCGGCCGCGCGGCCAGGCGTAATTCTTCGAGGAGGAATTCGCCGTGCTCATCGAACAGCACGCCGACCCGCCGGGCTTGCGGCAAGATCCGCCGGATCAATTGCAATTGCCGGCTCAGCGGCGGATCGCTCCACAGCAGACTCAGGCGCGCCGGCTGCGCATCGCCGAATCGCTGGCGGGCCTGCAAACGGCTGATGCGCAACACCAGCGTTGCCGGGCCCTGGGGTTCTTGCATGCGCCAGTCAAGACTCGGCAGGTCAAGCAGGATCAAACGCAGGCTGGTGGGCAGCTTTCCCGGCGCCGGCAGGCTGGCCAGGGGCTGGAAACGTACATTATCGGTCGGTCGCAATTCACCCAGCGCTTGAACGAAGGCTTGCACGCCGGGGCTGTCCTCGGCGCCGGTCAAAAGAATATCTGCGGCCTGCACCGCGACGCCGTGCAGCCACGCCGTGATGAACAGGCAGAACCCGGCCAGCCAGTGGCCAAGGGTTGGCGTCTTCCGTGACGGGCCGTTGCGCATCTTAAAACTCCAGCTCGGCGCTGAAATACATCACCCGGCGTTCGTCATAGTTGTTGTCGACGAAGGTGCTCGGCTCACGGTCCAGGCGCTGCTGCACCACCCCGGCCAGTTGCAACTGTGCCTTGCCCAAAGGGATGCGTTTGGCGATGCGCGTGTCGACCCGTTCGAAGCGGTACCCGTTGAGCGCGTTGTCACCGTAATAGAACAGGGCGCTGTTCCAGCCATGGCCCCAATTGCGCAGCCAACCGGCGGAACCGCTGTTGCGTGAGGTGAACTGCTGATCCAGTGGATTGCTCGCCTCTGCATCAACAAAGGCATAGGTAAACCGCAAGCGGTCAGCCCGGCTGACACGCCAGTCGAGTTGCGTTTCAGTGCCGCGAAAGCGTGAGCTGTTGGCGTTGCTGGCAATGTATTGGTTGTTGCGCAGCGGCTCGCTGATCATGCCGGTAATTTCGTCGTAGAACAGCTTCACATCGACGGCGAGGCCAAGTTCGGCGAAATAACCGTTGTAGCCCAATTCTCGAGAGCGCATGTGTTCTTGATCGAGATCGCCTGGCCCACGGGTCTTGACGAAATAACGCGCCGAGGACTGGCCGTAGGCCGAAGGTCGCAAATTGCTGACCTGATAGCTCCAGTTGACGTTGTTCTCGAACATGTCCGGCGAGCGGATCGCTTCCGAGTACACGGCGCGCAGGCCATGGCGCGGATTGATCAGGTAGTTGATGGCGAAACGCGGGGTCAGGGAACTGCCGATCAGTTGCGCGTCTTCGAACATCGCCCCACCTTGCAGCAGCCAGTGCTCAGTGGCGCGCCATTCCAGTTGACCGAAGGCACGCCATGTCGTGTCATCCAGCGTGCCGTTGAAATAAGTTTCGGAGTCTGCGCGGTCGTAGCGGTAGTTAAGGCCGCTGACCAGACGCAGGCTGTCGGAGAGGCTGAGGGTGTCCTGCAATTCAAGGTCGTAGCGCGACTCTCGGGCGCTCTGGTCGATGTCGCCGCACAGGGTTCGGCTCGCACCGTTGCGCCATTGATCGAGCACCCGATTGGCCAGCGCCATCTCCGGCGGTGTGCCGGGCGCCGCGCCGGGCCCGGTGAACCGGGTGATGTTGCGCGCCAGGCGTTCCGTGTAATTTGGATTGAGCTGCCACAGTTGTGTCAGTTCCGGGCTGAACGACACCTCGGCATCGCAGGCACGCCAGACCTGCTGGCGATCCCAGTGCTGCGCCGAACCTTGCACATAAAGACTGTGTTCAGGATTGATATCGAGATTCCAGCGCACCGAGCCCGCGTAATCCCTGGCGACCACGTCGGAATTGTTCCCGGCAGCGGTAATCCCCGAGAAAACCGGGCTGTAGGTGTAAGGCCGCTGGTTGCTGCCGTCCTTCGCGTTGAGCTGCCAGTCGAGGCTCTGGTCTTCATTGAGGCTGTGACTGACCGCCAGACTCAGGCGATTCAAGCGACGGCTGTCGCGGTAATCGGCGCCTTTGCGATCGCTGTCGAAACCGTCGTCCTCCTGGCCGGACAGCGACAAACGCAGATCGCCGCCATTCCAGCTTGTGCCCTGGCTGGCGTAGAAATCACTGATGCCGCGCTGACCACGAGTGATTTTCAGCCGTGTGCCATGGCTGTCCGCCGGGTGACGGGTGATGATGTTGACCACCGCCATCAGCGCGTTGGCGCCGTAGCTGACGGTGTTCGGGCCGCGAAACACTTCGAGGCGCTCGATGTCTTCCATGGCCACCGGAATGTCGCTCCAGTCCACCGTGGCCAGACCCGCGCGATACACCGAGCGACCGTCGATCAACACCTGCATCCGCCGTGCTTCGCTGGCATTGGTGCCGTGGTAATTCACTGCCGCCTGATTGCCACTGATATGGCCGACCATCATGCCCGGCACGAGTCGCAGCAGTTCGCTGATGTCGCGGGCACCGCTGGCGCTGATCAATTCGCTGTCGAGGACGGTCATGCTCCCGGGGACTTCCGCCGGCGTCTGCTTCAATCGGGTGGCCGTCAACACTTGCGGCAGCGGCTGGCTGTCGACAAACAGGTCGTCGGCCAGCACCAGCGGGCTGAACAGCAGCGCCAGTAACACAGACGAGCGCGGGGGAGGAGGGCCAGAAAACACGACACAGCCTGTATAGAGAAGAATTGGCGCGCATGTTAACCGAGGGCAGCGACTTTTCCAGTGACGTTGCGGGCATTTACCTCGGTTTTATTGGTCTTCTTCCTACAAATAACGGTAATTGTTGCTGGGGCTGGCCGCGACCGGGTCGCCCCGTATAATGCCCGGCATCGCCACTGGTATGGATTAACGGATTGCATATGACTGAACAGCGCCCGATTGCGGTCCTGGGAGGCGGAAGTTTTGGTACCGCCGTGGCCAATTTACTGGCCGAGAACGGCCATCAAGTCCGGCAGTGGATGCGTGACCCCGAACAGGCCGAGGCTATCCGGGTCAATCGCGAAAACCCGCGTTACCTCAAGGGCATCAAAATTTTGCCGGGCGTGACCGCCGTCACCGACCTGCAGCAAACCCTCGACGCCTGCGATCTGTGCTTTGTCGCGCTGCCGTCGAGCGCGTTGCGCACCGTGCTGGCCGCCCATGCCGAACGTCTGAGCGGCAAGATGCTGGTCAGCCTGACCAAAGGCATCGAAGCGCAGACCTTCAAGCTGATGAGCCAGATTCTCGAAGAGATCGCCCCGCAGGCGCGCATCGGCGTGTTGTCCGGGCCGAACCTGGCGCGCGAGATTGCCGAACACGCCCTGACCGCCACGGTGGTCGCCAGCGAAGACGAAGAATTGTGCAAGCAGGTGCAAGCAGCGCTGCATGGCCGCACCTTCCGCGTGTATGCGAGTGCCGACCGTTTCGGCGTCGAGCTGGGTGGAGCGTTGAAAAACGTTTACGCGATCATCGCCGGCATGGCGGTGGCGCTGGACATGGGCGAAAACACCAAAAGCATGCTGATCACCCGGGCGCTGGCCGAGATGACACGCTTTGCCGTGAATCAGGGCGCCAACCCGATGACCTTTCTCGGCCTGGCCGGGGTCGGGGATCTGATCGTCACCTGTTCATCGCCCAAGAGTCGTAACTACCAGGTCGGCTTCGCCCTCGGGCAGGGTCTGAGCCTGGACGAAGCCGTCTCGCGTCTGGGTGAAGTGGCCGAAGGGGTCAACACCTTGAAAGTGCTCAAGGCCAAGTCTCAGGAAGTCGGCGTGTACATGCCACTGGTCGCCGGGCTGCACGCGATTTTGTTCGAGGGACGCACGCTGGAGCAGGTGATCGGTCTACTGATGCGCGCCGAGCCGAAAACCGACGTCGACTTTATTTCCACCAGCGGTTTCAACTGATTCAGCTTTTATACGGACAGGAAGCAAGCCATGAACGATCCGAAAAACGAAGCCCGGTACGAATCCATCCTTTTGCGCGTGTTGTGGATGATCGTTTACCTGCTGGTCTGGCAAGTGGCGCAGTTCATCCTCGGCGCGGTGGTGCTGGTGCAACTGATTTACCGTTTGATCTACAGCGCACCGAGCGCCAGCCTGATGAATTTTGGCGACAGCCTGAGCCAGTTCCTCGCGCAGATCGGCCGTTTCGGCACTTTCCACAGCGACCAGAAGCCCTGGCCATTCGCTGACTGGCCTGCGCCGCGCGCGCCTGAAGGTGAGGCACCGCACGCCGTCGCACCGGCACCACACCCGGTGCGCGATGAGGAGCCCAAACTATGAAACTCTGGGCATTGCGCCACGGTGAGGCGGTGCCTTATGGCGCGAAAGCCGATTCCGAGCGAGAGCTGACCCCGCACGGTCGTAAAGAAGTCTCGAACAGCGCCGCCCATTTGATGGGTCAGACGCTGACCGCGATTTACGCCAGCCCGTACCTGCGTGCGCAGCAAACCGCAGAGATCGTTCGCGAGGCACTGGGCTTCAAGCCGCAGATTCGCACGGTCGACTGGCTGACGCCGGAGAGCGATCCGGACAAGGTGGCCGAGCAGTTGGTGTCGGTCAGCAATGTGCTGCTGGTCAGTCATAACCCGCTGGTGGGCAACTTGCTCAGCTATCTGCAGCATGGCGCCGGGTATCCGCCGGAAAGGGTCGGCACGGCGGGGTTGGCCGAGCTTGAGAGTGCTGAATTGCTGATTGGCTCGATGACCCTCAATAGCCTCAAACACCCTTGACACACCCCTTGTGGGAGCGAGCCTGCTCGCGAAGGCGATGGTCCATTCGACATGAATGTTGTCTGACCCGCCGTTTTCGCGGGCAGGCTCGCTCCCACATTGGTTCTGCGGACACCATGAAATTATTTGTTTGAAAATTCCAACCAAGCACTTGCTTGGTTGACTACGCTTGCTCCAGACCAAAAAAACAGGAGCGAGTCGCATGTCTGCCGCCTTCCGTTTGCCGCTGGACGTGTTCTACGAACGGGAAGCCCG
Source organism: Pseudomonas khorasanensis (assembly GCF_014268505.2). Lineage (GTDB taxonomy): Bacteria > Pseudomonadota > Gammaproteobacteria > Pseudomonadales > Pseudomonadaceae > Aquipseudomonas > Aquipseudomonas khorasanensis. Next base: position 534,215 of record NZ_JABWQP020000002.1, read on the forward strand.
GCACCCGCGCCAGCGCTTCCTTGTGCAGCCCATCGGTGGCGGACGGGTCGAGACGCTGACCTGGGCTGACGTCGGCCATCAGGCCCGCTGCGCCGCGCACTGGTTGCGCTCGCGAGAACTGCCGCAAGGCAGCCACATCGCCCTGATCTCAAAAAACTGCGCGCACTGGATCATCGCCGACCTCGCCATCTGGATGGCCGGGCATGTCTCCGTGCCGCTGTATCCCAATCTCACCGTTGATTCAGTGGCGCAAGTGCTCACCCACTCGGAAAGCGTGCTGGCGTTCATCGGTAAGCTGGATGACTGGCCGGGCATGGCGCGCGGCATGCCTGCAGGGTTGCCGACCATCAGCCTGCCGCTGCATCCGCCCGGCGAGTTCGATTTCAGTTGGGCCGACCTTCAGCAAAGTTCACCAATCCAGGACGATCCGAGACCCGCCCCGGAACAGCTGGCGACGATTATTTACACCTCCGGGACCACAGGCCTGCCCAAAGGCGTCATGCACAGCTTTGCCAATCTGGGTTTTGCCACCAGCCGTGGCACGCAGTTGTTCGGGCTCAACGAGAACGATCGGCTGCTGTCCTACTTGCCGCTGTGTCATGTGGCCGAACGGATGTTCGTCGAGCTGGCGTCGATCTATACCGGGCAAACGGTGTTCTTTGCTGAAAGCCTCGACACCTTCATGACCGATCTCAAGCGCGCCAGGCCGACGGCAATGTTCGGCGTGCCCAGGATCTGGACCAAATTCCAGATGGGCGTCTACAGCAAGATCCCGGCGAAGCGCCTGGATTTTCTCCTTGGCCTGCCGTTCATCGGCAAGCGCGTAGGGCACAAGGTGCTGGCCGGCCTGGGGCTGGATGCGTTGCGCGTGGCATTGTCCGGGGCGGCGCCTGTTCCGCAAACCTTGCTCAGCTGGTACCAGAAGCTCGGCCTAGATGTGCTGGAGGTCTACGGCATGACGGAGGGTTGCGGTTATTCGCATATCTGCCTGCCGGGCGAGTACCGGCAGGGCTGGATCGGCAAACCTTGTCCCGAAGTCGAAGTGCGTATCGACGAATCAGGCGAGGTGCAGGTACGCAGCCAGGCAAACATGCTTGGCTACTTCAAGGAACCGCAGAAAACCGCCGAAACCCTCACCCAGGACGGCTTCCTGCGCACCGGTGACAAGGGCGAGCAGGATGGCGAAGGGCGTCTGCGCCTGACCGGACGGCTCAAGGAAATCTTCAAGACCAGCAAAGGCAAGTACGTCGCCCCGGCGCCCATCGAAAACCGTCTGGCTGTGCACTCGCGGATCGAACAGGTGTGCGTGGTTGGCGATGGCCTGAGCGCGCCGCTCGGTTTATGCGTGCTGTCGGCGGTCAATCAGCAAGAGCCGCGGGCGAGCCTGCATGCGAGTCTGGAAAAACTGCTGGAGGAGGTCAACGCCGTGCTCGACAAGCACGAGCGCCTGCGCCGCCTTGTGGTCGTCAAGGACAGTTGGGCCGTGGAAAACGGTTTCCTCACGCCGACGTTGAAAATCAAGCGCAATGTCATCGAAGACCGCTACGGCGCCCGCTTCGAAGAATGGAGCGAGCGCAGCGAGGCGGTGCTGTGGCAGGATTGAGCGACCACTAAAATAACAAAAGGAACTCTGCGATGAGCTTGTGGCGTACCACTCCCAACATCGAGCAGTTGAACGCGATCCAGAAGAACACCATTGGCGAAGTGCTCGACATCCGCTTCGAAGCATTCGACGAACAATCGTTGAGCGCGAGCATGGTCATTGACCATCGCACCCATCAACCGTACGGATTACTGCATGGCGGCGCGTCGGTGGTACTGGCGGAAACGGTCGGCTCGATGGCCAGTTATCTGTGCATTGATGCCAGCAAGTTCTATTGCGTCGGGCTTGAGATCAATGCCAACCATCTGCGCGGCCTGCGCAGTGGCCGGGTGACGGCAGTGGCCACGCCGATCCATATCGGTCGCACAACCCACGTGTGGGACATCCGCCTCACCAGCGATGAAGGCAAGGCCAGTTGCGTCTCGCGCCTGACCATGGCGGTAGTGCCACTGGGTGAAAATCCTCCTGTATCCTGAGGTCCGTCGGGCAGAAAAAACAGGCTCGGAATCCTAACTCGCCTTGCCTGTCTGCTTGAAGCTGTATTGGTTCGGACGCAGTCGTACTGCGTGTGGCACCAATACCTGGGGTCGATAAAGGCTATTCATCAGTCTATCGGCGGGTTCATCTACAAGGGTGTCCACGGGAACCTCTGAATAGGTCAAGACGTCAATCATGATGTTGAGCCCCATTCCGCGGACCATGTCCTCGCCGACGAACATTGCATTACGACGTTGGGTATCTTCATCTTCGTTGTCTCTTAAAGCGAAGTCCCTGCCGTATGCAAAGGCATCCCCCACCCAGTGAGGGGCAGACTTGGGCCTGCTTGTTGGGAGGATGATATCCAGGGTCTGCAGCAACGAACTCTCCAACTGCCCACTTTGATGGAGCGTGGTTAAAGGTGTTCTGTAGCGTTTATCACCGAAGCGGCTACTGCGCTTGGCAGGCTCCTGCTGTGCTTCCAGTGAAAAGAAGACGAAGTCGTCAGTGGCCAGGTGAGTCAGGTCGCCCTCAGCGGTATTGTCTGTTTTGAACACCACTCCATGGTTGATCAACTGTTTTCTGGAAAACAATTCGACGACGTTGTCCTGGCGCAGGTCCTGGTCTGAAAAATGGACGATATGAAAGGGGCTATCACTGAAGGGATTAAGAAAAAGCTGATCGGCGCTCCCCAAATCGATGTCCTCCTCAAGACGTGTCTCAAGGCGCCTGATGTTTTCCTTCGATAGTTTCTGGAATGCGTCCAGGCCATGGGTTGATGGAGCAAGCTGCTGCCATGCGTTCCCGTTGGCCTGGGCATGATTAAAAGCCTCAATAGCTTCCTTGGTGATCTGGCCATCGTCGTCCAAAAAGGTCACAGGATTGTTTCTGACAAACCGAAAGAGATTCAAACCATCGGCCGCCCCAGCTGGATCAGGATTTATCCAACGCTCCAACCAAGGCGCGTAGTACCGCTGACCGTAGTAATACAAGCCCGTGGCATCACGCTCCTGGCCGGAGTATCGCCGGGTTTTGTAGCTGGCTTGCACCTTGCTCGGGCCAGCCCACCACGACGTGCCTCCGTAGGGGTAATACATTTCCTCACTGATCAGGTCGGCGCGGTCATCAAGCTCCAGCGTATTGGAGCCAAGGTGATTCGTCAGGTTGTAACGGTATTGATCGGCCTGGGTGCTTCCCGACTTCCAGTGCAGGACCTGTACGGTGCAACGTCCCGCCTGCACTGAAATGACGTGGATAGTTTTCTCAGGGGATGTACGGACCTCCAGTCCTGCAAAATAGCGTGTTTCGTGGGTGCGCTTAGCGGCTGCGCTGTAGGCCAGGCGAATTTTGCGTTTGCGTTGGCCTGCCCCGTCGTAGACATAGGTCTCGCCGTCGTTCGGTGCGTCTTCACGCACTACTTGATCGACCTGACGCAGGCGGTTGCTTGGATTCCAGGTTAAATCCTGGCCCACCAGTAATTGTTTTCTGTTGCCGTTGGCATCGAATCCGGCTGCGATTTCGTCCTCGTCGGGCAAGCTGCCATCGGCTTTCTGCGCAAGTCCCCGATTGCTGTATTTCGAAATCGCCGTTCGTTGCGTCCAGCAATGGCTGGCAGCGCTGTGGACCAGCGTCGTGAGATTGCCGCCGTGATCGTAGCTATAAACCTGGTGATAGTTTTCCAGCTGCCCTGGATCGGCAGGAGAAACAAAAACCGACTCCTGAGGACCGTTCTCACTACCGACCCGTTGCCAGCCATGTGCCTCGATCAGTTGGTACAAACTGTCGTAGATGTACGACTGGACTGGTTCGATCTTTTGGTTACGAAAAAAACGGGTGCCCAGCGTCCCGTCCTTGATGTTGAGGATATTGCCGACACGATCATATTGGTATGCCAGGTTTTGCAGCGGTGGCTGGCCGGGGAGTCCAGCCTTGACGCTCAACAGACGACCATCCTGTGGATCGTAGAGCGCTTCGCTGACCACGCCGTTGCCGGCGGTCTGGCGTTCGATACTGCCGTACGCGTCGTAGCGAATGTCGTTCAGCAACGATGTATCGCCCGTTTGCCCGGCGAGTTTCAAGCGAACTCGCCGAAGCTGGCCGGCGACGTCCAGGTCCGAAAACTGGACGTTGTTTTGCGCATCTGCTTGCAGGATTGCGGTGCCCATGGCGTCATAAACGACGCGGGTGGTAGCGCTGGAGGTCTCGTTCAAAAGGTCCCTGCCTGCCTCATCGACGGGCCAATCCGGTTCGTTCAGGTCCCGGAGAAAATGCCGGATTTGCGAAACGACCCCGCCCGTCAGCGCAAAATCATTGAACAGGACGGTACCCGCATCATCATCGTGGCGGATCAATCGGCCACATTGATTACGCGAGGCTGATTCAAGGCTGTTTGCCCCGTAGGTGTAGAACGCGCTGTTTCTGTCAGGCGAGCCTTGAGCTTGCTCAACGGTTCTAAAGGGCCGCAACAGCGCGTCGTATTCGGTTTTCACCTGGGTGTACAAGCCGTCCCAGCCAATGAGGTGTTCACCGGCTACGCCAAATAGCGCCAAGCGAGTACCCGCATCGACGTTTTCGGTGCGGATCGGCGCGCCCGCGAGGCTGAAGATGATTCTCAGGTTCGGCCGGGCATCCGGCTCTGTCCCGAGCAATTCGAACAGGCGCGGATCGTAGCTGACCGTGGGACGTCCGGCGGTATTGTAAAATTGACGAAAAATACGGGCTTCGGGTTTCTCTGCGGGCTTATCACGAAAGTAGGACACCGAGGCGATAACGAGTCCTCGAGGGTCTCTCACTGACACATTTGGTGTCCTGGCGTGCATGGCTTGCTCCCTCAAGGGATATCCGCGGTTACCGTGGTTATCCGGCTCGATGCGAGTAGTGTCAACTGTCAGGTCTGACAGGTCAGAGGGGTGTTTGCAGCCAGGCGGATTTATCAATAAGACGACGCTGTCATCATTCCTGTCAGTTAAGGTCATTGCCGCGCTACGGCGGACTGCGCACAATCGGTCGCAGTTCTCGCAATGGATCGGCCCACATGTCGCAACAGGTGTTTTTTGCCCACGCCAATGGTTTTCCCTCGGCCACCTACGGCAAGCTGTTCGCCGCGCTGGCGCCGCAGTACGCCGTCGCGCATCTTGAGCTGCACGGCCATGACCCGCGTTTTCCGGTGGATGACAACTGGAACAACCTGGTGGACGAACTGATTCATCACCTCGAACAACAACCGGAGCCGGTATGGGGCGTGGGGCACTCTCTGGGCGGTGTGCTGCATCTTCACGCAGCGTTGCGATGCCCTGGGCTGTATCGGGGCGTGGTCATGCTCGATTCGCCGGTACTGACCCGCGCGGACCGCTGGGTGATCCTCGCCGCCAAGCGCTTGGGATTCATCGACCGCTTGACACCGGCCGGGCGAACGCTGGGGCGGCGGGAGGAGTTCAGCGACCTGGAGTCGGCGCGGGCCTATTTTGCCGGCAAGACGCTGTTTCGCGGTTTCGATCCAGAATGCTTCGAAGCGTACCTGCAACACGGCTTGCAGCCTTTCGGCGATCGATTGCGACTGCGCTTCGACCCGGCCACGGAAATCAGCATCTATCGCGGCGTGCCGCACACCAGCCCAGGTCGGGCTCTAAAGCTGCAAGTACCGCTGGCGGTGGTGAGAGGCCGGCAGAGCCGGGTTGTGATGCGTCACCAGACCCGTTCGGTGGGGCGTATGCCCTGGGGCGAATCCCTGAGCATGCCTGGCGGCCACATGTTTCCTCTTGAATACCCCCAAGACACGGCCACCTTGATCAAGGACCTGCTCCAGCGCTGGGAAGGGCAGCGAGCATGAGTGCCGTCGAAGAGGTTCGCCTGAGCCTGCCTCATATTGAACTGGCGGCCCACCTGTTCGGGCCGGAAGATGGCCGACCGGTGATCGCCTTGCATGGCTGGCTCGACAATGCCAACAGCTTTGCCCGGCTGGCGCCGAAACTCAAAGGCTTGCGCATCGTTGCTCTGGACATGGCTGGTCACGGTCATTCCGGGCACCGGCCGAACGGCGCCGGTTATGCGCTGTGGGACTACGCCCATGATGTGTTGCAAGTCGCCGAGCAACTGGGCTGGAATCGTTTCGGCCTGCTCGGGCACTCGATGGGCGCCATCGTTTCCATGGTTCTGGCCGGTTCGTTACCGGAGCGCATCAGCCATCTGGCGTTGATCGATGGAGTGATTCCTCCGACAGACAAAGGCGAAAACGCCGCCGAGCGAATGGGCATGGCGCTGCAGGCGCAACTGGATCTGCGGGAAAAGCGCAAACCGGTCTACAACACTCTGGACCGCGCCATCGAGGCGCGGATGAAAGGTCTGGTGGCGGTCAGTCGGGAAGCGGCAGAACTGCTGGCTCAGCGGGGTCTGATGCCGGTGCCCGGCGGGTATACCTGGCGCACCGACAATCGCCTGACCCTGCCATCGCCGCTGCGCCTCACCCAGGAACAGGCGATGGCATTCGCTTTGCGCGTCAGCTGCCCGGCCCATCTGGTGGTTGCGGCGGATGGCATGCTGGCCAAGCATCCTGAACTGCTGGAGCGCCTGCCGTTCAGCCGGGAAGTGCTGTCGGGCGGGCATCATTTGCACCTGAATGACGAGGCCGGTTCAGGTCTTGTAGCAGACTGTTTCAATCGCTTCTTCGCCATGCCTTGACTTGCCGCAGGCAACTGTCGAGGCTGGGCGGGTTGAAATGGGAGACAACCACGATGGATTGCTATACCGCTGCGACCCCGATCCGCCAAGCTTTGGCGCTGCGATGAGGTCACTCATGCGCTCGCTCAGTCTGTTGGCGCTGTGCTGTTTCAGTGCCTTTTCTTTCGCCGCCGATGTGCCCGGCAGTCACGATCTGCAGATTGTGCCGCGTCTGGCCGATGCGCAGATCGTCGACTACCGTCCTCCGGTTGAACTGGAGCGAATCTATCCGTTGGGCTCGATCCGCAAGATCAGCGGCCAGTTGCGCTTCGACGGCCAGGTCACGGCGCGCGGCCAGACCACGTCAGTGACTTACGAGCTGCCACCCGAACATTCCGCCACCGAAGCCTTTACGGCGGCACGCGAAGCCCTGCAGAAGCAGGACGCCGAGTTGCTGTTCTGGTGTCAGGCCCGTGACTGTGGCGAAAGCAGCCTCTGGGCCAACGAGGTCTTCGGCAATGCCAAACTGTACGGTTCCGACGAGCAACAGGCGTATCTGTTGCTGAGGCTGGCGGCGCCACGGGACAACACGCTGGTGGCGCTCTACAGCATCACTCGCGGCAATCGCAAAGCTTATTTGCATGTCGAACAATTCGAGGCGAGCGCGCCACTGGGCGATTTGCTGCCGACTTCTGCGACCCTGCTGCGCCAACTCAAAAGCACCGGCGAGCTGGACTTCCCGAAACTGGTGAGCGATCCCGATGCCACCTGGCTGCGCCTGATTTCCCGTGGCCTGAACCTCGACACGACGTTGCGGGTCGCGGTTTCCGGGCCCAAGGCCGAAGCCTGGCGTCAGGCGTTGATCAATCAAGGCGTACGGGCAGCGCGGATGGAAGCCGGCAATGTCGAAGGCTCTGGCCTGCGCATCGACCTGTTGCGATAAGCTGTGCCGGGCGAGCGCGCACGTTGGGTGTTCGCCTACTCTTTCGCTGACTGATTTTGCCGAGACTTTTCATGCTCAATAACGATCGCCTGCTGGTGCAGATTCTGCTGCTGGTGTTGTTTGGTGCCAGCCTGTGGGTGATGGCGCCGTTCTGGTCGGCGCTGTTTTGGGGCGCGGTTCTGGCGTTTGCCAGCTGGCCGCTGATGCGTTTGCTGACGCGAGCGCTCAATGGCCGCGAATCGTTGGCCGCAGCGATCCTGACCTTGGGCTGGATGCTGCTCGTGGCGGTGCCGCTGGTGTGGCTGGGCTTCAATCTTGCCGATCACGTGCGTGACGCAACGGCGTTCATCAAGGATGTGCAGGTCGATGGCTTACCGGAGGCGCCGGCCTGGCTTGGTGGTGTGCCACTGGTGGGCGAGCGGTTGCTGGGGATCTGGAACAGCATCGATCAGCAGGGCGCGGCGCTGATGGTTTCGGTGAAGCCCTATCTGGGCCAGGTCGGGAACTGGTTGCTGGCGCGCAGTGCGCAAATCGGCGGCGGCATCCTCGAGCTGACCTTGAGCATTGTCTTCGTATTCTTTTTCTACCGTGACGGGCCTCGGCTGGCGGCGTTTGTGCACGGGCTGCTGGAGCGCTTGATCGGCGATCGTGCCGGTTACTACATCGAGCTGGTTGCGGGGACTGTGCAGCGGGTGGTCAACGGGGTAATCGGGACGGCGGCGGCGCAAGCTGTTCTGGCGTTGATCGGATTTCTGATTGCCGGGGTGCCCGGGGCGCTGGTGCTGGGGATTGTGACGTTCCTGCTCAGTCTGATTCCGATGGGCCCGCCGCTGGTGTGGGTGCCCGCTACGGCCTGGCTGGCCTGGAAGGGTGAGTACGGGATGGCGGTGTTTCTCGGGATCTGGGGGACGTTCATCATCAGTGGCGTGGACAACGTGTTGAAGCCTTATCTGATCAGTCGTGGTGGGAATCTGCCCTTGGTGATCGTATTACTTGGGGTGTTTGGCGGGTTGATTGCGTTTGGGTTTATCGGGCTGTTTATCGGGCCTACGTTGTTGGCGGTGGCTTATAGTTTGTTGACGGATTGGAGTAAGAGTCAGGGGCGGGTTGAGGATCGGCGCTGATTCAATCTCGACACAATGGCACCGCCGGCTAAGCTGATCACGGCCGGCGCGACGATTTACCGATCATCGGGTGCCGCGCCGCCGCTGGTTCCGCTACAATGCGCGCCGTTTTCGTCCAGCCTGAGAGCCCTCCATGTCCGCCTGCCAGACTCCCATCATCGTCGCCCTGGATTTCCCTACCCGTGACGCCGCACTGAAGCTGGCCGATCAGTTGGACCCGAAACTGTGCCGGGTCAAAGTGGGCAAGGAACTGTTCACCAGTTGCGCGGCGGAAATCGTCGGCACCTTGCGCGACAAGGGTTTCGAAGTCTTTCTGGACCTGAAATTCCACGACATTCCCAACACCACCGCGATGGCCGTGAAAGCTGCCGCCGAGATGGGCGTGTGGATGGTCAACGTGCATTGCTCCGGCGGCCTGCGCATGATGGCGGCTTGCCGTGAAGAGCTGGACAAACGCAGCGGCCCACAGCCATTGCTGATCGGCGTGACGGTACTGACCAGCATGGAGCGTGAGGACCTGGCCGGAATCGGTCTGGACATCGAACCGCAGGAACAAGTGCTGCGTCTGGCCGCGTTGGCCGAGAAGGCCGGGATGGACGGTCTGGTGTGTTCCGCGCTGGAAGCCACCGCATTGAAAACGGCACATCCATCGCTGCAACTGGTGACCCCGGGGATTCGTCCGGCGGGCAGCGCGCAGGACGATCAGCGCCGCATTCTGACCCCGCGCCAGGCACTGGACGCCGGTTCCGATTACCTGGTGATTGGCCGCCCGATCAGCCAGGCGGCTGATCCGGCGAAGGCGCTTGCCTCGGTCGTAGCTGAAATCGCCTGAAAGATCGCAGCCTTCGGCAGCTCCTGCATGGGAAGTGAATACCTGTAGGTGCTGCTGCATGTTGCGATCTTTTGATTCTGGCCTTATACCTTCAACACCAACTTGCCGAAGTTCTCGCCGCTGAACAGTTTCATCAGTGTTTCCGGGAAGGTCTCCAGCCCTTCGACGATGTCTTCCTTGCTCTTGAGTTGCCCGTTGGCCATCCAGCCAGCCATTTCCTGCCCGGCGGCGGCGAATTGTGCGGCGTAGTCCATCACCACGAATCCTTCCATCCGCGCCCGATTGACCAGCAGTGACAAGTAATTGGCCGGGCCTTTGACCGCCTCTTTATTGTTGTATTGGCTGATCGCGCCGCAAATTACCACCCGTGCTTTCGGCGCGAGGCGGCTCAGCACCGCGTCGAGGATGTCGCCGCCGACGTTATCGAAGTACACGTCCACGCCTTTCGGGCATTCGCGTTTCAGCCCGGCCACGACGTCTTCGTTCTTGTAATCAATGGCGCCATCGAAGCCCAGCTCATCGACCAGGTATCTGCATTTGTCCGCGCCACCGGCAATGCCTACCACGCGGCAGCCTTTGATTTTGGCAATCTGCCCGGCGATGCTGCCGACCGCTCCTGCTGCACCGGATAACACAACGGTGTCGCCAGGTTTCGGCGCTCCGACGTCCAGCAAAGCGAAATAAGCGGTCATGCCCGTCATGCCCAATGCGGACAGATAAACCGGCAGCGGCGCCAGTTTCGGATCGACCTTGTAGAAACCTCGCGGCTCGCCGAGGAAATAATCCTGCACGCCGAGGGCGCCGTTGACGTAATCGCCGATGGCAAAGCCGGAATTGTTCGAGGCGATGACTTTTCCCACACCCAACGCACGCATCACTTCACCGAGACCGACCGGGGGGATGTAGGACTTGCCTTCGTTCATCCAGCCGCGCATGGCCGGGTCTAGGGACAAGTATTCGTTCTTGACCAGAATCTGTCCCGATGCCGGTTCGCCCACGGGCACTTCTTGATAAGTAAAGGTCTCGCGGGTGGCGGCACCCACTGGGCGTTTGGCGAGCAGGAACTGGCGATTGGTCTGGTTGGTCATGACAGGCACTCGAACGGAATGAAACCTTGTTGATAGACCTTCAGCGGCGATGCCGCAAGGTCGGGTGATTCGGCGAATGCAGGTCAATCCAGTGCAGTGATGGTTGCAGGGTGGGTTTTATCACTGCAGCGCATGGAGCCATAAACAGCGACGGCATAGTGCTGACGCCCGACCGTTACCCGTGGCTATGCTGCAACTCCAAAAAATCCCTGCTTCTTTGCGTTCGAGGACATACCCATGAGCATGACGTTTTCCGGTCAGGTGGCTGTAGTCACGGGAGCCGCCAACGGCATAGGCCGGGCGACGGCCCTGGCGTTTGCCGCCGAAGGCCTGAAAGTGGTGGTGGCTGATCTGGATGCGGCCGGCGGCGAGGGCACGGTGGCGCTGATTCGTACTGCGGGTGGCGAAGCGACCTTCGTGCGTTGCAACGTGACGCTGGAAAGCGATGTAAAAAATCTGATGGACGAGGTGATCAATACCTACGGTCGTCTCGACTATGCCTTCAATAACGCCGGGATCGAAATCGAGAAAGGCAAACTTGCCGAAGGTTCGATGGACGAATATGACGCGATCATGAGCGTCAACGTCAAAGGTGTCTGGCTGTGCATGAAATATCAGTTGCCGTTGCTGCTGGCTCAGGGCGGTGGCGCGATCGTCAACACAGCGTCGGTAGCGGGGCTGGGCGCGGCGCCGAAGATGAGCATTTATGCGGCCTCAAAACACGCGGTGATCGGTCTGACGAAATCGGCGGCGATTGAATATGCGAAGAAAAAAATCCGCGTTAACGCAGTGTGCCCGGCGGTGATCGACACGGACATGTTCCGCCGCGCCTACGAGGCTGATCCGAAAAAGGGCGAGTTTGCCAACGCCATGCACCCGGTCGGGCGAATCGGCAAGGTTGAGGAAATCGCCAGTGCCGTGTTGTACCTGTGCAGCGATGGTGCAGCGTTCACCACGGGTCACTCGTTGGCGGTGGACGGAGGCGTTACTGCGTTCTAATGTTTTGCCTAAGAAAGAACCCGCCTGGCGCGGGTTTTTTTGTGCCTCGGGCTTAGTACCCTGGATACCGTTAAACAATGTGTATCAAATGGTTAGAACCACTGCATTTGGCGGCGTTGTCGCACAGCCTCTGCGCCGCGGCTGTGATTTACTGCTGCCAGCAAAACTGACAGGAGTTTGCGAGCTCATGGAACTGAGAATTGACCGACAGGCAATGGTGCCTGTTGTGCAGCAGATTGTGGACGGACTGACGGACTGGATCGTACAAAGTGGCATCCCACCGGCTACCCGGTTGCCCTCCGTACGGCAAATCGCACGGGGCAACCTGCTCAGCCAGTCGTGCGTCGCCGAAGCCTGCGAGCGCCTGGTTTCGCAGGGCGTTCTGACCACGCGTCAGGGCGCCGGGTTTATCGTCGCGGCATCGTCTTCGGTGCGCTGTACCGACCTGGAACTGGCAGCCTTCGAAGGTCGCCATGCCTGGTGCGACGAGGTCAGCGCCGCTACCGGTCGCTTGAAATTGGGACAAGGCGGCTTGCCGCCGAGCTGGCGTGAGCCCGATGACCTCAGCTACGCGTTGCGCGAGGTGACGCGTACCGATATGGACAGCCTGTTCAATTATGGCTCGCCCCTGGGCCTTCCAGCGTTGCGCGAGCAAATCGCCAAGCGCCTGAAGCCGCTGAATATCGAAGCTTGCACCAGCCGACTGATGAGCACATGCGGTGCCAGTCATGCGCTGGATCTGATCGTGCGCACTTTGTTCAAGGCCGGCGACTGCGTGGTGGTGGAAACGCCCGGTTATGCACCGTTGTTTGACCTGCTGCGCATGCACGGCGTACGCATGCTCGAAGTACGTCGTACGCAGAGCGGGCCGGACATCGAAATGCTCGAGTCGGTGCTGCGCCAGTTTCGCCCCGTCGCCTTGTTTATCGGCAGTCATCACCACAATCCCACCGGCAGTTGCCTCACGCCCGCCGTGGCACAGCGCATCGTGCAGTTGAGCAAGACTTACGACCTGCGCGTGATCGAAGACGATGTCTACGCTGATTTGCACTCCGGCAATGGCACGCGCCTGGCGGCGCTGGACCACGAGGGGCGGGTTATTTATGTGGGCAGCTTCTCCAAAACGCTGAGCAGTTCCCTGCGGGTTGGTTTTGTCCTGGCAGAACGCGAGCTGCTAACGCGCTTGGCCGAGGTGAAAATGATCAGCGGTCTGGGCTGTTCGAGACTGGCCGAGGCGGTGCTGGCGAGGCTGATGGCGACCGGCGCCTATCGCAAACTGGTGCAGCGTCAGCGCCAGCGCTTGAATGCCGATCGCGCGGCGGCGCTACAGGCTCTGGAAGATGCTGAGTGGGAAGTGTTCGGCAAACCGGTTGGCGGGTTGTTCATCTGGGCGCGGGCACGCGTCAGCGATCAAGCATGGGTACGCAGGCAGGCGCAGCGCTGCGGAATCGTGTTATCGGCCGCGGACGCCTTCAGCCCCAGCGGCGAGGCGGGTGACTGGCATCGCATCAACGTCGCCTGTGCCTGCGATCCGCGTGCCCGACAGTTTTTTCGTAATACTTGCGCGGATCGACCTCAAGCATTCTGAAAACGACGCGGGCGTAGCTTTTTGCCATTATTCCGACGCCCGAGCCTTGTGCTGGTTCGTGCCCGTTGCGAATCTCCAGTGAACAGACAATGGCAGGGGACTACGCGCAATGATTTCGGCCGTGCAAGGACGTTTTGCCAACCTCGGTATGGCAAAAAAACTGGGTATCGGGTTTGTGCTGGTCTTGCTGCTGACAGCGTTGGTCGCGGCGATTGGCGTCTGGTCCCTGCAAACCATCAGCCTGCGTTTCGACGGCTTGAAGCAGATGTCCGCGCTTAACAGCGGCCTGCTCAAGGTACGCCTGCTCGAGCAGGAATACGCCCTGCGCGGCAACCCGAAAACCGCTGATGCTCTGCGTGAGGGAGTCGATGGATTGGTTGCCCTCGCCGGTGAACTCAAGGCCCATTCACCGACCAATGTGCCGGTGATGAGCGACGTCGAGCAAGCGCTGGGCGCGTATCGCAAGGCGTTCGATGAATTCGTTTCGCTGAGCCAGGCCAAGGATCTCGCGCTGGAAATGGCCAGTTGGTCTGTGTCCAGCGTGGCCAATAACCTCGACGTGTTGCAGGCCGGGCTGGCCGACGATGGCGCCTACACCCTCAAAGACACCGAGGGCAAAGAGGGTGCTCAGTTCATCGAGCAGGCGAATCAGATCAGTCAGGTCTCACGGCTGATGCTGCAGGCAATGAACGAAGCGCGTGTGCGCCTGGATCAAAGCCGCAAGGGGGATACCGACAACACCGGTCAAGGCAACATTGAACAGGCCGCGCAGGCACAGGAGCAGGCCGAGGCGCTGAAAACGGCCGTCAAGGACGAGGGCTACCTGACGGTGCTCAATGAGGTGTCGGGACACATCGCCGGGTTTAACGAAAAACTCGCGGAATACACGGGCCTGCTGGCACAGGAGAAAACTGTTTATGAGCAACTGCATCAGCGTGCCGCGCAAGTGGTGGATCGGGTGGCTCAGGCCTACGCCGCGGAAGATGCTTCGATGCAGGCCGAGCTGAAGAAAAACTCGATGCTGATCATTGGTTCTTCGGCGCTGGCGCTGCTGGTCGGATTGCTCGCCGCGTGGGTGATCACGCGGTTGATCGTTGCGCCGTTGCGCAGTGTGATCCGCGTGGCTCAGCAAATTGCCGCAGGTGATCTGACGGCGCAAGTGGAGGTGACGCGCCGCGATGAAATGGGTCAGCTGATGTTGGCGATGCAGCAGATGGCCACAGGGCTGGGCACTATTGTCAGCGGGCTGCAGGCCGGGATCGAGCGACTGGCCGGTTCCGCGCAATCGCTGTCAGCGGTGACGGAGCAGACCAACCTGGAGGTCAGCAGCCAGAAAGAAGAAACCGAGCAGGTGGCCACGGCCATGAATCAAATGACCGCCACCGTGCATGACGTTGCGCGCAATGCCGAAGAAGCAGCGCTGGCAGCGCAGACGGCGGACGACAAGGTCGAGAGCGGCCAGCTGGTCGTGCGCCAGAGCATGGCGCGGATTGAGCAACTGGCGGACTCGGCGACGTCAGCCAGTTCCAGTATCGAGAGCCTCAGCGCCGAGATTCAGAATATCGGCACGGTGCTGGAGGTGATCAAGAGTGTGGCCGAGCAGACCAATCTGCTGGCGCTGAACGCGGCGATCGAAGCGGCGCGGGCCGGGGAGCAGGGCAGGGGATTTGCGGTGGTGGCCGATGAAGTGCGTGCGTTGGCACGGCGGACGCAGCAATCGACCGAGGAGATCGAGCGATTGGTTAGCGCTCTGCGTGCGGCGGCGCAATCGTCGGTGCAGCAGATTCGCAGCAGTGGTGAACTGGTGAAGCTGGCGGTCAGTGACGCGTTGCAGACCGAGAGTGCGCTGGGGAGTATCGCGGCGGCGGTGTCGTTGATTCAGCAGATGAACCAGCAGATTGCGGCGGCAGCGGAGGAGCAGAGTTCGGTGGCGGAGGAGATCAATCGCAGTGTCACGCAAATCCGCGCGAGTGCGGAGCAGTCTTCTGTGGCGATGCGCGGCAATGCGGCTTCGAGTGTCGAGCTGGCGCAGTTGGGAGTTGAGTTGCGCTCGATGGTTGGGCATTTCAGGCTTTGAGCTTTGGTGGGCTTGCCAGCGATGGTGGCCGGACAGCCAGCCAACTGTTAACTGAATGCACTCATTCCACATGTAGGAGCGAGCCTGCTCGCGAAGGCGGTCTGAGTTTACAACCGTCTCAGTACCATGATCCACAAAAAAGCCACCGATGACGGTGGCTTCTTTTCCGGCATTGTCACATCAGTCGTAGATCACTTTCTTCTTCCAGTCCGCATCCGCTTCGACATCCTTCAAACCGCTAGTCAACTGGTTCTCTTCACCTTCAACCGGCGCAATCTTGTCCATGACCTGGGCGTTGGCACGGGCTAGCAGTTTTTCCAGGTACTGCAGTTGCTCGGCGTACAGCTGCGGGTCTTGCTGTTTGCGCAGGTATTGCACGCCGCGTTCGAAGGCGAGGCGGGCTTGGCCGGGTTGGTTTTGTTGCAGGGATTGCTGGCCGAGGTTGTTGAAGAACTCGATGTGCAGCAGCACGAGGATGTGGCGCACTTCGCGAATCCATTGTTTGGCTTCGTTCGGTGGCAGGAAGCCGTCGTGGGCGGCGCGGGTGATCTGGCCGTGGAGGGCTTCGAGGAGGAAGCGCACATCTTTGGCTTTGGCTTCGGTCAGGATCGGCGCCGGCGGGTTGTTCACCGGAATCGATTCGCCCTGGGCCACCAGTGCGCTGAGTTCGGCGATGCGTGCCTTGGTGGTCGCGCTGGTTTTTTCCAGGTTCAGCAGGCGCTGGCAGACGTTGAGTTCCAGTCGGGTCAGCAATAGCTTGAGCGCCGGCGTCATGAATTGGCCGGGGAACGTTTCGGTGAGTTCGCCGCAGCGACGCAGCCGGTCGTTGAGCTCGACTTTGCTGCGGATCTTCTCCAGTTTGTTGTTTTCCACCACATGGTTCATGTAGCCAATGGCGATCAGAATTGCGATCCCGGCTATGACTAGCAGGGTGATCATGAGTGGTGTCACCGGTAAGACCTCTTATAGGGTTCGCATGCGAGTGTAGTGGCTGGGCATTTAGGCGCCTAGCGCCGCTCGACGGGCTGGATCGGCTGCTGCAATCTGTATCGGCCGCCGGCTGTATATATGAATGCTGGCGTGCGATGCGCAGATTGCCATCACTGTGCTGTGGACTATAACGCCTTGGCGGACGGCGGAATATAGGCGTCAGGTTTCAGACGTGGGAAAAGCCTCACACCGCCCGCAAACCGGGTCGAAGTCATTGATTTAAATAAATTTATATCAGGGGGTTGACGACCTCCCAATCCATCCATAGAATGCGCGCCACTTGCAGCGTAAAGCACACAGCGAAACGCGGCAGGGAGTGAATGTTGTAGCGTGTCCCCTTCGTCTAGTGGCCTAGGACACCGCCCTTTCACGGCGGTAACAGGGGTTCGAGTCCCCTAGGGGACGCCAATGCGGGAATAGCTCAGTTGGTAGAGCACGACCTTGCCAAGGTCGGGGTCGCGAGTTCGAGTCTCGTTTCCCGCTCCAATTTTAAACAGCACTGCTTTCGGGCGGGGCTGAGTGAAACCAGAACCAAATCCTCGGGTGCGGATCTGGACACCGAAACACACACCATGTGTTCCGGGTAGCGTGTCCCCTTCGTCTAGTGGCCTAGGACACCGCCCTTTCACGGCGGTAACAGGGGTTCGAGTCCCCTAGGGGACGCCATTTGCGGGAATAGCTCAGTTGGTAGAGCACGACCTTGCCAAGGTCGGGGTCGCGAGTTCGAGTCTCGTTTCCCGCTCCAATTTCACAAAAACGCCGATCAGAGATGATCGGCGTTTTTGTTTGCGCGCGTTTTGTGGCGACCACAAAAAAGGACCCTGCTTTGGGTCCTTTTTAAGTTGAGCCCGGCCAAAAGCGCCCGGGCTCAAGCGGTGCTTCACAGTTTCGGCAATTGCCCGACACGTCCCATCATTTCCGTGACGATCTGCAGATCGAGCAGGAATTGGTCAACAGTCTTGAATTCGCCATCGGTGTGGCCGGTGTATTTGGCTTCAGGTCGAGCCAGGCCGAATTGCACACCGTTCGGCAGTTCGTGAACCGAAGTTGCGCCAGCGGAGGTACCGAACTCCTGCTTCATGCCGAGGTTTTCGCTGGCCACCGCCAGCAGCGCCTTGACCCACTCACCCTCGGGGTTGCGGTACATCGGCTCGGCCACGGAGTAGTCGAACGCTACGGCAACCTTGGTCTTCTTGCTCCAGGCGTCCAGTTTTTCGGCAATCTCAGCCTTCAGCTTCTCCGGGGACTTGCCCTTCGGTACTCGCAGGTTCACCGCCAATTTGAACACTTTGTCATCCTCGCCCACATAGGTCAGGGAAGTGGTCAGCGGCCCCATGAACGAATCGGAGAAGCCCACGCCGAGTTTGTTGCCCAGATAATCGAGGCCCCAGTTGTCATCGGCATAACGTGCAGCATCGGTGAATGGGTTGTGCTTGAGCGCGATTTTGCCGTCCAGGCTGTTGATGAAGCCCAGCATTCGGGCCACGGGGTTGACGCCCGACTCGGGTTCGGAGGAATGCGCGGAAACCCCGGTGACAGTCAGTTTGACGTCTTTGCCTTCAACCTTCGCAGCGACCTGGAAATCGCCGCCGTTGGCTTTGGCATAGGCGTCGCCGGCTTTTTGCAGGCTCGCCGCCAGCTCGGCAGGTTTGCCGGTTACCAGCGTAACCACCGAAGCGGATGGAATCTGGTTGGTCGCCTTGCCGCCAGTCATCGAAACGATTTCGG
Source organism: Pseudomonas khorasanensis (assembly GCF_014268505.2). Lineage (GTDB taxonomy): Bacteria > Pseudomonadota > Gammaproteobacteria > Pseudomonadales > Pseudomonadaceae > Aquipseudomonas > Aquipseudomonas khorasanensis. Next base: position 552,320 of record NZ_JABWQP020000002.1, read on the forward strand.
CGCCGGTGCCCTCGGCTTTGCGCTTGGCGAAGTTGGCCATGACGGTGCCGTAGCCTTTTTCCGCAATCACCACAGGATAACCGCCGTCCAGCGCCATGTTGTAATTCGGCGTCGGGTTGCGTTCGAAGTAATAAGGAATGGCGTCGCCGGTGGTTTCTTCGGTGGTATCGACCAGCAACTTGAAGTTGCGCGCCAGTGGCAGTTTTTCGTCCTTGATCACCTTCATTGCGTACAACGCGACAACGATGGCGTTCTTGTCATCCTCGGTGCCGCGCCCGTACATGCGGTCACCAATCAACGTGACTTTGAATGGATCTAGCTTGGTGCCGTCCTTCAATACCCAGTTTTCCGGCGTCACCGGCACCACATCGGCATGCGCATGAATGCCGACGACTTCGTCGCCTGCGCCGTCCAGAGAGATTTCATAAACGCGATTATCGACGTTGCGGAATTTCAGGCCGAAAGACTCGGCGAGTTTTTGAATTTCGCCGGCAATCCTGATGAATTCCGGATTGTCATGTTGCGCCACGCCATCCTTGCGGAAGGTCGGAATCTCGACGAGCTGGCGCAATGTTTCCAGCGCGGCCTTGCCGTACTTCACTCGCGTGTAAATACCCAGCAGGCGATGAATTTCATTCTGCTGTTCGGCGTTCAGGGTCTTGTTGTCGAGGAAGGCGTTGACGGACTGGTTGAGGTTATCCGTCCTGGCCAAGTCGCTTTTCGCCAGGCTGCCCAGGAAAGCGCGGAAATCCGTTACGGTTTTGCCATCGAAGGCTTTCAGGATCGCCGCGCTCTGCTCTGGGCTGATGTTGGCTTGAGCGGCGCTGGTAAACGAGGTGAGGCTGGCCATGACCAGAGTCGCGGCGGCCAGTTTTTTCAGGGAAAAGACCATCGAACAGGCATTCCTTTGCTAAGGGTTGGAAGGAAAATTCTGACGCTTGCGACAGAAACATTTTGCAACCTAACACTGAGAGGAGGTCAAGAGGGAGTCAGAAACTTGATCTGTCGCACAGAAATGCAAAAGAGGCGCGCAAATGAAAAGTCCCGGCGCAAGTGCCGGGATTTTTTTGTGTGGTTCACATCGACAGCATCAAACGTCCGGCGAAGAGAATCAGGATCACCCCCATGCTGCGCTCGAACCAGTGTCCCAGGCGCATGAACAGCACGCGCACTTTGTTGCTGGAGAAAAACAGCGCGACAATCACAAACCACAACGCATTGACGAAGCACATCCACAATCCATAAAACGCCTGTATTTGCAGCGGTGTTTCGGCGCTGATGACCGTGGTGAAAATCGCCAGGAAAAACAGCGTGGCTTTGGGGTTGGTGGCGTTGGTCAGGAAGCCGGTGCTGAAAGCCTTGAACAGCGTTTGCTGAACCGGCGGTTCGTCAGCGGGTTTTTCTCCCTCCAGCGTCGATTTGGGTTTGCTACGAATCAGGCTGACGCCCAGATACAGAATGTAGGCTGCGCCGATGACCTTGGCCACGGTCAGCAACCACGGTGTGGTGTGCATCAAGGCGCCGACGCCGAGCAGGGTGTAAAGCACGTGCACGGAAATGCCTGCGCCGATGCCCAGTGCCGTGCAGATTCCCACGAGGCGGCCGAAGCGCACGCTTTGCCGGATGGTCACGGCGAAGTCAGGGCCGGGTGCGACCACGGCGAGAAAGTGGATGGTCGCCAACGCGAGAAACTCGCCCAGGTAATTGGTAAACATGTCAGCTCCAGAAAGTCAGAGGGGAAGCATTGCCGCGATAGCCGACAAAGAACGAAAGGCTCAGGCGTGGATCTGCCACGCCCGGCGTGACCGAGTGCATGCGGCGCGAATTGAACATGATGAAATCGCCGGGTTGCGGACGCACCTCAAGCGCGGGCGGGCCCAGCAACGACGGTTCAATGCCGTAACTGTCGCCGCGCATTTCATCGAATTGATCCGGCGTGATGTCGTCGTCCCACATCTGCAAAGCGCCGCCTTCGGTGGGCATGTTCAGGTAGACGTTGCAGGCGAACTGCGCCTCCAGGCTGCGCGCCTGGAAGCTGTCCGGGGCGTCCTTGGCGAAGATGTCGTGGTGGGCGAGAAAGCACACGCCAGGTTTGACCACGCGCGACAAGCCGACATACATCTTGCGCCCATAGAGATTTTCCAGGTGTGCACCGGCGGGCCAGGACTCATCAAGCATGCAGCGCAGGGTGTCGATCGGAGAGGAGTAGGGCGCGCAACGACTGCGCAGTTCGGCGATATTGCGGGTGGCGCGTTCGAAGTAGTCCTCAATCAGTAGCGGCTGGTTTTCTGCCTCATAAAATGCCATGCCGATGCGGCCGATGCTCGGTGCGTTGATGTAGCCTTCAAACCCCGGGGCGAGAATCTTTTCGCCAATTTCGACCGCCAGCGACTCGGGCAAAAAGCGTTTGACGCGGATGGCGAGGACTTCTTCGTTGGCCAGTTTTTTTATGCACGTCTCATCGAGACGCTCGACGTCTAGCATCATTTTTTTTAGGTCCATCTATCGATAGTCAACGGAACCGACGAGTGCGGTTCCCCGGCGTCGGACGCTGCGCGACGGCAGCGTCCGAAATGCTCAATCCACGCTGTAGTGGACGGAAAGCGTGCCCTTCTTGTGCGAAAGGGAAGCGATCGTGACGGTGCCCAGATCCTTCAGGCTGCGTACATGGGTGCCACCGCAGCCATAGGCCGGCAGTTCACCAAAACTAATTTCCCGTGCGCCTTCGCGCAGCGACGTCAGGCGCGGCAAATCGTGTTCGATCCACCGTTCGATACCGTGCTGAATGGTTGGCGCATCGACGTCTTGAGCGGTATCGCCCGGCTTGAATTGCACCCGGCCTTCGTCCGGCCAGTGGTGCGCCTTGATCGGCATCCAGCCCATGGCCTGAACGAGATGACCGATCAAGTGACCGGCCGAATGCATGCGCGTGTTGAAGCGCCGGCGCTCCTCATCGATACGGATAATGGTCATGCCGAGCGGGACCGGACGGTCGACGAAGTGAACAATGCGTTCCGGTTCCTGCACCACCCGAGATATACGGCTTTCACCGATCCAGCCGGTATCGCAGGGCTGGCCGCCGCCTTGTGGATGGAACAAAGTAGCGCGCAGCACTACGGCAAATTCATTCTCGTGGGGTGTGCAGTCGAGGACTTCGACATTCGCCTTGAGATCATCACTGTGAAAAAACAGGCGAAGCGTCATTTTCCGTGCCCTGATCGAAAGTCTGTTTTTATTATATGAATCGTGCAATAACGTGATAATCCATTCGAACATCAAAGGACTTGTGCGTTGTGAGCATCAATCTCCCGTTGCCACTGCTGGGTGAAATGGCGATTTTCGTCAAGGTTGTCGAGACCGGCAGCTTCTCCGAAGCGGCCCGGCAGATGGGCTCGTCACCCTCGGCGGTCAGTCGCAGCATTTCCCGCCTGGAAAAAGCCCTGGCCACGCGTTTGCTGCAACGCACCACGCGCAAGCTGCGCTTGAGCGATGGCGGCGAAGAGGTGTTCAAGCGCTGCCAGGAAATGGTTAGCGCCGCCAGGTCAGTCATGGAAGTCAGCGGCCAGTTCACCCACGAAGCAGAAGGTCTGGTGCGGGTCAGCGTGCCTAAAGCCGTCGGCCGTTTTGTGATTCATCCGCACATGCCGGAATTTCTGCGGCGTTATCCCAAGGTTGATGTCGAGTTGCTGCTGGAGGATCGCCAGGTCGACTTGATTGATGATCACGTTGACCTGGCCATTCGCATCACCGATCGCCCACCCGCCGGGCTGGTCGGGCGGCAGTTGCTGACCATCGACCATTTACTCTGCGCCACGCCGCAATACCTGGCCGAACACGGTACGCCGACGCATCCCCACGACCTGCTCAACCACAGCTGCATTTATCTGGGCGAAACCCCGAGCGATGCGCGCTGGAAATTCAAGAAGGGCAGCAAGGCGGTGACCGTCGGTGTGCGTGGGCGATATGCGGCCAATCACACCGGGGTGCGGTTGGGGGCGGTTTTGCAGCATATTGGTATTGGCAGTCTGCCGTATTTCACGGCGCGTTATGCGCTGGAGCAGAAGCTGATTGTGCAGGTGTTGCCGGACTGGACGTTTCTGGCTTCCTATCACGGCGGGTTGTGGTTGTTGCATTCGCCGACGCGTTATTTGCCGCCGAAGTTACGGGTTTTTATTGATTATCTGGTGGAGTGTCTGGAGAAGGAGCCGACGCTGGGCAAGCCTGGGAAATCGGCCGGCGCGAGCAATGTGGCTGTGGCGTACGAGCTGCCTGAGAGTGAGGGGTTGCTTTGAGGTTTCGGGTGAATATCCGTTGCTTCGGGTGTTACTTCTGGCGGTTTCGCAATTGATCGTTCCCACGCTCTGCGTGGGAATGCAGCCTTCGACGCTCCGCGTCATGACGTTGTCCGATCCTGTCTGGGCGATAGAGCCAGGAACCCGGGACGATCCGGGGGAGGGCTTTTGATCTTGAAAAAAAGGCCCGCATGGAATCACCATGCGGGCCTTTTCATTAGCGTTTTAATATCAGTGCTTGCTGTCCTGTGCGGACATGGCCAGCAGTTGTTTTTCCTGATTCCAGTCGAACGGTTCGTCGTTCTGTTCGGCTTCGTAGCGGCGTTCTTCCAGTGCCTGGTACAGGTCGATTTCTTCGTCGGACAGGTAGTGCAGGCAATCACCTGCGAAGAACCACAGCAGATCGCGTGGGATCAGGTGGGCGATTTGCGGGTAGCGGCTGATCACTTGGGTCAGGATGTCCTGGCCCAGGTACTGGCTTTCAATGGGATCGATTGGCAGCGATGCCAGCAGTTCGTCGAAGCGCTCGAGGAACAGGGCATGGCTTTCTTCGGGCACTTGTTCGGCGTCACCCACGGCGACCAGGATACTGCGCAGGTGGTCGAGCAACACGAGATGATCGGCAACGACGTTGGACACGAGATAAGTCCTCAAGAGCAAAACGGGCGCGGGAGTATAAAGCCCTCGCGCCGTTTTTTCACAAAAACCAGGATCAGCGGACTTTGCCCTCTGCCTGTTTCAGTTCCTCCTTGTCGAAATCATCGACGTCGATCACCTTGCGGCGTGCTGCTTCGGCGTCGCGCAAGCTCTGCGCTTCCACCGCTTGCAGTACGCCCGCTTCGAGTGCCGCGTCGATGGCGTGTTCGCCTGCCGCCGGCTTGACCTGGCCGCTTTTCAGCGCGGTGTGCAGCCTTTTGTGCAGCGGTTGCGCAGCGCTCAGCAGGTCGCTGGCGTGTTGCAGCGCGCCCACTGCATCGTCCGGTGATTGCGGGCGATAGCAGCCGGCGAGCAATTCTTCCAGTGCCGGATCGCCCTTGGCTCGACCGATCACCGCAGCGACTTCGGCGCCAAGTTTGTCCGACGGGCCTTTGTGACGACGGCCGAAGGGAAACACGATGACCCGCAGCAGGCAGCCGAACACTTTGTTGGGGAAGTTACTCAGCAGCTCATCCAGCGCACGCTCTGATTGGCCAAGACTTTCTTCCATGGCCCAGCGGAACAGTGGCTCCATGTACGCCGGCGAATCCAGATCGTGATAACGCTTGAGCGCGGCGGAGGCCAGATACAGGTTGCTCAACACATCGCCCAGGCGTGCCGACAGACGCTCGCGGCGTTTCAGTTCGCCGCCCAACAGCATCATGCTGAAGTCGGCGAGCAAGGCAAATGCTGCGGCCTGGCGGTTGAGGGCGCGGAAGTAGCCTTGACTGATCCGGTCACCCGGCGCGTGTTCGAAGTGGCCAAGTCCCAGGTTCAACACCAGCGTGCTGGCCGCATTGCTGACGGCGAAGCCGATGTGTTTGAGCAGCAGGCCATCGAACTCCTTCAGCGCCTGGTCTTTGTCTTCGCGACCGGCCAGGGCCATTTCCTTGAGTACGAACGGATGGCAGCGGATCGCGCCCTGACCGAAGATCATCAGGTTGCGCGACAGGATGTTCGCGCCTTCGACGGTGATGAAAATCGGCGCGCCATTCCAGCTACGGCCCAGGTAATTGTTCGGCCCCATGATGATGGCTTTGCCGCCGTGCACATCCATGGCGTGGCTGATGCATTCGCGGCCGCGTTCGGTGAGGTGGTATTTGAGGATCGCCGACAGCACCGAAGGTTTTTCGCCTAGATCGACCGCGTTGGCGGTGAGCATTCGCGCGGCGTCCATCATCCACGCGTTGCCGCCAATGCGCGCCATCGCTTCCTGAATGCCTTCGAAGGCGGACAGCGGCACATTGAACTGTTCACGTATCTGCGCGTACTGCCCGGTCACCAGACTGGTGAACTTGGCGGCGCCGGTACCGACTGCAGGCAATGAAATCGAACGCCCGACGGACAGGCAGTTCATCAGCATCATCCAGCCTTTGCCGAGCATTTCCTGCCCGCCGATGAGGAAGTCCAGCGGAATGAATACGTCTTTACCGGAGTTGGGGCCGTTCATGAACGCAGCCCCCAGTGGCAGGTGGCGTCGGCCGATTTCCACGCCTGCTGTATCGGTGGGAATCAGGGCCAGACTGATGCCCAGATCTTCCTCTTCACCCAGCAGATGATCCGGGTCGTAGGCCTTGAAGGCCAGTCCGAGCAGGGTAGCGACCGGGCCGAGGGTGATGTAGCGCTTTTCCCAGTTCAGGCGCAGGCCGATGACTTCTTCACCTTCCCATTCGCCCTTGCAAATAATCCCGGTGTCGGGCATTGCACCCGCGTCGGAACCGGCCAACGGGCCGGTGAGGGCGAAGCACGGGATGTCGTCGCCACGTGCCAGACGCGGCAGGTAATGATTGCGTTGTTCTTCGGTGCCGTAATGCAGCAGCAGTTCGGCCGGGCCGAGGGAGTTGGGCACCATCACGGTAGACGCGAGGTCGCCGCTGCGCGTCGCCAGTTTCATTGCCACTTGCGAGTGAGCGTAGGCAGAGAAGCCTTTGCCGCCATATTCCTTGGGGATGATCAGGGCGAAGAAGCCATGTTCCTTGATGTGCGTCCACGCTTCTGGCGGCAGGTCCATTGACTGGCCGATCTGCCAGTCACTGACCATTGCGCAGAGCTCTTCGGTCGGGCCATCGATGAACGCTTGTTCCTCTTCGCTCAGTTGCACCTTGGGATAGGACAGGAGTTTGTCCCAGTCCGGACGGCCGCTGAACAGCTCGCCATCCCACCACACGGTGCCGGCATCGATCGCGTCGTGTTCGGTCTGCGACATCGGCGGCAGGGTTTTGCGGAACCAGTTGAACAACGGCGCGGTGAAATGCTGGCGGCGCAGGTCTGGCAGCAGCAACGGCGCGGCGATGGCCGCCAGCAAGATCCAGAACACCGCCAGCAGCCAGCCCGGCGCGTGACTGAAAATCCCCATCGCCACCAGATAGGCGGCAACAATGCCCAACGCGGGCAGCGGGGCGATGCGTCGATGGGCGATATACGCCACGCCGACGATCAAAACCAGTATCCACAACAACAGCATATTCAGTCCTCCGTGAACCAAGGCAAATCAACCCTCCAGAGCTTAGACGGCATCTGTCAAACCGGGTGGTCAGAGCATGGTGATTGATATCGTGGGAAACCCCGGATGGTTTTCGTAGGTTCGGTGGGCAACACGTGTGGGAAATCGTTCGTTGCTGCGCAGCTTTGCTTTCACGTTTGGCCGAAACGTCGTTAGGTCTGTGCTCAGGCTGTCGCTAGACTCGTGGCTTATCCAGGAGATTGCCGTCATGCACGAGTACCTGAGTCCCGGCCGCTTCATCGATAGTGACCACCCGGCGGTGGTGGAGTTCGCCGAGCAGCATCGTGGCGCCAGCAAGGATCCGCGCGAGCAGGCCGTCAGTCTTTATTACGCCGTGCGCGAGGCGGTGCGATACAACCCTTACACCTTCAGCCGTGATCCGCAAACCTTGCGTGGCAGTTACGCGCTGGCGGCGGGTGAGAGTTACTGCGTGCCCAAAGCCACACTGCTTGCCGGCTGTGCGCGGCATTGCGCGATCCCGGCGCGCATCGGTCTGGCCGACGTGCGCAATCACTTGTCGACGCCGCGTTTGCTCGAGTTGCTCAAAAGCGATGTGTTCGCGATGCATGGCTACACCGAACTTTTTCTCGACGGCCGTTGGGTCAAGGCGACCCCGGCGTTCAACCAGAAACTGTGCGAGCTGTTCAACGTCGCGGCACTGGAATTCGATGGAGTCAACGACAGCGTTTTCCACCCGTTCAACCGTGACGGCGCGCAGTTGATGGAGTATCTGATCGATCACGGCCAGTTCACCGATGTGCCCGAAATCTTCTTCTTCGAGCACCTGCAAAAATGCTATCCGCATCTGTTCAGTGAGCAGTTGCCGGTCCTGCTGGGCGATATGCAGACTGATTTGAGTCGCACCTGATCCGGCGTATGCTGACCGTCCACTCATGTGCAAAGAGGCGGTCATGCTGAAGATCTGGGGACGGAAAAACTCATCGAATGTCAGGAAGCCGTTGTGGGCGGCCGAGGAACTCGGTCTGGCTTACGAGGCTATCGATGCCGGTGGCGCGTTCGGTGTCGTCGACACGCCCGAATACCGCGCGATGAACCCCAATGGCCGGGTGCCGGTGATCGAGGATGACGGTTTCGTGCTGTGGGAATCCAACGCAATCGTCCGTTATCTGCTGGCCCGTCATGCGGCGAATACCGCCTGGTATCCGGCGGATCCACAAGCCCGAGCCATGGCGGACAAGTGGATGGACTGGACCACTTCCAGTTTCGCCGGGCCGTTTCGCACTGTGTTCTGGGGCGTCGTGCGCACGCCTGCCGAGAAGCAGGACTGGGCGGCGATCAATGCCGCGATCAAGGAATGCGATGAGTTGCTGAACATGGCCGACCATGCCCTGATCAGCCAGCCCTATCTGTCCGGAAATGAAATCGGCATGGGTGACATTCCCCTCGGCAGCTTCATTTATGCCTGGTTTGAAATGCCTATCGAGCGGGCGCCGCAGCCTCATCTGCAGGCCTGGTACGATCGATTGAAACAGCGACCGGCCTACCAGAAAGCGGTCATGACCGCGTTGACTTGATAATCACTATCGACACACTTGACTGTACTTGTGCGGCGACGGCAAGCACCATTGCGCTTCGTGTCGCGGTTGTTTCCCTCGCCGCCCGCCCTTATTTATTCCATTCCTCCCTTCTTGGTGCGTAAATCCGATATGAGTTCCGCTCTGTCCATCCGGCAGCTAACCAAAACCTACGGCAACGGGTTCCAGGCCTTGAGTGGTATCGATCTGGACGTTGCCGAAGGTGACTTTTTCGCCTTGCTCGGCCCCAACGGTGCCGGCAAATCCACAACCATCGGCATCCTCTCGACCCTGGTCAACAAGACCAGCGGGACGGTGAATATCTTCGGCCATGACCTGGACAAGAATCCGGCGGCGCTCAAGCGCTCGATCGGCGTGGTGCCCCAGGAATTCAATTTCAACCAGTTCGAAAAGACCTTCGATATTGTGGTGACCCAAGCCGGTTACTACGGCATTCCGGCGAAAATCGCCAAGGAACGTGCCGAGCAATACCTGACCCAGCTCGGCCTGTGGGACAAGCGCGATGTGCCGTCGCGTTCGCTGTCCGGCGGCATGAAACGCCGTTTGATGATCGCCCGTGCGCTGGTGCACGAACCGCGTCTGCTGATCCTCGACGAACCGACCGCAGGCGTCGACATTGAGTTGCGCCGTTCGATGTGGACCTTCCTCACCGAACTGAATCAGAAAGGCATCACCATCATTCTGACCACGCATTATCTGGAGGAGGCCGAGCAGCTGTGCCGCAACATCGGCATCATCGACCACGGCACCATCGTCGAAAACACCAGTATGCGTCAGTTGCTCAGTCAGCTGCATGTCGAGACCTTTTTGTTGGATCTCAAGGGTGATCTGGCGGCCGCGCCGCAACTGGTCGGCTATCCGTCGCGGCTGGTCGATGCGCACACGCTGGAAGTCCAGGTCGACAAGTCGATGGGCATCACCGCGCTGTTCGGCCAACTGGCCTTGCAGAACATCGAAGTGCTGAGCCTGCGTAACAAAACCAATCGCCTTGAGGAGTTGTTCGTGTCCCTGGTGGAGAAAAATCTGTCGAAGGTGGCGGTATGAGTTCCGAGTTCGGCCCCAACCTCGTCGCCCTGCAAACCATTGTCTACCGCGAGGTCAAACGTTTCATGCGGATCTGGCCGCAGACGCTGCTGCCGCCGGCAATCACCATGGTTTTGTACTTTGTGATCTTCGGCAACCTGATCGGCCGGCAGATCGGCGACATGGGTGGCTTCACCTACATGGAGTACATCGTGCCGGGGCTGATCATGATGTCGGTGATCACCAACTCTTACGGCAACGTTGTTTCGAGCTTCTTCGGCAGCAAGTTCCAGCGCTCCATCGAAGAGCTGATGGTCTCGCCGGTATCACCGCACACAATCCTGATCGGCTTCACCATTGGCGGTGTATTGCGCGGGTTGATGGTCGGCCTGATCGTGACGATGCTGTCGTTGTTCTTCACCGATTTGCAGGTGCATCACCTGGGAGTGACCATTCTGGTTGTGGTGCTGACGGCGACAATCTTCTCGCTGCTGGGCTTCATCAACGCGGTGTTCGCGCGCAACTTCGATGATATTTCGATCATACCGACGTTTGTGCTGACACCACTGACCTACCTGGGGGGCGTGTTCTATTCGATCACCTTGCTGCCGCCGTTCTGGCAGACCGTGTCGCTGGCCAACCCCGTGCTGCACATGGTCAACGCCTTCCGCTACGGCATTCTCGGTGTCTCGGATATCCGCATCGGCATCGCGATTACCTTCATGCTGGTGGCGACGGTGGTGCTGTATCTGGGCTGTGCGCGGTTGCTGGTGAGTGGGCGCGGGATGCGGACCTGATCGAAAAACGGGTCGCCTGAATTCGCGAGCAGGCTCGCTCCCACATTGGAACGCTTTCCCTGTGGGAGCGAGCCTGCTCGCGAAAGGAAACCAGGCACAACAAAAAACGGCCTCCCATTGCGGAGGCCGTTTTGCATTCATTTCTGGCGACTTTTCTTGCGCCGCGCCCATTGCCGCGCTACCCACCAGCGCCAATACAGCATCACCAGACAATAGGCGAGGGCCCCCAGCACCAGGCCGACGACCACCGAACCCAGCAAAAATGGCTGCCACAAGGTCGATAATTCTCCGCTGATCCATTCCCAGGTCAGCTCGTCCGGCAGATGCCGCGCCGGCACATCCATCAAAAAGGCCCCAGCCTGGTAAGTGCAGAAAAACACCGCCGGCATGGTCAGCGGGTTGGTCAGCCAGACCAGACTGACGGCGATTGGCATATTGCCGCGCACCATGACAGCCAGCGCCGCCGCGACCAGCATCTGTGCCGGAATCGGCAGGAACGCCGCAAACAGGCCGACCGCCATCGCCCGGGCGACCGAGTGCCGATTGAGGTGCCAGAGGTTCGGGTCATGCAGCAACTTGCCGAGAAAGCGTAAGGATTTGTGTTCCCTGATGCTCGTCGGGTCGGGCATGTAACGTTTGAATAAGCGCCGGGGCATAAGGCTTCTCGGTCGGTTAAGGCGGCAAGTATGTCTGGATTCTACGAACCGCCCATTCAGACTTTGTGACAATTGTTGACGACGGTCGTGCCCCAGACCCGCTATGCCTAAGGATTGGACTCTCAAGGACGGGCATATGCGCACAGGGATGATGGCGCTGGCAGTCGGTCTGCTGGCCCCGGTTTTTTTGCCGGCCTTGCCGCCGGTCGGTTTGTTGATGGTGCTGCCGGTGGTGGCGTTGATGCTGCTGCCGTTTCGCAGCTATCCATTGGCGCTTTTGCTGTTTGGCTTTACGTGGGCCTGCGTCAGCGCGCAATGGGCATTGAATGATCGCTTGCCATCCAGCCTGGACGGCGAAACCCGTTGGCTGGAGGGGCGGGTGGTCGGCTTGCCGCAGAACAGCGACGGAGTGGTGCGTTTCGAGCTTGCCGATGCCCGCTCACGCCATGAGAAATTGCCGTCGCTGATGCGTCTGGCCTGGTATGCCGGGCCGCCGGTCAGCAGCGGTGAACGCTGGCGCCTGGCGGTGAAGTTGAAACGTCCGGGCGGGTTGCTCAACCCGGACGCGTTCGATTACGAGGCCTGGTTGCTGGCGCAACGCATCGGTGCGACCGGCACGATCAAGGATGGTCAGCGCCTGGCAGAAGCCCGGCATGCGTGGCGCGATGGCGTTCGCCAGCGCTTGCTGGCGGTGGATGCGCAGGGACGGGAGGGCGCGCTGGCCGCGCTGGTGCTTGGCGACGGTTCGGGACTCAGCCGCGAAGACTGGCAAATTCTTCAAGACACCGGCACCGTGCACTTGCTGGTGATTTCCGGCCAGCACATCGGCATGCTTGCCGCAGTGATGTATCTGCTGGTCGCCGGGCTGGCGCGATACGGGTTGTGGCCATCGTGCTGGCCATGGCTGCCGTGGGCCTGTGGTCTGGCATTCGCGGCGGCGCTCGGTTACGGCTTGCTCGCCGGGTTTGATGTGCCGGTGCAGCGTGCCTGTGTGATGGTGGCGCTGGTGTTGTTGTGGCGCCTGCGCTTTCGCCATCTTGGTGCCTGGTGGCCGTTGCTGCTGGCGTTCAACGGCGTGCTGTTGCTCGATCCGCTGGCCAGTTTGCGTCCTGGTTTCTGGCTCTCCTTCGCCGCGGTGGCGGTGCTGATTTTAACGTTTGGCGGGCGGCTGGGTGCTTGGCGCTGGTGGCAGGCCTGGACGCGTGCGCAATGGTTGATCGCGATCGGTTTGTGCCCGGTATTGCTGGCGCTCAGCCTGCCGATCAGCGTGAGCGGGCCGGTTGCAAACCTGTTGGCGGTGCCGTGGGTCAGCCTCGTGGTGCTGCCCCCGGCATTGCTCGGAACGTTATTGCTGCCCGTGCCCTATGTTGGCGAAGGGCTGTTGTGGCTGGCCGGTGGTTTGATCGATTGGCTGTTTTCAGGGTTGGCCGTGATTGCCGGACAATGGCCGGCGTGGGTTCCGGCCTCCATCCCTTTCTGGGCGCTGGCGGCGGGCAGCCTCGGCGCGGTGCTGTTGCTGTTGCCGCGTGGCGTACCGCTGCGCCCGCTGGGCTGGCCGCTCATGTTGCTGTTGGTCGTACCGCCCGGAGAGGCAATAAAAGAAGGGGTGGCCGATGTCTGGCAACTCGACGTCGGCCAAGGCCTGGCCATTCTGATCCGGACCCGCCATCACGCGCTGCTTTATGATGCCGGCCCGCGATTCGGGGATTTTGATCTGGGCGAGCGCGTGGTGGTGCCGGCGCTACGCAAGTTGAATGTGGGAAAGCTTGATCTGATGCTGCTCAGCCATGCGGATGCCGATCACGCCGGTGGCGCTCGGGCAGTGAGACGCCAATTGTCGGTAGAACGGATTATCAGCGGCGATCCGCCTGGCCTGCCGGCCGAACTGAGCGCTGAAAGCTGCGAAAGTGGCAAGCAGTGGCAGTGGGATGGCGTGAATTTTCAGCTTTGGCAATGGTCAGCCGCTCACGACAGCAACCAGCGTTCCTGTGTGTTGCAAATCGAGGCCAACGGCGAACGCCTGCTATTGACCGGTGACATCGATATTCATGCCGAGCGCGTCCTGCTCGACAGCCCTCTGGCCGTGCCGACGCAATGGCTGCAGTCGCCGCATCACGGCAGTCGCAGCTCATCATCGACGGCACTGCTGAAAGCGTTGCAACCGGAGTCGGTGCTGATCTCCCGAGGGCACGGCAATTCCTTCGGCCATCCGCATCCCACGGTGATCGCGCGTTACCGCAAACAAGGCCTTCGCCTCTATGACAGCGCCGAGCAGGGCGCCATTCATCTGCAACTGGGCAGCTTCAAACCCCCGTGGACGATGCGTCAACAGCGGCGTTTCTGGCGCGATTCGTCTGCGCTTGCCCGTTGATCGGTGCCAGCATGGTTGCCACATCACGGTCGTCGGGGCAGCGGGTCTTAATCGCGGATCGGTATGGTAAAGTGGCGCACTTTTTCGAGGGGGCTGTCACTGTGTGGGAATTGGTCAAATCCGGCGGCTGGATGATGTTGCCGATCATTTTGAGTTCCATAGCGGCCATGGCGATCGTCGCCGAGCGCCTGTGGACACTGCGCGCCAGTCGCGTCACCCCCGAGCATCTGCTGGGCCAGGTCTGGGTCTGGATCAAGGATAAGCAGCTCAACAAAGAAAAGCTCAAGGAACTGCGCGCCAACTCGCCGCTGGGGGAAATCCTCGCCGCAGGCCTGGCCAACTCCAAGCATGGTCGCGAGATCATGAAAGAGTGCATCGAAGAGGCCGCTGCCCGGGTCATTCATGAACTCGAACGCTATATCAACGCGCTCGGCACCATTGCCGCCATGGCGCCGTTGCTCGGTTTGCTCGGCACCGTGCTGGGCATGATCGACATCTTCAGCGCCTTCACCGGCTCCGGCATGACCACCAATGCTTCGGTGCTGGCCGGCGGTATTTCCAAAGCGCTGATCACCACCGCAGCGGGCCTGATGGTCGGTATTCCTGCAGTGTTCTTCCACCGTTTCCTGCAACGCCGTATCGATGAATTGGTGGTGGGCATGGAACAGGAAGCCATCAAACTGGTGGAAGTGGTGCAGGGCGACCGTGACGTGGATCTGGCCGAGGGCAAAGCGTGAAATTCCGTCGCAAACCCCGGGAAACCGTGGACATCAACCTCGCGTCGCTGATCGACGTGGTGTTCATCCTGCTGTTGTTTTTCGTGGTCACCACCACCTTCACCCGTGAAACCCAGTTGCGCGTGGATCTGCCGGAAGCCGTCAGCGGCTCGCCGGCCGAGGACCAGCAAGTTAAACAGCTGGACGTCGCGATCAGCGCCGAAGGCGTGTTTTCGGTGAACAACAAGATACTGCCGAAGAATGATCTGGCGACCCTGATGGAAGCCATGCAGAAAGAGTCCAACGGCGACACCAGCCTGCCGTTGTCGATCAGTGCCGATGGCAAGGCGCAGCACCAATCGGTGATCACCGCCATGGACGCGGCCGGCAAGCTCGGTTTCAGCCATCTGCGCATGACCACGGTCGAGGCGGCGCCCAAACCCTGATGAGCCTGTCCGATCGCTTGCTCGCCGCGTGGTATCAGGGGCATCCGGCCCTGACGCTGTTGCGACCGCTGGAAATGTTGTACCGCCGCGTGGTGGTGAACAAGCGTCGGCGTTTTCTTGACGGTGAAGGTGAGATCTACCAGCCGCCCGTGCCATTGATCGTGGTCGGCAATATCACCGTTGGCGGCACTGGCAAGACGCCGATGATTCTTTGGCTGATCGAGCATTGCCGACGCCGGGGACTGCGCGTCGGCGTGGTCAGTCGCGGTTACGGCGCCAAGCCGCCGCAACTGCCATGGCAAGTCGAGGCCGGGCACAGCGCCGACATCGCCGGCGACGAGCCGCTGCTGATCGTCCAGCGCACCGGCGTACCCTTGATGATCGACCCAGACCGCAGCGCGGCGGTTAAAGCCTTGGTCGCCAGCGAACCGCTGGATCTGATCCTCTCCGACGATGGTATGCAGCATTACCGCTTGGCTCGCGATCTGGAACTGGTGCTGATCGATGCCGCCCGGGGTTTGGGCAACGAGCGTTGCTTGCCCGCGGGTCCTTTGCGTGAGCCGATCGAGCGTCTGCAAAGCGTCGATGGCGTACTGTTCAACGGCGCCACTGAAGATCGCGATGACGGTTTTGCGTTTCGCCTGCAACCCACCGCACTGGTCAATCTGCGCAGCGGCGAACGTCAGTCGCTCGATCACTTTGCGGCCGGGCAAGCGGTGCACGCGGTGGCGGGTATCGGCAATCCACAGCGTTTCTTCAATACCCTCGAAGCGCTAAGCTGGCGCCCCATCAGCCATGCGTTTGCCGACCACGCCGAATACAGCGTGCAGGCCCTGAATTTCACACCGTCATTGCCGTTGGTGATGACGGAAAAGGACGCGGTAAAGTGCCGTGCCTTTGCCGCCGCCGACTGGTGGTATCTGGCGGTCGATGCCGTGCCGTCGCCGGCTTTCGTGAGCTGGTTCGACACGCAGTTGATGCGCCTGTTGCCGGATCGCCTGTTGCCTTAATTGATCTTATTTCTGGGAATGTACATGGACACCAAACTGCTCGACATCCTTGCTTGCCCCGTATGCAAAGGCCCGCTCAAACTCAGCGCGGACAAGACCGAACTGATCAGCAAGGGCGCCGGCCTGGCCTACCCGATCCGCGACGGCATCCCGGTCATGCTGGAAAGCGAAGCGCGCACCCTGACCACCGACGAGCGCCTGGATAAATGACCACAGCCTTCACCGTTGTCATTCCGTCGCGTTTCGCCTCGACCCGTTTGCCGGGCAAGCCCCTGCTGGATATTGCCGGCAAGCCGATGATCCAGCACGTCTGGGAGCAGGCGAGCAAGAGCAGCGCCAGCCGCGTGGTGGTGGCGACTGACGATGCGCGCATCGTTGAGGCGTGCAAAAGCTTTGGCGCCGAAGTCGTGCTGACCCGTGAAGACCACAATTCCGGCACTGATCGTCTGGCCGAGGTCGCGGCGAAACTGGGTCTTGCGCCTGACGCGATCGTGGTCAACGTGCAGGGCGACGAGCCGCTGATCCCGCCGAGTGTGATCGACCAGGTCGCCGCCAACCTCGCTGCTCACACCGAAGCGCGCATGGCGACGTTGGCCGAGCCGATCGAGGACGTGGATACGCTGTTCAACCCGAACGTGGTCAAGGTCGTCAGCGACATCAACGGCCTCGCACTGACCTTCAGTCGCGCCACGTTGCCCTGGGCGCGCGATGCGTTCGCCAAGAGCCGCGAGCAATTGCCTGAAGGCGTGCCGTACCGCCGCCATATCGGCATTTATGCCTACCGCGCCGGGTTCTTGCAGGACTTCGTGAGCTGGGGGCCGTGCTGGCTGGAGAACACCGAATCCCTCGAACAGCTGCGTGCCTTGTGGCACGGCGTGCGGATTCATGTCGCCGATGCGCTGATCGCGCCGCCGACCGGTGTCGATACCGCCGAAGACCTTGAGCGCGTTCGTCGCCTGCTGGGGGCCTGATGCGCGTTCTGTTTGTGTGCCTGGGCAACATTTGCCGGTCGCCCACCGCCGAAGGCGTATTGCGGCACAAATTGCGCGAAGCAGGATTGGCCGCGCAGGTCGAAGTGGCCTCCGCCGGCACTGGTGACTGGCACGTCGGCAATCCGCCGGACAAACGCAGCCAGGCCGCCGCGAAAGTGCGCGGTTATGACCTGTCGGCGCAGCGCGCGCAGCAGGTCAGCCGGGCCGATTTCGCCAGTTACGACTTGATCCTCGCCATGGACAACAGCAATCTGCGCCATCTCAAGGCGCTGCAGCCGTCCACCGGCAAGGCGGAACTGGACCTGTTCCTGCGTCGTTATGCCGGGTTGGTCGACGAAGTGCCCGAT
Source organism: Pseudomonas khorasanensis (assembly GCF_014268505.2). Classification (GTDB taxonomy): domain Bacteria; phylum Pseudomonadota; class Gammaproteobacteria; order Pseudomonadales; family Pseudomonadaceae; genus Aquipseudomonas; species Aquipseudomonas khorasanensis. The sequence goes on from NZ_JABWQP020000002.1 coordinate 569,725, forward strand.
CCGTATTACGACGGCGATCAGGGGTTCGAGCAGGTGCTGGATCTGATCGAAGCGGCCTGTGATCAATTGTTGATCGAAGTGAAGGGCCGGTCATGAGTCTGCAGGTCCAGTCACAGGTTTCCCTGAAAGCGTTCAACAGTTTCGGCGTGGATGTCCGCGCGAAGCTGTTCGCCGAAGCCCATAACGACGACGATGTTCACCAGGCGCTGGCCTACGCTGCCTCTCATGAGGTGCCGTTGCTGGTGATCGGTGGCGGCAGCAATCTACTGCTGACTGCCGATATTCCGGCCTTGGTATTGCGCATGGCCACGCGCGGCATTCGTGTGCTCAGCGATGACGGCAGCCATGTGGTGGTCGAAGCGGAGGCGGGCGAGCCATGGCACCCGTTCGTCCAGCACACGCTGGCGCAGGGTTTTGCCGGGCTGGAAAATCTCAGCCTGATCCCCGGCACCGTCGGCGCCGCACCGATGCAGAACATCGGGGCCTACGGCGTCGAGATCAAGGATGTGTTCGCCGGGCTCACCGCGCTGGATCGCCAGACGGGGGAGCTGCGGGATTTCACCCTCGAAGAATGCAACTTCGCCTATCGCGACAGCCTGTTCAAACAGCAGCCTGGGCGTTGGCTGATCCTGCGCGTGCGCTTCAAGCTCGATCGCGTCGCCCATTTGCATCTGGAATACGGCCCGGTGCGTCAACGCCTGACCGAGCAGGGCATTGAGCACCCGACCCCGACCGACGTCAGTCGCGCCATCTGCAGCATCCGCAGCGAGAAATTGCCGGATCCCGCCGTGCTCGGCAATGCCGGCAGCTTTTTCAAGAACCCGTTGGTTTCTGCGGACATCGTCGCTCAAATCAAGGCGCAGCATCCGGATGTAGTGGCGTATGCACAGCCGGACGGGCAAATGAAACTGGCCGCCGGCTGGCTGATCGAGCGCGCAGGCTGGAAAGGTTTCCGCGAGGCCGATGCCGGTGTGCATAAATTGCAGGCATTGGTGCTGGTTAACTACGGCACAGCGACCGGTTTGCAATTGCTCGACCTGGCGCAACGGATCCAGAAAGACATCGCGGAACGCTTCAACGTCGAGCTGGAAATGGAGCCCAACAGGTATTGATGCAGCGGCAAGCTTCAAGCGGCAAGCTACACTGGATCATGAGCGACCTACCGCTTCTACTTACCGCTTGCAGCTAAAAGCTTGCCGCTAAAAAAGCCCTGTCTCAGCAGGGCTTTTTTGTTAATGCTGGGTTAATTTATCGAGCTAACGATACCAATCATTTGCTCCACCAAAGGCCCGGTGCAGACGTTTCTGTCGGCGCAAGAGAGCCTGATTAGCCTGAGCCGATCTGCGCGAACCCACGCTGATTTCCCGGCGGCAGATTGCTCGACCCCATAACCTCCAATAAATATGCGGGCGTGCCCATGATTACCCTGAAGCTCAACGGTCAAGACCACTCCCTCGACGTTACCGAAGACATGCCGCTGTTGTGGGCCATTCGTGACGTCGCCGGTTACAACGGCACAAAATTCGGCTGCGGCATGGGCCTTTGCGGCGCATGCACCATTCATATCAACGGCTCGCCTGCGCGCAGTTGCATCACACCGATCGGTTCGGTGGTCGGTCAGGACGTCACCACCATCGATAACCTGCACGCCGACCCGGTCGGCAAAGTCGTCCAGCAGGCCTGGCTCGACAGTGCCGTGGCGCAATGCGGTTACTGCCAGGGCGGGCAGATCATGTCCGCCACGGCATTGCTGAAAACCAACCCGAACCCCAGCGACGAGCAGATCGAAGAGGCGATGGTCGGCAATATTTGCCGCTGCGGCACCTACAACCGGATCAAGACTGCGATCCGCCAGGCTTCCACTCACCTGAAGGAGGCCAAGGCATGAGCCGCGTACCGAATGATTTCGCCCTGAGCAATCTCAGCCGTCGTGGCTTTCTCAAGGGTGTGGGCGCCACCGGTGCATTGGTCCTGGCCGCGAGCTGGGGCTGGCAGGACGCGCTGGCCGAAGACGCGCCGAAGAAATTCGGCGCCGACGGCATGCCCAATGGCTGGATCGACGATCCCAAGGTTTACGTCAGCATCGCCGCCGATGGCACCGTAACCGTCGTTTGCAACCGATCGGAAATGGGCCAGGGCATCCGCACCAGCCTGACCATGGTCGTCGCCGATGAGCTGGAAGCCGATTGGGCAAAAGTGAAGGTGCAACAGGCGCCGGGCGACGAAGTACGTTTCGGCAACCAGGACACCGACGGTTCGCGGAGCATGCGTCACTGGTACGAGCCGATGCGTCGTTGCGGCGCGGCGGCCCGGACCATGCTGGAACAGGCCGCCGCCGCGCAGTGGAAAGTGCCGGTCGGCGAGTGCCACGCGCAATTGCACAAAGTGATTCACAAACCGTCCGGCCGCGAGCTGGGCTATGGCGAACTCGCCGCCGCCGCCAGTGCGTTGGCGGTGCCGAGCCGTGACAGTCTGCGCCTCAAGCAGCCGTCGGAATTTCGCTACATCGGCAAGGAAGGCAGCAAAGCCATCGACGGTGAAGACATCGTCAACGGTCGCGCGGTGTACGGCGCCGACGTGCATTTTGACGGCATGTTGTACGCGACCATCGCTCGTCCGGCAGTCTACGGCGGCAAGGTCAAATCGCTGGACGACAGCGCGGCCCTGAAAGTCCCTGGCGTGCTGAAAGTCATTCAAATCGAAAGCCGTCCGCTGCCGTCGGAGTTCCAGCCTTTGGGCGGTGTGGCGGTGGTGGCGAGCAACACCTGGGCAGCAATCAAGGGCCGCGAGGCCCTGAAGATCGAATGGGACGACGGCCCGAATGCCAGTTACGACTCGATTGCCTATCGCAAGGAACTCGAAACTGCTTCGCTGAAACCCGGCAAAGTCGTGCGCAACACGGGTGATATCGAAAAGGCCCTGAGCGGCGGCGCCAGCACCCTTGAGGCCTCCTATTATTTGCCGCACCTGGCACAGGCGCCAATGGAGCCGATGGTCGCTATTGCCCGTTACAAGGACGGCATCTGCGAAGCCTGGGCACCGAGTCAGGCACCGCAGGTCACCCGCGAGCGCATCGCCGAGCGCCTGGGCGTGTCGTTCGACAAGGTCACCTTCAACGTGACGCTGCTGGGCGGTGGTTTCGGTCGCAAGTCGAAACCGGACTTCGTCGTTGAAGCGGCGATCCTCGCCAAGGAATTTCCGGGCAAGGCTGTGCGGGTGCAGTGGACGCGTGAAGACGACATTCATAACTCGTACTTCCACACCGTGTCGGCCGAATACCTGAAGGCGAGTGTCGACAAGAACGGCATGCCGTCCGGTTGGCTGCATCGCACCGTGGCGCCGAGCATCACCGCGCTGTTCGCGCCGGACATGAACCACGAGGCGGCATTCGAACTGGGCATGGGGTTTACCAACATGGCCTACGCGATTCCCAACGTGCGCCTGGAAAACCCCGAAGCCAAGGTGCACACGCGGGTCGGCTGGTATCGCTCGGTGTCAAACATTCCCCATGGCTTTGCGATTCAGAGCTTTGTCGATGAATTGGCGTACAAGGCCAAAGAGGACCCGCTCAAGTACCAGATCAAACTGCTCGGCCCGGATCGCCAGATTGACCCGAGCACCTTGAGTGACGAGTGGAACTACGGCGAATCCCCGGAGCGTTATCCGATCGACACCGGGCGCATGCGCACGGTGCTGGAAACCGCCGCCAAGGCTGCCGGCTGGGGGCGCAAACTGCCCAAGGGTCGTGGCCTGGGGCTGGCGGTGCACTACAGCTTTGTCACCTACGTGGCAGCGGTCATCGAAGTCGAGGTCAAGGACGATGGCACGCTGATCGTGCACAAGGCTGACATTGCCGTTGATTGCGGCCCGCAGATCAACCCCGAGCGCATCCGTTCGCAATTCGAAGGTGCTTGCGTGATGGGCCTGGGCAACGCGGTACTTGGTGAGATCAGCTTCAAGGACGGCAAGGTGCAGCAGGACAATTTCCACATGTACGAAGTGGCGCGGATGTCGCTGGCGCCCAAGGAAGTCGCGGTGCATCTGGTGACTCCGCCAGGCGACGTGCCGCTGGGTGGCGTCGGCGAACCGGGCGTGCCACCGATTGCACCAGCCTTGTGTAACGCAATTTTTGCCGCCACCGGCAAACGCATCCGTGATCTCCCGGTGCGTTACCAGCTGCAGGGCTGGCAGAAGGCGCAGGCGTAATGGATAGCGTCGACCTTAACGTCCTGCGCAGCGTGCTCGAATGGCGCCGCGCCGGACAGCGGGTGGTGTTGTTCAGCGTGGTTCAGACCTGGGGCACCGCCCCACGTTCGCCCGGCGCCATGCTCGCTTTGCGCGAAGATGGCGTGGTGATCGGTTCGGTGTCGGGCGGGTGTGTCGAGGATGACTTGATCGCCCGTCTGCACGACGGGCGTATCGCTACCGACGGGCCCCCGGTTCAGATGATCACTTACGGCGTGACCCGCGAGGAGGCCGCGCGTTTCGGCCTGCCTTGCGGTGGCACGCTGCGCCTGACCGAAGAGCGCGTTGGCGATCCGGGTTGGGTGGAAGAACTGCTTCAGCGCTGTGAAAACCATGAAATCGTCGCCCGTGAACTGGATATTGAAACCGGCGCTGTCACGCTTGCGCCGGCGAGCAAATCCGATTCGCTGGTGTTCGACGGCAAAACGCTGCGGGCCATTTACGGCCCGCGCTGGCGTCTGCTGTTGATCGGCGCCGGGCAGTTGTCGCGCTACGTGGCGGACATGGCGCGGCTGCTGGATTTCGAAGTGCTGATCTGCGATCCACGCACCGAATTTGTCTACGGTTGGGAAGAGCAGCATGGCCGTTTCGTTCCCGGCATGCCGGATGACGCGGTGTTGAACATCCAGACTGACGAGCGCACGGCGATTGTCGCGTTGACCCATGATCCACGTCTGGACGATATGGCGCTGCTCACGGCACTGGACTCGCCGGCATTCTATGTCGGTGCGCTCGGTTCGCGGGTGAACAGCCAGAAACGCCGGGAAAATCTCGCCCAGCTAGGCTTGTCGAAAACCTCGATCGACCGCTTGCACGGGCCGATCGGCCTGCACATCGGCAGTCATTCGCCGGCAGAGATTGCCTTGTCGTTGCTGGCAGAAATCGTCGCGATCAAGAACGGTGTGGAGTTGAAACAGAAAAAACCGCTGGAGGGCGCATGAGCCGATCCATCGCAGTGATTGTGCTGGCGGCGGGTGAGGGCAGTCGCTTTCGCCAGGTGGCCGGCGCCGGCAAGGACAAACTGCTGGCCGATTGCACCGGACGTGACGGCGCGGTTCGCTCGGTGATCGAACAGGTGCTGGTGAACTTGCCGGCCGGTCTCGACAAGCGTGTGCTGGTGACGACCGAAGCGCGACCACAGGCGATGCGCATGGCGCAGGCTTATGGTTGCGATGTGGTATCGATAGAAACGACCGGAATGGGCGATAGCATCGCTGCGGGCGTTGCGGTGTGTGCTGATGCAGATGGCTGGCTGATCGTGTTAGGCGACATGCCGTTTATATCGCCGTCGAGTATTGAGCGGGTGGTCGCGGCGATTGCTGACGACGTGGTGAGCGTGCCGGTGCAGGATGGCGAGTTCGGGCATCCGGTGGGATTCGGACGTGGGTTTGGCGAGCAGTTGCAGGCGCTGACTGGCGATCGAGGAGCTCGACCGCTGTTTGCGCAGGGGCGGGTGGTCGAAGTGGCAGTGGATGATCCCGGAGTGTTGTGGGATATCGATGTGCCTGAGGCGTTGGCCTTCAAAAGCCCCTCACCCTGGCCCTCTCCCAGAGGGAGAGGGGACTGACCGAGTTGTTTTTCCGAGAAGCACCGACCTGAAACTTCCGAGTCGATCTTGGGTTTGAAAAGCTTGAAGATCGGCTCCCTTTCCCCCTCGCCCCCTCGGGGGGAGAGGGCTGGGGTGAGGGGGGGCGATCCAAAGGCCTGCATAGAAAATCGAAGCGCATTAAAAAAGCCCCGCCAGGCTTTCACCGGGCGGGGCTTTTTATTGGGCTTCAGGAATCAGACAAGCGGCTTAGGCTCGTGCTCTTTTTCCTCGGCTTCTTCGCGCTGCTCGACCGCGTCCTGAACGGAGCGTGGTGCTTCAGCGATCACCGCTTCGACCGATGCTTCTTCAGCGACCGGGGCAGGGGCTGCCTCGACCACATCAGCAGCAGGGGCTGGTTCGGCAGCCACTGGAGCCGCAGCGGCAGCCAGTTCGGCTTCCTTCTGCAGACGCTCTTCTTCACGCTTGCGACGACGCACTTCACGCGGATCGTTAGGTGCGCGGCCGTTTGGCGTCAGGGCGCTGACCGGCGCAGGAGCGTCAACCACCGGCGCTGGAGTTTCGGCAACCACGGGCGCTTCGACAACAGGTGCTTCTGCAACCGGTGCTTCGAAAACCGGCGCTTCAACGACTGGCGCTGGAGCAGGTTCGGCCGCTGCAACCACTGGTTCGGAAACCATGGCTTGCGAGACTTCGGCTTCAGCCACAGGTGCTGGCGCTTCGGTCACGGCGGGCTCCGATACCCAGTTGAACGCAGTCTGCTCTTCGCGCACTTCACGCACGGTTTCGGTCACGGTTTCTGCGACGGTATCGGCAACCGGCTCTGCAACAACGACCGGCGCTTCGGCAACCGGAGCAGGCTCTGCAGCGGCTTCAGCCTGAGGCCAGGCCTGGCGAACCGGGGCCACTTCGATTTCCGGAGCAGCAGTCACTTCGACCGGCGTCGTGGCTTCTACAGCTGGCGCTTCCACTGGCGCGGTTTCCAGTGTTGCGGCGGTGGCGCGTTCGGCCTGTTCATGGGCCTGAGCTTCAGCCGGAGCGCTGATGGCGCTGCTGGCAACGGCGGCAGTAACCGCCAGGCCCGCAGCCAGATCGGCAGCCGTAGGCTCGGCAGCGTTTTCGCCGGATTCGGATTCTTCCGAACCTTCGATCACGTTACCGTTGGCATCACGCTGACGCTCACGACGGTTGCTGCGACGACGCTGACCACGGGAGCGACGACGAGGGCGATCGCCTTCGGCGTTATCCTGACCGTCTTCCGGCAGTTGCTCTTCGTTGCTGGTGTTGACTTCTTCTTCAGCGACGGCAGCCTGCTCGGCACGCGGCTGGCGCTCTTCACGCGGTGGACGCGGTGCGCGTTCTTCGCGTGGCTGGCGAGCCGGGCGCTCTTCAGTGGTTACGGCTGCGGCAGCGGTAGCAACTGGAGCGGCGTCCAGTGGCTCGCGCAGTTCACGTACGCGTTCTTCGCGCTCGCCACGTGGCTTGCGGTCTTCGCGTGGAGCACGAGGTGCGCGTTCTTCACGAGGAGCGCGTGGAGCACGCTCTTCACGAGCGACCGGCGCTTCGGTACGGGCTTCGCGTGGCTCGCGGGCTTCACGAGGCTGGCGCTCTTCACGCGGTTCGCGCGGTGCACGCTCTTCACGTGGGGCGCGTTCTTCGCGCGGCTTGCGCTCTTCGTCGCGGCGACCGTTACGGTTGCGGCTCTGCTGACGGCCGTTGCGGCGTTCTTCATTGCGCGCCGGGCGCTCGGTGGCCGGTTTTTCAACCACAACCGGAGCGGCAGGCTCTTCCTTGGTGGCGAACAGGCTGACCAGCGACTTCACCAGGCCCTTGAACAGGCTTGGCTCAGGTGCGGCAACCGGTGCCGGTGCAGGTGCGGCGGCAGCGACTTCGGTCGGAACCGGAGCGTTGGCGCGGGCCGGTGCGGTCTTGACTGCCGCCTCCTGGCGAACCAGGGTGCGAGTCGCAGCGGCTGGCTGGACTTCTTCGACTTCGGCAGCGGCAGCGGCGATTTCGTAGCTGGACTGGCTGGTCGCGGCTTCCGGGCTGTCGTCACGCAGGCGCTGAACTTCGAAGTGCGGTGTTTCCAGGTGATCGTTCGGCAGAATGACGATACGGGCACGGGTGCGCAATTCGATCTTGGTGATCGAGTTGCGTTTCTCGTTGAGCAGGAACGCGGCCACCGGGATCGGCACTTGTGCGCGGACTTCGGCGGTGCGGTCTTTCAGGGCTTCTTCTTCGATCAGGCGCAGGATCGCCAGCGACAGCGATTCGACGTCGCGAATGATGCCGGTGCCGTTGCAGCGCGGGCAGACGATGCCGCTGCTTTCGCCCAGGGATGGACGCAGACGCTGACGGGACATTTCCAGCAGGCCGAAGCGCGAGATGCGGCCGATCTGCACGCGGGCGCGGTCGGCTTCCAGGCATTCGCGGACTTTCTCTTCCACGGCGCGCTGGTTTTTGGCAGGGGTCATGTCGATGAAGTCGATGACGATCAGGCCGCCGATGTCGCGCAGGCGCAACTGACGGGCAATTTCTTCGGCGGCTTCAAGGTTGGTCTGCAGGGCGGTTTCTTCGATGTCGCTGCCTTTGGTGGCGCGCGCCGAGTTGATGTCGATGGACACCAGGGCTTCGGTCGGATCGATGACGATGGAGCCGCCGGAAGGCAGCTCAACGACGCGCTGGAAAGCGGTCTCGATCTGGCTTTCGATCTGGAAACGGTTGAACAGCGGAACGCTGTCTTCGTATAGCTTGATCTTGCTGGCGTACTGCGGCATCACCTGACGGATGAAGGTCAGGGCTTCGTCCTGGGCTTCAACGCTGTCGATCAGCACTTCGCCGATGTCCTGGCGCAGGTAGTCGCGGATGGCGCGGATGATCACGTTGCTTTCCTGATAGATCAGGAACGGCGCGGAGCGATCCAGCGAAGCTTCTTTGATGGCGGTCCACAGTTGCAGCAGGTAGTCGAGGTCCCACTGCATTTCTTCGCTGCTGCGGCCCAGGCCGGCAGTGCGCACGATCAGACCCATGTCGGCCGGGGCAACGAGGCCGTTCAGCGCTTCACGCAGTTCGTTGCGCTCTTCGCCTTCGATGCGGCGCGAGATGCCGCCGGCACGCGGGTTGTTCGGCATCAGCACGAGGTAGCGGCCAGCAAGGCTGATGAAGGTGGTCAGGGCGGCGCCCTTGTTGCCACGCTCTTCTTTCTCGACCTGAACGATGACTTCCTGGCCTTCGCTCAGGACGTCCTTGATGTTGACGCGGCCTTCGGGGGCTTTCTTGAAGTATTCGCGGGAGATTTCTTTGAGGGGCAGGAAGCCGTGGCGCTCGGAGCCGAAATCGACAAAGGCAGCCTCAAGGCTTGGTTCGATGCGAGTGATGCGGCCTTTATAGATGTTGGCCTTCTTCTGCTCGCGTGCACCGGATTCGATGTCCAGGTCGTAGAGGCGTTGGCCATCTACCAGTGCAACACGCAACTCTTCGGGTTGAGTTGCGTTAATCAGCATTCTTTTCATGTAGTACCGTCGGTTTCCGGGCTGCCGGAAACGGCGTTCGGCACACACGACTTCTCACGGTCGGTGTCAGGTGCGTCGGGAGTGGTTGGCCATTCCCGTGTCCAGCGATGTACGACCAATTGGGCCGATACCGCGACGTACGCGTCCTGCTTGCTGTGGCTACTTAAGCACTCAGTCAGGAGGAGGAATCAACCAGCGGCTGTGGACGAGATGAAGCGTCTTGATAAAGCCTGTTGCTACACAGTCCGGCGGTTGTGCATCTCCACCCTACACGTATCCCTGATAATTCGGGTGCTGCCGCGCGCAGAATCCGCAGCGGGTTGGCATTTACCGTGAGCTCCGAAAGGGGAGGTCACGCATCATGGCTAATTCAGGCGATGTTTCCGAAGCAATCGCTCGGGGTCATTCGCGGTTGACTGCACTTTGTGAACTGGCCTCGAATATCGCCTGCCGGGCGAGTGAAAACTCTGCTCGGCGGTGTAATTCAGGCCTCATGTCACCTGCGCTCGTTACAACCGCAAACTCCACCGTTACGTAGCGAAAGCCCCGTAGGACGGCCTCGCGCCCTGGTGAATTGCGTTGGTCAGGGCCGGTCTTTGACCGTGGTTCCGCTGTCCAGGCCGCTTTTGGCGGCGTTCGCGACTATAGCAGCAATGATTAAGTGCTTCAAATCCATAAAAATTGTTATCATCCGCGCCATGACAACTACTGCCCCTTCGACTCCAGGCGTTCAACTGCTTGAAGTCTCGCCGGAGTATGCCGGCCAACGAATCGACAACTTTCTCCTCGCCCGGCTCAAAGGCGTGCCCAAGACCCTGATTTACCGCATTTTGCGCAAAGGCGAAGTGCGTGTGAACAAGGGTCGGATCAAGCCCGAATACAAGCTGCAGGCCGGCGATATCGTGCGCGTTCCGCCGGTTCGCGTGCCTGAGCGCGACGAGCCGGTGCCTTTGGCGCAAGGCCTGTTGCAGCGCCTGGAAGCCTCGATCGTCTTCGAAGACAAAGCCTTGATCGTGATCAACAAGCCCGCCGGCATTGCGGTTCATGGTGGCAGCGGCTTGAATTTCGGCGTGATCGAAGCCTTTCGTCAGTTGCGTCCCGATGCCAAGGAGCTGGAACTGGTTCACCGTCTCGACCGTGACACCTCCGGCCTGCTGATGATCGCCAAGAAGCGCAGCATGCTGCGGCATCTGCATGAGCAATTGCGCGGCGATGGTGTCGACAAGCGCTACATGGCGCTGGTCCGCGGCAATTGGGCAACCTCAATCAAGCAAGTCCGTGCGCCGTTGCTCAAGAGCAATTTGCGCTCCGGCGAGCGCATGGTCGAGGTGAATGAGGAGGGCAAAGAAGCCCTGACCCTGTTCAAGGTGCTACGTCGCTTCGGTGATTTCGCGACCATGGTCGAGGCCAAGCCGGTGACCGGGCGCACCCACCAGATTCGCGTTCACACCCTGCACGCCGGGCATTGCATCGCTGGCGACAGCAAGTACGGCGACGATGATTTCACCAAGGAAATCCGCGATCTGGGCGGCAAGCGTCTATTCCTTCACGCCTACATGTTGACCGTGCCGCTGCCCGACGGCGGCAAGCTGAATTTGCAAGCGCCCGTCGATGAGATGTGGGCCAAGACCGTGGAGCGCCTGAGTGCAGCACCGTGATTACAAGCTGTTGATTTTCGATTGGGACGGCACGCTGGCTGATTCCATCCATCGGATCGTCGAGGCCATGCATTCGGCGTCCGGGCGTTCCGGTTTCGAGTTGCGCGATGACTTCGCTGTCAAAGGCATCATCGGTCTTGGCTTGCCGGAAGCGATTCGCACCCTGTACCCCGAAATCAGTGACGCAGAAATGCTCTTGTTTCGCGAGTACTACGCCGACCACTACATCGCTGCCGAAGCCGTACCATCGCCGCTCTTCGAAGGGGTTGTCGAATCGATGGCTTCGTTTCGCGAGCAGGGTTATCGCCTGGCGGTCGCGACCGGCAAGAACCGTCGCGGACTGGATCGGGTGCTCAAGGCCAACGGCTGGGAAGATTATTTCGATATCACCCGTGCTGCCGATGAAACTGCCAGCAAGCCACACCCTCTGATGCTGGAGCAGATCCTCGGCCACTGCGGTGTGCGCCGGGAGCAGGCGTTGATGGTCGGTGATTCGTCCTTCGATCTGCTGATGGCGCGAAACGCGGGGATGGATTCGGTGGCGGTCAGTTATGGCGCGCAATCGATCGAGTCCCTGCAGCAGTTCGAGCCGCGCCTGTCGATCGACCGTTTTTCTGAATTGCATGCCTGGCTGGGACAGCAGGTTTAATACGTTTTTGCTGGGGTAGATGGCATGACCGACGAATGGAAAGCACCGGCCAAGGCAAGTGCCGACGACGGTGACGCGAAAAGCTGGAAGCTGTTGGAAAAGACCCTGCTGGCGGGTGTGCAGGAACAGCGTCGCTCGCGGCGCTGGGGGATTTTCTTCAAGCTGCTGACGTTTGTTTATCTGTTCGTTGCGCTGATTCTGTTCACGCCGCTGATGGACTTGGAAAAAAGCGCCGCGCGCGGCCCGAACTACACCGCGCTGATCGACATCGAGGGCATGATCGCCGACAAGGAACCGGCCAGCGCCGACAACATCGTTGGCAGCCTGCGGGCGGCGTTCGAAGACAAAAAGGTCAAGGGCGTAATCCTGCGCATCAACAGCCCGGGCGGCAGCCCGGTGCAGTCTGGTTACGTCTATGACGAAATCAAGCGTCTGCGTGGCCTGCACCCTGAGATCAAGCTGTACGCGGTGATTTCCGATCTGGGTGCATCCGGTGCCTATTACATTGCCAGTGCGGCGGATCAGATCTATGCCGACAAGGCCAGCCTGGTGGGATCCATCGGGGTGACGGCGGCGGGGTATGGTTTTGTCGGCACCATGGAGAAACTTGGCGTGGAGCGTCGCACCTACACCTCGGGCGAGCACAAATCGTTCCTTGACCCGTTCCAGCCGCAGAAGCCTGAAGAAACGGCATTCTGGCAAAGCGTGCTCGACACCACGCACAAGCAGTTCATCAATAGCGTCAAGCAGGGCCGTGGCGAGCGTCTGAAAGATAAAGAGCATCCAGAGCTGTTCTCGGGGCTGGTCTGGTCGGGTGAGCAGGCGTTGCCGCTGGGCCTGATCGATGGGCTCGGCAGCGCCAGTTCGGTAGCGCGTGATGTGATTGGCGAGAAAGAGCTGGTGGATTTCACCGTTCAGGAATCGCCGTTCGACCGCTTCTCGAAAAAGCTCGGCGCCAGCGTGGCGGAGCAATTGGCAATGTGGATGGGTTTTCACGGGCCTTCGTTGCGATAGTTCGTTTCAACGTCAAAAGATCGCAGCCTTCGGCAGCTCCTACATGGGAATATAAAACCGTGTAGGAGCTGCCGAAGGCTGCGATCTTTTGCTTTTCAGGGCACCTGCACACCTTCCGCGATCAGCATGTCGATCAGGCGAATCAGCGGCAGCCCGATCAGGCTGGTGGCGTCCGGGCCTTCGGTCGATTGAAACAGGCTCACGCCCAGACCCTCGGCCTTGAAGCTGCCGGCGCAGTCATAGGGCTGTTCGATTTTTAAATAGCGTTCAATGCGCTCCACACTGAGCTGGCGCATGTGAACGGTGAACGGCACGCAGTCGACCTGGCACTGTCCTGTCTCGCTGTTGAGTAGGGCCAGTCCTGTCAGGAATGTCACGCTGGCGCCGCTGGCTGCCATCAGTTGCGTACGGGCGTTCTCGAACGTGTGTGGCTTGCCGATGATCTGCTCGTCAAGCACGGCCACCTGATCAGAGCCGATGATCAGGTGGGCGGGGTGGCTGTCGGCCAGGGCGCGGGATTTTTGTTCGGCGAGGCGCTTGACCAGCTCGATTGCCGTTTCGCCCGGGCGGTGACTTTCATCGATATCCGGCGAGCTGCAGACGAACGGCAGGTGGAGCCGGGCGAGCAATTCCCGGCGGTAAGTCGAGCTTGAAGCAAGCAATAAAGGCAGCATTGGCGTCTCCTGAGTCAGGTGCGGATTCTAGCGGAGGCACGCAAGTGACGGACAGGGCACAATTTCCTTTGACATGGGTGGGTGCATCCCTATAATGCTGCGCCTATGTTGAATGACCCGATTCCACCTCACGTTGACCCGCGCAAATTGGCTGACCGTGGCACCACCCTTCAAGGTGAACTGCTGCTGGCCGATTTGAAGAGACTCTGCGACCCGCTTTCCGACACCGTCGGGAAGGTGCAGGCAAAACTCGTTTTTGAACGAGATGAACGTAAATCTGTGGTGATCCACAGCTTTATCGACACCGAAGTCAAAATGGTTTGCCAGCGTTGTCTTGAGCTGGTCACCCTGCCGATCCACAGCGAATGCAGTTACGCGGTGGTGAAGGAGGGTGCGAATACCCAGTCGTTACCGAAAGGTTATGACGTGCTGGAACTGGGCGAAGATCCATTGGATCTGCAGTCACTGATCGAGGAGGAGCTTCTGCTCGCCTTGCCCATTGTGCCTGCTCATCATCCGGAAGAATGCCAGCAGCCGGCGGGAGCAGATGAACCCGAACCGAGCGAGGACGAGGTAACGCGGTCCAACCCGTTCAGTGTATTGGCGCAGTTAAAGCGTGACCCAAACGTTTAGGAGTTAATCAATTATGGCTGTTCAGCAGAACAAAAAATCCCGCTCTGCCCGTGACATGCGCCGTTCGCACGACGCTCTCGAGGCTAGCACCCTGTCTGTAGAAAAAACCACCGGTGAAGTTCACCTGCGTCACCACGTATCGCCAGAAGGCGTATACCGTGGCCGTAAAGTGATCGACAAGGGCGCTGACGAGTAATCACTTGTCCGCTCAAGTCATCGCGATTGACGCAATGGGCGGGGACTTCGGTCCCCGCAGCATTGTTCAGGCCAGCCTCGCTTGCCTGTCTGCTACGCCCTCGCTGCACCTGGCCCTCGTCGGTCAACCCTCCCTACTTGAAGCATTGATCAACGGCCAATCGGCTGCCGATCGCGCGCGCCTGACGATTGTGCCGGCCAGCGAAGTCATCACCATGGACGAAAAGCCTTCCCAGGCCTTGCGTGGCAAGCCGGATTCGTCGATGCGTGTCGCTCTTGAGTTGTTGCGCGATGGCAAGGTCCAGGCCTGCGTCAGTGCCGGAAATACCGGCGCGCTGATGGCCCTGTCGCGGTTCGTGCTCAAGACGCTGCCCGGTATTGATCGCCCGGCGATGGTGGCGGCGATTCCGACGCAGAAGGGTTATTGCCAGTTGCTCGACCTGGGCGCCAATGTCGATTGCAGTGCCGAGCATCTGCTGCAGTTCGCGGTAATGGGTTCGGTGGCGGCGCAGACGCTGGGTATTGCGCGTCCGCGCGTGGCGCTGCTGAACATCGGCACCGAAGACATCAAGGGCAATCAGCAGGTCAAGCTCGCCGCGACGCTGTTGCAAGCGGCACGCGGGATCAACTACATCGGCTTCATCGAAGGTGATGGCTTGTATCGCGGTGAGGCGGATGTGGTGGTGTGCGACGGTTTTGTCGGCAATATCCTGCTCAAATCCAGTGAAGGTCTGGCGACGATGATTGCCGGGCGTATCGAAGCCTTGTTCAAGAAAAACCTCGCCTCTCGCGTTGTCGGCGCCCTGGCCCTGCCGTTGATGAAACGGCTGCAGGCTGATCTGGCCCCGGCGCGACATAATGGCGCAAGCTTCCTCGGATTGCAGGGCATCGTCGTGAAAAGTCACGGATCGGCCGGGGTTCAGGGCTTTCAGAGTGCCATTCAGCGAGCGCTGATCGAGATCCAGGAGAACTTGCCCGAGCGTCTCCATGGTCGTCTGGAGGATTTGTTGTCTTAGGCGTTTTCGTCGGACAATGCTTAAATGTGACCGCCCGGTTCAAAGGGCCATCCAAACTGTCAGTTTCTTGCGTCCCGAACGGGACGTCATTTTCCGACGACAAGATCATTAGGGGCTTGTTACATGTCTGCTTCCCTCGCATTCGTCTTTCCAGGACAGGGTTCGCAGTCCCTCGGCATGCTGGCCGAGCTGGGCGCGCAACATCCGCTGATCCTCGAAACCTTCAAAGAAGCCTCTGCTGCGCTGGGCTACGACCTCTGGGCATTGACTCAGCAGGGCCCGGAAGAGTCGCTCAATCAAACCGATAAAACCCAACCTGCCATTCTGACCGCGTCGATTGCCCTGTGGCGTCTGTGGCTGGCTGAAGGCGGTGAGCGTCCGGCATTTGTTGCCGGTCACAGCCTGGGTGAATACAGCGCATTGGTCGCTGCTGGCAGCCTGACGCTGGCCGACGCGGTGAAGCTCGTCGAACGCCGTGGTCAGTTGATGCAGGAAGCGGTTCCGGCCGGGCAGGGCGGCATGGCGGCCATCCTCGGTCTGGAAGATGCCGACGTGCTGGCAGCCTGCGCTGAAGCGGCGCAAGGCGAAGTCGTCAGCGCGGTCAACTTCAACTCGCCGGGTCAGGTTGTGATTGCCGGCGCCAAGGCTGCGGTCGAGCGCGCCATCGAGGGCTGCAAGGCGCGTGGCGCCAAGCGTGCCATGCCATTGCCAGTGAGCGTGCCGTCGCACTGCGAACTGATGCGTCCGGCCGCCGAGCGCTTCGCCGAATCCATCGCTGCCATCGACTGGCAGGCGCCTCGGATTCCTGTCGTTCAGAACGTCAGCGCGCAGGTGCCGGCTGATCTGGAAACTCTCAAGCGCGATCTGCTCGAACAACTCTACAAGCCAGTGCGCTGGGTCGAGTCGGTACAGACGCTGGCCGCCAGGGGCGCGACCAATCTCGTCGAATGCGGCCCGGGCAAAGTACTGGCTGGCCTGAACAAGCGTTGCGCCGAAGGCGTTTCGACTTCCAACCTCAATACCCCAGACGCCTTCGCTGCCGCTCGCGCAGCGCAGGCCTGAATCAGGAGAAACTTGCATGAGTCTGCAAGGTAAAGTTGCACTGGTCACCGGTGCAAGCCGCGGTATCGGCCAGGCCATCGCGCTGGAACTGGGCCGTCAGGGCGCCATCGTTATTGGCACCGCCACCTCCGCGTCGGGCGCCGAACGCATCGCCGCGACCCTGAAGGAAAACGGTATTCAGGGCGCGGGTTTCGAACTCAACGTCACCAGCGACGAATCGGTCAGCGCCGTGCTGGCGGGTATTCAGGAGCAGTTCGGTGCGCCAGTGGCGATTCTGGTCAATAATGCCGGCATCACCCGCGATAACCTGATGATGCGCATGAAAGACGACGAGTGGTACGACGTGATCGATACCAACCTGAACAGTCTGTATCGCCTGTCCAAGGGCGTTTTGCGCGGCATGACCAAGGCGCGCTGGGGTCGAATTATCAGTATTGGCTCGGTGGTGGGTGCCATGGGCAACGCTGGCCAAGTAAACTATGCAGCCGCCAAGGCCGGTCTGGAAGGTTTCAGCCGTGCGATGGCGCGTGAAGTCGGTTCGCGTTCGATTACGGTTAACTCGGTAACCCCAGGGTTCATCGACACCGATATGACCCGCGAGCTGCCTGAAGCGCAGCGTGAAGCCTTGCAGACGCAGATTCCGCTGGGTCGTCTGGGACAAGCTCAAGAGATCGCGTCCGTGGTCGCTTTTCTTGCGTCCGACGGTGCGGCATACGTCACCGGGGCTACAATTCCGGTGAACGGTGGGATGTACATGTGAGTAAAATGTGACGGATTGCTTCAAAAAAATGTCATACGAGCTGTCTAAAATCCGTTATAAAGCTGCAATCTATTTATAGGCAGAGGGTCGCAGGGTTTGAGGAGTGAAGCTTTCAGTTGAAAAGCTGAAAAGTCTTTCTATACACTTACCCACCGGCCAGCTGCCTGAATTTGTCCATTAGGAGTGAAAACAAGGTATGAGCACCATCGAAGAGCGCGTCAAGAAAATCGTTGCCGAGCAACTGGGTGTTAAAGAAGAAGAAGTGGTCAACACCGCTTCCTTCGTAGAAGACCTGGGTGCCGACTCCCTTGACACCGTTGAGCTGGTGATGGCTCTGGAAGAGGAATTCGAGACCGAAATCCCTGACGAAGAAGCTGAGAAGATCACTACTGTACAAGCTGCAATCGACTACGTTACCAGCCACCAGGCGTAATAGTTTGTAATCGTTGCTTGCTGTCATGGAAAAACCGCACTGCCATCATGGCGTGCGGTTTTTTCTTTAGGCCTGATGCAAAGTCGTCATTTGAAAAAGGAGAGTGCTGTGTCGCGTAGACGCGTCGTAGTCACCGGTATGGGTATGTTGTCGCCACTGGGCACGGATGTGCCGAGCAGTTGGCAGGGCATTCTGGCTGGCCGCAGTGGCATTGGTCTGATCGAACACACCGACCTTTCTGCCTATTCGACCCGCTTTGGCGGTTCGGTCAAAGGCTTCAATGTCGAGGAATACCTGTCGGTCAAGGAAGCGCGCAAGCTCGACCTGTTCATTCAGTACGGCCTCGCCGCAGGCTTTCAAGCCGTGCGCAACGCCGGTCTGGAAGTCACCGATGCCAACCGTGAACGCATTGGCGTGGCCATGGGTTCGGGTATCGGCGGTCTGACCAACATCGAAGAAACCAGCCGCACCCTGCACGAGACTGGCCCGCGCCGGATTTCTCCGTTCTTTGTGCCGGGTTCGATCATCAATATGATTTCAGGGTTCCTGTCCATTCACTTGGGTGCACAGGGACCTAACTACGCCATCGCCACAGCGTGCACCACCGGTACGCACTGCATTGGCATGGCGGCGCGCAACATCATGTACGACGAAGCCGACGTGATGATTGCCGGGGGTGCCGAGATGGCTGCCTGCGGTCTGGGAATGGGCGGCTTCGGCGCGTCCCGTGCACTGTCGACGCGCAACGACGAGCCGACCCGCGCCAGCCGTCCATGGGACAAGGGGCGCGACGGCTTCGTACTGTCCGACGGCTCCGGTGCCCTGGTGCTTGAGGAGCTCGAGCACGCCAAGGCTCGCGGCGCGACCATCTATGCCGAACTGATCGGTTTTGGTACCAGCGGCGACGCGTTCCACATGACGTCGCCTCCCGCCGATGGCGCCGGTGCCGCACGCTGCATCACCAATGCGCTGCGCGACGCGAAGATCAACGCCGATCAGGTGCAGTACATCAACGCCCACGGTACATCGACCCCGGCCGGTGACCTCGCCGAAGCCAACGCGATCAAGTCGGTGTTCGGTGATCACGCCTACAAGCTGGCCGTCAGCTCGACCAAGTCGATGACCGGCCACCTGTTGGGTGCGGCGGGCGCGGTTGAAGCGATCTTCAGCGTGCTGGCGATCAACAGCCAGGTGGCGCCGCCCACCATCAATCTGGATGAGCCGGACGAAGGCTGCGATCTCGATTTCGTGCCGCACACGGCGCGCAACATGGACATCGATGTCGTGCTGTCCAACTCCTTCGGTTTTGGCGGCACCAACGGTACGCTGGCGTTCCGTCGGTTCGCAGGCTGATGGACTGCTGGGTCGACGGTCAGCCAGCGCACGCACTGTCGCTGAAAGATCGCGGCCTGGCTTACGGTGATGGTCTGTTCGAGACCATTGCCGTGCGTGGCGGCCAGCCGATCCTGCTGGATCGGCATCTGAAGCGGCTGGCCGAGGGCTGTTCGCGTCTTGCTATCGCTGCAGATATCGAAGTGATTCGTCATGAGCTGCTCGCCTACGGGTCTGCAATGGGCGAGGGCGTGCTCAAGTTGATCCTCACCCGTGGCGATGGCTTGCGTGGTTACGCGCCCGACCCTGCTGCGCCGGGCCGGCGCATTCTGCAAGGTAACCCTCCTGCTGCTTATCCTGCGGTTCATGGTGAGCACGGCATTCGCCTGTTCCCGTGCAACACGCGTCTGTCCAGGCAACCTCTGCTCGCCGGGCTCAAACACCTCAATCGTCTTGAACAGGTTCTCGCCCGCGCCGAATGGCAAGACAGCGAGCACGCCGAAGGCTTGATGCTTGATCAGGCCGGGCGAGTGATCGAAGGCGTGTTCAGTAATCTGTTTCTGGTGCGAGACGGTGTGCTGATGACGCCCGATTTGCAGCGCTGCGGAGTCGCCGGGGTGATGCGCGCCGAATTATTGTTTCAGGCCGAGTCATTGGCCATCCCCATCCAAATCGCCGATATCAGCCTCGAACAGCTGCAATGGGCTGATGAAGTTTTTGTCTGTAACAGCGTGTACGGCATCTGGCCGGTACGCGCCTATGCTGCGCTGAGCTGGCCGGTTGGGCCGCTCACCCGTAAACTGCAAACCATTGCCCGCGCGCTACTGGATGCCTGATTCGTGAGACGTAAACTATTGCTGCTGCTGGAAACCGGACTGGTTCTGGCAGGGCTGCTGCTGGGCGCCAGCGCCTGGAAAATTCATTCCGCGCTGGAACAGCCCCTGAGCATCAGGCAGGAAGAACTGCTGGATGTACCGAAAGGCTCTACACCGACCCGCACGTTCCTTGAACTCGAAAAAGACGGCGTCATCAAGGATGCGTTCTGGCTGCGCGTCTACTGGCGCTTCAACCTCGCCGGTACGCCGATTCACAGCGGCGAGTACCGCATGCAGCCCGGCATGACCGTCAACGGCCTGATCGATTCGTGGAAGCGTGGTGACGTGGTTCAGTACAGCCTGACCCTCGTCGAAGGCTGGAATTTCCATCAGGTCCGCGCCGCGCTGGCTAAGGATGACAAGCTCGAACAGACCCTCAACGGGCTGAGCGACAGCGACGTGATGGCGAAGATTGGTCACAAGGGGCTGTTCCCGGAAGGCCGGTTCTTCCCGGACACCTATCGCTTCGTGCGCGGCATGTCCGATGCCGAGCTGCTGAAAAAAGCGTTCGATCGTCTCGACGAAGTGCTCGCCAAAGAATGGGCACAGCGTTCCGCCGATGTGCCTTACACCGAACCCTATCAAGCGCTGATCATGGCCTCGCTGGTCGAGAAAGAGACCGGCGTACCGCAGGAGCGCGGCCAGATTGCCGGCGTGTTCGTGCGGCGCATGGCGCTGGGTATGCAGTTGCAGACCGATCCCACGGTGATCTATGGCCTGGGTGATCGCTATACCGGCAAACTGACCCGCGCGCATCTGAAAGAACCGACGCCTTACAACACGTACGTGATCCCCGGCTTGCCGCCCACGCCGATAGCGATGGTCGGGCGCGAAGCGATTCACGCTGCGTTGAATCCTGTGGCGGGCACCAGTCTCTATTTCGTGGCCCGTGGCGACGGCAGCCATGTGTTTTCCGATGACCTCGATGCGCATAACAATGCCGTGCGCGAGTACCAGCTCAAGCGCCGTGCCGATTACCGTTCCAGCCCGGCGCCGGTGACCACGCCGCCAACCACGCCCGAAACCGATGATGCGATTCCGGCGGCCTCGCCGAACACCGCGCCCGAGTCGCTGCCGCAGGTGCCGCCGCAAGAGCCGGCGCCAGCCCCGGTACCGGACGCCGCAGCACCTCAAAACGCGCAATGACTTTGAAAAAGGACTGCCTGTGACTGGCTTGTTTATTACCCTGGAAGGCCCGGAAGGCGCCGGCAAGAGCACGAATCGCGAATACCTGGCGCAGCGCCTGCGGGCTGCGGGTGTCGAGGTTGTGCTGACGCGCGAGCCCGGCGGTACGCCGCTGGCCGAGCGGATACGCGACGTGTTGCTGGCCCCGGCTGATGAAGTGATGAACCCGGACACCGAACTGTTGCTGGTCTTCGCCGCTCGCGCGCAGCATCTGGCCGAGGTCATTCGCCCGGCGCTGGCCCGTGGCGCAGTGGTGCTGTGTGATCGCTTTACCGACTCGACGTACGCCTATCAAGGTGGTGGCCGGGGTTTATCGCTGGAACGCATCGCCACGCTGGAGTCGTTCGTCCAGGGCGGCTTGCGTCCTGACCTGACGCTGATTTTCGATCTGCCCGTTGAAATCGGCCTGGCCCGCGCCAGTGCCCGGGGGCGGCTGGATCGTTTCGAACTTGAAGGCCGAGCGTTTTTCGAGAACGTGCGCAATGCGTTTCTCAAGCGCGCCGAAGCCGATCCTGCGCGTTATGTGCGCATTGATGCCGGCCAGCCGCTGGCCAAGGTTCAACAATCGCTGGATACCTTGCTCCCTAATTTGCTGGAGCTGAGCCGTGGCTGAGGCCTATCCATGGCAGGACAGTCTCTGGCAGCAACTGGCCGGACGCAGCCAGCATGCCCACGCCTATCTGCTGCACGGCCCGGCCGGGATCGGCAAACGTGCGCTGGCCGAACGGTTGATGGCCAGCCTGCTGTGTCAGCGACCGACGCCCGAGGCGTGCGGTGAGTGCAAGTCCTGCTTGCTGCTCAAGGCTGGTAGCCACCCGGACAATTACATTCTTGAACCGGAAGAGGCCGACAAGGCGATCAAGGTCGATCAGGTGCGCGATCTGGTCAGTTTCGTGGTGCAGACCGCGCAGATGGGCGGGCGCAAAGTGGTGCTGATCGAGCCGGTGGAGTCGATGAACATCAACGCCGCCAACGCCTTGCTCAAAAGCCTTGAAGAGCCTTCTGGCGATACCGTCCTGTTGTTGGTCAGCCATCAGACCAGTCGTCTGCTGCCGACCATCAAAAGCCGTTGCGTGCAACAGGCCTGCCCGCTGCCCGGCGAGGCGATGAGCCTCCAATGGCTGGCGCAGGCACTACCGGATTGCTCCGAAGAGGAACGCGTCGAACTGCTGACGTTGGCCGCCGGGTCGCCATTAATGGCAGTCAGCCTGCAATCTCAGGGCGTGCGTGAACAGCGCGCGCAAGTGGTCGAAGGCGTGAAAAAATTGCTCAAACAGCAGCAATCGCCGACGCAGTTGGCTGAAGAGTGGAAAAACATTCCGATGCTGCGCCTGTTCGACTGGTTCTGCGACTGGTCGAGTCTGATCCTGCGTTATCAACTGACCCAGGACGAAGCAGGCCTCGGCCTCACCGACATGCGCAAGGTCGTGCAGTACCTGGCTCAGAAAAGCGCGCAAGGCAAGGTGCTCGATATTCAGGACTGGATTCTCGCTCAGCGTCAGAAGGTACTGAGCAAGGCCAATCTCAACCCGGCACTGCTGCTCGAAGCATTGTTGGTGCAATGGGCGGGATTGCCTGGTCAAAGATAAGAATGTGTACCTAGACTCTGACTATCAGCAGTGGAGGTGAACATGATTGAACCTGTCAGCCCAGGGCCGCGTAACGGCATTTTGTCCCTGACCATCAAGGACAAGTCCGTGCTTTACGCCGCCTACATGCCGTTCATCAAGAATGGCGGCCTGTTCATCCCGACCAACAAAAGCTACAAGTTGGGCGACGAGGTGTTCATGCTCCTGCACCTGATGGACGAAGCGGAAAAAATTCCGGTCGCCGGCAAAGTCGCCTGGATCACGCCCAAAGGTGCGCAGGGCAACCGTGCGGCCGGTGTCGGCGTGCAGTTCAATGACGGCGACAACACCGCGCGCAGTCGCATCGAAACTCATCTGGCCGGAGCGCTGAAATCCGACCGTCCCACTCATACGATGTAAGTTGCAGTCTTTTATGCTCGTAGATTCCCATTGTCACCTCGATCGCCTCGACCTCGCCGCCCATGACGGCTCGCTGGATGCTGCACTCGATGCAGCACGTCAGCGCGGAGTCGGGCATTTCCTGTGTATCGGCGTGAGCGCCGACAACGCCGCCGACGTCAAGGCGCTTGCCGAGCGCTACGACGACGTTGATTGCTCGGTGGGTGTGCACCCGCTGGATGTGCAGCCGGGCGGGGCGCCTGCACTGGACTGGCTGCTGCAGGAGCTCAATCACCCGAAAGTGGTCGCCATCGGCGAAACCGGCCTGGATTATCACTACGAGCCGGAAGCCGCCGAGTTGCAGCAAGAGTCGTTTCGTCTGCATCTGCAAGCTGCACAGCAGACCGGCAAACCGGTCATCATCCATACCCGTGGCGCCCGCGCCGACACCCTCGAACTGCTGCGCGAGGCAGCCTTGCCCCAGGCCGGCGTTTTGCATTGCTTCACCGAAGACTGGGACATGGCCAAGGCGGCGCTGGACATGGGGTATTACATTTCCCTGTCGGGCATCGTCACGTTTCGCAATGCCGACGCCCTGCGTGATGTGGCTAGCAAGGTGCCAGCCGATCGCCTCCTGGTTGAAACCGATTCGCCGTATCTTGCGCCGATCCCTTATCGCGGCAAGCCGAACCTGCCGCAGTACGTGCGTGAAGTGGCGGAGTTTCTGGCGATGCTGCGGGGAGAGAACTACGAGCGCTTTGCCGAGCAGACCACGGAGAACTTCAAGCGGCTGTTCCCATTGGCGAGTGTTAAATCCGCCGTATGACGGCTGGCTGAATCGCAGGCAAAAAAAACCCGGGTTCTGGGGGGTGAATCCGGGTTAAGACCATTAGGAGTAAAACAAAGGCACGCGGTCCGTTGGTACCTTTATCGGCGCGACACTTGGGGGAGATGTCGCCCGACAGTTCAAGTATTGATCAGTCTGGCGCGTCGTCCAGTAAGCCGGTCGGCGTTTTTAAACAATTTTGGAATACGATTGCTTCGGTTGAGTTCTCATTGAGGCTGAATCGTTCCCAAAATGAACAAGAAACGCAGATACGGTCGGATGATCCGTGCATTTTTGCGCAAGTTAGGCATAATACGCGGCTTCGAATTTTGACCCTTCAGACCTTTTTCTTATGCATAAAGAACCTCGTAAGGTCCGTGAATTTCGTCGCCGCGAGCAGGAAATTCTCGATACCGCGCTCAAGCTGTTCCTCGAACAAGGTGAAGACAGTGTCACCGTCGAGATGATTGCTGATGCCGTGGGTATCGGCAAAGGCACGATCTATAAGCACTTCAAATCCAAGGCCGAGATCTACTTGCGCCTGATGCTCGATTACGAGCGCGATCTGAACGAGCTGCTGCATTCGGCGGATGTCGACAAGGACAAGGAGGCGCTGTCTCGCGCCTACTTCGAATTCCGCATGCGCGACCCGCAGCGTTATCGCCTGTTCGACCGCCTCGAAGAGAAAGTGGTCAAGGGCAATCAGGTGCCGGAGATGGTCGAGGAGTTGCACAAGATTCGCGCCTCGAACTTCGAACGCCTGACGCTGCTGATAAAGGGCCGGATCAGCGAAGGCAAGCTCGAAGACGTGCCGCCGTACTTCCATTACTGCGCGTCCTGGGCGCTGGTGCACGGCGCGGTGGCGCTGTATCACTCGCCGTTCTGGAGCAATGTGCTGGAAGATCAGGAAGGTTTCTTCCAGTTCCTGATGGACATCGGCGTGCGCATGGGCAACAAGCGCAAGCGTGATCCGGAAACACCGAGCACTTGAGTCATTCAGCGAGCTGATTGCGCGGTGTTTTCGCAACATGGCGCAGTACCTCAGGAATATACTCAGGCATAGGGCTTGCTAAAACTTGATTTGTGAGTCAAGTTTTAGCCGCTCGATGTCCTTTCGCCGGAGTGTTTCATGATCGTTGACCGTCAAGGCAGGCGCTTTCGCAATTTGCGGATCAGCCTGACGTCTGCCTGCAATTACGCCTGTACCTACTGCGTGCCGAACGGCAAGCGGTTGGTGGCTGCGCAGGACGAACTGTCCGCCGATGCCATGGCGCGCGGTGTGGAATACCTGATCGAAGCGGCCGGCATCGAGCGCCTGCGCATCACCGGCGGTGAGCCGCTGGTGAGCCCCAAACTCGAATCGTTCATGAGCGCCGTCGGCAAGATGGGGCTGGACGACATCAGCCTGACCACCAACGGTCAGCTCCTCGCGAAAAAACTGCCGCTGCTGGTGGATGCCGGTCTGCGCCGGATCAACGTCTCTCTCGACACGCTGGATGCCGGCGCATTCCGCAGCATCGCCCGTGGCGGTGATCTGGCCACGGTGCTCGACGGCATGGATCAAGCGAAAGCGGCGGGCATGAAGATCAAGGTCAACATGGTGCCCCTGCGCGGCCAGAATCTTGACCAGGTCATGCCATTGCTTGATTACTGCCTGGAGCGCGGCTTCGAGCTGCGCTTCATCGAGTTGATGCGCATGGGGCATCTGGCCAAGGATGCGAACGCGTTCTTGCAACAGTTCGTCAGCCTGCAGCAGCTGCTGGCGCTGATCGGCGAGCGCTACGAGTACGCACAAACCGACGCGCCGGTCGACGCTACGGCGGTGCGCTATTCCATCCCGCGCCTGGGCAACTTCGGCGTGATCGCCAACGAAAGCGTGCCGTTCTGCCGGACCTGTTCGCGCTTGCGCCTGTCATCGACCGGTTGGCTGCATGGCTGCCTGTCGTCGAGCAACCGCCACTATGTCGGCGATCTGCTCGACAAACCGCGCCACCAGGCTTTGCCGGCACTGCAACGTTTGCTGGTCAAGGCGTTGGGTGACAAGCAGGAGATGGCGTTCTCCGGTGGTGCGACCGTCATGAAGATCATTGGCGGCTGATTAACCGCCTTCGCGAGCAGGCTCGCTCCCACATTTGGATTGCATTTCAATTGTGGGAGCGAGCCTGCTCGCGAATGCCTCTATCACTGAATTTGTCGAGCTGGCGCAAAAGCTGCATTCAACGGCCATTCGCCGGTTTTCCGACACCGGCTTCTGGAGGATGAGGGATGCGTAGCCTGGTTTTGCTGCTGGCCGTTTTGGCGCTTGGCGGCTGCATGAATGTCAGCGATATGGCCGAAGGCACTCGCTATCACATGAGCGACGCGGGGCTGCTGGATCACAGCGACAGTCGCCGCGTGAATAACTTCCGCATTCAGCCGGATTCGTTCATCTACATCGCCCAGGGCGCGTTTGCGCCGCCGGGTGGTTCGTACCCACGGCCCAACGTGGTGGCCGAAGAAGCCTTCAAAGGGTTTGTCGAATACTTCCCGATGGTCCGCCGCGCCCGTGCACCCGAAGGCCTTGATCAGGCAATGGGCGAAGCCCGCGACGCTGGTGCGCATTACCTGCTCTATACGCGTTTCGCCAAGGCTGATGACCGCATCGGCAACTCCGACGAGTGGCTGGATCAAGAAGCCGTGGATCGCCTCGGTATCGATGGTGGCGTGATTCAAATCATGTTGATCGAGACCAGCACCCAGTATTTGATTGATACTGCACGCATCAAAAGTCGTGGCGGTTTACTGACGTTCCACGACGCCAAACCCGAAGACCTCATCGGTCCGCCACTGGCGCAGTACGCACGCAGCCTCTTGGGGATCGGCGACCGGTAATCAAAGGAGTACGCCATGAGTGAGCCGCAAAAAGCCAATGACCTGTTGGGGCAGATCCCCAAGACCAAAGGCCTGCCACCGGTGCATTTGTGGAATCCCGACTTCTGCGGCCACATCGACATGCGCATCGCCCGCGATGGCACCTGGTATTACCAGGGCACGCCGATCGGGCGCAAGCCGATGGTCAAACTGTTCTCCACGATCATCCGCCGCGATGGCGATGATTATTTCCTGATCACGCCGGTCGAGAAGGTCGGGATCAAAGTCGATGACGCGCCGTTCGTGGCGATTGCCGTGGACGTGGAAGGCGAGGGCGAGGCGCAGGTTCTGCGCTTTACCACCAACGTCGACGAAACCACTGAAGCGGGGGGTGAGCATCCTATCCGCGTCGAGACCGATCCGGCGACCCAAGAGCCTGCGCCTTATGTGCATGTGCGGACCAATCTTGAAGCGCTGATCCACCGTAATGTGTTCTATCAGTTGGTGGAATTGGCGGTGAGCCGCGAGATTGATGGTCAGCGCTGGCTGGGCGTGTGGAGCGGCGGCGAATTCTTTCGCATCGGCCTGGAACCCTGACCCGCGTTGAGTCCTGACACAAATCCAAACTGTGGGAGCGAGCCTGCTCGCGAATGCGTCAGTTCAGTCGCCATCAGGTTGACTGACACGACGCTTTCGCGAGCAGGCTCGCTCCCACATTGGTTTGCTCACTGTCTGAAAAAATCTCGTTGACTGTCATTCGTATGATGATTAGCGTAGTCACCCATCGCGATTCGCCCTGAGGTGTCCATGTCCAGCAGCTTCCATGCGTCAACCGTTGACTGGCTGGGCAGCTGGATTGCCGCCGGCCAGGTCAAGCCTGGGCAGACCATCAAGGTAGAGGCGGATCTGGGCGAGCAGCTCGGCGTGAGCCGCACTGTTATTCGTGAAGCCATTAAAACTCTCGTCGCCAAAGGCATGCTCGAAGTCGGGCCAAAAGTCGGCACCCGCGTATTGCCGGTGCGGCGCTGGAATCTTTTCGATCCGCAAGTCGTCGGTTGGTTGTCACGCAACGGTTTGCCGGAAAACTTTGTCGATGACTTGCTGGACTTGCGCCGCACCATCGAACCGATGGCGGTGCGCTGGGCTTGCGAACGTGCAACGCCGGAGCAGATCGAAGCCGTGCAGCTGGCATTCAACGCCCTTGAACGCGCCGTCGACAGCGGCATCGATTACAACCGTGCCGACCAGGCGTTTCATGAATGCATACTTGCCGCCAGCCATAACCAATTCATCGAACAAATGGTCCCGGCCCTTGGCGCTTTGCTCGCAGTGTCATTCGAGGTCTCAGCCGCCGACCCCGATGAACTGCGCCGCACCTTGCCGATCCATAAAGACATGGCCGACGCCATCGCCGCTCGCGATTCGACGCGCGGTGTGTGGGCCTGCATGACCCTGATCGACAACGCCGATCTGGCGATCAAACGGTTTTACCCGAAAGTCATGGCCGGCAGAAAAGCCAGCTAATACCGAAAATCCGCTGTGGGAGCGAGCCTGCCCGCGAAGGCGGTGTATCAGGCAACTCATGCATCGACTGACACGACGCTTTCGCGAGCAGGCTCGCTCCCACATTGAAAACAAGAACATGAAGGATTCCAGATGACCTGCACCGCCCTGACCGAACACCGCGCGCAACTCGGCGAAGGCCCGTTCTGGGACGCGCCGACCCAGGCGTTGTACTGGGTTGATATCGCCGGCAAACAAGCGCTGCGCCTGATCGGCCAGAACGTGCAGATCTGGCAGATGCCTGAACATATTTCCGCTTTTATTCCCTGCGTGAGCGGCGATGCACTGGTCACGCTGAGCAGCGGCGTCTATCGGCTGGATCTCGATTCCCCCGGCCTCGAACCACGGCTGACCCTGTTCTGTGTCGCCGACCCGCAACCGGGCAACCGTCCCAACGAAGCCCGTTGTGATGCCCAGGGCAGGTTGTGGCTCGGCACCATGCAAAACAATATTGGCGAGGCGGGCGAGGATCTGCCGATAGTGCGCCGCTCCGGTGGCCTGTTCCGCATCGATCCGGATCAGCGCGTCACGCCGCTGCTGCTCAACCTTGGGATTCCCAATACGCTTCTGTGGAGCGACGACGCCACGACGCTGCTGTTTGGCGACAGTCTCGACAGTACGCTGCATCGCTATTTCATTCACACCGACGGCCATCTTGACGTTCCGCAGGTCTGGTACGGCCCGGACGGGCAGGGCGGACCGGATGGTTCGGCCATGGACGCCGAAGGCTACGTGTGGAATGCCCGCTGGGACGGCAGCTGCCTGTTGCGCCTGACGCCCGACGGCAAGGTTGATCGCAGGATTGATCTGCCGGTCAGCCGTCCGACCAGTTGCGTCTTCGGTGGCGAAGACCTGAAAACCCTATACATCACCAGTGCGAAAAGCCCGCACGACCATCCACTGGACGGAGCCGTGCTGTCGATGCGTGTGGACGTTGCAGGAAAATTCTGTACGCGCTTTGCTGGTTGAATCCCAAAATATGGGATGCAAAATTATATATTGAGATTATTTGGCGGTCGGGTTTATAGTCGGCTCCATCGGTAATACGCACTCACACTTAAAAGAACAAAACAGGTGAAGTGATGCAGCGAATCCTTGTCGCCCGCGCAAGCGGGATCCGCGTATCGCAACGGCACATCGCCGTCAGCGACGCCTGCCTGTTTCATTCTCCCCGCCTGCAAAACCGGACATCGACGGGTGCCCGGTTTTTTTGCGCGTGCGAGCAGGGGGCCTGAGCATGGCTGAAGCATTGACGCTGCCTCCCGTGCCGGAACCGCCAAAGGGCGAGCGCCTGAAAAACAAGGTCGTGCTGCTGACCGGTGCTGCCCAGGGGATCGGCGAAGCCATCGTCGCCGCCTTCGCTTCGCAACAGGCAAAACTGCTTATCAGTGATATCCAGGCCGACAAGGTCGAACAGGTTGCCGCCCATTGGCGCGAGCGAGGCCATGACGTGCAGGCGCTCAAAGCCGACGTCTCGTGCCAGCAGGATTTGCAGGCCATGGCCAGACGCGCCGTGGAGTTGCATGGCCGCATCGATGTGCTGGTTAACTGCGCCGGCGTCAATGTATTCCGCGATCCGCTGCTAATGACTGAAGAAGACTGGCGCCGCTGCTTCGCCATCGATCTGGATGGCGCCTGGTACGGCTGCAAAGCCGTGCTGCCGCAAATGATCGAGCAGGGCGTTGGCAGCATCATCAACATCGCCTCGACCCATTCCAGCCACATCATTCCCGGCTGTTTCCCCTACCCGGTGGCAAAGCACGGCCTGCTCGGACTGACCCGAGCCCTTGGCATCGAATACGCCGCGAAGGGCATACGCGTCAACGCTATCGCGCCGGGCTACATCGAAACGCAACTGAACGTCGATTACTGGAACGGCTTTGCCGACCCGCACGCTGAACGTCAGCGCGCCTTCGACCTGCACCCGCCCAAACGCATTGGACAGCCGATCGAGGTGGCGATGACAGTCGTATTCCTGGCCAGCGATGAAGCGCCCTTTATCAACGCCTCGTGCATCACCATTGATGGTGGTCGCTCGGTGATGTACCACGACTGAATAAAACGGATTTTACGCGCTGAACTACGCTTGAAATCCAATCATCATACGATATGACTATTTTAACCAGCTTGACCGAAATGTTTGTTATGCCACTCAACCGGTGGCGAGGGAGCTTGCTCCCGCTGGGCTGCGAAGCAGCCCCAACTCGGCGAATGCAGTCTTTCAGTAACACCGCAAACGCCGGATTTACGACTGCTGCGCAGCCGAGCGGGAGCAAGCTCCCTCGCCACACACGCTTTTCAAACCTTGCTCAAAAAAAATAACAAGGAGTCATCTGATGAAACGTCGTTTCGGGATTCGCACCCTGTGCAGCACTGCCCTGGCGGTTACTGCGTTCAGCCTGAGCAGTGCGCTGCTCGCCGCCGACGCGGTGAAGATCGGTTTTCTGGTCAAACAGGCCGAAGAGCCCTGGTTCCAGACCGAATGGGCTTTTGCCGAGAAAGCTGCCAAGGACAGAGGCTTTGAACTGATCAAGATCGCCGTGCCGGATGGAGAGAAAACCCTCTCGGCCATCGACAGCCTCGCCGCGAACGGCGCCAAGGGCTTCGTGATCTGCCCGCCTGACGTGTCCCTCGGCCCGGCCATCATGGCCAAAGCCAAACTCAATGACCTTAAAGTGATTGCCGTGGACGACCGTTTTGTCGACGCCAGCGGCAAGTTCATGGAAGACGTGCCGTACCTGGGCATGGCCGCGTTCGAAGTCGGACAGAAGCAGGGCGCGGCGATGGCCGCCGAAGCGAAAAAGCGTAACTGGGACTGGAAAGACACTTACGCGGTGGTCAACACCTACAACGAACTCGACACCGGCAAGAAGCGCACCGACGGTTCGGTTGATGCCCTGAAGAAGGCCGGGATGCCGGAAGACCATATCCTCTTCGCCGCGCTGAAAACCCTCGACGTACCGGGCAGCATGGACGCTACCAACTCGGCGCTGGTGAAACTGCCAGGCGCCGCGAAAAACCTGATCATCGGCGGCATGAACGACAACACCGTGCTCGGCGGCGTGCGCGCCACCGAAGCGGCCGGGTTCAAGGCGGCCAATGTGATCGGCATCGGCATCAATGGCACCGACGCCATCGGCGAGCTGAAAAAGCCTAATAGCGGTTTCTTCGGTTCGATGCTGCCTAGCCCGCACATCGAAGGCTACAAAACCGCCGAGATGATGTACGAGTGGATCACCACCGGCAAAGAGCCGCCGAAATACACCGCCATGGACGACGTCACCCTGATCACCCGCGAAAACTTCAAGCAAGAGCTGGAAAAAATCGGCTTGTGGAACTGAGGCAGCGACGGCCCGGGCAGCCGGGCCGTTTTTCGGTGTGAAGAGGTGGCTTTATGCACGCGCAACTACAGACACAAACACAACACAGCACTCGGGGCAGCCTGCGCTTTAACGGGATCGGCAAGACCTTTCCCGGCGTAAAAGCGCTCGACGGCATCAGCTTCGTTGCCCATCCCGGCCAGGTTCATGCCTTGATGGGTGAGAACGGCGCGGGTAAGTCGACCCTGCTGAAAATTCTCGGTGGTGCCTACATCCCGAGCAGCGGCGAACTGCAGATCGGCGAACAGACGATGGCTTTCAAGTCCACCGCCGACAGCATCGGCAGTGGCGTGGCGGTGATTCACCAGGAACTGCATCTGGTGCCGGAAATGACCGTGGCCGAGAACCTGTTCCTTGGGCATTTGCCGGCCAGTTTCGGTTTGATCAATCGCAGTGAACTGCGTCACAAAGCCTTGAATTGCCTCAAAGGCCTGGCCGACGAAATCGATCCGCAGACCAAGGTCGGGCGGCTGTCGCTGGGCCAGCGGCAACTCGTGGAAATCGCCAAAGCCCTGTCGCGCGGCGCCCATGTCATCGCCTTCGACGAACCGACCAGCAGTTTGTCGGCGCGCGAAATCGACCGGTTGATGGCGATCATCAGCCGCTTGCGCGACGAGGGGAAAGTGGTGCTCTACGTTTCCCATCGCATGGAAGAAGTGTTCCGCATCTGCGACGCCGTGACCGTGTTCAAGGATGGTCGCTACGTGCGCACGTTCGAGGACATGAGCCAGTTGACCCATGATCAACTGGTGACCTGCATGGTCGGTCGCGACATTCAGGACATCTACGATTACCGCCATCGTCCACGCGGCGCCGTGGCGTTGAAGGTCGACGGCTTGCTCGGCCCCGGCCTGCGCGAGCCGATCAGTTTCGAAGCGCACAAGGGCGAGATCCTTGGCCTGTTCGGGCTGGTCGGGGCTGGGCGCACCGAGCTGTTTCGCCTGCTCAGTGGTCTTGAGCGCAACACCGCCGGCCGTCTCGAGCTACGTGGGCATGAATTGAAACTGCGTTCGCCGCGTGACGCCATCGCCGCCGGCATTCTGCTGTGCCCGGAAGACCGCAAGAAGGAAGGCATCATCCCGCTCGCCAGCGTTGCCGAGAACATCAACATCAGTGCTCGCGGTGCGCATTCCGGCCTCGGCTGCCTGATTCGCGGTCTGTGGGAAAAGGGCAACGCCGAGAAGCAGATCAAGGCGCTGAAAGTGAAAACCCCGCACGCCGGGCAGCAGATCAAATTCCTTTCCGGCGGCAACCAGCAGAAGGCCATTCTCGGCCGCTGGCTGTCGATGCCGATGAAGGTGCTGCTGCTCGACGAACCGACCCGTGGCATCGACATCGGCGCCAAGGCCGAGATCTACCAGATCATCCATAACCTGGCCGCTGACGGCATTTCGGTGATCGTGGTGTCCAGCGACCTGATGGAAGTGATGGGTATTTCCGATCGCATCCTGGTGCTGTGCGAAGGCGCCCTGCGCGGCGAAGTCAGCCGCGACCAGGCCAATGAATCCAACCTGCTGCAACTGGCTTTGCCACGCCACCGCGCTGACGGCGTGGCGAACTGAGAGGTAACTATGATGACAACCCAAAACGAAACCCTGCCGACCGAGCGCAAACCGCTGGATATGCGTCGCTTCCTTGATGACTGGGTCATGTTGCTGGCGGCGGTCGGCATCTTCGTGGCCTGTACGCTGCTGATCGACAACTTCCTCTCGCCGCTGAACATGCGTGGCCTCGGGCTGGCGATTTCCACCACCGGCATCGCCGCCTGCACCATGTTGTATTGCCTGGCGTCCGGGCACTTCGACCTTTCGGTCGGCTCGGTGATCGCCTGTGCCGGCGTGGTCGCAGCCGTAGTAATGCGTGACACCGACAGCGTGTTCCTTGGCGTCAGCGCAGCGTTGGTGATGGGCCTGATTGTCGGGCTGATCAACGGCATTGTGATTGCCAAACTGCGTGTCAATGCGTTGATCACCACGCTGGCGACCATGCAGATCGTTCGCGGTCTGGCGTACATTTTTGCCAACGGCAAAGCGGTCGGCGTGTCGCAGGAATCGTTCTTCGTGTTCGGCAACGGCCAGCTTTTTGGTGTGCCGGTGCCCATCCTGATCACGATTGTCTGCTTCCTGTTTTTCGGCTGGCTGCTGAATTACACCACTTACGGGCGCAACACCATGGCCATCGGCGGCAACCAGGAAGCGGCGCTGCTGGCAGGTGTGAACGTTGACCGAACCAAAATCATCATCTTCGCCGTGCACGGTGTGATCGGCGCACTGGCCGGGGTGATTCTGGCATCGCGCATGACCTCCGGGCAGCCGATGATTGGCCAGGGTTTCGAGCTGACGGTGATTTCTGCCTGCGTATTGGGCGGCGTATCGCTGAGTGGCGGGATTGGCATGATCCGGCACGTGATTGCCGGTGTGCTGATTCTGGCGATCATCGAGAACGCGATGAACCTGAAGAACATTGATACCTTTTATCAGTACGTGATTCGGGGTTCGATTTTGTTGCTGGCAGTCGTCATCGACCGCCTGAAACAACGCTGAATCAAAAGCCCCTCACCCCAGCCCTCTCCCAAAGGGAGAGGGAGCAGACCGAGGTGTCTTGCGTTCTCGATCGTCCTGGAGGACTGGGTCGATTGTGGATTCGGCAAAGCATCTTCAGGTCGATCAATTTCCTGAGCATCCCCCATTCAGTTCCCTCTCCCTCTGGGAGAGGGCTAGGGTGAGGGTGCTTTTGATCTTTCCGGCCTTCTGTCCGAACCCCCAAATAATCCTTGCCCGCCGCCTGCCGTTTCGGTTATCAATTTGTACATGATTAGACAGGTACGATTCGACAAGAAACAAAGGGTGGTCGACGAGCTCGTCCGGCGCATCGAGAGCGGCCTCATGGAGGACGGCTTTTTATTGCCCGGCGAGCATCAGTTGGCTCAAGAATTCCAGGTCAGCCGTGGCACGCTGCGTGAAGCGCTGGCCGAACTGAAGCGGCGTAATTACATCGCCACGCAAAGTGGAGTCGGTTCCATCGTCACCTTCGACGGCGTCGCCCTCGATCAGCGTAACGGCTGGGCGCAGGCGCTGGCCGACAGCGGGGCGCTGATCAATACCGAAGTGTTGCGTCTGGAAGCCGTGACTCGGCCCGATTTGCTGGTGCGTTTCGGCACCGATCAATTCATCACCCTCGACCGTCGCCGACGCGCCACCGACGGGACGCTGGTATCACTCGAACGTGCATTGATGCCGGCCAGCGGCGGTCTGGAAAGCCTGCCGCGCGTCGGTCTGATCGACAACTCCCTGTCCATTACCCTGGCCGCCTACGGCTACATCGGCGAGCGCGGCGATCAATGGATCGGTGCCGAACCGCTGAATGCCGAAGACGCCGAACTGCTCGGTCGCCCGGCCGGCACGGTGTTTCTCAAAGCCCTGCGCACAACCTACGACCGGCAGAATCGCTTCATGGAACAGGTCGAAAGTTTGCTCGACCCGGTGCACTTTCGTTTGCACCTGCAATTTGGAGAATCGAAATGACCGCGCTCAACCGTGCACTTGGCGCTTTCTATGGTCTGGCGCTGGGTGATGCGCTGGGCATGCCGACGCAGTCGCTCGATCGCCAGACGATCAAGGCCCGTTTTGGCAAAATCACCGACCTGCAGGACGCCGGCCCGCTGCAACCGATCGCGGCGAACATGCCCAAGGGCTCGATCACCGACGATACCGAACAGGCGATTCTGGTCGGCCAATTGCTGGTTGAGGGCAAGGGCCAGATCGAACCGGCGATCCTCGCTCAGCGTTTGATCGAATGGGAAGCCCAGATGCAGGCCAAGGGCTCGCAGGACTTGCTTGGCCCCTCGACCAAACGCGCCATTGAAATGATCCTCGCCGGGCACTCGCCCGAAGAAGCCGGGCGCTATGGCACCACCAACGGCGCGGCGATGCGCATCGCGCCGGTAGGGATCGCCGCGAATGTCGTCGATGCCGAACGCTTTATCGCGGCAGTGGTGCAGGCCTGTCAGGTGACGCACAACACCACGCTGGGGATTTCCAGCGCGGCGGCGGTGGCGGCGGTGGTGTCCGCGGGCATCAACGGCGTTGATCTGGGCGAGGCGCTGAACCTCGGCCAGCAGATTGCACTTCAAGCCGAGGCCCACGGGCATTGGGTGGCCGGTGGGCGCATGGCCTCACGCATCAGTTGGGCGCGCAGCATCAGCGTCGACAGCGACAAGGCGCTGCTGGCGGATGTGCTCTATGACGTGATCGGTACTTCGGTGGCGTCGCAGGAATCGGTGGTGGTCTCGTTTGCTCTCGCGCAGCAGGTAGCGATTGGTGAAATGAGCGCATTCGAAGCGCTGTGCATGGCGGCAAGTCTAGGGGGCGACACGGATACCATCGCGGCGATTCTGGGCGCGATGCTCGGCGCTTGCCTGGGGCTTGAGTGTTGGCCTGTGCCAATGGTCGAGACGGTGAAAGCTGTTAATCAACTGCAGCTTGAGCCTTTGGTGCAGGGGCTGTTGGCCTTGCGTTGACTGGCTGGCCTCTTCGCGAGCAGGCTCGCTCCCACAAAGAAATGCATTCCGATTGTGGGAGCGAGCCTGCTCGAGAAAGGGGGGCGCATTTCTAAAGAATTCACAAAGCAATGGATCGCACAGACAGGCCTCGGAAGGCCGGTTGTCTTGTCGTTTTGCATCATTGCCACAACCACAAAAAAGGCAAACAGGAGCACGTTCATGAGTTCAACAACCGCCGGGCAAAGCGTCGGGCAACTGGAAACCCGTGGTATCGAGCCAGTGCCCGAGGCTGAGTGCAACGGGCATCCGCTGCAGCTTTTCTGGGTCTGGTTCGCCGCCAATATTTCGATTCTCGGCCTGCCGCTGGGCGCGACCCTTGTGGCCTTTCGCGGGTTGGCGATCTGGCAGGCAATCATCGTCGCCATCCTCGGTGCCGCCGGTTCGTTTGCGGTGGTCGGGATCATTTCGATTGCCGGCCGCCGTGGTCGCGCGCCGAGCCTGACGCTGTCTCGCGCGATCTTCGGCGTTCGCGGCAACATCGGCCCGACGCTGGTCTCGCTGATGTCGCGGCTGGGTTGGGAAACCGTCAACACCACCACGGCGGCATTCGTGTTGCTGTCGCTGTGCTCGATCCTGTTCGGCTCGCCAGTGGAGGCGAAAAGCGCGCCGGTGCTGACGCTGATGTTCATCGCAATCTTCGTGCTGCTGACGCTGGCGGTGTCCGGTCTCGGTCACGCGACCTTGCTGGTGATCCAGAAGTGGGCGACGTACGTGTTCGGTGCGCTGAACATTCTGGTCGGCGGTTTCCTTTGCGCGACCATCGACTGGAGCGCGGTATTCAACGCCACGCCAGCGCCAGTGAGCGCGATGATCATCGGCATCGGCACGATGGCCGCCGGCACCGGGATCGGCTGGGCCAACGCCGGCGCCGACATGTCGCGCTATCAACATCGCAGCGTCAAGGCTGTGCGTCTGGTTGCATCGGCGGCGTTCGGCGCGGGCATTCCGCTGGTGCTGCTGATCACCCTCGGCGGCTTGCTCTCGGTGGGCAACAACGACCTGGCGTCAGCGACCGACCCGATCGTGGCGATCCGCGACATGCTGCCGACCTGGATGGCCGTGCCGTACCTGATCACCGCATTCGGCGGCTTGCTGCTGTCGAACAACCTGTCGGTGTATTCCGCCGGTTTGACCACGCTGACCCTGGGCCTCAAGGTCAAACGCGTCTACGCAGTGGTGGTGGACATCGTTGCGATCTTCGCCGGCTCGATCTATTTCATGCTGATCGCCGACAGCTTCTACGGCCCGTTCATCACGTTCATTTCCCTGCTGGCCGTGCCGATCACCGCCTGGGTCGGGATCTTCGTGGTCGATCTGATGCACCGTCATTACTACAGCCCCACAGACCTGCTCGACGTCAGCCCGAGCAGTGCCTATTGGTATCGCGGCGGCATCGAATGGCGCGCGTTCGGCGCCTGGGCGATTGCCATCGTGCTGGGCTTCAGCTTCACCACCATCGGCACCACCGCAGAGAACGTCTGGTTCAAAGGCTTTCTGTCCGACTCGTGGCTGGGGCACAACGGCCTCGGCTGGATCGTGACCTTCGTGGTCGCCGGTGGCATTTACC
The DNA here is from genome assembly GCF_014268505.2 of Pseudomonas khorasanensis. GTDB lineage: Bacteria > Pseudomonadota > Gammaproteobacteria > Pseudomonadales > Pseudomonadaceae > Aquipseudomonas > Aquipseudomonas khorasanensis. The sequence continues at coordinate 607,228 of NZ_JABWQP020000002.1, forward strand.
TTGTACTCGGCGGGTCGAAAGATCGCCGCGCCGCGCAACCCGAGACTGCTCATGCCTAAGATGCTGCACACCGGCCAGGTCATCATCGACCTGGTCATGGCCGTGGATAAATTGCCGCAGATTGGCGGTGATGTGTTGGCGCAATCAGCCGGTTTCGAAGCGGGCGGTGGTTTCAACGTTATGGCCGCCGCGGTACGAAATGGCCTGCCGGTGGTCTACCTCGGCCGCCACGGCACTGGGCGTTTCGGCGATCTGGCGCGCCAGGCGATGCAGGCGGAGGGCATCTGCATCGGCATCCGTGAACCGGCCGAGCGCGACACCGGTTTGTGTGTGGCGCTCACCGATGCGTCGGCCGAACGCAGTTTCATTTCCTACATCGGCGCCGAAGGTGAGGTGACCGAAGAGGATCTGAACAGCGTGGCCGCCGAAGCCGGCGATTACGTTTATCTCAGTGGTTATAGCTTGCTGCACGAGGGCAAGGCGCAGGCTTTGCTCGACTGGACATTTGCACTGCCGGACGGCGTGCAGGTGGTATTCGACCCGGGACCGTTAGTGGAGCTACCGGACTCGCCGATGATGCAGGCGCTGCTGCCGCTTATCGATGTGTGGACCAGCAACAGTGTCGAAGCTTTGCGCTTTACGGGTGCTGAAGACATTGGCATCGCGCTGGATCGCCTGGCTGAGCATCTGCCCAAGGACGTGCTGACGGTGGTGCGTGACGGGCCGCAGGGTTGCTGGATCGAGCAATACGGCGAACGCCGTCACGTGCCCGGGTTTGCGGTGACAGCAGTGGACAGCAATGGCGCTGGCGACGCGCACGCCGGAGTGTTCGTCGCCGGGCTGGCGCAGGGCTTGCCCGCCCGCGAGGCTGCGCGCCGGGCCAATGCGGCAGCGGCGCTCGCGGTAACACGCTGGGGGCCGGCGACTTCGCCGGGGGCGGCTGAGGTGGATGCGTTTATTCGCGAGTCCTGCGGCGACTGATCCGAAACCTTCGCGAGCAGGCTCGCTCCCACAGGTGAAACACGGTGCCATTGTGGGAGCGAGCCTGCTCGCGAAGAGGCCATAAGCTTCACGCAGAACTCAGCCGGCCTTGCGCAACGCCTCGATCAACTCGTGCTTGCGCATCGAAGACCGTCCCGGAATGTTCTTCGCGCGGGCTTCCTTCATCAAGCTATCAACGGTCTGGGTGTCCTTCGAGGCCTCGCTATTGCGCGACTGTCCCTTGCGACTGGCCACCGCGCGGCGCGATGACTCCTTGCGGTCTTCAGACTTGGCGCTCGCCGGTTTTCTGCGTCCGGAGCCCCCCGACTTTTCGCCGCCGCCCGATTGTTTATTAACGGTCGCCCAGGCTCGCGCTTCGGCTTCATCTTTAGACACGCCTTTTTTCTCATAGCTGTCTTCGATGTGCTCAGCCTTGCGCTGTTGCTCGGCGTTGTATTTGTCTTTGCTTCCACGAGGCATGGGATTTGTCCTTGCATCGGTAGGTGAATTCCGCTGCCGGCGCTGGGCGGATCGCAGCAGCGCCGGCACGGTCACATGGCTCAGCTGTCGAGTTTGCGCGCGGCTTCGACCCCGGCGGCGCTGAGCTTGATCGGCAGGTTAAGCGAATGCTCGCCGGCCTCGCGGCAGGTCACATGGCCATGGTGGATCAGTCCGCGATCCTGTAGCGCCGCGAGTGCGTCGGCCACGACTTTCTCGCCTCGGTAATTGTCCAGTACTTCCTTGCCCAAGCCATTGGGATGCGCATGCAACAGGCGGGTAAGCACCTCTTTTTCCAGGTCTTTGTCGACGTTCATGGTTACCTCTTCATGGGAGTGAATAGGACGCTCGCGTCGGCGAACTACTGACCGGCACCTTCGGAACCGGAGCCACCGGTGGTGGTTTTCGAGCCAGTGCCGGGACCAGCATTGTCGGGGGTGGCGGCAGGGGAGTCAGGCGTGTTCATTCCACCTTGGCGCCCCGGGTCGCTGCCCTGAGTGCGCGGGTCGGTGCCGGTGGCGGGCGGTTGATTGATCAGCGGCACACCGGAACCATCGGTATTCATGCCGGGGGCACTGTTAATGGCGGGGGCTCGGGGTGGGGTCGGATCGGTGGGGCCGGTGCCCGCCGCCGTGCCGGAAGCGGCGAAGACAGCAGGGCAAAGCAGGGCGCTGAAAACGAAAGCGGTCAACCTTGACGAGATCATAGGGTTTCTCCAGTGATTGGAATCCTTACTTTTCTTTGGTCAGCCCTGGCGGCGGGTTGGTGCCTGATGATCGACGAACGGTCTCGAGCGCTGGCGCGGTTTGGAACTGCAGTCGACGCCAGAGCAGACGACCCAAGGTGATCAGCCAGTTTGCCGAGGCCACCGCCAATAGCGCGAGCAACAGCGTCGGCAGGCCGTGTTCGACAATGATTTTGCCGGCGAGCAACGGGAAGCCAAACACACCAATGAAGTACGAAAGACTGAACAGCAGCAGCGCCTGCGAGGTTGCGCCGGGCGGTGCTTCGTTGGCCGCCAGTCCATTGATGACTGAATACGTCAGCCCGTAACCGACACCGAGCATGACGGCTGCCAGCAGGTAACTGAATCCGCTGTGCACTCCGAACGCGAACAGCACAATCGAACCCAGCATCACACCCGACAACAGGCACGACGCCAACAACGGATCACGTTTGACGACAAACCCTGCGATCAACATCCGACTGCTGATCGCCGCGCTCATGAAGCCCAGAAAGAACAGCGAATAATCCAGCGAGCGGGCGGCGGCGTAACTGGTCTGAAAGCTCGACAGGCCGCCGAATATACAACCACCGAGACCGACCATGATGATCGGAAACAGGGCGCGCGAGCCGAGCACTTGAGCGGTCGCTTGCCAGGTAATTCTTGCCGCTGAAGTGGTGTGTGAGTCTTTGAGTTGCGCGCCCAATTGCCAAAACAGCAGCACGCCAACCAGGCTCGCCAACGCCGCCAGATAAAATGCCGAGGTCAACGGCATGCCCGCTGCGCTGGCTGCACGTGCGAGCAAGGGGGCGCTGCCAATTCCCGTCATCATGCTGCCCGACAGCAGGGCGAAATATTTCGCCCGCTGTGTCGGCGTCACCAGGCTCGCGACGATGATCGGCCCCAGGGTGTAAAACACCCCCCAACCCAATCCCAGCAACAAGCCAAAGAACAACAGAAGGTGACCAAACTCCCGCGTCATCGCGAATCCCAGACTCGCCGCCACCAGCAACAGACCAAACAGGGCAATCGAACGCGCCGCACCGAACAGATCCGACAAATGCCCGGACACCAGCACCGCGCAGAATGTGCTGAGCATCGCGGCAGAAATCACACTGCCGGCATCGTGCTCATTGCCGCCGCGAGAGCCGATCAGCAGCGACAGCAAAAACGTCGAGCCATAGGACAGCGACAGCAGATAACTGGCGAGGCAGAACAGGCCGAACACCTTGCCTGACACTGTGGGTGTTGCTTGTGACATGACGCGGTTCCTTGAGCGGGAAATTCAGCGTCATCTGTTTAACATGCCCGGCCTGCGCGACAGGTGTGAGGTTGCTGAAGTCAGGATCCTGGTTTGCCGGAGTAATGATTCACGCGATGCCGATTTCTTCCTTGAACTGCTCCATGAAACCCTTCAGGCGCTGGTGGCGAATCTGTGCCAGGCGCTGGCCGGTCGCGGTCTGAAAACCGTCGGCGAGGTGCAGCAGTTTGGTCTGGAAATGATCGAGGCAAAAACGCGTGTCGTCGTACTCGCGTCGCTTTGCTTCGGGATCCTGCGGGTCGTACAACGCCGACCCCATGCGTCCGGCGACGTAGAACGTGCGCGCCACGCCGAGCATGCCCAGCGAGTCGAGGCGGTCGGCGTCCTGGACGATTTTCGCTTCGAGCGTCAGCGGGGTGATATTGGCGGAAAAACTATGGGCTTCGATGGCGTGGGCGACGTTGGAGATTGTTTCGCCGGGCCAGTTCATTTGCGCGAGCACTGCCGAGGCTTTTTCCGCTGCCAGACGCGAGGCTTGCGAACGCAGCGGCGAATTTTTTTCGATTGATACGCAATCGTGCAGCAGCACCGCCGCAAGCAACACGTCGAGATCGCCGCCTTCTGTTTCATGCAATGTACGTGCGTTGTGCCAGACGCGTTGCAGGTGGGCAAGGTCGTGGGCGCCGTCGTCGCAGGGTTCCAGCGCGTTGGGCAGCAACTGCGCAGCAAGTGCTGTCAGCGGAGCGAATGCATCTGGGCTCATCAGTATCCTTTCATGTTGTGGTCATCGCGCATCAAAGCAACGCTTGCCATGTGACGTGCGCCGCCGCTGGCCTTAGTATGGCGCTTTAATTTGCAAACAAGGCCCGTCCATGACGATCGAAATCCGCCCGGCGACCCCCAGCGATGCGCCACAAATCCTCGCCTTTATCACCGAACTGGCAGATTTCGAAAAGGCCCGTCACGAAGTCATCGCCAGCGTCGCGGACATCGAACGCAGCCTGTTCGGCGAAGGTGCCACCGCCCATGGCCTGATCTGCCTGCGCGACGGCTTGCCGATCGGCTTCGCCGTGTTCTTTTTCAGCTACTCGACCTGGCTCGGCAGCAATTGCCTGTACCTCGAAGACCTCTACATCACCCCCGAACAACGCGGCGGCGGCGCCGGCAAAACCCTGCTGCGCCACCTGGCGAAAATCGCCTGCGCCAACGACTGCGGCCGCTTCGAATGGAGTGTGCTGGAATGGAACACTCCGGCGATCGAATTCTACAAATCCCTCGGCGCACAACCGCAGGAGGAATGGGTGAGATACCGCATGGATGGCAAGGTGTTGAGGGAGTTTGCCGAGGGGTAGTAAACCTTCCAAAAGATCGCAGTCTTTAGCAGCGTCGGCACGTGATAACTGAACACATGTTGGAGCTGCCGAAGGCTGCGATCTTTTTTTTCTTCTTCCCATAATATGGGATCGATATTTATATATTGAGATTTCTCCTCTCCCAGGTTTATAGTCCATCGCACTCACTGCCAAAAACAAAACAGGTGAAGCGATGCAGGCGCAATTGATCGCGCTCGATTGGGGGACAACCTCACTACGTGCTTACAAACTCGCGGCAAACGGTGTGGTGCTGGAGCAGCGTGCGCTGTCGTCCGGGATCATGCAGTTGCCCAAGACTCCGCGAATCATCCACGGTCGTGAATGCGCCGACGGGTTTGAACTGGCCTTTGACGAGGCCTGCGGTGACTGGCTCGATGCGCAGCCGGATCTTCCGGTGATCGCTTGCGGCATGGTCGGCAGTGCGCAGGGCTGGCGCGAAGCGGCTTACTGCGAGACCCCGGCGGACGTCGCCCATCTCGGCAATTCCCTGCAGACCGTTATCAGCCTGCGCGGTACGGCGGTGCATATTGTCCCGGGCGTGATTCAGCGTTCGCGTCTGCCGAACGTCATGCGCGGCGAAGAGACCCAAGTGCTCGGCGTCCTGCAAAGTCTTGCGGCCGAGGCCGGCAACGACCTGCTGATCGGTCTGCCCGGCAGCCACTCGAAGTGGGTGGAGGTGGTCGATGGCCGTATCACTCATTTCGACACGTTCATGACCGGCGAAGTCTTCGCCGTGCTCAGTGAGCACAGCATTCTGGGGCGCACCCAACAGCCGAGCGCGACGTTCGATGCGCAAGCGTTTGACCGGGGTGTGCAGATTGCGCTGTCGGCGGATGCCGAGCTCGGCGTGCTCTCGACCTTGTTCAGCGCCCGGACCCTTGGCCTGACCGGTGAACTCGGCCCCACCGCTCAGGCCGATTATCTGTCCGGCCTGATGATCGGGCATGAGCTGACCGCACTCGCCACTGTGCAACGCCGCCGGCGTAACAGCCCGACTCTTCCTTCGATCGTCCTCATCGGCAATGCGCAACTGTGTACGCGCTATCGCCGTGCTCTCGACGCCTGTGGTTTTGCGCAGGTGACGCTGGCCGAGCAGGCCACCGAGCGTGGCTTGTGGCAACTGGCGCTCGCCGCCGGACTGATCGATTCCTTATCCCGTTAACCCTGACTGGAGGCCTGACATGCTCAAGCAAGCACTGGCGCAAAACGGTCTGATCGCAATTCTGCGTGGCCTGCAACCGCAGGAAGCGGCGGCCATCGGAGAAGTCCTGTATGCGGCTGGATTTCGCGTTATCGAAGTACCGCTCAATTCCCCGTCGCCGTACGAAAGTATCCGCATTCTGCGCGACGCCTTGCCCGCCGATTGCCTGATCGGTGCCGGCACGGTGCTCACCCCCGAACAAGTCGAGCAGGTGAAGGCCGCCGGCGGGCAGGTGATTGTCATGCCGCACAGCGATGCCAAGGTATTGCGCGCCGCGAAAGCGGCGGGGCTGTTTCTGTCGCCGGGTGTGGCCACGCCGACCGAAGCCTTCGCGGCACTGGCCGAGGGCGCGGACATTCTCAAGCTGTTCCCGGCTGAGCAGATGGGCCCGGCGGTCGTCAAAGCCTGGCTTGCGGTGTTGCCCTCGGGAACGGTGCTGGCGCCGGTTGGCGGCATCACGCCGGACAACATGCAGGTGTTTATCGATGCCGGCGTGAAAGGTTTCGGGCTTGGCTCGGGCCTGTTCAAACCTGGCATGACGCCGGAGCAGGTGGCGGTGAATGCCAAGGCCTACGTGGCCGCATGGAAAGCCCTTCGTTAAGACTTTTCGGCGCTGTGTGCGCTGCATCCGAATAAAAGCTGCATTTACAAAAAGAGAGCAGAGATGAAAATCACCAAACTGACCACCTTCATCGTTCCGCCGCGCTGGTGCTTCCTCAAGGTCGAAACCGATGAAGGTGTGACCGGTTGGGGCGAGCCCGTGGTCGAAGGGCGCGCGCACACCGTGGCCGCTGCCGTGGAAGAACTGTCCGACTACCTGATCGGCAAAGACCCACGCAACATCGAAGACATCTGGACCGTGCTCTATCGCGGCGGCTTCTACCGGGGCGGCGCGATTCACATGAGCGCGCTGGCCGGTATTGACCAGGCGTTGTGGGACATCAAGGGCAAGGCGCTCGGCGTGTCGGTCAGCGATCTGCTCGGTGGTCAGGTGCGTGACAAGATTCGCGTTTATTCGTGGATCGGCGGTGACCGTCCGGCCGACACCGCGCGCGCGGCGAAAGAGGCGGTGAGCCGTGGTTTCACTGCGGTGAAAATGAACGGCACCGAAGAATTGCAGTTCCTCGACACCTTCGAAAAAGTCGATCTGGCCCTGGCCAACGTTGCCGCCGTGCGCGATGCGGTCGGGCCGAACGTTGGCATTGGCGTTGATTTCCATGGTCGTGTGCACAAGCCGATGGCCAAGGTGCTGATGAAGGAACTCGACCCGTACAAACTGATGTTTATCGAAGAGCCAGTGCTCAGCGAAAACTACGAAGCGCTGAAAGAACTCGCGCCGCTGACCAGCACGCCGATTGCTCTTGGTGAGCGGCTGTTCTCGCGCTGGGATTTCAAACGGGTGTTGAGTGAAGGCTACGTCGACATCATCCAGCCGGATGCCTCCCACGCTGGCGGCATCACCGAAACCCGCAAGATCGCCAACATGGCCGAAGCCTATGACGTGGCGCTGGCGCTGCATTGCCCGTTGGGCCCGATCGCGCTGGCGGCGTGTTTGCAGCTCGACGCGGTTTGTTACAACGCGTTTATCCAAGAGCAGAGCCTCGGCATCCATTACAACGAGAGCAACGATTTGCTCGACTACGTGAAGGATCCGCAGGTGTTCGACTACGACAAGGGTTTCGTGAAAATACCGAACGGCCCGGGTCTGGGTATCGAGATCAACGAGGAATACGTGATCGAACGCGCCGCCGTCGGTCATCGCTGGCGCAACCCGATCTGGCGTCACGCCGATGGCAGCTTTGCCGAATGGTGAGTCGTCCCTGACACATCGCCGTCACCCTGTGGGAGCGAGCCTGCTCGCGAATGCAATGTCACATCCGCCATCTATGTGACTGACCCGACGCTTTCGCGAGCAGGCTCGCTCCCACAGTTTGTGGTCTCCAGGGAGAGGAGATCTGCGTCATGACCTCAACAAACATAAAAAGAGGCATCTCTCATGCAAACGCAAACCCTCACCGGGCAGGCGTCTTTAGTCACGCCCAGCCGAAAGCGTTTTTTCATCATGGTGTTGCTGTTTATCACCGTGGTCATCAACTACCTCGACCGCAGCAACCTGTCGATTGCCGCGCCGGCGCTGACCAGTGAGCTGGGCATCGATCCGGTTCACGTCGGGCTGATCTTCTCTGCCTTCGGCTGGACATACGCGGCCATGCAGATCCCCGGCGGCTGGCTGGTCGATCGTGTGCCGCCGCGCATCCTTTACAGCGTCGCGTTGCTGCTGTGGTCGGTGGCCACGGTGATGCTCGGTTTCGTCAGCAGTTTCATCGCCCTGTTCGTGCTGCGCATGGCCGTCGGTGCACTGGAAGCGCCGGCTTACCCGATCAACAGCCGCGTGGTGACCACCTGGTTTCCCGAGCGTGAGCGCGCCACGGCGATCGGTTTCTATACCTCCGGTCAGTTCGTCGGTCTGGCGTTTCTGACCCCGGTGCTGGCGTGGCTGCAACATGAATTCGGCTGGCACATGGTGTTCGTTGCGACCGGTGCGGTCGGCATTCTCTGGGCAGTGATCTGGTACGCGGTGTATCGCGAGCCACGGGATTTCAAAGGCGCCAATGAGGCAGAGATCAACCTGATTCGCGAAGGTGGGGGACTGGTCGATATTCAAGCGGAAACGGCCAAGGTCAAGGCAAAATTCAGCTGGACTGACCTGGGGATCGTCCTCAGCAAGCGTAAGTTGTGGGGCATTTACCTTGGCCAGTTCTGCCTGAATTCGACGCTGTGGTTTTTCCTCACGTGGTTCCCAACGTACCTGGTGAAATATCGCGGCATGGATTTCATCAAGTCCGGCTTGCTGGCGTCGCTGCCGTTCCTCGCCGCGTTCGTTGGCGTGTTGTGTTCCGGGTTCTTTTCGGACTTCCTGATCCGTCGCGGCTACACCGTGGGCTTCGCGCGCAAGTTGCCGATCATTGGCGGGCTGCTGATTTCCACCTCGATCATCGGTGCCAACTTCGTTGAATCGACGCCGCTGGTTATTGCCTTCCTTGCCCTGGCATTTTTCGGCAACGGTCTGGCGTCGATCACCTGGTCGCTGGTCTCGACGTTGGCGCCGGCACGACTGCTGGGCTTGACCGGTGGCGTTTTCAACTTCATCGGCAATCTGTCGGCGATTGCTACACCGATCGTGATCGGCTTCCTCGCCAGCGGCGATTCGTTCGCCCCGGCGATCACCTATATCGCCGTACTCGCACTGGTCGGTGCCTTGTCCTACGTGCTGCTGGTGGGCAAGGTCGAGCGTATCGAGTTGTAGTGCTCTGCGTCGGGCGACCATAATGCCGCCCGTTCCTTCGCTCAACGGTAAAAGGCTGGATATGCAGGAAGACGCCCCGGAAAAAACCAAGGACGCCGCGCCCACCGGCACTCAGACGCTGTTGCGCGGCCTGGGCGTGGTGCAGGCGGTGGCCAGTGGCGCGCGTGATCTCAAGGAGATTGCCCGGCTGATCGGCACCACGCGCAGCACCACCCATCGTCTGGCCAGTTGCCTGGTCGATGAGCGCTATCTGCGCGTGGTTCCGCAGATCGGTTATCTGCTCGGGCCGAAGCTGATCGAACTGGGCTTCCAAGCCCGCGAAGAGCTGCCGCTGGTGACCCTGGCCGGGCCCTATCTGGACGAACTGTCGGCACTGACCGGCGATACCGTGCACCTGGGTATTCGCGAGGGCGACGAAGTGCTGTACCTGCTGAAGAACCCAGGGCGCAATGGCCCCGAGATGCGTTCGCGGGTCGGCCATCGCATGCCGTTGGTGCGCACCGGAATCGGCAAGGCGTTGATGCTCGATGACTCGCCGCAGGATTGGCGACGGCTGTACGACATCAGCCTGCCGGCGGGTGGGAAAAGTCAGTTCTGGCCGCAGCATCCCCAGCAATCGTGGGAACAGCTCGAGCAGCGTATGGGCGAATACGTCGCCGGTGGCTACGCCTTCGATCTGGAGGACAACGAACCGTCGATCCGCTGCGTGGCGGCGCCGATTCGTGATGCGAGCAAGGGCATCGTCGCAGCAATCAGTATTGCCAGCACCGTGCCGTACATGCCGCTGGAAAAAATGGCCGAGTTGATCCCCCTGCTTAAAGGCGTCACAACCCGGCTGTCGGCGGAACTGGGGCTGAAGGTTTAACGCTTCAGGGTCGCCATGTCGATCACGAAGCGGTACTTCACATCACCGGCGATCATGCGGGCATACGCCTCGTTGATCTCGCGGATGTCGAGCATTTCGATGTCGCAGGTGATGTTGTGCTCGGCGCAGAAATCCAGCACTTCCTGGGTCTCGGCGATGCCGCCGATCAGCGAGCCAGCCAGTATGCGACGGCTCATGACCAGTTTGCCGGCGTGCACGGGGGGATCAACCGGCTCGATCAGACCGACAAGAATGTGCACGCCATCGAAACGCAGGGTATCGAGGTACGGATTGAGATCGTGCTGCACCGGAATCGTGTCCAGCAGGAAATCGAAGTAACCGGCAGCGGCTTTCATCTGCTCGGCATCGGTGGACACGATGACGTGATCGGCGCCTTGACGACGGCCTTCTTCAGCCTTGCTTGCCGAGCGGGTGAACAGCGTGACTTCCGCGCCCATCGCCTTGGCAAACTTGATGCCCATGTGGCCGAGGCCACCCATGCCGAGGATTCCGACCTTGTCACCGGCCTTGACGCCGTAGTGCTTGAGCGGCGAGTAAGTGGTGATGCCGGCGCAGAGAATCGGCGCGGCGCTGGCCAGCGCCAGGCGTTCCGGGATGCGCACGACGAAGTGTTCGCTGACCACGATGCTGTCCGAATACCCGCCCATGGTGTTGCTGCCATCGACCCGGTCCGGTGTGGCATAGGTCATGGTCGGACCTTCGAGGCAATATTGCTCAAGGTTCGCCTGACACGCTTCGCAGCTGCGGCAGGAGTCGACCATGCACCCAACGCCAACCAGATCGCCTACTTTATGGCGGGTGACATTCGCACCGACGGCAGTGACTTTTCCGACGATCTCGTGGCCGGGCATCAGCGGATAAACGGCAATGCCCCATTCATTGCGGGCTTGATGGATGTCGGAATGGCAAACGCCGCAGTAGAGAATTTCGATGGCCACGTCGTCAGCGCGCGGGCTGCGACGTTCGAATTTCATCGGGGCGAGGGGAGTGGTGGCCGATTGGGCGGCATAGCCGATGGCGGTGTACATGTGAGACCTCGCAAAAGCAGTGGCAAGTGAGGCCATCCATTCTGGCCGCCGAGCTCTTGTGCGGCCATGACGATTCCTCCGGGTCTCATGCCTATTCCTCCGGCATGGGGGCTCGGGCGGTCGCATTGTTCAGCGGATCTGCGATGATGTTTTCATCCCTCTTTCCCAGATTTTCATGAAGACTTATTCGATGCAGTTGACCCGTCATCTTGATGCCAATGCCCGGCTGGTTTCGCTGATCGAACCGCTGGCGTTGCGCGATGGTTACAGCCAGACCGGGCTGCCCGGTGTGCAGGTATTGCGCGCCAGTTGCGATGTCGCCCGGGGGCCGCACATTTATGAGCCGAGCCTGATGATCATTGCCCAAGGCAGCAAACTGGCGTTCCTCGGCCCACGAACGATGGAATATGGCGCCGGGCATTATCTGATTCAGGCGCTGCCGGTGCCGTTCGAATGCGAAACCTTCGCCTTGCCCGATGCGCCGTTGCTCGGTGTGTCGGTGGCGATCGATCGCGTGCTGCTCGGTGAATTGGTCCTGGCCATGGGCCTTGCGCCGGGGCGGCATATTCCGGCGCAGACGCCCGAGTCGATGACCTCGGTGGTGCTTGACGATGGCATGCGTGGGTGTGTCGAGCGCTTGCTCAGCTGTCTGCACGATCCGCTGGAGTGTCAGATTCTCGGCCCGGCGCGGGTCCGCGAGTTGTTGTTCGTCGCGCTGCGCGGGCCGCAGGCGGATGTGTTGCGCGCTCTGGTCGAGCAACAGGGGCAGTTTGCGCGAGTGGCGGCATCGATCAGTCATCTGCATGCGCACTACACCGAGCCGTTGAATGTCGAGACCCTCGCCGGGTGCGCGAACATGAGCGTGTCGACGTTTCATGAGCATTTCAAGCGCAGCACATTGTTGTCGCCAGTGCAGTATCTGAAGCGCTTGCGGCTACTCAAGGCGCAGACGCTGCTGGTGGCCGAAGGGCTGGGCGTAGCGCAGGTAGCGCATCGGGTGGGGTATCAGAGTACGTCGCAGTTCAGCCGGGAATACAAGCGTTACTTCGAGCGCAGTCCGGGGGAAGAGCGCGCTGCGTGAGCCGACAAAAATCTCATGTGGGAGCGAGCCTGCTCGCGAATGCGGTGCATCAGTCGACATCATCTTTATATGACACACCGCTTTCGCGAGCAGGCTCGCTCCCACAGTTGTTTTGTGGTGTCAGAGGAATTTTGGGCAACAAAAAGGCCCCCAATCGGGAGCCTTGTTGTTTAACAGCAAGACTTACATGTTCGGGTAAGTCGGGCCGCCAGCACCTTCCGGGGCCACCCAGGTGATGTTCTGCGCAGGATCCTTGATGTCACAGGTCTTGCAGTGCACGCAGTTCTGGGCGTTGATCTGGAAACGCTTCTCGCCGTCTTCCTTTGTTACCACTTCGTACACACCGGCCGGGCAGTAGCGCTGCGCCGGTTCATCGTACAGCGGCAGATTCTTGCCGATCGGGATGCTCGGGTCGGTCAGCTTCAAGTGGCAAGGTTGTTCTTCTTCGTGGTTGGTACCGGAGATGAATACCGAGCTGAGTTTGTCGAAGCTGAGCTTGCCGTCAGGTTTCGGGTAGTCGATTTTCTTGCAGTCGGCGGCGAGCTTGAGGCAGGCGTAATCCGGCTTGGTGTCGCGCAGGGTGAACGGCAGTTTGCCGCCGAAGATGTTCTGGTCCAGCCAGTTGAAACCACCGCCGATGATCGCGCCGTACTTGTGAATTGCCGCGCCGAAGTTGCGGCTGGTGAACAGCTCGTCGTGCAGCCAGCTGCTTTTGAACGCGTCGACGTAGGTGGTCAGTTCGACAGTGCAGTCCTGCTCGGCGAACAGCGCATCCGCCACGGCTTCAGCCGCGAGCATGCCGGACTTCATCGCGGTGTGGCTGCCTTTGATCTTGGCGAAATTCAGAGTGCCCAGGTCACAACCGATCAGCGCGCCGCCCTTGAAGACCATTTTCGGCAGCGAGTTCAAGCCGCCCTTGGCAATGGCGCGGGCGCCGTAGCTGATGCGCTTGCCGCCTTCCAGATACTGAGCCAGCACCGGGTGATGCTTGAGGCGCTGGAATTCGTCGAACGGCGACAGGTAAGTATTGCTGTAGGACAGGTCAACGATCAGACCGACTACTACCTGGTTGTTTTCCAGGTGATAAAGGAACGAGCCGCCGGTGTTTTCGGTGCCCATGATGTCCAGCGGCCAACCGGCGGTGTGCACCACCAGGCCTGGCTGGTGTTTGGCCGGGTCGATTTCCCAGATTTCCTTCAGGCCGATGCCGTAGTGCTGGGTATCGGCTTCGCTGTCGAGGTTGTAGCGCTTGATCAGTTGCTTGCCGATGTGGCCACGGCAGCCTTCGGCGAACAGCGTGTACTTGCCACGCAGTTCCATGCCAGGCGTGTACAGGCCGTCTTTCGGGTTGCCTTCGCGGTCGACGCCCAGATCACCGGTGATGATCCCGCGCACAACGCCGTTTTCGTCGATCAACGCTTCCTGAGCGGCGAAGCCGGGGTAGATTTCAACGCCCAGGTTTTCGGCCTGCTGGGCCAGCCAGCGGCACAGGTTGCCGAGGGAAATAATGTAGTTGCCTTCGTTGTGCATGGTCTTGGGCACAAAGAAGTCAGGAATTTTCTGCGCGCTATCGGCGTTTTTCAGCACGAAAATGTCATCGCGCGTGACCGGAGTGTTCAGCGGGGCGCCGAGTTCTTTCCAGTCCGGGAACAGTTCGTTCAGTGCGCGGGGTTCGAACACCGCACCGGAGAGGATGTGTGCGCCGACTTCGGAGCCTTTTTCGACCACGCAGACGCTGATTTCCTTACCGGCGTCAGCGGCCTTCTGCTTCAAGCGGCAGGCGGCGGACAGACCAGCGGGGCCGGCACCGACGATGACGACGTCGAATTCCATGTATTCGCGTTCCACAGGCTATCTCCTACTCAAGGCTCAACAGTTTTTTTTCTAATTTGGAGGTTTGATGTCGCATCCGTATTGCCTTTACGTTAACGTCAAAGGGAATATTGGCGAAATCCACCTTTCTCTCTAGGCGGCGCATTATATCTACACCACTCTCAGCGTCCAATACAAACGTTTGTTTGAATCGCCTCCAGCCCTCATAAATCAAAGAAGCGCGGCTTATGACAGGGCATTTTGGCGTATTGACCAGAATGGGCGTTCCGGTCAAGATACGGGCGGTTTTGCGCTCGCCGTAGGCAGACTGGCGGTTTCAAGAGCACCTCTAAAGACAGGGCGAAAGCAGAAGACGGTGATGCGCAGCGCAGGTCAGGCGCGCAGTTTACGCAGCGTGAAAATGGATGACCCGGCAGTCACCACTGACGAACGGTCACCATACTCCGCAACGTGGATCACCTCATATTCAGGCCGGCGTTTTTAGAGGTGCCCTTGTCGCCCGATGAGCATCAACCGCCAGGTTCGCCTAGGCGACTTTCTTTTCACCGGAGAGTAACGAGGAATCCATGAAGGTTCTTGTAGCTGTCAAACGCGTTGTGGATTACAACGTCAAGGTCCGCGTCAAGGCGGACAATTCCGGCGTCGACCTCGCCAACGTCAAGATGTCGATGAACCCATTCTGCGAAATCGCCGTGGAAGAAGCCGTACGCCTGAAAGAGAAGGGTGTTGCGACTGAAATCGTCGTCGTCTCCATCGGCCCGTCCACCGCTCAGGAACAGCTGCGTACTGCACTGGCTCTGGGTGCCGATCGTGCCATCCTCGTCGAATCCGCTGAAGACCTGACTTCGCTCGCCGTGGCCAAGCTGCTCAAGGCTGTGGTCGACAAGGAGCAGCCTCAACTGGTGATCCTGGGCAAACAGGCCATCGACAGCGACAACAACCAGACCGGCCAGATGCTCGCTGCACTGAGCGGCTACGGTCAGGGCACGTTCGCATCGAAAGTCGAAGTCTCCGGCGACACTGTTGCGGTAACCCGCGAAATCGACGGCGGCGCGCAGACCGTTTCGCTGAAACTGCCAGCCATCGTCACCACCGACCTGCGTTTGAACGAGCCGCGCTACGCGTCCCTGCCAAACATCATGAAAGCCAAGAAGAAGCCTCTCGAGACGCTGACTCCGGACGCTTTGGGCGTTTCCACCGCCTCCACCAACAATACCCTGAAAGTCGAAGCGCCGGCTGCACGCAGCGCGGGCATCAAGGTCAAGTCCGTGGCTGAACTGGTCGAGAAACTGAAAAACGAAGCGAAGGTAATCTGACCATGACTATCCTGGTACTCGCTGAACACGACAACAAAGTGCTGGCCCCGGCCACGCTGAACACCGTGGCCGCTGCTGCCAAAATCGGTGGCGACATCCACGTTCTCGTGGCTGGTCAAGGCGCAGGCCCGGTGGCCGAAGCCGCCGCAAAGATCGCTGGTGTGAGCAAAGTCCTCAACGCTGACAACGCCGCTTACGCGCATCAGCTGCCGGAAAACATTGCGCCGCTGGTTGCAGAGTTGGGCAAGAATTACAGCCACATTCTGGCCGCCGCCACTTCCAACGGCAAAAACATCCTGCCGCGCGTTGCTGCTGCGCTGGACGTAGACCAGATCTCCGAGATCATCTCGGTCGAAAGCGCTGATACCTTCAAGCGTCCGATCTACGCCGGTAACGCCATTGCTACCGTGCAATCGACCGCTGCGATCAAAGTTATCACCGTGCGTGCCACCGGTTTCGACCCGGTTGCCGCGGAAGGTGGTTCGGCTGCCGTTGAAGCTGTTGGCGCTGCCCACGATGCGGGCACATCGAGCTTCGTCAGCGAAGAGCTGGCCAAGTCCGATCGTCCTGAGCTGACCGCTGCCAAAATCGTCGTTTCCGGCGGTCGCGGCATGCAGAACGGTGACAACTTCAAACACCTGTACGCGCTGGCCGACAAGCTGGGCGCTGCCGTTGGTGCTTCGCGCGCGGCGGTCGACGCAGGTTTTGTACCGAACGACATGCAGGTCGGCCAGACCGGCAAGATCGTTGCGCCGCAGCTGTACATCGCCGTCGGTATTTCTGGCGCGATCCAGCACCTGGCCGGTATGAAAGACTCCAAAGTGATCGTTGCGATCAACAAGGACGAAGAAGCGCCGATCTTCCAGGTGGCCGACTACGGCCTCGTGGCAGACCTGTTCGAAGCCGTTCCCGAGCTGGAGAAGCTGGTCTAATCCGGCTGCTTCACTTATAAAGAGCCCGACCTTTTGGTCGGGTTTTTTTTGTCTCGGATTTGATTGGGAGCGTTTTGCCATGGATCTGCCTAGCAGGTTGTTACTGGGATTGGCCCTGTTGCCGGGCCTGTCGATGGCGGCGGGCAAGTGCGAGCGCCTAGTCGTCACCGGCAGCCCGGATGCGCCGCCGTACCTCTGGCAGGATCCGCAAAATCCCACACGGTTGATTGGCGCCAGTGCCGACCTGTTGCAACAGGTGGCCAAGGATCTGGGCCTCAAAATCGACCTGCTGTATGCCGGCAAACGCGCGCAGGCGCTCGACGAGGTGCGCAGCGGCCGCATGGACATGCTGGCCGACGCGCCGCTGACGGTCACGGAGCTGGAATCATTCGATTATATTCACCCACCACTGCTCGAAAACGATTACCTGGTGTGGACGCGCAAGGGATCGACGCTGGTTTACAGCGAAGCCGCAGACTTGCATGGCCACACGGGCGCGGTGTCGGAAAAGTCGCGGATGACCCAGGCATTCGGCACTTTCGCCGAACAGAATCTGACCCTGACACGTACAGCCAACCTCACCCAGGCCTTGCAGAAATTGCTCCTGGGCGAAGTGGAATATGTACTCGCCGCACGCTATTCGGGGCTCGCCGCCGCCCAGGCGCTGGGGATGACTAACGATCTGCTGGCGTTCGAGCAACCCCTCGACCGACCGGGCCTGTTCCTCGCGGTTTCCCATAACTCGGCCTGCAACGATCCGTGGTTGCGCGGACAGCTGGCCAAAAAGATGACAGAATTGCCCGCGTCCGGACTGACGGAAGCCGCGCTGCAACGCAACATAGAGCGCTGGAAGGCGCAGCAGCAACAGCCATCACAACCTGTCAGTGCCCCAAAACAGTAGGGATTCTTAGTGAGTATTCGACCTCTTTTCGCGGCTGTGGCCGTTCTGGCCCTGGCCGGTTGCGCAACCGATCCGGCACCCACCGAACAAATGCGGTTGACCGAGCAGGCCATCGTTCAGGCCAAGGCAGTCGGCGCTACCGCTGACGAAGTGCCGGAGATTAAACTGGCCGAGACCAAATACAACCGCGCCAAAGGCAACATGGCTGACGAGTCCTACCGCAACGCGCGCATGCGTTCCGAGCAGGCCGAACTGGACGCGCGTCTGGCGGAAGCCAAAGTGCTGACGCAAAAAAGTCAGGAGCAGTTGGATGTGCTCAATACCCGCATCGTCCGTCTGCGCAAGCAGTTGCAACTGGGGGATGCCCAATGAGCCTCAAATCGAACGTTCTTGGCGCCTTGCTCCTGGCCGGCTGCGCGAGCCTTTACGGCTGCGCCGGCCAGCACAGCGAGGCGGCATTGCAGCAGGCCGGTGCTGACTTCCAGAAGGTTAAGGAAGACTCCAACGTGTTGCGCATCGCGCCGAAAGACGTCATCCGCGCCGGCGAATCCCTGGCCCGGGCCGATCGTCTGTCCACCTATTGGGGCAGCGGTTCCGATGTTGTGCATTACGCCTACCTGAGCCAGCGCTACAGCGAGATCGCCCGTGAGCATACCAACCAGGTGCTCAATGAGGAGCGCGCGGCCAAGCTCGAACTGGAGCGCCAGCGTCTGCAATTGGCCCTGCGTGAATCGAAACTGCTCAGCGTGCAGCAGCAAGGCAAGTGGCTGGAAGAACAGATCGTTGCGCTGGCGACCACACAAACCGACCGGGGTCTGGTGATGACCCTCGGTGATGTGCTGTTCGACACCGGTGAAGCTGAGCTGAAGAACTCGGCCAACCGTGTCGTGCTGAAGATCGTACAGTTCCTGCAGTTGAACCCCAAACGTGTGGTGCGCATTGAGGGTTACACCGACAGCACGGGTGGCAAACAGGAAAACCTCAAACTGTCCCGCGACCGCGCTCAATCGGTGGCTGACGTGTTGGTTGACCTGGGCATCGATGAAAAACGTATTCAGGTCGAAGGTTACGGTGACCAGTTTCCGGTCGACGCCAACGCCTCCGAGCGTGGAAGGGCGCAGAACCGCCGCGTTGAAATTGTCTTCTCTGACGAAAAAGGCCAGCTCGGCGCCGCCCGCTGAGGGTTGCGTCTCTGGAAAGCCCGGACTGTCAATGCAGTGCCGGGCTTTTTTCGGTTTGTCGAATAGCGCTCAAATCGTACAGATGGGGCTGACACTGCACTGTATGGTCGAGTAATGTGGCAACTGTCCCAGTACACTTCTAAACTGTTCCGGTATTGTTTCACACAAGAATAAAACGCCCGTGAAATCGAGTGCTGCGTCATGACCAATCTCTTGCTCTACCAACGCATTGCCCAACAGTTGGCCGAAGATATCCGCCGAGGTGTCTACCAACCGGGAGAGCGCGTGCCTTCGGTGCGCAAGATGAGTTCGCAACTCAACGTCAGCCATGCAACGGTGTTGCAGGCTTACGCCAATCTTGAAGATCAGGGTCTGATCCGCGCTCGTCCGCAGTCTGGTTACTACGTACACCAGACGCCCGCGCTGACGGCCCCGACGCCAGACATCGCTCGGGTCGAGCGGCCGGGGCTGGTCACTCGCAGCAGCATCATCCAGCAAGTGTTGGTCGAATCCCGGCGTGAAGGAGTGTTCCCGCTGGGCGCCGCTGTGCCGAGCGTCGACTATTTGCCTGTGCGCGCGCTGCATCAACAATTGGCCAAGGTCACACGGTTCCACAGCCCGCGGGCGTTCAGCTACATGTTCAGCCCAGGTTTCGAACCGTTGCGCCGGCAGGTCGCGATTCGCATGCGTGACGCCGGCGTGGTGGTCGATCCTTCAGAGGTGGTGATTACCCATGGCTGTGTCGATGCCCTGCAGATGTCATTGCGTGTGCTGACCCGGCCGGGCGATTTGATCGCTGCCGAATCGCCGACCTATTACGGGCTGCTGCAACTGGCTGATCTGCTCGGCCTCAAAGTCATCGAAATTCCTAGCGATCCCGCCACCGGGATGAGTCTGGAAGCCTTGCAACTGGCAGCCAACCAATGGTCGATCAAGGCATTGGTGCTGACCACACGTCTGAGCAATCCCCTGGGCGGCACTATGCCGGAAGAGCGGCAAAAACAACTGCTGCGCCTGGCCTCGGATTTCGACATTCAGATTGTCGAAGACGATATTTACGGCGAGCTGATGTTCGAGCAGGGCCGCACCAAAGCGCTGAAAGCGTACGATCGGCTGGATCGGGTGGTCTATTGCTCAAGTTTCTCCAAGACCTTGTCGCCGGGCGTGCGCATCGGCTGGATGATTGCCGGCAAGTATCAGCAGGAAATACAACGCCTGCAGACCTTCAGCACACATTCGGCCTGCAGTGTCACGCAGATGGCGATTGCCGCCTATCTGGAAAACGGCGGTTATGACCGGCATTTACGGTACATCCGCCAGGAATACCGGAAAAACCTCAGTGCGTTTCAGTTAGCGGTGCAGCAGCACTTCCCCGAAGGCACGCAAATGTCCCGGCCCACGGGCGGTTTCATCCTCTGGGTGAGCTTGCCGGGGCGCGTCAACACGCAGGAATTGCACGTACGGGCGTTGCAGCAAGGCATCAGCATCGCGCCGGGGCTGATCTTCAGTAATACCGAGCAGTTCAACCACTGTATCCGCCTCAACTGCGGGACTCCGTGGAACCGCGAAGCGGAAAGGGCGTTGATGACCCTGGGTCTGTTGGCGACCCAACTGTGCCAGGAAACCGCTGGCGGATTCTGAGCAGAAGCCGGACACGCTTGTCTTGTGGCGCTCAACAGGCGAGCATAAGGCCATCTGCCGTTACTGTCGTTGGGGCCATGAAAGCGATTGCTGCTGCCGCGTGTGTATTGTTGGGTTTGCTGACCCTCGGTCAGGTGCCGGGGGTACTGGCGGCTTCTGCGCAGGATAAACCGGCGGCAACCAGTACGATCAAGAAACCGGCGACCAGCAAGACTGCAGCCCCGGTAAAGAAAGCCCAGCCCAGGAAAGCCGCCCCGGCGAAAAAGCGTCGCCCGGTTGCTTCCAAATCGAAATCTGCCAGCGAAGTGGCGAAGACCAGGTTGCCGCCGGCGAAGCTCGATCTCAGCCTGCCCAAAGACATGGTTGAGCAGTTGAAGCCCAAGGGGACGGTGGACTTGCCCAAACGCGAGCCGATACTGCCGCAGATGTTCGGCGAGAAAGACAGCGGGTTTCAGTTGAACGGCCGGTTGCTCAGCAACGAAATGCAACTACAACTGCGCAACGACCAACGTCGCGACGTTGAAGGTGCCGCGCTGGATTTCGAATTCAAGCAGTAACCGGAGCCGGTCTGTGACCCTCTGATCAGACGCTTTGTCGGAGACTGGTCAGTCACTTTTACTTATCGCTGAAAACACGGCCCTGGCAATTTGAAACAGCCGTTTTAGCGGTTACTCTGTTCCGCGTCCCTTTTCACATCGCCCGTTGCGAGGATCTGTTCGTCATGAAATGCCGTGAAGGCTGTGGCGCTTGCTGCATTGCCCCCTCCATCAGTTCGGCGATTCCCGGCATGCCTGATGGCAAACCCGCCGGCGAACGTTGCGTACAGCTCTCGGTCGAAAATCTGTGCAGCATCTTCGGCCGCCCGGAACGCCCGGCTGTGTGCTCGGGCTTCGCCGCGGACATTGAAGTCTGTGGCAGCAGTCAGGAAGAAGCCATCCGGTTGATCGGTTGGTGGGAACAGATGACGGCAGCGTGATGTGTCAACGAACGGAACGTCAACAATAAGGAATAACACTATGGGTTCGCTGCATCGTATCGCTGTGTTGTGTGGTTTGACGGCTGTGTTGGCCACGTCCGTGGCGCAGGCAGAAGACTGGAAGGTTGCCAAGAACGAAGACGGCATCAAGGTTTCGCTGAGCGAAATGCCGGGGTCGGACTTTAAGTCCTATCAGGGCGTCGCTGTGATGAAGACCACCGTCGCCAAACTGCGCGCGTTGCAGGAGGACGTTGCCGGTGCCTGCGCCTGGATTTACGAGTGCAAGACTCAAAAACTGCTCAAGCACGAAGGCGACAAGAGCTGGACTTATACTCAGTTCAACACGCCTTGGCCCGTTACCCCGCGTGATTCGGTGCTGCGTATTACCACCGTCGAAGGTGCCGACGGCAGCCTGACCCGCAACCTTGAAGGCGTGCCCACGTACCAGCCGGAAGAAAAAGGCTTTGTCCGCGTCACCGAAGTCAAAGGCTTCTGGAAATTCGTGCCGAAGGGCGATCAGGTCGAAGTGACCTATCAAGTGCACACCAATCCTGGTGGCAGTGTCCCGGCGATGGTTGCCAACAAATTCGTAGTGGACGCGCCATTCAATACGCTGAAGGCGTTAAAAGAACGCGCCGAGAAGTAAGCGGTCTTTGAAACAGAACGCCCCGAGTGATCGGGGCGTTTTGTTTCTCGGGTTTATTGTGTTTCCGGATATGCGTTGCACGAAATTTTCACAATGCCTCCAAGACAATTCGCCCGCGCTTTTGCATGCTGTCCCACCTGCTGTTGCTTTGAATGAAAGCGCCTGCCAGCGGGGCAGTAATCAATGGCATTGGCACGGATGATCGTGCACCATTTGCGCATCGCGCACGCCCCGGGGTCTGGAATGACCAACAGAGGGCCTGGCGCCGCTGTATTTTTGCAACTTCAACTTCCAATGGGTCCTAAAACGACATGGCAAACCCGGACGCCCTGAATCAGCAGCGATCTTCTGCTCGCCTGCTGCAACCGACCGTCAAATCGCATCTGGCCTACACGCTGCTGTGCGCACTGATCATGATGGTCATGCTTTCCGCGCTGCGCCTCGCGCTGCTGGTCTACAACCGCGAGATGATCCTCGACACCCCGGCCGCGACCTTCCTCGAAGCGTTCGCCAACGGCCTGCGCTTCGACCTGCGCCTTGTAGTGTATTTGTGCATTCCGCTGGTGCTGGCGCTGTTCAGTGTCCGGGCCATGGCCGCACGCGGGTTCTTCCGTCTTTGGTTGACCGTTGTCTCGAGCATCGCGCTGTTCCTCGGCCTGATGGAAATGGACTTCTACCGCGAGTTTCACCAGCGCCTCAACGGTCTGGTGTTCCAGTATGTGAGAGAAGACCCGAAAACCGTGATGAGCATGCTCTGGTACGGTTTTCCGGTGGTTCGCTACCTGCTGGCGTGGGTTATCGGCACCGTCATTCTGACCCTGGCCTTCAAAGGCGCCGACCGTGCCACGCGTCCGCGCGGGCCGTTCAGCGGCGGCAGCGTCAGTTCCCGTCAGGTGGCGCCGTGGTACACGCGTCTTGCGGTTTTCGTGGTGTGCCTGCTGATTTGCGTCGTTGCTGCGCGCAGCACCTTGCGTCAGGGCCCGCCGATGCGTTGGGGCGACGTGTACACCACCGATTCGAACTTCGCCAACCAGCTCGGTCTCAACGGGACGCTGTCGCTGGTCGCCGCCGCGAAGGCGCGCATGGGCGAGGACCGCGATAACATCTGGAAAGCCACGATGCCGCAGGAGCAGGCGCAGCAAACGGTGCGTGACATGCTGCTGATGCCGGACGACAAGCTGGTCGATGGCGACATCGCTGCAGTGCGCCGCGATTACACGCCGCCAGCCGACAAAACCCTGCCGATCAAGAACGTCGTCGTGATTCTGATGGAAAGCATGGCCGGTCATTCGGTCGGTGCTTTGGGCGCGCCGGGCAACATCACGCCGTACCTGGACAAGCTGTCGAAGGAAGGTTTGCTGTTCGACCGCTTCTTCTCCAACGGCACGCACACCCACCAGGGCATGTTTGCGACGATGGCGTGTTTCCCGAACCTGCCGGGTTTTGAATACCTGATGCAGACCCCGGAAGGCAGCCACAAACTGTCGGGGCTGCCGCAGTTGCTCAGCGCCCGCGACTACGACGACGTCTACGTCTACAACGGTGACTTCGCCTGGGACAACCAGTCGGGTTTCTTCAGCAACCAGGGCATGACCAACTTCGTTGGCCGCAACGATTTCGTCAATCCGGTGTTCTCCGATCCGACCTGGGGCGTGTCCGACCAGGACATGTTCGATCGTGGCCTGCAGGAGCTCAAGGCGCGTGAAAACGGCAAGCCGTTCTATGCGCTGCTGCAAACCCTGTCCAACCACACGCCGTACGCCTTGCCGACACCGTTGCCGGTCGAGCGCGTCACCGACCGTGGCTCGCTCAACGAACACCTGACCGCCATGCGCTACTCCGACTGGGCGCTGGGCCAGTTCTTCGAGAAGGCGCGCAAGGAGAAGTACTTCAACGAAACCCTCTTTGTCATCGTCGGCGACCACGGCTTCGGCAACGAGCGCCAGATCACCGAAATGGACCTGGGCCGCTTCAACGTGCCGATGCTGATGATCGCACCGGGCATTCAACAGAAGTTCGGTACCCGTGACCACACCGTGGGCACCCAGGTCGACATCGTGCCGACCATCATGGGCCGTCTCGGCGGCGAAGTGCGTCACCAGTGCTGGGGTCGTGACTTGCTCAACCTGCCGGAAGGCGACACCGGTTTCGGTGTGATCAAGCCGTCGGGCAGTGAGCAGACCACTGCTATCGTCACCGCCGATCAGATTCTGGTGCTGCCGAGAGACAAGGACATGGGGCCGAAAATCTGGCAGTACCAACTCGGTGCCACTCCGCACGCCGAGGTGGTGCCGAATGCGCCGCGTACCGCCGAGCTCAAACTCAAACTCGAAGCGTTCCTGCAAACGGCAACAAAAAGCCTGCTCGACAATACTGCCGGTGTGATTCACGGCAAACCGGACTGATCGCTCCGGTCAGTCCGACGTTCAAGCAATAAAAAAGAGGCCCTATAAAAGGGCCTCTTTTTTTATGACTTCAAACGGTCATATCTTGCCGAGTAACAACAGCACCAGCAGCACGACCAACACCACGCCGATAATGCCCGACGGGCCATAACCCCAACTTCTGGAGTGCGGGAAGACCGGCAGACCACCGATCAGCAACAGGATCAGGATGATGATTAGAATTGTGCCCATGGGTGATTTCCTTGTTCAGAGTCTTGGAGAAGTCTTGGTATCAGTGGGCAGCTGGAGAGCAACTAATTCCAGCCGGCTTACATGTTCCGACTTACGCCAATGAAAAAAAATTCAATGTATTTTTAATGTATTTGGATTGCTCTGTTATTTCCTTTAAAGCAAAAGATCGCAGCCTCGTTGCACTCGTCAGCTCCTACAGCATCTGTTGGCGGAGTTCCGGGGGCTGCGATCTTTTGATCCTGCATTCAGCAATCTGATGGAGCGTGGGCGTGCGCCGATCCTTCGCTACACTCGGCGCATCTTTCCCGGAACAACAAGGCTGTCCGCTATGCAAAATCGCATGATGATCACTGGTGCAGGCTCAGGCCTGGGTCGCGAAATCGCGCTGCGTTGGGCCCGTGAGGGCTGGCGGCTGGCCTTGTCCGATGTCAGTGAACCCGGCCTGCAGGAAACCTTGAAGTTAGTCCGCGAGGCCGGTGGCGACGGCTTCATTCAGCGCTGCGATGTGCGCGATTACAGCCAGCTCACAGCGTTCGCCCAGGCCTGCGAGGAAAAACTCGGTGGCATCGACGTCATCGTCAACAACGCCGGCGTAGCCTCGGGCGGATTCTTCAATGAGTTGTCGCTGGAAGACTGGGACTGGCAGATAGCGATCAATCTGATGGGCGTGGTCAAAGGCTGTAAGGCGTTTCTGCCGTTGCTTGAGCAAAGCAAGGGCAAGATCATCAACATCGCTTCAATGGCCGCGTTGATGCAGGGCCCGGCCATGAGTAATTACAACGTCGCCAAAGCGGGCGTCGTGGCCTTGTCGGAAAGTCTGCTGATCGAACTGGCGCAGCAGGAAGTGGCGGTGCATGTGGTGTGCCCGTCGTTCTTCCAGACCAACTTGCTGGATTCTTTTCGAGGCCCGACTCCGGCGATGAAAGCGCAGGTCGGCAAGTTGCTGGAAAGTTCGCCGATCACGGCTGCGGACATCGCCGACTATATCTACCAGCAGGTCGCGGCCGGCGAGTTCATGATTCTGCCCCATGAACAGGGGCGCATGGCCTGGGCGATCAAGCAGAAGAATCCACAACTGCTGTACAACGAAATGACCTCCATGGCGGAAAAGATGCGTGCCAAGGCCAAACAAAACCTCGGTTGATCTTGTCCGCTGCCCGCCGCGTCGTTAGGGTGGCCGCCATGGTCACCCTGTCGAGACGCATAGATGCTCAATTACCTCTGGTTCTTCCTGGCGGCGCTGTTTGAAATCGCCGGTTGTTTTGCTTTCTACCTGTGGCTGCGCCAGGGCAAGAGTGCTTTGTGGGTGATTCCCGCGTTGCTCAGCCTGACCGTGTTCGCGCTGTTGCTTACCCGTGTCGAGTCGGCTTACGCCGGGCGCGCCTATGCCGCGTATGGCGGGATCTACATTGTCGCCTCGATTGGCTGGCTGGCAGTGGTCGAGCGGGTGCGTCCGTTGGGTTCGGACTGGCTCGGCATGGCGCTGTGTGTGATCGGCGCCAGTGTGATTCTGTTCGGCCCGCGATTTTCCGCCGCCTGACGCATTTGCAGGAAGCGTCTGAAGGCTCTGCGCGCGCGAACCTGTAGGGCAAGACTGATTTACTCGTCATGCATTGTGAACCGGCTGTAAGCCGCGCATCTTCAGGGTTTGCCAGTCCTGAGGATCAATCCCATGCTAGTACTCAGCCGTGTGGTCGGTGAGTTGATATCAATCGGTGACGACATCACCCTGCGTGTTCTGTCGGTAAACGGCTCCAGCGTGCGCTTCGGCGTCGAGGCGCCGAAGAAGGTCCATGTGCACCGCGCGGAGGTCTATGACCGGATCAAGCGCAAGGAGGCCGCAGCCAAGGCAGGCTGAGGTTTAGTCAAACAGATGCTTGGGGACGTCGTGCTTGAGCATCAACTGGCACTGTTCGCTTTCCGGGTCGAACACGATCAATGCCTGGCCCTTGGTCAGCGCCTGGCGTACACGCAGCACGCGGGTTTCCAGCGGGGTGTCATCGCCGTTGTCTGTGCCGTCGCGGGTGACAAAGTCTTCGATCAGGCGAGTGAGGGTGTCGACTTCAAGCGCGTCGTGGGGAATGAGCATGGGCACCTCGGTCAAATCAATGTCGGGATGCTACGGTGATTGTGTTTCGCCTGCCAGCTTTGTGTCGGCTGTGCCGGCCTCTTCGCGAGCAGGCTCGCTCCCACAATGGAAACGCATTCCCCTGTAGGAGCGAGCCTGCTCGCGATGGCATTGTCCAGACAAAAGATTCAACTGTCTGAACGATGCCCCACCAGGCTGTCCACCGACGGCACGCGTGTTTCGCTTTCCATTTGCGCGTCGTGTTCGATCTGGTGGCTGAAGCGATCGAGTGAAGCGTTGGCCGGCGCGGCATCGCTGGCAAACACGGGCGGGCTGAGGATGTAAGCGCCGAGCAGACGGCTTAGCGCTGCCAGACTGTCGATGTGCGTGCGCTCATAACCATGGGTCGCGTCGCAGCCGAAGGCGAGCAGGGCAGTGCGAATGTCGTGGCCAGCGGTGACCGCCGAGTGCGCATCGCTGAAGTAATAACGGAACATGTCGCGCCGCACCGGCAGCTCGTTTTCACCGGCCAGGCGTAACAGGTGTCGCGACAGGTGATAGTCGTAAGGGCCGCCGGAATCCTGCATCGCCACGCTCACGGCATGTTCGCTGGAATGCTGGCCGGGCGCGACCGGCGCGATATCGATGCCGACGAACTCGCTGACGTCCCACGGCAACGCTGCCGCCGCACCGCTGCCGGTTTCCTCGGTGATGGTGAACAGCGGATGGCAGTCGATCATCAATTCCTGGCCGCTGTCGATAATGGCTTTGAGCGCGGCAAGCAGCGCGGCGACGCCGGCCTTGTCGTCGAGATGGCGGGCACTGATATGGCCGCTTTCGGTGAACTCCGGCAGCGGATCGAATGCCACTATATCGCCGATGCTGATCCCCAGCGATTCGCAATCGGCCCTGGTCGCGCAGTACGCGTCCAGGCGCAATTCGATGTGATCCCAACTGATCGGCATCTCATCGACCTGGGTATTGAACGCATGCCCGGACGCCATCAGCGGCAGCACGCTGCCACGAATCACGCCGGTGTCGGTAAAGAGGCTGACCCGACTGCCCTCGGCAAAACGGCTCGACCAGCAGCCGACCGGGGCCAGGACCAGGCGACCGTTGTCCTTGATCGCGCGCACGGCGGCGCCGATGGTGTCCAGGTGGGCGGAAACCGCTCGGTCAGGGCTGTTTTTCCTGCCCTTGAGGGTCGCGCGGATAGTCCCGCGCCGGGTCATTTCGAAAGGAATGCCGAGTTCTTCCAGACGTTCGGCAACGTAGCGCACGATGGTGTCTGTGAACCCGGTAGGGCTGGGAATGGCGAGCATTTCCAGCAGGACTTTTTGCAGGTAAGCCAGATCCGGTTCAGGGATTTGTGTGGTCATGGTCATGGAAACTCCTGATGGGTTGAGCACACCGATGGTTTCGATGAGAGAAAGATTTTTGGCGCCTGATGCGGCCCTTTCGCGAGCAGGCTCGCTCCCACATGTGGAATGCATTCACCCTGTGGGAGCGAGCCTGCTCGCGAAGGCGTCAGTAGAGGCGCTGCATAATCAAGAAACAGCCGGCTGACTGTGTGGGAACAACAGATCGACAAACCGCTCCGCCGTCGGCTGGGGTTCGTGGTTGGCCAGGCCGGCGCGTTCGTTGGCTTCGATGAAAACGTATTCCGGCTGATCCGCCGCAGGCACCATCAGGTCGAGTCCGACCATAGGAATATCCAATGCCCGTGCCGCCCGCACCGCAGCATCGACCAGCGTCGGATGCAGGATGCCGGTGACGTCTTCCAGCGTGCCGCCGGTGTGCAGATTCGCGGTGCGCCGCACAAACAGATGCTCGCCGGCCGGCAGAATGCTGCTGTAGTCGTAGCCGGCGGCGTGCAGGGTGCGCTGGGTTTCGTGGTCCAGCGGGATCTTGCTTTCGCCGCTCGTGGCCGCTTGCCGACGACGGCTCTGTGCTTCGATCAGCGCCCCGATCGAATGCTGACCATCGCCGACCACTTCCGCCGGACGCCGAATCGCCGCCGCCACCACTTCAAACCCGATGACCACAATTCGCAGATCGAGCCCCTCGTGGAAGCTCTCCAGCAACACGCGGCTGTCGAACTGCCTGGCGGTTTCGATGGCCTGCTGCACTTCTTCGATCGTGCGCAAGTCAACCGCCACGCCTTGCCCCTGCTCACCGTCGAGGGGTTTGACCACCACGCGCTGATGCTCATCGAGGAAGGCCAGGTTGTCGTCGGCATTGCCGGCCAGTTGCTGTGACGGCAGGTTCAGGCCCGCGGCTTTCAATACCTTGTGAGTCAGGCTTTTGTCCTGACACAAAGTCATGCTGATGGCGCTGGTCAGGTCGCTCAACGATTCGCGGCAACGCACGCGACGGCCACCATGGCTGAGGGTGAAGAGCCCGGCATCGGCGTCATCCACCTGCACGTCGATCCCGCGCCGGTGTGCTTCTTCGACGATGATCCGCGCGTAAGGGTTGAACTGCGCCTCCGGCCCCGGGCCGAGGAAAAGCTGCTGGTTGATGCCGTTCTTGCGCTTGATCGCGAAGGTCGGCAGGTTGCGGAAACCCAATTTGGCATAAAGGTTTTTCGCCTGACGGTTGTTGTGCAAGACCGACAGATCGAGACAGGCCAGGCCACGACTCATGAAATGCTCGATCAAGTGTCGAACCAGCACTTCCCCCACGCCAGGACGTGAGCAGTGCGGATCGACGGCCAGGCACCACAAGCTGCTGCCGTGTTCCGGGTCGTTGAAGGCGTTCTGATGATTAAGGCCCATGACACTGCCGATCACCGCGCCGCTGTCCTCATCTTCCGCCAGCCAGTACACCGGGCCGCCCTGATGATGCGGCGTGAGCAGTTGCGGGTCGATCGGCAACATGCCGCGCGCCTGATACAAACGGTTGATGCCTTGCCAGTCCGTTTCGCTCTGCGCGCGACGGATACGGAAGCCGCGAAATACCCGCGTCGCCTGGCGATAGTCGCTGAACCACAGACGCAACGTGTCGGACGGATCGAGAAACAGCTGAGTCGGCTCAAGACCGAGAATCTGCTGCGGTGCGGCAACGTACAAGGCGATGTCGCGCTCGCCGGGTTGCTCGTTGAGCAGCTCCTGCGCCAGCGAGGCCGGATCGGGAAACGTGTGACCGATCAACAGGCGGCCCCAGCCGCAATGCACGGCAATCGGTGCGGTCGCAGGTTCGCTGCCGTCCTCGGCCAGGCGCGCCTGTAAACGTTCATACGAGGGAGCCTGACCACGCAGCAGGCGTTGGTTGATGGACGTGGCATGGCGTTTCATTTATCAGATTCCTTGTTCACTGAGCCACAGGTTCAGGGCCGCCAGTTGCCACAGTTTCGAACCGCGCAACGGGGTCAACTGGCCTTGGGGGTCAGTCAAAAGCTTGTCGAGCATGGTCGGGTTGAACAGGCCGCGATCCTGGCTCGGATCAAGCAGCAACTCGCGCACCCAGTTCAGGGTGTCGCCCTGCAAATGCTTGAGGCCCGGCACCGGGAAATAGCCTTTTTTACGGTCGATCACTTCGCTTGGAATGACCCGGCGCGCGGCTTCCTTCAATACCTGCTTGCCGCCGTCCGGCAGCTTGAACTTGCCCGGCACGCGGGCGGACAGTTCGACCAGGCGGTAATCCAGAAACGGCGTACGCGCTTCCAGGCCCCAGGCCATGGTCATGTTGTCGACGCGTTTGACCGGGTCGTCCACCAGCATCACCGTGCTGTCCAGACGCAGGGCTTTGTCCACGGCCGCATCGGCGCCAGGCTGGGCGAAGTGTTCCTTGACGAAGTCACCGGCCGCGTCGTGTGCGGTCAGCCATTGTGGTTGCACGGTCGCGGCGTAGTCGTCGTAGCTGCGGTCGAAGAACGCTTCGCGATAGGCCGCGTAAGGATCGGCCGCGCCGTCAACTTGCGGGTACCAGTGGTAACCGGCAAACAACTCATCCGCGCCCTGGCCGCTCTGCACCACTTTGCAGTGCTTGGCCACCTCGCGAGACAACAGATAGAAAGCGATGCAGTCATGGCTGACCATCGGCTCGCTCATCGCGCGGAACGCGGCGGGCAATTGTTCGATGATTTCTTTTTCGTCGATACGCAACTGGTGATGGCGGGTGCCGTAGTGTTTGGCGATCAGATCGGAATACTGAAATTCGTCGCCGCGCTCGCCCCCGGCATCCTGGAAACCGATGGAAAAGGTCGACAGGTTCTCAACGCCGACTTCACGCAGCAGGCCGACGAGCATGCTCGAATCGACACCACCCGACAGCAACACACCAACATCCACCGCCGCCCGTTGACGAATCGCCACGGCGTCGCGGGTGCTGTCGAGCACGCGGTCAACCCAGTCTTCCAGGGTGAGATTCTTCTCGTCTTCGTGTGGGCCGTAAGGCAGCGTCCACCAGGTTTTCTGCTCGGTGCGGCCGTCGGCTTCAACGCGCATCCAGGTGGCGGGCGGCAATTTCTCGATTCCGGCCAGCAAGGTGCGCGGGGCCGGTACGACCGCGTGGAAGTTCAGGTAATGATTGAGCGCCACCGGGTCAAGAATCGGGTTGATGTCACCGCCCTTGAGCAGCGCCGGCAGTGCCGAGGCAAAACGCAGGCGCTGGCCGGTGCGAGACAGGTACAGCGGCTTTACGCCGAGACGGTCGCGGGCGATGAACAGGCGCTGGGCGTCGCGCTCCCAAATGGCGAAGGCAAACATGCCGTTGAGTTTCGGTAACAGCGCCTCGCCCCAGGCGTGGTAACCCTTGAGCAGCACTTCGGTGTCGCCACCGGAATAGAACGCATAACCCAGCGCTTCGAGCTCGGCGCGCAGTTCAGGAAAGTTGTAGATCGCGCCGTTGAAGGCCAGCGACAGGCCCAGTTGGCTGTCGATCATCGGCTGCGCCGAGCCGTCCGACAGGTCCATGATTTTCAGGCGTCGATGGCCCAGGGCAATCGGCCCTTGGGCATGAAAGCCCCACGCGTCAGGGCCGCGGGGGGCCAGGTGATGGGTAATTCTCTCAATCGCTG
Source organism: Pseudomonas khorasanensis (assembly GCF_014268505.2). Lineage (GTDB taxonomy): Bacteria > Pseudomonadota > Gammaproteobacteria > Pseudomonadales > Pseudomonadaceae > Aquipseudomonas > Aquipseudomonas khorasanensis. Next base: position 638,718 of record NZ_JABWQP020000002.1, read on the forward strand.
CAAGGTCTGCAGGTTGTTGATCAAAACGTAACTCGCCAGCTAATCCGCACATAAAGTCCTTACCGGTTTTTCCGTTGGGGAAGGTCAAGCAGTACCTCGCAAAAAGTGCGGGTACTCAGAAACTGACCTGTCTCGGTAAGGGGAGTTTTAGACCGATAAGTTATAAGCCAGCCGCGCCGTCCTCTGCCCGGCAGTTAGGCGTGGCGGTTGAAAGACGCGATGCCCGCGCGCGCCGTTGCGCTTTTCGCAGCCGGTGATTCATTGGCAGGGTTTGTCTTCGCCGGGTGGTGCAGGGCTATTTTATACATGACAAAAAGTGCTTGATTGGCCTGGATTGTCCACAGGATTTTGAAATTGTTGTTGCCGCGCGGCACCGCTAAAGTCGGGGCTCAACCGCAATAAAGGACTATTGCCATGCTCGCCCGAAACAACACCCCCGCCCAGGATCCGAAGGCCATCCTGAGCGCTTTATTTGACGCAACCGGCGACCTCGAAACCGCCGAAACCATTGAGAAAAATCTCCCTGCGCATTTTCTCACGGCCTCGACCACCAGCCTGGCCAGGCTGGACGAAATCAACCGTGAACTGAATGTCCGGCAGGTGAAGGTCGACAACGATTTGAAACGGCTCAAACCGTTGAACGATTTTTATATCAGCGAACTCAACGCGGCGCTGGGTAAAAAATGGCCGGCGCTTTATGACGCAGGCGTGGATGTGGTCAGTCTGCCGGGCGTTGAGTGTGGCTGCGACGCGACCGCAACCGATCAGCCCGGGATCGACATGGTCAAAAACGCCACGCAGACTCTCTTGCAGGCAGCCATGCAGAACTTCACCGAAGACGAGGAGCAGGCTGACGCATTTCCCGAGGGTAGTCAGGTGCGCGTCAAAAGCGCGCCACAGGGTGTTAGCGGTTTGACCCCGGAGGCGTTTGCAGCGTTGTGTCGCGAGCTGGATCTGGGCAAAAAATATCAGGAACATCTGCAGCAAGTGTTCGGACTGCGTGACGAAAGCGGTAAAGTCACGACGACCAGTGCCATGACCCGCGATATCGTCGCATTGAAGCAATCGCTCCTGGAGCTGGACGCGCATCTGGCTGCGCTCAAAGGCGATATCACAGCGGCAGGCTTGCGCATGCTGCAGGACCTGATCGTCGCCAAGGGCGTGGCGTCGACGCAAACCCTGCGCTATGGCGAAGACGCGTGGATCATGCAGGGCATCAAGGTCCTCGACAGTTGCGTGTGGGGCGTCGTGGTGTTTTCCGAACGCTCCGTCGAGCAACATCCCGAGGAGAAATGCATGGTCTACATGCCCGGGGAACCAGCGCGGGCGGTGTACGAATACCCGAGTTTCAATGCGTTCAAGCGATACCTCGTACAACAACTGGGCACCGCGGGTTATCAGGACTATTTTGCCCGCAGCCTCGACGAAGATGACAAGGCCGATTTCTTCAAGACGTTCGCTGAAAAAAGCGATCTGGGCTTCGTTGAACAGTTGCCGATCACCGTGTCGCTCTTTGATTTCATGGTGCAAAGCCATGTTGGCAAATTGCAGATCGACGCGCGCAAACTGGCGGTACCTACCGCTGATATTGATGAAGAGGCACGCCGAAAGCGCCTGCTGGATTTCGTTGAGCGCGGGGTGAGCATTGCTTCGGTGGCCGGGTTGTTCGTGCCGGTGCTCGGACAATTGATGATGGGCGTTGCGGTGGGTCAACTGCTGGGTGAAGTGTACGAAGGCGTCGAGGACTGGCAGCGCGGTGATCATCAGCAAGCCCTGTCACATCTGCTCAGCGTGGTCGAGAACATCGCGTTGATGGGCGCCTTCGCGGGTGGGCAAAAAGCGCTGGGGGCCCTGGGCCGCAAACTGCTGCGCACGCACCCGGAATTCTTCGGACAATTCACTGCAGTACTCAATCGAGTCGGCAAGCCACGCCTGTGGAAGAACGATCTGACCCGTTACGAGCATGCCCTCCCTGCCGGCTTCACCATTGATGCCAGCTCCAAAGATGTATACGTGGTCGGTAACAAAGCCTTCGCTCGTGTCGATGATCGTCTGCTGGCTGGCCGCTTAGATGCTGATTCGCGGCGCTTGCACCTCGAACACCTGGAACGCGCGCAGGCCTATGCTCCCGAACTGAACCGCCATATTGAAGGCGGCTGGCGATTCCCCGCAGAAAACCCCGAGGAGTGGCGCACTAGCAGCTATACGCTCAAACGCATCGATCCGCACTTGAACGAATTCGTCGACAGCGACCTGGATATGATGCGCCGACTCAGCGACACCTCGCAGCAGGCGCTGCTTGACACGTTCAACGACGATCTGGAACTCCCCATGCGCCTGCGCGATACCGTCGAACGTGTACGCATCGGACGTCAGTTACGTGAGTTGGCGCGCGAGCTGCAAAACGGCGATACCCATTCCGGCCAGGCTACCGAAGAGCAAATGCAGGCTTTGCCGGGACTGCCCGGCTGGCCCACACATCGATACATCGAGGTCATCGATGACGAAGGCGTCGTCGAAGCGACCTACCCGACGACCCGCACACTCGACGAAGCACTCGGCGTGGTGGTGACACGTGATCAATTGGCCCAGGGCGGGTTGTTGCAAACGGTGATCGATGGCCTGTACGCGCACGAAGTCGATGCGCTGCTTGGCGGCAAAGTTGCGCCAGGCATGAAAGAAACCGCGTTGGCCAAGAAGCTGGGCGCGGCGTTGAAGTCCGATTACCGCGCCGCGTACGAGCGCATGTACCAACGTTACGACCAGAGCGACGTTCAGGAAATTCGGAAATTGCGCCAGGTATTTCCCGACATCCCGACGCGCCATGGCCAGCGGTTGATTGATCGAGCTCCGAGTGTCGAGCGTATGCACCTGCGCACGAGCGGGCGGGTACCGTTGCGGCTGGGGCAGCAAGTGCGCGCGAGCGCCGCTCGGGTGCGGCTTGACCGCGCGTTGTCGGGCTTTCACTGGCCATGGCTGGCGAACGCCGATACTGACAAACTGGCCATCAATTTGCTGCCGCGTTTGAGCGGTTGGGATACACAGCTGCGTCTGGAGGTGCGGGACAAGACATTGACCGGGCCGATACTGCAAGCCATCGGCGAGACGTCGGCGACCGCCGAAAATACCTGCTCTCTGGTGAAATCCACGCAGGGTTATGAAGCGTTCGGAGGCGACAAAAAATCCCTTGGCAAGGTCAATTCGGGGCCCAATGCTTTGTATTCCGCCATCCTCAAAGCTATACCGTCACGCCAGCGTACAGCGGTCGGGTTTGCAGATGCAGGGATAGCCAGTACGCAACGCTTGCGCACAAAACTGCTCGATGTAGCACTCGACGAACGCGAGGCCACAGCGCGTACATTGCTCAGCGGCATGCCGGAGCCGTTGGACGTCGAGCCGGCCTGCGTGCAAGGCGATCAGGCGCCTGCGACGAACCACCCACGCAAGTTGCTGCGCACTGCGCGCAGACTCTACCCACGCCTGGATGACGCGCAGGCCAGTCAATTGCTTGATGAACTGGGCAATGATTCGCTGAGCCGGGCGATCCGGCTCAAAGCCTTGCGTCAGGATTTGAGAACTCTGCGTGACGTTCTATTCATCTGGAGTGAAGACGACATTGCTTTGAAGGCCATGGGGGGCGACCTGGCCGAAGCGCGGCACAGCCGAAGGATGGCAGCCGAGCTGATCGAGGAAAGCTTTCGGCGCTTTCAATGGATCAAGGATGAACAGGGAAAATCGGTCTGTGCCCTTAACCTCGATGGCATGCGCATCGGCAAGTTGCCGACCCTCCCATCGGGTTTGAGCTTCGACCATATCCAGCACTTGTCGATGAAAAACATGGCGCAGACTGATGACGTCGCGTATTTCCTCAAATCTTTCAAACAGCTTGAAACGCTGGAACTCGACAGCAATAAAATCACCCGGCTCCCCGAGGTGCTTTCGTATATGCCCAACCTCAAGCGATTGAGCCTGGCGGGCAATCAGCTAAAGCTGACCGAACAGACACTGGCGAAGCTGAATCGGCTGCGCACGCTGTGGTATCTGAATCTGAACAGCAACGCGTTGGGCGCCACCCCGAACGTCAGTCAAATGAGCAATTTGCGTCGGTTATTGCTGCGCGATACGGGGATCACCGAGCTGCCTGAAGGTCTGCACAATTGCGCCTATATCGAATGGATGGACATGCGCGAAAACAAGATCACGGAACTGCCCGATTGGCTGTTTCAGAAACCGCGACAATTCACGCAGGCGCTCGACCTGGGGCTGAATCCCTTCAATGAAACCAGCAAAACGTATCTGGATAACTACCGCAGCAATTACGGTATAGGGATGGGTTATACCGCGAATGACAGTATCAGGTTCACCGAACAAACCGCGCGCACGCTATGGCTCACCAGGACTGCTGGTGAGGACTGGGCAACGCAGGTACGAATCTGGACGGCGTTTCGCCACGATACCCGTGCCGAAAGCTTGCTCCAATTGCTCGCGCGATTGGGCGATACCGCCGATGGGATGAAGGGCAGCGCTGACATGCGGCGGCGGGTCTGGGTGGTATTGAAGGCGGCTGAGGCTGATGGCGCTCTCTGCGACCAGTTGCTGGATCTGGCCGCCAACCCGATCCATTGCGATGACAGTGCGGCGGTTAATTTCAGCCATCTTGAAGTTGCCGTTCATGTCGATCGTGTCACCAAGGGATCCGGGGGCAGGGTCACTGCCAAGCCACTGCTAAACCTAGGTCGCGGTCTGTTTCGGCTGGATCAACTGAACGCGATTGCCGACGAACATGCCGTCAGGGTTGCGACATCCGATCCGTTAGAGGTGAACCTGGCTTATCGCGTCGGGCTGGCAAAGCTGTTGGACCTGCCCGGCCAGCCGCAGAGCATGCTGTTCAAAACGGAGAGTGGTGTGACCGACGCTGATCTGAACTCGGCGAGTCTGAGGATCACTACGGCTGAACTATCCCCCCAATGGCTGAAATTCATGCAAAAGCAAACGTTCTGGCGTGACTATCTGCAACGTACGTTTACGCGCAAGTTCTCGCTGATTGACGAGTCGTTCGCACCGCGGATGAGTGCGCTTGATGAGCAGGCAGACACCTTGCCCAGTGCTGACTACCTGAGTCAGGCGAATGCCCTCAAGGTTGACAGGGAGCAGGCGCAAGAGGCCGTATTCAAGAGCTTGACCGAAGAGTCGATCCGCCTGATGGACTTGGGCCTCTGCGCGATGCCGGACGTGTGAGATTCACTTGCCGCGAATCAACTGGCGCAACGCGAACCGGTTGGGGTGACAGGCTTCGGCGACGCTGCGCGGCAATGGCAGCGGCTCGTTGTCCAGCCACGCGGCGAGCAGTTCGCCGGACAGCGGCGCGGTGATCAGACCACGGGAACCGTGGCCGCTGTTGACGTACAAACCATCGAGCCAAGGGCAGGGGAGGTCCGGCACTTGCCGGGCGTCCTTGCTCAACGCCGCGTAGGTTTGAGTGAAGGCTGCACGGTCGGCGAGCGGGCCGACAATCGGCAGGTAGTCCGGGCTGGTGCAGCGGAAAGCGGCGCGGCCCTGAAGACTGTCGAGCGGCTGTTCGCTTATATTCAGGCGCGTCACCAGATCGCCGGAAATCTCTTCGAGCATCGCCAGATTACCCTCGTGTTCAACAATCGTTGGCGTCAGATCGTCGCTGTTGAAAGCGAAGCTGGCACCCAGCGTGTGTTCACCCAGACGCGCGGGAGCGACGTAGCCCTCGGCGCACACCACAGTGGCCAAAGCACGACTTTCTGCGGTTTCAGCCAGACGAGTGATCTGTCCGCGAATGCGTTTGAGCGGCAGCTCTGCGCTTTGCGCAAAACGTTTGATCTCGGCAGCGCCGGCCAGCACCACAACTGGCGCGCTGGCGAGCAAAAGCTCGCCGTCGAAGGCTTGCCACTGGCCAGCGACTTTGCGCAGATCCAGTGCTTCGCGATGGCTGAGCAATTCAATGTTGGCGTGCGCCGCCTGGGCCTGACACAGCGCCGGTGGATGAACCCAGCCGCCCTCGGGATAAAACAAACCGCCATGCGCTACGCCGACACCGGCACGCGTCTGCGCTTCGGGTTGTTCCAGCCATCGCAATAAATCTTCGGGGAACGCTGCCGCCAGTTGCGCGTGCCGTTCGGCTTCCTTGGCATTGAACGCCAGCTGCAATACGCCACAGTCATCCCAGTCGGTGCCGCGTTGCAGGGTCTCCAGCAACCGCCGGGTGTAACCGAAACCGCTGACGATCAATTGCGACAACGCCGTGCCATGGGCGGACAGTTTCAGATACAGCACGCCTTGCGGGTTGCCCGACGCTTCTTGCGCCACGGTGTCGTGCCGTTCCAGCAGGCTCACCTGCCAGCCGCGTGCTGCCAGACTCGACGCCGTCGCGCACCCGGCCAGACCGGCACCAATCACCAGCGCCCGGCGCTCGGTGGTCAACGGCGCAGGGCGGGCGAACCAGGGTTTTGCCGGCACGGGTGGCGTCACCTCGGCGGGCCAGCCAAGAAACTCGCCGCGCAGAATTTCCCATTTATGGCCAATCCCCGGTGTGCGCTTCATCTTGAAGCCGGCGGCATTGAGCAAGCGCCGCACCCAGCCGGTGCTGGTGAATGTGCTGATGGTCGAGCCCGGTGCGGCGAGGCGGGCCAGCTCGACGAACAGTTCCGCGGTCCACATGTCCGGGTTTTTCGCCGGGGCGAAACCGTCGAGAAACCACGCGTCGATCTGCGCATCCAGTTGCGGCAATTGTTCCAGTGCATCGCCGATCAGCAAGGTCAATGTCACGCGACCGTTGTCCAGGGTGATGCGTTGAAAACCTTGATGAATCGCCACGTAATGCTTCAGCAACTGATCGGCCAAGGGCTTGAGTTCCGGCCACAAAGCCAGGGCCCGTTGCAGGTCCGCAGGTGCCAGGGGATATTTTTCGACACTGACAAAATGCAAGCGCGCGCCGGCCACCGCGTGTTGTTCGAACAATTGCCAGGCGCAGAGAAAATTCAGCCCGGTGCCGAAGCCGGTTTCACCGATGACCAGTCGCCCGCCCGCCGTAAGCGCGGCAAAGCGCTCGGCCAGACGGTTCTGTTCAAGGAACACATAGCGGGTTTCATCCAGCCCCGACTGGTCGGAAAAATACACATCATCGAACACCCTTGAACGTGGGCGTCCGTGGTCGTCCCAGTCGAGTTGGGCGTGGGGCATTTCGGCTTTCATGGCAGGCTCGGCAATCGCAAGGCGGCCATTCTAGCCGATCGCGCGGGGGCTGCCTGATCCAAGGCAAGGCAGGGTTTGGACTTGTCAGGAAAAATGTCAAAAGATCGCAGCCTTCGGCGGCTCCTACAGGGAAAAGCATTTCGAATGTAGGAGCTGCCGAAGGCTGCGATCTGTTCAGGTGCTGCAATCATCCGCTAGTCTTGCTGAACCCTGGAAGGAGCCGTCCCATGTTTGAATCCGCTGAAATCGGTCACGCCATCGACAAAGACACCTACGAGGCAGCCGTTCCCGCGCTACGCGAAGCCTTGCTTGAAGCGCAGTTCGAGTTGCAGCAGCAGAAGCGTTTTCCGGTGATCATTTTGATCAATGGCATCGAAGGAGCGGGGAAGGGCGAGACGGTCAAACTGCTTAACGAATGGATGGACCCGCGCCTCATCGAAGTGCGCACCTTCGATCAGCAGACCGATGAAGAACTGGCGCGGCCACCGGCCTGGCGCTATTGGCGGATGCTGCCGGCCAAGGGGCGGATGGGGATTTTCTTCGGCAACTGGTACAGCCAGATGCTGCAGGGCCGGGTGCACGGGCTGTTCAAGGATCCGCGCCTGGATCAGGCCATCGCTGGCGCCGAGCGTCTGGAAAAAATGCTGTGCGATGAAGGCGCGCTGATCTTCAAGTTCTGGTTTCATCTGTCCAAGAAACAGATGAAAGCGCGGCTCAAGTCTCTGGCTGACGACCCGCTCCACAGCTGGCGCATCAGCCCGCTGGACTGGCAACAGTCGCAGACCTACGACAAATTCGTCAAATACGGCGAGCGCGTGTTGCGCCGCACCAGCCGCGATTACGCGCCGTGGCACATCATCGAAGGCGCCGACGCCAATTACCGCAGCCTTGCAGTTGGCAAGATCCTGCTCGAAGGCCTGCAAAGCGCGCTCAAGCGTGCGGACGTCAGCCCGCGCGAAGTCAGCGCCGCGCCGCTGGGTACGCCCGTCGATCAGTTGAACCTGCTCGACAGCCTCGACCTGACACATCGCTTGGACAAGAAGGATTACGAAGAACAATTGATCACCGAACAGGCGCGTCTGTCTGGCCTGATGCGCGACAAGCGCATGCGTCGCCATGCGCTGGTTGCGGTGTTCGAAGGTAACGATGCGGCGGGCAAGGGCGGAGCGATTCGGCGGGTCGCGGCCGCGCTCGATCCGCGTCAATACAGCATCGTGCCGATTGCGGCGCCGACCGAAGAAGAGCGCGCGCAACCGTATCTGTGGCGGTTCTGGCGGCACATTCCGGCGCGGGGCAAGTTCACTGTGTTCGATCGCTCCTGGTATGGCCGCGTCCTGGTCGAGCGGATCGAGGGGTTTTGCACGCCGGCCGACTGGCTGCGCGCCTATGGCGAAATCAACGATTTCGAAGAGCAACTGGCCGATGCCGGAGTCATCGTCGTCAAGTTCTGGCTGGCCATCGACAAGGACACGCAGATGGAGCGCTTTCAGGAGCGTGAAGAGATTTCCTTCAAGCGCTTCAAAATCACCGAGGACGATTGGCGCAACCGTGAGAAATGGGACGCCTATCGCGCAGCGGTCGGCGACATGGTTGATCGCACCAGCACGGAGATCGCTCCGTGGACGCTGGTCGAGGCCAACGATAAACGCTGGGCGCGGGTCAAAGTGCTGCGCACGATTAATCGCGCGCTGGAAGATGCCTTCGAGAAAGCCGACAAGAAGGCCAAAAAACACAAGGATTGAAGCGATGGCCGCGCATACGCCGGGTGAATGATCCTCGCCGTCGGCGAGAAGGTGGACTTATGCTCAAGTCCATTCTCAACCCATAACAACAATGAGGTATGCGCCATGCGTGAAGTGGTGATCGTCGACAGCGTGCGGACCGGCCTGGCCAAATCCTTTCGCGGCAAATTCAACCAGACCCGCCCCGATGACATGGCGGCCCACTGCGTCAACGCGCTGCTTGCGCGCAACGACATCGACCCGACCAGCGTCGAGGACTGCATCGTCGGCGCCGGCTCCAACGAAGGGGCGCAGGGTTACAACATTGGTCGTAACGTGGCTGTGCTGTCGCGTCTGGGCACCGGCACCGCCGGCATGACCCTCAACCGCTTCTGTTCTTCGGGCCTGCAGGCGATCGCCATTGCCGCCAACCAGATCGCCTCTGGCTGCAGCGACATCATCGTCGCCGGTGGCGTCGAGTCGATCAGCCTGACGCTGAAAAGTGTCAACACCGATCACCTGATCAATCCGCTGCTCAAACAACAGACGCCGGGCATCTACCACACCATGGGCCAGACCGCCGAAGTGGTGGCGCGGCGTTACGGCGTCAGCCGCGACGCGCAGGATCGCTATGCCCTGCAAAGCCAGTTGCGCACCGCTCAGGCCCAGGCCGCCGGTTTGTTCGATGACGAAATTGTGCCCATGGCCGTGAAGTACCGCGTCGAGGACAAGCACAGCGGTGAGGTGCAGATTGTCGATGGCGTCGTCGAGCGTGACGACTGCAATCGCCCGGACACGACCTACGAAAGCCTCGCCGGACTGAAACCGGTGTTTGCCGACGACGGCTCGGTCACGGCGGGCAATTCATCGCAGTTGTCCGATGGCGCGTCGATGACGCTGGTGATGAGCCTGGAAAAAGCACTGGAACTGGGGCTTAAACCGAAGGCGTTCTTCCGTGGCTTCACCGTGGCCGGCTGCGAGCCGGACGAAATGGGCATCGGCCCGGTGTTCTCGGTGCCGAAACTGCTCAAGGCCAAAGGCTTGCAGGTGGCGGACATCGATCTATGGGAATTGAACGAGGCATTCGCTTCGCAGTGCCTGTACAGCCGCGACCGGCTGGAGATCGATAACGACAAATACAACGTCAATGGCGGCTCGATTTCCATTGGTCACCCGTTCGGCATGACCGGGTCGCGGCAGGTCGGGCATCTGATCCGGGAATTGCAGCGACGCAATCTGCGTTACGGCATCGTCACCATGTGCGTGGGTGGCGGGATGGGGGCGACCGGGTTGTTTGAGGCGGTGCGTTAAGCCCTGACAGATGCGCTGACTGAGCTAGCGCTTTCGCGAGCAGGCTCGCTCCCACAGGTGACGGTATGTTCCTGTGGGAGCGAGCCTGCTCGCGAATGGATTCAGTGCGGACTCTGCCTGGAATCCTGCTGCTGCATCCGCGCGATGTAAGCCTGAATTTCCTGCTCGATGACTTGACTGCTATACGGCCCTTCCAGGGTATTTTCCCGAGTGCTGAAAAACAGCTCGCCGTTGACCCGGCACACCCGGTTGCTGCGAAAGCGGGTGGCGGGGGCGCTGTCCTCGGCGCGCATTGCGTACATGTCGGTCTCCCTGATCAAACAGTAAAAAGTCTGCAATGAGCTTATGCCTGAAGCACTTGGCGCGCCCGATGAGCCGATCAACGGCGGTGCGCCGGTTTTTTGCTGCGACCCGCACAGTTTCATTCGCGGCCTGTTGGCAACTGTCCCTGTGTTGAACGAAGCAGGGCGCCTAGACTGTGCGTTCTTGTCAGCAGGTTTTGGGGTTCGCATGCACATTTCATCAGGGCGCTGGGTGTACGGACTGTTCCTGGCGCTGCTGACCGCGTTTCTGTGGGGCATCCTGCCGATAAAACTCAAACAGGTTCTGCTGGTGATGGACCCGGTCACGGTGACCTGGTTTCGCCTGACGGTGTCCGGCGGCTGTCTGTTCATCTACCTGGCCTCGGTCAGGCGCCTGCCGAGTCGCAAAGTGCTCGGGCCCAAGGGCGGCTGGCTGGTGTTGATGGCCGTGCTCGGCCTGGTCGGCAATTACGTGCTGTACCTGATGGGTCTCAACCTTCTAAGTCCCGGCACCGCGCAACTGGTGGTGCAGATGGGGCCGATCATGCTGCTGATCGCCAGTCTGTTTGTGTTCAAGGAGCGGTTCAGCATCGGCCAGGGCATCGGTTTGCTGGTGCTGCTGATTGGTTTTGGCCTGTTCTTCAATCAGCGACTGGCAGAGCTGCTGACTTCGCTGTCCGATTACACCGCTGGCGTGTTGCTGGTGTTGCTGGCGTCCACGGTCTGGACCTTTTACGCGCTCGGCCAGAAGCAATTGCTCACGGTATGGAATTCGCTGCAGGTGATGATGGTGATCTACCTGTTCTGCGCATTGTTGCTGACGCCGTGGGTGCATCCGCTCGAAGCGCTGAACCTTAGCCCGTTGCAGGGTTGGCTATTACTGGCGTGCTGTATGAATACGCTGATTGCCTATGGCGCGTTTGCCGAAGCGCTGGCGCATTGGGAGGCGTCGCGGGTCAGCGCGACTCTGGCGATCACGCCGCTGGTGACGTTTGCTGCGGTGGCAATTGCAGCGCGGGTCTGGCCGGAATACGTACACGCCGAGCAGATCAATGCGCTGGGGTATGGCGGGGCGGTGCTGGTGGTGCTGGGTTCGGCGCTGGTGGCGTTGGGGCCGTCGTTGATGGCCGGGCTCAGGGCGCGACGGGCCAGGGTTGTGCCTGGCTGACGATCGGCGGCGCCTGAATTCGCGAGCAGGCTCGCTTCCACTTTGCAATGCAATTTTCCTGTGGGAGCGAGCCTGCTCGCGAAGACGGATTTTCAGGCGCTAAATGACTCAGCCCTTGGCGCCTGCCTCAATCATGTTCTCCGGCCGCACCCACGCATCGAACTCTTCATCGGTCAGATAGCCCAGTTGCAACGCCGCCTCACGCAAGGTCAGCCCTTCGCTGTAGGCTTTCTTGGCAATTTCCGCCGATTTGTCATAGCCGATATGCGGGTTCAGCGCTGTCACCAGCATCAACCCACGCTCCAGATGTTTGGCCATGACTTCTGCATCCGGCTCCAGCCCGGCGATGCAGTGTTCCTGGAAGTTGCTGCAGCCATCGCCAAGCAGGCGGATCGATTGCAGCAGGTTGTGGATGATCACCGGTTTGAACACATTTAATTGCAGATGACCCTGACTGGCGGCAAAACCGATTGCCACGTCATTGCCCAGCACCTGACAGGCCAGCATCGACAAGGCTTCGCACTGGGTCGGGTTGACCTTGCCCGGCATGATCGAACTGCCCGGTTCGTTGGCCGGCAACTTCACTTCGGCAAAACCTGCACGCGGGCCGGAGCCGAGCAGGCGCAGGTCGTTGGCGATTTTCATCAGCGCCACGGCGAGCGTTTTCAGTGCGCCAGACAAAGTGACCAGCGGTTCATGACCCGCCAGCGCGGCGAATTTGTTTGGCGCCGTGACGAACGGCAAGCCAGACAGCGCGGCCAGCTCGGCGGCAATCGCCTCGCCGAAACCGTGGGGCGAGTTCAGCCCGGTACCGACGGCCGTCCCGCCTTGCGCCAGTTCGCAAACCGCCGGCAATGCGGCGCGGATCGCCCGCTCGGCGTAGTCCAGTTGTGCGATGAACCCGGAAAGCTCCTGACCGAAAGTGATCGGCGTCGCGTCCATCATGTGCGTGCGTCCGGTCTTCACCAGTTTCATGTGCCGCGCCGCCAGCTCGGCGAGGCCGCCGGACAGCTCGGCGATCGCCGGCAGCAGTTGTTCCTGCACCGCTTTGGCGGTGGCAATGCTCATGGCGGTGGGGAAGCAGTCGTTGGAACTCTGCGAGCGGTTGACGTGATCGTTGGGATGCACCGGCGACTTGCCGCCGCGCGGGTTGCCGGCGAGTTCATTGGCGCGACCGGCGATTACTTCGTTGACGTTCATGTTGCTCTGGGTGCCGCTGCCGGTCTGCCACACCACCAGCGGAAACTGGTCGTCATGCTGGCCGCCGAGGACTTCATCGGCGGCCTGTTCGATCAGTCGGGCAATGTCGGCGGGCAGGTCGCCGTTGCGGTCGTTGACCCGCGCGGCGGCTTTCTTGATCAGCGCCAGGGCGTGCAGCACCGGCAGCGGCATGCGCTCCTGACCAATGGCGAAGTTGATCAGCGAGCGTTGCGTCTGAGCACCCCAGTAAGCGTCGTCCGGGACCTCGATCTGGCCCAGGCTGTCGGTTTCGATACGGCTCATCGTGCACACTCCTGTTGGTCTGTTGGCGCAATTTAGGCCGGCTTCGGCCCGGGTGGTTCCATCGACTCGATTGTTGACCGCAAAACCCCGCCAATCAAGCGCTGCAAGGCTCGGGGGTTGAGCCGCAACGATTGTTAGGCGCAGAATGGTCGCCCTTGGGGTTTGACCTCGCTTTGCTTAAAAGGAAACTCGATGACTCGTCTTCGCGCCATCTGTACCGCGGTTGCACTGGTTTGCGCCAGCGGCCAGGTGCTTGCCGATACCGCCAGCCACAACGCCAGTGCCGAAGCTTTCCTGACGCTGGCTCACGCTGACAAGCTGGGCACCCCGGTGTACATGCAAGTGCAGCAAATGTTCGCTCAGCGCTTTGAGCAGACCAAAGCCCCTGAGGCCAAGAAAGCCGTTCTCGAAACCTACCAGGCCAAGGCCAACGCCGCACTGGACCAGGCCATCGGCTGGAACAAGCTGAAGCCGGACATGGTCAAGCTGTACACCAGCAACTTCAGCGAATCCGAACTCAAGGACCTGGTCGCGTTCTACAAGTCGCCACTGGGCAAGAAAGTCCTGGAAAAAATGCCGCAGCTGACCCAGCAATCGGCGCAAATGACCCAGGGCAAACTGGAAAGCGCAGTGCCGGTCGTCAACAAGCTGCTTGACGACATGACCAAAGAGCTGACCCCGGCAGCGACGCCAGCCAAGAAGAAGTAAGCGGAGTTCGTGATGACCATGCAACAACGCATCGAATCGACGCTGGGCCTGTTACAGCCTGAGCATTTGCAGGTGCTGGATGAGAGCCACATGCACAGTCGTGGGCTGTCGACCCACTTCAAGGCAGTGGTGGTCAGCGCGCAGTTCGAAGGCCTGAACCGGGTCAAGCGCCACCAGAAAGTCTACGGCACGCTCGGCGAGTTGATGGGCGAATTCCATGCGTTGGCGCTGCACACCTACACCCCGCAGGAATGGGCAGAAGTCGGCGCCGCCCCGGCGTCGCCAACCTGTGCCGGCGGCAGCAAACATTAAGAACAGCGAGGGCTGCTGTTGTGGCGAGGGAGCTTGCTCCCGCTGGAGCGTGCGGCACTCCCAAATACTGCAACGCTACTATGACTGACCGGATGCGCTTGCGGGTTTACGACTGCTTCGCAGCCGATCGGGAGCAAGCTCCCCTCGCCACAGGACATCAGTGCGTCCTAATCTGATTGGGTTTTTGCTAGAATCCGCAACGCGCCGCTTAGCCGGCGCGTTTTTTTTGAATCCGGTTCACCCTTTGCGAGGGTAGCCACCTGGAGAAATACCCATGACACAACCGATTGTCGTGGCGGCACTTTACAAGTTCGTCACCCTGCAAGATTACGTCAACCTGCGTGAGCCACTGCTGCAAGCGATGGTTGATAACGGCATCAAAGGCACTCTGTTGATCGCCGAAGAAGGCATCAACGGCACGGTGTCCGGCACCCGCGAAGGCATCGACGGCCTGCTCGCCTGGCTGAAGAATGACCCGCGCATGGATGACATCGATCACAAGGAATCGTACTGCGACGAGCAGCCGTTCTACCGCACCAAGGTCAAACTCAAGAAAGAGATCGTCACCTTGGGTGTCGAAGGCGTCGACCCGAACAAAAAGGTCGGCACTTACGTTGATCCGCAAGACTGGAACGCGTTGATCAGCGACCCTGAAGTGCTGTTGATCGACACGCGCAACGATTACGAAGTGTCGATCGGCACCTTCGAAGGCGCCATCGATCCGAAAACCACCAGTTTTCGTGAGTTTCCCGACTACATCAAAGAACACTTCGACCCGGCGGTGCACAAGAAGGTCGCGATGTTCTGCACTGGCGGCATCCGCTGCGAAAAAGCCTCCAGCTACATGCTCGGCGAAGGCTTCGAAGAGGTTTACCACCTCAAGGGCGGCATTCTGAAGTACCTCGAAGAGGTGCCGCAGGAAGAAACCAAGTGGCGCGGCGACTGCTTCGTGTTCGACAACCGCGTGACCGTGCGTCACGACCTCACCGAAGGCGACTACGATCAATGTCATGCCTGCCGCACGCCGGTCAGCGTTGAAGATCGCGCCTCCGAGCACTACGTCGCCGGCATCAGTTGCCCGCATTGCTGGGACAAGCTGAGCGAGAAGACCCGGCGCAGCGCCATCGATCGGCAGAAGCAGATCGAACTGGCCAAGGCGCGCAACCAGCCGCACCCGATCGGCTACAACTATAAGCAAGCATCCACCGAGGCTTAACCATGTCTGCGCGCCTGCTCTATGTGATGGATCCGATGTGTTCATGGTGCTGGGGATTCGCTCCGGTGGCCAAGGCACTCGTCGAGCAGGCGCAGGCAGCGGGGGTGGAGCTGCATCTGGTGGTTGGCGGCCTGCGCACCGGCAGTGGTTCGGCGCTGGAGCCGACCACGCGGCGCTACATTCTGGAGCACTGGCAAGCCGTCACCGAGGCCACCGGCCAACCGTTCAGGTTTGACGGCGCGCTGCCTGACGGGTTTGTCTACGACACCGAGCCTGCCTGCCGAGCCATCGTCACCGCGCGCAGTCTGGCGCCAGATTGCGCGTGGACACTGGTCGGGCTGATTCAGCAGGCGTTTTACGCTGAAGGTCGCGATGTCACTCAGGCCAGCGTGCTGGTCGAACTGGCGGAGCAGGCCGGTGTGCCGCGTATTGAATTTGCCGCCTTGTTTGATCATGCCGATCAGCACAAGGCGACGCAGGCGGATTTCAGCTGGGTGCAGGACCTGGGCATTGCCGGTTTCCCGACCCTGCTGGCCGAACGCAACGGTCAATTGGCGCTGCTGACCAATGGCTATCAACCGCTCAGCGAGCTGTCGCCGTTGCTCGGCCGCTGGCTGGAGCGCGCGGCCTGTGTCTGACCAGACCGATGACACGCCAGCCGCCAAGCGTGTCGACCGGCTGAGCTGGGCCGAAGTCCGGCGCCTGGCGCTGCATCATAAAAAATCACTGTGGATCGCCAACGGCGTGGCTGTTCTGGCGACGCTGTGCAGCGTGCCGATTCCATTGCTGCTGCCCTTGCTGGTGGACGAAGTCCTGCTCGGCCACGGCGACGCCGCACTGAAAGTCATGAATCATTTCCTGCCGGGCATGTGGCAGCAAGCGGCGGGTTATATCGGCCTGATGCTGGTGGTGACCCTTACCTTGCGTTGCGGCGCCCTGTGTTTTGGCGTCTTGCAGTCACGGCTGTTCGCGCGGCTTGCCAAGGACATCGTCTACCGCATTCGCGTGCGCCTGATTGACCGGTTGAAACGTATTTCCCTCGGCGAATACGAAAGCCTGGGCAGCGGTACCGTCACCACGCACCTGGTTACCGATCTCGACACGCTCGATAAATTCGTCGGCGAAACCCTCAGCCGATTCCTCGTGGCGATGCTGACGCTGGTCGGCACCGCCAGCATTCTGATGTGGATGCACTGGAAACTCGCCCTGTTGATCCTGCTGTTCAACCCGCTGGTGATCTACGCCACGGTGCAGCTGGGCAAACGGGTCAAACACCTGAAGAAACTCGAGAACGACAGCACCTCGCGCTTCACTCAGGCACTGAGCGAAACCCTCGATGCGATTCAGGAAGTGCGCGCCGGTAATCGTCAGGGTTATTTCCTCGGGCGCCTCGGTTTGCGTGCCCAAGAGGTGCGCAACTACGCGGTCAACTCGCAGTGGAAAACCGACGCCTCGAATCGCGCCAGTGGCCTGCTGTTCCAGTTCGGCATCGATATCTTCCGCGCAGCAGCGATGCTCACCGTACTGTTCTCCGATCTGTCGATCGGCCAGATGCTCGCGGTGTTCAGCTACCTGTGGTTCATGATTGGCCCCGTCGAGCAGTTGCTCAATCTGCAATACGCCTATTACGCGGCGGGCGGCGCGCTGACACGGATCAACGAATTGCTGGCCCGCGCGGACGAGCCGCAATACCCCGGCGGGGTCGACCCGTTCAAGGGCCGTGACACCGTCGGCATCGAGGTGCGGGGCCTGAGCTTCGGTTATGGCGACGAGCTGGTGCTGGATCAGATGAACCTGTCGATCCTGCCGGGTGAGAAAGTCGCGATCGTCGGCGCCAGCGGCGGCGGCAAAAGTACCTTGGTGCAGTTGTTGCTGGGCCTGTACACGCCAGCGGCCGGAAGCATTCGATTCGGCGGGTCGACCCAGCAGGAGATCGGCCTGGAGACGGTTCGCGAGAACGTCGCGGTGGTGCTGCAACATCCAGCCCTGTTCAACGACACTGTGCGCGCCAACCTGACCATGGGCCGTATCCGCACCGATGAAGCCTGTTGGCAGGCACTGGAAATCGCGCAAATGGCCGCGACCATCCGCGCGTTACCCGATGGCCTCGACAGCATCGTCGGTCGTTCCGGGGTGCGCCTGTCGGGCGGTCAGCGACAGCGTCTGGCGATTGCCCGGATGATCCTCGCCGAACCGAAAGTGGTGATTCTCGACGAAGCCACCTCGGCCCTTGATGCGGCCACCGAGTACAACCTGCATCAGGCGATGGCGAAGTTTCTCAATGGCCGCACCACCCTGATCATTGCCCATCGGCTGTCTGCGGTGAAGCAGGCGGACCGGGTGCTGGTGTTCGACGGCGGGCAGATTGCCGAAGACGGCGACCATCGCCAACTGATCGCCGACGGCGGTCTGTACGCCAAGCTTTACGGCAACTTGCAACAGCACTGATCGAAATACTTGTCGACCTGTCAGACGTTCTGCGTGCGGTCTGAAACCGCGCCTTGCCTTGAACGAGAACCGCACCTAGTCTCGTCATAGCGAATTCGTCCGGAAGACGAGCGGGCAGTGCTCATGCAAGGAATCTCATGAAGCAAAAGCAGACTCTGGGAACACCACGGTTGTTGGGTATCGTCTGGCCCTTTATTGCTGTCGTGGTGTTCCAGGCATTACTGGGCGGCGTGAGCCTGTATGTGCTCTCGGCCGTGCGTGGCTATGTGGCCGGCGAAAGCCTGTGGTCCAAGGGCCAGAAAGACGCCATCTATTATCTGAACCTCTACGCCGACAGTCGTGATGAGGTGACTTATCACAAATATCTCACGGCAATCGCAGTGCCTCAGGGCGGGCATGAGTTGCGCCTGGCGCTGGATCTGCAGCCGCCGGATCTTGCTGCGGCCCGTGAAGGCATTCTCAAAGGCGGCAACCACCCCGATGATGTCTCCAGCCTGATCTGGCTGTACCTCAATTTCCGGCATTTCAGTTATCTGGAAACGGCTATTGACCGCTGGACGGTGGGCGACGCCTATCTGGTCGAACTGGATGACGTAGCGCAGGAAATGCACCGCAGCATCTCGCGCAACAGTGCCAGCGAGGCCGATATTCAGCGCTGGAAAGCGCGCATCTTTGCGATCAATGACGGCGTGACGCCAGCGGCCAGAGCGTTCAGCGACGCCTTGGGCGAAGGCTCGCGGGTGGTTATGCGTTTGTTGTTGTTCACTAATCTGGCGACGGCCCTGGGTTTGATCGTGCTGGCGCTGTGGCGCACGCACAAGCTGCTCAAACAGCGACACGAATTTGCTCAAGCGCTGCAGATGGAGAAGGACCGCGCTCACATCACGCTGCAATCGATTGGCGACGGCGTCATCACCACCGACGTCAATGGCGCGATCGACTACATGAATCCCGCTGCCGAGGCGATGACGCACTGGAAGGCCGAGCAGGCGGCGGGCCTGCCGTTGGCGGCGTTGTTCAACCTGCTTGATGAGAATGCCCAGACCGAAGGGCTCACATTGATCGAGCGCATTCTCAGTGGTCAGCTCAGTGGCGGCAGCGAACATGCGAAGCTGATCCAGCGCCTTGATGGCAGCACGCTGTCGGTCACACTGGTGGGAGCACCGATCCGCAATGCCGGCAATGTCAGCGGTACGGTACTCGTGCTGCACGACATGACGCAGGAGCGACAGTACATCGCCAACCTGTCCTGGCAGGCAACCCATGATGCGCTGACCGGGTTGGCCAATCGCCGGGAGTTCGAGTACCGGCTGGAGCAGGCGCTGCACAACCTCACGCGTCAATCCGGTCGGCACGCGCTGATGTTCCTCGATCTGGACCAGTTCAAGCTGGTCAACGACACCTGCGGCCATGCGGCGGGCGATGAGCTGCTGCGGCACATTTGTACATTGTTGCAATCAGCTTTGCGCGAGGGCGATACCTTGGCGCGCCTGGGCGGTGACGAGTTCGGCGTCCTGCTGGAAAACTGTTCATTGGAGGCTGCAGAGAAAATCGCCGAGAGCCTGCGGCAGACGGTGCAGAACCTGCATTTTGTCTGGAAGGGCCGGCCTTTCCAGACCACCGTCAGTATCGGTCTGGTGCACGTCAACCAGACCCCGACGACACTGGAGGCCTCGCTGCGAGCGGCTGACATGGCGTGCTACATGGCCAAGGAAAAAGGGCGCAACCGGGTTCAGGTTTATCACGCGGACGATACAGAACTCTCCGTGCGCTTTGGTGAAATGGCTTGGGTGCAACGCCTGCACATGGCGTTGGAAGAGAATCGGTTTTGCCTGTATGCCCAGTCCATCTCTGCACTCAAGCCATACGACGGCCAGGCCGGACACATCGAAATCCTCCTGCGCCTGCATGATGAGTCAGGCAGGATAATTCTGCCTGACAGCTTCATTCCAGCGGCTGAACGCTATGGTTTGATGACTCAGTTAGATCGTTGGGTAGTGCAAAACGTATTCAAGGTTATTGCGCAGTGTATTGAACAGGAACATGAACGTCCTCTAGCAATGTGTGCGATTAATCTGTCAGGCATTACTATAGGAGATAACGCGTTTTTGCACTTTCTAAAGGAGCAGTTTGTTAAGTACGACATACCTCCTGAAATGATTTGTTTTGAAATTACAGAAACCAGTGCCATTGCTAATTTAGGTAGCGCAATACGTTTTATCAATGAACTCAAAGGCTTGGGTTGCCATTTCTCTCTCGATGACTTTTGTGCCGGAATGTCTTCATTCGCTTACTTGAAACATTTGCCTGTAGACTTCCTGAAGATCGACGGGAGTTTCGTAAAGGATATGCTGGACGACCCGGTTAACCGGGCGATGGTCGAAGTGATCAATCACATCGGGCATGTCATGGGTAAGCAGACAATTGCCGAGTTCGTTGAAACTATCCAGATCGAACAGGCGTTGCTTGAGATAGGTGTGGATTACGCTCAGGGATATGTTATCGAGCGCCCGCAGTTATTTACCTGTGAGAGTTTGCAAAGTCGCCCCGCCAGGCCGCAGCCGTTGTTATTCAAAGCGCCGGGCACGTTCCGTTGAAGTCTCTCGCCGATCCTAGCAATCACAACTCAAAAGGAGCCGAACAGTGATCGACACATTCAACCGAACCGGACCACTCATGGAAGCTGCAAGTTATCCTGCCTGGGCGCAACAGCTCATTGAGGATTGTAGCGAGAGCAAGCGCCGGGTTGTCGAACATGAACTTTACCAGCGCATGCGTGATAACAAGCTCAGCGCCAAAACCATGCGTCAGTACCTGATCGGGGGCTGGCCGGTCGTGGAGCAGTTCGCCTTGTACATGGCGCAGAACCTCACCAAAACCCGCTTCGCCCGCCATCCCGGCGAGGACATGGCGCGGCGCTGGCTGATGCGCAATATTCGCGTCGAACTCAACCACGCCGATTACTGGATGCATTGGAGCCGGGCCCACGGCGTCAGCCTGGAAGATCTCCAGGCCCAGCAAGTGCCACCCGAGCTGCACGCCCTGAGCCACTGGTGCTGGCACACCAGCTCGGCGGATTCGCTGATCGTGGCGATTGCCGCGACCAACTACGCGATCGAGGGGGCAACGGGGGAGTGGTCGGCGGTGGTCTGCTCAACCGGCGTCTACGCGGCGGCATTCCCGGAAGAAGATCGCAAGCGGGCAATGAAGTGGCTGAAAATGCACGCGCAATATGACGATGCCCATCCGTGGGAAGCGCTGGAAATCATCTGCACGCTGGCTGGCATGAACCCGAGCAAGGCCTTGCAGGCCGAACTGCGCCAAGCCGTCTGCAAGAGCTATGACTACATGTACCTGTTCCTGGAACGGTGCATGCAGCTTGAGACTTCGGAGCGGTTGCTGGTCAATCGCGAGCGCAGGACCTTGGCCGAAAGCTGATCAACACTGTGGGAGCGAGCCTGCTCGCGAAAGCGGTGTGTCAGGCAGCGAATTCGTTGTCTGATACTCCCTCTTCGCGAGCAGGCTCGCTCCCACACTGGTTTGTGTTGCCTGTAATGTTTAACCCGCCATCGCCAACCGGTTGCGCCCCTCGCGCTTGGCGACATACAGCGCACTGTCGGCACGGCGCAGCAAGCTGTCAGCCGATTCCCCCGGCAGCAGCGTCGAGCAACCGAGGCTCACCGTGAGCTCGATCAACCGGCCGTCGGCAAAATACTCCGCCGTCTGCGTCGCATGACGCAACCGCTCGCCAACCATCGCCGCCGCTTCCCGGCCAGTGTTGGACAGCAGAATCAGAAACTCCTCGCCGCCGTAGCGAAACACCATATCGACGTTACGCAGCTGCGCCTTGATGGATGCCGCAATGGCTTTGAGCACATCATCACCGGCGCTGTGCCCGTGTTCGTCATTGACCCGTTTGAAGTGGTCGATGTCCAGCATCAGCACCGACAGCGGTTGCACGTGCCGGCGCGACATGTCGATCTCGCGCTGCAAGGTCTGCTCCATCGCCACGCGGTTACCCGCGCCGGTCAGCGGATCGCGCAGGGCGCTCTGGGTAGCGGCGCGATAGAGCAGGGCGTTGCGCATCGGGTACAGCAGGCAGGACAGCAGCGACTCGAGGTCGCCCTGTTCCTTTTCGTTGAAGCGATGATTGCGGCGGAACACCAGCTCGCCCATGTGCTCGCCTTCGTGGCTCAGGCGATAACTGACCGAATGGTGGCCACGGCTGCCGAATTCAAGGCGCAGATCGCTGCCCTGGTGCACATAGCTCAAGGCATCCAGCGGCACCAGACGTTGAATCTCGCGGAAAAAAAGTCCGAGGATACGTTGTGGCTCAAGGCTGGTTTGCAGTTGCAGGCTCATTTGCTGACGCAGTTGCGCCACGCTGGTCGGGCGCTCGATCAGCGCCGGCACTTGACCGAAGCCCAGGCGCTGCAATTTGGCACTGTCAAAGTCAATTGCATGGGTCTGGGAAGGAGATTTCATATGGCGTGAGCCCCTAAGCAGTAAGTCTGTCTTACAGGCTGGGTGAGAGCGGCTATGGGCTGCGCGTCGTACTGATCCGTCAGTCCCGTAGGACATTTGGCGTAAGTTTAGTCTGCCGGAAACGATCAGTCAGCTCTCGATACCGGCATTGCCCCATTGCCATCACACGGCATGTTTTGAGGATATTTAGAGCGAAACGCGTGCCAATCGGTTCGATTTAATTTAAGCGCTTTTGAATCAAGGGCTTGCTGATTTCATGGGGGCTGTTGCGGTGGGGAATTGGCGGGTTTGTGACGGTTGTGAGGGGCAACGGGTTGCCGCGACAGCATTCTGTCGCGGCAACAATTCGACGTATGGCGTTATTGGGCGTTGAAAGCCTGGCCATTGACGCCGGTGCTGTCGGGCCCCATCAAGTACAGGTATACCGGCATGATTTCTTCCGGTGTCGGGTTGTTCAGCGGGTTTTCCCCGGGATAAGCCTGAGCTCGCATGCTGGTGCGCGTGCCGCCCGGGTTGATGCTGTTGGAGCGTACCGGCGCCACGCCTTCGACTTCGTCGGCCAGTGTTTGCATCAAACCTTCGGTGGCGAATTTCGACACCCCGTATGCGCCCCAATAAGCACGGCCCTTGCGCCCGACGCTGCTGGAGGTGAATACCACCGAAGCGTCCTGCGACAGCTTGAGCAGCGGCAGCAGGGTGCTGGTCAGCATGAACATGGCGTTGACGTTGATCTGCATGACCCGCATGAAATTTTCGCCCGACAGTTGTTCGATCGGCGTGCGCGGGCCGATGATCGAAGCGTTGTGCAGCAGGCCGTCGAGGTGGCCGAACTCGGTTTCGATCATCGCGGCGAGTTCATCGTACTGATGGGGCAGCGCGGTTTCGAGATTGAACGGGA
This sequence comes from Pseudomonas khorasanensis, assembly GCF_014268505.2. Taxonomy (GTDB): domain Bacteria; phylum Pseudomonadota; class Gammaproteobacteria; order Pseudomonadales; family Pseudomonadaceae; genus Aquipseudomonas; species Aquipseudomonas khorasanensis. Next base: position 662,011 of record NZ_JABWQP020000002.1, read on the forward strand.
TCACCGCCGGTTGCGGATGGCCGGCAGCCTCGATCTCGTCGTAGACCTGAGTCAGATTGGCCTCGGTCTTGCCCAGCAATAATACGGTCGCACCGTGGGCCGCATAGGTTTTCGCCGCAGCCGCGCCGATGCCTCGCCCGGCTCCAGTGACCAGAATGACCCGATCCTTGAGCAATTCAGGGCGAGCGGTGTAATCAAACATAAAAACCTCATCAAGTCGGATCGTTCCCATGCGCAGCAAAGGAATGCAGCAGACGCTCTGCGTCAGGTTTTCAGCAACTGCACAACGCGCTATCGAGCACCTTGCGCAACTCCAGCGGATGATCCACCACCACGTCCGCGCCCCAGTGCCGCGGGTTGTCGTCCGGGTGGATGTAGCCGTAGGTCACCGCAGCGGTTTTGGTGCCGGCATCGCGGCCCGACTCGATATCGCGCAAATCATCGCCGATAAAGAGAACGGTCGACGGATCCAGATCAAGCATCTTGCACGCCAGGATCAATGGCTCCGGATCCGGTTTGCTGTTCTTCACGTGGTCCGGGCAAATCAGCAGCGCCGAACGCTCGGCCAGCCCGAGTCGTTGCATGATCGGCTCGGCAAAGCGCACCGGTTTATTGGTGACAACACCCCAGATCAGATTGGCTTTCTCGATATCGGCCAGCAGCTCGGGCATGCCGTCGAACAGTTTGCTGTGCACCGCGCAGCCGACCAGATAGCGTTCGAGGAACTCCTGACGCAGCGCCTCGAAGCCCGGCGATTCAGGGTCCATCGAAAACGTCACCGCAACCATGGCTTTGGCGCCACCGGAAATCTCGTCGCGGATGTGCTTGTCATTGATCGGCGGCAAACCGCGATCCGCGCGCATCGCCTGGCAGATGGCGATGAAATCCGGCGCGGTGTCGAGCAGGGTGCCGTCCATGTCGAAAAGTACCGCTCTGATGGCCATCGGCTTATTCCTCGCGCAGGGTCTGGATCATGTAGTTGACGTCAACGTCGCTGGCCAGTTTGTAGTGCTTGGTCAGCGGGTTGTAGGTCAGGCCGATGATGTCCTTGACGGTCAGGCCGGCCATGCGGCTCCAGGCACCGAGCTCGGACGGGCGGATGAATTTCTTGAAGTCGTGGGTGCCGCGCGGCAGCAGCTTCATGATGTATTCAGCGCCGATGATCGCGAACAGATAGGCCTTCGGGTTGCGGTTGATGGTCGAGAAAAACACCTGGCCGCCCGGCTTGACCATGCGGAAGCAGGCGCGGATCACCGAGGAAGGGTCTGGCACGTGCTCAAGCATTTCCAGGCAGGTGACCACGTCGAACTGCTCGGGCATTTCCTCGGCCAGCGCTTCGGCGGTGATCTGCCGGTATTCGACGCTGACGCCGGATTCCAGTTGATGCAGTTGCGCGACCGCCAGTGGCGCTTCGCCCATGTCGATTCCCATCACCGTGGCGCCCCGCAAGGCCATGGCTTCGCTGAGGATGCCGCCACCGCAACCGACGTCGAGGACCTTTTTGCCGGCCAGATTGACGCGCTCGTCGATCCAGTTGACCCGCAGCGGGTTGATGTCGTGCAGCGGCTTGAATTCGCTTTCACGGTCCCACCAGCGATGGGCCAGAGCCTCGAATTTAGCGATTTCGGCGTGGTCGACGTTGCTCATGTTCAAATCCTCGAAAACCTGAAAGGGGTTGTAGCCGCGACAAGTGCTGCGCGGTGTTTACGATTCGGTGTGGCCGCTGATGCGCTGGCCCCAGTGGCGGGCGGTCTCGCCCAGCTGTTGTTCGTCCATGCGGGTCAGGCGGCGGTCGTCGAGCAGTTGCCTGCCGGCCACCCACAGGTGTTTGACGCAGTCGCGACCGGTGGCATAGATCAGCTGTGAAACCGGGTCATACACCGGTTGCTGCGCCATGCCGGACAGGTCGAAAGCGACGATGTCGGCGGCTTTGCCGATTTCCAGCGAGCCTGTCTGTGCTTCGATCCCCAGCGCCCGCGCGCCGTTCAATGTCGCCATGCGCAGCGCCCGGTGGGCGTCCAGCGCCGTGGCCGAGCCGGCGACGGCTTTGGCCAGCAACGCGGCGGTGCGGGTTTCGCCGAGCAGATCGAGGTCATTGTTGCTCGCCGCCCCATCGGTGCCGACGGCCACGTTCACGCCAGCCTGCCACAAACGTTCGACCGGGCAGAAGCCGCTGGCCAGTTTGAGGTTCGACTCGGGGCAATGGATCACGCTGGTGTTGCTTTCTACCAGCAGCGCCAGATCGTCGTCGCTGATCTGGGTCATGTGCACGGCCTGAAAGCGCGGCCCCAGCAAGCCGAGGCGACCGAGGCGCGCCAATGGCCGTTCGCCGGTCTGCTCGACGGCCTGCTGCACCTCGAATGCGGTTTCATGGACGTGCATGTGAATCGAGGCGTCCAGCTCCTCGGCGATCACCCGGATTTTTTCAAGGTTCTGGTCGCCAACCGTGTAGGGTGCATGGGGCCCGAAGGTGATCTTGATCCGTTCATGATGCTTGAGGTCGCCGAACAGCTCCACGCCCTGACGAATGGCTTCGTCGGCGCTGCTGGCGCCCGGTATCGGGAAATCGAGGATCGGGATCGCAATCTGCGCGCGGATGCCACTGTTGTGCACGCGCTCGCTGGCGACTTTCGGAAAGAAGTACATGTCGGAGAAGCAAGTGATGCCGCCCTTGATCTGTTCGGCAATCGCCAGGTCGGTGCCGTCGCGGACGAACGCTTCATCAACCCATTTGCCCTCGGCCGGCCAGATATGATTTTCCAGCCAAGTCATTAATGGCAGATCGTCGGCCAGGCCCCGGAACAGTGTCATCGCCGCATGGCCGTGGGCATTGATCAGGCCTGGTGCCAAAAGAACATCCGGCAGTTCACGGATTTCCGTGGCGTTACACTTCAATGCTTCGGCGCGCGGGCCGATAAACACGATGCAACCGTCCCGGATGCCCAGGCCGTGCTCCTTGAGCACAACACCTGCAGGTTCGACGGGGACCAGCCAGGTCGGCAGCAATAACAGGTCGAGCGCAATGGCAGGTTTTGGCATCGAGGGTCGGTTCCAGTGCTTTTGTAAAGGATGGCGAAGTATACCCGAGCGTCTTCGCGGGGGGATCGCTATAATCGGCGGCTTTTGTTCACGAGTGCGGGGTGTGGGATGCGCGATCGACTGTTGGCTGCGGAGAAAGTGAAGGCCATCGATTGGCATGATGGCGCGCTGCACCTGCTGGATCAGCGTATTTTGCCGTTCGAGGAAACCTGGATTGCCTACACCAGCGCCGCCGGCGTGGCCGAGGCAATTCGCTCGATGGTGGTGCGCGGCGCGCCGGCCATCGGTATCAGCGCGGCCTATGGCATCGTCCTCGCGGCGCGCGCACGGATTGCCGAAGGGGGCGACTGGTACGCGGCGCTGGAAGAAGACTTCGCCTTGCTGGCGGATTCCCGTCCCACGGCGGTCAACCTGTTCTGGGCGCTGGGTCGCATGCATGATCGCCTGGATCGCCTCAAGAGTAATGCCGATCCGCTGGCTGCACTGGAAGCTGAAGCCATCGCCATTCATGAGAGCGACCGTGAAGCCAATCTGACCATGGCTCAGCTTGGCGTCGATCTGATTCGCAAGCACCAGGGCAATGCCCAGGCGATTCTGACCCATTGCAACACCGGCGCGCTGGCGACCGGTGGTTTCGGCACCGCGCTGGGAGTGATTCGTGCTGCTTATATTGAAGGGATGGTCGAGCGCGTCTACGCCGACGAAACCCGTCCGTGGCTGCAGGGCTCGCGCCTGACCGCTTGGGAACTGGCCAACGAAGGGATTCCGGTGACCCTGAATGCCGACTCCGCTGCCGCGCACATCATGAAGACCAAAGGCATCACCTGGGTCATCGTCGGTGCTGACCGCATCACGGCCAATGGCGATGTGGCGAACAAGATCGGCACCTATCAACTGGCGGTCAACGCCATGCACCACGGCGTGCGCTTCATGGTGGTGGCGCCGAGTTCAACGATCGACATGCACCTGGCCAGCGGCGATGACATTCCGATTGAAGAACGTGATGGCGCGGAGTTGCTGGAAGTCGGCGGCAAGCGCGTGGGGGCGGACGTCGAAGCGTTCAATCCGGTGTTTGACGTAACGCCGGCCGATCTGATCGATGCGATCGTGACCGAGAAAGGCATCGTCGAACGCCCGGACACCGCCAAAATGGCCCAGTTGATGTGCCGCAAGCGCCTGCATTGACAGGCTTTGGTCTGGCGTTGAGCCCTTCGCGAGCAGGCTCGCTCCCACAGGTTTTGTGATCGCCACAGACCCGTGTGGGAGCGAGCCTGCTCGCGAAGAGGTCGGTAATGTCAATAAACATCGCTAATTCAGCCCCATATTTCACATTCAAAGAAGCTCTGAGCCTCTCTCGTCCTCCTCAAGCTTGTCACCGGTCAACTAACTATGCTCCATGCGCGTCTGGGGGATAGGTGCGTGGCGGCTCTTGTGATAACATCCGGCGTTTTCCAGGGCCGCTCCACGGAGCTGTCTTTACTGCGCAAATCCACTCTCCAGATTGTTGATTTGTCGTAAGTCGGTGCATGGCACTCGGCCTGCCCCGACGAGCTTCGTTGCTCCTCTATGGATGTGGCGAAGTTTCACCAGAAAAAGGAATCAGGCTTCTCATGGGCGAACTGGCCAAAGAAATCCTCCCGGTCAATATCGAAGACGAGCTGAAACAGTCCTACCTCGACTACGCAATGAGCGTGATCGTCGGCCGTGCACTGCCGGATGCGCGCGATGGCCTCAAGCCCGTGCACCGTCGCGTACTGTTCGCGATGAGCGAGCTGGGCAACGACTACAACAAGCCGTACAAGAAATCTGCCCGTGTTGTCGGCGACGTGATCGGTAAGTATCACCCGCACGGTGACACCGCCGTGTACGACACCATCGTTCGTATGGCCCAGCCTTTCTCCCTGCGCTACCTGCTGGTCGACGGCCAGGGCAACTTCGGTTCGGTCGACGGCGACAACGCCGCGGCCATGCGATACACCGAAGTGCGCATGACCAAGCTGGCGCACGAGCTGCTGGCTGACCTGCATAAAGAAACCGTGGACTGGGTGCCGAACTACGACGGCACCGAAATGATCCCGGCGGTCATGCCGACCCGTATTCCGAACCTGCTGGTCAACGGTTCCAGTGGTATCGCCGTGGGCATGGCGACCAACATTCCGCCGCACAACCTCGGTGAAGTCATCGACGGTTGCCTGGCCCTCATCGACAATCCCGAGCTGACCGTCGATGAGCTGATGCAATACATCCCCGGTCCGGACTTCCCGACCGCCGCCATCATCAATGGTCGCGCCGGCATCATCGAAGCCTACCGTACCGGTCGCGGGCGCATTTACATGCGTGCCCGTTCGATCATCGAAGACATCGACAAGGTCGGTGGCCGTCAGCAGATCGTCATCACCGAACTCCCTTACCAGCTGAACAAGGCGCGTCTGATCGAGAAGATCGCCGAGCTGGTCAAGGAGAAGAAGCTCGAAGGCATCACCGAACTGCGCGACGAGTCCGACAAGGACGGTATGCGCGTCGTGATCGAGCTGCGTCGCGGCGAGGTGCCTGAGGTGATCCTCAACAACCTCTACGCCCAGACCCAACTGCAAGCGGTATTCGGCATCAACATCGTTGCGTTGATCGATGGCCGCCCGCGCATCCTGAACCTCAAGGATCTGCTCGAAGCCTTCGTCCGTCACCGTCGCGAAGTCGTTACCCGCCGTACCGTGTTCGAGCTGCGCAAGGCGCGCGAGCGTGGTCACATTCTCGAAGGCCAGGCCGTTGCCCTGTCGAACATCGACCCGGTCATCGCGCTGATCAAAGCCTCGCCAACCCCGTCGGAAGCCAAGGAAGCGCTGATCAGCACGCCTTGGGAATCGTCGGCGGTCGTTGCGATGGTCGAGCGCGCCGGTGCCGATTCGTGCCGTCCGGAAAACCTCGACCCTCAGTACGGTCTGCGCGAAGGCAAGTACTTCCTGTCGCCGGAACAGGCACAGGCTATTCTTGAACTGCGCCTGCACCGTCTGACCGGTCTGGAGCATGAGAAGCTGCTGGCCGAGTACCAGGAAATCCTCAACCAGATCGGCGAGCTGATCCGCATCCTCAACAGCGCCGTGCGCCTGATGGAAGTGATCCGCGAAGAACTGGAAGTGATCCGCGCCGAATACGGCGACGCGCGCCGCACCGAAATTCTCGATGCCCGTCTCGATCTGACCCTGGGCGACATGATCCCGGAAGAAGAGCGCGTCGTGACCATCTCCCACGGTGGCTATGCCAAGACCCAGCCGCTGGCTGCGTACCAGGCCCAGCGTCGTGGCGGTAAAGGCAAGTCGGCGACCGGCGTCAAGGATGAGGACTACATCGCTCACCTGCTTGTTGCCAACAGCCACACCACGCTGCTGCTGTTCTCCAGCAAGGGCAAGGTGTACTGGCTCAAGACCTACGAAATTCCGGAAGCGTCCCGCGCCGCCCGTGGTCGTCCGCTGGTCAACCTGTTGCCGTTGAGCGAAGGCGAATACATCACCACGATGTTGCCGGTCGATCTCGAAGCGATGAAGAAGCGCGCTGACGAGGAAGAGGCTGAAGGCATCGATGCCGATGTTGAAGACATCGAAAACAGCAACGAGACCGAAGAAGAGCGCCGCGCCCGTATCAAGGCTGCCGACCGCAAGAAGGCACCGTTCATCTTCATGTCGACCGCCAACGGTACGGTCAAGAAGACCCCGCTGGTGGCCTTCAGCCGTCAGCGCAGCGTCGGTCTGATCGCGCTGGAACTGGACGAAGGCGATATCCTGATCTCCGCAGCCATCACCGACGGCGAGCAGGAAATCATGCTGTTCTCCGACGGCGGCAAAGTGACTCGCTTCAAGGAGTCCGAAGTACGTGCCATGGGCCGTACCGCTCGCGGCGTGCGCGGCATGCGTCTGCCGGAAGGGCAGAAGCTGATTTCCATGCTGATCCCGGAAGAAGGCAGCGAGATTCTCACCGCTTCCGAGCGTGGCTACGGCAAGCGTACCGCCATCACCGAGTTTCCTGAATACAAGCGTGGCGGTCAGGGCGTGATCGCCATGGTCAGCAACGAGCGTAACGGCCGTCTGGTCGGCGCGGTTCAGGTGCAGGATGGCGAAGAGATCATGCTGATCTCCGATCAGGGCACCCTGGTGCGCACCCGTGTCGACGAAGTGTCGAGCCTGGGCCGTAATACTCAGGGCGTGACGCTGATCAAACTGGCCAAGGACGAAACCCTGGTCGGGCTGGAGCGGGTTCAGGAGCCTTCGGAGATTGAAGGTGAAGAGCTCGAGGGCGAAGAGGGCGAAGAATTCGAAGGCACCGTCGGCACCGACGAAGCCGGCGAAGACCAGCAACTCGACGCCGCAGCTGACGAAGAACCGCAGGAATAAGCGGACAAACGAGGGGGCGGATGAGAATTCGCCCCCTTGTTATTTGTCCTGTTTGAAATTTGCGACACTGCGCAGGATCGTTCCCATGCTCCGCGTGGGAATGCCGCTCGGGACGCTCCGCGTCCCATGACGCAGAGCGTCATTGGATGCATTCCCACGCGGAGCATGGGAACGATCAGTCGTAGATCAAAAGATTGAAGTGACCACCAAATCAGAGCGAGATTGGATGTGAGCAAGCGAGCCTATAACTTCTGCGCCGGTCCTGCGGCGCTGCCTGAAGCTGTTCTGCAGCGCGCCCAGGGTGAACTCCTCGACTGGCACGGCAAGGGCCTGTCGGTCATGGAAATGAGCCATCGCAGCGATGAGTTCGTGTCCATCGCCACCCAGGCCGAGCAGGATCTGCGTGACCTGCTGAATATCCCGTCCAACTATAAAGTGCTGTTTCTGCAGGGTGGCGCCAGCCAGCAATTTGCGCAGATCCCGCTGAACCTGATGCCGGAAGGCAGCTCGGCCGACTACATCGACACCGGTATCTGGTCGCAGAAAGCCATCGAAGAAGCCTCGCGCTACGGTCACGTCAACGTCGCCGCTACCGCCAAGCCTTACGACTATTTCGCCATTCCCGGCCAAAACGAGTGGAGCCTGTCCAAGGACGCCGCTTACGTTCACTACGCGCCGAACGAAACCATCGGCGGCCTGGAATTCCAGTGGATCCCGGAAACCGGTGACGTGCCTCTGGTAGCTGACATGTCTTCGGACATTCTGTCGCGTCCGGTGGATATCTCGCGTTTTGGCATGATCTACGCCGGTGCGCAGAAAAACATCGGCCCGAGCGGCATCGTGGTCAACATCATCCGTGAAGACCTGCTCGGCAAGGCGCGCTCGCTGTGCCCGACCATGCTCAATTACAAGGTCGCGGCCGACAACGGCTCGATGTACAACACGCCGCCGACCCTGGCCTGGTACTTGTCCGGTCTGGTGTTCCAGTGGCTGAAAGAGCAGGGTGGCGTCGAAGCCATCGCCCAACTCAACGACGTCAAGCAGCGCACGCTGTACGACTTCATCGACGCCAGTGGCCTCTACAGCAACCCGATCAACAAGTCAGACCGCTCGTGGATGAACGTGCCGTTCCGCCTGGCTGACGATCGCCTGGACAAGCCGTTTCTCGCCGGTGCCGACGAGCGCGGCCTGCTCAATCTCAAGGGGCACCGCTCCGTGGGCGGCATGCGTGCCTCCATCTACAACGCCGTCGACATCACCGCCGTCAATGCGCTGGTGGCGTACATGGCTGAATTCGAGAAGGAACACGGCTGATGTCCGACCAGGAACTCAAGGCACTGCGCGTTCGCATCGACGCTCTGGACACCAAGGTCATGGAGCTGATCAGTGAGCGTGCGCGTTGCGCCCAGGAAGTCGCGCGCGTGAAGATGGCCTCGCTGGCCGAAGGCGAAGTGCCGGTGTTCTATCGCCCCGAGCGCGAAGCTCAGGTGCTCAAACGCGTGATGGAGCGCAATCAGGGGCCGCTGGGCAACGAAGAGATGGCGCGGCTGTTTCGCGAAATCATGTCGTCGTGCCTGGCGCTCGAGCAGCCGCTGAAAGTGGCTTACCTCGGCCCTGAAGGCACCTTCACCCAGGCCGCCGCCATGAAGCATTTCGGCCACGCTGTGATCAGCAAGCCGATGGCGGCGATCGACGAAGTGTTCCGCGAGGTCGCGGCAGGTGCAGTGAATTTCGGCGTGGTGCCGGTGGAAAACTCCACCGAAGGCGCAGTCAACCACACGCTGGACAGCTTCCTCGAGCACGACATGGTGATCTGCGGCGAAGTCGAGCTGCGCATCCACCACCACCTGCTGGTCGGTGAAAACACCAAGACCGACAGCATCAGTCGCATCTATTCCCACGCGCAGTCGCTGGCCCAGTGCCGAAAGTGGCTGGACGCGCATTACCCGAATGTTGAGCGCGTGGCGGTATCGAGCAACGCCGAAGCAGCCAAGCGGGTCAAGGGCGAGTGGAATTCGGCAGCGATCGCTGGCGACATGGCGGCGGGCCTGTACGGTCTGACCCGTCTGGCCGAGAAAATCGAGGATCGTCCGGACAACTCGACGCGCTTTCTGATGATCGGTAACCAGGAAGTGCCGCCGACCGGCGACGACAAGACGTCGATCATCGTGTCGATGAGCAACAAGCCCGGCGCGCTCCACGAGCTGCTGGTGCCGTTCCATGACAATGGCATTGACCTGACCCGCATCGAAACCCGTCCGTCGCGCAGCGGCAAATGGACCTACGTGTTCTTTATCGACTTTGTCGGTCATCACCGCGATCCGTTGATCAAAGGTGTGCTGGAAAAGATCAGTCAGGAAGCAGTAGCACTCAAAGTGCTGGGTTCCTACCCGAAAGCAGTTCTCTAAGGGGCGGTAGCAAATGAGTGGCAACTTCCTCGCTCTGGCACAGCCGGGCGTGCAACAACTTTCGCCGTACGTTCCGGGCAAGCCTGTGGACGAACTGGCGCGCGAGCTGGATCTGGATCCAGCGAAAATCGTCAAACTGGCGAGCAATGAAAACCCGCTGGGCGCCAGCCCGAAAGCGCTCGCGGCGATCCGCGAAGAGCTCGCCGAGCTGACCCGCTATCCGGATGGCAATGGTTTCGCATTGAAGTCGTTGTTGGCCGAACAGTGCCGTGTCGAGCTCAATCAGGTCACGTTGGGCAATGGCTCCAACGACATTCTCGAGCTGGTTGCCCGAGCCTATCTGGCGCCGGGTCTCAATGCTGTGTTCAGCGAACATGCCTTCGCGGTGTATCCAATCGCGACTCAAGCGGTCGGCGCGCAAGCCAAGGTCGTTCCGGCCAAGGATTGGGGGCATGACCTGCCGGCGATGCTCGCGGCCATCGATGCGAACACTCGCGTGGTGTTCATCGCCAATCCGAACAACCCGACCGGCACCTGGTTCGGCGCCGAAGCGCTGGACGAGTTCCTGCAGGACGTTCCCGAGCATGTGCTGGTCGTCCTCGACGAGGCTTACATCGAATACGCCGAAGGCAGCGACTTGCCGGACGGCTTGGACTTCCTCGCGGCTTACCCGAACCTGCTGGTGTCGCGCACCTTTTCCAAGGCTTATGGCCTGGCGGCGCTGCGCGTCGGTTATGGCTTGTCGACGCCCGTGGTCGCGGACGTGCTCAATCGCGTTCGTCAGCCGTTCAACGTCAACAGCCTGGCCCTGGCGGCAGCCTGCGCGGCGTTGAAAGACGAGGAATATCTGGCGCAAAGCCGTCAGCTCAACGAAGCGGGCATGCAGCAGTTGCAAGCCGGTTTTCGTGAATTGGGTCTGGGCTGGATCGAGTCCAAAGGCAACTTCCTCTGTGTCGATCTCGGTCAGGTTGCAGCTCCAGTGTTCGAGGGTTTGCTGCGCGAAGGCGTGATCGTGCGCCCGGTGGCCAATTACGGCATGCCGAACCATCTGCGGGTCACCATCGGACTGCCGGCGGAAAACAGCCGTTTCCTCGAAGCGCTGCGCAAGGTTCTGGCTCGTGGTTGATGTCACTGCGCTGCAACCTGCTGCACCTATGATCGGTCGCCTTGTGGTGGTCGGTCTGGGGTTGATCGGTGGTTCGTTTGCCAAGGGTTTGCGTGAAAGCGGCGTGTGTCGCGAAGTGGTCGGGGTAGATCTCGACCCGCAATCGCGCAAGCTCGCGGTCGAGTTGGGCGTGGTCGATCGCTGCGAAGATGATCTGGCCGTGGCCTGCGCGGGCGCTGATGTGATTCAGCTGGCCGTCCCGATTCTGGCGATGGAAAAGCTGCTCGCTCGTTTGGCTGTCATGGACCTGGGGCAAGCGATCCTCACGGATGTCGGCAGCGCCAAAGGCAACGTGGTGCGCGCAGCGACCGAAGCGTTCGGCGGCATGCCTTCGCGCTTCGTGCCCGGGCATCCGATTGCCGGGTCCGAGCAGAGCGGGGTGGAAGCCTCCAATGCCGAGCTGTTCCGTCGGCACAAGGTGATCCTGACGCCACTCGAACAGACTGATCCTGCTGCGCTCGCGGTGGTCGATCGGCTCTGGCGCGAATTGGGCGCCGATGTCGAGCACATGCAGGTCGAGCGTCATGATGAAGTGCTGGCTGCCACCAGCCATCTGCCGCACCTGCTGGCCTTTGGTCTGGTTGATTCGCTGGCCAAGCGCAATGAAAATCTGGAGATCTTCCGTTACGCTGCCGGTGGTTTTCGCGATTTCACAAGAATCGCCGGAAGCGATCCGGTGATGTGGCACGACATCTTCCTCGCCAACCGCGAGGCTGTCCTGCGCACACTCGATACATTTCGCAGCGACCTCGACGCCTTGCGCGACGCGGTCGATGCAGGGGATGGGCACCAATTGTTGGGCGTTTTCACGCGCGCCCGGGTTGCCCGCGAGCATTTCAGTAAAATCCTGGCCCGCAGGGCCTATGTGGACGCTATGAACTCCAACGATCTGATCTTCCTGGCTCAACCTGGTGGCCGCCTGTCCGGTCGGATTCGCGTACCGGGTGACAAATCGATTTCCCACCGTTCGATCATGCTTGGTTCGCTGGCCGAAGGCGTCACCGAAGTCGAAGGCTTCCTCGAGGGCGAAGACGCCCTGGCGACCTTGCAGGCGTTCCGCGACATGGGCGTGGTCATCGAAGGCCCGCATCACGGCCGCGTGACCATCCACGGTGTCGGCCTGCACGGCCTGAAAGCTGCGCCGGGGCCGATCTACCTGGGCAACTCCGGCACTTCGATGCGTCTGCTGTCCGGCCTGCTGGCGGCACAGAACTTCGACAGCACCCTGACCGGCGATGCTTCGCTGTCCAAGCGCCCGATGAACCGCGTGGCCAACCCGCTGCGTGAGATGGGCGCCGTGATCGAAACCGCCGCAGAAGGTCGTCCACCGATGACCATTCGCGGTGGCCACAAGCTCAAAGGCCTGACCTACACCATGCCGATGGCGAGCGCTCAGGTGAAATCCTGCCTGTTGCTGGCCGGCCTGTATGCAGAAGGCAAAACCACCGTGACCGAGCCTGCGCCGACCCGCGACCACACCGAGCGCATGCTTCGTGGCTTCGGGTACCCGGTCAGTGTCGACGGCGCCACCGCCTCGGTCGAGTCTGGCGGCAAACTGACCGCGACCCACATAGAAGTGCCGGGCGACATCTCTTCCTCGGCGTTCTTCCTGGTCGCGGCTTCCATTGCTGAAGGGTCTGAGCTGGTGCTTGAACACGTCGGCATCAACCCGACCCGTACCGGCGTTATCGACATCCTGCGTCTGATGGGTGCCGATATCACTCTGGAAAACCAGCGTGAAGTCGGAGGCGAGCCGGTGGCTGACCTGCGCGTGCGGGCAGCTAAACTCAAAGGTATCGAGATTCCCGAAGAGTTGGTTCCGCTGGCGATTGACGAATTCCCGGTGCTGTTCGTGGCGGCCGCCTGTGCCGAAGGCCGTACTGTGCTGACCGGCGCCGAAGAGCTGCGGGTCAAGGAATCCGACCGGATCCAGGTCATGGCGGACGGTTTGCTGGCGCTGGGCGTCAAGTGCGAGCCGACCCCGGACGGCATCATCATCGACGGCGGCCAGATTGGCGGCGGCGAAGTGCATGGTCACGGCGATCACCGTATCGCCATGGCATTCAGCGTGGCCTCGCTGCGCGCCACGGCACCGATCCGCATCCACGATTGTGCCAACGTCGCGACGTCGTTCCCCAACTTCCTCGCATTGTGCGGGCAGGTCGGCATTCGTGTGGCACAAGAGGTTCAGTCGTGAAAAACATCGCACCGGTCATCACCATCGATGGGCCAAGCGGCTCCGGCAAAGGCACGGTCGCCGGGATTCTGGCCAAGCGTCTGGGCTGGAACCTGCTGGATTCCGGTGCGCTTTACCGCTTGCTGGCGTTTGCTGCACATAACCACGGTGTCGACCTGACCAACGAGGAGCTGCTCAAGCAACTGGCCGCTCATCTGGATGTTCAGTTCATCGCGGCGACTGAAGGTCAGCTGCAGCGGATCATTCTGGAAGGCGACGAAGTCAGCGATGTCATCCGCACTGAAAGCGTCGGCTCCGGTGCCTCGCAAGTGGCGGCGTTGCCTGCCGTGCGCGACGCGCTGCTGCAGCGCCAGCGCGCGTTCCAGGAAGCGCCGGGGCTGGTGGCCGACGGTCGCGACATGGGCACGGTGGTTTTTCCGGATGCACCGCTGAAGATTTTCCTCACCGCCAGTGCCGAGGAGCGGGCGCGCCGCCGATATTTGCAGTTGAAGGGCAAAGTCGAGGGTGTTAGTCTGTCGAGTCTGCTAGATGAGATCCGTGCACGCGATGAGCGTGACACCCAGCGCGCAGTAGCCCCGCTCAAACCGGCGGCCGACGCGATACAGCTGGATTCCACGGAGCTTTCCATCGATCAGGTGCTTGAACGCATCATGAGCGAGATCGCCATTCGCGATATCGCCGGGTGACCAAGAGGGTCGCAGGGGACCAGTCATAGTCCTGCGGTGCTTCTTTTAAATGAAACTAACCCACACCGTCTGGGGTGTGGAGATGGGCGTTTTCTTCGCCCTCATCTACAGGAATTAAAATGAGCGAAAGCTTTGCGGAACTCTTTGAAGAAAGCCTGAAAACCCTGAACCTTCAGGCAGGCTCCATCATCACCGGTGTTATCGTTGATATCGATTACCAGGCTCGCTGGGTAACCGTTCACGCTGGTCTGAAGTCTGAAGCACTCATCCCGCTTGAGCAGTTCTACAACGATGCTGGCGAACTGAACATCAACGTTGGTGACGAAGTTCACGTTGCTCTGGATTCGGTTGAAGACGGCTTTGGTGAAACCAAGCTGTCCCGTGAAAAAGCCAAGCGCGCTGAATGCTGGATCGTTCTGGAAGCAGCCTTCGCAGCCGAGGAAGTGGTCAAGGGCGTTATCAACGGTAAGGTTAAAGGCGGCTTCACTGTCGACGTTAACGGCATCCGTGCGTTCCTGCCAGGTTCCCTGGTTGACGTCCGTCCTGTGCGCGACACCACGCACCTGGAAGGCAAAGAGCTGGAATTCAAGGTCATCAAGCTGGACCAGAAGCGCAACAACGTTGTCGTTTCCCGTCGCAGTGTCCTCGAAGCCGAGAACTCCGCCGAGCGTGAAGCTCTGCTGGAATCCCTGCAGGAAGGCCAGCAAGTCAAAGGTATCGTCAAAAACCTCACCGATTACGGCGCATTCGTCGATCTGGGTGGCGTGGACGGCCTGCTGCACATCACCGACATGGCCTGGAAGCGCATCAAGCATCCTTCCGAGATCGTCAACGTTGGTGACGAAATCGACGTCAAGGTTCTGAAATACGATCGCGAACGCAACCGTGTTTCCCTGGGCCTGAAGCAACTGGGCGAAGATCCATGGGTTGCTATCAAAGCTCGTTACCCAGAAGGCACTCGCGTTACCGCTCGTGTAACCAACCTGACCGACTACGGCTGCTTCGCTGAGCTGGAAGAAGGCGTTGAAGGTCTGGTACACGTTTCGGAAATGGACTGGACCAACAAGAACATCCACCCTTCGAAAGTCGTACAAGTCGGCGACGAAGTGGAAGTCATGGTTCTGGACATCGACGAAGAGCGTCGTCGTATCTCCCTGGGCATCAAGCAGTGCAAGTCGAACCCATGGGAAGACTTCTCTGGCCAGTTCAACAAGGGCGACAAGATCTCCGGCACCATCAAGTCGATCACCGATTTCGGTATCTTCATTGGTCTGGACGGCGGCATCGACGGTCTGGTTCACCTGTCCGACATCTCCTGGAACGAAGTGGGCGAAGAAGCCGTACGTCGTTTCAAGAAGGGCGACGAGCTGGACACCGTCATCCTGTCGGTTGACCCAGAGCGCGAGCGCATCTCCCTGGGCATCAAGCAACTGGAAAGCGATCCGTTCTCCGAGTACGTCTCGGTTAACGACAAGGGCGCTATCGTGACCGGTACCGTGAAAGAAGTTGACGCCAAAGGCGCCATCATCGTTCTGGCCGACGACATCGAAGCTACCCTGAAAGCCTCCGAAATCAGCCGTGACCGCGTTGAAGACGCGCGCAACGTTCTGAAAGAAGGCCAGGAAGTTGAAGCCAAGATCATCAGCGTTGATCGCAAGAGCCGCGTAATCCAGCTCTCGATCAAGTCGAAAGACGATGCTGAAGAGAAAGAAGCCATCCAGAGCCTGAAAGAGACTCCGGAAGCTGCTACAGGCGACACCACCATGGCGGCACTGCTGCGCCAGGCAATGGCCAAACAGAACTAAGTTCTGCTTGATCATGAAAAAGGGCGACTTCGGTCGCCCTTTTTTGTGCCTGCGATTTGGCAATACGGCTCGCCCGTGAAACCAATCGCTTCGCTTGCGGGTCTGTTTCTTTAATCGGATCAATCGCCTATTCGCGACTAAGCTTGTTCTTAAGCATGTAGTCGTCGGGCTTGCCTGGCATAAGGAAGTGGATGAACAAGTTGATTGTCGTTGCAGCGGTATTGGTGTTGGCGGGTTGCACCACCAGCGCAAAAACTCATGCAGTGCGTGGAGTCAGCGGTATCGAGGTCGACTGCTCCGGGCTGGGCTCCGGCTGGGAGAAGTGCCACAAGCGCGCTGCGAAGGAGTGCAAGGGCTCGGGCTATAAGGTCGTCACGCGATCAGACGATGCCAAGGATGAAGATGAATATCCCTTTGGGTTCAACCCGGCAGGTTACCTGACCCGGACCATGCTGGTGATCTGTCGCTGAGTATGAAGCACTCAGGCACGTCGATTCGATGCTCCGAAAATGGGCGTTTTGACGCCGGGGAAGATATGTCAATCCCTGGGCTGTTCAAAATCTTCCGGGCATGCTAAAACCTTTCAAGCGCTGATCTAGCTGCTTGAAAAAGAAGGGAAAAATATGACGAAGTCGGAGTTGATCGAACGAATTGTCACCCATCAAGGGCTACTCTCATCAAAGGATGTGGAGCTGGCCATCAAGACCATGCTTGAACAAATGTCTCAGTGCCTCGCCACCGGTGATCGCATCGAGATCCGTGGATTTGGCAGCTTCTCCCTGCACTACCGCGCGCCTCGTGTCGGCCGCAATCCAAAAACCGGCCAGTCGGTCAGTCTGGACGGTAAATTCGTTCCGCACTTCAAACCGGGCAAGGAATTGCGTGATCGTGTGAACGAAGAAGAGGAGGAGGGCGCTTGATCTTCGCTATTCAAATTCGAGGGGGCGTGAATGCGTAACCTGAAGCGCATACTGCTTGGCGTATTTCTTCTGTTGGTGGTTCTGGTTGTTCTGGCGTTTGTGCTCGAGAATCAGCAGTCGGTCTCGCTTTTGTTTCTGGGGTTTTCCGGTCCGCAGTTGCCGGTGTCGGTGGTCGCAGTGCTGGCGCTGCTGATCGGTATGTTGATCGGCCCTGTATTGGGTTGGTTTCTGGGACGTTCGTCCAGAGCCGCACGCAAGCGACTGGTCTGAAAACGACAGGCGCACGGCATCTGTCGAAATTGCGCCTCAGCCTGTCTTTATCCATTAGTAAAACCATCATTAAGCTGTAAAATGCGTCCCTTGCTCGATCGTGCCTTATTGCATGTCGATTCAGACTGACTCTGACGGATGCCAACTGATAGTGGCTTCTGCATTCATGGATTAGACCGCGCTCGTTGGCAGCGCTGTCCGCAGCTCAAGGGTATCGTTTCGCGTGAAAATTCTAGTTACCGGCGGCGCCGGCTTCATTGGCTCGGCAGTCATCCGTCACATCATCTCCAACACTTCCGATGCCGTCGTTAACGTCGATAAGCTGACGTACGCTGGCAATCTGGAGTCCCTGGCAGAAGTCAGCCAGAATTCGCGTTACGCCTTCGAGCGCGTCGATATCTGTGACCGCGATCAGATCGACCGTGTCCTGCGTGAACACCAACCGGATGCAATCATGCACTTGGCCGCAGAATCCCACGTCGACCGTTCGATCTCCGGCCCGTCCGAGTTCATCCAGACCAACATCATCGGTACCTACACGCTGCTCGAAGCGGCGCGCCATTACTGGGCAGCGCTGGACGACGCGCGTAAAGCCAACTTCCGCTTCCACCACATTTCGACCGATGAAGTTTACGGAGACCTCGAAGGTCCGGAAGACCTCTTCACCGAAACTACCCCTTACCAGCCTAGCTCGCCGTACTCGGCCAGCAAGGCCAGCTCCGACCACTTGGTCCGTGCCTGGGCGCGTACTTACGGACTGCCGACACTGGTTACCAACTGCTCGAACAACTACGGTCCATGCCACTTTCCTGAGAAGCTGATCCCGCTGATCATTCTCAATGCATTGGAAGGCAAGCCGCTTCCTGTTTATGGCAAAGGCAATCAGGTTCGTGATTGGCTGTATGTCGAAGATCACGCACGCGCGTTGTACAAAGTCGTTACCGAAGGCGTGATCGGCGAGACTTACAACATCGGTGGCCATAACGAAAAACAAAACATCGAAGTAGTGCATACCCTGTGTGCCTTGCTCGATGAGTTGCGTCCCGAGTCGGCTCACCGTCCGCATGCCAGCCTGATTACTTATGTTCAGGATCGTCCTGGCCATGACGTGCGTTATGCAATCGATGCAAGCAAGATCCAGCGTGAGCTGGGCTGGACGCCGGAAGAGACGTTTGAAACCGGTATTCGCAAGACGGTTGAGTGGTATCTGAATAACACTGAATGGGTTGAGCACGTGAAGAGCGGCAGCTACCAGCAGTGGATTGATCAGAACTACGCGGATCGCTCGAACAAAGCATGAAAATTCTCCTGCTGGGTAAGAATGGTCAAGTGGGCTGGGAGCTGCAACGCTCCCTGGCGCCGCTTGGCGAACTGGTCGCTCTTGATCGTCGTTCCGTTGATGGTCTGAGCGGCGATCTGTCTGACCTTGAATCCTTGCGCGCAACGATTCGTCAGGTAAAGCCCGACGTTATCGTCAATGCTGCTGCCTATACCGCAGTCGACAAAGCTGAGTCGGAAACCGAGTTGGCGGATCGCGTAAACGGCCTTGCGAGTGGCGTTATGGCAGAAGAAGCCGCAGCGCTGGGCGCATGGCTGATTCATTACTCAACGGATTACGTCTTCAGTGGCCAAGGCGTCACGCCATGGCAGGAGACGGACGCTGTTGCGCCGGTAAACCATTACGGCGCCAGCAAGCTCGCCGGCGAACAAGCGATTACCGCATCGGGTTGCAAACATCTGATCTTCCGCACCAGTTGGGTTTACGGTGCTCGCGGCAACAACTTCGCAAAAACCATGCTGCGCTTGGCCAAAGATCGCGAAGCGTTGAGCGTGATTGCGGATCAGATCGGAGCGCCGACGGGGGCTGATCTGATTGCTGATGTAACGGTGTTGGCTATCCAACAAGTTCTGAGGCGTCCAGAGCTGGCCGGTCTCTATCATCTAGCCGCTGCCGGTGAAGTGTCCTGGCATGGCTATGCCTGTCATGTCATTGACTTCGCAAAAGCCCAAGGCGAGGAGTTGGCTGTGACAACGGTCAATCCTATCGAGACTACTGCCTATCCAACACCTGCACGGCGTCCTCTGAATTCACGTTTGAATACGCAGAAACTACGTGACAATTTTTCTCTGCACTTGCCGGATTGGCAAAGTGGTGTAACCCGAATGCTTAGGGAAGTTCTGAACAAATGACAACGACAAATCGTAAAGGCATCATCCTCGCCGGCGGCTCAGGTACTCGTCTGCACCCGCTGACTCTTGGCGTATCGAAGCAGATGTTGCCGATCTACGACAAGCCGATGATCTTTTATCCGTTGTCGGTACTGATGCTTGCGGGTATGCGCGAGATCCTGGTTATCTCCACTCCGGAAGATTTGCCATGTTTTCGCAAGTTGTTGGGCGATGGCAGCCTGTACGGTATCAAACTTACCTACGCCGAACAGCCTAGTCCGGATGGTCTCGCCCAAGCGTTCATTATCGGAGAAGAGTTTATCGGCAAGGATCCTTGCTGCTTGATTCTGGGTGACAACATTTTCTACGGTCAGCATTTCTCGGATAACTTGCGCTCGGCAAGCTCTCAGCAGCAAGGTGCCACTGTATTCGGTTACCATGTGTCTGATCCGGAGCGTTTTGGTGTTGTCGAGTTCGATAAAGATGGCCGGGCGTTGAGCATTGAAGAAAAACCGCTGAAGCCCAAGTCGAACTATGCTGTAACCGGCCTGTATTTCTACGATAACGACGTCGTTGAAATCGCCAAGAACATCAAGCCTTCTGCACGTGGCGAGCTGGAAATCACCGACGTTAACCGTGCTTACCTTGAGCGAAAAACCCTTAACGTTGAGATGTTGGGCCGTGGTTTTGCGTGGCTGGACACCGGTACACATGACTCCCTGCTGGAAGCCAGTCACTTCGTGCATACCATCGAACACCGTCAGGGCTTGAAAGTCGCTTGCCTGGAAGAAATTGCCTATCACAACCGGTGGATCACTGCTCAGCAATTGGGCGCGCAAGCCGATGCGCTGAAGAAGACGGGCTACGGTCAGTACTTGCAAAAGCTTCTGGACTCGCCCTCTCACTGATTTGAATATTCTGTCGTTCGAACAGTAGCGCTCAATCGGCTCAAGCAGGATTTGCATGCCAGTAAATTATCCCAAGGTCGCGGTTTTACTGGCGGCCTACAATGGTGAGCAGTGGATCGAAGAGCAGTTGGCCTCGATCCTTCGCCAGTCGGCAGTTGAGTTGACGGTCTACATCAGCATCGATCCTTCCTCCGATGGCACTGAAGCTCTGTGCTGCGCTATTTGCGCTGAGCACCCAAGTGTTATTGTGCTGCCGGCCGCCGGCGTTTTTGGCGGTGCTTCTCGTAACTTCTTTCGCCTCATTCGTGATGTAGACTTTGACGGTTTTGACTTCGTCGCTTTTGCAGACCAAGATGATGTCTGGCACTCGAACAAGCTTCAGCGCGCCCTTCAAGCAATCGAGACGCATTGTGCAGACGCTTATTCGAGTAACGTGACGGCCTTCTGGCCGGATGGCAGTACTCACTTGCTGGACAAGGCACAGCCTCAGGTCGAATGGGATTTTTTGTTCGAGGCGGCGGGGCCGGGCTGCACCTATGTAATGAGCAGAAAGCTTGTCGATAGCCTGAAGGCTTCGATGCTGTCGCATTGGCAGCTATTACAAGATGTGAGTCTGCATGATTGGTACTGTTACGCGTTTGCTCGGAGCAAAGGCTTTCGCTGGTACATAGACCCAGTCCCGTCTATGGATTATCGCCAGCATGAGCGTAACCAGGTGGGGGCCAACAAGGGGTTGAGTTCGTTGATTGACCGCTACAGAACCATTCATGACGGTTGGTGGTTTAATCAGGTTCGATTGATAGCTCGGTTAGTTGGGCTTGGCAGTGATTCCTTTGTAAGGACATGGTTGAGCTTTCGTCGTCTCCAGTTGTTGACGCTCTCCTTCAGCGCCTGGCGTTGTCGGCGTCGTTTGCGCGATAAAGTTTTTTTCTTTTTTGTCTGCTGGATGACTGCTTTGATAGGACGGAAAGCCAAATGACTGCCCCCAAGGTGCTAGTGACAGGGGCGGGCGGCTTTGTTGGTGAGGCCGTGGTGTTAAAATTGTTGGTTGATAAGAAGTTTTCGCCAATTGCGGCTGTTCGTGGTGCCAGCCGATTGCACGGATTATGTCCTGCGGTAGCTTTTGACTTGACACACACCGTACTGCCAGATCTTGGCGACGTTCAGGTAGTTATTCATGCTGCAGCCCGCGTTCATGTCACGAATGAAACGTGCGTGGATGCCTTGATCGAATTTCGAAAGGTCAACGTTGAAGGGACCCTTAGACTTGCAAGGCATGCTGTGCAATCGGGCGTTAAGCGCTTCATTTTCATAAGCTCAATCAAGGTTAATGGCGAGAACACAATTGTTGGGCAGCCTTTCACGGCCGATGATCAACCGAGACCGCTGGATCCTTACGCAATATCCAAGTTCGAAGCGGAAGAGGCCCTAATGCAAATTGGCCAGAGCACAGGAATGGAGGTTGTGATCATCCGTCCTCCACTCGTTTATGGTCCCGGCGTAAAAGCCAATTTTTTGAGTTTGCTGAGTTTGGCAAATACGGGAATTCCGCTACCGTTGGGCGCAATTCGAAATCAGCGAAGTCTCGTGGCGATTGGCAATCTGGTTAGTTTTGTTATCACTTGTATTGATCATCCTCGCGCCGTTAATCAGAAATTTCTGGTCAGTGATGGGCAGGACTTGTCGACGACACAATTGTTGCAGCGGTTATCGAAGGCACTAGGTAAACGCGTTTGGCTCCTGCCGATACCGGAACAGTTATTGAAACTGGCAGCGTTCATCTTGGGCAAGCAAGCGGTTGTCCAGAGGCTTTGTGGTTCATTGCAACTTGATATCGCCAAAAATCGAGAATTACTGGCATGGGTGCCCCCGGTGCATATGCATCTCGCCATGCGCCGGACCGCTAGCCATTTTTTGGAAAAACAGACGTAATGAAAAGTTGGTGGTTTTTACTCTTGGTATTTGCAATGTCCTGGGGGCTGACTTTTTTCTTGCGTCGTTATGCGCTGGCGAAGAGTTTGATGGATATACCAAACGAGCGCAGTTCCCACACGATACCAACGCCACGTGGAGGAGGAGTCGCCATTGTGATCTCCTTTCTATTGGCTCTACCTGTTATCAGCGGTCTTGATTTGTTGAGCCACTCTGTTCTTTACGGGGTATTTGGCGCAGGCCTGTTCGTGGCCATCATTGGATTTGCTGATGATCATGGGCATATCGCCGCAAGGTGGCGACTGCTTGGACATTTCACTGCCGCTGCATGGGGGCTCTACTGGCTAAGCGGGCTGCCGCCGATCGGTTTTTTGGGGTTTACGGTAGATTTGGGCTGGTTCGGTAATACTTTAGCGGTGGTATATCTTGTCTGGATGCTGAATCTATACAACTTCATGGACGGAATTAATGGATTGGCGAGTATCGAAGCTATCAGTGCCTGCGTGGGGATGTGTCTGATTTATTGGTGCCTCGGGCATGTTGAACTGATTTGGCTGCCGTTGATTCTGGCGACTGCAGTGGCGGGGTTCATGTACTGGAACTTTCCACGTGCGCGGATCTTTATGGGTGATGCGGGAAGTGGGTTTATCGGAATAGTTCTAGGTGGAATGGCGCTACAGGCAGCGCATATTTCGATCGAGTTGTTTTGGAGTTGGCTCATTCTCCTCGGTGTTTTTATTGTTGACGCCACCTGGACGCTGATCCGGCGCTTGGTACAAGGCGAGAAGTTGTATCAAGCACATCGTAGTCACGGATATCAAAAAGCCGCTATCCGATGGGGGCACCAGCGAGTGACCTGGATGGTGGCAATCCTGAATATTGGTGTTTTGCTTCCGGTGGCAGCATTGGTGGCCACCGGTGTGTTCGATGGCATGCTCTCAATATTGGTGACTTATGCCTGCCTCTCGTACCTGGCGTATATGGCGAAAGCAGGTATTAAGTAGCGATGTCTTGTCACGTGGGGAGTGGCAAATCTGTTGTGATCAGGTCGGTTAATGATCAGCGCGCAGGCGTCTTTGCGGCTAGGGTGCTTCGCCGAGTCTACAAGGGATCTGTTGTAGCAACGATGGCTTGCTGTCTTACGAGCGGGAGGCACCGTCTTCGCTCTCGGCCCCGTCTCACCATATAGGCAGCCCCATGCTGATTGAGTTTTGGTGAGTCTGCTCTGCGAGTGATTATCAAGAATTTTTGACCGTCATCCCTGGTAAATCCGGATTGTAGATAACGCTTTTTACTGGGATAATCTCTTCTTTTTATGCTCGAATTCAGTATTTCTGATAGAAAAGGGTGGTCAATCCTAGGGGAGGGTGTCTAGTTTTATGATGAATTCGCTTCTCCGTCATGAATCACCCGCCTGTCAGTGATTGTTTCAAGGTAAATATTTTGTCTCAGTTCTGTCCATATAGCGGCTTGGCGGCATGTATCAATTGGTTCAGACCGTTTGGGTATAAGATTTAGCTTAACCACATGTTTTCTGCTGATCGCTGGAATTGCATTCTATGAAGTGCAAATGGTCGTGATCGTAAAGGCATTGAGCCATCCCTTCGCATTGGTTTGGAAATTTCCGGCTTAATCGTATGAACATGGATACAGCGAGCCATCATCAGGCTTCATCGACCTCCACGATAGTGGGCCTGCACAAAGCGCTCACCACTTGCAGTCCGAAGTCGCCTTCGGAGGCGAGTGTAGGGGTGTCAAAAAAAGATCTTTCAGCTTTACAGGCTTTGCAGGCTTTCAGCTCAAGTAGCGAAAAGCCTTTGAGCGTGCCTTCCCAGCGCATCAATTGTTCGCGAATCTTTGCATCGCCCTTTGGCGTCTGGCATTTGCAGCTTTCATATGTGCCAGCAACGTCCGCGAGCATAATCTCTCACGAAAATATCACCAAACATACAGTTCTGGTGACAGCTTTATTATGAGCGTTTTTTTTCTTTTTTTAATTTGTAAGAGCAGGAATTCTTAATGAAGGATTTAGTTGAGATTATTAATCCACACGCTAGAAGGTCAATTACGTTAAGAGGGCTTCTCGGGAGTTTGTGGCGAAATAAGCGATTGATTTCGCAGATGACAAAAAGAGAAGTCGTGGGACGATATAAAGGATCCGCTATGGGCTTGGCGTGGTCGTTTTTTAATCCGATCGTTATGCTCGCTGTGTACACCTATGTTTTCTCTGAAATATTTAAAACCCGCTGGGTAGGGACCGCTGCGGACGAAAGCAAGGCGCAATTTGCGTTGATTCTGTTTGTCGGTATGATCGTGCAAGGACTTTTTGCAGAGGTTTTCAACAAATCGCCGGGTTTGATCATTTCTAATGTTAATTACGTTAAGAAAGTTGTTTTTCCTTTGGAGATTCTCCCAGTAATCACGTTGGGAGCGGCACTGTTCCATAGTTTGGTAAGTTTTCTGGTTCTGATAATGGCGCTTTTCATTTTCAAAGGATCGGTGCACTGGACAGCTATCTTCATGCCAGTTGTAATCTTTCCGTTGATTGTCATGATCATGGGTTTTTCGTGGTTTCTGGCGTCGCTCGGTGTTTTTGCTCGCGACATAGGACAGTTCACCGCGATTATCACCACGGTACTCACATTCCTGTCTCCGGTTTTTTACCCTGTCTCCGCCGTTCCAGAGGCTTTCCGCCCATTCATGATGGCAAACCCCCTGACGTTCATCATTGAACAGGCGAGGGAGGTGCTCATATGGGGCCATTTGCCTGACTGGACAGGCCTGTCTGTGTATATGTTGACGGCTACAGTTTTTGCTTGGGCAGGTTTTGCCTGGTTTCAGAAAACACGAAAAGGTTTTGCCGATGTCCTCTGATCAAATTGCAATACGCGTGACGAATGTCAATAAACGCTATGAGATTTATGGCGCGCCATTGGATCGGCTAAAGCAATTTGTTTTGCCTCGTGTTCGGTCTCGTGAGCAGAATGGGGAGCGCCGCAAATACTTTGATGAATTTTGGGCGTTGAAGGATGTCTCCTTCGAGATAAAACGCGGCGAAACCATTGGTGTTATCGGTCGTAACGGTAGTGGCAAGTCTACACTTTTACAAATGATCTGCGGGACCCTGACTCCAACAAGTGGAGAAATTGAAACCCGTGGCAGAATTGCTGCATTGCTTGAATTGGGCTCTGGATTTAATCCCGAATTCACCGGACGTGAAAACGTCTATATGAATGCAGCAATCCTGGGTCTCACGAAAGAAGAAATCGACGAGAAGTTCCACGATATTGAATCATTTGCTGATATAGGGCATTTCCTCGATCAGCCTGTAAAGACATATTCAAGTGGTATGGTCGCAAGGCTGGCGTTTTCGGTAGCGGTACAAGTGGATCCCGATATTCTAGTGGTTGACGAGGCGCTAAGCGTCGGCGACATGGCTTTTCAGGAGAAGTCCTTCACACGAATGAAGAAAATTCGCGATGCTGGAACGTCGATTCTGTTCGTGTCGCACTCAACATCAGCCATTCGAAATTTCTGCGATCGCGCTATTTGGCTCGACAGAGGTGTGGTGCGGTCAATTGGTGAGCGTCAAAGCGTTTGCGACCTGTATCAAACGGAAATGGAATCGGAAATACGCAAGGAAAACAACACGCCAACAGCGGCTCTTAACCAACCACTCGCCGCACCGTCCGTGCCGAGAGCCAAAACGATATCTATCGTTTCAGTCTCAATCGATAAACCTTCCTACAAGATGGGAGAGGACATATGGGTTGACGTGAAGCTGGCGTTCTCGGATGTAGTTCCGACTTACGGCATTGGATTGATCATTTATGATGCAAACGAGAAAGTGGTTACGATTCTCAGCAGCCTGAGAGATGACCTGTTTTTCTCCTCGGCTAAACCCGGTGTTTCTCTAGTCATTAGAAATAATAATTTTGTACCTGGTTCATACAGAGCCACCCTCTCTGTCTCTGATGAGCAGGGTATGTTTTCTTACGATAAGCTCGAGTCATGCTTCAAGTTCGAAGTCGATATGGAACGTAGTTCGCGTGGCCTCGCGAAAGTTGATGGCATGCTCAGGTCTGACCATGAATGGATTGATAATGCCGGCTGGAGCCTGAATGAGGGTGAGGCCCTCTGGGTGCGTCCGGGTCTACCCTCCAGGACTGATGACAAGGTTCCTCTACTAGTATTGCTGAGGGTGCGTAATGAGGAGCTTATTCTAAAAGATACGCTCGACCATCTTTCGACGTTTGCTGACTATATCTGTGTATACGAAGATGCCAGTACGGATAGTACTCGAGAGATACTGAAGTCTTGCGAGAAAGTCGTGCTCATTGTAGAAAACAACCACTGGCAATCTGGGATTGATAATCGCCTTCTATCTGAAACCCGGCATCGTGGGATGCTTCTGGATTTTGCTCGTCTACACTTTGATTTTCAATGGTGCATGTGTTGCGACGCTGATGAACGCTATATCGGTCCCATCCGTGAGTATGTGACTACGTCTCCGGAAATGAAGCCGGAAGCGGTCAGAATACAACTATTCGACGCTTATATGACTCCGGGAGATGATGCTCCTTACTTGCCGGGAACACCGCTGTTGAACTTCCGGCGGTACTTCGGTGTGGAACGACGAGATATCTTGATGCTGTGGCAGAACAACGACACTGTGAAGTTTCAGGGGTTGGATGCCAGGGAACCGGTTGTTTCAGGTGTTACGGACGTCAACTTTTATTGCCAGCATTATGGCAAAAGTCTCTCGTATGAACATTGGGATGCAACGTGTGATTACTACAGTGCGAATTTTCCCTGGATACCTTACGGGGAGAAGTGGTCGAAACGGAAGGGGCATGCGCTCCATGATTTATCCGATTTTGGCCGCGAATTGCACCAGTGGTGCGTCACGTTGTTTGAAAACTCAATAAAGATTAATTGATATGAGTCAGACTGAACCGAATAAAAAAAAGGCGCTGGTGGCCTGTTCAAGGCTGGTGGATTTCGCGGGTGCAGAGATTGCCACCTTGGAAATTGCCACTACCTTGGCTGATCTTGGTTTTGATGTTGTGCTTGCTGCGCTTGAGGTCGGTGGCGCCATTGAGTCCGAATTAAACGCCGCTGGGATTTCCTATGTTGATTTATCAGTCACTCGCTTGAGTAATGCGAGTTTTGATTTTGTATGGCTAACGCATTACGTTGTCGTCTATCAATTATTCGCCCGGGATCGGATATCGGCGAAGAGCGGGTTTTATTCTTCGCTATCACACTTTGAGCCTCTCGAAAGTCCACCAGTCCCCAGTATCTTTTTCTCCCAGTATCTGGTCCACTCGCAAGAAAATTTTGAACACTTTTCTCAGAAATACCCTCAGTTTGTCGGAAGAGTGAGCATCTTTCCTAACTCCTCTCCGGAGGGGTATTTCCAGATGCCACGGCGCGCGATCTCCAGCACGCTTGAGTCAGTGTGCATTGTCTCAAATCATGCACCTGATGAAGTTCTTGAACTGGTCGGTTTACTTGAGGCGCGCGGAGTTGACGTCGACATAATTGGTATTCAAGGCACACCTGAGCGGGTGACCCCGGAAGTTTTAGGCCGTTACAGTGCTGTTATAACCATCGGCAAAACAGTGCAGTATTGCTTGGCCGGAGGCGTGCCCGTTTATTGTTATGATCGTTTTAGCGGACCGGGTTGGATCACGCCGGCTATCGTAGCCCAAGCCTCTGAGAGGAATTTTTCTGGTAGATGTACACCGGTAAAGAAGTCGGCTTCACAAATAGTCGATGAATTGATTAGAGGGTATCGTTCCGTTTTGGAGCAGTCCGAAGTACTTAAAAATATTGCCAGCGAAAGATACTCACTCAAGAATAATGTAGCCAAGCTTATTGAGACTTTTGATCGGCTGCCTATGTGCGTAACTATTTCGGAGACCGAGATTGAGGTTCTCTCCAGGGACTCAGAAACCTTTTGTTCGCAGCGCAATGTTATAAGAAACTACCAGGAAGTTGTTAAGAATTCTGAATTAAGGTTGAGCCACCTCGCCAAATCGGAACATGAGAAAGAAATAAAGATGAATGAGATTAGTAAAGCGTTGGCCGACCGGGAAGCTCAAATTGATCTCGTTACTTCAACGCTCGCAGATTTCGAGGATAAAATTGCGCGGTTGACTAGCGTTTTAGGCAGTCGGGAGATGGATGTTGAATCGTTCAATATGATCCTCGCAAATCGAGAGGAAAAGAATGTCGCAACCTCAGCTGCCGTGATGGAGGTCACTGACCAGATTATTCTCGATCGTTATATTACTCAAAAGGAGTCGCAGATCTCCATTTTCAGTAAAGTCCTTTCCGAGCGAGAAGCAGAAGTTGCAAGATTGAACCAAGAGCTTTCTCTATTACGGCAGGAGTTAAAGCAGTCGCTGGAATCGAGTAAGTCCAATGCCAGCAGTACTGATGATCGGCTTGCTGAACTGGAGCGTTGTCTAGCGTTGTCTCGTGAAGAGTTGGAAGCCGTTTTGAACTCCAATAGCTGGAAAATCACCTCTCCGGTTCGTCGTCTAACAACAAAGTTTTCGCTGAAAATAGCGTATTTGAAATTGCTGGCCAGGAATTCTGTGTTTGTTCTGCGGCAAGAAGGACTGTCGGCGTTTGTTCGTCGGGCCGGCAGTTTTTTAGTGCGTCGCAGACAGCGCAAGATCGCCTCTTCAGCGCTGGAGCGGTTTAGCCGGGAAAGAGATGTTTTGGGCGCGAATCCAGCGCCTCTGGTTTCATTTGTCATACCTATTTACGATCGGGTCGATGTACTGCGAGTCACTGTCAATTCAGCGCTTGCTCAGACGCAGCAGGTATTTGAAGTCATATTGGTCACTGACGGTTCGCCTGCCCAGACCATGGCGGTCGTGGAGGAATTTCGGAATAACCCTCTTGTAAGAATTTTTAGTTTCCCCACTAGTTCCGGAAACGCGGTGCGTGGCCGAAATAAGGGGATTCTCGAAGCCAAGGGTAAATATATTGCATTTCTGGATAGCGATGATATTGCAGCCCCTGATCGCTTGGAAGTATGCCTTCCAATTCTCGAGTCGGGTGTAGATGTCGTTTATGGCGGTTGGCGAGCACTGTTGGATGGTAGTCGTGAAATTGATGGGCTCGTTAATGGTCAGGAGGTTTTCAGTCCTGATTGTGATTTGAGCATGCTGGAAAAAGTCTGTGTTCCTTGCCAAAGTACGGTGATGGTAAGAAGAGAAGTACTTCTGAATACGGGGTTTCTGAAACACAAAATGGAGTACCGTGAGGACCACGAATTGTGGTTGCGCCTCGCTTACAATGGCGCGAAGTTCAAATCCGTTCCTCACGTATTGACTGATCTCCGATTGCATGCCGGGAATAATGAGCTGAATTTCAAGGATAATGACGGTCATTGGGAAACTCTGCTTAAAGAAGAGTATCGGAGAAAGGGGCCTGTGCCTAAGAAAATAGCCTTTTTACTCGCTGGGCTTGGTATTTCGGGTGGTGCTGCAGTTGTCCTGAAGCATGTAAGTCTGCTCATCGAGGAAGGTCACGATGCGTTCGTGATAGATTTGGGTGGCTACGGAGATATTCAATGGTTTGGGAACCCGGCAATTCGCGTATATACCATAAATGATATATACCAGTGTGGTGTCGATAACATCGATATGCTCTTCGCTACATTCTGGACGACAGTCGAATGGCTTGAGAAGATTCAAGCCAAGAGGAAGCTGTATCTGGTGCAGTCTGATGAGCGTCTTTTTTATGATGATTATTTATTAAAAGAGCGCGTCGAACAGACTTATAAGAAGGATATTGAGTATGTCGGTATCGCGCAGTGGATTGTCGATTTTTTAAGATTGGAGTTTGGTCATTCTCCAGTCTACTTGCCCAATGGTCTGGACCCGGCATTATTTTATCCGGATTCCCCTTTACAGGAAAAGAATCCCACGCGTTTGCGCGTATTGATTGAAGGACCTATTTCAGTCCCGTTTAAAGGTATGGCTGACGCTTATGCCGCCGTTAGCGGACTCGATTGCGACTTGTGGATAGTCAGCAGTGATGGCATGCCTGAACCGCATTGGCAACATGAGCGTTTTTTCCAGAAGGTGAAACAGGAAGACATGCGGAGAATATATTCGTCCTGTGATATTTTGCTGAAGATGAGCAAGATAGAGAGCTTTGCATATCCTCCACTTGAAGCCATGGCCTGCGGCTGCACGGTTGTCATCATGGATGTCAACGGCGGTATCGAGTATGCAGTTGATGGGGTGAACGTCTTGAAGATCGGAAAGGGCGATATCCAGGGTGCGCGACAGGCTGTCAAGAGTTTGCTCGATGATGATTCGCTACGTAACAAGTTGAGGCAGGCCGGCTTCGATACCGTGCAAAATTGGACTTGGGACCCAGCGAAGAAAGTATTGGCCGAGTTGACATCATCTTGATTGGGATCGCCTAGCCGTTTTTACCTCATCGACGCAGCGAGGTTTAAGGCTTTCATCAAGCTAATTTGGTTTCCAGACCCGCGATGTACATTAAGCTATCTCGTGGGTCTGGCTTTATTTGGGGCTCATTGCCCGCTGATTTAGGCGAAGGTTGAATTGGCAGTTGTCGGCGTGCTTGGAAACTATATCTTGTTAAAAAGAATTGCGAGACAAAGGCTGATGTTCCCTTTTAGTGTCTGCCGGTAGATTCCGGATTTTTTTAACAGATAAATTCTTTTAAAAAAATTGCTTTCACGACCTTGCTTGAACTCATTAATCGTTTTTCTACTGGTCGCTGTTAATTCAGTTTCTACGCAGTCGAGTACCTTGAGGTTTGAATCGCTCCAATTGCGAAACTGTCCATCGATTACTTTTCCGAATCTGATGATGCGTTCCTTGATTCCGGTATTGGCGCCAATCACGTTACCGCTATGTTGTCGATAGTCCAGTGTTGGTTGGATGTCGTAAATTACCGTGCCACCACAAC
The DNA here is from genome assembly GCF_014268505.2 of Pseudomonas khorasanensis. Taxonomy (GTDB): domain Bacteria; phylum Pseudomonadota; class Gammaproteobacteria; order Pseudomonadales; family Pseudomonadaceae; genus Aquipseudomonas; species Aquipseudomonas khorasanensis. The sequence continues at coordinate 692,862 of NZ_JABWQP020000002.1, forward strand.
CACTGGTTAAGAGATATGTCAGCCAGTCATGCGCAATGATGTTGATATCTGCAGGTATGCAATTCAAAAGCTTTCGTGTTGAATTGTTTATAAGCATTGTATTAGCCCCCGCGATGCTCTGAATCAATGCATTCTGAAAGTTCGGGTTTCGAATGAATTTGGGAGAATAGCCGATAATATTTCGATTCTCATCGATCAATCGAGTGCGCGAGCAATACATGGCCGGCAGGTTTTGCGGTAATAACTTTAATTGATCAATACTTCGTTCTAGCTTGTCCTGGAACCAGATGTCATCCTGATCGCTGAAAGCAAAATAATCCGCGATTATTTGATCGTTCCTGATAAGCGATATAAAGTTTTGGGCAAACCCGGTGCGAGGTCCGGCGAATATTTTAATGCGATTTGTCGCAATAAGATTTCTGTATTCTTCGAACACGGCGAGTGTGCCATCGCTGGATCCATCATCAGACACATAAAGCGTCCAGTTTTTATGGGTTTGCGCTATGAAAGACTCAATTTGTTCTTTGAGAAATGGCCGCCCGTTGTAGGTGCAGAGAAGAATGGCCACTTCAACAGCAGACACCCCATCGGCGGGGGACTCCACGGAGTGAGTCAGTTGAAGGGCTTGCGGCGTTGGGTGCTCCATGCGGCCTCACACTTGAAAATATTGAGTTATGACTACTACAAAAAAAGCACGCTGATGGCTTCTTGATATCGTTTTGCATGAATAATACTCGCTGAACGCTAATTTTATCTGTCCGAAGGGTTAAATCTCTACTCTTTTGCGCTTTAATGGAGTGCGCTCGTTAGCCCATGTCTAGTCTGGCAACACTCTGTGCTGTTGCATGTCGGGTAGGATGTAAAACGGGAGTGATATCTTTGGCTGGTCGGAGCAACCGAGATTGAAATGGAACATCGTGTAATGGACAAATTGCGACTTTTCCTCCTTAGGATGCCGCGTCAGAGAAAACGTCTGATTCAGGTAGTGATGGACGTGTTTCTGGTCTGGATTTCATTGTGGGGCTCCTTTGTGGTTCGCTTGGGGATCGAGGATGTCTTGGATCCTCTCAGAACCCATCTCTGGTTGTTTATCTGTGCCCCGATAGTCGCGATTCCCCTGTTCATCCGCTTTGGCATGTACCGTGCGGTCATGCGATATTTCGGGAATGACGCGCTGATCGCGATCATCAAGGCCGTCAGCCTTTCCTCCCTCATTCTTGCGCTTGTCGTCTTCTGGTACAGCAATCATCAGGCTGTCGTGCCGCGCTCGATCATCTTCAACTATTGGTGGTTGAGTCTGGTGATAATCGGCGGATTGCGACTGTGCATGCGCCAATACTTCATGGGCAACTGGTTCACTGCCGCTCAGCACGTACCGTTCGTCAACCGCGAAGACGGTCTAACCAAGGTCGCTGTTTACGGTGCGGGCGTCGCGGGTAATCAATTGGTCGCAGCTCTGCGTATGGGGCGTGTCATGCGTCCGGTGGCATTCATCGACGATGACGCGAGTATTTCCGAGCGATCAATTTCCGGCCTCCAGGTCTATAAACCCAAACACATCCAACAGATGATTGATGAGACCGGCGCACAGGAAATTCTTCTGGCTCTACCTTCCTCTACGCGTGCCAGGCGTAGGGAAATATTGAATCTGCTCGAAGGTTTCCCGCTTCACGTGCGGAGTGTCCCCAGTTTCAGCGATTTGGCCAGTGGGCGGGTCAAGGTGGAGGATATTCAGGAGGTCGATATTGCCGACCTGCTTGGTCGTGATGCAGTACCGGCACAGTCGGATCTTCTGGAGCGCTGTGTCAAAGGCAAGATTGTGATGGTCACCGGTGCCGGCGGTTCGATCGGCTCTGAACTCTGTCGGCAGATTTTCGCTTTGGCTCCGACCACGCTAATCTTATTCGAACACAGCGAGTTTAACCTTTATACGATTGCGTCAGAGCTGGAAGGCCGCGGGTGCCGTGAATCGGCTCCAGTTCGACTGCTGCCGATTCTTGGATCTATTCGTCATCAGGAAAAGCTTCTCGATGTAATGAATACCTGGAGGGTAGATACCGTTTATCACGCTGCCGCTTATAAGCATGTGCCGATGGTTGAGCACAACATTGCTGAAGGTGTTCTCAACAACGTAATAGGTACGCTCAATACCGCTCAGGCTGCTTTGCAATCAGGCGTTCCGAACTTTGTCCTGATTTCGACTGACAAGGCCGTTCGTCCAACCAATGTCATGGGTAGCACAAAACGCCTGGCAGAGTTGACGCTTCAAGCCTTGAGTCGGGAGATTGCACCGGTGCTGTTTGGTGATAAATCCAATGTTTCGCGAGTAAATAAAACCCGGTTCACCATGGTGCGTTTCGGTAATGTGCTGGGCTCCTCCGGTTCCGTGATCCCGCTGTTCCACAGTCAGATAAAGTCCGGCGGACCGTTGACGGTTACTCATCCAAAAATCACTCGATACTTTATGACCATTCCTGAAGCCGCGCAGTTGGTTATCCAGGCCGGCTCATTGGGGCAGGGGGGAGATGTATTCGTCCTGGATATGGGAGAACCGGTAAAAATCGTCGAGCTTGCAGAAAAAATGATCCACCTTTCCGGTTTGAGTATTCGTTCCGAACGCAATCCTCAAGGTGATATCTCTATCGAGTTCACTGGGCTGCGCCCAGGTGAAAAACTCTACGAGGAGCTGCTGATCGGCGACAACGTGGCCGCTACACCCCATCCGATGATCATGACAGCAAGTGAAGATCACTTGCCTTGGGATGTGCTCAAGAACCGGTTGCATGATTTGCTGGTTGCGGTTGAGAAGGATGATTACTCACGCGTCCGCCAACTCCTGCGCGAAACCGTCTCCGGCTACACCCCCGATGGTGAAATTGTCGACTGGATCTACCAGCAACGTCGTCTCGAACCTTGATTGTTTCACATCCTGTAACGCTCGCATTTTTGACTTCCCTCCACCGTGACCTACGTTTGAAGAGCAGCTTCGGAAAAGCTGCTTTCTCAAACGATGATGGAGCGTCACTTATGCGTACCGGTTATTTCTACTCGCTGATCTTTGCTTTCCTTACCAGCGCCTCTATCGCTGCGATTGCTGCGCCTGTTGCGCCTTCGGAATCAACAAAGGCACCTCTGGTAATGGATCCCGCGGCGGCGCCTTCTCAGACTGCCAAGGTCGATCTCAACGGTGCGGATGCGGCAACGTTGCAGAAGGAGTTGGCGGGTGTGGGTGAGGCCAAGGCCCAAGCGATTGTTGCATATCGGGATACAAACGGGCCGTTCGCGTCGGTGGATGAGTTGCTGGAAGTGAAGGGGATTGGCAAGGCGATTCTGGATCGCAACCGTGAAAAGCTGGAAGTGAACTAAGCTGACAGTTCAACGCCGAGAGGCCGGTCATTGACCGGCCTTTTTATTGCGCGCCGGCGGTGCATCAGTACGATCGAGGAAAATTACGGCTATCATATAGGCTTTGGATTATGCCTATAATAATTGCCGTTGGCTGAGAGTCGGCGAGTCGAAAGCCCGCCTGGTCATGTCACCGAACCTTTTTTGCAGTTCGGCAGCCCAACGTTACAAGTCTGGTATTTGAATTGATAAGGGGGAACCACGATATGAACCAACGTCGAGTCGTCGTCACAGGCATGGGCCTGGTTTCACCCTTGGGCAGTGATGTTGAAATCGTCTGGCAGCGTCTGCTCGCCGGGCGTTCCGGGTTGCGTAATCTGCCCGACGCAGTGGTGGCTGACCTGGCGACCCGGGTAGGCGGCAGTGTGCCAACGGTGGAGGAAGATGCCGAGGCCGGTTTCGATCCGGATCGCGCAACGCCGCCCAAAGAACAGAAGAAGATGGATCGCTTCATCATGTTCGCCATGGAAGCGGCGCGGCAGGCGATGGAGCAGGCCGGTTGGCATCCAGTAGACGCTGAAAAACGGGAGCGTACTGCGACAATCATCGGCTCGGGCGTCGGCGGCTTCGGTGCGATTGCCGATGCGGTGCGTACCACAGACAGTCGTGGCCCTCGGCGTTTGTCGCCGTTCACCATTCCATCGTTTCTCGTCAATCTCGCCGCCGGCCACGTGTCGATCCAGCATGGCCTCAAGGGACCGCTGGGCGCACCGGTTACCGCATGTGCCGCCGGTGTTCAGGCAATCGGCGATGCGGCGCGGTTGATCAAGGCGGGGGAGGCGGACATCGCAGTATGTGGCGGTGCGGAAGCTGCGATCGATCGCGTCAGTCTCGCCGGTTTCGCGGCGGCACGGGCGTTGTCCAGCGGCTACAACGATACCCCTGAAAAAGCCTCGCGTCCCTTTGACAGCGGGCGTGATGGTTTTGTGATGGGCGAAGGTGCCGGCCTGCTGGTCATCGAGTCGCTGGAGCATGCGCTGGCGCGTGGTGCGAAGCCGTTGGCCGAACTGGTCGGTTACGGCACCACGGCCGATGCTTACCACCTGACCGCCGGGCCGGAAGACGGCGGTGGCGCGCGTCGGGCGATGCAACTGGCGCTGGCTCAGGGCGGTGTAACGCCGGAGCAGGTACAGCATCTCAATGCCCACGCGACGTCGACGCCGGTCGGTGACTTGGGTGAGTTGGCGGCGATCAAGGCGTTGTTTGGCACGCAGAACAAGATCGCCGTAACGTCGACCAAATCCGCGACCGGTCATTTGCTTGGCGCTGCCGGCGGGCTGGAGGCGATTTTCACGTTGCTGGCTATCCGTGACCAGAGGGTGCCGCCGACGCTCAACTTCGAAAACCCGGACCCTGCGAGCGAAGGGGTCGACATCGTTCATGGCGAAGCGCGGTCGATGCCGATTGAATATGCCTTGTCCAACGGCTTCGGTTTTGGCGGGGTCAATGCCAGCGTGCTGTTCAAGCGCTGGGAGGATTGACGTCAGGGTTGCCTGAAAAGCAGCTCAAGACCTAAAAACAAACCCCGCCGATCTGGCGGGGTTCTTGTTCAGCGGTCCTGTGCGTCCTTGGCGTCCGCTTCGGCATTGCGTTGCGCGACGCGTTTACGCTCTTCATCGGTCAGTTCGACCTTGTTGGCGGTGTCTCGCAACATCATCAATCCGCCAACAATCGAGCCGATCGCAACGACCAGAATCAACCAGGCATACCAGGGCATAACGGCTCTCCTTAATGGCAGATCGACGGGCGAGGATTTCGCCGTGCGATGCTGCGTACCACTTTTGAGCGAAACGACTTCGCAGTGGTTCCATTCTAGGCCGCTTGCACCCGGTGCATCCGAAATTCCTGTAGGTGCTGCCGAAGGTTGCGATCTTTTGATCTTGAAAAGCGAAGATCGCAGCCTCGTTTCACTCGACAGCTCCTACAGAGGGCGGGGGGCGTTATAGGCCGGTGAGCATGGCGTCGGACGGAGCGTTGGCGCGGAGTTGGCCGGTGAGCATGAAGTAGCCGAAACCGACCGCCATGAAGCCCAGGAAAATCAAGCCGATCAGCGTGTTGAACCACGCCATCGCCACCAGGCAAACCACCGCCAGCACCAGCGCGATCAGTGGCACCAGCGGATAGCACGGCGCGCGGAAGGTACGCTCCAGGTTCGGCTCCGATTTGCGCAGTTTGAACAGGCTGAGCATGCTCATGATGTACATGACGATCGCGCCGAATACGGCCATGGTGATCATCGCTGCCGTCAGGGTCATGCCGCCGAGGTTGATCAAACCGTCGCTGTAGATCGCCGCGATGCCGATGACCCCGCCGGCGATGATTGCGCGGTGTGGCGTCTGGAAGCGTGACAGTTTCGCCAGCGAGGCTGGCAGGTAGCCGGCGCGGGCGAGGGCGAAGAACTGTCGTGAGTAGCCCAGGATGATGCCGTGGAAACTGGCGACCAGGCCGAACAGACCGATCCAGACCAGCATGTGCAGCCAGCCGGAGTTGTCACCGACCACGGTTTTCATTGCTTGCGGCAGTGGATCGTTGATGTTCGACAGGGTGCGCCAGTCGCCGACGCCGCCCGCGAAGAACATCACGCCCATCGCCAGCACCACCAGGGTCAGGATGCCGCTGATGTAGGCTTTGGGAATCGTGCGCTTCGGATCCTTTGCTTCTTCGGCGGCCATGGCGGCGCCTTCGATGGCGAGGAAGAACCAGATCGCGAAGGGGATTGCCGCGAACATTCCGGCAATTGCTGGTGCGCCAAAGACGTCGGAACCGGCCCAGCCATTCAGGGCGAAGTTGCTGAAGCTGAACGCCGGTGCGACTACACCCATGAACACCAGCAACTCGGCGACGGCCAGCACGCAGACGATCAGCTCGAACGTCGCCGCCAGTTTTACCCCGAGAATGTTCAGGCCCATGAAGACGATGTATGCCCCGACCGCAGCATGTTTAGGGTCGAGCGCGGGAAACTGCACATTCAGGTAAGCGCCGATGGCCAGGGCAATCGCTGGCGGCGCGAAGACGAATTCGATCAGCGTTGCCAGACCGGCGATCAATCCGCCTTTCTCCCCGAACGCCCGACGACTGTAGGCAAACGGCCCGCCGGCGTGGGGAATCGCGGTGGTCAGTTCGGTGAAACTGAAGATGAAGCAGGTGTACATGGTCGCGACCATGAACGAGGTCACCAGAAAACCCAGCGTGCCGGCCACACCCCAGCCGTAACTCCAGCCGAAATATTCCCCGGAAATCACCAGCCCTACGGCAATGCCCCACAGGTGCAACGTGCCCAGCGTGGGTTTGAGTTGTGTGTTCATGCGATTGCTCCCGCAACGGTTGGAAAGCTCGGGGAAGGGCGTGTGCAGTGGGCGTGCCATTGCGCTGAAACAAGTCGTAATGAGTTCGAAGCTGTCGCTGCAGGGATGATTGGCGCTGGATGTGCCGCAACAATGCGCCAGTTGGGTGCGATGTTGCCCGTTCTGCCGTCTTCGCGAGCAAGCCCGCTCCCACAGGGTGATGCGGTGATTGATGTAGCGGATTTCTTCAGATGAGGCCCTTTCGCGAGCAGGCTCGCTCCCACAGGGGGAATGCATTTCAAAATGTGGGAGCGAGCCTGCTCGCGAAAGGGCCAGCCCTAACACCGAGAAAATCAGCTGTAACGCCCGCATAAACCCACTCTTTACGCTTTCTTTATGCCCCGCGCCGCGCCTCGCTCTCGTTCCTTTACAGCCTCTTTCCCGACAATCGCTCCACACGCGGCAATACGCCGTAACACGGAGATTTTCCATGAGCGTTCTGGACGGGGTGTCGCTGCTGCTGGCAGTGGGGCTGTTCATTTATCTGTTGGTTGCGCTGTTGCGCGCGGACCGGAACTAGGAGCGGCTATGCACAGTTATGACTATTGGCTGATCCTCGCGTTCTTTGCGCTGGTCTTGCTGCCGGCGCCGTTTCTCGGGCGTTTCTATTACAAGGTCATGGAAGGCCAGCGCACCTGGCTGACGCCGATTCTCGGTCCGGTCGAGCGCGGTTGCTATCGCATCGCCGGGGTTGATCCGCAGATCGAGCAGAGCTGGCAGAAGTACACGCTGGCGCTGCTGGCGTTCAATCTCGCGGGTTTCCTATTGCTGTTCGCGATTCTGTTGTTTCAGGATCACCTGCCGCTCAACCCACAGAATCTGCCGGGCCAGGAATGGACCCAGGCATTCAACACCGCGGTCAGTTTCATGACCAACACCAACTGGCAGTCCTACAGCGGCGAAGCGACCCTCAGCTATCTGAGCCAGATGGTCGGCCTCACCGTGCAGAACTTCGTCAGCGCCGCCACCGGCCTCGCCGTGCTGGTTGCGCTGTGCCGTGGCATCGGGCGCAAATCGACGAAAACCCTCGGCAACTTCTGGGTCGACATGACCCGCGCCACCCTTTATGCCCTGCTGCCGCTGTGCCTGTTGCTGGCGTTGTATCTGGTCTGGCAGGGCGTGCCGCAGACGTTCGCGCAGTATGTAAATGCCGTGACGCTGCAAGGCGTCGATCAGGTGATCCCGCTTGGCCCGGCCGCCAGTCAGATTGCGATCAAGCAGCTGGGTACCAACGGCGGTGGCTTCTTCGGCGTCAATTCGGCGCATCCGTTCGAAAACCCGACCGCTTGGAGCAATCTGTTCGAAGTCGCTTCGATCATTCTGATTCCGGTGGCGCTGGTGTTCACCTTCGGCCATTACGTCAAGGATCTGCGTCAGAGCCGCGCAATCATCGCCTGCATGCTGGCGCTGTTTTTGATCGGCGGTGCGATTTCGCTGTGGGCCGAATATCAACCGAATCCGACCCTGAGCAACGCCGCCGTCGAGCAGACTGCGCCGCTGGAAGGTAAAGAAGCGCGCTTCGGCACAACCGCGACCGTGCTTTGGTCGGTGACCACCACTGCCGCGTCGAACGGCTCGGTCAACGGCATGCACGACAGCCTCAACCCGCTCAGCGGCATGGTCGCGCTGGTCAACATGATGGTCGGCGAAGTGATCTTCGGCGGCGTCGGCGCGGGACTTTACGGCATGTTGCTCAACGTGCTGATTGCGGTGTTCCTTGCCGGCCTGATGATCGGGCGTACGCCGGAATACCTCGGTAAAAAACTCCAGGCGCGTGAAGTGCAATTGCTCGTGGTCACGCTACTGGTGATGCCGGTTGGCGTGCTGGTGCTGGGTGCGATTGCGGCCACTGTTCCCAGCGCTGCGGCAACCATCAGCAACCCCGGCCCGCACGGTTTCAGTCAGTTGCTCTACGCCTACACCTCGGCCAGCGCCAACAACGGCTCGGCGTTCGGTGGCCTGAGTGCGAACACGCCGTTTCACAACTTGATGCTCGGCCTGGGCATGTTGATCGGTCGCTTCGGTTACATCCTGCCGGTGCTGGCGTTGGCTGGCAGCCTGGCGATGAAGAAAAGCGCACCGGTCGGCCAGAACAGTTTCCCGACCCATGGCCCGCTGTTCGTGACGCTGTTGACCGTGACCATTTTGCTGGTGGGCGGCCTGACCTTTCTGCCGACGTTGGCGCTGGGCCCTATCGCCGAACATTTAAGTATGGGCTTCTAAGGAATCCATCATGAATATGCCTGCAATCAAACCCGCTGCCGCCAAAGCACCGGAACAAGCCAAAACCGCGATCTCGGCCCTATGGCGCCCGGCGCTGGTGCAAGCCTTCGTCAAGCTCGACCCACGGCAACTGGCGCGTTCGCCAGTGATGCTGGTGGTCGAACTGACGGCGATTTTCACCACGGTGCTGTGCTTCATCCCTGACGCCGATGTTTCGACATTCGTCGCTGCACAAATCGCCCTGTGGTTGTGGTTCACCGTGCTGTTCGCCAACTTCGCCGAAGCCTTGGCCGAAGGCCGCGGCAAGGCCCGCGCCGACAGTCTCAAGGCCGGCAGCGAAGGCCTGAGTGCCCGATGCCGACAGGCGGATGGAAGCTTCAAAATCGTGCCCGCTGCCAATTTGCGCAAAGGCGATGTGGTCCGTGTCGAGGCCGGGGAAATGATTCCCGGTGACGGCGAAGTGATCGAAGGCATCGCGGCGGTCAACGAAGCGGCCATCACCGGTGAATCGGCGCCAGTGATCCGAGAGTCCGGCGGCGACCGTTCCGCCGTCACCGGCAACACGCGTCTGGTGTCCGACTGGTTGCTGGTGAAAGTCACCGCCAACCCCGGTGAATCGACGCTCGACCGCATGATCGCGCTGGTCGAAGGTGCCAAGCGTCAGAAGACCCCGAACGAAGTCGCGCTGGATATTCTGCTGATCGGCCTGACCCTGATCTTCCTGCTGGTGGTCGTGACCCTGCAGCCGTTCGCGCACTTTGCCAATGGCAGCCTGCCGCTGGTCTTTCTGGTGGCGTTATTGGTCACGCTGATTCCGACCACCATCGGCGGCCTGCTCTCGGCCATCGGTATTGCCGGGATGGATCGGCTGGTGCGCCTGAACGTGATCGCCAAATCCGGACGCGCGGTGGAAGCGGCGGGTGACGTGCATGTGCTGCTGCTCGACAAGACCGGCACCATCACTTTCGGTAATCGCCGCTGCAGTGCGGTGTATGCCGCGCCGGGTGTGAGCGGCCGTGAGCTGGCCGAAGGCGCGTTGTTCGCATCCCTGGCGGACGAAACCGCGGAGGGCAAATCGATCGTCGAGTTCCTGCGTGGTCTGCATCCGCAACCGGAGCCGGCCCCGGAAACGTTGACGGCCGTACCATTCAGCGCAGAAACCCGTTTGTCCGGCGTCGATTATCACGGCCGCGTGTACCGCAAAGGCGCGGTGGATTCGCTGCTGGCGTTTCTTGGTCAGCAACGTTCCGACCTGGCCCCGGCGCTGGCGCGGGAAATCGACAAGATTGCCCAGAGCGGTGGCACGCCCTTGCTGGTCTGCGCTGACGGCAAACTGCTGGGTGCGATTCACCTCAAGGACGTGGTCAAGCCGGGCATTCGCGAGCGTTTCGCCGAGTTGCGAAAGCTGGGGATTCGCACGGTGATGGTCACCGGTGACAACCCGCTGACCGCCGCTGCGATCGCCGCTGAAGCGGGCGTCGATGACGTGCTTGCCGAAGCCACGCCGGAGAAAAAACTGGCGCGCATCCGTCACGAGCAAAACGACGGTCGCTTGGTCGCCATGTGCGGCGACGGCGCCAACGACGCCCCGGCGCTGGCCCAGGCAGACGTCGGTATGGCGATGAACGACGGCACCCAGGCGGCGCGCGAGGCGGCGAACATGGTCGATCTCGACAGCGACCCGACCAAGCTGCTCGACGTGGTGCAGATCGGCAAGGAATTGCTGGTGACCCGAGGCGCGCTGACGACCTTTTCAATCGCCAACGACATCGCTAAATACTTCGCGATCCTGCCGGCGCTGTTCGCCTCGATCTACCCGCAATTGGGCGTGCTGAACATCATGCACCTGACCAGTCCGCAGAGCGCGATTCTGTCTGCGATCGTGTTTAACGCGCTGATCATTGTCGTGCTGATTCCGCTGGCCCTGCGCGGCGTGCGCGTGCAGGCGGCGAGTGCGGCGGCGTTGTTACGGCGCAATTTGTTGATCTATGGAGTGGGCGGGATTGTGGTGCCGTTTGTGGGGATCAAAGTGATCGACATGCTGCTGACGGCGTTGCATCTGGTGTGATGATTAGAAAAGAGCCCCTCACCCTAACCCTCTCCCAGAGGGAGAGGGGACTGACCGAGGTGTTTGTGCGAGGTTCGCCGACCTGAAATTCCGAGCCGAACTCAGGTCTTGAACAGCATGAAGATCGGCTCCCTTTCTCCCTCGCCCCCTTGGGGGAGAGGGCTGGGGTGAGGGGGAAAAGATTTCCCTGAAACCGCGCAAAAGTTTGCCCACCGAATTCGAGGATCTTGAAATGTCCACAATGTTACGCCCAGCCCTGACTCTATTGGCGCTGATGACCCTGATCACCGGCGTCGCCTATCCACTCGCGGTCACCGGCATCGCTCAGGTCGCCTTCCCGGCCCAGGCCAACGGTAGCCTGATTCACGACGCCGACGGCAAAGTCCGCGGCTCATCGCTGATCGCTCAGGATTTCACCGGCGACAGCTGGTTCCACCCGCGCCCCTCCGCCGGGGCCTTCGCCACGGTCGCCAGCAGTGCCAGCAACCTCGCACCAAGCAATCCGGCCCTGGCGACCCGCGTAATCGAAGACGCGCAAAAACAACAAGTCGCTGGGCAGGGGCCGGTGCCATTGGCCTTGCTGACCACCTCCGCCAGCGGCCTCGATCCGCACTTGCCACCGAAAGCAATTGCCTATCAACTGGCGCGTGTCGCGGCGGCGCGCAATGTGCCAGTTTCAACCTTGCAGCAACTGCTCGACACACATATCGAGCAGCCGCTGGTGGGGCCGCCGGTGGTGAATGTGCTGGAGCTGAACCTGGCACTGCAAAACCTCTAAATCGGCGGCGCGGCCCTTCGCGAGCAGGCTCGCTCCCACCTTTGGAATGCATATCCCTGTGGGAGCGAGCCTGCTCGCGAAGGCGCCCTTACAATAACCGCATAAACATCAGAAGAAAGTGAGCACCCCAGCATGAGCGACTCCGGCCGCGCCGATGCATTGTTAGCAGACCTGCCCCGGGACGGCCGTGGCCGGCTCAAGGTTTTCCTCGGCGCCGCCCCCGGCGTCGGCAAGACTTACGCGATGCTTCAGGCCGCTCACACGCAACTGCGCCAGGGCGTGAAAGTCCTCGCTGGCGTCGTCGAAACCCATGGCCGCGCCGAAACCGAAGCGCTGCTCGGTGGCCTGCCGCAGCAACCGCTGGTGCGCACCGAATACCGTGGCGTGCTGCTCGAAGAAATGGACCTCGACGGCATTCTCGCCGCCAAGCCCAAACTGGTGCTGGTCGATGAACTGGCCCACAGCAACGCTCCCGGCAGTCGTCACGCCAAGCGCTGGCAAGATATTCAAGAACTGCTCGCCGCCGGCATCGACGTGTTCACCACGGTCAACGTCCAGCACCTGGAAAGTCTCAATGACCAGGTGCGCGGTATCACCGGTGTGCAAGTGCGCGAAACCCTGCCCGACTGGGTTCTGCAAGAAGCGTTCGAGCTGCTGCTGATCGACCTGCCGCCGCGTGAATTGCTTGAGCGCCTTCGCGAAGGCAAGGTGTATGTGCCAGAGCAGGCGCGCGCCGCCATCGATGCGTTTTTCACTCAGACCAACCTCACCGCGCTACGTGAACTGGCGATGCAAACCGCCGCCGCGCAGGTCGATAACGATCTCGCCCAAGGCTATCGCCAGCTCGGTCAGTCTGCGCCGGCGGTGCGCGGGCGTTTGCTGGTCGGGATTGACGGCGATGCGCAGGCCGAGCGTCTGGTGCGACACGCCAGTCGGGTTGCCCAGCGCCGCCATCTGCCGTGGAGTCTGATCCACGTCGACAACGGCAGCGCCCGTGACGAGCAATCGCGGCTGCGCCTGCAAAGTGCTCAGCAACTGGCCGAACGCCTCGGCGGGGAGGTCGTGTTGCTGCGTGCCGGTGAGGTGGCGAAAACCCTGATTCAGCACGCGGCCGAACGCCGTGCGAGTCTGTTGTTGGTAGGCCAGTCGCGACCACGACTACGCCGTCGACTGTTCGGCGGGGGACTGGCGGCGCGGCTGTTGCGTCAGGCTCATGGTTTGGAGATCAACGTCCTCGACAGTGACCACGAGCAGCATCAACCGCGCCCGCGCAATCCGCTGACGCTGGTGTGGTTCGACTATGCGCTGGCGCTGGTCGCCACGTTGTTGGCCAGCGGTCTGGCGTGGGCGGTGTCGAGTGTGTTGCCGTTGCCGAACATCTCGCTGGTGTTTCTTGCGGCGGTGTTGCTGGTCGCGGTGCGCAGCAGTCTGGGGCCGGCACTGGCGTGCGCGGCGTTGTCGTTTCTGACCTACGATTTTTTGTTCATCCCACCCAATTTTTCTTTCAGCATTCAGCGCGAAGAAGACGTCCTGACGCTGCTGTTTTTCCTTTTGATGGCCGCGCTCACCGGCAATCTCGCGGCGCGTCAGCGTCGGCAACTGCAGGCCTTGCGCGACACCCAGGAAGAGACCAGCGAACTGCTCGACCTGTCGCGAAAACTCACCGCTGCGACCGATCGCCAAGCGGTGGTCAGCGCCGCGGCGCAGCACCTCGAGGGCTGGACCGATCTGCAAGTGTGCCTGCTCAATCGCGACGGTCAGGGCAGCTGGAAAGTCGAAACCGGTGGGCCGCTGTCATTCACCGAATCCGAACGCGCCGCCGCCGATTGGGCCTGGCAGCACGATCAACCGGCAGGCAAAGGCACCGGCACGCTGCCGCTCGGGCGTTGGTGGTGGTGGCCGTTGTCCGTGGAGGACGGGCCGCTGGCACTGCTCGGGGTTTGCGCCAAAGAGGGCCAGACTTTGAGCGGTCAACGACGGCGCTTGCTCACCGCGTTGAGCCAGCCGCTCGCACAAGCGCTGGCCCGTGCGCAGTTGGCGGATGATCTGGAAGCCGCGCGCCTGCATGGCGAAACCGAACAATTGCGCAGCGCGCTGCTGGCTTCGGTGTCCCACGATTTGCGCACGCCGCTGACGTCCATGCGCGGCAGCATCGACAGTCTTCTGGCCTTGGGCGAAGCGATTCCACTGGAGGATCGCCGCGAGCTGCTCGAGGGCACCCGCGACGAAGCCGAACGCCTCGACCGCTACATCCAGAATCTGCTCGACATGACCCGTCTCGGCCACGGCGCCTTGAAGCTGGCGCGGGACTGGGTATCGCCGGCCGATATCGTCGGCAGTTCGCTCAATCGCCTGCGCGCGGTACTGGCGCCGCTGCAGGTCAGCACCGACGTGCCGGCCGAGTTGCCGTTGCTGTACGTGCACGCTGCATTGATCGAGCAGGCGTTGGTCAATGTGCTGGAAAACGCTGCACGCTTCTCGCCGGGCCACGGTCGCCTGCAACTGCGCGCAGGGGCCGATGAACAAGAGATTTTCTTCTCGGTCAGCGATGAAGGCCCGGGTATTCCTGAAGAAGAACGGGCGAAGATTTTCGACATGTTTTACACCGCCGCGCGCGGGGATCGTGGCGGGCAGGGCACGGGCCTTGGCCTGGCGATCTGTCAGGGCATGGTCGGTGCGCACGGCGGGCGCATTTCGGTGTCTGACGGCATCGACGGGCGTGGCACCTGCATCACGTTGCATCTGCCCTTGCAGGCGCAACCGGGCATGGACCATGAAGCCTGACGCCGACTGCGCTACTCTTCTGCCACTCTTTTATTGATGTGAATTCATGAGCCAGACCGCGACCATTTTGGTCATCGACGACGAACCGCAGATCCGCAAGTTCCTGCGCATCAGCCTTGCTTCACAGGGCTATAAAGTGCTCGAAGCGGGCACCGGTGCTGACGGCCTGGCGCAGGCAGCGTTGAGCAAGCCGGACCTGGTGGTGCTCGATCTCGGGTTACCGGACATGGACGGCCAACAAGTGCTGCGCGAATTGCGCGAGTGGGCGACCACGCCGGTGCTGGTGCTGTCAGTGCGCGCCAGTGAAGGGCAAAAGGTCGAAGCGCTGGATGGTGGCGCCAACGATTACGTGACCAAGCCGTTCGGCATCCAGGAGTTTCTCGCCCGCGTTCGTGCGCTGTTGCGCCAGGCCCCGGCGGGGGAGGCGCAACCGGCGGCGTTGAATGTCGGCCCGTTGACGGTGGATCTGGCCTATCGGCGGGTGCTGCTCGACGGCGCCGAAGTGGCGCTGACCCGCAAGGAATATGCGGTGCTGGCGCAACTGGCACGGCATCCGGGGCGAGTCATCACCCAGCAGCAATTGCTCAAGGATATCTGGGGGCCGACGCACACCGAGGACAGTCATTACCTGCGGATTGTGGTCGGGCATCTGCGGCAGAAACTGGCGGATGATCCGACGAGGCCACGGTTTATCGTGACGGAAGCGGGGGTTGGGTATCGGTTGTTGAGTGAAGCTGGCTGAGCTGACGCTTTCGCGAGCAGGCTCGCTCCCACAGGGGAATGCATTCCAAAGGTGGGAGCGAGCCTGCTCGCGAAGAGGCCATCAAATACTCTGAAAAATCCGGATCAGTTCAACCCTGCTCCTGCTCATACCGATCCAGGGTATCACTGGCGATCTGTCTGCCCAGCGCGATCAGCTCCGGCGCCTTGTAGAACTCGAAAAACCGGCACACCCGCTTCGGCACGTTGATCAGGATATCCGGCGGATACCCGGCGATCTTGTACTGCGCCAGCGAGGTCTGCATCACCTCGAAACTCTGGTTGATCAGGTCCAGCAAAGAGGCCGGCCCGACGTTATCGATGATGAACGAACCGGTGGCGGATTTCGGTGCACCTTCGCGCTCCGGGGCGGCGGCCGGTTGCTGGCTTTCCGGTTCGGCGCCTTCAAGCCACGGATTGATGTCCGCCGCTTCGGCGCGCAGGGCTTCCTGTTCCAGTTTCAATAATTGCTCGGCCTGTTTACGGCGGAACGGGAGCTTCGACCCCAATGAATTGATGAGGCTGTCGAAGCGCGAGCGAAACGCCGGGGGACGTTCGATCACGGGGAGTTTGTATTGCCGCTGGTTGGTCGCATTGAGGTTGACCGCAATAATCAGATCACAGTGACTGGACACCACCGGCACGATCGGCAACGGGTTGAGAATGCCGCCGTCGACCAGCATGCGGTTGCCCTGCATTACCGGCGTGAACAGGCTGGGAATCGCCGCCGAGGCGCGCATGGCCTGGTGCAGGCAGCCTTCCTGGAACCAGATTTCCTGCTGATTGGTCAGGTCGGCGGCGACGGCGGTGTAGGGAATGCGCAAGTCTTCGATGTTGATCTCGCCAACGATCTTGCGGATCTGCCCGAACACCTTCTCTCCGCGAATCGCACCGAGGCGAAAACTCACGTCAACCAGGCGCAGCACATCGAGGTAATCGAGGCTTTCGATCCAGCGCCGATACTCATCCAGCTTGCCGGCGGCATAGATCCCACCAACCACCGCGCCCATTGAACAACCGGCAATGCAGGCGATGTCGTAGCCGCGTTTTTCAATTTCTTCGATAACGCCGATATGGGCATAGCCCCGGGCGCCACCGGAGCCCAGCACCAGTGCGACACGTTTTTTCATCAAACTTCCTCCGGACAAGCCTGCACAATGCACGCATCGGGCAAGCGGCTCAATCGGCAAGGTCGTTGTGCGCGCCAGTGACGTCGTTTTTCGCGTCTGCCTGACGCTTCGGCGCTATGCTCTGCGGCACAGCGGTTTGCGGCGAGCGAGGCACTTTTTCGCCGCTTGACCGTCTTACCTGCACGACTGTTGACCTACCTTGAGGTGTGAGTGATGAAAGCCTGGATCTGTGTACCGTTGATGGCCCTGGTTCTGGCCGGTTGCGCCGGCAAAACCGCCTATCGCGACAGCTGCGGCAGCCAACTCGACGCGGCCTGGCACGAGCTGGACCTGGCCAAGGCTGAAGGTTTCGCCGGCACCGTCAGTTACTCCAAAGCGCTGTCGCTGCTGACCGCCGCCAAGACCCAGCAACAATTCGAAGGCTTCGAAGGCTGCAGCAAAAAAGCCGAGAAAGCCCGCTTCTACATTCGCGAATCCCGCGCAGGAAGGTAAAAAGAGCAGCTGCAAGTTTTTAGCTGCAAGCGGCAAGCTCAAGGCGACCGCGTTCAGCTTGTAGCTTGCAGCTGTCTATGGAGTAGACCCAATGATCAATCGCTTGGTGGCTCATGTGTTGAGCCTGGATGTGCGGCTGCTCGCGTGTCAGGCGCGCTTGACTGCGCGTACCGATCCCGAGGCATTGCACGATTTGCGCACGACGGTGCGGCGCTTGCGCAGTCTGTTGCGGCCATTGCGCGGGTTGCCGGGTGTCGAGCAGTTGGAGGCAGCAGCCTCGGCGGTCGGCGATCTGACCACGCCGTGGCGCGATCGCGAGGTGCTGGCGGCTTATCTGCTCAAGCATGATCAACCCGAGGCTGCGCAACGGCGCATGACGCAAATGGCCGAAGCGTATCCGGCGTTGGCGGCGAGTGCGGAGTTGGCTTCGTTGCTGATGATTCTGGATGCGTTCCCACGGTTTCTTCGTGCGTCTCAGCGCCAGGGTTTGCTCAAGGGGCTGGATAAACGCATTGAAAAACGCCTCGGCAAACAATGGCAGAAACTCGACGCGGCGCTGCACGATCCGGCCCACGACCGCCATCGTCTGCGCCTGCTGATCAAGCGCGTGCGCTACGGCATCGAAGCCTACCCCGAACTGGATCGCTTGCCCAAACCTGCGCTTAAACGCTTGAAGGCCGCGCAAGGAGCGCTGGGTGACTGGCACGATTGCTGGCAATGGCTGGCGCGTGCCGAGCAGGAAAGCGATCTGCAACCGTGCGTGGCAACGTGGCAGGCTGGGTTGATCAAGGCTGAGCTGAAGGCCGATCAAGTGCTGGAGAAACTCAGCGCGACCTGTTTCAAACAATCCTGAAACTGACACGGTTCCCCTGTGGGAGCGAGCCTGCTCGCGAAGAGTCCGTATCAGTCGACATCATTTCGATTGATCCACCGCTTCGCGAGCAGGCTCGCTCCCACAGGGTCATCCTGCGTATCGACAACTGTGCTTAGGCCTATCTGTCAGCCCATTTGACCGGAATAGACGCTGCGCCGCCGTCCCGGGCTGGTTAAGATCCGCGCATCCCTTTTCCGCTTTTTCGAGGTTGCCATGCGCTTTTGCGATTTGCTCGATGCTGTCCGCCAACAACCTGAAGTGACGATCCCCGCCGAATGGGGTCAGGGCCGCGCCAGTTTTGGCGGGTTGGTGGCCGCGCTGCAATTTGAAGCCATGCGCGCCAAGGTGCCGACAGAGCGCCCGGTGCGCTCGCTGGCGATCACCTTTGTCGGCCCGGTCGAACCGGACGTCCCTGTGAGTTTTGAAGTCGATGTATTGCGCGAGGGCAAAGCCGTCAGCCAGGTGTTGGGTCGGGCGATGCAGAAGGGTCAGGTGGTGACGATCATTCAGGGCAGCTTCGGTGCTTCGCGGGCTTCGGAGGTCGCGGTTGAAGCGTACCCGGCGCCGGACATGAAACATTGGGACGAATGCCAGGAGTTGCCGTATATCAAGGGCGTGACCCCGGAATTCATGCGGCATCTGGCGATGCGCTGGAGCGTCGGCGGCATGCCGTTCACTGGCACGCCATCGCGGTTGATGGGCGGTTGGGTGCGGTTGCGCGGGGACGTGAAAGAGGAGCCGGTCAACGAAGCGCATCTGCTCGCGCTGGTTGACGCCTGGCCACCGGCGCTGTTGCCGTATCTGAAGAAGCCGGCCCCGGGCAGCACGCTGACCTGGACCATTGAGTTTGTTCAGCCGTTACACGACTTGAGTACGCTGGACTGGTGCCAATACCTGGCTGACATTGAATACGCCGCCGACGGCTACGGCCATGTCGCGGCGAAATTGTGGAGCGCAAAAGGGGAGTTGATTGCCATGAGTCGCCAGACCGTGACGATCTTTGCTTGAATCAATGCCGACGGTGGCGCTCACGCCAGGCGCGCCACCAGCCGCCGCTGAGAAAGAAGCGCGGAAAGGTCAGAAACTGTTCGACCAGCAACCGTGAGACCGCATCTTTGCGATCGCTGAACGGCTCGGAGGCTTGCGCCTCCAGGCTGTGGCCATGGCGCTGCAGACCCAGCGCCGCGACGATACCAATCACGCCGATGGCGACGCTGGCCAGGCTCGGGCTGAACACCCCGGACACGATCAGTAGAAACGCCACGATGAACAAAGGCACGGCAATCAGGTGCAACACCAGATTGGTCGGGTGTTGATGATTGCCCGGGTAAGCGCGCCATTGCCACGCGGGAAGGTTGGGGTGACGTTTGCCCATGTTTGCTACTCCTCGATCCATGTTGAACACATGCTCGAAGAATAGGCCCGGGCGCGAAGGGCGGCGAATCAAGGTTGGCTATTGAGTTGATAGCGGCAATGACTGTTTTTGATGTTGCCCAATCTGCCGCCTTCGCGAGCAGGCTCGCTCCCATATTTGCAATGCATTCCCCC
>NZ_JABWQP020000020.1 GCF_014268505.2 Pseudomonas khorasanensis
GCCTGGCCGCTCACGCTGGTATCCCTGAAGTACCGGCCTTCTCCGCCGAGGCCAACGCCGTTCTCAATGAACTGGCTGAAAACTTCTCGCTGGAGCACGCCGAGCGCGTAAAAGAGATCGAGCGCACCACCAACCACGACGTCAAGGCGATCGAATACCTGCTCAAGGAGCAGGCGGCCAAGCTGCCGGAGCTGGCCAAGGTCAGCGAATTCATCCACTTTGCCTGCACCAGCGAAGACATCAACAACCTGTCCCACGCCCTGATGCTGCGCGAAGGCCGTGACGACGTGATGCTGCCGCTGATGCGCCAGACTGCCAACGCCATTCGCGAGCTGGCCATCCGCTTCGCCGACGTGCCGATGCTGTCGCGCACCCACGGTCAGCCAGCCTCGCCGACCACTTTGGGCAAAGAACTGGCGAACGTGGTTTACCGTCTCGAGCGTCAGATCGCTCAGGTCGCCGCCGTACCACTGCTGGGCAAGATCAACGGCGCCGTCGGCAACTACAACGCGCACCTGTCGGCTTACCCGCAGATCGACTGGGAAGCCAACGCCCGCGCCTTCATCGAAGACGAGCTGGGCCTGGGCTTCAACCCTTACACCACGCAGATCGAGCCGCACGACTACATTGCCGAGCTGTTCGATGCCATTGCGCGCTTCAACACCATCCTGATCGACTTCGACCGCGATATCTGGGGTTACATCTCCCTGGGTTACTTCAAGCAGCGCACCATCGCTGGCGAAATCGGTTCGTCGACCATGCCGCACAAGGTCAACCCGATCGACTTCGAAAACTCCGAAGGCAACCTGGGCATCGCCAACGCATTGTTCCAGCACCTGGCAAGCAAACTGCCGATCTCCCGCTGGCAGCGCGACCTGACCGACTCCACCGTACTGCGCAACCTGGGTGTCGGCTTCGCCCACAGCGTGATCGCGTACGAAGCCAGCCTCAAAGGCATCAGCAAACTTGAGTTGAACGCGCAGAAAATTGCCGCTGACCTCGACGCCTGCTGGGAAGTCCTGGCTGAGCCGATCCAGACCGTGATGCGCCGCTACAACATCGAAAACCCGTACGAAAAGCTGAAAGAACTGACCCGTGGCAAGGGCATCAGCCCTGAAGCACTGCAGACTTTCATCGACGGCCTGGACATGCCAGCTGAAGCGAAAGCCGAGCTCAAGCAACTGACCCCGGCCAACTACATCGGCAACGCTGTGGCGCAAGCCAAACGCATCTGATCGACCGTTTGCCCCGTTTAAGACGCCCGGCCGCGCCGGGCGTTTTTATTCCCGTCTGAAAAGTGCTTTTTTTCAATAGGTTACATATGAATTCCGATATTCCTCTTCAACTTCTGGGCGGCCTCACAGCACGGGAATTCCTGCGCGATTACTGGCAGAAAAAACCGCTGCTGATCCGTCAGGCCATTCCTGACTTCGAAAGCCCGATCGACGCTGACGAACTGGCCGGCCTGGCCCTCGAAGAAGAAGTAGAATCGCGCCTGGTGATCGAGCACGGCGAGCGCCCGTGGGAACTGCGTCGCGGCCCGTTCGCCGAAGACGAGTTCAGCAAATTGCCGGAACGCGAGTGGACCCTGCTGGTGCAGGCCGTCGACCAGTTCGTGCCGGAAGTCAGCGAATTGCTGGAAAACTTCCGCTTCCTGCCGAGCTGGCGCGTCGACGACGTGATGATCAGCTTCGCCGCCCCGGGTGGCAGCGTCGGTCCGCATTTCGACAACTACGATGTGTTCCTGCTGCAGGGTCACGGCAAGCGCAACTGGAAAATCGGCCAGATGTGCGACTCCGAGAGTCCACTGCTGCAGCACGCGGATCTGCGCATCCTCGCTGAATTCCACGAGACCGAAGAGTGGGTACTGGAACCGGGCGACATGCTCTACCTGCCACCGCGTCTGGCGCATTGCGGCGTCGCGGTCGACAACTGCATGACCTACTCGGTCGGCTTCCGTGCGCCGAGCGCTGCCGAGGTGCTGACCCACTTCACCGACTTCCTCAGCCAGTTCCTGACCGATGAAGAGCGCTACACCGATGCCGACGCCAAGCCGGCGGCCGATCCGCATCAGATTCAACACGACGCGCTGGATCGCCTGAAAAGCCTGCTCGCCGAGCACATGAGCGACGAGCGCCTGCTGCTGACCTGGTTCGGCCAGTACATGACCGAGCCGCGCTACCCGGAACTGGTGGTCGGCCCGGAAGACGTCGAAGAAGAAGACTTCCTCGCCGCCCTGCAGGACGGCGCTGTGCTGATCCGCAATCCGAGCGCGCGCCTGGCGTGGTCGGAAGTCGATGACGACCTGCTGTTGTTCGCCAGCGGCCAAAGCCGCTACCTGCCGGGCAAGCTGCGCGAGCTGCTGAAACTGATCTGCGCCGCCGACGCCCTGCACACCGACAACCTCGGTGAGTGGCTGAACGACGAAGACGGTAGCGGCCTGCTGTGCGAACTGGTCAAGCAAGGCAGCCTGGGGTTTGCCGATGAATAAGATTCGCGTCCGTGTCGCAGACTGGCAGAAGGATATCGCCGAGATCCGGCGCATTCGTGAAACGGTGTTCATTGCCGAACAATCGGTGCCACCCGAGCTTGAGTGGGACGCGGATGACGCGACCGCTGTGCATTTTCTGGCGTTTGAAGGCGACTTTCCGATTGGTACAGCGCGCCTATTGCCCGACGGCCACATCGGCAGGGTCTCGGTACTGAAAGACTGGCGCGGGATGAAGGTCGGTGACGCGCTGATGCAAGCGGTGATCGCCGAAGCAGAAGCGCGCGGCCTGAAGCAACAGATGCTCAGCGCGCAGGTGCAAGCCACGGCGTTCTACGAGCGCCTGGGCTTCAGCCTGGTCAGCGAAGAATTCCTGGAAGCAGGGATTCCGCATGTTGACATGGTTCGGCATTCGGCCTGACACCGAAGTGCGGCCTTCGCGAGCAGGCTCGCTCCCACAGTAGATCTGCAGTGAACACATATTTTGTGTCAGAAAGAGATCCAGTGTGGGAGCGAGCCTGCTCGCGAAAAAGCCCTTGAGAACACCACTAACCGCCCCGCCATCCACCGATGCCGGGGCGTTTTGCTGTCTACGATTCAACTTGCCCCACCCCGGGCCGACAAACTGGCAATATCAAGCCTTTCGAAAGCGGAGATAACGGACATGTCCCTACGCACCCTGTTCACCACCCTGCTGCTTGCCGGCAGTTTTTCGGTGATGGCAGCCACAGAAGTCGTCCCCCTTAAATACCGCACCAGCGCTGACATGTTGCCAATGGCCCAGGATTTTATCGGCCAGGACGGTCAGGTCAGCGCTTACGGCAATCAACTGATCGTCAAGGCTGAGCCAGGCAAAATCCAGGAGTTGAAGGATCTGCTGACGCAACTCGATACCGCGCCCAAGCGCTTGCTGATCACCGTCGACACCAATGAAAACAACGGCCGTGGCGACGAAGGTTACTCGGTCAACGGCGCCCAGCCGAATCAGACCCGCATCATCAGCCGCAGCACCACCAGCCGTAACGGCGGCGTACAACAAGTGCAGGCCAGTGAAGGCACACCGGCGTTGATTCAGGTCGGCCAGAGCGTGCCGATCACCAACACCCAGAGCGATTCCTACGGCGGTTACAGCAGCGAAACCCAGTACCGCAACGTTACGCAGGGTTTTTACGTCACCGCCAGCGTCACTGGTGAAACCGTCCATCTGGCAATCAGTACCAATCGTGACCGCATGAGCCAGGAACGTCCTGATGTAGTGAACGTGCAAAGTACCGACACAACCGTCACCGGGCGCCTCGGCGAGTGGATCACGCTGGCCGGCGTGAACAGCCAGACGCAGGCCGATAAACAGGGCCTGACCCGCAGCTACTCGACTCAAGGCCGCGATGACATGACCTTGCGGGTGAAAGTCGACGCACTGGACTAAAGCACCGAAAATTGACTGATTAGTCGTATTAGACGAAAGATGTAGTGCTTGAAAAAAAGCACTACAAAACGTTTGACGAGCCAAAAAAGCGAAGGCATGATGGCCTCGCTCCCGCTAATCAGAGGCCCTGGCAAGGGCCTTCGAAGCGACGTTCGCACCTACCCCGCGAACCGTTTCGTGTCTGTACCGCCCACAAGGTGTGTTTGACGAGGTTGCCGACTGGAACGAAGTTGTCCCGAGGGACGGAAGCGTATTTAGGTAACCCGGCTCCACACTGTAGACCGTATAAAGGCCCACGACGCCCGCATGCGCCAACAGTCCGCCACTACCTGCTCACTTCCCCTCGAGCCCATCGTTCATCCCGTCGCCTACTCCGCCGAATCCGACTTGACCACCTAAGCTTCTGGTCAGCGAGCGCAGGAATTTTCCACCGCAGAACAACTTTTCATAAAAGACGCGACGAGGTTTATCTCCATGGCACAGACACGCGAACAGCAAATTGCAGCCCTTGAAAAAGACTGGGCTGAAAACCCGCGCTGGAAAGGCGTGACTCGCACCTACTCCGCTGCTGACGTGGTCCGTCTGCGTGGCTCGGTCCAGCCTGAGCACACCTTTGCGAAGATGGGCGCCGAGAAGCTGTGGAATCTGGTCACCCAGGGTGCCAAGCCGTCCTTCCGTCCAGATAAAGATTTCGTCAACTGCATGGGCGCCCTGACCGGCGGCCAGGCTGTTCAACAGGTCAAGGCCGGTATCCAGGCGATCTACCTGTCCGGCTGGCAAGTGGCTGCGGACAACAACTCCGCCGAATCGATGTACCCGGATCAGTCGCTGTACCCGGTCGACTCGGTACCGACCGTGGTCAAGCGCATCAACAACTCGTTCCGTCGTGCTGACCAGATCCAGTGGAAAGCCGGCAAGAACCCGGGCGACGAAGGTTACATCGACTACTTCGCGCCAATCGTGGCGGACGCTGAAGCCGGTTTCGGCGGCGTACTCAACGCTTACGAGCTGATGAAAAGCATGATCGAAGCAGGCGCCGCCGGCGTTCACTTCGAAGACCAGCTGGCTTCGGTAAAGAAATGCGGCCACATGGGCGGCAAGGTTCTGGTGCCGACTCAGGAAGCCGTACAGAAGCTGACCGCTGCGCGTCTGGCGGCAGACGTTGCCGGCACTCCTACGATCATTCTGGCCCGCACCGACGCCAACGCCGCTGACCTGCTGACCTCCGATTGCGACCCGTATGACCAGCCGTTCGTCACTGGCGAGCGTACTCAGGAAGGTTTCTACAAGGTGCGCGCCGGCCTCGACCAAGCCATCGCCCGTGGCCTGGCGTACGCGCCGTATGCCGACCTGATCTGGTGCGAAACCGCCAAGCCGGATCTGGACGAAGCCCGTCGTTTCGCTGAAGCGATCAAGAAGGAATACCCGGACCAGCTGCTGTCTTACAACTGCTCGCCTTCCTTCAACTGGAAGAAAAACCTGGACGACGCGACTATCGCCAAGTTCCAGCGCGAACTGTCCGCCATGGGCTACAAGCACCAGTTCATCACCTTGGCCGGCATTCACAACATGTGGCACAGCATGTTCAACCTGGCGCACGACTACGCCCGCAACGACATGACTGCCTACGTGAAGCTGCAAGAGCAGGAATTCGCTGACGCCTCCAAGGGTTACACCTTCGTGGCGCACCAGCAGGAAGTGGGCACCGGCTACTTCGACGACATGACCACCGTGATTCAGGGTGGCTCGTCTTCGGTGACCGCGCTGACCGGTTCGACTGAAGAAGAGCAGTTCCACTGATAGTGCTTCGCTGAGCAAACGGCCTTTGCGGACCGTACAGAAAGCTAACCGCAGAGCCGCAAGACTGACGCCCCGACTGGTTCGGGGCGTTTTTTTGCCTGCGATTCCCCAAACACCACAAGGGACAGCCTCAGCTCGCGAAGCAAAACATTGATCCAGATCGCCCACCACGCCAGAAAAATCGGCTAAAACGGACGCCGCCGCTACTTGCAGTAACGGGTATATAAGACAACTTCCCAACTACTGCACCGCTAAATAGTTACAAAACCACTCCAAACGATATTAATTATCATTTAGCCTCAACTATGTTCCTGACATTTTCAACAAAACATAATTCAGTGAATCCCGCCTAATGCCCGCAGCGCAGGGGGTACAGGGCTTTGGAGAGGCGCTATGTCCTTATTCCAATAAATAATTTCGCTATAGGAATTTTACTTGCCGGGTGTTTAGCCATAAAATCAGCCCGATTGATTGCTGCGACATATCGTCACTGCCTATTTCTTTATCAAGCTCAGAGACCTTTGCTCTCTGTTAAGGATTACCAGCATGCCCGAAGCGACAGGACTCATGGCCCACAACTGGGGCTTTGCCATTTTCCTTCTGGGTGTCGTCGGCCTGTGTGCCTTCATGCTTGGCGTCTCCAGCCTCCTTGGGTCAAAAGCCTGGGGTCGCAGCAAAAACGAACCGTTCGAGTCGGGCATGCTACCTACCGGTGGCGCCCGCTTGCGGCTCTCAGCCAAATTCTATCTGGTCGCGATGCTCTTCGTGATCTTCGATATCGAAGCCCTCTTTCTCTTTGCATGGTCTGTGTCCGTCCGCGAAAGCGGCTGGACCGGATTCGTCGAAGCTCTCGTTTTCATAGCAATTCTGTTGGCAGGTCTTGTCTACCTGTTCCGAGTGGGCGCCCTTGACTGGGCTCCGGAAGCTCGTCGCAAGCGGCAGGCGAAGCTGAAACAATGAGGCTTTGGCAATGCAATACAATCTCACCAGGATCGACCCCGATGCTCCTAACGAGCAGTATCCGATTGGCCAGCGGGAAACCGTTTCCGATCCGTTAGAAGATCAAGTTCACAAAAACATTTACATGGGCAAGCTGGAAGACGTGCTGAACGGTGCGGTCAACTGGGGACGTAAAAACTCCCTCTGGCCTTACAACTTCGGCCTGTCGTGCTGCTACGTGGAAATGACCACCGCCTTCACGGCGCCCCACGACATCGCGCGCTTTGGCGCCGAAGTTATCCGGGCCTCGCCGCGTCAGGCCGACTTCATGGTTATCGCCGGTACCTGCTTCATCAAGATGGCGCCGATCATTCAGCGTCTCTACGAGCAAATGCTCGAACCGAAATGGGTTATCTCCATGGGTTCGTGCGCCAACTCCGGCGGCATGTACGACATCTACTCCGTGGTTCAAGGCGTAGACAAGTTCCTGCCCGTGGACGTCTACGTACCTGGCTGCCCGCCCCGTCCGGAAGCATTTCTGCAAGGCTTGATGCTGTTGCAGGAATCGATTGGACAGGAGCGTCGTCCGCTTTCCTGGGTTGTGGGTGATCAAGGCGTGTATCGCGCCGACATGCCTTCGCAAAAGGAAGCGCGCCGCGAACAGCGAATCGCAGTCACCAACCTGCGCAGCCCTGACGAAGTCTGATCCAGATCTGTTTTAAGTAACGAGAAGCTGGCTTCATTCTTTACGTTGACCGAAAGCGAAAAAATAACCATGACTACAGGCAGTGCTCTGTACATCCCGCCTTATAAGGCAGACGACCAGGATGTGGTCGTCGAACTGAACAACCGTTTTGGCGCCGAAGCGTTCACCGCGCAGGCAACCCGCACCGGCATGCCGGTGCTGTGGGTGGCCCGCGCCAGACTGGTTGAAGTCCTGACTTTCCTGCGCAACCTGCCCAAGCCGTACGTCATGCTCTATGACCTGCACGGCGTGGATGAGCGTCTGCGCACCAAGCGTCAAGGGCTGCCGACCGACGCCGACTTCACCGTGTTCTATCACCTCATGTCGCTGGAGCGTAATAGTGACGTGATGCTCAAGGTCGCCTTGTCCGAAGCCGACCTCAGCATGCCTTCCGTCACCAGCATCTGGCCGAACGCCAACTGGTACGAGCGTGAAGTCTGGGACATGTTCGGTATCGACTTCAAAGGCCACCCGCACCTGTCGCGCATCATGATGCCGCCGACCTGGGAAGGTCACCCGCTGCGCAAGGACTTCCCGGCGCGCGCCACCGAATTCGATCCGTTCACCCTCAACCTCGCCAAGCAACAGCTCGAGGAAGAAGCCGCGCGCTTCCGTCCTGAAGACTGGGGCATGAAGCGTTCCGGCGCCAACGAGGACTACATGTTCCTCAACCTCGGCCCGAACCACCCTTCGGCGCACGGCGCGTTCCGCATCATTCTGCAACTGGACGGCGAAGAGATCGTCGACTGCGTCCCGGACATCGGTTACCACCACCGTGGCGCCGAGAAGATGGGCGAGCGCCAGTCCTGGCACAGCTACATTCCTTACACCGACCGGATCGATTACCTCGGCGGGGTGATGAACAACCTGCCGTACGTGCTCTCGGTCGAGAAGCTGGCCGGCATCAAGGTGCCCGAGAAGGTTGACGTCATCCGCATCATGATGGCCGAGTTCTTCCGGATCACCAGCCATCTGCTGTTCCTGGGTACTTACATCCAGGACGTCGGCGCCATGACCCCGGTGTTCTTCACTTTCACCGACCGCCAGAAGGCGTACACGGTGATCGAAGCGATTACCGGTTTCCGTCTGCACCCGGCCTGGTACCGCATCGGCGGCGTCGCGCACGACCTTCCGCGCGGCTGGGAAAAACTGGTCAAGGATTTCGTCGAATGGATGCCCAAGCGTCTGGACGAATACACCAAGGCCGCCCTGCAGAACAGCATCCTCAAGGGTCGTACCATCGGCGTCGCTGCCTACAACACCAAGGAAGCCCTGGAATGGGGAGTCACCGGTGCCGGCCTGCGTTCAACCGGTTGCGATTTCGACTTGCGTAAAGCGCGTCCGTATTCGGGCTACGAAAACTTCGAATTCGAAGTGCCGCTGGCCGTCAACGGCGATGCCTACGACCGCTGCATGGTCCGCGTCGAAGAGATGCGCCAGAGCATCAAGATCATCGACCAGTGCATGCGCAACATGCCGGAAGGCCCGTACAAGGCGGATCACCCACTGACCACGCCGCCGCCCAAAGAACGCACGCTGCAGCACATCGAGACCCTGATCACCCACTTCCTGCAAGTTTCGTGGGGCCCGGTGATGCCGGCCAACGAATCCTTCCAGATGATCGAAGCGACCAAGGGCATCAACAGTTATTACCTGACGAGCGACGGCGGCACCATGAGCTACCGTACCCGGATCCGCACCCCGAGTTTCCCGCATCTGCAACAGATCCCTTCGGTGATCAAAGGCAGCATGGTCGCGGACTTGATTGCGTACCTGGGTAGTATCGACTTCGTTATGGCCGACGTGGACCGCTAAGCATGAACAGCACGCTTATCCAGACAGACCGTTTCACCTTGAGTGAAACCGAGCGCTCGGCCATCGAGCACGAGCTGCATCACTACGAAGACCCGCGCGCGGCGTCGATCGAAGCCTTGAAAATCGTTCAGAAAGAACGCGGCTGGGTGCCGGATGGCGCCTTGTACGCGATCGGGGAAATGCTCGGTATCCCGGCCAGCGACGTTGAAGGCGTGGCGACGTTCTACAGCCAGATCTTCCGTCAGCCCGTCGGCCGCCACATCATTCGCGTCTGCGACAGCATGGTCTGCTACATCGGTGGCCACGAGTCGGTGGTCAGCGAAATCCAGAACAATCTGGGCATCGGCCTGGGTCAGACCACCGCCGACGGTCGTTTCACCCTGCTGCCTGTCTGCTGCCTCGGCAACTGCGACAAGGCCCCGGCGCTGATGATCGACGACGACACCTTTGGCGATGTGCAGCCTGCCGGCGTCGCCAAACTGCTCGAGGGCTACGTATGACCCTGACATCTTTCGGTCCCGCCAACCGCATCCAGCGTTCGGCCGAGACTCACCCGCTGACCTGGCGCCTGCGCGACGACGGCGAAGCCGTGTGGCTCGACGAATACCAGGCCAAGAACGGCTACGCCGCTGCGCGCAAAGCCTTCGCCGACATGAGCCAGGACGACATCGTCCAGACCGTGAAGGACGCAGGGCTCAAAGGTCGCGGCGGTGCAGGCTTCCCCACGGGCGTGAAGTGGGGTCTGATGCCCAAAGACGAATCCATCAACATCCGCTACCTGCTGTGCAACGCGGATGAAATGGAGCCGAACACCTGGAAAGACCGCATGCTGATGGAGCAACTGCCCCATCTGCTGATCGAAGGCATGCTGATCAGTGCCCGTGCGCTGAAAACCTACCGTGGCTACATCTTCCTGCGCGGCGAATACACCACCGCCGCCAAGCACCTTAACCGTGCCGTGGAAGAAGCCAAGGCTGCAGGCCTGTTGGGCAAGAACATTCTCGGTTCGGGTTTTGATTTCGAACTGTTCGTGCACACCGGCGCCGGGCGTTACATCTGCGGTGAAGAAACCGCACTGATCAACTCCCTCGAAGGTCGCCGCGCCAACCCTCGCTCCAAGCCGCCCTTCCCTGCCGCCGTGGGCGTGTGGGGCAAGCCGACCTGCGTGAACAACGTTGAAACCCTGTGCAACGTGCCGGCGATCATTGCCGACGGCGTTGACTGGTACAAATCACTGGCCCGCGAAGGCAGTGAAGACATGGGCACCAAGCTCATGGGCTTCTCCGGCAAGGTGAAGAACCCGGGCCTGTGGGAACTGCCATTCGGCGTGACCGGCCGCGAGCTGTTCGAAGACTACGCTGGCGGCATGCGCGATGGCTTCAAGCTCAAGGCCTGGCAGCCAGGGGGCGCCGGTACCGGTTTCCTCCTGCCCGAACACCTCGACGCACAAATGTACGCTGGCGGCATCGCCAAAGTGGGCACCCGTATGGGTACCGGCCTGGCCATGGCGGTGGACGACAGCGTCAACATGGTTTCGCTGCTGCGCAACATGGAGCAGTTCTTCGCTCGCGAGTCGTGTGGCTTCTGCACCCCGTGCCGTGATGGCTTGCCATGGAGCGTCAAGCTGCTGATGGCCATCGAGCAAGGCAAGGGTCAGCCAGGCGACATCGAGACCCTGCTGGGTCTGGTCGGTTTCCTCGGCCCGGGCAAGACCTTCTGTGCTCACGCACCGGGTGCCGTGGAGCCGTTGGGCAGTGCCATCAAATACTTCCGTCCAGAGTTTGAAGCCGGTATCGCGCCTGCAAGCGCCGCCGTCCCGCCTCTGGCAAGGCCGATCGTAGTCGGCGCGTAAACGCTTAAAAGGCGAAGGGTCCGTGCCCTTCGCCTTTCGTCCGATGACGCCCTTCGGGGCTGTTTGGATTCGGACGCATAACAAGATTCCATTAGCCACGCCCGCTGACACCGGGCCAACGAAGACCTTTGAACCATGGCCACTATCCACGTAGACGGCAAAGCGCTCGAAGTCGACGGGGCAGACAACCTGTTACAGGCATGTCTGTCGCTGGGCCTCGACATTCCATATTTCTGCTGGCACCCCGCGCTTGGTAGCGTCGGGGCCTGCCGCCAGTGTGCGGTCAAGCAGTACACCGACGAGAACGACACCCGTGGTCGCATCGTCATGTCGTGCATGACGCCTGCCACCGACAACACTTGGATCTCCATCGATGATGAAGAATCCAAGGCGTTCCGCGCCAGCGTTGTCGAATGGTTGATGACCAACCACCCGCACGACTGCCCTGTGTGCGAAGAAGGCGGTCACTGCCACCTGCAAGACATGACGGTGATGACCGGCCACAACGAGCGCCGTTATCGCTTCACCAAACGCACCCACCAGAACCAGCAACTGGGTCCGTTCATTTCCCACGAGATGAACCGCTGCATCGCCTGCTACCGCTGCGTGCGTTTCTACAAGGATTACGCTGGCGGCACCGACCTCGGTGTATTCGGCGCCCACGACAACGTGTACTTCGGCCGCGTTGAAGACGGCACCCTGGAGAGCGAGTTCTCCGGCAACCTCACCGAGGTCTGCCCGACCGGTGTGTTCACCGACAAGACTCACTCCGAGCGCTACAACCGCAAGTGGGACATGCAGTTTGCACCAAGCATCTGCCATGGCTGCTCGAGCGGTTGCAACATCTCCCCGGGCGAGCGTTACGGCGAGTTGCGTCGCATCGAAAACCGTTTCAACGGTTCGGTGAACCAGTACTTCCTGTGCGACCGTGGCCGTTTCGGTTATGGCTACGTCAACCGCACCGACCGTCCACGTCAGCCACTGCTGGCCGACGGCACCAAGCTGAGCCTGGACGAGGCGCTGGATAAAGCCGCTGACCTGCTGCGCGGGCGCAACATTGTTGGCATCGGTTCGCCGCGTGCCAGCCTGGAAAGCAACTACGCGTTGCGTGAACTGGTAGGCGCCGAGCACTTCTACTCCGGTATCGAAGCCTCTGAGCTGGAACGCATTCGCCTGGTCCTGCAAGTGCTGAACGACAGCCCGCTGCCCGTGCCAAACATGCGCGACATCGAAGACCACGACGCAATCTTCGTCCTCGGTGAAGACCTGACCCAGACCGCCGCCCGCATGGCGCTAGCCCTGCGTCAGTCGGTCAAGGGCAAGGCTGAAGACATGGCCGAAGCCATGCGCGTCCAGCCCTGGCTCGACGCCGCAGTGAAGAACATCGGCCAGCACGCGCTGAACCCGCTGTTCATCGCCAGCCTGGCCGAAACCAAGCTGGATGACGTCGCCGAAGAATGCGTTCACGCCGCTCCAGACGATCTGGCGCGCATCGGTTTCGCCGTTGCCCACGCACTGGATACCAGCGCGCCTGCCGTTGAAGGTCTGGACACCGAAGCACTGGAACTGGCCCAACGCATCGCCGACGCCCTGCTCGCCGCCAAGCGTCCGCTGATCATCGCCGGCACTTCGCTGGGCTCCAAGGCGCTGATCGAGGCGGCTGCAAACATTGCCAAGGCCTTGAAGCTGCGCGAGAAGAACGGTTCGATCAGCCTGATCGTGCCGGAGGCCAACAGCCTCGGTCTGGCCATGCTCGGTGGCGAATCGGTTGACGACGCGTTGCAAGCGGTCATCGATGGCAAGGCCGACGCGATCGTCGTGCTGGAAAACGATCTGTACACTCGCACCGCCAAAGCCAAGGTCGATGCAGCCCTGAACGCTGCGAAAGTAGTGATCGTGGCCGACCATCAAAAAACCGCCACCTCTGAGCGTGCGCAACTGGTTCTGCCAGCGGCGAGCTTCGCTGAAGGCGACGGTACGCTGGTCAGCCAGGAGGGCCGCGCCCAGCGCTTCTTCCAGGTTTTCGATCCGCAATACCTGGACGCGAGCATTCTGGTGCACGAAGGCTGGCGCTGGCTGCACGCCCTGCGCGCCACCCTGTTGAACCAGCCAATCGACTGGACGCAACTCGACCATGTCACCGCTGCCGTCGCTTCGAGCACTGCGCAACTGGCACGTATCGTCGATGCTGCACCGTCTGCCGCGTTCCGCATCAAGGGTCTGAAGCTGGCCCGTGAGCCGCTGCGTTATTCCGGTCGCACCGCGATGCGCGCCGACATCAGCGTTCACGAACCGCGCACTCCACAAGACAAAGACACCGCGTTCGCCTTCTCCATGGAAGGTTATTCGGGCTCCGTCGAACCGCGTCAACAAGTGCCGTTCGCCTGGTCGCCGGGCTGGAACTCGCCACAAGCGTGGAACAAGTTCCAGGACGAAGTCGGTGGTCACCTGCGCGCTGGCGATCCGGGCACCCGCCTGATCGAAAGCACGGGCGATTCGCTGAACTGGTTCGCTGCCGCGCCGCGTGCGTTCAACCCGGCACCGGGTACCTGGCAAGCAGTGCCGTTCTTCCACCTGTTCGGCAGCGAAGAAAACTCTTCGAAAGCCGCCCCGGTACAAGAGCGCATTCCGGCCCCTTACGTCGCTCTGGCCAAATCCGAAGCGGATCGCCTGGGCGTCAACGACGGTGCCTTGTTGAGCCTGAACGTGGCTGGCCAGACCCTGCGTCTGCCGCTGCGCATCAATGAAGAACTGGGCGCCGGTCTGGTGGCATTGCCTGCGGGCATCGCCGGCATTCCACCGGCATTCGCCGGCGTATCCGTCGACGGTCTGCAGGAGGCAGCGCAATGACCTGGTTCACCCCTGAAGTGATCGATGTGATCCTGACGGTCATCAAAGCCATCGTGATTCTGCTGGCCGTTGTGGTCGCGGGCGCCTTGCTCAGCTTTGTCGAACGTCGCCTGCTGGGCTGGTGGCAGGACCGTTACGGTCCGAACCGCGTTGGCCCGTTCGGCATGTTCCAGATCGCCGCCGACATGCTGAAGATGTTCTTCAAGGAAGACTGGACTCCGCCGTTTGCCGACAAGGTGATCTTCACCCTGGCACCGGTGGTGGCCATGTCCGCCCTGCTGATCGCGTTTGCGATCATCCCGATCACCCCGACCTGGGGCGTGGCGGATCTGAACATCGGCCTGCTGTTCTTCTTCGCCATGGCCGGTCTGTCGGTCTACGCGGTACTGTTCGCCGGCTGGTCGAGCAACAACAAGTTCGCCCTGCTCGGCAGCTTGCGTGCCTCGGCGCAGACCGTGTCCTACGAAGTGTTCATGGGCCTGGCGCTGATGGGCATCGTGGTGCAGGTCGGCTCGTTCAACATGCGCGACATCGTCGAGTACCAGGCGCAGAACCTGTGGTTCATCATTCCGCAGTTCTTCGGCTTCTGTACCTTCTTCATCGCTGGCGTCGCCGTGACTCACCGTCACCCGTTCGACCAGCCGGAAGCGGAACAGGAACTGGCCGACGGTTACCACATTGAATACGCCGGCATGAAATGGGGCATGTTCTTCGTCGGTGAGTACATCGGCATCATCCTGATCTCGGCGCTGCTGGTCACCCTGTTCTTCGGTGGCTGGCACGGTCCGTTCGGCATCCTGCCGCAACTGTCCTTCGTCTGGTTCGCATTGAAGACCGCGTTCTTCATCATGCTGTTCATCCTGCTGCGCGCTTCCATCCCGCGTCCGCGTTATGACCAGGTGATGGATTTCAGCTGGAAATTCTGCCTGCCACTGACCCTGATCAATTTGCTGGTGACCGCTGCGGTTGTGTTGTGGAACACGCCCGCGGTTGCGGTTCAGTGAGGATTTGACCCATGTTCAAATATATTGGCGACATCATTAAGGGTACCGGTACCCAGTTGCGCAGCATGGTCATGATCTTCGGTCATGGCTTTCGCAAGCGCGACACCCTGCAATATCCCGAGGAGCAGGTCTACCTGCCGCCGCGTTACCGTGGCCGCATCGTCCTGACCCGCGACCCGGATGGCGAAGAACGCTGCGTAGCCTGCAACCTGTGCGCCGTGGCTTGCCCGGTCGGTTGCATCTCGCTGCAGAAAGCTGAAACCGAAGACGGTCGCTGGTACCCGGACTTCTTCCGTATCAACTTCTCGCGCTGCATTTTCTGCGGTCTCTGCGAGGAAGCCTGCCCGACCACCGCGATCCAGCTGACGCCGGATTTCGAGATGGCCGAGTTCAAACGTCAGGACCTGGTGTACGAGAAAGAAGATCTGTTGATCTCCGGCCCCGGCAAAAACCCTGATTACAACTTCTATCGTGTTGCAGGTATGGCAATCGCTGGCAAGCCGAAAGGCGCTGCGCAGAACGAAGCCGAACCGATCAACGTGAAGAGCTTGCTGCCTTAAGGAAGAACGATGGAATTCGCTTTCTATTTCGCATCGGGTATTGCTGTTGTGTCCACGCTTCGTGTGGTCACCAACACCAACCCCGTGCACGCCCTGCTCTACCTGATCATCTCGTTGATCGCCGTGGCCATGACCTTCTTCGCCCTCGGCGCACCGTTTGCCGGTGTGCTGGAAGTGATCGCCTACGCCGGCGCCATCATGGTGCTTTTCGTGTTCGTGGTGATGATGCTGAACCTGGGGCCCGCCTCGGTTCAGCAGGAACGCACCTGGCTCAAGCCCGGCATCTGGGCGGGGCCGGTGATTCTTGCCGTCCTGCTGCTGGCCGAACTGCTGTATGTGCTGTTCGCTCATCAGAGCGGTCAGGCCATCGGTCACACCACCGTAGACGCGAAAGCCGTGGGCATCAGCCTGTTCGGCCCGTACCTGCTGGTGGTCGAACTCGCCTCGATGCTGCTGCTCGCCGCAGCCGTCACGGCGTTCCATTTGGGCCGTAACGAGGCGAAGGAGTAAGACATGCCTGCTATCCCTCTCGAGCATGGATTGGCCGTTGCCGGCATCCTGTTCTGCCTTGGTCTGGTCGGCCTGATGGTCCGCCGCAACATTTTGTTCGTGTTGATGAGTCTGGAAGTCATGATGAACGCCTCTGCCCTGGCCTTCATCGTTGCGGGCGCCCGCTGGGCGCAGCCGGATGGACAGATCATGTTCATCCTGGTGATCAGTCTTGCAGCCGCCGAGGCCAGTATTGGTCTGGCGATCCTGCTGCAACTGTATCGCCGCTTCCACACGCTCGATATCGACGCTGCCAGTGAGATGCGCGGATGAACCTACTCTTTCTGACTTTCGTATTCCCTCTGATCGGGTTCCTGTTGCTGTCGTTCTCGCGCGGCCGCTTCTCGGAAAACCTCTCGGCACTCATCGGTGTCGGCTCCATCGGCCTGTCGGCCATCGTCGCCGCTTACGTGATCTGGCAATTCAACGTCGCCCCGCCGGAGGGTGGCGTCTACACCCAGGTGCTGTGGCGCTGGATGTCGGTGGAAGGCTTCCAGCCGAACTTCGCGCTGTACCTGGATGGCCTGTCCGTGACCATGCTCGGTGTGGTTGTCGGCGTTGGCTTTCTGATCCACTTGTTCGCGTCCTGGTACATGCGTGGCGAAGACGGTTACTCGCGCTTCTTCTCGTACACCAACCTGTTTATCGCCAGCATGCTGTTCCTGATCCTGGGCGATAACCTGCTGTTCATCTACTTCGGTTGGGAAGGTGTAGGCCTGTGCTCGTACCTGTTGATCGGTTTCTACTACAGCAACCGCAACAACGGTAACGCCGCCCTCAAAGCCTTCATCGTCACCCGTATCGGCGACGTGTTCATGGCCATCGGCCTGTTCATCCTGTTCCAGCAACTGGGCACGCTGAACGTCCAGGAACTGCTGGTTCGCGCACCTGAGCACTTCAAGGTCGGCGATTTCTGGATCGTTCTGGCGACGCTGATGCTGCTGGGCGGTGCGGTGGGCAAATCGGCACAGCTGCCGCTGCAGACCTGGCTCGCGGACGCGATGGCCGGCCCTACCCCGGTATCGGCACTGATCCACGCCGCAACCATGGTGACCGCCGGTGTCTACCTGATCGCCCGTACCCACGGCCTGTTCGCCCTGGCGCCGGACATCCTGCACCTGGTCGGCATCGTCGGCGGTGTGACCCTGGTGCTGGCCGGTTTCGCCGCGCTGGTGCAAACCGACATCAAACGTATCCTCGCCTACTCGACCATGAGCCAGATCGGCTACATGTTCCTGGCACTGGGCGTTGGCGCCTGGGAAGGCGCGATCTTCCACCTGATGACCCACGCCTTCTTCAAGGCGCTGCTGTTCCTTGCTTCCGGTGCGGTGATCGTTGCCTGCCACCACGAGCAGAACATCTTCAAGATGGGCGGTCTGTGGAAGAAACTGCCACTGGCCTACGCCAGCTTCATCGTCGGCGGCGCGGCACTCGCTGCTCTGCCACTGGTCACCGCAGGCTTCTACTCCAAGGACGAAATCCTCTGGGAAGCGTTTGCCAGCGGCAACCACGGTCTGCTTTACGCCGGTCTGGTCGGTGCGTTCATGACCTCGCTGTACACCTTCCGCCTGATCTTCATCGCCTTCCACGGTGAAGCCAAGACCGAAGCCCACGCCGGCCACGGCATCGCTCACTGGCTGCCGCTGTCGGTGCTGATCGTATTGTCGACCTTCGTCGGCGCCATGATCGTTCCACCGCTGCACGGCGTACTGCCGCAGAGCGTCGGTCATGCTGGTGGCGACGCCAAGCACAGCCTGGAAATCGCCTCGGGCGCCATCGCCCTGGCCGGTATCCTGCTGGCGGCCCTGCTGTTCCTTGGCAAGCGTCGTTTCGTCACGGCGATCGCCAACAGCGGCATCGGCCGTTTCCTTTCGGCCTGGTGGTTCGCTGCCTGGGGCTTCGACTGGATCTACGACAAACTGTTCGTCAAGCCGTACCTTGCGATCAGCCATGTACTGCGCAAAGACCCGCTCGACCAGACCATCGGTCTGATCCCGCGTATGGCCAAGGGTGGTCACACCGCCCTGAGCCGCACCGAGACCGGTCAACTGCGTTGGTATGCCGCCTCGATGGCTGCTGGTGCCGTGCTGGTGATCGGCGCCATCGTGCTGGTAGCGGTCTGATATGAACCTTGCGAATTTGCGAAAGGAAACGAGCCCGTCATGATTCTGCCTTGGCTAATCCTGATCCCCTTCATCGGCGGCCTGCTGTGCTGGATGGGTGAGCGCTTCGGCGCTACCCTCCCACGCTGGATTGCGCTGATCACCATGTCCCTGTTGCTCGCGATCGGCCTCTGGCTGTGGGCTACCGGCGACTATTCATTTGCCCCGGCGCCTGGCGCCGATCCGACCTGGGCGCTTGAGTTCAAGCACATCTGGATCGCGCGTTTCGGCATCAGCGTGCACCTGGCCCTCGATGGCCTGTCGCTGTTGATGATCCTGCTGACCGGTCTGCTGGGTATCCTCTCGGTCCTCTGCTCGTGGAAAGAAATTCAACGTCACGTTGGCTTCTTCCACCTGAACCTGATGTGGATCCTGGGCGGCGTTGTCGGCGTGTTCCTCGCCCTCGACCTGTTCATGTTCTTCTTCTTCTGGGAAATGATGCTGGTGCCGATGTACTTCCTCATCGCGCTCTGGGGTCACAGTTCTTCGGACGGCAAGAAAACCCGGATCTACGCAGCGACCAAGTTCTTCATCTTCACTCAGGCTTCCGGCCTGATCATGCTGGTGGCGATCCTCGGTCTGGTGCTGGTCAACTTCAACAACACCGGCGTGATCACCTTCAACTACGCCGACCTGTTGAAAACCAAGATGTCGATGACCACCGAGTACATTCTGATGCTCGGCTTCTTCATCGCCTTCGCGGTCAAGCTGCCCGTGGTGCCATTCCACTCGTGGCTGCCGGATGCCCACGCCCAGGCGCCGACCGCAGGTTCCGTCGACCTCGCCGGTATCCTGCTGAAAACCGCTGCCTACGGCCTGCTGCGTTTCGCCCTGCCGCTGTTCCCGAATGCGTCGGCCGAATTCGCGCCGATCGCCATGACCCTCGGTCTGATCGGGATCTTCTACGGCGCGTTCCTGGCGTTCGCCCAGAGCGACATCAAGCGTCTGATTGCCTTCTCTTCCGTTTCCCACATGGGCTTCGTGTTGATCGGCATTTACTCCGGCAGCCAGCTGGCCCTGCAAGGTGCAGTGATCCAGATGCTCGCGCACGGTCTGTCGGCGGCGGCGCTGTTTATCCTCAGCGGTCAGCTGTACGAGCGTCTGCATACCCGTGACATGCGTGAGATGGGCGGTCTGTGGTCGCGCATCGCTTACCTGCCGGCGATCAGCCTGTTCTTTGCAGCCGCTTCGTTGGGTCTGCCGGGCACCGGTAACTTCGTCGGCGAGTTCCTGATCCTGATCGGCTCCTTCGCCAGCGCTCCATGGATCACCGCGATTGCGACGTCCGGTCTGGTGTTCGGTTCGGTCTACTCGCTGATCATGATCCACCGTGCCTACTTCGGTCCGTCGAAATCGGACGCGGTGCTGCACGGTATGGACGGTCGCGAACTGACCATGGTGCTGGGCCTTGCGGTATTGCTGATTTACCTGGGCGTGTATCCGCAACCGTTCCTCGACACCTCTGCCGCCACGATGCATGGCGTGCAGCAGTGGCTCGGCACCGCCTTCACTCAACTCGCTTCGGCCCGGTAAGAGCGCTATGGAATTCACGATTCAACACTTTATTGCGCTTGCGCCACTGTTGATCACCAGCCTCACCATTATCGTGGTGATGCTGGCAATCGCCTGGCGCCGCAACCACTCGCAGACCTTCCTGATTTCGGTGGCGGGTCTGAACCTGGCCCTGCTGTCGATCCTCCCAGCCCTGAAAGTTGCGCCTCTGGCCGTGACCCCTTTGCTGCAGATCGACGCCTTTGCCTGCCTGTACATGGCGATGATCCTCGTCGCCACCCTCGCCTGCGTCACCCTCGCCCATGCCTATCTGGGCGATGGCGGTTCGGGGTACCCGGGCAATCGTGAAGAACTGTACCTGCTGATCCTGATGGCCGCCGCCGGTGGTCTGGTTCTGGTCAGCGCGCAGCACCTGGCCGGTTTGTTCATCGGTCTGGAACTGCTCTCGGTGCCGGTCTACGGTCTGGTGGCTTACGCTTTCTTCAACAAGCGTTCGCTGGAAGCCGGCATCAAGTACATGGTGCTGTCGGCGGCCGGCTCGGCGTTCCTGTTGTTCGGTATGGCCCTGCTCTATGCAGATGCCGGTTCGCTGAGCTTCGTCGGCATCGGTCAGGCCCTGGCTGCGACTGGCCTGCCTAGCCCGCTGGCGCAATTGGGCCTGGGGATGATGCTGATCGGTCTGGCGTTCAAGCTGTCGCTGGTACCGTTCCACCTGTGGACGCCGGACGTTTACGAAGGTGCACCGGCACCGGTGGCGGCATTCCTCGCCACCGCTTCGAAGGTGGCCGTGTTTGCGGTGATGGTGCGTCTGTTCCAGATCTCCCCGGCGGCCAGCAGCGGCGTACTGAGTGACGTGCTGAGCGTCATCGCGGTCGCCTCGATCCTGTTCGGTAACCTGCTGGCCCTGACCCAGAGCAACCTCAAGCGTCTGCTCGGTTATTCGTCCATCGCGCACTTCGGCTACCTGCTGATCGCGTTGGTAGCGAGCAAGGGTCTGGCGGTGGAAGCCATCGGCGTCTACCTGGTCACTTACGTGATCACCAGCCTCGGCGCGTTCGGCGTGATTACCCTGATGTCCTCGCCGTACAACGGCCGCGACGCCGACGCCCTGTACGAATATCGCGGCCTGTTCTGGCGTCGCCCGTACCTGACCGCCGTGCTGACCGTGATGATGCTGTCCCTGGCCGGCATCCCGCTGACCGCCGGCTTCATCGGCAAGTTCTACATCATCGCCAGCGGTGTCGAGTCGCATCAATGGTGGCTGGTGGGTGCACTGGTACTGGGCAGCGCGATCGGCGTGTTCTACTACCTGCGCGTGATGGTTACCCTGTACCTGATCGAGCCGAACCTGCGTCGCCACGACGCCCAGTTGCACTGGGAACAGAAGGCAGGCGGCGTGATGCTGCTGGCCATCGCCCTGGTCGCGTTCTTCCTGGGTGTTTACCCGCAGCCATTGCTGGTGCTGGTACAGCAGGCAGGTCTGGCGGGCTGATCGCTCGACTGGATTGAGCTGCAAATGCAAACGGCACCTTCGGGTGCCGTTTTTGTTTTTGTGGGATCTTTTACTGATGCCCTGCCCTCCCTGCTGAAAGCCCAGAAAGCTCCCGCTCAATTATCGGTTTCGTCCTACAGCCCGCATCCGGCTGTTGGAGCTATCGTGTATGTGTGGGGCAAAGCGAAAACTTAAAGACATATTAAAAGTACTTGCCGACCAACAGGGCACAAGGAAACCATATTGAACACTGAAAACATCCACGCCACATATGAAAAAATGTATATATACGAAGAAGAGATAAAAAACAGCATCTCGATAAAAACTCAAATAATTTTTACTGCGATATTTGCGCTAGCTTCTGCAACCATTTACCTAGCTCGTTTTTTGGATTTCACCTTCAGCCCCGAAATTGCATATATCATTTCTTTCCTCATAACTTTAACCCTGACAATCTCAGCCATCTCTACATACTTCAACTTCAGAGCCTTTAGCGGATCTGAATTTAACAGAATGCCATACGCACAAAAAATAAAAGAATATTACGACAACCAAACACGATACAACATTGAACTTGTAAAATATAACTTACAGGTGTCGCAGCACGAACAAATACCTTTGATCGATCCTGACAAAGAAACTGCAAGCTTCATTTCAAACACCTACATCAGTTGCTCCACACACAATGCTTTAGTCAATGAAGAGCGATCACGGTGGGTCTTCAAATCCATCTCAACTTTTCTTATGGCCTGCATCCCTCTCGCTATCGGTAGCTTGCTGTTTGTGCTTTATGACATGGATACCTCCTCGCCTAGGAAAAATTTTGCAATAAAAGATACGTACGTGGGCGATCAAATATCCGACTTGAAAAAGCAGTTGCTGAATGACTCAAAAGCCGAAGGCGTAGCAGATCTGAAAAAAAGGACTATAATCCTTGAAAATATACTTCTTGAAAAAGGGGCAGGAAAATTGAGCGAATCCAATAAACCAACATCAACTGAAACAAAACCTTTGCCCCAAGCTCCTGTCAAACCGACTGCTCCATCTTCCAGAAGAACGTACGATGACGTTAACGGCGGCGCCAATAGGGATCAGAAATGAAAGCTACTAATGATCGGCCTAAGCCACAAAATTCGACAAGACCTACACCACCAGAGAAACCTCCTGCACCGGTCGTACGTCGTATCGTTAACGAAAAGGTTATCAATAGAAAAGAGATAGCTTTAGAGAACAGATGACAACGCAACTAGAGCATTCTTATCCTCTCAGAAAATATACAAAAAGGCGGCACCCTAAGGTGCCGCCTTGGCGCTTGTAGGATTCAATATCAGAAGACTGCGGCAGCGCGTTGTGATGATCGCTGGCTACGCATTTCTGATCTTCACATCCTCACCTTTTTAAGAATTTTGCCTGCAAAGCGGTGAACAATGGCTGACATTTTGCAGAAGGTAATTGCGGATAAATCTGAGGATCACCTATCAAGCGGAGATCCACGAGCCATGAAGCGAAATATCCTTTCAGAGTTTTCGGATGGTTTAGGCAAATTGACTGAACGACGCCAAAGAGAAATGACCAAGGAGAAACCGCGGGTAAAAAGGATCGGTTTAATGAAGGGAAAACACACAACCCCCGTTGACTTTGATGCCCCACTCCCTGACGTCTTGCTGGACTCCTTCGAAAGCTAAAGCTACCGGTGGTTTCTCAATCCGTCATTTCTACAGCTATCCCACTTGGAGGTGAACCTGCCCGCAATGACGTCATGTCAGTTGAAAATGCGTTGGCTGGCCCACCGCTATCGCGAGCAGGCTCACTCCTACAGTGGTCTCGTGTGCTGCCGGGTTTTGGAGCACCACCGCTCTAATGTGGGAGCGAGCCCGCTCGCGATAGCGGTGGATCAGACAGCAAAAAAAACGGCACCTTCCGGTGCCGTTCGCTTCTCACATCTCCAACATCACTTACGCGCATCCGCCCAAGATTTCAGCAGTTCGTTGTAGCTCACCGTCTCGCCTTTCGGCTTCTCGTTGGCCAGTTTAGGCTTCGGTGCGCCCGGTTGATCGAACCAGTATTGCGCGTCGCGTTCCGGGTTCATTTTCGGCGCGCAGGTGGCCTGGGCCTTGGAGCGTTCGAGGCGTTCCATGATCCGGTCCTGATCCTTGGCCAGGCCGTCCAGCGCCTGCTGCGGGGTTTTCTCGCCGCTGGCCGCTTCGGCGATGTGGCTCCACCACAGTTGCGCCAGACGCGGATAGTCCGGCACGTTGGTTCCGGTCGGGGTCCATTGCACCCGGGCCGGACTGCGGTAGAACTCGACCAGACCGCCAAGCTTCGGCGCCAGATCGGTCATCGCCTGCGAGTTGATGTCCGACTCGCGAATCGGCGTCAGGCCGACGATGGTCTTCTTCAGCGATACGGTTTTCGAGGTGACGAACTGCGCGTACAGCCATGCCGCCAGTTTCTGTTTCTCAGGCGTGGATTTCATGAACGTCCATGCGCCCACGTCCTGGTAGCCGAGTTTCATGCCCTCTTCCCAATACGGGCCGCGCGGCGATGGCGCCATGCGCCATTTCGGCGTGCCGTCGGCGTTGACCACCGGCAGGCCCGGTTTGGTCATGTCGGCGGTGAAGGCGGTGTACCAGAAGATCTGCTGGGCGATGTTGCCTTGGGACGGCACCGGGCCGGACTCGGAGAAGGTCATGCCTGCGGCTTCCGGTGGCGCGTACTTTTTCAGCCAGTCGACATATTTGGTGGTGGCAAAAACGGCGGCCGGGCCGTTGGTGTCGCCGCCGCGGGTCACGCTGGAGCCGACCGGGTGGCAATCCTCGACGCGGATGCCCCACTCATCCACTGGCAAACCGTTGGGAATGCCTTTGTCGCCACCGCCAGCCATGGAGAACCAGGCATCGGTGAAGCGCCAGCCCAGCGACGGGTCTTTCTTGCCGTAGTCCATGTGCCCGAAGACGCGTTTGCCGTCGATTTCCTTGACGTCTTCGCTGAAGAATTTGGCGATGTCCTCATACGCCGACCAGTTCACCGGCACGCCCAATTCGTAGCCGTACTTTTCCTTGAACTTCGCTTTCAGGTCCGCGCGCTCGAACCAGTCGGCGCGGAACCAGTACAGGTTGGCAAACTGCTGGTCGGGCAGCTGATAGACCTTGCCGTCCGGCGCGGTGGTGAACGAGATGCCAATAAAGTCCTTGAGGTCGAGGGTCGGCGAAGTGAAGTTCTTGCCTTCGTTGGCCATCAGGTCGGTGATCGACTCGGTCTTGCCGTAGCGAAAGTGCGTACCGATCAGGTCCGAGTCGTTGACCCAGCCGTCGTAGATGTTCTTGTCCGACTGCATCACCGTCTGCATTTTCTCGACCACGTCGCCTTCCTGCAGCAGGTCGTGGGTGAGCTTGATACCGGTGATTTCGCTGAAGGCCTTGGCCAGCACCTTCGACTCGTATTCGTGGGTGGTCAGGGTTTCGGAAACGACCTTGATGTCCATGCCGCGAAACGGCTCGGCGGCCTTGATGAACCACTTCAATTCTTCGAGCTGCTGTTCGGCCGTCAGGGTCGAGGGCTTGAACTCGCTGCCGATCCATTTTTTCGCAGCATCTTCGTAGGCGTCGGCCCAGGCAGATGCGCTCAAACCGCTGAGTGCCAGCATGGCTGCCAATGAAATGCTATGTCGCAGCTTATTGTTTTTATCGAACATAGAGACCTCCTGTTTAAGTTGTGGAGCCGCGTTTGCCGAACGATTCGACTAGCCCCAACGCATCACTGCCAACAGCCACACCAGGGACAACGCGGACGCGACCCAGATGCTCCAGTCGGTGACGCCGATTACCAGCAGATGCAGGTAGGCGCTGCCGAGAAGACCGATAAACAAGCGATCGCCACGGGTGGTGGCAATCGGCAGAAAACCTCGCCGCAGGATGCTCGGCGAGCGCAATTCCCAAGTGGTCATGCCCACCAGGATCAAACCGATACCGATGAAGAATGCCGCAGTCGGGGTGGTCCAGCTCATCCATTCCATCATCGACTCCTCAGACCCGGCCCAGGGCAAAGCCCTTGGCCACGTGGTTGCGAACAAACCAGATCACCAGCATGCCCGGCAGTATGGTCAACACCCCCGCTGCTGCCAGCACGCCCCAATCGATACCCGAAGCTGATACCGTGCGCGTCATCACCGCTGCGATCGGCTTGGCGTTGACCGAGGTCAGCGTGCGCGCCAGCAGCAGTTCGACCCAGGAAAACATGAAGCAGAAAAACGCCGTCACACCGATACCGGAACCGATCAGCGGGAT
Organism: Pseudomonas khorasanensis; assembly: GCF_014268505.2. Lineage (GTDB taxonomy): Bacteria > Pseudomonadota > Gammaproteobacteria > Pseudomonadales > Pseudomonadaceae > Aquipseudomonas > Aquipseudomonas khorasanensis. Next base: position 25,481 of record NZ_JABWQP020000020.1, read on the forward strand.
GAAAATCTTCACGAAGAACTTGGGGAAACTGTAGCCATCAATGTAGGCCGTTTCGTCGATCTCCTTGGGCACGCCCGACATGAAGCCTTCGAGGATCCACACCGCCAGCGGCACGTTGAACAGGCAGTGGGCCAAGGCCACGGCAATGTGCGTGTCGAACAGGCCGATCGACGAATACAACTGGAAGAACGGCAGTAAAAACACCGCTGGCGGCGCCATGCGATTGGTCAGCAGCCAGAAAAACAGGTGCTTGTCACCGAGGAAACGATAGCGCGAAAACGCGTAAGCCGCCGGTAACGCCACGCTCAGGGAAATCACCGTGTTCAGGCTCACGTAATACAGTGAGTTCAGATAGCCGGTGTACCAACTCGGATCGGTGAAGATCACCTTGTAGTTCGCCAGCGTGAAATCCTGTGGGAAAAGCGTCAGGCCGCCGAGGATTTCGGTGTTGCTCTTGAAGGACATGTTCAGCAGCCAGTAAATCGGCACCAGCAGGAACAGGATGTAGACCAGCAACGGAATAAGCTTCTTTTTGCTCATGGCCGGGCCTCAGCGGTTGGCGTCGGAGTGCGTCATGGCGGTATAGAACAGCCAGGACACCAACAGGATGATCAGGAAGTACACCAGCGAGAATGCCGCTGCCGGACCCAGGTCGAATTGGCCTACAGCCATCTGGGTCAACGTCTGACTCAGGAATGTCGTGGCGTTGCCCGGCCCCCCACCGGTGAGCACGAACGGCTCGGTGTAGATCATGAAACTGTCCATGAAGCGCAACATCACCGCGATCAGCAGCACGCTTTTCAGCTTGGGCAATTGAATGTGCCGGAACACTGCCCAGGCCGAAGCGCGGTCGATTCGCGCCGCCTGGTAATACACATCGGGAATCGCGCGCAATCCGGAGAAACACAGCAGCGCGACCAGCGAAGTCCAGTGCCAGACGTCCATCACCAGCACGGTGACCCACGCGTCCATGGTGTTGGCCGCATAGTTGTAGCTGATGCCCATCGCGTTAAGACTGGAACCGAGCAGACCGATGTCGGCGCGGCCGAAAATCTGCCAGATCGTGCCGACCACGTTCCACGGAATCAGCAGCGGGATCGCCAGAATGATCAGCACCACCGAGGACCAACGGCCCTTGGTCGGCATGGTCAGGGCGACGGCGATACCCAGCGGGATTTCTATCAGCAATACGCAGGCCGAATAGATGAACTGACGCAGCAAAGAGTCGTGCAAGCGTGGGTCGAGCAGCACTTGCCTGTACCAGTCGGCGCCGACGAAGTAGCGGCTGGACTGGTCAAAGATGTCCTGCACCGAATAGTTGACCACGGTCATCATCGGGATCACCGCACTGAATGCCACCAGCAGAAACACCGGCAGTACCAGCCACCAGGCTTTGTTGTTCTGCACCTTGTTCATGGCTGCGTCTCCTCGTCGCTGACTTCAAGCAGAAACTCATCGGCATACACCATCAGCCACTGCGCCGGGAAGCTGATGTATGCCGTGCCCTGCGGCACCGGTTTGTCTTCGGCCAGACGCACCTTCAACGGCGCGCCGTCGAGGTTGAGGGTCATGATCTTGTAGGTGCCGAGGTCTTCGACGTGTACGACTTGTGCCTGCATCGCGTCGTCAAACGGCTCGTCCCAGACATGAATGAACTCGGGACGGATGCCGACCTTCAGGTTTTTCCACTGACCGTGCTCGATGTGTCGCTGCAAGGCGTCGGACAATGGCAGGTGCGTCGAGGCGAAACCGACGCCACCGGGCTGCGGCTGCACTTCAATCAGGTTCATGCCGGGGCTGCCGATGAAATAGCCGACGAAGGTATGGCTCGGCCGCTCGAACAATTCCCGTGGCGTGCCGAACTGAACAATCTGCCCGCCGTACATCACCGCAATCTTGTCGGCGAAGGTCGAGGCTTCCAGTTGATCGTGGGTCACGTAGACCATGGTGATGTTGAACTGCTCGTGGATCTGCTTGAGCTTGCGCCGCAGTTTCCATTTCAGGTGCGGGTCGATCACCGTCAGCGGCTCATCGAAAAGGATCGCCGAAACGTCATCGCGCACCAGCCCACGGCCCATGGAGACTTTCTGTTTTTCGTCGGCGGTGAGGTTTCGGGCCTTTTTACTGAGCAGACTTTGCAGGTCGAGAACTTCGGCAATTTCCTGCACCTTGCTGTGCACTTTCGCCTCGGCCATGCCCTGATTTCTGAGTGGGAAGGCCAGATTATCGAACACGGTCATGGTGTCGTAGACCACCGGGAACTGAAACACCTGGGCGATGTTGCGCTTCTCCGGCGAGAGGTCATTGACCGCTTTGCCGTCGAACAAAACGTGGCCCTGGGAGGGGCTGAGCAGGCCGGAAATGATATTCAGCAAGGTCGATTTGCCGCACCCGGACGGCCCGAGCAACGCGTAGGCGCCGCCCTGCTCCCAGACGTGGTCCATCTCACGGATGGCATAATCTTCCGCCCCGCTCGGGGTTTTGCTGTAGCTGTGGGCGAGGTGTTGCAAGCGGATTTCGGCCATCAGGCAACCCTCGCGACACGCCGGCCCGGTGCCTGCACCAGACGGCCCTGCGCATCGAAAACAAACAGTTTATGGGTCGGGATATAGATGCGAATCGGCGCATCGACGTCGTATTCGTGAACCCCCGGCAGGTGAAGCACCAGCAGGAAATGTTCGTTGCGCACATGGAGGAAGGTTTCAGAACCACTGATCTCGGCCACTTCGACGGTCACGGCGAGTTCGAGGTCATCGTCGTTGCTCGGCACCAGCGAGATATGGCTGGGACGCACGCCGAAACGAAATTCGCCCTCGCCCACCGGACGCAGATCGACGTTCAGCGGGAAGTGGACGAAATTGGCGAAGCTGACTTCGTTGCCAGCGATGCGTCCCGGCATCAAATTGATCGGCGGTTCGGAGAACAATTCTGCCGCCAGCACGGTTTGCGGCTGGTGGTAGACATCGGTCGACGGCCCGCTCTGAATCACCCGGCCTTCGTGAAGAATGGTCGTGGTGCCGCCCAGCGCCAGCGCTTCGTTGGGTTCGGTGGTGGCGTAGATGGCGATGGTGTGGCGCAGCTTGAACAGCTCGCGCATTTCCTGGCGCAGCTCTTCGCGCAGCTTGTAGTCGAGATTGACCAGCGGCTCGTCGAACAGAATCAGCTCGGCATCCTTGACCAACGCCCGGGCCATGGCGGTGCGCTGTTGCTGGCCGCCGGACAGTTCCAGCGGATAGCGCTGCAGGAACTTCTCGATGCGCAGCATCTTTGCCGTTTCCTGCACTTTGCTGTGGATGATCTCTTTCGAAATACCTGCTTGGCGCAGTGGCGAGGCGATGTTTTCGAACACGGTCATGGTCGGGTAGTTGATGAACTGCTGATAGACCATCGACACGTTGCGCAGCCGCACCGGCCGCTGCGTGACATCGACGCCGTTCATCAGGATGCGCCCGCTGTCGGGCTTGTCGAGTCCTGCCATCAAGCGCATGAGGCTGGTTTTGCCGGACAGCGTACGGCCGAGCAAAACGTTGAAGGATCCGGGTTCGAATTTCAGGCACGCATCGTCGATCCAGGTCTGGCCTTCGACGGTACGGCTGACGTGCTCCAGGGTGAGTGACATGGCTCGGCCTTTTTATTATTTGGAGTCAAGCGACCGGAACAGTAGAGCGACATTCGTGCCAAAAACGGCAAGTAATTGATTTAGCTTTGGAATTGGCTATCAAGGGGTTAACTGGCGTTCACAGCTGAACACTTTTGAACAGTCGGGTGATTGACAATGAACAATAGTGAACAACACTCTATGGACGCTTTTCCCCAATCCTGAATGCAACGGGATCCCTGTGGGAGCGAGCCTGCTCGCGAAAGCGGTGTGTCATTGAATGAATCCATTGACTGAACCGACGCTTTCGCGAGCAGGCTCGCTCCCACAGGGGGATTTGTGTAGTTTTGAAGATCGGGCTCATAACAATAATAAAATGCTGCACTCAGAGGCTCGCCCCCATGGCCGCACCCGCCCCGCCGCTGTCCCATGACGCGATCGTCCAGACTTCCTGGCAACGCTGCCGCGCGTTCGGTCTCGACCACCAAAGCACGCCGGCCTTCGATCAACTGCCCGCCGCCGGCATTGCGCAACTGCTCGACAGCCATCATTCGCTGGTGCAGACAACGCATCAGGAAGTCCTGCCCTATTACGAAAACATCCTCAGCAACTCCAACTGCCTGATCATGCTCGCCGACAATCAGGGCCAGGTGCTGACGTCATGGGGCACGCAACGCTTTATCGAGCCGAATCTGGCCCGGGGATTTCAAGCCGGGGCGAGCTGGATGGAGCGCTGCAGCGGGACCAATGCGATCGGCACAGCGCTGGCGTGCGAGCAGGCGGTGCACATCGAGCACGATGAGCACTTTCTCAAGGCCAACCGCTTCATGACCGGTTCCGCCGCACCGATTTTCGACGCCGGGCGCAAGGTCATCGCGGTGCTGGATGTTTCCAGCGACAGCTATCTGCCCCCCTCGCACACCCTCGGCATGGTCAAGATGATGAGCCAGACCGTCGAGAACCGGCTGATCCTCAACCTGTTCCATGGCCAACACTTTCAACTGACCTTCAACACCGGATTGAACAACCTCGACAGTCAGTGGGCCGGGCTGTTGATCTTCGATGAGAGCGGCCAGGTGCTGTCGGCCAATCGGCGGGCGGACAATCTGCTGGGCGTGCGTTTGTCGAGCGTCAGCATCGAGAGCCTGTTCAAGGTATCGCTGCTGGAGCTGATCAACCAGCCCGACGGCTTGCCGTTTGCCTTGCAAACGTCCGGGCGCAACCGCTTTCAGTGCTTGTTGAAGCGACCGAAACAGGCGCCGGTTCAGGCACGAGTGTTCAAGGCTCAAACCAAGGCAGCCGCACCCGCCGCGATCAGTCTGAACACCCTGCACTTTGGCGACAGTCGCGTGGAAAAAGCCGTGCGCCAGGCCGAGCGGTTGCTGGAAAAAGACATTCCGCTGCTGATCCACGGCGAAACCGGTGTCGGCAAGGAGGTCTTCGTCAAGGCCCTGCACCAGGCCAGCTCACGCAGCAAACAGGCGTTCATCGCGGTTAACTGCGCGGCCATCCCCGCCGAACTGGTGGAATCGGAACTGTTCGGCTACGAGAAAGGCGCGTTCACCGGAGCGAACCAGAAAGGCAGCATCGGCCTGATTCGCAAGGCGGACAAAGGCACGCTGTTTCTTGACGAAATCGGCGACATGCCGCTGCCCACGCAGGCGCGATTGTTGCGAGTGCTGCAGGAACGTTGCGTGCAGCCGGTGGGCAGCAGCGAATTGTTCCCGGTGGATCTGCGGATCATCTCGGCGACCAACCGATCCTTGCGTGAGCAGGTGCAACTGGGGCGGTTTCGAGAGGATTTGTATTACCGCATTGGCGGATTGACCCTGGAACTGCCGCCGCTTCGGGAGCGCAGTGATAAGGAAGCGTTGTTCAAACGGCTGTGGGAACAGCATCGCGAGCCAACGCAATGGGCGGGGTTGAGCCGTGAGGTGCTGGAGCTGTTCGAGCGGCATCCGTGGCCGGGAAATCTTCGCCAGGTCAGCAGCGTGATGCAGGTGGCGTTGGCAATGGCCGAGGAACAACCGGTGCGACCCGAGCATTTGCCGGACGATTTTTTCGTTGATCTGGAGATGGAGCCGATAGAGACGGCGCCGCCGCTGGGGCTGGACTTGAATGATGTCGAGGCGCTGAACCGCGAGCTCAAGGCATCCGGCGGGAATATCTCGCACCTGGCGCGGCGGTTGGGGGTGAGTCGGAATACGCTTTACAAGCGGTTGCGGCAGGCTGAATGACAAGTTGTCTGGACGGGCCTCTTCGCGAGCAGGCTCGCTCCCACAGGGATTCGTGTCGTGCACGGAAAACGGACATGACGAAAAACCACTGTGGGAGCGAGCCTGCTCGCGAAGGCGTAAGCCCGGTCAACGCTGGTCCTGAAGAAGAAAAAACAAAACCCGCACAAGGCGGGTTTTGTTTTGCAGCAATAAGCAATCAGTCAGCCAGACGCCAGGTCGTACCACCCTTGCCGTCTTCCAGCACCACACCCATTGCCGTCAGCTGATCGCGAATCCGGTCCGACTCGGCCCAGTCCTTCGCCGCCCGTGCCGCCAGACGTGCTGCAATCAGCGCATCCACTTCAGCCGCATCGACACGCCCTTCGGCGCCCGCCTGCAAGAAGTCATCGGCTTCGAGTTGCAACACACCCAGCACGCTGGCGAGTTCTTTCAAGCGAGCCGCCAGACCCGCTGCCGCGTCGAGATCGCTCTCGCGCAGGCGGTTGATCTCGCGCACCATTTCGAACAGCACTGCGCAGGCTTCCGGCGTACCGAAGTCGTCGTTCATCACCTGGGTGAACCGCTCGACGAACGCTTCGCCGCCGGCTGGCGCCACGTTCGGCAGGCCTTTCAAGGCGTGATAGAACCGCTCGAGGGCGCCTTTGGCGTCCTTGAGGTTGTCTTCCGAATAGTTGATCGCGCTGCGGTAGTGGCTCGATACCAGCAGGTAGCGCACGACTTCCGGGTGGTACTTGTCGAGCACGTCGCGAATGGTGAAGAAGTTGTTCAGGGACTTGGACATCTTCTCGCCATTGATGCGAATCATGCCGCAATGCATCCACGCGTTGGCGTAGGTCTTGCCAGTGGCCGCTTCACTCTGGGCGATTTCGTTTTCGTGGTGCGGGAACTCGAGGTCGCTGCCGCCGCCATGAATGTCGAAGGTTTCGCCCAGGCAGCAGGTGGACATCACCGAGCACTCGATGTGCCAGCCCGGACGCCCGGCGCCCCACGGCGAATCCCAGCTTGGCTCGCCCGGCTTGGCGGCTTTCCACAGGACGAAGTCGAGCGGGTCTTCTTTGGACTCATCGACTTCGATACGGGCACCGATGCGCAGGTCTTCGATCTTCTTGCGCGACAGCTTGCCGTAGCCCATGAACTTCGCCACGCGGTAGTACACGTCGCCGTTGCCCGGCGCATAGGCGTAACCCTTGTCGATCAGGGTCTGGATCATCGCGTGCATGCCCGGAATGTGGTCCGTGGCACGCGGCTCCATGTCCGGTTTCCTGATGTTCAGGCGCGCTTCGTCTTCGTGCATCGCGGCAATCATGCGCTCGGTCAACGCGTCGAACGACTCACCGTTTTCGCGGGCGCGATTGATGATCTTGTCGTCGATGTCGGTGATGTTGCGCACGTAGGTCAGGTCGTAGCCGCTGAAGCGCAGCCAGCGCGTCACCAGGTCGAACGCAACCATGCTGCGGCCGTGGCCGAGGTGGCAGTAGTCGTACACGGTCATCCCGCAGACGTACATGCGCACCTTGTTGCCATCCAGCGGCTTGAAGACTTCTTTGCTCTTGGTGAGCGTGTTGTAGATCGTTAGCACGTTAGTTCCTTGACTCACTCACTGGCCCCACGAATCACGCAGGGTCACGGTACGGTTGAATACCGGCTGACCGGGTTTCGAGTCCTTCAAGTCAGCGACGAAGTAGCCTTCGCGCTCGAACTGGAAACGGTCTTCCGGCTGGGCGTTGCCGAGCGATGGCTCGGCACGACAACCGGTCAGCACTTGCAGCGAGTCAGGGTTGATGTTGTCGAGGAAACTGGCGCTGTCTTCGGCCTTCTCCGGGTTCGGCGAACGGAACAGGCGATCGTACAGACGCACTTCGCACTCGACGCTGGCCGCAGCCGGTACCCAGTGGATCACGCCTTTGACCTTGCGGCCTTCCGGGTTCTTGCCGAGGGTGTCCGGGTCGTACGAGCAACGCAGCTCGACGATGTTGCCGTCGGCGTCCTTGATCGCTTCGTCGGCACGGATCACGTAGCTGCCACGCAGGCGCACTTCACCGGCCGGCTCCAGGCGCTTGTAGCCTTTTGGCGGCTCTTCCATGAAGTCTTCACGGTCGATGTAGATTTCCCGGGCGAACGGCAGAGCGCGCACGCCCATGTCCTCTTTCGGGTGGCGCGGCAGTTCGAGGTTCTCGACCTGGCCTTCCGGGTAGTTGGTGATCACGACTTTCAACGGACGCAGCACGCACATGGCGCGCGGGGCGCTGTGGTCGAGGTCGTCGCGGATGCTGAATTCGAGCATGCCGAAATCAACCACGCCGTCGGAGCGGTTGGTGCCGATCATCTCGCAGAAGTTGCGGATCGATTTTGGCGTGTAGCCACGACGGCGGAAACCCGACAGCGTGGACATGCGCGGATCGTCCCAGCCGTTGACGTGTTTTTCGTCCACCAGCTGCTTGAGCTTGCGCTTGCTGGTGATGGTGTAATTGAGGTTCAGGCGGCTGAACTCGTACTGACGCGGGTTCGCCGGCACCGGCAGGTTTTGGAGGAACCACTCGTACAGCGGACGATGGCTTTCGAACTCCAGGGTGCAGATCGAGTGCGTGATGCCTTCGATGGCGTCCGACTGACCGTGGGTGAAGTCGTAGTTCGGGTAAATGCACCACTTGTCGCCCGTCTGGTGGTGATGGGCGTGGCGGATGCGGTACATGATCGGGTCGCGCAGGTTCATGTTCGGCGAGGCCATGTCGATCTTGGCGCGCAGCACGCGAGCGCCGTCCGGGAACTCACCAGCTCGCATGCGCGCAAACCAGTCGAGGTTCTCCTCAACCGAGCGGTCGCGGAACGGGCTGTTCTTGCCCGGTTCGGTCAGGCTGCCACGGTATTCCTTGGCTTGCTCAGGCGTCAGGTCGTCCACGTAGGCCTTGCCGGCCTTGATCAGCTCGACGGCCCAGTCGTGCAACTGATCGAAATACTGCGAGGCGTAGCGCACTTCGCCGGACCATTCGAAGCCCAGCCATTTGACGTCGCTTTCGATCGCGTCGATGTATTCCTGATCTTCCTTGGCCGGGTTGGTGTCGTCGAAACGCAGGTGCGTGACGCCGCCGAACTCCTGAGCCAGGCCGAAGTTCACGCAGATCGACTTGGCATGGCCGATGTGCAGGTAGCCGTTGGGCTCAGGCGGGAAACGCGTGACGATCTTGGTGTGCTTGCCCGAGTCCAGGTCTGCCTGGATGATCGGCCGCAGGAAGTTGACCGGCACGGCAGGGCCGGACTTGGCATTCGAGGTAGGGTCGACAGTGGGCTTGCTCATAGGATCCTTGACGTACAGGTGCGCGGCCGCAAAGAGGGGCCAGACAAAACAAAGCCGCTATCATAGCCGATGCTGTCAAGCGCCTGACAGAGCAGGCCCTATAAAGGCATGCATTTAATCGCCGCGAAATGAAAAACCGCCTCGAAATTCGCGCCTGTCACGCTAAACTGCGCACCTTGGCCGAAGCAGGCTGAACCGGTTTTCGGGCCAGGTGTCCGAAAACCACGAATTCCCTATAAAGAGTAACGACCATGACTCAAGTCAAACTGACCACCAACCATGGCGACATCGTCATCGAACTGAACGCTGAAAAGGCGCCGATCACCGTCGCCAACTTCATCGAGTACGTGAAGGCCGGGCACTACGAAAACACCGTTTTCCACCGTGTCATCGGTAACTTCATGATCCAGGGCGGCGGTTTCGAGCCGGGCATGAAGGAAAAGAAAGACAAGCGTCCAAGCATCCAGAACGAAGCTGACAACGGTCTTTCCAACGACAAATACACCGTTGCCATGGCCCGCACCATGGAGCCGCATTCGGCTTCCGCGCAGTTCTTCATCAACGTCGCCGACAACACGTTCCTCAACCACAGCGGCAAGAACGTTCAGGGCTGGGGCTACGCGGTATTCGGTAAAGTGACCGCCGGCACCGACGTCGTCGACAAGATCAAAGGTGTTTCCACCACTTCCAAGTCCGGCCACCAGGACGTGCCTGCTGACGATGTGATCATCGAGAAAGCCGAGATCATCGAAGCGTGATATTGCTGATTTCAGACTTGCATCTGGAAGAGGAGCGCCCGGACATCACCCGGGCGTTTCTGGATTTGCTCGCCGGACGCGCCCGCTCGGCGAGTGCCTTGTACATCCTCGGCGACTTTTTCGAGGCGTGGATCGGCGACGACGCCATGACGCCCTTTCAGCGTTCCATCTGCCAGGCCCTGCGTACATTGAGCGACAGCGGCACGGCCATTTTCCTGATGCACGGCAATCGCGACTTCATGCTCGGCAAGGCGTTCTGCAAAGAAGCCGGCTGCACGCTGTTGAAGGACCCGAGTGTCGTGCAGTTTTACGGCGAGCCGGTGCTGTTGATGCACGGCGACAGCCTCTGCACCCGCGACGTCGGCTACATGAAGCTGCGCCGCTACCTGCGTAACCCGATCACCCTGTTCATCCTGCGGCATCTGCCGCTAGGCACCCGGCACAAACTGGCGCGCAAACTGCGCAGCGAGAGCCGCGCGCAGACGCGGATGAAAGCCAATGACATCGTTGATGTGACTCCGGAAGAGATCCCGCGAATCATGCAGACATTCGGCGTCAAGACCCTGATCCACGGCCACACCCACCGCCCGGCGATTCACAAGCTGCAGCTCGGCGAGCAGGCGGCGAAGCGGATCGTGCTGGGGGACTGGGATCGCCAGGGTTGGGCGTTGCAGGTCGACGAGAACGGCTTTGCGCTGGCGCCGTTCGATTTTGCGTCGCCTCCTGCTCTCCCCGCTCCCACCGCATGATCGTTCCCACGCAGAGCGTGGGAACGATCCTGCCTAACTCAATGACCGCTGGCGGCAGGCCCAGCCTTCGCGGCAAACGGCGGTTTCGCCAGCCACACAATCAATATCAGCCCCATGAATCCCCACCCGAGCAGCGTGAAGTAATCCACGGTGGAGAGCATGTAAGCCTGACTCGTCAGAATCTGATCCATCTGCGCATACGCCGACTGGCTCGCCCCGCCCAGTGCATTCAACGTCTCGCGCGTCGCCGGTTCGAAGGTGCTGATGTTTTCGCTCATGTAGGCATGATGCTGATCGGCCCGGCGAATCCAGATCCATGTAGTCAGCGACGCCGCAAAGCTGCCACCCAGTGTCCGCAAGAAGGTCGCAAGACCCGCCCCGTCGGCAATCTGGCTCGGCGGCAAGTCCGACATCAGGATGCTCAGGGTCGGCATGAAGAACAGCGCCACGCCAATGCCCATGAACAACTGCACCAGGGCGATGTGCTGGAAGTCCACCTCATTGGTAAATTCAGCACGCATGAAGCAACTCAAGCCAATCGCCAGAAACGCAATGCCGGCGAGCAGACGCAAGTCGAACTTGTGTGCGTACTTGCCAACGAATGGCGACAGCAGCACCGGCAGAATCCCGATCGGCGCCACCGCCAGACCGGCCCAGGTCGCGGTGTAGCCCATTTGTGTTTGCAACCACTGCGGCAGGATCAGGTTGATGCCGAAGAACCCGGCGTAACCCAACACCAGCACCACGGTGCCGATGCGGAAGTTGCGATGGGCGAACAGGCGCAGGTTGACCACGGGATGGCGGTCGGTCATTTCCCAGATCACAAACACCGCCAGCGCCACCACCGAGATCGCCGCGCCGACAATGATGAAGTTCGACTCGAACCAGTCCAGGTCATTGCCCTTGTCGAGGATCACCTGCAAGGCGCCGACGCCGATGATCAGCGTGATCAGACCGACGTAATCCATTGGCTGGCGGCTAGTCACCACCGGCCGTTTGGCAAGTTGCGAACGCACCACCAACACCGCGAAAATCCCGATCGGCACATTGATGAAGAATATCCACGGCCAGCTGTAACTGTCCGTGATCCAGCCGCCGAGGATCGGCCCGGCAATCGGCGCGACCACCGTGACCATCGCCAGCAACGCCAGCGCCATCCCCCGTTTCGCCGGCGGATACACCGCGATCAGCAAGGTCTGCGTCATCGGGTACAACGGCCCGGCCACCAGGCCCTGCAACACGCGAAAGCCGATCAGTTCGGGCATCGAGGTCGAGATACCGCAGAGAAACGATGCCAGCACGAACAGGATCGTCGCCCACAGAAACAGTTTCACCTCGCCGAAGCGGCGGCTGAGCCAACCGGTGAGCGGCAGCGCGATGGCGTTACTCACCGCGAATGAAGTGATGACCCAGGTGCCCTGCTCCGAACTCACCCCCAGGTTGCCGGAAATCGTCGGCAGCGCCACGTTGGCAATGGTGGTGTCGAGCACTTGCATGAACGTCGCCAGCGACAGGCCGATGGTGCTGAGCAACAGGCTGGGCGGCGTGAAAGAAGCGTTATTGCTCATTGTGAATCCTTTGGAACCGGGTGGTCGCTGCGTCAGTTACAGACACAGCAACCCTTTGTGGGAGCGAGCCTGCTCGCGAATGCTGACTGACATTCAACACAGATGTCGTATGACACACCGCTTCGCGAGCAGGCTCGCTCCCACAGGGTCTTGAGTCAGCGTCAGAAGCGGATTCAGCGTTGTGCGGTTTTGCTCGCCGCGGCGCTGTTGTCATGAATCAGCTGAGCGATCATCGCGTCGGCTTCGGCCAGTTGGCGCTCGTAGACGTTGGTGCTGAACGAGGCTTTTTGCGGCGGTTGCTGCGCCAGCACCGGGCCGCTCTGATCGTGCAGATTCACTTCAACGTTGGTCGACAGACCGACGCGCAGCGGATGCCTGGCCAGCTCTTCGGCATTGATGTGAATCCGCACCGGGACACGCTGAACGATCTTGATCCAGTTGCCGGTGGCGTTTTGCGCCGGCAGCAGGGCAAACGCGCTGCCGGTGCCGGCGCCTAGGCTGTCGACGGTGCCGCTGTATTTCACATCGCTGCCGTAAATGTCGGCCTCGATGTCGACTGGCTGACCGATGCGCATGTCACGCAACTGGGTTTCCTTGAAGTTGGCGTCGATCCACAGCTGATCCAGCGGAATCACCGCCATCAGCGCGGTGCCCGGCTGCACGCGCTGTCCGAGTTGCACGGTGCGCTTGGCGACGTAACCGGTGACCGGCGCAATCAGGGTGCTGCGCGCATGGGTCAGATAGGCCTGACGCAAATCGGCAGCGGCCGACATCACGTCCGGGTGTGACGAAACCACGGTGTCGTCAACCAGCGCGCTGGTGGTTTTGAGTTGCTGCTTCGCATTGGCCAAGGCGTTTTGCGCCGAGGTCAGGTCGTCGCGGGCGTGGGACAGTTCTTCCTGGGAAATCGCCCCGCCCTGCGCCAGATTTTTCCGGCGGTTGTAGTTGTCCTGCGCCTTCTGCACTTCGGCCTGCTGCGCGTTGACCTGGGCTTTCATGCCGTCAACGTTGCTGTACAAACCACGCACCTGACGCACCGTGCGCGCAAGTTTCGCTTTGGCGCTTTGCAGGCCGACTTCGGCGTCGTTCGGGTCGAAATTGATCAGCACCTGGCCTTCGTGAACCAGATCACCATCGTCGGCGCCGATGCTGACCACGGTGCCGGTCACCAGCGGCGTGATTTCAACGACGTTGCCGTTCACGTAGGCATCGTCGGTGCTTTCGTTAAAGCGTCCGATGAATTCGTGGTACGCCCAGACGCCGGCGCAGGCGAGTGCAACCACCACGGCCAGGGCCAGCAACATCACTTTGCGCTTGCGCGGGTTGCCGGTGTCCGGGGTGTTGTCTTGAGCTTGGGTGTTTTCGGCGGTGGCCATGACAAATACCTTGAATTAGTTGTGCGGCGAGGCTGGGTTTGCGTTGGCTGCGGTCAGGGTCTGCGCCTGGAAGCCGCCGCCCAGCGCTTGCATCAGTTGAATCGAAAGGTCGATCTGCTCGGCATTGAGGGTGGCCAATTGACGCTGGGCCTGCAGCAGTTGCTGCTCGATGCTGAGCACGTCCAGGTAGTTGCCGATGCCGGAACCGTAACGCTGGACCGCGGTGTTGTAAGAATCCCGGGCGACGTCGGTGGCATGCTGCTGCGCAGCGATCTGCCGGCCAATGTCACGCAACTGGTTGATCGTGTCGCCGACATCGCCCAGTGCGCTCACCAGCGTCTTGTTGTACTGCGCCACCGCCAGGTCGTAATCGGCGTCGCGTGCATCGAGATTGGCGCGCAGGCGTCCGCCATCGAAGATCGGCAACGAAACGGTCGGGGCAATGTTGAAGAAACGACTGGCCGAACCGAACATCGCATCCCCCAGCAAAGACTCGGCCCCGGCCGAGGCCGACAGGTTGAGGTTGGGGTAGAAACGGGTCTTCGCCGCTGCGATGTCTTTGCTCGCGGCTTCGACTCGCCAACGCGCCGCGACCAGATCAGGACGCCGCCCGAGCAGTTCTGCCGGCAACACCGATGGCACGGCGACGGCGCTCGGTTGCAACACGCTCGGCCGGACGATTTCGTTGCCGCGATCCGGGCCTTTGCCAAGCAATACGGCCAGGGCGATTTTCGCGCTGTTCAGGCGTTTTTCCGCGTCGATCAGGCTGGCTTGCGAACTCGCTTCCAGGCTCTGGGTTTGCTGGAACTGGTACTGGCTGTCGATGCCGGAACTCAAGCGGCGTTGGCTCAAGTCAAGCATTTGCCGGGTGCGTTTGAGGTCTTCGCTGGCCAGGTCATAAACGATGTGTGCTTGGCCGAGATCGCTGTAGGCGCGTGCGACGTCGGCAGCGAGAGTCAACTGCGCGGCCTGACGATCGACTTCGGCGGCACGCGCCTGGCCGAGCGCGGCTTCCCACGCGTCACGCTGTCCGCCCCACAAATCGAAGTTGTAATTGAAGCCGGCACTGACATTGCGCACGGTCGCGTAGGCACCGCCCTGCCCCCGCGGATCCTGATCCCGGGCCAGGCGCGAACGGCTGATGCCGGCGCTGGCGTCGAGGGTCGGATAACGTTCGGCATCGGCGGCATACGCGGCAGCGCTGGCCTGATGGGCACGGGCCGCGGCGATCTGCATATCTGGACTGTCGCGCAGGGCTTCGCGGATCAGGCCGTCGAGCTGCGGATCGCCGAGATTGGTCCACCAATCGCTCTTTGGCCACGCGGCCGGCGACAGGCTAACGCCGTCGAGGGATTGCGCTGTCTTCAGGCTTTGCGCATCGACGCGCTGGCCTTCGGTGTCGAGGCCGCTGTAGTTGGCGCAACCGGCCAGGATCATCGCCGACAGCAGCAGAGTCACGCTGCTGCGCAGGGTTTTACCGCTCATTGTGTTCACCTAAGCGCTGGACGGTGATCGGGTCACCGGCGGCCAGCAGGATTTTCTTGAGAATGTATTCGAGGGTTTTCAGCTCATCGCGGGAGATGGCGCCGGCCAGCTCATTCATCGCCTCGGCGCCGATGTATGGCAGGCGATCGGTCAACTGCTGGCCTTGCTCCGTCAGCCGGAGCTGAACCTGACGGCGATCGGCTTCACTGCGTTGGCGAATCAGAAAACTTTTCTGCTCCAGACGATCGAGCATGCGCGTCATCGAGCCGCTGTCCAGCGACAGGTGCCGACACAGCTCGGCAGGCGTATCGACGCCGAACTGGGCCATGATGATCAACACCTTGAACTGCGCGGCGGTGATGCCGTGCGGTTCCATGTGCGTGTCGATGATCCGGTCCTTGAGCAGCGCGGCCCGGCCCAGCAACAGGCCGAGGTGGCAATGTTTGAATTCGTCGGGGGTGAAATGCTTCATGGGCTCACCTGATAACTGCCTAGGCAGTGAATGTATGTCGAGATGTTACTGCTTAGGCAGCGAATGTCAACGCAATAGTTAGGGGGATTAGTAATTAGTTGACCAGTGGGCTGGGTTTTTGCGGGTAAAGCGAAAAGATCGCAGCCTTCGGTGCTCCTACATGGGCTTGAAGTGAACCCTGTAGATACCGTCTTAAGCCTCACCGGGCAAGCGCAAGTTTCGGGTCATATGGCAGTCCTGACTTGAGCACTCCGTAAACGAAGTGCAGCAGCTTGCGCATTGCCGCGCAGATGATCTGCTTGGGGGCCTTGCCGTTGGCCTCCAGGCGTTCTTTCATCGCCTTGATCGCCTTATTGTGCTTCAGCGCCACCATGCCAGGCATGTAAAGGCCTGCACGCAGCCGCGCTGACCCGACTCTCGAAATTAGGGTGTGGCCTTTGAGCTTTCCTGATTCCTGCAGCTTTGGATTCAGCCCGGCGGCGGCGACCAATTGGCGAGGATCACTGTATTTGCGCAAGTCACCCAGTTCGGCCAGCAATCGTTCAAGCGTTTTTTGTCCGATGCCGTCGATGGTTACGATCAGATCCCGCATCTGACGCATATCCGGGTCGTCATCGATGTGTTTTTTGATCGCCTTATGCGTTTCTATGATCTCTTTTTCGATATGGCGCAGAACGGAGTTGATCGAGTCTTTGACCTTTTCGTCGGAAACGTCCAGACGATTAAGCTCCATTTGTTCCATTTCCTGAAGGTCATCCAGGCGGCGCACCATTGCTTTCAACTGGCGATATTTCAGCGGCTCAGGCGCCCATGGCCGAAGCTTTTGATCCTTTTCCCGAGCGAAGTCGGCGATCAGTTTCGCATCGCTTTTATCGGTCTTGATCCGGCGAAGTTCGCTGTCAGCGTACGCTTTGGTCGTAGCCGGGTTCACCACGCAGACCCGGAAGCCTTTGTTGTAAACGAACTCGGCGAGCTCCAAGTGGTAGACGCTGGTGGCTTCCATCACGATCAGGGCCGAACGCTCGACGTTTTTGTCTAGCCAAGCCTCAAACTCTTTGAAGCCCTTTGGATCGTTGGCCAGTTTGGCCTTGGTTTTGTGCTTGCCGTTGGGCAGGTGTGTAGCGATATCAAAGGTGTTCTTTGCGATGTCGACGCCAACGAAACCGGACATGATCGTTTCTCCACTTGTTCCCTGTTGTGATCATCACGTCACTCTGTCCAACCTTGCGAATGCGGGCTCTCGCCGGAGGCGGGCCCAAGATACCGTGCGAACTGTACGAGTGAGTGTGGAGGGCTGGAGCACGATCTACGTCACAGGCAACAAGCCTAAGGAGCTGCGCGGCTTCCAAGTCCCTCCCTCGATGATCAGTCGAGAACTATCGCTCCTGACGGAGCGTTAGTCGAGATACAAGGAGCTGCCGAAGGCTGCGATCTTTTGATTTTGATCCTGAAGAAAAATCAAAAGATCGCAGCCTTCGGCAGCTCCTACCAGAACCCTGATGCAGCCGGATTTCGCGGCCCGACCGATAAAGCTTTATCATGGCCGCAGTTTCGCTGATCGAGTCCATCATGAAGTTCGCCATTGCGCTGTTTTCCGCCGCCCATGCGCCCTCCTCACGCCGTGCCTTGCTGTTTGCCCAGGCTGCGTTGGCCGGGGGGCATCAGATTGTCAGGCTGTTTTTCTATCAGGACGGTGTTTTCAATGCCTCCGATGCAGTGGTAACACCGCAGGACGAACTGGATCTGCCCAAACAATGGCGCGCCTTTATCAGCGAGAAACAACTTGATGGCGTGGTGTGCATCGCTGCCGCGCTGCGTCGGGGTGTATTGAACGAAGAAGAAGCCAGGCGCTATCAGCGCAACGCAGCGTCGGTCAGCGCACCGTGGGAATTGTCCGGTCTCGGTCAGTTGCACGACGCGGTACAAGACGCCGACCGCCTCATCTGCTTCGGAGGTGCCTGACAATGCCCAAGTCCGTGTTGATCATCAGCCGCCAGTCGCCATGGTCCGGCCCCGGCGCCCGGGAAGCGCTGGACATCGTGCTGGCCGGGGGCGCCTTCGATCTGCCGATCGGGTTGCTCTTCCTCGATGACGGTGTGCTGCAATTGGCCGCCGGGCAGAACGCCAAGGCCCTGCAACAAAAGGATCTCAGCGCCAACCTGCAAGCGCTGCCGATGTTCGGTGTCGAGGAGCTGTTCTATTGCGCTGAAAGCGCCAACGCTCGCGGTCTGGGAAAACGGTCGCTGGATGAAGCCGAGCCGCTTTCAGCTGAACACATCACTGCCCTTATTGACCGCTACGACCAGGTGATCACCCTCTGATGTCGACTTTGCATGTGTTGTCTCACTCCCCGTTTGGCGATGATCGTCTGAGCAGTTGCCTGCGATTGATCGGTAGCGCTGATGCCTTGTTGTTGTGCGGCGATGCGGTGTATGCGCTGCAACCGGACAGCGCGCCGTTCTTCGCCCTGCAAGACCGAACCATCAAAGTATTTGTATTGGATGAAGACGCGCAGGCGCGTGCGATTGATATTCCAGACTGGGCCGAGGCCGTCGATTACCCGGCCTTCGTCGAACTGTCGATTCATCACGACAAGGTCAACAGCTGGTTATGAATTTCTTGACCGTCGGCGCCCGCGCCATCGAACTGGACAAGGATGGCTTTCTGGTAGACCTGAGCGATTGGTCGGCCGAGGTCGCCAGCGCCCTCGCCGCTGCCGAAGACATCGAGTTGACGCCCGAGCACTGGGAAGTCCTTGAGCTGCTGCGCAGCTTCTACGCAGAATTCCAGCTGTCCCCGGCCACGCGGCCGCTGATCAAGTACACCGCGTTGAAACTCGGAGCGGACAAAGGCAACAGCCTGCACCTGAACCGACTGTTCAAAGGCACCCCTGCCAAACTCGCCGCGAAACTGGCGGGCCTGCCCAAACCGACGAATTGCCTATGACCGATTATCCAGTGCTGACCCTTGAAACGCCCGCCGAACACCCGTTCGCCCAGTTCGTGCGTATCCTCGGCAAGGGCAAGCGCGGCGCTCGCGACCTGACGCGCGAGGAAGCCCGGCAAGCCATGGGCATGGTGCTTGATGACCAGGTCGAGGACACGCAACTCGGCGCGTTTCTGATGTTGCTGCGGCACAAGGAAGAAAGTGCAGAAGAAATGGCCGGTTTCACCGAAGCCCTGCGCGAGCGCTTGCAGGCGCCGGCATTGACCGTCGATCTCGACTGGCCGACCTACGCGGGCAAGAAACGCCATCTGCCGTGGTATCTGCTGGCGGCCAAATGCCTGGCGCAGAACGGGTTGCGCATTTTCATGCATGGCGGCGGCGCGCACACGGCCGGGCGCCTGTACAGCGAGCAGTTGCTCGGCGAACTGAACATTGCGTTGTGCCGCAACTGGCAGCAGGTCGGTACGGCGCTGGACGGCAGCGGGCTGGCGTTTATGCCGCTGGTGGATTGGGCGCCGCAGTTGCAGAAGATGATCGACCTGCGCAACACTCTGGGCCTGCGCTCGCCGATCCACTCGCTGGCGCGGATTCTCAATCCCTTGGGCGCGCGCTGTGGCCTGCAGAGTATTTTCCACCCGGGCTACCAGGCCGTGCATCGCGATGCCAGCGGTTTGCTGGGAGACACTGCGATTGTGGTCAAGGGCGATGGCGGCGAAATCGAGATCAACCCGGACGCCACCAGCCATCTCTACGGCACCAGCGGCGGTCAGAGCTGGGACGAAGAATGGCCACAGCTGTCCGCGCAGCGCCACGTCAAACCCGCTTCGCTGGACATCGAACATTTGAAGGCCGTGTGGCGTGGTGATGTCGTCGACAGCTACCCGCAAATGGCCCTGATTGCGACCATGGCGCTGGCCTTGCGCGGCCTCGGTCAAGATCGTGAGCAAGCCTTCAAAACCGCCGAGGTTTTTTGGAGCGCACGCAACAAATCGATTTAACCGATCAGTAGCGCCCGATCTTTGCGCTTTTTGTTCGAACTCATCGGAATAGACTCGACTCCAACGAATATTGGTTTTGGGAGTCTTGATCATGGGTTTACTCGTCGACGGCCGCTGGCAGGACAAGTGGTACGAAAGCAGCAAAGACGGCGCGTTCCAGCGCGAACAGGCACAACGCCGCAACTGGGTCACCGCCGACGGCCAGCCTGGGCCGAGCGGTGAAGGCGGTTTCGCTGCCGAGGCCGGCCGTTATCACCTCTACGTTTCTCTCGCCTGCCCGTGGGCACACCGCACGCTGATCCTGCGCAAACTGAAAGGTCTGGAAAGCCTGATCGATGTGTCTGTGGTCAGTTGGCTGATGCTGGAAAACGGCTGGACCTTCGACAAGACGCTCGGCTCGACCGGTGACAAACTCCATGACTTCCAATTCATGCATCAGCGCTACACCGCTGAAACCCCTGACTACACCGGACGCGTAACGGTGCCTGTGCTGTGGGACAAGCAGCTCAAGCGCATCGTCAGTAATGAATCGGCTGAAATCATCCGCATGTTCAACAGCGCTTTTGATGATCTCACCGGCAATGACCTGGACTTCTACCCCGCGCCTTTGCGCAACGAAATCGATGCGCTGAACGAGCGAATCTATCCGGCAGTGAACAATGGCGTTTATCGCGCCGGATTTGCCACGTCGCAGCGGGCCTATGAACAAGCGTTCGATGAAGTGTTTGCCGAGCTGGATCATCTGGAGCAACTGCTGGGGGCCAATCGTTACCTGAGCGGCGAATACCTGACCGAGGCCGATGTGCGGTTGTTTACCACAATGATTCGCTTCGACGCGGTCTATCACGGGCACTTCAAGTGCAACTTGCGACGAATAGCCGATTACCCGAACCTGTCGAACTGGTTGCGTGAGATGTATCAATGGCCGGGGATTGCCGAGACTGTCGATTTCCAGCACATCAAAAATCACTACTACGGCAGCCACAAGACCATCAACCCGACCGGGGTGGTGCCGAAGGGACCGGAGCAGGATTTCAGCGCGGCCCATGATCGGGCGCGGTTGAGCGGCAAAGGGGTTTGGGGGAAGGGCTGAATCTGTATTGGTTTGATGGCCCATCGCGAGCAGGCTCGCTCCCACACTGGATCTGTGTCATGCACGGATCCCCTGTGGGAGCGAGCCTGCTCGCGAATGAAGGCAACCGTTCTCAGACCTGCGCCTGAGCCCCTTCAAACCACGCCAGTTTCTCGCGCAATTGCACCACTTCACCGACGATCACCAGCGTCGGCGCATGCACTTCATGCTCCGCCACCATCTGCGGCAAATCGGCCAACGTGCCCGTAAACACGCGCTGGTTGACCGTGGTGCCCTGCTGGATCAGCGCCGCCGGGGTGTCCGCCGCACGGCCATGCTTGATCAATTGCTCACAGATCACCGGCAATCCCACCAGGCCCATATAGAACACCAGGGTCTGCGCAGGCGAGACGAGGTCAGCCCATGGCAGATCAGTGGAACCGTCCTTCAAGTGCCCCGTGACGAAACGCACCGACTGGGCGTGGTCACGATGGGTCAAGGGAATCCCGGCATAGGCTGCGCAACCGCTGGCTGCCGTGATGCCTGGCACCACTTGAAACGGGATGCCGTGGGCGGCCAGCTCTTCGATTTCCTCGCCGCCGCGGCCGAAGATGAACGGATCGCCACCCTTCAGCCGCACCACGCGCTTACCGGCCTTGGCCAGATCGACCAGTTGCTGGTTGATCTGATCTTGCGGCACCGAGTGTTCGGAGCGACGCTTGCCGACGTACACGCGCTCGGCATCGCGACGGCACAATTCCAGAATCGCCGGCGCTACCAGACGGTCATACAGCACCACATCGGCTTGCTGCATCAGGCGCAGCGCACGGAAGGTCAGCAGATCCGGATCACCCGGGCCGGCGCCGACCAGATAAACCTCGCCTGTGGTGACCATGGGTTCGCCATCCACCTTGGCTTGCAACAGGCGCTCGGCCTCCGCGCCCTGCCCGGCCAATTGCCGATCGGCAATCGGGCCCTGAAATACGTCTTCCCAAAAACCGCGACGCTGCTGTACATCCGGAAACAGGTTTTTAACCTGATGACGGAAACGTGCGGCAAGCCCGGCGAGTTGTCCGTAGGTCGAGGGAATCCAGGTTTCGATCTTGGCGCGAATCAGACGCGCCAGCACCGGCGCGTCACCGCCGCTGGAGACGGCGATGATCAACGGCGAGCGATCGACGATTGCCGGGAAGATCACGCTGCACAAGGCAGGCGCATCGACCACATTGACCGGTACGCAACGTTGATGGGCATCGGTTGAAACCTGGGCGTTGAGCGTTTCGTCGTCTGTGGCGGCAATGATCAGCCCGCAACCGTCCAGATCCGCTTCAACGTAACCGCGCAACAGGCATTCCCCGCCGCTGGCAGCGACCAGTTCAGCCAGTTGCGTTTCAATTTCAGGTGCGACCACCCGCAGCAGCGCACCGGCATCGGCCAGCAGGCGGGATTTGCGCAAGGCAATTTCCCCCCCGCCGACCACCAACACACGACTGCCGCGCAGGTTGTGAAACAGCGGCAGATATTTCATTTAGCCGATGACCTCAAGGCCACCCATGTACGGCTTGAGTACGTCCGGCACGCGGATCGAACCGTCGGCCTGCTGGTAGTTTTCCAGCACCGCCACCAGGGCGCGACCGACCGCGAGACCTGAACCGTTCAAGGTGTGTACCAACTCAGGCTTGCCGGTCTCCGGGTTGCGGAAACGCGCTTGCATGCGGCGAGCCTGGAAATCGCCACAGTTGGAGCACGAGGAGATTTCGCGGTACTTGTCCTGGCTCGGAATCCACACCTCCAAGTCATAAGTCTTGACCGCGCTGAAGCCCATGTCGCCGGTGCACAGGGCCAGGGTGCGGTAAGGCAGACCGAGCAATTGCAGGACTTTTTCAGCGTTGGCAGTGAGGCCTTCCAGTGCTTCCATCGATTGCGACGGCTCGACGATCTGAACCATTTCGACCTTGTCGAACTGGTGCTGACGGATCATGCCGCGAGTGTCGCGACCCGACGCACCCGCTTCGCTTCGGAAGCATGGGGTGTGGGCAACGAACTTGATCGGCAGCAGTTTCGAGTCGACGATTTCGCCGGCAACGATATTGGTCAGCGACACTTCCGCTGTCGGGATCAGGTAAAGATCGGCCTCGCCTTCGCGGGCGATCTTGAACAGGTCTTCTTCGAACTTCGGCAACTGCCCGGTGCCCTGCAGCGCAGGCGCCTGTACCAGATAAGGCGTGTAAGCCTCTTCGTAGCCGTGCTCGGTGACGTGCAGGTTGATCATGAATTGCGCCAGTGCGCGATGCAGACGCGCGATCGGGCCACGCAGCACGGCGAAACGGGCGCCGGACAGCTTGGCGGCGGTTTCAAAATCCAGCCAGCCGAACTTCTCACCGAGGGCGACGTGGTCTTTGACCTCGAAATCAAACCGGGTCGGGGTGCCCCAGCGGCGCACTTCGACGTTGTCTTCTTCGTCCTTGCCGACCGGAACCGATTCGTGCGGCAGGTTCGGAATACCGAGCAGGATCGAATCCAGTTCGGTCTGGATTGCGTCCAGCTCGACCTTGCCAGCGCTCAATTCGCCCGCCATGCGCTCGACATCAGCCATCAGCGGCGCGATGTCTTCACCACGCTGCTTGGCTTGGCCGATGGACTTGGAACGCGCGTTACGCTCAGCCTGCAGTGCTTCGGTGCGGGTCTGGACGGTCTTGCGCTGTTCTTCCAGCGCTTCGATGCGCGCAGTGTCCAGGGCAAAGCCACGGGAAGCCAGGCGGTCCGCTACGTCCTGAAGGTTGCTACGTAACAGTTTGGAATCGAGCATGTCGGTTTCTCGTTATCAAAGTTTGGTCAGGGACAGGCCGGCCCACGTTGCGAGCAGCCCGCCGAATACGCTGAGTGCCGCATAGCCCAGCGCCAGCAACACCTGCCCGCTTTCCAGCAGGCGCACCGTATCCAGTGAAAAGGATGAAAAAGTCGTCAGCCCCCCGAGGAAGCCGACCATCAACCCGGCACGCACCTCGATCGGCACCTCCGGGCGTATCAAAAACAGGCCGTACAGCACGCCAATCAGCAGACAGCCCACGATATTAACGGCCAGCGTCGCGGTATAGAAGTGCCGCGGCCAATTGGCGCTGACCCAATTGCCGGTAGCAAAGCGCAACAAGGTGCCGGCAACGCCGCCGACCGAAACCGCAAGGATCAAAGGGACCACTACTTTCTCCGCTGCCGGGGGCTCAGACGATCGAGTTGAGCGAGGTGGTTGAGCTTCTCGCCGATTTTCAGTTCCAGGCCACGGGGCACCGGCTGGTAGAACGGGATGGGGTCGAGTTCTTCCGGGAAGTAGTCTTCACCGGCAGCATAAGCATCAGGTTCATCGTGGGCATAACGGTATTCGTCGCCGTAGCCCAACTGCTTCATCAGCTTGGTCGGCGCGTTACGCAGGTGCAGCGGGACCTCCAGCGAACCGTTTTCCGCCGCGGCGCGCAGCGCAGTCTTGAAGCCCATGTACACCGCATTGCTTTTCGGTGCGCAAGCCAGATAAGTGATGGCCTGAGCCACGGCCAGCTCGCCTTCCGGACTGCCCAGACGTTCCTGCACTTCCCACGCTGCCAGGCACAGGCTGAGCGCGCGCGGGTCGGCGTTGCCGATGTCTTCGCTGGCCATGCGCACCACGCGCCGCGCCAGGTAGAGCGGGTCGCAACCGCCATCGATCATCCGCGCGAACCAGTACAACGCGCCGTCGGGATTGGAGCCGCGCACTGATTTGTGCAGCGCCGATATCTGGTCATAAAACGCTTCGCCGCCCTTGTCGAAACGCCGGCGGGTATCACCGAGCAGGCTCTGCAGCAGTTCGATGCCGATCTCACTATCGTCTTCGGCCAGGTCAGACGCGTTCTCGAGCAGATTGAGCAGACGCCGGCCATCGCCGTCAGCGGCGGACAGCAGCATCTGGAAACCTTCATCGCTCAGCGTCAGGTTGCGCTTGCCCAGCCCACGTTCTTCGGTCAGCGCGCGGTGCACCAGTTTGCGCAGCGCCGCTTCGTCGAGGCTTTTCAGCACATAAACGCGGGCACGCGACAACAACGCGTTGTTCAGTTCGAACGAAGGGTTTTCAGTGGTGGCGCCGATGAAAATCAGCGTGCCGTCTTCAACGTAAGGCAGGAACGCATCCTGCTGGGACTTGTTGAAGCGGTGCACTTCGTCGACAAAGAGGATGGTGCGTTTGCCGTACTGACCGGCCTGCTGCTTGGCGATTTCAACCGCCTGACGGATCTCCTTGACCCCGGCGAGCACCGCCGAGACCGTTTCGAAGTGCGCGTCAGAGACTTCCGCGAGCAACCGCGCCAGGGTGGTCTTCCCTACCCCCGGCGGCCCCCAGAAGATCATTGAATGCAGGGCACCCTGCTCCAGCGCCTCACGCAGAGGCTTGCCGCGAGCGAGCAGATGTTCCTGACCGACGTACTCATCCAGATTGGCCGCACGCAAACGCGCTGCCAGCGGCTGGGCAATCGGTGCACTGCGAAACAGATCCATCACGTAGCGTTGAAACCTCTGTTTTGAAAGCTTGTAAGAAAACCTGTGGAGAGGGAGCTTGCTCCCTCTCCACAAAAGCTCAGATTCAGCTTATGCATCATTCCTGGATGACGTCGGCACCCTTTGGAATATCGAACTTGAACTTCGACGCCGGCACTGCTTCGTTGGCCTTGACCCCGGTGAACAGGATATTGGTGCGCTGGCCGACGCTGTCAATCAGTTGCATATCATTGAGCAGGCCGTTGCGGAACGACAGACGCAGGTTATCGAACAGGGTGTCTTTGGTTTTCGGCTTGAGCGTAAAGTCGATGACGCCTCCGGCCTCTTTGGCACTGATATCGAAGCTCTGGCTGATTTTCGACACGTCACCCGACAGCAGCAGCGCCGGGGTCTGGGTCAGACGCTCGTCGAGTTTTTTGATGGTCGCCTGTTCCAGGTCCGGGTCCCAGAGAGTGACTTTCTTACCGTCGGAGACCATCGTCTGCTCGGCCGGCGCATTGGTGTGCCAGTAGAACAGGCCCGGGCGCTGCAGGGTCATGTTGCCCGTGGTTTCCTGCAACTGGGTACCGCTGCCATCGAGGGTCAACTGGGAGAAATTCGCCGACAGGGTCTTGGATGTTTCCAGCAATTGGGTCAGACGCGCCACGTCCTTCTCATCAGCGTGAGCCGAAAGTGTGGTCAGAGCCAGTACTGGCAACAGCATGCGGATAAGGCGCATGAGAGTCCTCTTGAATACTCGTGGGGAGAGCGGGCGGCGCATCATTGCGCCACCCGGTTCGTTGCGATTCAGTCGCGTACCGGGCCCGGAGCCAGGACTTCACGCGAGCCGTTGGTGTTCATTGAAGTGACGACGCCAGCCATTTCCATGGCTTCGATCATCCGCGCGGCGCGGTTGTAGCCGATCTTGAGTTTGCGCTGCACGGCAGAAATCGAGGCGCGACGACTCTCGAGTACGAACTGCACCGCTTCGTCATAGAGCGCATCGGCTTCGGGATCATCACCGTCGCCACCGCCACTACTGCCTTCAAAGCCGCTGCCCGCCTCTTCAACGCCATTAAGAATGTCGTCGTTGTATTCCGGCGCGCCGCGCAGTTTCCACGCTTCGACCACACGGTGAACTTCATCGTCGGAAACGAAAGCGCCGTGCACCCGGATCGGCAGGCTGGTGCCTGGCGGCATGTAGAGCATGTCACCGTGCCCCAGCAATTGCTCGGCGCCGCCCTGGTCAATGATGGTCCGCGAGTCGATCTTGCTCGACACCTGGAACGCCATGCGGGTCGGAATGTTGGCCTTGATCAGACCGGTGATCACGTCCACCGACGGCCGCTGGGTTGCGAGGATCAAGTGAATCCCCGCCGCACGCGCCTTCTGCGCGATACGGGCGATCAGCTCTTCGACTTTCTTGCCGACGATCATCATCATGTCGGCGAATTCGTCGACCACCACGACGATGGTCGGCAGTTTCTGCAGCAGCGGTGCTTCGTCGTGAATGCTCTCGCGTTTGTACAGCGGATCGCTCAACGGCTCGCCGGCGTCCTGGGCTTCCTTGACCTTGGCGTTGAACCCGGACAGGTTACGCACGCCCATCTTCGCCATGAGCTTGTAGCGCCGCTCCATCTCGGCAACGCTCCAGCGCAGGGCGTTGGCCGCATCCTTCATGTCGGTGACCACCGGGCAAAGCAGGTGCGGAATACCTTCGTAAATAGACAATTCCAACATCTTCGGGTCGATCATGATCAGCTTGGCGTCTTCCGGGCCGGACTTGAACAGGATCGACAGAATCATCGCGTTCACGCCCACGGATTTACCGGAACCGGTGGTACCGGCCACCAGCAGGTGCGGCATCTTCGCCAGGTCAGTGATCACCGGTTTACCGCCAATATCGTGACCCAACGCCAGGGTGACCGGGGATTTGAAGTTGTCGTACTCGGGGGTTGAAAGCACCTCGGAGAAACGCACGATCTGACGGTCTTCGTTCGGAATTTCGATACCCACCGTCGTCTTGCCCGGAATCACCTCGACCACCCGCACGCTGGTCACGGCCAGCGAACGCGCAAGGTCCTTGGCCAGGTTGGCAATGCGGCTGACCTTGACACCAGCAGCCGGCTGGATTTCGTAACGGGTAATCACCGGGCCTGGATGGATCGAATCAACCGTGACCTCGACGCCAAACTCCTTGAGCTTGATCTCCAGCAGATGGCCAACCGCTGCCAGGGACTCGGGCGAGTAGTTCAGCTGTTTCTTTTCCGCAGGATCGAGAATAGAAATCGGCGGCAAGGTGCCTTCCACGGCGCTGTCGACAAACAACGGCGCCTGTTTCTCTTTCTGCACGCGCTTGCTTGGCTCGGGTGCCTTGGCCGGCGCCGGAGCGATAACCGGCGGGACCTGCTTCTCGCGGTCGGACATGTGCTTGCTCAGCGCTTGCTCGCGCTCGATCAGCCGTTCCTTGACCTTGGCCTGCTCGCGCTTGTCGGTGACGGTCGGCGCGACCACGTCATGTACGCGGTCATCGACTTCACGCAGTTGCGCCACCAGCTGCTTGCGCTCGGTGCGCGCCGACCACCAGCGGTTGAGCGCCCCCTGGAACAGCTCGAACAAGTCAAGCGTGATCTTGCCGGTGACGTCCATCACCTTGAACCACGACAGGTCAGTGAATACCGTCAGGCCGAACAGGAACAAGGCGATGAACAGGAGCGTGCTGCCTTGAATATTCAGTGCGTTTTTCGCCAGGTCGCCGAGGCTTTCGCCCAGTGCACCGCCGGCGCCCGCCGGCAAACCGGTCGCGGCATGGAAATGGATGTGCGCCAGCGCGGCGCCGGACAGCACCAGAAACACCAGACCGATCAGGCGCCAGGAAAACAGCCAGCCGCTCCACTGCCATGGTTCATGGCGCTGACGGAAGATCTGCCAGGCCTTGATCGCCAGCAGCAACGGGAAGATGTAGGCGAAATAACCCAGCACCATGAACAGAATATCGGCGCTGTAGGAGCCTGCCGGCCCGCCGAAGTTCTGCACGTCGTCGATCTTGCTGTTATGGCTCCAGCCCGGATCGTCCTTGCCGTAGGTCAGCAAGGCCATCATCAGGAACAGGCACAAGGCGCCAATGGCGATCAATGCACCTTCCTTGAGCCGGTAGTGCAGCTGTTGGCGCCAGAGCGGAACGACTGTTTTGGGTGCTTCGGTGGATTTCTTCAAAACGCTTCTTTTCCTGCGCCCGAGGCGCGTCCATCTATTGAATGACGATAAAAACTGCCCAATCCAGGCAGGTAAAAAGGTGAAAAGCCTGAGCGAGACTACTTTTTAACACTGTGCCACTGCTTTTATAAACACAGCTATAAACAAGAGGCACAGCGCAAGCCCGGTCACAGCCCGGCATTGTACGGGTTTGTGCGCTTGACGCCACGCTTCAAACCCCAACTTTGAGCATAGCCGGAGGCATACGATCTGCGCTCCAATTTGAGCACGCATTGTCTTTTGTGACAAAGGCTTATGAGGTGTATTTGATGAACGTAGCGAAGCAGACGAAATCTGCTTGATTACGCGCCGTACGAACATCGGTACGCTGCGCTTACGACCACGGCTGACACACCAAGTTGCAGGTCCCTACCCACCACCTGCTATATCCATGCAGGACATCCGCGTCATTTCGCGGCAAACTCTTCAACGGGGCTGGCGCCCCTGACCACCCCTCCCCTTCTGCAAGCCTGGATGCCATGCTGACTTGGTTACAACGCAATTCCCTGACTTTTCCGCCATTGGAA
The DNA here is from genome assembly GCF_014268505.2 of Pseudomonas khorasanensis. Lineage (GTDB taxonomy): Bacteria > Pseudomonadota > Gammaproteobacteria > Pseudomonadales > Pseudomonadaceae > Aquipseudomonas > Aquipseudomonas khorasanensis. The sequence continues at coordinate 54,317 of NZ_JABWQP020000020.1, forward strand.
AAGGCCATGCGCGAGCCCAATGGATTGCTCGCCGCCGGTGGCGATCTGTCTGCCGATCGCCTGATCCAGGCATATCGTCATGGCTGTTTCCCCTGGTTCTCCGAAGGCCAACCGATCCTCTGGTGGTCACCGGACCCGCGCACCGTGCTGTTTCCTGACGAACTGCATGTATCGCGCAGTCTCGGCAAATTGCTGCGCAAAGAGCGCTATCAGGTGACCTTTGATCAGGATTTCGATGCCGTGATCCGCGCCTGCGCCGCGCCTCGGGATTATGCTGACGGCACCTGGATCACCGAGGCCATGCAGGATGCCTACGTTGAACTGCATCGGCGCGGCTTCGCTCACTCGGTTGAAGTCTGGGACCAAGGGCAACTGGTCGGCGGCCTGTACGGCCTGGCGATGGGTCAATTGTTTTTTGGCGAGTCGATGTTCAGCCGCGCTGACAACGCCTCCAAATACGGTTTCGCCACGCTGGTGCGACATTTGAAAGATGCGGGCGTTGTCCTGATCGACTGCCAGATGCCGACCGATCATCTGCACAGCCTGGGTGCCCGATCAATCCCGCGCGGCGAATTCGCCGATTATCTGGCTCGGCACCTCGACCAACCCAGCGCGGCAACCTGGGTTTGCTGAGCGTCTTTTGCGCAGGTGGCTTACACTTGATTTACCAGCTTATCCCGAGGGTTGATTCATGACCGAGTTGGCGCGTTTGAAGTTTTATGCCACTCAGCCCCACTCTTGCAGCTATCTGCCCGAGGAGCAGGCCACGACGCTGTTTCTCGACCCGAGTCAGCCCATGGATGTGCATGTCTACGCAGACCTGTCGGAGATGGGCTTTCGTCGCAGCGGCGATCATCTGTACCGACCGCATTGCCAGAACTGCAATGCGTGCGTACCTGCGCGCATCCCGTCTGCACAGTTCACCGCAAACCGTCAGCAAAAACGTATTTACAAGCGCAATGCGGACTTGCAGGTGCACCCTGTCAAACCGCAATTCAGCGAAGAATATTTTGATCTGTACCAGCGCTACATCGAACAGCGCCACGCAGATGGCGATATGTACCCGCCGAGCCGTGATCAGTTCTCGACGTTTCTGGTTCGTGATCTGCCCTTCTCGCGCTTCTACGAGTTTCGACTCGACGGACGGTTACTGGCAGTGGCTGTGACCGATTTGCTGCCTAACGGCTTATCGGCGGTGTACACCTTCTACGAACCAAACGAAGAACGCCGCAGCCTGGGCCGTTACGCGATCCTCTGGCAAATCGCCGAAAGCCAGCGTCTGGGCCTTGAGGCGGTCTACCTGGGTTACTGGATCAAGAACTGCAAAAAGATGAACTACAAGACGCAATACCGGCCCATTGAATTGCTGATCAATCAGCGCTGGGTCGTCCTGAACTAAACCCGCGGCCTAAACCCCTTGGCGTAAACCCCATTTTTCGGGCACAATGCACGCCGCTTTTGCCTGGCGCAGTTGCACCGGGCCATTCATTGGATACCGAGGGCTTTACTGCATGTCGAAAGAAGACAGCTTCGAAATGGAAGGCACTGTCGTCGACACCCTGCCCAACACCATGTTTCGTGTGGAGTTGGAAAATGGGCACGTCGTAACCGCGCATATTTCCGGCAAGATGCGCAAGAACTACATTCGTATTCTTACCGGTGACAAAGTGCGCGTCGAGCTGACGCCCTATGATTTGAGCAAAGGGCGGATCACTTACCGCGCTCGTTAATCAAGTCAATACAAGACGCCCGGCTTTTTGCCGGGCGTTTTTGTTTGTGCGATTTGAGGTTTGGGTTGGGGGGCATATCCGTTGCTGCGGGTGCTGCGGCTGAGGATTTCGCTCTTACAGCATGCAGATCAAAAGATCGCAGCCTTCGGCAGCTCCTACGGTTGGATCGCGTGCACCTGATAGAAATTAGTTGAACGGCAGGCCGCCTTCGCGAGCAGGCTCGCTCCCACAGAAAAGCAAAGCAGCGCAGCTGCCCGCGGCGAAGCCGCACCACTTACCAATGAGCGTTAGCTCGAGTAAAGCTTTTGATGTTGATCCACCGGCGACGTCGGAAGGCTGAGTGGAGGGATCGATCCGGGTGTGGGAGCGCAGCGACCGTCTGGCGCAGCCAGACACAGCGAAAGGAGGTGCAGCGAAGCAAACCGTAGCCGCTGCGCCCGGATCGGTCCCGGAGCGAAGGAACCCGAGCCTGCGAGGGCCGAACGCAGGAGCAAGCCTTTTGGGTTACCTTTTCGGCGCTTGGAAAAGGTGACTCGCCGTAAGGGCGAAACCCTAAGCAGCCGTAACCGCAACAACGGATATACACCCAAAACCACCAAACAACGCCCAACAAAAAGGCGCCCGAAGGCGCCTCTAAGCTTCACAAAAAAACGATCAAGCCATCTCTGCTGTCGTTTCGAAGTCAAACGTCATCTCACCATCCTTGACGTCGATGTGCACCACACCGCCATGCTCGGCCAGTTCGCCAAACAGAATCTCTTCCGCCAGGGGACGCTTGATCTTGTCCTGGATCAGGCGCGCCATCGGGCGTGCGCCCATTGCCGCGTCATAGCCACCGGCCGCGAGCCAACTGCGCGCCGCATCGGTAACTTCCAGCAACACACGCTTGTCTTCCAGCTGCGCCTGAAGCTCGGTGAGGAACTTGTCCACCACACTCTTGATGACCTCATGACTGAGGCGACCAAACTGGATAATGGTGTCCAGACGGTTGCGGAATTCCGGCGTGAAGCTCTTCTTGATCACTTCCATCGCATCAGACGAATGGTCCTGATGAGTGAAACCGATCGAAGCCCGCGCGGCCGTTTCGGCGCCGGCGTTGGTGGTCATGATGACGATCACGTTGCGGAAATCAGCCTTGCGCCCGTTGTTGTCGGTCAGCGTACCGTGATCCATCACCTGCAGCAGCAGGTTGAAGACCTCTGGATGCGCCTTCTCGATCTCGTCGAGCAGCAATACGCAATGCGGTTGCTTGGTGATCGCCTCGGTCAACAGACCGCCCTGATCGAAGCCGACATAACCCGGAGGCGCACCGATCAGACGCGATACGGTGTGACGCTCCATGTACTCGGACATGTCGAAACGAACCAGTTCGATACCCAACGCCTTGGCCAGCTGACGCGCCGCCTCGGTTTTACCGACACCGGTCGGCCCGGCGAACAGGAACGAGCCGACTGGCTTGTCAGGCGACTTGAGGCCGGCACGGGACAGTTTGATCGCAGTCGACAGCGAGTCGATCGCCGCGTCCTGACCAAATACCGTGAGCTTCAGATCACGCTCCAGATTACGCAGCAGCTCTTTGTCGGAGCTGGTGACGTGCTTCGGAGGAATACGCGCGATTTTCGCCACAATGTCTTCGACTTGCGGCACTTCGATACGCTTCACACGCTTCTCGACCGGCTGCAGACGCTGGTACGCACCTGCCTCGTCGATCACGTCGATGGCCTTGTCCGGCATGTGCCGGTCATTGATGTAGCGCGACGCCAGTTCTGCAGCGGCACGCAACGACTCATCGCTGTACTCGATATTGTGATGCTGCTCGAAACGCCCTTTCAGGCCGCGCAGGATACCGATGGTGTCTTCCACCGACGGCTCGACGACATCGACCTTCTGGAAACGCCGCGCCAAGGCACGATCCTTTTCGAAGATGCCGCGAAATTCCTGGAACGTGGTCGAGCCGATGCAGCGAATATCACCCGACGACAACAGCGGCTTGAGCAGATTCGAAGCGTCCATGACCCCGCCCGACGCAGCCCCGGCACCAATGATGGTGTGAATCTCGTCAATGAACAGAATCGCCTGAGGCCGTTTTTTCAGCTCATTGAGCAGCGCCTTGAAGCGCTTTTCAAAATCGCCACGATACTTGGTGCCTGCGAGCAAAGCGCCAAGATCGAGTGAATAGACGACGCTGTTGGCAAGCAGGTCCGGCACCTGGTTGTCGACGATACGCTTGGCCAGGCCTTCGGCAATCGCGGTTTTACCCACGCCCGCCTCGCCCACCAGCAGCGGATTGTTCTTGCGACGACGCGCGAGAATCTGCGCGACACGCTCGACTTCCGACTCCCGGCCGACCAGCGGATCGATACGACCCTGGCGCGCCAGTTCGTTCAGGTTGCTGGCATAAGCATCCAGAGGATTGCCTGAAGAAGAAGACTCACCGCCCTCGTCGTCCTGCATATCTTGTTCACCTTCAGAGTGATCGCCATGCCCTGGCACTTTCGAAATGCCGTGGGCGATGTAGTTGACGACATCGATGCGCGCGACACTCTGCTGTTTCAGCAGGAACACCGCCTGACTCTCTTGCTCACTGAAGATGGCGACCAGCACGTTGGCGCCGGTCACTTCGCGCTTGCCCGAGCTCTGTACGTGGAAAACAGCACGCTGCAGGACACGCTGGAAGCCCAGGGTTGGCTGGGTTTCACGATCCTCGTCATGAACGGGGATCAATGGCGTGGTGGAATCGATGAACTCCTGCAGATCATGCTTGAGTTTGTCGAGGTTTGCGCCGCAGGCACGCAATACGGTGGCGGCAGCCTCATTGTCCAATAGGGCCAGCAGGAGATGTTCAACCGTCATGAATTCATGACGCTTCGAACGTGCCTCCTTGAAGGCAAGATTGAGGGTGACTTCGAGCTCGCGGTTTAACATAGCTTCACCTCATACCCAAGTGGTCGGCGATTAACCGTCCTTCTCGATTTCACAGAGTAGCGGATGCTGGCTTTCCCTGGCGTACTGGTTGACCTGCATGGCCTTTGTCTCGGCGATGTCGCGGGTAAACACTCCACATACTGCCCGTCCTTCTGTATGGACGGCCAGCATGACCTTGGTCGCCAGCTCGCGATTCAGGTTAAAAAACACCTCGAGCACTTCGACGACGAAATCCATCGGTGTGTAGTCATCGTTGAACAAAACCACCTTGTACATCGGCGGCGCCTGTAATGCAGGCTTTGCTTCCTGAACAGCAACGCCTGCCGAATCGTCGTCGTGCTCCTGTGGAAGATCCTTTTGGAGAAGCGGGCGATCCTGATTGAATGTTAGTCGAATCTGGCTGATTGCATGCATGGAAAGAAATGTTCGTCTGTTGTGCGAATACAGTGGTGGGGGCGGTTGGACACGTTTTCAACTACGACTGCCCGGTCACCTTGACTATCGGGAAAACGGTGTTACAACCAATAGAGCCCACAGTGGGTAAAAAAGATCCGCGGAGTCAATTCTTTTATCGAATTCGGTTGCGGATGTCGTGGATGATACTCCAGCGTTGGAGTCTGTTGCAGAGGGATTTGAGCATGGCTGTCGGCAAGGTGAAATGGTTCAACAATGCCAAGGGGTATGGATTCATCATCGAGGACGGCAAGACAGAAGATCTGTTTGCCCATTGGTCGGCGATCAAGATGGACGGTTACAAGACCCTTAAAGCCGGGCAACCCGTAGTGTTCGATCTCCTGCAGGGACCCAAAGGGGTACATGCCGTCAACATCAATGCTGTCATCACCGACGCATCCGGTCCGGCTGCTGGCGCGGCTGCGGCTGCGGCTGCGGCGAAAGTCAAAGCGCCTGTCGAAGAGTTGACCTGATAGATCTCCACCAAAGCCTGCAGCCATAAAAAAGCGCCCGACTCATTGGGTTGAATCGGGCGCTTTTACCTGCACGCTTTTGTTACATATGCGAAATCAACGCATCGCCAAAGCCCGAAGACGAAACCAGCTTCGCCCCGTCCATCAACCGTTCGAAGTCATACGTCACAGTCTTCGCACTGATCGCACCGTTGGTGCCCTTGATGATCAGATCCGCCGCTTCGGTCCAGCCCATGTGGCGCAACATCATTTCCGCGGAAAGAATCAGCGAGCCCGGGTTGACCTGGTCCTTGCCGGCGTATTTCGGCGCGGTACCGTGGGTCGCTTCGAACATCGCCACGGTGTCAGACAGGTTGGCGCCCGGCGCGATACCGATACCGCCCACTTCAGCCGCCAGGGCGTCGGACAGGTAGTCACCGTTCAGGTTGAGAGTAGCGATCACGTCGTATTCGGCCGGGCGCAGCAGGATCTGCTGGAGCATGGCGTCGGCGATAGCGTCCTTGACCACGACGTTTTTGCCAGTTTTCGGGTTCTTGAACTGCATCCACGGACCGCCGTCGAGCAGCGTCGCACCGAATTCTTCGGCTGCCACTTCGTAGGCCCATTCCTTGAAGGCACCTTCGGTGAATTTCATGATGTTGCCTTTGTGCACGATGGTCAGCGAATCGCGGTCATTGTCGACCACATACTGCAGCGCCTTGCGCGCCAGACGCTTGGTGCCTTCGAGGGAAACCGGCTTGACGCCGATGCCGCAGTTTTCATCGAAACGGATCTTGGTGACGCCCATTTCTTCTTTGAGGAATTTGATGACTTTGGTGGCTTCCGGCGAGCCGGCCTTCCACTCGATGCCGGCATAAATGTCTTCGGAGTTCTCGCGGAAGATGGTCATGTCGACGTCACCGGGCTTTTTCACCGGGCTTGGCACGCCTTCGAACCAGCGCACCGGACGCAGACAGACGTAGAGGTCGAGTTGTTGGCGCAGGGCCACGTTCAGCGAACGGATGCCGCCACCGACCGGCGTGGTCAGCGGGCCTTTGATGGAGACCACATAATCCTTGACCGCATCGAGGGTTTCCTGCGGCAGCCAGGTGTCCTGATCGTAAACCTGCGTGGCTTTTTCCCCGGCATAGACTTCCATCCAGGAGATCTTGCGTTTGCCGCCGTAGGCCTTTTCAACAGCAGCATCGACAACCTTGATCATCACCGGACTGATGTCGACACCAATACCGTCGCCTTCGATGAAGGGGATGATCGGGTTATCAGGAACATTGAGAGAATGGTCTGCATTGACGGTGATTTTGTCGCCGACGGCTGGAACCTGAATCTTCTTGTAACCCATGCTGAACTCCATTGTTTGGATTGAACATCTGGCTTGCTTCGAGCGTAACCCAGTTAAATCAACACGCAAACCCTATGTTCGGCCCCCGCACACATCTCGTTTCGTACAAGCCTGAAAGCAAAGGGAAAAGCGCCAAACTCAAGCATTCGTAACGACTCTTTGCCCGGCCCTGCCCTGCGACCTTTAGACCAATGGACGAGAATCGTTGCATATGAACCATCGGCAGATTGCCAGCTACCTATGTATAATGCCGCCCGCTGACCACAGGGTCACGACGGCCGGCCTCTCTAGTACGAGACTTTCCGCCTGATTGGTCGGGTTGTTACCGCAGCCTGACTGCTTGACGCTCTACTGATGCACCCAACATCACCGCGAAGAATCTCGACATTCGGTTCATGGATGACTTTGAACGAACGCGCTTACCCGGCGCCCCTCGAGTTTCCGCGCACGCTTTAGCAAAGAAGAGAGAGTTAATCCGAATATGCCCACCCGCTCGAAGATCATCTATACCTTCACCGACGAAGCTCCTGCCCTCGCCACCTATTCCCTGCTGCCGATCATCGAGGCTTACACCGCCTCGGCCGATATCGCCGTGGAAACCCGCGATATCTCTCTTGCAGCACGCATCCTGGCAGGCTTCCCCGAGCAACTGGGCGACAAAGCCGTAGCCGACCACCTCGCCGAACTGGGCGACCTGGCCGTTACGCCTGAAGCCAACATCATCAAGCTGCCGAACATCAGTGCTTCGGTGCCGCAGTTGCAAGCGGCGATCAAAGAGCTGCAGGCGCAGGGCTACAACCTGCCGGACTATCCGGAAACCGTAACCAGCGATGCAGACAAAGATGCCAGGGCGCGTTACGACAAGGTCAAGGGCAGCGCCGTGAACCCGGTTCTGCGTGAAGGCAACTCCGACCGCCGCGCTCCTCTGTCGGTGAAGAACTACGCGCGCAAGCACCCGCACAAAATGGGCGCCTGGGCCAAAGACTCCAAATCCCACGTCGCTCACATGAGCACCGGCGATTTCTACGGTAGCGAGAAAGCTGCCCTGATCGACGCCGCTGACGCTGTGAAAATCGAGCTGATCGCCAAGGACGGCACTGCCACCGTCCTGAAAGAAAAAACCACCGTTCAGGCGGGCGAGATTCTCGACTGCGCCGTGATGAGCAAAAACGCCCTGCGTGCGTTCATCGCTGCTGAAATCGAAAGCGCCAAAGCCCAGGGCGTGCTGCTCTCGGTTCACCTGAAAGCAACCATGATGAAGGTCTCCGACCCGATCATGTTCGGCCAGATCGTTGCCGAGTTCTATAAAGACGCGCTGACCAAGCACGCTGACGTGCTGAAGCAGATCGGCTTCAACCTGAACAACGGCATCGGCGATCTGTACGCTCGCATCAAGGCCCTGCCGGCCGAGCAACAAGCGCAGATCGAAGCGGACATCGCAGCGGTCTACGCCGCTCGTCCGTCGCTGGCGATGGTGAACTCCGACAAAGGCATCACCAACCTGCACGTGCCGAGCGACGTGATCGTCGACGCTTCGATGCCGGCGATGATCCGTGACTCCGGCAAGATGTGGGGCATCGACGGTCAGTTGCACGACACCAAGGCGGTGATTCCGGATCGTTGCTACGCGACCATCTACCAGGCCGTGATCGAAGACTGCAAGGCCAATGGCGCGTTCGATCCGACCACCATGGGCAGCGTGCCGAATGTGGGCCTGATGGCGAAGAAAGCCGAAGAGTACGGCTCGCACGACAAGACCTTCCAGATCAAGGCTGACGGTGTGGTTCGCGTGACCGACAGCAAAGGCAAGCTGTTGATGGAGCAGGCTGTTGAAGCCGGCGATATCTTCCGCATGTGCCAGACCAAGGACGCGCCGATCCAGGACTGGGTCAAGCTCGCCGTCAACCGTGCCCGCGCAAGCAGCACGCCGGCCATTTTCTGGCTGGACCCGATGCGCGCGCACGACGGCGTGGTGATCGAGAAGGTTCAGGCTTACCTGAAGGATCACGACACTGCCGGTCTGGACATCCAGATCATGGCGCCGGTCGACGCTATGAAGTACACCCTGCAGCGCACCCGCGAAGGCAAGGACACCATTTCGGTGACCGGCAACGTACTGCGAGACTACCTGACCGACCTGTTCCCGATCATGGAACTGGGCACCAGCGCCAAGATGCTGTCGATCGTGCCGCTGATGAACGGCGGTGGCCTGTTCGAAACCGGTGCCGGCGGTTCGGCGCCCAAGCACGTGCAGCAACTGGTTGAAGAAAACTTCCTGCGCTGGGATTCGCTGGGCGAGTTCCTCGCTCTGGCAGCGTCCCTCGAGCATCTGGGTGTGAACTACAACAACCCGAAAGCGCTGGTGCTGTCCAAGACCCTGGACCAGGCCACCGGCCAGTTCCTCGACAACAACAAGTCGCCATCGCGCAAGGTCGGCAACATCGACAACCGCGGCAGCCACTTCTATCTGGCGATGTACTGGGCTCAAGCCCTGGCCGCCCAGACTGAAGACGCGGCGCTGCAAGCGCAGTTCGCGACGCTGGCCAAAACCCTGACCGAGAACGAGGCAACCATCGTTGCCGAACTCAACGCCGTTCAGGGCAAGCCAGTCGACATCGGCGGTTACTACCACGCCGACGCCGAACTGATCAGCAAGGCCATGCGCCCAAGCGCAACCTTCAACGCGGCGATTGCTGCGCTGGTTTAAGGTTGTAACGCTGTAAACAGACCCCGGCCGAGTGCCGGGGTTTGTGTTTCTACTGACAACATAAATCCCTTGTGGGAGCGAGCCTGCTCGCGAATGCGGTTTATCATTCAGCACCTTCATTGACTGGCCCACCGCTTTCGCGAGCAGGCTCGCTCCCACAGTTGACCGCGCTACCGTCGAGGAAACCTTATGGAATGGCTCCCCCATATCACCGTCGCCACCATCGTCGAGGACAACGGCCGCTTCCTCATGGTTGAAGAGCACAAGGGCGGCCGCAATGTGCTCAATCAGCCCGCCGGTCACCTTGACCCGGACGAAACCCTGATCGAAGCCGCCGTCCGCGAAACCCTCGAAGAAACCGGCTGGGACGTCGAACCCACCGGCGTCATCGGCATTTACCTGTACACCGCACCGAGCAACGGCGTGACCTATCAGCGCGTATGCTTCAGCGCCAAAGCCGTACAGCATCACCCGGATTATCAACTCGACGACGGCATCCTCGGCGCCAAGTGGCTGACCCGCGACGAATTAATCGCCCAGCGCGACAACTGGCGCAGCGAGCTGATCATCCGCTGCATCGACGATTATCTGGCCGGTCATCACTTCAGCCTCGAACTGATCCGCCCTTCCCTTTAGCCTTGAGGACGCGAGCCTGATAGAATCGCGCCCTTTTCCAAGACACTCATTGAATCCCTATGCGTGATCCAGCCCCTTCTGACACATCCAAGAAGCGCGTCATTGTCGGCATGTCCGGCGGCGTGGACTCTTCCGTTTCCGCTCTCCTGCTGATCGAGCAGGGCTACGCGGTGGAAGGCCTGTTCATGAAGAACTGGGAAGAAGACGACGGAACGGAATACTGCACCGCCATGGACGACCTGGCGGATGCTCAGGCGGTCTGCGACAAGATCGGCATCAAGCTGCACACCGCCAACTTCGCGGCCGAGTACTGGGACAACGTGTTCGAGCACTTCCTGGCCGAGTACAAGGCTGGACGCACGCCGAACCCGGACATCCTGTGTAACCGCGAAATCAAGTTCAAGGCGTTCCTGGACTACGCCATGATGCTCGGCGCCGACCTGATCGCCACCGGTCACTACGTGCGCCGCCGCGATATCGATGGTCGCACCGAACTGCTCAAGGGCCTCGATCCGAACAAGGATCAGAGCTACTTCCTGCATGCAGTCGGCGGCGAACAGATCGCCAAGACCCTGTTCCCGGTCGGCGAACTGGAAAAACCGCAAGTCCGCGCCATTGCCGAGAAGTACGAACTGGCGACGGCCAAAAAGAAGGATTCCACCGGGATCTGCTTTATTGGCGAGCGTCGTTTCAGCGACTTCCTCAAGCAATACCTGCCAGCCCAGCCGGGCGAGATCAAGACCACCGACGGCGACGTCATCGGCCGTCACCACGGTTTGATGTATCACACCATCGGCCAACGCCAGGGCCTCGGCATCGGCGGCCTGAAAGATGCCGGCGACGAACCGTGGTACGTGTTGCGCAAGGATCTGGACACCAACGAGCTGATCGTCGGCCAGGGCAACAATCACCCATGGCTGTTCTCCAGCGCCCTGCTCGCCTCGGAAATCTATTGGGTCAACCCGATCGACCTGAGCCAGCCGCTGCGCCTGACCGCCAAGGTTCGTTATCGCCAGAGCGACCAGGCCTGCACGCTGGAGAAAACAGCGACCGGCTACCGCGCCGTGTTCGACGAACCGCAGCGCGCCGTGACGCCGGGTCAATCCGTGGTGTTCTATGACGGTGAAATCTGCCTTGGCGGCGGCGTGATCGAAGTGGCCGAGCCGTGGAGCGGCCAGGCATGAGCCCGACTCAGGAGCAACTGACGGCGCTGGGCGGCGTGTTTCTCGCTGCCGTGCTGGTCGACCGCATCGCAAAGACCGGCCAGACCAGCGAAGCCGGCCTGAGCTGCATGCTTGGCAGCCTGCTGGTTCGCGACCCGAAGGACACGCTGGACGTATACGGCGGCGACGACATCAATCTTCGCGAGGGCTACCGCGCGCTCATTGGCGCGCTGGAGCGTGATCCGAGCACCTTGCAGCGCGAGCCGCTGCGCTATGCCCTGTCGATGCTGGGCCTTGAGCGGCAACTGGCCAAGCGCGACGACATGCTCGACACCATCGGCAAGCGTCTGCCGCAGATTCAGTCGCAGGTCGAACACTTCGGCCCGGCCCACGAAAACGTCGTGGCCGCGTGCGGCGCGCTGTATCAGGACACCCTGAGCACCCTGCGCCAGCGGATTCAGGTGCACGGCGACATGCGTAACCTGCAGCAGCCGAGCAACGCGTCGAAAATCCGCGCCCTGCTGCTTGCCGGCATCCGCTCGGCGCGCCTGTGGCGACAGCTTGGCGGCCATCGCTGGCAGCTGGTGATCAGCCGTCGCAAGCTGCTCAAAGAGCTGTATCCGTTGATGCGCAGCGAGTAAATCACCGCGCGATAAAAAGCTTTGTAGCCTGTAACGCGTAATACGCCGGTCAGTTGGCAACGGATCGGCGGATATTTTCATGTATGATACGCGCCCCATTTCGTTGCCCGACTGTCCGAGAACACCCCATGCAGCTTTCTTCGCTCACTGCGGTTTCCCCTGTTGACGGCCGCTACGCCGGCAAAACCCAGGCCCTGCGCCCGATTTTCAGCGAGTACGGCCTGATCCGTGCCCGCGTTCTGGTTGAAGTGCGCTGGCTCCAGC
>NZ_JABWQP020000021.1 GCF_014268505.2 Pseudomonas khorasanensis
GTTGGATCGCGTACCACACAAGAACAGGTCGGCTGTCAGGCCGCCTTCGCGAGCAGGCTCGCTCCCACAGAAAAGCAAAGCAGCGCAGCCGCCCGCGGCAAAGCCGCCTCACTCAACAATGAGCGTTAGCTCGAGTAACGCTCTTGATTTCAAGGCCCGTCGGGAGGCTGAGTGGAGGGATTGATCCGGGGGGCAGGCGCGGAGCGCCGTTCGACGAAGTCGAACACATCGAAAGGAGGTGCAGCGAAGCAAACCGGAAGCGATGCGCCCGGATCGATTCCGGAGCGAAGGAACCCCGAGCCCCAGCGAGCGGGCCGTACGTCAGGGTAAAGCCTTTTGGGTTACCTTTTCGGCGTTTGGAAAAGGTGACTCGCCGTAAGGGCGAAACCGCCAGCCGCAGCGCCGAAAAAAACGGATATACACCCCAAACAACCCAAAGCCAGGTCGGCCCACAGGCCGCCAAGGCCAAAAAAAAGGGCAACCGAAGTCGCCCCAAAATGCCTTGCGTGCTCATCAATCCGAAAGAATCACTTCTTGCGCTTATTCGCATCCTTCCAGATAAAAAACCCAAACCCTGCAAAAAACAGAACCATGAGGCCTACAGTCAAAACCCCGGCAAACACCACGTTATCGAAAAACATGACTGGCCTCCTGGCCCCTGCTTTGCTGCGATGGGTTCAAGTTACCAAACACACAGGCGCACACATTGACCGGGATCAATATCTGCAAGGAAGGAAATTAAAGGAGGGGAAATAACTGACCTGCATCAATGAATGCAGCGGGAGATCAACGCTTTTTCGGCTTGTTCTTCGACTTTTTCTTCGCTTTGCCCAACGGCATCGCCTGCTCGAAAGCCTGACGCACTTCGTTCAGGCGCTTTTCGTTAAGGTCATGCACCCGCTTGGCGCGTTCGGTGCTGAGGTCGATCAGTTTGTCGTCTTGGCTCATGGCAACAGGCATCACAGGGAATAATCACAACTGCCGCTCAACGACAGGACTTCGCCAATAGTGAAGCCTGGCGTCAGCGCTGACCAGCCGCCGAGGCTCAAATTTCGATATCGACCCACAGGCCCTGACGCGGTTGATCTTCCATTAGCGCAATGACCGGCACAGTGTTGTCGGCGTTGAGCTCAGTTCCGGGCACGGCCAGATGTTCTTCAGGGTCTTCGTCCGCCTCACGACGACGGCGATCACGCTCCTGCTGGCGGCGCTGTTCTTCGCGCAGCAACAGGCCGTCCTCTTCGGGATCGCGCTTTTGCAGATCAATCGTGCTTTCGTTGGAGCTCTCCTGCACCGGCACGACCGGCGGGATGTCCGGCCGCTGGCGGATCGGATCCTGCTGGGAGGTGATCGGCACAACGCTCAAGGGGAGCATCGGTGGCAACATATAAGGTCTCCTGTCTGCAGGCTATCGGCTGGGGGGCAGGCGCCTTGAGCCGCCTGTCGCACACTTGTGACCCGGTTGGCACTCACTGGTGCCCTGGCGCTTGAAAAAAACGACGCATGACGCCTCGACTGCAGCTTGCAGCTTGAAGCTAAAAGCTCGCCGCTGCTCCTATTCCTTTGGCCCTAAGGGTCGCATTCCGTTAAGATAGCCCGCTTTTTCAAGGTGGGAGTCAGGCAGCATGGCGCAGCAGTATCAACCGGGGCAACGCTGGATCAGTGACAGCGAAGCAGAGCTTGGTTTAGGCACCGTTCTGGCACAGGACGGCCGCTTGTTGACCGTGCTTTACCCGGCCACTGGCGAAACCCGCCAGTACGCGCTACGGAATGCGCCCCTGACCCGCGTGCGATTCTCGCCGGGCGACTCCATCACCCACTTTGAGGGCTGGAAGATGACTGTGCAGCAAGTCGACGACGTCGACGGGCTGATGGTCTATCACGGCCTCAACGGGCAGAACGAAGCCGTCACCCTGCCGGAAACCCAGCTGTCGAACTTCATTCAGTTCCGTCTGGCCAGCGACCGCCTGTTCGCCGGGCAGATCGACCCGCTGCCGTGGTTCTCCCTGCGTTACAACACCCTGGAACACACCAGCCGCCAGTTGCAGTCCTCGCTTTGGGGCCTGGGCGGCGTGCGCGCGCAACCGATCGCCCACCAATTGCACATTGCCCGTGAAGTCGCTGACCGCATCGCGCCGCGCGTATTGTTGGCGGACGAAGTGGGCCTGGGTAAAACCATCGAAGCCGGTCTGGTGATCCATCGCCAACTGCTCTCGGGTCGCGCCAGTCGCGTGCTGATCCTGGTGCCGGAAAACCTTCAGCATCAGTGGCTGGTGGAAATGCGCCGCCGCTTCAACCTGCAAGTCGCGCTGTTCGACGAAGAGCGCTTCATCGAAAGCGATGCCACCAACCCGTTCGAAGACACGCAACTGGCGCTGGTCGCGCTGGAATGGCTGGTTGACGACGAGAAGGCCCAGGACGCCCTGTTCGCGGCCGGTTGGGATCTGCTGGTGGTCGACGAAGCACACCACCTGGTCTGGCACGAAGAAAAAGCCAGCCCGCAATATTCGCTGGTCGAGCAACTGGCCGAAGTGATTCCCGGCGTGCTGCTGCTCACCGCCACCCCGGAACAACTCGGTCAGGACAGCCACTTCGCCCGTCTGCGACTGCTCGATCCAAACCGTTTCCATGACCTGGCCGCCTTCCGCGCCGAGAGCGAAAACTATCGCCCGGTGGCCGAAGCCGTGCAGGAGCTGCTGGACAAGGGCCGCCTCTCGCCTGAAGCACACAAGACCATCCATGGTTTCCTCGGCAACGAGGGCGAAGCGCTGCTGACCGCCGTCAATGATGGCGATACCGAAGCCAGTGCCCGTCTCGTGCGTGAATTGCTTGACCGCCACGGCACGGGCCGCGTGCTGTTCCGCAACACCCGCGCCGCCGTGCAGGGTTTCCCGGAGCGCAAACTGCATCCGTACCCGCTGCCGTGCCCGGACGAATACCTGGAGTTGCCGCTGGGCGAACACGCCGAGTTGTACCCGGAAGTCAGTTTCCAGGCTCAGCCGGACGCCAGCGAAGAAGAGCGCTGGTGGAAATTCGACCCGCGCGTCGAATGGCTGATCGATCAGCTGAAAATGCTCAAACGCACCAAAGTGCTGGTGATCTGCGCCCACGCTGAAACCGCGATGGACCTTGAAGACGCGCTGCGCGTGCGCTCCGGTATCCCGGCCACCGTGTTCCATGAAGGCATGAACATCCTTGAGCGTGACCGCGCCGCTGCCTATTTCGCCGACGAAGAGTTTGGCGCACAGGTGTTGATCTGCTCTGAAATCGGCAGTGAAGGTCGCAACTTCCAGTTCGCTCATCACCTGGTGCTGTTCGATCTGCCGTCGCACCCTGATTTGCTGGAGCAACGTATCGGTCGTCTCGACCGGATCGGCCAGAAACACATCATTGAGTTGCACGTGCCGTATCTGGAAACCAGCCCGCAGGCGCGTCTGTTCCAGTGGTACCACGAAGCGCTGAATGCTTTCCTCAACACCTGCCCGACCGGCAACGCCTTGCAGCATCAGTTCGGCCCGCGCCTGCTGCCGCTGCTCGAAGAGGCCGACGACAGCGAGTGGCAAACGCTGATCGACGAAGCGCGCGCCGAGCGTGAACGTCTTGAAGCCGAGCTGCACACTGGCCGTGACCGTCTGCTGGAACTCAATTCCGGCGGCGCTGGCGAAGGTGAAGCGCTGGTCGAGGCGATCCTTGAGCAGGACGATCAGTTCGCCCTGCCGATCTACATGGAAACCTTGTTCGACGCGTTCGGCATCGACAGTGAAGACCATTCGGAAAACGCGCTGATTCTCAAGCCGAGCGAAAAGATGCTCGACGCCAGTTTCCCGCTGGGCGACGACGAGGGTGTGACCATCACCTACGATCGCAATCAGGCTCTGTCGCGCGAGGACATGCAGTTCATCACCTGGGAACACCCGATGGTGCAGGGCGGCATGGATCTGGTGCTGTCCGGCTCAATGGGCAACACCGCCGTCGCGCTGATCAAGAACAAGGCACTCAAGCCTGGCACCGTCTTGCTGGAATTGCTCTATGTCAGCGAAGTGGTCGCACCGCGCTCGCTGCAACTGGGCCGCTACCTGCCACCGGCCGCGCTGCGTTGCCTGCTCGATGCCAATGGCAACGATCTGTCATCACGGGTTTCGTTCGAGACCCTCAACGATCAGCTCGAAAGCGTGCCCCGGGCCAGCGCCAACAAGTTCATCCAGGCTCAGCGCGATCAGCTGACGCCACGGATCAACGCCGGCGAAGACAAGATCGCCCCGCGTCACGCCGAGCGCGTGGCCGAGGCCCGTCGCCGTCTGGCCGCCGATACCGACGAAGAACTGGCGCGCCTGACCGCGCTGCAAGCGGTCAACCCGACCGTACGCGACAGCGAACTTGAGGCGTTGCGCACTCAGCGTGAGCAAGGTCTGGCGATGCTGGATAAAGCAGCGTTGCGTCTGGAAGCGATTCGGGTGCTTGTGGCAGGCTAAACCGCCCTGCTTCATGGCTGAAAACAAGAAGGCTCGCAGCGATGCGGGCCTTTTTGTTTGCCTGTTATTTATCAGTTGATGCGGATGGCCCCCATCGCGGGCAAGCCCGCTCCCACAATGACCGAGTCGTACACATACCTGTGAACACCTCAAACCCTGTGGGAGCTGGCTTGCCAGCGAAAGCGGTTATGCAGTCGCCGCTGAAACATCTGGCTCAACCACCGCCACCAGCCCGTCCTTCATCCGCTGCGCATCGCGAACAAAACACCGCGCCGCCAGAAACAGAAACACCATGGTCAGGAACAGCGCCACCGGGATCAGGTACATCGCATCATGCAGCCCGACGGCCTTGAAGGCTTCGGTCATCTGTTCGGCCCCGGCCGAAACCATCGCCGACTTGGCAAAATGGTCCGACAACCCACCGACCACCACCGGCCCCAAACCGCCACCGAGCAAATACAACCCGGCAAAAAAGACCGCCATCGCCGTGGCCCGCAGGCGCGGCTCGACCACGTCCTGAATCGCCGTGTACACGCAGGTATAGAAGTTGTAAGCGAACAGCCAGCCGACGCTGAACACCGCGACAAACACGCCAATCTCGATACGTCCGGCGTGCAGCGCCCAGGCCGTGCACAGCGTCGAAACAATCAGGCTGAAACCAGCGAAAAGCAGTCGGCCATTCGCCACACGCAGGTGGATCTTGTCGGCGATCCAGCCGCCGAGCGTCAGCCCGACCAGCCCCGTCACCCCGACGATGACGCCGGTGGCGACCGCTGCTTCCTGCAAAGGCATGAGGAAGTAACGTTGCAGCATCGGCACCAGAAACGAGTTGCAGGCATAGGTGGCGAAGTTGAAGCAGAGCCCGGCCATCACCAGCCACAAAAAGGTGGGCACCGCGAGAATCCGGCGGATCGGCCGGTCGACCTTTTCCTGCGAAACCTGGACGGTTTCGGCCGCGCCGCGCTTGGGTTCCTTGATGAAGAACATGAACACCGCGAGGATCAGTCCCGGCACGGCGGCAATAAAGAACGGCGCGCGCCAGCTGTCGAACGCCTTGACCATCCAGCCGATAGTGAAAAACGCCAACAGCAAGCCGAGCGGCAGCCCGAGCATGAAAATGCCCATGGCCCGCGCCCGGCGGTGCGCCGGGAACAGGTCCCCAATCAGCGAGTTGGCAGCCGGCGCATAACTCGCCTCGCCGATGCCGATGCCCATGCGCACGATCAGGAAGCTCCAGAAACTGCCCACCAGACCGTTAACGGCGGTCAACGCACTCCACGTCGCCAGCCCCCAGCCCATCAGCTTGCTGCGCGATCCCGTATCCGCCATCCGCCCCAATGGCAGACCGGCAATCGCATAAACGATGGTGAAGGCGGTGCCGACGATGCCCAGTTGAAAGTCGCTGAGGTGCCACTCCATGCGGATCGGTTCGATGATGATCGCCGGGATGGTGCGGTCGAAGAAATTGAACAGGTTGGCGAGGAACAGCAGGAACAGAATGCGCCAGGCATTCGCCGCTTGGGTCGAGTTCTGCATGGGTCCGTCTCTTTATTGTTATGGGGCTTCACTGCCAGCGCGTCGAGCCCGGAACCTGCAATCTAGCCAGCCGCGCGAGGGCTGTCTGTCATCATTCGTCAGCCTGATAAGGGCCCATCGCACTGTAACGAAACGTAAGCCTTTGATAAGTCTGGAATCCCCCGTCATACGGGGCTTTTGCGGCAAAATCCCGCGACAAAAAAATAGTTTCCCACCCCCCTTCCCAACGCCATGGCAACGCCTAGAATGGCCGCCGGATCCGTCCGGATCTTCCGATCAATCCCTTTGATACCCCCGCCCATGTCCGAAGCCAGTCCGTGTCTGAATTGCGGTGCCTGCTGTTCCCATTTTCGCGTGTCTTTTTTCTGGGGTGAATGCTCATCTTCGGGTGGAACGGTGCCCGACGAACTGGTCTCTCAAATCACCCCGAGCCGGGTGGCGATGATCGGCACCGACCGCAAACCGACGCGTTGCACGTCGCTGGCGGGTGAGGTCGGCAGCACCGTGGCGTGCACGATCTACGACAAACGCTCGAGCACCTGCCGAGAGTTCGAGGCCTCTTGGGAAAACGGCGAGCACAATCCCGACTGCGACAAGGCCCGTGCCGCCCACGGCCTGCCGCCCTTGCCGCCGCACTGGAACGACCTGCCTCTGGAGCGCATCGCCTAAGCGTTAGCGCTGATCGCTATTAGACTAATATCGAAATCATTAGCGCCAATATGCCACTACGCCTTGCACCCTGAAAACGGCCTCTATACTCCACTCATTCGCCTGCGCTGACCCAAGCACGGGCCAGATGAATCCGAGACGGGGCACGCTATGGAGTGGCTTGGTTTGCAGTTTGTTGCCGAGCTGCCAGAGAGCGGGCAGGTTCTACTCAATTGCAGCCACAACCCCTTTCTGGTGATAGTGGCCTATCTGGTCGCCTGCGCAGCGAGTTTCGCCACTCTGGACATGGCCGAGCGTGTGGTGCATGCCGAAGATCAGGGCTCGCGACGACTGTGGCGCTGGATCGGCGCGACCTGCCTGGCAGGCGGCATCTGGGCCATGCACTTCATTGGCATGCTGGCTTTCCAGACGCCGATCGACATTCAGTACGACCTCGGCATCACTCTTTTCTCGTTGCTGATCGCCCTGCTCGCTTCATGGCTCGCCATGCACACCCTGAGCGAGGCGCAGCCAAGCGCGCTGCACTGCCTGAAAACCGCGTTTGTCATCGGACTCGGCATCGCCGGCATGCATTATGTCGGCATGGCCGCGATGAAATCGAGCGCAACGGCCTACTATCAGCCGTGGCTGTTTGCCCTGTCGGTGTTGATTGCCATCGGCGCCAGCTTCGCCGCGCTGTGGGTCGCCCGTTACTTGCGCGAAGGCAGCGGCGTGGCTCATCAATTGCTCAAGCACAGCGCGGCACTGATCTTGGGTGCCGGCATCATCAGCATGCACTTCACCGGCATGGCCGCGCTGGACCTGGTCATCCCCGAGGGTGGCCTGGCGCCGAGCGGCGGCGATAGCGGCCATCTGCAACTGGGCCTGACCGTAGCGCTCATCGCCCTGTTGATTTTAGGCAGCGCCATCAGCGCCGCCCTCGCCGATAAAAAACTGCAAAACAAGGAACAGGATCTGCGCCGGCTCAATGCCCTGCTCAGCCAACTCGATCAGGCGCGCATGTCCTTGCAGCAAGCCGCTAATTACGACGCGTTGACCAACCTGATCAACCGCCGCGGTTTCAACCAGATGTTCGCCGAGAAGCTCAGCCAGAAAACCAGCGAGGGCGGTATGCTCGCGGTGATGTTTCTCGATATCGACCACTTCAAACGCATCAACGACAGCCTCGGGCATGACGCCGGAGATGCACTGCTCAAAGTCATCGCCCAGCACATCAAGAGCTCGGTTCGCAGCCACGAAGACGTGGTCGCGCGTTTCGGCGGCGACGAGTTCTGCATCCTGATCAGCCTGCGCGACCGCGAAGAGGCACGCGGCATGGCCCAGCGAATAATGCTCAAGATGAAAGAGCCGATCGAATTGGCCGGTCGCCGGATGGTGATGACCACCAGCATCGGCATCAGCCTGTTCCCTGAGGACGGCACTACGTGCGAAGAGCTGCTCAAGCACGCCGACCTGGCGCTTTATCAGTCCAAGGGCGCCGGACGCAACGGCTTGCATTTCTTCAATGCCAGCCTCAAGACCCGTGCCAGTTTCGAGCTGCAACTGGAAGAAGAACTGCGCAACGCACTGCGCGAAGACAACGCCTTGATGCTCTATTACCAGCCGATCTTTGAGCTCAAAACAGGGCGGGTCACCAAGCTTGAAGCGCTGATTCGCTGGCAACACCCGGTCCATGGCCTGCTGACCCCGGATCGGTTCATCGGCATCGCCGAAAACAATGGCCTGATCGCCGATCTGGACAACTGGGTACTGCGCCGCGCCTGCAAGGATCTGGGCGAATTGTCACGGCATGGCTGCGCAGAACTTAAAATCGCCTGGAACTGCTCACCGCTGAACCTCAGCCGCGAGGAGCTTGCCGACGAGATCGAGAATGCGCTGCGTATTGCTGGCGTGGCGCCGGAGCGCCTCGAACTGGAAGTCACCGAAAACGCCTTGATGGGCAACATCGCCAATACCCTGGTCCTGCTGCGGCAGATCCGTGCCCTGGGCGTGTCGCTGTCGATCGATGATTTCGGCACTGGCTATTCGTCGCTCGCCTATCTCAAGCGCCTGCCACTCAATACCTTGAAAATCGACCGCTCGTTTATCCTCGACATCCCCACCGCCACGGCGGACATGGAAATTGTCCAGGCAATCATCGTCATGGCGCACACCCTGCATCTGCAGGTGGTCACCGAAGGTGTGGAGAGCCTGGAGCAATACGAGTTTCTCGAGCGTTCGGGCTGCGATTTCATTCAGGGTTATCTGCTCAGCCGCCCGGTGCCGCTGGACGAACTACGCGCTGTGCTGGACGAAATCAACCAGCGCAAACACGTGCTGGGGGTCAATCCTTTGAGGCTGGCGCGCGATACATTTGCACCAGTGTCGCTGGATCCTGCGCTAAAAAGCCTTGCGCCCCATGCAGGCGCATCAATTGTGCGGCCAATCCGCTGATCGGCGTGGCCGAACCCTGCTCGCGCGAAAATTTCACCGCCGTGTCGAGATCCTTGAGCAAAGTGCGCACGTGCCATTTGATCGGCTCGAAACGGCTCTCGGCCATTTGCGGGGCGAGGATCTGCAGCGGCTTCGAATCGGCAAACCCACCCGCCAGCGCCTCGGCGATCAGACGGGCGTCGACACCGGCCTGCTCGGCCAGCGCCACCACTTCTGCTATCACCAGCGCATTGCAGGCGACGATCATCTGGTTACAGGCCTTGGTCACCTGCCCGGCGCCGATGCCGCCCATGTGCGTGACGCGCTGACCAAGCGCCAGCAACGCCGGGCGTACCCGAGCAAGGTCTGCCGCCGCGCCGCCGACCATGATCGCAAGACTGCCCGCCTCGGCCCCGCCCACACCACCGGACACCGGCGAGTCGAGCCAGCTCATGCCGGTTCTTTGCGCCAGCTCAGCGGCCATCTCGCGAGTCGCGGTGGGTTCGAGGCTGGAAAAATCCACCAGTAGCTGGCCGCGTTTGGCCCCTTCGGCGACTCCCTGAGCGCCAAACACCACCTCGCTTACCACGGCGGTATCGGCCAGGCACAGCATGACAATGTCGGCGTACCCGCACAGTTCAGCGGGGCTCGCCACTTGCCGGGCACCGGCCTCAACCAGCGGCGCGCACTTGTCCGGGTTGCGGTTCCACACCGTCAGTGGATAGCCCGCCGCCAGCAGACGCTGGCACATCGGCAAGCCCATCAGGCCGATTCCGGCAAATCCCAACGAAGGTAGCGTTGACATCATTTTGCCTCTTTTCGATTAAAGATCACCGAATAATGGCCGATTCATCAACGATCAGGAAAGGATTCCGCCCGGCGATCACACAGGTCAACACCCTGCCGTCCGGGCCACATTCGCGCACAAAAGACGCGAGATCCCATTCCGTGAGGCTCGCCGGCACTGGTCGGCGAACCCACCCAGTCCAGGTAAATGGCGCACCATGACCTCTAAAAACAATCCCGCCAGTGCAGTAGCCGATCTGACCCTGAGCCCCGCCGCGAACAGCCCGTCATCGTCAAAGCCATCGGTGCCATCGCGCCCGTTGTCGACCCAGCAATACCTTTACTTCACCGAAACCAATACCGACCGCATCCTCGACAATCTCGACGGTTTGCGTGACCTGGTGTTTCCGCGCCCGCCGCACCTGGAAGGCGACAACGAGCAGCACAACGATCAGGAATTTCCGTCGGTGTGCCTGATCGGCCTCGGTCGTTGCGGCTCCAACATCGCCCTGGACGTCGCAGAGCTGGTGTACAACGCGCGCAAGTTTTACCTCAACGAATTCAACAACGAAGTTCGCCCGGCGGATCGGCGTCTGGCCGACAAAGGCTATAGCCCGGCGCAGTGGCTCAAGAACAACCTGCGGCTCGGCTCCAGCAAATCGACCAAACCGGTGTTCCTCGTCGAACCGCTGGTGATGCTCGGGGATCTGGACAAAGACATCGCCGGGCGCATCCGTTTCTCGCGCAAGGGCGAGAAAAGCGGTTTTCTGCGCGACTACAGCAAAATGAAAATCATGGACTTGTCCGAGGTCCACGCCGGGGGCGCCGGTAACGCGCCGATCCTCGGTCAGTACCTGGCCAAGATCATTCTCAACAAGGACACCCAGCGTTTTTCCAGCCCTGACTGGAAAATGATCCACTCGTACCTGATCGACAGCTGCGGCATCAAGGCCAACCAATCGCGCCTGTACTTCTCGATCTTCAGCGCCGGCGGCGGTACCGGTTCGGGCATGGCTTCGGAGTTCGGCCTGGCCCAGCAGCACTCGTACATGAACAAGACGTTCGACACCAAGCCGATGGACGAACATGACGGCAAGAGCGGTCATTCGTTCGTGTTCGAACCGATCTTCACCAGCGGCATCTGCGTGCTGCCGAACATTTCCGATCACCGCAGCGAAATGTCCGAGGCATTGCACATCAACGCCGGTCGTCTGCTGTGCAAATACCTCTCGGAAGAATGGGATTTTTCGTACAACTTCGCCAATGAAGACAGCAGCGAAGCCAGCGTCATGGGCCGTATCCGCCCGTGGAACGCGATGATGCTGATTTCCAACGACATCATGCGTTACGCCGAAGAAAGCGACGACGGCAACATCCAGAACATCGACGTCAACGCGATGGAAAAGCACGCCAACCAATACATTTCGCAACAGATTTTCAATATTCTGACGGCGCAGGCGGTCACCACTGACTACGACCAGAACTATTTCCGCCGCGCCGGCATCGACATCGGCGAGACGATTCGCCTGGATGCCAACGACCTGTTCATGAGTCTGGCGGGCCCGGTGGCGATTGCCTACGCCGAATCGGTAGTACCGGAAACGCCGCCGCCGAGCAGCGACAAGTTCAAGGTGTTCGACAAGGAGCCGCAGCGCCTGAACATCGACGACCTGTTCTTCCGCTCGATCGACCTGCCGCACTTCAACAAGGTGACCCAGGCCATCGAAGGCATCAGCCTGTTGCCGATCGAATCCAAGCGCTATCGCGCTTCGCTGGAGCAGTACAAGAATTCCGGCTACGACGCCGCTGCGCTGCATGACCTGCACTTCTTCAAAAACTGCTCGTCGGTGGTCTCGATCGTTTCGCTGCCCAAAGACTACAAGCTGTCCTACATGGACCTGAACCGGTTGAAGACCCACCTCAACAGCCTGTTCCCCAACACCACGCTCAAGCGTTATGCGCTGGTGATTGGCGCTTCGGCGAATCTGTCGCTGACTACCTTGATCGCGAAGAGCCCGTGCCTGTCGGATGATTTCCTGACGCTGATCGTGGCGTTCATCAAACGCTGCTTCGCCAAGACCCCGTATCGCTTCGACGAGACCCTGGACAACTCGATCCTCGACTTCATCGTTCAGGAGGACTTCGATGAAGACCGCATCGACGACCTGCTCAACGAATTCGAAAACCCGGCGAAGATCCTCGATACCAACTGGTACGCGATCAAACCGATGTACGAGAAGAAGTACCGCGAGCTGATCAACGACAAGGAGAAGTTCGTCTCGATCAATGACATTCGCCTGTCGCGCGACTGTGTGAAAAAGTCGATCAAGTACCTGCGTGAGATCTACCGTCACCGGATCGGCAAGACCAAGGTTATTTCGCTGAATAACCATACGGGCAAGACGTTCTCGGTCTGATCCCGGATCGAGTCGCCCCTATTCGCGAGCAGGCTCGCTCCCACATCGAAAGGCGTTTTC
This sequence comes from Pseudomonas khorasanensis, assembly GCF_014268505.2. Lineage (GTDB taxonomy): Bacteria > Pseudomonadota > Gammaproteobacteria > Pseudomonadales > Pseudomonadaceae > Aquipseudomonas > Aquipseudomonas khorasanensis. The sequence goes on from NZ_JABWQP020000021.1 coordinate 12,353, forward strand.
CCGTGGGAGCGAGCCTGCTCGCGAAGGGTGTTCACACTACAGCGATTTCAGCTTTGCCAACATCCAGAAACAATTAAGCGGCCCTTAAGCCGCTCAATAAACTGTTCCCGTTACGTTTACGTCACCGTGAAGTGAGATCCGCTTGTGGTGTTTCTCCACGGCAAGGTGCCATCACGCTACTCCGCTACACACTTCATGCCGCTCAGCCGAGCACCGAAACGGTGCGCACATTCAACCCTTCGCCCTTTCCTGGATCAGAATCCACGGCGAAACAACGACGGCCCACAGCGCTGGATCGCGCTCGAAAATATCCAGCGCCCGCGTTTCAGACAGCTTGGCGACTTTGTCTTCGGCCAGCCAGGCGGCGACTTTCTCGCCGTGGTCTTCAGCAACGGCTTCAGCCGCGGCGATCAAATCCAGGTCAGGGTCGACCCACAATAGGGCACCCTTGGCGAAGAACGGCTCCAGCTCTTTCCAGGTAATAGATGCCGTTTCACCAAGCAGCTTGGCATAGAGGGTGCTAGGTTCTTGATTCATGGGAACTGTCCGGAAAAGAAATCGACGCGAATAATAACGTTGGTGGTCCGTCAGAAAAACCCGGTAGCAAATCGCTTCACCGAACGAAAAGAGCAGGAACGCCAGGGAATGCTGCTGTTTAGGCTATATGCCCGCAATTGCCCCGCCGCGATTCTGTCTTTTTCATTCAAAAATGCGACACCCCCAAGTTTTGCCCCTTGGCGCCTGCTTCCCAGTTGAACAAGCGGCGCTCTACACTGTACCGGTACAGTTGTCGGGGGCATTTCCGGAGGGTATCGCAAAGATATCTGACCCGGTTCTGCTGCTACGGCGCCAGAACTCTAAAAACTACAACAGTAAGAGTGGAGCACTATGACTAAGGCTACTAAGCAGATTTCCAAACTGTTTGCCGCTATGGTTCTGGCCGGGGTTGCCAGCCATTCGTTCGCAGCTGACACCATCAAAATCGGTATCGCCGGCCCTAAAACCGGCCCGGTAGCCCAGTACGGCGACATGCAGTTCAGTGGCGCGAAAATGGCCATCGAGCAGATCAACGCCAAGGGCGGCGTCGACGGCAAGCAACTGGTCGCCGTTGAATACGACGATGCGTGCGACCCGAAACAAGCGGTAGCAGTGGCCAACAAGGTCGTCAACGACGGCGTCAAGTTTGTGGTCGGTCACCTGTGCTCCAGCTCCACTCAGCCAGCTTCTGACATCTACGAAGACGAAGGTGTGATCATGATCACCCCGGCGGCCACCAGCCCGGACATCACCGCCCGTGGCTACAAAATGATCTTCCGTACCATCGGTCTCGACAGCGCCCAGGGCCCTGCCGCCGGTAACTACATCGCCGATCACGTGAAACCGAAAGTGGTTGGCGTGCTGCACGACAAACAGCAATACGGTGAAGGCATCGCCAGCGCCGTTAAAGCGACCCTCGAGAAGAAAGGCACCAAGGTTGCCGTGTTCGAAGGCGTCAATGCCGGCGACAAGGACTTCTCCGCCATCATCGCCAAGCTCAAGCAGGCCGGTGTCGATTTCGTCTACTACGGCGGTTACCACCCGGAGCTGGGCCTGATCCTGCGTCAAGCCCAGGAAAAAGGCCTGAAAGCCCGCTTCATGGGTCCGGAAGGCGTGGGTAACGACTCGATCACCCAGATCGCCAAGGATGCATCCGAAGGCCTGCTGGTGACCCTGCCGAAATCCTTCGACCAGGATCCGGCCAACGTCGCCCTGGCTGACGCGTTCAAAGCCAAGAAGGAAGACCCGAGCGGCCCGTTCGTGTTCCCGTCCTACTCGGCGGTGACCGTGATCGCCGAAGGCATCAAGGCTGCCAAGTCCGAAGACGCGACCAAAGTGGCTGAAGCCATCCACGCCGGCTCGTTCAAGACCCCGACTGGCGACCTGAGCTTCGACGACAAGGGCGACCTGAAGGACTTCAAATTTGTCGTGTACGAGTGGCACAACGGCAAACCTAAAACCGAAGTTTCGCCTCAGTAAGGCCTTGCCCGACTGACTGCCAATAAAGCCCACGGCGTGCCGTGGGCTTTGTTTTGCGAATGTATGGGCCGCGCTGGCGTGATCCGCCAGTCTGCCCACCTGAAAATCTCAAAACCGTCATCAGCGGTTCGCTGGCAAAACCCGGATTCGAAGTGGATAGAGATCCACGGGGCCGGGCGGGAAAATGACTCCACCAGTGAAATGCGTACAGGTTTTTAGGAGCGCTGTAATGCCTGACCTCTATCACTTCTTCCAACAGCTGGTTAACGGCCTCAACGTTGGCAGCATGTATGCCCTGATCGCCATCGGCTACACGATGGTTTACGGCATCATTGGAATGATCAACTTCGCCCACGGCGAGGTATACATGATCGGTTCCTACGTGGCGTTCATCGCCATCGCCGGGATGACCATGATGGGACTCGACAGTGTCCCGCTGTTGATGACCGCAGCGTTTATCGCCAGCATCGTCGTCACCAGCTCCTACGGTTACAGCATCGAACGGATTGCCTACCGCCCCCTGCGCGGCAGCAACCGTCTGATCCCACTGATTTCCGCCATCGGTATGTCGATCTTCCTGCAGAACACCGTTCTGCTGGCGCAAGACTCCAAGGACAAAGCTATCCCCAACCTGATCCCCGGGAACATTTCCTTCGGGCCAGGTGGCGCACAAGAAGTGCTGATTTCCTACATGCAAGTCGTGGTGTTCGTGGTGACGCTGGTCGCCATGCTCGGCCTCACGCTGTTCATCTCTCGCTCTCGTCTGGGTCGCGCCTGCCGTGCCTGTGCCGAAGACATCAAGATGGCCAACCTGCTCGGCATCAACACCAACAACATTATCGCCCTGACCTTCGTCATTGGTGCTGCGCTGGCCGCCGTTGCGGCTGTGCTGCTGAGCATGCAATACGGGGTGATCAACCCGAACGCCGGTTTCCTCGTCGGCCTCAAGGCCTTCACCGCCGCGGTACTGGGCGGGATCGGCAGCATCCCGGGCGCCATGCTCGGCGGGTTGGTGCTTGGGGTAGCGGAAGCGTTCGGCGCTGATATCTTCGGCGACCAGTACAAGGACGTCGTGGCTTTCGGCTTGCTGGTTCTGGTGCTGTTGTTCCGTCCGACCGGCATTCTGGGCCGTCCGGAGGTTGAGAAAGTATGACTAGGAATCTTAAACAGGCACTGTTCAGTGCCTTGCTGGTGTGGGCCGTGGCCTACCCGGTACTCGGACTGAAACTGACCATCGTCGGCATCAATCTGGAAGTGCACAACACCAGCCCGGCCGTGCTGGCGACCATCGCCATCTGCTCGGTGCTGATGTTCCTGCGCGTGCTGTTCAATCAGCAGATCAGCAAGGCCTGGCGCTCGTCGCCGGGCATGCCGCTGATTCCAGCCAAGGCGAGCAACTTCCTGACCCTGCCCTCCACCCAGCGTTATTTCATCATCGGGCTGATCGTGCTGGCGCTGGTGTGGCCGTTCTTCGGCTCCCGTGGCGCTGTGGACATCGCCACGCTGATCCTGATCTACGTGATGCTCGGCCTGGGCCTGAACATCGTCGTCGGTCTGGCCGGGCTGCTCGACCTGGGGTATGTCGGTTTCTACGCAGTCGGCGCCTACAGTTACGCGCTGCTGTCGCACTACTACGGCCTGAGCTTCTGGATCTGTCTGCCGATTGCCGGCCTGATGGCGGCGACGTTCGGCTTCCTGCTGGGCTTTCCGGTATTGCGTTTGCGCGGTGACTATCTGGCGATCGTGACGTTGGGCTTCGGTGAAATCATCCGTCTGTTCCTGCGCAACATGACAGACATCACCGGTGGTCCGAACGGCATCAGCAACATCGAGAAACCGACGTTCTTCGGTCTGACCTTCGAGCGTAAAGCAGCAGAAGGCCTGCAGACGTTCCACGAGTATTTCGGCCTGCAATACAACTCGATCAACAAGGTGATCTTCCTCTACCTGGTTGCCCTGTTGCTGGCACTCGCGGCGCTGTTCGTCATCAATCGTCTGCTGCGCATGCCGATCGGTCGCGCGTGGGAAGCGCTGCGTGAAGACGAAATCGCCTGCCGTGCGCTGGGTCTGAACCCGACCGTGATCAAGCTTTCGGCGTTCACCCTCGGCGCTGCGTTCGCCGGTTTCGCCGGTAGCTTCTTCGCCGCCCGTCAGGGTCTGGTGACGCCGGAATCGTTCACCTTCATCGAGTCGGCGATCATCCTCGCCATCGTCGTGCTGGGTGGCATGGGCTCGCAACTGGGCGTGATCCTTGCGGCCGTGGTGATGATCCTGTTGCCAGAAATGATGCGTGAGTTCAGCGAGTACCGCATGTTGATGTTCGGTGCGCTGATGGTGTTGATGATGATCTGGCGTCCACAAGGTCTGCTGCCGATGCAACGCCCACACATGGAGTTGCGAAAATGAGCCGCGAGATCCTTAAAGTCGAAAATCTGAGCATGCGCTTCGGCGGCCTGCTGGCGGTCAACGGCGTGGCGCTGACCGTGAAGGAAAAACAGGTGGTTGCACTGATCGGGCCGAACGGCGCGGGCAAAACCACCGTGTTTAACTGCCTGACCGGTTTCTACCAACCCACCGGCGGCAGCATCCTGCTCGACGGCGAGCCGATCCAGGGCCTTCCCGGCCACAAGATCGCCCTCAAAGGTGTGGTGCGTACCTTCCAGAACGTGCGCTTGTTCAAGGATATGACGGCGGTCGAAAACCTGCTCATCGCCCAGCACCGTCACCTGAACACCAACTTCCTGTCCGGCCTGTTCAAGACCCCCGCGTTCCGCAAAAGCGAGCGCGAGGCCATGGAGTTCGCCGAGTACTGGCTGGAAAAGGTCAACCTGAAAGAGTTCGCCAACCGTACCGCCGGTACCCTGGCGTACGGTCAGCAACGTCGTCTGGAAATCGCCCGCTGCATGATGACCCGCCCGCGGATCCTCATGCTCGACGAACCCGCCGCCGGCCTGAACCCGAAAGAAACCGAAGACCTCAAGGCGCTGATCGGTGTGCTGCGTGAAGAGCACAACGTCACCGTGCTGCTGATCGAACACGACATGAAACTGGTCATGAGCATTTCCGACCACATCGTCGTGATCAACCAGGGCACGCCGCTGGCCGACGGCACGCCGGATCAGATCCGCGACAATCCTGAAGTGATCAAAGCCTACCTGGGGGAAGCGTAAATGCTGCAATTCGAAAACGTTTCCACCTTCTACGGCAAGATCCAGGCCCTGCACAGCGTCAACGTCGAAGTCCGTCAGGGCGAGATCGTCACGCTGATCGGCGCCAACGGTGCCGGCAAGTCCACGCTGTTGATGACGCTCTGCGGTTCACCGCAGGCGCACAGCGGCAGCATCCGCTACATGGGTGAGGAACTGGTCGGCCAGGACTCTTCGCAGATCATGCGCAAGAGCATTGCCGTGGTGCCGGAAGGTCGCCGGGTTTTTGCCCGTCTGACCGTTGAAGAAAACCTGTCCATGGGCGGCTTCTTCACCGACAAGGGCGACTATCAGGAACAAATGGACAAGGTGCTCGGCCTGTTTCCGCGCCTGAAAGAACGCTTCAACCAGCGCGGCGGCACGATGTCCGGCGGCGAACAGCAAATGCTCGCCATCGGCCGTGCGCTGATGAGCAAGCCCAAGCTGCTGCTGCTCGACGAGCCGTCGCTGGGCCTGGCGCCGATCATCATCCAGCAGATATTCGACATCATTGAACAACTGCGCAAGGACGGTGTGACGGTGTTCCTGGTCGAGCAGAACGCCAACCAGGCGCTGAAAATCGCCGACCGTGCCTACGTTCTGGAGAACGGCCGCGTGGTGATGCAAGGCACCGGTGAAGCACTGCTGACCGACCCGAAAGTGCGCGAGGCGTATCTCGGCGGTTAAGTGTTATCGCTGAACAAAAAACGGCCTTCGGGCCGTTTTTTTTTATGCCCAAATGAAAAACACTGCCCCTGTGGGATACAGGTGAATCCCAAATTTTTCATAAATTTCTCGCCCTGCCTGTAACGCATCCCCCCACCCGTTCTCTAGAGGGACAAGCAAGCGTAAACCGCTTGCATAAACCCTGATAAAACTGGAGAAACATCATGACTGCTACTACCCGCACCCTGTCCGCCACTGCCCTGGTTCTGGCCCTTGGCTCTGCTCTGAGTATCGCCACTGTCTCCACCGCCCAGGCCGCCGATGTCAGCATGGAAAAATGCTTCGGCGTGGCCCTCAAAGGTAAGAATGATTGCGCCGCAGGTGCAGGCACCACCTGTGCCGGCACGTCGAAAACGGACTATCAGGCCAACGCTTGGAAACACGTTCCGAAAGGCACTTGCGTCACCATTGAAAGCAAAACTTCGTCGACCGGTTTCGGTCAACTCGAAGCCTTCAAAGCCAAGTCCTGATCCACGGCCTGCCTGAGTGACGCCCATGTTCAGTCATCACGAACCGTCCCTGCCGCGCACTCAGGCAGCTCGCACCGAGCTCCCTGCCCGCGCCGGGCTGGGACTCAAGACCGGGCACTTCCTCGAAGTGCTCGGCTCCGTACCGGACCTCGGTTTCTTCGAAGTCCACGCCGAAAACTACATGGTGGCCGGCGGCCCGTTTCATCATTTTCTCGCTCTGATCCGCGAGCAGTACCCGCTGTCATTGCATGGCGTGGGGCTGTCGATCGGTGGCGAAGGCCCGCTGGACAGCCAGCACCTCAAACGCCTCGCCGAGCTGATCGAGCGCTATCAACCACAAGCCTTTTCCGAACACCTGGCCTGGTCGAGCCACGGTCCGGTGTTTCTCAATGATCTGCTGCCACTGGCTTACGACACGCCGACGCTGAACCGCGTCTGTGCGCACATCGACCAGGTGCAGAACACTCTGAAACGACCGATGCTGCTGGAGAACCCGGCAACCTATCTGGCGTTTGAGCACTCGACGATCGATGAGGCCGAGTTCATCGCCGAAGTGATCCGCCGCAGCGGCTGCGGCTTGTTGCTCGACGTCAACAATGTCTACGTGTCGTGCATCAATCATCAGCGCGATCCGCTGGCCTACCTCGATACATTGCCACTGCACGCGGTCGGCGAAATTCATCTGGCCGGGTTCGCCGAAGACTGTGACAATCTCGGCGATCGCTTGCTGATCGACGATCACGGCGCCCCGATTGATCCGGTCGTCTGGGATTTGTACCGTCAGGTGCTCAAACGGATCGGGCCGGTGGCGACGCTGATTGAACGCGACAATCACGTGCCCGCCTTCAACGTGTTGATGGCCGAGGCGCAGCAAGCCGAGGCGCTGTTGCGGCAGGCAGGGAGCGGGTCATGAGCACGCAAGCGGCGTTTGCCGCCGCCCTGCTCAATGTGCAGATGCCGTGTCCCGACGGTCTGTGCAGCCGCAACGGCGCCGACCCGTCGCGGCGCTTCGCGGTGTATCGCAACAACGTGCAGAGCTCGCTGATCAATGCCCTGGCAGACAGCTATCCCGTGGTGGTGCAGTTGGTCGCAGAACCATTCTTCCGCGCCATGGCGGCGATTTTCGTGCAAAGGCAACCGCCGCAAAGTCCGCTGATGAGTCGTTACGGTGAAGCATTTGCCGACTTCATCGCCCGCTTCGAACCGATTGCCAGCGTGCCTTATGTCGCTGATGTCGCGCGTCTCGAACATTTACGCACCCTCGCCTACCATGCCGCCGACGCGCAGACGATCCGGCCCGAGCAAATCAGCGCCGCGCTGGCCGATCCGCAGTCATTGAGTGAGCTGTGCTTCGAACTGCATCCCTCGCTGCACCTGCTCGACTCCGCATTTGCGGTGGTGGCGATCTGGGCCGCGCATCAGCAGGAGCAGAGCATGGCGGGCATCGGCCTCGATCAAGGCCAGCATGCCCTGGTGCTGCGCAACGGTCTCGACGTGGAGGTGTTTGCCCTTGAACCGGGTGCGAGCGTGTTTATTCGTCATCTGATCGAGGGTTCGCCATTGCTGGTGGCGGCAGAGAAAAGTCCGCCGTTCGATCTAGCCCAGACACTCGCCTTGCTCATCGCACACAACGCGATCACTCGGCTCAATTACAAGAAGTTGCCATGAACACTCTCATCCTTCGCGTCATTGCACTGTTCGAGAACATCCCCCTTAGTCTGATTGCCTTTATCGCGCGTTTCTCGGTTGCCGCCGTGTTCTGGAAGTCCGGACAAACCAAGGTCGAAGGACTGGCCATCGACCTGATCGACGGCACATTTCAACTTGGCTGGCCGCGCCTGGCGGATTCGGCGATACCGCTGTTTCAGAGCGAGTACAACCTGCCGCTGTTGTCGCCGGAAATCGCGGCGCACATGGCAGCGTTTGCCGAGCATGTGTTCCCGCTGTTGATTCTTGTCGGCTTCGCCACACGGTTTTCGGCGCTGGCATTGCTCGGCATGACTTTGACTATCCAACTGTTTGTCTACCCGGATGCCTACCCGACCCACGGCACCTGGGCGGCGGTGTTGCTGTACCTGATGGCGACCGGCCCGGGCAGATTATCAATCGATCACCTGATCGCCCGCCGCTACCAAGGCTGACCTGAAACTGTAAGAGCTGCCGAAGGCTGCGATCTTTTGATTTTTAGAAGCAA
>NZ_JABWQP020000022.1 GCF_014268505.2 Pseudomonas khorasanensis
GGCCGGCTCGCCGGTAACCGTGAATCTGAGTAACGGCGCGACAATCACCATCGAGGCCGGTAAAACCACCGGTACCGTGACCGTTCCTGCTCCATCGGATGACGTCTATAAAGACGCCGGCACCGTTCAGGCGACTATCAAAACCGCGTCCGGTGGCAGCTTCGAAAATCTGGTACCGAGCACGGCGCCAGCGGTGACCACTGTCACTGACACTGTCGACACCACCACGGTGAGCATCAGCGGCAGTACCTCCGTGACCGAAGGCCAGACCGCCAGCTACACCGTGAGCCTGAACCATCCGGCGCAGACCGAAGTGACCCTCAAAATCGTCTACAGCGGCACCGCAGCCGACGGTTCGGACTTCACCGGCGTATACACCGTGAAGATCCCGGCGGGCGCCACGAGCGCGCAATTCAGCGTTGCCACCCTCGATGACAAAATCACCGAAGGCACCGAGAACTTCGTGGTCAAGATCGATTCGGCCACCGGTGGCAACTTCGAGAACCTCGCGGTCAGCGGCACCAACGGCAGCGTCAGCACCTCGATCATCGACAACGATGCGCCGCCTGTGCTCGATCTGGATGCCAACAACTCCAGTGGCGCCACGGGTGCTGATTACAAGGTGACGTTCACCGAAAACACCCCCGGCGCCGGTGTGTCGATTGCCGACACCGACATCAGCATCACCGACCCGGACAGCACGATGTTGACCGGCGCAACCGTGGTGCTGACCAACCGTCAGGACGGCGATGCACTGAACCTGGGCAACAGCGTCAACGGCATCACTATTAATGCCAACAGCACCAACGGCACGGTGACCCTGACCCTGTCGGGTAACGCCACGCTGGCCGACTACCTGCAGGCCATCAAAAACATCAGTTTCACCAACAGCAGCGAAAACCCGAGCACCGTGCCGCGCATCATTACCGTGACGGTGACCGACGGCGGCAACTACTCCAACACTGCGACCACCACCGTCAACTTAGTAGCGGTCAACGACGCACCGGTCGCCGCGCCGAGCAACGTAACCGGCACCGAAGACACGCCACTGGTACTCGGCTGGTCGACCTTCGGCGTCAGCGATGTCGACAGCCCGGCGAGCAGCCTCGGGGTGAAAATCACCCAACTGCCGGGCGAAGGCAAACTGCAGTATCTGGATGGCTCGACCTGGAAAGACGTTGCCAACAATCAGACCTTCAGCAAGGCTGATATAGACGCCGGCAAACTGCGCTTCATGCCGGATGCCAACGAGTCGGGCGCGGACGGCTACGGCGGCACCGGTCAGGGCAACAAACAGGCCGATTACGCGCAGATCAAGTTCCAGCCAACCGATGGTCAATTGCTCGGCAATACCGGCACCGTGAAGATCGACATCACGCCAGTGGCGGATGCGCCGACCGTGAGCGTGGCCGACAACAGCGTGAAGTCCACCGGATTGGTCAAGGAAGTCTGGACCGGTCTGTCGGGCCTCGGCACCGACGGCAGTGGCGCAAACTCCACGACTCTGAAAAACGTGATCGACGGCGCTGGCAAACCGAATTCCAGCGGCACCGTGACTAACGTGCAGTCCGATGGCAGCGTGGCTGCCGGGACGGCTTCAAAGACGTCGGGCCTGATTTATCTGGAAGCCGGCAAGACCTACACGTTTAGCGGCGTCGCCGACGACAGTCTGCTGATTACCATCGGCGGCAAGAACGTGGCTTCCGGTACCTGGGGCGCGGGCGGCGCGATCAACGGATCGTTCACCCCGACCACCAGCGGCTATTACACGCTGGATATCTACCACCACAACCAGAGCGGCCCGGGCAGTTACGACGTCAATCTGTCGGTCAACGGTGGTGCACCGGTTGATCTGAGCGGCGCTGGCGTGCCGCTGTACACCGGCATCAGCGACCTGGTGAATTCCGGCGTCACCGTTTCCGACCTGCACGGCAGCAACGGCGAAGGTTATTACGACGGCTACAAACTCAACACTGGCGCCGAAGGCACCACGGTGAAACTGTCGGCGATCAGCACCGCGCTGACCGACACCGACGGTTCGGAAAGCCTGAGCGTGAAAATCAGCGGCGCGCCGGTCGGCTCGGTACTGAGCGATGGCGCCGGCCACAGCTTCACCGTCACCGCGAGCAATGGCGAAGCCAACGTCACCGGCTGGAACCTGGGCAGCCTGACCGTGACTCCGCCGACCTACTACAACGGCCAGTTCAACCTGACCGTGACCTCGACCTCCACCGAACAGGTCGGCGGTTCGGCGAGCAGCACTGCAACGATTCCGGTCACCGTGGTTCCGGCGGTGTACAACGCCGTGGTGGCGACCTCGGGCGACGACAGCGTCACCGGTACCGATGGCAATGACATCGTGGTTGCTGACATCGGCGGTCTGACTGTGGTGCCAGGCACCAACTACAACATCGCGTTCATGGTCGACAGCTCCGGCAGCATGAGCGCTGCGTCGCTCAACGCGGCCAAGGACTCGCTGACGTCGGTGTTCAACAGCCTCAAACAAAGCCTGGGTGGCAGCAACTCGGGCACGGTGAACATCTTCCTGGTGGACTTCGATACCCAGGTCAACAAGTCGGTGTCGGTTAACCTCAATGACCCCAAAGCGCTGGCCCTGCTCAAAGCGGTGCTGGACTCGATGGCCTCTGGCGGGGGCACCAACTACGAAGACGTGTTCAAAACCACGGCCAACTGGTTCCAGAGCGCCGACGCGGTAGCGAACACCGGTGCGAAGAACCTCACGTACTTCATCACTGATGGCCAGCCGACCTACTACCAGAGCGGCGAACAGACCAACCCGACGTTATACGGCAACGTGAAACTCGACAGCGTCGTGAACACCAGCAACTACAAGCAGGGCGACACGTTCAGCACGTACATCGACAACACGCACTACCTGACCATCAACAGCGCAGGCAGCGTGGTGCTGCAAACCTACAGCACTTGGTGGGGCTGGAGCAGTGAAACCCTGGGCACGATTCATGCGCAGGGCGACGGCACCTACGAGCTGTCAAACCTGGCGGGCACCGGCAACAGCACCAACTCGAACACGACCAGCAATTCGTCGAGCGGCTTTGCGCTGCTGAGCGGCTTGTCGAACGTCGAGGCCATCGGTCTGAACAAGGACGTCACCCTCGCTGATCTGAAGCCTTACGACTCGGACAAAACGCCGCAAACCAACATCGATCCGAAAGACCTGGCCAACTCGATCATTGGCCACACCGAGGCGACGATGCCGGGCAATGACACCGTCAACGGCGGCGACGGCAACGACATTCTGTTCGGCGACCTGGTGAGCTTCAACGGCATCGCCGGCGAGGGCTATCAGGCGATGCAGGCGTTTGTGGCCAGGGAAACCGGCGTCGAGGTCAGCAAGGTCAGCACCAGCAACGTGCACCAGTACATCACCGAGAACTATCAGGCATTCGATGTTTCCGGCGCGCACGACGGTAACGACACACTGCTGGGTGGCGCGGGCAACGACATCCTGTTCGGCTCGGGCGGCAACGACCTGCTCGACGGCGGCAAAGGCAATGACATCCTGCTTGGTGGCAGTGGTAGCGACACGCTGATTGGCGGCCAGGGTAACGACATCCTCATCGGCGGTTCCGGTGGCGACACTTTCGTCTGGAAATCGGGCGACACCGGTAACGACGTGATCAAGGATTTCAAGGCCAGCGAAGGCGACCGCATCGACCTGCGCGACTTGCTGCAGGGCGAGACCGGCAGCACGATCGACAACTTCCTGAAAATCACAACCGTCGATGGCGTCTCGTCGCTGCAAGTCAGTTCGGGTGGCAAATTCAACTCGGCCGATGCCGCTGCGGCAACGCCGGACGTGACGATCAAACTGGAAGGCAACAACTGGTCGAGCGCCAACCTGCACAACCTCATCGCCGGCAGTGATCCGACCATCAAGGTCGATCACAACAACAGCTGATGCTGAAAAAAAACGGCCGCCTTCAGTGAGGCGGCCGTCGTGTTTGCGGACAATGTAGCGGTGACGTTTTCAACGTCGCCCCGCATACTGGCGCGCAGTTGGCTATGCTGCTGACAGCATGACGCTGATTCTTATCCGAGGGATGCTCAATGTTTTACGTGCAACGCGACGCGCAAGGCCAGTTGATTCGGGTGGAAGCCGCGGCGTACGCCGAGGCCACGGAAACGCTGCCGGCCGACAACCATGAAATCCAGGCGTGGTACGCCAACGAAGCCGTGGAAAACAGCCTCAAACAGCTCAAGCAGAGCGACTTTGAGATGATTCGGGTACTCGACGACCTGATTCAGGTGCTGACCCAGAAAGGCGTGATCCGCGTCACCGACCTGCCGCCGGCTGCCCAGGCCAAACTGATGGACCGCACCCAGGCACGTGAGGCGCTGGGCGGGTTGAGCCAGCTGATTGATGAGGATGAGGGCGGGTTGATCTGACTTTCCGGGATTGTTCCTTCCCCACGCTCTGCGTGGGAACGATCGGCTTAGCCCCAGGGCTTCGGCTCACCCAACAACTGCCCCTGCACCCCATACAAACCCATTTCGCGAATCACCGATAATTCCCCCTCAGTCTCGACCCGTTCGGCAATCAGCGGCAGATCAATGCTGTGCGCCGCGCGCTGAATCGCTTCGATGAACAGGCGCTTGTCACTCTCCTGATCGATTGCACGGATGTAGCTGCCGTCAATCTTCAGATACGCCAGGCCTAACCGCGCCAGATTGCCGATCATGCTGAAGCGGCCGCCAAAACGCTGCAGGCTCAGGGAGAAACCGAGCTCACGCAGACGCCGGGTCAACTGCTCCAGCACCGCTTGTTCAGGCAATTGTTCCTCACCGATTTCCAGCGTCAGGCGGCTACCGAGGTTGGAATGCGCGCGCAAGATCTCGAAGACTTTATTCAGCGCCTGCGGGTCAGCCAGCGTCGCCGAGGACAGATTCAGCGCCAGGCAATCCTCATGCTCTGCCATCTGCTCCAGCACGCGTTCAAGCATCAAGCGATCGAGCCTAGCGGTCCAGCCGAAGCGCTCCAGCCACGGCAGAAAACGCCCGGCCGCAATGGTCTGGCCCTGATCGTCGAGCAAGCGCGAGAGCACTTTGTAATGCAGCACCAGTTGCGTGTCCTGCGCGGCCACCACCGGTTGAAAATACAATTCGAACCGCTGCTGACTCAAAGCCTGATCAAGCAAACGATGCCAGGCGTGGTGATCGTCGCCGACGTCTGCCGTCAGGCTTTGATCAATGCACGCCCAATTCAGCTCGCCCTGCCCTTCAGCCTGCGCCAGCGCCTGATCGCCCAGCGTCAGCACCGCTTGCGGCGAATCGCCATGGGCAAACGGTGCCAGGCCTATCGAGGCCACCGCCGGCACATCCGTCGCGCCCGTGGCATGCAGGCTGCTGAGGGCGCTGTCGAGGTTCTGCGCCAGCTGCAACGCTTCCTCCCGGACCAGCCCGGGCGCCAGCACGGCAAACTCGCCACCGCGAATACGCGTGACCAGATTCTGGGTTTCCGGATATTTGGCGCACTCGCGGGACAGTTGCTCGCCGACCGCTTTGAGCAATTCATCGGTACGCTGGCCACCCAGACGCTGGTTGAGCCCGGCCAGGTCCTTGACCCGCAACAGCAGCAGATAGCCGGAACTGGCCTGCTCGGGGTTGCTCACCCGGTCGTTCAGCTGCATCTCGAAATAGCGCCGATTGGCCAGGCCTGTGAGGTTGTCCTGATATGACTCGGCGCGCAGCTTTTCGCTGCGCTCGGCCTGCTCCTGGAACAGCGTCTTGAGCTTTTCGACCATCTGATTCATCGCCTGCACCACCCTGCGCAACTCTGGGGTGCGGGGCAAGTCGGGCAGGCTGAGGAATTCGCGGCGGGCGATGGCATGTGACTGCTGGACCATGTAATCGAGCGGCTTCAGTTGCCGGCGCAGCAACAGCGCGCCGAGCACCGCGCTCAACGCGCCGCAGATCAGCAACCAGCCCAGGCTGCCCAGCGCGCTCTGCCATAACTTGGCCACAGCGAACATCGGATGGCTGACCACTTCGACCCGCGCCGCCTGTTCCCAGCCACGGCTGACCAGCGCATCGCCACCGGCCGGCTCCAGCCCAATCAGCTTGACGAACCAGTCCGGTACGTTGCTCACGGCCGGGATACCTGTGCGCTCAACGATAGTCTTTTCCGTCTTCACATCGACCACGCGGATGCTCGCGTAATAGCCGCTGTCGAAAATCGAGCTGACCAGCAGCTCGACCATCGCCGGGTCATCGATATTCGGCGTCAGCGACAACGCCAGCGCCGTCGCGGCGTCCTGCGCGTGTGAGCGCAACTGGTTGACGTACTGGGTGCGCGAGCTCTCCAGACTGACCATGAAGCTACCCGTGAAGGCAACGACCAGGAACAGACAGATAGCGATCAACAGCTGTTTGAACAAAGACATCTGAGCGCGTGCTCCTAGTTAGTCGTCTCGACCGGGAAACCTTCGGCCTGCATTTTTTTCAGCACATCCTGCCAGCGCGACAGGCGTTTGGTGTCGCCAACCTTTTTATTGCCCTTGGCGCCAGGCAAATACAGCCCTTGGGCATTGAAAGAGTAGACCGGCAGCAAATCGGTCCGCTGCGACGCCGGCTGGATCGGATCTATCAGGCTGTCGAGCACCAGCGGCATGGCATCGGGGGTGGCATAGTACGTCAACACCATGTGAGCGCGGTTCTGGCGCAGCGCCTTGACGTAGGTGATGCGCAGCTTGTCACTGGAAACCCCGAGATGGCGCAAACTGAAATACTTGGCGATCGCATAGTCTTCGCAGTCACCGGCACCTTTCCACAGTGCTTCGATCGGGGTTTCCCAGTAATCGACTTGGCGCCACAAGTCGATGTCCTCGACGTAGCGCACCTGTTTGTTGAAGAACAGGTTTACGACCTTGAGTTTGTCCATTTCGCTGGCCTGCTGCTGCGTGGCCAAAAGATTTTGCCAGGCGTCGATGCGCTGCTGCCCGGCGCCCAGCGGGCCGTAGATGGCCGTGGCCTTGCGGCTGATCGCGGAAAAATCCCAATCGGCATGCAGACCGCCCAGCATGAAGCCGGCCAGCAGCAGTGCGCAGCCAAGCCAGCGCATTATCCTGGGGATCGCGAAACGTACCGCCACAGCCAGTTTCCAGAGGAGGGGAAGCGTTTGATGGTGAAGCTTAGCTCGCCAAAAAACAATGGCACCGTGAGATCATCAGGACGCGCTAAACTCCAGGCTGCGGCGTAATGTTCTACACGGTTTGACAACCTGTAGAGCAATCACTAGTGTCATTTGGATCCAACCAATTGCGACCTACAGGGTGCGTTGTCGTGACTCAGAAGCCCAAACCGCTGGACAGCATCAAAGTCGAAGGACCGATTCCTGCGCATCTGGCCCGGTCGGTTATAGAAGAAACGCTGCGCTCGGCGATCCTTGACGGACGGCTGCCGTGTGGCACCGCGCTGCGCCAGCAGGATCTGGCCGATCTGTTCGGCGTCAGCCGCATGCCGGTGCGCGAAGCCTTGCGCCAGCTCGAAGCGCAGGAACTGCTCAGCGTCACCACGCACAAGGGCGCCGTGGTCGCGCCGCTGATTCAGGGCGATGCCACCGAAACCTATGAATTGCGCATTCTGTTGGAATCCGAAGCATTGCGGCAGTCCATTCCCTTGTTGAGCAGCGCTGACCATCAGTTGGCCGCCGCGCACATTGACGAACTCGAAGCGCAGCACGACTACAACGAAATCGGCCGCCTCAACCGTTTGTTCCACATGGCCCTGTACAGCAAGGCGCCCAACCAGCGGCTGCTGCGTCTGGTCGAAGACGGGCTGAATGAAGAAGAACGTTTCCTGCGTTTCAACCTGGAAGCGATGGGCCTGGGCAAGCTGTCTCAGGATGACCACCGCGCCATGCTTCAGGCCGTGATCGAACGTGACATCCAGCGCTCGCTCGAACTGCTGGAGCAGCATCTCAACCGAGGCGTTGAGGTAATCACTCGCTATCTCGCGACCCCCGAGGCACAGAAGCGCCATACCACGCGTTAAAGCCTGAGCAACACGAATAATCCTCTTACAAATCTCTCCGACCGCTCTGCTGCCAGCCTCGCTGGCGGCTAGGCGTGTCCGTTGCAGCCTGCCTTGGGCCTTGCACGCTTTTAAGTCCGCGCCAGTGACGAATCGGCAATAGCCGTGACGGCAATTTACCCGCACTCTTCAAGCGCCAGCCCTATAGAACGGGGACACGCCGCCCTGACGGCACAGTCCCCGCAAACAGGAACCTACGGAAGGAGTCTTGTCACGGGAAACAGGAAGTCATGGCGCCGGTCACGGCCAACTTTCGCCCCTTTGAAATCAATAAATTTCCTTAGTTAAAAGTTGCTTCGAGTGAGGCATTCACTCTTATTAATCGATTTTGGCAGCCATTAGCCGAAAGGAGCAACTACGCTCATATAAAACTTAACTTTAAAGTTTTATCGGCCACTCTCATCCTCAAAAAACCTCAAACTAAAAATAAATGAAAATAAACTTGTTAAACGCTTTTGCGCTGTATTAGCTTTCTCTCGCCGAGTTTGAAATTTGCAACTCAGCGCTGCATGTACCACGGATGAAACACAGCAATAATGCCGCCGCAACGGCAGCATCCCGTAACTCAGGCTTTGCCCGGATGACTTTCCATCCAACTTGCCCGAGCGCTTATAGCCACTGGAGCACCGGGCATTTCATATCAATGATAAAGGACATCATGATGCCAACTAAGCAGCAACTCGCCCTGAAGAAAGCCGAACTGAGTACTCACCCGATCTTCTCGGAGATTACTTCGTTATCGGTATTACGTCGCTTCATGGAAACCCATGTATTTGCGGTATGGGACTTCATGTCGCTGACCAAGCGCCTGCAGCAGGAACTGACTTGCACTCGATTACCCTGGCTGCCGCCGCGCGATCCTCTCGCGGCCCGGCTGATCAACGAGATTGTGTTGGGCGAGGAGTCAGATGATCGCCTCGATAACGGTCACTACAGCCACTTCGAGTTGTACCTCGATGCGATGCGGGAAATTGGCGCGAGCACCACGGCGGTAGAACGCTTCGTCGCATTGCAGCAGGAAGGCGTGAGCTACGACATTGCACTGCAAAGCGTCGAGGTAGACGCCGTGGCCGCGCAGTTTGTACGTGACACCTTGCGCGTCGCTCTGGAGGCGCCGGGGCACAGCGTAGCCGCCGCGTTCCTGCATGGCCGAGAGAGCGTCATTCCGACGATGTTCCAGCGCATCCTCGATGACTGGGGCATCGGCATCGAACAGGCACCGACCTTCCGTTATTACCTGCAACGGCACATTGAAGTCGACTCCGACGACCACGGCCCCGCCGCCGCGCAGCTGCTGGAACGTCTGGTGGATGGCGATCCGCAACGCGAGGCCGAGGTCTACGCCAGCGCCATTGCCGCAGTGGAAAGCCGCATCGCGCTGTGGGACGGGCTGCGCCTGAGCATGGGCGAAAAAATTGCCGAGGTGGCCCGATGAACGCCGCCGACTATCAATCCTTCGCCGAGGCGTGGGAAAGCCGCGCCACCATCCGCACGCGTCCCCGGCGGGTGCTGGAAGATGATCAGCGACTGATCTATCCGCTCAGTCGCCAGCCACTGGTGCTCAGCGAAACCTTCCTGCGCGAATGCCCGCAGCAGCGTGATTTTGCGCTTGTGCAGACGCTGTACAAATTCATCAACGACGTTGTGATTTTCGAAACCGAGATCGTCGACAAGACCGCCCGCAGCATCGCCAAGAATCGCTTCGCCGTGGCGTTTCCGTTCGCCTGTCGCTACGACGCGATGACCGTGGTGGTCGACGAGGATTATCACGCGCTGGTGGCCATGGATTTCATGCAGCAAACCGTGGCCATGACCGGAATAGATCCCGTCGAATTGCCTAACGAAATCGAACTCAGCAGGGCGATTCCAGCAGCGGTTGCATTGGCACCGGAACACCTGCGCAGCGCGGTCGAATTGATCTGCGTGGCGATCGCCGAAAATACCGTGACCGGCGATGTCGCGGCGTTCGCCCGAGACGATTCAGTCAAACCGTCGATCAAGGGGCTGATGGCCGACCACTTGCTCGACGAGGGTCGTCATTCAAGTTTTTGGGCACGCATGGTGCGCATCTATTGGCATACCGCAAGCGACGCGGACCGCGAAATCATCGCGCAGATCCTGCCGGTGTTCATCGCTCACTACCTGACCAACGACATTCAGAAGTCCTTCGACTTGCGTCTGATCGATGCGCTGCCGGTTGGCGAAATCACGCGGCGTTCGCTGCGCGAGGAAATGGCCGGGCTGGCCTTTCCGATCAATCGCCACCATCCACTGGTGGGCAACATCATGAAGTTTTTCCACACCAGCTCGCTGCTCGACACGCCCTGCGTGCAGCACGCCTTGCGCGACTACCAGGCATGAGGAGGCCGTCATGAAACGTCTCGACATTTTGCTGACCGGGACCAGCCAGGCCATGACCGACCTGACGCGGGAACTGGAACAACACGGCCATTCGCTCACACGCAGCGGTGCCGCTCAATCGGCGGTGGATCTGATCATCGACGATGGCTTTATTGCCGCCGGCGACTTCTGCCCCATTCCGCATCTGCATATGCGTCTGGGTGTCAGAGCGTACAGCGTTAATGGTTTGCCGGCGCTCGATCTGCTGTGCTTTCTCGGCTCGTCACTGATTAGCCGCGTGCCGATCGGCGATGAGCCGTCCGGTAACGGACAGGCACTGCGCCAAAGGGTGCTCGCCCATGTGGTGGACGAAGTGGCGTTGCTGGTCAGCCGTTTTTCCCGCGACGCCGATTATTTTCGTCATGCCACGGTGCTGACCGCGCCGGATTTCGAGCGCCTGGAAAACCTGCTGTTTCTCGACGGACTGGCGTATGTCCATCGCCTCAACGACACGGTAAATGCAGCGCTGCTGCAACAGGCGCAGATCCCGCTGATCGAGCATCTGCAGCAAAGCCTGATGGACCATGCCGAGCGGCCGGCGCTGTACCTCGGCGGGCAATCCATCAGTTATCGCCAGTTGCACGCCCACAGCCGGGCGATCCAACAGCGGCTGCAGCCCTTGCTCGAGCATCATCCGCAGCCGTGGGTGGTCGGCGTCTGCCAAGGGAAAAGCGCGGCGCTGTTCGCCTCGATTCTGGCGGTTCTCGGCAGCGGTGCGGTGTATCTGCCGCTGGAGCCGAGCCATCCGTTGCAGCGCCAGCAATACATCCTGGAAAACGCCGGCGCGGTGCTATTGCTCCACGATGGCGAGCAACCGGTCAGCGATTCGATATCGGGGTTGGATGTCAGTGGCATCGACATAGCCGACGCCGATCTCAGTCAGCCGTTGATGCAGCGCCGCCCGGAACTCAATGCCCCGTGCATGGCGCTCTATACCTCGGGCACCACCGGGCATCCGAAAGGCGTGTTGCTCAGCCAGCTCAACCTTGCGCACTTCACTGCGTGGTACGCCGATTACGTGCAACTGCGCGCCGAAAGCCGGGTGCTGCAGTTCTCGTCGCTGAGCTTTGATTCATCGCTGATCGACATCTTCCCGTCCCTGCTCGTCGGCGCCGAACTGGTGGTGCCCGACGGCACGCAGCGGCGTGATCCGCTGCAACTGGTTGCACTGATGCGCCGTCGGCAACTGACTCACGCATTCCTGCCGCCGGCAATGCTGAGCATTCTGCCTTTGGAACAATTGGAAGGCACCCAAGTGATGACTGGCGGCGATGTCTGTGAGCCATTCGTCGTCGAGCAACTGACCCGGCAGGGCACGCTGCACAACCTCTACGGCCCGACGGAAGCGACCGTGCTGATCACCGCGCGCCAGCTCAAGCCGGGTGACAGCAATCGCACACTGGGCGCGCCGATCGCCAACAGTCAGGTGCTGATTCTCGATGACGATCTGCAACCCGTGGTTGAGCAGACAGTTGGCGAATTGTTCATCGTCGGCCCCGGTGTCTGCCTCGGGTACCTGAATAATCCACAGCAGACCGCCGAACGTTATCTGACCCTGAACCTGCCGGACGGGCAGCAGCTGCGCGCCTACCGCACCGGCGACATGGCGAAGTGGGGCGAGCACGGTATCGAGCTGTGCGGGCGGCGCGACAATCAGGTGAAAATCCGGGGTTTTCGCGTCGAGCCCGAAGAGATCGAACGCTGCCTGCGCGAGAGCCGCTTTTACCGGCAGATCGCCGTGGTCATCGACAGTCAGCGCAGGATCCTGGCATTTTTCGCCCAGCCACAAACGGAGACTGCGCGTGACTCGCTGAAGGCCCATGCCCGGCAGTTTTTGCCAGACTACATGCAACCGGCGGCGTGGACCGAACTGCAGCAAATGCCGTTCGCCAGCAATGGCAAAGTCGATCGCAAAGCGCTCCTGGCGCTACCGGTAACGATGCAGGGCAACGGCCCGAAATGTCTGCCAGCCAATGACGACGAAGCGCTGTTGCTGGAGATCTGGGCGCAGCTGCTCGAGCTGCCGGCCAGCGACATTTCCACCGACGAAAGCTTCTTCAATCTCGGCGGCCATTCGATCCTGCTGTCGCGAATGTTGCTGCGTTTGCGTGAGGAGTTCGGCCGCAGCATTCCAATCAATCGCTTCATCGAGCTGCCGACAATCAGCAAGCTGGCAACGCTGGTACGCGGCACCGATCACAGCGCCGTGCTCAGTGCCCAGGCCATGGCCGACGCGGAACGCGCGCTGGACTTCGACGTATTGCCGATCAGCCGTATGGGCGATGTGCACAAGGTCATCGTCACCGGCGCCAACAGCTTTGTCGGCGTGCACATCGTCGAGGCACTGCTTGGTTGGGGCGCCAGCGAAGTCGCGTGCCTTGTGCGCGATGGCGGCGGGCAAACGGCGGCGCAACGCTTCGCCCAGGCTTTGCGCGAAAATCGTCTGGAGCATCTCGATCTCAGTCGCGTTCGGGTTTACTCAGCAGACATCAGTCGCCCGCAACTGGGCCTCTGCAATGAGGATTATGAGCGTCTTGACCGTGAATTCGGCGCGCTGGTGCACAACGCGGCCAACGTCAACCACGTGCTCGATTACGAGTCGCTGGCGATGGACAACGTCGAACCGATATTTGCCCTGCTCAAGCTGTGCGAGGGGCAGAGTAAAAAGGTTTTCAACTTTGTCTCGACGCTGTCGGCATCCAGTGCTGTGGACGCTACCGGTCGCGTGCTGGAGTTGCCTGCCGCAGCGACGCCGCCGATCTACATTCGCAACGGCTACAACCTGTCGAAATGGGTTGGCGAGCGCATCCTCGAACGGGCGCGCGAGCGTGGCGTGCGGATCAATCTGTATCGCCCTGGCAATATCAGTTTCAACAGCCTGAGCGGCGTTTGCCAGCCGCACAAGAATCGCTTGATGCTGATGCTCAAAGGCTCGATCCAGCTCGGGCAGGTGCCGGCCTTCGCGCTGAACTTCGACCTGATGCCGGTAGACTTCCTCGCCCGTTTTATTGCCTTCCATGCCAGCCGGTATTCGCCGGAACGCGCGGTGTTCAATCTGCACAACCCCGAGCCGCTGAGTTGGGATGCCTACGTCGCCTCCTTTCGCGAAACCGGTCGCGAGTTTTCACTGGTCAGCGTCGCCGACTGGCAGCAGCAACTGAACCGGGTCGACGCCGACAACGCGTTGTTCGGCGTGCTCGGCTTTTACCTCAACGGCTTCGAAGAAGACATCGGCGACATCTCCCTGATCGGCCACGCCAACGCCCAGGCCGGCGTACAACAGATGGGCACGCACTACCCGCAAAAATCCCAGGCGCTGCTGCGTCGCGGCTGCGATTACCTGAAAGAAATCAACTTCATCTGACTCATCAACAAGGAGCAACACCATGAGCAATCTGCAACCCGACACCCTGATCAACAACCCTCAAGGCTGCCACGTTGTGTCGTCGGTAGACGTGCCGGCGGAAGCGGCGAAGGTCTGGGCGGTGCTCGGCAACTTTGCCGGCTTCGACCGCTTTATTCCGGCACTGTCGCACATCGAGATGACCGGCGAAGGCGTGTCCTCGCTGCGCAAGAAATTTTTCAAGGACGGCAATCTTGTGGTCGAACAACTCAACTCCCGCGATGAGCTGGCGCGGAGCATGACCTGGACAACGATTTACAACACGTTGGGCGTGGCCAATCTGTGGGCGGCGATGCAGGTGCAATCGCTGGACGAAGGGCGATCACGGGCGACCTGGACGATCATTGCCGAGCCGGCTTCAGGAAGGGAAGAAGCGTTGCCGGAGTTCAAGGACTTCGTACAGGGGTTCGCGGACGATGCGATGGGGAATGTTTTGAAGCTCTTCGTTTAAAGCTTTGGTTTGACGGTGAACGAACCGCCGCTTTCGCGAGCAGGCTCACTCCTACAGTTGGAATGCATTCCCTGTGGGAGCGAGCCTGCTCGCGAAGAACGATAACGCGGTTTAACGAACCGCAATCAGATCTTGAAGCTGTCGACCAACTGCTTCAACCGATTCGCCTGCTGCGACAACGCATCACAATCCTTCAGCGTCTCGTTGAGGTTCGCCACGCTCTGCTGGTTCAGCAGGTTGATCTGGTTGACGTCGACGTTGAGGGTTTCCACCACGGCGGTCTGCTCTTCAGTGGCCGCCGCGACCGACTGGTTCATCCCGTCGATCTCGCCGATGCGCTGAGTCACGCTGACCAGCCGCAAACCGGCCTGGTTCGCGACTTCCACGCTTTGCTCGCTGGACGCCTGGCTGGCGTTCATCGTGCTCACCGCTTCACGCGAACCGACCTGCAGGGAGGTGATCATCTTGTGGATCTCTTCCGCCGACTCCTGGGTGCGATGCGCGAGGTTGCGTACCTCGTCCGCGACCACGGCAAAACCACGTCCGGCCTCACCGGCGCGCGCAGCTTCGATGGCCGCGTTGAGCGCGAGCAGGTTAGTCTGCTGCGAGATGCCTTTGATCACATCGAGAATGTGACCGATGTTGTCGGTGCTCGCATTCAGGGTTTCGATCTGGGTGCAGGACAGGCTGATCTTCTGCGACAGCTCGGTCATCGCCTGAATGGTTTGCTCAACCACTTGGCGGCCATCGTCGGCTTGCTCGCTGGCGCCGCTGGCGTGCTGCGAAGCATCTGCCGCATTGCGAGCGATTTCCTGCGTAGCGGCGCCCAGTTCGTTGATCGCTGCGGCCACGCTGTTGGTGCGCGCGCTCTGTTCATCAGAGCCGACAATCGAAGCGTTGGACGAAGCCATCACCCGCTGCGACAGATCATGAACGTGACGGGTGGCGGACGACACTTCGGAAATCGAGGCGTGAATGCGCTCGACGAACTGGTTGAACGCACTGCCCAGTTCACCGAATTCGTCTTTGCTCTCAACCACCAGACGACGGGTGAGATCGCCCTCGCCCTGAGCGATGTCCTTCATCGCACGACCCATGGTGGTCAGCGGACGCATCAACACGTTGATCAACAGGCTCAGCAGCAACGCAATCGCCGCTACCGCGACGAACATGGCGATCAGCGCCGAGGTGCGGAACTGGCTCAGTGCGGCGTAGGCCTTGTCTCGATCGATCGATAGACCGATGTACCACTGCGCATTCGGCAGATCGCTGACCGGGGTGAACGACAAAATGCGTTCCTGGCCGTTGAGCACGACGTTCTGGTTGCCCTTTTCGATGCGCACGCTGGCGTTCGGGTAGATGTCCTTGAGGTTTTTCATCACCTGATCTTTGTCCGGGCTGACGATCACCTGACCGTCTGCACTGACCAGGAACGCATGGCCAAGACCACCGAAGTCCACCGAGTTGATGATTTTCACCAGGGTTTCCAGGCTCAGGTCACCGCCGACCACGCCGAGCAGTTCGCCGCCCTTTTTCACCGGCATGGCGATCGTCACCACCAAGCCACCAACGGCCGCCATGTAGGGCGGCGTCAGCATGGTCTTGTCGGCTACAACAGCCTGCTTGTACCAAGGACGCTGACGCGGATCGTAACCGTCCGGCATCTTCGCGTCAGGGCGCTGGGTGAAGACGCCATTGGCCTGTCCGACGTAGGTGAACTGGAAGTTCGAAGTGAACGCCGGTTGATCGACCAGACCCGGGAAGTCAGCATTCTTGCCTTGGTGGGCAACGTTCTGCGCGAGGTTTTCAAGCACCAGAATCCGCCCGCTCATCCAGTTCTGCACGCTGCTGGCGGTCAGATCACCGGCCTGCTGAACAGAAGACTGGAGGTTCTGGCGAATGGTGTTTCGCTGCAGATAGTCGTTGTAAAGCGTGAACAATGCGAACGCCAGGACCACGACGCCCGAAGCGGCCAACAGGATTTTATGGCTGAACTTGAGATTCATTTCATGGGACTTCTTATGCCAAAAGGGGGGATGCGTTGGGGATGCAACATTCCATGTAGCTCCAAATTCCATTAGATGGCAGGCAGCGTTCTGTTGGCCGCTCTACTTTGGTGCACGCATGTCTCACCAGTCTTTCGGCAGGATCCGCAGAAATATTAGGGTTGTGCCGCAAATGGAGCGTATTACCGCCAGGTTCCCGCCGAACGGTGAACTAGAGCAGTTGAGAAGGTTTTGGCTTGGCGGTCTTTTTTTGGGTTTTACTGTAGCAATGAGCTGAGCAGCACGACCGGCGACGACAACATCCAAGTTGGACCCGAAATGTTGTTTTTTTGATGTGGGACTGGCGGGAAGTCGTAGTTTGATGATGGGTTGCAGGCTCCGCCCCTCAGCGCTTTTTATAAACACTTTGAAATGAAGCATTCAGCCGAACCCTGAAATGACAAAACCCCTGTCTGCGTTAGCAAACAGGGGTTTCGGAATTCAATCTTGACGATGACCTACTCTCACATGGGGAAACCCCACACTACCATCGGCGATACATCGTTTCACTTCTGAGTTCGGGATGGGATCAGGTGGTTCCAATGCTCTATGGTCGTCAAGAAATTCTTTATCTGGCTCGTCAACACGGTAACAAGCCAGCAAAAACAGGAACTTCTACTAAAACAAAACCCCAACTGCTTTCGCAATTGGGGTTTCGGAATTTAATCTTGACGAT
>NZ_JABWQP020000023.1 GCF_014268505.2 Pseudomonas khorasanensis
AACTCAATATCGCCACCGTCCCGCTCCCGCCCGCGATCACCCCGCTCACCTTGATATCCACCGGCGCGGTCTCATTTGAGAACCACTGCAACGCCGGGCTATCGCTCCTCGCCGCCAGCACTTGCGGGGTGGCTGCGGGTGTGTGCGATTCCGCCGTGGTCAGCAGCAGCGACGACCATGTCGCGACGCCAACCAGGGCGGCGAGCAGGGCCAGGGCCTGGACGGTTTGCGCTGGGGTAATCCGTGCGGTGAGTTTCATGGGTTGTCGCTCCTTGTTGTCCCTGTTGCCAGCCTACGCGGCAATTCTCTCCGTTTTATTTCACATGCCTTAAATGTTCGCCGGGCACGATGGGGTGGGACGCCAAGGAGCGCGCGGATGATGAGCAGGCAGCAGGGTTTTACGTTGATCGAGTTGATGGTGGTGCTGGTGATCATCGGGATTGCCAGTGCGGCGATCAGTTTGAGTATCAAGCCTGATCCGTTGCAGTTGTTGCGCAAGGATGCCGAGCGGGTTGCGCAGTTGTTGCAGGTGGCGCAAGCCGAGGCTCGCGCGGATGGGCGGCCGATTGTGTGGGTGGCGGATGCCAAGGGGTTTCGCTTTGGTCGGCGTGGGGATGATGGCGTGGGGTTTGAGTCGTTCAAGGAGGATGCGCAGTTGCGCCCGCGTGCGTGGCAGAGCACGAAGGTGGAGGTGCGTGTGGAGCCTCGGCAGGCGGTGGTGCTGAATGCCGAGTGGATCAATCCGCCGTTGCGGCTGATTTTGTCTGATGGGGCCAATCGGCTGAGTGTGCTGCGCGATGGCAGTGGGCGGATCAGTATTCAATGAAGACTCAGCAAGGGTTCACTCTGATTGAGGTGATGGTCGCGATTCTGCTGATGGCGGTGGTGAGTCTGATTGCCTGGCGCGGGCTGGACAGTGTGACGCGGGCAGACAGTCATTTGCAGGCGAGCAGTGAGCAGAGCGATGGGTTGTTGCGGGTGTTGAATCAGTTGCAGCGTGATCTGGACATGCGCGCGGGGGTGGAGTTGAGCGAGCCGAAGAAGGTTGGGGTTGATGATGAAGCGCCCAGCGCGCCGGCTGCGGTGACGGTGCGTAGCAGTGATAGCAAGGGGTTTCGTCTGGACATTATTCGCACGGCTGTTGATCAGCCGGGGGCGTTGCAGCGGGTGCGCTGGTGGGTCAAGGGCGACACGTTGTATCGGGCGGTGGCTGAGGCGCGGAGTCGGTATCCGTTGCCGGCGCCTGGGAATGGGGTTGCGGTCTTGAGTGAGGTGAGTGATGTGCAGGTGCGGGTTTGGGAGATCGATAAAGGCTGGCGGCAGTTGAACGGGAATCGGCGGGAGGATCCGTTGGGGTTGGAGATTCGGTTGAATCGGCAGACGCCGCAGGGGGTTGAGCGGTATCGGCAGGTGATTGGGTTGTTGCAATAATTTGGCAGTCACCAAGCAAATGTGGGAGCGAGCCTGCTCGCGAACGCGGTGGGTCAGTCAATGTTGTTGCCTCTGGTAGACCGCTTTCGCGAGCAGGCTCGCTCCCACAATTGGGTTGGGGGCGGTCAGTTGCAGGTTGGTTGGCTGGTAGGCCGTCATCGCTGGCAAGCCAGCTCCCACAGGGATCGAGTGCGACCGGGAGATATTGGCCAGTTGGGCAACCGCTTTCGCGAGCAAGCTCGCTCCCACAGAAAGCAAGAGCAAGATCAAAAGATCGCAGCCTTCGGCAGCTCCTACATTTGGATTGCGCTGGGCTTTGGTTAGCTGAGCACTACGACGCCGCCGGGCAGTTCGGTGCATTTGATGCCGTAGGCGTCGCGGATCAGCAAGGCGACGCCGGCGAGTTGGTCGAGGTTGAAACGGGCCTGGACGCGGCGTTGGCCGAGTTCGCGGTTGAGCAGCAGGAGCATGCCGGGGCGGTAGCGGTTGATTTCCTCGATCATCTGGCTGAGGGTTGCGCCGTTGAACACCAGTACCTGCTGGCGCCAGTTCATCACGGCGGCGGTGTCGACGGTTTGCACGTTGCCGATTTGCCGTGCGTCATAGGTGACTTGCTGGCCCGCTTCGAGGCGCAGGTTGCGGCCTTCGATGTCGACTTCGACTGTGCCATCGAGGCAGGTCACGCAGACTTGTTGATCCGTGTTGCGCAGGTTGAAACGCGCCTGACTGGCACGTAACCACCCTGCTCCGGCCTGCATCGCCAGCGGCAGGCGTGCGGTTTGCACTTCGACTTCGCCGCTGACCAGTTCAAAACCCTGCACGCCGTTATCGACGGTGCGCTGGTTGATGCGGGTCTGGGTGTTCAGTTCCAGGCTGAGGCCTTGCGTCGGTTCAACCCGTCGCTGCTGTCCGACTTCGGTGATGTAGTCGGCGCCCAATCCTTCGAACCCGCCGGGAATCGTGCCGCGCACCAGCAAGAATGCCGAAGATGCGGCAATGGCACCGCCGAGAAATGCCCGTCGACCGAAGGTGCGGCGGCCCTGCACGGCTTCGGCGGCCGGTTGCAGCCGATGCCACAACAGCTTGGTCTCTTCGAACGCCCGGGCATGGTCGCCACTCTGCGCGCACCATTCGCGCAGGGCGCGGGCGTCGGCGACGGTGGCGCGGCCCGAGGTCAGCAGGATCAGCCAGTCGTGGGCTTCGCTGTGCAGGGACTCGTCGGCCGAGGGTTCGGCGGGTTTCAGTCGAAAGATGTTCAAACGCGCTAATTCTCAACGGATTAATCGGGTCACTATTCGCTAGACGGTTTTCCGGCCCCGCGACCGAACCGCTGAAACACTTTTCTTTCCAGTTTGGCGGCGCAGAAGCCCAGCGCGGCTTTGATTTCCTTCTCGACCATGCGTGTGGAAATGCCGAAACGCTGGGAGATTTCCAGATGCGGCGCCTCCTCCAGCCGCGCCGCGATAAAGATCCGCCGACGCCGTGCTGGCAGCTCATACAAAGCGTTGAGCAGTGCCTGCATCTCTTTTTGCCCACCGACAACGCGCGCGGGATCGAGGGCTTCGTCGCCCAGTTGCAGCAGTTCTTCGACCTCGGTGCCGGTGAGCAGGCGCGCATCGGCCTGACGGCGATCGGCGGCGATGTTCAGGGCCATGCGATAGAGGTAGGCGTTGGGCTTGAGCAGATTCGGCGGGGTCTCCATGCGATCGACCCGCAGCCAGGTTTCGTGCAGCACGTCGTTGGCCAGGTCCTCGGAGCCAAGACGCCTGCGCAGGCGCACGCGAAAATCTTCGTATGAGCTGAGGAACAACTGGCCCATCGAACTTTGTCCGGCGTCTTTCATCCCCCGGAAACTCCTTCCCACTTGGTGCATTCCATGCGTTTTCCTGACGACTCCGGTAACAACAGCAGCGTGACCGGCTGGCGCAAGGCGCTGGGCGTCGGCCGATCGATTGTGAGGTTGCGAAAACTGTCCACCAGCGCGTTATCGCGCCGTGTATCGCCGGTCGAAGTCACCAACCGGTTGTGCTGCACCACGCCGTCGCGCCCGACCCACACTTGCAGCACCGCGCGATAACTGCCCGGACGGGTCAGCGGCGAACGGCACAGCTTGCGCTCGATCGCCGCTTGTACCGCCGTCGCGTAACTGCGATTGACGGCGACGCTGGCCGGCGATGGTTTGTCCGTCGGCACTGGCAGATCTTCCACCTGCGCCGCTTGCAAGGTGAACGCATCGGCGCGGGCATAGCGCGCCATCAACCCGGTGCCGCCGAGCAGATGGCGCAAGGCGTCGGCGGCGGTGTATTCACCGTCCACGGCGAGGGAGCGTCGGCCACGGCTCAACTGGCTGTCGACCAGCACCGCGACGCCTGTCGCGCGGCTGTATTGATCCAGCGCCCGCGCCAGTTCCTGCGCCGGGATGTGCAAGGTCATACGCATAGGCGCCGGCGCGGGGTCAGCCGTGGCAGCACTGCCCAGCAGACCGAGCAGCCACCCCAGGCCGACGCGACGCACAAGCGTCGCCGAGCGCTGAAGACTGATCCGCGAACTGCCTCGCTGCACGACTGGCGTACCCCTGAAAATCGCTATCCTGCGGGGCATTTATGACTCTGGTATGACGGTCGGTGCAAAAAAACCATCACGGGATTTGCACCGCGCTTGCACTAGACTCAAACGTCAGAGCGGCCCATTCGGGCAGGCCAGGAGGCGGACATGAAAACACGGTGGATCTGGGTCTTGCTGATGACGGCGAGTGCGGCGCAAGCCGAGGAGCCGCTGGGCTGCGTCGAGGTCACGGTCGGCGGTTACAAGGCGCCGAATTACGATTGCCTGAGCCAGCAGATGGGCAACAATCCTGAAGGCGCGGCAGCGGCGCAGAAGAACATGGAAGCGATGAATGTGCCGGTGCACAAACGACCGCCCAATCAGCTGGGGCTCGCGACGCCGGCTGCGACCAGCACGCGCATGGGCAATACGTTTGGCACGTCCGTGAAACCGCAGCGCCCCCCAAACTGAAACCCACACGTTGTGGTGCTCAACCCCCGATCGTGCTGACACTGCCATTTGTGGCGAGGGTTGCTCCCTCACCACAGGGGCGGCGGTGTTCAGTCGCTTGGAGTTTGGCGGAAGCTCACGGCCAGGCGGTTCCAGCTGTTGATGGTGCTGACCGCTACCGTCAGGTCAACCAGTTCGCCTTCATCGAACTGCTCGCGCGCCTGCTGGTAAACGTCATCCGGCACATGGCTTTCGGACAACAGCGTTACCGCCTCGGCCCAGGCCAGCGCCGCGCGCTCACGGGGGTTGAAGAAGTTGCTGTCGCGCCACACCGCGATCGCGTAAAGGCGCCGATCGCTCTCCCCGGCTCGCCGCGCATCCACCGAGTGCATGTCGGTGCAGAACGCGCAGCCATTGAGCTGCGAGGCGCGGATTCTGATCAGTTGCAGCAGCGGCGCCTCGATACTCAAATGGCTGGTCAACGCCTCCATGGCGATCATCGCTTTCATCGCTTTGGGCGACGCGTTGTAGTAATCCAGACGCAGGGACATGACGCAGGTCTCGGGGGCGGAATGATGGGTTCACGGTAAGGGCTATGCGGGCTGTGTTACAGCCCCAATTCCACGGAAAACCTGCGCACCAATAATCTGGGCCTTGCACCGTTCTCCTGTGGAAGCGAGCCTGCTCGCGAAAACAGTGTGCCAGACAAAATTCACCCACTGCCCCACCGCCATCGCTGGCAAGCCAGCTCCCACAAGGGTTTGCGTCGTATCCGGCTATCGACGCCTGCACAAAAACTGTGGGAGCTGGCTTGCCAGCGATAGCGGGGTGTCAGACAGCGAATCTGTTCAATGACACACCGCCTTCGCGAGCAGGCTCGCTCCCACAAAGATTTAGGCCAATTTGCGGTTTTTACTCCACGCAACTACTGCCCAATGCACAACAGCGGTAATCTGGCGGGCACGCCAAACAGCCTCGGGAGCCTCGTCGGTATGGAACTTCACGTCGTGATCAACGGCCGCAAGGATCTCGCCGGCCAGTTGTATCGGCAACTGCGCGCCGCCATTGAAACCGGACGCCTGGCCGCTGGCACGCAGCTGCCGCCCAGCCGCTTGCTCGCCGAGCAACTCGGTATTTCGCGCAAGACCATCTCTGACACCTATGCGCAACTGACCTATGAGGACTTCCTCACCGGAGTGGTTGGCAAAGGCACTTACGTAAACGCACGCCCCGCGCAGATCCAGCGCAAGCAAAGCCACACCGAACTGGCGAGCGCCGACGTGATCGAGAGCTGGCGAACTCTGCCGGTATTCCTGCGTCACCCGACCCTGGAAGGTTCGCTGCGCTACGACTTTATTGGCGGCGCTACCAGCAAAGGCCAATTTCCCCATGACGACTGGCGGCGCTGCGTCGCTCACGCCATGCGGCAGATGGCTCAGTCGAAAGGTTTCTACAGTGTCGCCGAGGGTTTGCCGGCGCTGCGCAATGCGATCGCCCGGCACATCGCGTTTTCCCGTGGCATCAACTGCCAGGACGAAGACATTGTGGTGTGCAACGGCGCGCAACAGGCGCTGGACCTGATCACCCGCGTGCTGATCCGCCCGGGCAATCTGGTGGCGATGGAAGACCCCGGCTATCCACCCGCGCGCTTGCTGTTCGGCACTCACGGCGCCGAGGTGGTTGGTGTGCCGGTGGATGCCGAAGGCATTCAGGTCGAGCTCATTCCCGAGGGCACGCGCCTGATCTATGTAACGCCATCGCACCAGTTTCCGCTGGGCATGGCGATGAGTCAGGCGCGCCGCGAAGCCTTGCTTGCTCGTGCCTACGAACTGGGCGCGATCATCATTGAGGACGACTACGACAGCGAATTCCGCTACGAGGGCCGGCCCACGGATTCGCTGTACAACCTCGATCAGCGCGGAACGGTGGCCTACGTCGGCACCTTTTCGAAAACTCTGCTGCCGGAGTTGCGCCTGGGCTATACGATCCTGCCGCCAGCGATTCTCGAGGCCGTGATCCGCGCCCGACAGCTCACCGATCTGCATGCCTCGACACTGCCGCAATGGGCGCTGGCCAAATTCATCGCCGAGGGCTGTCTGCTCAAGCATATCCGTCGCTGCCACACGATCTACGCCCAGCGGCGAGAGCGGATTCTGGCGCGCATGGCCACTGACCTCGCGCCATGGCTCGAAGCCGTCCCGGCCAGCGCGGGATTTCATATGGCAGTGTTCTGCAAGGTGCCGATCGATTTGCCGCTGGTCATCGAGCTGGCGAGAAAGGTTGAAGTCGGTCTGTACGCGATCAGCGGTTTCTATTATCAGCAGCCTGCAAGAGAAGGCCTGTTCTTCGGTTTTGGAGCCATCGAAACCCTGGACATCGACATCGCTCTTGATCGCCTGCGTGACATCCTCGAACAGATGTCATGAGCCGTTGGTATAACGTTTTTACTGCCGATTGGTTATTGGTGATTGACCTGCTCAGGCCTATTCTGCACAGGCGTTATCCCTCAATGAGCAGGATTCGTCCGGCCTGATTCAGGAGTGTGAGCAATGTCCAGCGAAGTGATCAACACGGTACAGGTAAAGGCTGCCGCGGGCCGCTCGGAAGAGTTGGGCAGGCAACTGCAGAAAATCGTCGATACCCTGCGCGAAACCCCGGGCTGCGATTCCTACCTGGTCGACCGCTGCCCCGAAGACAGCCACCGCTGGACCGTCAGCGCGCGTTGGCAGTCGGAAGCGGCAATGCAGGCGCATTTCAACCGGCCCGAGGCGCAGGGGTTTATCGATCTGATTGATAGCCGGTTGGCCAATAGCGTGGATTTCAACAGCTTCCCTATCGTTTAAAAGCAAGATCAAAAGATCGTCCGAAGGCTGCGATCTTTGCTTTTGACAAAGATTGGTCACCCCATCTTCCCGAATATTGGCCGTTTGAACGCGCCACATTGCGTCCTACTGTGATCACACCCCCAACCATCACAGGTAACCCGCCATGAAAACCCTGTCCTTCCTCGCTGCCACCCTCGCCCTGAGCTTCTGCGCCACAGCAATGGCCCACGGTCCGTCCGAGAAAATCACCGTCCTGCAGGAACAACTGCTGAAAAACGCCCCTGGCAAGAAAGCCATGATGATCGAAGTCGATTACAAGCCTGGCCAGTCGTCCATCGCCCACAAACACGAAGGCACCGCGATGGCGTACGTGCTGGAAGGCGAAGTGACTTCCCAGGTCAAAGGCGAACAGGCGATTACTTACAAAAAGGGCCAGTTTTGGTACGAGCCGGCCGGTTCCGAGCATCTGGTATCGAAGAACGCCAGCCAGTCCCAGCCGGCGAAGTTGCTGGTGTTCATGGTGCTGGCACCGGATGAGGAAGTGTTGATCCCGTTGGAAAACTGATGGCTGAGCCAGCAGCCATAAACAAAAGGCGCAAACCCGGAAATTGCGCCTTTTTTATTGCACCGTGGCATTAGCTGAGCCCGGTTAAAGCCAATAAAACTAACACTGCGAACTTTATTCAGCCACCGCTCAGCCTGGCAGGTTTAGGCTGAATAACTGCCGAACCCTCGGCGGTTAAACACTCATCGACAGACGTTGTTTCACGGGAGAAACACCATGAAACCTGCGCGCCCCGCCCTGTTGGCGATCTCGGTTTTAATGCTCTGTGCCTGCTCTGTTCCAACTGCCCCAAACGCCGTTTCATCACTCGACACGTTGCTGCCCCACCCGACCGGTCGCAGCAACGCTACCCAGGTCAACAGCGGCCCCGACGTATCGCTGGGCGTGATTTACAGCCCGAGCACCCAGGCCAATCGCCAATACTTGCGCGACTATCAAGCCAACGCCGGCACCGGTTTCGGCCAGAGTCTGCTGGTGCAGCCGATTCACGACGCTTACGTCGCCAGCTCCAGCCCGGATCGAGCGGTGGAGTGGGTCAACGCTTCGCTGCAGCGCCAGTTCGGCTCCGTGACGGTGTATCCCGACATGCAAAGCCTGCGCGCTGCCAAACCGGATGTGGTGGCGATCGTCGATACTCATAGCCAATTGATCACCTCACGCAGCTCGGATATCCGCGCCGAGGTCAGTGCTGATTTCTACGATGCGCAGTTGAACTACATCGGTACGGCAAAGGGTTCAGAGGCACGGGAGCTGACACCAGTCTGGGCGGACTTCAAGCGGTCGGAGGAGATTGTTGCGGATATCAATCAGCAGGAGGATGTGCAGGTTCAGGCGTTGCGAGAGTTTGATCGATCATTGGGTAATCTGGTGGCGAGACCTGTGGAGAAAGTGTCGATGCTGGACAGTCAGCAGGTTCAGGATTTGTATCGATAGCAAAGGACCTTTCGCGAGCAGGCTCGCTCCCACATTTGGAATGCGATCAGCTGTGGGAGCGAGCCTGCTCGCGAAGGCGCCAGAACAGGCATCACAAAACCCTCAGACATAAAAAAGCCCCGGCATCTCACGATGCCGGGGCTTTTCATTCAACCACTACTCAGGCCAGTTCAAGCTCGGCCGTTGCAGCAGCCGGTGCAACCACCGCCTGGCCGCTCAGGGCCAAGTCCAGCAGCTCACGGTTGGCCACGGCGTACATGGCGTAGTCCGTGCCGCTTGCCGCACGGATTTCCACCAGCATCGCGCGCCAGCGCCCGATCATGCTTTCGTGCTGCGCCATCCACAGCGCCAGGCGTGTTTCCACGTCCTGGGTGCCGTCGCCCTGTTGCAGGACGGAGATGGTGATCGCACGTTGCTGCCAGTCCACATCATCGCGGAACGCTTCACGGGCCAGTGCCTGCCAGTTGTTTTCAACCGGCAGAGCGCTGATCTGCTGCAGATACCAGGTGACGTCCAGCGCGCTGCCCACGGCGAAGTAAGCCTTGGCCACTTCGGCCGGGTTCTGGCCGGTGACGTCGGCCGCCTCGATGATCGGCAGCAGCGTGTACAGGTGCGAAGTGCCCGCCACCATACGCGCCAGCAGTTCCGGCACACCGGCTTCGACGTACGCCTGATAGCGCGCCTGCCAGCTCTCGCGGATTTCGCCACTCAGCAGTTCGTCGAGTTTCAGACCCAGCTCTTTCAGGTGCGGACCAAAATGCGCGACGTCACGGGCAGCGTTCTGCTCGTTGCGGCGGGCACGCAGGAACCAGCGCGTGGCACGACGCCCCAGACGCATCAGCTCGTCCATCAGCTCCAGCTGAACGTCAGCGGACACCTGATAGTCCAGCGCTTCGATCTGACGGAACCAGTGCGGGAGGTGGAAGATATCCCGAACAATTACATAGGCACCTGCAACGTTCGCCGGGCTCATGCCGGTCGACTCTTTGAGTCGCTGAACGAAGGTGATGCCCATGTGGTTGACTAGATCGTTGGCGATCTGGGTGCTGACGATTTCGCGCTTCAGACGGTGACGACGCATCGCTTCGGAGAACTTGCTGACGAGGGTCGGCGGGAACGCCGTTTCCATGTCGCGGGTCAGGTAATCGTCGTCCGGCACCTGGGAACCCAGCAGCTGTTCCTTGAGGTCGATCTTGCTGTAGGAGATCAGCACCGACAGTTCCGGACGCGTCAGGCCGTGGCCCTCAGCGACGCGCTCAACCAGTTGCTCTTCGGTCGGCAGGAATTCGATGGCACGGTCCAGCTTGCCACGACCTTCCAGGTCACCCATCAGACGCTTGTACTCAGCGATGCGCGCGTAAGCACGGCGCGCCGCCAGGGACAGGGCCTGAGTCTGCTTGTAGTTGTTGCCCAGCACCAGACCACCGACTTCGTCGGTCATGCTCGCCAGCAACTGGTTGCGCTGCTTGTCGGTCATGTCGCCGGCCTGAACCACTTCGTTCAGCAGGATCTTGATGTTTACTTCGTGGTCGGAGCAGTCCACGCCGCCGGCGTTGTCGATGAAGTCGGTGTTGGAACCGCCGCCATTGAGACCGAATTCCACACGACCCAGTTGGGTCATGCCGAGGTTACCGCCC
The DNA here is from genome assembly GCF_014268505.2 of Pseudomonas khorasanensis. Classification (GTDB taxonomy): domain Bacteria; phylum Pseudomonadota; class Gammaproteobacteria; order Pseudomonadales; family Pseudomonadaceae; genus Aquipseudomonas; species Aquipseudomonas khorasanensis. The sequence continues at coordinate 10,386 of NZ_JABWQP020000023.1, forward strand.
TCGCCCACGACTTTGCAGCGCAGCTCATTACCGTTGACACGCAGCGCGTCGTTGGCCTTGTCGCCGACATCGGCGTGGCTTTCGGTGCTGGCCTTGACGTAAGTGCCGATACCGCCGTTCCACAGCAGATCCACCGGTGCCTTGAGCAAGGCATTCAGCAGTTCGGTCGGGGTCAGCTTGTCGGCCTTGATGTCGAAGCGCTCTTTCATCTGCGCCGAGATGGCAATGCTCTTCGCGCTGCGCGAGAAGATGCCGCCACCTTCGGACATGATGCTGGTGTCGTAGTCGGTCCAGGCCGAACGCGGCAGATCGAAAAGACGCTGACGCTCAACGAAGCTGGTCGCCGGGTTCGGGTTTGGATCGATGAAGATGTGCATGTGGTTGAAGGCCGCAACCAGTTGCAGCTTGTCCGACATCAACAAGCCGTTACCGAACACGTCACCGGCCATGTCGCCGACGCCCACCACGGTGATGCTGTCTTCCTGAACATTGATGCCGCGCTCGCGGAAGTGACGCTGTACGCCAACCCACGCGCCTTTGGCGGTGATGCCCATCTTCTTGTGGTCGTAACCGGCCGAACCGCCGGATGCGAACGCGTCACCCAGCCAGAAACCGTAGTCGATGGCGATACCGTTGGCGATGTCGGAGAAGGTTGCAGTGCCCTTGTCCGCTGCGACGACCAGGTACGGGTCATCGTCGTCATGACGCACGACGTTGGCCGGCGGCACCAGTGCGCCGTCTTTCAGGTTGTCGGTGATGTCGAGCAAACCCGAAATGAAGATGCGGTAGCAGGCGATGCCTTCGGCCGCGATCTCGTCACGGCTGCCGCCCAGTGGCAGGCGACGCGGCAGGAAGCCGCCCTTCGCACCCACCGGCACGATGACCGAGTTCTTCACTTGCTGGGCTTTTACCAGGCCGAGGACTTCGGTACGGAAGTCTTCCTCGCGGTCGGACCAGCGCAGGCCACCACGGGCAACGTTGCCGAAACGCAGGTGTACGCCTTCGACGCGCGGCGAGTAGACGAAGATTTCAAACTTCGGCACTGGCTTCGGCAGTTCGGGAATCGCGTGCGGGTTGAACTTGAAGCTGAAGTACGACTTGTTCTGGCCGTTGGCATCAGTCTGGTAGAAGTTGGTGCGCAGCGTGGCTTTGATCAGGTCGAGGTAACGACGCAGGATGCGGTCTTCGTTGAGCACCTGAACATCGTCCAGTGCCGTCAGAATCGCTTGTTCCAGACGCTGTTGCTTGTCGTCGAGGTCGTCGGCAGTGAGTTTGCGCGCCAGATAGAAGCGGGTCTTGAACAACCGGGTCAGCTCGCGAGCGATGTCGGTGTGGTTGTTCAGGGTGCTGGCGATGTAACCCAGATCGAAGCCCAGACGGATCTGCTTCAGGTATCGGGCGTAGGCACGCAGCAGCGCGACGTCGCGCCATGGCAGACCGGCGGTCAGCACCAGACGGTTGAACGCATCATTCTCGGCATCGCCACTGACGATGTGGACGAAAGCGTCCTGCAAGGTGTCGTTGAGTTGCTGGATGTCGAGGTCCAGGCCTTCGGCGGCGGTGAACGCGAAATCGTGGATCCAGAACTCGCGACCATTGGTGTGACGCAGGCGATACGGGAACTCACCCAGTACGCGCAGGCCGAGGTTTTCCAGGATCGGCAGCACGTCGGACAGCGCCAGCGGCGTGTCGGCGTGATAGAGCTTGCAGTGCAGCTCGCGCTGGCCGGACACCTGGCCCAGCGGCTGATAGAAGCTCATCACCAACGGATTTTTTTCGTTGAGGCTCAGCAGGTGCTGCATGTCGACCACGGCCGAATGCGCGGCGAAGCGCTCACGGTAGCCGGCCGGGAAGCCTTTCGGGAAGTCGGCCAGCACGTTGGTGCCGTGGGCTTCGCCGAAGCTTTCAACGGTCAGCGCGGCGTAGTCGTCCTGCCAGCTGCGGCAAGCCTGGACCACTTCTTTTTCCAGCAGCAACGGGTCGATGTCGAGACGGTTCTTCGGATCGACACGCAGGATCAGCTGTACGCGGGCCAGCACGGATTCGGAGAAGAACGTCCAGAACTCGCAGTCGGAGGCTTTGAGGCGCTCCATCAGCACTTGCTGGATCTTCTGGCGCACTTCGGTGGAATAGATGTCGCGCGGCACATAAGCCAGGCAGTAGCAGAAACGACCGTACGGGTCTTTGCGCAGGAACACGCGGATCTTGTTGCGTTCCTGGATCTGCACGATCGACATCACCGTGGTGAACAGTTCGTCGACCGGGGTCTGGAACAGGTCATCACGCGGCAACACTTCGAGAACCTGCGCCAGTTCCTTGCCCAGGTGGGCCTTGGACTGGAAGCCGGAGCGGCGCTCGATTTCTTCGACCTTGCGGCGGATGAACGGGATGACCCGCACGCTCTCGCCATACACCGAGGAGGTGTACAGACCCATGAAGCGGTGTTCCCTGATGACTTTGCCGTCGGCGTCGATTTCGCGGATCGACACGTAATCGGGGTAAGCCGGACGGTGCACACGGCTCGGGTGCGCAGCCTTGGCGAACGACAGCAGGGTCGGTTCACGCAGGTAGGCCACGGCGTAGTCTTCGATGCGCAGGTCTTCGTAGGTCAGGCCGGTGCGCAGCAGTTTGGTCAGACCGAGGAAGGAGCTGCGGTCGTATTCGATATGGCCGCCATCGGCCTGATCGGTGACCACGAACTCTTCGTAGCCGAGGAACGTGAAGTGGTTGCCCACCAGCCATTCCAGGAAGCTTTTGACTTCGTTCTTCTCGTCGGCATCGACAGCGAATGCACTGTTGTCGAGCTGGGTAAGCAGATCCTGGACCTTGGCTTTCATCGGCTCGAAATCGGCGACCGCGACGCGGACTTCGCCGAGAACCTGTTCCAGTTCCTTGCTCAACACATTCAGTTCGGCCGCGTTGGCGCAGCGGTCGATTTCCAGGTACATCAGCGACTCATGCAGCACGCCTTCGCCGGTGCTGCCCTTCGGCAGGACTTCCAGCAACTCGCCCTTGCTGCCACGACGCACGCTGAGCACGGTGGTTTGCAGGGTGTGGATGCTGAAGCCGCGACGGTTCAGCTCGGTGCGGACCGAGTCGACCAGAAACGGCAGGTCATGGTGCAGCACTTCGACCGCGGTGTGGGTCGACTGCCAGCCATGACGTTCGTAATCGGGGTTGTAGACGCGCACTTGCGGTTGCGCGTGATCGAAGCGCTCAAGCAGGCGCCACGCAGAGAGAGTACAGCCAGCGAGGTCGGAGAGGCGACGCTGAGTCAGCTCGTCCAGGGAAATGATGCCGAAGAATTGTTCAGCGAACAGCGCCACTTGTGGCAGTGCCTGTTCACTGATGTGCTGCGCCAGTGCCGCTTGCAGTTGGTGCTGGAAGTCGGCTTTGCTGGCTGCGGTGAAGAACGCCATCTGTGGTACTCCGCTTAAGCTTGTTATTGATGGAAAGCGTCGCGTGCAACACCCCTTTCGGGGCCGGTGTCACCCTGTTCCTGATTCTCGGGCAGAGGCAGCAGGGTGACAGGTGGGTGAAGCTGGACGGGACACTCAGGTCACATTCACCTTCCATAGAATGAGCATCTGCAAAAGCGACTGTCGGCGAGGTCGGCAATGCCTTTACGGGTGCTCATCCGTTGCGCAGCTTAAAGGGTGCGACAATGTGTCTGCTTGCGGTGCTGCGACATATTCGGTCATTGGCACGTAAATGCAGGGTTTTGACTTGTTCAACACTAGCAGGCGTCAGGCAAAACGCAGGTTCGACACCCCGCTTTTACGAGACATTCGTGCCAGGTCGATCCATGAGGACGCTACATATCCGGAAACGAAAACGCCCAAGACCTTGTTATCGACCTTGAGCGTGGCGTCCGGTTCAGCGCAGGCGGTTGACGCAGGTTAGTCCGGCAACTCTTCGTAGGCCCTGAATTTGCTGACAGTGGCGCAGTCGTAACACATCGTCTGCAGGATCTGCTTGTTCATGCTCGCGTCGATGTTGCTCGAATCGCATTCACGGCAGAACAGGCGCAGATGACCAAGCAAGTCGCTGTCGAACGCTGCAGCGCAAAAGAACTGCGGGACCAGCTCGTCGCGCCAGTACATCCCCGGCGATTTGGAGAATCCGGCGCCGCTGTCCTTGAGCACGACGTCGTAAAGCAACCGATACAACGCCGTCTGCGGCACCCGCGGATCGCGATGGGCGTTCTTGCGCCAGTTACGCGCCAGCGCGTCCTGCGCGGTGCCCAGCATGTTGCGCGGAATGGTGTTGGAGGCGTGACTGCGTCCGTTTGAATTGCCGGTGGCATAGAAATGCGCGGCGTTTCTGACTGCCAGGCGCGCGAAGTAATACAGCTGACTCACCGAGAAGTCCTGCAGCAACTGACCTACCACTTCTTCGGCGCGGGCTTCGGCAGTGAAGGCAAAATCCACTTCACTGGCCAGCACACGGATGTATTGAATCGAATCCTCGCGAGCCAGACTGAAGATCAACGAATAGATTTCGCTCTTCCAGGCTTCCTTTACGTTGCCCGACAACTCCTGATACAGCGCCAGGTACAAACTCTCCCGCGTGCTGCGCACCGTGCCGTCCAGCATGACGTTGGGCAGCCAGCGAACAGCGCTGTATTCGCGAATACAGCAACCTTCGGTGCGATCAAACGCCTTGATGTCCGAATCCGTGGAAACCGCCAGCACCCCGGCTTCGTGGAGACGCTTGAGTAATTCCTCACGGGCTTCATGGGTCAGGGCAAGCAGTTCCTCTCTGGATGGCGCATTCAGCGGCGCAACCCATTCAACGTTTACGCCGTAGCCGTCATCCAGCAAAGCGAGCAACGTCAACTTCTGTACAAATCCCAGATTGGCATAAGGCACGGCTGGACACAGCGCGCCATATCGGGCCTCCAGTTCCAGACGATCACGCGCCGCCCGGGCTGCCACTTGCTGCTGGTGCACCATGAAACATTGTTTGCAGCTGCACGTTGTGCGTCGGCTGTTGGCACCGGGTGCACTGTACAAGTGTTCACAACGCACGCATTTGTACGGACTGCGCAGCAAAGCCGAGGTACCGCGGGCGTGTCGGCGTACCCACATCGGCAAGGCGCAGTAAGGACAGGTGAGGTCTGGGCTGATGATCGGCGGCAACACTTTGAGCAAGCTGCGAACTGTTGAGGGAATCTGAAACTCAGCCATCAGTTCGGCCGTTTTTTCACCGTCGAGATAACGCTGGTAGATCTGCTCGATCTGTTCATCGGACAAATGCCGGATTTCTTCGGCGCGCTGGAAATACTGAGGCATTGAAAGAGGTCCTTTTTTTCATTGTCGTGGCGCACTCCGTTGCGTAGAGGGGGCGAAATTAACGGCAAACTGGTCGCCATCACAAGCGAAACGTCGCAACTTCACCGAGTTTTGGCGAACTTTGCATTTGCCCTACGCTGGCGTCGGATATTTCCCTGTCGATGTTCGGAAACGAGTGAAGGAAGTGTCCTTCTTTGCCTTTTTGGAGGTTGCGGGCAGCACAAACCTGTGGAGACTGGCAAAATCGCGCCTCTGAACAGACTCAACGTCGCCACCGCCCAGGAATTTCCCCATGCAAATGAACACCGCCCTACTGATCGTCAACCCGTGCGACGACGAAGAAGACAACATGGCCATGCTCTGCTGCCACAGCGACAAGGGCGACATGTTCCTGATGAGCCGCTATCCGGACGAGGATGAGCTGGAAATTACCCTGGATGGCGAGCCGTCGACGCTGGACGGGGTGAAAGTCACCTTGAGTTCAAATCTGCTGAAGATCGAGATTGCGGCGTCGGATGCTGATGCGTTGAACGGGGATGATGTGCTGGAAATCTCGTTCAACCCGGACATGGTGGACATGGATGAGGTTGTGGAGACGTTGAAGAATATTCTCGATGGGACCGGGACCTTTATCAGCGAAATTTGATGTTGCCTGGGCTGGCCCCTTCGCGAGCAGGCTCGCTCCCACATTAGAATGTGTACATCAGACCCTGTGGGAGCGAGCCTGCTCGCGACGGGGCCGGAACTGCCGACCGAGAATGTTCCTGCTGACAGAAGATCAAAAGATCGTCCGAT
>NZ_JABWQP020000024.1 GCF_014268505.2 Pseudomonas khorasanensis
TTTAACAAGCAAGATCAAAAGATCGCAGCCTCGCTTCACTCGACAGCTCCTACACAGCTTCTACACAGCGCCTACAGGCCAATGCGGTTATGGGACCGGGGTTGCGCCGAGCGCCTCAACAATCTGATGCAACCCCGGCGAATCCCCCTCAATCCGCACCCTCAGCCCTTCGATCTCGCGCCGCACCGGATACTGCTTGCGCAACACGTCAAACGCCGCACGCTGCTCAGCGACATTACCTACAAGACTTCGGCGAAAATCAGCATCGTCCCGGCGCGGGTCGTACACGCCTCGGCACAACATCGCCAGCGCCCAAGCGGGATCGCTGTCGCCGTGCAAGGAAACTTCCGACAGCCACGCCGCCGGTAACAGGTCACTGAGCTGGATATTTGCTGGCTGGCCAATGAAAGCGCAGTAAGCCTGGTAGATCTGCGCGGTTCCGCGCTGTTTGCCATCAAGGCTGTATCCGGCAATGTGTGGCGTGGCCAACACACAGAGTTCGGCCAGCGCGACATCGACTTCAGGTTCTTTTTCCCAGACGTCGAGCACCGCTTGCAGGTCTTCACGATCCAGCAGCACCTCACGCAGCGCCGCGTTGTCCACAACAGGGCCGCGCGCCGCGTTGACCAACCAGGCACCTTGCTTGAGTTGCCGCAAACGCGGCTGATCGAACAGATGCCACGTCGCGTCGGCGCCGCTACGGGTCAATGGCGTATGCAGGCTGATCACGTCGCACTGCTCGATGATCTGCTCAAGGCTCACATAATCGCCGCCCCCGACAGCTTGACGCGGCGGGTCGCAAACCTTCACGTTCCAGCCCAGGCCCTTCAAGACCGTGATCAAGCGTCCACCGACTTCTCCGGCACCGATGACACCGAATGTCCGCTGAGTCAGATCGACGCCCTCGATTTCGGCCAGTGTCATCAGGCTGCCTAATACGTAATCGACCACGCCACGCGCGTTACAGCCGGGAGCGCTCGACCAGGTAATACCGACCTCGTTGAAATACTCAAGATCGAGATGATCGGTGCCAATGGTGCAGGTACCCACAAAGCGCACCTTGCTGCCTTCCAGCAGCGCACGATTGACGTTGGTCACCGATCGCACCAGCAATACATCGGCCTGCTCGACCGTGGCACGGTCGATGGAACGGCCCGGCACCCGGCGAATTTCGCCGAAACCTGCAAAAAAAGCATCGAGCAGCGGAATATTTTCGTCGGCAACAATCAGCATGGCGGGCTCCTTGGGCGGATCGGCAGTTTAGGTGCAGACGCGTCGATCGGCCAGCAGGGTTTGCGCTTACAAATCCGCAACAGAGGATTTTTCCTGACTGCCACGTCAGCGGCGTAGAATGCGGCGCCTTGCGCATTAATACTTTTCGGACGCTTTGCTTGTGAACCCTGTAACTGATCAACCTGCCGCCGTTTCCCTGACCCGCCCTGCGCGGATTCGCCTGGAGTTCAAAACCCTGCTGGCCCTGGCCTTGCCGATCATCATTGCGCAACTGGCGACCACAGCCATGGGCTTTGTCGACGCGGTGATGGCTGGGCGCGTCGGGCCGAACGATCTGGCGGCGGTGGCACTGGGCAACTCGATCTGGGTGCCGGTATTTCTGTTGATGACCGGCACTCTGCTGGCTACTACCCCGAAAGTCGCCCAACGTTTCGGCGCTGGCAACCAAAGCGAAATCGGCCCGATCGTCCGACAGGCATTGTGGCTGGCGCTGGTGGTCGGTCTGATCGCCACTTCAATGCTGGTCGCCGCTGAACCGGTGCTTCACCTGATGAAGGTCGACCCCGAATTGATCGGCCCGTGCATGCAGTATTTGCACGGCATCGCCAGCGGACTGCCGGCGGTGGCGTTCTATCACGTGCTGCGCTGCTTCAGTGACGGCTTGGGCCGGACCCGACCGGCCATGGTCTTGGGCCTGTGCGGGCTGGCGCTGAACATTCCGCTGAATTACATCTTCATCTACGGCCACTTCGGCGTGCCGGCGATGGGCGGCGTCGGCTGCGGCTGGGCCACAGCGATCGTGATGTGGGTGATGGCGTTGGGTCTGGCCGGTTACGAACGCTGGGCACCGGCCTATCGTTCGAGCGAATTGTTCAGCCGCTTCGATTGGCCGCAATGGGCAGTGATCAAACGCCTGCTATCGATCGGATTGCCGATCGGCATTGCGGTGTTTGCCGAGTCGAGCATCTTCGCCGTGATCGCCCTGCTGATCGGTAGTCTCGGCGCCACCGTCGTCGCCGGGCATCAGATCGCGCTGAACGTCAGCTCGCTGGTGTTCATGATTCCCTATTCGCTGGGCATGGCGGTCACCGTGCGTGTCGGGCAGGCGCTGGGGCGCGAAGAACCGCGCGAGGCTCGTTTTGCCGCGGGTGTCGGCATGGGCACCGCGCTGGCCTACGCCTGCCTGTCGGCGAGCCTGATGTTATTGCTGCGCGAACCGATTGCGACGATTTATACCGCCGATCCGACGGTCATCCATATCGCGGCGATGCTGATTGTGTATTCGGCGCTGTTCCAGTTCTCCGATGCGATCCAGGTCACTGCCGCCGGCGCGCTGCGTGGCTATCAGGACACGCGGGTAACGATGATCCTGACCCTCTTCGCCTATTGGGGCATCGGTCTACCGGTCGGTTATGCCTTGGGCCTGACCGACTGGCTCGGTGAGCCACGCGGCCCGAGCGGCCTGTGGCAAGGCCTGATCGTCGGCTTGAGCTGCGCAGCGCTGATGCTGTCGATTCGTCTGATCCGCAGTGCGCGCAAGCGGATCCGTATCAGTCGTTCGGCGGGTTGATCCCCCATAAAAAAAGACCTGCATCAGCAGGTCTTTTTTTTGCCTTGAATCAGGACTTCTTGCGAATCCAGTACAGATAAGTACCGGCATCTTCTTCTTGGCAAACCAGCTCATGGTCGAGAAACACGCAGAACTTGGGGATATCGCGCTTGGTCGACGGATCGGTGGCGATCACCTTGAGCAGGCCGCCAGGCACCAGGTCGCGAATATGCTGGTGCAACATCATCACCGGCTCCGGGCAATTAAGGCCGGTGGCGTCGAGGGTGCCGTCAACCGGGGTGTTGATCATTTCACTCATGGTTCACTCCTGAAACTGGCCGGCATTGTCGCGCATTGCCGGGGATATCGTCCAACCCAAGCAGGCTGGCTCCTGCAAGAGCTGGCACTGTTTCAGCGGGATTTGGTTTTTTTGCTATCGTGTCGGCGTAAGTGACAAGTCACTTCTTCGCGATCGTGATACAGCTGCTTGCAGCCAATATCGACCTTGATCCCGCGTGCCTTGAAGCCATCGGCGATGCGCTCGAGCAGTCGCTTCACTTCGGCATAACGCTGTTTCATCGGCAGCTTGAGGTTGACCACCGCCTCACGGCAATGTCCTTCGCCGATCCACTCTTCTAGCATCGCCGCGTTGCGCGCCGGCTTCTCGACAATGTCGCACACCATCCAGTCCACCGGCTGTTTGGGTTTGAAGGTAAAACCGTCAGCCATCAAATGTTGAACCAGCCCCGTTTCCATCAGGCTTTCGGCCATCGGACCGTTGTCGATCGCCGTCACCAGCATGCCACGGTTGACCAGTTGCCAGGTCCAGCCGCCCGGCGCGGCGCCGAGGTCAACACCGGTCATATCGCTGTGCAGACGATCCTCCCATTGATCGCGCGGAATGAAGTGGTGCCAAGCTTCTTCCAGTTTCAGGGTCGAACGACTTGGCGCCTCGCGGGGGAACTTCAGACGCGGAATGCCCATCGGCCACATCGCCGAGTTACCGGCATCTGCCATGCCAAGAAATACTTCACGACCGCTTTTGAAGGTCAGCAACAAACGTGGTTTGCTTGGGTCGTCCACCAATTTACCAGCGGCGGTGAGCGCCTTTCGCAGCGGGCCTTCAAACTTCTTGCAGAAATTCGACAGTTCCTTGCCGTCGTTGGTATCGACCACTTCCAGCCACAAACTGCCGAATATCGGGAAATCCTCCATGTGGGCGAGGATCACACTGATGCGGTCGTTCTCCGGCAGATCGATAAACAAGCCGCGTGCCCACTGGCGCGGGAAGATCAGCTCGGCGAAACGCTGCCCGCGCATCAAACGTTCGGCGCCGCCTTCTTCAGTGCAGACAAACTCGGCACAGGCAGCAGCGGTTTTAGCCTTGGCGTAACCGGCGATATTGAGCCGGGCAGCGAGATCGGAAATTTCCGAGCAGACTTCGCCTTCGAAGCCGGGCCGGCAATGCATGAATAGGGTGTTCATTCTTACTCCTGGGCAGAAGGCGATCATTCGCCGTCTGCGCGATGCTCAAGCCTTGCGTTGCCGCAACGCCTGTCACGAAAACCGGCGCATGATAGCCGAAGTCGGAACCTTGGATCCGCCCATAGAGTCCAGTTATTAGCCAGCTACCCAAAACAGGGCTAGGTTTAATGCTCTGCCCGTCCCCTCAGTCCGTAGCCGTGCGGACTCAAAGGAGTGATCGTAATGCCGTCTCTCGATAGCCTGAATTCATTGAAAACGCTACAAATCGACGATAAGACCTACCACTATTTCAGCCTGCCGGAGGCCGCCAAAAGCTTGGGTGATCTCGACAAGCTGCCAATGTCGTTGAAGGTCCTGCTGGAAAACCTGTTGCGCTGGGAAGACGAAAAAACCGTCACTGGCGCCGACCTCAAGGCCATCGCCGCATGGCTCAAGGAGCGTCGCTCCGACCGCGAAATCCAGTACCGCCCTGCCCGCGTATTGATGCAGGATTTTACCGGCGTCCCCGCCGTGGTCGACCTTGCGGCCATGCGCGCGGCGATGGCCAAGGCCGGCGGTGACCCGCAGCGCATCAATCCGTTGTCGCCCGTGGACCTGGTGATTGACCACTCGGTGATGGTCGACAAATTCGGCAGTGCCAGTGCGTTTGAGCAGAACGTCGATATCGAAATGCAACGAAATGGCGAGCGATATGCCTTTCTGCGTTGGGGCCAGAGTGCATTTGATAACTTCAGCGTGGTACCTCCGGGCACCGGCATCTGCCACCAGGTCAACCTCGAATACCTTGGCCGCACGGTCTGGACCAAAGATGAAGACGGTCGCACCTACGCGTTCCCGGACACACTGGTCGGCACCGACTCCCACACGACTATGATCAACGGCCTCGGCGTGCTCGGCTGGGGTGTTGGCGGGATCGAAGCGGAAGCGGCGATGCTCGGGCAACCGGTGTCGATGCTGATTCCGGAAGTGATTGGGTTCAAACTCACCGGCAAACTCAAGGAGGGCATCACCGCCACCGACCTGGTGCTGACCGTGACGCAGATGCTGCGCAAGAAAGGTGTGGTCGGTAAATTCGTCGAATTCTATGGCGACGGCCTCGCCGACTTGCCGCTGGCCGACCGCGCGACCATCGCCAACATGGCCCCGGAATACGGCGCGACATGCGGTTTCTTCCCGGTCGATGAGGTGACGCTGGATTATTTGCGCCTGTCTGGCCGGCCGTCAGAAACGGTGAAACTGGTCGAAGCTTATACAAAGGCCCAAGGCCTGTGGCGCCTGCCAGGTCAGGAACCGGTATTTACTGACAGCTTGGCGCTGGACATGGACAGCGTCGAAGCCAGCCTGGCCGGGCCGAAACGACCACAGGACCGGGTCTCGCTGCCGAATGTCGCGCAAGCGTTCAGTGACTTCCTCAATCTGCAATTCAAACCCTCCACCAAAGAAGAAGGACGCCTGGAAAGTGAGGGAGGTGGCGGAGTAGCCATCGGCAACGCCGATCTGGTCGGCGAAGCTGAGTATGAATACGAGGGCAAGACTTATCGCCTGAAAAACGGTGCAGTGGTCATCGCCGCCATCACATCGTGCACTAATACTTCAAACCCGAGCGTGATGATGGCCGCCGGATTGCTGGCGAAAAAAGCCGTGGAAAAAGGCCTGACGCGCAAGCCGTGGGTCAAGAGCTCACTGGCGCCGGGCTCGAAAGTGGTCACCGATTACTACAAAGCTGCAGGGCTGACTCAATATCTTGATCAGCTCGGGTTTTCCCTGGTCGGCTATGGTTGCACCACCTGCATCGGCAACTCGGGGCCACTGCCGGAGCCGATCGAAAAAGCCATTCAGAAAGCCGATCTCACCGTCGCTTCGGTCCTGTCTGGCAACCGCAACTTCGAAGGCCGCGTGCACCCGCTGGTGAAAACCAACTGGCTGGCCTCGCCACCGCTGGTAGTCGCTTATGCCCTGGCCGGCACTGTGCGCACCGACATCAGCAGCGAACCTTTGGGAGAGGACCAACAAGGCAACCCGGTTTATCTGCGCGACATTTGGCCGAGCAGCCAGGAAATTGCCGAAGCGGTCAACCAGGTCAACACGGCGATGTTCCACAAGGAATACGCCGAAGTGTTCGCTGGCGATGAGCAATGGCAAGCCATCGAGGTGCCGCAGGCGGCCACTTACGTGTGGCAGGACGATTCGACCTACATTCAGCATCCACCTTTCTTCGAAGACATTTCCGGCCCGTTGCCGGAAGTGAAAAATGTCAAAGGCGCGCGCGTGCTGGCCTTGCTCGGAGATTCAGTCACCACCGACCACATCTCCCCCGCTGGCAATATCAAGGCTGACAGTCCCGCCGGGCGATATCTGCGCGAAAAAGGCGTCGAGCCGCACGACTTCAACTCTTACGGCTCGCGTCGCGGTAACCACGAAGTGATGATGCGCGGCACCTTCGCCAATATTCGTATCCGTAATGAAATGCTCGGAGGCGAGGAAGGTGGCAATACGATCTATATTCCCACCGGCGAGAGAATGGCGATCTATGACGCGGCGATGAAGTATCAGACGTCGGGAACGCCCTTGGTGGTGATCGCCGGCCAGGAATATGGCACCGGGTCGAGCCGTGACTGGGCGGCGAAAGGCACGAATCTGCTGGGTGTCAAAGCGGTGATTGCGGAAAGCTTCGAGCGCATTCACCGCTCGAACCTGGTCGGGATGGGTGTATTGCCGTTGCAGTTCAAGCTCGACCAGAATCGCAAAAGCCTCAACCTGAGTGGCAAGGAGACTTTTGAAATTCAGGGGCTGACTGGCGTAGAACTGACGCCGCGGATGAATCTGCCGCTGGTGATTACTCGTGAGGATGGCCGTCAGGAGAAAATCGAGGTGCTTTGCCGGATCGATACGTTGAACGAAGTTGAGTACTTCAAATCAGGCGGGATTCTGCACTATGTGTTGCGGCAGTTGATTGCGTCATAAAGCGCAAGGTTTTGTATGAGCTGTATCAGGCTGCGATCTTATGACTTTCGCTTGTAAAAGCAGGATCAAAGATCGCAGCCTGCGGCAGCGCCTACATACAGGCGAAAAAAAACCCGCCGAAGCGGGTTTTTCCCAAGACCATTATCGACTCCCTGTCGGCAGCAATCCTTGCAAATGGTCGATCGTCCATGATCCTGAAACACTCCCTGTGTCTCAGTTGATGCGTGTAGATTACCCAGTGGATCCAATTGGCAATAGTCGTAAAAGCTATCAGTGCGTGTAAGACATTCGCTATAGAAACACTTCCGAAAACCCTTAGCCGTGTCAGGCACCGCGGCTTTCACGGGCCTTGGCGCTTTCGGCGAGATAATGCTCAAGCCTGCTTAATTGCTCCTCCCAGCCTCGACTGTCCATGTAATACGCTTCTTTCTGGCGAATATCCGGAATGTGTGCAAAGCCGGATTCTGACACCTTGAGCAGCGTTCCTTCCTCGTAATCCGCCAGCGCGAATTTGACCAGGGTCGTGGGCTCCTGGGAGTAGTCGACCTTCGGGTTGACCGCATACGGATGCCAGCGGAACGAAAACAGCTGCTGTGGCTCGACCCGCTCGATCAGCACATTCCAGAGTACGTGTTCATAACCGGGATACGTGACCTGCCCCTGTGTCCATTCGCCGGCAATGAAACGCCGGCCCTCCAGCGCCACGCCGAACCACTGGCCAAACGCCTCGGCATCGACCAATGCGCGCCAGACATGAGAGCGCGATGCCTTGAGCGTGATCTTGCGTTCGAAACTGTTGGGTACTGGTTTCATACGTCACCTCCTGTTCTGAACACTAGGCTTGTATGACCACATGTCCAATGCGAAGTTGTATCGAAGCGGTACAGCCGCTGTTATCTGAAGGCAAGAGCGCTTGAGAGCGCAGACAAAACGCAGCTGCGCCACTCCTCTTTTTCAGAACTGGAACGAGTGCATGAAGGCGAAGAAATCGCGGCCACTGCGGATCGCTTGCTTGAAGCCTCACGGTTACATACTTAACAATCACTCCACTGTCTGCACTTCCATTCGATACAGCGAGAACCTCATGTCACCACGCCTTCTTCTGATGTTTACGCCCTTTATGTTTTCCTCCTTCGCGGATGCCGCCGTTGACTGCGCGAATGCCGTTGATCAGGCGACGATGAACCAATGCGCCGGAGAAGAATACAAAGCGGCCGACAAGGAATTGAACTCGGTGTACCAACAGATCGTCGGACGGTTGAAGGAAAACCCGGACGGTAAAAAGCTGTTGCTCAGTGCACAGAGGGCATGGATCGGATTTCGTGATGCCGAGTGCAAGTTTTCTGCATCGGGGGTCGCGGGAGGGAGTGTCTATCCATTGATTTACAGTGGCTGTCTGACGAGCGTGACCAAGGCGCGGGTCGAAGCGCTCAAACAATATTTGAAATGCGAGGAAGGTGACATGAGTTGCCCGGTGTCTGGGGCGTGATACAGCTTCCCGACACGGCTCAGCCTGCGTGAGCCTGTGCCGGGAAGTCGCTACACATTAGACGTGCGGATCCGTTGGCGCTTTGCTCGGCGCGGCATATTGCGGTTTGAGGTGGCCGTCCTGATCGAGTAACCAGGCATCCATGATCTGTCGTACCACCGGACCGGCGACCCGCCCACCGGCCTCACCGTTTTCGATCATTACCGAGATCGCTATTTTCGGATGCTCTGCCGGCGCAAATCCAACGAACAGGGCGTTGTCACGATGGCGTTCGAGGGTTTTCTCGCGGTTGTAGCGCTCACCCTGCTTGATTGCCACCACTTGCGCCGTACCACTTTTGCCCGCGATGCGGTATTGCGCCCCCGCAGCGGCCGCTCGGGCAATGCCGCGAGCATCGTGCATGACCATCTGCATACCGTGGTTGACCTGCTCCCAATCGCGCGGGTCTTTGAGCAGGATGTTTGGCATCGGGTGCTCGTCAATCGGTGCTACGCCATCGACCGACTTGGCCAGGTGTGGCCGATTCCATATCCCCTTGTTGGCGATCAGTGCGGTGGCCTGGGCCAGTTGCAGAGGTGTGACTTGCATGTAGCCTTGGCCTATCCCGAGAATGACCGTCTCGCCGGGGTACCAAGCCTGTCTCCGCGTCGCGCGCTTCCATGCTTGAGACGGCATCAGCCCAGGCGACTCTTCAAACATGTCCAACGAAACTTTCTCACCGAGACCGAACATCGCCATGTAGTCGTGCAGGCGATCGATACCGAGCTTGTGTGCCAAGTCGTAGAAGTAGGTGTCGTTGGAACGCATGATTGCTGCGTCCATGTTCACCCAGCCATCACCGCTGTGGTTCCAGTTACGGTACTTGTGATCAAAATCTGGAAGCTGGTAATAGCCAGGGTCGAATACGCGAGTCTGCGGGGTAACAACACCCGCATCCAGACCTGCGATGGCGACTTCCGGTTTGATGGTTGAGCCAGGCGCGTAAAGACCACGCAGAACCCGGTTGAACAGCGGCCGATCAATGGAATCGCGCAGTGCTGAATATTCCTTCGAACTGATGCCAGTGACGAACAGATTAGGATCGAAACTCGGGTTGCTGACCATGGTCAGCACTTCTCCGGTGGACGGGTCGAGAGCGACCACTGAACCACGACGGTCGCCCAAAGCTGCTTCTGCAGCTTCCTGCAGCTTCACGTCGAGGCTCAGGACGATATTTTTACCCGGCACCGGATCGGTGTGCTTGAGTACACGTAGCACGCGGCCCTGAGCATTTGTCTCGACCTCTTCGTAACCGACATGACCATGCAGCTGCGCCTCGTAGAATCGCTCGATGCCGGTTTTACCGATGGATTGCGTACCTCGGTATTCAACGGAATCCAGGGTTTTCGATTCCTTTTCATTAATTCGACCCACATAACCGATCGAATGAGCGAAGTGTGCGCCGAGGGGATAGTGGCGAACAAACTGTGGTTCGACATCAAGGCCTGGCAAGCGGAATTCGTTGACCGCCAATACGGCAATCTGCTCCTCCGTCAGCTCATAGAACAGCGTTACGGGCGTGAACGGATGTCGGGGTTGCTTCATCGCCTTGTCGAATACTTTGCGATCTTCGGCAGGAAGGCCCAGCAAGCTGATGACTTCGGCCAGTTCCTGATTGACGTTAGTTGCACGCTCACGAGTGATGGTCAAATTGTAGCTGGGGCGGTTGTCGGCCAGCAGCACGCCGTTGCGGTCGTAGATCAATCCGCGTGTTGGCGGGATCGGCAGGACATGGACACGGTTGTTTTCGGAGATGGTTGAGTGGTAGTCGAACTCCACCACTTGCAGGATATACAGGCGCACCACCAAGGCGCAGCTGATGGCGAAGACGAACAGAGCACAGGCAATCAACCGCTTGTTGACGAGTCGCGTTTCTTTTTCGTGGTCTTTGATCGGGATGGCTTCAGGCATTTCTACAGCAACTCTTGCACGTAAATGAGTACCGCGTCGTGGGCACGACATCGGTCCTTTGAAAACGAGCTGCACGATACCAAAAGTGGTCGCCCAGATCAGGCTGAATTTCCCGGACGGCGGGCAATGAGATGATTACTTCAAGGCTCAAAAAAACTTTTTT
>NZ_JABWQP020000025.1 GCF_014268505.2 Pseudomonas khorasanensis
GGCGTGTATTCGGCGCAACGTTGCACCGCCTCGGCGCCGTTGTTCGCGACCCAGACCACCTGATGCGCCGGCTCGAAAGCCAGCGCTCGACGCAGGGCTTCGACCGCCATGGGCATATCGTTGACGATTGCGATCCTCAAGTCCGCGCTCCTCCGATGAGCTCAACCACTGCGTCAAGCAGGGCGTCGTCATGAAAACTGGCTTTGGCTAGATAATAGTCGGCGCCGGCGTCCAGTCCACGACGCCGGTCTTCTTCACGGTCCTTGTACGACACGACCATCACCGGCAGCGATTGCAGACGGTTATCGCGGCGCAACAGGGTGACCAGCTCGATGCCGTCCATGCGCGGCATGTCGATGTCGGTTATCAGCAAATCGAAATTCTCCGAGCGCAGCGCATTCCAGCCGTCCATACCGTCCACCGCCACCGCAACGTCGTAGCCGCGATTGAGTAGCAGTTTGCGTTGCAGCTCGCGCACGGTCAGCGAGTCGTCCACTACCAACACCCGCTTGCGTGCGGCTTCGGCGGCCTGGTTGCCGTGACGGGCGATGCGCTCCAGGCGCCCGGTATTGAGCAGTTTGTCCACTGACCGCAGCATGTCTTCGACATCGACGATCAGCACCACCGAACCATCATCGAGCAAGGCGCCGGCGGAAATGTCCTGGACCTTGCCCAGACGTTCATCAAGCGGCAACACCACCAGCGTGCGTTCACCGACAAAGCGCTCTACCGCCACGCCGTAAATGGCCTCGCGCTCGCGGATCACCACGACTTTCAGGGTTTCGCCGCTGTTCTGGCTGGCCGGGCGATTGAGCAACTGACTGGCCGCGACCAGCCCGACGTGACGGCCTTCGTGCCAGAAATGCTGACGGCCTTCGACCTGCACAATGTCTTCGGGCGCCAGGTCGCACATGCGTTCGATGTGCGCCAGCGGGAACGCGTAAGCCTCTTCGCCGACCTCCACCACCAGGCTGCGCACCACCGACAACGTCAGCGGCACCTCCAGATGGAAACGGCTGCCCTCGCCCGCCGTCTGCTCCAGCACCACGGCGCCCCGCAACTGGCGGACCATATGCTGCACCGCATCGAGGCCGACGCCACGGCCGGAGACTTCAGTGACCTTGTCGCGCAGACTGAATCCGGGCAGAAAGAGAAACGTCAGCAGTTCCTCTTCGCTCAATTGCGCTGCGGTTTCAGCTGGGGATAACTGCCGCTCGATGATGCTGCGACGGACTTTTTCCAGGTCGACGCCGTCGCCGTCATCGCTCAACTCCAGCACCAGCAGACCAGCCTGGTGGGAGGCGCGGAGGCGAATCAGGCCCTCTTCAGGCTTGCCTTTGAGCACGCGTTGCTCCGGCGTTTCGATGCCATGATCAACCGCGTTGCGCAGCAAGTGGGTCAGCGGCGCCTCGAGTTTTTCCAGCACGTCGCGATCGACCTGGGTTTTCTCACCTTCGATTTCCAGACGCACCTGCTTGCCGAGGCTGCGGCCCAGATCGCGGACCATGCGTGCCTGTCCGCTCAACACATCGGCGAACGGGCGCATGCGGCAGGCCAGTGCGGTGTCGTAGAGCACTTGCGCACGCTGGCTGGCCTGCCAGGCGAATTCATCAAGTTCAGCGTTTTTCTCGCTGAGCAATTGCTGGGATTCTGCGAGCAAGCGCCGCGCATCTTCCAGTGCCTCGACCGCCTCAAGGCTCAGGGCATGCTCCTTGAGATGCACGTTGAGGTTTTCCAGCGCACGCAAGCCGTTGCTCTGCATGCGCTTGAGACGCTGCATGGTCGCCAGATGCGGTTTCAGCCGCTGGGTCTCCACCAGCGATTTGCTCGACAGATCGAGCAGGCTGTTCAGACGCTCTGCTGTGACGCGCAAGACGCGCTCGCCGCCTTCGGTGGTGCGTTTGTTTTTGCGCGGAGCCGGTTCGGCGGCTTCGTCCAGCAAAGGTGCAAGCGCTGGTGGCTGAGTAGGCGGCTCGAGTTGCAACTCGGCCATCGGTGGCGTGACAACGACAGGGGCTGGCGCCGATGGATCGAGTAAGCGTCCCATCAGCGCCACATAGGCTTCGATATCCATTGGTTGCGGTGCATTCGCCGGCGTGGCAATACGCATCAGCAGATCGGTGCCCTGCAACAACGCATCGATATGCTCGGGACGCAGCAACAATCGCCCTTCCTGCGCGCTGACCAGGCAATCTTCCATGACATGGGCGACGCTGACGCCGCTGTCGATGCCTACGATGCGCGCCGCGCCTTTGAGCGAGTGCGCCGCACGCATGCACGATTCCAGGTGATCGGCCTGGGTCGGGTTGCGCTCCAGGGCCAACAATCCGGCACTGAGGACTTGTGTCTGGGCCTCGGCTTCAAGACTGAACAGTTCGAGCAGGGAAGCGTCGCGCATTTGCTCGGGGGTCATGTCAGGCTCCGGGTCACGGCGGACAGCAGCTGTTCTTCGTCGAGCCAGCGCAGGCTACGACCCCGGTATTGCAGAACGCCACGGGTGTACTTGGCGCTGGCCTGCGCACCGGACTGCGACGCGGCATCGAGAATGCGTTCGTCGATGGCATGAATCCCGTCGACTTCATCTACCGGCACGACCACCGGCCCGCCATGAGCGGCGATGATCAGCATGCGCGGCATTATGCGCGTGCCACTGGCCGGCGCGACATTGCCGTCCAGGTCGAGTAATTCCACCAGCGACAGGCACGCCACCAATGCGCCTCGCACGTTGGCCACGCCGAGCAAGGCCCGGGAGCGCTGGTGCGGCAGCGAATGAATCGCCTGCAACGGCGCGACTTCAACAAGGCTGCGCGTGGCCAGTCCCAGCCATTCTTCGCCGAGGCGAAACATCAACAGCGAGCGGGTTTTGACATCGGTTTCGACGGCCGCCGCGACCGGATCGCGCTCGTCCTGCTGCAAGGAATAACGGTCGAGCAAGCGCGTAGCGGCGGCTGAATACACCGAACAGTTACGGCAGTGGATATGCTCTTCCAGCAACGGGCACGATCTGTCGCCATGAATGCCGATGCGGTTCCAGCAATCGTCAATTGCCCGGGCGTCTTCGTGGGTGACGTTCAAGGTGTCGGACGGGCTCATCGCTTACGCTCACTGTCGGCGGTGCGCCCGCTGCGGGCGGCGCGCTCCTGCAATCGTCGGGCACCGGCGCTGTCACCCTGGGCCTGCAGCAATGCCGCCAGGTGCATCAGCGCTTCGGGGTGTTGCGGCTCAAGGTAAAGAGCCTTGCGGTAATAACCCTGGGCTTCGAGGGTCAGGCCGGCGACATCGCTGAGCAGGCCGAGCCAGTAAAACACCTGAGCGACCGGTTCATGGCTGCGCAGATACTGCTCACACGCGACGCGAGCCTCGGCACTTTTGCCTTCGTTGGCCAGTGCGGCCATCTGGGCCAGCAACGTTGCTGCATCCGGGTTGGCGCTTTTTTTCGTCACAGGCAAAGCCGTCACTGCGGCAAACGGTCGGTTGCGCACCGGCGCTGGCGGGATGCTGCGCGGCGGTTGGCTGGCCGGCACTGCTATGGGCTTGGGCGTTGGCAGTGGCTCGGGGTGCGAATCGTTATGACGGCTGAAGGCGAACGACTGAGGGATACCGATCGAGCGCATGCCCAGGCGCCCAAGCAGGCTGCCCTCGGCCGGGCCGATAAACAGCACGCCGTCAACACGGGTCAGGCGCTTGAGCACTTCGAACACCTGTTTCTGCGTCGGCTGATCGAAGTAGATCAGCAAGTTGCGGCAGAACACGAAATCAAAGGCGGGCTCGTTCGCCAACAGTGACGGATCGAGCACGTTGCCAACGTGCCAACGGACTTGTTCGCGGACGTATTCATTGACCCGGTGGCCGTCCTGCTCAGCCATGAAATGGCGCTCGCGAAAGTCCAGATCCTGACCACGAAACGAGTTCTTGCCGTACACAGCGCGTCGCGCCTTGTCTACCGACAGCGGACTGATGTCCATGCCATCGACCTTGAACTGATGGGGTTTGAGCCCGGCATCAAGCAAAGCCATGGCGATCGAATAGGGTTCTTCGCCAGTCGAGCACGGCAGGCTGAGAATGCGCAGCGCGCGCATGTTGTTCAGCTCGGCGAGGCGCTGGCGCGCCAGCTTCCCCAACGTGGCGAAGGATTCCGGGTAACGGAAAAACCAGGTCTCCGGGACGATCACGGCTTCGATCAGCGCCTGCTGTTCATCCCGCGAGCCCAGTAATAATTGCCAGTATTCATCGGCGTGGGCCGCTTGCGAAAGCGTGGAGCGCTGACGCACGGCGCGCTCGATTATCGCCGCGCCCACCGAGGCGACATCCAGGCCGATGCGTTCCTTGAGGAAATCGAAAAAGCGCTGATCACCGCTCATGGCTGCGCCTCAAGCTGCGCCGGGTCGAGTGGCGGATCAGGGAACAGCAAGGCACGCACCGACTCGTCGAGCAAGTCGTTGACCCGCACCCACTGCACCAGCCCTTGGGCATCCTCGCGCACCGGGCCGAGATACGGCGCCTGGCGATTATCGAGGCCGTAGGGCTGAAAATCTTCAGGATGACAGCGCAGGGTATCGGTGGCCTGCTCGAGGATCAGTCCTAGCCATTGCGCCGCTTGTGACTCATCCGCGCGATAGTGCACCAGCACCAGCCGCGTGCTGGTGCGCGCCTCGGCAGGCTGGTCAAACGTCAGCGCGCTCAGGTCGATGACCGGCACCACGGCGCCCCGGTAAGCGAACACCCCGGCGACCCAATGCGGCGCTCGGGCAATCGGTTTCAACGGCAGGCGCGGCAACACCTCCGCCACTTCGGTCGCGCGCAAGGCGTAGCGCTCGCTGCCGATGCGAAACAGCAGGAACAACGCCCGCTTCGCGACCGGCGAGGCGCCGCGTTTGGCGATGACTTCGCTCATCAGACTTTGAATCGCGAGACGCCGCTGCGCAGCCCGACGGCCACCTGGCTCAGTTCGTCAATGGCGAAACTGGCTTGACGCAGTGATTCGACGGTCTGGCTGCTGGCATCCCCCAGTTGCACCAGCGCATGGTTGATCTGCTCGGCGCCGGTGGCCTGCGCCTGCATGCCTTCGTTGACCATCAACACCCGCGGCGCCAGCGCCTGCACCTGATGGATGATCTGTGAAAGCTGTTCGCCGACCTGCTGCACTTCGGACATGCCACGGCGCACTTCTTCGGAAAACTTGTCCATGCCCATCACCCCGGCCGATACCGCCGACTGGATTTCGCGAACCATCTGTTCGATATCGTAAGTGGCCACGGCGGTCTGATCCGCGAGACGCCGCACTTCGGTGGCGACCACCGCAAAACCGCGACCATATTCACCGGCCTTTTCCGCCTCGATTGCAGCATTGAGCGACAGCAGATTGGTCTGGTCAGCGACCTTGACGATGGTCACCACCACCTGATTGATGTTGCCGGCCTTCTCGTTGAGGATCGCCAGTTTGGCGTTGACCAGATCGGCGGCGCCCATCACCGAGTGCATGGTGTCTTCCATGCGCGCCAGGCCTTGCTGGCCGGAACCGGCGAGCACCGAGGCCTGATCGGCGGCGGTGGACACTTCGGTCATGGTGCGCACCAGATCCCGCGACGTCGCGGCGATCTCTCGGGATGTCGCGCCGATCTCGGTGGTGGTGGCGGCCGTTTCAGTCGCGGTGGCTTGTTGTTGCTTGGACGTGGCGGCGATTTCGGTCACCGACGTGGTCACCTGCACCGAGGAACGCTGGGCCTGGGAAACCAATGACGTCAGCTCGGTCATCATGTCGTTGAAGCCGGTTTCGACAGCGCCGAACTCGTCCTTGCGATCGAGGTTCAGACGCGAGCTGAGGTCACCGGTGCGCATGATTTCGAGAATCTTCACTATGCGGTTCATGGGCGCCATGATGGCGCGCATCAACAGCAGTCCACACAGACCGGCAACCAGTACGGCGACCAGCAAAGAGACAATCATGCTGATTTTGGCCGACGCTACGGCATCGTCGATGTTGGCCATGGCCGTGTCAGCGACAACCTTGTTTTCGCTGATGATGTCGTTGAGTTTCATCCGCCCGGTGTACCAGGCCGGGGTCAGTTTTTCATTGAACAATTTGATCGCGTCGGCTTCCAGGTTGCGACGGTGCAGGTCCAGCACGGCGTCCTGAATCTGAACGTAGCTGTCGTGGTATTTCTCGAAGAGGGCAAACTCGGTACGGTCCTCATCGGTCGCCATGGTCTTGCGGTAGTTGGCCATCTGCTCTTGCAGTCGCGCCTCGAAGGCCTTGTAGTCCGCCGCGTCTTCGCTGGACACGCCCTGGCCTTCCTTGAGGCCCAGCAATTCCTGGGTCTGCAAGTAATTATCGACCCATGCACCGCGAATCATCGAGCTGTAATAGACGCCGGGAATCGCATCGTCACGCACGCTGTTCTCACTCGCTTCGATCTTCAACAGCCGTGAGTAGGACAGCACCACCATCAACAGCATGATGGCGATAATCACCGCAAAGCTCGCCAAAATGCGTTGGCGCAACGTCCAGTTCTTCACAGTGAATCCTCGTGCCTGATCGAAATGCGGGGAGTATAGCCGAGCGCGGTGATTCATTTATAAGACGCTTTTTAACTTGCGTCCCTGCTTCCTTGCAGGAACGAGCCTGCTCGCGATAGCGGTTTATCAGTCGTCAATGATTCGCCTGAACAGACGCCATCGCGAGCAGGCTCGCTCCCACAGGTTTCGCGGGTGAATTCGAACTCAGGGCAAACCACAGATCCCTTGTGGGAGCGAGCCTGCTCGCGAAGCAACCCCCGGCCTCGGTAAATGCCCAACTGCGCAAGAAGTTGCGCAGTCGGTCGTAATATTCCAGGGGGTAAATGCTCTACAGCCCACGCCGATAAAGGCCTGTAGCCAAGTGCGCAAGAAGTTGCGCAGTACTGCGCAACTTCTTGCGCACTTTCTCCCGTTTTCCACCCTGAAAATCGCACCGAATGATGGTCGACCGCCGCCGCACCCCCGCCATCCGGGCTCCTCACAAAACCTGGCACGCTCCTTGATAACACAGGGTCACCCACCGGGCGATTTCGCCTCCCGGGCACCCTA
>NZ_JABWQP020000026.1 GCF_014268505.2 Pseudomonas khorasanensis
TTGGCTATGGGGTGATGCCGTACAAATCGCAGTACTCAAGCCAATCCATCCCCGCCATCTCTGCCACTTCCCTGTGTACCTCAAGGCGCTGCGCCTGATATTCCTCGGGCGAGCCAGCGGTCAGTTGCAATGTCAACTCCCAGGCAAACAACCCCTGGCTTTCCGCCTCGGCCTCAAACGCTTCGTGCAGACGCTCTTCGCGGTACTGTGCCTGGGTTTCGCCCTTGGCCTGGGCCAGCAGGGGGTTGAGATGGTCGAGGGTTTCACGCAGTTCGGGTCGCGCATCGAGAAACAGTTTCAGAGCATGTTCATGTCGCTGGTCGCCAGGCGCCATGTAATTTCCTTGTGTGACTGATGATATTTGGATGCCGCTTGCGCGTATGCACTTCGCGCAAAAAACAGTAAAGCAGAACGGATTGCTGTGTTGCAGTGCTACAGTCCGCTTTTTTCTGAATGAGCGAATGCAATGCGAATGCTGATGTTGGCGCTGGCGGCGGTCCTGCTGGCCGGTTGCGCGGGTTCGGTGATGAATGATGCTCGCACCAAGAGCCCTTACAAGGTACTCACCTCGGACAAACCCGAAAAAGTCGTCGCCCAGTGCGTGCAATTCGCCTGGCAGGACGAGGCGGTGTTCGGCGTCGACGCGGCGGCTTATCTGGAACCGCGCACGTCGGGCGGCACCACGGTTTATACCCGTTCGGCGGAGTCGTTTGTCGATGTGGTGACCGAGGCGACCGGCACGACATTGAACTACTACGCACAACAGAATGATTTTGTCGCGATGCGGCGGATGGCGGCGATGGCGACCTGCCTGTGATTATGTGCTGAGGCCGTTGGCGCTTTCGCGAGCAGGCTCGCTCCCACGCCGGAATGCATTTGCGACTCGTGGGAGCGAGCCTGGTCGCGAAGACAATAGAACAGTCAATCGATCAGCCGCTTCTGGAAGAAATGCCGCTTGTGCCCCAGCGGATAATCGACAATCTCGCCGCATTCGCTGTATCCCACCTTCCTGTAAAACTCGGGCGCCTGGAATGAAAAGGTGTCGAGCCAAATGCCCACACAGTCTTTCTCTTTGGCGAACTCCTCGGCCATGCCCATCAGTTTAGTGCCGATACCCTGACCGCGGCCTTGCTCCGGGACCGCCAGCAGTTCAATGAACAACCAGCGGTAAAACGTGTGGCCATAGAGGCCGCCGAGGATTGCCTCGTGTTCATCGCGCACCAGCAGAGCAATGGGCTCTCGGGTTGAAGGGCCGGCCTTGGCAACGTTGTGTGCACGCAGAGGGGCAAGAATCGCTGCGCGCTGTTCCTCGGTAGGGGTCTGCGTCAACTCGATACGCAAATTCATGCATGACTTCCTTGTGTGGTAGAGCGCCCAGCCTAACGTGTTCCGACAAGCGCTTCCAAGCCCCTCGATAAACAAGCGGAACCGTCAATCAAGCGCTGCGGTCTAGGTTTTATCGCGTCTTTCCCTGAGCGCGAGTGAGGAGGAGACCCCCTTGAATATTTTTGAAGCCCTGCGTGAAAGCCACGAGCGCCAGCGCACTTACGCCAAGGCGCTGATCGCGACCAGCGGCGACAGCCCTGAGCGGGTCGAGGCCTACAAGCAGCTCAAAGCAGAACTGCAAGCGCACGAAACCGCCGAAGAGAGGCATTTCTACATCCCGTTGATGGCCATCGACGAAGGCGTTGACCTGAGCCGCCACGCCATCGCCGAGCACCATGAGATGGACGAAATGATGGAAGAACTCGACGAGACCGAGATGTCGAGTCCTGCGTGGCTGGCCACGGCGAAGAAGCTTTCGGACAAGGTGCATCACCACCTCGAGGAAGAAGAGCACAAGTTCTTCCAGATGGCTGGCAAGCTGCTCAACGAAAAACAAAAAACGCAACTTGCCGGGCAGTACGAAACGGAATATCAGGCGCAACTGGCTTGATCAGAAAAGCGCGATTCCGTGGGTTCGGCGTGTACGCATTTGGCTACGCGTAAAGTGCGACGATTCGTCGATGACTGGTTATCCATCCAGTATTTTCAGGGTTTGTCGGATTCAGGCGATAACACTGCGACAAAAGCGCCAATGGACAAAAAAATCACCTCCGTTAGTTTGAAGCCCTCTCCTCGGGAAGGAGAGTTCTTGAAATCAACGGAGTGAAGATCATGAATCAGGCAATTACAGACAACGAACTGAAACACGGTCGCGTCATATCGCCAGCGAGTCGCGGCGCCGTGGCCATCGATCTCGGCTTGCTGGGCGCTTGGCAGGTCAATGAAATGGAGGGCGGCAAGAACTTCCCGGCACTGGAGGCGGGACCGTTCCCATCACCGTTCGAGACTGACGCCGACAGCGTCACGCCGCCCGCCGACGGTTATATTCTCAGCGGCGGCAAGACAGATGCCCGTGATTGTGTGAATTACACCAATGACGAGATGAGCAGCAAGCTCGGCCGTGAGTTCAGTTGGCCATTGCTCAATGTCGATCCAGGCCAGACCCTCAAGGTCACATGGGCCTACACCGCGCCGCACACCACCCGTGGTTATCGCTGGTTGATCACCAGGGATGGCTGGGCCCCGCAGCAACGCATCACCCGCGCGCAGCTGGAACCGACGCCTTTCTTCGAGGACTTCTATCCGCAAGTGCCGTATTACAGCTACGCGGGTGAGTTGAAGGCGAAGGTTGAACACGAAGTGAAGCTGCCGGCCAACAAAAAAGGTCATCACGTCGTTGTGCTGATGTGGATCGTTGCTAATACCGGCAATGCGTTTTATCAGGCGTTTGATGTGGATTTTGAATAGGGGGTATTCCCTAACCCCAGTTGCTCTCAATGATGGCCATGCCCAATATCGACTTCGCTTTGCTGCGAACCTAGGCGAGCGCTACTGCATCGCCGATGCCGGTTCTCGTGTTCACCAGTTGGGACATATGTGAGCAAGGCGAGGTGCCCTTTGGCTGGGAGTTCAGTCGGCGATATGGGCGGCTGGTTCCTGGAACTCGTGGGAGTGATGCGTTAGGTCGTAGCGCTCATCAGTTACAGATGAAAGCCCGGTAGCGTTGCCGGGCTTTTTCCTATGACGAGCTCCGCACTTCACAAACTTGGACTAAGTTTTTTCGTTGGCCTCGCAAAGCACGGCAAGCACATGCTCTAACCACGATTTACCGGAGGGCCATGCATAAAGGTAATAATAAGAACATTTAATTTCATCAAACAAAAACGCCTGCATTTCTTTTTCGTTGTGGAAATTGTTTAAAACTAAGCTAATTTCGTTTTTTACCTTTGCGACCGTTTCACAAGGCGACTCTATGATAAATCGTCTAGTCACATCATCTTCAGTCTCGTTATCGTAACGCCAGTCTTCATGGAAGTATCCGGCCAAAAACTGGAATAAATTTGGGAGATTTTCTTTAGTCATTCTGCAAAGCCTGTGTGTATACGGTAGGAGCCTGGTAGCTTTTTATCTTTGCGTAAGAGTAGATATACACCATGAACCTGCCTTATATCGGGGGATTTCTTTTTTAAGACCATCCCAACTGGATAGGAGACAGAGTCGTTTATTATAATTTGTGTATCGTCGCTTAGCAGAAATCTATCAATAGTGGTCTGGTTTTTCGTTATCACGGTGGACATGGCTTTTTCTGCTGTCGCTCGATCAAAAAAAGTTGATGCTCTACTAAGCCAAGGCTCATCTCTCAGTCTTTGAGCTAGCTGGGCTGCTGTTCGACCCACATGCTTTTCAATGAAGTGACCGCCCCTTTTTTCGTGAGCCCCTAAACCGCCGCCCGGTACGATCTCACTGTATGGGCCATCGGTTTGTGTCGCTCCAGGACACGGAGTGCAACTCAACCCCAACGGATCCACCCACCCCGTCGGGTTCGGCACGTACTGGTACTGGTTCAACCCACCCGCCAGCTTCACCGGGTCTGGGGTCAAATACCGCCCCAGCCTCGGGTCGTAATACCGATGCCGGTTGTAGTGCAGGCCGCTTTCAACGTCGAAGTACTGCCCTTGAAAGCGCAGCGGTTGGTCCAGGTAGTCGTTGCCGGCCAGGGTCACGGCGGCGACTTTGCCGTAGGCGTCGTATTGCGCCGACCAGACGATTTCGCCGCTGTAGTCGGTCAGTTCCTGCGGGGTGCCGAGGTGGTCGAGCTGGTAGTAGAACGGGCAGGCTTTTTTTGGGCCTTTGCCGTCGAGCAGCGCCAGCGGGCGGAAGGTGCCGGGTTCGTAGAGGAAGCTGCGGTATTGGCTGTCGCTGCTTTCGGCGACGAGGTGGTCGCCTTGCCAGAAGAACTCGGTGGTGGCGCCATCGACGGCTTTGCGGATGCGCCGGCCGAAGGCGTCGTATTGGTAGCTGGCGGTCTGGCCGTCCGGGCGGGTCAGGCCGATCAGGCGGTGCTGGCAGTCGTAGCGGTATTCGGTGACGAGGGTCTGGCCGTGGCCACGGCGTTCGCGGATCAGGTTGCCGAAGGCGTCGTAGTCGTAATGGCGATCGCCCTG
>NZ_JABWQP020000027.1 GCF_014268505.2 Pseudomonas khorasanensis
GACCTACTCTCACATGGGGAAACCCCACACTACCATCGGCGATGCATCGTTTCACTGCTGAGTTCGGGATGGGATCAGGTGGTTCCAACGCTCTATGGTCGTCAAGAAATTCGGGTACTGACTCGTGACCAGATGGCCTCGCTTCAGCAAATTGGGTATGTGACAGCTTTCGGTGTTTGCAAGATTCGAACTTTCGGTTCATTTCGTCTTCACACACCGCAATCTGGTCTCTTTCGTTTTTCAACTCGGAGTATCAAATTGCTTGGGTGTTATATGGTCAAGCCTCACGGGCAATTAGTATTGGTTAGCTCAACGCCTCACAGCGCTTACACACCCAACCTATCAACGTCGTAGTCTTCGACGGCCCTTCAGGGAACTCAAGGTTCCAGTGAGATCTCATCTTGAGGCAAGTTTCCCGCTTAGATGCTTTCAGCGGTTATCTTTCCCGAACATAGCTACCCGGCAATGCCACTGGCGTGACAACCGGAACACCAGAGGTTCGTCCACTCCGGTCCTCTCGTACTAGGAGCAGCCCCTCTCAAATCTCAAACGTCCACGGCAGATAGGGACCGAACTGTCTCACGACGTTCTAAACCCAGCTCGCGTACCACTTTAAATGGCGAACAGCCATACCCTTGGGACCGGCTTCAGCCCCAGGATGTGATGAGCCGACATCGAGGTGCCAAACACCGCCGTCGATATGAACTCTTGGGCGGTATCAGCCTGTTATCCCCGGAGTACCTTTTATCCGTTGAGCGATGGCCCTTCCATACAGAACCACCGGATCACTAAGACCTACTTTCGTACCTGCTCGACGTGTCTGTCTCGCAGTCAAGCGCGCTTTTGCCTTTATACTCTACGACCGATTTCCGACCGGTCTGAGCGCACCTTCGTACTCCTCCGTTACTCTTTAGGAGGAGACCGCCCCAGTCAAACTACCCACCATACACTGTCCTCGATCCGGATAACGGACCTGAGTTAGAACCTCAAAGTTGCCAGGGTGGTATTTCAAGGATGGCTCCACGCGAACTGGCGTCCACGCTTCAAAGCCTCCCACCTATCCTACACAAGCAAATTCAAAGTCCAGTGCAAAGCTATAGTAAAGGTTCACGGGGTCTTTCCGTCTAGCCGCGGATACACTGCATCTTCACAGCGATTTCAATTTCACTGAGTCTCGGGTGGAGACAGCGCCGCCATCGTTACGCCATTCGTGCAGGTCGGAACTTACCCGACAAGGAATTTCGCTACCTTAGGACCGTTATAGTTACGGCCGCCGTTTACCGGGGCTTCGATCAAGAGCTTCGCGTTAGCTAACCCCATCAATTAACCTTCCGGCACCGGGCAGGCGTCACACCCTATACGTCCACTTTCGTGTTTGCAGAGTGCTGTGTTTTTAATAAACAGTCGCAGCGGCCTGGTATCTTCGACCGGCATGAGCTTACGGAGCAAGTCCTTCACCCTCACCGGCGCACCTTCTCCCGAAGTTACGGTGCCATTTTGCCTAGTTCCTTCACCCGAGTTCTCTCAAGCGCCTTGGTATTCTCTACCCAACCACCTGTGTCGGTTTGGGGTACGGTTCCTGGTTACCTGAAGCTTAGAAGCTTTTCTTGGAAGCATGGCATCAACCACTTCGTCACCCAAAGGGTGACTCGTCATCAGCTCTCGGCCTTAAGATCCCGGATTTACCTAAGATCTCAGCCTACCACCTTAAACTTGGACAACCAACGCCAAGCTGGCCTAGCCTTCTCCGTCCCTCCATCGCAATAACCAGAAGTACAGGAATATTAACCTGTTTTCCATCGACTACGCTTTTCAGCCTCGCCTTAGGGACCGACTAACCCTGCGTCGATTAACGTTGCGCAGGAAACCTTGGTCTTTCGGCGTGGGTGTTTTTCACACCCATTGTCGTTACTCATGTCAGCATTCGCACTTCTGATACCTCCAGCAAGCTTCTCAACTCACCTTCACAGGCTTACAGAACGCTCCTCTACCGCATCACCCTAAGGTGATACCCGTAGCTTCGGTGTATGGTTTGAGCCCCGTTACATCTTCCGCGCAGGCCGACTCGACTAGTGAGCTATTACGCTTTCTTTAAAGGGTGGCTGCTTCTAAGCCAACCTCCTAGCTGTCTAAGCCTTCCCACATCGTTTCCCACTTAACCATAACTTTGGGACCTTAGCTGACGGTCTGGGTTGTTTCCCTTTTCACGACGGACGTTAGCACCCGCCGTGTGTCTCCCATGCTCGGCACTTGTAGGTATTCGGAGTTTGCATCGGTTTGGTAAGTCGGGATGACCCCCTAGCCGAAACAGTGCTCTACCCCCTACAGTGATACATGAGGCGCTACCTAAATAGCTTTCGAGGAGAACCAGCTATCTCCGAGCTTGATTAGCCTTTCACTCCGATCCACAGGTCATCCGCTAACTTTTCAACGGTAGTCGGTTCGGTCCTCCAGTTAGTGTTACCCAACCTTCAACCTGCCCATGGATAGATCGCCCGGTTTCGGGTCTATTCCCAGCGACTAGACGCCCTATTAAGACTCGCTTTCGCTACGCCTCCCCTATTCGGTTAAGCTCGCCACTGAAAATAAGTCGCTGACCCATTATACAAAAGGTACGCAGTCACCCAACAAAGTGGGCTCCCACTGCTTGTACGCATACGGTTTCAGGATCTATTTCACTCCCCTCTCCGGGGTTCTTTTCGCCTTTCCCTCACGGTACTAGTTCACTATCGGTCAGTCAGTAGTATTTAGCCTTGGAGGATGGTCCCCCCATATTCAGACAAAGTTTCTCGTGCTCCGTCCTACTCGATTTCATGACCAAGAGATTTTCGCGTACAGGGCTATCACCCACTATGGCCGCACTTTCCAGAGCGTTCCGCTAATCTCAAAGCCACTTAAGGGCTAGTCCCCGTTCGCTCGCCACTACTAAGGGAATCTCGGTTGATTTCTTTTCCTCAGGGTACTTAGATGTTTCAGTTCCCCTGGTTCGCCTCTTGCACCTATGTATTCAGTACAAGATAACCATCTTATGATGGCTGGGTTCCCCCATTCAGACATCTCCGGATCAAAGTCTGTTTGCCGACTCCCCGAAGCTTTTCGCAGGCTACCACGTCTTTCATCGCCTCTGACTGCCAAGGCATCCACCGTATGCGCTTCTTCACTTGACCATATAACCCCAAGCAATCTGGTTATACTGTGAAGACGACATTCGCCGAAAATTCGATAATACTCAATTCAGAGTAACTCACAAATTTTACCTTAGCCTGATCCGTTACCAGTGAAAGTAACGTTCAGTCTATCTTTCTATCACATACCCAAATTTTTAAAGAACGATCTA
>NZ_JABWQP020000028.1 GCF_014268505.2 Pseudomonas khorasanensis
ATAGTGAATTTCTTCGCCATCGGGCAGCGTTTTGACTAGCAGACGACCGGAGGCATCGCGCTGGTATTCAGTGACCAGTTCGCTGCCGTTATCGCCTGACTCGGTTTTCTTCAGCAGTTGGCCGTTGAGGTCGTACTCGTAGGCAGTACGGCGTCCGTCGAAGCCGGTTTCCTGCTGGATCAGGCCGTTCGGGGCCGAACTCGGTTTTCTTCAGCAGTTGGCCGTTAAGGTCGTACTCGTACGCGGTGCGGCGGCCGTCGAAACATGTTTCCTGCTGGATCAGGCCGTTCGGGTAGTAGTCGAGTTGATAGCGTTCGCCGCGCTCGTTTTCGATCTCGGTGAGGTTAAGTTGCGAGTTGTCGTAGCGGTAACGTAGTTGGCTGCCGTCGGGGTTGATGCGGCGACTGGCCAGATGCAGGTTATCGGCGTATTCGTAGCGGGTGATACGGCCGAGTTCGTCTCGTTCGGCGGTGACACGACCATAGGGGTTGTAGGTAAACGCGCGCGTGGCGCCGCCGGGCAGGGTGACCTAGTCAGGCCGTCGACGGCATCCCATTGGTATTGAGTGATCGCACCGAATTCGTCTTGGCGAGTAATTTGCCGGCCAAGCGCATCGTAGCGGTACTTGCGTTGACCGCCGTCCGGCAAGTGCTCTTCCAACAACTGGCCAAGGTTGTTCTGCCCAGATTGTTAAGGGAAAGGTGGCCTTCAGAAACTTACAAAATGAAGTTGTTCAGAAGCAGATTTCATCTAGAAAATAAAAACGTGAAGTGTCTCCCCATTTTACGATGTGAGCTTTACCATAGATCTATGCGTGCACACTCAAATTCGATTAAGTCTCCAACCATAATCCCTCCTGGTAGATAGTCCTCAATAATCATAGTGATTTTTCCAACTGTTACTACTTGTTCCGAAGTGTCTAATACTCTGGCGATGACTTTTCTGGATAGCCCTTGCTTCTGAATGTTCCAAATCCCCAGTTCAGCAAGCCCTTCGCAACGCATTGCGCTTTTCATAGAGAAAATGTGCAGGGGGGCGTTTACTTCATCTCCAATATTCGCGCTGCAAGGATGGGAGAAAGCAATGCAAGTAAACTCGCCGTCGGTTATTTCAACCTCTGCCTCTTCGGAAGTTCTAGATATCCACTTTATATTTTTTACAATCATAGTCGTCACTCCGGTGTTTTTTGACCGTATGGATATTTCCAGCTGATATGTGGGTCTGAACGAATCGTATCTGTCTTGACAGACTTCGGTTGCGCCTTCCATCCCAAGCTCGGAGCTTTAGGCTCAAATAAGAAACGGATTTCAATTTCATCGTTGTAATCCATCTTCGCAAACTTCTCTCGCGGTGATCTACCGGCCGAATACGTGGTCCGGGTATCGTCCTGACTGCTATCATACGGGCACTCTTCCGAATAAGTGGCCCAGGTTATTTCAGTTGAATTGATAGCGAATGGTATAATTGCTGTCTAGTTTCTCCTAGGCTTTACGGCCAGTCGCTTTAGACATCGAATGACAAGAGGGCGACAGTGTATGGATACATATTGTCTGTCTCGCTATTGGCGTGCTGGATAGTGCAGAATGACTCCTATTGATTGTTATCTGATTTTTTGGATTTTTCCAACAAATTGTAGAGCTCTGGATAAGAGTCAACTTCTTCTGGCAGCATTTGGTCAATTATATTTTGTATTTTTTTGGAATATTTTGTTTCGATTGGTGTTTCCGTCCAGTCCAACTCTGAGGCGGCGGCGATAGAAACCTCGATAAATTCGGATTCAAGGAGTAGTTTTAAAATCTCTATGGCATCCGATGACCGCAGCTCACCGAGTGCCGCAGCACTTCGCTCTTGCCAATATTGCTCCATAGAGAGAATGGTGTCGTGTAAAAGTTTCCAATCTTCCGCATTGAATTTTTTCAAAACTCCCTGAGCCACTTGTTCCGTTATGTACTCGTTCCAATTGGAGTCTTCATTCTGTCCAAGCCAGTAATTGTACTCGTCGTAAATTTTGCTGTTCATTCACTATCTCAACTTAAATTGGTGGTGACATAGGCGCGTCGCCTGCAGGAAATGAAGAAGTAATGACTCCGTCGTCCTTTAGAACCTGCCACTTGACACCGTCAACGGTTTTGGTGTGTAGGGTGGTTGTAACGCCGTCAACTTCCCGCATGAACACGCCGGGTGTCGCGGCCACTTCATCAGTAACCCAAAGTATCTTGTCGTTACTCCAAGTTTCCGGGGCTATTGTATGCTTTCCGCCTTTCTTAGCTGACATGCCGACGGTCCCGTCTTTTCGTACAAGAACCATTTTGAAGTCTTGGACTTTTATCGTACTGTCTGGATTTGTCTGTACAACGGTCATTTCGTGCTTTGGGGATTTTAAAACGTCAGAGGAATGCCCACCAATCGGCTTATTGCTGTTCGGACTGCGCGTGCCGAACAGAATCTTATCTTGCATCTGGGCAGGCAGTGCCCCGGCGTATGGGCGATTATATGGATCAGGCGGTGCTCTACCTTCGTCGTGCTCAGCTTTCCCCGAATCATCGGGCCTCTTACCTTTAGGTTCGTCCCCGGCGCCAGGACAGGTATTCAACCCCAACGGATCCACCCACCCCGTAGGGTTAGGCACGTACTGGTAGCTGTTCAACCCACCCGCAAGCTTGATCGGATCCGGCGTCAAAAACCGTCCAGTCCCCGGATTGTAGTAGCGGTGGCGGTTGTAATGTAACCCCGTTTCAGCATCGAAGTACTGCCCTTGAAAGCGCAGCGGGTTGTCGATTTCGCTGACGTCCAGCGCTGCGAGATTGCCGTAGGCGCGGTACTTTGCAGACCACATGATTTCGCCACTGTAGTCGGTGAGCTCTTGCGGCGTGCCGAGGTGGTCGAGTTGGTAGTAGAAGGGAGCCGCTTTTAGCGGGCCCTCGCCGTCTAGCATCGCCAGCGGACGGAAGGACCCCGGTTCGTAGACATAGCTGCGATAGCGGTTTTCGGCACTTTCCGCGATGAGGCGTTCGCCTTGCCAGAGGAATTCTGTGGTGTGGCCGTTGACGGTCTTTTCGATGCGGCGGCCGAAGGCGTCGTATTTGTAGGATGCGGTGCTGCCTCCCGGCAGGCTGACGCCGATCAG
>NZ_JABWQP020000029.1 GCF_014268505.2 Pseudomonas khorasanensis
GAACGCGCGAGTAGCGCCGCCGGGCAGGGTGACCTGTGTCAGGCGGTCGACGGCATCCCATTGATACTGGGTGATGGCGCCGAATTCGTCTTGGCGAGTGATTTGGCGGCCGAGCGCGTCATAGCGATATTTGCGCTGACCGCCGTCCGGCAGGTGCTCCTCGATTAGTTGGCCGAGGTTATTCCAGCCGAGTTGATGGCGGCTGCCGTCCGGGTGACGATTTTCCAGCAGGCGATCCTGAGGGTCATAGCATTAGTGGGTGGCGTTGCCGACCGGGTCGATCTGCCCAGTAATATCGCCCTGACGTAGTCTGCCCTCGTTTTATCAAGCCAAGAGGGGCAGTTTGCTTGTCACTTAAAATAATAGGCGCTTTGCTCCTGATTTTATTTTCTATTCGATGTTCATGATTTTTCTATAGCTTTCGAATGTCTTAATGCATTTTTCGTCTTCGTTGACCAGTTTTTCATAAAAACTGTCATCGTCAGCCCATTCGCAAAAAACGAGCTGCGTCTTGACTTTGTTGTTGTTTGTGTCTTGTGACTTAAGTACCCAGTGAGAGGAGATTTTGTTTTCCGTGATTTCAAAAAAATCTAGTGCGAACGGTTTAGGGTATTCATCATAAGGCTCTGAGCATATATAAACCCAAGGGCAATTGTCCCAGAACTCTACGCCGTAAACCGTGTATTCTTTTCCAATTTCTATGTCAAGTTCATTGTCGCCCATAGATATATGGCGTTTCAGTCTTGCTGCAGTGTCTTGCGTAAACCTTTCGTCTATTCTGTTTGTTATGCATTCGACTTTCATTTGATTTTAAAGTCCCCGGGTGGTACGGATGGGTCGTTACCCCATGGTTTTATGTCATCGATACTATGTTTTTGAATTTAAAGTCCATTAGTTTGCCCGAGTCCGGACCTCGAACATAGTGCACAACAGGGCCAATGGTCGTCCCCATCTGTCCTGTCCCCATTTGTCCTATCGTTTCCGTGTATAAATTATGTCAGCCTGGGATTTTTAAGCTAAACTGCTCCGTCATTGTGGTAGGCTTTGATATTTGTTATGAATATTGCGCTAGCACTGCAGGTAAAGTTGCATAGCGTGTTGATCGTTGTCTTTATCTCGTAATTGTTGTTGTGTTTTTTGACTTCTAGCTCTAGCGGTCCGTAGAAGCTGAAATTTATAATCTCCACCGTTGTTACACCGTTGATGATTAGGTCAAAAGCGTATTCGTTATATCCGTTGTTCATCCATTTCTCTGGATAGTTATTGTCTGTGAGATGGCTGAATAGCTTTAAGGTTATTGCGTTGTCGCTAAATATGGCATGAGCGATACTAAGGTTTGTTGGCGTATAACCATTTCCGAAGATGGCTAGCCATTGTTTCTTGTCTGAAATGAAATCTGTCCACATTTTAGTTACTCGAAAACATAATGGATGGAGACACTTTTTAGGTGGAAGGTTCTGTTGCGGTCTGCATTTCCGGTTTCGGGGTCATACTCTCTTACATTGAAATGCGGTTTATGCGATGCATGGTCGCTTGGGAAATCTTCATGCCCATACGAGTGTTCTTGAATTACCACGCGCTCATTGTCAATATTTTTATAATGATATTCTCTTGTATAAACAATATTGCCATCTGCATCGAGGACATTTTGCTTTCCTACTCCATGTTCACCTATTTTTGTAAGGGCAACATGGTTGACTTCCATTGGTTCAGCTGACATCGGTATTCTCGCATCACGTTTTGCGTCTTGAAATGCAGCTCTGCGCGAACCATAGAATTTGTCTTTTCTCGTAAATTTTGTTTGGCCTGGGCATCCGCTCAACCCCAACGGATCCACCCACCCCGTAG
The DNA here is from genome assembly GCF_014268505.2 of Pseudomonas khorasanensis. GTDB lineage: Bacteria > Pseudomonadota > Gammaproteobacteria > Pseudomonadales > Pseudomonadaceae > Aquipseudomonas > Aquipseudomonas khorasanensis. Next base: position 1,849 of record NZ_JABWQP020000029.1, read on the forward strand.
GGTTAGGCACATACTGGTAGTTATTCAACCCACCCGCAAGCTTGATCGGATCCGGCGTCAAAAACCGTCCAGTTCCCGGATTGTAGTAGCGGTGGCGGTTGTAATGTAACCCCGTCTCGGCGTCGAAATATTGCCCTTGAAAACGCAGCGGGTTATCGATTTCGCTGACGTCCAGGGCGGCAAGATTGCCGTAAGCACGGTACTTCGCCGACCACATGATCTCGCCGCTGTAGTCGGTGAGTTCT
>NZ_JABWQP020000003.1 GCF_014268505.2 Pseudomonas khorasanensis
GACCAACTAGCGGGTAAGAAGGTGAGGATGCACATCAAATTGGCCAGCGAGGAAGTGCCGGCCTTCAAGGATACGTGGGTCAGGGTGCAGAACGGCTGGAAGCGTTGTATGGGCAAAAACTTTGAGGATCAAGACGCTTATTGCTTTGGCAATTACAAAGACTTCAGCGGCTTTCAAATGCCTGGCGGTAAGCAATGCACCATCTACCCCGGCTGCACCGAATAGGGAGGTTTTCGACATGACATCAATGGAAAAAGAACTGGAATCGCCGCTCAGTAGCCGTGTATTGGCATGTCCGGCACAGGGTCGATGGAGCAGCTTTCAACTGGTCGATGAGTTTGGTTCTGGTGAACCCTATGCAGGACTGGCCTACGTTGTAATTGATTCCGAGGGAAAGAATTACGATGGCAACTTGGACGCCACAGGCTCTGGCAAGATTGCTGATCACTTTGCAGGCCCGATTGCGCTCACTCTCGAAAAAAAATATCAAGGCGAAGATATGGCGTATGTGCGTGCGGTCAACAGACGTCACTACCCCCTCGAAATCACGGAACTTCAAGTACGCGCCGAACAAACCCGCTATGTGAACCACAACTCCACTCGCACCAAAGAAAACCCCGCACGAACCTGCGCCGATGAATTCTTTCAAGTGGAAGTACGCCATCTGGTCCAGCATGTTTCGCATTTACCACCGCAGGTTTACAGCCTTTACCCGACCGGGTCCGGGCCGGCGAAAATCATGGGCAAGCATTATGAACGCGGTGTTGTCCTCATGCCGCTGCAACACACGGTGCTGGAGGTGCGTCCGATGCGGGCGTTGCGGCCCATGCTGTCAACCGACCCGGCGTTCTGCGCGCTCAACCTCTATCAACTGGCGCTTATGGCCACTCTGAGCTATTGCCCCTTTGGTCAGGAGCCGAAAAAACACCCCGTCGAAACAAAGACCGTGAGCTTCCCTGTGAAACCCACCGTGGGTAACTGGTTCGGGGATGCACTGGCCAAATTCGAAGAGCTTGGGAAAGTCGATGCAACGCAGGAAAAAGCGTATTACCCCTTGTTTGAAGATGTGCCGTATTCCCGGCGACTGGAGGTCGTGCCTTTCGACCCGACTCTCTATTCGGCAAACGATCCGCAACTGGGTGTAGATCAGGAACACCCCGCCAACATCCATTTCTTCGACGACAGGATCTCAGGCAAACAGTCTACCGATACCCAAGCCTTTATTACCCACCACGACGAGCTGATCCTGATATCAGTGCGTGGCACCTATGAACTCATCGCGGATGGCTTGCGTGACGCCGATGCCTTTCAAGTGCCGTTCGAAGACACCGACAGCAAGGTTCACCGAGGCTTTTATGAGGCCGCACAGAAGGCAGCTGTGTTCGTCGCGCGATACCTCGACAGGTTCTATGCCGGACAAAAACTACTGATCTGCGGCCACAGCCTCGGGGGCGCAGTGGCGTTGCTGCTCTCGGAAATGCTGCGTCGCAGACCGGAAGGCTACAACATCCAGCTCTACACCTACGGCGCCCCCCGCGCCGGTGACGCAAATTTCACCCTCGGCGCAAAAGATCTGGTGCATCACCGCATGGTCGCCCATAACGATCCGGTGCCGAGCGTACCCGGCACCTGGATGAACACCAAGACGAGTGTTTTCGGCACGGGCGCTGTGCTGACCTTCGTCAACGTGCCCGTCGGCCTGTCGGTATTCGTCGCCGGTATCACCAACTGGACCGGCGAACCTTATGAACATCACGGCACGCTGTACCACGCGATGCAGGTGCAATTTGATCGCAATGAAAAGTCCATGATCCTCTGGAAGCCCGGTTGTGACACCGTGGCCCAGCATGCCGCCTGCTCGGTGGCCATCCAGCTACAAAACGGCCTGCCGGATCGACCTTCGTTGCTGGCTCAGCTGTTCAGTGCCGGCAGCCACTCGATGGTCGGCAGCTACATCCCGGCGTGCTGGGCGACGCTGAAGCGCTGGCAGGAAGCGCAAACGATGAAGCGCCCGATCGTGACAGAGGGGGAGTTCAAGTGGGTAGAAACAGCGCTGCTGAGCATCACAGCGCAGTTGCGGTACAAGCGTGGACAAACACGCCCCGATGCTTACGTTCGCCATGATGAAAAAATCAACGTGGCGCTGAATCTTGAGATCGATCGAATACAAGTGACAATCAAGCGACTGCGCAAATTGCAGTGCGAGCGCACCACCGAACAGCAGGTCTACGGATCGCTCTCGACTCAGCCTGAACAGTTATCTGCAAGCCTGTCGCGCTGGCTTGCCCATGCCGAAAACCAGGTCGTTGAGCAGTTGGCCATGGCGCCGACCAGCAAAAGTGACAACGGACTGCTGGCTTCGATTTACGGCCATACCGTGGGCGCGCCCCATAAGCTGGATATCGATTCGTACATCTGAAACCAATCCAGCATCGTCTCCCTTTGCGAATGTCGCGGGGTAGCGCGCACGCAACGCGTGACTGCTTTCGACATCAAGAGATCGTCCGAAGGCTCGGGCCGCGTTCGGACGATCTTTTGACCTTCAGGCGGGGGACATCTCTTGGGCCAGGCCGAGGAACGCCGCCGGCAACCGCGCATTCTTGCGCTCCTTGAGGCAATACAGGTATTCGGGAATCTGCGGCGCATTCTCGATGGTCAGCACGCGCAGCAGCGGATCGTGCGGCACTTCCTGGCGGGCGATGATGCTGATGCCGATATTGCGCAGCACCGCCTCGCGAATCGACTCGCGGCTGCCGATCTCCAGCAGCGGCCCGAAACTCACCCCGGCGCTGCTCAGCAATTCCTCGGTCAGCTTGCGCGTCGTCGAGCCCGCTTCGCGCATCAACAAGGTATGTCCAGCCAACGCACTCAACCTCACATGCTGCTGCGCGGCCAGCGGATGATTGCGGTGCACCGCCAGCACCAGCGGATCGGTGCCGAGCACCCGGCGAATCAGCCGCGCGTCATCAAGCAATTGCGAAGACGCTGCGACATCGACCCGGTACTCCTCAAGCGCCTCAATCACTTGCTGCGAATTACCGATTTCCACCGACACTTCCACCTGTGGCAGACGCTCGCGGAAGGTCTTCACCAGATCGAGGATGTAATACGGCGCCGTCGCGGCAATGCGTAACGTGCCCTGCACCTGACCGCTGTTGCGCAGGAAGAACTCGATGTCGGCCTCCTGCTGCAGCAGCGCTTTGACCATCGGTAGCAACCGCGCGCCCTCGTCGCTGACACTCAGTCGGCGGCCGCCCCGGTAAAACAGCTCCACTGAATACTGGCTTTCCAGATTGCGGATCTGCGTGGTCACGGTCGGTTGGCTGAGGCCAAGCTTTTTCGCCGCCAGCGTGATGCTGCCCAGCCGGGCCACCATGTAAAACGCCTTCAGCTCGGCACTCAGCACAACCTTCCCTCACGTCTATTTACGCAGCAGGCGTAAACCGTTGAACACTACCAGCAGGCTCACGCCCATGTCGGCGAACACCGCCATCCACATGGTGGCGAGCCCGGCGAAGGTTACCCCAAGAAAGATAGCCTTGATCACCAGCGCCAACGCAATGTTCTGTTTCAGGATGCTTGCCGTGTTGCGCGACAGGCTGATGAAGGCCGGGATCTTGCGCAGATCGTCGTCCATCAGGGCGACATCGGCGGTTTCTATGGCGGTGTCGGTACCGGCCGCAGCCATCGCAAAACCGATCTCGGCGCGGGCCAGTGCCGGCGCATCGTTGATGCCGTCGCCCACCATGCCGACTCGATGGCCCTGTGCATAAAGGTCTTCGATGGCTTGCAGCTTATCGGTCGGCAGCAAGTCGCCACGGGCCTCGTCGATGCCGACCTGTTCGGCAATCGCTCGGGCGGTGTGGGCGTTGTCACCGGTGAGCATCAGGGTCTTTACCCCAAGTTCATGCAACTGACGGATCGCCTCGCGGCTGGTTTCCTTGACCGTATCGGCCACGGCAAACAGCGCCAGCGGGCCGGACTGGTCGAGCAGCAGCACTACGGACTTGCCCTGTTTTTCCAGCGCAAACAGCTTTTCTTCCAGTTGCGGCGAGCACAGGCCCAGTTCTTCGACCAGACGATGGTTGCCCAAGTGGTAGGTCTTGCCGTCGATATCGCCTTTGACGCCACGCCCGCCCAGCGCGGCGAAGTTATCCACAATCAGCGCGGCGAAGTGTTTATCCACAGCGGCGTTGGCGATGGCCAGCGACACCGGATGATCGGAGCGCCCAGCCAGCGCGGCTGCGATGGCCGGCGCCGTGGCATCGGCCGTCGGATCCAGCGACAGGTAATCGGTCTGCACCGGTTTGCCGTGGGTGATCGTGCCGGTTTTATCCAGCGCCAGATAATCAAGCTTGAAACCGCCCTCCAGGTACACGCCGCCCTTGACCAGAATGCCTTTGCGCGCCGCCGCCGCGAGGCCGCTGACGATGGTCACCGGGGTGGAAATCACCAGAGCGCATGGGCAGGCAACCACCAGCAAAACCAGCGCGCGGTAGATCCAGTCGAACCACGCCGCGCCCATGAACAGCGGCGGAATCACCGCCACGGCCAGGGCGAAGACGAACACGGCCGGGGTGTAGATTTTCGAGAACTGGTCAACGAACCGCTGGGTCGGAGCGCGGGCGCCCTGGGCCTGTTCGACCGCATGAATGATTCGCGCCAGGGTCGAGTTATTTGCGGCGGCGGTGACCGTGTACTCCAGCGAACCGGCCTGGTTAATGGTACCGGCGAAGACTTTGTCGCCAATGGTTTTCTCGATCGGCAGGCTCTCGCCGGTGATCGGTGCCTGATCGATGGTAGAACTGCCGCTGACCACTTCGCCATCCAGCGCGATACGCTCGCCCGGCTTGACCCGCACGCGGGCGCCCAGTTCGACGTTTTTCACCGCTTGCTCAAGCCACGCACCGTCAGCCTGCAACACCGTCGCTTGCTCCGGCGTCATTTGCATCAGACCGCTGATGGCGTTGCGCGCACGATCCAGCGAACGCGCTTCAATCAACTCGGCCACGGTGAACAGGAACATCACCATCGCCGCTTCCGGCCACTGGCCAATCAGGATTGCGCCCGTGACGGCGATGCTCATCAGCGCATTGATGTTGAGATTACGGTTCTTCAGGGCGATCCAGCCCTTTTTGTAGGTGCCGAGACCGCCGCTGAGGATTGAGACCAGCGCAACGAGCGCCACCACCCAGTCCGGCGCGGCGCTGGTGAAGTGAATGACTTCGGCTGCCAACGCCGTTACGCCAGACAGCGCCAGCGGCCACCAGTGTTTTTTCAACGGCGGCGGAGCGGGCGTTTCAGCGCCTGCTTCCATGGGCTCGGCGTGCATGCCCAGCGACTTGATGGCTTCGGTGATGGGCGCGGTGTGCGGCAGATTGTGGGTCACGCCGAGCACGCGGTTGATCAGGTTGAATTCCAACTGCTGCACCCCGGCGAGTTTGCCGAGTTTGTTCTGTATCAGCGTCTGTTCGGTCGGGCAATCCATTGCTTCGATGCGAAAGCTGCTCACCCGCGCATCGGCGCTGGTCTTTTCACTGAGTTGAACCCGCGCAGGCGCAGCGGCCCTGGATGAACAGCAGGTGTCTTCGCGTGGCTGAACCGGCGCAGGCGCTTTCGATCCGCAGCAAGCGTCGCCGCCATGCGAATGTTTTTGCACAGGCTGCAATTTATGGCTGGGATCAAAGCCGTCGCCGGTTTTGTGGGTGTGCAGGGAATCGCTCATCGGTTGCGTCCATGAAGGTGCCTGTTGCCAAGTAAAGACCCTGTAGCCACTATAGGGTCAAGCACCCTTTTGGAGAACGCTGCGATGAAGATTGGAGAACTGGCCAGACTCACCGATTGCGCCGTCGAAACCATCCGCTACTACGAGCGCGAAAACCTGTTGCCGGAACCGGCCCGCAGCGACGGCAACTACCGCGTGTACACCCAGGCCCACGCCGAACGCCTGACTTTCATCCGCAACTGCCGCACCCTCGACATGACCCTCGAAGAAATCCGCAGCCTGCTCGCCCTGCGCGACAGCCCGCAGGACCAATGCGAAAGCGTCAACGCACTGATTGATGAACACATCCAGCATGTGAAGGCGCGGATTGATGGGTTGTTGGCCTTGCAGACACAACTGCTCGACCTGCGCCAACGCTGTGGCGAAGGGCCGGGGGTGGATCAGTGCGGGATTCTGCAGCGACTGGAAGTGAGTGGCGGGGTTGTTGCGACGGAGGTTGAGCATTCCCATGTAGGGCGTAGCCACGCGCACTAACGGTTGACGCTCGTTCCCATGCTCTGCGTGGGAACGATCAGTCGAGTATATGTACAGCCTGTCAGACCGCCATCGGCGCAGTCATTGGCGCATGGTGCTCGTAGCCTTCCAGCGAGAAATCGCTCGGCTCCACCAACTCCAGCCACTCCGGCTGATACACGCCAGTCTTGGCAAACTCCGGCACACGATCCGAGATTTTCAGTGTCGGCATGGCAAACGGCTCGCGCTTGAGCTGTTCGTTGAGCATGTCCAGATGGTTTTCGTAGACGTGGGCATCACCGATGAAATAGGTGAACCAGCGCGGCGTGTAGCCGGTCAGGCGACCAATCAGGCTCAGCAGCGCGGCGCCTTCGGTGAGGTTGAACGGCGTACCGAGACCCAGGTCGTTGGAGCGAATGTACAGGGTCAGCGAAATTTCCTTGGTCTCGACATTCGGGTGGAACTGGTAAAGCAGATGGCACGGCGGCAGGGCCATTTCATCGAGCTGCGCGCAGTTCCAGCCGTGGAACAGGATGCGGCGGCTGCCAGGATCCTTGATGATCGTGTCGACGCACTGGCGCACCTGATCGATCGCCTTGTACAACACAACGTAGGCCTGGCCGTCTTCTTCGCCCTGAGCGATCTGCTTGTAGCCGTTGCTCAAGGTTTGTTCGATGGCGGCAGTGTTGCTCAGCGGGATCTGCTTGTACGCCGGCCATTTGCGCCATTGCACGCCGTAGATTTCGCCAAGGTCGTCGTCGCCCTGGCGGAATGGGTTGGCCAGCCACTGCGCGTTTTCGTTGGCGTTCTGGTCCCAGACCTTGCAGCCCAGCGCACGGAATTGCGCGGCGTTGTTCACGCCACGCAGAAACCCGCACATCTCGCCGATGGCGGACTTGAAGGCCATCTTGCGCGTGGTGATCGCCGGGAAACCTTCCTGCAGATCGAAACGCAGCATCGCCCCCGGAAAACTGATGGTGTTGATGCCGGTGCGGTTGGCCTGTTTGGTGCCGTTCTGAATGACGTGCGAGACCAGTTCGAGATATTGCTTCATGAGTTACCTGTGTCCTTGGAGCCCCGGCGTCGCGCGCCGGGGTCCGTAGTTTACGCGGTCGGAGCGAGCGGTGCCGCCGGTGCGCGACGATAGGCCAGCCAGATCAGGAACAGCCCGCCGACGATCATCGGTACGCAGAGCACCTGGCCCATGGTCAGCCAGTTCCAGGCCAGATAGCCCAGTTGCGCATCCGGAACGCGAACGAATTCGACGATGAATCGGAAGATGCCGTAGAACAGCGCGAACATGCCGGAGACCGCCATGGTCGGACGCGGTTTGCGCGAGAAAATCCACAAGATCAGGAACAGCGCCACGCCTTCGAGCGCGAACTGATAAAGCTGCGAAGGGTGACGAGGCAGTTGGGCTGGATCGCTGAACGGCGGAAAGACCATCGCCCACGGCACGTCGGTGGCCTTGCCCCACAGCTCGGCGTTGATGAAGTTGCCAATGCGCCCGGCGCCCAGACCGATCGGCACCATCGGCGCCACGAAGTCCATCAGCTGGAAGAACGACTTGCCATTGCGCTTGCCGAACCACAAGGCCGCGAGCATCACGCCGATGAAGCCGCCGTGGAATGACATGCCGCCCTTCCACACTTCAAAAATCAGCGTCGGGTTGGCCAGGTACGCGCTCAGATCGTAGAACAGCACGTAACCCAGACGTCCGCCGACGATCACGCCCATCGATAACCAGAACACCAGGTCGGAGAGTTTCTCCTTTGTCCAGGTCGGGTCAAAGCGGTTGAGCCGGCGCGACGCCAACAGCCACGCGCCGCCGATGCCGATCAGGTACATCAGACCGTACCAGTGGATTTTCAGCGGACCGATGGCCAGGGCCACCGGGTCGATCTGCGGGTAAGGCAGCATTGCGACTCCTCGTTAGAGTTGAAAGCGAAATTCCCGGGCGACGCTGCCACCTCAGGATTAAGCCAGGATTGCCACACGGTTAAAGCAAAAAGCTCAAACCCACGCAAAACAGCAAAGCGGCGAACAGCCTTTTCAGCAAGCGCGGCGACAACCTGTGCGCCAGACGCGCGCCGAGACGGGCGAACACCATGCTGGTCAGGGCGATGCCCAACAATGCCGGCAGATAAACAAAACCGAGACTATGGGCCGGCAACAACGGATCGTGCCACCCCAGAATCATGAAACTTGCTGCACTGGCCAGCGCGATCGGCAAACCGCAGGCCGACGACGTCGCCACGGCTTGCTGCATCGGCACGCTACGCCAAGTCAGGAACGGCACAGTCAGCGAGCCGCCGCCAATACCGAAAATCGCCGAAGCCCAGCCGATCACGCTGCCGGCCACGGTCAGACCGAGTTTACCCGGCACCGTTCGGCTGGCCCTGGGTTTGACATCCAGCGCCAGTTGCACGGCAATCACCAGGGCGAACACACCAATGATTTTTTGCAGGTTCGGCCCGGAGATCGCTTCGGCCGTGAGCGCACCGAAACCGGCGCCGAGCAGGATTCCGACGGTCATCCACCTGAAAATCGGCCAGCGCACCGCGCCGATACGGTGGTGCTCACGCACGGCATTGATCGAAGTAAAAATGATCGTCGCCAGCGACGTCCCGACCGCCAGGTGCGTGAGAATCGACTGATCGAAACCCTGCAGGGTAAAACTGAACACCAGCACCGGGACGATGATGATTCCGCCGCCGACACCAAACAGCCCGGCGAGCACGCCCGCACAGGCGCCCAGCGCCAGATAGAGCAGAAATTCCATGACTGTCTCCCGAACACGTCCCCGAAACAGGAGCGGCATGGTAACGGATGCGCAGCCTTCTGCTCCACTGGCGATGGATGCACGGACGCCGGATGCGTAGAGTGAGCAAAAAACACACAAGGACCACCTTATGTGCCTGATTGTTTTCGCCTGGCGCCCGGGCCATGCCCAGCCGCTGATCGTCGCGGCCAACCGCGACGAGTTCTATGCCCGGCCCAGCCTGCCGTTGGCCCAATGGCCAGAGGCGCCGCACGTTCATGCCGGGCGGGATCTGGAAGCCGGGGGCACCTGGCTGGGGATCGGCGCCAACGGACGCTTTGCCGCGCTGACCAATATCCGCGATCCGCTGCAGCCGCCGGCAAGCAAGTCGCGAGGAGAGCTGGTGGCGCGGTTTCTCACGGCTGATCTGTCGATTGACGATTATCTGAGCGATGTGGTCGGCCGTGCGCCGGAATACGCCGGCTTCAATCTGCTGCTCGGCAATGCCCATGAACTCTGGCATTTCAATGCGCGGGCCTCGGAGCCGGTGATGCTGCAACCTGGGGTTTATGGATTATCGAATGCGGGCCTGGATACACCGTGGCCGAAACTGCTCAAAGCCAAGGCTGCGTTGAGCGCGGTGCTGGATGATCCGCAACCAGAGCGCTTGTTGGCTTTGCTGGCCGATGCGCAGATTGCGCCGCAGGCGGAGCTGCCGGATACCGGGGTGGGCCTTGCGACTGAATCGCTGCTGTCGAGTGTGTTTATCGCCAGCCAGAGTTATGGCACACGAGCGAGTACAGCGTTGATCGTGCAGGCGGACGGCACGCGGCGGATGGTAGAGCGCAGTTTTGGGCCGTATGGCGGGCATCTCGGGGAAGTTGAGGTTTGTGTCTAACAGCAGCCCCTCACCCCAGCCCTCTCCCGGAGGGAGAGGGGGCCGACCGAGGTGTCTTGCGGTATACATCGACCTGAAAGATCGAGTCGATTATGGATTCAGCAAAGCACTTACAGGTCGACGGAGTTCTGCAGCATCCCCCAATCAGTCCCCTCTCCCTCTGGGAGAGGGCTAGGGTGAGGGGCTTTTGATCTTTAGAGAGCCTTGGTCACCGTCGGCGAATTCATCTTCGCCAAGCCAAGATTCTTCAGCGCCAACTGCAGCGAGCTGTGGATAACTTGCGGGTTGTCGATCTTCATCAACTCCGCCAGCAACTCCTGAGCCTTGCTCAAGTTCACCTGACGCAACATCCACTTCACCTTCGGCAAGTTGGTGGCGTTCATCGACAGGCTGTCAAAACCCATCGCCATCAACAGCACGGCCGCTGCCGGATCACCGGCCATCTCACCGCAGATGCTCACCGGTTTGCCTTCGGCATGAGCGTCGGTGACGACCGTTTGCAAGGCTTGCAGCACGGCCGGGTGCAGGTAGTCATAGAGGTCGGCGACGCGCGGGTTGTTGCGGTCGACCGCCAGCAAGTACTGGGTCAGGTCGTTTGAGCCGACCGACAGAAAGTCCACCATCCGCGCCAGTTCCTTGGTCTGGTAAACGGCAGCGGGAATTTCGATCATCACCCCGATCGGCGGCATCGGCACGTCGGTGCCTTCGTCGCGCACTTCGCCCCAGGCCCGGTGGATCAGGTGCAGCGCCTCTTCGAGTTCGTGAGTGCCGGAGATCATTGGCAGCAGAATCCGCAGATTGTTCAGGCCCTCGCTGGCCTTGAGCATTGCGCGGGTCTGCACGAGGAAGATTTCCGGGTGATCGAGGGTCACGCGGATGCCGCGCCAGCCGAGGAACGGGTTGTCTTCCTTGATCGGGAAGTACGACAGCGATTTGTCACCGCCAATGTCGAGGCTGCGCATGGTCACCGGTTGCGGATGGAACGCGGCTAGCTGTTCGCGGTAGATCGCCAGTTGTTCCTTTTCGCTCGGGAAGCGCTGGTTGATCATGAACGGCACTTCGGTGCGGTACAGGCCGACACCTTCGGCGCCGCGCTTCTGCGCCCGCGCCACGTCCGCCAGCAGGCCGGTGTTGACCCACAACGGCATGCGGTGGCCGTCGAGGGTTATGCACGGCAGGTCGCGCAGGGTATCGAGGCCCAGCGCCAGTTGTTTCTCTTCTTCCACCACTTCGGCGAATTGCTTGCGCAGCACTTCGCTGGGGTTGGTGTAAACCTCGCCACGCGTGCCATCGACGATCATCTCGATGCCATCGACCTTGGCGTACGGCAGGTCGACCAGGCCCATCACCGTCGGAATGCCCATGGCCCGAGCGAGAATCGCGACGTGGGAGTTGCCCGAGCCCAGTACCGAAACCAGACCGACCAGCGTGCCTTCCGGCACTTCGCCGAGCATGGCCGGAGTCAGCTCTTCGCTGACCAGAATGGTTTTTTCCGGGTAGACGAGGTTTTGCTGACGTTCTTCCTGCAAGTAGGCGAGGAGGCGGCGGCCAAGGTCTTTGACGTCCGAGGCGCGCTCACGCAGGTAGGCGTCGTCCATCAGTTCGAAACGGTTGACGTGCTCGGTGACCACCTGGCGCAGTGCGCCCTGGGCCCACTGGCCGGTCTTGATCACCGTGGTGATTTCGCTGCCCAGCGAGGCGTCGTCGAGCATCATCAGGTAGACGTCGAACAGCGCGCGCTCTTCAGGGCGTAACTGCGTCGCCAGTTTCGCCGACAAGGCACGCATGTCGGCGCGTACGCCTTCGATAGCGGTCTTGAACAGCGCCAGCTCGGCGTTGATGTCAGAGATGGTCTTGTCCGGTACCACGTCCAGATCGGCCGGCGGCAGCATGACCACCGCCGTACCGACCGCAGCGCCCGGCGAGCCCGGCACGCCAACAAACTTGGCTTCCTGGATGCCCTTGCCCTGACGGCCCAGACCGCGGATCGAGCCGGTAGCCTCGGCGTGGGCGATAACGCCGGCGAGCTGCGCGCTCATGGTCACGAGGAAGGCTTCTTCACCTTCGTCGAACTGGCGGCGTTCTTTTTGCTGGATGACCAACACGCCGACGACGCGGCGGTGGTGGATGATCGGCGCACCGAGGAACGAGGCGTAGCGCTCTTCACCGGTTTCGGCGAAGTAGCGGTAGCGCGGGTGATCCGCTGCGTTTTCGAGGTTCAGGGGTTCTTCACGCGTGCCGACCAGACCGACCAGGCCTTCGTTGGGTGCCATGCTGACCTTGCCGATCGAGCGCTTGTTCAAGCCCTCGGTGGCCATCAGGACGAAGCGATTGGTCTCGGGATCAAGCAGGTAGACCGAGCAGACCTGGCTGCCCATGGCCTCTTTGACGCGCAACACAATAATCCCCAACGCCGCCTTGAGATCCTTGGCGGAGTTAACTTCCTGGACGATCTTGCGCAGCGTATTGAGCATGGCTCGGGGTCGAACTCCGTCGTCAGTCGCGCGCTAAAAGGCGCGGGGCAAGCTCTTTGAGGGCGCGTCGATACACCTCGCGCTTGAATGTCACCACCTGGCCCAACGGATACCAATAGCTGACCCAGCGCCAGCCATCGAATTCCGGTTTACCGGTCAAATCCATCCGCACCCGCTGCTCGTTGGAGATCAGGCGCAGGAGAAACCATTTCTGTTTCTGGCCGATGCACAGCGGCTGGCTGTGGGTACGCACCAGACGTTGCGGCAAACGATAGCGCAACCAGCCTCGGGTACAGGCCAGTATTTCAACATCTTCACGTTCAAGGCCAACTTCTTCGTTCAGCTCGCGGTACAAGGCGTCTTCCGGCGTCTCTTCAGGGTTGATTCCCCCTTGCGGAAACTGCCAGGCATCTTGATTGATACGGCGAGCCCATAGCACCTGGCCGGCGTCATTCGTCAGAATGATCCCGACATTGGGGCGGAAACCATCGGGGTCGATCACGGCAACAACCTCGCAAACGCATGTCGCCGCATTGTTCCACAAAGCTTGATAAGGCGGCAACGAAGGTTCCTACCTTATGTGCACTCTTGTGAAAAGACCGTATTCTTGTCGCCTTTTTACTGACTTTTCAGCGGGTAACTGCAATGCGCCTGGCTCTATTCGATTTGGACAACACCCTTCTGGGCGGCGACAGCGATCACGCCTGGGGCGATTATCTGTGCGAGCGCGGCTTCCTCGACCCGATCGCCTACAAGGCGCGCAACGACGAGTTCTATCAGGATTACCTGGCCGGCAAGCTGGATAACGCTGCGTACTTGAACTTCTGCCTGGAAATCCTGGGCCGCACCGAGATGGCCGTGCTTGATGCCTGGCACAGCGACTACATGCGCGACTGCATCGAACCGATCGTGCTGCCCAAGGCGCTCGATCTGTTGAAAAAGCACCGCGACGCCGGCGACAAACTGGTGATCATTACCGCGACCAACCGCTTCGTCACCGCGCCGATTGCCGTGCGCCTGGGCGTTGAAACGCTGATCGCCACCGAATGCGAAATGATCGACGGCCGCTACAGCGGGCGCAGCACCGACATCCCGTGCTTTCGTGAGGGCAAGGTGACGCGACTGAATCGCTGGCTTGAAGAGACCGGGTATTCGTTGGAAGACAGCTATTTCTACAGCGATTCGATGAATGATTTGCCGTTGCTGGAGCAGGTGGCGAATCCCGTCGCTGTCGATCCGGATCCGAATCTGCGCGCCGAGGCCGAGAAGCGTGGCTGGCCAGTGATTTCGTTGCGCGGCTGATTATGCCTTCGCGAGCAGGCTCGCTCCCACATTGGATCTGTGTAAGTCACCAATCCCCCTGTGGGAGCGAGCCTGCTCGCGAATGGGGTCGACTCGGTACCAGGCCTTAAACAGGCTTGGCCCCCATCAACGCCGCAATAGCGAGAAATCCGACGCCGCTGACAATCGCCAGCGCCAGATTGAATTTCAGGTTGCCCACTCCACTTGTCCATAGCCGATTAAGCCGAACAAGCAGCCAGACGGCACTGAACGTGGCCACCGCATAGATCACGCCGGACCCCAGAATCCAGAATTGGCCCAATGGCCAGCCAACCAGGTGCGCCAACCACCAGCCGGTGAAAGGCATGCTGAACATGCCAATCAGCATCAGACACCAGACAAACAGCCAGGGACGCTGCATCGTACTGGCCGCCCCTTCGCTGCGATTACGCCAGGTCAGTAAGGCGAGCCCCAGCCCGCTCGCGAGTATGACCACGGTCGCCGCGACGTGAAGGACTTTCAGGGTTGTCAGGGTTTCCATGTATTTCTCATCCGTAGGTCCATGCCCATCAGCGTAGCCGTTCAGCCGAGAAACAGCTGATAGGCCGGGTTGTCGCTTTCATCCCAGTACGGGTAACCGATTTCTGCAAGCGCCGCCGGCACCAGATGCCGTTCGTCATGGGGCACCTGCAAGCCCGCGACCACCCGGCCATCCGCCGCGCCGTGGTTGCGGTAGTGGAACATCGAGATATTCCAGCGTCCGCCGAGTTTGTTGAGGAAGTTGAACAGCGCGCCCGGACGCTCCGGGAACTCGAAGCGCAACACCACTTCATCGATGACATGCGCCGCGTGCCCGCCGACCATGTGGCGGATGTGCAGCTTGGCCAGTTCGTTGTCAGTCAGGTCGACCACCGGAAAACCCTGCTCGGTCAGGCTCGCCAGCAATGCACTGCGCGGGTCATTTTCCGGGTGGGTCTGCACGCCCACAAAAATATGCGCTTCGCTGCCGGTGTTGTAGCGGTAGTTGAATTCGGTGATCTGGCGCTTGCCGACGGCCTCGCAGAACGCCTTGAAGCTGCCGGCCTTCTCGGGGATGGTGACGGCGATGATCGCTTCGCGGCCTTCACCCAGCTCGGCGCGCTCGGCGACGTGGCGCAAGCGGTCGAAGTTGACGTTGGCGCCGGAATCGATGGCCACGAACGTCTGGCCGCTGACGCCGCGCTGCTCGACATACTTCTTGATACCGGCCACGCCCAGCGCGCCGGCAGGTTCGGTGATCGAGCGGGTGTCGTCGTAGATATCCTTGATCGCCGCGCAGATCTCGTCAGTGCTGACGGTGATCACTTCATCGACGTAATCCTTGCAGATTTCGAAGGTGTACTGGCCGATCTGCGCCACCGCGACGCCGTCGGCAAAGATGCCCACGGTCGGCAGCACCACACGCTCGCCCGCCGCCATCGCGGCTTGCAGACAGTTGGAGTCGTCCGGCTCGACGCCGATGACCTTGATGTCGGGACGCAGGTATTTCACATACGCAGCGATACCGGCGATCAGCCCGCCACCGCCGACCGGGACGAAAATCGCGTCCAGTGGCTGCGGGTGCTGACGCAGAATTTCCATCGCCACGGTGCCCTGCCCGGCGATGGTGTGCGGATCGTCGTATGGGTGGATGTAGACGTAGCCTTTTTCATCGACCAGTTTCAGCGAATAGGCCAGCGCCTCCGGGAACGTATCGCCGTGCAGCACGACTTTGCCGCCCCGCGAGCGCACGCCTTCGACCTTGATTTCCGGGGTGGTCTTGGGCATGACGATGGTGGCTTTCACGCCGAGCACTTTCGCCGCCAGGGCCAGACCTTGCGCGTGATTGCCCGCCGACGCGGTGACCACGCCACGGGCGCGTTCTTCTTCGCTCAGTTGAGTCAGCTTGTTGTAGGCGCCGCGAATCTTGAACGAGAACACGGGCTGCAAGTCTTCGCGCTTGAGCCAGATGTCATTGCCCAGCCGCTCGGAGAGCTGGCGGGCGTTCTGCAGCGGGGTTTCTACGGCAACGTCATAAACGCGCGAGGTGAGGATCTTTTTGACGTACTGTTCGAGCATCGGAAAGCATCACTGAGCGGGTTGGGCGGGACCGAGGAGTCTAACCCGGCTTTTGGGCACACGACCACACGAATACAGAGGTTTTAGCCCTGTGGCGAGGGAGCTTGCTCCCGCTGGAGCGCGAAGCGGTCCCCGTGCATTCGCTCTGGCAGATCGCTTGCACCAGTTTTTGCGTCTGCTGCGCAGCCGAGCGGGAGCAAGCTCCCTCGCCACAGGTGTTTCCTCCTGCACCACGGTGGGGCCTATAATGCCGGCCTTTCTGCCCAACCCCTTGCCCGCTTCGGAGCCCACATGACCCAGGATCAACTCAAACAGGCAGTGGCTCAGGCCGCAGTCGACTTCATCCTTCCGAAACTCGACGACAAGAGCATCGTCGGGGTCGGCACCGGCTCCACCACCAACTGCTTCATCGATGCACTCGCCCAGCACAAGGGCGCGTTCGATGGCGCGGTCGCCAGTTCCGAAGCCACCGCCGCGCGCCTCAAGGGTCATGGCATCCCGGTGTACGAACTGAACACCGTCAGCGATCTGGAGTTCTACGTCGACGGCGCCGATGAAAGCGACGCACATCTGAACCTGATCAAGGGCGGCGGTGCTGCGCTGACCCGCGAGAAGATTGTCGCGGCCGTGGCCAAGACCTTCATTTGCATCGCCGACGCCAGCAAACTGGTCCCGGTGCTGGGCGAATTCCCGCTGCCGGTGGAAGTGATTCCGATGGCCCGCAGCCACGTTGCCCGTCAGCTGGTGAAGCTGGGCGGCGACCCGGTTTATCGTGAAGGCGTGCTGACCGACAACGGCAACATCATCCTCGACGTGTTCAATCTGCAGATCACCAACCCGGTTGAGCTGGAAGCGCAAATCAATGCAATTGTCGGTGTCGTCACCAACGGCCTGTTCGCGGCGCGCCCGGCAGACCTGCTGTTGCTGGGCACGAGTGAAGGGGTGAAAACCCTGAAGGCTGAGTAAGCCGGACTGCCCGAATTCATGGGCAGACCAATAAACCTGTGGGAGCGAGCTTGCTCGCGAAAGCGTCGGGTCAGTCAACATATCCAGTGACTGATCAACCGTATTCGCGAGCAAGCTCGCTCCCACAGTGTTTTGTGGTGTTGGTTAGTTTTGTGTGGGCTTTTTGAAGACATAGAACAGGTTCGGCTCGCTGACCAGGTACAACGTCCCGTCATCATCCATTGCGATACCTTCCGCCTGCGGCACGGTTTTCTGCAAACCCTGGCGGCCGCCGCTGATGGACATGGTGCTCAACGGACGCCCGTTCACATCCAGCTCGATAATCAGCCGCGACTCATCCGAAAGCGCCAGCAAATGCCCGCTGCGCTCGTCGTATTGCAGGCTCGACAGATCGCGCACGAACATCCCCGCGTCACGCTTGGGGTTGTTGATCACATGCACCGCGTAGGATTTTTCCGGATTGAAGTGCGGAAAGCCGTGGACTTCGTAAATCAGCATCGGGTCGCGCTCTTTCGCCACGAACAGGCGTTTGCCCACCGAATCGTAAGCCAGCCCCTCAAAGCCCTTGTTGCTGGCCATGTGCACGCCCAAGGTCATTTGCTCGGCATCTTCAGCGTCGAGGAACGTGGTGTCGGCGTCGAGGTGAATCTTGATGAGCCGTTGCTGGCGCTCGTCGGTGATCACGTAAGTGTCGGCGCTGATGTACTCCACCGCCTCCGGATCGCCAAAACCGACCAACGCAATACGCCGCAGGATCTTGCCCTCCAGCGACAGCTCGATCAGTTCGGAATTCTTGTTGGTGACGGTGAACAGGCTTTTGCGCACCGGATCGTAGGTCAGCGCCGAGACGTCATCGTCGAGGCCTTCGATTACCCGCGCTTCGATCTCGACTCGATAGTGGTCCAGGCCAATAGATTCGCTGCTCAGCGGTTGCCAGAGCAGGTGCAGATTGAACCAGGCGCGTTCGAAAAGGCGCATGTATTGCCCGATCACGATCAGCGTGATGAGGGCAATCACCGAGAGGATGACAAACAGAGGCTTGGGACGGGCAAGTCGACGCATTCGGGCGGGCTCGATTCAAAACAGGCCGATGAAATATCACGCCCGTCTGAATTGAAGCTTAATGGCCACTTGCCTCAGACCACAAGCCGACCCTTGCAGGATGCATTACCGGTGTTTTTCGAAGCGATAGAACAGGTTTGGCTCGCTGACGATGTACAGCGTACCGTCCTCGTCCATGGTCACGCCTTCGGCGCGGGGGATGGTGTCTTTCAAACCATTGAAATTGCCGAGCAACGTCATGAAGCTGACCTGATCGCCGGCCTCGTCCAGTTCCAGCAACAGGTGCGAGTCGGCTGACAACACCAGCAGGTGGCCGGTACGGGGGTCCACCGCCAGCGCCGAAAGGTTGCGAATATCCAGCTCATCGCTCGCCAGCTTTTGCTTGTCGCCGGTCAGAGTCTGGCTGCCATCGCTTTTCCAGGTGAACAGCGCCGCAGGTCGCTCTTCACCCAGCACTAGCTGCTGATTGCGCGGATCCCAGGTGAGGGCTTCGAAGGCTTTGTTCTGGTCTTTCGAGGGCCCGAGGTCGTATTTCGGGAAATCGGCAATGTTCAGCTCGCGCGTACCGGCATCGACCTTGACGATCGACAACGTATGTTGACGCTCATCGATAATCGCCAACAGGCCGTTCTCCATCACCGTCAAGCCTTCCGGGTTGCTCCAGCCCACCAGCGGCATCTTGCGCAGCACATCCCCTTGCAGCGTCAGCTCGGCGAGGAAGGGGTTCTTGCCCATCACCGCGAACAGGGTTTTGGTCTGCGGGTTGTAGGCCAGATCCGAAGCCTCGTCCTTTTCCATGCCCGGCAACGGCTTGGCATCGATCACCACCTGATAGTCAGGCAGCCAGACGCTCTCTTTACGCTCGGCCTTGCTCTCGAAACGTTCCAGCACCCAAAGCACGCCGCGATCATCCCAGTGCATGGCAAACGCCAGCCCGTAGGCTGCGGCCACGACCAGCAATAGCCAGACGTACCAGCGCAGGGCGAAACGGGAGCGAGGGGCAGATTTTTGCTGAGTTTGAGATGACATCAAGGGACGCGTTCCGAAAATTCAGGCTAAGGGTAATAGCACAAACAGGCCGGCTCAGACGCCAGAATCAGGGGAATTATCCAGAGGGGATGTGAAAAAAACGGGAAATGGCGGGATTGCCATGTATCAACTATTTCCGGAACAACCTAAAACCCCTTGTGGTAGCGAGCCTGCTCGCGAATGCGTCGAGTCAGACAACATCATCGTCGACTGACGTTTCGCCTTCGCGAGCAGGCTCGCCCCCACAGGGCTCGCAGTGATCGGTTTAGCGCACGCTGCTGGTAAAGCTGCGAGCGCCTGGCAATTCAAGAACAATCTCATCGCCGACATTCAACGGGCCGACGCCCACTGGCGTGCCGGTGAGGATCACGTCACCGGCCTGCAGCGAGAAGCAGCCGGCCATGTGCTGGATCATCGGCACGATCGGGTTGAGCATCGCGCTGCTGTTGCCGTCCTGGCGCACTTCGCCATTGATGGTCAGGCGAATGCCGATGTCGGTGAGGTCGGCAAACGTGCTGCCGACCACAAACGGAGCAATCACTGCCGCGCCGTCGAACGACTTGGCGATTTCCCACGGCAGGCCTTTGGCTTTGAGTTCGGCCTGTTTGTCGCGCAGGGTCAGATCCAGCGCCGGGGCGAAGCCGGAGATGGCGTCGAGCACTTCTTCGCGGCTCGGCTTGGTCGACAATGGCTTGCCGATCAACACGGCGATTTCCGCCTCGTAATGCACCGAGCCACGCTCGGTCGGAATCGTGAAACCGCCTTCCAGCGGCACCACGCAACTGCCTGGCTTGATGAACAGCAACGGCTCGGTAGGCACCGGGTTGTCCAGCTCCTTCGCGTGTTCGGCGTAATTGCGGCCGATGCACACGACTTTCCCTATCGGGAAGTGAATGCGCGTGCCGTCGACGTACTGGTGCTGATAGCTCATTTACCGACTCCTGCCTTCATTGATTCAACAGAGATTACCAATCAAACCGCGAAAATCTTGCCTGGGTTCATGATGCCGTTCGGGTCGAACACGGCCTTGACCGCTTTCATGTATTCGATCTCGACCGGCGAACGGCTGTAGGTCAGGTAATCGCGCTTGGTCATGCCCACGCCGTGCTCGGCGGAGATCGATCCGTTGTACTTCTCGACAGTCTCGAACACCCACTTGTTGACGGTGGCGCACTTGGCGAAGAACTCGTCCTTGCTCAGGTTTTCCGGTTTGAGAATATTCAGGTGAAGGTTGCCGTCGCCGATGTGGCCGAACCAGACAATCTCGAAATCCGGATAATGTTCGCCAACGATGGCGTCGATTTCCTGTAGAAACGCAGGCACTTTCGACACTGTTACCGAGATGTCGTTCTTGTAAGGCGTCCAGTGCGAGATGGTTTCGGAAATGTATTCGCGCAACTTCCACAGGTTCTGCAGCTGGGTTTCGCTCTGGCTCATCACGCCGTCCAGCACCCAGCCCTGTTCGACGCAGTGCTCGAAGGTTTCCAGCGCGCTGTTGGCCACTTCTTCAGTGGTCGCCTCGAATTCCAGCAGGGCGTAGAACGGGCATTCGGTTTCGAACGGCGCTGGCACGTCGCCGCGACCCAGGACCTTGGCCAGAGCCTTGTCGGAGAAAAACTCGAAAGCCGTCAGGTCGAGCTTGCCCTGGAACGCGTGCAGCACCGGCATGATCGAATCGAAATCGGCGGTGCCGAGGACCATGGCGGTGAGGTTTTTCGGCGCGCGGTCCAGACGCATGGTCGCTTCGACGACGAATCCGAGTGTGCCCTCGGCGCCAATAAACAGCTGGCGCAGGTCGTATCCCGTGGCGTTCTTGATCAGGTCTTTGTTCAGTTCCAGCACGTCGCCCTTGCCGGTGACGACTTTCATCCCGGCAACCCAGTTGCGGGTCATGCCGTAGCGAATCACCTTGATCCCGCCGGCATTGGTGCCGATATTGCCGCCAATCTGGCTGGAACCCGCCGAGGCGAAATCCACCGGATAGTACAGGCCGTTTTCTTCGGCGACGTTCTGCAGGTGCTCGGTGACCACGCCCGGCTGGCACACAGCGGTGCGATCGGTGAGGTTCACGTCCAGAATCTGGTTCATGTAGTCGAACGACACGACCACTTCGCCATTGGCAGCCACCGCAGCGGCTGAAAGCCCGGTGCGGCCGCCCGACGGCACCAGCGCAACCTTGCGTTCATTGGCCCAGCGGACGATCGCCTGCACCTGTTCGATGGTCTTGGGAAACACGATGGCGCTCGGCGCCGGGGCGAAGTGTTTGGTCCAATCCTTGCCGTACGCATTCAGGGAGTCGGCATCGGTCAGGACCTTGCCAGGCTCGACCAGGGTCTTCAGTTCATCAATCAGCGCAGGATTGGTCATCGACAGAACTCTCGAACAATTCATGGTCATCCTGAGAACGCTTCACGTCGCAGGTATGAGTGTTTAGCGGGGTGGCTATGCTAGCATACCGACCCCGCAGGACAGTGCCCAAGGCCAGATCCGCGGTGACGGCATTCTTGTCGTCCGGGTCAGCGTCTGCTGGCTATTTCCTGCCAATTTTCTCCGGGATACAGGTTTACGCAGATGAGCAAGACTTCTCTCGATAAGAGCAAGATCAAGTTCCTTCTTCTCGAAGGCGTCCACCAATCGGCTGTCGACGTCCTAAAGGCGGCGGGCTACACCAGCATCGAATACCTGACGGGTTCCTTGCCGGAAGCCCAGCTCAAGGAAAAGATCGCTGACGCTCACTTCATCGGCATTCGCTCGCGCACACAACTGACCGAAGAGATCTTCGATCACGCGAAGAAACTGGTAGCGGTCGGCTGTTTCTGCATCGGCACCAACCAGGTGGACCTGGGCGCTGCCCGTGAGCGCGGTATCGCCGTGTTCAACGCGCCGTATTCCAACACCCGCTCCGTTGCCGAGCTGGTGCTGGCCGAAGCGATCCTGCTGCTGCGCGGTATCCCCGAGAAAAACGCTTCCTGCCACCGTGGCGGCTGGATCAAGAGCGCGGCCAACTCGTTCGAGATCCGTGGCAAGAAACTGGGCATCGTCGGTTACGGCTCGATCGGTACGCAGCTGTCGGTTCTGGCTGAAGGTCTGGGCATGCAGGTGTTCTTCTATGACACCGTGACCAAGCTGCCGCTGGGCAACGCGACGCAGGTCAACAATCTGCACGAGTTGCTGGGCATGTCCGACATCGTCACCCTGCACGTCCCGGAAACCGCAGCGACCCAGTGGATGATCGGCGAGAAGGAAATCCGCGCCATCAAGAAGGGCGGCATCCTGATCAACGCTGCTCGCGGCACCGTGGTCGAACTGGACGCCTTGGCGGAGGCGATCAAGGACAAGCACCTGATCGGCGCAGCCATCGACGTGTTCCCGGTAGAACCACGCTCCAACGACGAAGAGTTCGAAAGCCCGCTGCGTGGCCTCGACAACGTGATCCTGACCCCGCACATCGGCGGTTCCACCGCTGAAGCGCAAGCCAACATCGGTCTGGAAGTGGCGGAAAAACTGGTCAAGTACAGCGACAACGGTACGTCCGTTTCGTCGGTGAACTTCCCGGAAGTGGCCCTGCCGGCTCACCCTGGCAAGCACCGCCTGCTGCACATCCACGAGAACATTCCGGGTGTGATGATGGAGATCAACAAGGTCTTCGCCGAAAACGGCATCAACATCTCCGGTCAGTTCCTGCAGACCAACGAGAAGGTTGGCTACGTAGTAATCGACGTCGACGCCGAATACTCAGAGCTGGCCCAGGAGAAGCTGCAACACGTCAACGGCACCATCCGTAGCCGGGTGTTGTTCTAAGAGCAGCTTGAAGCAGAATAAAAAAGGGAGCCCCGAAGGGCTCCCTTTTTTTATTTCACATTGACCGTGATTTTTTCGGAAACGATGGACGGGTCGAACGGCATGTGGCCGCTGTCGCCGAGAATCAGCTGCAGGGTATGTTTGCCCGGTGCCAGTTTGATCGTCGCTTCAGTCTGCGCCTTGCCGAAATGCATGTGGTGGGCGTCGGTCGGAATCGGTGCGCCTTCCTTTGGCAGGTCGTCGACATCGATCAGCAAATGATGATGGCCGGTGTTCTTGGTGACGTCGCCCGCCGGGGCCAGCGCGATGTTCTTGACGCCGAACTTGACCTTGAACTCCTGGGAGACCGTCGCCCCGTCCTCGGGAGAAACGATGAACACTTCAGCATCCTTCGGCGCCGGCGTCGCCGCACTGGCCAGCACCGAAACACCCATCAGCACACCGGCCAACGCTGCACGTGACATAAAGCTTTTCATTTTCTTCTCCAGTTTTTCCGTAAAATCCGCACGGTCATGACAACTTCATGACCATTCGTTGTCGAAGGCACTCGACAACCATAGCAAAGCGAGCCTGAATCAGAGCATCGCGATAATGATTTCAAAGGAGTGACCATGCGCTTGCTGCCTGGCCTGATCTGCCTGCTACCCCTTTTGAGCCCGCTGGCTCATGCCGAACTGATTGATGACGTCAACGACCGTGGCGAGCTGCGCATAGCCCTTGAGGCTAATACACCGCCCTTCAATTACAAGGAAGGCGACACCCTGACGGGGTTCGAGGTCGAGCTTGGGCAACTTCTGGCCCGGGAGCTGGATGTGCGCGCCGACTTCATCGTCACCGACGAGGGCGATCTGCTCCAGGGCGTTGAAAGCGGCAAGTACGACGTCGCGCTCAATCACATAGCACTGACACCCGAACTCAAGGATCGTTTCGACTTCAGCCAGCCTTACGGCAAGGTCGATGCGCAACGGCTGGCGAAGAAGGATGAGTCACCGCGCCCGATGGTATTGGTGCAGGCGTTGACTGATGAGAAGCCAAAAGCGGCGCAGCCACTGGAATTGGCCATTCCGTTTCAGAAAGGGAATCCGGCGTTTCAGGCCAGCCTTGAAAGTGCGATGCAACGGATCAAGGCCGATGGGCGCCTCGATGCGCTGACCGAGAAGTGGCTCAGCGGGAATGGCCCCGAAAGCTTGAAATAACACAAAACCTGTGGGAGCGCGCCTGCTCGCGAATGCGTCAGGCCAGTCGACAACTTCGGTGCCTGACACGACCTCTTCGCGAGCGGGCTCGCTCCCACAGGTTCTTGCACTGTTCGTCAGATCAGGTTTGCCAGGGCCTGCGCAGCTTGCGGCAGTTCAAGTTCGCTGAAGACTTGAACACCATGGCGCTTGAGCAGCGCCGCCGTCACGCCTTCGCCAGCCACTTTTACCCCACTGAACGTCCCGTCATACGTCAGCAGATTTCCGCAGGATGGACTGTTGGCCTTGAGCACCGCCACCCGAATCCGGTGCGTGCGCACCAACGCCAGCGCCTGCCTTGCACCGTCCAGAAACTGCGCACTGACGTCCTCACCTTCCGTGGTGACCACCGCGGCGACGCCATCCAGCACCTCACCGCCCTGCCCTCCGGGAATCTCCGCCGCCGCCCGGGGCGTCGGCAAACCACCGGCCACTTCAGGACACAACGGCACCACGCGCCCTTGCGCGACCCATTGTTCAAGCAGATCAAAAGGCCCGCTGGCCCCGCCGTCGTAACGCACGCGATGGCCCAGCAGGCAACGGCTGACCAGAATCTTTTCCATGCTCAGAACGGCTCGTTGCCGCGCCGACGGAACCATCCGGTCAGCGACAGACGTTCGCGGTTGGCAGGCAAGACCTCGTGGGGCACTTCGCCGGAGAGAAACACCACCAGGCAACCGCCGGTAGGTTGCACGTCATGGACGCGCTCCTCGTTCAGGTACATACGCAACTGGCCGCCGTCCTCCGGCAGCCAGGCATCGTTGAGGTAAATCACTGCCGAGACCATGCGCCGGTCGTCATCACGAAAGCGGTCGACGTGCTTGCGATAGAACGCACCCGGCGGATACAGGGCGAAATGGCATTCGAAGTCTTCAAGGCCCAGAAACAACCCACGATTGAGCGCCTCGCGCAGGCTGTCCATCAGGCTCAGGTAACGGTCAGTGGCCTCGGCCTGGCCCGGGTCGATCCATTGGATATGATCGCCGCGAATGCCTTCGCGAATTTCTGAAAACGGCCCGCGCCCTACCGCCGCTGGCGCCAGCTCACCCTCGGCCTCGCGTTTACGGCACTCGGCCGCCAGCGCCCGGGTCAAACCAGGGGGCAGGAAAATGTTCTGCTGCGACCAGCCATGCTCGGCCACGTCGTCGACAATGCGTAACAGCAGCGGGTGTTCAGAGGATATCGGCATGGCGCGCATAGTATGCCGGCGGCAACAAATCCGACAGAGCCACGCGGCGCCTTGATACGAATTCTCGACAAGTACCGGCACCGCACGGAGAATAGTCCGCTGCTGACAGGAGTCCCTATGCGCCGTTTGCTTTTTTCACTGTTGATGTTCTGTGTTTTGCCCGCTTGGGCGGACGGCTACGATCAGCTCTACAAGGTCGCCGGCTGGCCAGAACAACGCGCGCATTTCAACGATGCCTTGAGTGCTGCGCAGCAGCGCTATCAGAACAGCCTGCCGCCCGCCGTGTTTCAGGCGCTGGTGAATAACAGCAACCAGCGTTTCGCGCCGCAGGCCATGGACCAACGCGCCGAAGCCCAGTTGCGGCAGAAGCTCGCCGATCCGAAACCGGCCCTGACCTTCTTTCAATCTCCGCTGGGCAAGAAAATCGTCGCCGCCGAACTGCTCGCGACCCGTCGCGATCAACTTGCGAAAAATGCCCAGGGCCTGCCGAAAATGCAGGTCAGCGACAGCCGCTTGCTGATTATCGGCCACCTCGCCCAGGCCTTGCCCGCCCGTGAAGCCGGCGCCGAAGTCAGCCTGGCAATTGCCGGCGTGGCGGCGGACAGCCTGAGTTCGATGATCCCCGGCCTGCTCGGCGGTGGTCAGGCGCAGGGCATGCTGAACGGTCAGCGTCAGCGCCTGATGGATCAGATTGGCGCCGACGTGAACAACACGCTGCTCTACGTTTACCGCGACTTGTCGGATGAAGAGCTGGAAGAGTTTGCGACGTTTGCCGAATCGACCGAGGGCAAGGCCTACTATCAAGCGGCATTGGCGGCGATTCGGGCGGGGTTGGCGGTCGGCCAGTGATGTTCGTTACCTGAAAGATCGCATTCGCGAGCAGGCTCGCTCCCACAGTTGTAACGCATTCCCCTGTGGGAGCGAGCCTGCTCGCGAAGAGGCCCTCCCAGGCACTAGAGATTCCGCCCCCTGATCCGCTTGCTCAGGAACTCGAAATACTCCTCGCGCATCTCCGCTGTCTCATTCGCCAGATGATGCCGCGCCTCGGCCAGCAGCAGAATCTGCGGCCGGTCAAACTTCCATTTCAACACCTGCAGATTGTGCTGCCAGTCCACGGTCATGTCCGCCTGCCCCTGAATGATCAGCGGCCGTCGCGGACTTTTTTTCGCGTGCTCGACGCGAATGATCCAGCGCGACAAGGCGCCCACCCATCGCGTCGGCAAGCGCCGCGGCTGCAACGGATCGGCCTGGAGAAAAGGCAAGAAATCCGGATCGTTGGAATTCTCGCTGAAGCGTCGCGCGACACCTCGCACAAACGGCCGAAGCAGGTAGTAACTCAGTTGCGACCAGCCCCACGCCCGAGGCCGCACCAACGGCGCCATGAGAATCACCTGCCCCTGCGCCGGGCTGTTCTCGCCATGGTTGAGCAGGTGATCGACGACAATCGCGCCACCGGTGCTCTGCCCGCACAAATGCCACGGCTGCGGCAGCGAGATTGAATTCGCTTCGGCGAACAGCGCCTGCAACACATCCTGGTATTCGGAAAAATCGCGAATGCTCGCTCGCGGCCCGCTCGACAGACCATGCCCCGGCAGGTCGCAGGCGATCACGGCGAAATCCTGATCCAGCGCCCACTCGATCACATGCCGGTAGAGCCCGATGTGATCGTAGTAACCGTGCAGCAGAAAAAGCGTTGCCTTGACCTTCTCCGGCCACCAGCAATGGCTGACCAGTTCATAACCATCCACTTCGAAACGGCCCATCCCGCGCCAGACATCCCGTTCGGGAAAATCGGTCTGGTAAAAGCGCTGATAGGCCTTGGCCTCGTCCGATAACGGCTGCCACTGGGCCAATGGCTTGAGGCTGGCGCGTAAATGATCGGGGTCGAAGGTATCGGGCATGCGGACTTTCCAAAGCGGTAAACGGACTTTATCGGCCTGCGATATTCATCTGTCGTGACAGACATGGCAAGCTAGCCGGCCTTTCGAGGATCGAAAACCATGCGTTCGCCCTACCGCACCGCACTGTTCGCCAGCCTGCTCGCGCTGATCTGCGCCGGGGTGCTGTGGGCGGCGTATGACTGGTTTCAGGGCCGTTATCTGCGCGCATTCAGCGAACACACGGCGGTGTTTTCCGGCGATCCGCTGCGCCTGCCGGACAATCTCGCCGGTCCGGGCAATATCCGCTTCGTGCACTTCTGGGACCCGGCCTGCCCGTGCAATGTCGGCAATCAACAGCACCTGACGGAGATGGTCGAACAGTTCGGCGCCAGGGGTGTGGAGTTTTTCGCAGTGCAGAAACCTGGCAGCCACGGCCAATTGCCCGCCACCCTCGCCGGCGTGAAAACCATCATCGTGTTACCCGGCTCCGAACAGATCCCCGCCAGCCCCGCCGTGGCGATCTGGGACCGCAGCGGCAAACTCGCCTACTTCGGCCCGTACAGCGAAGGGCTGACCTGTAATTCCAGCAACAGTTTTATCGAGCCGATCTTGCATGCCCTGACAGAAGATCGTCCGGTCAATGCTACGCGCACGCTGGCGGTGGGTTGTTACTGCCCCTGGCCGGTTGAAACGAAGTAAGGCATTCCGGACTTTTCAAGGATAACGCTGCACCGCACAGAACCTCTGTGCTAAATCTCTGCAGCCCGACGGGCGACCCTTTCGCCTGCACAAGGAGTCACCATGAAGCGTGCGTTCATCATTGTTGCCTTGCTAATCGCTGTCGTGCTCTGCGCTGCCGGCGGATATATCTACAGCAAGCAACCGACGCGCCAGGGCCAGGTGGAGTTGCGCAACCTGACCGGTTCGGTGACCGTGCGTTACGACGAGCGAGGGGTGCCGCATATCCGTGCCGGTAACGAGGCCGATCTGTATCGCGCCCTCGGCTATGTGCATGCCCAGGATCGTCTATTCCAGATGGAAGCCATGCGCCGCCTCGCCCGGGGCGAGCTGGCCGAAGTGCTCGGGCCGAAACTGCTCGACACCGACAAACTGTTTCGCAGCCTGCGGATTCGTGAACGCGCGGCCAGTTATGTCGCCGGTCTCGACAAGCAATCGCCAGCGTGGAAAGGCCTGCAAGCTTATCTGGACGGCATCAACCAATATCAGGACACGCACGCCGCGCCGATCGAGTTCGACGTGCTGGGCATCCCCAAGCGGCCGTTCACTGCCGAAGACAGCATCAGCGTCGCCGGTTACATGGCCTACAGTTTTGCCGCCGCGTTTCGCACCGAGCCGCTGCTGACTTACGTGCGCGATCAGCTCGGCACCGACTACCTCAATGTCTTCGACCTGGACTGGCAGCCCAAAGGCGTGCTGGCCGGCGGTCACAGCAAACCAACACTCGCCCTCGGCGCCGAGGACTGGAAAGACCTCACCGCCCTCGCCCGCGTCAGCGAACAGGCGCTGATCGACAACGGTCTGCCGCAGTTCGAAGGCAGCAACGCCTGGGTCATCGCTGGTAGCCGCAGCCAAAGCGGCAAACCGCTGCTGGCTGGCGACCCGCACATTCGGTTCTCGGTGCCGTCGGTGTGGTACGAGGCGCAGCTGTCGGCACCGGGCTTCGATTTGTACGGGCATCATCAGGCGCTGGTGCCGTTCGCGTTCCTGGGGCACAACCTGGATTTCGGCTGGAGCCTGACGATGTTCCAGAACGACGATCTCGATCTGATCGCCGAGAAAGTCAACCCGAACAACCCGAATCAGGTCTGGTATCGCGGCCAGTGGACCGACATGCTCGTCAGCGAACAACAGATCAATGTGAAGGGCCAGACGCCGGTGACGATTACCTTGCGTCAATCGCCCCACGGCCCGATCGTTAATGATGCCCTCGGCACTGCGGCGGGCAAGACGCCGATTGCGATGTGGTGGGCCTTCCTCGAAACGCCGAATCCGATCCTCGATGGTTTCTATCAGCTCAACCGCGCCGACACTCTCGCCAAGGCGCGCGCCGCTGCGGCCAAGGTGCAGGCGCCCGGCTTGAATTTGGTGTACGCCAACGCAAAAGGCGATATCGCCTGGTGGGCTTCGGCCTTGCTGCCCAAGCGCCCGGCTGGCGTCAAACCGGGCTTCATTCTCGACGGCAGTACGCCCGAGGCGGACAAGGACGGTTACTACCCGTTCAGCGCCAACCCGCAGGAAGAGAACCCGGCGCGCGGCTATATCGTCTCGGCGAACTTCCAGCCCGTGTCGCCGACCGGCATGGAGATTCCTGGTTACTACAACCTTGCTGACCGTGGCCAGCAGCTTGATCGTCAACTCAGCAACAAGAGCGTGAAGTGGACCAACGAAGCCAGCCAGAAACTGCAACTCGACACCGCCACCGCGTACGGCCCGCGCCTGTTGGCGCCGCTGTTGACGGTGTTGCGGCAGGTGGTGAGTGATCCGGCGCAGTTGAAACTGGTAGAGCAACTGGCGCAGTGGCAAGGCGACTATCCGCTGGGTTCGGTCAGTGCAACGGTGTTCAACCAGTTCCTCTATGACCTTGCCGTCGCGGCGATGCGTGATGAGTTGGGCAATGACTTTTTCGAAACACTGTTGTCGACGCGGGTGATCGATTCCGCGTTGCCACGCCTGGCCGCCAATGCCGACTCACCCTGGTGGGACAATCGCAACACGCCGGACAAAGAGACCCGCGCCGATGTCGTGCGCACGGCATGGGCGGCGAGCATGGAGCATCTGAAGCTGACTCTTGGCGACGACGTGGCGGGCTGGCAGTGGGGCGCGGCGCACACCCTGACCCACGGCCATCCGTTGGGGCAGCAGAAGCCGCTGGATCGGATCTTCAACGTTGGCCCGTTCGCGGCGCCGGGCAGTCACGAAGTGCCAAACAACCTTTCGGCGAAGATCGGCCCCGCCCCGTGGCCGGTGACGTATGGGCCGTCGACGCGGCGGCTGGTGGATTTTGCTGATCCGGCGCATGGCTTGACGATCAATCCGGTCGGGCAAAGCGGTGTGCCGTTCGACAGCCACTATGACGATCAGGCCGAAGCGTTTGTGGAGGGGATTTATGTGCAGGCGCACTTCAGTGAGGAAGAGGTGATGGCGAATACGCGCAGTACGTTGAAGCTAATGCCGGCGCGGGCGGGGCAATAGATTTTTGCCGTATGCACCGGCCCATTCGCGAGCAGGCTCGCTCCCACATTGAAATGCGTTCCACTGTGGGAGCGAGCCTGCTCGCGAAAGGGCCATCAGCGACGTCGCAAGGCTTCAGAGCGGCACGGCAAAATTCAGCCGAAACTGCTGCGGGGTCACGCCCAGCCGGCGGTTGAAGACGCTACGCATATGCTGCGCATCGCGAAATCCGCATTGATACGCCACGGTCTTCAGCGGTGCCGTGGTGCTTTCGAGCATCACCCGCGCAGCATCCACTCGTGCCTGCTCGACGAATTCTGCCGGGGTGACCCTGGCTTCGCGGGCGAACACCCGAGAAAAATTGCGCGCACTCATGTTCGCCGCATTCGCCAGATCGGCAATGGTCAAATCCCCGGTGAGGTTGGCCAGAACATACAGCTGCACCATCGCCACAGCCGACGTCGGCTCCGCGTGGGGCGTCAGGAACGGGCTGAACTGTGATTGCCCGCCAGAGCGCTGGGTGAACACCACCAGCCGCTTGGCCACGCTCAACGCCACTTCGGCGCCGTGGTCCCGCGCCAGCAGATACAGCGACAGATCGATGCCCGCCGTGACCCCGGCCGAGGTATAGAGCGTGCCGTCCTCGACATACAGGCGATCCGCCTCGACCCGCGTGGTCGGGCATAACTGCGCCAACACCTCGGCATCGTTCCAATGCGTGGTGACGGTGCGCCCATCCAGCAACCCCGGTCGCGCCAGCATGAATGCACCGTTGCAGATCGAGCCGAAGCGACAGGCACGGCCACAGGCGTCACGCAGCCAGGCGTCGAACGTCGGGCCGAAATCCATGAACGGCAGCTGCGGGCCGCCGGCGACCAGCAGCAGGTCATAAGCATCGAGTGCTTCGCTGAAATGGCGATGAGCAGTGAGCATCAGGCCGTTGGAGCAAGCCATCGGCCCGTGCTCAATGCCGATCACCTCCAATCGATAATGATCCTGCGGCGGCAGAAAACGGTTGGCCTCGGCAAACACGTCCATCGGGCCGGAGACGTCCAGCGACTGCACGCCGGGGAACAGCACGATGGCGACGGATTTGTTCATCTCCCTCAAGATCTCCTTTTAACCCGTGGCGAGGGAGCTTGCTCCCTCGCCACGATGATCGCACGATGCCAAAGGGGATGGTTGGCACGATTCGCAGGCGGATTGGCAAGGATCGCAGCCATGGCTTGATTGTGACGCCCCTGCCCTGAGAACAGACTTCCCCCATCAGCGCCACGACGGCGTTTTCGATGAGGAAGCCCACATGACCACCACCATCGCCGGCATCAAGATCCCTGACAGCGCCTTCGCCCGGGCGACCACCGAATACATTCGCGACATCGAATCCGACCTGCTCTACCACCACTCACGCCGGGTATTTCTGTTTGGCGCCTTGAGCGGTGAGCGCCGGCAACTGGCCTACAACCCGGAATTGCTTTACGTCGGCGCGATGTTCCATGACCTTGGTCTGGTCGAAGGTCATCGCAGCGATGACGAGCGCTTCGAAGTGGACGGCGCCAATGCAGCGGCAGCGTTTCTCAAGCCGTATGGACTGAGTGATGACGATATCGAGCAGGTGTGGCTGTCGATCGCTCTGCACACCACGCCAGGCGTCCCCAAACACCTGCGCCCGACCGTGGCGCTGGTTACTGCCGGTGTGGAAATGGATGTGCTGGGCATGGACTACGCGGCATTTACCACCGTGCAGCGTGAGGCCGTGGTGCATGCGCATCCGCGTGGGGAAGGTTTCAAGGCGTGCATTATCTGCGCGTTTGCCGACGGCTTGCGCCATCGTCCGCAGACTACGTTTGGCAACGTGAAAACCGATGTGCTGGTCGATCAGGAGCCGGGGTTCACGCCGATGAATTTTGTCGAGGTGATCCGCAATTCTCCCTGGAATGCGTAAAACGAAAGGTGGGAGCGAGCCTGCTCGCGAAAGCGGTATGTCAGCCAACTTTTGAGTCAACTGACACTCCGTCTTCGCGAGCAGGCTCGCTCCCACATTTACATCCAGGTTGGTCTCGAGGTTGAGGCCATCCTCATATTGCTTATGCCGCTCCCGGCGCCGGTGCGCGACGTGCGTCCGGCTGTTTCCACGAATCGGCTGCGCTTTCTTCGATCGCTTGCTGAATCGCTTTCTTGCGCGCTTCTTCGGCACGGCGGCTGAAGAACCACACCAGGAACGTCACCAGCGACACCGCCAGCAGAATCAGACTGGCCACGGCGTTGATCTCGGGTTTTACGCCCAGACGCACCGCCGAGAAGACTTCCATCGGCAGGGTCGTCGAACCCGGGCCCGAAACGAAGCTCGCCAGCACCAGATCATCCAGCGACAGGGCGAACGACATCATGCCGCCCGCCGCCAGCGACGGCGCGATCATCGGGATGGTGATCAGGAAAAACACCTTCCACGGCCGCGCACCCAGGTCCATCGCCGCTTCCTCGATCGACAGGTCCAGCTCACGCAGACGCGCCGACACCACCACCGCCACGTAGGCGGCACAGAATGTAGTGTGGGCGATCCAGATGGTGACGATGCCGCGCTCCTGCGGCCAGCCGATCATCTGCGCCATGGCCACGAACAGCAGCAACAACGACAGACCGGTGATCACTTCCGGCATTACCAGCGGCGCCGTCACCAGGCCGCCAAACAGCGTGCGGCCCTTGAAGTGAGTGATGCGCGTCAGCACGAACGCCGCCAGCGTACCGAGCGCCACAGCCGCCACCGCCGTGTAGCAGGCGATTTCCAGCGAACGCAGCACCGAGCCCATCAGTTGCGAGTTGTCGAGCAGACCGACGTACCACTTCACCGACCAGCCGCCCCACACCGTCACCAGTTTCGAGGCGTTGAACGAATAGATCACCAGGATCAGCATCGGCAGGTAGATGAATATCAGGCCCAACACCAGCATCAGGCTGGAGAAACGGAAGTTCTTCATTCTTTACCCTCCATTTCCTTGGCCTGACTGCGGTTGAACAGAATGATCGGCACAATCAGGATCGCCAGCATCACCACCGCCAGCGCGGACGCCACCGGCCAGTCACGGTTATTGAAGAATTCTTGCCACAGCACTTTACCGATCATCAACGTTTCCGGGCCGCCAAGCAGTTCCGGAATGACGAACTCGCCAACCACCGGGATGAACACCAGCATGCAGCCGGCAATGATCCCGTTCTTGGACAGCGGAATGGTGATCTTCCAGAAACTGTTGAAGGTGCTCGAACCGAGGTCCGATGCGGCTTCCAACAGGCTGTTGTCGTGTTTCACCAGGTTGGCGTAAAGCGGCAGGATCATGAACGGCAGATAGGAGTAAACGACCCCGATATAGACCGCCAGGTTGGTGTTGAGAATCTGCAAGGGCTCGTCGATCAGGCCCATGCTCATCAGGAAACCGTTGAGCAGGCCGTTGTTGCTGAGGATGCCCATCCACGCATAAACGCGGATCAGGATCGCCGTCCAGGTCGGCATCATGATCAACAGCACCAGCACCGTCTGCAGTTCCTTGCGTGCGCTGGCGATGGCGTAGGCCATCGGATAGCCAATCAGCAGGCAGAGCACGGTGCTGATGAAGGCCATCTTCAGCGAGCCGAGGTAGGCGGCGATGTACAGCTCGTCGTCGCCGAGCATCGCGTAGTTACCGAGATTCAGCAGCAGTTGCAGCTTCTGCTCGGCGAACGTGTAAATCTCGGTGTACGGCGGAATGGCCACGTCGGCTTCGGCGAAGCTGATCTTCAGCACGATGAAGAACGGCAGCATGAAGAACAGGAACAGCCAGATGAACGGCACCCCGATGACCAGCTGCCGGCCATTGGGGATTATTCGGTTGATGCGGCGTTTGAATTTGCGCATGTTCATGAGCGAAGCACCACGCCACTGTCGTCTTCCCACCACACGTAAACCTGATCGCCCCAGGTCGGACGGGCGCCACGGCGTTCGGCGTTGGCGACGAAGGACTGCACCAGCTTGCCGCTCGGCAGTTCGACGTAGAACACCGAGTGACCGCCCAGGTAGGCGATGTCGTGCACCTTGCCACTCGACCAGTTGTATTCGCAGGTCGGCATGTCAGCGGTGACCAGCAGTTTTTCCGGACGGATCGCGTAGGTGACCGACTTGTCCTGCACCGAGGTGCTGATGCCGTGGCCGACGTAGATCTGTCGGTCGAGGTCCTTGCAGGTGATGGTCGCGTGGCCTTCGGCGTCGTCAATCACTTCGCCTTCGAAGATGTTGACGTTACCGATGAATTCACAGACCAGGCGGCTGGTCGGGGTTTCGTAGATGTCGATCGGGCTGCCGATCTGGGCGATCCAGCCCAGGTGCATGATCGCAATGCGCTCGGCCATGGTCATGGCCTCTTCCTGGTCGTGGGTCACCATCACGCAGGTCACGCCGACGCGCTCGATGATTTCCACCAGTTCCAGCTGCATCTGCGAACGCAGTTTCTTGTCCAGTGCGCCCATCGGCTCGTCGAGCAGCAGCAGTTTCGGCCGCTTGGCCAGCGAACGCGCGAGCGCCACACGCTGACGCTGGCCGCCAGAGAGTTGATGCGGCTTGCGCTTGGCGTACTGGCTCATCTGCACCAGTTTGAGCATCTCGGCCACACGGGCGTCGATCTCGGCCTTGGGAATCTTGTCCTGCTGCAGGCCGAAGGCGATGTTTTGCGCCACGGTCATGTGCGGGAACAAGGCATAGGACTGGAACATCATGTTGATCGGGCGTTCGTACGGCGGCATGTCGGTGATGTCGACGCCGTCGAGAAAAATGCGCCCCTCCGTGGGCCGTTCAAACCCTGCCAACATGCGCAGCAGAGTGGATTTGCCCGATCCCGAACCGCCGAGCAGGGCGAAAATTTCGCCTTTCTTGATTTCCAGGGACACATCGTCCACGGCAATCGTCTCGTCGAACTTCTTCGTGACCCGGTCGATTTTGACCAGCACCTGCTTCGGTGTCTGGTCGCCCTCGAGGGCTTTCTTGTAGGCGCCGGAGGCAACTGCCATTTACGAAACTCCCAGAAAAAAAGACTGCAGTTCGCCCAATGCGGACGAACCCAGGATAGGTGTGCCCTATTTGCCCGACTTGACCCTGGTCCAGCTACGGGTCATCAGACGCTGAATTTTGGCTGGCAACTCGGTCGACACGTAGGTCTTGTCGAGGACGGCTTGTGGCGGATAGACCGCTTCATCGGTGCGAATGGATTGCTCCATCAGCTTGTCCGAACCCGGGTTGGGGTTGGCGTAACCGACGTAATCACTGACCTGGGCGATCACCTCAGGTTTCAGCAGATAGTTGATGAAGGCGTGGGCCTCTTTGACGTTGGACGAATCCTTCGGGATCGCCAGCATGTCGAACCACAGCGCGCCGCCCTCTTTCGGGATCGAGTAGGCGATGTTGACGCCCTTCTTGGCTTCCTCGGCACGGTTCTTCGCCTGGAAGATGTCACCGGAGAAACCGATGGCCACGCAGATGTCGCCGTTGGCCAGATCGCCGATGTACTTCGAGGAGTGGAAATAGGTCACGTAAGGACGCACCGCGAGCAGCTTGGCGGTGGCTTTCTCGTAGTCCTTGGTGTTGGTGCTGTTGGCGTTCAGGCCCAGGTAATTGAGCATGGTCGGCATCATTTCATCGGCCGAATCGAGGAACGCGACGCCACAGCTGTGCAGCTTCTTGATGTTTTCCGGTTCGAACAGCACAGCCCAGGAATCGATCTTGTCGATGCCCAGCACGGCTTTGACTTTGTCGACGTTGTAACCAATGCCGTTAGTGCCCCACAGATACGGCACGGCGTAGAGATTGCCCGGGTCGTTCTGCTCCAGGCGCTTGAGCAGCACCGGGTCGAGGTTGGAATAATTGGGCAGTTGCGCCTTGTCGAGCTTCTGGAACGCGCCCGCCTTGATCTGCTTGCCAAGGAAGTGATTGGACGGCACGACCACGTCGTAACCGGTGCGCCCGGCGAGCAGCTTGCCTTCCAGGGTTTCGTTGGAATCGAAGACGTCGTAGACCGGTTTGATCCCGGTCTCTTTTTCGAAGTCGGCAAGGGTCGATTCGCCAATGTAATCGGACCAGTTATAAATATGCACCGTACCGGCGGCCTGGGCTCCGACAGCGATCGTCAGGCCGACACCGGCCAGCAGGGCGTTGCGCAAAGAAGAAAAAATAGGCAAGTGGAGGTCCTCTAAATTGGATGGGCCCAAGTTGCCCCGCGCTGCATGACAGCCATGGCCGCCCGACAACAAAACCGGCGCGCAACTTACCCTCGAAAAACCGTTCCAGCAAAACTTTCTGTCATTTAATTATCCCGCTGACCGCCATCGCACAGACGACGGCCAGCGGTTGCTGCCTGTAACCGGCTTATCGGCCCGATTTGATCTTGGTCCAGCTACGAGTGATCAAACGCAAAGTGGCCGCGTCCAGATCGCTGATTGCATAAAGCTGCTTCTTCACATCAGCCGATGGATAGATGCTTGGATCGCTGGTGATTTCTTTGTCCACCAGAGGCGTTGCGGCCTTGTTGCCGTTCGGGAAACGCACGGCGTTGGTGATCTCGGCCATCACTTCCGGCTGCAGCAGATAGTTCATGAACTTGTAGGCGGCTTCGACGTTTTCGGCATCCTTGGGGATGGCGACCATGTCATAGAAGGTACCGGCACCTTCTTTTGGAATGCTGTAGGCCAGTTTGACCTTGTCACCGGCTTCCTGAGCGCGGGTCTTGGATTGCTCCAGGTCACCCGAGTAACCGACGGCTACGCAGATGTTGCCGTTGGCCAGGTCAGAGATGTATTTGGAGGAGTGGAAGTAGGCGACCGAAGGACGAATCTTCAGGAACAGGTCTTCGGCGGCTTTCAGGTCAGCCTTGTCCTTGCTGTTGGTCGGCTTGCCCAGATAGTGCAAAGCCGCCGGAATCATTTCGGTCGGGGCATCGAGGAAACTCACGCCGCAGCTTTTGAGTTTTTCGATGTTTTCGGGCTTGAACACCACGTCCCAGGAATCGATCTTGTCGATGCCCAGCGCAGCCTTGACCTTGGCCGGGTTGTAGCCGATACCGATCGAGCCCCACATGTACGGGAAGGCGTGTTTGTTGCCCTGGTCGCTGGCATCGCCTACAGCTTTGAGCAGGTCTTCATCGAGGTTCTTCCAGTTCGGCAGTCTGGACTTGTCCAGTTCCTGATACACGCCGGCCTTGATCTGCTTGGCGAGGAAGTTGTTGGAAGGCACCACGATATCGTAACCGGACTTGCCGGCCAGCAGCTTGGCTTCCAGGGTTTCGTTACTGTCGAACACGTCGTAGACGACTTTGATGCCCGTCTCTTTCTCGAACTTGGCCACGGTGTCCGGCGCGATGTAGTCGGACCAGTTGTAGACGTGCAACACCTTGTCGTCCGCGTGAACCGCACCCGCCATCATGCCCGCCATGGACAGCGCGAGCAGCGTCTTGCCAGCTAGCTTTTTACCTAATGCCTTCATGCGTCATGCTCCAAATTTTTCTTTTTTGAACCACATTGATCAACGGCCGAACCCGGACAACTGGAACCGCGGCTAGTCTGGCAAGATCCGAGGCGGACTTTCAAGAAAAGACCGGCCTTTATGACAGCTTTGAGCGAGCGTGCCGCAGCTTCCCGCTCAAAGCCTAGCACCTAGGCCTGCAACGCACCGAGGGTCAGGTCCAGACACTTGCGTGCTTTTGTAACCAGCTCATCGATCTCCGCTTTGCTGATCACCAGCGGCGGCGCGATGATCATGGTGTCGCCCACGGCGCGCATGATCAGGCCGTTGTCGAAGCAGAACTGCCGGCAGATCATGCCGACGCCCTTGCCTTCATAACGCTTGCGCGTGGCCTTGTCCTGCACCAGCTCGATCGCCCCCAACAGACCGACGCCGCGAACTTCGCCCACCAACGGGTGATCGTTCAGCTCGCGCAGACGTTTCTGCAAATACGGTGCCGTTTCGTTGTGGGCGTTTTCGATAATTTTTTCATCACGCAGGATACGGATGTTTTCCAGGCCTACCGCCGCTGCCACCGGGTGGCCGGAATAAGTGAAACCGTGATTGAAGTCGCCGCCCTCGTTGAGCACCGCGACCACCTCGTCGCGCACGATCAGGCCCCCCATCGGGATGTAACCGGAGGTCAGGCCCTTGGCGATGGTCATCATGTCGGGTTTGAGGTCGTAGAAATCGCTACCGAACCACTCACCGGTGCGGCCGAAACCACAGATCACTTCGTCCGCCACGAAGAGGATGTCGTACCTGGCGAGGATTTCCTTGATGCGCGGCCAGTAGGAGTCGGGCGGAATGATCACGCCGCCGGCGCCCTGAATCGGCTCGGCAATAAAGGCACCGACGTTGTCGACGCCGACTTCGAGAATCTTCTCTTCCAGTTGATTGGCCGCCCAGATGCCGAACTCTTCCGGCGTCATGTCGCCACCTTCGGCGAACCAGTACGGTTGGGCGATGTGGACGATGCCCGGGATCGGCAAGTCGCCCTGCTCGTGCATGTAGGTCATGCCGCCGAGGCTTGCGCCGGCCACGGTGGAGCCGTGATAACCGTTCTTGCGGCTGATGATGACTTTCTTGTTCGGCTGACCCTTGATCGCCCAGTAATGGCGGACCATGCGCAACATGGTGTCATTGCCTTCGGAGCCGGAACCGGTGAAGAACACATGATTCATGCCTTGCGGCGCCACGTCGGCGATCGCCTTGGCCAGTTCCAGCGCCGGCGGGTGGGCGGTCTGGAAGAACAGGTTGTAGTACGGCAGCTCGCGCATCTGTTTGGCGGCGGCATCGGCCAGCTCATCGCGACCGTAACCGATGGCCACGCACCAGAGCCCGGCCATGCCGTCGAGAATCTTGTTGCCTTCGCTGTCCCAAAGATAAACGCCCTTGGCGTTGGTAATGATCCGTGGGCCCTTCTCTTTCAGTTGCTTGAAGTCACTGAACGGGGCCAGGTGGTGATCGCTGCTCAGCGCTTGCCACTCACGGGTTTGCGGGTTGTTGCTGGTCATGCCAATTCTCCTTGTTATCGGTGAAGGCGCAGCGGCTGGCCGCCGCGCCGGGCGCATCAGACGGCGAAGAGCAGGTATTCACGCTCCCAGGAACTGATCACGCGCTTGAAGTTTTCATGTTCGGCCCGCTTGACCGCGACGTAACCCGTGATGAAGGTCTTGCCCAGGTATTTCTCGACGGTCTTGCTGTTTTCCATGCGCTCCAGGGCGTCTTCGATGGTCAGCGGCAGGCGCAGGTTGCGGCGTTCGTAACCACGGCCGACGACCGGTGCGCTCGGGTTGAGGCCTTCGACCATGCCGATGTAACCGCAGAGCAGACTCGCGGCAATCGCCAGATACGGGTTGGCATCGGCGCCCGGCAGGCGGTTCTCCACACGGCGGTTCTGCGGGCCGGCATCCGGCACACGCAGGCCCACGGTGCGGTTCTCTTCGCCCCACTCGACGTTCACCGGCGCCGAGGTGTCCGGCAGGAAGCGGCGGAACGAGTTGACGTTCGGTGCGAACAGCGGCAACAGCTCGGGGATCAGTTTCTGCAGACCACCGATGTGGTGCAGGAACAACTGACTCATGGTCCCGTCTTCGTTAGAGAAGACGTTCTTGCCGGTCTGAATGTCGATGATGCTCTGGTGCAGGTGCATGGCGCTGCCCGGCTCGCCGGTCATCGGTTTGGCCATGAACGTCGCTGCCACGTCATGCTTGAGCGCGGCTTCGCGCATGGTGCGCTTGAACACCAGGATCTGGTCGGCCAGCGACAGCGCGTCACCGTGACGGAAGTTGATTTCCATCTGCGCCGTGCCGTCTTCGTGGATCAGCGTGTCGAGGTCCAGCTCCTGCAGTTCGCACCAGTCGTAAACGTCCTCGAACAGCGGATCGAACTCGTTGGCAGCTTCAATGGAGAACGACTGACGACCGATTTCCGGACGGCCCGAGCGGCCGATCGGTGGCTGCAGCGGATAGTCGGGGTCGTCGCTGCGTTTGGTCAGGTAGAACTCCATCTCCGGCGCCACGATCGGCTGCCAGCCCTTGTCGGCATAGAGTTTGAGGACTTTCTTGAGGACGTTGCGCGGCGACAGCTCGATCGGGTTGCCTTGCTTGTCGTAGGTGTCGTGGATCACCTGCGCGGTCGGCTCGATGGCCCACGGCACCAGGTAGACGGCGTTCTGGTCGGGGCGGCAGATCATGTCGATGTCGGCCGGGTCGAGCAGCTCGTAATAGATGTCGTCTTCTACATAGTCGCCAGTCACGGTCTGCAACAGCACGCTTTCCGGCAGGCGCATGCCCTTTTCGGCGATGAACTTGTTGGTCGGCGAGATCTTGCCCCGGGTGATCCCGGTCAAGTCGGCGATCATGCATTCGACTTCTGTGATCTTGCGGTCTTTCAACCAATCGGTGAGCTGGTCGAGGTTGTTGCTCATAAATGCCTCTGGGCTGAGTCTCCTGACGTGATGTCAGGCAAGTTTGACGCCGTAGCGTCGCGTTAAAGGGGGCTTGCTCGCGCAGTGCCGGCTTACGCCTGGCACCGCGCATAGACAATGAAAGAGGAGCTTACCTGCCCTTTGCGCTGGCGTTGCATTTGCTGTGCACTTTCAAGACAACCCGCCAGACGTGCAGAATCACGAGCATGCCGCCGGGTGCGGCACGGGCTTTGGGAGTCAAAGAGTTCTATAGTGGAGGGAGACGCCATAAAGCGGATGCTGTGCCCGACGTCCAGAATATCGGACGCTGCCGTTTTGTCGGTTGTTGACGACACTGTCGTCGACAGGCTGCGCGCCTTGCTGGCTGCGCTACGGACG
Organism: Pseudomonas khorasanensis; assembly: GCF_014268505.2. GTDB lineage: Bacteria > Pseudomonadota > Gammaproteobacteria > Pseudomonadales > Pseudomonadaceae > Aquipseudomonas > Aquipseudomonas khorasanensis. The sequence continues at coordinate 40,930 of NZ_JABWQP020000003.1, forward strand.
GATGGATCGCCACTGATGTGATGAGCATGCAGACCGGACTGTTGCGAGCAGTCGGTGATGCCGATTAACGGCAGGCGAGACATGAAGCACCCCGGTATTATTGCTGTTATGGGTTTGACCGGAGCTTAGCCTTGTTCATTTTTTTACACAACACCCCCGTAAAAAATACAACACGGCCTGCTCAAGCCTGCGGCTGACCGATGTTCAAGGCGCGAAAAAACGCCCCAAAGTGCCCCATAAATGCCCTCGAAGCGCTTTTTCGGGGCAAAAAAGGCCTTGCTTGACTTCGGCAGGCCGTTCGGGTTGACTGAAACCAGAAAAGATCAATGATTGATATTTTTAACAACAAAGGTGTTGCATCATGTCGGTACCCCCGCGTGCCGTTCAGCTCAACGAAGCGAACGCGTTCCTTAAGGAACATCCTGAGGTTCTGTACGTTGACCTTCTGATTGCGGATATGAATGGTGTGGTGCGCGGCAAGCGCATCGAACGCACCAGCCTCCACAAGGTTTACGAGAAAGGCATCAACCTGCCGGCCTCTCTATTTGCTCTGGATATCAACGGTTCCACGGTGGAAAGCACCGGCCTGGGCCTGGACATCGGCGACGCCGATCGAATCTGCTATCCAATCCCCGACACCCTGTGCAATGAGCCATGGCAGAAGCGCCCCACCGCGCAACTGTTGATGACCATGCACGAACTCGAAGGCGACCCGTTCTTCGCCGATCCGCGTGAAGTGCTGCGCCAGGTCGTGACCAAGTTCGATGAACTGGGCCTGACCATCTGCGCCGCGTTCGAACTCGAGTTCTACCTGATCGACCAGGAAAACGTGAACGGCCGTCCACAGCCGCCACGCTCGCCGATCTCCGGTAAACGTCCGCATTCGACTCAGGTCTACCTGATCGACGACCTCGACGAATACGTCGACTGTCTGCAGGACATTCTGGAAGGCGCGAAAGAGCAAGGCATTCCCGCCGATGCCATCGTCAAGGAAAGTGCCCCGGCGCAGTTCGAAGTGAACCTGCACCATGTGGCCGACCCGATCAAGGCGTGCGACTACGCGGTACTGCTCAAGCGTCTGATCAAGAACATCGCTTACGACCATGAAATGGACACCACCTTCATGGCCAAGCCGTACCCGGGCCAGGCAGGCAACGGTCTGCATGTTCACATTTCGATTCTGGATAAAGAAGGCAAAAACATTTTTGCCAGCGAGGATCCCGAGCAGAACGCCGCGCTGCGTCACGCGATCGGCGGTGTGCTCGAGACCCTGCCCGCGCAGATGGCTTTCCTCTGCCCGAACGTCAACTCGTACCGTCGCTTCGGCGCGCAGTTCTACGTACCGAACTCGCCGTGCTGGGGCCTGGACAACCGCACCGTGGCGATCCGCGTACCGACCGGTTCTGCCGATGCCGTGCGTATCGAGCACCGCGTGGCCGGTGCCGACGCCAACCCGTACCTGCTGATGGCTTCGGTATTGGCTGGCGTGCACCACGGTCTGGTCAACAAGATCGAACCGGGCGCGCCCGTCGAGGGCAACAGCTACGAGCAGAACGAACAAAGCCTGCCGAACAACTTGCGCGATGCCCTGCGTGAGCTGGACGACAGCGAAGTGATGGCCAAGTACATCGATCCGAAGTACATCGATATCTTCGTCGCCTGCAAGGAAAGCGAGCTGGAGGAGTTCGAACACTCCATCTCCGACCTTGAGTACAACTGGTATCTGCATACCGTTTAAGCGGGTTGCAGTAATAAAAAGCGCTGCCGGCTATTTCAGCCCGCAGCGCTTTTTTGTACCCGCCTGCGGCGGATCGCTGGCAAGCCAGCTCCCACAGGGTTCTGTTGTGTACTCAAATTCTGTGTTCGACACAGATCACTGTGGGAGCTGGCTTGCCAGCGATGGTGGCCGACAAGACAACACACAAACCGGCTCGTACAATGCCCGCTGCCCCGCAGGAGACTTCCATGACGCGTCCCGCCCCCGTCCGCAAACCCCGTGCCCGCAGCCAGGCGCGCATCGATTCGATACTCGACGCCGCGCGTACGCTGATGGCAGCCGAGGGTGTGGCCAGCCTGTCGATCTACAGCGTGGCCGAGCGCGCGCAGATTCCGCCCTCCTCCGTTTACCATTTCTTCGCCAGCGTACCGGCGCTGCTCGAAGCGTTGACGGCCGATGTGCACGCGGCGTTTCGTGCCTGCCTGCAGGCGCCGATCGATCACGATGCGTTGCGAGACTGGCGCGATCTGTCGCGACTGGTCGAACAACGCATGCTGGAGATTTACGCCGAAGACGCCGCGGCGCGTCAGCTGATTCTTGCGCAGCACGGGCTCACCGAAGTCACCCAGGCCGACCGCCAGCATGATTTGGAGCTGGGCGAACTGATGCATAAGCTGTTCGATCACCATTTCGAACTGCCGAGACTGCCGGACGACGTCGATGTGTTTGCCCTGGCGATGGAGTTGGGCGATCGGGTGTATGCGCGCTCGGTGCAGCAACACGGGCAGATCACCCCGCGCATGGCCGAAGAAGGGATGCGGGTGTTTGATGCTTACATTGGTCTGTATCTGCCGCCGTATCTGCCGAAGAGAAGTCTCTAGCGCACTCACTGCCCCTTCGCGAGCAGGCTCGCTCCCACATTTGAAATGCGGTCCTCTGTGGGAGCGAGCCTGCTCGCGAAGGCCGCACCGCCGGTTTCAAGCCAGGCACAAAAAACCCCGAAGGGCTCACGCCGTTCGGGGTTTGTCGTTTCTCACCGGCTCACAACTTGGCGATCGACACCTCGGTGGATTTCACGAAGGCAATCACTTCGCTACCGACCACCAGTTCCAGCTCCTTGACCGAACGCGTGGTGATCACCGAAGTGACGATACCCGAAGCGGTCTGCACGTCGATTTCCGACAGCACGTCGCCGAGAACGATTTCCTTGATCGAGCCTTTGAACTGGTTGCGTACGTTGATGGCTTTGATAGTCATGGCGTTCATTCCTGTCATAGATAAGTGAGTCATTGCGCCCAACGCAGTTGCGCGGGCAGGGGTGAAACGGGGTCCGGCGCCGGCGGTTCGCCGGGCAGGGAAAGCACACGGTTGAGCACTTCGGTTTCCAGGGCGGCGAGTCGATGCGAGCCGCGTACCCGAGGGCGTGGCAACTCGACGTGCAGGTCGAGGCCGACTTCGCCGTCCTCGATCAGAATCACGCGGTCGGCAATCGCTACCGCTTCGCTGACGTCATGGGTCACCAGCAGCACCGTGAAACCGTGCTGCTGCCACAAACGCTCGATCAGTTGTTGCATCTCGATGCGGGTCAGCGCATCCAGCGCGCCCAGCGGCTCGTCGAGCAGCAGCAGACGCGGCTGATGAATCAGCGCCCGTGCCAGCGCGACCCGCTGCTTCTGCCCACCGGACAACGCGGCGGGCCACTCATCGGCGCGATCCGCCAGACCCACCGCGTCCAGTGCGTCCAGCGCCTGCTGGCGCCAGTTGCCCTTGAGACCGAGGCCGACGTTGTCGATGATTTTTTTCCACGGCAGCAGACGCGCCTCCTGAAACATCAATCGCGTGTCGTCCCGCGCATCGCCAAGCGGCGCCGAGCCGGCGAGCAGGTCGCCGCCAGTCGGTTGATCGAGGCCGGCAAGCAAACGCAGGAACGTGCTCTTGCCACAGCCGCTGCGCCCGACCACGGCGACGAATTGTCCCGCCGGAATGTGCAGATCGATATCGCGCAGCACCTGGCGTGAGCCGAAGGTTTTCCGCAGGTTACGCACCCCCAGCGGAATTCCGCGCAGCAGGCGTGGAGGTTGTTGAGCGGTCATGCCGCACCTCCCTTGGCAACTTGATAAGCCGGATGCCAGCGCAACCACACGCGCTCAAGTCCGCGGGCCGCGAGGTCGGCGAGCTTGCCCAGCACCGCGTAAAGCAGGATCGCCAGCACCACCACGTCGGTCTGCAAAAACTCGCGAGCATTCATCGCCAGATAGCCGATGCCGGAGCTGGCCGAGATGGTTTCGGCGACGATCAGCGTCAGCCACATGAAGCCCAGCGCAAAACGCACGCCGACCAGAATCGATGGCAGCGCGCCCGGCAGAATCACTTGCCAGAACAGGCTGAAACCGCTCAAACCATAACTGCGCGCCATCTCCACCAGCGCCGGATCAACGTTGCGGATGCCGTGGTAGGTGTTGAGGTAAATCGGGAACAACGTGCCCAGCGCCACCAGAAAAATCTTCGCTGACTCATCGATGCCGAACCAAAGGATCACCAGTGGAATCAGCGCAAGATGCGGCACGTTGCGGATCATTTGCACCGAACTGTCGAGCAGGCGTTCGCCCCACTTCGACAGGCCGGTGATAAAGCCCAGCACCAGGCCGATGCTGCCGCCGAGGGTGAAGCCCAGTGCCGCGCGCCAACCGCTGATGGCCAGGTGCGTCCAGATCTCGCCGCTGCGCACCAAGTTTGCGCCGGCCTCGATCACCGCCACCGGCGCCGGCAGAATCCGTGTCGACAACCAGCCCGCCGACACCGACAACTGCCACACCGCCAGCAGCAACACCGGCAACGCCCAGGGCGCCAGGCTGTGGATAAGTTTCTTCATGGTCGCACCTCAGCTCTGCGACGCGGCTTTGGGCAGGATGTCGTTGGCGACCATCTCGCCGAACGGGCTGACGTAACCGGCGCTCTTCGGCAGTTCCGGCCGCTCGACGTCGAGGTGCGGGAACAGCAATTCGGCGACGCGGTAGGATTCTTCGAGGTGTGGATAACCGGAGAAGATGAAAGTGTCGATGCCCAGATCCGCGTATTCCTTGACGCGAGCGGCCACGGTCGGGCCATCGCCGACCAGCGCCGTACCGGCACCACCACGTACCAGACCGACGCCGGCCCAGAGGTTGGGGCTGACTTCGAGGTTGTCGCGGCTGCCGCCGTGCAGCGCGGCCATGCGTTGCTGGCCGACCGAATCGAAGCGCGCCAGCGAGGCTTGAGCACGGGCAATGGTGTCGTCGTCCAGGTGCGAAATCAGGCGATCCGCCGCTTGCCAGGCTTCGGCATTGGTTTCACGCACAATCACATGCAGACGAATGCCGAAACGCACGGTGCGCCCGAGCTTGGCGGCCTTGGCTCGCACTTGCGCAATCTTCTCGGCGACGGCTGCCGGTGGCTCGCCCCAGGTCAGAACCATCTCGACCTGTTCGGCAGCCAGATCCTGCGCGGCTTCTGAAGACCCCCCGAAATACAAAGGCGGACGCGGTTGCTGGATCGGCGGATAGAGCAATTTGGCGCCCTTCACGCTGATGTGCTCGCCATCGTAATCAACGGTTTCGCCTTCCAGCACACGGCGCCAGATGCGGGTAAATTCCACTGAGGCCTGATAGCGTTCTTCGTGGCTGAGGAACAGACCGTCACCGGCCAGCTCTTCCGGATCACCGCCGGTGACCAGATTGAACAACGCACGCCCACCAGACAAACGATCCAGCGTGGCTGCCTGCCGCGCGGCCACTGTCGGGGAAATGATCCCGGGGCGCAGGGCAACGAGAAATTTCAGGCGCTGAGTCACCGGAATCAGTGACGCCGCCACCAGCCAGGAATCTTCGCAAGAGCGTCCGGTGGGAATCAGCACACCGCCGAACCCCAGACGATCCGCCGCTTGCGCGACCTGTTGCAGATAACCGTGATCGACAGCGCGGGCACCTTCAGCGGTGCCAAGGTAATGGCCGTCGCCGTGGGTAGGCAGGAACCAGAAAATATTGAGGCTCATGGAGTGGTGTCCTTGGGGATTCGAATTACCGGGCGTTGGCCACAGCGGCCGCAGGGGTCCAGATCACGTCCTTGATGCTCAACGGCTTGGGAATCAGCTTGAGCTGGTAGAACGTGTCGGCGATTTTTTGTTGCGCGGCGACCACTTCCGGGGTCAGGAACAGCGCGCCGTAACCCTGGCGTTTCACCGAAGTCAGGGTGATGTCCGCTGACAGGCCGAGCAGCGGCGCGACCTGACGGGTCACGTCTTCGGGATTGGCTTGCGACCACTCGCCCACCGCGCGCACTTCGTCGACGAGGGTCTTGATCACCTCGGGATTTTTCTGCGCGTAAGGTTTGGTCGCGAGATAGAACTGGTGGTTGTCGACGATGCCTTTGCCATCGCGCAAGGTGCGCGCCTGCAATTGCTGCTCGGCGGCGGCCTGGTACGGATCCCAGATGACCCAGGCATCGACGCTGCCACGTTCAAACGCGGCGCGGGCATCGGCCGGCGGCAGGAATACGGTCTGGATATCGCTGTATTTGAGGCCGGCATCTTCCAGCGCACGCACCAGCAGGTAGTGAACGTTGGAGCCTTTGTTCAGGGCGATTTTCCTGCCCTTGAGATCGGCCACCGATTTGACCGGTGAGTCTTTCGGCACGAGGATCGCTTCACTGTTCGGCGCGGGCGGCTCGTAGGCAACGTAGAGCAGATCGGCGCCAGCTGCCTGAGCGAAGACCGGCGGGGTTTCGCCCGTCACGCCGAAGTCGATTGAACCGACGTTCAAGCCTTCGAGCAGTTGCGGGCCACCGGGGAATTCAGTCCACTGCACATCGACGCCTTGCGCGGCGAGACGTTTTTCCAGAGTGCCTTTGGCCTTGAGCAGCACCAGCGTGCCGTATTTCTGATAACCGATCCGCAATGTCTCGGCTTGAGCTTGAGTGATGGCGCCGAAGGTGACAGCCGCAGCAAACAGAGCGACCAGACCACGACGCAAAAATACAGTGCGCATAACGCTCTCCTTTTTGCTGTTGGGTGTTGGCTGCACCTGCTTGCCCGTTGGCGGGCGAGTAAGGCGAGTCCTTCAAATTCAGACGTGACGCAAAACCGGATCAAATGCTCCAGCGAGCACTCAACAAACGTTCGTTCAACAGGCCCGGCTCCAGCGGTTTCGGCCGGCGCGCCATGGCGCCGATGAACTGGCCCAGCGCCTCGTGCAACCGCTGCTCCAGCGCCGGCGCAAGTTGCGCAGCAGAACTGCCCTCGCCGTAAGCGATCTGGCTGTCCTCGGCGAAAATCCCCTGGAGCATTTCCTGGGCTTTAAGAGCCGACAGCACGGGCTTGAGTGCGTAATCGACCACCAGCATGTGGGCGATGCTGCCGCCCGTGGCCATCGGCAAGACAACCTTGTGGCTCAAGGCACGCTCGGGCAACAGGTCGAGCAAAGTCTTCAGCGCACCGGAAAACGACGCCTTGTACACCGGCGTGGCGATGAGCAGGCCATCGGCGTTTTCAATCTGTTGCAACAGGTCGAGGACCTTAGGGCTGTCGAAGCGGGCATGAAGCAAATCTTCGGCCGGGAAGTCCCGCACCTGATAACTCACCACTTCCACCCCTTGCTGCTGCAACCAGCGTTGCGAACGCTCCAGCAGCACCCCGGAGCGGGAGCGCAGACTGGGACTGCCACCGAGTGAGACGACCAGCATTGCAGATTCCTTCAAGCGTTACCGGCGATTCGCGGGCTGCGATCTCGCTTCATTGGTAGTGACCTTACCAGTTGATTCATATATCCATAAATCATATTTATTCATTTGGTTATTCGTTTTAGAGATATGCGTTGCGGCGCTTTTCGGACGAAAAAAAGGCCGTCGAAACGGCCGAAATTCCCCTGCTTGTGTTCTAGCTTGTATTGACCGAACTGACGCCTTCGCGAGCAGGCTCGCTCCCACAGGGGAATGCATTGCAAATGTGGGAGCGAGCCTGCTCGCGAAAGCGGTGGCGGCTATACCGCAGATCTCACTTATTCGGCTGCGGCGTCAGGCGCAGGTACGGCTTCACCGCGCGATAGCCTTTCGGGAAGCGCTGCTTGATCTCGTCCTCATCCTTGAGCGACGGCACGATGACCACCTCGTCACCGTCCTGCCAGTTGGCCGGCGTGGCCACCTTGTAGTTGTCGGTGAGCTGCAGCGAATCGATCACCCGCAGGATCTCGTGGAAATTGCGCCCGGTGCTCGCCGGGTAGGTGATGGTCAGGCGAATCTTTTTGTTCGGATCAATGACGAACAGCGAACGCACCGTCAGGGTGTCGCTGGCGTTCGGGTGAATCAGGTCATAGAGATCCGAGACCTTGCGATCGGCATCAGCCAGGATCGGGAAGTTGACGAGGGTGTTCTGGGTCTCGTTGATGTCTTCAATCCACTTGTGGTGCGAGTCCACCGGGTCGACCGACAGCGCAATGGCCTTGACGCCACGCTGGCTGAATTCATCCTTGAGCTTGGCGGTGAAACCCAGTTCGGTGGTGCACACCGGGGTGAAGTCCGCCGGGTGGGAAAACAGCACGCCCCAGCTATCGCCCAGCCACTCGTGGAAACGAATCTTGCCGGCGCTGGAGTCTTGTTCGAAATCGGGGGCGATGTCGCCGAGTCTGAGGCTCATGATGCTGCTCCTTGAAAAGGGAAGAGAGACACCAACTGTAGCTCGGGATCAGACAGCGTGAAAAAGAATAAATAACGCGATATCTAGATCGTTAGCGAATATTAAATATCTGTTCACTGGACGCTTTCGGGCATCGAGACGAATATCCAACGCAAGGTTCGAGAAGGCCTTGAGTTGCAGCAAAGAGGGAAAATCGGGGAGGGCTTACGGGGGTGAGCCTGACTCGAAACGCAAAAGCCCCGTCCGGCGCGATGCCGGACGGGGCTTTTTTACATCAGGTACCTGAACGCGCGATTACAACAGCGGGATCGAGTAGCTGAGGATCAGGCGGTTTTCGTCCTGGTCGCGTTGACCGGCAATATCGGAGCGCCACGAAGCGTTTTTCCACATGAAGCCGACGTTTTTCAACGGGCCTTCCGGAACAACGTACGCTACGGTCAGATCGCGTTCCCACTCGGAAGCGCCGTTCGAGGTCTGGACGCGACGAGCGTTATAGGTGTCAACGTTATCGCCACGCAGGTACACCATGCCAGCCGTCAGGCCAGGCACGCCAACCTTGGCGAAGTCATAGGAGTAGCGTGCTTGCCAGGTACGTTCACCGGCACGGTTGAACTTCTGGATCTGCATGTCGGTGATGGTGTAGTTCGAAGAACCGTCACCCTGGTTCAACCAAGGGAAGTCGCTGCTGCCGTTGCTCACCTGATAGCCGCCACCAAAAGTGTGACCGGCAACGGTGTACAGGAACAGGCCGCTATACAAGTTGTTGTCGACTTTGCCTTTGCCGTTTGCCGCGTGGCTGTAAGCTCCAGAGCTGAAGTAGGCTGGGTCGTGACCATTTGCGCCGTCGTCGGAACTGTTGAAGTAACGGAAGTCAGACTTCAGCACGCCTGGACCGATGGACCAGTTGTGAACCAGCCCAAGGAAGTGTTGTTTGTAGAACTCTTCCAGGTTGCCGTAGTAGTACTGGGCAGTCAGATCTTTGGTGATCTTGTAGTCACCACCCGCGTAAATGAATTTGTTGCTATCGCGGAAGTTCGGACCGCGAGAGTTGGCACCGCCAATGCTCAGCTGTTCATTGTTGCTGGAGTTACGGCCTTTGACGTGCTCGATCTGACCACCCACCAGAGTCAGGTCCTTGATCTCGCCGGAAGTGATCTGGCCGCCCTGCCAGGTTTGCGGCAGCAGACGACCGTCGTTGGTGACGATGACCGGGTTCTTCGGCTGCAAGGTACCCAGCTTCAATTCAGTCTGGGAGATCTTGGCTTTGGCAGTCAGGCCCAGGCTGGAGAAGTTGTCCACGGCTTTGCCGTTGGACTCGCTTGGGAACACGGTGCCGCCATAGGCGGTGCCACTGTTGCCGTTGGTGCCGCCGCCCGAATCAAGGCGGATACCCAGCAAGCCGATCGCGTCTAGACCGAAACCGACGGTGCCTTGGGTGTAGCCAGAGATGAAGCGCAGATCGAAGCCTTGACCCCACTCTTCGTTCTTGTTGGCACCAGTGCCGTTACGGTTGTCAGTGTTGATGTAGAAGTTGCGCAGACCCAGAGTAGCCTTGCTGTCTTCAATGAAACCGGCGGCGCCTGCCTGCTGCGCCATTACCCCAACGGCCACAGCCAGGGCCAAGGTGGACTTGTTCATGTATCGCTCCTCTCGTTCTAATTCTTGTGTTCCTGGTTCGGGGTCGATTTGCCCTGAATCCTAAGATGCGCGATTAGCGCCAGACCGTGACTGACAAGTCAATCGTAACCTTGTGTGTCTACGACCATGGTCTAATCGCAAGTGATTTGGTCCCTGCAGGGTAAAGATTTCCTGATAAACCCAAAAAGAATTATTTCATTCTTTTTCATACCATTCGGATATATGGCCCACTAATGGCCATCCACGCCGGGAAACAGCGTATCGGCGCCTAAGCTCATTCCTAAATGGTATTTGTTGACCTTTTTTTAGATCGATTAGCTTTGCCGTGCTCCCTACACGTCAAATCCCATCGAAAAGGCGACGCATCATGGCGAAACGCGCACTATCTAGTCAATTTGTTACAGTTTGTGTGTCGGCACTGTTTTCTTTTTCCGCACATGCCGCTGGTCTGACCGTGGGCTATCAAACCGGCATCGACCCCAGCAAAGTCCCTCAGGCTGACGGCGTTTACGAGAAGGCCATCGGCGAGAAAATCGACTGGCGTCGCTTCAACAGCGGCCCGGAAGTAGTGACAGCCATTGCGTCCGGCGACGTCCAGATCGGTAACCTCGGCTCCAGTCCGCTGGCAGCGGCGGCCTCGCGCAATCTGCCGATCGTGGCATTTATCGTTTCGGCACAGATCAATGCCGCTGAAGCACTGGTGGTGCGCAACGGTAGCGGCATCGATACGCCGCAGGACCTGGTCGGCAAAACCATCGCCACGCCGTTCGTATCCACCTCTCATTACAGCCTGCTCGGAGCGCTGAAACACTGGGGGCTGGATACGTCAAAGGTCAAAGTGGTCAATCTGCAACCGGCGGAAATCGCCGCCGCGTGGAAGCGTGGTGACATCGACGGTGCGTTTGTCTGGTCGCCGGCGTTGGGCGAGATTCGCAAGACCGGCAAGACCTTGACCGACGCCGCACAAGTCGGGCAGTGGGGTGCGCCGACATTCGAGGTATGGGTCGCCCGGAAGGATTTCGCCGAGAAACATTCCGAGATCGTGGCGAAATTTGCCAAGGTCACCCTGGACTCGTTCGCTGACTACGCGGCGCACAAGGACAGCTGGACGGCCGATTCAGTGCCTGTACAAAAAATCGCCAAATTGACCGGTGCCAATGCGGCTGATGTACCGGAACTGCTCGCCGGCTCGGCGTTTCCGGATGCCAGGGCGCAGCAAACCTCGGCACTGCTGGATGGCGGCACGGCAAAGGCGATTGGCGAAACGGCGAAATTCTTGAAAGAACAAGGCAAGGTCGAGACGGTGCTACCGGATTACTCGCCGTACGTCAGCGCCAAATTCGTCACCCAGTAAAGCTTCACGAGCAGGCTCGCTCCCACACTGATCGTTCCCACGCTCTGCGTGGGAATGCAGCCCGGGGCGCTCCGCGTCCCATCAAAAGCCGAACGCGGAGCGTCCGTTGAGGCATTCCCACGCGGAGCGTGGGAACGTCACATTGGGCTTTTTCTCAGAGGGTCTTTTCGAAGATTTTCGAGTTGCGCTGGAAGTTGTACAGCGAAGCCCGCGCCGCCGGCAGGCGTTCAACCGAACTCGGTTCGAAGCCGCGCTCGCGGAACCAGTGCGCGGTCCGCGTGGTGAGGACAAACAGCGTCTTCAGACCCTGTGCCCGCGCCCGCGTCTCGATACGCTCAAGCAATTCATCGCCACGACCGCCGTGGCGGTACTCCGGGTTCACTGCCAGGCACGCCAGTTCACCGGCATCCGAATCGGCAATCTGATACAGCGCTGCACAGGCGATGATCATGCCCTCACGCTCAACGACGCTGAACTGCTCGATCTCGCGCTCCAGCACTTCGCGGGAACGGCGCACCAGAATCCCCTGCTCTTCCAGCGGACTGATCAAGTCGAGCAAGCCGCCGACGTCTTCAATCGCTGCCTCGCGCACCAGCTCGAACTGCTCTTGCGCGACCAGCGTACCGCCACCGTCGCGGGTGAACAGTTCGGTCAGCAGCGCACCATCCTCGGCATAACTGACAATATGGCTGCGCGCCACACCGCCACGGCAGGCCTCGGCGGCGGCGTCGAGCAATTCCGCCTGATAGTTGCTGCTGCCCAGACGCTGCAGGTGCGCCGGCACTTGCTGCGGACGCAGTTCGCGGACCAGTTTGCCGTTCTCGTCGATCAGCCCGAGCTCGGCACCGAACAACAGCAATTTGTCGGCGCCAAGATCGATGGCCGCACGGGTTGCAACGTCCTCGCAGGCAAGGTTGAAGATTTCACCGGTCGGCGAGTAACCCAGCGGCGACAACAGCACGATCGAACGCTCGTCGAGCAGGCGATTGATGCCCTTGCGGTCAACCCGGCGCACTTCGCCGGTGTGGTGATAGTCGACACCTTCCAGCACGCCAATCGGCCGTGCCGTTACGAGGTTGCCGCTGGCCACGCGCAGACGCGAGCCTTGCATCGGCGAAGACGCCATGTCCATCGACAGGCGCGCTTCGATGGCGATGCGCAACTGGCCAACCGCATCGATAACGCATTCCAGCGTCGAGGCATCGGTGATGCGCATGCCGTGGTGGTAATGCGGGGTCAGGCCGCGGGCGGCAAGGCGGGTTTCGATTTGCGGGCGCGAACCGTGCACCAGCACCAGACGCACGCCCAGGCTGTGCAGCAAAACCAGGTCGTGAACGATGTTGCCGAAATTCGGATGCTCGACACCGTCGCCGGGCAGCATGACGACGAAGGTGCAATCGCGGTGGGCATTGATGTAAGGAGACGCGTGGCGAAGCCAATTGACGTATTCGGGCATGAACCTGGGCCTGTAATAAAGAGCAGCCAAAAAAGGGGCGAAACGAAAAACGCACAGCGGGCTGATGGTTATCGTCGGAACAGGCTTGGCGACACGCGCGCTCTCCTCATGAATACGGGTTGGATTCTCACTGATTTAACTGTGCCCTGTAGGAGCGGCGTTCACCTCTTCAGGCAGTAATGTTCAATCAACTGCCGAAGTAGATGCACGGTAGGCTGCAAACGTGACATTTCAAGGTACTCGCCCGGCTGGTGCGCACAAGCGATGTCACCGGGGCCGAGCACAATGGTTTCGCAGCCGAGGCGCTGAAGATAAGGCGCTTCAGTGCCGAACGCTACTGCTTCGGCGCGGTGGCCAGTGAGTTTTTCCGCGATGCGCACCAGTTCGGCGTCTTCGGACTGCTCGAATGGCGGCACTTCCGGGAACAACGGCTGGTAGTCGATTTTCACGCTGTGCCGTTCTGCCACCGGGGCAAGTTTGCGCAGGATTTCCGCCCGCAGCACTTGCGGATCCATCCCCGGCAACGGCCTCAGGTCGAACTCCAGCGAACATTGCCCGCAAATACGGTTCGGGTTATCGCCGCCGTGGATGCAGCCGAAATTCATCGTCGGTTGCGGCACGCTGAACTGGGGATTGCGGTGCTCGCGCTGCCATAACAGACGCAGGCCGCGCAGTTCGCCGATGGCATCGTGCATGGCTTCGAGGGCGCTGTGGCCCAGGCGCGGATCCGACGAATGACCGCTCTGCCCGAGGATGTCGATGCGCTCCATCATGATGCCTTTGTGCATGCGGATCGGCTTGAGCCCGGTCGGTTCGCCAATCACCGCCGCGCGGCCCAGCGGCTGCCCGGCCTCGGCCAGCGCGCGGGCGCCGGACATTGAACTTTCTTCATCGCACGTGGCAAGGATCAGCAGCGGTTGCCTGAACGGCTGATCCAGCAGCGGTTGCACAGCTTCGATGACCAGTGCGAAGAACCCCTTCATGTCGCAACTGCCCAGGCCCACCCAGCGGCCATCGACTTCAGTGAGCTTCAGCGGATCGGTCTGCCACAAGGCATCGTCGTACGGCACCGTGTCGCTGTGCCCCGCCAGCACCAGCCCGCCGGGACCGCTGCCGAAACTGGCGAGCAGGTTGAATTTGCCGGGGCTCACTGGCTGAATATCGCAACTGAACCCCAAGTCGCCCAGCCAGCCCGCCAACAGGTCGATGACAGCGCGGTTGGACTGGTCGAGGCTCGGCTGGGTACAGCTGACCGATGGCGCAGCAATCAGCGCAGCGAACTGGTCTTGCATGGACGGCAAAGGCATCGCTGACTCCAACTCCCGAATTAAGCCCCATCATAGAACCATCCGGCGCGCGGAATAAACCGTCGCAGGGCGTAGGAAGTTTGAGTCCTGTACACTGCACGGCCTTGGCAGCCACACCTTCCCCCGGCTGCGCTCCCGATCCTGGATTTTCCGGCCATGCAGAAAGAAACCGAAATCAAACTCCGCGTCAGCCGCGAAACCCTCGCCGCGCTGCGCGAGCACCCGCTTCTGAAAAAACGCAACAAAAATGGCTGGGAACGCCGTGAGTTGATGAACCAGTACTTCGACACCCCCGAGCGCGACCTGGCCCAGGCCAAAGTCGCCCTGCGCCTGCGCAAGGACGGTGACGAAGTGATCCAGACCCTCAAGACCCGTGGCCAAAGCATTGCCGGCCTGTCCGAGCGTAACGAGTACGACTGGAAATTGCCCAAAGCCAAGCTTGACGTGAAGAAACTCGACGGCGAATGCTGGCCCGAGTCGCTGGTCGATCTGGACAAGAAAACCCTGAAGCCGATCTTCACCACCGATTTTGTCCGCGAACGCGCGGAAATCGCCTGGGGCCGTGGCAAGAGCAAAGTGGTGATCGAAGCCGCCCTGGACCTCGGTCATGTCGTGGTCGGCAAGCGGAAAGAAGAAATCTGCGAGCTGGAGCTCGAACTGCGCGAAGGCGAGCCTGCCGCGCTGCTGGAACTGGCCGCCGAACTGGCTGCCACCCTGGCATTGATGCCGTGCGACATCAGCAAGGCCGAGCGCGGCTACCGTCTGTACGACGCCAACAGCTACTCGCTGAGCCTGCCGGCGCCGCAACTGACCCCGGAAACCCGACTCGACGACGCCTTTGCCGCGCTCAGTTGGCATTTGCTCGGCAGCAGCCAGCGTCTGGCCGAACAGTATCGCTTCAACGGCCACTGGCGCCTGTTGCTGGACTGGGTCGAAAACCTCGCCGAACTGCGCGCCCTGCTCAGCAGCCTCGGCCAGGCCGCGCCGCGCCAGTCGACCCACGATTTGCGCGTGGCCCTGGATGCCTTGCTGGAAGACTGGCGTCCGCTGGTCCAGGCCGGAATTGAAGATGAAGACGTGCGCAAAGCCGCGCCGGAGCAGTTTCTTGAGGAGCTGGAAGATCCGCGTTGGGGCCTGTTCTCGCTGAGCACTTCGCGCTGGCTGCTGGCCCGCGCCTGGACCGCCGACCGCAACGTGCGCGGTAACCGCCAGGGTGACGCCCAACTGCACAGCTGGTTGCCACGCCTGTTGGGCGAAGAAGCCACGGCCCTGCAGCTGCAGCGCTACCAGCAGCAGCCGGAAGACCTCGCCGAACAACTGCCGCGCATCGAGCGCATCCAGGTCTGGCTGCACCACGCGCGCAACGTGCTGGATATCCCGGAAATGGATCGCCTGTACGGTGAGCTGAACAAACTGGCGCAACTGGCCAACGAGCCGACCATCACTGACGAACTGCTCGATGCGCGCAAGCAGCAGGCGATTGCGGTTTATCAGAATCGCGCCTGGAAAATGCTCCTGCGCAGCTGACAACGCTTTCGCGAGCAGGCTCGCTCCCACACTTGGAATGCAGTCCCTGTGGGAGCGAGCCTGCTCGCGAAGAGGACATCACAGACGCCCGGACATTCCGACCGGCAAGCTGGTGGTGGACTTGATTTCCGACAGCGCCACAATCGAATTCACTTCCTGTATCCCCGGCACCAGCGACAGCTTCTCGAAGAAGAAACGCTCGTACGCCTCGATGTCCGCCGCGACAATGCGCAACAGAAAATCCACCGCTCCCATCAGCACGTAGCACTCCAGCACTTCCGGAAAACCCCGAATTGCCTCGGTGAACTCAGTGAAGTTCGAGCGCCCGTGGGCATTGAGTTTGATCTCGGCAAAAATCTGCGTGTTCAGGCCGATCTTTTTGCGATCAAGCAATGTCACCTGCCCGCGAATGATCCCCTCCTCCTTCATCCGTTGTATGCGCCGCCAGCACGGGGATTGCGACAGCCCCACCTGCTCGGCAATCTGGGCGCTGGAAAGCGAGGCGTCCTCTTGTAGCAGGGCAAGAATCCTGCGGTCGTAGCTGTCCAGTTCACCGTGCATACAAAAACCTCGATATCGCCGTTTCGCGAATTGAATCATTCAATCAATCGCCCATATTGCCGATCATAGCCAAGAAATACCCCGAATCGAATGTAAAAATACCTCCAGAAAACTTGGAGACTTGCCATGCCGTACCTTGAAGCCGTGAACAGCGCACCTGCCCGCGCCGATGTCTGGAACGTCAGCAACACTCATTGTCTGGCGCAGTACCAGATCGTTGCCGAGGCGGAGCCGGACCTGCTGGTGCGGGTGCTCAACCTGTTTGCGCTGCAATGCCTGACGCCGCAGCAGATGAATGTGCAGCGACTGGACGATCTGCTATCGGTCGATCTGGTCATGGGCGGGCTCAGCTGGCATCGCGCCCAAGTGATCGCGGAAAAACTTCGTAACCTGATCAGTGTGTGTTCGGTGGATCTGCGAAACGCCGACACCACCTGGGACATGCCAGCCCAGGCCGCCGGCTGAAAAATCCGGCAACGGCTTCGTCGGGTAGTGGCCCAACGGTCAGCGGGGCCGCGTCTATCCTTTTGCGCACTGTCGCAAAAAAGGAAGCCCGCATGTCCGTTCAACACGCCACTCAGGACCGCTGGCTGGACCTCAACGATGTCTTGCGTGAATTGGTCGCTCAAGGTTTTATTGGCCAGGACTCGGCAGAGCAGGCGCTCAACGCCCGTCGTCGTCACGCCGCCCATGGCCAGATGCATCCGCTGGAGTTCATCGCCAGCCAGCAACTGGACGACCTCAGCCGCCCCGGCAAACACCTGGACCTGGAAAGCCTGACCCTGTGGCTGGCGCAACAAGCCGGCCAGCCGTACTTGCGCATCGATCCGCTGAAGATCAACGTCGCGGCGATCACACCGCTGATGTCTTACGCCTTCGCCCAGCGGCACAAGATTCTCGCCGTCGCCGTGGATCGCGATTCGGTGACCGTGGCCAGCGCCCAGCCCTATGTCACCGGTTGGGAGGCCGATCTCACCCACGTTCTGAAACTGCCGATCAAACGGGTCGTGGCCAATCCGGTGGATGTCCAGCGCTTCAGCGTCGAGTTCTTTCGTCTGGCCAAGTCGGTCAGCGGCGCCAGCAATGCCGACGCTCAGGGCGGTAACCTCGGCAACTTCGAACAGTTGCTCAACCTCGGCGCCAGCGATCAGGAGCCGGACGCCAACGACGCGCACATCGTCAACATCGTCGACTGGCTGTTCCAGTACGCCTTCCAGCAACGCGCCAGCGATATCCACATCGAACCACGCCGCGAGCACGGCACCGTGCGTTTTCGCATCGACGGCGTGCTTCACAACGTCTATCAATTCCCGCCGCAGGTAACCATGGCGATCGTCAGTCGCCTGAAAAGCCTCGGGCGTATGAACGTCGCGGAAAAACGCAAACCCCAGGACGGCCGGGTCAAGACCAAGACCCCGGATGGCGGCGAAGTGGAGCTGCGCCTGTCGACCTTGCCGACAGCGTTCGGCGAAAAAATGGTCATGCGTATTTTCGACCCGGAAGTGCTGCTGAAGAATTTTGACCAATTGGGCTTCAGCGCCGACGACCTGCGCCGCTGGCAGGACATGACCCGCCAGCCCAACGGCATCATTCTGGTCACCGGGCCGACCGGTTCGGGCAAGACCACCACCCTGTACACCACGCTGAAAAAACTGGCGACGCCGGAGGTCAACCTTTGCACCATCGAAGACCCGATCGAAATGGTCGAACCGGCCTTCAACCAGATGCAGGTGCAGCACAATATCGAGCTGACCTTTGCCGCCGGGGTGCGCGCGCTGATGCGACAGGATCCGGACATCATCATGATCGGCGAGATCCGCGATCTCGAAACCGCCGAAATGGCGATTCAGGCCGCACTCACCGGGCATTTGGTGTTGTCGACGCTGCACACCAACGATGCGCCCAGCGCCATCAGTCGTTTGCTTGAACTCGGCGTTCCGCACTACCTGATCAAGGCCACAGTGCTCGGGGTCATGGCCCAGCGCCTGGTGCGCACCCTATGCCCGCATTGCAAGGCGCCATTGACCCTTGAGGATGAAGACTGGCAAACCCTGACCCGGCCGTGGCAGGCGCCACTGCCGGGCAATGCCCAACGCGCCATCGGTTGCCTGGAATGCCGCGATACCGGTTATCGCGGCCGCGCCGGCGTTTACGAAATCATGCAACTGAGCGACGGCCTCAAGGCGCTGATCACCCCGGACACCGACCTCACTGCAATTCGACGTCAGGCGTTCAAGGAAGGCATGCGCAGCCTGCGCCTGTCCGGCGCGCAGAAAGTCGCGGCGGGGCTGACCACGGTGGAAGAAGTGCTGCGGGTGACACCGCAAAGTGAGTTGAAATAAGTCAGCACGGAACTGGATCGGGGGATCGGCAATCCAACGCCGTAGTTAATCCCCCAGGAGTCACCTCATCATGCGTCTCAAACTTGCTGTTGCTACCTTGGCCCTGCTGTCGCTTCCCGTTGGTTCGGCCATGGCGGACAGCTTTTGGCGTAACGTCATTTCCTCCGGCGCCACCACTGGCTCGACCTACCTGACCTTCAAGGATCACAAGCTGATCGTCGCCGCCCAGGACGATGCCGGCAGCTTCGTCGCCAGTGACGGCGGCATCCGTGGCCCGTATCTGGAAGCAGCAATGCAGAAAGTCCGCGCCGACAACCCGGGCCTGCAGGCTACGGACATGGAACTGGCGAACGCGATTCTGGCGAAAAACGCCGTGGCGTCCGAATAAACCGGTCGCAAACAAAAATGCCGCTCGATTGAGCGGCATTTTTTTTGCCTGCAGTAAGCCGGGTTACCTGAGAGCCCTGTGGGAGCGAGCCTGCTCGCGAAGGCTTTATGGCAGTAAACATGACATTGCCTGCACCACCGCTTTCGCGAGCAGGCTCGCTCCCACTATGAAAATCATCGACCACAAAAAAGCCCCGACGAATCGGGGCTTGGATATGGCTCGAGGCTTACTCGCCGATGGCAGTCTTGTACGCCGCCGCGTCGAGCAGCTTGTCCAGCTCGGCCTTGTCGCTTGGCTTGAGCTTGAAGATCCAGGCGCCGTAAGGGTCGGAGTTCAGCAGTTCGGGCGAGCCGCCCAGTTCTTCGTTGATCGCGATGACTTCACCGCTGACCGGAGCGTAGATGTCGGACGCGGCTTTCACCGACTCGACAACGCCGGATTGGTCACGGGCCGCAAACACCTTGCCCACTTCAGTCAGCTCGACGAACACCACATCGCCCAGCGCTTCCTGTGCGTGATCGCTGATGCCCACGGTGACGGTGCCGTCGGCTTCCACACGCGCCCACTCATGACTTTCGGCAAAACGCAGTTCGGCAGGGATATTGCTCATCTTCAGTGTCCTCGGGAAAGGGTCAGCGGTCGGCCCGCCGGAAATAGGTTAGATCAAAGTTTTGCCATGGCGCACGAAGGTCGGTTTGACCACGCGTACCGGGTACCACTTGCCACGGATTTCCACTTCGGCGCGGTCGGCGGTTGCCATCGGAACACGCGCCAGGGCAATCGACTTGCTCAGCGTAGGTGAGAAACTACCACTGGTGATCTCCCCTTCGCCAACATCGGCGATGCGAACCACCTGATGGGCGCGCAAAACCCCGCGCTCCTCCAGCACCAGACCGACCAGTTTGTGCGCAACCCCGGCGGCTTTTTCCGCCTCCAGCGCCGCGCGACCGATGAACTGACGCGAGGCCGGTTCCCAGGCAATGCTCCAGGCCATGTTCGAGGCGAGCGGCGAAACGTCCTGGTGAATGTCCTGACCGTAGAGGTTCATACCGGCCTCGACTCGCAACGTATCGCGGGCACCGAGGCCAATCGGGGAAATGCCGGCGCCGACCAGATCGTTGAAAAAACCGGGGGCCTGGCTGGCAGGTAGAACAATTTCCAGACCATCTTCACCGGTGTAGCCGGTGCGGGCAATGAACCAGTCGCCGTCGATCGCGCCTTCAAAAGGTTTGAGCTGCTGGATCAACGTGGCGCGGGACTGGGTCACCAGTTCGGCAATCCTGTGCCGGGCCTGCGGGCCTTGAATGGCGAGCATCGCCAGCTCGGAGCGTTCATGCAGTTGTACGTCGAAGCTGCCGAGTTGCGCCTGCATCCAGGCCAGATCCTGATCGCGGGTGGAAGCGTTGAAGACGAGACGATAACCGTCTTCGAGACGATAGACGATCATGTCGTCGACGATGCCGCCGCGCTCGTTGAGCATGGTGCTGTACAGCGCGCGGCCGGGGCGTTGCAGGCGTTCGACGTCATTGGTCAGCAAATGCTGAAGCCAGGCCTTGGCCTGGTTGCCGGCGACATCGATCACGGTCATATGGGACACATCGAACACCCCGCAATCGCGGCGCACTTCGTGATGCTCCTCGACCTGCGAGCCGTAATGCAGCGGCATGTCCCAACCGCCAAAATCGACCATCTTCGCGCCGAGCGCGAGGTGCAGGTCATACAGAGGCGTACGCTGTCCCATGGGTTTCTCCTTCCGGGCGTGGCGAAGGTGCGGACCGCCGCTATACGGGTGAAAGTCTTGATGAATAAGGCTTTCAGCCGATTCCAGCGAGCGGGTCTGTCAGACGGACCGCACCGAATGCCGCGCATTGTAGCCGCATGATGTAGGACTGACGACTAAGTGTTTCGGTGCGCTGAACGTCGGATCAGGCCGATGACCGGCAACAGGCCAACCAGCACCAGGGTCAGCGCCGGCAATGATGCCCTCGCCCACTCGCCTTCGCTGGTCATTTCGAAGATGCGCACCGCCAGCGTGTCCCAGCCAAACGGGCGCATCAGCAGGGTCGCGGGCATTTCCTTGAGCACATCGACGAACACCAGCAACGCGGCGCTGAGCGTGCCGGGCAGCAAGAGCGGCAGATACACTTTGAAAAACAGTCGCGGCCCACTGACACCCAGGCTACGTGCTGCTTCGGGCAAAGACGGCCGTATACGCGCCAGGCTGCTTTCCAGCGGCCCGTAAGCGACGGCGATAAAGCGCACCAGATAAGCCGTCAGCAATGCTGCGAGGCTGCCGAGCAGCAACGGCTTGCCGGCACCACCGAGCCAACCGGACAGCGGAATCACCCATTCCCGATCCAGATAACTGAACGCCAGCATGATCGACACCGCCAGCACTGACCCCGGCAAGGCGTAGCCGAGATTGGCCAGACCGACGCCGGAATTGATTGCCTGCGTTGGCGCCAAGCGGCGAGCGAAAGCCAGCAGCAACGCGACGCTGACCGTGATCAGCGCCGCCATGGCGCCCAGATACAAGGTGTGCAGGATCAGCCCGGCGTAACGTTCGTCCAGATCGAAACGCCCGCGTTGCCAGAACCACACGATCAGTTGCAGCACTGGAATGACGAAGGCGCAGGCGAAGACCAGCCCGCACCAGCTCATCGCCGCGAATGCCTTGAGCCCGCGCAGGTGATACAGCGCTTTTACCCTGGGCCGCTCGTTACTCGCCCGGTTCGCACCGCGGGCGCGACGCTCGCCGTAGAGCACCAGCATCACCACCAGCAGCAACAGGCTGGCCAACTGCGCCGCGCTCGACAGGCTGAAGAAGCCATACCAGGTCTTGTAGATAGCGGTGGTGAAAGTGTCGAAGTTGAACACCGACACCGCGCCGAAATCCGCCAGGGTTTCCATCAACGCCAGCGCCACGCCGGCACCAATCGCCGGGCGCGCCATCGGCAGGGCTACCCGCCAGAACGCTTGCCACGGCGACTGCCCGAGCACACGCGCCGCTTCCATCAGACCTTTGCCCTGGGCGAGAAACGCGGTGCGCGCGAGCAGGTAAACGTAGGGGTAGAAAACCAGCACCAGCACCACAATCACCCCGCCGGTGGAGCGCACACGCGGCAGGCGCAGGCCGTTGCCAAACCATTCACGCAGGAGGGTCTGCACGGGGCCGGCGAAATCGAGCAGGCCGACGAACACAAAGGCGAGCACGTACGCAGGAATGGCAAAGGGCAGCATCAGCGCCCAGTCGAGCCAGCGCCGACCGGGGAATTCGCAGAGGCTGGTGAGCCAGGCCAGGCTGACGCCGAGCAAGGTCACACCGACACCGACGCCAAGTATCAGCGTCAGGGTATTGCCCAGCAGGCGCGGCATCTGGGTTTCCCACAGGTGCGCCCAGATTTGTTGATCGATGGTTTGCCAGGACAGCAGCAGAACACTCAGCGGCAACAGCACCAGCGCGGCGATGGCGAAGACGATGGGGTACCAGCGGCGTTGGGCGGGGTGGGCCACTTTTGAATCTCTGGAGGATTGGCGTGTTCTTGGATTGCGTATTCCAGGTTGAGATTGCTGCCCTCACCCTGGCCCTCTCCCGGAGGGAGAGGGGACTGACCGCGCAGTTTATGGCAATTACGCGGAACTGGAATATCGAGTCGAACTCAGGATTTCAAAACACCCTGCATCTGCTCCCTCTCCTAGAGGGAGAGGGTGCTGACCGTGTAGCTCTTGCGAGCTACACCGACCTGCAATATCGAGCCGAACTCAGGTTTTGAAAGCCTTACAAATCTGCTCCCTTTCCCCCTCTCCCTTGGGGAGAGGGCTGGGGTGAGGGGCCGGATCCTGAAGCAGACACAGCAATCAAAAAAGATTCAGTTCCAGCCCGCCCGATCCATCATCCGGATCGCTTCGGCCTGACGCTTGCCAGCCACTTCCACCGGCAGGGTGTCAGCGATGAACTTGCCCCACGCTGCCACTTCTTCCGAAGGTGCCACCGCCGGGTTGGCCGGGAACTCCTGGTTCACGTCGGCAAAAATCTGCTGCGCCTCAGGCGTGGTCATCCACTCGACCAGTGCCTTGGCCGCTTCCGGGTGCGGCGCATGCTTGGTCAGGCCGATGCCCGAAAGGTTAACGTGCACGCCGCGGTCAGCCTGGTTCGGCCAGAACAGTTTCACCGGCAGGTCCGGCTTCTGCTTGTGCAGGCGGCCGTAGTAGTAGGTGTTGACGATGCCAACGTCGCATTGACCGGCGTTGATCGCTTCGAGCACCGCAACGTCATCGGAAAAGACGTCGGTGGACAGGTTATTGACCCAGCCCTTGAGGATTTTCTCGGTCTTCTCGGCGCCATGGACTTCGATCATGGTCGCGGTCAGCGACTGGTTGTAGACCTTCTTCGCCGTGCGCAGGCACAGGCGCCCTTCCCAGTTCTTGTCGGCCAGTGCTTCGTAGGTGGTCAGCTCGCCCGGCTTCACTCGCTGAGTGGAATAGGCGATCGTCCGCGCGCGCAGGCTCAGACCGGTCCAGGCATGGGTGGACGAGCGATATTGCGCAGGTATGTTGGTGTCGATGGTTTTCGAGGTGAACGGCTGGAGGATGCCCATCTGCTCGGCTTGCCAGAGGTTGCCGGCATCGACCGTGAGCAACAGGTCGGCGGTGGCGTTTTCACCTTCGGCCTTGATGCGCTGCATCAGCGGCGCTTCCTTGTCGGTGATGAACTTGATCTTCACCCCGGTCTTGGCGGTGTAGGCATCGAATACCGGTTTGATCAGTTCATCGATGCGCGACGAGTAAACCACCACCTCATCGGCAGCCTGGACAGTGGTGCTGCCGATCAGGGTCAAGGCCAGTGCAGTCAGAAGACGCTTGGGTGCCAACATGGGAGCGGTCTCTCGGTCGGGAAATGTGGGCCAAATGATAAGGACTCACATTTACTACCACAATCGAACACTGGGTGAAGGCGTTACCAGATGTTGCACAGCAATGATTGCCCCTGTGGCTCAGGGCTTGGCCAGTTTCGGCAGGTCGCCCGTCAACCCAAGCGCTTCGCGCACAAACAACGCCTTGGCCTCGGGCATCTGATCGACCAGCTTCAACCCCGCGTTGCGCAACCAGCGCAGCGGCAGCGGATCGGCCTGGAACAACCGTTCAAAGCCCTCCATCGCCGCCATCAGCGCGAGGTTGTGCGGCATGCGCCGGCGCTCGTAACGGCTCAGCACTTTCACGTCCGCCAGGCGCTCGCCACGTTCATGAGCTTGCAGCAGCACTTCCGCGAGCACGGCGGCGTCGAGGAAACCGAGGTTCACGCCCTGCCCCGCCAGCGGGTGAATGGTGTGCGCCGCATCACCGATCAAGGCCAGACCCTCGGCCACGTAGCGCTTGGCGTGACGCTGACGCAGCGGCACGCAAAGGCGCGGATCGGCGCTGACGACTTCACCAAGGCGCCCTTCGAAGGCGCGTTCCAGCTCGGCGCAGAACGCAGCATCTTCCAGCGCCATCAAGCGCTCGGCTTCACTCGGCGTGGTCGACCAGACGATCGAGCACCAATCCTGCTGCCCGTCGCGCTCCAGCGGCAGGAACGCCAGCGGGCCGTTATCGGTAAACCGCTGCCAGGCGGTTTGGCGGTGCGGTTTGCCGCTGCGCACGCTGGTGACGATGGCATGGTGCAGATAATCCCACTCACGGGTCGCCACGCCGGTCAGGCGGCGAACGGCCGAGTTCGCACCGTCGGCGGCAATCACCAGTGGCGCGCGTAACGTGCGGCCATCGGCCAGGGTCAGGAGCCAGTCATCGCCCGAGCGACGCATCTGTTCCAGCCGTGCGTTGGCCAGCATGCCCAGATCGCAGTCGTGCAGGCGGTCAAGCAACGCATCCTGCACCACGCGGTTTTCGACGATATGACCAAGCACGTCGGCATGCACGCTACTCGCCGAGAAATGAATCTGCCCGGTGCCGCTGCCGTCCCAGACGTGCATGTCGGTGTACGGGCTGCTGCGTCGCTGGGCAATGCCATCCCAAACGCCGAGGCGTTCGAGGATCCGCTGGCTGGCCGCCGACAATGCACTCACCCGAGGCTCAAACACGGCTTCGGCATCGAAGGGTTTGACGCTCAAGGGACTGCCGTCGACCAGCAGGACTTCCAGCCCGCTGTCCTGTAGCGCCAGCGCCAGGGCGCTGCCAACCATTCCGGCTCCGACAATCAGCAGATCTGCGCGCATTTCCATGCCTTATGCCTGTCTCGCTTGCGGCTTGAGCCGCACGTAAAGGGTTTTACCGACTCGCGCCACGAGGTTGCCGGCGCCGTCATGAATGTCGACCTGCAACTGCGGCAGGTATTTCTCGCCGCTGGCGGTCTGCCGGCGAATTTCGTCGAGCAAGGTCTGGTCGATGTTGAACCGGGCGAACACCGGGCCTTTGCCTGGCGCAATGAAATCGATGTCGGCCGCCTTGTCCCAGACGATGTATTTTGATCCGAGGTTTTCCATCAGCATCAGCATGAAAAACGGGTCGACCATCGAATACAGGCTGCCGCCAAACTGGGTGCCGACATAGTTGCGGTTGTACCAGCCCAACCCCATGGACACCTGAACGTCGCGAAAGTCGTCGCTGATGTGCCGAACGCGCACCCCGGCGCCCAGGTACGGCGGATAAAAGGTCATGACCCAGCGCATCAAACGCGCCTTGCCAAACTTTGCGCTCAGCCACTCAAGCATCCGGACGTGTTCCCAGACCCATCGCCTGACGGGCGAACCAGCGCTTGGCAGGTGGCAGCAGATCGAGACCGAGCAAACCGATGTTGCGGCCCAGCGACACCAGCGGCTGATTGCTGCCGAACAGGCGCGTGACCTGATCGGAAAAACCCACCGTCAGTTCCTGATCCAGACGCTGGCGCTCGCGATACGCCTGCAACGTGGCCAGGTCGCCCAGCGGTTTATCGCTGGCGAGCAACGCTGCGGCGAGCGCATCGGTGTCGCGCAAGGAAAGATTGAAACCCTGCCCGGCGATCGGGTGCAGGCTGTGCGCGGCATTGCCGAGCACGGTCAGGTGCGAGCGCACCTGCTCTTCAGCTTCGACCAGTGACAGCGGATACAAATGCCGCGCGCCGACCTGCTTCAGCGTGCCCAGCCGATAGCCGAATACGCCCTGCAATTCGCTGAGGAAATCGCGCTCGCTCAGTTCGACCAGACGCTGCGCATCCATGCCCAGGCGGGTCCAGACCAAAGCGCAGCGATTGTCCGGCAGCGGCAACAGCGCCATCGGCCCTTCGTCGGTGAAACGCTCGAACGCCATGCCGTTGTGCGCTTCGCTCGGGGTGATGTTGGCGATCAGCGCGCTCTGGTTGTAAGGACGGGTGCGCACGTTGATGCCCAACTGCTCGCGCAAACCGGAACGGCCGCCATCGGCAAGCACCGCCAGGTCGCATTCAAGCGTGGTTTCATCGTTGAGCGTCAAACGATAACCATCGGGCAGCGGCTCCATGCGCGCCACTTCAGCCGGACAGCGCCAGGTGATCACGTCCTTGTCGAGGTGCTGCCACAGGCACTGACCGAGCCAGGCGTTTTCCACCACGTAGCCGAGCGCCGGCACGCCCTCTTCCATCGCCGACAAGCACGCGGTGGAGAAGCGACCACGGTCGGACACGTGAATCTGTTTGATCGGCTCGGCACGGCGGGAAATCTCCTGCCAAACGCCCAGTCGTTGATAAATCTGTCGCGAACCAAACGACAACGCCGACGAACGTGCGTCATAGCTCGGCTGCCAGGTATCGCCCGGAGCAAAGGGCTCGATCAGGACGATCTTCCAGCCGCGCGCCTTGGCTCCGGCCTGCAGCGCCAAGGCCAGACTGGCGCCAACCAGACCGCCACCAATGATTGCCAGATTGACTCGACTCATGCTGCGTGTGCCCGTGCTTGCGCCATCAGCGCTTCGATTTCGGCTACGGTTTTCGGTACGCCGCCCGTGAGGATTTCACAACCGGTCCTGGTGACCACCACGTCGTCCTCGATGCGCACGCCGATGCCGCGCCATTTCTTCGCCACGTTCTGATTATCCAGTGCGATGTAGATGCCCGGCTCCACGGTCAGCGCCATGCCGACCTCCAGCACCCGCCATTCGCCGCCGACCTTGTACTCTCCGACATCGTGCACATCCATGCCCAGCCAGTGGCCGGCGCGGTGCATGTAAAACGCTTTGTAGGCTTCGCTGGCAATCAACTCGTCGACCTCGCCCTGCAACAGACCGAGCTTCACCAGGCCGGTCGTGATCACTCGAACCGTGGCTTCGTGCGCCTGATTCCAGTGCTTGTTCGGCGCGATTTCGGCGAAGGCGGCTTCCTGCGAGGCCAGCACCAGCTCATAAATCGCCTTCTGCTCCGGCGAGAACTTCCCGTTCACCGGCCAGGTGCGAGTGATGTCGCTGGCATAGCAGTCGATCTCGCAGCCCGCGTCGATCAGCACCAGATCGCCGTCCTTGAGCGGTGCGTCGTTCTGCTGGTAATGCAGGATGCAGCTGTTGCGTCCGGCCGCGACGATCGATCCGTAGGCCGGCATCTTCGCCCCGCCCTTGCGGAATTCATAATCCAGTTCGGCCTCAAGGCTGTATTCATACAACCCGGGACGGCTGGCCTGCATCGCGCGGACATGGGCCTGGGCCGAGATCCTCGCGGCTTCGCGCATCACCTTCACTTCTGCCGCCGATTTATACAGACGCATGTCGTGCAGCAGATGATCCAGGGCAACAAATTCATTCGGCGGCTGGGCGCCGAGGTGCGCCTTGGAGCGGATCACGTTGATCCAGTCCATCAGGTGCCGGTCGAATTCCGGGTTGCTGCCCATCGCTGAATACACCCGATCGCGGCCTTCGATCAGCCCCGGGAGAATGTCGTCGATGTCAGTGATAGGGAACGCATCGTCGGCGCCGTATTCGCGGATCGCGCCTTCCTGACCTGCGCGCAAGCCATCCCACAATTCGCGTTCGGCGTTGCGCTCACGACAAAACAGCACGTATTCGCCATGCTCGCGACCGGGCATCAATACGATGACAGCTTGCGGTTCGGGAAAGCCGCTGAGGTACTGGAAGTCGCTGTCCTGACGGTAGACGTGCTCGACGTCGCGGTTGCGGATGGCGACCGCGGCGGCGGGCAGGATCGCGATGCTGTTGGGTTCCATCTGCGCCATCAGGGCCTTGCGGCGACGGCTGTATTCCGCTTTGGGGATATGGGTCATGGGCAGATGGCTTTCCCTGGCACGCGATTAATGCAACGACGGCTTGGCGGCTGGCGGCACATCGGCTTTTTTGGTTTCCGAGAACAGCAGCAGCGGCGCGACGCGCAGGTATTCCATCACTTCCATGTAGTCGGACTCGCCGTCTTCGGACTCTTCCAGCGCATCCTGCACCTGAGAAATGGCGGCCAGATCCTGCAGCACTTCGGTGGCTTCAACGCTGAGCATGCTGCTGTCACGGCAGTTGAGGCCGAAACCGCTGAGGAAGCCCTGGCACCATTCGCCCAGCGCAGCGGCGCGGTCGGTCAGTGGAGCATCGTCGGTCGGCAGCAACAGAACGACGGTGACGTCGTCGCCGGTCAGCTCGCCCTTGACCATCTCTTGCAGGCCGATCAAGGCGTTGCGGACGTTGTCCTGGATATCGCCTTCGAGCAGTTCGGCAGCGTCGATCAGCCAGCCTTCGTTATCGAAACCCGCGCCGGCGCAACTGCGCCCGAGCAGCACGCCGTGCAGTTCGGCAGGCGAGACGTTGTGGCCGCTGGAAGTCAGCAGGGTGGCAAAGGCTTGGTACGGGGAATTCGCAATGGTCATGGGCAGCTAGGCGCCAGACGGCGCTATGTCTAGAATGGAGGCCTTGTATCCTACATCGACAGACTCGCCAAGACTATTAAAGGCTGTCCGCCAGTTAACCCATCAGACAGTGAAACCAATGGAAGACAATGACCTGCAAGCGCTGATGGCCAGACTCGAACTGCTGATTGGCCGAGTCGAGCAACTAAAGAGTCAAAACGCACTCTTACTAGCTCAGGAAAAGACCTGGCGCGAGGAACGCGCTCACCTCATTGAAAAAAACGAAATCGCCCGGCGTAAGGTCGAATCGATGATTTCGCGCCTCAAGGCCCTGGAGCAAGACTCATGAGTTCAAGCAATAGCGTTACCGTGCAGATCCTCGACAAAGAGTATTCGATCATCTGCCCCCAGGAAGAGCGCAGCAATCTGGTCAGCGCCGCCCGTTATCTGGACGGCAAGATGCGCGAAATCCGCAGCAGCGGCAAAGTCATCGGCGCCGACCGCATCGCCGTGATGGCCGCGCTGAACATCACTCACGACCTCTTGCACAAAGAAGAGCGCCCGGATATCCAGGCCAGCGGTTCGACCCGTGAACAGGTGCGCGACTTGCTCGATCGTGTCGATCTGGTACTGGCCGACGATCAGAACACAGCCAAGGGCTGATTCGACTGGCTGCTTGAGGTATACTCGCGGCACTCCCTGGGGTGCTTGCCAGTTGACGATGTCCCGGAGCCGATTCGCACTACCCTGGAAGTTGCACGTTGGGCTGGTGTGCATGTCCGCCAGACGGAAAGCCTTAAAGTCTACTGCTTCTTCCACCTTGAACTTTCGGGTTCAAGGGCTGAGTTGACAGCGGTTCATCCGGGGAGCCTGATTCGAATCCGATGTCGGAAAACCGACATCGGATTTTTTATGCGTACGTTTTCGTCCAACCTGCCGAAGCCGAACCATGACCGAACCCGCGCTGCTGCCACGTCCGCAACTCCGCCGCCTGCTACGCAAGGCACGCCGCGCGCTGACGCCGAGCGAACAACGGCAGGCCGCCAAGGGCCTGTTCCGGCAATTGGCCCAAGACCCGCACTTTCGCCGGGCCAGACACATTTCCCTGTACCTGCCCAATGACGGTGAAATCGATCCGCGCCTGCTGCTGCGCGAAGCACAGCGTCGCGGCAAGGCGACCTACCTACCGGTGTTGAGCGCGTGGCCGCGCACCAAAATGGTTTTTCAACGAATCCGTCCCGGCGAGAAACTCAAACCCAACCGTTTCAAGATCCTCGAGCCACGCGCCAATCTGGCTCGCCAGCGCAAGGTCTGGACGCTCGACCTGGTGTTGTTGCCGCTGGTGGGTTTTGACGATGTCGGCGGAAGGCTGGGGATGGGCGGCGGTTTTTATGATCGCAGCCTGGCGTATCTGGCGCGGCGCACTCACTGGCGCAAGCCGACATTGCTGGGCCTGGCGCATGAGTGTCAGAAGGTCGAGCGCCTAGCGCAGGCGAGCTGGGATGTTCCGTTACAAGGCACGGTCACCGACAAGGCGTGGTATTTCGCGCGATAGACGCCGCGCAGAACAGCGGCGTCGAGAAAGCAGAATCAGCGTTTGAAGGCTGTTGACTGTTGCACCTGTTGCGCCACTTCAATCGGCGCATCGGTCTTGCTGGTCCACAGGCTTTGCGCGTAACCGGTGGTCACGACACCCAGGCCAAACAAAATTACCAAAGTCCATAGCAAATCCGGTTTGCGTTTCATCGATTGCCCCCCTCAAGGCACATCATCACGATGACAGCAGCGGTTTCCATTCGTAGGCCGTGCAGCAGCGTCAAGCTTTAAAGGCCGGCATTTTGCGGCAACGTGAACCTGTGCGCAAACGCTGACGTCAACCGACTGTCGGTTTGTCATAAAATTGCCCGACAACCTGCCCAATGACCGCATCAGGAGCAAACGACATGGCCTATTGGCTGATGAAATCAGAGCCCGACGAACTCTCGATCAAGGGTCTGGAAACGCTCGGCAAGGCGCGCTGGGACGGCGTTCGAAATTATCAGGCGCGGAATTTTCTGCGGGCGATGGCGGTGGGTGACCAATTCTTCTTCTACCACTCCAGCTGTCCGGAACCCGGGATTGCCGGGATCGGCAGTATCATCGAAGCGGCCTATCCCGATCCGACAGCGTTGGAGCCGGAGAGTCATTACTTCGATCCGAAGGCTACGCCTGACAAAAATGCGTGGAGTGCGATCGATGTAGCGCATGTCGAGACGTTTGCGCGGGTATTGAAGCTCGACTATCTGAAGCAGCAGACAGCGTTGGCCGAGATGCCACTGGTACAGAAAGGCTCACGGTTGTCGGTGATGCCGGTGACGGCGGAGCAGTGGGCGGCGGTGTTGAAATTGCGGTAGCGGCCACAAAAAAGATCGCAGCCTTCGGCAGCTCCTGCATTTTGAGATGCGGTCCCTGTAGGAGCTGCCGAAGGCTGCGATCTTTTGACTTCGGTGCTTACTGAATGATCAGGTTGTTGAACAACAGATCCTCGACCACCGGCTTGCCAGTCTCGTCATTCATCACTTGCTGCGTCTGCTTCAACGCTTCCTGACGCAGCTTCTCCTTGCCTTCAATACTGCCCATCGCTTCGGTCGATTGCTGAGTGAACAACGCCACCAGCTGGTTGCGGATCAGCGGCTCGTTGGCCTTGACCAGTTTGGTCGACTCTTCTCCGGTCACGCGCAGGGCCACGTCGGCCTTGAAGACCTTCAGCTTCGTCGTGCCGTCCAGCCCATAGTTACCGACGAATGGCGGGCTCAGGGTGATGTAATTGACCTTCGGCGCCTCGCCCTCTTTGGCTTCTTCGGCCGAGGCTGCCACAGGCAGAGACAGGGCCAGCAACAACATGATCCACGCTTTCACAATTCGCTCCTTATCCGGTTTGCGGCCTAGCATAACGACCCGCCGCGCAAGCACAAGCTTATGGCTGCCTATCAGGGTCGGGCATGCTCGTTGACCCGTTTATTCACACACCTACACTTATCGGCCATCACTCCCAAAGGAATAGCCCTGATGAAAGCCGTGCTGTGCAAAGCCTTCGGCCCTGCCGAATCGCTGGCGCTGGAAGACGTCGCCAGTCCTGTCGCGAAGAAGAACGAAATCCTGCTGGACGTGCACGCCGCCGGGGTCAACTTCCCGGACACGCTGATCATCGAGGGCAAGTACCAGTTCAAACCGCCCTTCCCCTTTTCGCCAGGTGGTGAGGCGGCGGGCGTCGTGCGCGAAGTCGGTGAGAAGGTCAGCCATCTCAAGGTCGGCGACCGGGTCATGGCCCTGACTGGCTGGGGCAGCTTCGCCGAGCAGGTCGCCGTGCCGGGTTATAACGTGCTGCCGATTCCGCCGTCGATGGATTTCAACACCGCCGCCGCCTTTAGCATGACTTACGGCACTTCGATGCACGCGCTCAAGCAACGCGCCAATCTTCAGCCCGGCGAAACCCTGTTGGTGCTCGGTGCATCCGGCGGCGTCGGCCTTGCAGCAGTGGAAATCGGCAAGGCCATGGGCGCGCGGGTGATCGCCGCTGCCAGCAGCAGCGAAAAACTCGCCGTAGCCAAAGCTGCTGGCGCCGATGAGCTGATTAACTACAGCGAGACCAGCCTCAAGGACGAAATCAAACGTCTGACCGACGGCCAGGGTGCCGATGTGATCTACGACCCGGTTGGCGGTGACCTCTTTGACCAGGCGATCCGCGCCATTGCCTGGAACGGCCGCCTGCTCGTCGTCGGTTTTGCCAGCGGCCGCATCCCGGAATTACCCGTCAACCTCGCCCTGCTCAAAGGCGCGGCCGTGCTCGGTGTTTTCTGGGGTTCCTTCGCCCAACGCCAGCCGCAGGACAACGCGACGAACTTCCAGCAACTGTTCGGCTGGTTTGGCGAGGGCAAGCTCAAACCGCTGGTGTCGCAGGTGTACCCGCTGAGCGATGCCGCGCAGGCGATCAATGATCTGGGCCAGCGCAAGGCGGTGGGCAAAGTTGTGGTGCAGGTTCGTTGACCCTGACAGGCGATCCGGACCCATGACCGGATCGCTTTCTCTCCCTGCGTGGGACATTTCCCAAAGACTTGCCTTGGTTCGATCTGCAAACCGCAGAAACCCGACAAGGTAACTATTCCCACAACGCCTCGTTCTTATACCTGAGCGACATGTTCATAAAGGAACGCTCGACGGCCAACATTTCTCCTTTTTCGCCGACGCGAAGCGGTGCTATTTTCGGTAACGAAACTGTAACATTCGCATCCGCAGTCAAAACAAGAAAACTGGAGCTCTTGAATGTTTGCTTTCTTTCGTCCCGCCGCACATCAGGCTCCTTTGCCTGAAGAAAAAATCGACAGTACTTATCGGCGCCTGCGCTGGCAGATCTTCGCCGGTATCTTCATCGGCTACGCCGGTTACTATCTGCTGCGCAAGAACTTCTCGCTGGCAATGCCGTACTTGATCGACGAGGGCTACAGCCGTGGCGACCTCGGTCTGGCGATGTCGGCAATTGCTATCGCTTACGGTTTGTCGAAATTCCTCATGGGCCTGGTGTCCGACCGTTCCAACCCGCGCTTCTTCCTGCCGTTCGGCCTGTTGGTGTCGGCTGGCGTGATGTTCGTTTTCGGTTTCGCACCGTGGGCGACGTCCAGCGTGACCATGATGTTCATTCTGCTGTTCATCAATGGCTGGGCTCAGGGCATGGGCTGGCCGCCGAGCGGGCGGACGATGGTGCATTGGTGGTCGCAGAAAGAACGCGGCGGCGTGGTTTCGGTGTGGAACGTGGCGCATAACGTCGGCGGTGGCTTGATTGGCCCGCTGTTCCTGCTTGGCATGGGCCTGTTCAACGACTGGCACGCGGCGTTCTACGTACCGGCAGCGGTAGCGCTGGGCGTTGCGGTGTTTGCCTTTATCACCATGCGTGACACCCCTCAATCGGTAGGCCTGCCACCGATCGAGCAATACAAGAATGATTACCCGGAAGGCTACGACGCCAGCCACGAAGATGAATTCAGCGCCAAGGAAATCTTCGTCAAATACGTGCTGCGCAACAAAATGCTCTGGTACATCGCTCTGGCCAACGTCTTTGTCTATCTGCTGCGCTACGGCGTGCTGGATTGGGCACCGACCTATCTGAAGGAAGCCAAGGGCTTCACCGTGGATAAAACCTCGTGGGCCTACTTCTTCTACGAGTGGGCGGGTATTCCGGGCACGCTGCTGTGCGGCTGGATGTCGGACAAGATCTTCCGTGGCAACCGCGGCCTGACCGGCATGGTGTTCATGGCGCTGGTGACGGTGGCGACTCTGGTTTACTGGCTGAATCCACCTGGCAACCCAATGGTCGACATGATTGCCCTGCTGTCGATCGGTTTCCTGATCTACGGCCCGGTCATGCTGATCGGCCTGCAGGCGCTGGAACTGGCGCCGAAAAAGGCCGCCGGTACAGCGGCGGGTTTCACCGGCCTGTTCGGCTACCTCGGGGGTTCGGTCGCGGCCAGTGCGGCGATGGGTTACACCGTCGACCACTTCGGATGGGATGGCGGGTTCGTCCTGCTGGTGGGCGCTTGCCTGCTGGCAATGGCCTTCCTCGCGCCAACGCTATGGCACAAGCAAGTCGCCAGTCAGAGCCGTGAAGCGGTCGCCTGATCGCTGTGTGATTTACAGCGCTTGAGCCGCGCCTCCAGATTCCGGTCTGGCATGGCGTGGCTGCGCAGGGCGTGCGCGGTCTGCTCGACATAATCGCGAGTGGTGCCGTAACGCCCGCTGGCGCTGGCGAACACCTGGCTGAGCACATGATCCGGCAAGTTGCCGGCATAGCTCGGCAGGTGACGCTCCAGAACGAATCCCAGTGCCTGAACCTGAGTGCCATCTTCGAGCCGGCAATTGAGCCAGTGCGGGCGATAGGAAGGGAATGGCATCTCGCGCTTCCACAGGGCATAAAGCGCGGTATCGAGATTGTCTTCCGGCAGCCGGTAGGCGAATCCGCTGCATGAACCGCCGCGATCCAGACCAAACACCAGACCCGGCATTTCCGGCGTACCACGGTGTTCGTGCGACCACAGGTACAAGCCGCGGTGGTAGCCATGCACGCGACCGCGCACCCGTTCCACTGCTGTGCATTCCGGTCGCCAGATCAACGAACCATACGCGAACAGCCACACCGGCCCGCCCTTGTGGCGCGCCATCGTCGATTGCATGGAAGCGAGAAGTTGTTCGTGCGTCAGCTGCGGCCCAAGATCGAGCCGCGGAGGGTAAGCCAGGTTCAGTATTGCGTTTTCAATGGCGCTCATGGCGAATAGCGTTCAGCTCCCCGCGGGTGAAGAATTACTTAATAGAACGCACCGCTGTAACAATAAGGCACATATGTTTCCAGGCAAATTAAGTGCCATTGCACTGTTCGTTATTAATTGCCTGATTGGTATATAACCTAGCGGTATTTATTTAATTACATAAATACCGTTCGGCTATATACCCGGTTATAAGGGAATCAGGAGCGAGGCGCGTAGGCGAAGACGTCGGCGCGCATCTGGTGAGCGTCCATCCCTGCGTCAACCAACGCATCGAGCGTGCCATAGACCATGGCCGGCGAACCGCTGGCGTAGACGTGCAGTGATTTCAGGTCAGGGAAATCCTCGCAAACCGCCTCATGCAACATCCCGCAGCGCCCTTCCCAGCCGCACTGATCGCTGACGACCTTGTGCAGAAACAGGTTGGGCAGCTTCAGCCATTCGTCCCAATGTTCGATCTGATAAAAATCTTCCGGACGGCGCACGCCCCAGTACAGATGCACCGGATGCTTGAAGCCCTCGGCGCGGCAATGTTCGATCAGGCTGTGAATCTGCCCCATGCCGGTGCCAGCGGCGACCAGTACCAGCGGACCGTCGGGCAGCTCGGCAAGATGGGTATCGCCGAACGGCAGTTCGACACGCACCATCGCGTTGCGTTGCAGTTGCTCGATCAGGCTCAGCGCACTGGCTTCGCGCGCCAGCACGTGGATTTCCAGGTCTCGCCCGCCGTGCGGTGCCGAAGCCATGGAGAATGCCGATTTCTCGCCCGTCTCACGTTCGATCATCAGATACTGCCCAGCGTGATAGCGCGGCGACTTACCCGCCGGCGCGCGCAATCGCACACGCCACGTATCACCGCCGACTTCGCGGCATTCGATGACCTGACACGACAGACTGCGCACCGGCAGTTCGCCCAGAGCGAGCACGCCATCCCACAACAGCACGCAGTCTTCCAGCGGTTCGGCGATGCAGGTGTAGAACTCGCCGTGATCATGGACTTTACCGGCCTGCTCCACACGCCCTTCAACAAGCAGCGCCGCACACACATGGCAATTGCCGTTGCGGCAGCTTTGCGGGCAGTCATAGCCCAGGCGCCGCGCGCCATCGAGAATCCGCTCACCGGGCTGTATCTCGAGTACCGCTCCGGAAGGCTGCAGGGTTACACGCATCAATCTATTCCTAACTGATTCCAGATGGCATCGATCCGTTGGGTCACGGCGTCGTCCTTGACGATCACACGACCCCATTCGCGAGTGGTCTCGCCTGGCCACTTGTGAGTGGCATCGAGGCCCATTTTCGAGCCCAGACCGGAGATCGGCGAGGCGAAGTCGAGGTAGTCGATCGGCGTGTTATCGATCATCACTGTATCGCGCTTGGGATCCATGCGCGTGGTGATGGCCCAGACAACGTCGTTCCAGTCGCGGGCATTGATATCGTCGTCGGTGACAATAACGAACTTGGTGTACATGAACTGTCGCAAAAACGACCAGACACCGAGCATCACGCGCTTGGCGTGTCCCGGATACGACTTCTTCATGGTCACGATGGCCATGCGATACGAGCAGCCTTCCGGCGGCAAATAGAAGTCGGTGATCTCCGGGAACTGCTTCTGCAGGATCGGGACGAACACTTCGTTCAGCGCCACGCCGAGGATCGCCGGCTCGTCCGGCGGACGCCCGGTGTAGGTGCTGTGGTAAATCGGTTTGACCCGGTGGGTGATGCGCTCGACGGTGAACACCGGGAAGCTGTCGACTTCGTTGTAGTAACCGGTGTGGTCGCCGTACGGGCCTTCATCGGCCATCTCGCCTGGATGGATCACCCCTTCGAGGATGATCTCGGCAGTGGCCGGCACTTGCAGATCGTTGCCACGACACTTGACGAGTTCGGTGCGGTTACCGCGCAGCAGACCGGCGAAAGCGTATTCGGAAAGGCTGTCCGGCACCGGCGTTACGGCGCCGAGGATGGTCGCCGGGTCCGCGCCAAGCGCCACGGACACCGGGAAAGGCTGGCCCGGATGCTTCTCACACCACTCGCGAAAATCCAGCGCGCCACCACGGTGGCTGAGCCAGCGCATGATCACCTTGTTGCGGCCGATCACCTGCTGACGATAGATGCCGAGGTTCTGGCGCTCCTTGTTAGGGCCCTTGGTGACGGTCAGGCCCCAAGTGATCAGCGGGCCGACGTCGCCCGGCCAGCAGGTTTGCACCGGCAGCATCGCCAGGTCGACATCGTCACCTTCGATGACCACTTCCTGACAGGCGGCGTCTTTGACGACCTTTGGCGCCATCGAAATGATCTTGCGGAAGATCGGCAGTTTCGACCACGCGTCCTTCAAACCCTTCGGCGGCTCCGGCTCCTTGAGGAAGGCCAGCAGCTTGCCGATTTCGCGCAGTTCGCTGACCGACTCGGCGCCCATGCCCATGGCCACCCGCTCGGGTGTGCCGAACAGGTTGCCGAGCACCGGAATGTCGTAACCGGTGGGTTTTTCGAACAGCAGCGCCGGGCCTTTGGCTCGCAACGTGCGGTCGCACACCTCAGTCATCTCCAGCACCGGCGAGACGGGAATCTGGATGCGTTTCAACTCTCCGCGCTGCTCAAGCTGCTGCACGAAATCCCGAAGATCCTTGAATTTCATTGACGATGGCACCCTCAAAATAGGCGTACATCCTACCTGCTCTGACGGGCAAACAGCAGCCCGTCAGTGTCCGGCATCGCTCAATGGTGGCTTGCGCCCAACAACATCGGCGCAAACAACGGGCTGAGCCTGGCGCTGCCGGCGTCGGAAAGATGGTCGGCATCCTTGTACTGCGAATGGCCGTCGACATCGATCATGCACAGGCCGTCCTTGCACATCAGCGGCGTCGGATCGATGACGTGCACGCCGGCATCCGCAGCATTCATCGAGCCGAACAGGCCGGTGAAAAACTGCTGCCGAGCCAGATGCTCGCCGAGCGGGCGACCCAGCCCCTCGGCGGAACGGCCGATGCGCGCCAGACTGGTCAGGCGACTGATGTAGCTTTTGTGCTGCAGCGGCACTTCCTTGAACAGCCAGACCCGCGCCCCGGCGTCGCGCAGTTCACTGACCTGAGCCTTGATCGCCGCAGCCATGCGCTGCTCGGATTGCGCGACATTTCGCGAGGGATCCAGCAGGAACTGCTTGTCACCATCGCCGTCTTCACGACCGTAGACGTACAGGCTCCAATTCGCCGCCAGCACCACGTCCCTGATGCCCAGTTCACGGACAAGTTGCATATTGCGCTGATTGAATTCCTTGCACTGTGGGCGCAGGCCGCCATCGATGATCGGTGGGCACCCCGTGAGGCTGTAGAGCCACACCGGCTGGCCGTCACGCTGGCTATTGCCTTCGATGGCCGGCAGCAGCGCCGCGGCGTGACTGTCGCCCCAGAACATTTTCGTCGGGGCAATCCTCTGATCGCCTCCCACGCGACACGCCTTGTCCAGAGTCTTGTCCTTGCTCATGTGCATGCATTTCATTTGCCCGGCGTTCCATTCCTGGGACTGGGCATATTCCAGAGCTTTACCGCTCAGGCGCTGGGGCACACCGTCCGCCGAGCGAATGGCCGAGCCGACCACCGCCAGCGCGGCAATGGACACCAGGCCGCCCACCAGCACTGAGTTGCGGCTGGCGAACACCCGCTTCTCGCGAAACGGCAGCTCGACAAACCGCAGGCTCAGCCACGCCAGCGCTACCGCCAGTGCGATCCAGCCAAGCGCTTCAAGCGGCTGGATGCCGTCGATGGAGATCGCGTTGGCATATACGTAAATCGGCCAATGCCAAAGGTACAGCGAATACGACAGCAAACCGATCCACACCATCGCTGGCAAGCTCAGCAATCGGCCGGCCAGGGTTGGCCCCCGTGCGCCCGACCAGATCAGCGCCGTGGTGCCCAACACCGGCAACAACGCCGCCCAGCCCGGAAACACAGTGGATTTGTCGAAGGTGAACACTGCCAGCAGCACCGCCGCCAGGCCGGCGACGCCCACTGTCTGTCGAACCCACAACCGCGGGGCATGTTTCGCAGCAGGCAGCACCGCCAACATGGCGCCACAAAGCAGTTCCCAGGCGCGGGTCGGCAGAGAGAAAAAGGCAAATTCCGGCCGGCGCTCGATGTACACGATGTTCAGCCCGAACGACACCAGCAACACCGCGAACAGCATCCAGCGCCAATGCCGGACATAACGCATCAACAGCACCATCATCAGCGGGAAGAAGATGTAGTACTGCTCTTCCACAGCCAGCGACCATGTATGCAACAGCGGTTTGAGATCCGACGCCGGCTCGAAATAGCCGTCTTCGCGCATGAACAGGATGTTGGAAATGAACAACGACTGGTAACGAATCGTCCGCCCCAGATCCGACAGGTCTTTGGCCGTCAGCAACAACCAGCCCAACGCCAGTGTCACCACCACGACCAGCGTCAGCGCCGGCAAAATACGCCGGGCGCGGCGGCCCCAGAAATCGAGGAAACTGAAGCGCTGCGCGCTGATGTCGCGAAACAGGATCGAGGTGATCAAAAATCCGGAGATGACGAAGAAAACATCCACGCCGACAAAGCCGCCGCTGAATGTATTGAATCCGAAATGAAACAGCACGACGGGAAGTACCGCGAGTGCGCGTAATCCGTCGATATCACGGCGATTGCCAAACGTGTGCATAGCCCTTCTTATCCTTGTAGGTACAAATCCGATCCAAACAAGGACAGTTGCGCTTCAAGAAAGTTATGCACGACAAAGGCAAAAAAAAACGCCCCCTCGCGGGAGCGTTTTTTTTCAACGGCTTACGTATTACTTGCGCTTCATCGACAAAAAGAACTCGTCGTTGGTCTTGGTCGTTTTCAGCTTGTCGACCAGGAACTCAATGGCGGCGATTTCGTCCATCGGGTGCAGCAGCTTGCGCAAAATCCACATGCGCTGCAGCTCGTCGTCGGCAGTCAGCAACTCTTCGCGGCGGGTGCCGGAACGGTTGATGTTGATGGCCGGGAACACACGCTTCTCGGCGATCCTGCGATCCAGAGGCAGCTCCATGTTGCCGGTACCCTTGAACTCTTCGTAGATCACTTCGTCCATCTTCGAGCCGGTTTCAACCAGCGCGGTGGCGATAATGGTCAGCGAGCCGCCTTCTTCGATGTTACGCGCAGCGCCGAAGAAACGCTTTGGCTTCTCCAGGGCGTGGGCATCGACACCACCGGTCAGAACCTTGCCGGAGCTCGGGATCACGGTGTTGTAGGCACGGGCCAGACGGGTGATGGAGTCGAGCAGAATCACCACGTCTTTCTTGTGTTCGACCAGGCGCTTGGCCTTCTCGATCACCATTTCGGCAACCTGAACGTGACGGGTCGGCGGCTCGTCGAAGGTCGAGGCCACCACTTCGCCGCGCACGGTGCGCTGCATTTCGGTCACTTCTTCCGGACGTTCGTCGATCAGCAATACGATCAGGTGAACTTCAGGGTTGTTACGGGCGATGTTCGCTGCGATGTTCTGCAGCATAATCGTCTTGCCGGCTTTCGGCGGCGCTACGATCAGACCGCGCTGGCCCTTGCCGATCGGCGCGCACAGGTCGATCACACGACCGGTCAGGTCTTCGGTGGAACCGTTACCGGCTTCCATCTTCATGCGCACGGTCGGGAACAGCGGGGTCAGGTTCTCGAAGAGAATCTTGTTCTTCGCGTTCTCGGGACGATCGAAGTTGATCGTGTCGACCTTGAGCAGGGCGAAATACCGCTCGCCTTCCTTCGGAGGGCGAATCTTGCCAACGATGGTGTCACCGGTGCGCAAGTTGAAGCGGCGGATCTGGCTCGGCGAGACGTAGATGTCGTCAGGGCCGGCGAGGTAGGAAGCGTCTGCGGAGCGCAGGAAGCCGAAGCCGTCCTGGAGAATCTCCAGCACGCCATCACCGGAGATTTCCTCGCCGCTTTTAGCGTGCTTTTTGAGCAGGGAGAAAATCACGTCCTGCTTGCGCGAACGGGCCATATTTTCTATGCCCATCTGTTCGGCCAATTCGAGCAGTTCGGTAATCGGCTTTTGCTTGAGTTCAGTCAGATTCATATAGGAATGACGTAATCATTTATGGAGGGGGGAAATTAAGCTTTTGGCTTAATGAGGCCGCGCCGCGGAGAAGGCGACAGGATCGCGAACTAATTCGAAAAGGAGTGCGTCGGCGACGGCTAGCAGGGGGCAATGGAGAAACCAGTGCGGGGCCGAATGTACCACCTGAGTTTCGGAGCGTCTAGCCCTGAATACGCAAAAAGCCCCGCCAATTGCGGGGCTTTTTTCAAGCGTTTTACTGCGACGCTTAGATGTTGGCGTCGAGGAACGCCGCCAGTTGCGACTTCGACAGCGCGCCGACCTTGGTCGCTTCAACGTTGCCGTTCTTGAACAGCATCAGCGTCGGGATACCACGCACGCCATGCTTGGCCGGGGTTTCCTGGTTTTCGTCGATGTTCAGTTTGGCAACGGTCAGCTTGCCCTTGTAGGTCTCGGCAATCTCGTCCAGAACCGGTGCGATCATTTTGCAAGGGCCGCACCATTCAGCCCAGTAGTCGACCAGGACAGCGCCTTCGGCCTTGAGTACGTCGGCTTCGAAGCTAGCGTCGCTAACGTGTTTGATCAGATCGCTGCTCATGGAATTCTCCAGGTTGTAAGCAAAAAAACGTGGCCCATCATAGCCGCCCTTCCCGTGTTCAGGAAGCCGCAGATGATTGAGTGTTGCTATGGCCCTTGATGAGTTTGGGTATAGCTCAAGTCACGCCGTGGCGGGAGCGATGAAGGTGATTCCGGTACGCAGGGCCGCGTTGCGTACGTGTTCCTGCATGGCTTTCTGTGCCGCGCCCGAGGCGCGACGGGCGAGCGCACGGAGGATCTTGCGGTGTTCCTGCCAGGTTTCCATGGCGCGTTCGGCGCGGATGAACGGTAGTTTCTGGCTCTCCAGAAACAGCTCGGCGCTGGCGGTGAGGATGCTCAGCATCGCTTGATTGCCGCTGGAGAGCAGGATGCGCCGATGAAATTCGAAGTCGAGTTTCGCCGCCGCATCAAAGTCGCCCACGCGCAATTGCTCGCGCATCGCCGCGACATTGTCTTCCAGCGCGTCCAGATCAACTGTACTCAACGTTGTCGCGGCCAATCCGGCGGCGAAGCCTTCCAGGGCATAGCGCAGCTGGAAGATGTCCAGCGGCGACGCCTGCGCCGCGAACGGCCAGCCCGGCGCTTCGCCGCGCGGCAGCTCAACCGGCGGTTGCACGAATACGCCCTTGCCCGGCTGAATGCTGACCACGCCCAACGCGCTCAGCGACGACAGCGCTTCACGCAAGGAGGCCCGGCTGACGCCCAGTTGCAGCGCCAGATCCCGTTGCGAAGGCAAGGCCTCGCCGGGGCCGAAGCCCTGTTCGGTGATCAGTTTGCGGATCGCTTGCAGCGCCACTTCGGGTACGGCGCGGGAAATCGAATTCATGGTTTTCGAACGCGTCAGGGCCAAGGTGCGGCTAGTTGTAAAGCTATTCGCCGAGTCCGGCAAGTCGTGCCCCAGCGGGGTTCGGCGCGCGCGACCGATGCGCCATCGCAGTGCGTAAACGGAGCTGACTGTTCAGACCAGTAAGACCGAAAGAACCCGCTGATACCGCGGCCTGCCGAGGCGAACGCCGGCTCTTGGCACGGCCCATGCTCTGTCCGATCACAGAAATCACTTCCCGCCGATCCGGAGATAGTCCATGACCCAGCGTTACAGTGCCCTCCTCGCTTCTTTGTTTGCCGGCCTGCTGCTGTGCCAGGCCCCCGCTCACGCCGACGGTCTGGACGACGTGGTCAAGCGCGGCACATTGAAAGTCGCCGTGCCTCAGGACTTTCCACCGTTCGGCTCGGTCGGCCCGGACATGAAGCCGCGCGGCCTGGATATCGATACGGCGAAACTGCTGGCCGACCAGCTAAAGGTCAAACTTGAATTGACTCCGGTCAACAGCACCAACCGCATTCCGTTCCTGACCACCGGCAAGGTCGACCTGGTGATTTCCAGCCTCGGTAAAAACGCCGAGCGCGAGAAAGTCATCGATTTCTCCCGCGCCTACGCACCGTTCTACCTCGCTGTGTTTGGCCCGCCAGACGCCACCATCACCACCCTCGACGACCTGAAAGGCAAAACCGTCAGCGTCACTCGTGGCGCCATCGAAGACATCGAACTGAGCAAGGTCGCCCCCGAAGGCGTGACCATCAAGCGCTTCGAGGACAACAACTCAACCATTGCCGCCTACCTCGCCGGCCAGGTCGATCTGATCGCCAGCGGCAACGTGGTGATGGTCGCGATCAGCGAAAAGAACCCGAAACGCGTGCCAGCGCTGAAAGTGAAGCTCAAGGATTCGCCGGTCTACGTCGGCGTGAACAAGAACGAAGCGGCGTTGCTGGCCAAGGTCAACGACATCCTGAGCACGGCGAAGGCTGACGGCGCGCTGGAAAAAAATTCGCAGACCTGGCTGAAAGAGCCGCTGCCGGCCGATCTCTGATCGACTGCGCGGGAGACCTTCATGGCTTATCAGTTCGATTTCCTGCCGGTGGTGGAAAACACTGACCTGCTGCTGCGTGGCGCGTTGTTCACTCTTGAGCTGACCGCCATCGGCGCGTTGCTCGGCGTGGGCGTGGGCATTGTCGGGGCGTTGGTGCGAGCGTGGAATATCCGCCCTTTTTCGGCAATATTCGGCGTTTACGTCGAATTGATCCGCAACACGCCGTTTCTGGTGCAGTTGTTCTTCATCTTCTTCGGCCTGCCGTCGCTCGGCGTGCAGATTTCCGAGTGGCAGGCGGCGGTGCTGGCGATGGTGATCAACCTTGGCGCCTATTCGACCGAAATCATCCGCGCCGGCATCCAGGCGATCCCGCGTGGGCAGTTGGAAGCCGCTGCGGCGTTGGCAATGACGCGCTTTGAAGCGTTCCGCCACGTAGTGTTGCTGCCGGCGCTGGGCAAGGTCTGGCCGGCCCTGAGCAGCCAGATCATCATCGTCATGCTCGGGTCGGCAGTGTGCTCGCAAATCGCCACCGAAGAGTTGAGCTTCGCCGCCAACTTCATTCAGTCGCG
The DNA here is from genome assembly GCF_014268505.2 of Pseudomonas khorasanensis. Lineage (GTDB taxonomy): Bacteria > Pseudomonadota > Gammaproteobacteria > Pseudomonadales > Pseudomonadaceae > Aquipseudomonas > Aquipseudomonas khorasanensis. The sequence goes on from NZ_JABWQP020000003.1 coordinate 85,041, forward strand.
CAACTTTCGCGCGTTTGAAACCTATGCGCTGACCACCCTTATTTATCTGTGCATGGCGCTGCTGATTCGCCAGTTGCTCAACTGGTTCGGACGTCGATTCATCGCAAGGAGCAGCCTGTGAGCGATTTCACTTTCTGGGACATTCTGCGCAACCTGCTCACCGGCCTGCAATGGACGCTGGCGCTGTCTCTGGTGGCGTTCATTGGCGGCGGCCTCGTCGGGCTGCTGATTCTGGTGATGCGCATCTCGAAAAACGCCTTGTCGAGCAACATCGCCCGCACCTGGATCGAGTTGTTTCAGGGCACGCCGCTGTTGATGCAGCTGTTTTTGGTGTTCTTCGGTGTGGCCCTGGCCGGGATAGAGATTTCACCGTGGATGGCAGCTGCAATAGCGCTGACGTTATTCACCAGCGCCTATCTGGCGGAGATCTGGCGCGGTTGCGTCGAATCAATTCCCCACGGGCAGTGGGAAGCCTCGTCGAGCCTGGCGCTCAACCCGCTGGAGCAACTGCGCTACGTGATCCTGCCGCAGGCGCTGCGCATCGCCGTGGCGCCGACCGTGGGTTTTTCGGTGCAAGTGGTCAAAGGCACGGCGGTGACCTCGATCATCGGTTTCACCGAACTGACCAAGACCGGCGGCATGCTCGCCAACGCCACGTTCGAACCGTTCATGGTCTATGGCCTCGTCGCCCTCGGCTACTTCTTGCTCTGCTACCCCTTGTCCCTCAGTGCGCGCTACCTGGAAAGGAGACTGCATGCCTCTGCTTAGAATTTCCGCCCTGCATAAATACTACGGCGATCACCACGTACTCAAAGGCATCGACCTGAGCGTCGAGGAAGGCCAGGTCGTGGCAATCATCGGCCGCAGCGGCTCGGGCAAATCGACCCTGTTGCGCACACTCAATGGCCTGGAGTCGATCAACGACGGCGTGATCGAAGTCGACGGCGAATACCTCGACGCCGCCCGAGCCGACCTGCGCAGCCTGCGGCAGAAAGTCGGCATGGTGTTCCAGCAGTTCAACCTGTTCCCACACCTCACGGTGGGTGAAAACGTCATGCTCGCGCCGCAGGTGGTCCAGAAAGTGCCGAAAGCCAAGGCTGCGCAGCTGGCGCGCGAGATGCTGGAGCGGGTCGGGCTTGGGGAAAAATTCGATGCCTTTCCGGATCGGTTATCCGGAGGGCAGCAACAGCGCGTAGCGATTGCCCGGGCGTTGGCGATGTCGCCGAAAGTGCTGCTGTGCGATGAGATCACCTCGGCCCTGGATCCGGAGCTGGTCAATGAAGTGCTCAGCGTGGTGCGGCAACTGGCGAAGGAAGGCATGACGCTGATCATGGTCACCCATGAGATGCGTTTTGCCCGCGAAGTCGGGGATAAACTGGTGTTCATGCACCACGGCAAGGTACACGAGGTGGGGGATCCGAAGGTGTTGTTCGCCAATCCGCAGACGGCAGAGCTGGCGAATTTTATTGGCACCGTGGAAGCGACAGCCTGAAGATTTTCTGAGGCAGTGATGCCCTCTTCGCGAGCAGGCTCGCTCCCACATGGGAATGCGGTCACCTGTGGGAGCGAGCCTGCTCGCGAATGGCCGCGCCGCGATCTCCAGACTTTCTGCACTGAATCAACGGTTTGAGCCGCGCGCGTTGGCGTCAGCGTTTGATCGTGGCACGATGTCGGGGTTATCGACCGAGACCCCCTCACCATGCCGCAATCCCAAGCCAAGAATCTGTCCCTGATCGCCGCGATCGACCTGGGCTCCAACAGCTTCCACATGGTCGTGGCCAAGGCCCGGAACGGTGAAATCCGCATTCTCGAGCGCCTCGGCGAGAAGGTTCAACTGGCGGCCGGCATCGACGATGCACGCCAGCTCAACGAAGAATCAATGCAACGCGGCCTCGATTGCCTCAAGCGTTTTGCCCAGCTGATCAACGGCATGCCTCTGGGCGCCGTGCGCATCGTTGGCACCAACGCCTTGCGTGAAGCGCGCAACCGTGTCGAGTTCATCCATCGCGCCGAAGAAATCCTTGGCCATCCGGTGGAAGTCATTTCCGGCCGTGAAGAGGCGCGCCTGATCTATCTCGGCGTGTCGCACACCCTCGCCGACACCCCGGGCAAACGTCTGGTCGCCGACATTGGCGGCGGCAGCACCGAATTCATCATCGGCCAGCGTTTCGAACCGCTGCTGCGCGAAAGCCTGCAAATGGGCTGCGTCAGCTTCACTCAGCGCTACTTCAAGGACGGCAAGATCACCCCGGCCCGCTACGCCCAGGCGTATACCGCAGCGCGGCTGGAGATCATGAGCATCGAGCACGCCCTGCATCGCCTGACCTGGGATGAAGCCATCGGCTCATCGGGCACGATCCGCGCGATCGGTCTGGCACTGAAGGCCGGCGGCCACGGCACTGGCGAAGTTAACGCCGAAGGTCTGGCATGGCTCAAGCGCAAGCTGTTCAAGCTGGGGGATACCGACAAGATTGATTTCGAAGGCATCAAGCCTGATCGCCGGGCGATTTTTCCCGCAGGCCTGGCCATTCTCGAAGCCATTTTCGACGCCCTCGAACTGCAACGCATGGATCATTGCGAAGGCGCGCTACGCGAAGGCGTGCTGTATGACCTGCTGGGTCGCCACCATCACGAAGACGTGCGCGAGCGCACCCTGACCTCGCTGATGGAGCGCTATCACGTCGATCTGGAACAGGCCGCGCGGGTCGAGCGCAAAGCCCTGCACGCCTTCGATCAGGTGGCCTCGGACTGGGAGCTGGACGACGGCATCTGGCGTGAACTGCTTGGCTGGGCGGCAAAAGTGCACGAAGTCGGTCTCGACATCGCTCATTACCATTATCACAAGCACGGCGCTTATCTGATCGAGCACTCCGACCTGGCCGGGTTCTCCCGTGTAGACCAGCAAATGCTCGCCCTGCTGGTGCGCGGTCATCGCCGCAACATTCCCAAGGACAAATTTGCCGAGTTCGGCGACGACGGGATCAAACTGATCCGCCTGTGCGTGCTGCTGCGCTTCGCGATCCTGTTCCATCACATTCGCGGGACCCAGACGATGCCAGAGGTGACGCTGTATGCCCGTGGCGAAAACCTGGATGTGCAGTTCCCCGAGCACTGGCTGGAAGAGAATCAACTGACCCAGGCGGACTTCGGCCTTGAAGCGGATTGGCTGACGCGGGTGGGCATCGTCCTCACCGTTCGCTGACATCTGTCGAGAAACGCCATGCGATTTCGATCTTGTTTATGAAAAGCAAGATCAAAAGATCGCAGCCTCGTTTTACTCGACAGCTCCTACAGGTGGGGAAATCAGGCACAAAAAAGGCGATCCGTGGGATCGCCTTTTTTATTGCCCTGAAGTCAGCTGCTCACCGGCAGGATCGGGCTGCCCAAACGCTCCAGCAACGTCGCCTGCGCGCTGCGCGGGTTCTGGTTACCGGTGGGCGTGTTGCGGATGTAACGGCCATCCGACTGCAGGCTCCAGCTGTGGGTGTTGTCGGTCAGATACAGCTCGAGCTCCTTCTTGACCCGGGTCAGCAGCTTCTTGCCTTCCACCGGGAAGCAGGTCTCGACACGCTTGTCGAGGTTGCGCTCCATCCAATCGGCGCTGGACAGAAACATCTGCTCTTCGCCGCCGTTGAGGAAGTAGAACACCCGCGTGTGCTCCAGGAAACGGCCGATGATCGAGCGCACGTGGATGTTGTGCGAGACCCCCGCAATGCCCGGGCGCAGGCAGCACATGCCACGCACCACCAGATCGATGCGCACGCCCGACTGGCTGGCCTTGTACAGCGCGCGGATGATCTTCGGATCGGTCAGCGAGTTGAACTTGGCAATGATGTGCGCCGGTTTGCCGTCAATGGCGAACTGGGTTTCCCGGGCAATCATGTCGAGCATGCCCTTCTTCAGGGTGAACGGCGCATGCAGCAGCTTCTTCATGCGCAGCGTCTTGCCCATGCCGATCAACTGGCTGAACAGTTTACCGACGTCTTCGCACAAGGCATCGTCGGAGGTCAGCAAGCTGTAGTCGGTGTAAAGCTTGGCGTTACCGGCGTGATAGTTACCGGTGCCAAGGTGCGCATAACGGACGATTTCGCCAGCCTCACGACGCAGAATCAGCATCATCTTGGCGTGGGTCTTGAAGCCGACCACGCCGTAGATCACCACTGCGCCCGCGGCCTGCAGACGGCTGGCCAGTTGCAGGTTGGACTCTTCATCGAAGCGTGCACGCAGCTCGATGACCGCCGTCACTTCCTTGCCGTTGCGCGCAGCGTCGACCAGTGCATCGACGATTTCGGAGTTGGCGCCGGAGCGGTACAGCGTTTGCCGAACTGCCAGTACATGCGGATCTTTTGCGGCCTGACGCAGCAGGTCGACCACCGGGGTGAAGGATTCGAAGGGGTGCAGCAAGAGGATGTCCTGCTTGCTGACCACGCTGAAAATGTTTTCGCTGTTCTGCAGCAGTTTCGGGATCTGCGGGGTGAACGGCGTGTATTGCAGCTCTGGATGACTGTCCAGACCGGTGATACTGAACAGGCGGGTCAGGTTGACCGGGCCGTTGACCTGATACAGCTCGGTTTCGCTCAGGTTGAATTGCTTGAGCAGGTAATCCGAGAGGTGTTTTGGGCAGGTGTCGGCCACTTCCAGACGCACCGCATCGCCGTAACGACGCGAGAACAATTCGCCGCGCAGTGCGCGGGCCAAGTCTTCGACGTCTTCGGAGTCGAGCGCCAAATCGGCATTTCGGGTCAGACGGAACTGGTAGCAGCCCTTGACCTTCATGCCCTGGAACAGGTCATCGGCGTGAGCGTGGATCATCGACGACAGGAACACATAGTTGTCGCCAGCCCCACCAACCTCTTCCGGCACCTTGATGATCCGCGGCAGCAGACGCGGCGCAGGGATGATCGCCAGACCCGAATCGCGACCGAAGGCATCGATACCTTCCAGCTCGACGATGAAGTTCAGGCTTTTGTTCACCAGCAACGGGAACGGGTGCGTCGGGTCGAGGCCGATCGGGGTGATGATCGGCGCAATCTCGTCGCGGAAATAGCGGCGCACCCAGGTCTTGAGTTTGGTCGTCCAGTTGCGCCGACGGATGAAGCGCACCTGATGCTTTTCCAGCTCCGGCAACAGAATGTCATTGAGGATCGCGTACTGGCGATCAACATGTCCGTGAACCAGCTCGCTGATCCGCGCCAGCGCCTGATGCGGCTGCAAACCATCGGCCCCGGCCTGCTCACGGGCGAAGGTGATTTGCTTTTTCAGCCCGGCGACGCGGATTTCGAAGAATTCGTCGAGGTTGCTGGAGAAGATCAGCAGAAACTTCAACCGCTCCAGCAACGGATAGGACTCGTCCAGCGCCTGTTCCAGCACGCGGATGTTGAACTGCAATTGCGAAAGCTCGCGGTGGATGTACAGGCTGCTGTCATCCAGACCCGGGATGGCAATCGCCGGCACCGCCGCAGCGGCTTCGGCCACCGGCGCGGGCGGCGCAGGTTCCAGTTCCGGCGGGGTTTCGGTGATTTGCTCGACCACCGGCTGAGCTTCTTTTACGGCAACTTCAGTGAGTCCTTCGGTATTCATGGAATGTTCCTGGGAGGGCTATTTCTGCTCTCGTAACAATTGAGCGGCACGAACGGCAAAGTAAGTCAGGATGCCATCTGCACCGGCACGTTTAAAGGCGGTCAATGACTCGAGGATCACCGCTTCGCTCAACCAGCCATTCTGGATGGCGGCCATGTGCATGGCGTATTCGCCACTGACCTGATAGACGAAGGTCGGCACCTTGAAGGCATCTTTGACCCGAAAAAGAATGTCCAGGTAGGGCATGCCCGGTTTGACCATGACCATGTCCGCGCCTTCAGACAAGTCCGCACCGACTTCGTGCAGCGCTTCATCGCTGTTGGCCGGGTCCATCTGATAGGACGCCTTGTTCGCTTTGCCGAGGTTCGACGCCGACCCCACTGCATCGCGGAACGGCCCGTAATAGGCGCTGGCGTACTTGGCCGAGTAGGCCATGATGCGCACGTTGACGTGACCGGCAATTTCCAGCGCTTCGCGGATGGCCTGGATGCGACCGTCCATCATGTCCGAGGGCGCAACCACCTGCGCGCCGGCTTCGGCATGAGACAACGCCTGGCGCACCAGCGCATCGACGGTGATGTCGTTCTGTACGTAGCCGTCTTCGTCGAGAATGCCGTCCTGACCGTGAGTGGTGAACGGATCCAGCGCCACGTCGGTGATCACACCCAGTTCAGGGAAACGCTCACGCAGGGCGCGGGTGGCGCGCTGGGCAATGCCCTCGGGGTTCCAGGCTTCGGCGGCGTCGAGGGATTTCAGTTCGGGCGGGGTCACCGGGAACAGCGCCAGCGCCGGAATGCCCAGCTCGACCCATTTCGCGGCTTCTTCAAGCAGCAGGTCGATGCTCATCCGCTCTACACCTGGCATCGAGGCTACAGCTTCGCGGCGGTTTTCACCGTCGAGCACAAACACCGGCAGGATCAGGTCATCGACCGTCAGAACATTTTCCCTGACCAGGCGACGCGAAAATTCATCGCGGCGGTTGCGGCGCAGACGGGTCGCAGGGAACAGACGGTTGGCGGGGGTAAAGCTCACGGCAGACTCCTGAGCCCGCGCAAACGGGCGAGCGTGACAGTTATAGACGGCCATTATGACCAACAGATGACAGTTGTGTGTGCCCTGTGACAGGTGGCCGCAATCCATTGTCGGGGCAGGAAATGTTCACGTCGAGACACATTTGGACACTTTCATGAATGTGTCCGAAGGGTTAGGCTGCGCGTTCATTTCGCCAGCACCCAGACAATGCTCCAACAATTTCTGCATGACTTTGGCTACTTTGCCTTGTTCCTCGGCACGTTCTTCGAAGGCGAAACCATTCTGGTGCTCGCAGGCTTCCTCGCGTTCCGCGGATACATGGACATCAACCTGGTGGTGGTTGTGGCGTTCTTCGGCAGCTATGCCGGGGATCAGCTGTGGTACTTCATGGGCCGCAAGCACGGGCGCAAGTTGCTGGCGCGCAAACCCCGCTGGCAGATGATGGGCGACCGGGCGCTTGAGCACATTCGCAAGCATCCGGACATCTGGGTCCTGAGCTTTCGCTTCGTCTACGGCTTGCGCACGGTGATGCCGGTGGCCATCGGGCTGTCGGGCTATCCGCCGGGACGCTATCTGGTGCTCAACGGCATCGGCGCCGCGATCTGGGCCACCGCGCTGGCCGCTGCAGCCTATCATTTCGGCGCAGTGCTGGAAGGCATGCTCGGCAGCATCAAGAAGTATGAGCTGTGGGTGCTTGGCGCCTTGCTGCTGCTCGGGCTGGGCTTGTGGCTGCGCCGTCGGTTCAAGAATGCGCGATTGGCAAAACAGGTGCATCAGGACGAGCAGATTGCCAAGGCCGCCGAGGCTGAACAGCTGCGCCAAGCCGAATCGACACAGCCTGCCGGGCCGAAAACGCCAGCCGAATAAGCATTTCGCTGGCGGTTGCCATACGCAACCACGCCAAATAATGAACACCCCGCCGCCGTTGCGATCCATTGAGAGAGCGCTCTGCCCCCCTGCGTGTCGTCGTCATGAGCCTATGGCAACGCGCGACGATTTGAGGGACATTGAGCGCCATGAATCTGGAGAGAAGCCCATGAGCAAAAAAGTTGCAGTGATCCTGTCCGGCAGTGGCGTGTACGACGGCGCCGAAATCCAGGAAAGCGTCATCACCCTGCTGCGCCTCGACCAACGCGGCGCGCACGTGCAGTGTTTCGCACCGAACATCGCGCAGTTGCATGTGATCAATCACCTGACCGGTGAAGAAATGCCGGAATCGCGCAACGTGCTCGTGGAATCGGCGCGGATTGCTCGCGGCAACGTCAAGGACATCCGCGACGCCGATGTCGAAGACTTCGATGCGCTGATCGTGCCCGGAGGTTTCGGGGCAGCGAAGAACCTGTCGAACTTCGCCATCGAAGGCGCAGGCTGCACCGTGCAGCCCGAAGTTCTGGCCCTGGCCGAGGCGTTTGCCGAAGCCGGCAAACCGGTCGGGCTGATCTGCATCTCACCGGCGCTGGCGGCAAAAATCTATGGCCCCGGCGTGACCTGCACCATCGGCAACGATGCCGACACCGCTGCGGCGATGAACAAAATGGGCGCCACCCACGAAGAATGCGCCGTGACGGAAATCGTCGAAGACAAGGCGCGCAAGCTGGTCACTACCCCGGCGTACATGCTGGCGCAGACCATCAGTGAAGCGGCTTCGGGGATAAACAAACTGGTCGACCGCGTGCTCGAACTGACCCACGAAAACGACACCTGATCCCTGACTGCACGCAAACCCAACTGTGGGAGCGGGCCTGCTCGCGACAGCGGAGTGTCATTCAATTAATTCTGTCTGATACGACGCCTTCGCGAGCAGGCTCGCTCCCACAGCGATTTGTGCAAGCCTCAAGGTTTGCGGGTGAGCCGGGTCAGGATCCGGTCCAGCGCATTGGCAAACGCCTGTTTCTCCCGCTCACCAAACGGTGCCGGCCCGCCGCTCACCTGGCCCTGCTCCCTTAAGTCGGTAAACAGATTACGCACCGCCAATCGCTCGCCCATGTTCTGTGCATCGAATTCCTTGCCGCGCGGATCCAGCGCTGCAACACCCTTCTTGACCAAGCGATCGGCCAGCGGAATATCACTGCAAATCACCAGCTCGCCCGGCACCGCGCGCTCGACCAGATAATCATCCGCCGCATCCGGCCCGCTCGGCACCACGATCAACTTGACGATGGCCAACCCTGGCTTGGTCTGCGGCTGCCCGGCCACCAGCACCACTTCGAACTGACGCTTGAGCGCGAACTTCACCACCAGGTCCTTCGCGGCCCGCGGGCAGGCATCGGCATCGATCCATACACGCATATTTCTTACCTCCAAAAAGTTCGCGAGCAGGCTCGCTCCCACAGAGTACATACCCTCCCTGTAGGAGCGAGCCTGCTCGCGAATGTGAGCGCAGCGAATGCCTTAAGCAGCTGAAACCCGACGCTTCTCAGCCACCCAACTACGCCCATACAACACGACAATCGCCAGAATCGCCACCGCTTGCGCGATCAGCGAATAGGCGTCGGCATGTATGCCAAGCCAATCAAACTCGAAGAACGCCACCGGCCGCGTACCGAAGATTCCGGCTTCCTGCAACGCCTTCACGCCGTGCCCGGCGAACACCACCGACAGCGCGCACAGCAGCGCGGCGTTGATGCTGAAGAACAGCGTCAGCGGCAGTTTCGCCGAACCGCGCAGAATCACCCAGGCGAGACCGACCAGCAGCACCAGTGCCGTCGCACCGCCGGCGAGCACGGCGTTGTGTCCGGCGGGCCCGGCCTGCAGCCACAGGGTTTCGTAGAACAGGATCACCTCGAACAGTTCGCGATACACCGAGAAAAACGCGAGGATCGCAAAGCCGAAACGGCCACCGCCGCCCACCAGGCTGCTCTTGATGTAATCCTGCCAGGCGGCGGCATGGCGGCGGTCGTGCATCCACACGCCGAGCCACAGCACCATGACGCTGGCAAACAGCGCAGTGGCGCCCTCCAGGAGCTCACGCTGCGAACCGCTGACATCGATCACATACGCCGCCAACGCCCAGGTGCCCAAGCCCGCCAGCAACGCCAGGCCCCAGCCGACATTGACGCTTCGCACTGCCGACTGCTGGCCGGTATTGCGCAGGAAAGCAAGAATCGCCGCCAGCACCAGAATCGCTTCCAGGCCTTCGCGGAGCAGAATCAGCAGACCGGAGATGTAGCTCAGCGACACACTCAGGCCATCGCTGCCAAGCAGGCTGGCCGATTCCTTGAGTTTGGCCTTCGCCGCTTCCAGACGCTGCTCGGCCTGTTCGACCGGGAGACCATCCTGCAGCGACTGCCTGTACGCCATCAGCGATTTTTCGGTGTCCTTGCGCACGTTGGCGTCGACGTTATCCAGCGAGCTTTCGACCAGTTCAAAGCCTTCCAGGTACGCCGCCACAGAAAGATCGTAAGCCTGATCGTGTTCACCCGCCCGGTACGCCGCGCGGCTCTTGTCCAGCGTGGCGGCGGTGTAATCGAGCAACTGCGCCGGGCCGCGCTTGACCTGCGGCGGCTGCGCGCGTTGAGCCCGGAACGTCGCCGCAACCTGCGCCCCTTCGGCAGCCTGCACTTCGGCCGGGGTTTGTCGGGCCAGATCGGCGATGTTGTAGACCTTGTCGGCCTTGGCCGCTGCCGCATCCGCACTGAACCCGGCGATGTAAGTGGCCAGGTCCCAGCGCTGGCGATCATCGAGCTGATCGGCAAACGCCGGCATGTCGGTGCCCTCGACGCCTTGGCCGAGGGTGCTGTAAATCGCGTACAAGCTCAGGTGATCCATCCGCGTCGCGTCGCGCAGGTTGGCTGGGGCGGGTGTCAGACCAACGCCTGCTGGGCCGTCACCAGCACCCGTGTCACCGTGGCATACCGAGCAGTTCTGCGCGTATAACGGCGCACCACGCGCGGGATCCGGGGTGATGATCGGTGCCTGGGTGACTTCATAGGCCACGGCAAGTTTCGCGCCCAACTGGCGTGCCTGACGGGCGACATCGGCGCCCTCCTGCTTCGCACTGATGGCGGCATGCAAAGACTTGACGCCCTGTTCCAGCGCGGCTTTTTCCGGCCTGGCCGGCAAAGCGGCGACCAGTCCTTGCAGAACCTGAGTGAATTCCAGCTGTTCGCGGTATTCGCCGTCGTCGATGACTTTTCCCTCCGCGACCGTCGGCGGGTAATCGGCACTGATGTAATCGAGCAGGTGCAACGCTTGCGGCGCGCCTTCCACGGTATCGGCCAGCAGCGGCAGGCTGCTCAGGGACAATAACGGGAGCAGCAGCCAGCCCAGCAATCGGGACGAGGCAGTCATGAACGAATCTCAAATGGAAATGCGAAGTTACATATTGTTCACTTCGCAGACGTTTCCCTCAAGCTTTGTCGGTGTTGACAGCGAATGATTCATATCGCTGAAGCGATGTGCCACCATCGGCTCCAATAACGTAATGCTCCCGCTTTGTTCAAGGAAGACCCCTTCAATGCGCCCTTGCCTTCTGCTTACCCTGCTGCTGACCGCCATTACACAACTGGCGGGTTGCGCGGCTTATCGCAATTACGATCTGGAGCTGGAACAGACCACCGAGCAATTGAAGCAAGGCAATGTCGCCGGCTCACTGGCTTTGATCGAAGCGCATAACCCGGACGAGCAAAAGGATCTGCTCTATTACTTCGAGAAAGGCGCGGTATTGAGTGCGGGCGGCGAACTGCCGCAGAGTCAGGCGGCATGGCGCAGTGCCGAGCAAATGGTGGTCGAACGCCAGGACACCATTGAAACCACGGGGGACAAGCTCTTGACCGCCATGGGTAATCACTGGGGCAGCATCATCAATGACAAGCTGCGGCGCTACGATGGCTATGACTATGAAAAAGTCATGCTGACCACGCAGATGGCCCTCAACCAGCTGGCCGTGAATGATTTCGACGGTGCCCGCGCCGACATCAAGAAAACCCATGAGCGCGAAGCGCTGATCGCCCGGCAGCGCGAGCTCGAATATGAGCGCGTCGAAGAGGTAGCGAAACAGCAAGGCGTGCGCGTGCACTACAAGGATCTGCAGGGCTATCCGGTAGTCATGCTGGACGCGCCGGCGGTGATCGCCTTGAAGAACGGTTACCAAAGCGCGTTCAGTCACTACCTCGCAGGCTTTACCTATGAAGCGCTCGGGGAAAAGAATCTCGCCGCGCCCGGCTATCGCCACGCCATCGAATTACGCCCGGACCTGCCGTTCTTCCAGCAGGCATTGCGCGACCTCGACAGTCCCGGCCTCAAGGGTGACGAAAGCGACGTGCTGATTATCGTGCAAAGCGGCCTCGCTCCCGCACGCAGTTCGCTGCGTGTGCCGTACCCGGTGAAGCTGGCAGACGGTCAGGTCATTGTCGCCAACATCTCGTTCCCGGTGATGGTGCCCGACACTTCGACGCGGTCGTTCAGTCAGATCGGCATCGATGGACGCCAGAAGAAACTGATCCCGGTCAACAGTATCACCGACATGTCCTTGCGGACGCTGCGCGATGACATGCCCGGCATCATCCAGCGCACCACCTACAGAGCCTTTCTGGCAGCCGATGTGCAAGCCACCGACAACCGACGCGACCCGAGCAAAGCATCGTACGTGACCCATTGGGATGGTTTCGAACAGGCCGATACGCGTACCTGGCGCACACTGCCCAACCTGACTCAGGTGCTGCGCCTGCGCCTGAAGAAAGGTGAACACACGCTCACCCTGCCCCACCTCAACAGCGCCGCGCCGCTGAAGATCCGGATTGATCAGAACCGCCAGGTCATCACCCTGCGCGCCCTCGGCGATCGGGTTTTCGCCAATGGCAGCGCGTTCGGGCCCGGCAAAACAGTGGCCGAACGCGTCGTGAACAACTTGACCAGATGATGGCGCGACCGTTCGTTAGGCCATTAAAAAGATATTACATAGCCATCACCCCGCGCTTATAATGCCGCGCCCTCGCCCAGCGAGCCGGCATCAAAGCTCCTCACACATGAGGAATTGGCAGGAGGCCAACGCCACCGTCGATAGGTCCCCACCAGCCCGACCAGCACCCGCGGCTGCAAGTTATCGTTACTCAGGGAAGAAGTACCCATGGCATTCCGCGCTCCTGTTTTGCTTGCGCTCAGCGCCGTCACTCTGCTGTCAGGCTGTGCGGCGTTTCGCAATTACGATTCCGAACTGGCCCAGACCAACCAGCAACTGGCCTCCGGCAATGTCGACGCTGCTCTGACTTTGCTTGAAAAGAACAACACCGGCACCGACAAAGACCTGCTTTATTACTTCGAGAAAGGTGAACTGCTGCGCGCCAAGGGCGACCTCTCGGGCAGCCAGAACGCCTGGGGCAGCGCCGATCAGGTGGTCGGTCGGTGGGAAGACGCGGTCAAGCTCGACTCGGCCAAATACCTTGCGCAATTCGGCAGCTTCATCGTCAATGACAAGGTTCGTCGTTATGAAGGCTATGACTATGAAAAAGTCATGCTGACCACGCAGATGGCGCTGAACCTGCTGGCGGTCAACGATTTCGATGGTGCTCGCACCGCAATCAAGAAAACTCACGAACGTGAAGCGGTGATCGCCGACCTGCGCGACAAGGAATACCTCAAGAGCGAGCAAGAGGCCGAGAAAGAAGGCATCAAGACGCAGTACAAGGATTTGCAGGGTTATCCGGTCGCCAGCCTCGACGCGCCGGAAGTGGTCGGCCTGAAAAACAGCTACCAGAGTGCGTTCAGCCATTACCTGGCCGGTTTCGTCTACGAAGCCCTCGGCGAGAAAGATCTGGCGGCGCCGGGCTATCGCAAAGCCGCGGAACTGCGCCCGAATACGCCGCTGCTCGAACAGGCCCTGGTCAACCTCGACAAGCCTTCGAAGTCTGACGACAGTGACATTCTGATCGTGGTGCAGAGCGGTCTGGCGCCGGCCCGCGACTCGATTCGCGTACCGCTGCCGCTGCCGATTTCCAATAACGTGGTGATCACCCCGCTGTCGTTCCCGATCATCAAGCCGGACACCTCCACCGCGCCGTTTGCGCAGATCGGTGTCGATGGCAAACAAGTCGACCTGACCGCCCTCAACAGCACCACTGCAATGTCCCGTCGCGCCCTGCGTGATGACATGCCGGGGATCATCGTACGAACCACCGTGCGCGCGATCACCAAAGGCGTGGCGCAAAAGCAGATCAACGAAACCAACCCGCTGGCCGGTCTTGCCGTGGGCATTTCTTCAGCGGTGCTCGAAGGTGCCGATACCCGTACATGGCGCACCCTGCCGGATAACACCCAAGTGGTGCGTCTGCGCCTGAAAAAGGGTGAGCATCAGGTTACCCTGCCGAGCGCTGTCGGCGGCTCGGTGGTCAAGGTTACCGTCGATCAGCGTTATCAAGTGGTCAGCCTGCGCGCCGTGGGCAACCAGGTGTTTGCCGGCGGTATCGCCGCTCACGTAATGCCGAGCGCTGGCGCGACCAACGTCGCCAGCCTCAAACAACCTTAAGAACGGAGTCTTTGCATGCGCTTCAAGATCATCGCCGTCGCCGCCCTCGCCTTGCTGGCAGGCTGTGCCACCCCGCCACCACCTGAGCCGGGCAGCGCCGCGAGCAAAGTCGTGGCCATGGGCCCGCAGAAACACATCGTCGTCGGTGCCATGCGCGTAGCCCGTGAAAACGGCTTCATGACGGTCAACGTGCAGTTGAGCAACACCCTCAACAGCAACAAGATCTTCTACTACCGTTTCGCCTGGCTTGGTGCGGAAGGTTTTCCGGTTGCCGAAGAAGAAGTCTGGAAAAGCCAGATGATGTACGGCGCCCAGACCAGCTTCATTCAGGGCATCGCCCCAACGCCGAAAGCCGTGGACTTCCGTCTGGAAATCAAGACGCCTTAATCCCGCCACCCTATTTCTGATTCAGAGAGACTTCTCATGTTTGCACGCTTTTCCTGCATCGCCGTTATCGCCCTGCTCGCCACTGGTTGCGCCAACACTTCGCCGACTCTGGGCAGCAAGAACATCAGCTACGGTGACACCAAAGCGGTTGAAACCGTGACCAATGAATTCGGTTCGACCGACCTGCAAATGATCGCCGAGTCGATGACCCGCTCGCTGGCCCAGTCCGGCATTCTGCAGGGCCGTCCGGTGGTTCAGGTCTACGATGTGAAGAACAAGACCAGCGAGTACATCGACACCCGCGAAATCACCACCAGCATCAAGACCCAACTGATGAAGACCGGCGTTGCGCGTTTCGCCAGCGACAACAATGCGATGCAGAGCCAGGTTGACCAGCTCAAGCTGCAAAACCAGAGCGGTCTCTACAAGAAAAGCACCGTGGCCAAGACCGGCAACATGGTTGCCGCCAAGTACCGCATCGAAGGCTCGATCAGCTCGATCGTCAAGCGCAGCAGCGACTACAAGGACGTCTTCTACAAGTTCAGCCTGCAATTGATCGATGTCGAAAGCGGACTGGCCGAGTGGATGGATGAAAAAGAGATCCGCAAAACCACGGAGCGTTAATCGATGCGCACATGGATTGGCATGATGGCCCTGGCTTGCGCGCTCAGCGTGCAGGCGGCCCCTAAAGTTGCGGTGACGGACCTTGCGTATCAGGAGCGCGTGGAGCAATACATCCACATCGTTTCGGCGCAGAGCAATCACCGCGAAAGTTATTACAGCGCCAGCGGTTCTTCGAGCTACAACGAAATCGAAGCAACCACTAGCTACATCGAACAGGGCGAGTTGCGCAAATTCACCGGCGACATCAAAGGTGAAATCCTCCGTACCGGGATGTTCCAGCTGGTGCAGGGCACGCCTTACACCGCCTCGTCCAAAGGCGATGTGTATGACGTGATCAAGCGCATCAAGGCCGGCAACTTCAAAGGGGCCGACTACGTGCTGTTCGGCACTGTGTCCGACATCGACTTCACCCAGGACATCAACGAGCTGGCGCACACCGACAGCTATTCGGCAGTGCTGGGTCTGACGCTGGTGGCGGACTTCAGTCTGATTAACACCAAGACCTACGAGATTACTTCGGCCTTCACGGCGATGGGCGAAGCGCAGGACACCAAACTGGTGAACCATCGCGACATCAAGATCTCGCTGAACCGTCCTCGGGTGGTGCGTGAAGTGTCGAAAGCGCTGGGTGAGGACGTGGCCGGGCAACTGAGCATGCAGCTTGGCGGCGGCGGTTACGAGCAGCCACGTGAAGCACCGCAGCGCAACAACCTGCCGCGTGATACCGCACCGGTGATTTTGCGCTGAGTCTTTCCTGTGGCGAGGGAGCTTGCTCCCGCTGGGCTGCGAAGCAGACCCAAGAGCTTGTGAGCGCTGCGCACTCAAGCGCGAGCTAAGCTCCCTCGCCACAGTTGAGCGCCAGGCAGGGCAATAAAAAAGGCGACCTCGCGAGGTCGCCTTTTTTGTGCCTGAGCGGTTTACACAGCCGCTTTACGCAACGTCGCCATAAATGCCGCCGCGCCGATAAACAGCCCGGCAAATGTTCGATTCAGACGTTTCTGCTGCTTGGGCGTGCGCAGCAGACGCAGCACCTTCGACGCCAGCCCGGTGTAGCCGGCCATGACAATCAGATCGACGAACACCATGGTCACGCCAATCACCACGTACTGAATCAGGAGCGGTGCGTGAGGATTGATGAACTGAGGCAACACCGCGAGCATGAACACCAGCGCCTTGGGGTTGCTGATGTTTACCAGAAACCCGCGAAACATCAGCGCCAGCGGCTTGCCAATCGGCCTTACCGCCGCGTCGTCGCTCATGTCCATCGGTAGCGCGCGCCATTGCTTGATCGCCAGATACACCAGATAAGCAACGCCGAACCATTTGATTGCATGGAACGCGGTGGCCGACGCCGTCAGCACGGCGCCAACGCCAGCACCGACAATCGCGATCTGCACCGCGAGGCCGATTTGCAGGCCGAGCGCATTCCAGTAGCCGCGCCAGAAACCATATTGCAGACCGCTGGACATCGACGCGATGGCGCCGGCGCCCGGGGACAGGCTGATCACCCAGCAGGCGGCAAAAAATGCCAGCCATGTTTGAAGCTCCATCGCACACCTCGACTGATGCTTGTGACAAGACGTCAAAGCTAATGTGCTTCAGGGCTAAAAGCAAAAGATCGTCCTTGAAAATCTACTTCTCGAACCCGCTGGAAGGCAACACATCCGTCCCGCGCCAACGTCGCACCGAACGCTGGAAGAACAGGCTGTTCGGCACTTGCACCATGGCGCTGCCGGTGCCCAGTTCTTCAGCCTCGACCAGCGTTGTGTAGAGCAGATTGATCGCGATCACCCGGCCTTTGACGCCGGGCTTGTCGGTGGTGTCCACCAGTTCGACCACATCACCCAGACGGAACGGCCCGACGGTGAAGATCAGAATCGCGCAAAGCAGGTTCGACAGCACGCTCCACATGGCGAAGAACGCCACCGCCGCCACGGCGACAAACCCGGAGAGTGCCGTCCACAACACCGTGGCGGAAACACCCAGGCGCTCAAGTACAAAAAGCAGCGCACTGCCCATGATCAGCCAACGCAATACGCCGCGCAGCGGCATCAGCAACTGCGGCGGGAACGGATAGCGCTCGCCCAAACGCGTGAGGCCTTTGGCGACGAAACGCTGCGTCAGGTAACCGGCCAGCAGAATCAGCAGAATCTGTGCGGTGAACCAGATCGGCTCGACCCACACAGCCGAGAAGGGCAGCTTGAAGGCTTCCATCAGGACAATGCCTCCAGCTCCGCCTGCATGCTTTCCAGCGTTTCCAGAGCTTCCATCCACGCCTCTTCAAGCTCAGCTTCACGAACCTTCAATTTGGCCTGCTCGGCCAGCAGATCGCGCAATTCATTCTTGCGCGCCGGCTCGTAGATATCGCTGTCACCCAGACTGGCATCGACCTTGGCCAGCTTCTCGTGGAGCTTGCCCAACTCGGCTTCGAGCTTGTCGGCCTCGCGCTTGTGCGGCGCCAGTTGCTGACGCAACGCTGCGGCCGCCTGGCGCTGAGCCTTCTTGTCGGTCTTGTCCGGGTTGACCGGCGTGTTGTTCACCGGCGCATTGCGTTGACGGTATTCCACCAGCCAGCGTGCGTAGTCTTCCAGATCGCCGTCGAACTCTTCGACCTTGCCATCGGCGACCAGATAGAAGTTATCGGTGGTGCTCTTGAGCAAATGCCGATCGTGAGAGACCACCAATACCGCGCCGCTGAACTCCTGCAACGCCATGGTCAGCGCCAGGCGCATTTCCAGGTCGAGGTGGTTGGTCGGTTCGTCGAGCAGCAACAGGTTCGGCCGTTCCCAGGCGATCAGCGCCAGGGCCAGACGGGCCTTTTCGCCACCAGAGAAATTGAGCACTGGCTCATCGATGCGCGCGCCGCGGAAGTCGAAGCCGCCGAGGAAGTCGCGCAAAGTCTGCTCGCGCTCGTTCGGCGCCAGCCGCTGCAAGTGCAGCAACGGGCTGGCCTTGGAGTCCAGCGAGTCGAGCTGATGCTGAGCGAAGTAACCGACCACCGTGTTTTCGCCACGGGTCAGACGCCCGGCCAACGGTTCAAGCTCGCCGGCGAGGTTCTTGATCAGGGTCGATTTACCCGCACCGTTTGGCCCGAGCAGACCGATACGTGCGCCCGGGGTCAGTTGCAGCTTGACCTTCTCCAGGATGGTTTTGTCGCCGTAGCCCAGCCGCGCATCGGACAGGTCGATCAACGGGCTGGAGATTTTCGTCGACTCGCGAAAAACGAAATCGAATGGCGAATCGACGTGAGCGGCCGACAGCTCTTCCATGCGCTCCAGCGCCTTGATCCGGCTCTGCGCCTGGCGAGCCTTGGTGGCCTGCGCCTTGAAGCGGGCGATGTAGCTTTCCATGTGCGCACGTTGCGCCTGCTGCTTCTCGTAAGCCTGTTGCTGCTGAGCCAGACGCTCGGCACGGGCGCGTTCGAACGCCGTGTAGCCACCCCGGTAAAGGGTGATCTTGCGCTGATCGACATGCGCCACGTGGTCGACAACTTCGTCGAGGAAATCGCGGTCGTGGGAAATCAGCAGCAAGGTGCCCGGATAGTTCTTCAACCATTCCTCGAGCCAGATGATTGCATCCAGGTCCAGGTGGTTGGTCGGTTCGTCGAGTAGCAGCAAGTCCGATGGGCACATCAAGGCCTGCGCCAGGTTCAGACGCATCCGCCAGCCGCCGGAGAAATCACCGACCTGACGGTCCATCTGCTCATTGGTGAACCCCAGACCGGCGAGCAATTTGCGCGCCCGCGCATCGGCGGTGTAGCCGTCGGCACTGTCGAGCTCGGCATGCAGACGGGCCAGAGCGGTGCCATCGTGAGCCTCCTCGGCAACAGCGAGGTCACGTTGCACCTCGCGCAGACGCAGGTCGCCATCGAGCACATAATCGACCGCCAGGCGTTCGAGCGTGTCGACCTCCTGGCGCATGTGCGCGATCCGCCAGTCAGCGGGCAACAGGCAATCGCCCGAATCCGGGTGCAATTCGCCTCGCAGCAAGGCAAACAGGCTGGATTTGCCGGCGCCATTGGCGCCGATGAGGCCAGCTTTGTGGCCGGCGTGCAGGGTCAGCTCGGCGTCTTCTAGCAGACGTTGCGGGCCACGCTGTAAAGTCAGGTTCTGAAGTCGGATCATAATGGCGGCGGAGTCTACCAGCTTCGCTCACAACTGGCGCGAGTAGCACGATGTCCTCTGACCTGTGGAGCTTTGCCCTTAACGTCTACGCCCGGCCGGGCGTGGAAGATGCCTGCCTGCAACTGCAAACGGCGGGCGCCAATGTCTGCCTGTTGCTGTGTGGTTTGTGGCTGGAGCAGCGCGCAGTGACCTGCGATGAACAGCGCGTGCGCCTGCTAAAGGCGTTGACCGATCCCTGGGATATCGAAGTGGTCCAGCCGCTGCGAACCTTGCGCATGCAATGGAAAGCGCGAGCCATGGATGATGCGGTTGTGAAAGGCATGCGCGAACAGATCAAATCACTCGAGCTTGAAGCTGAGCGAACATTGCTGTCACGGCTCGAAGGCGTTGCGCAGGAGTGGACGCGAAACGATGCAGGCTCGGCGACCTGGCTTGAGGGGTTGGCCGGCAGCGCGGCCAGCCTGAACCGCGACGCGCTGCAAGTGCTGCGCGTCGCGGCAACCAGCGTTTAGGAAGCGCTGGTGGGCGAGCTGCTGATACTCGGCGTTGCAGCTGGCGTTGGCGCAGTCGAAGACGTCGAGGTAGTGGCAGCGACTGCGGGCGCAGCCGGTGTCGCCGGTGCGGCAGGCTTCGCCGCCGGGGCGGTAGCCGGTTTGGCGGCTGTGGTTTTTTTCACGGCTGGCTTTGCAGCTGGCTTGGGCGCTGGCTTGGCGGCGGCAGGCTTGGCGGCGGCCGTTGCGGGCTTGGCGGCAGCGGGTTTCGCAGCTGGCTTGGCTGCCGGTTTGGCGGCGACTTTTGCGGCTGGTTTTGAAGCGGTTTTTGCCACAGGTTTTGCGGCAGCTTTAGCAGCAGGTTTGGCAGCTACCGGTTTCGCGGCAGTCTTGGCAGCGGGTTTCGCAGCGGCGGTTTTGGCAGTTGGTTTGACTGCCGGTTTTGCCGCCGACTTGGCAGCGGGCTTGGAGGGTGCGGCCTTGGTTGCTTTTGCGGCAGGTTTGGCAGTGGCGGCTTTCGTCGCGGGCTTGGCTGCGGCAGGTTTCGCTGCCGTGGTCTTGGCCGCCGGTTTCGCAGCGCTGGCTGCAGCCGGTTTCTTCGCTGCTGGTTTGGCAGTCGCTTTCACAGCCGCCTTCGCTGCTGGCTTGGGCGCGGTTTTGGCTGTAGCGGGTTTGGCAGCGGCGATCTTCGCCGGCGCTTTGCCTGCGGCTGGTTTGGCGGCAATTTTCTTCGCCGGTGTCGCTGCAGGTTTGGCCGAGCGCGACGACAACGCTTTGCCCACGGCCTCTTGAACACGGCCAATACCCTGGGCCAGTTTCAGACTTTCCTGAGCATCGCGCTTGAGTTGCAGAATGTAGCCGCGCGTATCGGACTGACGATCTTTCAGCGCGTCGAGCAGGTCTTCAAGTTCTTTCACCGAAGCCTTGGCTTTGTTCTGCGCCTTGGCTTTACCGGCGGTGGCAGCGTCCTGCAGTTTGGTGCGGGATTTGTGCAGTTTTTCTTGCGCCTTGCCACGCTGCTTTTCCAGTTTGGCGAGCAGTTTTTCAGCATCAGCCAAGGCTTGCGAGCAAGCGTTTTCCAAATGCTCGAGCAGGCTGCCCGACAGTTGTTGGAGTAAGTGCAACGGAGTATTTACAGGCTTCTTGGTGGCCGACATGGTTTACCTCCTGGCTGACGTGAGTGCGGCTCATACTAGACCTCTGCTGATACCGCCGCTAGGGCATGTTGACAGTATCGCAACCGTTGCGTTGCACCGAAGCCAAAATGTTCTGCATTCATGCAAAAGCAGTTCACCGTTGCGGACGTTCGCGCTGGCATAATCCACCGCATCTCAGGTCGGAGAGTGCCCATGTCGCGCTACCTTTTTTTATCCCTCTGCCTGGTTTTTTCGGCTGCCCACGCCGATGAAAAAACCACGGCGAACGAAGCTCATGACCTGGCGTACAGCCTCGGTGCAAGCCTGGGCGAGCGGCTGCGCCAGGAAGTGCCGCAATTGCAGATCCAGGCGTTGATCGAAGGCCTGCAACAGGCTTATCAAGGCAAGCCGCTGGCACTCAGTGAGGCGCGCATCGAACAGATTCTCGCTGACCACGAATCACGGAATGCCGAGCAGGCATCGCGCCAGTCCAGCGAAGCAGCGATGGAAAACGAGCAGCGTTTTCTCAACGCAGAAAAAGCCAAACCGGGTGTGAAAGAATTGGCCGACGGCATCCTGCTGACCGAACTGACGCCTGGCTCTGGCGCCAAGGCCGGCCCCGATGGAAAGGTGCAGGTGCTGTATGTCGGCAGGCTGCCGGACGGCACGGTGTTCGATCGGAACAACCAGCCGCAATGGTTCAACCTCGACAGTGTGATCGCCGGTTGGCGCACGGCACTGCAGAACATGCCGGTGGGCGCGAAATGGCGACTGGTGATCCCCTCTGATCAGGCTTACGGCGCCGACGGTGCCGGCGACCTGATTGCGCCGTTCACACCGTTGGTGTTCGAAGTTGAATTGCGTGGCGCGACGAGTTGATCGGGCATAAAAAAACGGTGCGCTTTCGGGCGCACCGTTTTTTTTGCTCAGAGTATGAGATCAGGCTTGAACCGGATCTTCTACCTTGTGTGCCGTGTGCAGCACTTCAATCAGGCAGTCTTCGAGCTCGAAGCGCTCGTGCAGCAGACCGCCGAGTTCTTTGAATTTCTCCGCGACGCATTTGCCTTCATCGCAAAGATCGTTGAAGGCGAGAAGCTTCTCGGTGATGACGTCAATGCGCGGGTAGATCGTATCGGCGAGTTCCAGACCGCGTTTGTCATTGAACGCCTTGGCTTCGCCCGTCAGCTGTTCGTAGATTTCGAAGTGTCCGGCCGATACGTAATCGACCAGCACGCCGCAGAACTCCTGCAAAGGCTTGCGGCTTTCCGACAGCGCTTCAGGCCTGTCACCGAGCTTGTCGTAGGAATCGATCAGATCTTTGCGCTCCTGCAACCAGCGGTCGATCAGCAGATGAACTCCACCCCAGCGTTCCTGAGCATTCTGACAACTTTCGAGCATGGCGGTCTCTCTTCCCTTGTGGGTCATGCTGCTCTACACCCGCGCCCTGTTTCTGGTTTTTGCTAAAGGGACGTCGGGCAGAGCGTCATCGAGCAACATAAATCCAAATGACACGTGCGGGCCAGATTATGCCCGCGCGCTTATGGCTTCAAGGTACGCAGGCGATAAAGTTCATACAAGTGTTTAATCCTGCAACGGCTGCCGGTGCGACGCTTCGCCGCTCAATGGCCGTTGCAGAGCATTGCAGACCAGTCGCAACAACTGGTACACGGCAAGAATCGACACCGCGACAAAGAGCAACAGGCTCCACTCCGGGATACTCAGGTCAAACAGTGTCCAGGAGATTTCTGCGCAATCGGCACCGCCTTTAAACATTTTCCGCAATGCGCAAACCCATTGAAAACCATCTGGCAGCGGCTCTGTAACCGGCGAGCAGTGGACCAGTTGCAACACTGGATCACTTTGAATCAATACCTGCCGCCAGGCCGCGGTAGTGCCACCCAGGCTCGCCCCCAGCGCGACCATCCAGTAAAGCCACAGGCTTGCGCGATCAGGCCCGTGCACCGCCGCCGCTCCACAGCATGCGCACAACAGCGTGAGGAACAGCCGCTGCACCAGGCACAAACTGCACGGCGTCAGGCCGACGGCGTATTCAAGATAATAGGAAGCTCCCAGAGCAAAGGCCCCCGCAATGAAAGCGATGAAGAACAAGGAGCGTGAGCAGGCCAACGACATGGCTTTTCCGTAACAGTAGAGACAGAAGGTTACGGTAGAGGAAAGCGTGTCAGCCTTTCAAGGCGATGCCCTGCCGACAGTTCACCAGATTTGTGAGGAAAACCCGACAGGTTCGAGAGGAATATTGGAACGCTTGTGTAGGACTCTTCCTTGAGCACTTCAATGAGGCTGAATTCCGGTGACCCAGGCAGACGAGGGAGACGAGGGAGCAAGCTCCCTCGTGGCTTCAAACTCGCGCCGGAACCGGCAGGGGCGCGGCTAGCAGGCGCTCGTCCAGCAGTCCAAGGCCTTCCTGGAACAACTGATTGCTGCGCTCGGTATCGCCGAGCTGTGCAAGCAAACGGGCCAACTCCGCGCAGGCCTCCGGGTTGCGCTGCACCCGCAGACTGCTTTCCAGGTAATCCCGCGCCTTGCCCCACAGGCTGATTTGCAGGCAAAGACGACCCAGGGTCAGCAGCAGGCTCGGATCGGCCGGGTGCTCCTTGAGCCAGCCTTCAGCGGTCTGCAATTGTCGCGCTGGATCAGTGCCGCGAACCAATCCATAAAGACGCGCCAGATGGCTATCGTATTTACGCTTGAGCGCCGTGCGCAGAACCTCTTCCGCCTCGACCTGAGCCCCCAGTTGACGCAACTGCTCTGCGTAAGCCAGCACCAGCGGCGACTCCTGACGCTGTGCCGAAGTAAGCTGCTCCCACGCACGCTTGAGCGATTGCAGCCCCACGGTGCCGTCCTCTTCGCGATGCGCTGCCAGAGACAGATTTTCACCCCAGGCACGGCGCTCCAGCTCAGCAAGTTCCGCCGGCGGCAAAACCTTGTCCTTGCGCAACTCCGGCAGCAGACGAATCACCGCTGACCACTCCCCACGCTGCTGGTACAAACGCTGCAATTGACGCAACGTCTGCGCGCTGCGTGGATGCCGCTCGTGCATGGCCTGCAACGTCACCAGCGCACCATCGGTGTCGCCGCGATCGGTCTGCAGTTGGGCGTGACTCAAGGCAATCGCCAACTCGGCTTGCGGCTGACGCTCCAGTGCCCGCTCGAGCAACCGATCGGACTCTTCGTAGTGACCTTGCTCGTTCGCCGCGCGGGCAGCGCCCAGGTAGTACAGCAGCGGCTGGCGCTCGGCTTCGGCTGCGCGAGTCAAATGACGCTGCGCGCTGGCCCAGCGCCCTTCCGCCAGATCCAGTTGACCGTGTTCGATGGCCACTTGCACGCGGCGGCTGCGATTGCGTCGTGACCAGGGATTGACCACACCCGTAGAGGCCATCACCAGCTCGATCAACACTTTGATGCCCCAGAACAGCAGCCACAACACCGCGATCACCGCCAATGTCGCCCACAGGCTCGACTCGTAGCGGAACCCTTTGTAGGCCACCAGCACGTAACCGGAATGCTCGGCAACCGCCAGGCCCAACGCTGCGGTCGCGGCGATGACCAGAAACACGATCACATACAGGCGTTTCATGGCATTGCCTCCTGCGCCGCGTTGGCGGCAGGCTTGGCGAACGGTTTCACCGACTCTTCGGCATTGACGTTACGTCGCTCCAGATACGCCTGCACCGCACTCAAGGTGCCGGTCAGATCCGGCGTGTTGACGGTGACCGGTTCCTTGCTGAGCTCGGCGACCTGTTCCAGCATGACTTTGCTTTGCGGATTGTCCGGGTTGAAATTGCCCTTGAGCACATCGCGCGCCTCAGCCATCGCCTGGGTGTAGACCGGTGCCTGACCATTGAGCGCCGCCCATTGCGCTTGTTCCAGCGCCAGGCTCAGGGCCAGGCGCACCTGACTCAGGCTCTGTCCGGCCAGAAGAGGTTTCACGTTCTTGTCGGCGTTGAAATCGATACGGATGTAGTGCGAAACCTTGTCCCACCATTGCGCCCAGCGACTGGCGCCATCGCCGTCGGCCGTCAGGCCAGGCAGCGACTCACCGCGATCCTTGTATTCCGGCGCCAGCTCGGTGAGTTCGATAACCTGGTCGCGCAGTGCACCAAGGCGCAGGAACAAACCAGTGCGATCCGGCTGTTCGGTGCTGCGCAAAGCGACGAGGGTTTTCGCTACCTGTTCGCGGGCGGCAAAGGAACCCGGATCGTTCTGTTCACGCAGGATTTCGTCGGCGCCCTGCACCAGCGCCTGAGCGCTGCTGATGTCCTGCAACGCCGACAGACGCAGGCTGGCGAGGCGCAGCAAATGCTCGGCTTCGGCGAGGCGCCAATCCTTGCGGCTGGCGCCGAGAACGGTTTCCAGTCGTTGATTGAGGCGCTGCTGATCGCCTTGCAACTGCGTCACCAGACGCTGGCGCTCGGCAAGTTCGTCGGCGCCCGGCAATTGCGCGAGGCGCTCGGTCAGGCGCTGCTCATTGAGTTTCAGACTCTGCGCCTGATCGTTCAACGCCTGCACCTGACTCGACTGCTGCTGAGTGTTGCTCTGCAGGTGGCGCACCTGCCAGACACCCCAGCCACCGACAGCAACACCGGCAGCGCCCAGCAACAAAGCGACAATCGCCAGCCCATTGCCTCGGCGCGGCTCTTTGGCCGGTAGTGGAGTTTCAACCTGGGCATCGCGCGCAGGCTGGACATCATCTTTTGGCAAGGCTGTTTCGCTCACGTATCCATCCTTTGCATTAGAAAACGGCACGGGACATTCCCGTAACGCCGTCAGCAAAGCCGCGGCACTAGCGCCGCGGCAATCCACAACTGTTAGAGCCCCGGCGGCACGTGCCAGCTCGGCGACTCTTGGGCTTGGAACAAACAACGGCAACTGCGCAATGCTCGGCCAGGCATCGCCAGCCATTCGCCGCAGGTGCTCGAAACCCTGTCCACTGCTGACCACCAGCCCGTTCAAGCGTTCCGCTTCGATCCGCCGTGGCAACTCGTTCGGCGGGTAGGCTGGCAGGTCACGACGATACAACTCCAGATATTCGACACTAGCACCAAGCGCGCGCAGGCGCTCGGCGAGCAGTTCACGGCCGCCCTCGCCGCGCAGAATCAACACCTGAGCGCCAGGCCGGCTGACCGCCTCGCGCAGCCGCGGCAATTGCAGCAACGCTTCGCTGTCATCGCCGTCTGCGGGAAAGCTTACATCGAGGCCATGATCGCGCAGAATTTCTGCGGTCGCCGCGCCGACGCTGAACCAAGGCACCGTCAATGACGAGATGCCTTCGGATTTCAGCAGATCCACCGCAATGCGCGCCGCCGGCTTGCTGACCACAATCACTGCACTGCAAGCAGGCAATCGCGCGATCGCCTGACGAATCGTGTCAGAGATCGGCAGCGGGACAATGTCCAGAAGCGGCAGGCAACTGCTGAAAATCCCGTGTCCGGTCAACTGTTCGGCCAGCGCCACACAGTCGTGCTCAGGACGCGTCAGCAGCAGGCGCCAGCCGGTCACTCGTGACCCGCCTCGCCATACACTGCCTTGAGAATGTCACCGGCGCCCTGCTTGAGCAGATCTTCGGCGACCTGCACGCCCAGGGCTTGGGCGTCAGCACGTGGCGCCCGCGCCTGGGCGCTGAGCAGCTTGCCACCGCTCGGCTCACCGACCAGACCGCGCAACCACAACTGCTCGCCTTCAAGCACGGCGTAGCAGGCGATCGGCACTTGGCAGCCACCGTTCAAATGTTTGTTGAGGGCACGTTCGGCGTTCACGCGCGAAGCGGTGTCGGCGTGGTGCAAAGGCGCGAGCAAGGCGTGAATTTCGCTGTCGGCGCTGCGGCATTCGATGCCCACTGCGCCCTGACCGCCGGCCGGCAGGCTGTCATCAACGCTGATCGCCGAGGTGATGCGATCCTCAAAACCGAGACGGATAAGACCCGCCGCCGCCAGAATGATCGCGTCGTACTCGCCGGCGTCAAGCTTGGCCAGTCGGGTGTTGACGTTGCCACGCAGGAAACGGATCTGCAGGTCCGGGCGCCGGGTCAGCAACTGCGCCTGACGACGCAAGCTGGACGTACCGACAATGGCCCCGGCGGGCAGAGCCTCAAGGCTTGCGTAGGTGTTGGAAACAAACGCGTCGCGTGGATCTTCGCGCTCGCAGATGCAGAACAGGCCCAGCCCCTGAGGGAAGTCCATCGGCACGTCTTTCATCGAGTGGACGGCGATGTCGGCTTCGTTTTCCAGCAGCGCGGTTTCCAGTTCCTTGACGAACAGACCCTTGCCGCCGATCTTCGACAGCGGCGAGTCGAGCAGCTTGTCGCCGCGACTGACCATGGGCACCAGCGTCACCAGCAAGCCCGGATGGGCCGCCTCAAGACGGGCTTTTACGTATTCGGCCTGCCAGAGGGCCAGCGCACTCTTACGGGTGGCGATGCGGATTTCGCGAGGGGACATGGAACAATCCGTACTGAAAAGATACGGCGGATAATAACAGCTCAGCCAAATCCACTTTGACTTGAATCAGAAAACGGCCTGGCCTCCCTGGCCTGCCATGCCGATTGGAATTCGCAAGGCCCGGTATAGACCGGCTCAAAGCCCCTGCATCATCTTGCGTACACCGGCCACATGCCGACGGCTGACAATCAGCGCATCGCCATTGAGGCCTTTGAGGAACAACTGGAAATGCCCCAGCGGCGTGCGCTGCAAACGCTCGATGCGGTCGCGGGCGACCAGCGCGTTGCGGTGGATACGCACAAAGCGTTCGCCGAATTCGTCTTCCAGGGCTTTGAGGGGTTCGTCGAGCAACACCTCCCCGGCTTCGTGGCGCAGGGTCACGTATTTGTGGTCGGCGATGAAATAGACCACCTGATCCAGCGGGATCAGCTCGATGCCTTTACGGGTACGCGCACTGATGTGGCTGCGTGGACCGTTGCCACTTTCGGCAGCGGGGCGGGTCAAGGCCGAGAGCTGCGTCCGATTGGGACGATCGGCCCGTTTCAGAGCGTCATTCAAGTGTTCGGTTCGCACAGGTTTCACCACATAGCCCACGGCGCTGGCCTGCAGGGCTTCCACGGCAAATTCATCGGGGCTGGTGCAAAACACCACGGCCGGCGGCGTTTCTCGTTCGCAAAGTCTGGCAGCGACTTGCAGGCCATCGAGGCCCGGCATGCGGATATCGAGCAGCACGATATCCGGCTTGTGGCTGTCGATCAGCGCCAACGCCTCCTCGCCATTCGTGGCACTGGGCTCCAGGACTGTGTAACCCTCGAGTTCGCTCACCATTCGGCTGAGGCGCTCGCGAGCCAGGGGTTCGTCATCAACGATCAGGACATTCATATTGCGCTGGATTCCTGCGTGAGTCTCGCACAAGGATAGCGTAGACAGGTGAAGTGACGTCCGTCACCGCGATCCACGCTAAGACTAGCCCGAGCCCCAAAAAGTGCCGTACGTCGGCCAGCAATATTTGCCAGCGTTCGGGTCGCACCGCTCAGAGCCCGCTGTTTCCTGCGTTTCTCACGGGGTTGACTCAAGGACAACTCACCCGCCCCCTCTTCTTAACAGTCGGTGGCCGGACCTTTGCATGATCCGCATTCGCACCAACCCTTATGTCCACTGTAGACGTTCGTCGGAACGATATTGCTCAATCGAAAAATATCCTTTCGCAAATTCTTTGCAGAAAACGCAGGCCAGCGCTCCCCGGCCGGAAAAAACGTATCGACCTGTGTCAACGACACGATTGGCAACCCTGTTATTATCCGCGCCTGCATTCCACGCCTTTTCTCCAAGCCGATACGAGCGAATTCATGAGCACTGACAAGACCAATCAGTCCTGGGGCGGCCGCTTCAGTGAACCCGTCGACGCCTTCGTCGCCCGCTTCACCGCCTCCGTCACTTTCGACCAGCGCCTGTATCGCCACGACATCATGGGCTCGATCGCCCACGCTACCATGCTGGCCAAGGTCGGCGTGCTGACCGATGCCGAGCGCGACAGCATCATCGATGGCCTGAAGACCATTCAAAGCGAAATCGAGGCCGGCCAGTTCGACTGGCGCATCGACCTTGAAGACGTGCACATGAACATCGAAGCACGCCTGACCGACCGCATCGGCGTCACCGGCAAGAAGTTGCACACCGGGCGCAGCCGTAACGACCAGGTCGCCACCGACATCCGCCTGTGGCTACGCGACGAGATCGACCTGATCCTGGCCGAGATCACCCGCCTGCAAAAAGGCCTGCTGGAGCAAGCAGAGCGCGAAGCCGCGAGCATCATGCCGGGCTTTACTCACCTGCAGACCGCGCAACCGGTGACCTTTGGCCACCACATGCTGGCCTGGTTCGAAATGCTCAGCCGCGATTACGAGCGCCTCGTCGATTGCCGCAAACGCACCAACCGCATGCCGCTGGGCAGCGCTGCGCTGGCGGGCACGACTTATCCGATCGACCGCGAGTACACCGCGCAACTGCTGGGTTTCGACGCCGTCGGCGGCAACTCGCTGGACAACGTTTCGGACCGCGACTTCGCCATTGAATTCTGCTCGGCCGCGAGCATCGCGATGATGCATCTGTCGCGGTTCTCCGAAGAGCTGGTGCTGTGGACCAGCGCGCAGTTCCAGTTCATCGATCTGCCGGATCGCTTCTGCACCGGCAGCTCGATCATGCCGCAAAAGAAAAACCCGGACGTGCCGGAGCTGGTGCGTGGCAAGACCGGTCGTGTATTCGGCGCGCTGATGGGCCTGTTGACCCTGATGAAAGGCCAGCCGCTGGCCTACAACAAGGACAATCAGGAAGACAAGGAACCGCTGTTTGATGCCGCCGACACCCTGCGCGATTCGCTGCGTGCGTTCGCCGACATGATCCCGGCGATCAAACCGAAACATGCCATCATGCGTGAAGCGGCCCTGCGCGGTTTTTCCACAGCGACCGACCTGGCGGACTATCTGGTGCGCCGTGGCCTGCCGTTCCGTGACTGTCACGAGATTGTTGGCCACGCCGTGAAATACGGTGTCGACAGCGGCAAGGATCTGGCCGAAATGAGTCTTGAAGAACTGCGCCAGTTCAGTGATCAGATCGAGCAGGACGTCTTCGCCGTGCTGACCCTGGAAGGCTCGGTGAATGCCCGAGACCACATCGGTGGGACTGCCCCGGCGCAGGTCAAAGCCGCCGTCGTGCGCGGTCAGGCCTTGATTGCCAGCCGTTAAGCGCTAAAAGCTAAAAGCTTCGCGAGCAGGCTCGCTCCCACATTGGAATGCGTTCCTTTGTGGGAGCGAGCCTGCTCGCGAATAGGTACGACACAAACCCTACTTCTTCGCAGCAATCATCGCCAGAAACGCCGGCATCGCCGCATCCTTGTCCGCTGCAATCTTCTGCGCATGCGGATTTTGCTCAAGCCGCTCCAGCAACGCTTTCGCCTGCGGCATGTCGGCCAGCAAATCGATTCCGAACAGCTTTTGCCCGACCGCACAGGCGAGCGGCACGCTATAAAGAAAATACAAATCGGCAATGCTCAGGCTGTCACCCGCCACATACGGAGCGAATTTGCCGTGGCGGCCCAGCGCTGCAAAACCCAGCAGCAACTCGGTCCGGGTCTTTTCCTTGATCGCCTCCGGCAGGCTCACGCCGAAAAACGCTTCGCCATAACAGGCCCGGCCGGGCAGCTCGATATACAACTCGATCTCCTTGGCAATCGCCAACACCTGTGCACGCTCGAACGGATCGCCCGGCAGCAGCGGCTTGCCTTCCTGGGTCTGTTCGAGATATTCAAGGATGATCGCGGTTTCGTTAATGTAACCGGCCTCGACGCCCAGCACCGGAACCTTGCCACGCGGGCTGATCGCCAGTGATTCCGGGGTTTGCGTCGGGGCGAAGGTCACCTCTTCGAATGGCAAACCTTTTTCCAGGAGGGCCAGTTTGACCATGTTGTAGTAGTTGCTGACGCAGAATCCGTAGAGTTTGAACATCACAGAGCCTCCAGGCCGGGTGGGGTGGGCAGTGCCTGTTTATAGATCGCGGCGGCATTTCCCGCCAGCAGCATCACGCCGCTGAATGCGGGTAAACTGGCGCCTTTCCTTGAGGAGCCTGCCATGAGCGAGCCGACAGATATCGTCAACGATGACGACGAAGAAGCATTCACCGAGGCGACGCTGATCGAAGCCATCGAAAACCAGATCGAAAGCGACAACCCGCCGGCAGCCAAGGCGACGTTCAACAAGCTGACGCTGGTGGGCATGGAGCGCGAGGAGATTCTCAACCTGATGGCCCACGTTCTGGCCCATGAGATTGATGCGATGCTCGATGAAGACCGCCCGTTCGACACCCAATGGTACGAAACGGCGTTGCGCGCATTGCCAGAGCTGCCACCTGAAAAACAGTAACAACATGATTTCTGTGGGAGCGACCTGCTCGCTCCCACAATGTTTGTTACGTATCTATCCAGCCAACTTACTGGCCCCGACTACACTGGAATTCGCCTCAAGACAAAATCCCTGGCCTGAGCACTGGACAGGCCGCAAAAGCGGGTTCACCTTATTGGCGTTGTCGTCCAATTCCTAGAAAGTCTGGAGTCCTTATGTCGCTTAGCCCTGAGTTGGTTGCCGAACTGGAAGTCCTTGCACTCTTCCCCCTGGACAGTTCCCAGGAAGGCCTGAAAATTCATCAGACCGCTGCCCCGAAACACATTGCCGCCGCCCAACGCCTCTTTGAAAAAGAACTTACCGACCAGCCGGATGGCGGTTATCTGACCAGTCTGGGACGCGATGCCGCGCAAAATGTGCAGACCGTGCTGACGATTCTGAAAGAGCAAGAAACCGCCTGATCCTCCCTGACTTTGCCCACGGGAACTCCTGCCACGGGATTTCCGCGGGCCCACCCGGCCACTCCCGATGGAAATCTGACGTCAGAGCACAAATTCAGCTTAAACGTCCTGCAGCGCAGAGGCTAAACTGCCGCCATTCCCAGACCCTCTACGTCCGAGCCTGCAAGCCGGTTTGAGCTGACATGACGCGCACCCACGAAATCCGCCCCGACCTGGACGAAGGAATCGACCGCAAGGTACTCAGCCAACTGCGCGCACGGTTTCTCAAACTCAATGAAGGTCGCCTGAGCCGAGCGCTCGAAGGTTTATCGACGCGCCAGCAAAGTGTGCTGACCCTGCTGCCGCTGTTCTTTCACGTCAATCATCCCTTGCTGCCCGGTTATGTCTCGGGCAGTACACCGGCCGGCCTGTCGAATTACGAACCGGACGCCGAAACTCTGGCCGAAGCGCAACGCCTGACCCGTTCGTTTGCCTACAAGCCACGCCATGGCAGCAACCCGCCGCGACCGATTCATGGCCTGTTTCTGATGGGCAGCCTCGGCACGCTGGCGCAGGCCGACCAGAGCGACATGGACGTGTGGGTCTGCCATGCGCCTGACCTGAGTGAAAGCGAACTCGCCGAGTTGAGCAAAAAGTGCCAGTTGCTGGAAACCTGGGCCGCAACTCAGGGCGCAGAAGCGCATTTCTTCTTGATCGACCCGGTGCGCTTCGTCAAAGGCGAACGGGATTCCCAGCTCAGTTCGGAGAACTGCGGCAGCACCCAGCACTATCTGCTGCTCGACGAGTTTTACCGCACAGCGATCTGGCTGGCCGGGCGCACGCCGATCTGGTGGCTGGTGCCGGTTTATGAAGAAACGGCCTACGACGCTTACACCCATACCCTGCTGTCCAAACGCTTTATACGCGCCGACGAAACCCTCGACCTCGGACACATGGCGACGATTCCGCCAGGTGAGTTCATCGGTGCCGGGTTGTGGCAGTTGTTCAAAGGTATTGAGTCGCCGTACAAATCAGTGCTCAAACTGCTGCTGACCGAGGTTTACGCCAGCGAACACCCCCACGTGCAGTGCCTGAGCCTGCGTTTCAAAAAAGCCGTGTTCGCCAATCAGCTCGATCTCGATGAGCTGGACCCGTACATGGTCGTGTACCGGCGCATCGAGGAATACCTCATCGCCCGCAACGAGCCGGAACGCCTGGAACTGGTGCGCCGCTCGCTGTACCTCAAGGTCAACCGCAAGCTCACCGGCACCAGCCGTGCCCAGAGCTGGCAGCGCTCGCTGCTGGAGCGTCTGGCCAATGAGTGGCAGTGGGACCAGCGGCAACTGGCGCTGCTCGACAGTCGGAGCCAGTGGAAAGTCCGTCAGGTCAGCGCCGAGCGTCGCGCGCTGGTCAATGAACTCAACTACAGCTATCGCTTCCTGACCCAGTTTGCCCGCAGTGAACAGACCGTCAGCCTGATCAACAAGCGCGACCTCAATGTCCTTGGTCGTCGTCTGTACGCAGCTTTCGAGCGCAAGGCCGACAAGGTCGAGTTCATCAACCCCGGCATCGCCCCGGACCTGGCCGAAGACACGCTGACGCTGGTGCAGTCGCCGAACAAAAAAGAGCCGGGGCAGACCCATTGGGGGCTGTACAACGGGAGCCTCACGGCGCTGGAGTGGGAGCATTTTGCGCCGATCAAGCGCAGCCGCGAATTGCTCGAACTGCTGACCTGGTGCCACCGCAACGGCGTGATCGACAGCAGCACTCGCCTGGCGCTGCACCCCGGCACCAGCGACCTGAGCGAGTTCGAGTTGTTCAACCTGCTTGGCAGCCTGCAGCAATGCATCGCCCTGCCTTTGCCTACCGTTGCCGAAGAGCCGTTGCTGCGCGCCGCTGTGCCAACCGAAGTACTGTTGCTGGTGAACGTCGGCGTTGACCCGCTCAAGCATCACCGCGACCTGAACATTCTGATGACCACCGAACGTACCGACTCATTGAGTTACGCCGGGGTACGCGAAAACCTCGTCCTCACCCTCGATCAGGTCACGCTCAACAGCTGGAACGAAGTGTTGGTCAATCGTTTCGACGGTCCGCACGCGCTGCTCGACTGCCTGCGCGACTACCTCAACAACCTGCCACGCGGGTCTGTGCAGCCATCGTTGAAAGTGCGCTGTTTCTGCCACAACCGGGCGCAATTCATTGCCCGCCGCGTCGAAGAAATCGTCGACACCGCGCAGACCCTGCTCCTGAGTGACTTGAATCATCGCTACCTGATTCAGGTACAGCAGCACTATCACGTGCTGGAGTTGGTGCCGGGTCAGGTCAATCACGTCGCCCTCGCCACGTTGCCGGCACTGCTCGATTACCTCGGCGAAGAGCAACCGCGCTACAGCCCGCTGCACCTCGACCCGATGGCACTTGAAGACCACGACCTGGCGCTGATCCTGCCGATGGGCCAGCCGGAATGCATTCAGGTGTTCTATCGCATCAGCGAAGAGCAGGCCGAGCTGTACGTGCTGGATGAGTTCAATGCCTTGTGGCAGCAGCAATTGCCGTATCACGACGAGCAAAGTCTGCTGGTGCCGTTGCAACGTTTTCTGCAATCGATCCAGTACCGGCGTGAAGCGCTGCAGCCGATGGACGGCGGCCCTGCTGGCGGTCTTGAAACGTTGTATTACCAGCTGTTGCCGTCCGGCCCGGGGCGCTCACGCAGAGTCGAAACCCGATCGGCACCGCAGACACCGGCCAACAAGCCGTTCTACGACGTGCAGGCGATCATCGGCAAAGCCGCGCACGGCGAAGTGCAGGTCACCCTGTATTGCAATCAGCGGGAATTCAGCGAGCTGGAGCATGGCGACCAACTGTTCAGCGTGGTCGCCCGGGAAATCGTCAAGCAGCGCCGCGAGACCGAGCGCTATCGCTGCTACATCACCGATCTCGACCTGTCAGGCCTGCTCGGCGACGGCCACAGCTCAAGCAATTTGTATCTGCGCTACAAGGCGGACCTGGAGCGCTCGTTGAATGAAGCGCTCGAACAGGTTTGAGGCGAGGGTTTACTCGGGAAACGCGCCGCCGTTGACCGGCTGCGATTCCACTTCCAGCAAGGTCAGCTTCAGCGACTTGCCGCCCGGAGCTGGCCAGTCGATGTGCTGACCGACCTTCAGGCCCAGCAGCGCACTGCCTACCGGCGCCAGAATGGAGATTTTGCCTTCGTCGGCATTGGCGTCTTTTGGATAAACCAGCGTCAGGTGGTAATCCTTGCCACTGCCTTCTTCGCGGCAATGCACGCGGGAATTCATCGTCACGACATCAGCAGGCACTTCATCGTGGCCGACCACGGTATCGGCGCGGTCCAGCTCGGTTTGCAGTGCAATCACGCCCGGCGCAGCCTGGTCTTTCTCGTTCAGGCTGTCGATCAGGCGTTCCAGACGTTGCACGTCCAGACGGGTAAGGGTGATGGAAGGTGCGGTCATGATCCAGGCAGACTCCTTTCTTCTGCACAAAAAAAGCAAAACCCCGCCAAAAAAGACGGGGTTTTCACCGTGCCTCGGTGGTTTGAGGCGTCTGCGGACACTATCACAGCTCAAAAAATATACAAGTCACGCCCCGTTGGACTGCTTGCGCTGTGACGCCTGGGAGACGATCACGCGACGCCGCTCATCGTCTGCCGAGCGCCATTCGCGGATATCTTCCACATGCCGGAAGCAGCCCAGGCAAACCTTCTGTTCATCCAGCCGGCAAACGCCGCTGCAAGGCGAAGGCACCGCCGGGCTGACATTGCTGTAAAGCGGCTTCGGCGGACGGATTGGCGCGGTGTCGGTCACGAAATCACAGACCTTCGAAATCGAATTCGGCACCGGCCTGTTGCTTGACGATGCGCTCGAGCATTTCGCCCAGTTGTTCTTCGCTTTTGTCACACATCCAGCGCTCGCTCTCTTCGTCGTAGTCGAAGTGGAAACCACCGGACACGGCCGCCAGCCACAGCTGACGCAGAGGTTCCTGGCGGCTGAAAATCAATTGGCTGCCGTTTTCGAATTTGACGGTCAGCACGCCGGCCGAGCTTTCCAGATCGATGTCCAGTTCGCTTTCGTCAAAAATGTCTTCCAGCGATTGCTGGGTGGCGTCGACCAGGTCGTGGAAACGGGCTTCGGTCAAACTCATTGCGGCAACCTCAAAAAAATGTCTGATCAGGCTCAAGCAGCCGAAAGATACGGACGCTGCCGGCCGATTGCAAAGGAATACGACCAAGCACCCGCAGCGCCATTACAAACACCGCCGGACGGGAACCCCCTCGCATAGGCAAGCTGCCGGGTGGCCGGTATACTCCGGCGCAATTAACGCATTTTCAAGGATTTCGCCATGAAGCGCCTGATCTCTTCCCTTGCTGCGCTCGTCGCGGTTGCCTGCCTGGTGTCGGCCTGTGGTCAAAAAGGCCCGTTGTACCTGCCCGACGACGACCAGGACCCGGCCGAACAAGCACAGTCTTCGCAAAAGCAACCGTCCAAAGCACACAAGCACGACGTTTACTAAGGGATCGCCATGGACGCTTTTAACTACCGTGGCGGGGAACTGTTCGCGGAAGGTGTGGCGCTGTCCGCCATCGCCGACCGCTTCGGCACGCCCACCTATGTCTATTCGCGCGCGCACATCGAAGCTCAGTATCTGGCCTTCGCCGATGCGCTGGCGGGCATGTCGCACCTGGTCTGCTTTGCCGTCAAAGCCAACTCCAACCTCGGTGTTCTGAATGTCCTGGCCCGTCTAGGCGCCGGTTTCGACATCGTTTCCCGTGGCGAACTGGAACGCGTACTTGCCGCCGGCGGCAGCGCCGACAAAATCGTATTCTCCGGTGTTGGCAAGACCCGAGACGACATGCGCCGGGCGCTGGAAGTCGGGGTGCACTGCTTTAACGTCGAGTCCACCGACGAGCTTGAGCGTCTGCAACTCGTCGCTGCCGAACTGGGCGTTCGCGCGCCGGTGTCGCTGCGCGTCAACCCGGACGTCGATGCCGGTACCCACCCTTACATTTCCACCGGTCTTAAAGAAAACAAGTTCGGCATCGCCATTGCCGACGCCGAAGACGTGTACGTGCGTGCCGCGCATTTGCCGAACCTGGAAGTGATCGGTGTCGACTGCCACATCGGTTCGCAACTGACCACCCTGCCGCCGTTCATCGATGCACTGGATCGTTTGCTCGATCTGGTCGACCGCCTCGGCGATTGCGGCATTCATCTGCGCCACATTGATCTGGGTGGCGGTTTGGGCGTGCGCTATCGCGATGAAGAGCCGCCATTGGCTGCCGACTACATCAAAGCCGTGCGCGAGCGTCTGAGCGGGCGTGATCTGGCGCTCGTGTTCGAGCCGGGCCGCTTCATCGTCGCCAACGGTGGCGTGTTGCTGACGCAGGTCGAGTACCTCAAGCACACCGAACACAAGGACTTCGCCATCGTCGATGCGGCGATGAACGACCTGATCCGGCCAGCGCTGTATCAGGCGTGGATGGACGTCACAGCGGTCAAGCCGCGTGACACCGCTGCGCGCAAATACGACATCGTCGGCCCAATCTGCGAAACCGGCGATTTCCTTGCCAAGGACCGCGAACTGGCCCTGGCTGAAGGCGATCTGCTGGCCGTGCATTCGGCAGGCGCCTATGGGTTTGTGATGGCTTCCAACTACAACACCCGTGGCCGTGCTGCCGAAGTACTGGTAGATGGCGATCAAGCATTTGAAGTGCGTCGCCGCGAAACCGTGGCCGAGCTGTTTGCCGGCGAAAGCCTGCTGCCGGAGTAACCCATGCTGCTGCGTTTTACCAAAATGCACGGCCTGGGCAATGACTTCATGGTTCTCGACCTGGTCAGCCAGCACGCGCACATTCAACCCAAACACGCCAAGCAATGGGGTGATCGCCATACCGGTATCGGTTTCGACCAGTTGCTGATCGTCGAGGCGCCAAGCAACCCGGACGTGGATTTCCGCTACCGCATCTTCAACTCCGATGGTTCGGAAGTGGAACAGTGCGGCAATGGCGCACGCTGCTTCGCCCGCTTCGTGCTCGACAAGCGTCTTACCGCCAAGCGCCAGATCCGCGTCGAAACCAAGGGCGGCATCATCGAGCTGGACGTGCGTAACGACGGCCAGATCGGCGTGAACATGGGCGCACCGCGCCTGGTGCCTGTGGACATTCCGTTCGAAGCGCCAGCCCAGGCCAACAGCTATAAGCTTGAAGTCGATGGCATCACGGTCGACCTGGCCGCCGTGTCAATGGGCAATCCCCATGCAGTGATTCGCGTGGAGGACATCAACAGTGCGCCCGTGCATGAACTGGGGCCGAAGATCGAGCACCATCCGCGCTTCCCGGCACGGGTCAATGTCGGCTTCCTTCAAGTCATCGACCGCCACCGTGCGCAATTGCGCGTCTGGGAACGCGGGGCCGGGGAAACCCAGGCCTGCGGTACCGGCGCCTGTGCGGCGGCGGTTGCGGCCATCAGTCAGGGGTGGATGGATTCGCCGCTGTTGATCGACCTGCCCGGCGGGCGTCTGTCCATCGAGTGGGCAGGCCCTGGCCAACCGGTGTTGATGACCGGTCCGGCAGTGCGTGTATACGAAGGACAAGTACGTCTTTGAGCGAGCAGAAATCATGACCGACAAGCCTCAGGTACCCGCCCGACCGTCCGACGAATCAGCGCCCGAAAGCCTTGAGGCGGCGGCGGTAGCCGCCTACCTGGAAGCTCATCCGGATTTCTTCGTCGAGCACGAAGAACTGCTGCCGGCGATGCGTATTCCGCACCAGCGCGGTGACACTGTCTCGCTGGTCGAGCGCCAGATGACGATACTGCGCGAGCGCAACATCGAGATGCGCCATCGGCTTTCGCATTTGATGGACGTGGCCCGTGACAACGATCGCCTGTTCGAAAAGACTCGCCGCCTGATCCTCGCCCTGATGGATGCATCGAGTCTGGAAGACGTGGTGATCGGCGTCGAAGACAGCCTGCGCCAGGATTTCCAGGTGCCCTTCGTCAGCCTGATTCTGCTCGGCGACAACCCGGCACCGGTCGGCCGCTGGGTGACCCACGCCGACGCGCAAACCGCCATTGGCGGTCTGCTTACCGAAGGCAAAAGCGTCAGTGGCAGCTTGCGCGAACACGAACTGGACTTCCTGTTCGGCGAAGAACAGCGCAAGCAGATTGGCTCCACGGCCGTCGTCGCGATCAGCCATCAAGGCATTCACGGCATTCTGGCCATCGCCAGCCGTGATCCGCAGCACTACAAGAGTTCGGTCGGCACGCTGTTCCTCAGCTATATCGCCGAAGTCATGGGCCGCGTGCTGCCACGGGTCAACAACCCCCTGCGCTCGGTACGCTGAACATGGAACGGCAACTGGACGCTTACTGCGAACATCTGCGCAGTGAGCGACAGGTGTCGCCGCACACGCTGTCGGCTTATCGCCGCGACCTCGATAAGGTGCTCGGCTGGTGCATCAAGCAGAACATCGGCAGCTGGGCCGCGCTGGACATCCAGCGTCTGCGCAGCCTGGTCGCCCGTCTGCATGCGCAAGGCCAGTCCTCGCGCAGCCTCGCCCGCCTGCTGTCGGCGGTACGCGGCCTCTATCATTATCTGAACCGTGAAGGCCTGTGCGACCACGACCCGGCCACCGGCCTGGCACCGCCAAAAGGTGAACGCCGCCTGCCGAAAACCCTCGACACCGACCGCGCCCTGCAACTGCTGGAAGGCGCGGTGGAGGATGACTTTCTCGCCCGACGCGATCAGGCGATTCTCGAGCTGTTCTATTCTTCCGGCCTGCGCCTGTCTGAGCTGACCGGGCTTAATCTTGATCAGCTTGATCTCGCCGACGGCATGGTTCAGGTGCTCGGCAAGGGCAGCAAGACCCGGCTGCTCCCGGTGGGCAAGAAAGCTCGCGAGGCGTTGGAGCAATGGCTGCCGCTGCGGGTCATGACCAATCCGGCGGACGACGCCGTGTTCGTCAGCCAGCAAGGCCGGCGCCTAGGTCCACGGTCGATTCAGGTGCGGGTCAAACTGGCCGGCGAGCGCGAATTGGGGCAGAACCTGCATCCGCACATGCTCAGGCATTCCTTCGCCAGCCACTTGCTGGAGTCCTCGCAGGACCTGCGCGCGGTACAGGAACTGCTCGGCCACTCGGACATCAAAACCACGCAGATCTACACCCACCTGGACTTCCAGCATCTGGCGGCGGTCTACGACAGCGCCCACCCACGGGCCAAACGCATGAAAGGCGATGATTCATGAGCATTCAGCTGGTCACCTTCGATCTTGATGACACCCTGTGGGATACCGCGCCCGTGATTGCCAGCGCCGAAACCGTATTGCGCGAATGGCTGAGCGAACATGCGCCGAATCTTGGCGCGGTGCCGGTCGAGCATTTGTGGGCGATTCGCGAACGCGTGCTCGCCAGCGAGCCGGGGCTCAAACACCGCATCAGCGCATTGCGTCGGCGCGTGCTGTTGCACGCGCTGGAAGAGTCCGGGTATGCCCACGGCGAGGCGTCGACGCTGGCCGACAAGGCTTTCGACGTGTTCTTGCATGCGCGTCATCAAATCGAGGTCTTCCCGGAAGTCGAGCCGCTGCTGGAGCTGCTCGCCAATGATTACGCACTAGGGGTGGTCACCAACGGCAACGCCGATGTAAGCCGGTTGGGGCTGGCGGATTACTTCAAGTTTGCGCTGTGTGCAGAAGACATCGGCATCGCCAAACCGGATGCGCGCCTGTTTCACGAGGCATTGCAGCGAGGCGGCGTAAGCGCGGAAGCGGCGGTGCATATCGGCGATCATCCCGGCGATGACATTGCCGGTGCGCAGCAGGCTGGTTTGCGAGCGGTGTGGTTCAATCCGGCAGGCAAGGTCTGGGAAGCCGAGCGCTTGCCGGATGCCGAGATTCGCAGCCTGACTGAATTGCCAGCGGTGTTGGCACGCTGGAATGCCTGATATTTAAACCCCTGTGGGAGCGAGCCTGCTCGCGAAGGCGTCCGGCCTGTCAACTTCTTGGTTGAATGAAGACCGTTTTCGCGAGCAGGCTCGCTCCCACATTTGCCTCAGGCATAAAAAAACCCGCAGCGACGGCGGGTTTTTTCAGCAAGCAAGCGGCACGCCTCAGATAGGGCGGCTACCGTACTTGTTGTCCGGCTTCTTGGGCGGATCGGCAACGACGTTGGCTTCGACTTCCTGCACCTTGCCACCGCGCGCAAGGAACTCTTCCATGGCTCGCGCCAGGGCATCACGCTCCTTGTTCTTGGCTTCGATGCTCGGCAACTCGTCTACCGACACCGCCGCCTTGGCTTTGCCTTTGGCAGCCGGGGCCGGCGTATCGTCACCGCCATCGTCTCCAGCAACGTCTTCCGCTGCCGCTTCCAGGCCTTCCTCGGCCTCGTCTTCGTCGCCTACTTCGAGGTCGTCGTTTTCCAGATCATCGTCGCTCATGTTCTACCTCATGACTTGCCAAAAGCAGATTAGTTATAGACCAGCTTTGGCGGCTGTCGAAGCCGCCGTTAAAAAATCTTCCACCGCTGCTGATCAGCGGCTTATGTCTCTTCACCGTGCAAAGTGGCGAGAACCTTGCGGGCACCGCCATGATCACGGTGCTCGCCCAGATAAACGCCTTGCCAGGTACCCAGTGCCAACCGCCCTGCCGAAACCGGCAGACTGATCTGGCAACCCAGCACGCTGGCCTTGAAGTGCGCCGGGAGGTCGTCCAGGCCTTCGTCGTTGTGCTCATAGCCGTCCGTTCCTTGTGGGATCAGACGATTGAAAAAACGTTCGAAATCGCGACGAACCGCCGGATCGGCGTTCTCGTTGATCGTCAACGAGGCCGAGGTGTGCTGCAGCCACAAATGCAACAGACCGACCCGACAGGTCTTGAGTTCAGGCAAGCTTTTGATCAGCTCGTCCGTTATCAGATGAAAGCCCCGAGGCCTTGCCTGCAGGGTTATCAGAGTCTGTTGCCACATACAGTTCTCCGCTCGTTCGGGGCGCATTCTAGCGTGCTCTGAAAAAAAACAAAGGCCCTAATATTCCTGCAGCGGTGTAAGCCATTGCCCGCAGAAAAACCCTCGTCGTAAAGACGACCAAAGCCGTAAGAAAAAACC
The DNA here is from genome assembly GCF_014268505.2 of Pseudomonas khorasanensis. GTDB lineage: Bacteria > Pseudomonadota > Gammaproteobacteria > Pseudomonadales > Pseudomonadaceae > Aquipseudomonas > Aquipseudomonas khorasanensis. The sequence continues at coordinate 126,788 of NZ_JABWQP020000003.1, forward strand.
TTTCAGCCGCTCATTGAATGACAAATCCCGGACAAAAAAATGCCCGGCGAACCGGGCAATTTTTTACTGCGCGTGCCTACAGGTTGTAGCCGCGTTCGTTGTGCTGTGCGAGGTCGAGGCCGACCGACTCTTCTTCCTCGGTCACACGCAGACCCATGACGGCGTCCAGGACCTTGAGGATGATGAAGGTGACGATCGCGGTGTAGATCACCGTGAAGCCCACGCCCTTGATCTGAATCCAGACCTGCGCGCCGATGTCAGTCACGGTGCCAAAGCCGCCCAGCGCAGGTGCTGCAAACACACCGGTCAGAATCGCGCCGAGGATACCGCCGATACCGTGCACGCCAAACGCGTCCAGAGAATCGTCGTAACCGAGTTTGCGTTTCAGGGTAGTGGCGCAGAAGAAGCACACTACGCCTGCGGCCAGACCGATCACCAATGCACCCATCGGGCCCACGGTGCCAGCGGCCGGAGTAATCGCAACCAGCCCGGCAACCACACCCGAAGCAATGCCCAGTGCGCTTGGCTTGCCGTGGGTGACCCACTCGGCAAACATCCAGCCCAGTGCGGCGGCGGCGGTAGCGATCTGGGTGACCAGCATGGCCATACCGGCAGTGCCGTTAGCCGCAGCGGCGGAACCGGCATTGAAGCCGAACCAGCCGACCCACAGCATCGCCGCACCCATGAGGGTATAACCGAGGTTGTGCGGGGCCATCGGCGTGGTCGGGAAGCCTTTGCGCTTGCCCAGCACCAGGCACGCCACCAGACCGGCGATACCGGCGTTGATATGCACCACGGTGCCGCCGGCGAAGTCGAGTACGCCCCAGTCCCACATCAGGCCGCCGTTACCGGACCAGACCATGTGCGCGATCGGTGCATAAACCAGAGTGAACCAGACGCCCATGAAAATCAGCATCGCGGAGAATTTCATCCGCTCGGCGAATGCACCGACGATCAGCGCCGGGGTGATGATCGCGAACGTCATCTGGAACGTAATGAACACCGCCTCAGGAAACAGCGCCGCTGGGCCGGTAATGCTCGAAGGCGTGACACCGGCGAGGAACGCCTTGCCCATGCCACCGAAGAACGAATTGAAGTTGACGACGCCCTGTTCCATGCCAGTGGTGTCGAAGGCGATGCTGTAGCCATAAATGACCCACAGGATGCTGATCAGACCGGTAATGGCGAAGCACTGCATCAGCACGGAAAGAATGTTTTTGGAGCGAACCATGCCGCCGTAGAACAGCGCAAGGCCCGGGATGGTCATGAACAGCACCAGAGCCGTCGAGGTGAGCATCCAGGCGGTGTCGCCTGAATTGAGGACTGGCGCTGCCACTTCGTCTGCCGCCATGGCGATGCCGGGCATTACGATGGACAACAGGGCGCCTAGCCCTGCGAATTTACGCAGAGTCATATTGTTTTCTCCTGGGGCGTTGGGTTTGTGGCGGCGCTTAGATCGCGTCGGTATCGGTTTCGCCGGTACGGATGCGGATCGTCTGTTCCAGATTGACCACGAAAATCTTGCCGTCACCGATCTTGCCGGTGTTGGCCGCCTTGGTTATCGCTTCGATAACCCGATCCAGATCCTTGTCGTCGATGGCTACATCGATTTTCACCTTGGGCAGAAAATCGACGACATATTCCGCGCCGCGATACAGCTCGGTGTGCCCCTTCTGCCGGCCGAAGCCTTTGACTTCAGTGACAGTAATGCCCTGCACGCCGATTTCGGACAGCGACTCGCGCACGTCGTCCAACTTGAACGGCTTGATGATGGCAGTGACTAGCTTCATGAAACTCTCTCCCGAATTGGTGGACTTGCCCCAGGAAAACAAACCCGTCTCAAGTCTAAGCGCAGTGCCTGGCTTTGTAACGCATCGTTGACGCCAGCTAACCGCATCAGACGAAACTCCCCGCCTCGTCTGTCGCACTGCATTCGTCACAGCGACTGCATCAGTGCATGGGTCGATGGTGACTAAGCAGAAACCTTGCCAGCTCGACAAAAACCCTGCATTTCAATCTCTTGGCAACTATTGTTGGCACTCATGCGGTGAGGCGTCTGCCGATACGCACAACAACGGTGCGCAGCAGTCCGTCCCTCTGCGCGAAAAGCGTGCATCCCTGGCGACGCGATTTGACGATAGACACTGCGTGATACACTGCCGCCCATTGCTTACAGGACACTTCCCATGCTCGCGCCCAAAGACTTCCTCGACGCCCTGAGCGGCACCGCCTCCCGCCTTTTCAGCGGAGACACTCCACTGCCGAAAGCCGAAATCGAAAGCCAGTTCAAAATGCTGCTGCAAAGCGCCTTCAGCAAACTGGATCTGGTGAGCCGCGAAGAGTTTGATAGCCAGATGGTGGTGCTGGCGCGCACTCGCGCCCGCCTCGAAAGCCTCGAAGCGAAAGTCGCCGAGATGGAAGCCAAGCTGACACCGCCGGCTGAATAATCCGCTCCCCCTGTAGGAGCTGTCGAAGGCTGCGATCTTTTGATCTCCAGCCCTTCAACCATCCAGGCAACGTCCTACAACCTGCACCACCTCCGTCCGATTGCGCCTAAAAGCCCAGATTTTTCTAAGCTCACCCGATGCTGAATGTTCAGCACCGGGATTGGCGACCTGGATCGGATTTGACGCAATGCAACTAAACTCACAGAGATTTTTCTCTCAACGAGTTATGGCGGCTTTGCGTGAAAGACCTCAGGGTCTGCCGGTTTCGAATTCACCGGCTCGCCAACCCGCGCATAGCTGCCAGCCTATTCGTTTGGCGGGCAACCAGTGACAGCCCATCGGGTCTTGATACGTCTTGTAAACCTCTATTTCAGCACTGAAACCCGGCTCGACTACCCTTCAAAAACCCGCAGGAAGCGGCACCCGATTCAGCTCAAGGAACGAACATGTCCCTCTCCATCGTCCACAGTCGCGCCCAGATAGGCGTGGATGCTCCCGCCGTTACCGTCGAAGTCCATTTAGCCAACGGCCTGCCGTCGCTGACCATGGTCGGCCTGCCCGAAGCGGCGGTGAAGGAGAGCAAGGATCGGGTGCGCAGCGCGATCATCAATTCCGGGCTGCAGTTTCCGGCGCGGCGGATTACCTTGAACCTGGCACCGGCGGACCTGCCCAAGGATGGCGGGCGGTTTGATCTGGCGATTGCTCTGGGGATCCTGTCGGCGAGTGTGCAAGTGCCTTGCCTGACGCTGGATGAGGTGGAGTGTCTTGGCGAGCTGGCGTTGTCCGGCGCTGTCAGGCCGGTGCGTGGCGTGCTGCCGGCAGCACTGGCGGCGCGCAAGGCCGGGCGCGCCCTGGTGGTGCCGCGCGCGAATGCCGAAGAGGCATGTCTGGCTTCTGGATTGACAGTATTTGCGGTGGATCATCTGCTTGAGGCAGTGGCGCATTTCAACGGCCATACGCCAATGGAGCCTTATATTTCGGACGGTTTGATGCATGCCGCCAAGCCCTACCCCGACCTCAATGAAGTGCAAGGACAGGTAGCCGCCAAGCGTGCATTGCTGATTGCGGCTGCCGGGGCGCACAACCTGCTGTTCAGCGGGCCGCCGGGAACAGGCAAGACTTTGCTGGCGAGCCGCTTGCCGGGACTGTTGCCGCCGCTTTCTGAATGCGAAGCCCTGGAAGTGGCAGCGATTCAATCGGTCGCCAGTGGTGTGCCTTTGACTCATTGGCCGCAACGCCCCTTCCGTCAACCGCACCACTCCGCTTCCGGGCCGGCGCTGGTTGGCGGGAGCTCGAAACCGCAGCCCGGCGAAATTACCCTCGCCCACCACGGCGTGCTCTTTCTCGACGAATTACCCGAGTTTGATCGCAAGGTTCTGGAGGTGCTGCGCGAGCCTCTGGAGTCCGGGCATATCGTGATCGCGCGAGCCAAGGACCGTGTGCGCTTTCCGGCGCGGTTTCAACTGGTGGCGGCGATGAATCCCTGTCCCTGTGGATATCTTGGCGAACCCAGCGGCAAGTGCTCGTGCACGCCGGACATGGTTCAGCGCTATCGCAACAAGCTGTCGGGGCCACTGCTCGACCGGATAGATCTGCACCTGACAGTGGCGCGAGAGGCGACCGCATTGAACCCGGTAGCGAATCCCGGGGAAGACAGCGCCAGTGCCGCGGCGCTGGTGGCGGACGCCCGGGAGCGGCAGCAAAAACGCCAGGGCTGCGCCAATGCCTTTCTAGATCTCCCGGGTCTGAAGCGCCATTGCCGGTTAGCCCAAGTCGATGAGACATGGCTGGAGGCGGCCTGTGAGCGACTGATCCTGTCGCTGCGCTCGGCGCATCGCCTGCTCAAAGTTGCCCGAACACTGGCCGACCTTGAACAAGTCGATGCAATCCGCCGCGAACACCTGGCCGAGGCGCTGCAGTACCGACCGGCGACGTCTTAATGCTCGGTCAGATCAACCAGGGGCGCCTGTCGCACTTCGGTATCGCGCCCTGCCTGAATATCAGTCACGCGCGTCAAAGCATTATCCACCGCACCTTTATCCGCCAGGAGGCTGTAGCTGATCTGGAACTGTCGTTGCTCCTTTGGCGCAATAGTTGGCACCAGATTCAGCGGCCGTTGATAACGACGGTTGTAGGAAAAACTGGTCCCTGGTTCCAGCCCCGTCACGTAGCCCTGCCCTTGGGTGTCGGTGTTTTTCCACAGCGAGAACACTGGCAGCTGCTGTGTGTTGAAGCCAACAGCAACGCCGAGACTCCCGACCTTGTTGTGCAGCACCGTCAAGGTATCGCCCTTTGCGTCCGCATAAGGCACGACGTTGTAGACCGTTTCGTCATAATCTTTGGTCGGGCCGCGATAGGTCTGCCAGTCAGCCAGATCGCCCTTGGCCTTGTCGTTGAACGGCGAGACCTGTTTTACCGGAGCGGCAAATTTCGCGCCTTGCTCGAGGAACGGCGTACTGAAGTTGCTGTGGTACAGCGCCTGATATTCTTTCGGATAGTCGCCGTTGTTGGTCAGGGTGTCGTTGAGGGCGAAGCTTGCACTGCCCGGTTCGGTGACCAGTTCTGTGGCGACCGAGAAATCGACCTTCTTGAACGCCTGCTCCTTGAGCTCGCCGCGCAGCGTGATGGCATACGGCGGCTTCTCATCGATGTGCAAAGTGACGGTGCTGGCCGGGATGTTCGCGGCGCGACCGTGCAGGGTCAACAATTCACCGTTATCCACGCCGGGATGGCCGACCCACTCGTAACCACAACGCGTGACCAATTCGTTGAAGCCTTCGAGCCAACCCAGGCCACCACGTCCGTTGAGCTCGATGAACGCCGGATTGACCACCTCCTTGACCGGCGAATCCCAGCCCATGCGCACATCGCCCACCGAGGCTTGCAACACGTTCATGCCGCGGGTCGGCACCACCGACAACTTCATCGTGCCGTTATCGATATCGACAATGCTCACGCCCTCCTGGCGACCACCGTGCAGGGTGCGCAGGGTCACGGAAAACGGTTTGGCGGTTTTTACACCGAGTTGTTCGCTGGTGATCGTCCAGTTTTTTGCAGGGGTGTTGGCATCGAGCAGGACATAGTCCCAGGCCATGGCATGGGAGGCAGCGGAGAATGCGCCGAGGGCGACGATGAATTTGAGCGGAGTCATGGCAGCAGCCTTTTTGGAGTTGTGCCATTTTTATAGCGCTGCGGAAACGTTTCAGCAAGCGCATTCGCGAGCAGGCTCGCTCTTACAGGGATCTCGGGTGTTCACAAAAAACTGCGATTCACACCGAAAACTGTGGGAGCGAGCCTGCTCGCGAACGCTGTTTCAAAGGCGAATCAACGGAAGCGATCAACCTCGGAGCGCAGATCCGATGCCAGCTTTTCAAGCTCTTTGGCGGTTATAGCCAGATTCGACACCACCTCACGTTGCTCACTGTTGGCCAGCGCAATGCTCTGCAAATTGCTGCTCAGCAACGTCGCGGTGCTGCTCTGCTCTTGCGTCGCGGTAGTGATCGCAGCAAATTGCTGCCCTGCCGAACGGCTCTGCTCATCGATCCGCGCCAGCGCCGAGGCGACATTGGCGTTACGCGACAGACCTTCCTGCATCAGCACATTGCCTTGCTCCATGGTGCTGATCGCGTTGCCGGTTTCCTGCTGGATGCTGTGGATCATGCTGGAGATTTCATCGGTCGCCTGACGGGTACGCGAGGCCAGGCTGCGCACTTCGTCAGCCACCACGGCAAAGCCACGGCCCTGCTCGCCGGCGCGGGCCGCTTCGATCGCAGCGTTGAGCGCCAACAGGTTGGTCTGTTCGGCAATCGAGGTGATCACCCCGACAATGCCGCCGATTTCCTGGGAGCGTTGACCCAAGGTATTGATCACCGTCGCGGTGCTGTTCAGCGCACCGGCGATTTGCTCAAGCGAAGACGACGCTTCTTCCATCGAGCTGCGACCGATCTGCGTTTGCTGGGCATTTTCCTGCGCCAGACGCTGGGTCGCGCCCATGTTGTCGGCGATGTTCAACGATGTGGCGCTGAACTCTTCCACGGCACCGGCCATGCTGGTGATTTCGCCCGACTGCTGCTCCATCCCCTCGTACGCACCGCCGGACAAGCCGGACAAGGCCTGGGCACGGCTGTTGACCTCTTCCGAGGCGCGACGGATGTGCTCGACCATGGTCGACAGTGCCTGGCTCATCTGGTTGAAGGCACGGGACAACTGCCCGATTTCGTCGTGGCTCGACACATTCAGGCGCACGCTCAGATCACCGGCACCCAACGCTTCAGCCTGGCGCACCAGATCGCCCAGCGGCGCCAGTTTGCTGCGCAGCAGCCAGACCACGGAGCCGACTGCCAGCAACATTGCCAACAGACTGCCGATGGCCAGTTGCGTACCGACGCTCCAGGTCACCGCCCGGATCTCGGCTTTCGGCATGCTCGCCACCACCGACCATGGGCCATCCTCGAACGGCACGGCAACGCTGTAGAAGTCTTCGCCGTTGTCATTCCAGAACTGGCCCTTGCCAGGCGTTTTCACCAGATTATTAATCGCCGGAGCGGCTTGGTCCAAGGCTTCGACGCCGGCAATCGGCACCAGCCACTTGTTCTGCTCGTCGAGCAAGGCCAGCGAGCCGGTCTGACCGATGCGGAAGCGCTTGAGGTTGGCGAACTGTGCGTTCTGCGCGTCGGTGTAATCGAAGCCGACGTACAACACGGCGATGATCTTGCCGCCAGCGTCACGCACCGGGGTGTATTGCGACATGTAGTAGCGTTCGAACAACAAGGAGCGCCCGACAAAACTTTGCCCGGCCATCAACCGCGCGTAAGCCGGGTTGGCGTGATCGAGCACGGTGCCAATGGCACGGGTGCCGTCCTGCTTGGTGACGTTAGTGCTGACGCGGATGAAGTCTTCGCCGCTGCGCACGAACACCGTGGCCACGCCGGCGGTCATCTGCTTGAATTCATCAACTTCCTTGAAGTTGTTATTCAGCACCTCGCTGCCCAGATGCAACCCCGGCGTTTGAATGCCGGCCACGGTCACTGGCTGGTCTGGATGCACGCTCAAGCCGCTGCCGAAACGTTTCTCGAACAGGCCGCTCAAACGCAGGGTGCTTTCACGCAGTGTGCCGTGAAAGGTACTCAACTGATCGGCGAGCAACCGGGCCTCGCTGGCCAGGTGCTCTTCACGCGTGGCGAGGTTGGCGGAATCCAGCGAACGCAAAGCAAAAACCGTACTGCCAGAGATGACAATCGCCAATATCACAGCGAGGGCAAGACCCAGCTGCGACGCGATCCGAGCACGTGGTTGAGACATGAACAGCTCCTGGCCGAGCCACCGAATCCTCCTTGATCGCGGTAATTGCCCGGAAAATATTCTAATAATGGGGGTGTAGCGCGAACCGGCACGACGGTTCCACATGCTCGTAGTCGGCGGTAAAACCGAATACTTGAGCGCTTCGCGTGGGTATGGCGCAGTAGTGGCATTGTGCCGGCTCGAACGTTTCAGCTCAAGCGCGCCACCGCCGGCAGTTGCATGGCGCGGACTTCGCCCTGCAGGAAGTCACTCAGGCGGCGCAAACGTTCACCTCCCGGACGCGGTTTTGGCCACACGAGGTAATAATTCAATCCACTGGCGACCGCCGTTGGCCACGGCAGACTCAACCGCCCTTGCGCCACATCTTCAGCGACCATCAACAAATCGCCCATCGACACCCCGTAGCCGCGCGCCGCCGCAATCATGCCCAGCTCCAGCGTATCGAAAACCTGTCCCCCTTTTAGCGACACCTGGTCGGACAGGCCCATGCGCTCCAGCCAGCTGCGCCAGTCCCGTCGATCCGGAGTCGGATGGAGCAATTCAGCGCTGGCCAGTCTCGCGACATCCCACGGTTGATCGTTCAGCAGATTCGGCGCGCCCACCGGGATCAGTTCTTCAGGAAACAACAGACTCGCCTCCCAGTCCGGCGGAAAGTGCCCGTCACTGAGCAACACGGCGCAATCGAATGGCTCATTGTTGAAGTCCACCGAATCGACGTCCATCCAGGCGCTGGTCAATTGCACCTCATTGCCCGGCTGTAAATGCCGAAAACGGCTCAGCCGCGCCAGCAGCCAGCGCATGGTCAGCGTCGATGGCGCCTTCATGCGCAGGATGTCGTCCTCGGCACGCAGGGTATTGCACGCCCGCTCAAGGGCGGCGAAGCCTTCACGGATACCGGGCAACAACAACCGAGCCGATTCGGTGAGTTGCAAGTTCCGGCCGCTTCGATGAAACAAACGGCAGGCGAAATGTTCTTCAAGGGTGCGCATGTGCCGACTGACTGCACTCTGGGTGATCGACAGTTCTTCAGCCGCGCGAGTGAACGAGCTGTGTCGCGCTGCTGCTTCGAATGCGCGCAGGGCATACAACGGCGGAAGGCGTCGGGACATACACAAAGCTCCAGTACCGGGATGCAGCCAATCTGGCCAGGATTTTTCAGCATGAGTTTTAATCATGCAACCCATCCTTTTTATCCCTTTGTGCAAAGCCTGCCAAGCGCCGAGAATCGACGGTATCCTGTTCTTTCTGATATTTGGGTGACGATGACCATGCAGCATCCTGTGCGCACCGAACTCTGGGCCATCCTGCGGCTGGCAGGGCCGTTGATTGCTTCACAGTTGGCGCACATGCTGATGGTGCTGACCGACACCCTGATGATGGCTCGCCTGAGCCCCGAAGCACTGGCCGGTGGCGGCCTCGGCGCGGCGAGCTATTCGTTCGTGTCGATTTTCTGCATCGGCGTGATCGCAGCCGTCGGCACCCTGGTGGCGATCCGTCAGGGCGCAGGCGACATTATCGGCGCGGCACGGCTGACTCAGGCCGGTTTGTGGCTGGCCTGGTTGATGGCGCTGGGCGCCGGACTGCTGCTGTGGAACCTCGAACCGGTGCTGTTGCTGTTCGGCCAGACCGAAACCAACGTCAACGCGGCAGGGCAATTTCTGATCGCCCTGCCCTTCGCCTTGCCGGGCTATTTGAGTTTCATGGCCTTGCGCGGCTTTACCAGTGCGATCGGCCGGGCGACACCCGTCATGGTGATCAGCCTTGCCGGGACCGTGGCCAACTTCCTGCTAAATTACGCGCTGATTACCGGCATGTTCGGCCTGCCGCAATTGGGTTTGATGGGCATCGGGCTCGTCACCGCGATTGTTGCCAACTGCATGGCGCTGGCGCTGGCCTGGCATATTCGTCGGCACCCGGCGTATGACGTCTATCCGCTGCGCGCCGGCCTGTTGCGGCCGAACCGGCAGTACCTGAAAGAGCTCTGGCGGCTGGGCCTGCCCATCGGCGGCACGTACGCGGTGGAAGTCGGGCTGTTCGCCTTTGCCGCGCTCTGCATGGGCACCATGGGCAGTACGCAAATGGGAGCGCATCAGATCGCTCTGCAGATCGTTTCGGTGGCATTCATGGTGCCGGCCGGTATGTCTTACGCCATCACCATGCGCGTCGGCCAGCACTATGGCGCCGGGCAACTGGTCGATGCGCGCATGTCTGGACGTGTTGGCATCGCCTTCGGCGCGGTGGTGATGCTTGGCTTTGCCCTGGTGTTCTGGCTATGGCCGAACGAGTTGGTCGGCCTGTTCCTCGATCATAACGATCCGGCGTTTGCCGAGGTCATCCGGCTGGCGGTGAGTCTGCTGGCGGTGGCCGCGTGGTTTGAGCTGTTCGACGGGACACAAACCATTGCCATGGGTTGTATTCGTGGTTTGAAAGACGCCAAGACCACGTTTCTCGTGGGGCTCGGTTGTTATTGGCTGATTGGCGCGCCGGCGGCGTGGTGGATGGCATTCCACCTCAACTGGGGGCCGACGGGCGTCTGGTGGGGTCTGGCGCTGGGGTTGGCGTGCGCGGCGGTGAGCCTGACTCTGGCGTTTGAATGGAAGATGAAGCGAATGATTCGGCGCGAGCCGGTTTCGGAGAGGTTCGAGGCCATCGGAGCGGATTAAGATCAAAAGATCGCAGCCTTCGGCAGCTCCACAAGGGAATGCATCCCAAGGTAAGAGCTGCCGAAGGCTGCGATCTTTTTAAATGGCTTCCACCGAAGCCTGCTGACTGGCTCCAGAGGTCAGATATTCCACCAACTCATCCAGCGGCAACGGCCGGCTGATCAGATAGCCCTGCACCTGATCGCAACCAAAGCCGCGCAGCAGATCCAGCTGCTCCGGCGTCTCGACCCCCTCCGCCACGACTTCCAGATTCAGGTTGTGCGCCAGATTAATCATCGCGTGTACCAGTTTGCGGTTCTCTTCGCGCTGCTCCATGCCGCCGACAAAACTCTTGTCGATCTTCAGCAGGGTGATCGGCAGGCTGTTGAGGTGCACGAACGACGAGAAACCGGTGCCGAAGTCGTCCAGTGAGAAACGCACGCCGAGGCGGCCGAGGGCGTCCATGGTCTGCTTGACCAGGTCGCTGCGGCGCATCACGGCGGTTTCGGTCAGTTCGAATTCCAGCCACTGCGCCTCGACGCCACGTTCGGCAATCAGGCGGCTGAGCGTCGGCAGCAATTGGCTGTCCTGAAACTGGCGAAACGACAGATTGATCGCCATGTGCAGCGCAGGCAGGCCTTGTTCGCGCAGCGCCTGCATATCGCGCAGCGCCCGGGAAATAACCCAGTAACCCAACGGCACGATCAAACCGCTCTGCTCGGCCAGCGGCACGAATTCACTGGGCGGCAACAGACCGCGTTCACCATGGCGCCAGCGCACCAGCGCTTCAAGGCCGACGATCTGGCCATCCTCAAGATTCAGGCGAGGCTGGTAATGCAGTTCAAGCTCATCACGACGCAAGGCCCGGCGCAGCTCACTTTCGAGGTCGGCCATGCTTCGCGCGTTGCGGTTGATGCGTTCGTTGAAGATATGAAAGGTGCAGCCCTGCGTGCTCTTGGCCTGCTGCATGGCGATGTGCGCGTGCCACATCAGCGGGTCGGCGCCGCCGTTGGCGCGGGCGTGAGCAATGCCCAGACTGGAGCCGATCAGCAGGCTTTCGCCGTCGACCCAATAAGGTTCGGCCAACGCCTCGGTGATGCGTTCGGCCATCCACTCGGCGCGTTGTGGCGCACGGCGGGTATCGATCAGCAGGGCGAACTCATCGCTGCCCAGGCGTGCGAGCTGATCGCCGGCCTCCAGCTGACTTTTCAGCCGGGCGACGACCTGCAGGATCAAGCGGTCGCCTGCCTGATGGCCAAGGGCATCGTTGGCGTGGCGAAAGTTATCAAGATCCAGATGCCCGAGGGCCAGGCCGCGACCATCGCCTTCAGCAAGACGTGCGGCCAGCAGGGTCTGAAACCCCTGGCGGTTGGCGATGCCGGTCAGCGGATCCTGTTCGGCGAGGCGCTGCAAGGTATTTTCCAGAACGCCGCGTTCGCGCACATGGCGCAGGCAACGCTGCAGCATGCCGGCGTCGAGTGCGTCGAACACCAGCCAGTCACTGACACCGACCGGCGCGATGGCCGGTTCGTGCTCCAGCAACAATACCGTCGGCAGATTGCAGCGACCGGGCGTCGGTTGCAGTGCGGGGAGGGTCAACAACACCGCGTGGCGGTTGTCTTCGAACAGACGGCTGACCGACTCCCAGTTCGGCGCGCTGATGAGCACCGCCGCGCTCCCCATCGGAGCCAGACACTCACGCAACAACGCTGTCCACGCCGGCTCTTCGGCCAGTAGCAGCAAACGCAAGGGTTCGACAGGCGTAGACAAGCTGACTCCCTAGACTCTGCAAAGATGTAGGCGGGGCATTATGCCGTTGTGCTGAACAATGACCAATGAGCTGGCCGATGACAACGGCATCGAAACGTTATTTTGCGTCATGAATGAGAACATTAGCCGCAAAATCCCCGCGCATCCTGCGTGAAAGTAACAAAAGCGGCAATTTGAATCGCGTGTTGGGTCACAAGTCGGACAGAGCAGCACAAATCGCTGAGCCTGTTAAAATGCCGGCCCATTTCGTCAACGACTCCCGAATTTCGTATGTCCCGACTCAATCCCCGGCAGCAAGAAGCCGTGAACTACGTCGGCGGCCCTCTATTGGTGCTCGCCGGCGCTGGCTCCGGCAAGACCAGCGTGATCACGCGCAAGATTGCGCACCTGATCCAGAACTGCGGCATCCGCGCCCAGTACATCGTCGCCATGACCTTTACCAACAAGGCCGCGCGCGAGATGAAAGAGCGGGTCGGCACCCTGTTGCGGGCTGGCGAAGGCCGTGGCCTGACGGTCTGCACCTTCCACAACCTGGGCCTGAACATCATCCGCAAGGAACACGCGCGGCTGGGCTACAAACCCGGTTTCTCGATTTTCGACGAAACCGACGTGAAAGCCCTGATGACCGACATCATGCAGAAGGAATACGCGGGCGACGACGGCGTCGACGAGATCAAGAACATGATCGGCGCCTGGAAAAACGACCTGATCCTGCCGCCCCAGGCGCTGGAAAATGCGCGCAATCCCAAGGAACAGACCGCCGCCATCGTCTACACCCACTATCAGCGCACGCTCAAGGCGTTCAACGCGGTGGACTTCGACGACCTGATCCTGTTGCCGGTCAAGCTCTTCGAGGAGCACGCCGACATTCTCGAAAAGTGGCAGAACAAGGTTCGCTATCTGCTCGTCGACGAATACCAGGACACCAACGCCAGCCAGTACCTGCTGGTGAAGATGCTCATCGGCAAGCGCAACCAGTTCACCGTGGTGGGCGACGACGACCAGTCGATCTACGCCTGGCGCGGCGCACGCCCGGAAAACCTGATGTTGCTCAAGGACGACTACCCGTCCCTGAAAGTGGTGATGCTGGAGCAGAACTACCGCTCCACCAGCCGTATCCTGCGCTGCGCCAACGTGCTGATATCGAACAACCCGCACGAATTCGAAAAACAGCTGTGGAGTGAAATGGGCCACGGCGACGAGATCCGCGTGATCCGCTGCCGCAACGAGGACGCCGAAGCCGAGCGCGTGGCGATGGAAATCCTCAGCCTGCACTTGCGTACCGACCGACCGTACAGTGATTTCGCCATTCTCTATCGCGGCAACTACCAGGCCAAACTGATCGAACTGAAGTTGCAGCACCACCAGGTGCCGTACCGCCTGAGCGGCGGTAACAGCTTCTTCGGTCGCCAGGAAGTGAAGGACCTGATGGCCTACTTCCGCCTGATCGTGAACCCGGACGACGACAACGCCTTCCTGCGGGTGATCAACGTGCCGCGCCGCGAGATCGGCTCGACCACCCTGGAAAAACTCGGCAACTACGCCACCGAGCGCAAGATCTCGATGTACGCCGCCACCGACGAAATCGGCCTGGGCGAGCATCTGGACAGCCGTTTCACCGATCGCCTGTCGCGCTTCAAGCGCTTCATGGACAAAGTCCGTGAGCAGTGCGCGGGCGAAGATCCGATCTCGGCCCTGCGCAGCATGGTCATGGACATCGACTACGAGAACTGGCTGCGCACCAACAGCTCCAGCGACAAAGCGGCGGACTACCGGATGGGCAACGTCTGGTTCCTGATCGAGGCGTTGAAAAACACCCTCGAGAAGGACGAAGAAGGCGAGATGACCGTCGAGGACGCCATCGGCAAACTGGTGCTGCGCGACATGCTGGAACGTCAGCAGGAAGAAGAGGACGGCGCCGAAGGCGTGCAGATGATGACGCTGCACGCCTCCAAAGGGCTGGAATTCCCTTACGTGTTCATCATGGGCATGGAAGAGGAAATCCTCCCGCACCGCTCCAGCATCGAAGCCGACACCATCGAGGAAGAACGCCGTCTGGCCTACGTGGGCATCACCCGCGCCCGCCAGACCCTGGCGTTCACCTTTGCCGCCAAGCGCAAACAGTACGGCGAAATCATCGACTGCGCGCCGAGCCGTTTCCTCGATGAGCTGCCGCCGGACGATCTGGCCTGGGAAGGCAACGACGACACACCGACCGAAGTCAAAGCCGTGCGCGGTAATAGCGCATTGGCCGATATACGCGCGATGTTAAAGCGCTAGAATCGACTACTTTTTAATCTACCTTCGGCGCCCATGCGCCAACAGAGGAAGCTGTTGTGGAAGCACTGCACAAAAAAATCCGCGAAGAAGGCATCGTGCTTTCCGATCAGGTCCTGAAAGTCGACGCCTTTCTGAACCACCAGATCGACCCGGCCCTGATGAAGCTGATCGGCGACGAGTTCGCCGCGCTGTTCAAGGACTCGGGCATCACCAAGATCGTCACGATTGAAGCCTCGGGCATCGCCCCGGCAATCATGACCGGCCTGAACTTGGGCGTGCCGGTGATCTTCGCCCGCAAGCAGCAGTCTCTGACCCTGACTGAAAACCTGCTGTCAGCGACCGTCTACTCGTTCACCAAGAAGACCGAAAGCACTGTGGCCATCTCCCCACGCCACCTGACCAGCAGCGACCGCGTGCTGATCATCGACGACTTCCTGGCCAACGGTAAGGCCTCGCAAGCGCTGATTTCGATCATCAAACAGGCTGGCGCCACCGTTGCCGGCCTGGGCATCGTCATTGAAAAGTCGTTCCAGGGCGGCCGTGCAGAGCTCGACTCGCAGGGCTACCGCGTTGAATCGCTGGCCCGAGTGAAGTCGCTGAAGGATGGCGTGGTTACCTTCATCGAATAACACCACACCACCGAGTTACCCCTGTGGGAGCGAGCCTGCTCGCGAATGCATTGTGTCAGTCACCATCTTCAGTTGATGGCACACCGCTTTCGCGAGCAGGCTCGCTCCCACATTTGCTTTTGTGGGGGGTAGTTTACTGCGCGGTGGCTTTCAGGCCTGTGAGCAGCAAGCGCTGGAACAGGTCTTCCTTAAGCCCTTCCGGATTCGTCAGTTGCATTCGCTCAAGGTGTTCCGGGAATGCCGAGGCTTCGGGTGCATCCAGCGCGGCCTTGCCCAGTTCCAGGATCTCGGTCAGTTTGAACTTGCTCTTGAGCCAGTTCAGCGCCCGCAGCAGATCGCGTTCGATCGCGGTGAAATCACAACCCAGCGGATACTCCGGAAACAGGTTCGGATGCCGGGCGGCAATCGCCTGCAAGCGTTGCGGGGTGTTGTCGGCGAAGCGTGGATCGAGGCGGAAATCCTTTGGCAGCTTGCCGACCTTCTGCGCCTGCTCGATCAGGCCCGGCTGGAAGCGAGAATCGCTGATGTTCAGCAACGCCTCGATCACGGCCGCGTCGGCCTTACCGCGCAGATCCGCGATGCCGTACTCGGTGACGACGATGTCGCGCAGATGTCGCGGGATCGTGCAGTGACCGTACTCCCAGACAATATTCGAACTCACGTCGCCACCCGACTCACGCCAGCTGCGCAGAATCAGCATTGAGCGTGCACCCGCCAGTGCATGGCCCTGGGCGACGAAGTTGTACTGCCCGCCTACACC
This sequence comes from Pseudomonas khorasanensis, assembly GCF_014268505.2. Classification (GTDB taxonomy): domain Bacteria; phylum Pseudomonadota; class Gammaproteobacteria; order Pseudomonadales; family Pseudomonadaceae; genus Aquipseudomonas; species Aquipseudomonas khorasanensis. The sequence continues at coordinate 142,617 of NZ_JABWQP020000003.1, forward strand.
GCTGAGCACGCGCCCGTCTTCGAGCTGATCGGCCACGCCGGCACCGAGCAAGGTCATCGTGAACACCGTATTGATGAATCGCGCATCAATGCGCTGCAGGCGCTTGAGCTCTTCCTGGCCGTACAGCTCGTTGATATAGCTGATGCGGGTCATGTTGAATTCGAGCAGTTTGCTCTGCGGCAACTCACGCAGTCGCTCATAGAAACTTCGCGGGCCCAGAAAGAACCCGCCGTGCACCGAGATACCGTCAGGCTGCGCGGCTTCATCGAGGGTGCCGGCGTTGGCCTGCTCTTGCGTCGGCACGTCCGGATAGACCTTGCGCCGGACGATACCGGCGTCCGCCAGCACCAGAAGGCCGTTGACGAACATTTCGCTGCAGCCGTACAGGCCCTTGGCGAACGGTGCGGTGCCGCCTTCGCGCTGAATCAACTGCGCCCATTGGCTGAGGTTGATGTCATCGAGCAATGCCTGATACCCGGCATTGTCGGCCTGGCGGGCAAGCAACGCGGCAGTCAACGCATCGCCCATCGAGCCGATGCCAATCTGCAACGTGCCGCCGTCGCGCACCAGCGTACTGGCGTGCAGACCAATGAAGTGATCCTGGAACCCCACCGGCATGTTCGGCGTGGAAAATAGCGTGCTGCTGTCTTTCTCGTCGATCAACAGGTCGAAGGTGTCGATGTCGACTTCGGCGTCACCGGGCATGTACGGCAGATCGGTGTGCACCTGGCCGACCAGCACGATGGTCTCCCCTGCGTCGCGGCGCTTGGCGATCATCGGCAACAGATCAAGGGTAATGTCCGGGTTGCAGCTCAGGCTCAGACGATCGGGATGTTCGGTGCTGCTGGCAAGCAATTGCGCCACCAGGTTCAGGCCGGCGGCGTTGATATCGCGGGCTGCATGGCTGTAGTTGCTGCTGACGTAGTCCTGCTGGGCCGGCGCGCTGTTGAGCAGGCTGCCGGGCTGCATGAAGAACTGCTCGATGCGAATGTTGGCAGGCAGGCTGTCGCCGCGCAGATCGGCCAGGAACTCGAATTCCGGGTAATCGCCGAACACGCGCTCGACGAAAGGCTCGATGAAGCGCTTTTGCAAACCGTCGCCAAGGCTTGGTCGTCCGAGGCACAGGGCCGTATAAATCGTCAGTTGCCGCTCGGGCAGTTCGACGATGCGCCGGTACAACGCGTTGACGAAATGATTCGGCTTGCCCAGCCCCAGCGGCAGGCCCATGTGGATGTGCGCCGGCAACTGCGCCAGCACCTCATCCACCGCCTGTTCGATCGAACACAACTGCACCATCTGAAGCCTCCCGCCCGTTCCGTGAATAGGGGTAGACCGAGATTGCCGGGGAATTGCTTCCGAGGGAAGGCAATCGAAAAGAAAAAATCGCTAAATTGATTGAAGGGCCGAATCGGAGGTTAGGTTGCGAATACCTACAAAAAATATTCATCAATAACAATGAATTGTCGGCGCCCAATGAATCACCTCACAAGCGTATAGATATTTTCCTACATAGACCCGAATTTAATCATGCATTACTACAGGAAGCGTCTGAATTGAAGTTATTTCATTCCTCGCTAGGATTCGTAACGTAACACTTCAATAACATCCGCCATCAAGGCAGACACTAACTCACGTGAAGGCAAAAATATGGAAATCGACTTCCTGGCAATTCGTCGTGCTCGCGCACGCATTTTAAACTCATCGACACCTATCTCAACTTTGGCAATTCAAGCATTCAGTAACTTGAGTGCAGCAAGCAGCGGGTCGCGCCCATGCACTAGCTGCTGCTCACAATGTTGGCAAGGATGCTGCTACGCAACCTATATGTAGTTATAAGTGGGGCGGCACTCGAACTGAGTAGCCTCCCTCACCTATTGAAGGATCAAACATTGAAAACCCCTATAGATTTCTTAAGTGAAACGACGAGTCCCGAGCGCAGCTACACCACTGACTGTCCAGTCTGGCCCTACCTGTCTTATTACATCTTCCAGATCGAAAAAAATCTTTCACAGCTATGCGAAGACGATGAAGCGTTCAAATCAGCTGTTATAAATGGCTTCGTGACCAACCTTGCAGCAAGAATTACTAACGCCGCCAACAATGTCTTGATAACGGAAAAGCTGGTATTCGAAAAAACGACATGCAACAAGGTGGAGACTCCCGCATACTTCACTTTGGTTAGTGAAAATAAAAACTACCTCTTCGAAATCATTAACGCTTATCCCGAACTTGACCGAGTCCTAACCAAACTTTCAAACAATTTTGTTGAATTCACGATACAGTTAATTAAAGCTTTCGTCGATGACAGGAAAGACATCAGCACGAAATTCAACATACCAACCGGGGCCCAGCTTTCCGCTATTGAGGTTTCATCTAGCGAAACTCATAATGGATCCAGAACCATTTGTACGCTCTCCTTTGATTCCATCAAGGTAATTTACAAACCGAGAAATCTGGAACTTGAAGCCGAAGCATCTGATTTGCTGCTGTATTTGAGCAATGCGGCTGGAGATGATTACCAAAACTGGAAAATACCAAGGTACCTTGTAAAAAAAGAACATGGTTGGTCAGAACATACACCTCAAACGCAGGCAGAAAGCGAAGACGAAGTTTCTTCTTACTTTAAAAGAGCTGGATTTCTTCTAGGTTACTGCACCACCTTTATGGCGACTGATATTACCTCTGACAATTTGATCGCACATGGTTCATGTCCCATTCCAATCGACCTCGAAACCATTTTCTACAGCACTCTAAACATTGACACCATCCCAAAAGAAGTACGCTGGAATGTCACCCAAACAAGCATACTTCCAAACTGGACCTGGAAAGGCACAGATGGTATCGGTGTAGACCTGAGCGCATTAGGTGGACTATCGGAGCAATATGTCAGCCTAAACCTCTATCAACATTTAGAAGACGAGAATGGACATAGCCAGTTTGGCATGGACGGAGTGAAAATATTCCCAAACCAAAACGTTCTATACCTCAATGGAAAACCGGCACTGCCGTGGAACTACGAAAAAGAAATCATTGAAGGCTTGAACACGTTATTTTCTGTTGTGTGTAATGAAAAGGCTTCAATCATCGAAACTATTGGCTCACTCCGAGGACGAAGAAACAGGTATATCCCGAGACCGACCGCAACATACCATTATGCCATCCAGTGTTCGTTGCATGCGACCTTAATGCGGTGCACTAAAAAACGTACAGCCTTCTTGGAGAACATTCTTAATAATGACACCGCCCCTGCCATAGGTTTTCTTAACGCAGAGATTGCCGCTTGCTTGGATTTAGACGTACCGTTTGCTCAAGGACAAACCGGGGCCCTTGAATTCTATGAACCAAGATACGACGGCTGTGGATACCTAGATAGTAATGATTATATAAACGGGATAGACAACAGCGTTCAATACGTCAAAACCATAAGCAAAAATAGAATTGCATTTGAAGAAAAATTGACTGCAAATACTCTATTGGCAATGAGAAACATGTATGAGCACGGGAATAAGCTGACAGACCACACGTTCATACAACACGATGACCTGAACGACCCTCGCTATTCAAGCATAGACGCGATCATTAACAAAATCAGATCATCATCAGAGATCAATTCGAAACTGATCAATGAAATGTTAAGCACTGAAATTTCTAGTAACGGGCTTTGGCTAGGATTTCATTCATCACCTGGCGGTTACATGGAATTCTCCGAGCTAGGAGACGATTTCTACTATGGACTGTCTGGTATTCTCTACGGCTGCGCAGTCGCCGCTAGCCGCAGCAGCGCTGTAGATAACGATTGCTACAGCAGAATAAACCAAAAACTTTCGAATAAAGGGACGCACTTAGGTGGATTTCACTTCGGTTTATCCTCTGCAATTATACCGCTATTGATAAGCTTGGACTATTTCTGTGACGAAAGAGAAAGTGAACTACTAGAACTCTACAAAAGATACGTCGAAGATGTCCTTACTGAACCATGGTGGCAGAAATTTTTCTGGGGTTCAGACTTTCTGTCAGGTATGTTCGGCACTCTAAACGTATTAACACATCTCTTCAGCCTAACGAAAGACTCACACTTCTCTCATTTAGCCAAGTCCTTGTACGAAAAGATAGAAACAGAACTCTCGCCTATAGCTGGGAAAAAGCTAACGTCATTCGATAATGCAGTTACAACGAGAAGCGATGCCTTATTGAGCGGCCTGTCTCATGGAATCATGGGCTGCGCATATTCATTATTTTATTTCAACGCCCTCATTGCAAAAAAAGATTCAGTTAATGAGTTGTTCTTGGGATTTCTATCTTGGGAGCTTGACGAATATGATGAAGCAATTGAAAACTGGCATGACTATAGAAAACGTTCAGCATCAAGTGCAGGCGAGTTCTCATGGAGCCATGGGTTGCCAGGAAACTACTTGATAATTGACTACTTCGCTAAAAACGGGGTGCAACAGGCAATAGATTTCCTAGCGAAAAACCCATCCACAACTGTATTTTCATACTGTAATCTAGAAAAAAGAAAGCGTCCTATCAACGATTCCTTATGTCATGGCGCTTATGGAATCCTCAATATCATAAAAAAGCTTTCACCAGAATCGCTAAATGATCCAAAGGTATTTCTATGGTCAAATATCATTAACCTAAGTGAGCAAAACAGCAAAGCACTTAGAACAAAAACTGCAGATCCTTTAGGTTTGTGGATCGGACGAGTGGGGGCACTAATCGGATCTATTGCGCTAATCGAACATGACTATGAATTTCCATTCCTCCCCCACCAAATGAAATTCTTAAAATGAAAAAAACAACGTGATTCTTTGCGGCTTTGGAGTGGGCATTGCGATTCTAACAAGTGCATCACCTTATTTAATCGGCAACTCGATAAATTTGTATTTAGCAAGCGACAGCTTTTATTTATATGCGCTCGCAGGCGCTTCTATCTTCATTATCGCCATTACCCCAATTAAGCTCGCAGCTAATATCTATCTACAGAAAACCGCGTCCCAGACAAGATTTAGTCTAAAAAAGACAATCCTGACCCACGTACTTAACACAAGCTTCGGGCCTACGGTAAAACCAGGTGAGCGGATCGAACTAATCGATGGCGACGTTGACGGCTCGATGTATCTATATCATTCATTATATTTTGATATTTCATTAAACTGCAGCATCATCATCGTTGCGCTTCTCATAACTTCCAACTACCACCCACTTTTGGCGCTCGCGCCTCTAAGCGGTCTCCTTTATGCTTCAATTGCATACCTTGCAACTCGAAAAAGAAGCAACTCCTTATATACAGCCTATGTCAAAGACAACACCGTAATAGTCGGCGCTATCTGTGAGCATTTATACGATTCAAAACCATACACTGACAGGATCAAGCTAGACATAAAAAATATTGAACGCCTCGCTTTTCGCTCAAGCCTCAAAGCATCGACTTTCGAATCAATCTCAGGTTCATGTTATCCGGTGGCGATAGTAGTTTTATTTTTTGTGTCGGCCCATCTGCTAAGCGTCGGCGATTCTAATATAGGGAGTATTTTTGCCTCAGCCATTTACCTTGAGCGTGTGCTGAGCCCGACGATGTCGATGATATCCATCTACTACTCAAGCAGAGAGGCATCTTACAGACGTAGTCGAATTCGCAGCTACGAACTACAGCATGAGGGGCATTAAATTATGTTTATATGTCTGCGAAAAAATCTGATCGTTTTTTTTCTTTCGGTCACTTGCCTCTCGTTAGCAGCCGCATGTCAATTATTAATACCCTCGGTCATCGCCAAAAGCCTGACGGCTCTAACCACTGGGGCTATTAGCGCTGGTTTTTACTTTGTCCTTATTGCCGTTTTCTTAACCAAGCTTTCAACGCAAACTCTGGGCAACTCCTTGGCGACGCTCATGGAAGCGAGATCCCGTTTTTTACTTATCAACTTCATTGTGCATGACGAACGGCCCTCTTCATTATGCTCTCGCGTAACGATGATAAAAGAAGATGCGGAGAAAATTGCTTCCGTCATTCATGACGCAATCCATCTCATCGGCTCTTGCATTTTGACATTCTCCTCAGCCTATCTCCTGCTTAAGGAAAACATTTACTTTCTCCTGCCGATCGCTTCAATTGTGATATTGACGTGTGGGCAATTGAGGTACGCAAAACCTGTGATCCAACGTCTATATGAAGCCGAAATGTCGAAGGAAGAAATGTATAAGGAGTCGCTCATAAAAATATTCAACTTATCCAGCCACGACGAGCAAACAAAAATTGAATTTGCTAGAAGTTGCGGATATTTGAAGGACACCGTACGAGCGCATTACAAATATCAGAGGGAGAGTACCATTCAGTCCTTCTGGCCGGAACTGGCTATCTCGGCGGGGACGGTATCGGTCATTTTGTTCAGCGCGACTGCCACGCCGGAACTGTTTGGCGAGCGGCTCATTGCCTGTCTTGGCTATATTGGGATCTTTACCATGGCGAGCACGAGTTCGATAAGACTCGGCATAACAATGATAGGAGTGCAGGTATCCATCACCAGGATATTCAGAGGGCATCGGTATGAATGAGTTGTTTATCCAGCAAATACGCCTGAAGCCAGACATAACGGTGGCTGACTTTTTACATAATCTATTTCCGCTTGAGTTCAGCAGCTCAATAACTGTTTTTATTGGAGAAAATGGCTCTGGAAAATCCACTTTACTTGAAGCTCTCGCCATAAAAATGGGGTGCAATCCGGAAGGCGGTGGCAAGAATTTCAATTTCTCGACTGAGAACACCCATTCGAGATTGCACGAAACCCTGACGCTTTCTAGAGGCTACCGGAGGGAAAAGGACGTTTTTTTCTACCGCGCAGAAACCTTCTATAACTTGAACACCGCGATTCGCAAGCTTGATGCGGAGGCGAGCTTTGATCCCGAAATCAAGACCTATTACGGCGGCGTGGACATGCATTGCCTATCGCATGGTGAAGCCATGGAGGCGCTGTTCCAACACCGATTCAAAGACCAGGGACTGTACGTTCTCGATGAACCAGAGGCGTCGCTATCTCCGTTGAGGCAATTGGTGTTTATCAACCGGGTAATGGAGCTGGCGCACAAGGGCGCGCAATTCATTATCGCTACCCACTCTCCCCTCATCATGTCTATTCCGGGCTGCGATCTAAGGCAGATATCGAAAGGGCGCTGCGAGCAAATAGCCCCCGAAGATACGGACGCTTATACTGTGTACAAAGCCGTGCTCAACTCTGCCGGCGCCTATATCACGAGAAACATGCAGTGATAATGCAGACACAAAAAAACCGTCCGAAGACGGTTTTTTCCATCAGAAGCCAGGCTTATTTCAAGCCGGACATTTCCTGGATCGCGCCTTTGAGCTCTTCATCCGAGCAATCGGCGCAGGTGCCTTTTGGCGGCATGGCGTTGACGCCGGTGATGGCCTTGGCGAGGATGCCGTCGAGGCCGCCCTGGTGATCGGCGCGCTCTTTCCAGGCGGCGGTGTCGCCGATTTTCGGCGCGCCCAGCAGGCCAGTACCGTGGCAAGCGTTGCAGTGCTTGGCAATCACGTCTTTAGGTGCCTTCGCCCCGCCACCGCCGCCAGCGGTTGCAGCCACTTCCATGCCCTTGCATTCCTGCCCTTGAACACACACCTGGCCGACCGGCTCGAGGCGTTTGGCAATGTCGTCATTCGTCGCAGCTTGAGCGCTGACAGCCCAGAGGGCCAGTACGGTTGCTGGTGCAGCCAGCATTTTCATAATTAGGTTCACGCGTTCACCCTCAATGGTGGCTATTCACGCCTGCGGCCACGGTTCGCAGGCGGGCGCAAGTATAGCGGGTAGCCCGCCACACTGAAACAACCCCATGGTTAAAGGGGTCTTGTTGCGCATCGGTAAAACGGTCCGGGTGCCTGCGGCCTGATGGCCTGGCGCCTCTTGGTTAGAAATTCGCCGGCGTGGCTGCGCTGATTAGTCGCGCAGGCAAGTCGAACGGATTACGGAAACGATGCGGCTTGGTACTTTCAAAATAGTAGCTGTCGCCGGCTTCGAGGATAAAAGTTTCAAGGCCCACCACCAGTTCCAGGCGACCTTCCACGACTATCCCGGTTTCCTCGCCCTCATGGGTGAGCATTTCTTCGCCGGTATCGGCGCCAGGCGGGTAGATTTCGTTGAGGAAGGCGATGGCGCGGCTAGGGTGCGCGCGGCCGACCAGTTTCATGGTCACGGCGCCGTCGGAGATATCGATCAGCTCGTTGGCCTTGTAGACGATCTGGGTCGGTTTTTCCTGCAGGATTTCTTCCGAGAAGAACTCGACCATCGACATCGGAATTCCGCTGAGCACCTTTCTCAGCGAACTGATCGAGGGGCTGACGCTGTTCTTTTCGATCATCGAAATGGTGCTGTTGGTGACGCCCGCGCGTTTGGCGAGTTCACGCTGGGAAAGCCCTTTGAGCTTGCGGATCGATTGCAGTCGTTCACCGACGTCCAAGGCGGGAGCCTCCTGATGTTGTAAGAATATCGAGCGTTATCATGGCGACAGCGTTCAGTATTTACAACACTCCAGGCCCCCATCTGCCTCAACCCTCGGAATAGAGCCTCGGCACCCGGCGCAGGTTACAGAAGATCTGATAAGGGATGGTGTCGGCCCACTTCGCCACGTCGCTGGCGAGGATGTTTTTACCCCACAACTCGACCGCGGACCCGAGACCCGCTTCCGGCACGTCGGTGAGGTCGATGCAAAGCATGTCCATCGACACGCGCCCCAGCAGGCGGCTGCGTTTTCCCGCCACCAGCACCGGCGTGCCAGTCGGTGCCTGACGCGGGTAGCCATCGGCGTAGCCCATCGCAACCACACCGACGCGCATCGGCTTGTCGGTGATGAATTTCGCGCCGTAGCCGATGGGTTCGCCGGCGGGCAATTCACGCACGCTGATGACTTTTGATTCCAGGGTCATCACCGGTTGCAGGCGTTCGGCCACAGCGTTGGTTTCTTCGAACGGCGTGGTGCCGTAAAGCATGATGCCCGGGCGCACCCAGTCGCTTTTGACCTCTGGCCAACCGAGCACGGCCGGCGAGTTGCGCAGGCTAACCTCGGCGGCCAGGCCCTGACGTGCCGCTTCGAACACCGCAACCTGCTCGGCGCTCGTCTGTGCATGCAGTTCATCGGCGCGGGCGAAGTGGCTCATCAGCACGATCTTGGCCACTTTGCCACTGGCCAGCAGCCGTTGGTAGGCCGTCTGATAATCCTTGGGGTGCAAACCGACACGATGCATGCCCGAATCGAGTTTGAGCCATACCGTGAGCGGTTTGCTCAGGTGCGCCTGCTCGATCGCTTCGAGTTGCCACAGCGAATGCACCACGCACCAGAAATCATGCTCGACGATCAGCGCCAGCTCTTCGGCCTCGAAGAAACCTTCCAGCAGCAGCACCGGCGCGCGAATACCCGCAGCGCGCAGCTCCAGCGCTTCTTCGATGCAGGCCACGGCAAAGCCATCCGCCTCGGCTTCCAGCGCCTGGGCGCAACGGACCGCGCCATGGCCGTAGGCGTCCGCCTTGATCACGGCGAGCGCCCTGGCGCCGGTGACTTCGCGGGCAATCCGATAATTGTGACGCAGGGCTTGAAGGTCGATCAGGGCACGGGCAGGACGCATGGCGGCAGACTTCTAGGCGGTCATGGGAAGAAAAAACCGGTGCCACTGACGACGTGAGCCGCCAGCAGCGCCGGGAGAGGGATCTGTGTATGCAATTATGGCAACGCGGCGATCACACTGATCTCGACCAGGATGCTCGGCTTGGCCATCTTCGCTTCGACGGTAGCGCGGGCCGGCGCAGCGCCTTTTGGCAGCCATTGGTCCCAGACCGAATTCATTCCCGCAAAGTGCGCCTCGATGTCGTTGAGGTAGATCGTCGCCGACAGCAGGTGCTCTTTATCCGTCCCGGCCAGGTCGAGCAAGCGCTCGATGTTGGCGAGCACATCGCGGGTCTGCTGTTCGACTCCCGCCTCGAAGTCGTCACCGACTTGCCCGGCCAGATACACGGTGCCGTTGTGGCTGACGATCTGACTCATGCGCTCATTGGTGAGCTGGCGCTGGATTGCCATGTTTTGCGGACTCCTGAGTTGTGTTGCCGTAACGGGAAATATCGAGGCCTTCAGCGCTGATCTGCGGCTTTTTCTTCGCCATCAGATCGGCCAACAGGCGACCGGAGCCGCACGCCATGGTCCAGCCGAGCGTGCCATGGCCGGTGTTGAGGAACAGGTTCTTGAACGGCGTCGCGCCAACGATCGGCGTACCGTCCGGCGTGGTCGGACGCAGACCAGTCCAGAAGCTCGCCTCGGCCAGATTGCCGCCCTGAGGATAAAGGTCGTTGACGATCATCTCCAGGGTTTCACGCCGACGCGGGTTGAGCGACAGGTCAAAACCGGCAATCTCGGCCATGCCGCCGACGCGGATACGGTTGTCGAAACGGGTGATCGCGACCTTGTAGGTCTCGTCGAGAATGGTCGATGTCGGCGCCATCGCCGGGTTGGTGATCGGCACGGTCAGCGAATAACCCTTGAGCGGATAGACCGGCGCCTTGATGCCCAGCGGCTTGAGCAATTGCGGCGAGTAGCTGCCCAGGGCGAGCACGTAGCGGTCGGCGGTTTCCAGCTTGCCGTCGATCCAGACACCGTTGATGCGATCACCGGCGTAGTCGAGTTTCTGGATGTCCTGACCGAAACGGAATTCCACGCCGAGGCTCACGGCCATTTCGGCGAGGCGGGTGGTGAAGATCTGGCAATCGCCGGTCTGGTCGTTCGGCAAGCGCAGGGCACCGGCGAGAATATCGGTCACGCCCGCCAGCGCCGGTTCGACGCGGGCAATGCCGGCGCGGTCGAGGACTTCAAACGGTACGCCGGATTCTTTCAGCACAGCGATGTCCTTGGCGGCGTTGTCCAGTTGCGCCTGGGTGCGGAACAACTGCGTGGTACCGAGGCTGCGGCCTTCGTAGGCGATGCCGGTTTCGGCGCGCAATTCGTCGAGGCAGTCGCGGCTGTACTCGGACAGACGCACCATGCGCTCCTTGTTCACCGCGTAACGATTGGCGGTGCAGTTGCGCAGCATTTGCGCCATCCACAGGTACTGATCGATGTCGGCGGTGGCCTTGATCGCGAGGGGGGCGTGGCGCTGCAGCAGCCACTTGATCGCCTTGAGCGGTACGCCCGGCGCAGCCCATGGCGAGGCGTAGCCCGGCGAGACCTGCCCGGCGTTGGCGTAACTGGTCTCCATGGCCGCGGCTGGCTGCCGGTCGACAACCACCACCTCGAACCCGGCACGCGCCAGATAGTAAGCACTGGCGGTACCGATGACGCCGCTACCCAAGACCATGACGCGCATGTTGAATCCCTCATCGCGGCTTTTCGCCGAGCTGTGTTGTTAGAGCAATGATGAGCGCAGTGTAAAAAAGAAACGCCAGTGCTTTTCACTGTATAAGCGCCTATATTTGGCGACAATTCTCGGCAAAAACCCTTTTCACGGAGGCGCATCCCCTATGCGTACCAACACTCAGACCAAACGTGAGCTGGACAAGATCGACCGCAATATCCTTCGAATCCTGCAGGCGGACGGGCGGATTTCCTTCACCGAGCTTGGGGAAAAGGTCGGTCTCTCCACCACGCCATGCACCGAGCGGGTGCGGCGTCTGGAGCGCGAGGGGATCATCATGGGCTACAACGCCCGGCTTAATCCGCAGCACCTGAAGGGTAGCTTGCTGGTGTTCGTCGAGATCAGCCTCGACTACAAATCCGGCGACACCTTCGAAGAGTTCCGACGCGCGGTGCTGAAATTGCCCCATGTGCTGGAGTGCCATTTGGTCTCTGGAGATTTCGACTATCTGGTGAAAGCGCGGATTTCCGAGATGGCCTCGTACCGCAAATTGCTCGGCGACATTCTGTTGAAGCTGCCGCATGTGCGGGAGTCGAAGAGCTACATCGTGATGGAAGAAGTCAAAGAGAGCCTGTGCCTGCCTATTCCAGACTGAAATCGGCGGCGTCCCCTTCGCGAGCAGGCTCGCTCCCACATTTGAATGCAATCTCCTGTGGGAGCGAGCCTGCTCGCGAAGAAGTCGACTCGGAGTGAAGTGAACGCAACAGCTAAACCAGCACCTGCCGATTCGCCGCCATGTATTCGAAGATCTGTTTCTCGACCTTTGGATGAATCAACTCCAGCGGCCGCCGCTCGTTCGGGCACGGTAGCGTCTTGGTGGTGCCGAACAACCGGCAAATCAGCGGCCGCTCTTCATACACCGTGCAGCCATCGGGCCCCAAGTGCACACAGTTGAGCGCTTCCATCGCCGCGTCCTGTTCGGCACGGGTCTTGCGCGGCAGCCGGGCCATTTCTTCGGGCGAAGTGGTCACCGGGCCACAGCAGTCGTGGCAGCCGGGCACGCACTCGAACGAGGGGATCTGCTGGCGCAAGGTGCGGATTTTCTGGCTGTTGCGGCTCATTGAAACGGGAACCCGAGTTGGATAGACGCTAATTGTGCCGCAAACGCCCTGATCCAGACAGCAATGGCCGACTGCTGTTGCCCACCTTCGCGCGTGCGGCTTATGCTCCGTCAAATTTTCTCGACACTCAGCCGCTGGATGACGCCCATGACCGCCCGCACCTTCGCGAGCCAACCACACGCCGCTTCCTACTACGCCGCCAGCAGTCTGCCGCAACCCAATCATCCGAAGCTGCAAGGGGACATGACGGCGGACGTCTGCGTGGTCGGCGGCGGGTTTTCCGGACTGAACACGGCGCTGGAGCTGGCCGAGCGGGGCTTGAGCGTGGTGTTGCTGGAAGCGCACAAAATCGGTTGGGGCGCCAGCGGTCGCAACGGCGGCCAGTTGATTCGCGGCGTCGGTCATGGCCTCGATCAGTTTGCCAATGTCATCGGCGCCGATGGCGTGCGTGAAATGAAACTCATGGGCCTGGAAGCCGTGGAGATTGTCCGCCAGCGCGTCGAGCGTTTCCGGATTGCCTGCGACCTGACCTGGGGCTATTGCGACCTTGCCAACAAACCCTCCGACCTCGAAGGGTTTGCCGAAGACGCCGAAGAGCTGCGCGGCCTCGGATATCGCCATGAAACCCGTTTGCTGCAAGCCAATGAAATGCACACCGTGGTCGGCTCAAAGCGCTACGTTGGCGGTTTGATCGACATGGGTTCAGGACATCTGCATCCGCTGAATCTGGCGTTGGGCGAAGCCGCAGCCGCGCAACAATTGGGTGTCCGGTTGTTCGAGCATTCGGCGGCGACGCGCATCGACTACGGCCCTGTAGTGAAGGTACACACGGCCCAAGGCTCGGTGCGGGCAAAAACGCTGGTGCTGGGCTGCAATGCCTATCTCAATGGCCTGAACTCGCAACTGAGCGGCAAAGTCCTGCCCGCCGGCAGCTACATCATCGCGACCGAGCCTTTGTCCGCAGAACAGGCCCATGACCTGCTGCCACAGAACATGGCGGTCTGCGACCAGCGTGTGGCACTTGATTATTACCGGCTCTCGGCGGATCGCCGATTGCTGTTCGGCGGCGCCTGCCATTATTCAGGGCGCGACCCGAAGGACATTGGCGCCTACATGCAGCCGAAGATGCTCGAAGTCTTTGCGCAGCTAACCGGCGTAAAAATCGACTATCAGTGGGGTGGAATGATCGGCATCGGCGCCAACCGCTTGCCGCAAATTGGCCGGCTCGCCGATCAGCCGAATGTGTATTACGCCCAGGCCTATTCCGGGCATGGAGTGAATGCAACGCACCTGGCGGGCAAGCTCCTGGCCGAGGCGATCAGCGGCCAGCACGGCGGTGGTTTTGATCTGTTTGCCAAGGTTCCACACATCACTTTCCCCGGTGGCAAGCATTTGCGCTCGCCGTTGCTGGCGCTGGGGATGCTGTGGCACCGGATGAAAGAGTTGGTCTGACAGATCGAGTTCGTTCCCGCGCTCTGCGCGGGAACGATCAGCAGGATTCAGATCCGCCAGAACGGCTTCAACCCCTCCTCCCGCGCCTGCTCGCGCGTCAGCCCGACGTCCCTGAGCTGTTCCGCCGTCAACCCCAGCAACGCCTTGCGCGTGTGCAGACGATGCCAGAACAGACCCCAGCGACTCAGGCCGGACGGCGCGTTGCGCATTTGATTGCGCGCGCTGTCCTTCTGCCCTGCCGCCAGTTCCTGACTGTGTAACGTCAGCCGCACATCGCTCAAACCGTTCATTTGCGTTGCTCCTGTTTACTTGCGTAGCGAGAGATTCCATGATGCGCGGGCAAGCAAAACCATTACAGATTCAAAGAACATGTATTAATTCCATACAGACTCGCTGAACTGTCGTCTGAATCATTGTTTTGTATCGCATCTGTACTGGTTTTCAGCCCAACGCATCGAGGCAACCATGACTCTGTATGTAAACCTCGCCGAATTGCTCGGCACCCGCATTGAACAAGGCTTCTATCGCCCCGGCGACCGATTGCCGTCGGTGCGTGCCTTGAGCGTCGAACACGGGGTCAGTCTGAGCACGGTGCAGCAGGCTTATCGCGTGCTTGAAGACAGCGGTCTGGCGACGCCGAAACCCAAGTCCGGCTACTTTGTGCCGGTCGGTCGCGAGCTGCCGGAACTGCCCGCGATCGGCCGCCCCGCGCAACGGCCGGTGGAGATTTCGCAGTGGGATCAGGTGCTGGAATTGATTCGCGCAGTGCCGCGCAAGGACGTGGTGCAGTTGGGCCGCGGCATGCCCGATGTCGGCTCGCCGACCATGAAACCGCTGCTACGCGGGCTCGCGCGCATCAGCCGTCGGCAGGACATGCCCGGTCTGTATTACGACAATATCCACGGCAACCTGGAACTGCGTGAACAGATCGCACGCTTGATGCTCGATTCCGGTTGCCAGTTGAATGCCGGCGATCTGGTGATCACCACCGGTTGCCACGAGGCGCTGTCCACCAGCATCCACGCGATCTGCGAGCCGGGAGATATCGTCGCGGTGGATTCGCCGAGTTTCCACGGCGCCATGCAGACCCTCAAAGGCCTGGGCATGAAAGCCTTGGAAATCCCTACCGACCCGCTCACCGGCATCAGCCTCGACGCGCTGGAGCTGGCGCTGGAACAATGGCCGATCAAGGCCATTCAGTTAACGCCCAACTGCAACAACCCGCTCGGCTACGTCATGCCCGAGTCGCGCAAACGTGCGTTGTTGACGCTGGCCCAGCGTTTCGACGTGGCGATCATCGAAGACGACGTGTATGGCGAACTGGCCTACACCTACCCGCGCCCGCGCACCATCAAGTCCTTCGACGAAGATGGCCGTGTTTTGCTGTGCAGTTCGTTCTCCAAAACCCTGGCTCCGGGACTGCGCATTGGTTGGGTGGCGCCAGGCCGGTACCTGGAGCGGGTGCTGCACATGAAATACATCAGCACCGGATCGACCGCGCCGCAGCCGCAAATTGCCATTGCCGAATTTATAAAGGCCGGCCACTTCGAACCCCACTTGCGGCGCATGCGCATGCAGTACCAGCGCAATCGTGACGCGATGATTGACTGGGTGACTCGCTACTTCCCCGCCGGCACCCGCGCCAGTCGACCGCAGGGCAGCTTCATGCTGTGGGTTGAATTACCGGAAGGTTTCGACACGCTGAAACTGAATCGCGCCTTGCACGACCAGGGCGTACAGATTGCAGTGGGCAGCATCTTTTCCGCCTCGGGCAAATATCGTAATTGCCTGCGGATGAACTACGCTGCCAAGCCAACAGCGCAGATTGAAGAAGCGGTGCGCAAGGTCGGCGCTGCCGCGATCCGCTTACTGGCCCTCGGCTGATTCGCAGACAGCGTCGACCGTTGCATATAATTTATCGGTGTTGGCGGTCTCCGGTGCATCGACCTCGACCCGGCAGTCCTGACCGCTGCCGGCGTCGATCCGCAACCGCACCAGAACTGGCGCATCGGTCAGGTACACCAGCCCGGCATCCACCACACTGGTCAGATAGTGACCTTGACCATCCTGCACCGATGCGCCTTTGGGTACGGGCACACCGTCGGGCGTACGCACCTGCAGCATCAGACGGCGCACGGTGTCCACGGGAAAATCCAGGCGCGGCACGGCGCCGCGTCCGGCTTCGACCTCTTGGTAACCATTGGTCACGTCAACATTGCGGGGCAGGCTGCGCGTGTCGATTTCAACTCGGTTGGTGCGCCACGCCGACAAGCCGGAAGCCACTGCTCGCCCCGCGCCATCGGTCCAAACCGGACCTTGCGGTGTGCTCAGTTGGATACCGGCATCCTCACCTGCCTTGACCAGCGCAAATGTATCGCGCACCGGATAAGGCGAAAGCGTCACGCCCGCTTCGTGCAGCACCAGACCACCGCGCAGTCCGGCGTCATAACGGCTCGAGCCGACACTGTTACGCGAGTAGCCAAGGTCGACGCTGGTGTAACGCGGCAATGCACTGAGCCGGGCATTGAAGTCGCTCTGCCCGTTCGGTGTGCGCTCCATGCCCACGCTGTAATCCAGCGTGTCACTTAATTGTTCGGCGTAACGGGCGCCTGTGCGCAATCCCCGCCGCTCGTCGCGGCGGGCGGATGAGCTCAGTCTGCGTTTGCTCCCCAGCGAAAAACCAACGGTCAGGTAGGCGCTGTCACCCCGAGCACCCATGCCGGAACCGCTGCTTTCGCGCTGGACGTTGAGCGAAAGGTTGGCCCTGGAAAAAGTCTTTGACCATGTCGCGCCCATCCGCGATTGTTGTGTGCCGCCCCGCCCCGCATATTGCGACCAGAAGCCGGAAAAGGCGCCCCAGTCACGGCTAGAATGGTTAATCGCCGCGCCCCATTGTCGCTCGGCCTGCTGGTCGGACTCTTCCCGAATATCCTGCCCCACCTGCGCCAAGGTACGAAAACCCGCGCTGCGGCGGCTCATGTTGATACTGGCGGAGAGGCCGTAGCCCAACGGCAACCCGAGCGCCGCTTGCATCTCCCGGCCCTGGCCCGAATTCACGCTCAAAGAATTGAGCTGCTGCACGCTGACCACGGCCCCCATTCCCAAAGCCTGCTGTAATTCCCAGCCTGCGGAGCGGTAGTCGCCGCCTCCCAGGAGCCCCGCGCTGAAGCCGGTTGCCGAGCCCAACAACCAGTCCTTGTTTGCCGCCACGAACGTTGGCGCTTCGCGATCATCATTGCGCATTCGCCGGATCTTTCCTGCCGCCAGGCCATATCCCGGTTTCGCAGACAGGGTCGGGACGCTCAAGGAAGCTGCCGGAACGAGAAAAACGTGACGCTCACCACTTTCGGCCACGACCGTGACCTCAAGATCCAGATGACGGCTCAACAACGGCAAATTGCGCAGGGCAAACGGCCCGCCCGGTACCACCGTGGAATAGACCACCACGCCGCTCTGCCGAACTTCGATCCGTGCGGGTGAAGGTGCATGACCTTCAACGACCGAGCCGCTGCCTGGATCCTCTGTCACGGCCCCGGCCAAGGCCGAGTCGGGTACGATTTGAATACCCGTGAACGACTCCCCCGCGAACAAGGACGAACGCATGTTGAGCTGCCCAAGCTGCACCTGCGCCGCATACGCCTCCCATGTACGCGAAGCCTGGGTGTAGAGGAGATCGAAACGCTCGGTGCCCGCGGATGAATTGTAGTTCTGCCGACTGCGCACCACCCAGTCAGCGGCGTTGAATCCCAATTCGGTGCCAAGGTTTCGATATTGGGTCGAATGGCCAGGGCTGGTCTCGGTCACCACTAGCGCGTCGTAGTTGAACAGTCCGGCGCTGCCGCCCGACTGCCAGGCGCGCACTGCAGACTTTGGTTCAAGCAGCAAGCCGGTCGGCACCAAGAGCATCACCCGTTGCAAGCCGGGATCAAGCCGTACCTGCACGCCGGGTAGATGCTCGTCCATCTGCGCGCAGCTGCCATTGTTGGCGTTGTCGGGCAAGCCGGAAGGCACTGCAATCGAAGCCTGATCGAGCAATCGGATATCAAGACACAACTGACCGTCGTCATCAAATCTCGTCATAACCGAACCCAAAGCCGTGCCATTGACCTCAAGCGCCACTCGACTGCGTCCGGCCGTAAAACGTGGTTCCGCGCCGAAAAACCTGGCGGTGGCAGGGTCGATACCGCGAGCTTCCAGCACCGCCGGATCGAATTCGGTATAGGCCTTGGCCGAGGCTGTCGAAGGTATCAGCAGGAGCGTTGCCAGCCACCCGGGAACAGCGCAGAACACCCGCAGTAGCAGCGTGCTGCGTTTCACTTTTGGACGGTCAACGGTGCGTCGTAGCTGTCGACGGCAAAACCGTACGTTGTCGCCGGAAACAACCGTACGTGACTGGCCAATGTCGACGGTGTGGTGAGCAACAGCACTTCGCCCGGCAAAATGTAAGTGCGTTGCAGGTCGAGAGTGACGCCACCGGGAATAAGATTCACCGCTTTGGACAGCCTGACCACATACGGGCTCGGGTTACTGACGCGCACTTGTTTGCCCGCGACGCTCCAGACCAGGCGCTTCCAGGGCGTACGGTCGATAGCCAGATTGGCCGGCCGGACAATTACCGGAATGTTCTGGCGCACAGTCAGATGCACCTGCGCGCCGCTCCCCTCTTGCCGTGGGCTGATTCCTTCGAATACCACGCGTTGCAGTCGCTCGGTTTTCAGCGGTTCGACATCACGCAATATGAACCGCACCTGCTGACTTTTGCCCGGCTCGACCCGCGCCACCGGAGGACTCAGCAATAGCAGCGGCGCGGTATCCTCGCGGATGTGCTCGATGGTGCTGTAAAGCAATGCCGGCCGGGCGTCGGTGTTGCGCACGTTCACAGTTGCCTCCCCTGAGGCTTGATCGACCACTACAACAGGGGTTTCAGGAACCATGCCCGCGGCATGGCTACTGACGCACGTAAATGACACGCACACGGCCACGAAGGCGGCAGGCACCTGGAAAGGAAAACGGGGGTACATGAGATTCTCCAGCGGGCATCGGCCGAATCCGCCAGGCGATTTCGGTCGATACCGTTTTACGAAATATGCGCTAACGCTGTTCGGACCCTGCGAAGCGCGCGTCAGGCGATCCGCATGGACACGTCAGCCATTCAAATCAGAGGTAGAACACGTCGAACGTGACCGAACCATCGAGCTGGAACTCGTCGGTGGTCGGCGGCAGAGCGGCGGTCGGGCGAATCGCTGCAGCGACCTTCATCGGGAACACGTGCAACCGGGCAGCGGCAGGACCCGCAGCAGCACTCGGCCCCCAGGAATACGAGGTGGGTGCGTTGGACACCAGACCGGTGGCCGGTACTCGCCATACCGGGTTTTGCGGGGTGCGTACCAGGAAGGTTTGTGGCGTGCCATCGGTCATTGGCTGGCCGGTCAATAGACCGAAACCACCGATGCCCACACCCTGTGTGCTGCCCAGACCGTAATAGAGCGTGTCGGACGTCCGGCCATTGAACGTCAAGCCCGGCACTTTCGTAGCGGCACGGTTATCGGTGGCTGCAATTTCAACCGCCGCCGGTGCGTCGCACGCAATCTTGAGGGAAATATCCCGGGCGGGCAGATCGTTTTGCTGGGTCGGGCTCAGGCTGGCGGCGAAAATACGCCCCAGATCAACGTTGCTGCCGCCGGCAAACGCCGGAATGCAAGACGTCGGAATCACCGTCCCGGAGACCGTCAGGTCGACGTTGGCGGCCTGGGCCGCAAAAGGGGATAGCGCCAATACCAAGGCACTGGCCGCGTAGAGTTTTTTCATACTTGTTTACCTGTTGATGGTTGAGCACATGCACAGGTCGCGTCAGGACCATTAGGCAATCCTGAACGGGCTTGATGCCCGCACATCATTCCCGCTTCAGAAAGGCTTTTCTGTAGGTTCCAGGCACGCCGTGGAAGCGGCGTTTACGACGTAGCGTGTAGTCCATTTCAGCGAGCATCGTCAGGGCTGACGCAAAGTCATGAGTGAATTTTATCCAACCGAGTAATGTCCTACAGCCGTGCCATACTTCGACCTTCGACCCGCCACGAGACGATCCTCCTTGAGATCCAGAACGGTCCTGCTTTTCCCTGTACTTCTCGTGCTCCTGCTCAGCGGTTGCGCAAACCTGCATGCGCAGCGCGAACCGAGCCAGGCGTTGCCGGCGTCCGACTCGGCTTTCGGCCGGTCGATTCAGGCCCAGGCGGCCCCGTATGGAGGACAGTCGGGATTTCGCCTGCTCTCCGACAGCGGCGAGGCATTCACCGCCCGGGCCGAGCTGATCCGCAACGCCCAGACCAGCCTCGACTTGCAGTACTACATCGTCCACGACGGTGTCAGTACGCGAATGCTTGTGGAAGAACTGTTGAAAGCCGCCGACCGGGGCGTGCGCGTTCGCATTCTGCTCGACGACACCACCAGCGATGGCCTCGATCAGATCATCGCGACCCTGGCGGCGCACCCGCAGATCCACATCCGCCTGTTCAATCCGCTGCACTTGGGACGCAGCACCGGCGTGACCCGCGCGGCGGGGCGGCTGTTCAACCTGTCACTGCAACATCGGCGGATGCACAACAAGCTGTGGCTAGCGGACAACAGCGCGGCCATCGTCGGCGGGCGCAATCTGGGCGACGAGTATTTCGATGCCGAACCCAATCTGAATTTCACCGACATCGACATGCTCGGTATCGGGCCGGTCGCCGAGCAACTCGGGCACAGTTTCGATCAGTACTGGAACAGCGCGCTGAGCAAGCCGATCGACGAATTCCTCTCCACCAAACCGACCGCAGCGGACTTGGAAAACACGCGCACGCGCCTGGAGGAATCGCTGGAAGAAACCCGCAAACAGAATCACGGGCTCTATCAACAATTGATGAAATTCACCACCGACCCGCGCATGGACATCTGGCGCAAAGAGTTGATCTGGGCCTGGAATCAGGCCTTGTGGGATGCGCCGAGCAAGGTGCTGTCCAAGGGCGAACCCGATCCGCACCTGTTGCTGACCACGCAACTGGCGCCGGAGCTGACCGGCGTCAGCAAAGAGCTGATCATGATTTCCGCGTACTTCGTGCCGGGCCAGCCGGGGCTGGTCTACCTGACCGGGCGCGCCGATGCCGGGGTTTCCGTGAGCCTGCTGACGAATTCGCTGGAGGCGACTGACGTACCGGCGGTGCACGGCGGTTATGCGCCTTATCGCAAGGCCTTGTTGCAGCATGGGGTGAAGCTTTATGAACTGCGGCGCCAGCCTGGGGATAACTACGGCAGCGGCCCTCGGGTGTTCTACAGCAAGTCGTTTCGCGGCTCGGACTCCAGCCTGCACAGCAAGGCCATGATCTTCGATCGACGCAAATCGTTTATCGGCTCGTTCAATTTCGATCCACGTTCGGTGCTGTGGAACACCGAAGTCGGCGTACTGGTCGACAGCCCGGAACTGGCCGTGCACGTGCGCGCACTGGCGCTGCAAGGCATGGCGCCGAACCTGAGCTATCAGGCGAAACTTGAGGATGGCAACGTTGTTTGGGTCACCGAAGACAATGGTCAGATGCATACTTTGACCAAAGAACCTGGGAGCTGGTGGCGACGCTTCAACTCATGGTTCAGTACCAGCGTAGGGCTCGAGCGGATGTTGTAATCAGACAGGGAGGTGGCGAGGGAGCTTGCTCCCGCTGGGCTGCGCAGCTGCCCCAAAGATCTTGTGAGCGCTGCGCACTCAAGCGCGAGCAAGCTCCCTCGCCACATTGTTTATCCGAAACGCCGTATCAGGCAGGCTCGGTCATCGGGCCGAAAGCGCCTTGGCGGAACAACAAAAGCACCAGCCCAAACGCCCCGGCCGCCATCAACAACGGCAACGCATGCCCGTTGATCCACTGGCTTCCCGCACCCGCCGCCAACGGGCCGACCAGACACCCAACGCCCCACAACTGCGCGATATGCGCATTGGCGCGCACCAGCGCATCGTCACGATAGCGCTCGCCGATCAGAATCAACGACAGGGTGAACAAGCCGCCGGCGCTGGCGCCGAACAGCACCCACAACGGCCAGATCAGCAACGTATCGAGCAGCAGCGGAATCGCCAGACTCGACAGCATCAACACCACCGCACAACCGGCGAACAGCGTGCGCCGCGACAGGTAATCCGCCAGTGCACCGATCGGCAGTTGCAGCAGCGCATCGCCCACCACCACGGTGCTGACCATGGCCAGGGCAATTTCGGCAGTGAAACCCTGTTGCAGGCAATACACCGGCAGCAAGGTGAGGATCATTGCCTCGAAAGCCGCGAACAACGACACCGCCCAGGCAATCGCCGGCAGCTCGCGCGCAAAGCCCCACAGGTCGCCAAACGTCACGCTGTTGGCTTCACTGCTCGGCGCACCGCTACGGCCCATCAACAGCAAAGGCGAAACCGTCAGCAGGCCGACTCCCACCCAAAAGCCGTAATCATGCCCCGTACCTATCGCCCCCAGCAGCAGCGGGCCCGACAGCTGGCTCAACGCATAGCTGCTGCCATACAGGGCCACCAGACGACCGCGCCACTGTTCGACCACCAATTGGTTGATCCAGCTTTCGCCAAGAATGAACACGATGGTCAGGATCACGCCGATCATCAGCCGCAGCACCAGCCAGATCGGGTAACTCGGCAACAATGCCAGCAAGCCGATAGACAGTGCGCCCGCCCACAAGCACAGACGCATCAGGTTGGCCGTGCCGAAATACGCGGCGAGGTGGCTGGAAATCTTCGCGCCGAGCAGCACACCAATCGCCGGCATTGCCGCCATCACGCCTATGGCGAACGAGCCATAACCCCAGCCCTCCAGGCGCAACGACACCAGCGGCATGCTCACCCCCAGCGCCAGGCCGACACTCAAGACAGACGCCAACACGGCGAAATACGTCGCCCACCGCATGCTCCACGCTCCTGTGGATATCCTTATGTGAACTACAAAACCAATGTGGGAGCGAGCCTGCTCGCGATGGCGGTGTCGCATGCAACATTCATGTCGACTGTCACACCGCCATCGCGAGCAGGCTCGCTCCCACAGGGGATCTGCTTCGCTTGGGAAACCTGCTTCTGCAGCAGGCTTCCTCAGCGGCTTACAGCTTGATCCAGGTCGCCTTCAGCTCGGTGTATTTGTCGAACGCATGCAGCGACTTGTCGCGGCCGTTGCCCGACTGCTTGAAACCGCCGAACGGTGCGGTCATGTCGCCGCCGTCGTACTGGTTGACCCACACACTGCCGGCGCGCAAGGCCTTGGCGGTCAGGTGTGCCTTGGAGATGTCCTGCGTCCACACCGCGGCAGCCAGGCCGTATGGCGTGTCGTTGGCGATCTGGATAGCCTCCTCGGCCGTGTCGAAAGCGATGACCGACAGCACCGGGCCGAAGATCTCCTCCTGGGCAATCTTCATCGCATTGTTCACGCCGTCGAAAATCGTCGGCTCGACGTAGGTGCCACCGGTTTCCTGCAAGATGCGCTTGCCGCCCGCGACCAGTTTTGCGCCGTCGGTATGGCCTGACTCGATGTACGACAGCACGGTGTTCATCTGCTGGGTGTCGACCAGCGCGCCGACATTGGTCGCCGGGTCCAGCGGGTTGCCCGGCTTCCAGGTTTTCAGTGCCTCGATCACCATCGGCAGGAATTTGTCCTTGATCGAACGCTCGACCAGCAAACGCGAACCCGCCGTGCAGACTTCGCCCTGGTTGAAGGCAATGGCGCTGGCGGCGGATTCGGCGGCCGCCTGCAGATCCGGCGCATCGGCAAAGACGATGTTGGGGCTCTTGCCGCCGGCTTCCAGCCAGACGCGTTTCATGTTCGACTCGCCTGAGTAGATCATCAGTTGCTTGGCGATCTTGGTCGAGCCGGTGAACACCAGCGTATCGACATCATTGTGCAGGGCCAGCGCTTTGCCAACGGTGTGGCCGTAGCCTGGCAGCACGTTGAGCACGCCTTTCGGAATCCCGGCCTCGACTGCCAGCGCAGCGATCCGGATGGCGGTCAGCGGGGATTTCTCCGACGGCTTGAGGATCACCGAGTTACCGGTCGACAGCGCTGGGCCTAGCTTCCAGCAGGCCATCATCAGAGGAAAGTTCCACGGCACAATGGCGCCGACTACACCTACAGGTTCACGGGTCACCAAGCCCAACTGGTCGTGCGGGGTCGCGGCGACTTCGTCGTAGATCTTGTCGATCGCTTCACCACTCCAGCTCAGCGCCTGCGCCGCACCCGGCACGTCGATGTACAGCGAATCGCTGATCGGCTTGCCCATGTCCAGGGTTTCAAGCAGCGCCAGTTCTTCGGCATGCTGTTTCAACAGGCTGGCAAAACGGATCATTGTGGCTTTGCGTTTGGTCGGCGCCAGGCGCGACCAAACGCCGGAATTGAACGTAGCGCGGGCGTTTTCAACGGCGCGCTCGGCGTCGGCAGCATCGCAGCTGGCGATCTTGCCGAGCAGACGGCCATCGACGGGGCTGATGCATTCGAAGGTTTCGCCGGAAACGGCGTCGGTGTATTCACCATTCAGGAACGCGCGGCCTTCGATTTTCAGATCGCGGGCGCGTTGTTCCCAGTCGGCACGAGTCAGGGTGGTCATTCGGGTGTCCTCCTCTTATTGAATACAAGCGCTGTGGCGCTCTTCAAGAATACTGCCCGGCCAGCCTGCATTTTCGGCCCAAGGCACCCGCCACCCTAAACCAGCGGCCGGGGTTGTTTCAATATATTTGACACAAGCCAGCGATACGGCCTTGCCGTGTTCATTTTAATAAACATAGACTTCGATCTTTCCAGTCATCACGCCGCATTCACGGGGGATAAAAACAATGAACATCCAGAACGTCGTCGACATCAACCTGACCACCAGCGAGGCTGAACGCTATCGTCCGGATCCAGCCAAAGTGCTCAAGGGCGATCCCGAACAAGCGGTGTTCAACCAATATGACAGCCCTTGCGGACAGATGAACGTCGGCGTGTGGGAAGGCGCGGTGGGTCAGTGGACGGTGAATTACACCGAACATGAGTATTGCGAAATCCTGCAGGGGGTTTCAGTGTTGCGTGACAGCGATGGCAATGCCAAGACCTTGCGGGTCGGCGATCGCTTTGTGATTCCGGCGGGGTTTCGTGGCACCTGGGAAGTGCTTGAGGCTTGCCGCAAGGTTTATGTGATTTTTGAACAGAATGCGTGAACTGCCACAGGGCCTTCTGTCACCAACAACCTGAGCGATATAAATAACTACCGCACACAATTGTCGATCGTCCCGGATGCTGCAACCTGCCTCGGAAAAAGAGGCTCGACAGCATCATCAACAAGGAAGCGATCCCCTATGATCCAGTTCTTCAAAATCAGCATCCTGGCAAGCTTTCTATTGCTTGCCAGCTTTACTTCAGCTCAGGCCGAACCGTCATCGCAGCAATGCAATACACGTTGGGCGCAGGATTTTATCGGCAAGTATCTGACACTGGCCGTCAAAGAGGAGGCCCGCAAAACGGCGCGCGCGATCACAGTGGTCGTCAACTCGCTTGATCGACAACATCAGAACAACCGCTTACGCATCCAGACTGATCTGGATTTGAAAATCACCCACCTGGATTGCGGTTGACCTGCAGGCCCGCCTAAACCCTGGATAACAAAAAAGGCCCGTATCTCACGATACGGGCCTTTTTCGCAGTCGGGAAAAATCAATTACTTGATTTTGCCTTCCTTGTAGATCACGTGCTTACGAACAACCGGATCATATTTCTTGATCTCGATTTTGTCCGGGGTAGTACGCTTGTTCTTGTCGGTAGTGTAGAAGTGACCAGTACCGGCGCTCGAGATCAAACGAATCAATTCACGCATGATTAGCTCCCTTAAATCTTGCCATCGCGGCGAAGTTCGGCGAGCACGACAGTGATGCCACGCTTGTCGATGATACGCATGCCTTTGGCAGATACGCGCAGACGCACAAAACGTTTCTCTTCTTCAACCCAGAAGCGGTGATGCTGCAGGTTCGGCAGGAAACGACGACGGGTTTTGTTGTTTGCGTGGGAAATGTTATTCCCAGTCACCGGACCCTTACCGGTAACTTGACATACTCTCGACATGCCTCAGCCCTCTAAAACCACATGCCCAACCCGGCATGGGTTGGCCGCTTAATCTCTCAGTCATTTGGCGCCAGGCGCCGCGTTTCTTTAGAGGTCTTACCGGCTACACCTACAGTGAAGGAACCGGGCCCCTAGAAAAGAGCGCTGCTTTATACCAGAAAGACCGGGGTGCAACAACAATCGGTGTGCAATCAATCGGTAAAAGGACGATTTTTTCTGCCGTAAGCGCCTTGGACAAAGGCCGGGAAGACTTTTGACCACTCGTCGCAGAAATCTCGTCCTGCAAGCGATTCGGACATTTCATCCCGCTGGCGATGACCACAACCGCACAAGAGTGCGCCTGAAAATGCAAAAAGGGGATAGTCATTTGCAATTCAGAGCTCTAGGGTAGGACTTTTCCAGACTGCACTTGCAGATGGGCCTTCGATCTGTAAAGGAAACCGACCATGCGCCTCGCTGCCCTACCCCTGTTGCTCGCCCCGCTCCTGCTGAGCCCCCTGGCCCAGGCTGCCGCACTGAGCGTCTGTACCGAGGCCAGCCCTGAAGGCTTCGATGTGGTGCAGTACAACTCGCTGACCACCACCAACGCCTCGGCTGACGTGCTAATGAATCGCCTGGTGGACTTCGACACCGCCAGCGGCAAGGTCACGCCGAGCCTGGCCGATAGCTGGGAAGTGAGCCCGGATGGGCTGACGTATGTGTTCAAGCTACACCCGCAAGTGAAGTTTCATACAACCGATTACTTCAAGCCGAGCCGCGAACTGACCGCCGAAGATGTGAAGTTCAGTTTCGACCGCATGCTCGACCCGGCCAATCCATGGCACAAAGTCGCCCAGAGCGGCTTCCCTCATGCGCAATCGATGCAACTGCCTGCCCTGATCAAGAAGATCGACGCGCTAGACCCGCTCACGGTGCGCTTTACCCTTGATCATCCGGACTCGACCTTCCTGGCGACCCTGAGCATGGGCTTCGCCTCGGTCTATTCAGCCGAATACGCCGACAAGCTGATGAAGACTGGTGCGACGGACAAGCTCAACAGCCAGCCGATCGGCACCGGGCCGTTCGTGTTCAATCGCTTCCAGAAAGACGCGGCGATCCGCTACAAGGCGAACCCGGAGTACTTTCGCGGCAAACCCGCAGTCGATCCGCTGATCTTCGCCATCACCCCAGACGCCAACGTGCGCCTGCAAAAGCTGCGGCGCAACGAATGCCAGATCGCCCTGTCGCCGAAGCCACTGGACGTACAGGCCGCACTGAAGGAGCCGACCTTAAAAGTCGAAAAGACTGACGCGTTCATGACCGCTTTCGTTGGCATCAATAGCCAGCACCCGCCGCTGGACAAGCCGGAAGTGCGCCAGGCAATCAACCTGGCCTTCGACAAGGCCAACTACATCAAAGCCGTGTTCGAAGACACCGCCGAAGCGGCCAATGGACCTTACCCGCCAAACACCTGGAGCTACGCGAAGAGCCTGCCGGGCTACCCGCACGACGTGGCGAAAGCCAAGGCGCTGCTGGCCAAGGCCGGATTGAAGGATGGCTTCCAGACCACGATCTGGACGCGTCCGTCGGGCAGCCTGCTTAACCCCAATCCAAGTCTCGGCGCACAGATGTTGCAATCGGACCTGGCGGAAATCGGCATCCAGGCCGAAATACGCGTGATCGAATGGGGCGAACTGATTCGCCGCGCCAAGGCTGGCGAGCATGATTTGTTGTTCATGGGCTGGGCTGGCGACAACGGTGACCCGGATAACTTCCTCACACCACAGTTTTCCTGCGCCGCCGTCAAGTCAGGCACCAATTTCGCCCGCTACTGCAACGCCGATCTGGACAAGCTGATCAGCGCCGGCAAGACCACCAGCGAACAAGGCGTGCGCACCAAGCTGTACGAACAGGCACAAGCGCAGATTCAGCAGCAGGCATTGTGGCTGCCGCTGGCGCACCCGACCGCTTATGCCTTGACCCGTAAAGACATCCAGGGCTATTCCGTCAGCCCGTTCGGCCGGCAGGACTACTCCAAAGTCACCCTTAAATAACTTTCCCTACACAAAACCTGTGGGAGCTGTCGAGTGCAACGAGGCTGCGATCTTTTGATCTAAAAAACAGGATCAAAAGATCGCAGTCTTCGGCAGTTCCTACAGGGAGAGTGCCTGCAGGGGGCTACATCCAGCCGCACTCCGCCATCGACAGCGGCTCGCCGTCACCGACGATGAAGTGATCCAGCACCCGCACATCAATCAGCTCCAGCGCCTTTTGCAGGCGCTTGGTCAGCAGACGATCCGCCTGACTGGGGTCAGTGTTTCCGGACGGATGGTTATGGCACAGGATCACCGCCGCCGCGTTATTGGCCAGCGCACGCTTCACCACCTCCCGAGGATGCACGCTCGTGTTGTCGATCGAGCCGCGAAACAGGGCCTCGAAATTCAGCACCTGATGTTTTGAATCCAGAAAAAGACAGCCAAACACCTCGTGCGGCTCATGGCGCAGCATGGCCTTGAGGTAATCACGCACAACCTGTGGATTTTCCAACGCCGGTTTGCGGCGCATTCGCTCCGCCAGATGTCGCCGACCCATCTCCAGCACGGCCTGCAACTGAGCGTATTTCGCCGGCCCCAAACCCAACTGTTCACTGAACGAGCCCAGGTCGGAATCGAGCAAAACCCGCAGGCTGCCGAACTGAGTCAACAAGTGTCGCGCCAGATCCACCGCGCTTTTGCCCGACACACCGGTGCGTAAAAAAATTGCCAGCAATTCGGCATCCGAAAGGCTTCCCGAGCCCTGCTCAATCAGCTTCTCCCGCGGCCGCTCTGCCGCCGGCCAATCGCGAATACTCATAGCACCTCCTTGTCTGTGGGCGCCGCTGTTCCGTAGCGGTCGCTGTGATATCGTAGCCCATCTTTTTTGCGGTCGACTCAACCCTGGGGAGGGGCATCGCACCGCAGTCATCAACGAAATGAAAGGCAGACCTATGCAGCGGCTGTATCGGAAACGCATCGTTCTGGGCGTCGGCGGCGGCATCGCGGCCTACAAGAGCGCCGATCTGGTTCGCCGCCTGATCGACCAGGGTGCCGAAGTGCGCGTGGTCATGACCCATGGCGGCGCCGAGTTCATCACCCCGCTGACCATGCAGGCCCTGTCGGGCCACCCGGTTCATCTGGATTTGCTCGACCCCGCCGCCGAAGCCGCGATGGGCCACATCGAGCTGGCAAAATGGGCCGATCTGGTGCTGATCGCCCCGGCCACCGCCGACCTGATCGCCCGTCTTGCGCAAGGTATCGCCAACGATTTGCTGACCACGCTGGTGCTGGCAACCGACGCCGTCGTTGCCGTCGCGCCAGCGATGAACCAAGCGATGTGGCGTGACCCGGCCACCCAGGCCAACCTGCAAGTCCTTGAAAGCCGTGGCCTGAAGACCTTCGGCCCGGCCTCGGGCAGCCAGGCCTGCGGCGACGTCGGCATGGGCCGCATGATGGAAGCCACAGATCTGGCGCTGCTCGCCGCCGACTGTTTCCAGCGTCAGGCGCTGACCGGCAAGCACGTCGTGATTACAGCCGGCCCGACTCAGGAAAACATCGACCCGGTACGCTACATCACCAACCACAGTTCGGGGAAAATGGGCTTTGCTCTCGCCGAAGCCGCTGTGGAAGCCGGCGCCCGCGTCACCCTGATCAGCGGCCCGGTGCACTTGCCGACCCCCGACCGCGTTACGCGCATCGACGTGGTCAGCGCCCGCGACATGCTTGCCGCCTGTGAGTCGGCGATCCCGTGCGACGTGTTCATCGCCTCCGCTGCGGTGGCGGACTACCGTCCGGAAGTGGTTGCCCCGCATAAACTCAAGAAAGACCCTACGAGCGGTGACGGCTTCGTCCTGCAAATGGTGCGCAACCCGGACATCCTGGCCACCATCGCCACTCGCCCTGACCGTCCGTTCAGTGTCGGTTTCGCCGCCGAAACCGAACACCTGCTCGACTACGCTGCACGCAAGCTCAAGGACAAGAATCTCGATCTGATCGTCGCCAACGACGTCGCCAATCCGAGCATCGGGTTCAACAGTGAAGAGAACGCATGCAGCGTGATTGACCGTGAGCTGCACGCCACGGTTTTCGCCCAGACCAGCAAGAGCAAAATCGCTCGCCAACTGGTCACTTTTATCGCCGAACGTCTGAACCAGGTTTAATTTACATGCACGCTTTGCAAGCCAAGATCCTCGACCCACGCATCGGTACCGAATTTCCGCTGCCGCAATACGCCACCCCGGGCTCCGCCGGCCTCGATCTGCGCGCCATGCTGGAGCAGGACATCGTGATCAAGCCGGGTGAAACCGTGCTGATCCCGACCGGTCTGTCGGTCTACATCGGCAACCCGAACCTCGCCGCATTAATCCTGCCGCGCTCGGGCATGGGCCATAAACACGGCATCGTCCTGGGCAATCTGGTCGGCCTGATCGACTCCGACTACCAGGGCCCGCTGATGGTGTCGTGCTGGAACCGCGGCCAGAGCGACTTCACCATGACCGTCGGCGAACGTCTGGCTCAACTGGTGCTCGTGCCGGTGGTTCAGGCGCATTTCGAAATGGTTGAAGAGTTCGTCGAAACCGAACGTGGCACCGGCGGTTTCGGGCATACCGGCACCAAGTAACTGTTAAAAAACCAATGTGGCGAGTGAGCTTGCTCCCGCTGGGCCGCGCAGCAGACCCAACATCCTGTGGGCGCTGCGCACCCAAGCGGGAGCAAGCTCCCTCGCCACAAAAATGCGCAGCAAGAGAGTCAGGTTCCAACGCTCGGTCAATGTTTTGCTGACCCAAAGCCACGCCAGCCGAGGCGTCATGGCCCTTTCATACCACGAACTCTCTGCGGAAAACGCCGTCATACCCTTCAGTTTGAGCCTGCCGACACCTGATTCGTCGGTCTGTCCCGCCACTTTCGAAATGGAGCATTTCCGTAGATGAGCACCCCAGCCAATATTGCCCCGAAGCTGCCTGACAGCATTTTCCGCGCCTACGACATTCGTGGCACCGTGCCGGAATTCCTGAACGCAGAAACCGCTTACTGGATCGGCCGCGCCATCGGCTCGCAAAGCCTGGCCCAGGGCGAACCCAACGTGTCGGTCGGTCGCGACGGCCGCCTGTCTGGCCCGGAGCTGGTTGCAGAGCTCATTCGCGGCATCGCCGAAAGCGGTTGCCATGTCAGCGATGTTGGCCTCGTGCCGACGCCGGCGCTGTATTACGCCGCCAACGTCCTGGCCGGCAAGTCCGGGGTGATGCTCACCGGCAGCCACAACCCGTCGAACTACAACGGCTTCAAGATCGTGATCGCTGGCGATACCCTCGCCAACGAACAGATTCAGGTGCTGCATGAGCGCATCAAAAACAACGACCTGAGCACTGGCCAGGGCAGCGTCACCCAGGTCGAAATCCTCGACCGTTACAACACAGAGATCGTCCAGGACATCAAACTGGCCCGCCGTCTGAAAGTCGTGGTCGACTGCGGTAACGGCGCGGCCGGTGTGATCGCCCCGCAACTGATCGAAGCGCTGAACTGCGAAGTCATCCCGCTGTTTTGCGAAGTCGACGGCAACTTCCCGAACCATCACCCGGATCCGGGCAAGCCGGAAAACCTTGTAGACCTGATCGCCAAGGTCAAGGAAACCAATGCTGATCTCGGTTTGGCGTTCGACGGCGACGGCGACCGCGTTGGCGTGGTGACCAACACCGGCAGCATCGTTTACCCCGATCGGCTGTTGATGCTGTTCGCTCGCGATGTCGTCGCGCGTAACCCGGATGCCGAGATCATCTTTGACGTTAAATGCACCCGTCGCCTGGTGCCGCTGATCAAGGAATACGGCGGTCGGCCGCTAATGTGGAAGACCGGTCACTCGTTGATCAAAAAGAAAATGAAACAATCCGGTGCGCTGTTGGCCGGCGAAATGAGCGGGCACATCTTCTTCAAGGAACGCTGGTTCGGTTTCGACGACGGCATCTACAGCGCCGCTCGGTTGCTGGAGATCCTCAGCAAGGAAAAATCCACCGCGGAAGAGCTGTTCGCCACCTTCCCGAACGATATTTCCACACCAGAAATCAATATCCATGTGACCGAAGAGAGCAAATTCAGCATCATTGATGCACTGCACGATGCTCAGTGGGGCGATGGCGCCGACCTGACCACCATCGACGGCGTGCGGGTTGATTACGCCAAAGGCTGGGGCCTGGTGCGCGCGTCCAACACCACACCGGTGCTGGTGCTGCGCTTCGAGGCCGATGACGAGGCTGAATTGCAGCGCATCAAGGATGTGTTCCACGCCCAACTGAAACGCGTTGCACCTGATCTCCAATTACCGTTCTGATCCACCCGGAGCCCTGAATGACCCTCGAACGCGAAGCCGCCGCCAATACTGCCAAGGTCCTGTCCGAAGCGCTGCCTTACATCCGACGCTATGTCGGCAAGACCCTGGTGATCAAATACGGCGGCAACGCGATGGAAAGCGAGGAGCTGAAGACCGGCTTCGCCCGCGACATCGTGCTGATGAAAGCCGTGGGCATCAACCCGGTGGTCGTGCATGGCGGCGGCCCTCAGATCGGTGACCTGCTCAAGCGCCTGTCGATCGAAAGCCATTTCGTCGACGGCATGCGCGTCACCGACGCAGCGACCATGGACGTGGTGGAAATGGTTCTTGGCGGCCAGGTCAACAAGAGCATCGTCAACCTGATCAACCGCCATGGCGGCAGCGCCATCGGCCTGACCGGTAAAGATGCCGGGCTGATTCGCGCCAGGAAGCTCACCGTTTCCCGCCAGACCCCGGAGATGACCCAGCCGGAAATCATCGACATCGGCCACGTCGGCGAAGTGGTCGGCATCAACACCGAACTGCTGAACCTGCTGGTCAAAGGTAACTTCATCCCGGTCATCGCGCCGATCGGCGTGGGTGAAAACGGCGAATCGTACAACATCAACGCCGACCTGGTGGCTGGCAAGGTTGCCGAAGCGCTGAAAGCCGAAAAGCTGATGCTGCTGACCAACATCGCTGGCCTGATGGACAAGTCGGGCACCGTGCTGACCGGCCTGAGCACACAGCAGGTCGACGACCTGATCGCCGACGGCACGATCTACGGCGGCATGTTGCCCAAGATCCGCTGTGCGCTGGAAGCGGTTCAGGGCGGTGTCGGTAGCTCGTTGATCATTGACGGTCGTGTGCCGAATGCGATTCTGCTGGAAATCTTCACGGACACAGGTGTGGGCACGCTGATCAGCAATCGCAAGCGTCCCTGATCGCCGAAGACAAAAGATCGCGGCCTGCGGCAGCTCTTGCATAGGGAATTTCATAGGTAAGAAATTCCTGTCGGAACTGACGAAGTCTGCGATCTTTTTTATGCGCGAAAGAAATGTCTGGCGTAAGACAGCGAAACGTCCGACATCCGCTCAGAACAAATCTCCCTAGGATCTTCCTCTCATCCAGCGGAGATCCATCCCATGCAAAAAAACTACGTTCCTTACGGCAGCGATATTGCCTCAGGCAGCTACGCCTGCGTGGACTGCGGCCGAGCGTATTCCGGACAGTCGAAAAAATCGATGCCGCCCTGCCCTGATTTCACCGAAGCATCTCACCCGCTGAAGGGCTGGAAAGTGCTGAGCGGCCAAGGGGACGCGCCTCAGGATCCTTACCCGGAAAAAAAGGAAAAACCCGCCGCCAGCGCGAATTAATTCGGAGCGATTGAGCCATGCAGATCACGTTCACGATCGACGCCGACGCTTTCGAGCAGGAACAAAAGGAACCGGTCAAAAAGACCCTGCGCATAGGCGACGCTGAAATCGCTCACGCGCTGCAGCGCATCGCCAAGGCCAGCCTGACCGAATACCTGAAAATGCTGGTCGAAGGCGGCATGCCCAGCCGGGCTGATGAGGCCAAGCAGGATCGCCTGCTGTATCTGATTCAAAGCTATTTCGGGCAAACGCTGCCGACGGAATCGCAGATCTCGACAATCTTTCAACTGACCCAGAGCCAAAGCAAAACCCTGCTGAAAAACACCGTTTCGCGCTTTCGCAATCAACTGGACGACATCCTGCAGCACAGCATGCGGGCAGTCATCGAAACCGCCGAACATGCGCAAACCGTTTTTCTGGTGGTGATCAGCTCGGACGTTATTCGTGATGAGCTGAACATGCTGATCACGCAAAACGAGCCGACCTTCAAACCCATCACCAAACGCAAGGGCAGCGCCGGTCAGTTTGAAATCAGCGAGGATTCCCATGCGTTGCTCTGCGCAACCCTGGGGCTCAATGCCGTTCAGTGACATCGTCGCGGTCAGTGGCTTGCTGCTGACCCTGACTACCTTCATGTTCAATCTGGCGTGGTCAGCACTCAATGAGGCACTGGCTCAAGATGAATATCAAAAGGGCTCGCAGAGTCGAAAGCGCAGTCGAGACAAGGTTCTGGGTGCTTTTTACTGGCGTGCGTTGCCGCTGACGTGCGCTTTCACAGCGTTGTTTTACGTCAACCTACCCGCCGCCGTACGCATCGTTCGTAGCAGCACGCTGGATCTGTGGGACTTTGATATAGATCGTACGCTGTACGTCATGGTGGTGATGGCGTTGCTGGCGTTTGCGCTGGTCAATGGCGCATTAGCGCTGAGACTGCTGAGGAAATGGCACAAACTGCGTTAGCCCCTGTAGGAGCTGCCGAAGGCTGCGATCTTTTGATTTTGTTTTTTAAGATCAAAAGATCGCAGCCTTCGGCAGCTCCTGCAGGTTTGTATCACACGCCAAATTGGGCGCGATACGCTTCCACGGCTGGCAAATGTTGCTTGAGCTGCGGATCGTCGGCGAGGAATTCCAGCACCTGATTCAGCGAAACGATGCTGATCACCGGGATACCGAAGTCACGCTCCACTTCCTGAATCGCCGACAACTCGCCGTTGCCACGTTCCTGACGGTTCAAGGCAATCAACACACCGGCGGCCTTGGCGCCGTCCTGGGAGGCGATGATCTGCATCACTTCACGAATCGCGGTGCCGGCGGTAATCACGTCGTCGATGATCAGCACATCACCGGTCAGCGGCGCGCCGACCAGGCTGCCGCCTTCGCCGTGGGTCTTGGCTTCCTTGCGGTTGAAGCACCACGGCAGATCCCGGTCGTGATGCTCGGCCAGCGCAACGGCCGTGGTTGCTGCCAGCGGAATGCCTTTGTATGCCGGGCCAAACAGAACGTCGAAAGCAATGCCGCTTTCAGCGATGGCGGCAGCATAGAAACGCCCCAATTGCGCCAGGGCCGAACCCGAGTTGAACAGGCCGGCGTTGAAGAAGTAGGGACTGGTGCGCCCGGACTTCAGGGTGAACTCACCGAAGCGCAAAACGCCGCGATCGATGGCAAAACGAATGAAATCGCGCTGATACGCTTGCATGAAAAAAACCCCAAATACCACGGATTTAGCTAATTAGCTTGACGCCGTGTATCATACACGCACGCGATTTTTGGGGCCATTTATGCGGATCATCAGTGTGAACGTCAATGGTATTCAGGCTGCAGTCGAGCGCGGTTTGCTCAGTTGGCTGCAAGCCCAGAATGCCGACGTCATCTGCCTGCAGGACACCCGTGCCTCCGCCTTTGAACTGGATGACCCAGCCTTCCAACTGGATGGCTACTTCCTTTATGCCTGCGATGCTGAAGTCCCTGCCCAAGGTGGCGTGGCTTTGTATTCGCGGCTGCAACCGAAGGCTGTCATCAGCGGTCTCGGTTTCGAGACGGCCGACCGCTACGGGCGCTACCTGCAAGCAGATTTCGACAAAGTCAGTATTGCCACCTTGCTGTTTCCCTCCGGGATGAACGGCGATGAGGACTTGAACCAGAAGTTCAAGCTCATGGACGATTTCGGCAAGTACCTGGACAAACAGCGACGCAAACGTCGCGAGTACATTTATTGTGGCTCGCTGTACGTTGCGCAGCAGAAGCTCGACATCAAGAACTGGCGCGACAGCCAGCAATCTCCAGGCTTCCTGGCGCCGGAACGCGCCTGGATGGACGAGATTGTCGGCAACATGGGCTACGTCGATGCGTTGCGCGAAGTCAGCCGTGAGGGCGATCAGTACAGCTGGTGGCCGGATAATGAACAGGCCGAGATGCTCAATCTGGGCTGGCGTTTCGACTACCAGATCCTGACTCCCGGCCTGCGTCGCTCGGTGCGTAGCGCGCGCCTGCCGCGCCAGCCACGTTTCTCGCAGCATGCGCCGCTGATCGTTGACTACGACTGGACGCTGACCATTTAAGCGTCCGTACCGTAGATGCAAAAAAACCGACAGCGATGTCGGTTTTTTTGTGGGCGATAGTCAGCTTGAGCGTTATTTGATCAATCGCCAGGTGAATGGATAACGATACGGAAAACCTTCGTTAGCCTTCACCCCGGCAATGATCGTCAACACCAGCGCTGCGATCGCCAGCAGGCCGAACAGGAAGAACCCGATAATCAGCAGCATGAGCAGGAAGCAGATCATCGAGGCAATCGCGACAGTGATCTGAAAATTCAGCGCCTCCTTGCCCTGTGCATCGATGAACGGGTCTTTCTCGCGCTTCATCTGCCACAGAATCAACGGCCCGATCAGATTGCCGAACGGAATCCAGATCCCCAGCAGGGCGGACAAGTGACAAAACATCGCCCATTGACGAACCTCCTGGCTCGGCTTGGGCAGCAACGCTTGCTCATCGCTCATCACGTCCTCCTTGCGGTTACGAACCTGCTCAGTCGGCCAGTGCAGCCTTTTGCAGTTCGAAGATTTCGTTCATGCCCTGCTTGGCCAGTTCCAGCATGGCGTTGAGCTCGTCAGGCTGGAATGGCGCGCCTTCGGCGGTGCCCTGCACTTCGATGAAACCGCCGGTGCTGGTCATCACTACGTTCAGGTCGGTTTCAGCGGCGGAATCTTCAAGATAGTCCAGATCCAGCACCGGCTCGCCCTGATACATGCCCACCGATACCGCGCCGATCATCTGCTTGAGCGGGTCGCCGCCTTTGAGACCGCCGCGCTTCTTGATTACTTTCAGAGCATCGACCAGCGCAACCATGGCGCCAGTGATGGATGCCGTGCGGGTACCGCCATCGGCCTGGATCACGTCACAATCGACGTACAAAGTCACATCGCCCAGCTTGGACATGTCCAGCGCCGCGCGCAGGGAACGGCCGATCAGGCGCTGGATCTCCAACGTGCGACCGCCCTGCTTGCCACGGCTCGCTTCACGCTGGTTACGCTCGCCGGTGGCGCGCGGCAGCATGCCGTATTCAGCAGTCAACCAGCCCTGGCCCTGACCTTTGAGGAAGCGTGGCACGCCGTTTTCGACGCTGACCGTGCAGATGACTTTGGTATCACCGAATTCGACCAGTACGGATCCCTCGGCGTGTTTGGTGTAGTTGCGGGTGATGCGGATCGAGCGGAGCTGATCGGCAGCGCGACCACTTGGACGTTTCATAGGGATACCTGTACTGAGGACGGAAAACTGCCGAGCATTATAGAGCGCTGCACCGCCAGTGGGCACTGGTTAAAACCGTCGCCCGACGACCGAAGCCCCTCAAGCACGCATAACCGACGGGCTGCAGCGCTTTGTCACACCGTGTGTTTGGGCGCATTCGCCGCACTGCGCTACAATCCTGCGCCTTTGCTGCCAGTCGGCTTAAATTCATTCATATCGCGCCTGCGGAACGCACGTTTCGCGCCGATCTGCATTGCGAGGTCACCGCCATGGTGCACAGCATGACCGCCTTCGCCCGCGTCGAGAAAGCCGGCGCGCAGGGCACCCTGAGCTGGGAACTGCGCTCGGTCAACAGCCGCTATCTGGAGCCGCACCTGCGTTTGCCCGAATCGTTCCGCGACCTTGAAGGCGCCGTGCGCGAAGCGCTGCGTCAGGGGCTGTCGCGAGGCAAACTGGAGTGCACGCTGCGCTTCACCGAAGAGAGCACCGGCAAACCGCTGCAAGTCGACCGGGAACGCGCCGCACAACTGGTTGCCGCCGCTGAAACGGTTGCCGGCCTGATCAGCAATCCGGCCGCGCTGAACCCGCTGGAAGTGCTGGCCTGGCCTGGCGTACTGGTGGCCGACGCCACCGACCCGCAAGCACTGAACGCCGAAGCACTGGCGCTGTTCAATCAAGGCTTGAAAGAACTGAAAGCTGGCCGCGAGCGCGAAGGCGCGGAGCTGGCCCGATTGATCAATGACCGGCTGACCTCGATCGAAGGGGACGTCGTCACCCTGCGCGAACTGGTCCCGCAGATGCTCGCGACCCAGCGCCAGAAAGTCCTCGATCGCTTCGCCGACATGAAGGCAGAACTCGACCCGCAGCGCCTGGAACAGGAAATGGTCATGCTCGCGCAAAAAAGCGACGTGGCCGAAGAACTGGACCGTCTGAGCACCCACATCATTGAAGTTCGCCGAGTGCTCCAGTCCGGCGGTGCCGCCGGGCGACGCCTGGACTTCCTGATGCAGGAACTCAACCGCGAAGCCAATACACTGGGCTCCAAAGCCTTCGACCCGCGCAGCACCCAGGCCGCCGTCAACCTCAAAGTGTTGATCGAGCAGATGCGCGAACAAGTGCAGAATATTGAGTAAGGCTACCCCGACATGACCCAGCACACCGGCACCCTGTACATCATTTCCGCACCCTCGGGCGCGGGCAAGAGCAGTCTGGTCAAGGCTTTGACCGACGCCAACCCCGAGATCCGTGTTTCGGTCTCGCACACCACCCGCGCCATGCGTCCGGGCGAAGTGGACGGCGTGAACTACCACTTCGTGACGCGCGAAGAGTTCGTCAAGATGGGCGAGCACGGTGACTTCCTTGAACGCGCCGAAGTCTTCGGCAACTTCTACGGCACCTCGCAAAGCCGCCTGCAGCAAACCCTGGATGAAGGTCACGACCTGATTCTGGAAATCGACTGGCAAGGCGCCGAGCAAGTACGCAAGCTGATGCCTCAGGCACGCTCGATCTTCATCCTGCCGCCGTCGCTTCAGGCTTTGCACCAGCGCCTGACCAACCGTGGCCAGGACAGCGACGAGATCATCGACGGCCGGATGCGCGAAGCGGTGAGCGAGATGAGCCACTATGTCGACTACGACTATCTGATCATCAACGATGATTTTGCTCACGCGCTGGACGATCTGAAGGCGATTTTCCGCACCAATCAGCTGCAACAAAAGCGTCAGCAGGTACGTTTCGGCAAATTGCTGGCCGAACTTCTCGGTTAATCAGCACTTCCCAAAACCTCTGCAAGCGCTTTACATTGGTGCTTGCAGCGCGTTGAAGGGCTTGGTCAAAAAATCAGCGCTTCCCTAATCGCTGGTGATTTTTTAAACTGCTCAGTCCGCTCGCCCAACCGGGCAGCGCGCATATTGCATTCGCTCCGAGGAATACCATGGCCCGCGTAACCGTTGAAGACTGCCTAGAACACGTGGAAAACCGCTTTGAGCTGGTCATGCTCTCTACCAAGCGTGCCCGTCAACTGGCCACCGGCGGCAAAGAGCCACTGGTCCAGTGGGAAAATGACAAGCCGACCGTTGTCGCCCTGCGTGAAATCGCTGAAGGCCTGATGAGCTACGAGTTCATCGCCAACGCTGAAATCGTCGAAGACGAACCGCTGTTCGCAGCGTTCGAGGACGAGTCGAACGAGGCCGTCTAAGCCTATGCCTGGTCGACGTAGCACGGCGCGGGGTCACAGCAATCGGCAGGAATCATCATGCCGAGCATAGACGCCCTCGCCGATCGCTTATCGACCTACCTCGGCAACGACCAGGTCAACCTGGTCCGCCGAGCGTACTTCTACGCCGAACAAGCCCATGACGGTCAACGCCGTCGCAGCGGCGAGGCGTACGTCACGCATCCTCTTGCCGTGGCAAATATTCTTGCCGACATGCACATGGACCATCAGAGCCTGATGGCCGCGATGCTGCATGACGTGATCGAAGACACCGGGATTGCCAAAGAAGCGCTGCAGGCGCAGTTCGGTGAAACCGTGGCCGAACTGGTCGACGGGGTCAGCAAACTGACCCAGATGAACTTCGAGACCAAGGCCGAAGCCCAGGCTGAAAACTTCCAGAAAATGGCCATGGCCATGGCACGCGACATCCGCGTGATCCTGGTCAAGCTGGCCGACCGTTTGCACAACATGCGCACGCTGGAAGTGCTGTCAGGCGAAAAACGCCGGCGCATCGCCAAGGAAACCCTCGAAATCTATGCGCCCATCGCCAATCGCCTTGGCATGCATGCGATCCGCATCGAATTCGAAGACCTCGGCTTCAAGGCCATGCACCCGATGCGCTCTGCGCGCATCTACCAGGCCGTTAAACGCGCGCGGGGCAACCGCAAGGAAATCGTCAACAAGATCGAAGAGTCCCTTGGACACTGCCTCGCCATCGACGGCATCCAGGGCGAAGTCAGCGGTCGTCAGAAACACCTCTACGGCATCTACAAGAAAATGCGCGGCAAGCGTCGGGCCTTCAACGAGATCATGGACGTCTACGCGTTCCGGATCATCGTCGACAAGGTCGATACCTGCTACCGCGTGCTGGGCGCTGTACATAATTTGTACAAACCGTTGCCGGGGCGTTTCAAGGATTACATCGCCATTCCCAAGGCCAACGGCTATCAGTCGCTGCATACCACGCTGTTCGGCATGCACGGCGTACCGATCGAAATCCAGATCCGCACCCGCGAAATGGAAGAGATGGCCAACAACGGCATCGCCGCGCACTGGCTGTATAAATCCAGCGGTGACGAACAGCCGAAAGGCACGCATGCCCGTGCCCGCCAGTGGGTCAAAGGCGTGCTGGAAATGCAGCAACGTGCCGGCAACTCGCTGGAATTCATCGAAAGCGTGAAGATCGACCTGTTTCCGGACGAGGTTTACGTCTTCACGCCAAAGGGCCGGATCATGGAGCTGCCGAAAGGCTCCACGGCGGTCGACTTTGCCTACGCCGTACACACCGACGTCGGCAACAGCTGCATCGCCTGCCGGATCAATCGCCGCCTCGCACCGCTGTCCGAACCGCTGCAAAGCGGCTCCACGGTCGAGATTGTCAGCGCACCCGGTGCACGGCCGAATCCGGCATGGCTGAACTTCGTGGTGACCGGCAAGGCGCGCACGCACATTCGTCATGCGCTGAAGCTACAGCGCCGCTCCGAGTCCATCAGCCTCGGCGAACGCCTGCTGAACAAGGTCCTCAACGGTTTCGACAGTTCGCTGGAAAAAATTCCGGCCGAGCGCGTCAAGGCGATGCTCACCGAATACCGCCTCGAACTGATCGAAGACCTGCTCGAAGACATCGGCCTGGGCAATCGCATGGCCTACGTCGTGGCGCGTCGCCTGCTCGGCGAAGGCGAACAGTTGCCGAGCCCTGAAGGCCCGCTGGCGATCCGCGGCACCGAAGGTCTGGTGCTCAGTTACGCCAAATGCTGCACGCCGATCCCGGGCGACCCGATTGTCGGGCACCTGTCGGCGGGCAAAGGCATGGTCGTGCACCTGGACAACTGCCGCAACATCAGCGAAATCCGCCACAACCCGGAAAAGTGCATCCAGCTTTCGTGGGCAAAGGACGTTACCGGCGAATTCAACGTCGAGCTGCGCGTCGAACTGGAACACCAGCGCGGCCTGATCGCCCTGCTGGCCAGCAGCGTCAACGCAGCCGACGGCAATATCGAGAAAATCAGCATGGACGAACGCGATGGTCGCATCAGCGTCGTGCAACTGGTGGTCAGCGTCCACGACCGTGTGCACCTGGCCCGCGTGATCAAGAAGCTGCGCGCCCTGACCGGGGTGATCCGCATCACCCGCATGCGTGCTTAACCTGCCTATTACAAGGAGTCCTACATGACCAAAACCGTCATCACCAGCGACAAGGCCCCGGCCGCCATCGGCACTTATTCCCAGGCGATCAAGGCAGGCAACACTGTTTACATGTCGGGCCAGATTCCTCTGGACCCAAAAACCATGGAACTGGTCGAGGGCTTCGAAGCCCAGACCGTCCAGGTGTTCGAGAACCTCAAAGCCGTGGCTGAAGCCGCTGGCGGTTCGTTCAAGGACATCGTCAAACTGAACATCTTCCTCACCGACCTGAGCCACTTCGCCAAGGTCAACGAGATCATGGGCAAGTACTTCGACCAGCCCTACCCTGCCCGCGCCGCCATCGGCGTGGCTGCCCTGCCGAAGGGTGCGCAGGTTGAAATGGATGCCATTCTGGTCATCGAGTGATGCGCGCGGCGCGGCCTTCCAACGCCGCGCCGACTGCTGCAAGTAAAGGTTTTGAAAGGATTCCACCATGCGCAAAGCGCTAGCTCTCTCGCTGCTCGCCATTTTCCTCGGCGGCTGCGCCAGCGACCCTGCCGACCGTGACATCAGCGGCACCTGGATCAATCAGGTGGCGATCGATGCCGCCGCCAAGGGCGGCCCTCTGCGCGAAGCGCTGCAGGCTTACGGCCCGAATCTGGAATGGGACGTCAACACCAAGGCGGGTCAGGCTCGCTACACCAACGGCTTTGAGAACGTCGAAGGGCGGCTGCTGGGCGAGCAGTCCGGCGCCTGGAAAGTCGACTTCTATGGCAGCTCCGCAAGCGAGCTGAAGCGCGACGGCGAGCAACTGCAGCAGGCCGCCAGCGAAAACGAACCTGAGCAAGTTTTTGATCGCGCCCAAATTCCGGTCCCGGAAGGCGCGCCGATCGGTGCCAGCTTCGAGCGAGCACTGTACTCGGCATACCTGGGCGGCAACTGGACCATCGCCAGCGGCCAGGGTGAAGGCGGCACCGTGCAGTTCCAGGCTGACGGCCAAGTGACCGGCCTGCCGGGCGTTGATCGTTATGCCCTGTGTCTTGCGGGTGATTGCGCATCGATGAGCAATGGCAACGACAGCATGTGGCTGCAGCTCAATGGCCAAGGCAACAACTGGATCTTTGTGCGCAAGGGCAAAGAGCTGGAAATTCTGCAGGCAGTAAATGCCGCGCTGGCCGATGAGCAACCGCAATTTGCCGCGGGTGAGCGCAAGTGGTTGCTGGAGAAGCAGTGACCCGTTGAAAAGATCGCAGCCTTCGGCAGCCCCTACAGGAAAATGCATTCCAATGGAGCTGCCGAAGGCTGCGATCTTTTGCTTTTAGCGTCCCTCAAGGATCGCGGCGTAGCCTTCACGGTAGGTCGGATAGGTTGGCGTCCAGCCCAACGCTTTCGCCCGCGCATTGCTACACCGCTTGCTGCCGGTGCGGCGCACGCTGGCATCTTCTGCCCATTCGGTCACACCCAGGTATTCACGTAGCCAGCCCACCACTTCGGCCAGCGGTGCGGGTGAATCGTCGACACCGATGTAAAGCTGTTCAAGCTTCACACCTTCCCGATCCTTCTCCAGCAGGAACGCCAGCAAGCCCGCCGCATCATCCGCGTGGATACGATTGCCGTACAGCGGCGGATCGACCGCCACGCGATAACCGCGACGCACCTGCGTCAGCAGCCATTCACGACCCGGGCCGTAAATACCGGTCAGGCGCAGCACGCTTGCCGGGATGCCGCCGTTGAGTGCGACCTGCTCGGCTTCAAGCATCAAGCGCCCCGAGTAACCGGCGGCGACAGTCTCGGAGGTCTCATCGACCCACGCCCCGTCCTGCTGG
Source organism: Pseudomonas khorasanensis (assembly GCF_014268505.2). GTDB lineage: Bacteria > Pseudomonadota > Gammaproteobacteria > Pseudomonadales > Pseudomonadaceae > Aquipseudomonas > Aquipseudomonas khorasanensis. The sequence continues at coordinate 186,241 of NZ_JABWQP020000003.1, forward strand.
CCATACACACTACTGCTGGACACGAAGATCAGTCGCTCGGGCACTTGCCCGTAATCGTCCAGCCAGCTCAGTACATTCTGCAAACCCTGGACATAAGCCTTGCGGTAGCCCTCTTCGTCGTGGTCGGTGGCCGCAGCGCAATACACCAGATAATCCACAGCGCCCACCGGCCAGGTCGCCGGGCATTCTTCGCTGAACAGGTCGCCGGCCACACCGATCACGCCCTCAGGCAAGCGCGAGACATTACGGCGCAAGCCATGGACTTCCCAGCCAGCGGCCAACAATTGTGTGGCCAGTCGACCGCCGACATCACCACAACCGGCAATCAAAACAGAAGGCGCGGACATCAGAAAACTCCCATCAGAAAGGCACAGACTAGCTCTGGCACAGGACGAACGGCTAGCGATCTCGAAAAAAAAGTTACTGTATTACTTTTGTTAACAAGAATTACTTGCAATAATGCACGCCACTTTTGTTCTCGGCCTCACGAGGCCTGGAAGAGCAACAACGTTTTTCTATCTCAGGTCCGGCCAGCATGACACCTAATCAAATTCCCGCTTCGCCAACCAAACGACCTCGCGCCTGGAGCGCTGTGGCGGCTCTGTTGCTCAGCCTGATGCTGGCACCCACTGCCGCGTTCGCCGACGCTCAAGCGCCAGCCACTCCGGCCGCCACCGAACAGAGCGCACCTGCTGCGGCTCCCGCTGCTCCAGCCGCCGCCGATCCGGTGCAGGCTGTCGATGCCGCCGACGCACCTGAAGTCCTTGAAGCCGACAACACCCTGGGCATGGCCCACGACCTGTCGCCATGGGGCATGTACCAGAACGCGGACATCATCGTGAAAATCGTGATGATCGGCCTGGCCATCGCTTCGATCATCACCTGGACCATCTGGATCGCCAAAGGCTTCGAGCTGATGGGTGCCAAGCGTCGTCTGCGTGGTGAAATCGCCGCATTGAAGAAAGCCACCACCCTTAAAGAAGCCAGCGCCACCGCAGGCAAGGAAGGCACTCTGGCCAACCTGCTGGTGCACGATGCACTTGAAGAAATGCGCCTGTCGGTCAACAGCCGCGAGAAAGAAGGCATCAAGGAACGCGTCAGCTTCCGCCTCGAGCGCCTCGTCGCTGCCTGCGGCCGCAACATGAGCAGCGGCACCGGCGTGCTCGCCACCATCGGTTCGACTGCGCCTTTCGTGGGTCTGTTCGGTACCGTGTGGGGCATCATGAACTCCTTCATCGGCATCGCCAAAACCCAGACCACCAACCTTGCCGTTGTGGCACCGGGTATTGCTGAAGCGCTGTTGGCCACTGCATTGGGTCTGGTTGCAGCGATCCCGGCGGTGGTGATCTACAACGTCTTCGCTCGCTCGATCGCCGGTTACAAGGCGCAGGTTTCCGATGCCTCGGCAGAAGTCCTGCTGCTGGTCAGCCGCGACCTCGACCACCAGCCTGAGCGCAGCTCGCAGCCGCACATGGTTAAAGTGGGGTAATCGGCCATGGGCCTGCATTTGAAAGAAGGCGCAGACGACGATCTGGCCGAGAACCACGAAATCAACGTCACGCCGTTCATCGACGTGATGCTGGTGCTGTTGATCATCTTCATGGTGGCCGCCCCGCTGGCCACTGTGGACATCAAAGTGGACCTGCCGGCGTCAACCGCCAAACCGGCGCCACGTCCAGAGAAACCGGTGTTCCTCAGCGTTAAAGCTGATCAGCGCCTGTTCCTCGGCGACGACGAAGTGAAAGCCGAAGCACTCGGCGCCACCCTCGACGCCAAGACCCAGGGCAAGAAAGACACCACCATCTTCTTCCAGGCCGATAAAGGCGTGGACTACGGCGACCTGATGAGCGTGATGGATAGCCTGCGCGCCGCCGGTTACCTGAAGGTCGGTCTGGTCGGACTTGAGACGGCAGTCAAGAAATGATCACGACGCGCCATAAGCTGACGCGTTACAGCGGTAGCCTGGCCGTGGTGCTGGGCGTGCACGCGCTGGCCATCGCGCTGGCGCTGAACTGGACCGCCCGCCCGCCCATCGAATTGCCCCCACAGGCAATGATGGTCGAGCTGGCTCCGTTGCCTGCCCCGCCACCGCCGGCTCCGCCGAAAGTCGTCACACCGCCGCAGCCACCGGCTCCGGTTGAAGAGTTGCCGATTCCGAAACTGGCCGAAGCACCGAAAGCGGAAATCGCGGTGCCTAAACCCAAGCCGAAGCCAAAGCCTAAACCGCCGAAGCCGGTCGAGAAGAAGCAGCCCGAGCCGCCGAAGGAAAAACCCTCCGAGGAGAAACCGGCCGACACCCAGCCGACCCAGGCACCGACGCAGAAATCCGCCGCACCTGCTCCAGGTCCGTCGCCAGCGCAATTGGCTGCCAAGGCCAGTTGGCAAGGCACTCTGCTTGCGCATTTGGCCAAATACAAAAAGTACCCGCAAAGTGCTCAGTCGCGGGGCAAGGAAGGCTTGAACCGCCTTCGCTTCGTGGTCGATGGCGAAGGTAATGTACTGTCGTTCGAACTGGTGGGCCGTTCCGGTAACGCCGATCTGGACCGGGCGACCCTGGAAATGATCCGCCGCGCCCAGCCACTGCCCAAGCCTCCGGCCGACATGCTGAACAACGGCTCGATCGAAATTGTTGCGCCGTTTGTTTATTCGCTCGAACGTCGCCGCTAAGAAGCACCGCAATACCCTGTGGGAGCGAGCTTGCTCGCGAAGGGGCCAGGTCAGTCAGAGCAGTTTCGTCGGACATACCGCATTCGCGAGCAAGCTCGCTCCCACAATAGATGTGTTAACCAATAGATCCAGCCAAAAGGCACCGAAAGGTGCCTTTTGCATATCTGCCAGCGGCAAACCGATCTCGACCGGTGTCGCACTCAGCACTCAGTCTGATAACGTGCGTCTATCGATTGCAGCCGGTATGCTTGGCGCGCATCTTCATGGACGCTTGCTATGACCCTCACAGAATTACGCTACATCGTTACTCTCGCCCAAGAACAGCATTTCGGTCACGCGGCCGAGCGTTGCCACGTCAGTCAGCCGACGCTGTCGGTGGGCGTGAAAAAACTTGAAGACGAACTCGGTGTGCTGATTTTCGAGCGCAGCAAAAGCGCCGTGCGCCTGACTCCGGTCGGCGAAGGCATCGTCGCCCAGGCGCAGAAAGTGCTTGAGCAGGCCCAGGGCATCCGCGAACTCGCCCAGGCTGGCAAGAATCAGCTGACCGCTCCGCTGAAAGTCGGCGCGATTTACACCGTTGGCCCGTATCTGTTCCCGCATTTGATTCCACAACTGCACCGGGTCGCCCCGCAGATGCCGTTGTACATCGAAGAAAACTTCACCCACGTACTGCGCGACAAACTGCGCAACGGCGAACTCGACGCGATCATCATTGCCCTGCCGTTCAACGAAGCCGACGTACTGACACTGCCGCTGTATGACGAGCCGTTCTACGTACTGATGCCGGCAACGCATCCGTGGACCCAGAAAGAAACCATCGACGCCGGCCTGCTCAACGACAAGAGCCTGCTGTTGCTCGGCGAAGGTCACTGCTTCCGCGATCAAGTCCTCGAAGCCTGCCCGACTTTGGCCAAAGGCAACGACGGCGCCAAGCACACCACGGTCGAATCCAGCTCGCTGGAAACTATCCGTCACATGGTCGCCTCCGGTCTGGGCATCTCGATCTTGCCGCTCTCGGCGGTCGACAGCCATCACTACGCCCCGGGCGTTATAGAAGTGCGTCCGCTGACGCCGCCGGTGCCGTTCCGCACCGTGGCCATTGCCTGGCGCGCCAGTTTTCCGCGGCCCAAAGCCATCGAGATTCTCGCCGACTCCATTCGCCTGTGCTCGGTGGCCAAGCCTGCCGCGCCGGTTGCAGCTGGTTAAACGAGCGTCATGACGGAGCTGTCGCAAGTGTCGGTGACGGCACTCAAGGGTGTCGGGGAAGCCATGGCCGAGAAACTGGCCAAGGTCGGCCTGGAAAACCTCCAGGACGTGCTGTTTCATCTGCCGCTGCGTTATCAGGATCGCACCCGCGTGGTGCCGATTGGCGCGTTGCGGCCGGGACAGGACGCCGTGGTCGAGGGCACCGTCAGCGGCGCCGACGTGGTCATGGGCCGCCGTCGCAGTCTGGTCGTGCGCTTGCAGGACGGCACCGGCGGACTCAGCCTGCGTTTCTACCATTTCAGCAACGCGCAAAAAGAAGGCCTCAAGCGTGGCACGCGGGTTCGTTGCTACGGCGAAGCCCGGCCCGGCGCGTCAGGCCTGGAAATCTACCACCCGGAATATCGCGCGATTACTGGCGACGAACCGCCGCCAGTGGATGAAACCCTGACCCCGGTCTATCCGCTTACCGAAGGCCTGACCCAACAACGTCTACGCCAGTTATGCATGCAGACGCTGACCCTGCTCAAGCCCTCGACCTTGCCCGACTGGCTGCCGACCGAGCTGGCCCGCGATTATCAACTGGCGCCGCTGGCCGATGCGATCCGCTATCTGCACAACCCGCCCGCCGACGCCGACGTTGACGAACTCGCCCTCGGACATCATTGGGCACAGCATCGCCTCGCTTTCGAAGAACTGCTCACGCATCAACTGTCGCAGCAGCGCCTGCGCGAGAGTATGCGTTCGCTGCGCGCGCCGGCGATGCCGAAAGCCACGAAGCTGCCGCCCAAATACCTGCAAAACCTCGGATTCAAGCCCACCGGCGCTCAGCAGCGAGTCGGCAACGAAATCGCCTACGACCTCAGCCAGCATGAACCGATGTTGCGGCTGATTCAGGGCGACGTCGGCGCGGGTAAAACCGTGGTCGCTGCCCTCGCGGCACTGCAAGCGCTGGAGGCCGGTTACCAGGTCGCGCTGATGGCGCCGACCGAGATCCTCGCTGAACAGCACTTCATCACCTTCAAGCGCTGGCTCGAACCGCTGGGCATCGAGGTCGCGTGGCTGGCCGGCAAGCTCAAGGGCAAAAACCGCGTCGCCGCCCTGGAACAGATCGCCAGCGGCACGCCAATGGTGGTCGGCACGCATGCGCTGTTTCAGGATGAAGTGCAATTCAAGAATCTCGCGCTGGTGATCATCGACGAACAACACCGCTTCGGCGTGCAGCAGCGTTTGGCGCTGCGGCAGAAAGGCGTCGGCGGGCGCATGTGCCCGCACCAACTGATCATGACCGCCACGCCGATTCCACGAACGCTGGCAATGAGCGCCTACGCCGACCTCGACACCTCGATCCTCGACGAACTGCCGCCCGGGCGAACGCCGGTCAACACCGTGCTGGTCACCGACACGCGCCGCGTCGAAGTCATCGAACGGGTGCGCGGTGCCTGCGCCGAGGGTCGCCAGGCCTATTGGGTATGCACGCTGATCGAAGAGTCCGAAGAGCTGACCTGCCAGGCCGCCGAAACCACGTTCGAAGACCTCACCGCTGCTCTCGGCGAATTGAAGGTCGGGCTGATTCACGGACGCATGAAACCTGTCGAGAAAGCCGCCGTGATGGCCGAATTCAAGGCCGGCAACCTGCAACTGCTGGTTGCCACGACGGTGATCGAAGTCGGCGTAGACGTGCCCAATGCCAGCCTGATGATCATCGAAAACCCCGAACGCCTGGGCCTCGCGCAACTGCACCAGTTGCGCGGTCGCGTTGGCCGGGGCAGCGCGGCGAGCCATTGCGTGCTGCTCTATCATCCCCCGCTGTCGCAGATCGGTCGCCAGCGCCTGGGGATCATGCGCGAGACCAATGACGGTTTCGTCATCGCCGAGAAAGACCTCGAACTGCGTGGCCCCGGGGAAATGCTCGGTACGCGCCAGACCGGCCTGCTGCAGTTCAAGGTCGCCGACCTGATGCGCGACGCCGATTTGTTGCCCGCCGTGCGCGACGCCGCGCAAGCCTTGCTCGAACGCTGGCCGACCCACGTTAGCCCGCTGCTCGACCGCTGGCTGCGCCATGGGCAGCAATACGGCCAAGTGTGAGCACGGTCGCAGTTTCTGACAGAACCTTCCCGGCAAGCTGGTTATACTCCTGCCATTGTTTCAAAAACGGATCCAGACCATGACCGAAGCTGCCCTCGTCCCCGAATCTCCGCAGGCTCCGTCTGTTATTCGGCTGCTGCTCAACAAGCTGGGCGTTGCCTACGAAGAAGTCATCGACCACCACGGCCTCAATCCTTCGCGCAAGGTGCAGGCTGTGTTGCTGGACGACGCTGTCGGTGCGCTGATGGTGCTGTTTCCCCAGAGCCAGTTGCTGGATCTCAATCGCCTCGCCGAACTGACCGGCCGTCGGCTGACCGCCGTCTCGACCGAGCGCCTGGAAAAGATGCTCGGCAAACACAGCCTGAGCCTGTTGCCAGGCCTGCCGGCGCTGACCAGCTCGCCGTGCCTGTACGAAGAAAGCCTGCTGCGCGAGCCGAAGCTGCTGATCAACTCCGGCGAACCGGGCGTGCTGCTGGAAATCTCCAGCGAACACTTCAAGTCCATGCTGACCAAGGCCAGCGCCGCCAACTTCGGCGAAGCCCTGAGCAGCATCCGCCCGAACCTCGACCGCCCGGACGATGACCGCGAGGAAATCACCCAGGCCGTGCAGGCGTTCACCGCGCGGCGTATTCAGCAGCGTCTGGAAGCAACGATCGAAATCCCACCGCTGGCCGAAACCGCCCAGAAAATCATCAAGCTGCGCGTTGATCCGAACGCCACCATCGACGACATCACCGGCGTGGTCGAAACAGACCCTGCGTTGGCCGCACAAGTGGTGAGCTGGGCAGCGTCGCCGTACTACGCCTCGCCGGGCAAGATTCGGTCGGTGGAAGACGCGATCGTCCGCGTGCTCGGCTTCGACCTGGTCATCAACCTGGCGCTGGGCCTGGCCCTCGGCAAGACCCTGAGCCTGCCGAAAGATCATCCGCAACACACCACGCCGTACTGGCAGCAGTCGATCTACACCGCCGCCGTCATCGAAGGCCTGACCCGCGCCATGCCGCGCGCCCAGCGTCCGGAAGCAGGCCTGACCTATCTGGCCGGTCTGCTGCACAACTTCGGTTACTTGCTGCTGGCGCATGTGTTCCCGCCGCACTTCTCGCTGATCTGCCGCCACCTGGAGGTCAACCCGCACCTGTGTCACAGCTACATCGAGCAACACCTGCTGGGCATCAGCCGCGAACAGATCGGCTCGTGGCTGATGCGCTACTGGGACATGCCGGACGAACTGGCAACCGCCCTGCGCTTTCAGCACGACCCAAGCTACGACGGCGCCTACGCTGAATACCCGAACCTCGTCTGCCTGGCCGTGCGCCTGTTGCGCAGTCGCGGGATTGGCTCCGGGCCGGATGAAGACATCCCTGACGCCCTGCTCGAACGCGTCGGCTTGAGTCGCGAAAAAGCCAACGACGTCGTCAGCAAAGTCCTCGAAGCCGAAGTCCTGCTGCGCGAACTGGCCTCGCAGTTCAGCCAGGGCTGAAACAAAACAGGCCCGCTCCCAAGGATTTACACGAATCCCCTGTGGGAGCGAGCCTGCTCGCGAAAAATCCAACCCAATCAACCTGACCACACCTGATCAAGCCTTGATTGATCGTTCCCACGCTCTGCGTGGGAATGCATCCCGTGACGCTCCGCGTCACCGCCCCACCGCAGTCTCAAGCCTTAGGCTTGGCCTTCCTCGGCTTCAGATACTTCATCAACCCCTGAAACCACATCACCAGCGCCGGGTTGCCCTTGAGCTGGATCGACTTGTCCTGAATCCCCTGCATAAACGCCAACTGCTTGTTCTTAGCTTGCATCGTCGCAAAGCCATAACCCGCATCTTTAAACGCAATCGCAAACGCCGGCTCCGCCACCACGCCGGATTTGCTGGTGATGCGCTGATCCTTCACTACAAAATGCCGCGCCACTTTCCCATCCAGCGTCTGCAGCTGAAACACCAGATCCTTGTCACCCAACTGCTGCTGGAACGCAGGATTTGTCCGGCTGGCCTTACCCATCAACAAACCCATCATCCACAGAAGAAAACGAAATTTCATGCGCACAGCCTCAAAAGGAAAATGAACGGCCGGGGCAGTGTAAGGGATTCGGACGATAACGCCAGTATCCAGCTCCGTTGGAAGAGGATGCAGACAAGTTCGCGCACGATGACTGCCGGGTCACAATTCTGCAAGCAACGTCCTACACCTGTTAAAACACATCCCGGTAGGAGCTGGCGAAGCCTGCGATCTTTTGATCTTCCGCCCCGCAAATCTATGGGAAATTTCCTGCGAACTGCGGGGTGGTACGTGAACTAGGCGAGCTGAAGCATCATCGATAGGCTTTCTGCGTCATCGCAAATTCGGTGACCGGATGTGCAAGTCCGAATTCGGGAGCAATTATTTCTTACTCCACGGGATTTACACCGATGACAAATTCGACAACCTGCACCGAGGCCACGTCCCCCTACGAATCCTTCGATTCGAGAAAGCTACACGAAGCCGCCGAACGCGCCCTCGATACCACTTCGGCAAATCCCACCACCCTACGGCCCCACGTCGCGGAGGCCTGTTTACCCTGAACCCGGACATCGACGCCGAAGCCCTTCTGGCCAACGCCTCGGAAGACCTGCTGTCCATCAGCACCATCGCTGCGGATCTCGCGGACAACGTCGATGGCTCACGCCGTTCGGTAGCCCTTGCCCTGAGCAGAATGGCGGACGGTGTGCGGCTGATGGTGGAAGGGACGCTCGACCAGATTGAAGTGCGAAGCGTGGCGGCCAAGTCGTAGCGAGATTTGCGGATGAAAAAAGGGGACGTTAAGTCCCCTTTCTGAATATTTCCAGCTTCACCACTGGCAACCTGTTTCAGGTTTCGAATCCACGTTGTAATCGTTTTCAAACGAATACTTCTTTGCGGATTTGTAATTCGTATACGACATCGCATCAAACCCGGCCACCCTGAGTGACCATCTGATACTCACCTGTCAGTGCGCCATCAACTACTTCAACCCAAGTTGTCGTGTACTGGTAGGGCCGGCCATACACAAGTTCTTCTTGTTCAGTACTGCGATGAACCAGCCCAATAGCCTTTTTTGACTTGCTGTATTTGACGCCAGCACCGCTCCATTTGGCGACAGAGTCGTAATAGGTTCTGAATTCAAAATTTATGGGTTTGCCTTCGTAGGAGCGGAAGCAAAAAACCTCGGTCGTGACCTCGCTATGAGCAGCCAGAGGAACGAAAACGAGCAACGCAGAAAATAATGCACACGAAAATTTCAAACCGAACATTCCTTTGCGGTTTCAGGGGTATCAGCAAATTACTCTGGCCTGTTATGCCCCAGGCTCAAGCGCGCCGCACTTCAGCTCTTTGATTTGCTCACTCTGAATCGGAACCACACAGGCAAGGCGCTTCTCGCCGAGCCCACGAAGCTCCGTCAAACTGAGCGTCACGTGCAATCCATCATCGGCAAACGCATGATCCTCAAACCCGGCATCGGCATAGTCCGTCCAAAATGCCTTGCCCTCGAAACTACAGAACCGCTTAGAGGACAACACTCTCCAACCGCCGTAGGGCGCCAGTATCTGGACCGTCAGGCATGGGCTGCCAAAGGTGCTGACATAACGTGCCACGACATCGCCGAAGCGCTGGGAGCCGGAGAGGTACACCTTGTTGAGATCGACCACATTACCCGGCTCATCAGCGACGATCGTGTCCAGATAAGCCGCACGCTCTAGACCCATTCTGGCCAAGCAGTTGTTGATCGTCGTGACATGCGCTGCCACCCCAGGCTCGATTTCCGTGGCTTCAAGCGGGCATGTGGTGTCGCGTAGCTTGATCCAGGCGCGCTGGGATTCTCTGGCCATGGCGACCAGCGCCTTACCCTGCTCAGGGTCGCGCCGTTGTTGAGCCTCAAACCGTCCAAGCAGCATCTTGTAGCTGGCATTGAGTTGCGTGTCGGCTTCCTTGCGGGCCGCCTCGACACACCGATCGACCTGGGCGCTCACGGTGATTTCTTTGCAGTCGTCTTCGGCCATCGCAAAAGAGGCAAACAGGCATCCAAAGGACAACGCGATAAAACGCGCAAACATATTCAATTTTTCATTCCCTGAATGGCGGATCGCTCAACGACACGTTGAGGTATTTTCTGCGTCTTGCCGTCGGCGCTCATCGCGTCGCGGTACTGGCTGTAATAGCGCTGCGCTTCATCTTTGCGATCAAGGCGCCAGAGCGAGTCGGCAATGTTCAACATCAGTACCGTGCGTTTACCAACAGCCTCAACGCCGCGATAAAACTTCAGCGCCAGCTCATCGTTACCGCCCTCGGCCAGAAAAAAACCGAGGTCGTTGTAGACCCGAACATTTTGCGCCGGGGGATGGCACGCCATGTAGGACTCTGGACTTAGAAAGTTCAGGCTCGATTCGATGGACTCTGCGCGGGACTGTGCCGGCTCGATACTTGAGGCATATTTCAGCAAGTCCTTTGGGGACGTCGTCTCTAGGGTGGGAGTGAGCACATCGCCGTCTTCGGAAACCCATTGATTGCCCTTCCACTGACCGACACAAAAAGTCGCCCAACGATCAGCCAGCACGCAACCGGTTCCCATGGAGATCACAACGCAATGCTGTTGCGATTCAAGTTTTTCTTCGCCATTTTCGAGCGACAACATGCCGAAGATCACTGGGTCGAGTAACAAGGTTTTCTTGTCAGGACTGAGCCAGTCCGGGTGTCCATCTGCGCCAACATCGACACTGAAGAGCGGGAAAGTTTTGCCGTTGGCGGTGAACCATGCGGTCGCCGAATCCACACCGGGCATCGTCCATTTTGTTGCTCTAAACTTCACGGTGTGTCCGTTGACGCCGACTATCGGCGGGGCCAGATCGCGCTGGGTAAAAGCGTCCGAAGGCGCGGCGAAAGCTGGCAGAGAGAGCAGCAGCGAAAGGCTGCCCGCGAGAAGACTATTCATCTACTCACTCCTCATCCATCGGCGACGATTCAACGTCGGTCATGCTCAGCAGTCGAAATTCATTGTTCACAAACTCGTAGAAACGGTCCCGGTTACCACTTTCCAAAGCATTCCCTTGGGCATCTTCTTCGCCGTCGAGCGTGATGCCGGACACGATGATCATGCGGCTGTCGGGCTGATAGGCCATGCCGAAGGTGCTGCCGTCGTAAGCATTCGGCAGACCGCCAACCACTTCACCGGTCTGAGCGTCCAGCACTTCGCCGCAAATGGCGCTGCCGCCACAGCCGAGCCTGTGCAGGATGTAATGGCCGGCGAAGTTGACCTTGCCTTTCAGGGCTCGCACCCGTGCCTGATCCATCAATGGGCTGCTGTTTTCTTGCGGTACCAGCTTGTGATTGGGGCCGGTGAAAACTGGCGTAACGGTGTAATCCTTGAAGGCAGGATTGGCAGCGAATGCCAGGGATGCGGCAGCCAATATCAAGCTGCCGAGAAGAACTGAAAATCCTTTCACGTAGTAACTCCGTAAATGCAGTGGGGACCGTCGGCTTACTCAGACTGCCCTTCATAACGCGCTGTCTGCGGGTTGAATTGCCACAGATGTGGCCGGGTCATGGCCTTTTCACCCTTGTAGCGAATCCGCCCGCGCTTGTCCCTGATGTAGGAGTAGATCTCGATGTCCTTGAACTCACCTCCCCCCTTGGGTGGACCGTCCAGAACCTTGACGCCGGCGAAGTAATCGCCGCCCGAATACCTCAAATAACCACGGCACTGGATCAGGAAAGCGAATGTGCTATCCATTGAGGAGCCAATGCCGACGCGGGAATTGAAGATGAAGTCTTCGATGCCATCGCCATTTAGATCGCCGCGAAAAACCACGTGGCCCGGATCGATAGAAAACTCTTTTCCATCGAGACTGGAAAGTATGTCTTCCGGATGTTCACTGCTCTGCGACCATTGCGATAAGAAATATTTTGAGTCAGCTTCCTGATTGCAAACATCTGCCGCCATAACCGCTATCGGCAACCAGCTCACACATAACACCAGCAATCGTTTCACTTCGCATCCTTCGAATTGATCAATTCCAAATCCCCATCCCGATACAACACCTCACACCCCACCCACGCCGGATCCACCTGCGGCATCACCGCCGACGGCTTGCGCAATTCCCGCAACAACGTCGAGCCATGCGACAAGCGCCCACCCATCCGCGCAATCACCGCCCGCGCCGCTTGATAGTGCGCATGCCGCCCCGGATCAAGGGTGTCTTCGAGCAGGATGTCGGCGCCGAGGATGCCTTGCACTTGCCCCGGATAAATCATGAACCCGGTGGCCTGCTCCGCACTTTCGCGACCGTCCTGCCAGAAGCTGCCGTCTCGGGTGCGCACATCCGGATGCGGCGCAAACCAGTGCTCGCGATCCGCCAGCGGCATAGCGTGGTGCAGACGGAAGAAGATGCGCATCAGGTTGTCGCGATACCACTCGCGCACTTGCAGGTAGTAACCACGCAGGCCCGGCAGGCCGGTCGAATGGGCCAGGCGGATCAGCCCTGACCATTGCGGGAATGGTTGTAATGGCAGCTCACTCGACGCGGGTCTAGGGGTGGCCGGATCGGTCTCCCACGGCAATCGATGCGGACTGTTTTCAAGATTGTCGTAAGCGGTCGGCGGGCGGCCCAGCCAATCACCGCCACTACTGGCCAGCGCCGTGGCGATGCACAGATTGCCTTGCACCACGAACATGTAAAACCGGGTGAACCAGTCCGCAAGTTGTTGGCCATCGGCACTCTGGGCGACGAGTTCGGCCAGTTCCCGATCGAAGCGCTTCAAGCCACTTTCCAGATTCAGCAAATGGCCGCGAGCCTTGCGTTGCATGCGCAAAAACAGCGGTAACGAACGCAGCATCTTCAGCGGTTGCCACGGCAGATGCGGGGTCGCGCCGCCGACTTCACCGGCATAGTTGCTGGCGCTGATACCCCAGTCGGCGAGTCGGGCGAGGAACAGGTCATTGTTGATGTACGAAGCGCCGTCGAACACGGCGGTGAATGGCTCGTTGTCCTGCAACACCCGCGCATCCCAGCGCGCCATGATCGCCGGAATACTCGACGCTGCCCGGCGCTGGGCGTACTCAACGAAGACGCTCGGTTGCGGCGGCAGGATCTCGGCGATGTTGGCGGCGGTCAGGTGCCGACGCCATCCGTAATCGCTGATCGGCCGGTATTGCAGCAGCCACAGTTGCGCGCCGTCCCAGGCCCATTCGACGTCGCCTGGTACGTAGTGGAATACACGCAGTACGTCTTGCAAGAAGCGCCAGAGCAGGTCTTCGGTCAAGCCGTGGGACGGCGTGAACGTGCCACTTCGCCAGGCATCGCCGAGTCGCGAAAGTGTCGCGCGCGAGGGGCTGACGTGACCATCAGCCAGCGATTCGAGATGGCCTTCAACCCATTCCAGTTCTACCGACAAATGCCGCACAAACGCGATCCCGGAAACTACGGGCGTAATGAAGCGCTGCACCACCACTTCCTCGACGCCTTCGGCCGTCAGTTCGGCAATGCGTTTCGGCACATTGGCGGACGGCTCGCGCAGATAGGTCGTGCTCAACCCGGCGTTGGCCGAGTCGGCCTGATCTTCGCCATAACTGGAGGAGCGCACCGCCCAGGTCACATCAGGTTGGGCGGCGAGAAATGCCGGCAGGCGCGGATCGTTGCAATCGTTGAGCGTCAGCGCCGCTGGCACCGCTTGCCGCGCCAGTTCGGCCAGACGCAAACGACCACCCTTGGTGTGCGCGACAAACCCGCGCTCGCCCGACTCCAGCCACTGCGCGAACTGCGCGGGCGCGTCGATCCACGGATAGTGACCCCAACCGGGTTTCAGGCTGATGGTCAGATCAGCGCGGGCGAGAGTCGCCGACCACGCCGCCGCTTGTTCGATGCCCAGCACGTTGTCCTGATCGCCCCAGACCAGCTCGACCGGATCGGTGATCCACTCCAGCAGCGGCAACGCGGTGTCGGCGCGAATCAGATCCCAGTGCGGCACAAACGCACGACAGCGCGCATAGCCGGCGCCCATGCGCTGGTACTGCGCGGGCGTCCAGGTCTGGTTGGAAAACTTGCGGGCGAACAGCGTGGGTTTGTTCGACAGCAGCCAGTGAATGGTCTTGCGGATCGGCAGCGGCGACATCAACGCCGGCAATCGACGCTGCCACAAAAATGCCCCGACCGGCGCCAACAGAACACTGCGCGAAAAATGCCCCGGCCGACGTTGCAACGCATGCAGCACCAGCAAGGCGTTGACCCCGACCGCCATGATCGCGCTGCCCTGCTTCGTCATCGCCAGCAAGGTTTGCGCGTAGTCGGCAAGATCCTCACAGGGCGGCTGTGGATTGGCGCCGAAGCCCGGCAATTCCAGCGGCACCACGTCGTAACGCTTGAAGTGCGGCAGCGCGTCATCCCACCAATCGGCAGTGCTGCCGTTGCCGGCCAGCAGGTACATCAAGGGCTTGCTCATGAGCGATCCTCAGGTCAGATCGCGCAGAGCGGCGTCGAGGGTTGGATAACGGAATGTGCAGCCGGCCTCGGTCAAACGCTGCGGCACAACGCGCTGACCGTCGAAAAACAGCTCCGCCATTTCCCCGGCCAGCGCGCGCACTGGCGCCGCCGGAATGTGCAACCACACCGGGCGTTTGAGGACTTTGCCGGCCTGCTCGGCGAACGCGGCCTGACTGAGCGTTTCGGGCGCCACCATGTTGTAGGTGCAGCGCAGAGTGTCGTCGTTGAACGCCCGCGCGATCACCTGAAGCACATCGTCGCGATGCACCCAGCTCATGATCTGCCGTCCATCGCCCATGCACCCGCCGAAGCCCAGGCGGAACGGCATCAGCAGCGCCAACAACGCACCGCCGGGGCCGAACACCACGCCGAGGCGCAGCACCACCTGACGCACGCCGAACTCCGTGGCCGGTTGCGCGGCGGCTTCCCAACGCGCACAGAGTTCGGCCATGAAGCCGTCGCCCTTGCTGGCGCGTTCGTCGAGGCTTTCGCTGGCATCGCGCACGCCGTAGAAACCGATGGCTGAGGCTTGAATCCAAAGCGCGGGTTTGTGCTTGGCGTTCTTCAGCCAAGTCATCAAGGCTTCGGTGATGCCGACTCGGCTGGCGAGCAGTTGCGCCTGACGTTTGGGAGTCCAGCGTGGGCCGGCGACGGGGGCGCCGGCGAGATTTATCACTACGTCGAAGGTGTCGTCGTGGCTGAGTTCGCTGAGTGAATGCACACAGCGGACGCGGCCGTTGAATAGATTGGCCGCGCTCAACGGATCGCGCGTCAGTACGCTGACCGAATGGCCGGCATCGAGCAGTTGGTTGACCAAGGCTTCACCGATAAACCCGGTGCCGCCGGTGATCAGCACGCGCTTATAGCCGCCACTGGTAAACGGGTTGGATTGGCTCGGCATCTTTTCTGGTGGGGACTTTCGACTGTCATGCCGATACAGCCAAAACAACGGTGGCAGTAATACCAGCAATGCAAAACCATCGAGCCACACGTGCGACCAGACCTGCTGTTGTGCCGAGAGCCACATGTCCTGCGGCGCCCATAACAGGATGCCAGCGATCAACCAACCCCACATCGCCGGGGCTTTCAAGCGATTGCCTAGGTGCACCAACGCGAGCATGTACAACGAATAACTTTGCAGCGTCGCGCCGAACAGCGCGAACCACCAGACTTGTTGTTCGTGGCCGGCAGCAGGTACCGCATCGGTGCCCCAGAACGAAAGTTCGAGGACTCGCAGGTAGCCATCGAGCAAGCCGGAGTCACCGGCCCAGGTCAGGGTAAGACCGGCGAGGATATGCGTGATCGCAGCGGCATATAGCCAAAGCACCAACGCTGGGCGAAGCGAGGAAGAAAGGGCTGGCATTCCGTGTCCTGAGCGCGTTCCTTGGGGGTGGGGAGTTTAAAGGAAAATCGAGGTCGTCTGATGCTCAAGCATTAAACGTTTTAGCGTGAGGGATTCAGGCAAAACTTGTGCAAAAACCGCCTCAAACAGGCCCTCGACATTCAAATGCAGTGGCTGGCTTTGATCGGCGCAGTGGCTGACGATCCCAATCGCCCCACGTTGAAGAGGCCCAGCTGATCACCTTTGTCAGCCGCCATTTGATAACAGGCTAACGCTCGAGACATATCCTTCGTTCCCCACTCGCCTCCTTCAAAGTTGGAGGCCAGGTAATTCATCGCGTCTGTGGAGCCCAAGGTAATCGCCCGAATAACCTGCTCTTCTGCCTGCTTGGGATGAAGGCAAGGGCCGTTATAGTCGGTGGAGTTTCCAGAACAAAGAAACGTCGCATAGCCCAGCGCACCCTTTGGTATTGTCGAAGCCGCTTTGAACAGCGCCTCAACCTTGCTTGTTTCCAACTGAGACGCCATCTGCGAAAGACTCAGGCTTGCCGCCGACAGGCTCGCCTGTGCGTCACCCGACTCTGCAGCACACACAAAATTCTCCAGGGACGCCTCCATCAACTCCGCAGTCAGCGGGTATTGCTCAAGAGACCCCAGCCCACCTAAAGCTTCAGCACGCTGATAACAAAAGTTCTCGGCGCGGCTCATTCCCGGATTATCCGTTGCGACAAGATCCTTCTCGCTGATCGACCAATCCTCAATCCCCTCAAGCACCCAACATGCCTGACGAGAGAAGTTGAAGATCTTGATATTGCTGTTGCCCGCTCGCTTATCCACCACGTTGACATGACTGTCGTCGACCTCTTCGATTTCGACTCCAGGCGTTTTGCCGGGCGCGATAGCGGCCATCAGCGGGTAGGTGAAAGTAGCTCCACTGACACCCGAGGTCGAAGGCTCAAAGGTGCTACGTTCCTTTCCCGATACCGGTTTCAACACCAGCGACTTGACCGTCATCGCAGTGAAACGGCGTTGTGATTCGCTGTTGGCGGAAAACGCCGTCAGGAAAGGCGCGAACTCCTCCGAGGGGCAAGCATCGCTCGCCGACGTCGCTGAAGCGCTCTTGTCGGATGCAAGCGCAGGGACAATCTTGTCCAGATACGCCGAGCGCTCACGACTCATTCTGGCGATGCACGAGTTAACTGCGACCACATGCGCCGGCATCCCCGTCTTGATCTCGAACGCCTCCAAAGGGCAGTTCGCATCGCGCAATTTCAGCCACGCACGCTGCGACTCTTTAACCTTCGCCGCGTACTCCGCGCCCAACGCCGGATCTACTCGATAGTCAGACTCAAGCCGCGACATCAACTGCTTGTAGCTGACGTTCAACTGCGCATCGGCAGCCTTCTTCGCCGCCTCTGAGCAGGGCAGCATTTCCATGCTTGAGGTGACATGGCTGCAGTCATCCTGCGCATAGACCGCTGAAACCGGCAGCAGCAATGGGGCCAGTAGGGTAATAACGAAGTGATTCACTGCATTCATCCTTGAGTCATTCAGGCTTTGCGTTTGGTGGGAACATGGGGGCAGACCATCTCTTTCGGATACTACTAAAAGGTGGTCTGGCCCTATTTCACTACTACCACCGAGACCAGCAATCAAAAAATCGGAATCTGAAAACGCATTCTCCCCATGCACCGATCTTTAGCCTCGCCGAATAACCTGGTTGTTATCGCGCAGTTTTCTTCTGCATATTCTTTCCAAGCCGGTCCGAAATCCTCGTTACCACCGACAAACTTCAAAGCCTCCGGATAGTTCATAGCGGTGGCTTTTTCATTAACTAGCGATACAGCCTTATAAAAACCATCCCCTATGACGCCGGTCCGAAGATAAACAAGTTCAGCCACACGAAAACTCGTCAACTGTTTCTTACACGACAATTGCTCAATCGGAGACTCTCCGCCCTCTTCATCGTCGTTTTTGCAATATTCACCCCTAAGGGTTATCCATTTTTTTTGCGTAGAAAGAAGCGCCGCTCTAGTTGCTGAATCGAGTTCAGCAGACAACGCCTTGTATTGCTCATTCAGGACCTTATCAATTTTTTCAAACGATTTCTGGGAGCAACTGATAATGTCAGGATTCGTTGAACTAACGGCGCTACAATCAACCTCGGCCGACGCAACGCCGGTGGAAATAAATACGACCGATAAAACAGCAAAGACTTTCTTCGTCACTTCCAGCAATTGCATTTCAACGCCTCCTCAAAAAATACCGCTTCTTTTTCACGTCTCGTGGCTACACCGGCAGTACTAGGGTCATTCTCCCAAAGCCGCTTCATGCTACGTAGCCGGGAAGGAATCAGTTCGGGTTTATCGTTATCGAAATCTTCTTTTATCTGTTTCATCTCTAGCCGCTTCAAAGCCTTCGCTGGCGTACTCCCTGATAAGGAATTGCCTCGATTGACTACAAGGGAAAGTAATACGCCCTGACAATCCGGATGCAAATTTATAGCTTTAGGGTATACGTCAACAACTTGTTGGGCATACCGTTTTTTCATGATGACAGCCAACTTTAAAGCGTTGTCCTTACTGATGGATATCGAGCTGACGTTGTGCACATAATCGCGCGCATCTTGACCTTTCTTGCCAAGAGCACCTTTCAATCTTTCGATCTCTTCAGGGGTGTACAGGTCCTTCAGCTCTGCATCCACTCTCGCGGCTGTTTGCTGCCCCAGATCGTAACCATAACCTATCGTTATTCCACTGTTGGCATCGGACAATGCATATGGGTGTTCCCGATAAGCTTCGATTGCCAACAGAAATTCAAAAAGTTTCTTCGATACTACATATGGCCCAACTGTTGTGTCGAGGGTATACACTTCAGCCTTACACTTCTCAGGGCAGCCGGACAAGAAACCGCCCAACAAACCAAGCAAATGGATATGCTGAACGTTATTATCACTGGTTATGCCATGTTTCCCGACCAACTTATCCCACCAACTGAGGCGTTCAATTCGAAGCTTTTCTTCCACCCACTGCTGATGAGGATCCGAGACACTATGCCCCATCAGTTCGTCCAGCGAATCCCACTTTTCTTTTTTGAACTGCCACTCGCTTTCGTAACGCGTAACCATTTGAGATATCGGCTGAGAAAACCAAGGCTTGCTTAACGCTTCCTTGATTTCCGCAGGCGTAAGTTTGTTGTCGCTGTTTTTATCGAGCATTTTGTACAGATGCTGCTTAGCGGGACCGTCATTGGCGTTTCCAACATTGGGTAAATATGTCGCTCGCTCTTCCTCACTCAAATTTTCCTGAGCATGCAGGGATGCAGCGAGGTGGTCCGCATTACTGACAGTTTCTTCAATGAAACTGAAACCTTCCCACTCAAAGGGTGAATGCCGCGATAACTTGGTATCCGGCTCTGCAAACCATCCATTGAGTTCATTCCCGTCGGCATCACCCAATAATCCGTCCAGGCGCCACCACAACGTATAGGTAGTGCTTCCTCCCATGACAACAGGAACCTTTATTTTTCTTTCCGCGGGTAAAGCTTCCAGCACTCCGACAGGAACCAGAAAATCATAGCCAACTGTTTTGTGCGGATCAGTCACTTTAGGTGGATTGGCAGGACCCATTCCCTCCACGTGAGTAACCACCACGCTGCCTTTCGGAATTTTCACTAGCGTTTTTTCAGCTGCTGGCAGTCCCGCAGCCTTCTCTTTGCTCAGCGCGGTAAAGGCCTTCACGTCTTCACAGCTGAACATCTCAACGTGCAGTAGATTTTTCGGGGCCGAATCGGAGTGATTCTGATACTTCCCTACATGTCCAATCAGACTGCCCGCGGTAATCGGGAATGGAGTCGCCAAGACATGCACGGCGTCCTTTTCGGCTGGCTCACTCTTGGCCTCAAGTAGTCCTTCCCAGACATATCCAAGCACCTCTCCCGCTGCCAGCGGCGGAACAGCATTTCCACTGACGATCTCCAGCAGTTTCTGGTACTTGCCACGCGTCCCGTCGGTTCCGATTTTAACTTGCGTACCGTGCGGCAAAATTGCTTTCACAGCGCCTGACGGGCTGGCAGAGGCGCGTACAACAAGACCTTTCTGAGGCGGAGTCATTGGGTCTTTGGCAGCGGCACCAATGACGTAAGTATTGGGAGTTGGACCTGCGGTCATCTCTCTTTTGAACACCCAGCCTGTACCTGGCGGCAGGTCGCTACTGGCTGGCGTGACGCTGACAACCTTGAGCCAACCATTGTGCTCTTCGCCTGCCTCGACAACCGTGCCGCGATTCAAAACTGTCAAGACCGTTGCATACCCGGGCTTTCCTCGTGGTTCCTGGCGGACACGCAAGCCCAGAAGTTCATCGTTGGCAGTTGCCTTGACCTGCAACGTACCGCCGCTCCAAAAGGCCGGCCGCGGCAGTGCCGGGGTTTCTTCGTAGCTTTTCCATTGCAACAAATGCATATACAGACTGAAAAAGGTAAGACTCGGGCCGGGAACGGGTGCTGCAGGAGGAGATCCCGCTGGTACCGGCGGCGCTGGCGGCATCGGCACTTCCAATCGGTGTTTGACCAATACAAAGCCAGTGGAAAAGTCGGACTGGGTTGTACCGAAATTCGACTTGGGATAGATGCTATCGATTCGATAGGCAACCACTTGACCGTCCGCTATGCATCGGACTTCTGTCGAGTCCTGCACCAGACCCGAATCTTCATCGAAATGCACGCCGCCATGCCAAAGCCCATTAGCTCCCAGCGGATAGTAACCATCCTTCGCTTTGGCTAACGCCATGTAAAACTGCTGCGGATCCGTCGCCTCTGCCGTCCCGACTTTCAATGGATACGCCCATTTTTCTACTTTCTTGCTGGTTGTCTCTGTCATTACCAATTACCTGAATTCTGATCCCTGGTGGCTTGGATTGCCGTCGATGTCTTACCCGGAAAAATTGAGCATGCGTTTCGGTTTGCGTTTGATCTTTTCCTCAGACGCATTCAACAACGCCTGATCCATCAAACTCCCCGCCTTATCCTTATCCGCCGCCCCCGGCAGCACCGGCGGTTTGATCCCGATGCCAGTCCCCGACCCCGCAGAACCACCCGCATTGATCTTGATCACCGGCCCGACCACCGTAACCCCACCGCCATCCAGCTTGATAAAGCTCCCACCCCCAAGAATGGTCAGCTCCGTCCCGGCCTCAATAACAATCTTGTCTCCAGCCTTGAGGTGTATCTCTTTCCCCACGCTGGTCAGTTGCGCCGTGCCCAGCTTCACATGCTGGTTCTGCCCAATCGTCAAATGATCGTCCAGCTTCGCTTCAACCTTGCGGTCGGCAATCGTGGTGCGATGTTCTTCAGCCTTGAGTTCGGTGTAGGTGTTCTTCACCACCGTGTCATGACGTTCATTGCCGACGCGAATTTTCTGGTCGTGCTCAACGTTCTCATCCCAATCGCGCTGGGCGTGGATGTAGATCTGCTCCGCACCTTTCTTGTCTTCGATGCGCAGTTCGTTGTATCCACCGCCACCCGGTGAGCTGAGGGTTTTGAAGACGCTGCGAGTCTTGTTCGCCGGCAGGGCGTACGGCACCGGGTTTTCCTTGTGGTACAGGCAGCCGGTGACGAGGGGTTGGTCGGGGTCGCCTTCGAGGAAGGTGACGAGGACTTCCATGCCGATGCGCGGGATGGAGATCGCACCGTAGCGGTCGCCGGCCCACGAGCTGGAGACGCGCAGCCAGCAGCTGGTTTTGTCGTCGGCCAGGCCTTCGCGGTCCCAGTGGAATTGCACTTTGATGCGGCCGTACTGGTCGCAGTGGATTTCTTCGCCTTTGGGGCCGGTGACCATGGCGGTCTGGCTGCCGAGGACGCGCGGTTTCGGGTGTTCGAGGGCCGGACGGTAAAACACGTCCCACGGGGTGGCGAGGAAGCGGTTGCGGTAGCCCTGGTGGAAGTCGTCTTTTTCGTCGGTGGTGTCGCTGGTCACACCTTCTTCGAGGACTTGTGGCTGTTTGCCTTCGTGGACGATTTCTGTGAGCAGCCACAGGTCGTTCCACTCGGTGCGCGGATGGTCGGACATTTCCATGAAGTGACCGCTGACGAGTTTGGTCTGGTCGCCTCGACCTTCGGCCTGGCGGTAGTCGGCGCGATGGCGTTCGAGGGCGCGCTGGCTGAGGAACTTGCCGCGCGCGCGGTCGATGAAGCGGCCAGGGTAGTCGTAGTCTTCCAGATCCGGCTCGGTGCTCTCGGCATCGGGTTTGTACGCCGCTTCCATTTGCAGACGCGGTTTTTCGAAATCGTAGTCACGGCGCGTGGTGCGGGTGGTGCGGGTTTCCAGGCGCAGTTTGAAGCCTTTGATTACTGGCTCGTCGGCGACCATGCCGCTGCCTTGCACGTACGCAGTCGGCTGGCCGAGGTTCTGGAACACGGTCTGGTCGTCGCCGAACACCAGCAGGTGAGCTTTTTCGCTGTGCTGGAAGTGGTAGTGAATGCCTTCTTCTTCGCACAGGCGCTGGACGAAATGCAGGTCGGTTTCGTCGTACTGCACGCAGTAGTCGCGATCCGGGCACGGCTGGCTGAGCTGAAAGCTGTAGGCGTTGCCCTTGATGCCGTGTTCTTCGAGGATCAGCGCGATGATTTTCGGCGCCGACATCTGCTGGTAAATGCGCTGGTTGGTGCGGTGATGCAGGTATTGCAGTTGCGGCACGATCGAGACTTTGTAGCGGGTCAGGCGCTTGCCGGCATCGCCCTGGGCGACGCGGTAAATCTGCCCGTGAATGCCCGAACCTTGGGGATCGAACGCCAGAAACGCCTGTTTGTGCAGCAGTTGTTCGAGGTCCAGATCGGGGTTTTCGCTGACCAGTTCGAGGTCGAAGCGATACGGCTGGCTGATGCCTTCGGTGCCGGTGAACGACAGCACTTGCAGGTCGCCGACGTAGTCTTCGACCTTGAGGCTGAAGTGGGTTTCGTTAGCTGAGTTGAACATCGTGTGCTCCCTGTTCGAATGTCATCCGTTACGCCCGAAGTCGCAGACGTTGCAGCCAGGACGAAGTGGCGCCCAAGGCGTCACGCAATTGTGCGGCAGTAATGTTGCGCTCTGCCGGGTTGAAGCTCAGCGCGGTTTGCAGCGCTGGCCAGCCGTGTTTCGGTAGATTCTTCGGTGCGTGCAGCTCGCGCTCCAGGTGCTCGTCGCGGGCCTGGGTCGAAGGCAGGCGGCGGAACGGGTGTTTGCCGCTCGCCAGTTCATAGATCACGCAGGCCACGCCGTACACGTCCGCGCTGGCCGACAACGGTTGGCCCTCAAGCAGTTCCGGGGCGGCGTAGCCTGGGGTCCAGGCGTTGAAGCGCTCGCGGCTCAGGTGCGGCAGGCCGGGCAGCACGCCCTCCTCTGCCTGGCCCAGGCCGAAGTCGAAAAGACGCAGGCCGTCTTCGCTGAGCATCACGTTGCTGGGTTTCATGTCGCCATGCAGGACGCCGCGACAGTGGGCGTAGGCCAGCGTATCGAGCAGCGGCAGGACGATGTCGCGCAGTTCTTTCCACGGCAGGCCAAGGGGCCGCTCGCAGAGTAATTTGTCCAGGGTCAGGCCACGCATGTATTCCATGGTGATGAAGGCCCGCTGGCAATCGGTGTCGACTTCAAAGGTATGCGCACGCACGACGTTGTCGTGGCGCAGGCGCCGGGTCAGGGCGAACTCGCCGTAGAGCAAGGCACTGGCGTCCGGCGATTCGGCAAATTCTTCGCTGAGAATTTTCAGCGCAACGTAAGGGTCGGGATCGCCAAACTGCTCGTGCAGCAAATCCCGCGCCCGGTAAACGGCGCCCATGCCACCGGCCCCGAGCAGACGCTCGAGGCGGTAGCGACCGGCGAGTACATCCGGCAGCGCACCGATGCTGGCCCTGGTCGGTGCCAGCAATGGTTCGGCCTTGTTGCCCTTGGAGAAGGCGAAGTAGGTCAGGTTGTTGGCCTGCTCTTCGCTGATCAGCAAGTCGTCGACTGGCGATTCGAGTTCAGTCATTGGCGGATCACCACGGCAGTCAGGTTGTCACGCGCGGCGCCACGCAGGGCACCGTCGAACAAACGTTCCAGCGCCACGTGCGGCGCGCTGAGGCTGAGCGCGTTGCCCAGTGCGTCGCTGCTCAGGCCCTGATACAAACCATCGCTGCAGAGCAAAAACACATCGCCCGGATAGACCTCGAGTTCCAGCACATCCAGGGTCAGCGTTTCAGCGGCGCCGACGGCTCGGGTCAGGGCTTGAGCCGCCGGGTGTGCCGCCGCCTGTTCGGCGCTCATTTGCTGTTCGTCGATCAGTTGCTGTTGCAGTGAATGGTCCTTGGACAGCTGATACAGACGCTGTCCACGCCACATGTAGCAACGGCTGTCGCCGGCCCAGATGCAGGCCGCGCGATTGCCTTCCACCAGCAGCGCCACGACGGTGCTGCCCATGATGCTGTCGTGACGGCCGGCGGTGACGGTCAACTCCTGCCCCAGCCGCCGGTTCAGCCAGTGCAGGCACTGGCGAATGGCTTTGAGGCGTTCGTCGAAGTCGTCGTGCTGCGGCAACTCAGCCAGGCTGGCGACGATCAACTGGCTGGCGATGTCGCCACCCTGATGACCGCCCATGCCGTCCGCGACCACCCACAGCCCGTGCTGCGGGGAATCGAGAAAGGCATCTTCGTTGCGCGCCCGAACCTTGCCCGGATCGGTACGCGCCGCGCTGCGCCAGGGACTGGCCACGAGCATCAGAGCTGCACCGGCATACGGAAGGTGCGCAGCACGCCCAGGTCAAACGGGTTCGGCGTGCGCTGGCTGGTCAGCAGGTAGTTGGCGCGCAGGCCGCCTACATCAGCTTTCAGCACCAGCACGTCACGGCCGGTCAGGTACTCGGTCTGCATCAAGTCGAACAGACGGAACAGCGACCATGGGCCGGAGTTCTTCTCGATACCGATCGGGCGCCCCGCCATTTTGTCCATGACCAGACTGGTGCGACCGTCTTCAGCGTCGGTCGGCCATTTGAAAGTCATTGGCAGGATCGGGCCGTGGCGGTATTCCATGGTCTTGTCGCCGAACTTGAATTCGGAACGGCTGACCGCCGGATCGAGGGTGTACGGCTCCAGTTTGAACTGCACGGTCGGCTCGGCCGGGTTGATGGAGAAGAAGCTCTGGCGAATCGTCAGCGCTGCGGCCATCTGATCGAGGTAGACCTTGGACACCGGCAGGCTGTGACCGTCGACACTGCGCATGCGGTAGTTGCCCGGATCGCCGCTGACGAACGGGCGCATGTAGCTGTCGAAGAAACGGTCGACGATGCCTTGAGCCTTGAAGAACTCGCGGAAGTCGCTGATCGCCACGTCGCTGGTGCTGCTGGCGCTGAACGGATAACGCTTGCTGATGGTTTTGCCATAAACGCTGTACAGCTCGTTCTGATAACGGCCGTTCAGGTATTGATAGGCATCATTGAGCACCAGGCGCCACGAGTCTTCGGCCAGCACGTTGAACCACACGCTCAGTGGACGCGGCAGACGGCCGGAAGCGTTGCGCAGGTTGGTCAGCGCGTCACGCTGGCCGCTCATGCGGGTCTTGGCCATCTCAAACGCGGCTTGCTCCGGCGAACTGGAACGGGCCAGACCGGCCAGTTGCAATTGCAGGTCGTTGAGCGCGTTGAACGCCGGCGTCAGGTCAGCGCCTGGGCCGTTGTTGTCATCGAGCAAACGATGCAGCGGTTCGAAGCGACGTTGCAGGGATTTCTTCGCGGTGTCCGGCAGGTTCTTCGCCACGGTCAGCGCCGAAGCCTTGTCGGCGGCAGCCGCGGCGAGTTTGCCGACCTTGCCCAGTTTGCCTTTCTGCTCGGCCAGCGCGTCAGCCGCATCACCGGCTTCTTCGACTGGATCCGCAGCGGCTTCGAAGCGGGTGTTTTCACGCACTTCGGTGAGCAACGCGAGCACCGGCGAATTGGCCGACGTCAGCCCCGCCAGTTGCTCGGCACCTTCACCGGCGTCGCTGATCGGCGGCAATGCGACCTGGCCAACGGCCTCGCTCCAGTAGTTGGCGTAGTCGCGGAAGTACAGCTGCTCCAGCTCGACCATCAGACGACGCAAGTCCATGTCGCTGATGCCCGCGCCTTCGCCCAGCACCCAGTTGTCACGCAGAATATCGGTAACCAGCGCTGCGCCCTGAACCGAGAAATACTGTTGATAACCCTGCTGGGTGTAGAACCCCGGGATCACGTATTCGGTGCCGATGAACAGTGAGCCTTGCGGGCCGAGGTGTTGGCTGAAACGGTAGTCCGGCAGGTTGCGCGCCTGCTCGCGGAGCATGCGATAGACCACGTTGGCCAGCGATTCGCTGCGCAAGACCTGACGCGCCTGCGTCACCAGTTGATCATTCAGCGGATAGATGAACGGTTGCTTGAGCAGACGCTCAAGGTGAGTGTTCAAACCATTCTGCACGGCGGTGTTGCCGGTGTAGCGCTGCGACCAGTCAGTGGCGACCCAGTCCTTGAGCCACGCCGCGTCGCGACGGTCCTTCATGTTCAACATCAGGTACGCACGCAGGCTGTTGAGCAGGCGATCGCGGTCTTTCATGTTGGCGCGGATCTGCCCTTCGAGCATGGTCGCCACCCGTGGCAGCAGTTGCGCTTCAAGCTCGCGTTCGTAAGCGGTCTTGACCACCGGATTGATGTCTTCACCCTGATACAGGCCGCCGCGTTCGTGGTACGACACGTCGCCTTTTTTCGGGAACACCTGGGTCGCGGCGTAGCTGGTGTCGAGGACTTTCAGCACGCCCATGGCGTCATCGCGCGGCGACACGGCCGAGCGTTGTTGCGTCCAGTTCTGCGCCAGCGTGCGCAGGTTTTCCAGGCGCTCGTAGTTGGCCGAGAAACCACCGGCCCAGAGCATGCCGAACAAGGCAAGTGCCGCCAGTGCGCCGACGTACAGCGCACGCTGGCCCCAGTGGATGCGGCTGCGTTCACGCTTGTCCAGGCCGGCCAGATTGGCTTCCGGGAAGATCACCTGGCTGAGCAAATGGTGAATGAAGCGCGACCGGCCGCTGCGCAGGGTCGGCAGCACACCGGCGTTCATGCCGAGGCTGGCGCCGATGCCGGCGGTGGTCGAATCCATTTCCTGTGTCAGGTGCGGTGCGCTGGTCAGGTAAAAACCACGCAGTTGCGTTGCACGCTGATAGCGGTTGCCGGTGAACGCCATGTCGACGAACAGGCACAGGCGCTCGCCGATCTGCCCCAATTGATGCGGGAAGTCGAGGATGCGGCCACGGCGCTGGGTGTCGCGCTCGGAGTGCATGCGCATGATCACCTGGCTGTTGAGGCGACGCAGCAGTTCTTCGAACTCGTTGCGCAGCACAGCCACGTCGGTGCCGACCTGCTCCTTGCGGAAACTGGTGCCGAGCACCTGATCGCTTTCTTCGCGGGTCAGTTGATCGAAGAACTCGTCGAAGCCCAGCAGCTTGTCAGCCTTGCTCAACACCAGATACACCGGCACATCGACGTGCAGCTTTTGATGCACGTCCTGCAGACGGCTGCGCACCTGACGCGCCAGAGTTTCGATGTCCTGCTCGCTGCCAGCGGTCAGGGTTTCAACCGGAATGGTCACCAGGACGCCATTCAACGGACGGCCGCGACGGCGCTTGCGCAGCAGCTCGAGCAAGGTGGTCCAGGCGTTGCCGTCGACTTCGGCGTCCGGCTGGGTCGTGTAGCGACCGGCAGTGTCGATCAGCACACCGTGGTCGGCGAAGTACCAGTCGCAATGACGGGTGCCGAGGGTGTCGCGGGTCAGCTTGCGGTCGATCTTGTTGATCGGGAATTCCAGACCGGAAAAGTCCAGCAGGCTGGTTTTGCCGGAGGCCTGCGGGCCGATCAGCAAGTACCACGGCAAGTCGCTGCGCCAGCGCTCGCTGCGGCCGCGATACAGACTCGAGGTTTTCAGGGTTTTCAGCGCGTCCTTGAAGCGCACCTTCAACTCTTTCTGCTCTTCGTCGATCAACTCTTCGCGGCGAATGCGGTCCTGGCCATCTTCGCTTTCTTCCTCGGCTTTCTTGCGAATACCGGCGCGCCAGCTGACGAAGACCATGGTCAGGCCCCAGATCAGGAACAGCACGCTGATGGTCAGCAGGCGCGAGGTTGCGCTCTCCCAGAACTTGTAATCATCAACCGCCAACAACGGGCCGACGAACCACACCAGCAGCGCCACGAACAGCACCAGCAGCAAGGTCCAGACCCAGGTCTGGCGCAGGAAGGCGCCGACTTTCTTGAAAAACTTTTTCATCACACGTCCCTGTTTACGGCTGCGACTGCGGTTGCACCGCGGCCGGATCAAGCGGCTGATAAGGTTGCAGAACGGTGTCGCGCTGCTCGCCCAAGACCCAGGCGAAGCCCGAATACATCACCACCAGACACACCAGGGTGAAGAGCACCACCATCCACGCGGGCACGATGCGCACCAGGTTGCGGCGCTGATCGTTGAGGCCTTCCCAATGCGGCGACAACTCGCGCGGCACGTCGCCACGCAACTGACGAATCTGCCGGTACAGGGCGTCACGGATGCCTTCGAGTTCGAGCATGCCACGCGCCTGCACGCGGTACTTGCCCTCGAAACCGAGGGACAGGCACAGGTACATCAGCTCGAGCATCGGCAGGTGCTTGACCGGGTTTTTCGACAGCCGATCGAGCAACTGGAAAAACTTCTCGCCGCCGAAGGTTTCGTTGTGGAAGCTGCTGAGCAGGCTCATCTGCGACCACTCGCTTTCGTTGCCCCACGGTGTGGTCACGACGGCTTCGTCGACCACGGTGCAGAGCACGTACCGCGCGGCCATCACCTGGCTGCTTTCGGCGCCGTTGTGCAGGGCGCGCACCTCAAACAGTTTGAGCCCGGCGGTCAGACGCTCGTTGAGCGCGTAAAGGTCTTCGCGGGTCTCGCTGTGCTTGAGGCGCACCACTTCCGAAAGCAGCTCGGAGGAGGCGGCCACCAGCGAATTGAGACTGATATTGAACGCTTCTGCCGGGCGCAGGCGCGCGGCGTAGATCATGCGTTCTTCCAGTTGCTCGAAACGCGGCGGCGCGGCGAAGTCGGTCAGCGGACTCGATGCCGGTCCGTGGCCCTGACGGTCGAGCAGGACGGTTTTGTCGTCCTGGTTGTAATCCGTTTCCTTGATCATGTCGGTCAGTTCCTGATGGCCCAGAATTTCAGTTCAAGCTCGGCGAATTCGCCGGACACGTGGAACGCGAAACCGCCGGAGCGCTCGAGTTGTGCCAGGTCTTCGGAACTGAGTTCGAGGATGAAATAGGTTTTGTTCGAATGGAACGCGATCTGCCGCGGGGCCACCGGCAACGGTTTGACCTTGATCCCCGGCAGGTGCAGGTTGACCAGTTGGCGGATGCGCTCCACCGGGCCGACCTTGAGGTGCGCCGGCAAGCGATGGCGCAGTTCTTCGGAGTCGCAGTTGGCACTGGCCGCCAGCACGAACGAGGCCGAGCCGAGCAGTTTGTGGTCGTGCAACGGCGACACGATGATGCCGTACTGACGCGCTTGCAGGATCAGTTCGATGGCATGCTGCTCGAGCACCATCGACAGCACCTGACGAATCGCCTCCATCAGCTTGCGGAAGCTGGCGCCCTGGTCCGCGTGGGAATAGCGGCTGTCCAGACGCGGGCGTTTGCTCTCGCCGGAAAACGTCGCCAGATCACCAAGCATGGTCAGCAGCGTGCGGTACAACTCTTCGGGATGCACCTGCTCAAGGCCGAGGTAATGGCGCAGCAGCAGTTCGGTGCGGTTGATCAGTTGCAGCATCATGAAGTCGCCGACTTCCGCGCCACCGACCTTGCCGTTGGAACGAATCCGCTCGGCAATGGTGTCGCCCCGGTGGCTGAGCATGCTGATGACTTCTTTCAGGCACGACAGCAGATAGCTCGAGGCGTGGGCCTGAATGTAGGTCGGCACGAAATCCGGGTCGAGGCTGATCACGCCGTCGGGCGTGGTGTCGAGCACGTCGCAGATCTTCAGCTTCACGTAGGCCTGATCGCTCTGCTGCTCGCCGAGCAACAGTTTGAAGTCAGGGCGACCGCAACTGACCTGGCTGGCGGAATCGTCGCCGGCGTTGGAGTCGGCCACTTCGGCGTCATACGCGGTGTAGCGCGCCAACACGTCGGACTGCTCCGGACGGCGCGCTTCGATGTGATTGCCGGTGACCAGCGGCAGCGCCAGATAAATCGGCGTGTTGCCGGTGTTCGGCGGCACGTCCAGCGCCAGCGGCTCGGTGTTGCCACCGAGTTCGAACAGGCTGCCGTCCGGCAGAATTCCCGAGGCCTCACTGATCACCAGCTTGCCCATGTTGAGGAATTGCAGGTCGATCTCCAGATTAAGAAAACCCCACGTGTAGCCACCCAATAATTGGGTCCGGGTTTTCATCTGGTGATCGTAATAACGATCGTTGTGCTGGAAGTGCTGCGGTCGCAGCAGCATGCCTTCCTGCCAAATGACTTTATGGGTATTCATGATCAGTCATCCGCCTTGGCGAGCACTTGATGGGTGTTGCGGATGCCGGCCTGATCGAGGGTCAGATCGGCCTCGGTGACTTCCAGCGGGGTGATCTGCACGGTGTAGCGCCATTGGGTTTCAGGCAGGTCGCGATAGGCGGCGAGGATGCCCACATAACGGCTGCCCTCCTCCACGCTGAGCTTCATTTCCAATGTTTCACCCGGGCGTAGCTCAAGCTCTTCGCTGGCCACCAGATCCGGATTCAACGATTCCTTGGCGCGCTCGTACAGGCTGAAAAAATCGGCATTTTCGAAGGTCACCGGGTGCTTGAGTTCGAACAGGCGCACGACGATCGGCGAAGGACGACCGTTGAGGTCAGGGTTGAGCTGATCGCTGCCGGTCAGTTTCAGGTTGATCTTGGTCACTTTCGAGTACGGCGACAGCGACGAGCAACCGGCGAGCAGCACCAGCAGGGTGAGCGCAGTCAGCGTCTTGAAAAAAGCGGTCGAACGGCGAGACATGCGCATCATCCTTGGTGGTCGGTATGGAGGGTGGAGATCAGGCGGATCTGTTCTTCGTAGGCCTGGGCAAAGTCGCGGGCCAGCAGGCGCTCGCTCCAGTCATCGTCCTGTCGCAGGGCCTGGTGATAGCGGCCGAACGCTCTCCAGCGTCCGCCCGAGGTGGCGATCAGCGGCTTGTTGTCGCGCTCGAAACGCAAGGTCAACTGCTCTGGCGAGAAGTGCTCCAGGGTGCCGCGCACGGCGGCGCGGCTGGCGGTCAGCAGTGCCACTTGATGCGCCTGCAGGTCGCGAAACGCGCGCGAGACGGCTTGCTCGGCGGGCAGGTGTCCGGGCTTGCTCGGCTGCAACAGAATCTCCAGCGCTTCGCTCGGATCAACGGCGAATTTCAGCGGGTTCTTGTTGGTGCCCTGGACGGTGGTCTGGGCCAGGCGCAGTTCGTTTTTGAGTTCAGAACGGGTGCGCAGGCTCTGCTGCAAACCGCCGATGCTCTGGCGCAGCAAGCGCGCAGCATTCAGCGCGAGGGCTTCGCGTTCATCGTGGCCGAGGCCTTTGACGTCCACGCCCAGTGCAGCACCGAAGTGCTCCCAGAAACCTTCGCTTTGGCGCTCGACGGCTTTGGGGGCCGGAGCGGGCTCAGGTTCGACGGGGGCCGCGATCAGCTCGGGGACCATCAGGCTTTCCATGTCGATGCGCGCATAGTCGGCACGCTGGCGGGAGTCCTCAGGCTTGGTGTTCGGCGCCAGCAGCTCGTCGATTTCCGAGTACACGCGCTCCTGCTGTTCGAGGGCATTGAGGGGGTCGAGATCGAGGAACGCGTCGTCCGGGATGATGCTGCCGGCGGCACGCGGACGGCCGACCTCACCGTCGAATGTCGCCGGGTCACGCACCAGCCGCGCGCGAATTTCGAAGTCACCGAGGATGTACGTGCTGCCGTGCTCGATGCGCACCGGCTCGCCCTTGTGCAGGCGCGCGTGGCTGCTGCCGTCCTGCACACCGTTACTGCTGGTGTCGGTCAGGAAAAACGAGCCGTCGCGATAGCTGACAATCGCGTGGTGATTGGACAGATGCCGCTTGCGGTCAGGGATGATCCAGTCGCAGTCCTCGCCCCGCCCGATCACACCGCCGGCCTGTTTAAAGGTCCGCTGGCACAATTCGGTGGGCACGAACTGCTTGGTGTTCAGCATTTCGAAAACCAATTCCATGTTTGATGCTCCTTGCGGTCACTTGCCGCGATTGACCGCTTGCGGATCACCCAACGGGCGATAGTCGTTGTCGTTGAATTTGTAATTGCCGCTACAGCCGCCAAGGCCGCATAGAACGACGAGGGTCAGCAGGACAGCGTGCCAGTGACGAACAGACATCAGAGGGTCTCCAGGTGTAGACAAAGCACAAAGCGCCGACCCTTGCGGGCGGCGCTGAAATTGGTTTTTTCGGGAAAATCGATGACCTTTTTCCTAGCCATCGAAGTCTCCCAGATTGATGTTCAAGCGCCCGAGGCGATACAACAGCGTGCGTCGCGGCAGGCCCAGTTCGCGCGCGGCGAGGGTCTGGTTGCCGTCGTTCTTGCGCAGGCAGTCAAGCAACAAAGTGCGCTCGACCTGCTCCAGGCGTTCGCGCAGATTCAGGCCGCTGTTGTCCTCGGGCATCGGTTCCAGACGCAGGGAAAAATGCTCGGCGAGCAACTCGCCGCCTTCGCACAGCAGCACCGCGCGCTCGACCAGCGCTTTGAGTTCGCGCACGTTGCCGGGAAAGGTGTAACCGCACAGATGTTCCAGCGCGGCGTCCGACCAGCGCACCGGGTCGCGTTGTAAAAAGGTGCAGGTCTTCTCGGCGAAGTGACGCGCCAGATCGAGGATGTCGCCTTCGCGCTGACGCAGGGCCGGCAACTCGATCGGAAATTGCTTGAGTCGGTAGTACAAGTCCTCGCGGAATTTGCCTTCGCTGACCAATACCGCGAGGTCGCGGTGCGTCGCGGCGATGATGCGCACGTCGATCTTGTGGGTGTCGTTGGAGCCCAGCGGGCGGATCTCGCCTTCCTGCAAAACGCGCAAAATCTTGGCTTGCAGCGACAAAGGCATGTCGCCGATTTCGTCGAGCAACAGCGTGCCGCCGTTGGCCGCATCGAACAGCCCGGCACGATCGCGATCGGCGCCCGTGAAGGCACCTTTGCGATAGCCGAACAGCTCGCTTTCCAACAGGTTTTCCGGGAACGCCGCACAGTTCTGGACGATAAACGCCTGGGACCGACGCGGGCCGCAATCGTGAATCGCCCGCGCCACCACTTCCTTGCCGGTGCCGGTCTCGCCGCGTAACAGCACGGTATATGGGCTGTGAAGGATTTTGCTGATCAGCGAGTAAGTCTGGCGCATCGCCGGGCTTTTGCCGATCAGGCCGTAGCCGCTGATGCTCGGCACGCTGCGTGTGGCCGCCGCCGATTCGGCCGGTGGCTGACGCAGGCGTTGCAGCAGATGCAGTTGGCCAAGCACGAACGAACCGAGCTGCCCGAGGGAATCGGCAAAACCCTGCAGGTTGGTGCGACGACGGCTGGCGCACAGCAGCAAACCTTCAACAGCCTTTTGTTGATTGACCAGCGGCACGCACAGCAGCGACTGCCAAGGCGACGTCGCCGCCGGCAGGAAACTGGTTTCATGCAGGCTGCCGGTCAAGTCGTCGAGGCACACCACACGGTTTTGGCACAGGGCGAACTGCAGCAATTGCTCGCCGTTGTAATCCGCCGGCAGACTCGCCGACTGGCGCGGCTGCAGGGCGCCGTCGAGGCATTCGGCGTTCATCCCCAGGCACGTGTGAGTGGCATCGAGCAGGTACAGCTGCGTCAATTCGCAGCCGCTCAGCTCGGCCAGACCGCGCACGAAGTCACCCAGCAATGCAGCACCGTCCGCCGCCCGCGAAAGGCTGGCGAACTGCGCCAGCAACGCTTCGGCGTAGACCAGTGGCTGCGGCACTTGAGTGAACATCACGCCCACCTCAGGCAAACTCGCAGGTCACGCTGGATTCGCCATTGAGCGTGGCATGCACGCGCCTCAGGCTTTCACCGGTGGCCATGGCATCGAGCAGACGATCCGCCACCAGCGGCAGTACGTGCTGATCGAGCAGATGGTCGATCAGGCGCGCGCCGCTGTCGCTCTGCGTGCAACGCTCAGACAGGTGATCGACGAGGTTCTGGCACCAGGTGAATTCCAGCTGGCGACGGTTCAGGCGTTCGCCGAGACGGCCGAGTTTGATCTCGATCAGCTCGCGCAGCACCGGGCCGCCAACCGGGTAGTACGGCACCACCTTCATCCGCGCCAGCAAGGCCGGTTTGAAGTGTTTGCTGAGCACCGGGCGAATGGTTTCCTCAAGCACTTCGGCGGTCGGACGCGCGCCGTTTTCGCAGAGGTCGCTGATTCGGTCGCTGCCCAGGTTCGAGGTCATCAGGATCAACGTGTTGCGGAAGTCGATCTCGCGACCTTCGCCGTCGTTGGCCACGCCTTTGTCGAAGATTTGGTAGAACAGGTTGAGCACGTCCGGGTCAGCCTTTTCGACTTCATCGAGCAGCACGACCGAGTACGGCTTCTGGCGCACGGCTTCGGTGAGCATGCCACCTTCGCCGTAACCGACGTAGCCCGGCGGCGCGCCGATCAGGCGCGAAACGGTATGTTTCTCCTGGAATTCGGACATGTTGATGGTGGTGATGAAACGGTCGCCGCCGTACAGCAGATCGGCGAGAGCCAGCGCGGTTTCGGTCTTGCCGACGCCGCTCGGGCCGACCAGCAGAAACACACCGACCGGCGCGTCAGGTTTGTTCAGGCCGGCAGCGGTGGCGCGCATCGAGCGGTCCAAGGCATGCACGGCTTGTTCCTGACCGCGAATGCGCGTGCGCAGGTCGGTGGCGAAGCTGGCGACCTTGGCGTTGTGCTCGCGGGCCAGTTGCGCCAGCGGCACGCCGGTCCAGGCACTGATCACTTCGGCGACCAGGCGCGGGCATACTTCGAAGCTGACCAGACGTTCTTTGACTTGCGCAGCGGTCAATGCCGTGTGGGTTTCATGGAGCTGAGCTTCCAGCGCTTCGACGCTTTGGCCTTCGTCGACTTCGGCAACGACCGTCTCGATCACGGTGCCCTCAGCGTCTTCTTCAACGCTGACAGTTGGCTCGACCGCTGCGGCTTCGCGGGCCTTGGCGAGTTGCTGACGCAGTTCCAGCAGGCGCTCGGCCAGTTCTTTCTGCTCGGTCCACAGCGTCTCCAGCGCGACCATTTCACTCTCGGCTTCGTCCAGCCGCGCCTCCAGTGCTTCCAGCGCTTCGTGATCGATCAGCAGACCGGCCTCGGCATCGCGGCGCAGGGCCTGACGCTGACGGCCGCCTTCAGCCAGTTCGCCACGCAGGCGCTCCAGGC
This sequence comes from Pseudomonas khorasanensis, assembly GCF_014268505.2. Lineage (GTDB taxonomy): Bacteria > Pseudomonadota > Gammaproteobacteria > Pseudomonadales > Pseudomonadaceae > Aquipseudomonas > Aquipseudomonas khorasanensis. Next base: position 221,415 of record NZ_JABWQP020000003.1, read on the forward strand.
TTTCCGGGGCGGCGGCGAGGCTGATGCGCACGCGGGCACATGCAGTGTCGAGGACGTCAACGGCTTTGTCCGGCAGTTGCCGGCCGGCCAGATAACGCGCGGACAACTCAGCAGCCGAGACCACCGCGTCATCACGCAGGTAGATGCCGTGGCTCTTTTCATACACCTGGGCCAGACCTCGGAGGATGGTCACCGCTTCGCTGACGGTCGGTTCGTGCAACTGCACCGGTTGGAAACGACGGGCCAGCGCCGGGTCTTTCTCGAAGTATTTTTTGTACTCGGCCCAGGTGGTCGCGGCGATGGTGCGCAGTTCGCCACGGGCCAGCGCTGGCTTCAGCAGGTTGGCCGCATCGGAACCGCCGGCGTTACCGCCAGCTCCGATCAGGGTGTGGGCTTCGTCGATGAACAGGATGATCGGCTTCGGCGAGGCTTTGACTTCATCGATCACGCCTTTGAGCCGACGCTCGAACTCGCCTTTGACGCTGGCACCCGCTTGTAGCAGGCCCATGTCCAGAGACAGCAGCTCCACGCCTTTGAGCACTTGAGGCACTTCACCGGCAGCGATGCGCGACGCCAGACCTTCAACGATCGCGGTCTTACCGACGCCGGCTTCACCGACCACGATCGGGTTGTTCTTGCGGCGACGGGCGAGGATGTCGACCATCTGCCGGATCGCGCCGTCGCGGCACAACACAGGATCAAGTTTGCCCTCGCGGGCCTGTTGGGTCAGGTTGTGGGTGAAGCGCTGCAACAGCGATTCGCCCTGCGCAGCCGGTCTGCCATTGGCCGCCGGTTGCTCCTGTTGCGAAAGCGCAAATTCTTTCAGGCGATCGATATTCAGCCTGGCAAGCAGCGGTTGATAACGGCTGCCGGCGTAACGCATCGGGTTGCGCAGCAGCGCCAGAATCAGCGCGGCGTCTTCGACCTGGGTCTGGCCCAATTCGAGATTGGCCACCAGCAGTGCGTCTTGCAGCCATTGCACCAGTTCCGGGGCGAACACCGGATTGCGCGAAGCGCTGTGCTCGACCCGCGATTGCAGCGCCGCCGTCAGTTCACCGGCGTCGACATCAGCGTCTTGCAGGGCGCGGCTTAGCAAGCCGTTCGGACGTTCCAGCAGGCCCAGCAGCAAGTCTTCGACGAGGATCTTGCTGCCGCCACGGGCAACGCAACGCTCGGCCGAACGTTCCAGATCACGACGGGTTTCGGCGTCCAGCGCCTGGATGAGTTGTTGCAGGTCTACGTTGATCATGGCTCACGTCCTTAATGAATTTTGCTGCCCAGGGTCACCACGCCGTCCGCTTTCTCGCGGCCCAGCCAACTGGTCCAGCCGAGGCGACAGGCGTTCTGTTCACCGATGCGCAGTTCGCGGATTTCTTCCTGGCGCAGGACCAGTCGAATGTCGTAATCGAGCGGGTCACGCAAGGTGAACCGCACCAGCGCGCAGAGCGGCTGGTAACCGAAACCGATGGGCAGGAATTCATGGAACCGCTGCCAGTCGAGTTCGGTGATGTGAATGCGGAATTTGCCGCTGCGGTCGCGCACGTGTTCGCCCAGCACCAGGTCTTCGCCAAGCAGGCTGTTGGCGCGGCCCAAACGATTGCGCTGCTCTTCGAGAATTTCCACGCGGCGCTCGATGCACTGCTCGATGACGAGGTCTTCGTGCTTGAAGTAGTAACGCAGCACGGCCTCGATCAGCGCCGCCGAGTGCGCCCGCAGGCTGAGCAAACCGAGGTAAGGCAGCAGGCGTTTCCAGTTCAGTTCCTTGGCCTTGCGGATCTCTTCGCCGCCCAGGCCGATCAGCGCAAACAACTGCGCCGAGAACGGGTCGATCGCGCCGCTCTGGAAGCTCGCGCGGTAGCGATACTTACGCCAGATCGGCAGCATCAGTCGTTGCAGGCGATGGTGGAACAGGTCAAGAAAGTTGCGCGTCGGATTGCCGTCTTCGCTGTCGCCCAGCGCCTGTTCGCCATAGAACGCCGGCAGCGGCGAGCCCGAACCGACCAGGCCGATCAGGTTGAAACGCATGCGCGCGCGCATCTTGCCGTGCTCTTCGAAGAACTCCACGCGGTCGACGTCGCTGCGCGGAAAACCCAGGCTCGGGTTGGCCTGAAACTCGACCTGGTCGTACAGATCGTCTTCGCTCAGGTGCGGGTGTGCCTCGCGCAGCCGGTCGATTACCAGCAGCACGGCCTGAAACAGCGAGTACTCGCGTATTACCTTCGTCAGCCCGCTTAAAGCAGGGGCTGCAGGCCCATACGTGGTGTCCATTGGTACACCTCTCCCTGTGTGCTTTTTACCCGCAGCTCATGGAATGAATTGAGACTGGCGTAAAGCGCGAAAAACTCGTTAAGGACCGAAGCGAAAACGAACAGGTCGCCTTCGCCGATATACCCTTCCGGGTCGATGGTCAGTTCGGTGCGCAAACCGCGCACCGGCAGGCCGCGGTGCAGCCGGTCGACGTGATGATGTTTGATGTGCTTGAGGCCGCCGAGCAGGCGCTTGCTGACCTTCTCCGCGTGCTGGTCGTAGTAGCGCGGCAGGTCGTAGGTTTCCAGAATCACCTTCAACGCATTGACGTCTGCCAGCGACAGATAGTTAAGCGACATGTTGCTGATCAGCTTCCACAGGAAGTCGCGGTTCAGCGGCGGCGCGAAGCTCGGGGTGGCCGGGGTGATGTTGCGGAAACTGAGGAATTCCGGGGTCTGCTCGCTGGCCATGCAGATGTCGCCGAGCTTGAGCTTTTTCGGCAGGTTCTGGTTGGTGCACATCAGCTCGATCGACAGGGTTTCGTGGGCTTCGGTGTGGCGGATGCCGAAGCTCAGGTAGGTGTCGAGGCCGTCATGCAGCAAGGACGAACGCTGGCGGATGCTGTAATGCGGACGGCTGTTGGGCACGTCGAAACTCGGGTCGTGCTCGAAAGATTCAAACGGCACGTACTCTTGATAACCGAGGCCGCCGGGCTTCCAGCCAGTGACGGTTTCCACCGAGAACACACCGCAGTTTTCCAGGTCGTATTCCGCAGGCAGCAGCAGGTACTCGTCCTGCTTGCCGTCGAGGCGAATCGGCAGTGCGTCGTGCTCGAACAGGTTCACAATTGGCGTGCAGAACAGCTTCACGTTATCCAGGGTCGGGCGCATGCGCATGATGCCGCTCTTGCGAATGTCGAAGCGCAATTCCAGGCCGCGCATCTGCTTGAGCGTGTCTTCCGGCAGCGCCTTGAGAATGTCGAGGCCGTTGACGTCGACGAAGAGGAATTTGTCCTGGAAGGCGAAGTATTCCTGCAGGTAGCGATAGCCACGGAAGGTGTTCAGCGGATACGGGATCAACGCCTCTTCTTCGGCAAAGCCCACCGGTTTGACCCGATCCCCGGGAATCTTGAATGCCATCGGCTTACCGCTGACGCCATCGATCGGCTTGCCGGCGCCGTCGAGCGGGATCAGCTCGATGCCGTCGAGGTTGCGCAGCAGACTCAGGTAGAGCATCTGGCTGATATAGCGCTCGCCGGCAAAGTGCAGACGCAATTTGCTCAGTTCCAATTCGCCGAGGTGGCCGTCGGCGCTCATTTCCAGGCGCAGGCTAAGCAGCGAGCCGTCGCCCTTCACCGAGTAGTTCAGCGCAGCCAGATCCAGCGGCAACACCTCGGTCGGGTAGCAGGTGCGGAAGCGGCAGCGCACGTCTTCGATCGGCTTGCTCTCGATCGGCGTATCGCGCTCAACCAGCAGCGCCGGCCCGGAACGCTTGAGCGGATCGAATTGCAGAATGCTGAACGCCGGCAGCGGGCGCATGTAGTTCGGCCACAGCAGCTGCATCAGCGAATGGCTGAGCTCCGGCAGTTCGTCATCGAGCTTCTGGCGCAAACGCCCGGTGAGAAACGCAAAGCCTTCGAGCAACCGCTCCACATCCGGATCCCGCCCGGCCTGCCCCAGATACGGCGCCAGCGCCGGACTACGCTCGGCGAAACGGCGACCGAGCTGGCGCAGTGCGGTGAGTTCGCTTTGGTAGTAGTGGTTAAAGGACACGGGTTACCTGCCTGGTAGTGGAGCTCATGGAAATACCGACCTGTGGATTACGTTCGACGCCCGACTTGGTCATTGGATTGCACCTTCAGGCCGACTTGGCTGAATGCGACCTGCGATGTTTCGCAAAGCCCAGCGCAACTCGATGACTTGAGTGGTGAGGATCGCCAGCAACGTGACACAGCCTTGGGCCACGCCGTAGAACAGGGCTCTTAACGGGTTGTCGGGTAGCATCCAGAGCAGGATGAAGCCCACCATCAGAAAAAGGATGACCAGCTTGGCAATCAGATTTGGAATCAGCGCAACGATCAGGTTGACGCCCAGAAAAATGTAAAACAGTGCGTAAGTCGCAATGCCGATGGCGACACCATGGGAGGTAAATCCGCCGTTAAAAAGCTTGTAAGCATGCACAACCGCGTCATTAAAAAATGCATAAGCCACGCATCCGAGGGCGTGGGTTAATAAACATAGGGCGAGACGAACGTAGCTGTTCATACTGCTATCAGTTTTCCAGAATCTCGTAGGGTGTATTACTGATGAAAATATTCAGCCAGTTTTCTTCCCATTGCGGCATGGAAATTACAAAAGCCTTATCTTTCTTCTCGAAGGCGATCCAAGTAATTCCAACCTCGGCATCATCTTCGAATGTGCGCATATCCAATGACTGAGTATCATACAGCGGGGTTCGATATACCTTTTCTGGCTCTTTTGAATCGATAATTCTTAAATACGCCATACCACCAAGCATGAAGATCCTGCCGACACGCACATTCTCAATTGTGTAGCGGCCCGAGGGACTAGCTGTAGTTGTACTTGCAGGATAGCCTAGCATTGCGCTCACGCAATAAACGAGCAATGCAATCAACACCAAGAGCAAACTGATAGGCACTAGCCACTTCTTTTTAAGCGTAGTCATTTTTTCGCCACACCCAGTTCGACAGCGGATTGTAGATGAGTAAAAATGCGCATCATTTATTCCAAACATTAATAACTGTCGTGGGAACGCTTTGATATTGGACATCAGACAAAACCTGGAAATCACCGCCTTTTTTAAATTCCGTCCGATATTTTACAAAGTGAGAATTCGTAATATAGAAATAACGCGAGTTTTCTATTTCCCTAAACATCGCCTGAGAATCTTTCGCACTGATATAGGGGTTTGAAGCGATGTCTGACTTCATCTGCGCCGCACCGGCATTTGCGGTGGCCGCATAGGCAGGGTTGGCTATACCATCAAAGTTCCAGAACCCCAATGGCTGACTGAAATTGTCATCCGGTGCGTCATTGAAGTCATAGGCGTCCTCAGCATAAAACCCAATTCGTTCCACAAACAGCTGAATGCTGTCTACGGAAATCACCAGTTTTCCTTCTGGAAATACGCGGATGTTAAAGTTTGCCAGCGCAGCTCGCAACTCATCAGTCTTCTCTATCAGACCGAATTTAACTGCTCGATTATTACTGTATCCAAACTCTTCAACCTTCCTAGCGCTCGTAAACTTAAAAGGATAGACACCCGGTGCCGAGCCAAGATACTTATCTTTAATCTTCTTGCTTATATTATTACGACCTGCAGTATTATCCCAAGCAGACTTAAGCTCTTCAATGACAGTTTTCGCAGGTTCAAACTGCTTCAACCAGTCCATTTTTACGATGGTGTCATTTACGTAGGCGATGTCAGCAAGAGCAATATGGTCTTTGACCTCTTTACTCATCGCACCATCGGCAGTTGGCCATGGTTTGCCATCAAACCAGTGGCGCATAAGCTTCGCAGCAACTGGCCATTTCATCTTATCCATCGCATCAGGTATATCTGAGATTTTGAATTGACGGACAGCTGCAGACTTACCAGTTTGGTTACTGGCCGGCGTCAGACTTGATGCTATTTTCGTATCCGTCATAACAAAATCCTTTTATCCAATTACGACTTCAGATTGCTGTTCAATAATCAACTCATAGGACTCCGCTATAGAGGACGAGATTTTTTGCGTCTTCCCGTCGGCTCCCGTGACTCCACTGATAACTTTCCCCGAGGCTGTTTTGAAACTGTATGCCACTCCCGCCAGTGGCCTCCCGGAGTCCTGACAATTGATGACGTAGTGCTCGTTAAACGGCCATTTGATCTCCACCGGCAACGGCGGCACAAACGGCGCCGGCGTATGCGAATTGCCAATAATCACCGTCCCGGAACCTGCCGTGACCTTGTTGCCGTGAGATCCAACCGAACCTACTGTCGCAGCCGGCTTGCCGTTGATCAAAACGGTAGTGGCAAGATCGCCGACCATCGCACCACCACACGCCGAGGCATCGCCTTGGCGGGCGGCCGCGAGGCCGTCGAAGAACACGTCGCCGGAACCGGCGGCGATCGGGTTGGTACCGTGGCCTGGAAGTGGGCAAGCGGTAGGGTCGGATACGCGTGCTGCGGGTTTGCCAGACATCGGGGATCTCCTTAGGTGACCTTGACTTGACCGCTGCCATCCAGGCGCGCGGAAAAACTGACCTGACGCTTGAAACCCTCGATTTCCAGCAGGCCTTCGATACTGAAGGCCAGGCGGAGCTGATCGTGGTCACGCGGCAGGGAAATGACACGCACGTTGCTGAGACGCGGCTCGTAGGCTTCGATGAAGCTTTCGATGGCCAGGCGGGCCTGACTCAGGGAGTCGTGCAGGCTCAGGCGCATGTCATTGAGATCGGGCAACCCGTAGTCGGCCAGCGTTTGCACGCTGCCGGCCCGGGTGCTGAGCATTTTTGCCAGATGGGCAGCCACCGACGCCATGGCGCAAACCTCGAGGCTCTTGCCATTGCGTAGTTGCGCGTCGCCGTTGAGGCGTTCGAACAGGCTGCCGTATCCGTCCATGAGTCGCTCTTACTCTTTATCCAGCTTGCCAACCAGCGACAGGGTGAAATCGGCACCCATGTACTTGAAGTGCGGACGCACGTTCAAGCTCACGCGGTACCAGCCCGGCTCGCCTTCAACGTCGCTGACGATCACTTGCGCAGCGCGCAGCGGACGACGGCCACGCACTTCGGCGCTCGGGTTTTCCTGGTCGGCAACGTACTGACGGATCCACTTGTTCAGTTCCAGCTCGAGGTCGGTACGCTCTTTCCACGAACCGAGTTGCTCGCGCTGCAGCACTTTCAAGTAGTGAGCCAGGCGGTTGACGATCATCATGTACGGCAGTTGGGTGCCGAGCTTGTAGTTCAGCTCAGCGGCCTTGCCTTCTGCGCTGATGCCGAAGAACTTCGGCTTCTGCACCGAGCTTGCGGAGAAGAACGCCGCGTTGTCGGAGCCTTTGCGCATGGTCAGGGAGATGAAGCCTTCCTCGGCCAGTTCGTATTCACGACGGTCGGAAACCAGTACTTCGGTAGGAATCTTGGTTTCGATTTCGCCCATGCTTTCGAAGTGGTGCAACGGCAGGTCTTCAACCGCGCCACCGCTCTGCGGGCCGATGATGTTCGGGCACCAGCGGAATTTGGCGAAGCTGTCGGTCAGCTTGGTGCCGAACGCGTAGGCCGTGTTGCCCCACAGGTAGTGCTCGTGGCTGTTGGCAACGGTTTCCTTGTACACGAACGATTTGACCGGGTTTTCCTCCGGATCGTACGGGTTACGCAGCAGGAAACGCGGCACCGTCAGGCCAACGTAGCGCGAGTCTTCCGAAGTACGGAAGCTCTGCCATTTGGCGAATTGCGGGCCTTCGAAGTGGTCTTTCAGATCTTTCAGATCCGGCAGGCCGGTGAAGCTTTCCAGACCGAAGAATTTCGGGCCGGCGGCAGCGATGAACGGCGCGTGAGACATGCACGATACGCTGGCCACGTATTGCATCAGCTTGACGTCAGGCGAGCTCGGCGACATGTAGTAGTTGGCGATGATCGCGCCCACCGGCTGACCACCGAACTGGCCGTATTCAGCGGTGTAGATGTGCTTGTACAGGCCCGACTGCATGACTTCCGGCGAATCTTCGAAATCGTCCAGCAGGTCTTCTTTGGAGACGTTGAGGATTTCGATCTTGATGTTTTCGCGGAAGTTGGTGCGGTCGACCAGCAACTGCAGGCCACGCCACGACGATTCCAGCGCCTGGAAATCCGGGTGGTGCAGGATTTCGTCCATCTGACGGCTGAGCTTGGCATCGATCTCGGCGATCATGCGGTCAACCATGGCCTTCTTGACCGGCTCACCGTTGTTCTGCGGCTTGAGCAGCTCTTCGATGAACGCTGACACGCCACGCTTGGCGATGTCGTAGGCTTCGTCGTCCGGCGTCAGACGGGTTTCGGCGATGATGCTGTCGAGAATGCTGTATTCGCCGCTGGCGGCGCTCTTCTCTTGTGCTGCGCTAGTGCTCATTATGTTGGCTTCCTTGGCTGCTGGGTTCAGGCGTCGGTGGCTGCGGCGTTCAGGCCCAGTTCACCGAGTACGCGACCGCGGGATTCGTCGTCGGCGAGCACGCCTTCGATGGCTTTACGGAAAGCAGGTGCGTTACCCAGCGGGCCTTTGAGGGCCACCAGCGCGTCGCGCAGTTCCATCAGCTTTTTCAGCTCAGGCACTTGCTCGACCAGGCTGGCCGGGTTGAAGTCCTTCATCGAATTGACGCGCAATTGCACGCCCAACTCTTCAGTGCTGCCTTCTTCCTGCAGACGGTTCGGCACGTTCATCGTCAGGCTGAGCTCTTGCTTGGCCAGCACTTCGTCGAAGGTCATCTTGTCGATGCTGATCGGCTTGCGATCTTCGATCTTGCGCTCGTCCTTGCGGTGGGTGTAATCACCGATTGCCAGCAGTTTCAGCGGCAGTTCAATCTCTTCCTGAGCACCGCCGGTGGCGGGTTTGAAGGTGACGTTGATGCGTTCCTTGGGGGCTACCGAGCCTTCTTTGGCCATGGCTTTTCTCCTTGCGGTTGTGGCCCTGGGGCCTATTCGAGTACCACTTCGAGATCGAGGTGGCACAGCCTGCGATAAATCTCTTCCTTGCGTTCACGTACGGCATGGTTCTGCGGCAACAACTCGCAGCAACTGTGCAGCAGGTGCAGCACTTCCAATGCAAGATCGGGCTCCCAGGCGTGCAGGCCTGAGTCCTGTAATGTCTGATCGAGGGTTTCGAGCTGGTTCTTCGCCAGTTCGTACTTCTTGGCCATGAAGCACAGCCGGGCCAGCGCGAACTGCCAGAAGAAGCGTTCGCGGCCACCATGCGCCGATTGCAGACCCTGCTTGAGGATCTGCACGGCAGGCTTCAAACCTTCCTTGCGCAAAATCGGCTGGACTTCCTCGAGGGCCTTTTCCCAGGCCGGCTGGGTTTCGACGTTTTCGTTTTCGACCTTGCGCGGCGCGCTGGCGCTTTGCAGGTGCGGCATGACGTTGGCGGCGATCCACGCCCGGGTGGACGGATCGGCAAACGGTGCGCCGTCATGGAAGCGGCATTCGATGATGCCCGGCAGCCGCTGAACCAAAAGCGCGAAGTGGATTTCCACTTCGCGCATGGCCAGCTCGGCGTTGAGGTTCTGGAGACATTCCCAGACCATCCTCTGGCCATCGAACCAGAAAGGCGCCTTCGCCAGGCTCGCCTCCAGTTCCACCAGCAAATCAGCGTATTTGCCCTGATCGAAACGGTCCTGATAGAGCTTGAGCTTTTCCAGCGGCAGGCCGCGCAGCACGGTGATCTGTTCAGCGTTGCGCTCAGGGACGGCGTCGATGGTCATCCACAGCAGGGTGCGATTGAGGCGCAGGGCACGCAGGTCGGTGGCCTTCTGTTTCAGCCACCACGCACACAGTGGACGAGCGCTTTCCTGCTGGGCGCGCAGGGCCTTGTGGGCGTCTCTTTCGTTGTCGATCGGGGCGCCGGGGGTCAACAACTGGCTCGCCGCCTGCTTGACCTGCGCCACTGCCGCGCCGACCACTCCGGGCGCCGGCTGATTGTCGGCGGCGCGCTGGATCATGGTTTTCAGGCGGCGGGAGATCGGCAGCAACAGCGGCGCGTCATCGCCCAAATGCTCGGCACACGCGGCTTCAAGGCCGGACAGGTGCTCGGAGAGCTGCCGGAACATCGGCAACTGCTCTTTGATCGCTATGTTTTCGGTGATGACCTGCTCAAGGCGCGGCACCAGCCAGCCAATGGCGGCGGCACGGGTGCGGGCTTTGAGCGGGTGGACGTCGGCCCAGTTGTTTTCCGACAGATGGTGCAGTAAACCCAGGCCGGCGAGCAGTCCGGGGAAGGATTCGCGCTGGTACAACGACCAGGTCAGCCAGGCGCCGACACGCAAATCCTTGGATTGGGTACGCAGAAGATTTTCGCTGTTCTCGCGAATTTTCAGCCAGTCGATCTGCCCGCTTTCGTGCATCGACGAGGCTTTGGCCAGCTCGCTTTCCAGTGCCTCGAACTCGCTCGAAAAACGAACGTCTTCGCCCGCGAAATTCTCTTTGGAAACAGAGGCTTTCGCGAGTTCAAGGTAATGGGCGGAAAGTTTGCTTGAGTAGGACATCCATGGCCTTTATTAAGGATTACAGTCATGCGCGCAAATGGAGATGGCGGCGACGCGGGACAGTATCGAAGAGCTATTCAGCGACTCATCCAATTGAGAGGTGCTCTTTCAAGTGGGCGCATCGTAATCACAATGATGGCCACTAGCAAGCATCTGATTAAACAACAAGACGAAGTGTTGTTTGGGGTCTGTAGGTGATCGCCCTATATGTCACAAGGGATTCCCCGAGGCCCGCTAATAATCGTCGAATCTTCATCGCGCCCACCGAACCCTTGATTCAGAGCCTCCCGGGGTGCTTGCCGAACGCTCGCACCCTTGAGCGGCGTGCAGCATGACAAATCCTGAAAAAAATAGAAGTAGGATACTTCCGAAAATTTCATGGCTTGCGTTAACAACTTGCGCGAGACAATGAACAACAGAAAAAGTGCCATCACCATGATGGCATTTCATATTTCTGAAACTTTTCAGCTCAACAAATGCTGGCAACACGATTGTTATCGAAGTGTCTTCCTACAGGCAGTTCCTTCATTTCAGCTCACACTTCCACACCCGGAATACTCTGACAAACGTCAGGGATGTTTCTGACATCAATTAGTTTTCCGCGCCGCTAGCTTGGCTTGCAACTTTTTATGCGCGGCGATCAAGGAGGATCGGACACCGCGCTTTGACTCACTTTGCTTAAGGACAAGCCCATGTTCAGCAAAGGCCACTGCGCGCCATTCTCGCTACACATCCCCGCCACTCGTCACGACTTCAAGGTGCTTGCGTTCACTGGCACCGAAGCGATCAGTCAGCTGTACGCGTTTCGCATCGAGCTGGTCAGTGAGCATGCGGATTTTAATCTGGAAGGCTTGCTCAGCCAGCCCGCGTTTTTGCAGTTCGGGTTTGAGGGTGAAGGCATTCACGGGCGTATCGAAAACGTGGTGCTGGCCGAGTCCGGAAAGCGCCTGACCCGTTATGAGCTGACACTGGTGCCGGCGCTGCATTACCTGCAACTGAGTCACGAGCAGCGTATTTTCCAGCAGCTGACAGTGCCGGACATCATCGCGCAGGTGCTGAAAAAGCATGGCATTCAGCGCGATGACTTCACGTTCAATGTCACCGTCGGCGAGCCGCGTGAGTACTGCACGCAGTATGGTGAAAGCGATTTCCTATTCATCCAGCGCCTGTGCGCCGAAGAGGGCATTGCCTGGTACCACCAGCATGCGGTCGATGGTCATTTACTGGTGTTCACTGACAGCCCGGTGTTTGCGCCCAAATTGGGTACGACACCCTTCCAGGTTGATAGCGGCATGGTCGCCGAACATCCGGTGGTCAACCATCTGACGATGGGCTTCAACACGCGCACCAGCACCGTCACCCGCCGCGACTATGACCTGAAGCGCCCCAACCTGCTGCTGGAGAGCCGCTTCACCGCCGAATTCACGCCGGTTCTCGAAGACTACAGCTACCCACTGTTGATGAGGTCCGAGAAGCACGGCAAACAGCTGGCGCGCCAGGCTTTGGAGCGTCACCGCAACGACTACCAATGGATTCAAGGCAAAAGCAATCAGGCGAGGCTGCGCAGCGGCCACTTGTTCGACCTGAGCGAACACCCGAGGGCAGACTGCAACGAGTTGTGGTTGTTGCTCAATCTGACCCACGAAGGCAAACAGCCGCAGGTGCTCGAAGAGGCCTTCAGCAGCGATGCAAAACCTGCCGATGGCTTCTCCCAGGGCTATCGAAACACTTTCAAGGCCATCCCGGCAGATGTGATTTATCGCCCGCCGCTGCCAGCACCGAGACCCTTGCTGGTTTGCCAGACCGCGCGAGTCACCGGGCCACCCGGAGAAGAAATTTACTGTGATGAATACGGCAGGGTCCGTGTCGAGTTCCCCTGGGATCGCGCTGAACGCAACAGCGAAAAAAGCAGCTGCTGGTTGCGCGTAGCCTCCAGCTGGGCAGGTGACGGATTTGGCGCGGTGACCATTCCTCGGGTCGGCATGGAGGTGGTCGTGACCTTTCAGGAAGGCGACCCGGACCAACCTCTGATTACCGGCTGCGTCGCCAACAAGGCCAATGGCGTTGCTTATCCCTTGCCGGCAAGCAACACCAGAACGGTATTGCGCAGCCAGAGCACTCCGCGCAATGGCGGCTACAACGAACTGTCGATCGAGGATCGCGCCGGGCAGGAAAAAATCTACCTGCGGGCCCAGCGTGATCTGGAGCAACTGGTCCTTAACGACAGCCGCAGCCTGATCACGCGCGACCGCTTTGAGCAGATCGGCAACGACAGCACCAGCCTCATCGAAGGCAAGGAGTCCCGCACTCATCAAGGTCTGCGTAGCACACTGATCAACGCCGATGACGTGCTGACCGTCAGCGGCACCAGCAGCCAGACCCTGGGCGCTCTGGTGATTCAGGCCGGCCAGCAGGCGCATGTCACTGCAAGCAATGTGGTGATTGATGCCGGCATGAGCCTGACGCTGTCGGCGGGCGGTCATCACATCGTGATCAATGCCGGCGGGATTTTCAGCAGCGTGCCCATCGTCCAGGGCGGTGCGCCGCTGCCGGGTCTCGCGCCGCTACAGCCGCTGCAGGTTGAGGCCGGTCTGTCTCCTCCAATCAGCACCACCCCGCTGTCGATCGTCAGCAGTGCTCGCCAGCAGGCAGCGGCTTACTGCCCGCTGTGCGAAGCCTGCGCAGCGGGTCAGTGCGAGCTGGGAGATGTCGCATGAGCCCGGTCGAACAGTGGTTGCACGCCCAAATCCGTGCCGGATGCGATCTATATCTGATGCTCGACACCGACGGTCAAAGCGAAGAGCACGCTGCGTTGACGCGCGATTTCGGCACCGAGCAGTTTCGCGCGGTGTACACCGGCACGGCGGCCGAGTCGCTGGCGGCAACCGGCCCGCTGCTGTTGCAGGTCGATACGGCGCAGCATCCCGCCATCCAGACATTGCTCGCCACGCCCGAGCGCAATTGGGGTTGGCTGGCCAGTGCCGGTCACGTCGAACTTGATGTGCTGGCCGCGCACTGGCGCGAGCGCGTGATAACCGGCGAACGCCCGGACCTGGCTGTGTACCGCGTGCATGACAACCGGGTTCTTGGACGCGCGTTGGCGCACCTGCAACCCGAGCACCACGCGGCATTTCTCGGGCCATTCCACAGCCTCTGTTATTGGCACGCAGAACGATGGAACTCAATCGACAACCCGGACCCCGGCCACCACCCGTTGCCGATTGATCCGCCATGGCTGCACACACCGATCCCGGAACTGATCTACGCCAACGTGCTGTTCGACAACACTCGGCGCTACATGGTCGGCGAACACACCGAAGCCATGGCCAGGCTGGCCGAACAACTCGACGTTGATGAATGGTTGTGGGGCCTGATTCAACTGACGCACTTGTGGGGCTGGCAACAACCGCAGCAAGTGCATTTTTTGCTGACGCGCTGTTTGCAGTTACCGGGTTATCGGCCAGCCAAATCATGGCTGCCCAAACCCGGTGAAGATCCGGCGATGCATTTTGAACGGGTATTTCAGGAAGCGTTGTATTGGCAGGGAGAGGTAGGTCGATGAGGAACTTGAAACGAGGGTTGATGTTGAGTGGTTACCTGGGATTGCTGGTGGGTTGTTCGGCTGTGGAGAAGCGGGACAGTTTTACGTTTGTTCCGGATTTTCCGCCGGATTTCACTTACGACCTGACAGCTGCCTACGTGCCCGCCAAAGGTGAAGCGTGTTCAGTGCCAGGCGGGAAAGGCACTGAAGTTGGTTTCAATAAAACCAACATGAAGTACCAAAGTCCTTCCGAAATCGAGCTCTACAGAACTGTGAGTGGCTGCCCGCTGGCGCTGAATCGAGTGGAAATCAAGATTATCGGCGTCATCGGCAGAGACAAGAAACGCACCTACTCAAGCTACGACTATGCGTCGTTTGCCGTGCGCCCGAAGTTGCAGGAGCGGCAGATGGGTGGTTTCGGCGAAGACGGCGCGGGAGAGTTTTTCGGGGAGTGCCAGTGGCTATTTCGCACGGTTGGCCCGAAACGCTACATCACCAAAATCCTGACCTGCAAAAGGATGGATTCTCAGGGGAATATCGGTAGGGGTCGTCCTTTTACGGCGTACACGTTGGCTCAGTTAGCGGGAAAAACAGTAAGGCTGAGAATTAAGTTGGCCGATGAAGAATTACCCGCCATCGGCGATACCTGGATCAAAGTACCCGGCGGCTGGAAGCGCTGTATGGGTGACAACTTCCAGGATCAATACGCCTTTTGCTACGGCAACGACAAAGATTTCAGCACTTTCAAAATGGTCGATGATCGTGTTTGCACCATTTATCCCGGCTGCAAGGAGCAAGAGACACCATGAACATTGAGCCTCTGTCAGCTACTGACGTGCGTTTTATGCGGGGCGACATCCATGCCTGCCCTAAACGCGGCCACCGGACCAGCTTCCAATTAGTGGACGAGTTCGGAGACGGCAAACCATACGCTGGTCTGCCTTACGAAATTATCGATTACGAAGACACGGTCCATACCGGCAAACTCGATGCTACAGGTTCTGCAAAGATCGACGACCACTATTGCGGTCCAGTAGTACTCAAATTCAAGAGTCCTTATCTGGGTAGCGAGAAGTCCTATACATTTTTGCAAAAGCGCCCCCATTACCCACTCCCCATCACCGAACTCCAGGTACGCGCCGAAAAAACCCGCTTCTTCCACAAAACAGGCACTCGCACCCAAGCCAATCCAGCCAAGGAGCTGGCCGAAACCGATACGTACTGTCAGGTCGAAGTCAGTGAACTGGTAAAACACATCGCCCACCTGCCCCCGCTGGCTGCTCGGCGCGACCCTCCGAAGAGGGCGGCGCACAAGCTCATGCGACCCGCTGCGAAGTCCAGAGACTTCACGGTGGTCGATAAAACCGCTGCGGATGGCGGACTGCACGCAATCTTGAGTCCGGCGGAAATGGCCACCGTCGAGCTGGGGTTTTCGCCACCACCGCCCAAGGGCGTCGCGCTGCTGCCGAACAAGCACCATGTGCTGGAAGTACGCCCGATGAGAGCGCTACGGCCAATGCTGTCGACAGACGACGCGTTCTGCGCGCTCAACCTTTATCAGTTGTCGGTGATGGCGACGCTGAGCTACACCGATTTCGGACAGCAACCAGACACCCAACCGGTGCTGACCGACACGGTAAGCTTTCCGGTACAGCCCAGCAGCGGCAACTGGTTCGGCCACGCGCTACCGCAGTTCGATGAGTTGTGGAAGGTCGATGACTCGCAAACGAGTAAGTACTACCCACTGTACGAAGACGTGCCGTATTCGAAGCGCCTGGAAGTGGTGCCGTTTGACCCGAACCTTTACCCCGAAGTGAATGACCCCGCGCTAGGGAACCAACAGGAACACCCCGCCAGACTGCATTTTTTCGATGATCGCAAACAGGTCGAAAGCACGGACACCCAAGCCTTCATCTGCCACCACGACGACCTGATTCTGATCAGCGTGCGTGGTACCAGTGAGATCTGGCCCGACGGCCGGCGTGACGGCGATGCCTATCAGGTTCCCTTTGCCGAGGGCGAAGGCAAAGTGCACCGCGGTTTCTACGGTGGTGCTTTGGCGGCGTTTCCCTTCATCGAGACCTATCTGGACAAGTTCTACAGCGGGCAAAAGCTGCTGATCACCGGACACAGCCTGGGTGGTGCAGTGGCATTGATCCTGTCCGAGATGCTGCGCCGTGATAAACGCTTCGACCCCCAAATCGCGCTTTACACCTACGGCGCCCCCCGCGCCGGCGACACCACCTTCATCGAAAGCGCCAAGTCGCTGGTGCATCACCGCGTCGTCAATCAGAACGACCCGGTGCCGAGCGTGCCCGCAACCTGGATGAACACCTTTGCCAAACCTGTGCCGATGTACGCAACCAACGCCGTGGTGCTGGGCCTCAATCCGGTCGCAGGCCTCGGCCTGCTGATCTGGGGAATGATCAACTTTTTGGGTGACGACTATGGGCATCACGGTGCTTTGCGCCATTTCATGCCCGTTGAGTTCGATAAGGACCACCGATCATCCCTTCTCTGGGAACCGGGTTGCAGCACGATCATCGATCACGGCTGCGCCAAGGCCTTGCGCGCTACCAACGGCTTGCCCGAGCGCGAATCGTTTCTGCGGCAGTTGTTCGACAAGGGTCATCACTCAATGGTCGACAGCTACATTCCCGGCTGCTGGGCCAGCTTGCGCCGCTGGCAGGAAGCGCTGCAGCTCAAACGTTCGCTGGTGACCAGTCGCGAGTTCGAGTGGATCAGCGGCGCTCTGGAAAATATCCAGCAACAGCTGCGAGCCGTTAAGCGTGATCTCGAAATCAACCACCGCTCTTACGTGCGTGAGCGGGAACTCGCCCACAAGACGCTGACGCTCAATCAGGAAATAGACAAGATCAGCATGACCCAGGCCCGCCTGATCGCACTGCGCGGACAGCGCGTCACCGAGGCTGACGTTTACGGCAGCTACGCCGACCAGCCCGAATGGGTTGAGGAAAGTCTGCTGCGCTGGAACGCCCACCCTGAAAACCTCGTACAGGAACAACTGGCGATGATTCCGCCAGCCGCTGAAGACCACGATGCCGCTATCGCCGCAATGACCGGAGGGCATGCGGTTGGCGCGCCGTTTCAGCTGGATATTGACTCGATTGTGTAGCGCTCCGCCGCAATCCCTCTCTCGCCTCAAAAAGGCACTCAGTGCGCTTGACAGCGCAACAATGGACAAGGAGTTCAATTAGACATGGCCAACAGCTTTTTCAAAAAACGAATCACGTATCCAGCTGTATTCATGCTTTTTATCAGCACCTCTGTTACGGCTGAACTATGCATTGCAAAAATGTGCCTGCTTAAAGGCCCTCTCTCATCAACAGGATTTGGGTTGCTCTCTACAACAATCGGGCCGTTTTGGACCACGTCGGATGAAATCAAGAGCCTTTCGAAGCACTATGTACAAGCTGTAAGGGACGATGCCACCACATATATCGCTACGGACGGAGCATTTGACGGAGCCATGCTTGAATCCGCATGGCGCGCACATCTCCATCAAAATACCGAGCAGAAATTAAGCAAGAGAGACTTTGCCCATATGGTTTTGGCTACCTACGGATAGCCATTAAATATCCGGACGGATAGCAGACGTACAAAAAATGGGCACCCCGACCGCAATCGGTGTGCCCATTCTTATTATCGCGGCTCTCCCCGTTAACAAGGGGAGCACGCTGTCATCAAGGATTGACGCTGTCTTTCAACGATTTGCCTGGCTTGAACGCAACGGTGTTGCTGGCCTTGATCTTGACCGGCTCGCCGGTCTGCGGGTTTTTGCCGGTGCGGGCGCCGCGGTGGCGCTGAAGGAAGGTGCCGAAACCGACCAGCGTCACGCTGTCCTTGCGGTGCAGGGCGCCGGTGATTTCTTCGAGGACGGCATTGAGGACGCGGTTGGCCTGTTCTTTGGTCAGGTCTGCTTTTTCCGCGATTGCAGCGGCGAGTTCTGGTTTACGCATTAGTGAAGCCCCTTTGACGGTTTTTTGTTGTTATGTCCGTGCTGCTCTCGTTGGAACAGCGCCCAAGGCGCCGCAGGCTCTACTCTGCGGCAGACGGGAGTGAGAATGGCACGCCGCTACCGGCGGCGCCAGTCTCCCCACGACCTTTGTCGAGGCAAAAGAGCGGTGTTTGCGACAGAACGACCGGTATTTACGCCAGCAGGGGCGGAAGCTGTTTATTCAGGGCCAGTTTTTCCATGACCGCCGCACCGGTCAGCGCATAACCGAACAACTGGCCGTCGGCGCTGTGGCACAGGGCCTTGATGTCGGCGCCCTGCCCTTCGACCGTCCAGACGCCTTCGCTGCCCCGTGGCGGCGGCGAAACCACCAGCGGGCACACCGGGGTTTTTACGGTGATCGGCATCGGACCGTAGCTGACGGCCGTCGGGTTTCCCGCCAGCGTTTGCGCCAGCGCCCGTGCACAATTCATCAATGGCATGACGTACAACAAGTTCAGCCCGTCGACTTCGGCGCAGTCGCCCAAGGCGTAGATATTGGCGTGGGACGTCTTCAGGTAACGATCGACCATCACACCGCGATTGACCTGCACGCCGGCAGCCGCCGCGAGATCAATGCGTGGGCGCAGGCCGATCGCCGACACCACCACGTCGCACGGGATCACCTGGCCATCGGACAGATGCGCTTCCAGCCCCTCGGCAACTTTCTGCAGCCGGGTCAGCACCGGGCCGAGGTGAAACTTCGCGCCGATACTTTCAAGCCCGGCCTGCACGGCGGCCGCAGCGGCGGGATGCAACAGCGTCGGCATGACTTGTTCGCACGGCGCGACCAGTTGCACCTCGTAGCCACCCAGAATCAAGTCATTGGCGAATTCACAGCCGATCAGGCCGGCGCCGAGCAACAGCACCCGGCGCTTGCCCGCCGCTGCCGCACGGAAACGCGCATAGTCTTCCAGATCATTGATCGGGAAGACCAGATCAGCGCCGTCGCCTTCGATCGGCACGCGGACGGTTTCCGCCCCCCAGGCGAGGATAAGGTCGCGATAGGGCACCGCTTCTTCGCCGATCCACAAACGTTTGTGGCCGGCGTCGATGCCGCTGATGCGCGTATGGGTGCGCACTTCGGCGTTCAACTGCTCGGCCATGGCGCCAGGCTCGGCCATGCTCAAGCCATCGGCGTCCTTGTTCTTGCCGAAGCCGGTGGAGAGCATCGGCTTGGAGTAAGAGCGGCCGTCATCGGCGGTAATCAACAGCAGCGGAGTTTCGCTGTCGAGCTTGCGAAACTCGCGGGCCAGGTTATAGCCCGCAAGCCCGGTGCCGATGATGACGACTGGTGCGCTCATGCGTTGTTCCTTGATTGTGTTCAGTTGATTTCGATCATTTCGAAGTCCATTTTGCCGACGCCGCAGTCGGGGCACAGCCAGTCTGCCGGCACGTCTTCCCAACGGGTGCCCGGCGCGATGCCGTCATCCGGCCAGCCATCGGCTTCGTTATAAATCAGGCCACAGACGATACATTGCCACTTCTTCATTCAGGTACTTCCTCAGGGTTCAGGCGTAGTGCCGGCGCGGACGGTCGATAGGTGATGCGCTGCCATCCGGCTCAGGGCGTTTTGTACTGAGGGTGCCGGGCAGATGCAAGCCTGATCGGCGCAACGGCGGCCGGCGCTGCTCATTAATCTTGCCCGCCATGTTAAGCTCGCCGCCTCATTTGCGGCCAATAATGACTCATTGTGCAACATTCAAATGCCTGCCCCGCCCCGCTCTGGCTGACTCAAAGCCGCCTGACGCCCCGCCCCGATTCGTTGACCCTGAACTGGCTGTTCGACGAAGGCTCGCTGACCCGCCGCCTGACCCGGTTGTCCAACGATGGCTTCAGCGTGTCGCCGCTTCACGAAGGCTGGGACATCCTGCGCGCTGACGAATGCGTGGCGCTGGATCTGGCCGAAGGCAGCGAAGGCTGGGTGCGTGAAGTGTATTTGCGCGGTCATGGCGAGGCCTGGGTGTTTGCCCGCAGCGTCGCCTCGCGCGCTGCGTTGCAGGGCGATGGCTTGCACATGGACGAACTCGGTAGCCGCTCGCTGGGTGAACTGCTGTTTTGCGATCAAGCGTTCCAGCGCCGCGCCATTGAAGTCTGCCACTACCCTGAAGAATGGCTGCCGGCAGAAGCCAAAGCACCTGAGCTGTGGGGCCGGCGGTCGCGTTTCGATCGTGGCGCGCTGAGCGTACTGGTCGCGGAAATCTTCCTGCCGAGCCTGTGGCACGCCGCCCGCGCCCATCCGGAGAACTGCTGATGTATCAGAGCCTGCTCAAGTCCCTGAACCGCTTGAACCCGCGCGCCTGGGATTTTATTCAGTTGACGCGGATGGACAAGCCGATCGGCATTTATCTGCTGTTGTGGCCGACGCTGTGGGCGCTTTGGATCGCTGGCGAGGGTTCGCCGTCGCTGGCCAACATCGTCATCTTCGTCCTGGGCGTGGTGCTGACCCGGGCTGGCGGCTGCGTGATCAACGACTGGGCCGATCGCAAGGTCGACGGTCACGTCAAACGCACCGCGCAACGGCCGCTCGCCAGCGGCAGGATCAGCTCGAAAGAAGCGCTGGTGTTCTTTGCCGTGCTGATGGGCATCAGCTTTCTGCTGGTGCTGTGCACCAACGCGCCGACCATCTGGCTGTCACTGGGCGGCCTGGCGCTGGCGTTCACGTACCCGTTCATGAAGCGCTACACCTATTACCCGCAAGTGGTGCTGGGCGCGGCGTTTTCCTGGGGGATGCCGATGGCGTTCACTGCCGAGACCGGCGAGGTGCCAGCGGCGGCGTGGCTGCTGTGGATCGCAAACCTGCTGTGGACCGTGGGTTACGACACCTATTACGCGATGACCGATCGCGATGACGATTTGAAGATCGGCGTGAAGTCCACGGCAATTCTGTTCGGCGAAGCGGATCGCGTGATCATCCTGACGTTACAGGCGCTGTCGTTGGGATGCCTGATGCTGGCGGGATCGAAATTTGAACTGGGGATCTGGTTCCACTTGGGCTTGCTGGTGGCGGCTGGCTGTTATGCCTGGGAGTTCTGGTACACCCGCGACAGGGACCGCATGAAATGCTTCAAGGCGTTTTTGCACAACCATTGGGCGGGGCTGGCGATTTTTGTCGGGATCGTGCTGGATTACGCACTGCGCTAAAGATTCGGACCTGTGGGAGCGAGCCTGCTCGCGAAGGCGTCCTGTCAGTCAACGCAAGCATTAACTGACACACCGCTTTCGCTAGCAGGCTCACTCCTACAGGGGACCTTGTTTACTTGGCTTTGGCGACTTTCCACGCGCCGTCCATTTTGCCGTCGCCGGTCATGTCGCCGGCCTTCTTGTCCATCACGAAGGTGTAGAGCGGCATGCCTTGATATGCCCACTGCATCGAGCCGTCGTCGCGTTTGATCACTGTCCAGTCGCCCATTGATTTGTCGCCCGCCGCAGCCTTCAGCGGCGGCCAGTTGGCGGCGCATTTGTCGTTGCACACGGACTTGCCGGCAGCGTCCTTGGCGAAGGTGTACAGGGTCATGCCCTGGTGATCGGTGAACATGCCGTCCTTTTCCATCGCGGGATCGGCGGCCATGGCCAGCCCCGGCAACATCAGGGCAGCGGCCATCAACAAAGCTTTGAAAGAAACAGTCATTGGCATCATGGAAACCTTCTTTTGTGGTTGTCAGGATTCGGACTTGAAGCTTAGTCCACGATCCCCACAATCGCTGGCGCTCTGAAATACTGTCACACGACTGCAATAATTCCGTTATCTAATGCGGCGCAAGACAGTTAAATGACAAGAGGATTAACGCATGGTTGGCAGGAGCATTCTGATCGTTGACGACGAAGCGCCTATTCGCGAAATGATCGCCGTTGCGTTGGAAATGGCTGGCTATGACTGCCTCGAGGCAGAGAACTCGCAGCAGGCCCACGCCATTATCGTTGACCGCAAGCCGGACCTGATCCTGCTCGACTGGATGCTGCCCGGCACCTCCGGTATCGAACTGGCCCGACGCCTGAAGCGCGATGAGCTGACCGGGGATATCCCGATCATCATGCTCACCGCCAAGGGCGAAGAGGACAACAAGATTCAGGGCCTGGAAGTCGGTGCCGACGATTACATCACCAAACCGTTTTCCCCGCGCGAACTGGTGGCGCGCCTGAAAGCCGTGCTGCGCCGCGCCGGTCCGACCGATGGCGAAGCGCCGATTGAAGTCGGCGGCCTGCTGCTGGATCCGATCAGCCACCGCGTGACCATCGACGGCAAACCCGCCGAGATGGGCCCGACCGAATACCGTCTGCTGCAATTCTTCATGACCCACCAGGAGCGTGCCTACACTCGCGGCCAGCTGCTCGATCAGGTTTGGGGCGGCAACGTCTATGTCGAAGAGCGCACGGTTGACGTGCACATTCGCCGTCTGCGCAAAGCGCTCGGTGATGCCTACGAAAATCTGGTACAAACCGTGCGCGGCACCGGCTATCGGTTCTCTACAAAGGCCTGATCCGCCCGCAAGACTCGCTGACAAGGACCGTACCGACCGTGAATCAAAATTGGCATGGCACCCTGATTCGCCACATGCTTTTGCTGGTCACCGCTTGCCTGGTGATCGGCCTGATCACCGGCTACTACGGCTGGAGCCTGGCGGCGGGCCTGGGCCTTTACCTGGCCTGGACCCTCAAGCAACTGCTGCGTCTGCACGAATGGCTGCGCCAGCACCAACCCGACGAAGCACCGCCCGATGGCTATGGCCTGTGGGGCGAAGTATTCGACAGCATCTATCATCTGCAGCGCCGCGATCAACGGGTGCGCGGGCGCCTGCAAGCGGTCATCGATCGGGTGCAGGAATCCACGGCCGCGCTCAAAGACGCCGTGATCATGCTCGACAGTGACGGCAACCTGGAATGGTGGAACCGCGCGGCTGAAACGCTGCTCGGTCTCAAGACCCCGCAGGACAGCGGCCAGCCCGTGACCAACCTGGTGCGGCATCCGCGCTTCAAGGAATACTTCGAGCAGGACAGCTTCGCCGAACCGCTGGAAATCCCCTCGCCGACCAACGATCGCGTGCGCATTCAGCTGTACCTGACCCGCTACGGCAACAATGAACACCTGATGCTGGTGCGCGACGTCACCCGTATTCATCAGTTGGAACAGATGCGCAAAGACTTCATCGCCAATGTCTCCCACGAATTGCGCACCCCGTTGACAGTGATCTGCGGCTATCTGGAAACCCTGCTCGACAACGTCGAAGAAGTGAACCCGCGCTGGAGTCGCGCGTTGCAGCAAATGCAGCAACAGGGCGGGCGCATGCAGACGCTGCTCAACGACCTTTTGCTGTTGGCGAAACTGGAAGCCACGGATTACCCGTCCGACAACCATCCGGTGCAAATCGACACGCTGCTGCAATCGATCAGCAGTGATGCGCAGCAATTGTCCGGCGCGAAAAGCCAGCACATCACGCTTGAAGCTGACGCCAATGTGTTGCTCAAGGGCAGCGAAGCGGAGCTGCGCAGCGCGTTCTCCAACCTGGTGTTCAACGCGGTGAAATACACGCCGGCCGAAGGCAACATTCGCGTGCGCTGGTGGGGCGATGCTCAGGGCGCGCACCTGAGCGTTCAGGATTCCGGGATCGGAATCGACAGCAAACACTTGCCGCGCCTGACCGAGCGCTTCTATCGCGTCGACTCGAGCCGAAACTCCAACACCGGCGGCACCGGGCTGGGCCTGGCCATCGTCAAGCATGTGTTGCTGCGCCACCGTGCACGGATGGAGATCAGCAGCGTGCCCGGCCATGGCAGTACGTTCACCTGCCATTTCGCCCCGGCCCAGGTGGCCAGCGCACGGGCAATCAGCGCCGCCGAGTGATGCCGCCCGGCACACGCCACTAGGCAATCGCAGAGTCAGCCGCTACATTGGCTGACTTGCGCCTGCCTTTCAGGCGCTATCTGCACCTCTCTTGAATCAAACGGAACCCGCAAAACTCCATCATGGACCCTTCCCCTGGCTTGTCCCTCGCTACAATTTTTGCCGACTTCGGCATGATCCTTTTTGCTCTGATCCTGGTATTGCTCAACGGCTTTTTCGTTGCGGCGGAATTCGCCATGGTCAAGCTGCGCTCGACCCGGGTCGAGGCCATCGCTGAACAACACGGCTGGCGCGGGCACATCCTGCGCACCGTGCACAGCCAGCTCGATGCCTACCTGTCGGCGTGTCAGCTCGGTATCACCCTGGCCTCCCTTGGCCTGGGCTGGGTCGGCGAGCCGGCGTTCGCGCACATCCTTGAGCCGCTGCTGAGTGCGGTCGGCGTGCAATCGCCGGAAATCATAAAGGGCGTGTCGTTCTTCACCGCGTTTTTCATCATTTCGTATCTGCACATCGTGGTCGGCGAGCTGGCTCCGAAGTCGTGGGCGATCCGCAAACCCGAGCTGTTGTCCCTGTGGACGGCGGTGCCGCTGTATCTGTTCTACTGGGCGATGTACCCGGCCATTTACCTGCTCAATGCCAGCGCCAACGCGATTCTGCGTATCGCCGGCCAGGGTGAACCCGGCCCGCACCACGAACATCATTACAGCCGTGAAGAACTCAAGCTGATCCTGCACTCCAGCCGTGGCCAGGACCCGAGCGACCAAGGCATGCGCGTGCTGGCTTCGGCGGTGGAGATGGGCGAGCTGGAAGTGGTCGACTGGGCCAACTCCCGGGAAGACCTGATCACCCTGGAGTTCAACGCGCCGCTGAAGGAAATCCTGGCGATGTTCCGTCGCCACAAGTTCAGCCGTTATCCGGTGTACGACAGCGAGCGCCAGGAGTTCGTCGGCCTGCTGCACATCAAGGATCTGCTGCTGGAACTGGCGGCACTGGACCATATTCCCGAGTCGTTCAACCTTGCCGAGCTGACACGCCCATTGGAGCGCGTCTCGCGGCACATGCCGCTGTCGCAGCTGCTGGAGCAGTTTCGCAAGGGTGGTTCGCACTTCGCCGTGGTCGAGGAGGCCGACGGCAACATCATCGGTTACCTGACCATGGAAGACGTGCTGGAAGTGCTGGTCGGCGACATCCAGGACGAACACCGCAAGGCCGAGCGCGGGATTCTCGCCTATCAGCCGGGCAAGCTGCTGGTGCGCGGCGATACGCCGCTGTTCAAGGTCGAGCGCCTGCTGGGCATCGACCTCGACCACATTGAGGCGGAGACCCTCGCCGGGCTGGTCTATGAAACCCTCAAGCGCGTGCCGGAAGAGGAAGAAGTGCTGGAAGTCGAAGGCCTGCGCATCATCATCAAGAAGATGAAAGGGCCGAAGATCGTCCTGGCCAAGGTGTTGATGCTGGATTGATCGACTGATCCGGCACCGCGCCGTTTTCTTCGCGAGCAGGCTCGCTCCCACTCTGGAATGCATTTCAAATGTGGGAGCGAGCCTGCTCGCGAAGGCGTCAGATCCTACACCGCGTTACTGCTTGCCCAGCGCAAAGTTGGGCAGCGCCCCCAGCGGCTGGTTGAACTGATACGGAATCGACACCAGCCCTTCCCCGGTATTGCGCTGCACCACAAAGTGCAGGTGCGGGCCGCTGCTGTTGCCGGTGTTGCCCGACAACGCCAACGGGCTACCGACCTTGACCCGCTGCCCTTCGCGCACGCTCACCGAACCCTGTTTGAGATGCAGGTAAACGCCCATGGTGCCGTCATCGTGCAGCACCCGGACGAAGTTGCCGGACGCATCGGTGCCGCGCCCACTCTGTGAATTCTCGGTTTTTACCACCACCCCGGCTCGCGCCGCGATAATCGGCGTGCCCACCGGCATGGCGATGTCCATGGCGTAGCGGTTCTTCGGTCCGTAGTGGCTGTACTGGCCGTTGGCACCCTGGCTGAGGCGGAACGGTCCACCACGCCAGGGCAACGGATAGCGATAGCTCTGCGCGGTGCCAGCGGGGTCGCCCAGCGAATACTGGAACTGCGGCGAGTACACCAGCGGCTTATCGCCGCTAATCGCCGTCAGCAGCGCCAGACGGGTGTTGCTGCGCGCCGGCAATACCCGACGAATCGTTTTGGCCGGCGCGCCACGCACGTTGCTCATGCCGATAAATGCCAGGGCAACCTCGACCGGCGCATACAGGTCGTTGCGCGCAAACACGATGTCGACGCCCTTTTGCTTCTTGATGTCCAGGTACACCTGCCGATCCAGGCGCTCGACCATGCGGTCCTGAAACACGAACACCTGCGAGCCTTTGCTCGGGCGGTCGCTGTACGAGACCACGCCATTGGCATCGGTGGATTTGTAGATGGTCATGGCCACAGCCAGTTGGGAGGCCAGGCAAAGACCACAGAAAAACAGCAGGCGCGCGAGCATGGGCAAAAGTCTGTCGAAGTGAGGCCTGGGAATCAGCCTAGCAGTTGAGACAGACCAGCGTAGTCGGCAGATGTTTCAGAATGGGCAGTGCGCAAGATCGGTGCGCTGCGGATGGCCCCTTCGCGAGCAGGCTCGCTCCCACAGGTTCGATGTGATCCCTGTGGGAGCGAGCCTGCTCGCGAAAGCGGTGTGTCAGGCGACGAAGATTACGCGCCGGGTACGAAATGCTTCTGCGCCGTGCCACGGGCAATCAGGCGGGAGATGTAGTCGAGCTTCTGCGCGTCCTGATCGACGAAGCGGAAGGTCAGTTGCAGCCAGTCGCTGTCGGGTTTCTGTTCGTGGGCGACGATCGCATGCAAATACCCATTGAGGCGGGCGATTTCGGCGTTGTCGCCCTGCTCCAGATCCAGCACGGCGCTGTCGAGGATCTGCGGCAGGGTCTCGGTGCGCTTCACCACCAGCAGCGCTTCCTTGATGCTCAGCGCCTTGATCACGCACTGCTGCGTGCCGCTTGGCAGGCGCAGCTGGCCCTGGCCGCGACCACCGACCGGCGCTTTCGACGCGGCAGGTGCCTGCACGGGCGGGCTGTTGAGCAAACCGCGCGACGGCGCAGCAGCCGGTGCAGGCGCAGCAGCGGCGGGCTTGGCAAACGGGTTGACCGCAGCGGCTGCCGGGGCACCACCGACCACCGCAGGCTTGCCGCCGGTCAAGGCGCTCAACGAATCATTGCCGAACGCCGAATTCATTTTGGTCGGTGCGCTGTTCATCAGAGTGTCGAGCTTGCCGACCTTGTTCAGCGCCTGCTTGACCTTGGTCAGCAGTTGCTCGTTGGTGAACGGCTTGCTGACGTAGCCGGAAACGCCGGCCTGAATCGCCTGCACAACGTTTTCCTTGTCGCCACGGCTGGTGACCATGACGAACGGCATGGTCTTGAGATTTTCTTGCTCGCGGCACCAGGTCAGCAGTTCGAGGCCGGACATTTCCGGCATTTCCCAGTCGCACAACACCAGGTCGAAGGCTTCGCGGGCCAGCATGGCCTGGGCCTTTTTCCCGTTGATGGCGTCCTCGGTGCGGATCCCCGGGAAGTAATTACGCAGGCACTTTTTCACCAGGTCACGAATGAACGAAGCATCGTCCACGACCAACACACTGATCTTGCTCATCCAACACCCCTAAAAAAAATCCCGGCAAGCATAACGCTTGAATGATGGCACTCTGCCAAAACTTTTCAGTCACGCCGGGACTTTTCGTTCGCGGGTGCTGCTTTTAATTCGATTTCCTGCTCAAAAGCCCAAACAAAAACGCCCGGCCAAAGGGCCGGGCGCTTTTCTCAGGCAATCTTACTTATCGTCAGCTTCGCCCGGAACATTAGCGGTTTCACCACTTGTGCCTTCAACTTCTTCTTTCATGCGCTTGAGGCCCATGTGCCGCACGTCCGTGCCGCGCACCAGGTAAATCACCAATTCCGAGATATTGCGCGCATGGTCGCCGATACGCTCCAGCGAACGCAGCACCCAGATGATGCTCAGCACGCGCGAGATGGAGCGCGGATCTTCCATCATGTAGGTGGCCAGCTCGCGCAGCGCGGTCTTGTATTCGCGGTCGATGATTTTGTCGTATTGCGCCACCGACAACGCCAGATCGGCGTCGAAGCGGGCAAAGGCGTCCAGTGCATCGCGGACCATGTTGCGTACCTGGTCGCCGATGTGGCGAACCTCGACATAACCGCGCGGCGCTTCGCCTTCTTCGCACAGTTGAATCGCGCGGCGGGCGATCTTGGTCGCTTCGTCGCCGATGCGCTCAAGGTCGATCACCGACTTGGAGATGCTGATGATCAAACGCAGGTCGGACGCCGCCGGCTGACGGCGGGCGAGAATGCGCAGGCATTCCTCGTCGATGTTGCGTTCCATCTGGTTGATCTGGTCATCGATCTCGCGCACCTGCTGAGCCAGGCCGGAGTCAGCCTCGATCAGCGCCGTGACCGCGTCGTTGACCTGCTTCTCGACCAGCCCGCCCATGGCCAGCAGGTGGCTGCGCACTTCTTCCAGTTCGGCGTTGAACTGCGCGGAAATGTGGTGGGTAAGGCCTTCTTTTGAAATCATCTTGTTCGCTCCGCGAAAGTTGCAAGCTTCAAGCTGCAAGCTTCAAGCAGTTATGTGTAAGTCCTGTAAATCGCACCGCTGCCAACTTGCCGCTTGAAGCTTGCGGCTTGTAGCTGCCTCGACTAGCCATAACGACCGGTGATGTAGTCTTCGGTCTGCTTCTTCGCCGGGTTGGTGAAGAGGGTGTCGGTGTCGCCAAACTCGACCAGCTTGCCCATGTACATGAACGCCGTGTAATCGGAAACCCGCGCGGCCTGTTGCATGTTGTGGGTCACGATGACGATGGTGAACTTGGACTTCAGCTCGTAGATCAGTTCTTCGACCTTAAGGGTCGAGATCGGATCGAGGGCCGAGCACGGTTCGTCGAGCAGCAAGACTTCCGGCTCCACGGCGATGGTGCGAGCGATCACCAGACGTTGCTGTTGACCACCGGACAGGCCGAGGGCGGATTCATGCAGACGGTCTTTGACCTCGTCCCACAGCGCCGCGCCCTTGAGCGCCCACTCGACCGCTTCGTCGAGGATGCGCTTCTTGTTGATGCCCTGGATGCGCAGGCCGTAGACAACGTTCTCGTAAATGGTTTTCGGGAACGGGTTCGGCTTCTGGAACACCATGCCAACGCGACGACGCAGCTCGGCAACGTCTTCGCCCTTGCGATAGATGTTGTTGCCGTAGAGGTTGATCGCGCCTTCGACACGGCAACCGTCCACCAGGTCGTTCATGCGGTTGAAGGTGCGCAGCAGCGTCGACTTGCCGCAGCCGGACGGGCCAATGAAGGCGGTCACGCGCTGTTTCGGGATGTTCATGCTGACATCGAACAGCGCTTGTTTCTCGCCGTAGTACAGGCTCAGGCCCGGCACTTCGATGGCAACGGTTTCCTGCGCCAGGTTCAGGCTCTGCTTGTCGCGGCCCAGGGCAGACATGTTGATGCCGTGGCTATGTGTTTCGTGCTGCATGGGAGGCTCCCTGTGCTGACAAATTCGGTTCGGAACACTGCTTGTTGCAGCTTCCATCAATATTCCAGTGGACGCGGTTCAATGTGGGAGCGAGCTTGCTCGCGAAGGGGCCCTTAAGGCCGCCAAAAGCTTCGCGAGCAAGCTCGCTCCCACAGGATTCGCGTCGTCCTTAGCTATCCAGCGCTTTGTATTTTTCGCGCAGGTGGTTACGGATATACACCGCCGACAGGTTCAGCGTTGCAATCACCAGCACCAGCAACAGCGCCGTGGCGTAAACCAGCGGGCGGGCCGCTTCGACGTTCGGGCTCTGGAAGCCAACGTCATAAATATGGAAGCCCAGGTGCATGATCTTCTGATCCAGGTGCAGGTACGGGTAGTTGCCGTCTACCGGCAGCGACGGCGCCAGTTTCACCACGCCCACCAGCATCAACGGCGCCACCTCACCGGCGGCACGGGCCACCGCGAGGATCATGCCGGTCATCATGGCCGGGCTGGCCATCGGGATGACGATCTTCCACAAGGTTTCCGCCTTGGTGGCGCCCAGTGCCAGCGAACCTTCACGCACGGTACGGGGAATCCGCGCCAGACCTTCTTCGGTTGCCACGATCACCACCGGCACCGCCAGCAGCGCCAGGGTCAACGAAGCCCAGAGCAGGCCTGGCGTACCGAAGGTCGGCGCCGGCAGTGCTTCCGGGAAGAACAAGCGGTCAACCGAACCACCGAGTACGTAAACGAAGAAGCCCAGACCGAACACGCCGTAAACGATCGCCGGTACGCCGGCGAGATTGTTCACCGCGATCCGGATGATCCGGGTCAGGGTGTTCTGCTTGGCATATTCACGCAGATAAACGGCCGCCAGCACACCGAACGGCGTCACGATCATCGCCATGATCAGCGTCATCATCACGGTGCCGAAGATGGCCGGGAAAATCCCGCCTTCGGTGTTCGCTTCACGTGGATCGTCCGAGAGAAATTCCCAGATCTTGCTGAAGTAGAAACCGACCTTGGTGAAGGTACTCATCGCGTTCGGCTGGTAGGCGTGAACCACCTTGCCCAAATCGATCTCGATCTCTTTGCCGTTGGCATCGCGTGCGGTCAGAGCGTCGCGGTTGAACTGCGCATGCAGGTCGGCCAGACGGGCTTCGATGTCCTGATAACGGGCATTGAGCTCGGCGCGCTCCGATTCCATGTCCGCTTGTGCGGTGGCGTCGAGTTTGCCTTCCAGCTCCAGCTTGCGGCCCTGCAGACGGATGCGCTCGAGGCCGGCGTTGATCGCGCCGATATCGACTTTCTCCAGGGTTTTCAGCTGTGCGGCAAGGCCGTTGACGCGGTCGATCCGCGCTTGCAGCTCCGGCCAGGCGGCTTCGCCTTCGGCGATGACCTTGCCGTCCTGTTTGACGTTGACCAGGTAGCCGTAGAAGTTGCCCCACTCGCGACGTTCGATCGCCATCAGCTCCGGCGGCGTTTTCTGGTTGGTCAGCCACTCGCCGACGATCCAGGTGAAGTCGCTGCCGTTCAGGTCACGGTTGCCGACCTTGATCAGCTCGCGGGTCATGAATTCCGGACCCTCGTCCGGCACCGGCAAACCGGCGCTTTTCAGACGGGCGCGCGGCACTTCTTCTTTCTGTACCACTTCGCCGACGACAAGGTGCTGGGCCTGGCCCGGCACGTCGTAGCTGGCGTGGATCAGATCCGCCGGCCAGAAGTGACCCAGACCGCGTACGGCAATCACTGCCAGCAGGCCAATGGTCATGATGACCGCGATGGACACCGCGCCACCGCTGATCCAGACGCCCGGGGCGCCGCTCTTGAACCATCCTTTCAGGGAGTTCTGTTTCACAGACTTCTACCTTTGCTTAAAGCGACGAGTATTTCTTGCGCAGACGCTGACGAATCAGTTCTGCCAGGGTGTTCATGACGAAGGTGAACAACAGCAGCACCAGCGCCGAGAGGAACAGCACGCGGTAGTGGCTGCCGCCGACTTCCGACTCGGGCATTTCCACCGCGACGTTGGCGGCCAGGGTGCGCAGACCTTCGAACAGGTTCATTTCCATGACCGGCGTGTTGCCGGTGGCCATCAGCACGATCATGGTTTCGCCAACCGCACGGCCCATGCCGATCATCAGCGCCGAGAAAATACCCGGGCTGGCGGTCAGGATGACCACACGGGTCATGGTCTGCCATGGCGTAGCGCCGAGGGCCAGGGAACCGAGGGTCAGACCGCGCGGCACGCTGAACACGGCGTCTTCGGCGATCGAGTAGATGTTCGGAATCACCGCAAAACCCATGGCCAGGCCGACTACCAGGGCGTTGCGCTGGTCGTAGGTGATGCCCAGGTCGTGGGAGATCCACATGCGCATGTCACCGCCGAAGAACCAGTTCTCCATGTACGGGCTCATGTACAACGACAGCCAGCCCACAAACAGAATCACTGGAATCAGCAGCGCGCTTTCCCAGCCGTCCGGGACTCTGAGGCGGATCGACTCAGGCAGGCGGCTGAAACCGAATCCGGCCACCAGAATGCCGATCGGCAGGAGCATCAGCAGACTGAAGATGCCCGGCAAGTGACCTTCCACATACGGGGCGAGGAACAGACCGGCGAAGAAACCGAGGATCACCGTCGGCATCGCTTCCATCAGCTCGATCACCGGTTTGACCTTGCGGCGCATGCCGGGGGCCATGAAGTACGCGGTGTAGATCGCCGCAGCAACGGCCAGCGGAGCCGCCAGCAGCATCGCGTAGAACGCGGCTTTCAGGGTGCCGAAGGTCAGTGGCGAGAGGCTCAGCTTAGGTTCGAAATCGGTGTTGGCGGCGGTCGATTGCCAGACGTATTTCGGCTCGTCGTAGTTCTCGTACCAGACCTTGCTCCACAACGCGCTCCAGGAAACTTCCGGGTGCGGGTTATCGAGCAGCAGCGGTTGCAGCTTGCCATTGGCCTCGACGATCACACGGTTGGCACGTGGCGACAGACCGAACAGGCCCTGACCTTCGACAACCTGATCGACGAGCAGCGTGCGGTGCGCGGTGCTGTGGAATACGCCGAGCTTGCCGTCGGCATCCAGCGCGAGGAAGCCCTTGCGGCGCTCTTCGGCAGATATTTCGACGATTGGCGATTTGCCCATCTGGAATGTGCGGATCTGCTTCAGACGCAACTCGCCATCGGTGTCGCGGGCCATGAACCATTGGGCCAGGCCACCCTTCGAGTCGCCGACGATCAGCGAGATACCACCGACCAATTGCGTGGCGGCAGTGACTTCGGCGTCAGCGTTCTCCAGCAGTTTGTAGCGACCGTTGAGGCTCTTGTCGCGCAGGCTGAACACATCGGCCTGTGCACGGCCGTTGACCACGTACAACCATTGCTGGCGCGGGTCGACGAAGATGTTTTTCACCGGCTCGGTCATCTGCGGCAGATCGATACGCTTCTGCTCGTTGGTGACTTCGCCCGTCATCAGGTTTTCTTCGCTGGTGAGCGACAGCACGTTGAGTTGCGAACCGGTGGAGCCGACCAGCATCAGCGTCGTATCGGTAGCGTTGAGGCTGACATGCTCCAGCGCCCCGCCGCTTTCGTTGAGCGCGATCGGCGCCTCGCCGTACGGGAATTCAATCGCCGGGCTGATGGTTTTCTTGCCATCCGGGTAGGTGACTTTGTAGGTGTGACGGAACACCAGTGCCTGACCGTTGGACAGGCCCACCGCCACCAGCGGATGACCGGGCTGGTCTTCACCAATGGAGGTCACGGTCGCGCCTGCCGGCAACGGCAGATCGACGCGCTTGAGTTCAGCGCCACTGTCCAGATCGAAAAACAGCGCCTGGCCCTTGTCGGAAACGCGCATGGCCACCTGATTCTGCTCTTCGAGCGAAATCATCAGCGGCTTGCCGGCGTCCTGCATCCAGGCTGGGGTGATGGCATCTTTCGCCGTCAGGTCGGCGCCTTTGAACAGCGGCGCAACCACGTAAGCGAGGAAGAAAAAGATCAGGGTAATGGCTGCCAGCACCGCCAGGCCGCCGACGAGGACGTACCAGCGAGTGAAGCGATCCTTGAGCGCGCGAATGCGGCGCTTGCGTTGCAGCTCAGGCGTATTGAAGTCAATGCGCTTGGGAGGATTAGTAGTCATTGGGGAATTGGCCAGATCATTCATGCGCACACCCTAGCGATCCTGTATGACAGAAAGATGACAATGCAGTGACGCAGCAAATCCGCCACCAGGAGGGCCTGGCAGCGGAGTCGAAAATTTGGTGAATGTGGGAGCGAGCCTGCTCGCGAAAACGCTGGGTCAGTCACATTGATATTGAATGTGACGCCCTCTTCGCGAGCAGGCTCGCTCCCACCATGAACCGCAGATTACCTGCGATTCAGTCTTTGTTACTTCTTGGCGACAGCGCCGCCTTCTTGCAGACCCAGGTCAGCCAGTGCTTTTGCAGCGACCTTGGCTGGCAGCGGGATGTAGCCGTCTTTCACTACAACTTCCTGGCCCTGTTTGGACAGGATCAGCTTCACGAACTCGGCTTCCAGCGGGGCCAGAGGCTTGTTCGGCGCCTTGTTGACGTACACGTAGAGGAAGCGCGACAGCGGGTACTTGCCGTTCAGGGCGTTTTCTTCGGTGTCTTCGATGAAATCGGTGCTGCCTTTCTTGGCCAGCGCTACGGTTTTCACGCTAGCGGTCTTGTAGCCGATGCCCGAGTAGCCAACGCCGTTCAGCGAGGAGCTGATCGACTGCACGACCGAAGCCGAACCGGGTTGTTCGTTGACGTTTGGCTTGAAGTCGCCTTTGCACAGGGCTTCTTCTTTGAAGTAGCCGTAAGTGCCCGATACCGAGTTACGACCGAACAGCTGAACCGGCTTGTTCGCCAGGTCGCCGGTCACACCCAAGTCGCCCCAGGTCTTCACGTCGGTTTTGGCGCCGCACAGGCGAGTGGACGAGAAGATCGCGTCGACTTGCTCCATGGTCAGACCCTTGATCGGGTTGTCCTTGTGCACGAACACTGCCAGGGCATCCACGGCAACCGGGATAGCGGTTGGCTTGTAGCCATATTTGGTTTCGAAGGCCTGCAGCTCGTTGTCCTTCATCTTGCGGCTCATCGGGCCCAGGTTAGCGGTGCCTTCAGTCAGCGCAGGTGGCGCGGTCGAAGAACCGGCGGCCTGAATCTGGATGTTTACGTTCGGGTATTCTTTCTTGTAGTTCTCAGCCCAGAGGGTCATGAGGTTGGCCAGGGTATCGGAGCCGACGCTGGACAGGTTGCCCGACACACCAGTGGTCTTGGTGTAGCTCGGGATAGCAGGGTCAACAGCGGCAACCGCGTTGGCAGTCGCAACGCCAGCAGCGACAAAAGTCATTGCCGCCATCAAACGCTTCAGTTTCATGCCTTACTCCTAGCAGATAGGGTGTGTTAAGTCGGGGCCAAGTATCAGCAGGCCGTGTGAACACTCTATGGCTGAAATATGACAATTGGATGAAAGGCCAGTATTCGCTTTTTTACTGATGATTCGTGGTACCCCCATTCGCGAGCAGGCTCGCTCCCACAGTTGAAATGCATTCCAAAAGTGGGAGCGAGCCTGCTCGCGAAGAGGCCGGCATTGCAGGAGGAGATCTTCGGATCAGCGCCCCTTCTTCCACAGCCACGCGCCAACCAGAATCCCGACGCCGCAGAGCACTGCCACGTAGTAGGCCGGGCCCATGGCGCTTTCCTTGAGCAACAGACTGACCACCATCGGCGTCAACCCACCGAAAATCGCGTAAGCCACGTTGTAGGAAAACGACAAACCACTGAAGCGCACCACTGGCGGGAACGCCTTGACCATCACGTACGGCACCGCGCCGATGGTGCCGACCAGCAGACCGGTCAGCGCGTACAGCGGGAACAGCCAGTCCGGATGGGCGGCAAGGCTGTGATAGAA
Source organism: Pseudomonas khorasanensis (assembly GCF_014268505.2). Lineage (GTDB taxonomy): Bacteria > Pseudomonadota > Gammaproteobacteria > Pseudomonadales > Pseudomonadaceae > Aquipseudomonas > Aquipseudomonas khorasanensis. The sequence goes on from NZ_JABWQP020000003.1 coordinate 256,721, forward strand.
CGTCCAGGAGCTGATCAACAGGCCCAGGCAACCGAACACGAAGACCCGGCCGGCACCGAAGCGATCGGCCAGTGCGCCGGCCGCGATGCAGCCGAGACTGAGGAACACGATTGCCAGGCTGTTGGATTGCAGCGCCGTGGTGGGCGAGATGTGATAGACCGTTTGCAACACGGTCGGGGTCATCAGGATGACCACCACGACGCCGGCGGACAACAGCCAGGTCAGCAGCATCGAGATGGCGATCGCGCCGCGATGGTCGCGCAACACCGCGCGCAGCGGCACTTCTTCAGCGAGCGCCTTGCGCTGTTGCAGCTCGGCAAAAACCGGGGTTTCATGCAGCCAGCGGCGCAGATAAACCGAAAACAGACCGAACACGCCGCCGAGCAGGAATGGAATCCGCCAGGCGTAATCCGAAACCTCCGCCGGCGTATAAATGCTGTTGATTGCCGTGGCGACCAGCGAGCCCAGCAGGATCCCGGCGGTCAAACCGCTGGTGAGGGTGCCGCAGGCGTAACCGATGTGCTTTTGCGGCACGTGTTCGGAAACGAATACCCACGCCCCCGGCACTTCACCGCCAATCGCCGCACCCTGGATCACGCGCATCAGCAGCAACAGGATCGGCGCCCAGATGCCAATCTGCGCATAAGTGGGCAACAGACCCATGATCAGCGTCGGCACAGCCATCATGAAAATGCTCAGGGTGAACATTTTCTTGCGCCCCAGCAGATCACCAAAGTGGGCCATGACGATGCCGCCCAGCGGACGGGCCAGATAGCCGGCGGCGAAGATGCCAAAGGTCTGCATCAGGCGCAGCCACTCGGGCATGTCCGCCGGGAAGAACAGCTTGCCGACCACCGTGGCGAAGAAGACAAAGATGATGAAATCGTAAAACTCCAGCGCCCCCCCAAGGGCGGACAGCGACAGAGTCTTGTAGTCATTGCGGGTCAACGGTCGTGCGGGTTGCTCGGGCTGCGCGAGGCTCGAAGGCGCTGTGGTCATGGCAAGGCTTCTCTTATAGTCGAATCTGTCGCCACAACAACGCTGGCGGTGGCTTGGACAGGTTCGGCACCATAGCAAATTGTTCGAAAAAGCACATAGAGGCGCGTAATTGACGGTCAAAATCAGAACCGGGTGGTCGTCGTGGAGTCTATCGACCGATATACTCGCCACCTGCGCAGGTTTTGTAAGAGGTTGCTGTGCGAAAACGTTGTTGGCCCGCCCTTTGCTCGGGATTTAGCCTTTTTCGCAGAGTTTCCCTTTAGGCGCCTGATGGAAAACGTGACGAACGCAGTGTGTTCGGTGTTGAATCGTTTTTCCCGAAGACGGCTACCACCCGCAATACCCACGAAGAGTCACGGGTCAGAGGCCCCCCGGCATGATAGAGCTCGAACAAGAAGATCCGATCCCGCAAGGCGATCTGGCGCTGCAAATCACCGCACTCCCGCGCGAAACCAACGGCTTCGGCGATATTTTCGGCGGCTGGCTGGTGGCGCAGATGGACCTGGCCGGCACCGCAATGGCCAGCCGTGTCGCCGGTGGGCGCGTGGCCACCGTGGCCATCGACCGCATGGCGTTTCTGGTACCGGTGGCGGTCGGCGCGCAGTTGTCCTTTTATACCCAGACCCTGGAAATCGGCCGCAGCTCGATCCAGATGATGGTCGAAGTGTGGAGCGATGACCCACTGTCCAGCGAATGGCGCAAGGTTACCGAAGCCGTTTTCGTCTTCGTCGCCATCGACGGCAGCGGTCGCACCCGCTCGGTTCCGCCGCGCGCACGTTAAACCTCGAGGCCGTTTTACGGTCATAGTCGTCCAAGTCGCTGATCGAGAATTGCCCATGAACACGCCCAACGTTGAAGCCGTGAAACTGGATGAACTGAATTGCTGGCGCATCCGCCACGGTCAGGCCGAAGTGCTGGTGGCCCAGCAGGGCGCGCACATTCTCAGTTATCAGATCGATGGCCAGCCGCCGATCATCTGGCTCAACGACAAGGCCGACTTCAAGACCGGCAAAAGCATTCGCGCCGGCGTGCCGGTGTGCTGGCCGTGGTTCGGCAAGTTCGAACGCAACCCGCACAGCGTTCAGGCGATGTACAGCGGTGAGCAGCCGGCCGCCGCGCACGGCCTGGTGCGGGCGATGGACTGGGAATTGGGCGGGATCGAGTCGCAAAGCAACGGCGTCAAGGTCGAGTTCAAGGTTCCCCGTCCAGAAGGTGGCCTGCCGGGCTGGCCCCATGAAGTCGACCTGACCCTGACCCTGCATCTGTCGGATCGATTGCATTACAGCCTGACCAGCCATAACCGTGGCGCCGAGACCGTCACCCTCAGCCAGGCGCTGCACACTTATTTCGCCGTCAGTGACGTGCGCAATGTGCACGTCGATGGCGTGGCCGGGCTGAACTACATCGAGACGCTGGACGACTGGAACGTTCACAGCCAGCAAGGTGACCTGAAGTTCGAAGGCGAGACCGACCGCATCTACGTCAACGTTCCCGAGCAGCTGAGCATCGTTGACCCAGTCTGGGAGCGACGCATCGTGCTGACTTCGACCGGCTCGCGCACGGCAGTGATCTGGAACCCGTGGGTCGACCGCGCCGCGGCGCTGCCCGACATGGACAACGATGGCTGGCAGCGCATGCTGTGCATCGAGACGGCGAATGTGATGGACGATGTGGTGACGCTGGCGCCGGGTGCGAGCCATACGATGGGTGTCAGCGTCGCTGCTACACCGCTCTAAGCCATACACAACTCCCTGTGGAGCGAGCTTGCTCGCGAATGCGTTGGGTCAGTCGATCCATTCGTTCGCTGACAATCCGCCTTCGCGAGCAAGCTCGCTCCACATTGGTTTTATGCAGCTCTTAGAGATCAGATTCCTGCACCACCCGCACCTTCTCCGCCTCCAGCGCATACGCCGCGTCGGCCAGATCATTGCTGACCTTTTCGACTTTCAGCGTGCCGGTTACCCACAGCGGCGTGTAGATATCGTCCAGCTTCAAACCTTTGGGATAACGCACCAGCACCAGTTGATTCGGCGGCGGCGGGGGCACATGGATGCAGGCGCCGGGATACGGCACGAGGAAGAACAGCGTGCTGCGGCCCTTGGCATCGGATTCCAGCGGCACCGGGTAGCCACCGATGCGGATGTGCCGGTCGTTCATCGACGCCACGGTTTTGGTCGAATACATCACCGCCGGCAGACCTTTGGCCTGCTTCATCCCGCCCTTCTCGGTGAAGGTGCCGTTGGCTTCGGGGGTGTCGTGATCGATTTCGGGCATGGCCTCGAGGGCCTTTTGATCCGACTTGGGCATCAGTTCGAGCCAGTCGGTTTCCGGCAGTTCGCCGGCGTGGGCCAAGCCACTGCCCAGAATAAGGAGAGTCAACAGAAGACGGCGCATGAAGGTGCTCGGTAGAGGTGGGAACGTTGAATCGCCGAGCATTCTAGCCCTCCCCGCCGGTTTGGCAGAGAGGACTTTGTCGCTTTGGATCACTTCCTTTTGATCAGGCCGTAGATCACCAGCAGCACGATCGCGCCAACCAGTGCGCCGATGAAACCGGCACCTTCGCCCGCGCGGTAAATTCCCAGAGCCTGGCCGCCGTAAGTGGCCGCCAGCGAACCGCCGATACCGAGCAGGATGGTCATGATCCAGCCCATGCTGTCATCGCCAGGCTTCAGAAACCGAGCCAGCAGGCCGACGATCAAGCCGATAAAGATGGTTCCGATAATTCCCATGACATTTCCCTCTGATTTGGTAGATATAGCCTAGTCAGACTTTGGCATCCTGCCATGAGAGAACGGCGGCACCTGAATGGTTCCGCCGTTGCCACATGAAACTGTTTTACTCGGCGATCAGCGCCTGGACCTTGATGATCTGTGCCTGCAGCGTGGCCATGTCGGCGCAACGCAGGTTGGCGTGACCAACCTTGCGCCCGGCCTTGAAGGCTTTGCCGTAGTGATGCAGATGGCAGTCTTCGATGGCGATGACCTTTTCAACCGGCGGTACAACGCCGATGAAATTGAGCATCGCGCTTTCGCCGACCTTGGCCGTCGAACCCAGCGGCAGGCCGGCGACGGCACGCAGGTGGTTTTCGAACTGGCTGCACTCGGCGCCTTCGGTGGTCCAGTGCCCGGAATTGTGCACGCGCGGGGCGATTTCGTTGGCCTTGAGGCCACCGTCGACTTCAAAGAACTCGAACGCCATTACGCCGACGTAATCCAGCTGCCTGAGCACGCGGCTGGAATAGTCTTCGGCCAATGCCTGCAACGGGTGATCGGTACTGGCGACCGACAGCTTGAGGATCCCGCTGTCATGGGTGTTGTGCACCAGCGGATAGAACTTCGTTTCACCATCACGGGCGCGCACGGCAATCAACGAGACTTCACCGGTGAACGGCACGAAGCCTTCCAGCAGGCAGGCGACGCTGCCCAGTTCGGCGAACGTGCCCGCGACGTCTTCCGGCTTGCGCAGGACTTTCTGACCCTTGCCGTCGTAACCCAGCGTGCGGGTTTTCAACACCGCCGGCAGGCCGATGGAGGCAACGGCCGCGTCCAGATCGGCTTGCGATTGAATATCGGCGAAGGCTGGGGTCGGAATGCCCAAATCCTTGAACATGCTCTTTTCGAACCAGCGGTCACGAGCGATGCGCAGCGCTTCGGCGCTCGGGTACACCGGTACGAATTGGGACAGGAACGCCACGGTTTCCGCCGGAACGCTTTCAAATTCGAAGGTCACCAGATCCACTTCATCGGCCAGTTGGCGCAGATGATCCTGATCGCCGTAATCGGCCCGCAGGTGTTCGCCCAGCGCGGCAGCACAGGCGTCCGGCGCAGGGTCGAGAAAAGCGAAGTTCATGCCCAGCGGGGTGCCCGCCAGGGCCAACATGCGACCCAACTGGCCGCCACCGATTACACCGATCTTCATCTCAACAACCTCAGGCAATACGTGGGTCTGGATTGTCCAGGACGCTGTCTGTCTGCTCGGCACGGAAGGTCTTCAGTACCGCGTGGAATTGTGGATGCTTGGCGCCGAGGATGCTCGCCGAGAGCAGGGCTGCGTTGATCGCGCCGGCCTTGCCGATGGCCAGGGTGGCGACCGGGATGCCAGCTGGCATCTGCACAATCGACAGCAGCGAATCGACGCCCGAGAGCATGGCCGACTGCACGGGTACGCCCAGCACCGGCAGGTGGGTCTTGGCCGCACACATGCCTGGCAAGTGGGCTGCACCGCCGGCACCGGCGATAATCACCTCGATGCCGCGGCCTTCAGCCTCTTCGGCGTACTGGAACAGCAGATCCGGGGTGCGGTGGGCGGAAACCACCTTGACCTCGTACGGGATGCCGAGCTTTTCCAGCATATCGGCGGTGTGGCTAAGGGTGGACCAATCGGACTTGGAGCCCATGATCACGCCAACCAGTGCACTCATCGTCGCGCCTCTTCTCTCTGGAGCGCCCGCGGGCGCGTCATAAAACAACAAGCCACGCAGGTTGCGTGGCTTGATTGTGCGAAAAATGGCCGGACGTGCCGGCCGAAGGCCGCGCAGTATACCGCAAAGAAAGCAATAAACAGCCCCCGAAACGACCATCTGTCAAATGCCGCAAAAGCCCGGTTTTATTGACCTGAAGGTCAGCGAAGAACACCACAATTCCCTCTGTGGGAGCGAGCCTGCTCGCGAAGAGGGCGTGTCAGACAAATGAATGGCATCTGATACACCGCTTTCGCGAGCAGGCTCGCTCCCACACTTTGATTTTCAGCAGCTTCAAGTACTTTGTGCCGCACCGCCCTCAAGCTTGCGCCACAGCAATCGCACATTGGCCTTGCGCACCAACGCGCAGCGGTACAGGCGAATCTCCAGCGGCACATGCCATTGCGGGCCGCCGCACACCACCAGTTCGCCGCGCGCGAGTTCGGCGCGCACGCTCAGCTGCGGCACCCAGGCAATGCCCAGGCCTTCCAGCGCCATGCTTTTCAGACTGTCGGCCATGGCGGTTTCGTAGATCGTCGTGAAACGCAGCTGACGCTGGCGCAGCAGGCCATTGACCGATCGACCGAGAAACGCCCCGGCGCTGTAGGCCAGCAGCGGCACGCTCGCCTCACCTTCCAGGTCGAACAGCGGCTTGCCGTCGGCATCGGCGGCGCACACCGGCAGCATTTCAGTCTGACCCAGGTGCAGCGACGGGAAGATTTCCGGGTCCATCTGCATGGCCGAGTCCGGGTCATAGAACGCAAGCATCAAATCGCAGCCACCTTCACGCAACGCGTGCACGGCGTCGCCGACGTTGGTGGCGACCAGACGCGTGGCGATGTTCAGCCCCTCGTTGCGCAACTGGGCGATCCAGCGCGGGAAAAAGCCCAGCGCCAGCGAGTGAGCCGCCGCCACCTGCATCACCTCACCCTGCCCGCCTTCCAGATGATGAAGATGGCGCAACACTTCACCCAGCTGTTCAACCACGGTGCGCGCCGTCACCAGAAACAACTGCCCCGCCGCCGTCAGTTCAACCGGCGTGCGCGACCGATTGACCAGGGTCAGCCCCAGCGCCGCTTCCAGGCTGCGGATCCGCCGGCTGAACGCCGGCTGGGTCACGAAGCGCCGTTCGGCCGCCTGCGAGAAGCTGCGGGTGGCGGCCAGGGCACTGAAGTCCTCGAGCCATTTGCTTTCCAGATTCATCACGTCCTCCCGGACACGCACCAAAACAGGTCACACGTCTGCCGTACAAGCGGCGTCACATGGGCATTATGCCGAATGTGCATAGGGCAGTGCTTAACAGCATTGGCCCAAAAATCCCCACAAGCCTAGCATTCGCAGCGTTCCGGCACAGACCGGGTCCTTATCGAGATGATTTCTATCATGTCCTCCGCTGCATCTTTCCGCACAGAAACCGACCTGCTTGGCGCCCTCGAAGTACCGGCCCATGCGTATTACGGCATCCAGACCCTGCGAGCGGTGAACAACTTCCGCCTCTCGGGCGTTCCGATTTCGCATTACCCGAAACTGGTTGTGGGCCTGGCGATGGTCAAACAGGCCGCCGCTGACGCCAACCGCGAGCTGGGTCACCTGAGCGAAGCCAAGCACGCTGCCATCAGCGAAGCCTGTGCACGATTGATCCGCGGCGATTACCACGAAGAGTTCGTGGTCGACATGATTCAAGGTGGCGCCGGCACGTCCACCAACATGAACGCCAACGAAGTGATCGCCAACATTGCCCTCGAAGCAATGGGTCACGAGAAAGGCGAATACCAGTACCTGCACCCGAACGACGACGTGAACATGGCGCAGTCGACCAACGACGCCTACCCGACCGCGATTCGTCTGGGTCTGCTGCTGGGTCACGACGCGCTGCTGGCCAGCCTCGACAGCCTGATTCAGGCGTTCGCCGCCAAGGGCAAAGAATTCGATCACGTCCTGAAAATGGGCCGTACCCAGCTGCAGGACGCCGTGCCGATGACCCTCGGCCAGGAATTCCGTGCCTTCGCCACCACCATGGGCGAAGACCTGGCCCGTCTGAAGACATTGGCCCCGGAACTGCTGACCGAAGTGAACCTGGGCGGCACCGCGATCGGCACCGGCATCAATGCCGACCCGCGCTATCAAGCACTGGCGGTACAGCGTCTGGCGCTGATCAGCGGCCAACCGCTGGTACCGGCGGCCGACCTGATCGAAGCGACCTCCGACATGGGCGCCTTCGTATTGTTCTCCGGCATGCTCAAGCGCACCGCGGTCAAGCTGTCGAAGATCTGCAACGACCTGCGCCTGCTGTCCAGCGGCCCACGCACCGGCATCAACGAAATCAACCTGCCGGCGCGTCAGCCAGGCAGCTCGATCATGCCCGGCAAGGTCAACCCGGTGATCCCGGAAGCCGTGAATCAGGTCGCGTTCCAGGTCATCGGTAACGATCTGGCGCTGACCATGGCAGCCGAAGGCGGCCAACTGCAACTGAACGTGATGGAGCCGCTGATCGCCTTCAAGATCCTCGACTCGATCCGCCTGCTGCAACGCGCCATGGACATGCTGCGTGAGCATTGCATCGTCGGCATCACCGCCAACGAAGCGCGCTGCCGTGAGCTGGTCGAACACTCGATCGGTCTGGTCACCGCACTGAACCCGTACATCGGCTACAAAAACGCCACCCGCATTGCCCGTATCGCCCTTGAAAGCGGTCGTGGCGTGCTGGAACTGGTGCGTGAAGAAGGCCTGCTCGACGAAGCCATGCTCGCCGACATCCTGCGCCCGGAAAACATGATCGCCCCGCGTCTGGTTCCGCTTAAAGCCTGAGCCCACGCGTTACTTGTAGCACCGCTCACCAGGTCGAGGGACTAGACACCTCTCACCTTTTGAGGGCTTGGGGATTCAGTCCCCAAGCCCTTTTTTTTAACTTATTGAAAGGACAACGTCTTCTGTAGGAGTGAGCCTGCTCGCGATGAACGATGACGCGGTGTGCCAGTTAAACCGCAGCGCCTGCATCGCGAGCAGGCTCACTCCTACAAAAGCCCGGCGCCGGAAACGCCGGGTGTTCCAAAGCTTCGTTTCGTCGCTCGCACCACAACCGTGCAGACGGGCGCCGCACTGATCGGTATAGTGCCGCCCCTCTTCGCGTGAGCGGTCGTCGGTAACGAGGCCATAACCCATGCGAAACCCGAACTAATAACAAACCCGCGAAATGGATCCGGGACGAAACCTTCGCCTCACCAGCACTGCCGCGCGCAGGCCGGTGTAACACGATGTTTCTTCCGTCCAGCATTTGCTCACACAAAAAACAGCGAGGAAAAATCCATGCTTGAAGTCATCAACGACTTCCTCTCAGGGAAAGTACTGATCGTGCTCATTGTCGGGCTCGGTAGCTACTTCACGATTCGCTCGCGTTTCGTTCAATTGCGTCATTTCTTCCACATGTTCGCGGTGTTCCGCGACAGCCTGAAAAGCAGCGCCGGGCAACTCAGTTCTTTCCAGGCCCTGATGCTCAGCCTCGCCGGCCGCGTCGGTGCCGGCAACATCGCCGGTGTCGGCATCGCCGTGACCCTCGGTGGTCCGGGCGCGGTGTTCTGGATGTGGGTGACCGCGCTGGTCGGCATGTCCAGCAGCTTTTTCGAATGCTCCCTCGGTCAGTTGTACAAACGCACTGATTCGGACGGCACCTACCGTGGCGGCCCGTCCTACTACATCCAGCACGGTTTGCAGAAACGCTGGCTGGGTATGGTCATGGCGTTCCTGCTGCTGGTGACCTTCGGTTTCGCCTTCAACGGTCTGCAGGCACACGCTGTGACCCACTCGCTGAACAATGCCTTCGGCCTTGATACCACGTACACCGGCCTCGCGCTGGCGGTGCTGCTGGGTCTGGTGTTCATCGGCGGGATCAAGCGGATCGCCAAGGTCGCCGACCTGCTGGTGCCGGTGAAAACCCTGATTTATATCGGCGTGACCATATATGTGATCGTGCTGCAATTCGATCATGTCCCGGCCATGTTGATGACCATCGTCAAAAGCGCGTTCGGCCTCGACCAGGCCTTCGGCGGTCTGATCGGCAGCGCGATCGTCATGGGCGTGAAGCGTGGCGTGTTTGCCAACGAAGCCGGTCTTGGCAGTGCGCCAAACGTTGCGGCCGTTGCGTCGGTCGAACACCCGGTGGCACAAGGTGTGGTTCAGGCGTTCAGCGTGTTCCTCGACACGTTCGTGATCTGCACCTGCACCGCCCTGCTGATCCTGCTGTCGGGCTTCTACACGCCGGGCTTCGAAGGGGACGGCATTGCCTTGACCCAGAACTCGCTGGCCGCTGTGGTCGGTGACTGGGGCCGGATGTTCATTTCGGTGGCGCTGGCGCTGTTCGTGTTCACCTCGATTCTCTACAACTACTACTTGGGCGAGAGCAACCTGCGCTTCCTGATCGGCGAAAACCGCAAGGCGCTGATCGGCTATCGGGCATTGGTACTGGTGTTGATTTTCTGGGGCGCCATCGAAAACCTCAGCACCGTGTTTGCCTTCGCGGACATCACCATGACCCTGCTGGCATTCGTCAACCTGATCGCCCTGGCCCTGCTGTTCAAAATCGGCATGCGCATCCTGCGTGACTACGACGACCAGCGCGCGGCGGGCATCAAGACGCCGGTGTTCGACTCGAGCAAATTCCCGGATCTGGATCTCGACCGCAAAGCCTGGCCGGCCAACCCGCCTGCCGCAGCCGGCAAGACCGAAGCCGAGCCGCAAGGCGTGCCTGCAGCGCAACGCTGACAGGTGAATGACGGGCGCATCCCCTGCGCCCGTCAGTTATTGTGATGCAATAACTTGCAGGAGCGAGCCTGCTCGCGATAGCGATTTATCATCCAACATCTTTGTTGAGTGAATATCCGTCATCGCGAGCAGGCTCACCTACAAATGTCATCTCCCTGGAGACCTCAGATGATTGCCAATTCCTACCCCGCCGCCCAGCACGTCATGGTGCTCTATACCGGTGGCACCATCGGCATGCAGGCCAGCGCCAACGGTCTGGCCCCGGCATCCGGTTTCGAAGCGCGGATGCGCGACTATTTGCACAGCCAGCCTGAACTCGTCGTGCCGCAGTGGCGCTTTCGGGAAATGTCGCCGCTGATCGACAGCGCGAACATGACCCCGGCCTACTGGCAGCAACTGCGTGAAGCAGTGGTCGATGCCGTGGATGTGCAAGGCTGCGACAGCGTACTCATCCTGCACGGCACCGACACGCTGGCCTACAGCGCGGCGGCGATGAGCTTTCAATTGCTCGGCCTGCACGCTCGCGTGTATTTCACCGGTTCGATGCTGCCGGCAGGCGTGATCGACAGCGATGCCTGGGAAAACCTCAGCGGCGCGCTGGTCGCTCTCGGCCACGGCTTGGCGCCGGGGGTGCACCTGTATTTCCACGGTGAACTGCTGGCCCCGACCCGTTGCGCAAAAGTGCGCAGCTTCGGACGGCATCCGTTCAAACGGCTGGAGCGTCAGGGCGGCGGCGTGAAAGCGTCTTCGATTCCAGCTGCCCTGAATTACAACCAGCCCAAACAGCTGGCAAACGTTGCGGTGCTGCCGCTGTTTCCCGGCATCAGCGCCGGCGTGCTCGATGGCCTGCTCGACAGCGGCGTTCGAGGTCTGGTGCTGGAATGCTACGGCAGCGGCACCGGGCCGAGTGACAACCCGGATTTTCTTGCCAGCCTCGCCCGTGCGCGGGACAACGGCGTGGTGGTGGTTGCGGTCACGCAATGCCATGAGGGAGGGGTGGAACTGGATGTTTACGAGGCCGGCAGCCGCTTGCGTGGTGCGGGTGTGTTGTCCGGTGGCGGGATGACGCGTGAGGCGGCGTTCGGCAAGTTGCAGGGATTGCTGGGCGCCGGGCTTGAAACGGCTGAAGTGCGACGGCTGATCGAGCTGGATTTGTGTGGTGAGTTGATCTGAGCACGGCGCTGGATTGCCCCTCACCCTAACCCTCTCCCAGAGGGAGAGGGAACTGACCGTAGTGTCTTGCGCTATATACCGACCTGATAAACAGTGTCGATTATGGATTCGGCGGCGGTGTCTCACGTCGGTGTATTTATGCAATACCCCCCGTTCGGCCCTCTCTCCCTCTGGGAGAGGGCTGGGGTGAGGGCCTGCGGCATGCAACTTGCTGCGTTCCAGCCACCTCCAGGCTGGAAGATCCCATGCTCCACTCCCACCTCACCACCCTCAACGCCGTCTCGCTGATCCTCAATACCTTCAAGGCCGAAGGCCTGTCGAGCGAGGCGCTGCTGGCTGGCAGCGGCATCGTTGCGGCGGATCTGCAGCGTGCCGATACGCGCATCACCACCCATCAGGAGATGCAGGTCTGCACCAACGCGGTTGCGCTCAAGCGTGACATCGGCCTCGAACTGGGCCGACGCATGCATGTGTCCTGTTACGGCATGCTCGGTTACGCACTGCTGACGTGTGCCACCTTCGGTGACGCTTTGCGTCTGGCGATCCGCTATCCGGCGTTATTGGGGACGTTGTTCGAACTGGGCCTGGAAGAGGACGGCGAGCAGGTCTGGTTCGTTGCCGCCGATTACCGCGAGAGCCCGGCGATGGCGGTGTTCAATGCCGAGTTCTGTCTGGTGTCGCTGAAAGTCATCTGCGATGACCTGCTCGGCCATCCGCTGCCGCTGCGGGCCACGCGTTTTGAACACGCCGCGCCGGACTATCGCGACAGCTATGCCGAGCCCTTCCGCTCGCCACTGCACTTCGCGGCCAAGGACAACGCGTTCGCCTTCGACCGTCACTGGCTCGATCAGCCGTTGCCGCTGGCCGACGCCATCACCCACCAGGCCATGGCCGAACGCTGCCGCAAGCAGAACCTGGAATTCACCGGGCGTCAGGCCTGGCTGGGGCGGATTCGCGAGTTGCTCAGCGCGCAGTTGAATGCCGCGCCGGGACTGGAAGGCCTGGCGCAGCAAATGAAATGCTCGCCGCGCACCTTGCGCCGGCATCTCAAAGACATGGGCAGCAGCTATCAGGAATTGCTTGATGAGCTGCGCTTCGAGCGCGCCAAGCAGATGCTGTGTGAGGATCAATTGCCGATCTACCGGATTGCCGAAACCCTGGGCTTCAGCGAAACCGCGAGTTTTCGTCATGCGTTTGTACGCTGGAGCGGTGTGGCGCCGAGTCAGTTCCGGCCGCATTGATATCCATTCGTGGGAGCTGGCTTGCCAGTCCCAAAAGGGTTTGCATTTCGTGCCCATTTTGAGGACAAGCCTGCTCCAGCAAGGGGCGAATTGCGGTCAGAAGTTTTGGCCACATCGATCCCCTTTTGGCCTTTCCTGACGTTCTCCGATTCGCCTTGTGCCGCAACACTGAGGCGAACCGAATCAGCCCTGCGGAGAACAACAATGCTGACGATCTACTCAGACGATCACCACCTGCACCACGGCCGTTGCGAACTCATCGACGGCCAGCTCAAGCCGTGCTTCGAGATGCCGTCGCGTGCCGACCACGTGCTGCAGCGCGTGCAGAACCAGAATCTCGGCCCCGTCGAAGCACCGAAGGATTTCGGCCTCGAACCGATCGCCCGCATTCACAGCCGCGACTACCTCGACTTTTTCAAAGGCGCCTGGGCACGCTGGACCGACTTCAACACCGACGATGACTTGCTGCCCTACACATGGCCAGCACGCACATTGCGGGCGATCAAACCGACCAGCCTGCATGGCCAGCTCGGTTATTACAGCTTCGATGGCGGCGCGCCGATTACGGCCGGCACCTGGCAAGCGGCCTACAGCGCAGCGCAAGTGGCGTTGACCGCCCAAGCGCAGATTCAGGCGGGCGCGCGCAGTGCCTTCGCGTTGTGCCGGCCACCGGGACATCATGCCGCCAGCGATTTGATGGGTGGTTATTGCTACCTCAATAACGCGGCCATCGCCGCGCAGGCGTTCCTCGATCAGGGCCACCGCAAAGTCGCCATTCTCGATGTCGATTACCACCACGGCAACGGCACCCAGTCGATTTTCTACGACCGCAGCGACGTCCTGTTCACCTCGATTCACGGCCATCCGGAAGCCGAGTTTCCGTTCTTCCTCGGCTATGACGACGAGCGCGGCGAAGGCGCCGGTGAAGGGTTCAATTTCAACTACCCACTGCCGGCCGGTTCCGGCTGGGATGTATGGAGCGCGGCACTGGACCAGGCCTGCGACGAGATCGACCGCTACGGCGCGGACATCATCGTCGTCTCGCTGGGCGTCGACACCTTCAAAGACGACCCGATTTCACAGTTCAAACTCGACAGCCCCGATTACCTGGCGATGGGCAAGCGCATTGCGGCCCTCGGCAAACCGACCCTGTTCGTCATGGAAGGTGGTTACGCCGTCGAAGAAATCGGCATCAACGCGGTGAACGTGCTGGAAGGCTTTGAACGATGAAAAAGCGACTGATCGCGCCGGCGCTTTGCGCGGCGATGCTGAGCGCTGGTGCCCACGCCGAAGAGCGTACGCTGCGCGTCTATAACTGGTTCGACTACATCACGCCCAAGGCACTGGAAGACTTCAAGGCACAGAACACCCAGACCAAATTGATCTACGACATTTTCGACACCAACGAGGCGCTGGAGGCCAAGCTGCTGACCGGCAATTCCGGCTACGACGTGGTGGTGCCATCCAATGTATTCCTCGCCAAACAGATCGAGGCCGGCGTGTTCCAGCCGCTGGATCGCAGCAAGCTGCCGAACTGGAATCACCTCGATCCAAAACTGATGAAGCTGATCGAAGCCAATGATCCGGGGAACAGATTCGCCGTGCCGTATATGTACGGCACCATCCTGATCGGCTTCAACCCGGCCAAGGTCAAGGCCGTCCTGGGCGACAACGCGCCAGTGGACAGCTGGGACCTGATTTTCAAGGAAGAAAACCTCAGCAAGCTCAAGCAGTGCGGCGTCGCCCTGCTCGATTCGCCTTCAGAGATTTTGCCGCTGGCCCTGCAACACCTGGGTCTCGATCCAAACAGCAAAAAGCCGGCGGATTACGCCAAGGCAGAAGCGCTGCTGCTGAAGATCCGTCCCTACGTGACGTACTTCCATTCTTCCAAGTACATGGCCGACATCGCCAACGGCGACATCTGCGTGGCAGTGGGTTATTCCGGCAGCTTTTCGCAAGCGGCCAACCGCGCCAAAGAAGCGAAAAACGGCGTGGTGGTCGACATGCGCTTGCCGAAAGAAGGCGCGCCGATCTGGTTCGACATGCTCGCCATTCCGAAAGGCGCGAAGAACACCGAGGACGCCTACACCTTCATCAACTACCTGCTGCAACCGCAAGTGATCGCCCCGGTCAGCGATTTTGTCGGCTATCCGAACCCGAACAAAGACGCCACTGGCCTCGTTGATCCGACCATTCGCAACAATCCGAACCTGTACCCCACCGACGCAGCAATGAGTACGCTCTATACCCTGCAACCGCTGCCTCGCGATGCCGAGCGTGCGCGAACACGGGCCTGGACCAGGATTAAATCAGGCACCTGAGAACCGCTGCCTCGCACAATGATCTTCTTCATCTGCGAGGCGCTGCTTTTCAGCGCTGCCAGGCCTGGCGCAACCGCGTCAGTGCCGCGTTGATCGCAGACTCCGGTACGGCCGCGAAACCGAGGACCAGGCCGGCGCGCTGTTCCATCGGCGTGGTCGAGTCCGTTAGCCAGTAACTGCTCAAACCGTTGATTTCGACATCGACCTCAGCGGCCTGAGTGATCAATTGCTGCTCGCGCTCGATGCTGTCCACGGCGACGGTCAGGTGCAGCCCGGCCGACACGGCGGGCAGCTGACCAACGCCGGCGATTGTCGGCCAGCCTTCGAGCAGGCAGTTGCGCCGGCTCAGCGCAGCCCGGCGCATCCGGCGAATATGCCGCTGAAAATGCCCGGCAGCCATGAACTCGGCCGTCACCGCTTGCGTGCTGACTTCCGAGTGCCGCACGTCCACCGCGCGCCGTTGCGCGAAGGCCTCGACCAATGCCGGCGGCAGCACCAGATAACCGAGGCGCAACGCCGGGAAGGCGACTTTGCCAAACGTGCCGACGTAGAGCACACGGCCCTGACGATCGAGCGCCGCCAACGGTGCCAGCGGTGCGCCGGTGTAACGGTATTCACCGTCGTAGTCATCCTCAACAATCCAGCCGCCGACACGTTCGGCCCACCCGAGCAATTCCAGGCGACGGGCCAGGCTCATCACGACGCCGGTCGGGTACTGATGAGACGGCGTGACGTAAGCCACCCGGCAGTCATTGAGTTGAGCCATTGCGCTGCAATCGATCCCCTCGCTGTCTACCGCCACGCCATGCAGACGTGCCCCCGCCACGGCGAACGCGTGTCCGGCAGCGCGGTAGCCCGGATTCTCGATCGCCACGCCATCCCCCGGCTCGACCAGCAACTGTGCACAAAGGCTGATGCCCTGCTGCGCGCCACTGGTGATCACAATTTGTTCAGCCGTGCACTGCATCCCGCGCGAACTGCGCAAATAGGCAGCGATCATGGCGCGCAGACGCGCATCACCCGCCGGGTCGCCGTAACACAGTTGCTGCAAATCCGGTTTGCGCCAGAAAGCCGCGTTCAGCTTGGCCCAGACCTCGAACGGAAACAGGTCGAACGCGGGTACGCCCACGCGAAAGGCGCGCGGCGGCCCGCTCGGCGGTCGGGCCAAATGGTGTTTTTCGATAAGGGAAAAACCGCCACTGTGGATAACTTTGCTGGATGGAACTACAGGTAAATCCAACCAATTTGTGGATAAAGCTGTGGGTAAGCCTGTTAACAAGCCTGTGGATGAAATTGTGGATAGTTTTTTCTTTGTCGTCAGTGGTTGGGCCAATTGCGCAACATAAGTGCCGTCGCCAACCCGGCCTTCGATAAACCCCTCGGCGTACAACTGATCGTAGGCGCGCACCACACTGTTGCGAGAAATGCCCAGCGCCGCCGCCAGGTCTCGGCTGGCCGGCAATCGTGTGCCGCTGGCCAGGCGTCCGTCGAGCACCCGCAAGCGCAAAGCCTGATAGAGCTGACGGCTCAAGCCTTGACGACGATCAAGCTCGATACCGGCCGGATTGAACGGCATGGACAACGGCGGAAGAACAGGCATAGCAAATGGACCTATGAAATGACTCGTCAATGGCTCTTACAACAGACCAATAGCCTGCCTAGGATGCAGGCATTCGCCAAGGAAAATCTGTCCATGTACACGCCACGCGCCTTTGCCATCGAAGAGTTGTCTCAGTTGCACGAATTGATCCTCGCCACCCGCCTCGCCATTTTGGTGAGCCATGGCGAGAACGGCTTGCAGGCCAGTCACGTGCCGGTGCTGCTGCATCGCGAACAGGGCGAGTACGGCACGCTGTACGGGCACCTGGCCAAAGCCAATCCGCAGTGGAAAGACCTGCGTGACGGCGCCGAGGCAATGCTGATCTTTGCCGGCCCCGACGCCTATGTCAGCCCGGGCTTCTACCCGAGCAAGGCCGAGCACGGCAAAGTCGTACCGACCTGGAACTACATCGCCGTGCACGCCTACGGGCATGCCGAAACCTTCAGCGATGGCGGACGCCTGCTCGACATCGTCAGCACCTTGACCGACCGTCACGAAGCAGGCCGCGCCCAGCCGTGGTCAGTCAACGATGCACCGGCCGATTACATCGACGGCATGCTCAAAGCCATCGTCGGATTCGCCATTCCCATCGATCGCCTCGAAGGCAAGCGCAAGCTCAGCCAGAACCGCAGCGCCGCCGACATTGCCGGGGTGAGCGAAGGCCTCGCCGCCAGCCCGGACGCCAACGATCAAACCCTCGCCCGCTTGATGCGCTAAAGGAATCACCATGACCCAGATCGACATCCGCCCGGTCGGCGCCAACGACCACGCCGCCTGGCTGCCGTTGTGGCAGGCCTACCTGCGCTTCTACAACACCGAACTGCCGGAGGCTGTCAGCCAGAGCACCTGGCAGCGCTTTCTCGACCCGACCGAACCGACCCACGCCGCCCTCGCCTGGGTTGATGGCAAAGCGTTGGGCATGGTGCATTACATTTATCACCGCTCGAACTGGAGCATCGAAAACTCCTGCTATCTGCAGGACTTGCTGGTGGTGCCCGAGGCCCGTGGCACCGGTCTGGGTCGGCTGTTGATCGAGCATGTCTACGCCACCGCCAAGGTTGATGGCTGCTGCAAAGTCCATTGGCTGACACATGAAACCAACGCCACGGCGATCCAGCTCTACGAGCGCATCGCTGAACGCCCGGGCTTCATCCAGTTTCGCAAAGCCCTTTAAGGAGACGCGCACATGACCGCTTCACTCGCTGACTGGAAAGGCGCACCCGCACCTTCTGCCACCCTGCTCGAAGGCCGTTTCATTCGTCTGGAAAAACTCGATCCGGCGCGGCATGCCGACGAACTGTACGCGGCCCTCGAAGGCCCCGGTGCTGATCCGAAACTCTGGGATTATTTGCCTTACGGCCCGTTCCCGCTGCGCAGTGCGTTCAATGACTGGCTGAACAACCACGCGGCCAACAGTGATCCGTATTTTTTCAGCGTGATCGACAACGCTACGGGTCAGGTGCAGGGCATTCTCAGCCTGATGTCGATCGTCCCGGCCCAGGGCCGTATCGAAATCGGCCACGTCACATTCGGCGCGCCGATGCAGCGCTCGCCGAAAAGCACAGAGGCGGTGTACCTGCTGGCCAGGTATTCGTTCGAGTTGGGTTACCGCCGGCTGGAATGGAAGTGCAACAACGGCAACGCCCGCTCCCGATACGCCGCCGAGCGTCTGGGCTTCAGCTTTGAGGGCGTGTTTCGCCAGCACATGGTGGTCAAGGGAAAGAACCGCGATACGGCGTGGTATTCGATCCTGGATTCGGAGTGGCCGGCGATCGGCGCAGGGTTTGAACGTTGGCTTTCAGAGGCGAATCAGACCACATCGGGGCAATTGAAAACCCTGGCCGAGTGCCGTAGCTGATCGGTAAAAAGCGAAAAGATCGCAGCCTTCGGCAGCTCCTTGCATTGGAATGCGTTCCTGTAAGAGCTGCCGCAGGCTGCGATCTTTTGAACTGCGGTTAAGCCAGTTTTTGCGCCAGCACCGCAATGTGTTCCGGCCCGATCCCGCAGCAGCCGCCCAGATGGCTGGCGCCGCGCTGTTGCCAGTCCAGCGCCCAGTGCAGATACCCCGGCGGGTCGAGATCATCGCGCAACGGGTCGAGACCGTCGTTGGCCGTGGCTTCCTTGGGCTGTGGAGGAAACGCATTGGCGTACGCGCCGATATTGATGTTCGCGCCGAGACGCTCGAAAGTATCGCGCGCCGCGTCGATGGCCGCGCCGATCACTTCGGGCTGGCTGCAATTGAACAACAACGTTTCGACGCCCAGCTCAGCCGCCGCCGCAGCCGCTTCAGCGACTGGCTCACCGGAGCGCAGACGAGGGACTTCATCCGTGTCTTCATCTTTCAAGGTGAACGACAGCCAGAACGGTTTGCCGTCCTTCGGCAGGCCCGCGTGAATGGCGCGCGCCTCGACAATCGAGCTCTGCGTCTCCGCCAGCCATAGATCGACGTGCGGGGCCAAGCCGTTGACCAAAGGCGTCAGCAACTCGGTCACCCGATCCGCTTCGAACAGATCCGGCCGGTACGAGCCAAACAGTGGCGGCAACGAACCGGCCACGCGCACAGGTTTACCCGAAGCCTGTACCGCACGCTGCGCCAATTCGCCCGCCAATGCCGCGAGAGCCTGACCTTCAGCGGCAAAACGCTGCTCGCCAATGTGAAACGGCACCACCGCGTAACTGTTGCTGGTGATCACGTTGGCGCCGCTGGCAATGTACGCGGCATGCACGGCTTCGACCGCTTGTGGCGCCTCGCTCAGCGCCAGCGCCGACCACTCGGGCTGGCGGAACGGTGCCCCGGCGCGTTGCAGTTCGCGGCCCATGCCGCCATCGAGAATGACCGTCTTCGCTGCGCCCATATGCTTTTCACTCATATGCTTATGAAAATAACTCACTATCAGAGTCGTTCTTATAACTATTTAATACGCACCACTCGGTTAATAACAACCTCTTTTTTCTACAGGGATCGACTGTGAAATTCCAACCGCTATTGGCCCTGGGCCTGACAATTCTGGCCGCCTCCACCCAAGCCTTCGGCGGTGCGACGCTGGACCGCGTCGAGCAGAAAAAAATTCTGGTCGGCGTGCTGATGGAAAGCTATCCGCCCTTCTCGTTTCTCAACGAGCACAACGAACTCGACGGCTTTGATGTTGATGTCGCCAAAGCCGTTGCAGACAAACTCGGGGTCAAACTGCGTCTCGAAACACCGTCCTGGGACGTAATTGCCGCCGGCCGCTGGAGCGGGCGTTACGACATTTGCATCTGCTCGATGACGCCGAGCAAGGCCCGCGCCGAGGTGTTCGATTTCCCCGTCGAGTATTACGCCTCGCCGGCGGTGATCGTGGTCAACGCCAAGGACGATCGCATCCACAGCGCCAAGGACCTGAGCGGCAAGAAAGTCGGCCTGACCAGCGCCTCCAGCTATGAAAGTTATCTGAACAAGAACCTGGTCATCGAAGGCGCCGAGGACACGCAATTGCAGTATCCCTTCGAGGATGTGCAGATTGCCCCGTACGACACCGACAACGTCGCTTTCCAGGACTTGGGCCTGGGCGCCGGTGTGCGACTGGATGCGATTCTCACCAATCTCGTCACTGCGCAGCCGCGCCTGAACCAGGATCAGCGCTTCAAGCTGGCCGGCGAACCGCTGTACTCGGAGCCGAACTCGGTCGCCATCGAAAAGGGTGACCCGCAGTGGGACGCCAAGGTGCGCCAGGTATTTGCCCAACTCAAACAGGACGGCACTCTGAGCAAGCTTTCGCAGAAATGGATCGGCGCCGACATCAGCCAATGACTTCCTTTCCGCCCCCGCCACAGCCACCGCAACCGGTGGCTGAAACCCGTCTGCAAAAGTTTTTCGGTTTTCGTAGCCGCCTGTACCTGACGTGGGCCGCGCTGTTCTGTCTGTTTGCCGGATTCTTCCTGAGCTTCGACCTGAAGTTTGCGATCATCCTCGACAAGCTGCCCAACCTGGTCGGCCTGAAGCTGGCGCCCAATGGTTTCCTGCAAGGCGCGGCGCTGACGCTGTTTTTATGCGCCTGCTCGATCATCGCGTCCTCGCTGTTGGGCTTTATCACCGCGCTGGCGCGCCTGTCGAAAAGCGCCGTGGCGTTTGGCATCGCCAGTTTCTACACCTCGTTCTTTCGCGGCACACCGCTGCTGATCCAGATCCTGCTGATCTACCTCGGCCTGCCGCAACTGGGCATCGTCCCCGGCGCTATCGTTGCCGGGATCATTGCCCTGTCGCTGAACTACGGCGCCTACCTGAGCGAAATCTTCCGCGCCGGCATCCTCGGGGTCGATCACGGCCAGCGGGAAGCATCGCTGGCGCTGGGCTTGCGCGAAACAGTGATCTTCTGGCGCATCACCCTGCCCCAGGCCATGCGCACCATCATTCCGCCGACCACCAACCAGTTCATCTCAATGCTCAAGGACTCGTCGCTGATCTCGGTGATGGGCGTCTGGGAAGTGATGTTTCTGGCCCAGTCCTACGGCCGCTCGAGCTATCGCTACATCGAAATGCTGACCACGGCGGCGATCATTTACTGGCTGATGTCGATCGGTCTGGAATTGATCCAGGCGAGAATGGAGCGGCATTACGGCAAGGCGTATGTGCGGCGTAGTTGAAGGGGTCTGCAACGTTTAAATATTGTCTCGACGAATCCGCACCACGCCTATTTTCATGCCGAACGGGCGGAATACCGCATTCAGCGACTTCAGCGTCTGATTGCCTTCACCGTGTTCGATATGCACCAGGGTGCGCACCGATATCTTGCACATCTTCGCGAACTGAGTCTGATGCAAACCGGTCACTTCCACCCGTAAGCGGCGCACGGCGTCACCCATTTCCAGCGTTCCTTGCGCCATTGCTTCCTGGATGCTTTCAATGAGCGCTGTGCGCTCGATGACGGTCAGGCTCATTTCAAGTCCCACTCTTTCAAGCGCTGCTCAAGATTTTTCAGGTGAACGCCCGGGTGGTTCATGGTTCTGTCGGGCAAACCGCTGGAGGTCAGAATGTCCGGCAGCGCGGCCAGACGTCGGGCATCTTCGCGCAAGCGTTCAAACAGCACCGAGGCATCCAACAGCCCTGCCAAAGGCTCGTCCGGTCTGGCGCTTTCGGCCACCGCGCGGCACACGCCTCGCCAGTCGATGTCTCCCGCTCTTTCCAGGTCTTTCGGCCATTTGGTCGTACGGGTCACGCCTTCGTCATCCATGACCATCGGGGCGAGGTCATAGATCGGCGCCAGCTTGAACGTGTCCGCCCCACGGATGATTGCCGTGTTACGACCGTGATTATCCGAGTTGCCCAGGATTTTGTTGATCAGATCCCGACGCAGGTAATCCGCGATGAGAGCAGGAATCTGCCTGTCTTGCCCCGCTTGACGCCAGAGTCGGGCGAGCATACGGATGACTTCCAGATGATTCATGGCGCTGCCTGGCGTCGACACCTGAGCCAGCGAATAAATAGATTCGACAGCGAAACGCAATACGGTCCCCTCAGTCACCTGGCGATCAAACCGATGCATCCACAAACTCGGTTTGTCCGCCTCCTCCAGGGCCATGCCTTGCGGGGCGACCGTTTCGATCCCCAACTTCTGCAGCGCTCTGTAGTAATGGTATTCGCTGCGCAGGATGTCCTGGTCGGTTTGCCCTCCCCTGTTTCTGGCAAACTTCACGAACCAGTGCTCTCGGACTTGTTCATCGCCCAACACAGCATCGGGATACAGAAGACCGGCTGTGTTCTCTGCCAACAATAGCTTCGGCGCTTCACCGCCTGCTCCCGTCGCCCCCCCGATCGCCGCACCTAACTCATAGGCGTATTCAAGAAAGCGGTTATCGCGGTGGATGACCTCCTCGCGCTTGAATCCGATCGGTTTTCTTTCATCGACAGCTTCGGCCGATTCTTTTATTCGCATGTTTCCGATGGGAGCGGGCGTGCTACGACCCAGCAAAAAAAGATCGATGCTGATGTCTTCAGGTTTTTCCTGGGCCAGACGCGCGAGCAGAAACCGCTTGGCCGCGCCTGCCGGTGCGATGTCGTGCACAAAAGCTGGCGTTCTCGAGCGCCGACCGTCCCAGTCCAACGGGTACAGAGCACTCACGGCCTTGGAATATGGCGATCCGATGGATTCGATGTTGTCCGCCAGGTAACTCGCCTCGTAACCAAAACTGCAGCGGCTTTCGAAGCCTTTTTCAGGCTCATCGAAGCTTAGAATCATCGCGTCGCGCCATTGTCCGGCGGTAAAGATCTGTAATGTCAGGTTGTACATGTTCTTTCCGTGTGCATTTTAATGCGCTTCAATAAAGCGAAATCTTTAATTTATGCAATATAGTGCATCTGAGGCGCTTTATGCAGAGTTATATCTGCAACAAAACGCAGATGAGCCTTCGCTTGCGTCTCGGCGCACGCAAAACAATGCAGTTCAACCACCGACATCATTCTGTAAAAACCCACCGCTATACAGGACGGCCCGTCCATAACAAAAAGGCCGTTTCTTCATGCCCTTCTCGCCCCAGCGCTTGTCTTTGGCCATCGCTCTGTTGGTCTCGACCACCACTGTGCACGGCAAAACTGTGCAGATCGATAACGCTACCACCGCACCACAAACCCTGGGTGGCAGCGACACCCTGACGATCTCGACACCGGGCAGCATCACCCACAGCGGCAAGGCTGTGAGCCTGAAGGACGGAACCAGCGGCGCCGGTGTAGTTATCGATAACGCAGGCAAGATCGTTTCCACCGGCGGGCGCGCCATCGACAGCAGCGGTGATGAGAGCAAGGCGCGTAATTACGCCATCTACAACCGCAACGGCGGGCAGATTCTGGGCGCCAATGACGCGTTGCGCATCGACAGCAACTTCGTCAGCGGCAGCCTGTTGATCGACAACAGCGGCGTGATTCGTTCGTCCACCGGCCAGGGTCTCGATCTGGATGCGCTGCGCAGCGACGGGGTGAAAACCACCCTCGTCAACCGTGCCGGAGCGCTGATACGCGGCGACGCCAGTGATGGCATGAAGACCGGCGCCAACGCCAGCATTACCAACTATGGCGAGATCTCCACCGGCGATTCGCACAATGCAGACCAGAAGTTCGACGGCATTGATATCGACTCCGCGAGCGGCGTCAGCATCACCAACTACGGAGTGATTTCCGGTGGCCGCCACGGCATCACCACCGACCTCGGTGCGAGCTTGACCAACTATGGCGAAATCACCGGGCGCAACGGCTCCGGGTTCGGCTCCGACGGCGATGGCACAGTGATCAACCACGGCACCATCACTGGCGCCTACTCAGGGTTGCAAGCCAATGGCGACGGCGATGGCGTGGACATCGACAGGATCGCCCACATTGAAAACTACGGCGTCATCCAGGGCGTCGGCGCCGGCGGTGTCGACAAGGCCGGGTTTGCCAACGGCAGCGAGGGCATTGCCCTGGGTGGCGGCTACATTCTCAACGCCCGCGTTGCGCGGATCAGCGGCGCCGACAGTGCGATTCTGGTGGACGATGGCAGCGGCGGTTCCGGGCTCGCGGCCACCACACTGGAAAACTTCGGCACCATCGAAGGCCTCAACGGTTTCGGCATCAAGTTTGTTGGCGAGTTCGCCGACAGCGTGATCAACGGTGGAACGATCAGCGGCAGCAACGGGCTGGCGCTGGATCTGGGCGACGGCGATGATCGCCTGACCTTGCGCAACGGCAGCCGCTTTATCGGCGTGGTCGATGGCGGCAGCGGTTATGACCGGGTACTGATGGATGACCCGGAAGGAGGCAGCTTCGGTGAGAGTCGCAACTTCGAATGGCTTGAGGTAAAGCAAGGCGCGTGGACAATGACCGGCAGCGGTGATTTCAGTGACGGCGGCGCGATACGTCACGGTGCGACGCTGATCAATCAGGGCGGCATTGCCGGCAGCCTGACCGTGGACAGTGGCGCCGAATACGCCGGCGGTGGTTCGGTGGGCAATCTCAATGTCAACGGCACTTTGCGCACGAACACAGGCCTGGGTCGGGCAACGGTTGTACATGACCTGAACATGGGCAGCGCGGCGACCCTCGCTTACGGTGTCAACGCTGATGGCAGCAGTGCGCCAGTGCAGGTCGGCGGCACGGCCAATCTCAACGGCGCAACGCTCGCGGTGAATCCCGGCAGCGGAACGTGGCCATGGCAGAATCGTTACACGGTGCTGCAAGCGGCACAGGTCAACGGTACGTTCGGCACTGTCACCAGCGACTTCGCCTTCCTGACGCCCACCCTTGCCTACACGCCGACCCAGGTCGATCTGACCTACACCCGCAACGACGTGGCCTTCAACGAACTCGCTGTCACCGGTAACGGCCGCCGCGCCGCCGACAGCCTTGCCTCGATGAGTAAAAACAACGCGCTGTACAACGCCTTGCTCAATACCACCCAAAGCAGCGCCGGCGCGGCAATCGAGCAACTGGCCGGCGCCAGCACCGCCAACCTGACCAGCGCTACGCTCGCCGCCAGCAGCCAGATCGGCAGCAGCATGCTCTCGGCGATGCAGCCAACGGGCGTCAGCCCGGCGTTAATGGTCGGCCTTGATCAGCGCGACACGCCGGTACTGGCCGCCAATCGAGTCCCGTCCGAAGCGCGCAATCTGAATGATCCGAACGCGCGCGGCCGCCTCTGGCTGCAAGGCATCGGTGGCTACGGCAAGCTCGATGGCGAGCATGGCAGCAGCGGTCTGGAACAACGCACCCGGGGCAGCGTGCTCGGCGCTGATTGGGCGCTGAACCCGGCGTGGCGCCTGGGTGTGTTGGGCGGTTATTCGAAAACCGATCTGGATGCCAGCAGCGTCGATGGTAACGTCGAAAGCTGGCATGCCGGCGTTTACGCACTGCATCAAAACGGACCGATGTCGTTGCGTCTCGGCGCGGCGTACAGCGGTCATCAGGGCGAGAGCAAACGCGAGATTTCTTTCAACGGTTTCAGCGACCGGCCCAAAGGCGATTACGACGCCGACAGTCAGCAAGCCTTCGCCGAATTCGGTTACGCCATGGGCAGCGGGCACCTCAGCGCCGAGCCATTCGCCAGCCTCGGTTACCAGCGCTACCACCGCGACAGCTACCGGGAAAAAGGCGGCGCTGCCGCACTGCAAGTCGACAGCCAGACCCAGGACAACTTCAGCAGCACCGTCGGCCTGCGTCTGGCGCACCTGAGCAGCCTCGACAACGGCATGAGCCTGACCCCGCGCATGGCCGTCGGGTGGAAACACACCTATGACGACGTCAGCAACTCGACACGTCAGGCGTTCGTGGTCGGCGGCACCGCATTCAGCGTCGATGGCAGTTCGCTGGATCGGGACAGCCTCATGCTGGAAGCCGGGCTCGATCTGGGGGTTTCCACGCGCCATACCCTCGGCGTGGGATACAGCGGCGAAATTGGCAGCAACAGCCGTAACCACGGTTTGATCGGGCAATGGCAGATGCGTTTTTGATCCTTGCAATGCGCCGAGCACTGGTTTGCCTGTGGGAAAAGGCGCCGGTGTAATCGAGCAAAAAAACCGGTTTCGGAACTTCCGGAGATTTTCTACAAAACGGTGAGACGTCGGCTGCAACAGAGGGGGAAGCAGCCGACATCGCAATCGTTGGGGCGTCAATAGAGTCGAGTCTCCATATTGATAAGAGCCTCACTCGATGCCTATCCAACATCGCTACAGACCACAACATCTGGCCATGGCCGTTGCGCTGGCAATTGGCTGCGTAGAGTTTGCCAATGCTCAGCAACCCCCAGAAGCCGCCGAGATACCCGTTCTTGTCAGTGAGCAGGAACTGCCTGAAGTCGGGGCCCGTGAAGCGGCTCTGCAAAGAATCAGGCAGTTCGCTACCGATACCGGGACGGTCCCGACCGCTCTGAATTCTCTTGATAAACCGTTTCAAGGTACTGCCGCCAACGATCTGATTCTTCTCAAGGATGGCGCCAGTTTCAACGGCAAACTGGACGGCGGCGAGGGCACAAATTTTCTGGTACTGGACGCGTCTGAAGGCGGCACGTTGAAAGACACCGCCAATTTCAACGGAGCCCACGTTGTGCAAGGCGACTGGACGCTAAAAAGCAAGGGCGACTTTACCCAAGGCGTACTGGTGGAGCGTGACGCAGCGTTGGCCAACCTGGGCAATATCGAGGGCGGCGTAATCAGCCTCGGCAAGCTTTTCAACAAGGGCGTCATCAAGGGCAACGTACACATTGAGCAGGGCGGCAGCTATGCCGGTAAAGGTGCAGTCGCAAACTTGCGCGTGGACGGCCTTCTCACTGTCGATGGATCGCAAGGTAGCCCCAAGGTCAAAGGCAATCTGAGCTTGTCCCCAGGCGCAGAGCTGGCTTACGAGGTTAATCCCACAGGCAAGGGCGAGACGATCAAGGTCGATGGCGTTGCCGACCTCGATGGTGCCACGCTGAGAGTCGTTGCAGCGGCGGGAAATTATCCGGCGAGCAGTCAATACAAAATCCTTGAGGCTGCCGAGGTCAAGGGCAAGTTCGGCACCGTCGTTAACGACCTGGCCTTCATGACAGCCACCCCCCAATACAACAAAAAGTCCGTAGGGCTGCTTTACGCGCGCAACGACCTGCCGCTGACAAGCGCTGCCACTTCCGACAACGCTCAAGCGATTGCAGCCAGTATTATCGAGCCGCAAGCGCCATCGCCTTCTGCTGTGCCAACGCCTGCGCCAATACCTGCGCCTGCGGCTTTGACGGCATCGTCAGTCCAGGCATCAGATCCTGAGTCAGGGGTCATACCGGTTCCCCCCGCCGCGCCCCCCCCCGTTGCGCCGGTCAACGATGTTGTCGATACACAAGCTCCCACCCCCAAACCGCCTGCCAATACAGCCGTCGCGGCAATCCTGGCCAGCGACCTGAAAACCGCCTCGGTTGCCCTTGATCAACTCGCTGCCGGCAGCAACGCCAACCTCGCCAAAGCCACACTGAACAGTATCTCGCCCGTGAGCACGGGCATGCTCTCGGCCATGCGTCAGCTGAACCACCGCAGCGGCGCCGCGGACGGTGCCGGCAATGCTCCCCGGCAGGCAACCGGCGGAGCGGAATCCGGACGGGTCTGGGTTCAGGCCCTGGGCCATGGGGGCAAAGTCGATCGTGATTCGAACAACACCTTGAAACACGCTACCCAAGGTCTGCTCGTGGGCGCTGACTGGCGCCTCGATGAGCAGTGGCACATCGGTCTGCTGGGCGGCAAATCACAGACGAAACTGGACGCCGGCCAATACGATGGCGACCTCGACAGCTGGCACCTCGGTGCCTATGCCGTGCGTCAGGACGGCCCGCTGGCACTGCGTCTCGGTGCCACCTACGCCAATCATGACGGCAGCAGCAAACGTCGGGTCGCGTTCAAGGGTTTCAGTGATCGCCTCAAGGGCGGATACGATGCCAACACGCAGCAAGCCTTTGCCGAACTGGGCTTCAATCTTGGGCGCGGCAACGTCACGCTCGAGCCTTTCGCCAGCCTCGGCTATCAACGCTATCACCGTGACAGCTACCACGAAAAAGGTGGCGACGCGGCGTTGAAACTCCACGGACAAACCCGCGACAACCTCAGCAGCACCTTCGGTCTGCGGGTCGCGCAGGTCAACACGCTGGATAATGGCATGCACCTGACCCCGCGTTTCAGTGCGGGCTGGAGACATACCTACGGCGAGGTCGACAGCGACACACGCCAGCAACTACTCAAGGGCGGCAAGCGTTTCGAAGTGGATGGCGCTGCGCTGGATCGAAACAGTCTGTCCGTGGTTGCGGGGCTCGATTTCGGCCTGTCGGTGGCTCACACCCTCGGCGTGGGCTTAACGGGCGAGATGGGCAATGACAGTCGAACGTACGGCGTGGCGGGCCAATGGCGCATGGCGTTCTGACTGACTGGACATTCTCCCTGTGGGAGCGAGCCTGCTCGCGAAAGCGGTAGGTCATTCAGCGATGATGTTGGCTGATCCGAGCATTCGCGAGCAGGCTCGCTCCCACAATGGGTCCCTACAAATGACCTCCAGGGTCGAAAACAGACAAAAAAAAGGGGAGCACATGCTCCCCCGAGGTTAAAACGTTTTATCGCGGCGGTTATCTCAGCCTTCGATCTCGATCAGGATTTCACCCGGATTGACCCGATCGCCCTTGGCCACGTGGATCGCGGCGACCTTGCCGGCGATGGCGGCCTGGACTTCGGTTTCCATCTTCATCGCTTCGGTGATCAACACAGCCTGGCCAGCCTTGACGGTGTCGCCCTCCTTGACCAGCACATCGACGATGTTGCCTGGCATGGTGGTGCTGACATGCCCCGGTGCAGACGCCTGCTTGCGTTTGCTGCTGCCACCGCTGACGAACTCATTGAGTGGTTCGAACACCACTTCTTCCGGCATGCCATCGATGGATAGATAGAAGTGACGCTTGCCTTCGGCCTTCACGCCAACACCGGTGATGTCGACGCGGTAGGTTTCGCCGTGGACGTCGATGACGAACTCGGTCGGCACGCCTTCGCCGCCAGCCGAGGCAACAGCGCCCGCTTCCGGAATCGGTAGCAACACTTCCGGGACCAGGGTACCGGCGGCGCGTTCTTCAAGGAATTTGCGGCCGATGTCCGGAAACATGGCGAAGGTCAGCACGTCTTCTTCAGACTTGGCCAGTGCGCCGATGTCGGCGCGCAGTTTGGTCATTTCCGGCTTGAGTAGATCGGCCGGGCGCACATCGATGACGTCCTCGCTGCCGATCGCCTGACGACGCAGTTTTTCATTCACCACGCCCGGCGCCTTGCCGTAGCCGCCCTGCAGGTAGAGTTTCACTTCGTTGGTAATGGTTTTGTAGCGCTCGCCGGCCAGCACGTTGAAGAACGCCTGGGTGCCGACGATTTGCGAAGTCGGGGTTACCAGCGGCGGGAAACCGAGGTCTTCACGCACGCGCGGTATCTCTGCGAGCACTTCGCCCATGCGGTTCAGGGCGCCCTGCTCCTTCAACTGGTTGGCGAGGTTGGAGATCATCCCGCCCGGCACCTGATTGACTTGCACGCGGGTGTCGACGGCGGTGAATTCGCTTTCGAACTGGTGGTACTTCTTGCGCACGGCGTAGAAATACAGACCAATTTCCTGCAGCAATTCGAGGTTCAGACCCGTGTCGTACTCGGTGCCTTTGAGCGCAGCCACCATCGATTCGGTGCCCGGATGGCTGGTGCCCGAAGCGAAGCTGGAGATCGCGGTGTCGATATGATCGGCACCGTTTTCGATTGCCTTGAGCTGGCACATGGAGGCCAGGCCAGCGGTATCGTGGGAGTGGATAAACACCGGCAGCGACTGTTCGGCCTTCAACGCACGCACCAGCTCACCGGTGGCGTACGGGGTCAGCAGGCCCGCCATGTCCTTGATCGCCACCGAGTCGCAGCCCATGGATTCCATCTGTTTGGCCTGGGTGACGAAAGCGTCGATGGTGTGCACCGGGCTGGTGGTGTAGGCGATGGTGCCTTGCGCATGTTTGCCGGCGGCTTTCACCGCTTCGATCGCGACGCGCAGGTTACGCACGTCGTTCATGGCATCGAAGATGCGGAACACGTCGATGCCGTTGACCGCAGCCTTGGCGACGAAGGCTTTGACCACGTCATCGCTGTAGTGGCGATAGCCGAGCAGGTTCTGCCCACGCAGGAGCATTTGCAGACGTGTGTTGGGCAGCGCCGCGCGCAATTGGCGCAGACGCTCCCATGGGTCTTCCTTGAGGAAGCGCACGCAGGCGTCGAACGTCGCGCCGCCCCAGCATTCCAGCGACCAGTAGCCGACCTTGTCGAGCTTGTC
Source organism: Pseudomonas khorasanensis (assembly GCF_014268505.2). Taxonomy (GTDB): domain Bacteria; phylum Pseudomonadota; class Gammaproteobacteria; order Pseudomonadales; family Pseudomonadaceae; genus Aquipseudomonas; species Aquipseudomonas khorasanensis. The sequence goes on from NZ_JABWQP020000003.1 coordinate 287,064, forward strand.
GCAGATCGGCAGCATGTCTTCGGTGCGCATGCGGGTGGCGAGCAGCGATTGGTGAGCGTCGCGCAGGATGGTGTCTGTTACGAAGATCTTCTTTCTCATTCTTGTATTCCTCACAGGCCTGCGTGGGCGGCGATGGCGGCGGCGATGGCCAGGGCCAGCTCTTCGGGTTTGCGCTTGATCGAGTAGTTGGTCAGTTCAGGATGGCTTTCAACGAAGCTGGTGTTGAACTGGCCGCTGCGGAATTCCGGGTTGCGCAGGATTTCCTGATAGTACGCGGCGGTGGTTTTCACACCCTGCAGGCGCATGTCGTCGAGGGCGCGCAGGCCACGGTCCATCGCCTCTTCCCAGGTCAGGGCCCAAACGACCAGTTTCAGGCACATCGAGTCATAGAACGGCGGAATGGTGTAGCCGGTGTAGATCGCCGTGTCGGTGCGCACGCCCGGGCCGCCGGGTGCGTAGTAACGGGTGATCTTGCCGAAGCTCGGCAGGAAGTTGTTTTTCGGGTCTTCGGCGTTGATGCGAAACTGCAACGCGAAGCCACGGTGCTGAATGTCCTCCTGCTTGACCGACAAGGGCAGGCCGGAGGCGATGCGAATCTGCTCACGGACGATGTCGATCCCGGTGATTTCTTCGGTGATGGTGTGTTCCACCTGCACGCGGGTGTTCATTTCCATGAAGTACACCTCGCCCTCGGCGAGCAGAAACTCCACGGTGCCAGCGTTTTCGTAACCCACGGCCTTGGCCGCACGCACGGACAGATCACCAATGTATGCGCGTTGTTCCGGTGTCAGCTGCGGGCTTGGCGCGATTTCGATGAGCTTCTGGTTGCGCCGCTGAATCGAGCAGTCCCGCTCAAACAGGTGCACGACATTGCCGAAACTGTCGCCAAGGATCTGCGCTTCGATGTGCTTGGGATTGACGATGCATTTTTCCAGAAACACTTCCGCCGAACCGAAGGCCTTGGTGGCTTCGGAAATCACCCGGGGGAAGTTCTGTTCGAGTTCTTCGCGGCTGTTGCAGCGACGGATACCCCGGCCGCCACCACCGGACGTGGCCTTGAGCATCACCGGGTAACCGATGCGGTCCCCTTCGACCAGAGCTTCTTCGATACCGGCCACGTTGCCTTCAGTACCCGGCGTCACCGGTACGCCAGCCTTGATCATGCTGCGGCGTGCTTCGGTCTTGTCGCCCATGCGGCGAATCACTTCGGCCGACGGGCCGATGAATTTAATGCCGCGCTCGGCGCAGATCTCCGCCAGCTCGGCGTTTTCCGAAAGGAAGCCGTACCCGGGATGCAGCGCATCGCAACCGGTTTCCACCGCCAGGTTCACCAGTTTGCGCGGGTTGAGGTAGCCGGCCAATGGCTCGGCCCCCACGCTGTGAGCCTCGTCCGCACGCTTGACATGCAAGGCATGCCGATCAGCGTCGGAAAAAATCGCAACCGAGCGAATGCCCATTTCGGCGCAGGCTCGCACGATTCGTACGGCAATCTCACCACGGTTGGCGATCAGGATCTTTTTTATCACTTGGAGGTTCCCTTGAGCCGGTGGCACCACGACCTGTCGGAAACAGGTCGACGCGTGACCAAATGTTTCAATTCAGTCGCAGGCTCACACTAGCGCTACCAAGGGATTAACAAAAATGAATAATAATTGGGCCGTGCATAAGTAAAGACTTATAGTCGAGGCATCCACTTGCCTTCAGAGCCAAAGAAAATGCGTAAGTCATTGATGCGTATGACATTGCGTCAACTGCAGATCTTCAATGAGGTATGCGATCTACGCTCCTATAGCCGCGCAGCCGAGGAAATGTCGCTCACCCAACCCGCCGTGAGCCTGCAGATTCGGCAACTGGAAGAGCTGATCGGCCAGCCATTATTCGATTATGTCGGCAAAAAACTCTACATGACCGAGGCGGCGGAGGCCCTGCAGCGCGCCAGTCGCGACATTTTCGGGCGGCTGGAAAACCTCGACATGCAGCTTTCCGACATGCAGGGCTCGCTGCAGGGTCAGCTAAAACTGGCGGTGGAATCGAGCGCCAAATATTTTGTGCCGCACCTGTTCGCTGCATTCAAGCGCCAGCACCCCGAAGTGAATCTGCAACTGACCGTGGTCAACCGTGGCCAGGTCATACGCCGACTCTCCGACAACCGCGACGATCTGGTGATCATGTCGATGGTGCCGCAGGACATGGGCCTGGAGTTCTTGCCGTTCCTCAACAACCCGATTGTCGCGGTGGCACGCCCGGATCATCCGCTGGCGCATCTGGGGCCCCTGCGCTTGCAGGATCTTGAACCGTACACGCTGCTGGTTCGCGAACCCGGTTCGGGTACGCGTCTGGCGTGTGAGGAGTATTTCAAGGAGAAGCGCGTGCACTTTACCCAGACTCAGGAGGTGGCCTCGGCCGAAGCGCAGCGCGAGTGCGTGGTGGCGGGTCTGGGCGTGGCGCTGTTGACACGCCACGCCCTGAACCTGGAGCTGACAACCGGCGGCCTGGTTGAGCTGCCGATCGAGGAATTGCCGCTGTTTCGCAGTTGGTGCCTGGTGCAAGCCAAGGCCAAACGACTGTCACCGGTGGCGCACGCCTTCCTGGCATTTATCCGCAGCGAGCGGGCGCAGATCAGCGCGCTGGCTGAGCGCTTCGACGGGAAGCCGCGGGCGTTGCCTGCCAGTGAGTGATCTCGGGAAAGTCGCCGATTTCAGCCTGAAGCTGGCGAAGTTCGAAGCGATCTTCGATCGCACGGCGGAATTCCATGCGGCGCTGGTCTTCCTGCTGACGACGGGTTTTCGCGGCGCTGTTGCGTTCTTCGTAGGGCTGAGCCATTTCGAGTCTCCCAAGGCGATTACGGGAGTTTCACGATAGGCGTGAGGGATGACGGTTTGGCTTCGTCGCGGTTACAGACTGATGAAAGTTTCGCGGATAGAGAGAACATTGTGGCGAGGGAGCTTGCTCCCGCTGGGTCGCGCAGCGGCCCTGAAATTTTGGGCCTGCTACGCAGTCCAGCGAGAGCAAGCTCCCTCGCCACAACAGCGGTCAGTCGTCGAGGGCTTTAGCGGCTTTGGGCGACAAGCGCAAACTGCGCAAACTGCGTTTCACGCTCTTGAGGTGATTGACCAGACTCGGCCCGCGCGCCATTGCCACGCCCATCGCCAATACGTCTATCACTACCAGATGAGCGATACGCGAGGTCAGCGGCGTATAGATTTCAGTGTCTTCGTGTACGTCGATCGCCAGATTGACGGTCGATAGCTCCGCCAAGGGTGTCTGGCTCGGGCAAAGCGTAATCAGCGACGCCCCGCTCTCCCGCACCAGATTGGCGGTGATCAGCAAATCCTTGGAACGCCCCGACTGGGAAATACAGATCGCCACGTCGGTAGGCTTCAAGGTCACCGCAGACATTGCCTGCATGTGCGGATCGGAATACGCCGCAGCGGTCAGCAGCAAGCGGAAGAACTTGTGCTGCGCATCCGCTGCCACCGCGCCCGAGGCACCGAAGCCGTAGAACTCGACACGCTGCGCCTGGGACATCAGCGTTACCGCGCGCTGCAACTCCACCGGATCGAGCTTCTCGCGAACCTCCATCAAGGTGTGCAACGTGGTGTCGAAAATCTTCAGGCTGTAATCGGCAACCGAGTCGTCTTCGTGGATCGCGAACTGGCCAAAACTGGCACCGGCGGCCAGGCTTTGCGCCAGTTTGAGTTTCAAATCCTGAAAACCGGAACAACCGATGGCGCGGCAGAAGCGCACGATGGTCGGCTCGCTGATACCGACGCTGTGGGCCAGATCGGCCATGGAACTGTGCATCACGGCCGCAGGGTCAAGCAGCACGTGGTCGGCGACCTTGAGCTCCGACTTGCGTAACAGGTGACGTGACTGGGCGATGTGTTGCAGCAGGTTCAAGGGGCTGGACTCTTCTTGTGGGCAGGGATGTAGCACGCTTGTAGTTATACTACATGAATGGGCATTTTGCCTGCCCAATCCGTAACTCGATGTCCCCGTATCAGGCACGATGGGCTGCATGTAGCCCTTAAAGCGGATCGCCCTGATCACGCAAAAGCCCCGCCAGATGCGCAGCATCAACGGGCCGACTGATCAGATAACCCTGCACCTCATCGCAGCGTTCGGTGCGCAGAAATTCCAGCTGACTCTGATGCTCGACACCCTCCGCCACCACTTTAAGCGACAGCCCATGGGCCATTGCGATGATCGCGCGCGTGATCGCTGCGTCCGCGCTGCCCTCGTTCAAACCACGAATAAATGCCTGATCGATCTTCACGTAATCCACCGGAATGCGCTTGAGATAACTCAACGACGAATAACCCGTGCCAAAGTCATCGATCGCCAGCTTCACGCCCAGATCGCGCAGTTGCTGGAACGTCGCGATGATGTGTTCGACGCTGTCGAGTAAATGGCTTTCAGTCAGTTCCAGCTCCAGGTATTGCGGCGCCAGCCCTGTTTCTTCAAGGACTTGCCGTACCAGACTGACCAGTTTGCCCTGACGTAATTGATGCACCGACAGGTTCACCGACACGCGGATTGGCGCCAGCCCCTGCCGCTGCCATTCGCAGGCCTGCCAGCACGCCTGGCGCAAGACGAATTCGCCGATCGGCCCGATCAGACCGGTCTCTTCGGCCAGGCCGATGAAATCGCCCGGCGGCACTTGGCCCATGCTCGGATGATCCCAGCGCACCAGCGCTTCCGCAGCATTCAGGCGCCCGGTCTGCAAGCACAGTTTCGGCTGGTAGAACACCGTCAACTGCTGCTCTTCAATGGCTCTGCGCAAGTGATTTTCCAGCTGCAAACGCTCGAGGGTGCTGGCCTGCAAGCTGTCGGTGTAGAACTGGAAGTTGTTGCCGCCCAAATGCTTGGCATGCTGCATGGCCATGTTCGACTGGCTGATGAGGGCCGAGATTTCCCGCGCGTTGTCCGGCAGCAGGCTGATGCCCATCGAGGCGCTGACCACCAATTCATGCCCGTCGACGCTGAGCGGCAAACGCAGCTTGGCCGAGAGCCGTGTGGCTACTCGTGCCAGGCTCGACAAATTGCCATAGGCGTCGAACAACACCGCAAATTCATCACCGGACAAGCGCGCGATGGTGTCGGCCTCCGGCAAGGCGTTGACCAATCGCCGCGCCATTTTCTGCAGCAGCTGATCGGCGACTTCATGGCCGAGGCTGTCGTTGAGCAACTTGAAGCGATCCAGATTGATGTGCAGCAGCGCCAGACTGCGACGCCCACCCTGTCGTACCCGCTGATGGGCTTCGTGCAGGCGCTCGCGAAACAGCGATCGATTGGCCAGCCCGGTGAGCTCGTCGTAATGGGTCAGATAGCGCATGCGCTCTTCCGATTCACGCCGCGCCGAGAGATCGGCGAAAAAACCGACGATATGGCTGACATTGCCTCGACTGTCGCGAACGGCATTGAGCTGCAGCCATTGCGGGTACAGCTCGCCGTTCTTGCGGGTCTCCACCAGCTCACCCTGCCAACTGCCGTGCTGCTCCAGCGCCTGACGGATCGCGACGTAATGGCGACGAGCATCACGACTGCACGGCAACTCGACGACATTGCGCCCGAGCATGTCGCCGATCTCGTAACCAGTGACGCGGCTGAAGGCTTGGTTGATCGCGATCAACACGTAGTCAGGGTCGAGAATCACGATGCCTTCACTGGCCGCTTCGAACACCGTTGCCGCCAGCCGTTGCTGCTCTTCCAGGCGCTTGCTGGCGCTGATGTCGCGGCGAGTGCCGACCATGCGAATGACCCGGCCGCTGTCGCTGCGCTCCACGGCACGGCCACGGTCTTCGATCCACACCCAGTGGCCGTCGCCATGACGCAGGCGATATTCGACCTGGTAATCTTCGGTGCGCCCCTTCAGATGCTCGACCAGCGCCAACTTGAGTGACGGCACGTCTTCGGGGTGCAGCCGCGGTTTCAGGTCGCGCAGCAGCGCCGTGACGTATTCCGGGGCGAGGCCGAACAGTTCCTGAATCTGCGTGTGGTGGACTTCATCGGTCTGCAGGTTCCAGTCCCACAGCCCGAGCTCACTGGCCTTGAGCGCCAGCGCCAGCCGCGCTTCGCTTTTACTCAAGGCCTGATTGGCCGCGTCCAGCTCGCGACTGCGCTGGGCGACGCGGTCTTCCAAATCGACCTGAGCTACACGCAATTGGGCTTCAGCGCAGCGGCGCTGCTCGATCTCTTTGCCCAGCTCATGGTTGAGCTGTTCGCTGCGCGTCTGTGCCTGCTGCAAATGCTCAATCAAGTGCTGATTCTGGAAACGCCGCAGCAAACCGCGATCGATCAATCGGTTGACCTGCCACGCCACCACGCTTAAGGAGCCCAGCAGAATCAAACCCAGCCAGCCCCAGCCGCGCGCCTGGTCGTCACCGCCCCAGAACAGGTAGCCGATTGCCGGCAGCAGGCACGGCAAGGAAAACGACAGGAATGCCGGCAGGCTCACGGCGTAGGCGACGCTGGCCGACAGCGTCGCTGCGCCGATCAGGCCGAATACCCAGGCTTGCTCGATAAAATTGTCGGCGGGCACCAAAGCGATACCGGCACCGGCGAGGGTCAGACCGGTCAGGGTCGAGCCGAGCAGGAACATGCGCAACCAGATCGGCTGGGCCTGGCGATCGGGAATTGCCGAATCGAACGCAGCCACCTGAATCACCCGCAGCGCGACCAGCGACAACAGCCACACCAGCCAGACGCTGACCACGAAGTAGCGCTGCGGGCTCCAGAGCAGCGCGGCGCAGACCAGCCCATTGATCAACATGAACAGGGTGGGCAACAGCGAGCCCTGATACAGCAGACGCGTGCGCTCTACCGCCATTTCGACGGCGTAGTGTTTGCGGATCACGCGGGGTTCCACAGAGGGGCCCGACAGTTCGGCGCTGAGGGTCATGGGCAACGTTCTTGTTCTTATAATGAGGGCGTGCGCCCGAAACGTGAACGGAGCATACACAAGCCGACCCCGTTGCCAAACTGCTGCAGATCACAATTGCCGCAAAATTTTCCGCCCCTCAGGCACCGCTTCAACCCCGCAGGCGAGACGGGCCGAAGCCTGCAGCCAGTGACCGACCGGTCGTCACGGGCGGCACTTTCATCGGCTAATGCAACGCGCGGTTTGCCCGGGCCTGCGGCGCACCCTAGAATGCCCCGATGCGCGATGATCTCTCCCTTCTGCTGAACTCCCTCAACGATGCCCAACGCCAGGCCGTAGCGGCCCCCGTTGGCCGTCAGTTGGTCCTGGCCGGCGCCGGTTCCGGTAAAACCCGAGTGCTGGTGCACCGTATCGCCTGGTTGATCCAGGTCGAAAACGCCTCGCCCCACTCCATCCTGTCGGTGACTTTCACCAACAAGGCTGCTGCGGAGATGCGTCATCGCATCGAGCAGTTGCTGGGTATCAACCCGGCCGGCATGTGGGTCGGCACCTTCCATGGACTGGCGCACCGCTTGCTGCGGGCGCACTGGCAGGAAGCGGGCTTGAGCCAGACCTTCCAGATTCTCGACAGCGACGACCAGCAACGACTGGTCAAACGGGTGATCCGCGAGCTGGGGCTGGACGAACAGCGCTGGCCGGCGCGTCAGGCGCAGTGGTTCATCAACGGGCAAAAAGACGAAGGTCTGCGCCCGCAACACATTCAGGCCAGCGGCGACCTGTTCCTGGCGACCATGCGCGGCATTTACGAGGCCTACGAGGCGGCGTGCCTGCGCGCTGGCGTGATCGACTTCTCCGAGCTGCTGCTGCGCGCCCTCGATCTGTGGCGCGATCATCCGGGCCTGCTGGCGCACTATCAGAAACGCTTCCGGCACATTCTGGTGGACGAGTTCCAGGACACCAACGCCGTGCAGTACGCCTGGTTGCGCCTGCTGGGCAAGGGCGGCGACAGCCTGATGGTGGTCGGCGATGACGACCAGTCGATTTACGGCTGGCGTGGCGCGAAGATCGAGAACATTCATCAGTACTCCTCGGACTTCCCGGATTCCGAGACGATTCGTCTGGAGCAGAACTACCGCTCCACCGCCGGCATTCTCAAAGCGGCCAACGCCCTGATCGCCAACAACACCGGACGTCTTGGCAAAGAGCTGTGGACTGACGGCGGCGACGGCGAAGCGATCAATCTCTACGCCGCGTTCAACGAACACGACGAAGCGCGTTATGTGGTCGAAACCATCGAAAGCGCGCTGAAAACCGGTTTGGCGCGCAGTGATATCGCTATTTTGTACCGCTCCAACGCGCAATCGCGCGTTCTGGAAGAAGCCTTGCTGCGCGAACGGATCCCTTACCGGATCTATGGCGGTCAGCGCTTCTTCGAACGTGCGGAAATCAAGAACGCCATGGCATACCTGCGCCTGCTCGAAGGCCGGGGCAACGATGCGGCACTGGAACGGGTCATCAACGTTCCCGCCCGTGGCATCGGCGAAAAAACCGTCGAAGCGATCCGCGAACATGCCCGGCACAGCGATGTGTCGATGTGGGAAGCCATGCGCCAACTGGTCGCCAACAAAGGCTTGACCGGTCGAGCCGCCGGCGCCCTGGGGGCATTTATCGAGCTGATCGAGAACCTCGCCGCCAAGTGCGCCGACATGCCGCTGCACCTGATGACGCAGACCGTCATTGAGCAATCGGGCCTGATCGCGTACCACGAAGCGGAAAAAGGCGAGAAAGGCCAGGCACGGGTAGAAAACCTTGAGGAACTGGTCAGCGCCGCGCGCAACTTCGAGAACACCGAAGAAGACGAAGAGCTGACGCCGCTGGCAGCGTTCCTAGGCCATGCTTCGCTGGAGGCCGGCGACACCCAGGCCGACGAGCACGAAGACAGCGTCCAGTTGATGACCCTACACAGTGCCAAGGGCCTGGAATTCCCTTACGTGTTCCTGGTGGGCATGGAAGAAGGCCTGTTCCCGCACAAGATGAGCCTGGAAGAACCCGGGCGGCTCGAAGAGGAACGACGCTTGGCCTACGTGGGGATCACCCGGGCGATGCAAAATCTGGTGATGACCTACGCGGAAACCCGTCGCCTGTACGGCAGCGAAACCTACAACAAGGTCTCGCGTTTCGTACGCGAGGTGCCGAAAGGCCTGATCCAGGAAGTGCGCTTGTCCAACAGCGTCAGTCGTCCGTTCGGTGGCAACCAGTCGATGAGCGGCAGCAACCTGTTCAGCGGCAGCGAGATTCCGGAAACCGGTTTCGTGCTGGGCCAGGCCGTACGTCATTCCATTTTTGGCGAAGGTGTGATCCTCAACTTCGAGGGGTCCGGTGCTCAAGCCCGGGTACAGGTCAATTTCGGCGAAGGCAGCAAATGGCTGATGCTGGGCTATGCCAAGCTGGAAGCGATCTGAATCCCTGCGCAGAATAACTGTAGGAGCGAGCCTGCTCGCGAATGCGGTGTGTTAGTCAAGGAGCCTTTCGACTGACATGACGCCTTCGCGAGCAGGCTCGCTTCCACGGGTTATCCGGCGCACGGAGCACCAATTCTTCTGAACCTATCGCCTTTTCCTACACACAAAAGTACATCGGCTGATTGCCTCGCGAAGCTGAACGCAACCTGTCAGGCAAAAGCCCGAAACACTCTCTCGCTAGCCAGTAACACTTCAGCTGTGCAACATGGCGCGCGTGTCTCCACAAAACGGGAATACCCTTTATGAAACGTTTTCTTAGCATCGCCATGGCGTTGTGCATCGGCCTGACGATGAGCCTCGACGCCAACGCCAAGCGCTTTGGTGGTGGCAAAAGTGCCGGCGCTGCGCCGACGCACCAGACCAGCCAGATGGCTCCTTCTTCCCCAGGCGCGGGCGGCGCAGCTGCGACCGCTGGCGCAGCCGGTGCTGCCGGTGCCGCTGCCAAGGCTGGCGGCGCGTCGAAATGGCTCGGCCCTCTGGCCGGTATCGCGGCCGGTGGTCTGCTCGCGTCCATGTTCATGGGCGGCGGCTTCCAGGGCATGCAGATCTTCGACATCCTGATCATGGCCCTGATCGCGTTCGTGATCTTCCGCTTCATCGCCGCTCGTCGCCGCAAGCAGCAGGAGCATCTGGCTCCGGCCGGCGCGCCGATGCAGCGTGAAGTGTTCGAGCAGAAGCCTGCCGGCATGGGTTCGATCTTCGGTGGTTCGGCTGCACCTGCTGCCGTCCGTCCGGTGATCAATGCCCCGGCCTGGTTCAACGAACAGAACTTCCTTGAAGCTGCGCGCAGCCACTTCCAGTCCCTGCAGCAGCACTGGGACGCCAACGAAATGGACAAGATTGCCGAGTTCGTGACCCCGCAAATGCTTGAGTTCCTCAAGCGTGAGCGTGCGGATCTGGGCGACGCTTTCCAGTCGACTTACATCGACAACCTTCAGGTGCAACTGGATGGCGTGGATGACCGTGCCGACAAGACCATCGCCACCCTGACCTTCAGCGGCGTGTCGAAGACCTCGCGTTTCGACCAGGGCGAAGTGTTCAGCGAAAGCTGGAACATGGAGCGTCCACAGGGCGAAAACCAGCCTTGGCTGGTGGCCGGTATCCGCCAGAACGGCTGATCTCCCTGCGCATCACCGCTATAACAGAACCCCGGCCCCGGCCGGGGTTTTTCATTTCACGGTTGCATCTATAGCGAGCTACTGTATAAACCGGCCCATATAAACCGCGCCATTCAAGCAAGAGGATCCCGGACGTGGAAGAAATCATCGAACAACTGCGCGAAGCCAACGAACCCGTACCGGTTCCGCTGGAACTGCCTGACGAAGACCTGCTGGTGGAAATCGAAGAACAACTGTTCATCGATATCCCGTTTGTCTTCAGAGAGTTTTTACTGACCGTCAGCGATGTGGTGTACGGCAGCCTGGAACCGGTGACTGTCACCGACCCGCAATCGCACACGTACCTGCCCGACGTCGCCGCCAATGCCTGGGATGCCGGTGTCGATCGCAGCCTGATCCCGATCTGCCAGGACGGCGACGATTACTACTGTGTCGAAGAAGACGGCACTGTGGTGTTGTGGCAGGCCGAAGAAGAGCTGATTGCCGAAGAAACCTGGGAATCGGTATGGCACTGGGCGCGTGACGTCTGGCTGGAGAGCTGATCCGCCAGACGCCTGCGAAGATCAATGCCCTGACGATTCCTTGTGATTGTCGAGCGTTTCCAGCAGCGCAACCTGCATCCGCGTATGCACGCGGATGAACCAGCGCCAGAGCAGCGCCGCCACGGCGGCCGCGACCACGGCGATCAGCACCAGCAACTTGTTGGTTGGCAGAATGCTGGCCGACAAGGCTGCCAACAGCAGGAAAATCACCAGCAGCGAGAGGATCGGGATCACTTCGGCGATTACCCGGCGCACTCGCTGCGTGTGACGCCCGGCCATCTCCGGCTTGACGCCCATCTCCGCCAGCAACATCGACAACGCCTTGAGCTTGCGATACGCGGCAATCAGAAACGGCAGCGACACCAGCAACGCGCCGCCCCAGATCAACGCTTTCTGCCAACTCGGATCGCTGATCCAGTCTTGCAGCCACAGCGACATGCGCTCGGCGAAATACGCGCCCGCGAAAAAGATCGCAATGACCAGCGCAAGGTTGACCCCGACCTGCAACAGAATCCGCCGAATCATCGATGCCAGCATCGCTCCCTCGCCTTGCGGCTGGATGCTGCGCAGCCATTCGCCATACATGCCGAGCACACGGCCGAGACGCTTGGGCACGACCGCTGACAACTTGATCGACAGCGGATCCGCCGCACGAATCAGGTACGGCGTCAGCAGCGTAGTAATCACCGAAACGGCCACGGCGACCGGATATAGAAAATTGCTGGTGACCTGCAAGGTTATGCCCAGTGCCGCGATGATGAAGGAAAACTCGCCGATCTGTGACAGGCCCATGCCAACCCGCAGTGAGGTACGTCCATCGTTACCGGCGATAAACGCGCCGAGACCGCAGGACAGCATCTTGCCGAGCACGACGGCGACGGTGATCACCGCGATCGGCCAGGCGTATTCGACGAGGATCAACGGATCGAGCATCAAGCCAATGGCAACAAAGAAAATCGCACTGAACAAATCGCGAACCGGCTCGATCAACCGCTCGATTTTCAGCAGCTGCCGCGACTCGGCCATGATCGCGCCGATCAGGAAGGCGCCGAGCACCATGCTGTATTCAAGTTTGACGACCAGCAGGCAGAAGCCGAAACACAAGCCCAGCACAGTGATCAGCAACATCTCGTTGCTTTCGAATTTGGCCACATACGCCAGCAGACGCGGCACCAACAGAATGCCGATGACCAGGGCGACGATCATGAACAGCGAGAGCTTGCCGACCGTGGAGAAGACTTCGCCGGAACTCACTGTGCCGCTGACAGCGATGCTCGACAGCAGCGCGATGATGCCGATGCCTAGGATGTCTTCGACAATCAGCACGCCGAAAATCAACTGAGCAAAGCGTTCGTTCTTCATCTTCAAGTCATTGAGTGCCTTGACGATGATGGTGGTCGAGGAGATCGCCAGAATCGCGCCCAGGAACAGCGAATCCATTGTGTTCCAGTCGAACCAGCGGCCGATCTCGTAGCCGATCCAGATCATCAGGATGATTTCGAGGAACGCTGCGATAAACGCCGTGGCGCCGACCTTGAACAACTTGCGCAGGCTGAACTCCAGCCCGAGACAGAACATCAGGAAAATCACCCCGAGCTCGGCGAGCGTCTTGATGGTTTCTTCGTCGTGGATCAGGCCGAACGGCGGGGTATGCGGGCCGATGATAAAGCCGGCGACGATGTAGCCGAGCACCACCGGTTGCTTGAAACGGTGGAACAACACGGTCACCACGCCTGCGACCAACATGATCACTGCCAGATCCTGAATAAAACTGATGGCATGCATGGCGTGGGCTCCTTGATGACGAAGCTCGCGGACAGACGCAAGAAAGGTCTGCGCGAGCAGAGTAAAAATCCGCTTTTGGTGTAGGAATTGCCCTTGGGCAGGGCTTTTGCAGGTTAACACCGCGACTTCCGTCTGGAAGCCGGTGCAATATATGGAAACAGATCGATACCGGCGTGACGGCGGCCCGTTGCCCGGCGTCCCGATAACGGTGCTTTTTGAAAAGCGACCAGGCACCCGCAGAGGTGCTTCCAGCAATCAGCCTTGATCCGTGAGAACGTTATGGAACCCGGAAACGCCCAGCTGTCGATGACGGTACTGATGACCCCCGACATGGCCAACTTCTCTGGCAATGTCCACGGCGGCACCCTGCTCAAATACCTAGACGAAGTGGCCTACGCCTGTGCAAGCCGTTATGCCGGCCGCTACGTGGTGACGCTGTCGGTGGATCAGGTGATTTTCCGCGAGCCGATTCACGTCGGCGAACTGGTGACCTTCCTCGCCTCGGTGAACTACACCGGCAATACTTCGATGGAAGTCGGCATCAAGGTCGTGACTGAAAACATCCGCGAGCGCTCGGTGCGCCACACCAACAGCTGCTTCTTCACCATGGTTGCGGTGGACGACCAGCGCAAACCGGCGCCGGTACCGCCGCTGCAGCCGCAGAACAGTGAAGACAAGCGTCGCTACGTGCAGGCGCAACAGCGCCGGCAAATTCGCCAGGAGCTGGAAAAGCGCTACCAGGAAATCAAGGGCGACGCCTGAGATGATAGCGTTATGAAAAGCGCCTTCGCGAGCGGGCTCGCTCCCACATTTGGAATGCATTCTTCCTGTGGGAGCGAGCCCGCTCGCGAATAGCGGCGACGCGGCTTTACAAACTGATCGCAGTCGCTTCGAACTTCACCCGCGGATGCGCAATTCGATCCTGCGCCCGCACCAGTTGCAACTCATAACTGGCGCACGCCTGCGTCTCGAGCAGCACCTCATGCACCGCTGCCGCCGTGAATTCGAACGCCGCCACCAGACTGTCGCCCAACAGCACCCGCGCCAGAAACAGGCCAGAAGTCAGATCGCCCACGCCCACCGGCTGACGCGGAAACGCGAGCAATGGGCGGCGCAGATGCCAACTGCCCTCGGCCGTCACCAGCAGCATTTCGAAACCATCCGCCGGTTTGCCCGGGTAATCCAGATGCTTGACCAGCACCGCTTTCGGCCCGCGTGCCAACAGCGCCCGCGCCATGGCCAGGCAATCGAACAGCGACTGCGGCTTGCGCCCGGAGAAGCTGTCGAGTTCCAACTGGTTCGGACACATGATGTCCGCCACGGCGGCGGCTTCTTCAAGCAGAAAATCGCTGACCTCGGTTGGCACGCTGCAGCCTTTTTCCGGATGGCCCATTACCGGATCACATAGATAAAGCATCTTCGGATTGGCTGACTTGATGCGCGCCACGCCACTGAGAATCGCCCGACCCTGCGCGGCGCTGCCGAGGTAGCCGGACAGCACCGCATCGCAGTTACCCAGCTCACCAATGGCAGCAATGCCTTCGATCAGCTCGGGAATCTGCTGCGGCGCCAGCACCTCACCGGCCCACTGACCATACTGGGTGTGGTTGGAGAACTGCACAGTGTTGAGCGGCCAGACATTGACCCCGACCCGCTGCATCGGAAAAACCGCAGCGCTGTTGCCGGCGTGGCCAAACACCACGTGGGACTGAATGGCGAGCAGATGAGGCGTACGTTTCATTCGGGTCATTCCGTAAAACGATTGAAATTCAAGCCGCGCAGTATGCGACGAAACACAGCCTGTACGACAGACCGGCGACGCAGTTAAGCTGACGTCATCTTTTGGAGTTCGATGTAGATGCTGACCCTCGAAAACATCTTCGTGCTGATGCTGTTCGCCGTCGCCGGGGCCTGGCTATGGCACAACCACGGCTTGCGCGAGCGCGCGCTGGAACGGGTCAAACAGCACTGCACCAACGTCGGCGTCGAATTGCTGGACGGTAACGTCGCACTGAAAAAGATCGGCTTGATCAAGGACGCCAACGGACGCCGGCGGCTGACGCGGGTGTACAACTTCGAGTTCACCGTCACTGGTGAAACCCGCCACAACGGAACCGTTACTCAGTTTGGCGCGCACAGTGCGCAGATCGAACTGGCGCCCTACCCGGCGCCGTTTGATGACACGCCGCCGGTGGTGGAGGTGCACAAGCCGCGGGCGCAAGTGGTGGAGCTGAGCCAGTGGCGGCAGGAACACACGAAGTGGAAGCCTTGAGCTGATTTATTCAATCCGGCATTGCGCCAGATCCGCCTGCAACTGAGCGATATTTTGCGCCTCGGCGAAGATCAGTTCGATTCGCGAGTCTTTTCGCCATTCGCTTCTCTGCCATTCCAGCTCGGCGTTATCCAGCACATTCGCCGAAACCCAGCCATCCACACTGTGGATAACCAGTTTGGCTCGCTTGCAGTTGAGCCTGACCAGCCAATGGGCGATGCGTTCTTGCTCGAACGTTTGGCTCGGATGCCAGCGCCAGCCGATGCTCCAGCCGCCCTCCTGCGCCTGACTCAGGCAAATCGGCACAGCCGGATCACTCCAGACGACCGGCATCTGCACCGGATCTTTGGGCACTGCCAGGTTATCCATCCCCTTGCTTGCCTGTACTTCCAGCCCCGGCAGTTCGCTCAAGGACAGCCGAGCTTGCTGCGTCCAGATCAGCCTGACGGGCGGCAACTGGTGGGCGATGGACTCTCGAGCTGATTCATCGAGCTTTTCGGCCTTGTTCAGTAGCAACAAACCCGCACCGGCCAACGCTTGCTGCTGTGCCTGCGGCAACGCTGTTCCTGCGTGCAATGCTTGAGCGTCCAAAACAAAAACACAGGGCTGAACCGCCAGCACGCCCAGCCACGGTGCTTCGTTCAACTGTTTGAGTAGCACTGCCGGATGCCCCAGCCCGGACGGCTCGATAAACAGTCGGTCCGGCCTGGCCTTGCGCAGCAAACGTGCGAGGCCAATCTGGAATGGCGCACCATTGACGCAACACAAGCACCCGCCGGCGACCTCGCCCAGTGCGATACCATCGGCGTCGCGAGTCAACAGCGCAGCGTCCAGGCCGATCTGGCCGAATTCGTTGATCAACACCGCCCAACGCTCGCCCTCGGGCCGTTGCGCCATTAACTGGCGAATCAGGCTGGTCTTGCCGGCGCCCAGCGGCCCCGCGATGACGTGGGTTGGTATGTTATGCAACATGGCTGGCACTTTCTGCGGATGGTTTTGGAGGAGATCGAAGATGCGCTGGATGGGATGGTCGTTGCTGTTGGCGCTGCTGTCGAGTGATGCGTGGGCGCAGGCCTGCGTGGTGCACTCCCAGGGTGAACGGCTCGACGTCAAAGTCTGTCAGCAGAACCGCATGATTCCGGAAAAACTGTTCAACGATGGCTTCTGCCAACCGACGCTGGCCGGGCAGACCGTGGAGGTGCAATACGTCGACCAATGCCCGAGTGGTGCATTTGGCGTGTGCAGCAACGCCCAAGTCGCCAATATGCCGTATCGCCAGGACATCCACTATTACGGCGTTGCCACCGATGCCGCCTATCTCAAACCGTATTGCGAAAGCCAGAGCCAGGGTGTCTGGCTCAAACCTTGAGGCGTCAACCGAGCCAATCGAGGGTCAGCAGTAAACGGCGCACCCCCACTGCCGGTTGCGGCGAACGATGGATCAGCCCGAAGCCTTCGTTTCCATGCCACTTCTCGCCTTTGAGCAATGCAACGTCACCGCAGCCGAACTGGCGGATGCACGCTGCGTCTTGCGGCTCGGCATGGGCCTGGCCGAGTTGCGCACGATCCATTACACCTTCTTCAAGCCACTGGCTGCCCACACCGGCGTAGGTGGTGATCAGGCGCACCGGAACGTGATCGACATGGAAACGCGGGCACATGGCCCTGTCGAGCACGCGCAAACGCACGCCGATGCGCCGCGCACCCAGCAGGCAAGCAAAGGCGCTGATCAGCCATTTCAGGTCGGTCATAAAACCTTCGAAGCCTTCAAGATCCCGAAGACCGGACGCCAAACCGTCAAGATCCGGTTCGGCGTCTTCGTCAGGCAATTCCAGGCATAGCGACTCCGCCAGGGGCTCGTTAAGCGACAGCACCAATTGTGCAAAATCGGCGATGTGCACCGGCAACTGGCGCTGCCACACGGCGAGATTGACATCGTCCTCAAGGATTTTCGTCAATGTTTGAGGCGCCATGCCCTGGTATTGATGACGGGTGCGGGTTTGCAGCATTCCGAGCGCGTGCATCAGGCGGCCTCTTCGTGCCAAGGGCCAAACGGATCTGGCAGCAAGCGCCAGCCTTCTACTCCGAGCGCCATTTCTTCATCGGTGAGCAAGCACGTATCAAGTTCGGCTGAGAGCTGTGGGAAATCGATATTCTGACCAATGAACACCAGTTCCTGACGGCAATCACCGACGCTCGGCATCCAGTTTTCCATGATGGCTGCGGTGCTTTCCGGGTCCTGAGGCCATTGGTTTTTCGCCACGAAACGCCACCAGCGCCCGGCAAAACCATGGCGCATCAAACCGCCGGCCTGTGACCAGCTGCCGGCGTCGGTGGGTTTGCTGGCGAGCCAGAAAAAGCCCTTGGAGCGCAGCAACTTGCCGTTCAACCATGGCCGGTCGATGAAACTGAAGAAACGCTGAGGATGAAACGGCCGACGGGCGCGATAAGCCGTAGAGGCGATGCCGTATTCCTGAGTTTCTGGAATGTGCTCGCCACGCAGCTCCTTTAACCATCCGGGGGCTTGTGCGGCTTTTTCGAAGTCGAAAAGGCCGGTGTTGAGGATTTTTTCCAAGGGCACTTCGCCCATCACCATAGGAATAATTTCAGCATTAGCATTGAGGCGCTTGAGGATGGCGATCAGTTCGTTACGTTCGTGCTGACTGATCAGGTCGATTTTGCTGATCAACAAAACGTCGGCAAACTCGATTTGTTCGATCAACAGGTCAGTGATCGAGCGCTCGTCATCTTCCCCGAGGGTTTCTCCGCGAGAGGCCAGACTTTCGGCGGCCTGGTAATCGAGCAGAAAATTAACCCCGTCAACGACCGTAACCATGGTGTCCAGGCGAGCGATGTCGGCAAGGCTTTGCCCCTCCTCGTCGCGGAACGTAAACGTTTCGGCGACGGGTAGCGGTTCGGAAATGCCGGTGGACTCGATCAGCAAATAATCGAAGCGATCCTCTCTTGCAAGTTTGCTGACTTCTTCGAGCAGATCCTCGCGTAACGTACAGCATATGCAGCCATTGCTCATTTCAATCAGCTTTTCCTCGGCTCGGTTCAGGCTGACATCGCGCTGGACTTCGCCGCCATCGATATTGATCTCGCTCATATCGTTGACAATAACCGCGACGCGCAGACCATCGCGATTACGTAGTACGTAATTTAATAGCGTACTTTTCCCAGCGCCGAGAAATCCTGAAAGCACGGTGACGGGCAACTGGACTGACATTGGATAATCCTCTTCAGGGGGCCGCCGATTGGGGCTTTGTCTGCACGTAAAATGTTTTGTGCCTCGAACGTGCGATACGTTGGATGCAACGCGTCTATCGGCCAGCTCGGACCACTTGGCTTTAATGTTATAGTATAACAACACATACAAACCAGCCCTACTTGCTGGTAGCGATAAACAGCGGAAGCTGAAGCGATCGCCAATTTCTGAGGCCAGTTGATGAATCGCACGTGGAAATGCTTATTTTTGAGCTTTGGGTTTTCGATTGCGCACGTTGCTTCGGCGCAAATACCGACGCTCGCGAGCTGCACGCGCAGCGCCAACCTGCTGGCGTGCGTGGACGCCGACGGCAACGCCTACAGCGTTAATACCGTCGGTAATACACTCTATCTGCGCGGTTTTGAAAAAGAAGGGCGCCGCTACTGGGCTCAAACCAACAGCCGGTTCGGCCAATTGACCTTCTTCACAGGCGTCGCCTCCAACGGCGAAGCATGGGTCGGTTATACCCGTCGGGTCGGCTGGACGACCATCAACCGTTTCTCCAGCTCGGGCGGCAGCAGCGCTAAATTTACCTGTAGCCGGTTGACCGGCTGTTAACTTCGCTACCGTCTTTTCCAGCTGCCTGCTCAAATATGAGCGCCATAACATCAGCGTTTCACGTGGAACGTGGAACGTGGAACGTTGAGCAGTGAGCAATCTCTGCTGGCACACATGAAAACGTGTTCATCAAAAAGCTGTCGTCGTTTGAATTGTTATAATGTAACATTGAATTCGATCATTACGACGGTCCGAACATGAATTCGCTGACACTTCCTGATATCGCCACACAAAACTCCCGCCAAGCGCTGCCGCTCGAATGGGTGGGAATGCATGGCATTGCGTTACCCGTTTTGCTAGAGGGCCAACGCGTTAGCGCCAAAGCTGATGCGGGGCTCAGTCTTGATGATGGCGAGGCACGCGGAATTCATATGTCACGACTGTATCTGGCGCTGCAGGCGCTCGAATACGAGAGCCTTTCTCCAGCGTTATTGCTGCGAGTACTCAAGCAATTCCTGCAGAGCCATGAAGGTTTATCGCAGTGCGCCTACCTGAATATCCATTCCGATTTGCTGCTGAAAAGAACCGCCCTGATCAGCCCGCTGGCGGGTTGGAAGTCCTATCCCGCAACCATCTCAGCAAGCTTGAAACAGCAAATGTTCCACGTGGAACTTAAAATCGAAGTGCCTTACTCATCGACGTGCCCCTGTTCCGCCGCGCTGGCCAGGCAGTTGATCCAGCAGCAATTCGTCGATGACTTTGCCAATAAAGCCCTTCAGCATGCAGATGTATTGGCGTGGCTTGGCTCGACTAAAGGCATCGTAGCCACGCCTCATAGTCAACGCAGCTATGCGCAACTACACCTGCACCTCGATGGATTTGTTGATGAGCTCCCGCTGACAGCAATTATCAACGACGCCGAAGCCGCCCTCGGCACCGCCGTCCAAACCGCTGTAAAGCGTGCCGACGAACAAGCTTTCGCCCTCGCCAATGGACAGAATCTGATGTTCTGCGAAGACGCCGCCCGGCGCCTCAATCTTGCCCTGCAGCGCACGCCCGGAATCAATCAATTCCATATAAGGGTGATTCATGCCGAAAGCCTTCACGCCCATGACGCCGTTGCCGAGAGCAGCTGGAAACGGGAGCATCTATGATCCGCTGCCAAACGCTCGTCTGGGGCGCGCCAGGCCAACCGCTGACCACGCCGTTGAGCCTTGAGCTGGAAAGCGCCAGCCTCACCGCCATCATCGGCGCTAACGGTTGTGGCAAAAGCAGCCTCTTGAAAGTCATCGCAGGGCTGCAAAAACCATTGAGGGGCAGCGTAGCCATGAGGGTGCCGCGTCAAAGCGGTATCTCTTTTCTGCCGCAGCAACTGCACCTGGATCGCCAGTTTCCCATCAGCCTTGAAGAGTTGGTTGCCGCCGGTTTCTGGGGCCGTCGACTCTCGGCGCAATTGCGCACACAGCGACTGAAGAACGCCTTGGAAGACTGGCATCTCAGCGGGCTCGAACAACGTCCCTTAATGGCACTGTCGGGCGGTGAGTTGCAGCGCGCCCTCCTTGCCCGCTTGAGTCTTGCGGATGCGCCGGTGCTCCTGCTCGATGAGCCGCATGCTGCGCTCGACGAACTGGGTCAACGTCTCCTCTGGCAGCACATACACGCCTGGCATACCGAAGGACGGACCGTCGTCGTGGTCTGCCACGACCTGGCCGCCGTTCGCCAGCACATCCCGCGCACGCTGCTGATCAAAAATGGCCAGTGTATATACGGCCCGAGTAGCGAGTTGATCCAGCAGACGCCGCACATGCAGGTGGCCTGATGCTCACCGTCGTCAGCCATTTCTGGCAGCCGTTCAACGAATTCATGTTCATGCGCCGCGCTCTGCTCGGCGGATTGGTATTGGCGTGCAGCACTGCGCCTCTAGGCGTTTTCCTGATTCTCAGGCGCATGAGTCTGATCGGTGATGCCGTCGCCCACGGCATTCTCCCGGGCGCGGCCTTAGGCTTCTGGTTCGCCGGTCTCAGCCTCCCCGCGCTCACGCTCGGCGGCCTCGGGGCGGGCCTGAGCATGGCCGGTCTAGCGGCGTGGATTACCCGGCGAACCGGTTTGCGCGAAGACGCCAGTCTCGCCGCGATCTATCCCATCTCCCTGGCCAGCGGCGTGCTGATTCTCGGTATGGCAGGTAAACGCCTCGACCTTTTGCATCTGCTGTTCGGCTCAGCGCTCGCCGTGGACGGCCCGACACTCAATGGCATGTTATGGGTCTCTGCGTTCAGCTTGATTGCCATGGCACTGATTTACAAACCCCTGTTGCTGGACACCCTCGACCCGTTGTTCTTGAGAACTGTCAGCCGTCTCGGTCCGCTCGCCCATGGTGTATTTCTGACCCTGGTCGTACTCAATCTGGTGATCGGCTTCCAGGCCATCGGCGCGCTGATGGTGGTTGGCCTGATGATGCTCCCCGCCGCCGCCTCAAGATTCTGGAGTCGCCGTTTACCCGCCCTGATTGCCGTTGCGGCTGGCATGGGATGCCTGTCGGTGTGGCTCGGTTTGCTGCTGTCGTTTTACTACTCGCTACCCAGCGGTCCGGCCATTGTCCTGGTCGCCGGCGCCGGCTATCTGCTCTCCGTCGTGTTCGGACCGGTTCACGGTCTGCTGCGCCGCCCGACTTTGCTCACGTCTCAATGAGGTGTTTCCCGATGCGCGCTTTACTTGTGCTGTTCAGCCTGATGTTGTCGATGTCTTTATCGGCAGCCGAAAAACTGCCGGTGGTCACCAGTTTCAGTATTCTCGCCGACATGGTCCATCAGGTCGGTGGCGAGCATGTCCAGATCACCAGCATGGTCGGGCCGGATGCCGATGCCCACACCTACGAACCGACGCCGGACGATGCCAAGGCCCTGCTCAAGGCCAAGTTGATTATCAAAAATGGCCTCGGTTTCGAGCCGTGGCTGGATCGCCTGGTGGCCAGCACCGACAGCAAGGCCCCGGTCATCAGCGCCAGTCGCGGTGTTATCCCGCGCTCGCTGGATGAGGACGGCGAAACCGTGCCCGACCCGCATGCCTGGCACAACCTGGCCAACGCCGAGCTGTACGTAGCCAACATCACCAAGGCGCTGGTGACGGCTGACCCGGCAAACAAGGGCGACTATGAGCGCAACAGCCAAACCTACCTCAAGCAGATCCATGCGCTGCTCGCCGAAGCCAAAAGCAAACTCGGTGCGCTGCCACCGGGCAACCGCAAGATCGTCACCAGCCACGATGCGTTTGGTTATCTCGGCCAGGCCTATGGCATCGACTTCATGGCGCCACAGGGTCTGTCCACCGAACGCGAACCTTCCGCCGCCGAAGTTGCCGCGCTGATTACGCAGATTCGCCAAGCCAGGGTCAAAGCGGTATTCATGGAAAACATCAAGGACGCGCGCCTGCTCAAGCAGATCGCTGATGAGAGTGGCGCGCAGATCGGCGGCACGCTGTACTCGGACGCGCTCGCCGCGAGCGGTCCGGCCAGCACCTTCATCGGGCTGTTCGAATACAACCTCAATACCCTCTTCAACGCGTTGCGCCAGCCATGATCCGCAAGAACCCGTCCGGCGATCTTCCGCGCATTGCCGAGTCGGCTTACGTCGATAAGACAGCGATCATCTGCGGCAAAGTGATCATTGGTGAAAACGTTTTCGTAGGGCCTTATGCGGTGATCCGCGCCGATGAAGTGGATGCCTCGGGCGAGATGGAGCCGATCACCATCGGCGCCAACTCGAATATTCAGGACGGCGTAGTGATTCATTCGAAGTCCGGCGCAGCGGTGACCATCGGCGAGTTCAGTTCCATCGCCCACCGCTCGATCGTGCACGGCCCATGCGTGGTTGGCGACCGCGTATTCATCGGCTTCAACAGCGTGCTGTTCAACTGCGTGGTTGGCGATGGCTGCGTGGTGCGGCACAACTCGGTCGTCGATGGCCGCGATTTGCCGGATGCGTTTTATGTGCCCTCGACAACCCGCATCGGGCCCAATACCGATCTCTCGCTGTTTGCGCCGGTGAGTGTCAGCGCTTCGGAGTTTTCCGAGGATGTGGCGCGGACGAATGTTGATTTGGTGCGAGGTTACAAAGCACTGCAGAACGAGTTTTGAGCGGTAGAGGGTTTAGCTATGCGGCGCCCTTGCTGGCGTCTTCGCGAGCAGGCTCGCTCCCACCGTTGAGCCGCGTTCCAACGATGGGAGCGGCATGAGGTTTTAAGCGCGGGGTTTTACCGCGCCGCAATCCTGACCCAGCCACACCGCGCGGGTTTCCAGACTGCCCTTCTGGTTGATGCCAATCGCGTTGAATGTGCCATTGGCGACGGTGG
This sequence comes from Pseudomonas khorasanensis, assembly GCF_014268505.2. Classification (GTDB taxonomy): domain Bacteria; phylum Pseudomonadota; class Gammaproteobacteria; order Pseudomonadales; family Pseudomonadaceae; genus Aquipseudomonas; species Aquipseudomonas khorasanensis. The sequence continues at coordinate 310,296 of NZ_JABWQP020000003.1, forward strand.
TGAATTCCCGGTCACTGAGGAATGTCGCCACGCCAGTGCCTTGGGCTTTCGGGCAGCTGAAACGGAATTTCCATTGGTTGCCGGTTCGCTCGGTGATCTGCTGTTTGCAGCCCGACTGCGGATCGGCCAGCGGGATATCGTTGGTCGCCACTTGCTGAGGCGTCAGACAGGCGCGGATGCCTTTACCGCCGATGTTGATGCCATTCTTCTCAAGCGCCGCGCGTTGCTGCGGTGTGATCTGGCCTTGAATCTTGCCAAGGATCGATTGCACATCCATCGCCTGGTCATCGACTTTCAGATTGCTCGAAGACATTTCCCATAGGCCCGGCTGGAGCATTTGCGCCTGCGCAATCACCGGCAATGCCAAACCCAGGCCCAGCGCCATACCCAGCAGACGAACGTTCATCGACAAACTCCTAATCAGTTGTGGCCGTTAGACGCCGGCCGGATGCTTCGGTTCATGCCCCAATTAAATAGCGACATTCGCGGCAGAACATGGTCTGTTAAGCATTGATTTTCGCGGAGCAAGGCTGCCCCATGGATTATTTTGGACCGCATATCTTCGGTTACCTGATCGCCCTGATACACGCCCTGGGCTCGATCGCTGCGATCCACGCGGTACTCACCGTGCGCACAGCGCAAGGCTCGATCGCCTGGGCATTGTCGCTGATCTTCATCCCCTACCTCACGCTTATTCCGTACCTGGTCTTCGGCCGTAGCACCTTCGACGGTTACATCAAGGCACGGCGCCAGGCCAACGAACAAATGCGCCTGGCGATCTCTGAACTGAACTGGCGCCCCTGGGTGGAAGAAGCGCTGACAGCACGAGCATCGAGCGCCTACGCCTCCCTGCGCGCCATGCCGAAGCTGGGCCGGATGCCTTGCCTCGCCAATAACGAAGTCGAACTGCTGGTGAACGGCTCCGCGACCTTCAATGCGATCTTCCAGGCGATCGAGCAAGCCAGGGAAGCGGTGCTGATCCAGTTCTTCATCATTCATGACGACCGGCTCGGCCAGCGCTTGCGTGATTTGTTGCTGAAGAAAGCCGCCGAAGGCGTGCCGATCTATTTGCTCTACGACCGCATCGGCAGCCATGCCCTGCCCCACGCCTATGTGCAGGCGCTGCGCGACGGCGGCGTCGAGGTCAAGGCTTTCGCCACGCGCAGCGGCTGGCTCAATCGCTTTCAGGTCAATTTCCGTAACCATCGCAAAATCGTTGTGGTCGATGGCGTCGTCGGGTTCGTCGGTGGACATAATGTGGGCGACGAATACATGGGCGAGAAACCGCCTCTGGCACCCTGGCGCGACACCCACGTGAAAGTGCGCGGCCCCGTGGTGGCGTGCATGCAGGAATCATTTGCCGAAGACTGGTTCTGGGCCGCGCGCACCCTGCCGCCTCTGATTTTGCCGGATGAATACCCGGCGGACGGCGTGCTCTGCCAACTGCTCGCCAGTGGCCCGGCCGACGCCTATGAAACCTGCTCGCTGTTCTTTGTCGAAGCGATCCACGCAGCCACGCAACGGGTGTGGATCACCAGCCCTTACTTCGTGCCGGACGAAGCCGTGTTCGCGGCCCTCAGGCTGGCGGTGCTGCGCGGCGTCGATGTGCGCCTGTTGCTGCCGTCCCGCCCGGACCACCGCATCGTCTATGCCGCATCCAGTCTGTATGCATTTGAAGCAGTGCGCGCCGGCGTACGGGTGTTCCGTTATCGACCCGGTTTCCTGCACCAGAAAGTGGTGTTGATCGACAGCGAGATCAGCGCGATCGGCAGCGCCAATCTGGATAACCGCTCGTTCCGCTTGAACTTCGAAGTGATGCTGCTGACCGTTGACAGCGACTTCGCCGCCGCCGTGGAACACATGCTCAATGAAGACTTTGCCCTGTCGGACGAAGTCGCCAAAGGAGAAAGCCGGGAGATCCACCGCCTGCAACAGGTCGGCATGCGGATCGCCCGGCTGATTTCACCGATCCTCTGAACCTCGCGCCCAAGGTGTGAGCTTCAAGGATGGTAGATATCGTCCCGCGTCCAGGGCAGTTCGTGGCTGCCATCCGGGTGCGCTTTCACGGCGAGGATCTGATGGAGGTTGATCCAGCCCCGTGCGAATGCATAAGCGCAACCGGCCAGGTACAAGCGCCAGATGCGCAACGCTTGCTCTGGCACCAGTTTCGCTGCGGCTTCGAGGTTGTCCTCCAGCCGTTCGCTCCAGTGATCGAGTGTGCGTGCGTAATGCAAGCGCAGGCTTTCAACATCGACAATCTCCAGCCCCGCCTCACTGATCTCGGCGGAAATCATCGCCACGTGGGGCAACTCGCCGTTAGGGAATACGTATTTCTCAATGAAGTCTCCGGCACCGCGTCCCACCGGACGACCGTCAGTGTGCTTGGCGGTAATCCCGTGATTCATCACTAGCCCGCCCTCCTTCACCGCGCCGAAGAGCGTTTTGCAGTATTCGGCGAGATTGGCGTGACCGACGTGCTCGAACATGCCGACGCTGACGACCTTGTCGAAACGGCCGTCCTGCGGCAGGTCGCGATAGTCGAGCAGCTGCAGTTCGATCTGGTCTTCCAGACCTTCGGCTTTAACCCGCTCGCGCGCCAGCGCCAGTTGTTCCTTGCTCAAGGTGATACCAAACACTTTTGCGCCGAACTCCCGCGCCGCGTAACGCGCAAGACCGCCCCAACCGCAACCGACATCCAGCAGGTACTCACCCGGCTGCAAACGCAACTTGCGGCACAGATGACGGAATTTGGCTTGCTGCGCCTGTTCGAGGGTTTCGCTACCGGTTTCGAAGTACGCGCAGGAATACGCCATGTCGCTGTCCAGCCAGAGCTGATAAAACGCATTCGACAGGTCGTAGTGGTAGGAAATGGCCTTGGCGTCGGTGTCCTTGTCGTGATGCGCACGGACTGGCTGACTGCCGTCGTCTTCGTCGAGCAGCGCGCTGCTCAATTCGTCGCAGACCCGGATGACCTCGCTGATTGAGCCCTCCAGTTCCAGCTTGCCTTCAACGAACGCCGCACCCAGTGCATCCAGGCTCGGGTGGGTGAACTGGGTAACCATCTGCGGGTCCTTGACGACGATGGTAACGCTGGGCGCCGGGCCCAGATTGAACTCATGGCCATCCCAGAGCCGCAAGCGAAGCGGGAGCTGCAGATTCTGTAGGGCCGGTGGAAGTTGCGCGAGCATGGAAAATCCCCCCTTGTTTCAGACGCCTGTTCTGAGGGTAGACCAACCTGAAAAAATAGCAGGCTATCGATTTGATTAGCCTTGTCTATCAATTGCGGCGCCTCGGCTAACCACCTGAAATGACGCGCCTTACGATAAAGGACTGTCGGCGCGTCCCCCAGTTCGATGAATTTTCTTTCATTTTCCGTGCGCATCGAGCTTGAGCAGCGGCTCCTGAAAACGTAGCAACCGACCGGCGTTACCCAGCACCAGCAAAGTGCTCAGGTTGTGCAGCAACGCCGCAATCATCGCCCCGGCTGCGCCGAGCCAACCGAAGGCAGCAAACAGCACGATTGCCAGCGTCCAGCCCAGGCCGATGATGACATTGACCTGCAAGGTGCGTCGGCACTGACGACTCAAGCGTACACAGGTGCCGAGACGACGCAAGTCACTGCCAATCAGTACGATGTCTGCCGACGCCAGGGCAATATCCGCACCGCCGGCGCCCATTGCCACGCCGACCACGCCAGCCTTGAGGGCGAGGGAATCGTTGATGCCATCACCCACCACCATTGGGCGAAAACCGTGATCGATTTCCTTGAGCACTCGATTGAGCTTGTCCTCCGGTAGCGCTTGGGCCTGGACTTCATGCAATCCGACTTCTTGCGCCAAGGTTCGGGCAACACTGTGGCGATCCCCCGTGAGCAGCAACTGTCGCCCCAATCCCAACTCACGCAATTCATTGAGGGCAAATCGCGCCTCGGGTTTGACGCTATCAGCCAGCAACAGCCAGGCAAGGAATTCACCGTTCAACGCCAGGCCGGCGATCGGCCCGTCGTGGTCAGGCACGGCGGTCGTGGTGATGCCCAGTTGCGCGAACAACTCCGGGCGACCCAGCGCTGCCTCGCCCCGCTCCGTCATCGCAACGACACCCAGGCCCTGGCGCTCGTGAATATCCTCTAACGGCCAATACCTTTGCTGATCGATCAGCGCAGACAGTGCGCGACTGACCGGATGACTGCTCGCAGCGCCAAGGCTGGCGGCCAGCGCTTTCACGTCACCAGCGTCCGCGTTCAAGCTGTCGATCGTCTGCAAACGCAAGGTGCCGTAAGTCAGCGTGCCGGTCTTGTCGACCACCAGAGACGTGAGATCGGCCAATTCTTCGAGGAAAGCCGAACTGCGAATCAGAATTCCGTGACGTGCCGCCACGGCCACACCGGCAATTGCCGTCGCTGGTGCCGACAACACCAAGGCACATGGGCACGCCGCCACCAACACCGCGAGCATCGCTTGCGCATCGTTGGTCACGAACCAGGTCACCGCCGCCAGCAGCAACACCAACACCATGTAACTGCCGGCATAACGCTCGAGCAATCGGGTGATCGGCGGTTTGGAGCGTTCGGCGTTTTGCATCAGGGCGATGACTTTGCCTAACGTGGACTCATCGCCGGTGCGAGTCACTTCGATGCGCAGCAGGCCATCCAGATTGATCGCACCGCCGAACACTGCCATGCCGACGCCCGCTTCCACCGGCACCGATTCGCCGGTAATCGAAGCGGTGTCCAGACTCGCTTGGCCGGACAGCACCCGACCGTCCGCCGGCACCCGATCACCGGCACGCACCTCGACGATGTCGCCGGCCGTCAGTTTGCCGTTATCCACCTCGACGAGCGAACCGTCCGCTTGAAGCTTTCGCGCGTGGCTGCGGGTCAACTGACCCAGGGCGTAAATCGCTTCCTGGGAACCGATGACGCTGCGCTCTTCGAGCACATGCCCAAAGATCATGATGATCGGCAGCAGCGCGGCGGTAAGGAGATCGCCAGTCGCCCACGCCCCGAGCATCGCCAGCGCAATCAATTGATCGGTAATGCCGTGCAGACTCGGATAGCGCAAGCTAAACCACGCTGACCGCATCACCGGAACCGCCACCAGCAACGAGGCGAAACCGAGGAGCAACTGACTCACACCCAGTTGCTGCGGCAGCATCCAGCGCCAGAGCAAACCCAGCCCTAAAAGCCCGAGCGCAAGCATCGCCAGGGTCAATTGGCGCGCGGCACGACGTTGTTCAGCCGAGGACAACAGGCTCGGCGCAGCAGTGGTCGCAGTCATTGACTGGCTCCCTGAATGATCAGTCGTGAATCGTCTTTTGGGTTCACGGTAGTGACAGAACCGGCCTGACCCAGAATCTTCGGCAGACGCTCGCGATACAGGCGCAAAAGCGTTTGCGGGTCGCTAGACTTGGCCAGACCGGAAACGGTTGCGGTGTCGGCAGATGCTTTTGCAAGGCGCTCGCCGGCCTGAGCGTGAGCCACTTGCAAGGTACGATCAGCCTGCTCGTTAGCGGTCTGGGTGAGTTTTTCCGCATCAGTGCGCGCGTTGGCCACGGCTTTGTCGGCCTGCTGACTCGCGGTCAAAACCGCGTTGAATGCGCTGACTGCGGGCTCCGGCAGACTCGATTGCACATCGACCCGCGCGACTTCAATGCCAATGCCTTGACCGCTGGCCTTCAATTGCGCGAGTCGTGCGTTAATGCCTTGCACCAGATCACCACGCAATCGCTCGCGACGCTCGGCAGCCTGATTGTCAGCGCCAATCAGTTCCGGGCGAGCGACGAGAATGGTGTCCAGATCTCGCGCTGCGGTCAGCGCCACGGCACTGCGCGTCACCAGCCGGTCCAGCGCAGGCAGCACATGTTCACCCTGCAGCACGAACGCATGGGGATCAGTCACTTTGTAAAACACCCGTACATCGAGTTGCACCACACCGGCATCACCGGTCAATAAATAACCCGATCCGGCCAGAGCGTCGCTCAGCGGTGTGGCAAAGGAAGCGACGCGATCCGCCTTGAGCGCCTCATCGCTACGCAACAGGTTTTCCACGCGGCGCTCAATCACCCGGTCTGCGGCCGGCAGCAACACAACCTGTTCAAACGGCTGCGGCCATGCCAACAGCAGGCCGGCATTCTGAATGCGATCCAATGCCCCAAAGTGCAAAACCACCGCACGATCTTGCGGATCAATTTTCCGCACATTGGAAAATGCCCACGCCAACGCGGCTAGGACAGTTACCGCATACAGGGCAATGAAAGCCAGACGTCCCGCTTGAATCCAGGGACTGTTCAACGCATATGTTCCACGTGGAACTTCTTCGCTCATGGTTGCGACTCGGATGTCTTGTCGAATGATGGCGGGCCATCCACCAGCACCCGGAACGGTGCGGCGTCGGTGCGCAGAATCAACTTGGTGTCCGGTGTGACAATCGTGCCAAGGGTGTCGAGCGAGCGCAGCAGGTTGTACAGCTGGGGTGAACTGGCGTAAGCACGCCCATAAATCTGTGCGGCCTCGACGCGTGATTGCGCTTCGATGTCGGCCGCTTTCACGGTTGCATCGGCCTGCACGATTCGCGCATCGCGCTCAGCCGCGGAGCGGATTTGCGCCGCTTCGCGTTTGCCGATGGCTGTGCGCTCGGTCGCAATGGTTTCACGCTCGGCGCGCATGCGGTCGACCGTCGCGGCGAGCGTTACGGAGGGCAAGGTGAGTCGCTCAATTCCGACCTGCACCACGCGTACGCCGTACGTGGCGAGCAATGGCTGCTCGATCTGCTGACGTAGCTGCGCTTCGAATTCGGCAATGTGCACCTGGCTCGCGTCCGTATTGACCAGATTGGCCAAGTCGAAACTGCTGGCCGTGGTTTCCAGTGCCGAACCGACAAAGGTGCGAATCTGCCGCGCCGCTTCGTCCGGCTGATTCTGCACCGCACGCATGAAGCGCTGCACATTGTCAGGGTCGCCCTGAACCTGCCACGCCACGTAAGCCTGAACAATAATGCGCAAGCCATCGCGGGTGCCGACGTCCTGCAAGCCGCTGGACGTCGTGCGCAGCCGCAGATCGACCGGCACAGCCGCTTCAAAAGGCGCGGGCCAGCGCCAGCTCAAACCAGGATCAAGCAAGACCCGCGACGGGTTACCGAATCGGGTGATCACCGTCGCTTCACCGGAGCGCACCTGCACCAGACTCGCCGCAGCGATGGCAAACGCCACCAGCAACGCGCCCCAGCCCATGCGTCGCCACGGAAACGGCCCCGCTTCTTGTGGATCACCGTGGTGGTGATGGCCATGATGATGGTGATGCCCGCCATGGCCATGATCGTGGCCGCTGTGGTCGTGGGCATCGTGAACAGGCGACTGACTCAATGGGTGGCTCCTGGTCGAGCGGTGGTGCGCGCCGGCGTCGGGTCAGCCGGCAGCGTGAAGGTGCGCAAATCAATGGTCGGCGCATTAGCGCTGCCGCCCAATCGATGATCGAGTACCAGCAATCGGGCTTTGCTCAAGCCTTGGCTGAGCTGACTGAAATACTGCTCGAGAACAAAAGCCTGGCCGGCATTGGCAAAGGCTTTCTGCTCGGCGCTGAACTTCAAATCCGCCGCTTGCGCAGCAGCATTGATTTCCCGTGCGTTGGCAGTCGCCTGATCATGCGCGGTGCTCGCTTGCAACTGCGCCTGGTTGCTGGCTTCAGCTGCCGCACCGCGCTCGCGAGCGATCAACGCCTGCGCACCAATCTGTGCCGCTTGCACACTGTGGTACGCATTGGCGGCACCGGCCGGGGGATGGATGGCTTCGACGACCGTGGCGAGAATTTCCACGCCGCTGTCGAGCGTGTCTAAATCGCTTTGCACGGCGCGACCGATTTCATCAGCCAGTCCTGCCCTGTCATCACCGAGCAAACCGTCGAGTGTGCGCGAGGCGAAATCGTGAACCAGAATGCGGCTGGCGGTACTGCGAATCAGTGTCGGCACGTCGGCGCTGTTGTAGGTCGCGGCGAGTGCCGCCTGGTCGCTCAGACCGATGCGATAAACGAAGCGCACGTCCATGTTGACGATTTGCAGGCCCTGCTGCGCGCCACGGCTGCTGGCGATGACCTGAGACTTGTCGTTAACGTGGCTGGCGTCCCACAAACGGTTGGCCGTCATCGGCGCGGGGCCTTCAGCGGAATCAGTCGGCACCGCGACCGACTTGTCGCCAACGCTGGTAGCCAGCTCATGCACTACGCCGTTTTCAACGTTCAGCACACGCCCCAACGGCCAGGGCAACCCGAGGTGCAAACCAGGACCGAAGACTTGCACGGGTTCGCCAAAACGCTCGTAGACACCACGACCTTGCAGGGGGATTTCATGCACGCCAGTCAGCAGCCAACCGAACGCCGTGACCACCGCCAGCACCGGCAGCAACGCCCGGCGCATGAAACTGAAGGCCCAGATCTGGCGCAGATCGATGCCAAAGCGGTTGTGCAACTCATGCTGCAACGCAAGCCACGGCCTGGGCGGCCAGCGCAGCATGTCGGCAATAAAACTGCGCGCCAGCAAGGTTGGTTCGAGTTGCTCGCGACGCGGGCTGAAGACGGACAGGACCGCACGCAACAGCAATTCGACGGCTACCAATAGCGGCAGGATGGCACTGAGCACCGCAACACGAACCGGCCAGACAGCGTTCTCACTGGCAAACAACAGGCAAAGCGCACCGACCACCAGAGTGGCGATCACCACCCGCGTCAGTTGCGCGAGCGCAGCCGCTTCGGGCCATTGCGCTGCCGGCTCCTGAGCCAACTGCCGCTCCACCACCAGCAAACCAAACGCCAGCAACAGCGCCAAAGCTGCGCCGACGCTCGCGGGTAACCCCGACGCCGCAGCCGGTAAAGTCAGGTCCCAGGCCCAGTCGATGCTGAATACCACCAGCAGCGCCCATCCGCCGAGCCACAATGTCGCCGGGCCAATTTGCCCAACAATATGTCGGCTGCGCTGACTCAAGCGATCCAGAAAACGCTCGTACCAGCCGACCGGTGCGCCGCCCTCCTCCTCGACCGCCGCTTCCGGCACCGTTGGGTTCATCACCCGAGCGCGCCACTGCGTTACCCACCATGCCGATTGCAACCCGGCGACCAGCACCAGCAACGCTGCACTTTGGTTAATCAGCAACGGCAACCACAGCGATTGCGGCGCAAACAGCCCAATAAAGAAGGCCAACACCCAGCCCAGCCCGGCCAATCCACCGAGGCCGTAAGCCAGTCTGCGCAACCTGCGGCCCTGTGCGGCGGCCTGTTGAAAGCGCGGCAGCCCCGCCACTTGCGTGGCGTCCACCTCAAGATCGACTTGCATATCACCCCGATTACATTGGCTCAGCGTTCAAGTCGTTACGATATAACGCAATACGTGAAATATTCGTACACAACTACAGGTATTCAAAGACGCTATAGCTGTCGCTTGGCTGAACCTAATCGAAATGCGCCGCCTATGTGGGAGCGAGCCTGCTCGCGAACGGGTTCTACTCGTTATCAAGCCGGAAGATGGCCAAGCGGCAATGCCCCCGCCGCCTTCACCGTGTGGATCGCAAAGTTGCTGCGAATGTCGCTGACCCCTGGAAGCTTAAGCAGGTAACCACTGACGAACCGGTCGTAAGCGCGCAGATCAGGCACGACCACCTGCAGCAGAAAATCCGATTCCCCGGACACCAGAAACGCCGAGATCACCTCGGGCAGAGCAATGACAGCCGCATAAAAAGCCTCGGCCCGCTCATCGTTGTGCCGCTCGACCTTAACCCCCACAAACACCGTCAGCCCCAGCCCGACTTCGTCGCGATCCAGATTGGCCTGGTAGCCGCGAATCACGCCCGCCTCTTCCAGCATGCGCACCCGACGCAAACACGGCGAAGCCGACAGGCCGATTTCGTCTGCCAACTCGACGTTGCTCAGGCGCCCGTTGCGTTGCAGTGCGGCGAGAATCTTGCGGTCATAGGCGTCGAGTTTCATGTTTGGCAGATTCCGATAGGAAGGGTGCTGAAAACCAGCAGGTTATGCCAAACCCTCACCGTTTTGAAGCTGACTACGCAAGCACCTGCCCCGCCCTCCCGCTCTAGACTGGCGCGATCAAATCGACAACGAAAGGAGTGTGACGTGGCGAGTCTCTGGCTGTTTGTTCTGGCGCTGGCCGTGGTTTTACTGCTGCCGGGGCCGGACATGATTCTGCTGCTGCAAACCGGCGCCCGGCAGGGTCGCCGCGCAGCACTGGCGACGGCGTTGGGCCTGGCCATTGCCCGGGCCTGCCATGTCGCGTTGGCGGCATTGGGCCTGGCGGCGCTGTTCAAAGCCGCGCCGTGGACCTTCGACGTGGTACGCATGGCGGGGGCGGCCTACCTGTTATGGATCGGCATTCAATGCTTGCGCAGCTCACTGGTGCCGAGCCTGGACGGGCAAAACAATGCCCGTCCGGAGGGTCGGTGGCGGGAAGCAATCCGTCGCGGCCTGCTGACCAACCTCCTCAATCCCAAGGCCTTGCTGTTCTGTTCCGTACTGTTACCGCAGTTCATCGTGGACCACGGCGCGCCAGTGTTGAGCCAGTTCGCCATGCTTGGCCTGGTGCTGGTCGGCGTTGGTCTGCTGTTTGACAGTGTCTTGGCCCTGACCGGCGCGGCGCTGGGCCGTTGGCTGCAACACAGTCCAACGGCTCAACGCGTTCAGCAATGGCTGTTCGGCGGCCTGTTGATCGGCTTCGCCGTACGTCTGACCTTTGTTCAACAGGCTTAGCCTTTGCGTACCTTGCGCTGGCGTCGAGTAATCAACAGTAACGCGGCAGCGCTGGCCAGTACGATCGCGCCGATCTGCACCGGCCACTTGTACGGCCGCAGGGTGGCGCGCACGTCATCAGTGACCTGGGTTACGTAACGCTTGTCGGCGTTTTCGAAATCCGGGTACGGGCATTGATTGCCGAAGTCCACCGCCCACGGCACGTAGGGGCCTTCCTTGACGTAGCGCTGATACAGCGCGCTCTGCTCTTCAAGGCTGCTGTTCCAGCCGACGGCGTTGCACAACACAGCCGCAAACGCCTGACTGGTATGCGGCAGGTTATCGGCGGCGCGACTGGCCAGGGCGGTGGCGACGAAGCGATAGTGGTAACGCTGATCCGGTTGCGCCGCACTGGCCTGCTGGCGCTGCACTTCAGCCTCGGAAATCAAGGGGCCAACGTTCAGCGCTGACGTTTGCAGCGTGTAGTTGCCGCCAAACGTGGCGTAGTCAGGCGCCATCTCGTAGCCGAGGATGTCCATGCCCCATTCACGGGCTGTCCACGCGGCGTTGTACAACGCACTGGCGCGTTTGCTTGGCCACCACGCAGACTCGGCTTTGAGCCGTTGCTCGCCATAGAGGCGGGCCTTGTGTCTGAGGTCATCACTGGCGAAGTATCCGACCGCTTCCTCATAACGCCCCTCGCGCAGCAAACGCCGACCCAACAGGTTGCGCAACTGGCCGGCAACCGATAGCGGCACGTAGTTATCACGCTCCTGCTGCGTCAATGGGGGCGGCGCTGGCACGTTTTCGTCGACGTACTGCTTGAGTTCTTCGACCGTCAGCACTCGCTCGGCAACGGTCGCAGCATCGAACCAGTAAAGGCTGTTGCTGCGATACAGCTGCACGAAGGCTTGCAGATAGTCGCCGCGTTGCAGCGCAAGGATTGCGCTTTCACCCTCAACCCGGCATTTGGGTTGTACCGTTTCGAACGCCCAGTCCGGGGTGCGCCGATAGCCCCAATCTTCGCTTTGCGGGAACGCTTGCGCGGCTTTCGCATAGGCCGCAGCGGCGGCATTGCTGTCCCCGTCACGCACCGCCAGTTTCGCCCGCAGCCACCATGCCAGTCCGCCTTCCCCGGCGTTTTCCAGGAAAGCTCTGGCAGACACGTAATCACCCTGCTGATAACTCATCGCCGCCAGCCGATCAGCGTTTTCGAGGCTGCCACGGGTGCTGTTTTGCAACAGCGTTACCAGTTTCTTCTCGTTCGGCGGCTGCTCGCCAAATGACCAGCCTTGCCGGCTGATCAGGGACGCCGTGACCAGTTGCTGCACCGCTGGGTGTTGCAGCAGTTTCGCCAACTCCGCCTCCGGCAGTTCGGCCAACTCGTTAATCAACTGCTTGAGCGAGGTGTAACCGATGGCCGAACCGTGCAGGTTTTGCGCTTCGTACAGTTCAATGGCGCCGCTCCAGTCGCCTGCCGTGCGCAAAACCCGCGCCTCTTCGCCGAGGCTTGCGACGCCCAGTTCCAGTGGATCGCTGAAACCGTCGATGCTCAACTGGCGGGCGTGGCGAAAGGCATCCCGCGCCTGCTCCAGCGCCTCGATGCTGTTTTGCGCCTCGCTGCTGGCGATGAACGCGATGCGACCGAGGGAATAGGCCGCCCAGGTACTGCGCAAAGGACGCTGCTCGGCCGGCAACGCCAGCACTTTGTTGAAGTACTCTGCGGCGAGCTGGTGGTCGCCCGTGGCAAATGCCACCGCGCCGGCAACGTACAAGCGGACTTCCGCTGGCAGACTGGCGCCCTGCTCGTCGGCCTGACGTGCATCGCTGAGCCCGCGCAAGCGCTTGACCACGGCTTGCTGTTCGGCGCTCAGGCCAACCTGTTCAGCCTGCTCGCGAGCTAATTCAGAGGCGTTATCTTCGGCGTAGTCGTTGGGGTTATGCGTCGCAGCGGTTACATTTTTCAACCCGGCAATGGTTTGACCCAGGCGGCTGATTTCGAAGCTGAAACTGCCCTCAGGTAGATCGGCCAGGCTCTGTGCGCGATTGTCGAGCAGGCGCATCGGGAAGTCCGGGCCGCAGGCCAGCGCCGAACCCAGCGGCAGGCTGAGACTCAGGCACAGCAGATGGCGGGGCCAGTTACGGGTCAACATGCGAACCTCCTTGATCAATGATTGCGCAACGCGCCCAACCGACAGCGCGCTGACCGCCCGCCGGCAAGCGACCCTCGCGCAGGCGGGTGAAGGTAAGCAGATCCGGACTTTGTTGCAACGAGTAACCTGCGAGCGCATCGGCACCTGCGCAATCGCGTGCTTGCAACGTGATCCGCGCGGGCCACGCTTTGTCGAGATTACCGGGGTTGTCGAGGCCGATCTCATAGAGCCCGTCGTGTTCGCTGAGCGTTACGCCGAGTTCGCTGGCGAGTTGGTCGCCACGGGCAACCGCGCGCAGGGTCGTCAGGCTCCACGCACGGCGATCATTGGCCAGCGGCAGCCGGAACCAGATCAACCCGGCGAGATGCATCGGCGGGTTATCGCGCAAGGCTTTAGCGAGTTGACTCAGCAGCAGCGGATCAGCGAGCAATTCCTGACGCTGGCCACCGCGTTCAAGCTGCACTTCGCTCTCGACCACCGGCCCCGCGCCGTCATCCGCCAACAACGCCACGCCATAGGCCGGCAGCGCCAGGTAAAACGGTTTTTCGGTGGTGCGTGACCAGGCTTTCGCCCACTTCAATGCCTGGTCGGGATCAAACAGGCCCAGCCGTGGATCACTGACCGCGTGCACCTGGAGCACGCTGCTGTCAGCGCTTTGCAACAATGCCGGCAATTGCGCGCTGCCGAGCCAGGCTGGCAGTGCGGTGATGCTCAAAGGCAAAGACGGCGGCAAGGCCGAGCGCAGGTGTTTGAGGAATTCAGCGTACGCGGCCAGCCGCGCATTGCCGGCATCGTGGTCGATCTCGATGCCCCTCAACGTGAGGCCTTGCGCCTGCCAATCGGCAACGACTTGAAGGATCTGCGCCGTGACCTGTTCCTGATCCAGGGATTTGAGCTGTCCGTCGAGACGAATCACCGCGATCAGCGGACGACCATCGGCTTTCAACAGCGCCGGATCAACCCGGGCCCTGCTCCACCGCGCCCCCGCAAAACCCTGCAACGCCAGCACGCGCAGCGTCGAAAAGTCATTGCGACTGTCGCGCAACGCCGGTTCGTGCGCAGGCGTCCATTGGCGCTGCCAGATGTAGAGTTGCTGGTCGAGGGGAGGCGCGACGTGTTGCTCGCAACCCGCAAGCAAGACGCCAAGGAACAGACCCACAATAAACCGCATAACTTCCCGATCCCTGACACGACAAGGCCGCAAGGTTACACATAAACCTTGTAGGCGCTGTCGAGTAAAACGAGGCTGCGATCTTTTGATCCTGCTATAAGAATCAAGATCAAAGGATCGCAGCGTGCCGCAGTTGCTAGAGGGATGCCGCAGGTTTGCGCGCGATGATTACCTGACTCTTCGCCACCACCGCATCCAGCGCCTGTTTGATCTGCGCGCCGCGCGGTGAGTCCAGCACCGCTTGCCAGGTATTGGCCCAGTGTTCGAGCATCGGATGAGCGGGGTTGCTCAAGTCGACCTTGGCTTCCCAGAACAGCAACATCCACATCGACCAGTAAAAGCCGTACTGGCTATGGCTGATGACCTCCAGCCCGGCCTCGCTGACCATCGACTTGAATTGTTCTTCGCTGATGACGCGAATGTGGTTGGGTTTCTGGAAGTATTCGGGAGCGGCGATGTCCTTTTGCAGGTCTTCGGAGCTCGGATGCGGCACGCTCAGCAGATATAACGCACCCGGCTTGCCGACCCGCACCAGCTCGGCGAGAAACTGCGCCGGATCGTCGACGTGCTCGATGACTTCGGTGCAGACCACGCGCGTCGCCGTGGCGTCGGCAATCGGCAGCGGGTTGCAGTCGGTGACATGACTCTCGATATCCCGCGCCGGGGTGTCACGCAGACGCTGGCGCGTGGCTTCGACCTTGGATGCGTCGATGTCCGCAAGAATGATCTTTGCCCCGCGCATACCGCAGAAGTGCACGTTGCCGCCATCGCCGCAACCGACGTCAAGTACGGTGTCATCGGCGGTCACCACGAACCCTTTGAACAGCTCGTGAGTTTCCTGGTTGAACCAGCCGCTGAGCTTCGCATCGTAGAGGCCAAGCTGGTACGGATCGGCTTTGTCGGCGGCCGCAACGACAGGTTCCACCGCCGCTTGCGCAGGCGTCGCCGCCGAGAGTTTCTTCAAAAAGCTCAGCATGAGGTGGCTCCGGGTGAGGTAACAGCAGTTCGGGAAATACTGAGGCGCCTGACCAGCGCGGCACCGCGATTGCGCATCGGCATTTCGATCAGGCGGTAATTGAGTTCGCTGAAGATCACAATCAGGCCCAGGGCAATCATCACCGTAAGGATTGGATGCCCGGCCGGGCTCGGCAGGCCGCTGCCCTGTAAACGAAAAATCAGTTCGCGCACCAGCAAGTAGGCCGGAATGTGGATCAGATAAATACCGTACGAACGGCTGCCGATCCATGCCAGCAGCCGTTGCAATGGACCGGCGGGCATCAGGTAGTCACGGTTGTACGAGGCGACCCACACCAGCAATGCGCTGAGCACGGCGATCGAACCGATTCGGTAATGAGTAAGGGTAAAACGGTCGGTGGCCAGGAAGCTCAACAGCACGCCAATAACAATCAACACTGAAATTCCAAGCCACGGTCGACGCAGGAACGTCGGCTGCCAGCGTTGATAATCCGGCTGCGCACTCCACATTGCCAACAACACGCCAAGGGCGATTGCGTCGGTGCGCACCACCATCAGCAGCGGTGTGCGCAGAGTCAGAGCCTGCACCGCGACCAACGCCAGCAATGCCCAGACCAGACGCCGGCGAAACAGCAGAATCAACAGCGGAAACAGCAGATAAAACTGTTCCTCCAGCGCCAGGCTCCAGTAGACGAAACTACTGCCGTACTCGTATTGGAAGAAGCTGTCGGCAAAGCGGAAATTGGCATATTGCAGCACCCCGGCCAAGGTGGCCTGCAGGTTGGCGGACAGCGTACCGAACGCCCCGGAACGGTTGAAAAAAAGGCAGGCGAGCAGGATCAGCGCCAGCCACAGCCAGGCCGAGGGCAGCAGGCGAAAGGCCCGGCGTAGCCAGAAATGGCGGACTTTCTGCCAGCGCTCCGGGCGAGTCGTGCAGCCTTGCAGCGCCGGGATCAGGCTCCGGGCGATGACAAAACCGGAGATCGCAAAAAACAGATCGACGCCCCACCACGTCTGCACCCACTCGTGAATACGGGTCAGCGACGGTACCGGGTCGGTGAACAGGCTGCCCTGCAAATGATGGAACAACACCCCGAGCACCGCGAGCGCACGCAGGATTTCGATGTCCATGATCCGCTTGTCGTTCATGCTTCGGGGGCTTCCAGGGCAGCCGCTAGCCGCTCGAACAGTTGCGTCAGAAACGCTCGCAAGCGCTGTTCGGCCACGGCCTGACTGCAGAATGCCTGCAGACTGCTGACCGCTTGCGCCGACATCCGGGCATAGCGTTGCGGCTGGTTTTTCGCGACGTCGTAGCTGGCCCGGTAGGCCTCGCACAACGAGGTCCAGTTGGTCACATAACGCAGGGTTCGAAATGCTTTGCGCGGGTCGTGGGGCCAGGCTGTCAGCTCGTCGGTGGACTCGATCAGAAAGGCATTGTCGGCGCTCAGGTAATCGATCATCGCCGTGGTCCGCGGTGCCACCGCCGGCTTGCCGCAGGACATGAATTCCATCAACGGCAGGCACTGACCTTCACCGTAAGAAGTGTTGACCACGTAACGCGTGGCCTGCACCAGTTGCTCGTAGTCCGGGTCGGCGAGGTAGCCGTAGACCAGAACGATGCGGCAGCGGTACGACTGGTTCTTGTACAAGTGATGAAGAATGTCGCTGAGCGCTTCTTCGGCGTCATGGTGAGTCAGTTTGAGCACCAGCGTCGCGTCTTCTACATCACGAAAGCACACACAGAATGCGCTGAGCATGTCTTCCCAGTTCTTGCGCCCGTCACCGGGATTGAACACCGAGGTATAGATAACACCGTCAAGCACGAGCGTCTGCTCGCTGACCGGCGACGCGAAGTCGATGCCGTCGCCGCTGCGCAAGTCAGCCGGGCCAAACGCGTTCAGGTTGAGCGTACGACTGTCGGCCACCAGACCTTTGATCGTCAGGCTGTAGGCATCGGACAACGGCCGCTCGGGCAATTGCGCGCCACGGGCTGCAAATCGGTCCCAGACCGGCGCGGGTACGGCCACGATCGGGTAACCGGCGCCCATCGCCTCACGCACGGCATTTACTGTATAGCTGGAATGGGTGACCGCCGCACCGCAGGCATGCAATACGCTGCGCCAGTCGTTTCGCGGCTCGCCGTCGAAGGCCTCGTCGGGGATGGTGCTGAATTCCCAGGCGAACACTGGCAATGTCGGGCACGCCAGGTGCACCGGCGTGCGATGGGGCGGCGAGAACGACAGGAATACACACGGCTCACCGCGCCCCAGACACTCCAGATAAAGCGGATCGACCTCGGTTTGCGGATCGCTCACCTCCACGACGCGACCGAGACGCTCAAGCACCGGGCGATATTCCTTGAGCACGAAATAATAGCTGTATTCCGAGCGCCCCAGATTCTGCGCAATGGTGTGTTGGTTGGTTTCCGAATGAATGATGATCAGCATGAGGCGTTATCCGTCGCGGACGCGACATCCGTGACCTTCGGCAAGGGTTCGAAGAAGTTCGACAGGCGCATTTGCACCTCGCTGAAACCGCAATAGTGCTGCATGCGCTCGATCGCCGCTTCCGACATCCGGCGGTAATCCAGCGGCTGCGTCGTGGCCATGCGGTAACTGCGTTCGTAGGCACTTTTCAGCGAGCCCCAGTCAGGCCGGTGACGCAGCGTGCGATAGATCAGGCGGCTGTCCTGCGGCCAGATGGCAGGCTCTTCGCTGGACTTGACCACGAAGGCCACCGAGTCATCGATATAGTCCTGCATCGCCGTGTGATCCGGAGCGATCGCCGGTTTGCCGCTGCACATGAATTCCATCAAGGGCAGGCACAGACCTTCACAGCGCGAAGCGTTGACGTAAAAACTCGCCGCCTGATAGAGCCGCGCGTACTGCGCGTCATCAAGGTAGCCGTGCATGACCACCACACGACAGGCGAACGGCGTGAGCTGGGCGAGCAAGGTCATCAGTTCGCTGTAGTAAAGCGCCAGGTCGTTTTGAGTGAGTTTCAACACCAGCGTCGCGTCGCTCGTTTCACGAAACGCCCAGCAGAACGCGGTGATCAGTTGATGCCAGTTCTTGCGGCCGTCCCTGGGGTTGAACACGCTGACGTAGATCACCCCGTCGACCCGGGTTTCGACCACCGATGAGGTGTCCGGCAGATTGAGCGGCACTGGCTCGGCCACTGGCAGCGGTTGCGCAGCGCAAATGGCCCGCAGTCGTCGCTCGAGCCAATCATGAACGGCGTCGGGCAACAGATCGCGAACCCCTTCCCAATACCAGTTGGACAGGAACTTCACCCGTGGCACCGGCTCGATTTGCTGACGACCCGCGTCCAGTAACCACAGGCGCAGGTAGTGCCTGGCGATGACGAAACGCCGCTTGAGGGTCAGGGCTGGTGGTCGGGCGGCCTCGAGTTCAGCCGCCAGCACGGCCTCTTCTTCGGGCGTCAACGGAACAGGAATCAGGGCATCGGCCGACAGGCCCAGCGTCCGGCTATCGAAAATGCAGCCCTTGATTGCCAGCGTGGTTCCCGGATTGACCGGCGTCGGCAGCTGTTGCTGACGAATCGCCGCGAAGCTTTCCCACAAAGGGGTTGGCAGGACCAGCACCGGAAACGCTTCGCCCATGGCGCGGCGGATGGCGTTCGCCGTATGGCTGGACAGGGTAATGACCCGACCATGGCGCGCCAGCATCTGTGTCCAGTCCTGACGCGGGTCGCTATCCCATTCCTCGTCAGGGATTGAATCGAACTCCCATGCCACCACGCAAATCGTCGGGCATTGGAGGTCAACCGGGGTCTTCTGCGGCGGGGTGAATGACAGAAACACACTGTCTTCGCCAGCGGCGAGCAGTTGCCGGTAGAGCACGTCGACATCTGCGACAGACGCTGCCACGTGCACGCGCCCCAGGCTTTCCAGCACAGGGTGATAGGCTTTGAGTACAAAATAGTAGCTGTATTCCGGACGCCCGAGACTGGCGCTGATGGAGCTGTCGTTGACGTCCGAATAAAGAATGAAATTCATGGCATCCCACGATGAAGCGCCATCCCGGCTACTTCATGCTATGACGGCCGGGCGTCGGATCGGGCCAGCAGAGCCAGCACTCGTCCTTCATCATCGGGCACGTCTTCGTTCTTGTTTTAGTGGTCAGTTTCACTCGGCGCCACGGCTCCCTGAAAACAACCGGTCAGCTCGCGACGAAGGCCATTCTAAACACATCCATCGCGACTCCGGGAACCGCCCGGCAAGAATAAATCGGCTAAGCTGACGAGAACTCACCGGTCACGATTTGCCCAGTTGAAATTGCCGAGCAATTGGCACAGATTGGCAACCAAATAACTACAACAACGACTTCGCCGACCGTTTTCCGGGATATTTCCTCCGGTCTGAAAGGCTTTTCCACATAGCGTGTGGGAAAAGAGGCGCAAGTCCTGGACCAAGGGGTCGCTTTTTGAAAAAACGTCTGTTCATCACGGGCCTCACCGGTTTCGTGGGACAACACATTCGGTCTCGCCTGGCTTCGCCGGGTTCGTCATGGACGCTGCTCCCTGCTGCTTCGAGCTACGACCTCACGGACGCCGCCAGTCTCGCTGACCTTTGGCCAGAATTGCCGGATGCTGTCATTCATCTGGCCGGCCAGACGTTCGTGCCGGAAGCCTTTCGTGACCCGGCGCGCACCCTCGACATCAATCTTTTCGGCACGCTCAATCTGTTGCAGGCCCTCAAGGCGCGTGGCTTCACTGGCACCTTTGTGTACGTCAGCTCCGGCGATGTCTACGGTCAGGTCGGCGAACAGAGTTTGCCGATCACCGAGCAACAACCGCCGCTGCCGCGCAACCCTTATGCGGTGAGCAAACTCTCGGCAGAATTTCTCAGCCTGCAATGGGGCTTGAGCGAAGCCTGGCCGATACTGGTCGCCCGCCCCTTCAACCACATCGGCACGGCGCAGAAAGACAGCTTCGTGATCGCCAGCGCAGCCCGGCAGATCTGCCGAATCAAACAAGGCCTGCAAGCGGCGCAACTGCAAGTCGGCGATATCGACGTGACGCGGGATTTTCTCGACGTCGGCGATGTGATTTCGGCGTACTTCGCGCTGCTGGAAAACGGCACACCGGGGCAGGTTTACAACATTTGCTCGGGTCGCGAGCAAAGCATCCGCAGCCTGATCGAGCAATTGGCCGATCTGGCCGAAGTCGATGTGCAACTGATTCAGGACCCGGCGCGCATGCGCCGCGCCGACCAGCGCCGCGTTTGCGGCAGCCATGCAAAACTGGCCAACGCCACAGGATGGGCGCCAGCCACCACCACACAACAATCCCTGCGGGCGATCCTGTCCGACTGGGAGACGCGAGTACGACAAGAATGACAAAAAGTGCACTGATTACCGGAATCACGGGCCAGGACGGCGCCTATCTGGCCAAACTGCTGCTGGACAAGGGCTACAAGGTTCACGGCCTCGTCGCCCGGCGCAGCAGCGATTCGCGCTGGCGCCTGCGCGAGATGGGTGTCGAAGCCGATATTGTCTACCTCGACGGTGACATGGCTGACGCCTGCTCGGTACAGCGCGCGGTGATCAAATCGGCACCGGACGAGGTGTATAACCTTGCCGCACAGAGTTTTGTCGCCGCGTCCTGGGATCAACCGGTGACCACTGGCATCGTCGATGGTCTGGGCGTCACGCATCTGCTTGAAGCGATTCGCCAGTTCAGCCCGCATACGCGCTTTTATCAGGCTTCGACCAGCGAAATGTTTGGTCTGATTCAGGCTGAGCAACAGGATGAAAACACGCCGTTCTATCCGCGCAGCCCTTACGGGGTGGCCAAGTTGTACGGGCACTGGATTACCGTCAACTACCGGGAAAGCTTCAACCTGCACGCCAGCAGCGGCATCCTGTTCAATCATGAATCACCGCTGCGCGGCATCGAATTCGTCACTCGCAAAGTGACCGATGCGGCCGCCCGCATCAAACAGGGCAAACAGCAGGAGCTCGCCCTGGGCAACATCGACGCCAAGCGCGATTGGGGTTTTGCCGGCGATTACGTCGAAGCCATGTGGCTGATGCTGCAACAGGACAAGCCGGACGACTTCGTGGTCGCCACGGGGGTCACCACCACCGTGCGCGAAATGTGCCACATCGCCTTCGATCACGTCGGCCTCAACTACCGTGATTACGTGAAGATCGACCCGGCGTTTTTCCGTCCGGCCGAAGTCGAAGTGCTGCTCGGTAACCCGGCCAAGGCCCAGCGTGTGCTGGGCTGGAAGCCGAAAACCGACCTGGATACCTTGATCCGCATGATGATGGATGCGGACATGAAACGCGTCGCCAAGGAGTAGGCCATGCTGATTCCTGTGATTTTGTCCGGCGGTGCCGGTACCCGTTTGTGGCCGGTATCGCGCGAAGGCCACCCAAAACCGTTCATGACCCTGCCCGACGGGCAGTCGTTGCTCGGCAAGACCTACCAGCGAGCCGCTGCGCTGCTTGATGGCTGGGGCGACATCGTCACAGTGACTAACCGCGAGTACTACTTCCAAAGCAAGGATCACTACTGCGCGGCTCAAGTGTCGCGTCATCGCGGGCACTTTCTGCTGGAGCCGACCGGACGCAACACCGCGCCAGCGATCGCGGCGGCCGCGC
This sequence comes from Pseudomonas khorasanensis, assembly GCF_014268505.2. Classification (GTDB taxonomy): domain Bacteria; phylum Pseudomonadota; class Gammaproteobacteria; order Pseudomonadales; family Pseudomonadaceae; genus Aquipseudomonas; species Aquipseudomonas khorasanensis. The sequence continues at coordinate 331,944 of NZ_JABWQP020000003.1, forward strand.
TGTCGTTGCAGGCGCTGCATGGCGACGACGCAATCATGGTGGTGATGCCGGCGGATCACCTGATTGTCGATCAGGATGCACTGAAAAGTGCCGTCGAGCATGCCGTGAGCCTGGCGAAGGACGGTTATCTGGTGACGTTCGGCGTGGCCCCGACCGCGCCGGAAACCGGCTTCGGCTACATCGAGACCGGTGCGCCGCTGGACGCCATCGGCGCGGCCAAGGTGCAGCGCTTCGTCGAGAAACCCGACCTGCAAACCGCCACGCATTATCTGGAAAGCGGTAACTTCCTGTGGAACTCGGGGATGTTCTGTTTTACCACCGCAACCCTGATCGCCGAGCTGCAACTGCACGCACCCGAGCTGCTGGAGCAGACCCGCGCTTGCCTGGCCGCCAGCGCGCCGATCGAAACCGCGGGCTGTCTGCAACAGGAGCTGTCGGCAGCACTGTTCGCCGAGATCACCGACATTTCCATCGACTACGCGCTGATGGAACGCTCGGAAAAAGTCGTCGTGGTGCCCGCCGGATTCGACTGGAGTGACATTGGATCGTGGAGCGCGGTCGCTGCGCTGATTCCTGCCGATGCCGACAATAACCGCGCCAGCGGCGAAGCCATCTTCATCGACAGCCACAATAACTTCGTGCAGAGCGAGGGCAGGCTGGTGGCGATGGTGGGTGTGGATAACCTGATCGTCATCGACACTGCCGACGCGGTGCTGGTCGCCCATGCCGACCGGGCGCAGGACGTACGGCGCGTGGCCAAGCAACTCAAGGACAAATCCCACGAAGCCTATCGCTTGCACCGTACGGTCAGCCGACCGTGGGGCACCTACACCGTGCTCGAGGAAGGCCCACGCTTCAAGATCAAACGCATCGTGGTCAAGCCCGGTGGCAAGCTGTCGCTGCAAATGCATCATCACCGCAACGAACACTGGGTCGTGGTCGAAGGCATGGCCAAGGTCACCAATAACGGCTCCGGCACCACGCTGGTGGCGAAAAATGAATCGACGTTCATTGCCGCCGGCCACAAGCATCGCCTGGAAAACCCAGGCGTGATTGATCTGGTGATCATCGAAGTGCAAAGCGGCGAATACCTGGGAGAGGACGATATCGTTCGCTTCGAAGATCAATACGGCAGGACGGTTTGAATGCTGCTTTCCCTGTATCGCTCGCTGCGCAGCTACCGTGGATTCATCCTCGGCAGCGTGCAGCGAGAGTTTCAAGCGCGTTATCGCAATTCACTGTTCGGCGCGCTGTGGCCGATCTTCAACCCGCTGTCGATGATCGTCGTTTACACAGTGATCTTTTCGCACATCATGCGCGCGCGCCTGCCGGGTGTGGACGACAGCATGGCCTACAGCGTCTACCTGTGTGCCGGCCTGCTCGCCTGGGGACTGTTTTCGGAAATGACCCTGCGCAGCCAGAACATGTTTCTCGAGAACGCCAACCTGCTGAAGAAAATCAGCTTCCCGAGGATCTGCCTGCCGGTGATCGTACTAATCAACGCAGGAATCAATTTCGCGATCATCATCACGTTGTTTCTCGGTTTTCTGCTGGTGACCGGACGCTGGCCGGGGATGGCCCTGCTGGGGCTTATTCCGCTGATTGCTTTGCAAATGATGTTCTGCGCCGGGCTGGGGATGGTTCTCGGCGTACTGAATGTGTTCTTCCGCGATGTCGGTCAGTTGTTCGGCATTTGTTTGCAGTTCTGGTTCTGGCTGACGCCGATCGTCTATCCGATCACGATCCTGCCGGAATGGGTACAGCGTCTGCTGCAACTCAACCCGCTGACGAGCCTCTTCGGCAGCTATCAGAATCTGTTTCTCTACGGTCAGTGGCCGGTCTGGACTTCGCTGTTGCCGATTTTCATCACGGGCGTGGTGTTTTGTCTGATCGGCTTGCGCCTGTTTCGCCAGCGCGTCGGTGAAATGGTGGATGAACTCTGATGGGACATATTCGCGTCACCGGCCTGGGCAAGGCCTATAAACAATACCCCAATCGCTGGGCTCGACTGGCCGAGTGGCTGATTCCTTTTTCGCCGATCCGTCATCACCAGCACTGGGTGCTGCAAGACGTCGAATTCGAGATCGCCCCCGGAGAAGCGGTGGGCATCGTCGGCGCCAACGGCGCGGGCAAAAGCACCTTGCTGAAAATGATCACCGGCACCACCCAACCCACCTGCGGCAAGATCGAACTGCAGGGGCGCGTCGCCGCCCTGCTGGAATTGGGTATGGGCTTTCACCCGGATTTCACCGGTCGCCAGAATGCGATCATGGCAGGTCAATTGCTGGGCATGCAGCTCGAAGAGATCGAAGCGCTGATGCCCGACATCGAGCACTTCGCCGAAATCGGCGATGCCATCGACCACCCAGTCCGCACCTATTCCAGTGGCATGCAGATGCGCCTGGCGTTCAGCGTCGCCACGGCCCGGCGCCCGGACATCCTCATCGTCGACGAAGCCTTGTCGGTGGGCGATGCGTACTTCCAGCACAAGAGCTTCGAACGCATCCGCAGCTTCCGCAAAGCCGGCACCACGTTGCTGATCGTTTCCCACGACCGCTCGGCAATTCAGTCGATCTGCGACTCGGCGATCCTGCTAAAGGATGGCCGCATGGCCATGCGCGGCAAACCGGAACCAGTGCTCGATTATTACAACGCGCTCATGGCCGAACGTGAAGGCCAGGTTGTGCGCCAGGAAAGGCTCGCCGGTGGTGAGGTGCAAACAGTGTCCGGCACCGGCGAAGCAGCGATTCTGAACGTACGTCTGCTTGATGAAAACGAGCGCAGCATTGACGCGGTCGAAGTCGGCCAACCGGTGGTGCTCGAAGTACAGGTCGAGGTGCGCAAGGACATCGAACGGCTGGTGCTGGGCTTTATCCTCAAGGATCGCCTCGGCCAGATGATGTACGGCATCAACACTCATCGGTTGGACAAGGCGTTAACGGACCTGCACGCCGGCGAGCGTTTCACCTACCGCTTCGCCTTCGTCATGGGCCTGGGCAAAGGTAACTATTCAGTGTCCCTGAGCCTGTCGCGCCTGGATTCGCATCTGGATCGAAACTTCGAATGGCGTGACTACGGGCTGGTGTTCCACGTGGTCAACAGCCGCCAGGAAGACTTCGTCGGCTGTGCATGGCTGGGCGCCAGAACCACCATCACCCGCGACACCGAGGCCCGGACTGTCGAGCGCGCGCCATGACCCGCCTGCTGGTCGAATGCACCCATGTGTTCAAACACCCGGCGGTCAATTCGGGCATTCAACGCGTGGTGCGCAACGTCATCAAGCAGTTGCCCGCCAGTGCTGAAGGCATCGAATGCATGCCGGTGGTGGTCATCAGCGGCCAACTTTATCGCGTGCTGCGGCTGGCGCCGTTCGATACACCGTTCTGGAATACGTTGGAAACGCTCGGTGAGCGCCTGGAGCGCCTCGCCCACCGCTTCTGGCAGTGGCATCAGCGGCGCGATGCGCAATGCGTTTCAAAACTGGCGAGACGATTGCTCTATGTGGGCTATCGGTTGACCCAGTTTGCAGCGTTCGGCCTGCCGATTCGCCTGATTCGACGGATCAACCGCCGGCAGTTGCTCAAACGCTGTTCCCCGTTGCAACACCAGCCGGGCGATCAAATGGTGCTCCTGGACTCATCCTGGCACTCGGATTTTTTTGCCCATGTCGAACAGCTCAAACGCGACGGCGTCGGCGTGATTGCGGTGATCTACGACCTGATTCCACTGACTCATCCGCAGTTCTACGACACGCGTCTGGTCGAAGTCTTCAACGAATGGTTCGACTGGATCACCCGCACGGCCGACGGCTACATGGCAATTTCCGCCACAGTGCGCGATCAGGTGCGTGACGAGTTGCAGCGCAGAATCGGTGCCGGGCAAGCGGATAAGCGCTGGTTCGATTTCTTTCATTTGGGGTCTGAGCTCGATCTGCATAACGACACGGCAACGGTCGAACCACGCTTGAAGGATCTGTTCGCAACGCCCGAGGCGGTTTTCCTGATGGTCAGCACCATCGAGCCGCGCAAGAACCATGCGTACCTGCTCGACGCCTTCGAATGCGCCTGGGCCGCCGGTTCGACGGCCCGGCTGTGTATCGCCGGGCGAGTCGGCTGGAAGTGCGACGCCCTGCTCGCCCGAGTGCGCAATCACGCAGAACTGAACCGACGCCTGTTCATGTTCAATGACCTGAGCGACACCAGCCTCGAATACGCTTATGCACAGGCCAGCGCACTGGTGTTCCCCTCGTTTGTTGAAGGCTTCGGTCTGCCGTTGGTGGAAGCCATGCAGCGCGGCTTGCCGGCGATGGGCAGCGACATCGCCGTGTTCCGTGAAATTGGCGGCGACTTCATGGCCTACTTCGATCTGCAGGATCCACAAAGCCTCGCCGATTTGATCGAGACTTATCAGCACACCGGGCAGTTTCCCGCCGTTTGCGATGTCGCTGACTGGCGCTGGATCGGCTGGCGGGAAGCCAGCGAGCAGTTGGTGACTCGCGCCCTGCAAAATGTCCTGCAGCCGCCGCGCGTGCAAGCGAGGCCGCATGCGAATTGCTCTTAACGCCCGCATCCTGCAGGCACCGCGCACCGGCATCGGCCACTACGTTGCTGGACTCGTCAATGCGTTGCGCAAAGAACCCGACGTCGACGTGAGCCTGTTTCACGGCTGGGGCTGGAGCTCGGCCCTGCCGGAAGCGGCCATGCCCGGCTATTCGCGCATGACGCCATTGCTGCGGCAGATTCCAGGGGCCTATCAGGCACGCCGCTGGCTCGAACAAAAACGTTTTGATCACGGCCGTGGCCGAGGGATCGACCTGTACCACGAGCCGAGCCTGTGGCCGCTGGCCTTCGACGGCCCGACCGTGATCACCTTGCATGACCTGACTCACCTGCATTTTCCGCAAACCCAGCCGCCCGCTCGTCTCAGGGAAATCGAACGTCGCCTGACAGCTGGCGTACAGCAGGCAAGCCTGATTCTGACCGACTCGCAGGCAATCGCCGACGAGGCGCAAGAGTATTTCGGCCTGCCTGCGCAGCGATTGGTGGTCGCGCCATTGGGCGTCGCTGAACGCTTCCGCCCACGAGAACCCCATGAGATCGAGAGCGTACTCAGGGCGCATGCCGTCGAAGCGCGGGAATACTTTCTGTGCGTTGGCACCCTGGAGCCGCGCAAGAACCTGAGTCTGGCGCTGCAGGCCCACGCCCTGCTTCCAGACGCTGTACGTCAGCGCTTTCCTTTGTTGATTGCGGGCATGGCCGGTTGGCAGCGCGAGCAGTTCAACGAGCCGTTGCGCCAAGCCCTGGCGAGCGGCCACGTGTGCCTGCTCGGCTACTTGCCCGATGAGCAACTGGCGCAACTGCTGGCAGGCGCCCGCGCACTGATATTTCCATCGCTGTATGAAGGTTTTGGTCTGCCGGTGCTGGAGGCCATGGCCAGCGGCACCCCGGTGGTCATCACCCGCTCTTCGGCGATGCCGGAGGTGGCTGGCGCGGCTGGCAACTATATTGAAGCGGACGATGCCGAGGGCCTGCGCGACGCGATGAATCGTCTGATTGACGACTCACAGCATTGGCAGGCATGCCGCGAAGCAGGATTGCGTCAGGCAAAGCTTTTTTCCTGGGAACGTTGTGCACGGGCCACGGCCGGTGCCTACCGCCAGGCCATGGGAGGTTGAATGCGCGTTCTTCATTTTTTCAAAACGTACCTGCCCGACTCGGTGGGTGGCATCGAACAAGTCATCTTCCAATTGTGCGAAAGCGGCGCACATCACGGCATCGATGCGCAGGTTCTGACGCTCAGCACGGACCCTTCACCGCCTGTTGTGCAACTGGGTCAGCATGAAGTGCATCGGGCAAAGCTGGATATCCAGTTTGCTTCGACCGGGTTCTCCTGGAGCGTGTTCAAGCAGTTCCGAGAGCTGGCCGCTGAAGCCGACGTGATCAACTACCACTTCCCGTGGCCCTTCATGGACCTGGTGCATTTTGCCAGCGCACTGAAAAAGCCGAGTGTGGTCACCTATCACTCGGACATCATTCGCCAGAAGCACTTGCTCAAGCTTTACCGACCGCTGATGAACCGCTTCCTTGCCAGCGCTGACCGTATCGTCGCCGCGTCACCGAACTATCTGCACACCAGCGATGTGTTGCAGCAATTTCAGGACAAGACCCGGGTCATTCCGTACGGCTTGAACAAAGCAGGTTATCCACAGCCGGACGCTGAACGGATGAGCCGGTGGCGCCAGCGGCTTGGGGATAAGTTTTTCCTTTTTGTCGGCGTGATGCGCTACTACAAGGGTTTGCACATTCTGCTCGACGCGCTCAAGGACGTGGACTATCCGGTGGTCATCGTTGGCGCCGGTCCTCTGGAGCAGGAACTGCACGCCCAGGCCGCCGCGCTGGGCCTGCGCAATATCCATTTCCTCGGGCGTCTGAGTGACGAAGACAAAGTGGCGTTGCTGCAATTGAGCTACGCCATTGTGTTCCCCTCGCACCTGCGCTCCGAAGCGTTTGGCATTTCTTTGCTCGAAGGTGCGATGTACGGCAAACCGATGATCTCCAGCGAAATCGGTACGGGCACCAGTTACATCAATATCCACAACGAAACCGGACTGGTGGTGCCTCCGAGTCATCCGCAGGCATTTCGCGAAGCGATGCGAACGCTGTGGGAAAACCCCGACCGCGCCGCCACCATGGGCATCAAAGCCGAAGCGCGTTATCGGCAGTTATTCACAGCCGATGACATGGGTCGCAAGTGGACGGAGCTGTATCAGGAATTACTGGAAGAGAAGGCGCTGTCCTACGCGTGAACGAGGCCTTCGCAAGGACGCGAATTCACTCGCGCCCCGCTGAAGGCCCGCGTATCACGCCGTTTTCTGCAAGCCCGCAACAGTACGCGGCATCGCCACAAAACCGGGCAAGGCTTCGATGCGTGCGAGCCAGGCGCGAACGTTGGCGTAGTCATCCAGCGAAACATTTCCCTCCGGTGCATGCGCAATGTAGCTGTAGGCGGAGACGTCCGCGATGGTCGGCTCCGCACCTGCCAGATATGGAGTTTTGCCTAATTCAAGCTCCATGACCTTGAGCAGGTTGTGCGCGCGGCCAATGACTTCCTCGGCATTGAGTTGCGCACCGAACACCGTGATCAGGCGTGCTGCCGCCGGGCCAAACGCAATCGGCCCCGCCGCTGCCGATAACCAACGCTGCACGTGGGCTGCACCTACAGGGTCGGCCGGCAGCCAGCGACCATTGCCGTATTTTTGCGCCAGATACACCAGAATCGCGTTGGAATCGGCCAGCACCACGCCGCCGTCATCAATCGCGGGCACTTGGCCGAAGCTATTGATAGCCAGGTATTGCGGCTGTTTGTGCTCGCCCTTGGCCAGATCAACGAAAATCAGCTCGGTCGGCAGTTGCAGCAGGGACAGCATCAACTCGACGCGGTGCGCGTGGCCGGAACGGGGAAAGTTGTAGAGCTTGATCGCTTGCATGGTCGACTCCGCTGGATTTGGGCCTCGCTACGGGATGAGCGCGCCGATGGAGTCATCATCCACGGATTGTGAAAACAACAGAATCACCAGCCGATGCAATCGATTATTTCAGCGGCTGCAATAACGCAGATGTGTTCAGTGCCGGATGCTCGCGCAGTGCTTTGACTGCAAAATCGACAAAGCTGCGGATTCGCGCCGGGGCCTTGCGCCCGCCCTGGTACACCACATGAATCGGCAGCGGCGGCAATTCAAATTCGGCAAGAACGATTTCCAGTTCGCCCGCCGCAACTTTGCACGCCACTTGATAGGACAACACTCTCGTCAGCCCAAGTCCTTTGCAGGCTGCGGTAATGGCTGCCTGGTTGGCCGTGACGGTCAGGCGCGGTTCAGTGCGTACACCTAGCGGTTCGCCACCGTCGAGAAACGGCCAACTGCGTTGCTGACCAATCGCCGACGTCGACACCACCGGCAGCCCGGCCAACGCCTGGGGGTGATCAGGTCGACCATTTTTCGCCAGAAAATCCGGCGAAGCGCAAATGACTCGGCGCACTTCCCCGACCCGGATCGCATGCTGATTGCTGTCCGGCAACTCACCGATGCGCACCGCGATATCGATGCCCTCCTCGACCATGTTGACGACCCGATCCAGCAATAAAGCATTGATCGAAACGTCCGGATAGCGGCACAAGTAGTCGGCCATGACAGGCGTTACGAAAAGATCGCCGAAGAGCACCGGCGCGGTAATCGTCAACTGCCCACGCGGCAAGGCGTGACTGCCTGCCGCCGAGTCCTCGGCCTCTTGCACCTCAGCGAGAATCCGTCGGCAGTCATCGCAGTAACGCTGCCCGGCTTCGGTCAAATGCACGGTGCGCGTGGTGCGAACCAGCAACTGCGTACCGATGTGCTGCTCCAGCGCCGCCACCGCCCGGGTGACACTCGCCGCCGACAACCCCAGACGCCGCGCCGCCGCCGAAAAGCCTTGCTCCTGGGCAACGACAACGAAAATCTGCATTTCCTGAAAGCGGTCCATGGAATTCCTCGGGGCGGATACGACAATCGCAGCCGAGGCTGCGATTGTTGAAGGTTGGATCAGCTGTGGATAAGTTATTCCACTGTCACTGATTTCGCCAGATTACGCGGCTGATCGACGTCAGTGCCCTTGAGCACAGCGACGTAGTACGAGAGCAGCTGCAGCGGGATCGTGTAAAGGATCGGCGAAAGAATGTCGTGGATGTGGGGCATCTGCACGACGTGCGTGCCTTCGCCGTTGGTCATGCCGGCTTTTTCGTCAGCAAACACGACCAGTTCGCCGCCGCGGGCACGGACTTCCTGAAGGTTGGATTTGAGTTTTTCCAGCAGCTCGTTATTTGGCGCGACGGTGACCACCGGCATGTCGTTATCCACAAGCGCGAGCGGGCCGTGCTTCAATTCGCCGGCCGGGTAGGCTTCGGCATGGATGTAGGAGATTTCCTTGAGCTTCAAGGCCCCCTCCATCGCCACCGGGAATTGCGCACCGCGACCGAGGAACAGCGTGTGGTTTTTCTCGGCGAACAGCTCGGCGATCTTCTCCACCGTGCCGTCCATCGCCAGCGCTTCGCCGAGGCGGGTAGGCAGGCGACGCAGTTCTTCGACCAATGTGGCTTCGACGCCATCCGCCAAGCTCCCGCGTACCTGGCCTAACGACAGGGTGAGCAGCAGCAGGCCGACCAGTTGCGTGGTGAAGGCTTTGGTCGATGCGACGCCGATTTCGCGACCGGCCTGGGTCAGCAAGGTCAGGTCGGATTCGCGCACCAGCGAGCTGATGCCGACGTTGCAGATGGCCAGGCTGGCGAGGAAGCCAAGCTCTTTGGCGTTGCGCAGGGCCGCCAGGGTGTCGGCGGTTTCGCCGGATTGCGAGATGGTCACAAACAGCGTGTCCGGCTGCACCACCACTTTGCGGTAGCGGAACTCGCTGGCGACTTCGACCTGGCAGGGAATACCGGCCAGTTCTTCGAGCCAGTAACGGGCAACCATACCGGCGTGATAGCTGGTGCCACAGGCAACGATCTGCACGTTGCGCACTTTGGCGAACAACTCTGCCGCTTGTGGACCGAACGCCTGAACGAGCACCTGTTTGTCGCTCAGGCGACCTTCAAGGGTGCGCTGGACCACGGTCGGTTGCTCGTGGATTTCCTTGAGCATGTAGTGGCGGAACTCGCCCTTGTCAGCAGCTTCGGCACCGTCGGTGTACTGCACGGTCTGACGTTCGACGGCCTGGCCGTTCACATCCCAGACTTGCACGTTGTCGCGGCGAATTTCGGCGATGTCGCCCTCTTCCAGATACATGAACCGGTCAGTGACTTGGCGCAGGGCCAGCTGATCGGAGGCGAGGAAGTTTTCGCCCAGACCCAGCCCGATCACCAGCGGGCTGCCACTGCGCGCGGCAACAAGGCGATCCGGCTGACTGGCGTTGATCACAGCCAGACCGTAAGCCCCGTGCAGTTCCTTGACCGTCGCCTTGAGCGCGACGGTCAGGTCAGGTTGATCCTTGAGCTTGTGCGTCAGCAGGTGGGCGATGACTTCGGTGTCGGTGTCCGACGTGAAGACGTAACCCAGGGCTTTCAACTGTTCACGCAGGGCTTCGTGGTTCTCGATGATGCCGTTGTGCACCACCGCGATATCCCCTGAAAAATGCGGATGGGCGTTACGTTCGCACGGGGCGCCATGGGTGGCCCAGCGCGTGTGGGCGATACCAAGCCGACCGACCAGCGGGTGCTCGGCCAGTGCCATTTCCAGCTCACTGACTTTGCCCGGGCGACGCATCCGCTCCAGGGTTTCGTCATTAGTAAAGACGGCCACACCGGCGCTGTCATAGCCGCGATATTCGAGGCGCTTCAGGCCTTCGAGGAGGATGGCGGTGATATTACGTTCAGCCACCGCGCCAACAATTCCACACATGGTTATTTCTCCTGACTGACAGCCGCGCAAATCAAAGTGATTCCGCGGGCCTGAAGCTGATCCCGTGCCTCGACAGGCAGGCGATCATCGGTAATGAGGGTATGGACGCTGCTCCAGGGCAGCTCCAGGTTAGGAATCTTGCGGCCGATCTTGTCGGCCTCCACCATCACGATGACTTCTCGCGCAACGTCGGCCATCACCCTGCTGAGGCCGAGCAATTCGTTGAAGGTGGTGGTGCCGCGAACCAGATCGATGCCGTCGGCGCCGATAAACAATTGATCGAAGTCGTAAGAGCGTAGTACCTGCTCGGCTACCTGGCCCTGGAAGGACTCGGAGTGCGGGTCCCAGGTGCCGCCGGTCATCAACAACACCGGCTCGTGTTCGAGTTCGCTCAAGGCGTTGGCGACGTGCAGGGAATTGGTCATCACCACCAGGCCGGGCTGGCGTCCCAATTCGGGAATCATCGCGGCCGTGGTACTGCCACTGTCGATAATGATGCGCGCGTGCTCGCGGATACGTTGAACCGCCGCGCGGGCAATCGCCTGTTTGTAGGAAGACACGCTTTGGGCAGTTTCCGCGACCAACTCCTGAGGCATGGTGATCGCCCCGCCGTAACGGCGCAGCAAAAGACCATGGCTTTCGAGAGCGGCCAGGTCCTTTCGAATCGTAACTTCGGAGGTTTCGAAGCGCTTGGCCAGCTCATCCACACTGACTTCGCCTTGCTCATTGAGCAAGGAAATAATGTTATGACGGCGTTGGGGCGTGTTGCGCTTTGACATGGCGGCTTAAGTTTCGATTCGAAAGATAACGAAAGCAATGAAACTCTATCGAAAGGATGCCGTCAAGACGCAGGGAGAAAAATTCAGGAAGATAGAACCTACTGCGGGAGCGAGTCTGCTCGCGAAAGCTCTGCGCCAGTAACAGAAAATGTCACTGCTAGACAGCATTCGCGAGCAGGCTCGCTCCCACAAGGAACTGTGGATAAGTCAGGATTTTTTAATTTTTTCCGGGCGCTTCCAGCCGTCGATATTCTTCTGACGTGCTCGGCCAACCGCCAACTGAGCGTTATCCACATTCTGCGTGATGGTTGAGCCGGCAGCGGTGGTCGCACCGTTGGAGATATCCACAGGCGCGACAAGCGAGTTGTTCGAGCCAATGAAGACATCTGCGCCCAGCACCGTTTTCCACTTGTTGGCGCCATCGTAGTTACAGGTGATGGTGCCAGCGCCGATATTGGTGCGCGCACCGATCTCGGCGTCGCCCAGGTAGGTCAGGTGGCCAGCCTTGGCACCCTCGCCCATGTGTGCATTTTTCAGCTCAACGAAGTTACCCACATGGGCGCGAGCGTCGAGCACCGTGCCCGGGCGCAACCGCGCGAAAGGACCGGCATCACTGCCCTCGCCGAGAATCGCGCCCTCGATGTGGCTGTTGGCCTTGATCACCACGCCTTTGCGCAGGGTGCTGTCCTTGATCACGCAGTTCGGGCCGATCTCTACATCGTCCTCGATGACGACGTTGCCTTCGAGGATCACATTGATATCGATCAGCACGTCGCGACCCACGGTGACTTCGCCGCGCACGTCGAAACGGGCCGGGTCACGCAGAGTGACGCCTTGGGCCATCAGCCGACGGCCTGCACGCAACTGATAGTGACGCTCCAGCTCGGCGAGCTGTTTGCGGTCATTGGCGCCCTGCACTTCCATCGGGTCGTGCGGTTGTTCAGTGGCCACGACCAGGCCATCGCTGACGGCCATCTCGATCACGTCGGTCAGGTAGTACTCGCCTTGAGCGTTGTTGTTCGACAGACGGCTCATCCAGTCGGCCAGACGACTGGCAGGGACTGCAAGGATGCCGGTATTGCCTTCAGTGATCGCCCGCTGGGCTTCGCTGGCATCCTTGTGCTCGACGATTGCGGCAACCTTGCCTTCGGCGTCACGGACAATACGACCGTAACCGGTCGGATCGTCCAGCTCGACCGTCAACAAGCCCATCTGGCCGGGAACAACGTGCTTGAGCAAGCGCTGCAGGGTTTCGACTTCGATCAGTGGCACATCACCGTACAGAATCAGCACGGTGTCAGCCTCGATGAATGGCACCGCCTGGGCGGTGGCATGGCCAGTACCGAGCTGTTTGTCCTGCAGCACGAAATTCAGATCATCCGCCGCCAGACACTCGCGCACGACATCGGCGCCGTGGCCGATAACGACGTGGATGCGCTGTGGATCAAGTTGCCGGGCGCTGTGGATAACATGGCCCAACATGGAATTGCCGGCAATCGGATGCAGTACTTTTGGCAGCGCCGAACGCATGCGAGTGCCTTGACCGGCCGCGAGGATAACGATTTCGAGAGACATGACTGGCTACCAATCCTGGGTGGTCAGCAACTGCGACCGGGGTTTGAATTCGGAAGAAGAAAAAAGGGTAGCCGAGGCTACCCTTTTTTATCAATCGCACAACAAGCGGCTGGCGGATTAACCGCCAAACTTCTTGCGGATCTGCTGAACGGTGCGCAGCTGAGCTGCAGCCTCGGCCAGACGTGTGGCAGCGGCGCCGTAATCGAAGTCCGCGCCTTTTTCGTTCAGGGCATTCTCGGCAGCCTTGAGAGCTGCTTGAGCCTGAGCTTCATCCAGGTCGGCAGCACGTTGCACGGTATCGGCAAGTACCTTGACCATGTTCGGCTGAACCTCGAGGAAACCACCGGAGATGTAGAACACCTCGGCTTCCCCGCCTTGCTTGATCAGGCGGATCGGACCTGGCTTCAGATTAGTGATCAGCGGCGCGTGACCCAGAGCGATACCAAGATCACCCAGTGCACCGTGCGCAATCACCATCTCGACCAGGCCGGAAAAGATTTCCCCTTCCGCGCTGACGATATCGCAATGGACTGTCATAGCCATCTGATTGCCTCAACCTAAATTAGCGCCCGTTGCCGGGCGCCGGGATTACAGTTTCTTGGCTTTCTCGATCGCTTCTTCGATGCCGCCAACCATGTAGAACGCTTGTTCTGGCAGGTGGTCGTAGTCACCGTTGAGGATGCCTTTGAAGCCAGCAATGGTGTCTTTCAGGGAAACGTATTTACCCGAAGCACCGGTGAAGACTTCAGCCACGAAGAACGGCTGCGACAAGAAGCGCTGGATCTTACGAGCACGGTTAACCAACTGTTTGTCGGCTTCCGACAGCTCGTCCATACCCAGGATCGCGATGATGTCTTTCAGCTCTTTGTAACGCTGCAGAACGTACTGAACGCCGCGAGCGGTGTCGTAGTGGTCCTGGCCGATCACGTTCGGGTCCAGCTGGCGCGAAGTCGAATCCAGTGGATCCACCGCCGGGTAGATACCCAGCGAAGCGATGTCACGGGACAGAACGACGGTGGCGTCCAAGTGGGCGAAAGTGGTCGCTGGCGACGGGTCGGTCAAGTCATCCGCCGGTACGTATACCGCCTGGATCGAAGTGATCGAACCTTCCTTGGTCGAAGTGATACGTTCCTGCAGAACGCCCATCTCTTCAGCCAGGGTCGGCTGGTAACCTACTGCCGAAGGCATACGGCCCAGCAGTGCGGATACTTCGGTACCGGCCAGGGTGTAACGATAGATGTTGTCGACGAACAGCAGAACGTCGTTACCTTCGTCACGGAACTTCTCGGCCATGGTCAGGCCAGTCAGGGCTACGCGCAGACGGTTTCCCGGCGGCTCGTTCATCTGACCGTAAACCAGTGCCACTTTGTCCAGAACGTTGGAGTCCTTCATCTCGTGGTAGAAGTCGTTACCCTCACGAGTACGCTCACCCACACCGGCGAACACGGAATAACCGCTGTGCTCGATGGCGATGTTACGGATCAGTTCCATCATGTTTACGGTTTTGCCCACACCGGCACCACCGAACAGACCGACTTTACCGCCTTTGGCAAACGGGCAAACCAGGTCGATAACCTTGATGCCGGTTTCCAGCAGGTCGTTGCCGCCTGCCTGTTCAGCGAACGAAGGCGCTGGACGGTGAATGCCCCAACGCTCTTCGGTGTCGATCGGGCCAGCTTCGTCGATCGGGTTACCGAGGACGTCCATGATCCGGCCCAGAGTCGCTTTACCGACCGGTACGGAGATGGCTGCGCCGGAATCGGTAACTTCCAGACCGCGCTTCAAGCCCTCGGTGGAACCCATCGCAATGGTGCGAACCACGCCGTCGCCCAGCTGTTGCTGAACTTCCAGAGTGGTTTCAGCCGCGCTCATTACTTTCAGCGCGTTGTAGATGCTCGGTACGCTGTCGCGTGGAAATTCCACGTCGATAACGGCGCCGATGATTTGAACGATACGTCCGCTACTCATAGCTGGATCCTCTGAATATTTGAACCGTTAAACCGCGGCAGCGCCGCCGACGATTTCCGAGATCTCTTGGGTGATCGCAGCCTGACGCGCCTTGTTGTAGATCAGCTGCAAATCGCTGATCAAATCACCGGCGTTGTCGGTAGCGTTCTTCATCGCGATCATCCGCGCAGCTTGTTCAGCCGCGTTGTTCTCGACCACCGCCTGGTAGACCTGCGACTCGACGTAACGGACCATCAAGCCATCAAGCAGCTCTTTGGCGTCCGGTTCGTAGAGATAGTCCCAGTGGTGCTTGAGATCCTGATCCGGGGTTGCCACCAGTGGAATCAACTGCTCCACGGTAGGCTGTTGCGTCATGGTGTTGATGAACTTGTTGGACACCACGGACAGGCGGTCAATACGGCCGTCCAGGTAGGCATCCAGCATCACCTTGACGCTGCCGATCAGATCATTGATCGACGGCTCTTCACCCAGGTGGCTGATAGCTGCAACGACGTTACCGCCGAAGTTGCGGAAAAAGGCCGCACCCTTGCTACCAACGACACACAGATCAATCTCGACGCCGTTTTCGCGGTTTACCGCCATGTCCTTGACCAGGGCCTTGAACAGGTTGGTGTTCAAGCCACCGCACAAACCACGGTCACTGCTCACGACGACATAACCGACACGCTTGATGGCGCGGTCGATCATGAACGGGTGGCGGTATTCCGGGTTGGCGTTGGCCAGATGCCCAATTACCTGGCGGATACGCTCCGCATAAGGACGGCTAGCAGCCATGCGCATTTGTGCCTTGCGCATTTTGCTGACCGCCACTTTTTCCATGGCGCTGGTAATCTTTTGCGTGCTTTTGATGCTCGCAATCTTACTGCGAATCTCTTTTGCGCCTGCCATGTAACACCTATCAGGTTAGCAAGCGGGAGCCTCGCGGCTCCCGCTGCGGCTTACCAGGTTTGGGTGGCCTTGAACTTCTCGATACCGGCTTTCATGCCAGCGTCGATTTCGTCATTGAAGTCACCTTTAACGTTGATCTTGGCCATCAAATCGGCGTGATCGCGGTTGAAGAAAGCGATCAGCGCTTGTTCGAAGCTGCCGATCTTGGCGATTTCAATGTCAGTCAGGAACCCACGCTCAGCGGCATACAGCGACAGCGCCATGTCAGCGATCGACATTGGGGCGTATTGCTTCTGCTTCATCAGCTCGGTAACGCGCTGACCATGCTCAAGTTGCTTGCGGGTGGCTTCGTCCAGGTCAGAAGCGAACTGGGCGAATGCCGCCAGTTCACGGTACTGAGCCAGAGCGGTACGGATACCACCGGAGAGCTTCTTGATGATCTTGGTCTGAGCGGCACCACCCACACGGGATACCGAAACACCGGCGTTCACTGCAGGGCGGATGCCCGAGTTGAACATGGCCGATTCCAGGAAGATCTGACCGTCGGTGATGGAAATCACGTTGGTCGGAACGAACGCGGAAACGTCGCCAGCCTGGGTTTCGATGATCGGCAGCGCGGTCAGGGAACCGGTTTTGCCGGTCACTGCGCCGTTGGTGAACTTCTCTACGTATTCTTCCGAAACGCGGGATGCGCGCTCCAGCAGACGGGAGTGGAGATAGAACACGTCGCCTGGGTAAGCTTCACGGCCTGGTGGACGGCGCAGCAGCAGGGAAATCTGGCGGTAAGCCACTGCTTGCTTGGACAGGTCGTCATAAACGATCAGCGCGTCTTCACCGCGGTCGCGGAAGAATTCACCCATGGTGCAACCGGAGTACGGTGCCAGGAATTGCAGCGCAGGAGATTCCGAAGCACTGGCAGCCACGATGATCGTGTTGGCCAGGGCGCCGTTTTCTTCCAGCTTGCGAACCACGTTGGCGATGGTCGATTGCTTCTGACCGATGGCTACGTAGACGCAGAAAATGCCGCTGTTCTTCTGGTTGATGATCGCGTCGATCGCCAGAGCGGTTTTACCGATCTGACGGTCACCGATGATCAGCTCACGCTGGCCACGGCCGACAGGGATCATGGCATCGACAGCCTTGTAGCCAGTCTGTACAGGCTGGTCTACCGACTTACGCCAGATCACGCCTGGAGCAACTTTCTCGACCGCGTCGGTCTCGGTGTTGCCCAGTGGACCTTTACCGTCAACAGGGTTACCCAGCGCATCGACTACGCGGCCCAGCAATTCCTTACCAACAGGAACTTCGAGGATGCGGCCGGTGCACTTGGCGCTCATGCCTTCAGCCAGAGACTGGTAGGAGCCCAATACAACGGCACCTACGGAGTCTTGCTCCAGGTTGAGGGCCATACCGTAGACGCCGCCCGGAAACTCGATCATCTCGCCGTACATGACGTCGGCCAGACCGTGAATCCGCACGATGCCGTCAGATACGCTGACGACAGTGCCTTCGTTACGGGCTTGGGAGGTCACATCGAGCTTGTCGATGCGGCCCTTGATAATTTCACTTATTTCGGAAGGATTGAGTTGCTGCATTGCTCTGCTGCCCCTTCAAACTCAAGATTTCAATGCTTCGGCAAGTTTCGCGATTTTGCCGCGAATCGAGCCATCGATAACCAGGTCGCCGGCGCGGATCACGACACCACCAATCAAGGCAGCGTCCTCCGCAACTTGCAGGCGCACTTCCCGGTTGAGTCGTGCACTGAGAACCTTGGCGAGTTTGTCTTGCTGTTCTTGGTTCAATGCAAATGCACTGGTTACTTCAACGTCTACCGACTTCTCTTGCTCGGCCTTGTACAGGTCGAAAAGAGCGGCGATCTCCGGCAGAAGCGGGAGACGGTCGTTTTCGGCAACGACGTTGATGAAGTTCTGTGCCTTGGCATCAAACTTGTCGCCGCACACGTCAATGAACGTGGCGGCCTTTTCTGCGCTCGTCAGTCGCGGGGCCTTGAGCACGCGCTGCATGGTGTCGTCTTGCGACACCGCTGCTGCCAGGCCGAGCATGGCTGACCAATTGGCCAGTTGCTGGTGGGCCTGAGCGTGCTCGAAGGCCGCCTTAGCGTAAGGTCGGGCCAACGTGGTCAGTTCTGCCATGATCGCCCTCGCTTAGATTTCAGCAGCCAGTTGGTTAACCAGCTCTGCGTGCGCGTTTTGATCGATTGTGGCACCCAGGATCTTCTCGGCGCCGCCGACAGCCAGCAAGCCCACTTGGGCACGCAGCTTGTCTTTGACGCTGTTCAGTTCCTGTTCGATCTCGGCTTGAGCCTGAACCTTCACACGGTCAGCGTCGATACGGGCTTTTTCAACAGCCTCTTCGACGATCTGGTTACCGCGTTTCTTGGCTTGCTCGATGATTTCAGCTGCCTGAGCTTTCGCTTCGCGCAGTTGCTGACCCGCTTTTTCTTGGGCCAACTCCAGGTCGCGAGCTGCACGGCTGGCAGCGTCCAGACCATCAGCGATCTTCTTTTGACGTTCGTGCAGAGCAGCGATGACCGGAGGCCACACATACTTCATGCAGAACAGTACAAAAATCAGGAACGCAACGGACTGGCCAATCAGGGTCGCATTAATGTTCACGCCAACACCTCGCAGTTACGTTGTCCATCACACCAGATTACTCGGAAGACTCCGGGTAATCAGCCAGCGATCTGACCAACGAACGGGTTCGCAAAGGTGAAGAACAGAGCGATACCAACACCGATCATGGTTACGGCGTCGAGCAGACCGGCAACGATGAACATTTTAACTTGCAGCATTGGAACCATTTCTGGCTGACGCGCTGCGCCTTCCAGGAACTTGCCGCCCAGCAGGCCGAAACCAATTGCGGTACCCAGTGCGCCCAGGCCGATCAACAGTGCAACAGCGATAGCGGTTAGACCAACTACAGTTTCCATCTTTCCTCCCGACTTTTACGTCGTATGGTTTAGGTTTTTTAGATTAAAGCGGTAAAACAAATCGTTTCAGGTGCCCTGTGAAGAGCCCCTCCCCGTTTTACCGGGAAGGACATCAGACTAGTCGAGACTGGCCTTAATGGTTTTCTTCGTGCGCCATCGACAGGTAGACGATGGTCAGCATCATGAAGATGAACGCCTGCAGCGTGATGATCAGGATGTGGAACACAGCCCATGCCCACTGCAGAACAACGCCCAGGCCGCTCAGCCAGAGCAGACCGCTGCCGAACATCACAGCAATCAGAATGAACACCAGCTCGCCGGCATACATGTTGCCGAACAGACGCAGCGCCAGAGAGATCGGCTTGGCGATCAGCGTCACGAACTCCAGCAGGAAGTTCACCGGAATCAGCAGGGCCTGAACGAAAATGTTCTTGCTGCCGAACGGGTGCAGGGTCAGTTCGCCGATGAAGCCGCCGATGCCCTTGACCTTGATGCTGTAGAAAATGATCAGTGCGAAGACCGACAACGCCATGCCCAGGGTCGCGTTCGGGTCGGTCGTCGACACGGCGCGGAACGGGATATGCGCATCACCGGATATCAGGATGGCCAACTGAGGAATCCAGTCGACCGGTATCAGGTCGACGGCGTTCATCAGGAACACCCAGACGAAGATGGTCAGTGCCAGCGGTGCGATCACCGGGCTACGGCCATGGAAGCTGTCTTTCACGCTGCCATCGACGAATTCGACCAATACTTCAACGAAGTTCTGCAAAGCACCCGGCTGACCCGAAGTCGCCTTCTTCGCCGCCATGCGGAAAAGAAGAACGAAGATCAGACCCAGCGCGACCGACCAGCCGAGGGTATCGACGTGGAAAGCCCAGAAGCCCATTTCCTTGGCTTCTGCTGCGGTGTGGGCAAAGCCCCAGCCGCCGTTGGGTAACTGACCGAAAGTCAGGTTCTGCAAGTGGTGCTGGATATAGCCCGAAGCGGTTGTCTCTGCCATGGTTGCCTCAAACGCCCTAAGGTCTCGAAAGTCTTGTTCTCATCAGCAGGGGAGCGAACCAGCTGACCGACTGAGTCAGCACGAACGCGCCGAATACTGCTATCGGCGCCAATGGCTTCACACCTGCAAACACCAGTGCAAAAAGCACTGCCGTCAAAATCAGTTTGCCTGCCTCGCCGGCATAAAAAGACCGGACGATGGACTGGGCTGCTCTGGCACCGGAAAACCTAAATGCCTTGTGAGCAAAATAAACATTGGGCAGCAAGGCTATCAGGCCTCCGCAAAGTCCCGAGTATCCGGCAACGACTCCATGCCATTGCCAGAGCGCCAAAGCGGCAATGAGCAAAACGACAAATTGAGCCATCAACACCGGAAAAACCGCCAGGCGATGGAACGGCAGGCGGTTTGGCTTGCGGGTTTCCATCACTATTGCTCTCCAATGGTCGGCTGCCAGAATTCAATAACTTGGCATAATTTGTGCCGACAAAATGCGCGCAGAGTATAGGGGCGGTTCTGCCCCTATTCAACTGTCAGGTAGTGATTTCCGACTGCGCGCTACATGAGGAAATGTTTCAGCGGATGTGTGCGAGCACACCTTGAAGCTCATCGAGCGAATTATAACCAATCACTAACTGGCCTTTGCCCTTCTTGCCATGACGAATCTGCACCGCAGAGCCTAGGCGCTCGGCCAGTCGTTGCTCAAGGCGCGCGATGTCGGGGTCGGGTCTGGCCGCCTCGACGGGCTCCGGTTTGCCACTCAACCACTGGCGAACCAGTGCCTCGGTTTGGCGCACGGTCAGGCCTCGTGCGACAACATGTCGCGCCCCTTCCACCTGCTGATTGTCCGGCAGACCGAGCAAAGCGCGGGCATGACCCATTTCCAGATCACCATGGGAAAGCATGGTTTTGATGACTTCAGGCAGCGCAATAAGTCGCAACAGGTTAGCCACAGTGACCCGGGACTTACCCACAGCCTCGGCGACCTGCTGCTGGGTCAGCTGGAATTCCTGTTGCAGACGCTGCAGCGCTACCGCTTCTTCGATCGGATTGAGATCTTCACGCTGAATGTTTTCGATCAACGCAATGGCGATTGCAGTTTCATCCGGAACATCACGGACCATCGCCGGGATGGTTTCCTGCCCGGCTTGCTGACTGGCGCGCCAGCGGCGCTCACCGGCGATGATTTCGAAGCGGCCGCCGCCAATCGGGCGAACCACGATCGGTTGCATCACGCCTTGAGCCTTGATCGACTGCGCCAGTTCTTCCAGCGCCTGAGGATCCATATCGCGGCGCGGCTGGTATTTGCCGCGCTGGAGCAGGTCCAGCGGCAGATGCTGCAGTTCGCGGGTGTCAGCTTGCGCGGCTTGTTCTTCCAGCGAGCTGACCGTCGGACCACTCAGCAGTGCATCCAGTCCACGTCCGAGACCTCGTTTCTTGACGGCCATGGGGATTCCTTAAGTTGGCTGGGCGGCGGCGATGCGTGAGTTTTTGCGCTGACGGCGAACCATCTCGCCCGCCAGCGCCAGATAGGCCAGGGCGCCGCGCGATTGCTTGTCGTAGGCCAGCGCCGGCATGCCGTAGCTCGGTGCTTCGGCCAGACGGATATTGCGCGGAATCACCGTGTCGTACAGCTGATCGCCAAAGTGTTCCTTGAGCTGCGCCGAGACATCGTTCATCAGGCTCAGGCGCGGGTCGTACATGGTTCGCAGCAAACCTTCGACTTTCAGGTTCGGATTCAGCAATTCGGCGATGCGCTTGATGTTATCCACAAGGTCGCTCAAGCCTTCGAGCGCAAAGTACTCGCACTGCATGGGGATAATTACCCCGTCTGCAGCCACCAATGCGTTCAGCGTCAGCATCGACAGCGACGGTGGGCAGTCGATCAGAATGTAATCGTAGTTATCGCGGATCGGCGCCAGCGCGCTGCGCAGACGGCTTTCCTTCATCTGCATTTCCAGCAGCACCACTTCCGCCGCCGTCAGATCGCGGTTGGCCGGCAGCAACTGATAACCACCATGCTCGGAAAAGTGCATGGCCTGGCCCAGATCGCATTCGCCGATCAGCAGGTCATAAACCGAGTTTTCCAGGCCATGTTTATCCACACCGCTACCCATGGTGGCGTTGCCCTGTGGATCAAGATCGATCAACAGCACCCGGCGCTTGGTCGCGACCAGGGATGCTGCGAGGTTGATGCAGGTGGTGGTCTTGCCCACGCCACCCTTCTGGTTCGCTATCGCGAATACCTTAGCCATTCTTGCTTGTGTTCCCAATCATGCCGTGCGGCGCAGTATCAGCAGATGGCGTTGGCCTTGGCAACCGGGTACGGCCAGGGCGTGTTCGCTATCGAGTTTGAAATCTGCCGGCAATGCTACCAGCTCATCAGCGGGATGAACGCCCTTCATTGCCAGCCAGCGTGTATCGGCGTCGCCAAGATGGCGAGTCCAGTGGGTGAAGTTTTCCATGCTGCTGAAGGCCCGGGAAATGATCCCGTTGAACGCCTGTTCAGGCTGGAAGGCTTCCACACGACTGTGGATAACTTGAAGGTTATCCAGTTTTAGCTCGAGTTTGACTTGGGTCAGGAAGCGGGTTTTCTTGCCGTTGCTGTCCAGACAGGTCACTTGCGACGCCGGATACAGAATCGCCAAAGGGATGCCAGGCATCCCGCCGCCACTGCCGACGTCGAGCCAGCGACCGTTTTCGATGAACGACATCACGCTGAGACTATCGAGCAAGTGCCGCGAAACCATCTCGTCGGGGTCGCGAACGGCGGTCAGGTTGTAGGCCTGGTTCCATTTGATCAACAGAGCCAGATAACCCAGCAACAATTCGTGCTGGGTTTCGGTCAGATTGACACCGAGCGCGCGGGCTCCTGTGGATAACTCTTCGGCGTGCTGCGAAGTGACCTTAGAACTCAAGCGCTTTGCTCCAACTGACGGCCCGCGCCGCGTTTTTTCAAATGAATCATCAACAGCGAAATCGCCGCCGGCGTTACACCCGGAATCCGCGAAGCCTGGCCCAGCGTCTCTGGACGGGTTGCGCCGAGCTTGCTCTGGATTTCCTTGGAGAGACCGGAAATGTTGGTGTAATCGATATCCACAGGCAGTTTTGTGTCTTCACTGGCGCGCAGACGGGCGATCTCGTCCTGCTGGCGGTCGATGTAACCGGCGTACTTGGTTTTGATCTCGACCTGCTCGGCGACTTGTGGATCATCGGCGCCCTGCCCGGTCACTTCGACCAGGCCAGCGTAGTCGATTTCCGGACGACTCAAGAGATTGAGCAAGTTGTATTCGTGGGTCAGCGGTGTGCCGAACTTTTGCGCAATCGCTTCGCCCTGCGGCGTGCCCGGGCGAACCCAGGTGCTTTTCAGGCGCTGCTCTTCGAGTTCGATGCTTTCGCGTTTCTTGCAGAAGGCAGCCCAGCGCGCGTCATCGACCAGGCCCAGTTCGCGACCTTTTTCGGTCAAGCGCAAATCGGCGTTGTCCTCGCGAAGGATCAGGCGGTACTCGGCGCGGGAAGTGAACATGCGGTAAGGCTCTTGAGTACCTAAGGTGATCAGGTCGTCAACCAAAACACCGATGTACGCTTCATCACGGCGCGGACACCAGGCTTCCTTGCCTTTGGCGCGCAGTGCCGCGTTGGCTCCGGCCAGCAATCCCTGGGCCCCGGCTTCTTCGTAACCGGTGGTGCCGTTGATCTGCCCGGCGAAGAACAGACCGCCGATGACTTTGGTTTCCAGGCTGTACTTCAGGTCACGCGGATCGAAGTAGTCGTACTCGATCGCATAACCCGGACGCATGATGTGCGCATTCTCCATGCCGCGGATCGATTGGACGATCTGCAATTGCACGTCGAAGGGCAAACTTGTGGATATGCCGTTCGGATACAGCTCATGGGTAGTCAGACCTTCCGGTTCGATGAATACCTGATGGCTTTCCTTGTCGGCAAACCGGTGAATCTTGTCTTCGATCGAAGGGCAATAGCGTGGGCCGACGCCTTCGATTTCACCGGCAGCGGAATACATCGGCGAACGATCGAGGTTCGCCGCGATGATTTCGTGGGTGCGGGCGTTGGTGTGAGTAATCCAGCAGCTGACTTGCCGTGGATGCTGTTCCTTGTTGCCCATGAACGACATGACCGGGATCGGCGTATCGCCAGCCTGCTCGGTCATCACCGAGAAATCCACAGTTTTGCCATCGATGCGTGGCGGCGTACCGGTTTTCAACCGTCCAACGCGCAAAGGCAACTCACGCAGACGGTGAGCCAGTGCAATCGAGGGAGGATCACCGGCACGACCACCCGAGAAATTCTGCAGACCAATGTGGATAAGTCCACCGAGGAACGTACCGGTGGTCAACACCACGGAATCGGCGAAGAAACGCAGACCCATTTGCGTCACCACGCCGCGGACTTGTTCCTGCTCGACGATCAAGTCGTCAGCGGCTTGCTGGAATATCCACAGGTTCGGCTGATTCTCCAGAATTTCGCGGACAGCGGCTTTGTACAAAATCCGGTCGGCCTGGGCACGGGTTGCCCGCACGGCTGGGCCTTTGCGGCTGTTCAACACGCGAAACTGGATTCCGCCCTTATCGGTTGCCATGGCCATCGCGCCGCCCAGGGCGTCGATTTCCTTGACCAGATGGCTTTTGCCGATGCCACCGATGGCCGGATTGCAGCTCATGGCACCGAGGGTTTCCACGTTATGCGTCAGCAGGAGTGTTTTTGCCCCCATGCGTGCTGACGCCAGTGCTGCCTCGGTACCGGCATGACCGCCGCCGATGACGATCACTTCAAAACGGGAAGGGAAATCCACCACGCACCTCGTGCCTGCTTAAGTAGGTCATTCAGGAAATAGATTGAGATCAGGTTTCTGAACCTGGTCGGCAAGTATAGGGACTTCGTCCTTCCTAAAGAACCCTCTGCACAAAAATTAACCAGCTGTGGAGAACTCCAGGTAAAAAGAATAAAAAAGAGAGAAATTTATAAAACCTTTGTTTTTATGTTTATTCTTACTGAGCGTGATTTCTGTGGATAGATCTCTATAGGCCTTTAAATCCGCTATGTACAGACTTTCAAAACCCTGTGCTCATGTCTCGATGAGGCCATTGGATAACCGGTGTAAGCCTGTGGATGAAAGAGGCAGTTATCCACATAGGGGTTTATATCCAGTTTTCAGGCCCTGTTATCAACCGACCTTAGCGGCGGTTATTCACAGGGCTTAATCCACAGATATTGACTGAAGAACGGAATTTCGCACGCAGAAAATTCCCGTCGGGACCGAAAAATCGGTCCAACAGTGGACGAAAATAATGCTGAGAAGGGAGAAGGCAGGTCACGAGCGGACCTGCCGGGCGTAGCGAAGGTACTATTTGCCGATGCAGAAGCTGGAAAAGATTCTTCCCAACAGATCATCCGAGCTAAACGCGCCAGTGATCTCTCCCAGGGAATGCTGCGCCTGACGCAAGTCTTCGGCCAGCAGTTCTCCTGCACCCGCCAGTGTCAGCTGGGCACGGCCATGTTCAAGCGCAGCACTGGCATGACGCAGCGCTTCAAGATGCCGGCGGCGTGCGCTGAAGCTGCTTTCTGAAGTCTGCTCGTAACCCATGCAGGCCTTGAGATGGTCACGCAGCAGGTCGAGCCCTTCGGCGGACCTGGCGCTGAGACTGATCGTCACATGGCCATCCTCGCTGGTTTCCAGGCTAATCGCTTCACCCGTAAGATCCGCTTTGTTGCGGATGAGGGTGACTTTCACCGGATCCGGTCGGGTTTCCAAGAACTCGGGCCACAGCGCAAACGGATCCAGCGCTTCCGGGGCGGTCGCATCGACTACCAACAAAACGCGATCCGCTTCACCGATGGCTTTCAGTGCCCGTTCAACCCCGATCTTTTCCACATGGTCATCGGTGTCGCGCAGGCCCGCCGTATCCACAACGTGGAGCGGCATACCGTCGATGTGGATATGTTCGCGCAGGATATCCCGAGTAGTGCCGGCGATCTCGGTCACGATAGCGGCTTCACGACCCGCCAGCGCATTCAGCAGGCTGGATTTGCCGGCGTTGGGTCGACCGGCAATCACCACGGTCATGCCATCACGCAACAACGCGCCCTGCCCGGCTTCCCGCAGAACTGTGGATAATTCATCACGCACTTTGTCGAGCATGCTCAACACATGGCCATCGGCAAGGAAGTCGATTTCTTCCTCCGGAAAATCAATGGCGGCTTCGACGTAGATGCGCAGGCCGATCAATTGTTCGGTGAGGTTATGCACACGCTGGGAAAACGCACCCTGCAACGAACGCAGGGCGTTGCGCGCAGCCTGTGCAGAACTGGCCTCGATCAAATCGGCAATCGCCTCGGCCTGGGCCAGGTCGAGCTTGTCGTTGAGAAAGGCTCGTTCGCTGAATTCACCTGGACGCGCCAAACGGCAGCCGAGTTCCAGGCAGCGCTTGAGCAGCATGTCCAACACGATCGGGCCACCGTGGCCCTGCAGTTCCAGAACGTCTTCGCCGGTGAATGAGTTCGGCCCCGGGAAGTACAGCGCCAAGCCTTCATCGAGCACTTGTTGGTCGTCGCTGAAAAACGGCCCGTAATGGGCATAGCGCGGCTTCAGTTCGCGGCCGCTGATGGCTTTTGCCGCGATGCTGGCCAGCGGCCCGGAAATACGGACGATGCCCACACCGCCGCGGCCCTGTGCGGTCGCAACGGCGGCAATGGTTTCACGAGGTGTGCTCATAAACCGGAATCCAGACAAAAGTGGCAGATAGCAAAACGCCCCACTAGGGGGCGTTTTGAGTGGTGTTATCCACAGTGCAAGTTACGCCTCGGCTTTTTTCGTCGCCGCTTCGATCTTACGCGTGATGTACCACTGTTGTGCAATCGACAGGCAGTTGTTCACAACCCAGTACAGCACCAGACCAGCCGGGAACCACAGGAAGAAGAAGGTGAAGATGATCGGCATCATTTTCATGACCTTCGCCTGCATCGGATCCGGAGGTGTCGGGTTCAACTGCTGCTGGATGAACATGGTTGCGCCCATGATGATCGGCAGGATGAAGAACGGATCCTTGATCGACAGGTCAGTGATCCACAGCATGAACGGCGCCTGGCGCATTTCCACGCTTTCGAGCAGTACCCAGTACAGAGAAAGGAAAACCGGCATCTGCACGAGGATCGGCAAGCAGCCGCCCAGCGGATTGATCTTCTCTTTCTTGTACAGCTCCATCATGGCTTGCGACATTTTCTGCCGGTCATCGCCATGTTGCTCTTTCAGCGCAGCCAGTTTCGGCGCCACGGCACGCATGCGCGCCATCGATTTGTAGCTGGCGGCTGACAGCGGGAAGAAAATCCCTTTGATCAGCATGGTCAGGAAAATGATCGACCAGCCCCAGTTACCGACAATCGCGTGGATGTGCTGCAGCAACCAGAAGATTGGCTGGGCAATGAACCACAGAATGCCGTAGTCGACGGTCAATTCCAGACCTGGGGACAACTCTTTCAACACCGCCTGGCTTTTCGGACCAGCGTACAGCACAGCGCTGGTTTCAGCCTTGGCGCCCGGAGCAGCGGTCAACGTAGGACCGGTGTAACCGATGATGTAGTTGCCCTTGCTGTCCTTACGGGTCTGGACGATGTTGTTTTCGCCCTTCGCCGGAATCCATGCAGTCACGAAGTAGTGTTGCAACCAGGCGACCCAGCCACCGGTGACGGTTTCTTTAAGCTGCGCCTTGTCCATGTCCTTCATGGAGACTTTCTTGTACGGCTCCGAACTTGTCCACAGGGCAGCGCCCAGGTAAGTCGCAGTGCCGGTGGCAGTAGTCGACGAAGGATCAGCGCTGGCGTCGCGCTTCAGCTGGGCAAACATTGCGCCGTTCCAGGGCTGAGCGCTCTGGTTATCCACAATGTAGGAGACTGTCACGTCATACAGGCCGCGTTTCACTGTGAAACGTTTGATGTAGCTGACGCCGTCCTTGCTGAACTTCAGGTCAACGACGAGTTGATCCTGACCGTCAGCCAGTTGATAAACCTTCTTCTCCGAGGAGTAAACCGGACGACCGGCCGGGTTTGCATCCGGACCGTTGGTGCCGATCAGACCGCTTTGCGCCAGATAAACACGCTCGCCGCCGTTATCGAACAGCTGGAACGGTACATCAGGACGATCCTGACGACGTGGATACAGAGGCAAAGTCAGCTGAGCTACGTCGCCACCCTGTGGATCGATCGCAAGATCGAGCACGTCGGTTTTGATCTGGATCAGATCCTTGCTGGCGGCGACCGGCGTTTCCGCAGGTGCGCTGGTATCGCTGGCGGCGCGCGGAATATCGTCACTGACGGCAGCATTTGAGCCAGTGGCGGTGTCCGGCAAACCGGATGTAGTCGTACTGGAAGCAACATTCTGAGTCGGCAGGGCAGCTTGGCCATAATCCTGGTTCCATTTAAGAACCATGACGTAGGACACGATTGCCAGTGCGACGATCAGGATCGTGCGTTTGATATCCATGATTACTCGGCCATCGAAGAAGAACGGGAGGTAGGGACAGGTGGAACCGGGTCATAACCACCGGGATTCCACGGATGACAGCGACCTAAGCGACGAAAGGTCAGCCAGCCACCGCGCAGAAGGCCATGATTTTCAATGGCTTCATACGCGTAGCAGGAACAACTGGGGTAGAAACGACAGTGACTGGCCATTAAAGGACTAATGGCATAGCGATAAAACTGGATCGGAACGAGGGCCAGTTTACGCATCAGTGCTGTCTACCCCTACAGTTTCGGTTTTGACTGCTGGAACCGGCTTGCTACGCGCCAGACGTTTCCAGAGTTTGCCGAAATGCTGAATCAATTCGGGGTTTTCTACATCACCCAAACCTTTGCGCGCGACGATAACAATGTCCCAGCCAACCAGTGAATCCTGGTGCAGACGGAACGATTCGCGCATCAGACGTTTGAGGCGATTGCGCTCAACGGAGAGCTTTACGCTCTTTTTCCCGATTACCAGCCCGAGACGGGGGTGATCAAGATCGTTGTTGCGTGCAAGGAGCAGGAGATTTTTCCCCGGAACCTTGCCGGTAGGGGAGTCAAAGACTGCCTTGAAATGCCGGGGAGTAAGCAGACGCTTTTCCCGACTGAAGTCCTGACTCACCTCCAGTACCGGATTATCAAACTGCCAGACGCGCACGACCTTTGGCGCGACGACGCGACAGGACTGCGCGGCCGTTCTTGGTAGCCATGCGAGCACGGAAACCGTGGGTACGAGCGCGTTTGATAGTGCTTGGTTGGAAAGTACGTTTCATTGTCGTGTTACCTGGTTCGTCCACAACGGGCCGGAATGGCCCCCGTTTTAAGAGACCGGGGATTCTAGAGAAAGCAAGTCCTCAGGTCAATTTCCAACCAGCGTTTCCTTATAAATAGATCTCGGGAGCTTCTGTGCCTGAAAACGTCCTGGCCATACATAAGAATAAAGAAGGGACTTATTTAAAGCTTTTTTGTAAAGCTTATAAAAGCTAGAGAGGCCTCCGCTTGTGGATAACTAGGTTAAGGCTATATCGCACGTGGTGTACAGAGAATGACAACTACAGTGGAAAACCGTGTTCAGCCTGTGCTGTGCCATCGGAAAACCTGTGCGTGGAATGACGTGTTATCCACAGGCAGGTTATCCACCGAGTTCAACCCCCACTTGTCCAGTGCCCTTAGAGGCGGTTATCCACAGAGCTTATTCGCACGCCGTTGGTCGCCTTTTTGCGCGTTAACGCATTGATAAAAGACGATCGTGGACCTACCTGCATGTGGATAAGTGAACAGCTCGCCGCTACAATGGCCGCTTGTTTTTGCCTCACCGGCTTTCAACTTAGGGGATATCCGTGTCAGTGGAACTTTGGCAGCAGTGCGTGGAGCTTTTGCGCGAAGAGCTGCCTGCCCAACAATTCAACACCTGGATCCGTCCACTACAGGTCGAAGCCGAAGGCGACGAGTTGCGCGTCTACGCACCGAATCGTTTCGTGCTGGACTGGGTCAACGAAAAGTATCTGGGCCGCGTCCTTGAGCTACTGGATGAGCACGGCAATGGCGTGGCGCCGGCGCTGTCCTTATTAATAGGCAGCAAACGCAGCTCGGCGCCCCGTGCTGCCCCGAATGCTCCACTGGCGGCCGCACAGGTCTCCCAGGCTCAGTCCAACAGTGTCCCGGCGAGCACTTCGGCACCGGCCCCAACACCGGCCCCCGCCAAGCGTTCCACACAGAAAACCGCTGAAATCAGCGAAGAGCCTTCGCGCGACAGCTTCGACCCCATGGCCGGTGCCGCTTCGCAACAGGCCCCGGTTCGCGCTGAACAGCGCACCGTGCAGGTTGAAGGTGCGCTCAAGCACACCAGTTACCTGAACCGCACATTCACCTTCGAGAATTTCGTCGAAGGCAAATCCAACCAGCTCGCCCGCGCGGCGGCCTGGCAAGTGGCAGATAATCCCAAGCACGGCTATAACCCGCTCTTCCTTTATGGTGGCGTCGGCCTGGGTAAAACCCACTTGATGCACGCGGTGGGTAACCACCTGTTAAAGAAGAACCCGAATGCCAAGGTCGTGTACTTGCATTCCGAGCGTTTCGTGGCTGATATGGTCAAGGCGCTGCAACTGAACGCCATTAACGAGTTCAAGCGTTTCTACCGTTCGGTGGACGCTTTGCTGATCGATGACATTCAGTTCTTTGCTCGTAAAGAGCGCTCTCAGGAAGAGTTTTTCCACACCTTCAACGCCCTGCTTGAAGGTGGTCAGCAGGTCATTCTCACCAGTGACCGCTACCCGAAGGAAATCGAGGGCCTTGAAGAACGCCTGAAGTCCCGCTTCGGCTGGGGCCTGACCGTGGCGGTCGAGCCGCCGGAGCTGGAAACCCGTGTAGCGATTCTGATGAAGAAGGCGGATCAGGCCAAAGTCGATCTCCCGCACGACGCCGCATTCTTTATCGCCCAGCGCATCCGCTCCAACGTCCGCGAACTGGAAGGTGCGCTGAAACGCGTGATCGCCCATTCGCATTTCATGGGCCGCGATATCACCATCGAGCTGATTCGCGAGTCCCTGAAAGACTTGTTGGCGCTGCAGGATAAACTGGTCTCTGTGGATAACATTCAGCGCACGGTCGCCGAGTACTACAAGATCAAGATTTCCGATCTGCTGTCCAAGCGCCGCTCGCGCTCGGTAGCGCGTCCACGTCAGGTCGCCATGGCGTTGTCGAAAGAATTGACTAACCACAGTCTGCCGGAAATCGGTGATGTGTTTGGCGGACGCGACCACACCACCGTGTTGCACGCCTGCCGCAAGATCAACGAACTTAAGGAATCCGACGCGGACATCCGCGAGGACTACAAGAACCTGCTGCGTACACTGACCACTTGATGAACACCAGCGCAGCTTATTAAGGCAAGGGACTAGACCATGCATTTCACCATTCAACGCGAAGCCCTGTTGAAACCCCTGCAACTGGTCGCAGGCGTCGTCGAGCGCCGACAGACCTTGCCGGTACTTTCCAACGTGCTGTTGGTAGTCGAAGGCCAGCAACTGTCGCTGACCGGTACCGACCTTGAAGTCGAACTGGTTGGCCGTGTGCAACTTGAAGAGCCGGCTGAAACAGGTTCCATCACCGTGCCTGCGCGCAAGTTGATGGACATCTGCAAAAGCCTGCCTAACGATGCGCTGATCGACATCAAGGTCGACGAGCAGAAGCTGGTTGTGAAGGCCGGTCGCAGTCGCTTCACTCTGTCGACCTTGCCGGCCAACGATTTCCCGACTGTCGAAGAAGGTCCTGGCTCGCTGACCTGCAGCCTGGAGCAAAGCAAACTGCGCCGTTTGATCGAGCGCACCAGCTTCGCCATGGCCCAGCAGGACGTGCGTTACTACCTCAACGGCATGCTGCTGGAAGTTTCCGAAGGCATCATCCGCGCTGTGGCCACTGACGGTCACCGTCTGGCGATGTGCTCGATGAAGGCCGATATCGGCCAGCCTGATCGCCATCAAGTGATCGTGCCGCGCAAAGGTATCCTCGAACTGGCGCGTCTGCTCACCGAGCCGGACGGCAATGTCAGCATCGTGCTGGGTCAGCACCACATCCGCGCCACTACCGGTGAATTCACTTTCACCTCGAAACTGGTCGACGGCAAGTTCCCGGACTATGAGCGCGTTCTGCCCAAGGGCGGCGACAAGCTGGTACTGGGCGATCGTCAGGCGCTGCGCGAAGCGTTCAGCCGCACGGCGATCCTGTCCAACGAAAAGTACCGTGGTATCCGCCTGCAACTGGCCAACGGGCAGTTGAAGATTCAGGCCAACAACCCGGAGCAGGAAGAAGCGGAAGAAGAAGTGGGCGTTGAGTACAACGGCGGCTCTTTGGAGATCGGCTTCAACGTCAGTTACCTGCTCGACGTGCTGGGCGTGATGACTACCGAGCAGGTTCGTCTGATCCTGTCCGACTCCAACAGCAGTGCGCTGGTGCAAGAGTCCGACAACGACGACTCGGCTTACGTTGTCATGCCGATGCGCCTGTAACAGCAGATCCTGGATGTCCTTAAGTCGCGTTTCGGTCACCGCGGTGCGCAATCTGCACCCGGTGACCTTCTCCCCCTCCCCCCGCATCAACATTCTTTACGGCGCCAACGGCAGCGGCAAAACCAGTGTTCTGGAAGCCATCCATCTGCTGGGGCTTGCCCGTTCGTTTCGTAGTACCCGGTTGTTGCCCGTCATTCAGTACGAGCAACTCGCCTGCACCGTCTTCGGTCAGGTCGAATTGGCCGAAGGCGGACACAGTGCTTTGGGGATTTCCCGCGATCGTCAGGGCGAGTTCCAGATTCGTATCGACGGTCAGAATGCCCGCAGCGCGGCGCAGTTGGCGGAGATCTTGCCCTTACAACTGATCAACCCGGACAGCTTCCGTTTGCTGGAAGGTGCGCCGAAGATTCGTCGGCAGTTTCTCGACTGGGGCGTGTTCCATGTCGAGCCCCGTTTCATGGCCACCTGGCAGCGCTTGCAGAAGGCCCTGCGCCAGAGAAACTCATGGCTGCGGCATGGTACACTTGACGCCGTTTCGCAAGCGGTTTGGGACAGGGAACTGTGCCAGGCCAGCGCTGAAATCGATGAATACCGCCGCGCTTACATTCAAGCCTTGAAACCGGTCTTCGAACAGACCCTGAGCGAACTGGTTGAGCTTAAGGGTTTGACGCTCAGCTATTACCGAGGCTGGGACAAAGACCGTGAATTGAGCGCCGTACTCGCAGGTTCCGTACAACGGGATCAGCAGATGGGGCACACCCAGGCGGGGCCGCAACGCGCTGACTTGCGCCTTAGATTGGGCGCGCACAATGCCGCGGACATCTTGTCCCGGGGTCAGCAGAAGCTGGTGGTTTGTGCGCTGCGGATTGCCCAAGGGCATCTGGTCAGCCAGGCCCGACGCGGTCAGTGTATTTATCTGGTGGATGATCTGCCGTCCGAACTGGACGAGAGCCATCGACGCGCGCTGTGCCGTTTGCTGGAAGACTTACGCTGCCAGGTGTTTATCACCTGTGTAGATCACGAATTATTGAGGGAAGGCTGGCAGACGGAAACGCCGGTCGCTTTGTTCCACGTGGAACAGGGCCGTATCACCCAGACCCACGACCATCGGGAGTGAAGGCATTGAGCGAAGAAAACACGTACGACTCAACGAGCATTAAAGTGCTGAAAGGCCTGGATGCCGTACGCAAACGTCCCGGTATGTACATTGGTGACACCGACGATGGCAGCGGTCTGCACCACATGGTGTTCGAGGTGGTCGACAACTCGATCGACGAAGCCCTCGCCGGCCACTGCGACGATATCAGCATCATCATTCACCCGGATGAGTCCATCACCGTCAAAGACAACGGTCGCGGTATTCCGGTTGACGTGCACAAGGAGGAAGGCGTTTCCGCCGCCGAGGTCATCATGACCGTCCTCCACGCGGGCGGTAAGTTCGACGACAACTCCTACAAGGTCTCCGGCGGTCTGCACGGTGTAGGTGTTTCGGTAGTGAACGCATTGTCTGAACAGTTGGTTCTGACCGTTCGCCGCAGCGGCAAGATCTGGGAACAGACCTATGTCCACGGCGTCCCTCAGGCACCGATGGCCATCGTTGGCGACAGCGAAACCACCGGTACCCAGATCCACTTCAAGGCGTCCAGCGAAACCTTCAAGAACATTCACTTCAGCTGGGACATCCTGGCCAAGCGCATTCGTGAACTGTCGTTTCTCAACTCCGGTGTCGGCATCGTCCTCAAGGATGAGCGCAGCGGTAAGGAAGAGCTGTTCAAATACGAGGGCGGTCTGCGTGCGTTCGTTGAATACCTGAACACCAACAAGACTCCGGTCAATCAGGTGTTCCACTTCAACATCCAGCGTGAAGACGGCATCGGCGTGGAAATCGCCCTCCAGTGGAACGACAGCTTCAACGAGAATCTGTTGTGCTTCACCAACAACATTCCTCAGCGCGACGGCGGCACCCATTTGGTGGGCTTCCGTTCGGCGCTGACGCGTAACCTGAACAACTACATCGAGCAGGAAGGTCTGGCGAAGAAGCACAAAGTCGCCACCACCGGTGACGATGCCCGTGAAGGTCTGACCGCAATCATCTCGGTGAAAGTGCCGGATCCGAAGTTCAGCTCCCAGACCAAAGACAAGCTGGTGTCTTCCGAAGTGAAGACCGCGGTCGAACAGGAAATGGGCAAGTACTTCTCCGACTTCCTCCTGGAAAACCCGAACGAAGCCAAGCTGGTCGTCGGCAAGATGATCGACGCTGCGCGTGCCCGTGAAGCGGCGCGCAAGGCCCGAGAGATGACTCGCCGCAAAGGTGCGCTGGACATCGCCGGCCTGCCTGGCAAACTCGCTGACTGCCAGGAAAAAGACCCGGCGCTGTCCGAACTGTACCTGGTGGAAGGTGACTCCGCGGGCGGCTCTGCCAAGCAGGGGCGTAACCGCAAGACCCAGGCGATCCTGCCGTTGAAGGGCAAGATCCTCAACGTCGAGAAAGCCCGATTCGACAAGATGATCTCTTCTCAGGAGGTGGGCACCTTGATCACTGCGCTGGGCTGCGGCATCGGCCGCGAAGAGTACAACATCGACAAGCTGCGCTATCACAACATCATCATCATGACCGATGCTGACGTCGACGGTTCGCACATCCGTACCCTGCTCCTGACCTTCTTCTTCCGTCAGTTGCCGGAGCTGATCGAGCGTGGCTACATCTACATCGCCCAGCCGCCGCTGTACAAGGTCAAGAAAGGCAAGCAAGAGCAATACATCAAAGACGACGACGCCATGGAAGAGTACATGACGCAGTCGGCCCTGGAAGATGCGAGCCTGCACCTGAACGACGAGGCGCCGGGTATTTCCGGTGCAGCGCTGGAACGTCTGGTGAATGACTTCCGCATGGTAATGAAGACCCTCAAGCGTTTGTCGCGCCTGTACCCGCAGGAACTGACCGAGCACTTCATCTACCTGCCGGCTGTCAGCCTGGAAACGTTGGGTAACCATACGGCCATGCAGGAATGGCTGGCTCAGTACGAAGTTCGCCTGCGCACCAACGAGAAGTCGGGCCTGGTCTACAAAGCCAGTCTGCGTGAAGATCGCGAGCGTGGCGTCTGGCTGCCTGAGGTCGAATTGATCTCCCATGGCCTGTCGAACTACGTCACCTTTAACCGCGACTTCTTCGGCAGCAACGACTACAAGACCGTCGTCACCCTCGGCGCTCAACTGAGTACCTTGCTCGACGACGGCGCGTACATCCAGCGTGGCGAGCGCAAGAAAGCGGTTACCGAGTTCAAGGAAGCCCTCGACTGGCTGATGGCCGAAAGCACCAAGCGCCACACCATCCAGCGATACAAAGGCCTGGGCGAAATGAACCCGGATCAGTTGTGGGAAACCACGATGGACCCAAGCGTGCGCCGCATGCTGAAAGTCACCATCGAGGACGCCATTGGCGCAGACCAGATCTTCAACACCCTGATGGGTGATGCGGTCGAACCTCGCCGTGAGTTCATCGAAAGCAATGCGCTGGCGGTTTCCAACCTGGATTTCTGATTTCGGTTGTGTCCTACGCAAAAGAAACCCCGGCCATCGTGCCGGGGTTTTCTTTTATAAGACTTTAATCCGAGCGGGTGCCATCGATACCTGCGGCGCAAGGGCCTGGTTCGCCGCGCCCCTTCAAGGCAAGGAGTCAGCGATGTGTTGGCCTTGGTGGCAGCACAAAACTCATTCATCCACCGTCGTCACACTCTCCAGGCGATACCCATAGCCATAAATCGTCAGCAACTGCCAACCTCGATCCGCCGTCAGCCCCAGCTTGTTGCGCAGTCGGTAGATATGCGTATCCAGCGGCCGCGAGGACGTTGTTTCTTCATTTGGCCAAAACCGCTCATACAGATAATCCCGCGATAACGGTCGGCCCAAGTTGCTGAACAGACACCGCGCCAGTCGGTACTCGCGTTCGGTCATGAGGATTGGCTTGCCCTCACGAGTGACGGTCAATTCGGCGTCGTCGAACCTCAGGTCATGAAACGTTTGCACTTCGCCTGCCGCGCTGCGTTGCTGGCTATGCCGACGCAAGACGGCGGCGACCCGTGCTTTCAGCTCATTGGGCCGAAAAGGCTTGCTGACATAGTCATCGGCTCCGGCATTCAGGGCTTGAACGATATCGCTTTCCCCGTCGCGACTGGTGAGCATGATCGCTGCAGGTGGCGCGTCCATGTGTTCGCGGGTCCAGCGCAGCAGCGCCAGGCCCGTGAGGTCGGGGAGTTGCCAGTCCAGGATCAACAGGTCAAAGGTTTCCCGCCGCAGCTGTCGCAGCAGGTCTTCGCCGCGCTCGAAGCTGTGCAGTGACCACGGCTGCTCTGTGGCGTCAGCCATTTGCTGCAAAGTTTGCTCGACCCGGCGCAGTTCGGCGGGTTCATCGTCGAGTATCGCAACACGCATTGGCGGGATTCCTTGTTGCTGGGGCAGAGATGTCGACAATAGCGACTCCCCGCCCGCTGTGAAAGAAGCAGCCCGTCGCTGGCCGACGTCCGCTATGATTCTTCGGGTCTACGTCTCAGACCAGTGACCTATGAAACCATTCACGTTGCCCCGCCCTTCCTGCAATGAATAACCCTCAACGTCGGCGCGAAAGCCGTGAGCCGAGCCAGGTACAGCGGCTGTTCCGACAGCTGGTGCGCGAGTGGTTGTGGATAAGTCTGGTGCTGTTGCCGCTGACTGCATTGCTGTCCTACCGCGCCCAGTTCAATCTGCACAACACTTCGCCGGCACCTGGTGCGTTGCTGTCCGTGGGGCTTGTCGCGGGTGTGCTTGGGCTGTTGCTATGGCGACCACGTTGGGCACTTTGGGTCACCTTGATCGGCATGGCCTGTGCGCTGATCAGCAGCGCATTGCTGGCCGATATTCGCTATTGGTGGTCGCCGACGCCCGCGATGCTGGGCATGCTGTTCGGTTATTTGATCTGGAACTGGCGGCGCCTCAGCGTGGTGCTGACCTACTTCGGTTGGGAGCTGGCGCGTCTGGACAGCGAGCCCAAGGTCTTCCCCGAGCGGCGCCGGACCCGATTCACCGGCGCTGACCGTTTGCAGGGGCAAATCATGGCCCTTGAGCAAGCCATGAGCCGTACCCGTGATACCCGCCGTTTCATTGCCGATGGCCTGGAATATCTGCCTGTCGCGACGCTGATCAGTGATCCCAAAGGAACGATCCTGCTGGGCAACCGCAAAGCGCGAGAGCTGTTCGAGGCTCCCTTGGTGGGCGATGATGTACTCGACCAGTTGGCGCGGCTCGGCTACCCGGAATTATCCACAGAACAACGATGCGCATTGTCCACGCTGCCATTGCTTGAGTTTCGCGACCACAAGGAGCGCAGCCTGCGCCTTGAACGAGCGGCCCTGCTGCCGGTGGACGGCGACACGCCCATCGGTTGGTTGCTGAGCCTTACTGATTTGAGTGCCGAGCGCGCCGCCGAAGAACAACGTGGCGTTCTGCTGCGCTTTCTTTCCCACGACCTGCGGGCTCCGCATTCGGCGATCCTCGCCCTGCTTGACGTGCATCGTCATCAGGAGGGCGCTGATGCGGCGTTGTTCGAGCAGATTGAGCGTCAGGTCCGTCGCGCGCTGGAACTGACCGATGGTTTCGTGTTGTTGGCCAGAGCTGAGTCCGAGTCTTATCAATTCCGCCCGACGCTGTTTGCGATGCTGGTATTGGACGTAGTGGATCAAATTTTGCCCATCGCTCAGCAGAAACGTATTTTATTGCTCCACGACGTGGACGAAGAATGCCAGGAAAGACTGATTCTGGCCGATCAAGGGTTACTGACCCGAGCCTTGTTCAATCTGTTGGAAAATGCGATCAAATACAGCCCGGCGGGCAGCACCGTTCAGCTGAAGGTCAGTTGCCAGGGGCAATCGCTGCGCTGCGAACTGACGGATCAGGGCAAAGGCATCGCTGCCCATGAGTTGCCCCACTTGTTCACTCAGTATCGGCGATTTTCCTCGGCCCAAGGCATCGACGGCGTGGGTCTGGGTCTGTCCATGGTCAAGGCCGTTATGGATCACCATGGAGGCACGATCGACTGTATCAGTGTGGTGGATCAGGGCACGACGTTCCGGATCGGGCTGCCGTTGATTGTCGATTGATCGGACACAAAAAAACCGGCTATAACGGCCGGTTTTTTTACATCCGAATAAAACTTATGCACGGTTTTCGGTTATTTAGCAGCTTTTGAAATATCCAAGAAAATCAAATGCTTATGACAAGATTGCGGATATTTCCAGCGAAACCGTACACAGGTTATCCACAAAATTCAGACAGCTAGCGGATCGCTGGTTGCAGGCGCTTGCGGCGCCGGGGGCAGAGAACCCATTTCCCGCTGGGTTTTCTCGTTCCAGGCCTGTACCCGATCGTTCAGATCAGCGATGGCACGAGGCCCGCTGCCTTCGGCGTACATCGGTTCGCCGATGACTACTGTGATCACACCGGACTGCTTGCCCCAACCCATTTTCGGCCAGAATTTGCCTGCATTGTGTGCAATCGGCAGCACTGGAAGCGCCGCGTTTACCGCCAATGCGCTGCCACTGCGCGAAAATTTCCCCACCGTACCGAAAGGAACCCGGGTGCCTTCCGGAAAGATCAGCACCCATACGTTGTCCTTGAGCAGCTCATCACCTTTGGCGGCCACCTGCTTGAGCGCAGCTTTCGGGTTGTCCCGGTCGATGGCGATCGGTCGCAGCATGGCCATGGCCCAGCCGAAGAACGGTACGTAGAGTAATTCGCGCTTGAGCACTTGGCTCAGCGGCGAAAAATAAGCGGAGAGAAAGAACGTCTCCCAAGTGCTCTGGTGGTTCGATTGAATCACGCAGGGCCGGTCCGGCACGTTTTCCGCGCCTTTGATTTCGTAGCGGATACCAAGAAACACCTTGGTCAACCACAAGGCGCAACGACACCAATAAACGTTGATAAAACGATAGCGCGCCTTGAAGGAAAGAAAAGGCGCGATGAAAAAGCTCAGGCTGCACCACAGCAAGGCGGTCGTGCCCAGCAGCAGATAAAAAAGGAAGATTCTGAAGGCCCGCAGTATCGACATGGCGACGTTTACCGTTACGGGGCAATGCCCGACTGTTCAAGCGCACTCCCGAGCAATCCCTGGCCAGGAATTTCAGAAGTACTCTAGTTGTGGATAAGTTCTGCGGCAATCGCCGCCAGATCGTCAAAAATCAGAGTGCCAACCGGCAGGGTTTTGCCCTGGGTCTTTTCGCCTTTTCCGGTCTTTACCAAAACTGGCTGTGAATCGACGGCTTTGGCGGCCTCCAGGTCACCAAGGCTGTCGCCGACGAACCAGACGCGGGTCAACGGCACGGCGTAATGCTCGGCAATGGTTTTCAGCATCCCCGGTTTCGGTTTGCGGCAATCGCAACCCTCGTCCGGCCCATGCGGGCAATACACGATCAACCCGACTTCGCCGCCCTGCTCCGCGACCAGCTCGCGCAGGCGCGCGTGCATGGCCTCGAGGGTGGCAAGGTCGTAGTAGCCGCGAGCAATGCCTGACTGGTTGGTGGCGATCGCCACCGTCCAGCCGGCCTTGCTCAACTGCGCAATCGCTTCGATCGAGCCGGGCAGCGGAATCCACTCCTCCACCGACTTGATGTAAGCGTCGGAGTCGTAATTGATCACCCCGTCACGATCGAGAATCAGCAGTTTCAACAGCAGCCCCTCAACCCAGCAGCGAAATGTCGGCA
The DNA here is from genome assembly GCF_014268505.2 of Pseudomonas khorasanensis. Lineage (GTDB taxonomy): Bacteria > Pseudomonadota > Gammaproteobacteria > Pseudomonadales > Pseudomonadaceae > Aquipseudomonas > Aquipseudomonas khorasanensis. The sequence continues at coordinate 371,784 of NZ_JABWQP020000003.1, forward strand.
ACGCCGAGGAAGAGGCCACGCAGGCGCGCCAGCAGCGCATAGCGGTTGGCCCGTACGTTGGCGTCCTCGGCATTGACCATCACCGCGTCGAAGAACGCATCCACCGGCTCACGCAATGCCGCCAGGCGTGCCAGCGATTCGTTGTACTGACGCGCGGCGGCCATCGGCTGCACGGCCTGATCCGCTTGCTGGATCGCCGAGTACAGCGAGAACTCATTGGCGTTGTCGAAGTATTTGGCCTCGACCACCGTCGGCACCGAGCCTTCGACCTTGCTCAACAGGTTCGACACGCGCTTGTTCACCGCCGCCAACGCTGCCGCTTCCGGCAGTTTGCGGAAAGCCTGCACCGCTTGCACACGCTGATCGAAGTCCAGCGCCGAACCCGGCTTAAGCGCACGTACCGACAGGTAAGTGGCGACATCGACGCCTTCGTCTTCGTAACGCGCACGCAGGCGGTCGAAGATGAATTCCAGCACCGATTCGTTGAGGCCGGCTGCCTTGACCTTGCTGCCGAACGCATTCACGGCAAAGGCCACGGCATCGTTCAGGTCCAGATCCAGTTGTTTCTCGATCAGGATGCGCAACACGCCAAGTGCTGCACGGCGCAGGGCGTAAGGGTCTTTGCTGCCGGTGGGCAGCATGCCGATACCGAAAATACCGACCAGGGTGTCGAGCTTGTCGGCGATTGCGACGGCCGCGCCGGTCAGGGTCGCTGGCAATTCAGCACCGGCACCGCGTGGCATGTACTGCTCGTTCAGCGCCAGCGCGACGTCTTGCGGCTCGCCGTCATTGAGGGCGTAGTAGTAGCCGGCGACACCTTGCATTTCCGGGAACTCGCCGACCATTTCGGTGGCCAGGTCGCATTTGGACAACAGGCCGGCACGCGCCGCCCACGAAGCGTTGCCGCCAATGCGCGCGGCGATGTACGCCGCCAGCCTGGAAACACGTTCGGCCTTGTCGTAGACGCTGCCGAGTTTTTCCTGGAACACCACGTTCTGCAGGCGCAGGTTGAAGTCTTCGAGTTTCTGCTTCTTGTCTTGCTTGAAGAAGAACTCGGCGTCGGTCAGGCGCGGGCGAACCACTTTCTCGTTACCGGCGATGATCTGCTGTGGGTCTTTGCTTTCGATGTTGGCCACGGTAATGAAACGTGGCAGCAACTTGCCGTCGGCGTCCAACAGGCAGAAGTACTTCTGGTTGTCCTGCATGGTGGTGATCAGTGCTTCCTGCGGCACGTCGAGGAAGCGTTCCTCGAACGAGCACACCAGTGGCACTGGCCATTCAACCAGCGCGGTCACTTCGTCAAGCAGCGCCGGCGGCACGATCGCGGTACCTTCCTGGCGCGTGGCCAGTTCTTCGGTGCGCTTGCTGATGATTTCGCGACGCTCGTTCGCATCGGCCAGTACGTAAGCGGCACGCAGGTCGGCCAGATAGCTGGATGGCGAACCGATGCGCACGCTTTGCGGGTGGTGGAAACGGTGACCGCGCGAATCACGGCCAGCCTTCTGCGCAAGAATTGTGCAGTCGATGACCTGATCACCGAGCAGCATCACCAGCCACTGGGTCGGACGCACGAACTCTTCCTTGCGCGCACCCCAACGCATACGTTTCGGGATTGGCAGGTCGTTCAGCGAGTCTTCGACGATGGTCGGCAGCAGGCTTGCGGTCGGCTTGCCGGCGATGTTCTGGCTATAGCGCAGTTTCGGACCGCTCTGGTCGATCTCGCTCAGCTCGACGCCGCATTTCTTGGCGAAACCCAGCGCTGCTTGCGTCGGGTTGCCTTCAGCATCGAACGCCGCCTGACGTGGCGGGCCGTCGAGGTTGATGCTGCGATCCGGCTGCTGAGTGGCCAGCGCAGTGATCAACACGGCCAGACGGCGCGGCGCAGCGTAAACGGTTTTAGTCTCGTAGTTCAGGCCGGCGGCTTGCAGGCCCTTGTCGATACCGGCGAGGAACGCTTCAGCCAACGTGTTCAGTGCTTTGGGTGGCAGTTCTTCGGTGCCCAGTTCAACCAGAAAATCTTGCGCACTCATTGTGCAGCCTCCAGCTTGGCCAGTACTTCGTCACGCAGATCCGGGGTTGCCATCGGGAAGCCCAGCTTGGCCCGCGCCAGCAGATAGGCTTGCGCAACGGAACGCGCCAGGGTGCGTACGCGCAGGATGTATTGCTGACGCGCGGTCACCGAGATTGCCCGGCGCGCATCCAGCAGGTTGAAGGTGTGCGAGGCCTTCAGCACCATTTCATAGCTCGGCAAAGGCAGCGGCTGGTCGAGTTCGATCAGGCGCTTGGCTTCGCTTTCGTAGAAGTCGAACAGTTCAAACAGCTTGTCGACGTTGGCGTGTTCGAAGTTGTAGGTGGATTGCTCCACTTCGTTCTGGTGGAACACGTCGCCATAGGTGACTTTGCCCATCGGGCCGTCAGCCCAGACCAGGTCGTAGACCGAATCCACACCTTGCAGGTACATGGCCAGACGCTCGAGACCGTAAGTGATCTCGCCGGTCACCGGGTAGCACTCAATGCCGCCCGCCTGCTGGAAGTAGGTGAACTGGGTGACTTCCATGCCATTGAGCCAGACTTCCCAGCCCAGACCCCAGGCGCCGAGGGTCGGCGATTCCCAGTTGTCTTCGACGAAGCGAATGTCGTGAACCAGCGGGTCCAGACCGACGTGCTTGAGGGAGCCCAGGTACAGTTCCTGGAAGTTGTCCGGGTTCGGCTTCAGGACTACCTGAAACTGATAGTAGTGCTGCAGGCGGTTCGGGTTTTCGCCATAACGGCCGTCAGTCGGACGGCGGCTTGGCTGTACGTAAGCGGCGTTCCAGGTTTCCGGGCCGATGGCGCGCAGGAAGGTCGCGGTGTGGAAAGTGCCGGCGCCTACTTCCATATCGTAGGGCTGAAGTACCACACAACCTTGCTCGGCCCAGTATTGCTGGAGCGCGAGGATCAAGTCTTGGAAGGTACGCACGGCTGGCGTAGGCTGGCTCACGAAATTCACCTGTTTCTTGGGCTGCGATTTAAAGAGCGGGAGTATACCCGATTCAGTCGCACCTCCACCCCTGGAGCCTTATGCCACGCTGCTTTTGGTGTACCGAAGATCCGCTGTACATGGCTTATCACGATCAGGAGTGGGGTACGCCGCTACGCGATGCGCAGGGTTTGTTCGAGTTGCTTTTGCTCGAAGGGTTCCAGGCCGGGCTGTCGTGGATCACCGTGCTGCGCAAACGCGAGCGCTATCGCCAGGTGCTGTTCGGCTTTGATGTGCAGCGCGTGGCACAGATGAGTGACGCCGAAATCGACGAATTGATGCTCGATACCGGGATCATCCGCAATCGCCTCAAACTCAACGCTGCCCGGCGCAACGCCCAAGCGTGGCTGGCGCTGGAGGATCCGGTGACGTTTCTCTGGTCGTTCGTGGGCGATCAGCCGATCATCAATCATTTCAAGGATCGCAGCGAAGTCCCGGCGATCACCCCCGAAGCGCTGGCGATGAGCAAAGCGTTGAAAAACGCCGGTTTCACCTTCGTCGGCCCAACCATTTGCTACGCGCTGATGCAGGCCTCTGGCATGGTCATGGACCACACGCAAGATTGCGACCGCTACGCGCAGCTCGCCAACGCCGGTTAGAATGGCCGCCTCGCGCACAGCACAAGATCAGGAGTGACCTGTGGAAAAGTTTAAAGGCGCCTTGCTGGTAGGCGCTCTGCGGCTGTTTGCCCTGCTGCCATGGCGGGCCGTGCAGGCCGTGGGTTCGGCGATCGGCTGGATCATGTGGAAAACCCCCAACCGCTCCCGCGACGTGGTGCGGATAAACCTATCTAAATGCTTTCCTCAGATGGACCCGGCTGAACGTGAACGTCTGGTGGGCCAGAGCCTGAAAGACATTGGCAAGTCACTGACCGAAAGCGCCTGCGCATGGATCTGGCCGGCCCAGCGTTCTATCGATCTGGTGCGCGAAGTCGAAGGTCTCGACGTCCTCAAGGATGCACTCGCGTCAGGGAAAGGTGTCGTCGGCATCACCAGCCACTTGGGTAACTGGGAAGTCCTCAACCACTTCTATTGCAGCCAGTGCAAACCGATCATTTTCTACCGCCCGCCCAAGCTCAAGGCTGTGGATGAATTGCTGCGCAAGCAACGCGTGCAGTTAGGCAACAAGGTGGCGGCCTCGACCAGGGAAGGCATTCTCAGCGTCATCAAGGAAGTGCGCAAAGGGGGTGCAGTAGGCATCCCGGCTGACCCGGAACCGGCCGAATCCGCCGGGATTTTCGTGCCGTTTTTTGCCACTCAGGCGCTGACCAGCAAATTCGTGCCGAACATGTTGGCGGGCGGCAAAGCGGTTGGCGTGTTCCTGCATGCCCTGCGCCTGCCGGACGGTTCTGGCTACAAAGTGATTCTCGAAGCCGCCCCAGAGGCCATGTACAGCACCGACACCGCCGAATCCTGCGCGGCCATGAGCAAAGTGGTCGAGCGCTACGTCGCGGCGTATCCGAGCCAGTACATGTGGAGCATGAAACGCTTCAAGAAGCGTCCGCCGGGCGAGGCTCGCTGGTACTGATCCTACTGAACGCCTGTGGATAACCCGTTGGGGCTGGCTTAGACACCGATCTTTTGGGCTTGCCGCCAGGTTATCCACAGCCCTTGATCACAGGGCACATGCGGCATTGGTTTGCGCTATCTGCAGGTCATGGCGCCTGACGATCGAGCTTCTTCAAAAATACCGTCATTTCCTTTTCGGCCTGCTTGTCGCCATGGGCGCGGGCCGCTTCCAGTCCCTGTTCCCAGGCCTGGCGGGCAGCGGAGTGGTCGCCCAGCGCCAATTGCGCCTTGCCCAATAGCTTCCACGCCGCCGAGTATTTCGGATCGAATGCGACACAGCGCTGGAAATGCTCGGCAGCCTTGGCGTTTTCCCCAAGGTCCAGGTAACCCTTTCCCAGGCCGAAGCGCAGCAAGGCGTTATCCACACCCTTGGCGAGCATTTTTTCCAGAGATTCGAGCATCAGCGGATTCCTTTCTTTAGTTCGGCAGAGAAACCTTCGAATCTGTGAGACCGCGTTCGCGAGCAGGCTCGATCCCACATTTGCAATGCGTTTCCTCGGTGGGAGCGAGCCTGCTCACGAAGAGGCCTGTGAGTCGCCCCACACCTCAGAAGAAGCTCAACCCCACGTGGAACAGCTTCTCCACATCACGAATATGCTTTTTATCCACAAGGAACAGAATCACATGGTCGCCCGTTTCGATCACTGTATCGTCGTGGGCGATGATCACTTGTTCATTGCGGATTACCGCGCCGATGGTGGTGCCCGGCGGCAGACCGATTTTCTCGATCGGCCTGCCAATCACCTTGCTCGATTTCGCATCGCCGTGAGCAATCGCCTCAATGGCTTCCGCCGCACCGCGTCGTAACGAGTGCACGCTGACGATATCGCCGCGCCGAACGTGGGCCAGCAAGGTGCCGATGGTCGCCAGTTGCGGGCTGATGGCGATGTCGATATCGCCGCCCTGGATCAGATCGACGTAAGCCGGGTTGTTGATGATCGTCATCACCTTCTTCGCCCCCAGCCGTTTGGCCAGCAGCGACGACATGATGTTGGCTTCGTCATCGTTGGTCAGGGCGAGGAAAATATCCGCGTCGGCGATGTTCTCTTCCAGCAGCAAATCCCGGTCCGACGCACTGCCCTGCAGCACGACCGTGCTGTCGAGGGTGTCGGATAGATAGCGGCAGCGCGCCGGGCTCATCTCGATGATCTTCACCTGATAACGGCTTTCGATGGCCTCTGCCAGGCGCTCGCCGATCTGCCCGCCCCCGGCGATGACGATGCGTTTGTAGGTTTCGTCGAGGCGGCGCATTTCGCTCATCACCGCGCGAATATCCTCGCGCGCAGCGATGAAGAACACTTCGTCGTCCGCCTCGATCACCGTATCGCCTTGCGGCAGGATCGGCCGGTCACGGCGGAAGATCGCCGCGACGCGGGTTTCGACGTTCGGCATGTGCTCACGCAACTGACGCAATTGCTGGCCCACCAGTGGGCCGCCGTAGTAGGCGCGCACCGCCACCAGTTGCGCCTTGCCTTCAGCGAAGTCGATCACTTGCAAGGCGCCCGGATGCTGGATCAGGCGCTTGATGTAGTTGGTCACGACCTGCTCGGGGCTGATCAGCACGTCGACCGGGATCGCTTCGTTCTGGAACAGCTGCTCCTCGCGATTAAGGTAGGACGCCTCGCGCACCCGGGCGATTTTGGTTGGGGTATGGAACAGCGTGTGGGCAACCTGGCAGGCGACCATATTGGTTTCGTCGCTGTTGGTCACCGCCACCAGCATGTCGGCGTCGTCGGCTCCGGCCTGACGCAGCACCGACGGCAGCGAGCCACGGCCCTGCACGGTGCGGATGTCGAGACGGTCGCCGAGGTCGCGCAGGCGCTCGCCGTCGGTGTCGACCACCGTGATGTCGTTGGCCTCGCTGGCCAGATGTTCGGCCAGCGAACCGCCGACCTGCCCTGCACCGAGGATGATGATTTTCATCCAGTCACTCCGTTGAATCCGTTTAGCCGCGCGTGGCAGCGATCTTGATCAGCTTGGCGTAGTAAAACCCGTCATGCCCGCCCTGTTGGGCCAGCAATTGACGGCCATGGGGCTGTTTGATGCCGGCCGTCGTGGCCAGGTCCAGTTCCCGCGCACCGGGCGTGCGCTCAAGGAACGCGGCGATGACTTCGGTGTTCTCGGTCGGCAGCGTCGAGCAGGTGGCGTAGAGCAGGATGCCGCCGACTTCGAGGGTTTGCCACATCGCATCGAGCAGCTCGCCTTGCAGTTGCGCCAGGGCAGCGATGTCGTCCGGTTGGCGCGTCAGCTTGATGTCCGGGTGGCGACGGATCACGCCCGTGGCCGAACACGGCGCGTCGAGCAGGATGCGCTGGAACGGCTTGCCGTCCCACCATTTCTCGGTGTCGCGACCATCGGCGGCGATCAGCTCGGCGCACAGGCCCAGGCGCTGAAGATTTTCCTTAACGCGAACCAGTCGCTTGGCTTCCAGGTCCACGGCAACCACACCGGCCAGCGCCGGTTCGGCTTCCAGGATGTGGCAGGTCTTGCCGCCAGGCGCGCAGCAGGCATCGAGCACCCGTTGCCCCGGCGCCAGATCGAGCAGATCGGCGGCCAGTTGCGCGGCTTCGTCCTGCACGCTGATCCAGCCCTCGGCGAAACCCGGCAGGCTGCGCACGTCGGCGGCGGCGTCGAGAATGATGCCGTCGCGGCTGTACACACAGGCTGTCGCCGCGATACCGGCATCAGTCAGCAGGCCGAGATAGGCGTCGCGGCTGTGATGGCGACGATTGACCCGCAGAATCATCGGCGGATGCGCGTTGTTGGCCTCGCAGATGGCTTCCCACTGCTGCGGCCAAAACGCTTTCAACGATTTTTGCAGCCAGCGCGGGTGCGCGGTGCGCACCACCGGATCGCGCTCGAGTTCGGCAAAGATCGTCTCGCTTTCGCGCTGTGCGTTACGCAACACGGCGTTGAGCAAAGCTTTCGCCCAAGGCTTTTTCAGCTTGTCGGCGCAACCGACGGTTTCGCCGATGGCCGCGTGGGCCGGGACGCGCGTATAGAGCAGTTGATAAAGACCGACCAGCAGCAGCGCCTCGACATCGGCGTCGGCGGTTTTGAACGGTTTCTGCAACAGTTTCTCCGCCAGTGCCGAAAGGCGTGGCTGCCAGCGTGCGGTACCAAAGGCCAGATCTTGCGTGAAGCCGCGATCGCGATCCTCGACCTTGTCCAGTTGCGTCGGCAGAGAACTGTTCAGCGAGGCTTTGCCGCTAAGTACGGCGGCAAGTGCCTTGGCGGCGGCCAGACGCGGGTTCATTGCGCGTCCACCGCTGCACCCAGCACCGTGCCGACGGCGAATTTCTCACGGCGGCTGTTGAACAGGTCGCTGAAATTCAGTGCCTTGCCCCCGGGCAATTGTAAACGGGTCAGGCACAGCGCCTGTTCGCCGCAGGCTACGATCAGGCCGTCCTTGCTGGCGCTGAGGATTTCGCCGGGCGCGCCCCGACCGTCGGCGAGCGTCGCTGCCAGCACTTTCAATGCTTCACCGTTGAGCGTGCTGTGGGTGACCGGCCATGGATTGAAGGCGCGCACCAGGCGTTCCAGCTCCACTGCTGGTCGGCTCCAGTCGATGCGTGCTTCGTCCTTGTTCAACTTGTGCGCGTAGGTGGCGAGGTCGTCGTTCTGCACTTCGCCCTCAAGCCTTCCTGCGGCCAGACCGGCAATTGCCTGCACCACGGCGGGCGGGCCCATTTCGGCGAGACGGTCATGCAGGCTGCCACCGGTGTCATCGGCGCTGATCGGCGTGACGACTTTGAGCAGCATCGGCCCGGTGTCGAGACCGGCCTCCATGCGCATCACGGTCACGCCGCTTTCGGCATCGCCGTGTTCGACAGCGCGCTGGATTGGCGCCGCACCGCGCCAGCGCGGCAGCAACGAGGCGTGGCTGTTGATGCAGCCCAGACGTGGAATATCCAGCACCGCTTGCGGCAGGATCAGGCCGTAGGCGACCACCACCATCAAGTCCGGCTTCAAAGCAGCCAGTTCTGCCTGGGCGTCGGCATTGCGCAAGGTCGGCGGCTGCAACACCGGGATATGGTTTTCCAGAGCCAACTGTTTGACCGGGCCTGGCATCAGTTTTTGCCCACGGCCGGCCGGACGATCCGGCTGGGTGTAGACCGCAACGATCTCGTAAGGGCTGCTCAGCAGGGCCTTGAGATGCTCGGCGGCGAATTCCGGGGTACCGGCAAAAACGATGCGCAGTGGCTCAGTCATGAAAGGCGTCTCATAAAAAGAAAAAGGCTTGCCGCAGCAAGCCTTTGAAGAGGGGCATCAAGCGTTCTGGCGGTGCAGCTTTTCCAGTTTCTTCTTGATTCGGTCGCGTTTGAGCGTGGACAGGTAATCGACGAACAATTTGCCGTTGAGGTGGTCGCATTCGTGCTGGATGCACACCGCGAGCAGGCCTTCGGCGATCAGTTCATAGGGCTTGCCGTCGCGGTCCAGCGCCTTGATTCTGACCTTCTGCGGGCGATCGACATTTTCGTAGAAGCCCGGCACCGAGAGGCAGCCCTCCTGATACTGGTCCATCTCGTCAGTCAGCGGTTCGAATTCTGGGTTGATGAACACCCGCGGCTCGGTGCGGTCTTCGGACAGGTCCATCACGACGATACGTTTGTGCACGTTGACCTGGGTCGCGGCGAGGCCGATGCCCGGCGCTTCATACATTGTTTCAAACATGTCGTCGACCAACTGACGCACTTCGTCGTCCACTACAGCCACAGGTTTGGCGATAGTGCGCAGACGCGGGTCCGGAAATTCGAGGATGTTTAAAATGGCCATAGGCTTCGATTGCTGCACACGTTGAGTAAAGTCGGGTCGATGGCCTGGCGGGTCCGAGGAAGCAGGCTACCGTTGTGAAGCGTAGCTTCTACAAAATCAGAAGCGAGCCACGAGGGCTCTGACGATTCACGCGAACGCATATGATAAAGGGATTCACTGCATGAGGAAAACACTACTCGCCCTGCTGCTCTTGGCCTCGGCCGGCGCTGCGCAAGGGCAGGTGCAACTCAGGGATGGTTTTCCACAGCAATACACGGTGGTTTCGGGAGACACGCTCTGGGACATTTCCGGTAAATACCTGCGCGAGCCATGGCAGTGGCCGCAATTGTGGCGGGCCAACCCGCAGGTCGAAAACCCCAACCTGATCTATCCCGGCGACACGCTGACGCTCAGCTACGTCAACGGCCAGCCGCAACTGACGCTCAATCGTGGCGAGTCACGCGGCACCATCAAGCTCTCGCCACGAATTCGCACCAGCGCGGTGGCCGAGGCAATTCCAAGCATTCCGCTTAAATCGATCAACAGTTTTTTGCTGAGCAATCGTATCGTCGACAAGGCCGAAGATTTCGACAAGGCTCCGTACATTGTCGCCGGTGATGCCGAGCGCGTACTCAGCGGTACCGGCGATCGCATCTTCGCCCGCGGCCATTTCGATCCGGATCAACCGGTTTACGGGATCTTCCGCCAGGGCAAGGTCTACACCGACCCGCAGACCAAAGAGTTCCTGGGGATCAACGCCGACGACATCGGGGGCGGTGAGATCGTCGCCACCGAAGGCGACGTCGCCACCCTCGCCCTGCAACGCACCACTCAGGAAGTGCGCCTCGGTGACCGCCTGTTCGGTGGTGAAGAACGTTCGATCAATTCGACTTTCATGCCCAGCGCGCCGAAGAGTGACATCAACGGTGTGATCATCGACGTGCCGCGTGGGGTCACCCAGATCGGCGTGATGGATGTAGTCACCCTGAACAAGGGCAAGCGCGACGGTCTGGCCGAAGGCAATGTACTGGTGGTGATGAAAACCGGCGAAACCGTACGCGACCGGATTACCGGCCAACCGCTGAAAATCCCTGATGAACGTGCCGGCTTGCTGATGGTGTTCCGCACCTACGACAAACTCAGTTACGGCCTCGTTCTCAACGCTTCGCGCTCGCTGGCGGTGCTCGACAAGGTGCGAAATCCGTAAGCTTGCTTCACAAGTTACCAACAGAGTTATCCACAGCTTGTTCCGAATGGTTCGGGGCATAGAACGATCAAGGATGATCCACTCATGTCTTTTGTAAACACACCCATTTCCCCGGCGGAACTGGAAGCGCGCCTGCGCCTGCACCGCCTGCCTGACATCGGTCCCAAGCGGTTTGCCACATTGCTGGAAGCTTTTGGCTCGGCATCAAAAGCCATCAGCGCGCCAGCGAGTGCCTGGCGCTCGCTGGGGTTGCCGGCGACCTGTGCCGAGGCGCGGCGCTGTCCCGTTGTGCGCGACGGAGCGAGCCACGCAATGCGCTGGCTAGAGCGTCCCGCTCAACATTTGCTGATGTGGGATCAACCGGATTATCCGGCGCTGCTGGCGCAAATTCCCGATCCGCCGCCGCTGTTATTCGTCGCCGGCGATCCTTCGATTCTGGAAAAACCTCAGTTGGCGATGGTCGGCAGTCGTCGCGCTTCGCGTCCGGGAATGGACACGGCGGCGGCGTTTTCGCGCAGCCTGGCCGGCGCCGGTTTTGTGATCACCAGCGGTCTGGCGTTGGGCATCGATGCCGCCGCGCATCAGGCCGCGCTGGACGTTGGCGGTCTGACTGTCGGGGTGCTCGGGACAGGGCTCGAAAACTTTTATCCACAACGCAATCAACGCCTGGCTGACGCGATGATCGCGTCCGGCAGCGCGGTGCTTTCCGAGTTTCCGCTGGACGCCGGGCCGAGCGCGAGCAACTTCCCACGACGCAACCGCATCATCAGTGGTTTGTCCTTGGGGGTGCTGGTGGTCGAAGCGAGTGTCGCCAGTGGTTCGTTGATCACCGCACGGCTGGCAGCGGAGCAAGGACGCGAGGTGTATGCCATTCCGGGTTCGATTCACCACCCCGGCGCACGGGGTTGCCACCAGTTGATCCGCGACGGCGCGGTGCTGGTGGAAACCATCGAGCACATTCTCGAAGCCCTGCGCGGCTGGCAACAGCCGCTGCTGAACACAGCGGCGCTGGCAGTCGAACATCCACTGCTCGCTCTGCTTCACGCGGCGCCCCACACCAGCGAAGCCTTGGCCGCCAGCAGCGGCTGGACCTTGCCGAAAGTGCTGGCAACGCTGACCGAACTGGAAATTGAAGGCCGTGCCGTGTGCGAAAACGGGCGCTGGCTGGCGAGGTCAAGCTAGGTTTTGCGAGGAAGATCGGTAAACTGCGCAGAAACCTGTTTGCGGAGATTTTTTCATGGTTAACAGTTGGCGTGTGCAACAAGCCGCACGAGAAATTCGCGCCGGGGCGGTGATTGCCTACCCAACCGAAGCCGTCTGGGGACTGGGTTGCGACCCGTGGAACGATTTCGCGGTGGATCGACTGCTGGCGATCAAGAACCGTTCGGTGGACAAGGGCCTGATTCTGGTCGCCGACAACATTCGCCAGTTCGACTTCCTGTTTGAAGATTTTCCGCAGGAGTGGATCGACCGCATGGCCAGCACATGGCCGGGGCCGAACACTTGGCTGGTGCCACACCAGAACCTGTTGCCGGAGTGGGTGACGGGTGTGCATGAAACGGTTGCGCTGCGGGTCAGCGATCATCCACAGGTGCGCGATTTGTGCTCACTGGTCGGGCCATTGATTTCAACATCGGCCAACCCACAGGGACGGCCGCCAGCGCGCACGCGCTTGCGGGTCGAGCAGTATTTCCGTGGCCAGGTCGATCTGGTCCTGGGTGGCAGCCTCGGCGGACGCAAGAACCCGAGCGTGATTCGTGACCTGGCAACCGGTAACGTCATTCGTCCTGACTGACGTTACGTCTTCGTGTTCTCAGCGGACTCCTTGGCGGCATGTGCGAGGAGTTCTGCGCATGCCTGCGACTTATTCCTACATCCGTCGACGCTTCTTCGTTGTCGTTGTTTTTTTATGTGTCAGATGAATCTCTGATGTCGCAATACTTGTAATTTTTCCCACGTGATTATCAGAACCGATGCAGTGGCGAGATTCTTAAAAGCATCCATTATTCCAGTGTGCTTGAACAATTTCGAAACGTTAATGGCTGCGGAGAAGTAATGGATATTACGGATTTACATCTAAGGGATTATCTGCAGGGCTTTCAGGAAACACTCAGGAATCAACAGGCCGATTATCGTGTGGCCGTTCTTGAAGCGGGATCGGACACCGGGGAGTTTGAACGCTTCATCGGTCGCCAGTTTCGCCTGCGATTGCAACACTACATGCTCACCTCCAGAGCCCGTGCGCTGGAAACCCGCTTGGCGATCGCCTCGCGCAGCACGCACTTTCTGCTGTACCAACGTGATCAACTCATCGCGGTCCTGCGAGCAACCCCCGCGCCATTCGAATGGGCCTCGTTGGCGCGTCACCATGTTTCCCCCACCGTAGCATTGGCGCATCACGTCGAGTTCAGCCGTCTGATAACCCATTCGCAGCAGCATCGGCCGGTGTCGATCAACGGCCTGCTCGCCACCGCCGCCGAGTGGGCAATCAACAGGGGTTATGAAGGCGTGACGGCTTTGTGCAGAGCGCCGCAGCGGCAACTGTTCCAGCGTTTCGGCCTTACACCGATCGCTTCGCACGCACTGCATATCGAACAACGCGCCCGTGGGGATTATTGGCTGTTGTCCGCGCAGTGGCGGCAAATACTCATGGCGCTTGATCAGCCTGTAAACATGAATGCGCATTTGCCGGAGTATCGTGATGAATATAACCGTCAGTATTGATCCGCCTGTCATTGAAGAGTGGGCTGAGAAGTGGCTTGTTTTTGAGTCGAGGAAGTTGCGCAGGAAGTTTGCCAATCGTTATTCGGCATCGAAGAAACTTCACCGCAGGATGTACTTGATATAGTTGCAAGGCCCTCGGCGAACTTATGGGAAAGTTTGCCGAGGCCAGCTGTTGGAGAAGTTTACGGCAACAAAATCGTGGAGCCGGTGGTGCGCCGTGCCGACAGTTCGGTTTGTGCTTTGGCGGCATCAGTCAATGCATGGCGCTGGCTGATATCGACCTTCAGCTTGCCGCTGATGATCATCTCGAACAGCTCGTCGGCCATGCGCTGCAGGTTCTCGGCGTTGTTGGCGTAAGTCGCCAGCGTTGGCCGGGTCACGTAGAGCGAACCCTTCGCTGCCAATATGCCCAGGTTGACGCCGTCGACCGCGCCCGAGGCATTGCCGAAACTCACGACCAGACCGCGTGGCGCCACGCTGTCGAGCGAAGTGAGCCAGGTGTCCTTGCCGACGCCGTCGTACACCACCGGGACTTTCTTGCCATCGGTCAGTTCCAACACGCGCCCGGCAACGTTTTCGTGGCTGTAATCGATGGTTGCCCAGGCGCCGTTGGCCTTGGCCAGTTCGGCTTTTTCCGTGGAGCTGACGGTACCGATCAGCTTCACGCCCAGCGCTCTGGCCCACTGGCAGGCCAGTGAGCCGACGCCTCCGGCAGCGGCGTGGAACAGGATGGTTTCGCCGCCATGCAGTTCGTAGGTCTGGCGCAGCAGGTATTGCACGGTCAGGCCTTTGAGCATCACCCCGGCGGCGGTTTCGAAGCCGATTTCATCGGGCAGATGCACCAGATTGGCCTCTGGCAAAACGTGCAGGTCGCTGTAAGCACCCAGCGGGCCGCTGCCATACGCAACGCGATCGCCGACTTTGAAGCGGGTGACTTGATCGCCGACCGCTTCCACGAAGCCCGCGCCTTCAGAGCCCAGGCCGGAGGGCAAGGCGGGTGGCGCATAGAGGCCGCTGCGGTAATAGGTGTCGATGAAGTTCAGGCCGATCGCCTGGTTGGCGACGCGCACCTGATTCGGGCCGGGCGCCGCCGGTTCATAGTCAACATAATCGAGCACTTCGGGGCCGCCATGGGCGCTGAACTGGATACGCTTTGCCATTTGCCTGCTCTCCTGGGGTCTTTTGTAATCCCCCTATCCAACTCCCCTGCTTGATCTTCGTCAACTGCGGCGCGCCGGTCTGCGATGGTATGCTACGCGCCCATTTGCGCCGCCCGCCTGCCGGGCGACGCCCGATTCAAGGTGAAGCCATGACGACCCGCACCGACGCCGTAAAGGCCTATCTGCTCGACCTGCAAGACCGCATCTGCGCGGCGCTCGAAACCGAAGACGGCGGCAAGCGCTTCGTTGAGGACGCCTGGACCCGGCCGGCGGGCGGTGGCGGTCGTACCCGTGTGCTGGAAAACGGCACGCTGATCGAAAAGGGCGGCGTCAACTTTTCCCACGTCTTTGGCAGCGGTTTGCCGCCATCGGCCAGCGCGCATCGGCCAGAGCTGGCCGGGCGTGGTTTCGAGGCCCTCGGCGTGTCGCTGGTCATTCATCCGCACAATCCACACGTACCGACTTCTCACGCCAACGTGCGTTTTTTCATCGCTGAAAAAGAAGGTGAAGAACCGGTCTGGTGGTTCGGCGGCGGTTTCGACCTGACTCCGTATTACGGCAACGAAGAAGACTGCATCCACTGGCACCGCGTCGCTGAACAGGCCTGTGCGCCGTTCGGTGCGGACGTCTATCCGCGCTACAAAGCCTGGTGCGACACCTACTTCCACATCAAGCATCGTCAGGAGCCGCGTGGCATTGGCGGCCTGTTTTTCGACGACCTGAACGAGTGGGATTTCGACACCAGTTTTGCCTTCATGCGCGCTATTGGCGACGCCTACATCGAGGCGTATCTGCCGATCGTGCAGCGCCGTAAAAACGAGGTTTTTAATGCCCGGCAGCGCGAGTTTCAGGAATTCCGCCGTGGCCGCTACGTTGAATTCAATCTGGTGTATGACCGCGGCACCCTGTTCGGTCTGCAGTCTGGTGGACGTACCGAGTCGATCCTGATGTCGCTGCCGCCGCAAGTGCGCTGGGGCTATGACTGGAAAGCCGAGCCGGGCAGCGAAGAGGCGCGCCTGACCGAATACTTCCTGCAGGATCGCGACTGGCTGGCCGAGGCCTGAGGACTTGTGATGGATCGTTACGTCGTTTTTGGTAACCCGATCGGCCACAGCAAGTCACCGATGATTCACAGGTTGTTCGCCGAACAGACCGGCCAGCGCCTCGATTACAGTACTCTGCTGGCGCCGCTTGACGATTTTTCCGCCTGCGCCACGGCGTTCTTCCGCGAAGGTCGCGGCGCCAACGTTACCGTGCCGTTCAAGGAAGACGCCTACCGCCTGGCCAACAGCCTGACCGCCCGCGCGCAACGCGCGGGTGCGGTGAATACCCTGAGCAAACTGGAAGACGGCTCGCTGCTCGGTGACAACACCGACGGCGCCGGCCTGGTGCGCGATCTGACGGTGAATGCCGGATTCAGCCTTACCGGCCAGCGCATCCTGCTTTTGGGGGCAGGTGGCGCAGTGCGCGGGGCGTTGGAACCGTTGCTGGCGGAACAACCGGCGTCGGTGATCATCGCCAACCGCACGGTGGACAAGGCTGAGCGACTGGCCGAGTTGTTCTGCGATCTGGGGCCGGTATCGGCCAGTGGTTTCGACTGGTTGCGCGAGCCGGTGGACGTGATCATCAATGCCACGTCCGCCAGCCTCACGGGCGACGTGCCGCCGATTGCACCGAGCTTGATCGAGCCTGGCAAAACGCTGTGCTACGACATGATGTACGGCAAGGAGCCGACTGCGTTTTGCCGCTGGGCCAGCGAGCATGGCGCGGCGGTATCGATGGACGGCCTGGGAATGCTGGTTGAACAGGCTGCGGAGGCATTCCACCTGTGGCGCGGCGTGCGCCCGGATACGGCGCCAGTCCTCGCCGAGCTGCGCCGGCAGTTGGCCTTCTAGAAGCTTCGCGAGCAGGCTCGCTCCCACATTGAAATGCGATCCACTGTGGGAGCGAGCCTGCTCGCGAATGGCGACATCGCCGATCTTGAATCAATCCTCAAACCGGATCGGGCATTTCTCCGCTCCCTCAAGTTTGCGCAACTCCTCCACCACCTGCGGCCGAGCGCCGCGCAACGTCAGGCTGCGCCCTTGGCCCAGCAGGCGCCGCGCTTCCTGGTGCAGCATTTCCACACCTGAATAATCGATGAAGTTGATCTGCTGCGCCTCAATCACCACGCGCGCCCCTTGGGTGCGTTGCAGGCGCACTTGCAGGTAATGGCTGGCGCCGAAAAAGATCGAACCGCCGACGCGCAGCACATCGTCCTCGCCGTCGCGCCAATGCTGCACTCGCGGTTGCGACGTACGTTTGAGATAGAAAAACAGCGACGCCAGCACCCCGGCGTAAATGGCCGTCTGCAATTCCAGCAACAGGGTCGCCAGACAAGTCAGGGCCATCACCACGAACTCAGCGCGGCTGACCCGCAGCAAGGCGCGAATGCCGCGATGATCCACCAGCCCCCAGGCGATCAAGAGAATGCTGCCAGCCATCGCCGGAATCGGTATATGCGCAATCAGGCCCGCGCCAAATACTGCGAACAGCGCTACCCAGATTGCCGAAAATACCCCGGCCAGTGGCGAGCAGGCCCCCGCTTCATAACTTAAACCCGAGCGGGTAAAGGATCCGGCCGACAACGATCCGGAAAAAAACGCACCGACGATGTTCGATAAGCCCTGCGCGCGGACTTCCTGATTGGCGTCGAGCAACTGCTGCGACCGTGCGGAAATCGAGCGGGCGATCGACAGGCTGGTCACCAGCCCGAGCATGCCCACCGCGACGGCGCTCGGCAGCAGGCGCAGGATCACTTCCAGATCCAGCGGCAACGCGCTGAACGGCGGCAAGCGTCCGACAAAGGCGCTGACCAGATGCACATGCCCGAACATCGCCGGCCACAACCACACCAGCAGACTGGCCAGTACCAGAGTGATCAACAGCGTCGGCCAGCGAGGCAGGGCTTTCTTCAGTGCCACGCCGACGACTACCGTGGCTACGCCGAGCAGCAGCGAAGGTTTATCCACAGCCCCCAGGTGACGCAGTAAATCCATGAGGCTGGCGAGCGCCGTGGTATTGGCTGGCAGTTCCAGGCCCAGCAGATTTGGCAACTGCCCGATGGCAATCACCACCGCCGCACCCAGCGTGAAACCGAGCACCACCGAGTGGGAGACAAAATTGACCAACGCGCCGAAGCGCAGCAAACCCAGCAGCCACTGAAAAACCCCGGCAAGGAAAGTCAGCAGCAGAATCAGCGTGATGTAGTCCTGCGATGCAGGCACGGCCAGGGGGCTGACGCTGGCGTACAGCACAATCGAAATGGCAGCCGTCGGACCCGCGATCAGATGCCACGAGGAGCCCCACAGACAGGCAATCAATACCGGAATGATCGCCGCGTAAAGACCGTACTCCGGTGGGAGACCGGCAATCAGCGCGTAGGCAATCGACTGGGGCAAGGCGAGAATTGCGCCGCTGAGGCCTACGATCAGGTCCCGTCCGACGCTGGCACGGGTTTGTCGCGGGAGCCAGGTCAGGAAAGGGAACAGTGAGTAGCGGCTTGGGAAGGCCATGGGTCCTCGCGGTTGGGGGTTGTTCAGGGCAAGGTTATCAGCATGACAACTCCTGAGTGCCGCAAAGGCGCTCGGCACGGGATGCGCAAAGACCCGGCGGCATTCCCACGCAGAGCGTGGGAACGATCAGCGTGGGCAGTCAAAGCTTCGCTTTCACAGCCCCCAGCGCCTCCTTGCCGTCCGCCGTCTTGACTCCATCCAGCCACTTGTCCAGCACCGCCGGATTCGCCTTGATCCAGGCCTTCGCTGCCTCGGCGTTGGTGATTTTCTTGTTCACCACCTCGGCCATGATGCTGTTTTCCATCTCTTGGGTGAACGTCAGGTTGGTCAGCAACTTGCCCACATTCGGGCAGGCCTCGGCGTAACCTTTGCGGGTCAGGGTAAACACGCTGCCGGTGTCACCGAAATATTTTTCGCCACCTTTCAGGTAATGCATTTTCAGCTGCACGTTCATCGGGTGCGGGGTCCAGCCGAGGAAGGTGACGAACTTCTGTTTCTTCACCGCTCGCGAGACTTCGGCGAGCATCGCCTGTTCGCTGGACTCGATCAGCTTCCACTGACCCATGTTGAAATCATTCTTTTTGATGATCTCCTGCAAGGAAATGTTCGCCGGCGCACCCGAGCCGATGCCATAGATCTTCTTGTCGAATTTGTCGGCGAATTTATTCAGGTCGGCGAAATCATGCACGCCCGCCTCCCAGACATAATCGGGCACGGCGAGGGTGAACTCGGTTCCGTCGAGGTTTTTCGCCAATTGGGTCACGTCCCCCGTCGCGACGAACTTGTCATAGAAGCCCTGCTGCGCCGGCATCCAGTTACCGAGAAACACGTCGACCTGGCCGTCCTTCAGGCCGCCGAAGGTGATCGGCACCGCGAGCGTGTCGACCTTGGCCTTATAGCCCATGCCGTTCAACAGAAACCCGGCGATGGCATTGGTGGCGGCGATGTCGCTCCAGCCCGGATCGGCCATTTTCACGGTTTCGCAGCCTTGCTCGGCATAAGCCGAAACGCTGCTCAACGCGATCAGGCCGACGGTCAGTGCTGTGGATAACTTGCGCATGGACTTCCCCTTACATTATTGGTTTTGGCAGGGTTGTGGATAACGGGCCTTGCGCTCCAGATCATCAAGATCGATGTGGTTGCGCATGTACTGCTGGCTGGCGTCGACCAGCGGCTGGTGATCCCAGCTCTTCAGCTTGCCGAGGGTCAGAGCCTCGGCCACGAAACGCCGCCGGCGCTGGCTGGCAAGCACGTTTCGATGGATCGTCGGAATGTCCCACTTGGCCCGCGCTTCAGCAAGAAAGTCGTCGAACAACTGGCGATGCTGCGATGACTGGCCGAGTTCTTCCTCTTCGCGCGGATCGTTATCCACATCGAAGAGTAGGCAAGGGTCACTTTCGCTGTAGATAAATTTGTAGGCACCACGACGAATCATCATCAGCGGACTGATCGTGCCTTCTGCCATGTATTCGCCGAAGACTTCGTCGTGGCCACCCCGCCCTTGCAGGTGCGGCACCAGCGAGCGGCCATCCAGCGGCAGGCCCGGCTCGAGTGTGCCGCCGGCCAGCTCCACGAATGTGGGTAGCAGGTCAGCGGTCGAAACGGCGGCGCTGACACGTCCCGCTTCGAACTGCCCGGGCGCACTTATCAACAGGGGCACTCGCGCCGCCATTTCAAACCAGTGCATTTTGTACCAGAGGCCTTTCTCGCCGAGCATGTCGCCATGGTCACCGGAAAAAACGATGATCGTGTCGTCAATCAGCCCGGTTTCCTCGAGCGTTTGCAGCAGTTTGCCGACATTGGCGTCGATATAGCTGCACGCTCCAAAATACGCCCGGCGCGCATCGCGAATCTTATCCACAGGCAGCGGCTTGTCCCACAGGTCATAGACTTTGAGTAGGCGTTGCGAGTGCGGATCAAGTTCATGCTGACTCGGCGTGGCGGGAAGCGGAATATCGGCATCGTCGTACAAATCCCAGTAAGCCTTGGGAATGGTGTACGGGTCGTGGGGGTGAGTCATCGACACGGTCAGGCAGAACGGCTGGTCGCCGTCCTCGCGAATGTGATCGAACAAGTACTGCTGGGCCTTGAACACCACCTCTTCATCAAAATCGAGTTGGTTGGTGCGCACGCAGGGCCCGGCCTGCAGCACAGAAGACATGTTGTGATACCAGCTCGGCCGCACGTTCGGCTCGTCCCAGTTCACTGACCAGCCGTAATCGGCCGGGTAGATGTCGCTGGTCAGGCGCTCTTCATAGCCGTGCAATTGGTCCGGCCCGCAAAAATGCATCTTGCCCGACAGCGCGGTGCGATAGCCGAGGCGGCGCAAGTAGTGAGCATAGGTCGGGATATCGGCGGGAAAGTCCGCAGCGTTGTCGTAAGCGCCAATCTTGCTCGGTAACTGGCCGCTGACCAGGGTGAAGCGCGATGGCGCGCACAACGGGCTGTTGCAGTAAGCGGCGTCGAAGACCACGCCTTGCGCGGCGAGGCGGGAAAGATTAGGCAGTTTGATCGGCGAGGGGCCGTAAAAAGGCAACATTGGCGCGGCCATCTGATCGGCCATGATGAAAAGAATATTCTTGCGCTTCATGTGATCGCGGCATTCCATAGTGAATATTTATGCGACATTGCTGCGATCGAGCATGAAGTCCATGCTTGTTCGGGTAAAGCCCGCGCCGGGCAATGACTAGGATAAGCACAGCTTATGTATGAAGCTCTCGGTGATCTGTCTCTCGATCTGTTGCGCGCCTTCGAGGCGGCCGCGAGGCATCGCAGCTTCACCGCAGCGGCGGTGGAGTTGGGCACAACACAGCCTGCCATCAGCCAGCAGATCAAACGGCTCGAAGAGCAACTGGGTGCGCGGCTGTTTGACCGGATCTACCGTGGCATCGAGCTGACCGAAGTCGGTTCGATTCTTTTCGAGCAAGTTAGCGCCGGGTTGCAGAATATCGACGCAGGACTGAGTGCAATCAGTGCGCAGCAGCAACATGAAGTGCTGCAAGTCGCCACCGACTTTGCCTTTGCGGCGTATTGGCTGATGCCGCGCCTGCATCGCTTCCACGAGGCCAATCCGCACATTGACGTCAGCCTCGTCACCAGCGAGCGCAATCACAACATGCTGCGCACCGACATAGATGTGGCAATCCTGTTCGGCGATGGGCGTTTTAAACAAGGCGAAAGCCATTGGCTGTTCAGCGAGGAAGTGTTTCCGGTGTGCAGTCCGCACTTGCTCAAGGACCGCGCCCTGCCCTTGCCGGCGCAGGCCTTGCTGGACTTCCCTCTGCTGCATCTGCGCGGCGAAAACAGCAGCAACTGGTTCGACTGGAGCCGGCTCTTTCGTGAATTGGGGATCAGCACGGCGCCGGCGCCCGGGCAGTTGCGCTTTGACAATTACACGCTGCTGATTCAAGCCGCCATTGGCGGCCAAGGCGTGGCGATTGGCTGGCGGCACCTTGTGGATAACCTGCTGACGCAAGGTTTGTTATGCCGGCCGATAGCCGAAACCACGCTGTCGCGCCTGGGTTATTACGTGGTGTTGCCACAGCGCAAACGACGGGGCGCGTTGATTCAGCTGTTCGTTGACTGGTTGAGGTCCGAGCAGGCGAGCAGTGCGCAATCGCTTAATGGTCTTGCCCTGCCTTCGATTGCGGTGTGAAGAGCCAAGGATCGGACGATCTTTTACAGATCTGAAGCCGCCACAAAATTTACATGCTCGCCAACATGCAGATTCAGCCTCAGCTCATCGGCAATCCCCACCGCCACACGATTCAGGCGCTCCAGTGGTTCGGCTAGGCCTGGTTCCAGATTGCCGCCCACCTGACTGAAATGCTCAATGGTCAGCCCCGCCACGCCGTGTGGCGCGTTGACCAGCGTCCACTGCAGTTGGCTGCTTTGCACGGCTTCGAGCATTTCCTCGGCGGCATGACGTTGCAGGCTGTCATCGCCGTCGGACTCATCGAGTACACCGAAATTGCCGACCAGAAAAAGCCGGGGGACGCTAGCCAGTTGCAAGCCGTCCACTAACGCATCGACGGCCAGAACCTGTTCGACTGGCCCAAGCGTCACCGAGCGTTCCACATGGTCGCTGCTGAAGGGCAAACCCGGCGCGTCGAGCAGACAGATCACCGCTGAAGTCCCCGCCACGCTCTGGTTAACCCGCTCGGCGTCAAACAAATTACCGGTTTTGGTACGAAGCCCCGGACGCGGCGCGAGTGCAGTGAGATCGTCGAGAATGACGATGACTTCGTGTTGTCGTCGCAGCAGCTCAGCCATCAACGCACCGCCCAGGCTACTCATGGCACCATAGAGCACCACTTTCACCACGGGGGTTTCGGCATTTCTCATGGCTGATCCTTTTTTTAAACCCTTGTAAGGCATCAGACACACGGTCTACATCGAGGGTTCGAACCGATTCAGAGGGTTTGCGATGCACACGATAAAGGGCTATCACGCCCACGTTTATTTTGACGCCGGCACCCTCGGGCAGGCCCGTGCCTTGTGCGAGCGCGCCGCGCAATTGTTTGCGGTGAAAATGGGCCGCGTGCATGAAAGGCCGGTCGGGCCGCATCCGGACTGGAGCTGCCAACTGGCCTTCGGTCCCGAACTGATCGGCGACGTGCTGCCGTGGCTGGCGCTCAACCGTAAGGGGCTGGTGGTGTTCCTCCACCCAGAGACCGGCGATGACCTGATTGATCACACCGAACATGCGATCTGGATGGGCGCGGTGCGGCCGCTGGATTTGTCGGTTTTTTAATCAAGCGTTTCCTCGGCTTCGCCCGGCAGGTGTTCATCCAGATGCAGCCAGGGTAATTGGCTGTCGGTCCAGATATGCCTTTGGGCCGGCGCCCGTTCCGGGTGATCCAGCGTAGCAATGGTTACGTCGATGCTGGCCGGGCTGAGCGATGTCACCAATGCCAGATGCGCACCGCAATCCGGACAGAAGAACCGCGCGCAACTGGCCGATGAGTCGTATCGCGCCGGCGTTCCGGTCAGCCATCGAAAATTCGCGGTTGGCACGGTGATCCAGGTGGTGACGATGCCGCCGCTGACCTTGCGGCAGATCGAGCAATGACAATGAGCAATGTCCTGCAATGCCCCGCTGAACTGATAGCGGATGTGTCCACAGTGACAGCCCCCGCTGTGTTCCCCGTTCTTCTCCATCGCCACTTTCTCCCGTTTTATTGGCTCTTGTCGCATCCGACCGCCGGTAAACCGTTCATTCAACGCGTTGAGCAACGAAAGGTAGCTGAAAGCTTCCCCGATTAGGATCGCCTCACTTCCGGCGACAGACCGGTTGGCCAACGCGTGTGATGCCTCGCACGCCCGGCCCAATTAACAACAACAATGGTGATTCTGATGTCCTCTGCAACCCGCCGCTTCCCCTGCTTTTTGCTTGCAACTCCTCCCGTACGCCTCGTGCTTCCCGTTCTGCGCTGATCCGACCGATCCGCTCATTTAACTAGCCGCGCTACGCCTGGAGTATTCCGATGCTGACTTTCCTTGGCTTCGCCATGGTCATCACGTTCATGTTTCTGATCATGACCAAGCGCCTGTCCGCGCTGATCGCTCTGATCATTATCCCGATCGTGTTTGCCCTTTTCGGTGGTTTTGCGCCGAAAATCGGCCCGATGATGCTCGAAGGCATCACCAAACTTGCGCCAACCGGCGTGATGTTGATGTTTGCGATTCTTTACTTCGCATTGATGATCGACTCCGGCCTGTTCGACCCGGCCGTGCGCAAGATCCTCAAGCTGGTCAAAGGCGATCCGTTGAAGGTTTCGGTCGGTACCGCCGTATTGGCGCTCGTCGTTTCCCTTGATGGTGACGGCGCGACCACTTACATGATCTGTGTGGCCGCGATGCTGCCGCTCTACAGCCGCATCGGCATGAGCCCGCGAATCATGGCCGGCCTGATCATCCTCGCCGGTGGCGTGATGAACATGACCCCGTGGGGTGGCCCGACCGCCCGTGCGGCGAGTGCGCTGCATGTCGACCCGTCGGACATTTTCGTGCCGATGATCCCGGCCATGGCCGCAGGCGTGCTGGCGATCCTGGTGATTGCCTACTTCTACGGCAAGCGTGAGCGCGCCCGTCTGGGCGAATTGCAACTGGTGGGCGACGATGTCGATCACAGTGAAATCAGCGTCTCGCAGTTCCCCGATGCCCGCCGTCCGAAACTGATCTGGTTCAACGGCGCGCTGACCTTCGGCCTGATGTGCACCCTGATCGCCGGTCTGTTGCCGCTGCCAGTGCTGTTCATGGTGGCGTTCAGTATTGCCATGATCGTCAACTACCCTTGCCTGCAAATGCAGAAGGATCGCGTTGCCGCTCACTCCGGTAGCGTGCTGGCAGTGGTCGGGCTGATCTTTGCGGCGGGGATCTTCACCGGTATCCTGTCGGGCACCGGCATGGTCGATGCGATGTCCAAGAGCCTGTTGGCGGTGATTCCGGATTTCCTCGGCCCGTACCTTGCAGTCATCACGGCGCTGGTGAGCATGCCGTTCACCTTTTTCATGTCCAACGACGCGTTCTACTATGGCGTGTTGCCGGTGTTGGCCGAGGCCGCCAGTCACTACGGGATCACCGCAGTGGAAATGGCCCGTGCCTCGATCGTCGGTCAGCCCGTCCACTTGCTGAGCCCGTTGGTGCCATCGACTTACCTGTTGGTGGCCCTGGCCGGGATTGATTTTGGTGACCACCAGCGTTTCACCCTGAAATGGGCGATCCTGGTTTGTATCTGCATTCTGATTGCTGCGCTGTTGTTGGGGACTTTCCCGATGTTCAGCACTCTATAAGTCCAAGACTCACCGTTTCGGGTCCTGGCTTCGCGGTTTGAAGCCCGGACCTTTTTCGGTTTAACAATCGCTCAAAGGAATACACATGGAATGGCTGACCAACCCTGAGATCTGGGTTGCCTTCTTCACCCTGACGGCCCTGGAAATCGTCCTCGGCATCGATAACATCATCATGATTTCGATCCTGGTCAGCCGCATGCCCAAGCACATGCAGCAGCGCACCCGGATCTTCGGTCTTGGCCTGGCCATGGTCACGCGGATCCTGTTGCTGCTGTCGATCACCTGGGTCATGCGCCTCACCGCCGACCTGTTCGAAGTCTTCGGCCAGGGCATTTCCGGCCGCGACCTGATCCTGTTCTTCGGTGGTCTGTTCCTGCTGTGGAAGAGCTCGCAGGAGATGTACCACGCGCTGGAGGGCGAAGACGAGAGCGACGACGCGCCGTCGGGCAAGGGCGGCAATTTCCTGTACACCATCATTCAGATTGCGATCATCGACATCGTTTTCTCGCTGGACTCGGTGATCACGGCGGTGGGCATGGTTTCCCACGTTCCGGTCATGGTCGCGGCGATCGTCGTGGCCGTGCTGGTGATGATGTTGGCTGCGGGCAAGATCAGCGAATTCATCGACAAGCACCCGTCGCTGAAAATGCTCGCGCTGTCGTTCCTGCTGGTGGTCGGTACCGTATTGATCGCCGAATCGTTCGACGTGCACGTGCCGAAGGGCTACGTCTACTTCGCCATGGCGTTCTCGCTGGCGGTGGAAGCGATCAACATCAAACTGCGCGGCGCGATGGACCGGAAAAAGAAACAGCAGGATCCGGTGAAACTGCGCAAGGATTTTTCGGGACAGTAATCCCGTAGTCCGCTTACACGCTATACCTGTGGGAGCGAGCCTGCTCGCGAATGCGGTAGATCAGTCAATATTGTTGCCGACTGACCCACCGCTTTCGCGAGCAGGCTCGCTCCCACAGTCGTTTCTGCCTTCAGGCAGTCGGAACGAGGTTGTCCAACACGGACGTAACGCGGCGTGTGCTTAAACACCCAGCACAATCTGCGTTTAACACCGTTCAAAACATCAGCTCCCACAGGTTCTTCATTGCTCCCACGGTTGCGCATGGCGATCATCGGTCGAGGGGATTTAAGGTTGACGCTTAACGCTTCGCTCGTTAGCGTGCCCCGCTCGCCTCAACGACATACAAGGAACGTTCATGTCTGGAAAACCCGCCGCGCGCGTCACGGACCCGACCACCTGCCCGCTGCCCGGCCACGGCACCAACCCGATTGCCAGCGGTTCCGGCGATGTCTTTTTCAATGGTCTCGCCGCCGCTCGCTTAGGCGATCAGTGCACTTGCGGCCAGGCACTCAGCGGCGCCTTTTCGTCGACCGTTTTTATAAACGGCAAAAACGCCATGACCCTCGACAGCACCGCCAGCCATGGCGGGGTGGTGATCGGCGGCTCAGCTAACGTGATCATCGGCAGCTCGCACACCCCCGCGCCGTTCGTTCCGCCGTTGCCGATCATTGGTCAGCCAGTGGTCGAATTCAAAGCGGTCAGCGCCGGCAACGGCGAACCCATCGCCGAACAGGGCTACGAAATCGAAACCGCCGAAGGCCGCATCGTCAAAGGCCTGACCAATGCGCAGGGGATGACCCAGAGCGTTGCGACCCTGCAGCCCGATCTCGCCGTCGTACGCTGGACCGCCTGAGCTTCAAGGAAGAACCAATGACTGCACAATGCATCGCGCCAGACGATCTGGACATGAAAAAACTCTGGGACAGCACCTGTGAGCTGCCCACCTGCAAACGCGAAACCAGCACCGCCGGCCCCAACCCGAAAACCCGCGTCGAAGTCCCGCTGCTGACCTGCAACTGCCTGTGGCGCCGCTTCCAGAAAGAAGCCGAAGACTGGGTCGCCCCCGGCGGCGTCCTCATCGCCGACCCCCAGGCCCGCAACCGCAAAATCAACGCTGCCTACGCGCAGCTGTGGCTGGCGGATAACCGCTTTCAGTGGGCAGGGTTGGCGGCGTTCGCTTCTAAGCAGGTGGGGTGTGGCTTGATCCACGCTACCAAACTGCAAACCGCCATTGCTGCGCAGAAGGCTGCACAGGAAAAGCTGCGAACCGCCCCATCGGGAACCTTGTTTGAAGGTTTCGGATTCAAGTTCAGCAAAACCAATCCTGAGGTTGAACAGGAACTTGAGAAAGCCCGAGCGGCAAACCCGATGCCGACCGAGGACATCACTTTCGGCGACAACCCACGCTCAGTGGTTCAGCAGCAGCTGGACTATGTGTATGAGATGTTGGCGCTGGGTAATACGTCGCTGTTTCTGGACGTTTATCCGTTGCACCGGTTTTTCATGGTGCGGGGGTACAAGGAGATGGAGAAGTGTTTGAGAAGCCGGCGTGGCATTGAGAAGGATGTAATGTGGCCGATAGCGGGTAAGGTGCAGTTTGGGATCGATGCGGGTGAGATTTACCGAACCTTTGAAGCGATTGATGCCGGTGAAATTGTCGAAAGCGTTCAGCAGATGGCACGACACGAACAGTTGAATATCTTGCAGCCCGCAATGTATGAGGATACGCAATTTGCAACACTGATGCGCGGTACCCATGCAGGCAACTACGTATCCGTGGTGACGGGTATGTTCTCTGGTGCAGCCGAGGAAATTCAACTAACGCTTGCTAGTCAGTGCAAGGCTCCCGATAACAGACAAGTTTCATTTTCCAAGAATCCTATCGCTAATCTCGCGGACAGGGATCAGCGAATGGAGTTCGTGTTACGGGCTGCTGGCCAATTTGATGCCTTGCTCAAGAATCCAGCGACTCGGGCTCAACTGAAACAGTCGATCACGGATATTGCTAGCGGGGGCGGAATAAAGTGACGATTATTTCGCGTCAATTGGCATCTGCCGGGACTGGGATAGCGCTCGTTCTGGCGGTTGTTGTCGCCTACTCCATGTCTGGTGTCGACAGGATCTACGCTCATATTGGCAAGCCATACGCCGAAGTCGTCAAAGACTCCAGTTTCCCCGTTGAACGAAAAACAGCCATATATCCAAGTGACCCTCCCAAGGCCGACTCGACCTGGATAAGCAGCCCGGTCGTGATTACTTTTGATGATCCCGAGCATGGCTTTACCTTGCCCAAAACAATCTACGGCGCGGTGGGCTATACCAAGGGAAAAGTAGACGGCATAACGACGTCGCCAATGGTTGAATCGCTTCCCTTCGATAAGACAGCTGCGCTCTTGGACGAGCTGCAAACGATGTTCAAAAGTGCCGGTTGGGCTCCTGAATCTGCGGGGGGAAACGATTGGATCAAGGTGTCGAGCGATGATGAGAAACGACAGCTGCAAGCCAAGCTTTTCGAAAGGGCGGATGGGGTGATCCTCTTGGTACCTCACAAGTACAGCCTACTGCTGCACGTCAAATGCTATGTGCGTTGTGATGAGAGGAACGTGGATACGGCCAGATATTTAATTGATGTTGGTCTGAGCAGGGATCATTTCAGTGATTGAGCACCGCGCAGGTAAGCGAAGCACCGTTTTCATGACACTTTTGTTTCAATCCATTCTTTAGCTGTGCAATGCTGGCGCCGAGACCGTTAGCCAACTACAGCTTAAGTATCACAACGTAGAAACCGCGCGGTGCCGTCCACTTGCCCCTCTGGGGCGCTGCTACTACAGGGGGTCTGCATGCTCACCCTGCTCAATCTGTTGTCTGCCGTCGCCCTGTTGATCTGGGGCACGCACATCGTCCGAACCGGCATCCTGCGGGTCTACGGCACCAATCTGCGGCATGTGATCGGCCAGAACATGTCGAAGAAATGGCTGGCCTTCGTTGCCGGCATTCTTGTCACTGCGATGGTGCAGAGCAGCAACGCGACGGCGATGCTGGTCACCTCGTTTGTCGGCCAGGGTCTGATGGCGCTGACGCCGGCACTGGCGACCATGCTCGGCGCCGACGTCGGCACGGCGCTGATGGCGCGGGTGCTGACGTTGGACCTGTCATGGCTGTCGCCGCTGCTGATTTTCCTCGGGGTGATTTTCTTTCTGTCGCGCAAACAGACGCGGCTCGGGCAGATGGGCCGGGTGTCGATCGGTTTGGGGCTGATCATTCTCGCGCTGCAATTAATCGTTGAAGCGGCTGCGCCAATCACCCACGCGCAAGGGGTGAAAGTGATTTTCGCCTCGCTGACCGGGGACATTCTTCTCGACGCCTTGGTCGGCGCGTTATTCGCGATGATCTCCTACTCCAGCCTCGCCGCTGTTCTGCTGACCGCGACACTGGCCGGGGCTGCCGTGATCAGCTTGCCGGTGGCGATCGGTCTGGTGATCGGCGCCAACATTGGCAGCGGCATTCTCGCGTTCATGAGCACCAGCATGCAGAACGCTGCTGGCCGGCAAGTGGCGCTGGGCAGCCTCCTCTACAAACTGATCGGCCTGCTGCTGATCATCCCGGTGCTGGACCCGCTGGTGCACTGGATCGACAGCCTCGATTTCAGTCCCCAGGAAATGGTCATCGGCTTTCACCTGCTCTATAACACCGCGCGTTGCCTGGTTTTGCTGCCAAGCGTCGGGCCGATGGCGCGGCTGTGCGCGTGGCTGTTGCCCGAGCGACCGGAGGTCAACGGCACTGCCAAACCCCGGCATCTGGATGCGAGCGCACTGGTCACGCCCAGTCTGGCGCTGGCCAACGCCGCCCGGGAAACCCTGCGCATGGGCGACCTGCTCGACAACATGCTCGACGCCACCCTGGATGTGCTGCGCGGCAAGCAGACCGCCATCACTCAGGAGATCCGCCGGCTGACCGATGACATCGAGTCGCTGAACAGCGCGATCAAACTCTATCTGGCGCAAATGCCCCGCGAAGACCTTGGCGAGCAGGACAGTCGGCGCTGGGCCGAGATCATCGAGCTGGCGATCAACTTGAAACTGGCCGCCGACCTGATCGAACGCATGCTGCGCAAGATTCAGCAGCAGAAGACTTCGCAACGGCGTTCGTTTTCCGAAGAAGGCCTGGTCGATCTGGCCGGACTCCAGCAGCAACTGATCGCCAATCTGCGCCTGGGCCTGTCGGTGTTTCTCAGCGGCGACCGGGAAAGTGCCCGGCAACTGCTGCGCGAGAAACGCCGCTTTCGCGCACAGGAACGGCGTCTGGCCCACGCCCATGTCAGCCGTTTGCAACGCAAGATCGTGCAGAGTATCGAGACCAGTTCGCTGCACCTGGAGCTGATTGCCGACATGAAACGGCTGAACTCGCTGTTCTGCAGTAGCGCTTATGTGGTGCTTGAGACGGCAGACACGGGGGCGCTGGCAGTGGATGACATGAGCGACATTACGCATTCGCCTTGAACGTCTGGGGCTGGGGTTAGTCAGTTACATTGATTCAGCCTCAAGATCTTCGCGAGCAGGCTCGCTCCCACAGGGGAATGTATTTCAATTGTGGGAGCGACGGTGCGACGATTCGACCTGCTCGCGAATAGCGGTCTGAATAGCGACACGGATCTCCAAATCAGCCGTATGGAAGCCTGTTATGCGTTGCCTGTTGTTCGCCTGTCTGTTGCTCGGTTCCCTGCCCGCTTTTGCCCTGGATCGTTTTCAGGTGGAGGGCTATGCGCTGCCCAACGGTTTGCAGTTGCTGCTCAAGCCCGGCACCGAGCGTGGGCACGTGGCGATCCGGCTGGTAGTCGGTGTTGGCCTCGATGACTTCGATTGCAGCGAAAAAGAGCTGCCGCATCTGCTTGAGCACCTGCTGTTCAGCGGCATTGACGCCACGGGCGAAGGCGGCCTGGAGGAACGCATGCAGGCTTTGGGCGGTGAATGGAATGCGTTCACCAGCAACGCCGACACCACGTTCGTCATCGAAGCCCCGGCGAAAAACCAGCGCAAGGTGCTCGACCTGTTGCTCGCGCTGCTGACCCAGACGCGCATCGACGACAACGCGATCAATGCTGCGAAACGCGTGGTCGAGCGCGAAGACGGCGGCCATTACACGAAACTGCAACGCTTCCTCGACCGCCAGGATCTTGGCCACACCGCGAGCAATCAACTGGCGGTGGAGCTTGGGCTGAAATGCCCGCAGCGCGCCGAAGTCGGTCATCTGACCCAAGAGCAGCTGGAGAAGGTGCGCAAGACTTGGTACGCGTCGAACAATATGACCCTGATTGTCGTCGGCGAACTCGACAAACTGCTACCGGCCTACCTGGAGCGCACCTGGGGTGAGCTGGAGCCGGTGGAGCCGAGCGAACACCGCCCCCTGCCTGACATTAGCACCCGTGCCGCCCACGAGCGCACCCTCACCCGTGGTTTCATCGGTGACAGCGCCAAGCTGCACTGGCTGGTACCGGAACCGGTGCTGGACGATCAATACGACCAAACGTTCGACATTCTCAAGGATTACCTCGATTGGGCGCTGTACCGGCAGATTCGCCTCGATCACGGTTTGTCTTACGGACCATGGGCCGAGCGCGGAGTGTTCGGCGGCGTCGGCTTCATGAGCCTTAACGCCGACCTTGATCGCGACGACGTCGACGAAGCCATTCAAGTGCTTGAAAACCTCAAGGCCGATCTGCTGAAAAACGGCCTCGACCCAGTCACCTTTGCTCGCATCAAACAAGCTGCCATCGCCCATCAGGCCTGGGCAGTACAGGGGAACAGCGCACTGGCGGACTATTACTGGAGCGCGCTGGCCGACTATCAGGACGGTCGCTTCACCAATCCCGCGCGGGAGCTGCAAGGCGTGACGCTGGCGGCGGCGAACAAGGCCATGCGCGAGTTGCTGCTGCAGCCGGGGTATTTGCGGATCGAGAAACCGTTGATCAGCGATGACCAGGTGCTGTGGCTGATCGCGGGCGGTGTGGGTGTTCTGTTGCTGGTGATGCTCGGCTGGCGGTTGCAGCACCGCCGAAAACTCCCTCCGGCGATTTGATGCATAACCCTGTGGGAGCGAGCCTGCTCGCGAAGGCGGTGGGCCATTCAATGGTGATGGCGGCCGCCACGCCTCCTTCGCGAGCAGGCTCGCTCCCACCAGGAAGATCGGTGCGATACCAACCTCGCCACAACGCCCGGCGGACGCTACTCTGTCGAGGTATTTCCCTACCCTGCCGTGAATCGCCCACATGTCGAAATTAACCCTCCTGATCCAGCGCATCCTCGAGCTGATGAAGCGCTACCCCGGGGTCATTGCGCTGGGTGGTTTCGTCTCAGGGGTCGGCAGTTTCATGCTGGTCGACCGCCAGCAAGGCCTGGCGAGCTGGATCACGGTGATCATGCTGCTCAGCTGGGTCTGGCTGATGCTGGAAAACACCCTGACCGGCCTGTTCACGCGGATCTTCAAACGGGAAATTCCCCAGCCGCTGCTGCGTTACGCGACGCAGATGATCCATCAGGAAAGCCTGTTTTTCGTTCTGCCCTTCTATTTCATCACCACGACTTGGAACAGCGGACAGTTCTTTTTCACCGGCCTTCTCAGCGTCGCGGCGCTGATTTCGATCGTCGACCCGCTGTATTACAAATGGCTGGCGCCGCGGCGCTGGGCCTTTCTGGCGCTGCACACGCTGACCCTGTTCGCCGCCCTGCTCACGGCGCTGCCGGTGATCATGCACCTGACCACCGCGCAGAGCTTCAAATGGGCGCTGGGCATCGCCGTTGTGATGTCATTTCCGAGCCTGGCGTCGATTTTCCCGATCCGCACCGTGCGCAACGCGCTGGCGATCCTGTTCATCACCGTCGGTATCGGCGGCGTCGGCTGGGCGCTGCGTTCGTGGGTGCCGCCGGCGACGTTGTGGATGACCGACGTGGCGATCAGCACGCAGCTGCAGGATCGCACCCCCGGCGCCAGCCTCGACACGGTCAGCGCCGAGCAGATTCGCAGCGGCGGACTCTACGCCTACACCGCGATCAACGCGCCGCGCGGGCTGGATGAGCGGATTTATCACGTCTGGACCTTCAACGGCAAAGAGGTTGATCGCATCGCCCTCGACATCCACGGCGGGCGCAAGGAAGGTTACCGGGCCTGGACGCACAAGCAGAATTTCCCCGGCAACCCGGCCGGCAAGTGGCAGGTGCGCGTGCTGACCGAAGATGGCCAGTTGATCGGCGTGCTGCGTTTCGCAATCACCGACAGCACACCGGCCAAAGAAAACTGATCCGGTTCGTGCTATTACGTAGGATCTTGCAACAGCCGTACAAGCACGGAGCTTATGACCAGCAGCCCAACCCCCGGCAGTGCCCACCTGGACACCGCGCTCAGCCCTGCCCGCCTGCGGGTCACCGGCGACTGGACGCTCGCCCATTACACCGCGCTCAAACACTTGAGCGAAAAACTGCACGGCCAATACGACGCCGCCACGCCGATTGACCTCAACGGCCTCGGCGCACTCGACACCGCTGGCGCGTCGTTGCTGGTCGAACTGCTCGGTTCCGAGCGCCTCGGCAAGTCGGCCGAGCATCCCGATTGCACCCTTTCCACAGCCGACCGCGCCCTGCTGCAGACCGTGTATTGCTCGCTGAGCGACTTCTGCGTGCCGATCAAGGAGCCGGAAATCAGCGTCAGCGTGCAACTGTTGACGCGCATCGGCCGTGCCGTGGACACGGTCTGGAAGGACACGATGCAGTTGCTCGGCTTCGTCGGCCTGATTCTCGAAGTCATCGCCCGCGGCCTGTTCCGGCCCAAGCGCTGGCGCATCACGCCGATGATCGCCCACATCGAACAGACCGGTCTCGACGCCGCGCCGATCGTGGCGTTGCTGACGTTTCTGGTCGGCGCGGTGGTGGCGTTTCTCGGGGCGACGGTGCTGGCCAGTTTCGGCGCGACGATTTTTACCGTGGACCTGGTCGGCTTCTCGTTCCTGCGCGAATTCGGCGTACTGCTCACCGCGATCCTGATGGCCGGGCGCACCGCCAGTGCTTTCACCGCGCAGATCGGCTCGATGAAGGCCAACGAAGAAATCGACGCAATCCGTACCCTGGGCCTCGATCCGATTGAATTGCTGGTGGTGCCGCGCGTGCTGGCGCTGCTGGTGGCGTTGCCGATGCTGACGTTTCTGGCGATGCTTTCGGGGATTGTCGGCGGCGGCGTGGTTTGCGCGGTCTCGCTGGACATCTCGCCGGCGATGTTCCTTTCGCTGCTGCAGTCGGACATCGGCATTCAGCATTTTCTGGTCGGGCTGGTGAAGGCGCCGATCTTTGCGTTTCTGATCGCCGCGATTGGTTGTCTGGAAGGTTTCAAGGTCAGCGGCAGCGCCGAGTCGGTTGGCGCGCACACCACGTCCAGCGTGGTGCAGTCGATTTTCGTGGTGATCGTGCTCGACGCGGTGGCCGCACTGTTCTTCATGGAGATGGGCTGGTGAGTCGTCTACCTCGCGCGCCCTCGGAGGCGGTAATCGAAGTTCGGGGCCTGTACAATCGCTTTGGCCCGCAGAGCGTGCACGAGAACCTCGATCTGGACGTGTACAAAGGCGAAATCCTCGCCGTGGTCGGCGGCTCCGGCACCGGTAAATCGGTGCTGCTGCGCAGTATTGTCGGGCTGAACCGGCCCAGCGAAGGCATCGTCAAGGTCTTCGGCAAAAACCTGCCGAGCCTGTCCGAGCATGAGCGCTCGCTGGTCGAGCGGCGTTTCGGCGTGCTCTTCCAGAAAGGCGCCCTGTTTTCTTCGCTGACCGTGACCGAGAACGTCGCGCTGCCGCTGATCGAACACGCCGGCCTCAGCCGCCATGACGCCGAACACCTGGCCGCGGTGAAGCTGGCCCTGGCCGGGCTGCCGCTGTCGGCGGCGGACAAATACCCGGCGTCGCTGTCCGGCGGTATGGTCAAGCGCGCCGCCCTGGCCCGGGCCCTGGCGCTGGATCCGGACATCCTGTTTCTCGACGAACCCACTGCCGGCCTCGATCCGATTGGCGCGGCGCAGTTCGATCAACTGATCCTGACCCTTCGCGATGCGCTGGGTCTGAGTGTGTTTCTAGTAACTCACGACCTCGACACGCTCTACACCATCACCGATCGCGTGGCGGTACTGGCGCAGAAAAAGGTATTGGTCGCCGGTCCCATCGACGTTGTCTCGGAAACCGATGACGCGTGGATTCACGAATACTTCCACGGCCCGCGCGGCCGCTCGGCGCTGGACGCCGCCAAACTGCTCAACGAGGTCTGACATGGAAACCCGAGCCCATCATGTGTTGATTGGCCTGTTCACAGTAATCGTTGTGGCCGGCGCCCTGCTCTTCGGTTTGTTCCTGGCCAAGTCCAGTGTCGACACCGAGTTCAAGGATTACGATGTTGTGTTCAACGAGGCGGTCAGCGGTCTGTCCAAGGGCAGTTCGGTGCAGTACAGCGGGATCAAGGTGGGCGACGTCGTCAGCCTGCGCCTTGACCCGCAGGACCCACGCCGGGTGCTGGCGCGGATTCGTCTGGCCGGTGACACGCCGGTCAAGGAAGACACCCAGGCCAAACTGGCACTGACCGGCATTACGGGCACCTCGATCATCCAGCTCAGCGGTGGTACGCCCGAAAGCCCGAAACTGCGCGGCCATGACGGCCAGTTGCCGACGATCGTCGCCTCGCCCTCGCCTATTTCGCGGCTGCTCAATGACAGCAGCGACTTGATGACCGGCATCAGTGCCCTGCTGCAGAACGCCAACCACATGTTCTCGGCGGAAAACGTCGAACGCGTGAGCAAGACCCTGGCCCATCTGGAGCAGACTACCGGCACGATCAACGATCAGCGCGGCGATATCAAACAGGCGATGCAGCAGTTGGCGACAGTCGGCAAGCAGGCCGGCAGCATGCTCGAACAGACTTCGCTGTTGATGCGCAACGCCAACGGCTTGCTCAATGACCAGGGCAAACAGGCCCTGGGCAGTGCCGAGCAGGCGATGAAGTCGCTGGAACAGAGCAGCGTGACCATCAATGGCTTGCTGAGCAAAAACCAGAATTCTCTGGATAACGGCATGCAGGGCCTCAATGGCCTGGCCCCGGCGATCCGCGAACTGCGCGAGACGCTGACCTCCCTGCGCGCCATTTCCCAACGCCTCGAGGCCAACCCCAGCGGTTACCTGCTGGGCAGCGACAAGAACAAGGAATTCACCCCATGAAGCTGACTCGAATCACCCTTCTCGGCGCTGGCTTGACCCTGGTAGGCGCGTGCTCGATTTTGCCCAAGTCGGAGCCCTCGGACGTCTACCGCCTGCCTGCCGCGCCAGTGTCTGCGTTCACCAGCCCGGCGGCTCAGACCTGGTCGCTGCGCTTGAACAAATTGCAGGCAAGCGAAGCATTGAATCGCCCGAGCATCGCGGTGATTCCCCAGGGCGACGTGATCAGCAGCTACAAGGGCTCGCGCTGGAGCGATCCGGCCCCGGTGCTGATGCGCAATCGCTTGCTCGACGGCTTCCAGCGTGACGGCCGGGTGACATTACTCAGCACCGATGACAGTAATTTTCAGGCAGACCTGGAACTGGGCGGCAGCTTGCAAGCGTTTCAGACGGAATATCAGGGCCCGCAGGCCGGCGTCGTGGTGCGGGTCGATGCGTTGCTGGTGCGCGGCTACGACCAGCGCATTCTTGCCAGCCGCCGGTTTGAAGAGCGTCAGCCATTAAGCGATGTGCAAGTGCCGGCGGTGGTCGCCGGATTTGGCCAGGCCAGTGATCGCCTGACTGCCAAAGTCGTGGCCTGGGCGGTCGAGCAAGGCCAGAAACTCGCCCCTGCGCCAAGATCCTGAGGACGATACCTAACCCTGTGGGAGCGAGCCTGCTCGCGAAAGCGGCATCTCAGTCACATAAGCTTTGACTGACACTCCGTCTTCGCGAGCAGGCTCGCTCCCACAGTGGAAGTTTGTGATCAGCCAAAGAACCAGTAGCAAACCCCGATGGCGCCGACCACGCCGGCAAACTCCGCCAGCAACGCACACCCCACCGCATGCCGTGCCCGCTGGATCCCCACCGCGCCGAAATACACCGCCAGCACATAGAACGTGGTCTCGGTACTGCCCTGAATTGTCGCCGCGACCAGCGCCGGGAAGCTGTCGACGCCTGAGGTTTTCATGGTTTCAATCAGCATCGCCCGCGCGGCGCTGCCGGAAAACGGTTTGACCATCGCCGTCGGCAATGCATCAACAAACCGCGTGTCCCAACCGGCCCACTCGACCAGGTGACGAATCCCGTCCAGGCCGAAATCCAGCGCCCCTGACGCACGCAACACACCGACCGCGCACAGCATCGCCACCAGATACGGCAGCAGATTCTTCGCTACATCGAAACC
Organism: Pseudomonas khorasanensis; assembly: GCF_014268505.2. Lineage (GTDB taxonomy): Bacteria > Pseudomonadota > Gammaproteobacteria > Pseudomonadales > Pseudomonadaceae > Aquipseudomonas > Aquipseudomonas khorasanensis. The sequence continues at coordinate 408,817 of NZ_JABWQP020000003.1, forward strand.
CTCTTTGGCGCCTTCGACGAACGCCTCGTAGACCTTGACCTTGCGCAGCGCGCCGATCAGCAGAAACAGCATGATCAAGCCGAACAGCGTGAGGTTGCCCAGGATCGACGACAATCCCGCCAAAGCAGTCGCTGAAAGTGTGCCGAGCAGGGCCATGAAACCGCCGAGAATCAGCGCCCCGGGAACCAGGTACGCCAGCACCACCGGATCCCAGATCCGCAGCCGTTGCATGAATGCCACCGAGAGAAAACCGACGATGGTTGAGCAACTGGTCGCCAACAGAATCGGCAGGAACACCAGCGTCGGATCGGGCGCGCCTTGCTGGGCGCGGTACATGAAGATCGTCACCGGCAGCAGGGTCAACGACGAGGCGTTAAGGACCAGGAAGAGGATTTGCGCGTTACTGGCGATGGTGGCGCTGGGATTGAGTTCCTGCAGCGCTTTCATGGCTTTCAAGCCAATGGGCGTGGCGGCGTTGTCCAGGCCCAGGCCGTTGGCGGCGAAGTTGAGGGTGATCAGGCCCAGGGCGGGGTGACCGGCCGGTACCTCCGGCATCAGCCGCAGAAACAGCGGGCCGAGCACCTTGGCCAACCATTCGACGATCCCGGCCTTTTCGGCAATGCGCAGAAAGCCCAGCCACAGGGTGAGGGTGCCGAACAGCAACACCATGACCTCGACCGAGAGCTTGGCCATGGCGAAAATGCTCTCCACCATCGCCGCAAAGATCCCGGCGTTGCCGCCGATCAGCCACTGCGCCAGCGCCGACACGGCTGCCACGATGAAGAAGCCAAGCCACAGGCCATTAAGCATCAGTCAAATCCCCCGAAGAATGCGGCGAATGATAACGGGGTCGCCAGAAACGACAAACCCCGGATTTCTCCGGGGTTCGTTGGCACGGCTTGCATCAATCACTGTGGGAGCGAGCCTGCTCGCGAAGGGGCCGGTACATTCAACATCTCTGCCGATTGATACACCACCTTCGCGAGCAGGCTCGCTCCCACAGAATCGTGGTCAGTTCTTGGAGGCTTCACCGGCCGGCAGTTTTTCCTTGCTGCGCCAGTGCGGCAGGGAGTTCCAGTAGCGCTCGCCCTTGGCGTCGTCGTACATGCCTTCCCAGCGCGCGATAACCAGCACGGCCAACGCGTTACCGATCACGTTCAATGCGGTACGGGCCATGTCCATGACGCGGTCGACACCGGCGATGAACGCCAGGCCTTCCAGCGGAATGCCGACGCTGCCCAGCGTGGCCAGCAGTACGACAAACGATACGCCCGGTACACCGGCGATGCCTTTGGAGGTGACCATCAGGGTCAGGACCAGCAGCAATTGCTGGCTGATCGACAGGTCGATGCCGTACAGCTGGGCAATGAAGATCGCGGCAATGGATTGGTACAGGGTCGAGCCGTCGAGGTTGAACGAGTAACCGGTCGGCACCACGAAACTGCAGATGGCTTTCGGCGCGCCGTAGGCTTCCATCTTCTCGATCACGCGTGGCAGCACGGTTTCCGAGGAGGCGGTGGAGTAGGCCAGGACCAGCTCATCCTTGAAGATTCGCATCAGTTTGAAGACCGAGAAGCCAAACAGCCTGGCGATCAGACCCAACACCACGAAGGCGAAGAAGGCGATGGCGAAGTAAACCAGGACCACCAGTTTGGCCAGCGGCAGCAGCGAGGCGAAACCGAAGTTGGCCACTGTCACGGCGATCAGCGCGAATACGCCGATCGGTGCGTAGTTCATGATCATGTGGGTGACTTTGAACATGCTTTCCGAGACGCCCTGGAACATCTTCACCAGCGGCTCGCGCAGATCCGACTGCAGGCTCGACAGGCCGAGGCCGAACAGTACGGAGAAGAAGATGATCGGCAGCATTTCGCCGCGGGCCATGGCTGCAAAGATGTTCGACGGGATCAGATTGAGAATGGTCTCGATGAACGCATGTTCATGCTGCACTTCGGCGGCGGTCGCCTGGTACTTGGAGATGTCCACCGTGCCCAGGGTGCTCATGTCGATCCCGGTACCCGGGTGGACGACGTTGGCCAACACCAGGCCGACAAGGATGGCGATGGTGGTGACGATCTCGAAATAGATGATCGTCTTCAGGCCGATACGCCCCAGCTTCTTGGCGTCACCCACGCCGGCGATGCCGACGATCAAGGAAGAAATCACGATCGGGATCACGATCATCTTGATCAGACGGATAAAGATATCGCCTGCCGGTTGCAGGACGTTGCTGATCCACCAGGCCTTCTCGGCGCTGAAGTGGTTGAGCAACGCACCCAGTGCAATCCCCAGAACCAGACCGATGAGGATCTGCCAGGCGAGGCTGATTTTTGCCTTCTTCATTATCTTTACCCTTACTTGCGTTTGACTCAGGCACATGCAGGAACTGGAACGCTCATCAGCGGAAAAGTCTGTGCATCTGCCTCCGTATAAGGTGCCCCGAAGCGCGTGTTTACGGCTCTTCGGCAGGCGAAAAAAGGCGCAACTATTCCGATGCAAGGTGGCGCCGTCTAATGCCGTAAACGCCTACCCTATGCCGAATCGGCATGAGCTTTTTTTAATGAAACTGGCGTCCCAACCGGTTCGATTGTGACATTTCAGCCGCTATAAGTGCCGTGAACCGGCCATCACAGCGTAGGCTGATTAATTTTTGTTCAGCAAAAACTGTCAGGAATTTAAAGAAAAAGCCTGCCTCGCAAGACTAGAAGTCCTACGAATCGATGGGGTTTTTTGTCGATATACGGTCGCCAGGGAAACACCGCGTAATGCATTGTTCGCCATGTTGACGGTCGAAAGAAGGCAATGGGTGCTCTGGATCAGTGTTTGGCGTATTGGAAAGCCCAGCGCAGATTCGTCAGACCAGGGTGGTCGACGAACCTGCGGCGCAGCTTTTACCCTGACCCGGCCCTTGCGCAGGTACTCCCTGTACCCGTAGGTCACTCCGACCCTGAATCAGTCAGAACGTCCCGGCCCCCTGGTCATGCGCCTGCCCTCATCAGGTGGCGCAATGGAAAGCAGCGGGGTGCTGCTTTCGTGTTCAAAAACCTTACGCGTCCTGCGTCAGTACCACTTCGGATCTTTCTTCAGGGTTTCCATCAGCAGATCCTGCATGCCCTGGTCAGGTTTGCCGAAGAAGCGATAAGTCGCGTGTCGCGTCGGCGACTTGTCCTGCGGCAGGCCTTCCGGTACATCGACCAGCATGGCGTAAGCATCATCCTTGTCGAAGCTGAACGCGACGATCAAACGATGGTTCAGACACTTGTCCTGGTTTTCGCAGAGCGGGCCGACCAGATACTGGTCGCCATCTTCAGTGACGGCGTGCATCTGTTGCTCCGAGGTACCCGAAAGGTTGATGACCCACTCCGGTACGCGCTCTTCCTTTTTGATCACACCTTCCCAGGTTTCACGGTACTGCTCGTCAGACGCGAGCAGTTCGTTGACCCGGGTCTGGCCGTCATTGGCCGCCATGGCCACGGCACTGCCGCCCAGAAGCAGGGCGGCGGCCAGTGTCTTGAGACCGATCATCGTTAACCTCGGCCGCGACGGCCAAAGAAGAAGGACGCAATGAACATCACCAGGAAGACGACAAAGAGAATCTTGGCGATACCCGTGGCGGTGCCCGCGATACCACCGAAGCCCAGTACGGCGGCGATGATGGCAATGATCAAGAATGTAATTGCCCAGCTCAACATGGTGATTCTCCTTACTTCTCTATTTAGGGGTGTTACCGGTTTCCGACGCTGTGCGCCCGAATCTGTTTAGCGACTTAAAAAACCCAGCGTTCTTCACGCGGCAGTTCTTCCAGCGGCTGTGCCTGATCAACCTCAATCATGCGCATCGAAGCGTTTTCGGCCTGGCTGCTGCTCACGGCACTGAAATGCTTTTGCGGGGTGTGCTGCATCGAAATCAGCTGCTCGGGTTTGCGGCTGTTTTCCCAGCTCAGGTACTGCTGGCAAACGATCAGGGTGATCAACAACGCCAGTACACCAAACAGACCTTGCTGGATCTGCAGTGGGGAAATACGTACTTGGGCGGCGATTGTGCGAGTCATCCTGTGTTCCTCACGCTTGTTCGGTTGGGGCAGCGCTGATCTGCCCGGGCTGAGTGAGGTATTGCAGCCTGCATGCCAGTTTTTGCTTGTCAAAAAAAATGATTAAAAACAAAGAGTTATAGGTGTCTGATAAATTTTCAGAGACGCATCCTGCACGATGACTCATCTGCGGTCGTGCGCAATGCACGATTATTTCGTGGGAAATTTCGTAGATATGGAATTGCAAGCGGGACGCAGATGTCAGAAGAGGACGCAGGATTAGCCCTGCAAACGCTGAATGTTATAAAACTCAACGAAATCAATGAATTGGCCGTTTTAGCAGTAGAGAGCTACCCTCCTATGGCTGGTATCGTTCAGAATCAACCATGCAACTTGCCCGATTTTTCCGGGACTAACCCAAGACTATTCATTATGGAGCGTAGGAAAAATGGAATCTGCCACTGAGCAACAAGGCCGCATTCTGCTGGTGGACGATGAATCCGCCATCCTGCGTACGTTTCGTTATTGCCTCGAAGACGAAGGCTACACAGTAGCCACCGCCAACAGCGCAGCTCAGGCCGAGGCATTGCTGCAGCGCCAGGTCTTCGACCTGTGCTTTCTTGATTTGCGCCTGGGCGAGGACAACGGTCTCGACGTCCTCGCGCAAATGCGCATTCAGGCGCCGTGGATGCGGGTCGTGATCGTCACTGCCCACTCGGCTGTCGATACCGCTGTTGACGCCATCCAGGCCGGCGCCGCCGATTACCTGGTCAAGCCTTGCAGTCCTGATCAACTGCGCCTGGCAACCGCCAAGCAACTGGAAGTGCGCCAGCTCTCCGCCCGTCTCGAAGCCCTGGAAGGCGAGATCCGTAAGCCGAAGGACGGTCTCGACTCCCACAGCCCGGCGATGAAGGTCGTGCTTGAGACAGCCCGCCAGGTGGCGAGCACCGATGCCAACATTCTTATCCTCGGCGAGTCTGGCACCGGTAAAGGTGAACTGGCCCGGGCGATTCACGGCTGGAGCAAGCGCGAGAAGAAATCCTGCGTCACCATCAATTGCCCGTCGCTGACTGCCGAGTTGATGGAAAGCGAATTGTTCGGCCATAGCCGTGGCGCATTTACCGGCGCCAGCGAGAGCACGCTGGGTCGGGTCAACCAGGCTGACGGCGGCACGCTGTTTCTCGACGAGATCGGCGATTTTCCCCTGACATTGCAGCCAAAGTTGCTGCGCTTCATTCAAGACAAGGAATACGAACGGGTAGGGGATCCGGTGACCCGGCGCGCCGATGTGCGCATTCTTGCGGCGACCAATCTCAATCTCGAAGACATGGTCCGCGACGGCCGCTTCCGCGAAGACCTGCTTTATCGCCTCAACGTGATTACCCTGCACCTGCCGCCACTGCGCGAGCGCGCCGAGGACATCCTGACCCTCGCCGACCGCTTCCTCGCCCGTTTCGTCAAAGAGTACGCGCGACCGGCGCGCGGTTTCAGTGATGAGGCGCGTGAAGCGCTGCTGGGCTACCGATGGCCGGGCAATATTCGGGAGCTACGCAACGTGGTTGAGCGGGCGAGCATCATCTGCCCGCAGGAGCGGGTGGAAATCAGCCACCTGGGCATGGCTGAACAACCGGCCAACAACGCGCCACGGGTTGGCGCAGCGCTGAGTCTGGATGAGCTGGAGAAGGCGCACATCGGAGCAGTACTGGCCACCGCCGGTACGCTGGATCAAGCGGCAAAAACCCTCGGCATTGACGCCTCGACCCTGTATCGCAAACGCAAGCAGTACAACCTGTGAGCATCGCGCGATGAAACTGGCGATGAAGCTGCGCACGCGCCTGTTCCTGAGCATTTCTGCTTTGATTACTGTGGCGTTGCTCGGCTTGCTGCTCGGGCTGGTCAGCGTGATGCAGATGGCCGGCACGCAGGAAGCACTGGTGCGCAGCAACTTCATGACTTTGGATCTGGGCCTCAAGCTGCGGCAAAGCCTGGGCGATCAACTGATCATCATGCTCGCTGAAAAACCTGATCCCGTTGCGTTCGAAGCGTCTAAACAGCATTACTTCGAGTTGCTCGATCAGGGCATCGCGCAGCAGCAGGAGAGCGATGACCATCCTTATGGTTTCCGCCAGGCCAAGGCCGATTACCTGAACTTCCTTGCCTCGTTCGATGTGACGACCGAAGCCGCTCGCGATGCCAGTTCGAGCGCTGATTTTCGCGAGCGCTTCAATGTGCTTCGCAATGGCCTGATCGCTGAACACAAACATGCGCTGGATAACATAAACGCAGTGCAACACGCCGCTCGCGAGCGCGCCTTGCTGATTGCAGGGCTACTCGGTCTGGTAGGGCTGGCGGTCTTGATCATCGGTTTTTTCACCGCCCAAGGCATTGCGCGGCGCTTTGGCGCACCGATCGAAGCGCTGGCCAAGGCTGCCGACAACATCGGCCAGGGCAACTACGACGTGACCCTGCCCATTTCGACGGCCATGGAAGTCAATCTGTTATCACGGCGTTTCGGTCTGATGGCCGAAGCGTTACGTGAGCATCAGGCCACCAATGTCGATGAGCTGCTGGCCGGTCAGCAACGCTTGCAAGCGGTGCTCGACAGCATCGATGACGGCTTGCTGATGATCGATCGCCAGGGCCAACTCGAACATCTCAACCCGGTGGCTCAGCGCCAGTTGGGCTGGGAGGATGATCGTCTCGGCCAGGGCTTGGGCACCGCACTCGGGCGCCCGGAACTGGACGCGCAGCTGCAACTGGTTCTGCGCGGCGGCACGCTGGAGCGCGCCCCGGAGGACTTGAGCATTGAAGTCGATGGCGAATCACGCCTGCTGACCTACAGCCTGACCCCGGTCAGCCACACCCAAGGGCATATTCTCGGTGCGGTGATGGTGTTGCACGACGTCACCGAACAGCGCGCTTTCGAGCGGGTGCGCAGCGAGTTCGTGCTGCGCGCTTCCCATGAGTTGCGCACCCCGGTGACGGGCATGCACATGGCGTTCGGCCTGTTCCGCGAGCGGGCGAAATTCCCTGCAGAGTCGCGCGAGTCCGACTTGCTCGATACGGTCAACGAAGAAATGCAGCGCCTGATGCAGTTGATCAACGATTTGCTCAATTTCTCCCGCTACCAGAACGGACTGCAGAAGCTGACGCTGGCGCCATGCTCCATCGAGGATTTGCTGGAACAGGCACAACGGCGCTTTGCCGATTCGGCCGCCGCCAAAGGTGTGGTTCTGAACGTCGAGGTTCAGGGGCCGTTGCCGCGTTTGCAGGCGGATCAGGCGCAACTCGATCGCGTTCTCGACAATCTGATCGACAACGCCCTGCGGCACACCGCAGGCGACGGTCAGATTCGTTTGCAGGCGCGGCGACATGGTGAACGCGTCATCATCAGTGTTGAGGACAACGGCGAAGGCATTCCCTACGGCCAGCAGGGCCGAATCTTCGAACCTTTCGTACAGGTCGGACGCAAGAAGGGCGGCGCTGGCCTCGGCCTCGCATTGTGCAAGGAAATCGTCCAGCTGCACGGCGGGCGCATGGGCGTCTATTCGCGCCCGGGCCAGGGCACCCAGTTCTACATGGCGCTGGCGATTTAGGCTTCGTCGTCCAGGCGCCGCCCAGCGAGGCGTCGTCCGCGCGTGATCAGTTCGATGAACTGCACGGCGCTCAGCGCGTGGGCAAATAACCAGCCCTGGCCGAACTTCACTCCTTCGCTGCTGAGCAATGTGGCTTGAGATTCCAGCTCGATGCCCTCGGCAATCACTTTCAAATCGAGCGCCTGCGCCATGTGAATAATGTGCGGCGCGACGCCGCTGCTCGCCGCGTCATGACCGAGCGCATCGATAAAGGCCTTGTCGATTTTCAAACAGTCCACCGGCAGGGTTTGCAGGTAGGCGAGGCTGCAATAACCGGTGCCGAAGTCGTCGATCAGCACCTGATGCCCGACATCACGCAAGGCTTGCAGGTTTTCCCGCGCTACGACGACATCGATCAAACCGCGTTCGGTGACTTCGAAGGCGATCTGCCTGGCGGCGACACGGTGCAGCGCCAGCAAACGCGCCATGACCTGTCCGATGCGCGGCACCATAACGTCGCAGGCGGCCAGGTTGACCGAGATGTAAAGCTGCGGATTGGCCCGCAATACCGGTCCCAACTGCTCGAGCAAACGCTGCAAAACGAAGTCGGTCATCTGGCGGATCTGCCCGGTATTTTCCGCCAGCGGGATGAACAGGTCGGGGCTGGTCAGGGTGCCGTCCGGACGGCGCCAGCGCAGCAAGGCCTCAGCGCCTACGCAGTTACGCGAGTCGAGATCGAAAATCGGCTGATAAAGCACCTGCAGTTCGCCGCGGCGGATGGCGCCGTGCAATTCGGCGTCGAGCGACTGGCGCTGGCGCACCAGCAGCAACACCAGAAAACCGGAAAACGCGCCGAGCAGCAAACAGGCCGGAATCATCCACCACCAGAGCGCCGGGATATGCATGCCGGAGCGGGGCGTGATCAGCACCAGTTGATATTCAGGATTTTCGGTGGGCATGCGATAGATCAGCCGGGTTTGCGTGACTTGCAAGGCGTCGCGGCTTTTTGGCGGCCAGGGCTCGGTCGGTGGCCAGGCTTGCGCCGTGCCGAGTACCGGGATCGCCCGGGTGCCATGGTCGAGTACCACGAGCAGGCTGCTGCCGGGCGACAGGTCGACCATGTCGGTCAGATGTCCGCGGGAGGTGGCGACACGGAAATTCCCGCGTCCGAGCATCAGCGCGGCGCGGTTTTCGTCGGGTTCGGTGGTGGTGTTAAGCCAATAACTGTAGGTGGGGCCGGTGATGTCCGGGGCGCGAATGGCCGACAGGCCTTCTTCACGGGGGCGGTTGGAGCACACACGCGTTTCGTCCATATAAGCCGCTTCATAGACGAAGCGATAACTGAACGTGACTTGCCGCAGCGTGGCGATCATTTCTTCGTCGCAGCCACGTAAGGGTTGGGCTTCGAGATCGTCGAGGCTTTCGCGCAATTGACCGAACAATTGTTCGAGGCGGGCCAGGAATCGCTCGCCCTGCGCGTTCATTTCCTGGCTTTCGTTTTGCTCGACCTGGCGCATCGCTACGAACGTGGCGCCGGTGATCAACAGGCTGGTACTCAGGACAGCAGCGATCATCGCCAAAAACCAAGGGCGATAAAACCAGCTACGCAGCGTCGCTCGGGTAGCAGCCATCAAGGAATATCCGAAGAATTACCAATGAGTTATAGCTGCTGTTTGCGATCCCGCCCTGACCGTCGGGCGGGCGTCATTATTTTGTCTGGTTCAGAACCATCAACAGCGCTGCGGTTTGGGCATCCGGCAGGCCGTCAAAACGTGAAGGGCGGAAATGCATCTGGAACGCGGCGAGGACATGGCGGGTAGCGACATCCAGTTCGCCGGTCTGCGGTGTCTCGTAGCCCAGCTGTGCCAGTTGCGCCTGGAACCAACTGATGCCTGGCAGTTCGCGGTTGTTGAGTACTGCCTGCTGACGGGCCACGGCTTGCTCGTTCGGCCAGACACCAAGGCCTTCGGCAGCCAGACGCTTCCAAGGAAACAGCGGCCCCGGATCAAGCTTGCGCAGCGGGGCGATGTCGCTATGGCCGATGATGTGGCGTGGGCTGATGCCGTTGCGCTTGCTGATGTCCTTGAGCAGGACAATCAGCGCCTGAACCTGCGCTTCGCTGTAGGGATACCAGAGGCGCCCGGTGGGGGTGTCCTTGAAACCAGGGTTGACGATTTCGATGCCGATGGAGCTGGAGTTGAGCCAGGTGCGGCCTTGCCACTGGCTCTCGCCGGCGTGCCAGGCCCGCTGATTTTCGTCCACCAGCTTATAAACGGTGGCGTTTTTGTCGTCGCCGATCAGGTAATGGCTGCTGACGTCACCGTGGGTCAGCAATTGCAACGAACGTTCGAGCGAGGCCGAAGTGTAGTGAACCACGACAAACTGAATGCGACTGTCGAAGTTGACCGAGGGATGGCTGGTGTCAAAGCGCGGGCCGCTGGCACAGCCAGAAAGGATGAGCAGGGACGCGAGGACTACGAGAAATTTCATGGCAGAGAAGGTACGCGGAAGACAGTAATGCAACAGTGTAACGTACCGTCCGGCGTCTCGACGGTCGCCGGGCGGATTTAAACAAAATGGAACAATTCGCCTAACCCAGTTCTACGCGATTGCGTCCGGCGTTTTTCGCGCGATACAGCGCCTGATCGGCCCTTTTCAGCACCAGATCGCTGTGTTCCCCGACTCTGAACGATGCAAGGCCCATGGAAATGGTGATCGTCACCCGTTCGCCTTTGAAATGAAACGGGCACGCTTCGATTGCTGCGCGCAGGGTTTCCAGTAGTTTCGCCCCGACTGCAGGCGGCGTCGCGGGCAGCAACAGGACGAACTCTTCACCGCCGAAACGGGCAATGAAGTCCGAGCCGCGCAGGCGCTTGCGCAATACCGTGGCAATGATCTTTAAAACCTTGTCGCCAGCCAGGTGGCCGTAGCTGTCATTGATGCGCTTGAAATGATCAAGATCGAGCATGGCCAGGCTCAGGGTATTGCCGTGTTGCTGCCATTGCTGGATTTCGTGTTCGAGGCGTTCGCTCCACGCGGCGCGGTTGGGCAAACCGGTGAGCGGGTCGATGAGCGCCTTCTGGCGCTGTTCTTCCAGATGCTCGCGAAAGCCCAGGGCTTCCTGCTCCATATGCGCGACACGCTCCGACAGAGCTCTAAGCCTTTGCGCTACTTCCTGTTCGCGGGCATCGCGCTGCTTCTGGTGCTGGTCCATGGTGCCAAGCAGGCCTTCGAGGTGATTCTCGAGCACATGCTTGAGGTCATCCAGATCCGCCGCTTCCTGCACGCTGGTCTGCAGACCATCGACTTGTTCGCGGATCTGCGTGTCCATTGCCCGCGCCGCCGAGCTGTTGTCGGCATGTCCTTCGCTGGCGGCTTGCAGGTTGCTTTGAAACGCTTCGAGGCGTTCGTTGAGCTGTTGCAGGTAGGCTTCGAATTCGTGCTGGCCGCTGTCGGTGATCGCGAGCATCAAGGTTGCCAGATCGTCGAGGATCGGCAGCAGTTCGTACCAGTTCAAGCCGTGCTTGAGCCTTTCGCGCATGGCTTCGGCTTGCGGGCGATGGCGTTCCGGCAGGGTCAGGTCGTCGAGCAGGCCGATCAACGTGTCTTCAATGTGCCTGGCCACGGAGCTATAGGACGGCTCCGGCGAGTCCGGCAGGGCGAAGAGGATGTCGTGCTCGGACTGTTCCGGGTCAATGGCGGCCAGGGCTTGGGCGATAGGCTCGGGCAACGGCAGGCTGTCGAGGATCAGCGGGGACGAGTCGCCGGGATGGATCAGTTCGTCGGGGTTGAACACCTCGGTTGTGGCAGCCGGGGCAGCGGGGCTCGGCGCTGGGAGAACGGCCGGCTCAACCTCCGGTGGCTCTGCTTCAACAACGACAGTTGGCGTAGCGAACGCCACTATTTCGGGTTCGGGCGGCGTTTGCGCGGGCGTCTCGATGGTAGCGGCGGGAACTGCAATCGCCGGTTCAGGGCTGGCAACCGGGCCCGCTTGCGCAGGCTCCGGTTCGGGCTGCGCGGTGTTGACCGGCGGCGCTGTCGGTGATGGCGGAGTGTCTGCCACCGGCGCAGCGCTTTCCTCATCGTCCCGACTGCCAAACAAGCGTTGCAGCAAGCCCGGACGGCCCGGCTCGGCAGGTGTCTCCAACTGGGTTAGAGCCTTGCCCTGCAAACCACTGAGTTCGCTCAGCAGCAGCGGCATTTCCCGCGCCTGCCCGACGCGGCTATCCAATTGTTTGGCAAACTTCTTCAGCGGTTGCGCCACTTCACGCGGCAGCGGTAGAGCCTGCAACTGGGTGACCAGCGCAGTCAGCGCGGTGCTGACCTGATCGATTCGGGTTTCGCGGCGTTGCTCGGAGTCGAGTACGGCTTTTTCAAGGCGCGGCAACAGCGCAGCGAGGCCGGCGTCCATGTCATCGGTGCGCACCACTTCGCGCATTTCTTTCATGCACTGGTCGACAGCCTTGTCGGTGCCTTCGGCGGCCAGTGTGCTGCGCACCAGACCGCGTCGCAGCAGGTCGAGGCGCGCGGCCCAACGCCGTTCGAGCTTGTCCTGTTGTTCGATGCTTTTGAGGTATTTTTCTTTCCAGCGCTGGGCTTCGTCGCTCATTCACAGGTTCCGCGAGGGGCAGGGCTCAACGCGGGCAATGCATCGGCCGTGAGCGAACCCGGCAGACGAATTTCCACCGCGACCGGCAGGTGATCGGAAATAGGGTGGGCCAGCACCTCGACCTTTTCCAGCGTCAGGGTCGGGCTGAGCAAAATATGATCAAGGCAACGCTGTGGGCGCCAGCTGGGGAAGGTCGCTTCCACCTGCGGGGCCAGCAGGCCGAGATCGCGTAACGGTGACTGTTCGAGCAGATCGCTGGCATGGGTGTTCATGTCGCCCATCAACACCTGGTGTTTGTAACCGCCGATCAAATCACGGATATAGGCCAGTTGCAGGCTGCGTGTCCGCGCGCCGAGGGCCAGGTGCATCATCACCACCACCAGCGCTTCCGGGCCTTCGCCGAAGCGCAGCAGGATTGCCCCGCGACCTTTCGGGCCAGGCAGCGGGTGATCTTCGATCGCCCACGGTTTCAAGCGACTGAGCACGCCATTGCTGTGCTGGGCCAGCCGGCCGAGGTTGCGATTGAGTTGTTGGTACCAGTAGGGGAAGGCGCCGAGGTGGGCCAGGTGTTCGACCTGATTGACGTAGCCCGAACGCAGGCTGCCACCATCGGCTTCCTGCAGGGCGACCAGGTCGAAGTCGCCGAGCAGGTCGCCGATCTTTTGCAGATTGCCTGAGCGCCCGATGTGCGGCAGCAAGTGCTGCCAGCTGCGGGTCAGGTAATGCCGGTAGCGCTGGGTGCTGATGCCAACCTGAATGTTGAAGCTGAGCAAGCGCAGACGCTGGTCTGCCGGCAGGCCCGTGGACGCGAGGTGATGCTCGTTGACCTGCGGATGATGCAGGCCAACGGTGCGTTCGCTCTTCCAGCGCCGCATGGCGGGTGCCGGGCTTAGTTGGCAGCAGCCTTGGTTGCCGCTCGCTCTTTGGCGACCAGTTGGTCGGCCAGTTGCAGGGCTTGTTCGGCGCCGCCGGCAGAACCGATGTCAAAGCGGTATTTACCGTTGACGATCATGGTCGGCACGCCAGTGATTTCGTACTTCTTGGCCAATTCACGCGCCTTGACGATCTGACCCTTGATGGCGAAGGAGTCGAAGGTGGCGAGGAACTTGTCCTTGTCCACGCCCTGGGTGGCGAGGAAGTCAGCCATGTCGTTCTTGTCGGTCAGCTTCTTGTGTTCTTTCTGAATGGCATTGAACACCGCTGCGTGGACCTTGTGCTCTGCACCCATGGCTTCCAGAGTCAGGAACATCTGGCCGTGAGCGTCCCACGGGCCACCGAACATGGCAGGAATGCGCACGAAGTTGACGTCGGACGGCAGTTTTTCAACCCATGGATTGATCACCGGCTCGAAAGCGTAGCAGTGCGGGCAGCCGTACCAGAACAGCTCGACCACTTCGATCTTGCCAGGCACTGCAACCGGTACCGGGTTGGCCAGTTCTACATAAGGGGCGGCAGGGGCTTCAGCGGCCTGGGCGGTGACGCCGAACAGGCTGGCAGCGACGAGAGCGGCGCTGATGATCAGATTACGCATGCTTTACTCCTGGACAATTTTGGTCGCCTCGCGCGACCTGTGCTCAGACAGATCCTGGCGGGCGTGAGTTCTGTAGTGTAACGGCAGCGGCCACAAAAAAGGGCGGCCAAAGCCACCCTTTTTATACTTGCTGCGACGGATTAATCGAGCGTTAACGTTGCCGGCGTCGCCGGCCCCGTTCAACGGTCCAAATCAGGCGCTTAGTGCAGACCCTGAATGTAGCTGGAGACTGCGGCGATGTCTTCGTCGCTCAGCTTGCGAGCGATGGTGCGCATGGTCATCGCGTCGCCGTCGTTGCTGCGTCCGGCCTCTTCCTTGCGGAAATCGGTCAGCTGCTTGGCGATGTATTGAGCGTGTTGGCCACCCAGATGCGGGAAACCGGCAGCGGCGTTGCCCGAGCCGTTCGGCGAATGGCAACCGGTGCAGGCTGGCAGGCCTTTTTCCAGGTTGCCGCCACGGAAGAGGGCTTCACCGCGAGCGACGATCTTCGGATCGGCGGCGCCGACGCTGCCTTTCTGACTGGCAAAGTAGGCGGACATGTCGGCCAGATCCTGGTCGTTCAGGTTGGTCAGCAGGCCGGTCATTTCCAGAACCACGCGCTTGCCCGACTTGATGTCGTGCAATTGCTTGTTCAGATAGCGTTCACCCTGACCCGCCAGTTTCGGAAAGTTTGGCGCCATGCTGTTGCCGTCCGGGCCATGGCAGGCCCCGCAAACGGCGACTTTCGCCTGGCCGGCGGCGGCATCACCTGCAGCATTGGCGAAGCCTGAGATTCCCACGGTCAACAGCAGACTCACGATCAATTTGTTCATCAGCTAATCCAACTACGGCTAAGGGTTAAGAGTTATGGACCGGGCTTACTCTTGCTCATCCAGAGGATGAGGGCCTGGTAATCCTCGGTACTGCAGTCCATGCACAAACCACGCGGCGGCATCGCCTTGAAACCCTGGGTCACGTGTTGCACCAGCGTCTCCATCCCTTTCGCCAGTCGCGGCGTCCAGGCTTGCTGATCGCCTCTTTCGGGCGCCATGGGGAGTTGGCCGGAATGACAGGCCGCACAAACACGGTTGTACACTGCTTCCGGATCCTGTGTAGCCTGTGCGCTGTAAAGCGGCATCAAGACTCCGGCAGCCAGCAGCCATTTCGTCATAAAACGACCTGTTCAGGGTTGAGAGCGTTCTGCGTTCTAATGCGCAATCAAGGTCTGTCGCTCCCATGGACTTCATCCTTCGCTGGGACAAAGCACACACAAAATCTGCGGCATTATATACTGGCGTCACTGAAACGGAAGCGACACCGCGTTCCGCGCCCAATCCCGGCGCCGCCCACATCGGAAATCCCATGCAACTCAAGAATCCCATCCTCGGCCTGTGCCAACAGTCCACGTTCATGCTCAGTGCCGCCAAAGTCGATCAATGCCCTGACGATGAAGGCTTTGAAGTGGCTTTCGCCGGTCGTTCCAACGCCGGCAAATCCAGCGCACTGAACACGCTGACTCACGCCAGCCTGGCGCGCACCTCGAAAACCCCGGGTCGCACACAGCTGTTGAACTTCTTCAAGCTAGACGATGATCGGCGTCTGGTCGACCTGCCGGGCTACGGTTATGCAAAAGTACCGATCCCGCTGAAGATGCACTGGCAGCGTCACCTTGAGGCTTATCTGGGTGGCCGCGAGAGTTTGAAGGGTCTGATTCTGATGATGGACATCCGTCATCCAATGACCGATTTCGACTTGCTGATGCTGGACTGGGCCGTTGCCGCCGGCATGCCGATGCACATCCTGCTGACCAAGGCGGACAAACTCACCTACGGCGCGGCAAAGAACACCCTGCTCAAAGTACAGTCGGAAATCCGCAAGGGCTGGGGCGACCTGGTCACCATCCAGCTGTTCTCCGCGCCAAAACGCATGGGCCTGGAAGAGGCCTACACCGTATTGGCCGGCTGGATGGAACTGGCAGACAAGGGCGCCGAGGCGGCCGCCGAATAATCAGAGTGGGGAGATTTGGTTGTAGCGTGGCGATGCTTTTTACGCAGCATGGCCGCGCTAGAGCCGATTTTTGGGCAAAAAAAGCCCCGGGATTCAGTGGGGAGTTAGAATTCCGGGGTTCAAGTTCCGAACCGCTAGGGCGGGGTTCAGATATCTGCCAACACTTAACACAACATAGGAGCATCGAAGGGCTTCACCAGCCATTCAGTACCTCTGAGTGTTCAGTTGCCAGATTAGTTCAGATTTTTTTCAAAAAGCTTTGGAATAGCCTCAAGCGTATTTGGGTCTAAGCCCGGTTTGCAGCCTTTGCCGCGATTTGTCTCGCGGCAAAGGCTGTGTAAATGGCTCAGTGCGCCTCATCCCAGTTGTTGCCCACCCCGACTTCCACCAGCAGCGGTACGTCCAGCTTCGCCGCTTCGCTCATGTGTCCGCGAATCTGCGTGCTGACCTGCTCGACCAGATCTTCACGCACCTCCAGCACCAATTCATCGTGCACTTGCAGGATCACGCTGGCATCCAGCCCGGACGTCGCCAGCCAGTTGTCCACAGCCACCATGGCTTTCTTGATGATGTCCGCCGCCGTGCCTTGCATCGGCGCGTTGATCGCGGTGCGTTCGGCGGCTGCGCGCTCCTGCGGCTTGTTGGAATTGATCTCGGGAAGGTACAGGCGGCGGCCGAAGAACGTCTCGACATAACCCTGATCCGCCGCCTGCGCGCGGGTGCGCTCCATATACTCGCGCACGCCCGGGTAACGGGCGAAATAAGTATCGATGTAGGCCTTGGCGGTCTTGGTGTCGACGCCGATGTCCTTGCCGAGTTTTTGTGCGCCCATGCCGTAGATCAGGCCGAAGTTGATCGCCTTGGCGCTGCGGCGCTGGTCGGAAGTCACTTCATTGAGTTCGACCTTGAACACTTCGGCGGCCGTGGCGGTGTGCACGTCGAGGTTGTTGCGGAAGGCGTTCATCAGGCCTTCGTCACGGGACAGGTGCGCCATGATCCGCAGTTCGATTTGCGAGTAGTCCGCTGCCAGCAACTTGTAGCCTTTTGGCGCGACAAACGCCTGGCGGATGCGGCGGCCTTCGGCGGTACGCACCGGGATGTTCTGCAGGTTCGGATCGCTGGAGGACAGGCGGCCGGTCGATGCCACGGCTTGATGATAGGAGGTATGGATGCGCCCGGTGCGCGGGTTGATCTGCTCCGGCAGTCGATCGGTGTAGGTGCTCTTGAGCTTGCTCATCGAGCGATGCTCCATCAGCACCTTCGGCAGGCGGTGATCATCCTCGGCGAGTTTCGCCAGCACGTCCTCAGCGGTGGAAGGCTGCCCCTTGGCGGTCTTCTTCAGAATCGGCAGACCAAGTTTTTCGTACAGAATCACGCCCAATTGCTTCGGCGAACCGAGGTTGAACTCTTCCCCGGCAATTTCGAAAGCTTCACGCTCCAGCGCCACCATCTTGTTGCCCAGTTCGATGCTCTGGATGCCAAGCAATTCAGCGTCCACGAACGCGCCCTGACGTTCGATACGCGCCAACACCGGCACCAGTGGAATCTCGATGTCGGTCAGCACGCTGGCCAGGCTCGGGATGGCGCTGAGTTTCTCGAACAGGGCCTGATGCAGGCGCAGGGTGATGTCGGCATCTTCGGCGGCATACGGCCCGGCCTGTTCCAGAGCGATCTGATCGAACGTCAGCTGCTTCGCGCCTTTGCCGGCGATGTCCTGGAAGCTCACGGTGGTGTGATCCAGGTACTTCAGCGCGAGGCTGTCCATGTCGTGGCGGGTGGCGGTGGAGTTGAGCACATACGATTCGAGCATGGTGTCGAAGGCGATGCCGCGCACGGTGATGCCTTCGCTCTGATCGCCGCCGATGGCGCAGTTGGCGAGGATGTTCATGTCGAACTTGGCGTGCTGGCCGACCTTGAGCTTGCTTGGGTCTTCCAGAATCGGCTTGAGCGCCCGCAGCACGGTGTCGCGATCCAGCTGTTCCGGCACGCCGATGTAGGAGTGGGTCAGCGGGATGTAGGCCGCTTCGTTGGCCTGCACGGCGAACGACAGGCCGACCAGTTGCGCCTGCTGCGCGTCGATGCCGGTGGTTTCTGTGTCGAAGGCGAACAGCTTGGCGTTCTTGAGTTTTTCCAGCCAGACATCGAACCGCGCCTGATCGAGGATGGTTTCGTAGGCGGCCTCGACAGCGACGGCTGGTGCTTGAGCTTGCGGCTCGCTGAACAGATCGCCGGCCGGTGCAGGCTCAGCGGCGGCGCTCAGTTCCAGGCGCCTGGTATCGCGATCAAGGTCGTTCAACCAGCTTTTGAATTCCAGCAGGGTGTAGAGCTCGTAGAGCTTGGCCGGGTCTTCCGCGCCCATTTGCAGATCGTCGAGTTCGATGTCCAGCGGCACGTCGATCTTGATGGTCGCCAGTTGATAGGAGAGGAACGCCATCTCCTTGTGCTCTTCGAGCTTGGCCGGCAGGTTTTTTGCGCCACGAATCGGCAGGGTCGGCACGATGTCGAGGTTTTCGTACAGTTCTTTCAGACCGCCGTTGACGCCGACCAGCAGGCCGGAAGCGGTCTTCGGGCCGATGCCCGGTACGCCCGGGATGTTGTCGGACGAATCGCCCATCAGCGCCAGATAATCAATGATCTGCTCCGGAGCGACGCCAAATTTCTCCTTCACGCCTTCTACGTCCATCGAGCTACCGGACATGGTATTGACCAAGGTAATGTGCCCGTCGACCAGTTGCGCCATGTCCTTGTCGCCGGTGGAGATGACCACCGGCCGATCCGCTGCCGCGCTGCTGCGGGCGAGGGTGCCGATCACGTCGTCGGCCTCGACGCCGTCAACGCACAGCAGCGGGAAGCCGAGGGCGATCACGCTCTGGTGCAGCGGCTCGATCTGCACGCGCATGTCATCGGGCATGCTCGGACGGTTGGCTTTGTATTCGGCGTACATCTCATCGCGAAATGTCCCGCCCTTGGCGTCGAACACCACGGCGAACGGGCTGTCCGGGTACTGCTTGCGCAAACTCTTGAGCATGTTCAGCACGCCTTTGACCGCACCGGTCGGCAGGCCTTTGGACGTGGTCAGTGGCGGCAGTGCGTGAAAGGCGCGGTACAGGTAAGACGAACCGTCCACCAGGACGAGGGGGGCTTGGCTCATGAGCAGGATCAACCTTTTCGGCGGGTCCGGGGCTAGAATAGCGGGACCGTTGACGACAAAGGGACAAGGTTATCATGCGTACGTTAAATCGCTTGCTGCTGGTCGGTTTGATCGCTGTCTCACCAATGGCCGCGATGGCGGCGGATGATGCGCCGGGCGGCGACCCCGAGGTCACCATCCGCACGGAGGGTGACAAGACCATTCAGGAGTACCGCCAGAACGGTTTCCTGTATGCGATCAAAGTCACGCCAAAGGGCGCGCCACCCTATTTTCTGGTGCGCGCCGACGGGACGGATGCCAATTTCATCCGCTCGGATCAGCCGGATATGCTGATTCCGTCATGGAAGATTTTCGAATGGAAGTAAGTTTTTAATTCACCCGGCGCCGCCATTGCGGCGCCCGTACTGGCAGTTAAGACATGTCTGTGTTCACTCCCCTGGCTCGGCCCGAGCTGGAAACCTTTCTCGCCCCTTACGGGCTCGGCCGCCTGCTTGATTTCCAGGGGATCGCCGCCGGCAGCGAAAACACCAATTTCTTCGTCAGCCTGGAGCAGGGCGAGTTTGTCCTGACCCTGGTCGAGCGCGGCCCGGTGCAGGAAATGCCGTTCTTCATTGAGCTTCTCGATGTGCTGCATGAAGCGGATTTGCCGGTGCCTTACGCCCTGCGCACCACTGAAGGCGTGGCGCTGCGTGAGCTCAAAGGCAAACCGGCGCTGCTGCAACCGCGCCTGTCCGGCAAACACATCAAGGTCGCCAACGCCCAGCATTGCGCGCAGGTCGGCCAATTGCAGGCGCATCTGCACCTGGCCACCCAGGGCGAGCGCATGATCAAGCGCAAGACCGACCGTGGCCTTGACTGGATGCTGGAGGAGGGCACCGAGTTTCTCTCGCACCTGAGCACTGAGCCTCGTGGGCTGCTGCAAAAGGCGCTGGACGAGATCACCGAACAGAAAGAGCGGATCCTCGCGTTGCCTCGGGCAAATATTCACGCCGATCTGTTCCGTGACAATGCCATGTTCGAAGGCACGCACCTGACGGGGCTGATCGACTTCTACAACGCCTGCTCGGGGCCGATGCTGTACGACGTGGCGATTGCCTTGAACGACTGGTGTTCGGATGACGCCGGCGTGATTGACGGGCCGCGTGCCCGAGCCTTTCTCGGTGCCTACGCGGCCCTACGGCCGTTCACCGCGGCGGAAGCCGAGTTGTGGCCGGCGATGCTGCGCGTGGCCTGCGTGCGGTTCTGGCTGTCGCGATTGATCGCCGCCGAACAGTTTGCCGGCCAGGATGTGTTGATTCACGATCCGGAGGAGTTCGAGCAGCGGCTGGCGCAGCGGCAGAAGGTCAATACACCTCTACCGTTCGCCCTCTGAGCCGATCGCGAAGCGAACACGAACCTGTGGGAGCGAGCCTGCTCGCGAAGGCGGCGGCACATTCAACATCCAGGTTGACTGACACACCGCTTTCGCGAGCAGGCTCGCTCCCACAGTTTGAGCTGTTACAGCGATTCCAGGCACCCGGCCAAATCATTGCCAAGTTTCTCAAGCACCTGCTCATAGCCCTGAGCCGTCGCCGGCGTATAGCCGCCCAGCGCATCCAGCTCCGCCAGTTTCACCGGCAGGCCCGCCACGAGTGTTTCCGCCAGGCGCGGGCGCAGCGGGGGTTCGCTGAACACACAGGTTTTGCCCACTTCCTGCAAGCGCTTGCGCATCGCCGCGACATGCTGCGCGCCCGGTTGCACTTCAGCGGCCACCGCGAACACGCCGGCATGCTTCAAGCCGTAGGCGTCTTCGAAGTAATCGAAGGCTTCGTGAAACACAAAGTACGGTTTGCCTTCAACGCTGGTCAGGCGCTTCTTCAGGCGTTGATCGAGCGCATCCAGGCGCTCATCGAAAGCCTTGGCGTTGCTCTGATAGCGCGCAGCGTTGGCCGGGTCGGCAGCGCTCAGGTCAGCGGCCATCTTGTTGGCGATCACCCGTGCGTTGACCGGTGACAACCACAAGTGCGCGTCCAGCGAGCCGGGGCGATGATCGTGGTCGTGATCGTCGGCCTCTTCAGCGTGGGAATGGTTGTCCTCGGCGAAGTGACGCAATTTGAGCCCCGGCAGATCCTGTACCGCGACGCTTGGCAGCTTGCGCCCGTTCAGCACCCGAGGCAGAAAACCTTCCATGTCCGGGCCGATCCAGTAGAGCAGGTCCACCGACTGCACCTTCCGTACGTCGGATGGACGCAGCGCGTAGTTATGCGGGGACGCGCCCGGCGGCAGCAGCACCTCGGGAACCGCCACACCGTCCTGCACGGCGGCGGCAATCAGCTGCAGCGGCTTGATGCTGGTGAGCACTCTGACCTCGGCCTGAGCCGAACCGATGAACAGAAAACTGGCGATGAAAGCGACAAAAACAGAAAAAAGTCGGGACACGATGACCACTCAAGGAGACGAGAACGGGTAACATAATAACGTCTCTATCAAAACTCGTCGCCGCCCATGCCTATTACACCGATCGCCAGCCGTCCCCATGACCACTCCCATTGCGTGCACAGCGCCTTGTCCGAGGCCGATACCTTGTGCGCGCAGAAAGGGCTGCGCCTGACCGCGCTGCGCCGCCGGGTGCTGGAGCTGGTGTGGCAAAGCCACAAGCCGCTGGGCGCCTACGACATTCTGGCCGTGCTCAGCGAGCAGGACGGCCGCCGTGCCGCACCGCCGACGGTGTACCGCGCGCTGGATTTCCTTCTGGAAAACGGCCTGGTGCACCGTATCTCCTCGCTCAACGCCTTTGTTGGCTGCGTGCACCCGGAACATGCGCATCAGGGTCAGTTCCTGATTTGCCGCGATTGCCACGCCGCCATCGAGCTTGAGCAAAAAGTGATCAGCGACGCGATCATCAGCAGCGCCAGGGATGTCGGTTTCATCGTCGAAGCACAGACCGTCGAAGTGGTTGGCCTGTGCTCCGGTTGCCAGGGGGCCTGATGAGCAACGCGCTGATTCGTCTGGAGCAGGTCGCCGTCACGTTTGCCGGGCAGACCGTGCTGGACAACATCGAGCTGAGCGTCGAGCCGAGGCAGATCGTCACGCTGATCGGCCCCAACGGCGCCGGCAAGACCACCCTGGTGCGTGCCGTGCTCGGGCTGTTGAAGCCGGACAGCGGCAGTGTCTGGCGCAAACCAAAGCTGCGCGTGGGCTACATGCCGCAGAAACTGCATGTCGATCCGACCTTGCCGCTTTCGGTGCTGCGCTTCCTGCGTCTGGTCCCCGGCGTTGATCGCTCGCGTGCACTGGCAGCGTTGAAGGAAGTCGGTGCCGAACACGTCATCGACAGTCCGGTGCAAAGCGTATCCGGCGGTGAAATGCAGCGCGTGCTGCTGGCTCGGGCGCTGCTGCGCGAGCCGGAACTGCTGGTGCTCGACGAGCCGGTGCAAGGCGTCGATGTCGCCGGGCAGGCCGAGCTGTACAGCCTGATCACTCGCCTGCGCGACCGTCATGGCTGCGGTGTGTTGATGGTGTCCCACGATTTGCATCTGGTGATGAGCACCACGGACCAGGTGGTCTGCCTCAACCGTCACGTCTGCTGCTCCGGGCATCCCGAGCAGGTCAGCGGCGATCCGGCGTTCGTCGAACTGTTCGGCAAGAACGCACCGAGCCTGGCGATCTATCACCACCATCACGACCACGCCCACGACCTGCACGGTTCGGTGGTCAAGGGCCCCGTTGCGGGTCAACCTCATGTTCATGGAGACGGCTGCAAGCATGGCTGATTTTCTGTTGTATGCCCTGCTCGCAGGTCTGGCGCTGGCGCTGGTGGCCGGGCCGCTCGGCTCGTTCGTGGTGTGGCGGCGCATGGCGTATTTCGGCGACACCTTGTCTCACGCCGCGCTGCTCGGCGTGGCGCTGGGCTTCCTGCTGGATGTCAGCCCGACCGTGGCGGTCACGGTCGGCTGCCTGCTGCTGGCGGTACTGCTGGTGACCCTGCAACAGCGTCAGCCGCTGGCGTCCGACACGCTGTTGGGAATTCTTGCGCCGAGCACTCTCTCATTGGGGCTTGTGGTACTAAGCTTCATGCATGAAGTGCGGATCGACCTGATGGCCTATCTGTTCGGCGATTTGCTGGCGATCAGCCCGACCGATCTGGCCTGGATTCTCGGCGGCACCGCTGCGGTGCTGGTGCTGTTGGTGACGTTGTGGCGGCCCTTGCTGGCGGTCACCGTGCACGAAGAACTGGCCAGGGTCGAAGGCCTGCCGGTGGCGGGTTTGCGTCTGGCACTGATGTTGTTGATCGCGGTGGTGATCGCGGTGGCGATGAAAATTGTCGGTGTATTGCTGATCACCTCGCTGTTGATCATTCCGGCGGCCGCGGCACAGCGTCACGCCCGTTCCCCGGAGCAAATGGCCCTGGGCGCGAGCCTGCTGGGCATGCTTGCGGTGTGTGGCGGGCTGGCGTTGTCGTGGTTCAAGGACACCCCGGCGGGGCCGTCAATCGTTGTGACGGCGGCCGCACTGTTTCTGCTGAGTTTTGTTCTGCCCCGTCGAGGGGTGTAGACTTGCTCGCTTTTTGCGCAATTAGAGAGTCGCAGGAATGAAGCCGTTCGCCTCCCGTTATCTGCTCCTTGTTGCATTTTCAGTGCTGCTGGGCGCCTGCCAAAGCACGCCGCCGGTGGCGCAAGTCCCCGATGCGCGGGCTGCGGCCATCGCACAGCTGGAGCAAAGCCTGGCCAGCAGCGAACTGGCCACCGCTGAAACCCAATTGGCCACGTTGCAGGCTGAGACGCCAAACGACCAATCCCTTGAGCAGTACCAGCGGCAACTGGCCGAAGCGTACTTGCGTCGCAGCCAGATTGTTCTGCAGAAAGGTGATGTGAACGCTGCCGCCACCGCGTTGAGCCGCGCCCGCGCGTTGATGCCCAAGGCACCGGCGCTCACCGGTGGCGTCAACGGTGCAATCACCGAAGCGCGCAAGGCCGAGCTGGAAAAGGCCGAAGCCGCACTGCTGGCCGCCGAGGCCAAGCCCAAAGCCAGGGTGATCGACCCGACCGCCGAAAGCACCACGGTGGCGCTGGAGATCACCGACAGTCGCAAACTTCGCCGTCAACTCGATGCGATCGCCGCCGATGTGGTGAATTACGAGTGCGCGGTCAGCATCCAGGCGCCGCGCAGCGCGGATTACCCTTGGCTGGCGACGTTGCTCAGCAAGCGCGTGAAGAAGCTCAATCCGGATTTCGATCTGCAGATCGAAAAACAGATTGTGCGCACGGTGCCGGCGCAGATGGTTTTAAGTCCGCGTAAACCGTAAAAGCATCGTCGGAACGCCGCCCGGAGCAAGCTCGCTCCCACATTGATTCTGTTTTGTACACAGATTTATTGTAGGAGCGAGCCTGCTCGCGATAGCGTCCTTGCTGCCAGCCAATAGCCTTTAAGCCGGAATCGCTTTCGCCTTAGGCTCCCGCGCCCAGGCCCGATGCTGCCCGATAGCGTCAAAGAACGGCTTGGTCAACGCGCCAACATCCGCACCCGCCAACAAGCCCGCATCCGCATCCAGCTTCAACAGATCCTGCAGCTGTTTCGCCTCGCCGTGCAGCGCAATCGCCTTCAGATGCTTGTACGCCTCCAGCAGATAATGCAGCGCTACACCGTCGCCGCTCAACGCCTTGATCGACGCCGCGCCACCCGGCACGAACACCGCGTCGAACGCTACCGACGGCAAACCTTCCATCGATGCATCCACCGGCAACGCCTTGCCGTCAGCAGTTTTCACAGGTGCTGAAGTCGGGCCGAGCAATTTTGCGTGGGCGCCCTCGGCTTCCAGCGCTTTCTTCATCGCATCAATCGCCGCACCGTCAACGCCATTGGCAGCGAGAATTGCCACTTTGCGCGTCTTGATATCGCCGGGCAGCAGATTGGCCTGGCTCAACGCAGGCGAGCGTTCCAGCGATGTCTTGCGCACTTCGATCGTGCCTTGAGTCGGCGCAGGCAGGCCGAGGTTTTCGGCGACGCGCTTGGCCAGGGTCAGATCGATATTGGCGAGAATCTCGTTCACTTGACGCGCACGGATGAACTCGCGTTCAACCTTGCCCAGCTCAAAGCTGTAAGCGGCGATGATGTGTTCTTTCTCATGGTCGCTCATGCTGTTGAAAAACAGTCGTGCCTGGGAGAAGTGATCGCTGAACGATTCGCTGCGTTGGCGGATCTTGGCCGCGTCGATGCGCTCCGGATAGCTCTCGAAACCACCGTCCTGCGCAGCCGGCGGGGTTTCTTTCGGCCAGCCGCCGTCGATCGAGTTGGGCTCGTAAGAGGCGCGGCCCTTGTCGATCGTGGTGCGATGTTGCGCATCGCGCTGGCCGTTATGGACCGGCGCAACCGGACGATTGATCGGCAACTCATGAAAGTTCGGCCCGCCGAGTCGGCTGATTTGCGTATCGGTGTAGGAAAACAGCCGGCCTTGCAGCAGCGGGTCGTTGGAGAAGTCGATGCCCGGCACGATATGCCCTGGGCAGAAAGCGACCTGCTCGACTTCGGCAAAGAAGTTGTCCGGGTTGCGGTTCAGGGTCATCTTGCCCAGCGGCGTGATCGGCACGATTTCTTCAGGAATGATCTTGGTCGGGTCGAGAATGTCGAAATCGAAGTCGTGCTCGTTTTCCTCTTCGACAATTTGCACGCCCAGTTCCCATTCCGGGTAATCGCCCATCTCGATGGCTTCCCAGAGATCGCGACGGTGGAAGTCGGTGTCTTTACCGGCGAGCTTCTGCGCTTCGTCCCATACCAGCGAGCAGGTGCCGGCGGAAGGGCGCCAGTGGAATTTGACGAAGCGCGATTTGCCCTCGGCGTTGATCAGGCGGAACGTGTGCACGCCGAAGCCTTGCATGCTGCGCAGGCTTTTTGGAATGGCGCGGTCTGACATCGCCCAGATGACCATGTGTGCCGATTCCGGCACCAGCGAGACAAAATCCCAGAAGGTGTCATGGGCCGAACCGCCCGTCGGGATTTCATTGTGCGGCTCGGGTTTGACCGCATGAACGAAGTCCGGAAACTTGATCGCGTCCTGAATGAAAAACACCGGCATGTTGTTGCCGACCAGATCGAAGTTACCCTCGTCGGTGAAGAACTTCACCGCAAAGCCACGTACATCACGCACGGTGTCGCCTGAGCCGCGCGGCCCCTGAACCGTGGAAAAACGCACGAACACCGGGGTTTTTTTGCCCGGATCCTGCAGGAAACCGGCCTTGGTCAGCGCCGAATGGTTCTCGTAGGCCTGAAAGAAACCGTGCGCGCCGGTGCCACGCGCGTGGACGATGCGTTCCGGAATTCTCTCGTGGTCAAAGTGCGTGATCTTTTCACGCATGATGAAGTCTTCGAGCAGCGAAGGCCCGCGTGGCCCAGCCTTCAGAGTGTTCTGGTTGTCTGCGATCTTCACGCCCTGATTGGTGCGCAAGGCCTGCCCGGTGGCGTCGGAGCGGAATGCCTCGAGGCTTTCCAGCTTGGCATTGGTGTTGGCGCGATCCGGGGTATCGGTCCCGGCCATTGCGCTTTTTTCAGGTGCAGGCTTTTTGATGCTCATCAGACGTAAACTCCTCGTTTGACCCCCGATACCTTCCGGGGTGTCTTGAGTGGTTCCCCGGGCACGGCACCCAGGGTTCAAGTCGCTTACCTAGTGACTGATGAGGGCTATAGCCGTTCCGTTTATCTGACCTTTGATCGCGTTATTGCCAAATCGAAGGACAATTGCAAAATAAATGCTAAGAACCTCTATACGGACAGGCTAAAATGCGCGCCCGGCTAACCGCTGATCCTTTTCTAACGCGCCCCACAAGGTTCGCTACGTGATCGAGTTTCAAAACGTCCACAAGACTTACCGCGTCGCCGGTAAGGACATCCCCGCCCTGCACCCGACCAGTCTCTTGATCGAGAGCGGTCAGGTCTTCGGCCTGATCGGCCATTCAGGTGCGGGAAAAAGTACCCTGCTGCGCCTGATCAATCGCCTGGAAGACTCCAGCGGCGGCAAGATCTTCGTCGACGGTGAAGAAGTCACCGCGCTGGACGCCAACGGCCTGCGCCGTTTCCGCCAGCAGGTCGGGATGATCTTCCAGCACTTCAACCTGCTCGCCTCCAAGACCGTCGCCGACAACGTTGCGTTGCCGCTGACCCTGGCGGGTGAGCTGTCGAGCACTGAAATCTTTCAGCGCGTCGACGAGTTGCTGGCGCGGGTGGGTCTGTCCGACCACGCGAAGAAGTACCCGGCGCAATTGTCCGGCGGCCAGAAGCAGCGCGTCGGCATCGCTCGCGCCCTGGCGACCAAGCCAAAAATCCTGCTGTGCGACGAGGCCACCAGTGCCCTCGACCCGCAGACCACGGCGTCGGTCCTGCAACTGCTGGCCGAGATCAACCGCGAGCTGAAACTCACCATCGTGCTGATCACCCACGAAATGGATGTGATCCGTCGCGTGTGCGATCAGGTCGGCGTGATGGATGCCGGCGTGATTGTCGAGCAAGGCGCGGTGGCCGATGTGTTCCTGCACCCGCAGCACCCGACCACCAAGCGTTTCGTTCAGGAAAGCGAGCAGATCGACGAAAGCGAGCAGCGTGATGACTTCGCTCATGTGCCAGGCCGCATCGTACGTCTGACGTTCCAAGGCGAAGCGACCTACGCGCCGTTGCTCGGTACTGTCGCCCGGGAAACCGGCGTTGACTACAGCATCCTCGCGGGCCGTATCGACCGCATCAAAGACATCCCCTACGGGCAATTGACCCTGGCCGTCACCGGTGGCGACATGGAAGCGGCGTTCGCCCGCTTCACCGCCGCTGACGTTCACATGGAGGTGCTGCGTTAATGGAAATGTTCGACGCTGCAATCAAGCATTACGACGCCGCAGTAGAAGCCATCAAGCTGTTCTTTAAGAACATCGACTGGCTCGAGATCGGCCTGGCGACCAACGACACCATGCTCATGCTCGGTGGCTCCCTTTTGTTCACGGTGTTGCTCGGCCTGCCGCTGGGCGTGCTGCTGTTTCTCTGCAGCCCGCGTCAGTTGCTGGAAAACCGTGGCCTCTACGCGATCCTGTCGGTGATGGTGAACATTCTGCGTTCGCTGCCGTTCATTATTCTGCTGATCGTGATGATCCCGTTCACGGTGCTGATCACTGGCACCTCGCTCGGCGTGGCCGGTGCGATCCCGCCGCTGGTGGTCGGGGCCACGCCGTTTTTCGCGCGTCTGGTGGAAACGGCGCTGCGTGAAGTCGATCGCGGCATCATCGAAGCGACCCAATCGATGGGCGCGACGACGCGGCAGATCATCATGAATGCTTTGCTGCCGGAAGCCCGCCCGGGCATCTTCGCGGCGATTACGGTGACAGCGATTACACTGGTTTCCTACACGGCTATGGCCGGCGTGGTCGGGGCCGGTGGGCTTGGCGACTTGGCGATCCGTTTCGGCTACCAGCGTTTCCAGACCGACGTCATGATCGTCACTGTGGTGCTGTTGTTGATTCTGGTGCAAGTGCTGCAAATGGTCGGCGACCGTCTGGTCGTGCATTTCTCGCGCAAATAACCGGTTCTGGTCATCAATAGAGGCGCTGGCCATAAGCTGGCGGGCGCCCTGAAAAGGAGTTAGCTGAATGAAAAAACTGATCGCTGCTTTCGCTGCCATCGCTGCGTTTTCGGCCCACGCCGAAACCCTGACCGTCGCCGCCACGCCGGTGCCGCACGCGGAAATCCTCGAGTTTGTGAAGCCTGCCCTGGCCAAGGAAGGCGTGGACCTGAAGGTCAAGGTCTTCACCGACTACATTCAGCCGAACGTGCAGGTCGCCGAAAAGCGCCTGGACGCCAACTTCTTCCAGCATCAGCCGTACCTCGATGAGTTCAACAAGGCCAAGGGCACCAGCCTCGTCGCTGTGACCGGTGTACACCTGGAGCCACTGGGCGCTTACTCGAGCAAACTCAAGAAAATCGAAGAACTGCAAGGCGGCGCCAACGTGGTAATTCCCAACGACGCCACTAACGGCGGCCGGGCGCTGATGCTGCTGGCCAAGG
Source organism: Pseudomonas khorasanensis (assembly GCF_014268505.2). Classification (GTDB taxonomy): domain Bacteria; phylum Pseudomonadota; class Gammaproteobacteria; order Pseudomonadales; family Pseudomonadaceae; genus Aquipseudomonas; species Aquipseudomonas khorasanensis. The sequence continues at coordinate 437,713 of NZ_JABWQP020000003.1, forward strand.
CTGGCGTGATCACTTTGAAGGACCCGACCAATATTCTGTCGACCATCAAAGACATCGCCCAGAACCCGAAAGACCTGAAATTCCGTGAACTGGAAGCGGCGACCATCCCGCGCGTACTGACCCAGGTCGATCTGGCGCTGATCAACACCAACTACGCGCTGGAAGCCAAGCTTGACCCGTCCAAGGATGCGCTGGTGATCGAAGGTAACGACTCGCCTTACGTGAACATTCTTGTGTCCCGCTCGGACAACAAGGACAGCGACGCAATGAAGAAACTCGCGGCAGCGCTGCACAGCCCGGAGGTGAAGCAATTCATCACCGAGAAGTACAAAGGCGCGGTGCTGCCGGCGTTCTGATCGGGTTGCTGTAACGAAAAGGGGCGCATTTGATGCGCTCCTTTTTTATGCCTGAAAAGCTGACCCTCTGAATGCCGGTTCCTGTGGCGAGGGAGCTTGCTCCCGCTGGGCAGCGAAGCGGCCCCCAAAACCCTGCTAACGTGGTTTAGCTGTCGCACCGCATCAGCCGGGTTTACGACTGCTGCGCAGCCGAGCGGGAGCAAGCTCCCTCGCCACAGGATTCATCAGAGCACTATTTGCGGTTGAGCATGTCCGGAAGCTGCGCAACCAGCTTGGCATTGTTCAACGGCGCCCGGATGAACCCGCGCTGCTTGCCGTCCGGGCCGATCACTGCCAGGTTGCCGCTGTGATCGACTGTGTAATTCGGTTTGCTGGTATCAGCCGGAATGAACGGGATGCTGACCGCGTTCGCGACCTTCTGCAGCTCTTCAATCGAGGTGGGCGTCAGGCCAATGAACTGCGGATCGAAGTAACCCAGATACTGCTTCAACTGCTTCGGGTTATCGCGGTTCGGATCGACGCTGACCAGCACGATCTGCAGCTTGTCCGCCGCCTCCTTGGGCAGCTCGCTTTTGATCTGGCGCAGTTGCGCCAGAGTCGTCGGGCAGATATCGGGGCAGAAGGTGTAGCCGAAGAACAGCAGGCTCCACTTGCCCTCCAATTCATCGATCGCCACCGGTTTGCCGTCCTGATCGGTCATCGTCACATCCGGCAGGGTGCGGCTTTGCGGCAGCAGGATGATGCCGGCGTCGATCAGCGCGGTCGGGTCGCCCTGGCCTTTGCCGCTCAGCACTTTATTGACAGTGAGGCCCAGGATCAGCGCGATCACGGCGACGAGGATGAAGACGGTTTTCTGGGTTCGGGTCATAGGTTCAACAGTAAGTAGTGGTCTACGAGCAGGGCGATGAACAGCAGGAACAAGTAGTAGATAGAGTACTTGAACGTGTTGATCGCCGCGTGCGGCCGGGTGCCACGGTACAGCACCACGGCCCATTGCAGGAACCTTGCACCCAACGCGAGGGCGCAAATCAGGTAGAGCACGCCGCTCATGTGAATCACGTAGGGCAACAGGCTCACCGCCAGCAGCGCGAAGGTGTACAGCAGAATGTGCACTTTGGTGTAGTGCTCGCCGTGGGTCACCGGCAGCATCGGGATGTCAGCCTTGGCATATTCTTCCTTGCGGTGAATCGCCAGCGCCCAGAAATGCGGCGGTGTCCAGGCGAAGATGATCAGCACCAGCAACAGCGGTTCGGCGCTGACGTGGCCGGTGGCGGCGGTCCAGCCGAGCAGCGGCGGGGCGGCACCGGCGAGACCGCCTATGACGATATTCTGTGGCGTCGCGCGTTTGAGGAAACCGGTGTAGATCACCGCGTAGCCCAGCAACGAAGCGAGGGTCAGCCACGCGGTCAGCTGATTGGTGAAGGTCAGCAGCAAGGCCTGACCGAGCAGGGCCAATACCAGAGCAAAGGTCAGCGCCGCCGCAGGCGAAACCCGGCCCTGCGCCAAGGGACGCTTGTGGGTGCGCGCCATCACCGCATCGATGCGCCGATCCACCACATGATTGACTGCCGCCGCACCGCCGGCACACAGCGCAATGCCAAGATTGCCGAAGACCAGCACCGTCCACGGCACCCCGGCGCGGGTCGCGAGGAACATGCCAACCAATGAAGTGATGAGCATCAGCACCACGACTTTCGGCTTGGTCAGTTCCAGGTAATCGCGCCACAGCGCTTGCGCCGGACGCTCGCCGATCAGACTCGCCATGGCGTTTCTCCTTTTATCGTGATGGGCGCGACGGCGTGTTTGACCGGGCTCAGGCGCCAGCGCGCGAGTACCGGTTGTGTCACCCGAACCAGACTCGTGCGCGCATGATAATTGACCAGCACCAGGGTCAGTAACAACGCTGCACCGCCCGCGTTATGCGCGACCGCGACCGGCAACGGCAGATGAAACAGCACGTTGCTGATGCCCAGGGTGATTTGTGCGGCGAGCGCGATCAGCACCAGCGCGGCCAGGCGTGTCATGCCCACGCCTTTCAACTGCCAGGCCAGACCAACCAGCACCAGGGTCACCAGTAGCGCGCCTATACGATGAGTGAGATGAATCGCGGTGCGCGCATCGCTATCCAGTTGTCCGCCGAGATAATTCGGGCCGATGTGTTGAGTCAGATGAAAGCCGTTGGCGAAGTCCGCTGGCGGCAGCCATTGTCCATGGCAGGTCGGAAAGTCGATGCAAGCCACCGCCGCGTAGTTGGAACTGACCCAGCCGCCCAATGCGATCTGGCCGATCACCAGCAACAGGCCCGCTGTCGCCCAATATTGCAGGCGCCTGGGTACCGTCAGCGCCGGCAGCACCCCGGACAATCTCAGGGTCAGCAAAAACAGCAGGCTCAACGTGGCAAAGCCGCCGAGCAAATGCCCGGTCACCACCTGCGGCCAGAGCTTGAGCGTCACCGTCCACATGCCGAAGGCGGCTTGGGCAATGACCACCGCGAGCAGAAACAACGGCAGCTTTACCGGTTGTCCCGGATGGCGACGATTGACCCATGCGCGCCCGGCCAACAGTGAAATGACTAAACCCAGGGAGCCGGCGAAGTAGCGGTGGATCATCTCGTTCCAGCCCTTGTGCGCCTCCACCGGCGCGTCGGGGAAATGCAGTTCGGCATGGGCCAGTTGCGCCTCGCTTTTCGGCACGCTGATAAACCCGTAGCAGCCGGGCCAGTCCGGGCAGCCGAGGCCGGCATGGGTCAGGCGGGTATAAGCGCCCAGCAGCACCACAATCAGCGCCAGCAGGGTGGCAAACAGCGCGAGGCGAAATCCAGGTTTGGCCATGACGGTGCCCTTATCCGATGTTCGACAGTTTCAGCAGATGACGCAGGTCGTTGAGCAGGTCCTTGCCCTTCACATTCGGCTCGTAGCGCAGCACGAGATTGCCGTGGGGGTCGATGATCCACAGGTGCGGTGTGGCGTTGTCGCCCGTGGTCTTGCCGAACACGGCTGCGTCCAGCGGATAACGTTGCAGTTGCGGGTATTCGCGGGTGAGTCTGGTGGCGTACTCGGCGCTCAAGGGTTGCGCGGCAGCCAGGGCGTGGCTGGCGCGTCCGGCCTCGCGACCGAGGCCGATCTGGATTTGCCGCGCCAGATACACCAATTGCTGGCAGTCCACGGCGCAGTCCTTCGGTGCGGTCACCAGCAATTGCCAGCGCTGTTCATCGGCCTGCACGCCGAGGTCGGCGCGGGTCTGACCATTGCCGATCAGTTGGCCGTGATAGCTGCGCCCCTCCGGCACCCAGAACTGCAATTTGTACATGCCGGTGGCGAGCAGCATCGGGCCGACCACACCGAGCACGATCAATAGCAGTTGAATCCGTCCGCGACGACGGCTGATCGCTGGTTTGGCCTCAGACATGCTGGGTGGATTCATGGCCGTTCCCATGGTGTTTCTCCTTTGCGTTGTGGCAGCCGAGGTAGACATAAAGGCCGAACAGGGCGGTTGCCATGGCGAACCACTGCACGGCATAACCGAGGTGTTTTTCCGGGCCCATGGCAACCACCGGCCAGTCGGTCTGATAACTGGCCGGGCCAGGCTCGGCGCGCAGTTCGTAGGCGAAGCCGTCGCGGTCCAGGGTTTTCCACAGCCTGGCCGGCTCGACGGCCGTAATTGTTTGCGGCCAGACGTGGCTGACCGGATCGGCGTGCAGCTGGAACGTCGCGCCGGGAGCGACGTAGACCCAGGCGTCGATATTCAGCGCCTCGGCGGGTGTCGTGAATTGCGGTGGCACGCGCCTGTCCGGCCACGGCAGCCAGCCGCGATTGACCAGCAGCCAGAGGCCGGTGCGTTGATCCTGAAAGGGTTGCAGCAACTCGACGCCGACCTTGCCGTTGCGCTGGCGGTTGTCCAGCAGCAGGCTGTGGGCCGCATCGAAATGGCCCTGCAGGTGCACGCGGCGATAAGCCGGGTCGGCGCTTACGGGCAATTCGGTGCTGGTCATCGGGTCGGCCACGCGACGCTCGGCGTAGCTGGCGAGCAGGGCGGTTTTCTCGGCACCCCGGCCCAGTTGCCAGAAACCCAGCGACACCATCAGCGGCAGCAACAGCGCCACCACCACGGTCGGGATCACGCCCGGCCGAAAGCGCTTCATGGCTGCGCCACAAGGTCAGTCGTCGTGATCGCTATACTCAATTGCATCGCCTGTCCCCCGGAGTCTTCCCATGCTCAAAGCAGCCATCGTCCTGATGCTGATTGCTACGGTGATCAGCCTGTTCAGCGGCCTGTTTTTCCTGGTCAAGGACGACGCCAGCTCGAATCGTCTGGTCATCGCCTTGAGTGTTCGGGTGGCGCTGGCCGCCGTGACCGTAGGCTTGATCGCCTGGGGTTTCTACAGCGGCCAACTGGTGTCTCACGCGCCGTGGTAGGCGTAAGCGGCAGGCTTCAAAGTATGTAAACGAAGAAGAACAAGCCGATCCACACCACGTCCACGAAGTGCCAATACCAGCTCGCCGCTTCGAAGCCGAACTGATGCTCGTTGTCGAAATGGCCTTTCATCACGCGCATCAGCATCACGAACAGAATGATTGTCCCGATGGTCACGTGGGCGCCGTGGAACCCGGTGAGCATGAAGAACGTCGCGCCGTAGATGCCAGAGCCCAGGGTCAACCCCAGTTCCTTGTAGGCGTGAACGTATTCCTCAACCTGAAAGCCGAGGAAGGCGCAGCCCAGCAGCACCGTGATCGCCAGCCAGAGCTTGAGCGCACCGCGATGACCTTTCTTCAGGGCATGGTGGGCAATGGTGATGGTCACACTGGAAGTGACCAGCAGAATCGTGTTGAGCAGCGGCAAACCCCAGGGGCTGATGACGTCCTTGGGAGCTGGAAAAAGTTTCGGGTCCGGATTGTTCAGCAATGGCCAGACATATTCGAAATTCGGCCAGAGCATTTCCGACAGGCCCTTGCTGCCTTCGCCGGCCAGGCCGGGGGCCGAGACGACGCGCACATAAAACAGCGCGCCGAAGAAGGCGACGAAGAACATCACTTCGGAAAAGATGAACCAGCTCATCCCCCAGCGAAACGAGCGGTCCAGTTGCGCGCTGTACAGTCCCGCACGGCTTTCCTTGATCACCGCACCAAACCAGCCGAACAGCATGTACGCCAGCAGCAGGCCGCCGACGAAGAATACCAGCGGGCCGTTGGATTCCGGGCGTGCTGCTTTCAGGTCGTTGAACCAGATCGCCAGGCCGTACACCGTAACGAGCATCCCGATCGTGGCGATGATCGGCCATTTGCTCTGGGCGGGGACGTAGTAGTGCTCATGAGTTGCCATTTATTGTTCTCCTTATCGGGCACGCTCAACCGCCAGTGTTAACAGCCACTGGAGGATGTCGGGCGGTGATATCGAACAGCGTGTAAGACAGCGTCAGGTGCTTCACTTCCTTGGGCATGTCGCGGTCAACGATGAAACGCACGGGCATCTCGATCTGTTCACCGGGCTGCAGCACCTGCTGGGTAAAGCAAAAACATTCGGTCTTGTGGAAAAACGCCGCCGCATTGCTCGGCGCGATGCTCGGCACGGCTTGCGCGCTCATCGGTTTGTCGGTGGGGTTGCGCGCGATAAACACCATCTCGTTGACGGCGCCCGGATTGGCGGTCAGTTCGTCATGTTTGGGATAGAAATCCCACGGCATGTCGGCGGTGTTGGTCGACAGAAACTGCACCCGCACCTGCCGTGAGGTGTCGACGACTTGCTCGCCCTGATACTGCCCGCCGGTCTTGCCGTTGATACCAAAGGCTTTGCACATCACGTCGTAGATCGGCACCAGGGCAAAACCGAAGACAAACATCGCCACCACCACCAGCAGCAGGCAAGTGACGAGTTTTTTCAGCGAGATCGAATCAGCCATGGTTCAAACCTCCCCCGCGAGCCCCTGTGGGAGCGAGCCTGCTCGCGAAGCAGACGCCGCGATGCGTCAAGCACACCCAGTCATCGTTCTTCGCGAGCAGGCTCGCTCCCACAAAGAGATCCATGTTCATTTCACTTCCGGCGGCGTGGTGAACGTGTGATACGGCGCCGGTGACGGCACGCTCCACTCAAGGCCTTCGGCGCCATCCCACGGTTTTGCCGGTGCCGGCTCGCCGCCGCGGATGGTCTTGATGACGATGAACAGGAAGAAGATCTGCGTGGCACCGAACATGAACGCACCGATCGAGGAGACCATGTTGAAATCGGCGAACTGCAGGTTGTAGTCCGGAATCCGCCGAGGCATCCCCGCCAGCCCGACAAAGTGCATCGGGAAGAAGGTCAGGTTCATCCCCACGAACGACAGCCAGAAATGCAGCTTGCCGAGGGTTTCGTCGTACATGTGCCCGGTCCACTTCGGCAGCCAGTAATAGGCCGAGGCGAAGATTCCGAAGATCGCCCCCGGCACCAGCACGTAATGGAAGTGGGCAACCACAAAGTAGGTGTCCTGATACTGGAAGTCCGCCGGGGCGATCGCCAGCATCAACCCGGAGAACCCGCCGATGGAGAACAGAATCACGAACGCCACGGCAAACAGCATCGGCGTCTCGAAGGTCATCGAGCCTTGCCACATGGTGCTGGCCCAGTTGAACACCTTCACCCCGGTCGGCACCGCGATGAGCATGGTCGCGTACATGAAGAACAACTCGCCCACCAGTGGAATGCCGACCACGAACATGTGGTGCGCCCAGACGATGAACGACAGGAACGCGATGCTCGCCGTGGCGTAGACCATCGAGGTGTAGCCGAACAGCGGCTTGCGGGCGAAGGCCGGGATGATCTGGCTGACCGCGCCGAAGGCCGGCAGGATCATGATGTACACCTCGGGGTGCCCGAAGAACCAGAACACATGCTGGAACAGCACCGGGTCACCGCCACCGGCGGCGCTGAAGAAACTGGTGCCGAAATGAATGTCCATCAGCATCATCGTCACGCACCCGGCCAGTACCGGCATCACCGCAATCAGCAGAAATGCGGTGATCAGCCAGGTCCAGACGAAGAGCGGCATTTTCATCAGGGTCATGCCGGGCGCACGCAGGTTGAGGATGGTCGCGACCACGTTGATCGCGCCCATGATCGAACTGATGCCCATCAAGTGGATGGCGAAGATGAAGAAGGTCACGCTTTCCGGTGCGTATGTTGTGGACAGCGGTGCGTAGAACGTCCAGCCAAAATTCGGCCCGCCACCTGGTGAGAACAGGGTCGAGACCAACAGCAGGAACGCCGCCGGCAGCAGCCAGAAGCTGAAGTTGTTCATCCGTGGCAGCGCCATGTCCGGCGCGCCGACCATCAGCGGAATCATCCAGTTGGCGAGGCCCACGAATGCCGGCATCACCGCGCCGAAGACCATCACCAGACCATGCATGGTGGTCATCTGGTTGAAAAATTCGGGCTGCACGATCTGCAGTCCGGGCTGGAACAGCTCGGCGCGAATGACCATGGCGAACGAGCCGCCGAGCAAGAACATGCAGAACGCAAACCATAGGTACAGCGTGCCGATGTCCTTGTGGTTGGTGGTCAACACCCAGCGCATCAGGCCTTTGGCCGGGCCGTGGGCGTGGTCGGCGTGACCGTGGTCATCGATGACAGCGCTCATGGCCGGTCTCCTTCAGGTGAGTGGACGAGGCGGGCCGGGGCACGCAGCCCTGACCGATTGACGAAGTACGCAATTGACCGGCTCATTGGCTGTCCGCCTGTTTCATCTCCAGCACTTCTTTTGGCGTGACCATGTCGCCCTTGTTGTTGCCCCAGGCGTTACGTTCGTAAGTCACGACCGCTGCAATATCGACTTCCGACAACTGCTTGCCGAACGCTGCCATGGCAGTGCCGGGCTTGCCGTGGACGACGATGCTCAGGTGATCCTTGATCGGGCCGGTGGCGATTTTCGAGCCTTTGAGCGCCGGGAACATCGGCGGCAAGCCCTGGCCTTCGGCCTGGTGACAGGCCACGCAGGCGGTGTGATAGACCTTGTCGCCGCGCTCTTTGAGTTCGTCGAGAGTCCACTCTTTGGTAGTCAGTTCTTTAAGCTGCGCGGCTTCGGCCTTGCGCTCGGCAAGCCAGGTTTCGTAGTCGGCCTTGTCCTTGACCTCGACCACAATCGGCATGAATCCGTGATCCTTGCCGCACAATTCAGCGCACTGGCCGCGGTAGAGACCGGGTTTGTCGACGCGCGTCCAGGCTTCGTTGACGAACCCCGGGATCGCGTCGCGCTTGACTGCGAAGGCCGGCACCCACCATGAGTGGATGACATCGGCCGAGGTGACGAGGAAGCGCACCTTGGCGCCGGTCGGCAGCACCAATGGCTTGTCGACCTCGAGCAGGTAATGCTCGCCCTTGGCTTCCTTGTTGTGAATCTGATCGGCGGGGGTGGCCAGGTTGCTGAAAAACTCGACGTCCTGGCCCAGGTATTTGTAGTGCCACTTCCATTGATAGCCGGTGACCTGGATATCGATGTCCGGCTCGCTGGTGTCGTACATCTTGATCAGCGTCGCGGTGGCGGGAACGGCCATGCCGACCAGGATCAGCAGCGGCACGATGGTCCACATGATCTCCACGCCGGTGCTTTCATGGAATTTTGCCGCGACCTGGCCAGTGGAACGGCGGTGCACCATCATCGACCAGAACATGGCGCCGAAGACGATGACCCCGATCACCACACAGATCCAGAAAATGGTCATGTGCAGGTCGAATACTGCGTGACTGATTTCAGTCGCTCCAGGCGCCATATTCACAGTCCAGGCCGCATTGGCCTGGCTGAAAATCGACCACAACAGGAGGCCCATCCAGACATGTGGATGTCGCATCATTGCGGGTTCCCCTTATCGTTCTTGTTATCCCGCCGGCTTTCGCCTGCGGCAAGGGAGCGGCTGCATCAGACTACGAACTTGAATCGCCGGGCCTTGCTGCGGGTGCAGTCGGGCGTCATCAGCTAACTCCATTCACTGGCGAGTATAGACAGCGTCGAAGATTTGCAAGGCGCCAACGGTAAATGATCTGAAACACCCGGGACTTGCGCTCGGGGGCCCGAATGGAGAAGGATGCAGACGAGTGGTGGCAAATGGATATAACGCAGCTGCATCAAGGATGGAATAATTATGACAAATACGTCTTAGCGTTTTTCGTAAGCCAGCTAAGTTATGTCTTTCCTATTTCATTGCCTTGTTCCCTGGAGTTTTCATGAACACCGCCGCATTGCGCGAGCAGATCCAAAAAGCCCAACAGCACGAGAAAGACACCGGCCTGCTGACCCGCCAGTTGGCAAGCAAGCTGCCTCACCTGCACCCGAGCATCCAATTGCCGGAAGCCGATGCCCAGGGCGTACTGACGCGTTTTGTCGCCGCCTACATCGATGAAGTCCCCGACCTGCTGGACGCCGCCAATGAAGTCGCCCGGGAAGCGGGCATCGAATCGCAGATCAAACCGGTGCTGAAAATCGCCGAGCAGTATTTCCTCCAGCCGCCGGCCATCATGAACGGTCATGTCGGCCTCGACAGCCTGCTGGACGAAGCCTACCTGGCGCACCGTTTTGTCGAAGAGGTCAACGACCTGTACATCAAGCATTTCGGCCAGCCACTGATCCCTTTGGACATGACGGTCGCCAATCTGATCGCTCACCAATTGATCGGGGAGGAATTCGCCAATCAGCTGGACGAAGTTGTCCATCACGCGTTTGACGAGATGCTCAACGACGAGAGTTTTGCGCTTGAGTCGGTAGAAGCCTACCGCGAGAAGCTCAGCAGCCCGGACACTGGCGCTGCTTGGAAACGCTGGCCGTGCATGAGCCGGCGGTTGGGTGTGGGGATTGAGCTCGATCAGCCTGCTGCCTGATTTTCTTGTGTCATAAATCCAGTGTGGGAGCGAGCCTGCTCGCTCCCACAGGGTTTGCGTTTTGAGGTCGACTTCTAACCCGCCGCACCAATCCCGGTATTGGTCCGCACCCGGCCTTCCAGCCTGCGCTTCAACCCGCGCGACTCGATCAACAGCCTCGAACCCTTAGCGGCATTCGCCCGGCCCCATTCTTCCAGCAACTCCAGACACGAATGGTCGATGTAGCTCAGATTGTTGAGTGGCACGTGCACCGTTGTGCCCTGTGGAATCGAGTTCAGCACCTGAGTCAGCGCCGGCACTTTGAGGAATGTCCCTGCGCCGACCAGACGCAACTCCATCTCGCCTTCCTGCGGAAGATCTATCAGGCTGATTTTCAGTCGCGAGGCCTTGAACGCCAGTTTCACCAACGTCAGTCCAAAACCGATCAGCACACCGGTCAGCAGGTCGGTGAAGATGATTGCCAGCGCCGTGGCGGCGTAGGTGAACATCGGCATCCGGCCGTAACGGCTCAGGCCGCGGAAGGCTTTCAGATCGACCAGTTTGAAACCGGTATAGACCAGCACGCCTGCCAGGCTTGCGACCGGAATGCTTTGCAGCACGCTCGACAGCAACAGTACGAACGCCAGCAGCCACAGGCCATGGAAGATCGTCGAGTAACGGGTGGTCGCACCGGCCTGTACGTTGGCCGAGCTGCGCACAATCACGCCCGTCATCGGCAACGCACCGACCAGACCGCAGAGCATATTGCCGACACCTTGCGCCGACAGTTCGCGGTCGAAGTCCGAACGCACGCCACTGTGCATGCGATCCACCGCCGCGGCCGACAGCAGGGTTTCGGCGCTGGCGATAAACGCCACGGCAAACGCGGCAATCAGAAGTGTCGGATCGGCGAGGCTGAGTAAATCGGCCGGTTTCAGCCAATCGATGGCTTCGGCCAGATTCTCCGGCACCTCAACGCGTTTCACCTGCAAGGCCAGCATCAGACTCGCGCCTGTCGCCAGACCCACACCGAGCAACGCGCCGGGAATGAAGCGCAGCGAATGCGGACGGAATTTCTCCCACAGCCACATCACCGCAATCGTCGAGAGCCCGAGCAGCCCGGCCTGCCAGCCAAACGACGGCAACGCTTGCGCCACTGCCGCCGGGAACGCCGTGAGGTTATCCAGCCCCGAAGGTTTCGGCGAGGCATCGAGCATCACATGAACCTGCGATAGCACGATCAACACGCCGATCCCTGCGAGCATTCCGTAGACCACCGCTGGCGCCGTTACCCGAAACCAGCAGCCGAGCTTCAAGCGCCCTGCGACCAGTTGCAGAAAACCGGCCAGCAGCAGAATCGGCCCGAGCATCTCGATGCCGTGCTGGCGCACCAGTTCGAACACCAACACCGCCAGACCCGCCGCCGGACCACTGACCTGCAAAGGCGAGCCCGCCAGCCAACCGACCACCAGCCCGCCGATAATGCCGGTAATCAAACCCTTGGCCGGCGGCAGGCCTGAGGCAATCGCGATGCCCATGCACAGCGGCAGGGCGACCAGAAACACAACCACGGAAGCGAGCAGCTCCCGTGGCAACACAGCTTTCAATTGAGCCGCACGCATGGCGATTCTCCCGAAGTTTTCTTCAGGCGTGGCGAGGCCGCGCCGCTGAATCAGCGGCCGGCGTCATACCACACAGATTGTTGGGAAGATTTAGAAGCGCGCTTTGGGCGTCGCCACAGGAATCGGATGACTGCCGTCGAGAGGCAGGAAACGACCCTGGTCCGCGTCGTAAGCTTTGATTTCGCTGGTTTCGATGTTGTAGACCCAGCCATGGATGAACAAATGACCGTTCGCCATGCGTGAGGCTACCGAAGGATGGGTACGCAAGTGCTGCAATTGGGCGATGACGTTTTCCTCGGTGAGGATCGGCATGCTTTCTTTTTCATCGGCGCAGTGACAGTTGTCGTGCACCATGGTTTTGGCGACTTCAGCGTGGCGCAGCCAGGCTTTGACTGTCGGCATTTTTTCCAGGCTGTCCGGGTTGAGTACCGCACGCATGGCGCCGCAGTCGGAGTGGCCGCAAATAATGATGTGCTGCACGCCCAGCGCCAGGACCGCGTATTCGATCGCGGTGGAGACGCCGCCGTTCATTTGACCGTAGGGCGGCACCACGTTGCCGACGTTACGGGTGACGAACAAATCGCCCGGCGAGCTCTGGGTAATCAGCTCGGGAACGATGCGCGAGTCAGCGCAGGTGATGAACATCGCCTTGGGCGCCTGGGCGGTGGCGAGCTTTTTGAAGAGTTCTTCCTGCTGCGGAAAAACCTCATGATGAAAACGTAAAAAACCATCAACGATCTGTCGCAGTGCTGCATCGGCGGATTGCGCTTCAGGGCTTTGCGCCGAGGCAGCCAACGACTGTTTATCCTTGTCACTCATGATTCATCCTCTTGGGCGGATTCAGGGAGTCGTCCCCGGTATTCCGATATGAAGCCAGTGGCTGTTTAAACCATCCGGGTCATCCCGACCCGTCAGTCACTCGATGAACAAGGTAGCCGCCGAAACTTAACTGAAACTGAATCAACCGCTCTAGAACGTGTGTTCCAGGTCACAAAAAACGTGACTGCGCTGTTTCGGCGGAAGGATTCCAACCCCTCGACCCACAGTCAATTGTCGCTAAATCAACGACATCTGGCGACCCGGCGGACAGAAGGCACTGCAATCGAGGTTATAGCCCTCACGTTTATTCAGCCCGACTTTCCTGATGGCCTTGGCGAAGCGCTGCGCGAGCAGATCGGCAAACGGCCCTTCACCGCGCATCCGCGCGCCGAAACGGCTGTCGTAGAGCTCACCGCCACGACTCTGGCGGATCAGGCTCAGCACGTGCGCTGCTCGTTGCGGGTAGTGCGCCTGCAGCCATTCTTCGAACAACGGCGCCACCTCCAGCGGCAGGCGCAGCATCATGTAGGCAGCGCTCTGGGCGCCGGCGGCATGCGCTTCGGTGAGCAGGCTTTCGATTTCGCTGTCATTAATCATCGGGATCATTGGCGAACACAGCACCCCGACCGGAATGCCGGCCTCGCGCATCACCCGGATAGCGCGCAGCCGTGCCTTGGGCGCAGCGGCGCGGGGTTCGAGGATGCGTTTGAGCTCGTCGTCCAGCGTGGTCAGGCTGATCATCACGGACACCAGTCGTTGCTGCGCCAGCTCCGTCAGCAAGTCGAGATCGCGCAGAATCAGCGAGCCTTTGGTGACGATGGTCACCGGGTGGCGATAGCGCAGCAGCACTTCCAGGGTCTGACGGGTGATTTTGTATTCGCGCTCGATGGGCTGATACGGGTCGGTATTGGAGCCGAGATTGATCGGCGCACATTGATAGCCGGGTTTGCTCAGCTGTTCTTCGAGGACCTGGGCGGCATTGGTCTTGGCAATCAGCTTCGTTTCAAAGTCGAGCCCCGGCGACATGTCCCAATAGGCGTGGCTGGGCCGAGCGTAGCAATAGATGCAGCCATGCTCGCAGCCGCGATAGGGATTGATCGAGCGATCAAAAGGCAAATCCGGCGAGGTGTTGCGGGTGATGATGGTTTTAGCGGTTTCAATCATCACCTCGGTGCCCTGGGTCTCGGGCACTTCCTGATACCAGCCATCGTCCTCCGCCACCGAGCGGTTCGGCGCGAAGCGATTGTGCGGGTTGGTCGCGGTGCCGCGACCGCGAGGTGGAAGAGGGGAAGACATGAAAAGCGCCTCGATACTGTTTGTATGTACAGTATAGCGAGGCGGGTTCATATGCCAGCACCGCTCGGCGCCCGGATTTGTAATTCGGGTACAGTTCTAGGCCTCAACCCCAATATATAGCTTAAGGCCGTTTGGAATTGGTTGGTCGATTAGCAATGCAATTTTTTGAGCTTCCTCGGTTGAAAGCAACCATTCTCCGCGAGCCATTTCATTCAGGCTCTTATGCCCGAGAAATTTAACGATTTGGTCATTAAATGATTCGTCCAGAGCGGATTCAAATTTAAGTGAATCATCTTCTGCGCTGCCCGTTAAAAATCCGCTGATACATAGGTACATAAAACCCTCTCTGTGCCCTAGCAAAGATTTTTCAGATATAAGGCCGTGTGTTTTCGTACATGTGAAACGCCCTGACCCGCTACGCAAAGACACTGATACAGAGGTCCAGTTCGCTCGGCATTGATTTGCCGAGAATGTCTTCAATTTCCCGAGCTTGCTTTGCTGTTAGCTCTAGAACGCCATAGTTCACGCCATCTTGAAGGGACTTCCAGCCAACTAATTTCAGAACTTTTTTATGGAATTCTGGTGCTATGTCTAACTCAAAATGCAAAAGCTGATTCTCGTGACCGTCTGGAAAAAAACCTTCGATACATAAAACCATAAATACGGCTCATCTATTTAGGCGAAGTTCCGCTGCTTTGAGGGCTTGTGACGGAATTTTCAGCAGGAGTTATTTGGCTTAGTGGAACCATGCCGCTATGCCACAACACCAATAAACAAATCGAGATTGTCAGGTAAGGATTCTTTAATGGCGGAAGCAATCTGTCTGGTTTGCTGGTCATTCAGCGGTAACTCACCATCGGCCTCGGCTTCAAGACTCTCCCATCCCAGTATTTCCATTACCTTACTTTCAAGCTCGGGTTTTATGTCCAGCTCATATTTCAGCGAGCTATCCTCAAAGTTATCGGGTAAAAAACCTGTGATACATAAGTACATAAATACCTCTCAGTCTACTTAGGAGTGGTTCGCCCTGGCTTTGCGGGTTTGGTCTGCTCCCCAGTTTCAGGATTGTACTCACCCAGATGCTTCCCTTGTCTGTCGTACATTTCAACCGCTCCATGCTGGCTGTCCCACTCGTAAATACGACCTTTGGAATCCTTCCAGCGTGCACGTTTTTTTCCTCCCCGCTGCACACTGCTTTTTGATTTATCTTTCGTAGCATCAGGAAACGCCGTCAATCCTTTCGGCGCCGGATGATATCCATGATCCCCCGTGACACTCAGTGAAATATAGATCGGCTGAATGCCGGTGGTGGGGAACGTGATGATTGCATCTTGGTAGTCGGGCGGATGCTGCGGGTTGACCAGTATCTTGTTGGCTCGTTCGGTTGGTGGATACACCCACGCAGGGGGTAGCGATGGGGCGCCTTCCAGGGCAGGAATACCCGGCACATCGTCAGGGTTTGCCGCTGCGTCCAGGTAAGGCCAATGCCGTTGCCGATGTCAGCGACGTACGTCTCGCCTTCTTTTTTGGCCTTTATGACGGGGACAGTTTCCCAGTCCGATTTACCACCCGTGTAGAACCCGTAGATAGTTACTGAGCCATCCGGCAAGGTCTTCGTGTTGACGCGTACACGCGTGCGACCAGCATCTAGCATTGCGTACTGATCGTTCGTGTAGAAAGCACTGTCCGGAGAAATGCTGGTGTTCGGAATCAGTAACGCAACAGTGCCTAATGCCGCGCCGGTGGCAACGACGCTTGAACTTTCGAGCAAAGTGAGCGCGAGTGAACCGCCAAGGCGTTCGGCAATTGCACGGCCAGTTGCGGATCCGCCCACCCGTTGCAGCAGTGTGCCTTGGGGGGTGATTGCCGAACCGGTTCCGAGCACAGCCCAGAGGCCGTAGTCGGTCAGTTTTTCAACCGGCACAAACCCCGCTGGGTTGTTGTGATTGATTACACCGTCGGGGAGGTTGCAGCTCTTGGCGAATACACAGCCGTAAATTGGTGCATTTGCCGCGGGTTTTTTTAGTACTTCGTTTCTTCTTGCTTCATCGCGAGCCAACCCCTGTTCATACCTAAGGATTTCTGCTTGTTGGCGACGAATGTCGTCCGCTGTGGGTTTGCGAGGTCGGCAAATGGGACAGCTACACATAGCAAAACGTCCATACTTCGATAAAGAATGGTCAGCCTAATGCAGAGTTAAAAACTCGGGTTGTAGGAAGGGTCCTGAAAACAATGCTGAATATTCTTTATATTTCAGCCTGTTTGCTGGAGACGAAGCAGAGATGGCTGGAGCGCGCTGAACAGTGATGCACTGTTTTCGCGTTTTCATATTAGTTACTCAATACAGTCAACCAAGTTCGCAGTGGTCCGGATTGTTGCGTGGTTGGTCGCTGGGGAAAGGTACAACCCGAGAAACATATGTGCCGTTGTGAATGAAAGTCATCAAATATAGTCTTCGCAACTTCCAGGCATCGACGCCTGTTATTAATTTAAAAGGATTTAACTTATGTCGTTTCTCAATCAGCGCGGTGTTTTTCTGCAAATGATGCTGCCGGGGCCATCGGAACCCAATACCATTGTTTCGATGCAACTTGCTCGTAAGGAACTGGGCTGGGACGTTGAAGAACAACTATCGACCGAGTCCTTGGTCGATTCGATTTATGTCCTCGCAGTGTCCAGCGATCGTGGCGAGTCCTTCACCATCCGCACGGACAAGAAGGATGTGGACGGCGATGGTGATATTGATAGTGATGACAAAGCCAAGTTGGCGGAATTGGCCAAGGCTTATGTGAATATCGTCAACCCTTAAATGGGTGCGTGAGACAGCTGTCATCACGACGCTTTGCAACAAAAACCCTGCATGAATGATTCATGCAGGGTTTTATGCTTTTAGTTGTGGCCAGTTACTTGGCCAAGATCATCACCCGATGTTGTTTTCATATCATCGGTGCGCAGTCCAGCGACGTCTTTGGCCGAGACCGGTGCGCCTTTATTACCCCAGCTTCCACGAATGAAGCTCACCACGTCGGCCACTTCCTGATCCGACAGGCGCCAGGCGAAACCGGGCATGGTGAAAGTCGAAGGTGCGGTGTGCGTCGCGGGCAAGGTTCCGCCCTTGAGCACGATGTGGATCAGCGACGTTGCGTCGTCCGTCTGCAGCACCGGGTTGCCTGCCAGCGCCGGGAACACTCGTGTGTAGCCGTGACCGTCGGTGCGGTGGCACGCCGCGCAGTTGTCGATATACACCGACGCGCCGCGATGGCTGTCATCGCCGTTCCACAGGGCTTTGGCGACTTTCTCATCGTACTGATGGGGTTGGTCGTTCGGATCATTCGCCGGCAGTGACTTGAGATAGCGGGCAATCGCCGTCAGGTCGCCGTCGCTCATGTATTGCATGCTATGGGTGACCACATCGCTCATGCCGCCGAACACCGCACTGCGGTCACTGCGCCCGGTCTTGAGGAATTGCACCAGTTGCTCTTCGCTCCAGCTGCCGAGGCCATCCTTGTGATCGCCGCGCAGGCTCTTGGCGATCCAGCCTTCAAGTGGCGCGCTGCCGGCGAGGAATTCGCTGCCGTCCGCCGCGCTCAGGGATTTTTCCTGCATGGTCAGGGCACGTGGGGTATGGCAGGCGCCGCAATGTCCGAGGCCTTCCACCAGATACGCCCCACGCTCGATCACCGGATCGTCCGACGTGGCCTTGTAATCCTCGACTTTTGGCGCAAACAGCCAGCGCCAGCCCATCAACGGCCAGCGCATGCTCAGTGGCCAAGGGATGTCGCTGGCCTTGTTGTCCTGCGCCACCGGTTCGACGCCGTGCATGAAATACGCGTACAGCGCTTTCATGTCGGCTTCGCTGACGCGGGCGTAGGACGGATACGGCATGGCCGGGTACAACGTGTCACCGTTTTTGGCCACACCATGGCGCACGGCCTGATCAAAATCGTCGAAGCTGTAATCACCGAGTCCGGTTTTATCCGGGGTAATGTTGGTCGAGTAGATCGTGCCGATCGGCGTTTCCATCGGCAGGCCGCCAGCGAACGGCTTGCCGCCCTTGCCCGTGTGGCAGGCCACGCAGTCGCCGGCGCGGGCAAGGTATTCGCCCTGTTTGATCAAGGTTTGATCAACTTCGGCGGCGTGCAAAGCGCCACTGCCGAGCAGGGCCAGGGTCGCGATAACAAAATTCTTCATGGTCATCGCTCCTTAAGCCTGAACCAGCGGGCCAGGGTTTTTCAGGTATTGCTCGCGGATCGCCTTCGCCGACCAGTAAGTCAGCGCCGCGACCAGACCGGTCGGGTTGTAGCCCAGACCCTGCGGGAATGCCGAAGCCCCCGGCACGAACACGTTGTGCACGTCCCAGCTCTGCAAGTAACGGTTGAGGGCGCTTGTTTTCGGGTCGGTGCCCATAATCGCGCCGCCGTTGAGGTGGGTGGTCTGGTAGGCCGCCGTGTTGAAGTGCTCGCCGACTTTCTTGCCGACCACCGCAATCGCTTTCGGTCCCATCGCTTCGGCGATTTTGCCCATTTTCTCGACCATGAAGCGGTTCATCTTGATGTCGTTTTCCTGCCAGTCGAAGGTCATCCGCAACAGCGGCAAGCCGTAGGCATCGCGGTACACCGGGTCGAGATCAAGGTAGTTGCCACGGTAGGACTGATGCGCGCCGTGGGCGTCCATCGAGACCTGATGGGTGTAGTAATCGGCAGTCGCGCGTTTCCAGGCACTGCCCCAAGTCGGGGTGCCAGGGGGATTGGAGGTGCCGGCAATCGGGCGGCTGCCGGCCTGGTTGACCCACATCGGCGAGCCGCCGACGAAACCGTGCGGGCCGTGGTCGAAGTTGTCGGCGTTGAAGTCGTCTATCGCCACGCCGTTGCCGCCGGCGCCGATGAAGTTGTTGGTATGGGTGTCCTTGTCGAAGAACGCCTTGATGGTCGCCATGTTCTGGTAGGCGAAATTACGCCCGACCACGCCTTCGCCGCTGATCGGGTCGTATGGCTTGCCAATGCCGGAGAGCAGCATCAGACGCACGTTGTGCAGCTGGAACGCGCCGAGGATCACCAGATCCGCCGGCTGTTCGATCTCGCGGCCCTGACCGTCGATGTAGGTGACGCCGGTGGCTTTGGTTTTTGTGCTGTCGAGGTTGACCCGCAGTACATGAGAGTTGGGCCGCAGCTCGAAATTCGGCAGTGGCTTGAGCGCCGGCAGAATGTTCACGTTCGGCGAAGCCTTGGAGTACATGTAGCACACGTAACCGCTGCAGAATCCGCAGAAGTTGCACGGCCCCATCTGTGCGCCGTAGGGATTGGTGTACGGGCCCGAGGTGTTCGCCGAAGGCAGGTTGTAGGGTTTGTAACCGACTTCGCCGGCCGCTTTGCCGAACAGCTGCGCCGACACAGTATTTTTCTGCGCCTCCAGCGGGAACGGGTTGGAACGATCCGGCGCGTAAGGGTTGCCGCCCTTGCCCTGACCGACCAATTGACCCTTCACCGTCCAGGCCTGGCCGGAGGTGCCGAAGACCTTTTCGGCAAAGTCGAAAAACGGCTCCAGCTCTTCATAACTGACGCCGAAGTCCTGAATGGTCATGTCCTTGGGGATGAAGCTTTTACCGTAGCGTTCTTCGTAGTGGCTGCGCATGCGCAATTCGATCGGGTCGACGCGAAAGTGCACGCCTGACCAGTGCAGACCCGCGCCGCCGACCCCGTTGCCCGGCAGGAACGCGCCCAACTGGCGGTTCGGCAAGGCAACGTCGTTGACGCTATGGCGGATGGTGACGGTCTCTTTCGATATGTCCTGAAAGAGCTTTTTACGAACGCTGTAGGTGAGTTCGTCGATCACCTGGGGATAGTTGCCGTCGGGATAAGTATCCTGCATCGGCCCGCGCTCCAGCGCCAGCACGTTGAGGCCCGCCTCGGTGAGTTCCTTGGCCATGATCGCGCCGGTCCAGCCGAAACCGACGATCACCGCGTCAACCTTCTTCATTACCGTTGCCATGCTTACGCCCTCTCGCCGCGAATCGACACTGCCGGGAAAGGGTATTGCTCGTTGCGTTCAACCCAATCCATGAAATCGGCGCGGGCGCCGGGGAAACCAATCATCGTCCAGCCGACCATGCCTTTATTGCCACCGTGGATCGGGTCGCAGAAGAAGCCTTCCTTGGTGTTTTGCAGCAGCAGGTTGAAGAAGATCTTCGCCGGAACGGCGTCAAACTGCGGTTTGCCGGCTTCGAGTTGCTTGAGCAAATCGTCTCGGGTAGCGCTGTCTTGCTCGGCAAATGTTTTACCGTTGAGGGCTTTTGCCCACTGATCCGTGGCGGCGATGCCGAGGCGATAAATATCCTTGGGCACCAGTTTGCTCTGCCAGCCCATCTCCGGCGCAGCGTCGGCATTGAACGGCCCTTGCATGTACCACAGGGCGCCGGCGGCGTACGGAGTGTTCATCTGCCGATCGATGTACTCCGGCACGCCGGCTTCCAGCGCACCTGGGCCTTGCGCGTCGTTGGGAATCAGCTGTGCGACGGCGGCATTGATGAACGCCCACTCCTCGGCAGTGAAAAAGCTCGGCTGATAAGCGTTAACACCAGCAGGGGCGGGTAATGGCGCGGCCGCCGCCGGCGCGGTTTCAGGCGCGGCTTGCAGCACGCTGCTGCCCAATCCGGTACTGGCCAGAGTGACCACCGGGATGAGGGTCAGGGATTTGCGTAAAAACTCACGCCGCGGGTTGTCTCGATCTTGATCAGACATGGGGGACCTCATCAGGCTTGAAAATCAGCCGCTTCTGCGAGCAGCTCGAGGAATTTTGCGTCGCGATAACGATCGTCCGGCTGAAAAAAAGCGGACGCGTCTGCAACATCGTGTGACAAATGGTAGCAGGCTAAGCATCAAGAAAAAGCCGTTCTGCAGAAAAAAGCCTGGCAAGGCAACGATTCACGATTCTTTGACGGCGGGCTCACGGGGCCTTGACCGCCGAACGCCGAATCTGCAAAACCTTTAGTGATGATTACCAAAACGGTCAGTCCAGCATGTCCCAAGTGCGCTTTTTACCTGCTTTGTGCCTATCGCTGGTCGCCCTGTTGCACGGCGTTGCAGCACGGGCCGCCGATGTGATGCAGCCTCGCCCGAGCGAGTGGGCGCAGCCGGTCGAGGCGAGTTTCAACCTGTTCCGGATGTCACCGACCCTCTATCGCAGCGCGCTGCCCGGCAATGGCGCGGTGGCGTTGCTGAAAAGTCTGAACGTGGTCACGGTGATCAGCTTCCTGCCCGAAGCCGACAGCGAGTGGCTGTCTGACCCAGGCATCAAGCAGGTGCAGTTGCCTTACCGCACCAACCGTGTCGACGACAGCGATGTGCTCACCGCGTTGCGCACCCTTCAGGCCGCCGAAGCCGATGGACCGGTGCTGATGCACTGCAAGCATGGTTCTGACCGCACCGGGCTGATGGCGGCAATGTACCGATTAGTGATTCAAGGCTGGACGAAAGAACAGGCACTCAAGGAAATGACCGAGGGCGGCTTTGGCGACAGCCATCACTTTCATGACAGTGTTCGTTACGTGATGCAGGCAGACGTCGATCGGCTGCGCGAAGCCCTGGTCAATGGCGAATGCAGCACGAGCGCTTTCGCCATGTGCTCAATGAAGAGCTGGTTCGACTCGGCGCACGTCCAGCGCTGATCAGGTCATTCTGGCAGCGCGACAAAAAGCTCGCGGTCGATCGGTTGGCCGAGGAATGCTTCCAGGGCGTCGGGCATTGACTGCTTATCACCGGAGAAAAGTGTTTCACGCAGATCCCGGCCCGTCTGCTCGTTGAAAACACCCTCGCGCGCAAAGCGAGTAAACGCCTCGCTCGCCAGCACACCCGACCATTTGTAGGCGTACATCGAAGCCTCGTAACCGGTTGCCAGGTAATCGCAGCTGTTGGCGAAGCGGCAATAAGCGGGAATCTGCAGATGTTCGAACTCGCTCTGAATATCCTCGACCACGCGTAGAACACTGCGACCGTCGCCATGACAGCGGTGCAGCTCAAAGTCCACCAGCGCGCTCATCAGCAGCATCGCCGTTTCCCGGCTGCGTTGTACACCCAGCGCGGACACGGCGGTTTCGGCCTGCACTTCGGACAGGCGCTCGCCGGTTTCGTGATGAGTGGCCATCCAGCGCAGGAACTCGCCAGACAAGGCCCAGTGTTCGAACAGCTGCCCGGCGAATTCGGCGACGTCACGGCTCAAGTGCGAGATGCTCGACAGGTTGTAATGCGGTGAACGAGTCAGTACGTGATGCAGGCAATGGCCGAATTCGTGGAGCAACACGCGCAGATCCTGATGTGAAAGCAGGTCTGGATGCCCGGCGGAGGCAGCCGTAAAATTGGTCTGAAGCGAGGCAATTGGCAGCGATGGCCGACCTTCGGCGTTGATTCGCCTATTGCGTAGCACACCGGTCCAGGCGAAATCGGCGCCGGCTTCGCGGTGGAAGGGGTCGATATAGATAAAGCCGACCGCTTGACCATGCTCGCTCACTTCGAACAGTCGTACGTCCTCGTAGAGACACTCGTTTTGCGTGTTTTCAGTGATCCTGATCCCGAACAGGTGCTCGCAGAATCGGCACAGGCTGCGCAACGTGGCGTCCAGCGCAAAGTACTGACGCAAGTCCGTCAACCCCCCGACCAACTGCTGCAGGCGGAGTTGCTCGGCCAGAAAATCGTGATCCCACGCTTCTACCTGCTTGATACCGTGCCCGCGGGCCATGCCGTGCAGATCCTCGGTTTCGCGGGCCAGCGTCGCTGCATTCAGAGCAATCTGCCGCCGCAGAAATTCGTTCACCTGATCGGTGCTGGTCGCCATGCGGTTGTGCAGACGCAGTTGCGCAAAGTTGTCGAACCCCAGCAGCCTGCCCTTTTCGTGACGCGAGGCAAGCAGCTTTTCCAGGACCGGCCCATTGTCGAAGCGGCCGGCCTCTGGCCCCTGATCGGAAGCGCGGGTGCAATACGCTTTGAAGTATTCCTCGCGCAGCCCGCGGTTTTGCGCCCGGGTCATGATGTGTTGGTAAGTGTTTTGGTCCAGCGTCAATCGCCAGCCCGAGAGTCCCGCCTGTTTTGCATTGGCAGCCAGATGCGCCTGCATATCGGGAGCCAGCCCCGCCAACAGCGCGACATCGTCGATGTGCTTGCTCCAGGCGGCGCTGGCGGCGTCGAGGTTGTGCAGAAACAACTTTTCCTGAAGATCGATCTCGTTGTTCAACTGCGCCAGTTTTTCTCGTTGGGCGGTCGGCAGTTCGCATCCGGCCAATTGATATGCGCGCATATTTTTTTTCAGAGAGGCTTTTCGTGAAGCACTGAAATTGGCGGCAATCGAACTCTTTGCCAATCGCTGACAGGCTTCGAACAATGCCGGATTGCCGGATCTTGCAGCCTTGTACCGTCGAGCCGCAATGCTGCTCAAAGCGCTCTGCAGTAACCAATCGGGATCATCGGCATGTTTCACCGAGAGAAACTCTATGACCGACATGGTTTCATTCAGGCGCGCGTCGGCCCCATCCACGGCGATGACCAGATCGTCCCAGTTGGGATGATGGATTTGAGTGGCGATGACATTTTCGATAATCAGCTGGTTGTTGGCGACGATCTTGTCGATCGCCGGCACCAGGTGCTCGGCGCGCACCGCCGACCAGGGCGGTAACTGCCATTTCTGTAATAGCGGATTTGTCTCAGACATAACGTCTTCCGTGAGAGAGGCTGGATTGACCAGCCTAGTCAGGAAGCGCGGGGGCTGTGTGGTAGACAGTTACCACCACCTGCCGAGCAAAATCGGCAGGTGGTAGTGGATATCACTGTTGCTCGTCAGGCTTTTTCTTCAGCTTCGGGTTCGGGAAAAACTGTACGGCCTGCACCTTCTTGTCGGCAGCAGGTTTCAACGCACTGGTGTTGACACGCGTGCCCAGCTCCTTGGGCACCGACAGGCCCTGTTCATTGAGCGTGTCGGAATAGCCGCAGGCCACGCATTCGCGGTGCGGCACGCCGTCCTCGTTCCACATCATCAGTTTGTCCGGCTCGCTGCACGCCGGGCAAACAGCCCCGGCGATAAAGCGTTTTTTGGTGATTACAGGGCCATCGCTCATGCTGCTGCGTCCTCACTCAGGCCGCTGTGGCGCAACAGTGCGTCAATCGACGGCTCACGGCCACGGAAGTCGACGAACAGCACCATCGGTGCTTGAGAGCCACCGCGCGCCAGAATCGCTTCGCGGAAGGCCCGGCCGGTTTCTGCGTTGAGTACGCCGTCTTCTTCGAATTTCGAGAAGGCATCCGCCGACAGCACTTCGGCCCACTTGTAGCTGTAGTAACCCGCTGCGTAACCGCCGGCGAAAATGTGCGCGAAGCTGTTGGGGAAGCGGTTGTAGGCTGGCGGGCGCATCACCGAGACCTCGTCCCGCACGCCTTCGAGTACCTGGGCAACGCTGCGGCCGTCACCGTGTGTGGCATGCAGTTCGAAGTCGAACAGCGAGAACTCCAGTTGACGCACCATCATCAACCCGGACTGGAAGTTTTTTGCCGCGAGCATTTTTTCCAGCAGATCCTGCGGCAGCGGCTCGCCGGTTTCGTAGTGGCCGGAAATCAGCGCCAGGCCTTCCGGTTCCCAGCACCAGTTTTCCATGAACTGGCTTGGCAACTCGACCGCGTCCCACGCCACGCCGTTGATGCCCGACACGCCGGCATGCTCGACGCGGGTCAGCAGGTGATGCAAACCATGGCCGAATTCGTGGAACAGGGTGGTCACTTCATCGTGGGTCAGCAAGGCAGGTTTGCCGCTGTCGGCCGGGGTGAAGTTGCACACCAGATTGGCCACCGGGCTCTGCAACACGCCGTCAGCGGTGCGGCGACGGTCGCGGGCGCCGTCCATCCACGCACCACCACGCTTGTTGGCGCGGGCATACAGATCGAAGAAGAAGCGGCCGACGTGTTGACCGTTTTCCTTGATTTCGAACAGGCGCACGTCCGGGTGCCAGGTGTCGAAGCCTTTCTGCTCGGCAATCTCGATGCCGTACAGGCGCTGGACGATGCTGAACAGGCCGCTCAGCACCTTATCGATCGGGAAGTAGGCGCGCAGGGTTTCCTGAGCGACGCTGTAGCGCTGCTCACGAAGTTTCTCGCCATAGAAACCGCTGTCCCAGCTTTGCAGATCGGCGCAGCCTTGTTCCGCTGCGTACGCGCGCAGCTGTTGCAGATCCTGCGCGGCGAACGGCTTGCTGCGCTGGGCCAGATCGCGCAGAAAGCTCAGCACCTGATCGCTGGATTCGGCCATTTTGGTGGCCAGGCTCAGCTCGGCGAAACTGGTGAAACCCAGCAGTTTCGCCAGCTCCTGACGCAGGTCGAGGATCTCTTCCATAATCGGCCCATTGTCGTTCTGGCCGGCGTTCGGGCCTTGATCCGAGGCGCGGGTGCAGTAGGCGGCGTAGACTTCCTCACGCAGCGTGCGGTCCTGGGCGTAGGTCATCACCGCGTAATAGCTTGGGAATTCGAGTGTGATCAGCCAGCCATCCTGGCCTTTGGCCTGTGCGGCGGCGGCCATTTGCGCCTTGGCCGAGTCGGTCAGGCCGGCGAGGGCGGCCTCGTCGGTGACGTGCTTGGTCCACGCCTGGGTGGCGTCGAGCAACTGGTTGGAGAAACGGCTGCCCAGCTCGGAAAGTTTGCTCTGCACTTCGGCGTAGCGCTTCTGCTCGGCTTCGGGCAGATCGATACCCGACAGGCGGAAATCACGCAGGGCCTGTTCCAGAATGGTTTTTTGCGCCACGTCGAAACCGGCGGCTTCCGGGCTGTTGGCCAACGCTTCATAGGCCTGGAACAGTTCGCGGTTCTGGCCCATTTCGGTGGAATAGGCGCTCAGGGCCGGCAGGCACGACTCGTAGGCTTCGCGAAGCTCGGCGCTGTTGCACACGGCGTTAAGATGGCTGACCGGGCTCCATGCCGCACCGAGACGATCGTTGAGTTCGTCCATCGCCAATATGAGGCCCGCCCAGGTAGGCTTCTGGCCTTGGGTCTCGAGGATTTCGGCGATCGCGGCGCGGTTGTCGGCCAGGATGGTTTCGATCGCTGGCAGCACGTGTTCGGCACGGATCGTGGAGAACGGTGGCAGATCGTAGGACTGAAGCAGAGGATTGTTCACGCTCACGGTTGGCACCTTGGCTGGAAGAAACATGCGCCCATCTTAATTACAATCGACACTCACCGCAGCTATCGGCGACAGAGAGAGAACTAATCGTGTCCCTTCGCAAATACCAGAACCACACCCCGCAGTTGAGCAAAGGCGCTTTTGTCGACGGCTCCGCGGTGGTGATCGGCGACGTCGAAATCGGCGAAGACAGCTCCGTCTGGCCGCTGACGGTGATCCGTGGCGACATGCACCGCATCCGCATCGGCGCGCGCACCAGCGTGCAGGACGGTTGCGTGCTGCACATCACCCACGCCGGCCCGTTCAACCCGGACGGCTTCCCTCTGTTGATCGGCGACGACGTGACCATCGCGCACAAAGTCATGCTCCACGGCTGCACCGTTGGCAGCCGCGTGTTGATAGGCATGGGCAGCATCGTCATGGACGGCGCGGTGGTCGAAGACGACGTGATCATTGGCGCCGGCAGCCTGGTACCGCCGGGCAAGCGCCTGCAAAGCGGCTACCTGTATGTCGGCAGCCCGGTGAAACAGATCCGGCCGCTGACCGACAAGGAAAACGCCTTCTTCACATACAGCGCGGCGAATTACGTGAAGCTCAAGGACCTGCATCTGGCTGAAGGCTACGACTCGCTTTGAATCGATTTGCGACTTGCTCAGGAAATCCCATGCATTACCAGACCGTACTGTTTGACCTCGATGGCACCCTGACCGACCCGCGTGAGGGCATCACGCGTTCCATTCAATTTGCTCTCGCCAACCTCGGTATCGATGAGCCGGACCTCACCAGGCTGGAACACTTCATCGGCCCGCCGCTGCTGCAAGCGTTTATGCAGTTCTACGATTTCGACGAGGCCAAGGCCTGGGAAGCGGTGAATTTCTATCGTGAGCGCTTCAAAGTGACCGGCCTTTACGAGAATCGCGTGTTCGACGGGGTGACGCCACTGCTGGAAACCCTGAGCGGGCAGGGGCGGCAGTTGTACATCGCGACATCCAAACCGTGGGTATTCGCCCGCGAGATTGCCCGGCATTTCGACTTTGCCCGGCATTTCAAAGTGATCTATGGCAGCGAGCTTGATGGCACGCGGACCAACAAAGTTGAGCTGATCGCCCATTTGCTCGAACAGGAAGGGCTGGATCCGGCGCAGACCCTGATGGTCGGTGATCGCAAGCATGACTTGATCGGCGCGCGCAGCAACGGCCTGGATGCGGCGGCGGTGGGGTATGGATTTGGCAGTTTCGAGGAGTTGAATGCCGAGGCGCCGGCTTATCACTTCGAGACGCTGGATGCGTTGCATCAGGCGTTTTTGCAGCGTTGATGAAATAGTCTTCGCGAGCAGGCTCGCTCCCACGGGGGCACCTTGATTCCATGTGGGAGCGAGCCTGCTCGCGAAGGGGCCTGTTACGCCCCGAAATCATCAGGATTGGGCCAAAGCTTTCAAGGCCGCCTTGCGCTCAACCGTTGGCAGGTCACCTAACTTTTCCACTTCCCGATAAAACGTCTGCCAATCCCCGTCGACCCGTCGGAACAACGCCGCAAACGCTGGCACCCACTGGTCATACAGCCCAAACGGCAGCAGCCGTGCATTGTTCAGCGGCGCATTCACCCAGGCGTCATAACGTTTATCCCCGCCCCACTGGCCGTCCCTCATTATTCGATACTCGCGACGCAACCGCTCGAATTCCGCCGTTTTTCGTGCACGCATCTGCTCGGCCGATAACGGCTGCGCATACAGCGTCTCCAGCCGTGAACGCGTTTCGAGCACCAGGCCTATGAATTGGTCGCGCTGCTTGAGCCTTGAATCCGAGTCCGGTGGCAGCCCGCAAAACGCACGCCACTGTCGTGTGCCTTCCTGCTCGACAAACGTGGCAAATGACTCGTTGAACTCAGTGTCATCCTTCACGTAGAAACGCTGGTGCGCCAACTCATGAAAAATCAGCGTGGCCAGGCGTTCATCACCCCAACCCATCATCGAATTGAGGATCGGGTCGTTGAACCAGCCGAGTGTCGAGTAAGCCTCGACGCCGCCAATCGACACGTCCATGCCCTGCAAGCGCTGAATCGCCGCTTCGCCTCGGGCAGCGCTCTGATTGTAGTAGCCGCGATAGGCCACGCACCCGGCAATCGGGAAACAATGGTTTTGCGGGCTCAGGGAAAACTCCGTCGTGGCGAACACGTTCCACACCACGAACGGCCGGCCGATGTCGGCGTACAGGCGATAGCTCTGGTTGTCTGGCAGATGCAGATGCTCGCTGGCGAAGGTGCGGGCCTTTTGCGATTGGGCCAGGTGCGCGCGCAAGGTCGCGTCGCGCCCCGGGTCGGCGATCACCTGTTCCACCGGTTCTCGCGCCCGCAGCAATTGCAATTGCCCGCTGGCCAGCTGGCTGTAATAGCTGACGCTGGCGCAACCGTTGAGTAACAAAAACAACACGCCCGGAAACAAAATCGGAAAAACGCGATCAAGTAACCCAAGGCTTGAGAACGGCCTGATCAAAATAAGAAATTCCCCGGAGAGTCTGCCCGCAAGACTATCCCGCCTAAAGGAGCACCGCTATGCGCATGTTGATGCTGACAGGGGGCCTGCTGACGCTGGCCGGTTGTGCCGGATTCGGAATGCCCGACCCCGATCCCTCGCAAGCCTGGATCGATCTGAGCGCCGGCCAACAGGACACGGCGCTGCAAGCCGTGCAAGTCGATGCCACACAAGCGATCGACAAACGCTATTTCGAAGTGCAACCCGGCAGCCATGAGCTGAAGGTGCGCTATCTGTTCCCGGTCGAGGCCACCAACATCGGCCCGAATGCCGAACCGCTGTGGCGCGATTGTCAGCTGAGTGTGAAATTCAAGGATTTCAATGCCGGCCAGCGCTATCAATTGCAGGCCGGCAGCATCGGTTTCCGGCCTTGGGCCAAACTTTATGACGAACAGCGCAAAGTAGTCGGTCAGGGCACCCCTGCGGGCTGTCAGAGCACCTGATCGGCGCTATGCTGGCTGTTCAGATCTGTGGATATTCATCATGCGAACCTTGCTGCCATTGCTTGCTGCCAGTCTTGTCGCCGGTTGCCAGACGCCGTTGCCGCCGGTCGATCCGCAAATGGCCTGGGTCGAATTTTCAACGCCAAGCCCGGGGGGCAAACTGCTGATGGCTGAGCGTCTCGACAATCAGCGATTAAGCGACGGGCGCTACTTCCAGGTCACCCCCGGCAGCCATGAACTGCGGGTGCGTTTCGACTTCGAGGTGTTTGGCGGCGGCGGCAGTTTGCTGACCGGCCCGGTCGAGCGCTTGTGCTATCTGACGATCCGTTATGACCATTTCGAGGCCGGCCAGCGTTATCTGCTGGAGGGGCGCTCGCTGGCGTTCACCCCAAGCGCGCGTTTGTACAATGCCAAGCGCGAAATCGTTGCCGAAGACCGGGAGTTCAACTGCATCATTTAGCGATTCAGCTATCGTTTTTCTGATAGATGATTCGCTTTGTGCCGTTTTCGCACGAGCCCACGATCATGGCGACGTCGTGCTGTTTCGCTTCTTCAGCAGTGATGATTTCCAGGGTGTATGACGGGATGGCTTTTGCCTGAATCTTGATTTCGATTTCTTTTCTAAGCTCTTCACAGTCTTTGGGTGCCGCCATAACCGAGGTGGCCAGTGCACTGCAAAGGATCGCCAAGCCAATACGTTTCATCGATGAAACTCCTTGAGGCAGCGCGCACGGGCGTGCGCTGAAGCTGCTGTCGATTATTCGACCACATTTCTACAGAGCGGGTTCTGACTTTGCTCACACCTTGTATTAATTGCCGGCCGCTGAGCTGGTTTCGAGACTGCCTTCGCGAGCAGGCTCGCTCCCACACTGGATCTGCGACGTGCACAAATCCCCTGTGGGAGCGAGCCTGCTCGCGAAGGCGTTAGCCCGGCAAACGCCGAATCAGCTGACCAGCGAAGCCTCGAGGGTGATCTTCGCATTCAGCACCTTGGAAACCGGGCACCCTTCCTTGGCCTTGTTGCTCAACTCTTCAAACTGTTGCTGAGTCGCCCCCGGGATCTTCGCCTTGAGAATCAGCTTCACCGCGGTGATCGCGAAGCCACCGCCAACCTGATCGAGAGTGACCTCGGCGTTGGTATCGATGCTGTCTGCTTTCAGACCGGCATCGCCGAGGATCATCGAAAACGCCATGGAGAAGCAGCCGGCATGAGCCGCGCCGATCAGTTCTTCCGGGTTGGTGCCCTTGCCGCCTTCGAAGCGTGCCTTGAAGCCGTAGGGTGCTTCTCTGAGGACGCCGGTTTCGGTGGAAATCGAGCCGAGACCGGTTTTCAGATCGCCTTCCCAATGCGCCGATGCCTTTTTAACGATAGCCATGTCTGCCTCCTCAAGTGTGGCGCGGAACGCCGCGCCATCGTGGTTTTTACTAGCAAGGCTTCTGAGGATAGACGGCGGAACAAAGTTCAGCCTGGTCGAATCGTTGACTTTTTTAGTAGGAAATTTCTTCGCTGCTATTGAATCTCGGGTATATGCCCTCATTCCATAAAACACGCTTATGGATCTGGCAGGTTTTCGCTCGCAAGAAAAACCTGCCTCCTCATTCGGAGATGCAGGTTATGAAACAATTGTCCGACGTAAAATTTTCCACCCTCGATCTGGTGCCGGTACGCGAAAACGGCAGCGCTGCGCAGTCTTTGCACAACTCGCTGGACTTGGCGCAGCACGCCGAAAAATTTGGCTACACCCGGTTCTGGGTCGCCGAACATCACAACATGGACGGCATCGCCAGTTCGGCCACCTCGGTACTGCTCGGTTATCTGGCCGGTGGCACTTCGACGATTCGTGTCGGTTCCGGCGGTGTGATGCTGCCCAACCATGCGCCGCTGGTGATCGCAGAGCAGTTCGGCACCCTCGAAAGTCTGTACCCGGGGCGTATCGATCTGGGCCTTGGCCGCGCCCCCGGTTCTGACCAGATGACCGCACGGGCCCTGCGTCGCGAGCGCTCCGGCAGTGCTGACGATTTCCCCGAAGACGTCGCCGAACTGATGCGCTACCTCGGCCCGCGCACCCCCGAACAACGCGTGATTGCCATGCCCGGCACCGGCACCAATGTGCCGATCTGGCTGCTCGGTTCCAGCCTGTTCAGTGCGCAACTGGCCGGCGAGCGTGGTCTGCCTTACGCCTTCGCCTCGCACTTCGCCCCGCGCTTCATGCACGAGGCGATCCGCGTCTATCGCAATCACTTCAAGCCGTCGGCGGTGCTCGACAAGCCTTATGTGATGCTGGGTGTGCCGCTGGTGGCTGCCGATACCGACGAGCAAGCCGATTACCTGGCGACATCGGTGTACCAACGCATTCTGGCGCTGATGCGCGGGCAAAGTCTGGTGCAGCGTCCGCCGGTGAAAACCATGGACGGCCTGTGGCTGCCCCATGAGCGTGAGGCGGTGGGTGACTTCCTTGGTCTGGCGATGGTCGGCGGCCCGCAAAAGATCCGCGCCAAGCTTGAAGTGTTGGTTGAACAGACCCAGGCGGATGAGCTGATTTTCACCAGCGATCTTTACGAACACGCAGATCGCGTACGTTCCTACGAATTGCTGGCGCAAGTCATGAAAGGATAACCCGGTCCCTTGTAGGAGCTGTCGAGTGCAACGAGGCTGCGATCTTTTGATCGTGAATTGAGATCAAAAGGCCGCAGCCCCACACGGGAAATCGTTGCCTACAAAAAAGCCGATGCATCCGCATCGGCTTTTGTATTTGCGGCGCAATCAATCGCGCGTGTAGACGATTTCCTTGCTGCCGCCTTCGCAGGTCCCAACAATTTTGGCGTCTGCCGCCGCGCCTTTGTCGACAACTTCCAGCGAATAGCCGGAAACACCTTTGGCGTCGAGCTTTGCCGCAATCTCGCTTTTCAGCTCTTCACACGGCTTGCCGGCAGCAAACGCACCACCGGCAAGGCTCAACAAACCTACTGCCAACATGAACTTCTTCATCGGTTGCACTCCCTGGTCGGATTGAATGAGGCGGGCATCAGGGCATCGGCCTGATACACCCACCTTGTAGCGCTTTGCCATTCCCTATGGCACTCGGCCAGCGCGCAAGTTCAGAAGACTAGACCAAACTCAACTGTCGGCAATCTTGAAGCCGACTTTCAGCGTGACCTGAAAGTGTGCCGCGCGGCCATTTTCGATGTGGCCACGGGTTTCGGTCACTTCAAACCATTCCAGATTGCGCAGGGTCTTGTTTGCTTCGGCCAACGCATTGTTGATTGCGTCTTCGATGCTGGTGGTGGACGAACCGACCAGCTCGACTTTCTTGTACGTGTGATGGTCACTCATGGCGTTCTCCTTGGGTGTGGAATGGCGTACGCAATTGAGACTAGCAGCCAATTGCACTGTTGATTTCGGTGCCGCTGCGCTGCCGAAGTTCAGAATTTCTGCACTTTCTCGACATGGTGAAGTCCCAACCAACACACGCCACTCATCACCAATGCAGGAGAGCCACCATGGCCAACACCTCTTTACGTAAAGCCTCGTTGCAAAGCATGGAAGCCGAGATCGAGAGTCTGCTCAAATCGTTGGAAAGCCTGAAAGACGATGCTTCGGACGAGTCGCGCAAGACCCTCAAGGCGCTGAAAAGCAATGCTGAAAGTGCGCTGAAGCACTCGCGTCACCTGCTCAGCGACGCCTATGAAGAAGTCAAAGTGAAAACCCGTGAAACCGGTATCGCCACCCGCGATTACGCGCAGGAACATCCGTGGACCACGGCCGGTGTGGCGGTCGGCGCACTGGGTCTACTGGCCGCTTATCTGCTGTTCAAGCGCGGCGAGTGATCGGTCTGGCGCAGCTCGTTCTTGAGCCACTGCGCCAGTTGCCGGGCGCGCCCGTCCGCGGCGCGCTTGGGTAGCCACAACGCCAGTTGCGCCGGGGTTTCGCAGAAGCCCCACGGCGCAACCAGGCGACCCGCCTTCAAATCCTCGGCGACTAATGGCTGCGGCGCGATTGCTACCCCGAGGCCTGCCACGGCTGCTTCCAGCAAATAATACAAATGCTCGAAACCTTGCCCAAGCTTCAACGCCTTTGCGTCGAGGCCGTTCTGCTGCGCCCAGCTTGGCCAGGCTTGCGGACGGGAGGTGGTGTGCAACACAGGCTCGTCTAGCAAACCTGCGGCCGGAGCGACTCGCAGACGTTGATAGCCGCTGAACAGCGGGCTCATCACCGGGCCGATGCGTTCCGCTGTCAGCTCGTAGACCTGCATATCGGCCGGCCACGGCGGCTCGGCGAAAACCAGCAACGCATCCAGTCCCGGACGCCGGGGATCAAGATCGCCTTCGCCAGCGGAAAGGTGCAGCCGCAAATCCGGCAGATCGGCATTCAACCGTCCCAGACGCGGAATAAACCAGCGCGCCAGCAGGCTTCCCGAACAGCCGAGTACGAACGGGGCGTCGGCGGTGCTTTGCGTCAACTCCGCGCAGACACTGCGCAACCGATCAAACGCTTCGCCGCTGGCGTCACGTAACCGCACGCCGGCATCTGTGAGTTTCAAGCCGCGCCCGTCCTTGACGAAAAGACTCACGCCCAGATGCTCCTCCAGCAGTTTGAGCTGGCGGCTGACTGCGCCATGGGTAACGTGCAACTGTTCGGCGGCCTGGCTGACGCTATTCAGCCGGGCGGTGGCCTCGAAAGCGCGCAGGGCGTTCAACGGGGGAAGGTCATGGCTCATGGTATCTGTGAGTTTTCCTGACAGGTTGTGCCGATCTTATCGGTTTTCAGCATAGATGGTCAGGGGTAGAGTGGACGTCATTGCCTTTTGACCGAATGCACCTGGAGCGACCCATGACCCAGACTTCAAACACCTCTGATCTGCGTAGCGGCCCTGACGCCAACGGCCTGTTCGGCGCGTTCGGTGGCCGTTATGTCGCGGAAACCCTGATGCCGTTGATCCTCGACCTGGCTCGCGAATACGAAGCGGCCAAGGAAGATCCCGCGTTCAAAGAGGAATTGGCCTACTTTCAGCGTGACTACGTCGGACGTCCCAGCCCACTGTACTTCGCCGAACGCCTGACCGAGTTCTGCGGCGGCGCGAAAATCTACCTCAAGCGTGAAGAGCTGAACCACACCGGCGCGCACAAGATCAACAACTGCATCGGCCAGATCCTGCTGGCACGGCGCATGGGCAAGAAGCGCATCATTGCCGAGACCGGCGCGGGTATGCACGGCGTGGCCACAGCCACCGTCGCTGCACGTTTCGGTCTCGATTGCGTGATCTACATGGGCACGACTGACATCGAACGTCAGCAGGCCAACGTGTTCCGCATGAAGCTGCTGGGCGCCGAAGTGATCCCGGTGGTCGCCGGCACCGGCACTTTGAAGGACGCGATGAACGAAGCCCTGCGTGACTGGGTGACCAACGTCGACAACACCTTCTATCTGATCGGCACGGTCGCCGGTCCGCACCCGTACCCGGCGATGGTTCGCGACTTCCAGGCCGTCATTGGCAAGGAAACCCGCGATCAGCTGCAAGCGCAGGAAGGGCGCCTGCCGGACAGCCTGGTCGCGTGCATCGGCGGCGGTTCCAATGCCATGGGCCTGTTCCACCCGTTCCTCGATGACAAGAGCGTTGAAATCATCGGCGTCGAAGCGGCCGGTTACGGCATCGAAACCGGCAAGCACGCGGCCAGCCTCAATGGCGGCGTTCCGGGCGTGCTACACGGCAACCGCACCTTCCTGCTGCAGGATGACGATGGCCAGATCATCGACGCCCACTCGATTTCCGCCGGTCTCGACTACCCGGGCATCGGCCCTGAGCACGCCTGGTTGCATGACATTGGCCGCGTTCAATACACCTCGGTGACCGACGACGAAGCGCTCGAGGCGTTCCACAAATGCTGCCGCCTGGAAGGGATCATTCCGGCGCTGGAAAGCGCCCACGCCCTGGCAGAAGTCTTCAAGCGCGCTCCGAAGCTGCCGAAGGATCACCTGATGGTGGTCAACCTGTCGGGCCGTGGCGACAAAGACATGCAAACCGTCATGCACCATATGGAACAGTCGCAGCAGGAGAAACACTGATGAGCCGCCTGCAAACACGCTTTGCCGACCTCAAAGAGCAGAACCGCGCCGCGCTGGTGACCTTCGTCACCGCCGGTGATCCCGACTACGACACTTCGCTGGCGATCCTCAAAGGCTTGCCTGCTGCGGGTGCCGATGTGATCGAGCTGGGCATGCCGTTCACCGATCCGATGGCCGATGGCCCGGCGATCCAGCTGGCCAACATTCGTGCGTTGGGTGCCAAACAGAATCTGGCGAAAACCCTGCAAATGGTTCGTGAGTTCCGTGCCGGCAACAGCGAAACTCCGCTGGTGTTGATGGGCTACTTCAACCCGATCCACAAATTCGGCGTCGAGCGTTTTATCGCTGAAGCCAAAGAGGCCGGCGTCGATGGCCTGATCGTTGTCGACATGCCGCCGGAGCACAACGAAGAACTGTGCGACCCGGCGCAGGCTGCCGGTCTGGACTTCATTCGCCTGACCACGCCGACTACCGATGATGCGCGTTTGCCGCGCGTGCTCAATGGCAGCTCCGGTTTCGTCTATTACGTGTCGGTGGCCGGTGTGACCGGTGCCGGTGCAGCGACTCTGGAGCACGTTGAAGAGGCGGTTGCGCGTCTGCGTCGTCATACCGTTCTGCCGATCAGCATCGGTTTCGGTATCCGTACACCGGAGCAGGCAGCGGCCATCGCCCGATTGGCGGAAGGTGTTGTGGTGGGGTCGGCGCTGATCGATCACATCGCCAGCGCCGATACGCCTGAGCAGGCCATCGATGGTGTGTTGACGCTGTGCTCGGCGCTGGCAGACGGCGTGCGCAAGGCCCGCCTCTAATCGCACGGATCGGTGCTTTACCGCACCGGATGAATAAAAAAAGGCTTCAGAACATTGTTCTGAAGCCTTTTTTGTTTGTCAGGGCAATTGCAATCCGCCCGAGGCCTTGTGCAGTTTGCGCAGATGCTCGCCGATCTGCTTCACATTGGCCTCACCGGCGGCAATCTCGGCCGCGCGTTTGGGTTCAAGCAACTTGCGCACTTCGGTGTCCAGGTCGCCGGTCAGGGCCAGCAGCTTCTTTTGCCGCTGACTGCTTTCCGCTTCCAGCCGGTCAAATTCGCTCGGCTGCGGTAATCCGTAACCTTTTGAGTCGAGCAGTTCCGCCGGACGGCTAAGGAAGCCGCTGTTGGCGAGGATTTCCTGCAGGGTCGCGTTGGCTTTGTCCATGCCGCCGTTTTCCAGTTCGCGCGCGCCGAGGTAGCGTTGCTTGACCTCGTCCTGCGCCAGCAGCAACTGGCGGCGGAAACTCGCCTGTTCCAGCAGCAACAGCGCCGCGCTGGTACGCAAATCAGCATGCTCGAACCATTCTCGACGCTCTTCAGCCGTCAACGAAAGCCACTCTTCGACGGTGGTCTGTTTGATGGGCAGTTGCTTCTTCAGCACGTCGAACATCGCTTGATAACGATCGCGGAACGAGTCGAAACGGTAACCCAGGCGCAGCGCCTCTTTCGGATCATCGAGCACGCTGGTGTCGGCCAGGCCGCGGCCCTTGAGCACTTCCAGCAAGCCGTTGGGCATGATGCTGTCGAGGCCGACAAGCTGTGTGTTGTTACTGCCGCTGCGCAACAGTTTCAAACCTTCCACTGCGCAGTTGTTGGACAGAAAGAAGTAGTTGCCGTCATAGCTCCAGTGCATCTCGGCGGCATGTTCGACGACGCCTTCGATTTCCTCGCGCGACAGGTTCAGCGGCACCGAAGCGAGGCTGCGCAGTTCGGTCTTGGTGTACTCGTCGATCACCTGCGCCAGCGGCAACACGAACAGCCGCGACGGGTATTTGCCCACCAGTCCGTCCCAGCTGGAAAGCTGTACGTCGCCAACGAAGGCGCGGTAGGACAACACGAGGTGCTGATCCAGGTCGAGCCGGCAGTCCGGGCCACGCGGGCGGCCGGGCGCGCAGATCACCAGGCGCAACATGCTGTGGCCCCAGCGGCTGACCCAGTTCTGATTGGCCTCGGCCAGCAGGTAATCCACTGCGTAGACGCGTTCCGGATCGACGCGCCCCAGGGGCTGTTTGGCGAAGTCATTGCCCGCATTGAGGAAGGCGAAGCTTGTGCTGCAAGTGTCCTTCGTTGGCGGCGCCCAGCCGAAATGATCCTTGTAGTAGCGATACAGCGCTGGGCGACGGCAGGCGTAGCTCGGGTCGAGGAGGAAGTACTCCATGTTGACCGCGACGAATTCCTTGGGACTGGAGATTTCGTACAGATCCGGGCTGCGAGCAATCTGGCGGTTGTGTTGTTCACGCTCGCCCCGACGGCCGACGTATTGCGGCCAGCCGGCCAGATCAAGCAGGCGCGGGTTATCGCTGAGGGTGAAGCGACGACCGTTCTGTCCGCGACACTCATCGGGCATGCCGATCAGCCCCACGCTGTCGAAACGCCGGGTGCAGCGCTGGATCAACGTACGCTCGGCGCTGGGCCACAAGCGCGCGCGATCATAAATATGGGTGATTTCGTGCAGCACCGTCGCGAGCAGTTCCTGCCGCACAGTTCCGTGGGGACGATTGGTCTTTTCTTTGGCCGCGCTGCCGTCGGTGAGACCGGCGAGCAGCTTGCGATTCAGATCGAGCTCGGAAACCAGCGTGGCCTGCCCGTAAGCATTGGCGGGCATTTTGTCGGTCCATCCGACATCGATGCGCCGATCCAGCCGCTCGATGAAGCTCGGCGGCAATTTCTGCATGGCCTCATCGATCAGCGCCTGGCTGGCCTGTTGTTGGGCGGGGCTCAATCCGTCGGTCTTGAGCCGCAATTGCAGGCCGGCGTGGGCGCTGCTGCCGATCAGCAGCAGCGCCCCGGCCAGCAGCCAGGTGCCGAATGACTTCACAGTGCGAGGATGGCTTCGGCGAGTACCTGATCGCTGGCGTCGCGCGCTTCCGGCACGCGAGTGCGCAAGGTGTTGAGAGCAGCTTCGAGATGTGCGCCACGGATATCGCCATTACTGGCGACGAAACTGGCGGCGTCGTCGTGGGCTTCGCGGATGATTTTCGAATCGCGAATCGACGTGGTGGTATCGGAGGTGAAATCGATGGTGCGCTGGGAGGCACGAACGATGATGTTACTGGTGGCTACCAGGGTTTGCGCCTGGGCCACGTCGGCCAATACAAACAGGCCAAGGGCGGCAGCAATCAGCGGGCTACGCATGGAACGACTCCGGAAGGACAAGGATAACTATTGGACGAGAATTGCTTGCGCCAGTTCAAGGTCGCTGGCATGAAGTTTTGGCCGGGTCTTGCGCAAATAATGCAGCGCGGATTCCAGCCGGGCGCCTCGCCATTGACCGTCACTGGCAACGAAAGCGGCCGCGTCATCATGGGCGGCGACCAGCAGTTTACGGTCGAACGGTGCAGAAGACACCATGCTGGTGGCATAAGCGCTGACGACAATGCCTTGCGTCGAAGCATTGAAGGCATCGAAGGCGCCGGCAGACGTCGCCCAGCAGGCGGACAATAAAGCAGAAGTGATGAGCAGATTTGGAAGAAAGCGCATAGGACTCGACAACTGTTAACGAGCCTGAAGGCTAGCGCAAATGCCCGGGCCAGAGCCAGCGTTGCGACATCGGGGCACGGCAAGGCGTGTCCCGATGTCGCAAACGTTTACAGCGTCAGAATGGCTTGAGCCAGCTGTGCGTCGGTCGCACTGAGCTGTGGCGCTTGATGACGGATGTGCTCCAGCGCGCTTTCCAGTTTCACACCACGGATATCGCCTTCGCTGGCGACGAAGCTTGCAGCGTCATCACGGGCGGCGAGCACGATCTTGTCGTCACGGAAAGAGGAGGTCACGTCGGAAGTGGCGTCGGAGGACGCTTTCAGAGCGCCGACAATCGAGTCGGTGGTCACGATGAAGCTGGTGGCGCTGGCGTTGGCAGCGAAGGCCAGCAGGGCGGCGGCACTGAGCAGACGAAAACGGGTCATGGTGAAACTCCTTTGGATAAACCGTAGTGAGAGGTGGCTCGGTATCTGAGGAGTCAGACGCCAGTCGCTTAACGTTCGCCACGTTCCTGGTGGATATTAGGCTGCCCGTTGCGGTTCGCCCAGTGGTGGCTACGACTGGATTACCGAATTAGCTAACTGTACGGGCGTTTTTCTAGATTAATGAAATTGTGCTGGTTGACGTTCGATGCCGCCGTTTCAGTATCTCACTAGACGAAAACGACAAAACCCGCCGTGGTTTCCCACGACGGGTTTTGTTTATTCAATTCGGGTTGCTGGCGGTGGGTCTATCGACCAGAGCCAGCGACGCTGATTAGCGCCAGAACGGCTTGCTCAGCTCTTCGTAGCGTTGTGCTTCGCTGATACCGGCGTCAGCCAGCAGACGCGAATCCAGACGGGCCAGTTGGTGGCGGCTGGAGATGCGGCGCTGCCACAACATCAGGTTGGCGAGAACGCGCAAAGGCAGGGAAGCCTGGGTGTTTACAGCTTTGTCTTCGAAGAACAGTTCGGAACTGAGTGTACGTTCCATGGTTGACATCCTTCCGCTTGTGGCGGGATCAGGTAGTGGTTTGACTGGTGCCCATGATCCTCTCGTTTGCCAATGCTCTCTAGATACAGTTCAACTGTATTGTGAGTGACCAGTTAACTGTTTGCGGGCGGTGTACGGGTCGAAATAGCGCAAACTGTACCTGTGTGCACCTTGTTGGTGCATAGTCGCGGTTTTTAGCCCTTGGCGTAGGTTTATGCTGTAGGAAAAGACCAGTACAGCAGTACAGTTTTTGATGATATGGGAGCTGGCGCGCAACCACTGATGCAAACTGTTTTGCGTCAGTGACTGATCTGTGCGTTTTAGACCGCGAGCATGCGCCCGGTTTCTTCAAGATTTATATGCCAGCTCAGGGCTTCGCGGAGGATGTGCGGTGTGTGGCCACCGATCGCGCAGGCCGCAGTGAAGTAATCATTCAGTGCCTGGCGGAAGTCTGGGTGTACGCAGTTATCAATGATCACACGCGCACGTTCGCGTGGTGCCAGGCCCCGCAAGTCAGCCAGCCCCATCTCGGTCACCAGAATGTCGACGTCATGCTCGGTATGGTCGACGTGACTGACCATCGGCACCACGCTGGAGATCGCGCCACCCTTGGCAATCGACTTGGTCACGAAGACCGCCAGATGCGCATTGCGCGCGAAATCGCCGGAGCCGCCGATTCCGTTCATCATCCGCGTGCCGCAGACGTGGGTGGAGTTGACGTTGCCGTAGATGTCGAATTCCAGCGCGGTGTTGATCCCGATGATGCCAAGGCGCCGCACCACTTCCGGGTGGTTGGAAATTTCCTGCGGACGCAGAATCAGTTTGGCCTTGTACTTCTCCAGGTTGCCAAACACGTCGCTATTGCGCCGCTCCGACAAAGTGATCGAGCTGCCCGAGGCGAAGCTCAGCTTGCCCGCGTCGATCAAATCGAAGGTCGAGTCCTGCAGCACTTCCGAGTACATGGTCAGGTCTTCGAACGGCGAATCGATCAGGCCACACATCACCGCATTAGCGATGTTGCCGATCCCGGCCTGCAGCGGGCCGAGCTTGTTGGTCATGCGACCAGCGTCGACTTCCTGCTTGAAGAAGGTGATCAGGTGTTCAGCGATGGCATGGGTGTCAGCGTCCGGTGTCGACACCGTTGACGGGGAGTCCGATTGTTGGGTGATGACAATCGCAACGATCTTCTCTGGCGGAATCGGGATCGCCGTGCTGCCAATGCGATCGTCGACCTTCACCAGCGGAATCGGCGTACGCGTCGGACGGTACGTCGGTATATAGATGTCATGCAGGCCTTCGAGGTTGGCGTTGTGCGCCAGATTGATCTCGACGATGACCTGTTTGGCAAAAATGGCGAAACTCGCCGAATTGCCCACCGAGGTGGTCGGCACGATATGGCCTTGTTCGGTGATGGCAACTGCCTCGATGACGGCGATGTCCGGCAGCTTCAACTGTTGGTTGCGCAATTGCTCGACGGTTTCCGACAGATGCTGATCGATGAACATGACTTCGCCGGCATTGATCGCCTTGCGCAAAGTGCTGTCGACCTGGAACGGCATGCGGCGCGACAGGACGCCGGCCTCGGTCAATTGCTTGTCCAGGTCATTGCCCAGGCTGGCGCCTGTCATCAGACTGATCTTCAATGGCGTGACCTTGGCGCGCTCAGCCAGTGCATGGGGAACGGCCTTGGCTTCGCCGGCACGGGTGAAGCCGCTCATGCCGACGGTCATGCCGTCCTCTATCAGAGCAGCGGCGTCGGCAGCGCTCATCACTTTATCCAACAACGAAGGCAGGCGAATTCGGTCACGGTACATGGATTATTTCTCGGGCAGCGAGTAGCAGGATGCGCAGTCTAGTGAATTTGGCGGGCGCCTGTCCCGCTACCATGGTCGCAAACGAGGCCTCTATTTCGCGGGTTTCAAGTAAAACACCGTTGCTAAATCTGCAACAACGCGGCAAATCGTCCATCCTTTCTCGCTAACAAAAACGCCCCGACAAGTCGGGGCGTTCGGCAGTGCAGTGGCGATTACTCGACCGCTTTGACCATGTCTTCAATGACCTTCTTCGCGTCGCCGAAGACCATCATGGTCTTGTCCAGATAGAACAACTCGTTGTCCAGGCCGGCATAACCGCTGGCCATCGAGCGCTTGTTGACGATGATGGTCTTGGCCTTGAACGCTTCGAGAATCGGCATGCCGGCAATCGGCGACTTCGGATCGTTCTTCGCGGCCGGGTTGACCACATCGTTCGCGCCGAGCACCAGCACCACGTCGGCCTGGCCGAACTCGGAGTTGATGTCTTCCATCTCGAAAACCTGGTCGTAAGGCACTTCGGCCTCGGCCAGCAGGACGTTCATATGTCCAGGCATCCGCCCCGCAACCGGGTGGATCGCATACTTCACGGTCACGCCACGGTGTGTCAGCTTCTCGGTCAGTTCCTTCAGCGCATGCTGGGCGCGAGCCACCGCCAGACCATAGCCCGGCACGATGATCACAGTATCGGCGTTGGTCAGCAGGAAGGTCGCGTCATCCGCGGAGCCGGATTTGACCGGTCGCGCTTCTTTAGCACCGGCCGGGCCAGCGTCCGCCGTATTGCCGAAACCGCCGAGCAGCACATTAAAGAAGGAACGGTTCATTGCCTTACACATGATGTACGACAGAATCGCACCGCTCGAACCCACCAGGGAGCCGGCAATGATCAGCATCGAGTTGTTCAGCGAGAAACCGATACCGGCCGCCGCCCAACCCGAATAGCTGTTGAGCATCGACACCACTACTGGCATGTCTGCCCCGCCGATCGGGATGATGATCAGCACACCCATCACGAACGCCAACGCCAGCATCATCGCGAATGCGGTGAGGTTGCCGGTGAACATGAAGGTCAGGCCGAGCGCCAGCGTAGCCAGGCCCAGCACCGCGTTCAGCTTGTGCTGACCGGAAAACTGTACCGGTGCCCCCTGGAACAGGCGAAACTTGTACTTGCCCGACAACTTGCCGAACGCAATCACCGAACCGGAGAAGGTGATCGCACCGATGGCCGCCCCGAGGAACAGCTCCAGACGGTTGCCAGCCGGGATCGCGTCGCCCAGTTGCTTGACGATGCCCAGCGACTGCGGCTCAACCACAGCGGCAATGGCAATGAAGACCGCCGCCAGACCGATCATGCTGTGCATGAAGGCGACCAGTTCCGGCATCTTGGTCATTTCAACCCGCTTGGCCATGACCGAACCGGCGGTGCCACCGACCAGCAGGCCGACGATCACGTAACCGATGCCCGCTGTGGCAAGCTCAGCGCCGAGCTTGTAGATGAGGCCAACGGTGGTGATGATCGCCAACGCCATGCCGAGCATGCCGAACAGGTTGCCGCGTCGCGAAGTGGTGGGGTGCGACAGGCCTTTGAGGGCCTGGATGAAGCAGATCGACGCGATCAGGTAGAGCGTCGTGACGAGATTCATGCTCATTACTTCGGCGCCTCTTCTTTTACTTTCGGGGCTTTCTTCTTGAACATCTCAAGCATGCGACGAGTGACCAGGAAGCCACCGAAGACGTTGACCGCCGCCAGTGCCACGGCCAGGGTGCCCATGGTTTTGCCCAAAGGCGTGACCGTCAGCGCCGCAGCCAGCATGGCGCCTACGATGACAATCGCGGAAATCGCGTTGGTCACTGCCATCAACGGCGTGTGCAGCGCAGGTGTAACGTTC
The DNA here is from genome assembly GCF_014268505.2 of Pseudomonas khorasanensis. Lineage (GTDB taxonomy): Bacteria > Pseudomonadota > Gammaproteobacteria > Pseudomonadales > Pseudomonadaceae > Aquipseudomonas > Aquipseudomonas khorasanensis. Next base: position 480,992 of record NZ_JABWQP020000003.1, read on the forward strand.
CAGACCACGTGATAACCGACATAAATCGCCAGCACGAAGATGATCAGGTTGTAGATACCGGGGGAGATAAGCTCTTCCATCGTTTGAATCCCTGCTTAGGCGTTTTTGCGGATGACTTGGCCGTCGCGGCACATCAGGCACGCGGCGACGATGTCGTCTTCGAGGTTCACTTCAAATTGGCCTTCCTTGGTGAAGACCAGCTTCAGGAAGTCCAGCAGGTTGCGGGCGTACAGCGCCGAAGCGTCGGCTGCCACTTCACCGGCCAGATTGGTCGGGCCGACGATGGTCACACCGTTTTCCACGACGATCTGATCGGCGACGGTCAGCGGGCAATTGCCACCCTGAGCAGCGGCGAGGTCGATAACCACCGAACCCGGTTTCATCTGCGCCACGGTCTCGGCGCTGAGCAACGTCGGCGCCTTGCGACCTGGAATCAGCGCAGTGGTGATGACGATGTCAGCCTGCTTTGCGCGTTCGTGCACGGCCTGGGCCTGACGCTGCATCCAGCTCGCCGGCATGGGTCGAGCGTAACCGCCCACGCCAACTGCGCATTCGCGTTCTTCATCGGTCTCGTAAGGCACATCGACGAATTTCGCGCCGAGGGATTCGATTTGTTCTTTCACTGCCGGACGCACATCCGAAGCCTCGATCACAGCGCCCAGGCGCTTGGCCGTGGCAATCGCCTGCAATCCCGCCACACCGGCGCCGAGGATCAGCACGCGCGCCGCTTTCACGGTGCCCGCAGCGGTCATCAGCATCGGCATGAAACGTGGGTAATAGTGAGCGGCCAGCAGCACCGATTTATAGCCGGCGATATTTGCCTGCGAAGACAGCACATCAAGGCTCTGCGCCCGTGAGGTGCGCGGCGCTGCTTCGAGGGCGAACGCGGTAATCCCGCATTCAGCCATCTGGGCAATGGTGTCGTTGTTGAACGGGTTGAGCATGCCCACCAGCACCGAACCGCGCTTGATCAGCGCCAGTTCGGCGTCGCTTGGGGCAACCACCTTGAGAATCAACTCGGCGCCAAACGCGTCATTGGCGCTGCCAATGCTTGCGCCGGCCGCTTCATAGGCACCGTCGACAACGCTGGCTTTAATGCCAGCGCCGGATTGCACAGTGACTCTATGGCCTTGGCTGACCAGCTTTTTTATGGTTTCAGGGGTTGCAGCAACCCGTGTTTCACCGGTCTGGGTTTCGAGAGGAACACCAATGTGCACGTCAAATCTCCTGCGTGATCTTATTGAGTAAACCCATGCACTGCGGATGGTGCGGCTGGGGCGGCCGATCAGCACGATCCCGCCAAATCAGGGCGGGGCGCGGCATTTTGCAGGCGAACTTTAAGCCCTTCAAGGGATTATGACGGGTGACGGAAAATTAACTACAAGTCATGCCGTGACCGAATGTCGCACGAGGCCGACTGAAACCCTTACAGGCCTTGCTCCGTATGGATTCTGGCTGAATTTGGAAAAATTTCGCATCGGTGGCGTGAATAGACAGTAATGAGTCGCCAATAGAGGCTCAAAGCCACGTCGTTGGCAGCTTGTGGGACGTCTGTACGACTTTCGAATACAGTCGACGCAAAAGCGACAAATACTTATATCTGTAGGGTTTTCGATTTCCTGACTACTGGGTTAATTAACGCTGGAGGCCTTTATTATTCGCTGCTGTAGCTTTGCGCCTGGTCTATCAGCCAGTCTCGAAATGCTTTCAAAGAGGCGGATTCGACTTTTCGCTCAGGAATCATCAGGTAATAAGCCTTGATACTGGGTAGCGCTTGAGGGTTGGCAATCACCAGTCTGCTTTCAACCAGTTCACGCTGGATCAGAAACGGCGGAATCAGCGCAATGCCCATGTCGTGCATGGCTGCCTGGGCCAGCATGGAGAATAGCTCGTAGCGCGGACCTGTCATGTCGCGCGGGATATTCAGGTGTTGCGATATGAACCATTGGCGCCAAGCGTAAGGCCGGGTGGTCTGCTGCAGCAGCGGTAGTTCGGCGATGGCTTCGGCCGTCAGATGAGTCTTGTTGCCAAGTAAGGCGGGGCTGCAGACCGGCACTGGATTTTCACCCATCAACCTGTGGGATTCGGTACCGGACCAATCGGCGTCACCGAAGTAGATTGCCGCGTCGAATTCGGTATCGGCAAACAGGAAGGGCCGGGTGCGGTTGGTCAGATTGACGGTGACTTCCGGGTGCTTGAGCTGAAAATCCTTTAGACGTGGCAGTAACCATTGCGTGCCGAAGGTAGGCACCACGGCGAGCTCAATCACGTTGGTGCCTTGCTGGCCCATGATCGATAAGGTGTCACGTTCGACCGCATCGAGTTGAGTTGCCACGCGACGACTGTAGGAAAGCCCCGCTTCTGTCAGCTTCACCCCGCGCCGAGAGCGTCGGAACAATTCCACGCCAAGGAACTCTTCGAGGCTGGCGATCTGTCGGCAAATAGCGCCCTGCGTCAGCGAAAGTTCTTCGGCCGCCCTGGTGAAGCTTTCGTGGCGTGCGGCAGCTTCGAAGCTGATCAGAGCAGTGGTGCTGGGGATCTTTCTGCGCATGTACGTCATCCTCACTAATACGCCGTTGATCAGGTACCTCGAGATGTTACGGAGTGAGAAATTAGCACAACAGAATGCAAAAACCTCGTTTGCCCCATCGGCTGACCGCGCCTAGGATCAATGCCACGTTATTCACCCGATTTGCGAGGACACACTCATGGGCGGTAAAGCTAGCTTCAACTGGATCGATCCCCTCCTGCTGGATCAGCAGCTCACCGAAGAAGAGCGCATGATCCGCGATACCGCCGAGCAGTTCGCTCAACAGAGCCTCGCACCGCGCGTACTCGAAGCTTTCCGCCATGAGAAGACCGACCCGGCGATCTTCCGCGAGATGGGTGAAGTCGGTCTGTTGGGCGCGACCATCCCTGAGCAGTACGGTGGCAGCGGTCTGAATTACGTCAGCTATGGTCTTATCGCTCGGGAAGTGGAGCGCGTCGACTCCGGCTACCGCTCGATGATGAGTGTGCAGTCCTCGCTGGTGATGGTGCCCATCAATGAGTTCGGGACCGAAGCGCAGAAACAGAAGTACCTGCCGAAACTGGCCTCCGGCGAATGGATCGGTTGCTTTGGCCTGACCGAGCCGAACCACGGCTCCGATCCGGGCGCGATGATTACCCGGGCGCGCAAGGTCGATGGCGGCTACAGCCTGACCGGCGCGAAGATGTGGATCACCAACAGCCCGATCGCTGACGTGTTTGTGGTGTGGGCCAAGGACGACGCCGGCGACATTCGTGGCTTTGTGCTGGAGAAAGGCTGGAAGGGGCTGAGTGCTCCGGCGATTCACGGCAAGGTCGGGCTGCGCGCTTCGATTACCGGCGAGATCGTCATGGATAACGTGTTTGTGCCGCAAGAAAACATCTTCCCGGACGTGCGTGGCCTCAAAGGTCCGTTTACCTGCCTCAACTCCGCACGCTACGGCATTTCCTGGGGCGCGCTGGGCGCCGCCGAATTCTGCTGGCACACCGCGCGTCAATACACCCTGGATCGTCACCAGTTCGGTCGCCCATTGGCGGCGACTCAGCTAATCCAGAAGAAGCTCGCCGATATGCAGACTGAGATCACTTTGGCACTGCAAGGCTGCCTGCGTCTGGGGCGCATGAAAGACGAAGGCACAGCCGCCGTTGAAATCACTTCGATCATGAAGCGCAACTCCTGCGGCAAGTCGCTGGATATCGCCCGCATGGCGCGCGACATGCTGGGTGGCAATGGCATTTCCGATGAGTTCGGCGTTGCTCGTCATCTGGTCAACCTGGAAGTGGTGAACACCTATGAAGGTACACACGACGTTCACGCGCTGATCCTCGGGCGTGCGCAAACCGGTCTGCAGGCGTTCTATTGACAGGAGGGCAGACCATGGGCGCGCTGTCGCACCTGCGGGTACTGGATTTATCACGAGTGCTGGCCGGGCCATGGGCCGGGCAGATCCTTGCCGACCTTGGCGCTGAGGTGATCAAGGTCGAGCGCCCGGGCAATGGCGATGACACCCGCGCCTGGGGGCCGCCCTTCCTGAAAGATGCTTATGGCGAGAATACCTCTGAGGCAGCCTATTACCTGTCTGCGAACCGTAACAAGCAATCGGTGACCATCGACTTAACCCGTCCGGAAGGACAAAAGCTGGTGCGCGACCTGGCGGCGAAGTCGGACATCCTCATTGAAAACTTCAAGGTCGGTGGGCTGGCGGCTTATGGACTGGACTACGAGTCCCTGAAAGCGATCAACCCCAATCTGATCTATTGCTCCATTACTGGCTTCGGCCAGACCGGGCCGTATGCCAAACGAGCGGGTTACGATTTCATGATCCAGGGGCTGGGTGGGCTGATGAGTCTCACTGGCCGGCCCGAGGGTGATGAGGGCGCGGGGCCTGTAAAGGTCGGGGTGGCGCTGACGGATATCCTGACCGGACTATATTCGACGGTGGCGATTCTAGCGGCGCTGGCTCATCGCGATCACGACGGTGGCGGGCAGCACATTGATATGGCTCTGCTGGATGTACAGGTTGCGTGTCTGGCCAATCAGGCCATGAACTACCTGACTACGGGCAATCCGCCAACGCGTCTGGGCAATGCGCATCCGAACATCGTGCCTTATCAGGACTTTCCTACGGCTGATGGCGACTTCATCCTTACCGTGGGTAATGACGGGCAGTTTCGCAAGTTTGCCGAGGTGGCAGGGCAACCGCACTGGGCGGATGATCCACGCTTCGCGACCAACAAGCTGCGGGTAGCAAACCGGGCAGTGCTGATTCCATTGATCCGTCAGGCGACGGTATTCAAAACGACAGCCGAATGGGTTGCACTGTTGGAGCAGGCGGGCGTGCCCTGTGGGCCGATCAATGATTTGTCGCAGGTCTTCGAAGATCCACAGGTGAAAGCGCGTGGCCTGGCGATAGAGTTGCCTCATGCGTTGGCTGGAAGAGTACCTCAGGTGGCGAGCCCGATTCGGTTGTCCGAGACGCCCGTCGAATATCGACATGCGCCTCCTTTATTAGGCGAGCACACGCTGGAGGTTTTGCAGCGAGTACTGGGGCTTGGGGCGAGTGCGGTGGCGGCGCTGAGGGAGGAGGGGGTGCTTTGAGTCTCCTTCTATATATAGAGGGCGATGGTTTCTCTTCGTTTGTGGGGGGCGGTCTGAGCGTTTTTTAACCGGTTCTCAAGTAATTGAAA
>NZ_JABWQP020000030.1 GCF_014268505.2 Pseudomonas khorasanensis
GGCGGTGCTGGCAATCGTAGCGGTATTCGGTGACGAGCTTCTGGCCGGTGCCGCGACGTTCGCGGATCAGGTTGCCGTAGGCGTCGTAGTCGTAGTGGCGGTCGCCCTGCATCAACAGGCGGTTGCCTTTGACGTTGGCGAGGTTCGCGACGGGCAGATCGTTTTGTCCGAGGAGGTTGCCTGCCGGGTCGTGAGCGAAGCTTTCGGGCATGGCGCCACGCACGCTGATCAAACGATCAAGCGGATCGTAGTGATAGCTGCGGTTGCCTTTGCGGCTGTCGTCGATGCCGGCGAGGTTGCCGTTGGCGTCGTAGTTGTAGCGACGCTGGAATAGGTGTTTGTCCCGCTGGCTGACGCTATGCGCTTGAAGTCGGCCCTGTTCATCGTACTGGTATTGGCTGAGCAGCAGGCCTTGCTGACGCTGCTGCTCGCGACCGGCGCTGAACTGGTGAGACGTGAGGCGTGAACCGTTGAGGTCGATCCTGCTGAGTTGCCCGCCAGGCTGGTGGTGATAATCGAGTTTGCTGCCATCAGGAAGGCGGCAGTGGCTGAGTTGGCCGACGCTGTCGTATGCGTAACGCGTCGTGCCCCAGCCTTGGTGTTCTTCGATGAGTCGATCTTGCAGGTCATATTTGTAAGCGAGCGGCCAGTGGCCGTCATCGAAGTTGACCAAGCGACCGAGCGCGTCGTAGCTGTAGTGAATCGCTTCGCCATCGGGCAGCGTTTTTACAAGCAAACGTCCTGCGGCATCGCGCTGGTATTCAGTGACCAGTTCGCTGCCGTCATCGCCGAATTCGGTTTTCTTCAGCAGCTGGCCGTTGAGGTCGTACTCGTACGCGGTGCGGCGGCCGTCGAAGCCGGTTTCCTGCTGAATCAGACCGTTCGGGTAGTAATCGAGTTGGTAGCGTTCGCCGCGCTCGTTTTCGATCTCGGTGAGGTTGAGTTGCGAGTTGTCGTAGCGGTAGCGCAGTTGGCTGCCGTCGGGATTGATGCGGCGGCTGACGAGGTGCAGGTTGTCGGCGTATTCATAGCGGGTGATGCGGCCGAGCTCGTCTCGTTCCGCGGTGACGCGGCCATACGCGTTGTAAGTGAACGCGCGAGTAGCGCCGCCGGGCAGGGTGACCTGAGTCAGGCGGTCGACCGCATCCCATTGGTATTGAGTGATCGCACCGAACTCGTCTTGGCGAGGTGATCTTCCGACTGCACACTACTTATTACTATGCCGGAATTATTTGGTGCTTAAAATTACTCTAGAGAATTAAGATACGCAGAAGGTCCGCAAAGCAAAGGATGCTTTGTTGTGAACTCTATTACTGATTCATCATTAATGGCGCGAATCCTGTAGCTGCCGGCTTCATTTAATATTGAAACGGTTAGATTTTTTTTTGTTGGAATGTTCTTTATCAAAAGTTCTTCAATGTTGCTGCAGTTGAGGCCGATTCTGCAAGTATTAAACCCAGATTGCTTCCACTTTATAGGAGGCGCCTCTGGATATTCTTTTATATCAAATTCGAGAATTACTATGGGTCTGTTGTTGTCTATGTTTACGGAGAATAGTGTCACCTCTCCGATAGGGATCTGAGATGTAAATATTCTATTAAAGAATGAGCTTCCGTCTAAATCATTCCAGAAATTCATTTTTTGTCCTTGAAGTAATAGTGGTCTTTCGCACCAGGTACTTTACCTGTTCTTGGGTTTTCAATCGGTCGTAGATTGAAGTGAGCCGTCTGGTCACCTTTGTTCCCTGATTCGTGGAATTGATGCCCTGCAGAGTGATCCTGAATGATAACTTTGGAACCATCAGCACGCGTGAATTGATATTCTCTTGTAAGAATCGGTTTTCCTTCACTATTGAGAATGCTCTCTCCAGCTTTATCCGTCATTCTTGCATATTTATATTGTTGCGTTTTTCCTGTAGTAGGGTCAAAGACGCGATCCGGATGCTGGGATCTGGGTATCCCCGCTTCTGTTTTGGCCTGTCTGAACGCGCCGCTACGTGAAAGCTCCGGTGGCGGGGGCTCATTCTGCTTGTTCTGCGCGGGAGCATCTGTCTTGCCAGGACAACCAGAGCTCAACCCCAGC
>NZ_JABWQP020000032.1 GCF_014268505.2 Pseudomonas khorasanensis
TATCAGCAGGCGGTTGCCCTTGATCTGCGCAGGGCCGGGGCGGTCCTGCATCAGCAGGTTGCCGGCCGGGTCGTGAGCGAAGGACTCGGGCAGTTCATCGCGCGAGTGGCGCACGCGGATCAAGCGGTCGAGGGCGTCGTAGCCGTAGGTGCGCTGGCCGTGGCGGCTGTCGGCGACGTGCTCCAGATTGCCGTTGGCGCTGTAGGCATAATCGCGGCGGTACAGCGCGGCGTGGCGATGGCCTACGGCATGAGCGAGCAAACGGCCCTGATCGTCGTAGGCATATTCGCTGAGCAGCAAGCCTTGCTGGCGTTGCTGCTCGCGGCCGGACTGATACACATGGCAGGTCAGCGGCGTGCCGTTGAGGTCGATGGCCGTCAGCGCACCGCCCTTGGCGTAGTGATAGTCGAGCTTGCTGTTGTCCGGCAGGCGCAGGCGTTTGAGTTGGCCGCAAGCATCGTAGGCATAGCGCAACGTGCCCCAGCCCTGATGCTCGGTGATCAGCCGATCCTGGCGGTCGTACTCGAAAGCCAGCGGGTGGTTGTGGCCGTCATCAACGCCAGTCAGGCGGCCGAGGCGGTCGTAGTGATAACTGACCTTGACCCCGTCGGGCAGGGTTTTGACCTGCAGTCTTCCGGCGGCGTCGCGCTTGTACTGGGTGACCAGACTGAGGCCATGTTCGCCGAACTCGGTCTTCTCCAGCAGATGACCGTTGAGGTCGTAAACGTAGGCAGTGCGCCGGCCATCGAAGCCGGTTTCCTGTCGGATCAATCCGGTTGGCGTGTAGTCCAGGCGGTATTTTTCGCCCGACTCGTTTTCGATCTCTGTGAGCAGCAGCCGCGCATGGTCGTAGCGGTACTGCACGCGGGTGCCGTCGGGGTTGATACGCCGCGAGACCAGGTGCAGGTCATCGTCATATTCATAGCGGGTGATGCGACCGAGTTCGTCGCGTTCGGCGGTGATCTGGCCGTAGGCGCCGTAGCTGTAGGCGCGAGTGCTTCCCGTAGGAGAAGTCGTCAGGATCAGTCGGCCCGCCGCGTCCCATTGCTGACGGGTGATGGCACCAAACTCGTCCTCGGTTGTGGTCCGTCGTCCCAGCGTGTCGTAGGAAAACCGCCGCACGCCACCGTCGGGCAGGGTTTCCTCGACGAGTTGACCGAGTTCGTTCCACACCCAGCGATGCCGGCTGCTGTCCGGGTAGCGCAGCGACAGCAACTGACCGCGAAGGCTGTAGTAGTAATGGGTGACCTGGCCGTCGGGATCGACCGCTTCAGTGACGGCGCCTTCGGCATTGCGCCGATAAATCCACACCGCGTCGCCACGGCAACGCTTGTAGAGAAAACCGTTGCGGTACTCGTAGGACGTCGGC
>NZ_JABWQP020000033.1 GCF_014268505.2 Pseudomonas khorasanensis
TGGGTGGCCTGCTGCCTTTTGAATGGACACGCCTATACCGAAGCAGTGCAGTCGAAATTGATAGCCGCCTCGGCCATGGCTGGAGTCATTCACTGTCTCATCGCTTGCAAATCGACGATGAGGGCGTGCTGTGGACGGACAACGAGAACCGGCAGACTCGTTTCCCGATGCCCACTGAGCGGCGGCCGGCCATCACTAACAGTCTGGCTCAGGCAGCGATTTATCTGGGTAACGAACCCGGCGAACTCATTTTGACCCAGGCCGGGGCAAAAACACGCTTCTACCATTTCCGTGCCGGTCGACTGACCGCCATCAGCGATGCTTACGAAAACCGCCTGCACATCAGTTATGACTTCGTTGATCGTATCCAGCGCATAGATAACGGCGCAGGGCGCGCCCTGCTGTTGCGTTACGACAATCGGCACATTGTGGCTGTCGACCAACAGCAACAACGCCCCGAATACAACGAGCGCGGCGAACGCCAAGATCCATGGCTGACGATTCAGACTCTCGTCACCTACCAATACAACGCACTCAATCAATTGGTTTCCTCCACCAATACGATCGGCGAAACCGAGCATTACCGCTACAACGATCAGCACGTTATCCTCGAGCGACAAATGGCCGGAGGGGCTAGTTTCTTCTGGGAGTGGGAGCGTGAAGGCAAGCTGTCTCGTTGCGTGCGTCATTGGGCCAATTACGCGCAGATGGAAGCGCGTTACGAGTGGGACGATAAAGGCTCGGTCATTGTCCATAACGCTGACGGCAGTGAGCTGGTCTATGTGCATGACGAAAATGCACGCCTGGTCAGTGAAACCGCGCCCGACGGTGGCGAAACGCAGAACGCTTATGACGATCAGGGTCGACTGATCGCCGTTAAGGATCCCATGGGAGCGATCACCGAGTATCAGTACAGCGATGCCGGACGCTTGCTTGCGGTGATCCCTCCTGAGGGTGTTCCGACGCGTTACAACTACTTCAACGGCCAACTTATTGATGTCCAGCGCGGCAAGGCGCGCTGGAAATACGAACGTAACCGTCAGGGGGATATCACCCAACAAATCGATCCTGATGGCAACGAGACCTTCTACAGCTATGACCGCCAAGGGCGCTTGCTGGAAATACGCCACCCCGACGGTAGTCGTCATCAACTGGGCTGGAACAACCTCGGCCAGTTGCTGGAAGAGCGACTGCCGGACGGCGGTCAACGAAAATACCGCTACGATGCACTCGGCCGACAGATCACTCGCCAAGATGAATTCGGCGCGATCACCCAATACCAATGGGATGCCGTCGACCGCCTGACACAGGTCACCCTGCCCGGCGGCGCTACTCGCGCGTTC
>NZ_JABWQP020000034.1 GCF_014268505.2 Pseudomonas khorasanensis
CGGCCGTATTCGTCGCAGTGGATTTCTTCGCCTTTGGGGCCGGTGACCACGGCGCTCTGGCTGCCGAGGATGCGCGGTTTCGGGTGCTTGAGGGGCGGGCGATTCGGTACATCCCACGGCGTGGCCTGAAAGCGGTTGCGGTAGCCCTGATGGAAATCGTCTTTCAGCGCGGTGGTGTCGCTGGTCACCGACTCTTCGAGCACTTGCGGCTGCTTGCCTTCGTGCAGGACTTCGGTGAGCAGCCAGAGGTCATTCCACTTGGCTTTGGGGTGTTCGGTCAGGGCGAGAAAATGGCCGCTGACCAGCAATGGCTGATCGCTCTTGCCTTCGGCCAGTTGAAAGTCGCTGCGATGGCGTTCGAGGGCACGTTTGGCCAGGTGTTTGCCGCGCTCGCGGTCGATGAAACGGCCCGGGTAGTCGTAGTCTTCGAGGTCGGGCAGGGCGTCGCCACGGTTTTCGCTTTCCAGGGTCAGGCGCGGTTTTTCGAAGTCGTAGTCGCGGCGGGTGGTGCGGCTGGTGCGGGTTTCCAGGCGCAGGTCGAAACGCTTGATCACCGGGTTGTTGGCGACCATGCCGGAGTCTTGCTGATAGGCCACCGGCGCCAGTTTCGGGAACACCGTCTGGTCATCGCCGAAGACGAGTTTGTGCGCCGTGGCGCTGTGCTGGAAGTGGTAATGAATGCCTTCTTCTTCGCACAGGCGCTGGATGAAGTGCAGGTCCGACTCGTCGTATTGCACGCAGTAGATGCGCTCGGGGTAGATCGAACCGGTCTTGAATTCGTAGGCATTGCTTTGAATGCCGTGTTCTTCGAGGACCATGCCGATGATTTTCGGCACCGTGAGGTTCTGGAAGATGCGCTGGTTGATGCGGTGCGCAAGATAAGACAGTTGCGGGCGCAACGCCACCGAATAACGGGTCAGGCGCTTGCCGGAATCGCCTTGTGCGGCGCGGTAGATCTGGCCGTGAATGCCGCTGCCGTCGGGCGACAGTTGCAGAAAGGCCGGTTTGTGCAGCAGGGTTTCGAGGTCCAGCGACGGCTGCTCACTGACCAGCTCCACCTCAAACACAAAAGGCTGGCTGATGGCTTCCCGGCCTTGCAGGGTGAATACCTGAAAGTCGACGGAGAGCCCTTCGATGGTCAGGGCAAAGTGGGTTTCATTGGCCGGCGCGAACATCCCTTGTTCCTCGTGCTGTACAGCGGCGTTCGTCGACTACCGCTAGGCGGATCAACGCACGCGAAATTCTGGAGGGGCGTAAACAACATCGACCAGCAGGGCTGGT
>NZ_JABWQP020000035.1 GCF_014268505.2 Pseudomonas khorasanensis
CCACCGCTACTACAATCCGGGGACTGGACGGTTTTTGACGCCGGATCCGATCAAGCTTGCGGGGGGGTTGAATAGCTACCAGTACGTGCCTAACCCTACGGGGTGGGTGGATCCGTTGGGGTTGAGCAACAACTGCCCTAGCAAAGCTAAAAAGGGCTTTCAAAGAAAGGCGGATGACACTAGTGACTCTGGTGTAGATACTGGAGAAGTGGAGCTGCCAAAAGGCCATGACAGCACTATTACAAGGAAAGCTGCATTCAGACATGCGAAAAGAGTCGGAGGAGTGCCACTTTCACAGCAGCCATCAAGATCGTATAAAGAGGTACTTACAGACCAACCTAGCCGAGTGATGAGCCGGGTTTACGAGTACAATTTGAAGGATGGTCGAATTGTGACTATTCGTGAGCACTCGTTAGGACATGTAAAAGGGAACGAAGGACCTCATTTCAATACAGAAGTTACAGGATCTACTGGTACGAAAGCGGCCTTAAAAGAAGGTGACAACTCACACACTTACTTTAAAAAAGACTAGTCATGAGCACATACTACACCTGTGAACCGGGCATAAAGCTCCACGAACAGCTAGAACACATAACCGATCCTGGCTTTGTGAGTTTCACATTAGTAGCGGGAACTCTACAAGACCTCTGGCCAACGTGGAAAAACTTCAGCCACCTAATAGCGGCGGAATGGCCAGTAACTATAAAATGGCGTACCATCGGATACTCTCTGGAGCAACAAAAGATCCAAGAGATTCGTCTGAAAAAAGAGATACTCAGCAATTTAAGCCCTAAAGGATTTTTAAAAAAAAATGAAAAGACGAAAATATATTCATATCTCGATCCCGCCTACACCAAAGACATTTCTTTCGAACCAAAAGAACTAACGCAATACCGAAACACCATGCTAATCCTAAAAAAAAGCGAGCAAGACCTACATAAAATCTGGAGTGAGTTAAGCGAATACGATAAGACCGTAAGCGTAGAAAGCATATCTAAAGTCATGACGAACAATCGAGATACATTCATTGCTCGCTTTCTAGAACTCGACACTCACTCCATTGCACAATTTATAACTCCGGTAAAAAATTCGTACGAATTCGCATCGATACTGGCAAAGCTTAAAGTCACAGAGACAAAAGTGACCGATCTCCATGAGATCATAAACAATTCTTAAACCAAAAAGCCGCCGACATCGTGACCCTGACGGATTTCATCACCTAACACCGCTACGACTGCCAACACCGCCTGATAGGCGTCAGCCTGCCCGGTGGCAA
>NZ_JABWQP020000036.1 GCF_014268505.2 Pseudomonas khorasanensis
ACTCGCCATCGGTGAGTGTCAGCAATTCTTCGCCCGTCACCATCGATACGGGCTCGCCATTGGAGCATGTTTTGTCCACGCATTGCGCAGGTTCGTCCGCCGGGTTTTTCGACTGTTTTGGCGCATTGTCGACTGGTTCTACTTGCTCGATTCGCGATGCTGGCTCTGTTTTGCTGCGTGCTTGAATTTGTGCATCAGACTCGACTTTGCCGCCGCTGACCGGGGGCTTTTGCTTCGGCGAGGATGCCGTTTCCGCAGGTTTTGGAGAGGCGATCTGAACGTCAGCCTTACGCGCCGGGTTAAATTTCGAGTCGCCGTTTAGCAGCAAAGGCCTGGACGCTGCCGTATGAGGTGTGGCCTTGGATTTGCTGACGTTCATCAGCATTCCGGTGAAGTCTTGAATTAACTTCAAGACGTTACTGCTGCTTTGCACGCCTTTGATGAGCTTCGTGCCCACACGCACCGCCAGGCCCAGACCACCGGTCAGAATGACGCCTATGAGAATGTTCAGCAGGAACTCTGTCGACATTTGCGCCAGTACTTCCGCGCAGGTCTGTGGCGGCAACATCCTCACCCACGCCACGATCGCGGCGACGTAGGTCCACATCAGTGGCTCATCGCTGGCAATCAGCAGGGCAGTGTGAATGGCCTCGGCAGACGCGTCATAAATCTTCTTGATCTGTTCTTCAGTGAAAAACTTTTTAAGCTTCTCGTAGTTTTCGCGTGGATGCGCGACGAGGTCATAGAGGCTTTTAATATCTCCCCAAAGGCCCATGATCGCTTTCAGAAAGCCTTCCCATGCCGCCTCAAGTTCTTGAAGAGCACGACCCCCTAGCGAAGTATCGGTATGAACCTGCCATAGAGGCAGAAAACTGGTGCTCCATTGTGTCTGCAACCAGCCGCCCAGCTCGCCGATCACGCCTTGGTAAGAGTCGAACAAGCTATCGATTTGGGCAGGCGTAGGATTGGGGAAGAACGTGATTTTGTATTGCTGGTTGGGGGTGAGCCCAGAGACTTCAAGAATTCCTGTTGCGCCGATCGTTTTGTTAATCGC
>NZ_JABWQP020000037.1 GCF_014268505.2 Pseudomonas khorasanensis
GCTCCCCATCGGTGAGCGTCAGTAACTCTTCACCGGTCACCATCGATACCGGTTCGCCGTTGGAGCAGGTTTTATCTACGCATTGAGCGGGTTCATCGGCCGGGTTCTTCGACTGCTTTGGAGCGTTATCGACGGGTTCTACTTGTTCAACGCGTGAGGCGGGCTCATCTTTTTTACGTGCCTGAATCTGCGCATCGGATTCCACTTTTCCACCAGTGATCGGCGGCTTGCTCTTCGGAGCCGTGGCAGTTTCGGCAGGTTTGGGAGCGGCAATCTGAACATCCGCTTTGCGTGCCGGATTGAATTTCGAATCACCATTGAGCAATAACGGCCTCGATGCTTCGGTGTGCAGCGTCGCCTTGGACTTGCTGACTTTCATCAACATGCCGGTGAAGTCTTCAATCAGCTTTATGACTTTGCCGCTGCTTTGCGCCCCTTTGACGGCTTTTGTACCCACGCGTACGGCCAAGCCAAGGCCACCAGTCAATACAACCCCGATCAGAATGTTCAGCAGGAACTCTGTCGACATTTGCGCCAGCACTTCGGTACAAGTCTGCGGTGGCAGCATCTTCACCCAGGCCACGATTGCCGCGACGTATATCCACATCAGCGGCTCATCGCTAGCGATCAATAAAGCAGTGTGAATAGCGTCGGCAGAGGCGTCGTAAATCTTCTTGATCTGTTCTTCAGTGAAAAAGTTTTTCAGCTTCTCGTAGTTTTCTCGAGGATGCGCGATGAGGTCGTAGAGACTTTTGATATCGCCCCATAAGCCCATGATCGCTTTCATGAAGCCTTCCCAGGCCGCTTCCAGTTCCTGCAACGCGCGACCACCAAGGGAGGCATCGGTGTGTGCCTGCCAAAGCGGCAAGAAACTGGTGCCCCATTCGGTTTGTAGCCAGCCGCCCAACTCGCCGATCACGCCTTGGTAGGAATTGAACAAACTGTCGATCTGGGCCGGCGTCGGATTCGGGAAGAAGGTGATTTTGTACTGCTGATTGGGAGTAAGGCCGGAGACTTCAAGAATCCCTGATGCATCAATGATTTTATTGATGGT
>NZ_JABWQP020000038.1 GCF_014268505.2 Pseudomonas khorasanensis
GGTTCCGGCCGTGACGACCGTCACCGACACCATCGACGCCTCGACGGTCAAATTGACCGCCGATACCTCAGTGGCTGAGGGCGGCACCGTCACTTACACCGCCACGGTCGGTGCGCCGGTTACCGGTTCGCCGGTTGTCGTGACCCTGGCCAACGGCCAGAACATCACCATCGCTGTCGGCCAGACTACCGGCACCGCGACCTTCACCGCGCCGAACGATGCGTTGACCGGTCAAGCTCCGCTGACTAACTCGATTACTGGCGTAACCGGCGGCAACTTTGAAAATCTGGTTGCCGACAAAACTCCGGTATCGACCACTGTCACCGACGTTACCGACACCACCAATCTGACCTTGAGCGCTACCAATTCGGTCGCCGAGGGTGGTCAGATCACCTACACCGCGACATTGAGCAGCGCTGCTGGCTCGCCAGTCACCGTAACCCTGTCCAACGGCGCCGTAATCACCATCAAAGCGGGCGAAACGAGCGGCACCGCAACCGTCCCAGCACCAACCGATGACGTCTACAAAGACGCCGGTTCGGTACAGGCGACGATCACCGGCGCCACAGGTGGCAACTTCGAAAACCTGGTGCCGAGCACCACGCCAGCAGTCACTCAGGTCATCGATACCATCGACACCTCGACGGTCAGATTGACCGCCGATTCCTCGGTGGCTGAAGGCGGCACCGTGACTTACACCGCGACTGTGGGCGCGCCGGTTACTGGTTCGCCTGTGGTCGTGACGTTGGCCAACGGCCAGAACATCACCATTGCTGTAGGCCAGACCACCGGTACCGCGACCTTCACCGCACCGAACGATGCGCTGACTGGTCAGGCTCCGCTAACAAACTCGATTACAGGCGTCACGGGCGGTAACTTCGAAAACCTGGTAGCAGACAAAACGCCAGTCTCGACCAACATCACCGACGTCGCCGACACCACCAACCTGTCGCTGAGCGCGACCGGCTCTGTGGCAGAAGGCGGCTCGATTGTTTACACCGCGACACTGACCAACCCAGCCGGCACGCCAGTCACCGTGACCTTGTCG
>NZ_JABWQP020000039.1 GCF_014268505.2 Pseudomonas khorasanensis
CAGGCGGTTGCCTTTGACGTTGGCGAGGTTGGCTGCGGGCAGGTCGTTCTGTCCGAGCAGGTTACCCGCTGGATCATGGGCGAAGCTTTCTGGCATGGCGCCACGCACACTGATCAGGCGATCCAGCGGATCGTAGTGATAGCTGCGGTTGCCTTTGCGGCTGTCATCGATACCGGCGAGGTTGCCGTTGGCGTCGTAGTTGTAGCGACGCTGGAATAGGTGTTTGTCCCGCTGGCTGACGCTGTGCGCTTGAAGTCGGCCCTGTTCATCGTATTGGTATTGGCTGAGCAGCAGGCCTTGTTGGCGCTGTTGTTCGCGACCCGTGCTGAACTGGTGAGAGGTCAGGCGTGGACCGTTGAGGTCGATGCTGCTCAGGCGTCCACCGGGCAGGTGACGATAATCGAGTGTGCTTCCATCCGGAAGGCGGCAGTGGCTTAGTTGGCCGACGCTGTCGTATGCGTAACGCGTGGTGCCCCAGCCCTGATGTTCGGTAATCAGTCGATCTTGCACGTCATATTCGTAGGCGAGCGGCCAATGACTGTCGTCGACGTTGACCAACCGACCGAGCGCGTCGTAGCTGTAATGAATCTCCTCACCATCGGGCAGCTTCTTGACCAGCAAACGGCCTGCGGCATCACGTTGATATTCGGTGATCAGTTCACTACCGTCATCACCAAATTCGGTTTTCTTCAGCAGTTGGCCGTTGAGGTCGTACTCGTAGGCAGTGCGGCGCCCGTCGAAGCCTGTTTCCTGCTGGATCAGGCCATTGGGGTAGTAATCGAGTTGATAGCGTTCGCCGCGCTCATTCTCGATCTCTGTGAGGTTGAGTTGTGAGTTGTCATAGCGATAGCGCAGTTGGCTGCCGTCGGGGTTGATG
>NZ_JABWQP020000004.1 GCF_014268505.2 Pseudomonas khorasanensis
AAAAGATCGCGCAGAACCTGGGTGAAGGCCCGTGCGCTTTCTCCTTCCGCTGCATGGCGCCGCTCACGCACTACCCACTGACCGTTCACCATCACATCGCGTACCTGCCGATCCCCGCCGGCAAACAACCAGCGATTCAGAATCCCGTCACCGCTGGCCGTCGCCAGATACGGATCGGTGCCATCGAGCACAATCCAGTCCGCGCGCTTGCCGACCTCCAACGCACCAATCGGCTGCCCCAGCGCCTGCGCGCCGCCGTCCAGCGCGGCGTCATACAGCGTGCGCCCGACCATCGGCTGATCCGCGCCATACAACCGATTTCGCCGCTGATCACGCAGGCGCTGACCGTATTCCAGCCAACGCAATTCTTCCACCACGCTCAGCGATACATGGCTGTCCGAGCCGATGCCCATGCGCCCGCCCTGAGCGAGAAAATCCACCGCCGGAAAAATCCCGTCGCCCAGATTTGCTTCAGTGGTCAGACACAGCCCGGCGATGGCGCGACTCTTGGCCATCAGCGTGACTTCTTCCGGGTTGGCGTGGGTGGCGTGCACCAGGCACCAGCGCTGGTCGACTTCAACGTGTTCGTAAAGCCATTGCAATGGACGGCGACCGCTCCAGCTCAGGCAGTCGTCGACCTCTTTCTGCTGTTCAGCGATGTGAATGTGCACCGGGCATTGCTTGTCGCTGGCAGCCAGGACGTCACTGATCTGCTGCGGCGTGACCGCGCGCAACGAGTGGAAGCACAGACCCAGCGACTGCGCTTTGTGCTGCGCCAGAAATGGCTGCAGGCGTGATTGCAGATTCAGGTAGTTTTCAGTGCTGTTGATGAACCGGCGCTGGCCATCGTTGGGCGTCTGACCACCGAAACCGGAATGGCTATAAAGCACAGGCAGCAGGGTCAGGCCGATGCCGCTCTCGCTGGCGGCCTGGCTGATACGCAACGCCAACTCGGCGGGGTCGGCGTAGGGCTGACCATCGGGGTCGTGGTGCACGTAGTGGAATTCGGCCAATGAGGTGTAACCGGCCTTGAGCATTTCGATGTACAGCTGTCGGGCGATGATGCCGAGCTGCTCGGGGCTGATTTTTCCGACGAGCCGGTACATCAGATCGCGCCAGGTCCAGAAACTGTCATTGGGATTGCCGGCCACTTCGGCCAACCCGGCCATCGCGCGCTGGAACGCGTGCGAGTGCAGATTCGGCATCCCCGGCAGCAACGGGCCGCTTAACCGCTCGGCACCATCTGCAATGGAATCGGCCTGGATCCGGGTCAGCACGCCCTCGGCGCTGACCTCGAGACGTACATTGTTGGCCCATCCGTTAGGCAGCAGCGCGCGTTCGGCAAAGAAGGCGGACATGGTTCAGCACCCCATCGTGTGTTATTTGTATATACATATACAGACGTTTGCCTGCCCGGTAAACTCCGGCAAGCTAGTCACTTTCATCCAATGAACAGGGATCAACCGTGCCGACTCCGCCTCCAGTCTCTCCGTTGGCCGCGAACATGGGCGACAGTCCGGCGCCCTTGTACGCCCGCGTCAAACAGATGATCACCCAGCAGATCGACAGCGGTAACTGGCCGCCGCACTACCGCGTGCCGTCCGAGAGCGAACTGGTCAACCAGCTCGGCTTCAGCCGCATGACCATCAACCGCGCGTTGCGCGAAATGACCGCCGACGGTTTGCTGGTGCGCATGCAGGGCGTCGGCACGTTTGTCGCCGAACCGAAGAGCCAGTCCGCGCTGTTCGAAGTGCACAACATCGCTGATGAAATCGCCTCCCGTGGCCATCGCCACACTTGCCAGGTCATCACCCTCGAAGAAGAGGCCGCCGGCTCCGAGCGCGCGCTGGCGCTGGACATGCGCGAAGGGCAGAAAGTCTTCCACTCGTTGATCGTGCATTACGAAAACGACATTCCGGTGCAAATCGAAGACCGTTTCGTCAATGCACTGGTCGCTCCGGAATACCTCAAGCAGGACTTCACCCTGCAAACGCCATACGCGTATCTGAACCAGGTCGCGCCGCTGACCGAAGGTGAGCACGTAGTCGAGGCGATTCTGGCCGAGCCGTCCGAGTGCAAGTTGCTGCAGATTGAAAAAGGCGAGCCGTGCCTGCTGATCCGTCGCCGCACCTGG
Source organism: Pseudomonas khorasanensis (assembly GCF_014268505.2). Taxonomy (GTDB): domain Bacteria; phylum Pseudomonadota; class Gammaproteobacteria; order Pseudomonadales; family Pseudomonadaceae; genus Aquipseudomonas; species Aquipseudomonas khorasanensis. Next base: position 2,135 of record NZ_JABWQP020000004.1, read on the forward strand.
TCGGGGCGCCAGCCTGTGACCGCTGCGCGCTTGATCCATCCGGGCTCGCGCCATCGTCTGGAAGGGCGTTTCCATAAGTAGAGAACATAAATGAATGGCTTGAAGGTTTTACGCGCCAGAGATTACCCGCGCATGCCATGGAAAAATGGCGGTGGCAGCACTGAAGAAATCACTCGCGATGCAGGCGTCGGGCTGGAGGGCTTTGGCTGGCGCCTGTCGATCGCCGACATCGCTGAATCCGGCGGTTTTTCGACATTTGCTGGTTACCAACGAGTGATTACCGTGTTGCAGGGTGATGGCATGACCCTGTGCGTGGACGGTGACGATACCCGACCACTGTTACCGCTCGACCCGTTTGCCTTCAGCGGCGAAAGTCAGGTGTCGTGCACGTTGCTCGGCGGCGCGATCCGTGACTTCAACCTGATCTATTCACCTCAACGTTACAGCGCCCGTTTGCAGTGGCTCGACGGCGAGCAGCGTTTTTTCACCTCGGCGGGAACAGTGCTGGTGTTCAGCGTCAGTGAGCGGCTGGACGTGCGGGTTGGTGAAAACACTGAACATCTCGGTTGCCATGACTGCCTGCAACTGGATGGTAATGGCGGGTTGGTGGAAATCTCCGTCAACGCCGCCTGCTGTGTGATCGAACTCATCCAAAACTGAAAAATACACCTGTGGCGAGGGAGCTTGCTCCCGCTGGAGTCCGAAGCACTCCCATTACGGTTCAAGCGTATTCTGGGGCCGTTTCGCAGCCCAGCGGGAGCAAGCTCCCTCGCCACAATTGCATTGCAGTCCCGTTTCCGTTTGCGCACCAACTTGTTACCGAACGCCCCAGTGTGGCGCAACACCACGCTCATCTGGCTGCCCCTCAGCCGCGCAAGAAACGCCCCGCGATAAATTTCTCCCGCAGCGAAACCCTTGATCCAGCCGCTTTCCAGCTGCGCCCGTGATTTTTCTTTGGCAGCCATAAAGCAAGTTGGCCGCCTGATTGCATATGCTTGTATGTACAAGTAAAGACGTATGCGTATGAGTCCCTCGTACCTCTGCGTAACGTCCACTGATTCGCTTGTCGCGCAGCGAAGCGCGCAGGCTGCTGCCCACTGCCAGGGTTGGTTGAATTGATCGCTGAGGAGTCTTTTTCGTGACTGACAATAAGCCTGCTGCACCTTCCTTTACCAAGCATCGCGATGTCGAAATCCGTGCTGCACGCGGTAACAAGCTGACCGCCAAGAGCTGGCTGACCGAAGCGCCGCTGCGCATGCTGATGAACAACCTCGACCCGGAAGTTGCCGAGAACCCCAAAGAACTGGTGGTTTACGGTGGCATCGGTCGTGCTGCGCGTAACTGGGAGTGCTACGACAAGATCGTCGAGAGCCTGACAAACCTCAACGAAGACGAAACGCTGCTGGTGCAGTCCGGCAAGCCGGTCGGCGTGTTCAAGACCCACACCAACGCCCCGCGCGTGCTGATCGCCAACTCCAACCTCGTGCCGCACTGGGCGAGCTGGGAGCACTTCAACGAACTCGACGCCAAGGGCCTGGCCATGTACGGCCAGATGACCGCCGGCAGCTGGATCTACATCGGCAGCCAAGGCATCGTCCAGGGCACTTATGAAACCTTCGTCGAAGCCGGTCGCCAACATTACAACTCCGAGCTCAAGGGCCGCTGGGTCCTGACCGCGGGTCTGGGTGGCATGGGCGGCGCCCAGCCTCTGGCCGCAACCCTGGCCGGCGCTTGTTCGCTGAACATCGAATGCCAGCAAGTGAGCATCGATTTCCGTCTGAAAAGCCGTTACGTCGACGAGCAAGCCAAGGACCTTGATGATGCTCTGGCGCGCATCGACAAATACACCAAGGAAGGCAAGGCTATCTCCATTGCGCTGCTGGGCAACGCGGCAGAAATCCTGCCGGAACTGGTCAAGCGCGGCGTGCGCCCTGACATGGTCACCGACCAGACCAGCGCCCACGACCCGCTCAATGGCTACCTGCCAGCCGGCTGGAGCTGGGACGAATACCGCGCCCGCGCCAAGACCGAACCGGCCGCTGTAATCAAAGCCGCCAAGCAATCGATGGCCGTGCACGTGAAGGCGATGCTGGAATTCCAGAAGCAGGGCATTCCGACCTTTGATTACGGCAACAACATTCGCCAGATGGCCCAGGAAGTGGGCGTCGAAAATGCGTTCGACTTCCCCGGCTTCGTACCCGCCTACATCCGCCCGCTGTTCTGCCGTGGCATCGGCCCGTTCCGTTGGGCGGCGCTGTCGGGGGATCCGCAGGACATCTACAAAACCGACGCCAAGGTCAAAGAACTGATCCCGGACGACGCGCACCTGCACAATTGGCTGGACATGGCCCGCGAGCGCATCAGTTTTCAGGGTTTGCCGGCACGTATCTGCTGGGTTGGCCTGGGCCTGCGTGCCAAGCTCGGTCTGGCGTTCAACGAAATGGTTCGCAGCGGTGAATTATCCGCGCCGATCGTGATCGGTCGCGACCACCTCGACTCCGGCTCGGTCGCCAGCCCCAACCGTGAAACCGAATCGATGCAGGACGGTTCCGACGCCGTGTCCGACTGGCCGTTGCTCAATGCACTGCTGAACACGGCGAGCGGCGCGACCTGGGTGTCCCTGCACCACGGCGGCGGCGTTGGCATGGGCTTTTCGCAACACTCGGGCATGGTGATTGTCTGCGACGGTACCGATGAAGCGGCCGAGCGCATCGCGCGGGTGCTGCACAACGACCCGGCCACCGGCGTCATGCGCCACGCCGATGCCGGTTACCAGATCGCTATCGATTGCGCCAATGAACAAGGCCTGAACCTGCCGATGATTACCGGTAAATAAACCCAAGACTCCTGTAGGAGCTGCCGCAGGCTGCGATCTGTTGATCTTGATCTTCTGAAAAAGCAAAAGATCGCAGCCTCGTTTCACTCGACAGCTCCTACAAGGTGTACGGCAGGCCGATCCGGCATCTACCAGGCGACGTATAACAATCCACAGAGGTTGAATCATGGCGGTTAACAACGAACGTGCAGGCAGTACTCCGTTGATCGAAAGGCGTTCGATCGACTACATCCCGGAAGCGGAAAGACACGGTCGTCTGTTCAGCCAGTTCACCCTGTGGATGGGGGCGAATCTGCAGATCACCGCAATCGTCACCGGGGCGTTGGCCGTGGTGTTGGGCGGCGATGTGTTCTGGTCGTTGATCGGTCTTCTGATCGGTCAGTTGATCGGCGGCGGGGTGATGGCGCTGCATGCTGCGCAAGGGCCGAAACTGGGTTTGCCGCAGATGATCTCCAGTCGCGTGCAATTCGGCGTTTATGGCGCGGCGATACCGATCGTGCTGGTGTGCCTGATGTACCTGGGCTTCACCGCCACCGGCACTGTGCTTTCCGGTCAGGCGCTGGGTCAGTTGTTCGGTGTCAGCGACAGTGTCGGCATTCTGATTTTCGCCAGCGTTATCGTGCTGGTGACGGTGCTTGGTTATCGGGTGATCCATTGGATCGGCCGCGTTGCCAGCGTCATTGGCGTGATTGCCTTCGTGTTCCTGTTTTGGCGCCTGATGAGCCAGACCGACGTCGGCGCGCTCCTGCAGATTCGTCATTTCAGCTGGAGCAGTTTCCTGCTCGCGGTATCGCTCGCGGCCTCCTGGCAGATCGCGTTCGGTCCTTACGTAGCGGACTATTCGCGCTATTTGCCGAGCAACACCTCGTCGATGAAAACCTTTTTCGCGGCGGGCGCAGGTTCGGTGATTGGCGCGCAAGTGGCCATGGTGCTTGGCGTGTTCGCTGCTGCCTCGGCCAACGGTCAGTTTGCCGGGCACGAAGTGGCCTACATCGTCGGCCTCGGCGGAGCCGGTACCACCGCCGCGTTGCTGTACTTCAGCATCGCGTTCGGCAAGGTCACCATTTCCACGCTCAATTCCTACGGCAGCTTCATGTGCATCGCGACCATTATCAGTGGGTTTCGTGGGCACTTGCAGGTGTCGCGTCTGCAACGTCTGGTCTTTGTGTTGTTCATCGTCGGCGCGGCGACACTGATCGCGTTGCTCGGGCAGCACTCGTTCCTCGGGGCGTTCAAGTCTTTCATCCTGTTTCTGCTGGCGTTCTTCACACCGTGGAGTGCGATCAATCTGGTGGACTACTACTGCATCACTCGCGAGCGCTATGACGTGCCGGCGCTGGCCGACCCGAACGGTCGCTACGGTCGCTGGAACCTGCTCGGCATCGGCGTGTATGTGTTCGGTGTACTGGTGCAGCTGCCGTTCATTTCGACCAAGTTCTATACCGGTCCGCTGGTGGCCGCCCTCGGTGACGTGGATATTTCCTGGATCATCGGTCTGGTGCTGCCGGCTGCGGTGTATTACGTCTGCGCAAAAAAATGGCACAGCGCAGTGCCTGACCGGCTGATTCTGCCGGCCGAGCAGAACAGCGTTGAACAATCTGAAATCGGTGGGGCCGGGCGCGCTGCGGCGCAGGCCTGATCTGGACGTGGACAGGGCTGGATGCCTCTTGAACTGCCGTAAGCCAATTCATGATTAGGAGCGTCACGACAATGAAATCGAACAAGACCCTGCTGACCACTTTGCTGTCCATGGGCCTGTTGGCCAGTGCCGGCGCGACACAAGCCGCCGGCTGGTGCGAATCGGGCAAACCGGTGAAATTCGCCGGCCTGAACTGGGAAAGCGGCATGCTGCTGACCGACGTCCTGCAAGTGGTGCTGGAGAAAGGTTACGACTGCAAGACCGACAGCCTGCCGGGCAATTCCATCACCATGGAAAACGCCCTGAGCAGCAACGACATTCAAGTGTTTGCCGAAGAGTGGGTCGGCCGCAGTGAGGTGTGGAACAAGGCCGAGAAGGCCGGCAAGGTCGTCGGCGTCGGCGCGCCCGTGGTGGGCGCGGTCGAGGGCTGGTATGTGCCGCGCTACGTGATCGAAGGCGACGCCAAGCGCAAGCTGGAACCGAAAGCCCCGGATCTGAAAAACATCGCCGACCTGAGCAAATACGCCGCCGTGTTCAAGGACGCCGAAGAGCCCTCCAAGGGCCGCTTCTACAACTGCCCGGCCGGCTGGACCTGCGAACTCGACAACAGCGAAATGCTGAAGAGCTATGGTCTGGAAAACACCTACACCAACTTCCGTCCGGGCACCGGGCCGGCGCTGGACGCGGCGGTGCTGTCGAGCTACAAGCGTGGCGAGCCGATCCTGTTCTACTACTGGTCGCCAACCCCGCTGATGGGCCAGATCGACGCGGTCAAGCTGGAAGAAAAACCCGGTGTCGACAAGACCGTAAGCATCAAGGTCGGCCTGTCGAAAACCTTCCACGACCAGGCCCCGGAACTGGTGGCCGTGCTGGAAAAGGTCAACCTGCCCATCGACCTGCTCAACCAGAATCTGGGACGCATGGCCAAGGAGCGTATCGAGTCGCCAAAACTGGCGAAAATCTTTCTCAAGGAACATCCTGAAGTCTGGCACGCCTGGGTGAGTGAAGACGCCGCCAGAAAAATCGACGCGGCCCTGTAGGTCGAGTTTCTCCGGCTGCCGCCAACGGCAGCCGGACGCTTGATCGCAACCCCTTGATTGAGAGTCCCTTATGTTTCCCGAAAGCTTTACCTTTTCCATCGCCGACTGGGTCAACGGTTGGGTCGATTCGCTGGTCACCAACTACGGCGATGTGTTCCGCCATATCTCTGACACCCTGCTGTGGGCCATCGTCAATCTCGAAGGTTTGCTGCGTGCAGCGCCGTGGTGGCTGATGCTGGCAATCGTCGGTGTCATCGCCTGGCATGCGACGCGCAAAGTGGTGACCACGGCGGTCATCGTCGGTCTGCTGTTCCTCGTCGGCGCCGTCGGCCTGTGGGACAAGCTCATGCAGACCCTGGCGCTGATGATGGTCGCGACGATCATTTCGGTACTGATCGGCATTCCGCTGGGGATTCTCTCGGCGCGCAGCAACCGCCTGCGTTCTGTGCTGATGCCGCTGCTCGACATCATGCAGACCATGCCGAGTTTCGTGTACCTGATCCCGGTGTTGATGCTGTTCGGTCTGGGCAAGGTCCCGGCGATTTTCGCCACCGTGATCTACGCCGCGCCACCGCTGATTCGCCTGACCGATCTGGGCATTCGCCAGGTGGATGGCGAAGTGATGGAAGCCATCAACGCATTCGGTGCCAACCGCTGGCAGCAACTATTCGGCGTGCAACTGCCATTGGCCCTGCCGAGCATCATGGCCGGGATCAACCAGACCACCATGATGGCCCTGTCGATGGTGGTGATCGCCTCGATGATCGGCGCCCGTGGACTGGGTGAGGATGTGCTGGTAGGCATTCAGACCCTTAACGTCGGGCGCGGGCTGGAAGCCGGTCTGGCGATCGTGATTCTCGCAGTGGTCATCGACCGCATCACTCAGGCGTACGGTCGGCCACGGCACGAGGTGAGCAAATGAGCAACGCAACCGTGAGCAAGATTGAAGTCAAAAACGTCTTCAAGATTTTCGGCAACCGCGCCAAGGATGCGCTGGCGATGGTCGGCCAGGGCAAGACCAAGGATCAGGTGCTGAACGAAACTGGTTGCGTGGTCGGGGTCAACGACCTGTCGCTGAGCATCGGCACCGGCGAAATCTTCGTGATCATGGGCTTGTCCGGTTCGGGCAAGTCGACGCTGGTGCGTCACTTCAATCGTCTGATCGACCCCACCAGCGGCGCGATTCTGGTCGATGGCGTGGACATCCTGCAGTACGACATGGACGCCTTGCGCGAATTTCGTCGGCACAAGATCAGTATGGTGTTCCAGAGCTTCGGTTTGCTGCCGCACAAGACCGTACTCGACAACGTCGCCTACGGCCTGAAAGTGCGCGGCGAGAGCAAGCAAATGTGCGCGGAACGCGCGTTGCACTGGATCAACACCGTGGGCCTGAAGGGCTACGAAAACAAATATCCGCATCAGCTGTCTGGCGGCATGCGTCAGCGTGTCGGCCTGGCCCGAGCATTGGCTGCGGATACCGACATCATCCTGATGGACGAAGCGTTCAGCGCCCTCGACCCGCTGATCCGCGCCGAGATGCAGGACCAGTTGCTGGAGCTGCAAAAGACTCTGCACAAAACCATCGTCTTCATCACCCACGACCTCGACGAGGCCGTGCGCATCGGCAACCGCATCGCGATCCTCAAGGATGGCCGGCTGATTCAAGTCGGTACGCCGCGAGAGATTCTGCATTCGCCGGCGGATGAGTATGTCGACCGGTTTGTGCAGCGGCGGGCGGCAGTAGTCTGACGCTCGTTCCCACGCTCTGCGTGGGAATGCATCCCGTGACGCTCCGCGTCACCTTGCACAGAGCAGAAGTCGGGACGCGGAGCGTCCCAGGCGGCATTCCCACGCAGAGCGTGGGAACGATCTTGTTCAAGAGGTTTTTTAGATGTCCCAGGCTGAAAAGATCATCATCACCGGCGCCCCTCTGCATTGGCAGGATGTGGTCGCCGTCGCACGTCACGGTGCAGTGCTCGAACTGTCGAACGATGCCTGGGCGCGCATCGATAATGCCCAGGCCATCGTTCAGCGCATCGTCGCCAGCGGCGAGCGCGCCTATGGCGTCAACACCGGTCTGGGCGGTTTGTCCAACGTTTCGCTGCAAGACGAACAGCTCAGCCAGCTCTCGCGCAATACCTTGCTCAGCCATGCCTGTGGCGTCGGACCGGTGCTCGCCGACGAGCAGACTCGCGCGATCATCTGCGCAGCCATTCACAATTACAGTCATGGCAAATCCGGCCTCCATCGCCGGGTGGTCGAAGGGCTGCTGGCCCTGCTCAACCGTGGCATTACCCCACAGGTGCCGTCGCAAGGCTCGGTGGGCTATCTCACGCACATGGCGCACGTCGGCATCGCGCTGCTCGGCGTCGGCAATGTCAGCTATCGCGGGCAAATCACCTCTGCGCAACAGGCGCTGGCCGAAGAAGGTCTGCAACCGGTTCAGCTCGGTGCAAAGGACGGTTTGTGCCTGGTCAACGGTACGCCGTGCATGACCGGCCTAAGCTGTTTGGCGATTGCCGACGTCACGCGCCTGTTGCGGTGGGCCGACGTGATCGGCGCGATGAGTTTCGAGGCCCAGCGCGGGCAGATCGAGGCGTTCGATGCCGAGATCATCGCGCTCAAACCGCATCCAGGCATGCAGCAGGTTGGCGTCAATTTGCGTGGATTGCTTGAGGGCAGTGAAGTGATCGCGTCGAGCAAAGGCATTCGCACGCAGGACGCCTTGAGCATTCGTTCGATTCCGCAAGTGCACGGCGCTGCGCGTGACCAGCTCGAGCATGCGATCAGGCAGGTCGAAGCCGAACTCAACGGCTGCACGGATAACCCGTTGCTGCTCGGCACCCCGGACAATTTCCGCGTCATGTCGCAAGCCAATCCTCACGGCCAATCGGTGGCGATGGCGGCGGATCTGCTGGCAATCGCCATGGCGGAGATCGGCTCGATTGCCGAGCGGCGCCTCGACCGGCTGGTAAACCCGCACGTCAGCGGTCTGCCGGCGTTTTTGGTGGCCAATCCGGGGGTGAACTCCGGGATGATGATCGTGCAATACGTCGCCGCGTCGCTGTGCGCGGAAAACCGCCAACTGGCGCAACCGGCCGTGCTCGACAACTACATCACCTCGGGCCTGCAGGAAGACCATTTGAGCATGGGCACCAACGCCGCGCTGAAGCTGCACCGGGCGCTGGAGAACTGCACACAGATCCTCGCGATTGAATATCTGCTGGCGGCGCAGGCGTTTGAATTTATCAAGGAGCAGCGCTTCGGCGCGGGCACCGATGTGGCGTGGCGACTGCTGCGTGAAAAGGTCCCGGCCTATGATCAGGATCGCTGGCTGGCGCCGGATATTGCCGCTGCGGCGAGTGTGCTGAAAGACCCGAAACTGCCGCATGACGTACTACCGGATTTGCACTGATTTCTTAAACGCCAGCGTGCCAAGGCGCGGATCGCCCAAAAGGCGAAATGCGACGGATAACGGAATGCTCCGGAGCGACTGGCGAGCCAATAACAATCTCTCAAAAGGAGCATTTTGATGACTGCGCTGAACCTGATTCCCGGCCAACTGAGCCTGTCCCAACTGCGTGACGTCTACCAGCATCCGGTCAAACTGACCCTCGACGACAGCGCCAGTGCGCAGATCGAAGCCAGCGTCGCCTGCGTCGAGCAGATTCTCGCCGAGAATCGTACCGCGTACGGCATCAACACCGGTTTCGGTCTGCTGGCCTCGACGCGTATCGCCAGCGAAGACCTGGAAAACCTGCAGCGTTCGCTGGTGTTGTCCCACGCGGCCGGCGTCGGCCAGCCGATCAGCGATGACCTGGTGCGACTGATCATGGTGCTCAAGGTCAACAGCCTGAGCCGTGGTTTTTCCGGGATTCGTCGGCAGGTAATCGATGCACTGATCGCGTTGATAAATGCCGAGGTATATCCGCACATTCCGCTGAAAGGGTCGGTCGGTGCTTCGGGCGACCTCGCGCCGCTGGCGCACATGTCGCTGGTGCTGCTGGGCGAGGGCAAGGCGCGCTACAAGGGCGAATGGATGGAGGCCACCGAGGCACTGAAAGTGGCTGGCCTGACGCCGCTGACCCTGGCCGCGAAAGAAGGGCTGGCACTGCTCAACGGCACCCAGGTATCCACGGCGTTTGCCCTGCGCGGACTGTTTGAAGGCGAAGACCTGTTTGCCGGGGCGCTGGCGCTGGGCAGCCTGACGGTTGAGGCGGTGCTCGGTTCGCGCTCGCCGTTCGACGCACGCATCCACGCGGCCCGTGGGCAGAAAGGTCAGATCGATGCCGCTGCGGCTTATCGCGATCTGCTCGGTGAACGCAGCGAAGTGTCGGCTTCGCACCAGAACTGCGACAAGGTGCAGGACCCGTACTCGCTGCGCTGCCAGCCGCAAGTCATGGGCGCGTGCCTGACCCAGTTCCGTCAGGCGGCCGAAGTGCTGGCCGTCGAAGCCAACGCCGTTTCCGATAACCCGCTGGTGTTCGCTGCCGAAGGCGACGTGATCTCCGGCGGCAACTTCCACGCCGAACCGGTGGCGATGGCTGCAGACAACATGGCGCTGGCGATCGCCGAAATCGGCTCGCTGAGCGAGCGTCGTATCTCGCTGATGATGGACAAACACATGTCGCAGTTGCCGCCGTTCCTGGTGGCCAATGGCGGGGTCAATTCCGGTTTCATGATTGCGCAAGTGACTGCGGCGGCATTGGCCAGTGAAAACAAGGCGCTGTCCCACCCGCATTCGGTGGACAGCCTGCCGACCTCGGCCAACCAGGAAGACCACGTTTCGATGGCCCCGGCGGCCGGCAAGCGGCTGTGGGAAATGGCCGAAAACACGCGCGGGATTCTCGCAGTGGAATGGCTGGCAGCCGTGCAGGGCCTGGATTTGCGCAATGGTCTGAAGACATCGCCGAAACTCGAACAGGCGCGGGCGATCCTGCGCAAGGAAGTGCCGTTCTACGAGAAGGACCGGTTCTTTGCGCCAGACATCAATGCGGCGACTGAGCTGCTGGCTTCGCGGTGTTTGAGCGAACTGGTCCCGACGAAGCTTTTGCCAAGCCTGTGACGGCCTCTTCGCGAGCAGGCTCGCTCCCACAGGGGAATGCTATTCAACTGTGGGAGCGAGCCTGCTCGCAAATCGATTTTGAATAAGACGAGGATTTGGGATGAAAACCCTCTGGCAACACTGCCATGTCGCAACCATGGCGCAGGGCGTCTATTCGATCATCGAAGATGCGGCCATCGTGACGTCTGGCGCACTCATCGAGTGGATCGGCCCGCGCAGTCAGCTCCCCACCGGCGAATACCCGGTGATCAATGACCTGCAAGGTGCGTGGGTCACCCCCGGCCTGATCGACTGCCACACCCACACCGTGTTCGGCGGCAACCGCAGCGGCGAGTTCGAGAAGCGCCTGCAAGGCGTCAGCTACGCCGACATCGCCGCGCAGGGCGGTGGCATCGCCAGCACCGTTCGCGCCACCCGCGAAGCCAGCGAAGACGAGTTGTTCGCCAGCGCCGCCAAACGCCTGAAAAGCCTGATGCGCGACGGCGTGACGACGGTAGAAATGAAGTCCGGCTACGGCCTCGATCTGGCCAATGAACGCAAAATCCTGCGCGTCATTCGTCGTCTGTCCCAAGAACTGCCCATCAGCGTTCGCAGCACCTGCCTGGCGGCGCACGCGTTACCGCCGGAGTACAAGGACCGCGCCGACGATTACATCAATCTGGTCTGCAACGAAATGCTCCCCGCGCTGGCGGCCGAAGGTCTGGTCGATGCCGTGGATGCTTTCTGTGAATACCTGGCGTTCTCGCCGGAGCAGGTCGAGCGTGTGTTCGTCGCCGCGCAGAAGCTTGGCCTGCCGGTGAAGCTTCACGCCGAGCAATTATCCTCGCTGCACGGCTCCAGCCTCGCAGCGCGCTATAAAGCGTTGTCCGCCGATCACCTTGAGTTCATGGACGAAGCTGACGCCATTGCCATGGCCGCAGCCGACACCGTCGCGGTTTTGTTGCCAGGCGCGTTCTACTTCCTGCGCGAAACGCAGCTGCCGCCGATGGACGCCCTGCGCAAACACAAAGTCAAAATCGCCATCGCCAGCGACCTCAACCCCGGCACCTCACCGGCGTTGTCCCTGCGCTTGATGTTGAACATGGCCTGCACCTGTTTTCGCATGACGCCGGAAGAAGCCCTCGCTGGCGCGACGATTCATGCCGCGCAGGCGCTGGGCATGGCCGACACCCACGGTTCGCTGGAAGTCGGCAAGGTCGCCGACTTCGTCGCCTGGGACATCGACCGGCCGGCGGACCTTGCCTATTGGCTTGGCGGTGACCTGGACAAGCGCGTCGTGCGCCACGGCGTTGAATCAAATCTGTAGGAGAGCGGTTGTGGACAAGGTTCTGAATTTCAAACAAGGCCGCGTGCCGCTGCTGATCAGCATGCCGCACGCGGGTCTGCGCCTGACGCCAGCGGTCGAGGCCGGGTTGATCGCGAATGCGAAAAGCCTGCCGGACACGGATTGGCATATCCCGCAGCTCTATGACTTCGCCGAAGATCTGGGTGCGAGCACTCTGTCCGCCGAGTATTCACGCTTCGTCATCGACCTGAACCGGCCGTCCGACGACAAGCCGTTGTACGCCGGGGCGACGACCGGGTTATATCCGGCAACGCTGTTTGATGGCATTCCTTTGTTCCGCGAAGGGCTCGAGCCGTCGAAGGACGAGCGCGCGAGTTATCTGGAACAGATCTGGATGCCGTATCACCGCACCCTGCGAGAAGAGCTGGCGCGGTTGAAGGCTGAGTTTGGCTACGCGCTGCTGTTCGACGCGCATTCGATCCGCTCGATCATCCCGCACCTGTTCGACGGCAAGTTGCCGGACTTCAACCTCGGCACGTTCAGCGGCGCCAGTTGCGATCCGCAGTTGGCCTCCCAACTGGAAGCAATCTGCGCCCGCTATGATCGGTTCAGCCACGTACTGAACGGTCGCTTCAAGGGCGGTCACATCACCCGCCATTACGGCGATCCCGCGCAGAACATCCACGCCGTGCAGCTGGAGCTGTGCCAGTCCACCTACATGGAGGAGTTCGAACCGTTCCGCTATCGCGCCGACCTGGCCGAGCCGACGCGGGTGGTCCTCAGGGAATTGCTGCAAGGTTTGTTGGGCTGGGGACAATCAAACTACAACGCATAACCCTTGTGGGAGCGAGCTTGCTCGCGAAGGCGTCCGTTCGGTCAACACCGCGACCGAACGGCACATCGCTTTCGCGAGCAGGCTCGCTCCCACAGAATCGCGTTCGGCCTGTGAGGTCGATGGCTGACAAACGGTGACTGCGCACAGGCATGCTCTCTGACGCAAATCGGGTTTATGATGCCCAACGGCAGAATAATAGAAGTCCCCTCAGGGATGACCTCGACCCCTTACGGAGCGCGCAATGCAGACTTTGTTTCCGCAGATCAAACCTCACGCCCGGCACGATCTGGCTGTCGATGACGCCCACACGCTTTACGTCGATGAAAGCGGTTCACCGGACGGCTTGCCGGTGGTGTTCATCCACGGGGGGCCTGGCGCCGGTTGCGACGCCCAGAGCCGTCGCTACTTCGATCCGAACCTGTATCGCATCGTCACCTTCGACCAGCGCGGCTGCGGTCGCTCCACGCCGCACGCCAGCCTGGAAAACAACACCACCTGGGATCTGGTCGAAGACCTTGAGCGTATCCGCAAGCATCTGGGCATCGAAAAATGGGTGCTGTTCGGTGGTTCGTGGGGCTCGACCCTCGCCCTGGCCTACGCGCAGACCCACCCGGAGCGCGTACACGGTCTGATTCTGCGCGGGATCTTTCTCTGCCGCCCGCAGGAAATCGAATGGTTCTATCAGGCCGGCGCCAGCCGTCTGTTTCCCGATTACTGGCAGGATTACATCGCACCGATTCCGCTGGACGAGCGCGACGACTTGCTCGGCGCCTTCCACAAGCGTCTCATCGGCAATGATCAAATCGCCCAGATGCATGCGGCCAAGGCCTGGTCGACCTGGGAAGGGCGCACCGCAACCCTGCGGCCGAACCCGCTGGTGGTTGATCGGTTCTCCGAGCCGCAGCGTGCGTTGTCGATCGCACGCATCGAGTGTCATTACTTCACCAACAACGCTTTCCTCGAGCCGAATCAACTGATCCGCGACATGGGCAAGATCGCCCATCTGCCCGGCGTGATCATTCACGGGCGTTACGACGTGATCTGCCCGCTCGACAACGCCTGGGAATTGCATCAGGCGTGGCCGAACAGCGAATTGCAGGTGATTCGCGACGCAGGCCATGCTGCCTCCGAGCCGGGCATCACTGATGCGCTGGTGCGTGCGGCGAGCAAAATGGCTCAGCGCTTGCTCGACCTGCCGCTCGAAGAAGCATGAAGGGGCTTTTGCAGCGCGTCAGTGCGGCGCGGGTTGAAGTCGCGGGAGAGGTGGTTGGCGCGGTCAATCAGGGCCTGCTGGTGCTGGTGGCGGTCGAACCCGACGACACGCGTGCCAGCGCCGACAAACTTCTGCATAAGCTGCTTAACTATCGGGTGTTCAGTGATGATGAGGGCAAGATGAATCTGTCCCTCGCAGACGTCGGTGGCGGGCTGCTGCTGGTCTCGCAGTTCACCCTTGCGGCGGATACCCGGAGCGGGTTGCGTCCTGGTTTTTCGACGGCTGCGCCGCCGGCTCTGGGCGAGGAATTGTTCGACTATCTATTGGGCAAAGCGAAACAGATGCATGGCACTGTGGCATCAGGTAGATTCGGCGCGGATATGCAGGTGCATCTGGTCAATGATGGCCCGGTAACCTTCCTGTTACAGACGTGAAAGCGCTTGAAACATCTTTTTATGGCGTTTTCGACTGAAAACAGGGTTTTTTCGCGATAAATACTTTGTTACCCCTGATGCGTTGTCATGCGGGCTACTAGATAATCGCGCGCTGCGGGGATCGGCATTCGTTGGTCCGTTTTGGCTTAGGTAGAGACTTGTCTGGATCCGATTGGGGAATCATTTTGCCCCGGCGGAGTCGGAACAATGCTCGCCAACTTGGCAAGGGTGTTCTGGAAGGTCGGCTTTTATTAGCCCAAAACCCCATAGGCACTTCATCTGGCCGTTGGTTTATTGATCTGTTTTCGGCGAGGGTTGCTCGTGATTGTTAGTCCCTGTAATGCAGCAAAAATGTCTGCCAAACGCATGCGAAGTGCTCTGGTAGCGGGTTCGGCGCTCCTGTGCCTGCTCAGCGCCGGTCAGCTTTGGGCGTTCAATCTTGACGATGTATCGGCCAAGGCTAAAGAGCTGGCCGGGCAGAAGTTCGAAGCCCCGCGCAGCAACCTGCCGAACGAATTCCGCGAAATGAAGTTCGCGGATTACCAGAAGATCCGCTTCCTCACCGAAAAGGCTGAGTGGGCTGATCAGAAGACGCCGTTCAAACTTTCTTTCTATCACCAGGGTATGCACTTCGATACGCCGGTGAAAATCAACGAAATCACCGCGAGCACCGTCAAAGAGATCAAATACGATCCGACCCGCTTCGATTTCGGCGACCTGAAATTCGATCCTAAAGCTACCGAGCAACTAGGCTACGCCGGTTTCCGTGTGCTGTACCCGATCAACAAGGCCGACAAGCAAGACGAAATCATGACCATGCTCGGCGCGAGCTACTTCCGCGTCGTCGGCAAGGGCCACACCTACGGCCTCTCGGCCCGTGGCCTGGCGATCGATACCGCGCTGCCATCGGGTGAGGAATTCCCGCGTTTTCGCGAGTTCTGGATTCAACAGCCGAAGCCGGGCGACAAGCATCTGGTGATCTTCGCGCTGCTGGATTCGCCGCGTGCGACCGGGGCCTACCGCCTGACCCTGCGTCCTGGCAGCGACACCATTGTCGACGTCAAGGCGCAGATGTTCCTGCGTGACAGAGTCGGCAAACTGGGCATCGCGCCGTTGACCAGCATGTTCCTGTTCGGCGCGAACCAGCCGTCCAAGGTGCTCAACTACCGTCGTGAACTGCACGACTCCAGTGGTCTGTCGATCCATGCCGGCAACGGCGAGTGGATCTGGCGTCCTCTGAACAACCCGAAACACCTGGCTGTGAGCAATTTCAGCGTCGAAAATCTGCGTGGTTTCGGCTTGCTGCAACGTGGCCGTGATTTCAGCCACTACGAAGACCTCGACGACCGCTACGACAAGCGCCCAAGCGCCTGGATCGAGCCGAAGGGCGACTGGGGCAAAGGCACCGTCGATCTGGTCGAGATTCCGACCGCCGACGAAACCAACGACAACATCGTTGCCTTCTGGAGCCCGGAAAAGCTGCCGGAGCCAGGTCAGCCGCTGGACTTCGCCTATCGCATGCACTGGACCATGGACGAAGCGGCAATTCACGCGCCGGACAGCGCATGGGTCGCGCAGACTTTGCGTTCGACCGGTGACGTCAAGCAGTCGAACCTGATCCGTCAGCCGGACGGCAGCGTTGCCTACCTGGTCGACTTCGAAGGCCCGTCGCTCGCCGCTCTGGCCCCGGATGCCGATGTGCGCAGTCAGGTCAGCGTCGGCGACAACGCCGAACTGGTCGAAAACAGCGTGCGCTACAACCCGGAAACCAAAGGCTGGCGCCTGACCCTGCGGATGAAGATCAAGGACCCGAGCAAGGCGACGGAAATGCGCGCTGCGCTGGTGCAGCCGATCGTCACCGCTGATCTGGCCAAGTCGTCGCTGCCGGTATCCAACTCCTCGGTTGCCAAGGCAGACAAGGTTGCCGCCAAGCAACAGGAAAAACTCGACAAGGAAGCCAAGGCCACCGAAGCCAAACAGGCTGAAGCCAAGCCTGTAGCCGACGCCAAGGACAAGGCCAACAAAGACGCCCAGCAGCCAGTCGCTGCCGACGCGGCCCCAGCCACACCGGAATCGGCACCGACTGAAGAAGTCCTGACCGAGACCTGGAGCTATCAGTTGCCTGCCGATGAGTAACTCTCAAGTACAGCCAGAGACTCTGTCCGAGTATCTGGCGCATCTGCCGATGACCGACGAGCAACGCGCGGAACTCGCGGGTTGCCAGTCGTTCAGCGAGCTGCATGAACGCCTGTCCTCCTCGACGTTCGACGCCCCTGCCGAAGCCGCCCAGGCTTCGGTGGGCAAGCGCCTGACCCTGAGCACCGCCGAAGAGCTTGAAGAAGCGGAAATGCTGGTGCTCGATGCCAGCGGTCGGGTCAGCCTCAAGGCAACCCCGCCGATCCGTCGGACCAAGGTCGTGCCGGAGCCGTGGCGCACCAACATTCTGGTGCGCGGCTGGCGCCGTCTGACCGGTCGCACCAACCCGCCGCAACCGCCCAAGGACGAGAACGTGCTGCCGGCCGCGCGCTGGCGCACCGTCGGCTCGATCCGCCGCTACATTCTGTTGTTGCTGATGCTCGGCCAGACCATCGTCGCCGGCTGGTACATGAAAGGCATCATGCCGTACCAAGGCTGGTCGTTCGTCGACCTGGAAGAAGTCCTGCATCAACCGCTGCTGCAAACTGCCACGCAAGTGCTGCCGTATGCGCTGCAGACCAGCATCCTGATCCTGTTCGGCATTCTGTTCTGCTGGGTTTCGGCCGGTTTCTGGACGGCGCTGATGGGCTTCCTCGAGTTGCTCACTGGTCACGATAAATATCGGATCTCCGGTAAAAGCGCCGGCAACGAGCCGATCCCGAAAGATGCACGCACCGCGCTGGTGATGCCGATCTGCAACGAAGACGTGCCGCGTGTTTTCGCAGGTCTGCGTGCAACGTTCGAATCGGTCGCCGCCACCGGTGACCTGGATCGCTTTGACTTTTTCGTCCTCAGCGACAGTAACGACACCGATATCTGCGTGGCCGAGCAACAGGCCTGGCTGGATGTGTGTCGCGAAGCCAAAGGCTTCGGCAAGATCTTCTATCGCCGTCGTCGTCGTCGCGTGAAGCGCAAGAGCGGCAACCTCGACGACTTCTGCCGTCGCTGGGGCGGTGACTACAAGTACATGGTCGTTCTCGACGCCGACTCGGTGATGAGCGGCGAGTGCCTGACCAGTCTGGTGCGCCTGATGGAAGCCACGCCGGACGCCGGGATCATCCAGACCGCGCCGCGTGCGTCGGGCATGGACACCCTGTATGCGCGCATGCAGCAGTTCGCCACGCGCGTTTACGGCCCGCTGTTCACGGCCGGTCTGCACTTCTGGCAGTTGGGTGAATCCCACTACTGGGGTCACAACGCGATCATCCGCATGAAGCCGTTTATCGACCACTGCGCCCTCGCGCCGTTGCCGGGTAAAGGCGCCTTCTCCGGTGCGATTCTGTCCCACGACTTCGTTGAAGCCGCGTTGATGCGTCGTGCCGGCTGGGGCGTGTGGATTGCCTACGACTTGCCGGGCAGTTACGAAGAGTTGCCGCCGAACCTGCTCGACGAACTCAAGCGTGACCGTCGCTGGTGTCACGGCAACCTGATGAACTTCCGCCTGTTCCTGGTCAAGGGCATGCACCCGGTGCATCGCGCGGTGTTCCTGACCGGGGTGATGTCCTACCTGTCGGCGCCGTTGTGGTTCTTCTTCCTGGTGTTGTCGACCGCGTTGCTGGCGGTGAACACTTTGATGGAGCCGCAATACTTCCTCGAGCCGCGTCAGCTGTATCCGTTGTGGCCGCAATGGCACCCGGAAAAAGCCATCGCGCTGTTCTCGACGACGATTGTGCTGCTGTTCCTGCCCAAACTGCTCAGCATCATTCTGATCTGGGCCAAGGGCGCGAAAGAGTTCGGGGGCAAGTTCAAAGTGACCCTGTCGATGCTGCTGGAGATGCTGTTCTCCATGTTGCTGGCGCCGGTGCGGATGATTTTCCACACCCGCTTCGTACTGGCAGCGTTCCTCGGCTGGGCCGCCACCTGGAATTCGCCGCAGCGTGACGACGACTCGACGCCGTGGAGTGAAGCGGTCAAGCGCCACGGTCCGCAGACCTTGCTGGGCTTCTTCTGGGCGCTGCTGGTGATCTGGCTGAACCCGAGCTTCCTTTGGTGGCTGGTGCCGATCGTTGGTTCGCTGATGCTGTCGATTCCTGTGTCGGTGATTTCCAGTCGCGTCGGGCTGGGCCTCAAGTCCCGTGACGAGAGCCTGTTCCTGATCCCCGAGGAATACAATCCGCCACAGGCGCTGCTGGCGACTGACCAGTACACCCACGAGAATCGTTACCACGCGCTCAACGACGGATTCGTCCGCGCCGTGGTCGATCCTCAGCAGAACGCTTTGGCGTGCTCACTGGCGACCTCGCGTCACGGTCAGGCCGAACCGATCGAATGGCTGCGTCAGGAACGCGTGCGGCACGCGATCAAGGTAGGCCCTGCCGGGCTGAACAACCATGATCGCCTGCAACTGCTGAGCGACCCGGTCGCCCTGGCACGTCTGCATGAACAGGTCTGGGCCGAAGGCCACGCCGAGTGGCTGGACGCCTGGCGCGCTTCGGTCAAAGCCGATCCGCATGCGCCGCTGCTGCCGCTGCGACCGGTAAACCTGCAGGCTCAACCGGCCTGATAAAAAAGCCCCGCGAAAGCGGGGTTTTTTTTGCCTCCACCAACGCAAGCATCCATCTGCAATCCAGCAAAAAACCTTGTGCAAAAGAACGAGTGCGTTAGCATCCGTCCCCGAATTGGCGCGCCCGGGCCTGTTGGCCCATCTCTGTCGGTTTTCGCGCCGCAAACGCAATGGTTTTGGGGACTTGAAGATGAAGAAGTATCTGTCGATGCTGCTGGTCGGCGTCACGGCACTGGTTGCAGTCAATGCGGCGCAGGCCGGCGCCATCGATGACGCGGTCAAGCGCGGCTCGCTGAAAGTCGGCATGGACCCGACCTACATGCCTTTCGAAATGACCAACAAACGCGGCGAAATCATCGGCTTCGAAGTCGATATCCTCAAAGCCATGACCAAGGCCATGGGCGTCAAGCTGGAGCTGGTTTCGACCGGCTACGATGGCATCATCCCGGCGTTGATGACCGACAAGTTCGACATGATCGGCAGCGGCATGACCCTGACCCAGGAGCGCAACCTGCGCCTGAACTTCAGCGATCCCTTTATCGTCGTCGGCCAGACCCTGCTGATCCGCAAGGAGCTGGAAGGCACCATCAAGTCCTACAAAGACCTGAACACTGCCGAATACCGCATCACTTCCAAGCTCGGTACCACCGGCGAAATGGTCGCTAAAAAGCTGATCTCCAAAGCCAAGTACCACGGCTACGACAACGAGCAGGAAGCCGTGCTCGACGTGGTCAACGGCAAGGCCGACGCCTTCATCTACGACGCGCCGTACAACGTTGTCGCGGTCAATAAGGTCGGCGCCGGCAAACTGGTGTTCCTCGACAAGCCGTTCACCTACGAGCCGCTGGCGTTCGGTCTGAAGAAGGGCGACCACGACAGCCTGAACTTCATCAATAACTTCCTGCACCAGATCCATGAAGACGGCACCTACGATCGCATCCATGACAAGTGGTTCAAGAGCACCGACTGGCTCAAGGACATGGAATAACGCCCGGCCTTGTGGCGAGGGAGCACCCTGATCGTTATGGATTTAGCCTTAATGAAACAGAAAAAAGCCCAATGGCCCTGGCACGTCCTGACCTTGCTGGTGCTGGTCGGTCTGGCGGGCGCGTTGTATTACGCGACGTCGCTGATGTCCTACGAATGGCGCTGGAATCGTGTGCCGCAATACTTCGCCTACCAGGCTGAGGAAACCCAGCGCGCCACGGATATATCGACCGTCATCGAACTTGTGCGCAACGGCGACAGCGCACAGGTCACCCTGCGCAACGACGCCGGCGATGAGCAGCACCTGACTGTTGACGAGAACAGCCTGCAATTCGCTCAGGGCGACGATGTGGCTGAAGGCGACGTCGTGGGCGTGACTCGGCATTGGGCGGCAGGGCCTTTGCTGTGGGGGCTCTGGACGACGCTTTGGCTGTCGGTGGTGTCTGGCGTTCTGGGTTTGCTGATCGGCTTGGTCACTGGCCTCTGCCGGCTCTCGAGCAACCCGACCTTGCGCGACCTTTCGACGATTTACGTCGAACTGGTGCGCGGCACGCCGTTGCTGGTGCAGATCTTCATTTTCTACTTCTTCATCGGCACAGTGATGAACCTGTCTCGCGAGTTCGCCGGGATCGCCGCGTTGTCGCTGTTCACTGGCGCCTATGTGGCGGAGATCATCCGTTCCGGCGTGCAATCGATTGCCCGTGGCCAGAATGAAGCGGCGCGCTCGCTCGGTCTTAGTGCCGGCCAGTCGATGCGCCACGTGGTCTTGCCGCAAGCGTTCAAACGCGTGTTGCCACCGCTGGCTGGTCAGTTCATCAGTCTGGTCAAGGACACTTCGCTGGTGTCGGTGATAGCCATTACCGAGCTGCTGAAAAGCGGTCGGGAAGTCATCACCACGTCGTTCTCGCCGTTCGAAATCCTGTTCTGCGTCGCCGGTCTGTACCTGTTGATCAACCTGCCGCTGTCGAAAATCGCCAGCCGGCTTGAGCGGAGGCTCGCGCAAAGTGATTGAAGTCCGCGACCTGGTAAAAGTCTTCGACACCCGAGGGCAAGTGGTGCGCGCTGTGGATCACGTCAGCACCACCGTCGCCAAGGGCGAAGTGCTGGTGGTGATCGGCCCGTCCGGCTCCGGCAAATCGACCTTCCTGCGGTGTCTGAATGGTCTGGAAGAGTTCGATTCCGGCTCGGTGAGCATCGACGGCCTGCAACTGGCCGACGCGAAAACCGACGTCAACGCCTACCGCCGTGAAGTCGGCATGGTTTTTCAGCATTTCAACCTGTTCCCGCACATGACTGTGCTTGAAAACCTTTGTCTGGCGCAAAAAGTGGTGCGCAAGCGCGGCAAGAAAGAGCGCGAGGCCAAGGCCATGGCGCTGCTGGAAAAGGTGGGTATCGCGCAGAAGGCCAACGAGTTTCCGTCACGCCTGTCCGGCGGTCAGCAACAGCGCGTGGCGATCGCCCGGGCGCTGGCGATGGAGCCCAAGGTCATGTTGTTCGATGAGCCAACGTCGGCGCTTGATCCGGAGATGGTTGGCGAAGTGCTGGACGTGATGAAGAACCTGGCCGTGGAAGGCATGACCATGGTCTGCGTCACGCACGAAATGGGCTTTGCCCGGGAAGTGGCGGATCGCGTGCTGTTCTTCGATCACGGCAAACTGCTCGAAGATGCCGCGCCGGCGGATTTCTTTGCGGCGCCAAAGGACCCTCGGGCGCAGGCCTTTCTGCGTCAGGTCCTCTAACCTCACACCTTTCTGTGGCGAGGGAGCTTGCTCCCTCGCCACGGTAGTTTTGCAGTGATGTTTAAACCTTGAAGCGCCCCACCAGCATCTGCAGATGCGTGCCCAGTCGTGCCAGCTCCATACTCGACGCTGCGGTCTCTTCGCTCGCCGCCGAGGTTTGATCTGACACGTCACGCACATTCAGCACGCTTCGGTTGATCTCTTCGGCCACGGCGCTCTGCTGCTCGGCGGCTGCGGCGATCTGCTGGTTCATCGCCTGAATCGCCGACACGGTGCGGGTGATGCTTTCCAGCGAGCCACCGGCACGGCGGGTCAGCTCGACGCTGCTGTCGGTGAGGCTGCGGCTGTTGTCCATGATCGTCGCCACTTGCTGGGTGCCGTTTTGCAGGCCGACGATCAGTTCTTCAATTTCTTCGGTGGACTTCTGGGTGCGTTGCGCGAGGCTGCGCACTTCGTCGGCCACCACGGCGAAGCCTCGACCGGCCTCACCGGCGCGGGCCGCTTCGATGGCCGCGTTGAGCGCCAGCAGATTGGTTTGCTGGGCCACGGACTTGATCACATCAAGGACGCTGCCGATCTTGTCGCTCTCGCGCTTGAGCTCGCCCATGGCTTCGGTGGAGTGGCCGACTTCGATAGCCAGGCGCTCGATCTGGGCGATGGCCTCGCCAACGACCTTGTCACCCTCGCGAGCCTGTTGGTCGGCAGCAACAGCGGCTTCAGAAGCCTCTTCAGCGTTGCGCGCAACTTCCTGCACGGTGGCGGCCATTTCGTTCATGGCGGTGGCGACCTGGTCGGTTTCAATCTTTTGATTGTTGACCCCGGCACTGGTCTGCTCGGTCACGGCCGACAGCTCTTCAGCGGCACTGGCGATTTGTGTCACGCCGTCGCTGATGCCACCGATCAACTCGCGCAAGCCCTGGGTCATGCTCTGCATCGAGCGTTGCAACTGACCGAGTTCATCGCGACGCAGAGAGACCAGATTGTGAGTCAGGTCACCGGCCGCCACGCGTTCGGCGACTTTCAGGGTCTGGGTCAGCGGGATGATGATCTGCCGGGTAATCGCCCACGCGGCAATCAGACCGAAGGCCAACGCCAGCGCAGTGGCGATCAACAGCAGGTTCTTGGCGCGTGCGGCATCGGTGTCGCGCACCACGGTTTGCGATTCGGTGAGTTTCTTGCTGACCGCGATCAGGATGTCGCCCTGAGCGGACATATGGGCCAGCGCAGCAGCGTTTTTCACTTGTGAATCACGGAACTGGGCAACGGCCGCGCGATAGGCTTTGAGCGAATCGGTGGCTTGCTGCAGATTGGCGATGTGCTGCTCTGGCACACGAGTCGGCAGGCTCTCGAGGTTTTTCAGAGCGTTGTCGATGGCCGTCAGCGCCGGTTGCTCGGCATCGGCCTTGCCGCTGTAGGTGTAGCCGCGCACCTGATAACGCGCTTGCTGCAGCAGTTTGCTCAGCTCGATCACCGCGTTGTATTGCGCAACACTGTCGCCTTGCAACAGTGCGGCCTCGACTTCGCCGACCCTGGCCACGGCGTTGTCGGCATTGGCGCCAAGCTTGCTGCGCGCGTCTTCACGCTGCACGGTGGCCTGGGTCATTTCGCCGAAGGCGCGTTTGTATTCCGCCACGGCCGCCAGTTGCTGGTCGACCATCGCCACATCCGACGGCTGCTCGATCATCCCGCGTGCCGATTGCAGGCCGCTTTCGAGTTTGCTAAGGAATTCATTGACCACGCCCGGACCTTGTTCGCCACGGCGCATGTCGTAATCCATGCGCGCCAGGCGCAGGTCCTTGGTCCGCTCGTTGAGGCCGGAAATGAAACCGAGCTTGTCGCCGCGGCTGATGATGCCGCTCATGCCGGTCCAGCCGGTGAAGGTGATCAACAGCGTCAGCAACAGCACCAGGCCGAAACCGATGCCCAGCTTGCGTTTGACGCTGACGTTTCCGAGACTCTCGGCTAACCAACGGTACATGCGACCACTCCCTTCGGACCATTCATTTGGACTTATAGGGGCTGTATCGGCTGGATGATGGCAATCTGTAACGCCACTTGTCTGGCGTCGATAGCAATTCTGTGGCGAGGGAGCTTGCTCCCGCTTGGGCGCCAAGCGGCCATCGCTCTTTCTCCAACGAGCACGCATCCGCCTGCTTTACGACGGCTGCGCCGCCGAGCGGGAGCAAGCTCCCTCGCCACAGTGGTTGGTGGTTTCAGAACAGGCGTGCGAGCAGGGCGGTGACGGCGGTTTCGACGCGCAGGATGCGCTCGCCCAGTTGCACCGGTTGCAGGCCGGACTTGGCCAGCAGGTCTATTTCGTAGGGAATCCAGCCACCCTCGGGGCCGATGGCCAGGGTCACCGGTTCGCTCAGGGCGCGTGGGCAGGGCGGAAAATTGCCGGGATGGCCGACCAGGCCCAGAGTGCCTTCGGTAATGGCCGGCAATCGATCCTCAACGAAAGGCTTGAAGCGTTTTTCGATGATGATCTGCGGCAGTACGGTATCCCGAGCCTGCTCCAGACCTAGAACCAACTGTTCACGAATCGCATGCGGCTCAAGAAAGGGCGTTTGCCAGAAACTCTTCTCGACGCGGTAGCTGTTAACCAGAATCACCTTCGCCACGCCCATGGTAGCGACGGTCTGAAAGACCCGGCGGAGCATCTTCGGCCGGGGCAGGGCCAGCACCAGTGTCAGCGGCAGTTTGGCTGGAGGTGGCTGATCGAGGCTCACACGCAGCTCCGCTTCCTCCGCGTCCAGGCGCAGCAACTCGGCTGAGCCCATCAGCCCGTTGATGCGTCCGACGCGCAGGGTGTCACCGACTTGCGAGCGGTGGACTTCCTGCATATGGGTCAAGCGGCGATCACGCAGCACCACGCGGTCGGCCGCAATGAAGTCGGCCTCTTCGAGCAACAGCAGGTTCATGCCTGGGTCGCTGGCGGCTGGTCGTTATGATCGTCGGCCGGGGTTTCGTCCGGGCGTTCGCGTTTGCTGATCAGCCCGCTGAACAGAATGCCGATTTCAAACAGCATCCACATCGGCACGGCCAGCAGGGTCTGCGAGAAAATGTCCGGCGGGGTCAGGATCATGCCGACCACGAAGCAGCCGATGATCACGTACGGGCGAATCTTCTTCAGGTATTTGACGTCGACCACACCGATCCACACGAGAAGAACCACGGCCACCGGAATTTCGAACGCCACGCCGAAGGCGAAAAACAGTGTCATGACGAAATCAAGATAGCTGGCGATGTCGGTCATCATTTCCACGCCGGCCGGGGTGGCGGCGGCGAAGAATTTGAAGATCAGCGGGAATACGAAGTAATAGGCGAACGCCATGCCGGTGTAGAACAGCAGAATGCTCGATATCAGCAGCGGCACCGCGACACGCTTTTCATGCTTGTACAGGCCCGGCGCGATAAAGCCCCAGATCTGGTGCAGGATCACCGGGATCGCGAGAAACAGCGAAACCATCATCGTCAGCTTCAGCGGCGTCAGGAACGGCGACGACACATCAGTGGCGATCATCGTCGCACCGACCGGCAGGTACTGGCGCAGCGGCGTCGAGACGAAGGTATAGATCTGCTGGGTGAACGCGAACAGCCCGGCAAAGATAACGAAGATCGCCGCCACGCAACGCAGCAGACGGGTGCGCAACTCGGTGAGGTGCGAAACCAGCGGCATGTGCTGGTCGTTTTCGGGGAGATCGCTCATGGGGCTCGCGGCGGCAGAGTGGTGTCGTGAGGCGCTGGTGTGACCGGCGCGGCGGCTGGAGCTACATGTTCAACTGAATGTTCTG
This sequence comes from Pseudomonas khorasanensis, assembly GCF_014268505.2. GTDB lineage: Bacteria > Pseudomonadota > Gammaproteobacteria > Pseudomonadales > Pseudomonadaceae > Aquipseudomonas > Aquipseudomonas khorasanensis. The sequence goes on from NZ_JABWQP020000004.1 coordinate 27,701, forward strand.
CAGCAGCGGGAGCCGGTTTTGTCGGCGCTGCGACGGAACTAGCGGCTGGAGGCGCAACAGACGCATGAATCGTCGGCTCGGCCACTGGCTGCACCGGCGTCGGCTCCTGCTGGGTCGGATTGAAAATCTTCCGCGCCTCCTGCTCCAGCGACAGAATATGTTCGTTGTGCAGTTGCCGACGGATCTCGTCGGCACCGATTTCACGTTCAACTTCCTGTTTGATCGCGTTGAAGCTGCGCTTCAGGCGGCCGATCCACAGGCCGGCGGTACGCGCAGCGCCCGGCAGGCGCTCGGGACCCAGCACCAGCAGGGCGACGAGGCCGACGAGCAGCAGTTCAGAGAAGCTGATACCAAACATTAGTCAGTGCTCACACGTCTTTGCGGATCGGCTCTTCGACTTTCTGCGCCTGCACGTCGATGGTGTGCGGCGGGTTGGCCTGAGCGGTGGCTTGCGGCTGCACCGGTGGCACTGGTTGCGCCGGTGGGGTGACGCCCGGTTCGGCCGGTTTTTCGTCGTCGTTCATGGCTTTGCGAAAGCCCTTGATCGACTCGCCGACGTCGGTGCCGAGATTTTTCAGTTTCTTGGTGCCGAACACCAGCACCACGACGATCAGAATGACGACCCAGTGTTTCCAGTCAAAAATGCCCATGTGGTTATTCCTCTCTTAAAGTTGTTCAGGCGGACGGACGCGAGGCTTTCTCGACGTGTCCGGACAGACCGAAGCGACGGTCCAGTTCATCCAGCACGGCCTGCGGATGCTGCCCCAGTTGGGCGAGCATCACCATGCTGTGGAACCACAGGTCGGCGGTCTCGTAGATCACATCGCTGCAATCGCCACTGATCGCGGCGTCCTTGGCGGCAATGATGGTTTCGACCGACTCTTCGCCGACCTTTTCCAGAATCTTGTTCAGCCCCTTGTGATACAGGCTGGCGACATACGAACTGTCGGCGGCTGCGCCCTTGCGCTCCTCAAGAACTTGAGCGAGGCGGGTGAGTGTGTCACTCATGCGTGTGTCCTGCGGAATAAATGGCGTGCGGGTCTTTGAGTACCGGGTCGACCGTTTTCCAGTCGCCGTTTTCAAAGACACGGTAAAAGCAGCTTTGACGGCCGGTATGGCAAGCGATGTCGCCAATCTGTTCAACCATCAGGATGATCACGTCGGCATCACAGTCCAGACGCATTTCATGCAGCGTCTGCACATGGCCGGACTCTTCGCCCTTGCGCCACAGCTTGCCACGCGAACGTGACCAGTAGATTGCACGATTCTCTGCGGCAGTCAGTTCGAGCGCTTCGCGGTTCATCCAGGCCATCATCAGTACGCGCCCGGTCTTGTGATCCTGGGCAATCGCCGGCACCAGGCCGTCAGCGTCCCACTTGATCTCGTCCAGCCAGTTTTTCATCATCGGTTCCTGAAGCAGCTGCAAGCTACGAGCTTCAAGCTGCAAGTAAGGGCAGAGTCGCGTTTTTGCCTGTCGGGCGGTTCAAGTCGCCACCCCGTCGCTTGAGCCTCGCAGCTTATAACTTGCAGCTCAATCGTGCTATCGGCGAACGACCAGATACAGACCGACCGCCACCATGATTCCTGCGGGCCAATACGCCCACACGGTCAACGGACCACCCGCCGCGAGGACCGCGCCGCCCGCCAGATGAGCGCAGCCGAGCAGGCGCAGGAACCAGTCGTCCCTGCGGTTGCGCCAGGGTGGCGGAGGGTCTTTGGCGTGAGGCTGCGACATGCGCTCGAGGAGATCGCGGGCCATGTTTGCCAGGTGCGGCAGCTGTTCAAACTGGCTGTGGACGTTGCCGATCAAGGTTTTCGGGCTCATGCGCTCGCGCATCCAGCGCTCAAGGAACGGCTGTGCGGTGTTCCACAGATCCAGGTCCGGGTACAACTGACGCCCCAGGCCCTCGATGTTCAGCAGGGTTTTTTGCAAAAGTACCAACTGCGGCTGCACTTCCATATTGAAACGCCGCGCGGTCTGGAACAGGCGCATCAGCACCTGGCCGAATGAAATATCTTTTAACGGTTTTTCGAAGATCGGCTCGCAGACAGTGCGGATCGCCGCTTCGAATTCGTTGAGCTTGGTCTCCGCCGGCACCCAGCCCGAATCGATGTGCAACTGCGCCACACGGCGATAGTCACGCTTGAAAAAGGCGAAGAGGTTGCGCGCCAGATAATCCTGATCTTCAGGGGTCAGGCTGCCGACGATGCCGCAGTCGATCGCGATGTATTGCGGGCTCCATGGGTTGACGGTGCTGACGAAAATGTTGCCCGGGTGCATGTCGGCATGGAAGAAGCTGTCGCGGAACACCTGGGTGAAGAAGATCTCCACGCCGCGCTCGGCGAGCATTTTCATGTCGGTGCGCTGGTCGGCTAGGGTGGCGAGGTCAGTGACCTGAACCCCGTAGATGCGTTCCATCACCAACACTTTCGGCCGGCACCAGTCCCAGTAGACTTGCGGCACGTACAGCAGCTGCGAACCTTCAAAATTACGTCGCAACTGGCTGGCGTTGGCTGCCTCGCGCAACAGATCGAGTTCGTCGTAGATGGTTTTTTCGTAGTCCTGCACCACATCGACCGGATGCAGGAGACGCGCATCGGCGGAGAATCTTTCGGCGGCGCGGGCAAGGATGAACAGCCATGCCAGATCCTGCGCAATCACCTGTTTCAGGCCGGGGCGGATGACCTTGACCACGACTTCTTCACCGCTTTTCAGCTGCGCGGCGTGCACCTGCGCGACCGAGGCCGAGGCCAGTGGCTCGACGTCGAACCGGCTGAATACTTCGCTGATTTTCTTGCCCAGCTGTTCTTCGATCAGCTTGATCGACAACTGCGAATCGAACGGCGGCACGCGATCCTGCAGGAGCATCAGCTCGTCGGCTATGTCTTCGGGCAGCAGGTCGCGGCGCGTCGAGAGAATCTGCCCGAACTTGATGAAAATCGGCCCCAGATCCTGCAAGGCCAGACGCAGGCAGGCGCCACGGCTCAGCTCCAGCGGCCTGCGCGGCAGCCAGCGCCAAGGCAATGCGAAGCGCAATGCCTTGAGAAACCAGGGCAGCGGCAGGTCGAACAGCAGGTCATCGAGGCGGTAACGAATCACGACGCGCTGGATGCGAAACAGACGGCGGACGGCGAGCAGCTTCATGCGTTATCGCTTGGGTCGAGGGATCGGGAAAGGCGCTCGAAACGCGCCTCGAGACGTTCCAGATCAAGTTTGATCCGGTCCAGTTCGCTGAACCGCGCTTCGGCTTCGCGCTGCCCGACGAGGGTGCGCGATTCTTCGGCGAGGTATTCGGCGAGATTCTGGTTGAGGCTGGCAAATCCTTGTTGATACCAGCGCGCGCGGCTGCGCAAATGGCCACCGAGCAATTGCGTGGCGACCGGGCCGAGCCAGCGGGAAAGTTCGTATTCCCAGTCCAGCTCAAGATCCTGCAGTACGCCAGCCAGCTCGAGCAGCACGCCGCTGTCACCGTCGAGCTCGACTTCCGGCGCGTGCAACACGGCGGTCTTGTCTTTGCTCAAGGCCAGTTTCAGCAGGCTGGAGGCGGGCGCACGCAACGTGCAATCCACACCGGTTTCCCAGTGCGAAGCGAGCATCAGGCCTTCGTCATTCGGCAGAATGAACAGTTGCAGCGCCGGGCTGCGGCAGTCGACGGCGATGACCTTGCCGGACAAATGCGCCAGCCGCGGCAGCGCCGTGCTGTCGAGGCGCAGCACCCGGTTGATGCCGAGTTCGACGCTGGCGAGCAGCCCGGTGAGCAGCATCAGGGTTTGATGCCGCGGTGCAGGGCAACGATGCCTGCGGTCATGTTGTGATAGGTCACGCGATCAAAACCGGCATCGACCATCATCGACTTCAGGGTTTCCTGATTCGGGTGCATGCGGATCGACTCAGCCAGGTAGCGATAGCTCTCGGAGTCGTTGGTGATCAGCTTGCCCATCAACGGCATGAAGGCGAACGAGTAGGCATCGTAGGCTTTGGACATCAGCGCGTTGGTCGGCTTGGAGAATTCCAGCACCAACAGGCGTCCGCCGGGCTTGAGCACGCGCAGCATCGAGCGCAGGGCGTCTTCTTTATGCGTCACGTTGCGCAGGCCGAAGGCGATGGTCACGCAGTCGAAATGGTTGTCGGGAAACGGCAGTTTCTCGGCATCCGCCTGAACGAACTCGACGTTGCCGGCGACACCCAGATCCAGCAGGCGATCACGCCCGACCTTGAGCATCGATTCGTTGATGTCGGCCAGCACCACCTGGCCGGTCGGGCCGACGAGGTGCGAGAATTTGCGGGTCAGATCGCCCGTGCCGCCCGCGATGTCGAGCACGCGGTTGCCACTGCGCACGCCCGAAAGCTCGATCGCGAAACGCTTCCACAAACGGTGCATGCCGCCCGACAGAAGGTCGTTCATCAGGTCGTATTTAGCGGCTACGGAATGAAAAACCTCAGCGACTTTTTCCGCTTTCTGGCTTTCCGGAACGTTTTTGAAGCCGAAGTGAGTGGTGGGTTCGGCATCGCTGCCTTTGCGCTGATCAGTCATATCGCTGTCACCAAAAGAGAATGCGCGACATTCTAATCCCCAAGCCATGCTTTGTCTTGGAGTGGCTGACGGTAAGATGGGCAACCTTCGGGACGATTTGCCGCATTGGCGGTCAAGATTTCCCGTCACTTATTCATGTATCAGGAGTTCTGCAATGGCCAAAATCAGTGTTGAGCGTGCCCACACCCTGGGCAAGGAAGCCGCCCGCGAGAAGGCCGAAAAACTCGCCGCAAAACTGGAAGAAAAATATGGCCTGGAGCCGCAGTGGTCGGGCGATACGCTGCACCTCAAGCGCTCGGGCGTGAAAGGTCAGGTGCATGTGGCGGACGACTCGATCAAGGTCGATGTAGAGCTGGGCCTGATGATGTCGGCCATGAGCGGCATGATCAAGGCCGAGATCGAGAAGGCCTTGGATAAAGCCCTGGTCTGACCGCGATTTCAATAACCGAAACTCCCTGTGGGAGCGAGCCTGCTCGCGAATGCGGTATGGCAGATGTCTTATGCGTTGGCTGACACACCGCATTCGCGAGCAGGCTCGCTCCCACATTTGTTTTGTAATACGCGCGCTTGGTTAGGGTGCCGTTTCTAATTTTTCTGCCTACTTTGTGCCTCAGCCCGACACTTTCGCGGGCAGTTCCTCAAACCTTCTGCGCGTGAGGTGCACCATGGCCAAAGTTATTCTGAAGAAAAAAATCGACGCTCCGACTTCCACTCTGAGCGACGTCAAATCCTATGCCCGCAAGATCTGGCTGGCGGGTCTTGGGGCCTACGCCAAGGTCGGTCAGGAGGGCAGCGAGTACTTTCAAGAGCTGATCGCCGCCGGTCAAACCGTTGAAACGAAAGGCAAAAAAGCCGTCACCGAGAAGCTCGTCGCGGCCAACGCCGAAATCGATGAAGCCGCCACTCAGGTCAGCTCGTTCAAGGGTCGCGTTGAAGTTCAGCTCGACAAGGTCGAGAAGGCCTTCGACAACCGTGTGGCCAGCGCCTTGAATCGTATCGGCATTCCGTCTAAACATGACGTTGAGGCACTCTCTGCTAAGCTCGATGAGCTGACGGCATTGCTCGAACGCGTCGCGCGAAAATCTTAAGGAGAACGGGATGGCTGGCAAAAAGAACACCGATAAAGAAAGCAGCTCGTGGGTCGGGAAGGTCGAGTCTTACTCCCGCAAAATCTGGCTGGCTGGTTTAGGCGTGTACTCGAAGATCGACACTGACGGCAGCAAACTCTTCGATGCATTGGTCAAAGACGGCGAGAAAGCCGAGAAACTCACGAAAACTGCCGTCGGCAAGAAAGTCGAAGACTCGACCTCTTCGGCCAAGTCGCGCATCAGCGGCGTGAAAGACCGTGCACTGGGCAAGTGGGACGAGCTCGAAGGAGCTTTCGACAAGCGCCTCAACAGCGCGATTTCACGTCTCGGCGTGCCGAGCCGCAATGAGGTCAAGGCGCTCAACGCCAAGGTCGATACGCTGACCAGACAGATCGAAAAACTCACCGGTCTGAAAGCTCAGCCTGTGGCGGCGAAAACCGTTGCGGCGAAACCGGCGCCTAAAACTGCAGCGGCAAAACCTGCGACTAAAACCGCAGCCAAGCCTTTGGCTAAAGCGGCGGTTAAACCTGCCGCGAAAGCTGTGGTCACACCGGCAGCGAAAGTTGCCGCCGCCAAGCCTGCCGCCAAAGCAGCCGCCAAATCGGTTGCCGCCAAAGCCGTTGCCAAGCCGGCGGCAAAAACCGTGGCTAAAACTGCAGCGAAACCTGCGGCCAAGCCAGCCGCGAAAACCGCTGCCGCCAAGCCTGCGGCCAAACCGGCTGCGGCGAAGAAGCCTGCAGTGAAAAAACCGGCTGCACCGAAAGCGGCAACGCCGAAACCGGCCGCCACACCATCGGCTACTCCGGTTGCTCCGGCCAGCGCGGCGAACTCCGCTACTGCACCCACAGCAACAGCTGTCCCGACTGCAGCATCGACTCCGTCGACGCCAACCAGTCAGTCCTGATTTTCAGGGCAAAAACAAAACGCCCGGCCTGTGAAGGTCGGGCGTTTTTTTGTTTGAAGGTCAAAAGATCAGTCGTGATCCTCGAGGTATTGCAGCGCCATGCGCTCCGTCGCCACCTTCACCGGCGGCAATAAATGCGGCGCCACCAGCATCATGATCTGGTAAACCACCAGCCTGACTTCCCCCGCACGGTCAAGAATCCTCTGGTAGTCCAGCGAGAACAGCAGCGTCAGGGTGATCTGCTCGACCAACTGCCCCAAGGCCTGCGTATCACTGACCAGTTGCCCCGAAGCCTTCAGCCTCGCCAACAGCGATGCCAGCGTCCTCTTCAGCGCATTGAGCAGATTGCGAATACCCTTGGCCAGCTTCGGCAACCGTCCCGCCAGGTTCGACAGGTCCTGAAACAGGAACCGGTATTGCGCCAGACGCTCGACGATCAAATGCAAAAACAGCCAGTAATCCTCCGGCGCCAATTCCACCTCTGGCGGCGGATCGAGCAGCGGCGCGAGCTCGTGCTGGAAGCGTTCGAACAAACCGAGAATCAGCGGTTCCTTGCCATGAAAGTGGTAGTAGAGGTTGCCGGGGCTGATCCCCATTTCGTTGGCCACCTCCATGGTGGAGACGTTCGGCTCGCCCTTTTCGTTGAACAGTTGCAGTGCACATTCGAGAATCCGGTCGCGGGTTTTCATCCAGTCTTCTTAGAAAAGTTCGGTTTAGCGTCAGCGCACGCGCACGTAGGTGCCCGGCGCGGCTTCCATCGGCGGGTAGTTCGGGTTGCCGAGTGTCATGCTGGTTTCGTTGAGGGCGCCCGAGCGTTGCTGGACCCAGTCCAGCCACTGCGGCCACCAACTGCCCTCGACGGTCGTGGCGTCGTAGTACCAGGCGCGCGGGTCGCTGCTCAGTCTGGCGTTCTCGACGTACGCGGCTTTCGGGTTGCTCGGCGGGTTGAGAATGCTCTGCACGTGGCCGCTGTTGGACAGCACGAAGCGCCGCTCGCCGCCGAGCAGCAGGGTCGAGCGATACACCGCGTCCCACGGCGTGATGTGGTCGTTCATGCCGGCGACGCTGAAGCTGTCGACATTGACTTTCTGCAAGTCGATCGGCGTGCCACAGACCTCGAGCCCACCGGCGCGGGTCAGCGGGTTGTGCTTGAAGAAATCCAGCAAGTCGCCGTGCAGCGCCGCCGGCAAGCGAGTGTTGTCGTTGTTCCAGTACAGAATGTCGAACGCCGGCGGCTCTTTGCCCAACAGGTAATTGTTAACGAAGTAGCTCCAGATCAGATCGTTGGGGCGCATCCAGGCGAAGACCTTGGCCATGTCGCGACCGTCGAGCACGCCTTTCTGATACGAGCGTCGCTTGGCCGCTTCCAGAGTCTGCTCATCGGCGAACAGCGTGGCCGGGGTTTCGATCTGGCTGTCGAGCAGGCTGACCAGATACGTGGCGCTGGCGACACGGCGCAATTGCCGTTTGGCCTGCAAATGCCCTTGCAGCGCGGCGATGGTGAGCCCGCCCGCACAGGCGCCCATCAGGTTGATCTCACGGGCACCGGTGATCGCCCGGCAGATGTTCATCGCCTCTTCCACCGCTTCGACGTAACTCGACAGGCCCCACTCCCGGTGGCGCACATCGGGATTGCGCCAGCTGATCATGAAGGTCTGCAACCCGTTCTTCAGCGCGTACTGGACGAAGCTGTTCTGCGGGCTGAGGTCGAAAATGTAGTATTTGTTGATTTGCGGCGGCACCACCAGCAAAGGCTTGGCGTACTGCTTTTCGCTCATTGATTTGTACTGGATCAGTTCGAGCATTTCATTGCGAAAGACCACGGCCCCGGGGGTGGTGGCGACGGTTCTGCCGACCTCGAACGCTTGCTTCGTCACTTGCCGTGGCAAGCCGTCGTTGTGCAACAGGTCGTCGAACAGATGGCTGAGGCCGCGCACCAGGCTATGTCCGCCTGAGTTGAAGAGTTCCTTGACCGCCAACGGATTGAGCAGGGTATTGGACGGCGCCACGGCATCATTGAGCAGGGTAAAAGCGAAGTGCGCGCGGGCGCGGTCTTCGGGGTTCATATCGCTTTCATCGATCCAGCTTTTGACCTGCTTCTGCCAGGTCAGATACGCCTGCAGGCTGCGCCGGTAAAACGGGTTGAGGCTCCACGCCGGATCGGCGAAGCGGCTGTCTTGCGGGTTGGACGGGTGCAAGGTTTCCCCGAGCAGTACGCGGCCCAGTTGCCCGCCCAGTTTCAAGGCGTGTTTCGCACTGTGCAGCGGATTGCGCAGGCCATGGGCAGCCACGCTGCGCAGCGTCGAGAGCAGATCCCGGCCACGCAGGCCGGTGATTGCACTTTGTGCGTTGATAAACACGGCGGGGCTGGCCACCGGGGCCGTCGCTGGTTTTTCGCGCATGACTCAACACTCCTTCGTCTTCAGGGCAAAAACACACTCGCCGAACCAGAACACCATAGACGCTGTTGGGGGTTGCTGCCTGCGCGGCGTCCTGCCGCGCGCCTTCAATCGAAAGTGCTGCATAAAGCCTGCCGCAGCGATCAGCCGCCCAGCGGGGTCGGATGCGGGTGCATCACCGCGCGCAGACGTTCCTCCTGGAGAAACTTCATGATGATCGGCGCCACGGCTTCTGCCCGGGTAATCAGGAACAAATGGCCGTCATCGATGACGTGTAACTGTGCATTGGGAATGCGCCAGGCGAGCACGCGCATGTTGATCAGCGGAATCAACGGATCGTCATCCCCGGCCAGTACCAGCGTCGGCTGATGAATCTTGTGCAGCCAGTGAATGCTGGTCCAGCCAAGCCCGGCAAACAGTTGCCAGTAATAACCGAGCTTGCCCGCCGAACGCACTTTCGCGGCATGGCTGGCGGCCAGCGTCGGGTCGCGGCGGAACGAACCGCCATAGATCATCGGCGCGATGCGAATCACGTGGGACGGTTGAATGTAGCGCCGGGGACTGGCCATCATCCACAGCACTTTCGGTTTGCCCGGGACCATCACCGCCCCGGCCGCCGTCGCCGCCAGCACAAGTTTTTTGCAGCGCTCGGGATAGTCATAGGCAAACTGCTGCGCGAGTGCGCCGCCCCACGACACGCCGATCACGTTGACCTGACCGTAATCGAGATAATCGAGCATCCGCGCCGTCAATTTGGCCAGACCGGGAAAGCGATACGGCCGGTTCGGCGTGGAAGAACCGCCGACACCGGGCACGTCGAAGGCGATCACTTCCAGGTCCGGGTCCAACGCCGCGACGAATGGAAATACCAGCTCCAGGTTGGCGCCGATGCCGTTGAAAATCAGCAAGGGCGTCAAGTGCGGCTTGCCGGGACGAACCGCTGTGCGGAGGGTCTGGCCATCCAGGTCGACGGTGCGGAAAATGAACGGTTGCGGCATGGGTGAGGCCCTGTAGATTTCAAGTCCACCGCTCCGCTGTAGGAGCTGACGAGTGAAACGAGGCTGCGATCTTTTGATCTTCAACGACAACATCAAGAGATCGCAGCCTTCGGCAGCTCCTACAGTGGGATTTCGGTGGGTCAGTTACCGCTCATGGACGTATGTCCCCGGTGCGCCTTCGCCCGCCGGATACGCCTTGTTGCCCAGTTTCGTCGGGGCTTTTTTCAGGTTGCCCGAACGTTGGGCCAGCCATGCCTGCCAGTGCAGCCACCAGGAGTCGGTGTGTTTGGTGGAGTTCTCTTGCCAGTCATCGGCCGTCGCGGCCATTTCTTCACCGGTCATGTAGCGCGACTTCGGGTTGCCCGGCGGGTTGAGGATGCTCTGGATATGGCCGCTGCTCGACAGCACAAATTCAACTTTGCCGCCGAACAGCTGCGCCGACTTGTAGCAGGACTTCCATGGGGTGATATGGTCGTTGGTGCCGGCCAGCGAGAAAATGTCAGCGGTAACCTGTTTCAGGTCGATCGGCGTGCCGCACACTTCGAGTGCATTGGGGCGGATCAGTGGATTGTTTTTGAACATCTCGATCAGGTCGCCGTGGAACGCGGCCGGCAGGCGAGTGGTGTCGTTGTTCCAGAACAGAATGTCGAAAACCGGTGGCTCGTTGCCCAGCAGGTAATTGTTGACCCAGTAATTCCAGATCAGGTCGTTGGGGCGCATCCAGGCGAAGACCTTGGCCATGTCTTTGCCCTCAAGCACTCCGGCCTGGTACGAGTGACGCTTGGCGGTCTCCAGGGTCTGTTCGTCGACGAACAGGGCAACGTCGCTGTCGAGCGTGGTGTCGAGCACGCTGACCAGCAGCGTGAGGGAGTTGACCTTGTGTTCGCCAATCGCCGCGTAGTGGCCGAGCAGCGCCGTGCAGGTGATCCCGCCGGAGCAGGCGCCGAGCATGTTGACGTCCTTGCTGCCAGTGATCGCGGTGACGACATTGACGGCTTCTTTCAGCGCCTCGATGTAAGTAGACAGGCCCCATTCGCGCTGGGCCTTGGTCGGGTTGCGCCAACTGACAATGAAGGTCGGCACGTTATTGCGCAGGCAAAAGCGCGCCAGGCTCTTGTCCGGGCTCAAGTCGAATACGTAAAACTTGTTGATCTGCGGCGGCACCACCAGCAATGGGCGCTCGTGGATTTGCTCGGTGATCGGCTTGTACTGGATCAGTTCCAGCACATCATTGCGAAACACCACCGCGCCTTCGGTCACGCCCAGGCTCTTGCCGACCTCGAACGCGCCCATGTTGACCTGGCTTGGCATGCCGCCGTTGTGCACCAGATCTTTCGCCAGATGGGAGAGCCCGTCGAGCAGGCTTTTGCCACCGGTTTCGAAGAAGCGTTTTACTGCTGCCGGGTTGGCTGCCGTGTTGGTCGGCGCCATGGCTTCGGTCATGAGATTGATGACGAAGTGCCCGCGGGCAATGTCTTTGGGTGACAGGCTGCTGTCGTCGATCCAGGAATGGAGCTCCTTGCGCCATGCCAGGTAGGTTTGCAGATAACGTTTGTAGAGCGGGTTCTGGCTCCATGCCGGATCGGCAAAACGACGGTCATCGCCGGCCGGCTGCAGGGCGGATTTGCCAAGCAGCACGTTCTTCAGCTCAAGGCCGAAATGGGTCACATGCTTGACGCTATGAATCGGTTGTCTGATGGCCTGTTTGAGCACCATACGAGCAGAGGCCAGCAGATCCTTTCCGCGCAGCCCGACGACGGGGTTAAGCCCCAGGGTGTTCTCCGAGGCTTGGTACTTCAGGTCATCGTTATTCTTGTTACTCATCTACGACGCTCCATTGTCCTGAGACGAGTACCCGGTTTCTGCTGTGCAGTTCCACAGCCAACGCCAGGTACTACTGCTCGGGTGACCGTTGATTCTGCATGGCTGCCTTACAGTCATAGAGCACTGCAGAGAACTTGCCAGCTCCATTGGTTACCCGAGTTTAATTTTTTTCGCAAGCAGCCGATCCTGGGCCGCACACGCGGAGCATTCAAACAGATGAAGTTAGAAAATGCCTTCTAAAGAGCGAGACGCGCGGCCTAGAGCATCAGCTTGACGAAGGACTCGTTCGGGTCACGGCTTTTCCCGGCGGCACGCAGCTCGGCCAGATAATCGTCCCACAGTTCAGTCTGGCGTTTGCCCAGCTCGTAGAGATAGTCCCAGGTGAACAGGCCGCTGTCGTGGCCGTCATCGAAGGTCAGTTTCAGTGCGTAATGTCCGGCCGGTTCCAGCTTGGTCAGGCCGACATTGAGCTTGCCGAATTGCAGGATCGGTTTGCCGTGGCCCTGGACCTCGGCGGAGGGGGAGTGCACGCGCAGAAATTCCGCGGGCAGGGTGAATTCCTCGCCGGACGCGTAGGTGAGCGTCAGGGTTTTCGAGGCTTTGTGCAGTTTGATGTCGGTGGGGATTCGATTCATGGGCTGGCGTCCGATGTGTGGGCGACCCTAGATCAAATGTGAGAGCGAGCCTGCTCGCGAAAGCGCTGTGTCAGAAAACACTAATGTCAACTGACACGGCCTCTTCGCGAGCAGGCTCGCTCCCACAGGGTCCGCTACCGCTGTAAGTATGGCTTACAGGATATAACGGGACAGATCTTCGTTCTGCGCCAATTCGCCCAGATGGCTGTTGACGTATTCGGCGTCGATCAGGATCGCCTTGTCATCATGGGCGCTGGCCAGATCGCCGGCACTGAACGACACCTCTTCGAGCAAGCGCTCAAGCAGGGTGTGCAGGCGACGGGCGCCGATATTCTCGGTCTTTTCGTTGACCTGCCAGGCAATCTCGGCGATGCGCTTGATGCCCTCTGGCTGGAACTGGATGTTCAGGCCTTCGGTTTTCAACAGGGCGCAGTATTGCTCGGTGAGCGAGGCGTGCGGTTCGCTGAGGATGCGTTCGAAGTCTTGCGGGCTCAGCGCCTTGAGTTCGACGCGGATCGGCAAACGGCCTTGCAGCTCCGGCACCAGATCGCTCGGCTTGCTCAGGTGGAACGCACCGGAGGCGATGAATAGAATGTGGTCGGTCTTGACCATACCCAGCTTGGTGTTGACGGTGCAGCCTTCGATCAGCGGCAGCAGGTCACGCTGCACACCTTCACGGGACACATCGGCGCCGCCGACATTGCCACGCTTGGCGACTTTGTCGATTTCGTCGATGAACACGATGCCGTGCTGCTCGACCGCTTCCAGTGCCTTGGCCTTCAACTCTTCTTCGTTGACCAGGCGCCCGGCTTCTTCGTCGCGTACCAGCTTGAACGCTTCCTTGACCTTGAGCTTGCGCGACTTCTTCTTGCCCTTGCCCATGTTGGCGAACAGGGACTGGAGCTGGTTGGTCATTTCTTCCATGCCTGGCGGCGTGGCGATCTCGATGCCGGATACTTCGGCGACTTCGATCTCGATTTCCTTGTCGTCCAGCTGACCTTCGCGCAGGCGCTTGCGGAACAGCTGACGGGTGTTGGAATCGGAGCTCGGCGCTTCTTCATTGCTGAAGCCCATGCGTGCCGGCGGCAGCAGCGCGTCGAGGATGCGATCCTCGGCAGCGTCTTCGGCGCGGTGGCGCACGCGGGTCATTTCCTGCTCGCGGAGCATCTTGATAGCGGCGTCGGCCAGATCCCGGATGATCGACTCGACGTCACGGCCAACGTAGCCGACCTCGGTGAATTTGGTCGCTTCGACCTTGATGAACGGCGCGTTGGCCAGTTTCGCCAGGCGACGGGCGATTTCGGTTTTACCGACACCAGTCGGGCCGATCATCAGGATGTTCTTCGGCGTCACTTCAACGCGCAGTTCTTCGGGCAGTTGCATGCGGCGCCAGCGGTTGCGCAGGGCAATCGCGACGGCGCGCTTGGCATCGTCCTGGCCGATGATGTGGCGGTTGAGTTCGTGGACGATTTCGCGGGGAGTCATTGACATAATAATTGGCGGTCCTCAAGCAGAAACAAGCCGTGGCACAGTGGCCGCAACAGGCTTATTCAGCGAGGTCCTGCTCCTCAATGGTCTGGGTGTGGTTGGTGAATACACAGATGTCGCCGGCGATGCCAAGGGCGGTTTCGACGATTTCGCGGGCCGACAGGTCGGTCTTTTTCAGCAGTGCGCTGGCCGCAGCTTGCGCGTAGGCGCCGCCGGAACCCATGGCGATCAGGCCGTCTTCGGGTTCGACCACATCACCGTTACCGGTAATGATCAGGGACGCATCCTTGTTGGCGACCGCGAGCATGGCTTCGAGGCGGCTCAGGGAACGGTCGGTGCGCCATTCTTTGGCGAGTTCGACAGCGGCGCGGACCAGGTGGCCTTGATGTTTTTCGAGCTGGCCTTCGAAGCGTTCGAAGAGGGTGAAGGCGTCGGCGGTGGCACCGGCGAAACCGGCGATGACCTGGCCGTGGTACAGGCGACGAACCTTTTTGGCGTTGCCTTTCATCACGGTATTGCCAAGAGAAACCTGGCCGTCGCCGCCCATGACGACTTTGCCGTGGCGGCGGACTGAAACGATGGTGGTCAAGGGAAGAGTCTCCACGCAGCGGGGCGAAAATGCCTTATGCCCATTCATATGGGGGTGCTGGGGAGGATTTCAACCATGGCGCGGGAGAGGGGACGAGCGGTGATCAACTGTAGGAGCTGCCGAAGGCTGCGATCTTTTGATTTGATCGTTCCCACGCTCCACGTGGGAATGCAGCCCGGGACGCTCCGCGTTCCCTTCGTCGCTGGGACGTCGCGCGTCCGTAGAGGCATTCCCACGCAGAGCGTGGGAACGATCATCGCGGGATCAGCGGCTCTGGCGTTGTTGTAACAACAGGTTGCTAAAGCCGCTGCCAGCCAGTTGTTTCTGCGCTGTAGTCAGTTGTTCGCGGTTGCTGAACGGACCGACCAGCACGCGGTACCAGGTTTCGTCCTTGACCGTGCCGGACTCAACCGACACCGCCTGACCGAGCAGAATGATCTGCGCACGGACCTTGTCGGCGTCCGCCTCTTTGCGGAACGAACCCGCCTGAAGGAAGAATTTGGTCACTGGCGCCGCTTTGCTCACCGGTGGCGCTGGGGGCGGCGTAATGCCGGCCAGCGCCGCCTGAGCGCGCGCGGTGTCGATCTTCGCCGCTTCCGCCGGTGTGACCGGCGTGGTCGGGATGGCCGGTACCTGTGGCGTCGGCAGCGTCTTCTCCGGCACTGCGTCAGGCGGCACGATCACTTCCGATTCCGGCAGCAGCGTGTAGAAGTCGTACTTCGGCTTGACCGGTTGCGTCGGGCTCGGCGGGGTCTTGTTGGCCTCGGCGATCTTCGACGCTTTCTGCTGTTGCTCGACTTTTTCGCGCTTGACCGTGTCGCTGCCCTTGCCCGGCTCCAGTTTCATCAGGAATACGATGAAGGCGCCGACTGTCAGGCCGATGGCCATCCACAGCCAGCCCGGAATCGGTTGTTTAGCAGGTGCCTGGTAGCGGCTGGCGCCACGTTTGGGTGCAGGTTTTTTCTTGGCGGCCAACTTACATGCGCTCCAGAGTTTCCAGACCCAACAGCTCCAGGCCTTGCTTGAGGGTGCGCCCGGTCAGCGCGGCCAGACGCAGACGGCTCTGCATTTGCGCCGGGGTATCGGCAGCGAGGATCGGGCAGTTCTCGTAAAAACTGGAGAACAGGCCAGCGACGTCGTACAGGTAGGTGCAGAGGATGTGAGGCGTGCCCTTGTCGGCGACGCTGTTGAGCACTTCGCCCAATTGCGCCAGTTTCGCCGCCAGCTCTTGCTCGTGCGCCGCTTCGAGGACGATCTGGCCGTCGACTTCGCTGAAATCCTTGCCGAGTTTGCGGAACACACCGGCCACACGAGTGTAGGCGTACAGCAGATACGGCGCGGTGTTGCCTTCGAAGTTGAGCATCAGGTCGAAGTTGAAGCTGTAGTCGCTGGTGCGATGCTTGGACAGGTCGGCGTATTTCACCGCGCCGATGCCAACGACTCTGGCGATGTTGCGCAATTCGTCTTCGGCCAGCGTCGGATTCTTTTCTTTCACCAGGCTGTAGGCGCGTTCCTGCGCTTCGGTGAGCAGATCGATCAGCTTCACGGTGCCGCCGTCACGGGTCTTGAACGGACGCCCATCGGCGCCGTTCATGGTGCCGAAACCCATGTGCTCCATTTGCATTGGATGCGTGACGAAACCGGCCTTGCGCGCCACCGCGAACACTTGCTGGAAGTGCAGGGCCTGACGCTGATCGACGAAATACAGCGCGCGATCAGCTTGCAGTTTGCCGCTGCGATAGCGCACGGCCGCCAGGTCAGTGGTGGCGTACAGATAACCGCCGTCAGCCTTGACGATGATCACCGGCAGCGGGTCGCCGTCGGCGTTCTTGAACTCATCGAGGAACACACATTGCGCGCCGTTGCTCTCGACCAGCATGCCAGCTGCCTTCAGGTCGTTGACCACGTTGATCAGGTCGTCGTTGTAGGCGCTTTCGCCCATCACGTCGGCCATGGTCAGTTTGACGTTGAGCAACTCGTAGATCTTCTGGCAGTGCGACAGCGAGATGTCCTTGAATCGGGTCCACAGCGCCAGGCACTCGGCATCGCCAGCCTGCAGCTTTACCACCAGACCCCGGGCGCGGTCGGCGAATTCTTCGGATTCGTCGAAGCGCTTCTTGGCGGCGCGGTAGAAGTTTTCCAGGTCCGAGAGCTCGTCGCTGGTGATCGGGTTTTCCTGCAGATACGCCATCAACATGCCGAACTGGGTGCCCCAGTCGCCCACATGGTTCTGACGGATCACTTCGTCGCCGAGAAATTCCAGTACCCGTGCCACACCGTCGCCAATGATGGTCGAACGCAGGTGGCCCACGTGCATCTCTTTGGCCAGGTTGGGTGCGGACAGGTCGACCACGGTGCGCTGCGCCGGGCCAGCCTTACGCACGCCAACGTGGGCGTCGGCCAGGGCGGCGTCGAGGCGCGAGGCCAGCGCCTGAGTATTCTGGAAAAAATTGATGAACCCCGGGCCGGCGATTTCGGCCTTGGTGACGTTCTCGTCAGCGGGCAGCGCAGCGATGATTTTTTCCGCCAGGTCGCGCGGCTTCATGCCGGCAGGCTTGGCCAGCATCATGGCGATGTTGCTGGCGAAGTCGCCGTGGGTCTTGTCCCGGGCGTTCTCCACCTGAATCGCCGGCGACAGGCCTTCAGGCAACACACCTTCGTTGACGAGTTGGGCGAGGGCTTGCTGGATCAGCTGGCGAATGGTGTCTTTCATGGTCTTCTCTTTCGACCGCAAGCGCGGCGGGCGCATCGGTGCGCGGGTGGAAAAACTGGGCATTATCCGTTGCGAAGACGGGCTTGCCAACCTTAGCAGGCAGGATGTGGATATGTGGTGACAAAAAGTCCGCTTTCGCGAGCAGGCTCGCTCCCACAGGGTTCTGTGCGTGACACACAGTGGGAGCGAGCCTGCTCGCGAAGGCAATCTTCAGCTCAATACAAATCCACAGGATCAACATCCAGCGACCAGCGCACCGCCCGCCCGCTCGGCATCTGCTCCAGCGCCAGCAGCCAGTTGGCCATCAGCTTGTGCAGTGGCGCCCGCGCCGTCGCCTGCAGCAAAAGTTGCGCGCGATAGCGCCCGGCTCGCCGCTCCATCGGCGCTGGCACCGGCCCGAGCAATTCAATCCCGCTCAGATGCTGCTCGGCCAGCAAGCGTTCGGCCTCGCTGCACGCCTCATCAAGAAACCCTTCCGCCTGCCCCGATTTATGCGCTTCGGCGCGCAACAGCGCCAGGTGCGCAAACGGCGGCAGCCCTGCGGCACGGCGCTCGCTCAAGGCCTGTTCGGCAAAGGCGAAGTAACCCTGCTCTGTCAGTTGCACCAACAAAGGATGGTCGGCCAGATGGGTCTGGATGATCACTTTGCCGGGCTCTTCCGCACGGCCGGCTCGTCCGGCGACCTGGACGATCAATTGCGCCATGCGCTCGCTGGCGCGGAAGTCGCCGGAAAACAGCCCGCCGTCGGCATCCAGAATCGACACCAGCGTCACCCGTGGAAAGTGGTGCCCTTTGGCCAACATCTGCGTGCCGACCAGAATGCACGGCTGGCCTTTCTGGATCGTGGCAAACAGTTGATTCATCGCGTCCTTGCGCGAGGTGCTGTCGCGGTCGACGCGCAGTACCGGGTAATCGGGGAACAGAATCGCCAGTCGCTCCTCGGCGCGCTCGGTGCCAGCGCCAACCGGGCGCAGATCGACTTTGCTGCACTTCGGGCACTGGCGCGGGGTTCGTTCGACGTTGCCGCAATGGTGGCAGCGCAATTCGCCGTAGCGCTGGTGCACGGTCATGCGCGCATCGCAACGCGAACACTCCGACATCCAGCCGCAATCGTGGCACAGCAGGGTTGGGGCAAATCCGCGCCGGTTGAGGAACACCAGCACCTGCTGGCCGTTGGCGAGGGTCTGGCCGATGGCTTGCTGCATCGGCCCGGAAATACCGCTGTCCAGCGGACGACTCTTCACATCCAGACGCAGGAAGCGCGGTTGCTTGGCGCCGCCGGCGCGCTCGTTCAGGCGCAACAGTCCGTAGCGGCCGGTGTAGGCGTTGTGCAGGCTTTCCAGCGATGGCGTGGCGGAACCGAGCACGATCGGGATGTTTTCCTGCCGCGCGCGCACCAGCGCCAGGTCGCGGGCGTGATAGCGCAGACCTTCCTGCTGTTTATAAGAGCCGTCGTGCTCTTCGTCGATGATGATCAACCCAGGGTTTTTCATCGGAGTGAACAGCGCCGAACGGGTGCCGATAATGATGTCGGCCTCGCCATCACGAGCGGCAAGCCAGGCCTCCAGGCGCTCGCGATCATTGACCGCCGAATGCACCAGGGCGATGCGTGCATTGAAGCGCTGTTCGAAGCGCGCCAGCGTCTGCGGGCCGAGGTTGATCTCCGGGATCAGCACCAATGCCTGCTTGCCGGCTTCGAGGGTTTCGCGAATCAGCTGCAGGTAGACTTCGGTCTTGCCGCTGCCGGTGACACCCGCCAGTAGAAAGGCGTGATAACTGTCGAACCCGGCGCGAATCGCCTCATAGGCTGCGCGCTGTTCGGTATTGAGGGGGAGTTCGGGTTGCGCCAGCCAGTGCTCGTGACGCAGGCCCGGTGCATGACGGCGGATGTCCACCTGCACCAGACCTTTGGCCAGCAGCAGATCGAGGCTGTCCTTGCTCAGCATCAGTTTGCTCAGCAACTGATGTGCGACGCCGTGGGGGTGCTGGGCCAATGTCGCCAATGCTTCGCGCTGGCGGGGCGCGCGAGCGATACGCGGGTCGTCAAGGCTGGCACCGGGCGCGGCTGACCAGAACCGCTCCTGCCGCGCCTCGGCCGGTTCACCCTGGCGCAACAGCACCGGCAGCGCCCAGCTCAAGGTATCGCCGAGGCTGTGCTGATAATACTGTGACGTCCACAGGCACAGCTTGAACAGTGCCGGTGGCAACGGCGGCGTGGCGTCGAGCAACGCCAGCGCCGGTTTGAGTTTTTCCACCGGCACTTCGCTGGTGTCGGCGATCTCCACCAGAATACCGATCATCTCCCGTCGGCCAAACGGCACCCGCAGGCGCATGCCTGGTTGCAATTGCTCGCGCCGCACCCCGGCCGGCGCCCGGTAATCGAACAGGCGGCGCAAAGGCGAAGGCAGGGCAAGGCGCAGAATGGCGTCGGGCACGCGGGGGGATCTCGATCAACAGAGTATTAATAGGGCTGGGTACATAACCTGTGGGGGCGAGCCTGCTCGCGAAAGCGCTGTGTCAGGCGACTGAAATGCTGGCTGACGGAATGCTTTCGCGAGCAGGCTCGCTCCCACAAGGATCGCGTATTGGGCCGGGAGCCTAGCAGACGGTCGGTCTCGGTGACAGCTTGCGTGATTGAAAAGGTCTGGTAGAATCCGCGGCCTAATTACGTGCGGTATTCAACAATCGTGTTGGGTGGCGGCACGCTAGCTGAGGAAGACACCATGAAAGCTGATATCCACCCGAATTACCCAGAAATCGCTGTTACCTGCAGCTGTGGCAACAAGTTCGAAACCCGTTCGACCTTCGGCAAAGCCCTGTCGATCGACGTTTGCAACGAATGCCACCCGTTCTACACCGGCAAGCAAAAGACTCTGGACACTGGCGGCCGCGTTCAGCGCTTCGCCGACCGTTTCGGTGCTTTCGGCAAGAAACCTGCTCCAGCAGCAGAGTAAGGTTGGGAAGCCCGGTGGGCTTTTCCTCGTTGCTGAAAAAGGCGTCCCTTGGGGGCGCCTTTTTTGTGTCCGCGATTTGGCTGTCCACTGCCCAGGCTTTTTGTCCCGCGCCTTCGGGGCTGACGACGGTGGCAGTGCAGCGCGTGGTTGATGGCGACACGGTGCGCCTGAGTGATGGCCGCAGCGTGCGCATGATCGGCCTCAATACGCCTGAACTCGGTAAGCAGGGGCGCAGCGATGAACCCTTCGCGGTCGCGGCGCGCAAACGCCTTGAAGCGTTGGTGGCCGAGAGCGACGGACGGGTCGGTTTGCGTCCCGGCAAGCAGGCGAAAGACCATTACGGGCGCACGCTTGCGCACCTCTATGGTGTCAGTGGCGCTAATCTCGAGGCGCAAATGCTCGCCGATGGCTTCGGGTTCCATGTCGCGGTGGCGCCAAATGTCGACCTTGTAGCCTGTCAGCAAGCGGCCGAGCGCAGTGCGCGGCAGGCCGGGCGGGGCATCTGGCGGCAATCGCCAGTGCTCAATGCGGAGCATATCCAGCGTTCCGGCTTCACCGTGGTCAGCGGTCGTGTGAGCAAGGTTCAGCGCAATCGTGGCGGAATCTGGATCGAGTTACAGAACGCGCTTGTATTGCGTGTTGCACCCAATCAGGTCGGCCAATTCGACGTCTCTCGCTTGCAGGCGCTGAAAGGCCAGCAAGTCGAGGCGCGGGGCTGGGTTGTTGATCGCTCGCGGCGTGGCGGCTTGCAACCGGACCAGCCACGCTGGATGTTGCCACTCACCGATCCTTCGATGCTGCAAAGCGCTCGCTGAACAAAAATTGTAGACATTTTTCAAGCTGATTGTGAACAGTCCAGCCCTTGCACGCCGTGGCTCTTGGCCCAAAGTCGTAGGGCAGGGCGCTTGACAGCGGTGACTGCCCAGTCTTGTGGGGACTTTGCGAGGCGCGTATCCTCGCTGACCAGTCTGTCCAACAGTAAAAAGCGGAATGCCAAAATGTCTGATCTGAAAACTGCCGCTCTCGAATATCATGCCAATCCTCGTCCAGGGAAGCTGAGTGTCGAGCTCACCAAGGCCACTGCTACCGCCCGCGACCTGTCGCTGGCCTACAGCCCCGGCGTAGCTGAACCAGTGCGCGAGATCGCTCGCGATCCTGAACTGGCCTACAAATACACCGGCAAGGGCAACCTGGTTGCAGTCATTTCCGATGGCACCGCGATTCTGGGCCTGGGCAACCTCGGCCCGCTGGCTTCCAAGCCAGTGATGGAAGGTAAAGGCGTGCTGTTCAAGCGCTTTGCCGGCATCGACGTTTTTGACATCGAAGTCGACTCCGAAAGCCCGCAAGCCTTCATCGACACCGTAAAGCGTATCTCCATCACCTTCGGTGGCATCAACCTGGAAGACATCAAGGCGCCAGAGTGCTTTGAGATCGAGCGTGCTCTGATCGAGCAGTGCGACATTCCGGTGTTCCACGATGACCAGCACGGCACCGCGATCGTGACCGCTGCGGGCATGATCAACGCTCTGGAAATCGCCGGCAAAACCCTGCCGGAAGCCAAGATCGTCTGCCTCGGCGCCGGCGCTGCCGCCATCTCCTGCATGAAACTGCTGGTGAGCATGGGCGCGCGCATTGAAAACATCTTCATGGTTGACCGTACCGGCGTGATCCACTCTGGCCGTGACGACCTGAACCAGTACAAAGCCGTGTTCGCCCACGCTACCGACAAGCGCACCCTGGCTGACGCCTTGCAGGGCGCTGACGTGTTCGTTGGTCTGTCCGGCCCGAACCTGCTGAGCGCTGAAGGCCTGCTGTCAATGGCTGCCAACCCGATCGTGTTCGCCTGCTCGAACCCGGACCCGGAAATCTCCCCGGAACTGGCGCACGCCACCCGCAGCGACGTGATCATGGCCACCGGCCGTTCGGACTACCCGAACCAGGTCAACAACGTACTGGGCTTCCCGTTCATCTTCCGTGGTGCCCTGGACGTTCGCGCCAAGCGCATCAACGAAGAGATGAAAGTAGCTGCCGCCAACGCCCTGCGTGAACTGGCCAAGCTGCCGGTTCCTCAGGACGTGTGCGATGCCTACGGCGGTGCCCCGCTGGAATTCGGCCGTGAGTACATCATTCCGAAGCCAATGGACAAGCGCCTGATCACCCTGATCTCCGACGCTGTGGCCAAGGCTGCTATCGAGACTGGTGTGGCAACCCTGCCGTATCCGAAGAACTACCCGCTGAAAAGCGTGGATGACGTGTTCAACGGCTAAGTCGTTGTAACGCTTCAAGCAAAAGCCCCGGTTCGTGAGAGCCGGGGCTTTTTGTTTGTTCGGATCAAAAGATCGCAGCCTTCGGCAGCGCCTACTATTTATCGCGGGATCGGCAGCGATCTCGTAGAAGCTGCCGAAGGCTGCGATCTTTTGATTTTGCTTCAAGGCATAAAAAAACCCCGCGCTTCTCACGAAGGCGGGGCTTTTCAATGCTTCAGGATCAGAACAGATCGATCGGCGCCTGCTCGTCTGCCGGCAGTGGGCTGCCTGGTACTGCACCGTTGCCCAGCTCGTTGACCGATGGCGGTGTGTCCTCGGCCTTGAACAGCTCGAAGTAAGCGCCCGGCGTGCTCGGCGTTGCAGCGCGGCCGCTCACCGGATCCACCCGCAGACTCAGCAGGCCTTCCGGTTCAGGCTGGACGTGCGGCGGCTTGTCCTTGAGCGCAGCGGCCATGTAGTTCATCCAGATCGGCAGCGCCACGGTGCCGCCGAACTCGCGGCGACCCAAGCTTTCGGGTTGATCGAAACCGGTCCAGACCGTGGTCACGTAATCGGCGTTGTAACCGGAGAACCACGCGTCTTTCGATTCGTTGGTGGTACCCGTTTTGCCGGCGATATCGCTGCGACCCAGCGCGAGCGCACGTCGACCGGTGCCGAGCTTGATCACATCCTGCAGCATGCTGTTGAGGATGTACGTGGTGCGGCCATCGACAATGCGCTCGGCCACGGCCGGTGCCTGCGGTGCGGCAGCGTTGCTTGGAGTTTCACCGGCAATCGGGGTCTGACCGACGGTGAACGACTCCGGCGTTGGTGCTGCGATGCCGTCTGTCGCCGTGCCACCCTGCGGCACGGTCGGCGGGTTGGCGACGAACAGCGTGTCGCCGTTGCGGCTTTCGATCTTGTCGATGATATACGGCGTGATCTTGTAGCCGCCGTTGGCGAAGGTGCTCCAGCCGGTGGCGATCTCCATGGGCGTCAGCGTCGCCGTACCCAGCGCCAGCGACAGGTTCGGCGGCAGATCCTGCTTGTTGAAGCCGAAACGGGTGATGTAGTCGATGGTCTTGCCCACGCCCATCGCCTGCAGCAGGCGGATCGAGACGAGGTTGCGCGACTTGTAGAGCGCTTCGCGCAGGCGGATCGGGCCGAGGAAGGTGTTGGTGTCGTTCTTTGGCCGCCAGACCTTGTCCAGGTACTCGTCGACAAACACGATCGGCGCATCGTTGACCAGGGTGGCCGCGGTGTAGCCGTTGTCCAGCGCAGCGCTGTAGACGAACGGCTTGAAGCTCGAGCCCGGCTGACGCTTGGCCTGCATGGCGCGGTTGTAATTGCTTTGTTCAAAGGCGAAACCACCGACCAGCGAGCGGATCGCACCGTTCTGCGGGTCCAGCGACACCAGTGCGCCCTGGGCCTGTGGGATCTGGCTGAATTTGAGCGAATTGTCTTTCTGGCGCTGCACGCGAACCAGATCGCCAACCTGCGCAACATCCGACGGCTGGCGCGGGTTGGCGCCCATGCTGTTGGTGTTGAGGAACGGCCGCGCCCACTTCATGGTTTCCCAGGCGACATGTTCCTCGCCGGTGCGCGTCAGCACTTGCAGGCCGGTCTTGTCGACCTGGGTGACGATG
The DNA here is from genome assembly GCF_014268505.2 of Pseudomonas khorasanensis. Lineage (GTDB taxonomy): Bacteria > Pseudomonadota > Gammaproteobacteria > Pseudomonadales > Pseudomonadaceae > Aquipseudomonas > Aquipseudomonas khorasanensis. The sequence goes on from NZ_JABWQP020000004.1 coordinate 51,720, forward strand.
GCGGGTTCCAGGCTGCTGATCGTGCGCTGCTTGGTCAGTTCGCTGGCCCAGGCTTCGCGGGTCTTGCCCGGCAGACGCGATTCCGGGCCACGGTAGCCGTGACGCTGATCGTAGGTCATCAAGCCTTCGTGCAGCGCGGTGTTGGCCATTTCCTGGAGGTTGCTCGGCACCGTGGTGGTGACGCGGAAACCTTCGGTATAGGCGTCGCTGCCATAACGGCCGACCATTTCGGCCCGGGCCATTTCGGCGATGTACGGTGCGTTCACTTCCGGGGTCGGCACGTGATAGCTGGCGTTCAGCGGCTCGTTGACCGCAGCGGTGTAGTCGGCTTCGGTGATCTTGCCGAGCTTGTACATGCGCCCGAGGATCCAGTCACGACGTTCCTTGCTGCGCGCTGGATTGGCCAGCGGGTTGAAGCGCGACGGGGCTTTAGGCAGACCGGCGATCATCGCCATCTGTGCCAGCGTGACGTCGCGGATCGACTTGCCGTAATACACCTGCGCCGCCGCCTCAATGCCATAGGCGCGGTTGCCCAGATAGATCTTGTTGACGTACAGCTCAAGGATTTCGTCCTTGGTCAGCTGTCGTTCGATCTGCAGGGCGAGAAGAATTTCGGTGGTTTTGCGCGAGAAGCTGCGCTCACTGGTGAGGAAGAAATTCTTCGCCACCTGCATGGTGATGGTGCTGCCGCCGGACTGAATGTGACCGCTTTTGACCAGTTGGGTCGCGGCGCGCATCAGGCTGCTCGGATCGACGCCATAGTGGTTGGCAAAATTGTCGTCTTCAGCACTTAGTAACGCATTAATGAAATTGGGGGGAATGTCGGCGAAACGGATCGGCGTGCGGCGCATTTCGCCAAACTCTGCGATCAACTTGTCGTCGCTGCTGTACACGCGCAGAGGAATCTGCAACTGAATGCTTCTCAGCGCCTCCACAGACGGCAAACCCGGACTAAGGTAAAGAAACGCGCCGCTGAGACCTAACAACAGTCCGCAGAAAACGGCGACGATGGACCAACCGAAAAATTTCAGCAGACGAATCAAGGCTTTTGGACACCCAGGGCAAAGAATGAATTTGGCACGGGGCTCCGGCGACACACAGAGCCATCCGCGCTGGCAATAAAAAGCGGAAAAAAACGCTGGGCATTATAAGCACTTTTCCGTCGGGGGCGTCATTGGCGCTTCTGTCAAGACGGGGGTGAAGGAACGCAATGCGTATTACAGAGTCCGTAACTCACGGAAAGTCATAGGGAATTGGTAGTGCTGGGACTCTTCAATAAAAAGACCAATACGTTACTGGGGATCGACATCAGCTCCACGTCGGTGAAGCTGCTGGAACTGAGCCGTCAGGGCGAACGCTACCGGGTCGAGGCCTATGCGGTCGAGCCGTTGCCGGCCAATGCCGTGGTCGAGAAAAACATCGCCGAGCTGGAAGGTGTCGGTCAGGCGCTTAGTCGGCTGCTGGTCAAGGCCCGTACCGGAACCCGGAGCGTGGCGGTGGCGGTGGCCGGCTCCGCGGTGATCACCAAGGTCATCGAAATGGACGCCGGGCTTTCCGATGACGAACTGGAAAACCAGCTGAAGATCGAGGCCGACCAGTACATTCCCTATCCGCTGGATGAGGTTGCCATCGACTTCGAAGTCCAGGGCGTATCGCCGCGCAACCCGGAACGGGTCAACGTGCTGCTCGCAGCCTGTCGCAAGGAAAATGTCGAAGTCCGTGAAGCGGCGCTTGCGCTCGCCGGGCTGACGGCCCGGGTGGTGGACGTTGAAGCCTACGCACTGGAGCGCTCGTTCGGCCTGCTGGCGACGCAGCTGGCGGCTTCTCAGGAGCGCTTGACCGTGGCAGTGGTCGACATTGGCGCCACCATGACCACCCTTAGCGTCCTGCACAACGGCAAGATCATCTATACCCGCGAGCAGTTGTTCGGCGGGCGCCAGCTCACCGAAGAGATCCAGCGTCGCTACGGCCTGACGGTCGAGCAGGCGGGGCTGGCGAAAAAGCAGGGCGGCCTTCCCGATGATTACGTCAGCGAAGTCCTGCAGCCGTTTCGCGAGGCGCTGGTGCAGCAGGTTTCACGCTCTCTGCAGTTTTTCTTCGCCTCTGGCCAGTACAACGCGGTCGATCACATTCTGCTTGCCGGAGGTACAGCCTCGGTGCCGGGGCTGGATCGCCTGATCGAGCAGCGCCTGAACACCCCGACCCAGGTGGCCAACCCGTTTGCCGACATGGCCCTCGGGAGCAAGGTCAACGCCGGTGCCCTGGCCAGTGACGCGCCGGCGCTGATGATTGCCTGCGGGCTCGCGCTCAGGAGTTTCAACTGATGGCGCGGATCAACCTTTTACCGTGGCGCGAAGAGCGCCGTGAAGAGCGGCGCAAACGCTTTCTGCTGGTATTGATCGGCGTACTGGCCGGTTCGATCGGCGCGGTGCTCATTGCCGAGCAGATCATCAGCGCTGCCATTGAGCGACAAATGGCGCGCAACGATTACATCGGCAAACAGATCGCCGTGGTCGACGAGCGCATCAGGCAGATCAGCGAACTCAAGGCGCGCCGCCAGCAACTGGTCGAGCGCATGCGCATCATCCAGGACCTGCAGGGCAACCGGCAGATCAGCGGGCGGATTTTCGATCAGCTGGCGCGTACGTTGCCGGACGGCGTCTATTTCACCGACGTCAAAATGGCCGGCAAGACCCTCTCCATCACTGGCGCGGCGGAGTCCAACAACCGGGTCTCCGAGTTGATGCGTAACCTTGATGCGTCCGACTGGTTCGACGCGCCGAGCCTGAATGAAGTCAAGGCGACCAGCGCTGATCAGGTCGAACAGGCCAATGTCTTTCAACTGACCGTTCGTCAGACCCAGCCCAAAGTCACGGAGGACGAGCAATGAAAGCGTCCGAGTGGCTGGCCAGCCTGCGCAATATCGATTTCAACGACCTGGACACCAGCAATATCGGTTCCTGGCCGCCTGCGGTGAAAACGCTTTGCGGTGCGCTGGTGATGGTGCTGGTATTGGCGCTGGGCTATAACTTTTTCCTCAGTGACATGGAGAATCAGCTCGACCTTACGCGTGAAGAAGAAACCACGCTCAAGGAGCAGTTCGCCAGCAAGGCGCGCCTTTCCGCCAACCTCGAGCTCTACACCCAGCAGATGAAGGAGATGGAAAACACCTTTGGCGTTTTGCTGCGGCAGTTGCCCAGCGACACTGAAGTGCCGGGCTTGCTCGAAGACATTACCCGTACCGGCCTGGGCAGCGGCCTGGAGTTTGAAGAGATCAAGCTGCTGCCGGAAGTGACCCAGCCGTTCTACATCGAACTGCCGATCCAGATCACTGTGACCGGTGCCTATCACGACCTCGCCACCTTCGTCAGCGGCGTCGCCGGACTACCACGCATTGTCACCCTGCACGACTTCGAGCTGGCGCCCGCCAATCCCGAAGAGGGGCCGAAGCTGCGCATGAGCATCCTCGCCAAGACGTATCGCTATAACGACAAGGGGCTGGAAAAATGACCCTGCTTCGTTATGTCGTACTTCCCGTTTTGCTGGCGTTGAGCGGCTGCGGTGGGGGCGACGACTTCAGCGACCTGGACGCCTACCTTAATGAAGTGCGACTGCGCCCACCGGGCAAGATTGAACCAACGCCGACATTCCGGTCTTACCCCACGTTCACCTACAGCGCCGCCAACCTGCGCAGTCCGTTTTCGCGCCAGGCGCGGGTCGATCTGGCTGGGCAGAAGCACGGCTCGCGCAACGTCAAACCCGACCCCGGCCGCGTCAAGCAATACCTCGAAGGCTTCAATATCGAGCAGTTTGAAATGGTCGGCACGATCGCGAACGCCTCGGGCTCCTTTGCGCTGTTACGCGGCGCGGGCGGGGTCCATCGTCTGAAGGTCGGCGATTATCTGGGCCGCAACGACGGCCGCATCGTCGCCATCAGCGCCACCCAGGTCGATGTCGTGGAGATCGTGCCCGACGGCGCCGGCGCCTGGCTGGAGCGGCCGCGCACCATTCCTTTGAAAGAGCACTCATAGTGGAAGTCGAATAATGAACAGGATTTTCTCCACCCTCGGTTTTTCGCTATGGATAGCGCTGGTGTCACCGATGGTATTTGCGGCCAATCTGAAAGCGCTGGATGTCGCGGCGCTGCCTGGTGACCGCGTCGAACTGAAGCTGTCATTCGACGGTCCGCCGCCGTCACCCAAGGGTTACACCACTGAATCTCCAGCGCGCATTGCGCTGGATTTGCCCGGTGTTACGAGTCAGTTGGCCAACAGAAATCTTGATCTGGGCAGCGGCAATGCCCGCACGGCCACGGTGGCCGAAGCCAAGGATCGTACGCGGCTGATTGTCAGCCTGACGCAGCTGGCGCCTTACAGCACCCGGATCGAGGGGAATAATCTGTTTGTGGTGGTCGGTCAGGGCGCCTCCGCAGCGGCGCCTCGCCCGGCCGCTGCTGCACCGCGCGGCGCCACTGCCACTGCGGCGCCTGCCAAATCCTTCGTGCCGCGAAACCGGTCGATTCGCGGCGTCGATTTTCAGCGCGGCACTGAGGGCGAGGGCAACGTGGTCATCGACCTGTCCGATCCGACCATCGCCCCGGACATCCAGGAGCATGACGGCAAAATCATCCTAGGCTTTGCTCGCACGCAGCTGCCGGAAAAACTGCGCGTGCGCCTCGATGTCAAGGATTTCGCCACGCCGGTGCAATTCGTCAACGCTGCGGTCATCGGCGATCGCACGGTGATCAGCGTCGAGCCCAGTGGCACTTTCGACTATTCAACGTTCCAGACCGACAACAAGCTCACCGTCAGCATCCGCCCGATGAGCGTTGACGACCTGCAAAAGCGTAATGCCGACCGCCAGGCTTACGTTGGCGACAAGCTCTCACTGAATTTTCAGGACATCGACGTACGCTCGGTGCTGCAGCTGATCGCGGATTTCACCAATCTCAACCTGGTGGCCAGTGACACGGTGCAGGGCGGCATCACCTTGCGCCTGCAAAACGTGCCGTGGGATCAGGCGCTGGACCTGGTGCTCAAAACCAAAGGCTTGGATAAACGCAAGATCGGCAACGTGCTGCTGGTCGCGCCGGCCGATGAAATCGCCGCTCGTGAGCGTCAGGAACTGGAGTCGCAGAAGCAGATCGCCGAGCTGGCGCCGTTGCGTCGCGAGCTGCTGCAAGTGAATTACGCCAAGGCAGCCGACATCGCCAAGTTGTTCCAGTCCGTCACCAGCGCCGAAGCGAAAATCGATGAACGCGGCTCTATCACCGTCGATGAACGGACCAACAACATCATTGCCTACCAGACCCAGGATCGCCTCGACGAATTACGGCGGATCGTCGCGCAACTGGATATTCCGGTGCGTCAGGTAATGATCGAGGCGCGCATCGTCGAAGCCAACGTCGATTACGACAAGAGCCTGGGGGTGCGTTGGGGCGGCTCGGTGCAGAACAAAGGGAACTGGAACGCCTCAGGGGTCAACGGTTCATCGACGACCATCGGGACGCCGGGCAGCACCAGCACCAACTCGCCGTTCGTCGACATGGGTACGGTCAACAATACGTCGGGGATCGGCATCGCCTTCATCACCGACAACGTGTTGCTTGATCTGGAATTGACGGCCATGGAGAAGACCGGCAACGGCGAGATTGTCTCGCAACCGAAAGTCGTCACCTCGGACAAGGAAACCGCAAAGATCCTCAAAGGCACCGAGATTCCGTATCAGGAAGCCAGTTCCAGCGGCGCTACGTCGGTATCGTTCAAAGAGGCCTCGCTGTCGCTTGAAGTCACGCCGCAAATCACACCCGACAACCGCATCATCATGGAGGTCAAGGTCACCAAGGATGAACCGGACTATCTGAACAAGGTGCAGGATGTGCCGCCGATCAAGAAGAACGAGGTCAACGCCAAGGTGCTGGTGAATGACGGCGAGACCATCGTAATCGGCGGTGTTTTTTCAAATACTCAGAGCAAGGTTGTAGATAAGGTGCCATTTCTTGGCGATGTGCCGTATCTTGGCCGCCTTTTCCGGCGTGATGTGGTTTCGGAGAAAAAATCCGAGCTGCTGGTATTTCTCACTCCGCGTATCATGAATAACCAGGCGATTGCTGTGAGTCGTTGATTCTGTGCGAAATTTGATACTTGTAGGACCGATGGGTGCTGGCAAAAGCACCATCGGCCGATTGCTGGCCAAAGAGCTGCGCCTGCCGTTCAAAGATTCCGACAAGGAAATTGAGCTGCGCACGGGTGCCAATATCCCATGGATTTTCGACAAGGAAGGCGAGCCCGGCTTTCGCGACCGTGAGCAGGCGATGATCGCCGAGCTGTGCGCGTTCGATGGCGTGGTGCTGGCGACCGGTGGCGGCGCGGTGATGCGTGATGCCAATCGCAAGGCGCTGCATGAAGGCGGGCGTGTGGTGTATCTGCATGCCTCCGTCGAACAGCAGGTCGGGCGCACCTCCCGCGATCGCAATCGACCGCTGCTGCGCACGGCCGATCCGGCAAAAACCCTGCGTGACCTGTTGACGATTCGGGATCCGCTGTACCGGGAAATTGCCGATCTGGTGGTGGAAACCGACGAGCGGCCCCCACGCATGGTGGTGCTCGACATTCTAGACCGCCTCGCGCAGTTGCCACCCCGTTAAAGCATCGCCCGAAATGCGCTATCCTCGGCGTCCCGTTACTGCCTGCCGAGGGTGTGGCGGATGGCGCGCCAGCGGCGTCATATCCGCTGAAGCCGCAGAACACAAATAATTCCAGGGCAGGATGCCTGCTTCCATCTTCACTGTGGGGACACATGCAGACACTCAAGGTCGATCTAGGCGAGCGCAGCTACCCGATTCATATTGGCGAAGGTCTGTTGGATCAGCCCGAGTTGCTGGCGCCGCATATCCACGGGCGGCAGGTGGCAATCATCTCCAACGAGACTGTTGCGCCGCTCTATCTTGAACGTCTGACCCGCAGCCTGGGGCAGTTCTCGGTGATCTCGGTGGTATTGCCCGATGGCGAAGCCTTCAAGAACTGGGAAACCCTGCAGCTGATTTTCGACGGTCTGCTGACTGCCCGTCACGACCGCCGCACCACCGTCATTGCTTTGGGTGGCGGTGTGATCGGCGACATGGCCGGTTTTGCTGCCGCCTGCTATCAGCGCGGTGTCGATTTCATTCAGATCCCTACCACGCTGCTGTCCCAAGTCGATTCGTCGGTGGGCGGCAAGACCGGCATCAACCACCCGCTCGGCAAGAACATGGTCGGCGCGTTCTATCAGCCGAACGTTGTGCTGATTGATACCGCTTCGCTGAAAACCCTGCCTGAGCGTGAGCTGTCGGCAGGTCTGGCGGAAGTCATCAAGTACGGTCTGATCTGTGACGAGCCGTTCCTGACCTGGCTCGAAGAAAACGTCGACGCCCTGCGTGCGCTGGATCAGAAAGCCCTGACTTATGCGATCGAACGTTCCTGCGCGGCCAAGGCTGCCGTGGTCGGCGCTGACGAAAAGGAAACCGGTGTGCGCGCCACGCTCAATCTCGGCCACACCTTCGGCCACGCCATCGAGACCCACATGGGCTATGGTGTCTGGTTGCATGGTGAGGCGGTCGCGGCAGGTACCGTGATGGCGCTGGAGATGTCCGCTCGTCTCGGCTGGATCAGCGAGCAGGAGCGTGATCGCGGTATTCGTCTGTTCCAGCGTGCCGGCCTGCCGGTGATCCCGCCTGCAGAGATGACCGAAGCCGATTTTCTTCAACACATGGCAATTGATAAAAAAGTGATCGACGGTCGTCTGCGCCTGGTGCTGCTGCGCCGGATGGGCGAAGCGGTAGTGACCGACGATTATCCGAAAGAGGTTCTACAGGCCACGCTGGGAGCGGATTACCGCGCCCTGGCTCAGCTTAAAGGTTAAAACGATTCCGATGACTAGTTTGCATGCCGACGAGGCGTTTCTCGGCCATTTTCAGTTAAGTCACGACCCCTTCGCGCCACGGGTGCCGGGCTTCAAATTCTTTCCGGCCCAGCGCAAGCCGGTGCTGGGTCAACTGCATCACCTGGCGCGTTACAGCCAGCTGCTGCTGGTGGTGACCGGCCCGCAGGGCAGCGGCAAGACCTTGCTGCGTCAGGCGCTGGTCGCCAGCACGAACAAGCAGTCGGTGCAGAGCGTGGTGGTTTCCGCCCGTGGCGCCGGTGATGCTGCCGGCGTATTGCGCCAGGTGGCGCAGGCGCTGGACGTCGCTCAGGCCGAACTCGGTGCGATTCTGGAGCAAGTGGTGCAGCTTGCCCTGACCGGGCAGGAAGTCTATCTGCTGGTGGACGACGCCGAGCAGCTCGACGAGTCGGCGCTTGAGGCGCTGATGGCGCTGGGCGCGGGCACTCCGGAAGGGCGCCCTCACGTGTTCCTGTTCGGCGAGTCATCGCTGATCGCTCAGCTCGAGGCCTTGCACCTCGAAGAAGAGCGTTTCCACGTCATCGAATTGCAGCCGTACACCGAAGAAGAGACCCGCGAATATCTCGACCAGCGGCTGGAAGGTGCGGGCCGGGGTGTCGAACTTTTCACTGCGGATCAGATCTCTGATATTCACGAAAGCTCCGAGGGCTGGCCGGGCAACATCAACCAGGTCGCTCGCGATGCTCTGATCGAAGTCATGATTGCCAGCCGCTCCGCGGTCAAGCGTCCAAGTATGGGGTTCAACATGCCGAAGAAACACGTATTGGCGATTTCCGCCGTCGTTGTGGTCGCGGTTGCCGCCGCCTGGCTGATGCCGGGTCGCAGCAAGGCACCGACCACCGGTGCTCCGGCCACTGAACAGGCACAATTGCCATTGGGCCAGGGCGCAGCGAATGGCGCCAACCCGTCCGTTGAGTTCGCCGGCAACACCCAGCCGATGCCGCTGCCGCTGGTCGGCAACTCACAACCGGTTATGCGTGGCCCGCTGGCCGAAGCCGCCGGTGGCATTACCGAAGGCGATGACGGTGTGCCGCTGGAAGGCTCCAGCGATACGCCGCCAACCGTGACCACCTCCGCGCCGCCTGCTGGCGTTCCAGCAGGCCCTGCGCCAACACCGGTTCCGGTCCCTGCCGCCAAGCCGGCGCCAACCCCGGCACCGACGCAAATCGCCACGGCCAAGCCTGCTCCGGCAACGCCAGCGCCCGCCGCGAAACCGGCGCCAGCCGCTGCGGCCAAACCGGCCACCGCTGCCAAGCCAGTCACCGTTGCCAAAGCGGCCGGCGGCAGCTGGTACGCCGGTCAGCCGACCAGCAATTATGTCGTGCAGATCCTCGGCACCAGCTCGGAAACTGCCGCGCAGAGCTTCGTCAAGGAGCAGGGCGGCGAGTACCGTTATTTCAAGAAAGTCCTCAACGGCAAGCCGCTCTACGTGATCACCTATGGCAACTTTGCCAATCGTGATGCGGCTGTTTCTGCCATCAAGGCCTTGCCAGCGAAGGTTCAGGCTGGTAAACCTTGGCCTCGCACTGTCGCCAGCGTCCAACAGGAACTGGCAACAACTCGCTGAAGATTCGGCGACCTTACCCAGGTCGCCTCTCCCGGCACCTCAAAATTTCCCCAAGTGCGCGCCGCCTGAAAAGGCCGCGTGCCTTGTGGTGTCTGCGTCACAGTAGTCTTTGAGTCGTTGCGGTCAGAATTTAAAAAAGTTTTGACTAGCACAGCATATCGCTTTAAACCTTTCACAATTGCGACATGAATTTGCGACAGTTCGTCGTCAAATTTGTGAGCCTCTGTGTCGCTGTGTACAATGACCACCCTTTTGCCCCGCCAAGCCGGCGTACGTTCGGCGCGGAATGCAAGTGGTTGAATTGAAAAGAAATTTGCCTCCAATAGAGGCAGCCTGGTGAGAAAGTGTCTATGAAAGCAGGTCTGTACCAACCAGATGAATTCAAGGATAACTGTGGTTTCGGCCTGATAGCTCATATGCAGGGCGAGCCCAGTCATACCCTTTTGCAAACGGCCATCGAGGCCCTGACCTGCATGACCCACCGCGGTGGGATTAATGCCGACGGCAAGACCGGTGACGGTTGCGGTCTGCTGATTCAAAAACCCGACGCCTTTCTGCGAGCCATTGCCCTGGAAAGCTTCGGCGCCGAAATGCCCAGGCAATATGCCGTGGGCATGGTCTTCTTCAATCAGGATCCGGCCAAGGCCGAAGCCGCTCGCGAGAACATGAACCGCGAGATCCTTGCCGAAGGCCTGCAACTGATCGGTTGGCGCAAGGTGCCGATCGACACCAGCGTCCTCGGCCGCCTGGCCCTTGAGCGCCTGCCGCAGATCGAGCAGGTCTACATCGGCGGTGAAGGCCTGAGCGATCAGGACATGGCCGTGAAGCTGTTCAGCGCCCGTCGCCGTTCGTCGGTATCCAATGCCGCCGACACCGACCACTACATCTGCAGCTTTTCGCACAAGACCATCATCTATAAAGGCCTGATGATGCCGGCCGACCTGGCGGCGTTTTATCCAGACCTGAGCGACGAGCGCCTGCAAACCGCGATCTGCGTGTTTCACCAGCGCTTCTCCACCAACACTCTGCCGAAGTGGCCGCTGGCACAGCCGTTCCGCTTCCTCGCCCACAACGGCGAGATCAACACCATCACCGGTAACCGCAACTGGGCGCAGGCCCGCCGGACCAAGTTCACCAATGATCTGATGGATCTGGAAGAGCTCGGCCCGCTGGTCAACCGTGTCGGTTCCGACTCATCGAGCATGGACAACATGCTTGAGCTGATGGTTACCGGCGGCATCGACCTCTTCCGTGGCGTGCGGATGATCATTCCGCCTGCGTGGCAGAACGTCGAAACCATGGACCCGGATCTGCGTGCGTTCTACGAGTACAACTCGATGCACATGGAACCGTGGGACGGCCCGGCCGGCGTGGTCATGACCGACGGTCGCTACGCGGTGTGCCTGCTCGACCGTAACGGTCTGCGTCCGGCGCGCTGGGTTACCACCACCAACGGTTTCATCACCGTTGCGTCGGAAATCGGCGTCTGGAACTACCAGCCAGAAGACGTGATCGCCAAGGGCCGTGTCGGCCCGGGCCAGATCCTTGCCGTGGACACCGAAACCGGACAGATCCTCGACACCGATGCGATCGACAACCGTCTCAAGTCCCGTCATCCGTACAAGCAATGGCTGCGCAAGAATGCCCTGCGCATTCAGGCGACCATGGAAGACAATGACCACGGTTCGGCTTTCTACGACGTCGATCAGCTCAAGCAGTACATGAAGATGTATCAGGTCACGTTCGAAGAACGCGATCAGGTCCTGCGTCCGCTCGGCGAGCAAGGCTACGAAGCCGTCGGCTCCATGGGCGACGACACGCCGATGGCCGTGCTGTCCCAGCGCGTGCGCACGCCGTACGACTATTTCCGTCAGCAGTTCGCGCAGGTCACCAACCCGCCAATCGATCCGCTGCGCGAAGCGATCGTGATGTCGCTGGAAATCTGCCTCGGTGCCGAGCGCAACATCTTCCAGGAGTCGCCGGAGCACGCCTCGCGTGTGATCCTCAGCTCGCCAGTGATTTCGCCAGCCAAGTGGCGTTCGCTGATGAACCTCGACCGTCCGGGTTTTGAACGGGCGATCATCGACCTCAACTACGACGAAAGCCTCGGCCTCGAAGCGGCGATCCGCAATGTCGCCGATCAGGCGGAAGAAGCCGTGCGCGCCGGTCGTACCCAGATCGTGCTGAGCGACCGCCATATCGCCCCGGGCAAACTGCCCATCCACGCCTCGCTGGCGACCGGTGCCGTGCACCACCGCCTGACCGAGAAAGGCCTGCGTTGCGATTCCAACATTCTTGTTGAAACCGCAACCGCGCGCGATCCGCACCACTTTGCCGTGCTGATCGGCTTCGGCGCCTCGGCGGTGTATCCGTTCCTGGCCTACGAAGTGCTCGGCGACCTGATCCGTACCGGTGAAGTGCTGGGCGACCTCTATGAGGTGTTCAAGAACTACCGAAAAGGCATCACCAAGGGCCTGCTCAAGATCCTGTCGAAGATGGGCATTTCGACCATCGCCTCGTACCGTGGTGCGCAGCTGTTTGAAGCCATCGGTCTGTCCGAAGAGGTCTGCGAGCTGAGCTTCCGTGGCGTGCCTAGCCGCATCAAGGGCGCGCGTTTCGTCGACATTGAAGCCGAGCAGAAAGCCCTGGCCGTCGAAGCCTGGAGTCCGCGCAAGCCGATCCAGCAGGGCGGTCTGCTGAAGTTCGTCCACGGTGGCGAATACCACGCGTACAACCCGGACGTGGTCAATACCCTGCAAGCCGCCGTGCAGCAGGGCGACTATGCCAAGTTCAAGGAATACACTTCGCTGGTGGACAACCGTCCGGTGTCGATGATTCGCGACCTGCTCAAGGTCAAGACCCTCGACACGCCGCTGGACATCAGCGAAATCGAGCCGCTGGAATCGGTGCTCAAGCGCTTTGACTCCGCTGGCATCTCGCTGGGCGCACTGTCGCCGGAAGCTCACGAAGCCTTGGCCGAAGCCATGAACCGCCTCGGTGCGCGTTCCAACTCGGGTGAAGGTGGTGAGGATCCAGCACGTTACGGCACCATCAAAAGCTCGAAGATCAAACAAGTCGCCACAGGCCGTTTCGGCGTAACCCCGGAATACCTGGTCAACGCCGAAGTGCTGCAGATCAAGGTCGCGCAAGGCGCCAAGCCGGGCGAGGGCGGGCAACTGCCGGGCGGTAAAGTGAACGGGCTGATCGCCAAGCTGCGTTATGCAGTGCCGGGCGTGACCCTGATTTCGCCACCGCCGCACCACGACATCTATTCGATCGAAGACTTGTCGCAGCTGATTTTCGACCTCAAACAGGTCAACCCGCAGGCACTGGTTTCGGTGAAGCTGGTAGCGGAAGCGGGCGTCGGCACCATTGCCGCCGGTGTGGCCAAGGCTTATGCGGACCTGATCACCATCTCCGGCTACGACGGGGGCACCGGTGCTTCGCCGCTGACCTCGATCAAGTACGCCGGTGCGCCGTGGGAACTGGGCCTGGCTGAAACTCACCAGACCCTGCGCGGCAACGACCTGCGCGGCAAGGTCCGGGTGCAGACCGACGGTGGCCTGAAAACCGGTCTCGACGTGATCAAGGCGGCGATTCTCGGCGCCGAGAGCTTCGGCTTCGGCACCGCGCCAATGATCGCGCTGGGCTGCAAATACCTGCGCATTTGCCACCTGAACAACTGCGCCACCGGCGTTGCGACTCAGAACGAGAAGCTGCGCAAGGACCACTACATCGGTACCGTCGACATGGTGGTGAATTTCTTCACCTATGTCGCCGAGGAAACCCGTGAGTGGCTGGCCAAACTTGGCGTGCGCTCCCTCGAAGAGCTGATCGGCCGCACCGATCTGCTGGAAATCCTCGAAGGCCAGACCGCCAAGCAAAACCACCTGGACCTGACACCGCTGCTGGGCAGCGATCATATTCCGGCAGACAAGCCACAGTTCTGCGGCGTTGAGCGCAACCCGCCGTTCGACAAAGGCCTGCTGGCCGAGAAGATGGTCGAGCTGGCAACCGCGGCGATCAACGACCTCAGCGGCGCCGAGTTCGAACTGGATATCTGCAACTGCGATCGTTCGATCGGCGCACGGATCTCCGGCGAAATCGCGCGCAAGCATGGCAACCAGGGCATGGCCAAGGCGCCGATCACTTTCCGCTTCAAAGGCACGGCCGGGCAAAGCTTCGGTGTGTGGAACGCTGGCGGCCTGAACCTGTACCTGGAAGGTGACGCCAACGACTACGTCGGCAAGGGCATGACCGGCGGCAAACTGGTCATCGTTCCGCCGAAAGGCAGCGTCTACAAGACTCAGGAAAGCGCAATCATCGGCAACACCTGTCTGTACGGCGCCACGGGCGGCAAGCTGTTCGCCGCCGGTACCGCGGGCGAGCGTTTCGCTGTGCGTAACTCCGGTGCCCACACGGTTGTGGAAGGCACTGGCGATCATTGCTGTGAGTACATGACCGGTGGTTTCGTCTGCGTCCTGGGCAAGACCGGTTACAACTTCGGCTCAGGCATGACCGGTGGTTTCGCCTACGTGCTCGATCAGGACAACACCTTTGTTGACCGGGTCAACCATGAACTCGTGGAAATCCAGCGGATCAGCGGCGAGGCGATGGAAGCCTATCGCAGCCATTTGCAGAACGTGCTGAACGAGTACGTCGCGGAAACCGACAGCGAGTGGGGTCGTGAACTCGCTGAAAACCTCGATGATTACTTGCGGCGTTTCTGGTTGGTCAAGCCCAAGGCTGCCAGCTTGAAAACCCTGCTATCCAGCACTCGTGCCAACCCGCAGTGATATGCGCCTGAAGAGTTTGATGAGGTTTTAACAATGGCTGAACGTCTGAATAACGACTTCCAGTTCATCGATGTCGGGCGCAAGGATCCGAAGAAGAAACTGTTGCGTCAACGCAAGAAAGAGTTCGTGGAAATCTACGAACCGTTCAAACCCCAGCAGTCGGCCGATCAGGCCCACCGCTGCCTGGGTTGCGGCAACCCGTATTGCGAATGGAAGTGCCCGGTGCACAACTTCATTCCCAACTGGCTGAAGCTGGTGGCCGAGGGCAACATCCTTCAGGCCGCCGAGCTGTCGCACCAGACCAACACCCTGCCGGAAGTCTGCGGCCGGGTGTGCCCGCAGGATCGCCTGTGTGAAGGTGCTTGCACCCTCAATGACGGTTTTGGTGCGGTGACCATCGGTTCGGTCGAGAAATACATCACCGACACCGCATTCGCCATGGGCTGGCGCCCGGACATGTCCAAGGTCAAGCCGACCGGCAAGCGCGTCGCGATTATCGGCGCGGGCCCGGCGGGTCTTGGCTGCGCGGACGTACTGGTGCGCGGCGGCGTGACCCCGGTGGTGTTCGACAAGAACCCGGAAATCGGTGGCTTGCTGACCTTCGGCATCCCCGAGTTCAAGCTTGAAAAGACCGTGCTGAGCAATCGACGCGAAGTCTTCACTGGCATGGGCATCGAGTTCCGCCTCAACACCGAAGTCGGCAAAGACGTGACCATGGAGCAATTGCTCGCCGAATACGATGCCGTGTTCATGGGCATGGGCACCTACACCTACATGAAGGGCGGTTTTGCCGGTGAGGACTTGCCGGGCGTTTACGACGCGCTCGATTTCCTGATCGCCAACGTCAATCGCAACCTGGGCTTTGAAAAGTCGCCGGAAGATTTCGTCGACATGAAAGGCAAAAAGGTTGTTGTACTTGGCGGCGGCGATACGGCGATGGACTGCAACCGCACCTCGATTCGTCAGGGCGCCAAGTCGGTGACCTGTGCCTATCGTCGTGACGAAGCGAACATGCCCGGCTCGCGCAAAGAGGTGAAGAACGCCAAGGAAGAGGGCGTGAAATTCCTCTACAACCGTCAACCGATCGCCATCGTTGGTGAAGACAAGGTCGAAGGCGTGAAAGTGGTCGAGACCCGTCTCGGCGAACCGGACGCCCGTGGCCGTCGCAGCCCCGAGCCGATCCCGGGTTCGGAAGAGATCATCCCGGCCGACGCCGTGGTCATTGCGTTCGGTTTCCGCCCGAGCCCGGCGCCGTGGTTCGAGCAGTTCGAGATCCAGACCGACAGCCAGGGTCGCGTTGTCGCGCCCGAGCAAGGTCAGTACAAGCACCAGACCAGCAACCCGAAAATCTTCGCCGGTGGCGACATGGTGCGCGGGTCCGATCTGGTGGTGACGGCGATCTTCGAAGGCCGCAATGCCGCCGAAGGGATCCTGGATTACCTGGGCGTCTAACCCCGGCGCCTGAGCCAAACGCACTAACCCTGTGGGAGCGAGCCTGCTCGCGAAAGCGGTCTGTCAGCCAACTTCAATGTTGGATGTGCCGGCCTCTTCGCGAGCAGGCTCGCTCCCACAGTTGTTTTAGGGTGTTGCGGAAAATCGTGTTCCAGCGCAATAAATTGACCCGATAGACAAAAGGCTGACCCACATCCGTGCCTTTTGCGTCGCGCTCTGAGAAAATGCCCGCACTTTTTTTCCGGATGCCGACATGACTGCCCTGAAGAACGACCGTTTCCTTCGCGCCCTGCTCAAGCAACCCGTTGACGTCACCCCGGTGTGGATGATGCGCCAGGCCGGTCGCTACCTGCCGGAGTACCGCGCCAGCCGCGCCCACGCCGGCGACTTCATGAGCCTGTGCATGAACCCGGAATTCGCCTGCGAAGTCACCCTGCAGCCGCTTGACCGCTATCCGCAACTGGACGCGGCGATCCTGTTTTCCGACATCCTCACCATTCCCGATGCCATGGGCCAGGGCCTGTACTTCGAGACCGGTGAAGGTCCGCGCTTCAAAAAAGTCGTCAGCACCCTGGCCGATATCGAAGCGCTGCCGATCCCGGATCCGCATAAAGACCTCGGTTATGTCATGGACGCGGTCAGCACCATCCGTCGCGAACTCAACGGTCGTGTACCGCTGATCGGCTTCTCCGGCAGCCCGTGGACGCTGGCGACCTACATGGTCGAAGGCGGCTCGTCGAAAGATTTCCGCAAGACCAAAGCGATGCTTTACGACAACCCGCAAGCCATGCACTTGTTGCTGGACAAGCTTGCGCAGTCGGTGACCTCGTACCTCAACGGCCAGATCATGGCCGGTGCGCAAGCGGTGCAGATCTTCGATACCTGGGGCGGCAACCTGTCGGCGGCGGCGTATCAGGAATTCTCCCTGGCCTACATGAAAAAAATCGTCAGCGGCCTGATCCGCGAGCATGACGGTCGCAAAGTGCCGGTGATCCTCTTCACCAAGAATGGCGGCCTGTGGCTGGAAAGCATCGCCGAGGCTGGCGCTGACGCCCTGGGCCTGGACTGGACGTGCGACATCGGCAACGCCCGCGCCCGCGTCGGCGATAAGGTGGCGCTGCAAGGCAACATGGACCCGACCGTGCTCTACGCCAAACCGGAAGCGATCCGCACGGAAGTCGGGCGCATTCTGGCCAGTTACGGCAAGGGCAGCGGCCACGTGTTCAACCTTGGCCACGGCATCACGCCGGAAGTTGATCCGGAGCATGCGGGCGCTTTCCTGCGCGCGGTGCATGAGCTGTCGGCGCAGTATCACGAGTGATCAGCGCACAATAAAAAACGCCCGGCCAAGTGCCGGGCGTTTTTGTTTGAACAAACCTTAACGACCGAGCAATTGCTCGGCGTAGCGCGCGATGATGTGGTCGAAAGGCTTTTGATCGGAGGCTTTGGCCGCTCGAATCACATTGACGAGGCGTTCAAGGTCTTCATTGCTGGCGCTCGCGATGAATTCATCATCAAACAGTCGACGGATCGTGTCTCGGCGCCGGTTGTTCAGGTAGGCAATATCCAGCGCCAGAACTTCAATCATTTTGGCGGCTGGCAGGTCTTCAGAGTCTGCGGGCTGGATTCCGCCATTTTGCAGATATCGGAAGCGCAGTTCGCATTGCTCATCCATTGGAGATATGTGCAACGCTTCTTCAAACCAGTTGCCTTTGCGGTGTCCACAATGCAGTGGATTGCCGGGCCTGGTTTCACGCAGACAAGACGCGAAAAGATTTTCGTAGTCCAGCGCAAGGGCTTCAAAGTGCTCTTGAGGGCGCAAATGTTCTATGTGACTGGTAGCCGCTTCTATCTCTCTGCCGCAATAACAGCAGAGTGATCCTTGTTCCTCTAACAAGGCCGCGTGTAGCTCTCGCTTTTGCGGGTTTTGCAGAACGGGATAGGTTGGAACCCATTCATCGTTTGCCGAGCTTTTCCAGTCTGTGAATGAGGCGGGTTCAGTTCCTTTGAGCACTCGCTTCATTTACCAAGAATCTCCTTGCGCCTGAGCAGTGCCTCTGCACCGGCAAACTCCGGAAGATCCGGAGCCTTCTTCTTCAGGGCCTCAAGCTGCGATTTCGCCCTTTGCAGGTCGTTGTTCTCCAAGGTTGAAAAAAGCTCCGAGAGCAGGTTTTCAATCTCGGGTTCGCGCTGTTCAACGCCCATGACTTCTTCGAGCACGCTGCTGGAGTCCAGACCATAGGTAACGCGAGGGTGTGAGGATTCGCCGTTGTGCAGGACGATCACCTCTTCGGGCTTCAAGCTGCCGATGATTTGCGGGGAGTGACTGGCGGCGATGAACTGGACATTGGGGAACGCTGTCGTCAATGCCGGAACGATGCTGCGTTGCCACGCGGGATGCAGATGAATATCCAGTTCATCAATGATGATCACGCCTGATGTATTCTTCAGGGCGTCCTTGCCCATATGAGGGTTGAGGATGTACATACGGCGGGCGATGTCGGTGAATAGCGCGATCATGCCGCGCTGACCGTCACTGAGGTGATTGAAGGGAATGGTTTTCTGGTCGATGTCGATCAGCAAGCTTTGCAACCTGAGGTCATAGCGCAGATTTTGTGCATGAGGAATTGCGCAAGCTATAGCACTGTTGACCCAAACCAGCTCGTCGTTGAAATCTGCAGAATGTTGATTGGCATCCAGAAGATCCTGCATTCGTTCCAGTGTTCTGCCGATCAACCAGCTCTCGAAATCACTGAGATCTGCCACTGCATCGAACCAGTTTGCATAACCATCAAAACGCGACAGGCGTTGTTTGGCTGCAAACTCTGCTGATACGCCTGCGCCTTGCCAGCGACGATTGGAGCGATAGAACGCCAGCATCGGTAAATCGACCGGCATGGCCAGGTTGATCTTCTGCCTGAGCTTGACCAACTCAGCCTCGAAAGCTGAATTCACGAGTGGGGGAAAGCCATCTCCGTCTCGTTTCAGAATCCATTCGGTTGCGCCAAAAAACACCCCCGCCCCTTGTACCAGCAGCGGGTACTGCCGTTCGAAACGGCTTCTGTTTTCAAAGCGGTCAATGACGAAGCGAATATCTTCATCTTTTATTGAGATCTGACTCGGCTTTACCGCGTTGCCGAATTCGATGAAGGAAACAGCAATGGCCTGGAGCAATGATGTCTTACCGCTGCCATTGACCCCCACCACCAGATTGAACCCAGGCTGGAAGTCAAAAGTGGCATCTTCGTAGCAACGAAAATTCTTAATGTGGAGACGGTCCAGGCGCATTCTGGCTTCCCTTTACCCAAACAGACGAATGTCGTCAGTGTACCTTGGCGTGCGATTACCGCTAGGGCGCAGTTGTGGCTAAACCTGTGCTGCGCCGGGCAACCGCGGCAACTTCGCCAGCTTCAACGCCACCAGCAAGGCAATCAGCAACAACGCGCCAATAAACAGGCCGATGCCATTCCACCCGCCCAGATGCCAGAACACCCCGCCCGCCGTCCCGGCAATGCTCGACCCGGCGTAATAACTGAACAGATACAACGACGATGCTTGCCCCTTGGCCCTCAACGCCCGCCGGCCGATCCAGCTGCTCGCCACCGAGTGCGCTGCAAAAAATCCGAAAGTGAATACCAGCATGCCGACGATCACCAACAGCAGCGACGTGAACATTGTCAGGGCCAGTCCTGCGAACATCAGCGCAATGGTCGCCCACAACACTTTGCGTCGGCCCATTTTGTCCGCCAGCGAACCGATCCTTGCCGAGCTGTAGATGCCGGACAGATAAACCACCGAGAGCAAGCCGACAAACACCTGATCAAGGTTGTACGGCGCCGCGAGCAAGCGATAGCCGATGTAGTTGAAGAGGGTGACGAACGCGCCCATCAGCACGAAGGCTTCAAGAAACAGCAGCGGCAGACCGGCATCGCGAAAGTGCAGGGTGAAGCCGTCGAGCAAACTGCGCGGGTGCAGTGAGCGGGGGCGGAAGTTGCGCGACTCCGGGAGGATTTTCCAGAACACCGCCGCCGCAATCAGCGCCAGACCGCCGATGACCAGCATCGCCGTGTGCCAGCTGACAAAGTCGATCAGCACGCCGGTGATCAAGCGCCCGCTCATCCCGCCGATCGCATTGCCGCCGATGTACAAACCCATTGCCAGGCCGATGTGTTGTGGATGGATTTCTTCGCTCAGATAGGTCATCGCTACCGCTGCCAGGCCGCTCAATGACAGGCCGATCAGCGCACGCATGATTAATACGCCGTGCCAGCTCGGCATCATAGAACTGGCGATGGTGCACAACGCGGCAGCAAACAGTGCGGCGACCATCACCGGTTTACGGCCGATGCGGTCGGAAATCGGCCCGGTGATCAGCAGACCGAAGGCCAACATGCCGGTCGCCACCGACAGGATCAGACTGCTCTGCGCAGCGTTGATTCCGTACTCGTGGGACAGCAGCGGCATCATCGGTTGCACGCAATAGAGCAGGGCAAACGTCGCAAAGCCGCCACAGAATAGTGCCAGCACCGTGCGCATGAACGCCGGCGTGCCTTTTTCGATGTAGATCTCCTGCAGCACGGCGCGGGTATCGTCGTCGGCAGGGGGCGGGATTTCGTGGGCAAGGGGCGCGACAGCAGTTTTCACTTCAGACCTCGGAGAGCGCAGCCGGGCAGGCAATGAAAAAATCATATAGCTGGCTAATGTTTCTATCCAATATATTGTTCGACCTGTTTGATAGCTTCAGCGACCTAATGGAAATCCTATGGAACTGCGTCATCTGCGTTACTTCATCGCCGTCGCCGAAGAACTGCATTTCGGCCGGGCCGCGCAGGTGCTGGGTATCTCGCAGCCACCGCTGAGCCAGCAGATTCAGGCGCTGGAGCAACAGCTGGGCGCGCGGTTGTTTGAGCGGACCAATCGTCGGGTCGAGTTGAGCGAGGCCGGCCGCTTGTTCCTGCAGGAGGCGCGACTGGTATTGGCGCAGGTCGACAAGGCGGCGGATGTCGCCCGGCGCGCGCAGCTGGGCGAACTGGGGGAATTGAAGATTGGCTTCACCTCTTCGGCGCCGTTCAACTCGACCATCCCTCAGGCGATTTTCTCGTTTCGTCAGCGTTTCCCCGCGGTCCATTTGAGCCTGCGGGAGATGAGCAGCACCATGGTCGCGGATGCCTTGGTCGATCAGTCGATCGAGGTGGGCATCATGCGCCCGCTCGGCTTGCCGGATTCGCTGAGTGTCGTCGAGTTGATGCGTGAGCCGCTGGTGGCTGTGCTCAGTTCGAAGCATCCGCTGGTCCAGGACAGCGAGGAAGGTCTGTTCCTGTCGGCGCTGGCGCTGGAGCCGTTCGTGTTTTTTCCGCGCAGCTATGGCAGTGGCCTATATGCGCAGTTGTTGAGCCTGGCCCGTGACGCCGGCTTCAGCCCGCACTTCGCACAGGAGGCCGGCGAGGCAATGACCATTATCGGCCTGGTCGCGGCGGGCCTTGGCGTGTCCGTGCTGCCGGCGTCCTACCAACGCATGCGCATCGACGGCGTGGTCTATCGCCCACTGCTCGATCCCGAAGCGATTTCAGCGGTATGGCTGGTGCAGCGCAAAGATCAGAAATCGCCGATGGCCAAGGCGTTTGTCGAACTGCTGACGCGCAAGGTTGAGCCTCTGACGGTGTGAAGGCGGCTGGCGCTTTCGCGAGCAGGCTCGCTCCCACAGTTGAGCTGGGTCTCCACCGAAATTGTGTCCTAGCTCCTGTGGGAGCGAGCCTGCTCGCGAAGAGGCCGGAAGCAGCACACGTGCTGGTCCCGGTAGCAGCACACTCTGTGGTCAGTGATCATTTCTGAATCATACGAAGTTAGGAAGTCTCCTACCCAGGTACAGGAAACCGCTGTCTTGTCGGCATTCCTAATCGTCGCTAATTTGTGTTTCCTCATCACTTCCCGAAGAGAACCATGATCGAAAAATTCACGCGTTGGGACTCCGCCGATTTTCTGCTGACGGATGCGGACCTGAAAGATTATCTGGAGGCTTGTATGGACGAAGCAGGAGAGGATGACCGGTTCATTGTCAAAGCGCATGAAACCATAGAGCGAGCGCGTCTTGAAATTATGGGTAACTATGCCGAAAGGGGCTTGTGAGACTCTGAGGATCCTGGGGCAACCAGCCATCGCAGATCCAGGCAGGTAACCGGCGATGACAAGTCAACCTGCCTGTAAAAGGGCGCCGAATGGCGCCCTTTGTCGTTTCTGGCGGTTACTGAATCCTCGCCAGATCACCCTTCAACGCAACGCCCGCCATGATCGCGCCGGCGTGGCATTCGTAGGTCTGCGCGTCCTTGCGCTCGTTGCTCTTGTAGAAGCTGACGATATTGGTCACGGCGTTGGCGCCGGCGTTCTTGGCGGCCTGGTGCAGGCTGATGATTGCCGATTGGGCGACCCACTCGCAGGCGACTTCATCGGATTTGTTGAAGGCGTTGGTTTTCTTGTTGGTCACGGCGCCGGAGCTGACGACGGTGACCTTGCCGGCCGGGGTGTTGCCGGCCAGATAGAACTTCACGCTGCCATCGATTTTGCCGGAGCGGGTGGCTTCGGCGACGGCTTTGTCGAACGGCAGGTAGACCGCCGTGTCGCGGGCCTGGCTGACCGCGGGCAAGGCGCAGAGCAACAGAGTGGCGGCAGCGAGTTTCTTGAAGTGCATGAAGGTCTCCTTGACCTGGATTAATTCGGTTGCGGCCAGCGGCGGAAGATCAACGAAGTGTTGACGCCACCGAAAGCGAAATTGTTGTTCATCACGTAGTCGTGGTGCATCTGGCGGAACTCGCCGCGCAGGTAGTCGAGCTTGCCGCAGTGCGGGTCGACTTCGTCGAGGTTGAACGTGTGCACGTACTGATCGCGATTGAGCATTTCGATGCTGAACCATGACTCCAGCGCGCCACAGGCGCCGAGCGTATGGCCGAGGAAGCTCTTTTGCGAGCTGATCGGCATGTGCTCACCGAACAGGCTGCTGGTGGCGAGCGTTTCGGCGATGTCGCCCTGTTCGGTCGCCGTGCCGTGACCGTTCACATAGCCGATGGCGTCCGGGCTGATCCCGGCGTCTTCCAGTGCCAGCTCCATGGCGCGGCGCATGGTCGTTTGTTCGGGACGGGTGGTGTGCTGGCCATCGGCGTTGCTGCCGAAACCGACGATTTCGGCGTGAATGTGCGCGCCACGGGCGAGGGCGTGTTCCAGTTCTTCGAGGACCAGCATGCCGCCACCTTCGCCAATTACCAGACCATCGCGGCCCTTGTCGTACGGGCGCGGGCTGGTTTGCGGTGCGTCGTTTTTCAGGCTCGTGGCATACAGCGCGTCGAAGACCATGGCTTCGGTCGGGCACAGCTCTTCGGCGCCACCGGCGAGCATCAATGGCAAGCGGCCGAACTTGATCGCCTCGTAGGCGTAGCCGATGCCCTGGCTGCCGCTGGTGCAGGCGCTGGACGTCGGGATCAGGCGCCCGGTAAGGCCGAAGAAGATGCTGATGTTCGCGGCCGTGGTGTGCGGCATCATCCGCACGTAGGAGTTGGCGTTCAGCCCCTCGGCCACCGAGTTGAGCAGCATGTTGCCGAACGCCTTGATCTCGTCGGTGCTGCCGGTGGAGGAACCGCAAGCGACGCCCATGCGCCCGTCCTTGATCGATTCGTCGCCGAGCAGGCCGGCATCGGCCAGGGCTTGTTCTGCCGCACCGACCGCCAGCCGCGAAACCCGGCCCATGCTGCGCAGTTGCTTGCGGGTCCAGTGCGCCGGTACCACGAAGTCATCGATGGGCCCGGCCAGCCGTGTGTTGAGTTCGCTGAAGCGGTCCCACTCGTCCATCCGGCGAATGCCGCTGCGGTTGGCCGCGAAGTTGCCGGCAATGGTCTGCCAGTCGCTGCCCAGCGAGGTGATGCCGGCCATGCCGGTGACGACGACGCGCTTCATCAGCACAGGCCTCCGTTGACCGCCAGAACCTGACGGGTGATGTACGAGGCTTCCGCCGACATCAGGAAATTCACCGCACTGGCTACCTCTTCAGGCGTGCCCATGCGTTGCGCGGGGATCATTTTCATCAGCTCTTGCACCGGCACGTTTTCGTCGAGCATGGCCGTGTCGATCAGGCCCGGCGCGACGCAGTTAACGGTGATTTTGCGCTTGCCCAGCTCGATCGCCAACGCTTTTGCCGCACCGATCACGCCGGCCTTGGACGCGCTGTAATTGACCTGGCCACGGTTGCCGATCAGCCCTGAAACCGAGGTGATGCAGACGATGCGCCCGGCGGCGCGGCGACGGATCATTGGCATCATCACCGGGTGCAGGACGTTATAGAAACCGTCGAGGTTGGTGCGCAGGACGACGTCCCAATCGTCATCGCTCAGCGCCGGAAACGCGCCGTCGCGGGTCAGCCCGGCGTTGAGCACCACGCCGTAATAGGCGCCATGGGTGTCGACATCGGCTTCGAGAATGCTTTTGCAGGTCTCACGGTCGGCGACGTCGAATTGCAGGATGCGCGCCTTACGCCCCAGTGCCTGGATTTCAGCCTGCACCGCCTGGGCTTCGGTCATGCCGCTGCGGCAATGCAGAACAATGTCGTGCCCGGCTTGAGCCAGACGCAAGGCAATGGCGCGGCCGATACCACGGCTGGAGCCGGTGACCAGTACGGATTCAGTCATCGTTCGACTCCTTTGTCTGTTGCAGATATTGGTTGGCTTGCGGCGGGCGGAACACGTTCAGTCGAGCGCTGGCGTGGATACCGTCGCCGTTGATGTGGCATTCGAACACGCCCATGCCGTTATCGTCTTCCAGTGAGCGCAGACCATGGATGGTCAATTCGCTGCCTGCCGGGAACGCCTCGACATTGCATTCGAACTTGCGCGTGCCGAGCAGAAAGCCCAGTTCCACCGGATTGCCCTTTTGCCGTGCGTGGCACCCGGCGAACGCGGCGACGCTCTGTGCCATCAGCTCGACGCCGACCCACGCGGGCAGGCTGCCGTCGGGCAGGCTGAACAGGCCGTCGGGTTTGACCGTGATGCGGGTGAAAATCTGCTCATCGTCGAAGCGGTCGATCGTGTCGATCAGAATCATGTCGCCAGCGTGGGGCAGCAGTTCGGCGAGCGGCCAGTCGTTCATGGGGCGTCTCCGATAATCAGGCTGACGTTATTGCCACCGAAGGCAAACGAGTTGCTCATCAGGTAGCGCGGTGCAATGGACGACAGACGTTCGCTCGCGGTCACCCACTTCAGCGCCGGCAGCGCAGGATCGGCCTGGCCGTCCCATAGGTGCGGCGGCAAAGCTTGTTGAGGGTTTTCGGCGCTCAGGCTCAGCCAGCAAAACGCCGCTTCCAGCGCGCCGGCCGCGCCAAGCGTGTGGCCGGTCAGCGGCTTGGTCGAGGAGCAGGCGACGCCTTCTGTAAACAGCGCCGCGACGGCCAGACTTTCCATGGCGTCGTTATGCTGGGTGGCGGTGCCGTGCAGGTTCAGGTAGTTGATTTGGGCCGGCTGCAGGTGCGCGCGAACCAAGGCTTTGTGCATCGCTTGCAGGGCGCCGCGACCGCTCGGTTCCGGCGCGGAAATATGGTGCGCATCAGAGCTGGCGCCAGCACCCAGCAGGGCAATGCCCGGTCCTTCGCCACGCTGCTTGCTCATCACAAACAGCACCGCAGCTTCGCCTATGTTGATGCCGTTGCGATTGGCTGAAAACGGATTGCAACGTTCATCAGAGACCGCTTCCAGCGAGGAGAACCCGTTGAGGGTCAGCTTGCACAAACTGTCGACGCCGCCGCACAGCACCGCGTCGCACAGGCCCAGATCAAGCAGCCGCTGGGCGCTCATCAAGGCGCGTGCGCTGGAGGTGCAGGCCGTGGATATCACGTAGGCCGGACCGCTCAGTTGCAGCCAGTCGGCGAGGAAATTCGCGGGTGCGCCGAGCTCCTGCTGACGGTAGTCGTACTCGCTGGGAAATTGCTGCTCGCGGATGTAGTGGGCCAGGCCACGACTGGCCTCATCTATGCCCGAAGTGCTGGTGCCAAGCACCACGCCGATGCGGTCACGGCCAAAGGTCTGGATCGCGCGGTCGATGTCGTCACGGATCTGCAGCGCGGCTTCCAGCAACAGTTGATTGTTGCGGCTGCTCTGATCGGCAAGATCCGCAGGAATCGACGCCAGCTCACCGCGCACGGCGGCCACCGGTAATTCACGCTCGGCCACCCAGCCGGATTCGCGGCGCATCCCCGAGCTGTCGCCGGCGAAAAGGTTGCGCGCGACTTCAGACTTGTCGCGGCCCAGGGCGCAGATCACGCCGAGAGCATTCAGGTAAGCGGTCATGGTGTCGATTCACCTAACGGGGAAACGCGATAATTCAAGCCTTGCGACAGGTCCACTTCGAAGCTCAGCGGTTGCGCGTAGCGGATGTCCCAGCGTGTCGGCAAGGAACGCTGCGCGCCTTGTTGCTGCGCGGCGGGGTAGTTGCGCTGCAGTTCGGCGGACGGCGTCAGGGCAAAAAGCAGCGCGGCGAACAATTCCCGGGCTTCGGGATTGGGCGGCAACAGACCATCGGCCTGCCAATGCCCGTCGATCAATTGCTGACGGGCCTGGGGAATGCCTAGCGGGTCCATCATCGACCAGCGCGTACCGGCGCCTTCGCGCTGGATCACCAGCAATGAATCCTGACGCTGCCCGGCTTGCTGGCGTTCGATGTGCAGTTGCAGCGGCAGGGGCAGTGTTGGGTCGGCCGCTGGCAGCGGTGGCTGGCTGGCGCAGGCATTGAGCAGCAGGGCTGACAAAACGATCACCAGCCATGCAGCAAACCCTGTGGGAGCGAGCCTGCTCGCGAATGCAATCTGACATTCGCCACCTTTGCTGACTGATACACCGCTTTCGCGAGCAGGCTCGCTCCCACAGGGTTTCAGGTGTTCAGATCGGTAGCCGTACATCAGACAGATTCCTGCAATGGCTTGCGCGCGACGACATTCACCAGCGTCTCTTCGCGCTCACCGAATGGCTTGGGTTTGCTCAACCCCAACCGCTCCAGCAGACCGAAATCCTTCGACCGGCTCCACCACAGATACGGGTAAGAGACGTTGCGCTCGGCAAACTCGAAACCCTGCCCGCGAATCATCTGCAAATACTCGGCGGCGCTCTTCTGAACGTGCATCGGATGACGGAACAGCCAGCGAATCACCCACGTATCAATGTAAGCCTCGGTGGACTCGGCGAACAGCAGATAACCGCCCGGCTTGAGTACGCGATAGAACTCCGCCAAAGCCTTTTCCTGCTCCACCAAGTGGTGGAAGGTCTGGTGGCAGAACAGCAGATCGACGCTGGCATCCGCCACGTTGAGCATCGCGCAATCGCTGCCGATCAGCTCGACTTCCAGCCCAAGGCGCGCGGCCTCTTCGGCGCTCAGCGCGAGGCTGTGCGGGTCGGCATCGACGCCGATCAGCCGCTGTGGAGCGAAGGTCTGGCGCAAGTGGCCGAAGGATTTGCCCTGGCCGCACCCGGCATCAAGCAATACAGGATTGGCGGGCAGGGGATCGCTGAACAGTCCATGCAAATCATTGATCGCCACGCGCAACACATGGTGCTGCCAGGTGTGGCTGCGCAGGAACCAGAAGCCGAAGCGCGTTTCCTCGACGTAACTGTCGCTCAAGTAGCTCATGAGGCGTCCTGTGCACAGAGTTCGGAAATCATCTTCAAGCGCCGGCGCGCTTCGCTGACGAACGGGTTGCTTTCGTCCCAGGCGTAACCGGCCAGAATCGAGCAGATCATCCGCCGAATGTCCGCCTGGCTGTCTTCGTAAAAAATCACGTCCTGGAACGTGCCGGCGTACCAACCCTCGACGTAGCAGCGGAAAGTGTCCACGCCGCGTTTCAGCGGTTCGGCAAACTCGCTTTGCCAGTCGACCGCTTCACCCTGCAACTGGCGATGCAGCACGCCTGCAGCCATGCTCGCCGAACGCATGGCAATGGTCACACCGGAGGAAAACACCGGGTCGAGGAATTCCGCCGCGTTCCCCAGCAGTGCGAACCCCGGGCCGTGCAAGGATTTGACGTTGGCCGCGTAGCCACCGAGCGTGCGTGCCGGCGTGTCCCAGACTGCTTTATCGAGGACGCCGGCGAGGCTCGGCGTCTCGGCGATGAAGCTGCGCAGACAGGCGTCGAGATCGCTGTCGCGGTTCTTGAAGTGTTCTTCAGCCGCCACCACGCCCACCGAGCAACGACCGTTGCTGAACGGGATGGTCCAGAACCACACGTCGCGGTGTTCGGGATGGGTGGTGACGAGGATTTTTTCGCGGTCGAACGCCGGGTTGTCGATGTGATCTTCAACGTGGGTGAACACGGCCTGGCGCACCGGAAAATTCGACGGCGCTTCGAGGTCGAGCAAGCGTGACAGCACTCGGCCGTAACCGCTGGCATCCAGCACGAAATCCGCTTCGACGCGGTATTCACTGCCATCTTCGCGGCGCACGTCTAGCTGCGGTTTTGCGCCTTCGAAGTCGACGCTGACGATCGCATCGCCATAGCGGATTTCTACGCCCTGCAATGCCGCTTGATCGGCCAGCAGTTTGTCGAAATCGGCGCGCTGAACCTGAAAGGTGGTCGGCTTGCCAGCCGTGAACGTATCGCTGAAATCGAAGGCGCTGTAGCGCTCGCCCCAGGCAAACGCTGCACCGGTCTTGCGCTGGAAGCCGGCGGCGATGACGGCGTCGAGCATGCCGGCTTCCTCGACGAAATCCAGGCAATGGCTGAGCAGGCTTTCGCCGATGGAAAAGCGTGGGAAATGCTGGCGTTCGAGCACCAGCACATCGTGGCCCTTGCGCTTGAGCAGGGCGGCGGCGATAGCGCCGGACGGGCCGGCACCGATGATCACGACCTGACGGGATTCCATTTCAACGATTGGCACGTGAGCTCCGGGGCAAAGGGTTATTCAGATTCAGGGGCGCGCGATGCAGACCGATAAGGGCCGGCAGCAGCGTCGCGATCAGGCCCATCAGCATCAGCGCGAAATACAGCGCCGGGGTGATGAGCTGTTGTTGCAGCAGCAAGTTGAGAAAGACGATTTCGCTCAGGCCGCGAATGTTCAGCAGCACGCTTTCACGCCAGCGGCTGGCGCCTGTGAACGAGGCGCCGGCCCAGCCCAGGCCCAGCCAGTTGCCGAGCAGTTTACTGGCAATCGGCAACAACAGCAGCGCCGCCCATTGCCTGGCGTCGAGGCTGGCGAGCGCGCTGTGTACGTCGATCTGCACGATGCCGAAAGTGAGAATCAGCGGAATCGCGATCCAGGTCTGCAGACGGCTCATCCAGCGTGCCGGCAATGGCAGCACCAGCGGTACTTTCAGCACGGCCATGCACAGCAAATAGCCGATGCCGAAAATCAGCGCGTTGAGTTTGTAATGCTCGGCCATTACCAGCAATGCGAAGAATCCGAGGCTGTAAGTCAGCGGACGGCGCACCCGCAACAGATGCAACAACAGCGGAACGCCAGCCATGGCCACCGGCAGCAACAAACTGCTCAGGTGCAGGCTGCCCTGGGCGAGGCCGAACAGCGTCCAGCAGGTCAGGTCGATGAGAATGGCGGTCTGGACCAGACGCCGGGTGGCGGCGGGCGGATAGTCGATGTGGCGCAGGTACAGGTACAACACCGGGATCGCGGTAATCGCAAAGACCAGGCCGATCGCCAGCGCGTTGAGCCACGGTTGCGACGGCAACAGCCAATACGCAACCGCCAGCCCGCAAGCGAACGGCACGGCAAAACTGGGCACAGCGATTTTCACGCTCTGGCGATCCAGGCGCAGGTCGATGACGTCGCTGAGAATATGCCCCAGCAGCACGGCGAAGCTGAGGCTGTAGAGGTTTTTCAGCCAGTGCGGAGCGATCAACTCCGCGCCGCTGAGCTGCCAGCCCGGCTCGATCCAGAAGTACATCAGCAGTGGCAAGCCGAAGCTCGCCAGCAGCAACTGACTGACAATCGGAATCAGGCCGAAGTGGCGGCCGACACGGGTTGCCAGCGCAAAAAGTATCAGGGCGAGCAACCAGAAAGCGACGACCATCATGAGCGCGTCTCCGCAGCGGCTTCATGCCGCCCGGCCCACGGCGCGAGCATGAAGCTGAACGCCAGGCCAAGGCTTACCGACAGGCCGAAATTACTCACCGCCGGCGTGCTTGAAACCGCCAGCAGTCCGAACGACAACCAGGTCGTCACCGCTGCGAGCAAGGTACCGAGCAGACTCACCGCCGCGCCGCCGACCTGTTCGCGCATGAGGATCGCATAATCGACGCTGATCGCCGTCACCAGCAGCAGGCCGAACAGGCTGAACAGCGTCAGCGGCTGACCGAGCCAGCCGAGGCTGGCCAGACTGCACAGCGCCGCCAGCAGCGGCAGGGCGACGATGCGCAACGCGCCGGTCAGGCCGAACGGCAGGATCAGCACCAGCACGATCAACACGCAGGAAGCGAGTTTCAGTTCGGCGGCGCTGATCTGCGTGGCGGCGAAAACCTTGTTCAGATCGCCCAGGCGATCGACCAGCACCACCCCCGGCAAGTCCAGCGCCTGTACGCGCAGCAGCGACGGATTGTTCAAGCCCTGCAGGCTGGTCATCGCGGCAACGCCGTCTGCGGTCGGTCCGAGCCAGAGCGTTCGATAAGGCTCGCCGAGCGGCCCGGCCAGCGCCGCGTCGATGTCTTCGGCAGGCAACGTCTGCAACTGCTGCAATTCGTTTTGCAACGCCGCCGCTGGCACGCCGAGATCGAGCAGCGGCTGCCAGAACGACGGCAGCCTGTTCAATGCTTCGCGCACTTGCTGTTGCTGGCTCGGCGCGCTGACCAATTGGTCGAGGGCCAGATAGCCCTGCAGCTTGTCGAGGTTGACCAGTTGCTGCAAACGCTCACTCAACGCTGCCTGCCGCTCGAGCAACTGCTGCTGGTTGGCGGCGCGGATGAGGAAGAACTGACTGGTCGGCTGATAACCGGTAATGCGTGCGATGGTCTGCGCTTCATCGGTCAGATGCTGCGGCGCACCGACCCATTGGCGGATGTCGTTTTTGCTTTGCAGCTGCATCAGACCGCCGATGCAGCAAGCGATCAGCAAGGCCAATAGCACCGAAGTGCTGACGCGTTCTATCAGTTTTTCGCGCAGACGGATCAGGCGTTCCGCCAGTCGCAGCGGCCATCGCGCCGGGCGCAGTTCGACATTTTTCAGCAGCGCCGGGAGCAGACAGACGGCAGACAGGTAGGCACCGAGCAAGCCTGCGGCGGAGAACACGGCGATTTGCGTCAACGCCGGGAACGGTGTCCACGCCAGCGCCAGATAACCGATGACGCTGGTGATCAGACTCAGTGTCAGCCCCGGCAAGGTCAGGCGCAGGGCCGGCCAACTGCGCCATGGCTTGAGGCTCCAGCTCTTGGACAGATAGTGCAGCGGATAATCCACGGCGACGCCGATCAGGCTAGAGCCGAGCACCAGCGTCATCACATGCATGTGGCCGAATAGCGCCACGCACGCCACGGCACCAAACAACATGCCGACCAGCACCGGGACGAACGCCAGCAACACGCGCCAGCGACGAAACGCCAACAGCAGCAACAGCAGAATGCCGACCGTCGCGCCGCCGCCTACCCAAGTCATTTCGCGGGTGGCTTGTTGTTGCCCGTTGGCTGCGAACAGCAGGCCGCTGGCGGCAAGCAATTGCACGTCGGACTTTGCCGCCTGCTCGCGGCTGCGCTGGAGCAGATCCGCCACTTGCAGCGGCAGGTTCATGTCGAAGGCGTTGCCGGTGGTACGTGCACGCAGCATCACCCAGCTGTTGCCGTCGGCATCGGCGACCAGAGCGCCGCTGCCGATGTCCAGTTGCACCGCGCCGTGTTTCGGCTGGCTGTTCTGGATGCGTCCGGTCAGGCCCAGCCAATCGTCCTGGCTGGGCACCAGCGTGAAACCGTTGAACGGGTCGAACAGGGCCTGCACCCGTTGCTGAATGAACGCATCGGGGTGCTCGCTGAGCAGTTGGCGATCATCTTCCGAGAGCATCGCCAATCGCCCTTGCAGCAATTGCGTGCGCAGCGCCGGCAAGTCCGCTTGCAGGTTCCACTGCACTTTTTCGAACAGACCGCTGGCCTGCCATTGCTCGCCCAGTTGCTGCGCCATGGCCAGCGCATGCTGGCGATCGGCGTGGCCGACCAGCACCAGCATTTCCCGGTTGAGCGGCTCCTGGATGCGCTGTTCGGCGCGCAGTTCGAGGGCGTCTGGACTCGTCCCGGGCACCAACTCCATCAGGTTCGCCGATAGAGGCGCACCGTCGCGCCACTGCCAGCCGGCCAGCGCCACCACGGCCAGCAGCAGGGTCAGAAACAGCCAGGGCAGCCTGCGTTCACTCAGCAAAGTCATGTTGCTCCGCATCGCTCAACGGTTGCTCGGCCGTGCTGTCCTGCAGGCGCAGCAGCGTGCTGTCGCCTTGGGTTTCCATCAGTTCGATGGTTTGCACCAATTCGCCGCCGTCGATGTTGATGCGGTTGAACACTTGCTTGAGCAGCATCGAGCGCGGGGTCAACGTCAGTATCCACTGCTGTGCCGTGCCGCTCAGAGCCAGCTCGAAATCCCGTTGCAAGCCGCTGCTGTCGCCTTGCAGCACGGCGAGGAACAAGCGGTTCTGCTCGGCCCCGGCGCTCTTGCCTGGCAGCAATTGCCAGCCGTTGTTGTCGCGACGGGCGATGCCTTTGGCGGTGATGCGGTAGTCCTGCTGCAGCGGGGTTTTCAACAACCACAGCAGACCATGATCTTTCGCCAAGACAAAACTGCCTTTGCTGATCAGCGGTTTCGGCAAGGCGCGCAGGTGTTTTTCCTGAGTGAACCGGCCATGGATCACATCCGGTTTCGCCAGTTGCTCACTAAGTTGTTGCAGGTCAAAGGCGTTGGCCCATGACGACACGGCCAGCAGCGCCAAAGCGCCAAGGCTTTTGAAAAAAGGGTTCATCGCAGCATCCTTTCCACGGCATCGGTGAAAACTTTCGGTGAAGCCAGCTGCATTTCACGGCTGCTGACCTCGACGGCGACCTGCACCGAGCTGGCGCGGGTCAGGCGTTCGCCGCTTTGCAGGTCGGTGATCAGGTAGTTGATCTTCAGACGGTTTTCCCATTCGACCAGACTGGCGCGCACATTCAGCCGTTGGCCGAACACCGCGCCGCGCACGTAACGCAGTTGCAGGTCGATGATCGGCCAGGCGTAACCCGACTCGACCATGTGCGTGTAGTTGTGGCCGATCTTGTCCAGCAGCGCGCACCGGGCCACTTCCAGGTATTTGACGTAATGGCCGTGCCAGACCACATGCATCGTATCGACGTCGAAAAACGGCACGAGGATCTCGGTATCGGCGTGAAGCACTCCGGCACTACGCATGCAGCCTCCAGTGTTGCGCGGCGATGCGTTGCAGGCACAGGCGCAGCTCGCCTTCCAGCGCACGGTCTTCGATGACGGGCGGGAAGTCTTTAGCCAGTTCTTCATGCATCGCGGCCAGTGCTGGCGGCAGCGGGCGTGCGTCTGCGGCTTGAGCGCGCAGCCACACGCCCTGATTGGCGGCAAGCAACGTGGCGGCGGCGACCTGTTCGGTCAGCTCCAGCACGCGGATCGCATCACGGGCGGCGATGGTGCCCATGCTCACCTTGTCCTGGTTATGGCATTCGGTGGAGCGAGAAAATACGCTCGCCGGCATGGTGTTTTTCAGCGCTTCGGCGGTCCACGCGCTGGTGCCGATCTGCACTGCCTTGAAGCCGTGATTGATCATCGCCCGATCCGCCGGGGCGCCGGACAGGTTGCTCGGCAAGCCATGGTTGTAGCGCTCGTCGACCAGCAGCGCGAGTTGCCGATCGAGCAGGTCGGCGACGTTGGCCACGAGGTTTTTCAGGCTGTCCATGGCGAACGCAATATGCCCGCCGTAGAAGTGCCCGCCGTGCAGCACACGCTCGGCTTCGGCGTCGATGATCGGGTTGTCGTTGGCGCTGTTCAGTTCGGTCTCGATGAACCCGCGCAGCCAGGTCAGGCTGTCGGCCAGCACGCCGAGTACATGCGGCGCGCAACGCAGCGAGTAACGATCCTGCAGGCGATGCAACGGCGCGGTCGGTGCATCGATCGCCAGATCCTTGCGCAGCCACGCGGCCACCTGCATTTGCCCGGGATGCGGTTTTGCGGCGAACAGGCGCTCGTCGAAATGCTCTGGATTGCCCTGCAGCGCCACGACGTTGAGCGCAGTGATGCGCGTGGCCAGTTGCAGCAGGTAATCGGCGCGGGCGAAGGCGAGGCAGGCGAGACCGGTCATCACCGCCGTGCCGTTCATCAGTGCCAGCGCTTCTTTCGGACGCAGCACCAGCGGTGTCCAGCCCAGCTCGCGGTGCACATCGGCGGCTTGGCGGCGTTCGCCACGGAACATTACTTCGCGCTCACCGGACAGGGTCGCGGCGACGTAGGACAGCGGCGTCAGATCGCCGCTGGCGCCGACCGAGCCTTCCTCGGGAATCAGCGGCAGGATGTCGTATTCGAGAAACGCGTGCAGACGCTCCAGCAGCT
Source organism: Pseudomonas khorasanensis (assembly GCF_014268505.2). Classification (GTDB taxonomy): domain Bacteria; phylum Pseudomonadota; class Gammaproteobacteria; order Pseudomonadales; family Pseudomonadaceae; genus Aquipseudomonas; species Aquipseudomonas khorasanensis. Next base: position 86,018 of record NZ_JABWQP020000004.1, read on the forward strand.
CCACGCGCACCCCGGACACGCCGTGGCACAGCGACTGCAAACGCGCCGCGAGCACTGCGCGTGTGGCCTGCGCGTCGAGCAGTTTGCCCAGCCCGCAACCATGAAACGTATAGAGATGGCGCGGCAACGCTTCGACGTGATGCAGCGGCACCGCGACCACGCAGGAATCGCCGTACCCGGTGGTGACGCCGTAGATCACGCCTTCCTTGTCCAGAAGCGAATCGAGAAAACGCGCGCCCTTGGCGATGCGCTCGCGATAGTCGGCGTCATCCTGCAATTGCACGGGCGCCTGACGGTTGGCCAGGGCCAGCACGTCTTCGATGCGCAAAGGGCGTTCGCCGAAGGTTACCGGCTCATGGGTGGGCGTCGTCATCGGTCTTCCAGAAAGGGTAAAAGTTGAACCATTGCTGCGGGGCTTCGAGGCAATAGTGACTCAGGCGTTGCGCATAGCGGCTGGCCCACTGATGAATGACCTGCTCGCGCTCGCGGCGTGTCCACACCACCGCGTCGGCGAAAGGTTCGAGGGTCAGGCGATAGTGGCCGTCGGGTTGCTTGAGGCACATCAGCAGATTGACCGGGCACTTGAGCAGGCCGGCCAGCAGCCACGGACCTTGCGGGAACGGCGCCGGGTGGCCGAGAAAATCCACGGTCACGCTACGGCCGCCGTGCAGCGGCACGCGGTCGCCGGCAATGGCCAGCCACTCACCGCGCTCCAGGCGTTCGTGCAGTTGCAGCATGATCACCGGGTCGAGTTCGCTGACCTGAATCAGGCGCAGATTGGTCGCCCCCGCTTCGCCGAGCAAACGGTTGAACTGCTCGGCGTGCTTGGTGTGCACCAGCACGTTCATGGTGACCTTTTCGCCAATCTCGGCCAGCGCCCGGCACACCTCGAGATTGCCCAGGTGCGCACCGACCAGCAGTTGCCCGCGACTGCCGCGCAACTGGTTGCGCAGCAGGGCAGGGTCGATGATTTCAATGTGTTCGATGCTTAATTTACCGTTCCACACGTCGAGCTTGTCGAGCAGCGAATCGGCGAAGGTCATGAACTGGCTGAACACTCGCCAGTGGGTCGGGCGCAAGTCGTCGCGCTGACTCCAGTCGGCCAGGCGCTGCTGATATTGCCAGGCGCTGCGCCGGGCGATGCGGCCGAAGAGGAAAAAATACAGAACGATGCCGTACAGCAACGGGCTGAGCAGGCGCCGGCCAAGGACTTTGGCGGCGAACGCGGTGAATTTCATCAGCAGGAAACTGCCGCGCTCTTCGCGGTCGGCCCAGTGCTTCTTGTCGGCGTTTTCGCTCATGGTTTCCACCGTCGCCAGAGGATTACCGGCATACGCAGCAACATGCCGAAGAACAGCCGCGTGTGCATGCTGGAAATCAGCGCGTTGTCATGAAACAGGCGAAAGTGCGACACACCGTCCAGCGGGTAATGCACGCTGGTCTGCAGCCAGCGCATCGGTTGATTGCGCCACGACAGGCGTACAAGAATGTCCGAGTCGAAATCCATGCGCTTGCCGACTTTCGCCGAGTCGATCACCACCAGGGTCGGCGCCAAAGGGTAGACGCGGAAACCGCACATCGAATCGCGGATCTGCAACGACAGGGTGTTGATCCACACCATTACGTGAGTCAGATAGCGCGCATACAAACGCCCTTTCGGCACGCTCTCATCGAACAGCGGATAACCGCAGATCATCGCTTCGGGATGGGCGCGGGATTCTTCAACGAAGCGCGCCACGTCGTGCAAGTCGTGCTGGCCGTCGGCGTCGACCTGCAAGGCATGGCTGAAGCCCAGCCGCGAGGCTTCGCGCAAACCTGTCATCACCGCACCGCCCTTGCCCTGATTGGCTGTGAGGCGCACCAGAAAAACCCGGTCGCGCTCGGCCAGGGTGTCGAGCACCCGCGCGCAGGAGGGCTCGCTGGCATCGTCCACCAGAATGCACGGCAGGCCTTGCGCAAGCAGAGCATCGACCACGGTGGCAATCGCGGTTTCGTGGTTGTACACCGGGATTACGGCGCAGGGGTTATGCATGGGGAGCCCCCAGAAGAATGCGTCCACTGGAGCAGGTCGCCGTGGCATTTCGGTAAGCGAAATACAGTTTGCCGCGCTCCGCATCGAAACGCAGGTGCAGCTGGATCTCATCACCGGGCCGCACCAGTTGCTGGAACTTCAGCACTTCCATACCGGCGAACGCGCCCGTCAGGTTCAGCAACTGCCTGCCAAGATTCAACGCCCATTCCACCTGCACAACGCCGGGCAGCACGGGGGCCTTGGGGAAGTGGCCGCTGAAGTAGGCCAGGTCCGGCGGTACGTTGAGTTGCAGGTGCCACTCGCCATCGGTTTGCGCTTGCGCCAGCACCTCGGGCGCTTTCGGGCGGTCACCGATGAGCAGCGCTTCGATGTCGGCCTGAGGCAGTTTGCCCTGGCTGTTCAGCGGCAGTTGCCGCACCAGGCGCCAGCGCCGGGGCAGGGCCAGCGCCTCGCAATGCTCTCTCAGGTGCTGGCGCAAGGTTTCGGTCAGGCTGCGACGGCCGTGTTCGCGCAGGGCAAACAGGCCTGACTCGCTCAGCACCAGCAAGGCGCCGAGGGATGCACGGTTTTCCTGAACCACGCCCAGCCGCGCTTCGGCGACCCAGTCGTGGGTGACAAGGGCTTGCTCGAGCATCGGCAGGGAAACACGTTTTTCTTCGAGTTTGACGATCCGGTCCAGTCGCCCCAGCAGTTCAAATCGACCGTCGGCAGCGATGCGCGCGGCATCGGCGGTGTGTTCGATACGGCCGACGGGCAGATAGGGGGAGGCGACGAGCAGCGCGCCGTCGCTGTCCTGACTCAGCTCGACACCGGCAAACGGCTGCCACAAGGGTTCGCCCTGACGCCAGGCGATGCCACCGGTTTCCGAGCTGCCGAGGATTTCCGTCGGCCACTGCTGCAAGCGCTGCTTGAGACGCTGTGCCGCCTCGGCCGGTAATGCCCCGCCGGAAGAAAACACCCGACGCACAGCACTCATGGCCGGCCAGTCGAGGTTGTCGCCCATGCGCTTGAGCAAGGCCGGGCTGGCGACCCAGGCAAACGCCGGATGTTCGCGGCTGGCACGCTGCAAGTCTTCAGCAAAGGCGAGTTGCCTGCGCACGATCGGGCGTCCGGCGCACAACGGCCACAGCACGCGGAAGAGCAGGCCGTAAATATGCTGGGTGGCGACGCTGCCGATGATGCAGGCTTCGCCCAGGCCAGTGCCCCATAGCTGCTCCAATGCTTCGACTTCATTGGCCAGTTGGCGCAGGGTCTTGTCGATGCGCTTGGGTTCGCCGCTGGAGCCGGAGGTGCACAGGCTCAGACGGCATTGATCCAGATCCAGCTCGGCGCCGGACAATGGCGGTTGCTGGAAGTCGTTCAATTGCGCGTCGTCGGGTTGATCCGTCAGCCACAGATCGACTTCACCCGCCCAACGCTGGCGGGTCTGCGGTTGCAGATCCGAGGGCAGCAAAACGCTGACGCCGGCACGCCAGGCGCCGAGCAGGGCGATGGCGAGGTCGGCGGCATCTTCAAGTTGCACGGCCAGCCGATTGATGCCTCTGGCTTGCAGACCGGCCGCGACGCTCAATGCGCACTCGTGCAACTGTGCGTGATCCAGTGCCGGCGCCTGGCAGATCGCCCGTGCCGGCAACGCCTTGAGCAACAGTCGCTCAAGTTTTATCCAATTCATGTACGGCCTCTTACCCGTTGTCGTATCAGCCATTCAATGGCAAACATCAGGCCGATCAATCCGTAGGAGATCAGGCCGGTGTACAACATCCACCAATCCAGCGGCGCCCACAGGGTGAGGAGGGCGGCGCACAAACCGTTGCAAAAGAAAAACACGCTCCAGGCCACCGTGACCTTGCGCGTGTAGAGAATGGCAATATCCGGCAGCTCCGGCTCACGCAACCGCGCCAGACGCTCGACCATCGGTGGCCCGTATTTCAGGCTCAGACCGAACATTGCCAGCATGAAAGCGCTGATCAGCACGGGGTACCAGCGCAGCAATTGCGGGCTGTCGAACGCTGCCAGCAGCAGGCAGAACACGATGGCTACGCAAGCCATCCACAGGCTGCCGGGTTTGCGTTCGCCGGTCAGGGCACGTGCCAGCCACAGGCTGCCCAGCAGCAGCGCAAATTGCCACGGGGCAAAATGCTCCATGCCGAAATACACCGCAAAGGGGTACAGCAGACCGGCCAGCAACAGGCCCAGGCCGATCAGCCGGCTCATGCGGCCGGTTGAACCAGACGGAACACCGCCTCGACCACGTCACCGACGGTGCGCACCGATTTGAATTCCTCGGCGGCGATTTTCTTGCCGGTCTGGCGTTTGATGTGGTCGATCAGGTCAACGGCGTCGATGCTGTCGATTTCCAGATCCTGATACAGGTTGGCGTCCATGCTGACCCGGCCCGGATCCAGTTCGAACAGCTCGACCAGGGCATCGCGCAGGGTAATGAAAATATCGTCACGAGTTTGCATGGTCCGGTCTCAAGCTGGCTGTTTTGCCGTGACGAATGCCGCGAGGCTCGCCACGCTGGTGAAATGGTTGCGGGTGTCTTTGGCATCGGCGTCAATCTTGATGCCGTATTTTTTCTGGATCGCCAGACCCAATTCCAGCGCATCCACGGAATCCAGACCAAGGCCCTCACCAAACAGTGTTTGTTCGTCGCCGATGTCGTCAGGGCCGATGTCTTCAAGGCCGAGGGCGTCGATGATCAACAGTTTGATGTCACGCACCAGGCTAGCGGTGTTCAGTTCGCTCATCTGCGGCGAGCTCCTTAATGAAATAGTCATGCAAATAATCGTTGAGCTTGCGCGAGGCCTGCGGTGCGGGGCCTTGCGCGGCGAAGGTCTGTGGGTCTATATCGGCCCCGACGCGAAAACTGAAGTGCACGCGGCGATTGGGGATGCGATACCACGGTTCGGCTTTGGTCAGGGTGGTCGGGCTGACCTTGATGATCACCGGCGTCACGATTTTCGCACCGCGCAGGGCAATCGCCGCCGCCCCCCGATGAAAGGCCGGCGGCTGCCCCGGCTGGGTGCGCGTGCCTTCGGGGAAAATGATCAGGGTCTGGCCGTCCTGCAGCGACTGTGCAGCGGCATCAAGCATGTCCATGCTGCCGTCGTTGCTGATGTACTCGGTGCGGCGCAGCGGGCCACGGGTAAAGGGGTTTTCCCACAGCGTTTTCTTCACAACGCAATTGGCGTGGCGCACCAGGCCGATCAGAAACACCACATCGATCAGCGAGGGGTGGTTGGCAATGATCATCTGGCCCGGACGGCCAAGGCGTTCGGCGCCCTGAATGTCGTAGGTGAGCACGCCGGTGCGGGCCATGAACCGTACGAAAAACCAGAACAGCCGACTGACTGTGCGGCGTGCGCGCAGGCGACGTACGAGCGCGTCACCGGGCAGGCAGCCGAGCAACGGAAACACGAGCAGACGCAGGCACAGCCCGCCGAGCCCGAACAAGGCAAAGCTTGCGGCGGTGGCCAGCAGGCGCCAGTAGTAGGCGTCGCGGTGTTTGCCGGTCACGGGTTGCGTTGCCAGGTCCATACACGATTTTTCCAGGCATGTTGGCAATCAGGTTGCTGGCCGAGCAGGGTGAGCAGCAGGTTGAGCGGGTGCGGCCAGTGCGCCTTTGACTGGGTTTTCGTGCCGCTGTTCAGGGTCAGCCGCCAGTCCGTACCCGGGGTCAGCAATAAACCCACGGCGTAGGGGAACGGTACATCGTCAATCCAGCGCGAGTACGCCTCGGGCGGTTGCTCTTCGGTGATCACCAGCAACACCGCCGGGGCGCCTTCCTCGAGCAGCGCCGCAGCTTCCAGCATGCCGTGTTCGAGGCCGTCGCCTGCGGCGGCGAGGGCGGTCATCTCGCTGGTTTCGCCGCGCATGATCGACCACAGGCCGATGATCGCGTTGTGCACCGAGAGGCTGAACTGGGTTGGCGACAAAGGTTGCTCTGTCGCCAGGTCACTGAGGATATCGAACGTGCGCGGGGTTTCGCCGTGTCGCGAGATGAACACCAAAGGCAGGTTGTCCCGTCCGTCGGCCAGTGGCCAGCCAACGCTGAAGGCCATACGCGCCAGCCGGCTGAGGCGACGGCGCTGCATGGCCGGCAAAAACGACACATCGGGCGCGGCATCGCTGACCGGGAGCACGACGGGCTGCCGGCTCCACGCTTGCCAGGCGTCCACGCTGTCGAGCCCGGGAGCCCAGGCGCGCCATTGTGCGATGTTGAAGTTGATCACGGACATTCATCCCGCCCCTGCGGGCTTTCGTTGACGCGTTGAGTCGCCAGCGCCGCAGCTCGCTTGGCTTGGCGCATGGCGCCGGGTGGCGCGCATTATCCCGGTGCGACGGGTGCGTAGCAAATGCTGGTTACATTTTGGCCAACAAAATGTACCGAGCGGTTCGCCGGGTAACTGTCACTTGGCCATTATCCAGAATCTTCGCGGCCTGTCTGTCAGGTGTCTCCGTATTTATCGGCCGTTTTTTCCATGTCGGCCTGCCGATATTTACACCTGACGGCGTAGTCCCCGTCCGAGGAGGTAGCGAAGCGAGGTCACCCGCCACTACACTCGGTCATTCTTTGGTACACGGAGGTTTGGTCATGCGGCGCGTGGTGTTCAATCAGAAAGGTGGCGTAGGCAAATCCAGCATCGCCTGCAACCTGGCAGCGGTCAGCGCCAGCGAGGGGTATCGCACGTTGTTGGTCGATCTCGACGCCCAGGCCAACTCCACTCAATACCTGACCGGGCTGACCGGCGACGACATTCCGATGGGCATTGCCGATTTCTTCAAGCAGACCCTGTCGTCCGGTCCGTTTTCCAAAAAGAACCAGGCAGATATCTACGAAACCCCGTTCGACAACCTGCACATCATTACCGCCACCGCCGAACTGGCCGATCTACAGCCCAAACTTGAGGCCAAGCACAAGATCAACAAGCTGCGAAAATTGCTCGATGAACTGGCCGAGGATTACGACCGGATTTATCTGGATACTCCGCCAGCGCTGAATTTCTATGCGGTATCGGCGCTGATTGCGGCTGATCGTGTGCTGATCCCCTTCGATTGCGACAGCTTTTCTCGCCAGGCCCTGTACGGGCTGATCGCCGAGATTGAAGAATTGAAGGACGACCATAACGAAGGCCTTGAAGTCGAAGGCATCGTGGTCAATCAGTTTCAGGCGCGGGCCAGCCTGCCGCAGCAGATACTGGATGAGCTGATTGCCGAGGGCTTGCCGGTGCTGCCGGTGTATCTGAGCAGTTCCGTTCGCATGCGCGAATCCCATCAGGCCAGCATGCCGCTGATCCACCTCGATCCACGGCACAAGCTGACTCAGCAGTTTGTCGAACTGCACAATCTGCTGGAAGACCACTGATTCCCCGACTCACACGCAAATCTCCTGTGGGAGCGAGCCTGCTCGCGAAGAGGCCGGCACATTCAACATCGGCGCTGAATGATCGACCGCCTTCGCGAGCAGGCTCGCTCCCACAGGGTGGTCTGTGTTGGGTCAGATGCCTTGGCTACGTAGCCACGCCATCAACTGCGGCAACGGAAACGCGCCACTCTGGCGCGCGACTTCCTTGCCGTTTTTAAACAGAATCAGGCTTGGAATCGAACGAATCCCCAACTGCGCCGATAACTGCGGGTTCGCCTCGCTGTCGAGTTTGGCCAGACGACACTTGCCCGCCAACTGCGCGGCCGCCTGTTCGAACACCGGCGCAAACGACTTGCACGGCCCGCACCAGTCTGCCCAGACATCCACCAGCAGCGGCAGGTCGCCCTTGATCTGGCTGGCGTAATCGCCTTGCTTGAGTTCGAACGGTTTGCTCAACAGCACCGAAGATTTGCAGCGCCCGCACCTGGGCTGGTCGGCGAGGCGTTCGGCTGGGATACGGTTGAGGCCGTTACAGGTGGGGCAGGGGATGAGGAGAGGGGTATTCATGTTCAGCTCATTGAAATTCAGCGGTTCGTGCGACCTATCTGGAGCCGCAAGAACTGTTTATCAAGTTCGCACAGTGGGGCTCAGGAAGAACAACTGATTTCCAAATGCTTGCCCCACTCCGGCGGCCGCTCGGCATAACTCGCCATCCCCGGCTGCTCCTCGAACGGTTTGCTCAACACCGTGTGCAGCCGGCGAACCTCCGAGTAATCTCCTTGTTCTGCTGCATCGATGGCTTTTTGCGCGAGGTAATTGCGCAGGATGTACAGCGGATTGACCGCGTGCATCCGCGCACGGCGCTGTTCCTGACCGGCATCGCCCTCGCGGGCAACCCGGGCAACGTAACGTTCGCCCCACGCATCGAAACCCTTGATATCAACGAAGTCGTCGCGCAACCGGACGACAGCCTGTTCCGGTGACTGCTCACCGAGTCGGCGGAAGAACAGGGTGTAATCAACACCGCTGTTCTGCATCAGTTGCAGCAGACTCTCCAGCAGTTGCTGGTCGTCATCCTCAGCGGTGGTGAAACCGAAACGACGTCGCATCAGGTCCAGGTAATGCGCCTGAAACAGCGGCAGATACAGCTCCAGCGTTTGACGCAGGGCTTCGACGCTGATGAACGGTGTCAGCGCCTGCGCAAGGGCGCTGAGGTTCCACTGGCCGACCGGCACCTGGTTGCTGAACGAGTAACGGCCCTGATCATCGGAATGGTTGCAGATGAAGTGGGCGTCGAAATCATCGAGGAAGGCGAACGGGCCGAAGTCGAAGGTGATGCCGAGGATCGACATGTTGTCGGTGTTCATCACGCCGTGGCAGAAACCATAGGCCTGCCATTTGGCGATCAGTTCGGCATTGCGCTCGACGACTTCGCGGAACATCGCCAGATACGGTTCCGGCTGCTCCAGGCATTCGGGAAAGTGCATGGCCAGTACGTGTTCGCCGAGCTGCTTCTGCTGCTCGGGGCGCTTGGTGTAATAGAAGTATTCGAAGTGACCGAAGCGCACGTGGCTCGGTGCCAGGCGCAGGACCATCGCGGCACGTTCCTGCTTCTCGCGCCACACCGGGGTGTCGGAGTCGATCACGCACGCCGCGCGCGAAGAAGGGATGTTCAACGCATGCAGCGCTTCGGAGGCGAGGAATTCGCGAATCGACGAACGCAGCACCGCGCGCCCGTCGCCCATGCGCGAAAACGGCGTCTGCCCGGCGCCTTTGAGATGCAAGTCCCAGTGTTCGCCGGCTTCGTTGTAGACCTCGCCCAGCAGCAACCCGCGGCCATCGCCCAGTTGCGGGGTGTAGCCGCCGAACTGGTGCCCGGAATAGACCATCGCCCGTGGCTCGGCGTCAGCCCAGAGTTTGTGGCCGCCGAACAGTTGCGCGAATTCTTCGGTTTCTGCGGTGGCCGGATCGAGATCCAGCAAGGCCAGGGCTGCCGGGCTGGCGACGACCAGGCGCGGATTGTCGATTGGCTCGGGCAAGACGTGGGCGGAGAACGCATCGCCCAGACGGGCGAAGCGGTTATCGAAAGTCAGTTCGTCGAGGGCTTTCACGGGCCGGCTCCAGCAGAATGTCCGAGCATTCTGCTGGGACCATGACGGTTAGTCGAGTTTGGTCGGCGGCGGTTCCTGCGAGGGTTTCTGCGCATCGACGATCGGCACGATGGTTTTATTCTCGGGTTCCACCGGCACCATCTTGTATTCCTGGCCGTGCAGGTTCTTCAGATAAACCTCCATCTGGCGGAACGAGATGTTTATGTGCTGTTTCTTGAACTCGCGGTTGATGAAGCGGTTGACTTCGTCAAGCACCGGGTTGCGGTCACCGAGATCGCGCACGTGCATGCGCAATTCATGGTCAAGGGTGCTTTCGCCGAAGTTGAGGAAGTACACAAGCGGCTCGGGTTCCTTGAGCACACGCGGGTTTTCCCGGGCGGCCTTGAGCAACAGTTCTTTAACCAGGTCCAGATCGGAACCGTAATCGACACCCAGTTTCAGCGTCACCCGGGTGACGGTGTCGGTCAGCGACCAGTTGATCAGTTGCCCGGTGATGAACGTCTTGTTCGGAACAATGATGTCCTTGCGGTCGAAGTCGGTGATGGTCGTGGCGCGGATGCGGATCTTGCTCACCGTGCCCGACAGATTGCCGATGGTGATCGTGTCGCCGATCCGCACCGGACGTTCGAACAGAATCATGATGCCGGAGATGAAGTTCGCAAATATCTCCTGCATACCGAAGCCGAGGCCGACCGACAGCGCCGCCACCAGCCACTGCAACTTGTCCCAGCTCACGCCGAGGGTCGACAGGGTGGTGACGAAGCCGACGCCTGCAATCACATACGAAAGCAGCGTTGTGGTCGCGTAAGCACTGCCCTGAGCCAGATTGAGTTTGGACAGCACGAACACTTCGAGCAGGCCCGGCAGGTTGCGCGCCAACGCAAAAGTGATGCCGATGATGATCAGCGCGCCGAGCATGTCGCCGATGCTGATCGGCACCATGCTCATGTTCGAGCCAGTGCCGCTGGTGTATTCGTACAGAGTGATGTTGTCGAGGTACGAGAACACCGAAATCAGGTCCGACCAGACCCAGTACAGCGCCGCGATGAAGCCGCCGAGCAGGGCCAGGCGGATCAGGCGAAGGGATTGTTCGTTGACCTTCTCGATGTCCAGTGTCGGCTCTTCGATCACGGTTTCGCCGTCGCCGGCTTCCTTCGCCGCCTGACGTTTGGCCAGGGCGCGCTGGTAGGCCAGGCGACGTGCGGCAACGCTCAGGCCACGCACGAAAGTGGCTTCGATCACCAGCCAGAACATCAGCAGGTATAAGGTATTGATCAAGCGGTCGCTGAGTTTCAGCGCGGTGTAGTAATAGCCGAAGCACACCGCGACAAACAGGGCGATCGGCAGCAGAGTGAACATCACACCGACGGCTTTGCGGAACAGCGAGGCATTCTGGTGCGTCGGGCTGCTGATCAGCAGGCGGCTGAGCAACCACGCCATCAACGCGTAGCAGGTCAGCACCACGGGCATGCCCAGCACATCATCGGCCAGTGCTGCCGGCTGCAACTCGGCAACCGCTACCACGGCCACCAGCGCCATCACCACCAACCCGAGCCGGCGCACCCAGCCCTGGAGGAATTCGACTTGCGGTTTCTCCCAGCGGAAGTGCAGTTCCGCCACGCCGCCCGGCGCCAGAATCCGGTATGCGGTGTAGAACACCAGCCAGGCCTGGCCCATTTGCAGCAGGGCGGCGCCCATGTTGGCGTTCTGCCCGCGTGCGTCGATCTGCAAGGCCAGACCGCACAGCGCCAGACCCAATGCCACCGGCATCGCCAGCAGGATATTGATCAGAATCGCCTGAGGCGTGTGCCACTGGCTGTCACGCTTAAAGTGGCCGATGTCCTGGTGAACCTTGTTCAGGCGGCCGTACAGACTCTTGCGTCGCCACAGCAAGGCGCCGATCAGCAGCGCCAACGGCAGGAATAGCAGTGGGCGCTGGGTCAGGCCATCGGTCAGCTCGCTCAGGCTCGACGCCCAGGGCAACGTGTTGACCTGCCGCTCCAGGCGCTCGGGCACACCGCGCATCCACTCCACGTCCAGCGGTTTGTTGCTGGGAATCCAGAACATCTGTTCGTCGAGGGTCGCGCGCAGGCTTTGCGCGGTGCTGAGCAGTTGTTTCTGGTTGAGCTGCAGGGTGATCGATTCGTTGAGCATCGCGCTCAGTTCGCGGTTCAGCCGTTCCAGCAGGTCGGCGCGGGTGTTGGCCAGATCCAGCAGGCTTTTGCGCAGTTGCGGGGTGACTTGTTCCGGCGGCTGAGTGGCCAGCAAGTTGTCGACATAAGTCGACGGGTTGCTCAGCAGCTCGCGTTGCTGGCTGACATCGAACTGATAAAGGCGAATATCGGCGATCTGGTCGGCGAGGTCGCGGTCGACTTTGAGGTGCGGCAGCGCCTGTTTCTGTTTATAGAGAATCTTTGACAGCAACAGGCTGCCCTTGAGCACGCTGATCTGCTCGTCCAGTGCCGAGTCACTCTGGGTCAACGTGTCGAGTTGCTGTTTGGTCTGCAGGTTCTGCTGGGTGACTTCGTTGAGACGATCGGTGCTCTTGAGCAGGTAGTCGGAAAGCTTGAGGTTGGTAGCGCTCTCACTCGCCAGCAGACTGCTGCCGCCAGCCTTCTGCGCTTCGATCGATTGCTGGGTGACGGTTTCCTGCGATTGCGCCAGGCGCTTCTGGTTGATCAGGGTTTGCAGTTCCTGAATCTCGCGGTCGAGGCGGTCGGATTTCTCCGAGAGCAAATCGTGCTGCGCATTGCCCAGATCCTGCAGCTGGGTGTTGCCGGCCAGTTCCTGACGGCGCAGCGGAATCAACGCATTGAGTGCGGCCAACTCGGCATTCAACTGGTCGCGCTGTTCAGCGGTGACCGTTTTGCCGGTGTCCTTGCCGGATTTCAGAATGGCGTTGATCTGCTGAATGCGTGTCTGGCTGGCCGAGATCTCGGCCTGGGCGCGCTCAGGGCGGGTTTGCGCCGTGATGATCAGGCTGTTGGCGTCGGCCAGGGCTTTTTGCAGATCGCTTTGCTGGGTCGAGCGATCCGTGAGGATCTGCTCCAGTTGCTGGATCGACTCTTTGGGGAAGCGCTGCGCCACGGGTACTGGCGCGCTGGCCTTGAGACGGCTCAGTTCGCGGGTATTTTCAATCGTCAGCTTGGGCGCGCTGGCCAGCTGACGCTTGAGATCGATCAGCTTCTGCTCGTAATCACGCTGATTGTTGAGCTGGTTGAGCGTGTTCTGCAGGACGGTTTGCAGGGTCTTCTTGTCGGCGTCCGGCAGTTTGCTGTCGGCAAGCTTGTCCAGGCTGGCCTGCACGGCGTCGCTGGACGGTGGTTCGGCGGCGTGAAGCGGGCCGACAACAAGACTGAGGCCCAGCAGGGCCGCGGCGAAAAAGGAGCGCAGGGTAGGCATAGAGACCGGTCAAGCAAGTGAGAGTGGAGGCAGTTTAGAGGAAGAGTCCGGGGCCCGGGCGACTTCCTTCGGGGAATCTGACGCCCACTTTGCCGATCTTGTTCCCGTCCATGACCGCGACCGTCCAGTGGGTGTTGTTCCACTCCACCTGGTCACCGACGATGGGAGCACCGCCGACTTTCTGGGCAATGAAGGCGCCCAGGGTCATGTCCGGATCGATGCCGTCGGCCGGCAAGCCATACAGCGCAGCAACCGCTTTAAGCTGGGCGTCTCCCTCCAGCACGAAGTCGCCGAAGAAACGCAGATCGAGGCCACGTTGCGGCGCCTGGCTGAACAGTTTTCCGAGTGCCGGCAAGTTGTGTTCGTGGCCAATAACACACAGTAAATCATCGACTTCCAGCACCGTACTACCCGACGGATGGAGCAGTTGCTGGCCACGAAACAGGGCCGCGATGCGGGTGCCTTCGGGCATTTTCAGCTCGCGCAAGGGTGAGCCGATACACCATTTTTCCGCGCCGAGCTTGTAAACGAACAGCTCCCACTCGCTGGTGACGTGCACTTCCAGCGCCGCGCGGGAAATCGGCGCCGGCTCCGGCGGTACGGTCACCTTTAGCAGTTTGGCTACCCACGGCAGGCTCGTGCCCTGCACCAGCAGCGACACCAGCACAATGAAGAACGCGAGATTGAAATACAGCTGCGCATTGGGCAGCCCGGCCATCAGCGGGAATACCGCGAGAATGATCGGCACCGCGCCGCGCAGGCCGACCCAGGAAATAAAGGCTTTTTCGCGACCGTGGAAGGCCTTGAACGGCAGCAGGCCGACCATCACCGACAGCGGCCGCGCGAAGAGAATCATCCACAGCGCCAGACCGAGCGCGGGCAGGGCGATCGGCAACAAGTCGTGCGGCGTGACCAGCAGGCCCAGCACCAGAAACATGCCGATCTGCGCCAGCCAGGCCATGCCGTCGAGCATGTGCAGAATGCCGTGCCGGCTGCGCACCGGGCGGTTGCCGATGACAAGACCGCACAGGTACACGGCGAGGAAGCCGCTGCCATGCAAGGCGTTGGTCAGGGCGAAGACCACCAGACCGCCGGCGACGATCAGGATCGGATACAGCCCGGCCGCCAGATTAATGCGGTTGACCAGTTGCAGCATTACCCAGCCGCCGCCAAGGCCGATCACGCCGCCAATGCCGAATTCGCGAATCAGGTGCGTCAGCAGGCTCCACTGCAGGCCCGTCTGGCCGCTGGCAAGCATGTCGATCAAGGTGACAGTGAGAAACACCGCCATGGGGTCGTTGCTGCCGGATTCGATTTCCAGGCTGGCGCTGACCCGTTCGTTCAGACCTTTACCGCCCAGAAGCGAGAACACCGCTGCGGCGTCGGTCGAGCCAACGATGGCGCCAATCAGCAGGCCCTGAATCAGATTGAGGTCAAACAGCCACGCGGCGGCCATGCCGGTCAGCCCGGTGGTGATTAACACGCCAACGGTGGCCAGCGACAACGCCGGCCATAGCGCCACGCGGAAACTCGACACCCGCGTGCGCAAACCGCCATCGAGCAGAATCACCGCCAGGGCGAGGTTGCCGACCAGATAGGCCGTCGGGTAGTTATCGAAAATGATCCCGCCACCATCGACCCCGGCGGCCATGCCGACCGCGAGGATAATGACCAGGATCGGAATGCCGAGACGTGAAGAAAGAGAGCTGACGAGAATGCTTGCGCCTACCAGCAACGCGCCGATCAAGAACAGGCTGTTGATGGTCGTCGCATTCAAAGGCAGTACTCCAGAAGCGGAAAGACGAGGCACAAACTGACCATGCAGTCTGCGTGCCAGCGATTCTAACCTGTTGAAATGTGATGCTGTCAAAAAGGTTTTGCAGTTAACGCGTTAGTGATCGTTCCCACGCTCCGCGTGGGAATGCAGCCCGGGGCGCTCTGCGTCCCAAAACGCACGCAAAGCGTCCAATGAGGCATTCCCAGGCAGAGCGTGGGAGCGATCAGAGAATCAAAAGATCACAGCCTGCGGCAGCTCCTACGGGGGATGTCAATCCTGGGTAGGAGCTGCCGAAGGCTGCGATCTTTTGCTTTTGAAGGTTACAGGCTGAACCGCCCAACCATGTTGTTCAGGTCCAGCGCCAATCGCGATAGCTCATTGCTCGCGGCACTGGTCTGATTCGCGCCGGTCGCCGATTGCACCGACAGATCGCGGATGTTCACCAGGTTGCGATCCACTTCACGGGCCACTTGCGCTTGCTCTTCCGCAGCGCTGGCAATCACCAGGTTGCGCTCGTTGATTTCGACAATGGCGGTGTTGATGGTATCCAGCGACATTCCGGCGCCACGCGCGATGTTCAGTGTCGACTCGGCGCGCTCGGTGCTGTTGCGCATCGAATCCACGGCGTGTTCGGTGCCGCTCTGGATGCTGCCGATCATGCGTTCGATTTCGCTGGTCGACTGTTGAGTGCGATGCGCCAGGGCCCGAACCTCGTCAGCGACCACCGCAAAACCACGTCCGGCCTCACCGGCACGTGCCGCTTCGATCGCCGCGTTCAGCGCGAGCAGGTTGGTCTGGTCGGCCAGACCACGGATCACGTCCAGCACCTTGCCGATGTCGCGGGACTCGTTGGCCAGATCGCCGATCAGCGAGGCAGTGCTTTGTACATCTGCACTCATGCGTTCGATGGCGCTGACGGTTTCCTGCACCAGGTCACGACCGTCGCCAGCCGAGGTGGTGGCGTTTTTCGAGGCTTCCGACGTGCTGACCGCGTTTCGCGCGACTTCTTCCACGGCGCTGGTCATCTCGTTGACGGCGGTGGCCGCCTGCTCGATTTCGTTGTTCTGCTGAGTCAGCCCGCGAGCGCTTTCGTCGGTCACGCTGTTCAACTCTTCCGCTGCAGATGCAAGTTGCGTCGCCGAACCCGAGATGCGCTGCAGGGTGTCGCGCAGTTTCGATTGCATCTTGGCCATGGCCGCCAGCAGGCGACCGGCTTCATCTTCGCCATCGACATGGATCGGCTGCGTCAGGTTGCCCTCGGCGATGGTTTCCGCTGCGTCCAGTGCCTTGGAGATCGGTTTGGTGATGCTCACGGTCAACAGCCAGGCGAACAGCATGGTCAGGCCGCTGGCGATCACCAGAAGAGTGACTACCAGATTGAACGACATCGAATACTGATCTTTGGCGCCTTGATCGGTCTCGGCGATTTGCTGGGTGTTGATCTCCAGCAAGCGCGCCAGCGCGGTATTCACCGCTTCCGAGTTGCTCAGCAAATCGCTGTTGAGCATCTGCCGCAACTCGTCGACCTGGTTGTTGCGCGACAGGGTTTTCATGCGCTCTTCGAGCTGGCGGTACTGCGTGAGCAGCTGCACGTATTGATCGTAGGCCGCGCGCTCCTGCGGGCCGTCAATCAGCGGCTCATAAAGACGTTGCGCATCGGCGATCTGGCGGTTGCGCAGGTCGAACAGTTCGATGGTTTTCTGCTGCACGTCCGCTTCGCGGTTGATCAGCAAACGATAGGAAAGCACGCGCAGACGCAAGGTCAATTGGGTGAATTCGTCGAGGGCCTTGATCGATGGGACGCTGGCGGTGGCGATGTCTTCGCCGGCCGCACGGATTTTGCTCATCTGGTTGAGGGCGAATACCCCCAGAATCAACATCAGGCCGCCGATCAGGGCGAAACCGGTGAACGCCCGTGGGGCGATATTCATATTGCGAAGGGACATGGGCGGATACCAAAAAGGGCCGCATCCATGCGGGCTGAGACTGCTGTATGGGTGACTTATCGGTCATGCGACTAAAGTCTTGAGGTGGTGTGCGTATTTGTCGCAGACGGGCTTGAGCGACGAAGTGCAGGAACCAGATCGGACAATCACAGTCTTTTAAACTCGCAGGAAGGTTCGCCACCCAGGAAAATCAAGGCCTTGCGCCGGTTAACCCTGGCATCCGTGGTGACTTTTCTTTATCGTACGCGCCCTTTGAAAAACGCTTGGAAGATCAAAATGTTGGAAGCATCCCTCAGCCAATTGGAACAGCTCGTCAGCGACCTGGTGCAACAGAACCAGACCCTCGCACGGACCAACCAGACCCTGTCCGCGGAACTGGCCCAGGCCAAGGATGAAAACGAAAGCCTGCAACTGAACCTCATGGAGCAGGAAGAAAAACACGGCGCCACCGCTGCCCGCATTCAGGCCCTGGTTGATCGCGTCAACGCAGGCCCTGTCAGCGCATGAACTACGGCACAGCAGGGGTAAAAGTCATCTCCATTCTCGGGGAGGACTATTCGATCAAGGCACCGGCCGGGGAAGAACAGACCCTGCTGGACGCGGCCATGATGCTCAAGGCCGCGCTGGAAGATACCAAGCGCAAATACCCGACGCTGATCGGCGACCGCTTGCTGGTGCTGGCGGCGATGAATCTGTGCTCGCAGCAGATCGAAATGAAGAAACAGCACAAAGAAGAACTCGACCGTTATCAAGAGCAAGTCAGCGCCACGGTCGACACCATTGCCAAGACGATCAATCAGGGCTGATGGAGTTGCGCACAACCAAAGAATAGATTGTCGATAAGGTTGTATACAATCGGCACGGCTGTTGCAGTGTTCCAGCCACTTATTCTTTGGGGGTGCTCCATGCAGTGGTGGCGACGCAGTATTCAGTGGCAATTGATTCTTGGCATGGGCACGGCCCTGCTGATCAGCATCGTGATCGTGGTTGGCATTTATACCCTGGTGGTCAACCGCCTCGCCCAGCGCTATCTGGTCGAGCAAGCACTGCCGTCGAGCATCGAGGCGACGCGCAACGATATCGAACGCATCCTCGTGCAACCTCTCACTGCGGCCAAAGACATCGCCAGCAACACCATGGTGCGCGACTGGCTGGCAGCGGGCGAAGACAGCAGCAAAACCGCGCTCTTCGCTCAATATCTGGAAGGCATCCGCGCCGAACACAAAGCCTTTACCGCGTTGATCATCGGCACCGCATCCAGTCACTACATCAATGAAAAAGGCCTGGACCGCACCCTCAGTCCCTCCAAACCGGCCGATGCCTGGTTCTATTCCTTCCTCGATAGCGATCAGCCGCGCACCCTGAATATCGACAACGATAGCGCTACCGGCGAACTGGCTCTGTTTATCGACCTGAAGGTCGAGCAGGCCGGCAAAGTCGTCGGTGTGGCCGGCCTCGGTCTGAGTATGAAAGAGTTGTCTGAGCTGATTCACGACTTCAGTTTCGGTGAGCGCGGCAAGGTCTATCTCGTGCGTGCCGACGGTTTGATTCAGGTCCATCCCGAAGCGCAATCGAGCGGCAAGCGCACCCTGACCGATCAGATTGGCGCGCAGGCGGCGCAAGCAGTGATGGGGCATAAAGACGCGGTCAACAGCAGCTTTCAGCGCGACGGCGAAGATTTCCTCGCTTTCAGCCTGCCCCTGCGCGATCTCGGCTGGACGCTGGTGGCCGAAGTGCCGCAGTCGCAGATCTACGCCGAAGCGCGAAAAGCGATGTGGATGAGCGGTGGCATCGGTCTGCTGGTGGCGTTGGTCTGCCTCGCCCTGGTGGTCTGGCTGGCGCAGGGCCTGGTGCGACCGATTCGACAGGTAACACGGGCGTTGGTAGCCATCGGTAGCGGTGGTGGAGATTTGACCCACCGGTTAGATTCCAGCCGCGCCGACGAATTAGGCGATCTGGCTCGCGGCTTCAACCGTTTCCTCGACAGCCAGCGCGCGATGATCGGCGAGGTGCTGACCACCAGCGAGCGTCTGCGCACGGCCGTCGGGCAAGTGGCGAAGGTCGTCGACAACACTGCCGAGCGTTCCGGCCGCCAGCAGGAAATAACAGACATGGTCGCCACAGCCGTTCATGAAATGGGCCTGACGGTGCAGGAAATCGCTCAGAACGCCGGCAACGCAGCGCTGGCTTCGCAGACGGCGCGAGACGAAGCGCTATTGGCACGGGAAGTCGTGGGCGGCTCGATCCGCCATATCGAGAGCATGTCCGAAGAGATCGGCGTGGCGGCGGGGGCGGTCGGTGAACTGGCGCAGCAAGTGGCGTCGATCGACTCGGTATTGGCGGTGATTCGCGGTGTCTCCGAGCAAACCAACCTGCTGGCGCTGAATGCGGCCATCGAGGCTGCACGTGCCGGGGACATGGGGCGTGGATTCGCGGTGGTCGCCGATGAAGTGCGCACTCTGGCGCGCAGAACTCAAGCCTCGACCGACGAGATTCAACAGATGATCGGCAGCCTCAAACAAGGGGCGGAAAACGCGGTGTCTTCGATGCGTACAGGCCAGGCGGCGACGGGCACCGGCGTCGAGTCGAGCCAGCGTACCGGGGCGTCGTTGACGGCGATTACCGGGCAGGTCGAGCGCATCAGCGATATGAACCATCAGGTGGCGGCGGCGACGGAAGAGCAGTCAACGGTTACCGAAGAGATCAACCGTAACGTGCAGGGGATTTCCGATCTCGCCCGGGCGACGGCTGGGGAAGTTCGGGCGTGCCGTGAGGATTGTCAGATGCTGCAGCGGTTGGCAGATGATCTGGCGCGGCAGATGGGTGGGTTCAAGTTGAGTTGAGAGCTGTATCGCCTGAGCTGACGCCTTCGCGAGCAGGCTCGCTCCCACATTGGTTTCAGCGTGTTCACGAATCCTGTGAACACCACTCCTGGCCTGTGGGGGCGAGCCTGCTCGCGAATGGTTCAGTCGCTAAACAGCTTGTGGATCAGAACCACTCATCTCGCATCCCCAGACACGTATCATCCCGGGCCTGCAGCAAGTCCAGCTCATGGTGACAGCCCGGCACTTCCCAGGTCAGAAAATACCGCGCCGCCTGCAGCTTGCCCTTATAGAAGTCGGCGTCCGCGGCATTGCCTGTCGCCAGTCCTTCCTCGGCGCGAATCGCCTGCTCCAGCCAGCGCCAGCCGATCACCGTATGACCGAACACCTTCAGGTAAAGCGCAGAATTCGCCAGGCTGCTGTTGACCTTGCCTTGCGCCAGATCGGTCAGCAGGCCGATCGTCACGGTTTGCAGACGCGCGACGAGTTTTTCCAGCGGTTCACGCAGAGCGGTCAGCGATTCATATGCTGTGGCGCGCTCGGCCGTTGCAGCCATCAGGCGAACCAATTGCTTGAGACCCGCGCCGCCGTTTTGCGCCAGTTTTCGCCCGAGCAGGTCCAGCGACTGGATGCCATGGGTGCCTTCATGAATCGGGTTAAGACGGTTGTCGCGGTAGTACTGCTCCACCGGATATTCACGAGTGTAACCGTGGCCGCCCAGAATCTGGATCGCCAGTTCGTTGGCCTTCAGGCAAAACTCCGACGGCCAGGATTTAACGATCGGGGTGAGCAGGTCGAGCAGCTCGTGGGCCTGCTTGCGTTCGGCTTCGGTCTCCAGCGTGGTGGTGTCATCAAACAATCGCGCGGCATACAGACCAAGGTCAAATGCCCCTTCGACGTAGGATTTTTGCGTCAGCAGCATGCGTCTGACGTCCGCATGCTGAATGATCGCCACCGGCGCGGTCGTCGGGTCCTTGCTGTCCGGCACCCGGCCTTGTGGACGTTCGCGGGCGTATTCCAGCGAGTACAGATAACCGGCGTAGCCGAGCATCACCGCGCCCATGCCGACGCCAATGCGAGCCTCGTTCATCATCTGGAACATGTAGCTCAAACCCTGATGCGGCTTGCCCACCAGATAGCCTACGCACTCACCGTTATCGCCGAAATTCAGCGCCGTGGACGTGGTGCCGCGCCAGCCCATCTTGTGGAACAACCCCGCCAAAAGCACGTCGTTGCGCTGGCCCAGGCTGCCGTCGTCGTTGACGAGAAACTTCGGCACGATGAACAGCGAGATGCCTTTCACGCCCGGCGGCGCATCCGGCAGCTTGGCCAGAACCATGTGCACGATGTTTTCCGACAGCGGGTGATCGCCGCCGGAAATGAAGATCTTGTTGCCCTTGAGGCGATACGTGCCGTCGGCCGCCGGCTCGGCGCGGGTGCGAATATCCGACAGCGATGAACCGGCGTGCGGCTCGGTCAGGGCCATGGTGCCGAAAAAGCGACCATCGATCATCGGTTGCAGGAAGCGCTGTTTCTGTTCTTCGCTGCCGAAGCTTTCGATCAGGTTGGCCGCGCCCATGGTCAGGAACGGGTAGGACGTCGAGGCAGCGTTGGCCGACTGGAAATGCGCGAAGCAAGCCTGCGACAGCAACGTCGGAAGTTGCATGCCCCCCGCCTCGAAACTTCTCGCCGCGTTGAGGAATCCGGCTTCCAGGAAGGCATCCACCGCCGGTTTTACTTCAGGAATCAGAATCGCCTGGCCGTTCTCATAGCGCGGCTCGTTCTCGTCGCCTTTGCGGTTGTGCGGCGCAAAATACTTTTCGGCGATGCTGCGGGCGGTTCCGATGGCGGCGTCGAAAGTCTCGCGGTTGTGCTCGGCAAAACGCTCACGCCGGGTCAGGCCCTCGGCATCAAGGACTTCATACAGCTCGAAAGCCAGATTACGGGAACTGAGGAGCGTCTCGGACATGGCGGCCTACCTGAAGATTGGGGTCGGGCCGAGTCTAGGCTTGCTGATAAAGGCTGAACAGGATGATTGATGGGCGTGATACAGAAGCAAAAGATCGCAGCCTTCGGCAGCTCCTACATGGGACGGTGTAGGAGCTGCCGAAGGCTGCGATCTTTTGATCTTCTGTAGGAGTGATTCCAGGCGACCATTGCGGTCGCCTGGAATTGCAGCGGTTTAACCGATGGTCATCAAGCTGGCGTTACCACCCGCCGCAGCGGTGTTGACACTCAATGCACGCTCGATTACCAGACGCTCCAGCGCAATGTTGGTCTCGCCCTGGGACAAGCCCTGAACCCCAACAATTGCGCCGCCACGCTGGGCAATTTGCTGGCAGACGCTGCGCAACTGGTCGGAATGGCCGTGGTGCAGAACGGCATCAAACACCACCTCGTCCTTGTTCCAGTCGGCAACCCGCTTGACGCGCGTCTGAATTTCTTTCGGCAGACGTGCGAACAAGGACTTGGTCAGTTCGGATTCCGGCCACACCGCCGAACCCCCTACCGCCAGGACTGCCGCCAGTTGCGTCAGCAGGTCGCCTTCGACCTCGGCCAGGCACAACACGTGCTCGCGCGGCAGGATCGCATAACTGTTTTTCTCGCCGGTCGGACCGGCCAGCACACGGGTGATGCCGCTCTGCGATTGCGCCGCGTATTGCACGCACAAAGTGCTCAGGTCAGCGAACTTGTTGTGGTCGGCCCAGGCTTTCAGGGCGTTCAGCGGTTGGCTCATGGCGTCGCGCAGACGGACGTCTGGCGCGACGACCGCATCACCGCGAGCGAAGGACTGTTCGATGGCGTCGGTAGGACGCGTCGACAGCAATCGGTACAGATACAGCGGGCCACCGGCTTTCGGGCCGGTACCCGACAGGCCTTCGCCGCCGAATGGCTGTACGCCGACCACTGCACCGACGATGTTGCGGTTGACGTAGACGTTACCCGCATTGACGTTGTCGATCACCTTGGCGATGGTCTCGTCGATACGGGTGTGCACGCCCAGCGTCAGGCCATAACCGGAAGCATTGATCTGGCCGATCAACTGATCAATCTCTTTGCGCTTGTAGCGAACGACGTGCAGAACGGGGCCGAAGATCTCGCGTTGCAGCTCGTCGAAGCTTTCCAGTTCGATCAGGGTCGGCATGACAAAGGTGCCGCGCTTGACCTCTTCGCTGTCGGCAATCGCGACTTGATAAACGTTGCGACCTTTGTCGCGCATGCCCTGGATATGCTTGTCGATGCCGGCCTTGGCTTCGGCGTCGATCACCGGGCCGATGTCAACGGACAGACGCTCCGGGTTGCCGAGACGACTTTCCGCCATGGCACCTTTGAGCATTTCGATGACGCGGTCGGCGGAATCTTCCTGCAGGCACAGTACGCGCAGTGCCGAGCAGCGCTGGCCGGCGCTGTCGAAGGCCGAAGACACCACGTCGATGACAACCTGTTCGGTCAATGCCGAGGAGTCGACGATCATCGCGTTCTGGCCACCGGTTTCGGCGATCAGCGGAATCGGACGGCCCTGACTGTCGAGACGGCCAGCAATATTGCGTTGCAGCAGGCGCGCAACTTCGGTGGAGCCGGTAAACATCACGCCTTTGACGCGCTCATCACCCACCAGGCCGGCGCCGACGGTTTCACCGCGACCCGGCAGCAATTGCAGCACGCCTTCTGGAATCCCTGCTTCCAGCAGCAAGCGCACAGCTTGCGCGGCAACCAGCGGGGTTTGCTCGGCCGGTTTGGCCAATACCGGGTTACCGGCAGCCAGTGCGGCGGCGACCTGACCGCTGAAGATTGCCAGCGGGAAGTTCCACGGGCTGATGCAGACCACCGGGCCCAGTGGGCGGTGGGCGTCGTTGCTGAAATCGTTGCGTGCCTGCACGGCGTAATAACGCAGGAAGTCGACGGCTTCGCGCACTTCGGCGATGGCGTTGGCGAACGTTTTGCCGGCTTCGCGAGCCAACAGGCCCATCAGCGGCTGGATCTCGCCTTCCATCAAGTCAGCGGCGCGTTCCAGAATCGCCGCGCGCTCGGCTGGCGGGGTGGCCTGCCAGATAGGCGCAGCGTTCAGCGCGCATTGAATTGCATTGTCGACGTCTTCAACGGTGGCCTCCTGAACGTGACCGACCACATCGCGGTGATCAGCCGGGTTCAGAACCGCGACCGGCGCTTCGCTGCTGGAGGCGCAGCCAAGCATCGGTACGGCTTTCCAGTCGGTGTGCGCGGTGGCCAGCAAGGCGCAGGACAGCGACGCCAGACGGTGTTCGTTGGCCATGTCGATGCCGCTGGAGTTGGCACGCTCGGCACCGTACAGATCACGCGGCAGCGGAATGCGTGGATGCGGCAGGCCGAAACCACCTTCCACGGTCGCCATCTGCTCGATCTGCGCCACCGGATCGGCCACCAGCTCCTGGATCGAAATCGACTGGTCGGCGATGCGGTTGACGAACGAGGTGTTCGCGCCGTTTTCAAGCAGGCGGCGAACCAGATACGCCAACAGGGTTTCGTGCGTGCCGACCGGTGCGTACACGCGGCACGGGCGGTTCAGCTTGCCTTCGGACACTTTGCCGACAACCTGCTCGTAGAGCGGTTCGCCCATGCCGTGCAGGCACTGGAATTCGTACTGCCCCGGGTAATAGTTCTGACCGGCAATGTGGTAAATCGCCGACAAGGTGTGGGCGTTGTGCGTGGCGAATTGCGGGTAGATGACTTCCGGCACCGACAGCAGTTTGCGCGCGCAGGCAATGTAGGAAACGTCGGTGTACACCTTGCGGGTATAGACCGGATAGCCTTCCAGGCCTTCGACCTGGGCGCGCTTGATTTCGCTGTCCCAGTACGCGCCTTTTACCAAGCGGATCATCAGGCGATGGCGGCTGCGGCGGGCCAGATCGATCACATAATCGATCACGTACGGGCAGCGCTTCTGATAAGCCTGGATGACGAAACCAATGCCGTTCCAGCCCGTCAGCTGCGGCTCGAAGCAAAGACGCTCAAGCAGATCCAGCGACAGTTCGAGGCGGTCGGCTTCTTCGGCGTCGATGTTCAGGCCGATGTCGTATTGCTTGGCCAGCAAGGTCAGCGACAACAGGCGCGGGTACAGCTCGTCCATCACGCGCTCGTACTGCGCACGGCTGTAACGCGGGTGCAGCGCCGAGAGCTTGATGGAAATGCCCGGGCCTTCATAAATCCCGCGGCCGTGGGAAGCTTTGCCGATCGAGTGGATGGCTTGTTCGTACGAGGCGAGGTATTTCTGCGCATCGACTTCGGTGAGCGCAGCTTCACCGAGCATGTCGTAGGAATAACGGAAGCCCTTGGCTTCGAACTTGCTCGCATTGGCGAGCGCCTCGGCGATGGTCTCGCCGGTGACGAACTGCTCGCCCATCAGGCGCATGGCCATGTCGACGCCCTTGCGGATCATCGGCTCGCCGCTCTTGCCGATGATGCGGCTCAGCGACGACGTCAGGCCCGCTTCGTTGTGCGTGGACACCAGCTTGCCGGTGAGCAGCAGGCCCCAGGTCGCCGCGTTGACGAACAGCGAAGGGCTGTTGCCCAGGTGCGGATGCCAGTTGCCGGTGCTGATCTTGTCGCGGATCAATGCGTCGCGAGTGCCTTTGTCCGGGATGCGCAGCAGCGCTTCGGCCAGGCACATCAGCGCCACGCCTTCCTGGGACGACAGGGAAAACTCCTGCAGCAGACCCTGAACAATGCCTGCACGACCGCCGGCACTTTTCTGGTTACGCAGTTTTTCCGCGATGGACGCGGCGAGCTTGTTGGTGGCTTCGGCCATTGGAGCCGGCAAGCGCGCCTGCTCGATGAGCATCGGCACGACTTCTGGCTCGGGGCGGCGGTAGGCGGCAGTGATCGAAGCACGAAGAACCGACTGCGGAAGGATGCTTTCGGCGAATTCAAGGAAGCATTGGTGAGCGTGATCGGTTTGCACTTCGCCAGCTTCGTCGGCGTCTTTGGCGGTCAAACCGTTCAACTCGGTCAGGGTTGCACCACCCTCGAGTTTTTCCAGGTAATTGAAAATTGCCTGCTTGATCAGCCAGTGCGGCGTGCGATCAATCGAGGTCGCGGCGGCTTTGAGGCGCTCGCGGGTCGGGTCATCGAGTTTGACCCCAAGGGTGGTGGTAGCCATATTTTTATCCTCATGGTTGCCACAGTTGCGTGGCATCAGCTGGCCGCAAGATTAGCCGTGCACTGAAAGAGGTGCAACCGGGTGCAACCCTTTTTTGTCGGATAAATTCGCAGCTCGTCAGGAAATAATTTTCTGCCACGAAAGTACTGCCCCTGCTTGGTGCTTTTACTTCTAGCAAAGGGCCATAACTGCCATAAAAGGGAGCAAAAACGGGGTGATCGTCGATTAATTCGATTAGGTGCAACTAATTCTCTCGAAACTGGTTGCACCTTATTTGCTTTGTTGCATAGCATTCGCCGCCAAGGTGCAACCGGGACAATCCCGGCGTACCGGCTGATGGCTTTCCTGGGGAAACATCAGTCATAAATGCGCGGGATCCCGGATCGTCTGCCAAACGTCGTCGTTTGCGTGCGGTTCACCACCGCCGCTACATAAAAACAAAGCCAGGGCGTAACTCAATGAGCGTAAGCAATCCAACCCTGATCACGTTCGTGATCTACATCGCAGCAATGGTGCTGATCGGCTTCATGGCCTATCGCTCCACCAATAACCTTTCTGACTATATTCTCGGCGGTCGCAGTCTCGGCAGCGTCGTTACCGCGCTGTCGGCCGGTGCTTCCGACATGAGCGGCTGGTTGTTGATGGGCCTGCCGGGCGCCATTTACATGTCCGGCCTGTCCGAAAGCTGGATCGCCATCGGCCTGATCGTCGGTGCCTACCTGAACTGGCTGTTCGTCGCCGGCCGTCTGCGCGTGCAGACCGAGCACAACGGCGATGCCCTGACTCTGCCGGACTACTTCTCCAGCCGTTTCGAAGATAAAAGCGGTTTGCTGCGGATTATCTCGGCGGTTGTGATTCTGGTGTTCTTCACCATCTACTGCGCTTCCGGCATCGTCGCCGGCGCTCGTCTGTTCGAAAGTACTTTCGGCATGACGTACGAAACCGCACTGTGGGCCGGTGCTGCGGCAACGATTGCCTACACCTTTGTCGGCGGTTTCCTCGCAGTAAGCTGGACCGACACCGTGCAAGCCACGCTGATGATTTTCGCGTTGATCCTTACGCCAATCATCGTGCTGCTGGCTACCGGCGGCGTCGACACCACGTTCCTCGCAATCGAAGCCAACGATCCAAGCAACTTCGACATGCTCAAGGGCACCACTTTCATCGGCGTGATTTCGCTGTTGGGCTGGGGTCTTGGCTACTTCGGTCAGCCGCACATCCTCGCGCGTTTCATGGCGGCGGATTCGGTGAAATCGATTGCCAACGCACGTCGCATCTCCATGACCTGGATGATCCTGTGCCTGGGCGGCACTGTAGCCGTGGGCTTCTTCGGTATCGCTTACTTCTCGGCGCACCCGGAGCTGGCCGGTCCGGTCACCGAGAACCCGGAACGCGTGTTCATCGAACTGGCGAAAATCCTGTTCAACCCTTGGGTTGCCGGTGTGTTGCTGTCGGCCATTCTGGCTGCTGTCATGAGCACACTGAGTTGCCAGCTGCTGGTGTGCTCGAGCGCTCTGACCGAAGACTTCTATAAAACCTTCCTGCGTAAATCCGCATCGCAGGTTGAGCTGGTCTGGGTCGGTCGCGCCATGGTGCTGCTGGTGGCTCTGATCGCTATCGCACTGGCTGCCGACCCGGATAACCGTGTGCTGGGCCTGGTGTCCTACGCCTGGGCCGGTTTCGGTGCTGCTTTCGGCCCGGTTGTACTGATTTCTGTGATCTGGAAAGGCATGACCCGCGACGGCGCACTGGCCGGTATCCTGGTCGGCGCGATCACCGTGGTCGCCTGGAAACACTGGGAAGTGATGGGGCTGTACGAAATCATCCCAGGCTTCATCTTTGCCAGCCTGGCGATCTACTTCGTCAGCAAGGCGGGTGAGCCGACCCGTGGCATGGTCGAGCGCTTCGAAGCGGCGGAAAAAGATTTCAACCTGAACAAGTGATTGTTCTGAGCTGACGCTCACCCTGAAACGGCCCGTCTCCTACAGGAGGCGGGCCGTTTTTTATTGCCTCGAGTTTCACCCGCATCGCGCAGATTCAATGTGGGAGCAGATTCGAGGGATCTGTCTGTAGTCAAAAGCGCGACTTTCCGAGGTGCTATCAGCAAAGCACGTAGGGCAAATCTGAATTTCCCGTCACCTGCTCATCATCCGTTGCCCTCATGCAGAATCGCCGCCCTCACATTGCAGAGAGACATCGGATGTTCGCGCCTGCCAATCAACCGCGTTTCACGTTGACCCTCGAAGGCGCCCAGCATGACCTCAAGGTCCTTGAGTTCACGGGCAAGGAAGCCATCAGCCAACCCTTTCGATTCGAGCTGGAACTGGTCACCGAGCGAGCGGATCTGGACCTCGAAAGCCTGCTGCATGGCCAGGCTTTTCTCGGTTTCGATGCTCAGGGGTCGGGCATTCATGGTCAGATTTATCAGGTCGGGCAGGGGGATTCCGGGAAACGTCTGACACGCTATCACCTCAGCCTAGTCCCGCGTCTGACGTACCTTGGGCACCGCATCAATCAGCGGATTTTTCAGCATAAAAGCGTTCCGCAGATCGTGACGCAGATCCTCAAGGACCATTCGATCCTGCGCGATGCCTTCGAATTTCGTCTCGGTAGTGATTACCCGGTGCGCGAGTACTGCGTGCAGTACGCCGAAAGCGACCTGGCGTTCATTCAGCGTTTGTGTGCGGAAGTTGGCATTCATTACCACTTCCAACACAGCCCTGAAGGGCATCTGTTGGTGTTCGGTGATGACCAGACCGTATTCCCGAAACTGCCCGAGCCGACGCTGTATCTGCCGGGCAGCGGCATGTCCGGTGGCGCCCCCGCGATTCAGCGTTTCAACGTGCGGCTGGAGGCCCGTACCAGCGTCGTCACCCGGCGTGACTACGACTTCGAAAAACCACGCTTGTCTCTGGAAAGCCGCAGCGACGTTGAACAGCATCCGGTGCTGGAGGACTATCACTTCCCCGGACAATTCAACGACCGCGAAACCGGCAAGCACCTCGCACGGCGAGCGCTCGAACGGCACGTTGCCGATTACCGACAGGCCGAAGGCAGCAGCGACGAGTCGACATTGGTGTGCGGTCATTTCCTGCAACTCAGCGAGCATCCGCGTAGCGACTGGAACGATCTGTGGTTGCTCACGGCCGTCGAACACCGCGGCCGCCAGCCCCAAGTGCTGGAGGAATCGGTGACCAGCGATGGCGAATCCTTCCAGGGTTACCGCAATACTTTCGTGGCCACGCCGTGGGAGGTGTTCTTTCGTCCGGCGCTCGGCGCGGAAAAGCCGCGCATGTCGGGCTATCAACCCGCAGTGGTCACCGGCCCGAACGACCTGGAAATTCATTGCGATGAATACGGACGGGTCAAAGTACAACTGGCCTGGGATCGCGACGGCGAACTGAACGAGCACTCCAGTTGCTGGCTGCGCGTCGCCACCGGTTGGGCGCACGATCAGTACGGCAGCGTGTTGATTCCAAGGGTCGGCATGGAAGTGCTGGTCGGCTTTATCGATGGCGATGCTGACAAACCATTGGTCATGGGGTGCCTGCCCAACGCCGCAACACCTGTGCCGCTGGACCTGCCGGCAGACAAGACCCGCAGCGTCTTCCGCAGCCAGAGCAGCCCCGGGGGCGGCGGCTATAACGAGCTGCGCATCGAGGACAGGAAAGGCGCCGAGGAAATCTATCTGCGCGCCCAGCGCAACTGGACGCAGCATGTACTGAACGATCAACAGGTGCAGGTCGATAATCAGCGCAGTGTGGTGGTCACCGGAACTGCCCGGCATGAACTAAAAGCCGATGAGCAACGCATCACCCATGGCCAGCGACAGACCGAGGTCAGGCAGGATGATCATTTATCCGTGCTCGGCGACCAGCAGGTTCGGGTAAACAGTCAAGCGACCAGTGCCTCTGCGCAAATCCATATCAGCGCGGGTCAACAAGTGGTTATCGACGGCGGCGCGAGCGCCACGATTCAGGCCGGCGGGCAGTGGATCAATATCGGGCCGGGCGGCATTTTCAGCAGCGTGCCGATCGTTGTGGGCGGTGCGCCAATGGTGGCGACGAGTGCTGCGCCGGTGGTGCCAGGGCTGCCGGAAAAACTTGCCGCAGCGCCGGCAGCCATGCTCACCACCGCGCAGATCATGAGCTTCAAGGGCGATGCGCCATTCTGCGAAGAGTGTGAGCGCTGCAAGGAGGGTGTCTGTGCAGCCTGAAGACTTGACGCCCGACAAATGGCTGGCGTTTGAACCGCTGAGGGGCGCTGAGCAGTTGTTCGCAATTTTCAGCCGCGCCAGTGATGCCGGTGCTTTCGAAGCCTGGAAAGGCATGGCGAATCCGGTCTGGGCCGAGACGATGTATGCCGAGTGGGACGCTGTGATGCCTTACGTGGGAATTGTCGCTGCGGATGGTGAGTTTTTGCGCTGGGTGGCTGAAACTAGGTCGCGGGACTGGGGGTGGCTGGCGGTGTCTTCGGCGAGTCTTGAAGTTGTGATCGAACACTTTCGCAGTTTGACCCAGGTACTGATGCCGGACGGTAAATCCGTGTTTTTCCGCTTCTGGGATGGGCGGTTTTTGTTGCCGATCCTGCAGTCTGGGGAGGTAGATCCTGCGC
Organism: Pseudomonas khorasanensis; assembly: GCF_014268505.2. Taxonomy (GTDB): domain Bacteria; phylum Pseudomonadota; class Gammaproteobacteria; order Pseudomonadales; family Pseudomonadaceae; genus Aquipseudomonas; species Aquipseudomonas khorasanensis. Next base: position 116,226 of record NZ_JABWQP020000004.1, read on the forward strand.
AGCTGCTGCCGGTGATCGCGCGAGGGCTGATCAACGGGCAAGCCTTTGAAATCGGCGGTCGGGCGATGGTTTCCGGGCGAGTCTTTCCGTGGTGGACTGTTCCGGAGACAGTGTTGGCGCAGACTGACGAAGGCGTGCGGGTTGCCAATGTTCTGCAATGGCTGAGCGAAGAGCACCCGGCATTGTTCGAGGACTTTCCCGAGTCAGTTTTGCGCTGCAAGGTCGGGGAGTTTTTCAAATTATCGATGTCGGAAGATTCGTCACGATCAGCGCTTCTGGAGTTTTTGCTGGCAGAGGCAGAGTGAAATTTCGGGGCAAACGCTTCGGACGTTTCCTTCGAATCGCGGCGGTTTTCATGAACTGGTACGCGGTGAGTTGCAGGGATAGTCTTTTCGTTGTCACCACCAGAACGGTGACAGGGGGTAGGATCCCGAACTCTGAAGTGCACAAGTGCCGCAGGCTGAATACGAGGGTCAAAACGTATTCATGACAAGTTGACGGCGGCTGTGTGCGGGACACGTTTCGACGTGGCTGATTTGGAGTTCTCAGTTCCTACTCCCGCACATGGCTGCCACCCAAACCCGTAGGAAGGTCAATGGCGGCTCCACTCAGAACTTCAAGGATGCCGAGAATGACAACGACAAAACATGATCCGCCCTACAAGAAAATTACGCCTCACCCCGACAACCGCTTCATGGCCCTGACCGGCAATTGCAGCGACATGCCCAGCCTGTTCATCGACACCCACGTGCCTCTCGACATCCTTATGGACGCCGCTAACTACCGCATCCGCGCCGTGGCCCAGGTCCTGGAAAACATGTGCATGCGCGGCTCGATCGAATGTGATTCCTTCATCCTCAGCGACTTTGCCCTGCTGTGCGCCATCCCATTGCGTGATGGCTGTGACGTGCTCGATGTCATCGGCAAGCGCCTGCGCAGCTTACCCGTCTGAGAAAGATCAAAAGATCGCAGCCTTCGGCAGCTCCTACAGGAGGTTGACGGCCACTCCGGAGCATCGAAGGCTGCGATCTTTTATAGTCGTGGCCCGCTCAGCCGCCAACCCCTGACTTGCTGCCCGGTAAAAGGTAAACTTTGCGCCCTTCGCAGGAGCAGCCATGAATTATCGTCACGCCTTCCATGCCGGCAATCACGCCGATGTGTTCAAACACCTGACCTTGACCCGCCTCATCGCCTTGATGTCGCGCAAGGAGCAGCCGTTTGCCTATCTCGATAGTCACGCCGGCATCGGTCTGTATGACTTGCAGGGCGATCAGGCCAATCGCACCGGCGAGTACCTGGAGGGCATTGCACGGTTGTGGGATCAGCCGGATTTGCCTGCGTTGACTGCCGACTACATGAAGGTGCTGCACGACATGAACCCGGATGGCCAGTTGCGCTATTACCCGGGTTCGCCGGAGTTGGCGCGGCGTCTGACGCGGCCTCAGGATCGGGTGATGCTCAACGAGAAGCACCCCGAAGACGGTGTGCTGCTCAAGGACAACATGGCTGGCGATCGCCGGGTGAAAGTGCATCTGGGCGAGGGCTGGCATGTTGCGCGGGCGATGCTGCCGGTGCAGGAGAAACGTGCGGTGATGCTGATCGACCCACCGTTCGAACAACTGGACGAGATGCAGCGCTGCGCGGCGTCGATGAAAGAAGCTATCGGGCGTATGCGCCAAACCGTGGCGGCGATCTGGTACCCGGTGAAGGATCAGCGCGCGTTGCGACGTTTCTATCAAGACCTCGCCGGCACTGGCGCACCGAAGTTGCTGCGCGTCGAGCTGCTGGTGCATCCGCTGGATACGCCAAACAGCCTGAACGGCTCGGGTCTGGCGATCGCCAATCCGCCGTGGGGGCTTGAGGAGGAACTGCGTGAGTTGCTGCCGTGGTTGTCGAAGAAGCTGGGGCAGACTCAGGGTGGCTGGCAGATGGATTGGTTGATCGCCGAGAGTTGATCAGCAACTCATACCTGTGGCGAGGGAGCTTGCTCCCGCTCGGCTGCGCAGCAGTCGTAGAATCCGCAGACTTCGTTTTCACTGGAAGAACGCATTCACCGGTTTCAGGGGCGCTTCGCACCCCAGCGGGAGCAAGCTCCCTCGCCACAGCTTCAGGTTAATTACCCGCCAGGCTCGCTGGCATGCACACACCAGTACCGCCGATGCCGCAATAGCCTTCCGGATTCTTCGCCAGGTACTGCTGGTGATACGTCTCGGCGAAGTAAACCGTCGGAGCCTGGTCGATCTCGGTGCTGATTTCACCCAGACCGGCCTTCGCCAGCTCAGCTTGATAGACGGCTTTGCTTTCAAGCGCCGCGTCCAGTTGCTCGGGTGAAGTCGCGTAGATCACCGAGCGGTACTGGGTGCCGATGTCGTTGCCCTGGCGCATGCCCTGAGTCGGGTTGTGCAGTTCCCAGAACATCGCCAGCAGTTCTTCGTAGCTGACTTGGGCCTTGTCATACACCACCAGCACCACTTCCGCATGGCCGGTCAGGCCTGAGCAAACCTCCTCGTACGTCGGGTTCGGCGTGAAGCCACCGGCGTAACCGACCACGGTGCTGACCACGCCTTCGCGCTGCCAGAAGCGCCGTTCCGCGCCCCAGAAACAGCCCAGACCGAAAATCGCAAAGTCGACGTCCTGAAAAAATGGACCGAGCAACGGGGTGTCTTCGAAGACAAAGTGTTTTTCCGGCAGGGTCATTGCGGTTTCGCGGCCGGGCAGGGCTTGTTCTTTGGTTGGAAGCACGTTTTTGTTCACCAGAATTTCCGAGCGCAGAACCATGATCGTTCCTCTCAGTCAGGATGGGATGTAAAAAGTAGACCGCCAGTGTGCCGAATGATGCCGGAGTTCGCACTATCCAAATGTGGGAGCGGGCCTGCTCGCGAAAGCGGTGTGTCAGGCGATGATGATGTCGACGGTTTTATCGCCTTCGCGAGCAGGCTCGCTCCCACAGGGGGATCATCATAGAGGTGGGGGTTACAGGCAAAGCGGCCCGCGCGGGTAGCGCTTGAGCGCTTTGATCAGCTCGCCGCCCGGAATCGGCCGGTCGAACAGATAACCTTGACCCACGTCGCAACGATGACGGCGCAGGAATGCCAGTTGCTCGGCGGTTTCGATGCCTTCGGCCACGACCTTGAGTTTCAGGTTATGGGCCATGGCAATCACCGCAGAGGTGATTTCCATGTCGTCCTGGTTGTCCGGGATTTCGTGGATAAAGCTGCGATCGATCTTGATGATGTCGATCGGGAATTTCTTCAGATAGCTCAGCGATGAATAACCGGTGCCGAAGTCGTCCATGGCCAGGGTCAGGCCCAGACGCTTGAGTTGATCGAGCTGCAAGTGCGTGTCTTCGGTGGCCTCCAGCAGCAGCCCTTCGGTCAGCTCCAGTTCCAGCAGATTGGCTGGCAGCTCTTCTTCCTTGAGGATATTGGCGATGGAAGCCACCAGGTCCGGGTCGGAGAACTGTTTGGGCGACAGGTTGATCGCCACCTGGAGATTGCCCAGGCCAGCGGCGGTCAGGGATTTACTCATGCGGCAGGCCTGGCGGGCGATCCACTTGCCGATCGGAATGATCAGGCCGGTCTCTTCGGCGACACTGATGAACTGGTCCGGGCGGATCATGCCGCGCTCCGGATGGTTCCAGCGCAGCAGCGCTTCCATGCCCAACAGACGACCGCTGCGCAGGCACAGCTTGGGCTGGTAGAACACGTCCAGCTCGTTCTGGGTCAGGGCGCGGCGCAGGTTGTTCTCGACGAACAGTTTGTAGCTGGCCTCGGCGTTCAGCGCTTCGGTGAACACCTGCACCTGATGCTTGCCGTTGGCCTTGGCCTTGTGCAGCGCGAGGCCAGCGTTGCGCATCAGGGTCTGCGGATCACGTCCGTGCAACGGTGCGCAGGCAAGGCCGACGGAGCCGGTAACGCTGATCAGCTGGTTGTCGACGAACATCGGTTTGTCGAGCGTCATCAGCAACTGGCTGGCGATCTGCTGTCCGGCCTCAAGACTGGTGTCGTCGAGCAATACGGCGAATTCATTGCTGGCGAAGCGCGCCAGGCTGCCGCTCGGGCTCAGGCTGTTGCGCAGGCGCCGGGCAAGGCTGATCAACAGTTTGTCGCCGGTCTGGTGACCGAGGCTGTCGTTGATCCGCTTGAAGTTGTCGATGTCCACCAGCAACAGGCTGATCGGCGCATCGCTGTCGCGCGCGAAACGCTCATCGAGGTTACGGATAAACGCTGGACGATTGCCGAGGTTAGTCAGGTTGTCGGTATAGGCCAGGCGCTCGATGCGTTGCTGCGCCAGCTTGGTCTGGGTGATGTCTTCGTAGATGCCGATGTAGTGCGTCAGCTCACGGTTGTCGCCATAGACCTTGGAGATCGACAACTGCCCCCAATACGGTTCGAGGTTCTTGCGCCGGCTCTTGAATTCGCCCTGCCAGCTGTTGCTCTGGGCCAGCGCCGAGGGCGCGTCGAACAGCAGTTCGCTGAGGTTTTCCAGGGCCGGCAATTCCGACAGGCGCTGGCCGTGCACTTCCTCGGTGGTGTACTGGGTGATCGCGGTGAAGCTCGGGTTGACGTACTCGACCACGCCGTCGCAGTTAACCAGCAGAAATGCGTTGGCGCTTTGCTCCACCGCGCGCTGAAACAGGTGCAAGGCGCTGGTCGCGGTGCGGCGGTTGTGGTTGTTGATCACTTGCGCGAACTGGTCGGCGAGTTCACCGGCAAAGGCGATTTCGTCGGACTGCCAGGCGCGGGTGACGCCCGTCTGTTCCAGGCACAACACGCCGACCACCTGACCGTCGACGCGAATGCTGGCGTCGAGCATGGCGTTGACATCACGAGGACGCATCGCCTGCGCCATCTCGCGAGTGCGCGGGTCGCGCATGGCGTTGTGAGCGTCAATGGCTCGGCTGCTGTGCAGCGCTTCCATGTAATCGGGGAAGCCGCTGATATCGATCGGGTCCGGCAGGAGGTATTCCTGGGTCGCCCGGTGGTAGGCGGAGATCGGCAGCAACCTCTGGCCATCGAGATTCCACAGGCTGGCGCAGTCGATTTCATAGATATCGCAGGCGCAGCGGGTGATCAGTTCGGCGGCTTCCTGCAGCGAGTTGTGCGTGCTGTAGCGCTGGCGGGCGAGCAGCAGAATCAGGTCCTGCTGGGCGCGCACGCGTTCCAGATGCTGCAGCTGTTCCTGCTGCGCGCGCTGGTTCAATTCGAGGGCGATCTGCAGGCGCGAATTCTGGGTTTCGAGATCAACCGAAAGCATTGGCGGCGCTTCGTCGAACACACTGTCGACCGCCAGCAGATAGCCGCGCAGCAAGTGCCGGTTGTGCTGCTTATAGGCTTCGCCCAATTCGAGGATGCTCAACGCGCCGGCCGCTGTGTGCAGGGTATAGCGCACCAGATAATGCGGGCTTTGGGCCAGCTGTTGCTGGATCGCGTCGTGCAGTTGATAGCGCGCTTCGGGCTCCATCAGACAGGCATAGGGCGAACCGACGAGCGCACAGAGTTCCACAGCCGGCTGACCGAACTGGCGTTCGCAATTGGGATCGAGGAACAGCATCGCCCAACTGGCTTCATTCAAGCGCTCGAAACGCAGCATGCCGAGCCGCGAGGGCACAGGCAACTGCGTCACTACCTCGGCCGCCATACGGCTGGCGGCATCGGGTTGGCTCTTCATGAAGGGAACTCGCTTGGAAATATGCTGAATGCGCCGGGCTCTCGCCCTCTTATCTGTTGGCTGCGGCAAGGTTGCATCATTGCGGCCCCGACTGACAAGAGAGATGAAGGCCAAGTGCTATAAGAATATGTCGGCTGGAGTGAACATTTCTGCAGCTCGGGATTGAAAAGAGCAAAAGATCGCAGCCTTGAGCAGTCTCTACAGGGAAATGCGTTTCCTGCAGGAGCTGCCGACGGCTGCGATCTGTTGGGGCCTCAACGCAATTTAATACTGATCGATTGCAGCTTTTTGCCCTCGCGATCATGGTAATTGACCAGAATCTGATCAGTCTCAACCACCAAGTGCGCAAAGTTGTCCTGGCTCACCACGGCACTGGTCAGCTCGTGCCGGTAGTCGCCGGCTGCGGTGAAAGCCAGCGGTTGATCGAGAATGAACGTCGAGGCTTTGGCATAGGGCAACAGTCTGCTGTTGTGCGCGGCGAGGACACGATGGTGTGCACTTCAAAGTCGGTGTCCTCGCTGTGAGTGAGGCGACTGGTCAATGAACCATGGACGTCACCGGAGACGAACAGCACATTCTTGATCCGATGGGTGCGGATGGTTTCCAGCAGACGCAGGCGCTGTTCGGGGAACGCTTTCCAGGCATCACCACCGTTGAACTTGCGATCGGGATAAAACATCACGCTGGTGACCACGAATTTCACCCGCGCCGGGCTGTGGATCAGCCATTCGAGCAGGGCCTGTTCCTGTTCCACGTCGAGAATGCGCCGGTCTTCTGCCGACAAGTTTCGTCGAGTGCGACTGTCGGTCACAAACCAGGCGATATCGCTGTCGCCGAATTGATACCAGTAATGCCGCAAGCTGTTCCTCTCTATCTGACCCTTGCTGTTATATGCATAAACCGGGCTGTGACTGGCTTGATAAAGTTCATATGCCGCCATGGCGTTACGGTATAAATCTTTGTCCGCTTCTTTGGCATTGGCGGGCCAGTTATCTTCGATTTCATGATCATCAAGCATCATGTAAGTCGACGTATTGGACATCAATCGTTGAATGTTCGGTTGCGAGAAGGCGGTTCGATATTTTTTCAGGATGTCTTTGGCTTCGCGATCCGGTGCGATGATATTCAGGTCATCTACGTACACTTGATCTCCTGTCATGATTACTGCACTGACCGGAATCTGACTGCGTTCGACAAGTTCATTGATGGCGCCAAAAATCCTGTCGCCCAGTTGCGGTAATGAGGCGATGCCAGCGGTTATCCGCAAATAACGGCAAGAGCCGACGATAAATGCTCGAGGCTGGCTGGCTTGCCGAGTGCGGGTACGAAATCCGTAAACCTGTCGTGGCCACTGCAATGGAAACTCTACAACCGTGTCGATGGTATGCACCGGATTCATCGGGCTCAACCAGCCGGCCTGGTATTCATATTCACAATCGGCATCAAGATCTTGCAGTACCAGCACACCCGACATGTCGTTGCCCGGATTGAGCAGCGCAAATACGCTGTTGCTCCATTTCTCCGCGCCGGCTTTACGGGCGCGAACTCCTGCAAATACCCGTTTTTTATCCTGATGCTCACCGCGAATAAAAACGCGCACTTCGTTAGTTGTGGTATGGCCCACGATTGGGCCGATAGTGGGTTTGAACATGATCGATTCCGTTCGATTGTTTAATGGCTGAAGAATAAATAATGGGTGCGTACTTTATTTAACTTTTCTAAGCGAAGGTTAGTTGGGTGGCGGGATTAAATATTGGCGTTAAGTAGACCAGGCCTGTAGCCGATTTCAGCGCTAGTTGTGGGAAGGGCACGCGGACCGGTTTATTTCAGGCAAAAAAAAGCCCCGTCAAACTGACGGGGTTGAGGTACGAGCGTGTGGCGCTCGAAAGGGGACGCCAATCGGCCCTCCGTTGCCGGAGGGCCGATCGAGTTACAGCAGGATGGTGCGGATGTCCGCCAGCAGGCTGCCCAGGCGTTGAGTGAAGCGGGCAGCAGCAGCACCGTTGATCACGCGGTGATCGTAGGACAACGACAGCGGCAGCATCAGTTTCGGCTGGAAGGCTTTGCCATCCCAGACTGGCTGAATGGTTGCCTTGGAAACACCGAGGATCGCCACTTCCGGCGCGTTGACGATCGGCGTGAAGCCGGTGCCGCCAATGTGGCCCAGGCTGGAAATGGTGAAGCAGGCGCCTTGCATGTCGTCAGCGGTGAGCTTCTTGTCGCGGGCCTTGGCGGCCAGTGCAGCGGCTTCGGCTGCCAGTTGCAACAGGCTCTTTTGATCGACGTTCTTGATGACCGGTACCAGCAGACCATCCGGAGTGTCGACGGCGAAGCCGATGTTGACGTACTTCTTGCGGATGATCGCCTTGCCGCTCGGAGCCAGCGAACTGTTGAAGTCCGGCAGTTCCTTGAGCATGTGCGCGCAGGATTTGAGCAGCAGCGGCAGGATGGTCAGCTTGACGCCGGCCTTCTCTGCAACGGCCTTCTGCGCCACGCGGAACGCTTCCAGCTCGGTGATATCAGCCGAATCGAACTGAGTCACGTGCGGAATGTTCAGCCAGCTGCGGTGCAGGCTCGACGCGCCGATCTGCATCAGGCGGGTCATCGGCACTTCTTCGATTTCGCCGAAACGGCTGAAGTCGACGACCGGGATCGGCGGGATGCCCGCGCCACCGGTAGCACCGCCAGCAGCCGGCGCTTCCTTGGCCTTCTGCATCATCGCCTTGACGTAAACCTGCACGTCTTCTTTCAGGATGCGACCGTGCGGGCCGCTGGCGCCGACGGCGCTCAGCTCGACGCCGAACTCGCGGGCCAGTTGACGCACGGCAGGACCGGCGTGAACTTTCGCACCCGGCTTGGCCGGTGCGGCGGCTGGAGCGGCGGCAGGCGCAGATGCTGCCGGAGCAGCAGCGGCAGGAGCCGGAGCGCTTGGTGCCGCAGCGGCAGCCGGCGCCGGAGCAGCAGGTGCTGCGCCTTTGACTTTCAGCTTCAGAATCAGGTCGCCGGTACCGACTTCGTCATCCAGCTTGATGGAAACGCTTTCAACCACGCCAGCGGCAGGCGATGGAATTTCCATGCTGGCCTTGTCGGATTCCAGGGTGATCAACGATTGATCAGCCTCGACGGTATCGCCCGTCTTGACCAGCACTTCGATGATCTTGGCCTTGCCGGCCGAACCGATGTCTGGAACGTGGATGTCCTGAACGCTGTCGGCGGCCGGTGCAGCCTGAGCAGCAGCCGGGGCTGGCGCAGCGGCAGCAGCAGGCGCAGCAGCCTGAGCCGGAGCGACAGCAGCAGGGGCCGCAGCACCTGCCACTTCCAGATCCAGAATCAGGTCGCCGGTGCCGACTTCGTCGTTGAGCTTGACGCTGATGGCTTTGACCACGCCAGTGGCAGGCGACGGGATTTCCATGCTGGCCTTGTCGGATTCAAGGGTGATCAGCGATTGATCAGCCTCGACGGTGTCGCCGACCTTGACCTGGATCTCGATGATCTGAGCCTTGCCCGACGAACCGATGTCCGGCACATGCACTTGCTGCACCGAAGCGGCAGCAGGGGCAGCGGCGGGCGCGGCGGCGGGCGCTGCAGCCGGTTTTTCTTCGGCTTTGGCGGCAGGCGCTGCAGCAGGCGCCGGGGCGGCTTCAGCAGCGCCCTCGACTTCCAGCTCCAGCAGTTCGTCGCCTTCTTTCAGACGGTCGCCCAGCTTTACTTTCAGGCTTTTGATGACGCCCGCTTTCGGGGCCGGCACTTCCATGCTGGCCTTGTCCGATTCCAGGGTCAGGATGCTCTGGTCGGCTTCGATACGGTCGCCGACCTTCACAAACAGTTCAATTACTTCACCTTCACCGCTGCCGATGTCAGGTACGCGAATGAGTTCGCTCACAAAATGTCTCCTCAGCAGTCCAGTGGGTTGCGTTTTTCCGGGTCGATGCCGAACTTGACGATGGCTTCAGCCACCACTTTCGGTTCGATATCACCACGGTCAGCCAGTGCTTCCAGGGCTGCCAACACCACGAAATGACGGTCGACTTCGAAGAAATGACGCAGTTTCTTGCGGCTGTCGCTGCGGCCGAAACCGTCGGTGCCCAGGACTTTGAATTCCTTGGACGGTACCCACTGACGGATCTGTTCGGCGAACAGCTTCATGTAGTCGGTAGAGGCAATGACCGGACCCTTGCGGCCGTTCAGGCACTCTTCGACGTAGCTCAGCTTCGGCTTCTGGCCAGGCTTGAGACGGTTGCTGCGCTCAACGGCGAGGCCGTCGCGACGCAGTTCGTTGAAGCTGGTGACGCTCCACACGTCGGCGCCGACGTTGAACTCTTCACGCAGGATCTTCGCCGCTTCACGCACTTCGCGCAGGATGGTGCCGGAGCCCATCAACTGAACGTGGTGCGCCGCATCGCGGGTGTCTTCCTCAAGCAGGTACATGCCCTTCTTGATGCCTTCTTCGGCACCGGCCGGCATGGCTGGCTGCTGGTACGACTCGTTCATTACGGTGATGTAATAGAAGATGTCCTGTTGCTCTTCGGTCATCTTCTTCATGCCGTCCTGAATGATCACCGCCAGCTCGTAGCCGTAGGTCGGATCGTAGGTGCGGCAGTTCGGGATGGTGGCAGCCAGCAGGTGGCTGTGACCGTCTTCGTGCTGCAGACCTTCACCGTTCAGGGTGGTTCTGCCTGCGGTGCCGCCGATCAGGAAACCACGGGTACGGCTGTCGCCCGCAGCCCAGGCCAGGTCGCCGATACGCTGGAAGCCGAACATCGAGTAGAAGATGTAAAACGGCAGCATTGGCTGGTTGTGGCTGGAGTACGAAGTACCGGCCGCGATGAAGGAACTCATGGCGCCCGCTTCGTTGATGCCTTCTTCAAGGATCTGACCTTTCTGGTCTTCCTTGTAGAACATCACCTGGTCTTTATCGACTGGCTCGTAGAGCTGGCCAACGGAGGAGTAGATGCCCAGTTGACGGAACATGCCTTCCATACCGAAGGTACGGGCTTCGTCCGGGATGATCGGAACGATGCGCGGGCCGATTTCCTTGTCCTTGACCAGTTGCGCGAGGATTCGCACGAAGGCCATGGTGGTGGAAATTTCACGGTCGCCCGAGCCATCAAGAATGGCCTTGAGAGTGTCCAGGTCCGGGGTCGGTACGCTGAAGCTCTGCGCGCGGCGCTGTGGCACGAAACCGCCCAGTGCGGCACGACGCTCGGCAAGGTAGCGGCCTTCGGCGCTGTTTGGCTCTGGCTTGAAGAACGGCAGGTTCTCCAGCTCCTCGTCTTTGACTGGAATGTCGAAGCGGTCGCGGAACAGCTTCAGGCTGTCGACATCGACTTTCTTGGTGTTGTGCGCGGTGTTTTTCGCTTCGCCGGCACCGGTGCCATAACCCTTGATGGTCTTGGCCAGGATGACGGTCGGCTGTTCTTTGTGGTTGACCGCTTCGTGGTACGCCGCGTAGACCTTGTATGGGTCGTGGCCGCCACGGTTGAGTTTCCAGATCTCGTCGTCGGACAGATCGGCAACCATCGCCTTGAGTTCAGGCGTGTTGAAGAAGTGTTCACGGACGAACGCGCCGTCTTTGGCTTTGTAGTTCTGGTACTCGCCGTCGATGACTTCGTCCATGCGACGTTGCAGGATGCCGTCGACGTCTTTGGCCAGCAGCGGATCCCAGAAACGGCCCCAGATGACTTTGGTGACGTTCCACTGAGCACCGCGGAACACGCCTTCGAGTTCCTGGATGATCTTGCCGTTGCCGCGAACCGGGCCGTCGAGGCGCTGCAAGTTGCAGTTGATGACGAAGATCAGGTTGTCCAGCTTCTCGCGGCCGGCCAGGGAGATCGCGCCCAGGGATTCCGGCTCGTCGCACTCGCCATCGCCCAGGAAGCACCAGACTTTCTGTTTGCCCGGCTGGATGAAACCGCGGTGTTCCAGGTACTTCATGAAGCGTGCCTGGTAGATCGCCTGGATCGGGCCCAGACCCATCGATACGGTCGGGAACTGCCAGAAATCAGGCATCAGCCACGGGTGCGGGTAGGACGACAGGCCTTGACCGTCGACTTCCTGACGGAAGTTGTTCATCTGGTCTTCGGTGATGCGGCCTTCCATGAATGCACGGGCGTAAACGCCTGGAGAGGTGTGGCCCTGGAAGTAGATCAGGTCGCCGCCGTGTTCGTCGGTCGGGGCCTGGAAGAAATAGTTGAAGCCGATGTCATACAGGGTCGCACTGGAAGCGAAGCTGGAGATGTGACCACCCAGGTCAGAATCTTTCAGGTTCGTACGCATTACCATGGCCATCGCGTTCCAGCGTACCAGCGAGCGAATGCGGCGTTCCATGAACAGGTCGCCAGGCATGCGTGCTTCGTGGGTAACGGGGATCGTGTTGCGGTAAGGCGTGGTGATGGCGTAAGGGAGCTGCGAGCCGCTGCGGGTCGCGAGTTCGCCCATACGGGTCATCAGATAGTGAGCACGGTCTTCGCCTTCTTTGTCGAGAACCGATTCCAGGGCGTCCAGCCATTCCTGGGTTTCGACGGGATCGAGGTCTTGCATGGCTTGCTCCAGGGCGGAAAGGCTTCCAGAATCGGTTGCCTGAGTTTGCGACTGGCCTTGTGGGCAGACGATTTAAAATTCTTGGATTGCCGACAGGTTGTTCCGGCGGCGTGTAGTTTTACTACAAATCTTCCGGCATTTCAGCCTTTCGAATGTATAGACGAGTAGTAAAACTACAGATGAAAGGCTTGTGGCCTCCGACTGCGTTGTGAGAATAATCGTTAAGGCGGGTCGATTTCCATCCGAATCAGGTGAAAGTTTGATGCTCCGTGCCAAAGAAGAAGAAATTTCAGCTATTTCTAACTTTTGTTCGACAGTCCTTCACGTAGCGGGTTTTCATCATTCACTACAAGCGGCCATTTCCACGCCGATCAAGGATAGACCATGACCCTGCCCGTGCTTGCCGATCTGCCCGCCATTCTCCTGCCGTTGGTCAGCCGATCGGAGCAGTCGTTCCGTACGGCCGTCGCCTCACTTGAAGATGACCACGGCCTCTCGAACTGGTCGCCCGAGCGCTGGGCGCAGTTCGCCCGCGTCTGCGCTGCCAGCGAGTTTGTCATTGAACAGAGCGTTCGTGACCCTTTGATGTTGCTATCGCTGGTGCAGTCAGGCGAACTCGATCGACCGTTTGCGCCCGGCGAATTGTGCGCACAGATTGCCGCTGCGGTGAACACCGCACAAACCGAAGACGAGCTTGGTCGCGTCCTGCGCCGCCAGCGTACGCGCCATCAGGTGCGAATCATCTGGCGTGACCTGACCCGCCAGGCTGATCTGATACAAAGCTGCCGCGACCTGTCGGACATGGCCGACGCCACCATTGATCAGGCTTACCAATGGCTGTACGGCCGCCATTGCGAGCAGTTCGGTACGCCGACGGGCCGGCGCAGCGGTTTGCCGCAGCACATGGTCGTCCTCGGCATGGGCAAGCTCGGCGCGGTGGAGCTGAACCTGTCGTCGGACATCGACCTGATCTTCGCCTACCCCGAGGGCGGTGAAACCGTTGGGGTGAAACGCTCGCTGGACAACCAGGAAGTCTTCATCCGCCTCGGCCAACGTTTGATCAAGGCGCTTGACCCGATGACGGTCGACGGTTTTGTGTTTCGCGTCGACATGCGCCTGCGCCCTTACGGTTCGTCCGGCGCGCTGGTGCTGAGCTTTAATGCGCTGGAGCAGTATTACCAGGACCAGGGCCGCGACTGGGAACGCTACGCGATGATCAAGGCGCGGGTGGTTGCTGGCGATCAAATGGCCGGCGCGCAACTGCTCGACATGCTGCGTCCGTTCGTTTACCGGCGTTATCTGGACTTCTCGGCGATCGAAGCGCTGCGCACCATGAAGCAGTTGATCCAGCAGGAAGTGCGGCGCAAGGGCATGGCCGACAACATCAAGCTCGGCTCGGGCGGCATTCGTGAAGTCGAGTTTATCGCCCAGGCTTTCCAGCTGATCCATGGTGGCCGCGATCTGAGCCTGCAGCAGCGCCCTCTATTAAAGGTGTTGAGCACGCTGGAAGGCCAGGGCTATCTGCCGCCGGCGGTGGTCAGTGAGTTGCGTGAAGGTTACGAGTTTCTGCGCTACACCGAACATGCGATTCAAGCGATTGCCGACCGCCAGACGCAGATGTTGCCGGACGGCGCACAGGATCAGGCGCGTATCGCGTTCATGCTCGGTTTTCCCGACTGGGAGGCTTTCCACGAAAAGCTGATGTTCTGGCGCGGACGCGTGGCCTGGCATTTCGCTCAGGTGATTGCCGATCCCGATGAAGAAGAGGGCAGCGAAAGCGAAGTGGTGGTGGGCGGTGAATGGCTGCCTCTGTGGGAGGAGGAACAGGACGAAGAGGCCGCCTGCCGGCAATTGCAGGAGGGCGGTTTCGCCGATGCCGGCAAAGCCTTGAAGGCGCTGGCCGGTCTGCGCGGCAGTCCGCAATTGCGCGCGATGCAGCGACTGGGGCGTGAACGGCTGGATGCCTTTATTCCGCGATTGCTCGCCCAAGCGGTGGAACATGACAACCCCGACCTGGTGCTCGAACGGGTGCTGCCGCTGGTGGAAGCGGTCGCACGGCGTTCGGCTTATCTGGTGCTGCTGACGGAAAATCCCGGCGCGCTGCGGCGTCTACTGACGTTGTGTGCGGCGAGCCCTTGGATTGCCGAACAGATCACTCGTTTCCCGCTGCTGCTCGACGAATTGCTCAACGAAGGTCGCCTGTTCAAGCCGCCGCTGGCGCCGGAACTGGCGGCCGAGTTGCGCGAGCGACTGACGCGGATTCCCGAGGACGACCTCGAGCAGCAGATGGAGGCTCTGCGTCACTTCAAACTGGCGCACCGGTTGCGCGTGGCGGCGTCGGAAATTGCCGGCAGCCTGCCCTTGATGAAGGTCAGCGATTACCTGACCTGGCTGGCCGAAGCGATTCTCGAGCAAGTGCTGGCGCTGGCCTGGCGCCAGACCGTGGCCAAGTACGGCACGCCGCTGCGCACGGACGGCACCTTGTGCGATCCCGGCTTCATCATCGTCGGGTATGGCAAGGTTGGCGGGCTGGAGTTGGGGCACGGTTCCGACCTGGATCTGGTGTTCATTCACGACGGCGACCCGCAGGCGGAAACCGACGGGCCCAAGCCGATCGATGGCGCTCAGTTCTTTACACGGCTGGGGCAGCGGATTATTCACTTGCTGACGGCGCAGACCAACTCGGGTCAGCTCTATGAAGTCGATATGCGCCTGCGGCCGTCCGGTGCTTCAGGGCTGTTGGTGAGTTCCCTCGGCGCGTTTGCCCGCTATCAGGAAAATGAAGCCTGGACGTGGGAGCATCAGGCGCTGGTGCGCGCGCGGGTATTGGTCGGCAGTCAGGATGTCGGGCAGGCGTTCGAGAAAGTGCGCGCCCAGGTGCTGGGCAGAAACCGTGATCTGGCGAAGCTGCAACAGGAAGTCAGCGAGATGCGCGCGAAGATGCGTGACAACCTTGGCACCAAAAGCACCGCGGCCGGTACAGCGGCGAATGCCTTTGACGCGACCGCCCCGTTTGACCTCAAGCAGGACGCCGGAGGTATCGTCGATATTGAATTTATGGTGCAATACGCGGCCCTGGCGTGGTCGCAAAGCCATCCGCCATTGCTGCGCTGGACCGATAACATCCGCATTCTGGAAGAGCTGGAACACGAAGGGCTGATGCCTGCCGAAGATGCCAGTCTGTTGCGCGAGGCCTACAAAGCCTACCGCTCTGCCGCTCACCGGCAAGCCTTGCAGAAGGACGCCGGGGTCATCCCGGGCGACCAGTTTGCCGACGAGCGTCGACAGGTGATGCGGATCTGGAAAGAGTTGGGGTTAAGTTAAGGCGTCAATGTGAATGCGTAATCCTGTGAAGAGGGAGCAAGCTCCCTCTTCACAAAGGTTTATGCTGACTGAAATGTGTACGAATTGATCCGGCGAGCCTTTACCTGCTTGTCCAAATGCCCCGTCAGTCAAAGCTGGCGAGTGCTGGATTCTCGAGGCGGGGAGGCGTAAATGCCTCCCCGGTTCGTTTTTGGAAACCACATGAATATTTTGATCGTTGGGCCCAGTTGGGTCGGTGACATGGTGATGGCGCAGACACTGTTTCAGTGTCTCAAACAGCGCCACCCGCAATGCGAAATCGACGTGCTGGCGCCCGAATGGAGCCGGCCGATCCTTGAACGCATGCCTGAAGTGCGCAAGGCCTTGAGCTTCCCGCTCGGCCACGGCGCGCTGGAACTGGCGACGCGTCGGCGCATCGGAAAATCCCTGCGAGGTCAGTACGATCAGGCGATTTTGCTGCCCAACTCGCTGAAGTCGGCGCTGGTGCCGTTTTTCGCCGGCATCGCGAAACGCACCGGCTGGCGCGGCGAGTTCCGCTATGGCCTGCTCAACGACGTGCGTACCCTCGACAAAGAACGTTATCCGTTGATGATCGAGCGTTTCATGGCCTTGGCCTATGAGGCGAATGCCGAGCTGCCGAAACCCTATCCGCGCCCGAATCTGCAGATCGATCCGGTCACCCGCGAAGCGGCGCTGGCCAGGTTTGGTTTGTCCCTGGACCGTCCGGTATTGGCCCTGTGCCCCGGCGCCGAGTTCGGCGAATCCAAGCGCTGGCCTTCCGAGCATTACGCCAAAGTCGCCGAAGCGCGCATCCGCGAAGGCTGGCAGGTCTGGCTGTTCGGCTCGAAAAATGATCACGCTGTCGGCGAAGACATTCGTGCGCGGTTGATCCCGGGTCTGCGCGAAGAATCGGTGAATCTGAGCGGCGGCACTTCCCTGGCCGAGGCTATTGACCTGCTGTCCTGCGCCGACTCGGTCGTCTCCAACGACTCGGGCCTGATGCACGTCGCCGCTGCGTTGAATCGTCCGCTGGTCGCGGTTTACGGGTCCACTTCGCCCGGCTTCACGCCGCCATTGGCCGAGCAGGTCGAAATCGTCCGGCTGGGTATCGAATGCAGCCCATGCTTTGATCGGACTTGCCGTTTCGGTCATTACAACTGCCTGCGCCAGCTGATGCCGGACGCGGTCAACGATGCCTTGCAGAAGTTGCAGGGCTCTGTGGTCGAGGTTCATTAACTTGCGGGTATTGCTGATCAAGACTTCATCGCTGGGCGACGTTATTCACGCGTTGCCGGCGTTGACCGACGCGGCCCGGGCCATCCCCGGGATCAAGTTCGACTGGGTCGTGGAAGAAGGTTTCGCCGAGCTTCCGACCTGGCACCCTGCCGTCGACAAAGTGATCCCGGTGGCGATCCGGCGCTGGCGTAAAAATATCTGGAAGACGCTCACCAGCGGTGAGTGGAAACGCTTCAAGCAAAGCGTGCGCGCCAACCGATACGATCTGGTGATCGACGCCCAGGGCCTGCTGAAAAGTGCGTGGCTGACCCGCTACGTCAAAGCCCCGGTGGCCGGCCTCGACAAGGGGTCGGCCCGCGAGCCGATGGCTTCGCGTTTCTACGATCGCAAGCTCGCCGTCGCTCGTGGTCAGCACGCCGTCGAGCGCGTGCGGCAACTCTTCGCCATCGCCCTCGGTTACGACTTGCCTAAAGGGCTTGGCGATTACGGCTTGAGCGTCGAACGACTGGTCGAGCTGCCGCGCAAGAACGCTTTCGTGGTTTTCCTTCACGGCACCACGTGGGACAGCAAGCACTGGCCGGAAGCCTACTGGCGCGAATTGACCGAGCGCGTCGGCTACCTCGGCGTCGGGGTGAAATTGCCGTGGGGCAATCCTCAGGAAAAGGCCCGGGCCGAACGCATCGCCGCCGGTTTCAAACATGCCGAAGTACTGCCGAAACTCAATCTGGCTGGCGTCGGCAAAGTCCTCGCCGGCGCGCAGGCTTGTGTGGCGGTGGACACCGGTCTCGGTCACCTGGCCGCTGCGCTGGATGTGCCGACCATTTCCCTGTTCGGTCCGACCAATCCGGGCCTGACGGGCGCCTACGGCAGACTGCAGATTCACCTGGCCAGCGATTTCCCCTGCGCCCCTTGTCTGCAAAAGAAGTGCACTTACCAACCGACCGCGCAGGATGCCCGTCAGTTTGACCTGAAGCGTGAGCAGCCTTTGTGCTTCACGCGTCTGAACCCCGAGCGTGTCGCCAGCCGACTGAGCACGTTGTTGATGGCTGAGGAGCTGCGCTGATGCAATTGGCATTCGTCCTGTACAAATATTTCCCGTTCGGTGGCTTGCAGCGCGACTTCATGCGCATCGCCCTTGAATGCCAGAAGCGCGGCCACAGCATTCGCGTCTACACGCTGATCTGGGAAGGTGACGTGCCGCCCGGTTTCGAAGTGCTGGTGGCGCCGGTCAAGGCGTTCTTCAATCACCGTCGAAACGAAAAACTCAGCGCGTGGATGGAGGCGGATCTGGCCAGGCGCCCGGTGGATCGTCTGATCGGCTTCAACAAAATGCCGGGTCTGGACGTCTACTACGCCGCCGACGGCTGCTTTGAAGACAAGGCGCAGAATCTGCGTAACTCGCTGTATCGCCGCTGGGGTCGCTACCGCCACTTCGCCGAATACGAGCGCGCGGTGTTCGCCAAGGATGCGAAAACCGAAGTGCTGATGATTTCTGAAGTGCAGCAGCCGCTGTTCATCAAGCATTACGACACCCCGCTCGAGCGCTTTCATCTGCTGCCACCGGGCATTGCTCAGGATCGCCGTCGTCCGGCAGACGCGGACGAAATTCGCGCCGGTTTTCGCGCCGAATTCAACCTCAAGGATGACGAGCTGCTATTGGTGCAGATCGGCTCCGGGTTCAAGACCAAGGGTGTCGATCGCAGCCTGAAGGCGCTGGCCGCATTGCCTGCCGACCTGAAGAATCGTACCCGGCTGTTTGTAATCGGCCAGGATGACCCCAAGTTGTTCCAGATGCAGAGTGCAACGTTGGGCCTGGGCGACAACGTGACCTTTCTGAAGGGGCGCAGCGATATTCCGCGTTTCCTGCTCGGCGCCGACCTGTTGATTCACCCGGCGTACAACGAAAACACCGGCACCGTGCTGCTCGAAGCGCTGGTCGCCGGGCTGCCGGTGCTGGTCAGCGCGGTCTGCGGTTACGCCCATTACATCGCCGAGGCGGACGCCGGGCGAGTGCTGGACGAACCGTTCGATCAGGCGCAACTGACGCAGTACCTGACCGAGATGCTGAGCGATAACTCTGCACGGGCGGCCTGGAGCCGCAATGGTCTGGCCTTCGCCGAGACGGCCGACCTCTACAGCATGCCGCAGCACGCGGCGGATGTGATTCTGGCGGAGCACGCTTAAATGAAGTTGATGCTGGCTGAACCGTTCAAAAGCCTTTGGGCCGGACGCGACCCGTTCGCTGAAGTCGAAGGCTTGCAGGGCGAGGTATACCGCGAGCTGGAAGCCCGTCGGACATTGCGCACGGAGGTCGACGGCCACGGGTTTTTCGTCAAGATTCACCGTGGCATCGGCTGGGGCGAGATCTTCAAGAATCTGTTGACCGCCAAGCTGCCGGTGCTCGGTGCGGGGCAAGAGTGGAAAGCCATTCAGCGTCTGCAGGAAGTTGGCGTGCCAACCATGACCGCTGTTGCCTACGGCGAGAAGGGCAGCAATCCGGCGGATCAGCATTCGTTCATCGTCACCGAAGAGCTGGCGCCGACCATCAGCCTCGAAGACTTCAGCATCGATTGGGTCAAGCAGCCGCCCGAGCCGGCGCTCAAGCGCGCGCTGATCGCCGAAGTTGCGCGGATGACCGGCATGATGCACCGCGCGGGCGTCAATCACCGCGACTGCTACATCTGCCACTTTCTGCTGCACACCGACAAACCGGTGACGGCGCAAGACTTCAAACTTTCGATCATCGACCTGCACCGCGCCCAGACCCGCCCGGCGATCACCCGGCGCTGGCGTAACAAGGATCTGGCGGGGTTGTATTTTTCCGCGCTGGACATTGGCCTGACCCGCCGTGACAAGTTGCGTTTCCTCAAAGGCTATTTTCAGCAGCCGCTACGGCAGATTCTGGCTGAGGAAGCGCCGTTGCTGAACTGGCTGCAGGGCAAGGCCGACAAACTCTATGATCGCAAGCAGCGTTACGGGGATGCGCTCTGATGGCGGGCTGGACGCTTGAGCCGCAGTACAGCGATCTTGCCGAAGACTTCGGCAGCCTCGAAGCTGTGTTTGCCCTGCAAGGCGAACGTTTGACCCGCGATCCGCTGTCGGAGGTCATCCGCGTGCAGCGCAACGGCGTCAACTATTACGTCAAGCGCTACGTCGGCGCAGGCAAGGGTCTGCGCCGCTACCTGGGCAAGCCGCGCGTGAAGATGGAATGGCAGAATCTCAAGCGCTTCGCCAAGTGGGGCATTCCGACTGCCGAGGTGGTGGCCTGGGGTCTGGAGCGACGTGGCGCGGCCTATGACCGTGGCGCGATGATTACCCGTGAACTGCCCAATACCGAAGACCTTTCGGCACTGGCCGAACGTAAGGATCCGAAGCTCAAGGATGCTGCCTGGGTCGATGGTGTCAGTCGGCAATTGGCCGGGTATACGCGCACGATGCATGAGCACCGGTTTACCCATAACGACCTGAAATGGCGCAACCTGTTGATTGACGATCAGGCCCGGATATTTCTTATCGATTGCCCCAATGGTGAGTTCTGGCGTGGTTTTTGGCTCAAATACCGGATCACCAAGGACCTGGCCTGTCTCGACAAACTGGCCAAATATCACCTGTCCAATACCCAGCGCTTGCGTTTCTATAAGCAATATCGCCAGTGCGATCGGCTTGATGTGGCCGACAAGAAACGGATTCGGCACGTGGTGAGATTTTTTGAGGGACGTGAATGACTGACTTTCTTGCCGAAGAAGACCGGGCGCTGCTTGAGCGCCATGGTCTCGGCACGTTCGATGCGCTGTGGGCCAAGCAGCTTGAGGCGGTGGATGAGCCCAACACCGCCCATGGCGGCTGGAGCAGCGTGTTCCGCCTGGATCTGGAAGGCCGGGGCTTTTACCTCAAGCGTCAGAGCAATTACCTGACCCGCACGTTGCATGCGCCATTGGGTGAGCCCAGCTTTGCCCGTGAATTTCGTAATATCAGCCGTTATCGCAAGCTCGGTATCCCCGCGCTGCAAGCGGTCTTTTTCGGCGAGCGCAAAGTCAATGGCGAGATTCGCGCGATCCTGCTGACCCGCGCTCTGGACGGCTGGAGCGATCTGGAATCGCTGCTCGGGCTCTGGGCGCAGCTCAGTGCGGCGCAGCATTCGGCCATCCTCAAGGCGTGCGGGCTGCTGGCGCGACGGCTGCACGGGTCACGTCAAGTGCACGGCTGTTTCTATCCCAAGCATATTTTCCTGCGCGCCACCGGCGAAGGCTACGAGGCGCAGCTGATCGATCTGGAGAAAACCCGGCCGTTGCTGTTTGGCATGCGCGACCGGATCAAGGATCTTGAGCCGCTGCAGCGCCGCGCGCCGCAGTGGAGCGAGGCACAGCTGCGCGAATTGCTCGCCGCCTATCTCGACCAGCCAACAGACAGTTCGCTGCTCGACCGCTGGCTGGTCCAGCTGACGGCGCGGCGCAGCCACAAGGAGACTCGCTGATGCAATTGTCCGAGCTGGCCCAAGCCGGGCGTACCCCTTCACTGCCGCTGACCGTGACCCTGGCGGACGCGGCCGGCGCGGCAGATCTGCAATTGCTGAGCCTGCTGCGCGTGCTGCCGGGACAGCGCTATGTCGGTGCCGGTGTCTGGCGCGGCCGGCCGGTACTGGCGAAATTATTGGTCGGCAGCAAAGCCGCGCGGCATTTCCAGCGTGAGCTGGCGGGCGTGCGGCTGCTGGCGGCTCAAGGTATGACCACGCCGCTGCTTTTGGCGGATGGCCTGAAAGACGGCGAGGGCGGCTGGCTGCTTTTTGAGTTTCTTCAAGACGCAGAAAGCCTTGGCGATGCCTGGGCAAAGCTCGAGTCGCTGCCGCCGCTGGCCGATGAGCAAACCGCCGTGCTGGCCGAGGCACTCGATGCCATTGGCCGGCTGCACGGTAAAGGGCTTTGGCAGGAAGACTTGCACCTGGACAACCTGCTGCGTCATGGCGGTCAGTTGTATCTGATCGACGGCGCAGGAGTTCGCGTTGAGACGGCGGGCCAGCCATTGTCCCGGCAAAAAGTGTTGGAAAACCTCGGTGTTTTTTTCGCCCAGTTGCCCAAGGTACTTGAACCCTTCACCGAAGAGTTGCTGGTGCATTACCTGCTGAGCAACAGCGAGCATGCGTTGCCGCTGGAGGCGTTGCAGAAACAGATCGACAAGGTCCGAAGCTGGCGGCTCAGGGACTATCTGATCAAGGTCGGCCGCGACTGCACGTTGTTTGCAGTTCAGCGCAGTGCATTTGCCTTGCGCGCCATTCGCCGCGAGGAAGAAGCCGCCATGCTGCCTGTGCTCGACCAGGCGGATGCGTTGCTCGATCAGGGTCATCTTTACAAGACCGGCGGCGCGGCCAGCGTCGGCAAAGTCGAGGCGGCCGGGCGCACACTCGTGATCAAACGCTACAACATCAAGGGGTTTGCCCATTGGCTCAAGCGATTCTGGCGCCCGAGCCGGGCCTGGCATTCGTGGCGCGAAGGCAATCGTCTCGCCTTCCTCGGCATTGCCACGCCCAAACCTCTGGCGGTGCTGGAGAAGCGTTTCTTGTGGCTGCGCCGTAGCGCGTATCTGGTAACTGAATTTCTGCCGGGCCCCGACATCATCGAACGCTTTGCACCGTACGTTGAAAATGGCGAAGCGCCGGAGTCGGAGCTACTGGCCCTGGATCAGTTGTTCGCGCGATTGATCGCGGAGCGCATCAGCCATGGCGACTTCAAAGGGCACAACCTGTTCTGGCAGAACGATCGCTGGGCACTGATCGATCTGGATTCGATGTGTCAGCACCGCTCGGTGAGCAGCTTCGCCCCGGCGTATGCCCGGGACCGGGCGCGGTTCATGCGTAACTGGCCAGAAAGCAGCGCGCTGTACGAGGTGATTGATCAGCGGCTTCCGAAGGACGTCTCCAGCGCTGGCTGAATCGCTCTGCAAGCCGGCTCGATTGAATGCGAGTCAGTCTGTCGGCATCAGACAGCGTTGCGGACTTGTCCTACACCCGCAGAGCTGATCGCCGACTGCCCAACGCCATTGCCTCAATGCTGACGTGTTGCCTTGCGTATCACGGCGACGGTCTGGTTCGCGGCGCGCGCAGGCGACTCCTGATTGTCTGGGCGCGGTTTATTGCTTCCGTCGCTACGAGTGAATTAGTACAGGGTAATTTCAGTGACGTTTACGCTATAATCCCGCCCTTTAGCTGTCCCTCGCCCTGTGCGAAGACACATCAATTTTCAAGGCGCATCGCGCCTGAACGCAGATTAAAGAGGCTAGACCCCTGTGGCATTGACGATTCTTGGCCTGTCCGGCGCCCTTAGCCATGATCCTTCAGCGGCCTTGTACATCGACGGCAAGCTGGTGGCGGCCGCTGAGGAAGAGCGCTTCGTACGCGATAAGCATGCAAAGAACCGCATGCCCTACGAATCGGCAAAGTTCTGCCTCGAACAGGCCGGCATCAAGCCGTCCGACGTTGACGTGGTGGCGATCCCTTTTGCCCCGATCAGCCTGTTCGGCAAGGCCCGCTGGCACTATGCCAAGCGCTACTGGTACGCCCCGGACCGCGCGCTTGATGCGATCCTGATGGGCAACCGTCGCTACAAGCGCTATCGCAACAAGATCGTCTGGTGCCTCGAGCAGCTGGGGTTCGATCCGAAGAAAATCAAGATCGAGCCGGTCGAGCATCACCTGGCTCACGCCTCCAGCGCCTATCACTGCTCGGGTTTCAAAGAGAAAACCGCGATCCTCGGCATCGATGGCAAGGGCGAGTACGCCACGACCTTCTTCGGTTACGGCGAGAATGGCAAGATTCACAAGATCAAGGAATTCTTCGATCCCGACTCCCTCGGTGGTCTGTACGGTGCGATCACCGAATTCCTCGGTTTCGAGATGCTGGACGGTGAGTTCAAGGTCATGGGCATGGCGCCGTACGGCGACGCCAGCAAATACGACTTCTCCCGCCTGGCCTCTTTCGAGAACGGCGAGCTGGTGATCAATACCGACTATGCCAACGTCATCGGTCTGCGTCGCTACAAGGAGAAGGGCAAAGGCTTCTACTTCTCGCCGAAGCTGATCGAGTGGCTGGGCCCCAAGCGTGAGGGCGACATCGCCGACGAGCCTTACATCCACTACGCTGCGAGCATGCAAGCGCTGTTCGAAAAATTGGCGCTGCAGATGATCGACTACTACCTGGGCGACGTGCTCAAGGAAACCGGCAAACTGGCTTTCGCCGGTGGCTGTGCATTGAACGTCAAGCTGAACCAGAAAATCATTGCCCGCGACGACATCACAGAGCTGTTCGTACAGCCAGCGTCCGGCGATGCCGGCACCGCAGTTGGCGCTGCGGCTTACGTGTCTCACGCCCGTGGTGTGCCGGTCGAGAAGATGGAGCACGTCTACCTCGGCCCGTCGTACAGCAACGAGGACGTGATCGCTGCGTGTGCCCGTCACGAGAACAAGCCGACCTGGCGCAAGCTCGACAATATGCCGGAGCAGATCGCCAAAATCATGGTAGAAGGCAATCCGGTGGCCTGGTTTCAGGGCCGCATGGAGTTCGGTCCGCGCGCACTGGGTGGTCGTTCGATCATTGGTTGCCCGAGCGTGGCGGGTGTTGCTGATCGTATCAACCACCAGATCAAGTTCCGCGAGCGCTGGAGGCCATTCTGCCCATCGATGCTCGACACTGTCGCGCCGCAGATGATCAAGATCGATCATCCCGCGCCGTTCATGACGTTTACTTTTGAAGTGGCGGAAGAATGGAAAACCCGCGTACCGGAAGTCGTTCATGAAGACGGTACTTCCCGCGCCCAGGTGCTCAAGCGTGAATACAATCCGCGCTATTACGACATGATGAAGGCGCTGGAGAACCTGACCGGCAATGGTGTGTCGTTGAACACTTCGCTCAATCGTCGCGGCGAGCCGATGATCTGTTCGCCGACCGACGCGTTGAACATGTTTTTCGGCTCTGACCTGCAGTATCTGATCATGGAAGATATTCTTGTCGTCAAAGACGGTGTGCAAGGAAACGGTCTTGACTGAAACACTGATCAGCGTCGTCATTCCTGCGTACAACTACGCCAGATCGCTGCCACGGGCTGTGGAATCGGTGCTGGCGCAGTTGCATGAGGCGACCGCAGATCTTCTGGTTATCGATGACGGTTCCACTGATGCGACGCCTGAGGTCATTCAAGCGTTGTTGGCCAAAAATGCCGGACGCTTTCGTGCAATACGCAAGCGTAATGGCGGGTTATCTTCGGTGCGCAATCGTGGTATCGAGGAAACGACCGGGCGATTTCTGGTTTTTCTCGATGCAGATGATGAAATGGCTCCGGGCGCACTGGCGGCTTTGTCCGCCCACATCGCCAGTCACCCTGACAGCCGTATGATCATCGGTGCTCACTGGTCGATTTTTTCGGGCGGCAAGCGCAGCCTGCAGGCGGTAAAACCATTGCCGGTCGGGGCTCGGCAACGGGTCAGAGGTTATCTGCTGGATAAAACCGTGTCGATTTCCAACGGTGCCTGCGCGATGCATCGCGATGTGTTTGCACCGGGCAACTATCCCGAACACCTGCGCAACGTTGAAGATCTTCCGGTCTTCGCCCAGGTCTTGGCGCGTTATCCTTGCAGTGTGCTGGAGCAACCTCTGGCGCTCATTTACAAACACGCCGACAGCATGCGGCATGATCTGCGTCAGAGCCTCGCGGCGGGTACGGAGCAAGTGGTCAGCGAGGTCTTCTCCATTCAGCGTATGCCGCAGGAGTTCCACGATCTGCGCCAGGCCTATCTGGCACAACGTTGCCTCTCTTTGTTTCGCGATTGCTACTCCCATCGCGAATACGCGTTGGCGAAAACATTTTATATGCAAGCGCTACGTGCCGACTGGCGCATCCTGGGGCGTTGGTCGTACATGCGCAAAGCCTTGCGCCTGCTGCTTCGATAGATCGTTTTTTTTTGCGTACCTGTGGCGCGTGATGTTTGAGGGAATTGGGTGAACGGTACGGACAGTAAATGGGCGGCCAAGGCTGTTCAGGTAATCAGCGAGCGACCGGTCAGTGTGGCGTTCTGGACAAGCGTTGTGCTTTCGCTGATTGCAGTGTTGGGTACCGCAACGGTGGGGCGCGATGCGGCGTTGTACATCGACACCGCGCAACAGGTGGTCCTGCACGGAACTGACGCCGCCTGGCAGCATTTTGACTGGCCCTGGTTTTCTCTCCTTCTGGCGTTGACGCATCGCGTTCTGCATCTCCCCCTGGAGTTAAGCGCCTATCTCTGGTGCGGTCTGTTTTTCGCTGGAACCAGTGCCTTGATGGTGGACTGTGTCCGCCGACGCTCCCCCGAGTTGGCCGGCTGGGCGTGTCTGATAGTGCTGGCGATGCCTGCATTCAATGCCTTTCGAAATGACATCATCCGCGAATGCGGCTTCTGGTTTTTCTGCACCCTGACACTGTGGCAGGCACTGCGCTGGCAAGCCCTTGGCGGCTGGCTCAGGGCGGCGATGATTCATCTGGCCATTTTGGCAGCCGCGCTGTTTCGTCTTGAGGCGTTGCTGCTGTTGCCTGCGCTGGGGCTGTGGCAATTGCCTGGTCTGTGGTCGTCCGGGCAGCGTAGCCGAGTGCTGCAGTTTGCCCTGCTGCCTGTGCTGGGGTTGTTGGCCGCATCGGCCTGGGGTGTGTTCATGTCGGCGCGCTTCATGTTCTACCTGGACATGATTGCGCCGCAGGGCGTGTACGCTTCGTTTCAGATGCTTTCGGATCAGTTCGCCCATTCCCTGATCAATAAATATTCGCAGGACGAAGCCGGGCGCATCGTGTTCTTCGGCATGTTGGGCACGATGACGATCACTTTCATCAAGCTGATGGGGCCGTTCGCCGCGCCGTTTGTGCTGCGCCGCAACTGGGGTGTGCTGGGCGTTTACTGGCGTGACTATCGTCCGTTCGCCTGGGCTGCGCTGCTGTACCTGGTGGTGCTGATCGTGTTCTTCATCAAAATGCAGTTCATGAACACGCGCTACCTGAGCTTCCTGAATCTGCTGTTTGTACCGGTGCTGGCGATGGGGATGGCGGCGTTTGCCCGGCAGTGTCCGCGCTGGAGCAAGGTTCTGGTAGTGGTGGCGCTACTGGTGATGCTGTCCAATGTGATCTCCACCGGTGCCGGAAAAACCCACTATGTGGCAGCTGGCCGCTGGGTGTCGACGCATGTCGAGCCTGATGCAGCCGCCTGGTTCGAAGACGGGCGCATCAGCTACTACGCGGGGCGGGGTTATGTCCTGCCGACACTGACCCGTGAGCAGGCGATGTCCGCGGAACATGCCGGTCAATACCGATATTTTCTGATTGAAGGTAAGGGCGATGAACCATGGCTGAGCGAATGGCTGGTGGCGCACAAGATGCGCATCATCGAACGTTTCGCCAATCGCAAGGGCGCCACGATTTTGATCATCGGCCAGTAAGCGTCAGCTCAGCAACGGCCGCAGGCGATCGATAAACGGGGCTTGTCCGCTGCGTGGTAGCGCCTGTTGGTAGCCTTCAAGGAACGTCTCGCCAGCATCCTGTCCCAGCAGCCATTGCCGGTCTTCCTTGTAGCGGAGCAAGTGGGCGAAATTGCGCAGTCTTTTGCTGTCGCTCAGCGCTCGCCTCTGGCAGCGCAGGTCGGCGATGTCGATCAGGCCGAGTTGATTTTCCGGAGTCTGTACCACGTTGCCGAAGTGCAATGAGCGGAAGTAAACGCCCTTTTCATGCAGTTGCGCGATGAACGCGCCGAGTTCGGCACGCAGTGTGTCGGTTTCTTGCGGGGTGCCTTGCAACTGGCGCACGGTTTCGCCGGCCAGTGGTGCGTAATACACACCGTCGCGCTGAATGCTGGGAATACGATAAACCGCGATGACGTTCGGGCAGAGAATGCCACGCTGCTGCAACGCCCTTGTGTTATTGGCGAAGCGCTGGGCGTAGGGAAAGAACAGCGCCGAACTCAACAGGCGCTTGCGGCGAAACAGCTTGAGCATGCGGCCGTCGGCCAACCTGAGCACTTTATCGCCGCAGCCATCGGCCTCGAGTACCCGGGCACCTTTACGCAGTGCCTCGTAAGTGCTGTGATCGATCGATTGCATGCCTGACTGACTCCCCCATCGTGAGCCGGCTATCTTAACCGACTTGGCCAAGGCTGGCGCCCAGTGATGTTGATTGGCGCAAAAGGGCCTGTGATATCATCGCCGCCTCACTGATTTGCGCGGATTCCCATGAGCAGTCCTGAACCGAAAGCCCAGTCTACGCTGGCGATCTATTTCCGCCTTTTGGCTTACGTGCGGCCATACGCCGGCCTGTTCATCCTGAGTATCGTTGGCTTCCTGATTTTCGCATCGACCCAGCCGATGTTGGCCTACATCCTCAAATACTTTGTCGACGGCCTGGCCAACCCGGAGGCGAGCCTGTTCCCCGGTAACCCTTACCTGGGCAAGTTGCAATTGCTCGAGAGCGTGCCTTTATTGATCGTTCTGATTGCCGTATGGCAAGGCGTCGGTTCCTATCTGGGCAACTATTTCCTGGCGCGGGTTTCCCTGGGCCTGGTGCATGACTTGCGTGTGGTCCTGTTCAACAAGCTGCTTGATCTGCCCAACAGTTACTTCGACAAGAACAACTCCGGTCACCTGATTTCCCGCATCACTTTCAACGTGACCATGGTCACCGGTGCCGCCACAGATGCGATCAAAGTGGTGATCCGCGAGGGCATGACAGTCATTTTCCTGTTCTGCACCCTGTTGTGGATGAACTGGAAACTGACGCTGGTCATGGTCGCCATCCTGCCGGTCATCGGTCTGATGGTGAACAGCACCAGTAAGAAATTCCGCAAGCAGAGCAAGAAAATTCAGGTCTCGATGGGCAACGTCACCCATGTGGCGTCCGAGACGATTCATGGTTATCGCGTCGTTCGCAGTTTCGGTGGCGAAACGTACGAGAAGGTCCGCTTCCGTGACGCCAGCCAGAGCAACACCGACAAGCAACTGACCATGACCAAGACCGGTGCGGTTTATACGCCGATGCTGCAATTGGTGACTTACAGCGCCATGGCCGTGGTGATGTTTCTGGTTCTGTACCTTCGCGGGGATGCATCGCCGGGTGAACTCGTGGCCTATATCACCATGGCGGGCCTGCTGCCAAAACCGATTCGCCAGCTCTCTGAAGTCAGCTCCACGATCCAGAAAGGCGTGGCCGGTGCCGAAAGCATTTTTGAACAACTGGACGAGCCGGCGGAAGTCGATCGCGGGACGGTCGAGCGTGACCGTCTGGACGGTCGCCTGGAAGTACGCAACCTCAGCTTCAGTTATCCCAACAGCGAGAAAAAGGTTCTCGATGACATCAGTTTTGTCGTCGAGCCGGGCCAGATGGTTGCGCTGGTGGGGCGCTCAGGCAGTGGCAAATCCACTCTGGCCGGCCTGATTCCGCGTTTCTACCAGCACGAGCACGGGCAGATTCTGCTCGATGACGTGCAGGTGCAGGATTTAACCATGCGCAGCCTGCGGCGGCAGATTGCACTGGTCACCCAGCAGGTCACGCTGTTCAACGATACGGTCACCAACAACATCGCTTACGGTGATCTGGCGGGGGCGCCGTTCGAAGAGGTCAAGCGCGCGGCCACCGAGGCCTACGCCGACGAATTCATCATCAAGATGCCGCAGGGCTATGAAACCCTGGTTGGCGAAAACGGCGTGCTGCTGTCCGGTGGACAGCGTCAGCGCATCGCCATCGCCCGGGCGCTGCTCAAGGATGCGCCGCTGCTGATTCTTGACGAGGCGACTTCGGCCCTTGATACCGAATCCGAGCGGCATATCCAGGCAGCGCTGGACCATGTGGTGCAGAACCGCACGACCCTGGTCATCGCCCACCGCTTGAGCACCATCGAAAAGGCTGACCTGATTCTGGTCATGGACGAGGGCAAGATTGTCGAGCGGGGCAGTCACGCACAACTTCTGGCGCTCAATGGTTACTACGCCCGGTTGCACGCCAAGGAATTCGAAGAAGGTGACGAGCTGCAACCGACCCATGCGACCGACCTATGCTGACGGCGTTTCGCGTCTGGCGAGAGCGCGGATGGAGCGAGATCGACAAGGCCGCTTATGCCATTGCCTGGCAGCGCTTCGGTGGCAGTTTCGCCACCCATCCCGAGGTCGTGGAGCGGTTGTCGACGTTTGTCGGGATCCAGTTGCGCTACCTTGGCTGGGTCGTTGATGGCGAAGTTGTCGCTGCCGTCGCTTGTTGGGGCAGGCACGCCGCTCTGTCCAAAGAGGTGCTCAAGCGCGAGGGCAAACGCGGCCTGCTCGACATGGGCAATGCCGAACTGATCCTGCCGATTGCCCCGGACGTTGTGGTTCCGGTGCGCCAGCGCATGGCGTATGTGTCGCAACTAAATGCCGGGCAAATCAGCACCCTGCGCGCCCAACCCGAGGGGCTTGCGCTGGCGCGGCTGCCTGAGGATTACTCGAAGAAGTTTCGTTACAACCAGCGCCGCGAACAGCGCTTGCTGGAAGAGGCGGGCGGCTCGCTGGTGCCGATGTCGGACCTGACACCGCAGGAGCAAGCCGCCGCTTACGGCGACCTGTTCCAGCGCCGATGGGGTTTCGAGGTGCCCGGCAAGGCCGGACTGGTCGAGGTCTTCACGCTGTTGCGCGAATTCATGACCGGGTCGGTGGTGATGCTGGAGTCGGCACCGGTGGCTATCCAGATTCTTTACCGCGTCGAAGCGCCCCAGTGGGTGTCGCTGGAATACGTCAACGGCGGCGTCGACCCGCAGAGCCGCGAGTTCAGCCCGGGCAGCGTACTGAGCTTCGTCAATACCCAGCAGGCCTGGGCGGATGCTCAGGCGCTGGGCAAGACACTGCGTTATTCATTCGGTCGCGCCGACCGTGAATACAAGGATCGCTGGTGCCACACGGTGCCCGTCTACAAGGTCTGAATCGATGAGTGCTCGCAAGCAACAGCTACTTAAATCTCACCGACGCAGCAAGCGATTGTTCCTGATCGCGTTTCTGATCGCACTGCTGGCGGCTGGGTTCTGGCTGGGCTGGTGGCTGGTGCCGGTGTTGCTGGTGCTGGCGTGGGTGGCGCATGAGGCGTGGTTTGCCGATCATCTGTTTTATCGGCCCACCGACGACTATCAATACCACTTCCCCGCCGGCACCCCATGCCAGGCTGTGAGTCTGAGCGCCGGTATCGTACATTTGAACGAGCCATTGGCGCCGGGGGAAACACTGATCCTGGAGCTCGAAGTCAAGGCCACCTGGCTGGTGCGCTGGCTGGACCCTTATGTCGAGCTGGGGGACGATCGCCAGGACTTTGAGCGGGGCGTCAAAGGCCGCAGGTTTCTCAATCTGTCCGGGCAAGCCGCAGCACTTGGCCAAAACGCTCTGACCTTGCGCGGCCGCCATTGCACGCTAAGTGGCACCGGCACGTTGTGGGTGATGAGCAATCCCGACTACGCCCGCCAACGGATCATGGTGATCGCGCCTCATGCCGATGATGCGGAGCTGGCGGCTTTCGGTCTCTACAGTCGCAGTGAAGATGCGTGCATCGTCACGCTGACCCAAGGCGAAATCGAAGCCGAAGACTATCAGCGCCTGGGTCTGAACCAGGCTCAGGCGGCTCGCCTGAAAGGCAGGCTGCGCAGCTGGGACAGTCTGGCCATTCCGCTGTGGGGTGGTGTCCCGCTCAGCCAGTGCGTGCAGTTGGGTTACTACTGCCTGCAGCTGCCGGCAATGGCCGACGAGCCGGGCAAAGCGTTCGGATCGCGGGAGTCCGGCGAAAACGATGTGCGCAGTGTGCGCCAGCACAACCCGGTGAGCCTGCCGGGCGATGTCGACGGCCTGCCAACCTGGACCAATCTGGTGGCCGATGTGCAGTCGCTGCTGGAGCACTTTCGCCCCGAAGTGGTCGTCACGCCCCATCCCGAACTGGACCCGCACAGCGATCACGTCGCCTCCACCCGTGCTGTCATGGAAGCGATCTCGGCCAGTGCCTGGAAACCGGCGACCTTGCTGATGTATGCCAATCACTTGCATGACAATGATCGCTGGCCGATGGGGCCGGCCGGCGGCGGTGTCGCTTTGCCGCCTGCTATCGAGCCCCTGCCGGCCGATCGTTTGTGGAGCCCGGTACTGTCGGCGGACCTGCAACTGGACAAGGCCATGGCGCTGGCCATGGAGCACGACTTGCAGGGTCCGCTCGGTTTCAAACGGCAGTTGCGTCGGGGCATTCAGCAGGTTTTTGCCGGGCGCCGTTGGCCAGTTTCTGGCAGTAACGAGTTTTTCCGCAAGGCTGTACGGCGTCATGAACTGTTCTGGGTGCGCGACCTT
The DNA here is from genome assembly GCF_014268505.2 of Pseudomonas khorasanensis. GTDB lineage: Bacteria > Pseudomonadota > Gammaproteobacteria > Pseudomonadales > Pseudomonadaceae > Aquipseudomonas > Aquipseudomonas khorasanensis. The sequence goes on from NZ_JABWQP020000004.1 coordinate 148,333, forward strand.
TCAGATTGAAGCGGACGGCGCTTTACCCTGTGTTAATATCGCGGCCCTGTTCATTTTGTATGTGGGTTGCTCCATGAAGTTGTCCATGCCGCGTTTCGATCAAGCCCCGGTCTTGGTAGTCGGCGATGTCATGCTCGACCGTTACTGGCATGGCGGAACCTCACGGATTTCCCCTGAGGCGCCGGTGCCGGTGGTCAAGGTCGAGCAAATCGAAGACCGCCCGGGCGGTGCCGCGAACGTTGCCTTGAACATTGCCGCGCTGGGTGCGCCGGCGTCGCTGGTCGGTGTGACCGGTGATGACGAAGCCGCCGACAGCCTGAGCAACAGTCTCGAGGGCGCGGGCGTGCGTGCCTTGTTCCAGCGCATTGCGCACCAGCCAACCATCGTCAAGCTGCGGGTCATGAGCCGGCACCAGCAACTGCTGCGTATCGACTTTGAAGAACCGTTCGCCACCGACGCGCTGGCCCTCGGTTCGCAAGTCGATGACCTGCTCGAAGGCATCAAGGTGCTGGTGCTCTCCGATTACGGCAAGGGCGCGTTGAAAAACCATCAGGCGCTGATTCAGGCCGCACGGGCGAAAAACATCCCGGTGCTCGCCGACCCGAAAGGCAAGGATTTTTCGATTTACCGTGGCGCCAGCCTGATCACCCCGAACCTCAGCGAGTTCGAAGCCATCGTCGGCGGTTGTGTCGATGAGCACGAGCTCGTCAGCAAGGGCGCGGCGCTGATGCACGATCTTGAGCTCGGTGCGCTGCTGGTCACCCGTGGCGAACACGGCATGACCTTGCTGCGTCCGGATCAGCCGGCGCTGCATTTGCCGGCCCGTGCCCGTGAAGTGTTCGATGTCACCGGCGCCGGCGACACGGTCATTTCGACGCTGGCCGCAGCGATTGCTGCCGGTGAAGACCTGCCCCACGCTGTGGCACTGGCCAATCTGGCGGCGGGTATCGTGGTCGGCAAGCTCGGTACGGCCGCCATCAGTGCTCCGGAACTGCGCCGGGCCATTCAGCGTGAAGAAGGTTCCGAGCGCGGCGTGCTGGGGCTGGAGCAATTGGTGCTCGCGGTTGCCGATGCCCGCGCGCACAACGAGAGGATTGTGTTCACCAACGGTTGCTTCGATATTCTGCACGCCGGCCATGTGACCTATCTGGAACAGGCACGGGCCCAGGGCGATCGCCTGATTGTCGCGGTCAATGACGACGCTTCGGTCAGCCGCCTGAAAGGCCCCGGCCGCCCTATCAACAGCGTCGATCGGCGCATGGCGGTTCTGGCGGGCCTGGGCGCGGTGGACTGGGTGATCAGTTTCCCTGAAGGCACACCGGAGAACCTGCTGCGCGAGGTCAAACCCGACGTGCTGGTCAAGGGCGGCGATTACGGAATCGACCAGGTAGTCGGTGCGGATATCGTTACCGCTTACGGCGGTACCGTGAAAGTGCTGGGTCTGGTGGAAAACAGCTCGACAACGGCCATTGTCGAAAAAATCCGCAGTCGCTGACCAGATGAATTTTTCCCGTTGTGTACCGTGCGTGACGGATCCCCCCTCGGGAATCTCACCGTCTCCGTTGATGCTGGCAGGTTTGAATCCGCTGTGCCTGCCTGCTTACGTTACGTGGTCACTTAATCTATGAAAGTCATGCTCCTGGTGATGGACGAGCAGCGGGTCATTCTCGACCGGCTCTACGACATCGTTCAGCAGAACTGTGACGAGTGTTTCATCTATCGTCTGAGCAAGCAGCAGCAGATGAACCTGGGAGCGTTTCTGGCCTCGGTCGATTACCAGACGTTTGACCGTGTGGTGATTTTCTCGCGGGTCAAGCGCCTGGCTCCGCAACTGCGGGTGCTCAAGTGCATTCCAGGTTTGATCTTTCTCGAGCACGACGCTTACCAGAACTACATGCCTGCGAGTAAGTATCGCGGCGTCTATTCGCGTCTTTATAGCCGTTTGCCGAGCTGTCGTGCCTTGGTGTCCGGTGCGGTGGTCGCGCGCAAGATGTTGGCCGAAGGCATCGATACGGTGTTCGTCTCCAAGGGCTACGACGAGCAGATGCTGCACAACACCGGCGTCGAACGGGACATCCCGATCGGCTTCCTGGGCAGTTTGAAAAGCACCGAGTACGCCGAGCGCAAGGCCATGCTCGAATCGCTTTCACGGCGCACCGGCATGCTCGTGACTCGCACCCAATCAGGCGCCGAATACCTCGAAACCCTCAACCGCATCAGGATCTTCGTCAGCGCCGATATCGGCATGAACGAATTCATGATCAAGAACTTTGAAGCCATGGCGTGCGGCTGTGTGTTGCTGGCCTGGAGCCAGGGCGAAGAGGATCAACTGCTGGGTTTCGAAGACATGCACAACACTGTGTTCTACCGCAGCGAAGACGAGGCGGTGGCGAAGATCAAGCTGCTGCAGGAAGACCCCGGATTGGCGCAACGTATTGCCAGCAACGGCCAGGCATTTGCTGAAAGTCGCTACTCGTTCTCGCGGGTCGGCCAGGCACTCGCCACTGCCATACAGCGCGAGATGCGTCCCTGGCAGCCGCCTTCAGCCTTTACCCGATTCTGGGTGAAGCTGCGTTACGGCCTGAAGGTGCCGGTCTGAATGATGGATGAAACCATGGCGCTGGATGCGCTGCCCGGCGGTGACCAGTCCGTGTTCGGCGCGCTGCCCCAGGGACTGCGCGATTGCCTTGGCCACGCTGTGCGGGTGGTGTTGGTCGCCAATAACCCTGCCATCACGGCGGCGGATTTCCAGGCGCTGAATATCGGCGCCGACGATGTCGTCGTCAGTTTCAATACATGCATCAAGGCGACGCTGCTCAGCGAGCAAAGCGTCAACGTCTTTGTGCACGGCTACAACGCGCCGGACGCTTATTTTTTCGGTCTGCCTTACGGGCCGGACGTTCAACGGCTGTTCGCGCAGGCCAGTGAGCGTTGTTTCAGCATGCTGGTAGGCTGCGCCGCGCCGATGTGCCCGTTACCGGGGGTGGCGATGTATTGGGATCGTATTCCGTTGCCGCCGCTCTGGAACTACCCGGTCGATCGACCGGGCGGCAAGCGCTATGTCGGGCCTACTACCGGCTTCAACGCACTCGTGCTGCTCGACTGGCTGCGCGGGCACGCCGGTTATACCTATCAACTGATGACCTTGGGTTTCTCCAACGAAGCGGGAAAACTCTGGGGCGGTCACGCCTGGGATTACGAGCGCGACTGGTTGCAGAAGTCGGACGTCATTGTGGTGCCGCTGCAGCCGCGCCGCTGGTGGCAAAAACTGTTTCGCCAGAAATAAGCCAGCGTGGCGGGTCGCCCGTACAACTTTAAAAAGGTGCCGTTGAGTTGAAGATCGCCGTGGCTTTTTTCGGGATTCCGAGAAACTCGCAGATTTGCTTTCCCTCCATAGAGCAGAACGTCCTCGCACAGTTGCCGGCGGGCAGCGACGTGAAGTGCTTCTATCACCTGTACAAGATCGACGAAGTACAAAACTCCCGGTCGGGGGAGGCAGGTGAGTTGGCGGCCGACAATTACCTGCCCTTCGAGTCGATGACCGGCGCGCTCACTTCGACAGAGGGGGTGCTGGAGCGTTGGGATTTCGAGCAGGTCAAGGCGCAGGGCGATACCTGGGCCGATGACTATGCGTCAGTGCGTAACCTCATTTATCAGCTCAATTCGCTGCACACCGTCACCATCATGATCGAACCGTTCAACCCGGATTTCGTCGTGTTCGTGCGCCCGGACAATTTCTTCCATAACCCGCTCCCGGGCTACGTGTTCAATCACGCCGATGCCCGCAGGCACAACGTCTACATTCCCGACTGGCAGTGGTGGGGCGGGCTGAACGACCGCTTGGCGATCTGTGGTCGCGACACCTACGTGGCATACGGCAAGCGTGTCGAGCGCATCTTCGATTTCTGCAAGGCAACTGGCCGTAAACTGCACTCCGAGCGCCTGCTCAAATACGCGTTGCTGGAAGCGGGCGCCAAAGTCTGCACGCTGCCGACCCAGGCCTCGCGAGTGCGAATCACCGGTGCATTTGCCGAGGAGTCGTTCTCGCCGAAGCGTGGCATGGGCAAGCGCGAAAACCGCTACTTCCATCTCTTCGCGACGTTGCGCACCTGGTGGGATCGCCGGCGCTAGCGGATTATCGGCTCACGCTTTTCCTGCCAAGCCCGACCAGACGCAGCGCCTTGATGCTCAATTGCTTGAGGCCGGCGCGCGGCGCTTTTGCCGGTTGCAGGCCTTGCTGCACCAGCCAGTCCTTCCAGCGAATGCGCTCGTCGTGCACGACCCAGCCTTGCTGTGTAGCGAAGCTTTCAGCCAAATGAATGCCCCGTGTGCTGGCCGGCACCAGTTTGTCGCGTTTGAGGGTGTACAGCTCGGCGGTTGGTGCGCCGTCGTTGAGCGGCATCAAATACAAGTCCGGGCGTTTACGGTCCAGCCGCGCGACCAATTGATCGCCTTCGAGGCGTTCCTCGACATGAAACAGGCTCAAGGATTTGGCTTCCTTGGGCACTTCCAGGCGCAAGTCATAAATCAACTGTAGCGATGCGGTCGGCAGATGCACATAGGCCCTTGGTCGTTCCAGCAGCTGCAGATTGGCGCAGCGCACCGGGCGCGCTGAACCAGACAGCGGCGTCAGGCGAAAGGGCAGCGCTTCGCGATAATGCAGGGCGGCAGAATAGGGCGCCGGCAGCCAGGTGTCGTTGAAGCGCCCGCCGAGCCAGCCTTCCGGGGTTTCCAGCAAGCACTCTTCGGCAATCTCCTGGATTGCGGTGTGCAGCGGAATATTCAGCTCATGGGCCGGCACGTAGCCGGAAATCAGCTTGAGCACCACGTCCCCGCGATCCTGCCGGCGCTGACGCACCAGCACCCAGTAATCACGGTTCTGCCAATGCAGGGTCAGACGCACGGAGACGCCGAGGTTGGCCAGTTCCAGCGAAAAACGCTCGGTGTCCGCGACACTGACCGGTTTGCGCCGTTGCAGGGTCTGGGCGAAATTCAGCGGCATGCCAACGCTCTGATACGTCAGGCCTTCGGGCGTGGCTTCGACGAACAGCGGCAGCGTCTTGAAGTTGCTCGGGTTCTTGCGGATGAGCGTGCGCGGCATATCGGCTCCTGCTTAAGGCCGCAAGGCGGCGTCAGTGACCACGCAGGACCTGAGCAGCGGTCGCTACGTTATGGGCGAGGTGCAGCGGATTGATCGTACCGACAATAGCACTGGCGACGCCGGGCTGAGTAAACAGCAACTCGAAGCTGGCCCGCACCGGATCCACGCCAGGACTCAGGCAGACATGACCGCTGGCCAGGGCTTTTTTCACCAGAATGGCTTTGCCGCGTGCAGCAGCATAGTCAATGACAGCCTTTTCGTTTTGTTCGTTCAGATTGTAGGTGACCATCGCGCAGTCGCCTTGCTCCAGCGCTTTCAAGCCGCCTTCGACGGTTTTGCCGGAAAAACCAAAGCCCCGGATCTTGCCCTCGGCCTTCAGCGCCGCGAGCGTGGCGTACACCTCTTCGTGTTCGAGGATGGCCAGGTCGTTGCCGTCGGAGTGCACCAGAATCAGGTCGATAAAATCCGTTTCCAGACGTTGCAGGCTGCGCTCGACCGACATCCGCGTATGCGCGGCGCTGAAGTCATGTCGTGACAAGCCGTCGGCAAACTCTTCGCCAACCTTGCTGACGATCACCCAGTCCTTGCGTTGACCGCGCAGCAGCGGGCCGAGGCGTTCTTCGCTGCGGCCGTAGGCGGGTGCGGTGTCGATCAGATTGATGCCCAGTTCGCGTGCCTGCCTCAGCAGCATGCGGGCTTCGTCGTCGCCGGGAATCTGGAAGCCGTTGGGGTATTTCACGCCTTGGTCGCGACCGATTTTGACCGTGCCCAGGCCCAGCGGCGAAACCGTCAGGCCGGTGCTGCCCAGTGGGCGATGCAAATCGTGCAGAGTCGCAATGGTCATGGCAGCAGTTGCTCCCAGGCTGGCACGCCGAGCGGCGGTTTCGGCAGCGGTGGCAACGGCTCAGTCGCGTGCGGCTCAATGCCGTCGCGTTGCAGGGACGCGATGACGCGGTCGGCAAAATCCGGCGCCAGCGCCAGTTTGGTGGGCCAGCCCACCAGCAAGCGCCCCTCTTCTGCGAGGAAGGCGTTGTCCGGGCGCGTCAGGCCCGTTTGCAAGGGCTCGGCGCGGTCGACGCGCAGGGTCGCCCATTGGGTGGTGCTGAGGTCGATCCACGGCAGCAGTTGTGCGATTTCCTTTTGCGCGGTGGCGATTTGTTCGGCGGGCGTGCGGTCCACGCCTTCGCTTTCGGCGATGTCGCCACCCATGTACCAGACCCACTGACCGTCAGCCGCCGGGTGAGTGGTCACCGTAATGCGCGGTTTGGTGCCGCCACCCAGACAGTGGGCGTACAGCGGCTTCAGGCCGGGGCCCTTGGCGAGGATCATGTGCAGCGGCCGGCGTTGCATGGCTGGACGGCTCAGACCCAACGCTTCAAGCAATTGGGCCGTGCCGGCACCGGCGCTGAGGACGATGCGCTGGGCGCGGATCTCGCGACCATCGACTTTCAGGCCGACCAGCACGCCCGCTTCCAGCAGCGGCTCGATGACCTGACCGGCGAGCAGACCGTCACCGGCCAGATCGGCCAGACGCTGGATCAGGCTCGGTACGTCCACCACCAGTTCCGCGAGACGGTAGACCTTGCCCTTGAAGCGCTTGTCTTGCAGGGCCGGCGGCAGTTCGTCGCCCTTGACCTGATCGACCCGACCACGCACGGCCTTGCTGGCGAAGAAACTGGTGAGGTTGCCGGCCAGCGTGCCCGGCGACCACAGGTAATGGGCTTCGGACAGCAGGCGCACGCCTGACAGATCCAGCTCGCCATGGCCGGCCAGCGCCTCGCGCCAGCGCCGCGGCATGTCGGCGATGGCTTCCGAGGCGCCAGTCAGCGCGCCGTGCAGCGCATACTTGGCGCCGCCATGGATGATCCCCTGAGACTTCACACTCTGCCCACCACCCAGGCTGGCGCTCTCCACCAGCACGGTCGAAAAACCCTGACGGCGCAGTCGCGCGTTCAGCCAGAGGCCGGCGACACCAGCGCCGACAATCAGAACGTCGGTGGAAATAACGGATGGCATGCAGCGACCTCAGTGTTCAAGACGAGGGCGCAGTATACAGACTCGGGAAAATCGCGGATTTGTCGATGATCAATGTAGGAGTGAGCCTGCTCGCGATGGCGATGTATCAGGCGATGTAGATGCCGAATGACAGATCGCTATCGCGAGCAGGCTCACTCCTACAGGGAATACGTAGTCTTTAGTGACCGGCAGTTTTAGAGAATAGTTGGATTACCACGACACCGAGCACGATCAACGCCATCCCCAGCATCGCCGGAACATCCAGCTTCTGCCCGTAAATGAACAGCGCCGCGACGCTGACCATGACAATACCCATGCCCGCCCATACCGCGTACGCAACACCCACGGGCACCGTGCGCACCACCAGCGTCAGCATCCAGAAAGCGATCCCGTACCCGACGATGACAAGAATCAATGGCAGCGGCGTGCTGAAGCCTTTGACCGCTTTCATCGAAACGGTGGCTATCACTTCGGCGCAGATGGCAATGGCCAGATAGACGTAGGCGTTCATGGTGTCAGTCCTCAAATACTTCGTTGTTCGTTGAGGCGGCATTCTAGAGAATCGACAGATGGGGTAAAGTCATTACCTATCTGTTCTGTAGATGGGTTGGTAAAGCCGCATGCAATGGAATCTCGATCAATTGCGCATCTTTGTTGACGTCGCCGAACACCGTTCGTTCTCCGCCGTGGCGCGTCGACAACGCAAGGCGCAGTCGGCCATCAGCAGCGCCGTTGCCATGCTTGAAGAAGATTTGGGCGTCAGCCTGTTCGAGCGTAGCAGCGGCCGCCAGCCGAGCCTCACCGAGGCAGGCGCGGCGCTACTTGAAGAAGCGCGGGAAGTGTTGCGTCAATGCGAGCGCCTCAATGGGCGCGCCATGGCGATGCTGCGCGGCCAGGAAGCGCAGTTGCGGGTGGCGCAGGACGAGGCGATGCCGTATCAGGCGCTGGTGGACAGCTTCGGCGAACTGGCCGAGCAGTTTCCCAGCCTGGAAGTGCAACTGACCAGCGCCGCCCAAGGCGAAGTCGCACGCAAACTGGTCGAGCGCCGTGCCGACCTTGGCCTGTTGTTCTATCACGACGAAATCCCTGAAGCCCTTGAACGCCGCGTGCTTGGCAGCGTCGAGATGGTCACGGTCTGTGGCGTCAATCATGCGCTGGCCAAGCAGCCTTACGTGACGTGCCAGCAACTGGCGCAACATCGGCAACTGTTGATGTCGACGCAAACCAGCGTCTATCCCGGTCACGAGCCGGCCAGCCCGCACGTGTGGCGCGCCGACAGCTTCTACGTCATGGCCGAATGGCTGGTGCGCGATCTCGGCTGGGCCTGGCTGCCGCGCCACGTGGTGCAGTATTCGGCCTATCAGGGCGTGATGGTTGAACTGGACAGCGAATGGACGCCGCCGGCGCTGGTGGTCGAACTGGTCTGGCGCCGTGATGAGCCGCTCGGCCCGGCCGCCCGCTGGCTGGCTGAACGTTTTGCCGTGCACTTGCGGGCGATCGGCGATAAAAGCCGATAAACTCCGCCGCCATGAATAGAACTCTCTACACCGCGCTGTTTTACCTGGGGCTGCCATTGGTGGCGATTCGGCTGTGGCTACGTGCGCGCAAGGCGCCGGCGTATGCCAAACGGATTGGCGAACGCTTTTCCATCGGGATGCCGATGTTGCAGCCCGGCGGCATCTGGGTGCACGCCGTGTCGGTGGGCGAAAGCATCGCTGCGGCGCCGATGATTCGCGCGCTGCTGCAGCGATACCCACAGCTGCCGATCACCGTGACCTGCATGACGCCGACCGGCTCTGAGCGAATCCAGGCGCTGTTCGCCGGCGAGCCACGCATCCAGCATTGCTATCTTCCTTACGACTTGCCATGCGCAGCGGCGCGTTTTCTTGATCGGGCGCAGCCGAAGCTGGCGGTGATCATGGAAACCGAACTCTGGCCGAACCATATCCACCAGTGCGCCAAACGCGGCATCCCGGTGGCGCTGGCCAACGGACGACTGTCCGAGCGCTCGGCCAAGGGTTACGGCCGCTTCAGCAAACTCACCGCACCGATGCTCGCCGAAATGAGTCTGTTCGCCGTGCAGACCGAAGCCGAGGCCCAGCGCTTCCGCAATCTCGGCGCGCGGCCGGAAACGGTCGACGTGACCGGCTCGATCAAATTCGACCTGACCATCGACCCGCAATTGCTGCAACGGGCCAGCGAGCTGCGCAATCAATGGCAGGCGCAAGAGCGCCCGGTGTGGATTGCTGCCAGTACCCACGAAGGTGAGGATGAAGTGGTGCTCGACGCCCACCGTCGCCTGCTGACCAATCACCCGGATGCGTTGCTGATTCTGGTGCCGCGTCACCCGGAGCGCTTCAATTCGGTGTTTGAGCTGTGTGAGCGGGAAGGCTTCGCCACGGTGCGCCGTTCGAGCGGTGCCAATGTCGATGCGCAAACGTCGGTGCTGCTCGGCGACACCATGGGTGAGTTGCTGTTTCTTTATGCTCTGGCTGACAGCGCCTTTGTCGGCGGCAGCCTCGTGCCCAACGGCGGGCACAATTTGCTGGAGCCTGCGGCATTGGCGAAGCCGGTGATCAGCGGCCCGCATTTGTTCAACTTTCTCGACATCGCCGCGCAGTTGCGCGACGCCGGAGCGCTGGTCGAAGTGGACGATGCCGAAGGCCTGGCGATTGAAGTGCAGCGCTTGTTCGAACTGCCGCGTGACGCGCAGCGCATGGCCGAGGCCGGGTTGGCGGTGATGCGTCGTAATCAGGGCGCGTTGGAGCGCTTGCTGGATGGCTTGGGCAGATTGATCAGCTGAAGATCTGTGGCGAGGGAGCAAGCTCCCTCGCCACAGGTCTGGCGTTGGCTCTGAGATTCAGGGTCTGGCGCGCAGTTGTGCTTCGGCCGCTGACGCAAGATCCGGCGGCAGGAAATCCTTGTCCGGGTTGTAGTCGGCTTTCAGGTAGCGCCGCAGGTCTTCAAGGTCTCCCGGATTCAACGTCCCCGCCGCCTGCTTCAGGCGCAGGTTGTCGAGGATGTAGTCGTATCGGGTGTTGTTGTAGTTGCGCACCGAGGTGTACAGCTGACGCTGGGCATCGAGCACGTCGACGATGTTTCGCGTCCCGACCTGGTAGCCGATTTCCGTAGCTTCCACCGCGCTCTGGTTGGAAATGATCGACTGACGGCGCGCCTGGACCTGCTCGACATCGGTGTTGACCGCGCGGTGCAGATTACGGGTGTTTTCCACCACTTGCCGACGCAAGGCTTCGCGCTGTTGCTCGGTTTGGTCAAGCCGCGAATAGGACTCGCGAACCTGAGAGCTGGTCAATCCGCCGCTGTAGATCGGGATGTTCAGTTGCAGGCCCAGCGTGCTCTGCTCGACGTTGCCGCCGTAAGGTGCGCCGAACGAGTTAGGGTTGGCAAAGCCGAGGGCATCGTTGTCGCCCTTCTCGTATTTGGCCACCGCATCAAGGGTCGGCAAGTGGCCGGCCTTACGCTGCTTGAGGGTTTGCTCAGCGGAACTGACCGCATAGTTGCTGGCGAGCAGGTTGAGGTTTTGCCGAGCCGCCGTGTCGACCCAGGATTTCGCATCGTTCGGTGCTGGCGGCAGGATTGGCAGCGTGTGGACGATGCCCTGAATCGAGTTGTACTGACGGTTGGTCAGGGTGATCAGCGCTTGAAACGCATCATCGACCTGACGCTGCGCGACGATCCGGTTGGCCCGTGCGGTGTCGTAACTGGCCTGCGATTGCAGCACGTCGGTCTTGTCCGACAGGCCGACATCGAAGCGTTCGTTCGACTGATCAAGCTGACGTTTGAACGCGGCTTCTTCTGCCTTGGTCGAGGCGAGGTTGTCCTGACTGCGCAGCACGTTGAAGTAGCTTTCGGCGGTTTGCAGAATCAGGTTCTGCTCGGTGGCCGACAGCTGCAGCGCGGCTTGTTCATTGACGTCCTTGGCGGCCTGATACTGGAACCAGCGATCGGCGCGGAACAGCGGCTGAGCGAGTGTCGCCTGATACGAATGGGCGCTGCGGTTGGCGATGGCCGAAGGCTGGTCGATCGAGGTGCGCACATCGGCCACTTCAGCGCCACCGGAGAGGTTCGGCAGCAGCCCGGCACGCGCCTGTGGCACCACTTCTTTCTGCGCGCCGTACTGGGCGCGAGCCGCCGCCAGGTCGGCGTTGTTGTCGACCGCTTCCTGATAGACGCTGACCAGATCGGTACGGGTCGACAAGGGCGCTTCCGCTGCCCAGGCCATTGCGTTGGACGCACAAGACACGGCAACAGCCAGTGAAAGTTTGCGCAGCATGAGGCGATCCCTAGCATGAATATTATGGAAGTAATCCGGGCGCCAAAGGTAAGGCGCAGCCCGCGCAGCGTCAAGGCCTGGCAGGGCAAGGCGAGTGTAGTTGCGCATTGGTCCGGCAACAATCGGGCAGCCTGTGTATTTACGCCATTCATCAAGGCGTTCGCTGCGGTGTTGGCGTTCTGCACGGGTTGTGTCTAGACTGGCCGGGTTCTTGTCGGGGTGCCTTGCTATGAGGCTGAGATCGAATAATTTCGGATCCCGTTGAACCTGATCAGGTTAGCGCCTGCGTAGGGAACAAGATTTCTCGTCACCCGGCGAGTCCTCTTGTGCTTCGTCCGGGATATTGTTCGACAATCGAACGCTCGACGACGATGCACAGCACCAGTCCTGGTGCGTCCGTGCCTTTCAGGTTCTGCTCCGACAATCCACTGCCTGGATGCTGTCTGGAGAGCCCGTGATGACGACTACAAAATCAAAAAACGCGATCTACCTGAGTGACTCGGCCAAGGTCGACGAACAATCGGTCAAGCCGTTCACCCGTTCGCAAAAAGTCTACGTTCAGGGCTCGCGCCCGGACATCCGCGTACCGATGCGTGAAATCTCCCTTGACGTGACCCCGACCGACTTCGGCGGTGAAATCAACGCCCCCGTCACCGTTTACGACACCTCCGGCCCCTACACCGACCCGAACGTGGTGATCGATGTGCGCAAGGGCCTGGGCGATGTGCGTTCGGCGTGGATTGACGACCGTGGTGACACCGAACGCCTGAGTGGCCTGAGTTCCAACTTCGGTCAGGAGCGTCTGGCCGACCCGGAGCTGACCAAGCTGCGTTTCGCCCACGTCAACAACCCGCGCCGTGCCAGGGCTGGGGTAAACGTCAGCCAGATGCACTACGCGCGCAAGGGCATCATTACCGCCGAGATGGAATACGTCGCCATCCGCGAAAACATGAAGCTGCAAGAGGCCCGCGCTGCCGGCCTGTTAAAGCAGCAACACGCCGGCCACAGCTTCGGCGCGAGCATCCCGAAAGAAATCACCCCTGAGTTCGTCCGCGAAGAAATCGCTCGCGGTCGCGCGATCATTCCGGCCAACATCAACCACGTCGAACTGGAACCGATGATCATCGGCCGTAACTTCCTGGTGAAGATCAACGGCAACATCGGCAACAGTGCGCTGGGTTCTTCGATCGAAGAAGAAGTGGCGAAACTGACCTGGGGCATTCGTTGGGGTTCGGACACGGTGATGGACTTGTCCACCGGCAAGCACATTCACGAAACCCGCGAATGGATCATCCGCAACTCGCCGGTGCCGATCGGTACCGTGCCGATCTATCAGGCCCTGGAAAAGGTCAACGGCGTGGCCGAAGACCTGACCTGGGAGTTGTTCCGCGACACGCTGATCGAGCAAGCGGAGCAGGGCGTCGATTACTTCACCATCCATGCCGGCGTGCTGCTGCGCTATGTGCCGCTGACCGCCAAACGCGTGACCGGCATCGTTTCCCGTGGCGGTTCGATCATGGCCAAGTGGTGCCTGGCGCACCACAAAGAGAACTTCCTTTACACCCACTTCGACGAAATCTGCGAAATCATGAAGGCCTACGACGTCAGCTTCTCGCTGGGCGATGGCTTGCGTCCGGGCTCGATTGCCGACGCCAACGATGAGGCGCAGTTCGGCGAACTGGAAACCCTCGGCGAGTTGACCAAGATCGCCTGGAAACATGACGTCCAGTGCATGATCGAAGGCCCCGGCCACGTGCCGATGCAGTTGATCAAGGAGAACATGGACAAGCAGCTCGAGTGCTGCGACGAGGCGCCGTTCTACACCCTCGGTCCGCTGACCACCGACATCGCACCCGGTTACGACCACATCACCTCCGGTATCGGTGCGGCGATGATTGGCTGGTTCGGTTGCGCGATGCTGTGCTACGTGACGCCAAAGGAACACTTGGGCCTGCCGAACAAGGATGACGTGAAAACCGGCATCATCACTTACAAGATCGCCGCCCATGCCGCGGACTTGGCGAAAGGGCATCCGGGCGCGCAGATCCGTGACAACGCCCTGAGCAAGGCACGTTTCGAATTCCGTTGGGAGGACCAGTTCAACCTCGGTCTCGACCCGGACACCGCCCGTTCGTACCACGACGAAACCCTGCCAAAGGATTCGGCGAAAGTCGCGCATTTCTGCTCGATGTGCGGGCCGAAATTCTGCTCGATGAAGATCACTCAGGAAGTGCGTGAATACGCCGCCAACCAGCGGATCGAAGCGGTCGATGTGGACGTCGCCAAAGGCCTGGCGGAACAGGCCGAACGGTTCAAGAAGGAAGGCAGTCAGCTGTACAAAAAAGTCTGATCTGACCTGAGGTTGATGGTGCCTGTGCTGGCCTCTTCGCGAGCTTGCTCGTGAAGACGTCAGAACCGGCACCGAAGCTCTCAATGACAAAAATATTCGTCTGAGATAACACCCTTGAGCATTCAACCCAGTACCTATTCCCCCGACCTCGCCGTTCCCGCCGACCGGCGTGTCTTCGGCGGTCGCGATCTGTTTTCACTCTGGTTTTCCCTCGGCATTGGCCTGATGGTCTTGCAGACCGGCGCATTGCTCGCGCCGGGTCTGGGCCTGTCCGGTTCGTTGCTGGCAATTTTCCTCGGCACGCTGGTCGGCGTGCTGCTGCTGGCCGCCGTTGGCGTGATTGGCAGCGACACCGGTCTGTCGTCGATGGCAGCACTGAAACTCAGCCTCGGCAGCAAAGGCGCAAGCCTGCCGGCGCTGCTCAATCTGCTTCAGCTGATCGGTTGGGGTTCGTTCGAAATCATCGTCATGCGCGACGCCGCCAGCCTGCTGGGCACCCGTGCGTTCAGCGAGGGGTCGCTCTGGGCGAATCCGATCCTGTGGACGTTGTTCTTCGGTGCACTGGCCACGTTGCTCGCCGTGAGCGGGCCGCTGACCTTCGTGCGGCAGATTCTGCGCAAGTGGGGCATCTGGCTGTTGTTGGCCGCTTGCCTCTGGCTGACCTGGAACCTGTTCGCCAAGGCTGATCTGGCCGCACTCTGGGCGCGGGCCGGGGACGGTTCGATGCCGTTCGCCGTGGGCTTCGACATCGCCATCGCCATGCCGCTGTCGTGGCTGCCGCTGATCGCCGACTATTCGCGGTTCGGCAAACGCGCAAAAAACGTGTTCGGCGGCACGGCGGTGGGCTTCTTTATTGGCAACTTCTGGCTGATGAGCCTTGGCGTTGCGTACACACTGGCGTTTGCGCCGAGCGGTGAAGTCAATGCGCTGCTGCTGGCGCTGGCTGGGGCCGGTCTGGGCATTCCACTGCTGTTGATTTTGCTCGATGAGTCGGAAAACGCGTTCGCCGATATTCATTCGGCGGCGGTGTCGAGCGGGATTCTGTTGCGCTTGAAGGTCGAGCATCTGGCTTTGGCCATCGGCGTGATCTGCACGCTGATTGCACTGCTGGCGCCATTGGCGCAGTACCAGAATTTTCTGCTGCTGATCGGCTCGGTGTTTGCGCCGCTGTTCGGTGTGGTGCTGGTGGATCACTTTATCTTGCGCAAGCGCAGCGCTCAGGTCGCGTCAGCCGCATTGCGCTGGCCGGCGTTGTTGGCGTGGCTGGGGGGTGTCAGCACTTACCACTTGCTGGCAAATTTGTACCCGGATGTCGGCGCCACCCTGCCGGCGCTGGTGCTGGCAGGGTTGCTGCAACTCGTCCTGGGTCGGGCTTTCAGTTACGGCCCGGAAACAGCTCGGGCTTGAGAATGCCGTTCAGGCGCGGGTAAGGAATCTTCAGTTCGACGTGGCCCAGCGCGTAAGGCGCGATGGTGGTCACGTCGTACTTGAGGATCACGCCGCCATAGGTCAGCGCCACGTGAGGAGTCTTCACGAACGGCCAGTTCGCGACGAACTCCGCCTCCTGATCGAGCTTGGTGCTGATCAGCCAACTGTTGTGCGCTACCTGCGCCGCTTTCCAGAACGCCTCTTCCTGACCCGGCAGCAACATGTCGGACAGGTTCAGCACCTTGTGCTGCTGGCGCGAATAGTTGATGAAACCGCGGCCCGGTGTGCCATGGGCGCCGCCAGTGTCGAGGTAGCTCGACAGCTCAATGATCACCAGTCCGTCATGCTGCTCGCGTACTTTGGCTTGCAGGTAGCTGCTGTTGCGCGGGCCGGCGCTGGCCAGAAACTGCTCGCGGTAGGCCGCCAGGGTCGGCGCCACCGGGGCGTTTTTCTCGGTGCGGGTCATTTGCAGCAGGCGTTTTTCGATGATGCCGTCCAGGGGCGGCTCGTCCGGGAAACGCAGGGTGTCGATGTTCACCAGCGGGCAATCAGCATCGGAGCAGCCGGGCTTGAGTTGTTCTGAAGCGTCGCGGCTGGTTTCCAGCGGCGTGCGGTAGTTGGGTTGAAACAGGCTGGCACAGGCGCCCAGGGTCAGGGCAATAGCGGCCACAGAGGCAATTTTGAAAAGCGACATGGGCGTCCTTTCGAAAGCAGGGGAAGGCAAAAAGTTACCGCTTCGACTCTCAACGAGGCAGTCAGTTCGCCACTAAGCTAATTAGAGTGGGTTTCACCGTCACCGTCCATCCCGCTGAGGGTAAAGGGGCTGCATCAAACGGTGCGGGCGCGTTAGGATGGCGCGAAGTCGAGGTTGCCGGTCAAACACAGCAACCTCGTAATGGATGTGCAGTAAAGAGGATGCTTATGACCGATTTTGCCAACGCCATTCCGACCGCAGTCGATATCGTGCGGCGCGAAAAATGCTACGAGGGTTTCTACAAACTCGACCGTGTGCACCTGCGCCATGAATTGTTCGCCGGTGGCATGAGCCGCGAGATCAACCGTGAAATTTTCGTGCGCCACGATGCCGTGTGTGTGCTGCCCTACGACCCGCAGCGTGACGAAGTGGTGCTGATCGAACAGTTTCGCGTCGGCGCGCTGGGCAAGGCCGACAACCCTTGGCTGGTCGAACTGGTCGCCGGTCTGATCGACAAGGATGAACAACCGGAAGAGGTTGCTCACCGCGAAGCGCAGGAGGAAGCTGGGCTGGACATCAAGGCTTTGTGGCCGATGACCAAATATTTCCCGTCGCCGGGCGGCAGCAACGAGTTCGTGCATTTGTATCTGGGGCGTTGCAGCACCGAGGGCGTCGGTGGTTTGCACGGGCTGGAGGAAGAGGCAGAAGACATTCGCGTGACGGTCTGGGCATTTGAAGATGCTTTGCAGGCGGTCCGTGACGGACGTATTGCCAATGCGGCGAGCATCATCGCCCTGCAGTGGCTGGCGCTCAATCGCGCCGAAGTGAGGGGGCTATGGTCGTAAACAAGCTGCGCGATCGTTATCGAGTCGACCTCGTGGGGCTGCAAGCCGCCTGCGAGGCCAACTACGCGCGCTTGATGCGACTGCTGCCGGACATGCGCAATGAACCCGAGGCACGGCGCATCGCCGTGACCCAGGGCGAGCAGATGCTCGGTGTTCTGGCCCTGGAAGTGTTGCAGACCTGTCCGTACACCACTACGTTGCGAGTGCGTCAGGAACACAGCCTGCCATGGCTGCCGGTGCCGCAACTGGAAGTCCAGGTCTATCACGACGCGCGCATGGCCGAAGTCATCAGCGCCGAACATGCACGGCGCTTTCGCGGTATCTATCCTTACCCGAATGCCGCGATGCATCAGCCGGATGAAAAGGCTCAGCTCAACGTGTTCCTGGGGGAATGGCTGAGTCATTGCCTGGCGTTAGGGCATGAATACGAAGTCGTACGCTAGTTGTGAACTGCGTCCGGTTCGGCGATTTCCCCTTTGCATGATCCCCCAGCATAATTGCGGCACCCATCGATTCCGTGCCTTTGCCCCGGGAGAACGCCTTGCCCAGCGTATCCACATTGACCACCGCAGCCCCGGCGCTGCTGGTGCAGTTGTCCGACAGCCACTTGTTCGCCGAAGCGCACGGCACGCTGCTGGGCATGAAAACCCGCGAGAGCCTGCAAAAGGTTATCGACCTGGTGTTGGGGCAACAGCCGAAGATTGATCTGGTTCTGGCCACCGGGGACATTTCCCAGGACGGCACGCTGGAGTCTTATCAGCAATTTCGTCAGATGACCGCGCAAATCGATGCGCCGGCACGCTGGATTCCCGGCAACCACGACGAGCCGATGGTCATGGCGCAAGCGACGGTGCAGAGCGCATTGCTGGAACCTGTGGTCGATATCGGCAACTGGCGGGTGACCCTGCTGGATTCGGCCGTACCGGGTTCGGTGCCCGGGTATTTGCAGGACGATCAATTGCAACTGCTGGCCCGCGCGCTGAGCGAAGCGCCGGAGCGCCATCATCTGGTGTGCTTTCACCATCATCCCGTGTCGATCGGCTGCGCGTGGATGGAGCCGATCGGGCTGCGCAATCCTGAAGCGTTTTTTGACGTGCTGGATCGTTTTCCGCAGGTCCGCGCGGTGTTGTGGGGGCATGTGCATCAGGAAATCGACCGTGAGCGCAATGGCGTACGGCTGATGGCTTCGCCCTCCACCTGTATCCAGTTCGAGCCGGGGAGTGTCGACTTCAAGGTCGGCGAGCAGGCGCCGGGGTATCGCTGGTTGCGGTTGTGGCCGGATGGACGCCTGGAAACCGGCGTGGAGCGCGTTACTGGATTCGACTTTCAGGTTGATTACGGTTCCAACGGTTACTGAGGCCATACGGGCCTCTTCGCGAGCAGGCTCGCTCCCACAGGGAAACGCGTTTCAATGTGGGAGCGAGCCTGCTCGCGAAGGCGGCCGCACAAACACCCACGATTGCTCTGACTCCCTGTAAACTCCGCTATCTTTCGCCGACAGCCAGGGAGCTCAAATGTCCGGTTCGATCCTCTATATCCACGGTTTCAACAGCGCGCCGGCCTCTAAAAAGGCCTGCCAACTGGTCGCGGTCATGGAGCAACTGGGTTTGAGCGACCAATTGCGTGTTCCAGCCCTGCATCACCATCCGCGTGAAGCCATCGGTCAGCTGGAGCAGGCAATCGCCGAGCTGGGCCGGCCGTTACTGGTGGGAAGCTCGCTCGGCGGCTACTATGCGACTCACCTGGCCGAACGGCATGGCCTCAAAGCCCTGTTGGTCAACCCGGCGGTCAGCCCGCACCGGATGTTCGATGGTTATCTGGGCACGCAGAAAAACCTCTACACCGATGAATCCTGGGAATTGACCCACGACCACGTCACGGCGCTGGCCGAACTGCAAGTGCCGGCACCGCAGGATCCGCAGCGCTATCAGGTCTGGTTGCAAACCGGCGATGAAACGCTGGATTATCGCCTCGCCCAACAGTATTACCGTGCCTGTGCCTTGCGCATTCAGGCCGGCGGCGATCACAGCTTTCAGGGTTTTGCCCGGCAATTGCCGGCGTTGCTGAGTTTTGCCGGCATTGGCGCCGATGTGTATCAGGCAATCGATTTCACCGCGTTGTGAAGTCTTGCCCCTCTTTCATGAATGACTGACGACGAGACCTTATGGCCACTCCCAGCGCTAGTTCTTATAACGCCGACGCCATCGAAGTCCTCTCGGGCCTCGACCCGGTGCGCAAACGCCCCGGCATGTACACCGACACCAGTCGGCCGAACCACCTCGCCCAGGAAGTCATCGACAACAGCGTCGACGAAGCCCTGGCTGGCCACGCCAGATCGGTGCAGGTCATCCTGCACGCCGACCACTCGCTGGAAGTCAGCGACGACGGCCGTGGCATGCCGGTCGACATTCACCCGGAAGAGGGCGTGTCGGGCGTCGAACTGATCCTCACCAAACTCCATGCGGGCGGCAAGTTCTCCAACAAGAACTACCAGTTCTCCGGCGGCCTGCACGGCGTGGGTATCTCCGTGGTCAACGCCCTGTCGACCGAAGTCCGGGTGCGGGTGAAACGCGACGGCAACGAATACCAGATGACTTTCAACGACGGTTTCAAAGCCTCCGAGCTGGAAATCGTCGGCACCGTTGGCAAGCGCAACACCGGCACCAGCGTGTACTTCGCGCCGGACCCGAAATACTTCGATTCGCCCAAATTCTCCATCAGCCGCCTCAAGCACGTGCTCAAGGCCAAGGCTGTGTTGTGCCCGGGTCTGTTGGTCAGCTTCGAAGACAAAGGGACTGGCGAGAAAGTCGAATGGCATTACGAAGACGGTCTGCGCTCGTATCTGGTCGATGCCGTCAGCGAATTCGAGCGTTTGCCGAACGAGCCGTTCTGTGGGGTTTTTGCCGGTAACAAGGAGGCGGTCGACTGGGCGCTGCTGTGGCTGCCGGAAGGTGGCGACGCGGTGCAGGAGAGCTACGTCAACCTGATCCCGACGGCCCAGGGCGGTACCCACGTCAACGGCTTGCGTCAGGGCCTGCTCGACGCCATGCGCGAGTTCTGCGAATTCCGCAGCCTGCTGCCGCGTGGGGTGAAGCTGGCGCCGGAAGACGTCTGGGAACGCATCGCTTTCGTTCTGTCGATGAAGATGCAGGAGCCGCAATTCTCCGGTCAGACCAAGGAGCGCCTGTCCTCCCGTGAAGCGGCGGCATTCGTTTCAGGTGTGGTCAAGGACGCGTTCAGCCTGTGGCTCAACGCCAACCCGGAAACCGGTCTGGCGTTGGCGGAGCTGGCGATCAACAACGCTGGTCGTCGTCTCAAGGCGAGCAAAAAGGTCGAGCGCAAACGCGTGACCCAAGGCCCGGCGCTGCCCGGCAAACTGGCCGATTGCGCCGGGCAGGACCCGATGCGTTCCGAACTGTTTCTGGTCGAAGGTGACTCCGCCGGCGGTTCTGCCAAGCAGGCGCGGGACAAGGAGTTCCAGGCGATCCTGCCGTTGCGCGGCAAGATCCTTAACACCTGGGAAGTCGACGGCAGCGAAGTGCTCGCCAGCCAGGAAGTGCACAACATCGCCGTCGCCATCGGTGTCGACCCGGGCGCGGCGGACATGAGCCAACTGCGTTACGGCAAAATCTGCATCCTCGCCGACGCCGACTCCGACGGTCTGCACATCGCCACGCTGCTCTGCGCGCTGTTCGTCCAGCATTTCCGCCCGCTGGTGGATGCCGGTCACGTTTACGTGGCGATGCCGCCGCTGTACCGCATCGACCTCGGCAAGGAAATCTACTACGCCCTCGACGAAGCCGAGCGCGACGGCATCCTCGATCGTCTGGTGGCCGAGAAGAAACGCGGCAAGCCGCAGGTCACCCGATTCAAGGGCTTGGGTGAAATGAACCCGCCGCAGCTGCGTGAAACCACGATGGACCCCAATACCCGGCGTCTTGTGCAACTGACGCTGGGCGAAGACTTTGCCGAAACCTCGGAAATGATGGACATGCTGCTGGCGAAAAAACGCGCCGGCGACCGCAAGACCTGGCTTGAATCCAAAGGCAACCTGGCCGAGGTGCTGGCCTGATGCAGTTTGGCTGGGCCCTGGCCGGTGCCTTGCTGCTGAGCGCAATGAGCGTTTCGGCCGAGCCGCTGCAGGAATTGCGGCTGCTTTCCGGGCATCCGGTCGAGGGCATGCGCGGGGGCAACCTGTCGGGCCTGGCACAGTGCGGCGACGAACTGTGGACAGTCTCCGATCGCGATGACGAGCAGATCTATCGGCTCGATACCCGTGATCAGGTCTGGCAGGCGCAAACCGTGCACATCGACGTGCCGCCAGTGCCCGAGAGCGACTTGCCGTGGGGCTTGAGCTCGCGCACCTGGGCGGCGTCGTTCATTCGTGGTGGCGATCTGGACTTCGAAGGCATCAGCTGCGACAGCGCGGGCAACCGCTACATCGTCAGCGAAGCCCACGCAGCGGTATTGCGGGTGCCAGTCAGCGGCCCGGCGAACTGGCTGAAGATCTCGCCAATGCTGGTTCGCGAGGCGCGGGCGAGCGGCATGCTTGTGCACTTCAACGCGATCTTCGAGGGGCTGGCGATCAACCCGGCGGGCGATCGGATGTGGCTGGCCGCCGAACGGCGAAACCGCGGCTTGTTGATGATCAAGCGCCAGCAGACCGTGTGGGATTGCGATGGTCGTTGCGCTCTGCTCAGTGAAGGTGGCAAGGAGATGCAGCCGTCGCAGTTCCCCAAGGCCAGGGCGGTCGATCGGGATTTCTCCGACATATCGTTGTTCAACGGCAAACTGTTTACCCTTGAACGCAACGCTTTCCAGATTTGCCGTCGCGATGCGCAGACTGCGAAAGTCGAGCATTGCTGGTCGTATGCCGCCGAACTGTTGCAAGCCAACCGCCGTTACTCGCAGAACTACGGGCTGGAAGAAGCGCTGGTTATTGATGCCGAAGGTGCATGGGTCGGTGTCGACAATAACTTCGGTCCGCGTGCCGACGGTGAGGTTCGCCCGATCGTCTGGCGCTTCGCCGCACCAGACGGTGGCTGGAGCGCCAAGTCATGAGCCAGCAACCGCCGGGCAAGCGCGCCGGTCGGGTGCTGATGATCCTCGCCTGGTGCGCGGCGCTGTTCCTCGCGACACGGTTTTTCGGTCAGTGGGAACAGCGCCAGCAGAACCCGAATATCGTGGTGACGTCGGAGCAGGGCGAAGGCTTTATCGAAGTGAAACTGGCGAGCAATGCCCAGGGGCACTTTGTCGCCAGCGGCCAGATCAACGGCGAGCCGGTGGAGTTCATGCTCGACACGGGCGCTACCGACGTGGCGATCCCGGCGGATCTGGCCAAGCGGCTGAAGCTGGAAGAAGGTTTCGGCGTAACCCTGAGCACGGCCAATGGCCTGAGCCAGGGCTACCGTACAAAAATCAACCGCCTGCAATTGGGCGACATCGTGCTGCGCGACGTTCGCGCGCTGGTGGCGCCCGGCCTGCATGGCAATCAGGTGCTGCTCGGCATGAGCGCACTGAACAAACTTGAATTTACTCAGCGCGGTGGCACCATGCTGCTGCGCCAGACAACGAACCGATGAGGCCTGCATGAGCAATCCCCTTGATCTCAGCCTGGACGGTGTAGAACGCCGGTCACTGGCTGACTTCACCGAAAGTGCCTACCTCAACTACTCCATGTACGTGATCATGGACCGCGCGTTGCCGCATATCGGCGACGGCCTGAAACCGGTGCAGCGGCGAATCATCTACGCCATGAGCGAGCTGGGGCTGGACGCCGATTCCAAGCACAAGAAATCGGCGCGTACCGTCGGTGATGTGCTCGGCAAGTTCCACCCCCACGGCGACTCGGCGTGCTACGAAGCGATGGTGCTGATGGCGCAGCCGTTCAGCTATCGCTACACACTGGTCGACGGCCAGGGCAACTGGGGTGCGCCGGACGATCCGAAGTCCTTCGCCGCTATGCGTTACACCGAAGCGCGGCTGTCGCGTTACTCCGAAGTGCTGCTCAGCGAACTGGGCCAGGGCACGGCCGACTGGGGCCCGAACTTCGACGGCACCTTGCAGGAACCGCTGGTGTTGCCGGCGCGCCTGCCGAACATTCTGCTCAATGGCACCACCGGTATTGCCGTGGGCATGGCCACCGACGTGCCGCCGCACAACCTGCGTGAGGTCGCCACGGCCTGCGTGCGCCTGCTCGATGAGCCAAAAGCCACGGTCGAACAGCTCTGCGAGCATATTCAGGGCCCGGATTACCCGACCGAAGCTGAAATCATCACGCCGCGCGCCGATCTGCTGAAAATGTACGAAACCGGCAAGGGGTCGGTACGCATGCGTGCCGTTTACCACGTCGAGGACGGCGACATCATCGTCACCGCGCTGCCGCATCAGGTCTCCGGGGCCAAGGTGCTGGAGCAGATCGCTGCGTTGATGCAGGCCAAACCGTCGAAAGCGCCGCAGATCGCCGACCTGCGTGACGAATCCGACCACGAAAACCCGTGCCGCATCGTGATCATCCCGGTCAACAGCCGCGTCGATCACGAAGCGCTGATGCAGCATCTGTTCGCCAGCACCGAGCTGGAGTCGACCTACCGGGTCAACGTCAACATCATCGGCCTGGACGGCAAGCCACAGCTGAAAAACCTGCGCGCGCTGCTGGTCGAATGGCTGGAATTCCGCGTGCAGACCGTGCGTCGCCGCCTGCAATTCCGCCTCGACAAGGTCGAACGCCGCCTGCACCTGTTGGACGGTTTGCTGATCGCGTACCTCAATCTGGACGAAGTGATCCACATCATCCGTACCGAGGAACACCCGAAAGCCAAACTGATCGAGCGTTTTGCCCTCAGCGAAATTCAGGCCGACTACATACTCGACACCCGCCTGCGTCAGCTGGCGCGACTGGAAGAGATGAAGCTGCGCGACGAGCAGGACGAACTGCTCAAGGAACAGGCCAAGCTGCAAGCCCTGCTGGGCAGCGAAGCCAAGCTGAAGAAGCTGGTGCGCACCGAACTGCTCAAAGACGCCGAAACCTATGGCGATGACCGCCGTTCGCCAATCGTCGAGCGTGCCGAAGCCAAGGCATTGACCGAACACGATCTGCTGCCGAACGAGAAAGTTACCGTTGTTCTGTCGGAAAAAGGCTGGGTGCGTTCAGCCAAAGGCCATGACATCGATGCTACCGGCCTGTCGTACAAGGCGGGCGACGGCTTCAAAACCTCGGCGGCGGGGCGCTCCAACCAGTTTGCCGTGTTCATCGACTCCACCGGACGTAGTTATTCGGTCGCCGCGCATACCTTGCCGTCGGCCCGGGGCCAGGGCGAACCGCTGACCGGCCGCCTGACGCCGCCACCGGGCGCTTCGTTTGAATGCGTGCTGATGCCCGAAGACGATTCGTTGTACGTGATCGCCTCCGACGCCGGTTACGGTTTCGTGGTCAAAGGCGAAGACCTGCAAGCCAAGAACAAGGCCGGCAAGGCCCTGTTGAGTCTGCCGAACAACGCCAAGGTGATTTCGCCGCGCCCAGTGGCTGATCGTGAGCAGAACTGGCTGGCTTCGGTCACGACCGAAGGTCGCCTGCTGATCTTCAAAATCAGCGATCTGCCACAATTGGGTAAGGGCAAAGGTAACAAGATCATCGGCATTTCCGGTGAGCGCGTGGCCAGTCGCGAGGAATATGTCACGGACATCGCCGTCCTTCCGGAAGGCTCGACGCTGGTGTTGCAGGCCGGAAAACGGACCCTTTCGCTGAAGGCCGACGACCTGGAACATTACAAAGGTGAGCGTGGACGTCGCGGAAACAAACTCCCGAGGGGCTTCCAGAGGGTGGATGCGCTGCTCGTCGAAAACCTCAACTAGGCGAGAACGCCCCGCTAGAGGCCTCGATCTACGATTTAAAGCGTAGATCGACGCTTTGGCGCTGGAGTCGGAACGCATATTCACGGATGATATGGCCTTTCAAGCGCCGGCGTGGCCGAGCGTTCTTCATATTTATTGAGTATTTTCACTGTGGTCAGCCTTGTGGCGGCCACCTGGACGGGATGATGACTGCTCTGCGCGTTCCTCTTATTTTGTTACTCGCCGGTGTTCTTGGCCTGGCGGGTTGCAGCGTTCACCAGCCAGTGTCGCTGTATCAGCTGGACAGCGGTAGTCCGGTTCAGCCTGCGCAAAGCTCGGGCATGGCGGTTTTACTGGGGCCGGTGA
Organism: Pseudomonas khorasanensis; assembly: GCF_014268505.2. Taxonomy (GTDB): domain Bacteria; phylum Pseudomonadota; class Gammaproteobacteria; order Pseudomonadales; family Pseudomonadaceae; genus Aquipseudomonas; species Aquipseudomonas khorasanensis. The sequence goes on from NZ_JABWQP020000004.1 coordinate 173,260, forward strand.
TCGTTGCCGACTACCTGCAGCGCGAGACGTTGTTGCAACGTCAACCGGACGGCAGCCTGCAAGCGGCGACCGATGGTCGTTGGGCAGGTAGCCTTTCGTCGGATATCGATCAGTTGCTGATGCGTCAGGTAGCCGGTCATCTGGATAGCCAGCGCGTAGTGCTGGCACCGGCCACGGCCGGATTCACTCCTGACGTGCAGGTGTTGCTGACGATCACTCGCCTGGATTCGGGGGCTAAACAGCCGGCGATTCTCGATGCGCAATGGCGGTTGATCGATCGCCGTGGTCAGGTGCGTGATAACCGCATCGTGCATTTGCAGGAATTACACGCTGGCAGCACCGCTTCGCAGGTGCAGGCACAAGGGATTTTGCTGCAGCGCTTGGCCGAGCAACTGTCGGTGGCGCTCAAACCGCTGGCCAATCAGCCGCCAGTGGCAGAGGCACCGCGTAAAGCGGCGCGAAAACCCGCAGCGCCGGCGGCGGATGCCGAAAAGCAGCCGAAGATACCGATGGCCTCGCCGATTCGTACCGACATGGAAGTGTTTCGCTTCTAAGGCTGAATCGCATCAGAACAGAGCCCGCCTTGCGGGCTTTGTTGTGTCTGGAGGTGAGGTGGAAGATCAAAAGCCCCTCACCCTAGCCCTCTCCCGGAAGGAGAGGGGACCGACCGAGGTGTCTGGCGTCTTACATCGACCTGAGAGATCTTGGCGATTATGGATTCACAGCCAAACGTTCATGTCGATGTAACTCTCGAATTTCCCCCAATCGGTTCCCTCTCCCTCTGGGAGAGGGCTAGGGTGAGGGGCTTTTCAGGATGCACACGGTTCCAGTAACGCCGCGCACAGAAAAGCCCGCAGACAATCACTCATCTGCGGGCTTTGGTGCATCGGGCCTAAGATTTACGCCCGTCGGTCATGCATCCGCGCCAGTTGCCGCTCCAGCATCGACGGATAAGGCTCCATGAGCCGCTCGACGCAGCAGGCGCCCTCAGGGCTGGCAATCGGCCGGATCCGTGCGCGCTGACGGATCAGCGCGTCATCGCTGATCTTGCGTTCGACCAGCAGCAGATTGCGGCTGTGTTGCGACAGCGCCAGTGCATCCTGGGCCGAATCGGTCAGCAGCAGATCAATCTGGCTCAGGCCGAACAGCTCATCACCCAGCGTCAGGCCCAGTTGCAGTTGCAAGGTGATGCCGCTGTCCGCGACCTCGATCTGCAACTGGTGGCCCAACGCCCGCAGCAGTTCACCGCAGCAGATCGCGTTGGTCAGGTAGTCGTCGCCGCAATCTTCGGTATGGAACAGCAGCAGCGTGCTGCCATCGTTCAGGGTTTCGATTTCGCCCTGGTACAGCGAGGCTGCCTGCTCGAGGCAATCACGATAGCGTTCCTGCAACTCTTCCAGACGTGCGCGGGGCAAACGGCGCAGTTGCTCCTGCGAGCCCAGCTGCACAGCCAGTACGGCGGTGTGCTGCGGCACATTCGGCGTCGGTTTGCGGATAAGCGGTTGCACATCGCTGCCGAGTGACTCGTCTCGCAGGTCGGCGAACGCGTCGTCGTCATCGTCTTCGACGGTGCTGACCAAACGGCGCGGCGCCGGTTTTTGCGCGGCCAGCGGACGGGTTTCATCGAAGCTCGGATCGCGCAGGTTGCGCACCTCGAATTCTGGCTCGTCCTCCTCGTCCTCCAATTCTGGCTCCGGCTCAGGCGCCGGTTCCGGGGCGTAGCTGGCGTGCAGTTGGCGCGCCAGATCACCGATTTCATCCTGGCGATCAATCCCCGGCGTGTGTTCGTCGATTCGGCGCAGCCAGACACGCAATTGCAGCAACGGCGTGGAAAGGTAACGGCCCATGCGCAGGCTCAGTGCCAGGGAAAGTGCCAGCAGAATTGCACTCAAAATGCCCATGCTTTGCAGGCTGATGGTCATCGGCTGCTGGAACTGGTCCATGTCCAGACTGATGCGCAGTTGCCCCGCCGTCACGTCCTGGAAAGTGATCTTGCTCTCGTACATGCCCTCGGCTTCACCCAGCAGGCTGTGTTTGGGCCGCTGACCGGCCTCGGCGAGGATGCGGTTATCCACACTGTAAATCGCCGCGTGGGCGACCAGTTTGTTCTTGGTCAGGTTGTTGAGCAGGACGTTGAGGCTGAGGATGTCGTTGGACACCAGCAGTTCGGTCGCGGAGGTGGCGGTCTGCGTGGTGAGACTTTCGCCCAGCGCATCGGCCTGCTCGTGCATGGCCTGCTTGAATTGCAGACCCATCACCCCGGCATAGATCACCAGGGCCAGAGCGACCAGGATCACGTTGTGGCTGGCAATGCGTAATGCAATCGGTACACGGCGGTGGCGCAATGCACGGAAGATCAGCAGAAAGAAATTATCGGTTTTGACTGGCGTGGGCCGGTTCACTTGAGCTCGGCTCTTTGTCCGTGAAGTTGACGCGCAGTATAGCGACAGGCCCTTGGCCGGCAAAGCGCTCGCGGTGCCCGATGGTCACTGAAAGTGGGTAGAATGCGGTTTTTTTCCAGTTGCGGGGGTGCGCGTTGCGCGAAATCGTCCTGATTAACATCACGGGAGTCGACCGTCCGGGTCTGACGGCGGCCATCACCGGTGTTCTGGCGCAAGGTGGTGTCAACATTCTCGACATCGGTCAGGCGGTGATCCACGACACCCTGTCGTTCGGCATCCTGGTTGAAATTCCCGATTCCGAGCAAGGCAAGTCGGTGCTCAAGGACATTCTGTTCAAAGGCTACGAACTTGACCAGCAGGTGCGCTTTACCCCGGTGTCCGAAGAGGATTACCAGCAATGGGTGGGCAATCAGGGCAAGAAACGCCACATCGTCACCCTGCTGACCCGCAAAGTGACCGCCGGCCAGCTGCAGGCCGTCAGTGCGATCACCGCCAAATATGGTCTGAATATCGACCATATCGACCGGCTGTCAGGGCGTATGCCGCTGGATACGCCGGCGGACAAGGGCAAGGGCTGCATCGAATTTTCCGTGCGTGGTGAAGCGGCGGATCCGCAGGCGTTGCGTGCTGAATTCCTTAGCGTTGCTCAGGAATTGAACGTCGATATCGCTTTTCAGGAAGATTCGCTGTTCCGTCGCAACCGGCGTCTGGCCGTATTCGACATGGACTCGACCCTGATCGAAGCTGAGGTCATCGATGAACTGGCCAAGGCAGCCGGCGTGGGTGATCGGGTTTCGGAAATCACCGAACGTGCCATGGCCGGCGAACTGGATTTTCGCGCCAGCTTCAAGGAACGTCTGGCACTGCTCAAAGGCTTGGACGTCAGCGTGCTCGACTCGATCGGCGCTTCGCTGCGCTTGACCGAAGGCGCCGAGACCCTGTTCGCCGAACTCAAGCGACTGGGTTACAAGACTGCGATCCTGTCGGGCGGTTTCACCTATTTCGCCAAGCAATTGCAGGCCAGACTGGGTATCGACTACGTCTTCGCCAACGAGCTGGAAGTGGTAGATGGCAAATGCACCGGCGTGGCGATCGAGCCGATTGTCGATGCGCAGCGCAAGGCTGATCTGCTCAGGGAATTGGCGCACAAGGAAGGATTGCGTCTGGAGCAGACCATTGCGGTCGGCGACGGCGCTAACGACTTGCCGATGCTGGCGATTGCCGGGTTGGGCGTGGCGTTTCGCGCCAAGCCATTGGTCAAACAATCGGCGAAGCAGGCGATTTCGACGCTGGGTCTCGATGGCGTGTTGTACCTGTTGGGCTTCCGCGATCGCGACGGGCAGCTTTAAGTCTTTTATCGAATGATCCGGCCCCTTCGCGAGCAGGCTCGCTCCCACAGGAAACCTTATTCCAATGTGGGAGCGAGCCTGCTCGCGAAGGCCGCACCTTGACCTACAGTGACTTCCACAACGAATCAAAATCCTCCTGACCCGCGCCATTCTGCGCGGGATCCAGCGAGCGATACGCAAACTGATTGAAACTGTGCGTACTCGCCACCCGCCGATCGAGACCGGCGCGGTGTTCCTCGCCTTGGGTATTGATCAGCACCTTGCTGCCTTCCTGAAACGGTAATCGCGGCGCCAGCAGCGTTGCCGGCAAGTCGATCGCGCTGAACTGCGGCAGCAACAACCCGCGCAAATACTGACTGTGCTCATCGCTCGGGCGCACCAGTTGCAAGCCGCAGGGCTGTGCGTGTGGCGCGACCAGTTCGATGCCTATCTGCGTGCCGCTGCCGCGCACCTGCCGAATCCAGCGAATCACTGCAATGCTCCAGCCTTTGCTCTCGCTGTCCTCAATGCCAAGCATTTCCCCGGCCTGCAATTCGGCCGGCACTTCACTCGGCCAGGCCAGGCAATAGCCGCCGGGGCTGTGATTGATCACGGGCAGGGCGTAAGTCGGATAGTTCGGTACGTTGTTGGGGCCTTCGTCCTCGCTCAACTGGTCGTACTGGATTTCCTCGTACGGCAAAAGATCATCGTTGCCTTGCGGGGCCGCGTCGAACGCTTGGCTCCAGCTGTCCTTTTCACCCTGGACCACAACATTCCCGAAATTTGCCGCGCGGGCGCCGGGGTGTTTGAGCAGTTCGCTGAATGTGCGTTCGCCGCTGAGGTAGAAGTGCAGGGCGCTCATGCCAACGCATACGGTCAACGTACCTTGGCCGGCGATGCGCTGAAAGCTGCGTTCGGCAGCCTGTCCCCAAGTAGCGTGCAGGTGTTGCAGGGTATCGACGCTGAGTCCCGCAGAGAGAGGCAGTGGCGTTGCTGCCGGCTGATGCAGCAAGTGATTTTCGAGCTGCATGACCAGCGGTTGGGGATCGAAGCCCAACAGCCCGCCCTGTTGTTCGCTGCGAAACATCTTGCGGTAGCGCGGGCCGACATCGAGCTCGGGGCTGATTGCAAACAAGCCGTCTTCGGCACATACGGGATTCAGCCTGGGCAGGGCACTCCACGGCTCGATGACCTCGGCCAGCCGCGAAATCTGGCTCTGACGCAGCTGATTGCAACGGGCGCTGCCCAGCATCAGGGCGGCGATGTAGGTCTGTTCGACGCTCAGTTCGCTGGTCAAATAAGCCAGGTCATCGCGCAGCCGACGCTGATGCAACTGCAATTGCACGGCGCTGCGATACAGCTGATGCAACTCGAGCCACAGGTGTTCCGGCGGTGAGCTGTACAGCTGCGTGGCGCGGACCAATTGCCCCTTGAGCGCATGAGCGGCACGTTGCAACGCCGTGCTGACCAGCGCCGCACGCTCCTTGCTGTATTTGGGCGCGATACGCAGCACGATCTGTTTGTAGCCGATGGCCAACTGAGCCTGCAGCGCCTGGCACAAATTGCTGACTTTGCGCGATCGCTCGTCGAGCATGATCGCCTGATGCAGGAAATGCCGTTCCAGGTGCTGACAGACGAAGTACACCTCGGGCCGCAGCAGCTCCAGCAGATGCAGGCGATTGTCGCCAGGCGTGAGTAATGAATTGAGTTCGCCCAAGCCTTGATAGAGCAGGCGGGCGGTTTCGCCGATGTTGGCCTTGGGCAGGCCGGCAATCCAGCGCTTGAGGTCGCGCGGGCTGGCGTCGCAAAACGACAGGCGCGTTTGCGTGGGAGTCGGAGCACGCAGCTTGGCGGAAAAGAGGGTCTGGCTCATGACCAAAACCATAGCAGTAAATACAGCCCTTTGCGGGAGCCGCCCTTGGCGGCTCCCGCAAAGGTTTTCACGCTTTCGGCAGTGCCAGGCCCTGGCCCATCTGCACAGGCGAACCGGCCACCAGCTCTTCAGCCCATTTCACCTGATCGGGCCCGAACAGCACGATCGCCGTCGAACCCAGCTTGAAGCGACCCAGTTCAGCGCCTTTTCCCAGATGAATCGGTGCGCGGGCGGCTTCGTCGTAGCGAAAGGTTTTCAGCTCGCGCTTGGGTGGCGTGACCAGGCCGGCCCATACGGTTTCGATCGAAGCGACGATCATCGCGCCGACCAGCACAACGGCCATCGGCCCGCGCTCGGTGTCGAAGATGCACGCTACGCGCTCGTTGCGGGCAAACAGCTCCGGAACGTTTTCGGCGGTGGTCTGGTTGACCGAGAAGATCCGGCCGGGGATGTAGACCATCTCGCGCAGGGTGCCGGCCAGCGGCATGTGTACGCGGTGATAATCCTTTGGCGACAGGTAAATGGTAGCGAAATCGCCGCCCATGAATGGCGCGGCGTTGGCCGCGTCACCACCGAGCAGTTCCAGCACGCTGAAGCTGTGGCCCTTGGCCTGGAACACGCGACCGTGCTCGATCGGGCCGAGCTGGCTGACCGCGCCGTCGGCCGGGCTGAGGACCGCGCCAGGAGTTTCGTCCAGCGGCCGCGCGCCGTCCTTCAGCGCGCGAGTGAAGAACGCATTGAAGTGCTCGTAAGCGGTGAGGTCTTCGACCAGCGCTTGCGACATGTCCACCTGATAACGCTTGGCGAACCATTGGGTGAAGGCATTCTTGAACCAGCGCACGCGGCACTCGGCAATGCAGCCGGCCAGACGCGAAAGCAGATGATGCGGCAACAGGTACTGACTGAGGATAAACAGACGCTCTTTCATTAGTTGTCCTTGGAAGCTTGATTCTCGACAGGCGTGTCGGGGTGGTTGCCCCATTCGCCCCATGAACCGGCGTAGCCCTTGACCCGCGAATAACCGAGGGATTTGGCCACCAGATAAGTAAAGCCCGACCGGTGATGGGTCTGGCAGTGGGTAATGATTTCCTTGTCCCTGGTGATCCCAAGGTTTTCGAGGATCTGCGGCATGTCGGTGCGAATGCGCAACTGGCGCGCCTTGTCCATACCGGCAGTCCACTCGAAATTGACCGCGCCCGGGATATGCCCGCCCTTCGCCGCGAGGACTTTCTCGCCGGAATACTCCTGCGGCCCACGCGCATCCCAGATCGCCAGATCGGCGGCGCCGAGACGGCTTTGCAGGTATTCGCGGGTGGCGGTCGGTTCTTCGTGCAATGTCACCGATACCGGGCCACCGACGGCGGCCGGCACCTGGATCGACATGGGCATGCCAGCCGCCAGCCACGCCGGCAAACCACCGTCTATATAGTGGTACTTATCGTGGCCGATGACGTCGAGCAGCCAGATAAAGCGTCCGGCCCAGCCACCGCCCTCATCGTCATAGACGACATACACGGCGTCCTGGCGATGGCCGAGCTCACCGAACAACGCTTCCAGGTCGGCTTTGGCCGGCAGCAGGCCGGGCGCTGGCGGCTGGCCGAGCTGGGTGCGTTTGGGGTCGACAAAGCGTGCGCCCGGCAGGTGACCTTCGGCGTACCGGGCAGGGCTGGTCAGGTCCACCAGAATCAGTTCCGGGGACTCGAGACGCGGGAGCAGGTCGCTCGGCTCGATGACGAGCGGCAAGCCAGAGAAGTCAGACATGTGAGGTCTCCAGAGCACAAAGGGGGCGATTGTAGCGCAGGCTCACTGGCCACGGCTGCTAAAGCTGTGCAGCGCTTTTTCGATGCATTGCGCGGTTTTGCCGAAGGCTTGCACGGTGATGTCGGCGAACGGACCGCCGCCCTGATCGGCGACAACGATCATGATCACCCGGCCGTTGTTGACCAGTGAGCGCAGGAACAGATGCTCGCCACGGAACAACGTGCGCAGCCCCGCTGGCAGCAGTGCGGAAAACTGAGCGTTGTTCTCCGGCGTGATCCGCACCTGGGCCTGTTGGGCGAGCAGACGCTGCAGCACTTTGCTTTGGCCGACCGCAAAACTCAGCGCCGCGGCGTCCTTCGGCAGGCCGGCGGTTTGATTCACTCGCAGGGTCGAATGCGTGCGGTCGGCCATCAGGATCATCACTCGGCGCATGCCGCTGGCCACCAATGCCTCGCGGGCGGCGACAGTCAGACTCATGGCGTTGGTAAAACGGCTGGGCTCGGCGAGGAGTTCGGCGCACTGCCGACGCCACTGGCTCAAGTCCTCGGCATTCGGTGCTTGCGCCGGGCGCATTCCGGCGGGCAATCGATGCGTGCCCCATGGCCACAGCAGTGCAACCGCGGGGTGCCACAGATCCACCATTGCGTGCTGACGCGCACTGTTTGCGGCTTGCTGGTGCAGTTGCTGTTGCACTTCGTCCATCGGGATTTGCAAATAAAGGCTGGTCAGGTATTGCCAGCGCTTGCTGTGCGGGCTGTCCCAGGCTTGCTGCGCCGAAAGCGCCAGGCCGTTGGCCAGCAGCACGGTGTTGGCCGGCTGGTTGAGCCAGCGACGCAGTGTCGGGTCATCGTCCAGGCGATTCTGCTGGCGCAACGGGTGTTCGCTGTCACGGGCGATGCGCAACACTTTCACCAGCTCGCGTTTTTCACTGAGAAGCAATTTGTAGCCTTGCTCGACCCAAATGGGCAGGTGCCATGCCTGAACCAGCGCCTCGGCGATGTTCAACAGGCGCACGCCGAATAACTGTTTTTCGACGACACGCGCCGACTCGCCCTTGTAAATGACCCGCAGTTCCCACTCTTCAAGCAACTGCGGATACGTCAGCGCCAATGGCCACAGTGGTGACAAAAACAACAGGCTGCCCCAGTGAATGTCCTGCCACAGCCGCGCCAGGCGGCTGGCAAAAAAACCGTTGGCCTGTTGCGTCGCGTGCTGGCTGATCAACTGCAACTGGCGCAAGGCTTTGGGGATTTGCATGTGCGGTTCGGCGGGCAGGCGTGCGAGCAGTTCTTCGGTGCGGGCCAGGCCCAGGCGATTGATCGCCACCTCAAGATTTTCCGCCGGCGCGGCCATGGTGCCGTGGGTGTGACGATTCGCCTCACGGATGATGCTCAAGGCCAGCGCCGGGCTGTCCTGCATCAGGTCGGCGATGTCGCGCAGCGAGCTGCGATTGTCGCGGATCGCCCGGCAGACTTTGTCGTGAGCCTCTTGCGGCACGGGCAGGCGGACGTTGTCGAGCAGCTTGACCCAGCCGTCCAGGGTGGTCGGTTTTACGAGCGGGACGTTCGTTTCATTAGCCATGTCTGGACGAAATCTTCACTGACTGTAGACGCGCCCGGCATGGGCTAAATTGGCTTTTCGCCTGAACTGGCTATAGTCTGGCGCAGTTTTGCCGATAAGTAGAAGAAGAGATTTTTTAACTTCCGAATATGACCTTGAACCCGACTTAAATAAGTACTTTCTACCTATGGCTAAAATTATCGGCATCATCGTCGTATTCGCGAGCGTGCTCGGCGGATACGTGCTCTCTCACGGCAAGATTGCCGCCCTGATTCAGCCCTTCGAGGTGTTGATCATCGGCGGTGCGGCCCTTGGCGCGTTCCTGCAGGCCAACCCCGGTTACATGACGATGCACGTGCTCAAGAAATCCTTGAGCATGTTCGGCTCGCGCTTTACCCACACCTTCTACCTCGAAGTGCTTGGGCTGATCTACGAGATCCTCAACAAGAGCCGCCGCGAAGGCATGATGGCCATCGAGGGCGACATCGAAGACGCGGCAGCAAGCCCGATTTTCGCCAAGTACCCGGCGGTGCTCAAGGATGAACGCATGACCGCGTTCGTCTGTGATTACCTGCGCATCATGTCCTCCGGCAACATGGCGCCGCACGAGCTGGAAGGCCTGTTCGACATGGAGCTGTACAGCCTCAAGGAAGATCTCGAGCATCCATCGCACGCCGTCAACGGCATCGCTGACGGCATGCCGGGTTTCGGTATCGTCGCGGCGGTACTGGGCATCGTGGTGACCATGGCCTCGCTGGGCGAAGGCGACCAGGCGTCGATCGGTCTGCACGTCGGTGCGGCACTGGTGGGTACCTTCTTCGGTATTCTCGCGGCGTACGGCTTCTTCGGCCCGCTGGCCAACTCCCTGGCCCACGATGCCAAGGAAGAACTCAACGTCTACGAAGCCATCAAGGCCTCGCTGGTAGCTTCGGCGTCCGGCATGCCGCCATCGCTTGCGGTCGAGTTCGGGCGCAAGGTTCTGTATCCGGCCCACCGTCCAAGCTTTGCCGAGCTGGAACAAGCCGTTCGCGGTCGTTAAGAAATGGAAAATAATCAGCCGATCATAGTCAAGCGCGTCAAGCGCATTGCCGGCGGGCATCACGGCGGGGCGTGGAAAATCGCTTTCGCCGACTTCGCCACGGCGATGATGGCGTTCTTCCTGGTGCTGTGGCTGCTGTCCACCGCGACGCCGGAACAGAAGATCGCCATTGCCGGTTATTTCAAGGACCCGGTCGGCTTCTCCGAAAGTGGCACGCCTTACATCATCGACCTGGGCGGCACGCCGACCCTGGCGCCGGAAAATACTCTCAATCCGGAAGTGAAGTCGCAGCCGCAACCGGACAAGGTCACGGTCGACACCGAGCAAGTCGAAGGCATGGCCGAGCAGGTCGAGAAAGAACGCCTGGAACTGCTGCTGCAAGAATTGCAGAACAAGGTCGACGAGAACCCGCAACTGCAGAAATTCAAGGATCAGATCCTCTTCGAAATCACGCCGAATGGCTTGCGCATCCAGATCATGGACGCCGAGAACCGGCCGATGTTCGACTCCGGCTCTGCGCGCCTGAAGCCGTACTTCGAAGACATTTTGCTGGCCATGGCCGACACCATCAAAGCGGTGCCGAACAAGATCAGCATCAGCGGCCACACCGACGCCAAGCCATACATCGGCACGGGTGATTACGGCAACTGGGAACTGTCGGCCAATCGCGCCAACGCGGCACGTCGCGCATTGGTGGCAGGCAGCTATCCGGATGCGCAGGTGGCGCGGGTGGTCGGTTATGCCTCGTCGGCACTGTTTGATCGGGAAAAACCGTTCAACCCGGTCAACCGCCGCATCGACATCGTCGTGCTGACCAGGAAGGCGCAAGCAGCCATCGAAGGCGCGCAAGGCGCGGATGCCGCGAAGCCTGCCGATCAGAGTCAGAACGACACCGCTCCGGCGACGCCGGTCGACCCGAACGCGCTACCGGCCGACAAGCAACCGGTGCCAGCTCATGAGTTGCGCGAACGGTTGAACCTGTTCGACGACGCGGCGCCGAAACCGGCTGAGCCGGGGAGTGCGCCGCCAACGCCGGGAGCTGCGCCAGCAACAGCACCGAAGCAGTGACCCACAAAAAAGCCGACAGAGATGTCGGCTTTTTTGTGCCCACTGGCGGCAGCAAGACTGCTTTAATTCGTGTCTGATTGATAATCGCCTCGGTCTGCGTATCGGTGTGCTCTAAACTGCGGCTACCAAATCCTCTGATCGACAGGGAGTCGCCATATGGAAGATCAAACTATTTTTATGCAGCAGCAATTCGACGGGTTGTCCCATCGGGTGCCCGGGGAGGGCATCGAGTTCTGGTTTGCTCGCGAGCTGCAAGAGCCGCTGGGCTATGCTCGTTGGGAAAATTTTTTCACTGTTGTCCAACGAGCAATAACTTCGTGTGAAAGCACCGGAGTCGCTGCGGAGGATCATTTTCGTGGCGTCACGAAAATGATCGACGTTGGCAAAGGTGGGCAGCGAGCTACCGATGATTTTATGCTCACGCGTTACGCCTGTTACCTGATCGCTCAGAATGGTGATCCGCGCAAACAACCCATCGCGTTCGCTCAAAGTTACTTTGCCCTTCAATCACGTAAGCAGGAGCTCGTCGAAGACAGGATGCGTTTGCAAGCACGCTTTGATGCTCGTGACCGCTTACGTGAGTCAGAAAAAGAACTGTCGCAGAATATTTACGAGCGAGGCGTGGACGATGAGGGCTTCGCGCGCATCCGCTCACGGGGTGATGCCGCACTTTTTGGCGGGCAGACCACCCAAGCCATGAAGGATCGTTATGGCATCGTCAAGAGCCGACCCCTGGCAGATTTTTTACCGACGTTGACCATCGCTGCAAAAAACCTCGCTACCGAGATGACTAATCACAATGTGCTTCACGTCGATCTTGATGGGGAGACGGCCATTGTCAAAGAGCATGTCCAGAACAATCTGAGCGTGCGCGATATGTTGGATCAGCGAGGTATCCGGCCTGAAGAGCTTCCTCCGGAGGAAGATATCCGCAAGCTTGAGCGTCGGGTTAAATCACAGGAAAAAAGTATCGCAAAGCAGTCGCCCAAGCTGCCGGCGGAATGAGGCATCAGGTTCTGGGTAGCCTGCGCGAAGCTGAAAGCCGACGAAGATGTCGGCTTTTTTATTCCTCTGTCTGTCTCAAAAACCGCGCCGAACCCGATTTTTCAGTGCCTCGTGGAAGGAATCGGCGTTGTGTTTGTTTTCGGTTCGCCTGGATTGATTGCCGGTGACGGAGTCCAGTGTCATCGAGCGCTTGACGCTGCCTTCGGTGCGATAGGCATCAATGAAAAAATCCAGGTCGCGGTCCGTACTCAGCTTCGGCCATTTGTCCAGATACAACGGCAATTCCGCCGGCCCGGTCCTGAATGAGCAGATCCGTCGGTTGCTGATCGTCGCCTCGCCAATTTCGAACGGCACCCACCACGACGACGCCGTTTTCTCCGACACCACAGCCAGCAAGTGCGTGCACTCGGTGATGTTGCGCGTGATGACGCCGGTGATGTCGTCGGTGGTCTGAGATTCCGGATCAAGCACATCGAGGTAGGTCTTGATGTTGGCCTGGGTCAGGCGGCTATTGATGGCGATCGCATGGGCGCGATCCATGTGGCGGTAGCTGATGAATACCGGCATCAGAAATGTCCCTTGAGTGCGAGTTCGCGGTAATAGGCGCCGAGTGCGGTGAGGCGGCAGCCGGTGGAATTGAGAGCGGCGTAGTACATGTGTTCGGCGTCGACCGGTTCGATCAGGCTGTGGCGATTGCACTTCTGCAGTTGCGCGAAGACTTCGCCGTGCTCAGGGTCGAACGTCGCTTCGGTGGGTTCATAGCTGGGATCGAGCGCAAACACCGACTCGGCTTCGGCAAACCAGTCGGGCAGTTTGCGCAGGATTTCCTTGGGGATCAGCGGTGAGACTTCACGCAGGGAAATGAACTGCGAGACGTTGGTCTTGAACACCGGGCGCTGCTCCCAGGCACCGAGGGCGTTATCGACGAAGGAATACAGGCTGCCCGGTGTGATCTTGCCGAGGATGTTCGCCGCGCCGCCGTGCAACGCTTGCAGCAGCAGGCCGGTAAACACCCCGTGCTGCGCGCCTTCCATCGCAGGCTCTTCTTTTTTGCAGGCGGTCAGGATGGTCAGGCCTTCGCCGATGATGCTGCTCTCGGTGCGCAAAGCACGCACTTCGCCGGCCGAACCGCTCTGGCAGCAGTCGAGGATGATTACTTTGTTTTTGATGCGCGAGGCTTTGGTCGCCCAATTGAGAATGTCGCTGATGCGAATGCCGTGGCTGGCGTTGCGGTAATCCTGTGGGATCAGCATGCCTTCGTCAGTCTCGGCATCGAAGCTGCCGTGGCCGGCGAAATACAACAGCGCCACGTCGCAATCGCCGGAAAACAGCTCGCGGATCTGGTCTTCGAGCTTTTCGCGACTCAAGCATTCTTCGGCGGATGTCAGGACGATGTTCTTGAAGTTTGGGTCGCCATTGGCGTCGGTTTTAAGCACGGAAGCCATGGCCATCGCGTCATTGCAGCAACCGCTCAGACGCGAAACGTGGGCGTAGTCGTTGATCCCGATAAACAGTCCTTTGCGCATGGTCACACCGCCGTGTGCAGTCGGATCGCACTGACGATGCTGTTGGTGTTCCACGCGCATTCGGCGTGGGCGGCATTACGGACCACCGTGGAAATTCGCTCGGCGCCGAAAGGTTTGACCGCAATGATCACCTTGCCCATGCGATTGGCGATCTCGATTTCCTTGTTGATCCACTTGCTGTACGTCGAATACATGCCGGCCATTATCAGCACCGCTGAGCAGGGGCGGATCTTGTTTTCGATCGCCAGCTCAAGCTGCCTGTCGGTTTGCGCGCCCATGATCGGGTTGTGCGGCGGCACCGAAAAATTCTTAAAGCTGAAATCCGTTTTGGCGTTGAGCAGGCGTACCAGATTGTCGTGGGCATCGACGTAATTCCACGAATGGCTGATGAACAGGTGGTAGGTTTGCATGGGGTTCCTCGGAGGTCGCGACAGTGCGAAGAGGAACTGAATGTAGGCATCTGGAGGGGGCCTACAAGGCGTTGGCAGCAAAAGAGAAATGTCCTGCAAGCAGGCAGGAAAATGCCCTTCAGAACAATCTGATGTTTAAGTCGTCGGGGAATTTGTAGGGGAGGGTCGAGCAGCCGGCAGTACCTGGAACAGGCACTGCCGGCGTGGCTGTTTAATAGCCGTTTTCAGGCAAACTGGCGATGATCGAGCGATAGCTGTTCATCCGTTGCTGCTGCACGCGGCCATCTTCCAGCGCGGCGAGCAATGCGCAACCCGGTTCGCGGTCGTGCTTGCAGTCACGGAAGCGGCAGGTGCCAAGCAGGTCGTCGAACTCGATGAAGCCGGCTTCGACGTCGGCGCGGCTGACGTGACCGAGGCCGAATTCGCGGATGCCCGGAGAGTCGATCAATTCGCCACCGCCCGGGAAGTGGAACAGGCGCGCGGTCGTCGTGGTGTGCGTGCCCTGGCCTGACAGCTCGGACAACGGCCCGACGCGGGTTTCGACTTCCGGCAGCAGGCTGTTGACCAGCGAGGACTTGCCGACGCCGGACTGGCCGACGAACACGCTGATGCGCCCGTCGAGCTGCTTCTGCAGCTCTTCCATGCCGTTGCCGTGGTGCGCCGACACTTCCAGCACCGGATATCCCAATGTGCGGTAAACCGCCAGCAGCGCGTTGAGCGCCGGGGCGTTCTGCTCGTCGATCAGGTCGAATTTGTTCAGCAGCAGAAGCGGACGGATGCCAGCGTGTTCGGCTGCGACCAGATAACGGTCGATCAGGTTCGCATGGGGTTCGGGCAGCGGGGCGAAGACGATGACGATCATGTCGACGTTCGCCGCAACAGGCTTGAGCTGGCCACGGCTGTCCGGGCGGCACAGTTCGGTGCTGCGCGGAAGCTGCGCGACGATCACGCCAATGCCCTGGTTGCCGGCGCGCCAGACTACTTTATCGCCCGTGACCAGCGCCGGCAGGTTGGCGCGTAAGTGGCAGCGGAACACCTGACCGGCGAGTTCGCCGTCGGTGGCCTCTACCTCGACCTGCACACCGAAGTGGGCGATCACCAGACCGTGTTGCTCAGGCCCAAGGTCGCCGCCCTCGAGGGCTTCGACCGCCGAGGACTCGCGTTTGGCGGCGCGTGCGGCGCGCTCGCCCTGAATCTTTTCGATGCGCCAGTTTTGACGACGATTGAGTTGGCGTTTGGCCATGGGTGTTCCGTCTGAAGAATGCAGCTATTAAGTAAAACGGCCGCGAGTTTAGCACGCCCGGCCAGCGGCCTAGGCTAAACTGCGCAGCATTGCCTAGGAGTCCGAATATGCAAAACCCGCAAAACTTGATCTGGATCGACCTGGAAATGACCGGTCTGGACCCGGACAACGATGTCATCATCGAGATGGCCACCATCGTCACTGACAGTGACTTGAATACTTTGGCCGAAGGTCCGGTGATTGCGATCCATCACAGCGACGAAGTGCTCGCGCGGATGGACGAATGGAACACTCGCACCCACGGCAATTCCGGTCTGACCCAGCGCGTGCGCGACAGTCGCATCAGCATGGTTGAGGCCGAAGCCGAAACCATCGCCTTCCTGGAAAAATGGGTACCGAAGGGCAAGTCGCCGATCTGCGGCAACAGCATCTGCCAGGATCGTCGCTTCCTTTATACCCACATGAAGGCGCTGGAAAGCTACTTCCATTACCGCAACCTCGACGTCTCGACGCTCAAGGAACTGGCCGCACGCTGGGCCCCGGACGTGCGCGACAGCTTCAAGAAAGGCAGCACGCACCTGGCGCTGGATGACATCCGCGAATCGATCGCCGAGTTGAAGCATTACCGCAAGCACTTCATCAAGTTCTGATGTGATCCCGGCGTTATGCGGCGCCCTCTTTTGGTGCCGTAGGGAAATGGCTAGACTGCGCGCCTTCTTGCAAGGACCGCCACCATGTTGCTGATGCTCTATCTGATCGCCATCACCGCTGAAGCCATGACGGGCGCGCTGTCTGCCGGGCGTCGCGGCATGGACTGGTTTGGCGTGGTGCTGATCGCTTGCATCACGGCGCTGGGCGGCGGTTCGGTGCGCGACGTGCTGCTGGGGCATTATCCGCTGACGTGGGTCAAACACCCGGAATATCTGGTGCTGACTTCGGTGGCGGCAATGTTCACTGTCTTCACCGCACGCTGGATGCGTCACCTGCGCTCGCTGTTTCTGGTGCTCGATGCTGTCGGCCTGGTGGCGTTCACGCTGATCGGCTGCATGACCGCTCTGGAAATGGGCCACGGCATGTTGGTGGCGTCGGTCAGCGGGGTGATCACCGGCGTGTTCGGCGGCATTCTGCGTGACATCTTCTGCAACGACATTCCGCTTATTTTCCGGCGCGAGCTATACGCCAGCGTCTCGTTCGCGGCGGCGTGGTGCTACATGCTTTGCCTGTATCTGAATGTGCCCGGGGAGCAGGCCATTCTCATCACCCTGTTCGGTGGCTTCCTGCTGCGGCTGCTGGCGATTCGTTTTCACTGGGAAATGCCGAAGTTCGTTTACAACGATCAGCCCTGACGCACACCCTGCGGCAGCTCCTGCAGGGGTTAGGCCAGGCCGTGTTGTTTGAGCGCCCATTCCACGTGTTCGCGCACCAGTTCCGATGGGTGATCGCGTCGTGACTTGAGTGCTTCCACTACCGGAATGCTCGACGGCGCATTGCCAAGACCCACCGCCAGGTTGCGCAACCAGCGCTCATACCCGGCGCGCCGCAACGGCGAGCCCTCGGTGTTGCCCAGGAATTTTTCTTCATCCCACATAAACAGTTCCGCCAGCCCGGCATTGTCGAGATTGTGCCGTGGCTTGAAATCGTTCTCTGCCGAAGGGCGGGCGAAACGGTTCCACGGGCAGACAATCTGACAATCATCGCAGCCGAACACCCGGTTACCAATGAGTGGCCGCAGTTCTTCGGGAATGGCGGTTTTCAGCTCAATGGTCAGATAGGAAATGCAGCGTCGCGCATCCAGCACATACGGGCCGACGAAGGCATTGGTCGGGCAGATGTCGAGGCACGCGGTGCAGCGCCCGCAATGTTCCGTGCTGTGAGGTTCATCCACCGGCAACGGCAGGTCGACGAACAGTTCGCTGAGGAAAAAATAACTGCCGGCCTTGCGGTTCAACACCAGCGTGTTTTTGCCGATCCAGCCCAGCCCGGCCTGCTCGGCGATGGCTTTTTCCAGCACCGGTGCACTGTCTACGAAGGCGCGGAAACCGAAAGGGCCGATCTGCGCCTGAATCCTGTCGGCCAGTTGCTGAACACGTTTACGGATCAATTTGTGGTAATCGCGGCCCAAGGCATAACGCGACACGTAGGCTTTGTCAGGTTCGGCCAGACGCTTGGCCATTTCGGTATCGCCCGGCAAGTAGTCCATGCGCAGCGAGACCACCCGCAAAGTGCCCGGCACCAGTTCTTCCGGATGCGAGCGTTTGCTGCCATGGGCGCCCATATAGTCCATCTCACCGTGGTAGCCGGCGTCGAGCCAGCGCTGCAGATGCTGCTCGTGCTCGGCCAGGTCCAGACCGCTGATGCCGACTTGCTGGAAGCCCAGCTCGCGGCCCCAATCCTTGATCGATTGGGCGAGGGCGGGCAGGTCTGTGGTGATGGCGGACATGGGGCGAGAGAAACCGGAGCTGAGGTGCGTATAATTCTGCCAGACATCGGAGCCCGAAGACGCATGCCGCAGACGAAAGATGAATTACCCGACGCGCTGTACCGCGCCGCGCAGGTGCGCGAGATCGACGCGCGACTGATCGCCGCCGGTACGCCGGGCTTCGAATTGATGCAGCGCGCCGCCCGAGCGATGTGGCGCGCACTGGTGCGCCAGTGGCCGTCGGCGAATGAGCTGACGGTGCTCGCCGGGCACGGTAATAACGCCGGCGACGGTTATCTGGTGGCACTGCTCGCGCACCGTGCCGGTTGGTCGGTGCGGGTCCTGGCGGTCGGCGATCCGCAACGTTTGCAGGGCGATGCGGCATCGGCCCATGCCGAGGCACTGGCTGAAGGCGTCGCAGTGCTGGACTGGCAGGCGCAAAGCGAACTGCGCGGCGTCGTGCTCGATGCCTTGCTCGGCACAGGCTTGAAGGGCGAGGTTCGCGAGCCGTATGCCACCGCGATCAGCGCAATCAACGCCAGCTGTTTGCCGGTCGCTGCCGTCGATATTCCGTCCGGACTGTGCGCCGACACCGGCCGGGAACTGGGTATTGCGGTGCGTGCCGACATTACAGTCACGTTCATCGGCCTGAAGCTCGGACTGTTGACCGGCGATGCGGCGGATCGCGTCGGCGAGCTCGTTTTCAATGATCTTCAGGCTGCTGCCGAAACCTTCGGTGACATTCCAGTCAGCGCTCGTCGCCTCAGCGCCGCTAATCTTCCACCGCTTGCCACGCGCTCCCCGACTTCGCACAAGGGCCGCTTTGGCCATGTGTTGCTGATCGGCGGCGATCACGGTTTTGGCGGGGCGATCCTGCTAAGTACTGAAACGGCCCTGCGCAGCGGCGCGGGCATGGTGTCGCTGACAACACGCCCTGAGCATGTTCCCGCCGCGCTGACCCGCGTACCGGAAGCGATGGCGCTGGGCGCCTCGTCAGCGAATCAATTGATGGGCCTGCTGGAAAAGGTTTCGGTGCTGGTGGTCGGGCCAGGCCTCGGTCAGGCCAGTTGGGGGCGCGCCTTGTTGTCGGCAGCCGCCAATGCAGCGTTGCCGCAGGTATGGGATGCTGACGCGTTGAATCTGCTGGCCAGCGGTTTTGTTCAATTGCCCAAGGACTGCGTGATCACTCCGCATCCGGGCGAGGCGGCGCGTCTGCTGCAAATCAGCACCGCCGAGGTACAGGCTGATCGCCCGGCGGCGGCGCTGGCATTGAGCAAAAAATACTCTACGGTTGTGGTGCTCAAAGGCGCCGGCAGCCTGATCGCTCACCCGGACGGCCGTCTGGCCCTGTGTCATCAGGGCCACCCGGCCATGGCCACCGCCGGTCTCGGTGATGTGTTGGCCGGTTTGGTCGGCGCGTTGCTGGCCCAGGGCATGGACGCTTTCGACGCGGCCTGCCTCGCGGTCTGGCTGCACGCCAATGCCGGTGCGCAACAAGGTAAATTCGGCCGTGGGCTGGCGGCCAGTGATCTGATTCCAGCCATTCGTCAGTTGTTGGAGGAGCATGCACCGTGTCTGAAGTAACCCTGTACCTGGCCGATGAACAGGCGATGAGCGACTTTGGCGCACGGATCGCCCGCGTGACCCAGGGCCACGGTCTGATTTTTCTCGAAGGCAATCTGGGCATGGGGAAAACCACCCTGTCGCGGGGCATCATTCGCGGGCTGGGTCATGTTGGCGCGGTAAAAAGTCCGACGTTCACGTTGGTCGAGCCCTACGAAATAGGAGACGTCCGCGCCTTCCACTTCGACCTTTATCGCCTGGTCGATCCGGAAGAGCTCGAATTCCTGGGGATCCGTGATTACTTCGAAGACGATGCCCTGTGCCTGATCGAGTGGCCCGATAAAGGTGCAGGCTTTTTGCCAAAGCCTGACCTGACCATTACCATAAGCCCGCAAGACAGCGGACGTTCGCTGACAATTTTGTCCCAGGGCTCGCGTGGCGAGGCCTGGTGTGCCGCTTTGGCAACGGAAACCAATTAAATGATGGGGTTAGGTATGCGCTTTCGCGCGATGGTAGCTGCCGCTGGACTGATGTTGATGGCAGTAACCGTCAACGCTGTGGCCGATTCAAAGGTCAACAGCGTGCGCCTGTGGCGGGCGCCGGATAACACGCGGCTGGTCTTCGACCTGACCGGGCCGGTGCAGCACAGCGTATTCACCCTGACCGCTCCGGATCGGCTGGTGATCGACATCAATGGCGCCACACTGGGCGCACCGTTGAATGTGCAGACCGCGAACACGCCGATCACCGCGATGCGCTCGGCCCAGCGCACGCCGACCGATCTGCGGGTGGTCATCGACCTGAAAAAAGCCGTCACCCCGAAAAGCTTTTCGCTGGCGCCCAACGCTCAGTACGGCAACCGTCTGGTAGTCGATCTGTTCGACAACCCGGCCGACGCCGCTCCTCCACCTGCACCTGCGCCACGGGTGGCGACGGTGCCGGCGGTGCCAGTCACCCCGACCGAGCCGACGATCAAATTGCCGCCGGCCCCGGCCGGCAAACGCGACATTATTGTGGTGATCGACGCCGGCCATGGTGGCGAAGACCCAGGCGCATCCGGCTCGCGCGGCCAGCGTGAAAAAGATGTGGTGCTGCAAATCGCGCGTGAGCTGCAACGTCAGGTCAACGGCATGAAAGGCTTCCGTGCCGAGCTGACTCGTACCGGCGATTACTTCATTCCGTTGCGCGGCCGCACCGAGATTGCCCGCAAGAAGGGCGCCGACCTGTTCGTTTCGATCCACGCTGACGCCGCGCCTTCCACAGCAGCATTCGGCGCTTCGGTGTTCGCCCTGTCGGATCGTGGTGCAACGTCGGAGACCGCCCGTTGGCTGGCCGACAGCGAAAACCGTTCCGACCTGATTGGCGGCGCCGGCAACGTCAGCCTCGACGACAAGGACCGCATGCTCGCCGGCGTGCTGCTCGATCTGTCGATGACTGCGTCGCTGACCTCCAGCCTCAACGTCGGCCAGAAAGTCCTGACCAACATTGGCCGGGTCACGCCACTGCACAAGCAGCGCGTGGAACAGGCCGGGTTCATGGTGTTGAAATCGCCTGATATTCCGTCGATTCTGGTCGAAACCGGCTTCATCTCAAACGCCAACGAAGCCTCAAAACTCTCCGCGGCGAGCCACCAACAGGCGCTGGCGCGGTCGATCAGCAGCGGTGTGCGTCAGTTCTTCCAGCAGAATCCGCCACCGGGCACCTACATCGCCTGGCTGCGTGATTCCGGCAAGATAGCTCAGGGGCCACGCGATCACCGCGTCGGCCCGGGTGAAACCCTGGCGATGATCGGCGTGCGCTACCAAGTGTCGCCGGCCTCGTTGCGCAGCGCCAACAATCTGAAGAGTGACGAGCTGAAAGTCGGCCAGCACTTGACCATTCCCGGCACCGAACTGGCGTCCAAAGAATGAATCAGGTGCTCAACACTGCCCGTATCGAGCTGCTCAGCCCACGACTGGCGAACCAGATCGCCGCCGGCGAGGTGGTCGAGCGTCCGGCCTCGGTGATCAAGGAACTGCTGGAAAACAGCCTCGACTCCGGCGCCAAGCGCATCGACGTCGATGTCGAGCAGGGCGGCGTCAAACTGCTGCGCGTACGTGACGACGGCAACGGCATTTCCGCCGATGATCTGCCGCTGGCACTGGCCCGTCACGCCACCAGCAAGATTCGCAATCTCGAAGATCTTGAGCAGGTGATGAGCCTGGGTTTTCGTGGCGAGGCGCTGGCATCGATCAGCTCCGTGGCGCGCTTGACCCTGACCTCGCGCACCCGCGATGCCGATCAGGCCTGGCAGGTCGAGACCGAAGGCCGTGACATGGCACCTCGGGTTCAGCCCGCGGCGCATCCTGTCGGCACCTCGGTGGAAGTCCGTGACCTGTTCTTCAATACCCCGGCGCGGCGCAAATTCCTCAAGACCGAAAAAACCGAATTCGATCACCTGCAGGAAGTGATCAAGCGTCTGGCGCTGGCGCGTTTCGACGTCGCGTTCCATTTGCGCCACAACGGCAAAACCATCCTCAGCCTGCATGAGGCCCATGACGATGCGGCCCGTGCCCGGCGCGTGGCGGCGATCTGTGGTGCGGGTTTTCTTGAGCAGGCGTTGCCGATCGAGATCGAGCGTAACGGCTTGCACCTGTGGGGCTGGGTTGGCTTACCGACCTTCAACCGCAGCCAGGCAGACTTGCAGTATTTCTTCGTCAACGGCCGTGCCGTTCGCGACAAACTGGTGGCCCACGCGGTGCGTCAGGCTTATCGCGACGTGCTGTTCAATGGCCGTCACCCGACCTTTGCGCTGTTTTTCGAAGTCGACCCGGCCGCCGTAGACGTCAACGTGCACCCCACCAAACACGAAGTGCGTTTCCGTGACGGGCGCATGGTCCACGACTTTCTGTATGGCACCTTGCACCGTGCGTTGGGCGACGTGCGCCCGGAAGATCAACTTGCCGGCTCAGTCACCACCGCCATCGTCCGGCCGAGCGGCATCGAGGCGGGCGAATTCGGCCCGCAGGGCGAAATGCGTCTGGCAGCCAATGCGCTGCTCGAGCAACCGCAGGCGCAACCGGCGTTCAATACGTCATCCGGTGCCAGCGCTGGCGGCGCCTATCAGTATCAGTACACGCCGCGTGTGCAATCGGCCGTACCCGCCGCCGAGGCTCAAGCCGCTTATAAAGAATTTTTCGCGCCGCTCCCCGAGGCCAATGCCAACGCGCTGCCGGCCGGTCAGGAAGACATCCCGCCTCTGGGCTATGCGCTGGCACAGCTCAAGGGCATCTACATTCTTTCGGAAAACGCCCATGGGCTCGTGCTGGTGGACATGCACGCCGCTCACGAGCGGATCATGTATGAACGCCTGAAGATCGCCATGGCCAGCGAAGGCCTCAGCGGCCAGCCGTTGCTGGTGCCGGAGTCGCTGGCTGTCAGCCAGCGCGAAGCCGATTGTGCCGAAGAGCACGCGGCCTGGTTTCAGCGGCTCGGTTTCGAGTTGCAGCGTCTGGGCCCGGAAACCCTGGCGATCCGCCAGATTCCAGCCCTGCTCAAGCAGGCCGAAGCCAACCGACTGGTGGGCGACGTGTTGTCGGATCTTATGGAATACGGCACCAGCGACCGCATCCAGGCGCACCTCAACGAACTGCTCGGCACCATGGCCTGCCACGGCGCGATCCGCGCCAACCGCCGCCTGGCCCTGCCGGAAATGAACGGTCTGCTGCGCGACATGGAAAACACCGAACGCAGCGGTCAATGCAACCATGGCCGACCGACCTGGACCCAATTGGGCCTGGACGATCTGGACAAACTGTTCCTGCGCGGCCGTTGATGAGCCAGTTACCTCCGGCGATTTTCCTGATGGGCCCGACCGCTGCGGGCAAGACCGACCTGGCCATCGAGTTGACCAAGGTGCTGCCGTGCGAATTGATCAGTGTCGACTCGGCGCTGGTCTATCGCGGCATGGACATCGGTACCGCCAAGCCCTCGAAGGAACTGCTGGCCGAATATCCGCACCGTTTGATCGACATTATCGACCCGGCTGAAGCTTATTCTGCAGCCGATTTCCGTCGCGATGCGCTGCAAGCCATGACCGAGATCACCGCTCGCGGGAAAATTCCGTTGCTGGTCGGCGGTACGATGCTCTATTACAAGGCTCTGGTTGAAGGTCTTGCGGACATGCCGGCGGCAGATCCCGAGGTGCGCGCGCAGATCGAAGAAGAGGCTGCACGCCTCGGTTGGCAAGCCCTGCACGAACAATTGGCGCTGATCGATCCGGTTTCGGCGGCGCGCATTCATCCGAACGATCCGCAGCGCCTGAGTCGCGCGCTGGAAGTGTACCGGGTCAGCGGTCGGAGCATGACCGCGCTGCGCGAGCAACAATCTGCGCAAAGTACTGAAGCAGCCGCTTCGGGACGGCAACAATTGCCCTATACTGTCGCGAACCTGGCCATTGCCCCGGCTAATCGTCAGGTACTGCACAAGCGTATTGAACAAAGATTCACAAATATGTTGGAACAGGGATTCATCGACGAGGTCGTAGCCCTTCGTAAGAGAAGTGACCTGCATTCAGGGTTGCCGTCTATACGTGCGGTAGGCTACCGCCAAGTCTGGGATTATCTGGACGGCAAGCTGACATTGGCTCAAATGCAGGAGCGCGGCATCATCGCCACGCGCCAGTTGGCCAAGCGCCAGTTTACCTGGCTGCGCAGTTGGGAAGATTTACACTGGCTGGACAGTCTTGATTGCGACAATCTGCCACGCGCCTTGAAATACCTTGGGACCATCTCCATATTGAGCTGAGTCCTTGCAATTGCCGTCTATCCTTGGGGGTGTGGCGGCCAAAGCCATCTGAATTATCTTTATTATTATTGAATCCTTAAAGGAGTGCGGCACATGTCAAAAGGGCATTCGCTACAAGACCCTTACCTGAATACTTTACGTAAAGAGAAAGTTGGGGTTTCCATTTACCTGGTCAACGGGATCAAACTGCAAGGCACGATCGAGTCGTTCGACCAGTTCGTGATTTTGCTGAAAAACACCGTCAGCCAGATGGTCTACAAACACGCTATCTCGACAGTAGTGCCGGTTCGTCCAATTCGTCTGCCTAGCGCAACCGAATCCGAAGCAGGCGATGCTGAGCCAGGTAACGCCTGATAGGAGTCTCCTTTGTTCTTTGAGCGCCACGGTGGTGGTGAGCGAGTCATCCTCGTTCACTTGGATGGACAGGACCCTGAGGCGCGCGAAGATCCGCAGGAGTTTCAGGAGTTGGCTAATTCGGCTGGCGCCGAGACCGTTGCGTTTTTTAACGTGCCGCGTCATCGGCCAACCGCCAAATACCTGATCGGCAGCGGCAAGGTCGAGGAATTACGCGACCTGGTCAAAGCTGAAGAAGCTGACCTGGTGATTTTCAATCACATTCTCACGCCCAGTCAGGAGCGTAACCTCGAACGTGTGTTCGAGTGTCGCGTGATCGACCGCACCGGGTTGATTCTCGATATTTTCGCCCAACGTGCCCGTACCCATGAGGGCAAGCTCCAGGTCGAACTGGCCCAGCTTGACCACATGAGCACCCGGCTGGTTCGCGGCTGGACTCACCTTGAGCGCCAGGGTGGCGGTATCGGTATGCGCGGCCCGGGTGAAACCCAGCTGGAAACCGACCGCCGTTTGCTGCGGGTTCGCCTGCGGCAGATCAAGGGGCGGCTGGAAAAGGTGCGCAGTCAGCGCGAGCAGTCGCGACGCGGCCGATCGCGAGCCGACATTCCTACCGTATCGCTGGTGGGATACACCAACGCCGGCAAATCCACACTGTTCAATAACGTGACGAAATCCGACGTTTACGCGGCCGACCAATTGTTCGCCACGCTGGATCCGACTTTGCGCCGCCTGGACATCGACGACCTCGGGCCGATTGTTTTGGCCGATACGGTGGGTTTCATCCGGCACCTGCCCCACAAGCTGGTCGAAGCATTTCGGTCTACGCTCGAAGAGTCGAGCAACTCCGACTTGCTGTTGCACGTTATCGATGCGGCTGAACCGGATCGCATGTTGCAGATCGAACAGGTGATGGTGGTGCTGGGCGAGATTGGCGCTCAGGACTTGCCGATCCTCGAGGTCTATAACAAACTCGATTTGCTTGAAGGCGTTGAGCCACAAATCCAGCGCGATGCCGACGGCAAGCCGCAACGGGTCTGGCTCTCGGCGCGTGATGGCAGCGGTCTGGAATTGCTTGAGCAAGCCATTGCCGAGTTGCTGGGCAGTGATTTGTTTGTCGGCACATTGCGCTTGCCGCAACAATTCGCTCGACTGCGTGCGCAGTTCTTCGAACTCGGCGCGGTGCAAAAAGAAGAACACGATGAAGAGGGCGTCAGTCTGCTGACCGTTCGTTTGCCCCGGGTTGAGTTGAATCGACTGGTAAGCCGCGAGGGATTGCAGCCGATGGAATTCATCGAGCAACACACTTTGCAATAAAAGCCTGAAAAAGCGGTTGTGCCGCAACGGCAGGCATTCTGTAGCATTGGTCGGCGCGCCGTGGGTGCGTCTTTGCTTTATCAGATGGAGAGCGCTATGGCTTGGAATGAGCCGGGTGGCAACTCGAATAATCAGGATCCCTGGGGTGGCAAGCGCCGCAATAACGGCGACCGCAAGGGGCCACCGGATCTCGACGAGGCCTTCCGAAAGCTGCAGGAAAGCCTGAACGGGTTGTTCGGTGGTGGTAAAAAACGCGGTGATGACGGCGGTGGTTCGGGCAAGCGCAGTGGCGGCTTCGGCGGTCTGCTCGGCATCGGCCTGGTCGTGCTGGCGGCTGTCTGGCTGTACAGCGCGGTTTACGTGGTGGACGAACAGGAGCAAGCCGTGGTGCTGCGCTTCGGCAAGTACTACGAGACTGTCGGCCCCGGCCTGAATATCTACTTCCCGCCGATCGACAAGAAGTACATGGAGAACGTGACGCGTGAGCGTGCGTACACCAAGCAGGGCCAGATGCTCACCGAAGACGAGAACATCGTCGAAGTGCCGCTGACCGTGCAGTACAAGATCAGCAACCTGCAGGACTTCGTGCTGAACGTCGATCAGCCGGAAATCAGCCTGCAACACGCGACCGAAAGTGCCTTGCGTCATGTGGTGGGTTCCACTGCGATGGACCAGGTGCTGACCGAAGGCCGTGAATTGATGGCCAGTGAAATCAAGGAGCGTCTGCAACGTTTCCTCGATACCTATCGCACCGGTATTACCGTTACGCAGGTCAACGTACAGAGCGCAGCAGCACCGCGTGAAGTACAGGAAGCCTTCGATGACGTGATCCGCGCCCGTGAAGACGAGCAGCGTTCGCGTAACCAGGCGGAAACCTATGCCAACGGCGTCGTGCCGGAAGCGCGTGGTCAGGCCCAGCGCATCCTTGAGGATGCCAACGGTTACCGCGACGAAACGGTCTCGCGCGCCAAGGGTGAGGCGGACCGCTTTACCAAACTGGTCGCCGAGTATCGCAAGGCACCTGAAGTGACCCGCCAGCGTCTGTACCTGGACACCATGCAGGAAGTCTTCAGTAACACCAGCAAGGTCCTTGTGACCGGCAACAAAGATGGCCAGAGCAACCTGCTCTACCTGCCGCTGGACAAAATGATTCAGAACAGTTCGGGCGGCAATTCGCCGGTCACCGGTTCTGCTGCCGCGAGCACCAACACGGACGTCACGCCGCATGTCACTGACGTGCCGCAGTCGCGCACAAGGGAGACCCGCTGATGAGCAATAAATCGCTGATCGCCCTGATCGTTGGCGTCGTCGTGGTATTGGTGGGCTGGAACTGCTTCTACATCGTGGCTCAGACCGAGCGTGCGGTGCTGCTGCAATTCGGTCGTGTGGTTCAGGCGGATGTTCAGCCGGGTCTGCATGTGAAAGTGCCTTACGTTAACCAGGTGCGCAAATTCGACGCACGCCTGTTGACGCTGGATGCACCGACACAACGCTTCCTGACCCTCGAAAAGAAAGCCGTCATGGTCGATGCCTACGCCAAGTGGCGCGTGAAAGATGCCGAGCGCTTCTACACTGCGACATCCGGCCTCAAGCAAATCGCTGACGAGCGTCTGTCCCGTCGTCTTGAATCCGGTCTGCGTGACCAGTTCGGCAAGCGCACCCTGCACGAAGTCGTATCGGGTGAGCGTGATGCGTTGATGGCTGACATCACTGCATCGCTGAACAAAATGGCAGAAAAGGAGCTGGGTATCGAAGTGGTCGATGTCCGGGTCAAGGCCATCGATCTGCCGAAAGAAGTTAACCGCAGCGTGTTCGAACGTATGAGCACCGAGCGTGAGCGTGAAGCTCGCGAGCACCGCGCCAAGGGTAACGAGCTGGCCGAAGGCATCCGTGCCGACGCCGATCGTCAACGCCGCGTGTTGCTGGCCGAAGCCTATCGTGAATCCGAAGAGGTTCGCGGTGACGGTGACGCCCAGGCCGCTGCGATCTACTCCAAGGCCTACGGTCAGGATCAGGAATTCTACGGCTTCTACCGTAGCCTGCGTGCCTACCGTGAAAGCTTCGCGAACAAATCCGACGTCCTGGTCCTTGACCCAAGCAGCGACTTCTTCCGTTACCTGGAAAAGTCCAAGCCTTGATGCGACGTTGACCTGAATCATTCCGCCCGGCGGCTAAAACCTCGGGCGGGGTGATCCTTTGGGAAAACGTGTGTATGATGCGGCAGCCGGGAAATTCCCGGCTTTTTTGCGTCTGCACGTTTGATTGCTGTTTTTGTTGCAGGCGTCGGGTTTGAATGGCCCGAGCGTTTTCGAGGAAAGTGATGGGCGAAGCCGGAGTCAGGCCTTTCGCTGCGTCGTTCATGCGCGCGCGTTTTGAACGAACCGGTCATTTTCTGCTTCACTCAAGGCTCGCCCTAGTGCTGGCCGCCCGGATCAAAGGGGAATGGCGTAATGGCAACGGTAGACCGCTGGCTGCTGCCAGATGGCATCGAAGAAGTACTGCCACCGGAAGCGGCGCGCATTGAAGTCGCGCGTCGTCAGGTGTTAGATCTGTTCCAGAGCTGGGGTTACGAGTTTGTCGTGACTCCCCATATCGAGTACCTGGAATCCTTGCTGACCGGTGCGGGCCAGGACCTGGATCTGCGTACCTTCAAGGTCATCGACCCGCAATCGGGCCGGCAGATGGGTTTCCGTGCAGACATCACGCCGCAGGTTGCGCGCATCGATGCGCATACCCTGCGTCGCGAAGGCCCGAGCCGTCTGTGCTATGCCGGCAGCGTGCTGCATGCGCAGCCGCGTGCCTTGTCGTCCTCGCGCAGCCCGATCCAGCTGGGCGCCGAGTTGTACGGCGATGCCAGCCCGAGCAGCGACGTTGAAGTGATCAGTCTGATGTTGGCGATGTTGCAACTGGCCGACGTGCCGGACGTGCACATGGATCTGGGGCACGTCGGTATCTACCGCGGTCTGGCGCGTGCTGCCGGTTTGTCCGGTGAAGTCGAACAGCAGTTGTTCGATGCCCTGCAACGTAAGGCCATCGACGAGGTCATTACCCTGACCGAAGGCCTGCCGGCCGATTTGTCCGGCATGCTGAGGGCGCTGGTCGATTTGTGTGGCGGCCGGGAAGTGTTGAGTGCCGCCCGCGAGCGTCTGGCCAATGCGCCGGCCCCGGTGCTGGCGGCGCTGGAAGACTTGCTGGCGATTGCCGAGCGTCTGTCGGCGCGCTTCCCGCAGCTGCCGCTGTACTTCGATCTGGGCGAGCTGCGCGGTTATCACTACCACACCGGTGTGGTGTTTGCGGTGTTCGTGCCGGGCGTTGGTCAGTCCATCGCGCAGGGCGGTCGTTACGACGACATCGGTGCCGACTTCGGTCGCGCCCGTCCGGCGACCGGTTTTTCTACCGATTTGAAAACCCTGGTGACCCTGGGGCGTGCTGAGATCGAGCTACCGTCTGGCGGTATCTGGATGCCTGACAGTACGGATGCAGCACTCTGGCAGCAGGTTTGCCAGTTGCGCAGTGAGGGTCAGCGTGTCGTTCAGGCGTTGCCTGGACAACCTTTGGCCGCCGCCCGTGATGCGGACTGCGACCGGCAATTGATTCTGCAGAACGGGCTTTGGCAAGTATCGCCACTGGCTTCTTGAGTTTTCCTGCCGGCCATCGCCGGCACCAAGTTTGCGCGAATGAGGACAAGTGTTATGGGTAAGAATGTCGTAGTCCTGGGCACCCAATGGGGTGATGAGGGCAAAGGCAAGATCGTTGATCTGCTGACCGAACATGCTGCCGCCGTAGTGCGCTACCAGGGCGGCCACAACGCTGGCCACACCCTGGTGATCGACGGCGAAAAAACCGTCTTGCACCTGATCCCGTCGGGCGTGCTGCGCGAAGGCGTGCAGTGCCTGATCGGTAACGGCGTGGTGGTTGCACCTGACGCTCTGCTGCGGGAAATCACCAAGCTGGAAGAGAAGGGCGTACCGGTGCGCGAGCGCCTGCGTATCAGCCCGTCCTGCCCGCTGATCCTGTCCTTCCACGTCGCGCTGGACCAGGCCCGTGAAAAGGCCCGTGGCGAGCTGAAGATCGGTACCACCGGTCGCGGCATCGGCCCGGCGTACGAAGACAAGGTAGCCCGTCGTGGCCTGCGTGTCGGCGATCTGCTGAACATGCCGCGCTTCGAAGACAAACTGCGTGAGCTGGTGGACTACCACAACTTCATGCTGGTCGGTTACTACAAAGAGCCGGCCATCGAATTCGAAAAGACCCTGGCCGAGTGCAAGGAATACGCTGAACTGCTCAAGCCGCTGATGCTGGACGTGACCGCCGAGCTGCACGACCTGCGTCGTGCCGGTAAAGACATCATGTTCGAAGGCGCCCAGGGTTCGTTGCTCGACATCGACCACGGTACCTACCCGTACGTGACCAGCTCCAACACCACCGCCGGTGGCGTGGCGACCGGTTCGGGCGTTGGCCCGATGTTCCTGGATTACATCCTGGGCATCACCAAGGCTTACACCACTCGCGTAGGTTCCGGCCCGTTCCCGACCGAGCTGTTCGACGACGTGGGTGCGCACTTGGCCAAGCAGGGCCACGAGTTCGGCGCCACCACCGGCCGTGCCCGTCGTTGCGGCTGGTTTGACGCCGTTATCCTGCGTCGCGCTATCGACGTGAACAGCATCTCGGGCATCTGCCTGACCAAGCTGGACGTACTCGACGGCCTTGAAGCCATCAACATCTGCGTCGGCTATAAAGACGCGCAAGGCAATGCCGTTGCCCCGACCGACGCGGACAGCTACGTGGGCCTTCAGCCCGTGTACGAAGAAGTGCCGGGCTGGACCGAGTCGACCGTGGGCGCCAAGACCCTGGAAGAGCTGCCAGCGAACGCTCGTGCGTACATCAAACGCGTTGAAGAGTTGATCGGCGCGCCGATCGACATTATTTCGACGGGCCCGGATCGCAACGAAACCATCGTTCTGCGTCATCCGTTTGCCTGATAAGTCGTTGATGTAAAAAACAAAGGCCCCTTAATCGGGGCCTTTGTCGTTTATGCCTGTTGGACGGCATGACCTTTGCTGTGAATCTGTCTACAAGAGTGCCATCAAATTAATGGCGTCAGAAGTAGAGGGATTCATAGTGTCAGCCGTTCTCTCACTGTTACAAAGCCGTTTGTTGCGGCCGGTGTTCGTTACCTTGGGTGTCGCCCTTTTGGTGCAGGTGTTGGTCGCGGTTGCCCTGACGCGGAGCACGGTCACCGCGCTGGAAGCTGATCTGGCCGCACGCCTCGGTGCCGACAGCCAGAAACTCTCCGGTGAATTGGAGCAGGCCGGACGGGAAGTGACGTCGAGCCTTGATGCGCTTTCAGCCAATACCCGCCAGCGTCTGACCGCAGGCCTTTCCACGCGCCTGAAGGAAGAGCAGGCGCAACTGCGGGCGACCCTGGAAAAGGATCTGAAAGATTCCGCCAATGACATGGCGCAATTGCTGGCCTCCGTCGCGCCGCGCGCCATGTGGGACAGCGACGTTCCGACCCTGTCGGAGTTTGCCCGACGCGCCCAGCGCAATCCCAATGTACTGTTTGTGGTGTACGACGACGCCACCGGCCAGCATCTGACCCGTTACCTCAATCGCGAAAACCCGATCAACAAAGCCTTGCTGGAAAAAGGCCAGGGCGAGCGTGCGCTGGATAAAGTGCTCGATGCGGCGAAGAACGATCCTTCGGTTTATTACCTCGAGGCGTCGATCAATCCCAACGGCGTGGAAATCGGCAAAGTGCTGATGGGTGTGTCCACCGCCTCGGTGGAAACCGATCTGGCCGAGCTCGACAAGCGCTTTCTGGCGCTGATTTCCAGCAGCGATCAACTGGTCGGTGACAGCCTTAAAGGCGCCGCGGCGGACAGCGCCAAAGCCATGCAGGCGCGCTTGCAATCGGCCCAATCCACCGCTAGCGAAATGAAAGCCAACACGGCCCAAACCGTTCAAGAAGCTGCTGCGACGTTACGCTGGCGCATCGGCCTGGGCCTGGCGCTGGTTGGCTGCGGCGTTCTGCTGTTGCTGGCTGTAGTTCTTGGTCGTCGCGTGGTCAATCGCCTGAAAATGCTTAACGCGGCGATGGACGATCTGGCGGCAGGCGAGGGGGACCTGACCAAGCGCGTGCAGATCAACAGCAACGACGAAATCGGTGACATGGCTTCAGCGGTCAACCGCTTTGTGGACAAACTGCAGCCGATTGTCCGCGAGGCCGGCGATGTCGCTCAGCGTACTGGCGTGGAAATCGGGGCGATGACCTTGCGCAATGCCGGCGCCGATGCGGCGGCCGGAATGCAGCGTGATGAAGTTGCAGAAAGCTTGCGCGCGCTGTCGCAAATGGCTGACGAGGCGCAATCGGAAAGTCACGCGATGCAGGCAGCGCTCAGGCAAGTCGTGGAGATCCGTCAGGCCACTGACGAAAACACTCGCACCTCGGCGAAGGTCGGCGGCTTGATCGAGGCGCTCGCCGGACAAGTCGATACCGGGGCGAAAGTCATCGAACGGCTGGCGCAGCAGAGCCAGCAGATTGAAGTGGTTCTGACGGTCATTCACGGGATTGCCGAGCAGACCAATCTGCTCGCATTGAACGCGGCGATTGAAGCGGCGCGGGCTGGCGAGACCGGGCGCGGTTTTGCCGTGGTCGCTGACGAAGTTCGCGCATTGGCGAGCAAGACGCAGAGCTCCACTGGCGACATTCAGGCGCACATTGTGGCTCTGCAGCAGGGCGCGCGGGAGGCGGTCGAGGCGATCGGTCAGGCCGGGCGTCAGGCCAGCGAGGGCTTGCTGGTGTTGCGCGACAGTGCGCGTTTGCAGCAGTCGGTTCAGGCATCTGTCGAGCAGGTTCATGCCGCGATCGGCCTGGCGACGCAAGCGGCAGCACATCAGGCGCAGGGGGCGCAGGCAGTGCGTGGGCGCGTCGAGACGATTCATGCCCAGGCCGAGAAAGCGGCGCAGGCAGTGGTGGAGACCACGGCCAGTGGCAAGGTGCTGGATGGCTTGGCTGCGCAATTGAAGGCAAGCCTGGGGCAGTTCCGGGCTTAAGATCAAAAGATCGTCCGATCGCGGCCCGAGCCTTCGGCCCCACCTACAGGGAAACGCAGATTCCCATGTAGGAGCTGTCGAAGGCTGCGATCCTTTAGCGGCTCAGATACATCCGCGTTGTGAGCAGATAAACCGGCAACCCTGAGACCAGAATCAACAGCGCCGCATAAGGCGCCGCTGCCGCAAACTCGACATTCGCCGTATGCGCCCAGACTTCGGTCGCCAGCGTATTCAGCCCGGTCGGGCTTAGTAACAAGGTTGCCGTCAGCTCCTTCATCGCATCGAGAAACACCAACGCAAACGCTGCCCCCAATGCTGGGAAAATGATCGGCAACGTCACCCTGCAAAACGCCGTGAGCGACGAAGCGCCCAGCGTCCGCGCCGCTTCTTCCAGCTGCGGCGCAGCCTTGTTCAGCGCCGTGCGGATCGGTGCCTGAGCCAACGGCAGAAACAGCAGTGCATAGGCGATCAGCAGCAGTCCCGAGGTCTGATACAGCACCGGCACGTAATGCAGGGCGAAATACACCAGCGTCAGAGCAATCACCAACCCCGGCAGCGCGTGAAGCAAATAAGGCAAGCGTTCGGCCCAGATCGCCAACTGACCTTTATAGCGCACTACCAGCAATCCCACCGGTACGGCCAGCACCAGGCACAGCGCCGCGCCGCCCAGCGACAATGCCAGCGACGACAACAGCGCTTCGCTAATCGCCGCCACCGGGAAGGCTGCCGATGAACCGACCGCCAGCCAGTACGCCAGCATCCCCAGCGGTATCCCGCTGCCGATAATTGCCAACGCCAGACAATACAGCTGACCGAGCGCAGCCCACCGCCCGAGTCGCACTTGTTCAGCCTGTCGCGCCGCGCCCTGGCCGGTGCGCACATGCCGGCCCTTGCCGCGCACTCTCAACTCCAGCCACAGCAGCATCAAACACAGCGCCAACAAGACGGCCGAGAGCATCGCCGCGTTGGCGTTGCTGAATTCCAGTTCGAATTGCTGATAGATCGCGGTGGTAAAGGTTTGCAGGCCAATGATCGAAAGCGCGCCGAATTCCACCAGCATATGCAAGGCAATCAAAAGCGAGCCGGCCAGCAGCGATGGCCACAGCAGTGGAAGGGTGACGCGAAAAAACACACCCCAGCGATTCTGCCCCAGCGTACGTGCGGATTCTTCGAGTGAGGGATCAAGGTTGCGCAGGGTGGCTGCGACCGGCAGAAAGATCAGCGGATACTTCGACAGGCTCATCACCAGAATGGCGCCGCCGAGGCCTTCGAACTGTGCGCTCAGCGACACCCAGGTGAAGCTGCTGACGAAGGCCGGCACCGCAAACGGCAGGCACAGGATCACACCCCACAGGCGTCGGCCGGGCAAGTTGCTGCGCTCCAGCAGCCAGGCGAGTGATAGACCGACCACGCCGCAAGTGATGGTCACGCCCACCATCAGTGCCAACGTATTTCGCAACAGACCAAACACATACGGGCGCCACAACAAGTGCAGCGCCTCGGCCCAGCCGGCCTGCCAGGCTTTCAATCCGACATAGGCGAGTGGCAGCAGGCTCATGACCACAAGCAGCAACACCGGCAGCACCAGCCAGATCGACGGCCGTTTACTTTTTGGCACGTAACCCCCGCGCGCGGCGGGGGCCGATAACGATGTTGCCATCAGTTCAGGCCAACTTCGCGTTCCAGCTCCAGTGCTTCTTCGGCGTTGCCAAGGTCGGCCGGCGTGACGTCTGGCGCTTCCAGCTCACTGAACGGCTTGAGGCCGCGATCCGATTCCATGCCTTTATGCAGCGGATATTCGGCCGTCGTCTGGGTGATCACACGCTGTCCTTCTTCGCTGGCCATAAAGGCCAGGAATTGCTGAGCTTCCTTTGGATGTTTACTGGACTTCAACACGGCAGCGCTGGATACGGTGATCAAGCCGCCCGCGTCACCGCCAGTGAAGTAATGCAGTCTGGAATCAAGCTTGCCCTTCTCGCGTTGCAGGGCAAACCAGTAATAGTTGTTTACCAGCACTGTAGCGACTTCGCCGTTTTCCACGGCTTTGAGGGCGACCATGTTGTTGCTGTAGGTCTTGCCGAATGCGCGCAAGCCGGTCAGCCATTCTTCAGCGGCGTCGCGACCGTGCATTTTGATGATTGCGACAGCCTGCTCCTGAAAGGCACCACTGGTCGGGACAAAGCCGACCTTGCCCTGCCACTGCGGCTCAGAGAACTCCATGATCGATTTGGGCAGGTCTTTCTCATCGATCAGTTTAGGGTTGAACGCAACAACGCGAACCCGGGCGGTGACGCCGATCCAGGTGCCGTTGGCGGCCACGTACTTTTCCGGCAGCACGGCCAGAGTGGCGTCATCGGCTTTGGCCAGCAGGCCTTGCTCACCCAGATTGTTCAGCGGTGGCGACTCTTCGGTGTAGATCACGTCGGCAGGGGAGCGGTCGCCCTCTTCGATAATCTGGCTGGCGAGCTGATTGCTGCTGCCCTTGCGCACGTTGACGTGAATGCCGGTCCTGGCTTCGAACGCCTTGGCAATCGCGTCGCCGACTTCCTTGTGCTGGCCGTTGTAAAGAGTCAGGGAAACCGCATCGGCAGCCTGGGTGAGGGGAGTGGCGAGTGCCAGGCCGAGGAGGGTGAAGGTCAGGCCTCGGCGCAGGGTATTTCGAAACGTCATTCGCAGGGTTCCTCACTGTCGCATTGCAAAATCTTGCAACAATGATAAACGATATTGTTTCTCATGTGCGCCTTGTGAGGCGACTGGCGATCGTGTAGGCGCTGTCGAAGGCTGCGATCTTGTTTTTGATTGTCAGGAAAAAACAAGGTCAGGGATCGCAGCCTCGTTGCACTCGTCAGCTCCTACAGGCGATGAGGAGGATTGCGGAGCGCAGAAACGCAAAAACCCGCTTTCGCGGGTTTTTGTGAAATCCAAGGTCTGAACCTTGAATTTGAATTGGTGCCCAGAAGAAGACTCGAACTTCCACGACCGTAAGGTCACCAGCACCTGAAGCTGGCGTGTCTACCAATTTCACCATCTGGGCAATCATCGCAAGCGTCACCGCTGTTGATGTGGCGCACTATACGGAGCCGTTTTTGATCTGTAAACCCCTGATTTAATTTTAATAAATCAGGTTGAGCAAAAGCTTTCCATGAGATGCACAAAACCCGCTTTCGCGGGTTTTGTGTGAGTCTTGAAACTGATCTAGTCTCAAACTCGAAATTGGTGCCCAGGAGAAGACTCGAACTTCCACGACCGTAAGGTCACCAGCACCTGAAGCTGGCGTGTCTACCAATTTCACCACCTGGGCATCATCGAAAACGCTTGTGCGTCGTCGATGGCGCGCACTATACGGAGCGTCTTTTTAACTGTAAACCCCTGCTGCGTAAAAAACTGAATTTTTTTACCAGCGGCGTTCAAACCTGTATCAGAGCGTCGATACAGGGCCTTGTACGCCCTTATGAAGTCGGAAATTTCCCGTTTCACGGCGCCTATGCCAAACTAACCCTTATATAGACAAGGTGAAAACTCTCTAATGGCCGATTGGCAGTCCCTCGATCCCGAGGCCGCTCGTGAAGCGGAAAAATATGAAAACCCTATTCCCAGCCGCGAACTGATCCTGGCGCACCTCGCCGATCGGGGTTCGCCTGCTGCCCGCGAGCAACTGGTCGAAGAGTTTGGTCTGACCACAGAAGACCAGATCGAAGCCCTGCGCCGCCGTTTGCGTGCAATGGAGCGCGACGCTCAACTGATCTATACCCGCCGTGGCACGTACGCACCCGTAGACAAGCTCGACCTGATCCTGGGCCGCATCAGCGGTCACCGTGACGGCTTCGGCTTCCTGGTGCCGGACGACGGCAGTGACGACCTGTTCATGAGCCCGGCGCAAATGCGTCTGGTGTTCGACGGTGACCGCGCGCTGGCGCGAGTTTCCGGGCTCGACCGTCGTGGTCGCCGTGAAGGCGTCATCGTCGAAGTGGTCTCGCGGGCTCACGAAACCATCGTCGGTCGATACTTCGAAGAAGGCGGCATCGGTTTCGTCGTCGCCGACAACCCGAAGATCCAGCAAGAAGTGCTGGTCACGCCGGGCCGTAACGCCAACGCGAAGATCGGCCAGTTCGTAGAAGTCAAAATCACCCACTGGCCGACGCCGCGCTTCCAGCCGCAAGGCGATGTGGTTGAAGTGGTCGGCAACTACATGGCGCCGGGCATGGAAATCGATGTCGCTTTGCGGGCATACGATATCCCTCACGTCTGGCCTGAAGCGGTGCTCAAAGAAGCCGCCAAGCTCAAGCCCGAAGTTGAAGAGAAAGACAAAGAAAAGCGCATCGATCTGCGTCACTTGCCTTTCGTGACCATCGACGGCGAAGACGCGCGCGACTTCGATGACGCGGTTTATTGCGAAGCCAAACCGGGCAAGCTGCGCCTGTTTTCCGGTGGCTGGAAGTTGTACGTGGCCATCGCCGACGTCTCCAGCTATGTGAAGATCGGTTCGGCGCTGGACAACGAATCCCAGGTTCGCGGCAACTCCGTGTATTTCCCGGAGCGCGTGATCCCGATGCTTCCGGAGCAGCTGTCCAACGGCTTGTGCTCGCTGAACCCGCACGTCGATCGCCTGGCCATGGTTTGCGAGATGACCATCTCGAAAACCGGCGAAATGACTGATTATTGCTTCTACGAAGCGGTGATCCACTCCCATGCACGCCTGACCTACAACAAAGTCAGTGCGATGCTGGAGACGCCGAAACTTACCGAAGCGCGCCAGCTTCGCGGTGAGTACAACGATGTTCTGCCGCACCTCAAGCAGCTTTACGCGCTTTACAAAGTACTGCTGGGTGCTCGTCACGTGCGTGGCGCGATTGATTTCGAAACGCAGGAAACCCGGATCATCTTCGGCTCCGAGCGCAAGATCGCGGAAATCCGTCCGACTGTTCGTAACGATGCGCACAAACTCATTGAGGAATGCATGCTGGCGGCCAACGTGGCCACTGCTGAATTCCTCAAGAAACACGAAATCCCTGCGTTGTATCGCGTCCACAACGGTCCGCCACCGGAGCGTCTGGAAAAACTGCGCGCCTTCCTTGGTGAGCTCGGTCTGTCTTTGCACAAAGGTAAAGAGGGGCCGTCGCCGAAGGATTATCAGGCCTTGCTGGCAAGCATCAAGGATCGTCCCGATTTCCATCTGATCCAGACGGTGATGCTGCGTTCGTTGAGCCAGGCGGTGTACAGCGCCGATAACCAGGGTCACTTCGGCCTGAATTACGAAGCCTATACCCACTTCACCTCGCCGATCCGTCGTTACCCGGACCTGCTCACGCACCGCGCGATCCGCAGCGTGATCCATTCGAAGCAGGATACCCCGCACGTACGTCGTGCCGGTGCGATGACCATTCCGAAGGCGCGCATTTATCCGTACGACGAAGCCGCCCTGGAGCAGCTCGGCGAGCAATGCTCGATGAGTGAGCGCCGTGCCGACGAAGCGACCCGCGACGTTGTGAACTGGCTCAAGTGCGAGTTCATGAAAGATCGCGTCGGCGAGTCCTTCCCGGGCGTAATCACTGCGGTAACCGGTTTTGGCCTGTTCGTCGAACTGACTGATATCTACGTCGAAGGCCTGGTGCACGTCACCGCGCTGCCGGGTGATTACTACCACTTCGATCCTGTGCATCACCGCCTGGCGGGCGAGCGCACCGGTCGCAGCTTCCGTCTCGGCGATACCGTTGAAGTGCGGGTCATGCGCGTTGACCTTGATGAACGCAAGATTGACTTCGAGATGGCGGAAAAAACCATCAGCGCGCCAATCGGTCGCAAAAAGCGTGGTGCTGAAACCGCTGCGCCTGCGGCCAAAACTGCCGCAGAGCCAGCTCCGGCAAAAGCCGCCGGTCGTCGCCCGGCGAAAGAGAAGGCTGCCGAAGCCTATCGCCCGAGCGACGCTGTGGCGAAAAACGCCGAGTTGCGCAAAAGCCGTGAAATGAAGAAAGCTCTGCTTTCTGACGCCAAAAACGGTGGTAAAGCGGCGTCCGGGGGAAAGACCGGACGGTCGGCGCCTGAGACGGCCGCCGGCGGCAAGCCAGCCAAACCGAGCAAACACCGTAAAGGCCCGCCTAAAGCGGGTTCCGCTCCAGCCAAAAGTGGCGGGGCGCGTAAACCGAAGGCGAAGTCATGAGTCAGTTGGAAAAAATCTACGGCGTTCACGCGGTAGAAGCGTTGCTGCGTCATCACCCGAAACGCGTCAAGCAGATCTGGCTGGCGGAAAGTCGCAACGACCCGCGCGTGCAGACCTTGATCGAGCTGGCGAACGAGAATCGCGTCCAGGTCGGCCAGGCCGAGCGCCGCGAAATGGACGCCTGGGTTGAAGGCGTGCACCAGGGCGTGGTCGCGGATGTGAGTCCGAGTCAGGTGTGGGGCGAGGCGATGCTCGACGAGTTGCTTGATCGCACCGAAGGCGCGCCGCTGTTGCTGGTGCTCGACGGCGTGACCGACCCGCACAACCTCGGCGCCTGCCTGCGCTCGGCCGATGCGGCCGGTGCGCTGGCGGTCATCGTGCCTAAAGACAAGTCTGCAACCTTGACGCCGGTCGTGCGTAAAGTTGCCTGCGGCGCGGCGGAAGTCATTCCGCTCGTAGCGGTGACCAACCTGGCGCGCACCCTGGAAAAGCTTCAGCAGCGCGGCTTATGGGTCGTCGGCACGGCGGGCGAGGCCGAGGTCAGCATTTATGACCAGGACCTCACCGGCCCGACCATCCTGATCATGGGCGCCGAAGGCAAAGGCATGCGCCGCCTGACCCGCGAGCACTGCGACTATCTGGTGAACCTGCCGATGGCCGGCAGCGTCAGCAGCCTCAACGTTTCGGTGGCGACAGGTGTCTGCCTGTTCGAAGCCCAGCGCCAGCGCGGCGCCAAGGCCAAGGCTGCCGCGAAGAAATAAGCTTCACGCAATCAACTGTGGGAGCGAGCCTGCTCGCGAAGAGGGAGTGTCAGTCGACGTATTTGTTGTCTGACAGGCCGCATTCGCGAGCAGGCTCGCTCCCACATTCGGTTACGGTGTCTGGAAGATCGGTGGTTGTTCAAATATTCACCAATTGCCTTGCGCCCCCGCAGTCCCTTCTCTACAATTGCGCCCCTTGCTGTGACGGCAGGCACGCATGTGCCCCGCGCCAGCAAGTCCATAAGTGTCATTCACTCCTTGTCTGACCGTTTTTGAGCGGCAGGCTACAACCCGTAAGGAGCATTCATGCGTCATTACGAAATCATCTTTCTGGTCCACCCGGATCAGAGCGAGCAAGTCGGCGGCATGGTTGAGCGTTACACCAAGCTGATCGAAGAAGACGGCGGCAAAATCCACCGTCTGGAAGATTGGGGCCGTCGTCAACTGGCCTACGCAATCAACAATGTTCACAAGGCTCACTACGTGATGCTGAACGTTGAGTGCACTGGCAAGGCTCTGGCCGAGCTGGAAGACAACTTCCGCTACAACGATGCAGTGATCCGTAACCTGGTCATCCGTCGCGACGAAGCCGTTACCGGCCAGTCCGAGATGCTCAAGGCTGAAGAAAACCGCAGTGAGCGCCGTGAGCGTCGCGACCGTCCTGAGCACGAAGGCGCCGAAGGCACCGACAGTGATGACAGCGACAACAGCGATAACGCTGACGAGTAATCCACGGACCTTATTAAGGAGCCTATCAAATGGCACGTTTCTTCCGTCGTCGTAAATTCTGCCGCTTCACCGCTGAAGACGTGAAAGAGATCGATTACAAAGATCTCAACACTCTGAAAGCCTACGTATCCGAGACCGGCAAAATCGTTCCAAGCCGCATCACCGGTACCAAAGCTCGTTATCAGCGTCAGCTGGCCACCGCTATCAAGCGCGCCCGCTTCCTGGCCCTGCTGGCCTACACCGACAGCCACGGCCGCTGAGACCGGGCAGTCGACAAGTAGCAAAGGATTGAATGCATGCGTGCCTTAGCCGAGTTCATCATGCGAGGCCGTATGCAGGCCACTCTTGTAGTGGCCGGGTGTGCAACATTGCCGTTGTTGTATTGGTTGGGCGCTGCCGCCGGGAGCCTTGTGCTGCTACGGCGCGGATTGATGGACGCCCTGGGCGTTCTGTCACTGGGACTGCTGCCGGCATTGATCTGGTGGTTGTATGCCGATGACCCACGGGCACTTCTGGTGCTGTTGGGGTCTTCGGGACTTGCGTTGGTTTTGCGCGCAAGTGAGTCCTGGGTTCGCACGCTGCTGGTCAGCGTAGCGGTAGGAGTGGTGTTTTCAGTGGTGCTCGGGGCTGCGTTTGCAGCCCAGATCGAGATGCTTGCACAGGCCCTTATAAAGGTCATGCCGGCGCTTCTCGGTGAGACTTACAAGCAATTGTCGGTCGATGAGCAAGCGCGTTTCGCGTCCCTGATTGCACCGGTCCTGACCGGACTGATTGCGGCCTTGTTGCAAATCGTCAGCGTGCTGAGCCTGATTGTCGGGCGGCATTGGCAGGCGTTGTTGTACAACCCGGGTGGTTTTGGTCGCGAGTTTCGCGCCATTCGCATCCCGCTGGGGCCGGCGATGTTACTGCTGGCGTTGATGCTTCTGGGCCCGAATCTCGGCGCACAGATGGCCATGTTGACGCCGTTGTGCAGTGTACCGTTGGTGTTCGCCGGACTCGCCCTGATTCACGGGCTGGTCGGGCAAAAGCGACTGGCCGGTTTCTGGTTGGTGGGGTTGTACGTCACGCTGCTGTTGTTCATGCAGCTGATCTATCCGTTGCTCGTGGTTCTGGCCATTGTCGACAGCCTGATTGATTTTCGCGGTCGTCACGTGTCGAAAGACACCGACAGCGCGAACGGTGAAGGTTAAAAGTTAGAGGATTTTCACATGCAACTGATCCTTCTGGAAAAAATCGCCAACCTGGGCAACCTGGGCGACAAAGTAAACGTTAAGGCCGGTTACGGCCGTAACTACCTGCTGCCTTTCGGCAAGGCTACCGCTGCGACCGCTGCCAACCTGGCTGCGTTCGAAGAGCGTCGCGCCGAGCTGGAAAAAGCTGCCGCAGACCGTAAAGCATCGGCTGAAAGCCGTGCTGCCCAACTGGCCGAGCTGGAAGTGACCATCACTGCCACCGCTGGCGACGAAGGCAAGCTGTTCGGTTCGATCGGTACTCACGACATCGCTGACGCACTGACCGCCTCCGGCGTTGAAGTGCAGAAGAGCGAAGTTCGTCTGCCGAACGGCACCATCCGCAACGTGGGTGAATTCGACGTGGCTGTGCACCTGCACGCCGAAGTTGAAGCCACCGTACGCGTTGTCGTGGTAGCAGCTTAAGCAACATCGATCGGCTGGCGGCTTGTCCGTCAGGCGGTTAACATCGGGCACGATCCTGTTTACAGGTCGTGCCCTTTGTCTTTCTGAATTCCCTGCTTTTCATCCAACACTCAAGTGGCCATGAACGATATCTCCGCTCCCGAGCAATACGATCTGCAAACCGCTGCCCTGAAGG
This sequence comes from Pseudomonas khorasanensis, assembly GCF_014268505.2. Taxonomy (GTDB): domain Bacteria; phylum Pseudomonadota; class Gammaproteobacteria; order Pseudomonadales; family Pseudomonadaceae; genus Aquipseudomonas; species Aquipseudomonas khorasanensis. Next base: position 215,443 of record NZ_JABWQP020000004.1, read on the forward strand.
TGCCGCCGCATTCCATCGAGGCCGAACAGGCCGTACTCGGTGGTTTGATGCTGGACAACAACGCCTGGGAACGCGTGCTTGATCAAGTCTCCGATGGCGATTTCTATCGACATGACCACCGCCTGATCTTCCGAGCGATCGCCAAACTGGCCGATCAGAACTCGCCGATCGACGTCGTGACCCTTGCAGAGCAACTGGACAAGGAAGGTCAGACGTCGCAGGTCGGCGGCCTCGGGTATCTTGGCGAACTGGCGAAAAACACGCCGTCGGTCGCTAACATCAAGGCTTATGCGCAGATCGTTCGTGAACGCGCGACCTTGCGCCAGCTGATCGGTATCAGCACCGAAATTGCCGACAGTGCGTTTAATCCGGAAGGCCGCAGCGCCGCCGAGATTCTCGATGAAGCCGAACGGCAGATCTTCCAGATCGCCGAAGCGCGACCGAAGACCGGTGGCCCCGTGGGCGTGAATGATCTGCTGACCAAGGCCATCGACCGCATCGATACCTTGTTCAACACCGCAGACGCGATCACTGGCCTGTCCACGGGCTACACCGACCTCGACGAGAAGACCAGCGGCTTGCAGCCGTCCGACCTGATCATCGTCGCCGGCCGTCCGTCGATGGGTAAAACCACCTTTGCGATGAACCTGGTGGAAAATGCAGTGTTGCGCAGCGAAAAAGCGGTACTGGTGTACTCCCTCGAGATGCCAGGCGAATCGCTGATCATGCGTATGCTGTCGTCGCTCGGCCGTATCGACCAGACCAAGGTGCGTTCCGGCCAATTGGAAGACGACGACTGGCCACGCCTGACTTCAGCGGTCAATCTGCTCAACGACCGTAAACTGTTCATCGATGACACGGCCGGTATCAGCCCGTCGGAAATGCGCGCGCGGACTCGGCGTCTGGTGCGTGAGCACGGCGAAGTCGGCCTGATCATGATCGACTACCTGCAGCTGATGCAGATCCCTGGTTCCAGCGGTGACAACCGGACCAACGAAATCTCCGAGATCTCGCGATCCCTGAAAGCGCTGGCCAAGGAATTCAACTGCCCGGTGGTCGCACTGTCGCAGCTCAACCGTTCCCTTGAACAACGTCCCAACAAGCGTCCGGTGAACTCCGACTTGCGTGAATCCGGAGCGATCGAGCAAGACGCCGACGTAATCATGTTCGTCTATCGCGACGAGGTGTATCACCCGGAGACCGAGCACAAGGGCATCGCCGAAATCATCATCGGCAAGCAGCGGAACGGCCCGATCGGTTTCATCCGTTTGGCGTTCATCGGTAAATACACGCGCTTTGAAAACCTCGCCCCGGGCAGCTACAACTTCGACGACGACGAGTAACAACAGATCGGGCGATCCGCTCTGCCTTGGCGGTTACCCAGGTCTGCCAGCGCCGCCCCCGCTGCCTGAAGGGTGTCACTGAACGGCTACCCGACACGGTCAGTGGAGGTCGCCGCCAGGTCGAAAATCCTTTGCGCTGTGCGTCCGTCGATGTATTCGCGCCATATGGCGACATGTTTTCGGTGCGCCATTTCTTCTTTGCGTTGCGATACGATGCCCTTCGCGCTCTGCTCAAGGGTTTTCAAGTGGGCGCCGCGTACGTTGAAATTCAGACTCGGGGTGTCCGGCGCCGCATAATGGAAATGCGCGTGCCAGAGTGGGGATCCGGTCTGGGCATCATTGATCGAATAGATGTCGAGATATTCTCGGTCCTTGCCTTTGCCTCGTTTCAAGCGATCGCCGCTCTTCAATACACGAATGTGGCCTTTGTCGATCAGATAAATCAGTCGGTCAGCACTCAGGAAATCTTTGTCCTTGTAGATCCGGATGCGTATCTGTTCGCCCTCATCGCGCAGGCGCTTGCTGTCAAGCCTCAGTTGCCGTAGCAACTCGCCGGTCTCGGCAGCCGCGGGTTCATGCCGTTGCAGCGCTACGGCGATGTCATCCAGTGTTTTGGCTTTGCTTTGGAGCATTTCGACAATATTGTCCGGGTTGTTGTTTTTCCGCTCCTGTCTGAGTGCGGCGTCCACGTGTGAGTCGGTCTTGTTCAGGTGTTGATCGGCTTCGGCAAGCAGCGCGGACAGACCTTTTTCCCTGGGCGGCAGCCACGGACGCCATTCTCCGTCCCGGTGCTCGTAGGTTTGCAGGACTTGCTCCGGATGAAGGGGATTGTGCACGTCGAGAACCTCCTCTCCCTGCGCGGTGCGTCGTGATTCGCCGATCCTGATCTTGTAGATGCCATGCTTTTTCGCCCGAAAGAGTCGCCAGGGCTTCGGCGCGGGGCCGCTTCTGCGTTGCTCCGGGATAAAGTCGAAATCAATCGGTTGCTCGTGGCCAGGTCGCGTCAGCCCTACTGCCTGTTCGTGGTAGTAACGGGTCAAGCGGCGTCCCAGCGTGTGCTCGAACTCTCTGATTTCTGTACTGATTTCATCGCGTGAAATGACGTGCTCCGGGCCTGGCGGCAATTCAAGTCTTTCGTACCAGTCACGGATTGCCGCACATTGTTTCGTCAACTCATTGAGTACGGGCGTGCGGGCGACGTCCGGTATGTGCTCGAGTACGCCATAGACGGTTGTGGCCTGAGCAAACTGAGTCGCCAGATAGGACGCCTTGGGGGCCTGACTGGCAGGTTGCGGATGATCAAGGAGCACGCTTTTGGCAAAGACCCACATGGCAGCGATTCGATGGGTTTCGATCGGTGAGAGGATGCCCTCGTTAGAGTCAGGGCGCGGGACGTGCCATTTTTTAACCAATTGGTCGTCGATTTGCTGGCGCTTTTTCATGTAGCCCAGCATTTTGCTCAGGAAGGCCACGGCCCTGGGGCGGTTATGGTCGGGAAGGTCGAACAGGGAACCTTCGAGAGCCTGACGGGACAGGCCGCTTTCAATCAGTTGCTCGTAGGCGAGTATTTTTCCTTTAAGTAACGCTATGATTCTCTGTCGGTAGCCTTCGGTTGTCTTGAGATCAACAATCGCACTTTTGTTGGCATTGCAGAAATCGGTTGCTTCCTCGAATGCTTGCAGCTCCCGCCGATGTTGCACTTCGCGCTCAACCAGAACGAAGCGTTCACCTTCCGTATCTTTTACGCCCAGCCATTTCGTCCTCAGGCGCTGACTTTCCAGCCCGGCTGTTTCGATCTTGTCGAGGAGGCGGTCAAGCTCGGCCTCCACCTCCAGATAACGAAATACGTTCGCACGTTGCGCTCCCTGGAAAGTCGCCCCCATGAAGCGTTCGCGCGGTTGCCAGAGGCGGCTTGCAGCGTCGAGCTGCAAAATAGGCCCCGAAGGATTCAGCTCGCTGGGCAGTTTGGCGCGGTAGAGGCCGCTGGCTGGATCCAGTCCCACCTGTACGGTCCCGCCCTGCGGCACTCTTACGTATTCACGTCCCTTGAATACCGAAACACCTTGGGCATTCGGAGCGGGGAGCACAGTCGGCGCAGTAATCCAGTAACCTCGCAGCGAACGTTCGCCTGCTACGGGCGTTGGCCCAGGGTCGGCGGATGCGCTGATCGAGACCCGAGGCGGCTGCGACGTTATGGTGTCGAGGCCAGGATCGATCGTCGCTCCCGAGGCGGCTTGAGCGGGATCCCTTGACGCAGGCCGGCCGTCGAGGGCAAGCGCGTGAGCGGGCCGGGCGACCGGATCAGTGGTTCGTGGTACATGAACCGAGGCGGTTGTTGTGCCCCTGACAGGCGGTTTGACTGGCATTGCATGTCATCCTTTAACGTATCTCGCCTCGCTACTCCCGGGCGGGAGGCTACGGACGGTTGGCATCCTTGCCGTGTGCGGTGTCGTGCGTTTACATGAGCGCGGAGTGTTCAGGTTGACGAGGCGGACGGCTTCTCGGAGAAACCGACCATTGCCGTCGGAATTGGTCAAATTTTGTGCTATATTCCGCGCCCGCGATTTTTCACTTCAACACCGGTCGTCGACATGCAAGCAGCCAAGCCGTTATTTGACTATCCAAAATATTGGGCCGAATGTTTCGGGCCAGCGCCATTCCTGCCGATGAGCAGGGAGGAGATGGATCAGCTTGGCTGGGATTCGTGTGACATCATCATTGTTACCGGAGATGCCTACGTCGATCACCCATCGTTCGGCATGGCAATCATCGGCCGGCTGCTGGAGTCGCAAGGCTTTCGCGTCGGGATCATTGCGCAGCCAAATTGGCAGTCCAAAGACGATTTCATGAAGCTCGGCGAGCCGAACCTGTTCTTCGGCGTCGCGGCCGGCAACATGGACTCGATGATCAACCGCTATACGGCGGACAAGAAAATCCGCTCTGACGACGCCTACACCCCGGGCGGCATGGCCGGCAAGCGTCCGGATCGCGCGAGCCTGGTTTACAGCCAGCGCTGCAAGGAAGCCTACAAGCATGTGCCGATCGTGCTTGGCGGCATCGAAGCCTCGTTGCGCCGCATCGCACATTACGACTACTGGCAGGACCGCGTGCGCAACTCGATCCTGATCGACGCCAGCGCCGACATTCTGCTGTACGGCAACGCCGAGCGCGCGATTGTCGAAGTCGCTCAACGTCTGTCCTACGGCCACAAGATCGAAGACATTACTGACGTGCGCGGCACCGCGTTCATCCGTCGTGACACGCCACAAGGCTGGTACGAAGTTGACTCGACGCGCATTGATCGTCCGGGCAAGGTCGACAAGATCATCAACCCGTACGTGAACACCCAGGACACCCAGGCCTGCGCCATCGAACAGGAAAAAGGGCCGGTCGACGATCCGGAAGAAGCCAAGGTCGTACAGATTCTGGCCAGTCCACGGATGACCCGTGACAAGACCGTGATCCGTCTGCCGTCGATGGAGAAAGTGCGCGGTGATGCGGTGCTGTATGCCCACGCCAACCGCGTGCTTCACCTCGAAACCAACCCGGGCAACGCCCGCGCGCTGGTGCAGAAGCATGGCGAAGTCGATGTCTGGTTCAATCCGCCGCCGATTCCAATGACCACCGAAGAAATGGACTACGTGTTCGGCATGCCGTACGCACGCGTCCCGCACCCCGCGTACGGCAAGGAAAAAATCCCGGCCTACGACATGATCCGTTTCTCGGTAAACATCATGCGTGGCTGCTTTGGCGGCTGCACCTTCTGCTCGATCACCGAGCATGAAGGCCGGATCATCCAGAACCGTTCCGAAGAGTCGATCATTCGCGAAATCGAAGAGATCCGCGACAAGGTGCCAGGCTTTACCGGCGTCATTTCCGACCTCGGCGGCCCGACCGCGAACATGTACCGCATCGCCTGCAAGAGCCCGGAAATCGAATCCGCGTGCCGCAAGCCGTCCTGCGTGTTCCCCGGCATCTGCCCGAACCTGAACACCGATCACTCGTCGCTGATTCAGCTGTATCGCAGCGCACGTGCCCTGCCGGGCGTGAAGAAGATCCTGATCGCTTCCGGCCTGCGTTACGACCTCGCGGTCGAGTCGCCGGAGTACGTCAAAGAGCTGGTGACCCACCACGTCGGCGGTTACCTCAAGATCGCCCCGGAACACACCGAGGAAGGTCCGCTCAATCAAATGATGAAGCCGGGCATTGGCAGCTATGACAAGTTCAAGCGCATGTTCGAGAAGTACACCAAGGAAGCGGGCAAGGAGCAGTACCTGATTCCGTACTTCATCGCCGCGCACCCTGGCACCACTGACGAAGACATGATGAACCTGGCCCTGTGGCTCAAGGGCAACGGCTTCCGCGCCGACCAGGTGCAGGCGTTCTACCCTTCGCCGATGGCCACCGCGACGGCGATGTACCATTCGGGCAAGAACCCGCTGCGCAAAGTCACCTACAAGAGCGACGGCGTGACCATCGTCAAGAGCGAAGAGCAGCGCCGTTTGCACAAGGCATTCTTGCGTTATCACGACCCGAAAGGCTGGCCAATGCTGCGTGAAGCGCTGATCCGCATGGGCCGTGCCGATCTGATCGGGCCGGGCAAGGACCAGTTGATCCCGGCGCATCAGCCAGCCACTGACAGCTATCAGAGCGCCCGCCGTAAAAACTCGACACCGGCCGGCAGCCATAAAGTGGCGAAAGAGAAAACCACCAAGATCCTCACCCAGCACACCGGTCTGCCCCCGCGTGCCAGTGATGGTGGTAATCCCTGGGACAAGCGCGAGCAGGCCAAGGCTGCGGCGTTCGCCCGCAACCAGCAGGCTGCCAAGGAGCGCAAGGATGCCGCCAAAGGCAAAGGGCCGAAACCGACCCGCAAGCCGGTAGTCCCGCGCTGATTCGCGACCGATACAAGCACAACGCCAACCTTAGGGTTGGCGTTTTGCATTTCAGACCTCAAGAAATGAGTTGTTGCCGCTGGCCTCTTCGCGAGCAGGCTCGCTCCCACAGGAGAACGCATTCCAAATGTGGGAGCGAGCCTGCTCGCGAATGCGTCCGGTCAAACACAGCAAGAATCAGCGTCCGCAACATTTGCGGGCAACTTCGCCAAAGCTTTTCCTCGCATCGCCCGGTTTTGGTGCTGTACTGCCTTGAGCATTCGCGAAAGCGCTCAGGCCCGTGCATGGCATAAGTCTTGCGCGCTTTCCATTACGCCCAGGCTCGCAGGAGGCACGCCGTGTCGATTCATGTCGCATTGCATCACGTCACGCATTATCGCTACGACCGCGCTGTCGAACTCGGCCCGCAGATCGTGCGCCTGCGCCCGGCGCCCCACAGCCGCACGCGGATTCTGTCCTACGCGCTGAAAGTCTCGCCCGAGCAGCATTTCATCAACTGGCAGCAAGACCCGCAAGGCAACTACCTGGCGCGTCTGGTGTTTCCCGAGAAAACTCGAGAGCTGCGCATCGAAGTCGACCTGCTCGCTGAGATGGCCGTATTCAACCCGTTCGATTTTTTTCTGGAGCCGTACGCCGAAAAAATCCCGTTCGCCTACGCCGCCGACGAGCGCAAGGAGCTGGCGCCGTACCTGGAAACCCTGCCGCTCACGCCAACCTTCAAGGCCTACCTCGACGGCATTGATCTCACTTCGCTGCCTGCCGTGGATTTTCTGGTGGCGCTCAATCAACGTCTCAGCGAAGACATCGGTTACCTGATCCGCATGGAGCCGGGCGTGCAAACCCCGGAGCGCACCCTTCAGAACGCGTCTGGCTCCTGCCGCGATTCGGCGTGGCTGCTGGTGCAGCTGTTGCGCAACCTGGGCCTGGCGGCGCGGTTTGTGTCCGGTTATCTGATTCAACTGAGCGCAGATGTGAAGAGCCTCGACGGCCCATCCGGCACCGAGGTGGATTTCACCGACCTGCACGCCTGGTGCGAGGTGTATCTGCCGGGTGCCGGCTGGATTGGTCTGGACGCAACGTCTGGACTGTTTGCCGGTGAAGGGCATATTCCGCTGGCGTGCAGTCCCGACCCATCCTCGGCGGCGCCGATCAGCGGCATGGTCGAGCCGTGTGAAACGCAGTTCAGTCATGAAATGAGCGTGGAGCGGATCTGGGAGGCGCCACGTGTCACCCAGCCCTACACCGACGCGCAATGGCTGGCGATTCAGGCGCTGGGCCGGCGGATCGACGCCGACTTGCTGGAAGGCGATGTGCGCCTGACCATGGGCGGCGAGCCGACGTTCGTCTCCATCGACGATCCGGATGGCGCCGAATGGAACACGGCGGCGCTGGGCGAGGACAAGCGCCGGCTCTCCGCCGAATTGTTCCAGCGCCTGCGTAAGCACTACGCGCCCAGCAGTCTGGTGCATTTCGGCCAGGGCAAGTGGTACCCCGGCGAGCAACTGCCGCGCTGGTCGCTTAACTGCTATTGGCGGCGCGATGGCGTAGCGGTCTGGAAAAACGACGCGTTGATTGCCGACGAACAGCAGGACTACGGGGCCGATGGCGAACTCGCCGGACGCTTTCTTGCCAGCGTTGCCGAACGCCTGAAGCTGCCTGCCAGATTCGTCTTCCCGGCCTACGAAGACAATTTCCATTACCTCTGGCGCGAGGGGACGTTGCCCGGCAATGTCAGCGCCGAGGATTCGCGCCTGGAGGAACCGCTGGAGCGGGCGCGACTGCGCAAGGTCTTCAGCCAGGGGCTCGGCAAGGTGATTGGCCAGGTGCTGCCGCTGGCGCGCACGGCCAAGGGCGACCAATGGCAGAGCGGGCGCTGGTATCTGCGCGATGACCACTGCCGTCTGGTGCCGGGGGATTCACCGTTGGGCTACCGCTTGCCGCTCGGCTCGCAGCCTTGGGTGAAAGCCGCCGAGTACCCGTTCATCCATCCGCAGGATCCGAATCAGGACTTTCCTGAATTGCCCGATGCTGCGCGTCTGAGCCAGCATGGCGAAGCCGCCACGGCCGACGAGCGTGCACCGACAATCGACGAATCCGCCGACTGGCTGACCCGCACCGCCTTTTGCGCTGAACCCCGCGAGGGCCGTCTGTATCTGTTCATGCCGCCGCTAGAGCGCGTCGACGACTATCTGGAGTTGGTTGCGGCCATCGAGGCCACCGCCGAAGAGCTGCATTGCCCGGTGTTGCTCGAAGGCTACGAGCCGCCGAGCGATCCGCGCCTGAGCAATTTCCGCATAACCCCGGACCCGGGCGTGATCGAGGTCAACGTGCAGCCTTCGGCGAGTTGGGAGGAGTTGGTCGAACGCACCGAGTTTCTTTATGAACAGGCACGGCAAACCCGCCTGACCACGGAAAAGTTCATGATCGACGGACGCCACGCCGGTACCGGCGGCGGCAACCATTTCGTCCTCGGTGGCGAGACGCCGGCGGACTCACCGTTTCTGCGCCGCCCGGATCTACTGCGCAGCCTGATCAGTTACTGGCACAACCATCCTTCATTGTCGTATTTGTTTTCCGGTTTGTTCATCGGCCCGACCTCACAGGCACCGCGTGTCGACGAAGCGCGCAACGATGCGCTGTACGAACTGGAAATCGCCTTCGCACAGATGCCTGAACCGGGCGAAGAATGCGCGCCGTGGCGGGTGGATCGACTGCTGCGCAACTTGTTGATCGACGTCACGGGCAACACCCATCGCGCTGAATTCTGCATCGACAAACTCTATTCGCCGGACGGCGCCACCGGTCGCCTCGGCCTGCTGGAGCTGCGTGCCTTTGAAATGCCGCCGCACGCGCGCATGAGCCTCGCCCAGCAATTGTTGCTGCGCGCGCTGGTTGCGCGTTTTTGGCGTGAACCTTACGCACCGCCGAAACTGGTGCGTTGGGGCACCGAACTGCACGACCGTTTCATGCTGCCGCACTTTATCGAGCAGGACTTCGCCGAAGTCATCGCCGAGCTGAACAGTGTGGGTTATCCACTGCGGGCAGAGTGGTTCGCGGCGCATCTGGAGTTCCGCTTTCCCAAGGTCGGCGATTATGCCGTCAACGGTATCGAGCTGGAGCTGCGTCAGGCGCTGGAGCCATGGCATGTGCTGGGCGAGGAGGGCTCGGCTGGGGGAACCGTGCGGTATGTCGATTCATCGCTCGAGCGGTTGCAGGTCAAAATCAAAGGTCTACCCCCGCAGCGGTATCTGTTGACCTGCAACGGCGTCGCCGTGCCGTTGCACCCCACTGGGCGTGTCGGCGAGTTCGTGGCGGGGGTGCGCTTCCGGGCGTGGCAACCGGCCAACTGCCTGCAGCCGACCATCCCGGTGCACGCGCCGCTGGTATTCGACCTGCTCGACACCTGGATGGAGCGTTCGCTGGGCGGCTGCCAGTATCACGTCGCTCATCCCGGTGGGCGCAATTACGAAACCTTGCCGGTCAACGCCAACGAAGCGGAAAGCCGGCGCATGGCGCGGTTTTTCCGGGTCGGCCACACGCCGGGGAAACTGGCAGTACCGCAGGTTCAAACCAACGACGAGCTGCCGATGACACTGGATTTACGCCGTTTCTAAGTCGTCACTTGTTCAGAAGCATGTCGCAGGATTTTTCGTATATCCGGCGTCATGTGCCTGCGTTAGTCTGACCGTTCCTTGCTGTCTGCCGAGCTATCCATGCCTGACCTGCTAGACCGCTACCCGCTGAGCGCGGGCACTTATCACGAACTGCTCGACGGCAGCGGTGCGGTGCGCCCGCATTGGCGGCGACTGTTCGACCAGTTGCAGCGCAGCAGCCCTGCACAACTGGCGCAGCGGCAGGCATTGCTGGCGCGGCAGATTCAGGAAAACGGCGTTACCTATAACGTCTATGCCGACCCGAAAGGGGCTGACCGGCCGTGGGAACTGGATCTGTTGCCCCATGTGATCGCAGCGGATGAATGGCAGCAGCTGTCGGCCGGCATTGCTCAGCGCGCGCGATTGCTTAATGCGGTGCTGGCGGATCTGTACGGCCCGCAGCGACTGATCCGGGAGGGCCTGTTGCCGGCGGAGCTGGTGTTCGGGCACAACAATTTTCTCTGGCCCTGTCAGGGCATCGTGCCGCCGGACTCGGTTTTTCTGCACCTGTACGCAGTGGATCTGGCGCGCACGCCGGACGGCCGCTGGTGGGTCACCGCCGATCGTACGCAAGCGCCGTCGGGCGCCGGTTACGCACTGGAAAACCGCACTATCGTCTCCCGTGCTTTCCCCGAGTTGTACCGGGATCTGAAGGTTCAGCACCTGGCGGGATTCTTCCGCACGCTGCAGGAAACCCTGGCCCGTCAGGCGCCCGATGGCGATGACACGCCGCTGGTGGTCCTGCTGACACCGGGGCGTTTCAACGAAAGTTATTTTGAGCATCTGTACCTGGCCCGCCAGCTCGGCTATCCGCTGGTGGAGGGCGGCGACCTGACGGTACGCAATGCCACGGTGTACCTGAAAACCCTCAGCGGCCTGCGCCGGGTGCACGCCATCATGCGGCGCCTCGATGATGATTTCTGCGATCCGCTGGAGTTGCGTACCGACTCGGCGCTTGGTGTTCCCGGTCTGCTGGAAGCAGTGCGTCAGGGACGGGTGCTGGTCGCCAACTCTCTGGGCAGTGGTGTGCTTGAGTCGCCGGGGTTGCTCGGCTTTCTGCCGAGGATCAACCAGTTCCTGTTCGGCGAGGAACTGATATTGCCGTCCATCGCGACGTGGTGGTGCGGTGAGGCACCGGTGCTGGCGCAGGCGTTGGAAAAGCTGCCTGAACTGCTGATCAAGCCGGCTTTTGCGTCCCAGAGCTTCGTACCGGTATTCGGGCGCGATCTGAGTGAAAAACAGCGCGAATCCCTCGCTCGGCGCATGCAGGCACGGCCCTATGCGTACGTTGCGCAAGAGTTGGCGCAACTGTCCCAGGCGCCGGTCTGGCAAGCGCTGGACGGACAACTGCAACCCAGGGCGATCGGCATGCGCATGTATGCAGTGGCCAGTCACGACGGCTACCGCGTCCTGCCGGGCGGCCTGACGCGAGTGGCAACCGATGCCGATGCCGAAGTGGTGTCGATGCAGCGCGGCGGGGCAAGCAAGGATACCTGGGTGCTCAGCGACCGCGCACCGAATGATGAACAATGGAAGGCGCAGCGAAATGTCGGGGTGCATGATCTCATCCGTCGCGATCCGTACCTGCCTTCGCGTGTCGTGGAGAACCTGTTCTGGTTCGGCCGCTATTGCGAGCGTTGCGACGACAGTGCGCGGTTGCTGCGCATCATGCTGGCGCGCTATGTCGATGGCGATGACCCGCAGGCATTGCAGGCGGCGGTCGATCTCGGTGAGCGACTGGCGTTGCTGCCGGACGAAGGTGATTTGCCGCAGCGTTTGCTCGCTGCGCTGCTGGGCGAGGATTGGTCGTTCAGTCTGCGTTCCAACCTGCACCGCCTGCAATGGGCCGCGTCGCAAGTGCGCGGCAAGCTGTCTCGGGAGAACTGGCAGGCGCTGGTCGAATTGCAGCGTGAAGCGATGGAGTTGGAAGTCGACGAACCGGATTTCGGCGAACTGCTGGATTTCCTCAACCGTCTGGTGATGTCGCTGGCGGCGCTGTCAGGGTTTGCGCTGGATGACATGACCCGCGACGAAGGCTGGCGCTTTCTGATGATCGGTCGGCGGATCGAGCGCCTGCAATTTCTCAGTAGTAGTCTGGCGGCGTTTCTGCGCGGCGCGGGTGCGTTCGACCAGGCGGGGCTGGAATGGCTGCTTGAGCTTGGCAACAGCAGCATCACCTACCGCTCGCGGTACCTGGCGGTGGCACAATTGATTCCCGTGCTTGATCTTTTGTTGCTCGATGAACAGAACCCCCACGCGGTGTTGTTTCAACTGAAACTGGTCACTCGGACTTTGAAGCGCTTGAACGACGATTTCGATGCGCCTCGGGAAACCGGCTTGCCGCAGCTGGTTGAACGCCTGTCACGGTTCGATCTGGGGGGTCTGGAAAATCCTTTGTTTGGCAAATCCAGCGTACGTGCTGCGCTCGACGGCCTGGCGGATCTGCTGCAGGAAATTGCCGAAGCCAGCGGGCAAGTATCGGACCGTCTGGCCCTGCGCCATTTCGCCCATGTCGATGATGTCAGCCAGCGAACGGTGTCTGTCTGATGAGCGCTCATTACCAGATTTTTCACGACACCAGCTATCACTACGACAGCCCGGTTTCCCTCGCCCAGCAACTGGCGCACCTGTGGCCACGCGAGTGCACGTGGCAGCGCTGCACCGAGCGGCAATTGCAGATCAGCCCTGAGCCGACGGTGCGACGCGATGAACTGGATGTGTTCGGCAATCCGTTGACCCGGCTGGCGTTCGAACGACCACATGATCAATTGCAGGTCAACGCACGGCTGACAGTTGAAGTGCTGACGCGGCCGGTGTTGGATTTCAATCGATCCCCGCCGTGGGAGCTGACGCGCGATGCGCTGTCCTACAGCAGCCGACCGATGCCCGCGGATTTGCTGGAAGCCTGTCGCTACCGGTTCCAGTCTCCCTACGTGCACTTGAAGCGCAGCTTTGTCGAGTTCTCGCAAAGCTGCTTTGCACCAGCGCAACCGCTGTTGCTGGGTGTGCAGGCATTGATGCAAAAGATTTTCAGCGAGTTCACCTTCGATGCCGAAGCCACCCAAGTGGCGACGCCGCTGGTGGAAGTGCTTGAACGTCGGCGTGGGGTCTGCCAGGACTTCGCCCATCTAATGCTCGCCTGCGTACGCTCGCGTGGGCTGGCGGCGCGTTACGTCAGTGGCTATTTGCTGACCCAGCCACCGCCGGGGCAGCCACGCTTGATCGGCGCTGATGCCTCCCATGCCTGGGTGTCGGTGTTCTGTCCGGTACTCGGTTGGGTGGATTTCGATCCGACAAACAATGTGCAACCTGCGCTGGAACACATCACGTTGGCGTGGGGCCGGGATTTTTCCGATGTGTCGCCGTTGCGTGGGGTGATTCTGGGCGGGGGCAGTCATGATCCGGAAGTGCGGGTGACGGTGATGCCGTTGGATTGACACGGTACCTGTGGGAGCGAGCCTGCTCGCGAAAGCGTCAGGTCAGCCAATATATTTGTAACTGATACACCGCTTTCGCGAGCAGGCTCGCTCCAGGGGATACGGGTGAACTTTGGGAATGGGGAAGGGCTGTGAGGGCCGGCAGTAAAACCGCCAGCCCCGTCACAAATCCGCAGGGTCTGATTTGGATCATCAAACCCGGTGGGGCTCAGGCGTCGGGCGCCTGATCTTTCGGTGCATCGGTTGCATCGGGTGCTTCAACATCATCATCTGTCGCCACTTCACCGTCAGGGTTCAGTGCCGCTTCTTCAGCGGTTTGTTTCTTGCGCTGAAGCTTTTCCTCTTTCTTCTGTTCCTTTGCCAGGTCTCGTTGACGTTTGGCGAAGGAGTAATTGGGTTTGGCCATGGGCGATCCTCTTGGGTCGAAGGTGAGGTTGAGCGGCGCGTATTCTGCCCTGTATCGGTGTCCGGGGGTTAACCGGGTTTTTGGTCGACCCACTTTGGCGTGACGGTCGGCTGCCACTGATCGAGGGCGTCGAGCAGGGTTTGCGGCGATTCGCTCACTTGCAGCATGTCACGGTGTGGCGCGCGAACGAAGCCTTCGCCGACGATATGATCAAGAAAAGCCGTGAGTTTGCTGTAGAAACCGTTCACTTCGAGCAAGCCCAGCGGCTTCGGATGGTAGCCGAGCTGGCCCCAGGTCCAGACTTCGAACAGCTCTTCCAGCGTGCCGAGGCCACCCGGCAACGCGATAAATGCATCGCTGAGTTCGCTCATTCGCGCCTTGCGGGCGTGCATGCCGTCAACCACTTCCAGGCGCGTCAGGCCTTTGTGGCCGATTTCCTTGTCCATCAGACTTTGGGGAATGATGCCGATCACTTCACCGCCTGCGGCCAGGGCAGCATCGGCAACGATGCCCATCAGACCCACGGCGCCACCGCCGTAGACCAGGGTCAACTTGCGCTCGGCCAGAGCCCGGCCAAGGGCTTTGGCGGCTTCGGTGTAGGCTGGGTCGGTGCCGGCGTTGGCACCGCAAAACACACAAACGGACGTAAGGGACATGCCTTTCTCCTGAGTCGATCAGTCGCACAGGGTAAAGGCTGGAAAGCGTCGATCCAAGGGCTAGACTTCGGATTCCGGTGATTCAAACGTACCGCTGGCGCCACGGGCGTAAGCGGCGAGCAAACTGCGCAACAGGCCGTTGAGGAACATGACAGGCACTCCGTTTCATGGGGATGTGCGCATCATAGGATCGGCCGAGGGTGCTGGCTGTTAGATTGTGTCGATGAGCGTCATAGCCTGAAAGTTGTATACAATTTTTGACACAAGTCATAGGAACTTGCGAAGATTTCAGGCAGTCTTTGCCTCATTCGTGTTTGTTAACCCTGCCTTGGAGATTCACCATGTTTTCCAAAGTTGTTGCAGTATCCCTGCTGGCGCTGGCCAGCAGCCAATTGATGGCTGCCGAGTGCAAAACCACCGTTGATTCCACCGATCAGATGTCCTTCAACACCAAGGAAATCGTGATCGACAAGAGCTGCAAGACTTTCACCGTCGAACTGACCCACTCAGGCAACCTGCCGAAGAATGTGATGGGCCATAACCTGGTGATCAGTAAAGAAGCTGACATGCAGCCGATCGCCACTGACGGTCTGGCGGCCGGTATCGAAAAAAGCTACCTGAAGGATGGCGATGCACGCGTTATCGCGCACACCAAGATCATTGGCGCCAAGGAAACCGATTCGTTGACCTTCGATGTGGCCAAAGTAGCTGACGGCGGCTATGGCTTCTTCTGCTCGTTTCCTGGTCACATCTCGATGATGAAAGGCACCATTACTGTCAAGTAAGCCGTTCAACCGCGTCATCGTTCTTCGCGAGCTAGCTCGCGAAGGGGCTATCAGCCTCACTGAAATACTGATGGCCAAAGAAAAGCCCGTTCAGGATCACGCCTGAACGGGCTTTTTCATGCCTTCAAGCATCAAGGCGCAAACGGCATGACCCGCTTGTGATGCGTCTTGTTGTACGTATCGATGATGATTTTCGCCGCCTCTTCGCGCACCGGCTCGCCATGCAGGAAGGCGTCGATCTCGGCGTACTTCACACCGTGGGCGGCTTCGTCCGGTTTGCCCGGCGAAAGGTCTTCCAGATCCGCAGTCGGCACTTTTTCCACCAACGACTCTGGCGCGCCGAAGCTGCGCGCAACCGCGCGGACCTGGTTTTTCACCAGCCCGCTGAGCGGCGCCAGGTCGCAGGCGCCGTCACCGAACTTGGTGTAGAAACCCATGACAGCCTCTGCCGCATGGTCGGTGCCGATCACCAGGCCCTGACACGCGCCGGCGATGGTGTACTGGGCGATCATGCGCATCCGCGCCTTGGTGTTGCCGAGTACGAAATCCACCGTCGCTGCCGGCTTGCCTTCGAAGGCGGCGACTTGAGCGGCCAGTGCCTTGACCGCCGGGCCGATGTTGACCGTCTGGCATTCGTCAGGGGCGATGCATTCCAGCGACGCCTGCGCATCGTGCTCGTCGAACTGGGTTTCGTACGGCAGGCGCACGGCGATGAATTTGTAGCTGCTGTCGCCGGTCTTTTCCCGCAACTCACGAATCGCGCGCTGGGCCAACAGCCCGGCGGTCAGCGAATCGACGCCGCCGCTGATGCCCAGCACCAGCGCCTTGAGCCCGGAATTGACCAGGCAGTCCTGAATGAAGGTAATGCGCCGCGCGACTTCGGCCTGCAGGGCGTTGTGGTCGGCGAACGGCGGTTGCACCTTGAGCTGTTCAGCAATCTCACGCTGTACGGCTTGCATGAATTCACTCCTTGCTAGATTGGCTGGGATCGGCAGGAACCTGAAACACATGTCGCAGATAGGCGACGAAATTAGGGTCTTTGCAATGCGTCTTGCCTGGCTCGTCGGAGATCTTTGCCACCGGTTGGCCGTTGCAGGCAGTCATTTTAAGCACGATGCTCATCGGTTCGACACCCGGAATGTCACAGGTGAGGTTGGTGCCGATGCCGAAGCTCACATTGATACGACCGTGCAGCGCACGGAAAATCTCCAGGGATTTTGGCAGGGTCAGACTGTCGGAAAACACCAGGGTCTTGCTCATCGGATCGATGCCAAGCTTGTGGTAATGAGCGATGCATTTTTCGCCCCAGGTCACGGGGTCCCCGGAATCGTGGCGCAGGCCGTCGAAGAGCTTGGCGAAGAACAGATCGAAATCACCGAGAAACGCATCGGTGGTGATGCAGTCGGTAAGGGCGATGCCGAGCAAACCACGGTATTCGCGAACCCAGCAATCGAGGGCGGCGATCTGGCTATCGATCAGCCGCGGGCCGAGTTGCTGATGGGCCATGATCCATTCGTGCGCCATGGTGCCCAGCGGTTTCATGTCGAGTTCGCGGGACAGGTGCACGTTGCTGGTGCCGACGAACCGCCCCGGGAAATCGTGCTTGAGCACGTTGACCACTTCCGCTTGCACGCCGAAGGAAAAGCGTCGGCGCGTGCCGAAATCGGCGACCTGCAGTTGCGATAGCTCATCGGCCGAAGCGTTGGCGGTCAGCCAGTCGAACTTGCGATAGAGCTGTTCGCGCGCCTGCTCCAGCGACGTTTCCCGGTAGCGATAGCGATTGCGCACTTCGCTGACGATTGCCAGCAGCGGCACCTCGTAAAGGATGACATGCAGCCACGGCCCGCGCAGGCGGATGAACAACTCGCCGTTCTCGATGCCGGTGTGCAGGTAGCGCAGGTTGAAGCGGAAGAGGCCGAGGAAACGTAGGAAGTCCGGCTTCAGAAACGTGATGCGCTCAAGGAAGCTCAACTGGTCGGCGCTCAGGCTCAGTTCGGCCAGGCGCTCGATCTGGTGGCGGATCTCGGCCAGATAGGGGCGCAAGTCCTCGGCGTTGCGGCAGCGGAACTCCCATTCGACTTCGACGTTGGGGTAGTTGTGCAGCACCGCCTGCATCATCGTCAGTTTGTAGAAGTCGGTGTCGAGCAGGTTCTGCACGATGCGATCGGCAAACACACTCTCGCTCATAAAAGGGGTCTCCAGTTGCGCCGCGCCTTGCGCGGTCTCAATCGATGGCGCTAGTGGCGCATATCGGTGGTGGGGATTGCCAGCATTTTTTAAGCACACCGTAGATTGAAAGTGGGAGCGAGCCTGCTCGCGAATACGCTGTCGGCCACATGCGCTGGCCGATCAGACGCTTTCGCGAGCAGGCTCGCTCCCACGCGAATCTCCGTTTAGTTCAAGCGGGGCTGTCGACCTGCTCCAGCATCCACTTCACAAAGTCGCGCACCTTCGGCACTTCCGCCGCGTGTTCCGGGTAGGCGAGGTAATAGGCATCGGTACTGGGCATCGCATGCTGCCAGGGCATGACCAGTTTGCCGTCGGCCAGCTCTTCTTCCACCAGAAACTTCGGTAACAGCGCCACGCCGCAACCGACCTGCGCGGCGCGGATGCACATATAAAAGGTTTCAAAACGCGGACCGTGGTAGCTGTGTTCGGTCTGGTAGCCTTGGCTGGCGAACCAGTCATGCCAGGCCTGTGGGCGCGACGCATTCTGCAGCAATACCAGATCGGCCAGTTGCGTCGGGTCAGTAAACGGTTCGTCCGGCAGGCTGCCCGGGGCGCATACCGCGACCAGCTCTTCGCCGAAGAGCTTCAGGCATTCGGTGCCGGGGCGCGACCCCTGACCGAAGTAGAACGCCAGATCGCTGCGACCCTGCACCAGATCGTCGGCGTCCTGTTCGTTGCATAAATCCAGATGAATCGACGGATGGCGCAGACGCCAGCCCTTCAAGCGCGGCACCAGCCAGCGAGCGCCGAAAGTCGAGGGTGTGGAGACCCTCAGGACTTCGGTTTCGCCGCCGTAGGAACGCAGGTAATGCGTCGACATCTCCACCTGGGTGAGGATTTTTCGTACTTCCACCAGGTACAAGTCCCCGGCCGGGGTCATCTGCAAACGTCGGCGCACTCGACGAAACAACAAGTGCCGCAACAGCTCTTCGAGCTGTGCGACCTGTTTGCTCACCGCACTTTGGGTCAGGTTCAGCTCCTCGGCGGCGCGGGTGAAACTCAAGTGCCGGGTCACGGCCTCGAAGCACTGCAGCGCGGTGATCGAAGGCAGGTGGCGTTTGTTCAGCATGGCCGATCCTCTTCTTGTCTTTCTTCAGGCAGCATGAATAAACGGAATGATATCTGGCGTAAAGGTCGTTTGTTGCATCGTCGCAGTGACGCTACAACTAAAGGTCTGTCCGTCCGTGAAAAAACGGTCGCACATAGTCTGCATTTGTTTGAGGAGAGACCGATGGTAGCCGCATTGCTTGATCGTCTGGGAGTCAACCCGGCCCTGTACCAGAACGGCAAAGTGCCGGTGCACTCGCCCATCGATGGCAGCCGCATCGCCTCCGTGAACTGGGAAGGTGCCGCCGAAGTCGAGCAACACATCAGTCGCGCAGATCATGCTTTCGAGCAATGGCGCAAGGTGCCTGCACCACGTCGCGGCGAGCTGGTGCGTCAGTTCGGCGAAGTGTTGCGTGAATACAAGGCCGATCTCGGTGAGTTGGTGTCCTGGGAAGCGGGCAAGATCACCCAGGAAGGTCTGGGCGAAGTGCAGGAAATGATCGACATCTGCGACTTCGCGGTCGGCCTGTCCCGCCAGTTGTACGGCCTGACCATCGCCTCCGAGCGCCCTGGCCATCACATGCGCGAAACCTGGCATCCGCTCGGCGTGGTCGGGGTGATCAGCGCGTTCAACTTCCCGGTTGCCGTGTGGGCGTGGAACACCACGCTGGCGCTGGTCTGCGGCAACCCGGTGGTGTGGAAACCGTCGGAGAAAACCCCGCTGACCGCGCTGGCCTGCCAGGCGTTGTTCGACCGCGTGGTGAAGAATTTCAGCGATGCGCCAGCGAGTCTCTGCCAGGTAGTCATTGGCGGCCGCGACGCCGGTGAAGCGCTGGTCGAAGACCCACGCGTCGCGCTGATCAGCGCCACCGGCAGCACGCGCATGGGCCGTGAAGTGGCGCCCAAAGTCGCCGCACGTTTCGCCCGCAGCATCCTGGAGCTGGGCGGCAACAACGCGATGATCCTCGGTCCGAGCGCCGACCTCGACATGGCTGTGCGGGCGATTTTGTTCAGCGCCGTAGGCACCGCCGGTCAGCGTTGCACCACACTGCGTCGCTTGATCGCTCACGAGTCGGTGAAAGAGGAAATCGTCACCCGCCTCAAGGCTGCGTATTCGAAAGTGCGCATCGGCCATCCGCTGGAGGGCAATCTGGTCGGCCCGCTGATCGACAAACACAGCTTCGAAAACATGCAGGATGCGCTTGAGCAGGCATTGAGCGAGGGCGGCCGGGTGTTCGGCGGCAAGCGTCAACTGCAAGAACAGTTCCCCAACGCTTACTACGTGTCGCCGGCCATCGTCGAGATGCCCGAGCAGAGCGACGTGGTCTGCAGCGAAACCTTCGCGCCGATCCTCTACGTGGTCGGTTACAGCGACTTCCAGGAAGCGCTGCGCCTGAACAACGCCGTGCCGCAAGGCCTGTCGTCGTGCATCTTCACCACTGACGTGCGCGAGGCCGAGCAATTCATGTCGGCGGTTGGCAGCGACTGCGGCATCGCCAACGTCAATATCGGCCCGAGCGGTGCGGAAATCGGCGGCGCATTTGGCGGCGAGAAGGAAACCGGCGGCGGCCGCGAATCGGGCTCGGACGCCTGGCGCGCCTATATGCGCCGGCAGACCAACACCGTCAACTACTCGCTGGAATTGCCGTTGGCGCAGGGCATTACATTCGACTGATCGGGAGATTGATGCGATTGCCCTGTGGGAGCGAGCCTGCTCGCGAATGCGTCAGGTCAGTCGACACTGATGTTGGCTGATTTACCGCTTTCGCGAGCAGGCTCGCTCCCACAGGATCTGCAGTGTGTTTGTTGGGTTTCTATTGGAGTCTGGCAATGCCGTTACGCGAAGAATGTCTGTGGGAAAAGCTCACGCCACAACGGCCCGATAACACGGCGCTCAAGGGCGAGGTCAAGGTCGATGTCTGCGTGATCGGCGCCGGATTCACCGGGTTGTCGGCGGCGCTGCATCTGTTGGAAAAAGGCAAAACCGTCTGCGTGCTGGAAGCTCATCGTGCAGGGCACGGAGGCTCCGGACGCAACGTCGGACTGGTCAACGCAGGCATGTGGATCCCGCCGGACGAGATCGAAGCCGGTTTCGGCGAGGCGGTCGGCAGTCAGCTCAACCGCATGCTCGGCGCAGCGCCAGCGCTGGTGTTCAGCCTTGTGGATAAATACAACATCGATTGTCAGTTACGCCGCGAAGGCACCTTGCACATGGCGCACAACGCCAAGGGCGAGGCGGATCTGCGCAGTCGCGAACAGCAGTGGAAGCGTCGCGGCGCGCCGGTCGAACTGCTGACCGGCAAGGCCTGCGAGCAAGCCACCGGTACGCAAAAAATCGCTGCGGCGCTACTCGATCGCCGCGCCGGCACGCTCAATCCAATGGCGTACGTGACCGGCCTGGCCAACGCCGTGCTCGGCCTCGGCGGGCAGATGTTCGATCATTCGCCGGTCTCCCGGCTCGAACGCATCGGCGCGAAATGGTCGGTGCAAACCGCGCAAGGCTCAGTGTTTGCCGAACAAGTGGTGATCGCCTCCAACGCTTACACAGAAGGCGACTGGACCGAACTCAAGCGCAACTTCTTCCCCGGTTATTACTATCAAGTGGCCTCTGTGCCGCTGACCGAAGACGCTGCTCAAGACATTTTGCCGGGCGGGCAGGGCTCGTGGGATACGCGCCAGGTGCTCAGCAGCATTCGTCGCGACAAGGACGGCCGCCTGTTGCTCGGCAGTCTGGGCAATGGCAATCAAAAACCGGCCTGGTTTCTCAAGGCCTGGGCCGACCGGGTCCAGCAGCATTACTTCCCCAACCTGAAACCTGTCGAATGGGAATGCACCTGGACCGGGCGGATTGCCTTTACGCCCGATCATCTGATGCGTCTGTTCGAACCGGCGCCGGGGCTGGTGGCTGTCACGGGCTATAACGGCCGTGGCGTCACTACCGGCACCGTTGTCGGCAAGGCCTTCGCGGACTACCTGTGCGACGGTAACCCTCAAGCACTGCCGATTCCCTTCGCACCGATGCAGCCCCTGGCGGGCGCAGGCTTGCGCAGTTGCCTGTACGAAGCCGGTTTCTCGCTGTACCACGCGGGCCAGTGCCTGCGGATTGTCATTTGAGTGTTGAAATTTGTTGCCGCGAGCAGCGCTTTTCGACGCAGCGACTAGCCTGTAATGGTGCGGGGCGTAGCAGTCCCGCACCAGCAGTGTGCAGTTCGGTGACGCCGGCTGTTACAGGCTGGTTGCACGTCGTTTGTCGCTGCGGTTGCAATGATGGCGCGTGCGGGTTGCGCCTGGAAAAATACAGGGTTTCACCTTCCGCGGTTTAGACGGTTGCACGCCCAATGAAAATGGGAACGAAACAGTCGAAATAACAACAATGCAGCGACTTTTTGAAGAATAAAAAACCGATGGCACGGGCCTTGCTCTGAGCTTTGAGTGAAATGAAGTCGCAGTGCCAACTAAAAAAAACCTTGGAGCACCACCTCATGTCCCAGACGTTTTACAAGAAAGGCTTTCTGGCCCTCGCAGTGGCTACTGCGTTGGGTGTTTCTGCGTTTGCTCAAGCTGATATCAAGATCGGTGTGGCGGGTCCAATGACGGGCGCCAACGCGGCGTTTGGCGAGCAGTACATGAAGGGTGCACAGGCGGCGGCCGATGCGGTCAACGCGGCGGGTGGCGTCAACGGGGAGAAAATCGTACTGGTCAAGGGCGATGACGCTTGCGAGCCAAAACAGGCTGTAACGGTTGCCAAGGACCTCACCAACCAGAAAGTCGCCGGCGTTGTCGGGCACTTCTGCTCCTCTTCCACCATTCCAGCTTCGGAGATCTACGACGAAGCCGGAATCATCGCGATTACACCGGGTTCGACCAACCCGCAAGTCACCGAGCGCGGCCTGAGCGCCATGTTCCGTATGTGCGGGCGTGACGATCAGCAGGGCATCGTTGCCGGCGATTACATTGTCGACATGCTCAAAGGCAAGAAAGTCGTCGTGCTCCACGACAAGGACACCTACGGCCAGGGTCTTGCGGACGCCACCAAGGCTCAGCTGGAAAAACGCGGCGTCAAGCCAGTGCTGTACGAAGGCCTGACCCGTGGTGAAAAAGACTTCAGCACCATCGTCACCAAGATCCGTGGCGCCGGGGCCGACGTCGTCTACTTCGGTGGCCTGCATCCGGAAGCCGGTCCGCTGGTTCGCCAACTGCGTGAGCAGGGCCTCAAAGACGTCAAGTTCATGTCCGATGACGGCATCGTCACCGACGAACTGGTCACCACCGCTGGTGGCCCGCAATTCACCGATGGCGTGCTGATGACCTTCGGCGCAGACCCGCGCCTGCTGCCGGACAGCAAGACCGTTGTAGAGGAATTCCGCAAATCCGGTACCGAACCGGAAGGCTACACCCTGTACGCCTACGCCTCGGTTCAGACCCTGGCGGCAGCGTTCAACGGCGCCAAGAAAAACGATGGCGAAGCCGCAGCCAAGTGGCTGAAAGCCAACCCGGTGAAAACCGTGATGGGCGAGAAGACCTGGGATGCCAAGGGCGACCTGAAAGTCTCCGACTATGTGGTTTACCAGTGGGACAAGGACGGCAAATACCACCAGCTGGAAAAACAGAAGTAAGGGCTGAGGCGATCAGATGATCCTGCAAGTCCCTGTGGGAGCGAGCCTGCTCGCGAAGACGAACTGACAGACAACCTTTGCGTTGAATGTTCAACCGCTTTCGCGAGCAGGCTCGCTCCCACAGAGGGTTCAGTGGTGATCGGGCTGATCGCGCTCCGACATTGCTCCGACGTAAATCTGTATTTTTCCTAGAAGAGCCGCACGCCCCGGCGTGCAGGTTCTCACTGCGTGAGATTGCGTTATGGATGGTATTTTCCTGCAGCAACTGGTCAACGGCCTGACCCTCGGGTCGGTCTATGGCCTGATCGCCATCGGCTACACAATGGTCTATGGCATCATCGGCATGATCAACTTCGCCCACGGCGAGGTTTACATGATTTCCGCTTACCTGGCGGCAATCAGTCTGGCTCTGCTGGCTTACTTCGGTATCGAATCTTTCCCGCTGCTGATGCTCGGCACGCTGATCTTCACCATCGTCGTCACGGCGGTGTATGGCTGGGTCATCGAACGCGTCGCCTACAAACCCCTGCGCAACTCCACCCGACTGGCTCCGCTGATCAGCGCCATCGGCATTTCGCTGATTCTGCAAAACTACGCACAGATCGCTCAGGGCGCCAAACAACAGGGCGTGCCTACGCTGCTGACCGGTGCCTGGCGTGTCGAAGTCGGTACCGGCTTCGTGCAACTGACGTACACCAAAGTCTTCATCCTGATCGCCGCGTTCGTCGGCATGGGGCTGCTGACCTACATCATCAAATACACCAAACTCGGCCGCATGTGCCGTGCGACCCAGCAAGACCGCAAGATGGCTTCGATCCTGGGCATCAACACCGACCGGGTGATTTCCTATGTGTTCATCATCGGTGCAGCCATGGCGGCCCTGGCCGGTGTGCTGATCACCATGAACTACGGCACCTTCGACTTCTATGCCGGCTTCATCATCGGCATCAAGGCGTTTACCGCGGCGGTACTCGGCGGGATCGGTTCGCTGCCGGGCGCCATGCTTGGAGGGATCATCCTCGGGATTTCCGAGTCGCTGTTCTCCGGTCTGGTCAACTCCGACTACAAAGACGTGTTCAGCTTCTCGCTGCTCGTACTTGTTCTGGTCTTCCGGCCGCAGGGCCTGTTGGGCCGTCCTCTTGTGTCGAAGGTGTAAGCGATGTCTGCAACCACTGAAAAATCCATCGATATCAAAAAAAGTCTGGTTGAGGCGATCCTGGCTGGCCTGATTGCCCTGATCGTATTCGGGCCGATCGTTGGCGTTGTGCTCGACGGTTACAGCTTCAACCTGGAAACCACTCGCGTGGCGTGGATCATCGCCATCGTCATGGCCGGTCGCTTCGCGCTCAGCCTGTTCCTGCAAACGCCCAAGGGCCTGAAGATTCTCGACGGGTTCGAGAGCACCGGGTCTGGCGTGCATGTGCTGCCGCCCGATTACAAATCCCGCCTGCGCTGGATCATCCCGCTGATGATTGTGCTGGCCGTGGCCGTACCGTTCTTCTCCAACTCCTACCTGCTGGGCGTGGTCATTCTCGGTTTGATCTACGTGTTGCTGGGGCTGGGGCTGAACATTGTGGTCGGTCTGGCCGGTCTGCTCGACCTGGGTTATGTGGCGTTCTACGCCATCGGCGCCTACGGTCTGGCGCTCGGTTATCAGTATCTCGGTCTGGGATTCTGGACGGTGCTACCCCTGGCGGCGATCACTGCAGGACTGGCCGGCTGCATTCTCGGGTTTCCGGTGTTGCGCCTGCATGGCGACTACCTGGCAATCGTGACCCTGGGTTTCGGCGAAATCATTCGTCTGGTGCTCAACAACTGGCTGTCGCTGACCGGTGGGCCGAACGGGATGGCGGCGCCGCTGCCGACCTTTTTCGGTCTGGAATTCGGCAAGCGCGCGAAGGATGGCGGGGTGCCGTTTCATGAGTTCTTCGGCCTGACCTACAACCCGGACGTGAAGTATTACTTCATCTATGCGGTGTTGTTCCTGGTGGTATTGGCGGTGTTGTACGTCAAGCATCGGCTGGTGAAGATGCCGGTCGGGCGCGCCTGGGAAGCCCTGCGTGAAGATGAAATCGCCTGCCGCTCGATGGGCCTGAACCACGTGCTGGTCAAGCTATCGGCGTTCACCATCGGCGCTTCGACGGCGGGTCTGGCCGGGGTGTTCTTTGCCACCTATCAAGGCTTCGTCAACCCGACCTCGTTCACCTTCTTCGAGTCGGCGCTGATTCTCGCCATCGTCGTGCTCGGCGGCATGGGCTCGACCATTGGCGTGGTCATCGCCGCGTTCGTGCTCACCGTTGCCCCGGAACTGCTGCGCGGCTTTGCCGAGTATCGGGTGCTGCTGTTCGGCATCCTGATGGTGTTGATGATGATCTGGCGACCACGGGGGCTGATCCGCATCAGCCGCACCGGGGTCAAACCACGCAAAGGTGCCATCCACTATGAGAGGACTGCGCCATGAGTGAAGTCGTACTCTCTGTTGAAAAACTGATGATGCATTTCGGTGGCATCAAGGCCTTGAGCGATGTCAGCCTTAAGGTCAAACGCAACTCGATCTTCGCCCTTATCGGCCCCAACGGCGCCGGCAAAACCACAGTGTTCAACTGCCTGACCGGGTTCTACAAGGCTTCGGGTGGCAAGATTGAACTCAGCGTGCGCGGTCAACAGACCAACGTCATCCAGTTGCTGGGCGAGTCGTTCAAGGCGACCGACTTCGTTTCGCCGAAATCCTTTCTCAGCCGTCTGTACTACAAGATGTTCGGCGGCACGCACCTGGTGAACCGCGCGGGCCTGGCCCGCACGTTCCAGAACATTCGCCTGTTCAAGGAAATGTCGGTGCTGGAAAACCTGCTGGTGGCGCAGCACATGTGGGTCAACCGCAACATGCTCGCCGGCATTCTCAATACCAAGGGCTATCGCAAGGCTGAAAGCGATGCGCTGGACTGCGCCTTCTACTGGCTGGAAGTGGTCGATCTGGTGGACTGTGCGAACCGTCTGGCCGGTGAACTTTCCTATGGCCAGCAGCGCCGTCTTGAGATTGCCCGGGCCATGTGCACGCGCCCGCAGATCATCTGCCTCGACGAACCGGCCGCCGGCCTCAACCCTCAGGAAACCGAAGCGCTGAGCGCGATGATCCGGCTGCTGCGCGACGAGCATGATCTGACCGTGGTGCTGATCGAACACGACATGGGCATGGTCATGAGCATTTCCGATCACATTGTGGTGCTGGATCACGGCGTTGTGATTGCCGAGGGCGGGCCCGAAGCGATCCGTAACGATCCGAAAGTGATCGCGGCCTACCTGGGCGCTGACGAAGAGGAGCTGGTATGAGCCAACCGATCCTCGAACTGATAAACCTGGACGTGTTCTACGGCCCGATCCAGGCGCTCAAGGGCGTTTCGCTGCAGATCAACGAAGGCGAGACCGTCAGCCTGATCGGCTCCAACGGCGCCGGCAAGTCGACATTGCTGATGTCGATCTTCGGTCAACCAAGAGCGGCGGGCGGGCAGATCCTTTATCAAGGTGTCGACATCACGCAAAAGTCCTCGCACTACATCGCCTCCAACGGCATTGCGCAGTCGCCGGAAGGGCGGCGGGTGTTCCCTGACATGACCGTCGAGGAAAACCTTTTGATGGGCACTATCCCGATTGGCGACAAGTACGCCAAAGAGGATATGCAGCGCATGTTCGAGCTGTTTCCACGGCTCGAAGAGCGGCGTAACCAGCGGGCGATGACCATGTCGGGCGGTGAACAGCAGATGCTGGCCATCGCTCGCGCGTTGATGAGCCGGCCGAAGTTGTTGCTGCTCGATGAGCCGAGTCTGGGCCTGGCGCCGATTGTGGTGAAACAGATTTTTGCCACCCTGCGCGAACTGGCGAAAACCGGCATGACGATTTTCCTGGTCGAGCAGAATGCCAACCACGCGCTGAAGCTGTCTGATCGCGCCTACGTGATGGTCAACGGCGAGATTCGCCTGACCGGGACGGGTAAAGAACTGTTGGTGAATGAGGAGGTGCGCAACGCCTATCTGGGCGGTCACTGATTCTGGCGCCGTCATCCACAGCCCCGGCGACGCAAAGTCCCGGGGCTTTTTGTCCCCAAATCCTCCTCAACCCCTGTGGGAGCGAGCCTGCTCGCGAATGCGGTGTATCAGTCACTTGATTGTCTGGATATGCCATCGCTTTCGCGAGCAGGCTCGCTCCCACAGTTGAATTGTGCAGATTCCAGAATTGTGGAAAACAAATTCCCCAAGCTGCCAAAGCGCGACATATAGACGCTGCAAATGGCTGTTTTTCCAGAGTTTGACTTGTCCCCGTTTGCTGTGGAGCTGGCTGTGAATAACGTGGGTGTATGTGGTTGAAGGCCTTGTAAACCGTGGCTTTCAAGCGTGTGGTTGTTTTTTGATCAGGTGTTTTCTGGCAGCCGACAGGCACCAATGTCAACCTTTTTCGTGCCCCGATAACGTCGCTGATTCTCCATGCTCTGACCTGTGGATAAGTCTGTGACTAAACTCTGGAAAGACCGCGCCAAGGGCCGTAATTGCTGGCCTCTCGCGATCACTGGATTGAAACATCGGTCGTGCAGAATGCCATGTCCCGCACATATGCCGTTTCGGGGTCAAGCAAAAAACTTTCTATTTCGCCAGCAAAGCCTTGTGTGGCGCGGCTTTACGCATTTTTACTTGCCCCCGAAAACTGTGGAAGGGGCTGTGGATAACATGCGTGCACATGGCTACAGGCCACGCCCGGCGGGGTCTGCGCAGGGTTGTTCGTTTTTTGTACAGTTCGAAGGTGTTGCCCGTATACGCGAGGGCGGGCATGCTGCTTGCTGATTTTCTATTCCAGGGGCTGCCGCAGCGGCCGAAGCAAGGAGAACACGATGTCCAACACCCTGTTTATCACCGGCGCGACCTCCGGTTTTGGTGAAGCCTGTGCCCGTCGTTTTGCCGAGGCGGGCTGGAAACTGGTGCTGACCGGCCGTCGTGAAGAACGCCTCAATGCACTCTGCGCAGAGCTTTCGAAACAGACTGAAGTCCACGGTCTGGTCCTTGATGTGCGGGATCGCAAGGCAATGGAGGAGGCGATCGCCAATCTGCCGCCATCGTTTGCCAGGCTGCGCGGCCTGATCAACAACGCCGGCCTTGCGCTCGGCGTGGACCCGGCGCCGAAATGCGATCTGGACGATTGGGACACCATGGTCGACACCAACGTCAAAGGCCTGATGTACGCCACTCGCTTGCTGCTGCCGCGCCTGATTGCTCACGGCCGTGGCGCCGGTATCGTCAACCTCGGTTCAATTGCCGGCAATTACCCTTACCCGGGCAGCCACGTGTATGGCGCGACCAAGGCGTTCGTCAAACAGTTCTCGCTGAATCTGCGCTGCGATTTGCAAGGCACTGGCGTGCGGGTCAGCAATATCGAGCCGGGCCTGTGCGAGAGCGAGGTTTCCCTGGTGCGTTTTGCCGGTGACCAGGAACGCTACAACGCGACCTACGCCGGCGCCGAGCCAATCCAGCCACAAGACATCGCCGAGACGATTTTCTGGGTCATGAACGCCCCGGCGCATATCAACATCAACAGCCTTGAACTGATGCCGGTGAGCCAGACCTGGGCCGGATTTGCCATCGAACGCAACAAGGCTTGATACCGCGCTGAGGCCATTCGCGAGCAGGCTCGCTCCCACATGGACATGCATTCCCTGTAGGAGCGAGCCTGCTCGCGAAGACGCCGGCGCAGGCAAAACAAGGCGATAAGCTAAACTCCGTCCTCAATAACCCCACCGCACCCCGCGGTCACAGGGTTTCCAGAGGAGTCAACGTGAGTAACCGAGGTGAGCAGTCGCTGCTCAAACAATCGACCATCCTGATGTTCGCGGTGTCGATCGCGGGTATCGTCACCGGTTTTGTTTCGGGTTCCCAATCCATCCTGTTCGATGGCTTTTTTTCCCTGATCGCAACGTTCATCAAGGTCCTGATGCTGATCACGGCCAAACTGATCGCCAAGCAGAGCAATCAGCGTTTCCAGTTCGGGTTCTGGCATCTGGAACCGATGGTGCTGTTGATCGAAGGCAGCTTCCTGCTGCTGATCGCGATCTATGCGTTTCTCAACGGTGTATTCGGCATCATCAATGGCGGTCGGGAAATCGAGCTGGGGCTGGTGATCGTCTATGCAGCTGTGTTTACCGTGATCGAGTTCGCCTACTTCTTCTACGTGCGCCGACGCAACCGCAAGCTCAAATCCAGCCTGATCCAGTTCGACAACATCAGCTGGCTGGTGGACGCGATGCTGTCCGTGGGGTTGTTGATCAGTTTTCTCGCGGCGCTGTTGTTGCAGTCTCAGGGGTACGGCGAGTGGGCGGTGTATGTCGATCCGCTGATCCTCATCGTGCTGGCCCTGACCATGCTGCCGCCGGCGTTCAAGATCCTTGGCCCGGCGTTACGTGACGTGCTGGGGATAGCCCCGGACACGCTGGATGATCAGGTGCGTCAGGTGATGGACGCGGCGAAGCTCGAGCATGGTTTCGACGATTACGTGTCCTACGTGCAAAAACACGGCCGGGCACGGTTTATCGAAATTCATGTGGTCTTGCCGGCAGATTATGCGCTGGGCAACGTCGCGCAGCTGGATGCGTTGCGTGAGGAGATTTCGGCGCAACTGGGTGAGCCGGATGCGGCGCGATGGTTGACTATCAGCTTTACAGGCGACAGGAAGTGGATTGCCTGATCCAGACTGATTGATGTCCCTGTGGCGAGCGAGCTTGCTCGCGCTGGACTGCGCAGCAGGCCTGGTTTTTTGAGAGCGCTACGCACCCTGGCGGGAGCAAGCTCCCTCGCCACAAGGTTCAGCGCTGCAGGTATTCAGCCAACCCGTAATAGCAGGTCGCCAAGTGATACGGCGTCGTCGACGGCATGTCTTTGCGGCTGACTTCGCCCTGCTCGTCGCGGCACTCATGCCAGCCACCCGCGTGCAGAAAGCGCTGTTGCAGCGCCTGTAACTGACGCAGCACCACGTCTTCGCTGGCAGGGCGTAAAGTCAGTGCGCGCAAATATTCAGCCTGGGCCCAGATCCGCTGCGTCGCGTTCTTCGCACGTCCGTCCGTTTTCAGATCAAGCATTGCGAGTACCGCGCCCGACGGTTGGTCCACCCCATGTCGCTCGGTAAAGGCAAACGCCTGATCCAGCGCGCAATGCAGTGTCGAACCGCGCAGCAGGGCTGAGGATTCCAGCAGGAAATACCATTCGAACTGATGCCCTGGCTCGTACCAGTTATCCACAGCACGCAGCGGTTTTTCCATCAGCACGCCATGCTGCGGATCGATGAAACCTTTGTGCATCGCTGTGCATAACTCAAGCAGCGCCTGTCGCGTCTGGGCGTCCTTGCGAACCTGCAGCGTGGCGAGAAAGGCTTCGGCCAGGTGCATCAGCGGGTTTTGCAGCGGGCCGGTTTGCAACGTCGTCCAGTCGCGGTCCAGGCACGCCTCGTAGAGGCCATCGCCGGTGGCGAAGCGCCGGCCAATCACTTCCAACGCGGCATTCAGGGTCGACTCGGCCAGCGAGTCCCGGGACTTTTGCCAGTAATGTGCGCAGGCGAACAGGATGAACGCGTGGGTGTAGAGATCCTTGCGCTGATCCAGCGGCTTGCCTTGTGCGTCAATGCTGTAGAACCAGCCGCCGTGCTCGGCGTCATGGAAGTGCCGCTGCAGCGAACGAAACAATGCCGCCGCGCGCGTTTCGGCGTTATCCACAGCCCCGATCAGGCTGGAAAACAGGTACAGCTGCCGCGCGCAGGCCATCGCCCGATAGCGTTGCGGTGGCAGCGGTTGATGCGCGGCGTCCAGCGCTTCGTAGGGCAGCGCCATGTCGGCATTCCAGCCCGGGCCTTGCCAGAGCGGCACGATGACATGCAGAAAATGCTGCTGCACGTCGGCAAACAGGGCGGTCAATTCAGGCAGGGCAGCGGAGCGGGAAGCGTGGGGCATGGGCGGGTGTCGTCACGGGCTGGGGCGATTGCGCGACATGGTAGCAGAGAGCACTGCTTGAGAGACGTTGTGTCTATCAGGCTGCTTTCGCGAGCAGGCTCGCTCCCACTGGTCGACAAACCGGTGGGAGCGAGCCTGCTCGCGAAGAGGGCGGTTCAGTCAATAGAGATTAGCCTGCAAGCAACCAGACCCCTGTCGCCGCCGACGCAGCGCCCGCCAATCGTACAAGCGGTGCTGCGGCTTGAGGCAGAACACGCACCACGCCATAACCGGCCGCATGCAGCGCCGCTGTAGCCACAACAAAGCCGGCTGCGTACGCCCATGGATTGCTCATGTCCGGCAATTCCAGCCCGTGCGCCACACCATGGAACAGCGCGAACACCGCGGTCGCCAGCACCGCCATCACCAGCGGCGGACGCACCGCCAGTGCCACCGCCAGCCCAAGCGCCAGCACCGATGCAGCGATCCCGCTTTCCAGCGCCGGCAATTGCAGACCCTCAAAACCGAGGATGCCGCCGATCAGCAGGGTGCCGACAAACGTGCACGGCAGCGCCCAACGCGCCGCGCCTTGTTGCTGCGCCGCCCACAGACCCACGGCCAGCATCGCCAGCAAATGGTCGAGACCGCCGATGGGGTGGCTGATGCCGGCGACCAAGCCGCTTTCGCCGTGCCCCGGGTGCGCGAAGGCCAAGGCTGGTGTCAGCAGCAGCGCCACAGCGCCAAGAATGCGTTTGAGTGTCATGGATAAGCTTCCTTGTTGATAAGTGGATCAGGCGGCGGTCAGCAGACCCTGGCGTTCGATGAAGGCGATGATGTCTTCAAGGCCTTGACCGGTTTTCTGGTTGCTGAACACAAAGGGTTTACCGTTGCGCATGCGTTTGGTGTCGCTGTCCATCATTTCCAGCGAGGCGCCCACCAGTGGCGCGAGATCGATTTTGTTGATCACCAGCAGATCGGATTTGCAAATGCCCGGCCCGCCTTTGCGCGGCAACTTGTCGCCGGCCGAGACGTCGATCACGTAGATGGTCAGGTCGGACAACTCGGGGCTGAAGGTTGCCGAGAGGTTGTCGCCACCGGACTCCATCAGAATCAGGTCGAGCCCCGGAAAGCGCCGGTTCAGTTGATCGACCGCTTCGAGGTTGATCGAGGCGTCTTCGCGAATCGCCGTGTGTGGGCAGCCTCCGGTTTCCACGCCAATGATTCGCTCCGGCGCCAGTGCTTCGTTGCGCACTAGAAAATCCGCGTCTTCGCGGGTGTAGATATCGTTGGTGACCACGGCCAGGTTGTAGCGCTCGCGCAGGGCAAGGCACAGGGCCAGGGTCAACGCAGTCTTGCCGGAGCCGACCGGGCCGCCGATGCCGACGCGCAGAGGTTGTGTGTTCATTTGCTTCTCCAAGATAAAGCCCTAGGAACGGAACAGACGGCTGTACTGGCGCTCATGGGCCATGCACGCCAGGGACAGGCCGAAGGCGGCGCTGCCGATGTGTTCGGGGTTGATGCGGGTGGCGTCGTGCTGAGCCTGCTGCAGCAGCGGCAGCAGTTCGCTGGTCAGGCGCTGCGCGGCTTGCTGGCCCAGCGGCAGGGTTTTCATCAGCACGGCGAGCTGGTTTTCCAGCCAGCTCCACAGCCACGCCGCGAGGGCGTCCTGTGGGCTGATCTGCCAGGCGCGGGCTGCC
This sequence comes from Pseudomonas khorasanensis, assembly GCF_014268505.2. Lineage (GTDB taxonomy): Bacteria > Pseudomonadota > Gammaproteobacteria > Pseudomonadales > Pseudomonadaceae > Aquipseudomonas > Aquipseudomonas khorasanensis. The sequence continues at coordinate 248,164 of NZ_JABWQP020000004.1, forward strand.
AGCGCCCAGCCAAGCGCCAAGTGCGGTTCGGCGCAGTTTTCGAGAAAGTCGCGGGCCGGCGCGTCGAGCTCCGGTAAGCCGTTGAGCAGCTGCTGCAGCGAATAGCCCATCTGCCGGCTCTCCTGATGCAGCTCGCGGGTTTCGCGGCTGGCACGGTGGCTCTCACAGATCTGTCGCAGTTCTACCCAGTTTTCCTCGGACGCTGCCTGACAATGGGCGAGCAGCAGCGGCGCTTCGAAGCGCGCAAGGTTGAGCAACAATTGATCGCTGATCCAGCGTCGGGCGCTGTCAGGATTGCTGACCCGGCCGTTATCCACAGCCATTTCCAGACCCTGCGAATAGCTATAACCGCCAATCGGCAACTGCGGACTGGCCAGACGCAGCAGCGCCCAGGCCGGATTCACAGGCGTACGCCGAACTGGTGAAGTTTGGGCGCGTAATTGAAGTCTTCGTCACCGTGGCGCGAATGGTGATGGCCGCCACCGTAGGCGCCATGCTCTGGTTGGAACGGCGCTTCAATCGCCTCGACTTGTGCGCCAAGCTGTTCGAGCATCGCCTTGAGCACGTAATCGTCGAGCAAGCGCAGCCAGCCATCGCCGACTTGCAGGGCGACGTGGCGATTGCCGAGGTGATACGCCGCGCGAGTCAGCTCAAAAGTGTTGGCGCAGGTGACGTGCAGCAATTGTTCAGGGCGGGCGCAGACGCGAACCACACGGCCGTCTTCGGCCTGCAGGCATTCGCCGTCATACAGCGGTGGCTGACCGCGCTCCAAAAACAACCCGACGTCTTCGCCCTCGGCACTGAAACAGCGCAAACGGCTTTTACTGCGTGCTTCAAAGGTCAGGTGCAACTCGGCGGCCCAGACGGGTTGAGGGTCGATTCTGCGATGAATCACCAGCATCGGAAAGCTTCCAGCAATGGACAATGTTCAGGCTAGAGCAAGGGCCGCGCCAATCGGACGATCTGTAGGAAATAGCTGTCGGCACCGGGTTGATCTTTAAACAGGTGCGGGGATTCTGGAAGGTTTTGGTGCATGAAGAATTTGTCATGCACCAAAGCGAGGCTGTCGCCACGAACCTTATGTGGGAGCGAGCTTGCTCGCGAATGCGGTGGGTCATCGATATAGATGCTGGATGAGACGACGCCTTCGCGAGCAAGCTCGCTCCCACAGGGGAATTAGGTCAGGGCTGAATAAAGGATGGTTATTCGGTACTGCCCAGCCCCTGCCAGTGCTTCAGGCCAATAAAGATGAAGCGCAGTTGCTGGGTAATTTTTGCTTGTGGCGTCAGGTGCTCGGGTAGCGCTTCGGCCGGCGGGTCGATGATGTCGGGAAGGGTGGCGAACACCGATTTGACGATCAGGTCGGCCATGACGCTCAAGCCTGAAATGTCCAGATGCTGCAGCTTGGGCATCAACGCCAGATCCGCCGCCAGGTCGGCGCTGATGTTCTCGCGCAAGCGACCGATCGCCTGTCGTACCGGCAGCGAGCCGCCGTACTGCTCACGGGCCAGAAACAGGAATTGCGAGCGGTTGGCGTTGACCACGTCGAGAAAGATCCGCACCGACGCATCGATGATGCCGCCCATGACGAATTCGTTGTGGCGCACCAGGCGAATGGTCTCGCGGAAGGTCTGGCCGACTTCGCTGACCAGGACCAGGCCCAGTTCATCCATATCGGCGAAATGACGGTAAAAACCGGTGGGCACGATGCCGGCGGTTTTGCTCACTTCACGCAGGCTCAGGCTGCCGAATCCTCGGCCGCTTTCCATCAAGTGGCGGGCAGCGTCCATCAGGGCGTTGCGGGTCTGTTGTTTCTGTTCGGCGCGGGGCAGCATCGCAGAGTGTGTTCTTCGGCAGGACAAGCGCCGCACTCTAGCAAATCGGCTTTGTCGGCGTCGAACGGGCAGGCGTAAAGCGAGGGTTTATCAGCGCAGAAAAATCAAAAGCCCAATCCGGTGATTGGGCTTTTTTGCCAGGCCGTCATGGGCTCAGCTCAATTTGCTGTTGCGTTCGATCACACGGTCACCACCGCCTTCGGCGATTGCTTGACCCAGTGGGGTTTTATCGAAGCCGTCATCAGCCAGGGTTTGACCTTGTGGCGTGCGATCGGAACCATCGGACGCGAGGGTCTGGCCTTGTGGAGTGCGGTCGGAACCGTCGGCTGCGAGGGTCTGGCCTTGTGGGGTGCGGTCGGAACCGTCTTGAACCAGGCCTTTCTCTTCGAGGCGATTGCGACCGTTCTCAGCCAGGGCCTGGCCCTGTGGGGTGCGATCCGAGCCGTCTTGCACCAGACCTTTTTCTTCCAGACGATTGCGACCGTTTTCAGCCAGGGTCTGACCCTGTGGAGTGCGGTCGGAACCATCGGCGGCAACAGCCTGGCTGAATACCGAGTGGCTGGATTTCACTTGTGGAGTGGCCTGATCGGCAGCGGGCAGGGCGAAAGCAGTGCTGGCTAGCATCGACAGGGTAACGCTGAGCAGTAATTGGCGTTTCATGATAGTGGCTCCTTGGGAGGGCGATAAAGTGGGTACGAAGGCAATGCTACTCTCGATAAGTCGATATAAAAGTTCATAAACGCAATGGTAATAATCAACAGAATTGATTGTTCGGCGCAGAGGCTCTAGCTCGGGCCTTTGCGGGCGCCGGTTTTGCACCGGCGTGGGTATTTTCGACTCACTTGCGCCTCGCAAAAGTGCGCGACGCGGTAACACTGCTCGACCGAACAGTCAGATTCGCCGCGTTTTTTTGGCTTAAACTGCCTTGCCATAAAACCTGCGGGCCTTTCGCCAGTCACAGACTGCGTGGCGGCCGTTTCGGTTTGTCGTTTTAGCTGTGCGTCGGGATGTCGGCGTGCGGTCGTGATCAGGAGCTTTGTGCATGACGCGCACTGGAAAAATCTTCAGCTGGACCTTCGCCATCCTTGCGCTGCTGCTGGCAGCCCTGATTCTGATCATCGTGTTTTTCGACTGGAACCGGATCAAACCAACGCTCAACGCCAAAGTCTCTGAGGAGCTGCACCGACCGTTTGCCATTAACGGCAACCTCGCGGTGGTCTGGCAGCGCGAGTTGGAGGAGGGCGGTTGGCGTGCCTGGGTGCCGTGGCCGCACGTGGTGGCCGAGGATTTGAGCCTGGGCAACCCGGCCTGGTCGAAGCAGCCGCACATGGTCACCCTCAAACGGGTCGAACTGCGCATTTCACCGCTGGCTCTGCTGGCGCAGCGCGTGGTCATCCCGCGCATCGACTTGACCGAACCCAATGCCGAACTGCAACGGCTGGCCGATGGCCGCGCCAACTGGACGTTCCAGTTCGATCCCAAGGATCCGAACGCCGAACCGTCGAGCTGGGTAGTCGACATCGGCGCGATCGGCTTCGACAAGGGCCACGTCACGCTTGACGATCAAACGCTCAGGACCAACCTTGATGTGTTGATCGATCCGCTCGGCAAGCCGATTCCGTTCAGCGAGATCGTCGGCGACAAAGCCGCGAAAAACGCTCAGGACAAGGGCGGCGCACCGCAGGACTACGCCTTTGCGCTCAAGGTCAAAGGCCAGTACAACGCGCAGAATCTAACCGGGCAAGGCAAGATCGGCGGATTGCTGGCTCTGCAGGACGCGAGCAAGCCTTTCCCGTTACAGGCTCAGGCGAAAATTGGTGACACGCGCATCGAACTGGCCGGCACCCTGACCGACCCGCTCAATCTCGGCGCGCTCGACTTGCGTCTGAAGCTGGCCGGCGACAGCCTCGGCAATCTTTATCCATTGACCGGCGTGACGCTGCCGGACACGCCGCCGTATTCCACCGATGGTCGCCTGATTGCCAAACTGCACGATGAAGGTGGCGCGAAATTCAGCTACGAAAAATTCAACGGCAAGATCGGCGACAGCGACATTCATGGCGACCTGACTTACGTCGCCAGCCAGCCACGGCCGAAACTCAGCGGCGCGTTGCTCTCCAATCAACTGCTGTTCGACGACCTCGCGCCGCTGATTGGCGCCGATTCCAACGCCGAGCAAAAAGCTCGTGGCGGCGCGAGCAAGCAGCCGGCCGATAAAGTGCTGCCAGTCGAGGAGTTCAAAACCGATCGCTGGCGCGCCATGGATGCCGACGTCGAGTTCACCGGCAAGCGCATCGTCCACAGCGAGAAGCTGCCGTTCAACGACCTTTATACCCACCTGAAGCTCAACGATGGCGAGCTCAGCCTGGAGCCGCTGCGCTTCGGCGTGGCCGGCGGCACGCTGGACGCGCGGATCCGCCTCAATGGTCGCACCGAGCCATTGGAAGGCCGGGCCCGACTGACGGCCCGCAAGTTCAAGCTCAAGGAGTTGTTCCCGACGTTCGAGCCGATGAAAACCAGTTTCGGCGAGCTCAACGGTGACGCCGATATCACCGGGCGCGGCAACTCGGTGGCCAAGTTGCTGGGTGGTGCCAATGGCAGTCTGAAAATGTTGATCAACGACGGCGCGATCAGCCGTGAGCTGATGGAACTGGCCGGGCTCAATGTCGGCAACTATGTGGTCGGACGGATCTTTGGCGACAAGGAAGTGAAGATCAACTGCGCGGCGGCGGACTTCGATATCAAGACGGGCCTGGCGACCACGCGGCTGTTTGTGTTCGATACCGAGAACGCAATCATCTACATCGATGGCACGGCGAACATGGCCACCGAGCAACTGGACCTGACGATAACCCCGGAATCCAAAGGCTGGCGCTTGATTTCGCTGCGTTCGCCGCTGTATGTGCGAGGAAAATTCATCAAGCCGAATGCGGGCGTCAAGGCTGTACCGCTACTTTTGCGCGGGGCCGGGATGGTGGCGCTGGGAGTCATTGCTGCGCCAGCGGCAGGGTTGCTGGCACTGGTGGCGCCGAGTGGCGGCGAGCCGAATCAGTGTGCACCGTTGCTGGAGCAAATGAAGCAGGGCAAGGCGCCGGTGACCGTCAAACCCAGCAAGTAATGGGGCGTCTGTGGGCTTCTTCGCGAGCAGGCTCGCTCCCACATTCGAACGCATTTCTTCAATTAAAATACGTTCCGGTGTGGGAGCGAGCCTGCTCGCGAAATCGGTTCAACAGGATTACAGGTCTTTCAGGATGTCCGCCATGTCATCGGCGTGCTCTTCTTCCTGCGCGAGGATGTCTTCAAAGATGCGTCGCGTGGTCGGGTCCTTGTCACCGATGTACTGGATGATTTCGCGGTAGCTGTCGATGGCGATTCGCTCGGCCACGAGGTCTTCGTAAACCATTTCCTTGAGGGTGTTGCCGGCCACGTATTGCGCGTGGGACAGCGCACTCAGCAGGTCAGGGTTGAACTCAGGCTCACCGCCCAGTTGCACGATGCGTTCGGCCAGGCGATCGGCGTGCTCGGCTTCCTGATTGGCGTGCTCGAGGAATTCATTGGCAGCGACGTTGGCTTTCAGGCCGTTGGCCATGAAGTAGTGGCGCTTGTAGCGCAAGGTGCACACCAGTTCGGTGGCCAGCGACTCATTGAGCAAACGCAGCACTTCTTCGCGGTTGGCGCTGTAGCTCTCGGTCACCGCGCCGTTTTCCACGTGTTGCCGCGCGCGATCGCGCAGGGTTTGAACATCAGACAAATGCAGGTCACTCATTTCATTCTCCTGGAGGCTAATCCGATAGGCGCCACGTTCTACAGACGCGGTCGCTACCCAGGGTGTGAGTCACGCGCGCAGCGAAAAGTTTTATCGTCTTACCCCGGATTTGCTGCACATGCCGCCGAAGGTTGCGACCGCGGTGTCAGCCCGGACAACAGCGCTTCGTCCTGCAACCACTGAAAAAACGCACGCACCGGCGGATGCCGCTCGCGCCCGGGAACGCAGAGCGCGCTGTAACCGGCGCCGTCGACCTGTACCTCGCTCTTGTAGGGCACCAGCACGCCGCTGGCGACGCTTTGCGACACCAGAATATTGCTCGCCAGCACCAGTCCCTGGCCGGCGATGGCGGCTTGCAACGCGTAATGCTCTTCGTCGTATTCGCGACTGACCGGTTGCTGATCGAGCCAGCCTTCGCCGGCCTTGGTGCACCACGCCTCCCAGCCGTGGGCGTACAGCTTGGAATTGTGCCAGCGCACACTGATCAGTGTCGGCACGCGCCGGGCGGCCAGCGCCACCTGCTCGGGCGAGCCGTAAACCCCGAAGGATTCGTCGAACAGGCATAGCCCATACAGGTTCGGGTAGTCGTCGAGGCTGTAGCGCAGCACCAGATCGACGCTGGCGTCCTGATGCAGATCGATGACTTCGCAGTGCGTATCGAGGCGTACGTTGATACTTGGGTGGCGTGCATAAAACCGCCCCAGGCGCGGCACCAGCCACAGCGCGGCGAACGCTGCTGTGGTCGAGATCGTCAGCGTAGTTGCGTTGCGCTGAGGACGCAGGGTGTCGACGCTTTGCGCGACTTCTAGCAACGCGCCATGCACGCTGCGAAACAAACGCTCGCCGCCCTCGGTCAGGCGCACCTGGCGCGGCAGGCGTTCAAACAAGGCAACGCCGAGCCAGTCTTCCAGCGAACGGATCTGATGCGAAATCGCCGTAGGCGTCACCGCCAGTTCTTCAGCAGCTGCCTTGAAACTCAGCAAGCGTGAAGCGGATTCAAACGCACGCAGGGCGGTCAGCGGCAGCGAGGCGAACATTGAAATTCTCCATGGATGAAATCAATTCATCCCGAATGATTTTTTATCGTTTGAGGACAGCCAGTTGCGAGCTCCATGCTGAAGGCCTCAGGTGGTTTTGATTCTAGTCGGGAGATTTACAGATGAGCAAAATTCTTGTGGTGCACGGTAGCCCGCGTGGCGACAGGTCGACTTCGCGGCGGCTGGCGGAAGGGTTTTTGAAAACCTGGCAGGGGCTTCATCCAGAGGCTCAGGTGACTCGCCGCGAAGTGGGGCGGGCGCTGATTCCTGCGGTCAACGAGGCATTCGTGGCGGCGGCGTTTTATCCAGAGCCCGCAGCGCGACCGCTGCCGATGCAGGCGGACCTGGCCTTCAGCGATCAACTGGTCGACGAGTTGTTCAATCACGATCGGCTGCTGATTTCCACGCCGATGTACAACTTCAGCGTGCCCAGCGGCCTCAAGGCCTGGGTCGATCAGATCGTGCGGCTGGGGCTGACCTTCGATCACACGCTGGACAACGGCGTTGCGCAATACACCCCCTTGTTGCAGGGCAAGAAAGCGCTGATCGTCACCAGTCGCGGCGGTTTCGGCTTCGGGCCGGGCGGTGAGTTGCAAGCGCTGAACCACGCCGATCCATGGCTGCGCACCGCGCTGGGTTTTGTCGGCATCAACGACGTTGCGGTGGTTGCGGCCGAGGGCGAGGAATCCGCCGAGCGCACCTTTGCGGTGTCGGTGGCAGAAGCCGAGCAGCACCTGCTTGAACTGGCCCGGGTGTTTTGAGCCGATCCGTTCGCTGGGTACGGTGTTTCTTGGTTTTGCATTGCTGGGCGAGAGCCTGACGCTGGTCAAACTGGTTTCGGTGGGGCTGATTGTGGCGGGGGGGTGGGGCTGCGCCAATCGGCTCTTTGATTTGTCATCGTCAGGGCGGATGCTTGGCGGGCGTCTTGCACGTCAGGCATTCCCTCACCGACCACAAGGATGTAGCCCATGTCGACACGTTATCCGCTGGTGCTGGTGCCGGGCATGCTTGGGTTTGTCCGGTTGCTGCTGTATCCGTATTGGTTCGGCGTAATCAAGGCGCTGCGCCGCAGTGGTGCGACGGTGATCGCGGTGCAGGTCTCGCCGCTCAATTCCACCGAGGTACGCGGCGAGCAGTTGTTGGCGCGGATCGATGAGATCCTGCGTGAGACGGGCGCGACAAGGGTCAATGTGCTCGGCCACAGCCAGGGAGCGCTGACGGCGCGTTATGCGGCGGCGAAGCGCCCGGATCTTATCGCCTCGGTGACGTCGGTGGCCGGCCCCAATCACGGTTCCGAGCTTGCCGATCATCTTGAAAAGCATTATCCCGCCGCCAGTGCCAAGGGGCGCCTGCTTGAAGCACTGCTGCGTTTGGTGGGTTGGCTGATGGCGCTAATGGACACCGGTTATCACGGCCCGAAACTGCCGGTGGATATCCACGCCTCCCATCAATCGCTGACCACGGCGGGTGTGGCGCTGTTCAACCAGCGTTATCCACAGGGCCTGCCCGACACCTGGGGCGGGCAGGGGCCGGAAGAGGTCAACGGCGTGCGCTATTACTCGTGGTCGGGGACGCTGCAGCCGGGCAAGACTGATCGTGGAGGCAATCTGTTTGACGGGACGAATCGCAGTTGTCGGTTGTTCGCGAGAACCTTCGTTCGCGAGCGCGGGCAGTGCGACGGTATGGTCGGCCGTTACAGCTCGCATTTGGGGACAGTGATTGGCGATGACTATCCGCTCGATCATTTCGACATCGTCAACCAGTCGCTGGGGCTGGTCGGCAAGGGAGCTGATCCGGTGCGGTTGTTTGTCGAGCATGCGGCGCGGCTGGCGGCGGCCGGGCTTTGATCTGCTTTTGTGGCGAGGGAGCTTGCTCCCGCTGGACTGCGCAGCAGGCCCTGGCTTTCGAAAAAAGGGGGCGCTTCGCGTCCCAGCGGGAGCAAGCTCCCTCGCCACAAGGATGAGTCAGACGATACTGATTTTGCGGCCCAACACCGTGGTCCAGCGCTCAGACAAAACCACCCCGCCCAAGGTCAGCAAACCACCGATCAGGTGATACATCGCCAGTTGTTCTTTAAGCACCACCGCCGCAATCAATGCCGTAATCAACGGCAGCAAATTGAAGAACAACGTCGTGCGGCTCGGCCCCAGCCGCTGCACAGCCTTCATCCATGCCAGCGGCGCGACCATCGAGGCGAGCAGGCACGCGTAAAGCACCAACGGAATGTTCTGCAGGTTCAGACCGGTTTTCGGCGAAACAGCGTACAGCGGAAACAACACCACAATCGCCACCAGCACCTGCAAATACAACAACACCAGCGGCGGCAGACGCAGTTGCCACTTTTTCAGCAGGGTGCTGTAAACCGCATAGGCCAGCGTCGCGATCAGCATCATCGCGTCACCCAGGTTGACCCCGTGTTGCAGCAGCGCACCGAGGCTGCCGGACGACACCACCACCAGCACACCGGTGAACGACAACACGGCGCCGACCAGCGCGCCGGCAGTCAGGCGCTGGCCGAGGCTGATGATCGCCATGGCCAGCGACATCAATGGCATCAGCGACAGAATGATGCCCATGTTGGTTGCTGTGGTAAGCGTCGCGGCGAAGTAGGCGAGGCTTTGATACACCGCCATGCCAAGGACGCCGAGAATGAATATCCGCCCCAGGTTCGGACGTATCTGCGGCCAGTGCGCGATGACTTTACTGAGCATGAATGGCGTGAACAGCAGACCTGCCAGCAACCAACGGTAGAAACCGATCTCGGCCGGAAAAATCGCACCGACCGCCAGTTTGTTGATCACGGTGTTGCCGGCCCAGATGAAAATCGCCAGCAGAGGAAACGCGTATTGCATGAGTTAAAACCAGTACGTAGATGAAGCGTGATTATCCCTTGTTCACGCTCCGCGCAGGAAATCGACTTCGATCTCGGCTACAGCAGCGGCTCGGCGTTCACCTGGAGGGCAGGAAGGTGTAACAGGATTTGGCTACACTGCGACAGAGGCCGCATCCATCGGTGCGGCAACAAGGAGAAAACGCCATGAAGATGCTGCGTGTGCCGTTGTTGATGATGGGCCTGCTTTTGTGTTCCCAGGGTTTCGCCGCCACGGCGCAACAGAACAAGATGACCACCTGCAATGCCGATGCGACCGCCAAGAGCCTGAAGGGCGACGAGCGCAAAGCCTTTATGAGTACGTGCCTGAAAGCGACACCGGCGGCCAATGACGGCAAAGTCCTGACACCGCAGCAGCAGAAAATGACCACCTGCAACGCCGATGCGAAAACCCAGGCGCTGACCGGGGACGCGCGCAAGGCGTTCATGAGCGAGTGCCTGAAGAAGAAATAATCGTCCAAAATCTTGTTGTGAGCGTGCCGGCCTCTTCGCGAGCAGGCTCGCTCCCACATTGGAATGCGTCTCCCCTGTGGGAGCGAGCCTGCTCGCGGTAGCGCCCGTGGGCGCACCGTCAATCTCAAGCCCCGCATATCCCTAGTGCTAACCCCGGATCGCTGGCAGACTGCCCATCCTTTTACGCCGTTCGTTTTGAGGCTGTATGCCAACGTTTTCTGAGCGTCATGTTGTGTTCTGGGTCAGTTGCATCATCATCTTCGGCGGTTTGCTGCTGGTGCTGCCGCTGCGCTTGTTGCCGAGCCTGCTGGCCGGGTTGCTGGTGTTCGAGCTGGTCAACATGCTGACCCCGCAACTGCAGCGGCTGATCGAAGGTCGGCGCGCCCGCTGGCTGGCGGTGGCATTGCTCGGCACGCTGGTGGTGAGCGTGCTGGCGTTAATATTTGCCGGGGCCATCAGTTTCCTGTTGCATGAAGCGGAAAACCCTGGCGCCTCGCTCGATAAATTCATGGGGGTGGTCGACCGCGCGCGCGGGCAATTGCCGCCGTTCATCGATGCCTATCTGCCCGCCAGCGCCGCCGAATTTCGGGTAGCCATCGGTCAGTGGATGAGCAAGCACTTGTCCGACCTGCAACTGGTCGGCAAGGATGCCGCGCACATGTTCGTCACCTTGCTGATCGGCATGGTGCTCGGCGCGATCATCGCCCTGCAGCGCATCCCCGACGTCACCAAGCGCAAGCCACTGGCTGCCGCCCTGTTCGATCGCCTGCACCTGCTGGTGCAGGCGTTTCGCAATATCGTCTTCGCGCAAATCAAGATTTCCCTGCTCAACACCCTCTTCACCGGGATTTTCCTGGCGGTGATCCTGCCGATGTTTGGCATCAAGCTGCCGCTGACCAAAACCCTGATCGTGCTGACCTTCCTGCTCGGCCTGCTGCCGGTGATTGGCAACCTGATGTCGAATACACTGATCACCATCGTCGGCTTGTCGCTGTCGATCTGGGTGGCGATCGCTGCACTGGGCTACCTGATCGTTATCCACAAGCTCGAGTATTTCCTCAACGCGCGGATTGTCGGCGGGCAGATCAGTGCCAAGTCCTGGGAGTTGCTGCTGGCGATGCTGGTGTTCGAAGCCGCGTTCGGCCTGCCGGGGGTGGTGGCGGGGCCGATTTATTACGCGTACCTGAAGAGCGAATTGAAGCTGGGCGGGATGGTGTAGTCCCGATCGTTCCCACGCTCTGCGTGGGAATGCATTCCGTGACGCTCCGCGTCACAGCCTCGACAGGGGACGCGGAGCGTCCATGGCGGCATTCCCACGCGGAGCGTGGGAACGATCATCGAAAGCAGCTTCGAGCTGCAAGTAAAAAGCAGAAGCGAGAGCTGCAGTGGCTCTTGCTTTTGCTCTAGCTTGCAGCTGCCCCTAAACGCCATAGCGTTTCATGGCCTCAATCGCCAGGCCGCTACCAATACTGCCGAAGATGTTCCCTTCAACATGCCGTGCATTCGGCAGCATCGCCGAAACGCTGTTGCGCAGCGCCGGGATGCCGCTCGAACCGCCGGTGAAGAACACCGTGTCGACTTGATCGACTGCAACACCGGCGTCGTTCAGCAACTGCGTGACACTGCCGCGCACCCGCGTCAGCAGCGCATCGATCGCTGATTCGAACAATACGCGCGTGAGCTCGACGCTCAGCCCGGCCTCGATGCGGTCCAGCGGCACGTGGCGGCTGTCGGTGTGGGTCAGGTGGATCTTGGTTTCTTCGACTTCCATCGCCAGCCAGTGCCCGGCGCGCTGTTCGATCAGCTTGAACAGGCGATCGATGCCGCCGGTGTCTTCGATGTCGTAGCGCATGCTGCCCAGCGCCAGCGTGGTTTTCTGCGAGTACACCGAGTTGATCGTGTGCCAGGTCGCCAGGTTCATGTGGTGACTGGTCGGCATGTACGCGCCGCTTTTCATTCGGCTGCCGTAGCCGAACAGCGGCATCACGCCTTGCAGGCTCAACTGTTTATCGAAATCGGTCCCGCCGATGTGCACGCCGCCGGTGGCGAGGATGTCGTCATGGCGGTTATCCACAGCGCGACGCTCGGGCGACAGGCGTACCAGGGAAAAGTCCGATGTACCGCCGCCGATGTCGACGATCAGCACCAGCTCTTCTTTTTCGATGGTCGACTCGTAGTCGAACGCCGCTGCAATCGGCTCGTACTGGAAAGACACTTCCTTGAAGCCGATTTTGCGTGCTACCTCGACCAACGTGTCTTCGGCCTCCTGGTCCGCCAGCGGATCGTCATCGACAAAAAAAACCGGACGGCCCAACACGACTTCTTCGAATTCCCGACCGGCGGTGGCTTCGGCGCGGCTCTTGAGCTGGCCGATGAACAGCCCGAGCAAGTCCTTGAACGGCATCGCCGTACCGAGAACGCTGGTGTCGTGCTTGATCAGCTTGGAACCGAGCAGGCTCTTGAGCGAACGCATCAGGCGGCCTTCGTAGCCTTCGAGGTACTCGTGCAGCGCGAGGCGGCCGTACACCGGGCGGCGCTCCTCGATGTTGAAGAAGACCACCGACGGCAGGGTGATCTTGTCGTCTTCCAGCGCGATCATGGTATCCATGCCGGGGCGCAGCCAGCCGACGGTGGAGTTGGACGTGCCGAAGTCGATGCCGCAGGCACGGGCTGGAGAGGCGTCTTTCATGTCTTTCGGTTCCGGTCAAAAAACGGCCGCGCAGTGTATGTCAGCGCGCGGCAGATTCGAAGGCCGGTCATCTGCTATTTCACGGCGGACTGGCTTGAAAGTGGCGACTTTGCCCCAAACTTGCTGGCATGGGCCGGCAGACACACCGGCGGTTGCAAGAACCGCCGTCCACTGCCGATAAACTTCTGCGGCGCCACCCGGTCACAACCTTGAGATCGGTCAACCCGGCACGCGCGAATTGGCGCACGCTGGCATCGGCGCGAAATCGATAACGGATGGTGATTCCTTCAATGGACTTCAAAGACTATTACAAGATACTCGGCGTGGAGCCGACAGCAGACGACAAGGCGATCAAGGCGGCCTATCGCAAGCTGGCGCGCAAATACCACCCCGATGTCAGCAAGGAAAAAGACGCCGAGGCCAAATTCAAGGACGCCTCGGAAGCTTATGAAGCGCTGAAAAGCGCCGACAAGCGCGCCGAATACGACGAGCTGCGCCGTTACGGCCAGCACGGCCAGCCGTTCCAGGGGCCACCGGGCTGGCAGAGCCGTGGCGGCTTTGGTGGCGGCGGTGGCGACACAGGCGACTTCTCGGACTTTTTCAGTTCGATCTTCGGTAATCGCGGCCCCGGTTTCGGTGGCGCTGACGGCCGGCAATCACGCGGGCGAAGAGGGCAAGACGTGGAAATGGAACTGCCGGTCTTCCTTGAAGAAACGCTGTCGAACGAATCGAAAAAAGTCACCTTTCAGGTGCCGCAATACAACGCTCACGGCCAGCACGTCAGCAATACCAGCAAAAGCCTGAACGTGAAGATCCCGGCGGGCGTGGCCGATGGCGAGCGCATTCGTCTCAAAGGCCAGGGCGCACCGGGCGTCGGTGGCGGAGCGAATGGCGATCTGTACCTGACCATTCGTTTTGCGCCGCACCCCAAATTCGATGTTGAAGGCGAAAACCTGATCATCACTTTGCCGCTGGCCCCTTGGGAGTTGGCGCTGGGCACCGAAGTGGCCGTGCCGACCCTCACCGGCAAGATCAACCTGAAGGTTCCGGCCGGCAGCCAGAACGGCCAGCGCATGCGCGCCAAGGGGCACGGTTTGCTGAACAAGGCCGGCGAGCGCGGTTATCTGTTCGTGCAGCTCAAAGCCGTGATGCCTAAAGCGTCGGACGATGAGGTCAAGGCGCTGTGGCAGGAACTGGCGAAGAAAGCCGCCTTCAACCCGCGAGAGAACTTCTGAACCTGACCACGGAGTAGCCCGTCATGAGCAGCCCCCTGAGCGTTCAACTGGACCTGGCAGAATTCTGTGAGGCGGCCGATTTATCGGACGTCTACGTGATCGAAATCGTCGAGCACGGCATCCTCGAACCTCAGGGCGAGCAGCCCCGTGACTGGCGTTTCACCGATTACGAACTGACCCTGGCCAGACGCGCCGCCAAGCTGCGGCGCGATCTGGAGCTGGAGTGGGAGGGCGTGGCGCTGGCGCTGGATTTGCTGGAGGAGGTCCGCGAGCTGCGCGCCGAAAACCGTATGTTGCGCCAGCGGTTGGGGCGGTTGGTGGTTGAGTAGGCTGTCTGAGCGGGACAGTTCATTAGCCGTTTCGCTCACACAGGGTTTGTGTTTGCAGCTGTTTCCACCAGTGTTAAGCACGAGCACAGTCTGATAGTTTTCCGGGCCACAGGTCGGCAATGGATGCCGGCTGTCAAAGCGTCAGCCACGTCGGCCGGCGCTTTGCAAACTTAGCAAGGAAGCCTTTTCATGCCAGTCAGACCGCCGCCCAAGCCCGGCACAGTCGATGTACGTCCCCCCTCTCGCACGCCAGTTGATTCAACTCCGCAGGGTGCCGAAACGCTGCGTCTCACGCCCGATTCGGTCATTACCGAAACCGCGGCACAGGCGAGACAATCCGGCAGTGGCGTGGTGGCAAGCGAAGGAGCCGCCGCTACACGCAACGTACAGGTTCATCAATCGCCCTCCATCTCAACTCGGATATCGACGGCTGAAGCGACATCGCTGCAGCGCTACCTGATTCCGTCGACGGTCGCGTTACCAGGCGCCGATGCTCAGGGATTTCGCGCATTCAAGGGACGTCATTACGTCGACCTGCAGGATGGCGGCACCGTGCTGATCGGTGTCGATGCCGAAACGGGTCTGCACCGGACCAGACTGGCCAGCGAGGCGCGAGCGTCCGGCCCCGCACTAGCGTTCGATCCGCTGAACAATCACTGGTATCCGCTACAGGATTTCACCGCGTCTGCGGACGGTTCCGCACTCATGCCACGAAAAAGCCGCAGGGTGAGCCGGCAGAGTGATGATGAATTCGGGTCAGCACTTGAAGAGCTGCTCGATGATGGCGCAGACGAGACGTTTTATCTGGCCTCCGAATCAATGCCGATCAAACCCTACACGGCAGAAGAACTGAGCGCGATGCGTAGCGAAGCGCGCTATTCGTTCCTGGCCAATCAATTGGGCACTTACAACCGCGCCAACAATGGCAAGTACCCACTCAGAGACACCGCTGGCAGGCCGATTCGCATCAGAAAACTGCAAACCAGAATGCGTTTCGAGAACGGCGACGTCTACACCTCCGAGCAAATCAAACCCTACATCAAGTTTGAAGGGTACGAGGATGTTGCGCGGCTGTATGAGGAAAAGCTGCAGTGGCGAGTGTTCACCGAAGCCGATGTCAAAGTCCCCGGGGAGCGGGCATTGATCGGTCAGTCCATGGTGGTAGCCAACCGGCGTATTGCCAAAGGCGAGGCGCTGGGTGTTTACGGTGGCGCCATAACGCCGACACGCTTTGTCCAGCCTCACGAGCAGACCTTCGCCATGCTGGCAGGGGTGCGTTTGCAGTATGGCCCCGGAGAGTTTATCCCCGATCCGCTGGCGATACTGGGTGACACCATCATGTCGCGGATCAATTCCAACTTTGAATATGACGCGACGGGAAAACCAGTCCGTCAGGCGAAGGAGGGGTACAACATCGAACTCGTTCCGTTCGATGTCGAGGCGCAACAATGGATAGGCAAACACCTGGTGACCAAGGACTTTATTCTCAACGCCGTGTTCGCCACCCGGGACATTGCTGCGGGAACCGAGCTGCGTCTGGATTACAACTACAGCGAACAGCAGGTGTCGTGGGCTTTTCCTTGATCAAACGATGACTGCTGCTGAATACGGACCCGCGCATCCGTATTCAGCCCGTGGCGGTTTTCAGAACAAAAAATACCGCTGCGCCATCGGCAGTGTTTCTGCCGGTTCACACCACAACAACACGCCATCGGCCTTGACCTGATAGGTCTGCGGATCGACGTCGATGCTCGGCAGATAGTCGTTGTGAATCAGGTCGGTTTTCTGCACGTCACGGCAGCCTTTCACCACCGCAATCTTTTTCTTCAGCCCCAACGCTTCGGGCAATCCGGCCTCCTGCGCCGCCTGACTGATAAACGTCAGGCTGGTGGCATGCAACGAGCCGCCGTAGCTGGCGAACATCGGCCGATAGTGCACGGGTTGCGGCGTTGGAATCGAGGCGTTGGCGTCGCCCATCAGACTGGCTGCGATCGCGCCGCCCTTGAGGATCAGCGTCGGTTTCACGCCGAAAAACGCCGGGCGCCACAAAACCAGATCCGCCCATTTGCCCACCTCTACCGAGCCCACTTCATGGCTGATGCCATGGGTGATCGCCGGGTTGATCGTGTACTTGGCGATGTAGCGCTTGGCGCGGAAGTTGTCGTTGCCTTCGCCATCCTGAGGCAGCGGGCCGCGCTGTTTTTTCATTTTGTCGGCGGTCTGCCAGGTGCGCGTGATCACTTCGCCGACACGGCCCATGGCCTGGCTATCGGAGCTGATCATTGAAAAAGCGCCCAGGTCATGAAGGATGTCTTCGGCGGCAATCGTCTCGCGGCGGATGCGGCTTTCAGCGAAGGCGACGTCTTCGGCGATGCTCGGATCGAGATGGTGGCAGACCATCAACATGTCGAGGTGTTCGTCGATGGTGTTACGGGTGAACGGCCGGGTCGGGTTGGTCGAACTTGGCAGCACGTTGGGGAAGCCGCAAGCCTTGATGATGTCCGGCGCATGACCGCCACCGGCACCTTCGGTGTGATAGGTGTGGATGGTGCGGCCCTTGAACGCGCCGAGGGTGGTTTCGACGAACCCGGATTCGTTAAGGGTGTCGGTATGGATCGCCACCTGTACGTCGAACTGATCGGCGACGGTCAGGCAATTGTCGATGCTCGCCGGGGTGGTGCCCCAGTCCTCATGCAGCTTCAAGCCAATCGCCCCGGCCTTGACCTGCTCGATCAGCGGCTCCGGCAGGCTGGCGTTGCCCTTGCCGGTGAGGCCGATGTTCATCGGGAAGGCATCCGCCGCCTGGAGCATGCGCGCCAGGTGCCACGGGCCGGATGTGCAGGTCGTGGCGTTGGTGCCGGTGGCCGGGCCGGTGCCGCCGCCGATCATGGTGGTGACGCCGCTCATCAGCGCCTCTTCGATCTGCTGCGGGCAGATGAAGTGGATGTGCGTGTCGATGCCGCCGGCCGTCAGAATCATGCCCTCGCCGGCGATCACTTCGGTACCGGCACCGATGGCGATGGTCACGTTTGGCTGCACGTCTGGATTGCCCGCTTTGCCGATGGCGGCGATGCGCCCGTCCTTCAGGCCGATGTCCGCTTTGACGATGCCCCAGTGATCGATGATCAGCGCGTTGGTGATCAACGTGTCGACGACTTCGGCCGCCAGCAACTGGCTTTGGCCCTGACCGTCACGGATGACTTTACCGCCACCGAACTTCACTTCCTCGCCATAGGTGGTGAAGTCTTTTTCGACTTCGATCCACAGCTCGGTATCGGCCAGGCGCACCTTGTCGCCGACGGTGGGGCCGAACATGTCGGCGTAGGCTTGTCTGGAAATCTTCATGTGCTTGCCTTGGGATTCAATTGGTTCTGAAATCGCTCGCATTACTCGCTTTCGCGAGCGGGCTCGCTCCCACATTTGATCGCGTTCTCATGTGGGAGCGAGCCTGCTCGCGAAGGGGCCAGAGCGGGCACCTTGTTATTTACAGATCACCCATGATTCGTCCGGCAAAGCCGAATACCCGCCGATGCCCGGCGTAGTCCACCAGCTCGACTTCGCGGCTCTGCCCTGGCTCGAAACGCACCGCGGTGCCGGCCGGGATGTTCAAACGCATGCCACGACTGGCCGTGCGGTCAAAAACCAGCGCGTCGTTGGTTTCGAAAAAGTGATAGTGCGAACCGACCTGGATCGGGCGGTCGCCGCTGTTGGCGACTTTCATGCTGATGGTGCGGCGACCGACGTTGAGCTCGATGTCACCGGGCTGGATCTGATACTCACCAGGAATCATCGCTGGGCTCCTTGCAGGATTTTGTAATAGAGGGCTGTCGGTCGATAGGTGCCGTTCGGATCGCAGGCGTAATCGGGAATTTCGCCGGCGCGGGTGTAGCCCAAGGCCTGGTAAAAAGCTTCCGCCGGCGAGCCGGCTTCGGTGTCGAGGTAGAGCAGGCCGCGTTTTTGGGTGGGCGCTTCGAGTTCCAGAGCAGTCATCAATTGCTGGCCGAGGCCACGCCTGCGGGCGTGTTCGCGCACCAACAGTTTCTGCACTTCGGCGCGGTTAAGGCCGTTGGGCTTCTGGCACAGGCCCAACTGCACGCTAGCCAGCACCTGCTCGTCCTTGACCACCACCCAAAGCAGCACGCTGCCCTTGTTGACGTTGTCCTGCACCTCGTCGAAATAAGCGCGCGCCTGTGCGGCATCAAGGTCGGCCTTGAAACCGACGCTGGCACCGTAACCGACGGCATCGAGCAACAGATCGATCAGGCCCTGACGATAATGGGCAAAGCTTTCAGCGTTGACGCGGCGCAACTGGGCGGCGTTCATCGAGTCACTCCTTGTGGGCGCCCGGCGGTTGCGCGCCAGGGTTGAGGGTCAGTTGCATGAACGTCAGGTCGAGCCAGCGGCCAAACTTTGTGCCGACCTGCGGCATCTGCCCGGTGATGACGAAACCGGCGCGCTCGTGCAGACGAATCGAGGCCGCATTGCCGCTTTCGATGGCGGCGACCATCACGTGTTTGCCGCAGGCTCTGGCGCGCTCGATCAGCGCGCTCATCAGTTGCGGGCCAAGGCCGTTGCCGCGTTGGTCGCTGCGCACATACACCGAATGCTCGACGGTGTGGCGGAAACCATCGAAGGGCCGCCAGTCGCCGAACGAGGCGTAACCGAGCACCGCGTCTGCACTGTCGACAATCACCAGGATCGGATACGCCTGTAGCTGACGTGCGGCGAACCACGCCTGGCGGTTGCCGAGGTCGACGGCTTGTTCGTTCCAGATCGCCGTGGTGTTGAGCACGGCGTCGTTGTAGATATCGCGAATCGCTGCGAGGTCGGCGTCAGTCGCATCGCGGATGCTGTAAGTCATGGGCGGCCTCAGGCGATCGGTTGGTGGACGGTGACCAGTTTGGTGCCGTCGGGGAACGTCGCTTCGACCTGGATCTCCGGGATCATTTCCGGGATGCCTTCCATCACTTGCTCGCGACTGAGCAAGGTGGTGCCGAAGTGCATCAGCTCGGCCACGGTCCGCCCGTCACGGGCGCCTTCGAGCAGCGCGGCGGAAATGTAGGCCATCGCTTCCGGGTAATTGAGTTTCACGCCGCGCGCCAATCGCCGCTCGGCGACGAGGCCGGCGGTGAAAATCAGTAGCTTGTCTTTTTCGCGTGGGGTCAGGTCCATTGTCGGTTCCATCAGGGCAGATTGAAAAATTGTCTGATCGCGCAAATCCCCTGTGGGAGCGAGCCTGCTCGCGAATACGGTTTCATATTCAGCGCATGTGTTGGCTGACATGACGCTTTCGCGAGCAGGCTCGCTCCCACAGTTGGAAATGCATTTCAGGTATTCCAGATTCGGGGTGACAGGGCTTCTCGACCGAGCAGGGCGGGCCGCAGCAAACGCCACAAATCGATCAGCCAGGCCCGAGCCAGCAGCGCTTCGCCAGCCAGACAACGGGCCACCAGCAGCCCAGGCAATTGCGTCAGATCCCCGCGCACTTCATGGGCCAGTGAACGACAGCGTTCCAGCAACTCGGCATCAATTTCACCGGTCACCAGCATCGTCGCAAACACCGGTTGGCCATCCAGCCCGATCGGTGAGTCGAGCAAACCGTCAGCGCCGACAATGCGCTGCCGTTCGTGCCAGAGCAACCGGCCATCGCGACGAATGTCCAGCTGCGCCTGAAAATGCCCGAGGTCGAAACGCTCGCCGCTGGCCGGCCGACCCAACGCCACCACATCCCAGTAGAACAGCCGCGCATCGCCTTGCAGATCAATCGTTGTCTTGAGTTCCGCCTGCGCGGCGCTGTAGACAATGGTTTCCTGCGGCAGCCACTCCAGCGTCGCGCCGGGCGCCACTTTCAGGTCGAGGGTCTGGTAGGCAGGCCCGACGGCGCGGTACCACTTGGCGGCGCCGGGGCTGGTGATCTGCGCCCAGGCGTTGTGTTCGACGCGGGCGCTGATGTCCAGGCGATCACCGCCGGCAATCCCGCCCGGCGGGTGAACGATGATGTGCTGACAGACCTCGGGGCCTTCGGCGTACAGATGCTTTTGCACCCGCAACGGGCCGAGGTGGCGACGCATGACCGGGCGCGTACTGTCGCCGAAACGCGCGTAGGCCAATTCCAGCTCGGCGTGCCAGCTCGGGGTAAACAGGGCAGTGGGAACGGGTAAATTCATGTCTTCTGATTATCGTCTGGAGGCTACAGATTAGATCGTGCTGTCAGATGGTGACGAGCCCGCGCACGCCCTCGGCTTCCATGTTTTTCCCGCGACCCTGCTGGACGATCTCGCCACGGGACATCACCAGGTATTGATCCGCCAGCTCTGCCGCGAAGTCGTAGAACTGCTCCACCAGCAGAATCGCCATGTCGCCTCGTGCGGCCAGCTGTTTGATCACCGCGCCGATCTCCTTGATCACCGACGGTTGAATGCCTTCGGTGGGTTCGTCGAGGATCAGCAGGCGCGGGCGGCTGGCCAGGGCGCGACCAATTGCCAACTGCTGTTGCTGACCACCGGACAAATCGCCACCGCGCCGTTGCTTCATTTGTAACAGCACCGGGAACAATTCGTAGATGAAATCTGGAACTTCCTTTGCTTCACTGCCGGGAAATCGCGACAGGCCCATCAGCAGATTCTCTTCCACCGTCAGTCGCCCGAAGATCTCCCGACCCTGCGGCACATAGGCGATGCCAGCGTGTACGCGCTGGTGAGGCTTGAGCGCGGTGATCGGTTTGCCTTCCCAGTTCACCGCGCCTTCCCTGGCCGGCAGCAGGCCCATCAGGCATTTGAGCAAAGTGGTCTTGCCCACGCCGTTACGGCCCAGCAGGCAGGTGACTTCGCCGACCTTCACGTCAAAGCTCAGGCCTCGCAGGATGTGGCTACCGCCGTAATATTGGTGAAGTTTGTCGACTTGCAGCATGTTCACGTCTCCCACTGATCGTTCCCACGCTCTGCGTGGGAATGCCGCCATGGACGCTCTGCGTCCGCCGTTATGTGACGCAGAGCGTCACGGGATGCATTCCCACGCAGAGCGGGGGAACGATCTGAACTTGAAGCGGGCCGATTCAACGCCCCAGATAAACCTCAATCACGCGCTCGTTTTCCTGCACCTGTTCCAGCGAACCTTCGGCCAGAACACTGCCCTGATGCAGCACGGTGACGTGGTCGGCGATCGAGCCGACAAAACCCATGTCATGCTCGACCACCATCAGCGAATGCTTGCCGGCCAGCGACTTGAACAGCTCGGCGGTAAACTCGGTTTCGGCATCGGTCATGCCCGCCACCGGTTCATCGAGCAACAACAATTGCGGGTCCTGCATAAGCAACATGCCGATTTCCAGAAACTGCTTCTGCCCGTGGGAAAGCAGCCCGGCCTGACGATTGACCGAGGTGGTCAGGCGAATCGTCTCCAGCACTTCGCTGATGCGATCCTTTTGCTCGCCGCTCAAGCGCGCACGCAAACTGGCCCACACTGACTTGTCGGTCTTCTGCGCCAGTTCAAGGTTTTCGAACACGCTGAGCGCTTCGAACACCGTGGGCTTCTGGAATTTGCGGCCGATGCCGGACTGGGCAATCTGCACTTCGCTCATCTGCGTGAGGTCGAGGGTTTCGCCGAACCACGCCTTGCCATGGCTGGGGCGGGTCTTGCCGGTGATCACGTCCATCAGCGTGGTTTTACCCGCGCCGTTGGGGCCGATAATGCAGCGCAGCTCACCGACGCCGATGTACAGGTTCAGATTGTTCAGCGCGCGAAAGCCGTCAAAACTGACGCTGATGTCTTCCAGGGTCAGGATCGTGCCATGGCGGGTATCGAGGCCCGGGCCGACCCGCTGGCCGAGGCCGATCGAATCGCGGCTGGTGCCTTCGTCCTTGTTCGGCTCGACGGGGAAAAAGGCTGGCTCCAGCATGAATTCAGCGCTCGCCGTGACTCTCATGATTCACCTCGTTTCTTCAGCAGACCGATCACGCCTTTGGGCAGGTACAGCGTCACGATGATGAACAGTGCGCCGAGGAAGAACAGCCAGTATTCCGGGAACGCCACGGTGAACCAGCTCTTCATGCCGTTGACGACCCCGGCGCCCAGCAGCGGCCCGATCAACGTTCCGCGACCGCCAAGGGCAACCCAGACCGCAGCCTCGATCGAATTGGTCGGCGACATTTCGCTGGGGTTGATGATGCCTACCTGCGGCACATACAGCGCACCGGCCAGGCCACACAGCACCGCGCTCAACACCCAGACGAACAGCTTGAAACCGCGCGGGTCGTAGCCGCAGAACATCAAGCGGTTTTCCGCATCACGCAACGCCGTCAACACCCGCCCGAATTTGCTTTGTGCTAATCGCCAGCCTATGAACAGACTCGCCACCAGCAACAACACAGTGGCTAAAAACAACACCGCGCGCGTGCCCGGTTCGGTGATGCCAAAACCCAGAATCGTGCGGAAATTGGTGAAGCCGTTGTTGCCGCCAAACCCGGTCTCATTGCGGAAAAACAGGAGCATGCCGGCGAAGGTCAGTGCCTGGGTCATGATCGAGAAGTACACGCCCTTGATCCGCGAGCGGAACGCAAAGAAACCGAACACCAGCGCCAGCAAACCCGGCGCCAGCACCACCAGGCACATCGCCCAGAGGAAACTGCTGGTGCCAGTCCAGTACCACGGCAATTCGGTCCACGACAAAAAGGTCATGAACGCCGGCAAGCCATCGCCAGCCGCCTGGCGCATCAGGTACATGCCCATCGCATAGCCGCCGAGGGCGAAGAACAGACCGTGGCCCAGCGACAGCAACCCGGCGTAGCCCCAGACCAGATCCAGCGCCAGGGCAACGATGGCGTAGCAGAGGATTTTGCCGATCAGTGTCAGGGTGTAAGCAGAGACGTGCAGCGCATTGTCCGGCGGCAACAGTGAAAGCAGCGGTAGCGCAACCAGCAAGGCCAGAATCACCACGCCGACCAGAACGGTCACTTTCGGCCCGGCCTTTTGTGTCGCTGTAAGCATCAGAGGCTGGTTCATCAGTCGATCACCCGTCCTTTCAGTGCGAAGAGGCCTTGCGGACGTTTCTGGATGAACAGAATGATCAGCGCGAGGATGAGGATCTTGCCGAGCACCGCACCGATCTGCGGTTCGAGAATCTTGTTGGCGATGCCCAGCCCGAAGGCTGCCAGCACGCTACCGGCCAACTGGCCGACGCCACCGAGCACCACCACCAGGAACGAATCGATGATGTAGCTCTGGCCGAGGTCCGGGCCGACATTGCCGATCTGGCTCAGCGCCACGCCACCGAGGCCGGCGATGCCCGAGCCGAGACCGAAGGCGAGCATGTCGACACGCCCGGTCGGCACGCCACAGCAGGCGGCCATGTTGCGGTTCTGAGTGACGGCGCGAACGTTCAGACCCAGGCGGGTTTTGTTCAGCAGCAGCCAGGTCAGCACTACTACGAACAGCGCGAAAGCGATGATCACGATGCGGTTGTATGGCAGCACCAGATTCGGCAACACCTGAATGCCGCCGGACAGCCAGGCCGGGTTGGCCACTTCAACGTTCTGCGCGCCGAACAACAGACGGACAAGCTGAATCAGCATCAGGCTGATGCCCCACGTGGCGAGCAGGGTTTCCAGCGGCCGGCCGTACAGGTGGCGAATCACGGTTCGCTCCAGCGCCATGCCGATCGCGGCGGTGACAAAAAACGCTACTGGCAAAGCGATCAACGGATAGAACTCGATGGCCTGCGGTGCGTAGCGCTGGAGCATCAGCTGCACGATGTACGTCGAGTAGGCGCCGAGCATCAGCATTTCGCCGTGCGCCATGTTGATCACCCCGAGCAGGCCGAAAGTGATCGCCAGACCGAGGGCGGCGAGCAGCAGGATCGAGCCCAGCGACATACCGCTGAACGCCTGGCCCAGCACTTCGCCGATCAGCAGTTTGCGCTTGACCTGAGCGAGGCTGGTTTGCGCCGCTGTGAGTACGCCGGCATCGCTTTCTACCCCCGGTTCGAGCAGATTTTCGAGCCGTGTGCGTGCCAGCGGATCGCCGGTTTCACCGAGCAGACGCACTGCAGCGAGGCGCACTGCCGGGTCAGTGTCGACCAGCTGCAGATTGGCCAGAGCAAGGCTCAGCGCGGCATGAACACTTTCGTCTTTTTCGCCTGCCAGTTGCTGGTCGAGGAATTTCAGCTGCGCGGGTTTCGCGCTTTTCTGCAATTGCTGCGCGGCGCCCTGACGAGTTTTGGCGTCGGCGGCGAGCAATTGGTGGCTGGCCATAGCGGTGTCGATCAGACCGCGCAGGCGATTGTTCAGGCGCAGGGTTTTCGGTTGGCCGTCTATGGTCAACTCGCCTTGTTGCAGCGCGTTGATCAGTTCGACACGGGCCGGATCGGGCTGCGCGGCCCAGGCTTCGAGCAGTTTGGCCTGTTGCATCGGATTGACCGCGACGAAGTGTTCGGCATCGCCGGCGTGGGCCAGCATTGGCAACAACAGTGCGATGGCGAGAAGCAAGCGGTGTATGGCAGTGGGCATTAGTGGTGTCCTGTTCAACCGCCCCCTCACCCTAACCCTCTCCCGGAGGGAGAGGGGACTGACCGAGGTGTCTGGACGATGTGCTGCGACCTGCGAATTCGAGTCGAGCTCAGGCTTTGAAGAGCATGAAGATCGGCTCCCTTTCCCCCTCTCCCTGAGGGAGAGGGCTGGGCGGGCGGCGTTCCGATGAGGGGGAAGTCTCATGCCCGCCTCAAAAACTGAATTCGCCTCAGTTGCTCTTCACCGCATAATCCGGCTTCTTGTCGTTGCCCTGAATGAACGGGCTCCACGGTTGCGCGCGGATCGGGCCTTCGGTCTGCCACACCACGTTGAACTGACCGTCTGCCTGGATCTCGCCGATCATCACTGGCTTGTGCAGGTGATGATTGGTCTTGTCCATGGTCAGGGTGTAGCCCGACGGCGCGGCGAAGGTCTGGCCGGCCAGGGCTTCGCGGACTTTGTCGACGTCGGTGGATTTGGCTTTTTCCACCGCTTGCGCCCACATGTGGATGCCGACGTAAGTGGCTTCCATCGGGTCGTTGGTCACCGCTTTGTCGGCACCCGGCAGGTTGTGTTTCTTCGCGTAGGCTTTCCAGTCAGCGACGAATTTCTTGTTCGCAGGATTGTCGACCGACTCGAAGTAGTTCCACGCCGCGAGGTTGCCCACCAGAGGTTTTGTGTCGATGCCGCGCAGCTCTTCTTCACCGACCGAGAACGCCACCACCGGCACGTCGGTGGCTTTCAGACCCTGGTTGGCCAGCTCTTTATAGAACGGCACGTTGGAGTCGCCATTGACCGTCGAGATCACCGCCGTCTTGCCACCGGCAGAGAACTTTTTGATGTTGGCGACGATGGTCTGGTAATCGCTGTGACCGAACGGCGTGTAGACCTCTTCGATGTCCTTGTCAGCCACGCCTTTGGAATGCAGGAACGAACGCAGAATCTTGTTGGTGGTGCGCGGGTAGACGTAGTCGGTGCCGAGCAGGAAGTAGCGCTTGGCGCTGCCGCCTTCTTCGCTCATCAGGTATTCAACCGCCGGGATCGCTTGCTGGTTCGGCGCGGCGCCGGTGTAGAACACGTTCGGCGACATCTCCTCGCCTTCGTATTGCACAGGGTAGAACAGCAAGCCGTTGAGCTCTTCGAATACCGGCAACACCGATTTGCGCGACACCGAAGTCCAGCAGCCGAACACCACCGCGACCTTGTCCTGCGTCAGCAACTGGCGGCCCTTTTCGGCAAACAGCGGCCAGTTCGAAGCCGGGTCGACCACCACCGGCTCGAGCATTTTGCCGTTTACGCCACCCTTGGCGTTGATTTCGTCGATGGTCATCAGCGCCATGTCTTTGAGCGACGTTTCGGAGATCGCCATGGTCCCGGACAACGAATGCAGAATCCCGACCTTGATGGTCTCGGCCGCCTGGACAGTCCAGGTCATGCCCATCGCGGCAATGCTTGCCGATAGTGTGAAAGCCTTGATCAAACTGCGACGCTTCATTGTGCGATCCCCTGAACGTTTGGAGTTTTTCTGGTTGGCAGATGCGGACGACTGAAGGGTGTTTTGCAAGGGCTGTGCCCGGTCGGGTTCGGGCAGGGAAATGTCGTGTTAGAGCGGTTGCGCGACAGGAGCGTGCACCAGGAGGGGACGGGTTGCTGGCGATGGTGCGTCGGGTGCGCCAGATTGGGGCGCGAGCTGAAGCTCAGATGCGGTTACAGAAACGATAGATATGTACCACAGCGCATGCTAACGGGCGGCACACACTCATTCGATCGATATCCCGATTTTCTTTCCAGGATCTTTATCATGAATGACCAGTCAGGTCGGCCCGCTCGTGCCGTTACGTCCACCCCCAAAATCAGACTGCCGCCTTTGAGTCAGGCTTTTCTGTCCGAGGAGGATGCAGCGTTTTGGGTTCACACGCGCATCCCTAAAAAACTGGCGTCGGAACATGGCAGCCTGATTCTCCTGCGACCGGACGGCAAGTACGTGGCGACATCACCGGTCCCCGCGAAAAGCAATACGTTCGATTTCAGCGCCCTCATCGAACGGGATGCTTCGGGCAATCCCGAGCCGCCTGGCGGATATCGGTTCGTTGCAACCCTGCACAGCCACATCGCTGCTCACGCTGCTGCCCGGGAACATCCGGAACTGGATGAACGGGACGTACGTCTGCTTATCAACTTCTTCTCCAGAATTGATTTCAAAGACGTTGTGGATCGTCGTGCCGACTTGCGCAGTGCCTACCTTTCCGGCCCCGACGGTACCTTGCTCAAGTATTCGCCCAGTGGCTCACAGGAGGAGCTCGATTACTACCGATGGCACGAGGCAGGCGCACAGCCGGGACCGGAACCCTGGACTCGCGATGCGCTGAGCTTCATCAATAGGCTGGCGATTGTTGGTGAGCTGAAAGTCATCGTGTCAAATGCCGACTGGGGCTTCTCGGTGGGCATGGTGCCGCCGGACTGGCGACCGGGGCACAGGTTCTCCACGAGCAGAGTGACCGAGCTGCCACTGATGACCCGCGTCTGCGCCAACGCCGAGCGGGCGGTGCTGGCCGCGTTGAAATCCAGGGGCGCGCTGACCGCCGGACTGGTATTGAAAAAACTCACCGGCAATCAATATGTCGCGACCCATGCTCGAGCGACCGGTTTGGCCGCATGGGACGCCGAACGAGTTTTTCCGGTGGATGCCAACGGGCGGTTGCAGCTGCCGGCAGGCTACTTGCTGGAGGGCTTTTACTTCGCCTCGCGACCCGACCCCACGCAGTTTCCGTCTGCACAGCCGTGGCTTTACGAAAACTTTTTTACCCCGCAGGAAATCGCCCTGGCGATTGAGGCCTTTGGTCGAAGCAAGCATCTGGCTAAGGTCGGGCAAGGGTTGTCCCTGTATATGCAGGCGCAAGACCAGTCAATGCTGAAGTACAGCTTCAGCGGCGATCCGGTTGAAGCGGCGCTGAGCGTCGTGCACCCCGACGGGACGATCGGCGACAACGGCGTGCAATCGAGGTTATTGGCCGGCACTCTTCGTCCTCGCGAGTTTGTCTCGATGCTGGTGTTGGCTGGCGGGCTGGAGGTGCTGCGTGGCAGTGCATTGTGGGCGCGTCTGGGGCCGGTGGATTTGCAGTGGCAACCCTTCGCCCATTTCACCTGGCCGGTATTGAGCAGGGAGTTTCTATCGGCTGATGACGCTGCCCGTTATGCACACGATGAGGTGGGAATCCGCCGTGACCGAGAGTACGTCGGTTATATTTTCCAGCGCAGCGACAACCGCTTCGTCGCGTCCGAACCCATGCCCGGGGATATCGAAACGCTCAGACAGGGTCAGCTCTACCCTGCGGACAATCACGGTCGTGCGGTCTACCCCGATGAACACATCTTGCAGGCACGCTATGTGTCGCATGTTGCGTTGTCGCAGCTGGATCGGGTGCACATCGATTATTTGCGCCTGACACCCTGGGAGGCGTTGCTGAGCCTGCAGATGTTCAGCATCGATGAAACCCGGCAAGCGTTGTTCGACGGTATTGTTTTATATGGCTCGGGTGCCCGGGACAGTTTGATCAGGTTCACACCCTCGACGAGCCCTGCGGCGCAGGATCTGGAAAAACGATTGGGCACCCGTCGGGATCCCGGAACCCTGGTTCCTGAATTGGAGAGCGGCGACAGGCGCCCGGAGGCGTTCGTCCGCGCCCAGGCGGCCGCCGGTGAGTTGGTGAGCCTGATGGATAATCCGGTGTGGGGTTATCGCGGTCCGGTGCTCCAGAACTTTAGCCTGCCGGCGCCGCCCGTACCGATTTTGCCGCCGATTTCGTCGACGATGCCCCCATTGCCCCTGCCGTCTCCGTGGTTGCCCAAGCCCTCTCTTGCGCCGCTTCCTGCCATCGCAATACCCATCCCGTTCGAGTCGATGACTTTGCCCTGGAAACGCCCCGGGTCCGTCACTTACGGAGCAGTCTTTGCCTCGGCGGACGAAGCGGCGCAGAGTCAGCACACACGCGAGCTGCGCTTGCAGGATGCCAACCGCGCGTGGTTTGGCTTCATTCTCAAGCATCGAACCCGCGACGAATTCATCGCCACTGAGCTGATCCCGGTCAACGCGCAACGTGACAATCTGTTTCGACTCGAATCGGTGTTTGCCAGTCGGCATTCGGAACCCTGGTATCAGTTCCCCGAAGGCTTCGTTCTGTATGGCAGTTTCTATTCACATCAGTGGATGAAGCGTACAGCGAATGACGCCTTTGCGTGGCTGGCGCAATTTTTCATGACCCCTGACGATCTGACTGTTGCGATGTACTACTCGCCGCGCCGGTCTGTCATCCTGTCAGGCTTACCCGTGGCGCTGTATATCGCCACTCGGGACGGCGCGTTGCTTAAGTTTGTACCGGCCAGGTCCAACAAGCTGTTCCGCGATGCGACGTCTGCCAAAACTCTCGCGACCTTCAAGGCAGATCTCGCCTCGGCGAAGTCATCGCCATCGGACTACGTCCATGCGGTGGCCGGCAGCGGTGAACTTTCCGTCATGTGCACCAGCCTGTGCTGGGATCGTCCGGGGCGCGTCACGATGACCTGGCGGCCTTACGCCAATGCGCAGCGGCGCTGGCTGGGACCGGTCTTTCACAGCGCCGATGACGCGGCGGTCCATGCCGGAACGCTGTTGCCGTCGATTCAGGACAGAACCTTCGGCGGCCTGATTCTGAGCAAAGGCGATGGCCTGTTTGTAGCCACTGCGCCGATTGAAGTCTCAAGCGAAGATTTCGATATCACAGAGATCATTCCGGATGAGATGAGAGACGCAGGGTTGTTTCCCGTCGGCTGCAGCATCAAGGCGCGCTACCGTTCCAGAATCGTAAGAGAGTTGTCGGTGGTGTTTTCAGCGGTTCAGAAGCAGAGCTACCTCAACATGCTGTCGGTTGACACTGTGTATTCGGCCTTCACCCGTGTGCCGCAGACGAACTGGGATGAGTATCTGTTCGCGCCGGACGGCTCACTGATTCGCTACCATCCAGGCGTTTATGATCGGTTGAAAAGCGATCTCATGGCAGTGCTGACCGATTACAAGACCGTGCCGGCTGCGCTTGACGCACGCGTCATCAAACAGCGGCTGCGCAGCGGTGATTTGAAACCGGGTCAATGGATCGACTCGCTGGCGAAATCAGGCGATTTGCATGTTGTCACGGGCAGCGATCTCTGGGGCATGCCCCGCCAGGTCAGCCGATGGGTTCCTTTCTCGGCGGATCTGCAGCCTGTAGGCGATTACACCCAGGCCACCCGCGCCCCGGTGTGCAGCCCGATCTTCGTTCAGGCGGATGGCGCCGCCCGCTATGTGCATGAAGCAAATGTCAGCCGCGCGACCCAGACCTTCGGTTTCATCCTGCATTCAAACGAAGGCCTTTTCCTCGCTACAGTGCCTGTTACGACGCAGCGTTCCGGCCTGGCGGTAGATCGGGTATTCGAGCAAGGAAAGCTGCTGTCCGGGTATTCGCTGGATGCGATCTATCTACGCGCAGCGCTGCCGCCAGCCGGGGCACTGCCCGGTGACTTGCGTAACTCCTTTATCTCGCCCAGTGATGTTCAGCTGGCGTGCCGGTGGGCCAATACGCCGCAGGGCTACAAACCGATCTACGTTTCGTGCGCCGACGGCGCGCTGTTGAGGTTGCAATTACATCCCTTCGAACCCGGTGATTTTTACGACCGGTTCGGGCAGGTCGAACTGCGTCGCAATACCTTTGTATCGATGGAGCAGGGTGTTGAGGATGAACGCGACATAGCCAAAGGTACCTTCAGCTCTGTCGATTATGTGCACCGGATGGCCCGGGCGGGTCAGCTCGACGTGATTGAAACCAGCGACTACTGGTCGCGTCATGGCCGGGTGCAGGAAGACTGGCAGCCGCGTCAGGCCGATGTGTCCGCGGAGCAGCGCTGGCG
The DNA here is from genome assembly GCF_014268505.2 of Pseudomonas khorasanensis. Lineage (GTDB taxonomy): Bacteria > Pseudomonadota > Gammaproteobacteria > Pseudomonadales > Pseudomonadaceae > Aquipseudomonas > Aquipseudomonas khorasanensis. The sequence continues at coordinate 278,819 of NZ_JABWQP020000004.1, forward strand.
AGACCATCCAGTCCCGGCGCTGGGTCCGGTTTTTAATCACCCTGACGACGCTGCCCGCTACGCCCATCAGCGAGTCACCGGTGCTGCCGCTATCGACACCGGCTATGAAGGTGCGATTCTGGCACCGCCAGCCGCGAGGCGGTTTGTCCCACTGGAACCGATCGGTTACCTGGCCACCGAGGCCAGTCCGCTGGTTCGACTCCTGCGCAAGCCTACGGATCCTTCAGCCAACTGGCGCACCCCGGGGGCGCGCTATCCCGAGGGTTACTCGTTGGTGGCTACCCACCAATTTCACCTCTCGGGCAACACCGCCCTGGGCCAGGACGTCGATAAGGTGCACGCCAATTTCGCTTCGCCCTCGATGGTCCTTGAACGTACCCATCAACCGCGAGACAAGGGCGTGAGCATCCGGGACTATTATTATTCGACGATGCACGATGTGCTGATCAAATACGCCCCGGTGTACTCGCCGGCCGAGCGAGAACTGCTGATGACCCAGGACGTAGCCTTTGAGGGCGGGCGGTGGATCAGCCGGCTCAGCCCCGGCGAATTTTTAACGCGGCTGGTGGAGCTGGGTGATTTCAGGGTGTTGATCGCCGGTTTTTACTGGCACCAGACCGGGCGCATGGGGTCCGCCTGGCGAACCCGTCGTCAGCAGGCCCCGGCACCGGGAACCGTGCGGAGGCGGGACGAGCTGTAAGTCGGCCGAGCTGACAGGCGCGGGTCGCTAAAGCTGCCCGCGCCCCTACATCAGTCCGACACATCCGCTGCACGCTGACCGAGTCGCGGCAACATAAAACGGTCCAGCAACCACACCACCACCAGCGACGCCCCCACCAGCGGAAACACCACCGCCAGCGCCAGCATGATCACCACGCCGGTTTTCCATTTCGGCAGATCATGGCGCAACGGCGGCACGCCGAATTTGCCGTCGGGACGACGCTTCCACCAGATCACCACGCCGCTGACGGCACTGAGCAGGATCATCAGGCAGATCAGCAATACGACGATCTGGTTGAAGGTACCGAACATCTTGCCTTCGTGAAGCATCACGCCGATTTCCGTGGCCCGTGCGACTGTGCCGTAGTGCTCGAAACGCACATCCGCGAGGACCTTGCCGGTGTACTGATCGACATGCAACGTGGCGTCGTTGCGCGGGTCATCGGCGAATACCGCAATGGTAAACACCCCGGTGGCGGTGGTTGGCAGGGTGATGCTGTAGCCGGGTTCAACCTTGCGTTCAGTGGCAATGTCCTGCACGGCTTGCAGGCTGACGTCCGGCGCGGCGGGGCCGGCATGGGCGTTGCCGTGGGCCATATGTTCGGCGTGGTCGCCGGACATCGGCATCGGTGTATTCTCCATCGCCCATGGCACGGTCTGGCGGGTCGCGCTGTTGAGGCTGCGCGCCTCGATGTCCGAGGTTGGCACGTTTTCCCACATCGCGGCCGGGAACACGTTCCACACCTGCGCGTATTGCTTGCCCCAGAAACCGGTCCAGGTCATGCCGCTGAGCAGCATCACCAGCAATAAAGTCGCGCCCCAGAACCCGGTGACCGCGTGCAGGTCACGCCACAACACGCGGCCACGACTGCTCAGGCGCGGCCACAAAATGCCCGCCGCCTGACCGCGCGGCCACCACAAAAACAGGCCGGATACCACCAGCACCACGCCCCAGCCGGCGGCCATTTCGATCAGCCGGTCACCGATCGTGCCGATCATCAGTTCGCCGTGAATGGCGCGCGCGATGGCTTGCAGATTCTGTTTGGCGTCCTGCTCGCCGAGGATGTCGCCGTGGTAGGGGTCGACAAACACGTTGAGTTCCTGCCCAGCGTTTTTTACCACGAACTGTGCGCTGCGTTCGGCGTTCGGTGGAGGCAGGTATTGGGTGACCTGGCCTTGCGGATAGGCATTTTTCACCCGCTGCAGCAAGTCATCGGCCGGCACCTTGTGATGCCCGGCCGGGACTTCGAGCAGACTGCTGTACATCAGCGAGTCGAGCTGCGGCTTGAACAGATAGATGATGCCGGTCAAGGCCAGCATCACCATGAACGGCGCGACGAACAGACCGGCATAGAAATGCCAGCGCCAGGCCAGGTTGTAGAAGTTCGGTTGAGGCTTTTGCATCACGTTTGCTCCGCTATGCTTGGATCTTTTCGTTATTTGTCGAGGTTGCTGCGCAACCTTTCGCGAGCAGGCTCGCTCCCGCAGGTTCACCACTGTTCATGTGGGAGCGAGCCTGCTCGCGAAGCTTTCAGAAACTCATATCCACTTTGGTCCAGAGCGTGCGCCCCGGTTCATTAATTGGCTGCGGGTCGTTGGCCGGGTAACCGAACCCGGCGTTGCCGGCCAGGTTCAGGTGCTCGGCGTACGCCTTGCCGAACAGGTTGTCGACGCCGCTGCTGATCTTCCAGTGCTTGTTGATCCGGTACGCGCCGTTAAGCGAAAACACGCCGAAGCCTGAGCTCTGGTCGTAATCCTTGCCGACCACGTTGCCCTTGTTCGCGTCGATGCGGTGCTGTGCGGCGACCACCCGCCACAGTGCTCCGGCGCTCCACCGATCCTGGCTGTAGGTCAGGCCGAAACGTGCATCCAGCGGCGGCATTTGCGGCAGGGCCGAGCCATCGCTGCTGTTCTTGCCCCAGGCGTAGGCCAGCGTCGCATCGGCCTTCCAGTTGTCGGTGAGGTTGTACGCAGCGCCCAGTTCGCCGCCCACGATCCGCGCGTCGATGTTCTCGGCGCGCGAGGTGCTCATGCCCATCATTCGTGGCGTGTAGTCGAAGAGAATGTAGTCACGAACCACGCCGATATAGCCCGATGCCCAGGCTTCGAGGTCGGCGCTTTTGTAGTTGACGCCGAAATCCAGTTGCGTGGTTTTTTCAGGCTTGATCGAGTCGAAGGCGTTGACCGAACCTGCGGGACCGGCGTTGGGTGAAAACAGCTCCCAGTAATCCGGGAACCGCTGTGCGTGGCCGAGGCCGGCGTAGAGCGTGGTCGGACTGTCGGCCAGATCGTGCTCGTAGCGCACAAAACCGCTGGGCAAGGTATCAGCGCGGGTGTCGTCAGCAGTCGGGTTGGGGCGTGACATCATTGCCGACCCGGTCGTTTGTCGATAATCCCTGGCCGAAGCGCGATCGACCCGGGCGCCAGTGATCAGGCGATCACGGTCGGCGGCGTACCAGGTCATTTCGCTGAACACGCCGTAGTTGTGGAAGTCCGCGTCCTTGCTATACGGCAGATTTTTATACGCATCGATGCCCATCGCGCTGCGCTGGCGGTGCTCGTTGGTCTGAGCGTCGAGGCCGGTGATCAGTTGAATATCCGCCCAGCGCCAGGTCGCCTTGATCCGCGCGCCGAGGGTGCGGCGGTCAACGTTGGACGCCATGGGGCCGGCCATCATCCCGGTACCGGATGGCGTGCGCAGGGTGTAGTTGTCCATCACATGGTCGGCATAGTTGTAGTAGACCTGTGCTTCGAGTTTCTCCAACACATCGCTGATGTTGGATTTTTCAAAGCGCACGCCGAGGCTTTCGCGCAGAAACTGCGAGCCGTCCATGCCGCGCCCGGCATAACGTGCTTCGCCATCGCCCTTGCCGGCGGTGAGTTCGATCAGCGTGTCGGCATCCGGCGTCCAGCCCAACGCGATATCGCCGTTCCACTTGTCGTAGCGCGAGGCGACGATGTCGTTGTTGCCGTCGCGATAATCGTCGGAATGCGCGGTGTTGCCGATCACCCGCACATAGCCCAAAGAACCGCCGGCAGCGGCATCGATCACCTTGTCGAAACGGCCGTGGGAGACGGCCAGTACGCTGGCGTTCACGCGGGTGCCCAGTTCGCCGAAACTCTCCGGTTCACGGTCGAACAGCACCGTGCCGGCAGACGCGCCCGGCCCCCAAAGCACAGTTTGCGGCCCTTTGATCACGGTGAGTTTGTCGTAGGTTTCCGGCGAGATGTACGAGGTTGGCGCATCCATGCGGCCCGGGCAGGCGCCTAGCATCATGCTGCCGTTGGTAAGTATGTTCAGACGCGAACCGAACATGCCGCGCAGCACCGGGTCGCCATTGGTGCCGCCGTTGCGCACCAGGGCGAAGCCGGGGATGGTTTTCAGATAGTCGCCGCCATCGCTGGCCGGCACCGGTTGGCGTGGGTCCTTGGGGTTGGTGACGATGGTCAGTGGCGAGCTCGGGGCGATGGCGGTGATCACCGTCGGGCTCAGTTCATCTCTGTGGCCGATGTGATCATCGGCTATCACCAGTGGTGACAGCAGTGCGCCGCAAAACACGGCGATAGCGTGCCTGAACCGAATCCGCGAGGGGTTCAGGGCGAAGAACGCGCGAGCAGAATCCGCGCAGGGAACAACAGTAAACCTGGACATGACAATTTCCATCGAACAGTCGTAAACACCACGGCCGGCAGCCTTGAGCTGTCTTCTCCACCGTGTGCAATCAGAGGTGCGTGTTTATGCGGCGATGGGCGGGGCGCGGGTGCGAGCGCCGGGGAAAAAGGCTTGCCGGGCATGACCCAGGCGCGGGGAGGGCGGGGTGAAAGTGTTCAGCGGGGGGATGTTGAAGGCGACGAAATCCCCGCCGCCGGTCAGCGCCGGGCAATTGAACAGCAGGCTGCAATAACCGCATTTTTCCCACAGCACGTGGTGCGAAGATTGCGGTGGGCAGTGCTCGGCGGCAGGTCGTGCGTCATGCGCGCCGTGATCCATGCCCGGCATGTCCATCGACATGTCCATACTCAGCGGCATCGACGTCGAGGCGTGCTGATCCATCGGCATCGACTGGGAAATCAGTGGGCCGATGAAGATCATCAACATGGCGAACAGGGCGATCCAGCTGCCACGCGTCAGCGGTTGAGCCTGACGGTGATGCGGAACGGGCCTGGCGCGCAAAGGGCGCATGGGCAAAGTCAGCCGGTTCGGTTACTGAGCGTGCACATGGGCCTGTGTGGATTGCGGCGGCTTTTTCTGCACGGCGACTTCCACAGTGACGTCACCGGCTTTCTCGAAGTGCATCGTCAGGGGGAAGCGCTTGCCGTCGCTGAGCAGGCTGCGATCGGTCGGGTTGAGCAGCATTACGTGCCAGGCCATCGGCGCGAAGGTCACGGTGCCGCCGGGCGCAATGTCCACGCTTTGCACTTGTTGCATCTTCATCAGATCGCCCTGCATCACGTGCTCGTGCAGTTGCGCTTCGGGGGCGATGGGCGAATCGACGCTGAGCAGTCGGTCCGCGGTTTTGCCGTTGTTGTGAATGATGAAATAGGCCGCGACGGTCGGCGCATTCGGCGGTAGCTCCTGGGACCACGGATGGGCGATTTCCAGCGCACCCACCTTGTATTCGTGGGCATGGACAAAGCACGCCGGCAACAACAGCGCAGCGAGGACGATGAGTTTCTTGAACATGGCAGTTCTCCAGAACGATTTGAAACGCGGGTTATTGCGCGAACAAATCAGGCCAGAGGGGATGCACGGGGATTGAGACTCGGCCATTGCTGGCGTGGAGCGGGGGCTTGCAACGAGACGGGCGCGACGCTGCGATTACTGTCGAAGCGAGCGAAATAAAGCTGCGGCGAATGCCCCGGCAGCGCCAGCAGTGGCGCCGAGCCTGAGCAACACCAGCAATGCTGCATATTCGAGTGGGTGTCGTTTGGCGGCGTCTTGGGATCCGTGGCTCCGATGTCGATCGCCACCATTTTCATCCCGCTGCCGGTGCAGAAACTGCTCCAGAGTATTTGCTCGGCCGGCGAACTGGCCGCCTGTGCCATCGCCCCGGTCATCGGCATGGCGAGCATGTTGAACAGCACTGCAAAGCAGGCGATCCAGGCAAATGCTAACCGGCGTCGGTTCATGGGACAGGTCCGTTGGGTGGGCGATCAGGCGTGGACTATTTAGCCTGATCAGGGCCGATAAGTAAAAAAGCGTCGTGCGGTTTGGTGTCGCAGAGACCTTATCAACCAGTCGCTTAGCTCACCGGTACTGCATGAACCTCCATATCTACACCCAGCGTAGCTCGAATTACCGAAAATATTTTGGCCAGGTTGTCCATGCTCGGATTGCCTTTGGCTGACAGCATTCGATGCAGACTTTTGCTGGGCTTTTCAGTTTCCCTTGCAAGCTCTTCAAATCCGACAGTCGCGTTGACAAGATCGCGCAAAATGATTCTGGCCACCTCTGGCTCGCCATTCAGAAACAGCGTTGCAGCCTCGTCCAGTAATGCCTGGGCAAATTCGGGGTCACGTTGGGCACGCTCTGCAATTGTATGTTTGTAGCTTCGAGTGAGCGCCATCAAATTATCTCCGGTTCTGTTCAGCTTTCTTTCGGATTCGAAATTCGGCCATCAGTGCTTTCACCTGTTTGATGTCCTGCTTCTGCGTGGATTTGTCTCCGCCACCGAACAAGATGATCAGTCGTTTGCCCTCTTGTACCAGATAGATTCTGTACCCGGATCCCCAGTTGATTCTGTATTCACCGAGGCCATCAACCACTTGATATTGGAGGTGTTACCCATCTCCAACCGTGCCAAGGCAGTGGAAACTCTTGCTGCGGCCTGCACGCTCAAAGTGGAAACCCAACGGCCAAACGGGCTTGAATCGTCTTCTTGTAGATATTCTTCGAGTGTGATCACAGTCGGCCCTGAAGGTAACAAATAGGTTACTTATCATGCAAGCCGTGGATCTTGCCTCAGGAAGTGAACGTCTCCAATTCAACAAGTGTTTCTTGAAGCGTCCAAAACTCCCGATCAACCCCCGGCAACCCCGGCCGCTTCAACACTATCACCGGCACCCCACGTTCCCGAGCCACTTCCAGCTTCGGCTCGGTCGCGCTGCTGCCACTGTTTTTGCTGATCAGTACATCGATCTGCCTGCGATCGAACAGCGCTCGCTCATCCTCAAGCAGAAACGGCCCACGCGCGCCGATGACTTCGCTGCGTTCGTTGCCGGGATAAACGTCGAGGGCGCGCAGGGTCCAGAATTGTTCGGCAGGGATTTCGTCGAGGTGCTGCAACGGTTCGCGGCCCAAGGTGAACAGTGGGCGGGTAAACGGTTTGAGGGCGTCGATCAGTTCGGCCCAGTTGCTGACTTCGCGCCAGTCATCGCCCGGCTGCGGTTGCCACGCCGGACGGCGCAGGGCCCAGCAGGGGATGCCAGCCTGTTGCGCGGCGGTGGCGGCGTTCTGGCTGATTTGTGCGGCGTAGGGATGGGTGGCGTCGAGCAGCAGATCGATGCCCTCGTCGCGAATGAATTGCGCCAGGCCCTCAGCGCCGCCGTAGCCGCCGACCCGAACCTGACAGGTGAGATCGCTCGGCACACGGCCAACCCCGGCCAGACTGTAGATGTGCTGCGGGCCAAGGGTGCGTGCAATCGCCAGCGCTTCAGTCACGCCGCCCAGCAATAGAATCCGCTTCATGCAACACCTGCGGCATGGCCAACGACGCCACCCTGACGATCGATCGCAAACACCTCGACCTGCACCGATCCCGGCACCACGCTGCGGGCAAAGTCCAAGGCGTGGCGGCACACTTCGTCGCCCAGGGCGATCCCCGCCGCACTGGCCATGGCCAACGCCTGCTGACTGGTATTGGCCTCACGAATGCTCTGCTGCAACGCCTCATTCGCGCCAATCGCCGCCGCCCACTCAGCCAGTTGCGGCAAGTCGATGCTCGAATGCCGCGAGTGCAGATCCATGTGTCCTGCCGCCAGTTTGCTGATCTTGCCGAAACCGCCGCAGAGGCTGAGTTTATCCACAGGCACTTTGCGCAGATGCTTGAGCACGGCGCCGACGAAGTCGCCCATTTCGATCAGGGCGATTTCCGGCAGGTTGTAGATCCGGCGCATGGTGTCTTCGCTGGCGTTGCCGGTGCACGCGGCGATGTGCAGATAACCGTTGGTTTTGGCCACGTCGATGCCCTGATGAATCGAGGCGATGTACGCCGCGCAGGAAAACGGCCGGACGATGCCGCTGGTGCCAAGGATCGACAGACCGCCAAGAATGCCCAGACGCGGGTTCATGGTTTTCAATGCCAGCGCCTCGCCGCCCTCGACATTGACCGTGACGTCGAAGCCGCCGGCATAGCCGGTTTCGGCGGCGAGCGAGGTCAGGTGATCGCTGATCATTTTGCGCGGCACCGGATTGATCGCCGGTTCGCCGACGGCCAATACCAGACCAGGGCGGGTCACCGTGCCGACGCCGACACCAGCGTTGAAACGAATCCCCGGTTCGCTCAGCAATCGCACCCGCGAATAGAGCAGGGCGCCATGGGTAACGTCAGGGTCATCGCCGGCATCCTTGATCGTGCCGGCCTCGGCGCCGTTTTCACTCAGACGACAGAACTCCAGACGCATCTGCACCTGCTTGCCCTTGGGCAAAGTAATGTGCACCGCGTCGGCGCTGACGCCGGTGAGCAACAGGCGCGCGGCGGCGAGGCTGGTGGCCGTGGCGCAGCTGCCCGTGGTCAGGCCGCTGCGCAGGGGGGCGGGTTGTTCGGCGGTTTCGTCACGCATCGAGGGGTTTGACCAAATCCAGCAGGGTGATTGGCAATGCCTGACGCCAGGTGTCGAACTCGCCGAGCGGTTGCGCCTGGGCGACATGGATGCGTGTCAGTTCACCGCCGTACTGTTCGCGCCATTGCATCAGGGTGACTTCGCTTTGCAGCGTCACGGCATTGGCGACCAGGCGTCCGCCGGGCTTGAGGTGTTCCCAGCAGGTTTCGAACACGCCTTCGCGGGTGACGCCGCCGCCGATGAAAATCGCATCCGGACGCTCCAGCCCGGCCAGCGCTTGTGGCGCCTTGCCGCGAATCAGTTGCAGGCCGGGCACGCCCAGCGCATCGCGGTTGTGTTCAATCAGTTGCTGACGGCCCTCGTCGGCCTCGATGGCCAACGTCCGACAGCTGGGGTGCGCGCGCATCCACTCGATGCCGATCGAGCCGCTGCCGGCGCCGACATCCCAGAGCAGTTCGCCGGGCGTTGGCGCAAGACGGGCGAGGGTGATGGCGCGTACTTCACGCTTGGTCAACTGACCGTCGTGCCGGAATGCCGAGTCGGGCAGGCCGGCCAATCGTGACAAGCGCGGTGTATTGGCATCGGTCAGGCATTCGATAGCAATTACATTCAGATCGGCAACGACCGGGTTGTTCCAGTCATTGGCTGTGCCGTCGACACGGCGTTCGGCGCTACTGCCCAGATGCTCCAGAACGCTCATCCGACTCGGACCGAAACCGCGCTCACGCAGTAATTGCGCGACCGCCGCAGGGCTCTTGCCGTCATTGCTCAGCAGCAACAGGCGCACGCCGCTGAACAGTTGTGCATTCAGCGCCGCCAGCGGCCGGGCCACCAGCGACAGCGTCACCACATCCTGCAACGGCCAGGCGAGACGGGCGGCAGCCAGCGAACAGGAGGACGGCGCGGGCAGGATCAGCATCTCGTCGCCGGACACCAGACGCGCAAGGCTGGCACCGACGCCATAGAACATCGGATCACCGCTGGCCAGCACGCACACCGCTTTGCCACGTTGTTCCAACACTGGCGCCAGGGAAAAAGGAGTTGGCCATAACTGCTGTTCAGCGCGAATGCACACCGGCAGCAGGTCCAGTTGACGCTGGCCGCCGACGATCCGCGAGGCATTCATCAGGGCGCGTCGGGCATTTTTGCCCAGGCCCCCGAAGCCGTCTTCACCGATTCCCACAACTGTCAGCCAAGGTGTCATACCGTTCCCTGATCCAGGATTGATCTACAAGGGCGGCATGATAACGCGGCGGTTGAGATCTGACGCGGATCTCGTCGCCTGCGGCGTTTTCGGGGTGGCTGGAAACTCGATGTATATAAAAATTACTTCTTCAGGTTGTTGGTTTTGTTAGTTTCAGTGCGCCTCGGGCTGTTGAGGTTATTTGAATATATTTTGTTAAACCGAAAGTTTGATCGAGGGAAAAGATATGGACATCAATTCAAGTTCCAATGCCGTCACCAGCCATGCGGTTGGCATGGGCAATGTGCTGTTTGCAAACGTCGAAGGCCAACCTGCAGACGACATGAGGTTTTTCATGAACTGCATTTATATTGCCTTGGACAAAGCAGATAAAACGTATAGCAGTGATAAGAAGCCGGGGCCGTGGTTCGACCATTTTGTCGGAATGCTCTGGTCAATGGGCTGGACTGCCGAGGGCGAGTCGATCGAACGGGTCGAAGAGGACTTTTCCGGCTCGGTTCAAAAGGCCTGGCGCAGTTCGGTAGCGCCTCTTCTCACCCGAGCGCAGTTGTTGCAAGTTGAAGCCAGCCTCGCCAGGCTTGAAAGCGACGTTGCACTGCTCAATAAGTTTGTCGGGTTAAGCGGCAAGACCTTCAATTCGCACATCGTACCTGTCAGTTATAACCGGCGGGGGGAAATAGAGATAGTGATCAGCCATGTTCGACTCATCAAGTCTGTCCTCACGACTAATGTGCTGTTCTGGCAGGTACATCAGCCACAGTCCCAGCTGGATGTTCGCGCCTGCAAACTGGTGATAACCCGCCGGGCATTGAATGCCAATCAAACAATCGTGGAACAGGCTATTGGTGAGGTTTCCCTTGAAATTGAGGAATACGAAATCTGAGGTCTGCGGTGGAGATTTTTTATGGGGTTCGCGAGAATTCCGATGGGCAGGCATTTTCATGCGCCGGGGCAAAACAGGCATAATGGCGCCCTCTCGCCCACCACAGCGCTGCCCTGCCAGACGGCCACCCTTTGAACGAACACCCGATTTCCACCGCCCTACGCCCCTCGGCCTGCCCGGGGTTGCTGCGTATCGTCCAGGCGTTGGATGGCGGCATCTGCCGGATCAAGCTGAATGGCGGTTCGATAAGTTCCGATCAGGCTGATGCAGTGGCCGATGCCGTCGAGCGTTTCGCCAGCGGCGCGATCGAGGCAACCAACCGCGCCAATCTGCAGATCCGCGGTATCGGCGGACAGTCTGCTGCGTTAATCAACAGCTTGCTGGGCGCCGGACTCGGGCCGCGAACCGCTGCGGCCGATGACGTGCGCAATCTGATGCTCAGCCCTGCCGCGGGAATTGACCGGCAGATGCTCTGCGACACTCGCACACTTGCCGGGCAGATCCTCGAAACGCTGCAAAGCCACCCGCGTTTCCACGAGTTGAGCGCCAAGTTCGCCGTGCAGCTGGACGGTGGCGAGGCGCTGGCGATGCTTGAGCATCCGCATGATCTGTGGATGTCGGCGTTCGATTGCGATGGCGAAACGTTGCTGGCGTTTGGTCTTGCGGGTTGCCCGACGGATCGTGCTGTCGGTGCCGTGCCTTTGGAAAACGGTCACGCGCTGGTGATCGCGGTGCTGGAACTGTTCCTCGATCTGGCACGGCCAGAGCAGACGCGGATGCGTCATTTGCTTGATGAGCTGCCAATGCTGGCGTTCCTCGAACAGCTCAGAACACGCCTGCCGATCAAAGCGACTAGAGATTGGCAGCGCACTCCGGCAGCCACGGATGATCTGCACATCGGCGTTCATCCACAAAACGCTGACAAGCATGTCTACGTGGGTGCGGTGCCGCCATTGGGGCGCCTCGATTCGGTCATGCTGCGCGGCGTGGCTCAACTGGCGCGGCGATTCGGCGATGGCAACCTGCGGTTCACGCCGTGGCAGAGTCTGCTGGTGCCAAACGTGAAAACGGACGATGCCGTTCAAGTTGTCGAAGGCCTCAAGCGACTCAACCTGCTGACCCAGGCCGCTGAGCCCTTGTCGAAAATCATTGCCTGCACCGGTTCCAGCGGCTGCGGCAAAGGCCTGGCCGACACCAAAGGTGATGCGCGTGTGTTGGCGAGGTTGTTGCCTTCTGCGCAGAGCGTTCACCTGTCCGGCTGTTCGCGCTCCTGCGCCGCCGCGCACCGTGCCCCGGCCACTTTGCTGGCGGTCAGCCCCGGTCATTACGACCTCTATTTCCGCGATTCAGCAGCGCCCGGTTTCGGCGCGCTGCACGCTTGCAACCTTACTATTGAAGCGGCCGCGACCCTGCTCGACGCCCGCTCCCGGAGCCCCCTTGATGCTTGATTACATCCGCGACGGTCAGGAGATCTATCGCAACTCCTTCGCGATCATTCGCCGCGAGGCCAATCTGGCGCGCATTCCCGCCGACCTGGAAAAGCTCGCGGTGCGGGTGATTCACGCCTGCGGCATGGTCGAGGCGGTCGACGGTTTGCAATTCTCCGAGGGCGCGGGCAAGGCCGGGCGCGATGCGCTGGCGGCCGGTGCGCCGATCCTGTGTGATGCGCGCATGGTTTCCGAAGGCGTGACCCGTACGCGCCTGCCGGCCAATAACGAAGTGATCTGCACCTTGCGCGATGACAGCGTGCCGGAGCTTGCGCGTGAGCTGGGCAATACCCGCTCGGCCGCCGCGCTGGAACTGTGGCGTCCGCATCTGGCCGGCAGCGTCGTGGTGATCGGCAACGCGCCGACTGCGCTGTTCTATCTGCTGGAAATGCTCGACACCGGCGCACCGAAACCGGCGCTGATCCTCGGCTTCCCGGTCGGCTTCGTCGGCGCCGCCGAATCGAAAGCCGCCCTGGCCGCCGACAGCCGTGGCGTGCCGTTCGTGATCATGCAAGGGCGCCTGGGCGGTAGCGCCATGGCTGCCGCCGCCGTCAATGCCCTCGCCACGGAGATCGAATGATGCAGGCCAAAGGACGTCTGATCGGCCTCGGTGTCGGCCCTGGTGATCCGGAGCTGATTACGGTCAAAGCATTGCGCCTGCTGCGCGAATCGCCGGTGGTCGCGTACTTCGTGGCCAAGGGCAAGAAGGGCAATGCGTTCGGCATCATCGAGGCGCATCTGGTCGAGGCGCAGAATCTGCTGCCGCTCGTCTACCCGGTGACCACCGAGGCCTTACCGGCGCCGCTGTCGTATGAACAGGTCATCAGCGATTTCTACGACGAAGCCGCTGTGGCGGTGGCCGAGCATCTGAATGCCGGCCGCGACGTGGCGGTGATCTGCGAGGGCGACCCGTTCTTCTACGGCTCTTACATGTATTTGCATGATCGTCTCGCCAGCCGTTACGAGGCCGAAGTCGTGCCCGGCGTGTGCTCGATGCTCGGCGGCGCCTCGGTGCTCGGCGCACCGCTGGTGTATCGCAATCAAAGCCTGTCGGTGCTTTCCGGCGTGCTGCCCCATGATGAATTGAAGCGGCGGCTGGCGGACGCCGACGCGGCGGTGATCATGAAACTGGGGCGCAACTTTCCCAAAGTGCGTCAGGTGCTGGAAGAACTCGGCCTCGCCGAGCGCGCGTTGTATGTCGAGCGCGCGACCATGGCCAATCAGAAGATCGTGCCGATGGATCAGGTCGAGCCGATGTCCTCGCCGTACTTCTCGCTGATCATCGTCCCGGGCGAACGGTGGCAAGGTTGATGACTCACTCCACCCCCGCCATTGTCATCCTCGGCCAGGGCAGTCTCGCCACGGCACGCCGTATTCAGCAGGTCTATCCGGCCGCAAAGATTCATGGCCTTGCCGGGCGCGTCGAGAGCGCCGACTGCACGTATCAGGAATTCGGCGCGACCTTGCGTACGCTGTATCAGCAGGACACGCCGATCATTGCCCTGTGCGCGGCCGGCATTGTCATTCGCACTCTTGCGCCGTTGCTGCTGGAGAAGGGCGCCGAACCGGCGGTACTGGCCGTGGCTGAAGACGGCAGCGCCGTGGTGCCGTTGCTCGGCGGGCTGGGCGGGGTCAACGTCATGGCGCGCGACATCGCGGCGGCGCTGCAAGTGGCGCCGGCAATCACCACCAGCGGCGAATTGCGCTTTGGCACCTGCCTGCTCAACCCGCCAAGCGGTTATGCCCTGGCGGATATCGAGTCGGGCAAACGTTTCGTTTCCGATCTGCTCGCCGGGCACAGCGTGCGCATCGAAGGCGCGGCGCCGTGGCTGGATCAGGCGCAGTTACCGCAGGATCCGCAGGCGCAGCGTTCGATCCATGTCAGCAGCGCACAGCGCGAGGCGCGCGCCGATGAGCTGCTGATTTATCCGCGCAGTGTTGCGGTGGCGGTGAGTGCTGAAGTGGCGGATCTGCCGAACGCTGTTCGCGATGCATTGCATCAGGCGAACGTTGCTGTGCAATCACTGGCCTGTCTCGTGGCGTCCGATACTGAAATGGCTTCGGCGAATTTGCGTGCGGCTGCATTCGAATTGGGTGTGCCGCTGCGTTTCGTGGCGGTGCAAGGCGATCTTCAGGCGTTGACACGCGTTGCACTGCCTGAAGCCAACGTTATCTGCCTCGACAGCGTTGCGATCGCCATCGCCGGGCAGCCGCTGGACGTGTCGCAGATCGGCCGCCCACGCGGTCGTCTCGCAGTGATCGGCCTTGGCCCCGGTGCCGCCGAACTGATGGTGCCGGCCGTGAAAGCCGAACTGGCCCGCGCCACCGATGTGCTCGGTTATGAAACCTACGTGCGGATGGCTGGGCCGTTCCGTGACGATCAGGTGCAGCATTGCACCGACAATCGCGAAGAAATGCAGCGTGCCCGCCATGCCTTCAGACTCGCCGTCGAGGGACGCTCGGTGATCGTGGTTTCTTCCGGAGATCCGGGCGTATTCGCCATGGCCGCCGCCGTGCTCGAAGCCCTGCACGAAACGGATGATCCTGCCTGGCACAGCGTCGATCTGGAGATTCTGCCGGGCGTGTCGGCGTCGCTGGCCACTGCCGCCCAGGCCGGTGCGCCGCTGGGCCATGATTTCTGCGTGATGTCGCTGTCGGACAACCTCAAGCCGTGGACAATCATCGAGAAACGTCTGGACCTCGCCGCCGAAGCGGATCTGGCTTTGGCGTTCTACAACCCGATTTCCCGTGCGCGTCCGTGGCAATTGGGCCGCGCGCTGGAAATTGTCGCGCAGCACCGCACGCCGCAAACCCCTGTGGTGCTGGGACGTGACATCGGTCGTCCGGGACAGACCTTGCGTACCACCACGCTGGGCGCGCTGACCCCGGATCAAGTGGACATGCGCACGATGGTGCTGATTGGTTCCTCCACGACCTGCACGTTTCCCCGTGCCGAGGGAGGTGACTGGGTGTATACGCCGCGTTGGTATGGCGAAAAACCGATTGGCTGACACAGCCTCTGTTACTTGCCGACGATAAGTTGTAAGAAATTCCATGTCTGCCTGACATCAGGTCGATACTATTTATTAAGTTAAAGAGTAAAAAAAGTCGCAATCCTTCCGGGGGCGCGGCTTTTTTCGTTTATATGACCGGCCACTGACAGACGCAGTTGTTACTGAGTAGTGCGATATGCGCGACGAAACGTTATTCGATGTTTCCTCTGACAAGGCTTGAGCCTATTGCAAGTTTGAGTGTACCGGGGTTCCCCATTAGGTTTGTCCGACTTTAATGATTCTTCAAGGAATAAGGCGGATGGGCACGATAGGGAATAAGGCAGGAGAAGTTTCTTTTGCGTCGGGTGCGGATTATTCAATGCTCCAGCTGGCACTGAGCGAATTTTCCAATTCAACTGAATATGCGGCGTTGTCTCAGTATTATGAAGCGGCCCGTGCCAGCAGCGATGCGACGGAAAAACTGCTGGCGGTAAAACTTTTTCAGGAAACACTTGGGTTATTGCTGGATCGCAAGTCTGTCCCTGTACCCGTGGAGGTCAGTCGTATCCAGGCCGAGTTGCACCGTTATGTATCACGGCTGTCAGCGACAGTGGACATGCTTACCGGCGTGGCCCGGCCGGTCCCGAAAATCATGCACTTCGTCTGGGTCGGTGGCAGTGAGGTTGGCACCATCCAGCGCGATTACATGAATATCTGGCGCGAGGTTCTGAAGTCCCAGGATTACAAATTCAACCTCTGGTACGACAGTGATGCACTGCTCGCCTTCGAAATGAATCGGGTAATTCTCGACAGCGCCAGAATAGATGCGATGGAGTCCGGGGGCGCCAAGGTCACCAAACCCAGCCAGTTGGCGCAAATGATTGAAGACCGCGCGCGTGTACTCAAACACCAGATGTTCGACTATCTGAATCAGCCGAAGTGGGCGGGCCGGGCGGACCAGGCTCGCATCGATCTGATGGTTCGCGCGTACGGCAAGGATCGCGCGACGCTGGAGGCTTTCCGCCAGCGGTGTCTGGAGACGCATCTGGCCATGGCCGGGACGGACTTGCAGTTGCGCGACGTTCACTATGAATTTGCCGGGCACTTTCTACAGGATGTCTATCAACGCGAAGTGGCCATGCGCGGCAACTTTGCCGCGGCGAGCGATGTAGTGCGTTTGCAGGCCGAACACATGGAAGGTGGCCGTTACAGCGACATGGATTACTTGCCGCCGCTGGCCGACAAGTTGGGCGGTGTGGACATCAGTGCGTTCAGTAGTAATCAGCGATTGGGCGTTCTGCAACTGTTGCTCAACCATAACGAGGCGTTGATGCCCGGACGGGATCAAGCACGCTATGAGGACAGGACCGGCAGCATTCCGTCCAGTCTCAAGGACGCTCTCGTTGCTTTCGCTTGCGCTAAACCTGATGTCGGTGAAGTTTTCGTTCCACCGCATGACACCTCGGTGCCCCATAACGGGTTTCGCATGGGCACTCAAATCGACAGAGAAATGAACGCTCATTTCCTTGCTCATCCTGACAGTGGCATGACCTTGGCAATCAAACAGTTGATTCGCTTCAACTATGACTGTCTGTATGACGTAGAACGCAGGGCTGCGGCGCAGGGAATAAGTTGGGCACAGAGTGACGAGCTGTCGCTAGTCATTGAAAGCGTATTAAACGAAAAAAGAAAAGGGGTAAAGCTAGGTCAACCGATTGAGGACTTTCTGAGTCAATTAGGCCAGGCCATCTATGACTATTACAAGGATGGCATTCGTGTCGACGCTCGCAGCACGATAGCCATGACCGGGCCTGGTGCTGCAGTCACCGGTCTAAAGCAATACATCGACATGCATCTTCTTGCGGCTTCCGAGCTCAGTATTCAGGAACGTTTGCGTCTGGCTGAAGGCTACAACGTCGATACCGAAGAGGAAAAAATCTCCGGCTGGACTGTCAACGATGATCCGGAGCAGTGGCTGGCGAAAGAGCAGGAGAAATGGAGCTCCGGCAAACTCAAGTCTCGTTACGCCGGCCAGTTTCCGGATCTGCTGAAAGAGCAGACCCTGAGCTTCAAACGAGGCTGGCCTGTCATAGAGGGCAAACCGGTTCTGTTGACCCCAGTGCTGCAACAACTGATGCATGACTTGGGCGATCCGTTCATTCGCGCGCTGAAAGACAAGTTGACCGGCGACATTACCTTCCACAAAGCCGTTTCCATCGGTTTCGACACCCGTCAGCAAATACGGGCTCAACCTGACCATGAACTGCCGCCCTCGCACGGCGCCGAGTCCACCAGCAACCTGAACGAGTTGCTCACCCGGGTTGCCCACCGCTCGCTTGCCGTCGAACAACTGAGCCCATTGCTGCGCGTGATGCTGGGTGGGATGTTCGGGGCGGCGAGCGTGGATACCGACGGCTTCGCCAGTACGTGGAAGGAGGTGGTGAACCTGGCCACACAAACCGGCGTCGATGGGCTTTTTGCCCGCTACAACGCGATCGAAAGAGCCTTGCACCTGCGCTCGACTCCGGCCTTCGAAGCCGGCCTTGCAAGTGCAGGTCAGCCGGGCGACCACACCGCGCGTGAACTCAAGGTACTGGCGTTTAACGACCCGCTGACGTTGCAGCAGTGGGGCGAGCGCATCGGGCAGATCAACAGCACGGCGCAACGTGAGTATCGCAGGCAAATTTTCAGGCGCGGCAGGCAAGTGGGGGCCGAGCTGTTCGAGGCAGGAGCCATTTCTGCCAGACAACTGCCACAGGATTTGCTCATGCGTACACCGGGCGATCCAGGTCGCCGTTGCTATCCGCTGGCGCTGATGATGGCGGCGGCGCTGGCGCTTGGCGACTCGGCGGAGCGCGCGCTGATCGGCCGGGTGGCCAATGCCAGTCTGGCCGCTGAAGATGCCGATTCGCGTGCTTTGCTGTCGGCGCTGGATGAATTGCAGAGCGCGCCCTTTTCTGAGGTCGGAACGCCTCAAGGCAGTCATGGTCTGGAGGGTATTGCGCAAGTGCTGGAGGCAAAGGCAGCGCCGACGGTCCTGCTGCTCGACACCGGTAACCATGCGCTGTTGGTGGCAAAAACGCTGGTGGCCGGCCAGACGGCCTACCGTTTTTACGAGCCCAATTTCGCCATTTACGGATTTTCCCGGGTGCAAGACCTCAGGTACGGCATACAGCGATACTTGAAGGGTGATGAAGGCGCAATGGCCAGGTTATATGGTCTCGCTGACGGCGACGCTGCACGATTCAATGTTGTCGAACTGAACACCCAGGCGATTGCCGACAAGATGGTTTCGTCGAATACCCGGTTGGACAGGTTTCTGCAAAACGCACCCATTTTCGACGCCAGCGCGCCTGCGGTCTGGGAAAAGCAAGCCGTGGGGCGTCATCGCTCCCTGAGTGAAAACGCCCGGATGGGCGCAAGTCTGGCGCATCTGGATGGCCATTACTGGGCTCGGGAGTTTTCACAGACCTGCGCTCAATTGCGCACCGAGCACAAGCTGAGCGCAGGGTTTTTGCCCTTGCTGGACACGGTTCAACACAACCCGGACGCGAGTTATAGCGTGACATGGGTCGATGCCCGCGATCCACAAATCACCCGAGTAGTCACCACCACCGATGCGCGGCTCAGCAAACTGAAACAGCACGTTCAGCGCCTGGTGACGGCAGTGCGCGGCCAGCCGTCAGTTGCGGGGGAGGCTGACGGCGGCAGTCGATTGAGTTTTGCTTTTGCTATCCAGACGCTGGTCACCGAGATGCGAAACCGCGAGTATCAGACCGGGAAAGAGCAAGTGCCGACGTTGTCGATCGCGCTTCAGGTGCAGGTCTACGTCAGTTACGCCCAGTTGGTTTATGGCGTATTGAGCGATTCGTTGCAAATCATCAACCTCGTCCGGCAGGTGGCTGCCAGCGAGCAGGCGCTGGCGTTGCGCCAGTCATCGCTGTCCGGTCGGCTGCTGGGCCGGGCCGCTGCGGGGATAGGGGTTGGATTCTCTGCCGTCAACGTAGGCTTTGATGTCTACGGATTGACGGTGGCCACCCATCAGGAACAACGCTCGCGGCTGGCCACACAACTGGTGTTTGACGTGACGGCACTGGCGCTGGATATCACTGCGCTGGCGGTTGGCGGAACGGTGGGCGCTGCCGCCGCGATTCTGTCGGTGCCCTTGCTTGGCGTCGGCATCGGCGTCACAGCCATCGCCAGCAATCTAGGACAAATCAGCGACAAGGCCAAAGCCGTGGGCGCGCACCTGCGTAAGGTTCAAGACGCCTACGGGCCCGGCGTTTACACGCGCAAGGATGGCGTGCTGACATTTGAACCCGAGGCCGTCATCACCGAGCTGGATTTGCAAGGCAACCGGATCCGCTTCGACAGCCAGAAGTTTTACCCCATGGATCGTGGAGGGCTTGAGCTGCCGCAGTTCAACATTGATCCGAAGCGCCGGCACCAGGCAATTGATATCCGCGAGGCGCTCGGATTGCCAGAGGCTGTCAGTTTGATCCGGCCGGCACCCGGTGATGTGCAGACGGTTGTGCTGCCGTGTACGCCGCTGTGTTACTACGGTTATGAGTACCAGCTTGGAACGGCCGGCTATCCCTACCAGCCACAGCCAGGTGAGTTGGAACGCGAGCCCCGGCAAGCAAGCGAAATGCCCTCGCTTGGCGTGCTCAGTGCTTTTTCGCCAATCGGCGTGTTAATTGATTCGCTCGCCCAGCCATACATGGAGACCTGGTACCCGAGCCTGCGCAACCGGACCGTGGAAAAGCTGGAGTACGACAAGAGTGGGGAACAGCGTTTCTATCTCTTCGCCAACACGCCTTTTCCGCACATTCTCTACAAGCTGCACCCGTTCAATAAGCCTACGCAAATCCGCGTGACACTCGACGACCACGTGCGCCAATTGCTGGTGCCGGCGTTGCCGGAAGAATGGAAACAGTGCATTTCCTACGAGATCCTTACGCGTTCACCGGGGGTTCGCCAGCTCTGGTTGACGCCTGGCCTCGTGGCGGTTTACTTGCGTAATGACTCGGCGAGCCAGTGGATCATTCATGCGCCTTGGGCCAGCGAAGACACGGTGCGCTTCGAGGACACAGGCTTGGCTGTCGACGGAATTCGCATAGAAGGTCGGGTGGACTTCATTGAGTTGGGCAATGGCGAATTGTTCAGTGTCGACCTGCAAACGCAGCGCTTGGTGCTAATGTCTATCACGCTGCAGCATAAGGCTGTGCAGGCAGGCTCGTCGACATGGAGTGTTTCGGTTGGCCGGCAAACCTCCCAAGCCGCAGTGCTCGCCCGCGTTCGAGCGCTGGCGGCGGAGCAGCGCGTTGCAGCGGCCCATATACCGTTACACAAGCTGAGGGTGCCGATGAGTCCGGCGGCCCGGCCCGCGTTTGTCACTGCCTGGTACGACGTGGCGCGTGCCCGCCTGCTGTATGCACGCAACCTCCCAAACGATGTCAGTGACGGTGCTGTGCTGGGGAGTGTCAACGCCGGGCACGCCTGGTTTTATCATCCGGAGCACGCGACAGTGTGGCGGGTCGATGTGATCACCGGCACGGTCAATCATCGCTACCGTCTGATGAATCCGGCCAGTGGTTCCAGGATTACGGCTTTTGAGCAGACGTCCCGCGGACTGCGTGTCCGGCAAAAAATGCTTGAAGTCACCAGCGGGGTAGAGGTCGGTTTCGAGTACCTTCTGTATGAAATGGCGGTAGTGCTTACGGGCATCGATACGTCAGCCGACTGGAGCGATTACACACCGAAGCTTGCAGCGCAGTTCTGGCATTCATTGGTGGCTCGTTTCACAACACCGCGCACTTATGCCGACGGGACGCCGGACATGGCGCCAAGCCTGAGCGCCTGGGGACCGACCGGATTCGTGCAAATACGCCGTCATGAAAAGCAGACGCTGCGCGATCTGGCCTGGATCCGTCTGGCGGATCGTCTGTTTTTCCAGTTGGACCACGACACTGGCCTGAAGCTGGACACCGTCCTGCTGACCTGGGATGACGGCCTGGGCGATTATCCGCTGTTCTACAGTAAGCAAGCCACGATGCTGTTCCGGCAATCGGCATCGGCGGAGGGGCAAGTCATGGCCACGGATGTCATCGATGTCAGCAAATTCGACCGGCGTCATATCGCGACCCGCGAAGACGGTCGGCTGTACGAGATAGACAAGCAAGGCCAACTGCAGTTTGTGGGTGTCGGGGCGTATTGGTTGAAGAAAAATACCGATTGGCTCTCTGCCTTGGCCGTTATTGCCAGACAGTATCGAACCGCACCGTTCCCGATCATCGGGCTGAGCAATGTCTCGGGGACTCACTCCGTGGCGGCGTGGTGTATCAACGAACACGTCGTGCTGACCGATGTCGGGTCGGGCAGAGAGTTGGCGTTGCTGGGGCTCAATCCGGACTCAAATGCGGCCTGGCTGCTGGAT
The DNA here is from genome assembly GCF_014268505.2 of Pseudomonas khorasanensis. Lineage (GTDB taxonomy): Bacteria > Pseudomonadota > Gammaproteobacteria > Pseudomonadales > Pseudomonadaceae > Aquipseudomonas > Aquipseudomonas khorasanensis. The sequence continues at coordinate 300,324 of NZ_JABWQP020000004.1, forward strand.
GTCCTCGCCGGGGAGCTTTATCGGCAGGCACTGGTTCCAATCGCGGCGTTACGCCAGGTATTTACCGATGGCACCCGGTTCGTGCATCCCGGCCAGTTGCCTGCAGCGACCAGGGTCTGGAGTCAGTGGTCGTTCACGCAAGTGGTGCCCCATGGTCAGGGACTGCTCGGACAAACCTACGAAGGCGTTCAACTGGAATTGCTCGATCAGCAGCCGGCACGCATTGTCGGCCTCGACAACCAATGGTCTTACAGGGGAGGCCAGACGGCTGAGCATCTGCGCTGGCGATTGAATGCGTTACTGCGCGGGAAGTCCCATGCACCGGTGCTACAAGTCGAAAGCTTTGGCGATCGCTACAAGTACTTCGTGCCGGAACTGGATCGTCTATTCGACGTTTCGGGCCGCGCCGATGGGCAATGGGCGGTGTTTCTGGGAACCCGCAACGAATCGGTGCCGATGCTCTACGACCCGGTCGATGGTTTGATGTTTACACGTGGCGCGCCCGACAATCTTTGGCTTGCGGACTGCCATGCTCGCCGTGATGGCAAGGTACTGACACTGGAAATGCAGGGCGAGGTCACAGACGTCGTGGCGCTGCTGCCAGACGGTGTCGATAAGGTGATCCTGGCATTCGGTTCGCAGACATCAAGTTATTGTGTGTCGGACGACGCCTGGCAGCGACTGGATTGCATTGTGGTCGATAGCCGGCGTCCGCTGGATGTCGAGGCGACGAGAACATACGCGCTGATTCTGGACATGGCCGCCACCGACCGACTGCTGGTGTCGCTGGTGGATGGAAACCTCGTATTGGCCGATCCCGACAATGCCCACAGTCTGATCGTGCGCGATGCCGAGCCACAGTCCGGTGAGCCGGTACTGTCGCTGCAGATGGGGATCAAGTTTCACGACAAACTTCACGCGTTCCCGATCAGGAAATGGATCGAGGCGCTGTCACTGGCTGGGGGCGATAACACGGTTGGCAGTCTGGTTGCGGCGATTCAAAAGCTCATCTGACATATCCAGCCAACATTGTCCGTAAAGGTCGTAAACGCTGCGTTTACGGCCTTTTTTTGTTTTTTTAGGTTTTCAAATAAAACGTCGCTGACCAATGTTATATGGGAAGGATTGGTTTTAAATGATCAAATGAAATGTGTGGTTTCAGACTTGTCTCGATATACCGTTTAATACCTTGTCGCGTTTGTCGCTATTGAAATTATTTGAATGTCTTCCTGTTTGAGTTTGTTCTCGTTCATCGTTATTTTTTCGCTCTGTAGTTCTCTCTACTTTATTGGGTAAGTTGCTATGAAGGTCGTGGATTTGGCAGGTGGCGAAAATTACATTGGTTTTAATGCGCTGTTAAGGTTGACGGACTTTGAGCAGGCTTTATTGCCATATAAAGGCAGTCAACGCTATGGCGCACTGCTGCGCTATTACGCTGCGTGCGTCGACGCCAAAAGTTCGCAACAGTTGCTCGAGCCGCTGGGCCTGCTCCGCCAGACTCTTGAGCAGGTAGCAGGATCGATGCGGATGAGACGCGAAGTGGAGTTATTGGCGCCCGCCTCGCAACTGTCACAGGTTTATCGAAAGGTCGAAGACTTTGAGTCCCATGTGCAGTCCAGTGCCGCATTGATCAAAGTGCGGGCAACACCCGTGCCCAACATTCTTCATTTTGTCTGGCTCGGCGGTGGGGTCGGCGAGATTCAACGCGATTACCTTAACGTGTGGAAACAAGTTCTCGCTGGCCACGGTTACACACTTAACCTCTGGCACGATAGCGACGCGCTACTTGCCTACCAGACCAACAAACTCATCGTTGAAGCGGCCAAGGCCGACGCCTTGGCAAAAGTTGCCGGCAAAGAAGTCTCCGAGAATGAATTGGCCACGCTTTTTGAAGAGCGCGCCATTATTCTCAAACAACAAATGTTCGCGCATATCAGTGCCGCGACGACGAGCGGCGAGTCGGCCGATGGCGCGCGCATCGACTTGCTGGTAAGCGCCTATGGCCAGAACGCTGCAGAACTTGAATCGCTCAAAATGAGTCATCGCAGCAGTCTGTTGGCTCTGGCCGACGGCAACTTGCAACTGCGTGACCTGCACGGCGCCGTTCCGTTGCAACTGCAGGATATCTACGCGCGGGAAACGGGTTTACGCGGCAACCTGGCTGCGGCCTCCGACGTCGTTCGCGCCGAAGTCCTGCACGGTGAGGGCGGCAGCTATGCCGATGTCGATAACCTGCCGCCACTGAGCAATATCCTCGGCAGCACGGATATCAGTGCTTTTGGGAGCGATGCACGCGTGGGCGTGTTGCAATTGTTGCTGGATCATAATTCCGAGTGGATGCCGGGGCGCCAAAAGTTGCGCAGTCGTTATGCCAGCTACCTGGAAAGTATCCCCGCAGAGCACCTTGCGGCGTTGCAGGGCTTTGCCAAAAGCAGCCCCTCCCTTGCTGAGGTTTTTCAGGCGCCGGCAGACCGCCTTGCGCGCCCATTTGCATTGCGTGCGGTGGCCGAAGGAGGCTCGATGAGCAACGCATTTCTGATGGCTCATCCCGGCGCGGCAATGCTGCAGACCCTTATCGAGCGGTTCCGCTTCAACTATGACTTGATCGACGCCACCGCTCGCCTGGGCATGCAACGAGGGATTGCGCTGAGTGACTTTGATCGGTTGACGCCGGTGGCCGAAGAGGTACTTGCCCAAACCTACGGTGTGCTGGAAGAACTGGCCACCGAGCGGGAAATCTCCGCAAGGCTGCTGGCGAGTGCAGCAGCCGGCCACTTCAGCGACGGCATTCGCCTCCAAAGCGAGTGGACGATCTACTTGACCGGCCCCGGCGCCATGCGCGATGGCATGGCCGATTACGAGCGCGCTCATCTGACCCCGGCGGATGCGCAGGCGGTGCGCCGCGACGCTGCTATTGCCGCCCTGCCGACTATTAACCGCAACACCGAAGAAGAACAGGATCATTCTTGGAAAGACAATGAAACCGATCCGCTGCAATGGGTTAAAAAGGAGCAGCAACGCTGGCAGGAGGGCAGCTACAAGACTCGCTATGCGGGCGATATCACAGAGTTGCTCCTAGGCTCGACCATTGAGTTCGAGCAAGGCTGGCCATTAATCGAAGGACGGGCAGTGTTGCTGACCCAAATCCTGCAGCGACTGGTCGATGGGCTCGGCGATCGCTTTGTCGAGGCCATGCGCCTGGGCCACGATGGTGCGATTACTTTCGAAGAGCCATTGCCGTTGAGCTTTGCTGATCGTCAACTGATCAGGCATCAGCCGCTCGATGCACGACCCGCGGTGTATCCCCGTGACCGGCGAAGCTTGAATCTGGGGCTGGACGAAGTGTTGAGCGGCATGGCTCAAGGTGAGCTGTCTCTGGCCGAGATAACGCCGCTGCAACGCCTGGCGCTGGGCGCGTTGCTGGGCATTGATTCGCTGCATGACCAAGGATTCGAAGCGGTCCGTGGTCAGACAGATAACTTGGCCAACAGCGTGCGCGAGCGGGGGGCGTCGAGTCGCTATGCCGTTATTGAACGGCACCTGTATACCCGTAAAGAACCGGCATTCCTGGCAGGTCTGGTCAGCCATATCACCGCGCCGGCAGCTTCGGTGGGCGCGCTGGCTCTGAAAAAGGCTGCGCTGACGAAGGCTCACTCTTTGCAGCAGTGGGGACGCTACGTTGCGCAGATCCAGCAAGCGGCCACGCTTGAGCATCGCTTGCAAATCGCCGAGCGCGTCGATCAGGTGTTCGGCCAACTCGACGTCAGTAGTGTATTACCGGTCCCGCAAGATCTGTTGGTCGATGGCGTGGGCGAATCCATTGGTGGGCGTTGTTATCCGCTGACCCTGATGATGGCCGCGGCTTTCGCCACTGGGGAGGAAGCTTCGCGGCGCCTGCGCGAGCGTTTTTACCTGGCTGTCATGGAGCCGCAACAGAATGATTCGATTGTTTTTTTGCAAGCGCTGGAGGAGCTGCAAGGTACCCGTTTGAGTGAAGTGGGAACCACGCTTTTGCGCGCTGATGTAGCGCAGATCACGGCGGCCCTGGCGGACTTTGCCGTCGATCGAACGCTGTTGCTCAACTCAGACAATCACTCGCTGCTGGTGGCGAAAACCCGGGTGGGTGAAAAGACCCTCTTTCATTTTTACGACCCCAACTTTGGTGTGTTCGAGTTCGAGACGCCTGCCATGCTCCAGCGCGCGCTTGAACATCTTCTTCTGAAAATGGGTATGGCCAAATATTATGCCGCCTACGGTACCGAGATCCGGCCAACGTTCGATCTGATCGAGTTGCAGGGCGAGCGAGTGGCAGCCTTGTCATTGTCAGCCGGATTCAAGGTGGCCAGGGTGCTGAGCGGCGAGCCGTTGCCGGGGCAACCCGCAGGCAGGTTGCGCCAGCGCATGAACAGTGCGCACGGCCGGTCGCTGACCGAAAATGCCCACTTGGGCGCCAGTCTGCTAGGGCTGGACAGCCATTGGTGGGGGCGCCAGATCGCTCACGCTACGCAGGCTTTGCAAGCGCTCCATGCTTCGACCACACCGCTGGTACCGTTGTTTGAAACGCTGCAAATCACGCCCGACGGCAAGTATCAGCTGAGTCTTGTTGACCCTGCGCAGCCCGAGCGGGTGGTGCAGGTTCTCAGCGACGATCATCGCCTGTTGCGGATCAAAAACTGGTTGTCAGAGCAGTTCTCCACCCTGGCGCGTAAACCGACCGCTGCCGGTACGGTGCTGGATCCCACCGAGGCCGGGAGTGTTCATACACTCAACGCAGGCTTCACCATACAGGCGTTGATGAATGCGTTGCGTGCTCGCGATGGCGATAGCCGCACGCTGACCACAGCAGTGCGTTTGCATGCTTACGTCAATTATGCGCAGTTGGTGCATGGCAACGTGGTGGACGTTGTCGGGCTGATTCGCCTGGTGCGCACTGCGCTGAATGAGCAAAAGGTCATTACACGCACGGTCGCCCCCGTGGTCAGCGAAGCGTTGGGCCACGTTGCAAACGAAGGCGTCGGCGCGGTGCTGGGGCTCGCCAACGTAGGGTTTGATATCTACCAATTGGCGACCGTAGAAGACGATGTCGCAAAGGCACAGTTTGGTACGCAACTGGCGTTCGACTCCGCCAGTCTGGCGCTGACGGCCGGCGGTGTTGCGGCGGCGGTGGCCGGCGCCTCGACCGCCGCGGCAGTACTGGGTGGCGCCGGCGTGATACTGGGCGGACTGGCCGTTGGAGTAGCGGCTCTGGCGCAAGGATTTGCCGAAATCGCCCGTGATGCACAAGCCGTGGGAGATTTTTTCGCTGACATGGAGCTTGCTTACCGTGGGGTGGGTTACCACTTCGATGCCGGAATGGGGGCGTGGATCGCCGATCCCGCGTTGACGGTCAGTAGCATTGATCTGGAGGCGGGGAAAATCGTCCTGGACAGTGCGAAGCTTTACCCGTTGCGCGACCACTTCGGCGTACCGGATTTCGATCCTGACTATGATCGTGCGATCGATATACGCAAGCAGTTGAACCTGCCCCGACAGAAGGATTTTGCACCGCCAGCCAATCAAACAATTGTGCTGCCGGCCACTCCGCAGATCTGCTACGGCTATGATTACAAGGCACTGCCGTTCTCCACGTTGCGCCATGATCGTGGATTCGCGACGGCACGCCGTCTGGAAAGGAAAAAAGCTGATGGCCAATGGCTGTTTCTGTTTTCGTTCTACTCGTTTCCTTCCCATTACATCGTGCAGCATCTGGTACCGGTTTATCGCGATACGGTCATCAGCGTTAACCTTGACGCGGTCGAGCGCGCCCTGGTGGTGCCGACGCTGCCGAGTGCCTGGAAGGGCAAACTGGCCTACCGGATTTCCGGTCAGGGCGCGTCCTGTACCGTGACGCTGACCCCCGGGGTCAGTCTGGAGTTACACGCGCCCAGCCTGCAGCAGTGCCGCTGGGTGCTCCAGGCCGGGTGGGCGCGTGAAGCCGACATTCACATCGAGCGTTCAGGCGAACTGAACATCGGTAATGTTCGAGTGACGGTGTCCGGCCGGGGGCATCATTTACTGTTGATCCGCACCGGCGACCATCAGTTGTTCAGCGTCGACCTGAGCAAGCGTCGGCTGAACATCATCGAGCAGAGTGCCCCCGAGGGACTCGATGAACAAGCATTGCTCAAGCACTACAGAGCCTTGGCTCACCAGCATCGTCTGGTGCTGCCGTATACGCCGGTTCATGACTGGCTGATCCCGTTCGAGTCGCCGCAACAACCGCGCTACACAACAGCATGGTATGACGCCTACGAAGACCGTTTCCTGTACATCCGCAATGACCGCTTCGATACCGACGATGCGCAATTGGCGCTGGTGGCTGGCGAATCTGCCTGGTTCTACGCGCCCGAGAGTTTACATATCTGGCAGGTCGATGCCGTCAGTGGCTTGCTCAAGCATCGATACCGATTGCTGTTCGCGGGGGACCAGAGCACGATTGGCAATGTCCGGATGGACACCCACGGTGTCATCCACCTGGAGCAGTCGGTCAGTGACACAGACGGGTCGCGACAATTCGGTTATTTGATCCACGACGGGCAACTGCTGTTGAGTTCGGTCACTCATGATCTGGCCCAGGAGCTGCAATCCGTGTTGCTGGACAACGAGACCCTGAACGATTGGGACAATGTATTGGGCAAACATCTGAGCCCCAGTGCATGGCCCGAGACCGACGGATTCACGACCGTGGACTGGCAACCGGCACCCTACGTTTCAGTCTGCTGGCAATCGGAGCCGAACAAGCGTGACATCACCTGGATCCGCAGCCGCGACCGGTTGTTGATCCGTCCGCTGCCTTCGCGGCATCACGCGCGGGGTTGGCCCGACTCGATCAAAAAACTGAACGATCTGGTGCTCTTGCCTCTGGCTGAGAAAGACGATGCATACGTCGTTTACAACCGCCTGCATCAGACACTGTGCTGGCTGCGTCGAGCGGTGGTGCAGGGCAAGGCGCAATGGTCGCATCGCTGGGTGAGGCCCGAAGGGCTGAAGCAAGTGGTGGCGGTCGAGAGCGGCTATCTGGTACTGGATGAAGAAGGACGATTCTTTAACCTGACCACCGAGGGCGATGTGCAATTAGGCGGTCTCGGTGAGCAATGGTTCAAGGATCGTCCCCAGTGGTGGCTGGCGCTGGCAGCTGTCGCCAAACGCTATCCGGTGATGAGCTTTGCTCTTCTGGGTTTGCGCAACATCAGCGGTGACGGCAGCCTGAGTGCCTGGTATGTGAATGACCGCGTGTTGCTCTGCGATCCTGGGCACAGCGAGACCCTGCGCCTGCTCGGCGTAACGCCGGATCAGCGATCGGGCTGGTTGTTCAGTGTGTCGAGTGGCGAAATCCTGAAGCAGGCACTCGTCGATCCATTGTCCCTTGACCGGTTTTTTGCCACAGGCACGCGATTATTGCATGCTGATGCATTGCCGCAGGCGCAAGCGCAATGGGCCGACTGGCGGTTCGCCGACGTCACCGTTGATGGTTCGAATCTGCGCGGCACGACGGTCGAGGGCGTGTTACTGCGACTTCGCGACCAAGCGCCCGAAGTGGTGGTAGGGGTTAATCGGCAGTGGGTAAACGCACAAGGCGAATCACTGGTCGAGCGCCTGAGAGCTTTGTTGCGCGAGGTCGCTCACGGAGACTTTGTTTCCGTGGAGTCCGCGCCCGATACGTTGCGATGGTACGACACGCGCAGCGCCCGACTGCTGAGCATCCACTCGAGTACCTTACCCAAATCGTTTGATCTGCTCGGCACGCAGACTCAGTCCGGCATGCAGACCAAGGTGTTATTGCACGAGCAACGGGAAGACAAGGTGCAGGTGTATCCGGGCATGCAAAGCTTCGGACCATTTGATTACTTCCAGCGCAATGAGCAAGTCATGACGATTGAAGGGCACGACCATCTGGATGATCTGCTGCCGTTGATGGCCGATGACGTCCGCACGGTGGTTCTGCGACTGGGGCAGGGCAACGTGACGTGTCTGTTGTCCAGGGCCGCCTGGTTACGACTGGACTCGATTGTCATCGATTGCCGGCATGACTGGGGAGCCGCGCCAGCGGTGCCGGGTAAATTGATCTGGGAGCATGTACAGGTGGACGACCTGCTTTTCGAAATCGTTGCAGACCATCTGATCATCATCGATCCAGCCACCGAGCACAGCCTGATTTTTCGCGATGTACGTTCCGTTGATCCTGCATTGCGCGCAGACGTGTTCCTGGCGTTCAACGGGCAACAGCCCCTTGCTATTTCGGGGTGGGTGCAACGGGTACAGGCAGGGAAGGCGGACACGGCCCGCATCACTTTGCAGACGCTGATGGCGGAGCCGGCCATCGCCGAGTGAGCCGACACTGACAGCAAAACGCCGCGAATGGTGTCGTTCGCGGCGTTTTGCTGTGTGTCATTGTTCAAGCAGCACTGCTCAGGGCACCAGGTAGCCTTTAATCCCGGTAAAGATGATCTGGGCGGCCAGCGCGCAGACAAACAATCCCATCAAACGGCTGACGATCTGCAGTCCCTGGTCGCCAAGAATGCGTTCGATACGGTTCGACAGATACAGGACCACGCCCACGGTGAAACTGGCCAGGGCGATACTGAGGATCGCGGTGAGCTTGTCGTCCCAGTGTGGCTGGCTGACACCCATCACCAGCAAGGCACCGATAGTGCCGGGGCCGACGGTGAGCGGAATGGTCAGCGGCACGATCGTCACGTCCTGCTGCACATTATCGGTCTGTACTGCCGGTTTGCCCTGCGCCATGCCCAGCGCAGAGATGAACAGCACGCTGCCGGCGCCGATGCGGAAGGCATCCACAGTGATGCCGAATACATCGAAAATCACTCGCCCGAACAGATACAGCAGAACGCTGGAAACGAGCGTCGCGACCGCCACTTTCCAGGCCAGGCGCCGTTGTTCCTTGCGCGAGTATCCACGGGTCAGGCTGATGAAGCAGGACAGCACGAAGAACGGGCTGTAAAGCACCAGCATCTTCAGGTAAACGCTGAATAACACGTGGAGCATGGTTTCGGCTCGCTGCAGAAGAGTGTTGGGGTGGAGTCTATCAGCCGTAGATGAATCTGTGGGTTTGCGTATTTAAAGTTTTAAGTTTGTTGTTTTGTTAGTTGTTGGATGGTTTTGCGTGGTAACTAATGTTACATGTTTTTGTTTGTGTGGCGGTTGTTAATTTGTTTATTGTTCTTCTCGCAAGTTCATGAGGGCTTGTTTAAATGTCGAAAGGAATCCGCAGTGAACAATCAAGCAATGCACAAAAACTATATTTCCAACTGCATTGAAAGTCTGCAGAACTATGAAATCGATGGACTTTCAGTTATTCAGAATCGCAGTTTTGCTGTGGATATCAACTCGGGTGACGAAGTAGAGGCGCCCACTAAAGGCTCCATTGTCGGTGAAGGCATTCTGTCCTTCTCGGGCGGACTCAGTGATGAGAACCGATCCGATGCGCAGAACGCTTTTCTCTTCGCCAGCCTTGTGGCCAACAAACGTTATCCGCAGGAGCATCAGGGCCAGGAATGGTACCTGTTGTTCCGCCAGGTCATGACCGACGCCGGCTGGACGCCGGTCAGCAAGTACTACAGTGATCTGGAAATCGCGGGCACCAGTGTCCGGATGGACAAACTGGTGCTGGAGATTCTGGGCTCGGTGATTGCAGGTGTTGCCGTCCCGGGCCCCACCACTGCATTGATGCTCAAGGTCGCGGGGGACGCCATTGCCGCCCTGCAAAAACGTGACACCGCCTTGACCCTGTACGAGCGAAATCTGCTGAGCAGTGGCGTTGGTGGCGTTACGGCTGCCGCCTGCACAGAAGTCAACGGCGAAGCCATCATGGCGATGGGTGCTGTTCGTTTTCTGCGTAGAAACACCTCAACCAAGGTCTTGTTTGTAGACGTCGATGTTCGCAATGTGAAGCTGTACCGCGGTGAAACGGTGCTTGCCAGGAATACGCTGGTTGCTGATGCCGTTCGCGATACGATCCGGACCAAGCTCGGGCTGAACGCCACTACGAAAATTGAAGAATACGAGATTTAATTGATGTTAAAGGGTGGCCGACTACCGGCTGCCCTTTTTATATGGATGAATACAATATGGCTAGCGATTTTTCGGTGTTGATTGTCGGAGCTTCCATTCTGATTCTGCCCAAAACGGATAGAGTGGAAATTTATGATGATTCGGTTAACTCAATCTTGCTGGCGCAATTGGTCGCCAACAAAAAGATCGAAAAAGAGCCGGGGTTAAATTGGTACGACGTGTATATAAGCGTTCTCGATGATTTCTGGTTGCGTCATCAAAAGACGAGACAGACCTGGAATGTCAGCAACAGCACCGAAGAAACTTCACTTGAGTTTTTTTCCGCAGCGTTGAGCTACGGCGCGTTGGGGCAGACTTGCACAGTGGCTAAAGTGCTCGCACAAATGGGAAGGATGTCGGGAGACGAGCCTGCCATCCAGCTGCTGCGCAGTCACATGGCGGCTCCTGCTGCTCAATCGGCCACGGTCCCGGCGCCGTCCACAACTGTACGACTGCTGGTGACTTACGCCGATTCTCCTTCTTCAATCACAACCTCGTTTGTGGAATTCAGCATGCGCGAAGCGGTGGCAGCCAATCCGTTCCTGCAGGCTTACCAGCCCGATAATGTGGAAGGTCTGGTCCAGGCGAATCATGCGCGGGCCAGCCTTTCCGAAACCCGATACGGTCCTGTGCGCGACGCGATTGCCTTGAAGGTCAGGGAACGGCGCGCCATCAGTGTCGCAACGTTGACTTCGGTCGCGTCCCGGTTCCCGCAGCTACCTGAGTAATCTCGAATCCTAGCAAGTGGTCGTCAAGGGAGCTCAGATGGTCGAAGCCGTCCGGTTCTGCTGATCGCGTTGCGCGACCCAGTGCTCGACCAATTCACGCAGCTGTGACAACTCGACCGGTTTGGACATGTGCCCGTCCATGCCGGCCTGACGCGCGCGCTCCTTGTGTTCGGTAAGAATGTGGGCGGTCAGGGCGACGATCGGGGTGCGGATACGCTGGTTGCTGACTTCCCAGGCTCGTAATTGCTGGGTGGCAGAGAACCCATCGAGAATCGGCATTTCGCAGTCCATCAGCACCAGATCGTAACGCTGGGCTTTCATCGCCTGCAGGGCTTCTTCACCATTGCTGGCGGTATCCGGTTGCAGGTTGAGCTTGCCGAGCATGCCACGAATCACTTTGGTCGAAATCGTATTGTCTTCGGCGACGAGGATGCGGAAGTCGCTCGGTACTTTGGCTGCCGTGGCTGCCGTAAGGACTTGCGGCTGGTACACCACCTGGCCTTTGTTGCGCTGGTTGAGCTCGTCTGCCAAAGTGGTTTTGAGGGTATAGCCGGCAACCGGTTTGGCCAGAATCCGTTTGATTCCCGAGTTACGCGCAATGATTTTGCTCGGCGCATTGCTGATGCCGGTGAGCATGATCAGCAGAATGTCGTGATTCAGGCTTGGGTCTTCCTTGATCTTGGCCGCCAGTTGCATGCCGGTCATGCCGGGCATGTTCTGGTCGAGGAGGACCACATCGAAATAATCGCGCAAGTGTGCCTTGGTGCGCAGCAGCGCCAGCGCTTCCTTGCCCGAAGGTACGGCGCTGACATTCAGGCCCCAGGCGCTGCATTGCTGCACGAGTACCTTGCGGCAGGTGTCGTTGTCATCGACCACCAGCACCCGCGCGCCTTGCAGCGGGCTGTCCAGATCGGAGGTCGGATGCTCGAGGCGATCAGGGTCAAGGGGCAGGGTCAGCCATAGAGTACTGCCTTGATTAGCGCCGCTCTTGATGCCGAATTCGCCTTGCATCAGGCGGATCAGTTGCCGTGCGATGACCAGCCCTAGATTGCCGCCCAGACGATTGGCCGAAAGGAAGTGCTTGCTGTGCAATTCGGCGTGCAACAGCGCTTCGCGCTCTTCCGGCTCCATCGGCACGCCGCTGTCCTGCACGGCGATGCGCAGGCGCGGTTTGCTGCTGCGCTCGTCAAGGGCGACGACGATAAGCACTTCGCCTTCTTCGGTTTTCTTCAGGGCGTTTTCCAGAAGGCTCAGCAGGGTCTGGCGCAGGCGCGTCGGGTCGCCACTGATCACCCGTGGCACTTGCGGCTGGATAAAGCTGATCAGTTCGACGTTTTGCTGCTCGGCCTTGGCCCGGTAGATGCTCAGGCAATCGTCGATCAAGGCGTTGAGATCGAACTGCACGTCATCGAGTTCGATCTGCCCGGATTCGAGCTTGGAGATGTCGAGGATTTCGTTGATCAGCGTCAGCAATTCGTTGCCGGCACTGTGAATGGTTTGCACGTAGTCGCGTTGTTTGACCGACAGCGGCGTGCCGAGCAGCAGTTCGGTCATGCCCAGTACGCCGTTCATCGGCGTGCGAATCTCATGACTGATCTTGGCGAGGAATTCAGCCTTGGCGTTGATTTCGGCGTTGCTCGCCGCAAGGTCACGGCTGATGCTGAAATCGCTTTCGGTAATGCTGCGCTGTCGCTCGCCCAAGGCAATGCTCATCAGCAGGCCACTGATGCAGATGAACACCATCAGCGTCATGATCAGGCCTTGCGGCGCCACCAGCGTCAGACCCAGCAGCGCCGGGAGGATAATCAGCGTGCCGATATTGAACACCACCATCGCGGCGACAAACAGGCGCGCGGGGCGATAGCCTTTTTGCCAGTGATAGGACCCCACCAGCAGCATGCTCAGACCGGCCAGTGCCACCAACGCATAAGTGATGATATTCAGCGGCAGCGTGTTGACGAACAGCAGCAGCAGGCTGCACGTCACGATCACCAGAATGTCGCCCAGCAGCAGCTTGTTCAGCGGATGCGGGCCCAGCGGGGCGAAAAAGCGCAGGGCGAACATCAGCCCGGCAGGGGCGGTCAGCAGCAGCGCCAAATAGGCGCCTGGCGTCTGGACCGCATGCCAGTTCGGCAGCCAGGCCCCGGCGAGGTTGAGCAGCAACAGCAAGCTCAGCCCCAGCAACGCTTCACAGATCGCCAGCCAGAGACTGCTGCGCGAGCGTGAGTAGGCGTAACGCACCAGATTGTGCAGCAGCAACATGCCCAGGCAACCGAACAGCAGGCCGAAGACCAGCGTCCGGCTCTGATCAGCTGCTCCGTCCACTGCCGACTGCAGGGTGACGTGGGGGCGCAACTGATGGTCGGAGACCATGCGCACATAGACGTCCAGAGGTTTATCCGCCTGCGGCAGGGGCAGCATGAAATCGCTGCTCGACAAGGGTCGCTCGGCCTGGGGCCGCTCGGTGCCGGTGTTGCGTTGCTCTATCAGGCGCTCGCCGTCGAGCACGTAGAGATTGAGCTGTGACAGATCAGGGGCGAAGATGCGCAGCACTTGTTCGTGCCTGCCCGGTGCCAGTTTGAAGCGCAGCCACAACGCCCCCTCGGGTTCGGACGCGGTCAGGCGGTCGAGGTCGATGGGGCTGAATTGATTGGTGTAGCGGGGGGAACGGATGTCGCTCAGTTGCAGGACGCCCTGATCGTCAAGCAAAACCGACCAGCCACTGCCTTGCGCGGCCTGGGCCGGGAGCATGCAGAGCAGGGTCATCAGCGTGACGGTGAAGCTTATGGCAATCCTGAGCCAGCGCACGGCGAAATCCCTTCGTAGGTTGATGCCAGAATATAACGATGCGCGATGACCGAACAGCCCGGCAAGGAACGGCATCCCTCGCCGGGCGTGATGGGGCACCTTATTCCTGAGTTTCTCCGCGCTCACGGGCTATGGCGCGGTAGCCAATGTCCTTGCGGTAGAAGCAGCCTTCCCAGTCGATGGCAGCAGCGAGTTTGTAGGCTTGCTGCTGAGCTTCACCGACCGTAGCACCCATCGCAGTGGCGCACAGCACGCGACCACCGGCGGTGACAACCTGATCGTCTTTCAACGCGGTGCCGGCGTGGAAGACTTTACCTTCCAGCCCTGCCGCTGCATCCAGACCGTTGATCGACGCGCCTTTGGCGTAGTCGCCCGGGTAGCCGCCAGCTGCCAGCACGATGCCGACGCTCGGGCGCGGATCCCACTGCGCTTCGATCTTGTCCAGCGCTTGCGCCAGCGCAGCTTCGACCAGCAACACCAGGCTCGACTGCAGGCGCAGCATGACCGGTTGGGTTTCCGGATCGCCGAAGCGGCAGTTGAATTCGATAACCTTCGGATTGCCGGCCTTGTCGATCATCAGACCGGCATAGAGGAAGCCAGTGTAGACGTTGCCTTCATCGGCCATGCCGCGCACGGTCGGCCAGATCACCTGATCCATCACGCGCTGATGCACGTCGGCGGTGACCACCGGGGCAGGGGAGTAGGCGCCCATGCCGCCAGTGTTCGGGCCGCTGTCGCCGTCGCCGACGCGTTTGTGGTCCTGGCTGGTGGCCATCGGCAGAACGTTCTTGCCGTCGACCATAACAATGAACGAGGCTTCTTCGCCGTCCAGGAATTCCTCGATGACCACACGCGAACCGGCGTCGCCAAAGGAATTACCGGCGAGCATGTCACGCACGGCGTCCTCGGCTTCGGCCAGGGTCATGGCGACGATTACGCCTTTACCGGCGGCCAGGCCATCGGCCTTGATCACAATCGGCGCGCCTTTTTCACGCAGATAAGCCAGGGCCGGCTCGATCTCGGTGAAGTTCTGATAGTCGGCAGTCGGGATCTTGTGGCGCGCCAAAAAGTCTTTGGTGAAGGCTTTCGACCCTTCCAGCTGTGCAGCGCCGGCGGTCGGGCCGAAGCAGTCCAGGCCACGGGAGCGAAACAAATCAACGACGCCAGCGACCAGTGGCACTTCAGGGCCTACGATGGTCAGGGACACGTTTTTTTCGGCGAAGTCAGCCAACTGCTCAAGGGCCAGCACGTCGATGGCGACGTTTTCGCATTTGGCTTCGATTGCCGTACCGGCGTTGCCCGGCGCGACGAAAACTTTCTGCACGCGTGGGTCCTGAGCCACTTTCCAGGCCAGGGCGTGTTCACGGCCACCGCTGCCAATGATCAAAATATTCATTTCAAAAACCTCAAAATTCTGTGGGGCGCTGCAAAACCTCTGTGGTCAAACCGTGTAGGAGCTGCCGAAGGCTGCGATCTTTTGATCTTTGAAAGCAAAGTCAAAAGATCGCAGCCTCGTTTCACTCGACAGCTCCTACAAAGCGCCTGCACCGAGGGAGCTTTGTATCAATGCCTGAAGTGGCGCATACCGGTGAATACCATGGCAATGCCAGCTTCGTCGGCCGCAGCAATCACTTCAGCATCACGCATCGAGCCGCCCGGCTGGATCACCGCAGTGATGCCGACCTTGGCCGCGTTGTCGAGGCCGTCGCGGAACGGGAAGAACGCGTCAGAAGCCATGACCGAACCGGCCACTTGCAGGCCGGCGTGTTCAGCCTTGATCCCGGCGATGCGCGCCGAGTTCACGCGGCTCATCTGGCCGGCGCCGACACCGATGGTCTGACGGTTCTTGGCGTAAACGATGGCGTTGGATTTAACGTACTTGGCGACTTTCCAGGCGAAGATCAGGTCGTGGATTTCCTGTTCGGTCGGAGCGCGTTTGGTCACGACTTTCAGGTCATCAGCGCTGATCATGCCGATATCACGGCTCTGTACCAGCAGGCCACCGTTGACGCGCTTGTAATCCCATGCCGCAGCGCGGTCAGCCGACCACTCGCCGCAGGCCAGCAGGCGCACGTTGGCCTTGGCGGCAACGATGGCGCGGGCTTCTTCGCTCACGCTTGGGGCGATGATCACTTCAACGAACTGACGCTCGACGATCGCTTTCGCGGTGTCTGCGTCCAGTTCACGGTTGAAGGCGATGATGCCGCCGAACGCAGATTCTGTATCGGTGGCGTAAGCCAGTTCGTAGGCCTGGCGGATGCCGCCTTCGGCGTCCGGGCTCACAGCCACGCCGCACGGGTTGGCGTGCTTGACGATGACGCAGGCCGGTTTGACGAAGCTCTTCACACATTCCAGCGCGGCGTCGGTGTCGGCAACGTTGTTGTACGACAGCTCTTTGCCTTGCAGCTGGGTCGCGGTGGCGATGCCGACTTCGGCAGGCTTGGCTTCCACGTAGAACGCCGCGCTCTGGTGCGGGTTCTCGCCGTAGCGCATTTCCTGGGCCTTGATGAACTGGCTGTTGAAGGTGCGGGGGAATTCGCTGCGACCTTCGGTGGTCAGGGTTTCAGCCGACTGGTTCACGGTGCCCATGTAGTTGGCGATCATGCCGTCGTAGGCAGCGGTGTGTTCGAAGGCCTTGAGCATCAGGTCGAAACGCTGCGCGTAGGTCAGGCCACCGGCCTTCAGGCTTTCAAGCACGTTGGTGTAATCACTGGCGTTAACCACGATCGCCACGTCTTTATGGTTTTTCGCCGCCGAACGGACCATGGTCGGGCCGCCGATGTCGATGTTCTCGATGGCGGTCGGCAGGTCGCAGCCCGGCTTGTTGATGGTTGCTTCGAACGGGTACAGGTTGACCGCCACCAGATCGATCGGCTTGATGCCGTGCTCGTTCATGATCGCGTCGTCGATCCCGCGACGACCGAGGATGCCGCCGTGGATTTTCGGGTGCAGGGTTTTCACCCGACCGTCCATCATCTCGGCGAAACCGGTGTAATCCGCGACTTCCACTGCGGCAACGCCGTTATCGCGCAGCAGCTTGAACGTTCCGCCGGTGGAGAGGATCTCAACGCCCAGGGCTTCAAGCGCCTGAGCGAATTCGAGGATCCCGGTCTTGTCGGAAACGCTGATCAAGGCGCGGCGGATCGGCAGGCGGGTAGTCTGGTCGGTCATCTCAATTTCCATCAAAAGCAAAGGAAGTCAGCAAAAAAGGCGACCGTTTTTTACGCGGGCGCCTTTCTGGTTTGATTGAATGCTTACAGCAGATCGTACTGCTTGAGTTTCTTGCGCAGCGTGCCGCGGTTCAGTCCCAGCAGCTCACTGGCCTTGGTCTGGTTGCCCTTGACGTAGTTCATCACGCTTTCGAGCAGGGGCGCCTCGACTTCGGACAGCACCAGGTTGTACACATCCGTGACGGACGCGCCCTCAAGGTGGGCGAAATAATTGTGCAGCGCCTTCTCGACACTCCCGCGAAGGGTCTGACCTTCTTCGCTCGGCGTGTTGAGGTGCTGTTTCAAATTCACGTTGTCGCTCACGGGTGTTGTTCCACTCACTAAAGTCTCGGTCATCATCGTCATGCGGCCACCCCTTCTTCGTCCCCTGTCAGGCTCTTGTAACGCTCGGCGAAGAACTCCCGAACGTCGGCGCATTGTGTTTCCGTACCATCCAAACGATTGAAACGGGCGCGAAACTCCCTGGCGCCCGGCAAGGTTGCGAGATACCAGCCCACATGCTTGCGGGCAATGCGCACGCCCATTACATCGCCATAGAAGGCGTGAAGGGCGGCCAGATGCTCCAGCAGGATGCGTTCCACTTCGCTCAATTCCGGCGCAGGCAATTTCTCGCCAGTGCGCAGGAAGTGTTCGATCTCGCGAAAAATCCATGGCCGCCCCTGAGCGGCTCGGCCTATCAACAGGCCATCGGCACCGGTCGCGTCGAGCACGTAACGGGCCTTTTCCGGCGAATCGATATCGCCATTGGCAAACACCGGGATCGACACGGCCTGCTTGATCGCGGCAATCGTGTCGTACTCGGCTTCCCCCTTGTACAGATCGGCGCGTGTGCGGCCATGCACGGCCAGCGCGGTGATCCCGGCCTGCTCGGCGATCTTCGCCACGGTCAGGCCGTTCTTGTTGTCGCGATCCCAGCCCGTGCGGATCTTCAGGGTGACCGGCACATCAACCGCCGCCACGACGGCCTGCAGGATCTCGGTCACCAGTGCTTCGTCTTTCAGCAACGCGGAGCCGGCGGCCTTGTTGCAGACCTTTTTTGCCGGGCAACCCATGTTGATATCAATAATCTGTGCGCCCAGTTCGACGTTCGCCCGGGCCGCATCCGCCAGCATCTGCGCGTCGCCACCGGCAATCTGTACCGAGCGCGGCTCGGGATCGCCTTCGTGGATCATGCGCATGCGCGACTTGCGGGTGTTCCACAGGCTCATGTCGCTGGTGACCATTTCCGAGACTACAAGCCCTGCGCCCAAACGCTTGCACAGCTGACGAAAGGGCTGGTCAGTGACGCCCGCCATCGGGGCGAGAATCAAACCGTTCTGTAATGTGTATGGGCCGATGCGTACCGCCGACATAGGACTTCCCTGAAGTGGGGCCGGATCATGAGACTTCGAAAAAGGGTGGGCATGATACCCGCTCTCGATGACTGGTTAAAGGCTGAATTGAACAAAATCTGAACAGTTATTCTGTTATCGCCAACGGTTTGGTTGGCCGCGTTCCGGTCAGAAAAATGCCGCCAATCAAGAAGCGCTGAAGCGGTTTATTCCGGTGAATGAAAGTTGAGGCTGTAATTCACCGCTTTCGGGCCTGGATCGAGAATGTCCAGCGCGATGTGAATAGGCGTCTGCGGCGGCATTTCCGCCAGGCCTTCGAGATCACCGCTCAGGTACTCGCCGGGTTTGAAGCGACGGCTGGCGATCAGGTGGCCGTTAAGATCGGCAAAACGCAGCTCCAGCAAGGGGAACGGCTGAGAAAACGTCGCGCGGTTGTAAATAATCGCGTCGACCACCAGCGCCCCGCTGAATTCCGGATGGCTGCGCACCACCAGGTTGCTGCTCTTGATTTTGCCGATATCAACCTTGGAAGGCACGGTGCAGCCGATCTGCGGGCAGACTTGCTGGAACCACGGTCGGTATTGATCCTGCCGCGCCAGTTCCTCGAAGTGGTAGGCGATGTACTGGCCTGCAAGCGCACCGCCGGCCAACAGCACCAGCACCAGCCAGAGCAGGCGTCGGCCCCAGGGCGAGCGGCGTTTTTGCCAGTCCAGTTGCAGTGGATCGTCGGTCAGGTCTTGCAGCGCTTCGGCGCGTACCCCGTGTTCGGCACGTTCGCGCTTTTTGCGCGGCGGGGTGATCAGCGGCAGATCGTCGTCATCACTGTCGTCACTGGCTGAAAGGCGTTCACGGCGGGCGTTGGGGTCGATCGGATCGTGCAAACGCAGTTGCGGGATGGGGGGTTCGTCGTCCAGGTCCACCGGTTCCAGCGACAACGAGGGCTCGGTGCGCACGGGCTCGAGGGGTTCGATGTCTTCGATGTTTTTGATGTCTGGCTCGACATTCGGCTCCGGCGAGCGCTCGTCGGCAGGTTCGCTGAACAGACTGTCGGGCCATGTGCCTTCGTCCGGTTCCGGGCTGTCTCGCCGGGCGCTCAGGGAATCTTCACGCGGGCGGCCGAACTCGGCGACTGGTTGAATTTCACGCTGTTCGAGGCGGGCGAGCTCTTCATCCAGATCAAGGCTGTCGAGGTCCAGCTCGGATGCGCTCCACTGCTTTTGGCTGATGGCGCGCGGCGGTGCTTCCTGACTGGCCGGCGGTTCGCTGAGGGGCGCTGGCGCTTCAGGCAGCGGTGGCGCGACGGGCGTCACCGTGTCCTTGCCGGCATGTTGCTCGAGCAGCTGCTTGGCGGCATTGAACACTTGCAGGCAGGAGCCGCAGCGAACCACTCCGCGCGCCACGCTCAATTGAGCATGGTTGACGCGGAAACTGGTCTGGCAATGCGGGCACTGGGTGACGAAACTGTCGGTCATGCGGCGATCCGGTTCAGGCAAGCGGTCATTTTAGCGCCGACGCCCGGTGATGCGCACCCAGCCGTCGCGATTGGCGATCGGGTCGAGATCGAAGTCCTGCGCATAAGCCGCCGCGACCTCATCGCCCTGTTCGGCGAGGATGCCGGACAGTGCCAGGCGCCCGCCGGGTTTGACCAGGCTGGACAGCTGTGACGCCAGAGACACCAGCGGGCCGGCCAGAATGTTGGCGACCAGCACGTCAGCCTGAACCTGCGGCAGATCCTCGGGCAGGTACAGCGGGAACAGCTCGTCGGCGATGTTGTTGCGCCCGGCGTTGTCGCGCGACGCTTCCAGCGCTTGCACGTCGATGTCGGTGCCGACCGCTTCTTTCGCACCGAGCAACAGGGCCGCGATCGCCAGAATCCCCGAGCCGCAGCCAAAGTCGAGCACATTGCAGCCTTTAAGGTCCTGACCGTCGAGCCATTCCAGGCACAGCGCGGTAGTCGGGTGCGTGCCGGTGCCGAACGCCAGGCCCGGATCCAGCAGCAGATTGACTGCATCAGGCTCGGGCGCTGCGTGCCAGCTTGGCACGATCCAGAGGCGCTGGCCGAAACGCATCGGCTCGAAACCGTCCATCCAGCTACGTTCCCAGTCCTGATCTTCGATGACTTCGCTGTGATGCTCGGGCAACGGGCTGCCAGTCAGCAATTCCAGATGGGCCAGCACCGGTGCAGGTTCGGTGCCGCCCTCGAACAGGGCCAGCAAGTGGGTGTGCGACCACAGCGGCGTGGTGTTGAGTTCCGGTTCGAAGATCGGCTGATCTTCTGCGTCCATGAACGTCACCGACACGGCGCCCACTGCAAGGAAAGCATCCTCGTAGGTTTCGGCTTGTTCCGGGGTGATGGCGAGACGGACTTGCAGCCAAGGCATGGCGAGCACCTTTGAAAAATATGATTGCAGCCTAGCGGCCAGCGAGAAGCGCGCAAGTTTACGCGACCGCGCAGGGTTTGTGGGAGCTGCATTTGTAGCGCAGATGTTGAGCGAAGCGTGGAACCTGTGGGAGCGAGCCTGCTCGCGAATGCGGTGGGTCAGCAATGAAGGTGGCGACTGGCACGGCCTCTTCGCGAGCAGGCTCGCTCCCACAGAGGGGGGACCTGCAGATGCAACAAAGCCGCCCGAAGGCGGCTTTGTCAGGTGCGGGCTGAAGCTTAGTGCTTTTCGCCAGCCAGCTTGTGCTCGAGGTAGTGAATGTTCACGCCCCCTTTGCAGAAGCCTTCGTCACGAACCAGATCACGGTGCAGCGGGATATTGGTCTTGATCCCGTCAACCACGATTTCGTCCAGGGCGTTGCGCATGCGTGCCATGGCTTCGTCGCGGGTGGCGCCGTAGGTGATCAGCTTGCCGATCAGCGAGTCGTAGTTCGGCGGAACCGCATAACCGCTGTACAGGTGCGAATCGACGCGAACGCCGTTGCCGCCCGGGGCGTGGAAATGCTTGACCGTGCCAGGGCTCGGCATGAAGGTTTTCGGGTCTTCAGCGTTGATCCGGCATTCCAGCGAGTGACCGCGGATAACCACGTCATCCTGAGTGAACGACAGCTTGTTGCCAGCGGCGATGCTGAGCATCTCCTTGACGATGTCGATACCGGTGACCATTTCCGAAACCGGGTGCTCCACCTGAACACGGGTGTTCATTTCGATGAAGTAGAAACGGCCGTTCTCGTAAAGGAACTCGAACGTGCCGGCGCCACGGTAACCGATGTCGATGCACGCCTTGACGCAGCGAGCCAGCACTTCCTGGCGCGCCTGCTCGTCGATGCCCGGTGCCGGCGCTTCTTCGAGAACCTTCTGGTGGCGGCGCTGCAGCGAGCAGTCGCGGTCGCCCAGATGGATGGCGTGGCCCTGGCCGTCGGACAGCACTTGCACTTCGACGTGGCGTGGATTGGTCAGGAATTTTTCCAGATAGACCATCGGGTTGCCGAACGCCGCGCCTGCTTCGGAGCGGGTCAGTTTCGCCGAGGCGATCAGGTCTTCTTCCTTGTGCACCACGCGCATGCCGCGACCACCACCGCCACCGGCGGCCTTGATGATCACCGGATAGCCGACTTCACGACCGATGCGCAGCGCCGTTTCTTCGTCTTCCGGCAGCGGGCCGTCAGAGCCTGGAACGGTTGGCACGCCGGCTTCGATCATCGCGTGCTTGGCCGACACCTTGTCACCCATCAGGCGGATGGTGTCGGCTTTCGGACCGATGAAGGCAAAGCCGGAGTTCTCGACCTGCTCGGCAAAATCGGCGTTTTCCGCGAGGAAACCGTAGCCTGGGTGAATGGCGGTAGCGCCGGTCACTTCAGCTGCCGCGATAATGGCCGGGATGTGCAGGTAAGAGTGCGTGGCGGAGGCCGGACCGATGCAGACGGATTCGTCTGCCAGACCCAGGTGCATCAGCTCTTTGTCGGCCTTGGAGTAAACGGCGACGGTCTTGATGCCCATCTCTTTGCAGGCACGCAGAATCCGCAGGGCGATCTCACCGCGGTTAGCGATCAGAACTTTTTCCAACTTCGCAGTCATCAAAGGCTCTCCGCGGTTCAAACGATGGTGAACAGCGGTTGGTCGTACTCAACCGGCTGGCCGTCTTCGACGAGGATGGACTCGATCACACCGCTGGTTTCAGCTTCGATGTGGTTCATCATCTTCATGGCTTCGACGATGCACAGAGTGTCGCCTTTCTTCACGGTCTGGCCGACTTCAACGAAGGACGGCGAAGTTGGCGAAGATTTGCGGTAGAAGGTGCCAACCATTGGCGAACGGGCAACGGTGCCGTTCAGCGCTGGCGCAGCAGCGGCAACCGGGGCAGCGGCAGCGACTGGAGCCGCAGCCGGGGCAGCGGCCGGAGCCTGCATCGGTGCTGGCGCGTAGTACTGCTGAGCCGGGGTCTTGCTGTGACGACTGATGCGTACGGACTCTTCGCCTTCCTTGATCTCCAGCTCGTCGATGCCGGACTCTTCCAGCAATTCGATCAGTTTCTTGACTTTACGGATATCCATGAATCATCAACTCCCAAGGGTCGGTCAGGGGCGTATAGCTTGTTGTTCAAGCTGCTCTAGTGCGGCCTCCAGGGCCAGTCGGTAACCGCTGGCGCCAAGGCCGCAGATCACTCCTACCGCTACGTCAGAGAAGTAAGAGTGATGGCGGAAAGGTTCGCGTTTGTGCACGTTGGACAGATGCACTTCGATGAA
Organism: Pseudomonas khorasanensis; assembly: GCF_014268505.2. GTDB lineage: Bacteria > Pseudomonadota > Gammaproteobacteria > Pseudomonadales > Pseudomonadaceae > Aquipseudomonas > Aquipseudomonas khorasanensis. The sequence continues at coordinate 323,217 of NZ_JABWQP020000004.1, forward strand.
TGGGATGCTCACTCCCAGCAGCGCGTCACGTAATGCAACACTTGTATGTGTAAAAGCGGCCGGATTGATCAGGATGAAGTCCACGCCTTCATCGCGTGCAGCGTGGATGCGATCGATCAATTCGTACTCGGCGTTGCTTTGCAGATGCAGCAGATGATGGCCCGCGTCACGGGCGCGGCGTTCCAGGTCCTGATTGATCTGCGCCAGCGTCGTCGACCCGTAGGTTCCCGGTTCGCGGGTGCCGAGCAGGTTCAGGTTGGGGCCGTGAAGCACCAGTAGGGTCGCCATCTGCGTTGTCCTTGTTATCAATGAGCAGTCGTCAGAACCCGGCGACTATGCCGCAAAGCCTTTATGACTGTCCAGTTCCATGCAATAGCCGGCACGATGGGCGATGTTTGCGCGAAATATGTGACCGGGTGACCTAATCCGGTCACATGCGATGACAGCGCGGCCGCCTTCGCGAGCAGGCTCGCTCCCACAAGGTGACTGCAATTTCGATGGTGGGAGCTCGCCTGCTCGCGAAGGCGGGTTGTCAGACGCGGAAGGCCTGAACTGCTGTGTGCAACTGTCCGCCGAGTATCATCAGGTTTTCGCCCTGTTCGCGCCCCTGACCGATGCGCAGCAAGTTATCCCCGCCCAATTGGTGAATCCGCTCGCTGTGGTCGCGAATCTCGCTGACGGCGCCGCTCTGCTGAGCGGTGACATCGGCGATGCGAATGGCCGTGTCTGAAATGGTCTGGATCGCGCCGACAATCTTGTCCAGCGCACCGTCCGCCGCTTGGGCCTGACTGGCCGTGGCTTCGGCGTGTTCGACTTGCGCGCGCATGCCTTCGACCGATTGCCGGGCGGCGGTCTGCAGGCCGGCGATCAAGGTTTGAATTTCGGCGGTGGCCCCGGCGGTGCGTTGTGCCAGGGAGCGCACTTCCTCGGCCACCACCGCAAAACCACGGCCCATTTCCCCGGCGCGGGCCGCTTCGATCGCGGCGTTCAAGGCCAGCAGGTTGGTCTGGTCGGCGATCGAGCGAATCACCGTCAGCACACCGCCGATAGTCGCTGACTCTTCAGCCAGGTGTTCGATCATCTGCGCGTTGCTCTGGACTTCGCCGACCAGGGCATGCAGTCCGGTAAGGCTCTGGCCAATGACAGTCTGGCCATGCTCCACGGCCAGCCCGGCGTGGCGGCTGGCGTCGGCCGCCTGACGAGCATCGCCCGCGACTTGCTGAATGGTCGCCTCGAGCTCGCCGAGCGAGTCGCGGATCAAAGCGGTATCGCCGGCCTGATGCTCGGCGCCGCTGTGCAGCTCGTTGCTCAGTTCAGCCAGGGTGCGGCTGCTGCCCGCCACTTGCTCGGCGTTGCCGCGGATCGTGCCGACCAGATCCACCAGGTAGGCACGCAGGCGATTGAGCGAAGACTGAATGTCATGCAGTTCACGGTTGGTCTTGCCCAGCTGAATGTCGCGGCTGAAGTCACCCTCGGCCCAGGTGGACAGCGCAGGCGCAAGGTGGGTCAGGGTTCGGGCCAGGCGTCGCTGCAAGGTATCGATCAGCAGAGCGATCAGCAGGATCAGGCCGATCATCACGCCTTGCATCAGGCGTACTTCGCTTTGGATCTGCCCGTGCTGGGCTCGCACCACCGGTTCCAGGCCGGCGATGGCTTGTTGCACGGTGGCAATTTTTTCGTAAGCGGCAGCGCTTAGGCTGGCGCGCTTCTGGATCTGATCGCGGGTGCGCGCCAGTTCCGCCGGATAGCGGCCCAGCAAGCTGTTCAGTTCGCGCTTGAGACCGACGCCGGCGTCCTCGGCGGCGGCTTTTTCAGTGTTCTCGATGCCCATCATCGCGGCGAAATCGTCGCTGTTCGACTCGCTGCTCGCGACCACGCCGAGCAAGGGCAGGGCATCGATTGCCTGCGCCTGAGTGCGCATGTTGCTCACCTCGCGCTCGACGTCGGCGGCCAGTTCACTGCGTCCGCTGCTGACCAGTTTTTCCCGGGCCAGCGACAGTTTGCCCAAATGCTGCGACGCGACAAGCAGCGGCGTCAGATACGCTGCATTACAATTGGCGTAAATGCTGAGCTGATCGAGGCTGGCGCCCAATTCGCGTTCGGCTTGCAACAACAACGCTTGCGGATCGCCCGCCAATTTACCTGCGGCGAGCAGATCGGTTTTGCTGAATTGCTCCAGACCCGACAGGCTCGGGCGCAGCGTGTCGGCCAAAGCCTGGGGCAACTCGTCCAGTTGCTTCTGTACGCTTTCGATGGCCTGAGTGGCGCTGCTCAAGCGCAACGCGTCGCCGCTGGCGAGGTAGTCCTCGATATTGCGCGCGACGTCGTTCTGGAATTGTTGCGACAGCCCCAGGTATCGCTCCATTAACAAATAGGGGCGTTCGAGGGCTTTTTGCGACCACCACAGCGTCGCGCCGAGGGCCACACAGACGGCGACCAGCAGCAAAGTGTTGAGATTGGTGAGCAACTTCAGGCGCATGACGGCTACCAACGGCAGAAATGGTAAGCGCCTGAATTTATTGCGGTTCTGTTACAGGGTTATGACCGAATCAGTGGATTCCGATGAAAAAGTGGCACTTTGCTTTGAGTGTCGCGCGGCCTGCACACGATTTCGCCCGGCCCCTTTGGCTCGGTACAGCGCCTCGTCGGCCTGGCTGGCCATCATCAGGCTGTCGGAATCGTCGCTCATCTCCACCACTCCGGCGCTGAACGTGCACCACAGATCCTGTGGCTGCGCCGGGTAATGAATTTCGGCGAAACGCTGGCGAATCTCGTCGAGCACTTTGTGCGCCGAGTCGATGTCCGTGTCCGGCATGACGATGGCGAACTCTTCGCCGCCGTAACGGCCAATGAAATCGGTCTTGCGCAAACGCTGTTTGAGAAACAGCGCCAGGCTCTTGATCACGCGATCGCCCATCGGATGGCCGTGGCTGTCGTTGACCCGTTTGAAGTGATCGATATCAAGCATCGCAAAGCTCAGCGGCTTGCTCTCGCGGCGGGCGCGGAAGGAGCAATCCTCGAGCAATTGCAGGATGTGTGTGTGGTTGTACAGGCCGGTGAGGCTGTCGCGAACCATTCGCGCTTTGAGATTGCGCGCCCGCGCCGCACGGTTACGCACGGTGGTGATCAGGTGCCGGGGCTTGATCGGCTTGGTCAGAAAGTCATCGCCGCCCTCGCTCATGGCGTCGAGTTGCTTGTCCAGATCGTCCTCGGCCGACAGGTAAATGATCGGCACGCTGACGTAGCGGTCGTTGTGACGGATTACCTTGGCCAGCTCGGTGCCCGTGCAGGCCGGCATGTACATGTCGAGAATGATCAAGTCCGGCTGAAAATCTGCCAGCTCGGCCATTGCCTGGATCGGCTCGATCAAGGTGCGGGTGACGATCCCGGCGCTGTTGAGCAGACGCTCGGTGTGCAAGGCCTGGGCGCGCGAGTCGTCGATGATCAGCACTTTATAAGGCTCGTACTGGGCGACACAGGTCAGCACTTCGATCTTCTCCAGCAGGCTCGACGCTTCGAGGGTGCCGGTGAGGAATTCCTGGCCGCCAGCGCGTACGGCGGCGAGACGGGTCGGCGTGTCGGTTTCGTGCAGGCTGAAGAACAGCAGCGGCAGGGGCTCTTCCAGACCGACCTGGGCCTGGGCGGCGAGTTGGAGGCCGATCCCCGGGCCGCTGAAATCCACGTCCATGACAATGGCGGCGGGCAGGCGCTCGACCATCGATGAACGAAATGCCGCAACGCTGTCCAGTGCCTGAGCGCTCAACCCGAAAAACTCCAGTTGCTTGGCCAGTCGTTCGCCGCGGTCGTGATCCTGCAACATCACATAAATCGGTTTGCGCAGCGGCGGGAGGAAGGTCTGGTCGAGCTGGTCGCCGTGGCGCAGGCCGGTGCGCGACAAACGCTGCATCAAACGGTTGAGCTCGGTGATAAGGCCGCTGCTCAGGCGCCCGCGGTTGGCGTCCACCGCTTGCAGCGACTGGCTGATGTGGTGCGCCAGCTGCGTGTGTTCCGGCTGTTCGAAACGCTCGGCGAAACGCAGCAGGCGCAGATTCGCCTCGCTCAGTTCGGCGAGATCCACGGTGGACCACTCACTGCGTTGCAGGCGCTGCCATATCTCAAGAATCTGACGGGCCTGATGAATTACCCGCTGGGCAAAGTGGTGCTTGAGACGCTCACGGCTGGGGTCTTCTGGCTCGGTCATATCCTGACTACTAGTTAGGGTGCATGCTGAGATCGACTGGTGGCTCTATGCTAGCACCTCTTTTCCCTTAGACGAGTGTCGTACGTCAATAATCTGCTGGGCGACACGATTCAGTTTCTGACCGGGCGGTCTGGTGTGACCCCGCGCGCAACGCTTGAACGCCCGTTGTTGTTGCAGTTATGGGTAAGGAGAGCCTCGGGACCGTCGGCGTTTTCAACGGAGTCAGGTGTATCAGCTAATGTTGTTTTCTTTCAACGGGCGTCGATGCTCGCATCAGGGAAACCCCTAGATCGCCGCGAGCGTCATTGGCTCAAATGATTTGCGGCTTATCGTTGCCGGCGGGTGCCAGGCCTTGGCACGTTGTTGTATGGTTGTGGTCGAACCGTTGAACCCAAGTGATTGAAAGGATATCGCCATGCTGGACTGGAAAAACCGCGCGGGCAGCGCGCCTGAACGCGCCGCCGAGCCCAAGTCGGCCACCCGCAGTTATGTGGGTGGATTGCTGTTCAGCCGCGCGCTGGCCACGCTGGTCGGCCTTTATCTGCTGGTGACCATTGCCCTGGGCTGGTACTGGAGCCAGGAGCCGGAACTGTTTCCCGTGGCGCAAAACGCTCAAGTGGCGGCCGAGAAAGAAGGCAAGCAGATGGTGGTCGGTTACACCACGGTCGAAACCCTCAAGACCGTTGCCGGCACCTTGCTCAACAAGCCCGGCGGTTATATCTCCAACGATCGATTCCCGCCGGGCCTGTGGATGGATAACACGCCGAGCTGGGAATATGGCGTGTTGGTACAGGTGCGTGACCTGACCCGTGCGCTGCGCAAAGATTTCGCCCGTTCGCAATCGCAGTCGGCCGAAGACGCCGATCTCGCCAAGGCCGAACCGCGTTTCAACTTCGACAACAAGAGCTGGGTGCTGCCTTCCAGCGAGTCGGAGTATCAGGAAGGCATCAATTCCCTGAGCCGTTATCAATCGCGCCTGTCTGATCCCAATCAGAAAAACGCTCTGTTCTACGCACGCGCCGACAACCTGAACAACTGGCTGGGCGACGTCGGCACCCGTCTCGGTTCGCTGTCGCAACGACTGTCGGCCAGTGTCGGTCGGGTCAAGCTCAACACCGCGCTGAAGACCGAGGTTCCAGCGGTCGGCGAAGTGCCGCAGGTTGACGAAGAAGTGGTTGAAACCCCATGGATGCAGATCGACAACGTGTTCTACGAAGCACGCGGTCAGGCCTGGGCGCTGTCGCATCTGCTGCGCGCCATTGAAGTCGACTTCGCGGATGTACTGGCGAAGAAAAACGCGACGGTCAGCGTGCGCCAGATCATCCGTGAACTGGAGGCTTCGCAGGAGCCGGTCTGGAGCCCGATGATTCTCAATGGCAGCGGTTTCGGCGTTCTGGCGAACCACTCGCTGGTCATGGCCAACTATATTTCCCGGGCTAACGCTGCCGTGATCGATTTGCGCCAGTTGCTCAATCAGGGCTGAAGCATGGACCAACAAGCCAGAGAGGCCGAGCACCGCGCCGCGTCGGATGCCGAACAGATCGCCTGGGTCGACGAGCAGGACAACCTGCTCGGCGTCCTGGTGCGCTCTGATCTTCGCGACCGCGGGCTGATCGGCCGTGGCACTTACATCATGCTGTTCAACTCTGCCGGTGAGCTTTGCGTCCACCGGCGTACCTTGAGCAAGGCGATTTACCCCGGTTACTGGGATGTCGCCGCAGGCGGCATGGTGCAGGCTGACGAAACCTATGCCGAGTCGGCGGCGCGTGAGCTGGAAGAAGAGCTGGGCGTGAGCGGCGTGAAGCTGACCGCTCACGACCATTTTTACTTCGAAGACACCGGCAACCGTCTCTGGTGCTCAGCGTTTTCCGCCGTGTGGGACGGCCCGCTGAAACTGCAGCCGGAAGAAGTCCTCGAGGCGCGATTCATTCCCGTCGAACAGGTCATGCGCGAAATCACCGAAAAGCCATATTGCCCGGACTCTCTGGCCGCTTTAAAGCGCTATCTCAAGGCGCAGCAAAGCGACGTCGCAAAGAACACATAAATTGGCGCCGATTGGCACTTAGCAATCGGGTTTTTTGTCGTTACACTGCGCGACCTTTTCAAACTGCACCGACCTGCTTCCCCGGAAGCGTCGGTGCAGTAGCGCTGCCCCTGCCTGAGTGGGGTTTCGCGGTCGCTGACCTTGCCCAAGGTTGCGATCAGTCTTTGTCCTCCCGAGAGGATTGCCGGTGGCCAAAAAAGCCGCATCCTTCGCCGCCCTGGGCGGCCTGGTATTTTCCACCGACGCAGGTCGTCATTGCCCGGAATGCAGCAAACCGGTGGACGCCTGTATCTGCAAACAAACCTTGATCCCGGCCGGTGACGGCATTGCCCGCGTGCGTCGTGAAAGCAAAGGGCGTGGCGGCAAGACGGTGACGACCATCACCGGCGTGCCCCTGGCCGAAGACGCGCTCAAGGAGCTGGCGACGACGTTGAAGAAACGTTGTGGCACTGGCGGGGCGCTGAAGGACGGCATCATCGAAATCCAGGGCGATCACGTCGAGCTGCTCCTGGCGGAGCTGATCAGGCACGGTTTCAAAGCAAAGAAGTCCGGCGGCTAGCAGCCTCTGTGAAACCCACCGGCGGCTTGATCCGGCTTCGAGTGATCTCAAATCCGGCATCGTCGCCATGGTTTTCACAGAGCCTGTTCATGACCGGTTTCTAAACTCCACGCAGTCAGTGCGGTCTACCGCCGCACTGACGAACCGTCATTTTCATTCTTTAGACTGCGCCGGCCTGAGTAACAGGCGACGCACTATGACTTCTTTATAGGGGACTTCGATGTCCGTACGACGCACACGTAAAGACGATGGCAGCCAATGGACAGTTGCGGACAGCCGCAGCGTTTACGGGATCCGCCATTGGGGGGCCGGGTATTTCGCGATCAATGAAGCCGGTCGCGTCGAAGTTCGTCCGAACGGCCCGAACAGCTCGCCTATCGATCTGTTCGAGCAAGTGGATCAACTGCGCAAGAGCGGTTTGTCCTTGCCGTTGCTGGTTCGTTTCCCCGACATCCTGCAAGACCGTGTCCGTCAGTTGACCGGCGCCTTCGATTCCAACATCGAACGCCTGGAATACCAGAGCAAATACACCGCGCTGTACCCGATCAAGGTCAACCAGCAAGAAGCGGTGATCGAAAACATCATCGCCACCAAAGATGTTTCCATCGGTCTGGAAGCCGGCTCCAAGCCTGAGCTGCTGGCCGTGCTGGCATTGGCGCCGAAGGGCGGCACCATCGTCTGCAACGGTTACAAGGACCGCGAGTTCATTCGTCTGGCGCTGATGGGCCAGAAGCTCGGCCACAACGTGTTCATCGTCATCGAGAAAGAATCCGAAGTGGCGCTGGTGATCGAAGAAGCCGCTTCGCTGAAGGTCAAGCCGCAGGTCGGTTTGCGCGTGCGTCTGTCGTCGCTGGCCTCCTCGAAGTGGGCGGACACCGGTGGCGAGAAATCCAAATTCGGTTTGTCGGCGGCACAGTTGCTGTCGGTGGTCGAGCGTTTCCGTGGCGCCGGTCTGGATCAGGGTATTCGCTTGCTGCACTTCCACATGGGTTCGCAGATTGCCAACCTTGCTGACTATCAGCACGGCTTCAAAGAAGCGATCCGTTACTACGGCGAGTTGCGTAACCTCGGTCTGCCGGTCGATCACATTGACGTCGGCGGTGGCCTGGGCGTGGACTACGACGGTACGCATTCGCGCAACGCCAGTTCGATCAACTACGACATGGACGATTACGCCGGTGTCGTGGTCGGCATGCTCAAGGAATTCTGCGACGCGCAGAGTCTGCCGCATCCGCACATTTTCTCCGAAAGCGGCCGCTCGTTGACCGCGCACCACGCGATGCTGGTGGTGCAGGTGACCGACGTCGAGAAACACAACGACGAAATCCCGCTGATCGAAAACAAGGAAAGCCTGCCGGAAACCGTGCAATGGCTGGTTGACCTGCTCGGCCCGACCGACATCGAAATGGTCACCGAAACCTACTGGCGCGCCACGCATTACATGAGCGACGTGGCGGCGCAATACGCCGACGGCAAACTGACCCTGGCGGAAAAAGCCCTGGCCGAGCAGTGCTACTTCGCTGTCTGCCGTCGCTTGCACAACTCGCTGAAAGCACGTCAGCGTTCGCACCGCCAGGTGCTCGACGAGCTCAACGACAAGCTGGCCGACAAATACATCTGCAACTTCTCGGTGTTCCAGAGCCTGCCGGATACCTGGGCGATTGATCAGGTGTTGCCGATCATCCCGCTGCACCGTCTCGACGAAGAGCCGCTGCGACGCGCGGTGCTGCAGGACCTGACCTGCGACTCCGATGGCAAGATCAACCAGTACGTCGACGAGCAGAGCATCGAAACCAGTCTGCCGGTCCACGGTTTGAATGAAGGCGAAGATTACTTGCTGGGCGTGTTCCTGGTCGGCGCCTATCAGGAAATCCTTGGCGACATGCACAACCTGTTCGGTGACACCGATTCGGTGAACATCTACCAGAACGCCGACGGCAGCGTGTACCACGCCGGCATCGAAACCCACGACACCATCGAAGACATGCTGCGTTACGTGCACTTGTCGCCGGAAGAACTGATGACCCACTACCGCGACAAGTGCGCCAGTGCCCGCATCAGTGCCAGCGAGCGCACGCAGTTCCTCGATGCCTTGCGTCTGGGCTTGACCCGCTCCTCCTATCTGTCTTCCTGAGACCTGATAGCGCTCCGGCCGGGTTGTCCGAATTCTTCCTGCAAGTTGTGGAAAGTTCGGGCAACCCGGTAGGACATCTCCTCTTTTTTTCAGGAAATCCTTGGCTGTCACGGTCAGCAAACTCCTCCGGTCTGCTTTTCACGTAGGTCATTTCCTAAGTTGTACTTCACCTCTCTACTCGGCCATGCCTCTCGGCGAGAATCCCCGGCCGCCCCTCCTGTAGAGATCCGCCCATGTTCGATCCAGTCAACGAGTCGTCGTTTCGTCTCGATGTAGCGGGTCTGTCCGACCCCTTCGAAGTTCTGGCCTTTACCGGAAGGGAAGCGCTCAGCGAACCCTTTACCTTCGAGATCGATGTCGTGATTGATGATCCTCATCTGGATCTCGCCGGCCTGCTGCACCGTTCGGCCTTTCTGTGTTTCGGCCCTGCTGGCCAAGGCGTGCACGGGCAACTGCAGAGCCTTGTTCAGCACGAGCACGGCCACGGCCAGCGCTTGATCCGCGTGCGTTTTGAACCGAAGCTCGGCTGCCTCGACCTGCGCTTCAGCCAACGCATATTCAGCGGTCGCTCTGTCCCGCAGATCATTGAGCAGGTCCTTCGCGAGCATGGCATCGTCGGCCCGCAACGGCGTTTCGACCTGCACGGCGACTACCCGGCCCGCACTTTTTGCACGCAGTACCGCGAGTCTGATCTGCAACTGCTCCAGCGCCTGTGCGCAGAGGCCCGCATCCACTATTACTTCGAGCATCACCGCGACAGACATTGCCTGGTATTCGGTGACGATCCGACGAGAATGCCTCAAGCGGATGTCGCACAGTTCCAGGGGGAACAAGACCGGCGTTGCGTCACTCCAGCCGTGCGTCAATGGCAACTGCATGAAGACGTGCACTCCAGCCGACGAGGGCCCCATGCCGAAGGACACAGCGACTTGGCAGCTTTGCGCAGCGGCCAATGGTTGCCGCTGGACGGCCATGCCTTCCTCGAATGTAACCGGCCATGGTTGTTGACCCGCATCGAGCACCGCGCCGATCAGTCTCTCGAACCGCCTTACAGCAACCGACTGTTCGCTGCTGCGCAGGTCCCGGCCTGTGCGCCCGGTTCTACCCGACCCAAGCAGCGCATGCACAGCCTGCAACGGGCCTGGGTAGTTTCTGTCGATGAAGCGCAGCCGGATCGATCACGGCCGGTCGCGGTGCAATTCGACTGGCTTTATCAAGGCGAAGGCGCAGCGCCGAGTCATTGCTGGCTGCCGCTCGCGCCAAATCTGAGCGAGTTGCGCTCGGCGACACTGGCCGATGGTGTGGAGGTGGTGGTGAGTTTTCTCGAAGGCGATCCTGATCAACCGATAGTCAGTGGCGTGCTTCAGGCTTGCGTGCTGCCAGAGGATGCGGCTGAGGGTGACCCGCCGTCACTGCTGCCGGAGCGATTGATGAGTGATGGGCTGCAACAATTGCTGCAGTCTGGCGAGCCTTTGTTGCTGCTGTGCCTGATGCCGGGCGGCGGCAGCTTCAACCATTGTGCTGAATCCGTGTGCAGTTGCCGGCTGCTCACTGCCCTCGATCAGAGCAGCGCAAGATGAGCGGCGCGGCGCTTGAGCCCATGGCGCAATGGCTGTTGCTCGATACTCCGGAGGCGTCACGAGCCTTGCTGACCCTGCGTCAGGGGTTTGCCGGTGTGGCACGGCACCGGTTGTTCGACGGCACTGAATTTCAGCCGGTCAGTGAGCACGGCCCGGTGCTGGTCGATCTGCGCGACAGCCCGGCACTGACCGCGGTGTGCCTGCGCGACCCGGACACCTGGCGTGGCCTGTTGCTGAATTGCGAAATACCGGTTGCGCCGTTGCTCAGGCACTTGCAGCGCATGCTCACCGTCTCCTTCGGATTGAACCATCGGGCCTTGCTCAGCTATTACAACCGCCAGACCGCCAGCTACTTCTTCGACGCTTGTGACGCCGCGCAACTGAGTCGCTGGCTCGGACCGATCCGCCAGCTGCGATGGTTTGGCGGCACTTGGGCCGACCGCGCCATTGGCAGCCAGGGTTGGCAGCAACTGCGCAACCCCGGTCTGGCTGTCGAGCCACTGGGTATCGAAGAAAGCCTGACGCGGCGTCAGCGCGAACGCCTGCAAACCTGCTTGCTGGAGCAGCACATCTGGCGCTGGTGCCAGTCGCTGAACGCCGACTACCAGACGATGTGTGCGCATGTGCAACAAGGTCTGGCGCTGGGCTTCAATGATCGTGCTGTGCTCGATGGCTGGCTGTGGTTGCGCCTGCTTCATCCACGCGCCGCGCTGGTGGCGCCGCCGGCCGGTCTGACGCAGCAGGAGCGGCTCGACCATCTGCGTCGCCAGTGGGGCGCGCCCGGCTGACGTCGCGCAAACACTGTGTGACTAGTGAGCCTTGCCGTTGAACCAGCCATCGCTGCGTTTCAGCCACAAGGCTTGCGCGCCGAGGGTCACGCTGCGCAAGACCATGAACAGCAGGAACGATATCCACAGGCCATGGTTGCCCAGGCCCTGCAAGAACCAGGCGAAGGGCAGCAACAGCAGCACCGTCAACAGCATGCCGTTGCGCATTTCGCGCGCGCGGGTGGCGCCAATGAACAGGCCGTCGAGCAGATAACTCCAGACCGCAATCAGCGGCAGTACGGCGAGGTACGGCAGGTAGACGAATGCCGTCTCGCGCACACTCTGGATGTCGGTCTGCATCTGAATGAACAGGTGGCCGGCGAGCAGAAACAATACGGCGAATCCAAGGCTGGCGATCAGTGACCAGCCGCCAGCCACCACCAATGAACGTCGCAGCGCGAGGCGATCCCGCGCGCCGATGGCATGGCCGCACAAGGCTTCAACAGCGTGGGCCAGGCCGTCCAGCGCATGGGCGGTCAGCAGCAGGCCATTGAGCAGCAGCGCGTTGGCCGCCACCGTCGCATCGCCCAGACGCGCACCTTGCACGGTGATCAGGAAGAACACCGATTGCAGGGCGAGGCTGCGGATGAAGATGTCACGGTTGACGGCCAGCAGCGGGCGCCAGCTGTGCCAGCGCTTGAGCGCCGACCAGATGATGCGCCCGGGATAAGCGCGCAATGCCGTGCGCGTCAGTAACAGGCCGAGCAGGGCGCCGCTCCATTCGGCGATCACCGAAGCGCGCGCGGAACCGGTCACGCCCCAGTCCAGGCCGATAACGAACCACAGGTTGAGCACAATGTTGATCAGATTGGTGGTCAGCAGAATCGCCAAGGGCGCCCGGGCATTCTGCGTACCGAGGAACCAGCCGACCAGCGCATACGTTGCCAGCGCTGCGGGCAGGCCGAACAAACGGGTATGGAAAAACTCCCGGGTCAGATGATCCAGCTCCGCCGACGGTTGCATGAAGTGCAACGCGACGCCGCTGAGCGGCACGCCTAGGCTGCCCAGCACAATGGCCAGCCCCATCGCCAGTAACAGGCTCTGCAACAGAATCTGGCGCAACGCCGCGCCATCGCTGCGCCCGGCGGCCTGCGCGGCAAAACCGGTGGTGCCCATGCGCAGAAAACCCATGGCCCAGGCCAGAAAGGTGTACAGGCTGGCGCCAACCGCCACCGCGCCCAGTTGATGGGCATGGGGCAGGTGGCCGATGACGGTGCTGTCGACCAGCGCCACCAGCGGCACGGAAATATTGGACAGGATCATGGGGGCTGCGAGCGCCCAGACCTTGCGGTGAGTCGGGCGGTCGCGCCAGTCGGTGATCAGAGTGGACATTCGGGCTCCTTGGGGGAGCGGGGATTGTAGCGATTCATGCCATTCAATGTGGGAGCGAGCCTGCTCGTGAAGACTTACCGACCTTCGGCGAAGAGTTCGAGTATGCCGGCCATTCGCGATCGGGCTCGCTCCCACAGGAGGGCAGTGGTGTTAGTGGATGATCCAGCTCAACAACCACAGCCCCAGCAACAGCCAGATGATCCCGGCAATGATCGACGCATTCATGAACGCCCGGATCGCCGACCACAACAGCATCAGCCCGACTATCAGCGCAATGATGCTGATGATCGAGGTGTCCATGCCCAGCGTCCGGGACAGGCCCTCGACAAAATTGCCTCCGGCATTGCTCAGGATATTGAACAGGCCGCTGAGGCCATCGACGATAAACCGGATGACCGAACCCAGCGCCTGACCGAGCCATTCGAAAAAGCTTTCTACACGCATGTGTGCATCCCTGATGAAAGAGCTGAGCCTTGGGCCACAACGAGGGTGGCCGAGTTCCCTGCATGATAGTGGTTTTGCTCGACCTCTGTGGAAGCGAGCCTGCTCGCGAGCGCGCTGCGTCAGTCAAATCAGATCCGGATGATCCGCCGCCTTCGCGAGCAGGCTCGCTCCCACGTTAGTTCACCAGCGGGCCTTGCCTTCAGCCCGCATCCCCCCGAAGCTATGCGCCTTCAGGAGAGCCCGATGAACCTTGTTGAACTGACCGAACGCCTGCACACCATTCGTGACCGCAATGACTGGCGGCAATTTCATAGCCCGAAAAACCTTGCCATGGCCGCCAGCGTCGAAATGGCCGAGCTGGTGGAGATTTTCCAATGGTTGACGGAAGACCAGTCGCGCCAGTTGCCGGCGGACAAACTCGCGCACGCAGGGCAGGAAGTCGGCGATATCGTTTTGTATCTGTTGCTGCTGTGCAGCGAGCTGGGGCTGGACATGAATGAAGTGGTGCGCAGCAAGCTGGCGGACAGCGAACGGCGGTTCAGCTGATGAGCGACCGTCATTTCGATCAGTTGGCCACGCGCTTCGCGGAGAAAATCTACGGCGGCGCCAAAGGGGCGATTCGCCTCGCCGTGTTACAGGCCGATCTGGCCGAGGCTTTGCCGGATCGTCCGCTGCGGGTGCTGGATATCGGCGGCGGCCTGGGCCATATGTCGCTGTGGCTGGCCGAACGCGGCCATGACGTCACTTTCACCGAGCCGGCCGAGCCGATGCTTGAGGGCGCGCGTCAGCGTTTCGCCGACGCCGGGCAAACCGCGACGTTCATTCAGGCGCCATGGCAGGAGCTGCTTGGTCAGCTCACCGAACCGTACGATCTGGTGATCTGCCACGCCGTGCTGGAATGGCTCGCCGAACCCCACGCCATCCTGCCGGTGCTGCACCAGTTGACCAGGCCCGGTGGCTGGCTGTCGCTGGCGTTCTACAACCGCGACGCATTGATTTACCGCAATCTGCTCAAGGGTCATTTCAAGAAAATGCGCAAAAACGTCATGGCTGGCGAAAAGCAGAGCCTGACTCCGCAGCAGCCCCTCGACCCACGGGAATTGGCAACGCAACTCGCCGGTCTGTGGCAGGTCGAAAGCCAAAGTGGCGTGCGGGTTTTTCACGATTACATGCCGGTGGAATTCCAGGCCCGCGCCGAACTGGCGGACCTGCTGGAAATGGAACTTGCGCACCGTCGTCACCCAGGCTTCGCCGGGCTTGGGCGTTATTTGCACTGGATCTGCCGGCCGATCTGATCGGAGCACGACATGAAAGCTCACTGCGGGTTATTGCTGATGTGTCTGGGGTTGGCCGCTTGTCAGGGCAGCAACCCTTACGTGGCGCAGTCGCGACCCTTGCCACCGGCACCGCCGCAAGCCGCCACCACGTTCGACCGCAGCGCCTACCCGGCGGCGCCGCGTGATTATGGGCGCTACCGCAATTGGGCCTGGCGCAACGGGCAGTTGCCACCGGGCACGGCATGGGCCGACTCGGCGCAGGTGGCCGAAGCGGTGAGCAACGCCCTCGATCAGCGTGGCTTGCGCCCGATGCGCGACAACCGCCCGGCCGACCTGCTGGTCAGCGCCGATCTGCGTCTGGAAACCCGTCTGCGTCAGGTCCGCGACGACTACGGTTATCACGGCAGTTACGGCGGCTATGATCGTTATGGCCGCGGTTACGGCATGTACAACACGGTGCCGGTCATGCGCACCTATCAGGAGCAGGTTGTGGTGGTTCGGGTTGATCTGTTCGATGCCGGCAACGGTCAGCCGGTGTGGAGCGCCAGCGCCGAAACCGGCACCCAGGGCAATCAGATCGAGCGCGCCGATGCGATTCGCGAAGCTGTGGAAAAAGCCATGGCGGCGTATCCTCCCAGTTAACTTTTCGTCAGCAGGTTCATGTCTTCAACCGGAGAAAAATCATGTTCCGCCGTCTCGCTCTACTTGCTTTCACCGCGCTGCTCAGCGCCTGTGCCGCTAACCAGGTCAATCATGATTTCGATGCCAGCCGCGATTTTGCCGCCTATCGCAGCTGGAGCTGGAAAGACCCGGCCCTGCAATACCGCCCCGATGATCCGCGAATCAAGAGTGACCTGACCGAACAGCGCATCCGCCAGGCTGTTTCCGACCAACTGGACCAGCGCGGTTTGCGCCCGGCCGCTGGCGGCGCAAAGGGTGACCTGAACGTGCAGACCTACCTGATCGTCGAAGATCGTCAACAACAAGTGACGACCAACTATGGCGGCGGTTGGGGTGGCCCGTGGAATGGCTACTGGGGCGCACCGATGTACAACGAAACGCGCAACATCACCTACAAGGTCGCCACCGTTCAGATCGACCTGCTCGACGGCAAGGACGGCAAGCTGGTGTGGCGCGGCAGCGATGAGCAGATGCTCAGCAGCCGACCCAATCCGGCCGATCGCAGCACGGCCATTCGTGAAACCGTCGCGCGGATTCTGGCGAACTATCCACCGCGCTGAACCGCTCTGAAGCGGGCACCGTCCCTGTGGGAGCGAGCCTGCTCGCGAAGGCGGTGTGTCATTCAGCATTGAATCCTCTGGCACGACGCTTTCGCGAGCAGGCTCGCTCCCACAGTGGCGGTGGTGACAGGAATGGCGCGACGCCAGCAGTCTCGACCGACCGCGTCTACACTCTTTTTCATTAACGGAGGTAGCGCTCGGCACTGCGCCGGCAAAGGAGTGCGCCATGTCGCCTGGTTCGCAATGCAACGGCCCGGCCCGGCAACGTGGGGCGATCGGATTGATGGCGGCCGCCACTCTGAGCCTGGCGCTGGTGATGATGCTGCTGGTGGTCGACAGCGGTCGCCTGTACATGGAGCAGCGCAAACTGCAGCGCGTGGTGGATAACGCCGCCCTCGAAGCCGTGAGCCGTGGCGGCAATTGTCTGCCGGGGCTGACGGCGGCCAGTTACGCCGGGCAAAGTGCGGTGCGCAATGGCTACATCGTCGATGCCGACAATACCCTCGCCACTACTTGCGGCACGCTGGCCACGGGCGCCAGCGGTTTGCGCAGCTTTACTGTCGATGCCACACAATCAGCCGCCGTGAAAGTCGCGGCCAGCCGCACGGTGACCACCAGTTTTATCGGTGGCGTGCAGGCCTTGTTCAGCGCCACGCCGGTCAGCCTCAATACCACCCTTGAGGCGTCGGCGGTTGCCGCCAAACCCCAGGCGACCGTCGCCCAACTGAACATCCGCAGCACCCTCGCCAGCATCAACACCGCCCAGTCGAACATCCTCAATCCGCTGTTTTCCGGACTGCTCGGTGGCAACGTCAACCTCACGGCCGTGGGCTGGGATGGCCTGCTCAACACCGATATCAATCTGCTTAAATACCTCGACCAACTGGCAATCAACCTCAACGTCGGGGCGGGTAATTACGCCCAGTTGCTCAATACCCAGGCCACCGTCACTCAACTGATTCAGGCGGCTGCGACGGTGGTGCAGCTCAATGGCGCGACCGCTGAAGTGGTCACCGCACTGGGTCAGTTACAGGTCGCCGCGATCAACGCGGCCCCGGTCAAACTGGGTGAAATTCTGCAACTGCAAACCGGCACCACGGCGGCGGGTCTGGATGCCAATCTGCAATTGCTGCAACTGGTGCAAGGCGTGGTGCAACTGGCCAACAGCAAAAGCGCGGTGGCGGCGACCTTGCCGGTCAACGTGCTCGGCCTGGCCGGAGTCACGGTGCGCGTGAAGGTGATCGAGCCGCCGCAGTTTTCTGCGATTGGCGATCCCGCGCGGGCCAAGGCCAACCCGTTGGGGCCTGACCGGATTTATGTGCGAACCGCGCAGGTTCGTACGCTGCTATCGATGAACCTGCCGGTGTTGTCCGGCGTGACGGGGCTTACGAATGCGGTATTGGGATTGGTCGGTGCCCTGACGCCGACGCTCAATGCATTGCTGAGCCTGAATCTGGTGGACACGCTCAACTCGCTGGTTTGCCTCTTGGGCGCCGGTTGCCAACAGCTCGATCCGAAGCTGCTGCCGTCACCGCAAATCGACATCGCGCTGGACGCCGGCGGCGCGAAAAGTTATGTCACCGATTTTCGTTGCCCGACAGGTGGCGTCGGCAGCAAAAGTCTGACGGCGCACACCGTGACCGCAGTTGCCGATCTCAAACTCGGCAAGATCGATGCGACGGACGCGTTTTCATCGGCAGCCGAGCCCACCGTGGCGCCGTTGCCGCTGGTCGATCTGGGCATCGTCACCTGCCACAAGATCCTCGGCCTCGGCAGTTGCAACCCGGCCACGCACGTTCAATTCGGCGCCGGCGGCATCGCCATCAAACTCGACACCAGCGTCGCGCAGACCACGCAGGACCTGGTGTTCTCCAGCACCACGCCGTTCGCCACCCCGGCGAATCTGAAACTGCCGCCGAGCATCCTGCCTGCCGCACCGGCCAGCAACATTGTCGGCAGCCTGTCGAGCACCCTGTCAGGCATCAACCTGATCGTCTACAAACCTGTGGGCAGCAATCCGCTGGGCGCCATCGTCCCGGGCGTGGCCTCGTTGATCAGCGATGTCACCAACCGACTGTTGCCGGTGATCACCGGTTTGATCAGTCCTGTGCTCGACCCGCTGCTGAACAACCTGCTCAAAGGCCTGGGCATCAGCCTGATGAACACCGAAGTGGGCGCCAATATGACGTGCGGGCAGACCGGCAAGGCCTATCTGGTGATCTGATCGTCCGTCGCCAACGGCAGTTCGATGCAAAAGCGCGCCCCCTGCGCCGAGTTGCGCACGCTTAACTCGCCGCCCATGTTGGCGATGATGCCGTAGCTCACCGACAAACCCAGACCCGTGCCCACGCCGATCGGTTTGGTGGTGAAAAACGGCTCGAAGATCCGCTCCAGCAATCGCGGGTCGATACCGCCGCCGTTGTCTTCGACCCACAGCCGCACGTTCTCCTCGTCACGTTCGACGTAAATCGAGATCCACGGCTTGAACGCCGAGTCGTTCTCGCGTTTGCTCAGCAAGGCGTCACGGGCGTTGACCATCAGGTTGATCAGCACCTGTTCGAGCTGATCGACGTAACCGCGCACCTGCGCCTCGAAACCGGTCTCGCTGATGCGCAGATCCACACCTTTGCCGCGCATGCCCTCGGCCAGCAGCGACAGCGTGCCTTCGATGGCCTGCGCCGGGTTGAAGAGCTGTTGTTCGATTTCCGAGCGCCGGCCGAACACGCGCATGTGGTCCACGACTTTCGCTGCACGCTGCACTTGAGCGTCGATGCGGTGGAGTTTGTCGGTCAGGTAATCGACCTGCACATCACCGTTGCCCAGGCGCTTGAGCACGTTGACGATGGCCATGCGCATCACGTTCAGCGGCTGATTGATCTCGTGGGCGAGGCCGGTGGCCATTTCGCCAAGCGTGGCCATTTTCGCGCTCTGGGTGAGTTGCTGTTGTGAGCGGCGCACCTCGGTGTTGTCGCGGCCCACAGCTTGCACTTCGACCAGTTGCCCGCGCTCATCGAACACCCCACGATCCGACCAGACCCACCACGCATGCTCGCGCCCGGGCAATTGCAGGCTGATCTCGGCGGTGCTCACCGGATGTTGCGGGGTCAGTTGCGTCAGGCGCTGAAGAAAAGCAGCGCGCTGTTCCTCCGACATCCAGCCGCCCAGATCAATGCCCGGCAACTGTTCCGGCGCGCATTCCAGATAGGTTGCCAGTGGACGATTGCCGAAGGTCAGCGTCAGGTCCGGGCGATAACGGCAGATCATCGCCGGCGAATCTTCCACCAGAATCCGGTAGCGCTCCTCGCTCTGCCTGACCTGCTCGGCGGCGAGCGTTGCGTCGGTGACGTCCAGCCACAGACCGACCGCTTCGACCGGCAGACCGAGATCGTTGCGCAACAGTTTTGCCTCATCGAGCAACCAGTGATACTCGCCACGGCTGTCGCGCAGTCGATATCGCGTGCGCACCGAGCCTTCGCGCAGCAACTGACGGCTGCGCTGGAAATACACTTCGCGGTCGTCGGGATGCACGCGTTCGCCCAGTGCGGCGGCGTCGCAATCGGCCAGCGTCCAGCCGAGCAGAGGTTGCAGGCTGGCGCTGAAAAATGCCGGAATCAGCGCGCCTTCCTCATAGCGCTGGACGTAAATCACCGCCGGCGAACTGGCGATCAGATTGTCCAGCCGCGCGTGTGCGGCAGCGGCCCGCTGTTGCTGATTCTGGATGTCGCTGATATCGAGCATGAAGCCGGTCAACCGTCGGTGCTCACCCGTGCCGCTGACCTGGCCCTGAATGCGATACCAGGCGGGTGCCTGCCCGGCCTCCGCGCGGTGCAGACGAACGCTCAGCGTCAACGCTTCTCCTTGCAATTGCAGGGCGCGCAGGCGGCTGCGCAATTCATCACGATCGGCGGGATGGAAGAACATCAGCCAGTCCTCGACCGGCAACGTGCATTCGCTCAGACCCAGCGTCGTGGCCAGCGACGGCGCCACCGAAATCGCTTCGTGATTGATCTCCCACCAACCGGTGCCGAGCAGGTTCTGTAACGATTCGAGGCGCTCCATGGATTGCTGGTGGCGTTGTTCGCGCAAGCGGCTGAGCAGCGGCCCGGCCAGCGCGCCGGCCAGGGTCAGCCAGTCACGGTCTGTCAGCCACGGCGCCACGGCATCGACTGAATAAAAACCGCAGAGCAGCCAGGCCACCACACCATGATCATTGCTGTAGGGCACGGCGAAACCGTTGGCATTGCCGAATGTGGCCTGTAATCGCGAGTGTTCATATTGACCCTG
Organism: Pseudomonas khorasanensis; assembly: GCF_014268505.2. Taxonomy (GTDB): domain Bacteria; phylum Pseudomonadota; class Gammaproteobacteria; order Pseudomonadales; family Pseudomonadaceae; genus Aquipseudomonas; species Aquipseudomonas khorasanensis. The sequence goes on from NZ_JABWQP020000004.1 coordinate 343,140, forward strand.
CTGGCCGTCGAGACGCTGAGGTGCGCTGCCGTTGAGGCTGTCCAGAGGCGTGCCCAACCGTTGCCCGTCCACCCAGAGTTCGGGGGCATCGTGGCCGCGAAACTGCTGATGAATCTGCCAGCCCTGGGTCTGCTCATCGAGCAGAGCCACGGCCAGACAGGGGATGTGCCAGCGCTGGGCGATGGCCTGCAACTGTTCGCCGAGCACCGTTGACAGACGCGTCAGGCTGCAGGTGCGCAGATGATCGCTGATCTGCGCGGCGAGGGTCTGGCACGCGTCGCGGTGGCGCGATTGCTGACGCTCGAGCAGCAGGTCGGCGATGTCGAGCATCTGCAGCAGCCAGCCGTCACCCAGCACTTGCACCCAGCCGCGCAGGTGCAAGGGCTGATCGTTCAGGCCGGGGAAGTCGAGGTCGAGCAATTGTCCTTGCCAATCCCTGGGCTGGCCTTCGATGCTCAATAAGCTGTGGGGCAGCACATAGGCGCTGAGCGGCAGGGGACGGTCGTGAGGTTTGTGCTGGGCGAGCAAATGCCGCAGCGGGCCGGCGATTTGCAACACGTCGCCGTTGCCATCCAGATACAGATGCAGACCGGTGGGCGGCACGCCGAGTCGGTCCGGCAGGTCGTGGGCAGCGGTGGGTGAGCGCTTGAGCAATCGCCCGAAGAGGTTATCGCCGGTTGTCAAAATTGCAGGCTCGAGCGGGCGGTCAGGTGGGTGGGCAGATTGGGCACCGTGCCAACGCCCGGCAGCACCAGAAACGGCATGATCTGATTCAGTTTGCTCACCGGGTAATTGACGCTGACGGTCAGTGTGCCGCTGCCCGTGTCATACACCGAACTGGTGTCCACCCCGACCACCAGGTTCAGTGCCGACGGCAGCCACTGCAATTGTTGAGTCAGTGCGGCATTGGCAGTGCTGACCACCACCGTCGAATAGTTGGGCGTCGTCGGATCGACCGCCACACTGCGGCGCACTGCTTCGGCGGTGGCCTGATTGAATGATTGCATCATGACGAAGGGCAGGCCGTAGCTCACCAGTCCGTAAAACACGGCGAAAAAGATGATGAACACCAAGGCGAACTCGATCGCCACCGCACCTTTTTGTGACCTGCGAAAGCCGGTTTTCATGCGTGCGTCTACCCTGACCATCACTGCGTAGTATCAGCATAGAATCATTCAGCCGAAACGGACGGTTTTTACCGGATGCAGATATTTATTCTTCTGATGTGGCTGGCATTGTGTGCCGCGCAAGACGTCCGGCAGCGGCGGATTTCCAACGTCTTGACCCTGGGCGTGGGCGCGCTGGCACTGGTCTGGCTGTTGACCAACGGCACCACTTGGCTGGGCGCCGACGCGACCCAGGGCGGCTGGGCGTGCCTGATCGCCGTGGCGCTGACGCTGCCCGGTTACGTCATGGGCCGCATGGGGGCCGGCGATGTGAAATTAATGACAGCCTTGGGTCTTGCGACGAACGGCGTGTTTGTTCTTGGCGCATTTATCGGCGCCGGCGTTGCAAGCGTGATCTGGCTGCTGCTCGCGCCAAGAGTCTGGCTTCATATGTCTCAAGGACTTAGAGAGCATCTGCGATATCTGAAGCCTGATGCGTCAAAAAAGCTGCCATTTGCACCGTTCGTGTTGACCGGTGTTGTGCTTTCCCTGATCTGGATTACCTGATCGCTTGGTGCCACTAGTCCTATGTACATAGTCGGAAAGTGGGTCTACTTTCAGTTCAGGTGTATACGCCACCAAAGTGCAGGAATCGTCAGCGTTGGCCCGAGCAATGGAGTGGTTCGTGAACAAGCCTACTGCGGTAAAAATCCTTGTGGTCGATGATCAGCCGCTGATTGTCGAAGAACTCTGTGAGTTTCTTGAGAGCAGCGGTTACCGTTGCGTGCCGTGCGAGTCGAGTCTTGAAGCCATTGAGCTGTTCAGGGCGGACCCGGACATTGGTCTGGTGCTGAGTGATCTGCACATGCCGGACATGGATGGCATCGAGTTGATTCAGGCATTGCAGACGCTGGCCGGCAAGCAGCGGGTGTTCGAGGCGATCATGCTCACCGGGCGCGCCGACAAGCAGGATGTGATCAAGGCGTTGCGCGCGGGGATTGCCGATTATTATCAGAAACCGATTGTTCTGGATGAGTTGCTCGAAGGGGTGCAGCGTCAGCAGTTGGCTTTGCATGAACGACAGAAGAATCTGCATCTGGGGCACCTGAATCAGAAGTTGCAGTTTTTGTCCGAGTCGATTGATGACCTTTATCAGGATCTGGATAAAGTTCGGCGCACGCCCGCGCCGGTGTCGGTCGATGGTGAGCCCGGTGACGCTGAGATCCCTGCGGTCTTCAGTCAATTGTCGCCGCGCCAGTTGGACGTGGCGCGATTGGTGGGGAAGGGGCAGACCAATTATCAGATTGCCTGTGAGCTCGGGATTACCGAGAACACGGTGAAGCTGTATGTGTCGCAGGTGCTGCGGTTGACGCATATGCATAATCGGACGCAGTTGGCGTTGGCTTTGTCGCCCAGCGGGGTTGGGGCGCGGCAGCGCGTTACGGCTCATTGACTTGGCGGCCTTTGGGCCGACCAGGCTTTGGGTTGGTTGGGTGAATATCCGTTGCTTCGGTAGCAGCTGCTGGCGGTTTCGCCTGACGGCGACTTACTTTTTTACAAGCGCCTAAAAAAGTAAGCAAAAAACGCTAGCTCCTACGTTCGGCCCTCGCAGGCTCGGGTTCCTTCGCTCCGGGATCGATCCGGGCGCAGCGGCTCCGGTTTGCTTCGCTGCACCTACACTCGCTGTGTTTGGCTGCGCCAAACGGTCGCTGCGCTCCCACCCCCAGATCAATCCCTCCACTCAGCCTTCCGACGTCGCCCGTGGATCAAGATCAAGAGCGGTACTCGAGCTTGCGCTCATTGTTGAGTGGGGCGGCTTCGCCGCGGGCAGCTGCGCTGCTTTGCTTTTCTGTGGGAGCGAGCCTGCTCGCGAAGGCGGCCTGACAGCCGATCTGTTCTTGAGTGTTACGCAATCCAACTGTAGGAGCTGCCGAAGGCTGCGATCTTTTGATTTTGCTTTTGCTTTTGCTTTTGCTTTTCTGCGAGCCTGCCCGCAAAGGCGGCCTGATAGCCGACCTGTTCCTCGCCGAATGCACACGATCCAAACTGTAGGAGCGAGCCTGCTCGCGAAGGGGCCAAAAAGAACGCCGCTCAGCTAATTCTTGCTCTCAACCTTCCCCCCCGCATCCGGATCATAGAAATCCGGAATCTCGTACTGGTACTTCTTCAACCAGCGCTGCATCGCCAGTTCTCGTTCGGTGGCGGTGGCGCTCTGGGGTTTGGGTGAGGCGGCTTTGTTGCGGCTTTGCAGGACCAGCCAGCCTTCGGTTTCCTGTTGTTGCGCCGAGGCGGGGCCGGTGTCGATGGCGTGGGCGCAGACGGGCAGGGTGAGCAGGGTCAGGTAGCACAGGCCTTTGCGGATGTTCATGGCTGTCTCCTTATTTGAGCGACGGCGGTAGCGGGTCGGTGAAGACCGCAACTTGATCGCCGGGCGGTGCTTTGGTGTTGGCCGGGGCTTTGAGTTTTTCCGCGCGTTGCTGCGCTTCGGTGAATTGCTGCGGGGTCAGTTTCGAACGGCTGACGATTTCGGCGGCTTGTTGCCAGTCGTTCTGGTAGAGCAACAAGGTGACCATGTTCAGTGTCGCCAATTGGTTGTTCTGGCTCAGTTCGATGGCGGTGAGGAATTCGAATTTCGCCTCGTTGAGGCGCTGCTGGTTGAGGTAGACCACGCCCAAGTCGTTGCGGATTTTTTCGTCGGTGGGCGCCAGGCGGACGGCGCGTTGCAGGTGGGCCTGGGCCTGGCCGTTGTCGCCACGGGCGGCGTAGAGCTGGCCGAGGCCGTGTTCGGCCTGGGCGGTGAGGCAGCCGCCGAGGAGGCTGCGGTATAACGGCTCGGCTTCGCTGCGGCCGAGCAGGCGATAGACCTTGGCTTTGCGCAGGCGCACTTCGCTGAGGTTGTCCGGCAGGCTTTGCAGGTTGGCCAGGCTGGCGTGGAGTTTGCCGTCGTTGGCCAGGTCGTCGGCCAGGTTCAGCGACAGTTCCTGCTCCGAGGTCAGTTTGCTGCAACTGGACGGCGACAGCAGCGAGGTCCACGGCGCCTGGCCGTCCGTGGCGCAACCGCCGAGCAGCAGCAGACTTGCCATGACTATCAATACTTTCATCAAACGCTCTCCACGAGTCAGGGTCAGTTTGCAAACGCTCGGGCAATCGCGGTGAAGCCCGGGCCGGCCAGTACGATCAGCAGCGCAGGAAACAGAAACAGCATCATCACCACCGACATCTTCGCGGACATTTTCGAGATGTACTCCTGCAGGCGGGTCAGGCGACGGTCATCCAGTAATTGTTTGAGCGCCAGCAGCGACTTCATCGCGCCGCCGCCCTGGTGGATCAGTTGCTGCAGGATCACGCAGGTGTCGGTGAATTCGTCCACTGCCAGCATGACCGCAGTCTTGTTCAGTTCCTGACCCAGCTCCAGGCCCGAGTCGACGCGGCTGAGGGTCAAACGCAATTCGCTGGTCAGTTCCGGCAGCAGTTTTTGCGCTTCGATGCTCAGCACGCGCAGGGCTTGTTCCACCGCCATGCCGGATTCGAAGAGGATGCGCAGCAGCGGAATGAAGGTGGATATTTCCACGGCGATGGTTTTCTGCCGGCGCCCGGCGGCGTAAGCGAGTATGCGTTTGGGCAAGAGATAGCCGCCGCCTGCGGCGAACATCGGCGCCATCCAGCGGTGGGTGGTCTGTGGAAAAAACACTTCTTGCAGAAAGATCGCCAGCCCCAGCGCCAGCAGCGGCGTGCCGATCTGGCAGGCGGCGAACAGGGCGCGTTCGTTGGCGCGGCGCCAGCCGAGGCGGCCAAGCAACATTTGGGTTTCGCTGTCGATGCTCACCGAACGTCGGCCGAAGCGGCTGTTGCCCAGTGCGCGCAGCCAGGTGCCGAAACGGTTTTCGCGCACCAGACGGCCCTGCAAGCGCAGGTTCACCTGGCGTACGCGGCGGCGCTCGGTGAGCAGGTGATTGCCTACCAATAGCAATGAGCCGAGCAGCAACAACAGAGCGGCGAGCCAGACCATGTCAAACACTCCGCAACATGCGCCACAGCGCCAGACTGCCCAGCACCTGCAACGCGGCGGCGCTGAGCAGCATGGTCTGGCCGCTTTCGTCATTCCACATGCCCAGCATGTAGCCGGGGTTGGTCAGCATGAAGTAGCTCACCAGAATCAACGGCAATGTGCCGAGCACCCAGGCGGTCATGCGCGTTTCGCCGGTCAGCGCGCGTAACTGGCGAGCGCCCTGATCGCGTTCGCGAATCAGTTTGATCAGATTTTCCAGCAGTTCGCTGGCGTTGCCGCCGTAGCGATGGTTGACCTTCAGGCCCAGGGCGAACATGCGCAGTTCGTCCTGCTCGTAGAGTTCGGCAAAATCGCTGACTGCGTCCGGCAGGTTCACGCCCAGTTGCACATTGCGTTGCACCCGGCCCATGGCGGTTTTCAGCGGATCCTCACTGGCTTCGATGCCGCCCATGACCGCATCGCTGAGCGTGCGCCCGGACTTGAGACTGCGCACGGTGTGATCAAGCAATTGCGGCAATTGCTCGATCATGCGTCTGATCCGGCGCCGGTAGCGAATGGCGATGTACAGCCGCAACGCCACGGGTGGCGCGATCAGCATGACCACCAACCCGACCCAGCTTGCGGTCAAAAATCCCAGGCCCATGGCCGCTGCCCACAGGCTCAGCCATAGCCCGAAACGCTCGCTCGGCCGGCCCAGTCCGGCACGCAAAAACATGCGCTCCAGCCCCACCCATCTTGTCTGCTCGACAACTCGTTGCGGTTGTCCGGCGGCGAGTCGGTCGAGGACTTTTTCCGTCGCTGTTTTGCGCAGGCCTTGCAGAAAAAGATGAATCGACAGCCCGAGCAACATCAGGCACAGGGCGATTAAAATGAACGGTCCCAGCATCTGCCTGCTCCTCGCCGTCAGCCCAGGTGAATCTCGTGGCGTAACTTGTCGCCGGCCGGGTTGACCGCTTCGCGCACGAAGCCGAAACCCGTGCGGCGGTCGAGGCGAAACAGGGTATTGGTGACGTAAACGTCCTCGCGAATACCGACCACTTCCACCACCTCGCTGACACAGCGCCGGCCATCAGGCATGCGCGCCAACTGGATGATCACGTCGAGGGCGGCGCAGATCATCTGGCGCAGGGTGCGTTCGGCGATCGAACGCCCGGTCAGGCCCACCAGTGTTTCCAGACGCAGCAAGGCATCCTGCGCATTGTTGGCGTGCACGGTGCTCATCGAGCCGTCGTGGCCGGTGTTCATCGCGGTGAGCACGTCGACCACTTCGACGCCACGAATCTCGCCGAGAATGATCCGGTCCGGGCGCATGCGCAGCGCGTTGCGAATCAGGTCGCTGGCCTTGACCTCGCCGTGGCCCTCGGCATTTGGCGGCCGGGTTTCCAGACGCACAACGTGAGGGTGGCCGAGTTGCAGTTCCGCGACGTCTTCGATGGTGACGAGGCGTTCGTGGGGATCGATCAACTGGCTGAGGATGTTCAGCAACGTGGTTTTACCGGTGCCGGTGCCGCCGCTGATGAGGATGTTGCAGCGCTTGCCGACAGCGTTCTGCAGAAATTCAAAAATCGCCAGATCGATGGTTTGCATGGCCATCAGGTCGGTGCTTTTGAGCATGTCCTTGCGAAACTTTCGAATCGACAGGCACGGACCGTCGAGGGCAATCGGCGGAATGATTGCGTTGACCCGGCTGCCATCCGGAAGGCGCGCGTCAACCATCGGCGAGGACTCATCGAGACGCCGCCCGAGGGGCGCCAGAATACGCTGCATGACCCGCTCGACGTGATGCGCATCGATAAAGCGCAAATCGCTTTGATGCAACACGCCATCGCGCTCGATAAATACCCGGTGCGGGCCGTTGACCAGAATTTCCGTCACTGACGGATCGCGCAGCAGCACTTCCAGTGGCCCGAAACCGGTGAGTTCGTCGACGATTTCTTCGGCCAGTCGCTCCATCTCGTAGCGGGAAATCGCCAGGTGCAGACGGGCGATGTATTCGCAGACTTTGTCGGTGACAAATTGCGCCAATTGCTGGCGTGATCCTTCCAGCAGGTTTTTCCCCGACTCTTCGATGGCGTCGATGATGTAGCGGTGCAGGACCAGCTTCAGGCCCTCGTGGTCGGTGTTGCCGATGGCGCCGCGTGGCGTTGCGCCAAACAGTTTTTCTGCGCTCATGAGCTGCCTCGCAGGCGGTCAAACCAGGTGGTTTTCGGTTTGCTCAAGGCTTCGGAGCGTTTGGCCAGTCGCTCGCCGAGTGCCCGCAGGCTCTGCGTGAGTTTTTCTCGCGGTGCCAGTTCGAACAGGCTGACGCCCTGATTTTTCGCGTTCAGGCGCACGTCGGGACTGAAGGCCAGCACCGCAATTACCTCCAGATCGAAGGTCCTGCCCAATGTCTCCGAGTCGGGCGCGACGTTGCTCAGGTAGCGATCGACCAGCAGCCTGCCGTGATCAAGCTTCATGCCTTTTTCGCGCCATAAATTGAGCACGGCGAGGTTGCGTCGGCAGTTGAGCACGTTCTGGTCGGTGTACCACAGCAGCTTGTCGCAGTGACTGACGAAGGTGCGCAACGCTTCGCTGTCGGCCTGGCCAACGAGGTTCACCACAATGTGCTGAAAGTGTTGGCGCAGGGCGCTGAGCAACATGTACAGCTCGGCGGCGCTGGTGGTGTCCAGTGGCTCGTCCGTGTTGGCGTAGGCCAGAATCCGCAGGCCGTTCTGCGCGCTGGTGAAGGCGCTGTCGATCAGCGTGGTGTCGAGGCGACGCAGATGACGCAGGGCGTCGCCGAAGTGGAACGAACTCTCCAGGCCCAGCAACGCCAGACTGTCGCCACGGGGCAGACCGAGATCGAGCAGCAGGGTTTGCTGACCGCTTTTCTGTATGACCGTGGCCATGTGATTGGCGAGCAAGGCGCCATCGGAGCTGCTCTGCACGCCGTACATCACCGTGAGGCCGCCGAGTTGCGTGCTGGGGGTGACGGCCGGCAAGCGTTTACTCAGGCGCCGCACCAGCCCGGCGACTTCGCTGGAGCGCGAACCGTAGGCGACAAAATCCCGCGCCCCGGCGCGCATCGCATTCAGCACCAGCTGATTGTCCATGCCGTCGCCCAGGGCAACGATCGCCAGCATCGGCTTGGCTTCCAGCGCCCCTTCGATCAGCGCGCTCTGGGCGACCACATGCTCGCGGTCGAGCCCGACGAACACCAGATTGGCGAAAGTGACATCGACCAGGGCGAGCAGTTCGTCGAGGCTGCCGGCACCCGCGCTGACAACTTGACCCAGCGGCGCGAGGGCGCTTTGCAGCCATTCCAGATCGGTGCTGTTGCGGGTGATGGCGAGGAAGGTCTGGCTCAGGTTCTGGCTCATTGGGACAACCCGCTGCGCTTGTCGAAGTTGCCGTTCTCGAGGAAGAACATGCGATAGAAGTTCGGGTCATAGTTGCGCAGTTTTTCCCCCGGCAACGACGGCAGCCTGGCATCGGCCGCGAGTGGCTGCACCAGGTGCGGGGTGACGATCATCAGCAGCTCGCGCTCTTCGCGCTTGATCTGCGAGCCCTTGAAAAACGCGCCCAGCACCGGGATGTCACCCAGGCCCGGAAACTTGTTTACCTGCGAGCTGTTGCTGGTGCTGATCAGGCCGCTGATGACGAAACTCTCGCCATCGCCCAGCGACACACTGGTGTCGGTGCGGCGAATGGTCAGGGCCGGAACGGTGGTTCCGGCAATGTTCACCGCGTTGGCAAAATCCAGTTCGCTGACTTCCGGGGCGACCTTCAGGGCGATGCGGTCTCGGCCGATGATGGTCGGCGTCAGCGTCAGGCGGATGCCGAATTCCTTGTATTCGATCGACACGCTGTCGCTGCCGGAGCTGGGCACCGGAATCGGGATTTCGCCACCGGCAAGAAAACTCGCACTCTGGCCGCTCAGCGCCACCAGACTCGGCCGCGCCAGGGTGTAGGCGAAACCGCTGGTTTCCAGGGCGTTGATGATCGCCATGGTTTTGCCGCCGACCCAGGAAAAGTTGAACAGCGAGTTGTCCACCGGCAGGCGTGGCTGTGGAACGCCGTCGATCGGCGGCAACGTGCCGGGCGAGCCAAACAGGAAATTGCCTCGGGTGCCGATCAGAGACGCCGTGGCTTCCTTGAGTTTGGTACGGCTGACTTCGACGAAGCGGATGTCGGTCTGCACTTGCGACGGCAAGGTCGGATCGTCCGACGGCGAGCTGCTGGTCAGGGCTGTGGTGGCCGCTCCCTGGACAAAGACCATGGCTTGTTGCGGCTGCGCCGAACACGCGGTCCAGACCATCAGGCTGGTGGCGCCCGGGCCGACACCGGTCAGCAGAAACGACGAACCGCCGTTGGCGTGCACGTCGGCGATTTTCGGATCACCGATCGCCAGACGAGTGATCGCGACCGGTGACTGCATGTCCTGCTGGAACCCTTCGCCGATCTCGATCACCGAGGGCAGTCGCGGCAGAGCCGAGCAATTGCCGACAGCCGCCAGGGCCGCGTCCATCGACAGTCCCATCAGCAGCAAGGTCCGGAGCACAGGTTTGAATGTCGGTCTGAGTCGACTCTGCATGCACGTGAATCCTTGCGCAGTCATGGGGTTTGTTGGCTGATCTGATTGCCGCGAATGATCTCCACCGCTGGCCGTGGCGCAGCGCCGGCATTGGCGGTGGACGGTGCTCTTTGTGCGCTCCCCATAGCCAGTTGGGTGAACTGGAAAAGCTGGCTGTTGGCGCGGTCCAGGTGCGCGGGCGATTGCGCTTCGCCGGCCCAATATTTAGCCAGTCGTTGCTCTTCGCTGCTGCGCACGGCCAGGCGCAAGGTGCCGACCTGAGTGGCGAGCATCAGGCGACTGAGCAGTTGCTCCGGCACCGCCAGCACCACGGTGCGGGCGGCGATCCGGCGTTGATCCTGTTTGAGTTTTTCGTCTGCGTTGAGGTTGGGCGATGCCGGTTGACCGTCGTTGGTCAGGCCGTATTGATCGCCGACGCCGAGCACGCGCAAGGCCGGGACGGCGATTTGTGCCGATTGCTGCAGGTTGCTCGCATCCTCGCGCAGGTAAATCAGCACATCGACGTAATCGCCTGGCAGCAGTTGCCCGGCGGCACCGATCACTTCATCCACGGCCACGGTCAGCGCGCGTTCGTCGCTGCGAATCATGCGCGCCAGCGCGCCGCCGGCCTGGAAGCTCTCGTCGCTGAGCCAGGTGCCGGCGCTGAGGTGGCGCCAGGGCGTGCGGCCAACGGCTTGCTCGACCGTACTCAAACTGCCGGCCGGCGCGCTGCGCAGTTTTTCCACGGCCACATCGGCAGCGGTCAATGCTGTGAACGGCGGCACGTCGCGGACCAGCACCACCACAGGCTGGCGAGTCTGGTCTTCGGCAATCGCGACAGTTTTTTCAACAGACACTGCCGGAGCAGCGGGTGCCTCGGCGACTGGGGCCGGTTGACGGCTTAAGACCAGGCCCCAGTAACCGAGAAAAACGGCGCCGAGCAACAGCAATGCTGCAAGGCCCATGGTGATGCGACTGTTCATGACGGCTCTCCCTTTCCTGCTGCACAACCGATTGCATTGCATTGCTCGTGAGAGGCGTACTGATTCGGCAGCTGAACATGCAACTATTTCGCTATTTCCAAGCTAGCTGATCCAAGCAAAAACGCCATTAATGACAGGCAAATAACCCACCAAAGTATGGGTGTTGGCCAATTAACAGTCGGAAATGGCCGAGACATGGCGGGATTAATGCTTTGTGATTAATGCGTTCTTACAGTTGTTGGGCGGGGGTTTGTTGACAATGCTCAGGTGGCACGGTGGAACCATGCCGCGGTAGTGATGTCGGCGCCAGAGGCGCGAAGGAGTTGACCTATGTTTCGTATGACTTTCGATTATCTGATAGCCAAGGCTCGCGCGTTTGCCGGCAGCGAAGAAGGCGCTTCGGCGATTGAGTATGCAATTGTGGTGGCGATGGTTGCGGTTGTCGCCGTAGTTTTCGTGACACCGATCGGGGCAAAGGTGCTGGCGATTTTCAACTCGGTACTGACCTCGCTGGGCGGTACAGCGCAAGTGCGTCCGACCACTTGATGGCTATCTCTCTTCATGTTCGGTGTCTGTGCGTAAGTGACAGGTGCGCCCAGGCATTGACAGGACCTCCGTTTGCCAGCGTCCGACCATATCGGCGCGAGGAGAATATCCATGCTGCTTGATTATTTGCTGACGCGGGTTCGAGCATTTCTAGCCAGCAGTGACGGTGCCTCCGCCATTGAATATGCAATTGTCGTGGCGATGGTTGCTGTGGTGGTCGTGGTGTTTGTGACACCGGTTGGCGCGAAGGTACTGGCGATTTTCAACAGTATCCTGGTGTCGCTCGGTGGCACCGCGCAGACGGCTCCGGTGCAGACGCCCTGATTGAAGTGCCGGTCGCGTCTGGCCAACGGCGCGCTACACTGAGATTTACTTTCAGTATTTCGGGGCTGCCCATGAATTCTCCCTCGCTGCCGCGCCAACAGTTGCTCCTGGTTGACGATGAAGAGGACGCGTTGCTGGAGTTGGCGGAGTTGCTGGAGGGGGAGGGGTTTGTCTGTCATACCGCGACGTCGGTGAAACTGGCGTTGCATCTGCTGACCCGGCATCCGGATATTGCGTTGGTCATTACTGATCTGCGCATGCCGGAGGAGTCGGGCATGTCGTTGATCAGACGGCTGCGTGAGCATACGTCGCGCGAGCATTTGCCGGTGATTGTGATGTCGGGGCATGCCGATATGGAGGATGTCAGCGACATGTTGCGGTTGCAGGTGCTGGATCTGTTTCGCAAGCCGATTTATCACGTGAGGTTGTTGGAGACTCTGGATAATTTGTTTCCCAAGCCTCGGGTTCAGGCCGGGTGAACTCGGCGGCCTTTGGGCCGACCGTGTTGGTGGGGGTTTGGGTGAATATCCGTTTTTTTCGGTGCTGCGGCTGGCGGTTTCGCCCTTACGGCGAGTCACTTTGGCAAACGCCCCAAAGTAACCAAAGGTCTGTGCCCTGACGTTCGGCCCGCTCGCTGGGGCTCGGGGTTCCTTCGCTCCGGGATCGATCCGGGCGCAGCGGCTCCGGTTTGCTTCGCTGCACCTACACTCGCTGTGTACGACTGCGTCGTACGGTCGCTGCGCTTCCACGCCTGGATCAATCCCTCCACTCAGCCTGCCGACGGGCTCCGAGATCAAGATCAAAAGCTACTCGAGCTTGCGCTCATTGTGTTGAGTGGTGAAGAGCGGGCGCTTTGTGCTTTCGTTTTTTTGTGGGAGGGAGTCTGCTCGCGATGATGGACTGCCAACCAACCCTGTGGGAGCTGGCTTTTGCGGTGTTTTGCAAATTTGAGAACGCCGCCTCCACTGGCATGCCCCCTACAACTGATAACTGAAACTGATGCTGTACCGAGGCTTGCGGTTAAACGTGTCCAGGGCTTCATCGGACATGGCCTTCGCCACTTCCAGCGCGATGTTGTAGTACTTGGCGTCGCCGAAGCGCAGGCCGACGGCGGTTGATGACAGGTTGTTGGCCTGCACCGGCAGTTGGTTGAACCAGCTGCGCGAGCGGTCGAGTACCACGTAGGGTTGCAGGATGCGCACCCAGTTGCCGTCGCGGTTGAAACTGTAGTTGACCTCGTAAGCCACGCCCCAGCCCTTGTCGCCCGAGGCCTGGTCGTCCGGGTAGCCCCGTCCGAAATTCTGCCCGCCGAAGACCGCGCGCTCGCTGTCGGGCAAGGTGTCGTCGCTCCAGTACAGCGCCGCCGAGAGCACGCCTTGCCAGTTGTCGAAGAATTTGTCGCTCTGCACGCCCGACAGTCTTACGCGAAAGAAATCGAGGTCGATGTCGTCGTAGTTGGTGTCTGCGCCGAGGCTGTCAAAGCCCTGGTAAACCCCCGCGCTGAGGATGCGCAGTTGGCGGGCATCGGCCTTGCGCCAGTCACCTTCGAAAGCGAGGGCGCGGACGTCGGTGCGCAGTTCGGTGCTGAACGGGAAGTTGACGCCGTCGTAGCGCGTCCTGTCATCAACCGCGTATAGGCGCGAGCCAGCGGTCAGCAGTTCATTGGCAGAGGCGATCAAGGGCATGCTGAAGCCGATCGAGTAGCGGTCGTTTTCACGATGGGTGCTCAGGCGTCCGCCACCGCCGATCAACACTTCGGTGTCGGGATCGGCGCGGTAACGCGAGGCCGAGACGTTAAGTTGCGTGCCCTCTGCATCGAGGAACTGGCTGTAGTCGAGACGGTAGTAATGCTCTTTGTCATCCCCCGGTGGAAACAGTCCGCTGAGGCTCAATTGTTCGCCCATTGAGGTCTGCGAGTTGCTGCTGATACCGAGCAGGGCCTGTGGGCCGTTGCGGTTGTCTTCGGTGGTGCTCAGGGTGCTGGTGAACGGTTTGCGGCTGGCTTGGGCGATCAGGGTGGTCGCGCCATCGGTGGTGCCCGGCGGCGGCACCTGCGCCTCAATCGTTACGCCGGGAATGCGGCTCATCAGCGTGGTGTAGCGCTCGAACGTCTTGCGGGTCAGCGGGCGTTCGGCCTGGATTTTTGCCGCGAGTTTGTCGAGCAGGCCTTTGACCCGACCGATGTCGCCCTGCATCTGGATATCTCGCACATACCCTTCAACCAGCACTACCCGCGCCACGCCGTCATCGAAGTTCTGTTGCGGCAAAAATGCGTAGGACAACAGGTACCCGTCCTGCTGATAGCGCCGGGTGATAGTGCGTGTGGCTTCGATCAGCTCGGCAAGGCTGGCCTGACGGCCTATCAGGGGTTTGTAGACTTCGGCCAGTTCGTTGAGCGGATAGATCGTGCCGCCTTCGATTTGTACCGTCTTCAAATTGACCCTGGTTTCCATCAGCAAAGGCTGCGCGGCAGTCGCGCCGGGATCCGGTACTTGCAGCGGCGCCGCGCTCGGGCGATAGGCGTCGGCCGGCAGGTTCGGTACGGGCAGGTTGCGGAGGGTTTCGTTGCTGTTGAGAAAACTGGGCAAGGTGTCGGCGAGGGCTGCGGAACTGAGGCTGAGGCACAACAAGGACGCGATCGCGCGCATGGGACACTCCGTGGTCAGGTCGCAGCTATGGGGCTGTTGTTCCTAAGAAAAAAGCGGAAGACTCGTGGGAATCTTCCGCCCTCAACCAAGCGTAGGCGCTGTAGGTAAGGCCGTCGAATCGGCCAGGTGCAATTTAACGTTTGTTGCCGCCCAGAGTGCCGGTCAGGCCACCGAGGACACCGCCCAGGCCACCGGTTGCCGTGCCACCGCCGGCGGTGCCGCCGTTGACCAGGCCGCCGACCGCCGCCACGGTGCCGCCGACATTGGTGACCAGACCGCCGACGGCGGTGGTGACCGGATTGTTGGTTGCAGCAATCGCCCCGCCGAGGCTGCCCACTGCAGCGCCCACCTGACCGGTGAGGCCGGCAACCGGCGTGCCGAGACCGGTAGCAGCGCCGACTTGCTGGGTCACGGTGGTCACCGCGCTGGTGACTGGATTCAAGCCGGCTCCCACTGCGGCGCCAACGCTCGCCAATGGCGAGGTGGTTGCGGTGATCGGTGTACCCGAGCCACCGAGCACGGTATTGAGCGAAGCGATTGTGTTGCCCAGCCCGCCAGCGGTGACGCCACCTGCACTGACCACGCCGCTGGTGCTGCCGGCATTCAGGCCGGTGCCGACGTTGACCACCGCACCACCGACGGTTTGCAGCAGACCGGTGCCACCCAGGCCGCCGCCGATTCCGCCAATCCCGCCAGTGCCCGAGCCGGTGCCATTAGACACCAGGCCGCCCGCTTTGCCAGCCGCAGTGCCGGTGTTGCTCAGGGCGCCGCCGAGGGTGTTGGTCAAGGCATTGCCGTTGCCAGCGTCAGTCACCTTGCCGCCCAGGCTGTTGACGGTGCCGCCGACTTTCGAAATCACGCCTTTGAGCGGATCACCCAGACCGGTGGCATCGCCAATTTTGTCGGTGGTGCTTTCAACCATCGCAATCACCGGCACCAGGCTGCTGCCGACCTTGTTGGTCAACTGACTGGTCGGGCCGTTGCTGAGTGTGGTGTTGAGTGTGTCGCCGAGCATGGTGACTTTTTCGCCGACGCCATCGAGCAGCGGCGCGACTTTGGTGACCACGCCGCCCACTACGGGCACGCTGCCGGTCGCTGTACTCAGTTTGCCGCTGAGGTCAGACACGCCATCGCCAACATCCGAAACCACGCCGCCGACCGAGGCCACGGTGGTGGTCAGGCCTCTGGGGTCAGTGGCCAGTTTGCCGATACCGTTGGTGACGCCATCGCCCAGGGTGCTGACGACGTTGCCGGTGGTGTTGGCCACGCTCTGCACGATACCGCCAGCCAGGGGAACGGTGCTCAGCGAATCACCGATCTGACCCACGCCATCGCCGACACCGCTGACGGTCTTGCCAACATCCTGCACCAGGGTGGTGGTGACCAGCGAAGGTACGGCCGGATTGGTCGGATCTGTCGGATTGGTCGGGTCCGTTGGGTTCGTTGGATCGGTAGGGTTGGTGCCACCGCCGGTACCGCCACCGGTGCCGCCAGTCCCCCCGGTTCCGCCTGTGCCTGCGGTGTCACCGCCGCCAGTTCCTCCACCCGCGCCACCGCTGCCATCGGTACCCGCCGTGCCGTCCGCCGTCGAGCTGCCCGAGCTGCTGCGATGACCGCCGCCGCCACTGCTGCAGCCGGCGAGGCCAACAGAAAGAATCAGTGCCAGCGCAATTGCCGATTTGGACCACATCACTTGAGTTTTCATGATTGAGATTCCTGCACCTGTCACAACGTTACGTTGCCTTCGATGGCTCGCCGATCTGTCGTCGGCGATGCCTCGTCCGTGGCTGTAATCTCAGTCGATGGCGGGTTTTACACCATTCTCAAGTTGGTATTAACGCCTTTATATACAAGGCGAAGCGCAGTGCCTAAGGACTAATACCCAAGTGATAAACGCGCAAAAAAAAGCCTTGGAATTCAAGGCTGGAAATAGTGCGGAAGTCAGGGCAGGGCGAGGAAAAACTTAAGTGATATACACACAATTAAAGTGTTTTTCCCCCCGCAAGGGTCAGGCGATTGGCTGCCACTGGCCGACCATATGCTCCAGATCGCTGGCACCCGTCAGGCGCAACTCACCGCTGGAGCCCGCCGCACTGGCGAGCAATGTGACTTCGCTGGGCAGGCGCACCGGCTTGCGAAAGTGCACGGCGATTTCCAGATTGGCTTTGGGCAAGTGATCGGCGAGCGCTGCCAGCGTGCGTGCCTTGTTCCACAAACCATGAGCGATTGCGGTAGGGAAGCCGAACAGTTTTGCGCTTGCGGCACTCAGGTGAATCGGGTTGTAGTCGCCGGAGACTTTCGCGTATTGGCGACCGATGTCTGCCGGCGCTGTCCAGCGCGCCACTTCCAGCAAATCCAGTGACGGCTCCCAGTCCCGAGCAAGCGCCTCGCCCTCAAGTTTCACGCCGCGACAGAGCATCTGGCTTTCCGCTTCCCACAACGGCCCGAGTTGATCGTCCAGGGTGGTCAACAGATCGAACGTTGCGCCTTTGGGGTGCGGCTGCAGATTGCGTACGCGCACGCTGACCTGCGCGCGGCTGATCGCGCCCATCGGCCGCAGCACGCGGATTCGGTTGCTCAAGTGAATCAGCCCGAGCAGCGGAAACGGAAAATCCCTGGCGGTGAGCAACTGCATCTGCAAGGCGAAGGCGAGGATGTGCGGATAGGTCGGCGGCAGCAAACCGTCATCGACGAAACCGCAGACCTTGCGGTAAGCCGCCAGCCGTTTGCCGTCGATATCGACCCAGCAGCGCAGACCGCTGCCGGGCAACTGCGTGCCGGTGATCTTGCGTCGTAGCGCCGCCCGCGAGTAGAGCCCCGGCAGACTCGGTTCGCGATCCAGCGTGTGCCATTCGATGCTCATGCTCAAGCCCCCAACACGCTTTGGCCGCAGACGCGCAGCGCCTGGCCGGTAAACGCGCCGCTGCCCGGTTGCGCCAGCCAGGCGACCGCTTCGGCGACGTCCTGCGGCTGGCCGCCCTGGCCGAGCGAACTCATGCGTCGGCCGGCTTCGCGCAGCCCGAAAGGGATATGTGCGGTCATTTGGGTTTCGATAAAACCGGGCGCGACGGCATTGATGCTGATGCCGCGTTCCAGCAGTGTCGGTGCCCACGCCTGGGCCAGACCGATCAGCCCGGCCTTGCTCGCTGCGTAGTTGGTCTGCCCGCGATTGCCGGCGATGCCGCTGATCGAAGCGAGCAGGATGACCCGCGCGTTGTCGCGCAAGGTGCCGCTGTCGAGCAGGGCCTTGGTCAGCACCTGCGGGGCGTTGAGGTTGACGGCCAGCACCGCATCCCAGAATTCCGGGGTCATGTTGGCCAGGGTTTTGTCGCGGGTGATGCCGGCGTTGTGCACCAGAATGTCAAGGCCCTCGGGCAGGTGTTCGATCAATTGCGTGGCGGCGTTATCGGCGCAAATGTCCAGGGTGATGGCGCGACCGCCGAGGCGGGCGGCGAGGGCTTCAAGGTCGGTCTTGGCCGGCGGCACGTCGAGCAAGATAACGTCGGCGCCATCGCGCGCCAGGGTTTCGGCAATCGACGCGCCAATGCCGCGCGCGGCGCCGGTAACCAGTGCCTTGCGCCCGGCCAGTGGACGAGTCCAGTCGGTCACTGGCGTGTCGCATGCTGTCAGGCGAATCACCTGCCCGGACACGAACGCGCTTTTCGGTGAGAGGAAAAACCGCAGCGGGCCTTCCAGCTGGTCTTCGGCACCTTCACCGACATGGATCAGCTGCAACGTGCCACCGCTGCGCAGTTCCTTGGCCAGCGAACGCGAGAACCCTTCGAGCGCCCGTTGCGCACTGGCAGCAAACGGATCGCGCAGGGTTTCCGGCGCGCGGCCAAGAATCGCCAGGTGCGCGCTGTGATCAAGATTCTTCATCAAGGGCTGGAAGAACTCGCGCAGTTGTTTGAGCTGATCGGTGTGCTGCAGGTCGCTGGCATCGAACACCACGGCTTTTAGTTTCGGGCCGTGTCCGGGAATCCACGCGGTGGCCAGCGACGGCTCGGTGCCGTAGCTGTAAATCCCATCGGTGAGGCGATTGGCGAACGCGCCGATCCGTTCGGCCAGCGGCCCGCCGCCGATCAACAAGGCGCCTTCGATCGGGCGCAGGCGCCCTGCCTGCCAGCGTTCCAGCCGAACCGGCGACGGCAGGCCCAAGGCCCCGACCAGGCGATGGCCGAGGGATGAGTTGGCGAAGTCGATATAGCGGTCAGACATGGAACGCTCTCCAGAAGTTGGGGTTCAAAGGGTGGACTGTCCACGGCAATCAATCGTTCGATCGGCGCAATAAGGCCTACGCTTGAACACTCAGGTTTAGCAGGTCTTGCAGATAAATGCGGTTCATGTGGGAGCGAGCCTGCTCGCGAAGGCGCTGTATCAGGCGCTGAAGAGGCTGAATGTGCCGCCCTCTTCGCGAGCAGGCTCGCTCCCACAGGGATTGGGCAAATTTCGACCATTTGGAACAGGAGTTATTCATGACCCAGCTGCGCCGCGTCGCGATCATTGGCGGTAACCGCATCCCTTTCGCCCGGTCCAACGGGCCGTACGCCACGGCCAGCAATCAGGCGATGCTCACCGCCGCGCTTGAGGGCCTGATTGAGCGCTACAACCTGCATGGCCAGCGCATCGGCGAAGTGGTCACCGGCGCGGTGCTTAAATTGTCACGGGATATGAATCTGACCCGCGAATGCGTGCTTGGCTCACGCCTGTCTCCGGCAACCCCGGCCTATGACATCCAGCAAGCCTGCGGTACCGGTCTGGAAGCCGCGTTGCTGGTGGCCAACAAGATCGCCCTCGGCCAGATCGACTGCGGCATCGCCGGCGGTGTCGACACCACGTCGGACGCGCCGATCAGCGTCAGCGAAGGCTTGCGCAAGATCCTTCTGCAAGCCAACCGCGCCAAGAGCACGGGCGACAAGTTGAAAACACTTTTGCAGTTGCGCCCCAAGCACCTGGTTCCTGAATTTCCGCGCAATGGCGAGCCGCGCACGGGTCTTTCCATGGGGCAGCATTGTGAGTTGATGGCGCAGACCTGGAACATCCCCCGCGAAGAGCAGGATCAACTGGCCCTGGAAAGTCATCACAAACTCGCCGCCTCCTACAGCGAAGGCTGGCACAACGATTTGATGACGCCTTTTCTCGGCCTGACCCGTGACAACAATCTGCGCCCGGACCTTACCCTGGAAAAACTCGCCACGCTGAAACCGGCGTTCGAAAAAAGTGCCAGCGGCACGCTGACGGCGGGCAACTCCACGCCGCTCACCGATGGCGCTTCGGTGGTGTTGCTCGGCAGTGAGGAATGGGCCAGAGAGCGCGGCCTGCCGATCCTTGCGTACCTGCGCGACGGCGAAGCGGCGGCGGTGGATTTCGTCAACGGCGCCGAAGGTCTGTTGATGGCACCGGTCTACGCCGTGCCACGCTTGCTGGCGCGCACCGGCCTGAGCTTGCAGGATTTCGATTACTACGAGATTCATGAAGCGTTCGCCGCGCAGGTGTTGTGCACGCTCAAGGCCTGGGAAGACCCGCAATACTGCAAGACCCGCTTGGGGCTGGAGGCGCCGTTGGGCTCGATTGACCGTAGCCGACTTAACGTGAAAGGCAGTTCGCTGGCGGCGGGGCATCCGTTTGCCGCGACGGGCGGGCGAATTGTGGCGAATCTGGCGAAGCTGCTGGATGCGGCCGGCAAGGGCCGGGGCCTGATTTCGATTTGTGCGGCGGGCGGGCAGGGCGTTACCGCGATCATCGAACGCTGAACACGATCCCCTTAGGCCTTCGCCTGCAGGGGCGCCGTGGCATGTCAGATTCTGTCGCAAATGCCCTTGCCGGCCGATACCAATCAATGCCACGGTCTCGGCTATGATTCACCTCGGTCGCTGCGGGTTGATCGTGATTGATCCGGCACAGTGTGTGCATCCTCAAGGTTCACAGGTCGGCACCCCCTCCCCGTCGGGCGAGGATTGCCGTATAACGAGTGACATTCGCGTGTTTGGTAATAAAGGACCCACAATAAAAGCTGATGAAGACTCCAAAACGCATTGAACCCCTGATCGAGGACGGTCTGGTCGACGAAGTGCTGCGCCCACTGATGAGTGGCAAAGAGGCAGCTGTTTATGTAGTGCGCTGCGGCAATCAGTTACGTTGCGCCAAGGTCTACAAGGAGGCGAATAAACGCAGTTTCCGCCAGGCGGCCGAGTATCAGGAAGGCCGCAAGGTTCGTAACAGTCGTCAGGCCCGGGCCATGGCCAAGGGCTCCAAGTTCGGTCGCAAAGAGACCGAGGACGCCTGGCAGAACGCCGAGGTCGCCGCGCTGTTTCGGTTGGCCGGTGCCGGTGTCCGGGTTCCCAAACCGTATGACTTCCTCGACGGCGTGCTGTTGATGGAACTGGTGGCCGACGAATTCGGTGAAGCCGCGCCGCGTCTGAACGATGTGGTGCTGGAACCGGATCAGGCGCGTGAATATCACGCGTTCCTGATTTCCCAGATCGTGCTGATGTTGTGTACCGGTCTGGTGCACGGTGACCTCTCGGAGTTCAACGTGCTGCTGACACCAACCGGCCCGGTCATCATCGATCTGCCGCAAGCGGTCGATGCGGCGGGCAACAATCACGCGTTCAGCATGCTTGAGCGCGATGTTGGCAACATGGCCTCGTACTTCGGCCGTTTCGCGCCGGAGTTGAAGAAGACCAAGTACGCCAAGGAAATGTGGGCGCTGTACGAAGCCGGTATCTTGCACCCCAACAGTGTGCTGACCGGCGAGTTCGATGATCCGGAGGACCTGGCCGATGTCGGCGGGGTACTGCGCGAAATCGAAGCGGCGCGCCTGGACGAAGAGCGCAAGCAGGCGATCCGCGCGGCGGACGACGAGCCCAAGGGCAAGTCGCAAGAACCACCGCCGCCGCCATGGATGCAGTGATTGTCTGATCAGAAACCCGGCTTCGGCCGGGTTTTTTGTGTCGTTGCGTGCGCTGCCCCTCACCCCAGCCCTCTCCCGAGGGAGAGGGAGCCGATCTCCATCCTTTTCAGAATCTGCATTCAGCTCGGTCTTCCAGGTCGGCGTAATTCTGCCAAGCGACTCGGTCAGTCCCCTCTCCCTCTGGGAGAGGGTTAGGGTGAGGGGCTTCTACATTCTGGCGAATTCGCGTCTACTGTTGTCCGCCCCGACCCACACTCAAGGACTGAATGTGACCACTGCGCGCAATACTCACCTGATCGTAACCGCCCGCTTGATCTCCGATTTCGGCGCCTTCCTCAATATGGTCGCGCTGGCCACGTATGTTTATCTTTTAAGCAACAGCGCCATGAGCGTCGGCATCTTTCTCGCCAGTCGTGTCGGTGGCGGGATTTTCGCCAGCCTGATCGGCACACGGTTCTACCGGCGCTGGCAGGGGCGCACGCCGCTGATCGCTTTTGACCTGTTGCGCGCCACCCTGCTGGGGCTATTGCTCATCACGCCCGCCAGTCAGCAGGCATGGCTGTTGCCGGTGATTGCCTTCGGGCTCGGTCTGGGTAATTCGATGTTTGCCATCGGCCTCAACAGCCAGTTGCCGCGCTTGATCGAGCCGGCGCAGTTGCTCAAGGCTAACGCCTGGATCACTTCGGCCTCTTCAGCGGCAATGGTCGGCGGCAGTCTGGTGTCGGGATTACTGGTGGCCGCTTTTGGTTTCGAAACGGTCTTCGCCCTGAATGCCTTCACCTATCTGCTGGCGGCGCTGCTTATCGTGCCGTTGCGCTTTGAAAAGACTGACATCAACCAGCAACCGGAACGCGGCGAATGGGTCGCGCTCAGGCAGGGCTTGCGTTCGGCGCCAGTGGTGGCGGCGATGCTTGCGGTGACGATGGCCGACACCTTGGGCAGTGCCGCACACAACGTCGGGTTTCCGATCATCTCGAAACTGCTCACGCCGCAAGCGGCAAGCACAACGCTGGGCCTGGCCCTTGCGGTATGGGCCTGCGGCAAACTGCTCGGCGCGCGCATCGCCAGCGGCCTCAAGGGTTCGGAAAATAGCCATCTGGAGCGCCGGTTTTTCTTTGGCGTGGCGCTGATGTCGTGCGGTTTCATCCTGATGTTCCAGCAACACAGCCTCTACGGTCTGCTGCTGTTTGCACTGCCGGCCGGGCTCGGCGACGGGGTGTCCGAAGTCAGCCTGATGTCACGTCTGCAACGCGAACCCGAGGCGCTGCGTCTGCCGATCTTCAGCGTTTTGACGCTGCTGCAGATGACCGGTTTCGGCATCGGCATGCTCATCGCCGCGCCGTTCTATACCTGGTGGGCGCCGGGTGCCGTGGTCATGCTGTTTCACGGCATTCCCCTCGGCACCTTGTGCGTGGTGAGGCTGTTGGCGTTCAAGCGCGGGCGGGTTGCGCGCAACAGCCCGACGCCAGTTCCTTGAGGATCGGGCAGTCCGGGCGATGGTCGCCGCTGCAGTGCTCGACCAGGTCCTGAAGGGTGTCGCGTAACTCGCCCAGCTCGCGAATCTTCTGGTTCAGCTCGTCGATGTGCTGCCGTGCCAGTGCTTTCACATCGGCGCTCGCGCGTTGGCGATCCTGCCAGAGGGTCAGCAGCTTGCCGACTTCTTCCAGAGAAAAGCCCAGATCCCGCGAGCGCTTGATAAACGCCAGGGTGTGCAGGTCGTCGCTACCGTACACCCGGTAACCGCTGTCGGTGCGATGGGCTGCCTTGAGCAAACCGATCGACTCGTAATAACGGATCATTTTTGCGCTCAGGCCACTCTGCCGGGCCGCTTCGCCGATGTTCATCGGTGTTCCTCCAGGTCCTTGGGTTTCCAGGTTTTCAACAGTAGCGCATTGCTCACCACGCTGACGCTCGAGAGCGCCATTGCCGCACCGGCCAGCACCGGGTTGAGGAAGCCAAACACCGCCAGCGGAATGCCGATCAGGTTGTAGACGAACGCCCAGAACAGGTTCTGGCGGATCTTCGCGTAGGTCTTGCGGCTGATCTCCAGCGCCGCCGGCACCAGTCGTGGATCGCCGCGCATCAGCGTGATGCCGGCGGCGTGCATGGCCACGTCGGTGCCACCGCCCATGGCGATGCCAATGTCTGCGGCGGCGAGGGCCGGGGCGTCGTTGATGCCATCGCCGACCATGGCGACCACGCCGGTTTTCTTGAGCTCGGCCACGGTCGCGGCTTTGTCGGCCGGCAGCACTTCTGCGTGGACATTGTCGATGCCCAGCGCCTCGGCCACTACACGTGCGCTGCCACGGTTGTCCCCAGTCAGCAGGTGGCTGTGGATACCCCGGGCGGCCAGTTGTTGCACCGCTTGCAGTGCACCGGGTTTCAGCGTGTCTCCAAAGGCAAACAAACCCAGCACTTTTGGCTCGGGGCTTTGTTCGATTAACCATGACAGCGTGCGGCCTTCGCTTTCCCAGGCTGCGGCGGACTCAGCCAGGTCACCGGCATTCAAGCCGCTTTCATCGAGCATCCGTCGATTGCCCAGCGCCAGACGCCGGCCGTCAAGCGTGCCGGCAATGCCACGACCGGTCAGCGACTGGCTGTCGCTGACGTTGGGCACGTTCAAGCTTCGTTCGGCCGCTGCGTCCAGCACGGCTTTGGCCAGCGGGTGTTCACTGCCGCGTTGCAGCGCACCGGCGAGCGTCAGCAGGTTGTCCTGGTCACCATCGACCGCACTGAAGTGGGCAATACGCGGCGTGCCCGACGTCAGCGTTCCGGTCTTGTCGAACACCACGCTGCTGACTTCATGGGCACGTTCCAGTGCTTCGGCGTCCTTGATCAGAATGCCGTGGCGCGCCGCGACGCCGGTCCCGGCCATGATCGCGGTCGGGGTGGCGAGGCCGAGGGCGCATGGGCAGGCGATCACCAGAACGGCGACGGCGTTGATCAATGCGATTTCCAGCGAAGCGCCATACAGCCACCAGCCAATCAGCGTCGCCAGGGCAATCAGCAACACGGTCGGGACAAAGATCTGGCTGACCTTATCCACCAGTTTCTGAATCGGCGCTTTCGCCGCCTGCGCGTCCTCCACCAGACGGATGATCCGCGCGAGCACGGTTTCGGCGCCCAGCGCCTGCGTACGCACCAGCAAGCGTCCTTCGCCATTGATGGCGCCGCCGGTGACTTTGTCGCCCGGTTGTTTGGGCACTGGCAGGCTCTCGCCGCTGATCAGCGCTTCGTCGGCATGGCTCTGGCCTTCGACGACTTCGCCATCGACCGGGAAGCGTTCGCCGGGTTTGACCAACACCAGATCATTGAGGCGCAGCGCGCTGATCGCAACGTCTTGCTCATGGCCGTCGATAACCTGAATCGCGCGCTCCGGCCGCAACGCTTCCAGCGCGCGAATGGCGCTGGCGGTCTGGCGTTTGGCGCGGCTCTCCAGATATTTGCCGAGCAACACCAACGCGATGACCACTGCGGAGGCTTCGAAGTACAGATGGGGCATGCGTCCGGCGGCGGTGGCCCATTCGTACAGACTCAAGCCGTATCCGGCACTGGTGCCGAGAGCGACGAGCAGGTCCATGTTGCCGGCCCCGGCGCGCACGGCTTTCCATGCCGCCACATAAAAGCGTGCGCCGAAGATGAATTGCACGGGCGTGGCGAGGGCGAATTGCGCCCAGGCGGGGAGCATCCAGTGAATGCCGAACGGCTGCAGCAGCATCGGCAATACCAGCGGCAGGGCAAGTGCAATTGCGCAGATCAGCGCCCAGCGTTCGCGTTGCAGGCGTTTTTGCTGATCGTTTGATTGTGGCCGTTCGGCTTGCCAGACGCTGGCGGAATAACCGGCCTTGCTCACCGCATCAAGCAGGTTTTGCGCATCGACCTGACCGAGCAACTCGATATGCGCACGTTCATTGGCGAGATTGACGCTGACGCTGTTCACACCGGGGACTTTGTTCAGGGCGCGCTCGACGCGGCCGACGCAGGAAGCGCAGGTCATGCCGTCGATGCTCAATTCGAGGGTTTGCCGGGGCACGCTGTAACCGGCGCGCTCAACAGCCTCCATCAACGCTGGCAAACTGTCGCCGGGTGCCTCTACCCGAGCCTGCTCGGTGGCGAGGTTGACGCTGACGGCGCGGGCGCCGCTGACTTTGCTCAAGGCTCGCTCGACACGCCCCGCACAACTGGCGCAGGTCATGCCGGCAATCGGCAGATCGAACGTGATGGATTCGGACATGGGGCGCGCTCCCTGTAGTAGATGTCTACAAGGATCAACCTTGCCATGCGGGCAAGGTCAAGCACCAGTTTGCGGTCAGATCGTTCCCACGCTCCGCGTGGGAATGCAGCCATGGACGCTCCGCGTCCCGAGCGTGACGCTTCGCGTCACAGGAGGCATTCCCTCGCAGAGCGTGAGAACGATTTGGGGCTCAATAACCCAGGCCGGCCGGCTTGAGGTACGCACCTTCAGCATTCATCGCCAACCGGAACTTCAGCACATCGCCGGCATGCAGCACGACTTCCTGCGAGCCCGGCGCCAGCATGCCGGGACTGCAGCCCGGCGCCTGGCCCGGCAGCAGTTTCAAGCGCAGCGAAACCTTGCCCGGTGGCAGGTTGAATGAAGTGCTCTGCTCCTGAAACAGGCGCGCCGAGAGCTGATCCTGAATGTAGACACCGATCTCGCACGAGGTCGCCACTTCCAGGCGCTCGCGGGAAATGATCAGTACTGCGTAATCCTCGCCGGCAGCTTGCACCTGAGGGATGGCGGCAAACAGGCTGAGGAAGCCAAACAGGCTGAAAGCTGACCAGCGCATGGCTGAATCTCCTGAATTCGAGTCATTGATGTACGCAGCTTGGCCGAGCGCGGCGCTGATTGCCAGCCCGGCAGTGTTGCGCAGAACTTGACCTTGCCATCGTGGCAACCTTGACACTGCTGGCAATCTCACTCAAAGGAGTCTTCCCATGCAAGTGTTCAACGTTCAAGGCATGTCCTGCGGTCACTGCGTCAAAGCCATTACCCAGGCGGTGCAGGCCATGGATCCGGCGGCCAGTGTGCGCGTCGATCTGGCCAGCAAGGAGGTTGGTGTCGAAAGCGGGCTGAGTGCCGATCAGGTCATCGAAGCCATTCGCGAAGAAGGTTATGAAGTGAAGCTCGTCTGAAACTGATCGTTAGCGAGCTATCGGAATGTTCAAGGCGTCCGGGCGCGGCTAGACTGTCGGGCTGCAACTTGCCCACCTGGATGCCTGATGAATTTTCGTACCATTCTGATACTCGGCGCCTTGAGCGCCTTCGGTCCGCTGGCGATCGACTTCTATTTACCCGCGTTTCCATCCATGGCGCTGGCGTTCGGTACCGATGAGCAGCATGTACAGCTGACGCTGGCGGCTTACTTCCTCGGCCTGTCGCTGGGTCAACTGGCCTACGGCCCCATTGCCGACCGTTTCGGGCGACGGATTCCGCTGCTCAGCGGCGTCGGCCTGTTCACCCTGGCGTCCTTGGCCTGCGCCTACGCGCCCAATCTGGAATGGCTGATTGGCGCACGTTTCGTCCAGGCGCTGGGTGGCTGCGCAGGCATGGTCATTTCCCGTGCCGTGGTCAGCGACAAGTGCGACGCGGTGGGGTCGGCGAAAGTCTTTTCCCAGCTGATGCTGGTGATGGGCCTGGCACCGATTCTGGCGCCGATGCTTGGTGGTCTGCTGGTCAACACCACCGGTTGGCAATCGATCTTTCTGGTGCTGACCGGATTCAGCGCGCTGGCGGGTCTGGCGGTGGCGCTCGGTCTGCCGGAAAGCATGCCGGCAACTATGCCGCGCCAGCCTTTGTCCGGTGCACTGCGTCAGTACACGCGGCTGGTCAAGGATTCTGTCTACCTCGGTCATGCCTTGACCGGCGGCATCGCCATCGCCGGGATGTTCGCCTACATCGCCGGTTCACCGTTTGTGTTCATCAAGCTTTACGGCGTACCGGCCGAACATTTTGGCTGGCTGTTCGGCACCAACGCGGCGGGCTTTATTCTGGTCGCGCAGGTCAATGCGCGCCTGCTCGCCAAGCGTGGCCCTGCGTTTTTGCTGGTGCGTGCGGTGTGGGTGTATTTCCTGGCGGGGCTGACGCTGCTGGCGGTCGGCGCGATGCGTCCTGAAGCGTTGTGGCCGTTGCTGATTCCTTTGTTCATTTGCATCGCCAGCCTTGGTTGCATCATTCCCAATGCGTCGGCCTGTGCGATGAACGGCCAGGGCGCGCGGGCCGGCAGCGCATCGGCAATGCTCGGGTGCCTGCAATTCAGCATCGCCGCTGGTGCAGCGGCGTTGGTGGGGGTTTTGCACGACGGCAGCGCCGTGCCGATGGCGTTGGTCATCAGCCTGTGCGGGTTGCTGGTGGTAAGCGTCGCGCTGCTCACCCGGCGCTTGCAGAACGCCCGGGCGCTGGCGCAAGCCCCAGGTTGAAGAACGTCAGCCAGCAGCGCGCTGCTGGCTGAGTTCGGGGATTCGATGGGGTGCGCAAAGTCGCGCTTCGAGGGTGCGAGTGAAGGCCAGAGCCTCGGCTTCGCTGCGAAAAGTTACGACGTGCTGATCCAGGCGAACCTGCCATTGGGACCTTGCCACTTCTTTTATCAGGATCTTCATTGCTGACCTCCCTTGTGTAAAAGATGTATCGCAGAGGCTTCGATTGTAGACCTCAATACGCGTGCAATTGTGACAACGGGCAGGCAACTGACTGACGGCAAAAACCTCGCCGCCGCTCTGGCATAAGCAGCGGCTGCGAGGTTTTATTTTTAGAAACCTTCTAAAACAATTTTTCCCTTGGCCTTGCCGCTCTCCAGCAACTCATGGGCGCGACGCAGGTTGGCCGCATTGATCGTGCCGAAGTGCTCGCCCACGGTGGTCTTCAAGGTGCCGGCATCGATCAGTTGCGCGACGCGGTTTAGCAGCTTGTGCTGCTCGATCATGTCGGGTGTTTCGAACAGCGAGCGGGTGTACATGAACTCCCAGTGCAGCGACAGGCTCTTGCGCTTGAGCAGGCCGATGTCGAGCGACTTCGGATCGTCGATCAGCGCCAGTCTGCCTTGCGGCACCAGAGCTTCGACCAATTGCGGCAGATGCTGATCGGTCTGGGTCAGGCTGGCGACGTGGGTCACGTGTTCAATGCCGGCGCGTTTCAATTCTTCGCTCAACGGCTGGCTGTGGTCGATGACCAGGTCGGCGCCGAGTTCGCTGACCCAGTCACGGGTCTGCTCGCGGGAGGCGGTACCGATCACCTTCAACCCCGTCAGTTGCTTGGCCAATTGCGTGAGAATCGAACCCACGCCGCCCGCTGCGCCGACGATCAGCAGGCTTTGACCTTCGTCGGTACTGCCTTCACGAACTTGCAGGCGTTCAAAGAGCAGTTCCCACGCGGTGATGGCGGTCAGCGGCAGGGCGGCGGCGTCGGAAAAACTCAGGGTCCTGGGCATATGGCCGACGATTCGCTCGTCGACAACATGCAACTCGCTGTTGCCGCCCGCCCGGGCAATCGAGCCGGCATAGAAGACCTTGTCGCCAGCCTTGAACAGCGTGACGTCGCTGCCAACCGCCTTGACCACACCCGCGACGTCCCAGCCCAGCACCTTCGCCGCGCCGTTTTCCGGCGCCACGTTCTGCCGGACTTTGGTATCGACCGGATTGACCGAGATGGCTTTGACTTCCACCAACAGGTCACGGGGGCCGGCGACCGGTTCAGGCAGCTCGATGTCTTGCAGGGACTTGGGGTCGCTGATTGGCAGGGAAGCGTAATAGGCGATGGCTTTCATGGGTGTCTCCGTACAGTTATTGGAAGAAAGGATCAGGCATTCGCGCCAAGGCGTTTGGAATCAAAGTGCTCGATGGCCTGGAAACGCAGGAAGTGCGCGCTGGCGGTGTGTGGACATGCACGAACTCCATAAAAACAGGGCTGATTCGATGGAACCCATCATTGGCTATTTCTCTGCGCGATAAAACCAGCTAAAAGAGCAGTCTCTTTCAATATTTTTTTGATAATCGGTGCCTGAAATGCTGCGTTTCGATGACTTGCAGTTGTTTGTCCGGGCGGCGGACCTGGGCAGTCTGTCGGCGGCGGCGCGGGTGATGGACATGTCTGCCGCCGTGGCCAGTGCGGCGTTGAAGCGCATTGAGCAGCAACTCGGCGCGCGTCTGCTGGCGCGTTCGACCCGCAGCCTGCGCCTGACCGCCGAGGGCGAAGGCTTTCTGGAATACGCTCGCGCCGCTTTGAGCCAGCTCGATGAAGGCCGACGTCTGCTCGCCAGCGGTCAGGATCAGGTCAGCGGGATTTTGCAGCTGTCGGCGCCCTCGGACTTCGGTCGCAACCTGCTGTTGCCGTGGCTCGACGCGTTTCAGCGCGAGCATCCGAAACTGACGGTGCGCCTGCTGCTGGGCGATCGCATTGCCGACCTGTTCCGGCAACCGGTGGACATCGCCTTGCGCTATGGCGAACCGGAAGATTCCAGCCTGATCGCCTTGCCCATCGCGCCGCAGAACCGCCGCGTGTTGTGCGCCTCGCCCGACTATCTGGCGCGGCAAGGCGAGCCTCGTCAGCTCGAGCAACTGGCCCAGCACAACTGCCTTTTGTACATGCTCGGCAGCCGGGTTCATGACCACTGGAGTTTTCATGACGGCAAACGTGAAGTCAGCCTGACCGTCAGCGGCGACCGTTTCAGCGACGACGCCGATGTCGTTCGGTTATGGGCACTGGCCGGCGCCGGAATCGCCTATAAATCCTGGCTCGACGTCGGCACCGATGTGCTGGCCGGGCGCCTGAAGGTGCTGATGCCAGAACTACTGTGCGAGCGCGCTCCGCTGAATCTGTTGTGCGCCCATCGCGCTCAATTGAGTAAGCCGGTAAACCTGCTGAGGGATATGCTCGCCAGCCGATGCGCTGAATTGGGTAGTCAATTTCCCGGTTTCCTGAAAGGTGATCATTAGTCGCGGGTAAATAGAGAAATTTCTGTCAGGAACAATCACCACCTTCGCAGGGCTAGGCGCAGGACGTCCGGCTTATCCCGCTTATACTAGCGCCCGCCTCATGCCTTCACGGATACCCGGCGCTCAGACGCCGTAATGCGTTGCCGGCTTTCGGTGACGGTTGCAACGTCTGCTGCCAGGTTCTATGCCGGAGCAGCTTGTATCGGTGGCTTGCCTTGCCCCGATTCAGGGCGATTTTCGCGTGTTGGCCGATGGCCGATTTACGGCCAAGATGTCTCCGAGCGGTAGACGATACGATTCAACAGGAGTGAACATATGGAACATGCACCTTGCATCAGCCAGATCGCTACATTGCTGGCCGACCCCAAGCGCAGCGCGATGATGTGGGCGTTGATGGATGGTTCGGCCCGGCAAGCCGAAGAGTTGGCGCTATTGGCCGGGCTTTCGCCGTCGTCGGCCAGTGCTCATCTGGGGCGGCTGTCCGCGGGTGGTTTGTTGAATGTCGAAATTCGTGGCCGTAAACGTTTCTTTCGTCTGGCGGCACCGGAAGTCGGCGCCGCGATCGAGGCTCTGGCCAGTGCCACCATTGCCAGTGCGCCACTGCAAGTTCCGGCGGCGCTAAAACGCACCACGCCCTTGGTCAGGCCGCAGGCCGCGCCGTCTTCGCTGCTGCGCGCACGGTTCTGCAACGATCACCTGGGCGGAACACTGGCGGCCGACCTGTATCAACGCCTGCTTGATGCCGGCTGGATCGAACAGCTTGAGCAGCGCGTCGTGGTCACGCACAAGGGCTCCACGCAACTGGCCCGGCGCGGCGTGTTCATTCAGGCTTTGGCGCACCGTAACGTGGAGGTCGCCTGCGCCTGCCCGGACTGGAGCGAGCGACGTCCGCACATGGGCGGCTCACTGGGTGCGGCACTGCTGCAACTGTTCATGCAGTCCGGCTGGCTGACGTTGCCCAACGATTCGCGGGCCTTGCAGTTGACGGCCACCGGCCAGCGCGAAATCCATCGCTTTGCCAAGGAAACCGAGCTGGAAACAGCGTTCTAGAGCGCTGCTCTGCGATGGACTGAAGGGCAACGTCGTCTACGACTGTGAGCAGGTCGCATCCAGTACGACCTCTGAATGACCATCACGCACACTCGATCCGGGGATTTTTCGGATGGGGAAGCACAACATGAACACTCAACGCTTTAGTGCGGCAGAACGCCTGGAAAGGCTGCCGATCAGTGGCTATCACCGCGTCATTTTCATCATCATCGCCCTGGCGTTTTTCTTCGATTCCATGGATCTGGCGATGATGACTTTCCTGCTCGGTTCGATCAAAGCCGAGTTCGGCCTGAGCAGTGCGCAGGCCGGGCTGCTCGCCAGCTCAAGCTTCTTCGGCATGGTGCTGGGGGCGTCGTTGTCGGGCATGCTCGCCGACCGGTTCGGGCGCAAACCGGTGTTTCAATGGAGCATTGTGCTATGGGGCGTGGCCAGTTACCTGTGTTCGACGGCGCAAACGGTGGAAACACTGACACTGTTCCGCATCCTGCTGGGAATCGGCATGGGCATGGAGTTTCCCATCGCGCAATCGATGCTGTCCGAGCTGATTCCGGCGCAACGGCGCGGGCGTTACATCGCCCTGATGGACGGCTTCTGGCCGCTGGGTTTTGTCGCGGCAGGCGTGCTGTCGTATTTCCTGCTGCCGCTGATTGGCTGGCGCGACATCTTTCTGGTGTTGGCGGTGCCGGCGGTATTCGTGCTGGCGATCCGCTTTTTCATTCCTGAATCACCGCGTTGGCTGGAACAGGCCGGGCGCGACGACGCGGCGGACACAGTATTGAACGGCATCGAAGCGCGTGTACGTGCTTCGCTGGGCGGTGCAGCGCTGCCGGAACCTATTCGTTTGCCACGCACCGTAACGCCGCCAGGCCATTTCTTTTCAGCGCTCAAGCAGATCTGGTCGCCGCAGTTTCGCCAGCGCACGACGATGATCTGGAGCCTGTGGTTCTTCGCACTTCTGGGTTTTTACGGGCTGACCTCATGGCTGAGCGCGCTGTTGCAGCAGTCGGGCTTCGCCGTGACGCAGTCGGTGTATTACACGGTGCTGATCTCGCTCGGCGGGATTCCGGGATTCCTCATGGCCGCGTGGCTGGTCGAGCGTTGGGGGCGAAAACCCGTGTGCATCGTGACGTTGCTTGGCGGCGGGGTTATGGCATTTCTGTATGGGCAAAGCGCGGTGTTCGGTGGCAACGTGGCGCTGTTGATCGGCACCGGCTTGTTGATGCAGTTCTTTCTGTTCGGCATGTGGGCGGTGCTCTACACCTACACGCCGGAGCTGTATCCGACTTCGGCGCGGGCAACCGGCTCGGGCTTTGCCTCGGCCATCGGCCGCGTCGGCTCGTTGCTCGGGCCATTGGTGACCGGATTGGTGTTCCCGATAACCGGGCAGGGCGGAGTGTTCGCGCTGGGCGCGGCGTGCTTTGCGATTGCGGCGGGGGTGGTGTGGCTGTTCGGGATGGAGACGCGGGGGAAAACGCTGGAGGAGCTTACTGAGTCGACACCGATGTAAGGTGAGAGCGAGCCTGCTCGCGAAAGCGGTTTCTCATTCAACGAAGTGTTGCCTGATACACCCTCTTCGCGAGCAGGCTCGCTCCCACATTTGATCATGCGGTGAGGCTTATGGTTTTACCAAGCGCGCATCCAGGCTGTTCTGCGCCAAGCGTCGGGCCTGATCCTGGGTCATGCCCAAATGTTCGTGCAGTGCATGGAAGTTCTCGGTCACGTAACCGCCGAAATACGCCGGGTCGTCGGAATTCACCGTGACCTTCACGCCGCGCTCGAGCATGTCCAGGATGTTGTGCTGCGACATGTGATCGAACACGCAAAGCTTGGTGTTCGACAGCGGGCAAACGGTCAGCGGGATCTGCTCGTCGATGATCCGCTGCATCAGGCGCTCGTCTTCAATGGCGCGCACGCCATGGTCGATGCGCTGGATTTTCAACAGATCGATGGCTTCCCAGATGTACTCCGGCGGGCCTTCTTCGCCGGCGTGAGCGACGGTCAGGAAACCCTCGTCACGGGCACGGTCGAAGACGCGCTTGAACTTGCTCGGTGGATGGCCCATTTCGGAACTGTCCAGACCGACCGCCACAAACGCGTCGCGGAACGGCAATGCCTGATCAAGGGTTTTCTGTGCTTCATCTTCGCTCAGATGACGCAGGAAGCTGAGGATCAAACCGCTGCTGATGCCCAGTTGCGTCTCGCCATCCTTGAGTGCCGCTGCGATGCCGTTGAGCACCACTTCGAACGGGATGCCGCGATCGGTGTGGGTCTGCGGGTCGAAGAACGGTTCGGTGTGGATCACGTTCTGTGCCTTGCAGCGCAGCAGGTAAGCCCAGGTCAGGTCGTAGAAATCCTGCGAGGTGCGCAAGACGTCGGCGCCCTGGTAATACAAGTCGAGAAACTCCTGCAGGTTGTTGAAGGCGTAAGCCTTGCGCAGGGTCTCGACGTCACTCCACGGCAGGGCGATCTTGTTGCGTTCGGCCAGGGCGAACAGCAGTTCAGGCTCCAGCGAACCTTCCAGATGCAGGTGCAGTTCGGCTTTGGGCAGGGCGTTGAGCCAGTCGTACATAGTCTTTTCTCATCAGGTGCAATGCCGGCATTCTACAGAGGCTGATCGCAACAATTGGCAAAACCTGATCAAGCGATCCATCAAACCGGTTCTTGCTCGCGTCGATAGGCGTAAGTGTCGGCGAAGCGTGACAGCAGGAATTCAGCACAAGTGGTCGTCGGATATTTCGCCGGATGCATCGGGTCCCGACAACCGGGCAGGCATTCGATAAGCGTGTCCGGGTGCGGTTCGGCGAAGAACGGCATCGAATAGCGGTCGATACCGAGCGGGCTGATCACCCGATGCGGTGTGGAGCGATAACGATCATTGCTCCAGCGCGCCATCATGTCGCCAAGGTTGACCACGAAGGTGCCGTCAATGGGTGGCGCGTCGATCCATTCACCGCTGACGTTCCTTACCTGCAGACCGCCAGCGCTGTCCTGATAGAGCAGGGTGATACAGCCGTAATCGGTGTGCGCACCGGCGCCTTGCTGTTCGACGGAACTGGCGGCGTGACGCGGCGGGTAATGAATCAGGCGCAACACGCTGACGGGCTCGACAAAGCGTGTGTCGAAAAAATCGCGTTCGATGCCCAGTGCAATCGTCATCGCCCGCAGCAGCGTTTGTGCCAGCGCCTGCATGTCGAGGTAATGCTGCTCCATCAGGGCTTCCCACCCGGGCTGTATCGGGTGGCGATTCGGCCCGCGCAATGGTTTGCCCGCCAGCACCTCGGGGTGTTCGGCCGGCAGATGCAGGCCCATATCGAAGGTCTCTTTCAGGTCGCTGGGTTTGTCCGGGTCGAGTTGCTCGGTGGCAATCGCACCGTAGCCGCGGTGGTGGCGCGTCTGTGTGATGTCGATCCTGAGTTTTTCCGCAGCCGGTAGGGCGAAAAATCGTCTGGCCTGATCAAGCAGCGCATCGATACGTTGCGCAGAAACAGGATGGCCCTTGATATAGAAAAAGCCCCACTCGCGACAGGCCTGGTCGATCTGTTCGGCGACGGCGGGCCAGGCGGTTTCGTCGTTGTTGTAGAGCGGGCTGATGTCGATGACGGGAAGCTGATTCATACACAATCCTTGAATTCCCTAAAGATCCAACTGTGGGAGCGAGCCTGCTCGCGAAAGCGGTGTATCAGACAACTTAGCGGTGACTGACCCAACGCCTTCGCGAGCAGGCTCGCTCCCACAGGGTTTTGTGTGATGCGACGGGATTACTTAGGCATCTCAGCCTTCATGCCCTCGACGTAATAATTCATCGAGGCCAGTTCCGCGTTGGTTGCGCTCGCGCCTGCCGGTATTTTTTCCACACCGGCCTGATCCTTGATCGGCCCGGTAAACGTCTGCAGTGCACCGCTCTTGATGTCCGCAATCAGTTGCTCGGCTTCTGCTTTTATCGGTGCCGGCACCAGTTCGCTGATCGGCAGTTGCACCGTGCCTTCCTTCAGCCCGCCCCAGTAATCCTGCGACTTCCAGGTGTGGTCGATCACGCCCTGTGTCGCCTGAATGTAGTGCGGCGCCCAGTCATTGACGATCGATGTCAGTACGGCTTTCGGCCCGAAATGCGCCATGTCGGACGCGTAACCCACGGCATACACACCGCGACGTTCGGCAGCCTGGATCGGCGCCGGGCTGTCGGTGTGCTGGAACACCACGTCAACGCCCTGATCGATCAACGCGTTGGCGGCATCGGCTTCCTTGCCCGGGTCGAACCAGGAATTGACCCATACCACTTTGATCTCGGTGCCGGGGTTGTACTTGTTCAGGGCAAGTTGGATGGCGTTGATGTCGCGGATGACTTCAGGGATCGGAAACGAGGCGACGTAGCCGATCTTCTTGCTCTTGGTCATCTTCGCCGCGAGGAAGCCGCCCACGTAGCGACCCTCGTAGGTCCGCGCCAGATAGGTGCCCAGGTTCTTGTCCTGCTTGTAGCCGGTGGCGTGTTCGAAGGTCACCTTGGGAAATTGTTTGGCGACTTTCAGCGTAGGGTTCATGTAGCCGAAGGACGTGGTGAAGATCAGGTCGTACTTGTCCTTGGCCATGTTGCGGATCACCCGTTCGGCGTCTGCGCCTTCGGCGACGTTTTCGACATGGCGGGTGGTGATCTGCTCACCGAATTTTTCCGCCAGCGCCTTGCGCCCCTGTTCATGCTGATACGTCCAGCCATGGTCGCCGATCGGGCCGATGTAGACGAAACCGACTTTCAGCGGGTCGGCAGCGCTGGCGCTCAGGCTGACTCCCAGACCGATGGTGGCATACAGCAGTTTGTGCAGCGGGCGTATTGGCATGAACGCGAACTCCTTTTGTTGTGTGTGCTCAGGGCCAATGCAAATTGCTGACCAACAGGACAACAAACAATCCGGAACCGCAGCGCGGCCTTCGCGAGCAGGCTCGCTCCCACATGAAATACGGTTACCTGTGGGAGCGAGCCTGCTCGCGAAGAGGCCGGCAAGGCCAATAAAGTGCATGGCTGAAATCAACTGCCATCGCTTGGTGCGCCAAGATGTAACGAAACGTTAGCGCCGCCTGGCAGTCAGTAGCTTCATCAGCTCTTTTCGGCAAAGGCCCGCCATGTTCTCGATTCTCAAACAAGAAAGCTTTCTGCTGCTGGCAGTTCTGGCCGCGTGCTTCGCTTACCCACTGGAGCACTGGCTGCTGCACAGCGGACAGATCGTTGCGTTAATCGGCGGTCTGGTGCTGATCGCGTTCATCGTCGCCGCCTCGATGCGCGTTGCCCATCACGCCG
This sequence comes from Pseudomonas khorasanensis, assembly GCF_014268505.2. Classification (GTDB taxonomy): domain Bacteria; phylum Pseudomonadota; class Gammaproteobacteria; order Pseudomonadales; family Pseudomonadaceae; genus Aquipseudomonas; species Aquipseudomonas khorasanensis. Next base: position 379,510 of record NZ_JABWQP020000004.1, read on the forward strand.
AACTGCTCGCCGAAAAGGTCGGCGATCCTTACGGCACGATGATCCTCACGCTGTCCGCGGTGCTGGTCGAGGTGGTGATCCTGGCGATCATGATGAGCAACGAAGCCTCGGCCACGCTGGTGCGCGACACGATTTACTCTGCGGTCATGCTCGATATCAATGGCATCCTCGGCCTCGCCGCGCTGATGGGCGGGATCAAACACGGCGAACAGTCTTACAACGACAATTCGGCGCGCAGCTACAGCGTGATGATTCTTACCGCAATGGGCGTGTCGATGGTGGTCCCCGAATTCATTCCCGAGGCTAACTGGAAGTTGTATTCGGCGTTCACCATCGGCGCGATGGTGGTGCTGTATGCGCTGTTCCTGCGCATGCAGGTCGGTCCGCACAGTTACTTCTTCAGCTACAGCTACCCGGACAAACGGCGCAAGAAAGAACCGGTGGAACAGGAGCCGAAACCGGTCAGCCTGGCGCTGTCGATCGGCATTCTGGTGTCGGGGGTGGTGATCATCGGCGCGCTGGCCGAGGTCATGTCCAAGACCCTCGATCTGGGTCTGGAAGGCACGGGCGCGCCGCCGGTGATCACAGCGATTCTGGTCGCGGCGATTTCGGCAGCGCCGGAGATTTTGACGGCGTTGCGGGCGGCATTGGCCAACCGCATGCAATCGGTGGTCAATATTGCGATGGGGGCGTCACTGTCGACGGTGATCCTGACTGTGCCGGTGATGGAAGCGATGGCGCTGTACACCGGCCAGCCCTTCCAGATGGCGATGACGCCGGTGCAGACAGTGATGATCTTCATCACCTTGATCGTCAGCGCCATCAACCTCAATGACGGCGAGACCAATGCGATCGAGGGCATGACTCACTTTGTGCTGTTTGCAACCTTCATCATGCTGTCCTTGCTGGGCCTATAGGGACGCTGAAAAACCTGTGGGAGCGGGCTTGCCCGCGATTGCGGTATGTCAGAAACCATATATGTACCTGACACACCCCCATCGCGGGCAAGCCCGCTCCCACAGGGATTAATGATCGGATCAGGTACCGGCGACCAACTGCCGAGCCGCCTGGCTGTGATCGGCGATCAGACCTTTCAGGTCCAACCCTTCAACCTGGCCATCAACCACACGCCACTTGCCGCCAATCATCACTCGGTCAGCGCGATCGGCACCGCACAACAGCAACGCGGAAATCGGGTCATGGCTGCCGGAAAAACGCAGCTCATCGAGTTTGAACAACGCCAGATCCGCCTGCTTGCCTACAGCGATTTCGCCGATGTCGGTACGTCCCAGCAGGCTCGCCGAGCCCTTGGTGGCCCAACCCAGTACGCGCTCCGGGGTGATCTTTTCGGCGCCATAACGCAGGCGCTGGATGTACAGCGCCTGACGTGCTTCGAGGATCATGTTCGAGGCATCGTTGGAGGCCGAACCGTCAACACCGAGACCGAACAACGCACCGGCGTCGGTGAGGTCGATGCTCGGGCAGATGCCCGACGCCAGACGCATGTTCGAGCTCGGGCAATGGCAGATGCCCGTCCCGGCCTGGCCGAGGCGGGTGATTTCGTCGGGGTTGAAATGAATGCCGTGCGCCAGCCAAGTGCGCGGGCCGAGCCAGCCGACGCTGTCCAGGTAATCGACGGTGCGCAGGCCGAAACGCTGCAGGCAGAAATCTTCTTCATCGAGGGTTTCGGCCAGATGCGTGTGCAAACGCACGTCGAGCTTGTTGGCCAGTTCGGCGCTGGCCGACATGATTTCAGGCGTCACCGAAAACGGCGAGCACGGCGCCAGGGCAATCTGGATTTGCGCGCCGTCGCCACGCTCGTGGTATTCGTGAATCAGCCGCTGACTGTCGTCCAGAATCACCTGACCTTCTTGCACCGTTTGTTGCGGTGGCAACCCGCCGTCCTTCTCGCCGAGGCTCATTGAACCGCGAGTGAGCATGGCGCGCATGCCCAGTTCGCGGACGCTTTCGACCTGCACGTCGATGGCGTTTTCCAGACCGTCCGGGAACAGATAGTGATGGTCGGCGGCAGTGGTGCAGCCCGAGAGCAGCAATTCGGCCAACGCTACTTTGCTTGCGAGGGCAAGTTTTTCAGGTGTCAGACGTGCCCATACCGGGTAGAGGGTTTTCAGCCACGGAAACAGCGGCTGATTGACCACCGGCGCCCAGGCGCGTGTCAGGGTTTGATAGAAATGATGGTGGGTGTTGATCAGGCCCGGCAGGATCACATGTTCGCGGGCGTCGAACACTTCCCTGCACGGCGCCGAAGGCTGTTGGCCGGCAGCGAGCACTTCGACGATCACACCGTCTTGCAGCACCAGACCGCCACGGGCGTCGAGCGCGTTGGCCGTGAAAATGGCGAGGGGGTTTTTTAACCAGGTACGGGTCGCAGGCATTGTGGCCGGCTCCTCTGAAAGTTGGGTTCAGGGTTGCCAGCTCAGTGTTGCCCTGTCTGCTGATCCAGGGTCGCCGCGAAGGACGAGGCGCGCAGTTTCAAGCAAATCGCAGCGCCGGGCAAGCGCCACCCGACCGGACACCGTTCATCCCTGTGGGAGCTGGCTTGCCAGCGATTGCGTCGAATCAGCCACCTTATGTGGTGACTGGAACTCCGTCATCGCGGGCAAGCCCGGCTCCCACAGGATTTGTGTGCTTACCAGGGAATCGTTTCACCCTTGTAATTGACGAAGTGATGCCCGCCCTTGCCGGAAAACGCGTTCACCTGGTCGATCAGCCCGCGGGTGCTGGTTTCCACATCGATATCGGCGCCTTCACCGCCCATGTCCGTTTTTACCCAGCCCGGATGCAGCGACAACACGGTCAGTTTCTGCTCACCCAATTGCGTGACAAAGCTGTTGGTCATCGAATTGAGTGCCGCCTTGCTCGCCTTGTACAGCGCCAGTTCCGGCGCGTCCGGCATGGTCACGCTGCCAAGCACCGAACTCATGAACGCCAGCACGCCGCTGCCGTCGCGGATCTGCCCGACGAAACGTTGCGCCAGATTGATCGGCGCGACCGCGTTGGTGAAAAACAGCTTGCCGACTTCAGCCAGCGTAGCGCCACCCGGCGTCTGTACGTCCGGGCCTTTGACGCCTGCATTGACGAACAGCAGATCGAAGGTTTCGCCCTTTAGCTGCTGACTCAGCGCGATGACCGCTTGCTGGTCATCCATATCGAGCTTTTCGACGCGCACGTTGCCGAGCGCTTGCAGGGCCTCGGCGTTTTGCGGATTGCGCACGGTCGCGGTCACTTGCCAGCCGTCGGCCAGCAGGGTTTTCACCAGACCGAGGCCCAAACCACGGGAGGCGCCGATGATCAGCGCGTTTTTTGCCTGAGACATGATGGGTTTCCTTGAAAGTCAGCGTTCAGGATTCAATGGACACGCCTGACCGAGACGGAGTTGCAACGTCCGGCGCAAAAGAGGCAGCGACCGGAGCATACCCCAGCCCTTGCCGTGCTTGCTTCCTGAAACTCTCAAGATTGTTTGATGTGGTTCAGTGTTGCCTGTGCGGACGCTTTCGCGAGCAAGCTCCCACAGGGGAACTGAGTGAACTTGGTCAACTGTGGGAGCGAGCTTGCTGACGAAGAGGCCAGTGAATTCACCTCTTAATGTCCAGATTGCCAAGGCTGCCCCAACGACACTGGGGCATACAATCGTGTACGCACGGCATCGCGCGACAACAACACCAGCACCACAATCGTCGCGACATACGGCAGCATCGCCAGCAGGCTCGAAGGAATCGCCAGGCCCAGACCTTGCGCCACCAGGTGCAGGATGCTGGCGAGGCCAAACAGATACGCCCCCAGCAGCAATCGCCACACACGCCAACTGGCAAACACCACCAGCGCCAAGGCGATCCAGCCCCGTCCGGCGGTCATGTTCTCTGCCCACATCGGCGTGTACGCCAGCGACAGGTACGCCCCGGCCAATCCGGCCATTGCCCCGCCAAACAATACCGCCAGTGTTCGTACGGTCAGTACCGGCAAGCCCATCGCACTGGCCGCGTCCGGGTTCTCGCCGACCGCTTGAATGATCAAACCGACGCGACTTTTGACGATCACCCACGCCACCAGCGCGAACAGCACGAACGACAGGTACACGAGTAAATCCTGAGCAAACAGCATTCGGCCGATCAATGGAATGTCACTCAAAAAGGGAATCACCAGCGGCTCGAAACCCGCCAGCGGTTTGCCCACCCAGGCGGCACCGACGAAGGTCGACAGGCCCACGCCAAAAATGGTCAGGGCCAGTCCGGTGGCCACTTGATTGGCGTTGAACACCAACGCGACCAAGGCAAACAAAGCCGACAGCAGCATCCCCGCGAGCATCGCCAGCAACACGCCCAGCCACAGGTTGCCGCTGTTGAGGGCGACGATAAAACCGATCACCGCGCCAAACAACATCATGCCTTCCTGGCCGAGATTGAGGACGCCACTCTTTTCGCAAACCAGTTCACCCAGCGCCACCAGCAACAGCGGCGTGCCGCAGCGGACCATGGCGTAGAAAATATTGCTCAACAGATCGATATCCATCACAGCGCTCCGGCAGTTACGGCAGGGGTTGAGGCGCGCCGTGTCCAGCGCTGTTTCAGGCGTGGCCGATAGAGAATCAGCACGTCACAGGCGAGCAGGAAAAACAGCATCATCCCCTGGAATAACTGGGTAATCGCCTGCGGCAGATTGAGCGACAACTGCGCGCTCTCGCCACCGATGTACAGCAGCGCCATCAACAGGCTGGAAAACAGAATGCCTATCGGATTCAAGCGTCCGAGAAACGCCACCGTGATCGCCGCGTAGCCATAGCCCGGTGACACCTGCGGAACCAGTTGGCCGATCGGCCCGGTCACTTCGCAGACCCCGGCCAGCCCCGCCAACCCGCCGCTGACCAACAGCGCGAGCCAGATCAGGCGCTTCTCGCGAAAGCCGACAAACCCCGCCGCACGCTTGTCCAGGCCCAGCACTTTGATCTGGAAACCGATAAAGCTTTTCTGCAACAACACCCACACCGCGACCAGCGCGAGCAGGGCGAAATACACCCCGGCGTGCACACGGCCATCCTCCAGCAGCAGTGGCAGCCGACTGGCGTCGCCGAACATCGCCGACTCGGGAAAGTTGAAACCGGCCGGATCCTTCAACGGCCCGTGCACGCAGAACAGCAGCAGGTTCAGCGCCACGTAATTGAGCATGATGCTGGTGAGGATTTCGTTGGCGTTGAAACGCGTGCGCAACCACGCCGTCAGTCCGGCCCACGCGGCGCCCGCCAGCGTGCCGGTCAACAGAATCAACACCAGCGCCCAGCGGCTTTGCATACCGATAATGTTCACCGCCAAGGCGCTGCCGGCCAGCGCGCCCAACAGCAGTTGGCCTTCAGCGCCGATGTTCCATATCCGCGCCTGATAGGCCACGGCCAGACCGAGCGCGCAGAGCAGAATTGGCAGCGCTTTGACGAGTAATTCAGAGACCCCATACAGATCGCTGACGGGCGCGATCAACAGCGTGTGCAAGGTGTTCAGCGGATCGTGGCCCAGGGCAATGAACAGCAGCGAGCCGCACCCGAGGGTCAACGCCGCCGCCAATAAAGGTGAACACCAGAGCATCAGGCGCGATGGCTGGCCACGGGATTCGAGAGAAAGCAGCATGAGGGAAACTCCGTTAAACCGTGGCGGCGCAAGGTGAGTGATCGAACTGGCCGGCCATCCACGCGCCGACATCGCTCAGTTGCGTATCGCCGGTGTCGTGCAGTGCCGCCAGCCGTCCGTTGCACAGCGCGCCGAGGCGGTCGCTGATCTGGAACAACTCATCCAGGTCTTCAGACATCACCAGAATCGCCGCGCCCGCATCGCGCAGAGCGATCAAGGCCCGGTGGATGGTCGCGGCGGCGCCGACATCGACACCCCATGTCGGGTGCGCGGCGATCAGCAGTTTGGGTTGCTGGAGGATTTCCCGGCCGAGAATGAATTTCTGCAAATTGCCGCCGGACAGGCTGCGGGCGGCTGTTTGTGTGTCCGGGGTTTTCACGCCGAAGCGCTGGATGATCTGTCGGGCGAGGGCTTCGACTTTGCCACGTTCAATCAAACCGTGACTGACCAGCCCCTGTTGGAAAGCGGTGAGCAGAGCGTTGTCGGCGAGACTCAACTCCGGCACCGCGCCGTGGCCGAGACGCTCGGCCGGGACGAACGCCAGGCCCAGTTTGCGTCTTGCATCCGGGCGTAAATTCGCAACGTGTTGCTCAGCGAATCGTATCGTCGCCGCTTGTTCGCGCGGCAGCGTCCGCTCGCCGCTGAGCAGGGCGAGCAACTCATCCTGCCCGTTGCCCGCGACCCCGGCGATGCCGACGATTTCACCGCTGCGCACCTGCACATTGATGTCGTGCAGCGAGCAGCCAAACGGGTCCGGGTTGTGCCAGCACAAGCCCTTCACCCGCAAAAAAGCCGCGCCACCGCTGACCTTCGGATACTCGCCAATCAATGCCGCCGCTTCGCCGACCATCAACTGCGCCAGTTGTTGATCCGAGCATTCGGCGGGCACGCAATGCCCGGCAACCCGGCCGCCGCGCAGCACCGTGGCGCTGTGGCACAAGGCGCGCACTTCACCAAGCTTGTGGCTGATAAACAGGATGCTGCAACCCTCGTCGGCGAGACGCCGCAGCGTGATGAACAACTCGTTGGCCTCTTGCGGCGTCAGCACCGAGGTCGGCTCGTCGAGTATCAGCAGGCGAATGTCCTGCATCAGGCAACGAATGATTTCCACCCGTTGCCGCTCGCCGATCGACAGGCTGTGGACAAGTCGTTCGGGTTCCAGCGCCATGCCATAGCGCTGCGACACTTCACGAATCTTCGGCTCCAGTTGCTTCGGCGTGCCGGCCGCCGCGCCCATCGCCAGCGCGATGTTCTGCGCCACGCTGAGGGTTTCAAACAACGAGAAATGCTGGAACACCATGCCGATGCCCAATTGCCTCGCCTGCGCCGGATTGCGGATATTCACCCGCTGGCCCTGCCAGAGCAGTTCGCCAGCCTCGGCCTGAATGACACCGTAGATGATTTTCATCAGCGTGCTTTTACCCGCACCGTTCTCACCGAGCAGCGCGTGGATTTCTCCCGGCGCGATGCTCAAGTCGATGGCGTCGTTGGCGAGGCAACCGGGGTAGCGCTTGCTGATCTGGTGCAGCTGCAGGCGCGGCGGGGAAGGAGCGATGGACATGACAGGCTCGACTGACTTGGAGTTGTGCCTGTGGATAAAGCAATTTCCTGGCCATCGAGTCAGGAACGCGCGCCAGCCATGCCCGCTAACGTGGATTGCAGAGCGACAGCGCCTGGCTCATTCCACAATCGAGCACCAGTTCAGCGCAAAGCTGCTGATCAGGCTCCAGTTTCGTTCACCCCCAATTGGTTAAAAAACGAGCAATCGCGCGCGGCCTAGATGGATCCAGCCACTGAGCCGGTCATAAACGGGTTATCCACAGGTTATTCCACAGTAACTGTGCGCAAGCGGTGGCGCCGGGCATAAGCACTGCTGTGCTTTCTTCTAAAGGTGATAACCGCGGCTAAGTGTCTGTTTTTCCGTCGGATTCGTATTTCGTCGGATCAATTGAACGAAAAATGATCAAATCTCGCTAAGCCGCATGACAGAAGGGTTACAGCGGTATGTACTCAGGTTATCCACAGTCGGGTGCACAGCGGATGTGGGCAACTCCCGGTAATAAGAAACGCGCGTGATGCCCTAAAAGATCGCAGCCTTCGGACGATCTTTTGATCCTGAGTTTAACGCTGCAATAAAATCCGCCCACGGCTCAAATCCGCCAACTGACTCTGCAGTACTTCAATCTGCGCTTCCCCCACCGCCAATTTCAACTCAACCCCATTGGCAGTGAAGTTTTCCTCCGTCACCAATCCACCGAGATCCGCCACGCGCAACTTCACCAACGCCAATTCGGCGAATCCACAAGCGCAGCTCAGCGGCACGCGGCTGATCAGCTCGATTTTTTCCGCCGCTTGCAGGCACTTGTTCGCACCGCCGCCATACGCCCGGGCCAGACCGCCGGTGCCCAGTTGAATGCCGCCGTACCAGCGGATCACCAGCACCGCGACCTGATCGCAGTCCTGCGCTTCGATCGCCGCCAGAATGGGGCGCCCGGCTGTACCGCCCGGCTCGCCGTCGTCACTGCTGCGATATTGCGCGCCGAACTTCCACGCCCAGCAATTGTGCGTGGCATTCAAATCGCTGTGCTGCTCGAAAAATGCCTGGGCGTCGGCGGGGCTGCCGATCGGCGTCGCCAGGGTGATAAAGCGGCTTTTGCGAATCTCTTCGCGGTACTCGCAAAAACCGCTGAGGGTGAAAGGCATAAAACGTCTTATAGAGAAGGAGTGAGGCCGCAGCCTTTGAGGATGATGCGGATCAGGTTGTTGCCAGCGTCTTCGATGTCCTGTTTGGTCAGCTTGCTGCGCCCGGTCACGCGGCAGATCTGCGTGGCGAAGTCGGCATAGTGCTGGGTGCTGCCCCACAGCAGGAAGATCAGGTGCACCGGATCGATCGGGTCCATTTTGCCTGCATCAATCCACGCCTGAAACACCGCCGCCCGGCCGGTGAACCAGGCGCGATAATCCTGGTTGAAGTATTCGCTCAGGCATTCGCCGCCGCTGATCACTTCCATTGCGAAGATCCGCGAGGCCTGTGGCTGGCGCCGGGAGAATTCCATCTTCGCGCGGATGTAGCGGGTCAGCGCCTCGGCCGGATCATCCTCGGCGGTAAGAGTGTTGAAGGTGCTGTCCCACAACTCAATGATGTTGCTCAGCACCGCCACGTACAAACCGAGTTTGTTGGTGAAATAGTAATGCAGGTTCGCCTTGGGCAACCCAGCCTTCTGGGCGATGGTGTTCATGCTGGTGCCTTTGTACCCGTGACGGGCAAACTCGTCTTCGGCGGCTTTGAGGATGGTCTCTTCGTTCTTCTGACGAATTCGGCTGGCGGGTTTGCCGCCATGGGCTGGGACTTCAAAGGTCATAGGCACTTCCGGGATTGTCTGTGGGTGCAACCAGTTGCGTTGATAGCGCACCCACAGTCATCCGACAAGACCTTGCGCGATAAAACCGTTACGCCTGTTCGATCTTGTTCAGTGGCGCAGGGCTCTGAGTCGTTGCGGTTTTGCCTTCCGGCAACAGCAGGCAAAGCATGACCGCCGTCAGGCCGCCGCTGGTGATCGCCGAGTCGAACAGGTTCTGCACCAGTGTCGGCATCAGATGCAGCAGGTTCGGTTGCGCAGCAATACCCAGGCCGACGCCGAAGGAGGTGGCGATGATCAGCATGCTGCGTCGGTCCAGCGGCGACTGCGCGAGAATGCGTATGCCGGCCGCAGCCACGGCCCCGAACATCACCAATGTCGCGCCTCCGAGCACCGGTTTGGGGATCTGCTGCAGCACGGCGCCGATCATGGGAAACAGGCCCAGACAAAACAGGATCGCGCCGATGTACAGCCCGACGTAGCGGCTGGCCACGCCGGTCAACTGGATCACTCCGTTGTTCTGCGCAAACGTGGTGTTGGGGAACGCACTGAATGTGGCGGCAATCATGCAACTGACGCCGTCGCCCAGCACACCGCCGCGCAAACGGCTTATATAAGAAGGGCCGCTGATGGGCTGGCGGGCGAGCATGCAATTGGCGGTGAGGTCGCCGACGGTTTCGATGGTGCTGATCAGATAAATCAGCGCGACTGGCAGGAAAGCCGTCCAGTCGAAGCTGAAACCGAACTTGAAAGGTGTGGGAAGACTCACCAGCGGTAAATCAGGCAATGGCTGCGGCACCCATTTTCCGCTGAACCAGGCAGCCAGGCTTCCCAGCAGCAGACCGACGATTATCGCCGACAGTCGCACCCACGGCGTGTTCGAGCGGTTGAGCAAAATGATGGTCAGCAGCACAAACACACCCAGCGCCAGATTGCCCGGCGCACCGAAGTCCGGGGCATTGAAGCCACCGCCAAGATCCGTAATGCCGACCTTGATCAGGCTAACGCCAATCAGGGTAATGACGATCCCGGTCACCAGCGGCGTGACCACTCTGCGCAACTGACCGATGAAACGGCTGAGGACGATCTGCACGAGCGCGCCGAAAAAGCACACGCCGAAAATCATCGCCAGAATGTCCTCCGGGCTGCCGCCGCGCTGCTTGACCAGAAACCCGGCCGACAGCACGGCGCCCAGAAAGGCGAAACTGGTGCCTTGCAGGCAGATCATCCCCGCGCCGATGCCGAACGGCCGTCTGGCCTGAATAAAAGTGCCGACGCCCGAGACCATCAGCGCCATGCTGATCAGGTAGGGCAGATGCGCGGTCAGTCCGAGCGCCGAACCGATGACGAGCGGCGGGGTGATGATGCCGACGAAGCTGGCGAGCACGTGTTGTAGCGCGGCAAGAATGGCGGCGACCGGTTTCGGGCGGTCGTTAAGGCCGTAGATCAGTTCACTGGGCGACTCGGAATCTGGCTGCATGGATTTGGCTTCTTGTTCAAGGATCAAGTTGATCCTGCTCTGCAAAAACCTGTCCAGTTGCTCAGCTTTCTGATGAAAACCGCTCTCTTGTAGGCGCTGCGGCACGCTGCGATTTTTTGATTTTGTCGTCAACGCGTCGCCGCGAGACTCTCCAGGAAGCTTTCCAGCACCAAATGGGGGCGCCGGCCCTTGCGCGTGACCGATGCCAGACTCAAGTCATAAAAACGCCTCCCGGCTTTGAGAGCCCGCAAGCGCCCCTGCTGCACCCAGAGACTGGCGTAGTGATCCGGCAGGTAACCGATGTAACGTCCGGTCAGAATCAGGAACGCCATGCCTTCACGGTCGGACGCGCTGGCCGTGCAGTTGAGTGCCTGGTAATGCGCCTGAATGTCTGCAGGCAAACGAAAGGTTGGCGCAATGGCGTCCTGACTGTCCAGGCGTTGGTCATCGAGCTGTTCGTCGTCAACATAAAAAAGCGGATGGCCCACGGCGCAATACAACAATGACCGTTCGCTGTACAACGGCTGGTATTCCAACCCGGACAGCGCGGTGGCCTGGGGCACCACGCCGACGTGCAGCCGGCCATCGAGCACGCCTTGTTCGACTTCGTTCGGCGCAATCATGCGAATCTGGATCTGCACATCCGGCCCGCGTTCCTTCAATTGGGCGAGGGCATGGGTGATGCGCATGTGGGGCAGGGTGACGAGGTTATCGGTCAGGCCGATGATCAGTTCGCCCCTCAGGTGTTGGTGCAAACCGTTGACCTCGGTTCGGAAACTTTCCAGCGCACTTAATAACTGCAGCGCCGATTGGTAGACCTCGCGACCTTCTTCAGTCAGCGAAAAGCCGGCCCGGCCGCGCTGACACAAGCGCAAGCCAAGGCGTTGTTCCAGATCGCTCATCTGCTGGCTGATCGCCGAGCGCCCGATACCGAGCACGGTTTCCGCTGCGGAGAAGCCGCCACACTCGACGACGCTGCGAAAAATCCGCAGCAGGCGGATATCAAAGTCACTGACCTGGGCCAGCGGATCGGCGCGGCGGCTGCTCATTTTTTATTCTCTTTGTTTAGCGCGAATCTAACTGAAGGTTAGAAGAGTTGAATTTCACCGACTTTATCGCCGTGGCAATTTAGCTGCAACAACGCTTTCTATCTCCCTGACGCTTATGCCCTGCGAGGTTTTGCCAATGAACATGCCTGAAAACGCGCCGTCGCCTCTTGCCAGTAAACTGAAGCTGGATGCGCACTGGATGCCGTACACCGCCAACCGCAACTTTCAGCGCGATCCGCGTCTGATCGTCGGGGCCGAAGGCAGCTGGTTGTTCGATGACAAGGGCCGCAAGATCTATGACTCGTTGTCCGGCCTGTGGACCTGCGGCGCCGGGCACACTCGCAAGGAAATTCAGGAAGCGGTTTCGAAACAGCTGGGCACGCTGGATTACTCGCCGGGCTTTCAGTACGGCCATCCGCTGTCGTTCCAGCTCGCTGAAAAAATCACCGAGCTGACGCCGGGCAATCTGAACCACGTGTTCTTTACCGACTCCGGTTCCGAGTGCGCCGATACCGCGGTGAAAATGGTGCGTGCCTACTGGCGTCTGAAAGGTCAGGCGACCAAGACCAAGATGATCGGCCGCGCCCGTGGTTATCACGGCGTGAACATCGCCGGCACCAGCCTTGGCGGGGTCAACGGCAACCGCAAGCTGTTCGGTCAGGCGATGATGGACGTCGATCATTTGCCGCACACATTGTTGGCGAGCAACGCCTTTTCCCGTGGCATGCCGGAGCAGGGCGGTGTCGCCTTGGCCGAAGAGCTGCTGAAGTTGATCGAGCTGCACGACGCTTCCAACATTGCGGCAGTGTTCGTTGAACCGATGGCCGGGTCTGCCGGTGTACTGGTTCCGCCTCAGGGTTACCTCAAGCGTCTGCGCGAGATCTGTGATCAGCACAACATCCTGCTGGTATTTGACGAAGTGATCACCGGGTTCGGCCGCACCGGATCGATGTTCGGCGCCGACAGCTTCGGCGTGACCCCGGATCTGATGTGCATCGCCAAGCAAGTCACCAACGGCGCCATCCCTATGGGCGCGGTGATTGCCAGTTCCGAGATCTACCAGACCTTCATGAATCAGCCGACGCCGGAATATGCGGTGGAATTCCCCCACGGCTACACCTATTCGGCGCACCCGGTGGCCTGTGCTGCAGGCCTGGCAGCACTCGACCTGCTGCAAAAGGAAAATCTGGTGCAGAGCGTCGCTGAAGTCGCGCCACACTTTGAAAACGCGCTGCACGGCCTGAAAGGTTCGAAGAACGTTATCGACATTCGCAACTATGGCCTGGCCGGTGCGATTCAGATTGCCGGTCGTGACGGCGACGCCATCGTGCGTCCGTTCGAAGCGGGCATGACGCTGTGGAAAGCCGGTTTCTACGTGCGCTTCGGCGGCGACACCCTGCAGTTCGGCCCAACCTTCAACAGCAAGCCGCAGGACCTTGATCGTCTGTTCGACGCGGTCGGCGAAGTGCTGAACAAGCTCGACTGATTTCACGCAGAACCTGTGGGAGCCGAGCTTGCTCGCGAAGGCATTCTAAAGAGCGCCAAAGATAACCGGCTCCCAAACAAAGCTACCTATATATAGAAGGCGCCTTTCAACCGGGGCCGCTGAACATAAATTCAGGAGTGTTCGATGAGCGTTATTCCGCATTTGATCAATGGCGAACTGGTGACCGAGAACGGTCGCGCAGTGGATGTGTTCAACCCGTCTACCGGCCAGGCGATCCACAAACTGCCATTGGCCAGCCAGGCGACCATCCAGAAAGCCATCGATGCCGCCAAGGCTGCGTTCCCGGCCTGGCGCAATACGCCACCGGCCAAACGCGCCCAGGTGATGTTCCGCTTCAAGCAATTGCTGGAACAGAACGAAGCGCGCATCTCGCAACTGATCAGCGAAGAGCACGGCAAGACCCTGGAAGATGCCGCCGGCGAGCTGAAGCGTGGTATCGAGAACGTCGAGTTCGCTTGCGCCGCCCCGGAAATCCTTAAAGGCGAGTACAGCCGCAACGTCGGCCCGAATATTGATGCCTGGTCTGACTTCCAGCCGTTGGGGATCGTTGCCGGTATCACTCCGTTCAACTTCCCGGCGATGGTGCCGCTGTGGATGTACCCGCTGGCGATCGTCTGTGGCAACTGCTTCATCCTCAAGCCGTCCGAGCGCGATCCAAGCTCCACGCTGCTGATTGCTCAATTGCTGTTGGAAGCCGGTTTGCCAAAAGGCGTAATGAGCGTTGTCCACGGGGACAAGACAGCGGTGGACGCGCTGATCGAAGCACCTGAAATCAAAGCGCTGAGCTTCGTGGGTTCAACGCCGATTGCCGAATACATTTACGCCGAAGGCACCAAGCGCGGCAAACGCGTCCAGGCACTGGGCGGCGCGAAGAACCACGCGGTGCTGATGCCGGATGCCGATCTGGACAACGCAGTGAGCGCACTGATGGGCGCGGCGTATGGTTCCTGCGGCGAGCGCTGCATGGCGATTTCGGTCGCGGTCTGTGTCGGCGATCAGGTCGCGGATGCACTGGTGGCGAAACTGGTCCCACAGATCAAGGCGCTGAAGATCGGTGCCGGTACTTCGTGCGGTCTGGACATGGGGCCTCTGGTCACCGGTCAGGCGCGCGACAAGGTCAGCGGTTATGTGGATGACGGAGTCGCCGCGGGCGCGAAGTTGGTTGTCGACGGTCGCGGTCTGAGCGTGGCCGGACATGAAGAGGGTTTCTTCCTCGGTGGCTGCCTGTTCGATCACGTCACCCCAGAGATGCGCATCTATAAAGAAGAGATCTTCGGTCCGGTGCTGTGCGTAGTACGGGTGAACAGCCTGGAAGAGGCGATGCAACTGATCAACGATCACGAGTATGGCAACGGCACCTGCATTTTCACCCGTGATGGTGAAGCCGCGCGTCTGTTCTGCGATGAGATCGAAGTCGGCATGGTCGGCATCAACGTGCCGCTGCCAGTGCCGGTGGCATATCACAGCTTCGGCGGCTGGAAACGTTCGCTGTTCGGCGACCTGCATGCATACGGCCCGGATGGCGTGCGCTTCTACACTCGTCGCAAAGCGATCACGCAGCGCTGGCCGCAACGCGCGAGCCATGAAGCTTCGCAGTTCGCGTTCCCAAGCTTGTAAGCTCGCCGTATGAACAGGCCGACCTCTATAGGTCGGCCTTCGTGTTTTCGGGGTTTTTTGACCTATATGACAGAAATGTGAAAATAGGGGTTGACGGCGAATTC
>NZ_JABWQP020000040.1 GCF_014268505.2 Pseudomonas khorasanensis
CAGCGGCACCGCAACCGTTGCTGCACCCACCGACGACGTCTACAAAGATGCCGGCTCCGTGCAGGCAACAATCACCACTGCCACCGGTGGCAACTTCGAAAACCTAGTGCCGAGCACGGTTCCGGCCGTGACGACCGTCACCGACACCATCGACACGTCGACCGTCAAATTGACCGCCGACGCCTCAGTGGCTGAGGGCGGCACCGTCACTTACACCGCCACGGTTGGCGCCCCGGTCACTGGTTCGCCGGTTGTCGTGACGTTGGCAAACGGCCAGAACATCACCATTGCTGTCGGCCAAACCACCGGTACCGCGACCTTCACCGCACCGAACGATGCGCTGACTGGCAATGCGCCGATCACCAATGTGATCACCAATGTGAGCGGCGGCAACTTCGAAAACCTCGTCGCCGACAAGACCCCGGTTTCGACCGCCGTCACCGACGTGGCCGACACCACCAACCTTTCGCTGAGCGCTAGCAGCTCGGTCGCTGAGGGCGGTTCGATAACCTACACCGCGACATTGACCAACGCCGCCGGCTCGCCAGTCACCGTAACCCTGTCGAACGGTGCCGTAATCACCATCAAAGCGGGCGAAACCAGCGGCACCGCAACCGTTGCTGCACCGACCGACGACGTCTACAAAGATGCCGGCTCCGTGCAGGCGACGATCACCGGCGCGACCGGCGGAAATTTCGAGAACCTGGTACCGAGCACCACGCCAGCGGTCACCCAGGTCACCGACACCATCGACACGTCGACGGTCAAATTGACCGCCGATACCTCAGTGGCTGAGGGCGGCACCGTCACTTACACCGCGACTGTGGGCGCGCCAGTAACCGGTTCGCCGGTTGT
>NZ_JABWQP020000041.1 GCF_014268505.2 Pseudomonas khorasanensis
GAGCCCCACGACGACGCCCCCGACCAGGCGAAAAACCCCAACGGCGATGCCGCCGACTGCGTCCCCAATACCTGTAAAAACGGCTGCCCGGTGTCGATGGTCACCGGCGAAGAGCTGCTGACCCTGACCGACGCGGTGCTCGACGGCGTGCTGCCGTTCGAATTCACCCGTTTGTACCGCAGCAGCGCGGTCGAAATCGACAGTGGCCTCGGGTTCGGCTGGAGCCATACGCTGGCCCATCGCCTGGCTTTCGACGGCGATGGCGTGATCTGGATCGACCACGAAAACCGCCGCACCCGTTTCCCTTTACCCGACGCAGCGCGCCCGGCCATCCACAACAGCCTGTCGCGGGCGGCGATTTTTCTTGGCGACGAACCCGAAGAACTGATCCTCGCCCTGGCCGGCGACAGCGCGCGGTTTTATCACTTTCGCGCGGGACGGCTGACGGCGATCAGCGACGCCCATGGCAATCGTCTGACGCTGCAACGCGATCGGTCCGACCGTGTTCAGCGCCTGCACAACGGCGCCGGGCGCGCATTGCTGCTGCGCTATGACCGCTCGCAACTGGTGGCGGTCGATTACCAGGTCTTTGCACAGGATAAATGGGCGACCGAGCAAAACCTCGCCAGTTACAGTTTTGATGCCCGGCAGCGCCTGCTGGTTGCGACCAACGCCATCGGCGACAGCGAGCATTACGACTACGACGACCACCACGTCATCCTGCAGCGGCAGTTGACCGGCGGCGCGAGCTTCTTCTGGGAATGGGAACGCGCGGGCAAAGCGGCGCGCTGCGTGCGGCACTGGGCCTCGTTCTCGCAGATGAACACCCGCTACGTCTGGAATGACGAA
>NZ_JABWQP020000042.1 GCF_014268505.2 Pseudomonas khorasanensis
GATCTCTTTTTCGATATGGCGCAGAACGGAGTTGATCGAGTCTTTGACCTTTTCGTCGGAAACGTCCAGACGATTAAGCTCCATTTGTTCCATTTCCTGAAGGTCATCCAGGCGGCGCACCATTGCTTTCAACTGGCGATATTTCAGCGGCTCAGGCGCCCATGGCCGAAGCTTTTGATCCTTTTCCCGAGCGAAGTCGGCGATCAGTTTCGCATCGCTTTTATCGGTCTTGATCCGGCGAAGTTCGCTGTCAGCGTACGCTTTGGTCGTAGCCGGGTTCACCACGCAGACCCGGAAGCCTTTGTTGTAAACGAACTCGGCGAGCTCCAAGTGGTAGACGCTGGTGGCTTCCATCACGATCAGGGCCGAACGCTCGACGTTTTTGTCTAGCCAAGCCTCAAACTCTTTGAAGCCCTTTGGATCGTTGGCCAGTTTGGCCTTGGTTTTGTGCTTGCCGTTGGGCAGGTGTGTAGCGATATCAAAGGTGTTCTTTGCGATGTCGACGCCAACGAAACCGGACATGATCGTTTCTCCACTTGTTCCCTGTTGTGATCATCACGTCACTCTGTCCAACCTTGCGAATGCGGGCTCTCGCCGGAGGCGGGCCCAAGATACCGTGCGAACTGTACGAGTGAGTGTGGAGGGCTGGAGCACGATCTACGTCACAGGCAACAAGCCTAAGGAGCTGCGCGGCTTCCAAGTCCCTCCCTCGATGATCAGTCGAGAAC
>NZ_JABWQP020000043.1 GCF_014268505.2 Pseudomonas khorasanensis
GTGCCGCCCCAGATCGGGATGAGCTGGGCGGTGGGTTCGGTCAGGTACAGGTTTTTCAGGGCGTCGCTGTCGCTGGCCGCGCTGATGATCAGGTACAGGCGTTCGCCAGTTTGCAGCGGCTGTTGTGCCAGCCAGTCGTTGGGTGTCAGTCGATCAGAGGGCACAGGCACCTGCCTTGCATTTTTCGCATTCTTCGCAGAACGGCGCGTTGCGTTTGAGGGTGTTGACTTGCGCCGGGGTCAGGACCTGGCCGGCCTTGTCGGCGTCGGCCTGTTTCAGGATGCCGGGCATCAGTGGCGCGGCTCCAGTCCCACTACCCGGCCCACCGCCGGAGTTCATGTTGATCACCGGCCCGCTCATCGTCACGCCGCCGGCGTCGATCTTGATGAAGCTCCCACCGCCGACCAGGGTTAACTCGGCGCCTGCTTCCATCACGACTTTCATGCCGCTGCTCAGGTGGATTTCTTGCCCTGCATCGATGAACTGGCCCGTGCCGATTTTGATGTGCTGATTGACGCCGACGGTCAGGTGGTCGTTGGCGCGGGTTTCGACTTTGCGGTCGGCGTAGACGGTGTGGTGTTCTTCGGCCTTGAATTCCGTGTAGCTGTTTTTTTCGACGGTGTCGTGGCGTTCGTTGCCGACGCGGATTTTCTGGTCGTGCTCGATGTTTTCGTCCCAGTCGCGCTGGGCGTGCAGGTAGATCTGTTCCTG
>NZ_JABWQP020000044.1 GCF_014268505.2 Pseudomonas khorasanensis
GAGCGGCACCGCAACCGTTGCTGCACCGACCGACGACGTCTACAAAGACGCCGGCTCCGTGCAGGCCACTATCAGCACTGCCACCGGTGGCAATTTCGAGAACCTCGTTCCGAGCACCACGCCAGCGGTCACCCAGGTCACCGACACCATCGACACGTCGACGGTCAAATTGACCGCCGATACCTCGGTGGCTGAGGGTGGCACCGTCACTTACACCGCCACGGTTGGTGCGCCGGTTACCGGTTCGCCAGTGGTCGTGACGTTGGCCAACGGCCAGAACATTACCATCGCTGTCGGTCAAACCACCGGTACCGCGACCTTTGCCGCACCCAACGATGCGCTGACTGGCAATGCGCCGATCACCAACGCGATCACCAATGTGAGCGGCGGCAACTTTGAAAATCTGGTTGCCGACAAAACTCCGGTA
The DNA here is from genome assembly GCF_014268505.2 of Pseudomonas khorasanensis. Classification (GTDB taxonomy): domain Bacteria; phylum Pseudomonadota; class Gammaproteobacteria; order Pseudomonadales; family Pseudomonadaceae; genus Aquipseudomonas; species Aquipseudomonas khorasanensis. The sequence goes on from NZ_JABWQP020000044.1 coordinate 428, forward strand.
TCGACCGCTGTGACTGATGTCGCCGACACCACCAACCTGTCGCTCAGCGCGACCGGCTCTGTAGCAGAAGGTGGCTCGATTGTTTACACCGCAACGCTGACCAATCCGGCCGGCACACCGGTCACCGTAACCCTGTCGAACGGCGCCGTAATCACCATCAAAGCGGGCGAAACGAGCGGCACCGCAACCGTTGCTGCACCGACT
>NZ_JABWQP020000045.1 GCF_014268505.2 Pseudomonas khorasanensis
ACTTACAACGCGTATGGCCGCGTCACCGCGGAACGAGACGAGCTCGGCCGTATCACCCATTACGAGTACGCCGACAACCTGCACCTCGTCAGCCGCCGAATCAATCCCGACGGCAGCCAGTTGCGCTACCGCTATGACAACTCGCGCTTGTTGCTCACTGAAATCGAAAACGAGCGCGGCGAACGCTACCAACTCGATTACTACCCGAACGGTCTGATTCAGCAGGAAACCGGCTTCGACGGCCGCCGCACCGCGTACGAGTACGACCTCAACGGCCAACTGCTGAAGAAAACCGAATTCGGCGATGACGGCAGCGAACTGGTAACCGAATACCAGCGCGACGCCGCAGGTCGTTTGCTGGTCAAGACGCTGCCCGATGGCGAAGAAATTCATTACAGCTACGACGCACTGGGTCGCTTGGTCAATGTCGACGACGGCCACTGGCCGCTCGCTTATGAATACGATGTGCAAGATCGGCTGATCACTGAACATCAGGGCTGGGGCACCATACGTTACGCATACGACAGCGTCGGCCAACTAAGCCACTGCCGCCTTCCGGATGGAAGCACACTCGATTATCGTCACTTGTTCGGTGGACGCCTGAGTAGCATCGACCTG
>NZ_JABWQP020000046.1 GCF_014268505.2 Pseudomonas khorasanensis
ACCGACTCCGCCAACAGCGGAATCGATACTGTCCAGTCGACCGTCAGTTGGGCGATGAGCGCTAACCTGGAGAACCTCACCCTCTTGGGCAGCGCCAACCTGAACGGTACCGGCAACGCGCTCAACAACACCCTGACCGGTAATGCCGGCAACAACATCCTCGACGGCGGGGCTGGCATCGACACACTCAGTGGCGGCGCAGGCGATGATGTCTATGTCGTCGAGAACCGCAGCGACACCGTGATCGAGCTGGCCGGTGAAGGCCATGACGTGATCCGCTCCAGCGTCAGCTACACCCTCTCGGCCAACGTCGAAGACGGTGTGCTGCTGGGCACCGCCAACCTCAACTTCGGCGGCAATACCTTGAGCAACACCCTGACCGGCAACGCCGGCAACAACGTCCTCGACGGTCTGGGTGGCACCGACACCCTGATCGGCGGGGCCGGTGACGACATTTACTACATCAATGGCCAGGACGACACCGTCATCGAAGCGGCCGGTGAAGGCCGCGACGTGATCCGCGCCAACGTCAGCTACACCCTCTCGGCCAACGTCGAAGACGGCGTACTGCTGGGCACCGCCGGCCTG
>NZ_JABWQP020000047.1 GCF_014268505.2 Pseudomonas khorasanensis
GGACAAGGTCACGGTGACTGGCGAGCCGGCCGGATTGGTCAGCGTAGCGGTGTAAACAATCGAACCACCTTCAGCAACGGAGCCAGTGGCACTCAGCGACAGATTGGTGGTGTCGGTAACGTCGGTGACAGTGGTGCTGACCGGAGTTTTGTCGGCGACCAGATTTTCGAAGTTGCCGCCAGTGACATTGGTGATTGCGTTAGTTATCGGCGCATTGCCAGTCAGCGCATCGTTCGGTGCGGTGAAGGTCGCGGTACCGGTGGTTTGACCGACAGCGATGGTGATGTTCTGGCCGTTGGCCAAGGTCACGACAACCGGCGAACCGGTTACTGGCGCGCCAACCGTGGCGGTGTAAGTGACGGTGCCGCCCTCAGCCACTGAGGTATCGGCGGTCAATTTGACCGTCGAGGTGTCGATGGTGTCGGTGACGGTCGTCACGGCCGGAACCGTGCTCGGCACCAGGTTTTCGAAGTTGCCACCTGTGGCGCCGGTGATCGTCGCCTGTACCGAACCGGCGTCTTTGTAGACGTCATCGGTTGGTGCTGGG
>NZ_JABWQP020000048.1 GCF_014268505.2 Pseudomonas khorasanensis
CGGGCCGACTTCGTTTTTGCCGACAAAGCGGCCATCAACTACCGGCGTCAGTCGAACTGGCGTGTTGCCAATCGGCACAAAGCGCGCGGACTCGAAACTATGAACCAGCACCAGCTTGCCGTTCGCCGGACAGTTGGCGTAAAGAGTGTTTTCCTTTTTGCTGTCCTTGTCCGCCGTACCGACTTCGTCGCCGACTTTGAACTGCTGTTCCGCGTCCAGGATGCCGCCGTACCAGGCTTCGGCATGCTCGCGGTAGTCTTTCAGGCATTTCTTGAAGTCGTTAATGATGGCCTGAGCATCAGGTTGTTTTGCTGTGAGGCCGCCAACGATCCCACCCATTAAAACGCTCATACCACCACCTCTTTTTCCAGATAGGCCTTTAACAGCCCGGTAAAGTTTTCTTCCGTGAGTGGCGTGCGTTTAACAAAACGCGCCACTTTTTGTTTCAGGTTCGATTCGGGAAACGAGAAATACAGATCGGCGTGTTCTTCCTGCAACCACTGCATCATGTTGCCG
>NZ_JABWQP020000049.1 GCF_014268505.2 Pseudomonas khorasanensis
GCCAACTCCGCCAACAGCGGAATCGATACTGTCCAGTCGACCGTCAGTTGGGCGATGAGCGCCAATCTGGAGAACCTTACCCTCTTGGGCAGCGCCAACCTGAACGGTACCGGTAACGCGCAGAACAATACCCTGACCGGTAATGCCGGCAACAACATCCTCGACGGCGGGGCTGGCATCGACACACTCAGTGGCGGCGCAGGCGATGATGTCTATGTCGTCGACAGCCGCAGCGACACCGTGATCGAGCTGGCCGGTGAAGGCCATGACGTGATCCGCTCCAGCGTCAGCTACACACTCTCGGCCAACGTCGAAGACGGTGTGCTGCTGGGCACCGCCAACCTCAACTTCGGCGGCAACGCCTTGAGCAACACCCTGACCGGCAACGCCGGCAACAACGTCCTCGATGGCCTGGGCGGTACCGACACCCTGATTGGCGGGGCCGGTGACGACATTTACTACATCAATGGCCAGGACGAC
>NZ_JABWQP020000005.1 GCF_014268505.2 Pseudomonas khorasanensis
TCTCCGCTTTCGACTGAGAAGATCGAACCGTTAAAAGAGCCAAACATCACCGCTCTTTCAACTCCTTCCAGGCTTCGATGATCTGAAGCAAGCCGCTGTCGAAAACCACATAACTCTTTGAATCTCAAGGAGTTTTCCGTTTCGACTGCGCCGGAAGTGGGGCGAATTATAGACGTCTGGAATCTGCCGTCAACCGTTAATTTCGCTTTTCCTGCAGATTTAGCCTTTTACCCAGTAAACGCGGGATTCGCTTCATCACTGGCGGCACACGAAGCACCAAAAGCACTGCACCTATAAAGGCATAGATTGCCCACTCTTCAAGATCAGCACGGACAATCCACAGCATATGCAGCAAACCCAACCCCAAAATGACGTACACCAGGCGATGCAGCTTCTTCCAGCGAGCCCCCAAGCGACGCTGGCTATATCGATTGGACGTCACCGCCAGCACCAGCAACCCGAGAAAGCCCAACGCTCCGACAATAATGTACGGCCGCTTGCGCAACTCAATGCCGAGCTGAGACCAGTCGAACCCGAGGATAAAAGCCATATAGCTGAACAGATGCAACGCAACATACGCAAAGCACCAAAGCCCCAACTGCCGACGGACAGCAATCCACCCCGCCCAACCGGTCAGCTTCTGCAGGGGCGTCATGCTCAGAGTGATCAACAGCAACACCAGCGTGCCGAGTCCAAGACGATCAACCAACACCTTACCCGGATCAGGTCCAAGCAAATCCGCAAATGCCTGATAGAACCACAGCAATGGCCAAATCGCTGCAGCAATGAAAACGCCCACTCGCCAAAACGGATAGCGCATCAGTAGTTCTTCCGCAAATCGAGCCCTGTATATAAAGAAGCGACTTCATCCGAGTAGCCATTGAACATCTGGGTATCGCGCACGTTCGGCTTGAACAGACTGTTCGGCAAACGGCGTTCGCGTGCCTGGGTCCAGCGCGGATGATCGACCGTGGGATTCACGTTCGCATAAAAACCGTACTCGTCCGCCGCAATGCTTTGCCAGGTTGTCTTCGGCTGCTCGCTGACCAGACTGATGCGCACGATGGACTTCACGCTTTTGAAGCCGTACTTCCAAGGCACAACCAAACGCAGAGGTGCGCCGTTCTGATTCGGCAGTTCGCGGCCGTACATGCCTACTGCGAGTATCGCCAGAGGATTCATTGCCTCATCCAGACGCAAGCCTTCGACATAAGGCCAGTCAATCAAAGCGAAACCTGAACGCTGACCCGGCATGCTCTTGGGGTCCTGCAAGGTTTCGAAGCGGATGTATCTGGCCTTGGAAGTCGGCTCGACCTGTTTGAGCAGCGCCGAGATGGGAAAACCGATCCAGGGAATGACCATCGACCACGCCTCGACACAACGCAGACGATAGATACGCTCCTCCAGTTGATACGGTTTCATGAAGTCTTCCAGTGCATAACGCCCCGGCTTACCCACCTCCCCGTCTATCACCACGCTCCATGGTTCGGTCCTCAGCGCGTCGGCATTTGACGCCGGATCGCCCTTTCCGGTGCCAAACTCATAGAAGTTGTTGTAGTGCGTGGCGTCTTTATAAGGCGTGATCGCCTCATCCTTGACGTTGACAGCACCCCACTGAGTAGAAGGAAGCTTTTCGGCAAACCAGGCCGGCGCCTTACCAGGTTCGACGTCAGGGTAGCGAGCGGCATCCGCCGCACTGGCCCAGCGCGGCAGGCTGCTCATGGCAATACCGGCAGCAGTGGCGCCGAGCAATTGGCGACGGGAGAGATAAATGGATTCAGGCGTGACATCCGACTCATGGCAGTCAGATGCTTTGGGGATCTTGATCAACATGACAACTCCGCAGCTTTGGAGGACAGGTGCACCCATAGACTGCGGAGTATGCGGGAAATTACATCACTCGGCGTTTTTGTGACGACGAAGACGCAACAGGTATTGCACCGGGCCGGACGCTGCGTAAGCGAGGAACACCAACAGCAGAATGCGCGGCGGATCGCTGAACACAACGGCAAACACCAGCACCACCGCAAGGATCGCCACGAACGGTACGCGCCCTTTCAGATCCAGCTCCTTGAAGCTGTTGTACTTGATGTTGCTGACCATGAGCATGCCGGCCGCCGCCACCATCAACGCCACCAGGAACGACATCTTCGAACCCTGGATGCCGTAATCGCTGAACGCCCAGACAATCCCCGCCACTACACCTGCCGCTGCCGGACTGGCCAGGCCGATGAAGTAGCGCTTGTCAGCCGTCCCGACTTGCGTGTTGAAACGCGCCAGACGCAATGCTGCGCCCGCTACATAAATAAAGGCGACCATCCAGCCGACCTTGCCCATATCGCCCAAAGCCCAGCCGAAGGCCAGCAACGCCGGCGCAACGCCGAAGGCGACCATGTCAGACAGCGAGTCATACTCGGCGCCGAAAGCACTTTGGGTGTTGGTCATGCGCGCAACACGACCATCCAGGCCGTCGAGCACCATCGCAACGAATATCGCGATCGCGGCAAAGGCAAAATACTTGCTCGCATTGACCGAGTCGCCGGCACTCAGTGCCGCTTGGGCGCTCATCGAGTTGATAATCGAATAAAAGCCTGCGAACAGGTTGGCAGTGGTGAACAGGTTCGGCAGCAGATAGATACCACGATGCCGGACTTTACGACCTTCTGCGTCGTGCCCTTCTTCGATGTGTTCATCGATGGGCAGCAGGCTTTCGGCGTCAGAAGCCTTGTTCGGCTCTTCGGGACGTTCGCTCATGGACATTACCTTGCAACAGTTTGAAGAAAATTCGACAGAGGCTTGAGGACGACAGTTCGGCCACAAACGATGCAGCTTTATACCAGAACCACGGGCTCAAACGAAAAAACGCGGCCGAGGCCGCGTTTTTCATACAAGGGACGCTGACTTAGTTTTTGGCTTTGTCGACGATCTTGTTGGCACCGATCCACGGCATCATGGAGCGCAGTTGCTCGCCGATGATTTCGATACCGTGAGCGGCGTTGTTACGACGCTTGGCGGTCATCGAAGGGTAGCCGGTTGCGCCTTCGCTGATGAACATTTTGGCGTACTCGCCGTCCTGAATACGTTTCAGGGCGTTGCGCATGGCCTGACGGGATTCGGCGTTGATCACTTCCGGGCCAGTCACGTACTCGCCGTATTCGGCGTTGTTGGAGATCGAGTAGTTCATGTTGGCGATACCGCCTTCGTACATGAGGTCAACGATCAGCTTCAGTTCGTGCAGGCACTCGAAGTAGGCCATTTCCGGCGCGTAGCCAGCTTCAACCAGAGTTTCGAAACCCGCTTTCACCAGCTCGACAGTACCGCCACACAGAACGGCTTGTTCGCCGAACAGGTCGGTTTCAGTCTCGTCCTTGAAGGTGGTTTCGATGATGCCGGTACGACCGCCACCGACGCCGGCAGCGTAGGACAGTGCAACGTTTTTGGCGTTGCCCGAAGCATCCTGGTAGATGGCGATCAGGTCAGGAATACCGCCGCCCTTTACGAACTCGGAACGCACGGTATGGCCCGGCGCTTTCGGCGCGATCATGATCACGTCGAGGTCGGCACGCGGAACAACCTGGTTGTAGTGGATCGCGAAGCCGTGGGAGAAGGCCAGGGTGGCGCCTTTCTTGATGTTCGGCTCGATTTCGTTCTTGTACAGCGAGGACTGGAACTCGTCCGGGGTCAGGATCATGACCAGGTCGGCAGCAGCCACAGCGGAAGCAACATCGGTCACTTTCAGGCCGTGAGCTTCGGCTTTGGCAACAGTGGCCGAACCTTTACGCAGACCGACGGTAACGTCGACACCGGAGTCTTTCAGGTTGCACGCTTGAGCGTGGCCCTGGGAGCCGTAACCGATGATGGCTACTTTCTTGCCCTGGATGATCGACAGGTCGCAGTCTTTATCGTAGAAAACTTTCATGAATTTCCCCTTATATCCGGCCATTCAGGCCATGCGCTAATTTGGTTTAGATGCTGAGTACTTTGTCGCCGCGGGCAATGCCGGTCACGCCGCTACGGACGGTTTCCAGAATCGATGCGGTGCCAATGGACTGAATGAAGCTGTCGAGCTTGTCGCTGGTACCGGTCAACTGAACGGTATACACGCTGGCGCTGACATCGACGATCTGTCCACGGTAAATATCGGTGGTGCGTTTGATCTCGGCGCGCTGGGCGCCAGTGGCCTTGACCTTGACCAGCATCAGTTCGCGCTCGATGTGAGCGCTTTCCGACAGGTCCACCAGCTTGACCACTTCGATCAGCTTGTTCAGGTTTTTGGTGATCTGCTCGATGACTTCATCGTGGCCCACGGTGGTCAGCGTCAGACGCGACAGGGTCGGGTCTTCGGTCGGGGCCACGGTCAGGCTCTCAATGTTGTAGTTGCGCTGTGAGAACAGGCCGACTACGCGAGACAGAGCGCCGGGTTCGTTTTCCAGAAGCAGGGAAATAATGTGCCGCATGATTAAGTACGCTCCGTCTTGCTCAGCCACATATCGCGCATGGAGCCGTCTTTGATCTGCATCGGGTAGACGTGCTCACTGGTGTCGACCGAAATATCGATCACCACCAGACGGTCCTTCATGGCGAACGCTTCGGCCATCTGCGACTTCAAGTCTTTCGATTCGGTGATGCGCACGCCGACGTGGCCGTAGGCCTCAGCCAGCTTGATGAAGTCGGGCAGCGACTCCATGTAGGAGTGCGAGTGACGGCTGCCGTAGCTCATGTCCTGCCACTGACGAACCATCCCCAGAACACCGTTGTTCAGGATGACGATTTTCACCGGCAAGCCATATTGCAGGCAGGTCGACAGTTCCTGGATGTTCATCTGGATACTGCCTTCGCCGGTGACGCAGGCAACGTCGTCGTCCGGGAAGCTCAGTTTGATGCCCATCGCCGCCGGCAGACCAAAGCCCATCGTGCCCAGGCCACCGGAGTTGATCCAGCGGTTAGGCTTGTTGAACGTGTAGTACTGCGCGGCGAACATCTGGTGCTGACCGACGTCGGAGGTCACAAAGGCGTCGCCCTTGGTCACTTCGCAGAGGGTTTCGATCACGGTCTGCGGCTTGATCTTGCTGCCGTCGCCCTTGTCGTAAGGGAACAGGCCGCGATCACCACGCCATTCATCCACCTGCTTCCACCAACTGGCCACGGACTCCTTGTTCGGGGTCTCGCCGATTTCCTTGAGGATCGCGACCATTTCAGTCAGGACGCTCTCGACAGGGCCAACGATTGGCACGTCGGCCTTGATGGTCTTGGAGATCGAAGCCGGGTCGATGTCGATGTGAATGATCTTGGCGTTCGGGCAGAACTTGGCCGGGCCATTGATCACGCGATCGTCGAAGCGTGCGCCGACTGCGAGGATCACGTCGGCATGGTGCATCGCCAGGTTGGCGGTGTAGCTGCCGTGCATGCCGAGCATGCCGATGAACTGGCGATCAGTACCGGGGAAAGCGCCCAGCCCCATCAAGGTGTTCGTCACGGGCAGGTTGAGCATTTTGGCCAGTTCGGTCAGCGGCGCGGAACCGTTGCCGAGAATCACGCCACCGCCGGAGTACATGACAGGACGCTTGGCCGCCAGGAGCATTTCTGCCGCCTTGCGGATTTGCCCGGAGTGACCGCGGACGGCCGGGCTGTAGGAACGCAGCTTGGCTTTTTTCGGGAAAATGTATTCGAACTTTTCGGCCGGGTTGGTCATGTCTTTCGGGATATCGACAACGACCGGGCCCGGACGCCCGGATTGCGCCAGGTAGAAAGCCTTCTTCATGACTTCCGGGATTTCCGAAGCGTGCTTGATCATGAAGCTGTGCTTCACGATCGGCCGGGAGATACCGATCATGTCGGTTTCCTGGAACGCATCGGTACCGACCATGGTGCTGGGCACCTGACCGGAAATGATCACCATTGGAATCGAGTCCATATAGGCAGTGGCGATACCGGTGATGGCGTTTGTGGCGCCAGGACCCGATGTCACCAATACCACGCCGGCTTTACCGGTGGCACGGGCGTAGCCGTCAGCCATATGGGTTGCCGCTTGTTCGTGGCGAACCAGGATGTGGGTCACTTCCGGTTCTTTGAACAGGGCATCGTAAACATGCAGGAGAGCACCACCCGGGTACCCGTAGATGTATTTGACGCCTTCGTCACGCAAAAAGCGGACGAGCATCTCACCGCCAGATAAAAGCTCCACGTTGTTCACCTCTAAAACGCCAGAATACCGTCCACAAAAATAGGGGCGGGTCTTAATAGGTTTACTTCTCGGCAGAGCATGAGCGACGGTGGTCGCCGACTACGTCAGCACTGACTGAGCAAGTATTGGGATCGTCCCAAGTGTTGCGGGCCTTTCCCACCCAGCGCGAGGTAACGCGTTGCGGGTGTAACAGGTCGGCGCGGATGTGCGCCTCATGATCTACCGAGTGGGTCTGCTTCTGGCAGTCCCTCTACAGCGGACTTTGGATTCTTCTGTTTCGCCCTCTGCAAGTCAAGTCGTCTGTTGGGTTAATTGTGGGTAACCACATGAGAACGCAAGAAAAAACCTGAAAAGCGCTACTCTGTTAGCGTCAATTGCGCATTTTTGCCAAGGAATCAGCATGCGAACGCTCCTCCTCACTCTGCTGATCGGCCTCAGCCCATGGTGCTCGGCCGCTCAGATCTACAAATGGGTTGATGCCCAGGGTGTCACGCATTTCGGTGCACAGCCGCCACAGGGTCAGCCGGCCACCTCGGTGCAGACGCCTTCTCCGCCCCCTGCGAAACCTGCACCGATGCCAGGCAGCGGAACGCTGGGTGATCAGAAGGCTATCGATGGCAACGTGAAGAAACAGGTCGCCGAACAGCAGGCTCAGCTCAAGGCGTTTTGCGAACAGGCACGCACGAATCTGGCGCAATTGCAGAACAATCCGCGACTGAGGGAGGAAGTTGAGGGGAAGCTACGGCGACTCGATGATGGGCAGCGTCAAGAGCGCATCGTCGAAGCACAGAAGCAGATTGCCGAAAATTGCTCGTAGGTTCCGTGTAGGAGCTGTGTAGGAGCTGTGTAGGAGCTGTGTAGGAGCTGACGAGTGAAACGAGCCTGCGATCTTTTGATTTGTTTTTTAATCAAAAGACCACAGCCTTCGCAGCACCTACAGAGGCTTCAGCGCGAAGCCGTGATCAGCAGGTCGAACTCTTTGAGCAGCACCTGCAGCTGACGATCCTTACCCCCAAGATTGCGTTGGGCAAACACCATCTCGGCCATTTCCTGAATGCCCGAGGCAGTCGGCAGCGGCAGATCCTGCTCCAGGATCAGCTTCATGCGCGGCAGGAAGATCCATTGCAGCCACTGCTCGAAGTCCAGTGTATCAACCGAAAACGGTTCGACACTGCTTAGGGCTTCAGCCGACGGCTCAACCTCATCCCACCAGCCCTGGGTGCGCAGCTCTCGCTCGATCAGCAACAGCTGATCGGCGATTTTCGGGAAGCGCACATCCATCACAGAGAAACCTTGGCCTTCTGCCGGGCCAGCGCGGCGCCAGCGGAATCGCCTTGTTTCTCACGGGCCTGAGCGATGATTTCCCACAGGCTGGCTTGCAGATCCGGACGACCGTTGGCCATGGTTAGCGCGCGACGGGCAAACTGCTCGGCTTGCGGCGCATCGCCCTGGGCCATGCGCACCTGCGCCAGACGGTAAAGCACTTGCGGCTCACGCGGGGCAACGCGTTGCGCACGCTCCAGACTGGAAGACGCACCGTTGAGGTCACCACCGGCCTGCTGCTGTTGCGCGGTCGTCAACAGGGCAAGCACCGGGCCGTCCAATTGTTCATCTGCCGACAGACCTCCGCCACTGCTGGCCGAAGGAATCCCGCTCGGCGTCGACGGCATGCTGTAGCTGCCGGAATTGCTTGGCGCCGATTCAACCGCCGAAGGATTGTATGGCCCCGACGTGATACCGCCAGATGCCGGGCCTGGAACGATCGGCGAAGAGCTGATCGGTGTCGACACGGCCGCACCACCGCCCGGCACCATCACCACCACACCGGTATCGCCTTGCGGGATAGCTTGTGTCTGGCCTTGCACGGGGCGCTTGACCGTGGTCTGGCGGAAACCGCCATTGGCACCGATGCGTTCGCTGTTGGACACCGCCGTGCCCGAATCCACCACGGGAATCGAACCACGCTGCACGGTGGAGCAGCCGCTGAGCAAAGCCACGGCTGTCACCGCTGGAATCAACCACTTGTTCACTTGAAGCCCTCTTTGCTTAATTCATCCAGCCCTTGACCCAGTCCATCACCGACTCGCCGGAAGCGGGCGTTTCGCTCGCACACGCGGCGCCGGGTGGCGGTTCGCTGCCGCGAATATACGGCATCTGCACCGCTCCCGGGCAGTTGGCGTCGGAACCCTGCCCGGTGCGCGAATCGACCCAGGCCTGCACGACGTTGTCCGGTTGCGGCATGTCCAGCGGCAGCGGATCGGCCTTGCGCATGAAACTGGTCCAGACCTGCAATGCGCCGGTGGCGCCAGTGAATGGTGTCTTGCCGTTGTCATCACGACCCAGCCAGACCACCGCCAGCAGATCCTGGCTGAAGCCTGCGAACCAGCTGTCGCGCGAGTCGTTACTGGTACCGGTCTTGCCAGCCAGTGTCAGAGTCTTGGGCAGCACGTTATAAACCGAACTGCCGGTGCCTTCACGCATCACGCGCTGCATGGCGTTCTGGATCAGATAGATGGAGGCCGGGTCGAAGCGCTGCTCAATCTGGAACGGATAACGTTTGAGCGGTTCACCCTCGGCAGTCAGCACGCTGCGAATACCGCGCATCGGTGTGTTGAAACCACCGTTGGCCAGGGTCTGGTACATGGTCGCCACTTCGATCGGCGTCATGCCGCCGGCACCCAACAGCATCGACGGGAACGCCGGGAATTCACGCGTGACACCCAGACGACCGACGGTTTTGAGCACGTTCGGCACGCCCACTTCCAGACCCAGACGCGAGGTCGACAGGTTGTAGGAATGCGCCAGCCCCTGATAAAGGAAAACCGTGCCGTGGGAACGGCGGTCATAGTTCTGCGGCTTCCACACCTGGCCGTTCGCGCCTTTGACCGACAACGGATCATCGGACAGCCAACTGGTCAGGGTGTACTGGCTCGGTTTCTCCAGTGCCGTGAGATAAACCGCCGGCTTGATCAATGAGCCGATCGGCCGCACCGCATCCAGCGCGCGGTTGAAACCGGCATAACTGGCCTGACGGCTGCCGATCATGGCCTGGACTTCGCCGGTTTCCGGGTTGGTCACGACCATCGCCGCTTCGACCTCATCCGAACCTTTGCGGCCGGCCAGGCGCTTGAACGTGTCGTTGACCGAGGCCTCGGCTTTCATCTGCAGGATCGGGTCGAAACTGGTGAAGATGCGCAGGCCCTCTTCGGTCAAGTCTTCGTCGCGGTAGTCTTCGCGCAACTGGCGTTTGACCAGATCGATAAAGCCCGGGAACGAGCTGTCGGCCAGCTTGCCGCGAGTCGTCACGCCCAATGGCATCAGCTTTGCCGCAGCCACTTGCTCGGGCGTCGCCACGCCTTGCTGCTCAAGCACATCGAGCACCAGATTACGGCGCTCCAGCGCGCGCTCCGGATTACGACGCGGATTGTAATAAGACGGCCCCTTGACCATGCCGACCAGCAACGCGACCTGATGCAGTTTCAGCTCGGACAACGGCTGGCCGAAGAAGAACTGGCTGGCCAGACCGAAACCGTGCACCGCGCGCTGACCGTCCTGCCCGACAAAGACTTCGTTGAGGTAGGCCTCAAGGATTTCCTTCTTGTCGTAATGCAGTTCGAGCAGCATCGCCATCATCGCTTCGGTGAGCTTGCGGGTCAGGCTGCGTTCGCTCGTCAGGTAAAAGTTCTTCACCAGCTGCTGGGTCAGCGTACTGCCGCCCTGGGTCATCTTGCCGCCGGAGGTGTTGATCCACACCGCGCGAGCGATCGATTTCGGCGACACGCCCCAGTGGCTATAGAAGTCGCGGTCTTCGACGGCGATCAGGGTTTCGAGCAGGTACGGCGGCACCTGATCGAGCTTGATCAGGATGCGGTCTTCAAGATTCTTCGGATAAATGCCGCCGATCATCAGCGGTTCAAGGCGCACTACCGACAACTTCGAGCCATTGGTCGCGGACAACTCGGCGACATAGTCGCCGGAGAAGCGGACACGCACCGGCTGCGGTTTTTCCAGTCCTTCATAGAATTGGAAGCCGCGGGTATTCAGATCAACCGTATTGCCGCTGACGGCTGCGGCGCCGGGGCCGTTGCTCACGGCTTCGCGACGATAGCCCAAGGCATCGAGTTCGGTGAGGAAATCGTTCTTGCTGAGCTTCTGTCCGACGAACAGCTCAAGCGGGCGCGCATACACCTTGGCCGGGATGGTCCAGCGCTTGCCGGAGAACTTCTCCTGCACCACGGCATCGAGGTAAACGGCGAAGCCGGCCAGCACTACAAGGCCGACCAGACTGAGTTTAATGGCCCAGCTCAACCACGGGCTGAGGCCCTTGGCTGGTGGTTTTTTCTTGGTACGGGGGGATCGGGATCGAGTCATGGCGGCGGATTATACGCACTTTATTGATCCTCAACAGGCACGCTCCGAGGTTTGCGTCAGGCGGGCAAGCAGCCATAATGGCCGCCTCGAATTTCTCCCGTCTCTGAAGGATCGCCCGTGAGCCAGTCCCTGATCGCTGCCCTGCAAAACCCGGCCCTCTACCCGCATCCCGTCGAAGGATTCCAGGTCATCGAAACCCATATCTCGTGGGTAATCCTCACAGGCCCCTTCGCTTATAAAGTGAAGAAACCGGTGAATTTCGGTTTTCTCGACTTCACCGGCCTGGAAGCGCGCGCGCATTTTTGCGCTGAAGAGCTGCGTTTGAATCAGCGCCTCACCGACGATTTGTATCTGGAAGTGTTGCCGGTGACGGGCAGCATCGACGCGCCGCAACTCGGTGGCGACGGCCAGGCCATCGAATACGTGCTGAAAATGCGCCAGTTCCCTCAGACCGGGTTGCTCAGCACTTTGCAAGCCAACGGTGAACTGACCACTCAGCACATCGATGCGATGGCCGAGCAGATTGCGCACTTTCACCTCAACGCCCCGAAAGTCCCGGCCGAACACGACGCTGGCACTCCGGACAGCGTGATGGCGCCGGTACGGCAGAACTTCGAACAGATCCTGCCATTCCTCAGCGACAAGAATGACTTGCTGCAACTCGAAGCCCTGCAAGCCTGGGCCGAAAGCAGCTTCGAACGCCTGAAGCCACTGCTGGCTCAGCGCAAGGAAGATGGTTTCATCCGCGAATGCCACGGCGACATTCACTTGGGCAACGCCACGGTGATCGACGGCAACGTGGTGATCTTCGACTGCATCGAGTTCAACGAGCCGTTCCGTTTTACCGACGTCTATGCCGATACCGGTTTCCTGGCAATGGACCTGGAAGACCGTGGCTTGAAGTCGCTGGCGCGTCGTTTCATCAGCCAATACCTGGAACTGACTGGCGACTATCAGGGCCTTGAGGTGCTGAACTTCTATAAAGCCTACCGCGCCCTGGTGCGTGCTAAGGTTGCGCTGTTCAGCATGCCGGCGGAGGCGACGGCCGTGCAGCGCGCCACCACCCTGCGCCAATATCGCAACTACGCCAACCTGGCGGAAAGCTACAGCACCATTCCTTCGCGATTCATGGCCATCACCCACGGCGTTTCCGCTGTCGGCAAAAGCCACGTGGCCATGCGTCTGGTCGAAGCGCTGGGCGCGATCCGCCTGCGCTCGGACATAGAGCGCAAGCGTTTGTTCGGCGATCAGACCGGCGCCAATGATGTCCAGGCCGGGATCTACAGCGCCGACGCCAGCGCCGCGACTTACGCGCGTCTTCACGAGATCGCCGAGGTGATCCTGCACGCCGGTTTCCCGGTAGTGATCGACGCGACTTATCTCAAGCGTGGACAGCGTGATAACGCCGCGAAGATTGCCGAAGCGACGGGCACACCGTTCCTGATCCTCGACTGCAATGCGCCACAAGCCGTGATCGAAAGCTGGCTGGCGACTCGTCAAGCCGACCAGAAAGATCCGTCCGATGCCACCCTGGCGGTGATCGAAGCACAGCAGGCCAACCGCGAAGCGCTGACCCCGGAGGAAATTCTGCGCAGCAAACGCGTGCAGACCAATGAATCCGGCACGCTGGATACGGTTGTCGCACAAATTCGCCAGCGCCTGCCAGGCCTGTAAAAAACTATTTCGGCCGTGAAGCCCTTGCCCGCTTCACGGCCGCCAGATAGTGGCACTATACTGGCGCCATAAAACCAACAGGTGATCTGACATGAGCCATCCGAAACTTCTCGACACCCCGCTGTACGCTTTGCTGCACAAGGATGACATCACCGGTTTCAACCAGACGCGCCCGCAAGACGGGCCGATCGATATGGTTGGCGGCGACTTCCGTGGTCTCGACTTGCGTGAACTGAACGCCGATGGTGTGGATTTCCGTGATGCGTATTTCCGTTCCGCGGATTTGCGCGGCATCGACTTCCGCAAGGCATCGCTCGAAGGCGCTAGCCTGGCCCACGCGCAGATTTCCGGCGCTTACTTTCCGCCGGAGCTAAGTGCCGACGAGATTCTGATGTCGATGAATTTCGGCACGCGCTTGCGTTATCGCACGCGCTGAGACCTGGAAATATTGCTGACACCACGCTTTTCCCTGTGGGAGCGAGTCTGCTCGCGAAGACGTCGTGTCAGCCACCCTGATCTTGAAAGTCAGACCGCTTTCGCGAGCAGGCTCGCTCCCACATTTGTTATGGGTTCCCTCCCTTCTTTCTGCGTTCGCAGGCCTTCAAACGCCCTTTCTTAGAAGCATTTGCGTCGAATCCGACCAAACAACCACGCTTTTCCTACTGATGGCTACACTCCTCAGAAGCTCGCCCACGCACCATTCGGCCGTCGCAAGGAGGCTTGATGAATGATGAACTGCAGCACCTGAAGAATCTTGGCAAGACGTCGGCGCAATGGCTGCATGCGGTGGGCATCCACAGCGCCTCGGACTTGCGTCGTCTGGGCGCGGTGGATGCCTACCGGGCCGTGCGTACTCGAGGGTTTCGCGCCTCAAAGGTGTTGTTGTATGCGATTGAGGGCGCACTGATGGACGTGCATTGGAACGAAATCCCTGCTGAACGCAAAGACGCGCTGAACAAGCAACTTGAAGCCATTTCCGCGCGTCACAAAAAAAGCTGAACAGGCGCTGCTGCCATGTATTTACTGGGGGAACCATCGGCGTACGCCGACACATTGATCAATCGCTTGCAGAACCTGCCAGTGCAGTGGCTGCAAGGGCTGGTGCCTTGCGGCCCGGTTCTGGAGCTGGAGGCCACGGACGATCTGACTGCGCAATTGCCCGGCGATCAATTGTTCCTGTTGTGCGAGGGCGTCGTGAACGGCTACCTCGACGGCCGAGCGCTGTTTTATTGGCAGGAAGGCGATCTGATCGGCCTTCAATGGGGCGAAGAATGGAGCAACTGCCGTTCGTGCAGCGAAGGCCCACTGCGCCTGCGGCCCTACCGCCGTGCTGAAGTCCTGCAGCACCTGCATGCCGAACCTGGCCGCGCGGAGCAGTTCCTTGCTTACCTGCTGGGGCAAATGGCGATGCTCGCCCACGCCGTGGCCGAACTGAAGCCCAGGGAGTTTCGCAGCACCAACGGTTTCAAACGGGTCGAGGCTGGCGTCATGCTGATCGAGCAAGGCGATGCGGCGGACCATGTGTTCGTGATCATCGACGGGCACGCTGAAGCATTTGTAGACGGACACAAGGTTGGCGACGTGCCCAAGGACGAGATTTTCGGCGCCATGGCGCTCTTCACTGGCGAGCCGCGCAACGCGACCGTCATAACCCGCGAACCTAGCACAGTGATGTTGATCCCCGGCGATCAGTTTCTGAGCATGACCCGGAGCAATCCGAAGATCGCTCACAGCCTGATCGAAGGCATGGCGAGACGGATCGGCCAGTTGAACCGACAAATCACGCAGTTGGCGGCGAGTCGCAGTTGACGCAGAGCCTTCGTTTCCGAGGCTTCGCGGCTGCTCGAAAAACTAAATTACAGATTTGCAGAAACAGCGGTTGACTCGGTAATGAGAATCGCTATGATTATCACAACTGGTCGCGAGATCAGTCGATATTCTGAAAAGCCCTTGGTTCGGACTCTCAGATTATCTCCTCATCAGGCTAATCACGGTTATTTGACCCGGTTTTTACCGGGTCTTTTTTTGCTTGTGGAAAAGTCATTTGCCGAATTGTTTACGCATTTGCTCACAGTAATCAGGCTTCGGCACGGCCGGTGTGTACCAGACGTAATCGGCCATGGCCGCTGTAACCGCATCGCCCTGCTCCGCCAGCATCAACACGGCCGGTGCCTCCCCAGCGCCCAGGTCCGATAGATGCAACGGCACGCCAACATCCTTGCGCGCATGCCAGGCACCGGCCAGCAAGATCGAAGGCGCGGGTGCTGCCAAGATGCGTTCAGCCATACGCCGATCACGCTGTTGCTGAACGGCCAACATCGCAGGCATTTGAGATTCCGGGAGCAAGCCGCAGTGGGATTCACCGATCTGTTGCAGCAGCGTGTCTTTCACCGACACGGCGTTACTGTGTGCACCGCTTAGAGCAGGCGGATTGCGGTAGAAAGCGCGAATTTCGCTGTTGTCCAGATTCGCCGCCAGCAGCGGATACGGTTGCGTCAGGGCGAAGCGTACGATCGGCCCGTAAAGATTCCAGTCCCAGCCGTCCTGCCAAGCCAATGCAGCGGGCAAATCAGCCGGTTCGGATTTGGCTGCGCGCACCGCGTCTACTTTCACCTGTTGATCCGTATTGAGCATTTCCAGCAGCAGACTGCCTTGCGCCCGCTGCTCGCCGAGCGACTGCAGCAGCCACAATTGAGCAGCGTGATGATCGGCATTGTCATGCTGTTCACCAATGATTACGCGTTCCGGTGCCGCGAGACGCTCCAGCAGTTGCTGCGCGGTCAACGCCTTGCCGCTGCGAAGTTCACGGATTTCACCGCTGACGGGCGGCGGCGCAACATGCTGGCACCCGGCAAGCAACATCAACGTCAACAGCCAGACTCCACGCATGCAACACCTCAATGATGAATCAGCGGGCGATGATCAGTGGGTGCCCGCGCTCCGGATGCGGTTGCACCAGCACTTCAAGGCCGAACACCGCCTGCAGCGTCTCCGGGCGCAACACCTGCTCCGGGGTATCCAACGCGACCGGACGGCCATTCTCAAGCAACAACACCCGATCACAATAGCGTGCTGCCAGATTGAGGTCATGCAGGATCACCAGCACCGCCGCGCCGCGATTGGCAAATTCATGCACTGCCTGCAGCGTTGTGTGCTGATGCAACGGGTCGAGCATTGACGTCGGTTCATCCAGCAGCAACGTTTGCCCAGCCTGCCCAGGCCACAGTTGCGCCAGCACCCGCGCCAGATGCACACGCTGACGCTCGCCACCGGACAACGCCAGATAACTGCGGCCGCTCAGGTGGCCGGCATCCGCAGCCGCCAGCGCCGCCGCGACAATCTCGTCATCGCGCGCCCGCCCCGTGTGATACGGCAAACGCCCCATGCCGACGACCTCTTCAACCGCAAAGGCAAAGTCCAGCGTCGAGACCTGCGGCAAGACTGCCAGACGCTGCGCCCGCTGCGTTCCGCTCCAATGGCTCAATGCTTGACCATCGAGCGAGACGTCACCTTCACTGACGGCCAACTCCCCGCAAAGGGCGCCGAGCAATGTGCTTTTCCCGGCACCATTGGGCCCCAGTACACCCAGCACCTCACCCGGTTCGAGTTGCAGCGTGACGTCACTGAGCACGGCCTTGCGACCACGGCGGACATGCAGATGATGCGCTCGCAGCATCAGGTACGCCCTCGCAGCAGCAGATAAAGGAAAAACGGCGCGCCGATAAACGCCGTGACGATGCCGATCGGCAACTCCGCCGGCGCCAGCGCCAGTCGCGCCACCAGATCGGCCAACAACAGCAGGCTCGCACCCGCCAGCACCGAGGCTGGCAACAACACCCGGTGATCCGGCCCCACCAGCAAGCGCACCAGATGCGGCACCACCAGCCCGACAAACCCGATCATCCCTGCCGCCGCCACTGCCGCGCCAACACCAAGCGCCGTGCAGAACACCAGTTCGCGCTTGAGCCGTTCAACATCGATGCCCAGGTGTCCGGCTTCTGACTCACCCAGCAACAGCGCGTTCAGAGCCTTGGCCCGACGTGGCAACCACAGTGCCACACCGGCGGTGATGATCAGCAATGGCCACAGCCGCTCATAACTGGCGCCATTGAGGCTGCCGAGATTCCAGAACGTCAGGGTGCGCAGCGTCGCGTCATCGGCCAGATAAGTGAACAGCCCGACCGCCGAACCGGCCAGCGCGGTCAGTGCGATGCCGGCAAGCAACATCGTCGCCACGTGCGTCTGGCCGTTACGTCGGCCCAGGCGATAGACCAGCGCCGTCACCCCGAGCCCGCCGAGAAACGCGCACACCGATAACAGATAAGGCCCAAACCATTCGGGTAAGTCGCCGAAGAACGAGCCGCCGACAATCGCAATCGCCGCGCCAAGCGCCGCGCCACTGGAAACACCGACCAGGCCCGGATCGGCCAGCGGATTGCGAAACAATCCCTGCATTGCCACCCCGGACAAGGCCAGCACACCTCCGACTGCCAGTCCGAGCAAGGTTCGTGGCAGGCGAATCTGCCCGAGAATCAACTCGGCCTGCTCCAGGCCCTCAGATGCCAACGGTATGCCGATCAGGCGCAACGCTGCGCGCAGCGTATCGAACAGCGGCAGGCTGACCGGCCCCAGCGCCAGAGACAGCCAGATCGCCAGCAGGCACAAAAGCGTCAGGCCGATGAACAGGCCACGGGGTTTGACCAGTGTGGTCATTGGTTGCTCTTGACCGGATAGAAACCGTCAGACAGCGTTTTCAGCGCAGCCGGCAGGCGCGGCCCGAGACCGCCTACCAGCAGCGTCGGATCCAGCTCCATTACGCGCCCGGACTTTGCCGCACGGCTTGAATTGAGGATGGGGTTTTCCTTGAACAACGCCGCTTTTGCCGCTTCGCCGGTCAGCGCACGGTCGGCGAAAACCAGCACCTCGGGATCGAGGCTGGCGAGGGACTCCACGGAAAACGGTTTGTAACCGGTGTGCGTTGCGAGGTTATGCCCTCCAGCCTGTTGCAGCAGCCAGTCCGCGGCGGTGTGCTTGCCGGCGATCAAAGGCTTGCCGCCGGCGTGCCCGAGCAACAGCAATACGCCCGGCGTTTTCTGTACGGTTTGCACTTGGGCAACTCGCGCTTTCTGCGCATCGAGTTGCTGTTGATAAGCCTGCAGCAGCTGCGCTGCCTGTTTTTGCGCACCGAGCAACTGGCCCAGATGAGTGACATTCTTTTCCAGCGTCGGCAGATCAGGCTGCGCCGAGAACAACTCGACCCTCACCTTGGCCGCTTTTACCTGCGCCAGCACCGGCGGCGGGCCCATTTCCTCAGTGCCGATCAGGATATCGGGGCGCAAACTCAAAATGCCCTCTGCCGACAGACTGCGTTGATACCCAATGCTCGGCAGTGCCTGCAACGACTCGGGATGCTGACTGGTGGTGTCGACTCCCACCAGCCTGGACTCGCCGCCCAGGGCGCTGACCCATTCCGACAGCGCGCCGCCCGCACTGACCCAGCGTTGCGGTAAATCCGCCGCTGCCGCCTGATGGCAGATAAAAAGGCCGATACACAGCACAGCAACGCGGGTTTTCAGGCGCATACACAGCTTCCTTGAAGAAGGTTTCCCGAGCATCGGCAGAGCGAGCCAAGTATCCTCGACAGCTGCCAGACTCCCTGAGGAGAAGGCGGCCATTTGATAATTGTTTGCATTTAAACGTCAAGCTCGGACACATCCAGACATGAGCGGACACCTGAGGATAGCCATGAAGTTTCTCTGCGCTGGCAGCGATCTGGCCGAGGCCGGCAGTCGCGGTTTCGAAATCGACGGAAAAAAAATCTTCGCCGTACGCCGCAAAGGTCAGGCCTACGTTTATCTCAATCGATGCCCCCACCGTGGCGTCGGCCTCGAATGGCAGCCCGACCGGTTCCTTGACCCGAGCAACAGCCTGATCCAGTGCGCCACCCACGGCGCGCTGTTCTTGATCGAGGATGGAGAATGCGTCGCCGGCCCTTGCGCCGGGCAGTCACTCACAGCGATTGCCTGCCGGGAAGACGCGCAAGGGCTGTGGATCGACGTTTAACCGTTAAGCCGCACATCGAGTCGGCGGTCGATGACCATCTCTTCATGGTCAAGCCGAACACCGTAGGCCAGCACTTCCACACCGCAGGCGACCGCTTCACGCAACGCCTCGGCATAGGCCGAATCGATTTCCTCGGCCGGGCGCACCGCATCGATTCCGGTGAGGTTCACGCAGTAAAGCTGAACAGCCCGAATCCCGTCACGCGCCAGATGCGCCAGTTCACGCAGATGTTTCGCGCCGCGCTGGGTCACGGCATCAGGAAACGCCGCTACCGCCGTACCGTCGAAGCCCAGGGTGACGCTTTTCACTTCGACATACGCCGGACCGCCGGGGTATTCGAGGCGGAAATCGATGCGACTTTTTTCCTGCCCGTAAGCCACTTCACGCTTCAACGCGGTAAACCCGGCCAACTCGGTAATGACACCGGCCTGCAAGGCCTCTTCTACCAGGCCGTTGGCGCGCGCGGTGTTAACGCAGAACAGCCTTCCCTGCGGGGTTTCGCCGATTTCCCACGTGCCGGGCAACTTACGCTTCGGATCGTTGGAGCGGCTGAACCAGACCTGCCCGCCCTCGACCTGACAATTGAGCATCGAACCGGTGTTTGGGCAATGAATGGTCAGAAACTCGCCACCCACGGTTTCGACATCGGCGAGAAAACGCTTGTAACGGCGGATCAGGCGCGCCTCTTCCAGAGCAGGATAAAAGCGCATCAGCCTTGCCAGCTCTTCAAGCCACGGGCGATCCGCTCCACCGCTTCCTGCAGGCGCGCAAGGTTTTGCGTGTAGGCAAAACGCACATGATGACTTGCTTGATAACGGCCAAAGTCCAGGCCCGGCGTGAATGCAACGTGCTCGGTTTCAAGGAAATGTCGGCAGAACGCGAAGGCATCTCCGCCGAACCGGCTGATATCGGCGTACAGATAAAACGCGCCTTCCGGCTCGACGGCGATGTTGAAACCCAGTTCGCGCAGGGCTGGCAGCAGGAAGTCGCGACGGCGCGCGAATTCGGCACGGCGCTCTTCGAAAATCGCGATGGTGGCTGGCTCGAAACACGCCAGTGCCGCGTGCTGCGCCATGCTCGGCGCGCTGATGTAGAGATTCTGAGCGAGTTTTTCCAGGTCGCTGACCGCCGCCTCCGGCGCCACCAGCCAACCGAGGCGCCAACCGGTCATGCCGAAATACTTGGAGAAACTGTTGAGGACAAAGGCGCTGTCATCGACCTCCAGCACACTGGCGGCATCGGTGCCGTAGGTCAGGCCATGGTAGATCTCATCCACCACCAGATGGCCGTGTCTGGCCTTGATCGCTGTGGATAACCCGGCGAGTTCATCGCGAGTCAGCAGGGTCCCGGTCGGGTTGGCCGGCGAAGCGACGAGTGCGCCGACGCTGTCGTGATCCCAGTGCCGCTCGATCAGATCCGGTGTCAGTTGATAACGCACGTCCGGCCCGACCGGCACCAATTGCGCCGCGCCTTCGACCAGGCGCAGGAAATGCCGGTTGCACGGGTAGCCGGGGTCCGCCAGCAACCAGTGTTTACCGGGATCGACCAGCAACGCGGTCGCCAGCAACAGCGCGCCAGAGCCGCCGGGCGTGATCAGGATTCGCCGCGGATCGATGTTCAAGCCGTAACGCGATTGATAGAAGCCGCCAATCGCCTCGCGCAGTTCAGGAATGCCACGGGCTGCGGTGTATCGTGTCTTGCCAGCCGTCAACGCAGCCTGCCCGGCACGGATGATCGGCTCGGCCGTGGTGAAATCGGGCTCGCCAATTTCGAGGTGGATCACGTCGCGGCCTTCGGCCTGCAATTCGTTGGCCCGCGCCAGCAGCGCCATCACATGAAACGGTTCGATTGCACGACTGCGCGCACTGTAGGGCTGGGCCATTGGGTCGCCTTCGACGGAAAAAAGAGACGATTCTACTCATCTACCGGAACGAGCGAGAACCCGTAGCGGTCACAGCCTCAAGAACGCTGGACTGTAACGATCTCAACGTACGCTCCAGGATTGACTAACATCAGTGATTGAACAGGTCTCCCATCCCGCCAGACACGACTTGCCAAATATCTGCAAGCGCCACCCGCCGGGGGCTCGACATCCGGGAGTAGCGCAGGCTGAGTTGATCTGGTAAGTTCGCCCGCTTGCAGCCGCAGGGCCGGCAGGTGTCGGTGATGGAGCAATCCTGCGCAATGGATTACAAGAGTAGAGGCGGTCTATTTCATGTCCACCCAAGCAAAGCAACAGCAGCAAACGGCGATCAGTGGCTTCGAACCTTACGTTCAGGCCAAAGATGAAGAGTACATGGGCAAGCCCATGCGCGCGCACTTCACCAAGATCCTGACCAAGTGGAAACTGGACTTGATGCAGGAAGTCGACCGAACTGTTGATCACATGAAGGACGAAGCAGCCAACTTCCCCGACCCGGCCGACCGTGCGAGTCAGGAAGAAGAGTTCGCGCTCGAACTGCGCGCCCGTGATCGTGAGCGCAAGCTGATCAAGAAGATCGACAAGACACTGCAACTGATCGAAGACGGTGAATACGGCTGGTGCGAATCCTGCGGCATCGAGATCGGCGTCAAGCGCCTCGAAGCCCGCCCAACCGCCGACATGTGCGTCGACTGCAAGAATCTCGCTGAGATCAAGGAAAAGCAGGTCGGCAAGTAATCTCGACCTGAACGAAAAACGGAGCGTGCGAACGCTCCGTTTTTGTTTCTGCGGTTTGCCTCTGCCCTTGGCCTTTGTGGGAGCGAGCCTGCTCGCGAAAGCACCCTTTCAGAAAACTCATTGTTGACTGACACAGCGCTTTCGCGAGCAGGCTCGCTCCCACAGGGGTAACCTGCGTAAATTCTGAATAGCTTTTATCGTTTCCATGACTGCCAAAACCTCCCCTGCTTACATCGGCCGTTTCGCCCCAACCCCCAGTGGCCACTTGCACTTCGGTTCGCTGGTCGCTGCGCTGGCCTCCTACCTCGACGCCCGCTCGGTCGGCGGTCGCTGGCTGGTGCGCATGGAAGACCTTGATCCGCCGCGAGAAGAACCCGGCGCGCAGGCCGCCATTCTCAAGGCGCTTGAAAGCTACGGCTTCGAATGGGACGGCGAAATGGTGCGCCAGAGTGCCCGGCACAACGCCTACGCCGAAGTGCTCAACAGCCTGTTCAATCATGGCCTGGCCTACGCCTGCACCTGTTCGCGCAAACAACTGGAGCCCTATCATGGAATTTATCCGGGGCTGTGCCGCAACGCCGGCCACGATCAGCAGGACGCGGCCATCCGTCTGCGCGTGCCGGAGCTGGAATATCACTTTATCGATCGCGTCCAGGGCGAATACCGTCAGCACCTGGGCCGCGACGTCGGAGATTTCGTCATTCGTCGTCGCGACGGGCTCTATGCGTATCAACTGGCCGTGGTGCTTGACGACGCGTGGCAAGGCATCACCGACATCGTGCGCGGCGCCGACCTGCTCGACTCGACCCCACGTCAGTTGTACCTGCAAGAGCTGCTCGGTTTGAAACAGCCGCGCTATTTGCACCTGCCGCTGATCACTCAACCGGACGGCAACAAACTCGGCAAGTCCTATCGTTCGCCACCGCTTGAAGCGGATCAGGCCACGCCCTTGCTGCTGCGGGCATTGCGGGCGCTGGGACAAAACCCCGGCGCGGAGCTGTTGCACGCCTCGCCGCAGGAACTACTCACCTGGGGCAGCGCCCACTGGGACGCCGCGAAGATCCCGCGCACACTGACCTTGCCCGAAGCGCAACTGCTATGACGACACTTGCAGTCGCGCGCCCATCCGTTACCATCGCCGCACGTTTTCGGGCACGCGCATAAAAAAGAGAGGCCGGGATGTACATCTATCGCTTGGTCCTGCTTTTGGTCGTAGGGATCTACCTGTTTTCGCCGGCCATCATGGATTGGTGGATCGACGCGACGGGCGCCTGGTATCGCCCTTATCTGCTCTGGCTGATCCTGATTGTCGTGACCTTCATCCTGCAGAGCCAAAAAGATGCCGATGAGCTTTAGCCTGACCCAGATGCTCCTGATCAGCGCCGCTTACCTGGCGACGCTGTTCGGCGTGGCCTGGGTCAGCGAACGGGGCATGATCCCGCGCGCGATCATTCGCCACCCGCTGACCTACACCTTGTCGCTCGGGGTTTACGCCAGTGCCTGGGCGTTTTACGGCACGGTCGGCCTGGCCTACCAATATGGCTATGGTTTTCTCTCCAGTTATCTCGGCGTGTCCGGCGCATTTTTGCTGGCACCGGTGCTGCTCTATCCGATCCTGAAGATCACCCGTACTTATCAACTGTCGTCGCTGGCCGACCTGTTTGCCTTTCGCTTTCGCAGCACGTGGGCCGGGGCACTGACCACCATATTCATGCTGATCGGCGTCCTGCCGCTGCTGGCGTTGCAAATTCAGGCGGTGGCGGATTCCATTGGCATTCTCACGGGCGAGCCGATCCAGAGCCGTGTGGCGCTGGCCTTCTGTGCACTGATCATTCTGTTCACGATTTTCTTCGGCTCGCGACATATCGCTACCCGCGAGAAGCACGAAGGACTGGTGTTCGCGATCGCGTTCGAGTCGGTGATCAAACTGATCGCCCTCGGCGGGGTTGGCCTTTATGCGTTGTACGGCGTGTTTGACGGTCCGCAGCAACTGGAACTGTGGCTGTTGCAGAACCAGACCGCCCTGGCCGCCTTGCATACGCCGCTACAGGAGGGCCCGTGGCGGACGCTGCTGCTGGTGTTCTTCGCCTCGGCGATCGTGATGCCGCACATGTATCACATGACGTTCACCGAAAACCTCAATCCGCGCTCACTGGTCAGCGCCAGCTGGGGCCTGCCGCTGTTCCTGCTGTTGATGAGCCTGGCGGTGCCGCTGATCCTGTGGGCCGGCCTCAAGCTCGGCGCCACCACCGACCCGGAATATTTCACCCTCGGCATCGGCATTGCCGCCAACAGCAAGCCCTTGGCATTACTCGCGTACGTCGGCGGCCTCTCGGCGGCGAGCGGCCTGATCATCGTCACCACTCTGGCGCTGTCAGGCATGGCGCTGAACCATTTGGTGCTGCCGCTTTATCAGCCGCCCGCCGAAGGCAACATTTACCGTTGGCTGAAATGGACGCGCCGAGCGCTGATTGTCGCGATCATCATGGCCGGGTTCGGTTTCTACCTGATGCTCGGCGCGGGGCAGGACCTGGCCAACCTCGGCATCGTCGCTTTCGTTGCCACTCTGCAGTTTCTGCCGGGCGTGTTGTCGGTTCTGTACTGGCCGACCGCTAACCGACGCGGCTTCATCGCCGGCCTGCTGGCAGGGATCCTGGTCTGGGTGGTGACCATGTTACTGCCGCTGGTCGGCAATTTGCAGGGGTTCTACATTCCGCTGCTGAACATGATTTACGTGCTGGACGACACCAGTTGGCACATGGCGGCCATCGCCTCGCTGGCAGCCAACGTGCTGATGTTCACGCTGATTTCGCTGTTCACCAATGCCAGTCCCGAAGAAGCCAGCGCCGCCGAGGCTTGCGCTGTGGATAACGTCCGTCGTCCGCAACGCCGGGAACTGCACGCCGCCTCGCCTCAGGAATTCGCCACGCAACTGGCCAAACCGCTGGGCGCCAAAGCCGCGCAAAAGGAAGTCGAACAGGCGCTGCGTGATCTGTATCTGCCGTTCGACGAACGCCGGCCGTACGCCTTGCGCCGATTGCGCGACCGCATCGAAGCCAACCTGTCCGGCCTGATGGGCCCCAGCGTTGCCCAGGACATGGTCGAGACCTTCCTGCCGTACAAGGCTGGCGGCGAGAACTACGTCACCGAAGACATTCACTTCATCGAAAGCCGTCTCGAGGATTACCACTCGCGTCTCACCGGCCTTGCCGCCGAACTCGATGCCTTGCGCCGCTACCACCGCCAGACCTTGCAGGAATTGCCGATGGGCGTGTGTTCGCTGGCCAAGGATCAAGAGGTCCTGATGTGGAACAAGGCCATGGAAGAACTCACCGGAATCGCCGCGCAACGTGTGGTCGGCTCGCGCCTGAGCACCATCGCCGAGCCATGGAAAGGCCTGCTGCAAGGCTTCATCGATCTGCCCGACGAGCATTTGCACAAACAGCACCTGGCCCTCGACGGCCAGACTCGCTGGCTCAATCTGCACAAAGCCGCGATCGACGAGCCACTGGCGCCCGGCAACAGTGGTCTGGTGTTGCTGGTCGAGGATCTGACCGAAACGCAGATGCTCGAAGACAAACTGGTGCACTCCGAGCGCCTGGCCAGCATCGGTCGCCTCGCCGCGGGTGTGGCCCATGAGATTGGCAACCCGATCACCGGCATCGCCTGTCTGGCGCAGAATCTGCGCGAAGAACGTGAAGACGACGGCGAGCTGACCGAAATCAGCGGGCAGATTCTCGAACAGACCAAACGCGTGTCGCGCATCGTCCAGTCGCTGATGAGTTTTGCCCATGCCGGCAGCCATCAGCACAGCGACGAGCCCGTCTGTCTGGCAGAAGTCGCCCAGGACGCCATCGGCTTGCTAGCGTTGAACCGACGCAACTTCGAAGTGCAATTCTATAACCTGTGCGATCCCGACCATTGGGTCGAAGGCGACCCGCAGCGGCTCGCTCAGGTGCTGATCAATCTGCTCTCCAACGCCCGTGATGCCTCGCCTGCGGGCAGTGCCGTGCGGGTCAAGAGCGAAGCCGGCGAACACACGGTCGACCTGATCGTGGAGGATGAAGGCAGCGGAATTCCGTCGAGCATCATGGACCGATTGTTCGAACCTTTCTTCACCACCAAGGACCCGGGTGAAGGCACCGGTCTGGGCCTTGCACTGGTCTATTCCATCGTTGAAGAGCATTATGGACAAATCACCATCGACAGCCCGGCTGATGTAGAAAGCCAGCGCGGCACCCGTATCCGGGTGACCTTACCGCGTCATGTCGAAGCGACGTCCGCTGTGAACTGAGACCGTCGAGAGTATCGAATCAATGCCGCACATTTTGATCGTCGAAGACGAAACAATTATCCGCTCCGCCTTGCGCCGCCTGCTGGAACGCAACCAGTACCAGGTCAGCGAAGCCGGTTCAGTGCAGGAAGCACAAGAACGCTTCACCATTCCTACGTTCGATCTGATCGTGAGTGATCTGCGCCTGCCCGGCGCTCCGGGCACCGAGCTGATCAAGCTCGGCCAGGGCACGCCGGTGCTGATCATGACCAGCTATGCCAGCCTGCGCTCGGCGGTCGACTCGATGAAGATGGGCGCGGTGGACTACATCGCCAAGCCCTTCGACCACGATGAAATGCTCCAGGCTGTCGCCCGGATCCTGCGTGACCGCCAGTCGGCGCCCGCCGCCAGTGAAGCCGCTGCCAGCAAGCCGACCAACGGTAACGGTAAAGCCGCTGCTGACAACAGCAATGGCGACATCGGCATCATCGGTTCCTGCCCTCCGATGCAGGATCTGTACAGCAAGATCCGCAAGGTCGCGCCGACGGATTCCAATGTGTTGGTTCAGGGTGAGTCCGGTACCGGTAAAGAACTGGTAGCCCGCGCCCTGCATAACCTGTCGAAACGCGCCAAGGCACCGATGATCTCGGTGAACTGCGCAGCCATTCCGGAGAGTCTGATCGAGTCCGAATTGTTCGGTCACGAGAAAGGCGCGTTCACCGGCGCCAGCGCTGGTCGCGCCGGTCTGGTCGAAGCGGCGGACGGCGGCACGCTGTTCCTCGATGAGATCGGCGAACTGCCGCTCGAAGCCCAGGCCCGTCTGCTGCGTGTATTGCAGGAAGGCGAGATTCGCCGGGTTGGTTCGGTGCAATCGCAAAAAGTCGATGTGCGTTTGATCGCCGCGACGCACCGGGATTTGAAGAGCCTGGCAAAAATCGGCCAGTTCCGCGAAGACCTTTATTACCGTCTGCACGTGATTGCCTTGAAGTTGCCGGCCCTGCGCGAGCGTGGCGCCGACGTCAATGAAATCGCCAATGCCTTCCTCGCCCGCCAGAGTGCGCGCATCAACCGCACCGATCTGAAATTCGCGGCGGATGCCGAACAGGCGATCCGGCATTATTCCTGGCCGGGCAACGTTCGCGAACTTG
This sequence comes from Pseudomonas khorasanensis, assembly GCF_014268505.2. Lineage (GTDB taxonomy): Bacteria > Pseudomonadota > Gammaproteobacteria > Pseudomonadales > Pseudomonadaceae > Aquipseudomonas > Aquipseudomonas khorasanensis. The sequence continues at coordinate 26,373 of NZ_JABWQP020000005.1, forward strand.
AGAACGCCGTCGAGCGCGCGGTCATTCTCAGCGAAAGCCCTGAAATTTCGGCCGACCTGCTGGGCATCGACATCGAGCTCAGCGATCTGGAGGACGACGAATTCATCGGCCTGCCACCGCAGACCGGCGGTAACGCCAGCAACAGCAGCCATGAGCCGACCGAGGATCTGTCGCTGGAGGACTATTTCCAGCACTTCGTTCTCGAGCATCAAGACCACATGACCGAGACCGAACTGGCGCGCAAACTGGGCGTCAGCCGTAAATGCCTGTGGGAACGCCGCCAGCGCCTGGGCATCCCACGGCGCAAGACCGGGGTCGCCAGCGAGAGCTGAGCGTTACCCACCGTGTGCGCGGGTAACGCATGACAATGTGAAAAAACTGTTACCGCAGTCGATTCACGTAACAGAAGCCGGGGTTATCGGTAACGAAACCCCGGCTTTTTTTCGCCCCGACAAAACGGTTATATCGACCTAACCCCATGTTTTACTGGGCTACGCAAAAGTTGGCACGCACCCTGCTATATGTTTGGTACAAGAACAATAACAAGCAATGCACAAGACAATAAAAATAAGACGAATCGACTCACGCACAATAAAAACAAGACGGCGAGAGGCGCAGCTAACTGATTCTTTTGGAGAGGCGTTGTATTTGGGGCTTGCCCCACGACCAGGCCGAGAACAACAAAAACTGTCCTAAGACAGAGCCTGTACTGGTTGGATCGATAGATCACTGCAATTCAGCGACCAAAGCAATCCGTTTGCTCTTGGCTCCCGATTGGGAGGGTCACGAAGGAAACACTTCGTGGCGAGGGCACTCAACAAAAACAAGAAGCCCGAATCAATAATAAAAAGAGCACGCAACTACTTCTTGGGGAGCTTCGGCTCCCCTTGTAGTTTCTCCCTTCTGCGAAATCCTCCCTTTTCGCCTCCCTCGACCCTTGTAGCTCGCGGCTTGCAGCTCGAATCTGCTGTCGCCTACACCATCCCTCGACTAAATGCTAGAATCTGCGCCCATCATGCGGTCATTCTTTGGTATGGCCGAACATTCCTTCAAACAGTGCATCCCATGCTGAAGAAGCTGTTCCAGTCATTCCGAACTCCCGTGCGTCGTACGCAACACATCCGCAGCACCCCTGAAGTGCTCAATAGCGGTCAACATTCGCTGCAGAAAACGCAGTTCAGCCGCTATGCGGTGAATATCGTCGAACGTCTGCAAGGCGCCGGTTACCAGGCTTATCTGGTCGGCGGTTGCGTGCGAGACATGCTGCTGGGCATCACGCCCAAGGATTTCGACGTCGCCACCAGCGCCACCCCCGAGCAGGTCCGTGCCGAATTCCGCAATGCGCGAATCATCGGTCGCCGCTTCAAACTGGTGCACATCCATTTCGGGCGCGAAATCATTGAAGTCGCGACCTTCCGCGCCAATCATCCGGTCAACGAAGACGACGAGGACAGCAACCAGTCTTCGCGCAACGAGAGCGGGCGGATTCTGCGCGACAACGTTTACGGCACCCTGGAAGAAGACGCGCAACGCCGCGACTTCACCATTAACGCCCTGTATTACGATCCGGTCAGCGAGCGCATTCTCGACTACGCCAATGGCGTGCACGACATCCGCAATCACCTGATCCGTCTGATCGGCGATCCGAAGCAGCGCTACCAGGAAGACCCCGTGCGCATGCTGCGCGCCGTTCGTTTTGCCGCCAAGCTCAATTTCGGTATCGAGAAGCACACCGTCCAGCCGATACGTGAGCTGGCGCCGATGCTGCGCGAGATTCCGTCGGCGCGGCTCTTTGAAGAAGTGCTCAAGCTGTTCCTTTCCGGCCACGGCGCGATCACCTTTGAAATGCTGGTCGATCTGCAGCTGTTTGCCCCGCTGTTCCCGGCCAGTGCCGAGGCGCTGGAATACAACCCGGAATACACCCACACGCTGATCAGCGAAGCGTTGACCAATACCGATCTGCGAATCAAGCAGAGCAAACCGGTCACCCCGGCGTTCCTGTTTGCCGCCCTGCTCTGGCCTGCGTTGCCGGCCCGCGTGCTGCGTCTACAGGAACGTGGCATGCCGCCGATTCCGGCGATGCAAGAGGCCGCGCACGAGCTGATCGCTGAACAGTGCCAGCGGATCGCGATTCCGAAGCGCTTCACCATGCCGATCCGCGAAATCTGGGACATGCAGGAACGCCTGCCACGGCGCAGCGGCAAGCGCGCCGACCTGTTGCTGGACAACCCGCGTTTCCGTGCCGGTTACGATTTCCTGTTGCTGCGTGAAAGCGCCGGCGAGGAGACCGACGGCCTCGGTGAATGGTGGACGGACTATCAGGACGCCAACGACAGCGAACGCCGCGACATGATCCGCGACCTCAGCGGCAAGGGTGACGATGCCAGCGGCGCGCCACGCAAGCGTCGCCGCAGCAGTGGTTCCAAACGCAAGCGCGCGGGTGCGCCGAGCGCGACGGGCGAATAAGCCATGGAGCGCATCTACATCGGTCTGGGCAGCAACCTCGCTGACCCGGCCGAACAATTGCGCAGCGCCATTACGGCGCTGGGGCAATTGCCGAAGACCTCCCTCGCCGGCGTTTCAGCCTTTTACCAGAGCGATTCCCTGCTCCCCGGCCAGCCGCGTTACACCAACGCAGTGGCCGCGCTCGACAGTTCGCTTGCACCGATTGAACTGCTCGATGCTCTGCAGGCGATCGAAAACGACCAGGGCCGCGAACGCTTGGAGCGCTGGGGCCCGCGTACGCTGGATCTGGACATCCTGCTGTTCGGCGATCGACTGATAGACGAGCCGCGCCTGAAGGTTCCTCACTACCAGATTCAGGAGCGCGCGTTTGTGCTCTATCCCCTCGCCGAACTGGCCCCGCCAGACCTGCGCCTCGCGGACGGTCGCACCCTCCCCGCCCTGCTCGCCGCCTGCCCATTCGTCGGCCTTGAACGCCTCCCCTGACAACAATCCCTCTGTAGGATCTGTCGAGTAAAACGAGGCTGCGATCTTTTGATCTCCAACATCAAATCAAAAGATCGCAGCGTTCCGCAGCGCCTACACAGGTGCAGCGTTCGGCATTCTGTTTTTGTCAGACAAAAATCCCCCGAATCAGCCCCGCCGCACCGCTGAATCGCATCAGTAACGCCGGTAACACCGCCGGCGTAACAACGCGGTAACACACGCAATTGACTTCCTGTTGGCTCATCACGACTATAGGCGTCCCGCTGCCGACAACCCGGTATATACGGGCGCAATCCAGGCCTTATAAGCACGACACAAGAGCGTGCGCCTGAGCAGATGACGAATCACGCGCGTTACTCGCAGTAGTTTCCAGAGCGCCTGAACGAGGATTTTTTACATGCCAGCCATCACCCTGACCACGCTCCAGAGCCTCAAGCAGAAAGGTGAAAAGATCACCATGCTGACCTGCTATGACGCGACTTTTGCCCAAGCCTGCAACGAGGCTGGTGTCGAAGTGCTGCTGGTGGGAGACTCTCTCGGCATGGTTCTGCAAGGTCACGACAGCACCCTGCCAGTGACCACTGCAGAAATGGCCTACCACACCGCCTGCGTCAAACGTGGCAACAGCGATGCCCTGATCCTCGCCGACCTGCCGTTCATGGCCAACGCGACCCTTGAGCAAACCATGACCAACTGCGCCATGCTGATGCAGGCCGGCGCGCACATGGTGAAGGTCGAAGGCGCGCTGTGGCTGGCCGAATCGATTCGCCTGCTGGCTGAACGCGGCGTGCCGGTCTGCGCGCACATGGGCCTGACCCCGCAAGCGGTGAACATTCTCGGCGGCTATAAAGTACAGGGCCGCAACGAGAACCAGGCGCGACAGATGCGTGCCGATGCGATCTCCCTGGAACAGGCCGGCGCGGCGATGTTGCTGCTGGAATGTGTGCCAAGCGAACTGGCAGCCGAAATCAGCCAGGCAGTGAGCATTCCGGTGATTGGTATCGGCGCCGGCAACGCCACCGACGGTCAGGTCCTGGTCCTGCACGACATGCTCGGTCTGTCGATCACCGGCCGCGTCCCGAAATTCGTCAAGAACTTCATGCACGGCCAGGACAGTATCCAGTCCGCGCTGAAGGCTTACGTCAGCGAAGTCAAAGCCACCACGTTCCCCGGCATCGAACACGGATTCTCTGCATGAACACCGTCAAAACCGTACGCGAATTGCGCGCAGCCGTAGCGCGCGCCCGCAGTGAAGGCAAGCGCATCGGCTTCGTGCCGACCATGGGCAACCTGCACAGCGGCCACGTCGCCCTGATCACGAAAGCCACGCAGCGAGTGGATTTCGTGGTCGCCAGTATTTTCGTCAATCCACTGCAATTCGGCGCGGGCGAAGACCTCGACAAATACCCGCGCACGCTCGCGGCCGATCAGGAAAAACTCCTTGAAGCCGGTTGCGATCTGCTGTTCGCGCCAACCGTCGAAGAGATGTACCCGGACGGCATGGCCGGGCAAACCCGGGTCAGCGTGCCGCAATTGTCCGAAGGCCTGTGTGGCGCCAGCCGTCCGGGGCACTTCGAAGGCGTGGCGACGGTGGTCAGCAAACTGTTCAACATGGTTCAGCCGGATCTGGCAATCTTTGGCCAGAAGGATTACCAGCAACTGGCGGTGATCCGCGCGCTGGTGCACGACTTGAACATGCCGATCCAGATCATCGGCGAGCCGACCGTGCGTGCGGCGGACGGCCTGGCGCTGTCGTCGCGCAATGGTTTTCTCAGCGAGGAGCAACGTGCGGTGGCACCCGTGGTCTATCGCACCCTGAGCAACATTGCCGAATCGATCAAGCAAGGTGAGCGCGATTACCCGGCGCTGATCAATGCGCAGTTGCAGCAGCTGGAAGCGGCGGGGCTGCGCCCGGATTACCTGGAAATCCGTCACGGCCTGACACTGCGCCCGGCGACGGCGGAAGATCGCGACCTGGTCATTCTGGTGGCAGCGTTCCTGGGCACTACGCGGTTGATCGATAACCTGCATCTGAACCTCGACAACCCGACCTGAAGCCCCCGCCATCATCCTGTGGGAGCGAGCCTTCTCGCGAATGCGATCTATCAGTGACTGTGAGGCCGACTGACACGACGCTTTTCGCGAGCAGGCTCGCTCCCACAGGTTTTTTGCGCACCTGAAAGATTCCCGCCGAGGTCGCCCCACTCCGTTTGTCGGCCAAATTACTGTTCGGATGTTAAAAAAGTACAGGGATCTGGTCAGACAAAGTCAAGACAGAACGCAGCGCGAGGTTTACTGTATCCGCCCTGTGTCCAGAAATCGTGTTGACGCAGTTGATCCACGCCCGGCGCGGCGTGCCGCATCTGTACAGTGTTCAAAAAGCCGTTCAAGTAAAAAGGAAAACCGCAGCGATGGCGTACTACCGCACCCCTCATGACGTTACCGCTCTGCCTGCCTGGCAAGCGTTGAAAGATCACCGCCAGGCCATGCAGGATTTCAGCATGCGCGAGGCCTTCAACGCCGATCCGCAGCGCTTCAATCAGTTCACTCTCAGCAGCTGCGGACTGTTTCTCGACTATTCGAAGAATCTGATCAATGCCGAGACCCGCAACCTTCTGGTCGGTCTGGCCAATGAAGTCGATCTGAAGGGCGCGATCAAGGCGCTGTTCGACGGCGAAATCGTCAACTCGTCCGAAGCGCGTCCTGCCCTGCACACCGCGCTGCGCCGTCCGGTCGGCGACAAGCTGTCGGTCAACGGCGTCAACGTGATGCCGGAAGTGCACAAGGTGTTGAACCAGATCACCGATCTGGTCGGCCGCATTCATGATGGCTTGTGGCGCGGTTACACCGAAAAACCGATCACCGACGTGGTCAACATCGGCATCGGCGGCTCGTTCCTCGGCCCTGAACTGGTGTCCGAAGCGCTGCTGTCCTACGCCCAGAAAGGCGTGCGTTGCCACTACCTGGCGAACATCGACGGCAGTGAATTCCACGAGCTGACGCAAAAGCTGCGTGCTGAAACCACGTTGTTCATCGTTTCGTCGAAATCGTTCAATACCCTCGAAACCCTGAAAAACGCTCAGGCTGCTCGTGCCTGGTACCTGGCGCAGGGCGGTTCCGAAGCCGAGCTGTATCGTCACTTCATCGCCGTATCGAGCAACAACGCCGCCGCCGTGGCGTTCGGTATCCGCGAAGAAAACATCTTCCCGATGTGGGACTGGGTCGGCGGTCGTTACTCGCTGTGGTCGGCCATCGGTTTGCCGATTGCCCTGGCGATCGGCATGTCCAACTTCAAGGAACTGCTGTCCGGTGCCTACACCATGGACCAGCATTTCCAGACCGCGCCGTTCGAGCAGAACATGCCCGTGCTGCTCGCACTGCTCGGCGTCTGGTACGGCAACTTCTGGGGCGCGCAAAGCCACGCGATCCTGCCGTACGACCACTACCTGCGCAACATCACCAAGCACTTGCAACAGCTGGACATGGAATCCAACGGCAAGAGCGTGCGTCAGGACGGCACCAGCGTGTCGACCGAGACCGGTCCGGTGATCTGGGGCGGCGTCGGCTGCAACGGTCAACACGCTTACCACCAGTTGCTGCACCAGGGCACCCAACTGATCCCGGCCGACTTCATCGTGCCGATCGTCAGCTTCAACCCGGTGTCCGACCACCACCAGTGGCTGTACGCCAACTGCCTGTCGCAGAGCCAGGCGCTGATGCTCGGCAAAACCTTGCCGGAAGCTGAAGTCGAGCTGCGCGACAAAGGCATGAGCGAAGAAGACGTGCGCAAACTCGCGCCGCACAAGGTGATCCCGGGCAACCGTCCGAGCAATACCTTGGTGGTTGAACGCATCAGCCCGCGTCGTCTTGGCGCGCTGGTCGCCATGTATGAACACAAAGTGTTCGTGCAAAGCGTGGTCTGGGGCATCAACGCCTTCGACCAATGGGGCGTGGAGCTGGGCAAGGAATTGGGCAAAGGTGTCTACAACCGCCTGGTCGGCAGCGATGAAACCACCGCTGACGACGCGTCCACTCAGGGCCTGATCAACTACTTCCGCGGTCGTCACCGCGGCTAAAGAGCGGCCTTCGGGTTAACGCTTTTCCCTGTGGGAGCGAGCTTGCTCGCGAATGCGATCGGTCAGTCGACATCATTGGTGGCTGGCAAGGCGCCTTCGCGAGCAAGCTCGCTCCCACAGTTGTTTTGGCGCATGACTTGAACCTCTGCACCGCTCGGCGCATCTTTATTCCTGTCGCACCACAAGAATAAGGAACCGTCATGTTCGATATCAGCACGTTCCCCAAAGCCGATGCCGTCCGCCGGGCTGCTCAATTGAGTCAGGATGATTATCGGCGCCTCTACCGCGAATCCATTGAACACCCCAGCGCCTTCTGGGGCGAGCAGGCCACGCGCTTTCTCGACTGGAGCACCCCGTGGCAGACCGTTCAGCGCTATGACCTGAAAACCGGCGAAGCCGCCTGGTTTGCCGGTGGCAAGCTCAACGTCAGTTACAACTGTATCGATCGTCACCTCGAACAACGCGGCGACCAGACGGCCCTGCTCTGGGAAGGCGACGACCCGGCCGAATCGGCACAGATCACCTACAAAAAACTCCACCACCATGTCTGCCGCCTGGCCAATGTGCTGAAAAACCGTGGCGTGAAGAAAGGCGACCGTGTGTGCATTTACATGCCGATGATTCCCGAGGCCGCGTACGCCATGCTTGCCTGCGCGCGGATCGGCGCAATTCATTCCGTCGTGTTTGGCGGATTTTCACCGGACTCACTGCGCGACCGCATTCTCGATGCTGACTGCCGTACCGTGATCACCGCCGATGAAGGCGTGCGCGGCGGCCGGTTTGTGGCGCTGAAAAACAATGTCGATAAAGCCCTGCTGAGCTGCCCCGACGTCAGCACTGTAGTGGTGGTTGAACGCACCCAAGGCAAAGTCGATTGGGTTGAGGGCCGTGACCTCTGGTATCACCAGGCGGTGCGCGATGTCAGCGACGATTGCCCGCCAGAGCCCATGGACGCCGAAGATCCGCTGTTCATCCTCTACACCTCTGGCAGCACCGGCAAACCCAAAGGCGTGCTGCACACCACCGGCGGTTATTTGCTGCAAGCGGCGATGACCTTTAAATACGTGCTCGACTACCGCGACGGCGAAGTGTTCTGGTGCACCGCCGACGTTGGATGGGTTACCGGTCACAGTTACATCGTCTATGGCCCGCTGGCCAACGGAGCGACCACGCTGATGTTCGAGGGTGTGCCGAGCTATCCGAGCAGTTCGCGGTTCTGGCAGGTGATCGACAAGCACAAGGTCAACATTTTCTATACCGCGCCGACCGCCCTGCGCGCCCTGATGCGCGAAGGCGCCAAACCGTTGGAGGGAACGTCGCGCGAAAGCCTCAGACTACTCGGCAGCGTCGGTGAGCCAATCAACCCGGAAGCGTGGGAGTGGTATTTCAACGTCGTGGGCGATCAGCGCTGCCCGATCGTCGATACCTGGTGGCAGACCGAAACCGGCGGCATCATGCTCAGCCCGCTGGTCAGTGCGCAACGCATCAAACCCGGCTGCGCCACGCAACCAATGTTCGGCGTGCAGCCAGTGCTGCTCGACGAAGTCGGCAAGGAAATCAAAGGCGCCGGCAGCGGCGTATTGGCGATCAAATCGAGCTGGCCGGGCCAGATCCGCAGTGTCTACGGCGACCCGCAGCGAATGATCGACACCTATTTCAAGCCTTACCCCGGCTATTACTTTACCGGCGACGGCGCCCGCCGCGACGAGGACGGCGATTACTGGATTACCGGACGCATCGACGATGTGATCAACGTTTCCGGTCATCGCATCGGCACCGCCGAAGTGGAAAGCGCGCTGGTGCTGCATGACAGCATTGCCGAAGCTGCGGTGGTCGGCTACCCCCACGACGTCAAAGGCCAGGGAATCTACGCGTTCGTCACGCCGATGAACGGCACCGACGCCAATGAGGAGTTGAAGAAGGACTTGCTGGCCCATGTCAGCAAGGAGATCGGCAGTTTCGCCAAACCGGACCTGATCCAGTGGGCCCCCGCCCTGCCAAAAACCCGTTCAGGCAAGATCATGCGGCGGATCTTGCGCAAGATCGCCTGCAACGAACTCGACAGCCTCGGTGATACTTCGACCCTGGCCGACCCGAGTGTGGTGCAGGACCTCGTTGACAAGCGTTTGAATCAATAGCCTCGCGAACAGGCTCGCATCCAGAGTGAGCGCATTGTCACTGTGGGAGCGAGCCTGCTCGCGAAGGCCCATCACGCGATCCTCCGTCAAACTGTTAAACTTCCGCGCCCCAATACCCCTCAGCAAGGCGCCGCATGTCTTTCTTGAACCAGGCGCTGCGCGCCGCTCTCGACCAACGCCAGGATTTGCTCGCTGCACTGCACAGCCAGGGCACCGACTGTTATCGCTTGTTCCATGGCAGCCAGGAAGGCGCCGGCGGCTTGACGATCGACCGCTACGGCCCGCAACTGCTGGTGCAGAGTTTTCACCAAACGCTGGAGCGGGATGATCTGCTGCAGTTGCATGCGATGGCCAACCAGACGCTGGGCTTCGACACCCTGCTGGTCTACAACGACCGCTCCCGTGGCAACTCGCGCATCGATCGTGAGGACAGCGTCTACAAAGCCGACGACGCCGCACTGGCGGATCTGGTGGGGCATGAATGGGGACTGAACTACCGCGTGCGCGGCCGGCACGCCGGGCAGGATCCGCTGCTGTTCCTCGATTTGCGCAACACTCGCGGCTGGGTCAAGGATCACGCCAAAGGCAAAAGCGTGCTCAACCTGTTCGCCTATACCTGTGGCGTTGGCCTCAGTGCTGCGGCTGGCGGTGCGCGTGAGGTGTGCAATCTTGATTTCGCCGAGGGCAATCTGGCGGTAGGGCGCGAAAACGGCCTGCTCAACCCGCACTTGCCGGAAATGGAATTCGTCCAGTCCGATTATTTCCCGGCGATCCGCCAGCTCGCCGGTCTGCCCATCACCCAGCGTCGCGGGCAGAAACTGCCGAGCTATCAGCGCCTCGAACAGCGCCAATACGATCTGGTTCTGCTCGACCCGCCGGCCTGGGCAAAAAGCGCGTTCGGCACTGTCGACCTGTTGCGTGATTATCAGAGCCTCCTCAAACCGGCCCTGCTGACCACCGCCGACAACGGCGTGCTGATCTGCTGCAACAACCTGGCGAAAGTCAGCATGGACGACTGGCGCGAACAGGTGCTGCGTTGCGCCGAGAAGGCAGGCCGCCCGGTGCGCGAGTGGAGCGTGATGACCCCGGGCGCCGACTTCCCGTCGCTGGACCAGCAACCACCGCTGAAGACGCTGATCCTGCAGCTGTAACACCTCAGGCATGAGTGATCATATTTTTCTGTGGGAGCGAGCCTGCTCGCGAAAGCGGTGGGCGAGTCGACTTTTTGTCTACTGCACCGCCGAGTTCGCGAGCAGGCTCGCTCCCACACTGGGTATTTGCTCCTGCAGATAAAACTGAACAATCCTGTCCCACATCAAGCACTTCGGAACCAGAATCGCGTGCCATACTCCAAGGCACTCCGATTCAGACAGATGAAGCCGCACATGCCCAAAGGATTGATTCGCGCGATTGGCGCCCTGTTGACTGCCCTGGCCCTGTACAGCCTGCTGGGGTTTCTGATCCTGCCGGGCATTGCCTTGCGCGTGGCCAACCAGCAACTGGCCAACTACGCGACGGTGCCGGCGCACCTGCAGCGCATCGAACTGAACCCGTTCAGCCTTGAAGTCACCCTGTGGGGTCTGGTCATCGGCGAGCCGGGCAAGGAACAGGTCGCCTTCGATCGCCTGTACGCCAACCTGCAACTCGACAGCCTGTGGACCAAAGCGCTGCACCTGTCCGACATCGAGCTGGACAAACCCAAGAGCGAAATCCTCTTCGCCAAGGACGGCAAGCTTAGCCTGCTGGGCCTGTTCAACATCCCGCCCAGCGAGCCAACGCCCGCCGATCCCGACGCCAAGCCATTTCCGCTGCGCATCGACAACATCAAACTGGCCGGCGGCGTCGTGCATTTCGAGGACGTACGCCCCAGCGAGCCCATCGAATTCCTGTACGACGATCTCAGCTTCGAACTGAAAAACCTCAGCACCCTGCCCGAAGACAGCGCCGACATGACCCTCGTCGCGATCGGCCCTGCTGGCGGGCGAATCGACTGGACCGGCAACTTCAGCCTCATCCCGTTCACCTCCGAGGGCACCTTGAAAGTCACCGATGGCCAGATGAAATCCTTCTGGCCTTACGTGCGGGACGCTGTGCCGCTGGTGCTGGAAAACGGCGTGATCAGCCTCAGTACAAAGTACAAACTCAACCTGTCGAAAGAAACCGAACTGCTGTTGAACGACGTGGCAGTGAGCATCGCGCCGTTCGCCATCAAGGCACCAGACGGACGCCCGCTGGCGAAACTCGAGCGCCTGGACGTCAGCGAAACCTCTGTTGATCTGGCTAGGCAGCAGGTGGTGGTCGGCAAGATCCGCAGCAGCAAACTGGAGACATGGGCGGCACTGGAAGCCGACGGTCAACTGGACTGGCAGAAACTCTTCGCTAGCCAACCGTCTAAAGCGGCCGCCAAAGCTGCCGCAGAACCGGCCGATGCCCCTGCCGCCGCCGACTCGCCGAAAGCTGAGCCGACTTCACCCGGCAAGCCATGGCAAGTGCTGATCAAAGACGTGCAGTTGCGCAACTACACCGTGCACCTCGCCGACCGTTCAGCTCAACCGGCGGTGGCGCTGGACATCACCCCGCTGAACGTCGATCTGCAGGATTTCGACAGCCTCAACGGCTCGCCTTTCAAGCTCAAGCTCGACAGCGGATTGGGCAAGCAAGGCAAGATCAGTGCGGACGGCACCGTCAATCTGGCCCCGGTCAATGCGCAGCTCAATGTAAAAACCCAGGACATCGACTTGCGTGTCGCGCAGTCCTACATCAATCCCTTCATTCGTCTGGAACTGCGCAGCGGCATGCTGGGCAGTGATCTCAAGGTCAACCTCAAAAGCACCGAACCTCTCGCGCTCAGCGTGACCGGCCGCGCGCAGATCGATCAACTGCACACGCTCGACACGCTCAAGACGCGCGACTTCCTAAAATGGCAGCAAGTGGTGGTCGAGGGTCTGAACTATCAACATGGCGACAGCCTGTCGATCGCCAAGGTGAACCTGTTCCAGCCGTACGTGCGTTTCATGATCAACGATGACCGCACCACCAACGTCGATGACCTGCTCATCCCGCAACCCGCGGACAACAGCGCAAAAACCGCCGGCGCCAAACCGGCCGGCAAGGAAAAGCCGCTGGGTATTCACATCGGTGCCATCGCGATCAATGACGGTTCCGCCAACTTCGCCGACTTCAGCCTGACACCGAACTTTGCCACCGCCGTGCAACAGCTCAACGGCCAGATCGGCACCATCGACAGCCGGCAGGCGAAACCGGCCAGCGTCGACATCAAAGGCAAGGTCGACCGTTATGCGCCGGTGACCATCAAAGGTGCCGTCAACCCGTTCGATCCGATGGCCAGTCTCGACATCGCCACCAGCTTCAAACGGGTCGAGCTGACAACCCTTACGCCCTACTCGGGCAAGTTCGCCGGTTACCGCATCCGCAAAGGCCGGCTTAACCTTGATCTGCATTACCTGATCACCAAAGGGCAACTGAAAGCCGAGAACAAAGTGGTCGTCGAGCAACTGCAACTGGGCGAAAAAGTCGACAGTCCCGATGCGGTGAGCCTGCCGTTGAAACTGGCGATCGCCTTGCTCAAGGATGTCGATGGCAAGATCTCTATCGAATTGCCAGTGACCGGTGACCTGAACAACCCGCAGTTCAGCGTGATGCCGATTGTCTGGCAGACCCTGCGCAATCTGATCGTCAAAGCGGCCGCCGCGCCGTTCAAGATGATTGGCGGGCTGGTCAGCGGCGGCGGCTCCGAAGACCTCGGTACCGTGTCTTTCGCGCCGGGCTCCAGCGAGTTGAGCAAGGACGCCGAAGCGGCGCTGGTAAAACTGTCGCAAGCGCTCAAGGAACGTCCGGCCTTGCGCCTGGAAATCGAAGGCACTGCCGCGAAAAGCAGCGATGGGCCTTTGCTCGCCGAGCAACGTCTGGAGCGCGAATACCAATACAACTACTACAAAATGCTCCAGCGCCGTGGCGACAAAGTCCCTGCGCAGGCCTCTTTGCTGCAGGTGCCCGAAGGCGAGAAAGGCGCGCTGCTCGAAGGCATTTACCGCACCCGTCTGAAAACCCAGCCACCGGCACAATGGAAAGACCTGGGCAAGGAAGAACGCACGGCGAAAATGCGCGAAGGCGTGATCGGTTTCTGGAGTGGCAGCGATGTGCTGTTGCGTCAGTTGGGTCAGGATCGCGCCAGCACCATCAAGGATTACCTGGTCGACAAGGGCAAGCTGGAGGACGACCGGGTGTACTTCATCGACGCCAACCTTGGCGAGGCCGAGAGCGATGGCCGCGTGGTGACGCAAATGCACCTGGATGCCGAATGACCCTGCGTAACTGGCTGGCCGTGCTCGCACTGGCGTGCGCCGCTGGCCACGCGTCGGCCTCGGACACCTTGCGCTGCGGCAGCCAGTTGATCAGCCTCGGCGACCGCGCAAGCGAGGTGCTGCAAAAATGTGGCGAGCCGGCCAGCCGGGACCTGCTCGGCTACAAGCGCAGCGCCAATCGCCGCGAAGAGTTTCAGGTCGAAGAATGGACCTACGGCCCGAACAACGGCATGTACCAATACCTGCGCTTTGAAGGCAATCGCCTGCGGCAGATCACCAGCAAACGCGGTAATTAAGCCAAACGGAATTTACCCTGTGGGAGCGAGCCTGCTCGCGAATACGGTCTGTCTGCGGACGAATTTGCCGACACTACGCATTCGCGAGCAGGCTCGCTCCCACATTGGTATCCGGTCGGTCCCACGGGTAGCGCGGTAACTGAAAAGATCGGACGATCTTTTCTTTTACGAAATAGAACAGGCCCCGACACAAGTGCCGGGGCCTGTAATGGTCACATCCGTGTGACCGTTCGCATGAACTCTAAAGTTGCGGCAGACGTATGGCTCGGCCCGTCTGTCGCACCTTCTCCCGGTCCAGGCGAGAAGTCTTGTCTTACTCGGCTTTCAGGCCGTCAGCAGAGACTGCTTTGACGCCTTTGATTTTCTTGGCAATGGCAACCGCTGTATCTTTTTGCGATTCGGTCACCGCAGTGGTGGACGACAGGGAAACAACACCTTTGTTGGTTTCAACCTTGATGTCGGTGCCAGGAATGCCTTTTTCGGTAACCAGGTCAGCTTTGACCTTGGTGGTGATCCAGGTGTCGGAAGTAGCTTCTTTCGCTTGGGTAACTTCACCGGCAGCCAGAACCATCGGAGACTGGGTTGCCTGAGCGGACTGGGCGAATGCACCGCCAGCCATGGTCAGGGTCAGAGCGGTAGCAGCGGCAGTGATAGCGAACTTCTTCATACGAGTAACTCCTGTTTTTACTTGAAGTCTGCTGTAACGCTTGTCAGCAGGGTTACCGAGGATAGTGCGAACGCTGTGCCAACTTTTTGTACTCGATAAAATCGATTCAAATCAATAGGTTATGAATTCAGGCAATTTTCATTTTCGTGCAAAATGCATGACTCGAGCGAGAATCACATGCAAGTTGCGGTTTTTTGGAAAGTTCATAAGCTGCTGAAATTATTAGAGCTTTTGTGAAGCGGCAGAGATACGAAAATGCCCCGCAGTGCGGGGCATTCCAATGCAATGGCTGGTTTACGCGCCGCTCGCAGTGCAGCCTCGAGGGGAATAATCCGCATTGACGGTCGTTGCGCAAGTCCAGGTGCCCGATGTATTACCGGTGGCGGCACCGGAACGAGAGAGCGTAATGGTTTTGCCCAATACAGGTCCCGGGGCGTTGAGCAAAGTGCATGTGATGGTGCCCTCGCCAGTCGCCGCTGTACCTGTAACTGCCAACGTACAGTTGGAAGTGGCTGTCGTACCGTTAGCCACATTGGCCAGAGTCGGTGCGGTCCCCTGATTGATCGTGTCTTCAAACGGCACCTTGAGCGCACTGAGCTCCGCCAGCCCCGCCGTCACCTTCGACCGCGCCTGATATTTCGAATACTGGGGCAGGGCAATAGTCGCCAGAATGCCGATGATCGCCACCACGATCAGCAGTTCGATCAGCGTAAAACCTTGTTGTTTTTTCATAGACTCGCTCCATGCATGAGTGGAAATCTCATGATCTGATCAAGGCCCAGCACAGGCCATGCCAACGGCTTTCAGCCCCTGCTTGCCGGGCGCCAGCAGACAACAACGCGATTTCCTACAACCTGCAACCGCACTATCTGACGCTTTTTGTCACCTGCACCGGCCGTGTTTGGCGCTGTCACTTGACTAGGCTATAAGTCATGAACAGCAAGTGTGCGGAATTCCCATGAATGACATCGCTCTGAGCGGTCTGGCCAAGCAATTGGTCCAGGCCGAGTTGCTTACGGAAACAAGCGCCCGGCAATCCTGGACGCAGGCCCAGCGCAACCGCGTCTCGCTGGTGAACTATCTGGTGCACAACAAACTGGTCAACAGCCGGCAGATTGCCGAGATCGCCTCGGAACATTTCGGCATGGCCCTTATCGATCTGAACTGCCTCGACAAGGAAACCCAGCCCAGGGGCCTGGTCAGCGAAAAACTCGTGCGTCAGCATTGCGCCCTGCCCCTGTGGCGGCGCGGCAACAAACTGTTCGTGGGCATTTCAGACCCGAGCAATCAACAGGCGATCAGCGATATCCAATTCAGCACCGGCCTGAGCACCGAAGCGATTCTGGTGGAGGACGACAAACTCAGCGACGCCATCGACAAATTCTTCGATACCCACACCACCGGCCTCGAGGAAATGGCCGATGTCGATCTTGACGGGCTCGACGTCGAATCCATCGACGACAGCAAGCAGGACGTGATCGGCGGCCTCGACGCCGACGACGCGCCGGTCGTGCGCTTCGTGCACAAGATGTTGCTGGACGCGATCAAGAGCGGCTCTTCCGACCTGCATTTCGAACCCTACGAGAAAAACTACCGCGTGCGCATGCGTACCGACGGCATGCTGCGCGAAGTGGCCAAGCCGCCGATCCAGCTGGCCGGGCGCATCGCCGCGCGCTTGAAGGTCATGGCCAGCCTGGATATTTCGGAACGGCGCAAACCGCAGGACGGGCGAATCAAGATGCGCCTGTCGAAAAGCAAATCCATCGATTTCCGGGTCAACACCCTGCCGACCCTGTGGGGCGAAAAAGTAGTGATCCGGATTCTTGACCCGTCCAGTGCGCAGATGGGCATCGACGCGCTGGGTTACGAGCCTGAGCAAAAAGCCTTGTATCTGGCCGCGCTCAAACAGCCTCAGGGCATGATTCTGGTCACCGGCCCCACCGGCTCGGGTAAAACCGTGTCGCTTTATACCGGCCTGAACATCCTCAACACCGTCGACATCAACATTTCTACCGCCGAAGACCCGGTTGAAATCAACATGGAAGGCATCAACCAGGTCAACGTCAATCCCCGGCAAGGGCTGGATTTTGCGCAGGCGCTGCGCTCGTTTCTGCGTCAGGACCCGGACGTGATCATGGTCGGCGAAATCCGTGACCTGGAAACCGCCGAGATCGCGATCAAGGCTGCGCAGACCGGTCACCTGGTGCTGTCGACCCTGCACACCAACAGCGCGGCGGAAACGCTGACGCGCCTGCACAACATGGGCATTCCCGGCTTCAACATCGCCACCTCGGTCAGTCTGATCATTGCCCAGCGCCTGGCGCGCAAGCTGTGTATTCATTGCAAGCGGCCGCTGGAGATTCCTCGCGAAACCTTGCTCAAGGAAGGCCTGCCCGAGGAACGTATCGGCAGTTTCACGATCTACGAGCCGGTCGGTTGCGATCACTGCAACGGCGGCTACAAAGGACGCGTGGGGATTTATGAAGTGGTGAAGAACACACCGGACCTGCAACGGCTGATCATGGCCGAAGGCAATTCGCTGGAAATCGACAGCCAGATGCGTCGCGACGGCTTCGCTGACCTGCGCACGTCGGGGCTGCACAAAGCCATGCAAGGCGTCACCAGCCTTGAAGAGATCAACCGGGTCACCAAGGATTGAACATGGCGGTCAAGGCAGCGAAAGTCAGCGTCTACGCCTGGGAGGGCACGGACAGAAAAGGCAGCAAGGTCACCGGCGAATTGAGTGGGCAAAGCCCCGCGCTGATCAAGGCCCAGTTACGCAAACAGGGCATCAACCCCGGCAAGGTGCGCAAGAAATCCGGAGCCTTGCTGAGTTTTGGCAAACGCATCAAAGCTCAGGACATCGCCCTGTTCACCCGGCAAATGGCAACCATGATGAAGGCCGGTGTGCCGTTGTTGCAGTCCTTCGACATCATTGGCGAAGGCTTTGAAAACCCGGCCATGCGCAAACTGGTCGATGAGGTAAAACAGGAAGTCGCCTCGGGAAACAGCTTCGCCACGTCGCTGCGCAAGAAGCCGCAATATTTCGACGAGTTGTATTGCAATCTGGTCGATGCCGGGGAGCAGTCCGGTGCCCTCGATACCTTGCTTGAGCGGGTCGCAACCTATAAGGAAAAAAGTGAAGCGCTCAAAGCCAAGATCAAGAAAGCCATGACGTATCCCACCGCCGTGGTGCTGGTCGCGGCGGTGGTGACCGGCATTCTGCTGGTCAAAGTGGTGCCGCAATTCCAGTCGGTTTTTTCCGGATTCGGCGCTGAATTGCCGGGTTTCACGCTGATGATCATCAGTTTGTCGGAGTTCATGCAGCAATGGTGGTGGGCGATTCTGTTCGCAATGGTGGCGGCGTTTTTCGGGACCCGCCACGCCCTGAAGAAGTCCCAGGCCTTGCGCGACCGCCGGGATACCTGGCTGCTGAAACTGCCGCTGGTGGGGACGTTGATGTACAAGTCAGCGGTCGCGCGTTTTGCCCGCACGTTGTCCACGACGTTTGCCGCCGGTGTGCCTTTGGTCGAAGCGCTCGATTCGGTCGCCGGCGCTACTGGCAACGTGGTGTTCAAGCGCGCGGTGCTGCGGGTTCGTCAGGACGTCTCCACTGGCATGCAGCTGAATTTCTCGATGCGCAGCACCGGCGTATTTCCCAACATGGCGGTGCAAATGACTGCAATCGGTGAGGAGTCCGGCGCACTGGACGACATGCTCGACAAGGTTGCCGGTTTTTACGAAGCCGAAGTCGATAACATGGTCGACAACCTCACCAGCCTGATGGAGCCCTTTATCATGGTGGTGCTGGGGGTCATCGTCGGCGGACTGGTGGTGGCCATGTACCTGCCGATCTTCCAGCTCGGCTCAGCGATCTGATATGCCTGTCGACGAAATGTTTGCCGTGTACCCACTGGCGTTTGTCCTCACTGCGCTGCTGCTTGGCCTGGTCGTTGGCAGCTTCCTCAATGTGCTCGTGTGGCGGCTGCCGAAAATGCTCGAGCGCGATTGGCGTCAGCAGGCCCATGACGTCCTCGGCATGCCCGTTGAAATGCCAGCGCCTGTTTATAACCTGATGCTGCCGCATTCGCAGTGCCCTCATTGCGCGCACCGGATTCGCCCGTGGGAAAACATTCCGCTGCTCAGCTATCTGTGGTTACGCGGGCGCTGTTCAGCCTGTTCTGCGCCGATCAGCAAGCGATACCCGTTGACCGAACTGGCCTGCGGCCTGCTCTCGGCGTTCATCGCCTGGCACTTCGGATTCGGCTGGCCGGCGGGGTTGCTGATCGTCCTCACCTGGGGGTTGCTGGCGATGAGTCTGATCGACAGCGAACACCAACTGCTGCCCGATGTGTTGGTGCTGCCGTTGTTGTGGCTGGGGCTGATCGTCAACAGTTTCGGCGTATTCGCGCCGCTGCATGATGCACTGTGGGGGGCGGTGGCGGGATACCTGGCGCTGTGGTCGGTGTTCTGGCTGTTCAAGCTGCTCACCGGCAAGGATGGCATCGGCCATGGCGATTTCAAGCTGCTGGCGCTGCTAGGGGCCTGGGGCGGGTGGCAGATTCTGCCGCTGACGATTCTGTTGTCATCACTGGTCGGGGCGATTCTGGGCGTCGTCATGCTGCGCCTGCGCGGCCAGGAAACCTCGACGCCGATCCCCTTCGGGCCCTTTCTGGCGATTGCCGGCTGGATTGCCTTGCTCTGGGGTGGTCAAATGACCGACTTCTATTGGCAGTCTGTCGGTTTGAAATGAATACCCCTGTGGAAAAACCCTGGATTCTCGGCCTGACCGGCGGCATCGGCAGCGGGAAAAGCGCGGCGGCGCAGCACTTTATCGACCTCGGTGTGCATGTGGTGGACGCCGATCATGCTGCACGCTGGGTAGTCGAGCCGGGGCGTCCGGCGCTGGCAAAAATCGCCGCACATTTCGGCCCCACGGTGTTGCAGGCCGATGGCACCCTGGATCGCGCCGCCCTGCGAAAGCTGATTTTCGAAGAACCCGAACAGCGTCGTTGGCTCGAAGCCCTGCTGCACCCGTTGATCGGCGAAGAAATCGTCCATCATCTGGCGCAGGCAAAATCGCCTTACGCGATTCTGGTTTCGCCGTTGTTGATCGAGTCGGGGCAATACGCGATGACTCAGCGCATCCTTGTGATCGATGCGCCACAGCAATTGCAGATCGAACGCACCTTGCAGCGTGACCAGACCAGCGAACAGCAGGTCGAGGCGATCCTCAAGGCGCAATCGAGCCGTGAAGACCGCGTGAGCCGTGCCGATGACGTGATCGTCAATGATCGCGACCTCGCCTGGTTGCAGAGCGAAGTCGAGCGTCTGCACCACTTTTACCTGACATTATCCGGAGGCCAAGCATGAGCCAGATTCCAACCGTTGAATGCCCAACCTGCGGCGCACCCGTCGAGTTCACCCCGCAAAACGAATTTCGTCCGTTCTGTTCCCACCGCTGCAAGCTGATTGACCTCGGCGCCTGGGCGTCGGAAGAACACAAGATTCCGGTCGCCCCGGATGCCGAAGACGAACTGTTTTCCGGCGATTTCGATCCGCGCCACTGATCCGTCAGGGCCTCATAAAGCCGTAGTCCTGAGCATGAAATTACGCGGCGAACGCCGCTTTGATAGGGATCAGGACTTCGGATCGTCGTCCTTCCACGGCGCCGATAGGTAGCGGGTGCGGTTGAAAGTCTCCAGCCACTCCGGGCTGAACACCACCAGCGCGCTGACGACCATGCCGTTGATAAACGCCTCGGGGAAGAGGATGAGCCACAGGTAGCCGACGAAGTCCTCCAGCCATTCGGGCATGGCGAAGAGACCGTCGTACCAAAGCAACGTGAGGCTCAGCGTCAGGCACATCAGCGCTGACAATGCGGCAGCAAGAAAACCGGAACAGAAGATATAGACGAATGGATTACGAGGCTGGGCGCGCTCGACGAGGATCGCCACGCATTCGGTAATCAGCACCGGCAACAGAATAAACAAGGCGCCGTTGACGCCGAGCGCCGCGAGATCCTGACGCCCGAGCAGGGTCAGCCCCACTTGCGCGACGAGGCCACCGACAATTGCCAATGGCCAGTCGAGCAGCAACGTCACCGCCGTCATGCCAATGAAGTGATAAGACACCCCGGTGTCGAAATCCCTGCGCACCAGCCACAGCAGAAACAGAGCGAACACCGTGCCGAACAGCAGGTGTTGGCGCCGACTGTCGCTGAACAACTCGACCCACGGCGCCCGCGCGATTGCCCAAAGCAGCACCGGCAGATAAATCAGCCAGCCGAGCGTCAGGCTTGCCATCGAAAGCAGTTCAGCTCCAATCATGACCCTTCACCTCGCCAACGCAAATTCCCCGCAGGAGCTGCCGAAGGCTCGGGCCGCGATCGGACGATCCTTTGACGTTAAAAGAACAGAATCAAAAGATCGCAGCCTTCGGCAGCGCCTACAAGTGCGCAATGCCGCGACAGCTGTATCCGTCAGCCGATGCAAAGCTACCTGTTTGTCGCATTTGGACGCTAAGCTTGGGCTTATGGATGATTCAGATTATTTACGTTTGCTGACCATCGCGGCCGAGCAAGCCAACGCGTTCCTGTCCAATGCCCGCAAGTGGGAGCGTGAGCGTTGGGTTTGCCAGCGCCTGCTGCAAGGCTTGAACATCCCCTACCGCGCCGACGAATTTGCTCCGGCCGGTGAGCCCCCGGACGTGTTGTTTCGCGATGCCAATTTCGAAGTGTTTTTTGTCCTCGATGAAGGCCGCCGTTTGAATGACGAATGGCGCGATGAATTGCAGCGGCGGCGCAGTGCGTTTTCCCTCAGCCAGCTGGTGCGCCGCGAAGCCAAGCCCAAACGCATCCCGGCCAACGAATTTCTCTTGCGCCTGGCGCCGACCCTGCGCAAAAAAGCGCACAACTACAAGGAACGCGGCATGGATCTGGGCGAGCTCGACATCATCGCCTTCGCCAGCCTCAAACGCGAAGTGCTGGACCTCAACAGTCACTTTCCGCCACCCACCGAATACCTGCGCCAGGGCTGGCGCTCGCTGTCTTTGGTCGGGCCGACGTTCGCCCGTGTGCTGTTCGCTCACCCCGATGCGCCTGACTTTCTGCGCAGCAACCTGGGGCGCAGCATCGTTTTCGACGTGGGCATCAGCCTGTGACGCCTCTGCAGGAATTGATCGCCGAGGTTCCGCAAACGGGCCGCGTGCGCTGGATCGGCGTGCGTCCCGAGTCCCGTGGTCCGATGCTAGAACTAGAGGCGGTCGAAGCGCGGCTGGAAGCAGGGCTGACCGGCGACCATGCCCGCCCCGGCATACGCAACGCCCGGCAGGTGACGCTGATTCAATGGGAACACCTGGCGGTCATAAGCGCATTAATGGGGCGACCAGAGGATCAACCGATCAGGCCTGAAGACCTGCGACGCAATCTCGTTATAAGTGGAATCAATTTGTTTAGCCTCAAGGGGCGGCGCTTTCGCATCGGTCAGGCAATATTCGAAACCACGGGCTGGTGTCAGCCGTGCGCGCGCCTGCAAAACAACCTGGGCCCCGGTACTTTCCAGGCCGTGCGCGGGCATGGCGGAATCACCGCCCGGGTGCTACAAAGCGGCATCATTCGCTTGGGCGATGGCGTTCGCGTCGAGCCGGTTCCTGACAGCGGCTATGCTGCATTCAACCCCGGTTAAAAACCGCTGTAGCTTGCGCACATCCAGCAACGTCTACCTGACGAGGCAAATATGACCAGCCGCCTGAACCCCGAAGACCAAAAGCATGTCGAAGAATATCTGCAACTGTCCCAACACCGTGTCGAGCGCAGGCCTTTCAGGCCGTGGATGCTCCTGGTGCTGGTGCTGGCAGTGACCATTGGTCTTGGCCTGTTGAGCCGATTTATCAGTTACCTGACGCTATGAGCCGCATCGCGCTCGCGAAGGTAGCCACACCGATTTCCTTTAGCCTTGCGAGTTATCCTCATGTCCCATCGTATTGTCATTGTCGGCGGCGGCGCCGGCGGCCTGGAGTTGGCTACCCGTCTGGGTAAGACTCTGGGCAAGCGTGGAACGGCCAGTGTCATGCTGGTCGACGCGAACCTGACACACATCTGGAAACCCCTGCTGCACGAAGTGGCCGCCGGTTCGCTGAACTCTTCCGAAGACGAACTCAACTACGTCGCCCAAGCGAAATGGAACCACTTCGAGTTCCAGTTGGGGCGCATGAGCGGGCTCGACCGCGCACAGAAAAAAATTCAGCTGGCCGCGACATACGATGAAAACGGCGTCGAACTGGTGCCCGCTCGCGAAGTAGCCTATGACTCATTGGTAATCGCAGTCGGCAGCACCACCAATGATTTCGGCACCCAGGGCGCAGCGCAGCATTGCCTGTTCCTGGACACCCGCAAACAGGCCGAGCGCTTTCATCAACAACTGCTCAACCACTATTTGCGCGCCCATGCCGGGCAGACCGATGTGGTCGAGCAGATCAGCGTGGCGATTGTCGGCGCCGGTGCCACAGGCGTCGAGCTGGCCGCGGAGCTGCACAACGCCGCCCATGAGCTGGCGGCCTATGGCCTGGACCGGATCAAACCGGAAAACATGCACATCACCCTGATCGAAGCCGGTCCACGGGTGCTGCCTGCCTTGCCGGAGCGCATCAGCGGCCCGGTGCACAAGACCCTGGAGAAACTCGGGGTCAACGTGATGACCAACGCCTCGGTGAGCGAAGTGACGGCCGATAGCCTGATCACTGCCGATGGCAACGAGATCAAGGCCAGCCTGAAAGTGTGGGCGGCGGGCATTCGGGCGCCAGGTTTCCTCAAGGACATCGATGGACTGGAAACCAACCGCATCAACCAGCTGCAAGTGCTGCCTACCCTGCAAACCACTCGCGACGAAAATATCTTTGCCTTCGGGGACTGCGCGGCCTGCCCGCAACCGGGCACCGATCGCAACGTGCCTCCGCGCGCTCAGGCGGCGCATCAACAGGCTTCCCTGCTGGCCAAATCGCTGAAGCTGCGAATCGAAGGCAAGACCCTGCCGGAGTACAAATACACCGACTACGGCTCACTGATCTCGCTTTCGCGTTTTTCCGCGGTGGGCAACCTGATGGGCAACCTTACCGGCAGTGTGATGCTCGAAGGCTGGCTGGCACGGATGTTTTACGTGTCGCTGTACCGCATGCACCAAGTGGCGCTGTATGGACCGTTCCGCACGGCGATGCTGATGCTCGGCAGCAAGATCGGCCGCGGCACCGAACCGCGTCTGAAACTGCACTGAAACCAAAACGTGTGGGAGCTGGCTTGCTCCCACATTGATCGTTCCAAGCCCCGCATCGAGCGGGGCTTTTCATTGGCCTTCGATTACAGTGGAAAGCGCCGCACCATGCCCTGCAGGGCATTGGCCAGTTGCAACAATTCATGACTCGATGCGCTGATCTGCGCCTGCAGCGGATCGTACCGAAAGATTGCGGATGTTCATCAGGTTGCGACCACTTCACGCGCGACCTGCGCCTGAAGGGATTCGGCTTTCGAGAGACAAAAAAAATCCCCGTATCTTTCGATACGAGGATTTTTAGTATGGTCGGGGTAAGGGGATTCGAACTCCTGACATCCTGCTCCCAAAGCAGGCGCGCTACCGGACTGCGCTATACCCCGGTAAAAAAAAGGCGACCTTTCAAAGATCGCCTTCTTCGATCAGCGCTTTTGGCCTCTGATCTTAAGATTCGATCCCAGCGCTAACTGGTTTCAAAAATGGTGGGTCGTGTGGGATTCGAACCTACGACCAATTGGTTAAAAGCCAACTGCTCTACCAACTGAGCTAACGACCCAAATATGGTCGGGGTAAGGGGATTCGAACTCCTGACATCCTGCTCCCAAAGCAGGCGCGCTACCGGACTGCGCTATACCCCGATTTGAAATTGGCTCCGTGACCAGGACTCGAACCTGGGACCCAATGATTAACAGTCATTTGCTCTACCGACTGAGCTATCACGGAACTACATATTTCAATTTACAACGTTGAAACCTGAAGCTTCTCGACACTGTTCGCATCGCTGCGTTCGTGTGTCTGAGGCGCGCTATTCTACAACCTAGAACACCTCTGTCAACCCCCTAAATTGCTTTCAAGTTAATGATTTGCAACTTATTTCAGTTTCCAGCTCAGTAAGCTGAAACGCTGCCGGTGACTGACTGCGGGGCGCACTTTACAAGCCTTTTCCTTTGAGTTCAACAGCCTGGCGAAAAAAAGGCCTCGCAATGCGAGGCCTTCCCTGTTTCATTGACGCCGAGACTCAGTTGAAAACGATTTCGTCGTTCACGACAGCGCCTGTCGCCGTCGCGCCGGGCAGGAAATGCCCCGACAGGATCAACTGCGCCAGCGGGTTTTCGATCCAGCGCTGAATGGCACGTTTCAACGGCCGCGCGCCATACACTGGGTCGTAACCGACAGCAATCAGCTTGTCCATCGCTTCCGGACTCAGCTCCAGCTTCAGCTCGCGCTCGGCCAGACGGCTACGCAGACGGCCCAGCTGGATCTCGGTGATGCCCGCGATCTGATCTCGCGCAAGCGGCTCGAAGATCACCACTTCGTCTACCCGGTTGATGAATTCCGGCCGGAAGTGCGACGTCAGCGCGTCCATGACGGCTGCACGTTGCGCCTCACGATCACCGACCAGTTCCTGGATCTGCATCGAGCCAAGGTTGGAGGTCATCACGATCACGGTATTGCGGAAGTCCACCGTACGGCCATGGCTGTCGGTCAGGCGACCATCCTCAAGCACCTGCAGCAGGATGTTGAACACATCCGGATGCGCCTTTTCGACCTCGTCCATCAGGATCACCGAGTAAGGCTTGCGCCGCACGGCTTCGGTCAGGTAACCGCCCTCCTCGTAACCGACGTATCCCGGCGGCGCACCGATCAGGCGAGCCACGGAATGTTTTTCCATGAACTCGGACATGTCGATTCGCACCATCGCCTCTTCAGTATCGAAGAGGAATTCGGCCAGCGCCTTGCACAACTCGGTTTTGCCCACACCGGTCGGGCCGAGGAACATGAACGAGCCACTCGGACGGTTCGGGTCCGACAGCCCGGCACGCGAACGCCGGACAGCGTTGGCCACCGCGACCACGGCTTCTTCCTGACCGATCACCCGTTTGTGCAACAGGCTCTCCATCTTCATCAGCTTGTCGCGCTCGCCTTCGAGCATTTTCGACACCGGGATGCCGGTCCATTTCGACACGACTTCGGCAATCTCTTCCTCAGTCACTTTGCTGCGCAGCAACTGGTTTTCGCTCTTGCCGTGCTGATCGACCATCTGCAGGCTGCGCTCCAGGTCAGGGATCACCCCGTACTGCAACTCGGCCATGCGATTCAGGTCACCTTTGCGCCGTGCGGTTTCCAGTTCCTGACGGGACTGTTCGATCTTCTGCTGAATCTGCGCAGAACCCTGCACCTCGGCTTTTTCCGAGTTCCAGATTTCTTCGAGATCCGAGTACTCACGCTCATGGCGCTCGATTTCTTCCTGAAGTTTTTCCAGGCGTTTCTTCGCCGCGTCGTCGCTTTCTTTCTTTAGCGCCTGGGATTCAACCTTCAACTGAATCAGGCGTCGTTCCAGACGATCGAGCACTTCCGGCTTGGAGTCGATCTCCATACGGATGCGGCTGGCGGCCTCGTCGATCAGGTCGATGGCCTTGTCCGGCAACTGACGGTCAGTGATGTAGCGATGGCTGAGCTTGGCCGCCGCGATGATCGCGCCGTCGGTGATCGCAACCTTGTGGTGAACCTCGTAACGTTCTTTCAGGCCACGCAGGATCGCAATGGTGTCCTCTTCGCTCGGCTCATCTACCAATACTTTCTGGAAACGCCGCTCAAGCGCCGCGTCTTTCTCTATGTACTGGCGATACTCGTTGAGCGTGGTCGCACCGACGCAATGCAGTTCGCCGCGAGCCAGCGCGGGCTTGAGCATGTTGCCAGCGTCCATCGAGCCTTCGCCCTTACCGGCGCCGACCATGGTGTGCAATTCGTCGATGAACAGAATGATCTGCCCTTCCTGTTTCGACAGCTCGTTGAGCAGCCCTTTGAGGCGCTCTTCGAATTCACCGCGATACTTGGCACCGGCAATCAGTGCGCCCATGTCCAGCGACAGCAGACGCTTGCCCTTGAGGCCGTCCGGCACTTCGCCGTTGATAATGCGTTGAGCCAGG
Organism: Pseudomonas khorasanensis; assembly: GCF_014268505.2. Classification (GTDB taxonomy): domain Bacteria; phylum Pseudomonadota; class Gammaproteobacteria; order Pseudomonadales; family Pseudomonadaceae; genus Aquipseudomonas; species Aquipseudomonas khorasanensis. Next base: position 53,017 of record NZ_JABWQP020000005.1, read on the forward strand.
CCTTCGGCGATGGCGGTCTTGCCGACGCCGGGCTCACCGATCAGCACCGGGTTGTTCTTGGTCCGGCGCTGCAGGACCTGAATGGTGCGACGAATTTCGTCATCGCGACCGATCACCGGATCGAGCTTGCCGTCTTCGGCGCGCTTGGTCAGGTCGACGGTGTATTTGTCCAGCGCCTGACGCGACTCCTCGTGGTTGGCGTCATTGACGGCTTCGCCACCACGCAGGTTGTTGATCGCGTTTTCCAGGGCCTTCTTGCTCACCCCCTGACCAAGCAGCAACTTGCCAAGCTTGCTGTTCTCGTCCATCGCGGCCAGCAGCACCAGTTCGCTGGAGATGAACTGATCGCCTTTTTGCTGGGCCAGACGGTCGGCCTGGTTGAGCAGGCGCGCCAAATCCTGCGACATATTCACGTCGCCCGTCGGATTCTGGATTTTCGGTAATTGATCGAGCTCTTTGGTCAGCTCTTTTCGCAGACTGTTGACGTCAAAGCCAACCTGCATCAGCAGAGGCTTGATCGAACCACCCTGCTGTTCAAGCATGGCGTGCATCAGGTGCGCCGGCTCAATGGCCGGATGATCGTGGCCAACCGCCAACGACTGGGCGTCGGACAAGGCCAACTGTAATTTGCTGGTTAAACGGTCTATACGCATGGGTCACCTTCCTTTTGAGCAGGCCGGACCTAAGAAACCATCCTGAATGAAGAAACCTGCCAGATACCGCTATAGATGCGGTCGATTCTGCAAGATTCAAGCGTCGCAGGGTTGATGCAGATCAGACAGTCTAGCGGCTGAGCCAGACTAAAGAGGCAAACCGACCGGTGCGCGGGGAACGCCGGTAAGAGTAGAAGCGCGGATCGGTCACGGTGCAGAATCCGCCGCCGTAAACCGCCGTGACGCCACGGACCGCCAGACGCAGGCGCGCCAGCTCATAGATGTCAGCCATGAACTTGCCGGGGTTGTGGCTCGGGACAAAGGCTGTCGCCGCTTCCGGCAATTGCTCGACGAAGACTTGACGCACTTCCGGGCCGACTTCAAAAGCTGTTGGACCGATGGCCGGGCCAAGCCAGACCAGAATGTCTTGCGCTGGAACATCGAGGCTGTCGAGCGTGGCTTCAAGCACGCCCGCCGCCAGACCACGCCAACCGGCATGGGCCGCTGCAACCCGGGTGCCGGCGCGGTTGCAGAACAATGCCGGCAGGCAGTCAGCGGTCATTGCGGCGCAGGCAATGCCGGGCGTCGCCGTCCAACTGGCATCGGCGGTCGCAACCACGCCTGGATCAGCATGCGCCACGGCAGTCCCGTGCACTTGCTGCAACCAGGCAGGCTTTATAGAGAAGTGATCGGTCAGACGCCGACGATTCTCGGCGACCGCTTCGGGGCGATCATCGACATGATCGCCCAGGTTGAGGCTTTCGTACGGCGCTTCGCTGACACCACCCTCGCGGGTGGTGACACAGGCTCTGACGCTGGCCGGCGCAGGCCAGTCCGGCGTCAGCCAGTTCATCCGACGAAGGCCTCGCGATCCTGCTTGAGCAGGGTCAGCAGCCAGACAAAATCTTCCGGCAGCGGAGATTCCCAGCTCATCCGCTCACCGCTCGTCGGGTGATCCAGCTCAAGGAACCGCGCGTGCAACGCTTGACGCGGGAATTGCTTGAGGGTTTCCACCATGTTGATATTGGCGGCGGGCGGAATGCGGAAACGACCGCCGTATGCAGGGTCGCCGACCAACGGGAAGTTGATGTGAGCCATGTGCACGCGGATCTGGTGGGTACGACCGGTTTCCAGCTTCACCCGTACGTGGGTGTGCGAACGGAAGCGCTCCAGCACGCGGTAGTGGCTGACGGCAGGCTTGCCGCCTTCCATTACTGCCATGCGCTGACGCTGCTGGCCATGACGACCGATCGGGGCGTTGATCTTGCCCCCGGCCGTCACGACGCCGATCACGATGCACTCGTAGATACGGCTGACGCTGCGGCTCTGCAACTGCGTGACCAGTTTGGTCTGCGCCTGAATGGTCTTGGCCACCACCATCAGACCGGTGGTGTCCTTGTCCAGACGATGCACGATACCGGCGCGCGGGACATTGATGATGTCCGGCACGTGGTGCAGCAAGGCGTTGAGCAGGGTGCCATCGGCGTGACCGGCAGCCGGGTGCACCACCAGGCCCGCCGGCTTGTTGATCACCAGAATGTCGTCGTCTTCATAGACGATGTCGAGCTCGATGTCCTGGGCGATCCATTCGCCCTGGGCTTCCTGCTCGGCAGTCAGCTCAAGGATGGCACCGCCATGCACAATGTCGCGCGGGCGGATCACCGCCCCGTCCACAGTCAGGCGACCTTCTTTGATCCAGGCGGAAAGGCGCGAGCGTGAGTGCTCAGCGAAGAGTTGGGCGGCGACTTGATCGAGGCGTTGGCCGCCCAATTCGGACGGCACCTCTGCGCGAAGTTCTATTTTATCGGACATGCTCTGACTGGGCGTCGGCACAGCCTTTGGTTTCGGCTGCGCGCTTGTGGTTAAATACGGCGTCTTTTGCCCCGAGGCTTTTCAACGGGGCGCTCATCATAACAGGACGGCCCCGCCCAAGACAGCGGCCGTCATAGGGACGCAAGCCGCCATGCAAGTGAAACACCTGCTGCTGATCGCCATCCTCGCATTGACCGCTGCTTGCTCATCGAAGGAAGTCGTAGACGAAAACCTCAGCGAAGCCGAGCTGTATCAGCAGGCTCAGACTGATCTGGACAACAACAGCTACACCAGCGCCACAGCCAAGCTGAAGGCGCTGGAGTCGCGTTATCCGTTCGGTCGCTACGCCGATCAGGCTCAGCTGGAGTTGATCTACGCCAACTACAAGAACGCCGAGCCGGAAGCTGCCAAGTCCGCCGCCGAGCGTTTCATTCGTTTGCATCCGCAGCATCCGAACGTGGATTACGCGTACTACCTCAAGGGCCTGACCTCGTTCGACCAGGACGTCGGCCTGCTGGCGCGCTTCCTGCCGCTGGACATGACCAAGCGTGACCCGGGCGCCGCACGCGACTCGTACAACGAGTTCGCGCAGCTGACCAGCCGCTACCCGAACAGCCGCTACGCGCCGGACGCCAAGCAGCGCATGATTTATCTGCGCAACCTGCTGGCTGCCTACGAAATCCACGTGGCCGACTACTACCTGACCCGTCAGGCCTACGTCGCTGCCGCCAACCGTGGCCGTTACGTGGTGGAAAACTTCCAGGAAACCCCATCGGTCGGCGACGGCCTGGCGGTCATGACCGAAGCGTACCAGCGTCTGCACCTCGATGATCTGGCCGCCACCAGCCTGGAAACCCTGAAGCTCAACTACCCGGACCACCCAAGCCTGCAGGACGGTCAGTTCGTGCCTCGCGTGGCCGAAGCCGACAACCGTTCGTTCCTGAGCAAGGCTACCTTGGGCCTGATCGAGTCGCGTCCACCCCTGCCGCCGGGCGAAACCCGCGCCAACCAGGACGTGCAGAAGCAATTCCAGGATGCCAAGGACGCCATCCCGAACGAGCTCAAGCCTAAAGACGAAAATGGCGACGTGATCGAAGAGCCGGAGCCGGAATCCACCGACACTGACCGCTCCTGGTTCAGCTACATGACCTTCGGCGTGTTCGACTGATCACACCGGATGGACGAAAAAGGGAGATCTGCGGATCTCCCTTTTTTATTGTCACGATTTAATAGGCTGTGCGCTGATCAGGTCCTTGGCTAAACTGCCGGATCATCCGTCGAAAAGCCGCTCATCATGCTTCGTTTATTGTTCTGGATTGCCCTGATCTTCGCCGCCATCTGGCTTTGGCGTAAATTCAAGGCCCCCGCTTCGTCCACCCAATCGCCGCGCGAACAGGACGCCCCGCCGATGGTGCGTTGCGCCCATTGCGGCGTGCATCTGCCGCGCGACCGCGCATTGGGTGATCAACAACAGTGGTATTGCAGCCAGGCTCATCTTGAGCAAGGCCCCGGTTCCAGTGGTCGCTGAGACCGCTAACGCCGACAGTAAACAGGCTCAGCGTCTGCTGCGCCTTTATCATCTGTACCGTTTAAGCGTCGGCATCACGCTGGTGTTGCTGATCTCCAGCAACATGGACAACCAGCTTCTGACGTCGGCCAACGACGACCTGTTGCGCGGCGGCAGCTGGCTATACCTGATCATCAACATGCTGCTGGTGGTTTTTCTCGAAAACACCCGACGCCCTTCGCAACTGTTCAGTCTGGCGCTCGTCGATGTGCTGCTGTTGTGCGGCCTGTTCTACGCCGCCGGCGGCGTAGCCAGTGCGCTGGGCAATTTGCTGATCGTCTCGGTGGCGATCAGCAACACCCTGCTGCGACGGCGCATCGGCCTGCTGATTGCCGCCATCGGGGCTATCGGCATCGTCGGCCTGAGTTTCCTGCTCAGTTTCAGTCATCCCCTGAGCGCCAACGAATACCTGCAAGCCGGCACCCTCGGCGCGCTGTGCTTTGCCGCCTCGCTGCTGGTGCAGGGGCTGATTCGGCGTCTTGAAGTCAGTGAAACCCTTGCAGAACAGCGCGCCAGCGAAGTGGTGGGCCTGGAAGCGCTGAATGCGCTCATTCTGCAGCGCATGCGCACCGGCATTCTGGTGCTCGACGAGAAGCGTCGGGTACAACTGGCCAACCACAGCGCGCAGACCCTGCTGGGGCAAACTCATTTGCAGGGTCATCTGATCGATGACTACTCACCGGCGCTGGTCGACCGCCTGCAACTGTGGACGAATAACCCGACCTTGCGCCCGCAGAGCCTGAAAATCCCAGGCAATACCCAGGAACTGCAACCGAGTTTCATCGGCCTCGGACAGAGCCCGAATCAGCAGACGCTGGTTTTTCTCGAAGACCTGGCGCAGATCACTCAGCAGGCTCAGCAACTGAAACTCGCCGCGCTCGGGCGTCTGACGGCCGGCATCTCTCACGAAATTCGCAATCCACTGGGTGCGATCAGCCATGCCGCGCAGCTGTTGGCTGAATCCGAGGAACTCGACAGTGCCGATCGGCGTCTGACGCAGATTATTCAAGACCACTGCCAGCGCATGAACCGAGTCATCGAAAACGTCCTGCAATTGTCCCGCCGCCAGCAGAGCGCACCGCAACGGCTGGATCTCAAGCCGTGGCTGGAAAATTTCGTCGCTGAAATCCGCGAGCAGGCGACCGAGCGCCAACAGATTCATCTGCGCATCAATTCGGGGGATTTCACCACCCTGATGGACCCCAACCAGCTCAGGCAGATTCTCGACAATCTGATCCGCAACGCCTGGCGCCACAGCGCCCAACTACATGATCAGGCCGAGGTCTGGCTGGCACTGTTCATCGACCCCGACAGCCAGTTGGCGGTGCTGGAAGTGCAGGACAACGGCCCGGGCGTTTCGGCCGATGAGCAGGCGCATCTATTCGAACCGTTCTTCACCACCAGCAACCAGGGCACCGGCCTTGGCCTTTATCTGTCCCGTGAGCTGTGCGAAAGCAATCAGGCACGCCTAGACTTCAAACCACGCCAAGGCGGCGGCTGCTTTCGCATCACCTTTGCTCACGGACGGAAACAAAGTTGAATACAAGCCCACGGCAAAAAATTCTAATCGTCGACGACGAACCGGATATCCGCGAGCTCCTGGAAATTACCTTGGGGCGGATGAAACTCGATACGTTCAGCGCACGTAATCTGGGCGAGGCCCAGGCGCTGTTGCAGCGCGAGCACTTTGACCTGTGCCTAACCGACATGCGCCTGCCCGACGGCACCGGGCTGGAGTTGGTCCAGCACATCCAGCAACGCGCTCCCCACCTGCCGGTGGCGATGATCACCGCGTATGGAAGTCTCGAAACGGCAATCAATGCACTGAAGGCCGGGGCGTTCGACTTTCTCACCAAACCGGTGGAGCTGCCGCGATTACGCGAGCTGGTCAGCGCAGCCTTGCGCATGCCGACGGCGGGCGGCTTGAGCACCGCCATCGAGCGACGGCTGTTGGGCGATTCGCAACCGATGGCGAATTTGCGCAGGCAGATCGACAAGCTGGCGCGCAGCCAGGCGCCGGTGTATATCAGCGGCGAGTCGGGCAGCGGCAAGGAGCTGGTCGCAAGACTGATCCACGAACAGGGCGCCCGCGCGAGCCAGCCGTTTGTCCCGGTGAACTGCGGCGCCATCCCGTCCGAGCTGATGGAAAGCGAGTTCTTCGGCCACCGCAAAGGCAGCTTCACCGGCGCCGTCGAAGACAAGCCGGGGCTGTTCCAGGCGGCGCAGGGCGGCACGCTGTTTCTTGATGAAGTGGCGGATCTGCCGCTGTCAATGCAGGTGAAGCTGCTGCGCGCGATTCAGGAAAAAGCCGTGCGCAGCGTGGGCGGTCAACTCGAAACCGTGGTTGACGTACGCATCCTCTGTGCCACGCACAAAGACCTCGAGGCCGAGGTCGCTGCCGGGCGTTTTCGTCAGGATTTGTATTACCGGCTCAATGTCATCGAATTGCGCGTGCCTTCCCTGCGCGAGCGCCGCGATGACATCGAAACACTGGCGACGCACGTGCTCAGACGCCTGGCCAAAGACACTGGGCAGCCCGAAGCGCGCCTGCATCCGCAGGCGTTGGAGGCACTGAAGAATTATCGCTTTCCGGGCAACGTGCGCGAACTGGAGAATGTACTCGAGCGCGCGCATACCCTGTGTGAAAACCGCGCGATCGACGCGCAGGACCTGCGCTTGAGCGAGGGCCACTGCGCGGTGGATGGCGCGGCTGCCGACCTGACGCAGATCGATAATCTTGAGGATTATCTGGAGAGCGTCGAGCGCAAGCTGATCCTGCAGGCCCTGGAGGAAACCCGCTGGAACCGCACGGCGGCGGCGCAGCGGTTGAGTCTTTCGTTCCGGTCGATGCGGTATCGGCTGAAGAAGTTGGGTTTGGATTGAAGAGCCCTATCGCGAGCAGGCTCACTCCCACGTTCGGAATGATCAACCCCTGTGGGAGCGAGCCTGCTCGCGAAAGCGGTTTAGCGAGTATCAATGAAGATCTGGCTGGGTCCGACCCGCAGGCTCATACGGCAGCGGATCAATAATCGGCGTCCTGCCCAGCATCACATCGGCAAACAACTGACACGACGCAGGTGCCAGCACCAGCCCGTTACGGTAATGCCCGCAGTTCAACCACAAACCTTCGAACCCCGGCACCCGCCCGATATACGGAACCCCTTCCGGCGACCCCGGACGCAAGCCGGCCCAATGCCCGACCACTTCAGCATCCGCCAGTGCCGGCAACAATTCGATCGCCGAAGCCTTGAGGCTTGCCAGTGCCACGTCGGTCGGGGTCTTGTCGTAGCCTTCATGCTCAAGCGTGCTACCGATCAGGATATGGCCGTCGCGACGCGGAATCGCATAACGCCCTTTCGCCAATACCATGCTCGGCAGGAAGTCAGCCGCGCACTTGTACAGAATCATCTGGCCCTTGACTGGTTCGACCGGCAGCGTCAGGTCCAGAGTTTTGAGCAGATCACCGCTCCACGCGCCCGCCGTCAGCACAACCTGATCGCCCTTGATCACACCCGTGCCGGTTTGCACGCCTACCACGCGCTGACCTTCACGCAGGAATCCACTGACCTCGCATTGCTCGTGAATCGTCACGTTCGGCAGCGCCAGCAGTGCCGCTTTCAGCGACTTGACCAGCCGTGGATTGCGTACATTCGCCACATCAGCCATGTAGATCGCCCGGGAAAACCCACCGCCGAGCACCGGCACCGCGTCATGCGCTGCCGAGATATCCACAGCCCGCAGCGGCCTATTTTCCCGTTCGGCCCAGGCCAGCGCCTCCACTTCATCGTCCAGATCCAGCCAGTAAAGGCCGGTGGTGTGCACTTGCGGATCAACCCCTGTATCGGCAAACAAGCGCGCGCCAAGCTGTGGATAAAAATCCTGCGACCAATGGGCCAGCGCGGTAACTGCAGGGCTGTAGCGCCACGGGTACAGCGGCGAGACAATTCCACCGCCTGCCCAGGACGACTCCTGGCCGACATTGGACCGATCCAGCAGCACCACGCTGCCCACTTCGGAGGCTAGGTTGTAGGCAGTCAGCAGGCCAATCACCCCGCCACCGACAATCACCACTTGCTGTTGCCTGGTCATGTTTGATCCAACCGTGAATAAGACAGTGGGCGCTAAAGGCGCCGGAAAAAGAGTGCGTCAGCGGCCCCAGCAATCCTTCGCGGTCACTCCGGTGGTCGCGTTGTTCATGCTTCGCACGCCGGTGTTGGTCAGGGTGAAATCCCCGCACTTGTCGGTCGCCATGGCCGTGCCCGTTTTACGGGTCGCAGTCAGCAGGAAGGTCTGGTCAGTCAGCGTTGGGGTAATGGTGTAGAAATCATTGCCTGCGCTCAGCCCGGTGACGCCGGTGTAGACATTGTTTCGCGTATAGAAACGTTCGAGGGTTTGCGCCTGCTCCGAGAGCAGTGACACCACTTCAGCACGGCGACCTTTTTTTACGTATTCGTTGTAGCTGGGAACGCTGATGGTGAGGATGATCCCGATAATCGCAATCACGATCATGATCTCGATCAGGGTAAAACCTCGGCTGGATCTGCGCATGCCTCACTCTCTCGCTTACTGAATTTGTCGCCACATGATACGACGGCTGCCGCCGCCGGCTTTCTCTACCAGCGTGGTCACGCCGCCACTGGAGTCGTTGACGATTTTGCGTGTTGCTTCTTTGACGATGGCGTTCAGGGTGGGTATGCCACCCGTGAACACCACGCCACTGGATATTGTGTCGTTGCTGTCGACCACGCCATCGGCGTTGGTGTCGAGCACCGCATAGTTGAGCATCTTACCGCTGAATGCCTCGAGTTCGATCAGTTTGCCGGTGCCGAAACTGGAACACGGGTCCGTGGTATCGACGCTCGCCGTGGTGAAAATGATCCGCCCGAGCACGAGGCTGGCCTGATTGATCACTCGCTCACCCGTCAGCGCGTTGTTATACACCAATGGCAGGTACCAGCCCTTCTCCCCCGGATACGTTGTGTCATTTTGCGTTGTGGTCACAAATTGCCCGGAGCTGCCGGAGAACACACCGGTAATGGCTTGCGGCTGCAAACTGCTGACGGTTATCTGCCCCGAGCCACCCTCGGCATCCCACACCGAATAGAACGCTTGCGAATCCTTGTTGGTCTTGTCGGCGGTTTCGTTGAATTTACCGGTGCCAATGAAAATCTGTTTGCCTCCCTGCGGGTTATCCGCCAGCAGCGGTTGCGCGGTGATCGGCTGAGTTGCCCCACCCACCGTGGTGAACAACGGTCTGCCGGAAAATGCTACGCCCCAGCTGTCCGCCGCCGTGGCACTGAGGTCGAACTTCCAGAGCCGGCCATTCAGATCGCCGCCATAGGCCGCCTGCACCACGTTCTGCGAATTGACTCGCAGCTTCACCGAAGACAAGCCATTGCCGGTTTCCGTGCTGTCGACAACGATCTTCCTGATCAGGGAGCCGTCGCGCACATCCAGCACATACAACGCCGCCACACCGGAGTTACTGCCGAAGCCGTTGGCAATGAACGCCGCCCAACGACCATCGGCCAAGCGTGCCACTTCCGGACGAGCGTACGCATAACCCAGATCATTAAAAGCGTTGCCGGTGCTTGCAGTGGCAGGCGCGCTGACTTCCCACAGGGCGCGTGTCACGTTCCCCGCCGAAGCGTCGAATAGCTGCAACGCATAAAAGGTCTTGCCGCCGGCCCCGGTGCCACCGATGGCCAGGGTTTTCCACGCGCCGCTGATCTGCGCGTCATATACGCCAACCTGTCCATCCACCAGAAACTTGTGGCTGACACCGTTTACGTAGTTAGGATCGGCAATGAACCGAAGTGACGGGAGCACACTCGACGGCATGTAGGCGTAACGGCGAGTCCCGTTGGCCGTGTTGATGACGCTGACGAAGCCATCGTTGGCATTCACCACCAGACTGGCATTCATGTTGGCCGCTTTGGTGGCCAGATAGGTGCTGTAGGTGGTGTCACCCGACAGGTCGGATGCGGTTTGCTCCGTTGGAGAGGCGAGCACCAGCGGCGAATTGATGATGTCGCCCAGCAATACGCTGCGCACCTTCAGGCCGGCCTTGTTGGTGCCTTTGCTCCATTCCACCAGATCGGTGCCAGTCATGCCGGTGGGCAAGCCCTGGCTGAGCGTGGCCTGCTGAGGGACGGAAAAGTTGCCGAAGGACAGGTTGACTGCCGCGTTGTTCGCTGTGTTCCAGGACTGGAATGTCGGCGCGGTAGCGCCGGGGACAATCGTGGTATCGGTGGTCCACAGGGTGGCCGAGGTATTCACCGCGCCGGCTGACGTGAAGCCGAACGACTTTATCGTCCCGCGCCAATCCCTCGGATCGTAACTGGTCTGGAAATAGCTGGTGCCACTGGCCAACGTGGTGCCGCTGGAAACACCGCCGCCGCCGGAGCCAGCCTTGGACGTGATATCGCTCAATGCCGACGATAACGCGGCATTGAGTCCCGAGCTGTCGGTCGCCTGGTAATACCTGCCCTGACCGTAGCTGGCGGCGTCGGACAACATGTCGTTACTCGCCGCAAAACCCACGGTATAGGTGTTCATGTTCTGCCGGGGAAAATCCACGGCGTTCCAGCTTTTGCCTGCCGCGTCGGTGCCGGTCGAGCGCATGTCGATATCGAAGGCGAACTTGGCGATGTCATCCAGATACAGCGTGTCGCCTTCGCCATCACCGCTGGGGTTGTCGCCGTCATTATTGACGCCGTCCCAGTTCGGCAATCGGCTGCCGCCCAGCGGGTCGTTGGTCGGGAAGGTACGGTCGTAGGTGGGCAAGCCGTCGGTAATCACCACGCCGTAGTTTTTCTGGCAGCGGTACTGGATCGGGCTCGTGTAGGTGGCCGGCGTGCCGTTGTAGTAAGGCGTCAGGCCGCGCATGTAGCGAGTGACTTCGTAATAGGTCTCGGCCAGCGGTGTATTGGCCACGGCGTTCAAGCCGTTTATCGATGAGATCAGCGCGTTGTAGTTGGTGTCTGCCTGGGCCTGGGTGACGCTGCCCGCGACGGGTGACAAATCGGTGATCGAGCGAGCGATAAACCCGCCGTTACCCGGGTTGCTGCTGGTAGCCGGATTGAACGTCGACAGGCCCATGCGCAAGGTGCGGTTGCTGCTCACCAGTGCAGTGGAAACGTTGCGCGCCACGTTCATCCTGTAATCGTTGGGGATCGCCCCGGTGGTGAAGTCGCGGGTGCCGTTGCTGTTAGCCAGGCCGACAATGTAGGAAATGTAATCAGCGGAATAACGGGTGTTCTCGTTGCCTACGGGGTCTGGAAGCTTCAGGCACAACGGCGCCACGCTGTTGTTGTAGAACGCATAGGCGCCACCCGAGCACCCGGAGGTCGGCAGGCTCGATAGAAACACGGTGTCGCCGGTTATCTGCGGAGCATTGAGCGCTGAGCACAATCCGAGGAAAGCATTGCACTGCCGGGCGGGTGTGCGGTTGACGTTCGGGTCGAATCCGGCGGCGTAAATGATGCTGTTCATACTTCCAGAATCGTCGATCAGCAGCATCACGTTTGGCGCCACCGCTGCCGCGCTCAACAACGGCGAATCGGACGGCGTGAACGCCCAGGCCGGCGCTGCCAGATACAAACTCATCAGCATGCCGATCAACAGTGATCCGCAGCGCTCAATACTTCGCATAGACACTCTCCACCACGCTACGCGAATTGCCGGCGATGCCGACTGCGGTCACTCGATACAAGGTTGCCGAGGTGTTGCTCGGCACGTTCACCGCAGTGAGTGTCGTGCCGATGTTCTGCACCCCATAAAAGCCGTTGCCGGCGGCGACCCAGGTCACGCCTGAGGTCGAGTTGAAACCTGCTGAATTGACCACTGAGGATTCCGCCGGCGGCGCACACTGCGTTGTGCCGCTGCACACCGCCAGCGCATAGCTATCCAGTTGCACCGCGCTTTCACCGACACGCAACGCCGCTTCGGCCGTCTGGAAAGACTGGTTGCGCAGGCTGACGCTGCCGGCCATTTTTTCCTGCAGGTTGGCGCTTTGCATGGACGACAAACCAATCAGCGTCAGCAACAGAAGAAACACCAGACTGACCAGCAATACCATGCCGCGCTGCGTCTGACGTTGATGCAAGCAAATCCTCATCGCCACCCCCGTCACGGCAAGCGGTTGCGCAACGCCGCAACCACGTTGAAGGTTTGATTGCGCACCCGATTGTTCGGGTCGGTGAGGGTCAGGCTCAGGCGCACACTACGGATGCGGGCCGGATCGCCGGGGTTGCTGCTGTAAGTGGAAGCCGCCACGTCGGTAGCGGAGCTCGCCAGGCCGAACGTTACGTTGAATGCGCTGACATTGTTAACCAGCACCTGTTGGGCCGGGTTACCGCTACCGGTGCCCATCAGAATCTGGTTATTGCTGAAGCTGTAGAGCAAGCGACGGATCGGAAAGGCAATCTGCCCCGTCGTCGGGCTGCGCAAGCCGCTGTAGGCGACCGCGCTGTTGCGACAATCGGAGATCACCGTCCAGGTCGGCGTACCGCCACCGCTGCCGATATCGGCAGTGACCAGGGTGAGCTTGAGACTGGCGTTATCCCAGCTGATCGGTGTGACCTGCGCCGCTTTGAAATCCCCCGTAGAGCTCGAATCGACGATGGTACCAAGGCAACCGAACATGCCGACCATGCGGATTTCCTGGATCATCTTGCTGAGGACGAAACGTGCGTCTTCCTGCATCGCGGCAGCGCTGTTCTGGCTGACATAGGTGTTCTTCGCCGCGATGAATATCTGCACCACTGCGAGCACCACGATCAGCCCCAGCGCGAGGGCGATCAGGAGTTCGATCAGACCGAAACCACGACTGGAACGCCTCATGGAGTGGACACCGGATCGACCGCTGCCCGGCTGGTCAGCACGAAACTGCGCTGGGCAATGGTGGTGTTGGCAGCGCGGGCATCGCTCCAGGTAATGGTGATTGTATAAACGCGTTGGTTGAGGGCGATGCTACCCGTCGCGGTCGGGCCACCGAAATTGACGATGTTGGTTGCGAAGTCGTAGAGATCCTGATCCCGTGCCACGTTCAGGTTGCCGGAGGTCGGCGGCGTAACCGTGTAGTCGGCCCCGGAGTTGGCGCGAATGCGGTCCATCATGTCGTAGGCAATGAAACTGGCCTGACTGGTCATTCGCGAACTGTCGGTGTATTTCAGCGCATTGAGTTGCACCGCCGCCGCGCCCAGCAGCCCGACGGTCAGAATCAGCAACGCGACCAGTACTTCGATCAGCGTCATGCCCTCCTGTGCGATTTTGCTCCCTGCCCTCATCCGCAATTTCCACCCAGTTGAATGCGTCCGTTCAAACACACGTTCAGCGTCCTGCTTTGCGTGCCCAGCGTGTAACCGATGGCCACCGCCGTCGACGGTGCCGCCAGACCGCCCAGATTGTTGAAATCCAGTGCGGTCACTCCTGAGGGTAGCGTCAGAGTCGCGCCGCTGCTCATCGCTGGAACAACCCGCAACACATTGGCTGGATTGCCAGTGCTGTCGTAAACCGCCAGTTCACCCGTCCAGCCATTGCCGCCAGCGGTCGGGCGCAGTCGTGTCGTCACTCCACGGTTGATGGCTTCGAGGCGAGCAAAATTGATGGCTCGCTGCAGATCACCCATTTCGGTATCCGCCTTGCTGCTTTGAATCGTACGGGTAAAGGCCGGCACCGCCAGCGTGATCAGCACCAGGAACACCGCGATGGCGACCAGCAACTCGACCAGCGTGAAACCTTTTGTACGAAGATCCATCGGTGCCCTCCGTTGCCGTCGGCTATACCTGCTTTTACACGCTAGAACATTCAACCGGCCCACGCCGACTGATTTGCTCTGCCCGGCGCACGGATTGCGCCGCCCGCACCATTCCACGGAGGGATTTTTCATGCCGCAACACGGTTTCAGCCTGATTGAACTGCTTATGGGACTGGCGATTGCCGCAATTGTTCTGCTGCTGGTCAGCCCGGCGTTCGCCGCGCTCAAGCAAGCGACTCAACGCGACCACGCGGTGCAGTCGCTGCTCGAAGGTATCCGCCACGCTCGCACACTGGCCATGACGCACAATCAGAGCGTGGTGATCCATGGCATCGGCGGTGACTGGAGTCAGGGATGGCGGATCATTCTGGATCTCAACGGCAAGGGGCCGGAGGACAGCAGCAATCCGCTGCTGGTTGAACGCGCCAGTGAGGCGAAGGTGCCGATCGTCGGCAATTGGTGGGTGAGTCGTTATGTGCGGTTCAGTCATCTGGGGCAACCGCTGATGCCGGGACGGCGATTTCAGGCGGGGACGTTACACATCTGCTCGCCGCGCGAACCGGTCAGCCAACGCCAGATCGTGCTGGCGGCAACCGGTCGCGTGCGCCTTACCCATCAGGAGACTGAGCAGGCGCTGTGCGGCAAAAGCAAAAACGTCAGATCGAACGGACGCGCAGCTCTTTCGGCATCGAAAACGTGATGTTCTCTTCGCGGCCAGACAGCTCATCGGCACCGGTCGCGCCCCAGGCCTGCAATTGCTGGATCACGCCGCGCACCAGCACTTCCGGCGCGGAGGCACCGGCGGTGATACCGATACGCTGTACACCGTCGAACCAACTCTTTTCCAGGTCCTCGGCGCCATCGATCAGGTAGGCCGGAGTCGCCATGCGTTCAGCCAGTTCACGCAGACGATTGGAGTTGGAGCTGTTCGGGCTGCCGACCACCAGCACGACGTCACACTCGTCGGCCAGTTGCTTGACGGCATCCTGACGGTTTTGCGTGGCGTAGCAAATATCGTCCTTGCGCGGACCACCGATGGCCGGGAAGCGAGTGCGCAGAGCATCAATAACGCGGCTGGTGTCGTCCATGGACAGGGTAGTCTGTGTGACGAAGGCAAGTTTTTCAGGGTTACGCACCTGCAATTCGGCCACGTCTTTCTCGTCTTCGACGAGGTAGATCGTGCCGCCATTGCTGGCATCGTATTGGCCCATGGTGCCTTCGACTTCCGGGTGACCGGCGTGGCCGATCAGGATGCACTCACGGCCGTCGCGGCTGTATTTCGCGACTTCGATGTGCACCTTGGTCACCAGCGGGCAGGTCGCGTCGAACACTTTCAGGCCACGCCCCGCCGCCTCGTTGCGCACGGCTTGAGAAACGCCGTGGGCGCTGAAGATCACGATCACGTCATCGGGAACCTGATCGAGCTCCTCGACGAAAATCGCGCCACGGCTGCGCAGGTCTTCAACGACGAACTTGTTGTGCACCACTTCGTGACGCACATAAATCGGCGGCCCGAAGACTTCCAGGGCGCGGTTGACGATTTCGATCGCCCGGTCCACACCGGCGCAGAAGCCACGGGGATTGGCGAGTTTGATTTGCATGCTGTGCCTCGTGTCTTGCGCGCGAAAACAATGGAAAACAGACTGTGGGAGCGAGCCTGCTCGCGAAGGGACATTACCTGCAACATTTCTGTTGCTTGACACACCGCTTCGCGAGCAGGCTCGCTCCCACATTTGACCTTATACAGTCAGTTATAGCGCTTTGACGTTGATGATTTCCACGTCAAAGGTCAGCGTCTTGCCTGCCAGCGGATGATTGAAATCAATGGTCACTTGCGCGTCATCGAATTCTTTCACCACGCCCGGCAGCTCAGTATTGGCCGCATCATTGAAGATCACCAGCAAACCCGGCGACAGCTCCATGTCGGTGAACTGTGAGCGCGGAATAACCTGCACATTTTGCGGGTTCGGCTGGCCGAAGGCGTTTTCAGGCTCGACGGTCAGGGTACGCTTGTCGCCGGCCTTGAAGCCGAACAATGCAGCTTCGAAACCCGGCAACAGGTTGCCATCGCCGACCTTGAAGGTCGCCGGGGCCTTGTCGAACGTGCTGTCGACGGTGTCGCCGTTTTCCAGGCGCAAGGCAAAGTGCAAGGTGACTTCCGTGTTCTGGCCGATGCGTTGCTCAGCCGATAACTGTTCAGTCATGAGCGGTCTCTTCGGTTTTCTTCGATTTGAACATGTCCAGTGCCAACATGATCGCACCAACGGTGATCGCGCTGTCGGCGATATTGAACGCCGGGAAGTACCAGCGGTTCTGCCAGTGCACCAGGATGAAGTCGATCACATGGCCCAGGGCAATGCGGTCATACAGGTTGCCCAGCGCGCCACCCAGCACCAGCGCCAACGCGACGGCCAGCCAGGTTTCGTTGCGCCCCAGCCGTTTTAGCCAGACCACCAGCACGGCACTGACCACAATCGCGATCAGGGCGAACAGCCAGCGCTGCCAGCCGGAGCTGTCAGCCAGGAAGCTGAACGCCGCGCCGGTGTTGTACGCCAGCGTCCAGCTGAACAGATCGGGGATCACCACGATCTGCTGAAACATTTCGAGCTTGTCTTCGAAGTAGAACTTGCTGGCCTGGTCAATGACCAGAACCAGCAAGCTCAACCAGAGCCAGCTCAGCCGTCCGAAACGGCCAACGGCATTAGGCATAGTGACGAACCTCGCCAGCGCCGCTGATGTTGTCGACGCAACGACCGCAGATTTCCGGATGCTCCGGGTTCACGCCGACGTCTTCGCGGCAATGCCAGCAACGCGCGCACTTGGGGAACGCAGATTTGACGATCTTCAATTTCAGACCGCTGACTTCTGTCACCACCGCATCGGCCGGAGCCTGAACGAACGGTGCAACGCTGGCGGTCGAGGTGATCAGTACAAAGCGCAGCTCGTTGCTCAGCTTGGCCAGATCGGCGCTCAGCGCCTCTTCGGCAAACAGCGTCACTTCGGCCTGCAGGTTGCCACCGACGGCTTTCGCCGCACGCTGGATTTCCATCTCTTTGTTGACCGCGACTTTCACTTCCATGATGCGATCCCAGTAGGCGCGGCCCAGCTCGAAACCTTCCGGCAGCTCGGTCAAACCTTCGTACCAGGTGTTGAGCATCACCGACTCGTTGCGCTCGCCCGGCAGGTATTGCCACAGCTCGTCGGCGGTGAAGGCGAGGATCGGCGCGATCCAGCGCACCAGCGCCTCGGAGATGTGGAACAGCGCAGTCTGGCAAGAGCGACGCGCCTTGCTGTCCGCGCCGGTGGTGTACTGGCGATCCTTGATGATATCGAGGTAGAAACCACCCAGCTCCTGCACGCAGAAGTTGTGGATCTTCGAGTAGACGTTCCAGAAACGGTATTCGCCGTAGTGCTCTTGCAGCTCGCGTTGCAGCAGCAGCGTGCGATCCACCGCCCAGCGATCCAGCGCCAGCATGTCTTCGGCCGGCAGCAGGTCAGTAGCCGGGTTGAAACCGGTCAGGTTCGAGAGCAGGAAACGCGCAGTGTTACGGATGCGACGATAAGCGTCCGCGCTGCGTTGCAGGATCTGCTCGGACACCGCCATTTCGCCGGAATAGTCGGTCGATGCGACCCACAGGCGCATGATATCGGCGCCCAGGGTGTCGTTGACTTTCTGCGGCGCGATCACGTTGCCCAGCGACTTGGACATCTTGCGGCCGGACTCGTCGACGGTGAAGCCGTGAGTCAGCAGTTCGCGGTACGGCGCGTGGTTGTCGATGGCGCAACCGGTGAGCAAGGAAGAGTGGAACCAGCCACGGTGCTGGTCGGAACCTTCCAGGTACAGATCGGCACGCGGGCCGGTCTCGTGGCCCATCGGGTGCGAACCGCGCAGGACGTGCCAGTGCGTGGTGCCCGAGTCGAACCAGACATCAAGGGTGTCGCTGATCTTTTCGTATTGCGGCGCTTCATCGCCCAGCAGTTCGGCGGCGTCGAGCTTGAACCAGGCTTCGATGCCTTCGACTTCAACGCGCCTGGCCACCTCTTCCATCAGTTCGACGGTACGTGGGTGCAGCTCGCCGCTTTCCTTGTTCAGGAAGAACGGGATCGGCACGCCCCAGTTACGCTGACGGGAGATGCACCAGTCCGGACGGTTGGCGATCATAGAGTGCAGACGCGCCTGGCCCCAGGCCGGAACGAACTTGGTGTTTTCGATGGCTTTGAGCGAGCGCACGCGCAGGGTGTCGCCGCTGGTTGGCTCTTTGTCCATGCCGATGAACCACTGCGCGGTGGCGCGATAGATCAACGGGGTCTTGTGGCGCCAGCAGTGCATGTAGCTGTGTTCGATGACGGTGGTGTGCATCAGCGCACCGACTTCGGTCAGCTTCTCGACGATCGCCGGGTTGGCCTTCCAGATGAACTGGCCGCCGAAAAATTCCAGCGACGGCACGTACACGCCGTTGCTTTGCACAGGGTTGAGGATGTCATCGTTGACCATGCCGTACTTCTTGCAGGTCACGAAGTCGTCCACGCCATAGGCCGGAGCGGAGTGAACCACACCGGTGCCAGCGCCCAGCTCGACGTAGTCAGCCAGATATACCGGCGACAGACGATCATAGAACGGGTGACGGAAGTTGATCAGCTCCAGCTCTTTACCGGTGGTGGTAGCGATGACCGAGCCTTCCACGCCATAGCGCGCCAGACAGGCTTCGACCAGTTCTTCGGCCAGCACCAGCAACTTGTCGCCGATATCAACCAGCGCGTAGTTGAATTCCGGGTGAACGTTCAAAGCCTGGTTGGCCGGGATGGTCCACGGGGTGGTGGTCCAGATCACGATCGATGCAGGTTTGCCCAGCGACGCCAGACCGAACGCGGCAGCCAGTCTGGCTTCGTCAGCGATCGGGAAAGCGACGTCGATGGTCGAGGACTTCTTGTTCTCGTATTCGACTTCCGCTTCAGCCAAAGCCGAACCGCAATCGAAGCACCAGTTCACAGGCTTGAGGCCCTTGAACACGAAGCCGCCCTTGACGATTTCGGCGAGGGCGCGGATTTCACCGGCCTCGTTTTTGAAGTCCATGGTCTTGTATGGATTGGCAAAGTCGCCCAACACACCCAGACGGATGAATTCGGACTTCTGCCCTTCGATCTGCTCGGTGGCGTAGGCACGGCACAGCTCGCGGGTTTTATCCGCGCCGAGATTCTTGCCGTGGGTCACTTCAACCTTGTGTTCGATCGGCAGGCCATGGCAGTCCCAGCCCGGGACATACGGTGCGTCGAAACCCGACAGGGTTTTCGAACGGATGATCATGTCCTTGAGAATCTTGTTCAGTGCATGACCGATGTGGATCGTGCCGTTGGCGTACGGAGGGCCGTCGTGCAGGACGAACTTCGGACGATCCTTGCCAATCTCGCGCAACTTTCCGTACAGGCCAATACTGTCCCAGCGCTGCAGGATCTGCGGTTCGCGCTGTGGCAGGCCGGCCTTCATTGGGAAGGCGGTGTCCGGAAGGTTAAGCGTGGCTTTATAGTCGGTCATTTAAGGCTCTTCATTAGCGATGGGCGCTAGGTGCGGCTAGTGCACGGGCGGTGGCGACATCCGCATTGATCGCCGTTTTCAATGCCTCCAGGGAGGCGAAGCGCTGCTCTTCACGCAGCTTTTGGTGGAAAACCACCGTCAGACGCCGGTCATACAGATCGCCGGCAAAATCGAGAAGATGAACTTCAAGGTGGGCCTTGCCGTCACCTTGAACCGTGGGCCGAACGCCGATGTTGGCGACGCCGGGCCAGGTCTTGCCGTCGATATCCACGTTCACCAGGTAAACCCCGGTGAACGGCACGCGACGACGTTTGAGCTGTATGTTGGCAGTGGGCGTTCCCAGTTGCCGGGCCAGTTTCTGGCCATGCAGCACGCGACCGGCGATCCGGTACGGGCGGCCGAGCAAACGTTCGGCCAAGGCAAAATCGGCGGCGGCCAACGCGTTGCGCACTTGCGTGCTGCTGACACGGATGCCGTCCAGCTCGACGGTTTGCGCGGCCTCGACGGTAAAACCGTGTACCTGCCCGGCTTGCAGCAGGAAGTCGAAATCGCCGAGGCGGTCGCAGCCGAAGCGGAAATCGTCCCCGACCTCCAGGTGCTGCACGCCAAGACCATCGACAAGAATGGTATCGACAAACTCACTGGCGCTGAGCTTGCTCAGGCGCTGGTTGAAGGCCAGGCACAAGACCCGGTCGACACCTTCGGCGGCCAGTAGCTGCAGCTTGTCGCGCAATCGGGCCAGACGCGCCGGCGCGGTGTCGGGGGCGAAAAATTCCCTCGGCTGCGGCTCGAAAATCACCACGCAGCTGGGTACGCCCAACTCGAGCGCACGCTCACGCAGTCGGGCCAGGATAGCCTGGTGACCACGGTGAACACCGTCAAAGTTGCCAATAGTGGCGACGCAGCCCCGATGCTGGGGGCGCAAGTTGTGGAGGCCTCGAACCAGCTGCATAACGCGCTTCTTGCTCATAAAGTGGTCGATTATAACCACACCCGACGGCCGACGACAGGCAACACCGTAACGCAAAGTGATCGAGCCGACAAAACTGCCGACCCGCTCCTGTTTGCAGCGACTGAAACCTCAGCTCAAGCCTTTGCGATTGAAGTCGCGCAGGCGGAAGCCGAGCAGCAGCAGCATACCGAAATACGCCACCACGCCGGCAACCACCAGTGCCCCCAGACGCAGGAAGCGCTCAAGCATGTGGCCCTGATCCCAGGCCGGCATGAAATGCATGCCGGCTAGCAACACCGCCGACATCACTGTCACGGCAACGACCAGCTTGAAGCCGAATTTCCCCCAGCCCGGCTGCGGCTGATACATCTTCTGCTTGCGCAGTTGATAAAACAGCAGACCAGCATTCAAGCAGGCACCGGCACTGATCGCCAGCGCCAGACCGGCGTGAGCCAACGGCCCGATCAATACCAGGTTGAACAGCTGAGTGCACACAAGAGTGAAAATTGCGATTTTCACCGGCGTGCGAATGTTTTGTTGCGCATAAAAGCCCGGGGCCAGCACCTTGATCACAATGATCCCGAGCAAACCGACAGAATAGGCAATCAGCGCACGCTGGGTCATCTGGGCATCGAAGCCACTGAACTCACCGTACTGGAACAGCGAAACCGTCAACGGCTCGGCAAGAATCCCCAATGCCAGTGCGCACGGCAGCACCAGCACAAAGCACAGGCGCAGGCCCCAGTCGAGAATCCGCGAATATTCGTGGCGATCCTTGCTGGCGTAAGTCCTGGCCAGTGTCGGCAGCAGAATCGTGCCCAGTGCCACCCCCAACACACCCGACGGCAATTCCATCAAACGGTCGGCGTAGTACATCCACGACACTGACCCGGCGACCAGAAACGAGGCGAAGATCGTGTTGATGATCAGCGAAATCTGGCTGACCGAAACCCCCAGGATCGCCGGCAACATTTGCTTCATCACCCGCCACACCCCGGTATCGCGCAGGTTCAGGCGCGGCAGCACCAGCATGCCGATTTTTTTCAGGTGCGGCAGTTGATAAAGCAGTTGCGCCAGACCACCGACCAACACCGCCCACCCGAGCGCCATGACCGGCGGATCGAAGTACGGCGTGAGGAACAGTGAAAACACGATCATGCTGACATTGAGCAGGGTCGGCACGAACGCCGGCACCGAGAAGCGGTTCCAGGTATTGAGTATCGCCCCGGCCAGCGAGGACAGGGAAATCAGCAATATATAAGGAAAGGTCACCCGCAACAGGTCGGAGGTGAGCTGGAATTTTTCCGGTGTATCGGTAAAACCGGGCGCGGTAGCCCAAATCACCCAGGGCGCGGCGATCATGCCCAGCACCGTGACCACGGCCAGCACAAGCGTCAGCAACCCCGAGACGTAGGCAATAAAGGTGCGCGTCGCCTCTTCGCCCTGCTGGCTTTTATATTCAGCCAGAATCGGCACGAAGGCTTGGGAGAATGCCCCCTCGGCAAAGATTCGCCGCAACAGATTGGGCAGTTTGAAGGCGATAAAGAAGGCATCGGTCGCCATCCCGGCGCCGAATGTCCGCGCGATCAGCGTGTCACGAACAAAACCCAGAATCCGGGAAAGCATCGTGATAGAGCTGACGGCGGCCAACGATTTGAGCAGATTCATTGAGAGAGTGTGTGCCTGTCGATAAACAGCAGGCGAACAATGCGCCTACTTGTGCGATACTCCGCGCCGCAGCAGCACAGAGCCAAAGCTCGCGAGTTTACAGGTCAAGCGCCGGAAATAAATATCCCGCCTCTTTATACCTACCACTTAGCGGAACGATTCAAGTGCCCTTGACAAGACAAGTCTTCATCGGCATGATTCGCGGCCTATTTTGTTTGCTATTTCCTAAAAAGTCTTTCGAGGAGCTCGACGGTGGCCAACTCACCTTCCGCCAAAAAACGTGCAAAACAGGCTGAGAAGCGTCGCAGCCACAACGCCAGCCTGCGTTCCATGGTTCGTACCTACATCAAGAATGTAGTTAAGGCCATTGACGCAAAAGACGCTGAAAAAGCTCAAGCTGCATACGTTCTGGCTGTGCCAGTTATCGACCGTATGGCCGATAAAGGCATCATCCACAAGAACAAGGCTGCTCGTCATAAGAGCCGTCTGAATGGCCACGTCAAGGCACTGAAAGAAGCTGCCTAAGCGACGTAGTCATTAAAAAACCGACCTCAGGGTCGGTTTTTTATTGCCTGCGATTTAACAAGCTACGCGCAAAAAAACTGTGGGAGCAAGCCTGCTCGCGAAAGAGGTCATATCAGTCGATATAAATATCAACTGACAGATCGCATTCGCGAGCAGGCTCGCTCCCACAGTTTGGGTTGGCGGCGCTTATTGCTGGACCGGCACCCACGGCAGGATCGGGATTGCCGTCACCGCATTCTGCGGACTGCCTTCAATCAGGCGATCGCTATAGACCAGATACACCAGCGTATTACGCCTCTCGTCGAGGAACCGCACCACCTGCATGGTCTTGAATACCAGGGAGGTGCGCTCTTTGAACACCTCGTCGCCATCCTTCAGCTCGCCCTTGAACTTGATCGGCCCGACCTGACGACAGGCGATCGACGCTTCGGCGCGATCCTCGGCCAGACCCAGACCACCCTTGACTCCACCGGTCTTGGCGCGCGACAGGTAGCAGGTCACACCCTCGACTTTCGGATCATCGAATGCCTCGACCACGATCCGGTCATTCGGCCCGACAAACTTGAACACTGTCGATACCTGACCGACTTCCTCGGCCGAGACCAGCAATGGCATTGCCATTAGCAGGCCCAACAATCCTTTCGCTACACGCATCGAATAGTCCTTACACCAGAATCAGGTTGTCACGGTGAACCAGTTCAGGCTCCGCCATGTACCCAAGCAAACCGACAATCGCATCCGACGACTGACCGATGATTTTTTGCGCTTCGAGCGCGCTGTAATTGGCCAGGCCACGGGCGATCTCGCGACCGTCAGGCGCCACGCAGACCACCATTTCACCGCGACGAAAGCTGCCCTGAACCAGTTTTACGCCTACCGGCAGCAGACTTTTGTTGCCTTTGGACAACGCCGATACCGCCCCCTCGTCCAGCACCAATGTGCCGCGTGTTTGCAGGTGCCCGGCCAGCCACTGCTTGCGCGCCGCGAGCATGCCGCGCTCTGGCGACAGCAGCGTGCCGATGCGCTCACCCACTTTAAGGCGATCGAGCACACGCTCAAGTCGCCCGCCAACGATGATGGTATGCGCACCGGAACGTGCCGCCAGTCGCGCAGCGCGCAACTTGGTCTGCATGCCGCCGCGCCCGAGCGCACCGCCGGTACCACCGGCGACTGCATCCAGCGTCGGATCATCGGCACGCGCCTCATAGATCATCTGCGCATCGGGATTGTTGCGCGGATCAGCGTCGAACATGCCGTCGCGATCAGTCAGAATCACCAACAGATCAGCCTCGACCAGGTTGGCCACCAGCGCCGCCAGCGTGTCGTTGTCACCAAAACGGATTTCGTCAGTGACCACGGTGTCGTTTTCGTTGATCACCGGAATTACTTTCAGCTCGACCAGCGCACGCAACGTGCTGCGGGCGTTCAGATAGCGCTTGCGATCGGACAGGTCGTCGTGGGTCAGGAGAATCTGCGCGGTGTGCCGGCCATGCTCGGCGAAGCTCGACTCCCACGCCTGCACAAGCCCCATCTGACCGATTGCCGCAGCCGCCTGAAGCTCATGCATCGCACTGGGTCGCGCGATCCAGCCCAAGCGACTCATGCCAGCCGCCACAGCCCCGGAGGACACCAGCACCAGCTCGACGCCCGCCTCATGCAACGCCACCATCTGCTCAACCCAGACACTCATTGCCGCGCGATCAAGCCCTTTGCCATCTGCTGTCAGCAAAGCGCTGCCGATCTTCACGACCCAACGCTGCGCACCCGTCACCTTGCTCCGCATCATCTTCAACCTTAGCTTGAGGACAGCGCGACCTGGCACTGCCCATAACGTTAATCGTGGCTATTGGTGACCAACGATCGATTTCCAGATACTAAAACGCCGCTCGATTGAGCGGCGTTCAAGTTTACTGCAACAGATCAGTCACGCACGTAAATGATTTCCGGACCGTCTTCGTCATCCACATCTTCTTCATCCCAGTCATCGTCGCCGATGTCATGGACCGACTTCACGCCACTGCGACGCAGGGCACGCTTGTCATCCAGCGCCTGCAACTGCGCGCGAGCTTCGTCTTCGATGCGCTGATCGAGATCGGCAAGCTCTTCCTTGTACGCCGGATCATTGGCCAGGCGATCGGCACGATCTTCCATGTAACGCATGATGTCATGGCACAGGCGCTCGGTACCGATCTTGGCAATGGCCGAGATCACGTACACCGGACCGGTCCACTCCAGACGATCGACGATTTCCTTGACGCGGGCATCGTGCTCTTCTTCAAGGATCTGGTCGCACTTGTTCAACACCAGCCAGCGATCACGCTCGGCCAGCGACGGGCTGAATTTGATCAACTCGTTGACGATCACTTCAGCAGCGTCCGGTGCACTGGAGTCGTCCAGCGGCGCCATGTCGACGAGGTGCAGCAGCAGACGCGTACGCGCCAGATGCTTGAGGAAGCGGATACCGAGACCGGCACCGTCGGAAGCACCTTCGATCAGACCCGGTATGTCGGCAATGACGAAGCTCTTCCAGCGATCGACGCTGACCACACCCAGGTTCGGCACCAGCGTGGTGAACGGGTAGTCTGCGACTTTCGGCTTGGCGGCCGACACCGAGCGGATAAAGGTACTTTTGCCGGCATTCGGCAACCCCAGCAGACCGACGTCGGCCAGCACCTTCATTTCCAGCTTCAGGTCACGCTGCTCGCCCGGCTTGCCCGGCGTCGTCTGGCGCGGTGCGCGATTGGTACTGGACTTGAAACGGGTGTTACCCAGACCGTGCCAACCGCCCTGCACCACCATCAGCTTCTGACCAGCCTTGGTCAGGTCACCAATGACTTCCTGGGTGGCAGAGTCGATGATCGTGGTGCCGACCGGCACGCGCAGGATCAGGTCTTCACCCTTCTTGCCGGTGCAGTCGGTGCTGCCGCCGTTGGAGCCACGCTCGGCATCGAAGTGCCGGGTGTAACGGTAGTCAACCAGGGTGTTGAGGTTTTCGTCGGCCATCATGTAGATGGAACCGCCGTCACCGCCATCACCGCCGTTCGGGCCGCCGTTTTCAATGAATTTTTCCCGACGGAAACTCATGCAGCCATTGCCGCCATCGCCGGCTTTTACGCGAATCGATACTTCATCAACAAACTTCATAACCAACGCCTCTCGCCATACGGACGAGCCGAAAAACAATCAAGACATAAGACTCTTGCAAAAATGAGCGCAGCGACCCCAAAACACGACCTGCATCGCACGCCGACAGCCCATACAAACAGCTTTGCAAGAGACTCACCCCACAAACGAAAAAGCCCCGTCGCGAGACAGGGCTTTTCCAGCGATCTCGCAGTTAGGCTGCGACAACGCTCACGTAACGGCGGTTGAACGCGCCTTTTACTTCAAACTTGATCACGCCTTCGATTTTCGCGAAGAGGGTGTGATCTTTACCCATGCCTACACCGTAACCGGCGTGGAATTGGGTGCCGCGCTGACGCACGATGATGTTGCCCGGAATGATTTTCTGGCCGCCATACATCTTGACGCCAAGGCGTTTGGCTTCTGAGTCGCGACCGTTACGGGTACTACCACCAGCTTTTTTGTGTGCCATGAGTTCAATTCTCCTAGTGAGGAATTAGGCTGTAATTAAGCCTGAATACCGGTGATTTTGATCTCGGTGAACCACTGGCGGTGGCCCATACGCTTCATGTGGTGCTTACGACGACGGAACTTGATGATGCGGACTTTATCGTGACGACCTTGGGAGATCACTTCAGCCTTGACGGTTGCGCCAGCAACAACTGGTGCGCCGATGTTCACGTCGTCGCCGTTGGCGACCAACAGAACGCGATCAAAAGTAACGGATTCGCCAGTAGCGATTTCCAGTTTTTCGATCTTCAGGTATTCACCTTCAGCGACCTTGTATTGCTTACCGCCGGTAACGATTACTGCGTACATGGTATTTCTCCGATAATCCTGCTCACCCAGCTCTTTATAGGAAGAGGTATTGGCTGGCATGGCTGCATGGGGCTGGAACGGCCCAAGTGCAATTGCGTAAGGCAGGTGCTGCCCAGGAAGTTCAGGGTGCGCGATTGTACGCAAGCCGCCGCAGGCTTGCAAGTGGCCGTCCATCGCGCCTTGACAGGTCTGGGAAGGGGTCCTAGCATGCCGCGCAACCCTTCTGGAGCGACTCTCGCTGATGCAACCCCAAGCTTTCTACCGCGCGGTGGCGGACGATTTTAGCGCCGTCGACGGCATCATCAAGAAGCAGCTGACGTCTCGAGTGCCGCTGGTATCGAAAATCGGCGATTACATCACTTCGGCCGGCGGCAAACGCCTGCGTCCTTTATTAGTGTTGCTGTGCGGCAAGGCCCTGGGTCGCGAAGGCGACGACATGCGCCTGCTGGCTGCCACCATCGAATTCCTGCACACCGCGACCCTGCTGCATGACGACGTCGTCGACATGTCCGGTATGCGCCGTGGCCGCTCGACCGCCAACGCCATGTGGGGCAACGCCCCGAGCGTGCTGGTCGGCGATTTCCTGTACTCGCGCTCGTTCGAAATGATGGTCGAACTGGGCTCGATGCCGGTGATGAAAATCCTGTCTCAGGCCACGCGCATCATCGCTGAAGGCGAAGTCTTGCAGCTGTCCAAGGTGCGCGACGCCAGCACCACCGAAGAAACCTACATGGAAGTCATCCGCGGCAAGACCGCGATGCTCTTCGAAGCGTCGACCCACAGCGCTGCTGCCCTCGCCGGTGCGACTGCCGAGCAGAGCGAAGCCCTGCGCACCTTCGGTGATCACTTGGGCGTCGCGTTCCAACTGGTCGATGACCTGCTTGATTACAAGGGCGACGCAGAAACCCTGGGCAAGAACGTCGGCGACGATCTGGCCGAAGGCAAGCCGACCCTGCCGCTGATCTACACCATGCGCGAGGGCACGCCCGAGCAGGCCGCACTGGTGCGCCAGGCGATCCAGAAAGGCGGGATCGAAGATCTGGAAAGCATCCGCATCGCAGTTGAAGCGTCCGGTTCGCTGGAGTACACCGCACAACTGGCCCGTGATTACGTGGCCCGTGCAATCAAGTGCCTGGATGCGCTGCCCGCCAGCGAATACCGCGATGCACTGGTTGAATTGAGTGAGTTTGCGGTCGCGCGTACGCATTGATTCTGCCTCTTGTGGGAGCGAGCCTGCTCGCGAAAGCGATCTACCCGTCGGCATCAATGCTGACTGACTGGACGCCTTCGCGAGCAGGCTCGCTCCCACAGTTGTTTCTGCGCTATGACCTCCTTCGCGTAAAACCCTATACAATGTGCGACTTTTAGTGATCCCCACCAAGGAGCCTTAGTGAGCACGTTGCCACCCTGCCCGAAATGCAATTCCGAATACACCTACGAAGACGGCACCCAACTGGTGTGCCCAGAGTGCGCTCATGAGTGGTCAGCCACGGGCGAAGCCGAAGCAGCCGCTGATGATGCCGTGAAGAAAGATTCGGTCGGCAACGTCCTGCAGGACGGCGACACCATCACCGTGATCAAGGACCTGAAGGTCAAGGGCACTTCGCTGGTGGTCAAGGTCGGCACCAAGGTCAAGAACATCCGCCTGTGCGATGGCGATCACGACATCGACTGCAAGATCGACGGCATCGGTCCGATGAAACTCAAATCCGAGTTCGTCAGAAAAGTCTGAGCCTGTTGTCATCCATCCCGCGCCAGCCGTGGGATGGAAGCTTCGCCCTCTGCGCTTCGCCTCAAAGAACCCTCTGTTTGTCCATTCGCGAGCAGGCTTGCTCCCACAGAACAATCTTAATCCGCCGATAGGCACTTGCTATTTTACGAATAAGAATTATTCTCATTGAAACCCTTCAAGGAGATGAGAACCATGACTTATTTGATCGACGCCTGGCTGGATCGCCCACACCCTTACCTCAGAATCCTCCATCGGGAGACCGGCGAAGTCTGTGCGGTGCTTGAAGAAGAAGCCTTGCACGAGCTGCAGGATCAGGGAGACCTGGACGTCAGCAGCCTCAATTCCAGCGAGCCACTGGTGCTCAAGGAGCTGGTGCGCAATCTGTTCCTGTTCTGCTATGCCAGAGCCTTGCGCCCGGCCAGTGAGTTGCACAACAAGATCGAAATATGAATCGCGTTGAAACCTGTGGGATTGAGCCTGCTCGCGAAGACGGATTTCCAGTCGACGATTGAGTTGACTGAGACATCGCTTTCGCGAGCAGGCTCGCTCCTACAGGGGTAAGCCCGCCATGACGGCAGGCTCGGTGTTACAGAACTTCCAGCAGCTCGACGTCGAATACCAGAACGCTGTGCGGCGGGATGCTGCCAACGCCTTGAGCGCCGTAAGCCAATTCGCTCGGCACGTACAGACGCCATTTGCTGCCGGCGTTCATCAGTTGCAGGGCTTCGGTCCAGCCGGCGATCACGCCGCCGACCGGGAATTCTGCAGGCTGGCCGCGCTCGTAGGAGCTGTCAAACACAGTGCCGTCGATCAGTGTGCCGTGGTAGTGCGTGCGCACAGTGTCTTCGCGGGATGGCTTGGCGCCTTCGCCCTGAGTCAGCACTTCAAATTGCAGGCCCGAAGCCAGAGTGGTGATGCCGTCACGCTTGGCGTTTTCAGCCAGGAAAGCCAGGCCTTCGCCAGCGGCAGCTTCTGCCTTGGCAGCCGCTTCGGCTTGCATGATTTCGCGGATCACCTTGAAGCTGGCGGACATTTCTTCCTGACCCACACGGCTTGGCTGGCCGCCGAACGCGTCGGTCAGACCTGCCAGGATGGCGTTCAGGTCAACGCCCGGTGGCGGGTTGTCGCGCAGCTGGTCGCCCAACTGACGGCCGATGCCGTAGCTGACGCGGGTTTCGTCGGTGGACAGATTTACTTCGGACATGACACTGCTCCGCTGTGCGGACGGCCACAAGACTTGCCGTGCGTGCACAGCGCGTCCCGGCGCGCCCGGAACCAAAAGGGCGAGCAGACTAGCACAGATGCTCAATCATTGGCGCTCGCGCCAAAGCACAGGCCACAAACGAAGCCGCCCGTCTGTTTCACAACAGACGGGCGGCCGATTGATCGGTCAACAACCTGATCAATGCTTGGTGACTTTGTCCAGATAACCCATCGCGAACGCGGAAATCACGAACGTCATGTGGATGATCACGTACCACATCAGATGCTCGGGATCGACATTCTTGGCGTCCATGAAAATGCGCAGCAGATGGATCGAGGAAATCGCCACGATCGAGGCCGCCACCTTCATCTTCAGCGAAGACGAATCCATGGTGCCCAGCCAACTGAGCTTTTCCTTGCCTTCGTCAATGTCCAGTTGCGAAACAAAGTTTTCGTAGCCGGAAATCATCACCATCACCAACAGACCACCGACCAGCGCCATGTCGATCAGCGACAGCAGCACCAGGATCAGCTCCGATTCGGCCATCGCGAAGACGTTGGGAAGGATATGCACGATTTCCTGGAAAAACTTCAATGCCAGCGCCAGCAAACCGAGGGATAGACCGATGTAGATCGGCGCCAGCAGCCAGCGGGTGGCGTACATTGCATTTTCAATAAAGCGTTCCATTGGGTCTCACACAGGGGGCTGGAAATGGCGGGGAGTATAACAGCCCGCCATGACAGCCAGAAACCGCCGAAAAATCCGCGACCTGCGTGTGTGTGACAAGGTTTTTCTGCTAGTGTCCAAACCATTGACACCCCAGTAATACTGGACAGGACGCGTGGAAATGGATGTGCGATTACCGTGGACGACCGCCTCAATCTGCCTGGCCCTGCTGTTGGGCGGCTGCTCGCCCGGCGATGAGAAGCACGTCGCCAGCCTCGACGAAAAAACAGCGACCTTTGAACAGTCACTGGACGCGATCAGCGATCCGAAACTCAAGGACGCCGTCACTGAACTCGGCGGTTCGCTGCTGTTGCTGGAAAGAGCCCGGCTCAAGCTCGACGACATCACGCCCCATACCGAATACGGCGAAGACGCCCTCGCCGTGCTCAAGCACTACCCTGCCCCGCAGGCGCTGGTCGATACCTTCATCAATGGGTTGTTCGTGCTGCACAAGGACGCCAGCTCCGATTACCTCACCGACCTGCAACCGGTCTTCCCGCTCAACCTCGACATACCCGGCGGCTTCCTGTTTCCGCACGGTATCGAATGGCGCTCGGTGACGCTGAGCAACAAACGCGTCATCGCCTATCAGCCGGAATGGTCGGAAACCGATCCCGGCATTCAGCTCAGCCCGTCCAGTTCCAACGTGACCAACCCCGACGATCTGACCGTCACCTACCCGTTCATCGATGGTTTGAATGTCGACAAGAAAACCCTGCCGCAACCGGTCAGCTTGCAAGGCCAGATCGAAGTCATCGCGCCACGGCGGCTGTACAGTTTCGACCTGACGCAAAAAGACGTCGGCCAGACCCGCACCAACGACAACCTCAGCGTCAAACTGCTGAAGCTTGCGAAGAACTACGCTGAAGTCGAAGTCAGCAACAGTCTGCCGCTGGCTGCCGAAGTGGCCGATAGCCGCATCAATCCACTGATCGTCCAGGCCCGCGACGCCACTGGTCAATACCTGGTGCGCGCCGGCTCGATCAACGAAAGCCCGGAGCAGGTCGCGTTCTATCAAAAGCAACTGGCGCAGCTGCAAAAGCAGAAGAGCTGGAGCGATACGCTGGAAAAGCAGCTCAGCGACGATCAGCAAGCATTCGAAAAAGAGCACCCGCGCCGCTACAACAAGGTGTATTTCCACGGCCCCATCGAAACACTGGAAATCAGCGTACTCGACTTCTCCTCGGCGACCGTAACGCGCAAAGACCTGGACCTGCCGATTCGCACGTTCAATCCGCGCACCACGGCAAAAGTCGTTCAGCCGCTCGACCTGCCAGTGGTGGTTTACGACGATCAGGCCCGTAACTGGCTCAAGGGCGCGAGCCTGACGGAAGAGCAGCTGAAGGCCGGCGTGCGCATTCATCAGTCCGTGGAAGAACCGAGCGCGGCGCGTATCGAGTTTTCTCACCGCCGCACCTTCAACGATGAAATGCTCGGCGACGAGTTCAATCCCGGCGTTAGCCCCGTCACCTTCTTTACTGAAAAGCGTGGCGGCAAACTGGACGAACCGATCGAACTGCCGCCCGAGGCTTATCAGGTCGATCCGCTGCGCGCGACCATTACTTACGATCTGAACCTGTTCCCCGAAACACCGGAGATTGCCGTAGGCTCGATGCCGTTGTTTCTGGCCACAGTGGCCCGACAGAGCTACGACGCGCAGTCATTGCCCAAAGGTCTGAAGATCAACGACAACACGCTGGTGGTGGATCGCAACATGTTCCCGGCCAACGAATGGCGCTTTTTCGTCAAGGACGACAGCGGGCATTACCTCAAACAGATTCTGTCGGTCAGCCACGACGCAAGCACAGAAGGCCCGGCGTTGTTTGCCGTGCACTATTTTTACGGTCGCCCAACCCAGGTGGAAAGCTATCAGCGAACTGACCTCGCCACCGTGCAATACGGGTTCGAGGTCAAGCTCGACAAAGCGCCGACGGACGATGTTGCTCCTTGAAGGGCCAGATCAAAAGATCGCAGCCTGCGACAGCGCCTACAGGCTGCGACCACGACCGCCGTTGATCTGGCGCAGTTGCGCTTGCAGGTGCAGGCTCCAGATCTGCGGATCGTCGGCCAGTTCATAGCCATGCAAGGTCAGGCTCTCGACGATGGTGTCGAGAATCGACTCAGCCGCCACCGGTCCGTGAAACGGGCCCTGGGCTTTGATCGCGGAAGGTTGTTCGCCGGCCATGCCGGCGGCGAAGAGCAGCGTCCACATGCCGTTATCGCCGGCCAGCGGCTTGACGGCGCATTCGATCCGGGTCACCAGACCCAGGCATTGACGGGTGAGACAGAGGTTGCGCGACATGGCGGCGACCCTCGGTAAAGCCGGTATTCAGCCCCCACGGGAGGACTGGCTCGATCCAGTGATACTGTCGATATCCTTGACCTGAGAATAGAAGAAAAGTGTCCCGCGCAAGCCAAATGGAACCAGAAGGCGCCGAATGGTCATTGTGTGAAGTTTGACGCCAGAGTAGTGGCACTATTGACGAAGATCGGCGCAAATATCAATCGGAAAACGACTGTGGGAGCGAGCCTGCTCGCGAAGGCGTCGGGTCAACCGACAGATAAGTGGGCTGATCCATCGTCTTCGCGAGCAGGCTCGCTCCCACAGGGTCTGGTGTGAAATGGATCAGGCCGGTTTGGCTTCGGCGAGAGCCTCCTGCGCCAGTTCCTTCTCGGCCTCTTTCAGATCGTCTTCGCTGATCATCTCGGCGATGTCTCGCAGACGCTCGACCACCCGGGCGTTGATGCTGCCCTCGGGGAATTCGCCATCGGCGTTCGGTTCACCGGCCGGCTCGCCCGCGAGCAGGCTCAGCGCCTCATCGGCCTGACGCACTGCATACACATGGAATTGCCCGGCGCGCACTGCGCTCAGCACCTTTTCGTCGAGCATCAGCGTAGCGACGTTAGCCTGAGGAATGATCGCGCCCTGCTCGCCGGTTAAACCGCGCGCTTCGCAGAGCCGGAAGAAACCTTCGATCTTCTCGTTAACCCCGCCCACCGCCTGCACTTCACCGAACTGGTTGATCGAACCGGTGATCGCGAAGCATTGCTTGAGCGGGGTTTTCGACAGCGCCGAAATCAGTGTGCATGCCTCGCCCAGCGATGCGCTGTCGCCGTCGACGTAGCCGTAGGATTGCTCCAGGGCGATGCTCGCCGAAATCGCCAGCGGGAATTCCTGGGCGTAACGACTGCCCAGATAGCCGGTGAGAATCATCACGCCTTTGGAGTGAATCGGCTGGCCGAGGTTGACCTCACGCTCGATGTCGACAATGCCGCTGCCGCCCGGGTACACCGTGGCGGAGATCCGCGCCGGCACGCCGAACGCCGAGTCGCCGACTTCCAGCACCGTCAGCCCGTTGCACTTGCCGACCGCCGCGCCATCGGTGTCGATGAGGATGATGCCGGCAAGCATGTCGTCGAGAATCCGCGCCGACACACGCCCGGTTCGGGTGGCCTTGGCTTTCAGTGCGCGCTCGATGTGACCGGCGTCGGTCATGTCGTCGCCGGCCAGGTGGCGGATGAAATCAGCCTCGCTGACCAGCTGGAACAAATCGCCGATGCGCGCCGACAAACGCCCTTGATGCTCGGCCAGCCGTGCGCTGTACGTTGCCAGTCGCGCCACCGCATCAGCGGTCAGCGGCGCCATGCCCTCTTCCGAGGTGCGGGTTTTGAGCAATTGGGCGAACTGCTCCAGGCTCTCGTCGACCATCGGGATGTCTTCGTCGAAGTCGACCAGAACGCGGAACATCTCCTGAAAGTCCGGATCGAGGTCCTGCAGCGTGTAGTACAGCTGCCGCGCGCCAATGATGATGACTTTGACCTGCAACGGGATGTGTTGCGGGTTGAGGGTCACGGTGGCGAAACGGCCCATTTCGCCCAGCGGCGATTCCATTTTCAGTTTGCGCGACTGCAGGGCGCGTTTGAGCGCATCCCACACGAACGGCTCGCTGAGCATTTTTTCCGCTTCAAGAATCAGAAAGCCGCCATTGGCGCGATGCAGCGCACCCGGACGCAGCTGGCGATAGGTCGTGTAGAGCGCGCCTTGATCGGTGGTGTATTCGATGCGACCGAACAGGTTTTCATAAGTCGGATGCGGCTCGAAGACCACCGGCGCACCGCCGCTGGAAGGATGCCCGACCACCAGGCTTGGCGCGTATTGCTCTTCCAGCAGCTTGCGCGCGACGGCGTCGGTCTTGCTGTCATCGACCAGTTGCTCGACCACGGTTTTCAGCAAATAAACCTGCATCGCTTGCAGGTACCCGCAGACGGCGGCGTTCTCGGCGTACTTTTCCGACAGCGGTGACAGCAACGGTTGCAAGGCCAGGGTAATGGTCTCTTCGTTGAGCTGACGCAGTTGGTTGTTCGACTCGCGCTTCCATTGCGGCAGGCTGGCGAGCTCTTCGTTGAGACGCTCCTCAAGGCCGGAAATGTCGTTGTGGAAGCGCTCGCGATCGGCTTCCGGCAACTGCGAAAACTCAGCTTCGTCGAGCGCCTTGCCCTCGAGCATCGGCGTGAAAGCGATGTTGCTGCTGTCGCGGTACAGGGCGACGTCTTTTTCCAGGGCCAGACGCTCGATGATGTCCAGCGCCTTGTCGTAGCGCTGGTTGAATGCCCGGTCGATGGCGCTCTTCTTTTGCTGATAGGACGGGTGCTCGAAGACCGCCGGGAAGGTCGCCAGCAGGTTATCGATCAACCCGTTGATGTCGGCAATGAACGACGTCGCGGTGCCCGATGGCAATTCCAGAACCCGGGGTTCGCGGGGCTCGTCGAAATTATTGACGTAGACCCAGTCCGCCGGCGTCTGCAGACGCTTGCCTTCGGCTTTCAGGTAGCGTTTGACGAACGAGAACCGACCGGTGCCGGGCTCGCCCATGACAAATACGTTGTAACCGGGGCGAGGCATGGCCACGCCAAACTGCAAGGCTTCGACCGCGCGTTCCTGGCCGAGCACACCGCGAAAGGGCTCCAGATCATTGGTGGTAGTGAAGCTGAACTGTTCAGCGGAAAACGGACGGGTCAGCGCTTCTGGCGCAAGACGCAAGCTGGCAGCAACAGAATCAGGCATCGGGCTTCCTTACAAACGGGCGGGGCAGGTAGCGGCATTCTGGCGCCGCCCGTGCCCCACTGGCAAGGCGCGCCACATGACAAAGCATAGACAAGCGCTCGGGCGCTGGGCGCGGCCCGTGGAATCGGGGTTTATTCCAAATATTTTGTAAAAAATCACGGAACCGCTGGAACGTGCCTAAACTCCAAACTGCGCGGCTGGAACTAATACCGGCCCACTGGCTTCATTGGGCTCTGTTTCCACAGAGTCTGGGGCGGCCAGAACCCTGTCCATTGGTATGCACATAAAGAGAACAAAGCTATGAAACGGATTCTTCTCGGTACTCTCTTCACCGCTGTATCCATCAACGCAATGGCGCAAGCCCCGGGCGGCCCGGATTGCGGTTGGGGCAACATGCTGTTTGAAGGTCAGCGTGGCACCCCGGCTCACTTCCTCGCATCCACCACCAACGGCACTTCCGGCAACGCCACGTTCGGTATGACTTCCGGCACCAACGGTTGCTCCACCAACGCGTCGCTGACCTATGGCGGCAAATCCTGGTTCGCCATGAATGGCATGATGAACGAGCTGTCCGAAGACATGGCCAAAGGCAACGGCGAAGCGCTGACGACTTATGCCGTGGTACTGGGCGTAGCACCGGAAGATCGCGCACACTTCGCTCAAGTGACCCACGAGCACTTCCAGCAGATCTTCAGCAAGGCTGACGTGACCGCTGAAGACGTGCATACCAACACCCTGGCGGTACTGAAATCGGACCCACGTCTGGCCAAGTACGCAACTCAGGCTTAAGCTCGACCCCACCCGCTTCCTTCGGGAAGCGGGTTTTCTTTTTTTGGACTGCCCTTTCTGAGCGATGCCAGATCAGTCGAATACATGCGCTGAACCCTGTGGCGAGGGAGCTTGCTCCCGTTGGGGCGCAAAGCGCCCCCGCTCTTGAAGAACGGGGAGCGCTGCGCACTCCAGCGGGAGCAAGCTCCCTCGCCACAGGGTGGACGCGGATTCGGCCGAAAGGTATCAACTGCGCAGGGTCTTTGTTTTCTTTCGACTTAAGTTGCCATCTATGCTCAAACGCCTTGCCTGGCTGGCGCTCTGTGTCTGCGCCCCGCTGTCCGCCGCGCCTCACATCGATCCTCAACGTTTGCAGCAACTGGCCAACGACCGCTTCTGGATTTCCTTAGGCCACTATGAAAGCGCCAAGCTGGGTGGCTGGCGCAGTTACGTCAGCGACAAGAAGTTCTTCCTGGCGCCCGATGGCAACGAGCATCCCGACCGAGAGCTGGCCGCGACTGTGCAGGCGCTGTACGCCCCGGCCGGTCTTGGCGAGCAACACGCTCAGTGCGTCTATCCGGCACGAACACGCTGGATCAAGGCGCAGCTCAACCTCACCGACCTGCCCACGCCGGCATGCGCTGAATACAAAAAATGGTTCAAGGACGTTTCGCCGCACAGCGCGGTAATGATTTTTCCGGCGGCGTACCTCAACAGCCCCTCGTCGATGTTCGGCCACACCCTGCTGCGCATCGATCAGGCCGATGTGCAGGCCGACAAGACTTCCCTGCTCAGTTACGCCATCAACTTCGGCGCCTACATCGAAGGCTCGGACAACAGCATTCTCTATGCCTGGAAGGGCTTGATGGGCGGCTATCCGGGGCTGTTCGCGCTGGTGCCGTACCAGGAAAAACTCTCTGAGTACCGCAGCCTGGAGAACCGCGACCTGTGGGAGTACCGGCTCAATCTGACTCAGGAAGAAACCGCGCGCATGGTCGAGCATGTGTGGGAGCTCAAACAGATTCAGTTCGATTATTTCTTCTTCGACGAAAACTGCTCGTATCGCTTGCTGGAACTGCTGCAAGTGGCGCGCCCAAGCCTGCGCCTGACAGAACAATTTCCGCTGACCGCTATCCCCACCGACACCGTTAAAGCGGTGAAAGAGGCCGGACTGGTCGAGCACATCGAATATCGCCCGTCCCGCGAGCGTGAACTGCTCAGCCGCGCCGAGCCGTTGAGCGACGATGAGCAGCAATGGGTGCTGAAAGTCAGCGCCGATCAACAGGTATTGCAGCAGCCAGCGTTCAAAGCGCTGCCCCGCAAGCGCCAGGCCTTGATCGTCGACGCGGCCTATCGCCTCGAGCGCTACCGCGCCAACGGTCAGGAACGCGACCCGCAACGCGCCCAGCGCAGCTTCGAACTGCTGCGGGCGATCAACAAGAACCCCGCGCCGGAGCTGGACATCCCGCAACCCGGCCTGCCCGAAGACGGCCATGAATCACGTACCTGGCAGGCCGGTCTCGGCACCCGCGGCGACCGTGCATTTGGCGAATATGGCCTGCGCATGGCCTATCACGATCTCAACGACAACGCCGAAAGCTTCCCCCTCGGCGCGCAGATAGAAATCCTGCAATTGAAGTTGCGCCAGTACGAGGGCAACGACTGGCAATTGCAGCAACTGGACCTGGCGACGATTCGTTCACTGACGCCGCGTAACGAGCTCTTGCAACCCTTGTCGTGGCAAGTCACCGGTGGCCTGGAACGCGTGCCGGGCAAGCATGACGACGAAACACTCGTCAGCCACGTCAATGGCGGCGGCGGCGGTACCTGGCAACTGGGCGAAGACGTGCTCGGCTTCGCCCTCGGTACGGTGCGCGTGGAGCACAACAATGACTTCGCCGAATTTGTGTCACCGGCCGGCGGTTTCAACACCGGTGTGTTGTGGAAAAATCCGTTGGGCAATCTGAGCCTTGAGGCCAAGGGCGATTACTTCTTCAACGGCGAAGTGCGTCGCAGCCTGAGCCTGAACCAGCAGTGGGAGCTGTCGCGCAACCTTGGTTTACGCCTGAGTGCGCAGCGTGAATTCAGCCATCTGGCGACGCCGGAGACCGAAGTCATGCTTGAGGTGAAGTGGTATCACTACTGAGCCCCTGTGGGAGCGAGCCTGCTCGCGAATGCGTCGCGTCGGGCGACCTTAGTGTCGACTGACCCACCGCCTTCGCGAGCAGGCTCGCTCCCACATTGGTTCGTGCGGCTGACAGATTTTTCACCCGCCTACGACAGCCGCCCGACCAATCCCCTTCTAGACTTCCCTTATCAGCCGAAAACCGGCGCGGGAGAATGCGATGTGGCGGTGCGTGGGGTTGGGCGTTTTGCTGTTGCTGGGCGGTTGCCAGACCACCCATGAAGATTTGATTGCCAAAGGTTATCCGCCCGCCTTCGCCGACGGCTTTGACGACGGTTGTGTCAGCGGTCGCCAGGCCGCCGGTTCGATCAGCGGCGAGTTTCGCAAGAACGTACCGCGCTACCTGAAAGACAAGCTCTACGCCGAAGGCTGGACCGACGGCTTCCGCCAATGCCAGGCGATGCTGGAAAACCGGGATCGCGAGCAGTATCGCAACGAGCACTGGGACGAACGCGAGCGCGCCTGGCAACAGCAGAAAGACCGGGACGTCGGGCGGGCTATCGATCGCCCTGAGTCGCTTACAGACATCCGTTGAAACCAAATGCCGACAACCATGGCCCAATTCCTATAACAGGAGGACACCATGAGTCGCGCATTCGTCAACGAAGACAACGCCGCCGCGCAGGCTGATCAACCCGTCGAACGTCAGGTCAGCACGCAGCCCAACTACGTCACGCCACAGGGCCTGGCGCAGTTACAGGCCAAAGTCGCCGAACTGCAAGCCCTGCACGCCGAGCAGGCGGCCAAGGGTGACCAGGGTGACAAACAACGGTCGGCGGATCTCGAACGGGATCTGCGCTATTTCAATCAACGCCTGAGCAGCGCGCAAGTTGCGCTCACCGCGACTTCTACTGACAAAGTGCAAATCGGCAGTTGGGTGACTTTTGCCGACGAGCACGACACCGAGCATCGCGTACAACTGGTCGGCGAGGATCAGGCCGATGCCAATCAGGGTTTGATCAATTGGGCCTCACCGCTGGGTCGGGCACTGCTTGGCGCCCGGCTCAACGATGAGGTGCTATGGCAACGGCCTGCCGGCGATCAACTGATCGAAGTCATCCGCATCGAACCGGCTTAAACCACGCCCTGCGCCAGCATCGCATCGGCGACTTTGACGAAGCCGGCGATGTTCGCGCCTTTGACGTAATTGACCTCACCGTTTTCTTCGCCGTAATGCACGCAAGCGTGGTGGATCGACTGCATGATCGCGTGCAGCTTGCTGTCCACCTCGCCGGCCGTCCACAGCAGGCGCATGGCGTTCTGCGACATCTCCAGACCGCTCACCGCCACGCCGCCGGCGTTCGAGGCTTTGCCCGGCGCGAACAGAATGCCGGCCTCGATAAAGATATCCACAGCCTCCAGCGTCGTCGGCATGTTCGCGCCTTCGGCCACGCATACGCAGCCATTGCGCAACAGCGTGCGCGCGGCTTCGGCGTCGAGTTCGTTCTGCGTAGCGCACGGCAACGCGATGTCGCACGGCAGCGACCATGGGAGCTGGCCGGCGCGGAACTCCAGCCCCTGTGCACCTGCCAGCTCGCTGATGCGCCCGCGCTTGGCGTTTTTCAGCTCCAGCAGCGCCAGCCACTGATCTTCAGTCAACCCTGCTTCGCAGTACAACGTGCCCTCGGAGTCGGACAGGGAAATCACCTTGCCGCCCAGATCCATGACCTTGCGCGCCGCGTATTGCGCAACGTTGCCGGATCCCGAAATCGCCACGCGTTTTCCTTCCACGGTCTGCCCGCGACGCTTGAGCATCTCTTCTGCGAAATACACGCAGCCGAACCCGGTGGCTTCCGGCCGAATCAGGCTGCCGCCGTAGGTCATGCCTTTGCCGGTGAGCACGCTGGTGAACTGGTTACTCAGCCGCTTGTACTGGCCGAACAGGAAGCCGATCTCGCGCGCGCCCACGCCGATGTCACCGGCCGGCACGTCAACGTCAGCGCCGATATGACGATACAACTCGCTCATGAACGCCTGGCAGAACCGCATGACCTCGGCGTCGCTCTTGCCCTTCGGGTCGAAATCCGAACCGCCCTTGCCGCCGCCCATGGGCAGCGAGGTCAGCGAGTTCTTGAAGGTCTGTTCGAAGGCGAGGAATTTCAGCACACCCATGTTTACTGAAGGGTGAAAGCGCAAACCGCCCTTATACGGCCCGATGGCGCTATTCATTTGGATGCGGAAACCACGATTGACTTGAACCTTGCCCTGATCGTCGACCCACGACACGCGAAACACCACGGCGCGCTCCGGCTCGCAAATACGCTCCAGAATGCCTGACGTCAGGTAATGCGGATTGGCTTCGAGAAACGGCCACAGACTGCGCAGCACTTCTTCGACGGCCTGGTGAAATTCAGGTTGATCCGGGTCGCGGTTTTTCAGGCGCGCAAGGAAGGATTCGACGGATTCGATCATGGGAAAAGTCTCGGCAAATTTATTGTCGTTGGAAGCGATTGAGCCGGACTTTAGCAAACGACTTGCGCACAGGAACAGAGCAAAATGTCGCAGTTATGAAATTAAATGGTGCACAGGATATAAATCAGGACCTTTTTTGGCCTGTTTTTGCACCGGATCAGGGAGTGCATATCCATACCTTGCACCAACAGTTACACCGTCTTCGCGAGCAGGCTTGCGCCCATATTTGAAAATGTATTCCGCCTGGGGGAGCGAGCCTGCTCGCGAAGGGCTCGGCGCGGTCTGACTGAAAATATGGGCAAAAAAAACGGAGCCCGAAGGCTCCGCTTTTTCTGCAACCAGCCCGATCAGGCCAGTTTCTTGTGACGCACCCGGTGTGGCTGGGCCGCTGCTTCGCCGAGGCGCTTTTTGCGGTCGGCTTCGTACTCGGTGTAGTTGCCTTCGAAGAATACCGCTTGCGAGTCGTCTTCGTACGCCAGGATGTGAGTCGCCACGCGGTCAAGGAACCACCGATCGTGAGAGATCACAATCGCGGCGCCCGGGAAGTCCAGCAAGGCTTCTTCCAGAGAACGCAGGGTTTCCACGTCGAGGTCGTTGGACGGTTCGTCGAGCAGCAGGACGTTACCGCCCTCCTTCAACGTCAGCGCCAGGTGCAGACGACCGCGCTCACCACCGGACAGGTCCTTGACGAACTTCTGCTGATCGCCGCCCTTGAAGTTGAAGCGACCCACGTAGGTGCGCGACGGAATCTCGTAGTTGCCGATGCGAATCTGGTCGGAACCGTCGGAGATCTGCTGGAACACAGTCTTGCTGCCGTCGAGGTCTTCGCGGCTCTGATCGACGCACGCCAGTTGCACGGTCTCGCCGACTTCGATGGTGCCGGAATCCGGGGTTTCCTTGCCCATCAGCATGCGGAACAGGGTCGACTTACCGGCACCGTTACCGCCGATCACGCCGACGATGGCGCCCTTGGGCATCGAGAACGACAGGTTGTCGATCAACACGCGATCGCCATAGCCCTTGGTGACGTTCTTGAATTCGATGACCTTGTCGCCCAGACGTGGGCCGGCAGGGATGTAGATCTCGTTGGTTTCGCTGCGCTTCTGGAATTCCTGCGACTGCATTTCTTCGAAGCGTTGCAGACGTGCCTTGGATTTCGACTGGCGGGCCTTGGCGCCTTTGCGCACCCACTCCAGTTCTTCTTTCATGGCTTTTTCATGGGCCGACTGCTGCTTGGATTCAGCGGCCAGACGATCGGACTTGGCTTCCAGCCAGCCCGAATAGTTGCCCTCGTAAGGAATGCCCGCGCCGCGGTCCAGTTCCAGAAT
Organism: Pseudomonas khorasanensis; assembly: GCF_014268505.2. GTDB lineage: Bacteria > Pseudomonadota > Gammaproteobacteria > Pseudomonadales > Pseudomonadaceae > Aquipseudomonas > Aquipseudomonas khorasanensis. The sequence goes on from NZ_JABWQP020000005.1 coordinate 94,849, forward strand.
CCAGCCTGCGACGTTGTCGAGGAAGTAACGGTCGTGCGTGATCGCAACCACGGTGCCCGGGAAATCGTGCAGGAAGTGCTCCAGCCACGCCACGGAATCGGCATCCAGGTGGTTGGTCGGTTCGTCGAGCAGCAGCATGTCCGGGGCGGACAGCAGCAGACGGCACAGCGCCACACGACGCTTTTCACCACCGGACAGGTGTTCGACCTTGGCGTCCCATGCCGGCAGACGCAACGCATCGGCGGCGACTTCCAGTTGACGCTCCAGGTTGTGACCGTCGCTGGCCTGCAGGATCGCTTCGAGCTTGGCCTGTTCGGCGGCGAGCTTGTCGAAGTCGGCGTCCGGGTCGGCATAAGCCGCGTAGACCTCGTCCAGACGCGCTTGCGCATCCTTGATCACACTGACCGCTTCCTCAACCACTTCACGCACGGTCTTGGTTGGGTCCAGTTGCGGCTCCTGGGGCAGATAACCGATGTTCAGGTCCGGCATCGGACGGGCTTCGCCCTCGAACTCGGTGTCGACGCCGGCCATGATTTTCAGCAGCGTGGACTTACCCGAACCGTTGAGACCGAGCACGCCGATCTTGGCGCCAGGGAAGAAGGACAGCGAAATGTTTTTGAGGATTTCCCGCTTCGGCGGAACAACTTTGCCCAGCCGATGCATGGTGAATACGTATTGAGCCATGGAGAACCTTGGGTCAGTGACAGATGAATGATTGAAGCGCAGGCGAGGCCTGGCCAGACCGTGCGCGTCGTTCACTTGATGGTTATCAATGCGTGCGCGCAGAAAAAGCCTGATTGCAGGAGCCGGGACGCCCCTGTTTAACGGGCAAAGCTACCTTAATGACCGGTGGCAGTCCAGCCGCGAGGGGCTGGCACTTCGCCACGACTCAAGGCATGCTAGCCGCCCTTTGGGCGTCCGGCTTATAGTGCACGTCGCGCCAGTCCAGCCAGACCGCAGGATTACAGCTTGTCCAACGTCACTCCGCCAGCTTCAGTGAGCAGCGCCCCACCGGCGCCCGGCTCGCCCCTGCGCGGGACATTGAAGGGCGCACTGGCCACTCTCGTGCTCTTATTGCTGGCCTTGCTGTTCTGGCAACTGCTTGATCAATTGCGCGAAACCCAGAAGAGCCAACGCCAGTACACCATCGACTACACCGCTGACCTCGCCTCGCAGATTAGCCTGAACATGGCGCTGAACGCGCAAATCGCCCTCAATCTGCTACCGATCGTCGAACAACCGCAAACCGCCGACGAACAGCAGATGTTGCTGCGCAAGTTGCAGCGCTCACTGCCGGATTTGCGCAGCATGGCGTTGCTCTCGCCGTCCGGCAGAGTCATCAGCGACAGCGCCCCCGACAGCGACGACGCCGACTACCTGACCGAACTGGTGCGCCGCAGCCGCGCCCAGGCGCATTACTTCAGCAATGCCAATGACGGCTCGGTGGTGCACTTGCTCCTCCATCAGGCCAGCGGCAGTAGCCGTGGCTATTGGGCCTTGCGCCTGACGCCGACGTTCTTCGATTCGCTGACCAAACAGGGCGAAACCGGGCTGCGTCCGTTGTGGCTGGTGGAAAACCGTCTCAACCATCAGATCGTCAGCCGCGACGCCGCCCTGCCCTCGGCCAAGCCCGGCGTGCTCACCCCGGACGACCTGGCCAACACCGTGTTGACCGTGCCGCTGAGCAGCAGCGACTGGCAACTGCGCGGCCTGTTCGACCGCCAACGGGTACTGGAAGAATTGCTGCCGGCGTTCATCGGCAAGTGCCTGCTCGGGCTGGCGTTCTCGATGTTGCCGGTCATTGCGCTGCTTAACATGCGTCGCCGCCAGCGCCAGGTGCATGAAGGCCGGCGGCGTTATCAGGATATTTTCGAAGGCACCGGCGTGGCCTTGTGCGTGCTTGACCTGTCCGGGCTCAAGCTGATGTTCGACCGGGCGCAGATCCAGACCGGCGATCAGCTCAATGCCTGGCTCGATCAACCGCAGCAGCGCCAGCAACTGCTGCAGGAAATGCGCGTCACCGAGGTCAATCAGGTGGCGCTGCAATTGCTCGATGTGCATTCTTGCGAACAGGCCTGGCAACTGCTGATCGACGGTCAGCCGCACCCGCAGTGCGCGATTGGCCAACAGATCCTCGAGGCCGTCCTGCAGCAGCACAAGCAGCTGGAACTGGAAATCAAACTCCCGAACAGCAACGGACGCGATCAGCACTTGTGGATGGTGCTGCGCCTGCCGCACGAACAGCACGACTATAAAGCGGTGATCCTCAGCATCAACGACATCACCAGCCGCAAACTGATCGAGCTGTCGTTGCTGGAGCGCGAAGGTTTCTGGTCGGACGTGGTGCGCACCGTGCCGGATCACTTGTACGTCCAGGACGTGATCAGCCAGCGGATGATTTTCAGCAACCACCACCTTGGTCAGACCCTGGGCTACAACCGTACCGAACTGCACCAGATGGGCGAGTATTTCTGGGAAATCCTCCTGCACCCCGAAGATGCCGATCATTACCATCGCTCACGGCAACTGCAGCGGCATGCCGGTTACAGCCAGTTGCTGCAATGCCAGCTGCGTTTCCGCCATCGCGATGGCAAGTGGCGGCGCTTCGACATCCGTGAACAGGCGCTGGCACGGGACAAGCATGACCAGGTGACGCGGATCATTGGCGTGGCCAAGGACATCACCGAACAGATCGAGGCCAGCGAATCACTGCGCGACAGCGAGCAGCGTTACCGCATGCTCGCCGAAAGCATCAGCGACGTGATTTTCTCCACCGACAGCAAGCTCTCGCTGAACTATGTCAGCCCTTCCGTGCAAGCTGTTCTGGGTTACAACGCCGAGTGGATTTTCCAGTACGGTTGGCAATCGACCATTGCCAATCCCGGGCAACTGAGCGGCATCTACGCGCTGATGGACCGCGTCAGCAAAGCGCTGGATAAACCCGAGCAACTGGCGTTGCTGCGCAGTCAGGTGCAAACGCAACTGTTCCTCTTTGACTGCCTGCGCGCCGACGGCCGCAAGATCCCGATCGAACTGCGCCTGGTGCTGGTGTGGGACGAACACGGCGCGTTCGAAGGCGTGCTTGGCGTCGGTCGTGACATCAGCCAGCAGCGGCGCGCGGAAAAAGACCTGCGCATGGCCGCCACGGTATTCGAACACTCGACCTCGGCGATTCTGATCACCGACCCGGCCGGTTACATCGTGCAGGCCAACGAGGCGTTCAGCCGCGTCAGCGGTTACTCCGTCAGCGAAGTGCTCGACCAGTTGCCCAACATGCTCACGGTTGATGAACAACAGGACGCGCACCTGCGCTACGTGCTCAAGCAGTTGCACGAGCACAGCACCTGGGAAGGCGAAGTCTGGATGAAGCGCCGTAATGGCGAGCACTACCCGGCGTGGGTCGGCATCACCGCCGTGCTCGACGATGAGGGCGACCTGGCCAGTTACGTGTGTTTCTTCAGCGACATCAGCGAACGCAAGGCCAGCGAACAGCGCATCCACCGCCTCGCCTACTACGACGCCCTCACCCACCTGCCGAACCGCACGCTGTTCCAGGATCGTCTGCACACCGCGCTGCAAGCGGCCGAACGGCAGAAGTCGTGGGTGGTGCTGATGTTCCTCGACCTCGACCGATTCAAACCGATCAATGACTCCCTGGGCCACGCCGCCGGCGACCGCATGCTCAAGGACATGGCCACGCGTTTGCTCGCTTGCGTCGATGACGACGACACCGTGGCGCGCATGGGTGGCGATGAATTCACGCTGCTGCTGCAACATCGCTCCAGCCGCGAAATGGCGCTGAACCGGGCGATTCATGTCGCAGAGCAAATTCTCGCCAGCCTGGTGCGACCGTTCGTGCTGGAGGGTCGCGAATTTTTCGTCACCGCCAGTATCGGCATCGCCTTGAGCCCGCAGGACGGCAACGAACTCAGCCAGTTGATGAAGAACGCCGACACCGCGATGTACCACGCCAAGGAGCGCGGCAAGAACAACTTCCAGTTTTATCAGGCCGACATGAACGCCAGTGCGCTGGAACGTCTGGAGCTGGAAAGCGACCTGCGCCATGCCCTCGAACAGAACGAATTTGTGCTGTATTACCAGCCGCAATTCAGCGGTGATGGCAAACGCCTGACCGGCGCCGAAGCGCTGCTGCGCTGGCGGCATCCGCGACGCGGGCTGGTGCCGCCGGGGGATTTCATTCCGGTGCTGGAAGAACTCGGTCTGGTGGTGGACGTCGGCGACTGGGTGATCAGCGAGGCGTGCAGACAACTGAAAACCTGGCACCAGCAACGCGTGCGAGTGCCGAAGGTCTCGGTGAACATCTCGGCGCGGCAGTTCTCCGACGGCCAGCTCGGCACGCGGATCGCCACGATCCTGCGCGAAACCGGCCTGCCGCCGGCGTGTCTGGAACTGGAGTTGACCGAAAGTATTCTGATGCGCGAAGTCAGCGAGGCGATGCAGATTCTGGCCGGGCTGAAAAACCTCGGCCTGAGCATTGCGGTTGATGACTTCGGTACCGGTTATTCATCGCTGAACTACCTCAAGCAGTTCCCGATCGATGTGCTGAAGATCGACCGCACGTTCGTTGACGGGCTGCCGTCCGGCGAGCAGGACGCACAGATCGCCCGGGCGATCATTGCCATGGCCCACAGCCTGAATCTGGCGGTGATCGCCGAAGGCGTCGAAACCCATGAGCAACTGGACTTCCTGCGCGAGCATGGTTGCGACGAGGTTCAGGGTTATCTGTTCGGGCGGCCCATGCCGGCCGGGCGGTTCGAGGCGCAGTTCAGCAACGATGCGCTCTTCATGTTCGACTGAAGATTCGCGGCGCCCCCTTCGCGAGCAGGCTCGCTCCCACATTTGAACATGCATTGCCCCTGTGGGAGCGAGCCTGCTCGCGAAAACGCCGGCACAATCGCCATCTATCTGCGCATGAACGCCACTTGTCTGCGACATGATGCCGTTTCATATGCCATCCAAAAGCGGTTGGGTTAGAATGCCCCCCTTTTCTGCCCCCCCGATCCTTGAGGACCGCCATGTTCAGCCGTGATTTGACTATTGCCAAGTACGACGCCGACCTTTTTGCCGCCATGGAGCAAGAAGCTCAGCGTCAGGAAGAACACATTGAGCTGATCGCTTCGGAAAACTACACCAGCCCAGCGGTGATGGAAGCTCAAGGCTCGGTCCTGACCAACAAGTACGCCGAAGGCTATCCGGGCAAGCGCTACTACGGTGGTTGCGAGTACGTTGACGTCGTTGAACAACTGGCCATCGACCGTGCAAAAGAGCTGTTCGGCGCCGATTACGCCAACGTTCAACCGCACGCCGGTTCGCAAGCCAACGCCGCTGTTTACCTGGCCCTGCTGTCGGCTGGCGACACCATTCTGGGCATGAGCCTGGCTCACGGCGGTCACCTGACCCACGGCGCCAGCGTTTCCTCCTCGGGCAAGCTGTACAACGCCATCCAGTACGGCATCGACGCCAACGGCCTGATCGACTACGACGAAGTAGAGCGTCTGGCGGTCGAGCACAAGCCGAAAATGATCGTGGCCGGTTTCTCTGCTTACTCGCAGATCCTCGACTTCCCACGCTTTCGCGAGATCGCTGACAAGGTCGGTGCCTACCTGTTCGTCGACATGGCTCACGTAGCCGGTCTGGTCGCCGCTGGCGTCTACCCGAACCCGGTGCCTTTCGCTGACGTCGTGACCACCACCACACACAAGACCCTGCGCGGTCCACGTGGCGGCCTGATTCTGGCCAAGGCCAACGCCGACATCGAGAAGAAGCTCAACTCTGCCGTATTCCCGGGCGCCCAGGGTGGCCCGCTGGAACACGTGATCGCGGCCAAGGCGATCTGCTTCAAGGAAGCGCTGCAGCCTGAGTTCAAGACGTACCAGCAGCAGGTAGTGAAGAACGCCAAGGCTATGGCTGGCGTGTTCATCGAACGCGGTTTCGACGTGGTGTCCGGCGGTACCGAAAACCACCTGTTCCTGCTGTCGCTGATCAAACAGGAAATCTCCGGTAAAGACGCCGACGCCGCTCTGGGCAAAGCGTTCATCACCGTGAACAAGAACTCCGTGCCTAACGATCCACGCTCGCCGTTCGTCACCTCCGGCCTGCGCTTCGGTACCCCGGCTGTCACCACTCGCGGCTTCAAGGAAGCAGAGTGCAAAGAACTGGCCGGCTGGATCTGCGACATCCTGGCGGACCTGAATAACGAAGCGGTGATCGACGCCGTGCGTGAGAAAGTCAAAGCCATCTGCAAGAAACTGCCGGTATACGGCGCGTAATCGCGACGCTAAAACCGCAGCATGAAAAACCGGCCAAGTGATTGGCCGGTTTTTTTTCGCCTGAAGAAAGATCAAAAGATCGCAGCCTTCGGCAGCTCCTACTGGGGATTCGCGTTTCCGCGAAGGAGCTGCCGAAGGCTACGATCTTTTGATCCTTGGCCACTGGTCTGACCGGTCATGCCAATTCTGATATTTCCCCTTGTCATTGCGAAAAAACCGAGCGTAGACTGCGCCTGCACTGGACATACCGGTAAGACCACAATAATTAAGTCCTGAATCCGATGCGCCAAGCGTGCGGCAGCCAGGACACCGACCAGGATTCCTCCCATGCTCAGATGGTGCTCGCGTTCAATCTTCCTCCAAGTGGTTCTCGGACTGATGCTCGGCATCATCTGTGGGCTGACCCTTCCTGAATATTCGGCCCAGCTCAAACCGCTCGGCGATGGCTTCATCAAACTGATCAAGATGCTCATCGGCCTCATCGTTTTTTGCGTGGTGGTCAGCGGCATCAGTGGCGCGGGCGATCTGAAGAAGGTCGGGCGCATCGGCCTCAAATCGGTCATCTATTTCGAAATACTGACGACCCTCGCGCTGATCATCGGCCTGGTGTTCGCCTTCAGCACCGGCATCGGCAGCGGCGCCAATATTCATCTGGAGCAGCTCTCCACCGCCGACATGGGCGACCTGGCCGAACGCAGCCAGCACATGCACACCACCACGCAATTTCTGATGGATTTGATCCCCACCTCGGTGATCGGCGCCTTTGCTGACAACAACATTCTGCAAGTGCTGTTGTTTTCCGTGCTGTTCGGTAGCGCCTTGAACCTTGTCGGCGAAGCCGCCTCCGGCATCTCGCGGCTGATCAACGAACTGAGCCATGTGATCTTCCGCATCATGGGCATGATCGTGCGCCTGGCGCCGATCGGCGTGTTCGGCGCGATCGCTTTCACCACCAGCAAATATGGCCTCGATTCGCTGCAGCATCTGGGCAGTCTGGTCGGTTTGTTCTACCTGACTTGCATCGCATTCGTTGCACTGATTCTAGGTCTGGTGATGCGCGTCTCCGGCCTGCGCATGTGGCCGCTGCTCAAATACCTGCGCGAGGAGTTGCTGATCGTGATGGGCACCGCGTCCTCCGACGCCGTGCTGCCACAAATCATGCGCAAGCTGGAACACCTGGGCATCGGCAGCTCGACCGTGGGCCTGGTGATTCCGACCGGTTATTCGTTCAACCTTGATGGTTTTTCGATCTACCTGACCTTGGCCATCGTATTTATCGCCAACGCCACCGGCACACCGCTGGCAATGACCGATCTGCTGACGATTCTGCTGGTGTCGCTGATCACCTCCAAAGGTGCCCACGGCATCCCCGGTTCGGCGCTGGTGATTCTGGCGGCCACCCTGACGGCGATCCCGGCGATCCCGGTGGTGGGTCTGGTCCTGGTGCTGGCGGTGGACTGGTTCATGGGGATTGGCCGCGCGCTGACCAACCTGATCGGCAACTGCGTGGCGACCGTGGCCATTGCCCGCTGGGAAAAGGACATCGATGTGCAACGGGCGAACAAGGTGCTCAACGGCGAGCAGGGCTATAACTTTCAACCGAGAAAAACGGTCGCTCAAGCGGCGGCCAAAGAATTTTGAATGAGCGCCGTGCCTGCCCAACCGCAGGCACGGCAAATGGAGCCAATACGTGATTACTTCATCAACCGTCGTCAACTCAGTGGTCGAAAAACTGCGCGCGGCGCTGGCCCGAGGGCAATGGCGTTCCGGCGACATGCTGCCGGGCCAGCGCGAACTGGCCGAACAATTGGGCATCAGCCGCCCGAGTTTGCGTGAGGCGGTGATCGTGCTGGAAACCCTCGGTCTGGTGCGCTCGATGCCGGGCAAAGGCGTGGTCGTGCTCGACGCGCAATTGACCGACCGCCAGAGCCACGACAGCGCAGTGGCCGGCGCCAGCCTCGAAGACGTGCTGCAACTGCGCTACACCCTTGAGCCTTTCATCGTCGGTCTGGTCGCCCAATCGATCAGCAGCAAGGAAGTCGGTCAGTTACGCCTGACCCTGATGGACATGCGCGAAGCCCTCGAGGCCGGCGACAGCGACGCCGGGGTCAGCGCTTACATCGCCTTCCACGAGGAGCTGTTCACCCTGACGTCGAACCCGATCTTCCAGAGCGTGGTGCAACAGACCAGCAACGCCCTCAAGCAAAGCGCCGAGGTGCTGCGCAACTCGCCGGAGCATCTGGCTGAGCGCCTCGAAGAAAACGAGGCCGTAGTGCGCGCTATTCGCAGTAAAAACAGTGCGCAGGCGAGCGCCGAAATGCGCCGGCACATTCTGCGCGAAGGTCAGCGAATGGGCATCGAGCTGAATATTCCGGACGACCATCTGACCCCCTGATTTCCCTGGAGACCGGCCATGAACAGTTTTGCTTCAGCGTCGCACACGCATTCGACTGCCCTGCCCTTCTCTCCCCTGCGGATACCGACGGAGGACCTGTATCCGCGACTGTTCGATGCGATTCTCGAGCAGCGTATTAACGCCGACAGCCGTTTCACCGAAGACAGCCTGAAGGCCATGTTCAGTGTCAGCCGTGCCGATGTGCGGCGGGTACTGACGCAGCTGTCCCACGAGCAAATCATGGTGCTGCGCGTCAATCATCGGCCCCGGGTAGCCGCACCTGATCCGAACCTGATCCGACAGACTCTGCATGCACGGCGCCTGACCGAGAACACGCTGGTGCGGCTGGCCTGTCAGCAGCCGCATGCAGACGGGCTGAAAGGCTTGCGCAGTCTGATCGAGCACGAACAGCAAGCCGTCGAGCAAGGACGGCAGGGTGCGGCGATCCGTTTATCCGGAGAGTTTCATCTGCAATTGGCGCGGATGGCGGGAAATGTGCCTTTGGCGCATTTTCTCGCAACTCTGGTGCCGCTGACGTCGCTCGCGATTGCGCGATGCGGGCACTCGACGCGCAGTCGTTGCGTATGGCAGGAACATGTCGCGTTGGTTGAAGCGGTGGAGCGTCGCGATGCCGCCAAGGCGGGAATGCTCATGAATCGACATCTGGATCAGCTCGAGCAGACATTGCTGGGTCCAGACCTGAAACATTGTGCCGTCGGTTAAATCGCCTTCGCGAGCAGGCTCACTCCCACAGTAGACCGCGTTGTATCAGGAAGAATGCAACTCACTGTGGGAGCGAGCCTGCTCGCGAAGAGGCCCTTTCAGAAACACAAATTCAGTTTTGCCGCGCCGCCACCCTGGCAAACCCCGCCCGAATCTTCTCTTCCGGCAAATCATCGGCAATAAACACGATCACACTTTCCCGGGCCTCGCCTTCGGCCCATTCGGTGTCCCAGTCGAAACCATAGAGCTTCAGCACACCCTGGAACACCAGCCGCCGATCTTCCCCGGCAATGTTCAGCACGCCTTTGTACCGCAGCAATTGCTTGCCGTGTTCTTCCAGCAGTTCATTCATGAACTCGCTGAGCTGATCGATATCCAGCGGCTGATCGGTGCGCAGCACCAGACTGGAAATGCGATCGATGGACGGCGCCTTGCCCACCGGACGCAGACTCAGGCCGCCGCCAAGGTCGGCATTGAGGTTGAAGCCACGCACGTCCAGCAATTCGGCCAGGTCAATGTTGCCATGCTCGACCACACGGATCGGCGCGCGGCGGTTGATCCGCGTCAGCCGCTCGCTCAGCGCGTTGAATGTCGCTTCGTCGATCAGGTCAGTCTTGCTCACCAGCAAGCGGTCGGCGAACCCGATCTGCGCCTGGGCGATGGTCTGGGTCAGATGCACGTCGGCGTGGGCGGCGTCCACCAGGGTGATGATGCCGTCGAGCAGGTAACGCTCGCGCAGCTCGTCATCAATGAAAAAAGTCTGCGCCACCGGCGCCGGATCGGCCAGACCGGTGCACTCGATCACCAGACGATCGAAGGCAATCTCGCCGCTGTCCAGGCGCTCGAGCAGCAAGTACAGCGCCTTGGTCAGGTCGGTGTGGATGGTGCAACAGACGCAGCCGTTGGCCAGGGTCATGACTTGCACCGGCTCGTCGCCCAGTAGCTGAGTGTCGATACCGGCGTCGCTGAATTCGTTTTCGATCACGGCGATTTTCAGGCCGTGCTCGGCTTTGAGCAGGTGGCGCAGCAAGGTGGTCTTGCCGGCGCCGAGGAAACCGCTGAGTACCGTTACCGGAATGGGAGAGGACAAAACTCGATCTCCTGAAAAGAAACACAAAACAAATGTGGGAGCAAGCCTGCTCGCGAAAGCGGTGTGTCAGTCAAATTATTCATCAACTGACGCTCCGTATTCGCGAGCAGGCTCGCTCCCACAGGGGGACTGCATCAACCGAAGGCTGTCAGCTCAACAGCACTTCGGCCCACCCTTGCCACCGTAACGGGCTTCCTGACGTTCGCGAAAGAACATCTCGTAGCTCATCACCGGTTTGTCCGGGTGTTTGGTTTGCATATGCTCGACGTAGGTGTCGTAGTCGGGCATGCCGACCATCAGGCGCGCGGCCTGACCGAGGTATTTACCGAGGCGACTCAGGTCATTGAACATGGTGCAATCCTCTGGTTACGCATCCGGCAGGGCCTGGAATGGCGATTCTTTATCCGTGCGCTCTTTTTTGCCCCAGGCGGCGATGCCGACCTTGAGCGCATAGAACAGGATGCTGAAGACCACGAACAGGAACAGCGCGGTGAGCGTTGCGTTGGTGTAGGCGTTGAAGATCACGTGCTGCATCTGCTCGACGCTTTTGGCCGGCGCGAGCACCTGACCGTTGGCCAGTGCATCGCTGTACTTCTTGGCCAGCGACAGGAAACCGATCGCCGGGTTGGCATCGAACAGCTTGATGAAGCCCGCCGTCGTGGTGCAGATCAGCAGCCAAGTGGCCGGCAGCAGGGTGACCCAGATATAGCGCTGGCGCTTCATCTTGATCAGAACCACGGTGCCGAGCATCAGTGCGATACCGGCCAGCATCTGGTTGGAGATACCGAACAGCGGCCACAGCGTGTTGATGCCGCCCAGCGGATCGATCACGCCCTGATACAGCAACCAGCCCCACATCGCCACACAACCGGCGGTGGCGATCAGGTTGGCGGTCCACGATTCGGTGCGCTTGAGCGCCGGCACGAAGGAGCCGAGCAGATCCTGCAGCATGAAGCGCCCGGCACGGGTGCCAGCGTCCACGGCGGTCAGAATGAACAGCGCTTCGAACAGGATCGCGAAGTGGTACCAGAACGCCATGGTGTTTTCACCTGGCAGGACACTGTGCAGGATCTGTGCGATACCGACCGCCAGGGTCGGTGCACCGCCGGCGCGCGCCAGAATGGTGGTTTCACCGATGTCGTTGGCCACCGCTTGCAGCGCTTCCGGCGTAATCGCGAAGCCCCAGCTGGTCACCACTTGGGCGACCGAAACCACGTCACTGCCGACCACGGCTGCCGGGCTGTTCATGGCGAAGTACACGCCCGGCTCGATCACCGAAGCGGCAACCATGGCCATGATGGCAACAAACGACTCCATCAGCATGCCGCCGTAACCGATGTAGCGGGCGTTGGTTTCGTTATCCAGCAGCTTGGGCGTGGTGCCCGACGAGATCAGTGCGTGGAAACCGGACACCGCACCGCAAGCGATGGTGATGAACAGGAACGGGAACAGACCGCCCTTCCACACCGGACCGGTGCCGTCGGTGAACTGGGTCAGCGCGGGCATTTTCAGCTCGGGCATGGTCACCAGAATGCCGATCGCCAACGCAACGATGGTGCCGATCTTGAGGAACGTCGAGAGGTAGTCACGCGGCGCCAGAATCAGCCAGACCGGAAGCGACGCAGCCACAAAACCGTAACCGACCAGCATCCAGGTAATCTGCACACCGGTGAAGGTGAACGCCTTGGCCCATACCGGATCGGCGGCAATCTGCCCACCCAGCCAGATCGAACCCAGCAGCAGCAACACGCCGACCACGGAGATTTCGCCGATACGGCCCGGGCGGATGTAGCGCATATAGATGCCCATGAACATCGCGATCGGGATGGTCGCCATCACGGTGAAGATGCCCCATGGGCTCTCCGCCAGCGCCTTGACCACGATCAGCGCCAGCACCGCGAGGATGATGATCATGATCAGGAAGCAGCCAAACAGTGCAATGGTGCCGGGAACCCGGCCCATTTCTTCACGCACCATGTCGCCCAGGGAGCGGCCGTTGCGTCGGGTCGACATGAACAGAACCATGAAGTCCTGCACCGCGCCCGCCAGCACCACACCGGCAATCAGCCAGAGCGTGCCGGGCAGATACCCCATCTGCGCCGCCAGCACCGGACCGACCAGAGGCCCCGCGCCAGCGATAGCCGCGAAGTGGTGACCGAAAAGAATGTGTTTGTTGGTCGGCACATAGTCCAGACCATCATTGTTGAGCACGGCGGGGGTGGCCCGACGCGGATCCAGTTGCATCACATGGTTGGCGATGAACAGACTGTAGTAACGGTACGCAACCAGATAAATGGCCACGGCAGCCACCACAATCCACAAGGCGTTGATCGCCTCGCCTCGGCGCAATGCCACTACGCCCAGGGCGCACGCTCCTACGATTGCCAGCACGAGCCAGGGTAAATGGCGCAGCAGGCTATTATTATTTTTCATTTTATTATTCCAGCCAGGGTGGACAAGAAAGACAGCCACCCCGAGTTTAGCGCTTACGGCGCCAAAGGCCATACCCCGACATTGGTCTATTCGGCCCGCCTGCGCTGGCACGCTTGAACAATGCGGGTCTATAGTCAGCGAACCTTCGGAGGATTGCGCCATGAGCGAGCACCCAGACAATCGTCGCCGCTTTAAACGTATCGAGTTCGATGCCAAAACCGAGCTGAGGCAGGGCGAGTACATCTGGCAGGTGAAGCTGATCGACCTGTCGCTCAAAGGGTTGTTGGTCGAGCGACCGGAGCCTTGGCTGGGGGATAAGCAGAAGGATTTTTTTGTCGATATTCAGTTGAGCAAAGACGTCGATATCGAGATGGAAGTGCACCTGACTCACGAAGAGAAAGGCCATCTGGGCTTTGTCTGCAAACATATCAGCCTGGAATCTATCCAGCAGTTGCGACGGTTGATCGAGCTGAATCTGGCGGATGAGGCCGAGCTGGAGCGCGAGCTGGCGGCGCTGATCGAAATCTAGCCATCACCACGAAACCTCTGTGGGAGCGTGCCTGCTCGCGAAGACGGTTTATCACCGTGCAATCATGCCGACTGACACGGCCTCTTCGCGAGCAGACTCGCTCCCACAGGTTCAGCGTTACTCAAACAATGCGTCGAGAGCCTGTTCGAGGCGGGTGACGGCGATGATCTGCAAGCCCGGCGGCGATTCCTTCGGCGCGTTGCCCTTCGGCACGATCGCGCGCTTGAAGCCGTGCTTGGCCGCTTCCTTCAAACGCTCCTGACCGCTCGGCACCGGGCGCACTTCGCCGGACAACCCGACTTCGCCGAAGACCAGCAAGTCATGTGGCAGCGGTCGATTGCGCAAACTGGACATCACCGCCGCCATCAGCGCCAGATCGGACGCTGTCTCCAGCACCTTCACCCCGCCGACGACGTTGAGGAATACATCCTGATCGTGGGTCGGGATGCCGCCGTGTCGGTGCAGAACCGCGAGCAACATTGCCAGACGGTTCTGATCCAGACCCAGCGTCACGCGACGCGGGTTGGCCAGGTGGCTGTCATCGACCAACGCCTGCACCTCGACCAGCATTGGGCGGGTGCCTTCCCACGTCGCCATCACCACACTGCCCGGGACTTCTTCCTGAGCACGCGTGAGAAAAATCGCCGAGGGATTGGAGACTTCTTTCAAGCCCTTGTCGGTCATGCCGAACACACCCAGCTCGTTGACCGCGCCAAATCGGTTTTTAACCGCGCGAAGAAGACGCAAGCGACCATCGGACTCGCCTTCAAAATACAGCACGGTGTCGACCATGTGCTCGAGCACGCGCGGCCCGGCCAGCGCGCCTTCCTTGGTGACGTGGCCGACGAGGAAAATCGCCGTGCCGCTCTGCTTGGCGTAACGCACCAGCAGCGCCGCACTCTCGCGCACCTGGGACACGCCACCGGGTGCCGATTGCAGTTGTTCGGTAAAAATCGTCTGGATCGAGTCGATCACCATCACCTTCGGCTTTTCCTGTCGGGCGGTGGCGATGATTGTTTCGATGCAGGTTTCGGTCATCACCCGCAGTTGATCCTGTGGCAGCCCCAGACGGCGCGCGCGCATCGCCACTTGCTGTTGGGATTCTTCACCGGTGACGTACAACGCCGGCATGCTCTTGGCCAGGTTGCACAGGGTCTGCAGCAAAATCGTCGATTTGCCGATGCCCGGGTCGCCGCCGATCAGCACGACAGAGCCATCGACCAGGCCGCCGCCAAGCACACGGTCCAGCTCGCCGGAGGCGGTGGAGAATCGTGGAATTTCTTCAATGCTGACTTCGGCCAGCGTCTTGATCTGCGCCTGCTGCCCCGCCCAACCGGTGCGGCCGGTGGGCGCCGTGGCGCCGCCGCTTTCAATCATGGTTTCGGTGAGCGTATTCCAGGCACCGCATTCGCCACACTGGCCGGCCCACTTGGGAAAGGTTGCGCCGCACTCGGTGCAGCCGTACATGCGCTTGGCCTTGGCCATCAGAACCCCCGACAAAAGACGCGATGATAACGCACGCGCCGATCAACGCGGCGCAGCCGTGCGGATTTCGCCGCTGGCCAGACGCGCGGCACTGTTACCCAGAGGATCCTCGGCGTTGAGATCGGCGCCCTTGGCTTGCAAGGCGTCGAGCAGTTCCAGACGTTTGAACAGCCCAGCGTACATCGCCGCCGTTTGCCCGGCGCCGTTACGTTGGTCGGGGCTGCAATCGGTGGCCATCAAGCGCTTCGCGATTTGCAATTCGCCTTTGAATATCGCGCCCATCAGCGCCGTATTGCCGCGTTGATCCTGAGCACAGGCATCGGCCCCGGCGGCGAGCAGGCGTTCAACCGCCGGCGCCTGACCGTGATAGGCCGCGAGAATCAGCGCCGTGTAGCCCTTGCTGTCGCGGGTATCGAGGGAATAGCCGGATTCGATAAACGTTTCAAGCATCGGCACATCCCCCCGGCGTGCCGCGTCGAAGTAGTAATCCTCCAACTGCGCCTTGATCGCGTCTGGGTTTTGCTCGACCGGCGCCGCCCACGCCGCGAACGACAGGCAGCCCAGTAATAAAAGAAACATCCGCATCAGCAGTCTCCCCGCACGCACGCGAGGACCGACTGGCCCTCGCGTGCGCCGCATCGATATCAGTCGACCAGTTTGGCGGCGAGTGCCTTGACCCGGCTCAGGTCGCCCTTGGCCACTTCGGTCACACCACTGCCGTATTCAGGATCGGCTTTGTAGAGGAAGGACAGGATGATGTGCTTGCTCACGTCATCGGTGGTGGCAAGCGAGCCGCCGAAGCTGTCGATCAGGTCACGGCGTTCCTGCTGGCTATACGAGCGATACAGATCACCGGCCTGCTTGAAGTTCTGCTCACGCTGAATCTTCGCCTGCTGGGTGCTGCCCGACAGGGCCGACTGGCTGTAACGCGCCGCTGGGGTTTCTTCACGCGGCTGCAGGCGACTCGGCTGATAGTTGACGCCGGACTGGCTCGCACCGAAATTCATCGCGCCATCCTGATTGCCATTGTTCACCGCTGTTTTCGGCGCGTTGATCGGCAATTGCAAAGCATTGGCCCCCAGGCGATACATTTGCGTATCGGCATAGGAGAACACTCGACCCTGCAACAAACGATCTTCCGAAGGTTCGATACCGGGAACTACGTTGGCGGGCGCCATGGCCACTTGTTCGGTTTCCTGGAAGACATTTGCCGGATTGCGGTTCAAAACCATTTGTCCAACTTTGCGCTCTGGAATACCTGGCCAGATCTTGGTTGCATCCAATGGATCGAAATCAAACTTGGACAAATCTTGCGGTTTGAGAACTTGCACGTACAAGTCCCACTTCGGGAAATTGCCTTTATTGATATTGCTGACCAAGTCATTGGTCATATGACTGTAATCCTGCCCTTGAACTTCGCCGACCTGTTTCGGTGTCAGGTTTTTGATGCCTTGTAGACTTTTCCAGTGGAACTTCACGTAGTGAACTTCATTCTTCGCGTTGATCAGCTTATAGGCATGAACGCCATTACCGTCCATTTCGCGATAGCTGGCCGGCGTGCCGGAGTTGGAATACAACTCGGTCAGCGTACGGGTGGCTTCCGGTACATGAGAGAAGAAATCGAACCGACGCGAATCGTCGTCGAGGTTGGTGCGCGGATCGGGTTTGAAGGCGTGCACCATGTCCGGGAATTTGATCGCATCGCGGATGAAGAACGTCGGAAAGTTGTTGCCGACCAGGTCCCAGTTGCCGTCAGCGGTGTAGAACTTCGTGGCGAAGCCGCGCGGGTCACGCAGGGTCTCCGGGGAATGATTGCCGTGGACGACCGCCGAGAAACGTACAAACACCGGCGTGCTCTGGCCTGCGGCAAAGACCTTGGCCTTGGTCAAATCGCTGAGGTCATTGCTCACCGTGAAGGTGCCGTGGGCGCCGGTGCCGCGTGCATGCACGACGCGCTCGGGAATGCGTTCACGATCGAAACGCTGCAGCTTCTGAATCAGTTGTACATCCTGCAGGAGCACCGGACCGTTGGCGCCTGCCGTTTGCGAGTTCTGATTGTCACCGACCGCAGCGCCGTTATCGCGGGTCAAGGGGGCGGCGTTGACGGTGAAAGAGAGCAGGCTGGCAGCGACGACACCGAGCGTGCAGCGATGGGGAAAAGCCCCCAATCCAAATGTGGAAGTCATGTCAGGTTCCTCTGGTTTTGTTGAGCGCATCCAGGTGCGCTTCACCAAGGCTAGAGGCCTGTGCCGCCGAACATAAATAGAAAGAACATAACACCATGATTGAAGAAATTAGCTTCCCACTCAGCGAGTTAGGGGGTATTTCGCGCGCGATTGGTGGCATTTTGCAAACTATTCGAAAATTCATGTGTCGATAAAAAATCAGCATTGTAAGAAGGTGTTTCGCGCAGGACGCGTTTCGCTGATTTACACTGCCTACACCAAACTCATCTGTAACAAGGAAATAACTATGGGCGTGCTTAGCGAGTTCAAGGCCTTCGCGGTCAAAGGCAATGTGGTCGACATGGCCGTCGGTATCATCATCGGCGCGGCGTTCGGAAAGATCGTTTCGTCGTTTGTCGGCGACGTGATCATGCCGCCGATTGGCCTGCTGATCGGCGGGGTGGACTTCAGTGACCTGGCCGTCACGCTCAAGGCCGCCCAGGGCGATGCGCCTGCCGTGGTGCTGGCCTACGGCAAATTTCTGCAGACTGTGCTGGATTTCATGATCGTCGCGTTCGCGATCTTCATGGGCGTCAAGGCCATCAACCGCCTCAAGCGCGAAGAGGCCGTGGCGCCGACCGCGCCGCCGATCCCGAGCAAGGAAGAGCAACTGCTGGGCGAAATCCGCGACCTGCTCAAGGCGCAGAACAATCAGCCCTGAGGACACGCCTCAGAATAAAGAACGGCACCCACGGGTGCCGTTTTTCATTACCAGTAATTCTCCACAGCGACCTGTCCGGGGCGGCGCGTAAGGCTGAGGCGCATGTCGCGCTCTTTCAGCAAGGCGCGGGTGTCGTCGATCATCTGCGGATTCCCGCACAGCATGACCCGCGAATGCTCTGCCGACAGTTCTACACCGGCCGCGCGCTCCAGTTCGCCGTTTTCGATCAGCGTCGTAATGCGTCCCTGCAGCGCGCCGGGATGCATCTCACGCGTCACCGTCGGGATGAACTGGAGTTTGTGGACATGCTCACTCAAGTATTCGCGTTGCGCCAAATCGGCGATGAGCTCCTGATACGCCAGCTCCCGCGCTTCGCGCACGCTGTAAACCAGAATGATGCGATCGAATTTCTCCCAGACTTCAAAGTCCTGAAGGATCGACAGAAACGGCGCAACCCCCGTGCCTGTGGACAACAGCCACAGATCTCGACCATCGACAAAGCGATCCAGGGTCAGATAGCCAAAGGCCTGGCGCTCCACCATCAAGGTATCGCCAATCGTTAGCCGGCTCAGCTCACTGGTGAACTCGCCATCCGGCACCACGATGGAAAAGAATTCGAGAAACTCGTCGAACGGTGAAGACACCATCGAATAGGCGCGCCACACGGTACTGCCATCAGGCTTGGTGACGCCAAGGCGGGCGAACTGCCCGGCGCGGAAACGGAAACCGGGATCACGGCTGGTTCGCAACGTGAACAGATTCGGGGTCAACGGTTGTACATCGAGCAAGGTCTGAGTGGTGTATTTCTCTGTACTGGCGGTCATGAGGCACTCCCTGAAACGATTGCCCACAGTGTCCCGCAAAATCGCTCCATCAAACACCGACAGTTGGTAGTGTTATTGAGCCATACATCGCTCGCCGTTACGGATTAGAGCAATAACTTCAGAACAGTTGATAATTACTACTTCCGTTACTGCTAAGACCGCTTTATGTAAATACGGGCGTATTTAATCTCTAAAAAATGTAAGCGCAGCGTAGGAAACATCCTACACTCTGCTTCGTGTCGGACGACTTGGATCCACTTTGCGTACCGATATTAGAAGAGGCAATTTGTTATGGAAGCGTGGAAGGAATCACAGTTGAAACAGCTGGCGCTTGCCAAGGGTATGGAAACCGCCTACCCGATGTTGCTGAGCTTCGCTGAAAATCTTGGTTTTAATTATTGTGGAATAGCGGTGACCCAGCCGCACTTTGAAAAGGCGATCCTCCCCCTGCAAATCAACAATTACCCTGAAAACTGGAACGCCCAATATGAGGAAGAGAACTACGAAAGTATTGACCCGGTAAAAGCACATTGTCTCAACTCGGTATTGCCGATTCTGTGGGAGCAAAACGTGTTCACCAAAACGACGGAGATATGGCAGGCACTGAAGGAAAACCAAATGCAGCATGGCTGGTCTCAGGCCTACCATCACGAGAAGAGCGGCTTGCGCAGCATCATCAGCCTGGCCCGTAAAAACTGCTCGATCAGCCCGCTCGAACTGTACGAGCATTATGGTTATATCTTTTACGCTGCCTGTCTTTTTTGCGAGCTGTACGTGCGGTCCACGCCCATGCTGGCCAAAACCGGTCAGCCACGCCTGTCGCCTCGAGAACTGGAGGTTCTGCAGCTGTCCGCGAAGGGCAAGACTGCGTATGAGATTTCGAGAATTCTCAGCCTGAGCGAACGAACCGTGAATTATCACGTGCAAAACGTGATCGAGAAATTCAATGTCTGCAACAAGATTTCCGCGGTGATCGCGGCGTCACGGGCCGGGCTTATCTGAGTAACCGCCCCTTGCGCCCCGATTAAATCCGGCGAGTATTTCCTCTTGAAAAAACGTACCATTCAGGGCTTCTCCGAGTGATGACGCAAACCACCTGCATCGCAGTCCACTCGGTCGGATCCCGTCGCACCGCACACTGGCAACGGGACGCCCGCCGATTATCCTGAGTCCCCGTCCCATGCCCTTGCTCCATACGCCTTTCGCCGAACTTGATCTGATACGCCAACCCGAACAGCAGAACGAACCGCTGCAAGCGTTCGACGCGGCAGACGAATACCTGCTCAACCATATGGCGGCCCAAAATCCGGCAAGCGGTTCACGCGTGCTGGTGCTCAATGACAGCTTCGGTGCACTGGCGATCAGCCTGCTGGGCAAAGTTGACGTCAGCAGCAGCGGCGATTCGTTTCTGGGTTTCGCCGGGCTGGAAAAGAACTTGCTGCGCAATGGGCATGCATTCGATGCGATTCGCCCGACACCCGCCAGCGAGCCTTTGATCGGACCGTTCGACTGTGTCCTGATCCGCGTGCCGAAAACCCTGGCGTTGCTGGAAGAACAATTGATCCGTCTGCAAGGGCAACTTGCCCCTGGCGCGCAAGTCGTGGCGGCCGCCATGGTCAAACATCTGCCACGTGCTGCCGGCGATCTGATGGAGCGCTACATCGGTCCGGTGCACGCTTCGCTGGCGGTAAAAAAGGCCCGGCTGCTGATCGCCACGCCAGAAGCGAAAGCCCCCGCCGCTTCGCCCTACCCTACGCGCTATCGTCTCGACGAGCCGGCCATCGAATTGCTCAATCACGCCAACGTGTTCTGCCGCGAAGGTCTGGACATCGGCACCCGGGCATTCCTGCCGCACCTGCCGAAAAATCTTGGGCATGCGCGGGTTGCCGACCTCGGTTGTGGCAACGGCGTGCTGGCGATTGCCAGCGCGCTGGAAAATCCGGACGCGCATTACACACTGGTGGATGAATCATTCATGGCGGTGCAATCGGCTGCCGAGAACTGGTGCGCCACATTGGGTAATCGTGAAGCTGTCGTGCGCGCAGGTGATGGCCTGGCCGGACAGGAACCGCAGTCGCTCGACGTTGTGTTGTGCAATCCGCCCTTTCATCAGCAGCAGGTGGTCGGAGATTTCCTCGCCTGGCGGATGTTCCAGCAGGCCCGCGAAGCACTGGTCGTCGGCGGCGCGTTGTACATCGTCGGCAATCGTCACCTGGGCTATCACAGCAAACTGGCGCGATTGTTCCGAGGCGTCGAGCAAGTAGCGGCGACGCCGAAATTCGTCATCCTCAAGGCTCGCAAGTAAATCCAGCCCAAAAAAAACCCTCCGTGAGGAGGGTTGCAAATCCGTCCCGAAGGCGCCGGGACGGGTGATTCAGTGAGTGGTCAATCCTGCCGCATTCATGAACATGCGCATCAGGGTCGCCGCGATAAACAACACACCAACGCTGCCGCCCCAGATCAGGGCCAGCCAGCCGAGCCGCTGCCACAGCGGTTTTTTTTCGGCTTCTTCAATGTCGTGCAGGGAATGTTTGCCGGTCATTTTCGTTGAACCTCTTCAAAATTCATGGCGCCGCTGAAGGGCGCCATCGCGAGCAGGCTCGCTCCCACGCTTAGTGATAACCGTCTTCATGGGTCACCTTGCCGCGGAACACGTAGTAGCTCCAGAAGGTGTAACCCAGGATGAACGGAATGATGAACAGCGTGCCCACCAGCATGAAGCCCTGACTTTGCGGCGGCGCGGCGGCGTCCCAGATCGAGATCGACGGCGGCACGATGTTCGGCCACAGGCTGATGCCCAGGCCGCTGTAGCCAAGAAAAATCAGCACGAGCGTCAGCAGGAACGGCGTGTAGTTGGCGTTGCGCGCCACGGCACGGATCAGACCGTAAAGGGTCACAAGCACCAGAATCGGCACCGGCATGAACCAGAACAGGTTCGGCATGCTGAACCAGCGTGAGGCGATTTCCGGGTGCGACAACGGCGTCCACAGGCTGACGATTCCGATCACCGCCAGCAGCACGAAAGCCAGCGGCCGCGCCAGGTCGTGCATCTGTTCCTGCAGCTTGCCTTCGGTTTTCATGATCAGCCAAGTGCAACCGAGCAAGGCGTAGGCGACCACCAGCGCAGCGCCGCAGAACAGCGTGAACGGTGTCAGCCAGTCGAGTGAGCCACCGGCGAACTGCCGGTTGACCACCGGCAAGCCGTCGATGAAGGCACCGAGCGCCACGCCCTGAAAGAACGTCGCCGCGATCGAACCACCGATGAACGCCTTGTCCCACAGATGGCGTTTTTCATCCGTGGCCTTGAAGCGGAATTCGAAGGCCACGCCGCGGAAAATCAGGCCCATCAACATGAATATCAATGGCAGATAGAGCGCCGACAGCACCACCGAATAAGCCAGTGGAAACGCGCCAAACAACGCCGCGCCACCCAGTACGAGCCAGGTTTCGTTGCCGTCCCAGACCGGGGCGACCGTGTTCATCATCACGTCGCGGTCGGTCTTGCCGGGCACGAAAGGGAAGAGAATGCCGATCCCCAGGTCGAAGCCGTCCATGACCACGTACATCATGATGCCGAAGATGATGATCACGGCCCAGATCAGCGGAAGATCAATACCCATGAGTCAAACCTCCTTGGTCAAGCGAGCGTTGTCTTCGTGCTCGCCGTCGGACGGAACGTCGGCAGCGGACAGCGGACGCGCCGGTGTACGCTTCTGGCCTGGACCACCGTCTGGCGTGTCGCTGCCTTCGCTGATCTTCGGCCCCTTGCGCACCAGGCGCATCATGTAGCCGAGCCCGGCCCCGAACAGCGCGAAATACACCACCACGAACATGATCAGGGTGATGCTCATCTGCATGAAGCTGTGGTTGGACGAGGCATCCGCCGTGCGCATCAGGCCATAGACCACCCATGGCTGCCGGCCGATCTCTGTGGTGAACCAGCCGGCCAGAATCGCGATCAGGCCGGACGGGCCCATCCACAGCGCCAGATGCAGGAACGGACGCGACGTATACAGGCTGTCGCGCTTACGCAACCACAGGCTCCACAGGCCGGTAAAGATCATCAGGAAGCCGAGGCCGACCATGATCCGGAACGACCAGAACACAATGGTCGAATTCGGCCGGTCTTCGGGCGGGAACTCCTTGAGTGCCGGTACCTGTTTGTCCAGCGAATGCGTCAGGATCAGACTGCCGAGGTACGGGATCTCGACGGCGAATTTGGTTCTTTCTTCTTTCATGTCCGGCCAGCCGAACAGAATCAGCGGCGTGGCCTCATCACCCTTGTTTTCCCAGTGGCCCTCAATCGCAGCGATCTTGGCCGGCTGATGCTTGAGGGTGTTGAGCCCATGGAAATCGCCGATGACGGCCTGGATCGGGGCGACAATCAGCGCCATCCACATGGCCATCGACAGCATGGTGCGGATCGCCGGGTTGTCCCTGCCGCGCAGCAGGTGCCAGGCTGCAGAAGAACCGACAAAGAACGCCGTCGCGATGAACGCTGCGGTGGCCATGTGCATCAGGCGATAAGGGAATGACGGGTTGAAGATAATGGCCAGCCAGTCGGTCGGAATGACCTGGCCGTTGACGATTTCAAAGCCCTGTGGGGTCTGCATCCAGCTGTTGGACGCCAGAATCCAGAACGTCGAAATCAGGGTACCCACGGCCACCATCACCGTAGAGAAGAAGTGCAGCCCGCGTCCGACCTTGTTCCAGCCGAACAGCATCACGCCGAGGAATCCGGCCTCGAGGAAGAACGCCGTGAGCACCTCGTAAGTCAGCAATGGCCCGGTGACCGCACCGGCAAAGTCGGAAAAACGACTCCAGTTGGTACCGAACTGATAGGCCATGACCAGACCGGACACCACGCCCATGCCGAAGTTGACTGCAAATATCTTCGACCAGAAGTGGTAGAGGTCGCGGTAGGTGTCGTTGCGGGTTTTCAGCCACAGGCCTTCAAGCACCGCCAGGTAACTCGCCAGGCCAATGGTGATGGCCGGGAACAGGATGTGGAACGAGATAGTGAACGCGAACTGAATTCGGGCGAGATCGAGAGCCTCTAAACCGAACATATGGCTTCCTCTGTCAGGTAATACGGGTGGCGGACCCGTAGGTCTGCACCACTTGCCCCACGGATATGGAGTGCAGCGAATTCGGATTCGTTCTTTTTTTCACCCATCGCAACGCAGGGAGTCTGGCCAAATGGCCGCCAGATCAGGTCCGGTAGAGGTCTTGATCTGGATCAAGCAACGTTGAAAGAGTAGTCCCATTTTTACCGATGGGCCGCGTGGTCGTTTGCCGCGTGGCAAGTTGTCTCATCCGCGCAGCGAGGTTCTGGCATGAAATATTTGTGGCAAGGGAGCTTGCTCCCGATCGGCGACACAGTCGTCGTAAAACCTGCAACCCTGGCTTGTCGAGAGACGTGCCGGGAGCGCTTCGCACTCCAGCGGGAGCAAGCTCCCTCGCCACAGTGCTCGAGAAAACTGAAAAGATCGGTGTCTGGCTAACTGAATTTTTTCTAGTAGCAACTTCCTGTTACAGACTGGTGATAATCTCGCCGTTCCCTTTTGAGCCAGACCTGCCTTCAGATGCCCAGCCAAGAGCCCCTGCTGTTACGTCACCACCGGCCTTTCCTTGCGTTCTGGTTTGCCCGGATTTTTACCGCCAGCGGTTTTCAAATGCTCACCGTGGCCATTGGCTGGAACCTCTATCAGTTGACCGGCAATGTCCTCGACCTCGGGCTGGTCGGTCTGGTGGAGTTCGCGCCACGGGTGCTGTTCATGCTGCACACCGGACACGTGGCCGACCGCTATGACCGGCGCAAGGTGGCGGCGATCTGCCAATCGCTGCAGGCCTTGATCGCACTGGCTCTGGTCATTGGCAGCGCTACTGATAACGTCACCCGGGAAATGATCTTCATCCTCGCCTTCCTGCTGGGCGCGGCGCGGTCATTCGAAATGCCGACGACCCAGGCGCTGCTGCCGAGTATCGTGCCCAGTGCGTTGTTCCCGAGGGCGGTCGCCGCGGCGCAATCGGCGCAACAGTCGGCGACGATCGTGGCCCCGGCGCTCGGCGGTCTGCTGTATGCGTTCGGCAGCGTCTGGGTCTACGGCCCGACAGTGCTTTTGTATGTCATTGCCTGCACGCTGATGCTCAACCTGCCCGCCCGCCAGACACCTTTGAATAAAGGCAAGGCCACGCTCGACTCGCTGTTGGCCGGGATCCGCTTCATTCGCAGCCGGCCAGACATTCTCGGCGCGATCTCGCTGGATCTGTTCGCGGTGCTGCTCGGCGGCGCCACCGCGCTGCTGCCGGTATTTGCCAAGGACATTTTGCTGACCGGGCCGTGGGGCCTGGGCCTGCTACGCTCGGCACCCGCGGTCGGCGCGCTGGCGATGTCGCTTTTCCTCGCCCGGTTTGCTGTGGAGCGCAAGGTGGGTCGGGTAATGTTCACCGCCGTCGGCATCTTCGGCGTCGCAACCATCGCCTTCGGTCTTTCAACCTCGTTCTGGTTCTCGATGGCCGTGCTGGTGGTACTCGGTGCGGCAGACATGATCAGCATGGTCATCCGCGCCTCATTCGTGCAACTGGAAACCCCGGACGAGATGCGTGGCCGGGTCAGCGCGGTGAACGGCCTGTTCATCGGCGCCTCGAACCAGCTGGGCGAATTCGAGTCAGGCCTGACTGCCCACTGGTTCGGCACGGTGCCGGCGGTGGTCATGGGCGGCATCGGCACGCTGGTGGTGACGGGGACATGGATCAAACTGTTCCCGACCCTGGCAAATCGGGACCGGATGCATGTGCCGGTGGACGAGGCGAAGGTCTGAGCCTTCACATCATCAATTCCCCTGCCACTCTCCCTCGCAACGCCTTGCCGCCAAGCTGCTCGACCAGGGTCAAGGCAAACGCCAGCGCTGCGCCCGAGCCTTGGGCGGTGATGCAATTGCCATCGACAACCACCGGTTGATCAACAAACGTACAGCCCGATAACTGATGGCTGGCACCGGGCAGGCAGGTCATGCGCCGTTGGCGTAATACGCCGAAGGCTTGCAGGGCCACGGCTGGCGATTCGCCGATGGCGGCGAACAGGCGTCCGGCGCTCGCCTGATCCTTGAGTAACTGCTGTAAAGGCTGATGCGCCGCCAGGTGCTGTGAACCGACGGCCCCGCCGGGCAGGACGATCAAATCAAAACTTTGCGCCAGCACATCGACCAGCATGCCGTCGGCGGTCAGACGCGTGCCGCGTGCGCAAGTCAGCATGCGCCGGCCTTCGATACTGGCCGCTACGACTTCGATACCGGCCCGGCGCAGCACGTCGATCAGGGTCACGCTTTGCAGATCATCAATGCCCTCGGCGAGGGTAATCAGTACTCTAGAAGTCATGGGCGCTTTCCGCTGAGTGATATGGAAAGCGTAGTCAGCTTCGACCGGATCGCGCGGCGACAGCCGTTACTTGATGTAAAGCTGCGTCGACATCGTGTTGCGCGGGGCGTTGATCGAGGTGTTGCTGAAAGAGAAGGTGCCTTGCTGTTTGCCCGCCAGATCGAAGGTATAAAGGGAGCCGACGGTTTTGCTGCCGGGAGTGCATTCAGTCAGGTTGCCGTTATCAAAGGCACACACCGGCGCCCGGGTACCGTTCACTTCAAAACCATCCAGTGTGGCGTGCGGCTGATTCTGGCCGTACCCGACTTCCAGCACATAGACCTTGACGCTCGGCCCGTTGTGATTGCACTGCGTCTGCGGCTGCGTATTGCCGATGTCTTCCAGACCACAGGTCGACGATAGGACCTTGATCACTTTCACCTGGCTCAACGGTTCCGCCGAGGCTGCCAGCGCCACGGGCGCCGCGATCGACAGCGCTGCAATCAAACCCAACACCTGAAACCAACACCTGCTCATGCATTGACCACCCGCAATAAAATCAGCGCGCAGTATGGCGCAGTTGTTTGCTGCGCAAAACTTCGCCGACGATCGACACCAACATCCGCCAAATTCCTCACGCGGCTGGTATGATGCGCGGCTTTTTCCGACCCACCACAATTTTCCAGGCGCTTGCGACGGTCTGTGCTTTGCTGTTGAGGTCGATACATTCACGGCGCCACGCGCGCCACGGGGAGCAGACATGCTGGAAAGGCTGTTTCAACTCAAGGCACACAACACCAACGTGCGCACCGAAATTCTCGCGGGCGTCACGACTTTCCTGGCGATGGCTTACATTCTGTTCGTCAACCCGAGCATTCTCGGTGAGACCGGCATGGACAAGGGCGCAGTGTTCGTCGCTACGTGTCTGGCGGCCGCCATTGGCTCGACGATCATGGGCCTGATCGCCAACTACCCGATTGCCCTCGCTCCGGGCATGGGCCTGAACGCCTTCTTTACCTACACCGTGGTTCTGCACATGGGCCACACCTGGCAAGTGGCGCTGGGTGCGGTGTTCATTTCCGCCGTGCTGTTTTTTCTGCTGTCGATTTTCCGCATCCGCGAATGGATCATCAATGCCATCCCGCTACCGTTGCGTTCGGCGATTGCCGCCGGTATCGGCCTGTTCCTGGCGCTGATTGCCCTGCACAACGCCGGTATCGTGGTGAGCAACCCGGCGACCATGGTGGGGCTGGGCGACCTGACCAAGCCGGCGCCGATTTTAGCCACCATCGGTTTCGCGGTGATCGTCGCCCTCGAAGCACTGAAAGTGCGCGGCGCCGTCCTGATCGGCATTCTTGCCGTGACCATCGCCTCGATCGTACTGAACGTCACCGCCTTCAACGGCATCCTGTCGATGCCACCGTCGCTGGCACCGACCTTCCTGCAGCTGGACATCAAAGGCGCGCTGGACATTGGTCTGGTCAGCGTGATCTTCGCCTTCCTGTTTGTGGACCTGTTCGATAACTCCGGCACTTTGATCGGTGTTGCCAAGCGCGCCGGCCTGATGGGCAAGGACGGTCACATGCCGAAAATGGGCCGTGCCCTGATCGCCGACAGCACCGCGGCAATGGCCGGTTCGCTGCTGGGCACGTCGACCACCACCAGTTACATCGAATCCGCTGCTGGCGTCAGTGCCGGCGGTCGCACCGGTCTGACGGCCATCGTCGTCGCGATCCTGTTTCTGCTGGCGCTGTTTTTCTCGCCATTGGCGGCCAGCGTCCCAGCCTTCGCCACCGCGCCGGCGCTGCTGTTCGTCGCTGTATTGATGACTTCTGGCCTGGCGGAAATAGACTGGGACGACATCACCGTGGCTGCGCCGGTCGTAGTCACTGCGCTGGCCATGCCGTTTACTTATTCGATCGCCAACGGCATCGCCTTCGGCTTCATCGCCTGGACCGCCATCAAGCTGTTGTCCGGCCGCGCCCGTGAGCTGAACCCGGCGTTGGTGATTCTGTCGATTCTGTTTGTGATCAAGTTGGGTTGGTTCAACGCATGACTTTCGATTCCCAGGCCTACGCCGAACAACTCGATGCCAAGGTCGCGCGCCTGCGTGACCTGCTGGCGCCGTTCGATGCGCCCGAACCGACCGTGTTCGACTCGCCTCTGCAGAACTTTCGCCTGCGCGCCGAATTCCGCCTGTGGCGCGAGGCCGGCGAGCGGCACTACGCGATGTTTTCCCAGGACGACAAACGCACGCCGATCCTCATTGAGGAGTTCCCGATTGCCAGTCTGCGCATCAACCAGTTGATGCCGCAGTTGAAGGCTGCGTGGCAGGCCAGCTCCGCGTTGAGCCACAAGCTGTTTCAAGTGGAGTTCCTCACTACGCTGGCCGGCGACGCGATGATCACCCTGTGCTATCACCGTCCGCTGGATGAGCACTGGCACGCGGCCGCGACCCGGCTGTCGGCCGATCTCGGCGTCAGCATCATCGGCCGCTCCAAGGGCAAACGCGAAGTGCTTGGCCTGGATTATGTGGTCGAAAAACTCGAAGTCGGCGGCCGCACCTTCAGCTATCGCCAGCCCGAAGGCGCGTTCACCCAGCCCAACGGCACGGTCAACCAGAAGATGTTGAACTGGGCGTACGAGGCACTTGGCGATCGCAGCGACGACCTGCTGGAGCTGTACTGCGGCAACGGCAACTTCACTTTGCCCCTCGCCACCCGCGTGCGCAAAGTGCTCGCCACGGAAATCAGCAAGACCTCGGTCAACGCTGCACTGAGCAACCTCAGCGAAAACGCTGTGGATAACGTCACGCTGGTGCGTCTGTCCGCCGAAGAGCTGACCGAAGCACTCAACGAAGTGCGCCCGTTCCGTCGCCTGCACGGCATCGACCTGAAGAGCTACGAATTCGGCAGCGTCTTCGTCGACCCGCCCCGCGCCGGCATGGACCCGGACACCTGCGAGCTGACCCGACGCTTCGACAACATCCTCTACATCTCCTGCAACCCGGACACGCTGGCGGCCAACATCGCGCAGTTGAACGACACGCACCGCATCACTCGCTGCGCATTGTTCGACCAGTTCCCGTGGACTCACCACATGGAATCGGGCGTGCTGCTGACCCGGCGCTGAGTGCGTATGCCAGGAATGAAAAAGCCGTCGTGATGACGGCTTTTTTGTGGGTGCGTTTCTAGGTTGTTCGATCACCGAACAAAATCCACCGTTCCCAAAGTTGTTCAATTGACCCATGTAACCATCTAGTACATTTTATCTCCACAGGCTGAAACCTCTCGGCCCAAGCCAAAAACAATAAGTGGAGTTAACGTCATGCCCCCTATCGTTCTGGTGCTTAACGGCCCGAACCTGAACCTGCTCGGCACGCGCGAGCCGGAGACTTATGGCCACGAAACCCTGGCTGACATTTCCGCGTTGTGTGGTCGTGCGGCACAAGAATTCGGCCTGGCCGTAGAGTTTCGCCAGACCAACCATGAAGGCGAATTGCTCGACTGGATTCACGGTGCGCGCGGTCGTTGCGCTGGCATCGTCATTAACCCGGCAGCCTGGACGCACACCTCGGTCGCGATCCGCGATGCCCTGGTCGCCAGTGAACTGCCGGTGATCGAAGTCCATCTGTCGAACGTGCATGCCCGCGAACCGTTCCGTCATCATTCATTCGTTTCCGGCATCGCCACGGCAGTGATGTGCGGATTCGGCAGCCATGGCTATCGATTGGCGCTGGAGCATTTCAGCCAGCGATTGAAGGGGTGAATCGTATGTCCCGCCCCAACGTGATACTCGCCGGGCTGATCGGCGCCGGTATTCAGGCCTCGCGCACCCCGGCGCTGCATGAGCATGAAGGTGACGCCCAAGGCCTGCGTTATCTGTACCAACTCATCGACCTCGATCAATTGCGCCTCGACTGCACTGCCCTGCCCGGCTTGCTGCAAGCGGCGCAGCGAATGAATTACACCGGGCTGAACATCACCTTTCCGTGCAAACAGGCGATCATCCCGCTGCTCGACGAGTTGTCGCCCGAAGCACGGGGCATCGGCGCGGTGAACACCGTGGTGCTGAAGAACGGCAAGCGTGTCGGCCACAACACCGACTGCCTCGGTTTCGCCGAGGGTTTTCGTCGCGGTCTGACGGACGCTGCCCGCGAACGTGTGGTCCAGATGGGCGCTGGCGGCGCCGGTGCGGCAGTGGCCCACGCGCTACTCGGCGAAGGCGTACGGCAACTGACGATTTTTGATGTCGATCATGAGCGCGCCGAGAGCCTGGCGAACAATCTGAATCAGCATTTCGGTGAGCGACGCGCCCAGGCCGGGCGGGACTTGCCCGACGCGCTGGCGCAGGCTGACGGTCTGGTGAACACCACGCCAGTGGGCATGGCCAAGCTGCCGGGTTCACCGGTGCCGGCCGGATTGCTACGCGAGCAACTGTGGGTCGCGGAGATCGTGTACTTCCCGCTGGAAACCGAGCTACTGCGTGACGCCCGCGCCTTGGGTTGCCGGACCCTGGACGGCGGCAACATGGCGGTGTTTCAGGCGGTCAAGGCGTTTGAATTGTTCAGCGGCGTGGCGCCGGATGCGCAAAGGATGCTTGAGCATTTTCAAAGCATGAATGGCTGAATATCAAAGCGGCACCTGTGGGAGCGAGCCTGCTCGCGAAGGCGTCGATTCAGTCAACGAATATGGCGACTGACATGCCACTTTCGCGAGCAGGCTCGCTCCCACAGGGATGATCGGTTCAGGCCTTCAGATAGCGCAACACCGACTCGCAGATCATTTCCCGATGACGCAGCTTGATGGCTTCGTCCGGCAAATCGATCTGGAAGATCTCACCGAGCGTGTGCCGGTTCGAGACGCGGTAAAAGCAGAACGAACTGATCAGCAAATGCACGTCCAGCGCATCGATCCCGTGGCGGAACAATCCTTCGTCAGCGCCCCGTTGCAAAATCCCGCCCAGCGTATCGAGAATCGTGTTGTTCAACGCCTTGATGGCATCGGAACGCTTCACATACTCGGCGTTGTGGATGTTCTCGATGCTGACGATGCGCACGAAATCGACGTTATGGTCGTGGTGATCGAAAGTGAATTCCACCAATCGGCGGATCGCAAGCTCGGGCGGCAGTTCGTCCAGATGAAGTCGGTTTTCCGTGCTGCGGATATCGCCGTACAACTTTTCCAGCACTTCGACGTACAGCTGCTCCTTACTGCCGAAGTAGTAATAGATCATGCGTTTGGAGGTGTGGATGCGCTCGGCGATCGCATCGACGCGGGCGCCTGACAAGCCCTGTTGGACGAACTCGACGATCGCCTCCTGCAGGATGTTCTCGCGGGTCTTTTCCGGGTTGTTCTTGCGACTCTTGCGCGGCGCTGCGTCGGGCTCGACAACAGCGGCGGAAAGTTCTGAATTCATGGTCATCGCGGGCTCACGGCCATCACTGCACAAGCTGGCGATTATGGGCCGCGCGGGACAGTGAAGGAAGCCGCGCGGCCGGTGTTTGATCCCGCGTTTACGAATTACCTACAACTTCGCCTGGCGCACCGCGCCGCTGCGCGATTTGGCCATCGCTGCCAGTCGCACGGCGACGTTGGCCGCGCCGTAGCCGGCATAGCCGTTCTTGCGCTGGATGATCTCGAAGAAGAAACGCCCTTCGAACGGCTCGGTGTAAACGTGAAACAGCTCGCCGCCCTGGGCATCACGGTCATAGAGCACGTTGTAATAGGCCAGTTCACTGAGAAATTCATCATCGAAATCGAACCGCGCCGCAAGGTCGTCGTAATAGTTCAGCGGAATGTCCAGCAGCGGCACGCCGGCCTCTTTGGCCCGACTCACCTGGGCGAAGATGTCGTCACAATCGAAGGCGATGTGGTGCACGCCGGAACCGCGATAACTCGACAGCGCATGGGAGATCGCGGTGTTGCGGTTCTCGGAAATATTCAGCGGCAGACGGATCGAGCTGTCGCGGCTGCGCAGTGCGCGGCTTTTCACCAGACCGTATGGATCGGGCAGTACCACCTCGTCGTCGGCCTCGAAATCCAGCAGGCTTTTATAGAACAGCACCCAACTGTCGAGGCTGTCGGCCGGCAACGCCATGGCCATGTGGTCGATGCGCTTGAGGCCCGTGCCCACCACCGCGTCCGGTAGCATGTTGAAGTCCGTGCCATAGACATCGGCGTTTTCATCGACCAGATAAATCAGGCTGCCGTCGGGCGCGCGTACCGCCGCCAATTCGAGCTCGTTGGGGCCGACGAGCCCACGATAAGGCTGCCCTTTGTAGGCGATCGCCCGAGCCAGCGCACTGGCGCTGTCCTTGACCCGCACGGCGGTCGCGCACAGCGACGGCCCGTGGGCTTCGAAAAAGCTGTGTCCGAACGAATACGGCTCGGCATTGAGGATCAGGTTGATATCGCCCTGACGCAGCAGGCTCACATTCTTGGAACGATGCTGCCCGGCCTTGACGAAACCGAGGCGTTGCAGCCAGTGACCGAGCTTCGCGCCGAGCGCTTCGTCGATGGCGAACTCAAGAAACTCGATGCCATTGTATTCGCTGGCCCTCGGTGTCTCGAAAAGGATGTCGCGGTTGGCAACAGGTTCGGCGTCCTGCTCCAGCCGCTGGCGCGTTTTCTCTTCCAGATACAGCAGCGAACGCAAGCCGTCGGCGGCATTGGCCCGTGGCGGCGCGGCTCGGAATCCGTCATTGAAGATTTCCAGCGACAGCGGGCCGGTGTAGCCACTTTTGATGATCGGCGCGAGAAATCCCGGCAGATCGAATTCGCCCTGCCCAGGGAAACAGCGAAAATGCCGGCTCCACTCCAGCACATCCATGGCCAGAATCGGCGCATCGGCCATTTGCACGAAGAAGATCTTGTCGCCGGGAATGTCGGCGATGGCGCCTGGATCGCCTTTCAGCGACAGGGTATGAAAGCTGTCGAGCAACACGCCGAGGCTCGGGTGATCGGCCTGACGCACGATGTCCCAGACCTGCTGCCAGGTGTTGACGTGACGGCCCCACGCCAACGCCTCATATCCGATGCGCAACCCACGGGCGCCGGCGCGCTCGGCCAGCAGACGCAAATCATCGACAAGCATTTGCTGATCGCCAACGCTGTCCGGCGATGCGTTGCTGCACACCAGCACCAGGTCGGTGCCCAGTTCCTGCATCAGATCGAATTTGCGTTCGGCGCGCTCAAGGTTGCGCGCCAGACGATCACGGCGGCAGCCTTCAAAGTCACGGAACGGCTGAAACAGGGTAATGGCGATCCCGAGATCGGCGCACATCTGTTTAATTTCCCGCGGGCTGCCGTCGTAGTACAGGAGGTCGTTTTCGAAAATCTCCACCCCGTCGAAGCCGGCGGCGGCGATGGCCTCGAGTTTTTCCGGCAGGGTGCCGCTCAAGGAAACGGTGGCAATGGAACGCTGCATGTTTCAACTCCCGTTGGAGACGGCGGCTGCGTGAGCCGCGCCGCTTTTATAGGATGAGCAAATTATTGGCTGCATCCCTCCGCGCAGCAATTTAAAGTGTACTACCCGGTTAGTTTTGCGTGCGATTATCGAACACTAAGGCGATTTGGCGAATTGACGATTTTTCGTCCACTGCCCAACATCGGTTGCACATCGAGTCCGGCCCACTAACCACCGGACAAGGTGTTCGACAAAGAAGAACACCAAATAACAAATCCAAAAACGGGTGGAACACATGATTCCTTCACAGACTTCCCGCGTGGCTCCGGCCATGAGCACTGCCACGGGTGGCATCGGCGACAAGATCCGCGGCGCCATGGCGGTCGGCAAGACCCGCTGGGGCATGCTGGCGCTGGTGTTTTTCGCCACCACTCTGAACTACATCGACCGCGCCGCCCTCGGCGTCATGCAGCCGATCCTCGCCAAGGAAATGAGCTGGACGGCGATGGACTACGCCAACATCAACTTCTGGTTTCAGGTGGGCTACGCGATCGGGTTTGTCCTGCAGGGCCGGTTGATCGACCGGGTCGGCGTCAAGCGCGTGTTCTTCTGCGCCGTGCTGCTCTGGAGCCTCGCCACGGGCGCTCATGGCCTGGCGACGTCGGCGGTCGGTTTCATGGTCTGCCGGTTTATCCTCGGCCTGACCGAAGCGGCCAATTACCCGGCCTGCGTGAAGACCACGCGCCTGTGGTTCCCGGCCGGCGAGCGCGCCGTCGCCACCGGCATCTTCAACGCTGGCACCAACGTCGGCGCGATGTTCACGCCGATGCTGTTGCCGCTGGTGCTGCACGTGTGGGGCTGGCAGGCGGCGTTCCTGTGCATGGCCGCGCTGGGCGGGATCTGGTTGCTGTTCTGGGGGTTGAAGTACTACAACCCGGAAGATCATCCGAGCGTGAAAAAATCCGAACTCGATTACATCCAACAGGAAGTCGAACCGGAACAGGCCCGCGTGCCCTTCTCGAAAATCCTGCGCATGCGCGGCACCTGGGCCTTCGCCATCGCCTACTCGCTGACCGCGCCGGTGTTCTGGTTCTATCTGTACTGGCTGCCGCCATTCCTCAATCAGCAATACAACCTGGGCATCAACGTCACGCAGATGGGGATTCCGCTGATCATCATCTATGTCACGGCCGACTTCGGCAGTGTCGGTGGCGGCATTCTGTCTTCGTTCCTGATCGGCCGCGGAATGAACTCGATCAAGGCCAGACTGCTATCGATGCTCCTGTTCGCCTGCTGCATCATCGGCGTGGTGATGGCTGCGGGTTCCGCCAATCTGTGGGTCGCCGTGGCCGCGATTTCCCTGGCGATCGGCGCGCACCAGGCCTGGACCGCCAACATCTGGAGCCTGGTGATGGATTACACGCCCAAGCACATGATGAGCACGGTGTTCGGCTTCGGCGGCATGTGCGCGGCAATCGGCGGGATGTTCATGACCCAGATCGTCGGCCACATCCTGACGGTCACCAACAACAACTACACGGTGCTGTTCACGCTGATCCCGGCGATGTACTTCCTTGCATTGACGTGGATGTACTTTATGGCACCGCGCAAGATTCCGACCGTTACCGAATAACCTTCCTACCTGGATTCCATTGTGGGAGCGAGCCTGCTCGCGAAGGCGTCAAGTCAGCCACTTACAGGGTCACTTGCACACCGTTTTCGCGAGCAGGCTCGCTCCCACAGTCATTTGGGTGCCCTTCTCAGCGGCGGCTCTGCTGCCAAGCCGCCGCCAGCCCGCTGCAGCAGATCACCGCGATACCGATCACCGTCAATCCGCTCGGCGTATGGTTGAACAGCAGCCAGCCCAGCAAACCCGCAAACACGATCTGGCAATAGCCAAACGGCGCCAGCAAGGCCGGTGCTGCGTGGCGGAACGCCTGGGTCAGAAACAGGTGTGCGGTCATCCCGCAACTGCCCAGTGCCAGCATCAGCG
The DNA here is from genome assembly GCF_014268505.2 of Pseudomonas khorasanensis. Lineage (GTDB taxonomy): Bacteria > Pseudomonadota > Gammaproteobacteria > Pseudomonadales > Pseudomonadaceae > Aquipseudomonas > Aquipseudomonas khorasanensis. The sequence goes on from NZ_JABWQP020000005.1 coordinate 130,263, forward strand.
CGGCATGGGTCAGGGTCGGCACTTGCCAGAAGAACGGCACCAGCGCACTCATCACCAAGGTGTTGCACAGCCCTGCGAAAAAGTTGCTGGTGGTCGGGCTATCGATGGTGGCGAGCTTGCGGGTCAGCAGTTGGTAGAAGCAGAAAAACAGCGCCGAGCAGAACGGCAGCAAGATTGCTGGAGTGAACAGTTCGCCGCCGGGGTGGACGATAATCAGCACGCCGATGAAGCCGCAAATCACCGCGATCCATTGCCCGCGCGTCACTCGCTCGTTAAGCAGCGGCACCGACAGCGCAGTGACCAATACCGGCGCAAGAAAGTTGACCGCCGTGGCTTCCGCCAGCGGGATGTATAACAACGCGGTAGTGAAAAACAGACTCGTACAGAGCAGGCAAAGGGCACGAACCAACTGCCATAACGGTTTTTTTGTCCGCAAGACACGCAACCCGGACTGCGGCAGAAAAATCCCCGCCATCAGCAAGGTGTGCACCACGTACCGCGCCCACACCACCATCACGATCGGATAGAACCCGGACAGGTATTTGGACAAAGCGTCGTGGCTGGAAAACAGAAACGTCGCCACGACAATCAGCAAGATCCCCTTGAAGGGCTGGTTGACACCGGAGAGCGGAGTGCTGACGGTCATTGGCAATCTCTGAAGAAATACAGTGCGAGCTTAGTCGCATGCGTGGCAATCGGTTTTCCCAATCATAGTCGGCAGACCTTTCAACAAGCAGAACAGATCATCATGATTCCTCGCCGGGAAACCGCCGTTGTTCCAAAGCGGGACGCAAGATTCCGGCCATGTCCGCGCGCTGCGGGCCTGCCCCATCACAGACTGCTGTCGAAACAGCGGGTTCACCCATACGTCGGTACAAATTCTTCTCCGGATTGAATTCGCCGCCCTGCCGACCGTCAATAACAAGCCCGCCCTGCGTGGGTGCGTGTGAATGGACGGACGGCCCGACTGGCGCCACACTCACACACCAGCAACACTCATCATGACCTGCCACTTCACCCGCAATAAAAGAGGATTCCCACATGCTATGGAAAAAAGGCCGACGCAGTGACAACGTCGTCGACGCCCGGGGTGATGGCACAGGCGGTGGCGGCGGCATGCGCTTCGGTGGCGGCAAGGGACTGAGCCTGACCGCCATCGTGTTGATCGTCGGCATCGGCTGGCTCACCGGCCAGGACCCGATGCAGATCCTCGGTCAACTGACCGGGCAGATGGAGCAACCAGCGCCCACCTCGCAAACCCGTCAGGCGCCGCCGGCCAACGATGAACAGGCCGAGTTCGTCCGCTCGATTCTGGGCGACACCGAAGACACCTGGGGTCCGATCTTTCAACAGGCCGGGCGCCAATACAAAGACCCGACGCTGGTGCTGTTCAGCAACCGGGTCAATTCCGCCTGCGGCATGGCGACGTCGGCCACTGGCCCGTTCTACTGCCCCGCCGACCAGAAGGTATATCTGGACATGGCGTTCTTCCAGGAAATGTCGCAACGCTTCAAGGCGGCCGGCGATTTCGCCCAGGCTTACGTGATCGCGCACGAAGTCGGTCACCATGTGCAGACGCTGCTCGGCGTCTCGGCAAAAATCCAGGCCGCCCGCCAGCAAGGCCGGCAGATGGAAGGCGACGGTGGTTTGCTGGTCCGTCAGGAACTGCAGGCCGATTGCCTCGCCGGCGTCTGGGCCTATAACGCGCAGAAGCGCCTGAACTGGCTGGAACCCGGCGACATCGACGAAGCCTTGAACGCCGCTAACGCCATCGGTGATGATCGCCTGCAGCAACAGGGCCAGGGCCGCGTCGTCCCGGACTCGTTCACCCACGGCACGTCGGCGCAAAGGGTGCGCTGGTTCAAAACCGGATTCGCGCAAGGCCAGGTAAGCCAGTGCGACACCTTCGCGGCGAAAACCCTGTAAATGCAAAAGTGGCTTTTGGCGTTACTGTTCATCACCGGCACCGCGCAAGCGACGGGTGTCGATGCGATCAGCCCCGGTCGCCTGCAACTGAAGGCCGGGGAAATGGCGGTGGGCATCGGCCCTGCGCCGGAAAAGATCGAGCGGGTGCTGATCGTGATTCATGGTCGATTGCGCAACGCGGAGACCTATCGCAAAAGCGCCGAAAGCGCCGTCGAACTCGCCGGGCAAACCACGCATACGCTGGTGATTGCCCCGCAGTTTCTCAATGAAAGTGATGTCACGCTGTATTCGTTGCCGCCAACGGTACTGCGCTGGCAAGGCAACGAGTGGATGGGCGGCGGCTTGTCCACGGGGCCCAATCCCTTGAGCTCCTATGCCGCGCTGGATGAAATCGTGGCGCGGATCAGCGATCGCAAGCAGTTTCCGGACGTGAAGCAGATCGTGATCTTCGGCCACTCCGGCGGCGGTCAAGTGGTACAGCGCTACGCCCTGCTCGCCAAGGATCAGCCGGCGCTCAAGGCCAATGGCATCCGTCTTCGTTATGTCGTGGCCAATCCCTCGTCATACGCCTACTTCAATGAACAGCGCCCGGTGGCGTTCGATCACGCGCAATGTCCGGGTTTCAATCGCTGGAAGTACGGTCTGGCAGACATGCCGGTGTATGCCGGCGGGCAAACGCCATTGCAGGTGGAAAGCAGTTACGTCAAACGCGAGGTGATTTATCTACTGGGGCAGCAGGATGTCGACCCCGAGCATCCGGCGCTGGACAAGAGCTGTGCGGCCGAGGCGCAAGGCGCTTACCGGTTGATGCGCGGCAAGCTGTATTTCGGTTATCTGTTGCGCCGCCATCCGGGCGGGGTCAATCAGCGGCTGATTGAAGTGCCCGGCGTCGGGCATGACGGGGATGGGATGCTGACGTCGGCGGAGGGGCAGAAGGCGTTGTTTGATCAGTAAGTTATGCGCTGAATCTACCGGCCTCTTCGCGAGCAGGCTCGCTCCCACAGGGTTCTGTGACATGCACAAATATCTGCGCACTGAAGATCCAATGTGGGAGCGGGCCTGCTAGCGAAGGCGCCCGGTCAGGCGACGAGGATCTCAAGCCTGAACCATCCGCCGCAACTCGACACAATCCTGCGCATGCCAATCGGTCAGTTCCGGCCACGGGTTGTCCGGCAGATTCACCAGCACCGTCCGCGCGCCCGCTGCTCGCCCGCAGTCCAGATCGAAACGGTAATCACCGACCATCACCATCTCGCTGGCCTGCACTTGCCAGGCCTCTGCCAGTTTCAGCAAACCACCCGGATGCGGCTTCGGCGGAGCTTCATCGCGACCCAGTACATCGTCCACGTCAAAGCAGTCGGCCAGGCCGATCGCTTCCAGCGTGACATGCGCCAGCTCCCGCGCATTGCGGGTCAGAATGCCGAGGCGATAACCGCGCGCGTGCAGGTCACGCACCAATTCCACCGCACCGGTTGCCGGGGTCGAACCCAGCGCCAGGTCGCGCTCATGCTCCAGCAGCCAGGCATGTTTGGCCGCCGCTTCATCGGCCGGCAATGCGGCAAGATGCGTGAGAATATCGTCCTCTGCAGGAATCCCCAGCGCCACGCGAATCGCCGCGAAGTCGTGCACCGCGACAGTCAGCGTGCCGTCCATGTCAAACACCCAATGACGGACCTCGGCCAGGCTCATGCCCAATCCTTGCGGTGGCGGATCAGGCCTTCCTGAGTCACCGAAGCGACCAACTGCCCGGCGCGATTGAACACGCTGCCACGGGAAAAGCCTCGGGAATTGCCGGCCCACGGGCTGTCCATCGCATACAGCAACCAGTCGTCGGCACGCAGATCGTTGTGGAACCACAGCGCGTGATCGAGGCTGGCGACCTGCATGTCTTTCTGCCAGACCGATTTGCCATGCGGCAGCATCGAAGTGGTCAGCAGACCGAAGTCCGAGGCGTAGGCCAGCAGGTATTTGTGCAGCGCCGGGATGTCGGCCAAGGCGCCGTCCGCGCGGAACCACACGTATTTGACCGGGTCGGCCGGTTGCGGGTTGTAGGGGTCTTTTTCAGTGACCGGGCGCACCTCGATCGGTTTTGGGCACAGCAGCTTTTCACGCATGTGCTCAGGAATCAGGTGCGCGCGTTGCTGGATCAGTTCCAGCTCCGAGGGCAGGTTTTCCGGGCCGACCACCACGGGCATTTCGCCTTGATGCTCAAAGCCCTTTTCGTCGTACTGAAACGAAGCGCTGCAGGTGAAGATCGGGTGGCCCTTCTGAATCGCCGTGACGCGGCGGGTGCTGAAACTGCCGCCGTCGCGCACGCGATCAACCGAGTAGACCACCGGCAACTTGGCATCGCCCGGGCGCAGGAAATACCCGTGCATCGAATGCACGTGGCGCGCCTCTTCTACCGTCTGACTGGCCGCCGACAGCGACTGGCCAAGCACCTGACCACCGAACAACTGCCGGAAACCCAGGTCCTGGCTGCGGCCACGAAACAGGTTTTCTTCGATCGGCTCCAGGGTTAGCAAATCGACCAGATCTTCCAGCACTTGGCTCATTCAGACTCTCCTCACACAAAGCAATGGCCGCGCAGTCTTGGCTGCGGCGGACGATTCAGGTTCTGGCACGGGCCAATACGATGGCGGCCATTGTAAACGTCCGTGTCGGCTTATTCATGCAAGGTTTGCAGCCATTGTTCGCGGCTGATGCGATACAACACATGGCGGCGCAACGGGTGCCCGACGGCCAGCTTGGGGTGATCGAAGTCGTCGGCGGGATCGTGGTGCATGCCGATTGCCTGCATGACTTTCTCGGAAGGGAGATTGGTTTTCGCGGTGAACGACACGACCTCTTTCAAACCCAACCGATCAAACCCGCAGCGCAGAGCGGTCCATGCCGCTTCACTGGCGTAACCGAGCCCCCAATGCTCCTTGGCCAGTCGCCAGCCGATTTCCACCGCCGGGGTAAACGGCGCGTCGAAGCCGACCACGCCGAGCCCGGTGAATCCGATGAATTCGCCGGTGTCCTTGCGCTCCAGTGCCCACAAGCCAAACCCGTGCTCGGCAAAATGCCCGCGCACCCGACCGATCAGCGCGGCGCTTTCCAGTCGGGTCAAGGGTGCCGGAAAGTAACGCATCACCTGCGGATCGGCACACATTTGGGCAAATATCGGCAAGTCCTCGTCCTGCCATTGCCGCATCAGCAGTCGCGCGCTCTCCAGTTGCAGTATCGGCTCCATCTTGCCCCTCCCTTTGCGTGTCGCAAGTCTACATCGCTGGTAGGATCCTTCACGCGTTCCGACGTTCCAGATTCTTCACTGCCAGACGAAATCACCATGCCCGTGCCGCTGATCTACCACGAAGACTACAGCCCCGAGTTTCCGGCGGATCACCGCTTCCCCATGGACAAGTTTCGCCTGTTGCGCGATCACCTGGTCGACAGCGGACTGACCCGCGATGCCGACCTGCTGCGCCCGCAAGTGTGCCCCAACGACATCCTCGCCCTCGCCCATGACCGCGGCTATATCGAACGCTACATGAGCGGCGAGTTGTCTCGCGAAGACCAACGGCGTCTCGGCCTGCCGTGGAATGAGGCGCTGGCGAGACGCACCGTGCGCGCCGTTGGCGGTTCGATCCTGGCGGCGGAAAAAGCCCTGGAACAGGGCCTGGCCTGCCATCTGGCGGGCGGCACTCATCATGCGCACTACGACTACCCGGCCGGGTTCTGCATTTTCAATGACCTGGCGATCATCAGTCAGTACCTGTTGCAAAGTGGCCGGGTCAATCGCGTGCTGATCTTTGATTGCGACGTGCATCAGGGCGACGGCACGGCGCGGATTCTTCACGACACGCCTGAGGCGATTACCGTTTCCCTGCATTGCGAAAAGAATTTTCCTGCACGCAAAGCAGAAAGTGATTGGGACATTCCGTTGCCCAAAGGCATGGGCGATGCCGACTATCTGAAAGTGGTCGATGACACGCTCAATTATCTATTGCCGCTGTATCAGCCAGACCTGGTGCTCTACGACGCCGGCGTGGATGTGCACAAGGACGACGCCCTCGGTTATCTGCAGCTCACCGACGAAGGCGTGGCCGAGCGCGATGAACGCGTGATGCGTCATTGCCTGGGCCGGGACATCCCGGTGGTCGGCGTGATCGGCGGCGGCTACAGCAAGGACCGCCACGCCCTCGCCCGCCGCCACGGCATCCTCCATCACAGCGCGCAGCGTGTGTGGGATTCACACGGCTGTCATTGAAGTGTGCCGCGTTACCCACAATCGCTGTGGAACTGCCTGTGGATAAGCTGAGCGAAAGGGACTGCAGGCCTTGAGGGCTATGGCGTTCAGAAAGCTGATTAATAATTAACCACCCAACATTTCCCCTGTGGGAGCGAGCCTGCTCGCGATAGCGGTCTTGCATTCAACATGGATGCCGATTGATCAATCGCTATCGCGAGCAGGCTCACTCCTACTTGAGATTTGCGCTGTTAGAATGCGCGCCTTATCCCGCCATACCGCAGCGCACGCCCATGACCCAGAACTCCGCCTCCGTTAATGCTCACGTCGCCATCATCGGCGGTGGCCCCGCCGGCCTGATGGCCGCCGAAGTGCTGAGCCAGGCCGGCGTCCGTGTCGATCTGTACGACGGCATGCCCTCGGTGGGCCGCAAATTCCTGCTGGCCGGGGTTGGCGGCATGAACATCACCCACTCCGAAGCTTACCCTGCATTTCTTTCGCGCTACGCCGAACGTGCGCCGCAAATCGCACCGCTATTACGTGCATTCGATGCCGATGCGCTGTGCCAATGGATTCACGATCTGGGCATTGAAACGTTCATCGGCAGTTCCGGTCGCGTCTTCCCCACTGACATGAAAGCCGCCCCCCTGCTGCGCGCCTGGCTCAAACGCCTGCGCGACAGCGGCGTGGTTATCCACACCCGCCATCGCTGGCTCGGCTGGGACGAACACGGCGCCCTGCGCATCGTCAGCCCGCAGGGCGAAATCAGCATCGAACCCGACGCCACCCTGCTCGCCCTCGGCGGCGGCAGTTGGTCACGCCTGGGCTCGGACGGCGCGTGGATGCTGCCTCTGGAGCAACGCGGCGTGGATCTGGCGCCGTTGCAGCCAAGCAATTGCGGCTTCGAGGTGCAGGCCTGGAGCGAGCTGATGGTGAGCAAATTCGCCGGCGCGCCGCTGAAAAACATCGCCATCGGTTTGAACGACGATATCCCGCGTCTGGGCGAATGCGTCATCACCGCGACCGGGATCGAGGGCAGCCTGATTTATGCGCTGTCGGCGCCGATACGCGAGGAAATCAATCGCTATGGCGCAGCGGTTATCCACATCGACCTGCTGCCCGGCTGGCCTGTGGATAAATTGCAGGCGGCGCTGAGTAAACCACGCGGTTCGCGATCGATGGCCAAGCATTTGCACAGCCAGGTCGGGATCGACGGAGTGAAAGCTTCGTTGCTGCGCGAGTTGACCGATGCCGAGTCCTTCGCCGATCCGGCACTGCTGGCCCGAGCGATCAAGGCATTGCCGCTGACACTGGTAAAAACCCGTCCACTGGACGAGGCGATCAGCAGTGCGGGTGGCGTGAGGTTCGAAGCGATGGATGAGCGATTGATGCTCAAGGCGCTGCCGGGGGTATTTTGCGCAGGCGAAATGCTTGATTGGGAAGCGCCGACGGGCGGCTATTTGCTGACGGGATGTTTTGCCAGCGGCCGGGCGGCCGGGCTTGGGATGTTGGAGTGGTTAAGGCGCGGGGACTGAGTCGCCACTGCCCCTCACCCCAGCCCTCTCCCCAGGGAGAGGGAGCCGACCGCGGTGTCTGGCTTCTTACATCGACCTGAAAGGCCGTGTCGATTATGGATCTGATGCCGCATGACCAACTGGATCGATTATGGATTCAGCAACGCCTATTCAGATCGGCGCAACTCATAAGCATCCCCAAATCAGTCCCCTCTCCCTCCGGGAGAGGGTTAGGGTGAGGGGCTTCTGACTTTTGATCTCAAGGTTTGCGCTTGCGCGGCCCGGTGTTGAACACCGGCACTTTGCGCACTGGCTTGATCGATGGCTCCGGCGTCTGGCTCTCACCGCTCTCCACCCATTTGCCCAGATTACGCTTGCCGCCACCGCCGGAAGTCTTCGGCTTTTTTGGTTTCTTCGGTTTTTTGACCACCTGACCACTGGCATCGGTATCCGGCACGCGGTGCTCGGGCTCGAAGTCCGGCTCGTTCTGGCGCTTCAACGTTTGGCGCGTCAGCATTTCAATCGCCGACAACATGTTCACCTCATCGGCGCACACCAGCGAAATCGCCTCACCGGTGGCACCCGCACGCCCGGTACGGCCGATGCGGTGAATGTAATCCTCGGCCACGATCGGCAGATCGAAGTTGACCACCAGTGGCAGATCTTCGATATCAAGGCCACGCGCAGCCACATCGGTCGCGACCAGAATCTGCACTTCGCTGAGCTTGAAACGATCCAGCGCGCGTTGGCGGGTCGCCTGCGGTTTGTCGCCATGGATGCCGTCAGCATTCACACCAAGGCCCTGAAGTTTTTCCACCAGCGCATCGACGCCGTTGCGGGTTTTGGCGAACACCAACACCTGCTTCCACTTGTTCTTGCGCATCAGGTGCACGAACAGCTCGGCCTTGCGCTTTTTATCCACCGTCACGATCCACTGCTTGACGGTGTTGGCAGCGACGTTGCGCGGGCTGACTTCGACGCTTAGCGGATCGTTGAGCATCTGTCCGGCGAGCAGGCGGATATCGTCGGAGAAGGTTGCCGAGAACAACAGGGTCTGGCGCTTTTTCGGCAGCATGCGGTAAATATTCGCCAGTTCTTCGGAGAAGCCCAGGTCGAGCATACGATCGGCTTCATCCAGCACCAGAGTTTGCAACTGATCCAGCTTCAACGCGTTCTGGCGGAACAGATCGATCAAGCGACCGGGCGTGGCGACAAGCACATCGACGCCGCCGCGCAGCTTCATCATCTGCGGGTTGATGCTGACACCGCCGTAAACCGCATAAGTGCGCAGCGGCAGATTTTCAGCATACTGGCGCACGGCTTCGTGGACCTGCTCGGCCAGCTCGCGGGTCGGCACCAGAATCAGCGCACGCGCCGAGTTGGCGGTGACTTTCGGCCCTTCCATGGTAAGCAACTGCAACAACGGCAAGGCGAAACCGGCAGTCTTGCCGGTGCCAGTCTGTGCCGCTGCCATCAGGTCGCGACCGGCCAGCACGGCCGGAATGGCTTGCGCCTGGACCGGCGTCGGGGTCTGGTAGCCGAGCGTCTCAAGGGAGCGCAGCAAGGGTTCGATCAGGCCAAGGGAGGCGAAAGTCATGGGAGTACCGTAGGAAAAAATGACGCGGGGATGCAATGCCGCGCAGTTTACCCTAATTCGTACGCGCTTCCGTCGGAACGCTTTTCGCCTCTTCTACCGGCAACTGCGGCGGCCGGCGCCACTGCGGCAGGCTGATCAGCAGCACGGCGCTAATGATCACCAGCATCGCCAGCGCCTCTTCGATACCAATGGTCTCGCCGACAAACACCACGCCGAGCAACACCGCCACCGCCGGATTGACGTAGGCATAACTGGTCGCCGCGGCTGGACGCACATGTTTGAGCAAATACATGTAGGCATTGAAAGCGATGATCGAGCCAAAGAAAATCAGATAGGCCAGCGCCAGCCAGCCCTCAAGCGGCGGCATGGCTTGCAGGTGCTCGCCGCTCACCGCGCTGCCGATCAGCAAGACGACGCCGCCAACGAGCATTTCCACGGCGCTGGCCATAGCCCCCGTCGGCAGAGGCAAATGCCTGCTCCACACGGAACCGAACGCCCAGCTCGCCGCCGCAAAAATCAGCAACGTCGCACCCAACGGACTCGATTGCAGGTTGGAGCCCATGTTGAGCATGGCGATGCCGACAATACCCAGCGCCACGCCAGCCCATTCGAGACGCGTATTGCGTGCGCCCCAAAAATAGCCGCAGAGCAACGTGAACAACGGCACCGTCGCCACCGCCAATGCCGCAACGCCCGAAGCCACACCGGTATGCTCGGCCACGCTGACCGCGCCATTACCGAAACTGAGCAGCAGAATCCCGATGATCCCCGCCGCTTTCCACTGCGCCCAGGTCGGCGCCGGAGCACCGCGCCAACGCAAAAAGGCATACATCAAACTGCCGGCAATCACGAAGCGCACCCCGGCCAGCAACAGCGGCGGCCAGTATTCGACGCCGATGCGGATGACCAGATAGGTCGATCCCCAAATCACATACAACGCGAAAAACGCGGCGATCAACGGCAGGGAAAAACGGCGCAAGGCAGGCATGGTCAGCTCGACAGTCAGATTCGGTGGACCGATTATTCTAGAAAGGCCCGCGCGCAATAGTAAGTTACAAAACCTGTTTATCGCGCCGGTACACTTTTACATCAAAGACATCCATCTTGGATCGTTCCCACGCTCCGCGTGGGAATGCCTCAACGGACGCTCTGCGTTCGGCTTTGAAAGGGACGCGGAGCGTCCTGGACTTCATTCCCACGCGGAGCGTGGGAACGATCAAAGTGCCGTGTTTTCCCTCGGATCAGCGATACCGCTGCAGATGCTCGCCCACTTTGGCGGCCGGGACTTTCTGCAATTTGCACAGCAAATCATGGTTCAACTCGCGCACCCCATGTTTGCCGCGCAACTCATCGGCCAGATGCGCCATCAGGTTCGCCGCCATTTCCGCATCCGCCATCGCCCTGTGAGCCTGGCCCGTATGCGGCAACTGCGCAAAAGAGGTGAGCGTGCCGAGCTTGTGATTCGGCGCCGCCGGCATCAATCGGCGAGCCAGCAGCAGTGAGCAGGCGAAGTTCTGCAGGCGCGTGCGTTTGATTCGGCCCAGCTCGAAATCCCAGAACTTCTGGTCGAACGAAGCGTTGTGCGCCAGCAGCGGCGTGCAGCCGACAAACTCGTTGACCTCTTCCATCACACGCTCGGCCGGTGGCGCGGTGCGCAGCATGGCGTTGCTGATGCCGGTCAGTTGCTCGATGAATGCCGGGACGCGTACACCAGCGTTCATCAGGCTCTGGTAACGCTCGACGATGCGGCCGTTTTCCAGCATGACCACGGCGATTTCCGTGGCGCGGCAGCTGCTGTTCGGCGAGAGGCCGGTGGTTTCAAAGTCAATGACTGCAATGCGTTCCAAACCGGGTTGTACTCCGTCCAAATCAATTCTTCAGCTCAGTTTTTCAACAGCAGCGCGCCTTCGATCGGCACGTAACGGCTGGCGGCGCGGATCAGCGAGTTGGCGGTCAGGCCAGGTACGCCGTAAGCCACCGCATGCACGCCGTGTTTGCTGATGATGCGTTCGAGCAGCATGTCGAAATCGCCATCACCGGAGGCCAGGACGATTTCATCGACGTGGTCGGCGGCGTCCATGATGTCGAGGGTGATACCTACGTCCCAGTCGCCCTTGGCCGAGCCGTCGCTGCGCTGGATGTAGGGCTTGAGCTTCACGGTGAAGCCGAGGTTGCGCAGGATCTGCTGGAACTGCTGCTGCTTGCTGTCGCCCCGATCGATCGCATAGGCATAGGCCTCGACAATCTGCCCGTCCTTGCTGATGTCCGCCCACAGTGCGGCATAGTTGAAGTGACAACCATAGGCTTGACGCACGGTGTAGTAGAGGTTCTGCACATCGGCGAACACTGCGATTTTTTTCACCGGAGTTCCTGTGAGCGCGCAAGCGCACGAAGCGGGATCAGGCGATCAGGCCTGAAAAAGGCGCTCAGTATGCCAGTAAACAGCGCTGTGGCGAGGGAGCTTGCTCCCGCTGGACTGCGCAGCAGGCCCTTCTTTTCAAAAGAAAGGGCCGCTACGCGCCCCGGCGGGAGCAAGCTCCCTCGCCACAACGGTCGATGCTGGCCGTTGGTCAGACGAAGGAATCGTCGTCATCGAAGAACGACGAGTTGTCGCTGCTGTAATCGGCGTCGCTGAAACCGCCCTGGTCATTGCCCGAGAAGCCGTTGTCCGCCACGCGCGGCTCATCGCCCCAACCGTTATTGCTCTGGTCAGCGACCTGGGCCGGCTCTTCCTTGATCACTTCGACGATCTCTTCCGGTTGCTGATTGTGATGGAACAGGCTGCTGATGCCTTGCGCCAGCATCACACCACCCGCCACGCCTGCAGCGGTTTTCAGCGCGCCGCTGAGGAAGCTGTTGCCCGCCGCCGGGACTGCCTGCTGCGCATAGTTGGGCGGCGCCCCGCCGAAATTCTGTTGCGGCGCTGGCGCGTTGAAGTTCTGCTGTGGCGCCGGCTCGCGCCAGCCACCCGTGGACGATGGCGCTGCGCTCTGACTCGCCGCCGGCCGCGAACCGCCACCCCCAAAAATGCTCGAAAGAAAACCACCGCCACCGCTCGAGGCAGGTGCTGCACCCTGAGCCCTGGCCGATTGCAGTTCGGCCTGCAGGCGCTGGATTTGTTGATTCAATTGCTTGTTCTGCTCATCGAGGCTCTTGAGCGCCGCTTCTTGCACCAGAATCGCCTGGGTCATGAAATAGCCTGCCGCCGGTTGGCGCGCCAGGTGTTCCTTGATCCGCGTCTCGGCCTGGGCGTCGCGCGGGGCTGCGTCCGCTTCGGCCTGCTGCAGCCGGGAAAACAGTCCATCGATCAGGGTTTGTTCTTCGCTGTTCATGGCGACCTCGCAGATTGCCGGTAATAAACGTTGCCCTCGCCCACGTCGGGCCAGGCGCCCTCCTGTAATGGAGACAGTTACAAAACGTTTCAATGACCTTTACCGAATGTTTACGTTTGCGTCGCCCCGCGTCTCATCGGTTAAAGTGAGCCACTGTTTTCGACCTGCGATACCGACTGATGAATGCCCTCGAAGTACTGCGCGACTCTTTGTATTTTTTCAAACGTCATCTGGGCAGCATCGTGCAGCTGTGTCTGCCGCTGGTGATTGTCGAAGCATTCCTGCAACAGGCGGTTGATCACGCCACCGGGCCGGAGACATTTTCGGGCGTCAGCATCATCGTGGGCCTGCTGGTGTATCCGTTGTATACCGCCGCCCTGATCCTGTTCCTCGACGCCCGCAGCCGTGGCGAATCACCGCGCAACCGCGACCTGCTGGCAATGGCCGCCACCCTGTGGCCGCGCTTTGCCGTGCTGACCGCGCTCAATACTTTGCTGATTCTGCTCGGCCTGTCGCTGTACTTCCTGCCGGGCCTGATGCTCATGGTCATGCTCGCCTTCGCCGAATATCTCCTGGTGCTGCGCGGCCTCGGGCCGTTGCAGGCGATGAAGGAAAGCCTGCGCCTGACGCGCGGACATTTCTGGCGGATCCTGCTGTGCATCCTCTGCGTGATGACGCCGCTGTGGCTGCTCAAAGGTGCGACGCTGGCGGTGTACCCGGAACCGCAAAATCCGCTGATTGCCGGGCTGATCGACAGCGCCCACAGCTTCCTGCAACTGTTCACCAGTGTGGTGCTGTTTCGCCTGTTCATGCTGATCAGCGACCTGCCTGACAAACGCGACGGAGCGGTCTGACCGCGCAACGCTTGGGCTCCACGGCTGCCGTCAGGTATGCTCGGGGCCACTTTCTGTAACGCTATAAGCCGAGCCATGACCCGTCTGCTGCGCTACACCCTGTTGCTCGTTGTGCTCGCCGTCGCCTTGCTCGGCGCGCTGCTGTTCAGTCTGACCTGGCGCCCCAACGTACGCGAAACCCTGCCCGTCAGTTGCAACGGCACGGCGCCGTCGCTGGTGCCCGGGCAAGCGCTGAAGGTCATGACCTGGAACGTGCAATTCCTCGCCGGCAAGCGTTACGTGTTCTGGAATGATCTGGCCCAGGGTGACGATGAAGCGCCGACCCTCGAAGACATGGCCTTCAGCCTCGATGAAGTGGCGCGAGTGATCCGCGACGAACAACCCGATGTGGTGCTGCTCCAGGAACTGGACGAAGGCGCCAAGGCGAGCGATTACCAGAACCAGCTCAAGCTGTTGCAGGAACGCGTTGCAGACCTGTACCCATGCAGCACCAGCGCCTTTGACTGGAAAGCCGATTTCGTCCCCGAGCCCCACATCTACGGCAGCGTCGGCCGTCAACTGGCCGCCCTGAGCCGCTATCGCATCGAACACGCCGAACGCCTGCAATTGCCGGTTGCCTCAAGCAACTTCATCACTCGTCAGTTTCAGCCCAAGGACGCTTTGCTCGCGGTCAAACTGCCGCTCAGCGATGGCGGGCAACTGACCGTGTTCAACACACATCTGCAGCGCGCCCGCCAGCCGGACGGCACCTCGCAGGCGCAAGTGGCAGCCGTGGCCAAAGTGCTCGACAAGTATGAAAGCCAAGGCCTGCCGTGGCTGATCGGTGGTGATTTCAACCTGCTGCCGCTCGGCCAATATCGACGCCTGCCTGCCGCTCAACGCACGCCCTACGCCGCCGACAGCGAGCTGCATCTGCTGTGGGACAAATATCCAATGATCCCGACCAACAACGAAGCCAGCGGCATCGACCGGGCAAAGTGGTTGACGCACTACCCCAACGACCCCGGCCTCAACGGCCCCGATCGCACGGTCGATTATCTGTTCTACAGCCCCAGGCTTAAACGCGTGGAAGCGCAGGTGCGACAGGACGATACGTTGCGAATCTCCGACCACTTGCCGGTGATTGCACGGTTCCTGCTGCCGGCTGCGCCCTAGCCGCTGACAGGAATCCTCCCCGATCGTCGGCGAATTCAAGGCATGGAAACGCATGAGAATCTTATTGGTATGCAAGGACATTGGTGGCTACGCCCGCAAACTCGCGGACCACTTGAGCATCGATCACGATGTCTGCTTTATCGATACAACCTCGCTGGCGAAGACCTTCGACCGCGCCCCCAGGTTTTTACGGCGCCGGCTCAACCGCTGGTCACAAACGCGTCAGTTCAGCAAGGCCGTGGCGGCAGGCGGGCGTTTTGACGTCGCATTGATTATCAACCCGGCGCAGATCGATCCCAAGCAACTGGCGGCAGGGCTAAACGCTTCGGCCCACAGGATTGCCTACCTCTACGACAGTTTCAGTCGGTGGCCGATGAGCCGCGAAGCGCTGGCCGTTTACGACGAGGTATTTTCCTTCGACCCGCAGAATGCCGAGCAATACGGCTTGAAAAAACTGCACAATTTCATTTACGACGCCCCCATCAAGAGTGACGATGCCGACAAATACTCCGCTTTCGCGGTGCTGGCCGGCAGGGATCGAGTACCCGCGCTTGAAGGTCTGGCGAAGGCCTTCGATCGACTCGGCGTCACCGATTACAAGTTCCTGGTGCAGTGCAAACCGATCCCCGGCACGCACCCTGGCATCACTTTCTTTGAGCAGAGGATGTCACTGGAGTCGGTCGGTGAACTGGTAAAACGCTCGCGCATCATTCTCGATATTTGCAAGCCCGGTCAGGCAGGTTTGAGCTTCCGTTTTTTTGAAGCCATGGCCGCGCGCAAGAAAGTCATCACTACCAATAAGCATGTGCTGGATTACGACTTTTACAACCCGGCGAACATACTGGTCATCGACGAGGCCGACCCGCAGATTCCGGCGTCGTTCATCGCCACGGCGTATGCCGACATTCCTGAGCAGATCTATCGCAAATACACATTGCAAGGCTGGGTCGAGACGGTTCTGCACGCCGGTAAGGGCCCGCCAGCTCAGAGCCCGGGCGAATGTAACCGGGGACATACCTGACGTTGAGGCACTTGCCGTGCAGGATTCGCCCGTCTTCCATCAGGAACTGGGCGATCTTCCTCTGTTGATTGATCTTCGCCTGTAATGCAATCGGAACTGTGCCCGACCTGTTGGTAATGCTCGGTGTACTCCATGCGGTTGCCGATATGGGCCATCGGATGGAGCGCCGCTGTTACTGCTCAAGTCCCTCGCGGCTTTGCCCGCGCGGTGGCTTCTGCGACCAGCGGATCATCCGGCCAGTAATGTTTCGGATAACGCCCCTTCAAATCCTTCTTCACCTCGGCATAGGTGCTGCGCCAGAAGTTCGCCAGATCCTGAGTGACCTGTACCGGGCGTCGCGCCGGTGACAGCAGGTGCAACTTGACCACTTGCCGTCCGCCGGCAATCCGTGGCGTATCCGCCAGGCCAAACAGCTCTTGCAGACGCACGGCAAGAATCGGCGGGTACTCGCTGTAATCCAGTCGAATCGATGAACCTGACGGCACGCTCAAATGATGCGGCGCCAGCTCATCAAGCTTTTGTGGCAACGGCCAGGGCAGGAGGTTGCGCACGATGCTCGACAGATCCAGATTGGCGAAATGGCTGAGCCGCGAGACCTTGCCCAGATACGGCATCAGCCAATCTTCCAGCGTATTCAACAAAGCCGCGTCACTGACATCCGGCCATTGGCTGTCGGTCTGAGAGCCCAGGTCAAGCTGACGCAACAGCGCCACTCGCGCCTGCCACTGGCGCAGTTCCGGCGTCCACGGCAGCAACTCCAGACCTTTGCGCCGCACCAGATTGACCAGCGCCTGACTGCGCGCATTTTCATCGAGACCGGTCAACGGTTCGCGGCTGAGAATAAGCTCGCCAACCTTGCGCTGACGCTCGGCCCGCAGCACGCCTTCGCGCTCGTCCCAGTCCAGTTGATCGATGGTTCGGACTTGTTCGGCGAGCACGGAATCGAACAGCGCCGGATCGAAATCAGCCGCCAGATAAATACGCTCTTCACGCTGGCCCTGACGACTGCCGAGATCGGCGACGACGATCCACGGCTGTTTCATCAGGCTGTCGGCTTCAGCAAACAACGCGGCACGACCGTTGGCCAGGCGATATTCAGCCCCACCGGTACGACGCTGCTGGGCGACGCGATCCGGATACGCCAGCGCCAGCAACGCGCCGAGCCAGCGCGGATGATCGGGATCGCTGACCGGCTCACTCGGTTTGCCGCGCAAGTGCCCACGATATTGCCGGGCCAATTGCCGGGCGCGTTGCACCCCGCCCTGCGCGCCACGACCGGCGCGCTCTTCGCCCGAAAGCAGCACCAGCCGGCTGTGCAGGTCCGCACCGGCGCCGCGCAGGATATCGCGCTCGCCAAGCAGCGCCGCGACATCACACGCCATGTTCGCCAGCCCCAGCGCCTGACCGCGTAACAGCAAATGCGCGATGCGCGGATGCGCCGGCAGTTCGGCCATGGCCTGGCCGTGGGTCGTCAGCGTTTCACCGTGCAAGGCGCCGAGTCGTTGCAGCAAATCCTGCGCCTGGGCATACGCGGCGGCTGGTGGCACGTCCAGCCAGACCAGTTCGGCCGGGGCCACGCCCCAACGGCCCAGTTGCAAAGCGAGGCTGGCCAGATCCGCCGAGAGAATTTCCGCGCTGCCATAAGCTGCCAGTTGTTCATGTTGATCCTGCGACCACAGGCGATAACACACGCCCGGTTCCAGTCGCCCGGCGCGGCCTGCACGCTGGGTGGCGCTGGCCCTGGAGATCCGTTGAGTATCGAGGCGGGTCATGCCGCTGCCCGGATCGAATCGCGGTACCCGCGCCAATCCGGCGTCGATCACCACGCGCACGCCGTTGATGGTCAGGCTGGTCTCGGCAATGTTGGTGGCAAGCACGACTTTACGTTGTCCGGCCGGCGCCGGGTCGATCGCCGCGCGCTGCGCATTGAGGTCTAGTTCGCCATGCAACGGGCACAGCAAGACGTCTGTACGCTCGCCGATGGCATCAGCCAGTTGCTGATGGACGCGACGGATTTCCGCCTGTCCCGGCAGGAACACCAACAGGCTGCCTGTCTCATCGTGCAGCGCTTCAAGGACGGTTTGCGCGACCCGTTGATCGATGTATTCGCCCGGCTGAAACGGCCGGCCCCAGCGCATCGTCACCGGGTACATGCGCCCTTCGCTGCGCAGGATCGGCGCATCATCGAGCAACCCGGCCAATCGTTCGCCTTCGAGCGTGGCCGACATCAGCAAAATCTTCAGCGGCTGTTCAGCGCGAAACAGCTCGCGACCGTTCAGACTCAGCGCCAACGCCAGATCGGCGTCGAGACTGCGTTCGTGAAATTCGTCGAAGATCAGCAGGCCCACGCCTTCGAGCGCCGGGTCGTCCTGCAGGCGCCGGGTGAGAATGCCTTCGGTGACCACTTCGATGCGCGTGGC
The DNA here is from genome assembly GCF_014268505.2 of Pseudomonas khorasanensis. Taxonomy (GTDB): domain Bacteria; phylum Pseudomonadota; class Gammaproteobacteria; order Pseudomonadales; family Pseudomonadaceae; genus Aquipseudomonas; species Aquipseudomonas khorasanensis. The sequence continues at coordinate 148,313 of NZ_JABWQP020000005.1, forward strand.
GGGGCCGACCTTGCTGTCGAGGCGGATGCGATAACCGACGGTTTCACCGACCTGCTCGCCCAGTTCGCTGGCCAGACGCTCCGCTGCGGCCCGCGCCGCCAGACGACGCGGTTCGAGCATGACGATCGTCTGCCCCGCCAGCCAGGCTTCGTTGAGCAAGGCCAGCGGCACGCGGGTAGTTTTACCGGCGCCGGGCGGTGCTTCGAGTACGGCTTCGTGGCGTGACGCCAAGGCTTCACGCAGGGCAGGTAAAACATCGTCGATCGGCAAAGAAATCATGCTGGCTCCCCAGGGCGTGCCCACAATAAATTGCGAGTCGCGTTAAGGCTGTGAGCGTGCCAGGCAAGACGCGGGACGCAAGTAAGGGTCGTTTCCTTGCCAAGTCCCGCAACGCAGCATGGCGCGTTCACGGCTTTAGCCCGCAGGGCCGAACCCCGATAGAGTTCATAAGCCTTCACGCGGTGTCGATCTGGAGAAAACAACTTCAATCCTCAAGGTATTTCGGTAGGGGTGAGACGAGGCCGCAATTTACAGTGGGCACGCCCTGCCATCGCGAGTATAACGGCGAACTGCCGGGCGTTCGTCAGGGTCTTAACTTCACAAGACGAAGCTTCGTTATTTGATGACTCAGGAGACATTTTCCATGCGCTTACCTTCTCGTCTGATCGGCGGTGTTCTGGTCGCCACGCTGCTGACGCAAATCACCGCGTGCGGGTCGATTTTCTACCCGGACCGTCGCGGCCAGATCGACGGCAAGATTGACCCGGCGATTGCCGCGCTCGACGCCGTGGGCCTGCTGTTCTACATCATTCCCGGGCTGATCGCGTTTGCCGTCGACTTCGCCACCGGCGCGATCTATTTCGAACCGGGCCACACCGCGCAAGTTGACCCAGCAAAACTCAAGCAAGCCATCGGCCCGGATGGCCAGGTCGATAACCACAAGTTGCAGGCGATTCTGGAGAGCGAACTGGGCAAGGCTGCCGTTGAAATAAATAAGGCCCTGGATGATCCGCGTCTGATTCAGCACAAGGGCAGCGCGCAGCAACTGGCAATGTTCGGCCTGCAACCTGCCGCCTGACAAGGAAGCCCCATGACCTCCAGCCCCGAACACGCCCGCCTGCTGCGGCTGGCGACCCGCGCCTCGGTGGCGGTTGCGTGCACGCTGATCATCGCCAAGGCCATCGCCTGGTGGCTCAGCGGCTCGGTGAGCATGCTCGCCGGTCTCACCGATTCGGCGCTGGATGGCGTCACCTCAATGCTGAATCTGCTCGCCGTGCATTACGCGTTGCGCCCGGCGGACGACGATCACCGTTATGGCCACGGCAAAGCGGAATCGCTGGCGGGGATGGCGCAGGCGCTGTTCATCGGTGGCAGTGCAGTGTTGATCGCGTTCCAGGCCTATGCGCGTTTGCAGACGCCGGAACCGCTTGGCGCGCCATGGCTGAGCATCGGCGTCATCGTGTTTTCGCTGCTGCTGACGGCGGCGCTGCTCGTTTTGCAGCACCGGGTGGTCAGGCAGACAGGCTCCAACGCCGTGCGCGCCGATTCGCTGCATTACCGCTCGGACATGTTGCTCAACGGCAGCATTCTGATCGCGCTGGTGCTGGCCGGGTTAGGTTTTGAGCAACTGGATGCGTGGTTCGGCCTGGGGATTGCTGCGTATATTTTCTGGAGCGCGATCCAGATCGCCCGGGAAAGTTTTTCAGTATTGATGGACGAAGAGCTGCCGACCGACGTCAGCCAACACATGCTTGAACTGGCCTGCAGCGTGCCGGGCGTGTTGGGTGCGCATGACTTGCGCACGCGCATTTCCGGCAACCACTGGTTTGTGCAGTTGCACCTGGAACTGCCGGGCGAACTGACCCTGTCAGTCGCCCATGGCATCAGCGATCAAGCCGCGGCTGCGATTCACAAGGCCTATCCCAGGGCCGAAGTACTCGTGCACGCCGACCCACAGGAAGTGGTGCTGGCCGCTCGGGCTCAGTAGTTCACCTGATAACCACGACTGCTCAGGCAATTACCCTGGGCCTGACGGTAGGCCTGAACCACCTCGGGCGCCGGTTGATAGGTCGCGGTGCGCGGGTCGAAACCGCTTTGCTGCACCGCATACTGAGAGCACTGATAACCGTCCTGCTGCACCTGCTGCGGCGACTGGCCGTTGGCCGGATAAGCCTCGACGTCGTATCCGCCGGTTTGCGGTTGCGGCTGCTGCACCGGTGGCTCGACCACAATGTAATCCTGCGTGGCTTGCTGGTACGCATAGTAGGAACCGGCGGCGAGGAACAGCAGCGAACCACCCACCCACACTTCACGGGCGTACGCTGGCAAATACTGGATACGAATGCCCCGTGGCGGCTGCACGACGATGTAGCGCGGACCTTGCGGGCGATACCAGTAGCCGCCCGAATAAAAATAATCCTGACCGCGATACGGTACGCGATAGTCCCGATCCGGGAAGCGGTCGATCACCTGCCCCGGGCGATATTGCGGCCCAGGGCCCCATCCATTGCCGTGACCATCGGGACGCCCGGGCCAGCGGTTGTCATCGGGCCGATGTTGTGTCTGCCACTGTTGATTGTGGTACCCGTTCTGCGGACGCTCGTCGCGGTAGTAACCCTGACGCGGTTCCTCGGTCTGGCGCACGGCGTCGGGCCGCGGCTGGATCGGCAGGTTATTGGCCGGTTGATGTGACGGCTGACGCCCCGGCTCGGGTTCATAGGCAGGACGATTGCGGTTCTGCCACTGGCCATCGTTGTGCGGAGGCTGGCCGTTTTGCTCGAACTGGCGACTATTGTCGCCACGAATGATCTCATTGCTCTGCGGGCGCGGCTGATTATTGCCTTGATGCTCCGGCCCCCGTCCGCCGCCATCCGGGCCACGCCCCTCAGGCTCATCGGCAAGCGCTTGCGCACTGACACTCACACACAGCAAACCAACACCGGCCAGACGCCAGATGCGCGACTTCATGCTCTTCCTCACTGCGGGTTAGGGCGTACACATCAGACCGGGGACTTTCACACCGGGTTCTGCAACAGGTTATCAGTCGCGCAGCTTATTTATTGAGCGGCGCCACATGAAATTGCAGGCAAGAAAAAAGGGAGACCCGTCGGCCTCCCTTCTAGAGAACTTCGTCCTGGCTCGACGCTTTTGACGTCGGCTCACCTCACGCCGTCTTCTGGACAGTGTGCAGCTCGGGGGCCGGCACGTCCCCGGTGGAGGGCGGCGACCGCGGCGGGCCTGATTGGGCGGGCCGCTGTGGACTGTGTTACCGAGCAGTGATTCTGGTGATAAGAATAAGCCCGAGGGCGCGACAGAGGATTGCGAAGATTGCTGAAATAAACACCACTTGCGCAATTTTTAACCCTGGATAGATAATCCACCGCAATAGTTACAGCCACGGACGCACTGATGAGCAAACTTGACCGTTACGACCTGAGTATTTTGGCGGAACTGCAGCGCGACGCCCGCATCTCCAACCAGGAACTGGCCGAGCGCATCGGACTCTCTCCTTCGCCCTGCTCGCGCCGGGTCAAGCAGCTGGAAGACGACGGCTACATTTCGCGTCAGGTGGCCCTGTTGGATCGCAAGATGCTCGGCCTGAGCCTGACCGCTTACGTATTGATCGGCATGGACCGGCACACGCCGGAGCGGTTCGAGAATTTCGAGGCAGCGATCCGGACATTGCCGCAAGTGCTGGAGTGCAGCCTGGTGACCGGTGTTGATGCCGATTACCAGTTGAAGGTGGTAGTGCCGGACATGGATCACTATCAAAAGTTGCTGCTGGGGCATCTGACCCGAATTGAGGGGGTTACGAGTGTGCGGTCGAGTTTTGTGTTGAATCAGGTTTTGAACAGCACTGAATTGCCGTTGACTCATTTGCGTAGCTTAGCAAAAGCCCCTCACCCCAGCCCTCTCGCGGAGGGAGAGGGCGCCGACCGCAGGGTCAGGCGTTATACATCGACCTGAAAGCCCGAGTCGATTGTGGGTTCGCAACAGCTGGAACAGGTCGGCATAGCTCATCAGCATCCCCCGATCGGTCCCCTCTCCCTCTGGGAGAGGGTTAGGGTGAGGGCAACCGTTCCGAATCAGACCCACATCAATGCCACCCCTCCGACCATGGCGTATACTCGCCGCCGCCCTTTCAGCCCTGTCCGCGCCGGAGAACGCCAATGGATCCAGCACTGTTCGAAGAGTGGATGATGACCGGTCTGGTCAGCATCCTGATCATTTTCATGGGTTTCATCGTCTGGGATCTGGCGAAGAAATCCAAGGCAGGACGCTTCGGCTCGTTCATTCTGTTTTTCGTACTGGGCCTGGGCGTCGCCGCGTTCATCATCAAGAGCGTGGTGATCGGCCTGATCGAATCCGGCAAGCTATAGACGCGCCGGCACTTCCTTCCACTGGCCCTGATCGAGCCCTTCGATCGTCCAGTCGCCAATCCTGACCCGTACCAGACGCAACGTTGGCAGCCCTACCGCCGCTGTCATGCGCCGCACCTGGCGGTTGCGTCCCTCGCGAATCACCAGTTCAAGCCAGCTCGTCGGTACGGTCACGCGAAAGCGCACCGGCGGATTACGCGGCCATAGCTCAGGCTCATCGAGCTGCCGCGCTTCGGCGGGCAAGGTCATGCCGTCATTGAGTTCGACGCCATCGCGCAGACGCTGCAACTGTTCGGGCGTCGGTTCGCCCTCGACCTGCACCCAATAGGTCTTCGCCAGTTTGTGTTTCGGGTCCGCGATACGCGCCTGCAACTGCCCGTCGTTGGTCAGCAGCAGCAACCCTTCGCTGTCGCGATCCAGACGTCCGGCCGGGTAGATACCGGGCACATCGATGTAATCCTTGAGCGTCGCCCGCCCCTCGCCGTCGCTGAATTGCGTCAGCACATCGAATGGTTTGTTGAACAGGATCAGCTTCGGCTCGGCCGGCGGCGCCTTGGCGACACGGCGTGGCGCAGAAGACTGTGGTTTCGCGCCGGGGCGGCGGGCAGGAGGACGCGGAGGACGGGACATGGGCAAAACAACATCTGGCGATCTGGGCTGTTAATGCTAGTGCCCCGACCGCCAAATGACCACGACTAACCGTTAACGGAACGGCGGCTCGTCGAAGCTGCGCAGTTTGCGCGAGTGCAGCGAGTTGAGTTCGGTGCGCAGCAGATCCACCGCTTCTATGCCGATCTTCAAGTGCTGGCTGACCGCACGCTCGTAGAAGGCGTTGGCCGAACCCGGCAGTTTGATCTCACTGTGCAGCGGCTTGTCCGAGACACAAAGCAACGTGCCGTACGGCACCCGCAAGCGATAACCTTGAGCGGCAATGGTGCCGCTTTCCATGTCCACCGCCACCGCGCGGGACAGGTTGATCAGCGGACGCTCCTGGGCCCAGCGCAGTTCCCAGTTGCGGTCGTCGTAGGTCAGCACGGTGCCGGTGCGCAAACGCTTTTTCAGGTCGTCGCCCTTCTCGCCGGTGACATTTGCCGCCGCCTGCTGAAGAGCAAGCTGCACCTCGGCCAGGGCCGGGATCGGGATGTTCGGCGGCACCACGCGATCGAGAATCCCGTCGCGGCGCATGTAGGCGTGGGCCAGCACATAGTCGCCGATGGTCTGCGACTGACGCAGGCCGCCGCAGTGGCCGATCATCAGCCAGCAATGCGGACGCAGCACGGCCAGGTGGTCGGTGATGTTCTTGGCGTTGGACGGGCCGACACCGATATTCACCAGCGTCACACCATGGCCATCGCTGGCGATCAGGTGATAGGCCGGCATCTGGTAACGGTGCCAGACCACACCCGCCGCAATCGCCGACGCCTCACCGTGGTCCATGCTCTTCTCGATGATCACATTGCCCGGCAGCACCATGCGCACAAAACGCGGGTCGCGGCGCAGTTGCTCCAGACCGTGCACGATGAACTGGTCGACATAGCGGTGATAATTGGTCAGCAGAATCCACGGCTGCACATGGCGCCAGTCGCTGCCGGTGTAGTGCACCAGCCGGCGCAGGGAGAAGTCCACGCGCGCGGCGTCGAACAGCGCCAGTGGCAGCGGATCGGTGTTTTCCCAGTCGTAGAGGCCGTCGGCGATGCCATCAGTGGCGGCAGACAGGTCGGTGCTCGGAAAAACCCGCGCCAGCACTGCAGCGGTCACACCGGAACCGGCCAGTTCATCGCCCTGCTCGACCACGTATGGGTACGGAATATTCTGCTGGCTGACGCCCACTTCGACGGTCACGGTGAAATCGTGCATCAACGGCACAAGCTGTTCGAGCAGGTATTTGCGAAACGCCGCCGGGTGAGTGACGGTGACGCTGTAAGTGCCCGGCAATTGCACCTTGGCGTAGGCCCGAGTGGTTTGCGGCACTTCGCCCTGGCAGTGATAGGTCAGACGCAGTTCGGGATAACGAAACAGGGCACGCTGTTCGGCGTCGGGCTCGACGCGATCTTTGAGGTAACGCTTGAGCGCCGAGTTCAGCGCGGTGGTGGCTCGCTCATGCAACTCGGCCAGACGATCCACGGCTTGTTCGGCGGTTTGAACGACAATAAACGCTTCGGTCACGATCAGCTTCCTGTGTTCTGACTTGCAGAGCTTCATCTTGCCTGCATCGTGGTCTCACGGGAACAGTGGCATGTTGGCAACCGAACAATATGTCGGCCACCAACGGTCCTACAGGGGATTTGTGTGAGGTCAGAAGCCTTGTGGGGTTGAGCGGGTGACGATGGCTTCGACATCCAGCCCGCGCGGCAACGCGCCGTACACGCGGCCGCCACCACTCAGACGGCTGGCGATAAAGGCATCGCTGATCGCTGAGTTCCCGGCTTCCAGCAGCAGCTTCGCCTGCAAACCGAGGGCGATGTCTTCGGTGAGTTGCCGCGCGCGATACTGAATGTCGCTCGTATCCTTGAACTGCGCCTGCAACTGCTGAATATGCGCTGCCAGACGCTTGTCGCCATGGCCGTCGCCCAACTCGCTAAAGAGCACATCCAGCACGCCCGGCTCTTTGGACAGTGCCCGCAACACGTCCAGACATTGCACATTACCCGAGCCTTCCCATGTCGAGTTAACCGGCGCTTCGCGGTACAGGCGCGGCAGAATGCTGTCTTCCACGTAGCCCGCGCCGCCCATGCATTCGGCGGCTTCGTTGATCATTCCCGGCGCACGCTTGCAGATCCAGTACTTGCCCACCGCCGTTACCAGTCGCGCGAACTGCGCTTCGTGGCGATCATCAAGGTGATCCAGCGCTTTGCCCATGCGCAGGCTCAGGGCCAGGGCCGCTTCGCTTTCGAGGGCCAGATCCGCCAGCACGTTTTGCATCAAGGGCTGCTCGCTGAGCAGCTTGCCGCCGACCTTACGATGCGCGCAGTGGTGGCTGGCCTGGGTCAGCGCCTGACGCATCAGTGAACTGGAACCTACCATGCAATCGAAGCGGGTCATCGCCACCATTTCAATAATGGTCGGTACGCCGCGCCCTTCCTCGCCGACCATCCACGCCAGCGCGCCACGAAACTCCACTTCACTGGAGGCGTTGGACTGGTTGCCGAGTTTGTTTTTCAGGCGCTGGATGTAGAACTGATTGCGCGTGTCGTCGGGTCGGTGACGCGGCAGCAGAAAACAGCTCAAGCCCTTGTCAGTCTGCGCCAGCGTCAGAAAGGCATCGCACATCGGCGCCGAGCAGAACCACTTGTGCCCGACCAGCTCATAAGCCTGACCCGCTCCGCTGGCGCCAACCGGATAGGCCTTGGTGGTATTGGCACGAACATCGGTGCCGCCCTGTTTCTCGGTCATGGCCATGCCGATGGTCACCCCGGCCTTGTGCGCCATGCCGACGTTACGCGGGTCGTATTGCGTGGCGAGGACTTTGGGCAGCCACTGCTCGGCCAGATTCGGCTGCAAACGCAGCGCCGGCACGCTGGCGAACGTCATGGTCAGCGGGCAACCGCTGCCGGCCTCGGCCTGGCTGTGCAAATACGTCATCGAAGCGCGGGCGACGTGGGCGCCCTCTTGTGGGTGCGCCCACGGCAGGGAAGTCAGGCCATGCTCGATCGCTGTGCGCATCAGTTCGTGATAAGCAGGATGAAATTCCACCAGATCAATGCGATGACCGTAGCGATCATGGCTGGCAAAAACAGGTTTGTTCTGGTTGGCAAGAAACCCCGCCTCCATCAGCGGCCCGCCCGCCAGCGCCCCATAGGCATCAATCCGCGATTCTGCCCAGCCGGCGCCAAATCGGCGCGACCACTCCTGCAACGGCAGGTCGATACGGTACAGGTTGGTGCCGTCCAGAGACGGCGGCTGATTGGTGACTTCGTGCGTTTCGGCGAACTGATGCAGGTTCATGACGGGGCTCCTTGTTCAGCAATGGCACCAGTTAAGCACTGGTGCTTTTTTGAACAAAGTGTCATACGCGCCGTTTTTGCGGCGCTTTTACCGTATCAGCAGCTGAGGACCCGGCGCTGTAGCGCGGCTTGCAGATCCTCGAATTTTACCGGTTTGTGCAGATAGTCGATGGCGGCGCCCGGGGCGCAGGGTTCGCGGTCTGCCGTCACCGCCAACATGAACACCGGCAAGTGCGCGCAGCCCGGCAAGGCCTGGATCTGGCAGCACAACGACGCGCCTTCGTGACGGGGCAACTGGCAATCGATCAGCACGGCGTCGAAAGTCTCCCGCTGCAAGCATTCCAGCGCGGCGGCACCACTGTCAGCGGTACGCACGCGGAAACCGAGTTTGAGCAACATGCCGCGCATCACCAACTGGTTGACGTTGTTGTCGTCCACCAACAGTACTGTGCAGTCCTGCGGCGAACGGATGCAATCGCGGGCCGGCTGTGTAGCGGGCAACGCTTCGATCGCCGGCAGTTCGAATTCGACATCCAGCTGAAAGCGACTGCCGCGTCCGGGTTCGGAACGGTGGGTGAGTTTGCCGCCAAGCAGTTCCACCAGCTGTCGGCAGATCGCCAGGCCGACGCCCAGCCCCCCGTATTCGCGGGTCATCGAACCGTCGAGCTGGAAGAAGCGCTGATAAAGGTTGGCCTCGCCCAGATCGGTGAAACCGATGCCGGTGTCGATCACCGCAAACGAGAGCGCCAGGCGATTATCCGTCGACGGCCTGCCCGTGACCCGCAACGCCAGCCCCCCGACGCGGGTGAACTTGATCGCGTTGTCCAGCAGGCACTCCAGACATTGCGTCAGTTTCGCACTGTCGCCGAGCAGGCGATCCGGCAGAGTCGGCAGTACTTCGACCTTGAAGTCCAGGGACTTGCTCGCCGCGTTACCGTCGAACTGCACACGCAACGCCTCGACCACACCGCGCAGGCTGAACGTGCCCGGCGTCGCCTTGAGCTTGCCGGCCTGCAATTCGGTGAGGGTGAGAATGCCGTTGACCATGCGCATCATGTCGCGGGCGGAACCGGCGGCGGTCTGCTGATACTGCTCAAGCTCCGGATCGAGCTCGACGGTCTGCATCAACTCCAGCGAACCGATCACCCCGTTCATCGGCGTGCGCAGTTCGTGGGTCAGCGTGGCGAGGAATTCATCCTTGAGCTTGTTGCTGTGGGCCAGCTGCTGATTGAGCACTTCGAGTTTTTGCCCGGCGTCATATAGCGTCTGCGCCTGTTGTTCGCGCATGGCATTGATGCGGTCGGCCAGCGCTAGTGAAAGCAATGCCACCTCGATGGCCGAGCCGATCTGGCTGGCGTACATGGTCAGGAACACGTTGGGCAGCAAGCCCAGCACCATCAGCGTGTTGACGATGCCGCCCAGCAGGAATGCCGACCAGGCGATGATGAAATAACGCGCCACGCGCAAACCGCGCCACCAGGCCAGGATCCCGGCGGCGAAAATCACCACAGTGAACGTCAGCGCCAGTGTGGTCGCCAGACGCAGGGCCAGGGCGTAACTGGTCATCAACGACAGCCCGATCACCAGCGCACTGAACGCGATCAAGGCCATCAGCAAGCGATCGAGCCAGAGGCTGTGGGTTTTGGTCTGCAGGAAACTGCGGGCGAACTGGCTGCCGAACAGACCCGCGCAACCAATGAAAAACGGCGTCGCGGCGTTGGCCCACCATGGATTGTCCGGCCAGAAATACTCGACCGCCGCGCCGTTCACCGACAATTGATAGAGGCCGAACGAGCCGATATAGAAGATGTAATAAAGGTAGCTGGTGTCGCGCACGCTCAGGTAGATGAACAGGTTGTAGACCAGCATCCCCAGCAGAACGCCATAAATGATGCCGAGCACATACAACCGCACCGGTTGATCTTCGAGGTAGGCGGTGCTCGACCACAACGTCACCGGCGCCTGAATCGAACCCTGGCTGGCCAGTCGCAGGTACAGGGTTTGTTGCTGATCCGCTTTGAAGGGCAGGTCGAACAGATAGTTGTTCTGGCGGATCTCGCGGCTGGCGAAAGGCAAGGCATCGCCGGTCTGGCGCACCCGTCGATATTCCCCGCTGGCGTCTGGCAGATACAGGTCGAGATGATCAAGCGGCGGATACGCCAGTTCCAACAGCCAGGTGCGCTGGGCCGTCGGATTGCTCGGGCGATAATGCAGGTCGATCTTCAGCCAGAACGCCGAGCGCGAATAACCGGCATTGAGTGTGGCTCTGTCGTGGGCCTTGAACTGTCCGGCGGCGGCTTGCGCGCGAACATCGGTAATGCTCGCCTGACCGCTCGGGTCTTCGAACACTTGCAGCGATCGGCCCAGCGGGAGGCCCTGGGTGAATTCGTCGAACTCGACGGCGCTCGCCATAAGGGGCAAGCAGAACAGCAACATCAGCAAATAGCGCATTGAAGCCCCAGCGTGGCTCGTCCGGTTGTGTCAGGAAGCCCCCCATTCCCTTTGAGTAGACGTAAAACCGGTATTACCTGTTATTGGTTTGGATCCAGCGTAGCATAGCGGTTGATGGCCATTGAGCACCATGGAAATTTTTCCTACAACGGCTCTAGAACAGGCGTTTCAGGGCAAAGCGCCGAGATAGAGCTGTTGGGTTGGTCAGGAAGATCAAAAGATCGCAGCCTGGGGCAGCTCCTGCACCCGAAAATCAGCTTTGGTGGTAAGCTCGCGCACCATGAATATCTACAGCTCCCGCCCCGTTGTCCTCTGTCTCTCCGGCCACGACCCCAGTGGTGGCGCCGGCCTGCAGGCAGATATCGAAGCCTTGCTCGCGCAAGGATGCCATGCGGCTCCGGCCGTCACCGCCCTGACCGTGCAAGACACCGTCAACGTCACTGACTTTCGCGTCCTCGATCGTGAGTGGGTTCTGGCCCAGGCCAACGCCGTGTTCAACGACTCCGAAGTCGCGGCGGTGAAACTGGGCATGCTCGGTTCGCTGGAAATGGTCGACACGGTGGTCGAACTGCTGTCGGCGCACCCGCATTTGCCGGTGGTCTGCGACCCGGTACTGCGCGCCGGCGGCGGCGGACGACTGGGCAAGGACGAGGTCGGCTATGCGATGCGCGAGCGTCTGCTGCCGCTGTCGATCATTGCCACGCCCAACCTTCCCGAAGCGCGCATCCTCGCCGAACTGCCCGAAGGCACCGCCGACGAGTGCGCGGAAAAACTTCTGCCGTTCATCAAAAACCTGCTGATCACCGGCGGTCATGGCGACGAAACTGAAATCCACAACCGCCTGTACAGCCGCGATGGCCTGCGTGAAACCTTTTACTGCCAGCGGCTGCCCGGCAGTTATCACGGCTCCGGTTGCACACTGGCCAGTGCCTTGGCCGGTCGTCTGGCGCAGGGTGAACACCTCGTCAGCGCCGTGCGCACGGCTCTGGATTACACCTGGCGTACCCTGCGCGATGCAGAGCAACTGGGCAAAGGCCAGTTCGTGCCGCGCCGCCTGCCGCTTGATTTCTGTTCGTAACGTCGCGAGGTCTGTTCGATGAAACTACGTGGCCTGTATGCCATTACCGACAGCGAACTGCTGTCCGGCAAGTTTCTGTCTTACGTGGAGGCGGCGCTCGAAGGCGGCGTCACCCTGCTGCAATACCGCGACAAAAGCAGCGACGAGGCCCGCCGTCTGCGTGAGGCCCAAGCGCTGCGCGATCTGTGCGAGCGCTACAAGACGCGTCTGATCATCAACGATGACGCCGAACTGGCCGCGCGCCTCAACGTCGGCGTTCATCTCGGTCAGACCGACGGCCCGCTGTCGCCGACCCGCGCCCTCCTCGGCTCGAAAGCGATCATCGGTTCGACCTGCCACGGGCAAATCGCCCTGGCCGAACAAGCCGCCAAAGAAGGTGCGAGCTATGTCGCCTTCGGCCGCTTCTTCAACTCCACCACCAAGCCAGGTGCGCCGAGTTGCAGCCTCGATCTGCTCCACGAAGCCAAACAAACACTGCACTTGCCAATCTGCGCCATTGGCGGCATCACCCTCGACAATGCTGCGCCGCTGGTGAATCACGGCGTGGATCTGCTCGCAGTGGTGCATGGCCTGTTCGGCGCCGACAGCACCGCCGAGGTGACTCGCCGCGCCCGCGCCTTCAACGAATTGTTCAAAATCTGATTTGAGAGCCCGATCATGTCTCGTTCCGAAACCCTGTTTGCCAATGCCCAGAAGCACATCCCCGGTGGCGTGAACTCGCCAGTTCGCGCGTTCAAGAGTGTTGGCGGCACGCCGCTGTTCTTCAAGCATGCCGAAGGCGCCTACGTCACTGACGAAGACGACAAGCGTTATGTTGATTACGTGGGTTCATGGGGCCCGATGATCCTCGGCCACAGCCATCCGGACGTTCTGGATGCAGTGCGCAATCAGCTGCAACACGGCCTGTCGTACGGCGCGCCGACTTCGATGGAAACCGAGATGGCCGATCTGGTCTGCTCGCTGGTGCCATCGATGGACATGGTGCGCATGGTCAGCTCCGGCACCGAGGCGACCATGAGCGCGATCCGCCTGGCCCGTGGATTCACCGGCCGCGACAGCATCATCAAATTCGAAGGCTGCTACCACGGCCACTCCGACAGCCTGCTGGTCAAGGCCGGCTCCGGTGCGCTGACTCAGGGCGTGCCGAGTTCGGCCGGTGTACCGGCAGCATTCGCCAAACACACCCTGACCCTGCCGTTCAACGACATCGAAGCGGTTGAAACGATGCTGGCTGAAGTGGGCCAGGAAGTGGCCTGCATCATCGTTGAGCCGGTGGCTGGCAACATGAATTGCGTACCGCCAGCGCCGGGCTTTCTCGAAGGCCTGCGTTCGCTGTGCGACAAGCACGGTGTGGTGTTGATTTTCGACGAAGTAATGACCGGTTTCCGCGTCGCACTCGGCGGTGCCCAGGCGCATTACGGCGTCACGCCAGACCTGACCACCTTCGGCAAGATCATCGGCGGCGGCATGCCGGTGGGTTGCTTCGGCGGCAAACGCGACATCATGCAGTGCATCGCGCCGCTCGGCCCGGTGTATCAGGCGGGCACGTTGTCGGGTAACCCCCTGGCGATGGCCGCTGGCTTGACGACTTTGCGTCTGATCAGCCGTCCGGGCTTCCACGCCGAACTGACCGACTACACCACACGCCTGCTCGACGGTCTGCAACAACGCGCCGATGCGGCGGGCATTCCGTTCGTGACCACTCAAGCTGGCGGCATGTTCGGCCTGTACTTCAGCGGCGCCGACGACATCGTCACTTTCGACGATGTCATGGCAAGCGACGCTGCGCTGTTCGGCCGCTTCTTCCACTTGATGCTGGAAGGTGGCGTGTATCTGGCGCCGAGCGCCTTTGAAGCCGGTTTCACCTCGATCGCTCACGGTGAAGCGGAGTTGAAACTGACGCTGGACGCTGCCGAGCGTGCTTTCGCCGCACTCAAGTAATCGCCGTACCGCTGACGTTGGCCATGGCCAGCGTCAGCTTTCACCTACATCCCTGCGATTTTTCCGAACCGCCTGCCAAAATCCCGCCTAAAGTGGGCGATATGTTCCCCGCGCAGCAGAAAAACGAGTAAAGACTTTGTAAGGTTGGCCCTGCTTATTTCATAATGCGCGCTTATTGGATCCCCCGACGGGTCCGCGTGCCCTTCAGAGGTAAGTCGATTCCCATGAACCGCACCGGCCGCACCCTTGCATTGGGCTGCCTGTTGCTCCTTCAGCCCCTGCTCGCGCATGCACAAGCAGGCGGCAACTCGTTGTTGATCCCGGCGATGGGTCGTTGCACCCTCAATACTCAGCCGCAAGACGTCACGCAGGCACTGGCCGCCTGCCAGAAAGCGGCGGACGAAGGGGATGCGCAAGCGCAATACGAGTTGGGTGAGTTCTACTACGACGGCAAAAACGCGCCGCGCGACCTCAATCAAGCCCTGAGCTATTTCGAAAAAGCCTCGCTGCAAGGCCACGCTCAGGCGCAATTCAAGCTCGGCAGCATGTTCTTCCACGGTGAAGGCGTGCAGGCCAACAATATTCAGGCGTACATCGTGCTGAAGATGGCCGCGGTCAACGGCGCCGAAGAGGCGCTGGACACCGCCGACGAAGTCTCTGAAAAAATGTCCCGAGAAGACCTCGAGACCGCCACTCAGGTGCTGGGACAGATTTTCCGCAAATACCTGATGGAACTGCAGAGCGCCGATGGGCGCACGCCCTTTTCGCCACTTCCCTGATTTTTGCGCCGACCTTTCTGGCCCCTTCGCGAGCAGGCTCGCTCCCACATCGGAATGCATTTCCCTGTGGGAGCGAGCCTGCTCGCGAAGAGCGCGCCTCGGTCTTGAGACTTACTTCTCAGGCATCGGCATCGGGAACGGCATGACATTGCCGACCGCGCCACGGGCTTCACTGATTTTCGGGGTGCCCAGACGTTCCACTTCGTCGATGCGCACGATCGAATGCATCGGCACAAAGCTGCGCACCACGCCTTCGAATTGCGCCTTGAGCTTTTCTTCGCTCGGGTCGACGACCACTTGCGTGCGCTCGCCAAAGACGAATTCTTCGACTTCCAGGAAACCCCACAGATCACTTTGATAGATCTGCTTGGCGTACATTTCGAACACCTGGCCCTGGTTGAGGAAAATCACCTTGTAGATTGGAGCTTCGCGTTTGGTCATGGCGGATGGACAACATCGGGGACAAAAATGAGGGCGCGAACTATAGCATAGCCACCGGACGCACAGCGGTAGGAACCTGAGGGCTTGTTCCCTATAATGCGCGGTTCTTTGAATCACGTGACGACCCTAATCCATGGCCAAGAAGCTTTACATCGAAACCCACGGTTGCCAGATGAACGAGTACGACAGCTCGCGCATGGTCGATCTGCTGGGCGAACATCAGGCCCTGGAAGTCACCGCTCGTGCGGAAGACGCCGACGTGATTCTGCTCAACACCTGCTCGATCCGCGAGCGCGCCCAGGACCGGGTGTACTCACAGCTCGGCCGCTGGCGCGAACTGAAACTCGCCAACCCGGACATGGTGATTGCCGTCGGCGGATGCGTGGCCAGCCAGGAAGGCGCGGCGATTCGTGATCGCGCCCCGTACGTTGACGTGGTGTTTGGCCCACAGACCCTGCACCGTCTGCCCGAAATGATTGACGCCGCGCGCAGCAGCAAGCTGCCGCAGGTGGACGTCTCGTTCCCGGAAATCGAAAAATTCGACCACCTGCCCGAGCCGCGCATCGACGGCCCGAGCGCTTACGTGTCGGTGATGGAAGGTTGCAGCAAGTACTGCACGTTCTGCGTGGTGCCGTACACCCGTGGCGAAGAAGTCAGCCGGCCGTTCGATGACGTGATCGCCGAGGTCATCCACCTCGCCGAAAACGGCGTGCGCGAAGTGACGCTGCTGGGACAGAACGTCAACGGCTATCGCGGCACCACCCACGACGGTCGCCTGGCCGATCTGGCCGAGCTGATTCGCGTGGTCGCCGCCATCGACGGTATCGACCGCATTCGCTACACCACTTCGCACCCGCTGGAGTTCTCCGACAGCCTGATCCAGGCTCACGCCGAGGTGCCGGAGCTGGTCAAGCACCTGCACTTGCCGGTGCAGTCGGGTTCCGACCGGATCCTCGCGGCGATGAAGCGCAACCACACGGCGCTGGAGTACAAATCCAAGCTGCGCAAACTGCGCGCGGCCGTGCCAGGAATCTGCATCAGTTCGGACTTCATCGTCGGCTTCCCAGGCGAAACCGAGAAAGACTTCGAACAGACCATGAAATTGATTGCCGACGTCGGCTTCGATTTCTCCTATTCGTTCGTCTACAGCCAGCGCCCGGGCACCCCCGCCGCCGACTTGGCCGACGACACCCCCGAAGAGTTGAAGAAAGAGCGGCTCAATGCGTTGCAACATCGCTTGAACCAGCAGGGGTTCGAAATCAGCCGACAAATGGTCGGCTCGATTCAGCGCATTCTGGTGACCGATTATTCGAAAAAGGATCCCGGCGAACTCCAGGGCCGCACCGAGAACAACCGTATCGTCAACTTCCGCTGCGACAATCCAACGCTGATCGGTCAGTTTGCCGACGTGCATATTGATGCCGCGCAACCGCACTCGTTGCGCGGTTCGCTGGTTCAGTAACACTGCATTTCCTCTGTGGGAGCGAGCCTGCTCGCGAAGGCGGCAACACATTCAACATCAATGTGTCTGACAGACCGCTTTCGCGAGCAGGCTCGCTCCCACAGGAACAGCGGTGATTTAAGAGCTTTCGCACCCACGCCACTGGCGTTATCCTTGATTTCATCTTAATTGCCCCTGGGCGGCTAAATACGACCTTGAACGCACCCATCGAACCACATCGTTTTCTTCTCGAGCCCTTTGAGGCTCGCCGCTTCGCCAATCTGTGCGGGCAATTCGACGAGCATTTGCGCTTGATCGAACAGCGCCTGGCCATCGAGATCCGCAATCGCGGAAACCAGTTCGAACTGATCGGCGACCCCAAACACACCACGTCTGCGGAAAACCTGCTGCGTCGGCTGTACCGCGAAACAAAGGGTACCGAGCTGTCGCCAGACCTGGTTCACTTGTTCCTGCAGGAATCGGCTGGCGAAGATCTCGACAATCCTGCCCCCGCAGAACCCACCGTCGCCCTGCGCACGAAAAAAGGCATGATTCGCCCGCGCGGTCTGAATCAGCAGCGCTACGTGAAGGAAATCCTCGGCAACGACATCAACTTCGGCATCGGCCCGGCCGGTACCGGCAAGACGTATCTGGCCGTGGCCTGCGCCGTCGATGCGCTGGAACGTGAGCAGATCCGCCGCATCCTGCTGGTGCGTCCGGCGGTCGAGGCGGGCGAAAAGCTCGGTTTCCTGCCCGGCGACCTGTCCCAGAAGATCGACCCGTACCTGCGCCCGCTCTATGACGCGCTGTACGAAATGCTCGGTTTCGAATACGTCGCCAAGCTGATCGAGAAACAGGTCATTGAAGTCGCGCCACTGGCCTACATGCGCGGTCGCACGCTAAACAACAGCTTCATCATTCTCGACGAGAGCCAGAACACCACCGTCGAGCAAATGAAGATGTTCCTGACGCGAATCGGCTTCGGCTCGACGGCGGTCATTACCGGCGACATCACTCAGGTCGACCTGCCGCGCGGCACCAAGTCTGGCCTGCATCATGTGATCGAAGTGCTCAAAGACGTGCCGGGCATCAGCTTCACCCACTTCCAGCCCAAAGACGTGGTGCGCCACCCCTTGGTGCAGCGGATTGTCGAGGCCTACGAGCGCTTCGAAAGCCGCGCCGAAGCGCCAAAGGAAGCCCCGCGCAATGCTTGAGCTGGATCTGCAAATCGCCACCGAAGCGTCGGCGCCGAGTGAAACCGAGTTCCGCCAATGGTGCGAAATGGCCCTGCGCCAGCGCACCGCCGACTCGGAAATGACCATCCGTCTGGTCGACGAGAAAGAAGGTCGTGAACTCAATCACACCTGGCGTCATAAGGATTATGCGACCAACGTCCTGTCGTTCCCGGCCGAAGTGCCCGACGAATTTCTCGACATCCCGCTGCTGGGCGATCTGGTGATCTGCGTGGCAGTGGTCGAACGCGAAGCGGCCGAGCAAGGCAAGGAACTAAACGCCCACTGGGCACATCTGGTCATTCACGGCTGCTTGCATCTGCTCGGTTACGACCATATAGATGACGACGAAGCCGAGGAAATGGAAGCACTGGAACGCGAGTTGCTTGCCGAACTGGGCTATCCCGATCCGTACGCGGACGACGAAACCGAACCATCCCCCATCGTTACAACAAAGGATTCAGAGTAATCGCTATGAGCGAAGATCGATCGAGCAACGGGCAGAAGTCATGGCTGGGTAAACTGACCCAGGCTTTTGCCCACGAGCCGAAGAACCGTCAGGAGCTCCTCGAGCTGCTGCGTGATGCACATCAGAACAAACTGCTGGACAGCGAAGCGCTGGCCATCGTCGAAGGCGCCATTCAGGTGGCTGACCTGCAAGTACGCGACATCATGGTCCCTCGCTCGCAGATGATCAGCATCAAGGCGACCCAGACACCTCGCGAATTTCTCCCTGCCGTGGTCGATTCGGCCCACTCGCGCTATCCAGTCATCGGCGAAAGCCATGACGACGTGATGGGCGTGTTGCTGGCCAAGGACCTGCTGCCGCTGATCCTCAAGGAAAACGGTGACAGCTTCAACATCAAGGACCTGCTGCGCCCGGCCACCTTTGTGCCGGAGTCCAAGCGTCTGAACGTGTTGTTGCGTGAATTCCGCGCCAACCACAACCACATGGCCATTGTGATTGACGAATACGGCGGCGTGGCCGGCCTGGTAACCATCGAAGACGTGCTCGAGCAGATCGTTGGCGACATCGAAGACGAGCACGACGTTGAAGAAGACAGCTACATCAAACCGCTGCCCAGCGGTGATTTCTTGATCAAGGCCCTGACGCCGATCGAGAACTTCAACGAGTTCTTCGACAGCGAATTCTCCGACGATGAGTTCGACACCGTCGGCGGCCTGGTGATGAGCGCGTTCGGGCACTTGCCAAAACGCAACGAAATCACTGAAATCGGCGCCTATCGTTTCCGCATCCTGAACGCCGACAGCCGTCGGATTCATTTGCTGCGACTCACGCCAATTGCTCGGTAAAGAAATCTAAGGACTGAAATGCGCTGGACAACCCGCCCCGGCTGGCCCGGTAATCTGCTGGCCGTGGCGGCCGGTGCAATCACCACGTTTGCTCTTGCCCCGTTCAACATCTGGCCGCTGGCGTTACTGGCGGTCGGTTTGTTTTATGCCGGGTTGCGTGAGCTGAGCCCCCGCCAGGCGCTGGGCCGAGGTTGGTGCTTCGGCTTTGGCCTGTTCGGCGCCGGCACCAGCTGGATCTATTACAGCATTCACCATTTCGGCGGTGCTTCGGTGCTGCTGGCCGGGTTCCTGATGCTGTTGTTCACCGCCGCGATTGCCTGGTTCTTTGCCGTGCCGGCCTGGCTGTGGGCACGCTGGTTGCGCCGCAACGAAGCACCGCTGGCCGATGCTCTGGCCTTTGCCGCTTTGTGGGTGGGTCAGGAAGCCTTTCGTGGCTGGTTCCTTACCGGATTCCCGTGGCTGTATTCCGGTTACAGCCAGCTCGACGGCCCGCTGGCCGGGCTCGCCCCAGTCGGCGGCATGTGGCTGGTGTCGTTCGTTCTGGCTCTGACCGCGGCGCTGATCTACAACGCGCCGCGCCTGGTGCAGGCGCGCCGCAAGGGTTTTATCGCCGCCGGTGTGTTACTTCTGGTCGGCCCTTGGGCAGCGGGCATCGCCCTCAAAGGCCACGCCTGGACCAGCCCTTCCGGTGCACCGCTGACCGTCGCCGCGATTCAGGGCAACGTTGCGCAAAGCATGAAATGGGACCCGGCTGAACTCAACGCGCAACTGGCGTTGTACCGCGACTTGAGTTTTCGCTCCAAACCGGTCGATCTGCTGATCTGGCCAGAAACCGCCGTGCCGGTGCTCAAGGAGTCTGCCGAGGGTTATCTGACCATGATGGGCAACTTCGCCGCCGAGCGTAAATCGGCGCTCATCACCGGTGTGCCGATCCGCCAGACCGTGCATCACGAACGCCGTTTCTACAACGGCATCACCGTGGTGGGCGAAGGCGATGGCACGTATCTCAAGCAGAAACTGGTGCCGTTCGGCGAATACGTGCCGCTGCAGGACGTGCTGCGCGGCTTGATTGCATTCTTTGACCTGCCGATGTCGGACTTCGCGCGCGGCCCGGCCGATCAGGCGCTGTTGCAGGCCAAGGGTTATCAGATCGCACCGTTTATCTGCTACGAAGTGGTGTACCCGGAATTCGCTGCCGGGTTGTCGGCACGCAGCGATCTGCTGCTGACGATCAGCAACGACACCTGGTTCGGCACCTCGATTGGACCGCTGCAACACCTGCAGATGGCGCAGATGCGCGCGCTTGAGGCCGGGCGCTGGATGATTCGCGCCACCAACAACGGCGTCACCGGCCTGATCAACCCGTTCGGGCAAATCACCGAGCAGATTCCGCAGTTCGAGCAGGGCATCCTGTACGGCGAAGTGGTGCCGATGCACAACCTTACGCCCTATCTGCAATGGCGCTCCTGGCCGTTGATCGGGTTGTGCCTGGTGCTGTTCGGCTGGGCCCTGATGGCAAGCCGGATGTCGAAAACCCTTTAAAAGCTTCGCGAGCAGGCTCGCTCCCACATTTGGAATGCATTTCAAGGTGGGAGCGAGCCTGCTCGCGAAGAGGGCATCAGCCGCATCCGATTAATCCGGGCTGGCATCACCTCGGTAAAACAACGAATAGCCGACCTGCCCCACCGCCTCATTCAGCAGCTGCCCGCTCTGCCAGATTGATTTGAATTCCGGCAGCCAGCCACCAAACGGCCGAGCGTTATCGGTGCCTAAAAAACCCACCGGGGCCGGCACCACGTCAAATCCCGCCTGCTGAAAACTCCACACCGATCGCGGCATATGCCAGGCCTGCGTCACCACGACTACGCGCTTGATCCCCTGCGGCAACAGAATATCAGCGCTAAGTTTGGCGTTCTCCCACGTGGTGCGGCTTTCGCCTTCCTGCCAACGGACGCTGACGCCGAAATCATCGCGCAACGAGTCCGCCATCAGCTTCGCCTCGGTTGGCGGTGTGCCGTAGTGCAGACCTCCACTGGTGAGAATCGGCAATCCCGATGCCTTGGCCAGCCGCGCCGCGTAGCGCTGGCGCTCAAGCCCGATGCCGGTCGGCTGGTCTTCGCCCCACGCGAGATCACCGCGCTCACGTCCCGAGCCCAGCACCACAATCGCATCGGCGCGCTGCGCCAGGGTCGACCACTCTTCCCGCGCCAACGGCGGCTCACGCTCCAGCACCTTAGCGCCCCACTGCACCACGACGGGCAGGCTCATCAGCCACAAGCCACCAAAGCCAAGGGCAAAACACACGCCCGCCAGCCTTGGTCGCGAGCGGCGCAACCACCAGGCAACCAGCAACAGCAGCAAAAGAATGCCGGGCGGCAATAGAATTTGTTTGATGAAATATCGAAACGGCATCGGGCATCTCCAAAGATGCCCGAAGCCTAAGAGTGTTGATAAAGCGTTACAACCAATAGGCGAGATCCCGTTGAAAAAGATCCGCCTCCTGACCTGCCATGGGTTTACTTGGCCTGCACAGAGCGAACCTTGTCGGTGTCTCTGCGCGGCGCCTTGTCCTTGAGCCAGATGACCTTGGCCGAATGTCCTGCATCGAGCTGCTTCACTGCTTGCGACAGGCATCCCTGCGTTTCACGTTCACTGCGATCCAGATAGGCCTTGACCAGTTTGAACTCGGCGGGGCTCAGGCCACGCAATTCCAGTTCCAGGGGGCGCTCGTCGCGCAGCCGGTCGGCGGTTTTCACGGCGTCCAGCGCAGTGCCAAGACGATCGATCAACCGTTCGTACAACTCGGGTTTCGTTACGTGTTTTCTCTGCTGCTCCACCATCCCTCACCTCATTGAAGATAAGACTTACTCCCCAAGTAGAGCTTAGCTTCGCTGCGCAAACCGGCTGGACGCCGCGACCAACGGCCCTCACCATCTGAAGCCCCCCGCAAACAGCTGTAATCAGGGTTTCCCTAGGCCAAGCGCGGTCATGTATGCTACGGCGCTTCCTGTCATTCCACTTCCAGCGCACCCGGGCCATCCCGTATGCCGCCGTTGAAGAGGATTAGGCCACCCCTATTCAATACAAAAGTAGCCATGCACGAACAATATCAGCCCCGTGAAATCGAAGCCGCCGCCCAGTCGTTCTGGGATGAGCAAAAGTCCTTTGAAGTCAGTGAACAGCCAGGCAAGGAAACCTTCTACTGCCTGTCGATGTTCCCTTACCCCAGCGGCAAGCTACACATGGGGCACGTGCGCAACTACACTATCGGCGACGTGATTTCCCGTTACCAGCGCATGCAAGGCAAGAATGTCCTGCAACCGATGGGTTGGGACGCCTTCGGCATGCCGGCGGAAAACGCCGCGATGAAGAACAACGTGGCGCCCGCCAAGTGGACCTACGAAAACATCGCCTACATGAAGTCGCAGCTGCGCAGCCTGGGCCTTGCGGTGGACTGGTCCCGCGAAGTCACCACCTGCAAGCCGGACTACTACCGCTGGGAACAATGGCTGTTCACTCGCCTGTTCGAAAAAGGCGTGATCTACAAGAAAAGCGGCACCGTGAACTGGGACCCGGTTGATCAGACCGTTCTGGCCAACGAACAGGTGATCGACGGTCGCGGCTGGCGCTCCGGCGCGTTGATCGAAAAGCGCGAAATCCCGATGTATTACTTCAAGATCACCGCTTACGCGGATGAGCTGCTGGAAAGCCTCGACGAACTGACCGGTTGGCCTGAACAGGTCAAGACCATGCAGCGCAACTGGATCGGCAAATCCCGCGGCATGGAAGTACAGTTCCCATACAACGTCGACTCGATCGGCGAATCCGGCACCCTGAAAGTCTTCACCACGCGTCCCGACACCCTGATGGGCGCGACTTATGTCGCCGTCGCGGCCGAGCACCCGCTGGCGACGCTGGCGGCACAGAACAACCCCGAGTTGCAGGCGTTCATCGCCGAATGCAAGGGCGGCAGCGTTGCTGAGGCCGACGTCGCCACGCAGGAGAAAAAAGGCCTGCCGACCGGCCTGTTCGTCGAACACCCGCTGACCGGTGAAAAACTCCCGGTCTGGGTCGCCAACTATGTGTTGATGCACTACGGCGACGGCGCCGTCATGGCCGTGCCGGCGCACGACGAGCGCGATTTTGAATTCGCTCACAAGTACAACCTGCCGGTGAAGTCGGTTGTGCGTACGAGCTCCGGCGACACCAACCCGGCGCCGTGGCAAGACGCCTACGGCGAGCACGGCACGCTGATCAACTCCGGCGAGTTCGACGGTCTCGACTTCGCGGGCGCGTTCGACGCTATGGAAGTTGCCCTGATCAAGAAGAACCTCGGTGCATCGCGCACTCAGTTCCGTCTGCGCGACTGGGGTATCAGCCGCCAGCGCTACTGGGGCTGCCCGATCCCGATCATTCACTGCGCCGCGTGCGGTGACGTGCCGGTCCCGGAAGATCAACTGCCCGTCGTGCTGCCGGAAGACGTGGTGCCGGACGGCGCCGGTTCGCCGCTGGCACGCATGCCGCAATTCTACGAGTGCACCTGCCCGAAATGCGGTCAGCCGGCCAAGCGTGAAACCGACACCATGGACACCTTCGTCGAGTCGTCGTGGTACTACGCCCGCTACGCCTCGCCGCACTTTGAAGGCGGTCTGGTCGAGAAATCCGCCGCCGATCACTGGTTGCCGGTGGATCAGTACATCGGGGGTATCGAACACGCCATTCTTCACCTGCTGTATGCGCGCTTCTTCCACAAGCTGATGCGCGACGAAGGCTTGGTCAGCTCCAACGAGCCGTTCAAGAACCTGCTGACCCAAGGCATGGTGATCGCCGAGACTTACTATCGCCGCGAAGCCAATGGCGCCTACACCTGGTTCAATCCGGCGGACGTGGAGCTGGAGCGTGACAGCAAGGCCAAAGTCATCAGCGCCAAACTGAAATCCGACGGCCTGCCGGTGGAAATCGGCGGCACCGAGAAGATGGCCAAGTCGAAGAACAACGGCGTCGACCCTCAGTCGATGATCGACCAGTTCGGCGCCGACACCTGCCGCCTGTTCATGATGTTCGCCTCGCCGCCTGACATGAGTGCGGAGTGGTCCGATTCCGGCGTTGAAGGTTCGCACCGTTTCCTCAAGCGCGTCTGGCGTCTGGCGCAAGCCCACGTCACTCAGGGCTTGCCGGGCAAACTGGACATCGCCAGCCTGAACGACGAACAGAAAGCCGTGCGCCGGGCGATCCACCTCGCCATCAAGCAGGCCAGCCATGACGTCGGGCAGAATCACAAATTCAACACTGCCATCGCTCAAGTGATGACATTGATGAATGTCCTGGAAAAAGCCGCGCAGGCGACCCAACAGGATCGTGCGCTGCTTCACGAAGGCCTCGAAGCCGTGACGCTGCTGCTGGCGCCAATCACGCCGCACATCAGTCATGAGTTGTGGAATCAGCTGGGTCACGCCGACGCTGTGATCGATGCAGGCTGGCCGGCCGTCGACGAAAGCGCCCTGGTACAGGACAACCTGACTCTGGTCATCCAGGTCAATGGCAAACTGCGCGGTCAGATCGAAATGCCAGCCAGCGCCACTCGCGAAGAAATCGAAGCCGCCGCGCGCATCAACGAAAACGTATTGCGTTTCGTCGACGGTCTGACCATTCGCAAAGTAATCGTGGTGCCGGGCAAACTGGTGAACATCGTCGCCAGCTAAATTGGATTGAGCGTCAGGTATGCCTGGCGCTCTGTAAAACCTTTCGGGCCACAAGGCTGGCCCACATGGTTTCAAGGGGAGCAACACAATGATCAAACGCAATCTGCTGGTGATAGGCCTCGCCGTCCTGCTGAGCGCCTGCGGTTTCCAGCTGCGCGGCACTGGCGCCAACGAACTGTCGATCAAGGAACTGGACCTGAGCGCACGCAACGCCTACGGCGAAACCGTCACTCAAATGCGTCAGCTGCTTGAAGCCAGCGGCGTCAAGGTATACAGCGGCGCACCTTACAAGCTGTACCTGGCCGACGAGCAGGAAAGCCAGCGCATCCTCAGCTACGCCGGTGCCGGTCGCACGGGCGAGTATCAGGTGAGCACGATTCTGAGCTACGACATCCGTGGCGAGAAAGATTTGTCGCTGCTGAGCGACAAGCTTGAAGTGCAGAAAGTATTCATCCACGACGGCAACAACCTCGTCGGCTCCGATCAGGAAGCCAACGACGCCCGTCGTGAAACCCGCCGCGAGCTGGTTCAGCGCATGATGCTGCGCCTGTCGCAACTGACCCCGGGTCAGTTGGAGCAACTGCAGCAAGCCGCCAATGACCGCGCCAAGGCTGAAGCCGATGCGCTGGAAGCGGCACAAAAGGCTGAAGCGGAAACCCCGCGTCAGTCGCCGCTCGAAATCCCGCAGCAGTAAGACGGTCGGGGCGTTCAGGCGCCCCGCTCGCGTTTTCTTATGAAGCTCGCTCCCGCACAACTCGGCAAACACCTGCAAGGCGCCCTCGCGCCGGTCTACATCATCAGCGGCGATGACCCGTTGCTGTGTCAGGAGGCTGCCGACGCCATTCGCAGCGCTGCTCGCCAGCAAGGTTTTGACGAACGCCAGGTCTTTGCCGCCGACGCCAATTTCGATTGGGGAACGCTGCTGATGGCCGGCGCCAGCATGTCGCTGTTCGCTGAGAAACGCCTGCTGGAACTGCGTCTGCCTTCGGGAAAGCCCGGTGATAAAGGCGCGGCCGCGCTGATCGAATATTGCTCGCGCCCCGCCGAAGACACGGTGTTGCTGATCAGCTTGCCCAAGCTTGACGGCAGCGCGCAAAAGACCAAGTGGGGCAAGGCACTGGTCGAAGGCCAGCAAACCCAGTTCGTGCAAATCTGGCCGGTGGATGCCAGTCAGTTGCCAAGCTGGATTCGCCAGCGTCTGTCGCAGGCCGGCTTGTCGGCCAGCCAGGATGCCGTCGAATTGATTGCCGCACGTGTCGAAGGCAACCTGCTCGCCGCTGCCCAGGAAATCGAAAAGCTCAAGCTGATGGCCGAAGGTGGCCAGATCACTGTCGAAACCGTACAGGCTGCCGTGGCCGATAGCGCACGTTTTGACGTGTTCGGCTTGACCGACGCCGTCCTCAACGGCGAGCCAGCCCATGCCTTGCGCATGCTTGAAGGCTTGCGTGGCGAAGGTGTCGAGCCGCCAGTGATTCTCTGGGCCCTGGCGCGGGAGTTGCGCCTGCTGGCCAATATTTCGCTGCAATACAGCCAAGGCACCCCGCTGGACAAGTGCTTCAGCCAGGCCAGACCGCCGGTGTGGGACAAGCGCAAACCGCTGATGAGCAAGGCTCTGCAACGTTACTCGGCGCAACGCTGGGCGCAGTTGCTGCTTGAAGCGCAACGCATCGACGCACAGATCAAAGGCCAGGCGGCCGGTTCGCCGTGGATGAGCCTGAGTCGCTTGGCATTGTTGATGTCCGGCCAGCGTCTGACACTCCCCGCCGAATAAGATCAAAAGATCGCAGCCTTCGGCAGCTCCTACATTTGGAATGCATTCCCCCTGTAGGAGCTGCCGAAGGCTGCGATCTTTTGACTTTTCTTTAGCATGAGCAGATTATCTGCAACGCAAAACCCACCTCACCGAGAGAACCCTAATGAGCAAAAAGCCATCGAAGCATGGCCCGAACAAGGCCAAATCCATCGTTGCCCAACCCCTGTTCCGCAGCCGCCAGGAACGACCTTCCAAGGGCAAAGGCAGCTACCGCCGCGAAGCCTTCCAGTCTGACAACTGGGAGGCTTCTTACTTTCTGGCTGCCTGAAGCGCACTACCCCCCGCTCATGTTAAGGTCAGCACCTGATTCGTATTCCCTGGAACTGTGCATGCCCCCAAGTCTTTCCCGTCGTTGGCCTGTCCGCCAATTGATCGCTGCCTCCAGCTTCATTCTGCTCGTCGCCTGCGCGGAAAAACCCACCGCCGCTGATGCGCAACCGCTTCAAGCCGCTCCGGTCGCCCCGGCCCCAGCGATCGTTCCGCCGGTAATGCCGTCCGCCAATCCGCTCGATATCCAGCCCACACAAACCTTCGAGGAGTGGCAGGCAGGTTTCCGCAAGGAGGCCCTCGCCGCCGGCATCCGGCCTGAACTGTTTGATCGCGCATTCGCCGATATCAGCTTCGACGCCAGCGTGATTCGCGCCGACCGCAGTCAGCCGGAATTTTCCCGTCCGGTGTGGGAATACCTCGACGGGGCGCTGTCGCCGCTGCGTGTGCGCAAAGGCCAGACACTGATTGGCCAGTACGCCGACATCCTGCAAAGCATCGAGCAGCGTTATGGCGTCGACCGTCAGGCGCTGGTGTCGGTGTGGGGCATGGAGAGTAACTTCGGTCAGTTCCAGGGCAGCAAATCAGTCATCAATTCACTGGCCACCCTCGCCTACGAAGGTCGTCGTCCAGGCTTTGCCCACGCGCAATTGATCGCCGCCCTGCAGATTCTGCAGCAAGGCGACATCACACCCGAGAAAATGCTGGGTTCGTGGGCCGGCGCCATGGGCCAGACCCAGTTCATTCCGACCACCTACAACACCCATGCCGTGGATTTTGACGGTGATGGCCGCCGCGATATCTGGGGCAGCCCCGCCGATGCGCTGGCTTCAACGGCGCATTACCTGCAAAGCTCCGGCTGGCAGCGCGGTCAGCCGTGGGGCTTCGAAGTGCAAATGCCGACGAGCTTCAATTACACCCTGGCAGACGGCGCGATTCGCAAGACCGTTGCCGAATGGCGCCAGTTGGGCGTGATCATGCCCAATGGCGGTGAGGTACCGGCAGGAACCGGGCAACTGTCCGCTGCGCTGTTGCTACCGGCCGGCCACCGTGGTCCGGCTTTTCTGATCCTCGACAACTTCCGCGCGATCCTCAAGTACAACAACTCCTCGTCGTATGCGCTGGCAGTGAGCCTGTTGTCCGAGCGTTTCAGCGGTGGCGGCTTGATCAACGGCAGTTGGCCAAAAGATGACCTGCCGCTGAGCCGCACCGAGCGCATGGAGTTGCAGACCCTGTTGAGTGCGCGCAATTACGATGCCGGCACGGCGGACGGGATCATTGGCGCCAATACGCGCAAAGCGATTCGCAGTGCCCAGCAGTCATTTGGCTGGCCGGCGGATGGTTATCCGACGCATAAACTGCTGGAAAGCCTGCGTTCCCAATAGAACGAATGCCGTATGGCTGATATCGCTTTCGCGAGCAGGCTCGCTCCCACAT
Organism: Pseudomonas khorasanensis; assembly: GCF_014268505.2. Taxonomy (GTDB): domain Bacteria; phylum Pseudomonadota; class Gammaproteobacteria; order Pseudomonadales; family Pseudomonadaceae; genus Aquipseudomonas; species Aquipseudomonas khorasanensis. The sequence goes on from NZ_JABWQP020000005.1 coordinate 176,532, forward strand.
TGAAATGCATTGCAAATGTGGGAGCGAGCCTGCTCGCGAAGACTGACTATCAGGCAATAAACCTTCAGGCCTTGATCACCACATCCTGCTCCAGCATCAGTTCCTGCTTCCCTGCATCCAGTCGCACCAGCGCACCCAGCGGGAGCGTGAGGTTCGGATCACAGTGCCCGCTACGCCATCCCGACAACACCGGAATTCGCAACGGCTCGAAAGTCTGCTTGAGCAAGCGGTTCAGCGCTGCGACATCCACGCCGGCAATATCCCCGACCAACACCCCGCGCAATTTGGCCAACTTGCCAGCCAGACGCATCTGGGTCAGCAAGCGGTCGATGCGATACAGCGGCTCGTTGATGTCTTCGATCAGCAGAATCACCCCCTCGACATCGATTTCGTAAGGCGTACCCAACGTCGAAGCGATCATCGCCAGATTACCGCCGAGCAAGCGTCCGTGCGCGATGCCAGGCTCGACGGTAGTCAACGGATAAGCCACCGGATGGCTAAACACACTCCCCGCCTTCAATTGCCCGCGCAGCATGGCGAAGAACGAAGTCACCGTCGGTGGCTCCTTGTCACCCAACAGGTCGGCATTGAGCAGCGGCCCGTGAAAGGTCACGAACCCGGCGTAGCGACTGATGGCGAGGTGCAGCGCGGTGATGTCGCTGTAACCGACAAACGGCTTGGCATGACAACTGAGCAAGTCGTAATCAATCCGGTCCAGCAGACGTGGCGTGCCATACCCACCGCGCAGGCAAATGATCGCATCGACCTCGGGGTCAGCGAACGCCGCGTGCAGGTCGCGCAGGCGCACGTCGTCACTGCCAGCCAGATAACCGTCCTTCTCATAGACGCCTGGAAAAACCTTGAGCCCATAGCCACGGGCGCGCATCCATTGCTCGGCTTTTTCAGTGTCCAGAGCGCCGGGGCCGGCAGGTGCAATGACGCCGATCAGCCCTTCCGAGGGCAGCGCTGGCACAGCCCTGTGCGGGCAAAGTGTGTGGGTCGGTCGAACGGTCATCCTTGGATCTCCCTGTGAATTGATGCACACACAGTAGTCAGGAACGGGGACAAACAGAAGAGGGTCAGCCACGCCGTGGGTTGAAGGAAAAGTCAGCAGCGAATGTAGGCCGGGCAAAAAAATGCCCGCCGGGTGCTAAACCTCGGCGGGCGTTTTTCATCCGCGCTGAATCAGGAACCCAGCAGCTCAGCCTTGACCAGCTTCGCCTGCTCGTCGGCATGGTACGAAGAACGCACCAACGGCCCGGAAGCGACGTTCTTGAAGCCCATCTTGTAACCTTCTTCGGCGAACCAGGCGAAGGTGTCCGGGTGCACAAAACGCTGTACCGGCAGGTGGCTGCGCGACGGCTGCAGGTATTGACCCAGGGTCAGCATGTCGATGTCGTGTTCGCGCATGCGCTTCATGACTTCGATGACTTCTTCGTCGGTTTCGCCCAGACCCAGCATCAAGCCGGACTTGGTCGGAATGTGCGGCATCATTTGCTTGAAACGCTGCAGCAGCGTCAGCGACCACTGATAGTCCGAACCCGGACGCGCAGCCTTGTACAGGCGCGGCACGGTTTCCAGGTTGTGGTTGAACACATCCGGCGGCTCGGCGGCGGTGATTTCCAGCGCGACGTCCATGCGGCCACGGTAGTCCGGAACCAGGGTTTCGAGCTGCACGTTCGGCGACAGCTTGCGGATTTCGCGGATGCAGTCGGCAAAGTGCTGGGCGCCGCCGTCACGCAGGTCGTCGCGGTCAACCGAAGTGATCACAACGTATTTGAGCTTGAGGTCGGCGATGGCGATGGCCAGGCTTTGCGGCTCATTGACGTCCAGCGGCTTCGGACGACCGTGGCCAACGTCGCAGAACGGGCAGCGACGGGTGCAGATATCACCCATGATCATGAAAGTCGCGGTACCGCCAGAGAAGCACTCGCCGAGGTTCGGGCAGGACGCTTCTTCGCAGACGCTGTGCAGCTTGTGTTTGCGCAGCAGGCTCTTGATCCGGTCGACTTCCGGCGAAACCGGGATGCGCACGCGAATCCAGTCGGGTTTCTTCGGAAGTTCGGTGGTCGGGATGATCTTGACCGGGATGCGTGCAACCTTCTCGGCGCCGCGCAGCTTGACGCCGGCTTCGACCTTGGGACGCGGGGCCGGGCGCTCGGTCACGTCGAGCGTCGGGATCATGGTTTGCACTGCATCAGTAGTCATATCAGTCGATTCCGCCCGTAAGGGTCGTCTGCTCAGCATAGTCGAGGTGTTTGACGAGCTGCGCGCGCAGCCGGGCACTTACCTCGGCAAATTCAATCGATCCTGCGTAATCGCTCAGCTGGGTCATCGCCAGCCCGGCGTAGCCGCAGGGATTAATCCGTCGAAACGGTTCCAGGTCCATATCCACGTTCAGGGCCAGGCCATGAAAGGAACAACCGTGGCGAATGCGCAAACCCAGAGAAGCGATTTTTGCCCCTTCGACGTAAACGCCGGGGGCGTCTGGCTTGGCTGCGGCGGTCACGCCGTAGCTGGCCAGCAGTTCAATCAGGCAGGCTTCCATGCGACTGACCAGATCACGCACGCCGAAACCCAGCTTGCGCACATCCAGTAACAGGTACGCCACCAGTTGCCCGGGGCCATGATAAGTCACTTGCCCGCCGCGATCGACCTGCACCACCGGAATCTCCCCCGGCAATAACAGGTGCTCGGCCTTGCCAGCCTGGCCCTGAGTAAACACCGGTGGGTGCTCCACAAGCCAGATTTCGTCGGCGGCATCGCTGCCGCGTTCGTTGGTAAAGCGCTGCATGGCATGCCAGACCGGCTCGTAAGCCATCTGGCCAAGCTCGCGAAAGCCCAGCGTGCCGGGCATCACAACACCATGTGCACGAAGCCGGTCGCCCGCAGTTCGCTGTTGATGTTGTACAGCTGATCCTGATCGGTGGCGACGATGTGCAACTGAATGGTGGTGTATTTGCCGGTGCTGCTTTGACGTTCGTCGATGCGTTCGTCGTTGATGGTCGCGTGTTTCTTGACGATCTCAATGATCAGGTCTTTGCGGCCGACGCCCGTATCGCTGATCACCTTGATCGGATAATCAGTTTGAGGAAATTCGATCTTTGGCGCCTGTACTTCGGTATCGGTCATGGCGTAACGGCCTCTTAAGCCGTGGTAACGCACATGGCCCCGCACCGGATCGGGGCGGGGCCATGCAGGTCAACACTAAATCAGTTGAACAAGCCGTAGAAGAATAGACGGATGCTATCCCACATGCGGCGGAAGATACCACCCTCCTCGACGCCATCCAGAGCGATCAGGTCAGCGCTATGCACCACCTTGTCTTCCAGTTTGACTTCGACTTTACCGATCACGTCGCCCTTGGCGATTGGCGCAACCAGTTGCGGGTTCATGGTCATGCTGGCAGCGAGCTTTTTCAGCTGGCCTTTTGGCAGGGTCATGGTCAGGTCTTGCGCCAGGCCGGCCTTGACCTGGTTGGTGGTGCCTTTCCACACCGGGGCTTGCGCCAGTTCGGTGCCCTTCTGGTAGAAGGTCTGGGTTTCGAAGAAACGGAAACCGTAGGTCAGCAGCTTCTGGGTTTCAGCGGCACGGGCCACTTCGCTGTTGGTGCCGAATACGACGGCGATGAGGCGCTGGCCGTCGCGTACCGCCGAGGACACCATGCAGTAGCCTGCTTCTTCGGTATGGCCGGTTTTCAGACCGTCAACGGTCTTGTCGCGCCACAGCAGCAGGTTGCGGTTAGGCTGCTTGATGCCGTTCCAGAAGAACTCTTTCTGCGAGTAGATCGCGTAGTGAGCCGGGTCTTCGTGGATGATCGCGCGGGCCAGGGTCGCCATGTCGTGCGCTGACGAATAGTGCTCAGGGTTTGGCAGACCGGTCGGGTTCATGAAGTGGGTGTTGGTCATGCCCAGTTCGGTGACGGTCTTGTTCATCAGGTCGGCGAACGCGTCTTCGCTGCCGGCGATGTGCTCGGCCAGGGCGACGCTGGCGTCGTTGCCGGACTGAATGATGATGCCGTGCAACAGGTCACTGACGGTAACCTGCGAGCCGACCTTGATGAACATCCGTGAACCGCCGGTGCGCCAGGCGTTTTCGCTGACAGTCACCGGGTCGTTTTCACCGATCTGGCCGCGACGGATTTCCAGGGTCGCGATGTAGGCGGTCATCAGCTTGGTCAGGCTGGCCGGTGGCAGACGCTGATCGCCGTTGTTCTCGACCAGCACATTGCCGCTGCTGGCGTCCATAAGAACATAGGCCTTGGCGGCCAGTTGTGGTGGCGACGGCATCATCTCGGCCGCGAAAGCGGCTGGCGAGAGGAGCAGCGGGACTAGCAGACACAGGCGTTTGGCAAAGGTGGTGATGTTCATCCGTCTCTCGAAATCGCTAATGGAAACTTGCCCGAAGGCAAAACTTATTCAGACAGCCTTCTAACGGGCCATCGCGTGTTCAGTTGCTCACTCCAGTCACCCTTGCCGGGCTTTTGTTCTTCGACGAGCCAACAACCTGGTTCACCCCCCTGATACCGCAAGTGAACCGTCAATCAAGGTCTACCTGTTACTCGGTGACCACGCTGGGCGAACCCAGGTTGGCCAGACGTACGCTGTTCTGCACCTGGGCGATTTCACCCGGCGAGCCGATCGGCCCCAGGCGTACCCGGTGCAGGGTCTGCTGATTGCGCACGATCGAGCTGATGAACACCGGAGCGCTCACCATCCCGCTGAGCTTGGACCTCAGCAGTTCGGCAGCGTCCGGGTTGGCGAACGCGCCCACCTGCAGATACTGGCCAGACGCTGGTGCAGAAGCGTTTTTTTTTGCGTCGATCTGCACGGGCACGACGGCCGCGGCATGTTGCTGCGGCGGTGGCGTCCATTGCTCGACGGTACCGGCCGAGGCCGTGATCACCGGAGCGCTATTTTGCGCCACTTTCGGCTCGTTGAGCATCAGCGGCGCCGGACGCCCCTTGGCCGCCCACCATTGCTGCGGATCGATGCCTTCGACCTTGACCCGCGCGGTGCCGGTTTCGGCATAACCGAGTTTTTTCGCGGCGGCGTAGGACAAGTCGATGATGCGATCGGAGTAGAACGGCCCACGATCGTTGACCCGCAGGATCACGGTCTTGTTGTTGTCCAGGTTGGTCACCCGAACGTAACTTGGCAGTGGCAAGGTCTTGTGGGCGGCGCTCATGCCGTAGAGGTCATACACCTCGCCGTTGGCGGTGTTCTGGCCATGAAATTTGGTGCCGTACCAGGACGCCGTGCCCGATGCCACGTAGGTTTTGGATTCCTGCAGCGGGAAGTAAGTCTTGCCCAGCACGGTATACGGATTGGCTTTGTACGGGCCGGTGTGCAGGGTCGGCGTCGCATCGGGGATACGCGAGACGTCGACGTCCCACCACGGCGCGCCGTCTTTGTGTGCGCGATTGATGTCCAGACCCGGTTGGGCGCGGACAGCGGTGGACGGCGTTTTCTGCGTCGGGGTGCGGCTGGTCGTACAACTGGCGACCAGGACCGCCAACGTAGCGAAAGCCACCAGCTTCAGGGGTTTATGGTTAGGCAATGCCTGCATTACTTGACGCCCCGTGCTTGTACCAGCTGTTCAGACAGTTGATGTACGGCCATGGCGTACATCACGCTGCGGTTATAACGCGTGATCGCGTAGAAATTCTGCAGGCCCATCCAGTATTCAGGGCCGTTGTCGCCTTCGAGGCGAAATGCCGTAACCGGCATATCATCGCGCAGCGCATCATGACTTGACCAGCCCAGCGCCCGCAACTCTGCGACCGTCTTCACCGGCTCGATGCCGGTGGTCAGGCCTTCATCGACCTGCTCGCCACGCACATCGGCGCGGCTGACCACCGGCTCACCGGCGACCCAGCCATGACGCTTGAAATAGCTCGCAACGCTGCCGATCGCATCGTCCGGGTTGTTCCAGATATTGATGTGGCCGTCCCCGTCGAAGTCCACCGCGTACGCGCGAAAGCTGCTCGGCATGAACTGCGGCAGGCCCATGGCCCCGGCGTACGAGCCTTTGAGCGTCAACGGGTCAACCTGCTCTTCACGCGCCAGCAGCAGAAACTCACGCAGTTCCTTGCGGAAAAATTCGGCACGGGGAGGATAGTCGAAACCAAGCGTGGATAACGCATCGATCACACGGAAATTGCCGGTATTACGTCCGAAAAAGGTCTCAACGCCAATGATCGACACGATGACTTGTGCCGGTACGCCGTATTCCTGCTCGGCACGGGCGAGGGTCGCCTCGTGCTGACGCCAGAAGTCCACACCACGAGCGATGCGCGCGTCGGTAATGAACATCGGGCGATATTCGTTCCACTGTTTGACCCGCTCGGCGGGCCTTGAGATGGCGTCGAGGATCGACTGCTTGCGTTGCGCCTCGCGGAACACACCCATCAGTTGTTCACCGGCGAAACCGTAGTCGCGGGTCATTTCACCGACGAATTCGGCCACCTGCGGCGAGCCTTCATAGTCGCCGGCCAGCGCTTCCTGCACGCTGCCCAGCAGGCCCATCAGGCCAACCAGCGGCGCGCATCGAGTCGCCCAGCCACGCATTACTTGCATTGCACTCTTCACCTTATTCAAACCTGTGCGATCCACTTGCGATGGGTATGGATCGACATCAAAACCCCAAACGCTGACAGCAGTGTCACCAGCGAAGTTCCTCCGTAGCTAATGAACGGCAACGGCACCCCCACGACCGGCAACAGGCCACTGACCATACCGATGTTGACGAAAACGTAAACAAAAAACGTCATGGTCAGCGCGCCGGCGAGCAATTTGCCGAACAACGTCTGTGCCTGGGCGGTGATCACCAGCCCTCGACCGATCAGCAACAGATAAATCAGCAGCAGCGCGCAAATACCCACCAGCCCGAACTCTTCGCCCAGCACGGCAATAATGAAGTCGGTGTGACTTTCCGGCAGAAAATCCAGGTGCGACTGGGTGCCGAGCAGCCAGCCTTTGCCGAAAACGCCTCCGGAACCGATCGCGGCTTTGGACTGAATGATGTTCCAGCCCGTGCCGAGCGGATCGCTTTCCGGGTCGAGGAAGGTCAGTACGCGCTGCTTCTGATAGTCGTGCATGACGAAAAACCACATCGCCACTGACACTGGCACGGCCGCCGCGAGCACGCTGAGAATCCAGCGCCAGCGCAAGCCGCCCATGAACAATACGAAAGCGCCACCGGCCAGAATCAGCAATGAGGTGCCCAGATCCGGCTGGCGCACGATCAGAATGAACGGCACGCCAATCAACATCAGGCTGATGCCGACGTGCTTGAGTTGCGGCGGCAAGGTGCGCTTGGCCAGGTACCAGGCGATGGTTGCCGGCATCAGGATTTTCATGAATTCCGAGGGCTGGAAGCGAATCACGCCGGGAATGTTGATCCAGCGTGTGGCGCCCATGGCGTTGTGGCCCATGATGTCCACAACGATCAGCAACACTACGCCAATCACATAACCGAGCGGCACCCAACGGGCCATGAAGCGCGGTTCGAACTGGGCGATGACGATCATCGCCACCAGGCCGATGCCGAAAGACGTGGCCTGTTTGCCCAGCAGATCCCAACTTTTACCGCTCGCCGAATACAGCACGAACAGGCTGCCGGCGGCGAGGATCAGCAGAAGGATCAACAGCGGACCGTCGATATGCAGTCTTTGCAGCAACGTCGCGCGGCGACGCATCACATCCTCGCTGGAGAGCATGCGATCGAAGTTATTCATCACGGGCCGAGGCCTCCGCAGTGATTGGGCTGGCGTATTCGGCTTTCAAATGACCGTCCTTGTCGAGCAGCCAGGCGTCCATGATCTGACGCACCACGGGCGCGGCAACACCGGAACCGGACTCACCGTTCTCGACCATCACAGACACGACAATTTTTGGGTCATCGGCCGGGGCGAAGCCGACAAACAAGGCGTGGTCGCGGTGGCGTTCCTGCACTTTGGAGCGATCGTATTTTTCGCCCTGCTTGATCGCCACCACCTGCGCGGTACCGGATTTGCCGGCGATGCGGTATTGCGCGCCGATCGCCGCTTTGCGCGCGGTACCGCGCGCACCGTGCATCACCTGCTGCATGCCGTGGTTGACCTTGTTCCAGTCAGACGGATCGCGCAGCACGATGTTCGGCATCGGGTTTTCATCCACCGGCTTCACCCCGTCGAGGGACTTGGCCAGGTGCGGACGATTCCAGATGCCTTTGTTGGCCACCAGCGCAGTGGCCTGGGCCAGCTGCAACGGCGTCGATTGCATGTAGCCCTGGCCGATCCCCAGAATCAGGGTTTCGCCGGGGAACCACGCCTGCTTGCGGGTCGCGCGCTTCCATTCGCGAGATGGCATCAGGCCGGGAGATTCTTCGAACATGTCCAGCGAGACCTTTTGGCCAATGCCGAACTTGTTCATGTAGATCGACAGCCGATCAATGCCGAGCTTGTGCGCCAGGTCATAGAAGTAAGTGTCGTTGGAACGCATGATCGCCGTGTCGAGGTCGACGAAGCCGTCGCCGGTACGGTTCCAGTTGCGGTATTTGTGATCGTAGTTGGGCAGCATGTAGTAACCCGGATCGAAGACCCGGCTCGATGCCGTGACCACGCCCGCATCCAGACCGGCAATCGCCACCGCCGGTTTGATCGTCGAGCCCGGCGGGTACAGACCGCGCAACACCCGGTTGAACAGCGGCCGGTCGATCGAGTCGCGCAACTCGGCATAGGCCTTGAAGCTGATGCCGGTGACGAACAGGTTCGGGTCGAAACTTGGCTGACTGACCATCGCGAGCACTTCGCCAGTCTTCGGGTCCAGCGCGACCACCGCGCCACGTCGCCCGCCGAGTGCGGCCTCGGCCGCTTCCTGCAACTTGATGTCCAGGCTCAGCACGATGTCCTTGCCGGGAATCGGATCGGTACGTTTGAGCACGCGCAAGACACGGCCACGAGCGTTGGTCTCGACTTCTTCGTAACCGACCTGCCCGTGCAATTCCGGTTCGTAGAAGCGCTCGATGCCGGTTTTGCCGATGTGGTGAGTGCCGCTGTAGTTGACCGGATCGAGCGACTTCAGCTCTTTCTCGTTGATCCGTCCCATGTAGCCCACCGAATGCGCAAAATGCGCACCTTGCGGGTAGTGGCGAACCAGCTGCGCGACCACTTCCACGCCGGGCAGGCGGAACTGGTTAACCGCGATCCGGGCGATCTGCTCTTCGGTCAGCTCGAACAGAATCGGCACCGGCTCGAACGGCCGGCGCCCCTGACGCATGCGTTTCTCGAAGATCACCCGGTCCTCGGGCGTCAGTTCCAGTACTTCGACAATAACGTCCAGCACTTGCTGCCAGTCGCCTGACCGCTCGCGGGTCATGCTCAGACTGAAACTGGGCCGGTTGTCCGCCACTACCACGCCATTGCGGTCAAAAATCAACCCGCGAGTGGGCGGAATCGGCTGAACATGGACGCGGTTGTTTTCCGACAGGGTTGAGTGGTACTCGTACTGAATCACCTGCAAGTAATACAGGCGCGCGATCAGCACACCGATCAGCATCACGATCACAATCGCACCGAACACGACGCGGCTGCGCACCAGACGGGCGTCCTTTTCGTGGTCCTTGATGCGGATCGGCTGAGACATGAGGGCTGGATTACTTGTGGTAAGGGTGACCGGACAATACAGTCCAGGCACGATACAACTGTTCGCCGATCAGGATCCGCACCAGCGGGTGCGGCAATGTCAGCGGCGACAATGACCAGCGCTGATCGGCGCGGGCACAGACTTCGGGTGCCAGCCCTTCCGGGCCACCCACCATGAAATTGACCGTGCGCGAATCCAGCCGCCAGCGGTCGAGCTCGACCGCCAGTTGCTCGGTGCTCCAGGGCTTGCCGTGAACTTCCAGCGTGACGACCCGCTCGTTCTGCCCGACCTTGGCCAGCATGGCTTCGCCTTCCTGGCGGATGAAACGGGCCACGTCGGCATTCTTGCCACGGGTATTGAGCGGAATTTCCACCAGTTCCAGCGCCAGCTCGGACGGAAGACGCTTGGCATACTCATGCCAGCCTTCTTCCACCCATTTGGGCATGCGTGAACCGACGGCGATCAGGCGCAGTCGCACAGCAATCCCTTAGAACTGGTCTTTGTTGAGCTTGGTGAAATGCTCGTGGGTGTTTTCCGGACTGTGGTGCTTGGCATCGGCCGCACGGCTTTGCTCGGCGCCGGCCCACAGGCGTTCCAGGTCATAGAACTGACGCGCCGAGGCGGTCATCATGTGCACGATCACCAGGTCCAGGTCGAGCAGCACCCAGTCGCTGTCGCCCTTGCCTTCTTCGCCCAGCGGCTTGGCGCCCTGCTTTTTCACTTCCTCGCGGACCTTGTCCAGCATCGCGTTGATCTGGCGATTGGAGGTACCGGTGGCGATGATCATGTAGTCGGTGATGCTCTGCTTCTCGCGAACATCGATGATCTGGATGTCCTGGGCTTTCACGTCTTCCAGCGCGGCGACGGCAATCTTGACCAGTTCATCGCCCTTGAGCGGTTCGTTGGTGTTGACCGCTTCAGGCAGTGGCGCGCTCTTGAACGTGCCTTTGCGCTTTACTTTCGGTAGATCTTTGTCAGTCATATAAAACTCGTTTTGCTCATGTATTCGGCGGCTTGGGGACACGGTGATTCGTATCAGTTAAGCACGCCTTGTTCAGTTCGACGCACGGTACAGACCGTGCGCATCGATGTAGGCCAGGACCGCGTCGGGCACCAGGAAACGTACCGACTTACCGCTGGCCAGCAGTTGACGGATCTGGGTGGCGGATACCGCGAGCGGTGTCTGCCAGACGAATGCAATCTGTCCGCTCGGCCCTTTCAGGGCCAGCGGGTCGCTCACCGAACGCGCTGCCAGCAGGTTGCGCAAGGCATCCGGCGGTTCGCTGTCGGCGTCCGGGCGCTGTAGCACCAGGATGTGGCAATGCTGGAGCAACTCTTCCCAGCGGTGCCAAGTGGGCAGGCCGCAAAATGCGTCCCAGCCCAAAAGCAGAAAAACCTGGGTCTCGGCGGCCATTTCGGCGCGCATCGACTCCAGGGTATCGATGGTCCAGGACGGTTTGTCCCGCTGCAATTCGCGGGCGTCCACCACCAGCGGCGGCAATCCTGTTACCGCACACTCGACCATCGCCAGCCGATCCTGCGCCGACACTTGCGGCGTATCGCGGTGCGGCGGCCGGGCGCTGGGCATCATGCGCAACTCGTCGAGCGCCAGCGCCTCGGCAACTTCCAGCCCGCCACGCAAATGGCCGATATGCACCGGGTCGAAGGTGCCGCCCAGAACGCCAATGCGTTGCGGACGCGACTCGCTGCCGGTGTGCGGCGCTGCCAGGTCGAGGTCGGTCAAGTCAGACCGTCGCCTGGCCGCGCAACTGGCCATCGCCGACCACGATGTACTTCTCGCAGGTCAGACCTTCGAGACCCACCGGGCCGCGGGCGTGCAGCTTATCAGTAGAAATGCCGATCTCGGCACCCAATCCGTATTCAAATCCATCGGCGAAGCACGTCGGGGCGTTGATCATGACCGACGCCGAGTCGACTTCCGCCACAAAGCGCCGGGTGTCGGCGAGGTTTTCGCTGACGATCGAGTCGGTGTGGTGCGAGCCGTAATGGTTGATGTGTTCGATGGCCTGATCCAGGCCGTCGACCACGCGGATCGACAAAATCGGCGCCAGGTACTCGGTGTTCCAGTCGTCTTCGGTGGCCGCAGCCACCTCGATGATTGCACGGGTGCGCTCGCAGCCACGCAGCTCGACGCCTTTTTCGCGGAACTGGTCAGCCATCGCCGGCAGGAAATCCTTGGCAACCGTCTGATCAACCAGCAGGGTCTCCATCGCGCCGCAGATGCCATAACGATAGGTCTTGGCGTTGAAAGCGATACGCTGGGCTTTCGGCAGATCGGCGTGTTCACTGACGTAAACGTGGCAGATGCCGTCCAGATGCTTGATCACCGGGACGCGCGCATCACGGCTGATGCGCTCGATCAGGCCACGGCCGCCACGGGGCACGATGACGTCGACGTATTCAGGCATGGTGATCATCGCGCCAACGGCAGCACGGTCAGTGGTTTCGACCACTTGCACCACAGCGGCCGGCAGTTCGGCCTCGGCCAGACCGCGCTGAATGCAGGCGGCAATCGCACGATTGGAGTGAATTGCCTCGGAGCCACCGCGCAGGATGGTCGCGTTGCCGGACTTCAGGCACAGGCTGGCGGCATCGATGGTCACGTTGGGGCGCGATTCGTAAATGATCCCGATGACGCCCAGCGGCACGCGCATCTTGCCGACCTGGATGCCCGACGGACGGAAGCTCATGTCACGGATCGCACCGACCGGATCCGGCAGTGCAGCGACCTGGCGCAGACCGACGATCATGCCGTCGATGCGTGCCGGGGTCAGTTCCAGACGCTCCAGCAACGCAGGCTCAAGACCATTGGCACGACCGGCGGCGAGATCCCGTTCATTGGCTGCGGCGAGCTCGGCGCGAGCGGCGTCCAGCGCAGTGGCAGCCGCCTGCAAAGCGCGGTTTTTCTGCGCAGTGCTGGCGCGGCCGATGACGCGAGAAGCTTCGCGGGCGGCGCGACCCAATCGGGTCATGTAGTCAAGAACGGACTCAGTCATGGTCTGCTGGGGTCTTGGCAAAGAGGAAAGCGGCAGATTATAGCTGTCGCGTCCCGGGACTAACAGCGGTGACGGGCGGATGGTCAAAATGAGCTGCGTTTGACCATCGTTCAGACGTAATTAAGCTGAGCGTTGCTATCATCACGACCTCTTGAGCCTGGATAAACCTTGCCCGTCATGATCAACGTGCCTCATCCCTCCGCCCACACGCGCCTGCCCATGGGCCTGCCGGACAGTTTTTTCGACCGCGACGCCCAAGTGCTGGCACAGGCGCTGCTGGGCAAAGTCATTCGGCATCGTGTCGGCGACCTGTGGCTGAGCGCGCGAATCATCGAGACCGAAGCGTATTACTGCGCGGAAAAAGGCAGCCATTCTTCACTTGGCTATACAGAAAAACGTAAGGCTTTGTTTCTGGATGGCGGGCACATCTATATGTACTACGCCCGTGGCGGCGATTCCCTGAACTTAAGCGCACAAGGACCGGGCAACGCGGTGCTGATCAAATCGGCTTATCCGTGGGTTGATGAAATCAGCGGACCGGCCAGTCTGGCGCAGATGCTCCTGAACAATCCGGATGCCCAGGGCCGGCCACGTCCGACGCAAAAGCTCTGCGCTGGTCAAACGTTACTGTGCAAGGCGCTGGGTTTGAAAGTACCGATGTGGGACGCCAAGCGCTTCGACCATGAAATGTTGCTGGTCGAGGATACCGGACCGGCGCCCACGCACGTCATTCAAACCACCCGGCTGGGTATTCCGCTGGGCCGGGACGAGCACCTGATGTATCGCTTCGTGGATGCCGCGTATGCGCAGTGGTGCACGCGGAACCCGCTGCGACGGGGTCAGGTCGAAGGCCGGGATTATTTTTTGCTTCCCGGAGCTAATGCCGAACCCGCAAATAACTGATGTCCCCCTGTGGGAGCGAGCCTGCTCGCGAAGGGGGTGTGCCAGCCAACGCTTCTATCGTCTGACACAGCGCATTTGCGAGCAGGCTCGCTCTCACAGGTGAGCAGTCAACCGCGGCACAATCAATTAAAGAACGAATGGAGTTTTTCTGTATGGGCCCATGGCTCGATAGCGTCACCGGATGGCTGAGCGCCAATCCACAGTGGCTGGCCGCCGCGGTTTTCATTGTCGCGTGCGTGGAGTGCCTGGCAATTGCCGGCCTGATCGTGCCGGGCACCGTGTTGCTGTTCACCGTGGCGGTGCTGGCCGGCAGCGGCGCACTGTCATTGAGCGAAACACTGCTGCTGGGTTTTCTCGGTGGCATCCTCGGCGACTTGATTTCGTATTTTCTGGGCCGGCACTTCCACCAGAACATCCGTCGCCTGCCCGGCCTGCGCCATCACCCGGAATGGATGGCCGGCGCCGAGTCGTATTTCCAGCGCTATGGCATCGCCAGCCTGCTGGTCGGGCGCTTCATCGGCCCGCTGCGCCCCATGCTGCCGATGGTTGCCGGTATGTGCGACATGCCCTTCCCGCGTTTCTTCGCCGTCAGTCTGTTGGCCGCTGCCGGCTGGAGCCTGGCCTATCTGCTGCCGGGCTGGGCGACCGGTGCGGCGTTCCGCCTGCCGTTGCCCGAGGGTTTCTGGCTGCAGGCCGGGATTGTCGCCGCCAGCATCGCCGTGATGGTTGGTCTGAGCGTTAACAGCAGCCTGCGTCGCCATCGCCGCGCGACGATCTGGATCAGCAGCATGAGCCTGTTGATTCTGATCGGCCTGTTTATCGGCTATCCGTACCTGACCGCGCTCGACAATGGCGTGATGACGCTGGTCCAGGAGCATCGCCAGCCGACGCTGGACGAAATTGCCGTGACGCTGACCCTGATCGGCGAGTTCCGCAACATGCTGCTGTTCAGCGCCCTGCTCGTCATTCTGCTGTTGCTGTGCAAACAGTGGCGCCAGGCGACGTTCGCCGGCGCGACGTTGCTGGTCACCTCACTGGCCAACACAGGGACCAAATACTTTTTCGCCCGGGTGCGGCCGGAGGTGCTCAGCGATCCGCTGACCACCTACAGCATGCCAAGCGGCCACGCTTCCGGCGCGTTTGCCTTGTTCCTGACGCTCGGCGTACTGGCCGGTCGTGGACAGCCGCCGCGCATGCGACTGACCTGGCTGCTCATTGCCTGCATCCCGGCGATGGCGATCGCGTTGTCACGGGTTTACCTGGGGGCACACTGGCCGACCGACATCCTGGCCGGGGCGATGCTCGCGATTTGCGTCTGTGCCGCCATGCTGTGGCTGAGCCAGCGACAGACGTCGCTCAACCCGATGCCGTTCAAGATCTGGTGGCTGGTTTTGCCGTCGATGGTGGCATTGTTCGGGTTCTTCGTGCTGCGCCACCTGCCCCACACGCTGTTGCGTTACGCCTACTAAAACCAGCAGCTTACAAGCACTATTTATGATGCGCCGCCATTTAGGAATATTCCGACAATAGCGGCGCTAATTGCCTATACCTGATTACTCCATCCTGGTTAACTTTCCTGGTTAACCACCAGACAATTCTCCGCTCGAAACAAATACAAAACTGCCGTTACACAATCAATCCTCATTCGGGACAACAGAGCCTTACTTGTAGATCAAAACCCGTTAGATTGATTTACCCAAGTTGCAGTTTCATCGCCACCTTAGTTCTCCTCGGGATGAATACTGCAACTTCCGACCTGATGTTTTCATCTATTATTTTCGAGTAATCAATGAGCCCCAAACTACCTCGCAAGCCGACGGTGCCAACTTCGCATATACCCGACGCGCCCGCATCCCCGCCCCATCGACTTGACGGCACTCACCCCGAACTCTCAAGGCCTGGCTTCGACGAAGGAACAACACCGGGCAGCACTGTTGGCCGGCAGATGCCCACTGACCATTCACCGGCACCCGCCGTTGAAATTTTCCCGATACCGTTGCGCAGCGCCGTTGACCCGCTGCCCTCTGCTGCAGCGAATGACTACTGGATGTCAGACGCGTTTTTGCGCGGCATGAAGCCGGCGGACGCTGACGGGTTCCGCTGGATTGTGGGCAGACGGTTTGTCGACGTCGAATTTGCAAGCGCCTTGAAAACCACCCACGTCGGCCAGGATGAGTCCGGCGCCTGGCGCAGCAAACGGTTGACCGAGCGTGTCCCCTCCGGCCCGCGCCTGTATAGAAATGCGGACAGCCCGACCTGGCGCCTGACCGAGCGACCGGCGCCAAAACGCCCCGTCCTGACCGCAAGCGAACAGCCCGGCGGCGCTCCCGCCGCCAAGCGTTCACGCCCGAGCCCGGTGGACATGCCCATCGATCAAAGCCGTTACAGCGCTTCGTGGCGCTCGCCGGATATTCAGGGCTACTACGAAATGAAGCCATCTGCCGGATCGAACGATGCCGACACGCAATATGCTTTCAGAGACGCCTACGGCAATCTGATGCGGGTCGAGCCCCCTGTGGGCGGATTCGACGCACAACCCACCCACCTCAAGCAATGGACCGACCATCAAATCTGGCAGTTGTATGGTTTACAGGGGCAGGACATCACGCGCTTTCGTATAGAAGCCCAAACCACCGGCAAACCACCGCGATGGGCCGAACCGATGAGCACGGGAAACCCGGTCACTGACCTGCTGCGTGACTCCTTGCGTTGGCTGCACCCGACCATGACCTTGAAGGAGCGCGAGACTTTTCTGCAATCCTGCAACCTGCTGCCCAGCCAACTGACGCGCCTGCAACAGGACATGCAGAACGACCTGGCGATCCCGGCATGGACGCAAGCACACAAGCGCCTGCTCGAAGACGTTGACAATCCGCATCGCCTCGAACAGTTCGCCAGCGACGCGATCGAGCAGCTCAACCTCAAGCGCAATGCTCGTCACGACTGGTACTACGCCGAGAACAGCCTGACCCCTGAAGTCCGCGAAGCGCTGTTGAAAAGGCTTGGTTATTTGCGCAACAAGAACAATTGCCTGTACCGCACCGATGTTCCCGCACTGTTTCGCGGTGACGAGCGCACACCGTTCGAACTGGCAAACGACGGTGCCATGCTGCCCCGCTACCACCACGAACCAGGCGCGACCACGCACAAGCCCCTCAGCGCAACCTTCAGCCTCAATGAAGGCCAGATGTACGCACGCTCACCCGATCCCGAATACCTGCGTTTCAACAGCCAGACCCATAAACATCCGGGACGCGACGCGGGTGACAGCGACTCGGACAGTGGCGCCAGCGACACCAGCGATTCGTCGAGCACTTCGTCCTCTGAATGGTCCGAGCCGCAAAGCCCCGTGGCGTGGGACAAAGAGCGCGGTTATGAATCCATACGCACGCAACAGACTGAAATGTTCATGTACGCCCTGGACACCCGCAACCTGGAAGTCGTCCCTCGCGAAGAAAACGTGATGTTCAACGCCGCGGCGCAGCACACTCCGCCGACCTGGTTCCCCGACGATGACTTCGAGGGGCTTGTCTCAGTCACCCGCAGTGGACTCCCTGCCGACCGCATCTGGCTGCTGAACAGCGCCCTGACCAAAGGCGCCAGAGTGTCGGACATCAAGGAAATGGCGGGGGCCAATGCTGAACGCATCGAAGCGGCCACCCATGCCGGCAAGGCCAACAAAATCGAATACGACCAACTGATCGACAAGGTTGAGGCGGCGGCCCGGCCTATCCTCGGACTCTCGGGTAACAAGGACGAGTTCGCGCATGACATCGTCTGGCCCTGAAACACGCAGGTCTAACAAAGAATTCCGGATAGAAAACCGGCTTTTTCTTACACACTCTTAAAGGATTAAGACGTGGCAACACTCATCACACCGTCCTCGCACATTGCCGTCGCAGGCCCGATTCAGGTTACACCCATCGAAACTTCCGCCAATGCTCACGCGCCGTCGGCGGGCAGGCTCGATCAGGTGGCTGCGCCAGCCTTGCCCAGCGGGATTGACGCCTCCGACCGGCAGACCTTGAAATCGCTCGACAAGCGCTTTGGCCCGTTGCGCATTGGCGAAGTCATGGCCACTCGCGTCGCGCTGCAGGCATTGGGCGCAAGGGTGAACGGTCAGCCCATAAGCCCGGCGGATACCAACACGAAAATCCCGAACCAGGCTTTCCTGGATGGGCTGAGTTTCGAATCGACGAAAGTGGAGTCGCGCCTGCAGTCCGTCGATGTCCCGGACAGCGCCGTGGCGGCCATGCTGTTCTATGAAATCGTCTGCAAGCGCTCCGTGGATGCCGGGCCGCTGTTCGTCAGCGACAAGCCGATCGATGCCGGCAGCCCCATCGACCGTCTCAACAAACTGGGCAAAGCCGCGCAGAAGCTGGATATCCATCGCGTCGATTCTTTCGAGAACGCACCGAGCTGGGTCAACAAGCACAAAAGCTATTTGATGAGTGGCGCCGGGGTC
The DNA here is from genome assembly GCF_014268505.2 of Pseudomonas khorasanensis. GTDB lineage: Bacteria > Pseudomonadota > Gammaproteobacteria > Pseudomonadales > Pseudomonadaceae > Aquipseudomonas > Aquipseudomonas khorasanensis. The sequence continues at coordinate 194,543 of NZ_JABWQP020000005.1, forward strand.
GGGCTGCAAGCCTTCGGCATCTACAGCGGTTACGTGGGCATGATCGATGCCATCAAGAAAGGCGCGAAGCTGGAAGCGGTGTTTCAGGGCGGATCCATTGCCGCCGAACTGGGTTCGTTGATCATCGAGCAGGGCCTGACCAGGACCGGGCAGGCGATGCTCACCCAGGGTGGCCACCTCTTCAAGACTTTTCCACTGACCTCGACGGGCAAATACATGAGCCGGGGAGCCGGGCTGTTCGCCAGCGCGATCACCCTGCCATTCGACGTTATCGACGCGGTCAAATCGTTCAACGCTGCCGCTGCCTCGTCAGGCAAAGTGGCTCAGGATCATTACGTCAGCGGCGCTCTGAGCGTAGCGGGCGCCGGCATCAGCCTCGTGCTCGGCGTCGCGGCACTGGCTGGCTTCGGCAGTGTTGCCGGACCTGTCGGCCTCGCCGCAGCGGCAGTGCTGATCGCCGGCTCGATGATTTATCAGGCCGCCCGCGTCGTTGATGACATCGACGATTACATCGAGCTGACTGCACTTGAACGACTGCGTTCGGGCTGGTTCGCCTTTACCGCCCAGGAGCTCGACGAGCAAGTGATGGATCGCTTCAAGCTCTCCAAAGGTTATCGCGATCACGAAAAACGGCTGGAGCTGACGGCCAGAGAAATGCTTGAAGGCGCCTACAAAAACTCCATTGAACACGTGGTCAACGGCGCCTTTGACACGCAATTGCAGTCCGTGAAACTGTGGCGCTATCAGTGGGACGAAAGCGCAGGAGAGAAGCCGTTCAAGCTCGACCGTCAGGCAGTCATCGTCGACGCAGACGATGTGCTCGATGCAAGCGAAGGGCTGCCAGCGCATCTCAAAGGCACGGTCAGCGGTAGCGCCGGCGAGGGCAAAGGGGTTTTCTGGCGCCTTGGCGGCGGGGATGACCACGTCATCGGGGTCAAGGCACAGCCTAATTTGTTCACCTATCGCGACGGCCACAAAGCGCTGACCGGCGGCGACCATAACGATGCTTTTTACCACGAAGTCACCGCCCTGGAACTGGATCGCTCGGCCAAACCGGCGCACATCAACGTCCTGGATGGCGGCGCCGGCACCGACACCGTGGCCTTTGAAGGCCGTCGCCCGGAGACCGACACTCGCCATGTCGGCCATGACATCGATTTGCAGTCCGGAAAAATTGCATTGCGAACCCTCGATCCGGCCGCTCAAGGCATCGAAGTTGCGCACCTGACCTCGTTTGAAAACGCCTCGACTTTGCGCAAGGGCAGCAGCCGTGTCACCGGCTCAGCCGAGGCCAACAAAATTTTCGCCAATGGTGACGACCGCATCAGCGCCGGAGGCGGCAACGACACCATCGCGATCTTCGGCGCCGGATGCCATGTGGAGGGCGGCGTTGGCGACGATCGCTACTTCATCTCCCGGACCAATACCCACACGACGATTATCGAAGAAGGTGAACACTCAAGCGTGGTCGAGTTTGACTGGCCAAGGGCTGTCATCCAGCGCTGGCAGATCATCGGCACATCGCTGGTGGTCACCTCGCTGCGCGGCGAGGACGGCCGCGACCCTGACCATGAATTGTTCCTCGAACATGTCTACGAAATGGTCGATGGCCAGCGCCAGCTGAAAACAAACACCCAATGGCTGTTTCGGACCCAGGACGGGTTTGAAATGCTGGCCCTGCTACCCAATAAGCCAGGTGAAGTCTGGGATCAGGACATTGAGGTCGCCGTGACCGTCAATGGTCAACCGGCACCTGCTCCGGCGATCGTCAATGACGGCAGCGTGACAATCGACAGTCAGGCGTTGCATCGGCATTTCGTTGCACGCAGCGCGCGCAGGGTCGAATTCATGACCACACGCGATGTCACTGCCACGTCCCGCACCGTGTTTCTGGACTTCAAGGACAGCGAAATTATCGACGCGGTGGCCAGCTATGACGTTGAAGTACGTGCAGGCGTCTCGGGCAATACGCACCTGATCTACAAGAATATTTGCCTGACGATCCTGCTGCCGTCCCAAGCGGTTATGTTCAAGGGGGCCATTCAGACCATCGCGCAGGCCACAGGCTACAGTGGCCGTAACAGTCTGAAAGTCACCACCCCGTTCGTGGCGCAAGACATCACGCTGATCCTGCAGGATGAAGTTTCGTACCGCCTGCAAGTGCCAAATCTGGACTACAGACACGACGCCGGACATCCCGGTACACGGCGGATCAGCACCCGCAGCTGGCTGAAACGACGCAATGGAAGCTACTTGTTTACCCGGCCCCTGGTGAGTGAGAAACCGACGTTGACTGCGCACGCGAGCAAAGTGGTCATTGAGTCACGGACGCACACCGGTATCTATCTGCTTGAAGGCGAGAGTGCGACTTACGATGTCTACCTGTCGAGCAATTGCATCGTGCGCCTGGCCACGCCAGTGGCGGCGGCCAAAACAGGCAACGCATCAACCTGGAATCTGTACACCGAGACGATGACCGAGACCGTCACACGCGACGACATCCAACTGGACGCCGATCGCCTGCGAATTGCCAGCGTGACGGTCGAACTGCCGCTTATCGAGGATGACACGCCAGTGGAATGCGTCAGCGTGGTGACGTCAGCCGGAAACATCTATGAGGTCTCACTGCTGTTTGAAGTGTTGCAGCTGTATGTCATCGACGCCCGGGGCTATGCCAGCGTCGCAGCAATGCTGGCCGACATTGCCCAACACAAACAGCGCAACGAGCTGGCTGTACTTATTTACGTAAACCATATCAGTCACAACTCCGGTACCGCTGGCACGGTGATCTACAATCCGACGAGTAACGATTGGAGCGTGAGCACCGATGCGCAGGTGAAGATCAACCCCGAAGACCTGACACTTCCCATCGAGAAAACCTGACCATGTTTTGCCGGCCTTGACAAAGTGCCAGCGGGATTTGCTTCCCCGCCGGCACTCAGTCAACCCGGTGTAACAGGCAGAACAGGACGAAACCAAGGACAAATCAAATAAAACGCCATTCATTGAATGGCGCTTTTTTATCAAACAAAGGCTGTACGCTACTTGACCACCTTGATCACGAATTTTGCAGGCTTGTTTCTAAAGGCGTTGTGCCCTGTTTTATTCGGATCTACATTCATAAACGTGCTCACGCCACTGTAACTGTAAGGATACACAGGTTTACCGTTCGGTTCCGTGCTCAACCCGACATAAGCAGGACCAGCCTCAATATCACTGAGGGAAGCCTTCAAGGCCCCATACGTACTTATTGAAAAGTATTGTACGGCGGCACTGGTACTGGCCAACAGATTATGAGTCTCCTCTTCAATAAATAGTCGCGCACCGTCAAACTCGCCAGCATGGACAAGGCTGATTGAGTAGACGTCATTATGAGGGACGAACTTCAACACCAGCGGTTTATCGTCTTCATGGCCTGCCAATGTGATGGAACTTGATATGCGTTGATCTGCCAGTCCGACCTCGGCATCCAGTTGTTCGCCCTGTGTGATCCGAAGATCGAGCAGGACCTTCTGCAGACGTTGTTGGTTGAGGACCACTGGCCGACCACCGAGATAGAGATGCGCAGTAAATGTTCTCTTGTTTATTTTTGTAGTAGTCATCAGATTGGCACCTGTAAACAGCCCGCCGCCGATATATTGCAACGGCGGGCAGCGCGGAAAAGGGAAGAGATCAAACGGCGGCCGTGGCTAACACAGTCGTGGCTTTAGCCGATTTGCGGAAAACTTCTCCGTCAGGCACCTTTTCAAATTTTCTTTTACGCCGGGCTATCACCATCCGGTCCGCATAGACTGAAGCAGCCTCTATTACATTACTGATATTATGATCCACCCCGGAATGTTTCAAAATATACTTCCCGGCGATATCATCCCAAAACGCCCACTCGTCTTCATATACAGTCATGATTCATCCTTGTTTTTATTCAATCCATCCGCACCTTGCGAACAACTTGAAAATAAGACAACGACCAAACCAAAACAATGCTGGCAAGCACGCCAAGTTAATTCAGGGTGCAACTAGGCAAACAGTTCGCCCTGCAGTTCATCCAGCAACGCCTGAATCGCATCCAGGCGTTGTTGCGGATCATCGAGTTGCAGCAGGTCGATCTTGTCTTCTTCAGCGAAGGGCAAGAGGTAGGCCAGTTGATTGGCCAACGACTGTTGCCCCGCAGCCTCGGTGCCCATGTCGAGCGCTTCGACCATCGGGTGTTCGGCCAGCGCCTTGAGCAGCGCCACCAAATCCGCATCTTCGTCCTGCAACGGTTGTTCGGGCTCGTCGTCGAGCCACTCGACGTCGGCCAGAATCAACTGATCGCGTTGCACTTCGGTGCGCAACACAGTGAAGCGGCGCCCGCCCTGGACGCGAATGCCGAGCAGGCCGTTGTCCTGCTGCTGAAAATCGGTGATTCGCGCTTCGCAACCGACCATGGCGAAACCTTCTGGCGCGACGCCGACTTCGCTGCCTTCAAGAATGCACACCACCCCGAAGCCGACGCCCTGTTTCATGCAGCGGCCAATCATGTCGAGGTAGCGCGCCTCGAAGATCTGCAAATCGAGATTGCAGCCAGGAAACAGCACCGTATTGAGCGGGAAAAGCGGCAGACTCATAGACATTCCTTACACCACCATCGACACCGCCAACGGCAGGAACACCGCCGTGGCCACACCCATCAGACTCATCGCCAGCGCGGCGAAAGCGCCGCACTCATCGTTTTCCTGCATCGCCACCGCTGTGCCGACCGCGTGAGCGGTCATGCCCAACGCCATGCCGCGCGCCTCGGGGCCGTGCACTCCTAGACGGGTCAGCAATGCCGGGCCGAAGATCGCGCCGATAACGCCGGTGATCAGCACAAACACGGCCGCCAGTGCAGCCACACCGCCAATCTGCTCAGCGACCAGCATGGCGATCGGCGAGGTCACCGACTTCGGCGCCATGGTCATCAGAATCATGTGATCGGCGCCGAACCACCAGCCCAGCGCTACGCCCATGCCCGTCGCCACCACCCCGCCTATCACCAGCGTAGTAAATATCGGCCAGAACAATTGGCGAATACGTCGCAGATTCAGATACAACGGCACCGCCAGCGCCACCGTTGCCGGCCCCAGCAGAATGCTGAGGATCTCGGTGCTCTTGCGGTATTCCGCATACGTCAGGCCGCAGCCGACGAGCACGCCGATCACCAGCAACATGGAGACCAGCACCGGTTGCAGAAAGATCCAGCGGGTTTTCTCGAACGCCGCCAGCACCAGTTGATACGCGCCCAGGGTAATGCCGATGCCGAACAGCGGATGGTGAATCACCGACGCCCACGCGCCTTGCCAGTCGAAGAGCATCAGGACTCCTCCGCCGGCGGCGCGTGACGCTTGACCAGACGCTGCATCAGCACGCCGGCAAAGGCCATCGACAGGATCAGCGACACCACCAGCGCGCCGACAATCGCCCAGAAATCGGCGGCGATGGCCGTCGCGTAAACCATCACCCCCACCGCGGGTGGCACCAGCAGCAACGGCAGATAACGCAGCAGACTACTCGCCGCCTGGTTCAAAGGCTCGCCGACTTCACCGCGAACAATCAGGAAAACCAGCAACAGCAGCAGACCGATGATCGGCCCCGGCAATATCGGCAGCAACAGGTGATTGAGCGCCGTGCCGAGCAACTGAAACAGCACCAGCATGGTCAGGCCACGTAACAACATCTGACATCTCCGTCTTACTTTTCAACCCGCAAGTCGCCCGCATTATAAGCATGCCGGCGCTATGGACCGGCATTCGCCAAAAGCATGGTCGGTTGACCTGAGCAAATCGCCATGATGATCTACAGTGGTTCGCAGGCCGGTCAAATCCGCCCCCTGAAAAACTATAAAACAGATGAACCCAAGGAGAGTCTCAATGCCCTATGTTCCCGTTGCAGAGCTCAAAGATTATGTCGGCAAGGAACTCGGACGTTCCGATTGGCTCACCATCGATCAGGCGCGCATCAACCTGTTCGCCGAAGCCACCGGCGATTTTCAGTTCATCCATGTCGATCCGGTCAAAGCCGCGCAAACGCCTTTTGGCAGCACCATTGCCCATGGTTTTCTGTCGTTGTCGCTGATGCCGAAACTGATGGAAGACATCCTGGTTTTGCCGGAAGGCGTGAAGATGGTCGTCAATTATGGCCTGGACAGCGTGCGTTTCATCCAGCCGGTGAAGGTCGATTCGAAGGTCCGCCTTAAGGTCGACATGGTCGAAGTGACCGAGAAAAAACCCGGCCAGTGGTTGCTCAAGGCGACCGCAACGCTTGAGATAGAGGGCTCGGACAAACCGGCCTATATCGCCGAGCCTTTGTCGCTCTGTTTCGTCTGATCGTTCCGGATGCGAAGCAGCGCACGCTGTTTCGCGTCAAGTCTCTATATATGCGACGCATAGCTGCGGCATACTCGGTCGGCTAATTGCCCGGATCCCGCTATGCGCTCAATCGCTCGACTTGCACCATTTGTCCTGACCCTGATGCTCACCGCTTGCGGCGACGGCGAATCGCTGTTGCCGCCGGATGCGCGCCTGCCGGACGGCGGACGCTATCGCGGTGAATTGGTCGATGGCTTGCTGCAAGGCCACGGGCGGGTCGACTACCCCAACGGCAGCTGGTACGCCGGGCAGTTCGACAAGGGGCAGTGGCATGGGCAAGGCGAATGGCACGGCAGCAACGGCGAGGTCTATCGCGGGCAGTTCCAGCAAGGCTTGTTTGACGGCCAGGGCAGCCTGACCACCAGCGCCAGCAGTTACACCGGCGGTTTCAAACAAGGCCGGCGCGACGGCGAAGGCACGCTGAAAGAAAACGGCATGACCTATCGCGGCGAGTTCAAGGCTGACCAGTACGCAGGGCTTGGCCGTCTTGAGATGGACGACGGCAGTTCCTATCAGGGCCAGTTCGCCCACGGCAAACCCAATGGCGAAGGACAGCGCGGCGATGCCAGCGGCAATACGTTCAGCGGCCATTTCGTGAACGGTCAACTGGAAGGCAACGGCACCTACAACAGCGCTGACGGCGATATCTACGTCGGCGGCTTCAAGAACAATCAATTGCACGGCAAGGGCCGCTACGAAAACGCTGACGGCGACGTCTGGCTTGGCCAGTTCAAGGAAGGCGCGCTGACCGGCAAGGGCGAGCTGATCGGCGCCGACGGCAGCCATTACATCGGTGTATTCAATGATTGGCGGTTCACCGGTCAGGGCCGTTTGAACCTCTCAGATGGCAGCTTTTACATTGGCGGCTTCGACAACGACAGCTATTCCGGGCGCGGCACCCTGGTGCTGACCGATGGCAGCGTGCTCAGCGGCACCTGGATCAACGGCCAGCGTGTGCGCGACGCCGACGGCAAGTTACTGCCTGACACACTGGAGCTCGGTTTGCTCGCTCAGGGCCGGTTGCTCGACGACGCGTTGGCGGCGATCCCCGCCTCAACCCCGGCCGTCGAGCTGTATACACTGACCCTCGGTGGCGATGGCAAGCAGAGCGTATTCCTGCGCGAGTCCGACTACGTCGCCAACATGCTCAACACGCGCTTCGGCGCCTTCGGCCAGATTCGTCTGGTCAACCACCGCGACCACCTCGGCGACCGGCCGATGGCCACCCGCGAAAACCTGCGCCGCGCCGCCCAAGCCCTCGCCGAACGCAGCGGCCCGGAAGACCTGTTGTTCATTTACCTCACCAGCCACGGCACCGCCGAACACGAACTGGTGCTCGATCAGCCACGCATGGAACTGGCCGACCTGCCGGCCGACGAGCTCGCCGCCGTGCTCGCGCCGCTGAAGCATCGCGACAAGATCATCGTGATTTCCTCGTGCTATTCCGGCGGATTCATCCCGGCCCTGAAAGACGAACGCACGCTGGTCATGACCGCCTCGCGTGCGGACCGGGTGTCGTTCGGGTGTTCGGAAGAAGCCAACTTCACCTACTTCGGCGACGCGCTCTTCGCGCAGGCGCTGAACCAGACCGACGACCTTGAGCAAGCCTTCAAACTGGCCAAAGCCACGGTTGCCGAACGTGAACTGGCAGACGGCTTCGAAGCCTCGGAACCACAGATCTGGGCGCCGAAAACCGTGCTGTCGCACTGGCAATTGCTGCGTAAACAGCAAGCGCGAAAAGCATTGCAAAGCGCTGCGTTGAACGACGGCGCGTCAAAGAGCAACTAAGCTGGACAGTATCAAGGGAGAGACACTATGTACTTGACGCCTCAGCACGTATTGCTTGCCGGAGCCACCGGGTTAACCGGTGAACACCTACTCGACCGTTTGCTCAACGAGCCAACGATTACCCGTGTCCTTGCCCCTTCCCGTCGGCCGCTGGCCGAGCATCCGCATCTGGAAAACCCGGTCGGTGATCCGCAGGCCTTTCTGCCTCAGCTCAGCGGCCGGGTCGATATCGCTTATTGCTGCCTCGGCACCACGATCAAGCAGGCCGGCTCCGAAGAAGCCTTTCGGGCGGTGGATCTGGACATGGTCGTGGCATTTGCCAAACGCGCGCGCGAGATGGGCGCACGGCACCTGATCGTGATCAGCGCGATTGGCGCCGATCCGAAATCGTCGGTGTTCTACAACCGGGTCAAAGGCGAAATGGAACAGGCCCTGCGCGCCCAGGACTGGCCGCAACTGACCATTTGCCGGCCATCGCTGTTGCTGGGCGAGCGCACCGAGCCGCGCCTGGCCGAGCAATTGGCCGGACCGTTATCGAAGCTTATTCCGGGAAAATACCGGGGCATCGAAGCCTGCCAATTGGCGCGCGCGATGTGGCGCTTGGCGCTGGAGGAACAGGATGGGGTTCGGGTGATCGAATCGGACGACCTGCGCAAGCTCGGCAAATAACTGTGGCGAGGGAGCTTGCTCCCGCTGGGCTGCGAAGCAGTCCAGAAGCCATTCAACCAGTTTTTTTCAGGTGAATCGCCTACGCAGCAGTTGCGACTGCTGCGCAGCCGAGCGGGAGCAAGCTCCCTCGCCACAGGTGCTATGTTGCTCACTACAACCCGCCGGTTGCCTGGAAACCTACGCCGATGACCGTGAGCAACGACAACGGCAGCAACAACGTATCGAGCAACGCACTGGCCGGCAGGTCCACACCGGGATAGCTCGGCGCCTCGGCACCGAACCGGTCCATTGCACAGCACCCGCCATTCAACGCGTACAGATCCAGCCGCGTCCCGGAATAGACCACCGGTGCGCCCGGCTTCGCCGCATCCAGCGTACGCGCGGTGGCGCACCCGCCCAATTGCAGGGCCAGCACAATGACCAGCAGCTTATTCATCGCTGCTCAAATGATGCTCACCCCAACGCGGCAACATGTCCTGAGGAATGCCCAGCAGGTTGAGAATCCGCGCCACAACGAAATCGATCAGATCGTCGATGGTCTGTGGCTGGTGATAGAAACCCGGCGAGGCCGGCAGGATGGTCACGCCCATGTTCGACAGCTTGAGCATGTGCTCCAGATGAATGCTCGAATACGGCGCCTCGCGCGGCACCAGAATCAACTGGCGCCGCTCTTTGAGGGTCACATCCGCCGCGCGCTCGATCAGGTTGTTGCAGGCACCGGTGGCAATCGCCGACAGCGTGCCGGTGGAGCAAGGCACCACCACCATCGCCGCCGGCGCGCCGGAGCCCGAAGCCACCGGCGACATCCAGTCTTCCTTGCCGTACACACGAATCTGCCCGGCGGCAGCTCCGGTATATTCGGTGAGGAACGCCTGCATCGTCTGCGGCTTGGGCGGCAGCGTGACGTCGGTTTCGGTGGCCATCACCAGTTGCGCAGCCTTGGAGATCAGAAAGTGCACTTCGCGATCTTCGCGCACCAGGCAGTCGAGCAGGCGCAAGCCATACTGCGCGCCGGACGCGCCGGTCATCGCCAGGGTGATGCGTTCGGGGCCGTTGTTCATTGCAGGGCCTCGGCGAGTTTGCCATGCAGGCCGCCGAAGCCGCCGTTGCTCATGATCACCACGTGAGTGCCGGGCTGCGCCTGGCTCTTCACGCGCTCGATGATGCCTTCCAGCGAGTCGCTGACAATCGACGGCACGGTGCACAACGCAGCGGTTGCGCCCAAGTCCCAGCCGAGATTGGCAGGCGCGTACCAGATCACCTGATCGGCATCGACCACGCTGTCCGGCAAACCGTCACGGTGCGCGCCGAGCTTCATCGAATTTGAGCGCGGCTCGATGATCGCGATCAGTGGCGCATCGCCGATACGTTTGCGCAAACCGTCGAGAGTGGTGGCGATCGCGGTCGGGTGGTGGGCGAAGTCGTCATAAATGGTGATGCCGCGTATTTCGGCGACTTTCTCCATCCGGCGTTTGACGTTTTTGAACGCGCTCAGACCGGCAATGCCCATCGACGGCACGACACCGACATGACGCGCCGCCGCCAGCGCAGCCAAGGCATTGGCGACGTTGTGCTGACCGGTCAATTCCCACTCGACGGTGCCCTGCGATACGCCTTCGAACATCACTTCAAAAGCCGAGCCGTCTTCACTGAGCAACTTGACCTGCCACTGACCGCCGGCGCCGGTGGTTTGCACCGGAGTCCAGCACCCCATTTCGATGACGCGCTGCAGTGCGGGTTCGGTGGTCGGATGGATGACCAGGCCTTCACTCGGGATGGTGCGCACCAAGTGGTGGAATTGCCGCTCGATCGCCGGCAGGTCCGCAAAGATGTCCGCATGGTCGAACTCAAGGTTATTGAGGATCGCGGTGCGCGGGCGGTAGTGGACGAATTTCGAACGCTTGTCGAAGAAGGCGCTGTCGTATTCATCCGCCTCGATCACGAAGAACGGCGTGCCGCCCAAGCGTGCCGACACCGAAAAATTCTGCGGCACACCGCCGATCAGGAAACCCGGGCTCATGCCGGCATGTTCCAGAATCCAGGCGAGCATGCTGCTGGTGGTGGTTTTACCGTGCGTGCCGGCCACCGCCAGCACCCAACGCCCTTGCAGGACATGGTCGGCCAGCCATTGCGGGCCGGAAACGTAAGGCAGGCCTTTGTTCAGCACGTATTCCACGGCCGGGTTGCCACGGGACATGGCGTTGCCGATCACCACCAGATCCGGTGCCGGATCGAGCTGTGCCGGGTCATAGCCCTGCGTCAGTTGAATCCCTTGGGCTTCAAGTTGCGTGCTCATCGGCGGATAGACATTGGCGTCGGAGCCAGTGACGTGATGGCCCAGCTCTTTGGCCAGCACTGCCATCGAGCCCATGAAAGTCCCGCAGATACCCAGAATATGAATGTGCATAGTCGACCTCGTAAAACATGGCCGCAGGTTAGCGTAGGGAGGGGGAAATCGCACTCTTTAGCTTTGTCTGCCTGCACCTTGTGGAAATCAGGCAGAGCGGGCGATGCCATGTTTGCGCAGTTTTCTATACAGCGTATTGCGGCTGACACCCAGTTGCTCAGCCGTGTGCGTCATGTGCCAGCGTGCCTGTTCCAGTGCATTGAGCAGCGCCAGCCTTTCGGCATCGTCCAGTGGCTGTGCGCAAGACTCTTGCGCCACAACCGCCGGCCGCCCCTGCCGAATCATCACCGGCAAATTCTCCACTCCGATGCGTCCGCCATCGCACAACGCTGCGAGCGTGCGTAGCACATTGCGCAACTGCCGCACATTCCCCGGCCAGTCGAAAGCCAGCAATGCCTCACGCGCCGGCTCGTCGATCAGGATTGTCTCGCCACCTGCTTCTTCGGCGAGCAAAAAATCCAGCAACTGCGATTTGTCACTGCGCTCGCGCAAGGGCGGCAAGGCGACTTCGAGTCCGTTCAAGCGGTAATAGAGATCCTCGCGAAAGCTGCCCTGCGCGACCCGTTCCAGCAGATTGCGGTGCGTCGCGCTGATGATCCGCACGTTGACCGCTTCCGGCTCGCCGCCGATCGGCACGACCTGGCGGTCTTCGAGCACGCGCAATAAACGGGTCTGCAAGGCCAGTGGCATGTCGCCGATTTCGTCCAGGAACAAGGTGCCGCCATCGGCCTGTTGCAACTTGCCGCGCATGCCGTCCTTGCGCGCGCCAGTGAAGCTGCCGCCGCGATAGCCGAAGAGTTCGCTCTCGATCAGGCTTTCCGGAATGGCCGCGCAGTTGAGGGCAACAAAGGCTTTGCTCGCACGCTGGCTGGCCTGATGCACGGCTTTGGCAAAGGCTTCTTTTCCGGATCCGGTTTCGCCGTTGATCAGCAGCGGCACGTCGCGCTCGAATACGCGCAAGGACTTGCGAAATTCCATCTGCAACGCTTCGTCACCCAGGCAAATGCCAGACAGGTGCGGAGCAGGCGCCGCCACTGGCGTAGGGATAACCGGCGTCGGCTTGCGTGACTCGCCCCGCAACATCGCAAATAAAAGCCGTCCATCACGGGTGCGCAGCGGCCAACTGGCGCTGGCGTTGGCACTCGCGCGGCCAAGCAAGTCATCCAGCGAAAGATCGAAAAACGCCTCGACCGGTTTGCCGAGCAAGCCACCGCGAATATGCCCCAGCAGATTCAGCGCACTCTGGTTGGCCGCGCTGATCCGCCCCTCACCGTCGAAGGCCAGAAGTCCCTCGCTGAACAAGCCGACGGACTCGGCCTGCAAATGAAAACGCAGCAACCATTGGTTGTCGAAGCAGCGCAGAAAGTAGCAACTCTCGATCATCTTCGCCGACAGATTGACCAGCGCCATGGTGTGAAACTGGCTCTGACGCGAGACGTCCGGGCGTGCCGAAGACACGTCGAGCACCGCCAGCAGTTCGCCGTGCGGGTCGAACACCGGGCTCGCCGAGCAGGTCAGCCCGGTGTGACGGCCGCGAAAGTGTTCGTCCTGATGGATGGTCAGCGCCTGACGCTCGACCAGGCAAGTGCCGATGCCGTTGGTGCCTTCGCAGGCCTCGCTCCAGTCCGCGCCGAGCCAAAGCCCGGCGCGCTCGAAAATTTTGCGCTCGGCGGGTGCAGTGACGCAGTTGAGGATCACCCCGCGCGCATCGGTCAGCAGCACGGCGTGGCCGGCGCCGGACAGTTGCTGATGCAGGCTGCTCATCTCAGTGCCGGCAATCTGTAGCACCTGTTGCAGACGCTCGCGGCTTTCAAGCACGCGCCCCTGCTCAAGCACCGTGGGCGCTACGCTCAGGGCCGGGTCAAGGTGATAGTCCTCAAGACAACGCAGCCAGGAGCGGGCAATCGACGGATCGGCACCGGGGCCGTGCAAGTGCGGTTTGCCCTGGGTGACGGTGAGTACCTGGCGGGCATGGCGACTCAAATGGTTGTCGTGCATTTCTTATTGTTCTCCCCGAAAGCCATACCCCGGCTTTCGGGGTAGGCACCACCTTGTGGCGAGGGAGCTTGCTCCCGCTCGAGTGCGAAGCGCTCGCCAAAGTTCATCGTCGGTGACAGTGCGATTTTGCGCCCAGCATCCTCCAGCCACCGAGTCATTGCAATGCTGGCAAGACCGGTCGGTCACACGCTGTGCCGGAAGCGGTACAAATTGTCACTCAAGCTGTACCGAAACCGTCACAGCGCCAATCCATTCGTCCGACGAGAGCCTGCCAATCCCTTGATTTACCTGACCTGCACGGCAGTGGCCCGGCCCTTGCTCTACGCTTATAGCAAGCGCACTTGCGCGTTTCTCTAATAAGTACAAAGCCAAGGAGAACATCATCATGCGTTACGCTCACCCCGGTACTGAAGGCGCCAAGGTCTCGTTCAAGAGCAAGTACGGTAACTACATCGGCGGCGAGTTCGTCGCGCCTGTCAAAGGTCAGTACTTCACCAATACCTCGCCAGTGAATGGCCAGCCCATCGCCGAATTCCCGCGCTCCACCGCCGAAGACATCGACAAGGCACTGGACGCCGCCCACGCCGCCGCTGATGCCTGGGGCTCCACCTCAGTGCAGGCGCGTTCTTTGATTCTGCTGAAAATCGCCGATCGCATCGAAGAGAATCTCGAACTGCTGGCGATCACCGAAACCTGGGACAACGGCAAAGCCATCCGCGAAACCCTCAACGCCGACATCCCGCTGGCCGCTGACCACTTCCGCTATTTCGCCGGTTGCCTGCGTGCCCAGGAAGGCAGCGCCGCAGAGATCGATGGCAACACCGTGGCCTATCACATTCATGAGCCGTTGGGCGTGGTCGGGCAGATCATCCCGTGGAACTTCCCGCTGCTGATGGCCGCGTGGAAACTCGCGCCAGCGCTGGCCGCTGGTAACTGCGTGGTGCTCAAGCCTGCCGAGCAGACGCCGCTGGGCATTTGCGTGCTGATGGAGCTGATCGGCGACCTGCTGCCACCGGGCGTGCTTAACGTCGTGCAAGGCTTTGGCAAAGAAGCCGGCGAAGCCTTGGCGACCAGCAAGCGCATCGCCAAAATCGCGTTCACCGGCTCGACGCCCGTCGGCTCGCACATCATGAAATGCGCGGCGGAAAACATCATTCCGTCCACGGTAGAGCTGGGCGGCAAGTCGCCGAACATCTTCTTCGAAGACATCATGCAGGCCGAGCCGAGCTTCATCGAAAAAGCCGCCGAGGGCCTGGTGCTGGCGTTCTTCAACCAGGGCGAAGTGTGCACCTGCCCTTCCCGCGCGCTGGTGCAGGAATCGATCTACGACGAATTCATGCAGGCAGTGATGAAGAAGGTCAGCCAGATCAAGCGTGGCGATCCGCTGGACACCGACACCATGGTCGGCGCTCAGGCGTCGGAGCAGCAATTTGACAAGATCCTGTCCTACCTGGAAATCGCCAAGGGCGAAGGCGCCGAGCTGTTGACCGGTGGCAAGGTGGAAAAACTCGAGGGCAGCCTGGCGACCGGGTATTACATCCAGCCGACCCTGCTCAAGGGCACCAACAAAATGCGTGTGTTCCAGGAAGAAATCTTCGGCCCGGTGGTGAGCATCACCACGTTCAAGGATGAAGCCGAAGCCCTGGCCATCGCCAACGACACCGAGTTCGGCCTCGGCGCCGGTCTGTGGACCCGCGACATCAACCGCGCCTACCGCATGGGCCGGGCGATCAAGGCCGGTCGCGTGTGGACCAACTGCTACCACCTGTACCCGGCGCATGCCGCGTTCGGTGGTTACAAGAAGTCCGGCGTGGGGCGCGAAACCCACAAGATGATGCTCGATCACTATCAGCAGACCAAAAACCTGCTGGTGAGCTACGACATCAATCCGCTGGGGTTCTTCTGATCCAGACGGGGTGAGGCAGGTGTTCCTGCTTCGCCCTCTGGATTGTCTTCGCGAGCAGGCTCGCTCCCACAGGTGATTCATGTTCGTACGCAATTCCCTGTGGGAGCGAGCCTGCTCGCGAAAGCGTTGTGCCATTCAACCCAATGGCCTGGCTGTCGCCGGGCCTATAAAACAATAAGAAAGGTGAACCCTATGCCAAGCGAATCCCCGGCTGGCGCTCCGGCGACCGGCTCCTCCGTCGACTTCGAAAAGGTCGGCTCCGACTATTTCCAACAACGCGAACTGAAAAAAGGCGCCGCCGGCTGGGTCCTGCTGGTGGGGCTCGGCGTCGCTTATGTGATTTCCGGCGACTACGCCGGCTGGAACTTCGGTCTGGCTCAGGGCGGATGGGGCGGGATGTTCCTCGCGACGCTACTGATGGCCACCATGTACCTGTGCATGTGTTTCTCGCTGGCGGAACTGTCCTCGATGATTCCCACCGCAGGCGGTGGTTACGGTTTTGCCCGCAGCGCATTCGGGCCGTGGGGCGGTTTTCTCACCGGCACGGCAATCCTTATCGAGTACGCCATCGCCCCCGCCGCGATTGCGGTGTTCATCGGCGCTTATTGCCAGTCCCTGTTCGGCATCGGCGGCTGGATGATCTATCTGGCGTTCTACATCATCTTCATCGCCATCCACATTTTCGGGGTCGGCGAAGCGCTCAAGCTGATGTTCGTGATCACCGCCGTTGCCGCCCTGGCGCTCGGCGTGTTTCTGGTTGCGATGGTGCCGCACTTTGACGTCGCCAACTTGCTCGACATTCCAGTCACCGCCGCTGTCGGCGCCAGCCCGTTTCTGCCGTTCGGTTACGTCGGCGTGTGGGCGGCGATTCCCTATGCGATCTGGTTTTTCCTCGCGGTCGAGGGCGTGCCGCTGGCCGCCGAAGAAACCAAGAATCCCAAGCGCGACCTGCCACGCGGTCTGATCGGCGCGATGCTGGTGCTGCTGATGTTTGCGCTGCTGATTCTGATTGTCGGCCCCGGAGGCGCGGGCGCGAACTCGTTGCTGACCTCCGGCAACCCGCTGGTTGAAGCGCTGAGCAAAGCCTATGGCGGTTCGACCTGGATGGGCAGCTTCGTCAACCTCGTCGGGCTGGCCGGGCTGATCGCCAGTTTCTTCTCGATCATCTACGCCTATTCGCGGCAGATTTTCGCCCTGTCCCGCGCCGGTTACCTGCCACGCAAATTGTCCGAAACCAATAAAAGCAAGGCTCCGGTGCTGGCACTGGTGATTCCGGGCATCATCGGTTTCGGTCTGTCATTGACCGGCCAAGGCGACTTGCTGATTCTGGTGGCCGTCTTCGGCGCTACCATTTCCTATGTGCTGATGATGGCCGCGCACATCACCTTGCGCATCCGCCGCCCCAAAATGGACCGGCCGTATCGCACGCCGGGTGGCATTTTCACCTCGGGCGTGGCGCTGGTGCTGGCCTGCATCGCCGTGGTGGCGGGCTTCCTCGTCGATCCACGGGTGGTCATCGGCGCCGCCATCATCTATGGAGTGTTAATTGCTTACTTTGCTTTCTACAGTCGGCATCACTTGGTAGCGGGCACGCCGGAAGAGGAATTCGCGGCGATTCAGAAAGCTGAAGAAGCCCTGCACTGATTTTGCCGAAAACCACGGCGCAGACTGGCTCTGCGCCGTCACGGAGAACGCTGAATGGCCAGTTTTGCTCATACGGTCGGCGCGCAGACCTACCGCTTCGACAGCCTCAAAGATGTCATGGCCAAGGCCAGTCCGGCACGCTCGGGGGATTTTCTCGCCGAGATCGCCGCACTGAACGATGGCGAACGGGTGGCCGCGCAAATGGCGCTGGCTGACATCCCGCTCACGCATTTCCTTCAGGAAGCGCTGATCCCCTACGAAGCCGATGAAGTCACCCGGCTGATCATCGACACCCACGACCAACAAGCCTTCGCAGTTGTCAGCCACCTCACCGTCGGTGGTTTGCGCGACTGGCTGCTCAGCGATGCCGCCGATGAAACCAGCCTGCGCGCACTCGCCCCCGGCCTGACCCCGGAAATGGTCGCCGCCGTATCAAAGATCATGCGCGTGCAGGACCTGGTGCTGGTGGCGCAGAAGATACGCGTGGTGACGAAATTTCGCGGCACGTTGGGTCTACGCGGTCGCCTGTCGACCCGCCTGCAACCGAACCACCCGACAGATGAACCGTCCGGGATCGCCGCAAGCATTCTCGACGGCCTGCTGTACGGCAACGGTGACGCGATGATCGGGATCAACCCGGCCACCGACAGCATCGCCTCGATCTGCGCAATGCTGGAGATGCTCGACGCGATCATCCAGCGCTACGACATTCCGACACAGGCCTGCGTACTGACCCACGTCACCACGTCCATCGAGGCGATCAACCGTGGCGTGCCACTGGATCTGGTGTTCCAGTCGATTGCCGGCACCGAGGCGGCCAATGCCAGTTTCGGCATCAACCTTAATGTGCTGCAGGAAGGTTACGACGCCGGGTTGAGCCTGAATCGCGGCACGCTCGGGCAAAACCTGATGTATTTCGAGACCGGTCAGGGCAGCGCGCTGTCAGCCAATGCCCACCACGGGGTCGATCAACAGACTTGCGAGACAAGAGCCTACGCCGTGGCGCGACATTTCAAGCCGTTTTTGGTGAACACCGTCGTAGGATTTATCGGCCCCGAATACCTCTACAACGGCAAACAGATCATCCGCGCCGGCCTCGAGGATCACTTCTGCGGCAAATTGCTCGGCGTGCCGATGGGCTGCGACATCTGTTACACCAACCACGCCGAAGCTGATCAGGACGACATGGACACCCTGCTGACTCTGCTGGGCGTCGCCGGGATCAACTTCATCATGGGCATCCCGGGCTCTGACGACATCATGCTCAACTACCAGACCACCTCGTTCCACGACGCCCTCTACGCTCGCCAGACCCTGGGCCTGAAACCGGCCCCGGAGTTCGAACAATGGCTGGCCAACATGGGCATCTTCACCCAGGCGGACGGCAAGGTCCGCTTCGGTAACAACCTGCCGCCGGCCTTCCGCCACGCGCTGGCGCACCTGGGATGAGTCATATGGAAAAACCACCCGTCGACCCGCAAAACCCCTGGCTCGAGTTGCGCCGCCTGACGCCGGCGCGAATCGCCCTGGGCCGCACCGGCACCAGCCTGCCGACCCGCGCCCAGCTGGATTTCCAGTTTGCCCATGCGCAGGCCCGCGATGCAGTGCATTTGCCTTTTGATCATGCAACGCTCGGCACGCAGCTCAGTGAGGGCGGAAACGAAAGTCTGCTTTTGCACAGCGCCGCGCCGGATCGCAACAGCTACCTGCAACGCCCGGATCTGGGGCGCAAACTCAGCGATGAATCGGCGCAAGCCTTGCGCGATTACGCGGCGGCCCATCCGGGAGGAGTCGATCTGGCGATCGTTGTCGCCGATGGATTGTCCGCGCTGGCGGTGCATCGCCACACGCTGCCGTTTCTCACGCGTCTGCAAGAACAGATGAGCGGCGACGGTTGGTCGGTGGCGCCAGTGGTGCTGGTCGAACAGGGCCGAGTCGCCATTGGCGACGAAATCGGCCAATTGCTCGGCGCAAAAATGGTGGTCATGCTGATCGGCGAGCGCCCGGGCCTCAGCTCGCCGGACAGCCTGGGCCTGTATTTCACCTACGCGCCGAAGGTTGGGTTGACCGATGCGTATCGCAACTGCATTTCCAACGTACGGCTGGAGGGTTTGAGCTACGGCATGGCGGCGCATCGCTTGCTGTACCTGATGCGCGAAGCCTGTCGACGGCAGTTGTCGGGCGTCAATTTGAAGGACGAAGCACAACTTCACACACTCGAGTCGGAGGCAGGCGCAGACATGAAACGAAATTTCCTGCTTGATCCGCCCTCAGCCTGAACCGTTTCCGCATTGCCTTTCTGCGCTGGTTTCAGGCAGGATCGACGCACGGCCGCCAGGGTTTCACCTTGCCGTCAGAGCAGTTGAAGACAGCCACTTGAAGACGAGACCTATCATGCGGATTATTCAAGCGACCCTCGAACATCTGGATTTGTTGACTCCGTTGTTTGTGAAATATCGCGAGTTCTACGGCTCCCTGCCCTACCCGGATTCTTCCCGCGCGTTTCTTGAAAAACGCCTGCGCCGCAAGGAATCGGTGATCTATCTGGCCCTGGCCGATGACGACGACAAGAAGCTGATGGGCTTCTGCCAGCTCTATCCGAGCTTTTCTTCCCTGTCGCTCAAACGCGTGTGGATCCTCAACGACATCTATGTCGCCGAGGACGCCCGCCGCCAACTCGTCGCCGACAACCTGATCCGCACCGCAAAGAAAATGGCCAAGGAAACCCAGGCCGTGCGCATGCGCGTCTCCACCAGCGCCGACAACGAAGTTGCGCAGAAAACCTACGAATCGATCGGATTCAAGGAAGACACCGAGTTCAAGAACTACGTGTTGCCGATCAGCGACGAGCTCTGATCTCTTCTGGATAGGGGCGCGCTTGTGGCGAGGGCGCTTGCTCCCGCTGGGCCGCGAAGCAGCCCTATCCAGGCAACTCGATTCCTCAGATTTACAGCGGCAGGTGTAAGGGAGCGCTGCGCACTCAGCGGGAGCAAGCTCCCTCACCACAAAAAGCTCCTTCGCTGCGAATGCACCCTGACAATTGCTCACACCCCGACATTCCCCGCTACAAAACCGGCGCGCCTTTCATCACTCAGACCGTATAATCCCGATCTTTCCGGCTTGTAAGAAAAACTACATTCCGCTGTAGGCTTACACGAAGTCATCCGCACAGGCCCGCCGAGTCCGGCCGTCATACAGGTGCCCCCATGGATTTCAACCCGCTCGACCTTATCCTGCATCTCGATGTGTATCTCGATTTGCTGGTGAACAACTATGGGCCATGGATCTACGCCATCCTGTTTCTGGTGATCTTCTGTGAAACCGGTTTGGTGGTGATGCCGTTCCTGCCGGGCGACTCGTTGCTGTTCATCGCCGGTGCCGTGGCGGCGGGTGGTGGCATGGATCCGGTACTGCTCGGCGGTCTGCTGATGCTGGCGGCGATCATGGGCGACAGCACCAACTACGTGATCGGACGAACGGCCGGGGAAAAACTGTTCAGCAATCCCAACTCGAAAATCTTCCGTCGCGACTACCTGCAAAAAACCCACGATTTCTATGACAAGCACGGCGGCAAGACCGTGACCCTGGCGCGCTTCCTGCCGATCATCCGTACCTTCGCGCCGTTCGTGGCCGGCGTGGCGCGCATGCCTTATCCGCGCTTCTTCGGCTTCAGCGTGCTCGGCACCATTCTTTGGGTGGGCGGGCTGGTGACCTTGGGTTACTTCTTCGGCAACGTGCCGTTCATCAAGAAAAACCTGTCGCTGCTGGTGGTGGCAATCATTCTGCTGTCGCTGGTGCCGATGATCATCGGTGTGGTGCGCAGCCGTTTCGGCAGCACCAAAGTGCAATCGCACTGACCCGATGTGGTCACTGAGCGCCTGGCGTCGCCGGCGCATCCTCGCGAAGCACCCGATTGCCGACGAACTGTGGCAACGGGTGCGCGATCAGCTTTCTTTCCTCGACGGCATCAGTGCCACTGAAGACCAGTGGTTGCGCGAGGCCTGCGTGCTGTTTCTCGAAGACAAACGCCTGACCGCCCTGCCCGGCGTCGAACTGCATCAGGAACAGCGCCTGCTGCTCGCCGCCCAGGCCCAGTTGCCGCTGCTCAATCTCGGTGATTTGAACTGGTACCAGGGCTTTCACGAAATCGTGTTGTATCCCGACGACTTCCTCAGCCCGCAGCGCTACCGCGATGCCAGCGGCGTCGAACACGAATGGGACGGCGAGCACAGCGGCGAAGCCTGGCAACAGGGCCCGGTGATTCTGGCCTGGCCCGGTGTGCGGGCCAGCGGTGGCTGGGAAGGCTACAACCTGGTGATTCACGAGTTGGCGCACAAGCTCGACATGCTCAATGGCGACGCCAATGGCCTGCCGCCGCTGCATGCCGACATGCGCGTTGGCGAATGGGCCGAGGTGATGCAAGCGGCGTACGACGATCTCAACCGCCAGCTCGACCACGATCCGGACGCCGAAACCGCCATCGATCCCTACGCCGCCGAGAACCCGGCCGAGTTCTTCGCCGTCACCAGCGAATACTTCTTCAGCGCTCCGGATCTGCTTCACGAAGCTTATCCGCGGGTCTATGCGCAGTTGCAGCTGTTCTACCGTCAGGATCCGTTGGGCCGGTTGCGGCAACTTCAGGCCACAGACCCGGTCTATCAGGCGCAGGACTGAGTTCTGCAAGACTTTCGGCACATGGCGTACGCGGCAGAATATGCCTATAATCGACGCCACTTTTTGGTCAATCCGGCCAAGTGTTTTTGGTCAACTACGGGGGCAACGCCCAATGAGCTACAGCAAGATTCCGGCTGGCAAAGACCTGCCGAACGACATCTACGTCGCGATCGAGATCCCGGCCAACCACGCGCCGATCAAATACGAAATCGACAAAGACAGCGATTGCCTGTTCGTTGACCGTTTCATGGCCACCCCAATGTTCTACCCGGCCAACTACGGTTACATCCCGAACACCCTGGCTGACGACGGCGACCCCCTCGACGTGCTGGTCGTGACCCCTTACCCGGTAGCGCCAGGTTCGGTCATCCGCGCCCGTCCGGTCGGCATCCTGAACATGACCGACGACGGCGGCGGCGATGCCAAAGTCATCGCAGTGCCACACGACAAGCTGTCCCAGCTGTACGTCGACGTGAAGGAATACACCGATCTGCCGCCCCTGCTGATCCAGCAGATCGAGCACTTTTTCGCGAACTACAAGGATCTCGAAAAAGGCAAGTGGGTCAAGATCGAAGGCTGGGCCGGTGCAGACGCCGCCCGCGAAGCGATCACCAAGTCGGTTGCCGCCTACAAGGGCTAAGCAATAACGCCTCGCGTGACGCTTGAAAAAAACCCCGGAAGTCCGGGGTTTTTTGTACCTGCAAGTCTCGGCTAAACGAAACGTTTAAATTCCTACATGCAGTTTTAATCTGTTTAATTTCCCACAAGCACGTCTTACATCCCGTCGCAAAATACAGGCTTTTTTTGAACGCCCGGTTTATTCAAACCGCTCTAGTCCGGCCGTAGACTCTGTGTTTATGAGAAAGAACACTAGCGGTCCACGATTCAAGGCACTCCTGGAAGCAGCGAACATCAGCACCACGGATTTCGCAAGGTTCTGGGGCACGGAAGCCCAAAACGTTCATAACTGGTACACCCGGGGCGTCCCGGCGTATCGCATGGAAGAAGTCTCACGCCTGTTGTCGATCAATAGTGAATGGCTGAAAACCGGGGAAGGCGTCAAGGACGTCCCGCGCCTGCACCCGCCCGCCAGCAACGGCGACACCTTCGATGCCCAGGCTATCTGCGGCGTCTACACCGTCATCAACCCCAGCGACATTGACCTGGCCTTCTTCAAGGAAACCCCGATCGCCAACGGCGACGGCAAGACCCACGTCATCCTCGACCCCGATCAATCCCTGCGCCTGCCCCGCGCTCACCTCGACCAGCTCGACATCCAGCACGCCAACGCCATCTGCGCCCACATGATCGGCAACAGCATGGCCGACCGCATCGAAGACGGCTCCATCGTCGCCATCGACCGCGGCCTGACCCAGGTTGTCGACGGCGAAATCTACGCCATCGAACACGACGGCATGCTGCGCATCAAATACCTGCACCGCATGCCCGGCAACGGCTTGCGCATGCGCAGCCACAACAACGCCGAATACCCCGACGAAATTTTCAGGCCGGCGCAGATCGAGGAGCAGAGAATTCATATCATTGGATGGGTGTTCTGGTGGTCGACACTGGGCAAGCGGCGGCCGGTGGTGCCGTTTCTATGATGCGCTCGCCGATCTCAATCTATACACAGAACCTGTGGGAGCGAGCCTGCTCGCGAACAGGCCCTGAAAACCGGTACAAATCCAGAGTTCGTACCCCTTCAGTAGCTCTAACCCGCACTTGAGG
Source organism: Pseudomonas khorasanensis (assembly GCF_014268505.2). Lineage (GTDB taxonomy): Bacteria > Pseudomonadota > Gammaproteobacteria > Pseudomonadales > Pseudomonadaceae > Aquipseudomonas > Aquipseudomonas khorasanensis. The sequence continues at coordinate 217,743 of NZ_JABWQP020000005.1, forward strand.
CTGGGAATCCAAAGCAAAACTCAGTATCCTGCGCCCCACATTTGCGCATCGACCCGCCCCCGCGGCTCAGATGGCGTCCGACGCGGCAGACCAACGTCTGACCAAGTCCCGCACCCGGACGCAGATCCGGATGTACGTTTTGAAGGCTGGCGCGGTTTACCAAAAATAAACCAAGCCAGTCCCCGAGAAGCCGGCCACAAGCCGGCTTTTTAATGTCTGCAGAAAGGCTAGGCCTCGCGCAAAGGAATCGAACAAACTGGGCACTGCAGTTCTGAAGCGTTTCACAAGGAAGTTAAAACGTGCGATTCACCCCTCGTTTCACAATGCTCGGGCCAGTCATCCTGATCGCCGCGATGAGTTTTCACCTTTGCGGCTGCGTCGGTGCCATCGTGGCTTTGCCTGAGAAAACCACGCACAGAACTGATGAGTACAAAGTTCTAAGCGCTCGCTCGATCCCTCCAGCGGTCACCCGAACCGTTCAATCAACGCCCCAACGTGAGTGGTGTGGCATCACGGTTTGGGCGCTGATCATTCCCGTGCCGTTGAAATTGCCCGTGTGTTCGTCGTACTCCGAGCAGTCCTTCGGACGTGACGCGTCTGGCAATGAAATCGTTTTGCTCTATTCAAAACAAACAGTGCCGTCGCCGTTCTACGCCTGCGGCCCGTTCATGGTGCTGGGGCCGATTGTTCATGGTTATCAGGGCAATGCGCTTTGTGGCGTTTTTCCAGATTAGCCAGGGCTCGCGGATAAATGTATTTATTACCCTGTTGTGCTTGCGGTCAAAATTGATGGCACTTTAGAATCGCAGCGACTGTGCGTATCGTCCATCGCGATAACCTGCCCTGGATTCTGGACAACGGTCTGCATTGCGCAAACTCGGAAGTACAGGCACCTCGATACGTGAACATTGGCAATGTCGACCTGATCGACAAACGCCGTTCCCGCCACGTGCCTATCCCCCCCGAAGGCGTTCTTGCCGACTACGTGCCCTTCTATTTCACGCCCTTCTCGGTGATGATGCAGAACATCCACTCTGGGTGGAGTGTTCAGCAACGCAGCAATGACGAGATCGTGATTCTGGTCTCAAGCCTGTATCGAGTTGAAGAGCTCGGTCTACCGTTTGTCTTCACAAACGCACACGCCTATCCGAGCTGGACAAACTATTACAGCGATCTGGCGAATCTCGACCAGATCGATTGGTCTATCCTTCAACGACGCGACTTCAAGCGCGATCCTGATGATCCCCGCAAAATGGAGCGTTACCAGGCTGAGGCGCTGATTCACCATCACTTACCGATTACGGGACTACTGGGCATCATGTGCCACACCGATGCAATGAAAGTACGCATAGAAGCAGACGTCGCAGCCAGAGGCCTGACGCTGGCTGTCCATGCGCGTCCCAAATGGTATTTCCAATGATCAGATTCACCCAAGGCAACCTTCTGGAAGCCAAAGCCGAAGCCCTCGTCAACACGGTGAATACCGTGGGCGTAATGGGCAAGGGCATCGCATTGATGTTCAAAGAACGCTTTGCGCAGAATTACCGCTTATATGCTGCAGCATGCAAAGCGAACGAAGTAGAAACCGGCAAAATGCACGTGACAGCCACCGACGAACTTGATGGCCCTCGCTGGATTGTGAATTTTCCTACCAAGCGCCACTGGCGGTCGCCGTCGCAAATGGCATGGATTACCGAAGGCTTGCATGACCTGCGGCGGTTCCTGCTTGAAAACGATGTGAAATCCGTCGCGGTTCCACCGTTAGGAGCTGGCAATGGCGGTTTGAAGTGGCCGGAAGTACGTGAGCAGATTGTCAACGTGTTGGGTGATCTGGATGCTGATGTCTTGGTGTTCGAACCGTCCAACCAGTATTTGAATGTCGCCAAACGCACGGGCGTGGAAAAACTCACGCCTGCCCGTGCTCTTATCGCCGAACTGGTTCGTCGTTACTGGGTTTTAGGCATGGAGTGCAGTCTGCTGGAAATTCAGAAGCTGGCCTGGTTTCTTGAGCGCGCTATCGAGCAGTTACCCAATACAGAGAACCCTTTGAACCTGAAGTTTGTCGCTCATAAATATGGCCCATATGCGAACCGGCTAGAGCACTTGCTCGATAACCTTGATGGCAGCTATCTGCACTGTGACAAGCGCATAAGTGACGCTGGCATCAGCGATGTGATCTGGTTTGACCAAGAGCGCAAAGCTTTTTTGCAAGCCTACCTCAAGACTGAGGCCAAGGAATACTCACAAGCCTTGGAACGCACGGCTCAGCTAATTGACGGTTTCGAATCGCCCTTCGGGATGGAGTTATTAGCCACGGTTGATTGGCTGTTGAGCCAGGAGGGGGTACCTGCGACTGTTCCTGCGGTACGTGAGGCTATGAAGCATTGGGATGGTGGCGCCGGTGCTGCGGCTCGCAAGAGCAAACTCTTCGATGAACAAGCACTGGATATTGCGCTCAAGCGGCTGACATCCAGTAGTTTCCGGTCTGGGTTAGCGGCCTGAAATGCGATCGAATAAATCGGGCAGCAACCTGCTGCCTGATTTCTCTCACGGATAACTGAACGACTTCACCAAGGTCAACTCCCCCACCGCCCGCATCGGCACCACAAACGTCTCCATCTTCTCGCTCGGCGTCCCTTCTTCGGTGATGACGGTCACCTGTGCCGTCGTCAGCGCCTGCACCGCCGCTTCCCCGCCCTCGTCGTCCCCGCGATACCCGCCACCAAAATAATTCACATAGACCAGATACTGCCCCTTGATCGGCGCGGGCATGGCGGCGATTTCCGGGCCGTAGCCGGTGGTGACGTCGACATCCAGCGCGGCGCCATTGGCGGCGGTGCGGTCGCCGTACCAGATGTGGGCACCGTCGGGGGTGATCAAGTGCAAATCCAGGTCGGTGCCGTCGCTGTCCCAGGCCAAAAGGACGCGCAACTTGGCCGGAGTGGCGCCGCCGCGGGTGTTGAGGAACTGCGTGCGGTGACGTTGCTGGCCGTCGGGGCTGCGGACTTCGACGCTGTTGCTGCCGTTGGGAAAGGAGAACGGGCGGTCGAAGCGGCCGCTGTCGCCGATTTTCAGGGGCATGCTGACGCCGTTGACGATGAGTCGGCCGGGTTCGTTGTTTTTCGGGCTGGCTTTGATTTCGCCGCTGATGCGCGCGGTATTGGCCTGGCCGATCGGGGTGTTTACCGATGAAGCGGGATAATTGACAGTCTGGCGAAAGCGCTCGCCCTCGCCTTCGGGTGCGCCGCTGCGCCAGCCGCCGACGGGGGTGTCCAGTTTGACGCCATCGGCGGCGAAAGCCTGCGGCAGTGCGTTGAGCGCGCAGAGCAGCAGCAAGACCTGTGGATAACGGGTTGTCATGGTCTATTCCAGCAAAAGGTGACGGGCGAGCCCTTCGATGTAGGTTTCGTCCTGGCCGTTGGGGTGGGCTTCGAAGGCCAGGTGCAGATATTCGTGGGTCAGATCGAGGCGGTCCTGCAGGGTCAGCACGCCGCGTACATAGATGCGCCGACGTTCGCGGTCGACGAAGGGGCGGCCAAAGGCGAGTTTGCAGACGGCGAACGTGCTGACTTCGTTGTAGCCGGTTTCGCTTTCAAGTGCCTGGCGCCAGCCCCGTCGCTGTTTTTGCAGCCAGTCTTGCGCGGCAGGCAATGTTTCGCAGGAGGCGACCGGGTTGTCCCAGCGGCTGAGGCTGGCACGCGGGTAGGCGTGCAGCAGGATGGCGTCGTAGCGTTGGCCGGCATTGGCTTGTTCGACGGCTTGCTGCCAGGCGAGTTTGTCCGGGCCGGGCTGATCGGAGTGATAGTTGACCGCGCTGCCGGCCAACACCAGATCGGCCGTCCAGGCGGCGATGTTACGGGAGGCGCTGGAAGCCGGGCGCGGTGCGACGCGTTGGCGATTGCTGCTGTCGTCGATGCTCAGACAGTCGCCGTTGCGTGTGGCGTTTTGCAGCAAGTAGGTGCGGATGGCCACGGCGAGCGCTTTGGCAGCCTCGGCGGGTTCGGGCCTGGCTTCACGTTCGAGGACGCGGGCAACGTATTCTTCGCGATCAAGCCTGGCGACGAGTTTGTCGTTGAGCAGGAACAGCTCGCCGTCGCTGCGAACGTCCAGTGCGTTACCGTTGGCAAATTCGACGCGGTAGTCGCCGAGCAACGGGCCGGACGCAGCAACGCGCTCACCCTTCAGCACCCGCGCCAGCGGATAACGCGAGAACAAGCCAACTTCCACGCATCGCCCCGCGTCTGCCGGCCATGCGACAGGTAACACGGTCGCCAGCGCCTGCCCGTAATGACGCAGAACCATCTGACTGGTGCCTCGCCCACCCGCCCATACAGGCGCGCCGTCGACCGTCCAGCCGGCGAAGCCACCCTGTCGCGATTGCGGATCCTGATCGCCGAGCCAGCTCCAGGTCTTCACCCGCAGACGTCCGCCGAGTTCGCCGACGACATTGCCGTCCGCCGCGTTCAGCGGCACGTCGAGCAGCACTCGACGCATTTGATCCTGAGCGGGCAATGAAGCCAGCAGCTTGAGCAGATCGGCGACAGTAACCCGCGTGGCCGGTTGCACCGAAGGCAAGTCCAGCAGCCACGCCGGTGCTTGCCGGGCTTGCCAATACGCTCGCCAGTCAGAAGCCGAAATCCCCAACCGCGCAGGTTCAAAATACAACCCACAGGATTTCACCAGCGCCTGATCACGCTCGATCCGGCCGCCCGCCGAGCAGCAATAAACTTCTTCCCTGGACTGCCCGCGACATTCGTACGCCGGTTCACGCGCGCCGGTATCCACCAGCCACGCGTAGACAAACAGCTTCCACAGACTGCCGAGCGGTGTATCCAGTGACGACGGCAACGGCTCGCGGGCGATCAGTTGCGTCTGATTCAACGACAGCAACTCGCCCTTGTAAGCCACGCGCAACGGTTCTTCCTGCGCCGTCGCCAGCGCAGGAATCAGCCACATCATCAGCCACAGCAGCGGCCGGGTCATGTCAGTTGACCGTGACCTGGCCGAGGGCAGCCTTGGTTTCCTGAGCCTGATGCTGCGGCGCGTAGACCTGCTTGAAGCGCACCGGCGGCAGGCTGAACTGGCCTTTTTGCGAGAAGCGCACCAAATGGCGCAGACGCAATTCACCACTCAGTGCATCCACCGGCACCGCGTAGGCCAGTTGCCCCGGCTCGAAACGCGCCTTCTCCAGCGCGGTCGGTTCGGTGCCGTCCTTGCCCTGCAGCTTGATGCCCCATGTCGTGCGTTCGACATCAGCGCCCGGCGGCAGCGGCACTTCGAGCATGCCGTAGCGCAGCGGTTTGGGCGCCTTGTTGGTCAGGATGACTTCGTCCAGATACAAGCTGTCGCTGGACAGCGGCTTGCTGCCGACCGGCTCCAGTTTGAAAGTGAACGCCTCCTCGCCCGGCACCAGCCGCGACAGGCGACGGGTGATGGTCACAGCCATCGGATCGACCGGCGGTTGCTGCGTCTGATAGCTCAGCGCTGCGCGCAACGGTCGTTCCTGAGTGCCGGAAACGGTCAGCACACTCGGCACCGGCGTCGCGCCTTGCCACGTCCAATACATCTCGCCACTAACGCCATGGTTTTTCTTCCAGCCGTCCCCCGGCATCAGCGCGATGGTCGGTGATGCCTGGGCGATGCTGCGTTGCAGCCAGGTCAGCGCCAGCGCACGTTCCAGTGTCGATTGTTGCGGCAACAGACGTTGCAAAAGCGCCGTCGCGCGAGCCTGGTCGAACGGTTGCAGCGACAGGTTCAGCGCCTCAACGAACGGCTGCGAACTGACCGACAGGCGCTGTTGCGCAGCGCCGAGCTGACGGTTGAAGGGCTCAGGCAAAGCGACCTTCGCCTGCGTCGCCATGGAAGCGGCCAGGACACGCGCCGCTGCCAGCCCCAACGCCGAATCCGGATCGCTCATCACCAGACTCTCTGCGTCATCATCCATCAGCGTTTCGGCATTACCGTCACCGGCCTTCGCCAGATCGTCCAGCAAACCACTGAGCAATGTATTGACCGGCAGTTGCATCTGTCTGGCGAACGACAGGATCAGCGCCCGTTGCAGCAGCGGCGTGTTCGGCGCCTGTTTGGCGTAGACCTCCAGCACTCGCAGCCAATGCTCCGGCGGTAAGGTCAGCTCCAGCACTCGGCTGGCGTTCCAGTCGGCGTAATAAGCGTAGGCGGTGAGGAAGGCATCCGGCTCACCGTCGTAACCCCACCAGGTAAAACTCGCCGATGGCCCGGCCATTTGCACCAGACGCAAGCGGCTGTTCTGCATGATCAAACGCAAGCGGTCGCGGATCTGCGGGTTCGATGCCAGCGATGGATAAGCGATGCTCAGCGGCAGCAAACGACTCGCCGTTTGCTCGACGCCGCCGTAGGGGTAACCGAGCAGATCGTCCAGCGCTGAACGGAACAGCGCTTGCGGACTGTCGTCCAGGCGCAGGCGAATATCCGTGGCATCCGCCGGCAGACGCAGGGCCGTATCGCCGCTGACCACGTCGACGCTCTGCGTCTGGGTGACTTGCCAGCCGTCCCCGGTCGCGCTCAGGCGCACGGCAAGGGCGTCAGCCGTCTTGCCGTCCTGCACCAGTTCCGCCGTCCACTCGCCAGAGGCCAGGGCGAATGGCGGAATTTGCAGATAATTGATGCCGCTGTTCAACGTCACCGGCAGGCGGTGTTCGGCGCCGGCGTAGCGAGTGACCAGTTCAGCCTTGACCGGTTTGTCGGCCTGGCTGAAGGCGAACACACCAAGTTGCGGTTGGTCACCCTTGCGAAATTTGCTCGGCCCGCTCCACTTCAGGTACAGCGGTTTTTCCGAGCGTACAAACTGCTTCTTCTGCCCGACCTGACCGTCGTCGGCGATCGCCCGGGCGGTGATGCGCCAGCGGGTCAGCGAGTCCGGCATCTTGAAGGTGAAGCGGGTTTTGCCGTCGGCGCCGGTCAGCAACTCTGGCTGCCATGCGGCGGTATCGACGTCTTCACGCCGTGGGCGCTCCAGCACTTTCACCCCGCGTTCGCTGCGGTTGGCCTTGCCTGGCGCGCCGGGGCTGCCCGGCAACGCCACGTCGTAACTGATGAACGACAGGCTGGCGCTGGTGCGCACGTTGTTGCGACGCGGGTGATAGAAGAACTGGTCGATGGACGGCGCGACTTCCGGTTGCAGCGCATAGACCATTTCATCGACGACGCTGACGGTCAGGTGCGCCGGTATTGCCTTGCCGGCGAACTGAGTCATGAGGTCGACGGTGACCGTGTCGCCCGGCAGATACACCGCTTTATCGGTGCTGATCGCCACGTCGATCTGCGGCGCGGTCACCTTGATGCCGGCGTTCTGGAAGCTGTACTGCCCGCCCTTGGTGTACAGGACGGAGAAGGTCAGGTTCGGCGCGAAGCTATCCTTCACCGGGATGCGTGCGCGGTACTGGGTCTCGCTGAGTTTTTCCAGTTTCAGCCAGTCCCCCCCCTTGGCCAGCAGCGCAGTGGCCTCGACCTTGTCGCGCTCCAGCGACAGCAAAGCGTCGCTGACCGGCTCAGGGAAAGTGATCAACGCCAGCGCTTCATCGCCGGCCTTGTATTCAGGCTTGTCGAGGACGATTTCGACGGTACCCGGCACCGCCTTGACGCCATCACCGGTGACTGAATGGCCGGTAGCGCCGAGCACACGGCCATGTTGGTCTTTCAAGGTGAGGTTGTATGTGCCCGGACGCTCGAAGGCGATGCTGAACCCTTTATCTGTCGCGGCGAGTTTGCCTTCGCCGGTGCTTTGATCTTCCAGTCGCACCCAGCCATACGTGCCCGGCGTCACCGGTTTGCCCGGCTCGGTGCCGCCCTCGTTGGCGTAGCTGAACGCCACCTTGTCACCGACCGCGCTGAAGCGTTGCGGTGCACTCAGTCGGAAACTGGCGGCGCCACGATCGATAAGGATTTCCTTGGTGGTCTTGACCCGATACGCCGCGCCGTCGCTGGCAAACACGGTGAGCATATAGCGGCTCGGTTTGTCCGCCGCTGGCAGGTCGAGTGTCGCGTTGCCCTTGCTGTCGGTGGTCAGTTCGGTGCTGGTCAGTTCTACCGGAAATTGCCCGAGGTATTGCAGCTCGTTGTCGACCATCGACAGTTGTTGGGCGCGCAGGCTCAGGGTCAGTTTGGCGTTGGCCACCGGTTTTCCGTCAGGGTAGAGCAACACCAGGCTGCCCTTGACCGGTTCGCCGGTGCGGTAATCCTGCTTGGCCAGATTCAGCGAGATTTCGAAGTGCGGCTTGATGTATTCGGCCACACGGAAGGCGCTGCTGTAGGCCTGATCCTTGTAGTTGAAGCGAATCTCGTAACCGCCGGCAACGGCGTTGTCCGGCAACTGGAAGCGGCCTTGAGTACCGGCCTTGGAATCGAGCTTCAGGTCCATCGTTTGCAGCTCGGTACCGGTGGCATCAAGGACGCTGACGCTGACATCCGCCGCACCCGGCAGCACCGAATCACGTGCGTTCTTGAACTCGCGCCCGACGATTTTCAGCGATACCCAATCGCCTGGGCGATACAGCGGCCGGTCGGTGAATGCATAGAGCTTGGTGTCGTAAATTTCGCTGTCGTAATAGAAGTTTTCCGAGACGAATACGCCGCCCTCTTCGTCTTCGCCGATCACGAACGAACGCTCGGGGCTGACGTGTTTCAGGCGCAGCAGACCCTCGGTATCGGTGGCACCGCTGCTCATCACGCCGAGGCCGTCAGTCCACAACACGTTGACCTTCGGCACCGAGCTGCCTTCGTGTTTGCGCGCCGCCCATACCAGCAATTCATCACCGGCAATCTTGCTCACCGCGACAGTGTTGGACACGAAGACCATGGTGGTCGCGCGGTACTTGCCGATCAGCGCTTCGACCAGATACAGACCCGGCTTCAGCTTGCCCAGCGGGATATAAACGTTGCCCGGCGCGACGCTGACGAAGTCGCTCGAAGACCCGGCCAGATTGACGCCCGCTGGCGGCTGGATCGGCTTGGCCTGCCACAGCGGATAACGGAACTGGCTGACCACCGGGAGACCCGGGATCAGTGCGAATTGCGGCTGCGCGTCGTACGGCGTCGGCGCTACGATGGCGTCGCCCATCTTCAGTTCCGGTACCTCCTCGGTGACCTGTTTGCGCGATTCATAGGAGAAGGCGCGCTGCATCACCCGCCGGGACTTGCGATACCAGTTGTCCCACAGGTACGCGAGGGTGTTGGACAGCCCCTCGCCCTTGAATTGGCCATCGCTGACCACGCGATGCAGGTTCTTCTGGCGCTTGAGAAAGTCCAGTGGCTTGTCGATGCGGTACACGCGAATGTCGGCGCCGCCATAAGGTTCCATGCGGAAGCGACGGTAATCACGGCCCGGCGCTTCCAGGCGCACCATGGCCTGTTCGTCGGCCGCGAAACTGCTGTCGGCCAGGAGGAAAAAGCTTTCCCCGGACACCGGCGTGTAGCCGCTTGGCTCGACCGAATCTTCAGCGTTGACGGTGGCGATTGGCAGCAGCAACGCCAACAGCAAAGGAATTGAAGCGCAGATACGCAGCATGCGGGCACCGGTCATTGGGAGAGGAAGTTCAGTCGATAGACGCCGATGAAGTTGGGGTTGGCTGCGTCGGGTATCCATCGGGTGTCCTTCCATGTCATGAGTTGTTGCAGGCTTGCCGAACGCATGCCGTTGTCAGTAGGGGTCGTTGCGCCGGTGTGGTAGGCGATGTACCGGCCCATCCAGATCATCAGGTGCTGATCGTCGCCCTGATCGAAAAACATCAGATCACCGGGCCGCGCCTGGGAAACATCACGGCCGACCAGATGGCTGTTGAACTGAATCAGCTTGATTGCATTGACGTAGGGCCCGACCTTGCCGCCGCCCTGCTGCCACTGTTGGGCGAGCTTGCGCTGCGCGTCGCTCAGCGACAGTTCCGGCGGCAGATAGCGATTGGACACGCCATTGCTGCGCAGCCATTTGTCGTCGTGAACCTTCAGCGCTTCGTTGGCAGCGAATCGCACAAGCCCGGCACAATCCTGCTGATACCAGCGTGGGCTCGGGCCTTGGCTCAGTTGTTCCTGGGCGATGCGCACAAACCAGGCACGAAAAATTTGGGATTGCGCAGGATCGAGCGCTGGCGCCTCAACGGCGCGGGCGCCAGCGCTGAGCAGCAGCGCAAGCAGACCAAGGCTGCGGATCAGTGCCGTCACAGTGCTTTCCACTCCAGCGGCAACCATTGCCAGTGGCCATCGGGCTCGCTGCCTTCGGGCAAGGTCAGGGCATATTTTCCGTAGCCGCCGAGGGTGCGCAGTTTCGGGATCAGGTGGGCTTGCGCGGCGTTGTAGAACACGGGTTCCATGTCCTGCGGCAGGCTGTCGAGGGTTTCCTGCTGCATCAGTTGCGCCATCGAATCGGGGCCGAAGTAGATCGGCATCAGCACATCCTTGGGCAACACGTCGGCCATCGGCGGGAAGCGTTTGTCGAGAGTGCCGAGGGCCTTGTCGACGAGTTTGTCGTCGAGGGAAAACAGCAGCGTCGAGCCGTGGCGGGCGAGGCTGACTTTCATGAACGCGCGGCCGCTGATGGCGTCCGGGTTTTCGGCGGTCTTCGCCGCATACGGACCGAAACTGGAGCTGACCTGACGCTGCCAGACGTGGCTTTGGCCTTCCTGTTTCTCGACCACCGGGAAGACGTTTCCTTCAACGCGGGACTCGAACGCGCCGACCATCGAGCCGAACAGTTTGCCCAGATCGCCGTCGAGTTTGCTGCTGTCTTCATCCTTGAGGCTGGCGACCAGCAGCGGCGTATACAACCGAGAGTCGGCGTACCAGCACAGCCCTGCCGCGCCGGCCACGTGTTCGGTCAGGGCCTGCGCCACGGTTTCTTCTGCGCCGAGCTTCATCAAAATCGGTTTCTGCGGTTCGGCCGCCACCGGCAGGGTCACACAAGCGCTGGCACCCAGCGGCATCGCTTGCCAGACCGGTTTGAAATCGAAGTCAGGCTGGTTTTCCAGCTCATCCATGGCGAGGTAGCTGTGCCAGCCTTTGTCGTCCATGTCGAAACGCAGCCCGGCGAAGTTGGGGATAAAGCGCTGATACCCCATCGCCAGAACGCTGGAATTGACCGACAGCCGCTGTTTGGTTTCTGGGCTCTTCGCTGGCAGGCCGAAGGCTTCGGGGAACAGTTTCTCACCGTTGAGCAGTGCCGCCAGTGCTTGCGGCGAGACATGGCCCGATTCTTCGGACGCGCCGCTTTGCGGGTCGTAATACTTGGCAGGGTTGGACAGCACCACCAGCTTGTCGCCGCGAGAAGCGAACAGCAGGGACTTGCTCGCGTTGTAGCTGAGTTGATACAGCGGCACCTCGTCGCTGCCGACTTTGAGATTGCCGAAGACGCTGAGCTGCGTGTCGTCCAGCGCGACTTTTGCCAACGGTTCAAGCAGCTTCGCCAGCCCGCCGCGATCCATCACCAACAGGAAATCCTTCAAACGGCCATCCACCCCGCGCCACAGCGCCACGTCGGCCGGCTGATCGAAAAGCTGCTCGATCAGGCTGTCCTGCAGTTTCAGATCATGCTCGTAGATGATCCGGCGCAGACTGCCGATCAACCCGAGGCGGTCGGCGTGGGTTTCGTAATAGAAGACGAAATCCTCGGTGAGCGTGGCCTTGAGGAACGGCACCGTCAGCAGATCTTTGGGCAACTGGCTCAGTGAGCGGGATTCGAGCAAGGCATCTGGGCGACTCAGGCCGAGCTTGTCACCCGCCAGTTCAGCGGACGGCGCCTTGGGCTTGAGCAGCAGCCAGCCAAAACCGCCCGCCACGCCGGCGACCAGGCAAAGCCCGAGCGCCAGCAACGGCCAGCGCCGCGAGGGTTTGGCTGCTGGCGAGTCGGCAGCCGGAGTAACAGTGTTATCGCTCATGTGCACAACATCCGAATTCATCCGTGGCGGGATGCTTAATAGTTGAAAGTCTTGACCAGCAGCAGATCACCGATCGCCCGCAGGGGCACGATGAAGGTTTCGCGTTTTTCGTCGACGGTGTTTTCGTTGAGCACCAGCGTGATTTGCGAGGTGATCACCTCGTTCTGGTTGCTGGTCTCCTCGAAGTTATAGCCGCCGTTGCCGAAGTTGCCCCAATAGTTGACGTAAACCAGATAGATACCGTGCAGCGGCGCGGTCATGGTGAACATTTCGGGGCCGGGGCCATCGACGCCATCCGGGTCGAGACCGCCGCCATTGCTCAGTGCCGGCCGCGCCCAGAACGCATGCTGACCGTCGGGCGTGACAATGTGCAGATCGAGCTCGGCTTTCGGGTCGTCCCAGCCCAGAACAAGACGAATGCGCGCCGGGGTGCGCAGGTTATTGGCTTCGTAAAACTGCACGCGCTTGAGCGATTCGCCGCCTGCACTGATCACTTCAACGCTGTTGGAGCCGGCGCCGAACGCATAGGGCCGCGCAAAACGACCCTGATCGTCGGTGTACAGATTCAACGGATTGCCATTCACGGCGAGACTGTGCGGCGGGCGTACATGGCCCAGCGCCTTGAGCCGGCCCTGGATCATCGTGCGATTACGCTGGACGCCGCGATCGATTGGCGGCGTCGGGTAGGCGACTTGCGGGTTTTCCGAGCGATCGAGCAAGCCGTGATAGCGCCAGCCGCCGACCGGCTCGGACAATTCTGCAGTCGGCGCCGCCCAGAGCGCAGGCGCGCAGGCGAGGCCGATCAGCAGCAAAAGAAATGAACGCATGTGACGCCTCCTGCCATGCCTTGAACGAAACCTTGCGCCCTATCCTCGGCGCTTCGCAGCGATGAAGCTGCGTTCCGTCTGAAAGGCCCATGAGTATCGGGCCGTAGAAGGCGCGAAGATTAGCGATTCGGCAGTTTTTTAACAATCGGATACAGCGGCTGATGCTGTAGGAATCAAGCCAGTCGGGTGGACGGTGAGCCGAATAGTCGTCATATTCGGCTCACCAAATGAGCCGAATATCTTTTTTATTCGGCTCACGCTTCCTCACAGGTGATCAATGACTGCGCATTGGATCTGGCAACAACCCGGTTGGCCCCATTTCAACTGGCAGGCCGAATGCCTCGCACCGCTGCTGCGCGAGTGCGTGCTGACGCAGGGCCGACTCTTGGGAATGGCCGGCTCAGTGGGCGACTCGATGAGCGCACAGAGCGAACTCGATGCGTTGCTTGAGAACATCGTGACCTCTTCCGCCATCGAAGGTGAGCAACTGAATGTCGGCTCCGTGCGTTCTTCTCTGGCCCGACGCCTGGGCCTGGAATGGGCTGATCGCGACAGCGTCAGCCAGCGTAGCGAAGGGTTGGCGCAATTGATGCTCGATGCCACCCACGGCTTCGAGCAACCGCTGACCCTCACCCGATTGCTGGAATGGCACACCTGGCTTTTCCCGGCCGAGGAAGCGATGTTTAGCGCACGGCCTATGCTCGTCGGTACCTTACGCGGCGACGAACCGATGCAGGTGGTGTCCGGACGACTTGACCGGCCAACGGTTCACTTTGAAGCACCACCCCGCCAAGGGCTGGAACAGCAACTCGAGCGATTTTTGAACTGGTTCGAAGCCAGCCGCGATCAGGTTTCGCTGGATCCGCTGTTACGCGCCGGCATCGCTCATTTCTGGTTTGTGACTCTGCACCCTTTCGATGACGGCAACGGTCGTCTGACCCGCACCATCACCGATCTGGCGCTGGCTCAAGGCGAAGCGCAGGCGATCCGCTTCTACGCCATGTCCGCAAGCATTCTCGAGAATCGCGCCGGTTATTACCGGATTCTCGAGTCGAGCCAAAAGGCCACGCTCGATATCACCGATTGGCTGACGTGGTTTTTGCAGACTTTGCTGCGCAGCCTGCAGCAAGCCATCATCCGGATCGACTCGGTATTGAGCAAAACCCGCTTCTGGCAGACGTACCGCGAATCCGACCTTTCAGCGGAGCAGATCAAGGTACTCAATCGCTTGCTCGATGGCGGTGAGCGCGGTTTCGAACAGGGACTCAGCGCCGCGCAGTATCAGGCGGTTGCGAAGGTGTCCAAAGCCACCGCGACGCGACATCTGGCGGAGTTGCTGGACAAAGGCTGCTTGCAACGTTTGCCAGGCGGCGGACGCAGTACGCGCTACAAAATCAACTATCCAGACTGACTCGTCGACCCTTAAGGAGGGGGGTGGCGATGGCCCTCTCATTTGCCCATACCCCCCCTATCTGCTAGTGTCGCGCCGGTTTAACGTCTACCGGAAATTGCCGCCATGGCCCGCAAAAAAGCTGCACTGGATTTCGAACAGTCCCTCGCCGACCTGCAAACACTGGTCGAGCGTCTGGAGAACGGTGAACTGTCGCTGGAAGACTCGCTGACCGCTTTCGAGCAGGGCATCGGCCTGACCCGTGACTGCCAGGCGGCGCTGGCGCAGGCCGAGCAGAAGGTTCAGGTGCTGCTGGAGCGTGATGGCGAGCTCGCCGAAGAACCTTTCGACGCGGAACAGCCAGAATGATTGCAGCGTACACGGCGACCAGCCAGGCGCGGGTCAACGCGGCACTGGAAACCCTGTTCATCGCGCCGTTGCCCGAACTGGCGCGGCTTTACGAAGCCATGCGCTACAGCGTCATGAACGGCGGCAAGCGCGTGCGGCCCCTGCTGGCCTATGCCGCTTGCGAAGCGCTCGGTGGCAAGGCCGAGCAGGCCAACGGCGCGGCGTGTGCCGTCGAGCTGATCCACGCTTATTCGCTGGTTCACGATGATCTGCCGGCCATGGACGACGACGATCTGCGTCGCGGCCAGCCGACCACCCACAAAAAATTCGACGAAGCCTGCGCGATCCTCGCCGGCGACGGCTTGCACAGCCTGGCGTTCAGCGCCCTGCTTGATCCGCGCCTGAGCGATTGTGCCAGTGATATCCGCCTGCAAATGGTCACCGCGCTGTCCCTCGGGGCCGGCCCGGCAGGCATGGTCGGCGGTCAGGCCATCGACCTTGGCTCGGTGGGACTGAAGCTCGATCAGCAGGCGCTCGAACAGATGCACCGGCACAAGACCGGCGCGTTGATTGAGGTCAGCGTGAGGCTAGGCGCCCTCGCCAGCGGTCGTGCCGAGCCGGCGCAACTGCAAGCCCTGCAGACTTATGCGCAAGCCATCGGCCTCGCCTTCCAGGTGCAGGACGACATTCTCGACGTCGAAAGCGATACCGCCACCCTCGGCAAGCGCCAGGGCGCCGATATCGCCCGCGACAAGCCGACCTACCCGGCGCTGTTGGGTCTGGACGCAGCCAAGGACTACGCGCTGGAGCTGCGCGATCAGGCCCTGCTCGCCCTGCGACCGTTTGACGCGGCAGCCGAGCCGTTGCGCGAGCTGGCCCGGTATATCGTCGAGCGGCGCAACTGACGGCGTATCAGCCAAAAAAGACCAACGCGTGGGCAGGGGGCGATGCATCAGGTAAACTGCCGCATCTTCTATACCTATAACGATTCGCCTGATGCCCACGACGTTTCATGAGATTCCCCGCAAGCGCCCGACCACGCCCCTGCTCGACCGCGCGAACACGCCGGACGGCCTGCGCCGGTTAGGCGAAGCCGAGCTGGAAACCCTGGCCGATGAGTTGCGCCTGGAATTGCTCTACACGGTCGGCCAGACCGGTGGGCATTTCGGTGCAGGCCTGGGCGTGATCGAGCTGACCATCGCGCTGCATTACGTCTTCGACACGCCAGACGACCGTCTGTTGTGGGACGTGGGTCATCAGGCGTATCCGCATAAGATCCTCACCGGGCGCCGCGAGCGCATGGCCAGCCTGCGCCAGAAGGACGGCATCGCTGCGTTCCCGCGCCGTTCCGAGAGCGAGTACGACACCTTTGGCGTCGGCCACTCCAGCACCTCGATCAGTGCTGCACTGGGCATGGCCATTGCCGCCCGCCTGCAGGACAGCGATCGCAAGGCCATCGCCGTGATCGGCGATGGCGCGTTGACCGCCGGCATGGCCTTCGAGGCGCTGAACCACGCGCCAGAAGTGAACGCCAACATGCTGGTGATTCTCAACGACAACGACATGTCGATCTCGCGCAACGTCGGCGGTCTGTCGAATTATCTGGCGAAGATCCTTTCCAGCCGCACTTACGCGAGCATGCGCGAGGGCAGCAAGAAAGTCCTGTCGCGCCTGCCTGGCGCCTGGGAGATCGCCCGTCGCACCGAAGAATATGCCAAAGGCATGCTGGTGCCCGGCACCCTGTTCGAAGAACTGGGCTGGAATTACATCGGCCCGATCGACGGCCACGACCTGCCGACGCTGATCGCCACGCTGCGCAACATGCGCGACCTCAAAGGTCCGCAGTTCCTGCACATCGTCACCAAAAAAGGCAAGGGCTTCGCCCCGGCGGAAGTCGACCCGATCGGTTACCACGCCATCACCAAGCTCGAGCCCCTCGACGCCCCGGCCGCCGCGCCGAAGCAAGCCGGCGGGCCGAAGTATTCGGCGGTGTTTGGCGAGTGGCTGTGCGACATGGCTGCGGCTGATTCCCGCCTAGTGGGGATCACCCCGGCGATGAAGGAAGGCTCGGATCTGGTGGCGTTCAGCGAGCGTTACCCCGAGCGATATTTCGACGTGGCGATCGCCGAGCAGCACGCGGTGACGTTCGCTGCCGGCATGGCCTGCGAAGGCGCGAAACCGGTGGTGGCGATCTATTCGACCTTCCTGCAACGCGGTTACGACCAGCTTGTTCATGATGTGGCGGTGCAAAACCTCGACGTGCTCTTCGCCATCGACCGCGCGGGTCTGGTTGGCGAAGACGGCCCGACCCACGCTGGCAGCTTCGATCTGTCGTACCTGCGCTGCATCCCGGGCATGGTCATCATGACCCCGAGCGATGAAAACGAGCTGCGCAAAATGCTCACCACCGGCCATCTGTACAACGGCCCGGCGGCGGTGCGTTACCCGCGCGGCAGCGGCCCGAACGCGACTATCGACAAAGATCTCGAACCGATCGAAGTCGGCAAGGGTATCGTCCGTCGTCAGGGCAGCAACGTCGCGATGCTGGTGTTTGGCGTGCAACTGACCGAGGCTCTGAAGGTTGCCGAAAAACTCGATGCGACCGTGGTCGACATGCGTTTCGTCAAACCGCTGGATGAGGCGCTGGTGCGTGAGATTGCCGGCAGCCACGAGTTGCTGGTGACGATCGAAGAGAATGCAATCATGGGCGGCGCCGGTGGCGCGGTCAGCGAATTCCTGGCGCGCGAGAACATCCTCAAGTCGATGCTGCACTTGGGCTTGCCGGACATTTACGTTGAGCACGCAAAACCGGCGCAGATGCTGGCGGAATGCGGGCTGGACGAGGCCGGGATCGAGGCTTCGGTTCGCGGGCGGCTGGAATTGCTCAACAAGTAAAACGCCATACCCTGTGGGAGCGAGCCTGCTCGCGAATGCGGACTGTCAGTCATCAGTGCTGACTGATACACCGCATTCGCGAGCAGGCTCGCTCCCACATTTGATTTGCGAACACATGAAATACCTACGGATCACCGATGAACCTCTCGCGCCTCGCCCTGCCCTTCCTGCTGCTGCCCGCCGCCAGCGCCCTCGCTGACACATTCGAACGCGATCAGGCGCTGAAGCTGCCGGACATGCTGATCAGCGCCAACCGCCAGGTCGAGGCGCGCAACGACAGCAGCGCCGCCAACACCGTGTTCACCCGCGAAGACATCGACCGCCTGCAGCCGAGCGACGTGCCCGACCTGCTGCGTCGTGTACCGGGTGTGCAAGTGGCGCAGACCGGCGGGCGCGGTAGCTTGCCGGGCATCTACATCCGAGGCACGCAGTCGGCGCAGAGCCTGGTGCTGGTGGATGGCCAACGCATCGGCAATTCCACCTCCGGCGACAGCAATCTGCAGCATTTGAACATCGAGCAGATCGAACGCATCGAAGTGCTGCGCGGTTCGCGCTCGGTGATTTACGGCAGCGATGCCATTGGCGGAGTGATCCAGATTTTCACTCGGCGCGGCACTGAGCAAGGCCTGCAGCCACGCCTGCACCTTGGGTTCGGCAGTCACCAAAGCTGGGAGCGTAGCCTCGGCCTGTCCGGTGGCGACGAGACAACCCGCTTCAATCTTGGCGCCAGCCTCGATGAGACCGCCGGGATCGACCGCACACACGACTCGTATCCTAGCGACGGCGATCACGACGCGTACCGCAACAAATCCCTCAGCCTGAGCCTGAGCCATGCGCTGACCGACGACATTGAGGTCGGCGCCAATCTGCTGGATAACCGCGGCAAGAGCGAGTTCGACAATCCGTTCGGCCGCTTCGACATGAACACGTTCGAGTCGGTGCAGCAGCAGCCTTACAGCGATTTCAATGTCAGCAGCGTCAGCAGTTATGTCGATGCGCGCGTCAACGAAACCTGGAAAACCCGCGTCGAGTTCGGGCATACCGAAAACCGCGAAAAAACTTTCGACAAACTCAGCGACGAGCGCACGGTGTTCAATACCTATCGCGACTCGGTGAACTGGCAGAACGACCTGACGCTGGACGCGCGTAACAGCCTGATCGTCGGCGGCGACTGGTACGAAGACCGGGTCAACAGCAGCACCGCGTTCGACGAAGACAGCCGCTGGAACCGCGCCGCCTTCATTCAGCATCGTTATCAGGGCGACAGTTTCTCCACCGAACTGGGCCTGCGTCACGACGACAACCAGCAATTCGGCAGTCAGAACACCTGGAGCGGCACCTTCACTTTGCCGCTGAATCCGGACAATGACGTGTTGCTCAGCTACAGCGAAGGCTTCCGCGCTCCCACCTTTAACGATCTGTATTACCCGGACTTCAGTAACCCGAACCTGAAACCGGAAACTTCGAAAAGCTACGAGTTGCAATGGCGCAGCCAATTAAGCGATAGCACGCGTCTGGAAGCCTCGATTTACCGCACCGACCTGGAAGACGCGATCATCTTCGGCAGCAACTCGCGTCCCGAGAACGTGGCGTCGGCACGAATCAATGGCTTTGAAGCGGCGCTGAAGCAGGACCTGCTCGGCTGGCAGAGCAATCTCGGTGTGTCGATCATCGATCCGCGTGACCGTGACAGCGGCCACACGTTGGCGCGACGGGCTCGGCGCACGTTGAGCTGGGATCTGGATCGCCAGTTTGACCGACTGAGCCTCGGCGCCAGTTGGCAGGCAGTGAGCAGCAGCTACGACGACCGTGAAAACCAGCAATCATTGGGCGGCTATGCGCTGTTCGGGTTGCGCGGCAGCTGGGCGTTGAGCCGAGAGATCAAGCTGGATCTGAAAGTGGATAACGTTCTGGACAAGGGCTATAGCCGGGCCAATTACAGCTATGAAGGCAGCCAGTATGGCTATCGCGAAGACGGCCGGGCGTGGATGTTCGGGGTGACCTGGACCCCTGAACTCCGATAACTCCAACTGTAGGAGCTGCCGAAGGCTGCGATCTTTTGATCTTGGTTTTGATGGTAAGGATCGCTGAAAACAAGATCAAAAGATCGCAGCCTTCGGCAGCTCCTACATGATCAGCGATCAGAGGCGAGTGATTGGCAAAGCTGCGCGGTCGCCGCGATCATCTGTCCGCTCGGTCGCTCAAGGCCTTTGTCGGTGACCCGCAGCAATCTGCCTTGCTTGACCGCCGCCACCTGCGGCCATGCCCGCCACGCCTCAAGCTGCGCCTGATCACCCGCCAGAATCACTTGCGGATCACGCTGCAATACCGCCTCAATACTCACCTGCGGAGCCGGCAGGCTCAGGTCAGCGAACACATTGCGCGCGCCGCACACTTCGAGCGCATCGCTGATGATCTGGCCGCCACCGACGGTGTACAGCGGCCTGTCCCAAACCTGATAGAACACGCGCAGCGGGGAATCCCGGTGATAGCGCTGGCGCAGTGCATTCAGCTCCTTGCGCAATTCGGCTGCTCGTTTCGCCCCACGCTCAGGGCGCCCGATCTGTTCGCTGATCGCTTCGATTTGCGTCGTGAGTTGCGCCAATGTGTGTGGCTCGGCGACAAAAGTAGGAATGTTCAGGCGCTTGAGTTGGTCCCGCTGGGCGGGGCCGACACTGCCGGGCCAGAGCAACAGCAAATCAGGCTTGAGGCTGAGCAGGCGTTCCATGTCGAGCTGGCCATAACGGCCCACCGACGGAACGTTCGCGATGACGGCAGGCCGTTCGCCGGCGTCCAGCACTCCGACCAGCAAATCGGCCGAGTCCAGCTCAACGACGATTTCAGACAGCGAAGGCGCGAGGCTGACGACGCGCAGGCCAGCCAGCGCAGAACCGCTGACAGCCAGCAGCAGAACCGCCAGCCACAGACGGCGCATCAACCGAGTTGACGCGGAATTCGATAAAGGTAGAACAGCACTGCCGTGGACAGCGCCAGCAGCATCAGCGGCACCGCTTCGAGACCGACGAACACCGCCAGTGCGCCAATCCACGCAGGCAAGGACGCCACGAGAAGCGCCGCACGTCGGCGAGCGGCAAGGGCAATCCATGCGGCCGGTTCATCGTCGGTGTCGAGGGCTTTTTGCGTGGCGATCAGCGCATGCTTGTAGCGACCGAAATACTTCAGACTGACAAACATCGACGCGATGCCGGCGATGAACAATGGCATCGCCAGCACGGGCAGAAGGCCTTCGCCCTCGCCGAACAGCGCGTTGAGCACAAACAGCGGCAGCAGGGCCAGCGCCAGGTATTGCCACCAGGCCACCGACAACCGGCGCCGCACCTGACCGCGGGTCACGCGCGGTCGACCTCGCCTTGATGCTCGTTGCCCATCATGTGGTCGAGCTTGCTGGCTTTGGTCGCCAGATAGAGTTTGTTGTGCGGATTGTGACCGGTGTGCAACGGCACGCGTTCGGCGACGACGATACCCATGTCGGTCATGGCTTTGACCTTGCGCGGGTTGTTGGTCATCAGCCGCAGGGATTTCACGCCCAGGTGCTCGAGCATTGGCAGGCACATGGCGTAGTCGCGCTGGTCGGCGGCGAAACCCAGACGCTCGTTGGCTTCAACGGTGTCGGCACCGCCGTCCTGCAATTCGTAGGCGCGGATCTTGTTCAGAAGACCGATACCGCGACCTTCCTGGCGCAGGTACAGCAGCACGCCACGCCCTTCACGGGCGATCGCCTGCAGCGCGGCCTCCAGTTGCGAGCCGCAGTCACAGCGCTGGCTGAACAAGGCATCGCCAGTCAGGCATTCGGAGTGCAGGCGGCCTAGCACCGGGGCGCCGTCGGCAAAATCGCCCAGGCTGAGGACCACGTGCTCGCGGCCAGTGCTCTCGTCGAGAAACCCGTGCATGGTGAATTGCGCAAAAGGCGTTGGCAGCTTGGAAGCGGCGACAAAAACGACAGGCACCGGTGTGCTCCTGATCTAAAAAAGTCTGAAGATTCGCTGGGCGGCATTGTAACAGCAGGTTCTTACAGACGCTTAGGCTGAATTATCGGGCATAACGATCAAAAAGTTTGATGACAGCCCGGCCAGCACTGCCGCTTCAATGTAGGAGCTGTCGAGTGAAACGAGGCTGCGATCGTTTGATCTGGCTTGTGAACTCAAGATCAAAAGATCGCAGCGTGCCGCAGCGCCTACAAGGATTTGTCTTGACTTCGATTCGAGTCAAACGGATACGGCTGCTTCCATTTCTCGAATATCGGCTTCAGCTCGCCGCTCCTCACCAATTGCTCCATGCGCTGATCGAACAGCGTCATGAGCGAGCGGGCCCGTGGCGTGTTGGCGAAGCACAGATACAGCGGCAACTCGGCGACATGCGTGCGGCGGAAAAGCGAGGGATCCCGGGCACGGCTGAGCACGTAGTCGACCTCGGTCGACGCGTCGATGTAATAGTCGGCGCGTTTATAGGTGAGCATCGACAGGATGCCGGTGCGCCGGATGACTTCGTTGAAACTGCGCACATTGGGCAGGTATTTCTGGTAATCGTAGCCGCGCACCCAGGCCAGTCGGTAGTTGCCCAACGTCTGTGCCGTGGGTGTCGGGCTGCTGGCCAGGCCCAATGCATACACGTGGTCGGTATCGAAATTCCAGCGCGGATACAGCAGGCCGCTGTCTTCCTGAAAATAGGCGCCGACGCAGGCATCGACTTCGGCACGCCGCGCCAGCCCCATGGCGCGCGTGTAGGGTTCGGTGCGGATATCCAGCCTCACTCCGGCCGGCTCGAAGACCTTGCGCAACACGTCCCACCCCAAGCCATGACCGTCGGCGGCGGTGTAGTCTTCCCATTCTTCGCTGGCCAGATGGATGACCGAAGGCCTCGGCATAACTTCGTGCGCACTGGCGACTGTACCCAGCAAAGCCAGAATCAGAAACGCCAACCAGCGTCGAGCCATTCCCAGCCTCCTCACACGGCACCCGGCCCGTATAGGCTCAGACGAAAATCCACACCAGCCCCTGCATCGCCAGCCAGGCGAACACACCGGCCAGCACGTCATCGAGCATGATGCCAACGCCGCCGTGCACATGCTTGTCGATCCAGCGAATCGGCCACGGTTTGAGAATGTCGAAGAAGCGGAAGACCAGGAAACCCGCGAGCAGCCAGTACCAGCCTTCCGGCACCAGCCACAGGGTGATCCACATGCCGACCATTTCGTCCCAGACGATGCCTTCGTGGTCGTGAACCCGCAGATCGTCGGCGACTTTGCCGCACAGCCAGAAGCCGAACAGCATGGTGATGCCGAGCATCAGCCAGTAACCCCAGTCGGGCAGCATCTGCCACAACGGAATAAACGGCAACGCCACCAACGAGCCCCACGTGCCTGGCGCCTTGGGCAGCGTGCCGGAGCCGAAGCCGAACGCGAGAAAATGCCACGGATTGCGCCAGACCGACGGCGGCACGAATTCGGCCGGTACCTGTTTCGGGTGATCTGTCACGGTGTCTCCTGAAAATGTTGGTAGCCGCGGATTTGCGGGGTGATGTCGTGCCTGTCTCGGTCCAGCAGCACCACGCCCTGGCCCTCGCTGACGCGGCCGATCACATGAATCGGCCAGCCGTCGGCCATCAGTGCCGGCAATTCGGCAGATGGCAAGGTGAAAGCCAGCACGTAATCATCGCCACCACTCAATGCCGCACGCTCGGCACCTCGTTGACCGAGAAACGCGACTAATGCATCCGACAGCGGTACGCGCTCGCGTTCAATTTCAAGTTGTACCTTCGATGCCAAGGCGATGTGGCCGCAATCGGCAAGCAAGCCATCAGAGATATCGAGCGCCGAAGTCGCTTTGCCACGCAGGGCCAGACCGAGCGCCAGTTGCGGTTGCGGCGACCAGTAGTGATCAAGCAGCAGCTGGGCGATCTCGGGTTTGGCGTCACGCTGGCCCAGCACCAGCGGCAAGGCACCGGCGGCATTGCCGAGCTCACCGCCGACACACAGCAGATCGCCCGGACGCGCGGCGCTGCGGGTCAGCGCCTGGCCAGCCGGCACCCGACCAAACACGGTCACCGTCAGGCTCAACGGCCCTCGCGTGGTGTCGCCGCCGACCAACGCTACGCCGCAGCTCTGCGCCATGCGGTTCAAACCACGGGCATAGGCTTGCAGCCAATCGGCGGTTACCGTCGGCAAGGTCAGGGCAAGGGTAAAGGCAATGGGCGTGGCGCCCATGGCGGCCAGATCGCTGACCGCGACGGCCAGCGAACGCTGACCGAGCAGAAACGGATCGCAGGGGTCGGCGAAATGCACACCGGCCACCAGCGTATCGGTAGAAACCGCCAACTGCTCCCCGCCGGGCACAGCCAGCAAGGCGCAGTCGTCGCCGATCCCCAGTGCAACGCCTTCGCCGCCCTGCGCACATGGCGCGGCGGCAAAGAAATTGCGGATCAGCTCGAACTCACCCATAGGACTATCAAGCGCGGATCAGCGCTTGAACGCCTTGACTTCAGCTTCACGCAGGCGCGGGGCCAGCTTGTCGAGCACGCCGTTGACGAACTTGTGACCGTCGGTGGAACCGTAGACTTTCGCCAGTTCGATCCCTTCGTTGATCACAACGCGGTACGGCACGTCAACGCGCTTGAGCAGCTCCCAGGTCGACAGGCGCAGTACGCACAGTTCAACCGGGTCCAGCTCTTCGATGGTCAGATCCAGACACGGCGCCAGCGCAGTGTCGATCTCGGTCAGACTGGCCGGAACACCGTGCAGGATGTCGTGGAAGTAGCTGGCATCGGCGAAGGTGAAATCGTTATCGACACGAAACTGCGCTTCGATTTCGTTCAGCGAAGTACTGGCCATGTGGCGCTGGTACAACGCTTGAGTCGCCAACTGACGGGCAGCGCGGCGCTTTTCGCTTTTCGAAGGCTTGCCGGCGTCCGTTGGACGCGGATCGCGCGGGTTGAAACGATCGCTTTCGTCGCTAATCACTTGGCCTCCAACTGTGCCAGCAGGCTGACCATTTCCAGAGCGGACAAGGCAGCTTCGGCACCTTTGTTACCGGCCTTGGTGCCGGAACGTTCGATGGCTTGCTCGATGGAATCAACGGTCAGGACGCCGAACGCGACCGGTACGCCGAATTCCATGGACACCTGGGCCAGGCCCTTGGTGCACTCGCCCGCCACGTATTCGAAGTGCGGGGTGCCGCCACGAATGACCGCGCCGAGGGCGATGATCGCTGCGAACTCGCCTTTCTGGGCGACTTTCTGCGCAACCAGCGGGATTTCGAAGGCGCCCGGTGCGCGGATGATGGTGATGTCGTCTTCGCTCACGCCGTGGCGAACCAGGGCATCAACGGCACCGCTGACCAGGCTTTCAACCACGAAGCTGTTGAAGCGGCCCACTACCAGAGCGTAGCGGCCTTTGGGGGCGATGAAGGTACCTTCGATGGTCTTCAGGGTCATTCGTCAGTTCTCTTAAAGAGCCGGGACGCGTCAGCTACGCGTCCCTCAGTGATTTATTTGCCGCGAATTGAAGTCCGCAAACAGCCGGTCATTATTCGGAGGGCACGTATTCTACAACTTCCAGATCGAAACCGGATATCGCATTAAATTTCATCGGTGCGCTCATCAGGCGCATTTTGCGCACACCGAGGTCCCGCAGGATCTGCGAACCGGCACCGACGATGCTGTAAGTGGTCGGTTTTTTCACCGGCGCCTGATCAGCGGTTTCACGGATATGCGCCAGCAGCACGTCGCCATCGAGCGGGTGACCGAGCAGCAGCACCACACCGCTGCCGGCCTCGGCTACCGCGGCCATGGCGGCGCGCAGGCTCCAGCGGCCGGGTTGCTTGACCATCAGCAGGTCACGCAGCGGGTCCATGTTGTGCACGCGAACCAGGGTCGGTTCTTCGGCGCAGACATTGCCCAGGGTCAGGGCCATGTGCACATCGCCTTCCACGGAATCACGATAGGTCACCAGGTTGAATTGGCCCAGTTCGCTGTCCAGTGGCTGCTCGGCAATCCGCTGAACGGTACGTTCGTGGATCATCCGGTAGTGAATCAGGTCGGCAATGGTGCCGATCTTGATGTTGTGTTCGGCAGCGAAGGCTTCAAGTTCGGCGCGACGGGACATGGTGCCGTCGTCGTTCATCACTTCGCAGATCACGCCGCTTGGCTCGAAACCGGCCATGCGCGCCAGGTCGCAAGCCGCTTCGGTGTGACCGGCGCGTGCGAGGGTGCCGCCGGCCTGAGCCATCAGCGGGAAAATGTGGCCCGGGCTGACGATGTCTTCGGCTTTCGCGTCTTTGGCGGCAGCTGCTTGCACCGTGCGGGCGCGGTCGGCAGCGGAGATACCGGTGGTCACGCCCTCGGCCGCTTCGATCGAAACGGTGAACTTGGTGCCAAAACCGGAACCGTTGCGCGGCGCCATCAATGGCAGCTTCAACAGTTCGCAGCGCTCACGGCTCATCGGCATGCAGATCAGGCCACGGGCGTGCTTGGCCATGAAGTTGATGTGCTCAGCCTGGCAGCACTCGGCGGCCATGATCAGGTCGCCTTCGTTCTCGCGGTCTTCGTCATCCATGAGGATGACCATCTTGCCTTGGCGGATATCTTCAACCAGTTCTTCGATGCTATTGAGCGCCACAAGGCACCCCCTTTCTTTTGAAATTTTGAGCTTCAGGATTTGAGGTAGCCGTTTTGGGCCAGAAAGCTTTCGGTAATAGTGCCGCCGGCAACGGATTCGGCGGCCTTGTCGCCCAACAGCAGACGCTCCAGATAACGCGCCAGCAAGTCGACCTCCAGGTTCACACGGCGGCCCGGCTTGTAGGACGCCATGATGGTTTCGCTCAAGGTGTGCGGAATGATCGTCAGCATGAACTCGGCGCCATCGACTGCGTTCACCGTCAGGCTGGTGCCGTCGACGGTGATCGAGCCTTTATGGGCGATGTATTTGGCGAGGTCTTTCGGCGCGCGAATGCGAAATTCCACGGCGCGGGCGTTATCGCTGCGCGAGACCACTTCGCCGACGCCATCGACGTGACCGCTGACCAGGTGGCCGCCGAGGCGCGTGGTCGGGGTCAGGGCTTTTTCCAGATTGACCGGGCTGCCGCTTTTCAGGTCATTCATGGCGGTGCAGTCGAGGGTTTCGCGGCTGACATCGGCGGCGAAGCCGTTGCCCGGCAACTCGACAGCGGTCAGGCAAACGCCATTGACCGCGATGCTGTCGCCCAGTTTGACGTCGCTCAAATCAAGCTTGCCGGTGTCGACATGGACCCGCACATCACCGCCCTTGGGGGTCAGTGCGCGGATACTGCCGATGGATTCGATGATGCCGGTGAACATGGGGTTCTCCTTGAGAACTGGGCCAGCGCAAACGCAATGGCCGGGAATTATACGCTTGCCGGCGGGAGCGCGATGGCAGTGACTCGCCAGTCATCGCCCACCGCGCGGATTTCAGTGATTTTCAGCTCGGGCGCGTCCTTCATGTGCGCCAGCGGCCAGTCCAGCAACGGACGCGCCGTAGAGCCGAGAAACTTGCCGGCGATGAAGATCACGAATTCGTCGACCAGCCCGAGCTGGGCAAACGCCCCGGCAAGACGCGGTCCGGCCTCGACCAGCACCTCGTTGACGCCACGATTGCCGAGTTCAATCAGCAACTGGCGCAAATCGACCTGCCCGTCATCACCCGGCACGATCAGGCATTCCGGGCCATTGGCATATTGTTCTTCAACCGCCACACACGTCGCGACCAGCGCAGGCCCCGCCCTGAAGAACGGCGCGTCGAGCGGCACCCGCAGGCGTCCGTCGATCAGCACTCGCAGCGGCGGGCGACTCATGGCCAGCGCGGTTTGCGCGGCATCCAGCCCCAGCTCTTCGGCACGAACGGTCAAGCGCGCGCCGTCGGCGAGCACCGTGTCGGCGCCGGTCAGCACGACGGCCGCCTGTGCACGCAAGCGCTGGACTGCCGAACGCGCCGCCGGGCCGGTGATCCACTGGCTCTCACCGTTCTCCATCGCCGTGCGCCCGTCGAGGCTCATGGCCAGTTTGACCCGCACGAACGGCAAGCCGAGTTCCATGCGTTTCAGGAAACCTTCATTGAGCTTGCGCGCCTCAGCTTCCAGCACACCGCTATGAACTGCGATGCCTGCATCGGCCAGACGTTGCAGACCTCGCCCCGCCACTTGCGGGTTCGGATCGCGCATCGCGGCAACCACCCGTGCGACACCGGCATTCACCAGCGCATCGGCGCACGGCGGCGTACGCCCGTGGTGGCTGCAAGGTTCGAGAGTGACGTAAGCGGTCGCGCCCCGGGCCAGTTCACCGGCGGCGCGCAAGGCATGGACCTCGGCATGGGGTTCGCCGGCGCGCTCGTGCCAGCCTTCACCGACGATCTGTCCGTCGCGCACCACAACACAGCCGACCCGTGGATTGGGGTGGGTGGTGTAATGACCCTTGCGCGCCAGTTCCAGCGCGCGGGCCATGAAATGGGCGTCGAGGATCGCCTGCTCGGCGGCGGTGGTCATTCTTTCACCGGTTCGCGGGCGAGGCGGTCGATCTCTTCGCGGAATTCATTGAGGTCCTGGAAGCGCTTGTACACCGAGGCGAAACGGATGTACGCCACTTCATCAAGCTTTTGCAGTTCGGCCATCACCAGCTCGCCGACCACGAGGGATTTGACCTCGCGTTCACCGGTGGCGCGCAGCTTGTGCTTGATGTGGACGAGAGAGGACTCGAGGCGCTCGACGCTCACCGGACGTTTCTCCAGGGCGCGTTGCATGCCGGCGCGGAGTTTTTCTTCGTCGAACGGTTGGCGGCTGCCGTCAGTTTTGATCAGGCGCGGCAACACCAGTTCGGCCGTCTCGAACGTCGTGAAACGTTCGCCGCAGGCCAGGCATTCACGCCGGCGGCGCACCTGTTCGCCCTCGGCGACCAGACGCGAGTCGATGACCTTGGTGTCGTTGGCACCGCAGAAGGGACAGTGCATGGTGGCTGGCAACAAAAAATGGGAGGGCCATGGTAGCGCATCCCCGTGGCAAGACAAGCCATAGGCTTTGCGGTATACAGAACGGCATGATCGTCTGATCCATGGAATTCATTCTGCCGGAGCCTCCAATGCCGTTACGTCCGCTCGTTTTGCTCAGCCTTTTCAGCCTGTTGGTGGCCTGTGGCAGCGATGCACCCAAGCCGCAACCGCCGACGCCAGGCCCCGCGCCCGCGCAAGCACAGAAAAAAGCCAAGGAGGCCGCCGAACTCGGCCCGCTGCCCGCGCATCAGCGCGAACTGAGCGGCACCCTGCAAGGCGTGCCGGCTGGCGCCGAAGTCGAACTGGCGCTGCTGGTGATCGACGACAAGGACCGCCCGCAACAACTGCTCGCCAGCTCCAGTCTGATCGGCAATAACCAGATCCTGCCGTTTCATCTGCGTTTCAACCCCGAGGCGTTTCCAGTCGGTGCCCGGGTTGAACTGCGTGGCCGCGCCAGCCAGTCCGGCCAACTGATCCTGCACCTGCCCTCGCAGACCATTACCCAGCCAACGACGCAGGCGCTGGGCCAGCTGCAATTCGTCAAAGCCCCATGAATGCACCGCTCGACCTGCAACAGGCGTTGGGTGCGTTGCTCGGTGACGCCAGACTGAAAGCCTGCGCGTTGCCGGACACCGATTTGCAGTTGTGGCTGATCGATGGCGACAACATGGCCCGCGAATTCAGCCAGGAAGAAATTCAGCGCATTCTGCACGAGCCACCGTATTGGGCTTTCTGCTGGGCCAGCGGTCTGGCGGTGGCACGCTATCTGGCGGCGTTTCCCGAATGGGTGCGCGGCAAACGGGTGCTGGATTTCGGCGCAGGTTCCGGGATTGCCGGGATCGCAGCGGTGAAAGCCGGGGCGCTGGAAGTGGTGGCCTGTGACCTCGATCCGTTGGCAATCGCCGCATGCAGGGCAAACGCCGAGCTCAATGATGTGCAGATGAGTTACTCATCGGACTTTTTTGCCGAAGCGGATCGCTTTGACCTGATTCTGGTGGCCGATGTCCTGTATGACCGGGCGAACTTGCCACTGCTCGATGCGTTTCTCAGTCGCGGGCGCGAGGCACTGGTCGCGGATTCGCGGGTCAGGGACTTTCGTCATCCGCTGTATCAGCGCATGGAAATGCTCCAGGCGATGACCCTTCCCGATCTCGCCGAGCCGGAAGAATTTCGGCATGTCAGCCTGTACCATGCGCGGCGCGGTTAAGAGCTTCGCGAGCAGGCTCGCTCCCACATTGGATCTGTGGCGTTTGCAAGTCTCGTGTGGGAGCGAGCCTGCTCGCGAAGGCGCCATCCGGGGGGACACATCTCCAAAACCTGCCCCGCTTCCGGCTACATCCCACCAAGCCTTATAGTTGCACCATCTAGGCTTTTTTGACGAGATCCCCCATGAGTGAGCAAACGCCGTACATCTTCGACGCCACGACGGCTGATTTCGACCAGTCAGTGATCGAAGCATCCTTCAACAAACCGGTGCTGGTGGATTTCTGGGCCGAATGGTGTGCGCCCTGCAAGGCACTGATGCCGATGCTGCAAGGCATTGCCGAGAGTTATCAGGGCGAGTTGCTGCTGGCCAAGGTCAACTGCGACGTCGAGCAGGACATCGTTGCGCGCTTCGGCATTCGCAGCCTGCCCACCGTGGTGTTGTTCAAGGACGGTCAGCCGGTCGATGGCTTTGCCGGCGCACAACCGGAATCCGCCGTGCGCGCCCTGCTTGAGCCTCACGTGCAGATGCCACCAACGGCCGCCGCCGATCCGTTCGAACAGGCTCAGGCGTTATTTGACGAAGGCCGTTTCGCCGACGCCGAAGCGGCGCTGGTGGTCTTGCTCAACGACGACAACTCAAACGCCAAAGCGCTGATCCTGTATGCACGCTGCCTGACCGAACGCGGCGAACTGGACGAAGCGCAAACCGTGCTCGATGCGGTCAAGAGCGATGAGCACAAAGCCGCCCTCGCCGGTGCCAAGGCGCAGATCAAATTCCTCGGGCTCGCCCGCGATTTGCCGGACGCCGCCGACCTGAAAAGTCGTCTGGCACAGAACCCGCAGGACGATGAAGCGACGTATCAACTGGCGATCCAGCAACTGGCGCGCCAGCAGTACGAAGCGGCGCTCGATGCGCTGCTCAAGCTGTTCATTCGCAATCGCAGCTATGGCGAAGGGTTGCCGCACAAGACCTTGCTGCAGGTATTCGAGTTGTTGGGCAATGATCATCCGCTGGTGAACGTGTACCGGCGCAAGGTGTTTGCGGCGCTTTATTAAAGTCAAAAGATCGCAGCGTGCCGCAGCTCCTACATTGGGACGGTATACGCCTTTGTAGGAGCTGCCGCAGGCTGCGATCTTTTACGGCTTACCCGATCCAGCTATAGAGCGGCGTATCCCCACCACTGATCACTTTCACATCCGAACTGTGGCGCAGGCGCACCAGCAGGCGTTTGCCTGACACCGCATTGCCGGTCAGGCTTTCGAGTTGCTCAAGCAGATCCGGCCCGCTGAGCTGCCCGGCCTTGCGCAACAGATCCCGTGCAACCTGCCACAACGCATCGTCCTGATTCACCGGTTTCGCCGCAGGGGTCCCAGCAACCGCTTCAGGTTGAGCCATTGGCGACTGCCCATTCAAGGCCGATCCGAGCTTCGCCCAATCACTGTCATCCAGCTCAACCGTCAGATCCACCGGCACCTCGCCGACCGTTCCGCGTATCCGCAACATCGAGTTCGCTCCTGCACATTTATGACCTGCATGCTCCCACGGGACTTGTGCAACGCCAAGCGCACGGGCAAACTCTGCGCGCTTTCGTTATAAGATTACATAACAAACTTTTCATTTTACTTCCCGGAGTCCGCCATGCGCCGTTTGCTGCTTGCCTTGCCGTTTGCCCTGTTGCCGCTGGCCATTGCCCATGCGGCTGATGAGCACGATCATGATCACGACCATGATCACGACCATGAACACGGCAGCCTTGGCGCCCATGAGCATGGCGTCGGCCGGCTGAACGCGGCGCTCGACGGCCAGACCCTCGAACTGGAGCTGGAAAGCCCGGCGATGAATCTGGTCGGTTTTGAACACGCCGCGACTTCCGATGCCGATAAGGCCAAGGTGGCTGCCGCACGTGCGCAACTGGAAAAACCCCTGGCGCTGTTCGGCCTACCCGCCGCTGCCGGTTGCAAAGTGGTCAGCCAGGAACTGGAAAGCCCGCTGTTTGGCGACAAGCCGGATGCTGATGACCACCATGAAGATGAAGCCGACAAGGATGGTCACGAGCATCACCATGACCACAGCGAAATCCATGCGCATTTCCAATTCAGTTGCGCCACGCCGGGCGCGTTGAAGACGCTCGATCTGGCAAATCTCTTCAAGACCTTCCCGGCCACGCAGAAGATTCAGGTACAACTGATCAGCGCGAATGGTCAGCAGGGCACGGAAGTGACGGCGAAATCGGCCGCGCTGAAATTCTGAACAGAATGAAAATCCCTTGTAGGAGCTGACGAGTGCAACGAGGCTGCGATCTTTTGATTGTAAAAAACCAGGATCAAAAGATCGTCCGATCGCGGCCCGAGCCTTCGGCAGCTCCTACAGGGGTTAATGTCCAACCATGAAATCGGCGCCATGACCCAAGCACTCATCGAACTTTCCGACCTGGGCTTCAACTGGCCCGGGCACCCGACGCTGCTGGACATCCCGGCGTTTCGCCTCGAACCCGGTGAAACCCTGTTTCTCAAAGGCCCCAGCGGCAGTGGCAAGACCACCCTGCTCGGCCTGCTCGGCGGTGTGCAGAAACCCGGTCGCGGCAGTATTCGCCTGCTCGGCCAGGAACTGACCGAGCTGTCCGCCGGCGCTCGCGACACTTTCCGCGTCGATCACACCGGCTACATTTTCCAGCAATTCAATCTGCTGCCGTTTCTATCGGTGCGCGAAAACGTCGAGCTGCCGTGCCACTTCTCAAAGCTGCGTGCTCAACGCGCCAAGCAACGTCATGGCAGCGTCGATCAAGCCGCTGCCACCCTGCTTGCCCACTTGGGGCTCAAGGATGAAAGCCTGCTCGGCCGTCGTGCCGACTCGTTATCCATTGGTCAGCAACAACGTGTCGCCGCTGCCCGCGCCTTGATTGGTCAGCCAGAGCTGGTGATCGCCGACGAACCGACTTCGGCGCTGGATTACGACGCCCGCGAAAACTTCATTCGCCTGCTGTTTGCCGAATGCCGCGAAGCCGGATCGAGCCTGCTCTTCGTCAGCCATGACCAGAGCCTGGCCCCGCTGTTCGATCGTCATCTGTCCCTGGCCGAACTCAATCGCGCCGCCACGTCCGCCGA
Organism: Pseudomonas khorasanensis; assembly: GCF_014268505.2. Classification (GTDB taxonomy): domain Bacteria; phylum Pseudomonadota; class Gammaproteobacteria; order Pseudomonadales; family Pseudomonadaceae; genus Aquipseudomonas; species Aquipseudomonas khorasanensis. The sequence continues at coordinate 250,428 of NZ_JABWQP020000005.1, forward strand.
GGTCTGAGATGTATCTGTTTCGTCTGGCCATGGCCAGCCTGGCCAACCGCCGCTTCACCGCGTTACTGACTGCCTTCGCCATTGCCCTCTCGGTGTGCCTGCTGCTCGCCGTCGAGCGGGTGCGCACCGAGGCCAAAGCCAGTTTCGCCAGCACCATCAGCGGCACCGACCTGATCGTCGGCGCGCGTTCCGGCTCGGTGAATCTGCTGTTGTACTCAGTGTTCCGCATCGGCAATGCCACCAACAACATCCGCTGGGACAGCTTCGAACACTTCGCCAGCAACCCGAAAGTGAAGTGGGCGATCCCGATGTCCCTCGGCGATTCCCACCGTGGCTATCGCGTGATGGGCACCACCGAAGCCTATTTCGAACATTACCAATACGGTCGCCAGCAACATCTGGCGCTGGCCGATGGCCGCGCCTTCGCCAGCGATCCGTTCGAAGTGGTACTCGGCGCCGAAGTCGCCGAAGCGCTGCATTACAAGCTCGGCGACAAGCTGGTGCTGGCCCATGGCGTGGCGGCGATCAGCCTGGTCAAACATGACGACAAACCGTTCACCGTGGTCGGCATCCTCAAGCGTACCGGCACGCCGGTTGACCGCACGCTGCACATCAGCCTCGGCGGCATGGAGGCGATCCACATCGACTGGCACAACGGCGTGCCGGCACGAGGCAACGGGCGGATCAGCGCTGATCAGGCACGCAACATGGACCTGACACCCCAGGCGATCACCGCGTTCATGCTTGGCCTCAACAGCAAGATTTCCACGTTTGCACTGCAACGCGAGATCAACGAGTTCCGTGGCGAGCCGATGCTGGCGATTCTGCCGGGCGTGGCCCTGCAGGAGTTGTGGAGCCTGATGAGCACGGCGGAAAAGGCCTTGTTCGTGGTGTCGCTGTTCGTCGTGCTGACCGGATTGATCGGCATGCTCACGGCGATTCTGACCAGCCTGAATGAGCGCCGCCGCGAGATGGCAATCCTGCGTTCGGTGGGTGCGCGACCGTGGCATATCGCGAGCCTGTTGGTACTCGAGGCGTTCGCGCTGGCGCTGACCGGGGTGATCGCCGGGCTCGCGTTGCTGTACATCGGCATCGCCGCCGCACAAGGTTATGTGCAGGCCAATTACGGTTTGTATCTGCCGCTGGCGTGGCCGAGCGAGTATGAATGGACGCTGCTCGGTGGCATTCTGGCAGCCGCGCTGCTGATGGGCAGCGTGCCGGCCTGGCGCGCGTATCGCCAATCCTTGGCCGATGGCTTGTCGATCCGTTTATGAGGATGTTCACCATGCCCCGCGCCTTGCTTGCGCTGCTGTTGCTGATTGCCCTGCCCGTGTCGGCAGCGGCGCCAAAAGATTTGACCTGGTCGGAAATGATCCCGCCGGACGCCGCGCCTGAAGTACCGAACATGACGCCGCTGCACGACCTGTCGAAGATGGGCGACGCGCTGTCCGCCGAAGCCGCGCCTGCGGCGAAGCAGGACATGCCGAACGCGCCAGTAGTGCAGAGTCTCGATGGGCAGAATATCCGCCTGCCGGGGTACATCGTACCGCTGGAAGTGAGCGAAGAAGGCCGCACCACAGACTTTCTGCTGGTGCCATATTTCGGTGCCTGCATCCACGTTCCGCCACCGCCGTCGAACCAGATCGTGCACGTGAAAAGCGAACTCGGTGTGAAGCTTGATGAGCTGTATCAGCCGTACTGGGTTGAAGGGCCGTTGCAGGTGAAAGCATCGAGCAGTGAACTGGCGGACGCCGGGTATCAGATGGAGGCGGACAAGATTTATGCGTATGAGCTGCCGGAGTGAATCCCGGTAGTTTTGTGCTGGCTATACGGCCCTCTTCGCGAGCAGGCTCGCTCCCACGGGGACTGCGATTCAAGTGCAGGAGCGAGCCTGCTCGCGAAGAGGCCGGCACAGACGCCTCATCACTGTTTCATTGAGCTGAGTCAAAAGACCGTATCAGAGGGCTTCGTACCATTGGACATCGAATATTTTTGAGTCCTTCTGGAGCCCCCATGAACAAGTCCTTGCTCAGCGCCTCGCTGTTCGCTTTCGCGCTCGCAGCCCCGCTCGCCCACGCACACGAGGCCGGCGACATTCTGATTCGCGCAGGTGCGATCACCGTCAACCCGAAGGCCGACAGCTCCAGCGTCAAGGTCGATCAGGGTCCGCTGAGCGGCACCAATCTGGGTGGCAAGGCAACCATGAGCAGCGACACGCAACTGGGCCTGAACTTCGCCTACATGCTCACCGACCACGTCGGTCTCGAGCTGCTCGCGGCCACGCCGTTCGAGCATGACGTGAAACTCAAGGGCACCGCCCTGCCCGCCGCCAACGGCAAACTCGGTACGCTGAAACACCTGCCGCCGACCCTCAGCGTCGTCTACTACCCACTGGATTCGAAATCAGCGTTCCAGCCCTATGTCGGCGGCGGTATCAACTACACCTGGATCTACGATGAACACGTTGGGAGCGAAGCCCAGGCCAACGGTTTCAGCAACTTCAAGGCGAAAAACTCCTGGGGTCTGGCGTGGCAGGTCGGCGCCGACTACATGATCACCGACAACATCATGCTCAACGCCCAGGTGCGTTACATCGACATCGATACCCGCGCCACCGTCGAGAACAATGCCGTTGCACCAGGCACTCGCGCACGGGTGAATGTCGACGTCGATCCGTTCATCTACATGGTCGGTCTGGGCTATAAGTTCTAAGCCGATTTACCGAACGTTCACGTGGTGGTGAATGAGGCTGGGTGGCGAGCAGGCCTGGAACTGACGGCGACCGTACGCAGTTGATCGGGGGATAACGTCCCCTTGCCACAGGAATAGCGATATTCCGGCCGTGAAAAAGGCGCCTGTTGAAGGGCGCCTTTTTCATTTGGACTGGGGCTCGGTGGTGGAGCCAAGATCTTTACCCCCTCACCCCAACCCTCTCTCCCAAAGGGGCGAGGGGAAAGGGAGCCGATTTTTGTGCTATTCAAGATCCGGGTTCGGCTCGGCATCGGGGTGGTTTGCAACTTGGGTGCGACTCGGTATTTCACGTCGGCGCATCTCGCCCCGTCACCTCGGTCAGTTCCCTCTCCCTCCGGGAGAGGGTTAGGGTGAGGGGCTTTTCATGGACGCCCCAACAACCGCGCCAGCCCCACACTCATCGGCGTTTGCGGCGGCATGTCGAAACGCTCCAGCAAGCGTCGGTTGTTGGCTCGCGAGTGCCGGATGTCACCAGAGCGCGCAGGGGCATAGCTGATCGGCGGCAGCTCGCCGACGACGGTTTTCAGGGCTTCAAGCATCTGCTTGAGGCTCATCGCCTGATTCCAGCCGACATTGACCGCGCCTTCCTGTACTTCGGGCTTTTCGATCGCCTGTACCAGCAAATCGACCAGATCGCCGACATAGAGAAAATCGCGCGTCTGCTCGCCATCGCCGAACACGGTGATCGGCAGGCCTTTCTGGGCGCGCTCGCTGAAGATGCTGATCACGCCGGAGTACGGCGACGACGGATCCTGACGCGGGCCGAAGATGTTGAAGAAACGAAACACCGCCGGTTCCAGGCCATGCTGGCGACGATAGAAATCGAAGTAATGCTCACCGGCCAGTTTGTCCGAGGCATACGGCGTCAGCGGCGCTTTCGGTGTGTCCTCATCGATCGACTCGCCTTCGCCATTGTTGCCGTACACCGCTGCGCTGGAGGCATACACCACACGCTTGACCCCGGCCAGGCGCATGGCTTCGCAGACATTCAGCGTGCCGATGAAATTGCTCTGGTGAGTCTTCACCGGATCGTCCACCGACGCCTGCACCGAAGCCACCGCCGCCAGATGAGCGACCGCGTTACAACCCTGCATCGCTTGGGCCACAAGTACCGCATCGGCAACATTGCCGACGATCAATTCAACCTTTGGATTGTCCAGCGGCAGGTTGCTGCGCTTGCCGGTGGACAAGTCGTCGAGCACCCGCACTGCGTAGCCTTTGGCGAGCAAGGCGTCGGTCAGGTGCGAGCCGATGAACCCGGCTCCGCCGGTAATTAAAACAGTGCCTTCAGCCATGGCGATAAAACCTATCCAGTAAGCCCGGGAGTGCTGCACGCCAGGCGCGCGGCTTGATCCCGAAAGTGTGCAGAATTTTCTTGCAGGCCAGCACTGCGTGTTGCGGCTCCTCGGCAGCGTCCGGGCGCGCGGCGTGCGCCTGGGCGGTCGGCGCTTCGATGGCGAGTGCGTGCAGGCTGCGTGCTTCGGTGAGAATCGCCTGGCCCAGCGCCAGCGGCGTCGTCGCCTCGTGGCCGGCGTAGTGATAAGTGCCCCACAGGGGCGCGGCGCAGTCGAGTTGCTTGAGCACGGAAATGATCACCCGCGCGGCGTCATCGACCGGCGTCGGATTGCCGCGTCGATCATCGGCCAATAACAACTCTTCCGGATTTTCGGCGCGAGCGAGGAAGCGCCCAAGCGTGCCGTCCGGGCTGTCGTCGAGCAGCCAGCCAAAGCGCAGCAACACATGCTGCGGGCAAGTCGCGCGTACGCTTTGCTCGATACGCCACAGCGCCTGACCGCGCAGGCCCAGCGGCACCGGCTCGTCTTTTTCGCTGTAGGCCGTGGCACGAGAGCCGTCGAAAACCCGATAACTCGACGGTTGCACCAGCACGATATTGTGGTGCTGGCACAGCTCGGCCAGGCGCTCGATCGCGCGTTCCTGCCCGGCCATGCGGCTTTCGCTCACGCTCTCGGCCTGAAACCAGTCGAAATAGTAGGCAAGGTTGATCAACGCATCGGGACGGGTGTCGTCGAGCAGTTGCGTGAGGCTTGCGGCATCCCAGCCGTTTTCGGGCGGGCGGGGGGCGAGGAAACCAATATCTTCTTCCGCACCGAGGCGAATCAGCGCCTGCCCAAGGGCATTTCCGCCGCCCAGTAACATAAGGCGCATTCGCATAGAGTCAGCAGGCCCAGTCTGATTGGAACGATGGCTTTGGCGACGGGACGAGTAGAACCGTCGTCGATAATTGCCGGAATCGTTGCATTTTGCGGGTTTAGTGCGCAACCGTCATCCGTAAAGTGTAGATGCGGGGATTTGTATCGCCCTCACTGGCGCAATCGCGAGCAGGCTCGCTCCCACAGGGGAGCGCATTCCAAGGTGGGAGCGAGCCTGCTCGCGAAGGGGTCCGAACGGTACTTGCATCTTCCCGCCCCCGCCCGCATAACTTTAACCATGAATCTGCCCCTCCCCGCCACCAGCGTCCTGGCTGGCTTTCACCCCGCCGTCAGCGCGTGGTTCAGCAATACGTTCCCGGCGGTCACCGCTGCCCAGGCTCGCGCGTGGCCGTTGATTCGCCAGCGCCGCTCGACGCTGATCGCCGCGCCCACCGGCTCGGGCAAAACCCTCACCGCGTTTCTCGCCGTGCTCGATGACCTTGTTCACCGTGGCCTTGAACACCCGGACGGTTTGCCCGCCGAAACGCTCGTGGTCTACGTCTCGCCCCTGAAAGCGCTGTCCAATGACATCCAGATCAATCTGCAAAACCCGCTGGCCGGCATCACTGAGCAGTTACGGCAGATGGGCCTGCCGGAGCTGACCATCACCACTGCCGTGCGCACCGGTGATACGCCGCAGAAAGATCGCTTAGCGATGCGCAAAGTCGCACCGCACATTCTGGTGACCACCCCGGAATCGCTCTACGTGCTGCTCGGCTCGGCGTCGGGGCGCAAAATGCTCGGCACCACGCGCACGGTGATCATCGACGAAATCCACGCCATGGCCGCAGGCAAGCGCGGCAGCCATCTGGCGTTGAGCCTTGAACGACTGCAAGCGCTGTGCAGCGAGCCGCTGACCCGCATCGGCCTGTCGGCGACGCAAAAACCGGTGGACGCCGTGGCGCAGTTTCTTGTCGGTCACGACCGCCCCTGCGAGATCATCGACATTGGCCATGCGCGGCCACGGGACCTGGGCATCGAAGTGCCTGCGGTGCCGTTATCGGCGGTGATGGCCAACGATGTCTGGGCGCTGGTTTACGATCGCCTCGCCGAACTCGCCCGCGAGCACCGCACCACACTGATTTTCGTCAACACCCGGCGACTGGCCGAGCGCCTGAGCCGGCATCTGAGCGAACGTCTCGGCAAGCATGCAGTGGCCGCGCATCACGGCAGCCTGGCCAAGGAATTTCGCCTCGATGCCGAACAGCGTCTCAAGCGCGGCGAGCTGCAAGTGTTGATTGCCACGGCGTCGCTGGAATTGGGGATCGATATCGGTGAAGTCGATCTGGTCTGCCAGATCAGTTCGCCGCGCTCGATTGCCGCGTTTCTGCAACGGGTCGGCCGTTCCGGACACCAGGTTGGCGGCACGCCCAAGGGGCGCCTGTTCGCCACCACCCGTGACGACTTGATTGAATGCGCCGCCCTGCTCGACTGCGTACGTCGGGGCGAGCTCGATACGCTGCACATTCCCGAAGCGCCGCTGGACGTGCTGGCGCAGCAGATCATCGCCGAGGTCAGTTGTCAGGAATGGTCAGAAGACGCCTTGCTCGCGATGTTCCGCAAATCCTGGCCTTATCGTGATCTGGACGAAAAGCACTATCAGGCCCTGCTGAGCATGCTCGCCGAAGGTTATAACGGTCGGCAGGGCATCCGCAGCGCCTACTTGCACCGCGACGCGGTCAGCCGCACGTTGCGCGGAAGGCGTGGCGCGCAACTGACCGCTGTGACCAGTGGCGGCACCATCCCGGACAACGCCGATTACAGCGTGCTGCTCGAACCGCAGGGTCTGAACATTGGCAGCGTCAACGAAGACTTTGCCGTTGAGAGCATCGCCGGCGACGTGTTCCAGCTCGGCAACACCTCGTATCGCATCCTGCGGGTGGAGAGCGGCAAGGTGCGGGTCGAGGACGCGCAGGGCATGCCGCCGACCATTCCATTCTGGCTCGGCGAAGCGCCGGGACGCAGTGATGAACTATCGGGCGCCGTCGCGCGTTTGCAGGCGCAGCTCGATTCATTGCTCAGCGCCAGCCCCGGCGATCTGCAACCGGCGCTCGATTGGCTGACGGCCACACTCGGCCTCAACCACGCCAGCGCCGAGCAACTGGTCGAGTATCTGGCCCGCGCGCGGCTGACACTCGGTGCCCTGCCCTCGCAGGACACGCTGCTGATGGAGCGTTTTTTCGACGAGTCCGGCGGCACGCAACTGATCATCCATTCGCCGTTCGGCAGCCGCATCAACCGCGCCTGGGGCCTGGCCTTGCGCAAGCGTTTCTGCCGCACGTTCAACTTTGAGTTGCAGGCCGCCGCCAGCGAAGATGCAATCGTGCTGTCGCTCTCCACCAGCCACAGTTTCGAGCTCGACGAGGTCTGGCGTTATCTGCACAGCAACAGCGCCGAACATATCCTCATCCAGGCCGTGCTCGATGCGCCATTGTTCGGCGTGCGCTGGCGCTGGAATGCCGGGGTGGCGCTGGCATTGCCGCGCTTCACCGGCGGACGCAAAGTCGCCCCGCAGTTGCAGCGCATGAAAAGCGAAGACCTGATCGCCAGCGTGTTTCCCGATCAGATCGCCTGCCTGGAAAACCTCGCCGGCGAGCGAGAGATCCCCGAACACCCGCTGGTGGAACAGACTCTCGATGATTGCCTGCACGAAGCGATGGACAGCGAGGGTTGGCTGGCGCTGCTGCGGCGCATGGAACGTGGCGAGGTGCGCCTGATCAGCCGTGACCTGCCAGCGCCCTCGCCGCTGGCGGCAGAAATCCTCAGCGCCCGGCCGTACACCTTTCTCGATGATGCACCGCTGGAAGAACGCCGCACTCAGGCAGTAATCAACCGGCGCTGGAGCGATCCGCAATCGACCGATGACCTCGGCGCACTGGACGCCGATGCCATCACGGCAGTGCGGGAAGAGGCGTGGCCGGCGCCGAACTCCATCGATGAAATGCACGAAGCGCTGATGAGCCTCGCCTGCATCAGCGACGCCGAGGCTTGCGCCAACGCGGCTTGGCCGGGCTGGCTGCAAACGCTGATGACCAGTGGGCGCGCCTGCCTGTTGCAGATCGATGCCGACCATCGGTTATGGCTGGCTCGCGAGCGGTTGAGTTGCCTGCAGGCGCTGTTTCCACACGCCACGTTGCAGACCGCAGCGGTCGCACTGCCGGGTTTCGACGAACCCTGGACATTCGATGAAGCGCTGGTTGAAGTGATCCGCGCCCGCCTCGGAGCCTTCGGGCCGATACCGTTGGCCGCCATCGCTGACCCCCTTGCGCTGGCAGCGGTGCACGTCACTCAGGCCCTCGCCCGACTGGAACGCGAAGGGTATGTGTTGCGCGGTCAGTTCACGCCGGGCCCTGCCGTAGAAGAGTGGTGCGAACGCCACCTGTTGGCGCGTATCCATCGCTACACGGTCAAACGCCTGCGCCGGGAAATCGAACCGGTGGCATTGCAGGATTTTGTGCGTTTCCTGTTCGACTGGCAGCATCTGACGCCAGTTACTCAAGGTCAGGGAAGCGCGGTGTTGCCGGCGATTGTCGGCCAGTTCGAAGGCTACCCGGCGGCAGCTTCGGCGTGGGACAGCGACATCCTGCCGGCACGCCTCAAGGACTATTCGCCGAGCTGGCTGGATGACCTGTGCCGCAACGGCAAACTGGTGTGGACACGGATCAGCGCGCGGCAGAAAACCAGCGGCTCGGCGCTGCGCAGTACGCCGATTGTCCTGCTGCCGCGCAGCCAGGTCGGCCTGTGGTGCGCGTTGGCCGAGCAGACGCCAGTGAGTGAGCTGTCGCCCAAAGCGCAAAAAGTCCTCGAAGCGTTGAGTCAGCACGGTGCGCTGTTTTTCGATGAGCTGATTCACGAAGCGCACTTGTTGCGCACCGAACTGGAGATCGCTTTGCAGGAACTAGTGGCCGCCGGGCGGGTGAATGCCGACAGCTTCGCCGGCCTGCGCGCGCTGATCACACCGGCGAGCAAGCGCCAGCAACGCAGCAGTCGACGCGGGCGCGGGGCCTTTATTGGCGGGATGGACGATGCCGGGCGCTGGGCATTGCTGCGCCGCGGCTCGGCGGTGGATGCGTCCGAAACACTGGAGCACGTCGCCATGACCTTGTTGCGCCGTTATGGCGTGGTGTTCTGGCGCTTGCTCGAGCGCGAAGCGGACTGGCTGCCGAGCTGGCGGGAACTGCTGCGCACGTTTCATCGGCTGGAAGCGCGGGGCGAAATCCGTGGCGGGCGGTTTGTCAGCGGTCTGGCGGGCGAACAGTTTGCGTTGCCTGAGGCCATCCCGTTGTTGCGCGAAGTGCGTCGGCGTGCGCATGACGGCAGCCTGGTGGCGGTGTGTGGGGTTGATCCGTTGAATCTGGCCGGGACGTTGTTACCCGGCGTGAAAGTGCCAGCGCTGGCGAGCAACCGGCTGGTGTATCGCGACGGGATACCGGTTGCGGCGGTAATCGCCGGCAAGCCGCAGGTCTGGGTGGAGCTGGATCAGGTGGTCATGGAGCAGGTGGGCAGGAGACTGACCCGGCATTAATGTTGGCCGGCCCTGCCACCACAAAAATCATGCTTCAGGTCCGCGATTCCTGCGGCAGCACCACCGCCGAATGCTCCGGTGCCACGTCATCAGCCTGCCGCCGCTTCGGCAAAAAGACCTGCTGTGGATAAGTCTGCGCAAAGTGCACATTCGGCGTGTTATCCACAAGCTTTTTCAGGCGCTGATTAAAGGCCCGGCTGACCGCGTATTGCCCACCGGAAACCGTCCTGAACTGCGCGGTCAGCACCACACCGTTCAGATCCATCTTGTCCACGCCAAACACATCCAAAGGCCCTTGCAGGTTGTACTTGAGGAACGGGTCTTCACGAATCGAATCGCCGGCCTCGCGAATCAGCTCGATGGCTTTGTCGACGTCGGTGTCGTAGGTGAACTGCACCGAGAAAAAAGCGAAGGCAAACTGACGTGATTGGTTGGTCACAGCCTTGATTTGTCCGAACGGCACCGAATGCACGAACCCCTTGCCGTCACGCAGGCGCAGGGTGCGGATGGTCAGGCCTTCGACCGTGCCGGCATGGCCGGAGTCGAGCACCACCCAGTCGCCGATCGACAGGGTGTCTTCGATAATGATGAACAACCCGGTGATCACATCCTGCACCAACTGCTGCGAACCAAAACCAATGGCCAGACCGACCACCCCGGCACCGGCCAACAGCGGCGCGACGTTGATGCCGAGATTGGCCATTGTGGTGATCGCGCAAATCACCACGAGGATGATTTTGATCGCGTTGCGCAGCAGCGGCAGGATGGTTTTCACCCGGGTGCTGGGCTGGCGGGCCGCGCGTTTGCTGAGCGGCGGTTTCAGCGCTTCCTGGATCGCTGTGTCGAGCACCACCCACAGCAGCCACGTCACCAGGAAGATCAGGCCGATGCTGCTCAAGGCATTGCTGATCGCTCGGCCGACCGTGCTGCTCTGGGCGAAATCGAGCAACGACACGCCCCAGATCCGCCCGAGGATGTCGATGAAGGCAATCGCAATCACTATCCGCAGCAGCGCATGCAGCAAACTGAGAAAACGCTCCTTGTAGGCACTGCTGCGCTGGATCGCCTCGGCCTTGCGCGACCTGAACAGGTGCTGCAACACCGTGCTGAGAAATACCGTGGCGATCAGCAACACCGTGGTGAACAAGGCACAGCGCAGGGCTTTCTGATTGTCCTCGCCGATGCCGATCAGACTGACCGCCGAGACCAGCACCATGAGCACGATCGGCCAATACCACAGCCCGGAAAAAATCCGCAGCGACTCCTGCAGCGACGGTTGTTTCAGACGCTGGGCCAGCGGACGATTACGGATCAGATGGGCCACCGGTCGGCGCAAGCGAATCACCAACAAGCCAAAGATGACCGAGGCGATCAGTCCTGTGAACACGGCGATACTGCTGGTGATATTGCCACCCAGTTGCCGGGCAATCTGTGGGCTGGTCAAGGCATCGCTGAGGGCAGCGAGAAAGCCGATCAGAAACAGCGGGCGCGGGCAGTACTCGCGGATGATCCGCGCGGCCGTGCGTTTGTGGCCGAGGTTGAACATCACCACGACGCACAGCAGCATTGAGGTCGAAAAGATACCGCTGCTGGTGGCATAGGCCAGACACAGCGCCAGCGCCCGGCCCACCGAGCCTTGTAAAAAATGGCTGACATACAGCGTCAACGGCAGACAGATCAGTGCCGGCACAGTGAACGGCAGTACGTAACCGAGCAAATCCTGGCTGCGCTGGCGAGTACGCAGCCAGCGGCCCTCACGCAGGCGCTTGGTCAACAGACTGCCGAGGACCGTCAGCAGGGCGAAACTGCCGAGCCACACACCCGACAGCGCAAGAAAGTCCCCGGCCACACTCCAGCCTGAGCGGTTCGACGGCTGCTTGACCAGCCGGTCGACCTCATCCGCCGCACGATCGGCGCGCAGTCGCCAGGCATCGACCAGGTGTTCGTTGAGGTCGAGTTTTTCCTGCACATCATCGATGCTCGAACTGATCGCCCCGAGCAGACCGCCCTGAACCAGCGGTTCCGGTTCGGCGGGTTTTTCAGCCGTTTCAGCAGGGGCCGGAACGCCCGGCAGCGCGGCGGCTTGCGATGTGTTGACGCCGAAGCACAGCAGCGCTCCCAGCAGAATGGCGATCCTGAAATTGAGCAAAACTCCGATCTCCCGTGGCTGACCCTGGTAAGGAACTGATCGGTAATTGCGCGGCAAGTTCAGCCATGAACACCAGACAATCCCTTGTGGGAGCGAGCCTGCTCGCGAAATTGGACCGCCAGAGAAAAGCTCGTTGACTGACACACTGCTTTCGCGAGCAGGCTCGCTCCCACAGGGGGACGGCGTCGCCCGGCTGAATCGACCGTCCGTAACGCCATCGAAACTTTCACGCCTCGCCCACAGTCATCACAAAACACCGGCAACACGAGGACTTTCCAAGGGAGGACGGGATGGCGACGATTCACATCGGTATTTCAGGCTGGCGCTACGCCCCGTGGCGCGGGGACTTCTACCCGAAGGGTCTGGCGCAGAAGCGCGAATTGCAGTTCGCTTCCCGGGCGGTCAACAGTATCGAAATCAATGGATCGTTCTACGCTCTGCAACGACCTGAACGCTATGCCCAGTGGTACGCCGAAACCCCTGATGACTTCGTTTTCAGCGTCAAGGCGCCGCGCTTTATCACCCATGTACGTCGCTTGCGCGAGATCGAAAAGCCGCTGGCGAATTTCTTTGCGTCAGGGGTACTGGAACTGAAAGAAAAACTCGGCCCGATCCTTTGGCAATTTCCACCGAATTTCAAATTCGAGACTGAGCGTTTCGAGCAGTTTCTCGCGCAACTGCCCCACGACACTGAAGCAGCCGCCGCCCTCGCCCGCCAGCACGACTCACACCTGCCCGGCCACGCCAGCGTCAAAGCCTGGCGCAAAATGCCGCTGCGTCATGCCGTTGAAATCCGCAACGAAAGCTTTATCGATCCCGAATTCGTGCGCCTGTTGAAGCGTCACAACACCGCGCTGGTGGTCGCCGACACTGCCGGGAAATGGCCCTACCGCGAAGACCTCACCAGCGACTTTGTCTACCTGCGCCTGCACGGGGCCGAGGAGCTTTATGCCAGCGGTTATTCGGCGGACGCGATCAAACGCTGGGCCGAACGCATCGACGCCTGGCATCAGGGCCGGCAGCCGGACGATGCGCATCTGATCGCGCCAAGCCTGAAACCGCGAGCGCGCAAATCCCGCCAAGTGTTCTGCTATTTCGACAACGACATCAAAGTCCGCGCGCCCTACGACGCCCGCAGCCTGTTGCAGCACTTCGGCCTCGATAAAAACCTCGCCACCGCTCCCGGCCAGGTCGCCGCCGAAGGAGTCCTGTCATGAGCATTCCAGAACCGGTGGGGTTCACCGATGAAGGCGCTGTCGTGGAGTCATCGGTGCGCACATTCACCGTACTGACGGTCAACACCCACAAGGGTTTCACCGCCCTCAACCGGCGCTTCATCCTGCCGGAGCTGCGTGAGGCGGTGCGCAGCGTTGCCGCCGATGTGGTGTTTTTGCAGGAAGTCCACGGCACGCACGAGCAGCATCCGAAAAGCTACGACAATTGGCCGACGATGCCGCAGTACGAATTCCTCGCCGACAGCCTCTGGCCGCAGTTTGCCTACGGACGCAACGCGGTGTACCCGGCGGGCGATCACGGCAATGCGTTGCTGTCGAAATTCCAGATCATCCGCCACGACAACCTCGACGTGTCGATCAGCGGCCATGAAAACCGTGGGCTGTTGCACTGCGTACTGCGACTGCCCGGTGACGGCGCCGAAGTGCATGCGATTTGCGTGCATCTGGGCCTGCGCGAAAGCCATCGCAACGCCCAGCTTGATCTGCTCATGCAGCGCCTCGCCGAGCTGCCTGAGAACGCCCCGGTGATCGTTGCCGGTGACTTCAACGACTGGCGCCAGCGCGCCGATGCGCAGCTCAAACCCTGCGGCCTGCGTGAGGTATTTACAGAGCTTCACGGCAAACCGGCGCGCAGTTTTCCGGCGCGACTGCCTGCATTGCGGCTGGACCGTATTTACGTGCGCAACCTCAAGGCCAGCCGGCCGAAAGTCCTGACCAACCGCCCCTGGTCCCATCTTTCCGACCACGCACCGTTATCGGTGGAGATTGAACTATGAACAGTGCGCCACTGGAAAAAGCCGTCGTGGACCCCGTGCCGTTGAACCCGCCGGTACGCGAGCCCGGTCACGTCGATGTCGAATATCAATGGCACGGCAATAACCGCGTGCAGTTGCTGGAAAACGGCGAGGAATACTTCCCTCGGGTGTTTGAAGCGATGCGCGCGGCCAAGAGTGAAATCCTGCTGGAAACCTTCATCGTCTTCGAGGACAAGGTCGGTGCCGAGTTACAGCAGATTCTGATCGAAGCCGCTCAGCGTGGCGTGCGCACCACGGTCAGCCTCGACGGCTTCGGCTGTGGCGAGTTGAGCACCGGTTACCTCACCGCGTTGAGCGACGCCGGCGTGCATCTGCAGATCTTCGATCCTGCGCCCAAGCATCTGGGCATCCGCACCAACTGGTTCCGGCGCCTGCACCGCAAGATCGTGGTGGTGGATGGCTTGGTCGCATTCATTGGCGGGATCAATTTTTCCGGCGATCACCTGGCCGATTTCGGCCCTGAAGCCAAACAGGATTATTCGGTAGAAATTCAGGGCCCGGTGGTCGCTGACATCCATCACTTCGCCCTGCTGCAAAGCGGTCGCCCTGGTCGCGCCCGGTTCTGGTGGCAGCGCCGGCGTCAGCGTCTCGCCGACATGGCCTTCACCGAGCACGACGGACAGGTGCGCCTGGTATTCCGCGACAACGACCAACACAACACTGATATCGAAGACGTCTATTTGCAGGTGCTGCGCAAAGCCAGGCACCGCGTGATCATTGCCAACGCCTACTTCTTCCCCGGCTACCGCTTGCTGCGCGAGATCCGCAACGCGGCACGGCGCGGCGTCGAGGTGCGGCTGATTCTGCAAGGCCAGCCGGACATGCTGGTGGCCAAACTGGCGGCGCGGATGACTTACGACTATCTGCTGCGAGCCGGGGTGCAGATTCATGAATATTGCGAACGTCCGCTGCACGGTAAAGTCGCGCTGGTGGACGATGACTGGAGCACGGTCGGTTCAAGCAATCTTGACCCGCTGAGCCTGTCGCTGAACCTTGAGGCCAACGTGCTGATCCGCGACCGCGCCTTCAATCAGCATCTGTTCGAACGCCTCGAAGACCTCAGCCGGAACCACTGCAAAGCCATGGACGCGAAGCTGTTGCCGCGCGGGCGAATCTGGCACATGACGGTCGGTTTTCTGGTGTTTCACTTCCTGCGGCACTTCCCGGCGATGGCGGGTTGGCTGCCGGCGCACAAACCGCGCCTGAAGCCTTTTCGAGGTGCGCGCCCATGAGTCATTCCGAAGCGCATTCCAGTAGCCATTCGCCGTCGGCAGCACCGTCGAAATGGAGTCGCTGGAAACGACCGCTGACAATCCTGTTTTTCCTCGCGCTGATCGTGTTGCTGACAATGTTCGCCACGCGCATCGAGTGGGCCGAGGTCCTGCAAACCCTCGCCGACTTCAAGGTGCGCACGCTGATCATCGCCGCCAGCGTGACGTTGCTGAGCTTTCTCACCTACGCCAGTTTCGACTTGATCGGCCGCACCTACATCCGTCAGGACCTGACCTGGAAACAGATTCTGCCGGTGGGGATCATCAGTTACGCGTTCAACCTCAATCTCAGCGCCTGGGTCGGCGGCATCGCCATGCGTTATCGACTGTATTCGCGGCTGGGCGTGAGTAAAGGCAACATCGCCAAGATCCTCGGTCTGAGCCTGGCAACCAACTGGTTCGGCTACATGACCATCGCTGGCGTCGTATTCAGCAGCGGTCTGGTGCGCATGCCGCCGGGCTGGAAACTGAGCAGCGATGCGCTGCAACTGGTGGGCGTTGTGTTGCTGCTTGTCAGCGCCGGATATCTGGCCGCGTGTCAGTTCTCCAAACGCCGCGAGTGGACGATTCGCGGTGTTGAAATCAACCTGCCCTCACTGCGCATGGCGGTCCTGCAATTGCTGCTTGGTGCTTTGAACTGGTCGTTGATGGCGGCGGTGATTTTCACCTTGCTGCCAAGCAAGCTGGATTACCCGTTGGTGCTCGGTGTGTTGTTGATCAGCGCGATTGCCGGGGTCATTACCCACATTCCGGCAGGGCTTGGCGTGCTGGAAGCGGTGTTTGTCGCGCTGCTGCAGCATGAGGCATCACGGGGCAGTCTGGTGGCAGGGCTGCTGGCGTATCGGGCGATTTACTTTCTCTTGCCGTTGTTGATTACGGTGGTGATGTATCTGGTGGTGGAAGCCAAGGCGAAAGCGCTGCGAATCGAGAAGAAACCCTCCTGAGTTTTTGTTGAAGCTGAAGGCCCCTTCGCGAGCAGGCTCGCTCCCACAGGTTGGACGCATTCCAAATGTAGGAGCGAGCCTGCTCGCAAAGGGGCCGGTACAAGCAGTGAATCACCGGGATTGAATAATGCTCAACCGCTCACCCACGACCATCTCGGTAATCCAGTCCACCAGAATCGAGGTGTAGGCTTGCTGCGACACCGGATCGCTCAACGCGTGATCGGCGCCATCGATAATCCGGTGCGTCAACGAATGGGTCTGCTGACACGCAGCGCGGTAACTCATGATGGTCGCGTGGGGGACGAAGTCATCGGTTTCCGACTCCACCAGCAAAACGTCCCCGGTGAACTGCGAGCAGGCGTGCAGCGCACGGTTGCTGTCGGCGGGCACCAATGTGCCGCGATAGTCGCGCAAATCCGCCTTGTCCAGATCGCGTTTGGGCGTGTGCCATTGCTCGTCTCGATACAGCGCCGGCACTCGTAACGCCAGCCAGCGCACCGGGCGCAATGACGTCAGGATCGAGGCCAGATAACCGCCATAACTGGTGCCAACCACGGCGATCGCCGACGTATCGAGCGCCGGGTGCGCCAGCAGACGATCGTACGCCGCCAGCAAATCACGCAGATTGTCTTCGCGGGTCACCCGCGACAGGGGAATGCCGGTTCCCCCTGTGTGGCCACGCAAATCAAACGTCAGACAAACGCAACCCAGGCCGGCGATGCCTTTGGCCCGTTCCAGGTCGCGCTCCTGACTGCCGCCCCAGCCGTGGACAAACAACACGCCCGGCACCTTCGACTTGGGACTGAGAAACGTCCCGCTCATCTGTTCGTCATCAATGTCGATTTGAATGCTTTCGCTTCTAGCCGTCATAGGATTTGACCGTTACGTATTTGAGAAGGAACGCGCTGTTTTCGGCCGGGCCGCGATAGACCTCGATGGCGTCCGCCGGCAGCGCCTGATCGGTGTAAGTTTCCACGGACGACACCCGAATGGCGCGCATCTGCGGATCGTTGGCAAAGGCTTGCAGCGCGGCGACCTCGGCGCTGCTGGCGCCGCCCATGCGCCAGGATTGTTCGAGTACGCCGCTGCGCTTCCTGCCACTGGCGTCCAGCCCTTGGGCAATGTCGTAATTGCGCCTCGAGGCGAAGAATCGCGGGTAGGCTTCATCGGCGGCGCTATCAAAAACCTGCGCCTGCTCGATGGCCAGACGCACGTCGCCGGGCAGATCCAGCGCCAGCAATTGTTCATAGCCGCCCTGCACCGCCAACAGATTCGAGCCGCCGTAAACCTCTTCCCCTTGACCATCCCTGGTCAAATATTGATCACCGCAGTAGCTCAACACTTTCCCACCGATGAATGACTGGCCGACACTGTGGGTGACAACTTCGCTCAAGTCTTGCTCCAGCACCACGCCTTCGCTGAAGATCTGTTGCGCCTCGGGCCGCGCAAGGATTTCGTCGAAGCCATCGAGGCTTTTAATCACTTCCTGCCCACGGCCGGCGCAGGCATGAATCGGCTTCAAGCGGATCGGCCCGGCGTACAGCAAATGCTCGGCGGCCGGCCGCGCATCTTCAAGCGCAAACACGCTGAGTCCGTCGAGCACGACGTTGCGCACCCGCTCGGAAAACAGCGGCGACCAGCCTTCAGGCGCCTGAGCCAAATGGCTGCGCAAACCGTGGGTGATGGCTTTGGTGCAGATGAAGTCGTGCTCGACGAATCCGCCCCAGAGATCGTCCGGGCCTTTGATACCGAGCTCCCTCGCGCGGGCTGAGCCGACGATGGTCTGCGTCGGGAGCAAGTAGAGTTCGCGGTCACGGTGTTTCTCGGGATCATAGCTGCCGCCGAACTTCAGCCCGAGTATCTGCGCCAGCCAGCGGGCCAGGGCTTTGTTGGTCTGAATTTCATGTTGTGGTGCGTCGACGCGCACCGAATGAGCAACAACGATTTTCCTGCCGGGTGTCGGGGTCATGCGTTCCCCTTTCATCAGTTCGTGAGTTCAGCCAGGAAAGGTGCAGAGATCAGGCCAATGGCTGATCCGCTGGAAACGCCCGGCAATCGGGCCGTTGGCAAAACGGTGCTGGCACGACGCCTGTTTCAATGTGCACGACCGCGCGTAAATATCCGGCAAATTGCACGATCCCGGATCACATGCAAAACATTGTGGGAGCTGCTGTGTTTGGGCTAGCGCGTCAGCCCGAACCGCCCCCGGTAATCACTCGGCGCCAGCCCGGTAATCTTCTTGAAGATCGCACGAAACGCGCCTGGATCCTGATAGCCCACCGTCCAGGCGATGTGATCAATCGTACCGTTGGTGAACTCGAGCATTTCCCGCGCCCTGCCGACACGCAGATGTTGGCAGTACTCGGTCGGTTTCAAACCGGTCGCGGCGCGAAACCGTCGCAAAAAGGTGCGCTCCTCCAGCCCGGCTCGCTCTGCCATTGCCGTCAGCGAAACGTCCGTCGCCCCGGTGCTTTGCAGCCAGTGCTGCACCTTGAGAATCGCCGCGTCGCCATGGCTGAGGATCGGCGCGAAATTACTCCCGCACTCACTGGCGCTGTCGCTGTGCTCCATTACCAGAAACCGCGCGGTCGCGGTGGCGATGCTCGGCCCGAGCAAGCGATCGACCAGACGCAAACCCAGCTCCGACCAGGCCATCAGGCCGGCCGTGGTGATCAGGTCGCCGTCATCGACAATCGGCGTATCGGCCTTGAGCTTGATGTTCGGATAACGCTCGGCAAACGCCTGGGCCGAGGTCCAGTGGGTGGTGGCGCTACGGCCATCGAGCAGACCGCTTTCAGCGAGCATCAACGATCCCACGCATACGCCGCCGAGGGTCGCGCCGCGTGCATGTTGATCACGCAGCCACTGCGCCAGACTCGCCGGCATCTGCGCCGCACTGAACCCGCCGAGCGAGGGCGGAATCAGCACGGCCAGCAAAGCGTCTTCGGCGCCCGGATGACTGTCGTAAACCCGCGTCGGCAATTGATCACCTTCGATGCGCCAGTGACTGACCCGCAACAAGGGCAATTGCGCAGCCTGATACTCGGCGGCAATCCGGTTGGCCACTGCAAACAGATCGGTCAGACCGTGCACCGCCGCCATTTGCGCGCCAGGATAAATCAGCACGCCCAATTGCGCCGTGGCGGCTCTTTCTGCAGCCATTGTCAGTTTTCCCCTGTTTATTGTCGGTGCGGCCAATCCTCGAATCCTCGCCCAGCGCCAATACTGACGCCACACCCAATCACTGCATCGAGGACACCCCCATGGCCAAGCAAGCGCTCATCGTAGTCGATATCCAGAACGACTACTTCCCCCAAGGCAAGTGGCCGCTGGCCGGTGCCGACGCCGCTGCCGACAATGCCGCTCGACTGATCGCAGCCTTTCGCGAGGCGGGTGATTCGGTGGCGCACATTCGCCACGAATTCACCTCAGAGGATGCGCCGTTTTTCACTCCAGGCTCCGAGGGCGCCAAACTGCATTCCAAAGTGCTCAACCGCGCTGACGAGCCTGTGGTGCTCAAGCATTTCGTCAACTCGTTCCGTGAGACCGAACTGCAATCGATTCTCGACGAACAAGGCATCAGTGAACTGGTAGTCGTCGGCAGCATGAGCCATATGTGCATTGATGGCATCACCCGCGCGGCGGCAGATATGGGCTATGGCGTCACGGTGATCCACGATGCCTGCGCCAGCCGGGATCTGGAATTCAATGGCCTGACCGTACCGGCCGCGAGCGTGCATGCGGCGTTCATGTCGGCGCTGGGTTTCGCTTACGCCAGCGTGGTGTCGACCGAAGAATTCCTGAGCCGCAACGCCTAGCAACAAACGCAGAACACCCTGGCCCGCCACGTTGCGGGCCTTTTTGCGTCTGTCATCAAAATCTCACGCGTGAGTCATTGATGGCACTTTGGATTGGATGTAGTGTGGCTCACGCGTGAGATGTTCATAACCGGACCCAAGCCATGAAAAGCCGCTCCCCGACGACTGCCGCAGCAAGCCCAAAAGGCGAGCGCGCCAAAGTGTCCGCGAAAAAACCGTCGAGCTTTTACATGAAGCAGATGCGCGCAGGCCTCGCGGCTGCCGGTTATGTGAAACACGAAACCTGGGTGCTTCCCGAAAACCGAAGCTTGCTCAAGCAAATGGAACAACAGCTACGCCAACCGATTCTGGCTGGCTCTTTCATGTCGGAGAACTACATGAGCGCAGGCAACAACTGGACCATCGATAGCCTCCACAGCGCCCTCAAGGCCCTGGACGAGGTGGTTTCACAAGAGATTTCGCTGTCCCTGATCCAGAGCTCCGAACCGAGCATCAAGCTGGAGATGAACGAATTCGGCGGCCTGCCGATCCACATCGCGCTGGCGGGTCAGCAGATCATCGTCGACACCGTGCTGGTGGACATCGATTCGATCACCGACATTCACGCCTTCAACGACGCCGTACTGCGCAGCCGGGAAATGTTCCCGCTGTCGTCGATCGGTATCGAGTCGATGCCCAACGGGCAGACCGTTTACAACATGTTCGGCGCACTCAGCGCCGATTCGAGTCTGACCAACGTCGTCACCGAGGTGAAAACCCTGGTCGACAACGTGCAGCGCGCCAGCGAAGCCTTCGAACACTTCTTCAAGTAATCAACAGGGAATATCCAATGACTCAGTCCATCTGGAGCAAGTTGTTCACCGCGCTGCGCGGCGGCGCCAGTGAAGTCGGCGAAGCGATCGCCGACCAGCAGGCCCTGCGCATCCTCGACCAGGAAATCCGCGACGCCGACACGGCGCTGTCGAACGCTCGTCGCGAATTGGTCACGATCATGGCCAAGCACAAACTCGCCGCTGATCGTGTCAGCGAATACGATGCCAAGATCAAGGATCTGGAAGCCAAGGCCGTTGCCGCGCTGAACGCCGGCCGCGAAGACCTGGCGATGGAAGTGGCCGAAGCGATTTCGACCCTGACCAACGACCTCAACGCCGAGAAGAAGCTCAGCGATGAATTCGGCACCTACGCCGACAACATGCGCAAGGACATCGGCAAAGCCGAATCGCGGATCAAGAGCCTGCGCCAGCAAGTGGACATGGCCAAGGCCCGCGACAGCGTGCAGAAGGCACAAGTCAGCGCTTCGATTGCCAGCGGCGGCGCCAACGGCAAACTGGAAACTGCCGTCGGCACACTGAACCGCCTGCAGGCCAAACAGCAGCAGCGCGCTGCGGAACTGAGCGCCGCGGACGAACTGGCCGATGCCTCGACCGGCAACGACCTGGAACGCAAACTGCGCGACGCCGGCATCACGCCGAACGAAGGCAGCGCCAATGCGATTCTTGAGCGTCTGAAGCAGAAGTCCGCGCAGTAACACCGCAACTTGTGCAGGAGCTGCCGAAGGCTGCGATCTTTTGATGTTTTTTTAAAGACAAAATCAAAAGATCGCAGCCTTCGGCACCGCCTACACAGGGATTCGTTCACTCGCACAACCTTTCATTTTGCCTGTTCGTTCCCGCGCGGCCCGGTACACTACCGCCACTTTTGCGCCACCGAACACCTCCACCCGCTTCAAGGAACGTACCCATGGGATGGTTTAAAGACTTGCTGGGCACCAGCAACTGGCAGACCGCTGCGCCGACGCCGACACCCACCGTTGCCAGCGCGCCGCTTGGCCTGGCACTGGGCAAAGGCGTCAGATTCGATTCGACGCTGGCGTTGCTGCTCGACGGATCGACCACGGTGCGGGTGCCCCTTGATCAAGCGATCTGGAGTGCCGGCTGGATCGAGCTTGGCCAGTCCAACAAACTGCGCCGCTATTACATGAATGACGAGGAGTTCTGGTTGCAGATCCACGTCACCGGCGACGATCAGATCGAATCGGTCACGCTGTTCAACTACCTCAGCTACGTGACGGTCAACAGCGACGCCGAACTCCAGCGCCTGGCCGGCCCGAACAGCCTGATCGGCCTGCCCACTTACCTTCACGAAGGTGTCGAATACACCCGCGAATGGGGCACCGAACAAGGTCAGACCGAACTGGTGCCGATGACCGAACAGGTGGCCAACCCCGACGAGGGCTACACCATCAAGCATCATTCGATGCTCTACGCCCGCGAAACCGGCCTGACCGATCGCCGCGAGCTGCTGCTGTTCTCCGTCGAGCAGGACGAAGAAGGCACCGTCAGCCTGAGCACTTCGTTGGGTATTTCGCTGTACACGACTGACCTGAGCGCCATTTGAATAAGGAAGTTTTTCCATGCTGGAAGTGCTGGCCGTTTCCCTGAACAAAACCGCGTTGACCGGTTTCATCGTCTACCTGATCGGCGCCGTTCTGCTGTTCATGCTGTTCCAGTTCGTCTACACCCGCATCACTCCGCACAAAGAGTTCGAGCTGATTCGCGCTGGCAATACCGCAGCCGCGATCGCCCTGGCCGGTGCAATCATCGGTTTCGCCATCCCCGCCAGCAACGTGATTGCCTACTCGATCAACGTAGTGGACTTCGTCCTCTGGGCAGTCATCGCCGCAGTGGTGCAACTGCTGGCGTTTCTGGGCACGACAATGGTGCTCAAGGGCACCTCGCAGCGCATCGCCAACGGGGAAATCGCTGCCGGCATTTACGTGGCGGCAGTGGCGATCAGCGTCGGCATGCTCAACGCTGCGTGCATGACACCGTCCCACTGATCGGCAAGAAGCCTTGAGATGAAACGAAGCAAATACGTTCAGCTGTCTCTCGCAGCGTCGGTGGCCATGGCCATTTCCGGTGAAGCGGCGGCGGTGGATCAGCCACGCAACTTTCAGAGCGTGGAACAGTGCGTCGATGCCGAAGTGGCCGCCGACGTCTGCTCCAATGCCTATGTTGCCGCATTGACCGAACATCGACGCATTGCCCCGGCGTACGACGACAAAGCCAGGTGCGACGCCGACTTTGCCGCCGACTGGTGTCAGAAAAATTCCGATGGCCGCTTCGTGCCCAGGCTCGGCGGTTTCAAAATACCGCAGGCCGGCGAAGCCGCGCAGGACCTTGACGCGATTGCCGACGCGCAGATGCCAGCGGGTGATACCACCGCCAGCCAGGCCAGCCAGAACACCTCGCACTACTCCGGTGGTGGCGGTAATGGCTGGCTCACCGGCTGGCTGATCGGCAATGCGTTGAGCAACAACGCCAATCGCACCGTCTACCGCGACCGCGACCGCGATACGCGCCAGACCTACAACACCTCGTCGCAGTACCGCAGGATCGAATCGGCACCGCGTAGCCAGCCGGACTACGAGAGCAGTAAAAGCAAACCGGTCAACGTTGCCTCTTCGACTTCTCGCGGCGGCTTCGGCAGCCAGTCCAGTGCCCGCAGCGGTTGGGGTGGCTGGGGCAGCAGCTCCGGTCGCTCGAGCAGCTGACCATGAAAAAGATCCATTGCGCCGAGCGCTCGGACTGGAAGC
Source organism: Pseudomonas khorasanensis (assembly GCF_014268505.2). Classification (GTDB taxonomy): domain Bacteria; phylum Pseudomonadota; class Gammaproteobacteria; order Pseudomonadales; family Pseudomonadaceae; genus Aquipseudomonas; species Aquipseudomonas khorasanensis. Next base: position 273,741 of record NZ_JABWQP020000005.1, read on the forward strand.
AGACGGCCGAAAGTCTCGGTTTCATGTTCCATACGATCGATGACGAGCCTTATTGGGACGAAAACGCGTACTACCAATTCACGCTCGCGCAGATAGAGAACGATCTCGAAGACCCGACCACCGAGCTGCACGAGATGTGCATGGACCTGGTCGACCGTGTGGTGCACAGCGAAGAACTGCTGGATCGCTTGAGTATTCCGGCCCCGTACTACGACATGATCCGCACTTCCTGGCGCGAAGGTCATCCGCATCTGTACGGGCGCATGGACTTTTCCTACAGCGGCAGCGGCCCGGCGAAATTGCTGGAACTCAACTACGACACGCCGACCAGCCTCTATGAAGCAGCGGCGTTTCAGTGGGGCTGGCTGGAGCAATGCATCGAGCGCGGCACCCTGCCGCGCCATGCTGACCAGTTCAACAGCATCGACACCCGACTGCATCAGGCCTTTGCCGAACTGAAGCTGACGCGGCCTTTCTACTTCGCCTCGATGAAAGACTCTGTCGAAGACAAGGGCACGACGGATTACTTGCGCCTGATCGCGGAAAAGGTCGGCATCGAATCCCGGCACATCGACATCGAAGACATCGGCCTGACGGCTGAAGGTCGCTTTGTCGATCTGGAGGATCGCTGGATCCCGCACCTGTTCAAGCTGCACGCCTGGGAGTTCATTTTTCACGAGCCGTTCGGCGCAGCGATTGCCGAGTGCGATACGCAGTTTTTTGAGCCGGCCTGGAAAGCGATCCTGTCAAACAAAGGTGCGTTGCCGTTGTTGTGGGAACTGCACAGGGGCCATCCGAACCTGCTCGCCGCGCACCTGGATCCGGACCCGGCGAGTGCTGTGCCCAGGGGCTGGGTGCGCAAACCGTACTTTTCCCGGGAAGGCGCAAACATTGAACTGCAAACCGCTGACGGTCTGATCGTAAAAGAGGACGGGCCCTACACCGATGCGCCGTTCATCCTGCAGGAGTTTGCCCCGCTGCCCAAGTTTGGTGACAGCTACACGCTGATCGGCTCTTGGGTGATTGGCGATCAGGCTGCGGGAATCGGCGTACGGGAAGACAACAGCCTGATCACAAAAGACTCGAGCCGCTTCTTGCCGCATCTGATCCTCGACTGAAACACGCCTCCCCTGTAGCAGCTGCGGCACGCTGCGATCTTTTGATTTGACCGGGATTGGAGATCAGACGATCGCAGCCTCGTTTCACTCGACAGCGCCTACAGGTGATCCGGGGATCAAATATTTCTACGCAAAAAAAGGCCCGTCGCTTGAGGCGACGGGCCTTTTCGGTTACTGCGGATTCAGCAGGAATCAGAACGGAATATCGTCATCAAAGCTGTCGAAATCAGGAGCGGGTTGCGGCGCGGCCTGTTGTGGGGCCGGGGCCGAGCGCTGCTGCGGAGCCGATTGCTGCGGGCGCGGAGCCTGTTGGCGTGGGGCCTGCTGCTGGTAGTTATTGCCACCGCCCTGTTGCTCGCCCTGTTGAGGACGGCCACCGAGCAGTTGCATGGTGCCTTGCATGTCGACCACGATTTCGGTGGTGTAACGCTTGATACCGTCTTTTTCCCACTCGCGGGTTTGCAGCTTGCCTTCGATGTAAACCTGCGAACCCTTGCGCAGGTATTCGCCGGCAATCTCGGCCACCTTGCCGAACATCGAAACACGGTGCCACTCGGTCTTCTCGACCTTCTGACCGGTTTGCTTGTCGGTCCACTGTTCGCTGGTTGCCAGACTCAGGTTGGTCACGGCGTTACCGTTAGGCAGGTAGCGAACTTCGGGATCCTGGCCGCAAGTGCCGACCAATATGACTTTGTTAACCCCACGGGCCATAACGTTCTCCTAGGCTTCGCAAGCAGCCCCGGCCGGGTTGTTCACCAGGCGTTCGAGGGTGTCACGATCCACTAATTCTTTGTCCAGTTTGATGTAAACAGCCGCCTCTTCCGCGACTATCACTGCATCCGTTACCCCTACGAGGGCCTTGAGGCGCTCGACCAGACCCGCTTCGCGGATCGCTTCGGGCGACAACGGCAAGCGCAGGCTCGTCACGTAGGGAGGTTCGCGCATGGTAACAGCAAAGACTAGCCAGATGGCAGCCAGACCGGCGCATCCGAGGAACACAACCGACAGACCGCCGTGCTGAAACAGCCAGCCGCCGAGTATCCCGCCGAGTGCCGAACCGAGGAACTGGCTGGTGGAATACACGCCCATGGCCGTGCCCTTCCCGCCTGCCGGTGAAACCTTGCTGATCAGCGATGGCAATGAAGCTTCCAGCAGATTGAACGCGGTGAAGAAAACCACCGTGCCGATCACCAGAGCCCGCAAGCTGTCGCCGAACTGCCAGAAGAATAGCTCAGTCAGCATCAGCGTCATGACGGCGCCGAGCAAAACTCGTTTCATTTTGCGTCGCTTCTCGCCATAGATGATGAACGGGATCATGGCGAAGAACGAAATCAGCAGCGCCGTCAGGTAGACCCACCAGTGCTGTTCCTTGGGCAAACCGGCTTTTTCCACCAGCGCCAGAGGCAATGCAACGAAGCTGGACATCAACATGGCATGTAACACAAAGATGCCCAGATCGAGGCGCAGCAGATCCGGATGCTTGAGCGTCGGCATCAACGCCTGGCGCGCAACGCCAGACTCACGATGCTGCAGCGGCCCGGTCGAGCGCGGCACCATGAACATGATAATCAGGATGCCAACCAGCGCCATGCCGCCGGTAGCGAGAAACAGTCCGGACAGCCCGAACGCACGGGTCAGCAGTGGCCCGACCACCATGGCCACGGCGAAGGACAGGCCGATGGTCATGCCAATCATGGCCATGGCTTTGGTGCGATGCTGTTCGCGGGTCAGGTCCGAAAGCAGCGCCATGACTGCAGCGGAAATCGCCCCGGCGCCCTGCAGGATCCGGCCGGCGATCACGCCCCAGATCGAATCGGCCTGCGAGGCCAGCACACTGCCGAGGGCAAAGACGATCAATCCCAGATAAATCACCGGGCGGCGACCGATGCGATCCGAAATGATCCCGAACGGAATCTGAAAGATTGCCTGGGTCAGGCCATACGCACCGATGGCCAGCCCGATCAGCGCGGGGGTCGCGCCTGCCAGGTCCATGCCATAGGTCGCCAGTACCGGCAACACCATGAACATGCCAAGCATACGGAAGGCGAACACCAGGGCCAGACCGCTCGCCGCGCGGGTCTCGCTGCCACTCATGCGTTCGCTGTGGGGATCGTGCATGGAAAAACCTCGTGTGAACCGGCGGCGATTCTACCAGTCCCATCGGAATACGGGGTATATCGCGACGCTTTGCCACGCATAGATGAAACACTCTTCATCAAGGGCAGAAAACCCTTGGCTCGATAGTGTGCATCCATCCAGTATTTGCCCGTATACTCCTACGTTTTCGACGCCCGCCGAGCGAGGCCACTTTGGACAAGATCCTGATACGTGGGGCCCGTACCCACAACCTGAAGAACATCGACCTGACCCTGCCACGGGACAAATTGATCGTCATCACCGGCCTGTCCGGATCCGGCAAGTCGTCCCTGGCGTTCGACACGCTGTATGCCGAAGGGCAACGCCGTTATGTCGAATCGCTGTCGGCCTACGCCCGTCAGTTTCTGTCGATGATGGAAAAACCCGACGTCGACACCATCGAAGGCTTGTCGCCGGCGATCTCCATCGAACAGAAGTCGACCTCGCACAACCCGCGATCCACGGTCGGCACCATCACCGAAATCTACGACTATCTGCGCCTGCTGTATGCACGTGTCGGTACGCCACGTTGCCCGGATCATGACATCCCGCTGGAAGCGCAGACCGTCAGCCAGATGGTCGACCTGGTGCTGGCCCAGCCGGAAGGCAGCAAGCTGATGCTGCTGGCGCCGGTGATCCGCGAGCGCAAAGGCGAACACCTCTCGGTCTTCGAAGAGCTGCGTGCGCAAGGCTTCGTCCGCGCCAGGGTCAATGGCCGCATCTGCGAGCTCGACGAGCTGCCGAAACTGGATAAACAGAAGAAGCACTCGATCGATGTCATCGTCGACCGCTTCAAGGTTCGCGCCGATCTGCAGCAACGTCTGGCCGAATCTTTCGAGACGGCACTCAAGCTCGCCGATGGCATCGCTCTGGTTGCACCGATGGACGACGAGCCGGGCGAAGAAATGATCTTCTCCGCACGCTTCGCCTGCCCGGTCTGCGGCCATGCGATCAGCGAGCTGGAACCGAAGCTGTTTTCCTTCAACAACCCGGCCGGCGCCTGCCCGACCTGCGATGGCCTGGGCGTCAAACAATTCTTTGATATCAAGCGACTGGTCAACGGCGACCTGACTTTGGCCGAGGGCGCGATTCGCGGCTGGGACAGGCGTAACGTCTATTACTTCCAGATGCTCGGCTCGTTGGCTTCGCACTATGGTTTCAGCCTGGAGAAGCCGTTCAACGAACTGCCGGCCGACCAGCAGAAATTCATCCTGCACGGCAGCGGTTCGCAGAACGTCAACTTCAAATACCTGAACGACCGTGGCGACATCGTCAAACGTTCGCACCCGTTCGAAGGCATCGTGCCGAATCTGGAGCGTCGTTACCGCGAAACGGAATCGACAAGCGTGCGCGAAGAGCTGGCGAAGTTCCTCAGCCATCAGGCCTGCCCGGACTGCCGGGGCACGCGCCTGCGTCGAGAAGCGCGTCACGTATGGGTGGGTGAGAAAACGCTGCCCGCGGTGACCAATCTGCCGATCGGTGATGCCTGCGAATACTTCGGCAAGCTGAAGATGACCGGTCGCCGTGGCGAAATCGCCGACAAGATTCTCAAGGAAATTCGTGAGCGCCTGCAGTTCCTGGTCAACGTAGGTCTGGACTATTTGTCGCTGGATCGCAGTGCTGACACGCTTTCCGGCGGTGAAGCACAGCGGATTCGCCTGGCCAGTCAGATCGGCGCTGGTCTCGTCGGCGTTCTGTACATCCTGGACGAACCCTCGATCGGATTGCACCAGCGCGATAACGATCGTTTGCTCGGTACGCTCAAGCATTTGCGTGACATCGGCAACACGGTGATTGTGGTCGAGCACGACGAAGACGCGATCCGCCTGGCGGACTACGTCGTGGATATCGGCCCGGGTGCCGGTGTGCACGGCGGGCGGATCGTCGCCGAAGGCACGCCGGATGAAGTCATGGCACACCCGGACTCCCTGACCGGCAAATACCTGTCAGGTCGGGTGAAGATCCAAGTGCCGGCCAAACGCACGCCGCGCAACAAGAAGCTGACCCTGTCGCTCAAGGGCGCTCGCGGCAACAACCTGCGTAACGTCGATCTGGAAATACCGATCGGGTTGCTGACTTGCGTAACCGGTGTGTCGGGCTCGGGCAAATCAACGCTGATCAACAACACGCTGTACCCGCTGAGCGCCACGGCACTCAATGGCGCGACCACGCTGGAAGCCGCAGCTCACGACAGCATCAAAGGCCTGGAGCATCTCGACAAGGTCGTCGATATCGACCAGAGCCCAATCGGTCGTACGCCTCGCTCCAACCCGGCGACTTATACCGGGCTGTTCACGCCAATCCGTGAATTGTTCGCCGGCGTGCCTGAGTCGCGCTCACGGGGTTATGGCCCGGGGCGTTTCTCGTTCAACGTCAAGGGCGGTCGTTGCGAAGCGTGCCAGGGCGATGGCCTGATCAAAGTGGAAATGCACTTCCTGCCAGACATCTACGTGCCCTGCGATGTGTGCAAGAGCAAACGCTACAACCGCGAAACCCTTGAGATCAAATACAAGGGCAAGAGCATCCATGAAACCCTCGAGATGACCATCGAGGAAGCCCGGGAATTCTTCGACGCGGTGCCGGCGCTGGCGCGCAAACTGCAAACGTTGATGGATGTCGGTCTGTCGTACATCAAGCTTGGCCAATCGGCCACCACCCTTTCCGGTGGTGAGGCACAGCGGGTCAAGTTGTCTCGCGAACTGTCCAAGCGCGATACAGGCAAGACGCTGTATATCCTCGATGAGCCGACGACGGGTCTGCACTTCGCGGACATCCAGCAACTGCTCGACGTGCTGCATCGCTTGCGCGACCACGGCAACACGGTCGTGGTAATCGAGCACAACCTCGATGTGATCAAGACGGCTGACTGGCTGGTGGACCTCGGCCCCGAAGGTGGTTCCAAGGGCGGGCAGATCATTGCCACCGGTACGCCGGAGGAAGTGGCCGAGATGAAAAAATCTCACACAGGTCATTACCTCAAGCCGTTACTGATCCGCGATCGGGCTTAAACGTCAGGCATGAAAAAGCCCCTGTCACTGGTTAAGTGACAGGGGCTTTTTTGTAGCTGCAATCAGGACGCGTGGGATTGCAGGTAGTTTTCAAGACCGATCAGCTTGATCAGGCCCAGCTGCTTTTCCAGCCAGTAAGTGTGATCTTCTTCGGTATCGTTAAGCTGGACCCGCAGGATCTCGCGGCTGACGTAGTCTCTGTGCTGCTCGCAGAGTTCGATGCCTTTGCACAGCGCAGCGCGGACTTTGTATTCGAGGCGCAGATCGGCTTCCAGCATCGAAGGCACGGTAGTGCCGACATCGAGGTCATCCGGACGCATGCGCGGCGTGCCTTCGAGCATCAGAATCCGGCGCATCAACGCATCAGCGTGACCGGCTTCTTCTTCCATCTCGTGGTTGATTCGCTCGTAGAGCTTGGTGAACCCCCAGTCCTCATACATCCGCGAATGAACGAAATATTGGTCACGCGCGGCCAGTTCGCCGGTCAGCAACGTATTGAGGTAATCGATTACATCTGGGTGGCCTTGCATCGCCCTACATCTCCCTTCCTGAAAGTCTGTAGTTTGAACCAAGCTAACCGGAAGGTCACTCGCCACGCGCAATAAAAGCGAAGATATTCCGAGAAAAGCAGGCCAAATAACGCAAAAACCGCCCAAATGAGGGCGGTTCTGCTTCTCGTTTAGACTTCGTTAAGCTGTACGTTGAGCAGCTTTGCGATTGCTTCTCCATACGCCGGATCGGCTTTGTAGAAATGCTGCAGCTGACGATCGACGACGTCGCTCGAAACACCCGCCATTGCACCCGCGATGTTGCTGACCAGCAAAGCGCGTTGCTCGTCGCTCATCAGGCGAAACAGCGCGCCTGCGTGGCTGTAGTAATCAGTGTCTTCGCGGTGATCGTAACGATCAGCTGCACCGCTCAACGCCAAGGCAGGTTCGGCGTAATGCGGAGCTTGCTTGGGCGATTCAACGTAGCTGTTAGGCTCGTAGTTCGGCGCTGCACCACCGTTGCTGCCGAAAGCCATCGACCCGTCACGCTGATAGGTATTGACCGGGCTGCGAGGCGCATTCACCGGCAATTGCTGGTGATTGGTACCCACACGGTAGCGGTGTGCGTCAGCGTAGGCGAATACGCGACCCTGCAGCATACGGTCCGGCGACAGCCCAACGCCTGGCACCATGTTGCTCGGCCCGAAGGCAGCCTGCTCGACCTCAGCGAAGTAGTTCAGCGGGTTGCGGTTCAGCTCTAGATCACCTACTTCAATCAAAGGGAATTCTTTCTGCGACCAGGTTTTGGTCACGTCGAAGGGATTCTCGTAATGAGCCGCCGCCTGGGCTTCGGTCATGATCTGAATGCAGACTTTCCATTTCGGGAATTCACCGCGCTCGATCGCCTCGAAAAGGTCTCGCTGGGCGTAGTCCGGATCGGTACCGGCCAAGCGTGCAGCCTCTGCTGGCGCAAGGTTCTTGATCCCTTGCTGGGTCTTGTAATGCCATTTGACCCAGTGACGCTCAGCTTTGGCGTTTATCAGGCTGTACGTGTGGCTACCGAAGCCGTGCATGTGGCGGTAGCCGTCAGGAATGCCGCGATCAGAAAACAGGATGGTGACCTGGTGCAGCGCCTCAGGCGAATGCGACCAGAAATCCCACATCATCTGCGCACTTTTCAGGTTGCTCTGCGGAAGACGTTTCTGAGTATGGATAAAGTCCGGAAACTTCAGAGGATCACGGATGAAGAACACCGGCGTGTTGTTACCGACGATGTCCCAGTTGCCCTCTTCGGTGTAGAACTTCAGGGCGAAACCACGTGGATCACGCTCGGTGTCCGCAGAGCCACGCTCGCCGCCCACAGTAGAAAAGCGCAGGAAGGTTGGGGTCTGCTTGCCTACAGTTTCAAATAATTTGGCGCTGGTGTATTCGGTGATATCACGGGTCACGGTGAATGTGCCGTAGGCACCCGAACCTTTGGCGTGCACGCGACGCTCAGGAATGTTTTCACGATTGAAGTGAGCGAGCTTTTCAATCAGATGGAAGTCGTCGAGCAACAGCGGACCGCGAGGACCGGCGGAGCGGGAATTCTGGTTATCAGCGACAGGTGCGCCACTGGCGGTTGTAAGCGTTTTGGTCTGGCTCATGCGGTCTTCTCTTCCTCTGTCTGTCTTGAAACTGCCGGCTAATGGCTTGGTAGGGATTATTAATCATCGTTGTGACAGCTACAAATTCATTAACTTGTACGCATCGATAGATAATTACTAATTATGCTTCCCCGTCCATAGTGGCAGCCCGAACGCATTGAAGGCTTGTACGGACGGCGCATTTCTTACAGGCACAAAAAACCGGGCACTAGGCCCGGTTTTTTGTTTCAGACTGACGTCTTACTCGGCGGATACAGCTTCGCCAGCAGTAGCACGATCAACCAACTCAACGTACGCCATAGGCGCGTTGTCGCCAGTGCGGAAACCGCACTTGAGGATGCGCAGGTAGCCACCCTCACGGGTAGCGTAACGCTTGCCCAGGTCGTTGAAGAGCTTACCAACGATAGCTTTCGAACGGGTACGGTCGAAAGCCAAACGGCGGTTAGCCAGGCTGTCTGTCTTGGCCAGAGTGATCAGCGGCTCGGCAACGCGGCGCAGTTCTTTGGCTTTTGGCAGAGTAGTTTTGATCAGCTCGTGCTCGAACAGCGACACCGCCATGTTTTGGAACATGGCCTTGCGGTGCGAGCTGGTGCGGCTCAGGTGACGACCACTTTTACGATGACGCATGGTTCATTCCTTACCAAACACAACGTTCGGTGATTACGACGATCAGGCAGTCGCCTTGTCGTCCTTCTTAAGACTTGCAGGCGGCCAGTTGTCGAGGCGCATGCCGAGGGACAGACCGCGGGAGGCCAGAACGTCCTTGATTTCAGTCAAGGATTTCTTGCCCAGGTTCGGAGTCTTCAACAGCTCTACTTCGGTACGCTGAATCAGGTCACCGATGTAGTAGATGTTTTCCGCCTTAAGGCAGTTAGCCGAACGTACAGTCAGTTCCAGATCGTCAACCGGGCGAAGCAGGATCGGATCGATCTCGTCTTCCTGCTCGACAACCACTGGCTCACTGTCACCTTTGAGGTCGACGAACGCAGCCAACTGCTGTTGCAGAATGGTTGCAGCGCGGCGGATAGCCTCTTCAGGATCCAGAGTACCGTTGGTTTCCAGATCAATAACCAGCTTGTCCAGGTTGGTGCGCTGCTCGACACGGGCGTTTTCCACCACGTATGCGATACGGCGAACCGGGCTGAACGAAGAGTCAAGCTGCAAGCGACCGATGCTGCGGCTTTCGTCTTCATCGCTCTGACGCGAGTCGGCTGGTTCATAACCACGACCACGAGCTACAGTGAGCTTCATGTTCAGGGCGCCGTTAGACGCCAGGTTAGCGATTACGTGATCGGGATTAACGATCTCGACATCATGATCCAGCTGAATATCGGCAGCGGTAACCACCCCCGAACCCTTCTTCGACAAGGTCAGCGTAACTTCGTCACGACCGTGCAGCTTGATGGCCAGACCTTTAAGGTTCAACAGGATTTCAATTACGTCTTCCTGTACACCTTCGATGGCGCTGTACTCGTGGAGCACACCGTCAATCTCGGCCTCGACTACTGCGCAGCCGGGCATTGAGGACAACAGGATGCGTCGCAGCGCGTTGCCCAGGGTGTGGCCAAAACCACGCTCGAGAGGCTCGAGTGTGATCTTGGCGCGGGTTGGACTGACAACCTGCACATCAATATGGCGGGGTGTCAGGAACTCATTTACCGAAATCTGCATGGATGCACCTATTTTCTAGCCCTTACTTGGAGTAGAGCTCGACAATCAGGCTTTCGTTGATGTCGGCGGACAGATCACTGCGAGCAGGAACGTTCTTGAAAACGCCCGACTTCTTCTCAGTGTCTACTTCTACCCATTCTACGCGGCCACGTTGGGCACACAGATCGAGAGCTTGGACAATGCGAAGTTGGTTTTTTGCTTTCTCGCGAACTGCAACCACGTCACCAGCACGAACCTGATACGACGGAACGTTTACGGTCTGACCGTTGACGCTGATCGACTTGTGCGATACCAGCTGGCGGGATTCGGCACGAGTCGAACCAAAGCCCATACGGTATACAACGTTGTCCAGACGGCATTCGAGAAGTTGCAGCAGGTTTTCACCGGTTGCACCTTTCTTGCCAGCAGCTTCTTTGTAGTAGCCGCTGAACTGACGCTCGAGAACGCCGTAGATACGACGGACCTTCTGCTTTTCACGCAGTTGGGTGCCGTAGTCGGACTGGCGACCGCGGCGTTGGCCGTGGATACCAGGTGCTGCTTCAATGTTGCACTTCGATTCGATCGCGCGCACGCCGCTCTTCAGGAAGAGATCGGTGCCTTCGCGACGAGCGAGTTTGCATTTTGGACCAATGTAACGAGCCATTCTTTACAATCTCCTGGATTACACGCGGCGCTTCTTCGGCGGACGGCACCCGTTATGCGGGATTGGCGTCACGTCGGTGATGCTGGCGATCTTGTAGCCACAGCCGTTCAAAGCGCGGACTGCGGATTCACGACCTGGACCTGGACCTTTGACGTTTACGTCGAGGTTTTTCAGGCCATATTCCAGCGCAGCTTGGCCAGCACGTTCAGCAGCTACTTGAGCAGCAAACGGGGTGGACTTGCGGGAACCGCGGAAACCCGAACCACCGGAGGTAGCCCAGGAAAGAGCGTTACCTTGACGGTCGGTGATGGTCACGATGGTGTTGTTAAAAGATGCATGGATGTGGGCGATGCCATCAACCACTGTCTTTTTAACTTTTTTACGAGGACGAGCAGCAGGTTTTGCCATGATTAAATTCCTGTCGATTCGCTGGGGCGATTACTTGCGGATCGGCTTACGCGGACCTTTACGGGTACGCGCGTTGGTCTTGGTACGCTGACCGCGCACTGGAAGACCGCGACGATGACGCAGACCGCGATAGCAACCGAGGTCCATCAAGCGCTTGATTTTCATGTTGATTTCGCGACGCAGATCACCTTCAGTGGTGAACTTCGCCACTTCGCCACGCAGCTGTTCAATTTGCTCGTCGCTCAGATCTTTGATCTTTGCTGCTGGGTTTACCCCAGTCACTGCACAGATCTTCTGCGCAGTAGTGCGACCAACACCATAGATGTAGGTCAGCGAGATAACAGTATGCTTGTTATCTGGAATGTTAACGCCTGCAATACGGGCCATTCAGTGGGACTCCAATTGACAGCTACCTACGCCCCGGAAGCCAAGAAATAGGGCGCGAGATAATATCGCTGTAATAACAAATAATCAACCCGGTAGCGCACTAGCTACCGGGCTTGAAGCACAATCACACTCAGCCTTGGCGCTGTTTGTGACGCGGTTCCGCGCTGCAAATTACTCGAACAACACCTTCGCGGCGAATAATCTTGCAGTTACGGCACAGCTTTTTCACCGATGCACGAACTTTCATCACCAACTCCTCGAACCTTATGGGTACTCAGCGCAACATGCCGCTGCCGTAACCCTTCAGGTTGGCTTTCTTCATCAGGGATTCGTACTGGTGCGAAACGAGGTGCGATTGTACTTGGGACATGAAGTCCATCACAACCACGACCACGATCAGCAACGAGGTCCCGCCAAGGTAGAACGGAACGTTTGCTGCAACCACCAGAAATTGGGGCAACAGGCACACGGCCGTCATGTAAAGAGCACCGAACAGGGTCAAACGAGTCAGAACGCCATCAATGTAGCGCGCAGACTGCTCACCCGGACGGATACCCGGAATAAAGGCACCGGACTTCTTCAGGTTTTCCGCTACGTCTTTCGGATTGAACATCAACGCCGTATAGAAGAAGCAGAAGAAAATAATCCCTGCACTAAACAGCAGAATATTCAACGGCTGACCAGGAGCGATCGACTGCGAGATGTCCTGCAGCCAGCCCATACCTTCAGACTGACCAAACCAGGTACCCAACGAAGCCGGGAACAGCAAAATGCTGCTCGCGAAAATGGCCGGAATAACACCGGCCATGTTCACCTTCAGCGGCAAGTGGCTAGTCTGCGCAGCAAAAACCTTACGGCCTTGCTGACGCTTGGCGTAATGAACAGCAATGCGACGCTGACCACGCTCAATGAACACCACGAAACCGATAATCGCTACTGCCAGCAAACCGATGGCAACCAGGGCAAAAATGTTGATATCACCCTGACGCGCAGACTCGAAAGACTGCCCGATCGCTCTCGGAAGACCGGCGACGATACCTGCGAATATCAACATCGAGATACCGTTGCCAACACCACGCTCAGTAATCTGCTCACCCAGCCACATCATGAACATCGCACCAGCCACAAATGTGGTTACTGCGACGAAATGGAAGCCAAAGTCACCAGTGAACGCAACGCCCTGACCCGCCAGACCAATGGACATGCCAATTGCCTGAACGAGAGCTAGGACGACAGTGCCGTAGCGGGTGTACTGAGCGATCTTGCGACGCCCAGCTTCACCTTCCTTCTTCAACTGTTCCAGCTGCGGGCTGACGGCGGTCATCAGTTGCATGATGATCGATGCCGAAATGTACGGCATGATCCCCAGTGCAAAGATGCTCATCCGTTCCAGCGCGCCGCCGGAGAACATGTTGAACAAGCTAAGAATGGTCCCCTCATTCTGTCGAAACAGGTCTGCGAGTCGGTCCGGGTTGATACCTGGAACCGGGATGTGTGCGCCTATTCGGTAGACGATAATCGCCAGGAACAGAAAACGCAGACGAGCCCAGAGTTCAGACATACCGCCTTTGCCGAGCGCAGAGAGAGCACCTTGCTTAGCCATTTATTCCTCGAACTTGCCGCCAGCTGCTTCGATAGCCGAACGCGCACCTTTGGTGGCGCCGATTCCCTTGCCGATAGTGACAGCGCGAGTCACTTCACCGGACAGCATGATTTTCACACGCTGTACGTTGACGTTGATCACGTTGGCATCTTTCAGGGACTGCACGGTGACGATGTCGCCTTCCACTTTAGCCAGCTCGGACAGACGCACTTCTGCGCGGTCCATGGCCTTCAGGGAAACGAAACCGAACTTCGGCAGGCGACGATGCAGCGGCTGTTGACCGCCTTCAAAGCCTGGAGCAATGGTGCCACCGGAGCGGGAGGTCTGACCTTTGTGGCCGCGGCCACCAGTCTTACCCAAACCGCTACCGATACCACGGCCCGGACGATGCTTTTCGCGACGGGAACCCGGCGCTGGACTCAGATCATTGAGTTTCATCGATTAACCCTCGACACGCAGCATGTAGTAAGCCTTGTTGATCATCCCGCGATTTTCGGGAGTATCCTGGACTTCTACAGTGTGACCGATGCGACGCAGACCCAGACCCTTAACGCACAGTTTGTGGTTAGGGATGCGGCCGGTCATGCTTTTGATCAGCGTTACTTTAACGGTAGCCATGATCAGAAGATCTCCTTGACGTTCAAGCCGCGCTTGGCAGCAATGGACTCAGGAGATTGCATGGCTTTCAGACCCTTGAAAGTGGCGTGAACCACGTTTACAGGGTTGGTCGAGCCGTAGCACTTGGCCAGAACGTTCTGGACACCAGCAACTTCGAGGACAGCACGCATAGCGCCGCCAGCGATGATACCGGTACCTTCAGAAGCAGGCTGCATGTACACCTTCGAAGCGCCATGGGCGGACTTCATTGCGTACTGCAGAGTGGTGCCGTTCAGGTCAACTTGAATCATGTTGCGGCGAGCAGCTTCCATTGCCTTCTGGATCGCAGCAGGCACTTCACGCGACTTGCCACGGCCGAAGCCAACACGCCCTTTACCATCACCAACCACGGTCAACGCGGTGAAAGTGAAGATACGGCCGCCTTTAACGGTTTTGGCTACGCGGTTAACTTGAACCAGCTTCTCGATGTAGCCTTCGTCGCGCTTTTGGTCGTTATTTGACATAACTTAGAACTCCAGCCCAGCTTCACGAGCAGCATCAGCCAGCGCTTTAACGCGGCCGTGGTACTTGAAGCCAGAGCGGTCGAAAGCCACTTGCGAGACGCCAGCGGCCTTAGCACGCGTAGCGACCAGCTGGCCAACCTTTGTGGCCGCGTCAATGTTGCCAGTGGCACCATCACGCAGTTCTTTATCCAAAGTCGAGGCACTTGCCAGGACTTTGTTGCCGTCGGCCGAGATGACCTGGGCGTAGATGTGCTGCGACGAGCGGAACACGCAGAGACGCACGACTTCGAGTTCGTGCATTTTCAGGCGTGCTTTGCGAGCGCGACGCAGTCGAGTAACTTTTTTGTCGGTCATTTGCTATGCCCTACTTCTTCTTGGCTTCTTTACGACGGACGACTTCGTCCGCGTAGCGCACACCTTTGCCTTTGTACGGCTCTGGTGGACGGAAGTCGCGGATCTCAGCGGCCACTTGACCTACCAGCTGCTTGTCGATGCCCTTGATCAGGATATCGGTCTGGCTAGGAGTCTCAGCGGTGATGCCTTCCGGCAGTTCGTAATCCACTGGGTGCGAGAAGCCAAGAGCCAGGTTCAGAACCTGACCTTTTGCTTGCGCTTTGTAACCAACACCGACCAGCTGGAGCTTGCGCTCGAAGCCTTGGCTTACGCCCTGGACCATGTTGTTTACCAACGCACGCGTGGTACCGGCCATTGCGCGAGTTTGTTGATCGCCATTGCGAGCAGCGAAACGCAGCTCACCAGCTTCTTCAACGATCTCAACGGACGAATGGATGTTCAGTTCAAGAGTACCCTTGGCACCCTTCACCGAAAGCTGTTGGCCTGCGAATTTTACTTCGACACCGGCTGGCAGCTTAACGGGGTTCTTAGCGACGCGAGACATGCTTATCCCCCCTTAGAACACAGTGCAAAGTACTTCGCCGCCGACACCGGCAGCGCGCGCAGCACGATCCGTCATCACACCTTTGTTGGTGGAGACGATAGACACGCCAAGACCGCCACGAACTTTCGGCAGATCTTCAACGGACTTGTACTGACGCAGGCCTGGACGACTAACGCGCTTCACTTCTTCGATAACCGGACGGCCTTCGAAGTACTTCAGCGAGATGGACAACGACGGCTTGGCGTCGGTGGTGATCTGAAAATCCGCGATGTAACCTTCGTCCTTCAGGACTTTTGCTACAGCCACCTTCAGCGTGGAAGACGGCATGCTTACGACAGACTTTTCAGCCATCTGGGCATTACGGATTCGAGTTAGCATGTCCGCTAACGGGTCCTGCATACTCATGGGCTAGACGCTCCTAATACAAAAAAATTAGCCTTGCGGCTACTACTTGTCGCCGAGAACTTCCGGGCATGAAAAACACGGGCTCAGGCGAGCCGGTCATTCTAGACACACCCCAGAAATGAATCAAGCCCCAAAAGGGGCTTGATTCAGATTCAAGGCCACCGATGGTCAGGTTCTTGCAAACCCGAACATCGCGACTTTGACAACTATTACCAGCTGGCTTTAACCAGACCTGGTACGTCACCACGCATTGCAGCTTGACGCAGCATGTTACGGCCGAGGCCGAACTTGCGGTACACGCCATGCGGACGACCAGTCAGGCGGCAGCGGTTACGCATGCGCGCAGCGCTTGCATCACGTGGCTGCTTCTGCAGTGCTACGGTAGCTTCCCAGCGCGCTTCTGGACTTGCGTTCAGATCAACGATGATAGCTTTCAGCGCTGCACGCTTGGTGGCGTACTTGGCAACAGTGAGCTGACGCTTCAGCTCACGGTTTTTCATGCTCTTCTTGGCCATTTTCCTACTCCAATCAGTTGCGGAACGGGAATTTGAAAGCACGCAGCAGAGCGCGGCCTTCGTCATCGTTCTTGGCAGTGGTGGTCAGGGTAATGTCCAGACCGCGGAGAGCATCGATCTTGTCGTAGTCGATTTCCGGGAAGATGATCTGCTCTTTCACGCCCATGCTGTAGTTACCACGACCATCGAAGGACTTGGCATTCAGGCCGCGGAAGTCGCGAACCCGAGGCAGGGAGATCGACAGCAGACGATCCAGGAACTCGTACATACGCTCACGGCGCAGAGTCACCTTGACGCCGATCGGCCATCCTTCACGGACTTTAAAGCCAGCGATGGATTTACGAGCGTAGGTCACAACGACTTTTTGGCCGGTGATCTTTTCCAGGTCAGCAACAGCGTGCTCGATGACTTTTTTGTCGCCGATCGCTTCGCCCAGACCCATGTTCAGGGTGATTTTGGTAACGCGCGGAACTTCCATCACGTTCGAAAGCTTAAGTTCTTCCTTAAGTTTCGGAGCGATTTCCTTCCGGTAAATCTCTTTTAGTCGTGCCATGGTCTTCTACCTAGCAGTGTTCAAGCATCAACCGCTTTTTGGGTCGACTTGAAGACACGAATTTTCTTACCGTCTTCTACTTTGAAACCAACGCGGTCAGCCTTGTTGGTTTCGCCGTTGAAGATGGCGACGTTGGAAGCGTGCAGTGGCGCTTCTTTCTCGACGATACCGCCCTGTACGCCCGACATCGGGTTAGGCTTGGTATGACGCTTGACCAGGTTCAGACCACCAACAACCAGACGGTTGTCAGCAAGAACCTTCAGCACCTTACCGCGCTTACCTTTGTCTTTGCCGGCGATCACGATGATCTCGTCGTCACGACGAATCTTTTGCATGTCGGATCTCCTTACAGCACTTCTGGGGCGAGCGAGACGATCTTCATGAACTTCTCAGTACGAAGTTCACGGGTCACTGGCCCAAAGATACGGGTGCCGATCGGCTCTTGCTTGTTGTTCAGAAGAACAGCAGCGTTGCCATCAAAGCGGATAATGGAGCCATCAGCACGGCGTACGCCGTGACGAGTGCGGACTACAACAGCAGTCATCACTTGGCCTTTTTTCACTTTACCGCGCGGAATTGCTTCCTTGACGGTAACTTTGATGATGTCACCGATACCAGCGTAACGACGATGGGAGCCACCCAGCACCTTGATGCACATAACACGGCGAGCGCCGCTGTTATCGGCCACATCGAGCATGGATTGAGTCTGAATCATATAATTTCTCCGACCCCTAGCCCTTAGACTTCCACAGCGCGTTCGAGAACATCAACCAGCGCCCAAGACTTGGTCTTGGCCATCGGACGAGTTTCACGAATAGTGACTTTGTCGCCGATGTGGCACTGATTGGTTTCGTCGTGCGCGTGCAGCTTAGTCGAACGCTTAACGTATTTACCGTAGATCGGGTGCTTAACGCGACGCTCGATCAGAACGGTGATGGTTTTGTCCATCTTGTCGCTGACAACACGGCCAGTCAGCGTACGGACAGTTTTTTCGGCTTCAGCCATGATCACTTACCTGCCTGCTGGTTGAGCACAGTCTTCACGCGAGCAATGTCACGCTTAACTTGCGAGAGCAGATGAGACTGCCCCAACTGGCCAGTTGCTTTCTGCATACGCAGATTGAACTGGTCGCGCAGCAGGCCGAGCAGTTGCTCGTTCAGCTGCTGTGCGGATTTTTCACGAAGTTCATTCGCTTTCATCACATCACCGTCCGTTTAACAAAGGAGGTGGCGAGCGGCAGCTTTGCAGCAGCCAGGGCGAAAGCCTCACGCGCCAGCTCTTCAGAAACACCCTCGATTTCATACAGGACTTTGCCTGGCTGAATCTGGGCAACCCAGTATTCGACGTTACCCTTACCTTTACCCATCCGAACTTCGAGTGGCTTCTTGGAAATAGGCTTGTCCGGGAATACACGGATCCAGATCTTGCCGCCACGTTTAACGTGACGGGTCAGAGCACGACGCGCTGACTCGATCTGACGAGCGGTGAGACGACCACGAGCTACAGACTTCAGCGCGAACTCGCCGAAGCTGACTTTGCTACCGCGCAGTGCCAGACCACGGTTGTGGCCGGTCATCTGCTTGCGGAACTTCGTACGCTTAGGTTGCAACATTTGGCGTACCCCTTACTTAGCAGCTTTTTTACGAGGCGCTGGTGCTTGTGGCTTCAGCTCTTCTTGGCGACCACCAATTACTTCGCCTTTGAAGATCCAAACCTTTACACCGATCACACCGTAAGTGGTGTGAGCTTCGTAGTTGGCATAGTCGATGTCGGCACGCAGGGTGTGCAGTGGCACACGACCTTCGCGATACCATTCAGTACGTGCGATTTCAGCACCGCCGAGACGACCGCTCACTTGGATTTTGATGCCTTTGGCACCAATGCGCATGGCGTTCTGTACGGCACGCTTCATAGCGCGACGGAACATTACACGACGCTCCAGCTGCTGAGCTACGCTCTGCGCAACCAGCATACCGTCGAGCTCCGGCTTGCGGATCTCTTCGATATTGATGTGCACAGGCACACCCATTTGCTTGGTCAGGTCCTGACGCAGTTTCTCAACATCTTCACCTTTCTTCCCGATAACGATACCTGGACGAGCGGTGTGGATGGTGATACGTGCAGTTTGTGCCGGACGATGGATATCGATACGGCTTACGGACGCGCTTTTTAGTTTGTCTTGGAGATACTCACGCACTTTCAGATCTGCGAACAAGTAGTCCGCATAAGTCCGACCGTCTGCGTACCAGACGGAGGTGTGCTCCTTGACGATTCCCAGGCGAATGCCAATGGGATGTACTTTCTGACCCATCTCTTCGACTCCGTTACTTGTCAGCAACCTTGACAGTGATATGGCAAGACCGCTTGACGATGCGATCAGCACGGCCTTTGGCACGTGGCATGATGCGCTTCAGCGAACGCCCTTCGTTGACGAAAACAGTGCTGACCTTCAGGTCATCAACGTCTGCGCCTTCGTTATGCTCGGCGTTGGCTACGGCCGACTCCAGCACTTTCTTCATGATCTCGGCGGCTTTCTTACTGCTGAAAGCCAACAGGTTGAGCGCTTCGCCCACCTTCTTCCCGCGGATCTGGTCGGCGACCAAGCGGGCTTTCTGGGCGGAGATTCGAGCGCCCGACAACTTAGCGGCTACTTCCATTTCCTAACCCCTTAACGCTTGGCTTTCTTGTCAGCCACGTGCCCGCGATAAGTGCGGGTACCGGCGAACTCGCCCAGTTTGTGGCCGACCATGTCTTCGTTAACGAGAACTGGGACGTGTTGACGACCGTTGTGTACTGCGATGGTCAGACCGACCATTTGTGGCAGGATCATCGAACGACGCGACCAAGTCTTAATTGGTTTGCGATCGTTCTTTTCCGCCGCCACTTCGATCTTCTTCAGTAGGTGAAGATCAATAAAAGGACCTTTTTTCAGAGAACGTGGCACTGTCGTATCCCTCTATTTACTTGCGACGACGGACGATCATTTTGTCGGTACGCTTATTACCACGAGTCTTCGCGCCCTTAGTCGGGAAGCCCCATGGCGATACCGGATGACGACCACCAGAGGTACGACCTTCACCACCACCATGTGGGTGGTCAACCGGGTTCATGGCAACACCACGAACGGTTGGGCGAACGCCACGCCAGCGCTTGGCACCAGCTTTACCCAGCGAACGCAGGCTGTGCTCGGAGTTCGAGACTTCGCCCAGGGTCGCACGGCATTCAGCCAGGACTTTACGCATCTCACCGGAACGCAGACGCAGGGTCACGTAGACACCTTCACGAGCGATCAACTGAGCCGAAGCACCAGCGGAACGAGCGATCTGCGCACCTTTACCTGGCTTCAATTCGATGCCGTGTACGGTAGAACCGACTGGAATGTTGCGCAGTTGCAGAGCGTTGCCTGGCTTGATTGGAGCCAGAGCGCCTGCGATCAGCTGGTCGCCAGCACTCACGCCTTTAGGGGCGATAATGTAGCGGCGCTCGCCGTCTGCGTAGCAAAGCAGTGCGATGTGAGCAGTACGGTTTGGATCGTATTCGATACGCTCGACAGTGGCGACGATGCCATCTTTGTCGTTGCGACGGAAATCGACCATACGATAATGCTGCTTATGACCACCACCGATGTGACGCGTGGTAATACGGCCATTGTTGTTACGACCACCAGTCTTCGATTTTTTCTCGAGCAGCGGTGCGTGAGGAGCGCCTTTATGCAGCTCCTGGTTGACCACCTTGACCACAAAACGGCGGCCAGGGGAAGTCGGTTTGCATTTAACGATTGCCATGATGCACCCCTTCCTTACTCAGCACTGCTGCTGAAATCGAGATCTTGGCCTGGCTGAAGGGAGATAACTGCCTTCTTCCAGTCATTGCGCTTGCCCAGACCGCGAGCTGTGCGCTTGCTCTTACCCAGAACGTTCAGGGTAGTAACACGCTCAACTTTCACGCTGAACAGGCTTTCGACGGCCTTCTTGATTTCCAGCTTGGTTGCGTCAGTAGCAACCTTGAAAACGAACTGGCCTTTCTTGTCTGCCAGAACCGTAGCCTTCTCGGAAACGTGCGGGCCAAGCAGAACTTTAAATACGCGTTCCTGGTTCATCCCAGCAGCTCCTCGAATTTCTTCACGGCCGACACGGTGATCAACACCTTGTCGTATGCGATCAGACTAACTGGATCGGAACCTTGCACATCACGTACATCTACGTGCGGCAGGTTGCGAGCAGCCAGGTACAGGTTCTGATCAACAGCGTCCGACACGATCAGAACGTCGGTCAGGCTCATGTTGTTCAGTTTGCCCAGCAGATCTTTGGTTTTCGGAGTTTCAACAGCGAAATCCTGAACCACGACCAGACGATCAGTACGCACCAGCTCAGCAAGGATGGAACGCATTGCTGCGCGATACATCTTCTTGTTCAGCTTCTGGGAGTGATCCTGTGGACGAGCTGCGAAAGTGGTACCGCCGCCACGCCAGATTGGGCTACGGATAGTACCGGCACGAGCACGGCCAGTACCTTTCTGACGCCATGGGCGCTTGCCGCCACCACGAACGTCGGAACGGGTCTTCTGCTGCTTGCTACCTTGACGGCCGCCGGCCATGTAGGCCACGACTGCTTGGTGAACCAGCGTCTCGTTGAATTCGCCGCCAAATGTCAGTTCGGAAACTTCGATCGCTTGAGCGTCATTTACATTTAATTGCATGTCAGCTTCCCCTTAACCGCGAGCCTTGGCTGCCGGACGTACAACCAGGTTGCCGCCAGTAGCGCCAGGAACAGCACCCTTGACCAACAACAGATTGCGTTCAGCGTCCACGCGCACTACTTCCAGGGACTGCACGGTCACGCGCTCAGCGCCCATATGACCGGACATTTTTTTGCCCTTGAATACACGACCAGGAGTCTGGCACTGGCCGATAGAGCCTGGGACGCGGTGGGATACGGAGTTACCGTGGGTGTTATCTTGCCCGCGGAAATTCCAACGCTTGATCGTACCCTGGAAGCCTTTACCCTTGGACTGACCGGTTACATCAACCAGTTGACCAGCGGCAAAAATTTCAGCGTTGATCAGATCGCCAGCCTGGTACTCGCCTTCTTCAAGACGGAATTCCATGGTAGTGCGACCAGCGGCAACGTTCGCTTTAGCGAAGTGGCCAGCCTGAGCTGCTGTTACACGCGAAGCACGACGCTCGCCTACAGTGACTTGCACTGCACGATAGCCATCGGTCTCTTCAGTTTTGAACTGGGTGACGCGATTCGGCTCGATCTCAATGACCGTGACCGGAATGGAGACACCTTCTTCGGTGAAAATACGGGTCATACCGCATTTACGACCGACTACACCAATAGTCATGTTGTAAACCTCATGAGTGTACGGGGCTTTCACCCGCTATGGCCGCCCATTTCAGAGCGTTACACGACCAAGACCGAGTCTTAGCCGAGGCTGATCTGCACTTCCACACCGGCCGCAAGATCAAGCTTCATCAGCGCATCAACGGTTTTATCCGTTGGCTGGACGATGTCCAGAACACGCTTATGAGTACGGATCTCGTACTGGTCACGCGCGTCTTTGTTGACGTGCGGGGAAACCAGAACAGTGAACCGCTCTTTACGGGTAGGCAGTGGAATTGGACCACGCACTTGAGCACCAGTACGTTTCGCGGTTTCCACGATTTCCTGGGTTGATTGGTCGATCAGGCGATGGTCAAAAGCCTTCAACCTGATACGGATTTGCTGATTTTGCATTGGATTTCAGACTCCGGCTGCTATTCCCACCGAGCGCAATACGCCCGTTAAAAGGAGGCGCAATTCTATAGACGCCCCTGATAGGTGTCAACCCAATAAAAAAGGCCCCCGCTAAGCGGGGGCCCTCTCAAACATAGAGCTATCTCGGAAGAGATAATTACTCGATGATTTTAGCTACAACACCAGCACCAACGGTACGGCCACCTTCGCGAATAGCGAAACGCAGACCGTCTTCCATTGCGATGGTTTTGATCAGGGTAACAACCATTTTGATGTTGTCGCCCGGCATTACCATCTCAACGCCTTCCGGCAGCTCGCAGTTACCAGTCACGTCAGTAGTACGGAAGTAGAACTGTGGACGGTAGCCTTTGAAGAACGGAGTGTGACGACCGCCTTCTTCTTTGCTCAGAACGTACACTTCAGCTTCGAACTTGGTGTGCGGCTTGACCGAACCTGGCTTGACCAGAACCTGGCCACGCTCAACGTCGTCACGCTTGGTACCACGCAGCAGAACGCCGCAGTTCTCGCCAGCACGACCTTCGTCGAGCAGCTTACGGAACATTTCAACACCGGTGCAGGTGGTGACGGTGGTGTCACGCAGACCAACGATTTCCAGTGGATCCTGAACCTTGACGATACCGCGCTCGATACGACCGGTTACAACAGTACCGCGACCGGAGATCGAGAATACGTCTTCGATTGGCATCAGGAACGGCTTGTCGATAACACGGACTGGATCCGGGATGTAGCTGTCCAGAGTCTCAACCAGTTTACGAACGGACGTGGTGCCCATTTCGTTATCGTCTTTGCCTTCCAGAGCCATACGAGCAGAACCGATGATGATCGGAGTGTCGTCACCTGGGAAGTCGTAAGTGCTCAGCAGATCGCGCACTTCCATCTCAACCAGTTCCAGCAGCTCAGCGTCGTCTACCAGGTCAGCCTTGTTCAGGTAAACCACGATGTACGGAACGCCTACCTGACGGGACAGCAGGATGTGCTCACGGGTTTGTGGCATCGGACCATCAGCGGCCGAGCAAACCAGGATTGCGCCGTCCATCTGGGCAGCACCGGTGATCATGTTCTTCACATAGTCAGCGTGACCTGGGCAGTCAACGTGAGCGTAGTGACGGATCAGCGAGTTGTATTCAACGTGCGCGGTGTTGATGGTGATACCACGAGCTTTTTCTTCTGGCGCGCTGTCGATCTTATCGAAGTCAACGATTGCCGAACCGAATACTTCGGAGCAAACGCGAGTCAGAGCAGCAGTCAGAGTGGTTTTACCGTGGTCAACGTGACCAATGGTGCCAACGTTGACGTGCGGTAGGGAACGATCAAATTTTTCTTTAGCCACGACAATTAACTCCTAGCCTAAAGGGGCTGAATCAGCCTTGTTTTTTGGTTACGGATTCGACGATGTGCGACGGAGCCGTATCGTATTTTTTGAATTCCATAGAGTAGCTTGCGCGACCCTGGGACATGGAACGAACGTCGGTCGCATAACCGAACATCTCACCCAGTGGAACCTCGGCACGGATAACCTTGCCGGACACTGTGTCTTCCATACCCTGGATCATGCCGCGACGACGGTTAAGGTCGCCCATCACATCACCCATATAGTCTTCAGGCGTAACAACCTCTACCGCCATGATCGGCTCGAGCAACTCACCACCACCCTTCTGGGCCAGTTGCTTGGTCGCCATGGAAGCAGCCACTTTAAACGCCATCTCGTTGGAGTCGACGTCGTGGTAAGAACCATCGAACACGGTAGCCTTCAGGCCGATCAGCGGATAGCCGGCAACAACACCGTTCTTCATCTGCTCTTCGATACCCTTCTGGATAGCCGGGATGTATTCCTTAGGAACCACACCACCTACTACTTCGTTCACGAATTGCAGACCTTCCTGACCTTCGTCAGCAGGAGCAAAACGGATCCAGCAGTGACCGAACTGACCACGACCGCCGGACTGGCGAACGAACTTGCCTTCGATTTCGCAGCTCTTCGTGATGCGCTCACGATAGGAAACCTGAGGCTTGCCGATGTTGGCTTCGACGTTGAACTCACGGCGCATCCGGTCAACCAGGATGTCCAGGTGCAGCTCGCCCATGCCGGAGATGATCGTCTGACCAGTCTCTTCATCAGTTTTAACGCGGAAAGAAGGGTCTTCCTGAGCGAGTTTGCCCAGAGCGATACCCATTTTTTCCTGGTCATCCTTGGTCTTAGGCTCTACGGCAACCGAAATAACCGGCTCCGGGAAGTCCATGCGAACCAGAATGATTGGCTTGTCAGCGTTGCAGAGGGTTTCACCAGTGGTGACGTCCTTCATGCCGATCAGGGCCGCGATGTCGCCAGCGCGTACTTCCTTGATCTCTTCACGGGCGTTTGCGTGCATTTGCACCATACGACCCACGCGCTCTTTCTTGCCTTTGACCGAGTTGATCACGCCGTCGCCGGAGTTCAACACGCCCGAGTAAACGCGGACGAAGGTCAAGGTACCCACGAATGGGTCGGTAGCGATCTTGAACGCCAGAGCCGAGAACGGCTCCGCATCGTCTGCGTGACGCTCCAGCTCGACTTCTTCGTTATCCGGGTCAGTACCCTTGATAGCAGGAATGTCGGTTGGCGCAGGCAGGAAGTCGATGACGGCGTCGAGAACCAGGGGAACACCCTTGTTCTTGAAGGACGAACCGCAAACAGCCAGAACGATTTCGCCGGCGATAGTACGCTGACGCAAAGCAGCTTTGATCTCTTCGATCGTCAGCTCTTCGCCTTCCAGGTACTTGTTCATCAGCTCTTCGCTGGCTTCGGCAGCAGCCTCGACCATGTTGTTGCGCCACTCTTCAGCCAGCTCTTGCAGCTCGGCAGGAATGTCCTTGCGAACAGGGACCATACCTTTGTCAGAGTCATTCCAGTAGACAGCTTGCATGTTGATCAGATCAATCTGACCCTGGAAGTTGTCTTCGGAACCGATGGCCAACTGGATCGGCACCGGAGTGTGACCCAGGCGCTGCTTGATCTGAGCGATCACGCGCAGGAAGTTGGCGCCAGCACGGTCCATCTTGTTTACGTAAACAAGACGTGGAACGCCGTATTTGTTGGCTTGACGCCATACGGTTTCCGATTGCGGCTCAACACCCGAAGTACCGCAGAACACAACGACAGCGCCGTCGAGTACGCGCAGGGAACGCTCAACTTCAATGGTGAAGTCTACGTGGCCCGGGGTATCGATTACGTTGAAACGGTGCTCGTGAGAGTACTGCTTCTCGGAACCTTTCCAGAAGGCGGTAATGGCAGCAGAAGTAATGGTAATACCACGCTCCTGCTCCTGAACCATCCAGTCTGTGGTCGCGGCGCCATCATGCACCTCGCCCATTTTGTGACTTTTGCCAGTGTAAAAAAGGACGCGCTCGGTGGTGGTGGTTTTACCAGCATCCACGTGAGCGACGATACCGATGTTACGGTAGCGACTAATCGGAGTAGTACGAGCCATAAAGCCCTCGCAAAATTAGTGAAGCTAAAATTAGAAGCGGTAGTGCGAGAAAGCTTTGTTGGCTTCGGCCATACGGTGCACGTCTTCACGCTTCTTAACAGCAGCACCTTTACCTTCAGCAGCATCCAGCAGCTCGCCAGCCAAACGCAGAGCCATAGACTTTTCGCCACGCTTGCGCGCGAAGTCTACCAACCAGCGCATTGCCAGAGCGTTACGACGGGAAGGACGAACCTCAACCGGAACCTGGTAAGTAGCACCACCAACGCGGCGCGACTTCACTTCGACCAGCGGAGCGATGGCGTCGAGTGCTTTTTCGAAGAGTTCCAGGGGATCGGTGCCAGCCTTACGGGTCGCAACGGTTTCCAGGGCACCATAAACGATACGTTCGGCAACGGCTTTCTTGCCGCTTTCCATAACGTGGTTCATGAATTTGGCGAGGATCTGGCTTCCGTATTTCGGATCGTCCAGAATCTCACGCTTTGCTGCTACGCGACGTCTTGGCATGATAAGCCCTCAAGCGGTCTTCAGGTTAGCTCGGGACAGCTCCAATGGATGCGTGCCCGACCTTACTCTTATCGACTCAATAAAATGAAAATCTGCAAAACGGCCGATTACTTCGGACGCTTGGTACCGTACTTCGAACGACCCTGGTTACGACCTTTAACGCCGGAAGTATCCAAAGAACCGCGAACGGTGTGGTAACGAACACCTGGCAAGTCTTTTACACGGCCGCCACGAATCAGTACGACGCTGTGCTCTTGCAGGTTGTGGCCTTCACCGCCGATGTACGAGGAAACCTCGAAACCGTTGGTCAGGCGCACACGGCATACTTTACGCAGTGCCGAGTTAGGTTTTTTCGGCGTGGTGGTGTACACACGGGTGCACACGCCACGACGTTGCGGGCAGTTCTGCAGCGCAGGTACGTCGGATTTCTCGACGATACGCTTACGCGGCTGACGTACCAGCTGGTTGATAGTTGCCATCTACTAGCTCCACTGTTGTCTTGCGACGCTATTGTCTTGCAAGAAAAGCAAAATGGCAGGAACGAATTCCCGCCAAATTTAGGGGATCAAGAGTCTAAAGAGGATCTTGGCCCCAGTCAAGGCAAGGCCCCGACCTCCCCGCCCATCAAACCTCGACTAAATGTCTCGATTCGATGAACGGAGCGATCAGGGCCTTACGCTCATTTATCGCAGAACTCAGTTACCGCTCGAGTTCAGCGCTTCGGTCAGTGCAGCTTCCACTTCACTGGCGCTTACGCGCAACGGCTTGTCTGCTTCACGACGACGCTTGCGCTCGCTGTGATAGGCAAGGCCGGTACCGGCCGGGATCAGACGACCCACAACCACGTTTTCTTTCAGGCCGCGCAGGTAATCGCGCTTGCCGGTGACTGCCGCTTCGGTCAGTACGCGGGTGGTTTCCTGGAAGGAAGCCGCCGAGATGAACGATTCGGTGGACAACGACGCCTTGGTGATACCCAACAGAACGCGAGTGTACTTGGAGACAAACTTGTCTTCCGCGCCCAGACGCTCGTTTTCTACCAGTACGTGAGTCAGTTCCATCTGGTCGCCCTTGATGAAACTGGAATCGCCGGATTCAGCGATCTCAACTTTACGCAGCATCTGACGCAGGATGGTCTCGATGTGCTTGTCGTTGATCTTCACGCCCTGCAGGCGATACACGTCCTGGATCTCGTTGACGATGTACTTGGCCAGCGCGCTTACACCCAGCAGACGCAAGATGTCGTGCGGATCGCTTGGGCCGTCGGAGATAACTTCGCCGCGGTTTACCTGTTCGCCTTCAAACACGTTCAGGTGACGCCACTTCGGAATCAGCTCTTCGTACGGATCGCTACCGTCGTTCGGGGTAATCACCAGACGGCGCTTGCCTTTGGTTTCCTTACCGAACGCGATGGTGCCGCTGACTTCAGCCAGAATCGACGCTTCTTTCGGACGACGGGCTTCGAACAAGTCGGCAACACGCGGCAGACCACCGGTGATGTCACGTGTCTTCGAAGTTTCTTGCGGAATACGAGCGATAACATCACCGATCGCAATCTTCGCACCATCCGCAACACCGACCAGGGCGTTGGCTGGCAGGAAGTACTGAGCGATAACGTCAGTGCCTGGCAGCAACAGATCCTTGCCGTTGTCGTCGACCATCTTCACTGCAGGACGGATTTCCTTGCCGGCAGCCGGACGATCTTTCGCGTCGAGTACTTCAATGTTGGTCATACCGGTCAATTCGTCAGTCTGACGCTTGATCGTGATGCCTTCTTCCATGCCCACGTAGGTCACGGTACCTTTCATTTCGGTAACGATCGGGTGAGTGTGCGGATCCCACTTGGCCACGATTGCGCCAGCGTCGACCTTGTCACCTTCTTTAACCGAAATCACGGCACCGTACGGCAGCTTGTAACGCTCGCGCTCACGACCGAAGTCATCAGCGATTGCCAGCTCACCGGAACGGGACACAGCCACCAGGTGACCATCCACTCGTTCAACGTGCTTCAGGTTGTGCAGTCGGACGGTACCGCCATTCTTCACCTGAACGCTGTCAGCTGCGGAAGTACGGCTTGCCGCACCACCGATGTGGAACGTACGCATCGTCAGCTGGGTACCCGGCTCACCGATGGACTGGGCAGCGATAACGCCGACCGCTTCACCGATGTTCACCTGGTGACCACGAGCCAGATCACGGCCGTAGCACTTGGCGCAAATGCCGTAGCGGGTTTCGCAGCTGATCGGCGAACGCACGATCACTTCGTCGATGCTGTTCAGCTCGATGAACTCGACCCACTTCTCGTCTACCAGAGTACCGGCGGGAACGATGACGTCCTCGGTGCCTGGCTTGAACACGTCACGAGCGATAACACGACCCAATACGCGCTCACCCAACGGCTCTACAACGTCACCGCCTTCAATGTGCGGAGTCATCAGCAGACCGTGTTCGGTGCCGCAATCGATCTCGGTTACAACCAGATCCTGCGCCACGTCTACCAGACGACGAGTCAGGTAACCGGAGTTCGCAGTCTTCAACGCGGTATCCGCCAGACCTTTACGAGCACCGTGAGTCGAGATGAAGTACTGAAGTACGCTCAAACCTTCACGGAAGTTCGCAGTAATCGGCGTTTCAATGATGGAACCGTCCGGCTTGGCCATCAGACCACGCATACCGGCCAGCTGACGAATCTGTGCTGCGGAACCCCGCGCACCCGAGTCGGCCATCATGTACATCGAGTTGAAAGACTCTTGGTCGACTTCAACACCGTGACGGTCGATGACTTTCTCTTTCGAGAGGTTGGCCATCATCGCCTTGGAAACTTCGTCGTTCGCTTTCGACCAGAGGTCGATCACTTTGTTGTACTTCTCGCCCTGGGTTACCAGGCCGGAGGCGTACTGGCTCTCGATCTCTTTCACTTCGTCGGTGGCGGCACCGATGATGCGGGCTTTTTCATCCGGGATAACGAAGTCGTTAACACCGATGGAAACGCCGGAAATGGTCGAGTAAGCGAAACCGGTGTACATCAACTGGTCAGCGAAGATCACAGTCTCTTTCAAACCAACCACGCGGTAGCACTGGTTGATGAGCTTGGAGATCGCCTTTTTCTTCATCGGCAGGTTGACGACGTCGAAGGACAGGCCAGGTGGAACAACCTGGAACAACAGCGCACGGCCGACAGTGGTGTCGACGATACGAGTGTTCTTGACGCTGCCACCATCACGATCGTTGACGGTTTCGTTGATCCGCACTTTAACCTTGGCGTGCAGTGCGGCTTCGCCAGCACGGAACACACGGTCAACTTCCTGCAGATCCGCGAACACACGACCTTCGCCCTTGGCGTTGATCGCTTCACGGGTCATGTAGTACAGACCCAATACAACGTCCTGCGACGGAACGATGATTGGCTCACCGTTGGCTGGCGACAGAATGTTGTTGGTCGACATCATCAACGCACGCGCTTCGAGCTGGGCTTCCAGCGTCAGCGGTACGTGCACGGCCATTTGGTCGCCGTCGAAGTCGGCGTTGTACGCGGCGCAGACCAGAGGGTGCAGCTGGATAGCCTTACCTTCGATCAGTACCGGTTCAAACGCCTGGATGCCCAGACGGTGAAGGGTCGGTGCACGGTTGAGAAGAACCGGGTGTTCACGAATCACTTCAGCGAGAACGTCCCAAACCTCTGGCAATTCGCGCTCGACCATTTTCTTGGCCGCTTTGATGGTAGTCGCGAGACCACGCATTTCCAGCTTGCCGAAAATGAACGGCTTGAACAGCTCGAGAGCCATTTTCTTCGGCAGGCCGCACTGATGCAGACGCAGGGTCGGGCCTACGGTAATTACCGAACGACCAGAGTAGTCAACACGCTTACCGAGCAAGTTCTGACGGAAACGACCCTGCTTACCCTTGATCATGTCAGCCAGGGATTTCAGAGGACGCTTGTTGGAACCAGTGATGGCGCGGCCACGACGACCGTTGTCGAGCAGTGCATCGACCGCTTCCTGCAACATACGCTTTTCGTTGCGCACGATGATGTCCGGAGCGGACAGGTCCAGCAGGCGCTTCAAACGGTTGTTACGGTTGATCACTCGACGATACAGATCGTTGAGGTCGGAAGTCGCGAAGCGACCGCCATCCAGCGGGACCAGTGGACGCAGATCTGGCGGCAGAACCGGCAGAACCGTCAGCACCATCCACTCTGGCAGGTTGCCGGAACCCTGGAAGGCTTCCATCAACTTCAGGCGCTTGGACAGCTTCTTGATCTTGGTTTCGGAGTTGGTTTGCGGAATTTCTTCGCGCAGACGGCCAATCTCGTGCTCCAGGTCGATAGCGTGCAGCAGTTCGCGGACGGCTTCAGCACCCATGCGGGCGTCGAAATCGTCACCGAACTCTTCCAGCGCTTCGAAATACTGCTCGTCGTTCAGCAGCTGACCTTTTTCAAGGGTGGTCATGCCTGGATCGATAACGACGTAGCTCTCGAAATAGAGAACACGTTCGATATCACGCAGGGTCATGTCCATCAGCAGGCCGATACGGGACGGCAGCGATTTCAGGAACCAGATGTGGGCAACCGGCGAAGCCAGTTCGATGTGCGCCATGCGCTCACGACGAACCTTGGCCAGTGCAACTTCAACGCCGCACTTCTCGCAGATCACACCACGGTGCTTCAAGCGCTTGTACTTACCGCACAGGCACTCGTAATCCTTTACCGGGCCAAAGATCTTGGCGCAGAACAGACCGTCACGCTCAGGTTTGAACGTACGGTAGTTGATGGTTTCCGGTTTTTTAACTTCACCGAACGACCACGAACGGATCATCTCCGGCGAGGCCAATCCGATACGGATGGCGTCGAACTCTTCGACTTGACCCTGGTTTTTCAGCAAATTCAGTAGGTCTTTCAAGGCCTTTCCTCCTGGCGGAGCAGAGAGCGGGCAATCCTGCCCCGCTCTCGATTCGCGTCACGTGTTATTCGGTTTCCAGATCGATATCGATGCCGAGGGAACGAATTTCCTTGATCAACACGTTGAAGGACTCGGGCATGCCCGGCTCCATACGGTGATCGCCATCCACGATGTTTTTGTACATCTTGGTACGGCCGTTCACATCGTCCGACTTCACTGTGAGCATTTCTTGCAGAGTGTAAGCAGCACCGTATGCTTCCAGTGCCCAGACCTCCATCTCCCCGAAACGCTGACCACCGAACTGCGCCTTACCACCCAGCGGCTGCTGGGTAACCAGGCTGTACGAACCGGTAGAACGCGCGTGCATCTTGTCGTCTACCAAGTGGTTCAGCTTCAGCATGTACATGTAGCCAACGGTAACTGGACGCTCGAACTTGTTGCCGGTACGGCCGTCGGTCAGCTGCATCTGGCCGCTTTCCGGCAGGTCTGCCAGTTTCAGCATGGCCTTGATTTCGCTTTCCTTGGCGCCGTCGAACACCGGGGTGGCCATTGGAACGCCGCCACGCAGGTTGTTCGCCAGATCCAGGATCTCCTGATCGGAGAAGCTGTCCAGGTCTTCGTTACGACCGCCGATCTGGTTGTAGATCTCGTCCAGGAATGTACGCAGTTCAGCGACTTTACGCTGCTCTTCGACCATCCGGTTGATCTTCTCGCCCAGACCTTTGGCCGCGAGGCCCAGGTGGGTTTCAAGGATCTGACCGACGTTCATACGCGAAGGTACGCCCAGCGGGTTGAGGACAACGTCGACCGGGGTGCCATTGGCATCGTGCGGCATGTCTTCAACCGGCATGATCACGGAGACCACACCCTTGTTACCGTGACGACCGGCCATCTTGTCGCCCGGCTGGATGCGACGACGGATTGCCAGGTAAACCTTGACGATCTTCAACACGCCTGGAGCCAGGTCATCGCCCTGCTGCAGTTTGCGCTTCTTGTCTTCGAACTTGTCGTCCAGCAGACGGCGGCGATCAACGATATAGGCCTGAGCCTTCTCGAGCTGCTCGTTCAGAGCATCTTCAGCCATGCGCAGTTTGAACCACTGGCCGTGCTCAAGACCGTCGAGCACTTCGTCGGTGATGTCCTGACCTTTCTTCAGACCTGCGCCGCCTTCAGCCTTGTGGCCTACCAGAGCGGAACGCAGACGTTCGAAAGTAGCGCCTTCAACGATACGGAACTCTTCGTTCAGGTCCTTGCGGATCTCGTCCAGCTGGGACTTCTCGATCGACAGTGCACGGGCATCACGCTCAACGCCGTCACGAGTGAAGACCTGTACGTCGATGACAGTACCTTTGGTGCCGGTTGGCACGCGCAGGGAGGTGTCTTTAACGTCGCTGGCTTTTTCACCGAAGATTGCACGCAGCAGTTTTTCTTCCGGAGTCAGTTGAGTCTCGCCTTTCGGAGTGACCTTACCGACCAGGATGTCGCCTGCGCCAACTTCAGCACCTACGTAAACGATACCGGCTTCGTCCAGCTTGTTCAGCGCAGCTTCACCCACGTTAGGGATGTCCGCAGTGATTTCCTCTGGGCCAAGCTTGGTGTCACGCGCCACACAGGTCAGCTCCTGAATGTGGATCGTGGTGAAGCGGTCTTCCTGAACAACACGCTCGGACAGGCAGATGGAGTCTTCGAAGTTGAAGCCGTTCCATGCCATGAACGCGATGCGCATGTTCTGACCCAGCGCCAGTTCACCCATGTCGGTGGACGGGCCGTCGGCCATGATGTCGCTGCGCTGAACGCGATCACCCTTGCGCACCAGCGGACGCTGGTTGATGCAGGTGTTCTGGTTCGAGCGGGTGTACTTGGTCAGGTTGTAGATGTCGACACCAGCTTCGCCGGTTTCAACTTCATCATCTGCAACGCGAACCACGATACGACTGGCATCGACGGAGTCGATCACGCCGCCACGACGAGCCACGACGCAAACGCCGGAGTCACGGGCTACGTTACGTTCCATGCCGGTACCCACCAGCGGCTTGTCAGCGCGCAGGGTTGGTACAGCCTGACGCTGCATGTTCGAACCCATCAACGCACGGTTGGCGTCGTCGTGCTCGAGGAACGGAATCAGCGACGCTGCAACCGACACAACCTGCTTCGGCGAAACGTCCATCAAGGTGACGTCTTCCGGCGCCTTGACGGTGAATTCGTTCAGGTGACGCACTGCCACCAGTTCGTCGATCAGGACTTTCTGGTCGTTCATGGTCGCCGAAGCCTGCGCGATCACGTGATCGGCTTCTTCGATAGCGGACAGGAACACGATCTCGTCCGTGACCACACCCTCTTTCACCACGCGGTACGGGCTTTCCAGGAAGCCGTACTGGTTGGTGCGGGCGTACGCAGCCAGGGAGTTGATCAAACCAATGTTCGGACCTTCCGGCGTTTCAATCGGGCATACACGACCGTAGTGAGTCGGGTGTACGTCACGGACTTCAAAGCCTGCGCGCTCACGCGTCAGACCACCAGGGCCGAGTGCAGAGACGCGACGCTTGTGAGTGATCTCGGACAGCGGGTTGTTCTGGTCCATGAACTGCGACAGCTGGCTGGAACCGAAGAACTCTTTCACTGCCGCAGCCACTGGCTTGGCGTTGATCAGGTCTTGCGGCATCAGGCCTTCGCTTTCGGCCATCGACAGACGCTCTTTGACCGCACGCTCAACACGTACCAGGCCAACGCGGAACTGGTTCTCGGCCATTTCGCCTACGCAGCGAACACGACGGTTACCCAGGTGGTCGATGTCATCGACGATGCCTTTACCGTTACGGATGTCGACCAGAGTCTTCAATACCGCGACGATGTCTTCCTTGCACAGCACGCCCGAACCTTCGATCTCGGTACGACCGATACGACGGTTGAACTTCATCCGGCCGACCGCAGACAGGTCATAGCGCTCAGGGCTGAAGAACAGGTTGTTGAACAGGGTTTCGGCAGCGTCTTTGGTTGGCGGCTCGCCTGGACGCATCATGCGATAGATCTCGACCAGCGCTTCCAATTGGTTGCTGGTGGAGTCGATCTTCAGTGTGTCGGAGACGAACGGACCGCAGTCGATATCGTTGGTGTACAGCGTTTCGATACGAACAACACCCGACTTGGCAATTTTTGCCAGAACTTCAGTGTTCAGTTCGGTGTTGCACTCAGCCAGGATTTCGCCGGTAGCCGGGTGCACGATGACCTTGGCGGTGGTGCGACCCAGGACGTAGTCCAACGGCACATCCAGCGTCTTGATGCCGGCTTTTTCGATCTGGTTGATGTGGCGCGCAGTAATACGACGGCCAGCTTCAACAATGACCTTGCCTTTTTCATCCTGGATGTCCAGAACGGCAATTTCACCACGCAGACGCGATGCAATCAGTTCCAGGCTGAGGGTTTCGCCGCTCAGGTGGAATACGTTGGTGGTGTAGAACGCGTCCAAGACTTCTTCAGTGGTATAACCGAGCGCGCGCAGCAGCACGGAGGCTGGCAGCTTGCGACGACGGTCGATACGCACGAACACGCAGTCTTTCGGGTCGAACTCGAAGTCCAGCCACGAACCGCGGTAAGGGATGATGCGTGCGGAGTACAGCAGTTTGCCGGAGCTATGCGTCTTGCCGCGGTCGTGGTCGAAGAACACGCCCGGGGAACGGTGCAGCTGGGAAACGATTACACGCTCGGTACCGTTGATTACGAAGGTACCGTTCTCAGTCATCAGGGGAATTTCACCCATGTAGACTTCTTGCTCTTTGATGTCCTTGATCGCTTTGTTCGACGATTCTTTGTCGAAAATGATCAGGCGCACTTTTACCCGCAAAGGTACGGCGAAAGTTACACCGCGCAATACGCATTCTTTGACATCAAATGCCGGTTCGCCCAGGCGATAACCGACGTACTCCAGCGCAGCATTGCCGGAGTAGCTGATGATCGGGAAAACGGATTTGAAGGCCGCATGCAGGCCCACGTCGCGGAACTGATCTTTAGTCGCTCCCGCTTGCAAGAATTCACGATACGAATCCAGCTGGATGGCCAGGAGGTACGGCACATCCATGACGTCCGGCAACTTGCTAAAGTCCTTGCGGATACGTTTTTTCTCAGTATATGAGTAAGCCATCAGCGTTCCCCAGCTTGGTCACCTGCTTGTTTGGCCCCTCCCGACGGGAGCAGCCAGAAAATCGTGCAAACCCCATGGTTTGCGCCACCGCATCGGGTGGTTACAGCTCGTTATCAGCGCCGACCCAGTCGGCTGCCAATAACGGAAAAAGGCCGGTGGCAAGAGCCACCAGCCATCAGCCTGTCGCTTGACGCTCGGGCTGGAGGAGCAAAGTCGATGCTTACTTCAGCTCGACTTTAGCGCCTGCTTCTTCCAGCTTCTTCTTGGCGTCTTCAGCCGCTTCTTTCGAAACGCCTTCAGCTACAACCTGAGGAGCGCCGTCTACTTTCTCTTTGGCTTCTTTCAGGCCCAGACCAGTCAGTTCACGAACTGCCTTGATCACGTTAACCTTCTTCTCGCCAGCTTCCAGCAGAACAACGTTGAACTCGGTTTGCTCTTCAACTACAGCGGCAGCAGCAGCTGGACCAGCCGAAGCGGCAGCAGCGGTAACGCCGAAGGTTTCTTCCATCGCTTTGATCAGCTCAACGATTTCCACTACGGATTTCTGGCCGATTGCTTCGATGATTTGTTCGTTAGTCAGAGACATGACTCAATTCCTGAATTGGGGGACGGCCTACGCGACCATCGAAATAAACAAAAAACGCGAGAAACTGACGAGCCTTAGGCTGCAGCAGCTTCTTTCTGGTCGCGAATTGCCGCCAGAGTACGAGCCAACTTGCTGGTAGCGCCTTGAATCACGCTCATCAGCTGAGAAATTGCTTCGTCACGGGTCGGCAGAGTTGCCAGTACGTCGATCTGATTAGCTGCGAGGAACTTGCCCTCGAACGCAGCTGCCTTGATCTCGAACTTGTCCTGACCCTTGGCAAACTCTTTGAAGATACGGGCAGCAGCGCCCGGATGTTCGTTCGAGAATGCAATCAGGGTCGGGCCGGTGAACACGTCGTTGAGGACACTGTATTGAGTGTCAGCAACAGCGCGCTTGAGCAGGGTATTACGTACAACACGTACGTAAACGCCAGCTTCACGAGCCTCTTTACGGAGTCCGGTCATTGCGCCTACTGTTACGCCACGTGCATCAACCACGACAGCGGACAGAGCGACTTTGGCAGCCTCGTTGACTTCAGCGACGATGGCCTTCTTGTCTTCGAGATTAATTGCCACGGGTTTAACTCCTGCTTGTTACCGTTTCATTCGATCGGAACCGAATGTCGTTTTGGTGTCTGATTCGGTAAGGAACCGGGAGCACCATCTGCGTAGGCTTTTGGTTTAAGGCTTGCGCCGCCTACGGTCTTGGATAGCCCCCGCCAGGCAGGGACCCCAATCTTTCAAATTGGCGCGCAAACGCGCCAACTTTTGTCTTATGCGTCCAGCGAGCTCTGATCGATAACCAGACCTGGGCCCATGGTGGTGCTCAGGGTAACGCGCTTGACGTAGATGCCTTTCGAGGAAGCTGGCTTGATACGCTTCAGGTCAGCGATCAGTGCTTCAACGTTTTCCTTCAGCTTGACGGCATCGAAGCCCATCTTGCCAACGGAAGTGTGGATGATGCCGTTCTTGTCGGTGCGATAGCGAACCTGACCAGCCTTGGCATTCTTGACGGCAGTAGCCACGTCAGGAGTTACGGTGCCGACCTTCGGGTTAGGCATCAGGCCACGCGGGCCGAGGATCTGACCCAACTGACCTACAACGCGCATGGCATCCGGGGATGCGATCACTACGTCATAGTTCAGGTCGCCGCCTTTCATTTCGGCAGCCAGATCGTCCATACCTACACGGTCAGCGCCGGCAGCCAGAGCGGCCTCGGCAGCTGGACCCTGGGTGAACACAGCAACGCGAACAGTCTTGCCAGTGCCGTGTGGCAGCACAGTAGCGCTACGAACAACCTGGTCGGATTTACGCGGGTCTACACCCAGGTTTACAGCAACGTCGAACGACTCGCTGAACTTGACAGTCGACAGCTCAGCCAGCAGAGCAGCAGCGTCTACAATGTTGTAGGCCTTGCCTGCTTCGATTTTGCCGGCGATAGCCTTTTGACGCTTGGTCAGCTTAGCCATTACACACCCTCCACGTTAAGGCCCATGCTACGAGCAGAACCGGCGATAGTACGCACGGCTGCATCCATATCAGCTGCAGTCAGATCCGCGTTTTTGGTTTTCGCGATCTCTTCCAGCTGAGCACGGGTAACAGTGCCAACCTTAACGGTGTTCGGACGAGCGGAACCGCTGGTCAGACCGGCCGCCTTCTTCAGCAGAACCGATGCAGGGGTGGATTTGGTTTCGAAAGTGAAGCTGCGGTCGCTGTAGACAGTGATGATCACTGGAGTCGGCAGGCCTGCTTCAATACCCTGGGTACGGGCGTTGAAAGCCTTGCAGAATTCCATGATGTTCACGCCGTGCTGACCCAAAGCAGGGCCAACCGGTGGACTTGGGTTAGCCTGAGCGGCCTTCACTTGCAGCTTGATGTAAGCGGTAATCTTCTTGGCCATGAGGCACTCCAATTACGGGTTCGAACGCCTCGAAAGGCTCCCCGGTTACTTGCGCGTTTATCCCAGTGACGACAAAACCCCACAGCCTATGGCTGCGGGGTTGGGATGCTTGCCCAGTTAGACCTTTTCGACCTGACTGAACTCCAACTCCACCGGAGTAGAGCGTCCGAAAATGAGCACTGCCACCTGGATCCGGCTCTTCTCGTAGTTAACTTCTTCAACAACCCCGTTGAAATCAGCGAATGGGCCGTCATTGACTCGAACTGTTTCGCCTGGCTCGAAGAGAGTCTTCGGCTTCGGCTTGTCGCTACCATCAGCAACACGACGCAGAATCGCTTCTGCCTCTTTATCTGTGATTGGCGCAGGCTTGTCAGCAGTACCACCGATAAAGCCCATCACCCGAGGAGTATCCTTGACCAAGTGCCAAGTACCCTCGTTCATATCCATCTGTACCAGCACATAGCCTGGAAAGAACTTGCGTTCGCTTTTGCGCTTCTGGCCATTACGCATTTCAACCACTTCTTCAGTGGGAACCAGAATTTCGCCGAAGCCATCTTCCATGCCAGCCAGCTTTACTCGCTCAACGAGCGAGCGCATGACATGCTTCTCGTAACCCGAGTAAGCATGCACAACGTACCAACGCTTAGCCACGGGACACCCTTAGCCGACAATCAAGGAAACAAGCCAGCCGAGCAGGGAATCAAGCCCCCACAACAGCAACGCCATAACCAGAACAACAGCCACCACAATAAGGGTGGTCTGCGTGGTTTCTTGGCGAGTTGGCCACACGACTTTACGAATCTCGGTGCGAGCTTCCTTAACCAGTACAAAGAAAGACTTGCCCTTCGCTGTTTGCAGGCCTACAAAGGCAGCTACAGCAGCAATGGCGAGCAAAGCGAGTACACGGTACAGGATCGGCGATGCAGCGTAATACTGATTGCCAACAACGCCAACCACCACCAAAGCAACTACTACAAGCCACTTGAGCAGATCGAAGCGAGAGCTTTGTGCTTCAGCCTTAGGAGTCATCTATGAAGATCCTGTGAAAAGAAAGCCAGACACACCAAGTGAATCTGGCAGGTCAGGAGGGAATCGAACCCCCAACCTACGGTTTTGGAGACCGTCGCTCTGCCAATTGAGCTACTGACCTAAAACAAAATCAGGCCGACCATTATGCCGGCCCGAAAAATACATTACAACCGCTTATTCGATGATTTTAGCTACGACGCCAGCACCAACGGTACGACCACCTTCGCGAATAGCGAAACGCAGACCATCTTCCATTGCGATGGTTTTGATCAGGGTAACAACCATTTTGATGTTGTCGCCCGGCATTACCATCTCAACGCCTTCCGGCAGTTCGCAGTTACCAGTCACGTCAGTAGTACGGAAGTAGAACTGTGGACGGTAGCCTTTGAAGAACGGAGTGTGACGACCGCCTTCTTCTTTGCTCAGAACGTACACTTCAGCTTCGAACTTGGTGTGCGGCTTGACCGAACCTGGCTTGACCAGAACCTGGCCACGCTCAACGTCGTCACGCTTGGTACCACGCAGCAGAACGCCGCAGTTCTCGCCAGCACGACCTTCGTCGAGCAGCTTACGGAACATTTCAACACCGGTGCAGGTGGTGACGGTGGTGTCACGCAGACCAACGATTTCCAGTGGATCCTGAACCTTGACGATACCGCGCTCGATACGACCGGTTACAACAGTACCGCGACCGGAGATCGAGAATACGTCTTCGATTGGCATCAGGAACGGCTTGTCGATAACACGGACTGGATCCGGGATGTAGCTGTCCAGAGTCTCAACCAGTTTACGAACGGACGTGGTGCCCATTTCGTTATCGTCTTTGCCTTCCAGAGCCATACGAGCAGAACCGATGATGATCGGAGTGTCGTCACCTGGGAAGTCGTAAGTGCTCAGCAGATCGCGCACTTCCATCTCAACCAGTTCCAGCAGCTCAGCGTCGTCTACCAGGTCAGCCTTGTTCAGGTAAACCACGATGTACGGAACGCCTACCTGACGGGACAGCAGGATGTGCTCACGGGTTTGTGGCATCGGACCATCAGCGGCCGAGCAAACCAGGATTGCGCCGTCCATCTGGGCAGCACCGGTGATCATGTTCTTCACATAGTCAGCGTGACCTGGGCAGTCAACGTGAGCGTAGTGACGGATCAGCGAGTTGTATTCAACGTGCGCGGTGTTGATGGTGATACCACGAGCTTTTTCTTCTGGCGCGCTGTCGATCTTGTCGAAGTCAACGATTGCCGAACCGAATACTTCGGAGCAAACGCGAGTCAGAGCAGCAGTCAGAGTGGTTTTACCGTGGTCAACGTGACCAATGGTCCCTACGTTGACGTGGGGCAGGGAACGATCAAATTTTTCCTTAGCCATCGATATCACCCTCAAACAGAAGAATTAGACAAACAATATCAACCATTAAAACAAAGGCAGATATTTTCATATCTGCCTCGTTATATGGAGCTCTTGAGCGGATTTGAACCGCTGACCTCACCCTTACCAAGGGTGTGCTCTACCAACTGAGCTACAAGAGCAAAACCCTTTGCACAACCTGCAAACTTGGAGCGGGTAGCGGGAATCGAACCCGCATCATCAGCTTGGAAGGCTGAGGTTCTACCACTAAACTATACCCGCGGAGCCTGCAGCTCACGCTTAAATCTGGTGGAGGGAGAAGGATTCGAACCTTCGAAGTCGTAGACGTCAGATTTACAGTCTGATCCCTTTGGCCGCTCGGGAACCCCTCCTAATCAGGCCGGCATTCTATATCATGCCAAACCCCTGTCAAGCATTTTCTCATTTAAAAACCTGAGGTTAGCTGCGTTGACACGCTTCACTTTGAAATCCGGTTAGGGGCTTCGCTGTGGAGCGGGCGCCATTCTATGCAAACTATTCAGCAGGTGCAACCCCTTCGCACAGCATTATTTTACGTTTTAACTCGTTGAATTCCTTCGAAAGGTTTTGCAACTGTTGATCGCCCAACAAACGCTGTCCCTCGGGTGCAACTGCCAACCAGTAACCGCTTCCCGCAGCATCTTTAGGCGCGGATTGCACAGCGACCCTCATCGACAACAGACGCTGCCGAAGCCTCGCAATTGAA
The DNA here is from genome assembly GCF_014268505.2 of Pseudomonas khorasanensis. Taxonomy (GTDB): domain Bacteria; phylum Pseudomonadota; class Gammaproteobacteria; order Pseudomonadales; family Pseudomonadaceae; genus Aquipseudomonas; species Aquipseudomonas khorasanensis. The sequence continues at coordinate 314,710 of NZ_JABWQP020000005.1, forward strand.
TCCTCATCAGTAAACCCACCAAGGAACAGGCATTCCTGACGCGGCGCACCCTCTCCTCTACGCCTGTCGCCGGCGGTCTCGCTCAACAGACGAATATCCTGCTGCGAACCGCGATACAGGCTTAGAGGCGTTACATCTTTGGCACGCAAGGGTGCTTCCTGCTGATGCCAGACATAGTAAAAAACGTTGAGAACAATGAGTAACAGGAACAACCAACGCATATGAACCTCAAGACAAAGGACACGCCATGGCCAAGCCGACAAAAACCAAGTCAGGCACAACCCTGGCCTCAGGCGCGACACCCCTCACCAACTCGGCATCCCCCCCAGTAATGAAAACGGTGAAGTCGTCTCCCCAATAAGCGCGAGCGAGTTCCACTTGAGTAAGTACGAACCCTCTCAACATGAAAGAGCAGCCTCGCTCTACAGCCTCAACGGTAGTCCTTCCGGGCACATGAGCGGAAAGCGCACGCTCTGCCGCCTCATCTCCGTAGCGAATTTTACGGGTATGGGTGCGCAACTGATTTCGCATCAAAGGCATACCAGGACAAATAAACCCTCCGAGATGCTCCCCGCCCGCCGCAACAAAATCAGCGGTGACCGCAGTACCGAAATCGAGAATCAGGCAAGAACTACCGCCAGCCAAGTGAAAGCCACCGAGCATCGCCAACCAGCGATCGAGTCCAAGCCGCTCGTAGTCTTCATAGCCGTTTCGAACGCCGGACATTTCGCGGGCAGGTTTCGCACCTACGACAGCAATACCGAACTCGCGCTCAATAAGCTCAATTAGTGCGCCGGTTTCCTCAGTCGTCCTGACACTCACCAAACGGCAGTTGCCTAATGAGAGCGGTGTTATGATTCGCAACCTTTCGATCAGGGCGTGATTGGAATCTACAACCCCTTCCGAGACCACAGCGCTTGCCAAGGCATCCAGCACGCGCCATTTTATAAAGCTGTTGCCGCAGTCAAGCTCAAGAATCATTACGCAACCTCAGACTGAGCTCTCCGCCACTAAACACTTTCTCAACACCGTCAACACTCAAGCGCAACCCGCCTTGATTATCAATGCCGAGCACAATTCCAGCTATATGGCTGCTGCCTGCAATCAACGAAACAGAGCGCCCCTGCCACAGGTGATTTTCCGCCCATTCCGCCTGGAGACTTGCGAAGCCACTAGCCTGGTGCTTATGAATGTACGCGCCAAGTTGATTACTCAACTCAACCACCAGAGCATTGCGATCACAGGCTTTACCGGACTCCAGCCTAATAGAAGTCCATTGCTGATCGACCTCTTCAGCAATCTGCATATTCACGTTGATCCCGATACCCAGCACAACATGACAGACATCCGCTGGATCTCCGACGAGCTCGAGCAAGATGCCGGCGATCTTTTTGTTTCCCACCAAAACATCGTTGGGCCACTTCAAGCCCGCACTCGGCACACCCGAACTTCGCAAAGCCTGCATTACGGCCAGGCCTACAACAAGGCTCAGCCCTTCAAGCTGACGCATCCCACCACCAATACGAAGGACGAGACTGTAGTAAAGATTCTCCGCAAACGGGCTCACCCATTTCCGACCTCGACGGCCACGCCCCGCGACCTGTCGCTCAGCCAGCACCAAAAACGGCGCGCTTACCCCATCACCGATGGATCGCAAAGCCTCGGCATTTGTCGAATCAATAGAATCGAAGACAGTCACAGGCCATTGAGGTGCCTTTCTGGCTATTTCCTGAGAATCAAGCAGGGTCAAAGGCGTAGATAACTGGTATCCCCGACCGCGAACTTTATGGATCGACAGGCCAAGCTCAGCTTCAAGATGCTGCAGCTGTTTCCATACAGCACTTCGGCTTATTCCCAGGGCCGCACCCAGGTCCTGCCCGGAGTGGAATCGCCCATCCTTCAGAAGGTTCAACAACGTCAACATGCAGGTTTCGCCTCACAATGAGGCCCGAATGATAGCTATGCCCCGGGCCGTTGCATAGAAATCAAGCGGACACATTTCTC
>NZ_JABWQP020000050.1 GCF_014268505.2 Pseudomonas khorasanensis
AAGTTGCCGCCAGTGACGCCGGTAATCGAGTTAATCAGCGGAGCGTTGCCGGCCAGCGCATCGTTTGGTGCGGTGAACGTCGCGGTGCCGGTGGTCTGGCCGACAGCGATGGTGATGTTCTGGCCGTTGGCCAAGGTCACGACGACTGGCGAACCGGTAACCGGAGCGCCGACGGTTGCGGTGTAGACGACATTTCCACCCTCGGCCGCCATCGTGGTGGCCGTCAGTTTCACGGTCGTTGTGTCGACCGTGTCGGTGACGCTGGTGACGGCAGGTGTGCTGCTGGTCACCAGGTTTTCGAAGCTGCCACCTGTAGCTTTGCTGATGGTGGCCTGCACGGAGCCCGCATCTTTGTAGACGTCATCGGTTGGTGCTGGGACGGTCGCGGTGCCGCTGCTTTCGCCCGCTTTGATGGTGATCACGGCGCCGTTCGACAGGGTTACGGTGACTGGGGTGCCGGCT
>NZ_JABWQP020000051.1 GCF_014268505.2 Pseudomonas khorasanensis
AATTTATCCGCAAGGAGAGCATCCCATGGCAACACCAGCGTACATGTCGGTTACCGGCGAAAAACAAGGCCTGATCACTGCCGGCGCCTTCACCGCCGACTCCGTTGGCAACACCTACCAGGAAGGCCACGAAGACCAGGTCATGGTTCAGGCTTTCAGCCACGACGTGATCATCCCGCGTGACCCGCAATCCGGTCAGCCAACCGGTCAGCGCGTTCACAAGCCAGTTGTGATCACCAAGGTCTACGACAAGGCTTCGCCTCTGCTGCAAGCCGCTCTGACCTCCGGCGAGCGCATGAGCGAAATCGTTATCCAGTGGTTCCGTACTTCGGCTCAAGGTACTCAAGAGCACTACTACACCACCAAACTGGAAGACGCGATCATCGTCGCCATCAACAACAAAATGCACAACTGCCAGGATCCAGGCAACGCGCACTTC
>NZ_JABWQP020000052.1 GCF_014268505.2 Pseudomonas khorasanensis
AGCCTGACCGGTAACGCGCAAAACAACACGTTGAGCGGGAACGCCGGCAATAACACCCTGGACGGTGGTGCCGGCATCGACACCCTGATCGGTGGTGCAGGCGATGATGTCTATATTGTCGACACCCGCAGCGACACCGTGATCGAAGCAGCCGGCGAAGGCCGCGACGTCATCCGCTCCTCCGTCAGCTACACCCTCTCGGCCAACGTCGAAGACGGCGTGCTGCTGGGCACCGCCAACCTCAACTTCGGCGGCAACGCCTTGAGCAACACCCTGACTGGCAATGCCGGCAACAACGTCCTCGATGGCCTGGGCGGTACCGACACCCTGATTGGCGGGGCCGGTGACGACACCTATTACATCAACGGCGTAGGCGATACCGTGATCGAAGCGGCCGATGAAGGTCATGACCTGATCCGC
>NZ_JABWQP020000053.1 GCF_014268505.2 Pseudomonas khorasanensis
CCCCTACTCCACTTGGCAACCGGTGATGCCCTACGTCACCGAACTCAACGCCAACTCCGCCTTCCTGCCCTGGATCGCCGAAACCGACGCGCCCGACTGGGGCTGGCTGGCGGTGTCGCGCTCAGCGCCAAACGACGTCTTCGAGCATCTGCGCAGCCTCACGCAGGTGAAAATGCCGGACGGCACGGAGGTGTTTTTTCGGTTTTGGGATGGGCGGCATATCTACCCGATTCTGCATGGGCTGGGCGAAAAGGCTGGGGAAGTGATGCCGATGTTTGAGCGGTATCTGATTAATGGGAGATCGCTGGAGGTTGGGACGAGGGTGGTGCCGAAGGTGAAGGACTGGCCGTGGTGGGAGGTGCCGAAGGGGTTGTTGGAGGGGCTGATGGCAGAAAATCCCTCGACCGTTAC
>NZ_JABWQP020000054.1 GCF_014268505.2 Pseudomonas khorasanensis
ATAACGGTCGAGGGATTTTCTGCCATCAACCCCTCCAACAACCCCTTCGGCACCTCCCACCACGGCCAGTCCTTGACCTTCGGCACCACCCTCGGCCCAACCTCCAGCGATCTCCCATTAATCAGATACCGCTCAAACATCGGCATCACTTCCCCAGCCTTCTCGCCCAGCCCATGCAGAATCGGGTAGATATGCCGACCGTCCCAGAATCGGAAAAACACTTCCGTGCCGTCCGGCATTTTCACCTGCGTGAGGCTGCGCAGGTGTTCGAACACTTCGTTTGGCGCTGAGCGCGAGATCGCCAGCCAGCCCCAGTCGGGCGCGTCGGTTTCGGCGATCCAGGGCAGGAAGGCGGAGTTGGCTTTGAGTTCGGTGACGTAGGGCATCACCGGTTGCCAGGTGGAGTAGGGC
>NZ_JABWQP020000055.1 GCF_014268505.2 Pseudomonas khorasanensis
TGGGGTATAAGCCGCTGAAGGCTTGCCTCGTTTCAGCTCGCCCTGAGCGTCAATAGTTTTGCAATCGAGAAGTTTTCTGAGGATTCGGGGCTTGCCCGAGGTACGAAACAGCTGTTGGCATTCGCCGAAGAAGGTACTTTCACCCGCTTCGTTAAAAACACTTTTGTACTGCTCTTTCACGTCATCCCGAATGAACACCCTGGCGCTGTCGGCGCCAAAGTCACTCCAGTCTTTACCGTAGATTGCATAGATATCCAGCTCGATGCGGCTGATTACCAACGGACAGCCGCCGACTGTTCTGCGCAGGGCTATCTCGGAATCGGGCTGGTAGTTTTCACGCCATTTCCGGTTGTATCCAACGCCAGTCCCTCGTCCGTCCGGCACGGTGCAGGTTTCTCCTT
>NZ_JABWQP020000056.1 GCF_014268505.2 Pseudomonas khorasanensis
GGGCGGGCACATACACTGCGATGGCCTCATAGCGGAAATCGGGCGGCATATCGGCGGTGAAGGTGAACGTATTCGGCTGACTGCTGGCGCAGCCTGCGGCGCCGATGAAGCAGCAGCCCAAAACGGCACTTTTAAACAGGGGATACAAACTCGTCATCAGGTATGTCCTTATTCAGTGCAACCGGGGTAAATGGTGCATTGCCGTCCGTCAGGCATTTGAAAGCCGCTGAAGTCTTTGTAATTGCCAAAGCAGAACGCGTATTGGTCTTCGAAGTTATCGCCCATACAGCGCTTCCAGCCGTTAGGTACTTTGACCCACGTATCCCCAATAGCGGGCCTGTCTTCGTCAGCCAACTTGATGTGCATCCTCACAGTCTTGCCCGCTAGTTGTTG
>NZ_JABWQP020000057.1 GCF_014268505.2 Pseudomonas khorasanensis
CCGGCCCCGCCAATCAGGGTGTCGGTACCGCCCAGGCCATCGAGGACGTTGTTGCCGGCATTGCCAGTCAGGATGTTGCTCAAGGCGTTGCCGCCGAAGTTGAGGTTGGCGGTGCCCAGCAGCACGCCGTCCTCGACATTGGCCGAGAGGGTGTAGCTGACGGAGGAGCGGATGACGTCGCGGCCTTCGCCGGCTGCTTCGATCACTGTGTCGCTACGGGTGTCGACAATATAGACATCATCGCCTGCACCACCGATCAGGGTGTCGATGCCGGCGCCACCGTCCAGGGTGTTATTGCCGGCGTTCCCGCTCAGCGTGTTGTTTTGCGCGTTACCGGTCAGGCTCAGGCCGGCGGTGCCCAGCAGTACGCCGTCTTCGACGTTGGCC
>NZ_JABWQP020000058.1 GCF_014268505.2 Pseudomonas khorasanensis
TAATTACCACCGCTGACGTTGGTGATCGAGTTGCTGATCGGAGCTTGACCAGTCAACGCATCGTTCGGTGCGGTGAAGGTCGCGGTGCCGGTGGTCTGGCCGACAGCGATGGTGATGTTCTGGCCGTTGGCCAGGGTCACGACAACCGGCGAACCGGTTACTGGCGCGCCCACAGTCGCGGTGTAAGTCACGGTGCCGCCTTCGGCCACCGAGGTATCGGCGGTCAGTTTGACCGTCGAGGTGTCGATGGTGTCGGTGACTTGGGTGACCGCTGGCGTGGTGTTTGGCACCAGGCTTTCAAAATTTCCGCCGGTCGCGCCGGTGATCGTCGCCTGCACCGAACCGGCATCTTTGTAGACGTCGTCAGTCGGTGCAGCA
>NZ_JABWQP020000059.1 GCF_014268505.2 Pseudomonas khorasanensis
ACGGTTGCGGTGCCGCTGGTTTCGCCCGCTTTGATGGTGATCACGGCGCCGTTCGACAGGGTTACTGTGACTGGTGTGCCGGCTGGGTTGGTCAGCGTGGCGGTGTAAACAATCGAACCACCTTCTGCTACAGAGCCGGTTGCACTCAGCGACAGATTGGTGGTGTCGGTAACGTCGGTGACAGTGGTCGATACCGGAGTTTTGTCGGCGACCAGATTTTCGAAGTTACCGCCGCTCACATTGGTGATCGCGTTGGTGATCGGCGCATTGCCAGTCAGCGCATCGTTCGGTGCGGTGAAGGTCGCGGTACCGGTGGTTTGGCCGACAGCGATGGTGATGTTCTGGCCGTTGGCCAAGGTCACG
>NZ_JABWQP020000006.1 GCF_014268505.2 Pseudomonas khorasanensis
CAGGTTCGATGTCAGCGCTGGAGCCGATCCAGCGCCTCGCCACTGCGCTTGAACCAGCCAATCAAATAATCCGCCAGCACTTGCGTGCGTTTCGGCAGACCGCCCTGATAAGGGTGCACCAGGTACATCGGCATGCGGCGGGTCTGAAAGTCGCGCAGCAGCCAGCGCAATCGGCCGTCGGCCAGCTCCGTCGGCAGCAGGTACGACGGCAAACGGGCAATGCCGGCGCCAGACAGCGCGGCTTTTTTCAACAGGCTGTAGTGGTTGCTGGCAAACGGCCCGGACACCCGCACCCGCAGCAATTCATGCTGCTGGTGGTACAGCCACTCCTCCCGCCCGCTGTAGTGGCTGTTGAGCAGGCAACGATGCTCGGCCAGTGCCTGTGGCGTTGCGGGTTCGCCGAAACGGTCGAGATAGGCCGGGCTGGCGCAGGTCATTTCATGCCAGGCCAGCAACGGTCTTGCGACCAGCCGATCGTCATTGGCCACCTCGGCGCGAATCGCCAGGTCAAAGCCATCACGGGACAGGTCGCGGTAACTGTTGCTCAACTCCAGCTCAATCTGGACCTCGGGATACTGCTGCGAAAACTCCAGCAACAAGCCATCAAAGAACGTTTCTCCCAGCGACACTGGAACCGTCATGCGCACCGGCCCCGCCATGTCGTCCTTCAAACGCGCCAATGCCTGACGCGCTTTTTGCACCTGGGCGACCAGCGCCTGGGCTTGCGGTAACAAGGCCGCGCCGGCTGCTGTCAGGCTCAAACGCCGGGTCGTGCGTTGCAACAGCACCACGCTGAACTGCGCTTCGAGCTGACTGATGCGCTTGGACAACTGCCCTTTACTGCACCCCAGCTGCTGCGCCGCCAAGGTGAAACTGCCAGCCTCGATCAGCACGGCGAATGCCGCGAGGTCATCCATCTCGCTCATGCATTGTTTCCAATTGAAAACCAAAGGTTGCCTATTAGTGCGCTTATCCGCAGAAAAAACCACTCTAGACTGAGCCCTCATTCCTTCACTTGAGGTAGAGCTCGATGAAAATTCTCTTGATTGGCGCAGGTGGCACCATCGGTTCGGCAGTGGACAAAGAGTTGTCGCAACGCCACGAAGTCATTCGCATCGGTCGTAACAGGGGTGATCTGCAGGTGGATATCAGCGACAGCGCCTCGATCCGCAAGCTGTTCGAACAGACCGGCAAGTTCGATGCCTTGATCTGCGCGGCAGGCAACGTGACTTTCGCACCGCTGGCCGAAATGAGCGAAGACAGCTTCGCCCTCGGTCTCAAAGACAAACTGATGGGCCAGGTCAATCTGCTGCTGATCGGTCGCGAATTCGCCAATGACGGCGCCTCGTTCACCTTCACCACTGGCGTGCTCAGCCACGATCCGATTCGCAGCGGCGCCTCGGCAGCGCTGGTCAACGGCGCCGTCGACAGCTTCGTTCGCGCCGCGGCCATCGAACTGCCGCGCGGGTTACGGGTGAATTCGGTGAGCCCGACCGTACTGGCCGAAGCCATGGGCAAATACGCGCCTTACTTCCGCGGCTTCAAGCCTGTTTCTGCGGCGGATGTGGCATTGGCTTACGCCAAAAGTGTTGAAGGCCTGCAGACAGGGCAGACTTTCCACGTCGGTTGATCGCTTACTCGATCAGGGTGGGCAAAAGTTTTTTTGCAACGGGCCGAAGCATCGCGATTTTCCATTGCCCACCCAGTACCGAGTGAACCGTCACCGTTGAAATCGGCTGGCCATTGATCGAAAGCGTCAACGGCTTGCCGATCGACTCCCGGCTAATTTTTGCGACCCTTTCGGTTGCTTCCGGCGTCAAGGTGACCGAGAGCTGAACATGATCCGGGTTAGCCCCTTCATCATCCTTGAGCAGCATCTCCATTCTGGTGAAATCCCTTGCCGAGGAGAGATTTATCTCGGCTGCCTGACTTACGCTCGATGCTGCCAGCGCCAACAGCAATATCGCAGACTTCCATTGCATAAAGTTCTTCCTGATACACGAGGCGAAACTATGCATCGACCTGAACGGCGACTCAATGGTGGCCACACAAGCCTTGTGATCGTCAGCCGCCCTCAGTAACGTGGCAGCACTTGTCTGGAGAGCCAAAGATGCGTGTTGCCCGTTCGTTAGTCCTCGTTGCCCTGCTGCCGTTGTTTGCCGCCTGCCAGTTATTCGACGGTCAGCGTGAAAGTGCCTCGCATGTCGGGCAGACACGGATGCAGGGACAACTGACCGCCGCCGAAGGAAAGCTGGTGTTCCAGCCGTGCCAGGATCAGCGCCAACTGGTCGTCAATGACGTCGGTGGCACCAGCGTTCTGCAAGAGGCCGCTACCCTGGCCGACGAGCAGGGCAAGCTGTTCGCCGATGTGCGCGGCAAAGTCGCGGGCGACCGCCTCGACCTGAGCCAGTTGTACCGCGTCGAACGCTCGGGCACGGCTTGCGATGATCCGAATTTCAAATTGCTGATCCTGCGCGCCGCCGGCCATGGCCCGGAATGGAACGTCAAAGTCAGCGGCAAAGGCATGGTTATCGACCGTGAAGGCCAGGCTCCGCTCGCCGTACCGTATGTGGAAGAACAACTGGGCGATGGCCGTTTCAATCTCAGCAGCGAAGCCAATAATCAACGCATCGAATTATGGGTCGCGCCGCAACGCTGCGTGGATAGCATCACCGGCAGCGTGCAACACATGAGCGCGGAACTGCGCATCGACGGCCAGGTGCAGCGCGGTTGCGGGTATTTCGGCGGTGCGCGCAACGACTGATCGTTTTTCCCCCACGGATCCGTTCGCGGCGGCTTATAATCGCCGCCTTCAAACGCCTTGGCGCAGTTGTGCGCCCCGCGAATCCGGATCCCGCCATGTTACGAATCACTGAACTCAAGCTGCCAATCGACCATCCCGAAGAAGACCTGCGCGTCGCCATCGTGCAACGCCTGGGCATCGCCAGCGATGACCTGCTCGATTTCACCCTGTTCAAGCGCAGCTACGATGCGCGCAAAAAGTCCTCCGAACTGTGCTTCATCTACACCATCGACCTCAACGTACGCGACGAGGCCCGGGTGTTGGGCAAGTTCGCCGATGACCGTAACGTCAACGTGGCGCCGGATGTCAGCTACAAATTCGTCGGCCAGGCGCAGAGCGATCCTGGTCAGCGACCCATCGTCGTCGGTTTCGGCCCCTGCGGTATCTTCGCCGGCCTGCTGCTGGCGCAAATGGGCTTCAAGCCGATCATCCTCGAACGCGGCACCGAAGTACGTCAGCGCACCAAGGACACCTGGGGCCTTTGGCGCAAAAGCGTACTCAATCCCGAGTCCAACGTGCAGTTCGGCGAAGGCGGCGCGGGCACGTTTTCCGACGGCAAGCTGTACAGCCAGATCAAGGACCCGAAATTCCTTGGCCGCAAGGTGCTGCACGAGTTCGTCAAGGCCGGCGCGCCGGAAGAGATTCTTTACGTCAGCAAACCGCACATTGGTACGTTCCGTCTGACCGGCATGGTTGAAAACATGCGCGAGCAGATCCGCGATCTGGGCGGTGAAGTGCGATTCCAGGAGCGCGTCAGCGATGTGCTGATCGAGGACGGCCAACTGGTCGGCGTGCAACTGGCCAGCGGCGAAACGCTGCACTCCAGACACGTGGTTCTGGCCCTCGGCCACAGCGCCCGCGACACTTTCCGCATGCTCCACAGCCGTGGCGTGTTCATGGAAGCCAAACCGTTTTCGGTGGGTTTCCGCATCGAGCACCCTCAGTCGCTGATCGACCGCGCGCGGCTGGGTAAATACGCCGGCCATCCAAAACTTGGCGCGGCCGATTACAAACTGGTGCACCACGCCAAAAATGGCCGTTCGGTCTACAGCTTCTGCATGTGCCCGGGCGGCACCGTGGTGGCGGCGACCTCGGAGCCAAACCGCGTGGTGACCAACGGCATGAGCCAGTACTCGCGAAACGAGCGCAATGCCAACTCCGGCATCGTCGTCGGCATTACACCGGAAGTTGACTATCCGGGCGGCCCGCTGGCCGGGATCGAATTGCAGGAACGCCTCGAATCCCACGCCTTCATCCTCGGCGGCAGCGACTACAAGGCGCCGGCGCAACTGGTCGGTGACTTCATCAACGGCAAGCCTTCGACCGAACTGGGCGAAGTCGAGCCGTCCTACAAACCGGGCGTGGCGCTGGGCGATCTGGCACTGGCACTTCCAGACTTTGCCATCGAGGCGATCCGCGAAGCATTGCCGGCGTTCGAGAAGCAGATTCGCGGTTATTCGCTGCACGATGCGGTGCTGACCGGGATCGAGACACGCACCTCGTCACCGCTGCGCATCACCCGCAACGAGTCGTTGCAGAGCATGAACGTCAAGGGCTTGTTCCCGGCCGGTGAAGGCGCGGGTTATGCCGGCGGGATTCTGTCGGCGGGTGTGGACGGGATACGGATTGCCGAGGCTGTAGCGCGCGATATCCTTGGATTGGACGCTTGACCAGCATTAGCTGACAAAACACAAAAACCTGTGGGAGCGAGCCTGCTCGCGAATACGGTTTCATGTTCAATAGAAATGTTGATCCATGAACCGCCTTCGCGAGCAGGCTCGCTCCCACATTGGTTTGTGCGTTCCCTCAAATGTTGGCGCGTAGCACCGAGGTCGGAAGCGCCTCTCCCCGCTCGGCACTCGCCGCCACGGCTTCAATCAATCCGCTCAATTCATACCCCTGCGCCTGCAACCAATCCTGATCGTAATAGGTGCCGGCATAACGCTCGCCACCGTCGCATAGAATCGCCACGATCGACCCCGACTCTCCCGCCGCTTTCATCTGCTGCGCCGCCATCAGGGCGCCGATCAGATTGGTCCCGCTCGACCCGCCTACATGCCGCCCCAACCGTTGCGCCAGATAATGCATGGCCGCCAGCGACAAGGCGTCCGGCACCTTGACCATCGCATCGATCACCTTGGGCAAAAACGACGCCTCCACCCGTGGCCGGCCAATGCCTTCGATGCGTGAGCCGCAGTCCAGTCGCAGGCTCGCATCACCGGTCTGATAGAAATCGAAGAACACCGAACGTTCGGCATCGGCGCACAACACGCGGGTGCAATGCTGGCGGTAGCGCACGTAACGGCCGAGGGTCGCGGTGGTGCCGCCGGTACCGGGGCTGGAAATCAGCCAGCTCGGTTCGGGGTGTTTCTCATAGCGCATCTGCTGGAAGATCGACTCGGCGATGTTGTTGTTCGCTCGCCAGTCGGTGGCGCGTTCTGCGTAGGTGAACTGGTCGATGAAGTGACCGCCCTGCTCGCGAGCCAGACGCTCGGATTCGGCGTAGATCTGCGTCGGATCTTTCACCAGATGGCTCTGGCCACCGTAAAACGCAATCTGGGCAATCTTCTCTTTCGAGGTGGTCGCCGGCATCACCGCGATAAACGGTAAACCGAGCATTCGCGCGAAATACGCTTCGGAAATCGCCGTCGAACCGCTGGACGCCTCGATTACCGGCGCACCGGGCTTCAGCCAGCCGTTACACAGCGCATAGAGGAACAGCGAACGGGCCAGGCGATGCTTGAGACTGCCAGTGGGATGGCTGGACTCGTCCTTGAAATACAACTCGATGCCGGCAAAACCGGGCAGCGGCAAAGGGATCAGGTGGGTGTCGGCGCTGCGCTGGAAATCCGCTTCGATGATGCGGATGGCTTCGCGGGCCCACTGTCGGTTGTCGCTCATGGTGATGGTTCTTCTCGTTGAGTCGGGCAGTCGTTGAGTCTTCTCGAAGGCTCATCGTCAGCTTAGGAAAAATCCTGCGGCGCGCACAGATACAGCTGAGTCTCAATGTGTCAGGCAACTGCTAGGCTCAGCGTGGCCCGGCCTAAAGAGTCTGTAACGACATATAACAAAAAAGAATATAACTTTTGTTTTAACAACTAACAGTACGGGTTAGGGTAGTCCACCTTTTGGATTATTAGATGGAGAGCGACCTTGCCTCTGCGTAGCACTTTCACGCGTTTCTTTCAGTTGGAAGCTGCCAGCGGTCTGTTACTGATCGCCGCGGCCATCCTGGCGCTGATTATCAACAACTCGCCGCTGTCGTGGCTGTACACCGGCCTGCTCGACACCCCGGTGGTGGCGCAGATCGGTGCGTTGAAAATCGCCAAGCCCCTGCTGCTCTGGATCAACGACGGCCTGATGGCGATGTTCTTCCTGCTCATCGGTCTGGAAGTGAAACGCGAGGTGCTCGACGGCCAGCTGTCCAAACCTTCGCAAATCGTTCTGCCCGGCGCGGCGGCGGTCGGCGGTATGCTGGTGCCGGCGCTGATCTACTGGTTTCTCAACCGCGACAACCCCGCCGCCCTCAGCGGCTGGGCGATCCCGACCGCCACCGACATCGCCTTCGCCCTCGGCGTATTGGCCCTGCTTGGCAAGCGCGTGCCGGTGTCGCTGAAGTTGTTCCTGATGACATTGGCGATCATCGATGACCTCGGCGCCATCGTAATCATCGCGATTTTCTACTCGGGCGAACTGTCGACCCTGTCCCTGGGCCTGGCGGCCGCCTGCATAGCCGCGCTGGTGGCGATGAACCGGCTCGGAGTGGTCAAGCTCGGCCCATACATGATCATCGGCCTGATCCTCTGGGTCTGCGTGCTCAAGAGCGGTGTTCACGCCACGCTGGCCGGCGTGACCCTGGCCTTCTGCATTCCGCTGCGCACGAAAAACGCCGAGCCGTCGCCTCTGCTGACCCTCGAACATGCGCTGCACCCTTGGGTCGCCTACGGCATCCTGCCGCTGTTTGCCTTCGCTAACGCGGGCCTGTCGCTGAGCGGCGTCACCGTTGAAAGCTTTACCCACGATGTGCCCATGGGCATCGCCATCGGCCTTTTGTTGGGCAAAACCATCGGCGTCTTCGGCCTCACCTGGCTGGCCGTCAAGATTGGCATCGCCGCCCTTCCCCAAGGCGCCAACTGGGGCCAGGTACTCGGCGTGGCAATTCTCTGCGGCATCGGCTTCACCATGAGCCTGTTCGTCGGCTCGCTGGCCTTCGAACCGGGCGTGAGCGACTACGCAGGGATGGACCGCATGGGCATTCTCACCGGCTCGATCCTCGCGGCATTGATTGGTTATGCGGTGACGGCGGCGGCGAGTCGCGGGAACTCCCAACTGAAATGACCCCTTGTGGCGAGGGAGCTTGCTCCCTCGCCACAGATTCCCCGCTCTCAGTTACACAGCGAACAATCCCCACCTCTTTAGCGACCCGTCCTACAGCCGCAATTTCTCCGCTTCGATAACGTCGTGCGGCCCCTTTCGAGGGGCTGTCGATGATGAACGAAGGGATGAACAGTGGCGCGGAACAGGGATATTCCCCGGGTGCAAAACCCACCGGCGGGCGACGGGCATCACATTACCTGGCGGTATATGACGACCGCTGAACTGGCCGAGCGCGAAGCCGGGCAAAACGCTTACGACGCGATGCTGGCACGCCAGGAAGCTTTCGAGCGTAGCCGTGAAGTGGCTGCGAAAAAACCTGAAACGGTGCGCGCCGGGTGCGTGTTCGCCAAGTCCTGCAAGTTGCCGGATGCGATCATTGATTACAACAATCCCTCAGGAATGGTGCCGACCGACAGCCTGAAGGATTACGGCGAGCTGATCCTGCTCGGGGCTCGCGAAGCCGACGAAAGCGGCGGCATTCCACTCAAGAAAATCAGCGCCAACGCGGTCCCGGTCGGGTTTGGCAGTCTGGCCCTGGCAGGTTCGGCTTTCGAAGCGCTGCCTGCGCTTGTATCGAGCGCAGCGGCGGCGCCTTTGGTAGGCCTGGTTGCGCTTCTGATGCCATCAACCCTGGGCGACAGTGCGCTTTACACCGATGAGCAACTGAACACTCTCAAACAAGCCCGGACTCGCGTGCGCATGCGCGTCGAACAACAGGCCGACGGCAGCCTCAAGGGTTACGGCTTCTACACCGGCAAGAACCGCAATTGGGAAATGGTCGATGTCGTGCAGTTCACTGCACGCGGCGACCGGTTCGTTGCTGATCTGGGTGAAGGCGTCGAATTGCTTTGGACGCCGGCCGTGGACGGTTCGGACATCCTCGGCATCCCAGCACTGGAGGCTGCACCGCAAGCGCCACATATCTGGGTGTATCCACCGACGAAAGCGGCGGACGGGATACTGGTGAACCCGGTTTATCCGCCGGAGTATAAAGATTTTATTTTGGTGTTCCCGGCAGATTCGGGTGTCAGGCCGCTGTATATAGTGGTTGCGCGTCCGGTGTCTGGCGACCACGACTACCATACGCCGCCCAAGCTGCTTCCAGCATTTCCCGATGCGAAACCGGTTCGTAACAAAGGGCCTCGAAAGCGCTGGGAAAGCAAGAAACGCATCTATGAGTGGGACTATCAACATGGTGCTGTCGAGGTTTATAACCGGGAGGGGGATCATCTCGGCGAGTTCGATATCAATACGGGCAAGCAAACCAGTAAGGCAAGACCCAAAAGACGCACCACAACAAAGTAACTATCGAGTACTCCAAAAATGGTTTTTTTAGCTCTCTCTGGATTTTTCCCGGAAACAAATCCTGACAACTCTCTGCAATATGACAAAGACGTCCCGGAGGCTTCGGAGCAAGCAGTTCTTGATGCAATGGGATGGAAATCGCTTAAAGACGTACCTATGGGGGAACACGACCTGACTGAGACTCAAGCCAGAGAAATCATGCAGATCGTCAATACGCCCTTCAGGGACGACTTGATATATTGCATCGGCCTTTGTCGTGAAGCCTGAGGAACCAGATTCGAAAAGCGCAAAACAGGCGAACACAAAAAACCCCGACCAGTCACCTGATCGGGGTTTTCTTTACCCAGCATTTCGCTTAGTGCGAAACCCGGCTCGTCCCGCCAACGGTCGAAATCCGTACCCGCTCGCCCACGCGGAACACTTCGTTTTCCTGAACCTGCTGCACGTAGGCGCGCATGCTGCCGTCGTCTTCACGCACGGTGATTTCTACGCCCTGGGTGCGCGTCAGGCCTTCTTCGGTTGCCGAACCCAGCAGACCGCCAGCCACTGCACCGATAACCGCTGCAACGATGCTGCCCTTGCCGCCGCCGATAGCGCTACCGCCCACACCACCCACCACTGCGCCAGCTGCGCCGCCGATCGGGGTTTTGGTGCCTTCGATTTTCACCGGTCGCAGGGATTCGATGGTGCCCATGCGAATCGTCTGCACGCGACGCGCTTCGTCACGGGAGTAGGAGTCGCCGGTGAGGCTCGATTGGCAGCCGGTCAGCAACATCGCCATCGTGGAAAAGGAAGCAACCAGCAGAACAGACTTACGCATAGCATCAACTCCAAAAGAACATGTGTTCATTAAACTCCGTGGACAGGCGCGTGTCACGACACCATCCGGATAAAATTTGCTTCCATTCAGGCTGAGTACAGATGCCCGCGAGCGTTCACTTAAAGTAGCGCGGAATCAGCGATCCTGCGCCATCGCCCTTCATCCCGCTCGGTAGACTGCTCAAGGGGCCAGACGTTCAAGAATCCAGTCGGTGCCCTGCGATCGATAGTTGAGGCGGTCATGCAGACGGCTCGAACGGCCTTGCCAGAACTCAATGCGTTCCGGGAGCAAGCGGTAACCGCCCCAATGTTCCGGGCAGTGCGGCTGAGTATCGCTGAAACGCTGTTCGGTGGCCTTGAGCAGGTCTTCGAGTTCAGCACGCCCATTGATGACCCGACTTTGCGGCGAGGCCCAGGCGCCGAGACGGCTGCCCAGCGGACGCACTTGATAATACGCATCGGACTCTTGCGGCGTGACCTTAAGGACCCGCCCTTCGATGCGCACTTGGCGCTCGAGCGTCGGCCAGAAAAAGGTCATGGCGGCAAAGGGATTGGCCGCCAGATGCTGGCCCTTGGCGCTGTCGTAGTTGGTGAAGAACGTAAAGCCCTGCTCGTCGAGCCCCTTGAGCAGCAGAATGCGGCAATGCGGACGGCCATCCGCATCGACTGTGGCCAAGGTCATGGCATTGGCTTCCACCGGTGCCTGCTCGGTTTTTACCGCATCGGCAAACCACTGGTGAAACAGCGCAAACGGCTCGGCCGGTGCTTGCGCCTCGGTCAAACCGTCACGGGTGTAATCGCGACGCATATCGGCCAGAGCCTGGGTCATGGCGCATTCCTTTTCGTTAGCGGATCACTTCTTTGTTGCGTCGGTCGCGGCGACCTTCTTGTCGGTCGCAGCGGCCTTGGCTGGCGCCGTCTTTTTGGCTGGCGTCTTGGCCGGTGTCTTTTTCGCAGGGGCCTTGGCGGCGGCCTTCTTGGCTGGCGCTTTCTTGGTCGCCGGCACAGCGGCTTTCTTCGCGGCAGGCGCCGGGGTTACCGGTTTGGCCACTGGTTTGACGTCTTGCGCAGCAACCAGGGTGACGGGCTTGGGCGCCGGCATGTTGTATTTGCTCAGCAGCGCAACCATGGTGTTTTGCGGGGTCACCAGCAGTTCGACACGACGGTTCAGGGCACGGCCTTCAACGCTGTCGTTGGCTGCACGCGGTGCTTCGGAACCCATGCCGCGCAGCATCAGGCGATCACGCTGCAGACCGCTGAGACGAAAGATCGCCGCCACCGATTGAGCACGTTCCTGGCTCAGCTTGATGTTGGCCGGCGCGGCACCGCTGGTGTCGCTGTGGCCCAGCACCAGCACGGCGGTTTTCGGGTCGGCTTCGAGAATTTTCGCCACGCGGGTGAACGGGCCGAGCGTGACCGGCAGCAGCATGGCTGGACGGTCCGGGTTGAATGAACCTTCGACCGGCGCCGTCACGACCAGCACGTTGTCGCGGCGTTCGACTTGCAGTTTGCTGTCTTTCACCGCTTCACGCAGGCGCGGTTCATAGTCGTCAAGCCAGGCTTGAGTCACTTTCGGATCCGGCATTGGCACGGCTTTCGCGGTTGGCTGATCCTTGCCGCCGAACGGCCACCACCATTTGCCATTGGACTCCGCGTCAGCCTTGGCGACCGCTGCCGGTTTGGCCTCAGGTTTGACCTCGTCCTTCAGGTCAGCCTTGACCGCTTCGTCGCTGGAACCGAACGGCCAGTACCACGGATTGCTGCTCTCGGCCTTGGCAATTGGCGCGGTCGCCGCCGGTTTCAACGGAGCGGGAGCCGGAGCAGGCTCCTTGGCCGCGACTTTGCCTGCCGAACCGAACGGCCACCAGCTGCTGCCGTCCGCATCGTTTTTCGGAGTCTGTGCGCAACCGGTGATCGCTACACACAGGGCCAGGGCGAGGGTCTTTTTAGATGACATTGAAAATCCACAAAATGAAGTAATGAAAAATCAGAGCACTTTCGCCCGGATAAACAGCCGTTTTGAATCGAAAATCCCTTCGAGGTTCCGACCCTGGAACCTCTGTTATAGCTTTACAGACAAGTGGCAAGCACCCGCGCGAGCTTCTGCGCGCGCGGATCCATCAAAACGTAAGGCCCCAGGGTATTTGTCACGAAGCCGAAAGCGACATCGTGCTCAGGGTCAGCAAAACCGATCGAACCGCCCGCCCCCGGATGACCGAACGCGCGCGCGCCGAGGCCGTAGGTGGCGTTGGGCACGTCCGGTTGATCGAGCATGCAGCCGAGGCCGAAACGGGTGCGGGTCAGCAAGGTTTTGTCGTCGCCCAGGCTGTGCTCGCGGGTCAGCTCTTCAAGCATCTCGCTTTCAAGCAGGCTGCCGTCGAGCAGACCGGCATAGAACCCGGCGAGGCTGCGCGCGTTGCCGTGGCCGTTGGCCGCCGGTTGCTGCATGCGCCGCCACTCCGGCTTGTTGGTGCTGGTGAGCACCGACGGCGGATTGGTGAAGGCGCGGGTAGTCATGGCGGTCGGCTCGCGCATTGTCACTTGCAGCAGGCGCTGGGCAGCGGCATCGCCCGCGTTGCCCTTGCCTCGAGCGATGTGCGCGACCCGATGAAATTCTTCGTCGGCCAGGCCCACGTGGAAATCCAGGCCCAACGGTTTGGCGACGCGGGCGACGATGGATTCGCCCGGTCCGCGACCGTCGGCGCGGCGCAGCAATTCACCCACCAGCCAACCGTAAGTGATCGCGGCATAACCGTGACCGGTGCCCGGCGTCCACCACGGCGCTTCGGCAGCGAGGGCGTCAACCATGGTCTGCCAGTCATAGAGGGCTTCGGGGGCGAGCAGCTCGCGCAAAGCCGGCAGGCCGGCCTGATGGCAGAGCAACTGACGCAAAGTGACGGATTCTTTGCCGGCGGCAGCGAATTCAGGCCAGTAGCGGGCCACAGGGGCGTCCAGTTGCAGTTTGCTTTCCGCGACCAATTGCAGCGCAGTGACGGCGGTGAAGGTCTTGGTGCAGGAGAACAGGTTGGCGATGGTGTCGCTGTGCCAGGCCTCGGTGCCGTCCTTGTCGGCGGTACCGGACCAGAGGTCGAGGACGGTTTGCCCGCCGACCTGAATGCACAAGGCTGCGCCGCGTTCCTGGGGATCGTCGAACAGTGCGGCGAAAGCCTCGCGCACCGCTTCGAATTGAAGCTCGTAATGTCCCTGAATCTGCACCGCAACTCCCCCGCGAAAACGCCCTACAAAGTGGCCCGCATTGTTCCAGCCCTTGAGGGATTTGGGAACAGGCGCGGGCCAGACGGTTATTTCAGATATTTCGGTGAGGCGGCTGATGCCTTCGCGAGCAGGCTCGCTCCCACCCTGGACCTCGGTAGCACCGCAGATCCCCTGTGGGAGCGAGCCTGCTCGCGAAGAACGAACCGCAGTTCAACGCCTAGTGGCCGTTTCCCGAGTGCCCACCCGGATGCCCTGCCTCGGTACTTTTGCCAGCCTCGGCGTTACGCCCGCCCTCTGCCTCGGCAACGGGCGCTTTCTGCGCTTGCTTGCCCAACTGCTCCATCGCCTGCAGATTGCTTTTGCGCACCGCGTCGACGAAACCCTGATACGGCAGATCTGTCACGCCGACCAGACCAAAATGGCCGTTCTCACCATCGAGCAAGCGTCCGGTCACCGGTTGGTCGAGATACTGGAACCAGTGCACGCCGACAATCGAAGGCTCGCTCACGGCCTGCTTGAGGAAATTGGCATAGGCCGGGCCGCGATCCTCTTCTTTCGCCAGTTGCGTCACGCCGCCCCAGAACGGGCCACGATCGGTAGAGCCGAAGTTGAATTCGGTGATCAGTACGGGTTTGTCCAACGCCTTCAGCGCGGCGAAGTCATAACCGTCCTGCGGCTTGAGCGTGTACATATTGAAACTCAGCACATCGCAATACTGCGCGCAGGAGGCCACGGCCTCAGGCGTGCTGATGGCGAAGCGGCCGCCGAGTAGCATCTGATTGGGCGCATGCCATTTCAGCGAGTCGGAAATGGTCTTGAAATAGGTGTCGGCGAACACCTTCTGGAAGTATTTGAAGTCCGCCTCGATTTCCGGATGCTCCGGGTTAGGCAGCGGCGGAACGAAGCCCGGATCCTCCATCAATTCCCACGCAGCCAGCTCGATGCCCCAGGCTTTCGACAGCCCGGCCTGATTGCGGTACTTGTCGCGCAGTTGCTTGAGGAACGCGCGTTTGGCCGGCACGTCGGTGGTCATTTTCAACGTGCCATAGGCCAGCGCGTAGTGCGACTTCGGATCGTCACCGGGGCCCGCCCAGGCTAGCTCGTTGTCGGCGTAATACCCGATCAGCCACGGGTCGTTGCGGTGATCGCGGGCGGCAATGGCCACGGCGCGCTCGGTGGCCATGGCGAAACGCGGATCGAACGGATCCGGCATGCCGCCCCACCAATCGCTGCCGGTGCTGATGCTGGTGTAATCGCCAACGATCGACAGCGGCAAGGTATACGGCACGCGTTCAGCCTCGGCCAGCGACGGCGCGCTCCAGTTGCCAACGGTGTTGAAACCCCAGGCTTGCAGGCGATCGAGGGTATGGGTAGTCCAGCGCGCCTCATCAAACGTGGCTTTGCACGGAGCGGCGTTTTCGGTGGACGCTTGCACCGCGTCGGTCTGCGCCGCTTCAGCGACACCCGACTTCGGCTCGGCAGGCACCGGTGCAGGCTCAGCGGACTCGACCGAAGTGGCTTCAGCCGCACCCGCCTTGGCCGCTTCGGCAATACCGGCCTTGTTATCGCTGTCCGGTTTGCACGGTTCGCCGTAGAGACGCTGCAGGTTGGCACCATAGAAGTCATACCAACGGCCATTGCCGTAGCCGCGCCCCTGATCGGCACCGTTGCCGCCACGGTTATCGTCCTCGCCAAAATGGACCGCCAACGGGTCCCCGGGCTTGGGCAGTGACTCGAACATGGATTCGCGTCCGGCCACGTAGGTCTGGTTGACCTGCGGGCTGACGGTGTTGACGCCCAGCGAGTAGAACGGATGGCCTTCAGGGGTCACCAGATACCAGCGGCCATCGCGCTTTTCAGTGCGGAAGAAACCGCTGGCCTTGAACGCCGGGCCTTTGTTCCAGCCGCCGAAGGTGTCCAGCGACGACTTCCCGCGCTCGGCCAGCCAAGTGTTCAGTTGTTGCTGCTCTTTGGCGGCGGCGGTTTTCAGTTGTTCGTCGGTATTGACCTTTTCCGGCCACTTGCTGCGGGTCGACTGACCGTAAGCGTCGACGAGATTGCCGTACACCGCCTGCGCCACCGATTCGCCGTCCTGCACGCCGAACCGCTCGATTAACAAGCTCTGGGCGACTTTCGGTTGATCCATCGAAAGACTCACCGAAACCACCTGGCTGCGATCGATTTCGCCGCTGCTGCTGGCCAGCAGAATGCGCTGGCCATCGACGGTCATCGGCATTGCCGGCCCGGCTTTCATGCCCTGACTCAACGGCGTCGAGGCCACCAGCGGCACCAGCAAGGTTTGTGCAGGGCCGGCCGGCAGATCGACGCGGCTGACCAGGGTGCGACCGTCGTTACTTTGAATCTGCACATAAACCGTCACGGCCCAGTTCATCGCGCTCTGCAAACGCAAGGTCATCATGCCGGACTGTGACCAGTCCCACGCGCCGGTCTGGGGCGTCAGGCGCAAGGTCGGGCGGGCGACCGGATTGAAGGTCACCCGGCGCAGCACTTCGCCTTCCGGCGTCTGTTCGGCATTGGCTTGCGGCAGGTCAGTGTTTTCCGTGACGACTTTGACCACATCGGCCGGGCGAACGAAGTTGAACAGCGTCTGCTGACCGGCGGGCGCCGCCAGCAACGGCGCGGCAAAGATCAAGGCGAAAACAGCGGGCAACGAACGGCGGATCATAAGAACGGAGTTCTCCCTAACGACCCGAAGGCCAGTGGAAACGCGATGGCAGAGAGATAGACAACACGGCGGGCAAATCGGCCCGCCGGGGTCTCAGGAAATTTCACGACGGAAAGGAGGCAACGCATTGAGGATCGCCTTGCCGTAGCGCTGGGTGACCAGACGCCGATCGAGCAAGGTGATGGTGCCCCGGTCTTCTTCGGTGCGCAGCAGACGACCGCAGGCCTGAACCAGCTTCAGCGAGGCATCGGGCACGGAGATTTCCATGAACGGGTTGCCGCCGCGGGCCTCGATCCACTCCGACAGCGCGGCTTCGACCGGGTCGTCAGGCACCGAGAACGGGATTTTGGCGATCACCACGTGCTCGCAGTACGCGCCCGGCAAATCGACGCCCTCGGCGAAACTCGCCAGCCCGAACAGCACGCTGGAATCGCCGCCATCGACCCGCGCCTTGTGCTTGTTCAGGGTTTCCTGTTTCGACAGATTGCCTTGAATGAACACTTGCTTGCGCCAGTCGCGATCGAGGCCGTCGAACACGTCCTGCATCTGTTTACGCGACGAGAACAGCACCAGCGTGCCGCGTGAGCCTTCGACCAGATCCGGCAACTCGCGGATGATCGCCGCGGTGTGGGCGGCGGCGTCGCGTGGATCGGCCTTAAGATCCGGCACGCGCAACACGCCGGCGTCGGCATGATGAAACGGGCTCGGCACCACCGCCGTGACGGCTTTTTTCGGCAACCCCGCACGCATGCGGAAGCGGTCGAACGTGCCCAGCGCGGTCAGCGTTGCCGAGGTCACCAGGCAGCCGTAAGCAACATTCCACAAACTGCGACGCAAGGTTTCCGCAGCCAGGATCGGGCTGGCGTTGACCTCGATGTCGAACAGCGAACCACTCTCGGCCAGCGTCAGCCAGCGCGCCATTGGCGGGCTGTCTTCCGGGTCTTCAGCGGTGAACGCCGTCCACAGCTCCCAGTTGCCGGAAGCGCGGGACAACAGGCTGCCAAACAGCGGATACCATTCTTCGGCCTGATTGCTGGCGATACCGATATTGACCTCGCCATCCATGCCTTCCTTGAGCAGGTCGGTCAGGCGCGTGAACAAGTCATTGAGGCGCGAATAGCCTTTTTTCAGCTCGATGCCCATCTCCCGCATAGAGTCGGGAATCACCCCGCCAACGAAGCGATGACGCGGGCGCTCGCGGCCTTCGACGTCTTCACCGGGCTTGAAATCGGCGATCTGCTCGCAGGCGGTGAACATGAATTGCTGCTGGGTCTTGATCTCCCGGGCCAGCTCCGGCACTTGCTCAATCAGCTTGCCAAGGTCGCCCGGCAGCGGATGTTGGGCCAGCAGTTTGGTGAGGTTCTTGGCGGTGGTTTCCAGCCAGTCGGCGGTAGAACGCAGGCGCGTGTAGTGCGCGAAGTGGCCGATGGCCTTGTCCGGCAGGTGGTGGCCTTCGTCGAACACGTAAATCGTGTCGCGCGGATCGGGCAGCACCGCGCCGCCGCCCAACGCCAGGTCGGCCAGCACCATGTCGTGGTTGGTGACGATCACGTCGACCTTGCCCATGCCTTCGCGAGCCTTGTAGAAGGCGCACTGGCCGAAGTTCGGGCAATGACGGTTGGTGCACTGGCTGTGATCGGTGGTCAGGCGCGCCCAATCCGCGTCTTCGAGCGCCGTGGACCAGCTGTCGCGATCGCCGTCCCATTTATTGCCGGCGAGCTTTTCGATCATGCTGGTGAACAGCTTCTGACTGGCCTCGTCGACCTCGATCTTGAAGCCTTCTTCTTCGAACAGCTGGGCGGTGGCGGTTTGCGCGTGGCCTTCCTGCAGCAGCATGTCGAGCTTGGACAGGCACATGTAGCGCCCGCGCCCCTTCGCCAGCGCGAAAGTGAAGTTCAGCCCGCTGTTGCGCATCAGGTCGGGCAAATCCTTGTAGACGATCTGCTCTTGCAGGGCGACCGTCGCGGTGGCAATCACCAGACGCTTGCCGGCCAGCTTGGCCGTTGGGATCGCCGCCAGGCTGTAGGCCACGGTCTTGCCAGTACCGGTGCCGGCTTCCACCGCGACAATCGCGGGGTCGCCACTGCGCCGGCCTTCGTCGTCGGTGTCGATATCCCCGAGGACTTTGGCGATTTCAGCGATCATCAGGCGCTGGCCGTAACGCGGCTTGAGGCTCTTGGCCTCTAGAAAACGCGAATAGGCGCCCTGGATCGTGGTTTTGAGTTCAGTGCTGATCATTGAGTGTCGGGCGCAAAAACGCTGGATAAATTTTCAGTGGTTTGGTTCGGCGGCTATCATACCCCGCTAATCGACATCGCGCAGAACGGAGTACCCCAATGACACCTTTTAGCCTCGTTTATCCCCTGCATGTCCTCGCCGCCCTGGTGTGGGTGGGCGGCATGTTTTTCGCCTGGATGGTCTTGCGCCCTGCGGCTGTGAAGGCCCTGGACGGCCCCGCTCGCCTGACCCTGTGGGTGGAAGTGTTTCAAGGTTTTTTCCGTTGGGTCTGGGTCGCTGTAATCCTGCTGCCGATCAGTGGCGTGGGCCTGTTGCATTTGCAGCAGATCGGTTTCGAGACCGCGCCGAAATACGTGCAGGTAATGATCGGGCTGTACATTGTGATGACTGCGCTGTTTATCCGGATTCAGGGGTTGATGCTGCCGGAACTGCGCAAGGCGGTGGAGGCGAAAGACTGGCCCGCGGGTGCGGCGGTGCTGGGGCGGATTCGGCGGGTGGTGGGGCTCAATCTGATTGTCGGGGTGGCGCTGGTGGCGATTGCGGCAGCTCGGCCGATGTTCTGAGGTGTCGAGACAAACACTGCTGTGGCGAGGGAGCTTGCTCCCGCCGGGTTGCGAAGCAACCCAAATCAGCTGCCGAGTTTAACCAGAAGGGGCGCGCTGCCTGATTTTCAGGGCCGCTGCGCGCGCCAGCGGGAGCAAGCTCCCTCGCCACAATGGAAAGTGCTGTTCTTTAGAGGCGTTGCACGGTAACAGCGCCCGCCGCACCGGCAGGCCCCGGCTGCCCATCAGCCCCGGCCTTGCCATTTTTGCCGCCATCGGCGCGGTACACCAGGCAGCCCTTGGACTTGCCGCCCTTCCCGGCCTTGCCGCCCACACCCGCCGGGCCACCGGCACCGCCCGCCACGTTGACCTTGATCAAAGCCTGCGGAAAATCGCGCGGCACTTCAAGACGCACCAGCGCGCCCGGTGCACCTGGCTGACCATCACTGCCGTCACTGCCATTGGCGCCGTGCCCGGCCGAGCCATAGGTGCAGCCTGGATCTTCACCGTTGCCGCCATCCAGCCCGACGAAACCCGGCGCACCGGTGCCGCCACGGGCATCGACCGTCAACTGCGGCGCGGTCAAGGCCTGAAATTGCAGATTGAGATTGCGCCCGGCCCGGGCGGCTTTTTCGTAAGTGCCAGGGGCGCCGCGTGCAGTGATCTGACTGCCGTCGCTCAGTTCGGCGCGCTTGACCTTCATCTCCAGCGCGGTTTCAGCCGGAACGATGGCGATGCGCGCTTCATGGCCCAGGCGCAGCTCATCGACGTTCAATTCGGCCACGTTCGACGGAATCAGCAAGGTGCCGTAATCGGCCACTTCCAGTTTTTCCAGTTTCAATGTGCTGGTGGTGTTCGGCAAACGCATCAGCGAGTTGCTTTGCACATTGACCACCTGGGCACAGGCCAGTGGGCTGATGAAGAGAGCGAGCAGGCAGAGTTTACGCATGGGAAGAAGCCTCCGGAGCGGCCGGGGCCGGGATGGTTTGCAGGTGGAATACGCCGAATAACAGGATGCGGCCGCGATCACGCCAAGGGTGCGAACGGCCCTTGAGGCTGCGATTGCACAGCAGCACTTCGAACACATGGAGAAGCAACAACAGAGCACCGGCCAGATTGACCAGCAGATGCAGCGGATGGACAAACGGTACCAACTGATTGGCCAGCACCACACAGCAGAACAGCAGGGTCAGCAAACGCCCCAGCCACCAGAACACCTTCATACGCCCCCCCGTGTTGCGAATTATTCTTTGCACGCACAGTACCGGCTTCTGCGGGGGATAAGCCAGAGGGAAAAATGAAATATCTGCAAACACCGATCAAATGGCTACCGGGGCCGAGAATCTCGACCCGGCAGCTCTAGCCTGCGGACTACAGCCCTTGCCTAACGATTGATGTGCAGCTCCACGCGACGGTTTTGCGCTCGACCGTCATCGCTGGCGTTGTCGGCGACCGGTTCACTTTCGCCGCGCCCCTCGCTGGTGAGCTTGTCCGGCGCCAGACCCTGACTCAGCAAATAAGCCGCGACACTGCTGGCCCGCCGTTCGGACAGCGCCTGGTTATAGGCGTCAGAGCCTTTGCTGTCGGTATGACCGATGACCTTGATGCCGACCACATCGGCATTGCGCAGTTTGTCCATCAAGGTATCGAGCTGCGCTTTGGCCGCCGGGGTCAGGTCAGACTTGTCGAAATCAAACAGAACGTTGCCCGCGTCACTCAAGGTGATCACTTCATTTTGCGGCGCCGGTTCGACCGGCTTCACAGTCGCCGGGTATTGCGGCAACGGGCAGCCACGGTGATCGACTTCGGTATTTTCCGGTGTATCCGGGCAACGGTCGCGGCGGTCGAATACGCCGTCGCTGTCTTCATCGCCATCCTGGGCATAACAGATCAACCCGCCGGTGAGGATGCCCAACGCCGCGCCGCCGCCGGCCCAGCCTGCGCTTTCGATGGCACCGAGACCGCCGCCGACCAGCCCGCCCAGCAGGCTGCAGATCGGCCACGTACGTTGATTGAGGGGTGCGGTGCCATCGCTGTGAGTGGCACAACCGGTGAGCAAGCTGCCAAGCAGCAGCAACGGCAAGACGGACCTTGAGAAAACACGCATTTGTGAACGCTCCTGTGTACCGGCCCATACCGGTTACACAGGAGTAAAGACCCGCATCCGCGACTGCACAAGCCGCGGATGCGAGAGGGCTAGCGGACGATTTTGATTTCGGTGCGACGGTTCTGCGCGCGACCATCGGCCGACTTGTTATCGGCCACTGGCTGGCTTTCACCCAGGCCGGACACCGAAACGAAGCTGGCGCGTGGCACGCCCTGCTGGATCAGGTACTCGACCACCGAATGCGCACGACGGTCCGAAAGCTTTTTGTTGTAGGCATCGCTGCCCACGCTGTCGGTATGACCGGTCACGGTCAGTTGCGCGGTGGAGGATTCCTGTTTCAGGCGGTCGGCGACTTTGTCGAGCACTTGCTTGTCAGGGCTGGTCAGCGCGGCCTTGTCGAATTCGAAGTGCACATCACGGATGACGATGGTTTCCTCCTTGACCACAACCGCTTCTTCGACCACTGGCGCAGGCGTCGGTGGCGGGCAACCGTCAGCATCGACCTGCACGCCTTTGGGCGTGCCCGGGCACTTGTCGCGACTGTCCGGCACGCCATCGCCATCTTCGTCGCCATCACCATGCACCCAGCAATAGGCAGCTGCGGTGCCGCCGACCAGCAGCGCACCGTAACCGGCCCACGCAGCACTTTCCGTCGCGCCCAGACCGGCGCCAACAACACCACCGACCGCCGCACAGGTGGGCCAGTCGGTTTTCTGCAAACCTGCGCAACCAGTCAACACACTGGTTAGCAGAACCAAGGGTAATGCTGTGCGAACTATGCTCATCTAGTTTTCTCCTGAGGGATCGGCTTAAAACCGATTCAGGGAGTAAAGACCGGAGTTTTAATCTCCGCCAGCAATAGGCCAGCGCTGTTTGCGACCGTGTTCACAGGTGTTTGCCACTTTTGGCGCAAACATGCGCCACGGAAGGCTTTGCCACCGCAGCCTGGCAGGCTAGTCTTGGCGATCTGAATGAGGAGCTTCGATGAACGTCGCCATTTCTTCGCGCACGCCGCAACAGGCGCTGGCCGCTTTGCTGGATCGCTACGCCCCGGCTCGACTGCTGTTGATCGGCGCCAGCGAATTTCCGGCATTGAGCGCTTTTAAAGAGGCGCATCCGGACAGCGTCGTCGCCCACGCCGCGCCCGGGGCATTGCCCGCCGATCTGGCCGGGCAACGCTTCGATCTGGCGCTGGTGGTCGATTGCCTGGAACATTTGCCCAAGCGCGACGGCCTGAACCTGTTGGGCGGCATCCGTAACCTCAACGCCAGCCGCATCGCGGTGGTGGCAGATCTGTCGGCGTGCGGCTGGCAGGAAACCGACTTTTACTCGCTGGCACTGCAAGCCAGCGAGCGTTTCCAGCGTGACGATCAGGTGCTGACCCTGTTCACCTACGATCTGCTCGACTACAAACAAGTCCCCGACTGGCTCAATTCACGCTTCTGGGCCAATCCGGAAAACTTCGGGAAATACTGGTGGTAATGCAATGAGTACAGCCATTTGCCCTTGCGGCAGCGGCAACCTGCTGGAGGCCTGCTGCGGCCCTTATCACGAGGGCCACCCGGCGCCGTGCGCCGAAGCCTTGATGCGCTCGCGCTACAGCGCTTACGTGTTGGGGCTGGTCGATTACCTCGTAGCGACCACCCTGCCCGCGCAACAAGCGGGTTTGAACCGGCAGTCGATCAGCGACTGGAGCGCGCAGAGCACCTGGCTCGGCCTCGAAGTTGACAGTTCGGAAGTCTTTGGCGGCCAGCCGGAACATGCCTTCGTGACCTTCACCGCGCGCTGGCACGACAGCCAGGGCGAGCACAGTCATCGTGAGCGATCCTCGTTCGTGCAGAACGCCGGGCGCTGGTATTTCATCGACCCGACGGTGCAGATGAAGCTGGGGCGCAATGACAATTGCCTGTGCGGCAGCGGGCAGAAATTCAAGAAATGTTGCTCGGGGTATTTCGGCGCTTAGACCGGCCGGCGACTAGACTGGGGTCAAAGGGAGTCCTACTCGATGCTCGGTCAATGGCACACATTTCAACTGTTCACCTTGGTGCTGATCCTCAACCTCGGCGGCTGTGCCTCGTGGTTCAGCGATGACAGCGTCGAGCCCGCCGTGCATCTGGTGAAAGTCGAAGTGGTGCGGGCAAAGCTGCTTGAACAGAGATTCATCCTGCACTTTCGCATCGACAACCCCTACGACAGCGACCTGACCGTACGCGGCATGGAATACCGCATTCACCTAGCAGACATGCTGCTGACCGAGGGGGAGCATGAACACTGGTTTACCGTCGGGCCCAAACGCAGCGCCTATTTCAAGGTACCGATCCGCACCAACTTATGGCCCAAGGTCAAAACCGTAGTGAAGCTGCTGAAAAAACCGAATCAGCAGATTCCCTATCGATTGGAGGGAGAACTGGAAACCGGTTTATTCATCGCTCACTACGTGCACCTTGAGCGCAATGGCGTGATAATCCCCGCCGATCTAACTCCGGAGTGACCTCGATGACCCAGCAACCCCATGTCCATGGCCCTGACTGCAACCACGATCATGACCACCATCACGATCACGACCATGGCCATGTCCACGGCCCGAACTGCGGCCACGCCCACCAGGAACCAGTGCGCAACGCCCTGAAAGACGTTGGCCGCAACGACCCTTGCCCATGCGGCAACGGCAAGAAATTCAAGAAGTGCCACGGGGCTTGATGCCCAGGGCGAAGATCTTCTTCGCCTGACACATCGCCTTCGCGAGCAGGCTCGCTCCTACAGGGATCGCGTTCATTCAGTTGAAATGCACTCCACTCTGGGAGCGAGCCTGCTCGCGATGCAGGCGGCACATTCACCACAAACCTCAGCCCGCCGCCAACACCTGCGCGACACTGACCACCGTCGCATACTCCCCGTGCAGATTCCCCAGCGACATCCCATGCACTTCTTCAGCCGTACGCGGTGTGCCGAAATAATCGGCCTTGTCGAAGGTAAAGCACGCGTCCTCCGCTACCCACGCGTCGAAGCCCAGATTGCCCGCCGACCGCGCTGTAGATTCCACCGAATTATTCGTGGCCACGCCGACAATGATCACCTGCCCGATCCCCGCCTCGCGTAGCCGCACCTCCAGCCCTGTCGCGCAAAACGCATCGGGAACCTGTTTCTGGATCAGCCATTCACCGTCCTGCGGCACAAAGCGCGGCTGAAACTCCACCCCCGACTGTTCAGGCCAGAACACCGATTCCGGCGAGCGCGACAAATGTTGCACATGAATCACCGGGCGCCCGGTACGTCGCCACAGCCCCAGCAGATCGAGCATTCGCTCTTCGGCCTGAGGGTTATTCCGGCGCCCCAGACGCGGATGCAGAATGCCTTTTTGCTGGTCAATGATGATCAGTGCAGCGTTGGCCTGAAGCTCCATGGCGATTTATCTCATGCAAGGTCATTGGATATTTCCATAGTTCAACACCACCGGTTTCTCACAGGCAACTGCAAACCCTCTGACCGATCGGCGCACAAGTGCACAAATAAGCGCTCGCCCCGCTTGCGCGGCCCTCGCGCCCTCACTAACGTAGCGGCTTTATTGCGTCCCCAGCCTTATACCCCGCAGGAGCTTCGCCATGGCCTCGCCAGCCCTTACACATTTTCTTCCCCGGTTCGGCGTTGCCGCAGCAGTGGCCGGTGTCCTCGGCCTGTCCGGTTGCCAGACCTGGAACGCCCAGGACAGCCTGCCGCCGGCTTCCGGTGTGCAACCGCTCAAGGGCCTGGCGCAGAACGTTTCGGTGCGGCGCAATGCGATGGGCATGCCGTTGATCGAAAGCAACAGCTTCCATGACGCCCTGTTCAGCCTCGGCTACGTCCACGCCAGCGACCGCATCAATCAGATGGTCACTCTGCGCCTGTTGGCCCAGGGACGTCTGGCGGAAATGTCAGGCGCGTCAATGCTCGACGCCGACCGCTACATGCGCGCGGTCAGCCTGAAGAAAAGTGCCGGCGAGTTGTACAAGGCCTCGTCGCCACGGCTCAAACGGTTCTTCGAGGTCTATGCTCGGGGCGTCAACGCTTACCTGTTCCGCTACGCCGACAAATTGCCGGGCGATCTCGCCGCCAGCGGTTACAAACCGGAATACTGGAAACCGGAAGATTCGGCGCTGATTTTCGTGCTGTTGAATTTCAGCCAGTCGGCCAACCTGCCGGAAGAAATTGCCTCGCTGGTGCTCGCGCAAACCGTGACCAGCGACAAACTCGCTTGGCTGAGCCCGTCGGCACCTGACGAAAATCTGCCATTGGCCGAAGCCGACAAACTGCAAGGACTCAAGCTCAACGGACAGATCCCGGGTCTGGCTGAACTGAGCAGCGCCAGCCAGCAACTGTCGGCGCTGAACCTGCTCGGCACGCCCACTTCCAGCAACTGGGCGATCGCCCCGCAACGCAGCCGCAGCGGCAAGAGCCTGCTGGCCAGCGACGCGCACGGGCCGCTGGCCGCACCATCGCTGTGGAGCTTCGTGCAAATCCGCGCGCCTAAATATCAGGCGGCCGGCGTTACGGTAGCTGGCTTGCCGATGGTCCTCGGTGGGTTCAACGGCAAAGTGGCGTGGAGCATGACCAGCGTGCTTGGCGACAATCAGGATCTGTTCCTGGAAAAGATCCGCCGTCAGGGCAGCAGCCTGACCTACGAGGTCAATGGCAAATGGCAGGCGCTGGGCGTGCGCAACGAAACCTACTTCGTCAAAGGTCAGCGGCCGATTCGCGAAGCGGTGTATGAAACGCGCCACGGCGCCCTGCTCAACAGTGCCCGGGTGGCGGCGCAGGGCAACGGTTTCGGCCTGGCGTTGCAGACGCCGGGTTTGACCGATGACAAAACACTGGACGCCTACTTCGACCTGACGCGCGCGCAAAACGTCGAGCGCGCCTCGGATGCCAGCCGCGAAATCCGCGCGATCACCCTGAATCTGGTGTTCGCCGATGCGAGCAATATCGGCTGGCAAGTCACCGGACGTTTCCCCAACCGCCGCGAAGGCGAAGGCCTGCTGCCCTCGCCGGGCTGGGACGGTCGTTATGACTGGGACGGTTACGCCGACCCGATGTTGCACCCCTACGATCAGGACCCGGCACAAGGCTGGCTCGGCACCGCCAACCAGCGCGTGATCCCGGATGGCTACGGCATGCAGCTGTCGAAATCTTGGGCAGCACCAGAGCGCGGCGAACGGCTCGCCCAACTGGCGGGCGCGGGCAAACACGACAGCCGCAGCGTGATTGCCATGCAGTACGACCAGACCACGACCTTTGCCGAAAAACTGAAAAAAGTCTTCGAGGCGCCGGGCATGAAGCAGCCGTTGAAGCAGGCCATCGATGCCCTGCCCGACGCTGATCGCAGCAAGGCACGCGAAGCATTCACCCGCTTGATGGCGTTCGACGGCAAGCTCAGCCCGACCTCGGCCGATGCGGCGGTTTATGAACTGTTTTTGCAGGAAAGCATGAAGCAAATGTTCCTCGACGAACTCGGCCCTGAGTCGAGCGCTACGTGGAAAGCGTTTATCGCAAATGGCGATTTGTCCTACGCAGCGCAGGCCGACCATTTGCTGGGCCGTGAAGACAGTCCGTTCTGGGATGACGTTCGCACGCCTCAGAAAGAAGACAAGGCTACCCTGCTCGCCCGCAGCCTCGCCGCTGCGATCAGCGCTGGCGACAGCCTGTTGGGCGGCGATCACAAAGCCTGGCAGTGGGGCAAATTGCACAGCTACGTCTGGAAGAATGCCAACGGCCAGACCGTGCGCGGGCCAGTCGCAGCGGGTGGTGATCACACGACGTTGAACACCGCGGCGTTCGCCTGGGGTCAGGACTTCAGCACGACGCGTGCACCGTCGATGCGCTTTATCGTCGACTTTGGTCAAAGTGAACCGCTGATGGCTCAGAACGGTACGGGGCAATCGGGGAATCCGTTGAGCCCGAACTACCTGAACGGGATCGATGCGTGGCTCAAGAGCCAGTACATTGGCTTGCCGATGCAACCGCAGAACTTTGATCGGGTGTATGGCAAGGCGCGTTTGACCCTCACGCCCGCAAAATAATCCAGACCGCCCACTACCTGATCGTTCCCACGCTCTGGTGGGAATGATCCATCCGCGCACGGGTACGATCAACCAAGGGAGAGGGCTGGGGTGAGGGTTGCGGTTGAAAACCGATAGAACTTCCATCCCCACGTCAGCCTCATACTTAACAAGCCCTCCATTCTGGTCACGACATGGATCTTGTTATCGCCCGACCCGAAGGTCTCTACTGCCCCGCCGGGGATTTCTATATCGATCCGTGGCGGCCGGTCGAGCGTTCGGTGATCACCCATGCCCACGGCGATCACGCGCGAACCGGCAATCAGCATTACCTCTCAAGCAGCGCCAGCGAAGGGATTCTGCGTTCGCGCCTGGGGCACGACATCAATCTGCAAACCCTCGACTACGGCCAGCGCCTGACCCATCACGGTGTCACCTTGAGTTTTCACCCGGCCGGCCATGTGCTCGGTTCGGCGCAAGTGCGTCTGGAATATGGCGGCGAAGTCTGGGTCGCGTCCGGTGATTACAAAATCGAGCCGGACGGCACCTGCGACCCGTTCGAACCGGTGCGTTGCCACACCTTCATCACCGAATCGACCTTCGGCCTGCCAATCTACCGCTGGCAGCCCCAGGCGCAGGTGTTCAGCGAGATCAACGAATGGTGGAAAGCCAATATCGCCGCCGGCAAGGCCAGCGTGCTGTTCTGCTACTCCTTCGGCAAGGCCCAGCGGATTCTCCACGGCATCGATGAAAACCTCGGGCCGATCCTCAGCCACGGCGCGGTCGAACCCTTGAACCGCGTCTATCGCGAGGCCGGCGTGTACCTGCCGCCGACCATCTATGCCGGCGACGTGAAAAAAACCGATCCGGTGATGCGTCAGGCGCTGATCATCGCCCCGCCCTCGGCCGGCGGCAGCACCTGGATGCGGCGCTTCGGCGAATACAGCGACGCCTTCGCCAGCGGCTGGATGCGCCTGCGCGGCACCCGTCGGCGGCGCGGTGTGGATCGCGGCTTTGTCCTGTCCGACCATGCCGATTGGCCCGGCCTGCTGTGGGCGATCGAGCAGACCGGCGCGGAACGGGTGATGGTCACGCACGGATCGATTGGCGTGCTCGTGCGTCACCTGCGCGAAAAAGGCCTCGACGCCCAAGGCTTCAGTACCGAATACGGCGATGACGAAGAGGACAACATCACCGCCGAACCGACCGTCGCCGAGACGTCCGCATGAAAGCCTTCGCCGAGTTGTACACCGAACTCGACGCGACCACGTCGAGCAACGCCAAACTGGCGGCCATGCAGGCCTACTTCGCTCAAGCCGCGCCCGAAGACGCCGCGTGGGCGGTTTACTTTCTCTCCGGTGGTCGCCCCCGGCAACTGGTGCCGGTGCGCATCCTGCGTGAGCTGGCAGTCGACGTTTCGGGGCTGGAGCCTTGGTTGTTCGAAGAAAGTTATCAAGCCGTCGGCGACCTGGCCGAGACCATTTCACTGGTACTTGCGGAAAATTCGCACAGCTCCGAGGCCGGTCTCGCCGAATGGATCGAGGACAAACTGCTGCCACTGCGCGGCGAAACCCCTGAATACCTGGCGCGACAACTGCCGATGCTGTGGGCGCAACTCGATCGGCCAAGCCTGATGCTGTGCATCAAGCTGATTACCGGCAGTTTCCGAGTAGGCGTGTCGAAGTTGCTGGTCACCCGCGCACTGGCGTCGATGGCCGGGCTCGACAGCAAGCGCGTGGCGCAACGTCTGGTCGGTTACACCGATCTGTCGAACCGGCCGAACGCCGCCAGTTACCTGAAACTGATCGCCCCGGAATCTGCCGACGAACACGCCCAGCGCGGCGGCCAGCCTTACCCGTTCTTCCTCGCTCACGCCCTGGCGCAACCGGTCGAGGCGTTTGAAGCTCTGCTCGGGCCGGCAATGGACTGGCAAGTGGAATGGAAGTGGGACGGCATCCGCGCCCAGGTGGTCAAGCGTGACGGGCGGCTGTGGGTATGGTCGCGCGGCGAAGAACTGGTGACGGAGCGCTTTCCCGAATTCGATGTGCTGGTGCACGGTTTGCCCGACGGCACGGTGATTGATGGCGAAATTGTGGTGTGGAAAAGTACCCATCCGCGCACCGAAGACGCTTTCGATCCCGAGTCGCCAGAGCCCCCGGCGGTGCAACCATTTGCCTTGCTTCAACAACGGATTGGCCGCAAAACCCTCGACAAGAAAATCCTTGAGGATGTGCCCGTGGTGCTGCTCGCCTACGACTTGCTGGAATGGCAAGGGGAAGACTGGCGCAACCAGCCTCAGGTCAAACGGCGCGAGCAATTGGAAAAAGTCATCGCGCGTTGCGACAGTCCGGTGTTGCTGCCCTCGCCCGTGCTGACCGGCGAGGACTGGTTTGACCTCGGCCGACAGCGTGAAGCGTCACGCAAACTGGGCGTCGAAGGCATGATGCTCAAGGCTCGCGACTCGTTGTATGGCGTGGGCCGGACCAAGGACATGGGCGTGTGGTGGAAGTGGAAAGTCGAACCGTTCAGCGTCGATGCCGTGTTGATTTATGCCCAGCGCGGGCATGGTCGCCGCGCCAGCCTTTACAGCGATTACACCTTCGCCGTGTGGGACGGCCCGCCGGAGTCGAGCCAACGCTCGCTGGTACCGTTCGCCAAGGCGTATTCGGGGTTGACCGACGAAGAGATGCGCCAGGTCGACAGCATCGTGCGCAAAACTACGGTGGAAAAATTCGGTCCGGTCAGCAGCGTCAAGCCCAGCCTGGTGTTTGAACTGGGTTTTGAAGGTATCGCCCTGTCGCGGCGACACAAAAGCGGCATCGCCGTGCGCTTCCCGCGAATGCTGCGCTGGCGCAAGGACAAGACCGTGGAAGAGGCCGATAGCCTCGCCACCCTGCAGGATCTGTTGGCCTGACCCATTCTCAATAACACCGCGAACCCCGGTGGCGAGGGAGCTTGCTCCCGCTCGACTGCGCAGCAGTTGCAAAGCCTGCAACCTGAGTATTGCAGGATAAACGCCGGGGAGTGCTTCGCCCTCCAGCGGGATCAAGCTCCCTCGCCACCGGAAATCGCGGCCCAAATTCGCGTCGCGTTCCGAAACAGTGCAACGAAAACGCCATGCCCTTTTCCGGGCACCCATTGCGCTCGTCTCTCCCCGCCCGACCTTTTAAAACACTTGTTCGGGACTCTGGTTCGGAAATTGCTACTTTCTATAGGTCGTAAGCGTTGCAGTAACAATAATTCTGCGCCACAAGCGCTCATATTGGTTCTTAGGGATTGAATAATGAAAAAAGCATTGCTGACCCTTTCTGCACTGGCGTTGTGCATGGCCGCCGGCTCCGCGCTGGCCAAGGAATACAAAGAGCTGCGCTTTGGCGTTGACCCTTCGTACGCACCGTTCGAGTCGAAAGCGGCCGATGGCAACCTGGTGGGCTTCGACATCGACCTGGGCAACGCAATCTGCGCGGAGCTGAAGGTCAAGTGCAAATGGGTGGAAAGCGACTTCGACGGCATGATCCCGGGCCTCAAGGCCAACAAGTTCGACGGCGTGATCTCGTCGATGACCGTTACCCCGGCGCGGGAGAAAGTCATCGACTTCTCCAATGAGCTGTTCTCCGGCCCGACCGCTTACGTGTTCAAGAAAGGCTCCGGCCTGAGCGCAGACGTCGCTTCGCTCAAGGGCAAAACCGTCGGCTACGAGCAAGGCACCATTCAGGAAGCCTACGCCAAAGCCGTACTGGACAAGGCCGGCGTGAAAACCCAGGCGTATCAGAACCAGGATCAGGTTTACTCCGACCTGACCTCGGGCCGCCTCGACGCTGCCATCCAGGACATGCTGCAGGCCGAACTGGGCTTCCTCAAGTCGCCTAAAGGGGAAGGCTACGAAGTCAGCCAACCGGTCGACAGCGAATTGCTGCCTTCCAAAACCGCCATCGGTATCAAGAAAGGTAACACTGAGCTGAAAGCGCTTTTGGATAAAGGTATCAAAGCGTTACACGACGACGGCAAATACGCCGAGATCCAAAAGAAACACTTTGGCGACCTGAACCTGTACAGCGGCAAATAATGCCCCGGCGCCCATCCTCGATGGGCGCCTTTTCCATCCGCTCGGGTTGCTGATTTATGTTCGAAAACCTCCTGCAAAATCTGGGGCTCTCTGCGTTCAGCCTTCAGGGCTTCGGCCCGTTGCTGCTGCAAGGCACCTGGATGACCATCAAATTATCGGCGATGTCGTTGCTGGTGGCCGTGCTGCTCGGCCTCCTCGGCGCCAGTGCCAAACTGTCCAAAGTCAAACTGGTGCGCCTGCCCGCCCAGCTCTACACCACACTGATTCGCGGGGTGCCGGACCTGGTGCTGATGCTGCTGATCTTCTACAGCCTGCAAACCTGGCTGACGACTTTCACCGATTACATGGAATGGGAATACATCGAAATCGACCCGTTCAGTGCCGGCGTGCTGACGCTGGGCTTCATATATGGCGCGTATTTCACCGAAACCTTTCGCGGCGCCATCCTTGCCGTACCGCGCGGCCAGGTCGAAGCCGCCACTGCCTACGGCCTCAAACGTGGTCAGCGCTTTCGCTTCGTGGTGTTTCCGCAAATGATGCGCTTCGCCCTGCCGGGCATCGGCAATAACTGGATGGTGATGCTCAAGGCCACCGCACTGGTATCGATCATCGGCCTGGCCGATCTGGTCAAAGCCGCGCAGGACGCCGGTAAAAGCACTTATCAACTGTTCTACTTTTTGGTCGTTGCCGCGCTGATCTATCTGCTGATCACCAGCGCATCCAACGTCATCCTGCGCTGGCTCGAACGCCGCTACGCCGCGGGCGCCCGGGAGGCCGTGCGATGATCGAACTTCTGCAGGAATACTGGAAAGCCTTCCTTTATACCGACGGCCAGAACATCACCGGGCTGGCGATGACGATGTGGCTGTTGACCGCCTCGATCTGCATCGGCTTCATCGTCTCGATTCCGCTGTCGATTGCCCGCGTCTCGCCGCACTTCTACATCCGCTGGCCGGTGCAGTTCTACACCTACCTGTTTCGCGGAACGCCGCTCTACATCCAGCTGCTGATCTGCTACACCGGTATCTACAGCCTCGCCGCCGTGAGGGAGCAGCCGATTCTCGACAGTTTCTTCCGCGATGCGATGAACTGCACAATCCTGGCGTTCGCCCTGAATACCTGCGCCTACACCACCGAGATTTTCGCCGGTTCGATCCGCAGCATGAACCATGGTGAAGTCGAGGCGGCCAAGGCTTACGGTCTGACGGGTTGGAAGCTGTATGCCTACGTAATCATGCCCTCGGCGCTGCGCCGTTCGTTGCCGTACTACAGCAATGAAGTGATCCTGATGCTGCACTCGACCACGGTGGCTTTCACCGCGACCATCCCGGATATTCTGAAAGTCGCGCGGGACGCCAACTCGGCGACCTTTCTGACTTTTCAATCCTTCGGCATTGCCGCGCTGATCTACCTGACCATTACCTTTGCGCTGGTCGGCCTGTTCCGTCTTGCCGAACGCCGATGGCTGGCCTTCCTCGGGCCGACTCACTAGGACCGGCTTCAGAAATAAAGAGATAAAAATGCGCCACCAGATACATGACCTGCTGGCCCCGCTGCCGGGGACCGCACGACAGATTCACAGCTTCCACCTCGGCCCCGAGCAGGCCAAGGGCAAGATTTACATCCAGTCATCGCTGCATGCCGACGAACTGCCCGGCATGCTCGTCGCCTGGCACCTCAAGCAACGGCTGGCCGAGCTGGAAGCTGCGGGGCGCCTGCGCAGCGAGATCGTGCTGGTGCCGGTGGCCAACCCGGCTGGCCTGGAACAAGTGCTGATGGACGTGCCGCTGGGCCGCTACGAATTCGAGAGCGGGCAGAATTTCAATCGCTGGTTCGTCGACCTCAGCGAAGAAATCGGCAACGACATTGCGACGAAGCTCGGCGATGACCCGCAGCACAACCTTGAAGTGATTCGCGCCAGCCTGCGCCACGCCCTCGCCCGCCAGACGCCGACGACGCAACTGCAGTCCCAGCGACTGACCCTGCAACGGCTGGCCTGTGATGCCGACATGGTGCTGGACCTGCACTGTGATTTCGAATCGGTCGTGCACCTTTACACTACACCCGAAGCCTGGCCGCAGGTCGAGCCGTTGGCGCGCTACATCGGCTCGCAGGCAAGTCTGCTGGCTACCGATTCCGGTGGGCAGTCGTTCGATGAGTGTTTCACCCTGCTGTGGTGGCAGTTGCAGGAGCGCTTCGGCGACCAATTCGACATTCCGCAGGGCAGCTTCTCGGTCACCGTCGAATTGCGTGGCCAGGGCGACGTCAGTCACCCGCTGGCCAGTCGCGACTGCCAGGCGCTGATCGATTATCTGATCCAGTACGACGCCATCGTCGGCGAAACCAAACCGCAGCCGCCCTTGCCGTTCCCCGCCACGCCATTGGCCGGCGTGGAACCGGTGACCACGCCGGTTGGCGGGTTGCTGGTATTCACCGCCACGGCCGGGCAATACCTGGAAGCCGGCCAGCAAATCGCCGAAATCATCGACCCGATCAACGATCGCGTCACGCCCGTTCGCAGCACCTCTGCCGGCCTGCTGTACGCCCGCTCGCTGCGGCGCATGGCCACCGCCGGCATGGTCATTGCCCACGTCGCGGGCGCCGAAGCCTATCGCAGCGGCTACCTACTTTCGCCTTGAGGATGCTCGTCCCATGTACAAACTGACCGTTGAAGGCCTGCATAAAAGCTATGGCGACCATCAGGTGCTCAAAGGCGTTTCGCTCAAGGCGAAGACTGGCGACGTGATCAGCCTGATCGGCGCCAGCGGCTCGGGTAAAAGCACCTTTCTGCGCTGCATCAACTTTCTCGAACAACCCAACGACGGCGCCATGAGCCTCGACGGCCAGGCCATCCGCATGGTCACCGACCGCCACGGCCTGCACGTCGCCGATGCCGATGAACTGCAACGCCTGCGCACGCGGCTGGCGATGGTGTTCCAACACTTCAATCTGTGGAGCCACATGACGGTGCTGGAAAACATCACCATGGCTCCGCGCCGGGTTTTGGGTTGCAGCAAGCAGGAAGCCGACGACCGCGCCCGGCGCTATCTCGACAAGGTCGGCTTGCCGGCGCGAGTGGCAGATCAGTACCCGGCGTTTCTTTCGGGTGGTCAGCAGCAACGCGTAGCGATCGCCCGGGCGCTGGCGATGGAGCCGGAGGTAATGCTGTTCGACGAACCGACTTCGGCGCTGGACCCGGAACTGGTCGGTGAGGTGTTGAAAGTGATTCAGGGTCTGGCCGAAGAAGGCCGGACGATGATCATGGTGACGCACGAAATGAGCTTTGCGCGCAAGGTGTCGAGCCAGGTGCTGTTTTTGCACCAGGGTCTGGTTGAAGAAGAAGGCGCGCCCGAGGAGGTGCTGGGCAATCCGAAAAGCGAACGCCTCAAACAATTCCTGAGCGGAAACCTGAAATAAAGTTTGCCACACACCCTGTGGGAGCGAGCCTGCTCGCTCCCACAAGGGAATCCATCGACCGACAAAGTTAAACTTGTCCGCCCGCTTCGCTGTCTCTGAAACAACCCCTCCAGAGCGCACGCAGCCGGCATGGCGAAATCCCCCGACCTTGCAAAAACCTGGTTCAGCGCCCGCGACTGGAAGCCGTTCGCCTTTCAGAAACAGGTGTGGGCAGCGGTAAAAAATGGCGAATCCGGGCTGCTTCACGCCAGCACCGGCGCCGGCAAGACCTACGCGGTGTGGTTTGCCGCGCTCAATCGCTTCGCTCGCATACCTCCGTCCGTAGCGACGCCGCGCAAACGCAAACCGCCGGCCGAACCGCTGACCGTGCTGTGGATCACGCCAATGCGCGCCCTCGCCGCCGACACCGCGCGCGCGCTACAAACTCCGGTCGATGATTTGCAGATTCCATGGAGCATCGGCCTGCGCACCGGCGACACCAGCAGCAGCGAACGCGCCCGTCAGGGCCGGCGCCTGCCAACCACGCTGATCACCACACCGGAAAGCCTGACACTGCTGCTCGCCCGAGCGGATGCACGTGCTGCTTTGTCGACATTGCGCATGATCGTAGTGGATGAATGGCACGAATTGCTCGGCAATAAACGCGGCGTCCAGTTGCAACTCGCCCTCGCCCGCCTGCGTTATTGGCAGCCGGACCTGATCGTCTGGGGTGTTTCCGCTACGCTCGGTAACCAGTCCCACGCCGAGCAAGTGCTGATCCCACAGGGCGGCGGCGTCAGTGTTCAGGGCAAAAGCGAAAAAACGCTGCAGGTCGATACCCTGCTCCCACCCGCTATCGAGCGTTTTCCATGGGCCGGGCACATAGGTCTAAAAATGCTGCCGCTGGTCGTGGCTGAACTGGATGCCTGCGCCAGCAGCCTGGTGTTCACCAACACCCGGGCGCAATCGGAAATCTGGTATCAGGCGTTGCTGGAAACGCGCCCGGACTGGGCCGGATTGATTGCGTTGCACCACAGTTCACTGTCGCGCGACACCCGCGACTGGGTCGAGCAGGCCTTGAAGAACGGCCAGTTGAAAGCGGTGGTCTGCACGTCCAGTCTGGACCTGGGTGTTGATTTCCTGCCGGTCGAGCGGGTGCTGCAAATCGGCTCGGCCAAAGGCGTTGCGCGGTTGATGCAGCGTGCCGGGCGTTCCGGCCACGCACCGGGGCGCACCTCGCGCGTGACGCTGGTGCCGACGCACAGTCTTGAGCTGATCGAGGCCGTTGCCGCGCGTGACGCGGTCGAGCAGCGCCGAATCGAACCACGCCTGTCACCGCACAAGCCGCTGGATGTCCTGGTTCAGCATTTGGTCAGCATGGCCCTTGGCGGTGGGTTTATTCCTGAGGAGCTGTACGAAGAAGTCCGTGGGGCCTGGGCTTATCGCGACCTGACACCGGCTGACTGGGCCTGGGCGCTGGCGTTCGTACGTCATGGCGGAATGTCGCTGACGGCGTATCCGGATTATCGCCGGGTCGAGCCGGACGAGAACGGCGTCTGGCGCGTGCCGGATGCACGTCTGGCGCGGCGCCACCGCATGAGCATCGGCACCATTGTCAGCGATGCCAGCATCAACCTGAAGTTCTGGAGCAAGGGCGGCGGTGGCAAACAGTTGGGCAGCGTCGAGGAAGGCTTTATCGCCCGGCTCAAACCCGGCGATGGCTTTCTCTTCGCCGGCCGCTTGCTGGAGCTGGTGCGGGTGGAGAACATGACCGCCTACGTCAAACGCAGCACCGCGAAAAAGGCCGCCGTGCCGCGCTGGAATGGCGGACGCATGCCGTTATCCAACGAGCTGGCCCAAGCGGTGGTTGCGCGCTTCAGCGCTGCCGCTGAGGGAGCGTTCAATGGCCCGGAAATGCGCGCGCTGCGGCCGTTGCTGGAAACGCAGATCCGCTGGTCCGGCTTGCCCACCACGGAAAATCTGCTGGCCGAGGTGCTGAAGTCCCGCGAAGGCTGGCACCTTTTCCTCTATCCCTTTGCCGGACGTCAGGTGCATCTGGGGCTGGCAAGCTTGCTGGCGTGGCGCGTCAGTCAGCGCCAGCCGGTGACCTTCTCGATCGCGGTCAATGATTACGGTCTGGAATTGCTCAGTGCCACGCCGGTAGATTGGACGGCGCAGCTCGACGCACGTCTGTTCAACGCAGACGACCTGTTACTGGATGTGCTGGCGAGCCTCAATGCCGGCGAACTGGCGCTGCGCCGCTTTCGCGAAATCGCGAGGATTGCCGGGCTGGTGTTCGCGGGTTATCCAGGGGCGCCGAAAAGTACGCGGCAGGTGCAGGCGTCCAGTGGTTTGTTCTTCAATGTGTTCAAGCAGTATGACGCCGACAACCTGCTACTGGCCCAGGCAGGGGAAGAAGTCCTACGCGAAGAACTGGATATTCGGCGTTTGGAACTGACGTTGGCGCGTATCAATGAGATGAAACTCGACGTGCATCAGATCAAGCGTCCTACACCGCTGGGATTCCCCCTGCTGGTGGAGCGGATGCGCGAAAGCATGAGCTCGGAAAAACTGGCTGACAGGATCAGAAGAATGGTCGGTGACCTGGAAAAAACCGCTGATAACGGAAAATCGTCGTGAATACAGCGTACCCGGTGCGCCTGGCCGGCGAAGAGTTATGGTTGTTGCCAGAGAAAGCCCTGTACTGGCCAGCCCAAGAAGCGCTATTGATTGCAGACGTGCATTTCGGCAAGGCGGCGGCCTATCGCAGCCTCGGGCAACCAGTTCCGCATGGCACGACGGCGAGCAATATCGAAGTCATCGACGCGCTGCTGGCCAGGCTGCCGTGCCGACAATTGATCTTTCTCGGTGACTTCCTCCACGGGCCTGGGTCTCACGCGGAAAATACGCTGAAAGCCTTGGCACAATGGCGTGAGCGGCACGCTGGGCTGCCGATGACATTGATTCGCGGCAATCACGACAAGCGCGCGGGCGATCCACCCGCCTCGTTGAATATCCGCGTGGTGCCCGAACCGCTGTTGCTCGGGCCGTTCGCCTTGCAGCATGAACCCGATCCGCATCCCGAACGACACGTGCTCGCGGGCCATGTGCACCCGGTCTATCGACTGCACGGCAAAGGGCGACAGAGCTTGCGCCTGGCCTGTTTCAGGCTGGGTGAGCGCATCAGCCTGATGCCGGCGTTCGGTGCGTTTACCG
Organism: Pseudomonas khorasanensis; assembly: GCF_014268505.2. Lineage (GTDB taxonomy): Bacteria > Pseudomonadota > Gammaproteobacteria > Pseudomonadales > Pseudomonadaceae > Aquipseudomonas > Aquipseudomonas khorasanensis. The sequence goes on from NZ_JABWQP020000006.1 coordinate 36,804, forward strand.
GTGGTTTTCAGGTCGAGCGCGACGAAAGCTGCAGAGTCTTTGTGATTGGCGACAACGAAATATGGCCCGTCAGTTAGATCTCATATGGATCTGACTGCCGGGCCATATCTGCACCAGTGGATCAGGCGACAGGCGCCGGAGGCGGTTCGTCCGGCAGTGTGGGCTCGCCGGGTTCGGTCGGTTGTTCGTAGGGAGTATCGGGATCCGGCTGACCGGGGACACCGGACAGGCTCAAAGATGGATTCGCCAATAGCGACCAGGCCAGTACGCCTATCTGATTGGGCTCAAGCCTTGCCAGTTCAGCGCTGATTCGCGGGTCGATCTTCATAGGGCACTCCTCGTTGAAGGCCCGTCTTTGTCTGAAACGAAAAACGGGCAGTACACCCCATAGAGTGTCTGCCCGCAAAAGAATTCCCGACATCCGTCGGACGGCAACTCAGGTACGCGGCAATGTCACGCCACGCTGGCCCTGGTATTTGCCGCCGCGATCCTTGTAGGAAACCTCACATTCCTCGTCGGATTCGAGGAAGAGCATCTGTGCCACGCCTTCATTGGCGTAGATTTTCGCCGGCAGATTGGTGGTGTTGGAGAACTCCAGCGTCACGTGGCCTTCCCACTCGGGCTCGAGCGGGGTGACGTTGACGATAATGCCGCAACGGGCGTAGGTGCTTTTACCCAGGCAGATGGTCAGCACGTTGCGCGGAATACGGAAGTACTCGACGGTGCTGGCCAGGGCGAAGGAGTTCGGCGGGATGATGCAGACATCGCTGTGGATGTCGACGAAGCTGCCGGCGTCGAAGTTTTTCGGATCGACGATGGCCGAGTTGATGTTGGTGAACACTTTGAAATGGTTGGTGCAACGCACGTCGTAGCCGTAGCTCGACACGCCGTAGGAAATCACCCGGCTGTCGTCGCTGCCGCGCACCTGGCGCTCGACGAACGGTTCGATCATGCCGTGTTCCTGCGCCATGCGGCGAATCCACTTGTCCGATTTGATGCTCATGGCGGGTTTGTCCTGAATAGCGAGGTGGAAAAATTCTGTCCGGCATCTTACCGGGCGCGTCGCCTCGTTCAAAGTGCGCAACGCAATTCTCGGCGAACACCCCGTATTTACGCGCTGTGGCGACGAACCGTCGCACCGTCGATCCCTAAAACACAGAAACCTTTGCAAGAAACATTGGCACGTTCCGGAAAAACGGTTAAGGTGGCGTCACTGTGTTGCTTGTGTCACTGAGAATCTCTACACGATATGTTGAATTTCGATCCAACCATCTACAAGAATTTTTCCTGCTCTTTGCACTCAGTCTCGGCCAGGGTTCTTCCTGAGTCGCAGTTATCTTTGTTCAAGGAGTTACACCATGTCTAATCGCCAAACCGGTACCGTTAAGTGGTTCAACGATGAAAAAGGCTTCGGCTTCATCACCCCACAATCCGGTGACGACCTGTTCGTTCACTTCAAAGCTATCCAATCCGACGGCTTCAAAAGCCTGAAAGAAGGCCAACAGGTTTCTTTCATCGCTACCCGCGGTCAGAAAGGCATGCAAGCTGAGGAAGTACAAGTTATCTAACTTGTAGCTTCTTTAGAAAAAAGCCCCGCCCTCAAAAGCGGGGCTTTTTTGTGTCTGCGTGTTTTGTTCGCCCCTCTTTTTGCCTCCGCTCTATATGATCCGCGCCCCGGAATCACATGGAAGAAGCAGGATGCAATTCATCTCTTGGAACACATTCAACGCACTGCTGTTGGCGTTCGCACCGTCTCTCAATGCAGAGACAAAATCTGATCACCCTACGGTGATCCTTGACATGAACCCTCGCGCGACCTATTTGGCGAAAGGGCCAGAAGTCAATGGCCACTCTTCGATGCAGCTTAGAGGAGCAGCACTCCTGACACTCTCTACCCCTCATGCTTGCGGGAGCAACGAGGTCTACCTGACCCCAGAATCATTGGGCATCCCAACCGAATCATTTCGCCGCGCACTCGGCGAAGTCCAAGACTTGATCGACCAAAAAATCCCCCTGATTCTGACGCTCTCAGCTTGTGAGCGAAAACGCGCCTTCTTCGAAAAGGTACGCCCCTGCACTCCAGAGGAGTGCGCAGACCTGACGAACCCTCTGGCAGACGACAAGCTTTATCTGGACGAGCACCTCAAGCCGATCGGCGAAGGCCTGGCGTTGTACTACCTGCAAATGCCAATGCCCTATGACGAAGAAAAACAGGCGTGGCAAGCACAAATTTTTTACCGGGACACGCGAAGTCTACGCAGCGAGCATTACGTCGACAGAGAAGACTTCGCTTCAGCGAAACCCGTTCTGACATACAAAGCTTACTATCGAAACGGAAAACCCCGCCGGACCTACCAGAATGATGCTAACGGCCTGCGTCAGGGCGAGGCGCTGACGTATTCCGATCAAGGCGTCGTCATCAAGCGTGAAAACTACCTCAACAACCATCTCGACGGTTGGCAATTTATCTATCACGAAAATGGCAAAGTCGCTGAGTCTTATAATTGGCATCTGGGCAAGCACGTAGATGGCGAGTACCTCGAATACGACGAGAACGGGGCGCTGATCGGGCGCAGCAGCTATCGAAATGACGTTCTCCACGGCCCTGCCCTTGGATACCATCCGAATGGACAGATCAAGTACGAAACGGTTTTCATCAACGGCACATCTCAAGGACCGGATAATTCTTATTTTGACAACGGAGCCATTAAGACTTTGCGCAACAACGTCGACGGAAAGCCAGATGGCTGGTTAACCACTCACTTCATCGACGGGACTGTCAAAGAGAAACAGTTTTATAAGGACGGCGTTCAACGAAGCTATGAGCAATGGAATGAGCAAGGCAAGCAAACCTTGCAGTGGCAGTGGGATGAAAAGCATCGCCAACAGGGCGACTTCAAACAGTGGTATGCGACCGGCCAGCTCAAAGAACATCGAAAATACAAGAACGACAAGCTTCACGGAGCATCCGCGACATGGCACGAAAACGGTGGGATGGCTTCATTTACCGATTATATCGAGGGTGCCGCGCATGGCCCGATGCGCTTCTTCAGGAAAGACGGCAGCCTGAGCTACGAATGCCATTACCAGATGGGCATCAAGCAGGGAGAATGTGTTTCGATTCCCACCAGCAAGACCAAAGCAGAAAGCTGACAATGAAGCCCCGCAATCACGGGGCTTTCTCCTTTGTATCAGTAGGCCTTACCAAGCCACGCCAAACCCTGCGGTGTAACGGGTCTTGTTCAAATCCGCATCGTTGGTGCCGCTAATAATGTCGCGCTCCGCCTTGAGATTGAGCGAGGCCCAGTCCGTAACCTTGTAGCGCAAGCCCAGCTCCGCATCCAGCGCGTAGTCCGCAACACCCGACAACGGCTTGCCGACTTCACCGTTGGTGAAGAACTCGACCTTCTTGCCGATCAGGTAGCGGTTGTAATCCCACTTCATGGCAACGGAATAGAAATTGTCCTTGCTGCCATCGCGATATTCGTAATCGGTGCGGTTGAGCAAGGAGCCCAGCGAGAATGCGCCCAGCTCGTCATCCCAGAACTGGTAGCCCGGACCGGTACCTACCACACGCTGACGCGAAAGCTCCTCGACGTGGTCGCGTTTGTAATTCAAACGGCCCTGCCAGAACCACTGGTCTGTCAGGAAGCGGTCGAGGGAGTATTCGGCGCGCCAGTTGTTGGTGGTGGTTTCTGTATCCTGGACTTCGCGGTTGTACTCGCCCTCGGCAGTGTGACGCCAGCGGCCATGACGCGCCGAGGTCTTGAAGCCCACGTCGTAGTCATCGGTATCTTTCTCTGCCCGCTGATAATCCAGCGCCAGATCGACATTGCCCTTCCACACCAGGTCGGTGACGATCGGCTTGGGCTTGAGAATCTGTTGAATGCTCGCCAGCTCGACCGTTTTCGGCGCATCGCCGTTGGCCAGCGTGACCTTGCCATCGTCCGCCGCCGTCAGCGACTTGGACACTTCACCGGTGTAGGCGTCCTGCTTGACCAGCAATTGCTGATCACTGTCCAGCGTCTTGACCTCTTTCCAGTCAATGCTGACCGCACCGGCGTATTTGGTCTGAATCAACAGCTTGCCGCCGTCGAACACAGTGATCGTCCCGCTCAACTTGTCACCGTTTTTCAACCAGACGGTGTCGGCAAGCAAGGGCGTGGACGCGCTGAAAACAGCAAGGCACAACAGGGTTCTGGGGAACATAAGTAGATCGACGACTCAGAGTGGCGAAAAAAGTCGGCATTATCCGTAGGATTCAGGCCATGACAAGGACTGACCGGACTATTTCAATTGAGTTCATTTCTCAACTGCGCCGCCAGCGATTACCCTTGTTAACCTCAACACGCCCACGCTCAGGAACCGCGTACGTGAAAGACCCACTCGACAGCGTTGAGAACGACGCGCAAATCCGACGCACGGCGCTCTACTCGACGCTCGCCCAAGTACCTGAAGGGAAGGTCGTCAGTTACGGTCAGCTAGCCGAACTGGCCGGATTGGGCCGCGCCGCCCGCTGGGTCGGCCGCACCCTGAGCCAATTGCCCGGTGACACCAAGTTACCTTGGCACCGCGTGCTGGGCGCTGGCGGGCGAATCAGCTTGCCCGTGGGCAGCCCCTCCGGCGATGAACAGCGCGCCCGATTGCGCATGGAAGGCATTACCGTCCTGAACAATCGTGTGGATATTCGGCGCCATGGCTGGCGTCCGGTAGAGCACAGCGGTTAGAGTGCGCGCTTTGTTTTCGCAATTTTGAGGCAGACTTCAGCCCATGCCCCGTAAAACCTGGCGCGCCGCGCTCGCCGCCTATGCCAGTCCTTCGACGCTCGTGCTGTTGTTGCTCGGTTTTGCCGCCGGCCTGCCGTACATGCTGGTGTTCTCAACGCTGTCCGTGTGGTTGCGTGAAGCGGGCGTTGCCCGCGAAACCATCGGCTACGCCAGCCTGATCGGTCTGGCCTACGCGTTCAAATGGGTCTGGTCACCACTGCTCGACCAATGGCGCCTGCCCTTGCTCGGCAAGCTTGGCCGTCGCCGTTCCTGGCTGGTGCTCTCGCAGACGCTGGTCATTCTCGGGCTGATCGGGATGGGTTTCTGCGACCCGCAAAAGCATTTGTCCTGGCTGATCGCCATTGCCGTCGTCGTCGCTTTCGCTTCTGCCACCCAGGACATTGCGGTAGACGCCTATCGCCTGGAAATCGCCGACGACAGTCGCCAGGCCGCCCTCGCCGCCAGTTACATGTCCGGCTATCGCGTTGCCGCCCTGCTTGCCACCGCTGGCGCACTGTTTTTCGCGGAAGGCTTCGGCTCCACCGGTTTCAACTATAAACACGCGGCCTGGACCGGCACTTATGTGCTGTTCGGCGCATTGATGGTGCCGGCGCTGCTGACCACGATCTTCATGCGTGAGCCGCCCGTGCCGCTGCGCACGCAATTACAGGCCGGGCGCTACACGTTCATGCATCAACTGATGTCGGTGTTCGTGCTGATCGTGCTGCTGGTGTCAGTGCCGGCGATGTTTACGCAGCTCTACAACACCGATTTCGCGGGCGTGCTGTTTGGTGACATGAGCCCGCTCGACCTGCTACTCGAAGACCGCGCCTTCCTGCGCGCCATCCTCTATACACTGCTGACCGGCCTGTGCCTGTCAGCCATGGGACGGCGCGGGCTGGCGCCGGTCCTCACGCCGATCAATGATTTCATTCTGCGCTACCGCTGGCAGGCACTATTGCTGCTGGGCCTGATCGCCACGTATCGGATGTCGGATACGGTGATGGGCGTCATGGCCAACGTGTTCTATATCGATCAGGGTTTCACCAAGGATCAGATTGCCAGTGTCAGCAAGATCTTTGGCCTGATCATGACCCTTCTGGGCGCCGGCATGGGCGGCCTGCTGATCGTGCGTTTCGGCATCCTGCCGATTCTGTTCATCGGCGGCGTCTCGTCGGCCGCCACCAACCTGCTGTTCGTGATGCTTGCCGACATGGGCCCGAACCTGCAAATGCTGGTCGTGACCATTTCCCTCGACAATTTCAGTTCAGGTCTGGCCACATCGGCATTCGTCGCCTACCTGTCGAGCCTGACCAACCTGAAGTTCTCGGCGACGCAATATGCCCTGCTCAGTTCGATCATGCTGCTGCTGCCGCGCCTGATGGGCGGCTATTCCGGCGTACTGGTCGAGAAGTTCGGCTATCACAGTTTCTTCCTGATTACTGCGCTGCTCGGCGTGCCGACGCTCGTATTGATTGCCGTGCACTGGTTTCAGGAGCGCCGCCGCGAAGGCCCGACGCCAGCGGACGAGCCCGCACCGACGCCAATCCCGGAAGAATTGTAGGACGCTTCGCCAATGGCGGGAGCAATCCCGCCGCTGGACCTCGCCGCTGGCCACACTTCTGTACGTCAGCAAAACTCGCCGGTACACTGCTCCGTCATTTCCAGTCAAAGCAACCGACAACGGCCAACCATGCGCACCAGTCAATTTTTGCTCGCCACACAGAAAGAAACGCCTTCCGATGCGGTCGTGATCAGCCACCAGCTGATGCTGCGTGCCGGCATGATCCGCAAGCTGGCCTCGGGCCTGTACACCTGGCTGCCGATGGGCCTGCGTGTGATGCGCAAGGTTGAAGCCATCGTTCGCGAAGAAATGAACGCTGCCGGCTCTCTGGAAGTGCTGATGCCGAGCACCCAACCGGCCGAGCTGTGGCAGGAATCGGGGCGCTGGGAAGAATACGGCCCTGAGCTGCTGCGCATCAAAGACCGCCACGGTCGCGACTTCTGCGCGGGCCCGACCCATGAAGAAGTGATTACCGATCTGATGCGCAACGAATTGAGCAGCTACAAGCAGCTGCCAATCAACCTGTACCAGATCCAGACCAAATTCCGTGACGAAATCCGCCCACGCTTCGGTTTGATGCGCGGCCGCGAATTCATCATGAAGGACGCCTACTCGTTTCACGCTGATCAGGCTTCGCTGCAGGTCACCTATGACCGCATGCATCAGGCCTACTGCAACGTATTCACCCGTCTGGGATTGAAATTCCGTCCGGTTGAAGCCGACAACGGTTCGATCGGCGGCGCCGGCTCCCACGAGTTCCACGTATTGGCCGAATCGGGCGAAGACGACATCGTGTTCAGCAACGGTTCCGACTACGCGGCGAACATCGAAAAAGCCGAAGCCGTGCCACGGGAAACGTCCCGTCCGGCTCCGACCGAAGAGCTGCGCCTGGTCGACACCCCAGACACCAAGACCATCGCGGCGCTGGTGGAAAAATTCAGTCTGCCGATTGAAAAGACCATCAAGACGCTGATCGTCCACGCGGAAGAAGAAGGCAAGCTGATTGCCCTGATCATCCGTGGCGACCACGAACTGAACGAAATCAAGGCTGCCAACCAGCCAGGCGTGGCCAGCCCGCTGGTCATGGCGTCCGATGCCGAACTGCGCGACGCGATCGGCGCCGGCGCGGGCTCCCTTGGGCCGCTGAACCTGCCGCTGCCGATCATTATTGATCGCTCGGTCGAGTTCATGAGCGACTTCGGTATCGGCGCGAACATCGACGACAAGCACTACTTCGGCGTGAACTGGGAGCGCGATCTGCCGGTTCCGACCGTTGCAGACCTGCGTAACGTGGTCGCCGGCGACCCTAGCCCGGACGGCAAAGGCACGCTGGAAATCAAGCGCGGCATCGAAGTCGGTCACATCTTCCAGCTGGGCAACAAGTACAGCAAGGCGATGAAGTGCGAAGTGCTGGGCGAGAACGGCAAGCCTGTGACCCTGGAAATGGGTTGCTACGGCATCGGCGTGTCCCGCGTGGTGGCTGCGGCCATCGAGCAGAACAACGACGAAAACGGCATCATCTGGAGCGACACGCTGGCGCCATTCCAGATCGCACTGGTACCGCTGCGCTATGAAACCGAGCAGGTGCGCGAAGCCACCGACAAGTTGTACGCCGAACTGACGGCGGCCGGCTTCGAAGTGCTGCTGGACGATCGCGACAAGAAAACCAGCCCGGGCATCAAGTTCGCGGACATGGAGCTGATCGGCATTCCACACCGGATCGTGGTCAGCGACCGCGGTCTCGCCGAAGGCAACCTGGAATACAAGAGCCGTACCGAAGGCGAGGCGCAAGCGCTGCCGGTGGCCGATGTTGTGTCCTTCCTTCAGGCCCGTATCCGCCGCTGAAACCAGTAGAGACGTCATGTTCAAGCGAAACACCTTAGGCCTCGGCGCCGCCGCCCTGTGCGGCGCCCTGCTGGTCAGCGGCTGCGCCAACCACATGTCGCAACGCAGCGAGCACGAAGAGCGGGTCGAGCGAAAACTGCTCGACCACAGCCTGCAGATTGATGTCGGCGAGCCCAAGGTGCTTGAGCTGCCGCAGCGGCGCGTGAAGATCAACGAGCAGAAGACTTTCGAAGTCACCGAGTTCGAAGTCACCCGCCGGTACGACCGCTACACGCCTTATCAACCCTGGCGCGAGGTCTACGAGATTCCGCTGGGTGCGGTGGCCGTGGTTGGTGGCGTCGGCGCCAACGTGGTCAACGTTTTCGCCCTTGGCAATCTGCCAGACAGCGTCACCAGGGATTGGCTGAGCTACGGTTTCGCCGGGCTCAACCCGTTCATGAACGTGCAGTCCAATGGTCGCGCGCAGCAAAATCTGGCCGGGATCGATGAAGTCCAGCGCGACAAGCGCACGGAGTATTCGAGCCTGCCATGGAGCGAGCGGCCAGTGCAGGTCAAGGCCGGCAAGCAAACCTTCGACATGACCACGGACCGTAACGGCGTGCTGCGCCTGAATCTTCTGGACAGTCCGTTCGCCGAAAATGACCTCAATCATGTCGGCAGACTGCAAATCAGCGTGGAAGATGCCAAGGACGATGTGCATTCCGACTCGACACTGATGCTCAGCGGTAACTTGCGCGGCAAGTTGCTGGAGGCTCACGGGCTGATTTACGACGACCTGGAAGATGACGAGGTGAGCCAGTGGGTGCACCGGGTCAAACGCCTGTCGGAGCTGGGCCTGGAAGAAGAAGCCAGCGAACTGGAACAGAGCCTGATTGAACTCACGCGCAACGATCCCGAGTTGCAGGCCGAGTTTCTCAAGTCGTTGACCAAGGATGCAGGTCGGTTGGTGGCGGATCCGGGACCGAATTAAAAAGCTTCGCGAGCAGGCTCGCTCCCACAAGGGAAATGCATTCCAAATTGTGGGAGCGAGCCTGCTCGCGAAGAGGTCCTGAAAAACGCCACGTAGCTACCGCTCAAACAACTCCATCTGCTCAAACCCACCGCGCAGATCCTCAAGCCGCACCCCCACTCCCAACAACCGCACCGGTTTGCCGCCGCGATTGAACGCCTGCGTCAGCATCAACTGATAGCTGCCCAAATCCCGCCCAGCCCCTGCCTGTTCGAGGGTCGTCTGGGTAAAGTCGTGAAACTTCACTTTGACGAATGGCTTGCCCGGCCGGTAGCTGCTGTCGATTCGGGCCATGCGGGTTTTGAGGGTTTCCAGCAGCTCAGGCAATTTATCCAGACAGCTGCGTAAATCCGGCAGATCCGTGTCGTAGGTATTTTCGACACTGATCGACTGACGTCGGCTGTCGTTGTGCACCAGCCGGTCATCAATCCCACGGGCCAGATTCCACAATCGCTCGCCAAAACTTCCGAATTCGCGCACCAGCGCCAGCCTGCCCCACTCACGCAGATGCTGGCAGTCGACAATGCCCAGCTTGCCGAGCTTGTCAGCAGTGACCTTGCCGACACCGTGCAATTTGCTCACGGGCAAACCGCTGACGAAGTCTTCGACCTGATCCGGGGTGATCACAAACAAGCCGTTGGGTTTCTTCCAGTCACTGGCAATCTTTGCCAGAAACTTGTTTGGCGCCACGCCTGCGGACACGGTGATGTGCAACTGGTTGGAAACGCGACGACGAATGTCCTGAGCGATGCGCGTGGCGCTGCCGCCGAAATGAGCGCTGTCCGACACATCCAGATAGGCCTCGTCCAGCGACAGTGGCTCGATCAGGTCGGTGTAATCGGCAAATATCGTGTGAATTTCTTTTGAGGCTTCGCGGTAGGCGTCCATGCGCGGCTTAACGATAGTCAGGTCCGGGCACAGCTTCAGCGCATGCCCCGAAGACATCGCCGAGCGAACGCCGTAAGCCCGGGCTTCATAATTGCAGGTCGCGATCACGCCACGCCGGTCCGCCGAACCGCCCACCGCCAATGGCTTGCCGGCCAGACGCGGGTCATCGCGCATTTCAATGGCGGCGTAGAAACAATCGCAGTCGACGTGGATGATTTTTCGCTGAGTCATGTCAGAAAAGTAAACGTGGCGAACCGGATCGTCAGTATCTCACTGGCACCTGTATATAGCACCAGTGGTCTGAATGTTCTTTCCGACCGGTAGGAAAAAGCGCCTGAATTTATTTTCTCAATCGAACGTCACCTGCCAATAGAGCTGGAAGCCTTGCCCCGCCTGCCTTGCGGCGCGACGCAAGCATCACCAATAACGCTAAGCGATTGAAGCCCAACGGTTTTATCTGAATTGAGGGTTGACACAGTGGCGATCCTCTGTAGAATGCCGACACACAGACGCGGGATGGAGCAGTCTGGTAGCTCGTCGGGCTCATAACCCGAAGGTCGTCGGTTCAAATCCGGCTCCCGCAACCAAACATCAAAAAAGGCTACTCGAAAGAGTGGCCTTTTTTGTGCGCGTCTGTTTTAGCGCCACTCTCCTGATCAGGTTCAGGGTTGAAGCGCAACCCTTTGGATTTCCGCAGCTTAGGCTTCACCTGCGACCGATTGACGCGATTCCCCGCTTATTCGAACCTTTACGGGATTATCGGTTGACACCTCGTCGTTCGCCTGTAGAATGCCGCCACACAGACGCGGGATGGAGCAGTCTGGTAGCTCGTCGGGCTCATAACCCGAAGGTCGTCGGTTCAAATCCGGCTCCCGCAACCAAACATCAAAAAAGGCTACTCGAAAGAGTGGCCTTTTTTGTATCTGTCGAAAAAGTCCTTTCGCAACAATGATCTGTCACTGTGCAGTGAACCGCTGGGGATCATCAGAGGCAGCCACTCGCGACCATCCTTGAGTCGCAGACGAGGCCTCTGCAATCCAGGAACTGCCCTCGCCGATGTCAGGTGAGAGGCGTAGTATTTTGTGATTATTTTTTTCTACAGGGATTGGTAACTTGGCTGGATACCTCCATCCTGTCGCGCACAATCCAAGAGGTGATTGATGCGCGCCAACTCGTCTGATCCACAAGACTCCGTCACAGCAGAACAACCGATCAAACCCGAGCGTTTACGCTGGCTGGATCGGTTAAGCAAATACCGTCAGCCGATCGGCCTGGCCGTCACGCTGCTGCTGTTTGCCATTGCCCTGATTGCCTGCCGCCATCTGCTCGCCGAACTCGATCTCGACGCGTTGCATGACTCGATTCTCGACGTGCCGAAACCCGCCCTGCTCGGTGCACTTGCGGCGACCGTGGTCGGTTTCATCATCCTGCTCGGTTATGAATGGTCCGCCAGTCGTTATGCGGGCGTGACATTACCGACACGTACGCTGGCACTCGGCGGCTTCACTGCGTTTGCGATTGGCAATGCAATCGGCCTGTCGCTGCTGTCCGGCGGCTCGGTTCGCTATCGTTTATATGCGCGACTGGGCGTCAGCGCTTCGGAAGTCGCACACATGACGCTGTTCGCCAGTCTGTCACTGGGCTGTGCACTGCCGCCACTGGCCGCGCTCGCAACCCTCAGCGATCTGCCAGCTGCTTCTCAGGCATTGGGATTATCCCAATGGCTGCTCGGTACAGTTGCCACCGCCGTCCTGGTTCTGGGCGCGATTCTGGCGATCGGCATCTATCGTCGGCGCCTGCCGGACCAGCCCTATCCGCACAACCTGCTGGTCAAGGCCGGTCGTCGCACCTTGCGCTTGCCCGGTCGGCGCCTGACGTTCCTGCAGTTGGTTATTACCGCCCTCGATGTCGCCGCTGCTGCCACCGTGCTTTATCTGTTGCTACCGGAAGCCCCGCCGTTTGGCGCCTTCCTGCTGGTGTATTTGTTGGCGCTGGCCGCCGGCGTGCTCAGCCATGTACCGGGTGGCGTCGGCGTCTTCGAAGCGATTCTGCTGGCCGCGTTTGCCGACAAACTTGGCGCTGCGCCACTTGCCGCCGCCCTGCTCCTGTATCGACTGATCTACGTTGTGCTGCCTTTGCTGGTCGCTTGCGTTTTGCTGCTGATCAACGAAGGGCAACGCCTGTTTCAGACCCAGACCATGCGCGCGGCGTCCGGTCTGGCGGCGCCGATTCTCGCGGTGCTGGTATTTCTGTCCGGTGTGGTTCTGCTGTTTTCCGGTGCCACCCCGGAAATCGATACGCGGCTTGAGCACATCGGCTTTCTGATTCCTCACCGCCTGGTCGATGCCTCGCACTTCGGCGCCAGCCTGATCGGCGTGTTGTGCCTGCTGCTGGCTCAAGGCCTGCGCCGTCGCCTGTCCGCCGCCTGGATGCTGACGACCATACTGTTGCTGGTCGGCGCCCTGCTCTCACTGCTCAAAGGTTTTGACTGGGAAGAAGCCACATTGATGATGCTGACGGCGGCGTTGCTCGGTGTCTTCCGCCGCTCCTTTTATCGCCCCAGCCGCTTGACCGAATTGCCGTTCTCGCCGCTGTATCTGGTGGCCAGCCTTTGCGTGCTGGGCGCTTCGGCTTGGTTGCTGTTGTTCGCGTATCAAGACGTGCCTTACAGCCATCAGTTGTGGTGGCAGTTCACCCTTGATGCTGATGCGCCCCGTGGTCTGCGCTCGTTGCTTGGCGCCGCTGTGCTGTTGCTCGTGATCGCGCTGACCTGGCTTTTGCGTACCGCGCGCCCGGTCATTCACCTGCCGACGCCAGACGAAATTGATCGCGCAGCGAAGATTCTGATGGCTTCGTCGCAACCTGATGGTGGCCTGGCGCTGACCGGTGACAAGGCGTTGCTGTTTCACCAGAACGACGAAGCCTTCCTGATGTACGCGCGCCGTGGCCGCAGTCTGGTGGCGCTGTACGACCCGATCGGCCCGAGCCAGCAGCGCGCCGAGATGATCTGGCAATTCCGCGACCTCTGCGACATTCACCATGCCCGTCCGGTGTTCTATCAGGTGCGGGCGGAAAACCTGCCGTACTACATGGACATCGGCCTGACCGCGATCAAGCTCGGCGAAGAGGCTCGAGTCGATCTCCATCGCTTTGATCTCGAAGCCAAGGGCAAAGAGATGAAGGATCTGCGTTACACCTGGAACCGTGGTACCCGCGATGGTCTGTCGCTGGAGATCCATGAGCCGGGGCAGGCGCCGATGGATGAGCTGAAGGTGATTTCCGATGCCTGGCTCACCGGCAAGAACGTGCGCGAGAAAGGCTTCTCCCTCGGCCGTTTCAGCGACGATTACCTGAAGCACTTCCGCATCGCGGTGATTCGTTTCGAAGGTCGCCCGGTGGCGTTCGCCAATCTGCTGGAGACCTACAGCCACGATCTGGCCAGTCTCGACCTGATGCGCGCGCACCCGGAGGCGCCGAAGCTGACCATGGAATTCATGATGGTCGGCCTGATTCAGCATTATAAGAGTCACGGCTACGCGCGCTTCAGCCTGGGCATGGTGCCGCTGTCGGGGCTGCAACCCCGGCGTGGCGCGCCGCTGACCCAACGGCTGGGCTCGATGGTGTTCCGCCGTGGTGAGCAGTTGTACAACTTCCAGGGCTTGCGCCGCTTCAAAGACAAGTTCCAGCCTGACTGGGAACCCCGTTATATGGCCGTGCCTGCCGGACTCGATCCGCTCGTGGCGCTGGCCGACACTGCTGCCCTGATTGCGGGCGGCTTGACTGGATTGGTGAAACGCTGATGATTCAACGCACCCTGAAGTACATCCTGGCCGCACTGATCGTGCTGGCCGTGATCGCTGGCGGCGCTTTCTGGTACCTCAAACGCCCCGCACCGGAACCGACCGTCGAACAACTCACGCCCGCCGACGGCGCGGCGATGACCCGCATCATTCCCGGCACCAAGCCCAAGGCACAGGTGTTGGTGGCCGTCACCGAAGATCAGAAACTCAGCAACAAGCAACTGAGCACCCTCAGTCGCAGCGCCTCGGCGCAGATCGTTCAGGTGATTCTGCCCAAGGACTGCCTGCTGCAAAGCCGCGCCCTGCAATCGGGCCTGCGTGAACTGAACGGCCCGGCCACTCTGGTCAGTGGTATCGGCCCTGGCGCGGTGCTGGCGTGGCGTTGGTTGTCGGAGCAAAAAGACGACAAGGCCCAAGCCATTTCCGTCGGCTTGGCGCTGGAAAAACCCGGCTGCACTCATCTGCTGCCCAAATCCGCCGCCCACGGCCACTGGCTGGTGGCGTGGAACGACAACCCGGACGACACCAGCGCCGGTTTCGTGCGCGATCAACCAAACGCCGAAACCAGCATCAGCGACTACGACATCAATCTACCGCAGGTGCTGAACAACGAACTGCGCAAGATCCTCGTCGGCGGCGACAAGGCCAACGGCGGCCTGGCCATCCCGGTAGTGGAAGTGCCGGCCGGCCAAGCCAACGACACCGTGACCCTGTTCCTCTCCGGAGACGGAGGCTGGCGCGACCTCGATCGCGACGTGGCTGGCGAAATGGCCAAGCTCGGCTACCCGGTGGTCGGCATCGACACCCTGCGCTACTACTGGCAGCACAAGAGCCCGGAACAGAGCGCCCTCGACCTGACCGAACTGATGCAGCACTACCGGCAGAAATGGGGCACCAAACGCTTCATCCTCACCGGCTACTCGTTCGGCGCCGACGTGTTGCCAGCAATCTACAACCGCCTGCCAGAGAACGAGCAACAGCGCGTCGACGCCATCATCCTGCTCGCCTTCGCCCGCACCGGCAGCTTCGAAATCGAAGTCGAAGGCTGGCTCGGCAACGCCGGCAAAGAAGCCGCCACCGGCCCGGAAATGGCCAAGCTGCCGCCGGCCAAGGTCGTGTGCATTTATGGTGAAGAAGAAACCGGTGAGAGTGGCTGCACGGACAAGACTGCCGTGGGCGAGCCGGTGAAACTGCCCGGTGGTCATCACTTCGACGAGAACTATCCGGCACTGGCCAAGCGCTTGGTGGACCTGATTCAGAAGCGTCAGAGCAAGGACTCGGTCGCCGAAGAGTGATCTGAAGCGCATCCGCAAAAAGCCCCCGCAACTTCAGGTTGCGGGGGCTTTTTACATCTCGGTCGCCACCAGAATCCACTGTGGGAGCGAGCCTGCTCGCGAATGCGGTGGGTCAGTTTACAGATTCGTCGACTGACACTACGCCTTCGCGAGCAAGCTCGCTCCCACAGAGAAACAAGTGCCAGGTGTTTACTTTCGTTTACTTCCAGTCTCGCAATATCAGATGACGCCCACAGACCTTGTAGGCAAACTCCGAAACTCGTGTTTGGACGCTCTGCCGCTCTATTGCGCTGTTTTTTGACGGGATACTCTCCGGACGTCGCTGAACCATTCAGCGATCGGGTGTGGTAACCCGGTTAAGCAAAGTGCAACAGTGCCTCCATCACGACATCAGGCGTTCTTTTACGCCTGTAATTTACTGTCATGGCAGCTGTACGTGGGAGACCTTCGGGTCTGCCGGTTTCTTTGCTCTCCCGGTTTACCACCCTGCGTACAGCTGCCACCCATTCGTGTGGTAACGAATGCGGCAGCTCCTTGTTTTAGGGAGCAAAACAATGAGCAAAGAAATTCCGTCAACGCCTTCAGACCTTACAACCATCGGCTTCCCCCCTTTTCTCTACAACTCGGATCAAGCGTTCTTCAACGTCCGCTCCGGCATCCCGATCATCAATGCCTTGTCGCAATCCTCCGACCTGCTGTCCCTCGCCAAATCCTTCGCTGAAGACGCAGCCTTCAACAGAGACACCGACCGTCAAGCCTGGGCCGCGCATTACCTGACAGTGATGGGCAAAGCCTTGATTGATGATGTGATCCAAGCGCTGATCCCACGACCTGGGCGGACGAAGACTGAATCTGAAGCTGATCTGTCTGAACGCACCTCTTGATTCAACCCAATACCCTGTGGGAGCGAGCCTGCTCGCGAATGCGGTGGTTCAGCCACCACATGCTTCGACTGACACTACGCCTTCGCGAGCAGGCTCGCTCCCACAGGGAATCAGCGGTGATTTGAGGATTGGGCACAGGCACAAAAAAGCCCCCGCCAGCCACAAGGCTGACGGGGGCTTTTCAATTGCGGCGGGGCTTACATCTCCACCTGCGTCCCCAACTCAATCACCCGATTCAACGGGAGATTGAAGAACCGCAAATTGCCATTGGCATTCTTCAACATGAACGCAAACAGCGCCTCACGCCAACGCGCCATGCCTTCAAGCTTTGAGGCAATCACCGTTTCCCGGCTGAGGAAGTACGTCGTGCGCATGGGGCTGAAGTCGAGGTCTTCGAGGTGGCACAGCTTCAGCGCCTGCGGCACATCCGGCTCGTCGGTGAAGCCGAAGTGCAGGATCACGCGGAAGAAGCCTTCCCCGTGGGCTTCCACTTCGAAGCGTCGCGATGGCGGCACGCGCGGGATGTCTTCGTAGACCACCGTCAGCAGCACAACTTGCTCGTGCAGCACCTGGTTGTGCAGCAAGTTATGCAACAACGCATGTGGCACGGCGTCGGAGCGGGCGGTGAGGAACACCGCGGTGCCCTGCACGCGGTGCGGCGGTTGCACGCGGATGCTGCTGATGAAGATCGGCAGCGGCAGCGCGCCTTCGTCGAGGCGTTCGACCAGCAGTTGTTTGCCGCGCTTCCAGGTGGTCATCAGCACAAACAGGGCGATACCGGCGATGACCGGGAAGGCGCCGCCCTGGACGATTTTCGGCACGTTGGCGGCGAAGTACAGACCGTCCACCAGCAGGAAACCCAGCAATACCGGGACCGCAAGAATCGGTGGCCATTTCCACAGCAGCAACATGACGGCCGAGACGAGTATCGTGGTCATCAGCATGGTCCCGGTCACCGCCACACCGTAGGCTGAGGCGAGTGCGCCGGACGACTCGAAGCCGATGACCAGCAGCACCACGCCGACCATCAGCGCCCAGTTCACCGCGCCGATGTAGATCTGGCCCTGCTCGTCGCTGGAGGTGTGCTGGATGTACATGCGCGGAATGTAGCCGAGCTGGATCGCCTGACGGGTCAGCGAGAACGCGCCGGAGATGACCGCTTGCGAGGCGATCACGGTGGCCATGGTCGACAGGCCGACCAGCGGAATCAGCGCCCAGCTCGGCGCCAGCAGATAGAACGGATTACGCGCCGCCTCCGGGTTGTCCAGCAGCAAGGCGCCCTGACCGAAGTAATTGAGCACCAGCGCCGGCAGCACCAGCAAAAACCACGCACGGGCGATCGGCTTGCGACCGAAGTGACCCATGTCGGCGTACAGCGCTTCGGCACCGGTCAGCGCCAGCACCACTGCGCCGAGGATGGCTACGCCCATGCCAGGGTGAACGGTGAAGAAACGCACCGCCCACAACGGATTCATTGCGTGCAGCACTTCCGGGGTGTGGCTGATGCCATACACGCCGAGGGCGCCAAGCACCAGAAACCAGGTGACCATGATCGGCCCGAACAGAATGCCGATCCGCGCCGTACCGTGTTTCTGGATCAGAAACAGCGCAACCAGCACCACTAGCGACAATGGCACCACCCAGTGATCGATGCCTTCAAATGCCAACCCGAGACCTTCAATCGCCGACAGAACGGAAATTGCCGGGGTGATCATGCTGTCGCCGTAAAACAGCGCCGCCCCGATCAGCCCGCAAACCACCAACAGCGTGCGCAAGCGCTTGCGCCCCGCCGCCGCTCGCCGGGCCAGCGCCGTAAGCGCCATGATGCCGCCCTCGCCCTGGTTGTCGGCGCGCAGCACGAACATCATGTATTTGATCGAGACGACCCAGATCAGCGACCAGAAGATCAACGACAAAATGCCCAGCACGCCGTCGTGATTGACCGGTACGCCATAAGCGCCGGAAAACACTTCCTTCAGGGTGTACAAGGGGCTCGTGCCGATGTCGCCATAAACCACCCCGACCGCCGCGACCAGCATACTCAGCGGTCTGCTGGCCGAACCCTCGGCGCCCGCCGCATGACTACTTGCCTGACCCATCCAACACTCCTGATCTCAATACTGGCTTCTTCGAATGAAGCACTATGCTTGCTGCTGCAGCATGCGCTGTTTCACCTGTTGTTACAGACCATTTGTTGACTGTAAGAAATCGGTAAAGCTCAACGGCGCGAAGCATAGCGCAGCACTCGTCGTATTTCCCTGCATAAAGCTGGTCAAGCGCGCTGCCCGCCGCTAGAATTGCGCACTTTTTGATCAGAGGCGCGCCTTAAGCGCCCATCCGTCGGCTGCCGCGCGTGGCAACCGACGTCACAAAACACCGAGGTTAGACATGTCCACCACTCCTGCGCCGGCCAACCCCAAGGTTGGTTTTGTATCTCTGGGTTGCCCGAAAGCTCTGGTCGACTCCGAGCGCATCCTGACCCAGCTGCGCATGGAAGGCTATGACGTGGTGTCCACCTATCAGGACGCCGACGTCGTGGTGGTCAACACCTGTGGTTTCATCGATTCGGCCAAGGCCGAGTCGCTGGAAGTGATCGGCGAAGCAATCAAGGAAAACGGCAAGGTCATCGTCACTGGGTGCATGGGCGTGGAAGAAGGCAACATCCGCAACGTGCACCCGAGCGTGTTGTCGGTGACCGGTCCGCAGCAGTACGAGCAAGTGGTCAACGCCGTGCACGAAGTCGTGCCGCCGCGCAAGGATCACAACCCGCTGATCGACCTGGTGCCGCCGCAAGGCATCAAGCTGACCCCGCGTCACTACGCTTACCTGAAGATTTCCGAAGGCTGCAACCACAGCTGCAGCTTCTGCATCATCCCGTCGATGCGCGGCAAACTGGTCAGCCGTCCGGTGGGCGATGTGCTCGACGAGGCTCAGCGCCTGGTCAAATCCGGCGTCAAAGAGCTCCTGGTGATTTCCCAGGACACCAGCGCCTACGGCGTCGACGTCAAATACCGCACCGGTTTCTGGAACGGCGTGCCGGTTAAAACCCGCATGACCGAACTGTGCGAAGCCCTCAGCAGCCTCGGCGTCTGGGTGCGTCTGCATTATGTTTACCCGTATCCGCACGTTGACGAGCTGATCCCGTTGATGGCCGCTGGCAAGATCCTGCCGTACCTGGACATCCCGTTCCAGCACGCCAGCCCGAAAGTGTTGAAGTCGATGAAACGCCCGGCGTTCGAAGACAAGACCCTGGCGCGGATCAAGAACTGGCGCGAGATCTGCCCGGACCTGATCATCCGTTCGACGTTCATCGTCGGCTTCCCGGGCGAAACCGAGGAAGACTTCCAGTACTTGCTGAACTGGCTGACCGAAGCCCAGCTCGACCGCGTCGGTTGCTTCCAGTACTCGCCGGTGGAAGGCGCGCCGGCCAATGACCTGGACCTGGAAATCGTTCCGGACGACGTCAAGCAGGATCGTTGGGATCGTTTCATGGCGCACCAGCAAGCCATCAGCTCGGCCCGCCTGCAAATGCGCATCGGTCGTGAAATCGAAGTGTTGGTGGACGAAGTCGACGAGCAAGGCGCGGTTGGCCGCTGCTTTTTCGACGCCCCGGAAATCGATGGCAACGTGTTCATCGACAACGGCAGCAATCTGAAGCCGGGCGACAAGGTCTGGTGCAAAGTGACTGATGCTGACGAATACGACCTCTGGGCCGAACAGATCTAGCGCAGGACATCCTGTAGGGGCTGCTGAAGGCTCAGGCCGCGATCGGATGATCCCTTGCTCTTAGAAAACAAGATCAAAAGATCGCAGTCTCGTTTCACTCGACAGCTCCTACAGGGATAGCACTGAATTACAAAGCCCCGCTCTTTTCACGAGATGCGGGGCTTTTTTACGGCTATCGTTTATCGGGGGACGGACTCCCTTGAACGGACAAGAGGCACACGCACATGCGTCACCATTCGGTCATCCACACACCCAAAACCAGCGACTATCAGGAACTGACCCGGGTCTGGGAGGCCTCGGTTCGCGCCACTCATGATTTCCTGCCGGAAAGTTACATCGAGTTGCTGCGCAATCTGGTGCTGACCCGCTATCTGGATGCAGTGATGCTGATCTGCACAAAGGACAGCCACCAGCGCATCAGCGGGTTTGCCGGCGTGGCTGCGGGCAAGATCGAGATGCTGTTCATCGATCCCGAGCATCGCGGCCAAGGCCTGGGCAAGCAATTGCTCAAATATGCCATCGAGCGGCTGAACGCCGATGAACTGGACGTCAACGAACAGAATCCTCAGGCGCTGGGCTTTTATGAAAAGCAGGGCTTCGAGGTGATTGGTCGCTCGGAGGTCGATGGCATGGGCCAGCCGTATCCGTTGCTGCATATGCGATTGCGGCAGAACCAGCAGCGCTCGAATCATGCCTGACACAACATGGAACAACCTGTGGGAGCGAGCCTGCTCGCGAAGGCGACGTGCCAGTCACCATCAATGTTTAATGACACACCGCTTTCGCGAGCAGGCTCGCTCCCACATTCAATTCAGCGCCTGCAAATGGAACCGGGCTTAACCGGCGCCAGACAGGTACAATGTTCACCCCTTTTTTGTTACGGCCCCGTCATGACTGACCCGATTCGCCTCTCCAAACGCCTCATCGAACTGGTCGGTTGCTCCCGCCGGGAGGCCGAACTGTTCATTGAAGGCGGCTGGGTCACCGTGGACGGCGAAGTCATTGACGAGCCGCAATTCAAGGTCGGCGACCAGAAAGTCGAGCTCGACAAGGACGCCAAGGCCACCGCGCCGGAGCCGGTGACCATTCTGCTCAACATGCCTGCGGGCATGGACGTCGAGACGGCCATGCAATCGCTGAGCGCCGAGACGCTCAGCGACGAGCACCGTTACGGCAAACGCCCATTGCGCGGGCACTTCCTGCGTCTGACCGCCAGCGCTGACCTGCAACCCAAGGCGAGCGGTTTGATGGTGTTCACCCAGGACTGGAAAATCCTGCGCAAGCTCACCGCCGATGCCGCGAAGATCGAGCAGGAATATATCGTGGAAGTCGAAGGTGACATGGTCGCCCACGGCCTCAACCGCTTGCAGCACGGCCTTACGCACAAGGGCAAGGAATTGCCACCGGTCAAGGCCAGCTGGCAGAACGAAAACCGCCTGCGCTTCGCCATGAAAAACCCGCAACCGGGCATCATCGCGCAGTTCTGCGAAGCGGTGGGCCTGAAAGTGATCGGCATTCGCCGCATCCGCATTGGCGGCGTTTCCATCGGCAAGGTCCCGGTTGGCCAATGGCGCTACCTGTCCGGCAAAGAGAAGTTCTAAGGCCCGGCCAGCCGCCACACATTTTTGGCAGTGCGCCCGCCGCGCTGCCCACCACGCATCAGGAAATACCGACATGGTTCATAACGACGTACTGCGCAGCGTGCGCTACATGCTCGACATCAGCGACAAGAAAGTGGTCGAGATCATCAAGCTCGGCGGCATGGATGTCGAGCTCACCGACGTGGTGACCTGGCTCGACAAGAAAGAAGAAGACGAAGAAGGTTTCGTGCGTTGCCCGGACGAAGTCATCGCTCACTTCCTCGATGGTCTGGTGATCTTCAAACGTGGCAAGGACGAAAGCCGTCCGCCACAGCCGATCGAAGTGCCGGTGACCAACAACATCATTCTGAAAAAGCTGCGGGTGGCCTTCGAGCTGAAAGAAGACGACATGCACGCCATTCTCAAGGCAGCCGAGTTCCCGGTGTCCAAGCCCGAACTGAGCGCGCTGTTCCGCAAGGTCGGCCACACCAACTACCGCCCGTGCGGCGACCAGTTGCTGCGCAACTTCCTCAAGGGTCTGACGTTGCGCGTTCGCCCTGCCTGATCCTTTCTCTGGCGACCTTCGCGAGCAGGCTCGCTCCCACACTGGAAATGTGTCGTTCGGTAATCCATGTGGGAGCGAGCCTGCTCGCGAGAGGCCGGTCCCGCCGACACAGGCTTGAGGGCTGCCGGGTTATCATGGCCCCCCTGCCCGCTTTGAATGCAGACCATGACTTACAGCGTTTCCCCAATCGGCTTCGTACGCTCCTGCTTCAAGGAGAAGTTCGCCATTCCGCGCCAGCCACAACTGGCTCCCGCCGCCCGTGGTGTTCTGGAACTGGTGGCGCCGTTCGATCAGGGTGACGCGGTGCAGGGGCTGGAGCAGGTCAGCCATGTCTGGCTGCTGTTCCTGTTCCATCAGGCCCTGGAAGAAAAGCCACGCCTGAAAGTCCGCCCGCCGCGCCTGGGCGGCAACAAGTCCATGGGCGTGTTCGCCACCCGGGCGACGCATCGCCCCAATGGTATTGGCCAATCGGTGGTGAAGCTGGACAAGGTCGAAAGCAATCGTCTGTTTATCTCAGGCATCGACTTGCTCGACGGCACCCCGGTTCTGGACATCAAACCTTATGTGCCGTACGCCGATATCATCCCCGATGCCAGAAACAGCATCGCCAGCGCGGCGCCGCCGTTGATCGAGGTGCGGTGGACGGACCCGGCGCTGCAGCAGGCGCATTCGCATGCCCAGCGCCTGGGCGAGCCATTGGTGGAGCTGATCGAGCAATGCCTGGCCCAGGATCCACGCCCGGCGTATCAAACGCCGGCGCCGGAGCGCGAGTACGGGGCGCAGTTCTGGGATCTGGACGTGCGCTGGCATTACCCGACGCCAGAGCAGATTTGCGTGCTGGAAGTAATCTGCGCCTCAGCCTGAGCTCCGAAAATAAAAACGCCGGCAGTGCCTCTCGGGTGACGCCAGCGCTTTGCGTACTGATCGTTCCCACGCTCTGCGTGGTAACGCATCCCGTGACGCTCTGCGTCACAGCGGACGCGGAGCGCCCGGGGCGGCATTCCCAAGCAGAGCGTGGGAACGATCAAATGGTGCCTGTCCTCCAGAGCATAAAAAAGCCCCCATTGCCTGGGCAGGCAATGGGGGCTTTTGCTTGGCGCTTACTTCTCGACGAATGCACGCTCGATCAGGTAGTCGCCCGGCTCGCGCATCCGCGCCGAGATCTTCAGGCCGAAGCTGTCGAGCACTTCGCTGGTCTCGTCGAGCATGCTCGGGCTGCCGCAGATCATCGCGCGGTCGTCCTGCGGGTTGATCGGCGGCAGGCCGATGTCGCTGAACAGCTTGCCGCTGCGCATCAGGTCGGTCAGGCGGCCCTGATTTTCGAACGGCTCGCGGGTCACGGTCGGGTAGTAGATCAGCTTGTCGCGCAGGGCTTCGCCGAAGAATTCGTTCTGCGGCAGGTGCTCGGTGATGAATTCGCGGTAGGCGACTTCGTTGACGTAACGAACACCGTGCACCAGGATCACTTTTTCAAAGCGCTCGTAGGTTTCCGGGTCCTGGATGACGCTCATGAACGGCGCCAGACCGGTGCCGGTGCTCAGCAGATACAAATGCTTGCCCGGGTTCAGGTCGTCCAGCACCAGGGTGCCGGTAGGCTTCTTCGAGATGATGATCTCGTCGCCTTCCTTCAAATGCTGCAACTGGGAGGTCAGCGGGCCGTCCTGCACCTTGATGCTGAAGAACTCCAGATGCTCTTCCCAGTTCGGGCTGGCGATCGAGTAAGCGCGCATAAGCGGGCGGCCGTTGGGCTGCTGCAGGCCGATCATCACGAACTGACCGTTCTCGAAGCGCAGGCCCGGATCACGGGTGCACTTGAAGCTGAACAGAGTGTCGTTCCAGTGATGAACACTGAGGACACGCTCGTGGTTCATGTTGCTCATGTACGTTTGACTCCTGGAGATTGGGTCTGCGCGGCTCGTCGAGGCTTAACGTGCGCAATTGCATCGCATTCTAATAGCGACGACAATATCTGTTAACTGGATTATTAAGATAAGGGTTATCGGTTATATCGATATGCGATTTACTCTCCGTCAACTGCAAGTCTTCGTCGCCGTCGCCCAGCAGGAAAGCGTGTCCCGTGCTGCGGGTCTGCTCAACCTCTCGCAGTCGGCTGCCAGCACCTCAATCACTGAACTGGAGCGCCAGTCCAGCTGCCAGCTGTTTGACCGTGCCGGCAAACGCCTGAGCCTCAACGCGCTCGGCAAGCAGCTGTTGCCGCAAGCGGTGGCCCTGCTCGATCAGGCCAAGGAAATCGAAGACCTGCTCAACGGCAAATCCGGCTTCGGCTCGTTATCAGTCGGTGCGACCCTGACCATCGGCAATTACCTGGCGACCCTGTTGATCGGCGGTTTCATGCAGCGTCACCCGGAAAGCCAGGTGAAGCTGCACGTCCAGAACACTGCCAATATTGTGCAGCAAGTCGCCCACTACGAAATTGATCTGGGTCTGATCGAGGGCGACTGCAGCCATCCCGACATTGAAGTGCAGAGCTGGGTCGAGGACGAACTGGTGGTGTTCTGCGCCCCCCAGCATCCATTGGCCAAACGCGGCAGCGCAACCATGGAAGAGCTGACCCACGAGGCATGGATTCTGCGTGAACAAGGCTCAGGCACCCGGCTGACGTTCGATCAGGCCATGCGTCACCATCGCAGTGCGCTGAATATCCGTCTGGAGCTGGAGCACACCGAAGCGATCAAACGCGCAGTGGAATCAGGTCTGGGGATTGGCTGCATCTCACGGCTGGCGCTGCGCGATGCGTTCCGGCGCGGCAGTCTGGTGCCGGTGGAGACGCCGGACCTGGATCTGGCGCGGCAGTTTTACTTCATCTGGCACAAGCAAAAATACCAGACCTCGGCCATGCGCGAGTTTCTCGACCTGTGCCGCGCCTTCACCGCCGGGGTGCAGCGCAGCGACGAGATCGTGTTGCCCACTATCGCTTAAAGCAGAATTACCGCCCACACCAACGCGATCATGCTCAGCGCGACAAACTGCGCGGCGCTGCCCATGTCCTTGGCGTTCTTCGACAGCGGGTGCAGCTCCAGCGAGATGCGGTCGATGGCCGCCTCAACCGCCGAATTCAGCAACTCGACGATCAGTGCCAGCAGGCACACGGCGATCAGCAAGGCCTGCTCGACACGGCTGACATTCAGGAAGAACGTCAGCGGAACCAGCACGACATTGAGCAGCACCAGTTGGCGGAACGCGGCTTCGCCGGTGAAGGCTGCGCGCAGGCCGTCCAGTGAATAACCGGAGGCGTTGAGGATGCGTTTCAGGCCGGTCTGGCCCTTGAAAGGTGACATATGGAGGAAACCAACCAAAAAGGAGTGAGGAAGCTAGATCAACAAAAGTCAAAAAAGCGTGAAACCGCCAGTCTTTACTGGCTCGGAATTGACTCAAGTTGTTGCAGCAATAATGCCGCTTGCGTGCGAGTACGCACATTCAGCTTGCGAAAGATTGCCGTGACGTGAGCCTTGATGGTGGCTTCCGACACGCTCAATTCATACGCAATCTGCTTGTTCAGCAAGCCTTCGCAGACCATGGTCAACACGCGAAACTGCTGCGGCGTCAGACTGGCCAGGCCATCGCTGGCGGCTTTGGCTTCGTCAGAGACGCTGACCGCCTCGAACGCCTGCGGCGGCCAGAACACATCGCCATCCAGCACTTGGCGCACTGCTTGCTGAATCACGCTCAGATCGCTGGATTTGGGAATAAAGCCGCTGGCCCCGAATTCGCGGGACTTGACCATCACCGACGCTTCTTCCTGGGCCGAAACCATCACCACCGGAATCTGCGGATACTGACCGCGCAGCAACACCAGGCCGGAAAAGCCGTAAGCGCCGGGCATGTTCAAATCCAGCAGAACCAGATCCCAATCGTCTTTTTCACTCAAACGGGTTTCCAGTTCGGCAATGCTCGCCACTTCCACCAGTCGTACATCCGGGCCCAGCCCCAGCGTCACCGCTTGATGCAGTGCGCTGCGAAACAGGGGGTGATCATCGGCAATCAGGATGTCGTATGTGGCCATTTTTCAAATGATCCTGTTTTTTGGGGCCAGACGCGGTGCGTTCCGGTCTGACCCAAGCAACTCAAGACGCCGCTTCAAAGCGAAATCCACAGGGGCACGTTCAACGCCAATAACCAACAAAAACGGCGTTTCAAACCTTGGCCGCACCCTGAACGGCGCCAAGCATGCCCAGCGACGGCGGGGTGGTCAAGCAGCAAGGCCGACCCTGGGCACAGTATGGGCCACTATTGCGCCAACACCGGCTGCGGCTTTCGTATATAGGGCAGCAACTCGGCATGGGCCGGCGTCGATTCATTCAGGTCCAGTTGCTGTTTGGCACCGAGGTAATGCTGGCTGAACACATCGAAATAGGCGTCCAGCGCAGAGGCGGCATCCGTGTCCCCGGCCAGCTCCAGGCACAGCGCGGCGACCTCTGCAGTGCACAGATGCTCGCTGCGGGTCGAACGGCGCAAGCGGTAGCGCGAAAGCTTATCAGGCAGCAGGCTCAGGATCGGCAAGCGGTCGAAGTATGGGCTTTTACGGAAAATCTTCCGTGCTTCCGTCCAGGTTGCATCAAGCAAAATGAACAGCGGGCGCTTGCTGCTATCGATCGCAACGGTATTCGTCACCCGCGAGGGTTCGACGTATTCACCGGGGAATACCAGGTACGGCTGCCATTGCGGGTCGTTGAGCAGCGCCAGCATCTGCGGGTCCGGCTCGGTGCGAGACCAGATGAACGCATGGTTGTCGCGCACTACATCGGCGATCAGCCAGCCGGTGTTGCTCGGCTTGAACACTTCCTTGCCGGTCATGATCAGACAGACAGCGGAACGCGTTTTGACGGTTGGACGCCAGGCGCACAGGCAATGGCTGATGATCACGCGGCAGTCGCGACAGCGCTCGGAGCGAAAACCCCGGGCCTGAATCGGCTTGATACCCTCGTCCTCGCGCTGGTCGCGCAGGCGGGCTACAGCGTTGGGAGCGTGATTGATCACGTGCGGCGCCACACAGAAGGAAAACTCGACACGAACGACACTCGGCAGGGCAATAAAGGCGCGCAGTTTACCAGAGCGGCGAGCACAAGCCTGTACCGTCCAGACCCGCTCCCCTATAATTCGCCGCCACTGAACGCACAGTCACGTGGCTGGTCGAACCACCAGTCACTGAACCAGGAGAGTTTCATGCTGCGCCTTATCGTTCCCACCGCTGCCATTCTGCTGGCGTCGTCCTTCACCGCTCAGGCCGCGTCCTTGAGTGAGCAGAATCTGAACAGAGAGCTGCGCAACGTCGCCGCCCAGAGCAGCGTCGGCACACCACGCGCAATCAATGAAGACATTCTCGATCAGGGCTACACCGTCGAAGGCACTCAGTTGATCAACCATCTGAGCGTGCAAAAGAGCCACGCCGACAAGATGCGCGCCGACCCTAAAGCCGTGTATTTCCAGCTGGGCGCTTCTGTCTGCAACAACCCGTCCTACCGCAAGCTGATGGCCAAGGGCGCGGTCATGCGTTATGACTTCACCGAAGTGAAAACCAACAAGGCGATCGGCTCGGCCAGCTACCAGGAATCGGACTGCCCGAAAGCAGGACCCGCGAAGAAGAAATAATCATCGTGAATTGGCGCGCCGCTGCTCATCCTCGGCGCGCAATTCGGCCAACAAGGCCTGTAAATAGTGCGAACGGCGCTCGCCGCCTGCCAAACGTCGGCAACATTCCTCCTCGAGGCTCAGTTCATTGGCCTCGGCCGATGCTTTCAACATTCGATACAGCTGCGTATCGATTTCCAGAATCAATCTGGCCATCTGCCCCGCCTCCTTGCCACCCGCAAAATCCTTGAGCTGCCTGCGCCTCGCTACGGTCTTCGAAGCGATTTCGTATAGCGCTTGTAAATGAGTTAATCAGAGGGAAAGCCGTAGGGTGTATGTTCGGACGAGCGGTAGGCTTGCCTGTGAATATCCAACGAACGGTTGCCAGCCAGAATGTTGCGGCGTAATCATCAGGCAGCGCAAATGCCTGCGAAGGTCTAGATTCAGAGTATTCCCGAATCATTTGTCACCGGCAGAAAAGGAGCTGTCGACTGTGTGTTTTTTGCAGCGCGGCACTGACGCCGCTCGTCAGGGCCACCCGCTCTGTGCAGAAGGAGACATTGAATGCCTTACCAACCGAATGACCTGCTCAGTCGCCATTTTCAGGAAAGCGGCCCGGACCTCATCAGCAAGGTCGAAGAGCAACTCAACCGTGTTTCTCCCAACAGCCCGAACATTCCCATCTATCGCGACATGATCCTGACCGTGCTGCGCATGGCCCAGGAAGACCACAACCGCTGGAATGCCAAAATCACCCTGCAGGCACTGCGTGAACTGGAGCAAGCGTTTCGCGTGCTGGAGCAATTCAAGGGCCGACGCAAAGTGACCGTGTTCGGTTCGGCGCGAACCCCGGTCGAACATCCGCTGTACGCTTTAGCCAGAGAGCTCGGCGCGGCACTGGCACGTTCGGACATGATGGTCATCACCGGGGCCGGTGGCGGCATTATGGCGGCCGCCCACGAAGGCGCGGGTCGAGACCACAGCCTCGGCTTCAACATCACCCTGCCCTTCGAACAGCATGCCAATCCCACCGTGGACGGCACGGGTAACCTTCTGCCGTTTCACTTCTTCTTCACCCGCAAACTGTTCTTCGTCAAGGAAGCCGATGCCCTGGTGCTGTGCCCCGGGGGCTTCGGTACGCTGGACGAAGCACTGGAGGTGCTGACGCTTATACAGACAGGTAAAAGTCCATTGGTGCCAGTGGTGTTACTGGACGCGCCGGGCGGCACATTCTGGCAGGGCGCAATGGATTTCATCCGCGAGCAGTTGGGCGAAAACCACTACATTCTGCCGACCGATATGAAGTTGATGCGTCTGGTCTACACCGTAGAGGAAGCGGTGGACGAGATCACCCGGTTCTACAGCAACTTCCACTCCAGCCGCTGGCTCAAAGGCCAATTCGTGATCCGCATGAACCATAAGCTCAGCGAGCAAGCGCTGGCGCACATGCAGGACGCCTTTGCTGATTTGTGCCTGAGCGATCATTTCCATCAACACGCCTACAGCGGCGAAGAGCACGATGACGCGCAATTCAGCCACCTGGCGCGTTTGGCATTTGCTTTCAACGCACGTAATCATGGGCGACTGAGGGAACTGGTGGATTACATCAACCTGCCGGAAAACTGGTCGCATGCCACAGCGCAAGTCGCGAAACGCAGCCAGGAACCCTCTAAGGCAATTTAAAGGCAAAAAAAAACGGCCCGCTATTTTCATAGCGGGCCGTTTCGTTTTAACCAATTAATCGTCCTGGCCTCTTCCGCTGAACAAGCGGTTGATCATCTCCATCGAGAAACCCCGGTACGCCAGGAATCGGCCTTGCTTGGCCCGTTCCCTGGCATCAATCGGTAAATGCCCGGAGAACTTCCGCTGCCAGGTTTCCTGAAGCTGCTCCTGCCAGCTGATACCGCTTTCGCGCAGGGCGAGTTCGATATCCGCACGTTGCAAACCACGTTGGCTTAGCTCTTCGCGGATTCGCAATGGGCCATAACCGGAACGTGCCCGGTAGGAGACAAAGCTTTCAAGATAACGCGCCTCGCAAAGCAGCCCTTCTTCCGTCAACCGGTCGAGCGCCGTTTCGATCATCTCCGCAGGTGCGCCGCGCTGACGCAGTTTACGCGTCAGCTCGACTCGACCGTGCTCGCGACGTGCGAGCAGGTCCATTGCGGTTCGTCGCACCGCGACGAGGGTATCGAGTACAAGTGTCATTCAGGACTTCAAACGTCGATGTCGGCCTCGGCCATGTCATCAACCTTGTCCCTGTTCAGCACAGCCTTGACGTCGGCTGCCGGTGCCAGCAGCTTGTCGCGCAGTTGCTTCTCGAGCTTGGCGGCGATTTCCGGATTGTCTGCCAGGTACTTGGCCGAGTTGGCCTTGCCCTGACCGATCTTGGTGCCTTCGTAGGCATACCAGGCGCCGGATTTTTCGACGAAACCGTGCAGCACACCCAAGTCGATCATCTCGCCATTGAGGTAGATGCCCTTGCCGTAAAGAATCTGAAACTCGGCCTGACGGAACGGCGAAGCCACCTTGTTCTTCACAACCTTGACGCGGGTTTCACTGCCGACCACTTCGTCGCCTTCCTTCACCGCGCCGGTACGGCGGATGTCGAGACGAACCGAGGCGTAGAACTTAAGCGCGTTACCACCGGTGGTGGTTTCCGGGCTACCGAACATCACGCCGATTTTCATACGGATCTGGTTGATGAAAATCACCAGGCAGTTGGCGTTCTTGATGTTACCGGTGATTTTACGCAGCGCCTGGGACATCAGACGGGCTTGCAGGCCCACGTGCATGTCGCCCATTTCGCCTTCGATTTCAGCCTTCGGCACCAGTGCAGCCACGGAGTCGACGATGATCACGTCAACGGCGTTGGAGCGCACCAGCATGTCGGTGATTTCCAGCGCCTGTTCGCCGGTGTCCGGCTGGGAAACCAGCAGGTCATCAACGTTGACGCCCAATTTACCGGCGTACTCGGGATCGAGTGCATGTTCGGCGTCGACGAATGCGCAGGTCGCACCGGCTTTTTGAGCCTGGGCGATCACCGACAGCGTCAGCGTGGTTTTACCGGAAGATTCAGGACCGTAGATTTCAACGATACGGCCTTTTGGCAGGCCGCCAATGCCGAGTGCGATGTCCAGACCCAGAGAGCCAGTAGAGATGGATGGGATCGCCTGACGGTCCTGATCGCCCATACGCATTACGGCACCCTTGCCGAATTGACGTTCGATCTGACCCAGGGCCGCAGCCAAGGCTTTCTTCTTGTTGTCGTCCATTAAAGTCCTCACGTAATCAATAAGGCCTGACGGCCAACACCTGTATAAGTAGACAGTATTATTCCACAGCGTTCGAAGATCGCCTACCCCTGATTTTCGATTTCTCGCTCCGCCAGTCGGAGCAGCCCCTCTAGCGCGGCCTTCACCGTTTGTCGGCGGACCTCATCGCGGTTACCGGCGAAGTGCTGAACCTCACTGGAAACCTCATCGCCCACGCCCCAGGCCAGCCACACCGTGCCCACCGGTTTGTTCGGCGTTCCACCGTCGGGCCCGGCCACACCGCTGACCGCCACGGCAAATCGCGCCAGGCTCTGCTTCTGCGCACCCCGCACCATGGCCTCGACCACTTCGCGACTGACTGCACCCACCGTTTCGAACAACTCGCCCGGCACATTGAGCTGCCGGGTTTTCTGCCGGTTCGAGTAGGTGACATATCCCGCCTCGAACCATGCCGAACTGCCCGGGATCCGGGTGATCGCTTCAGCAATCCCGCCGCCGGTGCAAGACTCGGCAGTGGTGACATGGGCATTGAGCACTTGCAGACGTCGCCCAAGTTCAGCAGCCATTTGGGTAATCTCTTTCACGGCGCGCTCCGGATCGTGTGGAATGCCTTCACCGTACACGAGCCGACCGTGCTTTCAATACACAAGATCATTCAAGATGTTCGGGCGCCAGCGCTCTGACATAGGCTTGACAGGCCTGCAACGCAATCACTGCACGGTCACCGGTGTCGGTGATGGCGATAATTCGTTGAGCATGCGCCGGGTCAAGTCGGGCGCGTACGGCTGCATGATCCACGCCGCCGGTGATGGTGGAGGCTGGCACCGCACAGCCTGGGGCAGCGTCGCCGGCGTCGACAAGGACTGACAGGCGCAGATCAGCAGTGGCAAGACGATCGCGCAGGCGATCCTGATCACGTTGGGCATCGTTTAATGCTCGATAGTGGGTTTGTTCGCTGACGGCGAGCCGCTGCTCCAGCGCCAGACGTTTATCCTGCTCGGCCTGTTGCAAAGCCGCGGCCGCCAACGACAGCTGGTTGAGCGTTTCGGCGTTTAATCGGGCTTGCTCGGCCAATTGCCGCCCGTAGCGCCAGTCCTGAAACTGCCAGGCCGTCGCAGACGCGCCAGCCAGCAGCAGCAACAGGCCAATCACCCGCCAGGAGATGGACATAGCACCGCCCTCGCCCGCGCCCAGATGTCGAGGCGATCCTGCAAACCGTTCAACCCGCCGTTGATCCGACGGGTGATCGTGTTGAACTGATCAGCGTCGGCCAGTTCATTCAGGCCTTTCTGCGCCCAAAACCACGCTGCAGATTCGGCGGCCCATTGCGGCTGCTCAAGCAACTCAGGCAGCGATAGCAGACGCTCGTCGCCAAACAGGCCGAGGCTGCACTGACGATAATTGGCGCGACCGGTGATTTGAATCAGCCCGCGCCCTCGATATTTTTGCCCGTCGCCGTCGGCTTCCGGGGTATTGCCCAAACGCAGCGCCAGGGTGCCGGTGTCGTACTTGCTGAGATACTGGTCGTTGCCCAGTTCGCGTACGTAACGCAGTTGGCCGGACTCGTGACCGACCTGCGCGAGAAACGCAGCGATGCGCTTTGGCGTATCGATTCGATGCCGGACCATGGCGCTGTTGAGTGCAGAAACAAAAACGCCCGCTTGGCTGCGGGCGTTGGGCATGATGTTGAAAAGGTCATTTTCAGTTATTTGCATGATGCGTAATCCTCCCTGGATGTTGCCCCGATTGAATCACGCCTGGGCCCTGATGCCTGCGAGCCATTTATTTGCGAGAGTTTTCAGAGGGCTGACCGGTGCCGGCGCTTCGGGTGATGCAAACACCCAACCGAGGGTTCCGAAGTTGGCTGTCCAGTCGATCTGTGGCGCCGGCGCTATCTCGGTGATATCAACCCAGACCAAATCCGGGTGAAACATCTCGGCCATATTACCCTCGGTGGAGAACAGCTCGACTACAACGTTATCGACGATGCGTGCGTAGGATTTCATCAACTGTACTCGTAGATGATGACTGCACCTGGAGCACCTGCAGCGCCGGGTCTGCCAGGTTGACTGGGCGCGTTGGCGATGCCTCCCGCACCTGATCCGAATCCTGAACCGGGTGCTGCGATTGCGCCCAGTGCGCTGCTGCCATTACCACCGCTACCCAATGGAGAATTGGCACCATGCCCGGCGAGCGTCGAGGCGTTGATGGAAATGCCTGGTGATCCCGCCGCACCTGCCATGCTGACGATATTTCCGCCTTTCGCCGCCACGCCCGGATAACCCCCGGCATAAAGCCCTGTACCCGGGGCGCTAGTGAAACCAATCCATACCGAGCCACCACCGCCGGGCGCT
Source organism: Pseudomonas khorasanensis (assembly GCF_014268505.2). Lineage (GTDB taxonomy): Bacteria > Pseudomonadota > Gammaproteobacteria > Pseudomonadales > Pseudomonadaceae > Aquipseudomonas > Aquipseudomonas khorasanensis. The sequence continues at coordinate 69,941 of NZ_JABWQP020000006.1, forward strand.
GATACCAGCGATCCGAACGAACTGGTCCCACCTCCTCCAGCATCTGCGGCAATCTGTCCACCAGCTCCGCCTGGGCCCACGGTCACGATCTGATTGCTCCCGATCGTCGCCGACGAAAGCCAGGCCTGCGCATAGCTACCGGAAGCCCCGCCGCCAACTACCGAGTATTGCGAGGCGACAGTGGCGCCGATTCCGGCGCTCCCTCCGCCGCCGCCGACGACAGTGACCAGCACACCTTTCACACCTGCAGTCGGCACATAAGTGCCCGACGCAGTAAACGTCTTCACCGCCAGCAACCGGCCGCTTGCCGCATTACCGCCGCTCGCATACAACAGGACCCAACTGTCCAGCGGCGCGCTGAACACCACCGAACACAGGCTCCCGCCGACGACCTCGCCAGGCCGCAACGCACTGAGCCCCAGGCTCAACAGCGGCTTGGGCATCAAACCGTTCGGCGCAAACGTACTCGCCCCGGTGTTGGCATTGCCAGCGGTGAATCGCAGCGCCGAACCATCTTTCAGCATCGTGATTGCTGGCGAATAGTTGGCCATGTAGAGATTGGCCGCCCCGATGTCACCAGCGTGTTTGTCGGCGCCGGTTTGACTGAGTTTGTTCACGGCCTGCAGCAGCTGTGTCACGTCGCTTTCGCTCGGTTCGATACCGGCAGCCTTGACGACATTCAATAATTCATCGGTAACGGTGTTGCCCCAGGTTGCCGGTATCAGAGAACCGGGCAATCCTGCGACGACGTCTTCATTGACGAATTTGCCATTCACCAGCCCTACGCTGGGAACGCTTTTTGGATAGTCCATACGGGTTCCTCAGCTGTGGGCCTGCAGTAAGTCTTCGAGCCAGTCCGGTTCGATTGGACGAGCGTGCACATCGGGGAAATCAGGATCATCAGGCCAATCACGCAGCGCCTGTCGATACGTCAGCAGTTGTTTAAATTCTTCTGCGCGCAGGGTCGTACCTACGCCTGCTTCCAGCTCTTCGGCGTCCCGAAATACCAGCCACTGGGTGTTCTGCAACACTTGGTTGCGCCATGCGCGCTCATAGCTGGCCCGCGTAACCGGGGAAATGAGCGGGCCGTTAAGTACAGGCTGGCCAGAGGGACTGGCGCCGATGACTTGGCCGGCAGCCTGTCCGCAAAACAGTTCTTCGTACTGCGCGCGGGTGATTTCCACGGCACCTTCTGGCCGTTCGGAAAGCGGGCTGTCGACGTGATCGAAGCCCAGGCTCTGTGCATAAAAGTAAATCGTCATGGTCAGTACCCCCAAACCAGGATGCGGCCCGAAATTCCCGACGAGGGTTTTATACCGGTAGGGTCAATATTCCTGACCCGTGCCACAGCCACTGTCGGTGTCGATGCGCCGAGATCGAGCGCCCATACGGTCGCATTGCTCGCCGACCAGCCCGCCGGATTAGCCTCGTTGGCGATGCCACCCAGAATGGCCGATGGAAACCTCATCGGCAGCGACAGGGACATATTGCCGGCGATGTCAGACGCTCCAACTACCCATTGCAGGATCAAACCACTGGGCAGTCGCTGATAACCCGGCGAGTTGATCTGAGCAGCGAAGGAAGAGGAGTATTTCAGCCCGGCAGTACCATAAACCACCCACACACCAGACTCCCTGACGAAGTTCGCGCTCTCGCCGTTGTTCATCACGATGGAGTTCAGAGCAGCCCCTTGAGGACTGATCTGCGTACCGGTCAGGCTGGCCACCGTCACCGGTGCGCTGTTGCGACAGTGCAGGCTGATCGTCGCGCCACTCGGCGCCGCTGCGGCATCCGGAAGCGTCACGGTATAGGCCGCATTACCGCCCAGACCGATCGAGCAACCGACATCGGCCAGGGACAATTGGGTAGCACTCAAGACTCCTCGTGCACTGGTATGGCTACCCAGTGCTCTTTGCACAAACTCGGTGGTGGCAGCCAACCGGCTGTTATCAAACTGCGCAGCGGTCATGAACAATGCCGGACTGCGCAGCGCGGCCAGTAACTGATTATTCGACGTCTCATTCGGCGTGATCCCCGCCGCCTGGACGACGTTGAGAATTTCCTGCGTGACACTATTGCCCCATGTCGCCGGGATCAATGAACCCGGTGTTCCGGCAACAGGATCCTCATCGACAAACCGACCATTGACTAGTCCGACACTCGGCACGTTCTTGGGGTAGTCCAATGTTCATCTCCTTGAACTCGAATAAATGGGTCGCTTTGGCCTCAGCCCGTCACGCTTGCCAGCCATGTCGGTGCTGCCGGACGTGAATCCGCTGCGGGAAAAAGCGCCGACTCAGGCCATTCGCGCAACGCTTGTCGATGTTCGAGCAGCTCCAGATACTGCCTGGCACTGAGCGAAGTTCCATGGCCCAGATCCCGTTCATCGCGATGTCGGGCGACCAACCATTCGGTCGTTGAAAGAGTCGCTTCGCGCCACGTACGGGCTGGCGTCACGGAATCCTGTTCTGCAACCACGGGAGCCTGTACAAGCGCACGATTCTGTTCCGCAGGCATTGGTTCTGCGATTGCGGAAAACTCGCCGACCGGCGCGCCGATTTCGACGTCCTGGCCATCCGGCACGCGCACCATCGACTCGACGAAGAGCGGGGCGAACAATTGACTGATCGCGTACTCACCGGTGTCGATCCGTTCGACGACCACACCGTTTTCTACCCGCGCATAATTGGCCATTATTCGTACTCCCAGATTTCACAGAAAGCGTTGCCGCCGGCACCGCTGATAACTGCAGCCGAAGCATTGGTTGAGCAAGAGCCGCTGCCACCGGAACCGCGTCCGCCGGCAATGCCAGGCCCGTTGACACCCACTCTGGTACCGCCACCGTCATACGGGCTGGCACCGCCCGCGCCGGAAAGGACGCCCCAATTGGCGTTGTACATCGCATATTCACCGGGTACACCCCGAGCACTAGCAAGATTTCCGCCTGTGACGGCTTGTCCCCCGGCACCGCCCTGAACGAAACCAACTGCTGTGGCTGTTACTGCAACGGTAAGAACCTGCCCGCCTGCACCGCCCGCAGCACTCATGTAGGCACCGAACGAAGCGCCTCCGCCGGCAATCCCCATGGCGTTATTCGCAGCGCCGCCGCCGCCCAGCGTCACGGGCACGCCTGCAAGTATTTCTGGAGTCACTTCATACAGGCTTTGTGCAAAAGCTCCAGAGCCTCCGCCGCCGCCAATACCTTGGTAGCCGGCGGCAACGGGCGAACACCCACCACCGCTCCCCCCCGCCCCGACCAACCGCACATGGATCCGCTTGGCTTTGGGGTTTGGCTTGTAAAGCGTGATCCCTACCTTCTCAATCTGCCTGACCGCCAACAACCGCCCCACCGCATCGGTGATGCCGTAGCCGCTCAACGTGGTCGGGGTGTTTTTGAGTTTGGTGAAATCGACCAGCGCACCGATCGCCGTGGCCAGCTGGTCAGTCCTGGCCTCATCGGGCGTCAACCCGGCCGCCTTGATCGCGTTGAGAATTTCCTGGGTGACGCTATTGCCCCACGCAGCGGGAATCAACGATCCCGGTGTTCCGGCAACAGGGTTTTCATCGGTGAACCCCCCGTTGACCAAACCAACGCCGGGAATAGTTTTTGGGTAGTCCATAGGTTGTTCGTTCCTCTGAAAATGAAAAACAACCCGTATCGATGCAATGCCTGATACGGGCTGACTTGCGAAAATAAAAAGCCCACATTGAAGTGGGCTTGGGTTGAAACAGGACGAAGGTTAGTCAGTCAGTTGGAATGGCCGCTGGCGCGCTCACGAATGGCAGTCAATGCTTCATCCGCTGCGCTTCGAGCCAGATCCATTTTGCCCTTCGCAGCCTGCGCACGAATCTGTGCCTTGGCTTTCAGGCGCAACGTGCGCAGGGCCAAAAGGTGATCGGTGAGTTGATCCGCCTTGCTTAAAATCTGCTCTGCCGCTTGCTTGGCCGTGCGGCCCTTGACCACCCAGGCCGCGACCGACAGAGGCACCTCCTTTTTCGGATAACCGGCGTCCTGAAAGGCCTGCGCATCGGCAGCCGCCTGCGCGTACTCCATCGCCTTGAGCGGATCGCCGGCCAAGGCGATGCGGGCGCTGTCGGCGGCGGCGTCGACTTTGCTGCAAAGACGTTCGGTTTCCTGCTCGTCCAGCACGGCCTGCTTTTGCCCGTTTGCAACCCACTTCTCGCCGTCCCAGTCATGAGCGGCAGAGGGTTGAGGCGCCCGCAACTCCCCATCGAACTGATGGAGTTCTTGAATAACGATCATCGAATGAGCTCCCACGACAGTTGTACGTTTACGGCTTCCGCAAAATTGACCGCGATGCCGACACTGTAATCAGTCACCGGATGGCTCTTTATCCCCATGCTCAGCAACAGCTCATCGCTCTCGGCATTCAACTGTCCCAGGTTGTGCTCCGCCTGATAACACTGCCAGAGCGAGCGCAAATTGGCGTGATCGAAACTGGCGACCAAAGTAGAAACCGTGACGTCGCCGACAATGTTGTTAGTGAACAGAACGCACGGTGAAATTGTCGCCGGGTTCCATCCCGCTGCGTTGTTTGAACTGCTGGCAACAATGGGCGACAGGTAGCAATAGTTGCCGCCGGCCCAACCGGTTGACGGAAAAGCGACCGAGGTCACCGAGGTCGACGACGGCGTCGGATTCCCTGCGACCAATCGGGCCGCCCTCGCATGAGGATCCAGCGGCAGAAATATCGCCCCGGTGCCGTTCACTGTCTGCGTCCAGGTCAAGCGCGCCCGGTTGTAGATTGTTCGCACCGTCGGCACCGAACCGGGTGCGCCGGTGATCACCCAAGCAAGGCACATGTCCAGAGGCGTTGACTGAAAACCGCCACCGGCAGCGCCGTTGATTGTTCCTTTCAACGAGTCGGGCGCCACGTCATGAATACCGCCTCGTTGCATGTATAACGTCAGCGACCCCGCGATCACTTGGGCTCGCAAAAAGTACTGGCTGCTGGGAAGCAAATCAGCGCTGCTCCACGCCATCGTCACGAAGGTGCGCGAACGCCCCAACTGGCCGCTGACCACTTCCTGGCCAAGACTGATGAACGTGCCTGCCGCAATCGAAACCCGACCGCCGCTGCTGGAAGCCGCGGCCGGGCTGACCGGCAGACGCGAATCAGGCGTGGCAACCGTGGGCAGTGGCAGAGCCGCCAAAGGCAGCGCCATATCCAGATTCCAGCCCTTGGCTGTTACAGACTGAATCGCCTGCAACAGCTGATCGTATTTCTTCTCGTCCGGGGTAAGGTCCGCAGCCTTGATCACGCTGAGAATTTCTTCAGTAACCCCGTTCCCCCAATCCGCCGGAATCAACGACCCCGGCGTGCCCATCAGCGGGTTTTCATCAACAAATTTTCCGTTCACCAGACCGGCGCTGGGCACACTCTTCGGATAATCCATGCTGTCACTGCTCCCTAGTCATAATTGATGTGCACCGTGGTATGCGCCGGCGCGCTGCGATGGATCAGGCATTCGAGCGCAGAACCCGGGTTTACGCCGAAACGTTCGCCCCAATAGCTCGCGCCGAACCGTCGACCCAGCAGCAAGCGGCCACCGGTGTTGAGCGTCCACATGAACTGCGCCTCCCAGGTGCCCCAGTGCGCCGAGCCGAAGCGTGCGCGGCCCATGCGAGGGGCTTCGTGTTCGGTGATGGACGCGTTGGGGTAGCCCTGGCTTTTGGCGATTTCGAGGTAGTAGCCGACGGCCTGGCTGCCGACCGCCAGCAGCCGCCGGCGTACTGCAAGGCGGCGGTCGTCGAACAGTGGCGTGGCGCCCAGGCAAGGGTCGGGCAGCTCCATGACTTTTTCCCAGTCGGGCACCAGTTCGCTGACGCCGGCCGGGTCCATTTCATTGAGCAGGTCGGCGGCGCGGGCATCGAGGCGGGCCAGTTCGATGGCGACGCCTTGCAGCACTTCTTCCAGTTCCGGGACGCGCTCCGGGTCCCATGCCGGCCCGCTGGGCAGCAAGGCACGCAACTGCGCCTGATATTGCGCAGCGTTTCTTATGCCCCCCATACGCAACCTCCAAACGTGAGCAATTCGCTTTTCCCGGCCGGTACGTCGGCGGCAGGTGCCGTGAGGCTGTGATCGTATTCGCCGCCGGCGCTGCTGATCGCCTCGCGGATGTGGCTGATCAGCAGCGGCACGCCAAGATCCGCCTCGCGGTTATGCAGGTCGCGCAGTTGCGCTTCAACGGCGGCCCGTACGGCGGTGGTGTCCGGGTTGACGCTCTTGAAGCGATAGACCACCGGTACCTGGACCGGGCGCTGCACATGCACTTGGGCGGTGACCGGGCGCAGGGGTTCGATGTAGTCCTGAACCTGAGCCAGTTGTTCGTCGTTGGGCACCGGTTGCGGATCGTCGTCACGCATGATGAACACCGTGACGGTGCCCGGGCCGAGCAAGCCGCCACGGCACCAGGCGCGAGTCACGCCCGGCACTTCCAGTGCCCAGGTCTCGTAATCGCTGGCCGAACCGCCATGAGGAATGACCCGATAAGAACGGATCACCCGTGAGCGCAGCGACTCCAGGCTTTCGCGCGCCACGCCACCGCTCAGCCCCGGCGCCAGCACCACGAAACTGCTGCCGACGATGCCGGCAATCGGTTGCACCGGCGTCAGCGCCAGACCGGCATCGGCATTGCCCAGACTTCCGGCTTCAAGGGCTGCGAGAGTGGTGCTGTTGCTGCCGTTGATCGTGGTGCGCGCGGCGGTCACTTTGTAGGTGCGACCGTCGTTGGATTGCAGCAGCGTATCGACGTCGAGCAGCGCGCCCGCCGTCGCGGTAAAACTGACGTTACCGGTGGCGACTTGCGCGGGTTTGCGCGGCTGATTCAGGCGCAGCGCGGCGATGCGTTCAAGGGTCGATTCATCGGCCTTGTCCGGCAGGATCTGTTCGGCAATCCAGTCGAGATAACCGTACAGGCCGTAAGCGGCGCCGCCGAGGGTACGGGCCAGCACTTGCGCATCGGACTGGCGCAGCGAATCGCCGGCCAGGTCGCTTTGGGTGCGCTTGATCAGCACCGGCAGCGAAGGGGTTTCAAACGGCATAGATCACCTGCCAACTGTTATCGGGGTTGATGTCCAGACGTTCGCCATCGGCCAGGGTCAGGACCGTGCGCAGGTTCAGGCGCTGGGCGTCGAGGCGTTCGCTGATGATGTCGATGGCGCTGCAATGGCCGTCGTCGAGCAGCCATTGCAAGGCTTCGCGGGCATAGAATTCGGCGTCCATCTGGGTCTGTCGGGTCAGTTTGACCCGCCGCAGCAGCCACAACCGCGAGCCGATGCGATCGTCGGCGACGGTGGGAAAGGTGTCGCCCCACCAGCCGTAACGTTCATCGTCATCGAGGGCGTCGTCATCGGCGGCGCGACGCCAGGTGAACAGGCTGATAAGCACGGCGCGGGTCAGCGCGGCGTGGAGGTTCTGGCTGACAAGCATCATTTGCCTCCTGCCGGCGCACCGGTCTGGCCGTTGCCGGCCTGCACGCCGACGTGCACGTGTTTGATCTGGCTGATGCCGCCAGCCAATTGATCTCCGGTGGAGACGATCTTGCCGGTCTGATTGATGACCGGTGTATCGAAGTTCACCGCGCTGCTCGCGCGGATGTTCAGCGTGGCGGTTTCGATGTCGATGATCCGCCCGCGCTTGAAGTGAATTCTGTCGCCTTCGTCGGTGTAGATCGCCACTTCGCCGGAGGCCAGCGACTGCAGGCGATAGCGGCGGTCCGCGATGACCAGGGCGATGGCGTGGGAGCGGTCACCGCCAATGAACGTGACGATCCCTTCGGCGCCTGCCAGCGGGTTGCTGGTGAAGCCGTAGGGTTCGAAGTGTTCGAGGTCATCGCTGACTTCGCCGGCGGTGAGGCGCATTTGCAGCGATTGCAGCTTGGATGCCGAATTGGCGAGCACGACAGTGCCGCGCGCCAGCAGGCGTGTCAGTAGGCTCATGGGGTGTCCTTTTAAAGAGTCGCCCGAATGGGATCAATGTGGGAGCGAGCCTGCTCGCGAAGGAGGTGGGTCAGGCGCTGTGATGTAAGGGCTGCCGACGATTTCGCGAGCAGGCTCGCTCCCACAGGTTCGGCGTATGGCTCAGGTTTTTTTGGCTGGTGTTGGATTGGCATCGAAGGTGTGCGGCGGGGCTACCTGCAACGTGGTCACCGAGCCCTGTGCCGACAGCGAATAGGTGACTTTGGAAATCAGCATGTCGCCATCGAACCCCAGTACCGGATCCTTGACCCGCACCAGCGTGTTATGGCGCCACAAATCGCCGTTGCTTTGCCGCCAGCCCTGCACTTGATAGGTGGTGGTCTGAGCGCGGCCCATGCGGGTGGCGCTTTCCCATTGGGCACGCTGCTGCGCCAATTCAAAGGTCAGTTGCGTGCCTTCATTGATCACCGTGGTACGGCGGCGTTTGAAGCTCAGATCCGTTGCCGTCGATTCAACCTCGCTGACCGCCGCCCCGCTCTTCGCGTCCGAGCCTTTTTGCTGGCCGATTACCCGGTACTCGGAAAACACCTGGCTGAAATCCATCGGCGCATTGGCCGACAGAATATTCTTGCCCAACTCCAGCGCATCGCTGGCGCGGCCGCCGCTGCCTGGGCTGGCCAGCACCAGCCTGCCCTGCTCGTCATCGGTGGAAAACACCCGCAACAGCGAGAGCAAACGGTCGATCGACTGAAACACCGTTTCACCGGGCACGATCGTGTGCTTGGTCAGTCGCGCGGTCTCGGTAATTTCATTGACCACCGTCAGCCCATATTCCCTGGCCAAATCCTGGACGATATTCAGCAATGGTTGCTGTTGCCATTGACCGGGCAGGTTGCGGGCAGCGCAATCGACCAGATCCTGGGTCCTGGAACTGCCTTCGATGGTCAGGCTGATCTGCCGCCCGTCATAGCGAATCGGGGCCTTGAACACGTAGCCGGTCAGTACCAGGTCCTTGCCGATTTTCACTTCGCAGGGGTCGCCGGGTTTGATCCTTTGATCCACGGTCTGCCCCGGCCATTGCCAGGTGATGTCGAGCTTGAAGGTGCGGAACTGACGCTCCAGATCGGCGCTGATCTCGACGCTTTTCCAGCCGCCGTACTCCATGTCGTTGACTGTCAGCGTGACGTGGTTATCCATGTCATTCATGGCGTCACTCCCGGGATACTTTTACTTCGTTGGGCGAAAAACCGGGATGAGTAATCCCGTTGCGCTGAGTCACTTCCTCGGCCCGCGTGGCGTCGCCAAATTGTTTGTACGCCACGACCACTGCCGGAAGGCTCTCCTGAAACGATTTGCTCACTTGCCGCACCCCGGACGACGCTACCGCTCTGAGATGAGCCACCAGCGCTTCCTTCACATCGTTGATTGCCTGAAAGTGCACAGGTCCGGCTTTCGCCAGCATCGGATCGATCGCCGCAGTCACCGCTGCGCGCAAGGCTTGCATGTCATCGCTGACGGGCACTTCCTGACGGCTGACCGGCGACGTCGACTGTTGTGCCACCGACGGCGTCGACGCCAGCTTGACCGGTGTGGTTGCCACCGGCATCGACGCGACCCATTGCGCGACTTTGACGAGCATGGTGTCCTGCACCAGATCGGCCATCGCCTGCGCTGCTGCGCTGGTGTCCTTGCCGGTGGTGATCTTCGGCGCGTCGGCCTTGCGAATCGCTTCGAGCTGTTGCGACACGTCGGCAATCACGCCACGGTAGCCTTCCTTGGCAAATGCTTTCAGCTCCTTGATATCGCCGAGCAAACCCTTGAATTCAGCTGCTACTTCCTTGGGCAACTCTTTCACGGCTTTGACCAGTTCGGTGATCTGTCGGTATTGATCGATCAATGGTTGAAGCTGCTCCTTGATCACCTCATAAACCCCGGTGAGGCTGTTGCGTAAATTGGCGATGCCGATCCGCGCTGCCTTGATCAAAGTCATCGCCTGTTCGAACCGCGCCACCGCCGAGCCCAGTAGACCGTCGGCTTTGGCCAGCAGCACTTTCTGCGTGCTGACCGTCGCCGTCGGAAACGGCAGAGGCTGATCGGGATAGAACTTAAGCGCGAACGTCACCAGCCCGCCGTCCTGGCGGCTATGAGTCATGTCGCATTCGCCGACCTTGACTTGCAGGCGTCCGAGCCACGGATGCACCAGCTCGCCATTGCCCGCCTCCAGCGCCTTGAGCAGCTTGTCGCGTTGCTCCAGGCAGTTGGCGCCGACGATGAATGCGGTGATCTCGTGGATCCTGGCCTGCTGGCCGAGGTCCTCGAAGTACGGCAGGTCTCGTTGCGGATATTCGTGCAACTGACCTTTGCGACCGACCGGGGTTTTCGCCTGGTCGATCCAGAAGCCGACACCGCGAAAGGATGCCGGCAACAAGCGGTCACGCCAATTCATTGGAACCTCCTGCCGACAGCGAGCGATAACCGATGCGCGACGACAGCGCCAGGCCCGGTTGATTGGTTTGTGGTTGGTCGGTGCGCAGCCCCGGCGGCGCATTTTCAAAGCGCACGGTCAGGCCGCCTTCGAGTTGCGTACGGTTGTTGGCCGCGCTTTGCTGGATCAGGGTGTTAGAGGTTTGCGACAGTGAGCCGCTCTGAATGGGCGGTTTGCCCGGCAGCGTTTCGGACGTCGAAACCGTGCTGGATGAATTCGCGCTGCTGCTCGTGAAAAAAACCGGTGCCAGCTCGCCGTTACCTTCGGCATTGGTTTTAAGCTGCGCCTGGGTAAACACATCAACCCGGGCTTTGGCATCGGCGATCAGCTCACCGAAGCCGCTATCGAAAAACGCCTTGATCGGCGCGATTGCATCCTGAAACTTCTGCGCCCACTTCTCGATCCACGCCGTGACAGGGGCCCAGTTTTCGATGATTTTTTCCAGCGGCGACCAGCCCAACTGTTCGCGGATGACCGCGTACGTCGCCAAAAAAGGCAGCTTGATGTAATCCCAGATTGACGTGAACACACTGACCACGCCGCCCCAGATCGCCTGGATCACCTCAAGCGGTGACCAGTCGAAAAACTGCCTGAGGAAGGTCTGGACAGGTACCGACACTGCTCGGAGCAAATCCCAGATCGATGAAAACAAACCGACCAAGGGCCCCCAGTTGTTCAGAATCACCCCCTGCGGTGAATAATTGAACCAGGCTTCGAAGAACTCTATCACCGGCGCAGAAACGGCTTTGACGCCGTCCCACAACGTTGCGAAAAACGCCGTGACCGGCCCCCAATGACTGATCAACTGCCCCAGCGGCGTGTAGCCGAACATCGTCCTGAAGAACTCCGCCATCGGCACCACCACCGGAGCAATTTTTTGCCAGAGCCCACTGAAAAACGTTGAAATCGGTTTCCAGTACGCCACGATCAAACCGGCAGCCAAGGCAATCCCCGTGGCAATCAATATGATCGGATTGGCCTTCATCACCAGGCTCATGACGTCGAACACCTGAGTAGCACCTGCCACAGCGGTTTGCATGGCCGAAAAGGCGATAGCCCCGGCCGCCAGGCCCTGCACCAGCTCAGGGTTGTCGGCGAGCAGGCTGCCAACACCGTTGAGCAAGGGCTCCAGGCTGATGACGACCGCGCCTACTGCCGGCACCAGCGCGGCATTCACCGCCGTGGAAACTTTCTCCATCGAAGCGCTGAACACGTTCATGTTCTGCGCCGCGACTTTCGGTGCGGCGGGCAAATCCACGGTGTTTGCGATGTCGCTGACCTCGCTCAATTTGCCCTGAAACGCGGCTGCTGATTTGACCCCCTCCACGAACGGCGTGACCACGCTGCCGCCCTTGAACAACCCGCTGATGTCGAGTTTGCCGAGCCCGGTCTGTTCGAGGTTTTTCCTGAAGCTTTCGACCTTCGCCCGCAACGCGCCGAGCTTGGGCGACAGCTCATCGATGCCCGTGATCAGCACCGGCGTCTGCACTTTCTTTTCTTCGTCTGCCATCACTGCACCTGCTGCATCGCATTGATCCGTTGCGCGTGCTCCAGCGATTCGCGGAGCACGTCCAGGGGCCTGGCCATCATCTGTTCGGGGTCAACCTTCCAGAACCAGGCCAGGTCATAGGCGACGGCAATCAGGTCGGTGATGGCGCCGACGCCGCACTCATGAAAAAACTCGCAACGGCCCAGCTCAGCGCGTTGAGGTCAGCCAGGTCCAGCTGGTTGACCGACGACGGCGGAATGCCGGCGCACACGGCGATGTATTTCGCCGCCACGTCCATGTCGAGGCTGACTTCTTCGCTCTTGTCGATCTTGTACGGCAGCGCCTTGATCGCTCGCACTTCCTGCACCGTCGGACGGCGCAGGACGAGTTCGGTCAGGGGCTCGCCGTGAGCTTCGATCGCAACCTGAAGCTTCACGGCGCCGCTCATTGCCAGGTCCCCTTGATGCCTTCGAACTTCAATTCGATGGTGGCGTCATCGCCTTTGGAAACGGGCTCTTCGACCAGGTAAGCGCCGGCCAGCACGTAGACTTTGCCGTTGCTGAATTCGCAGGTGACGGTGATATCGGTGCCTTCGATCAGCTTCTTCAGCGGAAAGTCGGCAGTGTGCAGCGCGGTCACTTTGAACGACGGCGCGATGTCGGTTTCCTTGTAGAAGCCGGGCACGACAGTTTCGCGTTTCACGGCCATCAGCGGGGCTTCGCAGCCGCCATTGATGGTCAGTTGTGCGCCGTCGACCTTGACGTAGCAGGTGCCTGCAATCAGTTGACCCATGGTGTAACTCCCTTGAAATAAAAAGCCCACGCGAGGTGGGCTGAATGCGTGACGCCGAACGCGGTTATCAGGCCGCGTCGTCGTACTGCAGGCGGAATTGGTTGAGCAGTGCGAACACGCGCAGACCGTTGATGTAATCCGGCGGGAACAGCACGTTCACGCGGCTCGGGTCCTGCACGTCGCGCTCGACGATCAGGTGCTCGGCGAACAACTCGGCGTTCTCGACGTGGCCTTCGAGTTCGAGCTTGGCGTACTGCGCGATCAGCTCGCCGCGAATGGTCGCTGGCGTCACGATCGGCTGGCCGGCGCCGAAACGGGTGCCGTCGGACGCCAGTTTGTGCCGACCGTATTTGCTGGTGATCACGCTTTGCAGACGGCGCACGATGAACGCCGACTGGTGCATGGTTTCGCTGTCCAGATAAGAGTTGTCAGCCTGGCCGTAAGCGTTTTTCTGGTAGGTGGTAATCGAACGCTGAATGCGCACGTAACCGCCTTCGTAGTAAGCGGTGGCGATGCCGTAGTTGAGCAGCGACTGACGCTCGGTCAGGGTGAAGCGCTCGCTGGCCGGCGCCGGATCGACACCCGGCAGGCTGCCGCTTTGGGTCGGACGGCTGGCGTCGGCGGAGATGAACACGGCGGTGCGTGCGGCCAGTGCGGCAGCTTGCACCCAGAACGGTTGTGGCACGCCCGGTTCCACTGCCTGAATGGTCATGTGTTGGTCATTGCGGGCCTGGCCTGCGGCAACGAGTGTGCCGACAGTGCCGCGCTTGGCGCTGTAGATGTGACCGAACAGTTGCTTGGCCCACGACCAGCGACCGGTGCTGTCATCCATCACCGCTTGCCAGGTATTGAGCGTCGACTGGTCGGACCATGGCAGCGCGATAAATTCGAACGGCTCATCGCCCAGTGCCGCGACGGCAGCCATCTGATCCGGCACACCGACGCCGCCAGTCATGGCGGTCACGGCGGTGGTCAGGCCGGCCGGGGTTTCTTCGCCGTTGCTCTTGCCCAGGCGATTGAATTGCAGGCTGATGTCATTACCGCTGTCGCCAGTCCACTTGGCAGTGAGGGTGACTACACCTTCGGCAGCGGCAGCGCTGACCGGCAGATCCGCGGTGGCGTTGATTTTCTGCGCCAATGCAGTGGCCGCTTGTGCAGCGGTGGCCCCGTTTACCACGGTAGCCTGCACACGTACGCCGCCAACGTACAGGTTAAGCATGCCCGCCTGAGTCGCGGTACCGGTCAGGGTCAATACGCCCTTGGCAATCGCGCCCTCAGCGTTGTGCAGCGGCAGGCACCAGATTTCGCCGATCGGGTCAGCCTTGCGGAAGGTTTCGTACATGGATGCGAGCATCGAGCCTTGGCCGCCGATGCTCTTGGCCAGCGCAACACTGGACACCAGCACCAGTTTGCCGACTTCGCTCGGGGCGATGTTGTCGTTGACCTGAGCGACGATCAGACGGCGCATCGCCGAGGTCGCGCTATTGGCGGCCGAGTTGTCCATCTCGGCATAGAACAGCGGTACACGAATGTCCGCGGGGATGTTGCTGAATCCGATCGCCATTATTTGGCTCCCTGTGGTTTAGCCGCTTTCGCGGTTTTAATGGTGATATCGCCGTCGGCCAGACGCCGGCGCCACCAGGCGCTGTCCAGCACTTCACGGCCTTCGACGGGCAGCAGATCGCCCGCCTCCGGGTCAGGTACGACACGGCCGGCGGCCGGCAATACGGTGATGCGATTGCTCATGGGGTTACGTCTCCAGAGAAAGTCATTTCCACGCGCCCATCAGGGCCCGGGCGTTTCAGGTTGGGGTCGGCGGGGTCGATCGCATCGACCCGCACGGTGGCCCCGGCAAAGGACGACAAACCGTCCAGTTCGCGCTCGTGCCAACTCTCCGCAGGCTGATCGGGCAGATTGCGGCCAAGCTGGAACTCGGCAAAAAAGCGAAGCCGGTAAAAGGCGCGGCTGCTATTGATCGAAACCAGTTCGCCGCCGTCATAGGCAATCGCGCTGTACTCGGCATCCAGTTTGAAACCGACCAGTGCGCGCCAAAGCTCCGCGCGCAGGTCGTGCAACAGATCCAGCGCTTTTGTGGCGTCGGTGGCGTCAAGCACGAGGACGATTTCGAAGCGGTCACGGATCGGTTGGGTGATGAGGTTTTGCGCGGTGCTGCCACTGGCCACGTCGGCCAGTGGCAGCACATGGGCCGAGGGTGTCGGCAGATTCGGGTTGCCTTGCAGCAATGCCAGATCGACACCCACAGCGATTCGATCGACCAGGGTTGGGCACTGAGCACGCAGTTGCGTGACCAGAGGAGTCATTTTCATGAGGAGGTACCGAGTGGGGCCGTCACAGGTCCGCGCCTGCACTTAACCCGGATTAACGATGTGCCTCAGCCGTTGGCGGTCGGGCAGGGTTTTCCTTAGAACCATCTGCCGATGGCGAAGCAGTCAAAAGAGACCATTTGCTCGTCGCCTTGCACGAACTGTCCAAGGCTGAATGCACAGATGCTGGCGAAACCGAGGCCCCGGCTGTAGGCGCCGACGCTGGTCACCTGTCTTGCCACGCCCAGTACGCCAACCAGGTTCCCGATCACAAATCCCGGCGCCACGAACGGTATCGGATACGTCCAGTTAAAGCCCATATTGGACGGGTTGTTGAACGCAATGCCACCTCGCCCGTAGAGCGTGCAAATCAGCGTACCGTCGGCGAACTTGACGTACTCACCATTGGCATTCGCGCCACGTTCAATGACTGCACCTGTCGGAATGCCTTTATCCTGGCTGACCGTTCCGACCACCGCGGCGATGGCCGCACTTCCCAGTCCGAGGCCCGATCGAGCAGTCGCCGGGGTAGTTCCGCCCGTGCCACCTCGTGCTACCGGTACGAGAGCGTCCGTGGCCACAGCGCCGAGCCCCAGCGCAAGTCGAGCCGAGGCGGCATCCGTCGAGCCGGTTCCGCCTCTGCTCATGGGTAAGACATCAAAATTTCCCGTAGGACCTAGCGCAGCCAGTTTCGACCCGTACTGAACATTCAGATTGTTGAACGCATCGGCCAGCGCCTTGGGATATCCCTGCACCGGCATGATCGAATACGCTGCATCGTTAGCCGTTGCCCCTTGGTAAGTCGGGGTAATGGACAGCATGTCCGGACTGGCAATATTGGTGACTTCATACTGTCGCCCATCCGGGCCGACGAAGGCATCGCCTACCCGCACGTTGGTCACGAAATCCACATTGACGCCGCTCACCGCAGGCGAGCTGTTGCTGACATTGACCGTACCTGCTCTAAGCCATGGCATGGTTAATCCCTTGTTTTTTAGCAAAAAAAACCGCACTTGGCGGCATTGGGGTGTGATGGCGATCTCGGCCAGGGATGTACGGGAAAGCTACGTCAAACTGGCAGCCGGCAAGATCGGGTCAACCACAATGATCGGAACAGCGGGCTGAACAGGCCAATCCGGCGCCACTGGCCAGACAGCTTGTGCGGCCACTTTGCCCAAGCTGAACTTGTACGCTTTCCAATGTTTCAGGTTGGCAAGCAGTGCTTGCTGCTCCGCCTCATCGTCAGATGTCGCCTCGCCCAGATCGATGCCGTAACCGAGGGTCTCGATACGATCCTGAATGCGCTCGACCTGCATTGCGGCCGATTCGTTTCTGGTCTTGAGCAGTGCTTGAGCTTCGGTCAATCGTGCTGCGGCAGCCGCTGCCTCTTTCATGGCTTTGGTGATCAATTGCGACCAGTCAATATTCATACCTCAACCTCCGCTTGCGGCAACGGCTGTGGCAATGCCACGTCACCGTCAGGAATATCGATCAGGTTCGCGGGAAAGGCTTGCGCCTGGCTGTAATGAGCAGGAATCGGCAGCAACAGGTGAAGGATCAAGTGACCCTGCTCGTGGGAAACATCACCCACGAACCATTCGGAGTCAATCGCACTTTGCGGCAACGTGTCGCCGTCGGACAGCTGGGAGAAATCGAAGGTTTCGCCGTTCACGGTGATCAGCGCACCCGACTTGTGCAGTGTCAGAGAGTCGTCTCTGCGCTGCGGAGACAGAACAATGTTCATCAATACCACCTGCCTATGGCGATCAAATTGATTTGCGCAGCCGAGGCTGCGTTCGTTGTTGCGATAGCGCGCCAGGCGCCCCAGTTGGCAATCGAAGGAGGAATCCAGGCACTGGCCATGACGCAATCGACGTTTACCCTGCCAATCGCTGCGGACGTCACAGTAGGTATCGACGCGTAGGCTGAGGGATAAGCACCGGGCGCATAGGCATCGCTGCCGAATAACGCACCTACTCCATAAGTACCCGTCGAGTTGGTAGCCATGACCTTCCAGCAAACGAGCGTGCCATCGGCAAACTTGGTGTATTCACCATTGGCGTTGGCCCCCCGCTCAATGATTGCTCCGGAAGGCGCCCCGGCACCCGAAACGACCCCAACGATGTTGTTCTGTCGGTAAACCATGCGCCATGGGCCGAAAACGCCCGTACCGTATTGATCTCGCTCCCAGGTGCGTAAAGTGCCACCGCCGGCGATGCCGCTGACCTCGTGCCACGCCTGATGAACCGGCTGACCGACGTATTTGATGGTATCCATCAAACCGTAAGATGACCCTGCCGGTTTCACGCCGGTTGCGGTGTTAATGACAAAACAGCGTCCCGCCGGAACAGTCGCCGTGTCGTCGATGTTGCCGTTGTAGACCGGGGCGTCACCGCCGATCCCAAATGCGCCAACCTGCATGACGCGCCCGGCGGTTGCATCGCTGGGAGTGGTTTGAACTGTGGCGGAAGCGGCACTGCCCAGCTCCAGAGCAGCGCGAGCTGCAACCGGCGTTGTGCTACTGGTTCCCCCTCTGGAAACTGGCAGTACATCGAAATTAGCGGTTGCTCCCAGCCCCGCAAGCTTCGCTCCATACTGATTGACCACGCTGCGCAGCTGATCCGCGGAATCCTTGACGTAACCTTGCATTGGCGCCAGTGAATACGCCCCGCTAGCGGAACTGCCGCGGTATTCCGGCAAAATGGATAGTGCCGTGTCGCTGGCAATATTAATGACTTCGTACCATCCTCCATCGGGGCCATGAAAAGCATCACCTATACGGCTGTTGGCAATAAACGCAGTGCCGCTACCGGTGACGGTGGTTGAATTCTGGACGACAGTAACTGTTCCAGTTTTATACCAGGGCATATGTACTCCAGAAATGTTAGAAAATTGCAGGGCGCGGTCACGACCAAACAAAAGACATACGTTGTCCGCCTACCAAGCGGGGGACACTTATTCTTTGATAATTGGAATGGCCGGCATGGAATAGTAGATAGCTTGGGGAATCCCCGGATAATTCGTAGTGAAGCCAGTGCGTGAATCGAGCATCAATCTCGGTTCGCCATTGGCAGCGAACCCCCATCGGATATAAGTAATCGCATTGACCGTCACGCCATTGACTGCCACTTGTCCCAACTCCACATCAAGCGCCATACCGACGGCCAGATAGATACTCGAGCTGGTAATCCATGAAGCTGGGCGATAGATATCCATGCGTGCTGCACCGGCAATCGGTTGTCCCGAGACCAGTATCCAATCCTGGGGAGCGCCGCCCAACTCTCTTTCAAAGACCGGGGGGCGAAGCAAGGAATCAAACACGACTTCCCCGCGTTCATTGCGCACGCGCATTCCATAACCACTGATGGAACGCAGGTTATAGGCGTAAACGCGTATGGCAATGGTCTGGGATGTATGGCCGCCGTTGCCGATAAAGGCCAGAACAGCCCCTGTCCAGTTTCCCGGCCCACCAAGGTACTGGACACTGTCGTAGAACAGCGCAGGATTATTCCATGCCCTGACGGCCAGAATAGGTGGTGCCGCCGAGGTTACCGGATAGGGAAAGACCAATTGATACACTGCACTCGTACTGACCGCTATGTTTTGTTCCAGCAAAATTCCGAGATTATGGAATTTGCTATCGATAATTGTTGCACCGCCGGCGTTACGCACGAGAAGCCCAAAGCTACTCATGATTTCGCCACCACATAGAGCGTCCCGGCAGTGTGGTAAGCATTGCTCCACCAACCGTAGAATCCCCACTCGACATAGCCATCGCGCATAAATGCCCACACCGGACGCTTATTGACCTCGTTGCCGACCACATAGGCAGTTGCATTGTTTGAGTTAAAACCAGGCAAAGGAAAAGTTCCCGAATCGGCAAACTTTACGGGCATCGAATGAATAACTCTCAGTGCTCGATCAGTCACATCAATGGACATTTTTCCCTGCGCGTCGAACGTTCTGAATCCGAAAGTCATGTTGAGAGCATCCCCATTTCAACGCGTACCGTGCCAGCCTGATCCACCACCGTCCATCGGCCACCTTTGTCCAGAGTCCAGATGGGCGTGCCATTGTTGGCCAATGCCGTGGATTGGATGACGTTGCCAATTTTTGCGTTGGTGATCGTGCCGTCCTGGATGAAGGCAGAATTGATGAAGGTCTGATTACCAGAAACCGTGAACGGTGACGTCGGTGTTCCTTTGGCCAGGTTCAACAACATAAAGGTGTCCGCCCGCACTACGAACTGCGATGAAACACCGGATGGATCAACCTGCAGGCCGAGACCGAACGACGCCGCGTATCTCTGGCCACCTGCAGTCGTGTCCATTTTCACCGACCACAGAGTCGACAACTTACCGCTGGTATCCGCCAATGCTGTTGCAGTCTCTCTGACGGTTGCGCTGTTTTGCCCGACCTGTGCGGTCAACTGGTCGATTTTCGAAGCTGTCGCGGCGTTCGTCGTCGTCACCGCTTTTTCGAGCGAGGTGACAATCGCCGTGTTCAGATCAGTGGTGACCTCAACAGTTGAAAGACGCTGTGCCGTCGCCTCGTTCTGGGACGCTCGGACGCTGCTTTCGACGGCGATCGCCGCGGTGCTGGTCCAGCCTTTGAGCGCATCCGCCAGCTCGCCTTCACCGTTGTCGTCCCGAGACGCTGCGCGCAGCGCCTGGAATGCGGCGGCCTGAGCTGTTACCGCGCCGTCGATCTTGCTGATATCGGCGGTGTTGGTGCCGACCTGCTGAACAAGACCGGTGGCGGTCTCGACCGTTTGCCCCACATCGACCCAGTACTGGGCGTTCGGCGGTGGCAGATTAACGGGTACGAGTGCTTTGGCCTGATACAACCGATCGCCCTGACGCACGATGGCGTATTTCGCATACGTTCTCGTCGCGTCATAGCTTTCGCCAAGGGCATCAATCTGGTTCTGCAGTCCGGGGATTTTTTCGATGTCGCTGAGCAGGTCTTTACCCAGTTCGGTCTGCGAGATTTTCCCCGCGAGCATGTCGAGTATCGGTCCGGCCTCGGAGCTCGCTTGGCCGAGTACGCCGTTGCCTGTCGGATACCAAGGCCCGATATTGCCCGTGCGATCAACCAGCCTTGCCCAGAAGAAAAACGACGTTCCTGCCAGCAGGCTCTGCATCGTGTAATCACTTTGCGGATAGGCCAGGTCGGCCAGCTTGGTAGCGGCCTCGAGGTTTGCCGTTGGCCCGTACCAGATTTCGGTGCGCTGCGTGTCTTCGGCACCCGCGGGAAACTCCCATTTCAGGCCGATGCCGAACAGCAGGCTGTCCGTCTTGAGGAATGTCACCGACGGCGGTGGTGTGGTTTTCCCTGACAGTTGAGTCTCGACTGACGTCGCGTAGATCGAGCCGATGTCCAGCGCATTGATCGCCCGAACCTTGGCCACGTAACGCCCGGCATAGATGCCGCGCACCTCCATCGATGCCCCGCCGGTCCGGCCGGCATACACCCATTCGCTGTCGTTCTTGCGCCAGTAGACCTCGTAGGCGATGGCACTGGCCGGGCGCGCCCATTCGATCGTCATCACACCGATCGCACTGCCTTGGTCGACAAAGTGGTTATTACTGATCGTGACCGAAGCCGGAGGCGCCTGTATGCCTGGCGGTATGACCGTGACAGGGGGGCGCTCGATACGAGAACCGTTGTCGATCGCTCCGTACTTGCTCGGCACATGTTTGACTGCGCTGATGCTGTACTTGATGTCGCTGTCGGTGAAGTCTTCGGCAATCGACAGCACGCGAAATTGCTGGGTCGCCAACGACGATGAATCAATGGCCCACATCGACTGCGCCGGTGGAAGTTCACTCAAGGGTTGAGCAAGAACCACGCGCTGAGCCTCATTACTGATGCTCACTGATTTGATGACACGGGAAACGGCTTTACCCGTCGGCATGATCAGGGTGACGGTGTCGCCGGCTTCGGCACTGACGTGAGCGTCCAGAGTCAGTGTCTGGAGCGTCGCGTCCTGCAGACGTCCACCAATGCGTCGCCCGGCACGGTCGTTGTCGGCTACCCGAATTATCTGCCCGGGGCGGGTCAAGGTACCGTCCAGACCGACCGAAAAGGAGACGCTTTCTGTTTCCAGACGATTAGTCAGCAGCGCCCATTTACCAATTCGCTGGGCCTGTGCCTGAGAGGTGCAACCGGTAGCCGTGATTTCGGTTTGTTGTACACCGTAACGCGCGATGCCGTCGGCATCGTCGACGTACTGAACCTTTTGACGATAGAAATCTGCCGGATCATTCCAGCTGACCAGCGCTACGGTGTAACGAGTCTTCTTCGCCGACCCGCCGTAGACGAACTTGCCGTCAATGACGTTGGCGTTGGAATAGGTGTACACCGGATCTTCCGGGATATCGGCAACCGCCATGACCGAACCCGCGCCCCAATACGACATGCCACGAAACGTGGTGGCGAGGTCCTGCAAGACCTTCAGCGCATCGGCGCGTACCGACAGGTAAAGGTTACAGGTGAAGCGCGGTTCAGTACCGCCCTTGCCGTCGGACACCGGCTGGTCGCAATACTGACCAATACGGTACAGCTCCCACTTATCGACCTGACCGGCATTGAGCAAATGGCCCAGACCATAGCGCGGGTGCAACAGCAGATCGTAATAAATCCAAGCCGGGTTATCGGTCCAGGCCGACTTGAAGGTGCCATCCCAGACACCGCTGTAGACGCGGCTTTGAGGGTCATAATTGCTCGGCACCCGGATGATACGTCCCAGCAATTCGAACGAACGCGATGGAATGGACTGGAACTGCGACGCATCGAACTGCAGACCGATGACCGCAGAGCCGGGGTAACGCAACTTGGCGTCGATTACCTCGGTGCTCGATTCAACACTGGTGGTGTCGGCAATTGTGCCGCTGGTGGAATTCGGCGTCAGCCTACGCACGCGCAAGGTCCAGCCGCTTTTGGCGGGCGGCAAATCGATGCGGTGCGAGCGTTCATATTTAG
The DNA here is from genome assembly GCF_014268505.2 of Pseudomonas khorasanensis. GTDB lineage: Bacteria > Pseudomonadota > Gammaproteobacteria > Pseudomonadales > Pseudomonadaceae > Aquipseudomonas > Aquipseudomonas khorasanensis. Next base: position 91,957 of record NZ_JABWQP020000006.1, read on the forward strand.
AGGTGGTCTTGCCGCTGAACGCGGACGCCAGCACCTCGACGAACGCAGCGCCGTCGGTGGCCAGATCAATCGCGTATTTGACCGTGTAACCGTTGGTGTCGCCGTTACTGGTATTGGTCTGCGCCATGCGCGACACCGCCAGGCGAATCCGCACAGCCGACAGTTGCAGATTGGTAAAAGCCTTGGTCCACGGTTGGTCGCTTCGCAGCTCAACGGCCGCGACCGACTCGTTTTCCACGGCTGGGAAACCGGGGATGTGTGCCTGGTCCTGGCTACCGGTGCGAACATCCAGCGTCACACCGTCGAAGTTCAGACTGCCGTCTTCATTGCCCAGCGGCGTTTCATCCAGAAACACCGAGCGAGTATCGTTTTTCAAACCGACGATTTCGCCTTCGCTGACGAGATCGAGGATACGAGCATAAGCCGTGCTTTGCAGGCTGTCTGGAGCCTCTACGGAGGGGCGCGGCTTGGCCCCGCCGCCTTTGCTGCCAGCGAGAATGAGGTCAGTCATGGCTTTCCTTCAGGCGAAATAAAACCCGCACAGGGCGGGTTGGGTGGAGGCCGGTAACCGGGAGGCGCGTTAGAGTTGATCCTGCGCGTAAATCCCGGCACTGATCACGGCGCTGCCGATAATGGCCTGCCCGTAAAGCAGACCTACCGGATTACCTTGAGCGCTGGTATTGACCGGCCCGTTGAAGCTGTAACTGGCGCGGTTGGCCGGGCTGTCCTGGGCGCCGAGGCCTTTGGCTTGTGGCGATAGCATCTGCATGACGCCACCGAGCACCATCGATATGCCCACTGAACCAACAGCCCCCCAGGCGCCGCCAGCAGCAACGCCTGCAATGCCTCCGGTGAAAAACGCTGCCGCCGCGATCAATGCGATTCCGACAATGGTCTGCAACGACCCTGCCCTTTTGCTGCCAATAACCACAGGGGCAATTCGAATATCCGTCTTGCCACTCGGTGCTCTAAGCCTGTCCTGGCCGATATTGTCGCGCCCAAGAAAGATGGAGTACGTCACTCCCCGATATTTTGACTCCATAAGAAAACGCTCGAATCCCGGAATCAGAACGCACAAGGCATGGATCGCTTCCGCTGCGTTGTTTACAGCTAGACGGTGTATACGGCCAAAGTTGGCCCCCAGAGTGCCGTAGAGGCGAATCGTCCTGAGTTTTTGTTCATGCATCTCATCGCTCCTTGCGTAGACCTGCGGTTCGGTTTCGATCATTTGGTTTGGAGTTTCCCGGCGATGAGGACATTGTCGAGCCATGCCGCCAACAGCTCACCGTCACCTCTGCCCAGTACCCGCCGTAAGTGTCGCGTCTGCTATCCCGACCATACAGGTGATGGAGAATGGTGCCCGGCGAAGGAAAGTGCTGCGGCTCACTCTTCAGCATGCCGTCTTCGAGAAAAATGGCTGCATGGTTGGGCACCGGTGAGCGAATCTGCATCAGCACGATATCGCCCTGCTTCGGTCGGTTGACTTGTTCGAAGCCGGCGGCAGGCAGATTGTCCAGATAGAGGTTGCCCCCTTTATCCCACCATCCGTCCTCGCGCAGATAGTCACCCAGTTCGATGGCCATTTCCCGTCGGTAATAGTCCAGAATGATGCTCAGACAATCGTGCACACCATGAGCAAATGCGCGCCCAATCAAGGGGGCCTGATAGCCAATGGGTTTGATAGTGACCAGTTCACCTGCGTAAACCTGACCCTCATCGTCCTTGCGGACTTCGAGAATGTGCCAAGGCAATCCCGATACCTCACATGAGACCCGGTCCGCCTCACTGGCAGTCGCCGGATAATCCGGATGGCTGTGAACGACGGCGAAGATCTCACCGCACTCTTCAGCTTGCGCATAGTCTTGAGGAGCCAGACGAAAGTGCTCGCTGGGTGTCGTGGCGATATTGCGGCATGGCATGTAACGTTTTCGGCGCCCGTCGCGAATGATCAAACCGCAGCACTCGCTGGGATACTGTGCAATGGCGTGACGCGAAATCGCATTCAGGATGGCCTTGTTCATGCTCAGCTCCGAACCAGGCCAGCAGCCGGGAATGAGCCGTACGGCAGCGGATTGTTTTCACCAAAACGCAACTTGCAACTGCTCAGGCGACCGCCACATTTGTCCTTGGCGGCATCGCTGACAATCACGTCATTGGCATCCGCCACAGGGCCACCGGTATAGCCGCAGTAAGGACCTCGGTAACCACCGCAACTGAGCCACCAGCAGACGTTGGCTACGATTTGTCGGCGCGGCAATTGCACGCCATTGAAATCCAGAGCACTGGCGAGTTCGAACTTCACCACTTCGTTGTCTTCACTGACTTTGCGTTCGATGTACCAGACGTCCGGCGGCAGTTCTTCTTCCGGATCGGCCTCGGGCTGGCCATCAAGGTATTTGCCCAACGTTCTATGACGAATCAGCCGGGAACCGACCAGGTCTTCGAAATACAGCACCAGCGCGGTGATGAAGCCGCCGACATTGCCCACCGATAATGATGGGGTTGGCTGTGTGCCCTGCCCCGTCAGCTCGAATCCTTCGGCCTGTATCGGCCACGGTGAATATTCCAGGCCTTGCCAGAAAATCGAGGCTTGCTGTGGATATCCATGGAAACGGTACAGCTCGGCACCGAGGCTGGTGGCATCAAGTTCAAACAGCTCGACCCAGGCGCCCGGTTCCAGCAATTGAATATCTGCGCTTATGGACATTTGACTCTCCGTAAAAAGAAAACCCCGCAGCAGCGGGGTTGGAGTTATGACCGCTTGCCTGGACGGGTCTACGGATGAAACGCTTGCTCGAACGTAGCCGCAAGCGTAAACAGACCAGCACCCATCGGGGTCGGTTGGTAGCCTTTGCAGCGGTAGAGGGCTGGCTCACCCAGCGGCGCAGTCCAATAGAACGGCGTGGCGCCGGCGTGACGATCAAGAAACTGCACGATGGCTTTGATTCGCGCCTCATCGCCGACAAACGCCAGCGGCCAGGACTGCGATTTGTTGTTTATGCCGTCGGCGGCGACTTGCTGATAGCCATCGCCAAACTTCGCGGACTTCAGGCGAAACTCGACATTGCCAACGGGTTCAATCTTCGGGACCCAGCTAAATGTTTCGATGGTCATGTTTTCTCCGGGCGTGAGTGGTTGCGACCGCTCATTTCAGCGGCCATTGATGGCGGACCAGATCTGCCCACCCGGTTTGAGGTCGCGGGCAATTTGCTCGGCAGCGCCCTGTTTCGCGGCGCCGGCGTAGGCTTTGGCAACAGTCTGCGAATTCATGTCGCCGACAGCGCCACCGTCCGAGCCGTCACCGACATTGATGGTTTGCTGAATCACTACTTGATGACTGCTGGTACCGCCCAGTGCGCCACCCTGCACCTGAACACCGAGTGAGCCATCGGAGCCACGGCTGAGCGGCATGATGGCTTCCGGTCCGGCTTCACCGAACAGGGCCATGGGTGCGAGAGTTGGCCCGGTCGCGACACCGTTTGTGAATGCGCCGCCCTTGGCGAATGTGCCGTATTTGAAATCCGCCCCTAGCGACAACTCACGGTTGAAAACATAGCTATTGCCGCCCAGATCGCCGGTCGTTGTGCCGGGCGCGGCGCTACCCCCTGTTAAATATGCCGATGCCGCCGTTCCCACCAGCCCGAACAACGAACTCAAACCTTTGGACATCGCCGTTTGTGCAGCCAGTTTGGCCATGTCACCGAGCACCGATTTGGCGAAATCGGAAAACGAAAACTTGCCAGTCATTGCAAATGTCGAAACTGCATCGCCCATGGTGTTGAATGCACTGGTGAACACTGCCCTGGATTTGGCTGCGACGTTGTTGGAACTTGTCAGGTAATCATCCCAGGCGGAGGTAGCCCCGTTGATCCAGTTGCCCTGTGCTTCGGTCATCGCCTCGTAGTTGCTTTGAACCTGCAGAGTCATCTGCTCGTGTTCGGTTTTCAGCTCACCGAGCTTCATGCCGTAATCAGCACTTTCCTGGGGCGCAATGCCTCCCGCCGCGGGCGTATCCAGCGCCTTGCGGGCCAGCGCATATTTCTGGTCGATTTCACTCAACGCCTTGGCGCGTTCACTTTCCCTTGTACCCATTGCAACTTGCGCGGCAGCAAGAGCACCTTGGTTGCGCAACTTGTCAAAATCGTCTGAATAGTTGATCTGCTTGGTGGCTTGCTCTTGACCATCGACATAGGTCGCAATGTTCGCCTGAGCAATCGCACTGGCTGAGGTATGCAACGTCACGCCAATTTTCTTTGCCGCGTCCTCGATCTGCTTTTGCATCTGCCGCAGCTTTTGTTCGGTAATACGCGACGCCTGGGTCCAGGCTTGTTCAAGGCCGTCGAGGTTCGGCGTCAACCCTGCTGAGGAAATAACTGCCATGTGCATTTCTCCGGGCTATGAAAAACCCGCCGAAGCGGGTCATGTAATTGTCTGCCTACCGCCATTGCTCAATTGCACGTTCGAGGGACACCCCCCGACGCTGTTCATGGGGCATGAAGTCCAGCAGTTCCGCCAGGCCGCCGCCCAACCGGTAGGTCTGTAGCGCAACCATCGCGCTCCCCGCCTCCAGCCGCCTGCCAATATGTAGCGAACCATACCGATCGATATAGCGGCCCCAGGCCAAGGCTTCGTGGTAGGTCATGCGCTCCTTGGCTTCGGCAATCGTCCGGCCGCCGACTCCGTTCAGCACCAACTCGTGCCAGAACTCATCGGCGGCGGTCAGTTTTTTGTTGAATGACCACCCGTGCCATTCACCTCATTGACTGCATTGAGCAACAAGAATCCCAGGGAAGGCTCGAGGTTGTAGGCATCGTCATGGGACAGCGCTTCCGTGCCATCCGCCCCCAATGAAACCGAAGCGGCGATGTAATTCGCGTTGCGGCTTTGCTCGCTTTCGTCCTGGACGAACAGACGCTCGATGACGCCGAACGACTGGCGCCGGATATGCAGAATGAACGTGTCGGTCACTTCCTTGCCCGACTTGCCGTCAAGATGCGTCCAGCTGACTTCTTTCTTGATCGGCTGACTGTCGACAATGCCGCCCTTGGCTTTCAATTGTTTGAGGTTCATGGCATCTCTCAGGCTTTCTTGATCCAGGCGGAACCGCCGGTACGCTGAATGGTGACAGTGGTGGTGACCACGGTATTGAGAGCGAAGTTGAACGGGAAGTCCGACACGTAACCATCGAAGGCAAACCAGGTACGGGTGGCTGGCAATTCGAAGTCATTGCCCTGCGCATTCACGCTTGGCGCCACGCCTTTGCCGTCCGACCAGCCCACAACCCATTTGATGCCGGTATCACCATCGGCTTCCGACAATTGATGCAGACGGATATGGCTGGCGTTGGTCGGGTCAGCGTTGAGGCCGAGGCTGGCGGTACCGGGTGTACGGAGACCTTTTTTATAGGTGCGCTCTTCAGCATTGAGACTGGTGTCTTCAATCTGTTCTGCTGGAGCACCACCCGGATCGAACGAAGTGGCGTGTTCGATCTCCAGCACGGTGTATGGGCCGGTGCCTGTGGCTGGCGGAACAAGGGCGAAAATCTGAGTACCTTGGGTAAGAATCGACATCTGGCGTTCTCCAATGAACGAAAAAACCCGCAATGCGGGGGTTGGGGTATTACCGGGCTTGAACTGTCTCGGCGTTGCGAGCGGCGTTCAGTCAGGGTGCAGGTGTACCGTCCAGATAGGGCGGTGCGTTGGGATCCGGTTCTCGGCTCTTGATCAAGTCGACCAGCGCCTGATTGCTTTGCGCCAACAATCGTATGGAGGCACTCAATGCCACCTGACTGTCGGACTGGATTTGCAGCGCCGCAACCAATCGGTTGATTGCGGCCAGATCTTCGTCATTCATGTTCAGCGTTTCTCTCTTTGCTGGAATCAGGGATCGGTCGGTGAATCGCGCGGCGGCACGTCGCAGAGGCCAATCCGCTTGGCCGCCCAGCGTTCATATAGGCCGATTGCTACATCGGCGCCGGCCATCGCCGTCAGGCAACCAAACGCGCCGGCGGCCCAGATAGATAATCCAGCGGCATACAGCAGCATGATCGCCGACACACCGCAAATCATGCAGGCGCCGGAGCGCAGTGCCAGGCGCCGCACCAGCGACCAGCCGCGCGCGCCTTCCTTGTCGGCGCGCCACATTTCGCCGGATACCCCACCAATCACGGCAAGGAGGATGACCAGCCAAATGGGCATGTCCGCCAACGCTTGTTGCTCGTTTGTCATGTCACGCCTCCTTGAGGTGAGTGATGAGTGAGTGTGGAATTACGATTCTATTCAGGCAGGCATTCCAAAAAGCCCGGTGCTTGCACACCAGGCTTTTCAGTAATGCGCTCCTTCGCCTTCCTTCAAATCCTGTGTTCAAGAAGGAAGCTGACTTTTCGGCGCTACTGGCGCGGTACGAGTCCGTTCATATTGTTTTTCCGACCGCGGTCCCTGCCCGCCGGATAACTGCTTCTGGTGCTTTACGCTGCACACCCGGGTCAGTTGCCAACCCTCTGAACCGTTGAGGCCGGTTCATCGCTGCCTGTTCTTGCGGAACTAAAGAGCTTGTCTTGCCAGCCGCGTTGTCGAGCGGCTTGGTTGCAAGAATATGCATGGATGCATATACAGTCAATGCATTAATGCATTTATTTATGCATTAATTTTGCACGCATGCATTGAAGCCGCGCAGGACAAGGGCTGGATGGATTTCTGCAGGCGAAAAAAAACCTGCCTGGCGGCAGGTTTCGGTTCGATCGAAGGGGGTCAGCGGGCGTACATGCCCCACCAGAAAACGTGGCCGAGAATGACGATCTGCTCTTCCTGGATTTCCTGGAAGCTGTAGTCCTCGTCCGGGTGTTCGTCGCGGTTGAAGCTTCGCAGGCGGATGCCGGTGGGAAGGCGATAAAGTTGCTTCACGCGTAATTGGCCATTGTGGTTGATTGCATAAAGGTCGCCATCAATGATGTCGCCTATGCCGCATTTGCCAGCATTCACACCGACGGTGGCACCATCGCGCAGCACCGGCAACATGCTGTTGCCGCGCACCGTCACGCACTTGGCCTGGTCGAACTGAACGCCGTTATGGCGCAGGCTACGCTTGCCGAAGCGCAGGCTGGAGCGTTCGCTCTCCTCAATGACGAATCTTCCTGATCCTGCAGCCAATTCAACCTCGCGAAGAAACGGCACCGACACCTCGTCATCATCGACGGGGGTGTCGTCGTCCCACAGCATTATGTCCTTGAGTTCCGCGTGCACATCAGCACGCCCGGCAGCAGCCGATGGCGCAACGTCTGCGCGCCCGCGTAGCTGATCGGTACTGATGTTGAAGTACTCGGCAATCTTCGAGATGTGTTTATCCGAAGGATCGACGATCTTCCCGCTGAGGATCCGAGAGAGAGTGGATTGAGGCACGCCTGTGCGACGGTGGAGCTCCGTGGGGGAGATCCCGTGCTGGTCGAGCAGTGCTCTTAAGACGGAGGATACGTTGCGTTTTTGCATAACGCGCATAGTGCTTGAAGTTTTTATTCAATACAAATGCTGAATTGCATAAATCGTGCATACGCCGTTTTTTTCAATGAGAACACCACCCGCCGGACGCGATGCCTGCGTCGGCAAGAGCGCCCATGGTAACCTTGCGCCCATCGCGGAAAAGCCCGGCCGTTGCCCCGCTTTTGCCCTACATCTTTTAACGAGTTGCCTGACAATCCGATGAATAAAGCCGTCTCCGACCTGTCCTCCCACACCCCGATTGTGTTGGAGTAATTCAGCTTTTAGGCCTCTGCCCCTCGTGTTTACTGGGTTAGGACGCCAATTTGGTTCGCATGCATTTATGCATGATTGGCACTGAGTGGCATTGTTTGGCGTACGGTTTGCCCCATTTTTGCCCCATGACAGCCGGGCGCTGATTGAGCGGCAGAGCACTCACCATCGACCGACTTTCCCGCACTATTGCAGAACAGACGTTCAGGAACTAGCATCGACCCATTCCAAGGTGCAAGCCCGCCAAGCCCCACAAGGGCGATTCTGGGCAGATCTTCATCTTCTCCAGATCGATCTCTGGGTAGCTTTGAATCAGCCGGGAACTCAACTTCAATTACTGATTTGGGTACCGACCAATGTTAAAGCACCTCGCGGCTTGCCTAGGGATTGTTGCTACATCGCCTCAGCTACGACTTCTCTTATTTCCCATATCACTTTCCATTCCTGTCCTATCCTTTGCCTTGCTGATCTGGGTGAGTCACTCCACATAGTCGCAAGCAGAAAGCTGCTTTTCCACATGCCTGATAGCTTTGGGTAAAGGGGAGCGATTGAATTATCGGGGTATGTATCGGAATTCGCCCCCCTTCTGGAGCCATTGCAGGCCGCTTTAGCCCACCAAAAACGGCGCTTTCTCCCTTCGCCGTTGGCGTACAGTGGGCTCAAGCGGCCTCCCATATGACCTAATTTTCCCTTAAACATTAAAAGCGAAGCCATTGATTTGGCTTCGCTTTTTTATTGTTTATGTGGCTTATTTACGCTCTTTATTTACATGAAACCGGTCTGCATCATAGTTCTAACTAAGAACTTGCACAGGCTTACCGTCGACTATCCTGTAGCTCCTTTGAATGAGTGTTATCGGGTTCGACGTGAAACTCTCTACGGTGGTGATCTGAGTGATATCTGATAGATCTCCGATATTTAGCTCTAACGCCCCTCGATCATTTAGTGCCTCAGGTTCAGCGCCAAGACATAGTCTGTATTCTCGTTGCCAAGCATACTCAATCGGTTTGCGAAACAATCCTATCGGGCCGCTGTAGTCGTTGAAATCTACGTAATCGACCTGGCCGTAGCCACCTTCAAAGAAGGGAGAATTATAGAGGTGAGGGTGGGTTGCAATAGCTTCTGACAGCCTTCTAGAAAACTCTACGTGGTTCGTAATACGAAGGACATGGGTACCAAACTCTCGGAAACGCTCACTGAATTGCAGCATTCCATTTTCGAGCCCCCAAATCTGACCGTCATGTCCGGCTGAGACAGAACCCAGGCAGTACACCATGACGGTTTCAGGTCGAGGCAAATGCAGGGTCATGATTGTCTCTGGGTTCAATACGATTTCGTCGTGACCTTCAACCTGAAGTGCGAGCTCGCTGACAACCCCATCCCTCATGCCAGAGCTGAGCTTAAGGTACACATTCTCAAGCTCGTCCCTTCGAAGTGCAGCGCCGGCTTCACCTTCAAGCTTCGCGAAAAAGTCGACGCTGTTCATGTAAAGCAGACCACGCTGCAGCGCATGTAGTCGATCTAAATTAGCCACCTTGAACAGCATCCAACATTGCTTATTCGGCATGCGGTCAGGTACCGCTTGCATCTGCACTTCACCAGATACCATCTTGCCCCCTAATCTCTACAGATCATTGTTCAACCAACGGGATGGAGACTGACAACGGCTCGACGCTTGCGGTGCCACCTCCGCACCCCCTAATCGCACGGCACCGATATTATCGTCAAGGTTCGCTAAGGCACCATTCACTTCACCCCACATCAGTATCACCAGGCACTACCGCACCAGGCGAGCCAAAAGGTACAGGCAAGTTCACACCACCAATCCAAGGGCCAAATAAACCTGACGTTATAAAGCTAAATTTCCAGCAGTGGCTCTCTCTTTCCTGCTCCTAGTAGCGTTTCCCTTGAACTCGTAGTAGCTTAAAGCCACCCTTCGCATTAGGCAGCATCATTAGGATGAATACCCATAAGAAATTATCTGAATCGCGAATTTTCCAAGCAGCGCTGTTTACCCCTTTAGCAATTGGCTCTTGCTTGCTCACAGTGATAGCTTATTTCAACTCCAATTATTCGATCTGTTTCACATCCGATTGTATAAACAATTTTTTCAATCTGTATAAGTATCCGCTGTCAATTATGGGGCTTGGGATCCCCCTGAGCGCGATTGCTGCAGCAGTCCATCGCTCAGAGGAAACATCCTTACAAATTAAGGCCTCACAAAACCAGCTCGACGAAACCTTAAAACAGAACAAATTCAATAACTACATAAAGCACAAAGAAGAATTCACTGAATTCCTTGAAAAGCTAGAAGGGGTTTGTGATTGCAAATTTACCGACCCACTTTACCTCTACAAGAGCATATTCCCAAAAAACAGCTATCGAAGAGTAAGCTTCAGAGCCCACGGCCATCACGACCTTAATCTTTTCCCCAACAAGTTCCTTACAGACCTAAAAAACAATATGTGGGACTTCGTGGCAATCTTGTACGATGATGCATCTGATAATAAAAAGCTTACTGAAGCAATTCTAGCTCTTCACCAAATAACACAATCCCTTAAGTTAAGTAGAAATACTACAACCAAGCACGACTCGGAAACGCGGAACCTTATATGGCCGGATAATTTTTCGGAAACCTCTTTCAAAAATCTACAACGTATCATTCGAAGCCTAGCTTCCTTTTCTACTTTCGAAGAGGAGCAAAGTGAAAAACGTGATAACGCTATGAACCTCTTGAGGCGACAAGGTTCTGGTCATACCAGGTCCCGTAACTTACTCGCCATGGACAGCCTCGCTGCAGAAATCGACGACTGCCTGTAAGCCAAATAACAAGTTCATATTGATGAAGATCGAGTAGTTGGCTGTTGTGCTGTGATCGGCAAAGCGCAGTGGGGCTTTGCCCTCACAACTCACCGGCAGCTCACTGTCCAAAGTTGATCCAAGCGTGTCGTATAGCTTTGACTCATCATCTCCCGCCGCATGCCCCAGTCTGGATTGCTCGGCACACTTGCGGACCGGAGCGTCCCCCTCCCCCATCTCTCATTGATTTTGTCCAGTACCGCCATCACCCTCGTCGCCTCAGTGGGTTGTGAAATGGCAAACAGATCGTCCGTGTATTCACCCGGCTGGCATAGACTCAACAATAGGACTTCCGCCTTGCTGTAACTGAAGCCAGGACGGAACACGCGATCAAGTGCGTCGACGGCTGCCGCCGTTAGCAGCCGAACATCATCCGTTGGATAAGGTAGATCGACCACGACACCGTTTGCGTATTTAGCCTCATCGGGATTGAACATGCCGGTGCGTATGCTGACTCGAATCTTCTTGCACAGCGACTTCTGTGCCCGGAGTTTCTCCGATGCCCGCATCATGTAGGTTGCCACGGCCTCCTTGATCGGCGGCAGCTCCTTCAGCCTTTTGCCGAACATCCGGCTGCAGCAGATCTCCTGCTTTGGCGGATCCGGCTCGTCCAGCTCCAGGCACGGCGTGCCAGCCAACTCCCGAGCAGTTTTCTCGATCACAATGCTGAAGTTTTTTCTTAACGTCCACGGGTCGGCCTTGGCCAGATCCATGGCGTTTTTGATACCCATGCCATCCAAATGCATTTTCATGCGCCGGCCTACTCCCCACACCTCCGCTACGTCCGTATTACGCAGTACCCAGTCGCGCTTGATTGGGTCGCAGATGTTCACGACGCCACCGGTTTGCGCCTGCAGGCGCTTGGCAGTGTGGTTGGCCAGCTTGGCTAAAGTTTTGGTGTGAGCGATGCCGACACCGACCGGGATGCCCGTGCAGCGCAGCACCTGGCTGCGGATCTTGCGGCCGAGGGCGTCTAGGCCATTAATGCCGGTAAGGTCGACGAAGGCTTCGTCGATGTAAAGGAAAGATGTCAACCCATGGACATCGATTTGGATGAATATTTGTCAGGTTTGAATTAGGTATCCGATGTCCATAGACCACACGCACTTTTCACGGAAATGCATCAGGTGGTGTCCATGGCAAATACGCGAATTTTGTGGCGATGAAAGCTAGCGTGATCAAGATGAGCCCGATTCAAAAGTCCGAAGCTCATCCAATCTGGTTGTATAACTGGGACTCTTAAGCTCTCTCCTCATACCCCATTAAGGTCATACAGGGGGTGCTGGCAGTCCGCAATGTACCTCTTCCCCACTTGGCATTTATCTCATCCAAACATTCATCACTCGCCCGCTTGCTTCTGGCTGTGATGGCACAAATAGGTCGCCGGTGAAAGCATGAGCACTGTGCTGGAGGCGCTATCTGGACATCCTTACCCCGTAGCAGCTGTAAATTACGGGCAGCAATCGACCCAATGACGGTGGAGACAGCGAATTTGAGGGCGATTCACTAAACAAAAACAAGGCCGCAATCACGGCCTTGTTTTTTTTGGGGTGTTACTCGTGTGAATGGCCGTGCTCGGCGCTCTCGGAGGTTGCGCCTTTCTCGCCACCGCCGCATGCCGTCATCAGTCCTAGGAAGCAGATCAGAAGCATCGAACGAATCAGAGTAGTTGGGGTTTTCATGGGAAGACTCTTCATAAAATAGGTTTAAACAAATGATCTGTAGTCAGGCTGAACGCTGGATTTTCGGCAGCAGAACAGCAATTGCTGTTTTGAATTACTGTTTGACGCTCAAGTAATCGCCGTTGGTTTTAAGTGCAATGGTCACGTCATTGTTGCTGCGATTACGCCAAAACCAACCATGGGTGCCATCAAAAATGGCGGTAAATTCACCCTTGTCACTTTTGACCTGCTTGCCCTTGCTGTAGCTATGGAAGTAACCCTTCTCACCGTTGTAGGGCTCGCCATGGGTATCGAAGTTCACAGGCCCACCAACCGCAGTCCATTCGTAGCTAACAGACTTGCCTTTCAAGACTTCGAGCTTTATTTCCGTCCCTTCACCTGGCTTGAGCGTGACGCTCATTTGATTAGTCTTCAAAGCTGAAGTGGGTGTGGGCGTCGGCTGAGCAACAGGTTTCGCAATAGGCTGGACTTGCGCAACCTGCGGAGCTGGAGCTGGAGCTTGCGGTGGCGCGGCATCCGCCAAAGCTTCCTGAGCAAGGATGATCTTCAATTCGCCCATTTGGGTCAGTCCCAGTGCTCGGCCCACACCCGTTGGATCGACGGCATATTCCGAAGGCATAACCACTGTCACCAGCAGGCCGACCGCAGTCAGCAGGGCAATGACAGTGGAGCGCACCAGTTTGCGAGTGCTTGGCAATTCATTAACAGTTGGAAGCGGAGTATTGAACATGGTCAGAATTCCTTACGCGGAGACAAACAGGCCGGTGATCTGGTAACCCATCAGGAGGAAACCGGCACTCATCATGGCGACGTTGGCGGTATAGGCATGGCGCCAGAAACTGCCGGTGCGCCGCCAATACCCCATCAAAATGAGAATCGCGCTAAGTGCCAGCAATTGGCCGATCTCAACGCCTACGTTGAAGGCGATCAGGTTCGGAATCAGGCCATCAGGCGAGATTTCGTATTCCTGGATCTTCGTTGCCAGACCAAAACCATGGAGCAAACCGAAGATCAGCGTGGCCACCTTGGTGTTGGGTTGGAAACCGAACCAGCGCTGGAACGCGCCCAGGTTATCGAGCGCTTTGTACACCACCGAGAAACCGATGATGGCGTCGATGATGTAAGAGCTGATGCTGACCTCAGTCAGCACGCCGAGCAGCAGCGTGACCGAATGGCCCACGGCGAATAGCGTGACGTAAAGCCCAACATCCTTCAGGCGGTAGAGGAAGAAGATCACCCCGAACAAAAACAGCAGGTGGTCGTAGCCCGTCATCATGTGCTTGGCGCCCATGTAGATGAAGGGCAGCAACATGACGCCGGAGCTTTCCTGAATGAAGCCCTTGTCGCCTTCCGCAACAGCGTGAGCCATCGCCTCGGGCATTCCGAGGAAAAGTGCAGCGACAAGTAAAAACAACAGCAAAACGGGGCGGTGCGAAGGCGCAGTAACCGCGCCGACGCCGCTCATCGAGTACGAATGCATAGATCAATCCTACGTTGCAGAGATCGAAGGCCGCAGTGCGGCCAAGGTCAAGATGCGAACGAAGGACGGGGTGGACGCTCGATCAAGAATATCGGCGGCAGGGGAACAGAGTGTCGAAGCGCATCGACCCGGATGGATAGCATCGGGGATGTCGCCAGCATCAACGCGGCTGTGAGTTGCGGTGTTTCGTGCTGGTGATCAGGGGTCAATGGCGAGTGATAGTGATCTGAAAGACTTGAGTAGCTGGATGAAGCCTCTTCGCCGTGGGAGTGATGGGCATCTTGTGCGATCTCCCAGGCTGGCTGTTTCGACGTCACTGATAACGAATAGGTATGCCCGGCCCAGGCCACAAACATGGCGAGAACAAGCGTGACTACCACCGTCGATGTCAGTGTTTTGCTGAACATAGCGTTCGGGATTCAACTCGTTTTGTAGGGATTTGATACGTTTGACCGCATCCCCATGGGGGGGATATGATGCCAGCGTAATTCATTGAGGCCTGAGGCTCAAGTCATGAGTGAGCACGAACACAACCATCCCCACACCCACCAAAGTCACGAAGCGATCATCAAGCGTCTCAAAAGGGCGGATGGCCATTTACGCGGCATCATCACCATGATCGAAGAGGGGCGTCAGTGCGTGGACATCGCTCAGCAGCTGCATGCTGTCGAAAAGGCGGTGTGCCAAGCCAAACGTACGCTCATCCAGGATCACATTGATCACTGCTTGGAAGACACCGTCTCGGCGCTCGGCAATGGGGAGCGCGCACCACTGGAAGCTTTCAAGCAAATCACCAAGTACCTCTAGGTCTGACATGCCCAATTTCGCTGAACTGCTGCAACAAGGCGGGGCTCACGCATGGCTGTATTTCCCGAGCGCGATCCTGCTCGGCGCCTTGCATGGCCTGGAGCCGGGACATTCCAAAACCATGATGGCGGCCTTCATCGTGGCCATCCGTGGCTCGGTCAAACAGGCTGTTTTCTTGGGCTTGGCCGCGACGCTGTCGCATACCGCAGTGGTGTGGTTGGTCGCCATCGGCGGCATGTACCTGGGCAAAGGCCTGGATGCGCAAACCACTGAGCCGTATTTCCAGCTTGCCTCATCTGCGCTGATCATCGTGATTGCGCTGTGGATGCTCTGGCGTACCTGGCGCGGTGAGCAGATGTTCAAGTTCGAGCAAGGTGATGATCATCACCACGGCGAGCACGACCATGGTCATCATGATGAGACCCATCGAATCGATACTGGTCATGGCCGTGTCGAACTGTCGATTTTCGAAGAAGGCATGCCACCGCACTGGCGCCTGAAGACACTGACCGGGCACGCCTGGTCAGCCTCAGATGTTCGCCTGATGACGACGCGTCCGGACGGTAGCACCCAATCGTTCTCTTTCGTTGAGCGCGACGGCTTTCTGGAGTCGATGGTCGATATTCCGGAACCACACGAGTTCAGTGCTCGCTTGAGTCTGGGCCATGCGGGCCACTCCCATGATTACGATCTGGCATACCAGGAACATGATCACGGGCATGCGCGCTCCGAACTGGAAGGTCTGGAACTGTCGATTGATGGCTATCAGGATGCGCATGAACGTGCGCATGCCAACGATATCCGCAAGCGCTTCACCAATCGCGAGGTCACCACGGGCCAAATCGTCATGTTCGGTTTGACTGGTGGTCTGATTCCTTGTCCGGCTGCCATCACCGTTCTGTTGCTATGTCTTCAGGTTAAAGAAGTCGCGCTGGGAGGCATGCTTGTCCTGTGTTTCAGCATCGGATTGGCGCTCACCTTGGTCACTGTCGGTGCTGCTGCGGCAATTGGTGCTAAGCAGGCCTCCAACCGTTGGCCTTGGCTGGGCACCGTGGCTCGTCGAGCGCCGTACCTGTCCAGCGTGCTGATCATTGGTGTTGGTCTGTACGTGGGCTTCCATGGCTGGATCGGCCTGAACGCGTGAGGCAAGTCTTTCGTGTTTGAACTCACGAGCTACATTGGTCTGTTCGTGGCGGCATTCGGTGCCGCCACGTTATTGCCAATGCAGTCTGAAGCCGTGCTGGTCGGGATGTTGCTCTCCGACCGGTACGTCGTTTCTACGCTATTGGCGGTAGCCACTGTTGGCAACGTGCTTGGCTCCGCACTGAACTGGCTTCTGGGCCGTTCCGTTGAGCGATTCCGCCACAAGCGCTGGTTCCCCGTGAGCGAGAGCAAGTTAGAAAAAGCCCAGCAGTCCTATCTGCGCTACGGGCGCTGGTCACTGTTGTTGAGCTGGGTGCCAATCATTGGCGACCCGCTGACAGTCGTCGCCGGAGTTATGCGCGAGCCACTTTGGAGTTTCCTGCTGATTGTCACCCTGGCCAAGGGCGCGCGTTATCTCGTGCTGACCGCCGTCACGCTGGGGTGGGCATGACGATACCTACTGTCCCGCTTTCCCTACTCAAGAGCCGAAGCAGTAGCTTGGATCTGATCAAGTGGCTAGCGATGTTGACCATGGTTATCGATCACCTGCGGTTGGTGTGGCCGGAGATGAGCAACCTGTTCATTCCGGGAAGACTTTCTTTTCCGTTGTTCTGTGTCGCTATTGCGGCCAACGTGGCGCGCTCCAAACAGGGTGAGTTGCTGACGGCGGCGAACGGTCGATACCTTGCCTTGATGCTGGTGTTCGCTGCCATTTCAGAAGTACCGTATCGCCACATCAGTTCTTCGGGATCATTCAACGTGTTGGTGACGCTGGCATTGGGACTGGTGATTGCCTGGGGATGGCAACATCGCACCCTGTTGAGCAGTGCTATGGCGTTGATGGCCTCCGCAATTGCCTACGTGCTGGATGATCCACTGATGTACGGCTTCTACGGTGCGCTTGTTCCAGCGGCTGTCTTAATGGCAATTAAAGGCCCCGGTGTTCTTTGGCTGCTGCCTGCGGCTCTATGCTTGATGAGCAATACGCGAAGTAGCATCGTAACCAAGGCGCTGGACTTGGAAGTCTATTCATTGGTGGCTTTGAGCTCGGCGTTCGCGGCGCCGCTGATCGGACTCTGGCTACTGCGTCAGACCTTCACCTTCAATGTCTGGCCGGTGCGGCAATGGGGATATTGGTTTTATCCGGGCCACCTTGCAGCTTTGCAAGCGCTACGGTTGCTGGTCTGAATACCGGTCACCAGCTTTAGCAAGTCTTAGGAGCTCACGATCATCTGTTGGGCCATCGGCGATGCTGATCATCGATCACGTATGGATGTTCGTGATCCACACCGTCCTGGCCGTCGATGTGCGCGTGATCGCCCGGCAGATTCTCATGGGTGTGTTTGATCGACTCCTGGTCATGAACTGGTCGCCAGATCACGATACTGACCAGTAATGCACTGCCTGCCACCACTGCAAGGCCAACAAACGACGCCGTGAGGCTGATGTTGGCTCCCAGCCATCCCGCCAGTGGATAAGTAATCAACCAGCAAGCATGGGACAGCGCAAATTGGGCGGCAAACAACGCCGGGCGATCTTCGGCATGTGCCGAGCGGCGCAACAGGCGACCGCTCGGAGTCTGGGCCAGCGAATAGCCCACCCCGAGCACCATCCACAGCGGCAACAGGAAGTTGTAGGTGGTCAGGTTGATGCCGACGGCCAAGCCTGCGACCAGTATTCCTCCGCCAAATAACATGGCCGTTCGGTCTTTGATGTTTTTCAACAGCCGAGGCAAGACCAGGGCTGCGACCATGGAACCACCCCCAAACGCAGCCAGCGCCAATGCCGTAGAGCTTTGCGGCAGAGCGAAGCGCGACTGAACCAGCACCACGGTGTTGACGATGACCATGGCACTGGCAGCCGCTACCGTCAGGTTGAGAGCCAGCAGCCCTCGCAGGCGGGGCGTCGCTAGGAATATGCGCATGCCACGGGTAGTTCGTTCATAGATGCTGCGTCGTGGTACTTGCTTAGCCTTTGGCAACAACACCGTGGCGACTAGGGCGGCAGAAGCGAGGAAGCCGATGACCGTGCCGGCAAAAAGGTTGTGGAAGCTGATCACCGTCAGGAGCGCGGCAGCGAGCATAGGGCTCGCGACACTTTCGAGATCGTAAGCCAGACGCGATAGCGACAAGGCACGGGTGTAATCGTCTTCATCCGGCAGGATGTCTGGAATGGTCGCTTGGAACGTTGGAGTGAACGCTGCCGATGCGGACTGAAGGACGAAAATCAGCACGTAGATTTGCCAAACCTCGGTCACAAACGGGAGAGCCAGCGCGACCACGGCCCGCACCAGATCCAGAGAGACCAGCATGGCTCGGCGAGGCAGGCGCTCTGCAAAAGCCGCTGCAATGGGCGCAACGCCAATGTAGGCCGTCATTTTGATCGCCAACGCCGTGCCGAGAACGGCACCTGCTTGGGCGCCTGCTAGATCGAACGCCAGTAAACCGAGCGCGACGGTGGCAAGGCCAGTCCCTACGAGTGCAATCACTTGAGCCAGGAAAAGATGGCGATAGGTTCGGTTGGCTAGGATTTTCAGCATGAGAAATCTCAAAAAAAACGCGTGCGCCTATCTTGTTACTGAGATTTCCCGAAGATAAAAGAACTACGAGTTTCTCGTTTTCAGATGATTTTGTATCCCCCCTAGGGGGATATGAATTCATCCTAAACCAGAGCCAGAAATAGCTCAAGAAATAAGCATTCGACCTTTGATCGAGTCTCCGGAGAAGTAGCTTGCTCAGTGAAGGCACTTAGCCATACGCTGCCGGGCGTGAGACCTCTCACGGATATAAAATATGAGCAAGGAGCAAGCCCTGATGAAACTGTCCGCCATTTTGATCGCCGCTTTACTTTCGATTACGTCCGTTGCTGCCTTAGCGCACAGCGGCGGTACTGATTCAAAAGGTTGCCATCGCAACCATAAAACCAACGACTACCACTGCCATTAAATGGCAAAAGCCCAGCGTCAGGCTGGGCTTTGGTGTGAGCTGGTCACTTCAGATCTGACGGGGCCTGGGTGTCTGACGGACGCTGTTCAATCCGCTCGTGATAGCTAGCGCAACAGATGTACTGCCAGACCAGCGAGCGCACAGGCCATCAGTACCTGAATGACGCCGCGCTTGAAGCGGAACAAAGCTATTGCCGCTGCGATGGCGATCAATGCAGAGGGCCAGTCTAGGTTGCCGCTAAAGCCTTTCGGCCAAAGCACGTGATACCCGAAGAAGCACGCCAGATTGAGGATCACCCCAACTACGGCGGCGGTGATGGCGGTAAGCGGTGCAGTGAACTTGAGTTCGTTGTGGGTCGACTCAACCAGAGGGCCACCCGCAAGGATGAACAGGAACGAGGGTAAAAAGGTGAACCAGGTCACCAGGGCAGCTGCGACAGCTCCGGCCAGAAACACCTGATCAGCCCCGAACACTTGCGAGACATAGGCCCCGACGAAGCCGACGAAAGCCACCACCATGATCAGCGGCCCTGGCGTGGTTTCCCCCAGCGCAAGGCCGTCGATCATCTGTGTCGGGGTTAGCCAGCCATAGTGACCGACTGCGCCTTGATAGACATACGGCAGTACGGCATAAGCCCCGCCGAAGGTCAGCAATGCAGCTTTGGTAAAGAACCAGCTCATCTGGGTCAGGGTTCCTTCCCACCCAAAGAGCGCGGTCAAAACACCCATCGGCAAAGCCCATAGAACGGCACCAATCAGTGCGAGTGAGGCCAATTTCAACCAGTTGAACCGAGCATGTTCAGGGCACGGCGTATCGTCATCGATTAAGGCCGGGCCGAAGGATTTTTTGGCGGCGCTATGGCCACCGGCTCTGAACTTCTCAGGTGCTAGGCGCCCGCCGAAATAGCCAATCAATGCTGCCCCTAAGACGATCAGCGGGAACGGAACATTGAATGCAAAGATCGCGGCAAATGAAGCCGCTGCTATCGACCACAGCCAATTATTCTTCAGTGCCCGAGAGCCGATTCTATGGGCAGCCTGCACCACGATGGCCGTCACGGCGGGCTTGATGCCGTAGAAGAGTCCGGCTACCACGGGTACTTCGCCGAACGCGATGTACATCCACGACAGCGCGATCAGGATGAATAGTGAGGGCAGCACAAACAGCGCGCCGGCGATCACGCCTCCCCACGTTCGATGCATCAACCAACCAATGTAAGTCGCCAGTTGCTGAGCCTCGGGCCCTGGCAACAACATGCAGTAATTGAGGGCATGCAGAAATCTGCGTTCTGAAATCCAGCGTCGCCGCTCCACCAACTCCTGGTGCATGATCGAGATCTGGCCCGCTGGCCCGCCGAAGCTAATGAACCCGAGCTTCAACCAGAACCAGAACGCCTCACGCAGACTAATCTGTTCAGGCCTCAACGGATCCGCTTCAACCTCTGGTGCCATAACTTTACTCATTGGGCTGCTCCTCTTTCACAAACCCGGCGAGCAGGCCGTCGAAGATGGCACTCGCGGCAGCCAGCAGTTGGTCGTCGTCGGTAATGGTTTCTCGCAGCCCTGCCAG
Source organism: Pseudomonas khorasanensis (assembly GCF_014268505.2). Lineage (GTDB taxonomy): Bacteria > Pseudomonadota > Gammaproteobacteria > Pseudomonadales > Pseudomonadaceae > Aquipseudomonas > Aquipseudomonas khorasanensis. The sequence goes on from NZ_JABWQP020000006.1 coordinate 112,187, forward strand.
TACACGTTCGATGCCGGCAGCCTCCACCGGCTGAATACCGCCGACATCAAGGTAGTGCACCAATGCGGCGATACGGTTTAGGCCGGGTTCTTCAAACTCGAAACTGGCTTGCAATGTTTCGAACGTCACGCGGTTGCCGACATGGCTGAAGGTCGCGTCATCGAAATCAAAACCCAAGGCACCGACTGGACAGTCCTGCGGCTTGTCTAACCAGAGAATCTGCGCATTGGGGTCAATGAAACGGCGAATAAGCCAAGCACATGCCAGACGGTCTACCCAAGGGCGTTTACGGGTTGCCCAGACACGCCCCTGATAATCACCAAGGTTGAGTGCCGTTATTGGTTGGTCGCGGCTATGGGGCTCATCGGCAGACAGGGCCCTGCTGACCGCCGTTTCTAGCTCCTGCAACGCCGAATCCAGTTGTTGCTTAGGCTTGCCTGGGAAGTAATCGATGCTGATCAGTTGATCGTAGGTTTTGCGCAGCTTGCGAATTTGCTTGGTGGTGGCCAATGCGTTTTCAGGATTGAGCTGCCCACGGCACTCTTCGATCTCCGCACCAAGCTTGCCGTAGTCATCGCTACGGTCGAACAACTCGACAAAGCGCTCACCGTCAGGATCGACAACGGGCAGAGTGTAAGCGGTGCCATTGATGGCAAGGATGTCCCGCTCGATAGACGCCAGCACTTCACGACAGAAACCGGTGTCAGGCAACAGATAGGCCCCATCGCGCAATACCGCCGCACCTGAAGCTTTCAAAGCGCGCCAAGCCCGCATGCGTTCGGTGGCATTAGCGGTGGGTAAGCCAAGAATCAGAGCTAGCCAATTTTTCATGTAGAGATAGCTATTTAATATGTAGTCAGTATTACATTACTCTTGATCTTGGCGTTTGAAAAGCCACCCTATAGCGCTAGGGTTTTGGCGAGACCAACTGGAGAAAGGGTTGCGAAGGCAGGGTTAATAGGTGCTGTGCGTGTTGGCCAGTCAATCAGGCTTTCGAGCTTCAGACGTTCGTGATGAGCGTCCGGTTTTGGCCGATTCTGTTGAAAACAGTCGGTCTGCCCAAACTGCTTGGTCATTGACTGGTGAAAACGCCTTTTTTGTAACGCTGCTACGTGAAACTCGAGTCCGGAAGCCTCTGCCAAAAGTAAAGATTTCAACCTCGGACGCGTATTGTTCTGATGTGCAAACCATGGCCGACTGTTTTCAACAGAATCGGCCGATAGCTGCCTGTTTCCATCGCCGTATCGCAGCCAGGAGGCAGGAAGCATCTAGCCCGGAGCTGCCAGCTGGGATCCCTCAATCTAGCAGAACGCTCATCTCTTTCCGGCTCGCCGCATCAAGGTTGAGCAGCAGAGTGGTCGGAATAGACCAGCCCCTATACCCAGGCGACTAGCTGCACGCGCGCTGTGATCTCAAAGCTTTCTCGGCCCGCGCGGATCCATAGAAATTATATTTGACGCAGGCAACTGCCTCTCAAGCTCAGCGATACGGTCATACAGTTCAATGATTTTCGCATCCGCTTCGCTCAATAAACTTGCGAGTTGGTCGCGCTGCCGGGCAACCTGCTCAATCCGATCACGCAGGGCGCGGGTTTTCTGGCGTGCGAGAAGATTTACCTTGTTCAACGAAGGAGGTCGCTCCTCCGCATGTTGTTCCACGTAGGTTTTTATCTCTGCGATGAGACTGGGAAAACGAGTTTTCTTAAGCGCCGACGGATCGCTCCCGGCCTCTTTGGCCACGTTGTTCTGAGTGACCGGTGTCCCCTTCGGTAGAAGCTGTGGCCTATTGAGTTTCAGGCGCTCAAAAGCATCACGATATTGATCAGCCGCGCTGCGGCGAGCAGGGAGTTCAACGTCCATTTGCGCTCCCCACGACACGACGGAAGCTCTCTACGCTTCGCTGTTGAGCCATCAACGATTCCATTAGCGGACTACCATCCTGAGCATTAACAAGCCGCTCTTTGAGTACATGTTCAAGATCATCTACCGCGTCCAATCGTTCTGAGTCATACAGCACATCAGGGCAAGGTTTTGCATCCACTGAATCACCGCCGCCGCAATGGGCAATGTTGTCAATTCCGCCGTACGGACAAGGCTCGCGACTCGAACAAACGCCAAGAATGATCGGGCGACAGGCGGCTGCGCCTTTCTTTGCCAAACCAATCATCTTCTTCGCATCCTCTGGCGAAATCAGCCGAACGATTTCAGCCTTTCGTTTGTCTCCATGGGGACTGACAAAACGCTCACTCGTAAGCTGCTGCAACTCTCTTCCAAGCGTCTCGTACATTGTGCGAACGTACAGGGTGCGAGCCTTCTCCTCCAGACGCAACCGCGAGTGATTTTGACCGTAGTACAGGCTCATCGCTCGAGTGACGTGCTTGAGCTGGTACTGAAGCGAAGCATCACTTACGAGTCCGGAAGCTTGCATGTTCACTGCCCCAGTTCTACGCAACTGATGCCAGGCCAACGGCCAGACAGCGCCTACTTGATACTCCTCCGGCAGTGTAGGGGTAGCTAGCCGAGCCAATTTCAAATCCTCAGTCGTGATACGCAAACGTTCTAAGTCAAAGAGCTTCCCGTATTGCCCTACAAGCTGGGAATATGGCGAAATGCTCGGTCTCCGTGAGTGATTACCTTTATTGCGCAATGAGCTCCAGGGCTCGTAAGAAAAATCGGTCAGATAGCGCCCGGCGAGAACTCTCGCAGCTTCATGAGGTGCGTGTAGTGAGCGAAAAAGAGAAATGACCTCCATCGCCTTCACGGCGACCGCCACAGATGGGGATGTGACCCACAGGGCGTCGCTATCAGACAGCGTTTTTGTCGTCTGCCCCCGCAACAAAAAAATGTCGCCGAAGCTCTTGTCGTGCTCGACGTCAAGGCACCCGGCTCGAAGATTCCATGCTTCCTCAACCCGCATGAAACTGAAGTTTAGGATGTAAGCTAACCCAGCGCCGGTGACCAGTTTCAGATAGCTAGTCAGCGCTGTTACTTGCAAGTCGCTACCTCGACCCACCCACCGTTCAAGTAGCTCAAAGACGCCGAAGCGTTTCGCGGTATCCGCAAACGCGCCGAGAAAACGAAGCCCCGTTTTAGTGCCTGACAACTGCATGTTATAGCCGCAAAAAGGCGGGGCATTTACGCACGCCGTTCTCTCCGAAACCCTCTGGTTATGTTCGTAAGCCGCGAAGCAGAACCGGTAACAAGCTTCAACCTGTTCTCGATGGGATAGGAAGTCATCAAGGCACTCTCGCAGCCTAGTAACTTGATAGCGCCAAATACGTGGAGGGATGTACGGTGTTTGAGCTGTGTGGTGAGTTGGAAAAAGCGCGGCCAGACGGGTTAGGGAGCCTGAGTCCAGCAACGTAAACCCTACAGCATCCCTGGACGCGTAAAGCTCATGCATTAACGTCAGAAACTCGGTTTTTCTTGAGGTATGAAGAAAGGCAGGGATCCGTTCGCATACGCGTGGAAAGTGGCGTAATTCGCTGGCAAGTATTCCTGCCTCCTCGCAAAGAACAAACAGCCGCCGCATCTGATCGAACCGCGTTTTAAGGGATCTGTAGCCACGAGCACCGTACGGCCCGTATAGCCACCAGCCAGTGATGATTCGAAGTAAATTTGCGTTCTTTGAGCTAATTGGCGCCGCTGATTTTTTAACTGGCCCATCACCAAAATTCAGTGTCAGTGCCTTCTTGGCCCATGGATCAAGCCTCCAAATTGGATCGCCCCAACGGCTTATTACTTTGCCCTGTGCATCAATTACGACCGGCCAATCAGGTGCAGGAGGCCAGCTCTCTGGACGGTAATTCGATGCCCCAGGAACGGCGAGAGGCGACTCGATAGAAAGCCCTAACGTCGTGAGCATATTCATAGGGAGGCCCCCGCTGTAACTTCCGCAAGCCGAATAAATCCGTTCCACGCTGGGTGATAGTCCTCCTCAGCTATGCGTGCGAATGCCTCTTCCACCCAAAGCCGACGTACCTCACTACTCTCTTGAAAGAACCGTAACTTCGCACTCAGACGCTCGACCGCAAGCATCGCTGGATGGTCAGCCTCGTCAGATCTATCCGTGCACGCTGGGCGATATCTAACTAGCTCCAAGCTCTTGAGCACTCGCAAACTACTCAGAGACCAGACGTGATCCTCGCTTTCAATATCCCGATGATTGACGCAGAAAAGGCAACCCGCAGCGTTGATACAATCGGGATCAGGAGCATTAGTCGGAGCATCCACGACCGATTCTGGTATCGGCGCCACACAAGTACCTGGAGCAGGTGAGCAAACGACGGGATCTGCTTGCCGGTGAAATCGAGTGATTTCAATCATCGCAATTTGCGGATTGGGCTCGGCGTACACACGAATCAAAGTTTCAGCGGTGTGCTGTGCGATTTCCGCCACCAGTTCGGGGCGTTGCGACTCACGTAACAGCCAATTAATACGCGCACCCCGAAGCTTACGAGGTCGAACGAATCGAACACCGGAATCGGTGCAGACGCGCGCAATAGCCGTGAACTGAGGAGCTTCTAAAACGAGACGTCCCCCAAGGCGGACGAGAGGGAAAAGAAGCCCCTCTAGATCGTCTGGAAACCACGTATTACGCCACTCAATGTAGCGTTCGAACCACTGCTTGTAGCTTGAGAAAACGTCAAACAGCACTTCACCCTGACGCCGATTTTTGTAAGACCTCACTTGGTAACCATCAAAATGACTCGTGTAATGGTATTGGTCGATCCGAAGCTGATGCGCCTGCGACAAATTCATGCCGGTTTGTGCGATGAACATAAGCAGCTCGGCTTCGATTCGCAGATTCACTGCCGGGTATCGAGTCTCGATTGAAACGTCAGAATTCCGAAGTTCGCGGTTTCGAAGGATGTCCGCAATCTGGAATTTGGTTTGAGGTCGAATCCGTCGTGACGCTTCCTTCTCTGTATCGCGCAGGCCGCACCAGAGAGGTAGCGTCGAACCCGACCGCAATTCCACTTGGATGGGAAGTGGCCCCGTCACGGCTTCATAGGTAAGGGCCATACAGACGTCGGCAATGAACTGCCCGAATGAAAAGCTCTCTTCTAAGCTTTGCTTACCAGTGCTCCCATTACCTGCCCTTCCGTTGCCTCTTGGTTTGCGAATTCGGGTGCTGTAGAGAAGCGTCGAGCTTCGACCCAGAACTCGGTCGAGCATTGTCGCGGTTAAACTTGCCGTGTCGTATAACGATCCGGCGGTTAGATATCCTTCCACGCGGTGACGCTGTAGAAGATGCTCAGCCCACCCCAAGTATGCTTCCGCGACCGTATCAATGCGCAACGGACGCTCGCACTGATCCACCCACTGAAAAAACTTCCTCAACGCACCAATCTTGTTATTTGCCGAAAAGCGGCTCCCCCCGCCGACAAGGTCGTCGGTCAAACAGTCATGGAGCCCCTTCACAAGCTCTACCCGCTCCAGCAAAGGATCACCCAAAGCACCTGATCTGATTTCACTGCGTACAGTCTTCACTTTTGCCTTAGCACCACCGCTGTATAAAAGTGGGGCCAGATCCCAGGGCGTCTCATTTTTCGCGTACTCAAGCATTGGAAACGTTAGGTCTGAAAACGTCAGATTATTCATTGCTTGCTCCCTGCATCGACGCAATCCCTGTAAACGCAGTCATGAAGCTGTTCGCAATGGCCTGTTTGGCGGGTGCGGCTTGCACAAATTTGATGTATTTGAAGGTGGTAGCCTCCGAATTTCGACCGTGAAGCAATGCGTTGCTGACAGTCGCAATCACTATCGCCACATCAGTGCAATTTGCTAAAGCGAGCCTAGCTAACTCAGTTCCAAAGGTGCATCGGGATTGGTGGAAGCGAAACTTCCTGAGCGCTTTGATGCCCGACGCGATGCCTAATTTTCTAAGCGATGACATCTCAACGTTTATGGCCGAAGACTGATCACTGTTGCGACGTCCGAAAGGGTTTCCGAAACGTGTCAAGAACACTAAATCTTGATGCTCGCCAGCAGCAGATGCCTCGCGAGTCAACCTGCGAAGACCCTTGGCGTACACCAAGACTTCTGAACACAAAGCTTCGGGAATCCATACCTGGCCAGTTACCGCAAATTTGGTATGCACGGGCGGGGACGCACCTGGCCCTACGGATATCAGAAGCAGACCTTTAGCAGACGGATCATGTAGGGCACGCTCCAACGTGTCGATGCGAAGGTCACAGATCGTTCCCAGCCGCATACCCGTAAAGAAACCTAGAGCCAACATCAAGTAAAGCTCGGGTGAGGCGCTCTGTTTTGCGAAATCAAGAATGGCGTCGCGATCAACCGCAGACACTGGAAGTAGCCCACCTTCCAAAGTGACCCCAATGCGTTTTCGGTTTGGAATACCCAGATCGGTGGTGGTGCCAGCTAGCGTTCGCTCGAAGCCGACCTGGTCAAAGTATTTGATGAAATAGCGCTTGTCTTTCCACAGCGGCAATAGCGGGTTTAGAAGGCCACGCCTCCTAATCCACCTGTAGAAACTGATGCAGTTACGCATGTACTCGGAAGCCGTGGCAGGACTGATATGACCAGCATCACGAGCCTTGATAAGCGCCCCACGGTACTGAACAAGACATCGATCAGCCTTTCGAGACGGAAACTCGAACCACTGAAGCCCGCGACTCTCCAAAAACTTCGCGTAGTTCAAAAGCCCGTTCAGGTTGCTAGAAACGGTCTTAAGGAGTGCCTCACCGTTGGTGACTCTCTCCATAGCCCATAGATTGGCTTCTCTCCAGGGCAATCCGTCTTCCCAGAATATTTGTGGTAGTCCTTCGATCACTACACGGGAGCTATTCAGCGAGTAGGTAATCAGGCGGTCTTTGACAGAAAGGTCATGCGGACTGAAGTGAATGTGTTCGACGGTAGGCAAGGGAAATCTCTGTAAGAACAAGCGTCAATGTCCATGGGGACGCCATCTAACTTTGGACGTCCACGGTATGCAACTTATTCTTATCGATGCTGTAGACCTCAACGGCCGGCACCATCGATTCGATCAGCGTCATGACACGCTCACTCATGTCGCCGTATAGCGCATAGTTCGAGGAGAACGGGACGATGCCATGCTGCTTGAGCTTGTGCTTGATCTGGAAGTACGGCTCGCCCATTTTCACGTAGGGCTTGGCATCGTAGCTCCGCGCGATGACGCAGCCGTCGTTGTTCGACAGCACCACGATAGGCACCTTCGCCAGGTCAGGACGAAACACGCGTTCGCAACTGGCGTAGAAGCTGTTGCAATCGATCAGGCCGAATACCGGCAGCGCCCTAGACATGGCTGCGCACGCTGCTGGTGATCACACCCCAAATTGCCAGTTCATCACCCTCAAGGACATACCGTGGCGGATACTTGGGGTTTTCCGACATCAGTATTACGTCGCTACCGCGAAGGCACAGACGCTTGCACACGGGTTCGTTATTCAACAACGCAATGACGATGTGGCCGTGAGCTGGCTCGATTGATCGATCGACAATGGCTAGGTCCCCTTCGTAGATCCCGGCACCCTGCATGCTTTCACCGGTGAGCGACACCAGATAGACGTGTGGCGCGCGAATGTTCAGCACCTCATCCAACGATATCTGCGCTTCGATGTGATCCGCTGCCGGCGAAGGAAAGCCGGCCGGGACTCGGAAGAGACACAGCGGCACCTTCAAGCCGCCCTGACTGATGGGACCCAGAATTGAGTAACTCATGACGCACGACTTCCAGAACTGTACGAATATACAGTTAACTTTCTGGATGGCTTGCGGTCAATTTTTGTAGGAAATATCAGATAGGCGGGCAGGAAATGTGCGGGCGACTCTCGCAATACAGCGGCATTCATGACTTCGTTGCCGCATTGAACATGCCCAACGCGCTCGTCAACCACATCGGGGATTTGCCGCTCGAACGCTACAACGCAGCTCCCACCACTCAGCTTGCGCTCTTTCACCAGGAGGAAGGGTTTCTGCATGCGAACATGGTGCGCTGGGGTTGGCGGCCTCATTGGGCGAAAGATCGTGCAGCCCCAATCAATGCTCGGGTAGAGAAAGTCGCGCACGGCCCATTCTTTCGTGCCATCTGGCCGCATCGAGCTATCGTCGCGATCAATAACTGGTTCGAGTGGGTAGATGAAGGAGGGCCTAAAAAGCAGCCGTACTTGATTCGCCACCGGGACCGGGCGCCAATTCTGTGCGCTGCAATTGGGCAATATCCAAGCGTTGGGCGAGAACCCAGCGAGCACGACGGCTTCGTGATCATCACCGCCGACAGTGCCGGCGGTATGGTGGATATCCATGATCGGCGGCCAGTAGCGCTTTCGTCTGAGCTGGCGCGTGAATGGCTCAATCCAGCAACACCCAAAGAACACGCTGAAGAGATGGTGCTGCACCAGGGTGAAGTTACAGATTTTTTTGAGTGGTTCAGGATAGAAGCTGCCATCGGAAATGTTCGCAATCAGGGTCAAAATTTAATCAAGCCGATGAGCGATTCCATCTAAAGGTTTCTTGCCATACCTACGCTCTATCGCTCAATAACATCAACACTCTGCTGCGATGCCGTTTCATTATTTCGTTATTTCGTTATTTCGTTATTTCGTTATTTCGTTAATAAATTAATTCGTTAATTCGTTAATTCACTGACACGCCATTTCTCCATTCCGATACGAATCCGACCAATTAAGCATCTGCATAACGTAAATACGTAAATACGTAAATACGTTTGAGCGCCGAAGGTACAAAAGTCCTTTTGTCCTTTTGTCCTTTTTCCCTTTTGTAATTTTTCACTTTTGTACATCTCATTCCTACCAGAACACCGCCAAAGCCCGCCAGCCGGGCATTGCGCAAGGGGCGCAACCGACACCAGTTGTGTAAGTTGCGCAACTCTTGGAAAGGAGAAGCCACCGATAAAATATTGCACAAAGGTATTGACGAAAGTTCATCACCACCCATAACCTAAAGACCAACAGCCCATTACCTTAGACATACGTGCGCCAAAAATCACAAAACTTAGCTCACACATCGAAAAGAGGAACTCCTCTGATCCGATCACGCTCACGTCCAATGACGAGGGCCAACCACAACAGACTAGAGTCCATCATAAATTCACAGGACCTTCACAATGAAATGGCTTGCCTTGGTAATTGCGATGTCTAACCTTCTTATAACTCTGCGAAGAATATGGGAGATTCTGCGATCGTGATTTTCTTGTTTTCAGACAAACCTCGCCGTGAACTCAGAAAAGGCCACCTAGATCAGCGGGCTCCCAGTTCATGATTACCAGCTCGCCACTGACTTCAGCCTTCCCCTGTCGCTGGTTGGTCGTGGTGTAGCGAATGTCCAGTGTCTCGAAGTGAAAGCCCTCGAACACGCGGCGGATGTCCGGATGGTCGTTGATGCTGACCATTACCTTGCCTTTGCAGCGGCGCATGAAGTCGGCCATTCGCTCGTAGTTTTCGAACGGAAAGTCAACGCCATAGCCGGCGGTCTGCCAGTAAGGCGGATCCATGTAATGGAAAGTATGGGCGCGGTCGTAACGTTCAGCGCATTCAAGCCAGGGAAGATTTTCGACGTAGGTACCGGACAGGCGCTGCCAAGCGGCCGAGAGGTTTTCCTCGATCCGCAGTAGGTTGATGGCCGGTGCGGTGGTCGCTGTGCCGAACGTCTGACCGGAGACCTTGCCAGCGAAGGCATGATGCTGCAGGTAGAAGAATCGAGCGGCGCGCTGGATGTCGGTGAGGGTTTCCGGGCGTGTCATTTTCTGCCATTCGAACACCTGCCGTGAGCTGAGCGCCCATTTAAATTGGCGCACAAATTCTTCGAGGTGGTTCTGCACGACGCGGTAAAGCGTGACCAGGTCGCCGTTGATGTCGTTCAGGACTTCGACCGGCGATGGTTGGGGCTTCATGAAGTAGAGCGCGGCACCGCCGGCAAAGACTTCGACGTAGCATTCATGTGGCGGAAAAAGCGGAATGAGGCGATCGGCCAGGCGGCGTTTGCCGCCCATCCAAGGGATGATGGGTGTAGACATTGAAAGCAAGACCTTTACTGTATGGATAAACAGGTGCTAGGCTCGCCGCGCTTTGTGCACGGAGCAAGAGCCTTGGCTGGACTTGCAGGGACAGTCTGCAGGGACGGCGGTCGATCCGGATGTTGACGCATCTGGACCGACCGCTCTTTTTCACTTCGGTGTTGAGACTTCTTTGGCGTATTCCTGACAGGCCGCGAGGGCAATCAGCCCCCGGTCGCCGGCGTCGGTGATGCCGATAATTCGCCGAGCATGCGCTGGGTCAAGTTCGGCTCTTGCGGGGCCATGAACCACGCCGCCGGCGCTGGCAGGGGCTGACAACCCGTCACAACGGCCGGCTGCGCTGCCGGCGTTGAGTAGGACTGACAGCCTGACATCAGCAGTGGCAAGGCGATCAGACAGGCGTTGCTGAGCTGTTTGCGCATCGGATAAATCCTTGTAGTGGGTTTGGTCGTTATCTTTCAGGCGCTGCTCTAGCGCCAGGCGCTTGTCCTGCTCGATCACCAGCGCGCCCACCGTCGCCTCGGCGGCAGCCCGGGCCACGTCGGCGGACTGGCGGGCCTGCTCGGCCAGCGCGTTACCGTAACGCCAGTCCTGTATCGTCCAACTGCCGGCAGCGCCGGCGCCGGCGATCGCCAGCAGTACCAGGGCGATCGCCCAGGGCCGCACCGGTGCCGGGATCAGATCGAGGATTGACATAGCACCGCCTTGGCCTTGGCCCACAGCTCGCGGCGATCGGCCAGGCCGACGTCGCCCCCGTTGATTTTCCGGCTGATACCGTCGAACAGGCCGGCGTCCGCCAGATCGTTAAGGCCTCGATCCCACCAGTACCACGCCGCCGACAGCGCGGCATATTCGGGCTGCTCCAGCAGCTCGGGCCGATCGAGCAGTGGCAGGCCCAGCGCCTTGCCGCACAGGCGGTAGTTGTCGCGGCCGGTGATCTGGATCAGGCCGCGCCCTCGATAGCGGTAGCCATCGCCCGACGCCTCGGGACCGTTGCCCATGCGATTGGCATAGACGCGGTTGGCCAGCTTTTCCGAGTTGCACAGATAAGCCTTTGCGGCCTCGATCTCGGCCGGATCTGCCCGGCCGTTACGGTTGTCATCAAAACCCGACTTGAACAAGCGCGCGACGCGCTCGGCGTCCCGGTAGTAGAGGCTTTCCGACAACTTGGTCAGGTGCTGCGACTCGTGCCCGCACTGGGCGATAAACGCCGCCTCGCGCACCGGCGAGGTAATGCGAAACCGCGCCATGGCCGTGACCAGCGCAGACACAAAAACGCCCGCGACTGGGCGGGCGTTGGGGAGGATCTGCAGCAATTGCTGCTGAGTGATCGGCATACAAACTCCCGGCACAAAAAAGCCGCTCAAGGCGGCGGGATGGGGTGCGCTCTTGCGCTATTTGAGGCTCACGACCTTGACCGGCTTGGCGGGCTTTTTGCCCTTCTTGCCTTTGGCTTTGGCCTTGCCATTCTTGCCGCCGTTGCACTCGACAACGGTGGTCCAGCCGGCTTGGGTGTAGGTCTGCTGCACCGACTCGGCCAGATACTCGCCATCGAGCCCGACCTTGAAGCCCTGGGCGATGATCGATCGTTCGGCAAACAGGTCGGTACGCCCGGCCATTTCCAGCCGCACGCCGGCCGTGGATCGGTTGAACGCCGCCAGACGGGCTTTGGCCGCTGCCTCGGCCGCCGTCTTGTTCGGGTGAATATGGCGATCGGTATGCACCGCCGGCAGGCCGGCCGGGGCGTCGTCGTTCTCCAGCGACACCACGGCAAGCTTGCCGGTCTTCTGGTCCTGATGCTTGGCCCCGACCGCCTTGTGGCTGCTGCGATCGCCAAGGTTGAACTGCCAGCGGCCGACGTCTTCGCGCGTGATCACGATCGGCGCAAAGGCCTTGCCGCTCGCACTCTGCCCGCCCTGACGCGGCATCACCAGCAGCTTACCGTCGGCGACCTTGGCCGTGCAGTCGTACTGCTTGGCCAACCGCGTGATGAAATTAAAATCGGACTCGCTGAGCTGATCGGCGCGCACTACTTTCGTGTTGACCGGGCACACCGGCGACCAGCCGTTGCGGGCAGCGACGTCGGCGACGATCTTAGACAGCGGCACGTTTTCCCAGCTACCGCTCCGAATGGTTTTGCCGCTGCCGCGCATGTCGCTGGCCTTGCCCTTGATCACGATCGTATCCGGCGGACCGGACACCGTGATGTCATCAACCACGTAGCGGCCCAGCCGGGCCAGCGACGTCTCCAGATAGCCCAAATAGACCTCGATCCCCGCGCCCCGGGGCGGCAGCACCACCAGCCCGTCACGGTCATCAATGCGCAATTCGAACTCGTCGGACTCCATCCCGACTTTGTCGGTGACACTCAACTGAATCAGGCGATCGTTAAGCAGCGCCGTGATGTCGTTGCCATCGGCAACAATGCGGAAGCGGGGGGTCATGGATTGTTTCCAAAAGAAAGCCCGCACAGGGCGGGCCAAGGATCGAAGCGTTACGCGTAACGCGAGAGGGCGCCGGCGGCGTGTCCGGACGGGATCAGTCCCACAAGGTCACGGCCTCGGTGACCGGGTGCGGCAGATCCGGCAACACGATCACCACGCCGGCGCGGTAGGGCTGTTCCTCGTCGGCCAACCCCTGATTGGCGCCCAGCACGGCCTCGACGCTGCCATTCAAGTGCCCGTAAAAGTTGTGACAGATGGTATCGAGCAGATCCCCGTCAGACGTTCTGCATGTCGTCGCCATAGCGGACAAACTCCAAGGTAAAGGCCTGTTTGCGCGGAATGCCGCCGGCCATCAGCGAGCTTTGTTCCTCGTCGACGCTCTTGAGGCACCACGTTCCCAGGACGTCGCCATAGCCGGTGGTCAAGGTCAGTGGCTGAAGCTGGGCGCCCAGCGTGCGCAGCGTGTCGAGCTGCTTTAAGCCGCCTTTGAAGCCCGGAAAGATCACCCCCTTGAGCGTGATTTTCTCGTCGCCCATGCCTACGCCCTGCTGCGCCGGCCGGCGCCCCAAACGCTCTTGCGAGGCCCAGCGGAATTCGGTCGAGCGGCGTAGCTCGTCAAACGCAGCGGTGTCGAGGTTGAACGTGTACTGCGGCGCCTTCGGGTCCTGCGGCTGAATGATCAGCAAGTGCGGGAACGGCTTCACCGCCTCCGGCGCCGGAGTCTGATCCGTGGCAAAGGCACCGGTGGGCACGATGTTGGCCAACGCCGGGCTGGCCTTGCCGGCGATCTTGTTGATGGCCGTGGCGGCGCGGCCGGCCTGTTCCTTCAGCACCCCCAGCCGCTCGTCGATCTGCGCCACCGCGCGCGTGGCCGTGCCGTACATCGACACCAACCGCCCGACTTGCGCCTGGGCGGCATTGATCCCGCGCATGGCACGCTGAAGCTTGGCCCCGATCGCCGGACCGACAAGGGGCAAGCCCTCCAGCTCGAACGCGGCGCCGGTGATTTCTCCGATCGCGCCATTAACCGGCGCCATCATGCCGTCAAGGCTGCGCCGGCCCGTCTCCCCGGCCGAGGCCAAGTATTTAATCCCCGACTGTAACTGCCCCAATGCTTCCATAAATCCCCCTGATCACACATGCGCGGCATCGAACAGATTGCGGCTTTCCTGCTGCTTGGCCATGTCGCGGTAATACTGATCGAGCTGCGGTTTGATCTGCGCGAACAGTTGATTGCCGTCCTTGACGTCACCGTTGACCGTCAGCGAGAACGGCGCATTGATCGCCACGTTGGACTCGACCTTTGGCGCCGGCGTACTGGCCGGCGCTACCTTGGCCAACGGCCCCAGCTTGGCGTCGGCACTGGCTTCGGGAAGCATCATCGAGCGGCCCACATCGCCGGGCTTTGCCAAGTCGCTGGCCACTGGCGCAGCGCCGGGCGCGGCCATCATCAACGGCGTAGCCGGCTTGGCGAATGACTTGGCGATATCGCCCATCACCGGCGCAATGTCCTTGCCGGCGTTGGCCATCATCAACGGCCCGGCGTCCGGCATTTTCTTCGCGGCGTCATCGGCACCGAACAGCGATTTGCCGACGAAGCCGCCCAGGGAGTCGCCGCCCATGTTGCCCAGCACGCCGCCGATCAAGGCGCCAATCGCCGTACCGATCACCGGCACCACCGAGCCGATCGCGGCACCGGCCGCCGCACCGGCGAGCGTGCCCGCCAAACCGCCGGCCGCTGAGCCGTAGCCCTCGGCCTTCTCGTCCTGAGTCTCGGCGTTCTGATAGGTGTCATAGGCCTTGTAACCAGCATCAGCCACAGCCAGAACCGCCGTACCTTTGACCGCTGACCCGATGCCCATCCCTCGGCCGAAACCGCGACCGCCCTTGCCTTTCCCTTTGCCGCCCTTGTCCTTCTTGCCGTCGCCGGCATCGACGTCGGCACCGTCCAGACTGCCACCCGCACCGCCGGCCGGTAAGTTGGTAACAATCACCTTTTGCGGGATGTTCGGGTTACCCATCATCGAACCACGGCCGATGTTCATCAGCCCCTTGGCCATCTTGAGGCCGCTCATGGCCGTCGACAGCCCAAGGATGCCGGCAGTGGCCAGCCCGATCGCAGACACCAGTCGCGGCGACTCGTCGGACAGCTTGGCCAGCCCGCGCGCGACAGAACCGATCCCGTCTACCACGGCATCCGTCACCGGGCGCATGGCGTCGCCGATCGCGCGCATCGAGTCGTCGAGGCTCTGCACCATTTCCGACTGTTTCTGCGCCGACGACTGCCGGCGCTCTTCCAGGTTCTTATCCAGAATCCCGGTCGCGCTGGCCGATTCCTTTTTCAGCTTGTCGTACAGGTCTTTGTTCTGCATGTACGCGGTCAAGGCGCCCTTGACCTGCATGTCCGCGAACAGGTCACCGGTACGCAACGCCGATTCCAGCGAGGCGATCATGGCCTTGGCTTTCTCGGGGTCGGATTCCTTGCTGATTGCGGCCGTCGCCTTGGCCATTTCGGCGGCCTTCTTGGGGTCGGTCGCCTCAATGTATTTTTGGGCCAGCGCAAAGCTGGACTCCAAGGTGGACTTGCCGTTTTGCAGCCCCGTATTCATCGAAGCCTGATAGTCGATGCCGGCCTTTTCGTAGGCCTTCACCGTATCTCCGGAACCGATTTTTTCCATCCAGTTCTTGAGGTTGTTCGCCGCCTCGTCGGAACCGCCGGCTGTCTTCATTTGTACCTGAAGCATCGAACCCAGTTGCGTCACCGAGTCCATGCCGGTAATGCCTAGCTTGCCCATGCCCGCGAGCAGTTCAGGGAACCAGCGCGCCATGTCGGCCGCTTCAAAGCTGCCCGCCTGCCCTTGATAGGCGATCGCCTCAAGCGCCTTTTGCATCATTTCGGGGTCGGTGATCTTGGCGTTTTGCCCCAGGGCATTGATCATCCGGGCGGTTTCGGTGCCATCCGAACCCTGCCCCACAGCGAACTTGGCCGCCGTCGGTGCGTAGGCCAGCGCCTTGTCCAGCTCCATGCCAGCACCCACCAGGGCGTTGACTACTTCGGCCACCTGATTGCGCGCCATGCCGGTATCGCGTGACGTGTCGATCACGGTCTTGGACAGTGTCGCCTCTTCGGGCGTGTTGGCAATGTTGGCCTTGATCGCAATGTCACGAATGATCGCGCCGTAGTCCGCGCTGATCTTTGTCGGGATGGCCATCAGCGCCGTGGCGGCCGTTGCCTGCCCGATACTGCTGCGCATCTGCTGCTTGCCTTCGTCAAGCTGCATATGCCCCTTGGCCTTCAGCTCGGCGCCCTGCGCAATCTTGCCCATTTGGGTGTAGGCCTTGCCGAGGTTGCGAACCTCAACGCCCTGCTTTTTCAGCGCGGCCAAGTTGGCTTCCAGCTTCTTGCGCAGATCCTCGGCGCCCTTCTCGCCGGCCATGTGCGCCTTTCGAAACTCGGCTTGCAGGCGCATGGTTTCGCCAATGGTCTTTTCGAGGACCCGGGCCTTTTTGCCGGTTTCTTCCAGCTTCTTGATACGGCCGGTGGCGTCCTTGAACGCCGCTCCCAGCGTCGAACTGACAGCCCCGCCAATCACCAGACCGAGCGCTAGTTTCTTGCTCATGTGCGTGCCCTATGTTCGCCGAGTTAAAAGCGGCTCAATCCCTGAGCCACCACAGCATCCGGTCAAAGGGCATGGCCTCAATCTCGGCGGCAGAGAAACCCGTCTCTCTCGCCAAGGTCTTGGCCGCTACCCGTTGGGTCTCGGTGTTAAAGCTCGTCCTCTTCGACCAGGCGAAAATAGCCAGCCTGCAAGCGGTTGTAATTCCGCTGAGTCAGGGCAGCAATTTCCTTTTCGGTCGCACCCAGCAGGCTGCACAGAATGTTGATTTCGATCTGCTCGTAATCACCCTTGGCCGTAGCAGTCGCGGCACGCGTATCACGCACCGTCGGCGCCCGCATGGTCAGCTTGTCGACCTTGATGCCGCCGAACTCGGCGGCCCCCTTCAAGGTGATGATTGCGCTGTCATCACTCACGGCCAGCCACGACGGCAATTTCTGTTCTGCGTTTTCTTGAGTCATTTTCTATTTCCTTACAGGCCGAGGGCCGAGCGTTCGGCGGCCAACTGGTCTACACCATCGACAACCATGATCATTGCGAGCGGGTCGATCTCGTACATCAGGCGACCGTCGATTTCGAGCTTGTAATACGTGAGCTTCACGGCGTGCTTGATTTCGCCCACGGTGGACGGCTTCCAGTCGCCCATGTCCACCTCTTTCACGCCGCCGCGCATGGTGACGATCACCGGCGTAATGCGGCCTTTCAGATCCGCGAAGGCGCCGCGAAACGTCAGGCTCGTGGCCGTCTGGTCAGCCAGACCAAAGAACTTCAGCGACTCGCGGCGCACGCCGTTGGTGGTAAAGGCCGATTCGATCTTTTCCATGCCCACAGCAAACTCGATCGGGGCGAACATGCCGCCGCCCTGATAGTCCTCGGTTTTCAGGGTCAGTTTCGGCAGCGTCAGCGTAGGCACGTCGCCGGAGAAACTGACGCCGTCCACAAACAGGTTCATGTTCTTCAGAACTTGAGGAATCATCGGTAAGCCCCCTTAGGCTTCAAGCACTTCGGTCAGCCACTCGTTGGTGACCTCAATCAGGAAATTCGGGTTTTCGGCCGGCGGCACGTCGGTGAAACGGATGCGCCAATAAACCTTGCCCTGTTCGAGCTGGCTGGCCGTGTTCATTTCGGTGTCCGGGTAGACTTCAAAGTTGATGATCGCGCCGGCGTTCTTCTGGTCGCGCATGAACGCTTGCAGACCCTCGGTCACGTCCTTGACGTAGGTTTTGGTGATCGAGCGGTCGACCGCCCATTTGTGGCCCGCCTGGATCGCATCCATGAGGATGTCGCAGGTACGAACGCGGGTGACAAACGACCACTTCGGATCGCTCGACAGGGTGCGGTTGCCCCACAGGCGATAGCCGCCGTCACGAATGATCGTGCTGACATTGGCGTTGTTTAGCAGGTTGGCCCGGCAGGTTTCGTCGCCGTCCAGGTACTCGATCGGGCGACTGGTGCCGGTGATGCCGACAAACTCTTTGTTCGACGGCGAAGCCCAGTAGCCGTAAGTCGCATCGGTCCACGCGAACAGGCCCGCCACCCAGGCAGAACCCGGGGCGTCGATCGTCGCGCTGGTCACGGTGTCCCAATACTGCACACCCGGATCAACCAGATACACGCGCTTGCTGCCGAACTCCTGGGCGTAGGCCAGCACCGCCTCGTCGGTCGTGTTCGGGCCGTCGATGATCGCGATCGCGCGCAGCTTGGCGGCCAGTGCGTCCATGGCGGTCGCCACGGCCTGAGTGGCCGAGTGCTTCGGTGCGATCAGCAACTTGGGTTGCGCGTTGTGCTTGCTCTTACCGTCCAACAGCGCTTGCAGGCCGGTACGCTGGCCACCGGCCAGAACGCCGCCGATGATCGCTGAGGTTTGCAGCGCGGCATCTTCCAACAAAGGCACACCGACGGCGACGATCACCGCCTTGGCGCGCACGTAGATCGCCTGAGCGGCCTTGGTGATCGCCGAATCTGCACCGAAAGCGGCGATCGCCTCGCGCTCGGACGTGAGCAGAACCAGTTCGCCGGCCTTGGCCGTGCCGCCACCGACAACGCCCGGCTTGAAGGTGTCGCAAAGACCGATAATCGAGGACGACGGCAGCGAGATAGTGCGCGCACCGGTATCAATCAGCGTGGTCGTCACGCCGTGAAAAAAAGAACCTGCCATATGGGTCAATCTCCAGAAACGAAAAAGCCCCGCATAAGCGAGGCTGTGAGGGTGTTCGTGTTACGCGTAACGGAAAAGAAAACGCCCCGTCAGTGCGGGGCGTCTATTGCAGCTCGGCCGGATCTGGCGGCAAGGAATCCGGCCAGCCTTGCGTCAGCATGTCGTCGTGATACTCGCCGGCCTCGATCGCGCGCAACAGCGTCAGCTCGCGGTCAAAGCAGGCTTGAACGTGCGCCCGCACGGCCTTGGCGATCGTGATGATTTGCGCCGATCCAATCTCGACAAAACCCGTCACCGTCTTGAAGTTGCAGCGATATTCAGGATCGAGGACGGCGGACAATCCGGTACTGGCAATCAGCGCCTGGCTGTCGCGGGTCGTTTCGATTTGCAGGCCGTCGACGCTGACGCCAGTTGCCTCACGCCTGTAACGCTCAACGGCGACAAGCTGGGCATAGTCCGGCACTACTTCGGCGAATGGCTCTTTTACCACTTCACCGTCGACCAACCGCCAAACGCCATCGTTCTCCACAGCCGTCTTCAAAAACAGATCTTCGGAGACTTGCAGCGCTGTGCTCGGAATTCGCTCACCATGAACCTCCGTGCAATATCGGCCCGCAATCTGTGCATCCGGCCCAAAAAATAAATACTTCATAGCTGCCCCTTTAAGTTACCGGCCGAATGCAAGCCATGCATATTGGGCCGTGGCCGGCCCTAGATTTCGAATTGTGACATTCGCTAACGTCACGCCTTTGACCTGAGCGATGTAAGTGCTGCCCACTGCATTGTCCGTCGCTGTATTAGCGTAGGTAAAAAACACAACCGGTAGTGCCGTCCCAAGGAAGGTGACCGGGAAATTTTGAACAGCATTGACGCCAGATCCGATATGTCCCGTTACCCCCCATTGAATCGTGAAGCCCCCGAGCCACGACGGGAAAACGACATAACCTAAATTATTCACGATACTGATAGAGAAACCCCATCGCATTTTCTTCGGGGTCACGATAGTAGCGTCATCGGTGCCGGCATCGGTTTGCGCCTGCGTGGCGATCTTGGCCGTACCCAGCTTGACTTCCGTGGCTTGCGTCGCCAGTGCGGCGAGCGCTGCGATGTCGATGTTTCCCTGATTGATTGGCGCGTTCCACGCCTTAATGCACCAGACCACCGTCATGTTGCGGGGCCGGGTTTCTATTTCTGCGCCCGCGCTGTAAGTACGGGGGGTCCCTAACGTGGTAAAGGTAGGGTTATCCCCGGCGGTTCGCGCAAGCCAGTCAACGGGACTGTCTTTTAGTACAGAGGTCGGGTTGATTCCCGCAGGATCAGACGCCTGATTGCCGCCACTCTCTGTCGGCAGATAATGGAAGTGAGTTTTCAGAGCATCAGCCTGAAAGCTGCCGATCACACGACCCGCATCAACACCGCGCCCATGATCCCAACCGCGCAGGAACTCACCTCGAGTTTCCGGCAGGCGGAAATTGCCGGCGCCCTCGTCTCCCTTGTTGAACGCAGTGCCGAGGAACGCCGCCAGATCGGGATAGACAGCGATGCTCTTAACGCTGCCGTCCAGTTCCAGAAACCCGGGCGCCACTTTATCCAGCGGAAACGCCACTGTGGCACCCACCGGCAGCGCCGATGCCTGGGCAATCATCGCCTCGATTTCGGCCTTGGTGTAGCTGTCCTTGATGCCCATACCGGCGAGCGTTTCCGGATTGTCACCCGATACAATAATCCCGCGATCGTTGACCTTGACCCGCGTGAATTCGCCCGGCGTCTTGTTCTTCGGCAGCACTTCCAGAATAGCCGCGTCGACGTAGGCACGCGAGGCCAGCACAACCGCCGGGTCAATCTTGAGCTGAATGTTGCCGGTGCTGGTGACAATGAAGTTCATCCGCACGATTTGCGTGCGGCCCGAGCCTTGCGACAGCAGCGGCTTGAAGCTTGGCGCGCAGTTGGCCACCGCCACCAGATCGCCGTCCGCATCGTAGAGGCCGATTTCGCGGATCCACTTACCGCCCTCGTCGGCCGGTATGATCTGCTCGGCGATGATCACCGCCGGGTTGACCGGGTCAATCTTCAGTTGATTGAGCGGCTTGCGGCGCCACTCGTTGATCAGCTTGGTTTGACTGGCCGACGGCACTGGATTCGGCGGATCCGCCAGCCCGTTCGGGTTGGCATCACCCACGCCCAATTGCGTGATCAGCCAGGGAATGCCGAGCGCGTCGGCGTTCGCTTGCTTGTTCATCCCCACATTCGTAAGGATCGCGAAAAACTGCGAATTCGCATCAATCATAATAAACGTCCAGGGTGTCTATGGTGTGTTCGCGGCCGACCACGCCAAAGCTGCCAGTGACCTCGATGTCACGCATGACGGGCGGGTAAACGTCGATTTCGTCGCCTTCGTAGAGGGACACGGCGATATTCAAATCGCCTTGGGTTTCCAGGCTGATCGCCAGTCCGGTCAGATGCCGGGTGACGGGCTTGGCGTCGTCAATCAGGCGCTCAAGCTCCTTGTACATTTCCTCAGTGATGCCGGTATCGAGAACCCCGACCTTCAGCGCGAAGGTGCCCGGCACGCCCTCGGGCACGGTCTTGAACCACTCGACAATCTCGATCAGATAGCCCAGCGGCTCGACCACGCGGCGCAGCGCGCCGATCGTGCCCTTGTGCTTGTGGATATAGAACGACGCCCTGATGGCCGCGCGCTTGGTCGCCTCGGACCATCGGTAATCCCAGCGATCGACCGACCATGCCCACGCCAGATGCGGGAGCAGCTCGACGGGGCAGGTGTCGGGGTTGTACAGGGTGCGCAGCGGGACAATTGTGCGATCGTAGAAAGCCGCCTCGATTGCCCGTTCCAGAGGCGTGCTATTGCTCGGCAGCAGGCTTTTCATGTCGCCCCCGCCATTGTTACCTCGTAACCCGCGCACCACGCCGCTTGCGCCTTGGTAGGCGCCAGATCCTGCCAGCCCACTAGCTCAACCCGGGAAACGCCGGCAATGTGCAACTGAGCGTCCACAGCCGAGCGCGCCACCTCAACCCCCAGCCGCTTGCGTGGATTGATCCACGCGGCAAGCCGGCGTTTAGCCTCGGTCAAACTGGCGTCACCCTCCGGGCCAGCGCTGCTCATGTGCAGGATGGCGTCGATTCGGTATTCAAGGATTTCGGCGCTTTGCACCGTGACCCGATCGCCGACCGGCCGGGTGTCCTCGTCATCCAAAGCCAGCCGGACAACGTCCAATAACTCGGCGCTGGCTTCGCCTTTCCCTTCAGTGCTCAGCACCGTTACCGTAACGTGGCAAGGCTTGGGGCTTTCCGCCGAAGCGTCGGCCACCAGACCCGAGGCGTTACGCGTGTGCAGGATGTAGCTGTTACGCGGCCCCGCCGTGGTCAGCCCCTCATAAGCCAGTTGAATACGCTCCCGGTAAGGGCCGTCCTCTTCCAGCACTTCAGGCACTGGCGGCGTGGCCGTCAGTGCCTCGGCCTGAATCACCAGGCGCGGCAGATTGACGTTGCCGCCAAGCTGATCGAGGTCACTCTTGATCGCGTAGGCCAGCAGCAGCGCCTTGGCCCCGTCGTTGACCCGGGCGCGGTTGCCGAGCTTGTTATAGGCCCCGACTTCCAGCAGCTTGACCACCGGATCTGATTCAAGGTTGGCCGTCCAGTTGTCGCCCATGCTCCCGCGAAACATGCTCAAGCTGTCTTCAAAGGTTTGTTCGAAGTCCAGCGGCTCCAGCACGTCCGGCGCCGGCAGCGCGGACAAATCCAAGATACTCATGCGCTCACCTCGGCCAGAAAGTCGTCGCCCAAGTATTCGCCGGCAACAACCAAATCAATTTTTCCGCCCAGCACCGACCGCACCTTGACGCTCGTGAGCTTCACGCGCGGCTCGAATCGCTCCAGCGCGCGAGCGGCCTCAGCCTGCACCGAACTGATCCAGCCGGCGTTAACCGGCAAATCCACATAGGTGCGTAGCTTGCTGCCGTAGTCGGGCCGCTCCCGGCGACTGCCCAACGGGGTGCTGAGAATGTCGCCGATGGACTGAATAACGCTGTCGATGCCGGTAATGGGCTGGCCGGTGTGGCGATCCATTCCGATCATCTGCGTTACTCCTGGGCTTCAAGTTCGGGATGGGACTTCAGGAACGTCACAGCCTGTTCATCGGACGCCGAAACATCGACCGAGGCCTTGACCACGGCGAGCGTGCGTTTGGTCCCCGGAATGCACAGCGTGCGCGAGGTAAAGACCGTGTCGCGAAACTTCAAACGCAGATCCGTCGACGTCGACGCATCAGCGCCGGGCGTTGCAGTGGCCTTGGCCATGGGTTTCCTCCAGACACAAAAAAGCCCGCACTTGGTGGGCTGCATGGTTGATTGATTAATGCGTGTGATGGTTGTCGCTATTGCCAGCGGCCATGATGTTGCCAGTTGCGCCAATATCGCCCGTTACGAGTAACGGTCCATCAATGTTGACCGGCCCTTTGATGTTCACAGTGGCCTCAATGTCGACCGTTCCAGACTTCACCGTCACCGCGTTATCCGTAACGACAAGTTCGGTCCCGCCGACTTTGATTGTCACCGTCCCGCTTGGCACGGTGATCGTGTAGCTGCTTGCCTCCCAGTCGTAGACCAGCGAACCCCCATCATCAAACCGCCAGACCTCGACGTGATCGCGGTTATCCGGCTGGGCGCCGGCGTTGCCGTACAGCCCCGGGATAAACGTTCCGATGCCGGCCTGCCCGCTGGGGTTGAACAAAACCCCCTGCTCGCCAAGGCTCGGCGATCGCCAGTGTCGCGCCTTGCCCGCCGCGAGGCTGTGCCAGCGCACCCAGGCGCTCGTCCACTCGCCATTCGATACCCGAACCGCACCGGCCGCCAGATCAACCCCCACCACCGCACAGGGCATCACCATGGCCGCGATCATGCGGTCATGCTCCCCGTTTGGGTAACTCATGGCAGGTCCTCCGGCGGGAAAAACTCCGGCGCCTTGTCACCGTTGAAACCGAACATCAGCGAACCCGGCGGCTCGTCTGGCCATGGCCAGTCTTCAGTCCCCAGATAAAGTGTGTGGGTCCACTCAACCACCCAGACCGTGTAGCCATCCAGTTCTGGCTTGGTCCAGTCCTGCATGGCCTGCACAAATTCGGCGGGCTGGACGGCTACCCCCCAGGTCTGCATGCGCAGCAGCACCGCCAGTTGAGCAGCCAACTGCGCGGCCTGCTGGCAATGTCGGGGACGAATCGGGTCAACGATGATCCGAGCCTCAAACCTGCAGACCAACGTCGTCTCGCCTGTGCCGATATCGGTACCGGGCTCCATCTCCACCATTTCAAGGAACACCGCAGGCAGCGCGATGCGATCCTTCACGTCGGGCCATGCCGTAACAGCTTTGACGCCTGGCAGATGATTCACCAGATGCAATTCGATCGCCCGATATAGCTCATCAAGCGTAAAGGGATCTTCAGACATTTCACGCCCCCTTCAGATACTTCTGAAGCTCGAAATTGAGTTCTTGCTGCAGTATCTCCAGCAAGCGCGCATGGGCGCGTTTAACCCACTCGTCGAAATGCGGATGTGCATGCTCGAGCGATACTTTGGCCTTGGCCAGCGGAAAGCGGCTGTCGTTTTCCGCGATCCAACCCGAGCTGGCACCACGACTGGACGACACCGTCGTATCGGGATAATCGCCTGAATTGAAATGCTTACTCGCGGTACGGATCCAGATGTCGGCCTTACTGCCATAAACCTTTTTGAGGAAAGCGCCTTGGTACCGCCGCCCCGCCACTGAAACGCCTTTTCCATTTTGCCGCGCCCGACCGATCCGGCTGGATTCAATAGCATTCAGACCGAACCACAACTTGCCGCTTGCTGCCCTGCCTGCGACCGGATAGCTGCGCAAGCGCTGACGCACTGCGGCGACAGCAATACGCTCCTCCCGGCCAACTGCCCGTGCGATGTGAGTGCGCAACCAACCTAATGTTTTGTTGATCGCACGACGTTGAGCGACAGCGGCCGCTTTTGGGACCAACTTGGCGAAGTCCTCGAAAGCTTGCAGACCTGCAGCCGAAGACTGGATAGTCAGCATCCCGCCACTCGCCGAGGAACCGTAGTAACTGCCAATACTCATGCCCGCATCCTCAGGATCAAAGCCACCCAACCGGTACCATCTGGCTCAAGTTGGACTAGGTCATATTGGCCACCGCCGTCTTGTACCGATAGATCAATGGAAACCAATTGCCCCGACTCGATGCCATCCGCATCGATGGCACGGATCTCAAATTGCGGCTCGCGCAAGGCGGTATTAATCCGCCCCATGCGCGGCTGCAGCCATGGCGCCGAAAAAAAACCGGCGATCTCTCGACCGCCGACCGTTGCCATGTCGCCCAAGCCATCCAACACCAGGGCGTCCATGTCGTCGCTCAATTCGCGAAAGCCCATCACTCACCACCGCTGTCTTCGACCTCATTGGCAACGCCCGATTTCTGGCGCAGCAGTTCTAGGGCTCGGGGGTCCTTGAGCGGAGCGATACGCCCTTCGGCGAGTAACGCTTCCTCAATCCCTTTACTTGGTGGACTGTAAGGCTCGCCCTTCACGACAACGACGCGGCCGTCCTGCACGCAACCGTCGATCACCAGAAAATCGGCTTTCTTCGCCATGTCACACCACCTTTGCGTAAATGAACGCATCCGGTTCGAGCAGGCCAGCCAATGCCGCACTCTGCAGCTTCAGCCAACGAGCGCTCGGCTCTTGGGTCACCCAGCTCTTCGGGAAGCGCGCCGCTTCGACCAACCCGCTTTCCACGGCTTCCAGATCTTGAATCGCCCCATAGAGCATGGCGTTGCGCGTGGACGTCGAGCCGAGAATCAAGCCACCTGCCGGAATCATTGGCTGCTCCTGATCATCGCCGTCCAGGTACCATTCGTCGTAGCCATACAGGTCGACACCTGGATCATTCAGGTAGCCCAAGTAAGTCACGCCGTCTGGCAGTTCCTCTGGCTTGATCAAGCCCATGTCAACGCGGCGAGTGTTGAGCTGTTTCATCACCAGCGCACTGGATTGAAATGCGTCCAGCGCTTCACCGCTCATGGCTACGGTGTTTGCCGTGCGCCCGGAGTCCTTGGCGATCTTGCGCTTCCAACTACGAAGATTGGCAATCGGGTCGCCGTCTTCGGTGCCCCACTGACCGCTGCCCAGGCTGATCTTGTGATCGCTGGCCATCAGGAAGTCGATGGTGTCATCCACCCCTTCTCCCACGACGCGAACCTTCCCCGTGGTGAGTGCCTGGGCGCACATCCATTCTTCCCGGCGGATGATTTCGTCGTCCAGATCGCGCAAGTCCTTTCCGAGCAATTGCCCGGCACGCTCCAGCGGCGTGCGCGAGGAAAACGGGTTGTCGCCGGCGGAACGCTTGAGCACCAGCTCGGCGGTGGTCTCGCGCTTGGGTTGAATGTATGGCGGGCTGTAGGTGCTGGTGGTATAGCCTTCGCGCAACGACACACTGCCCGGCAGGCGAGGATTAACGAACGGGGCCATTTTGCGCTTGCCCTTGATTATGTCGATGTCCACGGTTTTGGTCGGGAACGTGACAGGACTGCCGCCGTTGAAAAAGGTGTTCAGCAAAAAGCGTCGCGCGGTTGGCATCTGCTCGACCGCTTCGAGCATGGTGCGGGTATCAAAAATATCCATCAAAGACTCCGGTTTAGCGAACGAACAGGCACAGGGGACGCAGCGCAGCTTTTGCCTGCGCCAAAGTAAATCCCTCGCCGAGAGTGAGTTGACTGGCCAGCACTTCACCGGTCAGGCGGATGGGCGCTACCTGCGCGCCTGAGGTCGTATCAATGGACTGATCCAGTACCGCTGCAGCAGCTTCGGAACCATCGGTTGATGCGGCCTTGCACAGCACGTATTCGCCACTGGCCGTTACTTGCCCAAGGACGGCGCCTCGACTGAGCTTCTGGCCGGAAGCGATCACGGCGGTGTCGATCATCACCGGGAAGGCACCGGCGGAGAGCTGGTCAGGGACATAGGTATGGCGTTCTGGGTTGCTCATGAACTTCTCCAATCAGCGGCGCGAAGCGCCCTCGACGATGGCGTTTACGACGGCCTTGCGCTCACCCTGCGCGGCATCGCCCGCAGGAGTGGACGTAGAAGCACCGGTGGCGTCGGCCTTGATGGCGTTCAGAGAAATGCCGCGATCCTGCGCAGCCTTGAACAGCTGTAGCGCTGTAGCTTCAACGGTGGTGCCTGCTTCGATGGCAGCGGCGATTTCAGTTTCGAAACCCTTGCTGGCCATGGCATTGATGCCGGTGATGCGTTGCCGCTCTGCCGTAGCGCCTTCCTCGCGGCTTTGGGTGCGGATGCTTTCGAGATCCGGCTGATTGGCCTGAGCGATCTCGATCGTTTGCGGATCCGTGCCGGCGGCCAGCGCCTCACGCAACTCCGCCGTGCTGCTGACGGTGGTCATGTTGTATTTCCTCGGTTGAATGGCGGCCGGTTTGGCCAGTTCGGTAATCAATGTTTCAAGCGACCCCAGACGGTGGGCCAAGCCGGACTCGACAGCTGCGGCGCCAACACGAAGGCCTCCGAAGTCGCCCATCTCTGGGACACGCTCCGGCTCTACACCCAAGTTGCGGGCCACCTTGGCGACGAACACATCGCCCATGGCATCGACCGTTTCGCCGACCTTGGCCCGCCCCTCTTCGGTGGAGAGATCCACGCGCTTGTTTGGGGCATTGCGGCTGACGATCTGGTAGCGCTTACGGCCGTTGGCTTCTTCTCCGCCGACCACGGCCTCAACGACCACACCAATACTCCCGGCCAGTGCCGTTTCGTCGATGACGATTTCGCTGGCAGCTGACGCAATCCAATAGGCCGCGCTTGCACCGGTGCCGCCGATGTAAGCGACGATGCGTTTACGGTCACGGGCCGCATGGATCTGGTCAGCCAGTTCGTTTATGCCGGCGGCAACGCCGCCTGGGCTGTCGACGTTCAGGATGATCGCGGTGATCTTGGGATCATCGAGTGCGGTCTGCAGGTCGGTGGCCAGCACCTGAGTGCTGGTCGCGCCGCTGATCTCGGTGAAAAGGTTGGCATAGCGAAACACCGGACCGACTACCGGGATGATCGCCACACCATTGCGTACGCTGACAGTGCGGCTGTTATCCAGTCGCATGCCGGTACGAGTTTCCAGCGCCGCCGGATCGCCCATGCGGTCTGCAATGGTCAGCAAGTTATCCAGGGCGCCGGGCAGCATCAGCCACGGCTGCGATGCAGCCAGCTCGAATGCGCGGGGCATGGTTGTTATTCCTCGTTGGGGTTTGCGGACGGCGGTGTTTCCTGCTCCCGCCCTTTGGGTAAAACGTGCAGGCCATCGTTGCGCCGCTGGGTGACTTCGCGCACACGTTGCCGGTACACCTGTTGCCACGGCTCGCCGGTCATTGCGGCGGTTTCCAGCGTTTCGTTGCTGACGCCAATCTCGATGCGCTTACCGGCAGCGTTGGCTTCCTTCAGCTCATCAATGGCGCCCCGCGCGGGGCCGATCCAGATGGCCTGGCAGTAGGCTTTGCGTTTCGCCGGATCCGCATAACCCGGCAGGCTGATCAATCCACGGGCCACTGCCTCATCAATCAGCAATTCCCGACTGGGCTGGCAAAAGTCACAGATCAACCACCAGCGGCGCAGGCTGTAAAAGCGCCACGCCTGCAACATCGCCGCACGGGCCGCGCTATAGCTGCTGCTGTAGTGCAGCAACAGCTCTTCCATCGGTTGCTCTAAAGCGGCACCGATTTCCTTCACCACTGCCGTGAAGAATGGATCGAACTGCGCATTGGGCCGTGCAGGATTGGCGATTACCGGTTCTTCACCTTGGCCCAGGTCAACAATCGCACCCTCGCCGAGAGCCAGTTCGCCGTCAGACGTTGTGTCACCTGCGTGACCATCGCCTTCGTTGGCTAATGCGGTCAGCGGGAGATTCCCGACTTGAAAGTCGTTGGTCTTTTTGATGAACACCGTGAACATTGCGGAGATCACCGCCGCCATCAGTTCGGCACTGCTATAGCGTTCCAGCTTCTGCAGCGGCTCCAGCACCGGAGCCAGATAAGGCGCTCCGCGCTTCTGCCCCGGACGCTCCTTGTCGGCCATGACGTGCATGACGCGGCGCCGGCCCGTGGCCTCGCCAAAGGCTGGCAGACGCTCCCATTTCAGCGGTTGGCCGGCGGTGTATTCGTTGGGGTATCCGGTGCAGACGTGATACGCCAAAGGCGCCCCCAGCCGGTCGAACTCGACGCCGTCCACGAGGTTTGCGCCGTCAAGTTGACCGGCTGGATTGCACACCCGGTCCGATTCGATCAACTGCAAGCGCGTGCTGAAGATGCAGCCGGGGCGCTCATCGTCAGGACTGGCAATCAGCACGTCACCACCCACCATGGACGAGATCAATACCAATGCTTGTAACTGGTAGTGGTTGAGTGTCGCTTCGGCATCGCATTCGCGTGGATCATCGGCGTACAGCGACCACAAGCGATCAAGCTGATTGTTGATGTGCTCAGCCTGCGTCTCGTCGAGACCTAATGCGTCATGATCGATCTGTGACCGGCAAACCAGCCCGGTTCCTACCACGTTGGTGCGTAAGCGCGTGATCGCCGCACGGGCTATCAAGTGATTGCGCATGGCGTCTCGCGAGCGAGCAACGAGCATTCGACGCTCGTTTTGGTCGAGATCTCGACGCGGACTGCCGAGACCGGGAATCCAGCTGGCCATGCTGCGCAGCACGCGAGACGCGCCCCGCCACCGCGTCTCAACACCTCCCCCTCCGCCCTGAGCGACGATAGGCCTGGACTCGCTTGCCGACTTAGCGAGTTTGAGGGCCTCGCGCATTAACAGCTCGGCCGGGTCTTTTCGAAAAAATCCCATAGTCAGATCTTCATGTAGGAGACGCGGTTGCGGCCACGTCCCTGTTGTTGAGCCTGTTCCAACGCGACCTCTCTGGCGTACTGCTGCTCCAGAAGACGCAAGCTGTTCAGCTCGGCGCGATAAAGCTCGCGATCCGCACGGCGCAGGCGCTGGCCTTTTTTCAGGACGTCAGAGATCGCCGCCCGGACTTCCGCGAGGCGCTGTTGTGCGTCTGTCATATGTGTTTCCTTAATAGCCCGCGCGACTGCGGGTGCCCCGCCCACGAGCGACAGCTCGGCGCGGTACCGGTGCGACCGGTTGTTCGGTACTGAACAGGGTTGGCTGCAGCAACTGCTGCTCCAACTGGTCCCATTCGTGATCGCGTAAGAGGTGAGTTTTCAGGCTGCGAGCCGCGTGCAAGGCATACACCTCGCAATCCAGCGCTTCGTTGCGACGGCCGGCTTTCTTTTGCCAAACCATTTTGCTGGGGTTACGCGGGTGCGGTGCCAGGACTTCGTTGGTGAGTTGCTCGTAGTAGTCCGAGCGGATCTCGCTGTACCAATGCATGCGCCCTGGTCCGGCACCTTTGAGGCGCAGCCGCCCATCAATGAGCGTCTTCGCTTTATGCGTACCGACGATGTGGACTCGCAGGCCGTATTTCGCAGCCTTGGTGTTGTCCTGTGAGGTATCCACCGATTGCGGAGGCTTGGTAAAGATCTCCTTGTCGCGACTGTCGATAGAGGCGCCTTTGATCGCCATCACGTTGTAGCGTTGACGATCCCGCACGTAGGCATATACCGCGTCACTGGTGTTGCCGTCGGAGCTGTCGATGCTGACCGCCGATACCGCCAGTTGCGCACCGCTTTCGACGGGTATGGGTTGAGAAATAACCCGATCCAGTTCTTGCCAAACGGCGTCATGGGGATCGATGGGGTTGCCGTGAAGCTCACCCCAGTACAAGCGCCACGACTCTTCGCCTCGTCCCCAACCGATGATTGTGAGAGCGAGGCGGTCGCCTTGGACGTCAACGCCAACAGTGATCAGCAGGACACCTTTCGGCGCTGTCAGCTCCGCGTAAGGCTCCGCACGCTTTTCCAGCTCATCGGTCTTCGGTGCATCGCTCTGATACTCGTAGCTTTCGCCCTTGGAACTGTTGACGAAAGCGATCATCGGTCCGATGTTGCCTTGGGAGGCCGCGTGTTCGGCCTGGAGCTTTTTCTCCATCAACACCTGGAAACGCGATCCCCAAAACGTCGCGTACAGCTCGTTGAGGATGTAACCCGCGATACCCCGAAACTCGGCTGTAGCCGACCAGCGCCCGTGCTTGAGGTTGGCGTTCTTCTGATTGTCATCCCAGATTCCACCGCAGTGCGGGCAGGAGTAGAACGTTTTTTCCGGCCGCTTCTTGCCGTATACCTCATGCAGGTATTCCGGATCCTCGTCGCAGTGCAGGTTGTCGAAGCTCAACGCGTGTTCTTGGCCGCATTCGTGACACGGCACCAGGCCGACGCGCTTGTCCGACAGTTCCAGCTCCGCATCGATGGCGGACAAGCCCTTGATGGTCGGCGTACCGCCGATGATGATCTTCGAGCGGCGGAACGTTTTCAGTCGTTCCTTGGCGAGCTTGATACTGTCGCCCTGGCCTCGCAGGTTCAGGTTGCAGTCGTCCGGCTCTTCAATGGCAACTCGCGGCACCGGCGTGGACTTTACGCTTGCCGGGCTGTTGGAACCCACCATCTTCAGGAAGCCGCCAGGGAAACGCTTGAAGTCCTGTCGCTGCTGTAGCTTGCGGCTTCGCAGGTCGACTTTCTTGCGCAGGCGCGGCGTGGCTTCGATCATCGGCTCGAGCTTTTCACCAACGTACTGCTTGGCCGCTTCGGCCTTGGGGAACAGCACCAGAATCGGTGACGGATCGATGTCGATCCATTTCCCCAGGGCATTACCCAAAACACCCGAGGTCCATGCCACCTGCGCCGACTTGCGACCGACGATCTCACTGACAGCGGGATCGTCCAGCGCTTCCAATGGACCGCCGGGCCAGATCAGGTGAGGCGTAACGTCAAAGCGATATTTGCCTGGGCGCGCGGCCTCTTCCGGTGCAAGCCAGCGGTACTTGTCCGCCCACTCGATAATGCTCATGCGAGGCGGCGGCGCCCACTTGCGGCAAGCGCCGCGCAGCGCTTTAGTCGCCGTCTTCCTCAAGGCCCTCCGTATCGTCCGGTTCGTCAGAATATCTATCTGACGCGGCATCATCCTTGTCATAGTCAGAAAGCCTCCTCAGGATGGCTTCAATGGGGTCGCGAATCAGCTGCTCGTCGACTTCCACGTCGTAGCGCGCCGAGAGTTCGGCGGCCAGCACGTCAGGGAAAGAGTTGAGCAACTCAACTTTTGCAGCGGTGATCATTGCTTCGAAGCGTTCGATCAAATCAGCAGCGATGACCACCTCGCCAAGATCCTTGGCCATCGCGAGTTCTTCACGATCAGCGCGGATCCGGTCGAGGCGATCGCGGGAAGATTCTTTTTTGCCGTTGAGTGCGGCCTGGTGCATCAGCCACTGAATCACGGCTTCAGTGTCGTATTGGTTTTCGTTGCCCCGACCGAGGCCGAACTCGGTCACAGGCATGCCGTCGTTCTGCCAGCGGGTCAGGGTGCGTTCATCGCGACCGACGATCTCGCTCAAGTCGGCCTTGCTGACTGTCCTTCCCATATCTAACCCTTTGAAAAGACGGACATCCCTGTGAAATTCTCAGCTGCAGAGATCCCGCGAGTTCCGTAACCCGTGTAGGGGGAGGCCTTCGGGGAGGACCCGGAAAAACCGTGCCCCGCGCCGCGCCCACCTTAGGTGCGGTCGGTCGATGCCGATTCGGAAAGTCCAAGCCGCTTGGCAGCCCAGCGTTCGTACAACCCGATGGCAACGTCGGCGCCGGCCATTGCCGTCAGGCAACCCAACGCCCCTGCCGTCCAGATCGTCATGCCGGCAGCAATCATCAACATCATCGCCGTCACCCCGCAGACAATGCAGGCCCCCGACCGAAGCGCGAGCCTGCGCAACAACGCCCAGCCCCGCGCCCCATCCTTGTCCGCCCGCCACATCTCCCCCGATACGCCACCGACCAGAGCCAGGACGATCACTAACCAGATCGGCATTTCTGCCAGTGCTTGTTGTTCGCTTGTCATCGCCTACCCCATGAACGCAAAAACCCGGCGCAATGGCCGGGTTTGGTGGTGTGGTGCCTGCCGCTCTCTGCGGTCGCAC
Organism: Pseudomonas khorasanensis; assembly: GCF_014268505.2. Classification (GTDB taxonomy): domain Bacteria; phylum Pseudomonadota; class Gammaproteobacteria; order Pseudomonadales; family Pseudomonadaceae; genus Aquipseudomonas; species Aquipseudomonas khorasanensis. The sequence goes on from NZ_JABWQP020000006.1 coordinate 144,565, forward strand.
CTATCGAAGATGACTACTTTTTACAGGTCGATTCCGGTGGCAGCAACCCTGTTTTAATGCCACCCGGTGAATAAGTGGGTAACGCAGGGTGAACGCCTAGCGAATGTCGGTGAATACACCACCACGGCAATCTGTTGTAGCGGTGGTGTCCCATACGTCCCACTTTTCAGAGTCGAAGTGGGACGCCTGAGAGCGCCTAAATTCGGGGCTTCGCCCCACTGTCCTACTTATCCTTCTCCTTTCTCGTGTAAAGGAAGAAATTTAAAGAACACGCGTTCGCGCGTAAGCGGGTACTGCTTGCCCACTACGCTCACACGGGCGGGAGGCACGACTAGGCGGGACGGTGGGACAACCCAACAACGACAAGGCCCGCACCTGTCCCACTGCATCAAAACGCAGCGAGACAAGACGGGCCAGTGGGACAGCCACAACCGGAGCGCTATCTGGGGTCACGCAGCTGCCCCCATCAGCACCCAATAGATCTGCAGATGCGCATCATGCAAACGCTGGTAGTACGTATCGCGGCCACAACCGCAGTGGGCATACCGCAAGCGCATATCCACATCGAGCGTGCAGTAATGCTCACGCACCACCTTGACCAGCTCTGGCGCGAGGTGCTTGGTCACGATCAGTTCGATGTCCAGCGAACTCTCCAGCGGCGCACGGAAGGCACGCCGCCCCCTGATCAGTTGCCCGTTGCTCTCCATCATCATGGCAACCATATTTCCCCCAGCCAGCCCCCCTTTTGAATGTTCCGAGTGCAGCTCCTGCGCCCACAACCGAAGCAGCGAATCGATCTCCTTAATCAAAGCAAGGCTCCTCGAACTCCACTCGCTGCAACGCCGAGGCACCGCCCCACCCTGCCGGCTTCTTGTAAGCCCAAGGCCGCTGGCCGCTCTTAGCCAACGCCGGCAACCGAACACGCCGCCAGCCCAACCGGTGCATGATCGCGCCGACGCGCATCTGCTCCGGTTTGCCCCAATGCCCGAAGTCCAACTTCAACGCACTGGTGAGCACGTCACTGCCGGTGGTGGTCTCGCCGATCTGCGACTCTTCAAGCCAGGTCAGAATCGGCCCTTCCCATTCATCCACAACGAAACGCTCGTCCTGCTCTTCGCCGAACATTGCCGCCTCATCCAGGGTCACCCACCATAGGTCGCCCGCGTCGTAGCAGAAAACTGCCTCGGCCCACAGCTGATCGCGCATCGAGCGCAACAACTCCAGATCCACCTTCGTACATGCGACCGGCCAGTAGCGCCGGTTGCCGGTGGCGTCCTTCAGGTACTCGTCTTGGTTGGTCGTACCCACGAAAACACACTGGCGTGGCACGTCCATCGTTCTGCGGCCGTAGCTCTCGCGGTAAGTGTCGGTGGAGGCCGAAAAGAACTGCTTGGCCTTCGTACTCTCAGCTTTGTTGAAGCTGTCCAGCTCGCCCAGCTCGACAATCCACTTGCCCCGGATCGCCTGAAACCCGTCCTTGTCGCCCAGCGCAAACGGCGTATCCATGAACCACTCGCCGCCGAGAATGCTCATCGCCGTCGACTTACCAGCGCCCTGCGCACCTTCCAGAATCATCACCGAGTCAGCCTTGCAGCCCGGCTTCATCACTCGCGCCACCGCCGATAACATCCAGCGCTTGCCGACCTTTGCCGAATAATCTGTCGCCTTCACGCCCATTACGTCCGTGAGCCAGCTTTCCAAGCGCGGCACGCGATCCCACTCAAGCTTGCGCAGGTACTGCCGCACTGGATGAAACGCATGGTCATGCGCAACAACACTCACCGCCTCGATCACATGCGAGGCCTTTACACGCAGGTTGTACTGCTGCGCAAGCCACTTCATCACCCGAACATCGTCAATGTCAGCCCAATCGCCCGTGCCGCCGCCATAGGGCGCCGCACGTAGCTTGACGATCTTCGAGCTGAACGCGCTGTAGCTGATCACCCCGGCCCAACGCTCATCGTTGGCCAGGATCAATTCGACGTTCTGCATGTGCGCAATCAGCGCGCCGCTCTCGCTACGTGCAAGCAGATCTTTCCAACCACCAGCAGCCGGCGGCTTGACCACCGCCAGCACCTGACGACGCACAGCTTCCAAACCTTCCGCAACATGCAGGTCGTTGAAGTCGGTCCACTTCGCTTCCCGCTCGCCGGAAAAGATCGGTGCGACCACCTGGCCACCGACAATCAGCGCCGCGTTGTTTGCTTTCTCCTCACCGGGGTTCCACGCATCGCCATTCGGCTTTGTGGTTTTCCAGTCATCGTCCCGGCAAATGATCAGCGGGCAACCGGCGAAACGCTCTCGCATGGCCTTGCAAACCACTAGCAAGTTGCCCGCATCAAACGCAACGGCGACGGTCAGTGACGTGGCCATATGCAGACTTGCGCCGGTCGCGTAACCCTCACACACCAGCACCGGCTCGCCCGGATCAGGGTGAGGCCCGATCAGATGGAAAGCGCCCTCCTTCGACATGCCGTAAGGCCAATAGGACTTGTCCCGGCCGGTGTCCTCTTGCTTGGTCGGAAACACCACCTGCAGGCCAACAATCTCGTCCCGCACATTGCTCATCGGTACCAGGAACGCGCCGGTGCGCGGCGCATACCGAACGCCGAAGCCGACAATCTGCTTTCGGTCCAGATAGTCGCTACGACCCTTCTCCGGCATGCGCGTGAACATACCCGCCGCCCGCTTTGCCGCTCGACGTGCTGCGTTGGCCGAGATCTCAGCCGCCCGGCGCTTGGCCTCTTCCTGTCGAGCGCGCATAACCTCGCGCTCTTCAGAAGACATCCGCCCAGCCTTGACCTTGATCTTCTGAGACTCGCCCGACCGCCAGTCACCGAACGCACCGAAGATCAGCGTCTCGCCTTTCGCAGTGCACTGCTCATGAACGACATACCAACCGTTCTTTTCCTTGCCCTTGTCCTGCGAAGTCTTACACCGGGTCAGCTTGCCGAATACCAATGGCTGCGCAGGCTCAAGACCGTAATCCGCGAATTGCCCCAATACCTCATCGAGCATGGCGTGCCCCTTTCAATTCCGCGAGAGAAAGGCAGTCCACGCATTGCGTACAGCCGGGTTGCGCCAAGCGGCGCGCTTCCGGAATCGGACCATCACAGGTTTCACAGTACAGAAGCGAATGTGCCGCCAAAGCGGGCTTGGCGGCGAGGAGACGTGCAGCGAGTGCCTGATCGATGCGCTCTTGCACCAGGTCATTAGCGAAGTCGACGATATCAACCACGATCAGTACCCCGCGTCGTCTGATTGACGTAGGTAGCGCGGTTGAACAACCCCAACAGCCCTTGAATGCCTCGAAACACCTGCAGGCGAATCGCGGCCAGTTCCTCATCGGAAACAACCCCGTCACCAATGCTTTTGGCCCAGGTATCCGCCAAATCCGCGACCTGCCGGAAGTATTCAGCAATTCCGGTGGTCAACGTCTCGGGCATGTCGTTGGTGTACGCCTCAGCCAGCTCCTGCCAAGTCGTATCACCGACCAATGCATGCACCGCATCCAGAATGCGGCGATCTTTGGTCAGCTCCAGAATCTCGCCGAACTCTTGAATGTTCACAGTGTGGCTAGGATGGGTTGGGGACAGCTTGTGCTGCAGCGTGGTCGCATTTCGGCCGGTGGTGGCTGCAATGGCTGCGGCGCCGCCGGGGTAGTCCCGTGCGGCATGGTAAAGCGCGAGATCGAGCGGCAAAACTTCCCGCTGCGCCCGCTCAACAGAACTCAGAGCGATACGGCTCATGGCATTAATCCTTGTAAGTTGCCAGTGCCGCGCGACATGCAGTGGTGATACATTTGCCGCGTGGCTTGAAAGGGCCCAAACGCCGGCTAGATCTTCGGGATCGATACCGGCACCGTGCCGGGGCGAGCAATCCGTTGCTCACCCCAGGCGCAACAGCTGCCAAATCTGTGGTGGAAGAGGCAGCAACACCAAGGCTTCCGAGCCTTGGAAAAGCGCGATAAAGAGAGGTGGTTGCATGTGGTGTGCCTGCCTTTCTTTATCGCGACCCGACAGCGCTGTGGTGGTGCGTGCCGGGAGGAACTGGGCGACCTTTGGGTCGCCTTTTTTCTTACTAAGCTGCGGCTTTTTGTGGAGCCGAAGCGTTCAACAGCCAAGCCGCTTCGAATGCGTTGCCTTTCTGCTTCGCAACAGTCGCTAACAGCTCGGCGTATTTGGTTTCACCTGTGTAATCCGTTCGCGGCAGGCAAGCAGCCTGACGCCATTTATTCAGCGCTTGGTAGCTTCTATTGCAAACCTTTGCAGCGGCCCCGATGCCGCCAACGGCTTCAAACGCAAACGCAATCGCGCTCGGAAAATCTGCGGGGTCCAACATGACAATCTCCATTTATCAACTTGTGGTTGATGTTATAGATCAACTGACTATTGCGCAACCACTGTGAGACTCTCAACTCATGGTTGATAAAAATACTCTCCGCGCAGCTTTTAGCGAGCGCCTACACGAAGCCCTCAACGATGCCGGCGTGCGCAGCCGTGGTCGGGGGGTGGACATTCATCGTCAATTGAAGGCCTTGGGGGTGGAGAAAACTACGCAAGCCATCAGCAAATGGCTAAATGGCGAGGCAATAGCCGAAGCAGACAGCATGTCTGCCCTCTGTTCATGGCTTAAGGTAAGACGAGAGTGGCTTGAGTACGGTGTATTGCCGAAAAAGCAGACTGGAGAGAGCAACGTTCATAAAATAGCCGTTGGTGACGGAAGTAACGTCCGTGAAATCAATCAGCGATTTGGCAAAGTCCCGCTCATCTCTTGGGTACAGGCCGGTGCTTGGTGCGAGGCAATTTCAAATTTTGAAGCTTACGATGCAGACTCATGGCTTTCTTGTCCCGTTCCCATAAGCAATCACGGTTATGCCTTGAAGGTTCTTGGTGACTCAATGACTAATCCAGGACCTGGGCGCAGCTACCCAACCGGATGCATTATATTTGTTGACCCCGAAGCAGAAACAAGGACAGGTGATCGCGTAATAGCTAGAGTTCCACGTACCAATGAAGCGACATTTAAGGTTTTAGTTGAGGATGCCGGACGGCAATTCCTACGACCGATTAATCCGCAATATCCAATCATTGATATTACGGAGGAAACCCACATTTGCGGAAAGGTCGTCGGATCTTTTATACCGGAATAATGCCGCCTAAAAACACCGAATATTTACGCCGTCAAGCCTTCAAGCCCGGCAAGGGCCGCAGATTTCAATCCTCTTTCCACAACTGAACCTATCAATGTCATAAGGTAAACCTGTTCAGCTGGCGACTGAGTCTCCATAAGTTTATTCCCTAATTGAACTATTAGCTTCCCGACACTATTATCTACCGATTCGTAGCCCCCGCACTTTAAGACAAACCTCAACAACCCACAAATCTCAATCAATGCAATGCCTTTTTCAGTTAAAGGCATATAGAAACCTGCAACTTCAACTATTCGAATATGCTGTTCATAATCATGAAAATGCGGATGACAGAATTTATATTCATCGGGATCAGTCGGAAACTTTCTGCGTGTTCGAGAGGGGCGAGAAAGAACTTCTTTATTAGACTTACTGCCATTACAGTCTTTACAACTAACACACAAATTCTGAGACTCAAACATAAACTGAGGATTTTCATCTTTTGCAATAACATGCTCCGCATCCCACGTCCCCAAGTGCTCAACAACTATACGCTGCTTACAATATGGACAGGTATAATTTTGAGCTTGCAAATAATGCTTTTTAATTGCCTCCTTTACACTAGCATATTCACCTTTGTGCGTATTTTTCCAAAAACTTCCAGTTTTGGATTTAAATGGAAGCGCATTAAACTTATCAACCAGAACCTGCTGCTCAGATGCATAAGAAATTGGAACAAGCTTCAGATCAGCCATTGCTCAATTACCTTCAGCTCGTAACAGTGCGCTCTCTAATAGCGAGATTAAGCGGAGCACAGGATCATCGGGCTCCAATTTCGCTTTAAGGGAAATGAGACGATTTAAAACCTCTAATCGCTCGTTACTCAGTTTCTCTCCAGAACCGAGTGTACTCAAAGCGCTAAGCACCTCCCTTGAGAGATACTCGTTCTTGTAGCCAGGCGTATGGAAAACATTTGCCAACTGAAAATCAGCGGACCGTTTATTTATCAGCTCAGCATCAGATAAAACATTATTTTCGAGATCCAAAACATAGCAATTTTCACTGCCCAACTTCGCAACAATTTGGGGCGAATGCGTAGCAATGACAAAATGACAACGCTTAAAACGACTAAACATCGACATCAACAACTCGATATATCGCTCCTGCCATTCAGGGTGTAAACAAACTTCAGGCTCGTCAATACAGATTAAGGAGCCGTCCTCAATTTGACTAGCAATACCTAGCATAGTCATCACAACACATTGCTCGCCAGAACTGGCATCTTTCATCTTAATTTTTTTGTTTTTCTTTTCTAAAGTCACATCTCTTAATCGCAAAAAGCCCACAGCGTGCAGATGATAAAAGTAATCACCTAATGGCTTTCCAGTGCTCGCATCAAACACTCCATCAGAACATAAAATCAAAGTGACGGTAGACTTATCGTGATCCGACTCATATTGCTGCATACTTAGCAGCAGTTTCTCCAAGGCATCGTTTCGTGTCTTTTTGTTACTGAGAGAGCTTTTTAACCTATAGCTAAGTACGCCACCAAGATACTCTTCAAGAGCACCAACTGGATTAGCAGAGGTTATTATTTTTCTTAAACCAACAAGTTTAGGAATAAGATGAAATTCGGCTTGAATCTTTTGATCGTACCCCAGATAACTTAAGGTACTAGTTACAGATAAAGCATTGGAGGGATCATCACGCATCGCCTGCATCAATGCACCTAGTATACGGCTTAGATATCCCAAACCGAGATCTTCACTCATGATACCTTTAAGCCCAAGATAGCAATAACCATTCACACCATTTATCTCACGCGACATAGTCGAACGTAGGAATGGAAATTTATCAAAAGGGCTAGTTGATACCGCTATTACTTTTTTTGGTTTCCCGCGAGCAAATGATTGGTATACTTTTATAGGCTCAACAGCCGGCTCACCCTCAAACAATCCAGACGGAGTTAAAGATCTTATTAAGCTTCGCAGAAGACGACTTTTACCAGATCCGTTACGACCAACAATCGTCGTATAGATATTCTCATCTAACTCTAAATTGCCTTTACGAAATTGATGCTGGACTCCATTAAACAAGCATCCATCAATCATTGCACGCCCTCCCTGCCGACAGTAAAAAGAACAGGGTAACCAGATGCTTTGTAGATCGCAAATAGCCATCACAAGATTTTTTCTGCCCCCTAAGCGCACCATTAAAAAAATCATTTTTTTTCTGAATCGATCAAATCATTGGCAGTTGACACAAATCAACCGTTGGTTGATATTGCTTTCACTCTCCCACCACAGAGCGAAGCAAACCATGCACACCACAGCAACCCTGCACGTCCACCCAGCCGCTGCTAGCCCCTTCAAAATCTTTGAGATCCGGCGCCTAGCCCGCGAATGCGGCTGCGCGTTCGCCATCAGCAAACCGAAGCTGACAGCACGCGCCACTTCTGCCCCAGTCAATCCGAACGGCGGAGGGCACGCAGCATGATCAAGTACAAAATCGACAACCGCACCCTGCAGCTCCTTAATGCTCAGGTCAATTTGACCGAGACTTTCAACCACGTACTACGGACCGCACCTAGGCGCGAGTGTCTGGCATTTCGCCTCAAGGTTGAACGTGGCACCCCTGAAAGCACCTTCGTCGTGGAGCTGGGCAGCGAACGCCACACGCTGACCCTCCCGAACGAAAAGAAGATGCATCTCAAGCTGGCCGACTTCATCGAAGAGATCGCCAACGGCCCGTTCGATGCGAGCAATACCAGCGACCTGCTGCACCGCCCTCACGCCAGCCGCGAATACGGACGCTTTGAAGTCTCGGACAAGCAACGAGTGTTTGAACTGGTGCGCACCGGCGGCGTGCTGAATCTCGACATGGGTTTCGACTACCCGCTAATCGTCGCGCTGCACCGCACTCAATCGCGCTCAGGCGTCACCACCATCCTGAGCATCGGCAACAAAAGCCCGCACACCAGGTGCTTCACCGTATACGGCAGCGATGCAGAGATCTACGTCAAGGTCAGCGAGTCCATCAACCACCTTGCTGCAGCGGCAACTCCAGCTGCACACGCGGCATGAGGGGCACACCATGGAACGCACCCTCGCCCAAGCCGCAACCCACCTCGGCCTGACTCGGCCGAAGCTCATCGCACGCATGCGTGAAAAAGGTCTGCTCAACGAGCGCAACCTGCCGGTCTATCCCAACCGTGATCGCGACTACCTGCGAATCAAGGACGGCCAGTGGTACCACGACCAGCTCGGCATGCAGTACAGCCAGTCGACCCGGGTGAAAGAACACGGCATTCGCTGGCTGGCCGAACAGTTAGACGTCGACCTACCTGCCATCCCGGCAGACAACCGTGAAGTGGCCTAGGGAATACGCCCGCCAGATCATCGCCATGCGGACACGAGAGGAGCGCAACGCCGCGCTCCTCGAAGTGCCCGAACATCTGCGCGAGCTGACCAGAACGCATTGCCTGAACGCCTGGAACCACCCGGCCAGAAAACAACGCAAGGAGGCCCAACAAAGCCATGAGTAACACAGCACAAAACCCGCTGCGCCTGCACCCTGCACCGGAGTCAGCCACCGTCGAACTGCTTTACCGCATCTTCGGCGACGTCCTGATCCCGCTCGACAAAGTGCGCGAGCAGTACTTCCGCAACCTCAACGAACAATCGTTCGTGGCCGAGATCAGCAGCGGCCGCATCCAGCTCCCAATCACCACGCTGGACACCAGCCGCAAGGCACCGAAGTACGCACACATCCGGCACGTCGCTTCCCTGATCGACATCCGCGCCTATAAGGCCGACGAGGACATGCAGCGACAGCAGGACGACACCAACGAGTAATACTCAAAACCGAATGGCTGCCACCACCAGCCAATGACAACACCAGGAGCACACCACATGACTGCAGTTCAAATCTACGCGCTGATAGCGATCGTCCTCATGGTCGCCGGCGTTTACTGGCTCGCCTACCGGCACGGCTTCAACAGCGGCCGAGCCGAGGGATATTCAGGGGGCTACAGCGAAGGCTATGACGTTGGCGGCTGTGTTGGGTATCGAGACGGCCAAGCGATCCAGAGCGCTGATAGCACGGAAGAAATCCGCAACTTGCAGCACACCCTTGATCAGGCGCACGACCAACGCAAGAAACTCTACGCCCACTACGAGCGCGCCTTGGCTGCCTCAAAACTTGGCGAACAGGAACGACTGACCCTACTGGAAATCGCCGACAAACTCCGGATCGCATCTGAAACATTCAGCGCCTTTCGCACCGGCAAAAAGCTAGAACGCGACACCCGCACCCTCCGCGACCAAGCGCTCGCCATGGCTGCCCTGCTGGAACCGGCCGAACAGGAGAACGCGGCATGAGCGAGCTCCGTCCCCAAACCAGCAACCACCGCAACCCGGCTAACGCCCCATCAGCGGCGCAGGCACCAACGCGCACTCAAATTTCGGAGGAAAGCGGCATGCAAATGGACCAGCACGACACCCAAACCACGACCGCTTTGCTCCGCAAGGAAACCAGCGTCGACACACCAGAAACAGACAGTCTCTGCTGCGCAGCAGCAGGCATTATTGCTCCTCCCAGCAGCTCCACCGAGGCGCTTATACCCCACGAAAAGCTGCGCGAGGCAGCAACCCCCAATGCCACGCTAAACGCTCAGAATCGCCCGCCCGCGCAGCTTGCAGAGGGGTATAAGCACCCCGATTGCGCGTCCGAACACCCCGCAAAAATTGAAGCCAACAAGGTGCAGATCAACGAGCGTGCCGAGTTCGAGAAAGAGTTCCCGGTGCCCGAAGGGCTGCGGTACTGCACACAGCGAGGCACGTACATCACCGCACCAGGCGCGAAGACATCCGACTCATTCGCCCGTGAGCATTACGCGTACCGGGCCGGCTTCGCCGCGTGGAGCCGCAGAGCGTGGAAGCATGCCGCGCTCGTTGCTCAGCAAGAAGAGGCGTGCCCATGCAGCCTCTAGCGTTTGTCCTGAGCGTGATTTTGCAGGAGACACAATCATGAGCCTCCCTCGCTGGGTAATGATCAACCGAGCCTCCGAACTCACCGGATATAGCGAAGACGCAATTCGCCACAAAGTTAAAAACGGTACGTGGGCACAAGGCCGAGTCTGGCGAAAAACCCCGGATGGCCGAATCGCAATCAACATGACGGAGTATGACAAGTGGGCCGAGAGCGCACCTCAGCAAGCGGCCTAGAAGCGGAGCTGGCAAAACACAAAGGGATTGAAATACACGGCGGAAGCATACGCGTCGTGTTCATGTGGCGGCGAATTCGCTGCCGCGAAACCCTTGGCCTGCCTGTGACCAAAGCCAACATCAAGCATGCCGCCCTACTCAGGGCGGCAATTCTTCACGAGATCAAGACGGGACATTTTGAATACGGCCGTCACTTCCCAAACTCTAAGAACGCGACCAATTACACCGCCGTCAAAGACGAGCGGATCGGGGCGTTGATGGAACGTTACAAACCGCTGAAGGCCGTCGACATAACTCCAATGACCGAGGAAAAATACGGCTACGCATTGGATATCTGTGCCAATCTGCTCGGCTCGGAACGCCTTGCGGGCATCCTGTTACCCGAAGATATTCAGCGACTGAGGACTCAACTGATAGCCACCCGGGCGCCGTCGACGGCGAACCATTACCTGGCTACTTTCGCCGGCTTCTTAGCGTGGTGTGAAGACAACAGATATTGCCGTGAGGGGTTAGCGGCGGCTTGCGTCCGTTTCGCGATGACCGGACGAGAGCCCGATCCGCTGACGAAGGCAGAGTTCGATCAGCTGATAAATAAGGGCTGTTTACACGTTCAGGATTCTGCTGCAATCACACTCGCCGTCTATACAGGACTTCGGCCTGGGGAATTATGCGGGCTGGCGGTGGAGGATATTGACCTCGAAACAGGGCAGCTTCACATAACCAGGGCGATCACTGCAGATGGCACATTCAAAGTACCCAAGACCGGAAAGCCTCGCACCGTGTTTTTAATGCCCCCAGCTCTCGACGCGTGTAAGGTCCTTATCGATCTCGTTGCTAACCATGAACCGCGGACGATCGAGATCTATATGAACAGGCATGAAAGTCGCGTTGAGTCAGTGACCCCGCTGCTGTCGCCCGCTACACAGGCACGTAAAAAAGTCATAAATGAATGGTTTGTTCCGACATCTTGGAACACAAAGTGGGCAGCCATACAAAAGCGCTCGGGCATTCGCGCACGCCGGCCATATCAGACGCGACATACCTACGCCTGCTGGTGCCTAACCGCTCGTGGCAACCTCGCTTTCATCGCAAAACAAATGGGCCACAAGGACTTCACCATGCTTGTCGAAGTCTATGCGAAATGGATGGATGACGCATCACCGCGCGAGCTAGAGCTTATTTGGGAAAACATCAGCCACCCACAAAAAACAGAAAGCTAGCGTTCTTCATCAGGGTTGCGAGGGTTCAAACCTCGCAAACGCTTTTCTTCCTCGATTAGTTGAGCATCTCTTGCCAAAACTTCCGCCATACGCTTCCTTCGGCGCACCTCTCTCGGATCATTTGGACTTCTTCCCATCAGCGTCGTCTGCAACGACTGCTGCAAATCGCTTAGCCGCTTTGATATTTCACGAAGGGCTTGTGGTGCGAGGGTAGCGTTATTTGTTTTTATGTCGGGCTCAGCATTAATAGCATCGTAGTCCAAGCCTTCCATATTCATAGGCGTCCAAATTTTGGACAAAGAGTTTTCGTCACTATAGAACCGGATAGAGACCGCGTCATCCAACGCCGCCTCTCTCACCTCTTCGATAACTTCCGACGATGTATTCTGCGCAAGGTAGGTGTTTGCCAGATCCAAAAACTGATGGTGACTGTATAGGAAAAAATCCTCACCAGCCTCCTCAGTAAACTCTTCAATTAATCTCGGCAGAGGGCCGATCGTCTTCCCCCCGTGCCTATGCCACCAGTCATCTTTCTGCTCACCAGTTACAAAAATAACAGGCCTATGCTCTTCTTTTGCTTTTTCGATGACCTGCTTCCAAATTATTAGATCACCGTATCGCTTACAAACCTCACTAAAAACTGTCGAACCTTTATGCTTATTGATATCCTCAAACCCAGGTGGAATCCTGTTTGCATATCGCTTCTCGCCTTCAGCTATAATACTCTTCAGTTTTTCTTCTGAATAACGCGCACCGATCTTGCCTTTAAGCATTTCAGCAAGCGTAGCTTTTACATCATCTACGGTTAAGCGCGAGTCATGAAAATCACGCTTGGCTTCAAGCTCACCAATTACCCTTTTCGACACATTCACAAACTCCTTGTGAAGCACCTCGGGTAAGAATGGATGCTTAGTGGCACTATCAAAGCTATCAAGTACGGCCGTTAGATCTTCAATAGCTGCCGAGTACAACCCTGCTTGTGCATGCGCAATTGAAGCCCGATTATCCAGCAACTCGTGGATTACCTGATAAGGGATCCACAAGCGATCCCCAAGAGATCCGATCACTTTATAAAGAGCGTCACGGGCATCATCGGACCTTTTGTATATAGATGTCAGAACGTTGGTATCAAAGACAAAAAAACAGTTCTTCCATAAATTTTCGCGACGCTCCGTGTCGTCTGCAAAATGGCTGGAAAAAATATCCTTCATGTCCATCTCCAAAATTCGTTCAGTGGCGTATTAGTATCATACAGTGCAACCCTCGACCATCTCGCCGCCCCCCAAGCGCAGCTAACTATCTACGTGATACCCTTTAAAGAGACTCCTGCCTTTTGGGTGAGCGTGACGAACGCGTCATTTCAATCGCCCCAAAAATGCCCCATATTTTTTGAAGCAGCGCCCTAACCTACTGATGAATAAGCAAATTTCAGATTTATCCTCCCACACCCCGATGATGCAGCAATACTGGCGTCTGAAGAATCAGCACCCGGATCAGCTGATGTTCTATCGCATGGGCGATTTCTACGAGATCTTCTATGAAGATGCGAAGAAGGCCGCCAAGTTGCTCGACATTACCCTGACCGCGCGCGGACAGTCGGCAGGACAGGCAATTCCGATGTGTGGGATTCCTTACCACGCAGCGGAAGGTTATCTGGCGAAACTGGTCAAACTCGGCGAGTCGGTGGTGATTTGCGAGCAGGTCGGCGATCCGGCCACCAGCAAAGGGCCGGTAGAGCGCCAGGTGGTACGAATCATCACGCCGGGCACGGTCAGTGACGAAGCCTTGCTCGATGAGCGCCGCGACAATCTGATTGCCGCCGTGTTGGGTGATGAGCGCCTGTTCGGTCTGGCGGTGCTCGACATCACCAGCGGCAACTTCACCGTGCTGGAAATCAAGGGTTGGGAAAACCTGCTGGCGGAACTGGAGCGGGTCAATCCGGTTGAGTTGCTGATCCCGGACGACTGGCCCAAAGACCTGCCGGCAGAGAAACGCCGTGGCGTGCGTCGTCGCGCACCGTGGGATTTTGAGCGTGATTCGGCGCTGAAAAGTCTCTGCCAGCAATTCTCCACTCAGGACCTGAAAGGTTTCGGTTGCGAGAACCTGACCCTAGCCATCGGCGCTGCCGGCTGCTTGTTGGCCTACGCCAAGGAAACCCAGCGCACCGCCCTACCTCATTTGCGCAGCCTGCGGCACGAGCGTCTCGATGATACCGTGGTGCTCGACGGCGCCAGCCGGCGCAATCTGGAACTCGACACCAATCTGGCCGGCGGCCGCGACAATACTTTGCAATCGGTAGTCGATCGCTGCCAGACAGCCATGGGCAGCCGCTTGCTGACCCGCTGGCTGAACCGGCCGTTGCGCGATCTCACCGTGTTGCTGGCACGCCAGACTTCGATCCGTTGCCTGCTCGATGGCTACCGTTTCGAAAAGCTGCAACCGCAGCTCAAGGAAATCGGCGACATCGAGCGGATTCTGGCGCGAATCGGTCTGCGCAATGCGCGGCCTCGCGACCTTGCGCGTCTGCGTGATGCACTTGGCGCGCTGCCCGAACTGCAAGTGGCGATGACTGATCTGGAAGCGCCGCATTTGCAGCATCTGGCGGCGACCACCAGTACCTATCCGGAGCTGGCCGCGCTGCTGGCAAAAGCCATTATCGACAACCCGCCCGCGGTAATCCGCGACGGTGGCGTGCTGAAAACCGGTTACGACAGTGAACTCGACGAACTCCAGTCGCTGAGCGAAAACGCCGGCCAGTTCCTGATCGACCTGGAAGCCCGGGAGAAGGCCCGCACGGGTCTGGCAAACCTCAAAGTCGGCTACAACCGCATTCACGGTTACTTCATCGAGTTGCCGAGCAAACAGGCTGAATCGGCGCCGGCGGACTACATTCGGCGTCAGACACTCAAAGGTGCCGAGCGCTTCATCACGCCCGAACTCAAAGAGTTCGAAGACAAGGCGCTGTCAGCCAAGAGCCGTGCGCTGGCTCGGGAAAAGATGCTTTATGAAGCGCTGCTGGAAGACTTGATCAGCCAGTTGCCGCCGTTGCAGGACACCGCCGCAGCCTTGGCCGAGCTGGACGTACTGAGCAACCTCGCCGAGCGTGCGCTGAATCTTGACCTGAACTGCCCGCGTTTCGTCAGCGAGCCGTGCATGCGCATTACCCAGGGCCGCCACCCGGTGGTCGAGCAAGTTCTGACCACGCCGTTCGTGGCCAACGACCTGAGCCTGGATGACAACACGCGCATGCTGGTGATCACCGGCCCGAACATGGGCGGTAAATCCACCTACATGCGCCAAACGGCATTGATCGTGCTGCTGGCACACATCGGCAGTTTCGTGCCGGCGGCGAGCTGCGAGCTGTCGCTGGTGGATCGCATCTTCACCCGGATCGGTTCCAGCGATGACCTGGCCGGTGGCCGCTCTACCTTCATGGTCGAAATGAGCGAAACCGCCAACATTCTGCACAACGCCACCGAACGCAGTCTGGTGCTGATGGACGAAGTAGGCCGCGGTACCAGCACCTTTGACGGCCTGTCCCTCGCATGGGCGGCCGCCGAGCGTTTGGCCCATTTACGCGCCTATACCCTGTTTGCCACGCATTATTTTGAACTGACCGTGCTGCCGGAAGCCGAACCGTTGGTAGCCAACGTGCATCTCAACGCCACCGAGCACAACGAGCGGATCGTGTTCCTGCACCACGTGTTGCCTGGGCCTGCCAGCCAGAGCTACGGCCTGGCGGTAGCGCAATTGGCCGGCGTGCCGAGCGAAGTGATCACGCGTGCCCGTGAGCATCTGAGTCGCCTTGAAGACACCGCCCTGCCCCACGAGGCGCCAAAACCTGCGTCCAAGGGCAAGCCGTCCACACCGCAGCAAAGCGACATGTTCGCTTCGCTACCTCATCCGGTGCTGGACGAACTGGCGAAAGTCGATCTTGACGATATGACGCCACGGCGTGCGCTTGAAATGCTCTACGCACTTAAGAACCGGATATAAGCACTGAAGAAGCGGATATAACGCAAATCGCTTCAAGCTGTTAGAATCTCGCGCGGTTTGGGATGCTGCTGGCTTATAGCCTGGTCAGCAGGTATCGCTCCCGAACCTGGCGACCCCAACCGTGAAGGGGCAACGCTGCCGCCGCCTGAGGAGAAAATTAGAAATGACCTTCGTCGTCACCGACAACTGCATCAAGTGCAAGTACACCGACTGCGTAGAAGTCTGTCCGGTGGACTGCTTTTACGAAGGCCCGAACTTCCTGGTGATTCACCCGGACGAGTGCATCGATTGCGCGCTGTGTGAGCCAGAATGCCCGGCTGTGGCGATCTTCTCGGAAGATGAAATTCCGGCGGGCATGGAAAACTTCATTGAGCTCAATGCCGAGCTGGCGGACATCTGGCCGAACATCACCGAACGCAAGGATCCTCTTCCGGATTCTGCTGATTGGGATGGCAAGCCGAACAAGATCGAACAACTCGAACGCTGATCTTTGCGCGCTCGACCGAAAAGGCCCTAGCGGGCCTTTTTGCTTTTACAGTTTCTACTTTTCTGCAGGCAAAAAAAGGGGCGGTATGACCCGCCCACATTTTTTCCCTATTCCCTGTAGTCCTTTTCATCGTCCTGATGAATCGCCTCCTGCGATGTCCGTTCCCCTCTTCCGTGAAGGGCGTGTCTGTCCGTCGACACATGGTTGATATTAGAGAGTTTCCGGCCGGGAGCAATTGGGGTTCGGCGTGAGTGCACACTGTCATAAGGACATAACAATAGAGGGAAACCTATTTTGATCAGTCACTTACAAAAGACCACCAGACGCGGTCGACTTCTACCGAAGTGTAAAAATAGCGAACACTTACGACACAGTAAGCAATGGCTTACAGCGCGAGACTACAAAATCAGAAAATGCAGACCGCTTGTCCGGTGGCCGGGTTTGTTATGCCGAAAACAAAAAGCCCCGAGTGATTAGATCAGCCGGGGCTTTTTGCGGACGGTCATTTGAGTGCTTATTGAAACAGCGACTCGCTCGACAAACCATTCTTCTCAAGAATTTCCCGCAGACGCTTGAGGCCTTCCACCTGGATCTGTCTCACCCGCTCGCGGGTCAGGCCGATCTCAAGCCCTACGTCTTCCAGGGTACTGCTCTCATGGCCACGCAAGCCGAAACGGCGAATAACCACTTCCCGTTGCTTGTCAGTGAGTTCCGACAGCCATTGATCGATGCTCTGCGACAGGTCGTCGTCCTGCAGGAGTTCGCATGGATCGGTTGGGCGATCGTCAGTGAGTGTGTCCAGCAGGGTTTTATCCGAATCCGGACCCAGCGAGACGTCGACCGAAGAAACCCGCTCGTTCAGGCCCAGCATGCGCTTGACCTCGCCCACTGGTTTTTCCAGCAGGTTGGCGATTTCTTCGGGGGAAGGTTCGTGATCGAGCTTTTGTGTCAGCTCACGTGCAGCCCGCAGGTACACATTGAGCTCCTTGACCACATGGATCGGCAACCGGATAGTCCGGGTCTGATTCATGATTGCGCGCTCGATGGTCTGACGGATCCACCAGGTCGCGTAGGTCGAGAAGCGGAAACCGCGCTCGGGATCGAATTTTTCCACCGCGCGGATCAGGCCGAGGTTGCCCTCTTCAATCAGATCCAGCAGCGACAGTCCCCGATTGACGTAACGCCGGGCGATTTTCACCACCAGCCGCAGGTTACTTTCAATCATGCGCTTGCGCCCGGCCGGATCGCCACTTTGCGACAAGCGCGCAAAATGAACTTCTTCTTC
Organism: Pseudomonas khorasanensis; assembly: GCF_014268505.2. Lineage (GTDB taxonomy): Bacteria > Pseudomonadota > Gammaproteobacteria > Pseudomonadales > Pseudomonadaceae > Aquipseudomonas > Aquipseudomonas khorasanensis. Next base: position 161,909 of record NZ_JABWQP020000006.1, read on the forward strand.
GGGAGAGAGCAGAGGGGAAAAGCCGATTTCGTTGAGATACAGCTGCGTGGCATCAAGTGCACGCGTGTAGTCGATGTACTTATGTTGTTTGAGCGAAGCAGATTGTCTGGATTTGGAACGAACGGAAGGTGGAGCAGCCCCTTCATCATTCGACATCGTGTCCGAATCGATGCCGGCCTCCATAAGGAGAACCTCATCGTCGATGTCAAACTCCGGCACTTCTTTACTGAGAGCCATTGTTATAGTCCTTTGGTGAGTTCGACCCCAAGCTCAAGCGACGCCTTTATCCTTGGCAACGCTGGAGCCTGTCCCCTCTACGCGACGGAACAGGCTGGCCTTCAAATCAACGTCTTGGCAGGAACTGCAGCGGATCCACAGGTTTACCTTGGCGGCGAATCTCAAAATGCAGTTTCACCCGGTCTGTACCCGTTGACCCCATTTCGGCAATTGTCTGTCCGACCTTGACCTGCTGCCCCTCCCGAACCAACAGCCTGCGGTTATGTCCGTAAGCACTGACGTAGGTTTCGCTGTGTTTGATGATGACCAATTCGCCGTAGCCCCTTAAGCCACTCCCGGCGTATACGACTGTCCCATCAGATGCAGCTAAAACAGGCTGTCCCAAATCTCCGGCGATATCAATTCCTTTATTCAAACTACCGTTTGAAGAGAATTTTCCAATCAGAACGCCATTAGATGGCCATCCCCAGCCGGTCGGGGCCGGACCTGCGGGCGGCAGTGGAGCAGGCGCAGTTTTGCTGGCGACGGACGGTACAACCCCTTTGGAACCGGTGGTTGTAGTGGTCGTCGTGCCATTTGCCTGGCGCCGGATTACCGTGGTTTTACTCGACGATGAAGGCGAAGAACTGGAGTTGCTCACCACCGCCGTTGGCGTTGAACCGGTGCGACCGTCGAAGCGAATTGTCTGACCCGGATGGATCGTATAGGGCGTAGGAATGTTGTTCCGGGCGGCGAGGGTTTTGTAATCCCAGCCGTAACGAAACGCGATCGAAAACAACGTATCGCCGGGGCGCACGACGTACTGTCCGGTTGTAACGGTCGGACGTTGCGCGACCGCGTTGTTGCGATCAACGACGCGCACATTACTCGATTTGGTGCTGGAGCAACCCACCAGCAAGGTGCTCAAGACAAGGCCAGTCACCAGGCGCTGAAAGCTCGTGTTACCCATACGCTGCGCAATGACTGTGAGACTCACCCGCCGCTCCCTTTGTGGTGGCTGAAAATTCTGAATGCCGCGTCGCGGCATGAAGTATCGCAAGTATAACGGGCCGAAACGGCTTTACCTTTAATGAAGCGAAATCACCGTGCGCACACGTTTGCAAGTCGACAGTACGCTGCGTTTAAACCCTTGCTGCCGGTGTAAGACCGGCGCTGTTGAAAGGAATTCAGCGCCTGTTTACAAATGCTCAGGCCAGTGGCCCGTTGAGCAAGGGCACGAAGCGCACAGCCCCTAAAACCTGTCGGGAAAAACCGTGTTCTTCGCGCACGATCAGCATCAGTTGTTGCACTTCACCGGAGCCGACCGGAATCACCATGCGCCCCCCAGGGGCCAACTGATCGAGCAAGGCTTGCGGTACATCGGTCGCCACGGCGGTAACGATGATGCCGTTGTAAGGCGCCAGTGCCGGCCAGCCTTCCCAGCCATCGCCCCAGCGAAACACCACGTTGCGCAGATTCAGCTCGACCAGACGCTCCTTGGCGCGATCCTGCAAAACCTTGATGCGCTCTACCGAGAACACCCGCTCGACCAGTTGCGACAACACCGCCGTCTGATAGCCGGAACCGGTACCGATCTCCAGCACTTTATCCAGCGGCCCCGCCTCCAGCAGCAGCTCACTCATGCGCGCCACCATAAAAGGTTGAGAGATGGTCTGGTTGTTGCCGATCGGCAGCGCGGTGTCTTCGTAAGCGCGGTGCGCCAGTGCCTCATCGACAAACAAGTGACGCGGCGTGCGCCGGATCACTTCAAGCACTTTGGCGTTCGACACGCCTTCTTCATATAAACGCTGGATCAATCGCTCGCGCGTACGCTGCGAGGTCATGCCAATGCCGCTGCGCAGACGGTCGTCATGTTCGCGCCCCATCAGCTGAGTCCTCCCAGCCAGCCATCGAGACTTCTGAAGGCATCATTGAAGGTGCGATCGAGCTGCAACGGCGTAATGGAAACATAACCCTGCATCACCGCATGAAAATCGGTGCCCGGGCCGCCGTCTTCAGCGTCGCCGGCAGCGGCAATCCAGTAACCGGCCTTGCCGCGCGGATCGACCACTTTCATCGGTGCCGCCGCCCGGGCGCGATGGCCGAGACGAGTCAACTGAATCCCGCGGATGTGATCGATCGGCAGATTGGGAATGTTCACGTTGAGCACCGTGCGCGGCGGCAGGTCGAGCCCGGCATGAGCCTCGACCAGTTTGCGCGCGAAGTAGGCCGCCGTCGGCAGGTTATCCACCTGGCGCGAGACCAGTGAGAAGGCGAACGATGGACGTTGAAGAAATCGTCCTTCAAGCGCTGCCGCCACAGTCCCGGAATACAGCACGTCGTCGCCCAGGTTGGCGCCCAGATTGATGCCGGAAACCACCATGTCCGCCTCGCGCTCAAGCAGGCCGTTGAGGCCCAGATGCACGCAGTCGGTTGGGGTGCCGTTGAGGCTGATAAAGCCGTTGGCCAGATATTGCGGATGCAGAGGACGGTCGAGCGTCAGCGAACTGCTGGCGCCGCTTTTGTCCTGTTCCGGGGCGATAACCACGCACTCGGTGTAATCCGCCAGCGCAGCATAAAGCGCGGCAAGACCGGGTGCGGTTACCCCATCGTCGTTAGAAATCAGAATACGCATGGGCTGTCCGTCTGCCCCACCGGCACCAGATCAACGAGCTCGCGCACCAATACGGTGGCGAAGCATCCGGCCGGGAGGACGAATTCCAGTTGCAGAATGTCAGGTTCGGGATAATGCCACGTCAACCCGCCAATGGGCAGCCGCAGGATGCGACGTTCATGGCTCATGCCGGCGTGAATCAACCAGTCGCGCAGATCCGCTTCGCGGGCCGCGATCCCCTGCTCCAGAGCATGGACAGCGCCCGAGGCCGGCGAGTCACCCTCGCCCCACTGCGGGCCGGTCGGGTGCAGGTCGAGAATCGCCAGGCGCGGGTCGCTGCATTCGGCTTCACCGGCCGGAAAGAAACTACGGCTGTCGGTGAACGCCAGCAAGTCGCCGACCAGCGCGGTTTGCCAAGTGCCATCAGCGACGCGCGCCGCCAACACCTGATTGAACAGAAAGCTGCGCGCCGTCGACAACAGTCGCGAGCGCACATTGCGCTGTTCCGGCAAGGCCTTGCGTGCCGCCCATGCCCGCGCATCGACGACGTTACCGCCATCATGGCCAAAGCGCTGGGCGCCGAAATAGTTGGGAATCCCTTGTTTGGCGATCAGTTGCAGGCGCTGTTCAAGTGCGGTCTTGTCGCCAGCGAACTGAGTGAGTCGCAGCGTAAAGCCATTGGCCGAGTGCGCGCCGCGTTGCAGCTTGCGTTTATGACGGGTGGTCTTGAGGATCTTCAGCGTATCGTTTTCCGCTGCCGACAGATCCGGATCGGCCTTGCCTGGCAGTTGCACGCTGAACCACTGGCGGGTCAGCGCCTGGCGATCCTTGAGACCGGCGTAGCTGACGGTGCGCAACGGCACGCCGGCCGCCCTGGCAATTCGCCGCGCGGCTTCTTCGGTGTTCAGACCACGTTTCTCCACCCAGATCCACAGGTGCTCGCCGTCACCGCTGAACGGGATATCCAGCACTTCATCGACCTGGAAATCTTCCGCTATGGCTTTCAACACCGCCGTGCCGAGAGGCTCGCCATAGGCACGTGGACCCAGCAATTGCAGTTCATTCATGCGCGCAGCAACAAGGCAACGGAATGCACGGCGATCCCCTCTTCGCGACCGATAAAACCAAGCTTTTCGGTGGTGGTAGCTTTCACGTTCACTTGGTCCAACTCAACTTGAAGATCCGCAGCAATCAGCGCACGCATCGATTCGATATGGGGTGCCATTTTCGGCGCCTGGGCAACGATGGTGTTGTCAACGTTGCCGACTTTCCAGCCTTTGGCGTGAATCAGCCCGACCACATGACGCAGCAGCGCGCGGCTGTCAGCGCCCTTGAATTGCGGGTCGGTGTCCGGGAAATGTTTGCCGATATCGCCCAGCGCAGCGGCGCCAAGCAAGGCATCGCTCAAGGCGTGCAGCAGGACGTCACCGTCGGAATGAGCGAGCAGCCCGAAGCCGTGTGCAATGCGCACTCCGCCCAGAGTAATGAAATCGCCTTCAGCGAAACGGTGCACATCGTAGCCGTGGCCAATACGCATAAAAAAACGCCCCGATTTTTGTCAGGGCGTGATTCTACCTGCATTAGCCTCGAAGGGCGCGTGCGTGATGCTGCAAGTGGTCGTCTATGAAGCTTGAGATGAAGAAATAGCTGTGGTCGTAGCCCGGTTGCAGACGCAGCGTCAGCGGATGACCCGCTTGTTTTGCAGCTTGTTGCAGGGCTTCGGGTTTGAGTTGGGTGGCGAGGAAGTCGTCGCGATCTCCCTGATCGACCAGTAACGGCAATTTTTCGGTGGCCTCGGCGATCAGCGCACAGGCGTCCCACTCCTTCCACTTCGAACGGTCTTCGCCCAGGTAATGAGTGAAAGCTTTCTGGCCCCAAGGACAATCAACTGGATGGGTAATTGGCGAAAACGCTGACACCGACTGGTAACGCCCGGGATTGCGCAACGCACAGACCAGTGCGCCGTGACCGCCCATGGAATGGCCGCTGATGCTGCGCTTGTCCGACGCCGGGAAATGCGCTTCAACCAGTGAAGGCAATTCCTGCACGACATAGTCATGCATCCGGTAGTGACGCGCCCACGGTTGCTGCGTGGCGTTCACGTAGAACCCGGCGCCAAGACCGAAATCCCAGGCCTTGTCCGCATCATCCGGGACATCCGGGCCACGCGGGCTGGTGTCCGGCGCAACGATGATCAAACCCAGCTCGGCGGCCATACGCATCGCACCGGCCTTTTGCATGAAGTTCTCATCGGTGCAGGTCAGGCCCGACAACCAGTACAACACAGGAAGCTTGCCGCCCTGCTCCGCCTGCGGCGGCAGGTACACGGCAAAGACCATGTCGCAATCAAGCACCTCGGAGCGATGGCGATAGCGCTTGTGCCAACCACCGAAACTCTTCTGACAGGAAATGTTTTCCAGGTTCATAGCACTTCAGCCCCAAGCTGCGAGCTTCAAGCTGCAAGAGGGCGTTGCGCCTGCCTGCAGCTTATGGCTTGTAGCTTGTCGCTGCTCCTTAGAAATGAATGACGGTACGGATGCTCTTGCCTTCGTGCATCAGGTCGAATGCCTTGTTGATATCTTCCAGGCCCATGGTGTGGGTGATGAAGGTATCCAGCGGGATTTCTCCGCTCTGCGCCATGTCGACGTAGCTCGGCAATTCAGTGCGACCACGCACGCCACCGAACGCCGAACCGCGCCAGACGCGACCGGTGACCAACTGGAATGGGCGGGTGGCGATCTCCTGACCGGCGCCGGCCACGCCGATGATTACGGACTCCCCCCAGCCTTTATGGCAGCACTCGAGGGCGGCGCGCATCAGTTGCACATTGCCGATGCACTCGAAGGAAAAGTCGACACCACCATCGGTCATGTCAACGATCACTTCCTGGATCGGGCGATCGAAATCTTTCGGGTTCACGCAGTCGGTTGCACCCAGTTGCCTGGCGATCTCGAACTTGGCCGGGTTGATGTCGATGGCGATGATCCGCGCCGCCTTGGCTTTCACCGCGCCTATCACGGCCGACAAACCGATGCCGCCCAGACCGAAGATGGCCACGGTGTCACCCGGTTGCACCTTGGCCGTGTTGAGCACCGCACCGATGCCGGTGGTGACGCCACAACCCAGAAGGCAGACCTTTTCCAGCGGCGCATCCTTGGAGATTTTGGCCACGGAAATTTCCGGAAGCACGGTGTACTCCGAAAACGTCGAGGTGCCCATGTAGTGGAAAATCGTTTCGCCCTTGTAGGAAAAGCGCGAAGTGCCATCCGGCATCAAGCCTTTGCCCTGGGTCGCGCGAATCGCCTGACACAGGTTGGTCTTGCCCGACTTGCAGAATTTGCACTGGCCGCATTCCGGGGTGTACAGCGGAATGACCTGATCGCCAACGGCAACCGAGGTCACGCCTTCGCCGATGGCTTCAACGATGGCGCCGCCTTCGTGACCAAGGATCGAAGGAAAGATGCCTTCCGGATCAGCGCCGGACAGGGTGTAGGCGTCCGTGTGGCAAACCCCGGAAGCCACCACGCGCAGCAACACTTCGCCGGCCTTGGGCATGGCGACATCGACTTCTACGATTTCCAGCGGCTTCTTGGCCTCGAAGGCAACGGCGGCGCGCGACTTGATCATGCTGACTCTCCAGTGAATCCAATGAATATAAAACAGACAAACAGTGTAGTTCAGGCCGCCCTGAGGAATAATCCGGTCGAAAGCAAAACATTATTGCCGTATAGGGATAATCAAGATGTCGGAAAACCGCTGGGAAGGCATCGACGAGTTCGTCGCCGTTGCTGAGTGCAGCCAGTTCACCGCCGCCGCTGAGCGCCTTGGGGTTTCTTCTTCGCACATCAGTCGACAAATCGTACGACTGGAAGAACGTTTGCAAACGCGTCTGCTCTATCGCAGCACCCGCCGGGTCACGCTGACCGAAGCCGGGCAGACTTTTCTGCAACATTGCCAACGTCTGCAGGATGGCCGTGAAGAAGCCTTGCGTGCGGTAGGCGATCTGACCAGCGAACCGAAAGGCATGCTGCGCATGACCTGCGCCGTGGCGTATGGCGAGCGGTTTATCGTGCCGTTGGTGACGCGTTTCATGGGGCTTTATCCGCAACTGCGCGTTGATATCGAGCTGAGCAATCGTCAGCTGGATCTGGTGCATGAGGGTCTGGATCTTGCGATCCGGCTGGGACGTTTACAGGATTCGAGATTGGTCGCGACGCGCCTCGCCCCACGGCGAATGTACCTGTGCGCGTCGCCGTCCTACCTGGAACGGTACGGGCGCCCACACAGCTTGTCGGAATTGAGTCGGCACAATTGCCTGATTGGCAGCTCGGATATCTGGCAGCTGGAGCAAAACGGGCGGGAGTTTTCCCAGCGGGTGCAGGGCAACTGGCGCTGTAATAGCGGGCAAGCGGTATTGGATGCGGCGTTGCAGGGTGTCGGTTTGTGTCAGTTACCAGACTATTACGTGCTGGGGCATTTGCACAGCGGCGCGCTGATTTCTTTGCTGGAGACGCATCAGCCGCCGAATACGGCGGTGTGGGCGTTATATCCGCAGCAGCGGCATTTGTCGCCGAAGGTGCGCAAGTTGGTGGATTTCTTGAAGGAGGGGTTGGCCGAGCGGCCGGAGTATCGAGTTTAAGATCAAAAGATCGCAGCCTTCGGCAGCTCCTACATTGGAATACGAACTCCCGGTAAGAGCTGCCGAAGGCTGCGATCTTTTAGCGACGATTTGCCCAGCGCTGGCGCAACCATTCCAGATCTTCCGGTCGGGTCACCTTGAGGTTGTCCGCACGCCCCTCGATCAAACGCGGCGCCAGACCCGCCCACTCCATGGCGGAAGCTTCGTCAGTGATCACGGCATCGGCAACGAGGCTGTCCGCCAGAGCCCGATGCAATGCACCGAGACGGAACATCTGCGGCGTGTACGCTTGCCAGATCACGCTGCGGTCTACGGTTTCAACCACACGACCTTTTTTGTCGACGCGTTTCAGCGTGTCGCGCGCCGGCACCGCGAGCAGCCCGCCGACCGGGTCATCCGCCAACTCGGCAAGTAGTTTGTCGAGATCATCACGGCTCAAATTCGGCCGTGCCGCATCATGCACCAGCACCCAATCCTCGTCGCCCGCACCTTGCGCATGCAAGTGCAGCAACGCATTGAGCACCGAGCCGGAGCGCTCGGCGCCACCTTCAACCCGCTGAATGCGCGGATCGCTGACGCAAGCCAGGTTCGGCCAATAAGGATCGTCAACAGCAAGACTGACCACCAGCCCCTTGAGGCTCGGGTGATCGAGGAAACAGCCGAGGCTGTGTTCAAGAATTGCGCGCCCACCCAGTTGCAGGTATTGCTTGGGACGGTCCGCGGCCATTCGGGCACCGACGCCCGCGGCAGGAATCACGGCCCAGAAGGCCGGCAGGGAATCGATCATTGGGCCAACTGGTAAAGGGTTTCGCCGTCCTTGACCATGCCCAGCTCGTGGCGAGCCCGCTCTTCAACGGTTTCCATGCCTTTTTTCAACTCGCTGACTTCAGCGTCCATCACCCGGTTGCGCTCCAGCAGGCCTTCGTTCTCGGCGTGCTGATCGGCGATCTGCTGTTTCAGCTCGGCGACCTGCGCCAGACTGCCATTGCCCACCCACAGGCGGTACTGCAGACCGGCCAGCAGCAAGAGCAAAACAAGAAACAACCAGTAAGGACTGCGCATCGAATATCAGGTATCCAGTGAAAAAAGACAGCCACGCCTAATGTTGCAGCATCTGATAGCACGAAGCCTGGAAAGGTCCAGGCTTGTGCTTAAGGCATCAGATTAGTGGCAAATCCATCGCTGTCACGACTTTTCCGACACAATCCGGTGTCCTTTGATCAGGTTTCGCTTAACCGCGAAACTCGGCGCGACCGTTGTATTTGGCCTTGCCGTTCAACTGCTCTTCGATACGCAGCAGTTGGTTGTACTTGGAAACGCGATCGGAACGGCACAGCGAACCGGTCTTGATCTGGCCAGCCGAAGTGCCCACGGCCAGGTCGGCAATGGTCGAATCTTCGGTTTCGCCGGAGCGGTGCGAGATCACGGCGGTGTAACCGGCTGCCTTGGCCATCTGGATGGCTTCCAGGGTTTCGGTCAGGGTGCCGATCTGGTTGAACTTGATCAGGATCGAGTTGGCGATCTTCTTGTCGATGCCTTCTTTCAGGATCTTGGTGTTGGTCACGAACAGGTCGTCGCCCACCAGCTGGGTCTTCTCGCCGATTTTGTCGGTGAGGATTTTCCAGCCAGCCCAGTCGGATTCGTCCAGGCCGTCTTCGATGGAGATGATTGGGTAGCGTTCGGTCAGGCCTTTGAGGTAATCGGCGAAACCTTCAGCAGTGAACACCTGGCCTTCGCCGGACAGGTTGTACTTGCCGTCTTCGTAGAACTCGCTTGCAGCGCAATCGAGTGCCAGGGTCACGTCGGTGCCCAGCTTGTAACCGGCATTGGCCACGGCTTCGGAGATCACTTTCAAAGCGTCTTCGTTGGAAGCCAGGTTCGGGGCGAAACCGCCTTCGTCGCCAACGGCGGTGCTCAGGCCACGGGCCTTCAGCACAGCTTTGAGGTGATGAAAAATCTCGGTGCCCATGCGCAGACCTTCCGAGAAAGACTTGGCGCCAACCGGCTGCACCATGAATTCCTGGATGTCGACGTTGTTATCGGCGTGCTCGCCACCGTTGATGATGTTCATCATCGGCACCGGCATCGAGTACACGCCCGGAGTACCGTTCAGGTTGGCGATGTGTGCGTACAGCGGCAGGTCCTGGTCCTGTGCGGCAGCCTTGGCCGCAGCCAGGGACACGGCGAGGATGGCGTTGGCGCCCAGGGTTGCCTTGTTTTCGGTACCGTCGAGCTTGATCATCGCGTGATCCAGGGCTTTCTGGTCGCTTGGGTCGGTGCCCAGCAGCAGATCGCGGATCGGACCGTTGATGTTGGCTACCGCTTTGAGCACGCCCTTGCCCAGGTAACGGCTCTTGTCGCCATCACGCAGCTCAAGCGCTTCACGCGAGCCAGTGGATGCACCGGACGGCGCGCAGGCGCTGCCGATGATGCCGTTGTCGAGAAGCACGTCCGCTTCCACGGTGGGATTGCCACGGGAGTCGAGAACTTCACGACCTTTGATGTCGACGATTTTTGCCATTGTTGTAAACACTCCAAAGTTGACGAAAACGACGCAGCTAGAGGAAATCTTTATTGTCGGCAAGCGAAGTACAGCGGGCAGACTTGCAGACGACAACGCTCACGCCCGAGGGCATGAGCGACAAATCGTGCGGTACTTTACCGGAGAATTGAGGTTTACGCGGTTTCTACCGTCGGAAAACTCTTCACCAGTTCGTCCAGGGCTTTGAGCTGGGCCAGGAATGGCTCCAGTTTGTCCAGACGCAAGGCGCAAGGGCCGTCGCATTTGGCGTTGTCCGGGTCCGGATGCGCTTCGAGGAACAGACCCGCCAGCGACTGGCTCATGCCAGCCTTGGCCAGATCGGTCACCTGGGCGCGACGGCCGCCGGCGGAGTCGGAGCGACCGCCAGGCATTTGCAGCGAATGGGTGACGTCGAAGAAAACCGGGTACTCGAACTGCTTCATGATGCCGAAGCCGAGCATGTCGACCACGAGGTTGTTATAGCCGAAGCTCGAACCGCGCTCGCAGAGGATCAGTTGGTCGTTACCCGCTTCCACGCACTTGTTCAGGATGTGTTTCATTTCCTGAGGCGCGAGGAACTGGGCTTTCTTGATGTTGATCACCGCGTTGGTCTTCGCCATCGCGACGACCAGATCGGTCTGGCGCGACAGGAAGGCCGGCAGTTGAATGATGTCGCAGACTTCAGCGACGACCGCGGCCTGATCCGGCTCGTGGACGTCGGTGATGATCGGCACGCCGAAAGCCTGTTTGATGTCCTGGAAGATGCGCATGCCCTCTTCCAGGCCAGGGCCGCGATACGAGGTCACAGAAGAACGGTTGGCCTTGTCGAAACTGGCCTTGAACACGTAAGGGATACCGAGTTTCTCGGTGACCTTTACGTACTCTTCACAAACCTGCATGGCCATATCGCGGCTTTCCAGCACGTTCATGCCGCCGAACAGCACCATGGGTTTGTCGTTGGCAATCTCGATGTCGCCGACGCGGATAATCTTCTGTGCCATCGGGTTACGCCTTCTTCTGGTGTTGAGCCAACGCGGCTTTGACAAAACCGCTGAACAGCGGATGGCCGTCGCGTGGTGTCGAGGTGAACTCAGGGTGGAACTGGCAGGCGACGAACCATGGATGATCCGGCGCTTCAACCACTTCGACCAACGCCGCATCAGCGGAGCGACCGGAAATCTTCAGGCCGGCTTCGATGATTTGTGGCAGCAAGTTGTTGTTCACTTCGTAACGGTGACGGTGACGCTCGACGATCACGTCCTTGCCGTAGCAATCGTGCACCTTGGAGCCGGCTTCAAGCAGGCATTCCTGAGCGCCGAGGCGCATGGTGCCGCCCAGGTCGGACGCTTCGGTACGGATTTCAACAGCGCCGGTGGCGTCTTCCCACTCGGTGATCAGACCCACGACCGGATGGCCGCTGGCACGATCGAACTCGGTGGAGTTGGCGTCTTTCCAGCCCAGCACATTACGGGCGAACTCGATGACAGCCACTTGCATGCCCAGGCAGATGCCCAGGTAGGGAACCTTGTTTTCGCGGGCGTACTGAACGGCAGTGATCTTGCCTTCCACGCCACGCAGACCGAAGCCGCCCGGTACCAGAATCGCGTCGACACCTTCGAGCAGCGCAGTGCCCTGGTTTTCGATGTCTTCGGAATCGATATAGCGCAGGTTGACCTTGGTGCGGTTGCTGATGCCGGCGTGACTCATCGCTTCGATCAGCGACTTGTAGGCGTCCAGCAGTTCCATGTACTTGCCGACCATGGCGATGGTGACTTCGTGTTCCGGGTTCAGCTTGGCATCAACCACCGCTTCCCACTCGGACAGATCGGCGCTGCCGCATTGCAGGCCAAAACGCTCGACGACGAAATCATCCAGACCCTGCGAATGCAGGATGCCAGGGATCTTGTAGATGGTATCGGCGTCTTCCAGCGCGATCACCGCACGTTCTTCAACGTTGGTGAATTGCGCAATCTTGCGACGCGACGAGATGTCGATCGGGTGATCGGAGCGGCACACCAGCACGTCTGGTTGCAGGCCGATCGAACGCAGTTCCTTGACGGAGTGCTGGGTCGGTTTGGTCTTGGTCTCGCCGGCGGTGGCAATGTACGGCACCAGCGTCAGGTGCATCAGCATCGCGCGCTTGGCGCCGACTTCGAAACGCAACTGACGGATGGCTTCGAGGAACGGTTGCGACTCGATGTCGCCCACGGTGCCACCGATTTCGACCATCGCGACGTCGGCGTCGCCGGCACCCTTGATGATGCGGCGCTTGATTTCGTCGGTGATGTGCGGGATCACCTGGATGGTTGCACCCAGGTAATCACCACGGCGCTCTTTGCGCAGCACGTGCTCGTAGACGCGGCCCGTGGTGAAGTTGTTGTTCTGGGTCATGGTCGTGCGGATGAACCGCTCGTAGTGACCCAGGTCCAGGTCGGTCTCGGCGCCGTCGTGGGTGACGAACACTTCACCGTGCTGGAACGGGCTCATGGTGCCTGGATCGACGTTGATGTACGGATCCAGCTTCAGCATGGTGACCTTAAGCCCCCGCGCCTCCAGGATAGCCGCCAATGAAGCCGAGGCAATGCCTTTCCCCAATGAAGAAACAACACCGCCCGTGACGAATATGTAGCGCGTCATGAAAAACCCTAGAAGTCTGCGTTAAAGCGGAACGAGCCGCCGGGGAAAGCGAAGGAAGGCCGAAGCCCCCGATCACCTGCATTAATCACAGTGCACCTTTCGAAAAAACCGCCGCGTTGGGACAGACCGGCAGATGAAACACCGGTACGTTGCTCGCTACACATTTTTTGGAATCGCCCAGCAAAGACTGCTTGGTAATCGGCAACTCCTGCAATTCAGGCGAATCCACAGAAGTTGTATCAAGAAGGGAGCGTAGTCTACCGGAATGCTCCTTTCAGCTCAAACCTTGATCTTCGTCTGTTGGCTGCCATTGCAATGTCCAGCCTTCATGCACTTGACCATCAAGACCCGGCAGATTCGCCACGGCGAGCAATTCGTCGCCGCGAAACAGCAGCGGCAATCTGCCACGCACAAAACCCGGCACCGCACGTTCGTTGAGCAGACGCTTGAGGTCACGGCTGCCGCGCTCGGCCAGGTGCATGACCTCACCGCCCTGTCGATAGGCAATGCGCAACGGCCCGGAGGGATTCTGCCCGAGAAACATGACGCGTCCATTATCAGCCAAGCGCAGTGCTGACATTGGGGCCTGCCAGTCGGCACCGTTGCCTGGCGCACGCAACCAGTTGCCACTCAGCCACCACACACGACCAGCGCTGCGGTGCAACTCGCCATCGGCCAGACGCCAGACTGGTGAGGCGTCGGCGGTGGCATCGCGCAAAGTGTTCCAGCCCGACCAATGGTCCGCATCAGGCAATCGGGTCAACGGTTCGAGCCAGCAACCAAGGGCATTTCGCTGGCGTGCGGCAGACAGGACCGCCAACGGCGCCAGCTCCAGCGATGGCACGCCCAGCCAGGCGAGGTTATGAGAGGTTTGGGCCTGCGCCAGATCGATCTGCGCCAACTCATTGAGCAGTCCCTGGGCTTCACGCAGATGCGCGGCACTGCGCGCCATGCTCGCCTGCGCTTGTGGCCAGCGGTTTCCCAGCAACGGCATGACCTGATGGCGCAAATAGTTTCGGGAGAATTGGTGATCCTGATTGGACGGGTCTTCGATCCAGCGCAACTGATGAGCCTGAGCGTAACCTTCCAGTTCGGCCCGGCTGACATCCAGTAACGGACGGATCAGCGTGCCCTGCCCCAGTGGCCGTTGCGACGGCATCCCGCCAAGCCCACGAACACCCGCCCCCCGCAACAGCCGAAACAACAGCGTTTCCGCCTGATCGTCGCGATGGTGACCGGTGAGCAGCACATCGTTGGCCTGCGTCAGAGCACTGAACGCAGCGTAACGGGCATCCCGCGCCGCCCTCTCCAGGCTCGCCTCCGGTTGCACGGTCACCCGCTCTACCTGCAGCGCAATGCCCAAAGCGTGGCAGACAGACTGACAATGTTCCGGCCACGCATCAGCCGCAGCTTGAAGGCCATGGTGAATATGGATAGCGCTTAGCGGCGGAAGGGATTCGGTTTTTGCCTGCGTGACAAGAAGATGCAGAAGAACGGTGGAATCAAGACCACCCGAGAAGGCGATGCGCCAGTGCGTGGCGTGGCGCCAGGGCTCAAGGTTCAGCAATAAGCGGGAAGGCAAATCAATCGGGGACTGGCCCATTTCTGCACCTTCGCCTAAACCCCTGTGGGAGCGAGCCTGCTCGCGAAAGCGGTTTAACATTCAACAGATTCGTCGACTGTCATACCGCTTTCGCGAGCAGGCTCGCTCCAACAGGGATAATACGCGCCTGATTAGAGACCGTAGCTCATCAAACGATCGTAACGGCGCTTCAACAGCGCTTCGTTATCGAATTTTTTCAGCATCGCCAGTTGCGAGCTCAGCTCGGCACGGATCGATGCAGCGGCCGCGGCAGGATCACGGTGCGCCCCGCCCAGTGGCTCGCTGATCACCTTGTCGACAATGCCCAGGCCTTTCAGGCGCTCGGCGGTGATGCCCATCGCTTCAGCGGCATCGGGTGCTTTCTCGGCGGTTTTCCACAGGATCGAAGCGCAACCTTCCGGCGAGATCACCGCGTAGGTCGAATATTGCAGCATGTTCAGCTGATCGCAGACGCCGATGGCCAGTGCGCCGCCGGAACCACCTTCACCGATCACGGTGGCGATGATCGGGGTTTTGAGGCGCGACATCACGCGCAGGTTCCAGGCGATTGCCTCGCTCTGGTTGCGCTCTTCAGCGTCGATGCCCGGGTAGGCGCCCGGGGTGTCGATGAAGGTCAGGATCGGCATCTTGAAGCGCTCGGCCATTTCCATCAGGCGGCAGGCCTTGCGGTAGCCTTCCGGACGCGGCATGCCGAAGTTACGGCGCACCTTCTCGCGCACTTCGCGGCCCTTCTGGTGGCCGATGATCATCACCGGCTGATCTTCCAGACGGGCGATGCCGCCAACGATCGCCGCGTCGTCGGAGAAGTGACGGTCGCCGTGCAGTTCGTCGAACTCGGTGAAGATGTGCTCGATGTAATCCAGGGTGTACGGGCGTTTCGGGTGACGTGCCAGACGTGCGATCTGCCAGCTGGTCAGCTTGCCGAAGATGTCTTCGGTCAGCGTCTTGCTCTTGTCCTGCAGGCGGGAGATCTCATCGCCGATATTCAGCGAATTGTCATTACCGACCAAGCGCAACTCTTCGATCTTGGCTTGCAGGTCGGCGATCGGCTGTTCGAAATCTAGAAAATTCGGGTTCATAGGCGTCCGTCTTGGGTCGTGTCCCAAATGAGCTTGGGCCGGCCGGTTGTCTATTCGCGCCCTACCTTAAGGGAGAGGCGCGCTGAGGTCGAGATTAAAAATTCAGGTTGCGGGCAAGCGCAATGATGGCACTTGCCGGTCAACGGTATTGGAGGAAGACGTTGTCTCGCCCGAACTGGTCACGCAGGGCTTGAATCAAGGCATCCGCCGGGTCGATGCGCCAGGTCTCGCCGAACTGCAGCAAGGTCTTCGCTTCGGGACTGGTGTACTCCATGGTCACCGGGCACGCGCCGCGATGACGCTTGAGCAGTTCGCCCAACCAGCGTAGCTGATCGCCTTTCAGATCCTGGGTGTGCAACTTCAAGCGCAGGCTTTCAGCCAGATTCGTGCGTGCATCTTCCATGCTCATCACCCGCTTGACCCGCAGGCGCAGGCCGCCAGAGAAGTCGTCATTACTGACTTCGCCTTCGACCACCACCATCGCGTCGGTCTGCAACAGTGACTGCGCGGAGTGAAACGCATCGGCAAACAGCGACGCCTCGATTCGCCCTGAGCGGTCATCGAGGGTGATGAAGCCCATCTTGTCGCCCTTTTTGTTCTTCATCACCCGCAGGGCAATAATCATCCCGGCCACGGTCTGCGTGTCGCGCGCCGGTTTCAGGTCGATGATGCGCTGACGGGCGAAACGGCGAATCTCGCCCTCGTACTCGTCAATAGGGTGACCGGTCAGGTACAGGCCCAAGGTGTCTTTTTCACCCTTGAGGCGTTCCTTGAGGGTCAGCTCCTTTGCCTTGCGATGGCTGGCGTAAACGTCGGCATCTTCCTCGACGAACAAGCCGCCAAACAGGTCGGCGTGGCCGCTGTCGTGGGTGCGTGCAGTCTGTTCAGCGGCCTTGATCGCCTCCTCCATCGCCGCCAGCAGCACGGCGCGGTTTCGGTCGATGTTGGCTTGATAAGCTTTTTGTTCGTCATGGAAGTACGGACCCAGACGATCCAGCGCGCCGCTGCGGATCAGACCGTCGAGGGTGCGCTTGTTGATACGCTTGAGGTCGACGCGTGCGCAGAAATCGAACAGATCCGCGAACGGACCGGCCTGACGCGCTTCGGTGATCGCTTCCACCGGGCCTTCGCCGACCCCCTTGATCGCACCGAGACCGTAGACGATGCGGCCATCGTCGTTCACCGTGAACTTGAACTCCGAAGTGTTCACGTCCGGCGCGTCGAGACGCAGCTTCATCGTGCGCACTTCCTCGATCAAGGTCACGACCTTGTCGGTGTTGTGCATATCCGCAGAGAGCACCGCCGCCATGAACGGCGCCGGGTAGTGAGCCTTCAGCCAAGCGGTCTGATAAGACACCAGACCGTAGGCGGCGGAGTGGGATTTGTTGAAGCCATAACCGGCGAATTTTTCCACCAGGTCGAAAATGTTACCCGCAAGGTCGGCATCAATGCCGTTGGTCGCGCAACCTTCAATAAAGCCGCCGCGCTGCTTGGCCATCTCCTCGGGTTTTTTCTTACCCATCGCTCGACGCAGCATGTCCGCGCCGCCGAGTGTGTAGCCGGCCATGACCTGGGCAATCTGCATCACCTGTTCCTGATACAGGATGATGCCGTAAGTCGGAGCGAGCACAGGCTTGAGGCCTTCGTACTGGTAATCCGAATGCGGATACGCCAGCTCGGCGCGCCCGTGTTTACGGTTGATGAAGTCGTCCACCATACCGGACTGCAGCGGGCCCGGACGGAACAGTGCCACCAGTGCGATCAAGTCTTCCAGGCAGTCGGGCTTGAGCTTTTTGATGAGCTCTTTCATGCCTCGGGATTCAAGCTGGAACACCGCAGTGGTTTCGGCTTTTTGCAGCAGCGAGTAAGTCGGCTTGTCGTCGAGCGGGATAAACGCGATATCCAGCGGCGGCTCGTTGACCTTGGCGCGATCACGGTTAATCGTTTTCAGCGCCCAGTCGATGATCGTCAGGGTGCGCAGACCGAGGAAGTCGAACTTCACCAGGCCCGCCGCCTCGACGTCGTCCTTGTCGAACTGGGTCACCAGACCGTCACCGGCCTCGTCGCAATAGATCGGCGAAAAGTCGGTCAGCTTGGTCGGCGCGATAACCACGCCACCGGCGTGTTTACCGACGTTACGCACGACGCCTTCGAGCTTGCGCGCCATCTCCCAGATTTCCGCGGCCTCTTCATCGACCTTGATGAAGTCGCGCAGGATCTCTTCCTGCTCGTAGGCTTTCTCCAGGGTCATGCCGACTTCGAACGGAATCATCTTCGACAGGCGATCCGCCAGGCCATAGGACTTGCCCTGCACCCGCGCCACGTCGCGCACCACAGCCTTGGCGGCCATGGAACCGAACGTGATGATCTGGCTTACCGCGTTGCGGCCGTACTTCTCGGCCACGTAGTCGATTACCCGGTCACGGCCGTCCATGCAGAAGTCGACGTCGAAGTCGGGCATCGAAACCCGTTCCGGGTTAAGAAAACGTTCGAACAGCAGATCGTATTCCAGCGGATCGAGGTCGGTGATCTTCTGTACGTAAGCCACCAGCGAACCAGCACCCGACCCACGGCCAGGACCTACCGGCACGCCGTTATTCTTGGCCCACTGGATGAAGTCCATCACGATCAGGAAGTAACCGGGAAAGCCCATCTGGATGATGATATCCAGCTCGAAATTCAACCGGTCGACATAGACCTGACGCTTGGCCTCGTAATCTTCGGTGGTGTCCTTGGGCAGCAGCACCGCCAGGCGTTCTTCGAGCCCTTCGAAGGAGACCTTGCGGAAATATTCGTCGATGGTCATGCCATCGGGAATCGGGAAATTGGGCAAGAAGTGCGTGCCCAGTTTCACGTCGATGTTGCAGCGCTTGGCGATCTCGACAGTGTTTTCGATCGCGTCGGGAATGTCGCTGAACAGCTCGATCATTTCCTCGGCGCTTTTCAGGTACTGCTGATCGCTGTAGTTCTTCGAACGCCGCGGATCGTCGAGGGCGCGGCCCTCACCGATGCATACGCGGGTTTCGTGAGCGGCGAAGTCTTCCTGCTTGATGAATCGCACATCGTTGGTCGCGACCAGAGGCGCTCCGAGCTTGTCGGCCAGGGCTACGGCGCCGTGCAATTGCTCTTCATCGTTCGGGCGGTTGGTGCGCTGGATCTCCAGGTAGAAACGATCCGGGAACACGGCCATCCATTCGCGCGCCAGGGCTTCGGCTTCCGCCGGATTGCCGCCGATCATGGCCATGCCGATCTCGCCTTCTTTGGCGGCGGACAGCATGATCAAGCCTTCGCTGGCCTCGGCCACCCATTCGCGCTCGACGATCACCATGCCGTTGCGCTGACCTTCGATGAAGCCGCGAGAGATCAATTCGGTGAGGTTGCGATAACCCTGAGCGTTCATCACCAGTAGGCTGATGCGGCTCAGCGGCGCGTCCGGGTCCTTGTTCGCCAGCCACAGGTCAGCGCCGCAGATCGGCTTGATGCCAGCACCCATGGCATTTTTATAGAACTTGACCAGGGAACACATGTTGTTCTGATCGGTGACCGCTACCGCCGGCATGTTCAGCGCGGTCAGGGCCTTGACCAGTGGCTTGATCCGCACCAGCCCGTCGACCAGGGAGTATTCAGTGTGCAGGCGTAGATGAACGAATGAAGCCGGCATAGTGATCCTGTCCAGTTACATAGAGACAACGAGGCCCGGATTGTACCGGGCCTCGAATAAAACATCAGCCTTGCGCCTAAACCTGCGTCAGGCTTTCCAGCGCCTCGTAAGCCAGGCGTACCGGGGCGAACGAGCGGCGATGGATCGGCGTCGGACCGAGCCGCGCCAGTGCTTCCAGATGAACGGACGTCGGATAGCCTTTATGGCCGCCGATGCCGTAGCCCGGGTAGATCAATTCGAATGCAGCCATTTCCCGATCCCGACTGACCTTGGCCAGGATCGACGCCGCCGCAATCGCCGGCACCTTGCCGTCACCCTGTATCACGGCCTCGGCGCGCATCGGCAGTTGCGGGCAGCGGTTGCCATCGATCATCGCCAGTTTTGGCTGAATGTGCAGCCCGGCCACGGCGCGTTGCATGGCCAGCATGGTCGCGTGGAGGATGTTGAGTTCGTCGATTTCTTCGACTTCGGCGCGGGCGATGCACCAGCTCAGCGACTTTTCGATGATTTCTTCGTAGAGCTTTTCGCGCTTGGCCTCGGTGAGTTTCTTCGAGTCGTCGAGACCCAGAATCGGCCGGTTCGGATCAAGAATCACTGCCGCCGTCACCACCGCACCGCACAGTGGGCCGCGACCGACTTCATCGACGCCGGCGACCAATTGTTCAACGTCAGCCACCAAGGTGAAATCGAGACCCATCTGCATGCTTGTCTTGCTCATTGTTTTTTGCCGATCAGGTTAAGGACGGCGTCCGCCGCCTGATTCGAGGCATCGCGCCGCAACGTGCGGTGGATCTCGTCAAAGCCCCGGGTCTGCTCCTCGCCGCCTTCGATCAGCGGCGACAAGGTCTGCGCCAAGGCTTCGACAGTCGCATCATCCTGCAACAGTTCCGGTACGAGCAAGCGCTGGGCCAGCAAGTTGGGCAACGACACGTACGGGCTCTTGACCATGCGCTTGAGGATCCAGAACGTCAGCGGCGCCAATCGATACGCCACCACCATCGGCCGCTTGTACAGCAGCGCTTCAAGGGTAGCGGTGCCGGAAGCGATCAGCACGGCGTTGCACGCGGCGAGAGCCAGGTGGGATTTGCCGTCGAGCAAGGTCACTGGCAAATCACGCCCGGTGAGCAACGCTTCAAGTTGCACCCGGCGTTCCGGATTCGCACAGGGTATGACAAAACGCACGCCCGGGCGCATGGCCCGCAGACGTTCGGCAGTGTCGAGGAACAGCGCACCCAGGCGACTGACTTCACCGCCACGGCTGCCCGGCATCAGGGCCACCAGCGGCCCGTCGGGCAAACCCAACTCGGCACGTGCGGCGGCGCGATCGGCCTCCAGCGGAATGGTGTCGGCCAAGGTGTGGCCGACGAATCGCACCGGTACGCCCTTCTCTTCGTAGAACTTCGCTTCGAACGGCAACAAGGTGAGCATCAGGTCGCAACCTTCGCGAATCTTCAGCACACGCTTCTGCCGCCATGCCCACACCGATGGGCTGACGTAATGCACGGTTTTGATCCCGGCCTGACGCAGCTTGAGTTCGATATTGAGGGTGAAGTCCGGCGCGTCGATACCGATAAACACGTCCGGCTTCGCGGCGATCAGCGTGGCGATCAGGTCCTTGCGGCGCTTGAGCAATTCACGCAGCCGACCCAGGACTTCCACCAGACCCATGACCGACAAACGCTCCATGGGAAAGTAGGAGGTCAGCCCCTCGGCCTGCATCAGCGGACCGCCGACACCGATGAACTCGACCGCAGGATGCTGAGCCTTGAGCGCACGCATGAGGCCGGCGCCAAGAATGTCGCCGGAAGCCTCCCCCGCCACCAGCGCAATACGCAGACTGGCCATGATCAGCGGGTGATGCCGCGGGTCGACGACTGGATGGAGTCACGAAATATCGCGACTTCCGGGAACTGTGTGGCGGTATCGACCAATTCGGCCAATGCCTGCTCAACCGTCAGCCCTTGGCGATACACCGTTTTGTACGCACGGCGCAGCGCGTGAATGGCGTCTTCGCTGAATCCGCGTCGGCGCATGCCCTCGAAGTTCATGCTGCGCGCTTCGGCGGGGTTGCCGAAAACGGTAACGAACGCCGGAACGTCCTTGCCGATCGCCGTGCCCATGCCGGAAAAACTGTGGGCGCCAATGTGGCAGTACTGATGCACCAGGGTAAACCCGGAAAGGATCGCCCAATCGTCAACGTGTACATGCCCTGCCAACGCAGTGTTGTTGACCAGGATGCAGTGGTTGCCGATGACGCTGTCGTGGCCGATGTGGGCATAGGCCATGATCAGGTTGTGATCACCCAGCGTGGTTTCCGAACGGTCCTGAACAGTGCCACGATGAATCGTCACGCCTTCGCGGATGACGTTGTGATCACCGATCACCAGGCGGGTTTCCTCGCCTTTGTACTTCAAATCGGGGGTGTCCTCGCCTACCGAAGAAAACTGGTAGATGCGATTGTGTTTACCAATGAGGGTCGGGCCCTTGAGGATCACATGCGGCCCGATCACGGTACCCTCGCCGATTTCCACACCTGCGCCGATGATCGACCACGGGCCGACCTCGACGCCGTCAGCCAGTACGGCGGACGGATCGATGATTGCGCGAGGGTCAATCAAACTCATACTTTTTGTTCCGCGCAGATGATCTCGGCCGAGCAGACCGGTTTGCCATCGACCGAAGCCTGGCATTCAAACTTCCAGATCTTGCGCTTGCAGCTGATGAAGGTCGCTTCAAGGATCAACTGGTCGCCCGGCTTGACTGGCTGGCGAAAGCGCAGCTTGTCGGAACCGACGAAGTAGTAAAGGGTGCCATCAGCCGGTTTGACGTCGAGCATTTTGAAACCGAGGATCCCGGCAGCCTGAGCCATTGCTTCGATGATCAGCACGCCCGGCATGATTGGATGCGCAGGAAAATGACCATTGAAGAACGGTTCATTGATGCTGACATTCTTGTAGGCGCGAATTCGCTTGCCTTCAGTGTCCAGTTCCACCACCCGGTCCACCAGCAGGAACGGGTAACGGTGAGGCAGGTATTCGCGAATCTCGTTGATGTCCATCATTTCAGGGGAAAGCCTATGTAAAGATTGGGAGCGCGACTGACGCGCACTCCTCTAGCAAATCAAGGAGGCAGTCTAGAGGCTGTGCACACTTGATATGGAAATGGTATCAGCCATCAGATGAAGCATTGCCGCCAGGGGTCACTTCCCCTACGCGCTTTTCCAGCTGTTTCAGCCGTCGCGCGATGTCGTCGAGCTGACGGATGCGGGCCGCGCTTTTGCGCCATTCGGCCGCCGGTTGCATGGCTGTACCGGAAGAATAGGCACCCGGCTCGGTAATCGAGTGGGTCACCATGGTCATCCCGGTCAGGAAAACGTTGTCACAAATATCAATGTGGCCAACCAGACCAACGCCACCGGCGAGCATGCAGTGCTTGCCGATTTTGGTGCTGCCGGAGATGCCGACACACGCCGCCATGGCGGTGTGGTCACCGACCTGGACGTTGTGGGCAATCTGGATCTGGTTGTCGAGCTTGACGCCATTGCCGATCACGGTATCGGCCAACGCGCCACGGTCGATCGCGGTGTTCACGCCAATCTCGACATCGTCGCCGATGGTCACACCACCGATCTGTGCGATTTTCTGCCAGACGCCTTTTTCGTTGGCGAAGCCAAAACCCTCACCGCCGATCACCGCGCCGGACTGAATCACCACGCGTTTGCCGATCCGCACGTCGTGATACAGCGTGACCCGCGGAGCGAGCCAGCCGCCCTCGCCGATCTCGCTACGAGCGCCGATGAAGCAATGCGCGCCGAGCGTCACCTGTGCAGCGATGCGCGCACCGGCTTCGATCACCACGAACGGGCCGATGCTGGCGCTTGGATCAACCACTGCGTCCGCTGCGATGACCGCGCTCGGATGAATGCCGCCCGGGGCTTTCGGCTTGGGATCGAACAGATGCGAGATACGTGCGTAAGCCAGATAAGGATCCGGCACCACCAAAGCATTACCGGCAAAACCTTCGGCGTCAGCTTCCTTGAGCAGCAATGCAGCTGCCTGCGAACCGGCCAGGTATTTGCGGTATTGAGGATTTGCCAGAAAGCTCAACTGAGCTGGGCCAGCCTCTTGCAAAGTGGCTAGCCCAGTAATTTGCTTCTCGGGGTCGCCACGCAGGGTGGCGCCGAGGTGCTCGGCCAACTGGCCGAGCTTGATAGTCACGGTCATGGGTTACTTCAGCTGATTCATGCGCTCGATAACCTGGCGCGTGATGTCGTACTGAGGTTTGACATCGATGACTGCGCCACGCTCGAATACCAGGTCAAAACCACCTTTCTTGATGACTTCTTCCACAGCGCTGTCCAGTTTTGGCTTCAGCTGCTTGAGCATTTCACGGTCGGCAACGGCTTTGGCTTCGTTCAGTTCCTTGGACTGGAACTGGAAGTCACGGGCCTTTTGCTTGAATTCCAGCTCGAGACGCTCACGCTCGCCCTGCTGCATCTTGTCGCCACCGGCCATCAGGCGGTCCTGAATGCCTTTGGCGCTGCTTTCCAGGGTTTTCAGCTTGGTCAGTTGCGGACCGAACTTCTTCTCGGCATCCACGGCGTATTTCTTGGCCGCATCGGATTCCAGCAATGCCATTTGATAATTCAGCACGGCAATTTTCATGTCGGCAAACGCCGGGCCTGCCACCAGTAAGGAGGCGAGGAGAACCAATTGAGTCAACTTACGCACGATGCACTCCTACAAAATCCATTGTCGTTATCTAGGGTCAGACGCTTAGAAGGTCTGACCAAGGGAGAATTGGAACACTTGAGTTTCAGCTTCATCCGGTTTCTTGATCGGCATCGCCAAGGCAAAGCTCAGAGGGCCCAGTGCGGTGACCCAGGTCACGCCCACACCGACGGAACTGGCCATGTTGCTCAGGCTGATGTCATTGCACTGCGTGCTTGAAGTCGAACCGACAGTAGCGTTGGTTGTTTTCTCGCACTTGGAATCGAATACGTTACCCACATCCCAGAATACCGAGGTGCGCAAGGAGCGTTGATCTTTAACGAATGGCAACGGGAACAACACTTCGACGCCACCTTGAATCAACACGTTACCGCCGAATGGCAGTGGATCCTGATCCGGGTCGGCAAGCGTACCCGCATTGCCAGTTACAGCTGCGCCGCGGCTCGGCGTACTGCGTGGGCCAAGGGTGCTGTCCTTGAAGCCACGTACCGAGTTAAAGCCACCCGCGTAGTAGTTTTCGTAGAATGGCAAGCCGTCTGTCGAACCGTAACCATCGCCATAACCGAGCTCGGTGTGCAAGCGCATGGTGTAGTTTTCAGTGATTGGCTGGAACAACTGACCACGGTAATCGAGTTTGAAGAACGACAGATCGCTGCCCGGAATGGTGGTCTCCAGTGTCAGGCTCTGAGAACGACCACGGGTCGGAAGCACGCCTTTGTTCAACGTCGACTCGGACCAACCGGCGGAAGCTTTGAAGTTCAGGTATTTGTCGCCTTCTTTGTTAACGAAGTCGAAAATCTCGTCAACGGTGTAGTTACCAGTACTGATCTCATCCTGCTGAACGGACGCACCGAACGTCAGACGCGAAGTTTCGCTGATCGGGTAGCCCACGTTGACACCGGCACCCAGGCTGTCTACTGCATAGCTTGAAAGATCGGTATCGAGTTCATCGTAGTCAGTGGTGCGATAGAACGCGTTGTAACCCAGGCTCACGCCATCGGCGGTCCAGTAGGGGTCAACGTAGCCAAAGTTGTAGCGGCTCTGGTATTCGCTGCGGGTCAGGCCGACGCTGACGCGGTTACCGGTACCGAGGAAGTTGTTCTGGGTGATCGAGCCACCAAGGATCAAACCGGCGCTTTGCGCGAAACCGACGCTGGCCGTGATCGAGCCGGATGCCTGTTCTTCAACCGCGTAGTTCACGTCAACCTGGTCGTCGACACCTGGCACAGCCGGGGTTTCAACGTTTACTTCCTTGAAGAAACCCAGGCGCTCCAGACGGGTCTTGGACTGGTCGATCAGGTAGGTCGAAGCCCAGCCACCTTCCATCTGACGCATTTCACGACGCAGCACTTCGTCTTCGGACTTGGTGTTGCCACGGAAGTTGATGCGGTTGACGTAGGCACGCTTGCCCGGATCGACAGCGAAGAGGATGTCTACAGTGTTGTCGTCATCGTGCGGCTGAGGCACGCCGTTGACGTTGGCGAAGGTGTAACCCTCGTTACCCAGACGGCGGGTGATCAATTCGGAGGTCGTGGTCATCAGCTTGCGCGAGAACACCTGGCCTTTCTGCACCAGCAACAGCGATTTGATCTGGTCTTCAGGGACTTTCAGGTCACCGCTGAGTTTGACGTCACGAACGGTGTACTTCTCGCCTTCGGTCACATTGACAGTGATGTAGACGTGCTTCTTGTCCGGGGTGATGGACACCTGGGTCGAAGCGATGTCCATGTTGATATAGCCGCGGTCCAGGTAGTAGGAACGCAGACGCTCCAGGTCACCGGAGAGTTTTTCACGGGCATATTTGTCGTCGTTCTTGAAGAACGACAGCCAGTTGGTGGTTTTCAGTTCGAACAGGTCGGTCAGGTCTTCCTCAGGGAAAACCGTGTTGCCCACCACGTTGATGTGCTGAATGGCGGCAACGGTGCCCTCGTTGATCTTGACTTTAAGACCCACACGGTTACGCGGCTGCGATACCACTTCGGTATCGACGGTAGCCGAGTAACGACCCTGGGCAACGTACTGACGTTGCAGTTCGTTACGCACACCTTCGAGGGTGGCGCGCTGGAAGATCTCGCCTTCGGACAGACCGGATTGCTTGAGGCCTTTCATCAGGTCTTCAGTGGAAATCGCCTTGTTGCCTTCGATTTCGATACTGGCGACCGACGGACGCTCGACCACGGTGATGACCAGAACGTTGCCTTCGCGGCCCAGCTGGATATCTTGAAAGAAGCCGGTTTTGAACAACGCACGAGTGGATTCCACCAGGCGACGATCATCCGCCTGCTCGCCGACGTTCAACGGCAAGGCACCAAAGACGCTACCCGCGGAGACCCGCTGGAGGCCATTGACGCGAATATCAGAGATAGTGAAGGACTCGGCGTGAACTTCGGCGATCATCAATACGGTGAGAACCGCAGTTAGCAGCAGACGTTTCATGAAGTCCTTTCTTATTCCAACTGGCAATAAACAAACTGCCGCAAAATGCGGCAGATTCGCAATTCAGCGAAGCGTTACAGACGACCCAGATCGTTGACCAGAGCAAGCAACATCACCCCGACCACCAAGCTGATACCGATCTGTATCCCCCAACCTTGCACCCGATCCGACAAGGGACGACCACGCGCCCACTCGATCAGATAAAACAACAAATGCCCCCCATCCAGTACAGGAATAGGCAGCAAATTCAGAACGCCCAGGCTAATACTCAGATAAGCAAGGAAATTCAGGAAATCAGCGACGCCCGACTGGGCAGAAGCGCCCGCCACTTTAGCAATGGTTATCGGTCCACTCAAGTTTTTTACCGAGAGCTCGCCGAACAGCATTTTCTTCAGTGAATCGAGCGTCAGAATGCTCATGGTCCAAGTACGACGGGCGCCCTCGCCAATCGCGGCCAACGGCCCATAACTGACCTCGCGGATCATTTCCGGCGGCCAGTCGATTGCCTTCACGCCAGCGCCCAGATAACCGCTTGGCGACTTGCTTTCGCCGCGGGCTGCCAGAGTGACCGGGACGTCGATTTGAGCACCATCGCGCTCCACGCGCAGCATGATTTTGGTATCAGGACGCGTACGTACGGTGTCGACTACCTGCTGCCAATCGGTGAGCGACTGCCCATCCAGGGACAGCAAGCGATCACCGGTTTTCAGTCCCGCTGCCTGAGCCGGGCCTTTGGGATCCAGTTCGGCCAGTACCGGCGGCAGAGCCGGGCGCCATGGACGAATGCCCAGAGAGCGGATCGGGTCAGGCTCATCGGCACCTTTGAGCCAGTTATCCAGCGCCAGCTCGCGAGGTGACTCAGCGGTTGAGCCCTGCTCACGCACCAACAATTGAATGGCACCGCTTTCACCGAGGCGACGCACCAGCTGCAGATTGACTGCTGCCCAACCGGATGTCGGCTCGCCATCGATCGAGACGATCTCCTGACCGGCAGTCAAACCGGCCTTGGCGGCAATACTGCCGGATTCGACCGCACCAATAACAGGACGCACCTGCTCGCTGCCGAGCATGGCCAAGACCCAGAAGAACACCAACGCCAGCAGAAAGTTGGCGATGGGGCCCGCCGCTACGATAGCGATACGTTGACGAACCGACTTTCGATTGAACGACTGATCGAGCTGATCGACCGGCACTTCGCCTTCGCGCTCATCAAGCATCTTGACGTAGCCACCCAGCGGAATCGCTGCGACCACGAACTCGGTACCTTGCTTGTCGTGCCAGCGCAGCAACGGCATGCCAAAGCCCACGGAAAAACGCAGAACCTTGACGCCACAGCGCCGCGCGACCCAGAAGTGGCCGAATTCATGAAAGGTGACCAGCACACCCAGGGCGATCAGGGTGCCGGCAATCATATAGAGCGCGCTCATCTACTTTCTCCGCAATCCCGTTCAGTGTCGCGTGCAGCCAGTGTGTTACAGATTCTATCGATTGTGCCGACTCAACCATTGCTCAGCCAGCATCCGAGCCTGAGCGTCTGCCGTGAACACGGCATCGAGATCGTTCAAGGCCACTACCGGCTCCAAATTCAAGACTTCCTCGATGATACTCGCGATTTCGAGGTAGCGAACCCGTCCGTCCAGAAACGCGGCGACGGCCACTTCATTGGCCGCATTGAGCATTGCTGGCGCGCTGTCTCCGGCCTCTGCCGCTTGACGTGCCAAGCGCAGGCAAGGGAAGCGATCCTCATCAGGCGCTTCGAAATCCAGCCGCGCAATGGCGAACAGATCCAGCGGCGGTACGCCGGAGTCGATGCGTTCCGGCCATGCCAGCGCGTTGGCAATCGGTGTGCGCATGTCGGGATTGCCCAATTGCGCCAGCACGGAGCCATCCACGTAATCGACCAGAGAATGGATCACGCTCTGGGGATGAATCACAACCTCGACTTGTGCCGGCTTTGCATCAAACAACCAGCAGGCCTCGATCAGCTCAAGCCCCTTGTTCATCATGCTCGCCGAATCCACGGAAATCTTGCGCCCCATGGACCAGTTCGGATGCGCGCAGGCCTGATCAGGTGAAACATTCGCCAGTTCGGCCAGCGGCGTCTGCCGGAAAGGCCCACCGGAGGCTGTCAGCAGAATCCGCCGCACACCCACTGCACCCAGACCGCGAGCGAAATCTGCGGGCATACACTGGAAAATTGCATTGTGCTCACTGTCGATCGGCAGCAGCACGGAACCGCTTTTGCGCACAGCCTGCATGAACAGAGCGCCGGACATGACCAGCGCTTCCTTGTTGGCCAGAAGAATCTTTTTGCCCGCTTCAACAGCCGCCAGGGTCGGACGCAGACCGGCCGCGCCGACGATGGCGGCCATCACCGCATCAACTTCCGCAGCGGAGGCGACTTCGCACAATCCCGCCTCCCCGACCAACACGCGGGTCGACAGGCCGGCAGCGCGCAAATCATCCTGCAACCCACGCGCCGCAGCGACTTCCGGCACCACGGCAAATTGCGGTACATGACGAATGCACAGCGCCAGCAGCTCACTCAGGCGACTGAAACCGCTGAGTGCGAAAACCTGGTAACGCTCTGGATGACGCGCAATGACGTCAAGGGTGCTCAGACCGATCGATCCGGTCGCACCCAACACGGTAATCTGCTGGGGGCGACTCACGGCGCAGCCATCCAGAGCAATACGGCAAAGACCGGAATCGCAGCGGTCAGGCTGTCGATACGGTCCAGCACTCCGCCATGGCCGGGCAGCAGATTACTGCTGTCCTTGATGCCGGACTGGCGCTTGAACATGCTTTCGGTGAGGTCACCGACAACGGAAATGAAGACGATCACTGCTGCGCCAATCAAGCCCTTGAGCAGCTCGGCCACCGTCCAGTCACGCACCAGACCGACGATAGCGGTAATCACCAGACTCAGCGCCAGCCCACCGTACACGCCCTCCCAACTTTTACCCGGACTGACCTGAGGCGCCAACTTGCGCTTGCCGAACGCGCGGCCAGAGAAATAGGCACCGATGTCAGCACCCCAAACCAGCACCATCACCGCCATGATCAGCCAGTTACCCAGCGGGTATTGCTTGATCTGCACCAGACCTTGCCAAGCCGGCAGCAGGATCAGCAGGCCAATCACAAGCTTGGTGGCGGCACTGGACCAACGCTTGCTCGAATGTGGATAGGTCAGCACCAGATAGGTGGCGACAGCCCACCACAGCACCGAAGCGCCCAGCACCCAGGGTGCAAGACCGGGCCGCAAATGCATGACCAACAACATCAACGCGACAACGGCGGCGAAGCCAACGCGAAACGATTGAGCCGTGAAGCCCGCCAGACGCGCCCATTCCCAGGCGCCAAGACTGACGACCAGACCGATGAACAGCGCAAAACCAGACCCCTCAAGCAGGAAAAAGCCGCACAAGGCGATCGGCAGCAGGATCAGCGCAGTGATGATTCGTTGTTTGAGCATTAAACCCGGGCTCCAGCTTCGACCTGTTCGCTCGTTTTACCGAAACGACGCTGGCGCGAAGCGTAATCGGCCAGCGCATTGCGCATGGCTTCGTGTTTGAAGTCCGGCCAGAACAGGTCGGAGAAGTACAACTCGGCGTAGGCCAGTTGCCACAGCAGGAAGTTGCTGATGCGGTGCTCGCCCCCGGTGCGGATACACAGATCGGGCAAAGGCAGGTCACCGGTTGCCAGACAGGTCTGCAGCAGCCCAGGCGTGATGTCCTCCGGACGCAGGTGCCCGGCCTGGACTTCGCGAGCGAGGCGCTGCGCAGCCTGTGCAATATCCCACTGACCGCCATAATTCGCGGCGATCTGCAGGACAAAGCGGTTGCTGCCGACGGTCATGGCCTCGGCTTCGCGCATCGCCGCCTGAAGTTCAGGGTGAAAACGCGAGCGATCGCCAATGATGCGCAGGCTGATGTTGTTGTCGTTGAGGCGCTTGGCCTCACGACGCAACGCCTTGAAGAAAAGATCCATCAGGGCGCTGACTTCATCGGCCGGGCGCTGCCAGTTCTCACTGGAGAAGGCGAACAGGGTCAGCACCTCGACCTTGGCCTCAGCGCACACCTCAATCACCGCCCGCACAGCATCCACGCCCGCTTTATGACCGGCGACACCCGGCATAAAGCGTTTTTTCGCCCAGCGATTATTGCCATCCATGATGATCGCGACATGGCGCGGCACCGCGGACGGCGCAGTCTGCTTGGTCTTGTCCATTTAAAGCTCGACCCTTATACGGCCATCAGGTCTTTTTCTTTCTCTTCCGTGGCCTTGGTGATCTGGGCCTCGGCGTCTTTGGTCAGCTTGTCGATATCAGCGATGGCACGACGCTCTTCGTCTTCGCTGATTTCCTTGTCCTTGACCAGTTTTTTCAGATCACCCAAGGCATCGCGACGAATGTTGCGTACGGCAACGCGCGCGTCTTCCGCGGCACTGCGCGCCTGCTTGGTGAAGCCCTTGCGGGTTTCTTCGGTCAAGGCAGGCATGGAAATCAGCAGCAACTCACCCAGGTTGGTCGGGTTGAGGTTCAGACCGGCGCTCTGGATAGCCTTGTCGACGGCAGCAAGCATGTTGCGCTCGAACGCCACGACCTGCAGGGTACGCGAGTCTTTTACGGTGACGTTGGCCACGCTGCTCAGCGGGGTGTCAGCACCGTAGTAAGGCACCATCACGCTGCCGAGGATGCTCGGGTGAGCCTTGCCGGTACGAATCTGGCCGAATGCATGGCTCAGAGACTCCAGGGATTTCTGCATACGCGCTTGGGCGTCTTTCTTGATTTCGTTGATCATTGTTGGCCTTCCTCGATCAAAGTCCCTTCAGCGCCGCCGTGTACGATATTCAGCAGGGCGCCGGGTTTATTCATGTTGAAAACGCGCAACGGCATCTTGTGGTCGCGGCACAGGCAGATAGCGGTCAGATCCATGACACCCAGCTTGCGATCCAGCACTTCATCATAAGTCAGATGATCGAACTTCTCGGCATGCGGGTCCTTGAACGGATCTGCGGTATAAACCCCATCAACCTTGGTCGCCTTGAGCACAACATCGGCGTCAATTTCGATTGCGCGCAGGCATGCTGCCGAATCCGTGGTGAAGAACGGGTTACCGGTACCGGCGGCGAAAATCACCACATCCTTGGAGTTAAGGTGGCGCATGGCTTTGCGGCGATCATAGTGATCGGTCACACCGACCATGGAAATGGCCGACATGACGATGGCCGAGATATTGGCACGTTCCAGCGCATCGCGCATGGCCAGGGCGTTCATCACAGTGGCCAGCATGCCCATGTGGTCGCCTGTTACCCGATCCATACCGGCTTTGCTCAGGGCTTCGCCACGGAACAGGTTGCCACCGCCGATCACCAGACCGACCTGGACGCCGATGCCGACCAGTTGGCCGACTTCCAGCGCCATGCGATCCAGCACCTTCGGATCGATCCCGAACTCTTCCGAGCCCATCAGGGCCTCGCCGCTAAGCTTGAGTAGAATGCGTTTATAGCGAGCCTGATAACCACTGCCCTGCTGAGCCATTGCGAATCTCTCCTGCGGCGTATTAAAAATTCTGTGCGAGCTGTTTACAGCTGGCGTTCACTCTAGCTTGGCGCTGCTTCAGCGCCATCGGAACATGGCTTTGTAAGTCAGTTCCGGATGGAAACCAAATAAAAAATTGGTAACCCCATCTGAAAAGAGGCTGCGCGCGTGAGCGGGCAGCCTCTTTCGGGCGACAGTTGAAAACCGTCTTATTGCTTGGCGGCAGCCAGCTGGGCAGCAACTTCTTCAGCGAAGTTGTCGACCGGCTTCTCGATGCCGTCACCTACTTTGTAGTAAGTGAAGGAAACGATTTCTGCGCCGCCTTTCTTGGCCAGCTCGCCAACCTTGATTTCAGGGTTCTTGACGAACGCCTGCTCAACCAGGCTCGCTTCTGCCAGGAACTTGCTGATACGGCCCTTGACCATGTTCTCAACAATGTTTTCTGGCTTGCCTTTGATTTTCTCTTCGTTCAGCTGCAGGAACACAGCTTTTTCACGCTCGATCGCTTCAGCCGAAACTTGCGAAGGCAGCAGGAACTCAGGATTGCTTGCTGCTACGTGCATCGCGATGTCTTTGGCCAGCTCGACGTCGCCGCCTTTCAGAGCGACAACAACACCGATCTTGTTGCCGTGCAGGTACGAACCTACAACGTCACCTTCAATGCGGGTCAGACGACGGATGTTAACGTTTTCGCCAACTTTGCCAACCAGGGCTTCACGAGCAGATTCTTGAGCGGCGATCAGCGGAGCAGCGTCGGTCAGCTTGTCAGCGAAGGCTTTTTCAACGCTGTCAGCGACGAAGTTCTTGAAGTCGTCTTGCAGAGCGAGGAAGTCGGTCTGCGAGTTCACTTCCAGGATAACGGCAGCTTTACCGTCGTCCTTGATTGCGATTGCGCCTTCAGCGGCAACGTTGCCCGCTTTTTTCGCAGCCTTGATCGCGCCCGAAGCACGCATGTCATCAATGGCTTTTTCGATGTCGCCGTCAGCCTTTTCCAGGGCTTTCTTGCAATCCATCATGCCTTCGCCGGTACGCTCGCGCAGTTCTTTGACCAACGCTGCAGTAATTGCTGCCATTTTCAAATTCCTCTTGGATAGGTTTTCAACCATTCCACCCGATCGAACGGGCGTTCAATTCGTCCCGAACCACCCTTGTTAGCTGCCGCACATTACAAATAGAGACGTGGGCGCCGACAAATGGTTTTCGAGGTGGCAAAAAGGGGGCCAAGCCCCCTTTTTGCTTACTGAGTCAACGCCAGGGCGTCAATTACTCAGCTGCAGCCTGAGTTTCTTCAGCTGCGAATTCAACAGTACCGCCAGCATTGTTGTTGCGACCGCGGATAACTGCGTCAGCCATCGAACCCATGTACAGCTGGATGGCGCGGATGGCGTCATCGTTGCCTGGGATGATGTAGTCAACGCCTTCCGGGCTGCTGTTGGTATCGACAACGCCGATAACCGGGATGCCCAGCTTGTTGGCTTCGGTGATCGCGATGCGCTCGTGGTCAACGTCGATCACGAACAGCGCGTCTGGCAGACCGCCCATGTCCTTGATGCCGCCCAGCGAACGATCAAGCTTCTCAAGATCACGAGTGCGCATCAGCGCTTCTTTCTTGGTCAGCTTGGCGAAAGTACCGTCTTCGGCTTGAACTTCAAGGTCACGCAGACGCTTGATGGAAGCACGAATGGTCTTGAAGTTGGTCAGCATGCCGCCCAACCAGCGGTGATCCACGTACGGCGAACCGCAACGTGCTGCTTCTTCAGCAACGATCTTGCCAGCGGAACGCTTGGTGCCGACGAACAGAATCTTGTTTTTGCCCTGTGCCAGACGCTCTACGAAAGTCAGAGCTTCGTTGAACATTGGCAGGGTTTTTTCAAGGTTGATGATGTGAATCTTGTTACGCGCGCCGAAAATGTACTTACCCATTTTCGGATTCCAGTAACGGGTTTGGTGACCGAAGTGCACACCGGCCTTCAGCATATCGCGCATATTGACTTGGGACATGATAGTTCCTTGATAAGTCGGGTTTGGCCTCCACGTATCCCAATGACCAACCAGTGGCATAAAGCCAAAAGCACCCAGGTCATCGTGTCGACACGTGTGTGGATTTAAGCCTTTCGGGGCATCCCCGGAAAGCGGCGCATTTTATACCACAGGGTGCGCAAAAACGGAACCCGGAATCTGTATTCGCACCAGGGGCATGGGCGCCGCCCCATTGGAATCGGCTTCACGAGCACCATTGTATAGAGAGAAGCAATGTACCCGAGCGCAGATTTGCGCCGTGCGTCTGTTAGAATCGCGTTTTTCAGGGTCGCCAATCGAACACTCGCCGCCCTATTCGTATCCGTAAGCGCCGCCGAGCGCAGAGAGAGCCTGTATGACCGTCAACCTCAAAACCCCCGAGGACATCGCTGGCATGCGTGTCGCCGGCAAACTGGCCGCCGATGTGCTGGAAATGATCGCCGAACACGTCAAACCGGGCGTGACTACTGATGAACTGAATCAGATCTGCCACGACTACATCGTCAATGTGCAGCAGGCCATCCCTGCCCCGCTCAACTACAAGGGTTACCCGAAGTCGATCTGCACCTCGATCAACCATGTGGTCTGCCACGGCATCCCGAACGGCAAGCCGCTGAAAAACGGTGACACCCTGAACATCGACGTCACCGTTATCAAAGACGGTTACCACGGCGACACCAGCCGCATGTTCCATGTCGGAGAAGTACCGGTGTGGGCCGAGCGCCTGTCGCAGGTCACTCAGGAATGCATGTACAAAGCCATCGAGATCGTCAAACCCGGCTGCCGCCTCGGCGACATCGGTGAAGTGATCCAGAAGCACGCGGAAAAGAACGGCTTCTCGGTGGTGCGCGAATTCTGCGGCCATGGCATCGGCAAGGTTTTTCACGAAGAGCCACAGATCCTGCATTACGGCCGAGCCGGTACCGGCATGGAACTGAAGGCCGGCATGACCTTCACCATCGAGCCGATGATCAACCAGGGCAAGGCCGACACCAAGGTGCTGGGCGATGGCTGGACCGCGATCACCAAAGACCGCAAGCTGTCGGCGCAGTGGGAACACACTCTGCTGGTCACCGACACCGGCTACGAGATCTTCACCTTGCGCAGCGATGACACCATCGCGCGCATCTCGGCCTGATCCACAGAACGCCCCACAGCCTTTATAGATAGAAGGAAAGCCAATCGATGCCGCAGGTGGATCCCGAACTCTTCGACCGCGGCCAGTTCCAGGCGGAACTGGCTCTCAAAGCGAGTCCTGTGGCGGCGTTCAAGAAGGCGATCCGCCAGGCCCGCGAGGTGCTCGACGCGCGTTTTCGCAGCGGCCGGGATATCCGCCGCCTGATCGAAGACCGCGCCTGGTTCGTCGACAACATCCTGCAGAGGGCCTGGAAGCAGTTTGACTGGAGCGAAGACGCTGACATCGCCCTGGTCGCGGTCGGCGGCTATGGTCGCGGGGAACTGCATCCTTATTCCGACATTGATCTGCTGATCCTGCTGGACAGCGACGATCACGAAATTTTCCGCGATTCGATCGAGCGGTTTCTCACTTTGCTGTGGGACATCGGCCTGGAAGTCGGTCAGAGCGTTCGCTCGGTGGACGAATGTGCCCAAGAGGCGCGCGCCGACCTGACCGTCGTCACCAATCTGATGGAGAGCCGCACCATCTGCGGCCCCGAGCGCCTGCGCCAGCGCATGCTCGATGTCACCAGCACAGCCCGTATGTGGCCGTCCAGGGAGTTCTTCCTGGCCAAGCATGCCGAACAAAAGGCCCGGCATCACAAGTACAACGACACCGAATATAACCTTGAGCCCAACGTCAAAGGCTCACCCGGTGGCTTGCGCGATATCCAGACGATTCTGTGGGTAGCCCGTCGTCAATACGGCACCCTGAACCTGCGCGCCCTTGCCGGCGAAGGTTTCCTGGTCGAAAGCGAAAACGCCCTGCTCGCCTCCTCCCAGGAATTTCTCTGGAAAGTGCGCTACGCCCTGCACATGCTCGCCGGTCGTTCTGAAGACCGCTTGCTGTTCGATCACCAGCGCACCATCGCTGGCCTGCTCGGCTTTGAAGGTGACGACGCCAAACAGGCCGTCGAAAACTTCATGCAACAGTACTTCCGCACGGTGATGAGCATCGCGCAACTGAGCGATCTGATCATTCAGCATTTCGAGGAAGTCATCCTCGCCCCTGAAGACGAAGCGCCGCCGCAACCGATCAACTCACGATTTCAATTGCACGACGGCTACATCGAAGCGCGCAACGACAACGTGTTCCAGCGTACGCCGTTTGCCATGCTGGAGATTTTCGTGCTGATGGCCCAGCAACCGGAAATCAAGGGGGTACGCGCCGACACCATTCGTTTGCTGCGCGAGCATCGTCACCTGATCGATGACAACTTCCGCAACGATATCCGCAATACCAGCCTGTTCATCGAGCTGTTCAAGTGCAAGATCGGCATCCACCGCAACCTGCGACGGATGAACCGCTACGGCATTCTCGGACGCTACCTGCCGGAGTTCGGCTTTATCGTCGGGCAGATGCAACATGACCTGTTTCACATCTATACGGTCGATGCCCACACGCTGAATTTGATCAAGCACCTGCGCAAACTGCAGTACACCCAGGTCTCGGAAAAATTCCCGCTTGCCGCCAAGCTAATGGCCAAACTGCCCAAGCCCGAACTGATTTACATCGCGGGCCTGTACCACGACATCGGCAAGGGCCGGCACGGCGATCACTCCGAGATCGGCGCGGTCGATGCCGAAGCCTTTTGCCAACGCCACCAGTTGCCGGTATGGGACAGCCGTCTGATCGTCTGGCTGGTGCAGAACCATCTGGTGATGTCGACCACCGCGCAGCGCAAGGATTTGTCCGACCCGCAGGTGATTCATGACTTCGCGCAGGCGGTCGGCGATGAGACCCGCCTCGACTACCTTTACGTGCTGACCGTGGCCGACATCAACGCGACCAACCCGACACTGTGGAATTCCTGGCGCGCGAGCCTGTTGCGCCAGCTCTACACCGAAACCAAGCGCGCCTTGCGTCGCGGCCTGGAAAACCCGGTGGACCGCGAAGAGCAGATCCGTCAGACACAAAGCGCCGCGCTGGATATTCTGGTGCGCGGCGGGACCGACCCGGACGATGTCGAGCAACTCTGGGGGCAACTGGGCGATGACTATTTCCTGCGCCACACCGCTGGCGATGTGGCCTGGCACAGCGACGCGATCCTGCAGCAGCCGGTCGATGGCGGACCGTTAGTGCTGATCAAGGAAACCACCCAGCGCGAGTTCGAAGGCGGTACGCAGATCTTCATTTATGCGCCGGACCAGCATGATTTTTTCGCCGTGACCGTGGCGGCGATGGACCAGCTCAACCTGAACATTCATGACGCCCGGGTTATCACGTCCAGCAGCCAGTTCACCCTCGACACCTACATCGTGCTCGACAACGACGGCGAATCCATCGGCGACAACCCGGTGCGGATCAAGCAAATCCGCGAGGGCCTCACCGAAGCCCTGCGCAATCCGGACGATTACCCGACCATCATCCAGCGCCGAGTGCCGCGCCAACTGAAGCATTTTGCGTTTGCGCCGCAAGTGACGATCCATAACGACGCGCAACGCCCGGTGACCGTACTGGAACTGACAGCACCCGACCGTCCGGGGCTGCTGGCGCGGGTCGGCGGGATTTTCCTTGAGTTCGACCTATCGCTGCAAAACGCCAAGATTGCAACCCTGGGCGAGCGCGTGGAAGACGTGTTCTTCATCACCGACGCGCACAATCAGCAACTGTCCGACCCGGTGCTGTGCAGCCGTTTGCAGGACGCGATCGTGGAGCAGTTGAGCGTCAATCAGGAACCCGATATCAACCTGTCGCGCATCAGTATCTGACTGCGCGTCCGGATTTAACCGTTTTGCACGAGACCCCGCACCGATGAACAACGCTCTGAACCAGCTCCAGCCATACCCGTTCGAAAAGCTCCGCGCCCTGCTCGGCAGCGTCACACCGAACCCGGACAAGCGCCCCATCGCCCTGTCGATCGGCGAGCCGAAACACCGCTCGCCGAGCTTTGTCGCCGAAGCTCTGGCCAATAACCTGGATCAGATGGCGGTGTACCCGACAACACTCGGGATCCCGGCCCTGCGCGAAGCCATCGCCGGCTGGTGCGAGCGCCGCTTCGGCGTGCCAAACGGCTGGATCGATCCGGCGCGCAATGTGCTGCCGGTCAACGGCACCCGCGAAGCACTGTTCGCGTTCACCCAGACCGTGGTCAGTCGTGGCGACGACGCCTTGGTGGTCAGCCCCAATCCGTTCTATCAGATTTACGAAGGCGCGGCGTTCCTTGCCGGGGCCAAGCCGCACTACCTGCCGTGCCTGGATGAAAACGGCTTCAACCCGGATTTCGATGCCGTTTCTCCGGACATCTGGAAGCGCTGCCAGATTCTGTTCCTGTGCTCCCCGGGCAACCCGACCGGCGCGCTGATTCCGGTCGATGTCCTGAAGAAACTGATCGCCCTGGCTGACGAGTACGATTTCGTGATTGCCGCCGATGAGTGCTACAGCGAACTGTACTTCGACGAACAGACCCCACCGCCGGGCCTGCTCACGGCCTGCGTCGAACTGGGTCGCCAGGACTTCAAACGCTGCGTTGTGTTCCACAGTCTGTCCAAGCGCTCCAACCTGCCGGGCCTGCGTTCCGGTTTTGTGGCGGGCGATGCCGACATTCTAAAAGGCTTCCTGCTGTATCGCACTTACCACGGCTGCGCGATGCCGGTGCAAACGCAACTCGCCAGCGTTGCCGCCTGGAATGACGAAGTGCACGTACGCGCCAACCGTGCGCTGTATCGCGAGAAGTTCGATGCGGTGCTGGACATTCTCAGTCCAGTGATGGATGTGCAGCGTCCCGATGGCAGCTTCTATCTGTGGCCGAACGTGCAAGGTGATGACGCAGCGTTCTGCCGCGATCTGTTTGAGCAGGAGCATGTGACCGTCGTGCCGGGCTCCTATCTTTCACGCGACGTCGACGGTGTGAATCCGGGAGCCGGTCGGGTGCGCATGGCGCTGGTTGCGCCATTGGCGGAATGCGTGGAGGCTGCCGAGCGTATTCGCGATTTCATCCATCGCCGCTCCTGATACCTGACATGCCCGTGTTGGGAAACCCGGCGCGGGCAGGTCATACAGTGGGTGACAGGCCTATCTGACCTGCCCCAGGTTGGCCTCGCTCAAGTCAAGGTCGGCTAGTACTTCCCTTAGCACGTCGTCGCCGATTTCATGCTGGCGGCTCAGGCGATACAACTCAAGGCGTTGCGCCCGCAGCGCTTTCAATCGCAAACGACGCTCAAGCAGATCCATCTGAAACGCCAACGCCTGAGCCTCGGCAGAATCGTTGAACACATCCAGCTGATGTCGATATTCGGACATGATCCGCGCCTTGCGCTCTGCCGCCAGCGCCGCTTGAGCAGCGTCCTGCGGGACAACCTCTTCGGATTCAAGCGAATGGATCGCGGCCTCGGCGGTTTTGCGCCAAGCCTCGCGCACTTCCTGGCGACGCTTGTCGTCGGGACTTTTTTCGATGCCGCGCAGCAACAAGGGCAGCGCAATACAAGCCGAAACCAGCGACAGCAGGATCACTCCGGCAGCGATGAAGATCAGCAGATCGCGCTCGGGGAAAGCCTGCGCGCCCATCAGCATCGGCACCGACATCACGCCCGCCAACGTCACCGCCCCGCGCACACCACCCACCGTCAGCAACCAGCATGAGCGCGCCGTCGGCACTTGCGTCAGTTCGCCCTTGCCGCGCAATCGGCGCAGCAACACCGACAAGCGCCAGATGCTTTGCACCCAGATGAAACGCAGTAACACCAGCGCGACGAAAATCGCCAGCACATCAAGGCAGCGATAGAACAGCGTCGGCCACAACGTCGGCTCGTGGCTGACCACCGCTTTGATGATGTCCGGCAATTGCAGACCCAGCAGCAAGAAGATCAAGCCATTGAAGGCAAATTCCAGCAGCGACCAGACGCTGCGATTGAGCAACCGGGTGCTGGTCTGCCGTGGCAGCAGATCAAGCCAGCTCTGCATCATGCCCGCCGCCACTGCCGAAAGAATGCCCGAAGCGCCTAGACGTTCGGCCAAGACATAAGCGGCGAACGGCAGCAGCAACATGAACACCACATGCGTGGCCGGATCATCCCAACCGCGCGCGATCATCCACGCCCGCAGGCGCCCGACCAGCCAGCTCAGCGCCACGCCGATCGCCAGGCCACCAAGCGCCACCGCAACGAAGGTCAGACTGGCGCTGGTCAGCGAGAACACGCCAGTCACCGCTGCAGCCAGGGCGAACTTGAAGGTCACCAGACCCGAGGCATCATTCATCAGCGCCTCGCCTTGCAACATGTGCATCAGCGGCGTGGGCAAGCGGTTCTGCGAAATCGCCGACACCGCCACGGCGTCGGTGGGCGACAGGACGGCCGCGAGGGCGAAGGCCACCGGCAGCGGAATCGTCGGCAGCAGCCAATGAATGAAATAACCGGCGCCCACCACCGTGAACAGGACAAGGCCGACTGCCAGCGTCAGGATCGGACCTCGCAACTGCCAAAGCGCGCGCTTGGGCATGCGCCAGCCATCGGAAAACAGCAGTGGCGGCAGGAACAGAAAAAGAAATAATTCAGGATCAAGGGCCACGTGCAGACCAAGGGTCGGCCAGGCGAGCAAGGCACCGGCGGCGATCTGGACCAGCGGCAAGGGCAACGGGATAACCCGGCCAACCAGACGCGAGACGCTCACCAGCATCAACAGAATAAGGACGGTGTAAGCGGTTTGCATAAAACGAAAATCCCGGACAAATCGACAGCGTTGAACTGCCATATTAGAGGGTTAGGCTGCGCGTGACCGTTGCACTTATGTCGCAGCTCTGCCGCGCGACCTTCGTGCAGGAGCTGCGGAACGTTGCGATCTTTTGATCCTGAATATCGCAGCCTCGTTTCACTCGACAGCTCCTACAGGGTTTTGTTGCTGCGAATCGACCGTGGGCGCCGCGAAACCGTCCGGTCATGGCATAATCCTTCACCTTTTTTTTCCAGCACCTGTAAAGGGGGCAATTCCTTGACCGTTTCAAGTAAAACGTTGCACCTTTTCGGCATCAAGGCCTGCGACACCATGAAAAAGGCGCGCACCTGGCTTGATGAGCGCGCTGTCACCTATCAATTTCACGATTACAAAACCGCCGGTATCGACCGTGAGCACCTGACCCAATGGTGTGACGAGCACGGCTGGCAAACGGTGTTGAACCGCGCAGGCACGACCTTTCGCAAACTCGACGACGAACGCAAAGCCGATCTCGACCAGTCGAAAGCCATCGAACTGATGCTCGCCCAACCCTCGATGATCAAGCGCCCGGTGCTCGATCTCGGTGACCGAACCCTGATTGGCTTCAAGCCAGACATCTACGCGGCCGCTCTGAAGTAAGCAGCCCGTCATTTTTTGCAGAGGTATTCACATGTCCAACTCCCTGTTCAGCATCGCCTTTGGTGTCGGCACCCAGAATCGCCAAGGCGCATGGCTGGAAGTGTTCTACGCCCAGCCCCTGCTCAATCCATCGGCCGAACTGGTCGCTGCGGTTGCCCCGATTCTCGGCTACACCGAAGGCAACCAGGCCATCACCTTCACCACTGCGCAGGCTGCGCAACTGGCTGAAGCCGTCAAGGGCATCGACGCGGTTCAAGGCAAGCTGCTGACCCGTCTGGCCGAAAGCCACAAACCGCTGGTCGCGACCCTGCTGGCCGAAGACGCACAGCTGACCTCGACACCTGAGGCGTACCTCAAGCTGCACCTGCTGTCGCACCGCCTGGTCAAGCCGCACGGCGTCAGCCTTGCCGGGATTTTCCCGCTGCTGCCAAACGTTGCCTGGACCAGCCAGGGCGCGATCGACCTGAGCGAACTGGCGGAAATGCAACTGGAAGCCCGTCTGCGCGGCGAGTTGCTGGAAGTGTTCTCGGTGGACAAATTCCCAAAAATGACCGACTACGTGGTTCCGGCTGGCGTGCGCATCGCTGACGCTGCACGTCTGCGTCTGGGCGCTTACGTGGGCGAAGGCACCACCGTCATGCACGAAGGTTTCATCAACTTCAACGCCGGCACCGAAGGCCCGGGCATGATCGAAGGTCGCGTATCCGCTGGCGTATTCGTCGGCAAGGGTTCGGACCTGGGCGGCGGTTGCTCGACCATGGGCACGCTGTCGGGCGGCGGCAACATCGTGATCAAGGTCGGCGAAGGCTGCCTGATCGGCGCCAACGCCGGTATCGGTATCCCGTTGGGCGACCGCAACACCGTGGAGTCCGGCCTTTACGTGACTGCCGGTACCAAGGTGGCGCTGCTCGACGAGCACAACAACCTGGTCAAAGTGGTCAAGGCGCGCGAACTGGCTGGCCAGACTGACTTGCTGTTCCGCCGCAATTCGGAAACCGGTGCCGTGGAGTGCAAGACCCACAAATCGGCGATCGAACTGAACGAAGCGCTGCACGCTCACAACTGACAATGCTGCAATGACCTCCTGTGGGAGCGAGCCTGCTCGCGAAAGCGTCCTTGAGGACGCCAAGAGCTTCGCGAGCAGGCTCGCTCCCACAAGGTTTGGCGTACACCCCGCCCAATTTCACAGGGCTGAACAGATGATGATTCCCTCCCCGTGGCGCGCTGACTTTCCGGCCATCGCCGCCCTGCAACGGCAAGACCAGACCTATCTGGACAACGCTGCCACCACGCAAAAACCCCAGGCCCTGCTCGACGCGCTGACGCATTACTACGCCAACGGCGCGGCCAATGTGCACCGCGCGCAACACCTGCCTGGCGCCCACGCCACGCAGGCTTTCGAGGACAGTCGGCGCAAGGTCGCTCAATGGCTGAACGCGGGCGACAGCGGGCAGATCATCTTCACCCACGGCGCCACCAGCGCGCTGAACCTCCTGGCCTATGGCCTGGAACATCTTTTTCACCCGGGCGATGAAATCGTCATCAGCGCCCTGGAGCATCACGCCAACCTGCTGCCGTGGCAGCAACTGGCGCAACGCCGCGATCTGAAACTGGTGATCCTGCCGCTGGATGCCGACGGTTTGATCGACCTGGCCGCCGCCGTAAATTTGATCGGTCCGCGTACACGTTTGTTGGCGGTGAGCCAGCTTTCCAACGTGCTCGGCGCCTGGCAGCCATTGACGACTTTGCTGGGCATGGCCAAGGCGCAGAACGCGCTGACGGTGGTCGATGGCGCCCAAGGCGTTGTTCATGGCAGACACGACGTGCAAGCGCTCGGTTGCGACTTTTACGTGTTTTCCAGCCACAAGCTCTACGGCCCCGAGGGTCTGGGCGTGTTGTTCGGGCGCAACGCCGCGCTTGAGCAGTTGAAGCCATGGCAGTTCGGCGGCGAGATGGTGCTGGAAGCCAATTACCACGAGTCACGCTTTCGCCCGGCGCCGCTGGGTTTCGAGGCGGGCACGCCGCCGATCGCCAGCGTTATCGGCCTTGGCGCGACCCTCGATTATCTGGCCGGGCTGGATCAGGACGCGGTGTCGGCACATGAAGCCGCG
This sequence comes from Pseudomonas khorasanensis, assembly GCF_014268505.2. GTDB lineage: Bacteria > Pseudomonadota > Gammaproteobacteria > Pseudomonadales > Pseudomonadaceae > Aquipseudomonas > Aquipseudomonas khorasanensis. Next base: position 205,182 of record NZ_JABWQP020000006.1, read on the forward strand.
CTGCATGATTATCTGCTGCGCGGTCTCGCCGCACGCACCGGTATTCGCCTGCTGGGCAAGCCGCAATTGGCGCTGGCCAGTTTTGTCGTCGAAGGCGTACACAACGCTGACCTGGCGCATCTGCTGACCGAGCAAGGCATCGCCGTGCGCGCTGGGCATCATTGCGCGATGCCGTTGCTGAAGGGTTTTGAACTGGCCGGGGCGATTCGTGTGTCCCTGGCGCTGTACAACGACTCGGAGGATCTGGAGCGGTTTTTCGAAGCGCTGGATCAGGCGCTGGAGTTGCTGCGATGAGTTTGCCGATGGCTGCCGCCGAGGCGCTGCAGATATTCCACAACGCGGCGGGCTGGGAACAGCGGGCGCGCCTGTTGATGCAGTTTGGTGACCGTCTGCCCCCATTGGACGAAGCGGATAAATGCGATGCCAACCGGGTGCATGGCTGTGAAAGTCAGGTGTGGCTGGTCGGGGCACTACAGGACGGGCACTGGCAATTTTCGGCAAGCAGCGATGCGCGGATGATTCGCGGATTGGTGGCGTTGCTGCTGTTGCGGGTCAACGGGCTGTCGGCGGCTGAGTTGCGGCAGGTGGATTTGCCCGACTGGTTCAATCAGCTCGGGCTGTCGCGGCAGTTGTCGCCTTCGCGCAGCAATGGCTTGAATGCGGTGCTCACACGGATGAATGAGTTGGCAGGCTAATCGCCTTCGCGAGCAGGCTCGCTCCCACAATTGGAATGCGTTTTCCCTGTGGGAGCGAGCCTGCCCGCGAAGAGGCCGGCAGCCTCAGCATCAGGCCTGCGGCTTGATCCGGTCCGACGGCCGCCGCACACCCGCCACGATTTTGTCCACAGCCTTGGTCGCCGCAACCATGCCAAACGTTGCCGTGACCATCATCACCGCGCCAAACCCTCCGGCGCAGTCCAGCTTCACGCCATCGCCTACGAAACTCTTCTGCAAACAGATGCTGCCATCCGGTTTCGGATAGCGCAGTTGCTCGGTGGAAAACACGCAGGGCACGCTGTAATGGCGGGTCACGGTGCGCGAAAAACCGTAGTCGCGACGCAACGTCGAACGCACTTTTGAGGCCAGCGGGTCGTTGAAGGTGCGGTTGAGGTCGCACACCTGGATCAGCGTCGGATCAATCTGCCCGCCCGCGCCGCCAGTGGTGATGATCTGGATCTTGCGCCGTTTGCACCAGGCAATCAGCGCGGCCTTGGCGTTGACCGCATCGATGCAGTCGATCACGCAGTCGATGTCGGGCGTTATGTACTCGGCCATGGTGTCGCGTGTAACGAAGTCCGCCACGGCGTGCACGGTGCAATCGGGATTGACCCCGCGCAGACGCTCGGCCATCACCTCGACCTTGGGCTTGCCGACGGTGCTGTCCAGTGCATGCAATTGACGATTGGCGTTACTGACGCAGACGTCGTCCAGGTCAAACAGCGAAATTTCACCCACGCCACAACGGGCCATGGCTTCCGCCGCCCAGGAACCGACGCCACCGACACCGACGATCGCCACATGGGCGGCGCGCAAGCGTTCCAGGCCCTCGATGCCGTACAAACGGGCGATGCCTGCAAACCGCGGATCTTCTGTACTCATGACCATTACCCCAAAAACCGGCGCGCATTATAGGGCTTCGCAGCGGCAAGTTTTAAGCTTCGCGATCAAGTGTAAGAACTTAAGTGCTGGCCGGTTGCCCAAGGTCGAGCATTTCTACGTCTGTTGTACGACTCGTAGACTGCCGGTGTAGGATGCGCGCCCTTTTGCTACAGAAAGGCGCTACGCCAACCGTTCCTTCGTTCCACAGCCTCTGGAACCCGAAATAGCTATGTCATCGCGTAAATTTGGACTCAACCTGGTGGTCGTGCTGGCCATCGCTGCCCTGTTCACCGGTTTCTGGGCGTTGGTCAATCGTCCGGTCACCGCGCCGAACTGGCCGCAGCAAATCTCCGGCTTTTCCTATTCGCCATTCCAGCTAGGGCAATTCCCACAGAAGGATCAGTATCCGACTGACGACGAGATGCGCCGCGATCTGGAGATCATGAGCAAGCTGACGGACAACATCCGTATCTACTCGGTCGACGGCTCGCTGGGAGACATTCCGAAACTGGCAGAAGAGTTCGGTCTGCGCGTCACCCTCGGCATCTGGATCAGCCCGGATCAGGAACGCAACGAACGGGAAATCATCAAAGCCATCGAACTGGCCAACACCTCGCGCAGCGTTGTACGCGTGGTGGTCGGCAACGAAGCGTTGTTCCGCGAAGAAATCACCCCCGAAGCCCTGATCGTGTTGCTCGATCGGGTGCGCGCGGCGGTGAAGGTGCCGGTAACCACGTCCGAGCAATGGCACATCTGGGAAAAATACCCGCAACTGGCCAAACACGTGGACCTGATCGCCGCGCACGTTTTGCCTTACTGGGAATTCATCCCCGTCGACAAGGCCGGCCAGTTCGTTTTCGACCGCGCCCGCGACCTGAAAAAGCTGTTCCCGAAAAAACCGCTGTTGCTGTCCGAGGTGGGCTGGCCGAGCAACGGTCGCATGCGCGGCGGCGCCGATGCGACGCCAGCGGACCAGGCGATTTACCTGCGCACGCTGGTCAACAAGCTTAATCGCCAAGGCTTCAACTACTTCGTGATCGAAGCCTTCGATCAGCCCTGGAAGGCCAGTGACGAAGGTTCGGTGGGCGCCTACTGGGGCGTGTTCAACGCTGCGCGCCAGCAGAAATTCAACTTCGAAGGCCCGGTCGTGGCGATCCCGCAATGGCGCGTGCTGGCCATCGGTTCGGTGGTGCTGGCACTGCTGTCGCTGACGCTGCTGATGATCGACGGCTCGGCCCTGCGCCAGCGCGGTCGCACGTTCCTGACCTTCATCGCGTTCCTGTGCGGTTCGGTGCTGGTGTATATCGGCTACGACTACAGCCAGCAGTACAGCACGTGGTTCAGTCTCACGGTGGGTTTCCTTCTCGCGCTCGGTGCGCTTGGGGTGTTCATCGTTTTGCTGACCGAGGCCCATGAGCTGGCCGAAGCGGTGTGGATTCACAAGCGTCGGCGCGAGTTCCTGCCGGTACTTGGCGACTCGGACTACCGCCCCAAAGTCTCGATCCATGTGCCCTGCTACAACGAGCCGCCGGAGATGGTGAAACAAACCCTCGACGCCTTGGCCAACCTTGATTACCCGGACTTCGAAGTCCTGATCATCGATAACAACACCAAGGATCCGGCGGTGTGGGAGCCGGTGCGCGACTACTGCGCCACGCTCGGCCCACGCTTCAAGTTTTTCCACGTTTCGCCGCTGGCCGGTTTCAAGGGCGGCGCACTGAACTACCTGATTCCACACACGGCGAAAGATGCCGAAGTGATCGCCGTGATCGACTCCGATTACTGCGTGCACCCGGACTGGCTCAAGCATATGGTGCCGCACTTCGCCGATCCGAAAATCGCCGTGGTGCAGTCGCCGCAGGATTATCGCGACCAGAACGAAAGCACTTTCAAGAAGCTCTGCTATGCCGAATACAAAGGCTTTTTCCACATCGGCATGGTCACCCGCAACGACCGTGACGCGATCATTCAGCACGGCACCATGACCATGACCCGGCGCTCGGTGCTGGAAGAACTGGGCTGGGCCGACTGGTGCATCTGTGAAGATGCCGAACTGGGTCTGCGCGTGTTCGAGAAAGGCCTGTCAGCGGCGTATTACCACGACAGCTACGGTAAAGGCCTGATGCCGGACACGTTCATCGACTTCAAGAAGCAGCGCTTCCGCTGGGCCTATGGCGCGATCCAGATCATCAAGCGCCACACCCGCAGCCTGCTGCGCGGCAAGGACACCGAACTGACGCGCGGCCAGCGTTATCACTTTCTCGCGGGCTGGTTGCCGTGGGTGGCCGATGGCATGAACATCTTCTTCACCGTCGGCGCGCTGCTGTGGTCGGCGGCGATGATCATCGTGCCGCAACGGGTCGATCCGCCGCTGCTGATTTTCGCGATTCCGCCGCTGGCGCTGTTCGTGTTCAAGGTGGGCAAGATCATCTTCCTCTACCGCCGCGCTGTTGGCGTCAACCTGAAAGACGCGTTCTGCGCAGCGTTGGCAGGGCTGGCGTTGTCGCACACCATCGCCAAAGCGGTGCTGTATGGCTTTTTCACCAGCAGCATTCCATTCTTCCGCACGCCGAAGAACGCCGACAACCATGGCTTCTGGGTGGCAATTTCCGAAGCGCGGGAAGAGCTGTTCATCATGTTGCTGCTGTGGGGCGCGGCGCTGGGGATCTACCTGGTCAATGGCATCCCGAGCAACGACATGCGCTTCTGGGTGATCATGTTGCTGGTGCAGTCGCTGCCGTATCTGGCGGCGCTGATCATGGCGTTCCTGTCGTCGCTGCCAAAACCTGTGGCGGTGGCGGAACCGGCGCCGGTCGTCTAAATCCTTAACGATGCACTAAACGGCGGCCAATGGTCGCCGTTTTGCTTTAAGATAACCGCCATTTTGCGGGGCTTGGCGCGGCATCCGGTCTGACTGACGGAACTGCCCCTGTGGGAGCGAGCCTGCTCGCGAAGGCTTTGTAACATTCAACCTTTAGGTTGTCTGATACACCGCTTTCGCGAGCAGGCTCGCTCCCCCATTAGAAGCCAAGCCCATACCCCATGATCCGGAGTTTTCCATGACGGCCCACGCCGACCTTTCGCCGACCCTTCAACTGGCCATCGACCTGATCCGCCGTCCTTCTGTGACGCCGGTCGACGCCGATTGCCAGAAGCAGATGATGCAGCGCCTGGGCGATGCCGGTTTCACCCTTGAGCCGATGCGCATCGAAGATGTGGATAACTTCTGGGCCACCCACGGCAACAACGAAGGCCCGGTGCTGTGCTTTGCCGGCCACACCGACGTGGTACCGACCGGCCCGGTCACCGCATGGCAGATCGATCCGTTCAACGCAGTGATCGATGAACACGGCATGCTTTGTGGCCGTGGCGCAGCGGACATGAAAGGCAGCCTGGCGTCGATGACGGTGGCCGCCGAGCGCTTTGTCGCCGACTACCCGAACCACAAAGGCAAGGTCGCGTTCCTGATCACCAGCGATGAAGAAGGCCCGGCGCACCACGGCACCAAAGCTGTGGTCGAACGCTTGGTCGCGCGCAACGAGCGTATGGACTGGTGCATCGTCGGCGAGCCGTCGAGCACCACGCTGGTCGGCGACGTCGTGAAGAATGGTCGTCGCGGTTCGTTGGGCGCCAAGCTAACGGTCAAAGGTGTGCAAGGCCACGTGGCCTACCCGCATCTGGCGAAAAACCCGATTCACCTCGCTGCTCCCGCGCTGGCCGAACTGGCCGCCGAGCACTGGGACCACGGCAACGATTTCTTCCCGCCGACCAGTTTCCAGATTTCCAACCTCAATTCCGGCACCGGCGCGACCAATGTGATTCCGGGCGATCTGGTGGCGGTGTTCAACTTTCGTTTCTCCACCGAATCGACCGTCGAAGGCCTGCAGAAACGCGTCGCCGATATCCTCGACAAGCATGGCCTGGACTGGCACGTCGACTGGGCGCTGTCGGGCCTGCCATTCCTCACCGAACCGGGCGCCCTGCTCGATGCGGTGTCGTCGAGCATCAAGGACATCACCGGTCGCGAAACCAAGGCTTCGACCAGCGGCGGAACCTCCGATGGCCGTTTCATCGCGACCATGGGCACGCAAGTGGTTGAACTGGGTCCGGTCAACGCGACCATTCACCAAGTCAACGAACGCGTGCTGGCAGCCGATCTCGACGTGCTGACCGAAATCTACTACCAGACCCTGATCAAGTTGCTCGCCTGATGCTCGCGTGCCCGATCTGCAGTGAACCGCTCAACGCGGTGGACAACGGCGTGGTCTGCCCCGCCGGGCATCGTTTCGACCGTGCGCGGCAGGGTTACCTCAACCTGCTGCCGGTGCAGCACAAGAACAGCCGCGACCCTGGCGACAATCAGGCGATGGTTGAAGCGCGTCGCGACTTCTTGAATGCCGGGCATTACGCGCCGGTGGCCAAGCGTCTGGCTGAACTGGCGGCGAGCTATTCGCCGGATCGCTGGGTCGATATCGGCTGTGGCGAAGGTTATTACACCGCGCAAATCGCCGAGGCTTTGCCGAACGCTGATGGTTATGCGCTGGATATTTCCCGCGAAGCGGTCAAACGCGCCTGCAAACGCAACCCGGCAATTACCTGGTTGATCGCCAGCATGGCCCGGGTGCCATTGGCATCGGGCAGCTGCCAGTTTCTTGCCAGCGTTTTCAGCCCGCTGGACTGGGCCGAAGCCAAGCGTCTGCTCAGCGTCGGCGGCGGGCTGATGAAAGTCGGCCCCACCAGCGGCCATCTGATGGAATTGCGCGAACGCCTGTACGACGAAGTGCGCGAGTACACCGACGACAAGCACCTGGCCCTGGTGCCTGAGGGCATGGCGCTGGCACACAGCGAAACCCTGGCATTCAAACTGACGCTCGACAAGCCCGAGGATCGCGCCAACCTGCTGGCGATGACGCCCCACGGCTGGCGCGCCAGTGCCGAACGTCGCGCGGCGGTGATCGAGCAGGCCGAGCCGTTCGAGACCACCGTATCCATGCGCTACGATTATTTCGTTCTTCAATAACTTTTGGCCTCGGGCAACGGCCCGGGGCCGGCTAAATCCGCGAATGGATTTTTCAGACCCGCAGTGAGGACATCCATGCGCCAACCGGATATCGAGATTTACCTGAAAGACGCCGACGTCGACCACAAGGCCATTTCCGCCTGGCTGGGCGAAGCGCTGGGCGCTTGCAGCGACTGGGTACAGAAAGGCCAGACCTACAAGTGCAAGGCCGGCAGCGTGCCGGTCACCTGGCTGCCGAAAGCCGTGGGCAAATGGAACAGCCTGTACCTGGAAAGCGACCAGACCCCATGGGACGACGACATCGCCTGCGCCCGCGCAGCCTTTGCCGCGCTGAACGTGGAAGTGCGCTGCGCGCCGGGGACGTGGGTTGAGGAGGAAGGTGAAGAAACGGCCGACCGCTGGATTCGCATCAGCGAAGACGGCGAAGAAGAGATCACCTGGAAAACGGCTTAACCACGGGCAACGTAGAGCCCATGTGGGAGCGAGCCTGCTCGCGAATGCGGTGTATCAGTCACCATTCATACCGACTGACACTACGCATTCGCGAGCAGGCTCGCTCCCACAGTGGTTTTTGGCGCTCTGCAGATTTGTGTTACAGGCCCACAACATCCTCGGCCTGCAAGCCTTTCTCGCCGGTAATCACGGCGTACTCAACCTGCTGACCTTCGGTCAGCGAGCGATGCCCTTCGCCGCGAATCGCGCGGTAGTGCACGAACACGTCCACCCCGTCTTCGCGCTGGATAAAGCCGTAACCCTTGGCGTCGTTGAACCACTTCACGTTGCCGGTTTCGCGTGTTGCCATCTGTTCATACTCCCTTCTTATTATTGGACGGGCTTTTCGCAGGAAAGCCTTAGAGGAACGTCAGCCTGTGTCCGATGCCCATTACAGGGCCCCGGCGACAGAGCGCCGAGTATATGACAGGTGGAAAAACTCTCAACAAGAGATTACTTCGGCGCTTTTTTGCCGATTTTCCGTGAATCCGGCACACTAGCGCCCTCCCGAGCACCCGCTCGGTTTTTACTCACTCACGCAGAAGCCGTATGACCCGCTCCCCGTTCCGCCGTCTTGTGTTTGGCACCTTGCGCCGCCTGTTGTATCTCTGGGTTCGCTCCGAGACGATCAATCAGTCGTCGTTCACCCTCAACCTCGACCGCAGTCGTCCGGTGTTCTACGTCCTGCAAAACCCTTCGCTGACCGACCTGGCCGTGGTCGACACAGAGTGCACCAAGGCCGGACTGCCACGTCCCGTGCTGGCGGTGTCGGTGGGTTCGCTGATCGAGCCGGCGGCGTTTTTCTACCTCACGCCGGACCCGGACTGGCTCGGTCGCCAGGATAAACGCGGTGCGCCGCCGACCCTGACTCGCCTGGTCAGCGCGCTGACCCAGAACGCCGCTGAAGACGCGCAGATCATTCCGGTCAGCGTGTTCTGGGGCCAATCGCCAGACAGCGAAAACAGCCCCTGGAAACTCTTGTTTGCTGACAGCTGGGCGGTCACCGGGCGTCTGCGTCGGCTGTTGAGCATCATCGTGCTCGGGCGTAAAACCCGTGTGCAGTTTTCCGCACCGATCCATCTGCGCGAGCTGATCGAGCACAACAAGGGCCACGAGCGTACCGTGCGCATGGCCCAACGAATCCTGCGGGTGCACTTCCGTAATCTGAAAGCGGCGGTGATCGGTCCGGACATTTCCCATCGGCGTAATCTGGTCAAAGGCCTGCTTAACCAGCCGCTGGTCAAACAGGCGATCCTCGACGAAGCCGAACGCGAGAACATCTCCGCAGAAAAAGCCAAGGCTCAGGCCCTGCGCTACGGCAACGAGATCGCCTCGGACTACACCTATACCGCGATCCGCTTTCTGGAAGTGGTGCTGAGCTGGTTCTGGAACAAGATCTACGACGGCATCAAGGTCAACCACATCGAAGGCGTGCAGAACGTTGCCCAGGGTCACGAAGTGATCTACGTGCCGTGCCACCGCAGCCACATCGACTACCTGCTGCTCTCGTATCTGCTGTTTCGCAACGGCCTGACCCCGCCGCATATCGCCGCCGGGATCAACCTGAACATGCCGGTGATCGGCAGTTTGCTGCGCCGTGGCGGTGCGTTCTTCATGCGCCGCACGTTCAAGGGCAATCCGCTGTACACCTCGGTGTTCAACGAGTACCTGCATACGTTGTTCACCAAAGGTTTCCCGGTCGAATACTTCGTCGAGGGCGGCCGCTCGCGCACCGGGCGCATGCTGCAGCCAAAGACCGGGATGCTCGCGATTACGCTGCGCAGCTTCCTGCGCTCATCGCGCATGCCAATCGTGTTTGTGCCGGTGTACATCGGTTACGAGCGCGTACTGGAAGGTCGCACTTATCTGGGCGAACTGCGCGGCGCGAGCAAGAAGAAAGAATCGATTTTCGACATATTCAAGGTCATCGGCGCACTCAAGCAGCGTTTCGGCCAGGTCGCGGTCAACTTCGGTGAGCCGATCAAACTCGCCGAATTCCTCGACGCCGAACAACCGGACTGGCGTCAACAGGAACTCGGCCCGCAGTTCAAACCGGCGTGGCTGAACGAAACCACGCATCGCCTCGGCGAGAAAGTCGCACGGCATCTGAACGAAGCGGCGGCAATCAACCCGGTGAACCTGGTGGCACTGGCGCTGCTCTCGACCACGCGCCTGGCGCTGGATGACCGCGCCATGGCGCGCGTGCTGGATCTTTATCTGGCGCTGCTGCGCAAAGTCCCGTACTCACCACACACGACATTGCCTGAAGGCGATGGCCGCGCGCTGATCGAACATGTGAAGGACATGGACCTGCTCGCCGAGCAGAACGATGCGCTGGGCAAGATTCTTTATCTGGACGAGCAGAACGCCGTCCTGATGACTTACTACCGCAACAACGTGCTGCACATTTTCGCCCTGCCCTCGCTGCTGGCGAGTTTCTTCCAGAGCACTTCGCGCATGAGCCGCGAACAGATCCTGCGCTACACCCGGGCGCTCTACCCGTATCTGCAATCGGAGTTGTTCATTCGCTGGAGCCTGGACGAACTCGACGCGGTGATCGATCAGTGGCTGGAGGCCTTCGTCGAGCAGGGCCTGCTGCGTTTCGAGAAGGACCTGTACCTGCGCCCGGCACCGAGCTCGCGGCATTTCGTGCTGCTGACATTGTTGTCCAAAAGCATTGCCCAGACCCTGCAACGGTTCTACATGACCGTGTCGTTGCTGCTCAACAGCGGCCAGAACAGCATCAGCGCCGAAGAGCTGGAAGACCTGTGCACGGTCATGGCCCAGCGCCTGTCGATCCTGCACGGCTTGAATGCGCCGGAATTCTTCGACAAGAGCCTGTTCCGCCATTTCATCCAGACCCTGCTCGACCTCGATGTGCTGCGTCGCGATGAAGCCGGCAAGCTGAGCTATCACGAACTGCTCGGCGAACTGGCCGAAGGCGCGGCCAAGCGCGTGTTGCCGGCGGAAATTCGTTTGTCGATTCGTCAGGTGGCTTTGCATCGCAGTGAAGATGCTGCTGATCAGATCACGCCACAGCCTGAGGCCTGACACAAATACCCTGTGGGAGCGAGCCTGCTCGCGAAGGCGGATCAGTCACCGTAAATGTTGACTGATCCACCGCATTCGCGAGCAGGCTCGCTCCCACATTGAAAGGAGATTCACACGTGAAAAAACTGCTGACCCTCGCTGCCGCCACGCTGCTCAGCGCCTGCCAATCCACTAGCCCGTCCGGCAAGGCCAGCCTCGACGGCGAGGTCTTTTACCTGCAACGCATCGCCCTGCCTCCGAGCGCGACCCTGAGCGTCAGCCTGCAAGACGTGTCGCTGGCCGATGCGCCAGCCGTCGTCCTCGATCAGCAAAAAGGCCCGGTCAAAGGCCAGGTGCCACTGCCATTTCGCCTGAGCTACGATCCCGCGCAGGTCAAACCCGGCCACCGTTATTCGGTCAGCGCGCGCATTGAAGTCAACGGCGAGCTGATGTTCATCACCACCGAAAACCACGCCGTGCAACTGGACGGCAGCGATCCTCAACCGCTGAGAATCCGCGTCGACGCCGTTCGTTAATCCATTTTCCGCAACAAGGAAGCCGCCATGCTCCGCTCTACCCTTCGCTTCGCCGCCGCCTGCGCCGGCCTGATGATCTGCGCCAACGCGATGGCCCTGTCGCTCAACGACCTGTCGCAACAAGACGCCACCGGAGGCCTCAAGGACGCCCTGACCCAAGGCGCACAGATTGCCGTGAAACAACTCGGCACACCGGGCGGTTTCAGCAACAACCCGGACGTGAAAATCGGGCTGCCGGGCAAACTCGGCAAAGCCGCCAGCAAGATGAAAGCCTTCGGTATGGGCGCCCAGGTCGAAGAACTGGAAACGGCGATGAACAAGGCTGCCGAATCCGCCGTGACCCAGGCCCAACCGATCCTCGTCGACGCCGTGAAAAAAATGAGCGTGGCCGACGCCAAAGGCATCCTCAGCGGCGGCACCGACTCGGCCACCCAATACCTGAACAAATCCAGCCGCGAACAGATCCGCGCCAAATTCCTGCCCATCGTCAAACAAGCCACCGACAAGGTTGGTGTCGCACAGAAGTACAACTCCTTTGCAGGTCAAGCTGCGGCCTTCGGCGTGGTCGATGCCAAGAGCGCGAACGTTGAGAGCTACGTCACCGAACAAGCGCTCAATGGTTTGTTCGAGATGATCGGCAAGCAGGAAGAAACAATTCGCCAGAACCCGGCCGCTGCGGCGACGAGCCTGGCGAAGAAGGTGTTTGGGGCGCTTTAAACTGTCGTCACACGGGGGCGAAGCGATTGGCTCCCGTGTTTCCTGCCTCGTAAGGGACCGCTCAAAAAGAACACCGTCTCCCGCCCCATCGTCGTTCTCTCAAAGACGTTTAATCGCTCCAGTCCCTCCAACGTCGATGCCGCCTCTGTGTACGAGCAGGAAAAATTTTCCGCTACGTTGCTCGCCGTAAACTCCTTGGCCTCCCCGCTTTTAGCCACCTGATAGACCGCGCGCTGTTGTTCCGTCAGTTGATCAAACACGCCAGAGCGCGTCAGCCCGTGTTCGAACGCCTGACTGTCCGCCAAGCTCTTGTGGTAAACGTCAGTAAACCCGACCACGGCGCGCAGAATGATTGAACACTGGAACTCGATGAAATAAGTAAGATCCAGCTCATCCGCCTCGGTGTGCAGATAGGAGCGCCCGTATTTCACTGGCGCATTACGCAACAGCAAACTGATCGCGATGTAGTGAAATGCAGCGAACTCGTGTTTGAACATGAACCAATAGAACAACGCTCTGGCGACCCGGCCGTTACCGTCGCGAAAGGGATGCTCAAAACCCAAGGCAAAATGCAGCGTGATCGCCTTGATCAGCGGGTGCAGATAGTGCTTGTCCAGAGGCGAGCTGTCGGGCTCGTTAATCCAGTCGGAGAGCCTCGCCAACCGCAGAATCAGACCCGAAGCCGGAGGCGGCCGGTGCACGGTATTGCCCGCGCCATCCTGAACTACCACTTCATCGTTGGTTCTGAAAACTCCCGGGGAATACTGCTCGTCATTGATGCCCTCCACACCCACCTTGTGGAGCGCAGCAATGAGCGTCACGCTCATGGGTTCGTAACGCTTTTCCCAAGCGAAATTCATCATCCGGTAATTGCCCATGACCATGCGCTCATCCGGCGTACGTGGCTGGCGCTGATGTTTGAGCATGTCCTTCGCAGCACGGGTCGTGGTCGCCGCACCCTCCAGTTGGCTACTGGCGATGGCTTCGTCTTCGATCAGGTCGTTGAGCAGGTAGGAGAAATGCACACGTTCGCCAATCTGACTCGTCATGTAATCCAGCGCCGCCGTGCTGGTGTGACGATCCACCACAGAAACGGTTTTCTGCGCCAACGGCGTCGGCACAAATTTGCCCCACTGCACTGGCTCGCCCAATGGCAACAGGTTGATGTACTGAGCAGTCCGCGCCTTTTTCACCAAAGCCCAACAGAGATTCGCGTCCAGCCCGGCAGCCCAGCGATAGCGCAGCGCCTCGAAGGGCAAATAGCGACCCTGGTCATCGAGCGGCTTGAGTAGCGCCAGATAATCCGCGAGGCGTTGTTTGTGTGACGGGCGAGCCAACAGGTCGAAAACAGGATCGGTTCTGCCGGTTGATGCAGGTGGTTTCTTCATCGGGGCAGACTCAAGGGCTCAGGAAACAGAACCTGGAGTACAGCATTCGACGGGCAGCGGCTCAAGATCGGAGGTTTCTGAAAAAGCTGTAGGAAGGGTGCGAGGGCTTGCGGGTGGAAATGGGTCGGCTGTCAGGCCGCCTTCGCGAGCAGTCTCGCTCCCACAGAAAAACAAAAGCCAAAGCAAAAACAGCCCCCCCCGCCCCGCTTCGCTTCTCACCACTCAACAGGATGAGCGTAGCTCGGCTGCAGCTCTTGATCTCGCCGTACCGGCCCCTTCGGCAGGCTGAGTGGAGGGATTGATCCGGGGGTGGGCGCAAAGCGCCGTTCGACGAAGTCGAATACATCGAAAGGAGGTGCAGCGAAGCAAACCGGAAGCGATGCCCCCGGATCAATTCCGCAGCGAAGGAACCCCGAGCCCCAGCGAGCGGGCCGAACGCCGGGGCCCAGACCTTTGGTTCCTTTGGGGCGTTTGCCAAAGGGACTCGCTGTAAGAGCGAAACCGCCAGCGGCAACACCCGCAGAAACGGATATACACCCCAAACCAACCAAAGCATGGTCGGCCCGAAGGCCGCCACGACACCAAAAATCAAGCGTCCTTACGCACCCGAAACCAAGCCGCATACAACGCCGGCAAAAACAACAACGTCAGCGCCGTAGCCACAATCAACCCCCCCATGATCGCCACCGCCATCGGCCCAAAAAACACACTGCGCGACAACGGAATCATCGCCAGCACCGCCGCCAGCGCCGTCAGCACAATCGGCCTGAACCGTCGCACAGTCGCCTCGATAATCGCCTGCCAGGGCTTAAGCCCCGAAGCAATATCCTGCTCGATCTGATCCACCAGAATCACCGAATTACGCATGATCATCCCGGACAGCGCGATCGTCCCCAGCATCGCCACAAACCCGAACGGCTGGCGGAACACCATCAAAAACAGCGTCACCCCGATCAACCCCAACGGCGCTGTGAGAAACACCATCGCCGTGCGCGAGAAACTGCGCAACTGCACCATCAGCAAGGTCAGCACCACCACAATGAACATCGGCACCCCGGCGTTCACCGACTTTTGCCCGCGCTCGGAATCCTCCACCGTACCGCCGACGTCCAGCAGATAACCATCGGGCAACTCGGCGCGAATCGAATCCAGCGTCGGCATGATCTGCTTCACCAGTGTCGCCGGTTGTTCCTTGCCATAAATATCTGCACGCACCGTCACGTTTGGCAGCCGATTACGGTGCCAGATGATGCCTTCCTCGAAGCCATATTCGAGCGTGGCAATCTGCGACAACGCCACACTGCGGCCGTTATCCGTCGGCACCGCCAGACTCGGCAGCAACGACAACTCAGTGCGCTCATGCACGGTGCCGCGCAGCAGAATCTCGATCAATTCGTTGTCTTCGCGGTACTGGCTGACCGTCGAACCCACCAGCGAACTCTGCAGGAATTTCGCCAGATTGGCCGTGCTCACGCCGAGGGCGCGGGCGCGGTCCTGATCGATGTTCAGGTAGACGACCTTGCTCGGTTCTTCCCAGTCCAGATGCACATTGACCACATGCGGGTTCTCGCGAACCTTCGCCGCGACCTTGCGGGCCAACGCGCGGACTTCCTCGATGTGTTCGCCCGTGACCCGGAACTGCACCGGATAACCCACTGGCGGACCGTTCTCCAGACGCGTGACCCGTGAACGCAGGGCCGGGAATTGTTCGTTGAGGGTCTCGATCAACCAGCCGCGCAGCGCTTCACGCTCCTCGATGGTTTTCGCCAACACCACAAACTGGGCGAAACTCGCCGCCGGCAGTTGTTGGTCCAGCGGCAGGTAGAAACGCGGCGAACCGGTGCCGACGTAAGCCACGTAATTGTCGATACCGGCGTGCTCCTTGAGCAGCGCTTCAAGACGTTTGACCTCAGCGGTGGTGTTGGCCAGCGAAACACCTTCGGCGAGTTTCAGATCGACCATCAGCTCCAATCGGTTGGAGGCCGGAAAGAACTGTTGCGGCACGAAGCGGAACAACATCACCGAGGCGATAAACAGGCCCACGGTGAGCACGATCACCGTCTTGCGGTGCGCCACGCACCATTCCACAAGACGTCGAACGCGCTGATAAAACGGCGTGGCGTACGGGTCCGGCTGACCATTCCCCGTGCCGTGTTTGGCGGCATGAATTTTCGCCAGATCCGGCAGGAGTTTTTCCCCCAGATATGGCACGAACATGACCGCCGCCACCCATGAGGCCAGCAGCGCAATGGTCACCACCTGGAAAATCGAACGGGTGTATTCGCCGGTGCCGGACTGCGCGGTGGCAATTGGCAAAAAGCCGGCCGCGGTAATCAGCGTACCGGTGAGCATCGGAAACGCCGTGCTCGTCCAGGCATAACTTGCCGCGCGAAGGCGATCGTAGCCCTGCTCCATTTTGATCGCCATCATTTCAACGGCAATGATCGCATCGTCCACCAAAAGCCCCAGCGCCAGCACCAGCGCGCCGAGGGAAATCTTGTGCAAGCCGATCCCGAGGTAATACATGCAGGCGAATGTCATCGCCAGCACCAGTGGAATGGTCAACGCGACGACCATGCCGGTGCGCACGCCGAGGGAGAAGAAGCTCACCAGCAACACGATCGCCAGTGCTTCTACCAACACCTGGACGAACTCGCCGACCCCGGTTTTGACTGCTGCCGGCTGATCGGACACCTTGCGCAATTGCATGCCGGCGGGAAGGTTCTTCTGAATGCGCGAGAATTCGCCTTCCAGCGCCTTGCCCAGCACCAATATGTCGCCGCCATCCTTCATCGCCACGGCCAGACCGATTGCGTCGTCCCCCATGAAACGCATGCGCGGCGCCGGTGGATCGCTGAAACCGCGACGCACGTCAGCGATATCGGAGATACGGAACGTACGATCGGCGACACGGATCGGGAAGTTCTTTATCTCGTCGACTGTCTGAAAATTCCCCGTGACGCGTAGCTGCAAGCGCTCGCTGCCCGTCTCGAAGAAACCGGCCGTCGACACCGCGTTCTGTTCTTCCAGCGCTTGCTGCACCGCCGTCAGGGGCAAGCCGAGGGTGGCGAGTTTGACGTTGGAGAGTTCGACCCAGATCTTCTCATCCTGCAGGCCGAGCAATTCGACCTTGCCGACGTCCTTGACCCGTTGCAGCTGGATCTGGATGCGGTCGGCGTAATCCTTGAGCACGGCATAGTCGAAACCGTCGCCGGTCAGCGCATAGATATTGCCGAAGGTCGTACCGAACTCATCGTTGAAGAATGGCCCTTGAATTCCCGGCGGCAAGGTCTGACGGATGTCGCCGACCTTTTTGCGCAACTGATACCAAAGGTCGGGAATGTCCTTTGAGTGCATCGAATCGCGGGCGATGAAGGTGACCTGGGATTCACCGGGGCGAGAGAACGACATAATGCGTTCGTACTCACCGGTTTCCATCAGTTTCTTTTCGATACGTTCGGTGACCTGCCGCGAGACCTCCTCTGCGGTCGCGCCGGGCCAGCGGGTCTGGATCACCATAGCCTTGAAGGTGAACGGCGGGTCTTCGCTCTGGCCCAGTTTGGTGTAGGACAACGCACCGACGACAGCAAGCAAAAGCATCAGAAACAGTACGATCTGGCGATTACGCAACGCCCATTCGGAGAGGTTGAAGCGCATCGGGGCTTACTCCTTGTTCGCCAGATTGACCAGACGGTTGGATCGATCCACCGGGCGCACCTGCTGGTCGTCCAGCAATATATGCACACCGGCTGCCACCACCCAGTCACTGGCGTTCAAGCCCTCGAGTACGGGCACGGCTTTCTCGCCGAACGGGCCGACCCGCACCGGGGTCTTTTTCACCGTGTTGTTGGCGCTGACGACCCAGACATAGGTGGCGCCGTTTTCAGCAGTCAGCGCGGAAAGCGGTACAGACAACGAAACACTGTCTGCCGCTTGCACGAAGACGCGGGCGCTCTGGCCCAGCTCTGCAGGGACCTTGCCGCTGGTAAAGGAAATCCGTGCGGCAAATGTCCGGGAACGCGGGTCGGCCGCCGGGGACAATTCGCGAATTTGTCCGGCAAAGCGCTGATTCTGCTGCGCCCACAACTCCACGGAGACCGGCTGACCGACCTTGAAGCGGCCAAAACTCTGCTCCGGCAGGCTGATGAGCACTTCGCGCTCGCCGTCGGTCGCGAGGGTGAACACGGTTTGCCCGGCGGCAACCACTTGGCCCACTTCGACCGAGCGCTTGGCCACCACACCATCCTGAGGCGCACGGAGCACCGCGTAACTGGCCTGATTGGTCGAGACGTTGAATTCGGCTTTGATTTGCTTGAGGCGGGCTTCGCCGGAGCGGTAGAGGTTTTCCGCGTTGTCGTAGGCCGAGCGGCTGACCATCTGCCGCTCCATCAGGGTCTTGTAGCGATCGCGCTCGGCACGCACCAGATTCAGATTGGCCTCGGCGGCAGCGACCTGGGCGCGGGTGGCTTCCAATTGCAGGCGCACGTCCTGAGGATCGAGTTCGGCCAATGGCTGATCAGCCTTTACACGCTGGCCTTCATCGACCAGTCGTCGGCTGACTTTGCCGCCGATACGGAACGCCAGATCGGGTTCGTAGCGGGCACGCACCTCACCCGGATAACTTTCCATCGCCTGCGCCGAAGGCTCGGGCTGCACCACCATGGCCGGTCGCACGGTGACTTTCGCCACCTCTTCCTGACCGCACGCCGATAACAGGAACGCCAGACTGGCTGGCAGTGCAAAGGACAACGCATGGCGGAACATGGTGACGGACCTTTCGCTAATGGAGCTTGGAATATTTATACTGGCCGGTATGGTATTAATAGCAAACTCACCAGTCCAGTATTAAAAGCGAAGAATGTCGAACAATCTTTCAGCTCCAAACGGCCCGGGCCGCCCCAAGGATCTGGCCAAGCGCCAAGCGATCCTCGACGCGGCGAAAACCCTGTTCCTGCGTCATGGCTATGCCAACACCAGCATGGACGCGGTCGCCGGCGAGGCCGGCGTGTCGAAGCTGACGGTCTACAGCCATTTCAACGACAAGGAGACATTGTTTTCCGCCGCCGTGGTGGCCAAATGCGAAGAGCAATTGCCCCCGCTGTTCTTTGAATTGCCGGAAGGCACCGCGGTGGAGAGTGTGTTGCTGAACATTGCCCGGGGCTTCTATCAACTGATCAACAGCGATGAATCAGTGAATCTGCATCGCCTGATCATGGCGCTGGGCAGCCAGGACCCGAAGCTGTCGCAGATTTTCTTCGAGGCAGGTCCCGAGCGCGTCGTGAACGGGATGGAAGGCTTGCTGGCAAAAATCCACGCAACCGGCGCGCTGAGCATCGATCAGCCACGGAATGCGGCCGAGCACTTCTTCTGCCTGATCAAGGGCGCGGGAAATTTCCGGTTGCTGTATGGCTGCGGCGAGCCGCTGACTGGGGCGGCGGCGGAGCGTCATGTGCGCGAGGTGGTTGGTTTGTTCATGAAAGCGTACAAGCCATGAATCTTGCGGTGCGCGATCTGACGCTTTCGCGAGCAGGCTCGCTCCCACGGTTGACTTGCATTCCACTGTGAGAGCGAGCCTGCTCGCGAATGAGGCGACTCGGTCTCAGGGCTTGAGCGCCTTCTTCGGATAGATGTCATACCGGCTCGATTTGCCATCCAGCGCATGGCTCGGTTTCGGCCCGTCGATGCACGGCGCCTTGCGCGGGCGCTTGACCACCACGCGGTGTGTCGCCAGCGCCAGCGCTGCTTCCAACAATGCCGGGGCATCCGGGTCATCGCCTACGAGCGGCCGGAACAGGCGCATTTCCTTCTTCACCAGCGCGGTTTTCTCACGGTGCGGGAACATTGGATCGAGGTAGATGACCTGCGGTGGCTCGCCTTTCCAGTTGCGCATGACCTCAATGGAATTGCCCTTGAGCAGTTTCATTCGCGCCACAATCGGCGCCACCTCGAAATCTTCCGCCCCCCGCGCCAGCCCGTCCTCGAGCAGCGCGCCAATCAGCGGCTGACGCTCGATCAGGCTCATGTCGCAGCCCAGACTGGCCAGCACGAACGCATCCTTGCCCAACCCCGCCGTTGCATCCAGTACGCGCGGGCGCACGCCTTGAGCGATGCCGACTGCCTTCGCAATCATTTGTCCGCTGCCACCACCGTACAAACGCCGATGCGCCGCGCCACCCTCGACGAAATCGACCCGCACCGGCCCCGGGGCATCCGGGCCAAGCTGTTGCAACTGCAAACCCTGCTCGCCAACCTGCAAGACGAACTCGCCGTCAGCCTCGGCAAGCGGCAGGCCGAGACGTTCGGCCCATTGCGCGGCTTGCGCCTGAAACGTCGGGGCGAGGGCCTGGACATGGATGCGGCAGGCCGCGGGTGGCTCAATCATGAAAAAACGCTCAAAAAAGTTAAGGATCGACAAAAACCGCCGATAAACCATTCAACGCGCATTTTGCCAGAGCTGAGCGTCAACCGAAAAAAATGTCAGGCATTCTTCCCACATCGATTGGCTACATTTCGCCCCATGGCGATTTCAGCCGTCATAACACTCAAGCACTGAGCGGCGTTAGTCACCTGTGGCAGGATTTCTTTGCCCAGGCCCTGGCCGAGCAGACGAGTGATGTAGTGCCGGCCTGCGGCACGTTTCCTCCGGTTGATCTGAACAGCCCAGAAGAACCGACCATCGGCAGCGAACTGCACGCGCATATCGTCGAGCAGCGTGAATGCGATGTGGTTGAAACCCAGGTGCGTCCGCCGGAGCCGTTGTTCCTGCCGATCGCCGAGTTTGAAATGGAGCTGCTGGACAAGCCATTCCCGCCGTTCCCGGCAGAAGAACTCAAGGCTCAGCAAGAGCAGCAGAATTTCGACAGCAGCTGGGTTCGCCCGATTGTGATCAATAACGGCCAACCGCTGCCAGAACCGGGCCCTGCCCCGCAGAAACGTCCGCTGTACCTGCCGATTGCCGAATTCGACCTGGACCTGCTGCAAAAGCCTTATCCACCGTTCCCGCCAGAAGAAATCGTCGAACAGCAGAAAGCCCTGGATTTCGATAACGGCTGGGCTCGCCCGATCGTTCTGCAGAACCTGCGCCTCGCCGCCTGACCCTCAGCGACACACACTCCAGCGCCCGACATCGACATGAAAGTGATTGCGATGAGCGGCGTTGTAATCCGGGCTCAACACCACACTGAATGACTCGCAGGCGCCGTCGCGGACCTGACGGAGAAACTGTGCCTCCCGATTCTGCTTCGGCCAGTCCTTGAGCACGCTGATGGTGCGCCCGTCAGCCAGACGAAAACCGGCGATATCCAATGCATCGGCACTGGCGTGTCGGCTCAGCGCGCCACTCTCGCGGTTGTAAACGTTGCGACAGGCAAAGCTGCCGAGATGATCGACCCGCGCAACATTCTGGCCATACACCGATTGCGCAGCAGGTTGCAGCGTGTGGTGTTCGAACATTGCGTAGGCCACCGCCAGCGGGCAACTGGCGATGAAGCTGCTGCTCAGCGCCACCTCACCGCCTTGTATGCGCAAGGCGCCGATCAAAGGACACCTGGCGCCTGGGCTGTCGGCTTGCCGGCTGACACGCAACTCAGAACTGCTCAGTGCCTGAGCGCAAAGCTCGGGGTCGCCGCGCAGGCGCATGAGCTTGTAGCCCGTCAGCCAGTTGGGCGCTGCTTTCACGTCCAGCGGTGCCCACGGGTTCCACGCGTTCGGCACGTCCAGCCAGCCGCGCCAGACACTCACCGCAGCACCAGCGATCGCCAGTACTACCAGCCAAAACAGCCAACGCCCCATGCTTAACCTTTGAAGAGCTGATTGGCCTTGGCGTAAGGCATCGACTGCGATGTGAAGCCGAACGTGCCGGACTGGCTGATTTCCTCAGCCGCACGGAAAAATTCGCCGAGCGCCGCGAGCGCCAGCGCGGACCCAGTGCTGATGCGCCGCACGCCCATTTCTTCGAGCTGCTGCACGGTCAGTTTCAAACCGCCGGACATCAGCACGTTGACCGGTTTTGGCGCGACGGCTTGCACCACCGCCCGCGCTTCTTCGGCCGTGCGCAAACCCGGTGCATACAAGACATCCGCGCCGGCTTCGGCAAAGGCCTGCAAGCGGCGGATGGTGTCGTCGAGATCGGGATTGCCGTGCAGGTAGTTTTCCGCGCGGGCGGTGAGAATGAAGGGAAACGGCAGCGTGCGCACTGCAGCGACAGCAGCTTCAATCCGCGCCACGGCGTGTTCGAAGCAATAGATTGGCGCGTCCGGGCGGCCCGTGGCGTCTTCGATCGAACCACCCACTGCGCCCGCCTCGGCGGCGCGCAACAAGCTCTGCGCACACTCGGACGGATCATCGGCGAAGCCGTTTTCCAGATCCACCGCCACGGGCAAATCTGTCGCGGCGACAATCGCGCGAACGTTGTTCAGAGTCTCATCGAGGCTTAACGCGCCGTCGGCCTTGCCTTGGGAAAACGCATAACCGGCGCTGGTGGTGGCCAACGCCTGATAGCCGAGACTGGCAAGCATTTTCGCCGAGCCCGCATCCCATGGATTGGGAATGACGAAAATCCCGGGGCATTCATGAAGTGCCTTGAAGGCTTCGGCTTTTCGCAGTTGTTCTTGACCGGCTTGGGCGTCCATCGGCGGGCTCCTGGCGAGGAAAACGAGATCGCCTCAAAGCAGACCCAGTTGCTCCGCGGCGGGTTCCCTGTATAGCTCAGGCAGGGGTGGCAAGCCAGGCAAACGTTGCATCAGTTGTGAGTGAAAACGTTGCGCCAGCTTCGCCGCCAACAGGTTGTCGGCGGTATGCAGGAAAATGTAGGGCGTACGGCCCTCTTCAATCCACTCGGCAATTTTCACCACCCAAGGCGCCAGAAAGGAGTCATTGGCCTCAAGCTCTGGATGGCCAATGAAGCGCACCTGCGGAAACTGCGTGAACGCTGCCGGGCGCGTCGGCACGCGGGGTTTTTTCGCTTGCGCGTGGATCACCGAAGACGCGGTCGACAGGCAACTGAACAGCGCACGCGGGTCGAGGCAGATGCGCTCGACACCGCGATCAAGCAGCAGCCGATTGAGCAGGCGTTCGCTCTCGCCTTTGACGAAAAACTGATCGTGGCGCACCTCCACTGCCAACGGACAGTCCAGGGCATCGATAAACGCCGCCAATTCCGGCAGCCGCTGCGGCGAGAAGCTTTTGGACAGTTGCAACCAGAACGGCGAAACGCGTTCGCCGAGGGGTTTGAGCAGTTGCAGGAAGGTTTCGGCAGCCGTCAGTTGATCGCGCAAGTCACCGCTGTGGCTGATGTCGCCAGGGAACTTGGCGGTGAAACGAAAGTGTGCGGGCATGACCTCGGCCCAGCGCTGCACCGTGGCTGGCGATGGGCTTGCGTAGAAGGTGGTGTTGCCTTCCACCGCGTTGAACACTTGCGAGTAGAGACCGAGGAATTCAGAGGATTTGGCATCTACCGGGTACAGATACTCGCGCCAGGCATTTTCGCTCCAGGACGGGCAACCGAGGTAGTAAGGCAAATCCATCAGATATACAGATCGAGGCCCAGCACGTCCGCATCCCAATCGACAAAACCGGCGGTGCTCAGGTAGCTGGCCAAGGCCATGGCTACGCTTTTCTTCATTGCGCGGTGGTAGATCATGTCTTGCTGACGGGCAGGCAGATTGCTCAGGCGTTGCGCGGCGGCTTGGGCGGCACGTGCGGCCAACTGCTCTTCGCTTGGAAATTCCAGCTCGCCGTCAATAATATCGACGGACTCATCCAGCGCCGCATTGCCTTTGCGAGGCTTGCGCTTGATGGGATAGGACTGAGTGGAAACGCCGTCTATACGCATAATTTCATGCTCGGTATCAATGATGGCAATTTAGCGGCACTTGACCGACTTAGCAAACTGCCGAGTGATAACTAGAACACAGAAAGCACAAAAGGTTTTAAGCGAGGGGGCAGAAACTGACGATTGGCGATATTTGCCTGTGGGCACCGAACCTGTGGGAGCGAGCCTGCTCGCGAATGCGGTGTGTCAGGAAAGCTGATTGAGACTGATACACGGCATTCGCGAGCAGGCTCGCTCCCACAGGGGGAAAGCGTTGTATCAGCGGGCTTTTGGGGTGGCGACTTTATCGCGCAGATAAACCGGTTGCGCGTCATCCGCCGGGATCGACTCACCGCGCTCCCAGGCGAAACGCGCCAGGGTTAGCAGGTCTTCGGCGTGGGGCAGCATGCCGGCATCGGAGCCCGTCAAATCAACTCCAATGCGCTCGCGATAACCCCAGCCGGTACCGGCACCGAACCAGTCGCCAGTGGCATCGGCCGGCAGCGCCGCAACTTCCGGCGGCAGCACCGCCTCTGCACCGACCAGTTTCATCTCCCCCGCCGTTTCGCGGTAGCAGCCCCAATAGACTTCATCCATTCGCGCATCGATGGCGGCCGCTACCTGACTTGCGCCGTGCTCACGAAAGGCACGTTGCGCCAGTACCGCAAGGTTCGACACTGGCAGTACCGGACGATCCAGCGCGAACGCCAGCCCTTGCACCACACCGATAGCGATGCGCACACCGGTAAACGCACCCGGGCCGCGGCCGAACGCAATCGCATCGACAGCCTGCAATGTGGTGCCGGCGTCGGCCAGCAGTTGCTGGATCATCGGCAGCAACTTCTGCGCGTGCAGGCGCGGGATCACCTCGTAATGGCTCGTGACCTTGCCGTCATGCAGCAAGGCAACGGAGCAAGCTTCAGTCGCGGTGTCCAGGGCCAGCAAGGTGCTCATCGATGTTTCCAAAACAAGGGTGGGGAAAAAAGTGCGTCAGTATAAACAACTACGGCCCGCAAGCGGGCCGTCGATGATGCAGCGAATCAACTTCAGCTCAGCGCTTCAAGCACCTTCGCGGTAATGGCTTCTACCGAACCCACGCCCGGAATATGGCTGTACTTCGGCTTGCCGCCATTTTTCGCGGAGAGGTTCTGGTAGAACTCAACCAGCGGTTTGGTCTGCGAATGGTAGACCGACAGGCGATGACGCACGGTTTCTTCGGTGTCGTCCTTGCGCTGTACCAGCTCGTCGCCGGTGATGTCGTCTTTGCCAGCCAGTTTTGGCGGGTTGTAGACGATGTGGTAAACGCGGCCGCTGGCTTCGTGAACACGGCGACCGGCAATGCGTTGCACGATCTCTTCGTCTTCAACAGCGATTTCAACCACAGCGTCGAGTTCGACACCGGCAGTCACCAGCGCTTCAGCCTGCGGAATGGTGCGCGGGAAGCCGTCGAACAGAAAGCCGTTGGCGCAGTCAGGTTGAGCGATGCGGTCCTTGACCAGTGCGATGATCAGGTCATCCGACACCAGGCCGCCGGCATCCATGATGCTCTTGGCTTGTACGCCCAGCGGAGTGCCGGCCTTCACCGCAGCACGCAGCATGTCGCCGGTGGAGATTTGCGGAATGCCGAATTTCTCGGTGATGAACTTTGCCTGAGTACCTTTACCGGCCCCGGGAGCTCCCAGCAGAATGACGCGCATCGATGTGCTCCTCAATTTTTTATATAAAAGCTTTACAAAACAAAGGATTCGCTCGTTGCCGGCGGATCCTGAAAATACGGGTCGTGGCCGCACAAACGGCCAAAGGCTGATCAAGATACACAGCAGGCTGCGCCCACACAAGACGCCAAAAGTCGGAGAAACCGACGCCCGCCGCGACCCTGCGACCCGGTAACCCAAGTCGCAACCCCATCATGAAGTGTCGCGTCGGAGCACTTTTGTGCAACAGCAAAAGCGCCATCCGACACTCATCGCAAGTGTCGGCTGACGCCACCAGCAACCTTAGCCGGTATTGCGCAAACCGGCGGCAATCCCCGCCACAGACACCAGCAGCGCCTGTTCCACCGGGCTGCCCTGCTCGACATCCTGCTGCCGCGAACGCGCCAACAGTTCTGCCTGCAATAGATGCAGCGGGTCGAGGTAGGTGTTGCGCAAACGGATGAATTCGAGGGTGTCCGGGCTGTGCGCCAGCAGCTGTGACTGGCCTGTCAGCCCCAGCACCACGGCGCACGCCTGCGACAATAGGTCGCGTAACTGCGCGCCCAACGGCAGCAGATCTGCCTCGACCAGACGCTCGTCGTAGGACAGCGCGATGTCAGCGTCGGCCTTGGCCAGGACCATTTCCAGCATATCGATGCGGGTGCGGAAGAACGGCCACTGTTCGCGCATCTGCCCCAACAATTCCCCTTCGCCGCGCTCCAGCGCCTTGCTCAGCGCTGTCTCCCAACCCAGCCAGGCCGGCAGCATCAAACGTGTTTGCGTCCAGCCGAAAATCCACGGGATCGCCCGCAGGCTCTCAATGCCGCCGGCGCGACGCTTGGCCGGACGACTGCCAAGCGGCAGGCGCCCCAGCTCCTGCTCCGGCGTGGACTGGCGGAAATACTCGACGAATTGCGGATTTTCTCGCACCACTTGGCGGTAGGCGCTGACACCGTCCGCCGCCAATTCGTCCATCAGATGCCGCCACTCAGGTGTCGGCGGTGGTGGCGGCAACAGCGTCGCTTCAAGCACCGCTGCCAGATAAAGATTGAGGTTTTGCTCGGCAATATCGGGGAGACCGAATTTGAAACGAATCATTTCTCCCTGCTCGGTCGTGCGGAAACGCCCCGCCACCGATCCCGGCGGTTGCGACAGAATCGCCGCGTGGGCCGGGCCGCCGCCACGCCCCACGGTGCCGCCGCGACCGTGAAACAACAACAGCTCTACCTGCTGCTCGCGGCAGATTTCCACCAGTCGTTCCTGCGCGCGATATTGCGCCCACGCAGCGGCAGTTGTGCCGGCGTCCTTGGCCGAGTCGGAATATCCGATCATCACCTCTTGCGGGCCGTGCAGGCGCGTCCGATAACCCGGCAGCAGCAACAATCGCTCCATCACCGGCCCGGCGTTGTCGAGGTCGGCAAGGGTTTCGAACAGCGGCACCACGCGCATCGGACGCAACACGCCGGACTCTTTGAGCAGCAATTGCACGGCGAGCACATCGGAAGCCGCGCCGGCCATGGAGATCACGTACGAGCCAAGCGACGCCGCCGGTGCCGCAGCAATTTCCTTGCAGGTATTGAGTACTTCTGCCGTATCGGCCGAAGGCTTGAAATGCGCTGGCAGCAACGGCCTGCGGTTGCTCAATTCCCCGGTGAGGAAGTTGATGCGCTGTTCCTCGTCCCAGTCTTCGTAACGACCGAGGCCCAGATAATCGGTGATCTCGGTCATCGCTGAACTGTGACGCGACGAGTCCTGGCGCACGTCGAGGCGCACCAGGAACAGCCCGAATGTCACCGCGCGACGTAGACAATCGAGCAAAGGCCCGTCGGCAATCACGCCCATGCCGCACTCATGCAGAGAGTTGAAACACAGCTGGAGCGGCTCGAGCAGGTCGCGATTGTCGTGCAGCACATCGCAGGGTGCAGGCGTCGGCGCGGTCAGTGAGGCGTGCGCCCAGTTACGCGTCGCTCGCAGACGCTCACGCAGTTGTTTGAGCACCGCGCGATACGGTTCGGCACTGTCGCCAGCCTTGCTTCTGAGCGCCTCGCTGGCCTGCTGCATGGACAAATCGGCAGCGAGATGATCGACATCGCGCAAATACAAATCCGCCGCCATCCAGCGTGCCAGCAGCAACACTTCACGGGTCACGGCTGCGGTGACATTGGGGTTGCCGTCACGGTCACCGCCCATCCAGGAAGCAAAGCGAATCGGCGCGGCTTCCAGCGGCAGACGCAGGCCCGTGGCGGCGTACAGCGCCTGATCGGCCTTGCGCATGTGGTGGGGAATCGCTTGCCACAGCGAATGCTCGATCACCGCGAAACCCCATTTCGCTTCATCCACCGGGGTCGGACGGGTGCGGCGGATTTCTTCGGTGTGCCACGCTTCGGCGATCAGCCGCTGCAGGGTCGTCTGAACCTGTTCACGCTCGGCGCTGGTCAGGTCGCGATGATCCTGCGCAGCGAGTTGCGCGGCAATCGCGTCGTACTTCTGGATCAGCGTGCGGCGAGCCACTTCGGTGGGGTGCGCGGTCAGCACCAACTCGATTTCCAACCGCGCCAGTTGCCGCGCCAGCGACTCGGCGTCATGGCCTTCGTTGCGCAGGCGCGCCAGCAATTCAGGTAGTACCCGCGACTCGAACGGCGCCGGTTGCGATTCTTCGCGACGATGGATCAGTTGATACTGCTCGGCGATGTTCGCCAGGTTGAGAAACTGGTTGAACGCCCGCGCCACCGGAAGCAGTTCGTCTTCGCTCAATTGATTGAGGCTGGCGCTCAGTTCGGCGTCCATCGAGCCCCGGCGGTCAGCCTTGGCGCCCTTGCGAATCTGCTCGATCTTGTCGAGGAACGCCTCGCCGTACTGGTCTCGAATGGTGTTGCCCAACAGCTCTCCAAGCAGGTGAACATCTTCGCGCAAGCGTGCATCAATATCGGTCATCAGCAGTTCTCCAGCGGTAATCCGGGCGGCCTAGAAACGAGTGCAGGTCTAGAGAGTGCCGCTCTGGGGCGCTTCTTACAAGCAGCCGACGAAGGGACTTTAAACCTTGTCGCGCAAAGCTAGTCTCAACTGTAAGCCGAACGACGGCTTGCCACCGGCCCCGCCGGACACTCACCCAAGCCTGCCACGAGCAGGTGCGACATGAGGCCATTATGAAAATCCGTGAACTTGCCCAGCATTGGGAAGAAAACGCCAAGGGTCGCCTGACCGACACCGGCTACACGATTCATCTGGATGTGGAAGCCGCCGCGCGGCTGGCGGCGATCGCCGAGATGTATCCCAAACGGCACCCCGAGGAACTGCTCGGCGAATTGATTGGTGCAGCGCTTGAAGAATTCGAAGCGAGCCTGCCGTATGTGAAGGGTTCGACGGTGGTTGCCACGGATGAGGAAGGTGATCCGCTGTACGAAGACGTCGGACCGACGCCGCGTTTTCTGACGTTGTCACGGCGGCATTTGCACGACCTCTCTTCCGTTGAAAACAAGCAAAAGCACTGACACGACACAGGTCAAAACAGTGGGAGCGAGCCTGCTCGCGATTGCCGATTCACAATCGGCATTTGCGCTGACTGACACACCGCATTCGCGAGCAGGCTCGCTCCCACACTGATCGTGTTCCGTCCGGAAAGCGGGTTTTTTGAGAGGTTCAGAACGCCCGCGCGTACCGCTTGCACCCGCCAAAGTTCCCGTCCCAGAGCCTTGTCCAAACGGTCAATTTAATTTTTGGCGATAGGCCATCTTTTCTGAACTTTTCAAAAATGCCGCCGGTCGGAACAGGTAACCACGCCTGGAACGAGCGTTTCAATTCGCGTCAACAAGCGATGCTTTCGGCTCCTCTGCCAGGATGGATTCAGTTGTATTTTCAGGAGATGCCTAATGGAGTTGAAGACCATGAAAACCCAAACCTCGTTTTCCCAATTGCGCGGTCTGAAACTGGCCGCTCTGGCCATCGGCACCAGCTTCGTGCTGGCTGGTTGCGCGGGCAATCCACCGACCGAGCAATACGCGGTGACCCAATCGGCCGTCAACAGTGCGGTCAGCGCTGGCGGTACCGAATTCGCTGCGGTGGAAATGAAGCAGGCGCAGGACAAACTGAAACAAGCTGAAATCGCCATGCACGACAAGAAGTATGACGAGGCGCGTCGCCTGTCTGAACAGGCCGAGTGGGACGCTCGCGTCGCAGAACGCAAGGCTCAGGCTGCCAAGGCCGAACAGGCTGTGAAGGATTCCCAGAAAGGTGTTCAGGAACTGCGTCAGGAAAGTCAGCGCACCGTGCAGTAAGCGCGCATCCCGACCGCAACGCTGAAACTCTTATCGATAGAAAGGACGACAAATTATGCGTAAGCAACTGATGATCCCCGCTCTCCTCGCCGCAAGTGTTGCACTGGCTGCCTGCTCCACCCCGCCTAACCCGAACCTGGAACAGGCACGCACCAACTACGCCGGTCTGCAGGCCAACCCGCAGGCGAGCAAAGTCGCGGCCCTGGAAACCAAGGACGCCAGTGAATTCCTGGACAAGGCCGACAAGGCTTATCTGGACAAGGAAGACGCCGCCAAGGTTGATCAACTGGCTTATCTGACCAACCAGCGCGTGGAAGTGGCCAAGCAGACCATCGCCCTGCGCACTGCCGAAAACAACCTGAAGGACGCCGCTGCCCAACGTGCGCAAGCTCGTCTGGATGCCCGTGACCAGCAGATCAAACAGCTGCAGGACAGCCTGAACGCCAAGCAGACCGATCGCGGCACACTGGTGACTTTCGGTGACGTGCTGTTCGCTACCAACAAGGCCGATCTGAAGCCCACCGGTCTGGCAAACATCAATAAACTGGCGCAGTTCCTCCAGGAAAACCCGGATCGCAAAGTGATCGTCGAGGGTTACACCGACAGCACCGGTACCGCGAGCTACAACCAGTCGCTGTCCGAGCGTCGCGCGACTTCCGTGCAGATGGCACTGATCAAGATGGGCGTCGATCCAGCACGCATCGTGGCTCAGGGTTATGGCAAGGAATACGCGGTAGCTGATAACGGCAGCGTTTCGGGCCGTGCGATGAACCGTCGTGTGGAAGTGACCATTTCCAACGACAACCAGCCAGTTGCACCGCGCTCGTCGGTGAGCTCGAACTAAGCTTCATCCGGTAACGCAAAAGCCCCGCCTGAGTTGATCAGGCGGGGCTTTTTTGTGGGAGCAGACATCGTAGCCCCTCACCCCAGCCCTCTCCCGAGGGAGAGGGAGCCGATTTGTGTCGCTTTCAAAACTTGTGTTCGGCGCAATGGATCAGGTCGACGTAGCTTAACCAAACACCTGGGTCAGTCCCCTCTCCCTCTGGGAGAGGGTTAGGGTGAGGGCTGAACCTGCAGAATCACTTCTCGAGTTTCTGCGGAGTCTCTTCGCCCATACACCGCACCGCTTTTTTCTGCGCGTTGATCAGCACCCCGGTCAAGCCTTTTTGCTCGGTATCAAACAACACCAGCACGCCATCAATGCACTGCGCGACTTGCGGCGCGGGCGTCAGCGAGATTTTGTAGTCCTCGCCGGGGACGGTCTTGAGCATAGTGAATTCGTTAAGCAGCAGCGCATCCTCGGGTTTGGCGAAGTGCAGGTAGCCGTAGAACCACAACGCACCGACCGTGCCGAGGATGCTGCAGATACCGGTGATGATCAGCGGGATGGCGTTACGTTCTTCACTCATTGCGGACTCTCGTCGTCAGGATTCTGGGGGGGCGGATAATTGGGGATTTCGCCGAGGCGGCGCAGGCCGTCGAAATGCTCGGGATCGTCGAGATAGCGCAGCATCACCTGCCGCCAGACGGGATCGCCAAAAGTTTGCACATGGCCGCCGCGCGTCAGCTGCAAGACTCGGGGCGGAGGCGCGGCCTGATAAAGGCGAATGCCGTTGGCCATGGGAACCAGCGGATCGTCGATGCTGTGGTAAATCAGCTTCGGCACACCGGTAAGCTGTGCCATCGAGTTGATCGCGCTGTCGCCGTCGGGCACCAGCCATGACAGCGGCACCTGCAACGGCCAGGTCAGCCACGAAGTGCTGAGGGCGAACTGGCCGACACTGCGATAACTGGCTGGCACGCCATCGAGCACCAGGGCCTTGAGTTGTTTTTGCCGCTCCGGATGCTGTACCAGCCAATGCACCGCCATCGCGCCGCCAAGGCTTTGACCGAGCAGCACCAGCGGCTTGCCTTTGACCTCGGGCGCCTTGTCGAGCCAGGCGAACGCGGCGTCAATGTCCTGATAAATCGCCGGCAGGCTCGGCTTGCCTTCGGACAAGCCATAGCCGCGATAGTCGACCAGCAGAACCTGATAGCCGTTTTCCGGCAACCACCAGCTTCCGCCCAGGTGCATCGGCAGATTGCCGCCGTTGCCGTGCAGATGCAGGACAGTGCCTTTTACCTCGACGCCGGGCTTGGCCGGCAGCCACCAGGCGTTGAGTTTCAGGCCGTCGGCGGTCAAAAGCGTGACGGTGCGGTATTCGAGTTTGGCTTTGTCAGGGGTAAAGACCTGGCCCGGTTCGGGATAGAACAGCAGCGAACTGCAACCGCCGAGGGTCAGAAGCAGGCAAAGGATGCCGAGGATTCTCATCCGGTGAAACCTCGTAAAGAAGAGAACTGAACATGAATCAAACCTGTGGGAGCGAGCCTGCTCGCGAAAGCGGTGTATCAGCCAACATCAATGTTAAAGGTGAAGCCGCCTTCGCGAGCAGGCTCGCTCCCACAAGGGGTTCGGTGCTGGGTCTAGAGGATATTGGAGTAATCCGCCTCAATCCGGTCCAGGCTCAAATGGTTGAGGAAGTTGGAGAAGCACATCCACGCCGACAACGCATTCAGATCGCGGAACTGATCCGGCAGATATTTGGGCGCCACCACCAGACCTTCGTCGACCAACTGACGCAGCGTGCGCATGTCTTCCAGCGTGGTCTTGCCACAGAACAACAGCGGAATCTGCTCAAGCTTGCCCTTGCGCACGGCCAACTGAATATAGTTGTAAACCATGATGAAGCCCTTGAGGTAGGACAAGTCTTTGGTGAATGGCAAACCGGTCGGCGTCGAGCCACGGAACACTCGGCTGGCGTTGCCGTAGCTCTCCGCCATCTCGAAACCTTGCTCGCGGAAGAATTCGTAGACCTGTAAAAAGTCCGCGCCCTCCTCGACCATATGAATCGCACGAGTGCGGTTGGTCAGCTTGCGCAGGCGACTCGGATAGGACGCGAACGTGATGATTTCCATGAGGATCGCCAGGCCTTCCTGAGTCACCGTCGATGAGGGCGGGCCCTTGGACAGAAACGTGCAGATCGGCTGATTCAGACCGTTGAGCGTGGTGCCGACATGCACCAGGCCTTCGTGGACTTCCAGTGCGCGCACGTCGCGGTCGTTGAACATCGCGTCGGTGCGGATCTTGATGTAGTCGGCGCCCGCTGCGGCGTCTGCGACGATGCCGTCGGACTCGAATACGCGAATGGTTTCTTCGGCCTCGCCGAACACTTTGTTGAGCCGGGTTTGCAGCAGGTGCACCGCGTCTTTGGCGGTCAGCACTTTCGGCTCGTCCTTCAGATCGCCGCGCCCGTCGATGTTGTTCAGGTAGTCGGACATCATCAGGCCCAGGTCGGCCAACGTCGGGTCACCGGCATGAAAGGCATCGGACGCCGCGCCGTAGAGTTCTTGCGAGATCAGGCCGAAATCCTCGGTGCCGCGCGCTTCGAGCATGCGCACCACCATGCGGTATTCCTTGCACATGCGCCGCATGATCTGCCCGACCGGGTTGAACTGACCGAGCTGGCGGGTGATGTCACGCTCGATGTTCTGGAATTCCAGTTTGACCTGGCTCGAATCGAAGGACAGCGGGCGGTTGAGGTAGTAGTCGCGATCGACGGCCGGCATTTCCTTGCCTTTGGCCTTGAGAAAGCCCTTGCGCACGTTGTCGTCCCACTTGACCGCATCGAGCACGCGGATCGGTGTCTGCGCCAGCACAATGCGATCGGACAACATGCGTATCGTCTGCTGGTAATCGTCCACCCGAAACTCCTGTAGAAAACGTGACGTGCTGAAACTCAGTCTTTTGATCGTTCCCACGCTCTGCGTGGGAATGTCGCCCGGGACGCTCCGCGTCCCTTTTTGCTGCGTGACGCAGAGCGTCACAGGATGCATTCCCACGCGGAGCGAGGGAACGATCATCAACGGCTCGCTCCCACAGGTGTAGCGTGAAACGCTAGACCGACGCCAGCACCAGGTGCATATACCGCGTCAGAATCCCGAGCATGTCCTCTTCGGCCATGGGCTCGGCGTCGTTGAGCAGGCCCTGATATTCCATCCGTCCGATAATCGCCGTCAACACCTTGGCATCCTGCTGCGGTTCACGCGAGCCCAGCACCTGAAATAACTGGCAGGTGCCCTGCAGCAGAATCTGCTGGTGCGAGCGCACCAGAATCGCCAGACGCGGGTTGAGCAGCGCTTCCTGGCGGAACGCCTGCTCGGCCATCAGATGCTCGCGGCGATTGATCAACTGCCGGTGCACGTAATCGGCCATCAACCGCGCGATATCGTCGGCCAGTTGCGAGCGCGATTCGGGACTGCCATCGGCGCTGACCACCATGTCGCGCAGCAGGCCTTCATTGTTGATCCACAACTTGGCCATGTAGGCCGCACTGCGTTCAACGTACTGGGCGAAGGTATCGGTGAGCAGGTCATCGATATCCTTGAAGTAATACGTTGTCGCCGACAGCGGTACACCGGCCTCCGCCGCAACCGCACGGTGACGCACGGCGCGCACGCCGTCACGCACGACAATGCGCATCGCCGCATCGAGAATGTCCTGGCGACGCTGCTCACTGCCCTGTCGGCTGGCCTTGCGACCCTGGTACTGAACACTTTCAGCGACCGCAGTGGCGATACCCGCTGCACCTTCTTGAGCTATTGCAACCATCACGACAGCACTTCCTCTGCTATTCCCAAATTAACCAATCGATACATTTGTACCAGACAGGCAATAAAAAGCCGCCTGTTTTAAGGCGGCTTTTTAACTGAAACGTTTACGCTTGCGGTCGCATGTGCGGGAACAGGATCACATCGCGGATCGACGGCGAGTTGGTCAGCAACATCACCAGACGGTCGATACCGATGCCTTCGCCGGCCGTTGGCGGCATGCCGTATTCCAGCGCGCGCACGAAGTCAGCGTCGTAATGCATCGCTTCGTCGTCGCCGGCGTCCTTGTCAGCTACCTGCGCCATGAAACGCTCGGCCTGATCTTCGGCGTCGTTCAACTCGGAATAGGCGTTGGCGATTTCACGGCCACCGATGAACAGCTCGAAACGGTCGGTGACGTTCGGGTTTTCGTCGTTACGACGGGCCAGCGGCGACACTTCGAACGGATACTGGGTGATGAAGTGCGGCTGTTCCAGCTTGTGCTCGACCAGTTCTTCGAAAATCATCACCTGCAACTTGCCCAGGCCTTCGAAGCCCAGCACCTTGGCGCCGGCCTTCTTGGCAATGGCGCGCGCCTTGTCGATGTCGTTCAGATCATCGGCGGTCAGCTCAGGGTTGTACTTGAGGATCGAATCGAACACCGACAGACGCACGAACGGCTCGCCGAAGTGGAACACCTTGTCGCCGTACGGCACGTCAGTGCTGCCCAGCACCAGTTGCGCCAGCTCGCGAAACAACTCTTCGGTCAGGTCCATGTTGTCTTCGTAGTCGGCGTAGGCCTGGTAGAACTCCAACATGGTGAATTCAGGGTTGTGACGCGTCGAGACGCCTTCGTTACGGAAGTTGCGGTTGATCTCGAAGACCTTCTCGAAACCGCCGACCACCAGACGCTTGAGGTACAGCTCTGGCGCGATACGCAGGAACATTTCCATGTCCAGCGCGTTGTGGTGGGTTTCGAACGGCTTGGCGGCGGCGCCGCCCGGGATGGTCTGGAGCATCGGCGTTTCGACTTCGAGGAAGTCGCGCTTCATCAGGAAGCTGCGGATGTGCGCGATCACTTGCGAACGCACGCGGAACGTCTGACGCACGTCTTCGTTGACGATGAGATCGACGTAGCGCTGGCGATAGCGCTGCTCGGTATCGGTCAGGCCGTGATGCTTGTCCGGCAGCGGGCGCAGCGACTTGGTCAGCAGACGCACGTTGGTCATTTCAACGTACAGGTCGCCCTTGCCGGAACGCGCCAGGGTGCCTTCGGCGGCAATGATATCGCCCATGTCCCAGGTTTTAACGGCGGCCAGAGTTTCTTCGGACAGGGTTTTACGGTTGACGTAGACCTGGATGCGACCGGTCATGTCCTGGATCACCATGAACGAGCCACGGTTGAGCATGATGCGACCGGCAACCTTGACCGGGATTGCAGCCTCTGCCAGCTCTTCCTTGGTCTTGTCCGCGTACTGTTTCTGCAAGGCATCGCAGTAGTTGTCGCGGCGGAAGTCGTTCGGGAAGGCGTTGCCCTTGGCGCGCTCGGCAGCAAGCTTTTCCTTGCGCAGGGCGATCAGGGAGTTTTCTTCCTGTTGCAGGGCTTGCGGGTCGAGTTGTTGGTCGCTCATGTCTTTATGTATTCCAATCAGGTTCGTTGCCCCCGGACCTTGCGGCCCGGGGATCGCCAGCGGGCTGGCTCCTACAGGGATCGAATCGATCGATCCTGTGTTGGCGTCTGTTACAGGCCCGATTTCAGGCTGGCTTCCAGGTACTCGTCGATGTCGCCGTCGAGCACCTTGTCGCAATCGCTGCGTTCGATGTTGGTGCGCAGATCCTTGATCCGCGACGCATCGAGCACATAAGAGCGGATCTGGTGGCCCCAACCGATATCGGACTTGGTGTCTTCCAGCGCTTGCGACGCGGCGTTGCGTTTCTGCATTTCCTGCTCGTACAACTTGGCCCGCAGCATTTTCATGGCGGTGTCCTTGTTGGCGTGCTGGGAACGTTCGTTCTGGCAGCTGACCACGGTGTTGGTCGGTACGTGGGTGATACGTACGGCCGAGTCGGTGGTGTTTACGTGCTGACCACCGGCACCGGAGGAACGATAGGTGTCAATGCGCAGGTCTGCCGGGTTGATTTCGATTTCCACCTTGTCATCGATCTCGGGCGAGACGAAAACGGCGGAGAACGAGGTGTGGCGACGGTTGCCGGAGTCGAACGGGCTCTTGCGCACCAGGCGGTGCACGCCGATCTCGGTACGCAGCCAGCCAAAGGCGTATTCGCCCTTGATGTGCACGGTCGCGCCCTTGATCCCGGCGACTTCACCGGCGGACAGTTCCATGATGGTCGCGTCGAAACCGCGTTTGTCGGCCCAGCGCAGGTACATGCGCAGCAGGATGTTGGCCCAGTCCTGCGCTTCGGTACCGCCGGAACCGGCCTGGATGTCCAGGTAGGCATTGTTCGGGTCCATTTCATGGCTGAACATGCGGCGGAATTCCAGCTTGGCCAGATTTTCCTCGAGACGGGCCAGCTCGGCGACGACATCGCCCACTGCGCCTTCGTCGTTTTCTTCGACGGCCATTTCCAGCAGGTCGCGGCAATCGGCCAGACCGCCGTTCAGTTCGTCGAGGGTGTCGACGATCTGCGCCAGCGCGGCACGCTCGCGGCCCAACTCCTGGGCGTACTCAGGTTTGTTCCAGACACTCGGATCTTCAAGCTCGCGATTGACTTCGGTCAGACGCTCATGCTTTTGATCGTAGTCAAAGATACCCCCGAATAGTTTCGGAGCGCTCGGACAGGTCCTTGATGGTGTTCAGGATCGGGTTGATTTCCATGACGGGCAGCACTCGTTGGCGAACTTTTGAAAGCCGGCGAGTATAACGTAAACAGCCTGTCGCGGCAGCCCGTCTGGCGGGTGTGGGGGCGATTCACTTGACACATTTCCCCGGTAGGAGCTGCCGGAGGCTGCGATCAGTTGACTTTGCTTTTTCAAAGATCAAAAGATCGCAGCCTTCGGCACTCCTACAGGGTTCGTCGGGTCTATTCGATCCCCACCTGATTACGCCCGTTGTTCTTCGCCAGGTACAAACCGCGATCCGCCGCCGAAATCAGCAGCCGACAATCACTCCCAGACTGCGGCACCATGGTCGCCAGGCCGATGCTGATGGTCAGGTACGCTCCTTCGGCCGGGGTGTTGTGTGGAATCTTCAGCGCCGCCACGGTCTGGCGCAGCTTCTCCGCCAACAACCGGGCGCCGCCCGGCGAGGTGTTCGGCAGGACCAGCACAAACTCCTCACCGCCATAGCGCGCCGGCAAGTCCGACGGCCGCGCACTGGCGTCACGGATCGCCGTGGCAACCTTGCGCAACGCTTCGTCGCCTTCAACGTGACCAAAACTGTCGTTGTACGATTTGAAGTAATCGACATCGATCATCAGCAGTGACAATTGAGTTTGATCCCGCAGGGAGCGGCGCCATTCGAGCTCCAGGTATTCGTCGAAGTGACGGCGATTGGACAGCCCCGTCAGACCATCGGAGTTCATCAACCGCTGCAGCACCAGATTGGTGTCCAACAGTTGCTGCTGGCTGACCCGCAATGCGCGGTACGCCGCATCACGCTGCAACAGCGTCATGTAGGAGCGCGAGTGGTAACGAATGCGCGCCACCAGTTCGATGGTGTCCGGCAGCTTGACCAGATAATCGTTTGCGCCGGCCGCGAACGCCGCGCTCTTGATCAGCGGATCCTCCTTGGTCGAGAGCACGATGATCGGGATGTCCTTGGTTGCCGGGTGATTGCGGTATTCGCGCACAAGGCTCAGGCCATCGAGGCCGGGCATTACGAGATCCTGGAGGATCACTGTCGGTTTGATCCGTACCGCCTGGGCGATGGCCTGATGGGGGTCGGAGCAGAAGTGGAAGTCGATGTTTTCTTCATTCGACAGCCCACGGCGCACGGCTTCGCCGATCATCGCCTGATCATCCACCAACAACACCATCGCGGCGTTTTCGTCGGTCTTGATACCGTCGATCTGTAAATCATGCATGGTCTGTCACCTGCGAGCTGCGGGAGCCGGGGTTGCGAATTGACCTGTTCATCAAGGAAAAATCTCCAGCAGCCGTGGCGCTATTCTTTCCAATGGGCGAATTTCCACGGCGGCATCAATGGCCGCGGCGGCCTTGGGCATGCCATATACCGCACTGCTTTGCTGATCTTGCGCGATGGTCAGATACCCCTGTTGGCGCATGAGCTTAAGCCCTTGGGCGCCATCGCGCCCCATTCCGGTCAACAAAACCCCGACCGCGTCACCGTTCCAATAACTGGCGACACTTTCGAAAAATACATCGATCGAAGGACGATAGATTTCGTTGACCGGTTCGGCGGTGTAGGCGAGCGTGCCGTTTTTCAATAATCGAATATGGTGGTTGGTGCCGGCCAGCAGCACCGCGCCGGCTTGCGGCGGCTCGCCTTCGCGGGCCAGGCGCACGTCCAGGCCACTGGCGCTGGCCAGCCATTCGGCCATGCCAGCGGCGAATACCTGATCGACGTGCTGGACCAGCACAATCGCCGCCGAAAAATCCTTGGGCAGGCCTTTGAGCAACAGCTCGAGCGCTGCCGGTCCGCCTGCGGACGAGCCGATAGCGACCAGGCGCTGACGTGACGGTGAGCTGCGAGGCGCACTTGGCGCAGGGCGCGAACGCGGCGCCTTGTCCCCGATCAGCCAGCCGATGTTAAGTATCTTGCGCAACAGGGGCGCCGCAGCCTCCTGAGCATTGCCGGCACCGATTGCCGGCGTGTCGACCACGTCCAGAGCGCCGTAGCCCATGGCTTCGAACACCCGATGTACGTTCTGCTGACGGTCGACCGTAACAATCACGATCGCGCACGGCGTCTCGGCCATGATTCGCCGGGTCGCCTCCACACCGTCCATCACCGGCATGATCAGGTCC
>NZ_JABWQP020000060.1 GCF_014268505.2 Pseudomonas khorasanensis
TGTGGTGTGGCCGTTGACGGTCTTTTCGATGCGGCGGCCGAAGGCGTCGTACTTGTAACTCGCGATGCTGCCACCGGGCAGGCTGACGCCGATCAAGCGGTGTTGGCAGTCGTAACGGTATTCAGTGACGAGCTTCTGGCCGGTGCCGCGACGTTCGCGGATCAGGTTGCCGTAGGCGTCGTAGTCATAGTGGCGGTCGCCCTGCATGAGCAGGCGATTGCCTTTGACGTTGGCGAGGTTGGCGGTGCCTTCGTTGTTCTGGCCCAGCAGGTTGCCCGCCGGATCATGGGCGAAGCTCTCCGGCGTTGCACCACGCACGCTGATCAGGCGATCCAGCGGATCGTAGTGATAG
>NZ_JABWQP020000061.1 GCF_014268505.2 Pseudomonas khorasanensis
TTTGCCGTTGGCCTCCAGGCGCTCTTTCATCGCCTTGATCGCCTTATTGTGTTTCAACGCCACCATGCCAGGCATGTAAAGGCCTGCACGCAGCCGTGCTGACCCTACTCTTGAGATCAGGGTATGACCTTTGAACTTTCCTGATTCCTGCAGCTTTGGATTGAGCCCCGCAGCAGCGACCAGTTGGCGAGGATCACTGTATTTGCGCAAGTCACCCAGTTCGGCCAGCAATCGCTCAAGCGTTTTTTGTCCGATGCCGTCGATGGTTACGATCAGATCCCGCATCTGACGCATATCCGGGTCGTCATCGATGTGTTTTTTGATCGCCTTATGCGTTTCTAC
>NZ_JABWQP020000062.1 GCF_014268505.2 Pseudomonas khorasanensis
ACCTTTTTTGTCTTCGATGCGCAGTTCGTTGTAGCCACCGCCGCCCATGGAGCTCAGGGTCTTGAAGGTGCTGCGGGTCTTGTTCGCCGGCAGGGCGTAGGGGACGGTGTTTTCCTTGTGGTACAGGCAGCCGCTGATCAGCGGTTGATCGGGGTCGCCTTCAAGGAAGGTGACCAGCACTTCCATGCCGATGCGCGGGATGGCGATGCCGCCGTATTGCGCGCCGGCCCAGGCGCTGGAGACGCGCAGCCAGCAACTGGTCTTGTCGTCGGCCTGACCTTCGCGGTCCCAGTGGAACTGGACTTTGACC
>NZ_JABWQP020000063.1 GCF_014268505.2 Pseudomonas khorasanensis
GCCTTTTTTGTCTTCGATGCGCAGTTCGTTGTAGCCGCCACCGCCCATCGAGCTCAGTGTCTTGAAGGTGCTGCGAGTCTTGTTGGCCGGCAGGGCGTACGGGACGGTGTTTTCCTTGTGGTACAGGCAGCCGCTGATCAGCGGTTGATCGGGGTCGCCTTCAAGGAAGGTGACCAGCACTTCCATGCCTATGCGCGGGATGGCGATGCCGCCGTATTGCGCGCCGGCCCAGGCGCTGGAAACGCGCAGCCAGCAGCTGGTTTTGTCGTCGGCCTGACCTTCGCGGTCCCAGTGAAACTGGACTTTGACG
>NZ_JABWQP020000064.1 GCF_014268505.2 Pseudomonas khorasanensis
AATCAATCCTGATGGCAGCCAGTTGCGCTACCGCTATGACAACTCGCGCTTGTTGCTCACTGAAATCGAAAACGAGCGCGGCGAGCACTACCACCTCGATTACTACGCCAACGGCCTGATCCAACAGGAAACCGGCTTCGACGGACGCCGTACTGCCTACGAGTACGACCTCAACGGCCAACTGCTGAAGAAAATCGAGTTCGGCGATGACGGTAGTGAACTGATCACCGAATATCAGCGCGATGCCGCAGGCCGCTTGCTTGTAAAAACGCTGCCCGATGGCGAAGCGATTCACTAC
>NZ_JABWQP020000065.1 GCF_014268505.2 Pseudomonas khorasanensis
ATCAAAAGACTAGAAATCAATATTCACGCTGAATATTCATTTCTAAACTCTCAAACTTCGAAGCAGTTTATGGTGGAGCCAAGCGGGATCGAACCGCTGACCTCCTGCGTGCAAGGCAGGCGCTCTCCCAGCTGAGCTATGGCCCCATAACAAAATTGGTGGGTCTGGGCAGATTCGAACTGCCGACCTCACCCTTATCAGGGGTGCGCTCTAACCAACTGAGCTACAGACCCAATTTCGAGCTTGTAACTGTTAGCTCAGAGCTATCAGCTTGGAGCTTAAA
>NZ_JABWQP020000066.1 GCF_014268505.2 Pseudomonas khorasanensis
ACGTCGCGGCCTTCACCGGCTGCTTCGATGACGATGTCGTTCTGGCCATTGATGTAGTAAATGTCGTCGCCGGCCCCGCCGATCAGGGTGTCGGTGCCACCCAGACCGTCGAGGACGTTGTTGCCGGCGTTGCCGGTCAGGGTGTTGCTCAAGGCGTTGCCGCCGAAGTTGAGGTTGGCAGTGCCCAGCAGCACGCCGTCTTCGACGTTGGCCGAGAGGGTGTAGCTGACGTTAGAACGGATCACGTCATGACCTTCACCAGCCTGCTCGATCACGGTGTCG
>NZ_JABWQP020000067.1 GCF_014268505.2 Pseudomonas khorasanensis
ATCGTCCTGGCCATTGATGTAGTAAATGTCGTCACCGGCCCCGCCGATCAGGGTGTCGGTGCCACCCAGACCGTCGAGGACGTTGTTGCCGGCGTTGCCGGTCAGGGTGTTGCTCAAGGTGTTGCCGCCGAAGTTGAGGTTGGCGGTGCCCAGCAGCACACCGTCTTCGACGTTGGCCGAGAGGGTGTAGCTGACGTTAGAACGGATCACGTCATGGCCTTCACCAGCCTGCTCGATCACGGTGTCGTCCCGACCGTTGATGTAGTAGGTGTCGTCA
>NZ_JABWQP020000068.1 GCF_014268505.2 Pseudomonas khorasanensis
GCATCGTCCGGTGGAATCAGCGCGATCAGCCGTCCGACGTCGTCGTAGTGGTATTCGGTGACGGCGCCGAGCGCATCCTGTTCGGCGATCAACCGGCCCTGCTCGTCATAGGCCTTGAGCTGTTCGCCACCATCGGCCGCGACCTGGCGCACCAGCCGCGCCCGCTCGTCGTGGACGTAGACTTCTTCGGTGCCGTCGACGTAATGCACCGTCACGCTGGCGTC
>NZ_JABWQP020000069.1 GCF_014268505.2 Pseudomonas khorasanensis
CTGCGGCTGTCGACGACATAGGCATCATCACCTGTACCACCAATGAGAGTGTCATTTCCGGCACCGCCATCAAGAATGTCGTTGCCTGCATTTCCTGAGAGAGTGTTGTCGGCAGCGTTGCCAGTCAAGGCGTTGTCCTGGGCGTTGCCGGTCAGACTTAGCCCGGTGTTGCCCAGCAGCACACCGTCTTCGACGTTGGCCGACAGGGTATAGCTGACGTTGGC
>NZ_JABWQP020000007.1 GCF_014268505.2 Pseudomonas khorasanensis
ACTAGGGTTGAATACTTGTCCAGGCGGAGATAAATGGGTTCCGGGACAAAGCGCTGAAGTACCTGAAGAAAAAGCTAGGGTAAGCGACGGAGCCCCGCCTCCTCCTGACGTTCGATGGACAAATCATGGCAATAAACATGTGGCACCTAAGGCTCCTTGGCCATCTGTTGTGAAATCGACCGCCAATGGAGGTGCAGCTAAATATCTACCCGGCACGGATATCGAAGCGTTAGAGCGGCACGCGTTCGTAAATGGTCACGATGTTAACAATGGAAAACCATGGAAAGTAATTGACATGGAAAAAACCATAGGCGCCAACGACGGAAAAGAAACGCCGTACATGAGGGTAGAGTTAAGTGCAAACACAATACACAGACACCCAATATCAGAAGAATCGTTTAGAAAATTAACGAAAAATAAGAAATAATTCATGAACATTGAAAAAATAAAAAATCTTGGCGGCAAGATAACTTTTGACGAAATATCCAGCCTAGCAGGCTCAGAAATCGCACTCATCTCAGATGAATTAAGGGAAGATCTTTTCCAGGCTCTACTTCCACATGAGCAAATAATAGACATTGGATGGTATCCCGAATTCAGTGAACACGGCGCCTTCAGAATCTCATTAATTGCGATTCAAAACTGGGCATCTCCTATATACACCGAAACGGCTAAAACGTGGAACGATCTTGAAAAAGCATTAGATTGCACATTGAATAAAGTAAAAAAAACTTGATATATCGACGCGCTCGCGTCGACGACGGTCGTTAGCCGCTCGCTTATAAATATAATCTGCAAAACCGACTCATCGAAGAGCACCAAGGCTGGGGCACCCTGCGCTATGAATACGACAGCGTCGGCCAGCTCAAACATTGCCTCCTACCTGACGGCAGCAAACCTTGGGGGGGACGCTCTGCAGAGGGTTCGTTTGTTGGCTCCATTTCCTGCGTCCCGTCAGCACTCTCAATCAACCCTCCAAATTAAGCTTCACCTAAGCTTCCCCCGCTAGCATCCCGGCCCATGAACCCTGTCGTCATGAGCCGTGGATGAGTCCTTCCGACATGCAAGCTTTCAATCTCCCGAATCAGCCGCAACCCAATTTCAGCCTCGTGCTGGTCAATTACAAAACGCCGGATATCACTCGGATGTGCCTTGAATTGTTGCGCGAGCACGTTCAGGCGCAGGGTATTGCGGTGTGGGTGGTGGACAACGATTCGGCGGATGCCAGCCTTGAGTACTTGCGCTCCCTCGACTGGATCAATCTGATCGAGCGTCCGTCGCCGGGCAAGGAAGCGGGTCATATTGCCCATGGCAAGGCGCTGGATCTGGCGCTGGAGAAAGTTGAGACCGATTACTTGTTTCTGTTGCACACCGACACCTTTGTCTACGACATGGAAGTGTTCTCGATGATGATGCGCGAGTGCACGAAGAGTGCGGAGATGGCGGCGGTCGGTTGTGTTGAGCAACTTGACCGTGGGCTGCTGCGTGACACCTGGCGTTTAACTTCACGCTTCTGCAAGCACCATGTCCGCCGTGTGAAAGTCTCCTTGGGCCTGCGCTCGAAACAACCACGGCCTTATAAAGAAACACATTTGAAAAGTTTCTGCACGCTGTGGAATGCACGCTTGATGAAGTCGCACGGGCTGCACTTCTGCATGGACGATCGAGTGCCGGGTTATACCTTGCAGGATAAGATGCTCGAGTTGGGCTACGGCATCAGGTTTCTCTCGCCGCGAAAGATTTTCCGCTATCTGGATCACATCCAGGCCGGTACGGTCGCAGCGGCGGGCACTTACGGCAAGGACCATCGCCGTACGAAAATGTATCAGGCAACCCTCAAGCGTTTTCAGGGGCAGCAAGGCAAATCCGGCATGCACGCCTCGACCTGAAATCCGGCCACAAAAAAAAGGGCGACTTCAAAGTCGCCCTTTTTGTTTTCAAATTTTGTATACACATATCGTTGTGAGTTCGCCCAGTGTAATGGCCTGGCAATCCATGCACCGGTAAAGAGCCCTGACACTGGGCGAACGCCGTGGATTTTAATTGAATACGGTGAATATGTCGTCAGCGGAAACATGAAATTTTCGAACTGAAAAGTTAAAAACTGTGTTCACCGATATTTCCCGATAATTGTCCAACAAAAAACGTTTATAAGATTGTTTCCGCACACAAAGTTGTACAAGAAAAACCATATTGTAGAGTTAATACTCAACTATCGTGTTGACTGGTGACTTTCAGGATATCGGTGTAAGTGACAATTACGCTCTGCCCGACTTTCAAATCTAACTGAACGCTGCACCTCGATCGTCACCAGATCACCCTCTTTGAGAGTGGCCTAATAAGGCGACACCCGGCGGCAACATCAACTTCAGCGGCGGGCTTGCCAGTGAGCATAGACGCCGTTCAGGGCTTGACTTGCGTCTGTGGTCCACGGGTTTGTGGCTTCGCGGTCTCCTGGGCGGTGGATTCGCCGCTCGCAGTGCCTTTGCCGCTGTCCTGTCGCTGCTTGGGATCGGTCGGCCGCAGGGCGTCATTATCACGTTCGGTTTCGCCGGCCGGGCGCGGTTCATCGGGGTTGTCGTGTTGGTTGACGGTTGTGTTCATGGTGAGGGTCCTCAGGCTTCGGGGTCGTCCATTTCGCGGGCAACGTTGACCTCGGGAGTGTGCTTGTGCAGATCATCTGCCTTGGCGCGCAACAACTGCCATTGCTCAAGGTCGATGGCGCCTTGTCCGAGCAGGTCGTCGGCGATGCGCTGCAGTTCGAGGTAGTGCGCGTCAGGTGACTGCTGCCACAGGGTTTGATCGTCGAACTGGCGTTGCCAGGTATTGAGGTCTGGGGGTTGCAGGTCGTCGCTCATGGATGAGTCCGGAAATGGCGGGTTTTCGGGTAGAGCCTCTTGCTGGAGGGAGAGTTCCGAACAGTTGCATTAGCGGTAGGCGACGGGTGCCTGTCCTCAGTAGCCGGTCATTTCGAGATAGCCTTGGCCGGGATGGCTGCCGCTGATGTGAACCGGGCCCTCCCAGTAAGGAATTCGCAGGTCCATCCAGGCGTTGCGGTTGAGTGCGTCGACGGCGATGTCGAGGTGTTTGTCGGGGATACGGATCGTCCATTTGACCGGCATGGATCGATCGGCGACCTTGGCGGTGTCTTGCGGCACGAGGCTGATCTGCTCGCTGCGCAAGGTCTGAATCTGACCATCGGCGGCGATCCAGGTGCCGGTCACGTACGGCGCGCCATCCTTCTGGCGCATCCGATAAAGCATCACGTGTTCGCCACTGTCCAGGTGCAGCGAAAACCAGTCCCAGCCAGTCTGATTGGCAGTCAGCGGCTGACTGCTCCACTCGCGGTCAAGCCATGCCGGGCCGCTGACCGTGTAGGTCTGGCCATCGATTTGCAACGTGCCGCTGGCCTGGAAAAACGGCTGGCTGTAGTAATACGAGGCTTGCCCTTCTTCGGATTTCTGGCTGAAGCCCTTGTCGCCCTGCAGCACCAGCGGACG
The DNA here is from genome assembly GCF_014268505.2 of Pseudomonas khorasanensis. GTDB lineage: Bacteria > Pseudomonadota > Gammaproteobacteria > Pseudomonadales > Pseudomonadaceae > Aquipseudomonas > Aquipseudomonas khorasanensis. The sequence goes on from NZ_JABWQP020000007.1 coordinate 3,501, forward strand.
GCTGGAAGTGAGGCGCAGTTGATAGCTGAATTGTTTATCGCGAGCGCTGAGTTGCATCTCGCTCAAGGGATCCTGCGCTTGACTGGCAAACATCCAGTCGTCGATCCACGCCTCGAACGGCGCCAGGCGCACGCCCGCCTGCCCCACTCCGCCCCGGGCATAACGCTCGGCGGCGTGGTGAACCGTGCGCGAAGTGACCGCCGCATGCCCGAGCCAGATTGTCTGGTTGCCCCACCCGCCTTGCTCTGCCACCGGTTTGAGGGCGCTGCGAAACAGCGTCCATTGAACGCCGAAGTCGTTGCCCTGCTGGTCCTTGAGATTGGCGGTGATGTACCACCACTCGATGCGAAAGCCATCATGCGCGCCGTGATCGGCCGGGAAACTGAATACCCGACCGGGCACCACAGGAGTGTACGACTGCGCCTGATCGCCCATGCCGGCAAAGCCCTTATCTTCAGGTGCGGGCTGATCGCAACCAGCGAGCAGTAGCGCCAGCATCAGCACGACGCCATTAATCCTCATGGGCAAATGTCCTCAGCAAGTCAGCCGGTTGCGTGCGGTACAGCGAATACAGCGGCCACGCCGAGGCCAATAAGGTCGCCAGCAACGCCAGGCCCATCAGCTGTAACAACTGCAACGGGAACACCCGCAACGGCAGTCGCCAACCGAACGCCTGCACATTGATCACCGCATCCAGGCACCACGCCAACGCGATACCCAGCGGCAGCGCCAGGAGCAAGGTCAGTACCGCCAGCAGCCAGGTCTGGCCGAGGTTGAGCAGCATCAGTTGCTTGCGCGTCACGCCCAGCGCCCACAGCGGTGCGAGTTGACCGAGGCGGCTTTGGCTCTGGGTCAGCAAGCTGATGAACAGCGCCACGCCAGCCACGGCCAGGGTCAGGCTGTTCAACGCTGCCGTCGCGGCAAAGGTGCGCTCGAACACTTGCACCGACCAGCCTTTGAGTCGCGCCTGATCGATGATGCGGCTGTCATCGAGTTCAAAGCGTGTCTGCAAGGCAGTCAGCAGCGCCGGAATCTGCGCTGGATCGATGCGCAGATTGAAACGGTTCGGCGTTAATTGCGGCCAGCCGCGCAGCAGGTGATCGCTGCTGATCAGCACATGCCCCTTGGGATTGCCGTAATCGGCGTAAATGCCAACGATGCGCGGCGACCATGTACCGTTGGGCGTCGCAATGCTCAGATGATCGCCTGCTTTGAGTTTCAATCTTCGCGCCAGTTGTTCGCTGAGCATCACCGCATCATCGGTCGCCAGTTTCCCCCACGGATCGCCGCCACTGTTATCGAGCAACGGCCAGTGCTGGCGATAGTGCGGGTGGTCGATGATGCCGAAGACATCGGCCGGCCAGCCTTGCAACGTCACCGACACTTCCCAGTTGGGCAGCACCGCCGTCACGTTTGGCTGTTGCTTGAGCCAGCGGTGCATCTCTCGGGCCTGGGCCGGGTTGGTGGGGTTGATGTACAACTCGGCGCTCAGGCGCTGTCCGAGCCAGTCGTTGAAGGTCTGGCGAAAACCGGCAGTCATGCTGCCGGCGCCGATGTTGGCGGCGAGTGCCAGAAGCAGCGCCATCAGCGCCAGACTCAGGGCCGGCAGCTGCTGGCGGCAGTCGGCGAGAAACCACTGGCCCAGCACCGAACGGCTGCGCCCCAGCAGCGGGGTCAACAACGCGCTGAGCAATACCGGCAACGCCAGCGCGGCACCGAGCAAGAGCCCGGCCATCAGCACGAAACCGCTGCTCAGGCTGTTGCCCCAGATCAACGCCGCCAACGCAATCACAAGCAGCCCCGTCGCCAGCCAACCCTGCCGGCGTAACCAGCGCGTATATTGCTGATGCCACGCCTGCGGATCGGCCACCGCCAGCAACGGCAGACGCGCCGCCCGCAGCAAACTGTTGGCCCCGGCCAGCAACGCGCCGAGCAAACTCAGACCGATACCGCTGAACCACCACACGGGACTCAAACGCAGTTGCCCTGCCACTTCAGCGCCATACAAACCGCGCAGGCTGGCGGCGACGTCCGGCAACAGGACGCTGGCCAGCCAATAGCCGCTGATCACGCCGAACAGTCCGCCGATCAGCGCCAGCACACCCAGTTCAACTACCAGACAAGCGACCAGCATTCGCGCGCTGACGCCGCATGCCCGTAGCGTGCGCAGCAAGCCTCGGCGCTGTTCCAGAGCGAGGCCGATGGCGGCGTGAACAATGAACAAGCCGACCACGAACGACAGGAAACCCAAGGCATCGAGATTGAGATGAAAGCTCTCGGTCAGCCGCGCCAGATTGTTTTCTTCACCGCTGCTTTTGAGCTGCAAGCGGTCCTTGAAACTGGCGGGCAACGCTTGATGAAACTCCTTGGGAAGCAACAGACGCGACAGTTGTTCGGGTTGTTCGAGCAGGGCTTGCGCCACGCCGATGTCGACCAGCAACAGGCCCGGCGCCATGTCTTTCTGCACGAGCAACGGCGGCAGTCGATGGCCGCCCACGGTGGGCGGTGTGTCTCCTTCACGCAAGCCCAGCAGCCGCAGAGTTTCCGGGGAAATCCAGGTGTTGCCCGGCGGGGTGAAAAATTCGACGATCCGCTCGATCGCCATGGCCTGCCCGGCCACGGCAGAATCCGCCGGCAGCGACACCGGCTCAATACCCATCAATTGCACGCGCTGGTCTTCGTGGCCCTTGAGGGTCAGCCGGCCCTGCAACACCGGCGAAACCGGCCAGCCCTCACGACGAAGTTCGATGAACCAGCGCTGGGGAAACAGCGCACCATTCGGCGTGCTCAAGCTGGCTTGCGGTTCGCCGCCAATCATCTGGCTGGCCCGCGCGTAGCTGTCGCGGGCTTGACTGTTCAGCGCCTCGACGCCGGTGAGCAGGCTGGTGGCCAGCCACAACCCGGTCAACACGCTGAAAAACTGCACAGGATGACGCCGCCAGTGGCTGAGCAGCGCGCGCAACGTCTGACGCCAAACCCTCACGCCAGCCGCCCGTTGGACAGCACCACGCGCTGCGCCAGCCGCGCGGCGACGCGTTGGCTGTGGGTGACCATCAGCAAGGTCGTCGGCGTGTCGTCGAGCAGTTCGAGCAACAACCGCAGCACGTCATCGCTGGTCGCCTCATCAAGGCTTCCGGTGGGTTCATCGGCCAGTAGCAACTTTGGCTGCGAGGCCAGTGCCCGGCCCAGGGCGACCCGTTGTTGCTGGCCACCCGACAGTTGCTCGGGATAACGCGTCAGCAAATCACCCAGACCCAGCCGCTGCACGAGATGAGCCTGCCAGCGCGAATCGTGACGCCCGGCCAGACGCGCCTGAAAAGCCAGATTGTCTTCGACGCGCAAACTGCCGATCAGGTTGAACTGCTGGAACACCAGGCCGATTTCCGTGCGCCGCCAGTTCGCCAGTTGCGCTTCGTTCATTGATTCCAGTCGATGCTTGCCGCTGCGAATGCTGCCGCTGTCGACCTTGTCGAGCCCGGCAATCAGATGCAGCAGCGTGCTTTTGCCACTGCCCGATTCGCCCATCAGTGCCAGACTGCCACCGGCCCCCAGCGTCAGGTCGACGCCTTGCAGCACCGGCAATAGCCCTTGGGGTGTGGCATAGCTTTTGAAGACGTCGCGAACCTCAAGCATGAGCAGACCTGATCAGTGAACCTGGACCTAGGATAGCGGCCTTGAGCAGGTTTTGTCCGCTGAAGATCGGGCATGCTTGTAATGGATGGGACGAATGGGAATATCGCGGATTCGCTTGAATTTTCGCCGCCTGCGCAGACGTTTTCGCGAGCAGGCTCGCTCCCACAGGGATCGTATTCCAGGGTGAGAAAGAGCCTGCTCGCGAATAGGCTCGCTCGAACTGCTCGAAATTCACTGACCCGAAGCCACACTCGGCGGCGCCTGTTTCGGCGTCACGATGCTCCCCAGATCAATATGCTTCCACTCGGGCTTGGCGCCCAGCCGCGCATTGAACCGATAGTTGAAGGTGAACTCATCCAACGTCGGCACGCTCAACGGTTTGCCATACACCGCTTCAATGCCCGCCAGGTCGTAGCCCATCGACTGCAACAGCGTCGGGAAGATGTTGTAGTGACTGGAGCGATCCTTGTTCACTGCCAGATTTTTCGACCAGTCCGGCGTCTTCAGCCCACTGCCCTGAATTACCACCAGCGGCACCAGCCCTTCCTCTTCCACCGGGTCTCCGCCGCAATGGGTGTTGAGCCCCGGGTTGCCGCGCTCATGCAGATCCTGACCATGGTCGGAGGTATAGATCAGCAGCGCATTGCTTAGATTGGCCTGGGCAAATAACCGGGCGAAGAATTCCCCGACATTCCACAACAGCGTGTTTTTGTAGGCGTTGCGGTAGAGCTCCCAGTCATCCGGCTGGCCGTTGAAACCCGTGCGCTCGCCGGTATCGGCGACTTCGGTGAACTGCCCGCGCGGCAAGGTAGGCCGGTAGGCCATGAACGCGTCCGGGTATTTGTCGTGCACCGGAAAATGCGCGCCCACCTTATTGATCACAATCAACTCGGGACGATCGTCGTTGAGCAATTCGATCAGCTTCGCCGCTGCGGCCATGTCGCGATCGCGCACGCTGGTCTGATCAAATTGCACAAAGCGGTCGATATCGTTTTTCTCGGCAACGGTCATCAGGTTCTGCAGGTTGCCGGCAGTGCGTTGGGCATCGATATACACCGTGCCCAACCCGGCCTTTTTGGCGTACTGCCAGATCGAAGGCAGCGTGCTGTTGATGCGCATGTAATCGGCGCGGGTGCCGCCGTAACGCAGGGTGACATTGGTGTCGGCGCTGCAATTGGCAATCGAGGCGGCATAGCCGTAATTGAACACATCGACACCGGCCGGTGCCTGCTTGAGATTGCTGTGCACGCCAAACGGCGCGTTGATGTCGAGGTAATTGCCGGAAACGCTTTCATCGATGATCAGCACGATGTCATGGCCAATGGCGGGTGCGTTGCGCGCCAGCGTTACCGGCTCACGCGGGCCTACGGTGTCGTGCAGCGCCTCGTAGGCGAACAGGTTCAGATAGGCCAGCGGCGTGTACAGGATGGGCAAGCCACGGGCGCCCTCGCCTGCGCGCAAAAAAAGCAGCCCACTGAGCATCAAAACGCCAACGATGGGCGCCGCCACCCGCAATGCATTCGGTATGAACAGACCATGGCGCGGCTTGAGTCCGATGCCTAACAACAGCAGCAAGCCACTGAGTACGGCATGCAGAATCGCATCCCTGTATTGATACGCCGCTTCCTGAATGAAGCCACCGGAATACACCAGCGAGACAAAATCGCTGTACCTCAGGTAGTCCGCGGTGACCCGCGTATAGACGTCAAAGAAAGCCGCTGAAGCAAACATCGCCAATGCGAACGCATGTCGAATGAGTGCCTGGCGTATATAGGCTGTTAGATATAGCGCCAACGTAAGCGCCAAAAACATCGCGCCAAAAACAAGCACATTAAAACCCCACCCGATAGCATTTAACCGATCCAGGTAATAGTCGACATAAATCAATAACCAGGCAATTAAAAGCAGCTCTTTGGCATATTTGTACATGGGGATACCGGGCGGGCGAAAAACGACAAGTCAAAGGTTTGTCGGTCAGAACCTGACACTAGCAGCCGTCCCAAAAAGCGCAAGAACTGACTGGTTTTCAGATAAAGCGTCAAAAAAACGGTGACTCAAATCTGACACACCAATAACGCTGCAGGTCTTTATTTTCGCGGCTTTCGACCACTTGTCGCTTAAATCAAATCTGAACAAATCTGCATGAAAACAACAAATTCAATCCCGACAATGACTTGATGGCTAATCGCCAAAAAACGCTCAAGTGTTATACAGATGCAACATGTCATTTTGCTGACACGCTTTCCAAACCCTGCGCTATACCCCTTTAACTATCTTCTTCCGAACTTCTTCTTTTCGCTCTATCGAGGGTGCGCAGATGGACGTGAGCGTATTTGGCACAGGCTATGTCGGACTTATACAAGCCGCCGCACTTGCAGATGTTGGTCATCGGGTTTTATGCATTGATATCGATCCGAACAAAATCAAACAACTGCAACAAGCGGTTCCGCCTATTAGTGAGCCTGGGCTGTCCGCAACGCTTGAAGAAAACATCAAGGCCGGGCGTTTATTGTTCAGCACCCAGGCCAGCGATGCGGTGGCCCACGCCGAGCTGATCTTCATCGCCGTCGGCACTCCGGCGGACGAGGACGGCTCTGCCGATCTCAGCCATGTGCTCAATGTCGCCAGGCAGATTGCCGACCTGATGGAGGCTGATCGCACGCTGATCATCAAATCCACCGTGCCGGTCGGCACTGCCGATCAAGTCCTGGCCACGGCCAACAGCGAGTTGCTGCGTCGGGGCAAAACCGACCTGCAAGTGCGCGTGGTATCCAACCCTGAATTTCTCAAGGAAGGCAGCGCCCTCGCCGACTGCATGCGCCCTGACCGGATCATCATTGGTACCCGCGATGACGCCGCCCGCGAGCAGATGAGTGAGCTGTACGCCCCCTTCTGCCGCAATCACGAAAAACTGATGTTCATGGACAACCGCAGCGCCGAGCTGACCAAGTACGCGGCCAACGCGATGCTCGCCACCCGCATCAGTTTCATGAACGAGCTGGCCAACCTCACCGAACTGCTGGGCGCCGACATCGAAGCGGTGCGCAAAGGCATCGGCTCCGACCCGCGCATCGGCTACCACTTCATCTATCCCGGTTGCGGCTTCGGCGGCTCGTGCTTTCCCAAGGATCTGCGCGCCCTGCTGCACACCGCTGAACACAACGGCATGCCGCTGAAACTGTTGCGCAGCGTCACCGATGTCAACGACAGCCAGCGGCACATCCTCTTCAGCAAATTGCGCGCGCAGTTTCCGCAAGGTCTGGCCGGCAAATCCATTGCGGTCTGGGGCCTGGCGTTCAAACCCAACACCGATGACATGCGCGAAGCCCCCAGCCGTTTCCTGATGGACGCATTGTGGGCCGAAGGCGCCAGCGTACAGGCCTACGATCCGGAAGCCATGTCCGAGTGCCGGCGCATTTATGGCTACCGCAATGACCTGCACCTGTGCGCGACCCGCGACGATACCCTTGAAGATGCCGACGCGCTGGTGATCTGCACCGAGTGGAAAAACTTCCGCGTGGTCGATTTCGAGCTGCTCGCCGAGAAACTTCGTTCCAAGGTAATCATCGACGGCCGAAACCTCTATAACCCTGAACAAGTGGCAGCTGCAGGCCTGCATTACAGCGGCATCGGCCTGCGTCACATCGCGCCCGAAGGGCTGCGGCCATGAAAATCCTGGTGACCGGTGCGGCCGGTTTCATTGGTGCCCATTGCGTACTGCGTTTGCTGCGAGACGGGCATTCGGTGGTCGGCCTGGACAATTTCAACCACTACTACGACCCGCAGCTCAAGCACGATCGCGTGCAATGGGTTCGCGAGCAGGTTGGCGATTTTCCGCTCGCCACGGTTGATCTGGCCCACGCCTCGGCCATCGACGCATTGTTTGCCCGCGAACAGCCGCAAGTGGTGATCCATCTGGCCGCGCAGGCCGGGGTGCGTTATTCGCTGGACAATCCACGGGCGTATCTGGACAGCAATCTCAACGGTTTTCTGAACATTCTCGAGAGCTGCCGGCATAACCCTGTCGAGCACTTGATCTACGCCTCGTCGAGCTCGGTATACGGCGCCAACCAGCACACGCCCTACTCCGTTAAAGATGGCGTCAATCATCCGCTGTCGCTGTATGCCGCGACCAAGAAAGCCAATGAACTGATGGCGCACAGCTACAGCCACCTGTTTGGCATTCCCTGCACCGGCCTGCGGTTTTTCACCGTCTATGGGCCATGGGGCCGGCCGGATATGTCGCCGATCCAGTTTGCCCGGGCGATCAGCGAAGGCGAGCCGCTGAAGCTGTTCAATTACGGCGAGCATCAGCGCGATTTCACCTACATCGACGACATCATCGAAAGCATCGCCCGCCTCATCGATCAGCCACCCCGCGCCAATCCGCTGTGGGACCGCGAGCAGCCCGATCCGGCCAGCAGCATGGCGCCGTGGCGACTGTTCAACATCGGCGGGCAGCAGCCGGTCGCGCTGAAAACCTACCTCGCTCTGATGGAGAAACACCTCGGTCAGAAAGCCATTGTCGAGCTGCTGCCGCTGCAACCGGGCGATGTGCTCAACACCTGCGCCGAAGCCAGCGATCTGGCCCAGGCCACCGGATTCCAGCCCCGGATAGAACTGGAAGAAGGACTGGGCCGCTTCATCGCCTGGTTTCGCGACTACTACCCCACTGCCCGTAAGCCGCTTGCGGCTGAATGAATGCGGAGGCCCCCATGACTGGACATGAACAAGGTGTACCGATCCAACACATGCGCCGTGACAAGCGCATTGACCCCGAACATCGCATGCGCCTCGACGCGGCGATCCATCGCCAGGGTCGCGGCTGGTTCAGTGGCCGCGATGGCGGGCGTCCGTGGCAACTGTCACGCACCAACCGGGTGGTCGCCTGCCTGGGCGCGCTGATGATTCTGCTGCTGATCTCGCCGCTGCTGCTGGGGGTGGCACTGGCCATCAAGTTCGCCAGCCCGGGGCCGGTGCTGTTCGTGCAGAAACGCACCGGCTATCGCGGCCGCAAGTTCGGCATGTTCAAGTTCCGCACGATGGTCTGCAATGCCGAAGAACTCAAGGAGTCGCTGCGTCACCTGAACAAACACGGGGCCGACGCCATTGATTTCAAGATCGACAAGGACCCGCGCGTCACCGGCATCGGCAGTTTTCTGCGGCGCACCAGCCTCGACGAACTGCCGAACCTGATCAACGTGGTGACCGGTGACATGCGCCTGGTCGGCCCCCGCCCGACCTCGTTCAACGCCTACCGCTACAAGGACAATCACCTCGCTCGTCTGGCGATCTACCCCGGCATGACCGGTCTGTGGCAGATCTCCGGACGCAGCAACATCGACTTCGACCAGCGCGTTGAGTTGGACCTCAGCTATATCGCCGAGCAGAGCCTTCTGCTTGATCTGAAGATTCTGTTGAAAACCCCCTTCAAAGTATTCAGCGGCCACGGAGCAAGCTAATGGACGGTTCAACCAATAAAAGCCTGAGCATCGCCAGTCCCAGCGAATCGAACCTGACTTCGACCGTGCTGGATCTCGATCTGCGGATCCTGTTCCTGACCGCCGCCAACCCCGGCGCCGGCACGACCACCAGCGCCCTGGCCCTGGCCAGTCAACTGGCGCAAATGAGCAGCGGCCAAGTGCTGCTGGTCGATGCCAGCCAGTCGGCAGACAACCTCACCCAGCAGATGAACCTCGGCAAGGAGCGCGGCCTGCGCGACCTGTTGTTCAACCCGGACAACCCGCCACTGTTGCAGGACTGCGTGGTGCAGGTGTCGAGCCTGCCCTTTCATGTGCTGCCCAATGGCCGGCCGATTCGCACGCTGGAGCACCTGACTCCCGAACGCCTGAGCCCGTTGCTCAAGCAGTTGGGCAGCCAGTACCGCTTTGTGGTGATCGACGGAGACGCGGTGTACTCCGCCGCCGACACCCTGGTCATCAGCACTCAAGTCGACGGCGTGGTGTTTGTCGTCCGCGCCGAAGACACCCGCTGGGAAGTCGCCCAGGCCGCCGTGCAACGCCTGACCCAGGCCGGGGCAAAAGTAGTCGGCAGCGTATTCAACCGGCGCAAGTACTACATGCCCAAATGGCTTTACAAAAACCTGTAAGCGAACGCAAAGGATGACGCCATGAACGCCAGAATGCTTGTCCTGCTGTTGCTGCCGCTTGCAGGCTGCTCCAGCACTTCCGAGACCCGCAACATGCCGGTGAATATTCTCACCGCCGCACCGGCCAATGCGCAGGCCACCGACATGCCGAGAGTCGAGCAGACCCTGCGCCCGAAAGATGTGCTGGATGTGATTTTCCATATCAGCACCAGCGGCTCGGACGCCTACCGCGTGCAGTCGGGTGACCAGATCGGCTTGAACTTCACCGCCGCCAGCCAGCTCAACGGCACTCAACTGGTGCTGCCCGACGGCACCATCGAACTGCCGGGCGCCAACACCTCGGTGAAAATCGCCGGTTTGACCAGCGACGAGGCCCGTCAGGAAATCCAGCGCGTCTATCAGCGCAAGCAACTGTTCCAGCCCAACCGCAATCAGCTCTCGGTGCAGATTCTGAGTCCGCTGAGCAATGAGCAGAACCTCAAAAGCGCGTTGAACCACCCGGCCACCGGCATGAGCCGGGAGATCACCGTTGGCACCGACGGCTACGCGAGTTTTCCGGACATCGGCGCCGTGCCGCTGCAAGGCATGACCGTCAACCAACTGGAGACTTTCCTCAACCAGAGGTACGCGCAACTACCGGGCCGGATGACCGTGGACGTGCTGCTCAAGTCCACCGCCGGCAACGAAATCTATGTGCTCGGCGAGGTCGCCCAGCCCGGCTCCTATCCGATCCGCCGACCGGTGTCAGTGCTTGAAGCGCTGACTCTGGCGCGGGGCACCAACGTCAAGGCGCGCCTCGATTCGGTGGTGATCATGCGGCGCAACGGCAATCAGGTGCAGGCGATGAACTACGACGTCGAGAAGGCTCTGTCCGGTGAGGCGCCACAAATCGCTTATCTGCAGCCGGACGACATGCTCTACGTACCCAAAACCAAACTGGCCAGCGCTGGCGAACTCGCCCGCCAACTGGCTGATGTGGTGCTGTTCCAGGGCGTCGGTTTCAGCTTCGGCTACCGCGTCGACAACAAAGGCAGTGACAACTGACTCTCAGGTGAACGACATGAACCCAAAAGAAAATTACCTGCACGAGTTCTTCAGGATTTTCTTCGCCAACAAGCAACTGGTGAAGCGCATCTTCCTGACCTTTGCAGTGATCGCTCTGCTGCTGCCTTTGCTGCTCAAACAGAGCTTCGATATCACCGCGCAGGTGATCGTGCAGTCGAAAAAACTCTCCCAGGGCGACGCCACCACGTCGCTCACGGTGGACAATGCGACCTTCATTCCGCCGTCGTTGGCGGACATGGAAACCGAGAGCAATATCCTCCGTTCGCCGGCGCTGATTCGCCAGACCATCAGCGAGCTGCGCGACAAGGGTCAGTACAACCCGCCGCCGGGGATGCTCAGCAAGCTGGCCGGCGAACCGTTCAAGCGTTACGTCAGCACGCCGCTGCGCGAATACCTGGTCAATCCGCTGCGTGATGCACTGGGCATGGAAACCGACCCGGTGCGCGACACGGCGCTGGACGGCTTGACCCAGGACGCTATCGACAATCTGAAAATTGAAACCCTGCCGGGCTCCAATGTCATCTCGATCGTCTACAGCTTCCCTGATCCTGCCCAAGGCACAACGTTCGTTGCCACGCTGCTGCGAAACTATCTGGTGGATCGTCAGGCGTTGCAATCGATCGAGCTGCCACACTCGTTCTACGAGACCAAGAAGCATCAATATCAGGTGCGACTCGACGGTCTGGAAGGCGCGCGACTGAGCCTGCTGGAAACTGTCGGTTCGTCCGATCCGAAAGAAGAAATCACCTTTCGCCTCAACGCGATCAATACCGAAGAGCAGGCACTCAACCTGTATCGCGATCGCTTGCTGCAAAGCCAGCGCTGGCTCGATTACCTGAAAGCCAGCCTGGCCGCCGCCAACACCAACAAACTCAATGACTACACCTTCCCGTTCACCTTCACGACGACGGTTGACAACATCGCGTTCGAGGATCGCGAGATCCGGCAGATGGGCGAGCAGTTGACCACTCAGGTCAGCCGCTACATGAACGACCTCGCGGTATTCCAGCCTGGCAGCGAGCCGATGTTACTGGCCCGCGAGCAAATTGCCCGCACACGTCAGCAGTTCCTCAAAGTGGTCAACAACCGCATCCAGGAACGTGCGATCGATCTTTCGGTGGTGAGCCAGGTCATCGAGCAGAAAACCGCGCGCATTGCCGAGTTCAAGAATCGAATTCATCAATTGCAGCAAACCCAAAGCAAGCTGCGCCAGATGGACACCGAGATCGGCGCGCTGCACGCGGCGTTCTCGACCTATGCGCAACGCTTTGCCGAAAGCAGCACGACGCGTGCGCTGGACAACGACTTGTCCAATGCCCGAGTGCTGAGTCCGCCGTACGAACCGACCGAGGCAGCTTTCCCCAAACCACTGCTGATTATTCCGTTCGGTCTGTTTACTGGCCTGCTACTGGCGATCGCCTTCGTCTACGTGCGTGAGTTCTTCGATCACCGCTTCAAGCATCCGGCGCAAATCAGCCATGAACTGGGCCTGCCGGTCCTGTTGGTGCTCAACGAGGAAACGCCGCAGGCCGGCAATCCGCACAAGCACTGGACCATGCCACGCCTGGTTCACTGGGTGCGCAATTGAACGCGGCGTCCACCCCGAGCGTCGCGCTGCCGATCATTCATTTGCTCAGCAGCGGCGGCTTCTACGGCGCCGAGCGGATGTTGCTGGATCACTGCCTGGCGACGCCGGGGCAGCACCAAGTGCTGTTCCTCGACGCTCCACCAGCCTTGATCGAGCGCTTTCGTGACGCCGGGGTGGACGCCTGCGGCTGTGCCGGGCTCGGTGGACTGCTGCGGCATTTGCACCAGCGGCGAAACGAACAACCGCTGATCAATACGCATAACTTCAAAGGACTGCTGTTCGGATGGGTCGGGGCAACGCTGTTGCGCCTGCCACTGGTGATTACTCAACACGGCTTCACCCCGCGCAGTCGCAAGCAGAAGTTCTACACCTGGCTGAGCCTGCAACTGTGCCGCACGGCGTCGGTGAACAAAGTGGTTTGCGTGGCCGAAAGCATCGCTGCGCTGCACCGTGAGGCCCGCGTGCGAGCGGAGAAACTGCAGGTGATTCCCAACGGTTTGCCAGCGGCGCAGGCCCTGCAACCAGCGGCGAATCGGCAGCGCTGGCTGGCCGGTTACGTCGGTCGGTTGAGCAGCGAAAAAGGCCCGGATCTGTTCCTCGATGCGCTGATTGCGTTGTGTCATCAGCACCCGCAACTGGATGGCGTGATGCTCGGTGACGGTCCGGAACGTGAGGCCTTGCAAACGCGCATCGCTGCGGCCGGTTTGCAGCAGCGGATTCGCTTGCCGGGCTATCAGACGGCAATGCAAGGCTGGTGGCAGCAGCTCGATGCGCTGGTGATCAGCTCGCGCACCGAGGGCACGCCGATGATCCTGCTCGAAGCGATGCAGGCGGGTGTGCCGGTGGTGGCGTTCGCGGTCGGCGGTATTCCCGATGTCTTGCAGGACCGCCACAACGGCCTGCTCGCCGCGCCGACCGACACCGCCGCCCTCGCCCGCCAGCTCGACACATTGCTGGCGGAACCGAAGTTCGCCGCGCAGTTGCGCGACAACGCAAAACGCACACAACAGGACCGCTACGACCTCAAGGCTCTGGCCGAACACTGGTCGCAGTTGTACATCCACACGGCACGGGAGGCACGCGCATGATTTTCCCGCTCTCGATGGTCAGTCTGCTGGCATTGGTTTGCCTGGCTTTACTGGCCAGTCCTTATCCATTTCTGGCGCCGGGGGCGGTGCTCGGGCTGCTGGCATTCACAGTGCTATACCGCAAACCGTCCTGGGGCCTGCTGGGCATTGCCGCGCTGGTGCCGTTTGAAGGGTTCTTCAAGGACAGCGCGTTTTCCGGGAGCAAATTTCTCGGTGCGTCGCTGGCGCTGATCCTGGTGTTGCAGTTGGCGTTGCATCAGATTCCATCGCACCGCCTGCGCAGCAATCTGTGGCGCTACCTGGTCGGCTTTATGGCGCTGTATATGCTGAGCCTGCTCACCACCGACAATCTGGGCATGTCACAGAGTCATCTGCGTGAGCTGAGTGTGGGGCTGATCCTGTTCGTGATCACCTTGTTGGTCGGCCGTGAATTGAACCTCGATCTGTTCGCCCGGCTCGTCACGCTCAGCGTCAGCGCGACCTGCGCGATGGCAATGTTTTCCAGCAAATTCCAGGACAAGGGCCGCGCCGCCGGCCTGCTCGAAGACCCGAACGCCTTTGCCCTGCTGATCGCCTTCGCCGTGCCGCTGGGCCTGCTCCTGGTGATTCGCAGCCCTAATCTGCTGCACCGTCTGTTCTGGGCCGGCTGCTGCCTCTTGCTGCTCGGCGGCATGACGAAAACCGAGTCGCGTTCGGGGCTGGTGGTACTGGCGTTGAGTCTGGCGATCGGTGTCTGGCACTACCGCCAGCAGCTCACACGCATTCGTCCACGGCATTTCGGCTTCGCCATGCTCGGCGCCGCCATCGTGCTGCCGTTGGCGATTTATGCGATGCCTGCCGGGTATCTGGCGCGCATCCAGTCGCTGAGTATCCTGAGCGCCGGGGCCAAGGCCCAGGATGAATCCCTCGGCCGGCGCGCTTCCTACATTGTCGTCGGCAGCCAGATCATCCGCGAGCATCCGCTGCTCGGCTCTGGCCCCGGTACCTTCCCGCTGCACTACGCAACCACCGGTTATGCCAAGGCGTTCTCGGCCAACCGCAAGATCGGCGATCTGTATCGTCGGGCGCATAACACTTATCTGGAAATTTTCAGCGAACTGGGTATTCCCGCCGGCCTGTTGTTTGTCGGCATGCTCGTGCAGGGTTTCTACAACCTGATCCGCGCACGACGCGCATGGCTTGAGCGGCGCGAGTGGCAGCACGCGGACCTGGTTACCCACCTTGGAATGAGTTTTCTGTCATTGACGTTGTTCCTGATGTTCCTCAGCGCGCCGAACCTGAAATACCTGTGGATCATGCTTGCGCTGACTTGGGTGCTGCGTCTGAAAGCCGAGCAGGCAACGCTGACGGAGGCCAGGGCATGAGCCGGATCAGCATTGTCATTCCGATGTACAACGAGGCCCGTCACATCGGCCGCACCCTGCTGGCCGCTCGCAAAGCCGCCAACGCTGCCGACATCAACTGTGAACTGATCGTGGTCGACAATGGCTCCACTGACGACGGGCCTCACATTGCCCGCGCATTCGGCGCGCAGGTTCTGGTGCTGCCCGGCCTGCTGATCGGCGCCTTGCGCAATCGGGGCGCAACGGCTGCCAGCGGCGAATGGCTGGCGTTCATCGATGCCGATATCGAGATGCCCAAAGACTGGCTGAATCAGCTATTCACCCTGGCTGCAGGCGACCAGGGCGACGTCTTCGGCCTGGACTTGCACACCCCCGCCGCCGCGCCATGGTTCGCCGCCGCGTGGCAGCGCCGCTCCTGGCGCTCGCCGAGCCGCGCCAGTCGCTCCGTGCAGTGGCTGCCCAGCGCGAACCTGCTCATGCGCAAAAAGTGGTTCGACAAGGTTGGCGGATTCAACGAATCCCTGCGCACCGGTGAGGACAAGGAATTCACCCTGCGTCTGCACAGACAAGGGGCTCGCTTGCTGTCGGTCAACACCAGCGTCGCCCTGCATTGGGGTTATGAAATGACCTGGCGCGAATGGATCGGCAAGGAACTGTGGCGTCAGGGCAGTCACTTGCAATTGCTGCGCAGTCACGGCCTGAGCCTGCGTCTACTGCGTTTTCCGTTGCTGTCAGCGCTGGTGTGGTTGCTCGATGCTCTGGCGATCATGGCGCTGCTCACGGGCTATGCAAATCAGGCATTGATGCTGCTGATGCTGGGCCTGCTGCCAAGTCTGTTGCTCAGCATGCGGCAAAGCATCCGCCAGCTTGATGTCAGCCTGACCTTGCAACTCTGGGGCCTGCACTGGGTGCGCCTGCATCTGGCCAGTGCGGCATTGATTCTCGGTCTGTGTCATTGGAACGCCAGGAGGCCCGCCCGTGGCTGAATTGATTTTTTGCCTGTGCCTGTTGCTGCCGGCGTACGCCTACATCGGCTACCCGCTGCTGCTGACGCTGCTGGCCCCGCTGTTCCCGGCCTGGCGACATGCCGTGGCACCGCCGCTGAACATCAGCATTATCATTGCCGCGCACAATGAGGCGCGGCACATCGAGCACAAGTTGCGCACGCTGCTGGCCCAGGAGTATCAGCCCGCCGCGCTGCAGATCATTCTGGCCAGCGACGGTTCGACCGATGACACCGTGGCCTGCGCGCACAAAGTGATTGATCCGCGCATCACCGTGCTCGACCTGCCGCGCCAGGGCAAAGCCGCCACACTGAATGCCGGCGTCGCCGTAAGCTCAGGCGACATTCTGGTGTTCACCGACGCCGACAACCAATGGTCGCGCGACACCCTCGGCCACTTGCTCGCGCCGTTGAGCGATCCGCAAGTCGGTGCCTGCGCCGGGCACATGGTGATCCCCGTCACCGGCGGTGGCCTGAGCATCGGCGACAGCCTCTATCGGCATTATGAAGGCTGGTTGCGCCGGGTCGAAAATCGCACCGGCTGCATGGTGTCGGCCGATGGTGCCCTTCTGGCGCTGCGCCGCGAGTTGTTCCAGGACGTGCCGTCCGAGGTCAACGACGACTTCTTCATCAGTACCTGCGCACCAGTGGCGCACAAACGTATCGTCTACGTGCCCCAGGCCCAGGTGATCGACCAGGGCGTCGACGAAGCGGACAAGCAATGGCGCCGTCGCCAGCGGGTCACCGTCGGTGGTCTGCAGAGCCTGGCGCAACGCAGCGAGCTGCTTAATCCGTTCAAGCACGGCCTGTATTCGATCGCATTGATCAGCCACAAATTGATCCGTCGACTGGCGCCGGTGCTCTTGCTGCCACTGCTGCTGAGCAATTTCTGGCTGTGGAACGAGCACGGTTTCTATCGCCTGAGCCTGGCCGGGCAATTGATTGGCTACTCGATTGCGATCGCCGGCCTGCTGGATTCGCAACACCGTTTACCCAAACCTTTCCGCCTCGCGGCATTCCTGCTGGTCACGCTGGCAGGCATGAGCGTCGGCCTGTGGCAGTTCCTGCGCGGGCAACGGTACGCACAGTGGAATCCTGACCAGAATCGTTGAGAGGACTCATGCCATGGCGATCAAACAACTGATAAAACGCACCAGCGGCTGGCTCTATCTCAACTCGTCAGTGGGGCGCAACCAGTTGCAGGGGGCCGGGGTCATCCTGATGCTCCACCGGGTGCTGGCCAACGACCGCGCCGCCAACCTGCCACACCGCAACGAACTGTGCGTCGGCCCGCAAGCGTTCGAGCACCTGCTGATGTGGCTGCGCAAGCATTTCGATTGCGTGCCGCTAATGGAGTTGCTGCAGCCCAACGCCCTGCGCAACGAGCGCCCGCGCGTGGCGCTGACCTTCGACGACGGTTGGCGTGACAACGCGGTCAACGCCTATCCGCTGCTGCAAAAACATCACGTGCCCGCGAGCATCTTTCTCTCCACCGATTTCATTGGCAGCCGCCAACGTTTCTGGTGGGAAAGCGTGGGTGAAACGCTGTGGGGCAGTCACGGTGAAAAGGCTCGCATGCACTTGATCGAGCAACTGCGTATTACCGGTCATCCGCTGCCGGTGCTGCTCGACGATATCGATGTCGACCGGCGCAGCCTGGCGCTGCTGCATTACCTGCAAGGATTGAAGAGCCTTGAACCGCAAGAGCTTGAACGTCTCACCGACGCGTGCCCGGCAGAGTCCCTGCCGCAAGCGCTGGACTGGCATCAGGTGCGCGCCATGGAAGCGTCCGGCCTGGTGCGTTTCGGCCCGCACGGCGCCAGCCATGCGATCCTCACCGGGCTCGATGACGCGCGCCTGTGCGCAGAGATCAGCCGCAGCCGCGATGCCCTGCACAACGGCTGCAATCGGCCATTGCCGGTGTATTGCTACCCCAACGGCGACAACGATGAGCGCGTGCGCGAGCAGGTTGCCAATCATGATTATCCGTTTGCCCTTGGCACGGCCAGTGGACTCTATCGCGGCGTCGGCGATCCTCTGAACCTGCCGCGTTTCGGCGTCAGCCAACGCACCGCGCGCAATCCGGAACTGCTGTCGTTACGAATCTTTCGCGGGGCACGCCCATGAGTCGCGGCAGCTATCTCAAGCATCTGGCACTGAGCATGGGCACCAAACTGGCGATGATCGCCTTGCGCCTGCTGCGCAATGTGTTGCTGGCGCGGATTCTGGGCCCGAGTGAACGTGGTTTGTTCGCCTTGCTCAGCACCTTGCCGGATCTGATCAGCGCGGCCACCAGCGGTGGCTTGAATTCGGCCATCGGTTATCAAGCGGCCAACCAGAAGCCGATGGGCCTGCTGCTCGCTCAGGTGCTGGTATTCGGCTGTCTTCTGGCCGGACTGCTGACGCTGCTGGTGGTCGCCCTAGCGCGAGAATTTGGCAGCGAACTCGATGTCACGATGCAGCTAGGTCTGCTGGCGTGGCTGTTGCTGCTGGCAGTGCCGCTGACAGTTATCAAAAGCGGCCTGCTGACATTGCACAACGCGTCGGGCGGCGTGGTCGCCTTCAATGTTCTGCGTCTGGTCGAATCCCTGGCGCCGCTGCTGCTGTTTCTTGCACTGTTCTGGATGTGGAAAGAAGCGGCACTCGAAGCCGCACTGATCAGTTGGCTGGCCGGTATCAGCCTGGTGGTACTGGTGGGCTGGAGGTGGCTCAAACGCGCGCAGCCGCTGCAACTGCAATGGGATCGTGCGAGCCAGAACGAGCTGTTGCGCTTCAGTGCGCGCAGCCATCCGGATCTGCTGTTTCAACAGGTCATCCTGCGCTCCGACTATTTGTTTATCGGCGCGCTGCTGGGCAGCACGGCGCTCGGTCACTACGCCATGGCCAGCGCCGCCGCCGAACTGCTGCTGATCGTTCCGGAAGCCGTCACCACGCCGCTGATGAAGCGCCTGCTGCAGCAGGACGAAGGCATGGACAAGGTCACTCCGCTGGCGCTGCGCCTGACCGCCACGGTGATGTTCGGTGCCTGCATCACCATGGCGCTGATCGGCGAATGGCTGATCGTCACCCTGTTCGGCGTTGCCTACCAACCGGCTTACCCGGCGCTGCTGGCGTTGCTGCCGGGGCTGTTGGGCCTGTGCTACGCAAGCATTCTGCGCCTGGACCTGATCGGCAAGAATCGCCCTGCGACCGTCTCGCTGCTGATGGGTGTGGGGGCGCTGCTCAACCTGGCGCTGAATCTGCTGCTGATCCCGAGCTACGGCATCGTCGGCGCAGCCGCGGCATCCTCGATTGCCTATCTGGCAGTGACCCTGGCAATGCTGGTGCTCTATTGCAGACTCAGTGGCGTACCGTTCTGGCACTCCTTGTTCATCCTGCCCGGTGACATCAGCCCGATGTGGTTGATGTTGCACCGCCGGAAAGCAGCATGAAACGCCTGATCCTGCTGCTCGGATTCGGCTTGACGCTGAACGCTTTCGCGGCGCCCATGCAGTGGGGCGAAATACGCGACGGCAGTCTGTACCTGCAAACCGATCGCCCGGACACGGTCACCGTGCGCTGGGTCCCCGCGTGGCAGGCGGAGGCTAATGAAGAGCATATCTATCTGCTCGACGGCTCGGGCCGCTTGCAAGATGACCGCTTGATCGAGGCCACTGAAGTTCGTGGTTCGCAGCGCTGGCCGCTGGTGCCGGGAGCTGCCAGTTATCGCCTGGAGATTCCCGGCTACAGCTTCCGCAGTTACCGCGTCGAGCATGACGATAAGACCGTGGCGCTGTTCAGCCCGGCAAAGGTGCATTTCAGCGTCGAAACCCGTCATGGCGATGAGCTGTTTTTCAAAGTGGCACCGGGGGAACACGCGGTGCTGAACGGCAAATTCCACGGCGGTATCAACGCGCTGCAGGCGCAGCGCATGGACCGTGGGCAACAACGGTCACTGGCCCTCAAGCCGTACCGCGCCTATTGGCAATTCGATCACGTGGCCTTACCGGTCAGCGACCGTGCTCAGGTCTGGCGCTTACGCCTGCAGGGCAGCGGCAAAGCGGCATTCTGGCTCGACGGCACGGCCAACCTGTTTGCGCAGAATCCACAGCACTTGCAGCCGTTGCGCGAAGACCCGGGCCAGACCCGATTGACCCTGCGCGACAAGGTGCTCGGTCGCACGCCGGATCTGGGCATTGCCCTGCCCTATCTTGTGCCGCCCGAAGCCAGTCATGCCGCACTGGATGCCTTGAAACCGAGCGCGGCGAGTTATTACAGCTTCGTTGACGTCACTTCGAAAAACGCCCATTTCGAAGACGCGTTTCGCAAGCTTTATCAAGACCGTTTCGGCATCCGCCAGGACATCACCCTGCTCGCCGGCACCGGGCGCCAAGCCGATCTGCGCGCTGATGTGCAAAGCAACAGAGGCCTAGACGCCTGGCTTGCGGGCACGCGTGCGCTGGATGGTCTGGGCACGCATTACATCGGCTTCGCCGACGAGCCGAACCTCAACTATTCAAGCTTTGAAGACTATCGAACGATTTTTCTCAGCATGGCTCGACAGGTACGCAACGATCCGGCCAACGCCAAGGCCGGGGTGCGTATTGCGATGCCGGCCAGTTCGCGCCTGGTTAACGGCCCGTTCGCCGATAACGCAGCGGACAAGCGCGGCATCGATTGGGCCCGGCGGCTGCTCAGCGAATCCGCCGATCAGGTCGACGCATTGGCCTGGCACGAGTGGATGATCCGTGACCTGCTCGCGACCCGGGTCTACCGCGACAGCGTGCGTCGTGCGGCTGATCTTGTTGGTCTCGACAGTCAGGGTCAACCGCGCAAGGCCTTGTTGCTGGACCAGACCAACCTGTCCAGCGGCTCGAGCCTGAGCCCCTACGACCAGGAAACCCATTACGCCGCGCTGTGGTGGGCGTCGGTGGTTATCAATGCCTCCCAGGATGGCTTGTTGACCATGCTCAACTGGTTTCAGGCAGCCGACGAACCGCCGTATGCCAAGGGCATGGTAAGCGTACTCGACAACGGCAGCTTCGAGCTCAAACCGGTCGGCCTGGCTCAGCAATTTATCCAGCAACACTGGTTGCCACGGGTGTTGCAGCTGGACAACGACGCGTTTGAAGTCGATGTGCTGGCCATGGCCAACGACGAGCAGCGTGCACTGCTCGGGGTGAACAAAGGCACCCGCCTGCAACACGTTGATCTGAGCGGCGCCAAGTGCCCGCTCAACCACGGCGCCCTGCGTTTCTTCGGCGCCGACAATCGCAGCCGCGAAGCACCGTTTGCCTGCGAAAACGGGCGCGTGCGTTTCGAATTACCGGGGCAAACCCTGTTTGCCTTGAACTGGAACGCTTCATGAACCGCCATTCTGCCGTGCGAGCGTCGTGCTGTGCGTGGCACCTTCATCAGGAGAAGAGACCATGGATATCTTGCAAAAACTCAGCGGACATATCCGTCGCAAAGGCCTGCGAGCGACCTTTGCGAAGATCCGCAGAATGTACATTTTTGCCCACCGGCAACTGTTGTGGATGGAGCGGGATCTGGTCAGCCCCGTGCCGCCGCACAGCCTCAAACCCTACCCGCCGCTGCGCGTAATGGACATCACCGCAGACAACGCCAGCGCCTTCACCCGTTACTTCGGCGACCGTGTCGGCGTCATGGCCGAGCTGGCCAGTGAAGGTCACACCGGGCATATGCATGTCGACGAGCAAGGCGATGCCGTGGCGTTTATCTGGGGCACGCCGCGCGATTATCTTGATCGGCATTACTACGGTTGCCGGTTCCCGGTGAAACCCGGCGAGTTCTTCGAATTCGGTGGCGAAATGGCCCGCGCCTACTGGGGCACCGAATTGTCAGTCGATGTGCAACTGCTCATGTGGAAAGCCATGGCCATGAAAGGCTGCAGCAAAGTGGTCGATGTTTGTGATTCGACCAACCTGCCGGCGCTCAAGCTGCATCTGCGCATGGGCTATACCGAACAACGGCGGATTATGAATATCTACACGCTGTTTGGCCGCTGGCGCTTCTACCGCGAAACCTACTACAGCGGTTCGCGCCTGACGGCACTGCGCCAAACGCCCCGTCCATCTGTCAAAGCAACGGCGGCCTGAACTCATGGCGATGCGATTCGAATGGCGCACCTCCCTGTGCACTGCCGACTTCCCGGTGAACGCGTACGAGGCACTGCGCCTGCGCGTAACCGACCACACGCCGTTCAACCACCTCGGCTGGTTGTGCGCCGCAGAGCAGGCGCTCGATCAGCATCAATGCCTGGTGGTCTTGCTGGGCTGGGACGGCGACGAACTGTGCCTGTGCCTGCCACTGGTAGCGGGTCGAAAGCGCTTCGCCGGTTTGCGCTTTCGCACCGTGCATCATTTGGGTTACCCCATGGCGGACCGCCTGGCGCTGTTGTCGCTGCTGGATGCCGAAACCATGGGACAGGCGTTACACCTGATCCGCCAGCGTATCCCCCACGCCCTGCTGCAGCTCAATGAGCTGACCGAACCGGTGGGCGAGCAAAGTGTGCTCACCGACTGGATGGCCCGCAGTTCGACGGGCGAACGCCGGCTGAGCTGCCGGGTTCCGGTGCATCTGATCAGCGATGCAGACCGTCAGGAAGTCTCCGGCGATCCGCGTTACAAATTGCGCCGGGCGCGCAAACGGATTGCCGCGTGCGGCGCCCAGGTGCGGCGAATCACTCCCGATGCGCTTTCGATGCCTGCGCTTTTGCAGGCGCTGCGCGAAGTCGAGTCAGTCAGCTGGAAAGGTGACGAAGGCGTCGGGATTTTCGCCACCGAACGTAGTCGTCAATGGATGGAAAGTGCCTTCACCGCACTGGCCGCCCAAGGGCTGGTGCGGGTCGTCACGCTGGAGCTTGACGGCCGCTGCATCAGTTATCGCCTGGGCTTGCTGGAACAGGGTCGGCTGTATGACTACAACCTTGCATTTCTGCCGCAGCACGCAGACCTGGGCAGCGGTCGCGTGCTCCTGGAGGAATGGATTCGCTGGGGCCTGGACGAACAATGGCGCTGGATCGATGCGTCGCGGGTCAGCCTGGAGAACTCCAGTCATCAACTGCACGAGCGCATGACCGGACAACTGGAACACTGGCGCTGGAGCTTCTACTCGTGGCGCCCCAGCGGCGTGCTGCTGGGTCTGGGCCTGCGTCTTTGGTACCTCGTCAAACCGGCGCTGCAAAAATGGCGTCCACAGCGTGCCGGCAACCCGACGCCGGCAAACACATCCCAAATTCAACCGGCAACATCATCCACAACACCTGGGCTAGCGCCTCGGAGGGCATCATGAGCGTCATCGAAAAACTGCTTCTGCGCATCAAACAGAGAGGCCTGCGCCGCACCCTTGGCGCGCTGTGGAAACGTTACGTCTTTGCGCACCGCGAGCTGCTGTGGATGGAGCGCGACCTGGTCACCCCGATTGCCCCGAACAAACTGCGCCCCTGCGAAGGGTTGCGCAGAGTCGACATCACCGAGGACAACGCCACGGCATTCAGCAAGTACTTTGGCGACCGCGTGCAGACCATGGCCGAGTTGGCCGCTGAAGGGCACACGGGGCACATGTACCTGGACCAGGACGATCACACCGTCGGGTTCGTCTGGGCCAGCGCTCGCGACTATTACGACCGCCACTTTTACCGCTGCACGTTCGCGGTCAAGCCCGGTGAATACTTCCAGTTCGGTGCCGAAATTGCCCGGCCCTATTTCGGCAGCAGCTTGACCGTCGATGCACAGACCGCGCTTTGGCAAGTCATGGCTGCCCGAGGCTTCGAAAAGGTGGTGGATATCTGCGACAACGCCAATATCCAGGCCCTGAAGATGCATATGCGCCTGGGTTATCAGGAACAAGGGCGTATCACCCATGTTTACGACCTGTTCGGGCACTGGCGCTTCTTCCGCGAAACGCGCTACAGCGAGTCAAGACTGGAGGCACTGCGCACGCCGCAGAGGCCAGTAGTGACGGCGACGGCGCAGGCTTGATTCAGGCTTGAGCTATGTGGCGGCTTTGGGGCCGCCATCGCTGGCAAGCCAGCTCCCACAGGGTTATGCGGCGTACGGGTAATTCTCATACGCCACCAAAACCTGTGGGAGCTGGCTTGCCAGCGATGAGGCCTGTAGCCGCACTGATAAACCTCAGGCCTTGCTCGCCATCAACGTAAAGCACATTGGCATCTGCGCCTTTTGATGCATATACCGGTCATACACTTCTTCCCGATTCGAATGCGCATATTCATTGAAGTGCGCGATGTTCAAACCCGCCGCAATCGCACCGCTGAAAATCGCCCCCAGCGTATGCACGAACCAATACGATTGCGCAGCTGGCTGCTCAACTTTGCCCGAGTAAACAATCGGTTCTGCCTGCACAAACGGCTCGGCACGAAAGTAGGAGCTGACGAGGCGAAACGGATCTTCGGCTGCCGGGTCGACCATCTCCAGAAACGGGTGGGTTTCGTAAATCACCAGTTGCCCACCGTGCTTCAGCACCCGCGCGACATGGCGCAAGAATTCGCCGATGTCGGGCATCCAGTTGAGCACGCCAATGGTGATCAGCGCGACATCGAAGCGGTTGTGCAATGAAGCGGGCAAATGATGGATATCGCTTTCGATGAATTCGGCGTCGTACGGTGAGCGGCGGTTCAGCTCGCGGGCCTGTTCGAGAAAGGCTGCGGATTGATCAACACCGACCACACTGCGCGCACCAAGCGCGAACAGCGACAGGCTTTCCCGGCCGTTGTTGCAGCCCAGTTGAATCACGTCTTTACCGTCAACCTCCAACACAGCGCGCAAGGTGTCGTCGATGCAGGAAAAATCCGCCTGCGCGACGTCGTTGAGCAATGCCTGCCAGTCTGGCGACTCCTGATGATGGCGGGCGGAATCGTTCCACGCCTGTCGATTGCTCTCGATGGCGGTTTGAGGGTTGGGCACTTCCATGGCGCACTCCGGATGAGGTTCTTGATTGAGCGGAGTGAGTTTAGAGCAGACGGGCGTTTGCGATTGTTGCGATGTTGTAAGCGCACCGGGCATAGCATCAGTCAGACCAAGTGAGTCCTACAGAAAAAGGAAGGCGTTTTGGTAAACATGAACGTTTTCCTACACCTTCTGACGGTTGGCCGTCGGAAGCGCTCAGTCTAGGATTTGTCAGAACAACCTGTTATCAGCGGAGTTCGACAACGTGCAATTCATCCAGACAACGACGACAGCAATCACTGTACCGAATAGACTGCCAGGCATTGATCCCGGAGGCACTATGGACAGCAAAATCTTCCCCGTAGATTCAGCGCTTGAAACCGATGAGCAGACCGCCAGCTATGACCGTTGGTTGCGAGCCAAGGTGCAGGCATCCAGGGATGACCCGCGTCCGAGCATCGCGCATGAAGACGTGATGGAGCAAATGCATGCCTTGATCGAATCAATGCGAAAAAAGGCCGATGCAGATTAAATGGCGGCCCGAAGCCAAGGCCGATCTGTCGAACATACTCAGATACATTGGGGAGAGAAATTTTGCAGCTGCAGCGAGTCTCTCGAAATCAATTAAAGACGCCACAACCGCCCTTCCTGTTCATCCCCATCTCTATCGTAAAGGTCGATCTCCAGGCACGCGGGAGATCGTTGTGCACCCGAATTATCTTGTGATCTATGAGGTGACGGATCAAATCGAGATTCTGGGCGTTCTGCATACACGACAGGAATATCCATGAGGTCAAAGCAGGCGAAGAACGGTGTAATGTTCTATCACTTGATATCGATCGATTACACGATCTTTCTTGGGAGCCACGCTATCAAAGATCCACGTGGCTCTGGTTAAGCCGTTCACGCAGAAACTCGACCAATGCCTGCACCGGCCTTGAAGCCTGACGATGCTGCGGATAAACCGCCGACAAGGTCAGTGGTTCAGGGCGCAGGTCATCGAGCACCGGCACAAGCCGCCCGTCTTTCAGCGCTGCGCCGACAATGAACGTCGGCAGATAAGTAATCCCCAAGCCCTGCACCGCCGCGTCCCGCAGCAGCTCGCCGTTGTTCACGCGCATGCGCCCGGTGACGTTGATCAACACCGGTTTGCCCGGCCCTTCGTTGAAGCGCCACTGCACCGAGCGGCCGTGGCCATAAGGCAGGCACTCGTGGCTGTGCAGGTCGTCGGGCTTGAGCGGCGTGCCGCGTTCGGCAAGGTAGGCCGGGCTGGCGCAGTAGACCCGTTCGATGCTGGCGATGCGGCGGGCGATCAGCGTTGAGTCTTCCAGCACGCCGATGCGCAGAGCCAGGTCGTAACCCTCGCCGAGCAGATCGACCGGACGGTCGCTCAAATCCACTTCAACCGTGACCTCGCGATAACGCTGCAGGAACAACGGCAACAGGCAGCCCAGATGCGCGACGGCAAACGACAGCGGCGCGCTCAGGCGAATCGTGCCGCGTGGCTCGGCGGTCTCGCCGGCAATGCCTTGCTCGACCTGTTCCACCTCGCCAAGCAAGCGCAGCGCCGACTCGTAGTAACTCTGCCCCAGCGGCGTGACGTCGAGCCGGCGCGTCGAGCGATTCAACAAGCGCACGCCGAGGCGCTCTTCCAGTTGCATCAAGCGACGGCTGACGAACTGCTTGGACAGACCCAACTGATCGGCCGCGGCGGTGAAGCTGCCGGAGTCCATGACCTGGCAAAAAATACGCATGTCTTCGAACGGGTTCATTGTCACTCTCTGGTGGACAGTTAAACGCTTTATAGCCGCTTTTTCACTTTTCAGCAGCCTATTAATCTGTGCTCACGGTTTGAAAACAACCCTGAACACAAGGAGCTGCCGAAGGCAGCCATCTGATCGTTGGCACGCGGAGCGTCCCCTGCTGCATTCCCACGCAGAGCATGGGAACGATCAGATCGTCCGATCGCGGCCCGAGCCTTCGGCAGCCCCTACATCACACATTCAAAAATGGAATTGAACATGAGCATCAAGAAAACCCTCGCCGCATCCCTCCTCGCCCTTCCTGTCAGCAGCGCCTTTGCCGCTGGCAGCCCGGGCGTGGAGCACAACACCCAGGCCTTCCTCAATGCCCTCGCTGCTGGCGGTGGCCGGCCGCTGGAGCAACTGAGCCCGAAAGACGCCCGTGCGGTGCTGACCGGCGCGCAGGCTTCGGTGAAGGTGGACTTGTCTGGCGTGGAAGTCAGCGACAAAGTGATCAAGGTCGACGGCCAGATCATCAACCTGAAAGTCGTACGCCCGGCCAGGGTCAAGGGCGAGTTGCCCGCGTTCATGTTCTTCCACGGGGGCGGCTGGGTGCTGGGTGACTTCCCGACGCACCAGCGCCTGATCCGTGATCTGGTGGTCGGCTCCGGGGCCGTTGCGGTGTATGTGGATTACACGCCATCGCCGGAAGCGCAGTACCCGACCGCGATCAACCAGGCGTACGCCGCGACCAAATGGGTCGCCGATCACGGCAAGGACATCGGTGTCGACGGCAAGCGTCTGGCCGTGGCCGGCAACAGCGTCGGCGGCAACATGGCGGCGGTCGTGGCGTTGATGGCCAAGGAACAGAAAACCCCTGCCCTGCGCTTCCAGCTGTTGATGTGGCCGGTGACCAGCGCACAGTTCGACGACGGCTCGTACCAGCAATTTGCCGAGGGCCATTTCCTCACCAAAGGCATGATGCAGTGGTTCTGGGACAACTACACCAGCAACCCGGCCGAGCGTGCGCAGATCCACGCCTCGCCACTCAACGCCAGCACCGAACAGCTCAAGGGCCTGCCCGCTGCGCTGGTGCAGACCGCCGAGTTCGATGTGCTGCGAGACGAAGGCGAAGGCTACGCCCGGCATCTCGACGCGGCCGGCGTACCGGTGACCTCGGTGCGTTACAACGGAATGATTCACGACTTCGGTCTGCTCAATCCGCTGAGTCAGATTCCGGAAGTGAAAGCGGCGGTACGTCAGGCGGCGGCCGAACTGAAATCTCACCTGAACTGAGGCGACACCTTGTGGCGAGGGAGCTTGCTCCCGCTTGAGGGCGCAGCACTCACAAAATCTTCGCTGCATGGATGATTTTGGGGCTGCTGCGCAACCCGGCGGGAGCAAGCTCCCTCGCCACAAATGCCCCCCACCGATGCCTATGCAACGCCGGAGAATGTCATGTCCTTTTTCCTCACCCACCTGCTGTCCTGGAGCGCCGTGCTGTTGCTGCTCGACGCTGCACTCTGGCACTACGCGCCCTTCAAGCACCGCGCGCCACGCGTCGGCGTGCGCCTGGCGCTGTTTCTGGCCTTTAGCGCGCTGGTGATCAACGCCGGCGTCAGCCCCCTGCAGGCACCGCTGTTCGCCGATGATCGCGTGGCGCAACTGGGCGCGACGGCGCTGGGGATTCTCTGGTGGCTGTACGCGGCACGAGTGTTGACCGAGGTAATTGGCCTGGCGCTGATGCGTCGCATCGGTCACAGCGGTCGCTTGCTGCAGGACGTGATCGGTGCACTGGTGTTTCTGGTCGCGATTGTTGCGGCGGCGGGCTACGTGCTGGAACTGCCGGTGAAGGGCTTGCTGGCGACCTCGGGTGTGGTCGCCATCGTTGTCGGTCTGGCACTGCAAAGCACCTTGGCCGATGTATTTTCGGGCATCGTGCTCAACACCACCAAGCCGTATCAGGTGGACGATCTGGTGATGATCGATGGCGTCGAAGGCAAGGTCTTCGATATCGACTGGCGCGCCACGCACCTGCTGACCAGCGCCGGCACCATGGCCGTTGTCCCGAACTCGGTGGCGGCCAAGGCGAAGATCGTCAACCTCAGCCGCCCGAGCAATATGCACGGCGTGTCGATCAGCATCCAAGTGCCGAACCACATCCGTCCGCGTCGGGTGCTCGATGCGCTCGATCGCACCTTGCAGGGAAGCAGTTCGCTGCTGCTCAGCCCTGCGCCAAAAGCGGTGCTCAAGGAGGCCGGCGAAACCATGTCCGAGTACGTTGCCAGCGGTTTCATCGCCGAGCTGGGCAAGAAAAGCGAAGTGCGTAATCAGCTGTTCGACCTCGCCCACCGGCATCTCGAAGCGGCAGGCATTTCGCGACATCCCGACGGTGTGATCGAACCCTCGAGCCGCGCCCGTGCGTTGCTGGACGAGGTGAAAATCTTCCGCTCGCTGAGCAGCGACGAACGCGATCGCCTCGCCGAGTCGATGGTCGCGCAGCAATACACAGCGGGTCAGGTGGTGCTGGATCTGGACGAAGTGCCGGACAGCCTGTTCGTGATTGCCACGGGCGTGGTCAGCGCGACGGTGCCGGACGGTAACGGACAGACCGAGGCCGGGCGCATGGGGCCGAGCGAACTCATGGGTGAGCAAAGCATTCTCGCTGACACGCCGTCGCAGGCGACGTTCACGGCGCTGACGTCGAGCATCGTCTACCGCCTCGACAAGCAGGTGACCCGTGAGTGCATGGAGAAGCGCAGCGAGGTGGGCCGGGCCTTGAACAAGTTGCAGGCGGTGCGTCAGCAGAACAGTCGCCTCGCGTTGATGGCCAAACCGGTGGCGGTGAAAAAAGGAGGGTTTCTGGGGTGGTTGCAGAAGCGTTGATTTGAGAGTTTGAAGATCAAAAGCCTCCCCCCCTCAGAAAGGGAGCCGATTTCCATGTGCTTCAAGAATGGAGATCGCCTCGGTATCTCACGTCGGCGTATCCCTAAAGAGCCCCTCGGTCAGTTCCCTCTCCCTCTGGGAGAGGGTTAGGGTGAGGGGCTTTTCAATCCAAACGTAATTACTTGGCAGTGAACTTGGTATAGCTGTTGATCAGGTTGCGGTAGTTAGGCAGGCGTTCCGACAGCAGATGCGCCAGGCCTTCCATATCGTTGCGCCAGTCGCCTTGCAGCTCGCAAGCCACGGCGAACCAGTTCATCAGGTGCGCACCGGCCGCCGACATCCGCGCCCACGCCGCTTGCTGCACAGTGGTGTTGAAGGTACCGGACGAGTCGGTCACCACGAACACTTCGAAGCCTTCAGCAATCGCCGACAGGGTCGGGAACGCCACGCACACGTCAGTCACTACGCCTGCGATGATCAGTTGCTTGCGGCCGGTGGCCTTGATCGCTTTGACGAAGTCTTCGTTGTCCCAGGCATTGATCTGGCCTGGACGCTGAATGAAAGGTGCGTCCGGGAACTGCTCCAGCAGCTCAGGGACGATCGGGCCGTTGGGACCGGCGTCGAAACTGGTGGTCAGAATGGTCGGCAGCTTAAAGAACTTGGCGATGTCGCCCAGTGCCAGCACGTTGTTCTTGAACTCGTTCGGCGAGAAATCCTGCACCAGCGAGATCAGACCGGTCTGGTGGTCGACCAGCAGCACGACGGCATCATCTTTGTTCAAACGCTTATAAGGAACGCTCATGGCAAAACTCCTGGGTGGATGGTTGTTGCGTGAAGCGCCGCCCTTGATGGCCGGCGCTTTTTTTGAATTCAGAATGCGAAGCAGGAACAGCCGAACGCGCCCCAGAAACCGGCGAAGTCGCTGACCGGCGCGTTCGACATCCGCGCTTTTTCATGACTGTGAGTGTGCACGGCGCACGGTCCGCTGCACTGGTGAACCTGCGCCTGCAGTGGCGAGTTTGGACGCCAGTGACCCGGCACCTTCACCACCGGCGACCAGTCCGGCAGCACCGGAATCGAGCGCGGGCCGAGGTCTTCGAAGTCGCCGGCGGCGTAAACGATCTTGCCGCCCACGACCGTCATGACCGACTCGATCCATTTGATCGCTTCTTCTTCGACGCTGAAGAAATCCGCGCTCAGTGCCGCAAGGTCCGCCAGTTGCCCGACGCGAATCTGGCCTTTTTTGCCTTGCTCGGAAGAGAACCAGGCGCTGCCGTGGGTGAACAGCTCCAGCGCCGTGCTGCGCGGCAAGCCTTCTTCATACAGCGCCAGACCGCCGACGGTGCGACCGCTGACCATCCAGTACAGCGAAGTCCACGGGTTGTAGCTCGAAACGCGTGTCGCATCGGTACCCGCGCCAACCGGCACGCCTTCGGCGAGCATGCGCTTGATCGGCGGCGTGGCTTCGGCGGCTTGCTTGCCGTAGCGATCGACAAAGTATTCGCCCTGGAACGCCATGCGATCCTGAATCGCGATGCCGCCGCCCAGCGCTCTCACCCGCTCGATGTTTTGCGGGGTGATGGTTTCGGCATGGTCGAAGAACCACGGCAGGCCGTTGAACGGAATGTCGCGGTTGACCTTCTCGAACACGTCGAGCATGCGGCTGATCGATTCGTTGTAAGTGGCGTGCAGACGGAACGGCCAGCGCTGCTCGACCAGGTGGCGCACCACCGGCTCCAGCTCTTGTTCCATGGTTTGCGGCAGGTCCGGACGCGGTTCGAGGAAGTCTTCGAAGTCGGCGGCAGAGAACACCAGCATCTCGCCGGCGCCGTTGTGGCGCAGGAAGTCATCGCCCTGATGCAACTTGACGCTGCCGGTCCAGTTCTGGAAATCGCTCAGCTCTTCTTTTGGTTTCTGGGTGAACAGGTTGTAGGCGATGCGCACGGTCAACTGGTTGTCTTTGGCCAGTTGCTCGATCACTTGGTAATCGTCCGGATAGTTCTGGAAACCACCGCCGGCGTCGATCGCACTGGTCAGGCCGAGGCGGTTGAGCTCACGCATGAACTGGCGCGTCGAGTTGACCTGATACTCCAGCGGCAGCTTCGGCCCCTTGGCCAGCGTCGAGTACAGAATCATCGCGTTCGGACGCGCGACCAGCATGCCGGTCGGGTTGCCGTTGGCGTCGCGAACAATCTCGCCACCCGGCGGGTTTGGCGTGTCGCGGGTGTAACCGGCCACGCGCAGGGCGGCGCGGTTGAGCAGCGCACGGTCATACAGGTGCAGGATGAACACCGGGGTGTCCGGCGCGGCCTGGTTGATTTCTTCCAGGGTCGGCATGCGTTTTTCGGCGAACTGGAACTCGTTCCAGCCGCCCACTACGCGCACCCATTGCGGGGTCGGCGTACGGTCAGCCTGATCCTTGAGCATGCGCAGCGCGTCTGCCAGCGACGGAACCCCTTCCCAACGCAGTTCGAGGTTGTAGTTCAAACCGCCGCGAATCAGGTGCAGGTGCGAGTCATTGAGGCCGGGAATGACGCAGCGGCCCTTCATGTCGACGATCTGCGTGGCGCTGCCTTTGAGGGCCATGGCCTCGGCATCGTTACCGACGGCGACGAAGCGGCCGTCCTTGATCGCCACGGCACTGGCCAGCGGTTTTTCACGGTCTACGGTATGAAATTGGCCATTGAATAAAATCAGATCGGCGTTCATCGCAGTTCCTCAAGCAAAGAAAAAAGAAGCAAACCCCACGCTTAACGCGGCGAGGTTTCTTGGGAATCAAGGTGTTCATGGGCCTGGCTGGCTTCCAGCCACGGAGTAAACAGACGGGTCACCGGCGGCATGACCACGTACACCACCGACAGGACGATGGTCAGGGTGATCAGGAACGTGGCAACCACGTAATTGGAAAGGAGCGGATGCAGCGCCAGCAGCGGGCCCCAGATCAATGGCACGAGCAAGGTGTGCGGCAGAATCACCAGCAGCGTGACCACAGCCTGCTTCCAGCGCGGCGGCGGCGAAGCGGCGTCGGCCAGTGGCGTAAACCAGAACTCGTTGATGGGCGCGACTTCGGTCTGATCACCGTCCGCCAGCATCGGCGCGGCTTCGGCTACCAGTGTCCGGCGCTCGGACGACTCCAGCCAGCCTTGCATCGCTTCGGTGGAGCTGAAGCGCAGCACGCACGTGTAAAAATCCAGACGCCCACGCTTGCCGCGCACAACGTCTACTCCCAGATGCCCCTCGCGTTGCCCGGCCACGCGCACGATGTTGCGCAACCACGCTTCATACGCCGACTCGAAACCGGCCTTGACCGAGTGCTTGATGATTAACGTGACAGTCTCATCGGCCCCCGGTGCTTGTGGATCACAGACTTCAGGCATAACGCAGCACTCCGGGCAAACGAACAGAAACCGCCAGCCGTCCGGGCCCGGCGATAAACACAGTGGTGAAGAGGATTAACAGCAACCAGCCGAACTGCCCTTCGGCCACACTCCATTGCGGATGCACGACCAGCAACGCGACCAGCAGCACAAAGAGAATAGGCAAGCAGGCCAATCGCGCCAGCACGCCGGCAACGATCAAGATCGGGCAGAGGACTTCGGCGAAGATCGCCAGGACCAGGGTCAGATGGGCACCGAGGTGAAACGGGTCTTCGATCAGTTGCAGTTGCGCCGTGAAATCCAGCAGCTTGGGCAAGCCGTGCACCCACAACAGAAACAACCCGCCACTGACCCGCAGGAACAGCAACCCGATGTCGCGCGCCTGTTCATCCCTCGAAACCATCATGACCGAACCCTTTGAATGTCATTGACAGGAATGATGCCAAGACAGGGGCGGGAGAAATTGGATGGGTGTGCTTAGTTGATTTTCAAGACACCGCCGGTCTGCTCTCAGCTACAA
Organism: Pseudomonas khorasanensis; assembly: GCF_014268505.2. Taxonomy (GTDB): domain Bacteria; phylum Pseudomonadota; class Gammaproteobacteria; order Pseudomonadales; family Pseudomonadaceae; genus Aquipseudomonas; species Aquipseudomonas khorasanensis. The sequence goes on from NZ_JABWQP020000007.1 coordinate 36,764, forward strand.
ACAATGTGGGAGCGAGCCTGCTCGCGAAGGCGGCGGATCAGTTGATAAATCCTGCGACTGACACTCCGCTTTCGCGAGCAGGCTCGCTCCCACAGGGTATTGATGCGTACTGAGATCGGCGCGAGAATTCAAATCGCCGGAATATCCAGCGGCGCCGCCATGAACTGGCTGATCCGCGAGCGCAGCCATTTCTCTGCCGGATCGTTGTCATGCACCCCGCTCCAGGCCATCGACAATTGCGCGGCATCGATCGGAAATGGCGGATCTTCGGCGCGCAGGGCGCAGCCCTCCACCAGGGCACAGGCGGCGTAGTCTGGCACGGTGGCAATCATCTCGGTGCCGGCGAGCAAGGCGCGCAAACCGCTGAACTGCGGCACACCGAGCACCACGCGGCGGCAGCGGCCGATCTTGGCCAGATCCAGGTCGATATTGCCGCTCAGGTCGCCGGAAAACGACACCATCGCATGCGGACGCGCGCAATATTCGTCCAGCGTCAGCGGACCCGGACGATCATCGCCGCGCAGGACTTTGCAAGGAATGTCGCGCAACTTTTTGCGCTTGGCGTTGGCCGGCAGGTCAGTGGTGTAGCTGACACCCACCGAGATTTCCCCCGAGGCCAACAGCGCCGGCATCAGCAGATAATTGGCGCGGCGCACCACCACGACAATCCCCGGCGCCTCTTGCTGAAGCTGCCGCAACAGCGGCGGAAACAGGCCAAACTCGGCGTCGTCCGACAGACCGATGCGGAACACGTCGCAACTGCTCGCCGGTTCGAACTCCTTGGCCCGGCTGACCGCACCGGAAATCACGTCCATCGCCGGCTGCAGCTCCTTGAGAATCGCCAGGGCCCGCGCCGTCGGCTCCATGCCGCGACCGTTGCGCAGCAGCAATGGATCGTCGAACAGATCACGCAAACGCCCCAGTGCCGCACTGACCGCAGGCTGGCCCATGAACAGTTTTTCCGCGACGCGGGTCAGGTTCTTTTCGAACATCAGCGCTTCGAATATCACCAGCAGGTTCATGTCGACGCGGCGCAGATCGTTACGGTTCATGGGCATGGTTTCCTTATCGGTGTCAGCCGCTTTTTTCGGGGGGACGCGGGTCACTTTACTCGATCAACGGCACTTTCGCCCCGCGTTTATAGGGGCCGTACTCCACCGGTACCCACTGGAAATGCTTGCCTTCAGCAGCGATGTGACCGATGCCCGGAAACGGCAGATGCGCCGCCGTTACCCAGGTCTTGCTCGCCGCGGCTGCACTGAACACTGCCTGACGACTGTTGATCGCTTGCTGGCTGTTGACGTCGAAGCCGATCGACACCTCCGGGTGCAGGAACTGCACGGCCAGGTTATGCACCAGATCGCCCATGAACACGATGCTCTGGCTCTGCGAGGCGAACCGGTAAGTGGTGCTGCCCGGCGTGTGACCCGCTTCGAGGGTTGCTTCGACCAGACCCGGCAACGGCGACTCTCCGGCTGCAAAAGTCTTGAAGCGGCCGGCGGCAACGTAGGGCGCCGTGGAATCCTGAGCAATCTTGAAGAACTCTTTGGCGCCTGCCGGAGCCTTGGCCAGCGCTGCCGGATCAAGCCAATAATCAGCCTCGGCCCTGGCGGCATAAACGGTGGCATTGGCGAACAGCGGCTTCTTTTCTGCGTCGACCAGTCCACAGACATGATCCAGATGCAGGTGCGTGAGCAGAACCGTATCGACCTGCTCAGGCTTGTAACCGGCCGCCCGCATGTTGGCCGAGAGTTGTCCGGCGGTGACGCCGATGCACTGCCCCGCGCCGGTATCGACCAGAATCAGTTGTTTGCCGGTATTGACCAGAAAGGCGTTGAAGGCAGTCTGTACGCCCGGGGTCTCAATCGAACGGCGTGCGAGCAGCGCGCGAATCTGGCTCTGGCTCATGCCCTGCAGCAGCTTCGGTGACAGGTCGTTGTAACCATCGAACAACGCGGTGACTTCGTAATCGCCCACGGCCAGACGGAAATAACCTGGCGCCTGGGTGCCCACCTGCGGCGCCTGCGCCATTGCGCCTGCCGTTACAACCATGACCGCAAGGGTCGTCGCTGCCTTAACCATGCCTTTCATCCAATTCCCCTTTGAACCTGGCCGACGGCGGCCCCCGCTTTGTCGTCATCGTCGCGCAAAGCGCCGGGTGCAGACTTGCAGGGATGTGCTGAGTTCAGGCCCCGGCGATGGAATTAACAACGATTAACTCGTCAGCTTCACGCCCTCGCCCAACAATAAAAGCCTCTGCGCAGCGTTGTTTTCTTGACCTGAGGGAATGCGCCGACCGTGCCTTCCCCACCGACACGGACCTTGGCCATGGCTTATCTACAGCAAACCGTCGCCCTCGCCCCTGCTTGCGAACCGCGCAAAAACGCGAGTGGCGGACTCAGTCCCCAGCGCGAACGCTACGTCAAACAGCTGATTCTCGATCGCCTGGGTGAAAGCCTGGAGGTGGCTGAACTGGCCCGCGCCTGTTCGCTGTCTCGCAGCCACTTTTCCCGTGCCTTCAAGTGCAGCACCGGCCTGTCGCCACAAGACTGGATCCGCGCGCAGCGCCTGGCCCGGGCCAAGCTGTTGATCCAGCACACCGACCTGAGCCTGACGCAAATCAGTCTGGAATGCGGCTTCTGCGATCAGGCGCATTTCTGCCATATGTTTACTCGCAGCGAGGGCATCAATCCGTTTGCCTGGCGCTGTCGCGTGATGGGCAAACTGAAAAACAACGCCGCGCAGCCCGCCGTGTTTTGACTGCTGCCGTTACGCCACCCGTTGCACTGACGCTCAAACCTGAGGATTATGCCCGGACACCCCGGATCAGACGGCCTGCGCACGCGCCAGGCACTGATTCGCCCTGTCCGTCGCAGCACCGCAGGAGCGCACTGTTGAGTTTTTCCCCGAATCAGGCCATTGCTTTTGGCCCCTATCGGATTCATCCCGGGCAACGACTGCTACTCGAAGGCCAACAGCCTTTACGCCTGGGACGGCGGGCGATGGACATCCTCCTGATTTTGCTGGCCCACGCCGGCGAAGTGGTGAGCAAACAACAATTGATGGCCGGGGTCTGGCCGGACAGTGTTGTCGAAGACATCAACTTGCGCGTGCACATGGCGGCGCTGCGCAAGGCGCTTGGCGACGGGCAGAATGGCCAGCGCTACATCGTCACCGTGGCGCAGCGCGGCTACAGTTTTGTGGCACCGGTTGTGCTCGACAGCATCGAACAAAAGCCCGCCGTCGCCGTCGCAGGACACAACCTGCCGCTGCGCCGCACGCGGATGATCGGTCGCCAGCCAGTGGTCGATCACTTGATTGCGCAATTGCCGCGCCGACGCTGCATCACCCTCATCGGCCCTGGCGGCATCGGCAAGACCACCGTGGCCCTGCGCGTTGCCGAGCAACTGATCGGCCAGTATCGCGACGGCATCCGTCTGGTGGATCTGGCGCCCATCGCCGATCCGGCGCTGATCGGCTCGCATCTGGCCACGCTGCTCGACCTGTCCGCGCCCGACGCCGATGCGCAGACTTATCTGATCAATGGTCTGCGGGAGCGGCAGATGTTGCTGCTCATCGACAACTGCGAGCACCTGATCGACGCGGTCGCGTCGCTCAGCGAGCAGATCCTGCGTGCAGCACCTGAGGTACATATCCTCGCGACCAGCCGCGAGAGCCTGCGGGCTGAAGGCGAGTTTGTGCAGCGCCTAGAACCGCTCGATTGCCCCTCCACAACGACTCCGATGGATCCGGTGCAGGCGCTGGGCTTTGCTGCACTGCAACTGTTTGTCGAACGAGCCACGGCGGCCCGGGAAAACTTTGAACTGAGCCCTGCGCAGCTCCCGCAAGCGATCGAGATCTGCCGCCGTCTGGACGGTATTCCGCTGGCACTGGAACTCGCCGCCGCGCAAGTCAGCGCGTTGGGCATCGATGGCTTGCTCAAGCATCTGCGCGAGGGTTTGCCACCGCTGTCAGCCGGACAACACAGCAGCGCCGAGCGCCATCTGACCCTGCGCGCGACCATGGACTGGAGCTTCAATCTTCTCAACGACTGCGAGCAAACCTGCCTGCGCCGATTGGGGATTTTTCGAGGCAGCTTTACCCTCGCCTCGGCGGCGGCCGTGGTTATCGGTCAGCAGATTGAGCCCGGCGCGGTGTTTACCGCCGTCACTCAACTGGTGGCAAAATCCCTGCTCTGCGTAGAGGTGGGCGATGAAGATGTGTTTTACCGCTTGCTCGACACCACACGCCACTACTCGCTGGAAAAACTCGAACAGGCCGCCGAGCTCGGCGAAACCCGGCAACGCCACGCGGAGCGCTGCCTGACACTGATGTTGCAGGCGCAGTCGGATTGGGACAACACCCCGACGGTTCTGTGGATGGAGCGTTACGCCCGGGTGTTGGAGGATTTGCGCGCGGCGCTGGACTGGAGCCTCAACGGACCGGGACCGGATGAACTGGGCATTGAACTGGCGGCAGCGTCGGCGCCGCTGTGGCAAGAACTGTCATTGCTGCGCGATTACAGCCGTTATGTCCGCCGGGCGCTGAGTCTGCTAGAGGAAACAGCAGAGCCCTGCCCTCGCCTGCAAATCGCGTTGAAACTGGCGCTCGGCAGTGCCAGCTATCACACGTGGGGCGGCACGCCACACACCATCCAGGCCTTCGCCGACGCCTGCCAATTGGCCGAGAAACACGGCGATCTGGCTGGCCAACTCCGTGCAATATCGGGGCACATGGCAGTCAATCTGAGCTGCGGGCATTACCGCATGGCGCTGGCCCAGAGTGAGCAATTCGATCGCATCGGCCTGCATGGCGAGCCGCTGCTGTCACTCAGCACGCATCGGTTGCGCGTACTGGCCTTGCATTATGCCGGCGATCAACCGCAGGCACGTGTGCATGCCGAGCAAGTGCTGCAGCGCATGGCTCACAGCGGCCACCTCAATCGGTTCACTCACGGTTTTGGTGTGCAATATGACCAGAGCGTCGCCTCGCTGACGGTTTTGGCACGGGTGTTATGGCTACAGGGTCTGCCCGAGCAGGCCTGGCGCGCGGCACGGCAGGCGCTGGACATCGCCGTGCAGATCAACCACGGCACATCGATCTGCTACACCCTGGCGCTGGCCAGTTGTCTGATCGCCCATTACAACGGCGACCGGCAGAACGCCCGCGCCTTGCTGCAGTTGCTGCTGGAACAATCGCAGAAGCATTCCGTGCAGCTGTTCAACACCTGGGGCCGGCACTATGCGCAGGTGATCGACCCCGACAATGCCGCGCCGGTGTCAGCCCGAAGCAGCGGTTTGATCAGCGAAGTCATGGTTACGCTGGATGAACGTTTTGTCGACGATGCACTGGTGGCGCGAGCGCGCAACGGCGATGCGGGATGGAGTGCGGCGGAAATTTTACGGGCTCGGGCGACTGCATTACTGAAGGGCACCCAAAAGCCCCTTCGCGAAGAGACCCTCGCAGAAAACGCCCAAACCCGGGACGCCGAACAAACCCTGCAGCAAGCCTTGGCCATCGCCAAAACCCAAGGGGCACTGGCATGGGAATTACGCAGCGCCACAGACCTCGCTCAGTTATGGCAACGCCAGTCCCGCCACCGTGAAGCGCTGGATTTGCTCAGCCCGATCTACCAGCGCTTCACTGAAGGCTATGCCACTCCTGACTTGCGCAAGGGACGCCTGTTACTCGACAGCCTGCGCGACCAGTGCCCGGCCTGAAGCGCTGCGCGTACGACTGAGATAGCGCGCATGGCGATGCTCGAGGTCAAGCCTTTCGTCGCTGCGCCCGAGCTGATCACGCGCATAGCGGCGCAGGGTGTTGAGCATCCAGTAGCGGACCGTTGAACGGTTGGGCTCCTCGATAATCAAGGATTTGCGCGCCAACCCCTCGATGACCGCGGTCAGCCTGGAGCCGGACAGATTGGGGCAACTGATCACACTCAGTGCGGCCTCCACCGTAAACCCCATGCTGAACACCGACAGACGCAGCAGCACACGCTGTTCGATTTCCGTCAGGTACTGATAGCTCCAATCGATGGCGGCAGCCATCGACTGATGGCGCGGTACCGCGGTGCGCCGGCCTTGGCCAAGCAACTGCAGACCGTTTTCAACCTGCGCCTGTAAGCCGACCAAGCCCAACGCATCTATCTGCGACGCCGCCAGTTCGATCGCCAACGGCAAACCGTCCAGCTGACGACAGATCTCGCGCACGCCAGGCAAATCCTGTTCGCGCAAACTGAAACCATGTTGCCGCGCCCGTGCGCGACTGACGAACAACTGCACCGCCGGACAGCCCATTGCTTCTTCGACAGTTTGCAGTGCCGAGCGCTTGGGTATCGCCAACAGCGGAATGAAATGAATGGTTTCCGATTCAACGCCCAAGGCTTCCCGGCTGGTGGCCAGGACCGTCAGACGAGGCGCGGCTTGCAGCAGGGTTTCGACCAATACCGCACAGGCAGCGCGATGGTGATCACAGTTATCCAGCACCACCAAGGCGTGGCGACCGATCAGCGCTGAAAAGTCTGTCTTGAGGACGTGCAACAGATGTTCCAGCAGCGGCGCGCCCTCTTCGAGGTCGGCAAGGTCGACCCACCACGCGCCATCACGAAAGCACTGCAGTAACAATTCCGCCACACGCAGTGCCACGGTGGTTTTGCCGACACCCGGCGCCCCCGTGATGGTCATCAAACGGCACACAGGCATCTGTCGCACCAGACGACCGACAACAGCGTCGCGCCCGCTGACAGGTGTCAGTCGTGCCGGAAGATTGTGCCGGGGACTGACCACGAGCCGCGCATCGCTGTCGCCCTGCACCACCGGGGCAACAAAGCTGTAGCCACGTTGCGGCACATGCGCGATATAGCGCTGACCATTGGCGCCATCGCCGAGTGCGCGGCGCAACGCTGCGATGTGCACACGCAAATTGATCTCTTCGACCACCGACGTCGGCCACACTTGCGCGATCAAATGCTCTTTGCTCACGACTTCTCCCGCACGCTCGACCAGCGCCTGAAGAATATCCATGGCGCGCCCGCCCATACGCAGCGGCTGCTCTCCTTCGAGAATCAAGCGTTGGCGCACATGGAAGGCGTAGGGACCAAAACGCAGCACCGGTCCCGGGTTGAAGTCGTGGTGATTATTCATGCCAAGCATCTTGGCACGCCCGCGTGACGATACAACCGGTACGGCGGGCGCAGCACGGACATCCGGCGACGTCAGACGGACACAACCGCTCTAACTGAACTGTTCGCGGTATTGCGCAGGGGTCAGACCGAGTTTTTCGGCAAAGAGTGAACGCATGTGTCGGACACTGCCAAAGCCGCTTTTAAAGGCGACTGATTTCAACGGCAGGTCCGTGGTTTCCAAAAGGTTTCTCGCACAATCGATACGGGCATTCTGCAGAAATTCCATCGGCGTCATCTTGACGTCGCGGTTGAACAATCGGGCGAAGTGCCGCGCACTCATGTTCGCCAGTCGCGCCATACGCTCGACAGTAAAGGCCTCTTCAAGGTGTTCAAGCACGTAATTCTGCGCGCGGGTAATAGGCGTTTCCTGAGGGGAGACCGCCGCCATCAAAGGGCTGAACTGCGCTTGTCCGCCCTGGCGCTTCATGACCACCAGCAATACCTTGGCCACATCCTGCGCGATTTTCTTGCCGTGATCCCGGGCGACCACGGCCAGCGCCAGATCGATGCCGGCCGTCACGCCACCCGAGGTGATCAGGTTGCGATCCTCGACGTAGATTTGGTCGGTGGTCACCGTGGCTTTCGGAAAGGCCTCGATCAGCCGCTCGGTGTAATTCCAGTGAGTAGTGACGCGATAGCCGTCAAGCAGACAGGCATGGCCGAGGATGAAAGCGCCGGTGCATATCGAACCGTAGCGTTCGGCACGCGGGACCGCCGCCTTTAACCAGGCGAACAATTGCGCAAATCTCTGGTTGTAGGCGCCCGGGCCGCCCGGCACCAAGAGCAAATCATAGCGTTCGGCCGCTTCGTCAATATGAAGATCGGCCTGAACCTGAACGCCATTGGACGCCCTCAGCAGCCCGCGCTCCGTTCCTACAGTGGTCAGTTGATAATGCAAATCAGGCTTCAGATAACGGTTGGCGACTGAAAACACCTCGAGTGGCCCCGCCATGTCGAGCATCAGAAAGTCAGGGAAGAGCACCATTGCCACGGTTTTCATGGGGGTATCACACGTTTCAGAGGTTAATACGCACGCTGCAACAGGGCATTATGGCCAAGGGTGGCGTGATCAGCGCAAAACAATGCGTGAACCATAACGCAAAACTGTCAACCTGAGCAGGACAGTGTTTCAGTTTCCATCTACTTATTGCCTCGACGGGTAACCAGTAACCTTCTCCTCACTCGGACGAATTCACGTCCCGCCAGGAGATTTCATCATGCTGACTCTTCGCAAAGCCTCCGATCGCGGCCTCGCCAATCACGGCTGGTTGAAGTCGTTTCATACGTTCTCTTTCGCCAGCTACCGCAACCCGCGTGAACAGGGTTTTTCCGATCTGCTGGTGATCAATGATGACCGTGTCGCCGCCGGCAAAGGGTTTGGGCAACACCCGCACCGCGACATGGAGATCTTCTCCTACGTGCTCGAAGGCGCGCTGGAACACAAGGACACCCTCGGCACTGGCTCGGTGATCCGTCCCGGCGATGTGCAATTGATGAGCGCCGGCAGCGGCGTGGCGCACAGCGAGTTCAACCACTCGGCCACCAAACCGGTGCACTTCCTGCAAATCTGGATCGTGCCGGACGTCAGCGGCGCCAAACCACGCTATCAGCAGGAGCACTTCAGCGCGCAGAAAAAACGTGGCCGCCTGCAATTGATCATCTCGCCGGACGGCAGCCATGGTTCCTTGAAAGTCCGCCAGGATGCGCGGGTCTATGCCGGGTTATTCGACGGCGAGGAAACAGCCACGCTGGAACTGCCGGCCAATCGTTACGCCTACGTGCACGTTGCGCGCGGCAGCGTCGAACTCAATGGCCAGACGTTGCAGGAAGGCGACGGCGTGCGGGTTCGTGAGGAACAAGTGCTCAACCTGAGCAACGGTGTCGATGCCGAGGTGCTGGTGTTCGATCTGCGCCCTCAGGAGTTGCCAGAAATGCCATGAGGCGGCTCATTCATTCTAAAAACGGCCTTGAGAAAGGCCGTTTTTTTATTGGGTCGGCATCGTCGATGGCTGCCCAAGCTCCAGTCAGCTACTCGTTTTCCAGCGCAAAAGCCTCGACGATCTGCTCAATGACAGCCCGCACCCGTGCGGTGTGCCGCAGATCGGCATGGGTAACCAGCCACACTTCATAGGGCAACGGTCCGGCACGTTCCGGCCAGAGCCTGACCAGGCCATCACGCTCGCCCATGTAGACCGGAATTTCCCCTACGCCCAGGCCGGCGGCAATCGAACGACGCACCAACAGACTGGAGCTGAGCGTGGCGACGATGCGCCCTCGATTCAACGGCTCGCTGGCCAGGGTCAGGTCCTTTTTACTCTGAAGATACGGTTGATACACCACCAGATCATGGCCCTCGAATGCACTGCCGGGCTGCGGCTCTCCTTTACTGTCGATATAGGCTTTGGAGGCGAAGAGTCCTACGGGCCAGCGTGCAATTCGCCGGGCGATCAGATCGGGATTATCCGGCCGGGTATTGCGTACCGCGATATCCGCTTCGCGCTTGGCCAGACTGAGGATCTGCGTTGACGCATCCAGCTGGATTTGCACATCGGGGTGCTGATCATGCAGGCGCGCCATCGCCGGGATGATGAAGTCGATGGCCAGCGAGTCGGTGGTACTGACCCGCACGTTACCGGTCAGGCGGTCGTCCAGCCCATGGATGTGCCGCTCAAGCTCAAGCGCCGAGTGCTCCATTTTCTCGACACTTCTAAGCGCGGCTTCACCCAGGGCCGTCAATGCGTACCCGTCTGAAGTACGCAAAAACAACGTCGCACTCAAGGACTTTTCCAAGGCAGCAACGCGTCGTCCGACCGTGGCTTGATCCACGCCCAGAACCCGCGCAGCCCCGCGCAATGTCGACTCACGGCAGACCGCCAGAAATACCCGCGCATCATCCCAGTTCATGCTGACCCTCACCGAAGCATTTTTGCATCATCCTGCCGCTTAATCGCTGCATATGCGCAGCAAAGATAGCCGATAAGCTGAGCGCCATACACCTTCATGAGAGCGTTATCATGCGTACTTCACACTCTTGCGGGGTCTGGCTGCCGATCTTCGCCGGGCTTTGTGCAAGCCTGGTCAGCATTGGTCTGGCGCGTTTCGCCTACACACCGCTGATCCCTTCGCTGATTCAGGCGCAGTGGTTTTCGGCCAATGACGTTGTCTATCTGGGCGCGGCCAATCTCGTCGGCTACCTGATCGGCGCCCTCCTCGGCCGCCCCATGGCCCATCTGTTCGGCAACCGAAACGCCCTTCGCGTGATGATGTTGGCCGTCACGGCGGCGTTCTTTGCCTGCGCTTATCCGCTGTCGGTGAGCTGGTTCTTCGGCTGGCGGTTGCTCTCCGGTATCGCCGGCGGCGCGATCATGGTGCTGGTCGCGGCAACTGTGCTGCCCCACGTTCCTGCGGCGCGCCGAGGCTTGGCCAGCGGTGCGATTTTCCTTGGCATTGGTCTGGGGATTGCCGGTTCAGGGACAATCGTGCCGCCGCTGCTGACCCTCGGCTTGCAGGCAACCTGGCTGGGCCTGGGCGCGCTGGCGCTGCTGCTGACGGCAGCAAGCTGGTTTGGCTGGCCCGTCGATATCGCGCACGCCGTAGCTTCCCACGCAACGTCCGCCGATGAGCCGACACCGCCGGGCGTTTACCTGCTGTTCGCCCAATACGCATTCATGGCCGCCGGGCTCGTACCTGCGATGGTGTTTTTGGTCGATTACGTGGCACGGGGCCTGGGTGCCGGGGCGCATACCGGTGCGATGGTCTGGGTAATGTATGGCTTGGGGGCGATTGTCGGGCCGGTGAGTTACGGTTTTCTGGCCGACAAACTTGGCGCCCGAACCGGCATTCGCCTGGTGCTGGTAATACAAGCCGTTGCCCTCGGTCTGCTGGCCGTTTCCCATTCGTTTCTGGCGTTGGCGGTACTGGCGGTGATCCTCGGCTCGTTTCCGCCGGGTATCGTGCCGCTGGCTCTGGCGCGCGTGCACGAACTGGTGCCGTCTCATCACCGTCAGCAGATCGCCTGGAGCCGGGCCACCGTATCGTTCGCCACCTTTCAAGCGCTGGCCGGGTTCGCTTATTCGGCGCTGTTCAACGCCTCGGGCGGCCATCACACGCAGCTGTTCGTAATAGCCGCAGGCGCAATCGTGGTCGCCTTGCTCCTGGAGCAAGCCATGCGCTGGCTGCCCTCCCGCGTTGAAACACGGTGCACTGCGAACTGAAGGGAATCATTGCGCGTCGCCTGCGCTCCCATCTACACGACCTTCTTTACAGGAATCGACATGTCACTGCCCAATGAAATGACCCGTATCGAAATCACCCAACCCGGCGGCCCCGACGTTCTGCAAGCCAGGCGTGCGCCTTTGCCCACCGTTTCGCAAGGCCACGTGCTGATCCGCGTGCGGGCTGCCGGAATCAATCGCCCGGACGCCTTGCAGCGCGCCGGCAAATATCCGATGAAGCCCGGCATGGACCCGATCCCCGGCCTGGAAGTGGCTGGCGAAGTGGTTGCGCTCGGCGCAGGAGTCAACCAGTTCGCTGTCGGCGATCGCGTCTGCGCGCTGACCAATGGCGGTGGCTACGCCGAATATTGCGCGGTTCCGGCCGGGCAGACTCTGCCTGTTCCTGACGGGGTCGATTGGGTCCAGGCCGCCGCAATTCCGGAAACTTTCTTTACTGTGTGGGCCAACCTGTTCGGCCTCGGCGGCGCCAAGGCTGGTCAGCGCGTACTGATTCACGGCGGCACCAGCGGCATCGGGACCACTGCGCTGATGCTGTGTCGCGAATTCGGTATCGAGGCGTTCGCCACCGCTGGCAGCGCTGAAAAATGCGCCGCTATCAGCCAGTTGGGCGGGCAGCCGATTAATTATCGAGAAGCAGACTTTGCGCAGGTAATCGCCGAGAAAACGGGGGATCAAGGCGTGAACGTGATTCTCGACATCATGGGTGGCTCATATCTGAACGGGAACATCAGCGCACTGGCAATGGATGGGCGACTGGTGATGCTGGGGTTCCTCGGCGGCGCCCGCGCCAACGACATTGATTTATTGGCGATCCTGGGTAAACGCGCAGTGGTCACCGGTTCGCTGCTGCGCGCACGCACGGCTGCGGAGAAAGCCGCCATCGCTGACCAACTGCGCGAACACGTGTGGCCTGCCCTCGCCGCCCAGCGCTGCCTGCCGATCATCGACAAGGTTTACCCGCTCGCCGACGCGGCTCAGGCCCATGCCCGAATGGAAGGTGGCGATCACATCGGCAAGATTGTGCTGCAAGTGGCGTGATTGACTGCAGCATCTTGTAATCGTTGCGCATGCACGGTGGTCGAAAATAATCACGCGCAGACCAAGGCATCTGGTAAAAAGCGTTCTTTGTCTGCGCCGTGGTGAAACGTTTAATGTTCCTGTCCTTCCTGACTCGTCTGAGACGCCGTCGCCTGGCGTACGCCTTGATGGCCGCGCTGATTATTGGCGTGCCGTCGAGTTGTGCCGTGCTGGAACACACCGAACGCACATTGCTGTTTCGCATCGAGCCGGGTAATGCCGGCTGGTATCGCGGTTTGCCCGGCAGCGTTCAGGAACTCGATCTGCAACCGAAAAGTTTCAAGGCCGGGCAGAACATCCATGCCTGGTGGTGGCCTGCGGAACGTGCCAATGCGCCGGCGATCCTGTATTTGCACGGCGTGCGCTGGAACCTCACCGGGCAATTGTTTCGTATCGAGCAACTGCGTGCGGCGGGCTATTCGGTCCTGGCCATCGACTATCGCGGCTTCGGCCAGAGTAAAGGCGATCTGCCTTCGGAAAGCAGCGTTTACGAAGACGCTCGCGTGGCCTGGGAGCGCTTCCAACTGCTGCAACCGGACCCGAACAAGCGCCTGATCTACGGCCATTCTCTTGGCGGCGCCGTGGCAATCGATCTGGCGGCTGAGTTGGGACAGAGCGCCGCGCGCAACCACACGCCCCTGCCCGTGCGCGGTCTGGTAATCGAGTCGACTTTCACTTCGCTGGCCGATGTGGCCGCCGCCGTGGCCAACACCTCGCTCCCCGTGCGCTGGCTGCTGTCGCAGAAATTCGATTCCATCGACAAGATCGCCGACATTCACATGCCCTTGCTGGTGGTGCATGGCCTGGCAGACGCCTTCGTACCATCAAGGTTCAGCGAGCAGCTGTTCAACGCGGCTGAACAGCCCAAGCGTCTGCTGCTGGTACCTGGCGCAACGCACAACAACAGCATGGCGCTCGGTGGGCAGGGTTACCGCAAGGCTCTGGATGCGTTGATGCAGACCAAACCGTTGCCACGGGTTGCGGGGCCGGCCTTGCTGAAAGGTTCTCGCGAGTCCTGATCGAAGCATTGGACAATGCGCCCTCCCGTCCATGAGATGGATTGAGTGCGCTAAATCACCCAGTTACAGAAAAAGCCCAGCCTGAGCAGGTTGGGCTTTTTGCTTAACGCCGAGCCAGTTCGTGGCGAACGCATTGCTCGTAATAAGTTTGCTTGACCGCACCAGGCTTGAGCTTTGAGCTGCTGTTGTAAGTCTGCTCGGTAATTCCCATCGCCGTCATGCGCATCCACGGCTGCTGGAACCGGCGGACCTGCAACTGTTTACGCGCACCGTACAGCGAGACCCCGGACAGTTTTGATCGCTGCGCCCCGGCAGCGATGTCCGAACCCCAAGTGCAGGCAAAGCGATGGCCTTTACTCAACTCTTTCGCCTGCACTCCCGAGGCAATGAAAGCCAGGGAAAGCGTCGCAACGGTGATGACAATCGTCCGCATATAGCCAACCTAACCTTTTGAAAAAAGGCGATTTTGCCGGGATAGCCAAAAGCCGGGGGCCAGCAATTTGCCTCCTTTGAACATTGAAACTAGCGCAACCCAGGGTGATATCAATATGATGCACACACTGGCCACCATCGACTGGGGCCAGAGGAAAATACATCCAAGGAATGCACATGAAAGATTTCGTCATCGGCGTCAACAACATCGTTCTCTACATCGCACTTGCGGTCATCTGGATCGTCTCTATCTTCATGCTGAGCCAGAGCTTTCTCTCGGGGCTCGGCATGTTCGTAGGCGGCACCCTGAGCTGGTGCATCATTTCCGGCTTCTGGTTTGTGCAATCGGCTACTTATGAAGAACTGCGTAAGCTGAACTCGAAAACCAGCTGATCGGCACCAGGTATTCGATAAATGAAAAAGGCCAATGTCATGGACATTGGCCTTTTTTATTTCACTTCACCGGTCAGGAGTTTGCCGTTCAGCTTGCGAGGACCTCTATGCGCAATAGGTCCGCGCCCTTCTCCAGACAGTCGATTCGAACGGGCAAAAACCGCTCGATAACAGCAATATTGCTGCGCAGATGATCCGTCATGCGCGGCGTAGTGAACGTCCCGCCACCGGCCAGCGCCATCGGCAGCAGCAACTGGTCGGCGAGATGCTCAGCGACCGCAGCACCGCTGCGCACCCAGTCGATGGCCTGATTGATCGCGACATCGACCACCTTCTCGGCGCGTAACGACACTTGGCCAAACGCGCTGAAGACTTCAGTGACATGCTCGAAAGCATATTCAAGCAACAACACATTGCCCGGACCGCGCGCCGGATCAACCGCCACCTGCTGCAGCGCCTCCGGTGGCCAGTTCAAACGTTTGGCCACCTGATTCAGTTCACGCTGAGCAACGTTCGGCGTAAGGCCGGCAGTCAGCGCCCATGCATGTTGTGAAATCGCATCGCCGCGATCACACAGATCCAGCCGGGTCAGGCTCGAAGGCTGCACCCTTACTTCAATTTCTCCACCGCCGGCCGGCACAAAACCATGGCGCAACAGCTCCAGCTCGACATCGCCGCCCATGCGCCGCAGCAAAGGCAGCCAGCTGCGGGAGAGAAAATCGGTCGGCGGTGCCAGCGGGTTGTGTGTGCCACCGGAGATCGTCACCCGACTCGACTGCGGTGCTTGCAATAATGCTGGCAGTAACGTCTGCAACACCAGCGTGCAACTGCCCGCCGTTCCGATAGCGAACTGAAAGTCACCTGCGCGAATCTCGCCCGGTTCGAAGCTCAGCGCTTGAGAATCCAAATGCGCACCGCAGACCGTTGCGCCACACACCTCGGCCGCCGCCATGACGGCAGTCAGGTGCTGGCGCAGCAGCCCCGGACGGCTGCGTCGGGCGCGGATTTGTTTAATGTGAAACGCCCGGCCAGTCACCATCGACAGGCTCAAAGCACTGCGCAACACCTGGCCGCCGCCGATGGCGCCGTCCAGTTCAATCACTTCCTGTTTCATTGTAGTTCCTTACGCGTAGCGTCCGACGGTATCCCTGAGATAGCGATCCAGCCGTCGCGAGTCTTCCTGCGTTCTCAATAAAGTCGGCACGTCGCGCTCAAGCTCAGCCGCGATGAACCGATGCAGCGCCGGGCGACGCGGCCCGTAGGCGCTCTCGTCAGCATTGCGTTTGAGCGCCAGCAGTTCGTCCACTTCGTCGAGCAATGCGCGGTCGTCGACCGTCGACAACAGGTCAACGAACGTCATCGGCGGCCGCCCTCTTCCTAATCGCCGTCGGTCGAGGCGAAACCCCAGGCCCGACTCAGGCGTACAACACCGTGACATTGCGCTCACGCTCCAGTCGCGCCAGCTCAGCCAGCACCCGTGCGCGCATCGTGTTGCACAGTGGGTGACGCTCTTCGAATTCCATGATTTGTTTCCCTTTTATCCTTTAACGCACACCACCTGACGCAGGGTGTGCAGCACTTCCACCAACTCACGCTGAGCGTGCATGACTTTGTCGATGTCCTTGTAGGCCATCGGAATTTCATCGATCACCGCTTCGTCCTTGCGGCACTCCACGTGGGCAGTGGCACGAATCTGATCCGCGACGGTGAACGTATTTTTCGCCTTGGTGCGGCTCATGGTCCGGCCAGCGCCGTGGCTGCAGGAGTTGAACGACTCTTCGTTGCCCAGACCGCGAACAATGAAACTCTTGGCGCCCATCGATCCTGGAATAATCCCCAGTTCACCCTTCTTCGCCGAGACCGCGCCTTTGCGGGTAATCAGCACGTCTTCACCAAAGTGCCGCTCTTTTTGCACGTAGTTGTGGTGGCAGTTGACCGCTTCCAGTGCCACGTCGAACGGCTTGCTGATGATCTGGCGCGTGGCCTGAATCACCGCGCGCATCATCAGTTCGCGGTTCTGTCTGGCAAAATCCTGTGCCCATCCCACCGCTTGCACATAATCATCAAAGTGCTGACTGCCTTCTTCGAAATACGCCAGGTCACGATCCGGCAGGTTGGCGATGTGCTGACGCATATCCGCCTGAGCCATCTGGATGAACAGGTTGCCAATCGCATTGCCGACACCACGCGATCCGCTGTGCAACATGAACCAGACCCGGTTGGCTTCATCCAGGCACACTTCGATGAAATGGTTGCCGCTGCCCAGCGTCCCCAAGTGTCCACGGTTGTTCGTGTTCGCCAGTTTCGGATACTTGTCGGTAATCAACTTGAAGCGCGGCTGCAAGCCCGCCCAGGCTTGATCGGCTTGCTGCGGAATCTCATCCCACGCGCCTTTGTCGCGCCGCGAACGGCCCGAACTCCGGCCATGGGGCACCGCTTGCTCAATGGCGCTGCGCAGTCCGTGCAGGTTGTCCGGCAAATCGTCCGCTGTCAGCGATGTACGCGCGGCAATCATGCCGCAACCAATATCCACGCCCACCGCCGCCGGAATGATCGCGCCGACCGTTGGAATCACGCTGCCAATGGTCGAGCCCTTGCCCAGGTGCACGTCGGGCATGACCGCCAGATGCTTGAAGATGAATGGCATTTTCGCCGTGTTCATCAACTGCGCACGGGCCTCGTTCTCTACCGGGACGCCTTCGGTCCAGAGTTTGATCGGCTTGCCGTTGGCGACTTCGAGAAGTTGGTAGGTTTGTTCTTTCATGGCTTCTTGTCCTGTTCGTTTCCATCAGCATTGCAGCCGCTGTGCCAGCCACGCAATTTCATTCTGAAAATCTCATATCTCACTGATTTTAAAAGGTAAATTTATGAGTAGAGGATTTTTAAGAGATGCGCATGAGACAAACCCGAAGAACAAAATTATCATTGCATATCGTCTTTTATCTTTTGAGATAGACATGTACAAGAAGCGCACCGTCGCCATCGGATTCATCGGAGCCACCCTCGATCGCGTCGGTAAGGGCGCCAACCGGTGGAATCACTGGAGGCCAACAGTAGGTTTGTGCCAGCAAGCAGATCTAACGATCAATCGGCTTGAATTGATTCACGGCCTCGATGCTCGCGACGTCAGCCTCGCCGAGCGAATCCGCATCGACATTCAGCAGATTTCTCCAGAGACAGAAGTACGCCTGCATCCGATGTCGTTACGCAACCCTTGGGATTTCGAAGAGGTGTACGGCGCCCTGCACGACTTCACCACCGCTTACGTTTTTGACACAGAGCGCGAGGATTATCTCGTGCATATCACCACGGGCACTCACGTCGCGCAGATCTGCTGGTTCCTGCTCACCGAGGCACGCTACCTGCCGGCACGCCTGATTCAGACTTCGCCCGCCAGACGCAAGAGTGACGATGAGCCGGCGTGCGGCACACACGCGCTGATCGACCTCGACCTCTCGCGTTACGACCGCATCGCCTCGCGTTTTGCCAACAAACGCCTCGAGGGGCTGGAGTTCCTCAAATCCGGCATCGCCACGCGCAACGCCGCGTTCAATCGCTCCATTGAGCAGATCGAACGTGTTGCGGTGCGCTCGACAGCACCGATGTTGCTGATCGGTCCGACCGGGGCCGGCAAATCTTTCCTCGCCCGACGCATTTACGAACTCAAACGCAACCGCCATCAAATGCAGGGGCGCTTTGTCGAAGTAAACTGCGCCACCCTGCGCGGCGACGGTGCAATGTCCGCCCTCTTCGGCCACACCAAAGGCGCCTTCACCGGCGCGCAAAATGCCCGCGATGGCCTGCTGCGCGCCGCAGACGGCGGCATGTTGTTTCTCGATGAGATTGGCGAACTGGGCGCCGATGAACAAGCGATGCTACTCAAGGCGATCGAAGAGAAGCGCTTCTTCCCGCTGGGCTCGGACAAGGAAGTCGAGAGCAACTTTCTGATCATCGCCGGCACCCACCGCGACCTGCGCAATCGTGTCGCCGAAGGCCTTTTTCGCGAAGACCTGTACGCACGGATCAACCTGTGGACGTTCGATCTACCCGGCCTCGCCGGCCGCCGCGAAGACATCGAGCCGAACATAGACTTCGAGCTGGAACGCCATGCCCGCGAGCATGGGCAACTGGTGCGCTTCAACCTGGAAGCGCGCCGCCGCTACCTGGCGTTCGCCAGCTCCCGAGAAGCTGCGTGGTTGGGCAATTTCCGCGAGCTGTCGGCATCGATAACGCGGATGGCGACGCTGGCCGACAGCGGGCGCATTGATGAAACCCAGGTGCAGGAGGAGATCGATCGACTTCGATACGCCTGGGGCTTGGCGCAACCGACCGGGCTAACAGAGGATTTACCGGGAGACAGCGAAAGCATGGACCTGTTTGATCGCTTGCAGTTGAGGGCCGTCATTGAGGTCTGCCGGCAGGCGGACAGCTTGTCGGACGCGGGCCGACAGCTGTTCGGTGTTTCGCGACAGGCAAAGGCGCAACCCAACGATGCGGATCGGCTGAGGAAGTATCTGGGGCGATTCGGGCTTGAGTGGGCCGAGATTACAGGCACGAAGTAAAAGTACAGCACCTGTCAGCGTTGAGTTGCACTGCATAAAAGCTCACCCGACCTAATCATGACCGTAGAAAAATTGAATTAGCCACCTGATCACCCAGTCAAGAATTATGAACGCAGTAAATCTGACGAGGTGACAGCAATGACTATCCAGGCAGAGACACTGGTACAACTGACTGAAGCGCTTCAAGAGCGAGGCATGAAAATGGTTTCAGACGTTCACTTCACCCGCGCACCTTACCGATGCAACCATCGCTGGGTTTGCATCGTAGAGTAACCGCCGGCATCGCTGGCGGCTTGGGTCAGGTTAACCGGCGCGGGCGGCGCTCGGCTGCCGCGTCTGGCATCTTTGAATTTGAGATCAGACATCGACGGCACGATTGATCGGTGTGGATCTACCGATGTCCCCGAGAAGGTCAATTTATGAGGGTGGCGCGGTCATTCCCGATTCGCCGACCGGCCGATTTCTTCGCGTGTAGGCATTGTCCAGTCAGAAGCTCGTTTCTCGTAGATTGATTCCTCAGACTCGCCGGGCTCATAGCAGAAACATATCAGGTAAAGAACAACCGCCAGCGATGCCATTCCCGCTCGTGCAACAGGATCCGCTTTTTTGGATAGCGCTCCGCCAGCCGCGATTTGAGTTGTTTTGCCTCTGATAAACGCAACCAGCGCCTGACCAAACAAGCACTGTAAAAGGAGTACAGTCCAAAAGCTCTGCCATTGCCCGGCAAATCGAATGAAAGCGTTGGCGAGCGAAGCAGTAATCATCAGGGGCACTAGTACGTAAAGGTAGCACCTCAAAAACCTTATAATTCGGCTTCCTTTATCCAAACCACTTGCTCCCCATCTAAGAATATTCATGCCAGGTTTGGTTTATCGGCCGAAGCACAACGATCTAAGCCCCCCCTGTTTTAAGTGGGCTACCATAGCGGATCGAATTTGGCATATCGACTAGTTTGTCGGAGGCAAGGGATCAAGAAAGCACTGGCTTTAAGCGCAATAGCCGCAAGCCAACCGATTCGCAGCGACTGGCTCTGGCCATCCTAAGGAGAAATGCCGGATGAACCCCGCAAAAGTCCCGGCCATGAAAAAGCCGAACTGGCTAGAGTTCGGCTAAGTCATTGAAATATATGGTCGGGACGGAGTGATTCGAACACTCGACCCCTAGCACCCCTAGCACCCCTAGCACCCCATGCTGGGGACTGTAGCAACCCAAGCAATTGTTTTATAACAATAACATCCCTTTTTCAGGGTAGCAAAACATCCGACTTTTTGTGCCTATACAAACGAAAACACGCGGCCTCCATAAGAGGTTTTGCGCACCCTCCTCCGGCGTCCTGCCGACAAACACCAATCCAAAATCCTACAGCTCGTCGCTTACCCTCGCCCACTCGCCCAGCCTCGATTACTGTACATGCAACCAGTAATCAGCAAGGCATTCCCGTGGACCCCCTCTATATAGAAGACACCGACGATTTGGCTGGGCAACCCGACCCCGCTCGAAACCTGCCGACACCAGCTCAGGATGTACGAGAACGAGTTCGAAGCGCTCACTCTCAAGCTCAATCGAGCGCTGGCGAATATCGAAGGCTTGGTCAGAGACAATGATGCACTCAGGCTGGAGAGGGATTCTCTCAAGGCCAAGCTTCAGTACGCCGAAGGGGATTTACTGAGCGAGAGGCGAAGATTCGCCGACGTCGAGCACAGCAGAAACCATCTGTTCAATGAAAACCAGCGCCTGCTCAGGGAGCTTCGCGATAACGAGGAGGAAGAGTGAGCCTGATTCGGGCTACGGAACATTCTTGAAGAAGATGTGGTGACCGAGCTTGAGTGTCTGTTTGGCCTTCGCCGCCCATGCCGGCGCCTTGATGCTGGTGGCGTAGTAGTGGGTGGCGCCGCCGGTACGGTCCGGCACCTTTCCGTCGATCACCTGGTCAGCAGCAATCCGGCACTGGGCAAGCTCGCGGAACGGGATCTCCTTCACGCCGATCAGGAACTGATAGTTCGGGTCGGTCTTGTTCCAGCAGCTGAACTGCCATGGCTTTTGGCACACGCCGGCGTAGCCCTCCCCCACCACGACTTCTCCTTGCCATCGAACACGCGGTTGCGGATCGTCCAGGCCACGGCGATCTGGCCGGCAGGTCCCTCGCCTCTCGCCTCGCCCCAGATCGTGCGCGCGAGGATGTCTCGGTCTTTTTCGGTAACAGTCATCACTTTTCTCCAGGCAAAAAATACCCGCTCGATGGCGGGCTGATTAGGGCGTCGAAATGAATTGTATCGAGGGCGGTATATTCAGATAATAGCAGGATACAATCATCCTACAGCGAAACTCTAATAGGAATAACAAATGCGACAAGAACGCATTGAGTGGATAGATGCTTTAAAATTCGTTGGAATATTTTACATTTATCTAGGACATATGGGACCGCCAGCCGGAAAAATATATACATTCGTCTTCACCTTTCACGTTGCATTATTCTTTTTTATATCAGGCTGCTTCGCCGAGTCAGGAAAAAACAAAAAAATATTGCCTTTTATCGCTGCCAAATTTAGACAGCTAATGATTCCCTATTTCATTTACTCAGCAATTTCAATTTTTTTATACATTCTATCAACACCGGACAGCTCTGAATTCACAAACCTTATGGGCTATCTTACCGATGCAGCGCTAGGGGTTAGAGACCACACCATTTACGCCCCGGCACTTTGGTTTTTACCGTGCATATTTATCACATCAATAATATTCAGACTCCTACAAAGTTTAAGTCCAAAAAAATACATTATACCGCTAATAATATTAGCTTATCTCACGGTTAACTTATACTCATTGAATTTTTTCCCAATGTCTCAGCCTGTTCTATGGCTCAACATAGATAGCGCCCTTTACTACATAATATTCTATTGCTTGGGTTGGTTATCGATAGATAAAATAAAAACGACCAACTGGGCGATCTCCTCAACAAACCCTATAGGAATCGTTATTTTCCTCCTACTATCGGCACTATGCTCCGTGGTTTTTATAAAGGGAATTGGATACCCACTAAAAACACTAGACATCCCAATGCCGCTTATATTCCGAACTTTATTCAACATTGGCATAGTGATGCTAATCATCATATTCCACTTCTTTATAGCTAATGCAATCTCTGGAATCCCAATGGTTAATACCTTGGGAAAAGACACGCTAACTCTATGCGGAACAGAAACAATCACCAAATCTATTTTGTCAGCTAGCGCAACAACTATAGGCCTAAGCCTAAATATTTTCAGTGGCTTCTCGGCTGTAGTCTTTACAACTGCAATGCTCGGCTTTTCCTATTACGCGGTGCTACCTATCAAAAACCACATTACAAAGCACCATGCCATGAACAAATTTGGTAGCCAAGCCAAGAGACCAAACACAAGTGTAGCTTCATAAAGCGTCAGATGGATGCTCACCCATAAATCAGACACACACAAAGGATTGCCTGCAACAACCCGCCCTGCTTTTAAAAGCAGCAATCGAGCGTAATTAAATGGGATGGATTTTCAGGAGGGTCTAAAGGGGCGACTGTGGGAATAATCAGGATTATTTATTCCCCACGCCATCACTGCCTTACGGTAGTTGCGCCAGTCGCGAAGAACAAGCGGCGCGGTGGCCAGATCGTTCTCGTCCTCGATGTAAAGCAGGTTGTTGGCGATGAATGCCATTTCCTCTGTTCGCCACTCTGTCTCTAAGGTCACATCGTCGGGCGATGGATTCAGGTGTGCCTGCACTTCGCTATCCGACATCGGGATCAGGTCGGGGAGGATGTATTCATCCTGACTTCCATCGGATTCGTAGGCATAAACCATCCCTTCAGCGTTTTTGAAATACTTCATCATCGCAACTCCATCCAGGCGCCAAGCGTCGCCGTGCCGCTGGTGATCGAAACTGCATATGTAGTCCCGGGCGGCACAATGAAAGAAAAGTTCAAGGTATTGACCCCTGTAGCAGAGGTTGTAAGTCTGAGGATTGTCAGCGAACCCACGATGCACGAAAGAAAGCCGGCCGTGCCCTGCACTACCCACCCTGATACGGCAATCGAACGATTCGTTGAGTTCGTGTACCCAGTGGTGAGGGCTCGGCTTGACGTGACATCTGTCCAGGTCTGACCCATGCCAAGCCCAGCATGCTGCCAAGAGCCGTCTCCTTTCAGAAACTTCTCTTTGTCGGCAATCAATTACAGCGACGTGCCTTCCGCCGCTATTGCTGCCGCGAACCTCAGAAACAAACTCAACTTCGGGAGTGTGACGCCATGATCACCAAGTGCTTACTCGGCTGCACCCTCTTCTTCTGGCTTCCATTGATACTGACCATAAAGGCGGTGATCGGATGAGCAACAAGCTGCGTGAAGACATTACCGCGTACATGTGCAAGCAGAGCATGTCGGTCGGGGGCTGGTTCTGCGCTTGGTGGTTTAGACACCACATCGATCATGGCGCGCTCGGCACGCGAGCAATCCGAAAGGAACTCGAACGGATGGAGAAAGCCAGGCTGGTGCGCTCTGATCACTCCCAAATGAACAACACCAAATGGCAATTGACCGAGGTGACGCCATGATCGCCCTTGCCTGGTTCGCCTACGTGTACTGCTACTAGGGGCCGCGGTGATTACCTCAGGCTTGCTTTTTCGCCTTGGCCCATCCGCACACCATCAAAACCAAGCCGGGAATCCAAAAGGCAGGCGCGGTAATGGCAAAACCGCAAACAGCCATCGGTAGCCCAGTTAGAAACAACGGATTTCGAAACGCCTTCTCCATAGCAACCTCTCCTTAAGAATATCTCTCATTAAATCACAATGCCTGCCGGTGTGCGGCGGGCGAGGAATTCGCATGTCTGAGAAAAATATCAAAGCCATCATGGACCAGGCCCAGGTGTTCGCCAGCAGCTGGTCAATGGTTGGCGGGCCGTTCGCCGCAGACGATCAGCTTGAGCGCGCAGAAGAAGAAAAGGTGGAACTGCAGAAGCTCGTAACCCATGCGCTTGAAGGATCGGTCAACGCCCCGCAGGACGTCGGCGAAATGATCCAGTCGTTACTGGCTTGGCATAAGCGGCAGGCCGACCAGTTGCAGATTATCAGCGACAACGCAAAGGAAGGCGTAACGCTCCAACTCGGCATCGAGGACCCCGTCGAGATCGCCCTGACAAAAGACATGGCTAAAGGATTGCGGATCGGGCTTGTACTCGCCCTGGAACGCCTCGGCAAATTACCGATCAGTGTCAGCCATGACGGCGATGACGACCCCGATCTGGATGACGACGAATAACCCATCACCACCCTCTGTCGCCACGCGCGGCATGGAGCACCCCTATGTCAAATCGCAGCGCGGCTCAGGTCGCGCCCATCCTCCCGCGCTTCATTCGCGCCGGCGAGGCATACGGCTACCTCGGCATGTGCCGGGACGAATTCAACAAAACGGTTCGCCCGAACGTCCGCGAATTCCCGATCGGGAAACAGGGGATCGGTTTCGACCGTCTCGAGTTGGACGAGTGGGCCGACCGCTACATCGAGTCGATGGCAATTGAAAAGGCCGCCACTCAGGACAACAATCGCCCTCGCAGCGAGCGCCAGGGCAAGAAGAAAGGAGCAACGCCGTGGCCCAAAAAGCAATCACCGGCCTCCAGCAAATGCCGAACGGCATCTGGAAGATCGACAAAAAGTACAGAGGAGAACGAATTCAAGAGAGTACTGGCACTTGTAACCGCGCCGAAGCAGAGCAGTACCTGATCCACAAGCTGGAGCAGTTACGCCAGCAGAAGGTGTACGGCGTCCGGCGGGTCAGGACGTGGCGGGAGGCGGCGACTCGCTTCCTCCTTGAGGTCAAGGATCAGGCCTCTATACACATCTCGGCCACTTATATGGAGCAGCTCGACCCGTTTATTGGTGACATGCCGCTGACCCACATCGATGACGATGCGCTCGCGCCATACATCAAGTCGAAGCTAAATCCTGCGGTAAGTAAGCCGGTCACGAACCGGACAGTGAATATCGCGCTCCAGCGGGTCATCCGTGTGTTGAACCTCTGCGCGCGCAAGTGGCGTGACCAGGAGCGCCGGCCGCTGCTGGACGTGGTGCCAATGATTTCCCTGCTGGACGAGAAGACGAACAGCCGAAAGCCTTACCCGCTTTCATGGGAAGAGCAGTCGATCCTGTTCGCCGAACTCCCGGCGCACCTTCAGACCATGGCGATGTTCAAGGTCAATACAGGTTGCCGGGAGCAGGAAGTCTGCAAGCTTCAGTGGAATTGGGAGATTGCGGTACCTGAGCTGGGAACGAGCGTGTTCCTGATACCGGCGGGATTTGGGGGAAGGAGTGCCAGGTCTGGCGTGAAGAACCGAGACGAGCGTCTGGTCGTGATGAATGACGTTGCCAAGTCAGTGATCGAGAAGCAGCGCGGCAAACATCCGCTCTACGTTTTCCCGTTTGGCAAGCCAGATGGTGATGGGAATGAAACGACGGTTCACCGCATGAATGACTCGGCCTGGAAGAAGGCGCGGATCCGGGCGGCGAAGAAATGGCAGGAGAAATTCTTGCGGCCGGCACATGACGGCTTTGCCAGAATCCGAATTCACGACTTGAAGCACACCTTTGGGAGAAGGCTGCGTGCTGCTGGCGTGACTGAGGAGGATCGCAAAGCGCTGCTCGGCCACAAGAACGGCAGCATCACCAGTCACTATTCGGGCGCTGAGCTCGGGCATCTGATTGAGGCTGCAAACATGGTATCAGCAACCGATTCGCGTGGGCCTGTGCTGACAATCTTGAAGAGGAAGCAGGCGTGAGAAATGGAGAAGTCACGCAAATGTCACGCGCATGAAAAAGGCCAATGCTGTGAACATTGGCCTAAGTCATTGAAATATATGGTCGGGACGGAGTGATTCGAACACTCGACCCCTAGCACCCCATGCTAGTGCGCTACCGGACTGCGCTACGCCCCGACTGATTTTGCATCTGCTCTCCACTTCGAAGAGCGCTCAAGAATATAGCGCAAGCATTTGAAAACTGGAAGTATTCAAACGAAGCTTTTTATTTCTTGAGTACCACCAGAACGTCTTCCAGCTCGGCAATCATCTGCCGAATCATCTGCTTGTACTGAGTGGTGTCGTCTTTGGCTTCATCGCCGGATAAACGCAGGCGCGCTCCGCCGATGGTGAAACCCTGATCGTAAAGAAGCGCGCGGATCTGCCGGATCATCAGCACGTCCTGGCGCTGATAATACCGGCGGTTTCCGCGGCGTTTGACGGGGTTGAGTTGAGGAAACTCCTGCTCCCAATAGCGCAGCACGTGTGGCTTTACGGCACACAGCTCGCTGACTTCACCGATGGTGAAGTAGCGTTTGCCCGGGATGACGGGTAGTTCGTCGTTATGACTTGGTTCCAGCATAAGCCTCAACTCGGGCCTTCAACTTCTGCCCTGGACGAAAGGTGACCACACGGCGAGCCGTGATCGGGATTTCTTCCCCCGTTTTCGGGTTGCGGCCAGGCCGCTGGCGTTTGTCCCGAAGGTCGAAATTGCCAAAACCGGACAATTTGACCTGCTCGTTGTCTTCAAGAGCGTGCCTGATTTCTTCAAAAAACAGTTCGACCAATTCCTTGGCTTCCCGCTTGTTCAGGCCCAGCTCTTCATACAGACGTTCCGCCATCTCAGCTTTCGTCAAAGCCCCCATACGTCACTTCCTTAACGTGGCGTTCAACCTTTGTTCGAGCGAGGTGAGGATATTTTGCGTCGTCGAATTCACCTCATCGTCATTAAGAGTGCGCGATGGATGCTGCCAGGTCAAGCCAACTGCAAGGCTTTTTCTATCAGGATCAATACCTTTACCCTGATACACGTCAAACAGCCTGAGCTCTGTGAGCCATTCGCCTGCATTTTCACGGATTACATCCAGTACAGCCGAGGCTGCGACGTCTTTATGCGCAATCAATGCAAGGTCACGACGCACTTCAGGAAAGCGCGACAACTCGTGGAATTTAGGCATTTTACCAAGCGCCACTTCCGCCAGAACCAGCTCGAAAACGAACACCGGACGATCAAGGCCCAGAGTTTTCGACAATTCAGGGTGGATCGCGCCGATAAAGCCCACTTCACGGCCTTCGCGCTCGATGCGTGCGGTTTGACCCGGATGCAACGCCGGGTGCTTGCCCGGTGCGAACGTGAACGAATCCAGCGCGCCCGCGAAGCCGAGCACGGCTTCCACGTCAGCCTTGACGTCGAAGAAGTCGACGGTGTCGCGACCTTGCGCCCAGCCTTCCGGCAAGCGGCTGCCACAGACAACACCAGACAACATCGGCTCCTGCTTCAGACCGTCCAGTTGACCGACAAAACGCAAGCCGCTTTCGAACAGACGGACACGATCCTGCTGACGGTTGAGGTTGTGCTGCAGCGCCTTGACCAGACCCGGCCACAGCGAGGAACGCATCGCCGCCATGTCATTGGAGATCGGATTGGCCAGCAATAGCGGTTCGACGCCCGGATTGAAGAGTTCGAACTGTCGCGGATCGATGAAACTGTAGGTGATCGCTTCCTGATAACCACGAGCCACCAGCAGACGGCGCAGTTCCGGCAGATCGCTGCGCGCTTCGGCCTTGGCCTGAGGTGCCAGACGCGCCTGCGGGTAACGGACCGGCAGACGGTTGTAGCCGTACAGACGAGCCAGCTCTTCGATCAGATCGACTTCCAGGCTGATATCGAAGCGATGGCTTGGCACTTCTACGCGCCACTGCCCTGCTCCGTCTGCGGTAATGTTCAGACCCAGGGCGCTGAGCAGACGCTCAACCTGTGCCGAATCCATTTCCATGCCGAGCATCTGTGTAATGCGTTGCGAACGCAAAGTGATCGGCGCGATCGACGGTAGATGTTGCTCGCTGACGGTCTCGATGATCGGGCCGGCTTGGCCGCCGGTGATTTCCAGCAGCAGGCCGGTGGCGCGCTCCATGGCTTCACGGGCCAGCTGCCAGTCCACGCCACGTTCATAGCGGTGCGATGCATCGGTATGCAGACCGTAGGACCGAGCCTTGCCTGCGACAGCGATCTGGTCGAAGAATGCAGACTCCAGGAACACATCACGCGTGGTCGCGGATACACCGCTGTGCTCGCCGCCCATAACACCGGCGATCGCCAGTGCGCGAGTGTGGTCGGCAATTACCAGGGTGTCGCTGCGCAGAGAGACTTCCTGGCCGTCGAGCAGAACCAGCTTTTCGCCTTCTTCTGCCATGCGCACACGGATGCCGCCATTGATTTCGGCGAGATCGAAAGCATGCAACGGTTGACCCAGTTCGAGCATCACGTAGTTGGTGATGTCTACCGCGGCGTCGATGCTGCGCACGTCGGCGCGACGCAGACGCTCAACCATCCACAACGGAGTCGGCTTCGACAGGTCAACGTTACGGATAACGCGACCCAGGTAGCGCGGGCAGGCGGCAGGCGCCAGCACTTCTACCGAGCGTACTTCATCGTGCACGGCTGGAACGGCTGCAACCACCGGGCGAGTAACCGGAGCGGCATACAGCGCACCGACTTCACGGGCAAGACCCGCCAGCGACAGGCAGTCGCCACGGTTCGGAGTCAGGTCGACCTCGATGCTAGCGTCTTCCAGGTCCAGGTACACACGGAAGTCTTCGCCGACCGGCGCATCGGCCGGCAGCTCCATCAGACCGTCGTTGCCTTCACCGACCTGCAGCTCGGCTTGCGAGCAGAGCATGCCGTTGGACTCGACGCCGCGCAGCTTGGCTTTCTTGATTTTGAAGTCGCCTGGCAGTTCAGCGCCGATCATGGCGAACGGGATCTTCAGGCCCGGACGCACGTTTGGCGCTCCGCACACGACCTGGAAGGTTTCCGCGCCATTGCTCACCTGGCACACACGCAACTTGTCGGCATCGGGGTGCTGCTCGGTGCTCAGCACCTCGCCCACGACCACGCCACTGAATACGCCGGCGGCCGGCGTAACGCTATCGACCTCAAGACCGGCCATCGACAGACGAGCAACCAGCTCGTCACGATCTACCTGCGGGCTAACCCAGCCACGCAGCCATTGTTCACTGAATTTCATCCTGCTCTCCTAAGAATTCGTTACGACTAGCGAAATTGCGCGAGGAACCGCAAGTCGTTGTCGAAGAACAGACGCAAATCGTTCACGCCGTAACGGAGCATGGCCAGACGCTCGACGCCCATGCCGAAGGCAAAGCCGGAAAACTCTTCCGGATCGATGCCGGACATGCGCAACACGTTCGGGTGCACCATGCCGCAGCCCATCACTTCCAGCCAGCCGGTCTGCTTGCACACGCGGCAGCCTTTACCGCTGCACATCACGCATTCCATGTCGACTTCGGCGGATGGCTCGGTGAACGGGAAGTACGAAGGACGGAAACGTACGGCCAGCTCTTTTTCGAAGAACACCCGCAGGAATTCTTCGATGGTGCCTTTGAGATCGGCAAAATTGATGTCGCGATCAACCAGCAGGCCTTCGACCTGGTGGAACATCGGCGAGTGGGTAATATCGGAATCGCTGCGATACACGCGACCTGGGCAGACGATGCGGATCGGCGGCTGCTTCGATTCCATGGTGCGGACCTGTACCGGCGAGGTATGGGTGCGCAGCAACATGCTGGCGTTGAAATAGAAGGTGTCATGCATCGACCGGGCCGGGTGATGGCCTGGGATGTTGAGCGCTTCAAAGTTGTGATAGTCGTCTTCAACCTCGGGGCCTTCGGCAATGCCGTAGCCGATGCGGGTGAAAAACTGCTCGACACGCTCCAGAGTCCGGGTAACCGGATGCAGACCACCGGAGGTCTGGCCACGGCCCGGCAACGTCACATCGATGGATTCGGCAGACAGTTTGGCAGCCAGTTCGGCTTCTTCAAACAGCGCCATGCGCGCGTTGAGAACGCCTGTAACACGCTCCTTGGCAACGTTGATCAGGGCGCCAACTTGCGGACGCTCCTCTGCCGGCAGATTCCCCAGGGTCTTCATCACCTGAGTCAATTCGCCCTTTTTGCCAAGGTACTGAACCCGGATTTGCTCCAGGGCATTGATATCTTCAGCGCTTTGCACGGCCTCTAGTGCTTGAGAGACCAGCGCATCCAGGTTTTCCATGTACAGACTCCAGATACAAAATAGGGGAAGAGCTTGAAGGCTCTTCCCCTATTTATGACGTTTAACACCTGACCCCACAGAGGTGAGGCCGGGTGACTGTCGGGGGTACTTAAGCCAAGGTGGCTTTAGCTTTCTCGACAATCGCAGCAAACGCCGCTTTTTCGTTCACTGCCAGATCAGCCAGAACCTTACGGTCGATCTCGATGGACGCTTTTTTCAGGCCAGCGATGAAACGGCTGTAGGACAGACCGTTAACACGAGCACCAGCATTGATACGAGCGATCCACAGAGCGCGGAACTGACGTTTTTTCTGACGACGGTCACGGTAGGCGTATTGGCCTGCCTTGATTACCGCTTGCTTGGCAACACGGAATACGCGGGAGCGTGCGCCGTAGTAGCCTTTAGCAAGTTTCAGAATTTTTTTGTGACGCTTACGGGCAATGACGCCACGCTTTACACGAGCCATGAGTTACTTCCTCTATTCTTGACTAAATTAACGAAGGCGCAGCATGCGCTCGACTTTTGCCACGTCAGACGGATGCAGCAAGCTGCTACCGCGCAGTTGACGCTTACGCTTGGTCGACATTTTAGTCAGGATGTGGCTCTTGAAAGCGTGCTTGTGCTTGATGCCGTTAGCAGTTTTCAGAAACCGCTTGGCAGCACCACTTTTGGTTTTCATTTTTGGCATGTTCGGATACTCCGCATTCAGTTGATAAACATAATCAGAAGGCCTGCCGTGCCCTGTTGATTACTTCTTCTTTTTCGGGGCGATGACCATGATCAGCTGGCGTCCTTCCATCTTAGGATGCTGTTCGACCGAACCGTACTCGAGCAGGTCAGCTTCAACCCGCTTGAGGAGTTCCATCCCCAGCTCCTGGTGGGCCATCTCACGGCCGCGGAATCGCAAGGATACCTTGGCCCTGTCCCCATCACTCAGGAAACGTACCAGGTTGCGCAGTTTTACCTGGTAATCCCCTTCCTCCGTCCCTGGACGAAACTTGATTTCTTTAACCTGAATCTGCTTCTGGTTCTTCTTCGCCGCGGCAACCTGCTTCTTCTTCTCGAAGATCGACTTGCCGTAGTCCATCACCCGGCAAACCGGTGGGACTGCGTCTGCGGAGATTTCCACCAGATCAAGCTTTGCTTCTTCAGCGATACGTAGCGCTTCATCAATCGAGACGATGCCAATCTGCTCGCCATCAGCGCCAATTAACCGAACCTCGCGTGCCGAGATATTCTCGTTGATCGGGGCTTTCGGTGCAGCTCGTTTATCTTGTCTCATTTCACGCTTAATAATAATTACTCCGAATCTGGGCGACCACGCCGGGAAACCGCTTGCGCGAGAAACTCAGCGAACTGGGCGACGGGCATCGAGCCCAGGTCAGCACCTTCACGAGTACGCACAGCGACAGTCTGCATCTCGACTTCCTTATCTCCGATAACCAAAAGATAGGGAACCTTGAGCAAAGTATGCTCGCGGATTTTAAAGCCGATCTTTTCATTTCTCAAGTCGGACTTGGCACGAAAACCGCTTTCGTTGAGAGTTTTTTCAACTTCAGCAACAAAATCTGCCTGTTTATCAGTGATATTCATGATCACTGCCTGGGTCGGCGCGAGCCACGCAGGGAAGGCACCTTCGTAGTGCTCAATCAGAATCCCGACGAAACGCTCGAACGAGCCGAGGATCGCACGGTGCAACATCACTGGGTGTTTGCGGCTGTTGTCTTCAGAGACATATTCAGCGCCCAAACGGACAGGCAGGTTAAAATCGAGCTGCAAGGTACCACACTGCCACACCCGACCGAGGCAATCTTTCAGCGAGAATTCGATCTTCGGACCATAGAACGCGCCCTCGCCCGGCTGCAGATCGTACGGCAGGCCCGCTGAATCAAGGGCTGCAGCCAATGCGGCCTCAGCGCGATCCCATAACTCGTCTGAACCGACGCGTTTTTCCGGACGAGTGGACAGCTTCATCTCGACGTCGGTGAAACCGAAATCGCGATAAACATCCATGGTCAGCTTGATGAAAGCAGCGGATTCGGCCTGCATCTGCTCTTCGGTGCAGAAGATGTGCGCGTCGTCCTGAGTGAACGCTCGTACGCGCATGATGCCGTGCAACGCACCCGATGGCTCGTTACGGTGGCAGGCACCGAACTCGGCCAGACGCATCGGCAACTCGCGGTAGCTCTTCAGGCCCTGATTGAACACCTGCACGTGGCATGGGCAGTTCATCGGCTTGATAGCGTAGTCGCGATTTTCCGACTGGGTGGTGAACATATTGTCGGCGTAGTTGGCCCAGTGCCCGGATTTTTCCCATAGGCTGCGATCAACGACTTGAGGAGTCTTGATCTCAAGATAGCCGTTGTCGCGCTGGATCTTGCGCATGTACTGCTCGAGCACCTGGTACAAGGTCCAGCCGTTCGGGTGCCAGAACACCATGCCCGGGGATTCTTCCTGGGTGTGGAACAGGCCTAGACGCTTGCCGATCTTGCGGTGATCGCGCTTTTCAGCTTCTTCGATGCGCTGGATATAAGCCGCCAGCTGCTTCTTGTCTGCCCACGCGGTGCCGTAAACGCGCTGCAGTTGCTCGTTCTTGGCGTCGCCACGCCAGTAGGCGCCCGACAGCTTGGTCAGCTTGAAGGATTTCAGGAAACGCGTGTTCGGCACGTGCGGGCCGCGGCACATGTCGACGTATTCTTCGTGATAGTACAGACCCATGGCCTGCTCGTTCGGCATGTCCTCGACCAGACGCAGCTTGTAGTCTTCGCCGCGGGCCTTGAACACTTCGATCACTTCGGCGCGCGGAGTGACTTTCTTGACGACGTCGTAATCCTTCTCGATCAGCTGCTGCATGCGCTGCTCGATGGCGGCCATGTCTTCCGGCGTGAAAGGACGCTCATAGGCGATGTCGTAATAGAAGCCTTCGTCGATGACCGGCCCGATCACCATCTTCGCAGTCGGGTACAACTGCTTGACCGCATGACCGACCAGGTGAGCGCAGGAGTGGCGAATGATCTCCAGCCCCTCTTCATCCTTTGGCGTAATGATTTGCAGGGTCGCGTCGCTGCTGATGATGTCGCTGGCGTCGACCAGTTGGCCATTGACCTTGCCGGCCAGTGTGGCTTTGGCCAGACCTGCACCAATGGATGCGGCGACCTCAGCTACGGAAACCGGGTGATCGAATGAACGTTGACTGCCGTCGGGAAGAGTAATAGTTGGCATGGCGCCTCCTCTCCTAGTGGTGACCCCTACCAAAGGTCACGTGGGTTGGGATGAGCCAGTACAAGATCCGATCCAGGCCATTCAATGACGAACGCCTGCCTTACAGCGGCAGGAGCCTTGCGGCCAACCGGAAAACCGAACCAGAGTGACTGGGATTCAAATCGGGAATATTCGCACGCCGACCGCACCGGGACTGAAGGTCATCGGCGCCTGAGAACGCTTGAGCCCGGCATGCTAGCACAGATGAGCGGTCGCTTACGCCCTGATTTAGCACAAGGCGGATCGTCCATTTTTATGCCAGAGTGCTGAACTTGATAGGCCCTTGCGCCCTCAGATAACAAGACATTGACCCACAAGGAGCATCCTCGCATGCGTCTGAAAAGCTTATTCGCCGTCGTCGCCCCCGTCGTTCTGCTGCTGCCACTGAGCGCCCATGCCGACTGGCCGAAAGGCGAGCGCGAGAAGTACATGACCCAGTGCACCCAGGCAGCCACCCAGCAAATCGGTGCTGCTGCGGCGAAATCCCACTGTGCTTGCGGTGCCGACGCCATCAAGTCCTATCCGGCCAGCGATATTCAGGCGCTGATGGACAACAAGGCAACCCCCGAGCTCCAGCAGAAAGCGCTCGGCCAGATCGCCAAATGCAAGGCAAATCCTCCGGCTAAAAAGTAAAAAAACCGGCCGTGATTGTCCGGTAAAGGCCAGAGAAAAGTGCTCGAATTGAGCGTTTTTGGACGATTTATGCAAGTTTTACAGGTTTTTTTATCGCCTTTACGTTTCGCTGCAGCCCTTTCAAACCGGGGCTTTCAGCGCAAAGAGGTGATAAAGAAAACACGACTGATTGGCAAACAGCACGTCCGGGGGGCTCCCAAATCGAACATTTCGACTATGATACCCCGGTGTGCCCAGTTGGCCTGAGCAGCACAGTACTACTGAAAATATATGTTTCTTGGAGATACACCATGTCTAATCGCCAAACCGGCACCGTTAAATGGTTCAACGATGAAAAAGGCTTCGGCTTCATCACTCCTACAGGTGGCGGTGACGACCTGTTCGTACACTTCAAAGCTATCGAATCCGACGGTTTCAAAAGCCTGAAAGAAGGCCAGACCGTCTCTTTCGTGGCTGAGAAAGGCCAAAAGGGTATGCAAGCTGCACAGGTTCGCCCAGAGTAATTTCTCGGCGCGCTAAAAAAACCCCGTCCAGGTGACGGGGTTTTTTATGCCTGACACAAAAACGATCAGCCGCAGTTGACGCGAGTGACGACCAGATTGTTGTCGGTGTTCAGGTTCAAACGGTCGGAGCGGTATTCCAGAGTGATCATATCGGTAGGCTTCAGGAAGCGAGCATTTTGCGCTCCAGCCTTGGCACGCGCCTGATCGAGCAATTCAGGGGATGCTTTCTTGCCGATGGCAAACTGCGCTGCCAATGCTTCGCAGCGGCTACTTGTGGATTCAGCGGCCACGGGATCCTTTGCCGACTCGCTGGAAGTTGTGCTGCAACCGGCCAACAGAGCAGCGGCCATAAGTGCACCCAGTGTCGCGAACTTCAAAGGCATGAAGCCTCCTTGTTTTCAAATGTTTAAGCAGAGATCGTGCGACCGCCAATGCGGCGTTTGGTTTCACGGCCAACGCCATGGCCCTGCCCCACGAACAGAAAAACGCCGAGTGTGCCTGAGCTGCGCTCAGGGCTCATCACTCAATCGTGACTGGATATTAACGGCGCTCAATAAACGTCGATGTAGTCAAACGGCGGGTTTGGCCAGTTGTCTTTGAGCGCGTTAAAGATCTGGGTCACCCAGACTTCGTCACTGGCTGCGACATTGCCCACATAGCCCGAGCCCTTCGCCCACGTTTCGAGGCGAAACGACAAACCGTCGATGTCCTGCCCACCGGTCACGCTGGACAGATAGGCAATGCCGTCTCTGGTCACGCGCAATTGGGTGTGTTCGTCGTCGCTGGCCGAGGCGAGGAGTTGACGCACAGCCTCGAGTGTCAGGCCGTCGGGGGTTTTCAGATCGATCTGCACAGCGGAGGTCCCTGGAAAGCCGAAAAGACCAAGTGTCGCATAGCGCTCCGCTCATGCCTAAGTCGCAGTGCCAAATACCGCGCAAAATGGTTAACTCGAACTCAGACTTCCCGACCTTTCGAGCCTCCCATGACCAGCGTATACATCGATGCCGACATCAAAGCCAAATGGGTGGACGGGCACAGTTCCTACAGCCCGGGCACGCCGGAAGAACTGGCGTTGATCGGCATCGATTTGTTGGTCAGAGAACTGGGGATAGAAGCGGCACAGGATTTTATCAATCGAGTTTTCGAGCGACACCTGAGCGGGCAGGCCGAACCGGCACAATGAGAACCCGCAGGTGGGTACCTGCGGGCTGATTGCTTACTTCAGACGCTTCAATCGCTCGGTCAGCAGATCGAAGAAACCCTGGGCGTCGCCGTTTTCCACCCAGAACGCATTTTTCGGTGCCTTGAGGCCGTCGTACCAGTCAACAATGGTCTGCCCGAAAGTCGGCCCTTCCCGGCTATCGACTACAACGTTGACCGGCCGGCCCGTGAACAGCTCTGGCTTGAGCAGATAAGCGACAACGGTCGCGTCGTGCACTGGCCCGCCAGGAATGCCGTAGTGCTCCATATCGCCTTTGATGTACTCGTTGAGAATGTCGCCGACAATTTTGCTCGCATTGTTGTTCAGCGCAGCAATCTGCTTGAGGCGGGCATCGCTGGTGAGGATCTTGTGCGTCACGTCCAGCGGCAGGTAAGTCAGCTTCACGCCGCTCTTGAGCACCACTTCAGCGGCCTGAGGATCCGCGAACAAGTTGAATTCAGCCACCGGAGTGATGTTGCCGCCATTGAAGTGCGCTCCACCCATGATCACCACTTCCTTGATGCCCTGGACAATCTCGGGCTCCTGGATCAGCGCCAGTGCCAGGTTGGTCTGCGGACCGAGCATGGCAATGGTGATGCTGTGCGGTTTGGCGCTTTTCAGGGTATCGATCAGATAGTTGACCGCATTGCCTTTCGCCAGGCCTTTCTTCGGCTCGTGAACCGTGACACCTGACAAGCCTTCCTTGCCATGAATGTTCTCGGCGTAGATGGGCGTGCGCATCAGCGGTTTGGGCGCACCGGCATAAACCGGCACATCTTCGCGCCCTGCCCATTCGCGAGCCAGCCGCGCGTTGCGTGAAGTCTTGTCCAGACGCACGTTGCCGGCGACGGTCGTCAGGGCCCGGATATTCAATTCATCCGGCGACGCCAGGGCAAACAGCAGGGCGACCACATCGTCAGCGCCCGGATCGGTGTCGATGATCAGGTCGATTTTTTCGGCCGCCTGAGCGCCGGTCGCGGTTATCACGGACAAAAGCAGCAGGCTCCGGATCAATTGATGGAGTTTTTCAGCATAACGTTGCATGGCGCATTCCTTGTGCAGGTGAAATCGAAGATCAGAATGTAACCCCGGCGACGAGTACGATGTTGCAGTACGGCTGACATTCTCCCGTACGAATGATCGCCTTGGCTTGTCGGCTGAGTACTTTGAACTGCTCGTGGGTGAGCAAATCCCTACGCCCCAGCGCCCCCTCCTCGTTCAACGCGTCGAGATTGGTCAGCGCCGTCGGTTCTTTGTCGAAAATTTCCTTGGCCAGTACATGGCTTTCCACCTGCATTTCGCTGAGCACGACGTTCAGCGTGCTGACGAAATCAGGAATGCCATGAGTCAGCGCCAGGTCGATCAATTCGACTCCCGGCGGCACCGGCAGGCCGGCGTCACCAATTACCACCATGTCACCATGGCCCAGAGATGCGATCAGCCGCGACAGCGCGACGTTGAGCAACGGAGTCTTTTTCATGCGAGTTTGAACGCCTGTACTTCGGACATTGTTGGGATGGACGGCTGCGCCCCAGCGCGGGTGACTGACAGCGCAGCGGCGATCTGACCGTAGCGAATGGCTTCAGCTTCAGATTTGCCGCTGGCCAGGGCAGCGGCAAAACCGCCAACGAAAGTGTCACCGGCCGCGGTGGTATCGACAGCCTTTACTGCCGGCGCAGGAAAATGCTCGAAGCCCGTTCCATTGGCAAACAACGAGCCCTGCGCACCGAGGGTGACGATGACTTTGCCCGCGCCCATGGCAATCAGTTGAGTGGCGGCGTTCTCAGCCGTCTGCAGCGAGTCGACTGTTACGCCGCTCAGTGCAGCCGCCTCGCTTTCGTTGGGAATCAGGTAATCGATGGCGGCGAACCAGTCCGCCGGCAAGGGCCGACTGGCTGGCGCCGGGTTGAGAATCACCGTTTTGCCCAGCGCTCGCGCACGCTTGAGCGCATGGCCGACCGTCGCATCCGGAATCTCGAGCTGGCAGATCACCACATCTGCACCCTGCAACACCGCATCAAAGCGCTCGACCACCGCTGGGGTCAGCGCACCATTCGCGCCGGCGACAATCACGATTGCAT
This sequence comes from Pseudomonas khorasanensis, assembly GCF_014268505.2. Lineage (GTDB taxonomy): Bacteria > Pseudomonadota > Gammaproteobacteria > Pseudomonadales > Pseudomonadaceae > Aquipseudomonas > Aquipseudomonas khorasanensis. The sequence continues at coordinate 74,453 of NZ_JABWQP020000007.1, forward strand.
TCTGGCTGTCGTCATCAACGACGATCAGCGCTACGCCACTGGAGCCTTCAACCGCGCTCACCGCCTGGCAGTCGATTTGCTCGGCCTTTAATGCGTCGCGCAATTGCACGCCATAGTCGTCACTGCCTACACAGCCGACCATGGACACCCGCGCACCCAGCCGCGCAGCAGCAACCGCCTGATTTGCGCCCTTGCCCCCAGACACGGTGGCAAAGGAATGTCCGATCAGTGTTTCACCGCCACGGGGCAGCCGCGGCGCGCGGGTGACCAGGTCCATATTCAGACTGCCAATTACCACTACATTTGCGGTCATACATCACTACTCATCAATTCGGTTTCAGCGATATTCGGTGAACACGCCGGACAGCGGCGCGGTCGATTCGCGCAGCACAATGCTCGGGGTCACGATGCGTTGATCGGTGCCTGAATCTGGCGATGCGATTCTTCGCAACAGCACTTCGGCCGCCATCTCGCCCAGCTGCAGGATCGATTGGCCGACTGTGGTCAGCGCCGGATACACATATCGGCTCATCTGAATGTCGTCGAAGCCGATCACCGACAGCTCGGCCGGTACCCGCACGTTGCGTTCGGCCGCTGCGCGCAGCACGCCGATGCCAATCATGTCGTTACCGGCAAAAATCGCGCTGGGCGGATTGCTTTCGAGCAGCCGGGCAGCGGCGTTGTAACCGCCAGTGCTGGTGAAATCGCTTTCCAGCATGCGCGCCTCGCGCACCTCGATGCCTGCCTCTTTCAGCGCCCGGCAGTACCCGGCCTGACGCATCTGGGCCACGCTGGTACCCGCTGGCCCGCCAATAGTGGCGATGTCTCGATGCCCCAACTCGAGCAGGTGACGCGTCGCCAGATAAGCGCCGTACTCGTGGTCGATGCGCACCAGATCAGCGTTCACACCTTCCAGGCCACGGTCGACAATCACCATCGGCGTTTTCACCCCGGCCAATCCCTCGGCCAGACCAGTGTCACCGCCAGCCGAGGCGACGATGAGTCCGTCGATGCGCTTTTCCAGCAGCACGCGCAGATAGCTGCGCTGCTTTTCAGGGTTGTCATCGGAGTTGCAAAGGATCACGCAATAGCCGTTACGCTCGCAGTAATCCTCGATTCCCCGCGCCAGCTCCGCAAAGTACGGGTTGAGGCTGTTGGGCACCAGCAAGCCGATGGTGGCGGTGGTCTTGGCTTTCAATGAGCGCGCGACAGCACTTGGCACGTAGTCGAGGCTTTTGATCGCGGCTTCGACTTTCAGGCGAACTTCCTGGCTGACCGGCCGGGAGTTGTTCACCACGTGCGACACGGTCGTGTAGGAAATGCCCGCGAGTGCCGCTACATCCTTGATGGTTGCCATGGTTCAGCCCCGTCGACTGGCGCGTTGACTGCGATAGGTGTCGAGCACCACGGCAATGACGATCACCGCACCGGTGATGATGCGCTTGGTCGGCTCTGTTGCACCAATCTGTGCGAGACCGGCCGCCAGCACGGAAATGATCAACACACCAAAGAACGTACTGATCACCGAACCGCGCCCGCCCATCAGGCTGGTGCCGCCAATCACCACGGCCGCGATCACTTGCAGTTCGAGGCCGGAACCGGCGTTGGGATCCGCCGCTTCCAGACGGGAAATCTGGAACAGCGCAGCGATACCCGCCAACAATCCCATCAGGCTGAACACCAGAATCTTGTAAGGCTTGGGGTTGATCCCCGCCAGACGCACCGCTTCTTCATTGGTGCCGATGCCGATCAGATAACGACCGAAAACAGTACGAGTCAAAACCGCCTGCGCAATGAAGATCACAAGCAAAGCAATAATGAACGATGGGGAAATACCAAACGCGATCGGATTCGACAGCCAGCCGAACGCATCGCCAATGTAGGCGGTACGCGATCCGGTCATCTGATAAGCCACACCCCGAGCCATTTCCAGCACGCCGAGGGAAACAATGAACGACGGAATTCGCCACGCCACGGTAATCGACCCGGTGATCGTGCCAGCCAATGCCGCCACCGCCATGCCGAGCAAGGCCGCCGGCAAGACGCTCCAGCCCCAGCCCAGAATGGCAACGCTGACCGTCGACGCTGCCAGCGCCAACACCGACCCTACGGAAAGATCGATGCCACCGATAATGAGCACGAAGGTCATGCCCACCGCCAGAACCATCAGGTCGGGAATCTGGTTGGCCAGGGTGCTGAAGGTGTTATACGACAGGAAATGGCTGCTCAGGACCGAGAACAGCGCAATCATCGCCAGCAAGGCACCGGCCAGGCCCAGATAGGTGCCCAGGCCGTAGAAGTTGCCACTACGTTTACCGGCGGAAGATGCAATTTTCATGGGAGATCCCTAGGCGCCGCTTCGTTGAGCAACGCATCACGTTTTTGGTAGCCGGCGAATGCGGCGGCAAGCAAATCATCCTGAGTCCAGCTGTCGCGCTCGAAGGTGTCGATCAGGCGCCCCGCTGACAGCACGCCGATCCGGTCGCAGATCAGCATCAGCTCGCGCAGGTCACTGGACACCACGACCAACGCCTTGCCCTGACGGGTCAATTCGCCGAGCAAACCGTAAATATCGAACTTGGCCCCGACATCGATGCCGCGCGTGGGCTCGTCGAACAACAGCACGGAACAATCGCGCTCCAGCCAGCGGCCAATCACTACCTTCTGCTGATTACCGCCGGACAGCTCTGACACCAATTGCGTCGGACTGGAACTGCGGATGCGCATGGCCTCGATCTGGCGCTGTGCCAGGGAAATCTCGTCGGCATTGTTGACGAAACCGCCGCTGGAAATTTCCGGCATATTGCCCAGCGCGATGTTGGCGCTGATCGATTGACTGAGCAGTAGACCTTCGCCCTTGCGGTCTTCGGTGATCAGGGCAATGCCATGACGCACAGCATCGGCAGGCGAGCGCACGCTTACCACCTGCGCCGGCGAGCCGAGGGCGATGGTTCCGCTGTCAGCAACGTCGGCACCGAAGATCAGCCGTAATAACTCCGTACGCCCTGCCCCGATCAGTCCGGAGATGCCAAAGATTTCCCCGGCACGCACTTCGAACGAGACATCGCTGACTTTGTCCGAACGCGTCAGTCCCTGAACCGTCAGGGCCGGTGCGCCGATCTTGCGCGGCCCCATGTCGATGTGTTCGCCCAGTTCGCGGCCGACCATCAAGGTGACCAGTTGCTCGCTGTTGTAGTTGGCCATCGGCTCGATGCACACCAGATTGCCGTCACGCAGCACGGCAATACGCTGCGCCACCCGTGCCAATTCTTCGAGGCGGTGAGAGATATAAATGATGGAAACGCCACGAGCCTGCAATCGCGTGATCTGCTCGAAGAGCATTTCGACCTCGCGTGCCGTGAGCATCGCGGTTGGCTCATCGAGGATCAGAACGTGGCAATCGCCGATCAGGTTGCGCGCGATTTCGACCATCTGTTGATGACCGATGCCCAACTCGCCAACCAGCGTATCTGGATCGATTGCGTCGAGGCCCACTTGCGCCATGGCTTCGATCGCTGCCTTGCGCAGTTGCTTGCGGCTGATCCAGCCAGCACTGCTGGGCAGATTGTCGAGAAACAGGTTTTCCGCCACCGACAGCGTCGGCAGCAGATTGAGTTCTTGCATGACCATGCGCACGCCAAGATCTTCGGCCTGGGTACGACTGCCCGGGCAATAATCCTTGCCCTGAAATTGCATCTGGCCAGCAGTGGGCGTAACCAGACCACCGATGATTTTCGACAGAGTACTTTTACCGGCACCATTCTCACCGGTCAGCGCCAGCACTTCACCGCGCATCAGCGTCAGATCGATGCCAGTGAGCACCGGTTGCGCATAGGTCTTGCCGATACCGCTGACCGAGAGGACAGCGTTCGGGGCGGAAACTGACATAGAAATCTCCATGCGCTCACCCGAATGGGCGAGCGCCATTGTGTCGCCAGATGACTTACTTGGTAACCAGCTCAACCGGTGTTTCAATCACACCGTTGGCACCGCTGTCGACTTTCTCGCCCTTGATGATTTTGAGCGCAGTTTCAATGCCGAACACCGCTTGTCTGGCTGCGAACTGATCGGCAGTCGCCAGTACGCGACCGTCCTTGAGCATGGGCTTGATGGCGTTGATGTTGTCGTAACCGACGATTTTCACCTGCCCTGCCTTGCCAGCGGCACGGACTGCGGAAACGGCGCCGACCGCCATGCTGTCGTTACCGGCCAGCAATGCCTTGATCTGTGGGTATTCGCTGAGCATCGAAGAGGCAACCTGATTGCCCTTGTTGATCTCCCAGTCGCCAGATTGCAGCGAGACCAACTTGATCTGCGCGGCTTCCATTGCGTCCTTGAAGCCGGCCGTACGCGCCTGAGCATTGGTGGTCGTGGAGACGCCTTCGATGATGCCGACCTCGTCACCCGCCTTCAGTTGTTTGGCCAGGTATTCGCCGACCAGACGAGCACCTTTGCGGTTGTCAGGCCCTACGAACGGAACGTTGATGTTTTTGCTTTTGACGACGGCAGGGTCGAGCTGGTTGTCGATGTTGATAACCGTAATACCGGCGTCTACGGCCTTCTTGATCACCGGTACCATGGCCTTGGAGTCAGCCGGTGCGATCACCAGCGCGTCGACTTTCGAGACGATCATCTGTTCGACGATACGGATCTGGTTGGCGGTATCGGTCTCGTCCTTGATGCCGTTGGAAATCAGGTCGAAATCAGCGGAGTGTTCTTTCTGGTAAGCCTTGGCGCCGTCTTCCATGGTCAGGAAGAATTCGTTGGCCAGGGATTTCATGACCAGCGCGACTTTGGGTTTTTCTACGGATTCGGCGAACGCCGAAGAGACAGGCAGTGCGGCGGCTGTGGCAGCCAGCATAGCGACAGCAAGAAGACGTCCAGCGAATGGCAGCTTCATGGGTTCACTCCGATCTTATATTATTGTGAGCAACGTTTGCACTGGCGTAAGCTACATTGCGGCCATGCGCTGCGCAAACGTTTGCGTAGACCGAACTATGAGAATCCCGCCGACATTTGTCAACATTCAGAAGTCGTCATTTATTGTAGGGCGAATCGCTGACTCGCCCTCTCGGCACTTCATGCGGTCGTGTTGACGAGGCCGCCGCTGGTAGCACTTTTGGTCATTTCCTTTACCAGTGCACCCGCTACTTCCGCCATTGCAGCGCTGGTCTGCGCGATCTGACCTTGAATGGACATGACCGCCTGAGCCTTGGCTTCAGGCGTCGGATAGCTCGCTGCCTGCGCAGCGGCGAGTTGCTGCTGCTGTTCCTGGAGCTGCTTCTGCAATTCCTGCATGCGCTTGAGCAACGTCTTGATGGTGACGTTTTGATTGCCGCCACTTTCAGTCTTGCTGTCTTCCTGAACGGGACCGCCACCGGTTCTGACCTGGGTCTTTTCGGTTTTCTCGGTACCCAGCGCCTGACTGGATGCCTCATTGGTCGCATCGTTCAGGGTATTGATCGTCGCTGCAGTTTTACCGCCAATGGTGATCGCAGCAGGATTGGCAAAACCGACCGTCAGTGACATGTGAACTCCTAAAATTTGGTTTCCTTGAAGACGCATCGGCTTATTAGCGCATTTCTTTAGCCGATATTTCTGACCCAGCAGACCTTGAGTTACACAGCAAGCATTACGTATCGGAGAGCCGAACACATAAGTGCCTGTCGTTCGGAATCCCGGATAGCCATGCTCGTAGGAATGTTCTGACAAGCGGTAAATACTGATTTAAATCATTGGGTTAAACATTTTCCGCGGGCACAGTACGAATGGTATGAATCCTGCTCTTCTACCTGCTCCTCAAGCATTCAGATCAGCTTGGGGCGCATCTAGATGAACCTGCATCAGCACCGTCTCACGACTAGAGAGAAAAATAATGAAATCTGCTTTGAATACTTTGGTTCCGGGCGCATTGGCCCTCCTCCTGCTTCTGCCTACCGCCCTTCAGGCAAAAGAAGTCGAAACTCAGACCAAACTGGCGAACGTCGTTGTACTCGCCACGGGCGGCACCATCGCTGGCGCCGGTGCCAGCGCAGCCAACAGCGCGACCTATCAGGCGGCGAAAGTGGGTGTCGAGCAGCTGATTGCCGGCATTCCCGAGCTGAGCAAACTGGCCAACGTGCGCGGCGAACAAGTCATGCAGATTGCCTCGGAGAGCATCACCAACGACAACCTGCTGCAATTGGGCCGTCGCGTCGCGGAACTGGCTGACAGCAAGGACGTCGATGGCATCGTCATCACTCATGGCACCGATACTCTGGAAGAAACCGCTTACTTTCTGAACCTGGTCGAAAAAACCGACAAGCCGATCATTGTCGTTGGCTCGATGCGTCCCGGCACCGCGATGTCGGCGGACGGCATGCTCAATCTCTACAATGCCGTTGCCGTGGCCGGCAGCAAAGAAGCACGCGGCAAAGGCGTGCTGGTCACCATGAACGACGAGATCCAGTCCGGTCGTGACGTCAGCAAAACGATCAACATCAAGACCGAAGCGTTCAAAAGCGCCTGGGGCCCGATGGGCATGGTGGTCGAAGGCAAATCCTACTGGTTCCGCCTTCCGGCCAAGCGTCACACCATGGACTCGGAATTCGACATCAAGAACATCAAGAGCCTGCCTGACGTGGAAATCGCCTACGGCTACGGCAACGTGAGCGATACCGCCTACAAGGCACTGGCCCAATCCGGCGCCAAAGCCATCATCCACGCTGGCACCGGCAACGGATCGGTGTCCTCTCGCGTGGTTCCGACCTTGCAGGCGCTGCGCAAGGATGGCGTGCAGATCATTCGCTCGTCACATGTCAATGCCGGCGGTTTTGTCCTGCGTAACGCCGAGCAGCCTGACGACAAGTATGACTGGGTTGTCGCGCACGACCTGAACCCGCAAAAAGCCCGCATCCTGGCGATGGTCGCCCTGACCAAAACCAACGACAGCAAAGAACTGCAGCGCATTTTCTGGGAATACTGATTGACCTTCGCCTGATCAGCTCGCGATCGGGCAATTGCTCACCGCCTGCCAGCTTGGCAGGCGGTGCCTCGCCTACACCCTTCAAGCTTTTTCCCACAAAAACTCGTCAGGCGTTACACCAAAATTGGAAAAGCGCTGTCAGAGGATTTTCTTGAATTTTAAGCAGTTGCGAAATTGCCTACAGTTAAATACTGTATGCACGTACAGCTTAATAAGGATAACCTCGTGGCCACCTCTCCTGCTGCTCCTGACGCTTATGAACGCATGGGTATGCGCGTTCAGAAAATCATCAATTCTCCCACCGCACAAAAATCCAAAGCCGCACTGATTTTCCGTTTGCCGGATGAGCCAATGGATGACTGGGAGCGATTGCTCGAGGAAATCGACGAGAACGACAACGTTACCCTCGCTTATCGCGATGACGGTGGTGTGCAGATTTTTTGGGTTGTGCCGAAGGAAGATTGATTCAATGAGTGTCCGCTGTGTTGCTTTACTGTTGTTATTTATCGCCATGGGAGCCCAGGCCGGCGCTCCGCGTACATTTTCGGAGGCCAAGAAAGCGGCGTGGAAACTGTATGCACCGCAATCCACCGAGTTTTATTGCGGCTGCAAGTACACCGGTAACAAGGTCGATCTGAAGGCTTGCGGGTATGTTCCCCGAAAGAACGCCAAGCGTGCTTCAAGAATCGAGTGGGAGCACATTGTGCCGGCGTGGCAGATCGGCCATCAGCGGCAATGCTGGCAGGACGGTGGACGCAAGAACTGCACTCGATACGATCCGGTTTATCAAAAGGCCGAAGCAGATTTGCATAACCTGGTACCGAGCATCGGCGAGGTCAACGGTGATCGAAGCAATTTCAGCTTCGGATGGCTGCCGGTGCAATCCGGCCAGTACGGCTCGTGCTTGACCCACGTCGACTTCAAAGCCAAGAAGGTCATGCCCCGCCCTTCGATTCGCGGCATGATCGCGCGGACCTATTTTTACATGAGCAAGCAGTATGGCTTGCGTCTGTCCAAACAGGATCGAAAGCTCTACGAGGCGTGGGACAAGACCTATCCGGTGGAAGACTGGGAGCGCCAGCGCAATCAAAGCGTGGCGTGCGTGATGGGGCGTGGCAATGCCTTTGTCGGCCCGGTGAACCTGAAAGCCTGCGGCTGACCGGAGCGCAAAAAAGGCCTTTAGCACTATGCTCAAGGCCTTTTCTCATGCCCGGCGCTTTTTCATGCTGAAAAACGCCTGAGCCCGAAACATCGATTATGGCGTGAGCGGATGCTCGATCACGACCGACTCAATGTTCTGCTTCTTGGCTTTTACCAGAGCAGCATCCACCTGCACCTTCCGAGCCTCGGCATCAGCTCTGGAATTGAACGGACCAATCAGAATCCGGTTTTTACCGCTGCCGTCCTTGACGACGGTCGGAACAAAAGCGTGCTCGATCAACCAGCCACTCAGATCACTGACTGCCTGAGGGGTTTCGCCACGCACTTCCAGATCCCACTGTGGCGCGGAGGCCGCCGCCGGCGCGGCCGCGACCTTCGTCTCAGGCTTCGGCGCATCTACATTCCTGCCTTCACCGCAGCCTGCCAATGCCAGTGCCGCTACCAGCCAAACCAATTTGCGCACAACGCTTTCCTCGGAATTCGTAAAGCGGCGATCTTAACATTCAAAAATACTTCGCGAGCCCCGCAAAATGGGCGCAAAACAACGAGAATGATGATTGCAGGCTCTGTATAGTTACGCCCTGGGAATTAATGCCGCTTCTGCGCGTCAGAAAGAGGCACCCAAACCGTGAGACTTCGCACTAATCTATAGATACCACCGACCTCTGCACTGTCTGAATCAGGTGCCCTACAAAGCAATCAAGGAGAAGACCATGCTGATACTCACCCGCAAAGTCGGTGAAAGCATAAACATTGGTGATGACATCACGATCACCATCCTCGGAGTCAGCGGCCAACAGGTTCGCATCGGCATCAACGCTCCGAAAAACGTGGCAGTGCACCGCGAAGAAATCTACCAACGTATCCAGGCCGGCCTGACCGCTCCGGAAAAGCCACAAACGCCCTGAACCACACTGCCTTACGTAGCCAGTCCCTTTGCCCCGTGCAAGACTGGCTAAAGATTCACGCGCCGTTTCGCCATCCGCATTTCAACCCGCTGGGCACGGCGCCTGAAGCACTACCCCCTCCGCTTGCCCCCCTCTCCTCTCGTGTGCCGATATTACCTTTCACTCTTTGAGCTGGCTGTCGGACGTTTCCGATAGAGCGCGGAGAATGTCGTCCTCTAAGCCAATACCAGTTCGTTGAATGCCCTGCCGCGCGTAAGCACCGCCCATAAACCCAGGGCAAAGGCGAATAAACGAACGGCTGCGAGAACCCACGGACTCAGCATCGACGCATTCCGTTTATAAGTGTCGAAAAGTGGTCAGTCAGTAGTAGACGAAAAAACAGCGCCACGCTCGAAGCGATGACGATGACAGAGAAGAAAGGTGCCGCGCGCCAAATCGCAGGCAAAAAAAATCCCAAGCAGCTGATGGAAGCTTGGGATTTAAAAATGCATAAACCGTGGTGGTGAACGCGGGACGGATGTTACTTAAATTCACACTCTCCAACAAGGCTTTTTCGATAACTGGCTGGAAGAAAAAAAGCTGTAAGCCGCTAAATATCCACACGTTTTTTATGACGACAGGAAAAAAGAACGCACCAAAATGGCGCTTTCACGATTTGGCGCAACAGTGGTCCATGGAGGCTCGATACCGCTGAACAGACAGAGCCGAATCGCTAGAAGGAGGCACAGCAAAAAATCGCAGACAACAAAAAAGGGCTCACCTTTCGGTGAGCCCTTCCAGACCGCCCAGCAGAGCGGATTTTGTTTGGTAGGCGCGATTGGACTCGAACCAACGACCCCCACCATGTCAAGGTGGTGCTCTAACCAACTGAGCTACGTGCCTGCTGTGAGGCGGCATTCTACGGAATTCCGGAGGGGTGTCAACACCTTTTTTTCACCTAACCCTATGAATATGCAAAATATTTAATTTCAGCTCAGCGACGCAGACTTTGCGGTGGCTGGCGAAGGTTTTTCAACTCGGGTAGGATCGGCGCACTCGTAAAATATATTAAACAGAGGCAGCAGGATGGCGAACACCCAATACCCGGAATCTTATTACGCTGCGTCGGCCAATGCCGTACCGCCACGTCCTGCGCTGCAGGATGATGTGGAAACGGACGTCTGTGTGATCGGCGCCGGGTATACCGGACTGTCCTCCGCTTTGTTTCTGCTGGAGAACGGTTTTCGCGTGACAGTGCTGGAAGCGGCCAAGGTCGGTTTTGGTGCCTCGGGGCGTAACGGCGGGCAGATCGTCAATAGTTATAGCCGTGACATTGATGTCATCGAGCGCACGGTCGGCCCCAAGCAAGCGCAACTGCTCGGTCAGATGGCCTTTGAAGGCGGCCGGATCATTCGTGAGCGTGTGGCCAAATACAACATCCAGTGCGACCTGAAGGACGGCGGCGTGTTCGCTGCCCTTTCCGCCAAACAGATGGGTCACCTCGAATCGCAAAAGCGCCTCTGGGAGCGCTTCGGGCACACGCAACTCGAACTGCTCGATCAGCGCCGCATCCGCGAAGTGGTTGGCTGCGACCAGTACGTAGGCGGCATGCTCGACATGAGCGGTGGCCATATCCATCCGCTGAACCTTGCGCTCGGCGAAGCGACGGCGGTCGAGTCTCTCGGCGGGACTATCTACGAGCAGTCCCCCGCCGTGCGCATCGAACGCGGCGCCAACCCGGTCGTGCATACACCGCTGGGAAAGGTCAGGGCCAAGTTCATCATCGTCGCCGGTAACGCCTACCTGGGTAATCTGGTGCCGGAACTGGCAGCCAAATCGATGCCGTGCGGCACTCAAGTCATCACCACCGAGCCACTGGGTGATGAACTGGCGAAAGCGCTGCTGCCGCAGGATTACTGCGTCGAAGACTGTAATTATTTGCTCGACTATTACCGTCTGACCGGCGACAAACGCCTGATCTTCGGCGGCGGCGTGGTCTATGGCGCGCGCGATCCGGCGAACATCGAAGCGATCATCCGCCCGAAGATGCTCAAGGCTTTTCCGCAGCTCAAGGATGTGAAGATCGACTACGCCTGGACCGGAAATTTCCTGCTGACCCTTTCGCGTCTGCCGCAGGTGGGTCGCTTGGGCGACAACATTTATTACTCGCAAGGCTGCAGCGGCCATGGCGTCACTTATACGCACCTGGCGGGCAAGGTACTGGCCGAAGCGTTGCGCGGTCAGGCTGAGCGCTTTGACGCATTTGCCGATCTGCCGCACTACCCGTTCCCGGGTGGGCAATTGCTGCGTACGCCGTTTGCGGCACTTGGCGCCTGGTATTACGGACTGCGCGATAAATTCGGGATGTAAAAAAGGGCCGCAATAGCGGCCCTTTGATTTTGAACTCAAAGCTCAGAGCTGATCGCGAGCAATCCCACTGCGGAGTCGCACGATGTCCGACAGCACCGCCAAAGCGATTTCCGCCAGCGTCTTGCTGCCGAGGTTAAGGCCGATCGGCGCATGAATCCGCGCCAGCTGCGCCTCACTCAAACCGCCAATGCGCCGCAAGCGCTCGAAGCGTTTCTGTGATGTTTGCAGCGAACCCATTACGCCAATATAGAACGCTTCAGTGCGCACCGCTTCCATCATCGCCAGGTCGTCGATGCGTGGATCATGGGTCAGCGCCACCACAGCCGTGTCCCGATGGCAGCCACCGTCGGCAATGAACACCGAGGGCAATTGCCGACGAATTTCCACGCCGTTGAGTACCACGCCTTCAAGCACTTCTTCGCGCGGGTCACAGAGAATCACTTCAAACCCGAGACCGACCGCAAACTCGGCGCACGCCTGAGCAACGCTGGAATACCCGGCCAGCAACAAGCGCTGCGCCGCACCGATACGGATACGCACACGATCGACTTTTCGTTCAATGCGCGCGCCCTGCTCCTGATCAGCGAACAGACAACGCGCGCCGCTGGCCAGAATGACCTCGCGAATCAGACGGCGCTGGCCGAGCAGCGCCGATTCCAGCTCACGCAGATGCGCCTGCACCGGACAGCCAGCGTCAAATTTCTCTACCAACACCTCAAGAATGCCGCCACACGGCAGGCTGACCCGCGAGCGCGGATCATCGCCTTCGCCGTAGCGCACGACGCTGACCGGTTCGTCAAACGCACCTTCGGCAACGCGCTCGAGAAAATCTTCCTCAACGCAACCGCCCGACAGCGATCCGATCCACTGCCCGCCGTCGCTCACCGCCAGCAGCGAACCCGGCGCGCGCGGCGCCGAGCCGTAGGTGGCCAGCACGGTGCACAGCCAGATGCGCTGCCCCGCCACCGACCACTCCAGCGCTCGTCGCACCACTTGCAGATCGAGATGCTGCATATCAGTGGGCCTTGTGCTCGAGGGTCGGCGCGTCGGCTTGCAGCTTCTGCACGTCACTTACCGCCAGCTCAGCGCTCTGGCCACCCCAACCTTGACGCAGATAATTAAGCAGATCAGTCAGTTGGCCGGCACTGAGCTTGCCGGCGAAGCCCGGCATCGGCTGCATATGCTCAAATCCGGAAAACTTCTGCTCGCCGATGCCATCCTCGATCACCCGCAACAGATTGCGCGGATCTTCCAGGCGCAACGTCGTATTGCCGCGCATGGCCACGGCAATGTGCGGTTTGCCTTCACCGCCTGCGGCGTGGCATCCGGCACAGACGTTCAGGTATTCCTGACGGCCACGCTGAGCACTCGGGCTGAGCTTGTCCAGCGGCACTTCGACGAGTTCCTTGGCCGGCGGCGGATTATCACCGAGCAGGAACGTCGCCATCGCTGCCAGATCCGGATCGCTCAGACCCTGAGTGCTGTTGTGAAACACCGGAAACATCTCATTGAACATCGTCCCTTGCGCGCTCATGCCGTGCTTGAGAAAGGTGCTCAGATCCTGATGATTCCAGCCGCGCGCGGCAAGGTCAGTGGCCAGCAGGCTCGGCGCCAGATAACCATTGAGAACGCCGCCAGTCATGCGCTTGTCCATTTGCATCGCGCCAGGCAGGCCGCGTGGCGTATGGCATTCGCCGCAGTGACCGAGGACATCGACCATGTACTGGCCGCGCTTCCAGGCTTCACTTTTACCTTCGGCAGGCTCCAGCTTGACGTCTTTGCCGTACAACATGTTCCAGCCGGTCAGGCCCAGACGGACGTTGAAGGGGAAGCTCAGACGCGTAAACGGAGCGGCGCGCTCGATGGGCTCGATGGTCTTCAGGTACGCGTGAATCGCATCGGAGTCAGCGCGCGGCATCAAGTGATACGAGGTGTATGGCATCGCCGGATACAGGTTCGCGCCATCGCGACGCTTGCCTTCGGCGAGTGCCGCGAAGAACTCCTCATCGTTGTACAGCCCGATGCCGTGCTCCTTGCTCGGAGTGATGTTGGTGCCATAGATCGTGCCGAATGGCGAAACGATTGGCAGGCCGCCCGCATAAGGCGCGCCGCCCGGCGCGGTGTGGCAGGCCATGCAATCGGCGGCGCGGGCGAGGTATTCGCCGCGCTTGACCTGATCGTCGGCGTGGGCAACCAACATCGGCGCAGCCAACCCAGCCGCCAAGGCCAGGCGGGTCAGTAATCGCTTCATACTCAACCCTCCTTGACCAGGCCGAGATCGGTCAGCACGTTACGCGTGGCGCTGTAGTAGCGCACGTATCCTGTGCAGCGGCAGACGTGATGGCCGAGGCTGTCTTCGATGACCTGCTCCAGCTGGCTTTTGACGATGGGCTGGCGCTGCAGCTTTTCCACCAGCACCGTAGCGGCGTTGACGAAGCCGGGTGCGCAATAGCTGCACTGAAAGGCGAATTCGTCGACAAAGCGTTGCTGGATCGGATTCAGCTCGATGACCTGGCCATGCTCGTCGCGACTGGCGTGCCCTTCAATCGTGCGGACTTTCTTGCCCTCGAAATAGTGCGCACCGGTGATGCAGGTACGCACTTCTTCGCTGGTGCCATCAGGGTTGTCGACGATGACCACGCATGCGTGACAGATACCCTGGCCGCAGCCCAGACGGGAACCGGTAAGGTTTTTGTATTCGTGCAGATAGTCGATCATCGGCAGGTCATCAGGGATGTCCACCGGGCCGACGGATTGACCATTGAGGGTCAGTTGAAGCGGACGGTTAGGCATTGAGGGCCTCCTTGATGCGCGCAGCAGTAATGGGAAGATCGCGAACACGTTTGCCGATGGCGTGGGCCACGGCGTTGCCGATAGCGCCGACGATCGGGATCATCACCACTTCGGCAATGCCTTTGGACGGATCACTTGGCGACAGTGGTGGCAGAATTTCCGCCGTCTGTTTCCACACCGCCACGTGACGCGCCATCGGCAGACGGTACCGGTTGAAGTTCCAGTCGCCCTCCCCCGGCCCGCCTTCGTACAGCGGCATTTCTTCCATCAACGCGTGACCAATGCCCATGGCGATACCGCCTTCGAGCTGGCCCTTGACCAACTCTTCAACCAGCACTCGACCGCACTCGATCCACGAATGGTGGTTGAGCACTTCGACTTCCGCGGAGCCCTTGTTGACCTTCAACTCGACCAGCGTGGCGACCGGGCTGTAATACGTCACGGCAGCGTTGTTCAGTTGAACCACTGGATAATTGACGTTCTGACGGTCCAGCAGATGGAAACCGGCGCTGTTCATCTGCGCTTTTTTCGCTTGCGGCGCACCGTCACCGTACTTCACCGCCAGCCCGTCGAGCGGAAGGCGTTCGCGCACGCCGTCGATGCTGTATTCAGCCTCGGCCCAGCTCCAACGGTTAAAACCGTGCACCGTGGCGCCCGTCACCAGACCACGTTCGTGTGCACGTTTGGCCAATTCTTCGAAGCTCAGCGGCTGCATGCCGTTGGCGGTGAGCTTGCCATCGACCCAATGCGCATCTTCGCGGCGAACCACGTAAGGGTTGGCCTGACCGCCATAGGGGCCCTGACGCCAGATCTCCAGCGCTGCCGGCCACAGACCGTGGTTGAACAGCACGCGTGCCGCTTCGCGGGTCGCATGGCTGAAGTAATACGCTGAGTTGGTCGCCGACGACGCCGAGGCCAGCTTGCCGACCCAACGCGGGTTGCGCAGCAGGTTGTCCTGCTCGGTCTGGCTCATGATGTAGGGATTGCCGCTGGTGAGCAGCTGCATCTCCTTCCACTCGGTTTCGCCGGTCTTCACTTCGTGCGCCGGGCTGCCGAGGAAATCGGCGACAACCAACGCTTGCGACGTGGACATGCCAGTGCCGATTTCAATGCCGATGTGGCGCAGGGTGATGCGGCCGTCAGCGGTGTATTCGATGCTGGCCATCGGCGCCTCGGAGCCAGTGCCGAAGTCTTTCTGGCAGATCGCGAAACCGACGCCATACCAGTTATCCGGGTCAGCGGCTTCACGCTGCTTTTTGATCGCGTCGCGGTTCTTCCAGACTTCGTGCACCGAGGCCTTGTCGAGAATCTCATGCAGGCGCAGCGCACCGGCAGGAATCGCACCCTGGGTGTTCTTCATGCCGGAACGCAGGGCGTTCTTGCGCCGCAAATCGATCGCGTCGACACCCAGGCGATTGGCGATTTCGTCGACCATCATTTCAGTCGCCGCCATGCTCTGCAAGGTGCCATAACCGCGCATCGAGCCCGCTTCGACCGCCCGCGAGTGATAAGCCGTCACCTGCAAATCGTTCTGCGGCATGTAGTAGATCGACTGCGCGGCCGTGGCGCCAACCGCCGCCACCGAAGGGCTGTAGTTGACCCGGCCGCCACCATCGACGCTCATTTCGGCACGGAAAATCTTGAAGGTGTAATCGTTCTTGTCCACGGCCAGTTGGTAGCGGATGTCGAACGGATGACGCTTGATGCCGCTCTGAAATTGCTCGTAGCGGTCGTTGGCCAGACGCACCGGCACACCGGCACCGTACAGCGCGGCCAAGGCGGCGTAGTAAACGAAGATGTTGTGGTCTTTGGAGCCGTACCCGACGGTGTAACCCGGGTGCATGTTGAGGTTGGCGAGACCGAAACGCGACGGCCCGATCATCTTCGCCGTCTCGGTCGCGGTTTCCAGCGGGCACTGAGTCGCGACAACGAAATGCAGGGTCTTGGTTTTCGGGTCGTACCAGCCGTTGCCGTTGTCCGGCTCCAGGGCGGCCGGCTCGATCGAGGGTGTCTTGTAGCGCTCGTCAAACACCAGCCAGTTGTCCGGCGGTGTGTCGATCTCTTGCTTCATGCGATCGGCGTAGAACAGGCCACGCTCGGTCAAGTTGCCGTGCAGATTCGGCGATGCGTTCCACACCGGGCGACGGTTTTTCAGCATCGGAAACAGGATCGAATCCTTGAGACTGGCGAACTCGTCTTCGTCCGCCGACGTGGCGCCACCCACGCGCACGTAGCGGAAACTGCCGTAGGGATCTCCCTCGTAGAACGGCACTTTGGCGCCGTAACGAATCGCTTTGTCATTGAATTTGAGCTGGTTTTTGGCCTGACGAAAACGTTCGAAGTCGTTCCAGATCAGGATCGCCACCGGGTGACCAATGAACATCGGCACCTTGCCTTCCGGCAGCAACGGATCAGGTGCGTGCTCTTCGGGGAAGACGATACCGTCCTTGTCCAGGTCGGCGGCAGTGACGATGCGGTCTGGCTGCAGATCGGCACCGAGCCACGCCAAATCATAACCATCGTAGATGCGGTCAGCCTTGATGGTTTTCAGCAACATGGCGTGGCCTTGCTGCTCAGGCCAGCCGGGCATGTCCTTGGCACGGATGTCGCGGGCGAAGACTTTGCTGCCGCAGACTTTGGACAAGGCATCGTTACGTTGACGCGCCTTGCCGTTGTTACCGAGCCACTTCTCGGAAGGCACAGTGACGCTGTTTTCCATCAAGGCAGCCAGCGCCTGACTGCTGAGCGGCGTGAGCGTGACGCTCACGCCCGCCACCAGCCCGCCCTGTAGGAACGAGCGCCGGGATATTTCACGGTTGGACATGGATCATCCTCTGGGCGGTTATACGTCCGCCCTTTTGGTTATGTACTGGGAATCTCGAGTCGTGCAGAAGCTCTTTCTGGCGAAGCAAAGAGCTGTGTTGACAGTGCAAAGCTGACCGAAAGGTTAACTTTAAAGGTTTCTGCGTCCGTAGCAAACAAGCAGTTACAAAAAGCTGACTGTTTAATCAAAAAAATCAATGCGACGCGGCACCGCAGGAGACTCGCAGACTTTCTGGCAGGAGCTGTCGAGCGCAACGAGGCTGCGGTCTTTTGATCTTGTTTTTACGGTCAGGATCAAAAGATCGCAGCGTGCCTCAGCTCCTACAGGGGGATTTGTGCAGGAATTAGAGAGGGAGAGGAATAGCCAAATTTCAGACACAAAAAACCCCGGTCTTTCGACCAGGGTCTTTGCTATCGATCCGACTCTGCCAATGGCAGACTTCGGCGCTTCAAGGCGTTCAGTAGTCCTTGAAGCAGATATGGCGCAGCGGACGGGACTCGAACCCGCGACCCCCGGCGTGACAGGCCGGTATTCTAACCGACTGAACTACCGCTGCGTATCGCTTTGAGCTTGCGCTCAAGTAACTCGTTTTGACTGAAAGCTTCGGTGCTTTGCAATCGCGAACCAGACAAGGTCTGCTTCGTAAATATGGCGCAGCGGACGGGACTCGAACCCGCGACCCCCGGCGTGACAGGCCGGTATTCTAACCGACTGAACTACCGCTGCGCGTCGGTGCAGGCACTTTCAGCCTACTCTCTTGCTTGCGCAAGCTTCTCGGGATTGGTGGGTGATGACGGGATCGAACCGCCGACATTCTGCTTGTAAGGCAGACGCTCTCCCAGCTGAGCTAATCACCCGTTTGCATCTCCGAGGCCGCGAAATTTACGCAGGTGCCGAAGCTAAGTCAATAGCAGGATTGAAGTTTTTCTGAAAAAGACAAAATTCCTTCATTCTTGAAGATGTCACCGACTGGTAAACCGCCTTCACGGGCAGGCTCGCTCCTACGGGATCGCGGCTTCGCTTGTTATTCCGTGTAAATCATCTTTTTGGTCATGCCGCCGTCGACGATGAATTCCTGGCCAGTCACAAACCCGGCGTTCCTCGACAGCAGCCATGCGACCATCGCCGCCACATCCTCAACCGTCCCTACCCTGCCCGCCGGATGCTGGGCATGATCGGCATCGGCCAAGGGTTCGGCGCGCCGTACCGAGGGATCCCGCGCATCGATCCAGCCCGGACTGACCGCGTTTACCCGAATTTCCGGACCGAGGCTGATGGCCAATGCATGCGTCAGCGCCAGCAATCCACCCTTGCTCGCCGCATAGGCTTCGGTGTCCGGCTCCGACTGCCCTGCGCGGGTCGAGGCCAGGTTGACGATCGAACCGTTGTGCGCACGCAGATACGGCGCGCAGTGCTTGGCCAGTAACATCGGTCCGCTCAGATTCACCGCGAGCACGCGATTCCAGTAAGCCAGATCGAGACTTTCCAACGTGATGTTGTGCGGATCCGCCACGGCGGCGTTGCAGACCAGCGCATCGAGTCGACCAAACTGCCCCAGCACCTCGGCGACACCCAGCGCGACCTGACTTTCGTCCGCCACGTCCATGGCGATGAACCAGGCGTTGTCGCCCAGCACCTTCGCCACTTTCGACCCGCGCGCCCGATCAAGATCGGTCAGCACCACTTGCCAGCCTTCACTGATCAGCCACGCCGCGATCCCCAGACCGATACCGCGCGCGGCACCCGTCACCAGCGCAACGCGGCCATGGGTATTGGCCGTCGGCGTGGACAACTCGATCACAACGCTGCCAGACCGCGCGCCAGGTCGGCTTGCAGGTCTGCGACATCTTCCAGACCGACCGCCACGCGGATCAGGCTGTCACGGATTCCCGCCGCTTCTCGCTCCTGGGGAGCCAGACGACCGTGGGACGTGGTGCTCGGGTGGGTGATGGTGGTTTTGCTGTCGCCCAGGTTGGCGGTGATCGAAATCAACCGGGTGGCATCAATGAAGCGCCAGGCGCCCTCTTTGCCGCCCTTGACCTCGAAGCTGACCACGGCACCGAAGCCCTTCTGCTGGCGCTGGGCCAACTCATGCTGGGGATGGCTCTTGAGACCGGCGTAATGGACTTTTTCGATACCGTCCTGCTGCTCCAGCCACTCGGCCAGCGCCTGGGCGTTGGCGCAATGTGCTTTCATGCGCAGGTTGAGAGTTTCCAGACCTTTGAGGAAGATCCACGCGTTGAAGGGGCTGAGGGTCGGCCCGGCGGTACGCAGGAAACCGACCACTTCTTTCATCTGCTCGCCACGGCCGGCCACTACGCCACCCATGCAACGGCCCTGACCATCGATAAATTTGGTCGCCGAGTGCACGACTACATCCGCACCGAGCCGCAGCGGCTGTTGCAGCGCCGGGGTGCAGAAGCAGTTGTCGACCACCAGCATCGCGCCCTTGGCGTGAGCGATTTCTGCCAGCGCAGCGATATCCACCAGCTCGGCCAGCGGATTGGACGGCGATTCTACAAATAGCAGCTTGGTGTTTGGCTTGATTGCCGCGTCCCAAGCCGAAAGATCGGCCAACGGTACGTAATCGACCTCGACGCCGAAGCGCTTGAAGTACTTCTCAAACAAGCTGATGGTCGAACCGAACACACTGCGCGAGACCAACACATGATCACCAGCGCTGCACAAGCTCATGACCACGGCCATGATTGCAGCCATGCCGGTCGCCGTGGCAACTGCCTGCTCGGCACTTTCCAGCGCGGCAATGCGCTCTTCGAACGCACGCACGGTGGGATTGGTGTAACGCGAGTAAACATTGCCCGGCACCTCGCCAGCAAACCGCGCCGCCGCGTCGGCAGCAGTGCGGAACACATAACTGGAGGTGAAGAACATCGGATCACCGTGCTCGCCTTCCGGCGTACGGTGCTGACCGGCACGGACGGCCAGGGTATCGAACGCTACGCCTTCGAGGTCGCTGTCGAGCCGACCGGCATCCCATTCCTGACTCATGCTGTCACTCCTTGCTGTGTTCTCGAAAGATGAATATCAGATACAAAACCGGCCCCTCAGGGCCGGTGGAAACTCAGTTGTTGTACAGATCGATGATCGCACTGACCGCCTGGGTCTTGACCTTCGAGGCATCGTTACGCGCCTGCTCGATCTTGTCCAGATAAGCCTCGTCGACATCGCCCGTGACGTACTTGCCGTCAAACACCGCGCAATCGAAGTTCTCGATCTTGATCTTGCCGCCACCGACCGCTTCGATCAAGTCAGGCAGGTCCTGATAGATCAGCCAGTCAGCCCCGATGAGGTCGGCCACGTCCTGAGTCGAACGGTTGTGGGCGATCAGTTCGTGGGCGCTCGGCATATCAATACCGTACACGTTCGGATAACGCACTGCAGGCGCCGCCGAGCAGAAGTAGACGTTTTTCGCGCCGGCTTCGCGGGCCATCTGGATAATCTGCTTGCAAGTCGTGCCGCGTACGATCGAGTCATCGACCAACATCACGTTCTTGCCGCGGAACTCCAGCTCGATGGCGTTGAGCTTCTGGCGTACCGACTTTTTGCGCGCGGCCTGCCCCGGCATGATGAAGGTCCGGCCGATGTAGCGGTTCTTGACGAAACCTTCGCGGAATTTCACGCCCAGATGGTTAGCCAGTTCCAGTGCCGCCGTACGGCTGGTGTCCGGAATCGGGATAACCACGTCGATGTCGTGTTCCGGGCGCTCGCGCAGGATCTTCTCGGCGAGCTTCTCGCCCATGCGCAGACGAGCCTTGTAAACCGACACGCCGTCAATGATCGAGTCTGGACGCGCCAGGTAGACGTGCTCGAAGATGCACGGGGTCAGCGACGGGTTGGTCGCGCACTGACGGGTGTGCAGTTTGCCGTCTTCAGTGATGTACACCGCTTCGCCCGGCGCGAGATCGCGAATCAGGGTGAAACCGAGCACATCGAGCGAAACGCTTTCCGAGGCGATCATGTACTCGACGCCTTCGTCGGTGTGACGCTGACCGAATACGATAGGGCGAATGCCGTGCGGATCACGGAAACCGACGATGCCATAACCGGTGATCATCGCAACCACCGCGTAACCGCCGACACAGCGGTTGTGCACGTCGGTCACGGCGGCGAACACGTCTTCTTCGGTCGGCTGCAGCTTGCCGCGCTGGGCCAGCTCGTGAGCGAACACGTTGAGCAACACTTCCGAGTCGGAACTGGTGTTGACGTGACGCAGATCGGATTCGTAGATTTCCTTGGCCAACTGTTCAACATTGGTCAGGTTACCGTTGTGCGCCAGGGTAATGCCGTAAGGCGAGTTGACGTAAAACGGCTGGGCTTCGGCCGAGGTCGAGCTGCCCGCGGTCGGGTAGCGGACGTGGCCGATACCCATGTGGCCGACCAGACGCTGCATGTGACGCTGCTGGAACACGTCACGCACCAGGCCATTGTCCTTGCGCAAGAACAACCGGCCAT
This sequence comes from Pseudomonas khorasanensis, assembly GCF_014268505.2. Taxonomy (GTDB): domain Bacteria; phylum Pseudomonadota; class Gammaproteobacteria; order Pseudomonadales; family Pseudomonadaceae; genus Aquipseudomonas; species Aquipseudomonas khorasanensis. Next base: position 95,925 of record NZ_JABWQP020000007.1, read on the forward strand.
CATGGCTGGTCACGATACCGGCAGCGTCCTGGCCGCGGTGCTGGAGCACGGTTAGCGCGTCATACAGCGCCTGATTGACGTTCGACTTACCGACGATACCGACGATGCCACACATGCGACGCAACCCCTACTTAATGGATCTGAACTGAGCAACACTCACTGAGGCGTTTTCGCCGCCGGCAAGAGTTGCTCCTTGAACGGAATCTCAGCGGGTACGCTGATTCCGCTGGCAAGCCACTGACTGCTCCATCCCAGTATCAGGTTTTTGGACCAGTCGGCGACCAATAGAAACTTGGGCACGAGCTGTGATTCTTTCCACCACCCGTCCTGCTGTACCGGCCCCAGGCTCAACAGCCCGACCGCCACGACCACCAGCAACACGCCACGCGCAGCGCCGAAGGCCATGCCGAGGAATCGATCGGTCCCGGACAACCCGGTGACGCGAACCAACTCGCCGATAAGATAATTGATCATTGCGCCCACGATCAGTGTGGCGACAAACATGATGGCACAGCCCGCAATCACGCGGGCCGATGGGGTTTCGATGTATCCGGCGAAGTACTCGGACAGTGAGCCACCGAACATCCAGGCAACCGCTCCTGCGATGATCCAGGTCACCAGCGATAATGCTTCCTTGACGAAGCCGCGGCTCAAACTGATCAAAGCGGAGATGGCGACGATTGCAACGATCGCCCAGTCAACCCAGGTAAATGGCACAGTGCAGCCTACAGACGGATAAGGCGGCGCATTTTAGCAGAGCGCATGGCTGTCGGTAAGCTGCGATTGTCAGTGCTTTTCAATCAGGGTGATAGATTTCAGCCACGTTCAGGCTGAAAACGGACAACGAAGCCCTTGAGGTTCTGCTGGCGACTCAACAGGTCACGCAGACGATCAGCTTCGGCACGCTCGATCAACGGACCGACGAACACCCGATTCTTGCCATCGGCCGAACGGATGTAGGCGTTGTAACCCTGACTGCGCAGGTTTTTCTGCAGACTTTCGGCGCTGGCGCGACTCGACAGACTGGCCAGCTGTACCGACCAGCTCACCGACAGACCGTTGGCATCGACGCGGCTCTGCGTGGTGTCAGGCTTGCTCGTTGCGGACGTGATCGGCTGGGCCGGCGCCGGGATCGGCTTGGCAACCGGCGGTGGCGTCGCGGGTCGGGCGATTTGCGCAGGTATGGTCGGCGCCGGGGCAACTGTAGCGGCAGGCGCGATGTCCTCAGCCACCTCTTCGTCAGTCGGCACAGGCTCTTGCGGCAGCGCTTGCGGCTCAGGCACGGCCACCGGGTCCATATGCACTTGCGGCATGGCCGGGGCCTGCGGCGCAGCTGGCGCCTCTACGGTCACCTGGCGCTGTTCGTCCTGACGGGAAAACAGCATCGGCAGGAAAATAACCGCCAGCGCCACCAGCACCAACGCACCGACCATGCGCTGCTTGTACGCTTTATCCAGCAAAGCCATTTGCCGCTTCCTCCGTGGAGCGCCGGGACAGCCATTGAAGGGCCTCGGCGACACAATAAAATGATCCGAACAACAGAATCTCGTCGTCGCTGGTCGCTACAGCGCACTGCCCTTCCAGAGCGGCCGCCACGCTGTCGTAAGAAGTAACCGAAGCACCCAGATTATGCAGGGCTGCCTGCAACTCGGTCACCGGACGGGCGCGCGGCGAATCCAGCGGCGCAACAGCCCAATGCTCGACACTAGCATTCAATTCGGCAACAACACCATCCAGATCCTTGTCGGCCAGCAGCCCGAACACCGCGAGGCGCTTGCCAACCGGCGGACGCGAAGCCAGACGACGAGCCAGATATTCAGCGGCATGCGGGTTGTGACCAACATCCAGCAACAGATTCAAACGCTTGCCGTGCCATTCGAACGACCGCCGATCCAGGCGCCCAACCACACGAGTCGCCTGCAATGCCGCGACAATCTGCTCGGGATCCCACGGCAACCCCAGCAGCAGATAGGCCTGCAAAGCCAGGGCGGCGTTTTCCATCGGCAGATCGAGCAGGGGCAAGTCGCGCAATTCGACGGCTTGGCCCTGTGCATCGGTACCGCGCCACTGCCAATGCCGCTCGGTGATACCGAGATCGAAATCGCGTCCACGCAGGAAAAACGGGCACGCCAGTTCACGTGCCTTGTCGAGCAGCGGTTGCGGAGGATTGAGGTCGCCACACAGAGCAGGCTTGCCGTGACGGAAAATTCCGGCCTTTTCAAACGCTACCGATTCGCGGGTATCACCCAGATAGTCGGCATGATCGACGCCAATACTGGTAACCAGCGCGAGATCGGCATCAACCACGTTGACCGTGTCCAGACGCCCGCCCAGCCCGACTTCCAGCACCACGGCATCAAGCCCGGCCTGCTGAAACAGCCAGAACGCCGCCAGGGTGCCCATTTCAAAATAGGTCAGGGAAGTATCGCCGCGCCCGGCTTCGACCGCCGCAAACGCTTCGCACAGCTGGGCGTCAGTGGCTTCGACACCATTGAGCTGCACCCGCTCGTTGTAGCGCAGCAGGTGCGGAGAATTGTAAACACCCACGCTCAGGCCCTGCGCCCGGAGCAACGAAGCAACGAACGCACAGGTTGATCCCTTGCCGTTGGTGCCGGTGACCGTGATCACCCGAGGCGCCGGCTGGCCCAGCCCCATGCGGGACGCTACCTGTTGCGAGCGTTCCAGGCCCATGTCGATGGCCGAAGGATGCAACTGCTCGAGGTAGGCGAGCCATTCACCAAGGGTGCGCTGGGTCATACGTTGGCAGGCACCGGTGGCACTACGATCGGTTCGATTGGCGCGGCGACGAATTTTGGCGTCGGCTTACCGGTCATCTGCGCGAGCAGGTTACCCAAACGCGGGCGCAGTTCCTGACGATGAATAATCATGTCGATGGCGCCGTGTTCCAGCAGGAATTCGCTGCGCTGGAAACCTTCTGGCAGTTTTTCACGCACGGTCTGCTCGATCACGCGCGGGCCGGCGAAGCCGATCAGGGCTTTAGGCTCGCCGACGATCACGTCGCCCAGCATCGCCAGACTTGCGGAAACACCACCGTAGACCGGGTCGGTCAGTACAGAGATGAAAGGAATACCCTCTTCACGCAGACGCGCCAATACTGCCGAGGTCTTGGCCATTTGCATCAGCGAGATCAGCGCTTCCTGCATGCGCGCACCGCCGGAGGCAGCGAAGCAGATCATCGGGCAACGGTTTTCCAGCGCATAGTTGGCGGCGCGAACGAAGCGCTCCCCAACGATGGCGCCCATGGATCCGCCCATGAAGTTGAACTCGAAGGCCGAAACCACCACCGGCATACCCAGCAAAGTACCGCTGACGGAGATCAGCGCATCTTTCTCGCCGGTCTGCTTTTGCGCCGCGACCAGACGATCCTTGTACTTCTTGCCGTCGCGGAATTTCAGACGGTCAACCGGCTCCAGGTCGGCGCCCAGTTCGTTGCGACCTTCGGGGTCGAGGAAAATGTCGATACGCGCACGTGCGCCGATGCGCATGTGGTGGTTGCACTTGGGGCAGACGTCCAGGGTCTTTTCCAGCTCCGGACGGTACAACACAGCCTCGCAGGACGGGCATTTGTGCCACAGACCTTCAGGCACCGAGCTCTTCTTGACCTCCGAGCGCATGATCGAAGGGATCAGTTTGTCTACTAACCAGTTGCTCATGCTTTCTTTCTCCAGTACCGGCGGCCCGAACGCTCTGGTTCGCAGCCCCGCGTATGCCCTTGAGCTAAATTCATGTGTGTGGCGATGATTGCCGGACGTCACGGTCAGCGCGAAACATGACCTGCGTGCATCCCGAAACCCTCAGCCGCGCCTGCTTTGTGCAGGTGCATTGATGGACGGCGGCAGACTGCCAGCCGTCACATCGACGATGTATTGGCACGCACCGCGTTGATGAATGCGCGAATCCTGTGGTGATCCTTGATGCCTTTGCTTGCTTCGACCCCGCCGCTGACATCCACCGCGTACGGCTTGACCCGCGCTACCGCGTCGGCAACATTTTCCGGCGTCAGGCCACCCGCAAGAATCAACGGTTTACTCAAGCGCTGCGGAATCAGTGACCAGTCAAACGCCTCGCCGGTTCCGCCGGGCACCCCTTCAACATAAGTGTCGAGCAGTACGCCGCTGGCGCCGGGATAGGCATCGCAGGCAGCAGCAATGTCATCGCCAGCCTTGACCCGCAACGCCTTGATGTAAGGACGGTGCCATCCTTCGCATTCTTCAGCGCTTTCATCGCCATGGAACTGCAACAGATCCAGCGGCACGGCATCGAGGATTTCCCCCAACTCGCAGCGGCTGGCGTTGACGAAAAGCCCCACGGTGGTCACAAACGGTGGCAACGCCTTAATGATGGCCGCCGCCTGCTGCACGTTCACCGCACGCGGACTCTTGGCGTAAAACACCAGACCTATCGCATCGGCGCCGGCTTCGACGGCGGCCAGTGCATCTTCTATGCGCGTAATGCCGCAGATCTTGCTGCGAACGGCTGACATGTCAGGAAAACCTCAGGGCAAATCCGAAAACGTCCCGGATGGTAACAAAAGCGTTCGAGGGCGTCAGCCGTCAAGTTCGGAGAAACCCGTAAGGAAATGTGGCCCGATAAATCGCTCAGGCAACGGGAATTCGTCGTGATACTCGACTTGCACCAGATACAACCCGTAAGGATGCGCGGTTACGCCGCCGGAACGACGCTCGCGACTTTCCAGCACTTCCTTCATCCACTCCACCGGGCGCTCACCGGCGCCGATGGTCATCAACACGCCAGCGATATTGCGCACCATGTGGTGCAGGAAGGCGTTGGCACGGATATCGAGCACGATCATCTTGCCGTGCCGGGTCACGCGCAGATGGTGCATCTTTTTGATCGGCGACTTGGCCTGACACTGTCCGGCCCTGAACGCGCTGAAATCATGGGTGCCGATCAGGTATTGCGCAGCCTCGGCCATGCGCTCGACGTCGAGGGGCCGGTGATTCCAGGTGATTTCTTCGTTGAGATGCGCCGGGCGGATCTGATCGTTATAAATCACATAGCGATAACGCCGGGCGATGGCCTTGAATCGTGCGTGAAAATGCGCAGGCATGACCCTGGCCCAACTGACACTGATGTCATGGGGCAGATTGATGTTGGCGCCCATGACCCAGGCCTTCAGCGAACGATCGACCTGAGTGTCAAAGTGCACCACCTGTCCGCAGGCATGCACGCCGGCATCGGTACGCCCGGCGCACTGCAGGGAAACCGGCGAGTTGGCGACTTTCGACAAGGCCTTTTCCAGCGCTTCCTGCACCGTCGCCACGCCGGTCAACTGGCGCTGCCAGCCGCTGTAGCGCGAACCTTTGTACTCAACGCCCAGTGCGACCCGGTAAAAGCCGTCGGGCGCCATTTCGGCGACGGGGTTATCTATGTTTGCCAAGGTGGGACAGCCTGCTGATTTTGCGAAAGGCGGGCATTATAAGGCGGTGGGCCGGGGATGCCAGTTCAAGATCAAAAGATCGCAGCCTTCGTCAGCTCCTACAGAGAACGCAATCTCATGTACGAACTGGCGAAGGCTGCGATATTTTTTGGTTCCTGAAACCCAAACAAAAACGGCAGCCTCACTGGGCTGCCGTTTCCGTTTACCGCTGAGCTTACGCCAGGTTCGACAGCATGTCCTTGGCTTCGCCGCGCTGCGTCTCGTTGCCCTCGGTCAACACCTCGTTGAGGATATCCCGGGCGCCATCCGCGTCGCCCATGTCGATGTAAGCCTGGGCCAGATCGAGTTTGGTGGCGGCTTCGTCAGTACCGGCGAGGAAGTCGAAATCGTCTTCGCCCAGATCATCGCCCAACGCTGCGTCCGCCTCGGTGAAGGTCGGTTCGGCAATGCTCTGCGACAACCGATCCAGCTCGGCGTTGACGTCGTCGAGCTCGGCCGCGAAGGCGTCCGGTTCGGCGGCAGGGTTGGTGTCCATTTCGTCCGCAAGCGACAGGTCGAAATCGGCCGGCAATTCCAGATCATCCTGGGGCTCATCAGCCACGACTGGTGCCTCGACGGGCGGCAGATCTTTCACGCCGTCGTCCAGATCCAACAGGAAGTCGTCTTCCGCCAGGGTGGTCGGCGACGGCTCGGCGCCCAAATCCATGTCGAGATCGAAATCCGACAGATCGTCCAGATTTTCCTTCATCTCGGTCTGCTCTTGCAGCACCGAAGCAAAGCTCAGATCGTCTTCAGCCGGAAACGCGTCCAGCTCCGCCGGTGCTTCTGGCTTAACGGCAGGCGCTGGATCGATCGGGGTGATGGTGTCGAGATCGTCCAGGCTCAAATCGAAAGCCGTGTCCAGGTCATCAGCTGCTGGCTCGGTCGTTTCCGGCTCGTCCTGCAGCAGATCCTTGACGTACTGCGCGTCCAGCTCGGCAGCGACGGCAGCCGCCGCCAACCCACCGGCCGCAACAACCGCCATGGCCGGGAAGCGGCTTTTCAATGCTTCCACTTTGGCGAAGTTGTCACCGTTGGCCATCAATTGACGTTCCTGAGCGACGAACGCATCGCGATCGCCCTGCTGGCCGTAAACTTCCATCAGTTTGAGTCGCAGATCGCTGCGTTGCGGCTCGAGACTGACGCCCTCCTCCAGCAACGCGGCGGCCTGATTCAGGCGACCGGCGTTGATGTGCGATTGCGCTTTGTCGAGCACGTCGTCGGAGCGCTCGGCGGCCGGGGCGACCAGTGGCGCCGCGATCGGCGTCGCCATCACCACCGGGGCGACGACCGCTGCAGGCGCCGGCGCCGGAGCAGGTGTATTGAGCTTGACGCTCGCCGCTGGCGTTTCCAGGCCTGCGAAACTGCTTTCCGGCAGATCGTGTTCGGCCGAGAACTCTTGCTCTTCCGCCAGCGCTCGCGCCATGCGCAGGTGCTTTTCAGCTTCCTGCTGCGCTTTGCGACGACGCGCCAGCAACAACAGCAGAAGCAGCAGAACCACCGCACCGCCACCGATCAGGCCCAGCAGAATCGGATTGGTCAGCAGTTCGTTGAAGGCTTTGTTGTCATCGGCGGCGGCAGGCGTTTCAACCACCGGCTCGACGACCGGTTCAACCGGCGTTTCGGCCGGCGGAGCAATCGCCGATTCTGGCGTTGGCGAGGCAGCAGCGGCTTCGGCCGGGGTGGCTGGCGGGGTCGAGGCCAACTCGGCGGTGATTGCAGGCACTGGCGGCACGGCGCCGTTGGCAGCCGGTGCAGCGCCCGAACCATCGGCCTGCATCTTCGCCAACTGGTTGTTTTTCAGCTCGATCAGCTTTTGCAGCTTGTCGAGTTGGCTTTGCAGATCAGCCATGCGGCTCTTCAGTTCCTCGTTGTCACGACGGGTCGTGTCGAGGTTTTCCTGGGTGATCGCCAGTTTGTTGCTCAGCGCCCTGGCATCGCCCGCCGGGCCTTTTGCGCCGGGCCTGGCGCTTTCGGCAGAAACCAGGCTCAGGTTGTCCTGAGTGTCTTGCGCCGCACCGGTATTGCCACGACCACGATTGGTCGCATCAAGTTGCTGCTGACCGGTGCCAGGCTTTGCCACGTAGCGACGACCTTGACGCCAGGCTTCGTTCTGCGCCGCCACCTCGGCAATCGCCGCGGACTGTGGCAACGCCGTGCTTTGAACCGGATCCGGCAGACGCAGCACCTGTCCGATTTTCAGGCGGTTGATATTGCCATCAATGAACGCATTCGGATTGAGCGCCTGAATCGCCAGCATGGTCTGCTGTACCGACCCGCCGTTGCGCGCCTTCGCGGCGATTTCCCACAGAGTGTCGCGCGGCGTGGTGGTGTATTGATTGCGATGGGTTGTGCCAGTGGTCGGCGCGGTGATCGTCTGCGACGGTGCCGGTTGCGCGGCGGCGTCAGCGGTCTGCGGCGAGAACTTCGACGGATCCAGCAGCACGCTGTAATCGCGCAGCAGACGGCCATTGGGCCACATCACTTGCACGAGGAATTTCACCATCGGTTCCGACAGCGGCTGGCTCGAAGTCACGCGCAACACGCTTTTGCCGTTGGCGTTGAGCACCGGGGTGAACGTCAGATCACTCAGAAAGGCCTGGCGATCGACGCCGGCCTTGGCGAAGTCTTCGGGTGAAGCCAGGCTTGGCACCACCTCGGCGGCGGTGAGGTCCTTGACGTCGAGCAGCTCGATTTCAGCCACCAACGGCTGGTTCAGGGTCGACTTCAGGGTCAGCTCCCCGAGCCCGAGGGCATGCGCCATACCGGAGGACAGCGCCGAGGCGGCCGCTATTGCTAACACCAGTTTGCGAACTTGAACCATAGCCTCATCCTTTGTTTGAACGTTCCTCGGCCAGCGAGAAGCTTCTGAATACCGCTGCCGTAAGGCATTGCGCGCGACGACGACAGCCGCCGCGCACGATCATTTCTTTGCTGCCCCGGAAAGTCCCGGAGGGTGACACGTTATCGAGCGCCTCGGGCAAGCATAGCGCTCACCTAGAATCAGTCGACAAATTGTTGCCAAGTATCTTTTACAGCAGGTCTTTTATCAACAACTCAGCCAACTGCACCGCGTTGAGGGCCGCGCCTTTGCGTACGTTATCTGACGTCAGCCACACATTTAGTTCCGCCGGGTCGTCGACTCCGCTGCGCACACGGCCAACGTAAACCACGTCCTGCCCCACCGCATCGCCGACGACAGTCGGGTAATCACCGGCATCGACCAGCTCGATACCGGGTGCAGCCTCAAGCGCTGCATTGATCTTTTGCAGGTCGACAGCCTTGGCTGACTGCAAGGTCACGCTAATGCTATCGCCAAAAAACACCGGGGCTTGAACGCAAGTGGCGGAAATCTTCAATAAAGGTTTCGCCAACACCTGCCGCAGTTCGCGCACCAGACGTTTTTCCAGCAGCGTGTGGCCTTGCGCATCAGGCGTGCCGACCTGGGCCAGCAGGTTGAACGCCATCTGCCGATCGAAGAATTTCGGCTCCAACGGGCGCATGTTCAACAGTTCGGCGGTCTGGCGCGCCAGCTCGCTGACAGCTTCGCGGCCTTGGGCGGAAACGGCCAGATTGGCGGTGACATTGACGTATTGCAGCTCGATCAGATCGAGCAACGGCGCGAGCACCACGGCAAGTGCGGTGGCCGTCGGGCTCGGGCTGCTGACCTGGAACGGGGCTTTGAGGGTGGCGAGTATTTCGGCGTTGGCCTCTGGCACCACTTGCGGCGCCTGATCGGCCGGCAAAGCGCCGGACAGGTCAATCAGCGAGCAACCGGCGGCATGGACGCGGGCCGCGTAGCTCAAGGTGATCGCGGGGCCTGCGGCGAAAAATACCAGTTTGACCTTGCTGAAATCGAACTCGTCGACCTCACGCACGCGCACGTTTTTGTTGCGAAACAACACCGAACTGCCGGCCGACTCGCTGCTCGCCAGCAAATGCAGGTTGCCGACCGGAAAGTCGCGCTCTTCGAGAATCTGTACGAGGGTTTCGCCGACAGTACCGGTGGCGCCGATAACGGCGATATCGAAAGTCTGGGTCATGGAGCTACCTCTGGCAAAACGGGGGGAGCGGCACTTTACCGGGTGGGTGGCGCACAGGCAATTTTCTGCCGGGGATTTGCGGCGGCTGTGACGGCCTCATCGCTGGCAAGCCAGCTCCCACAGGTTTCTGCGGTGTGCATGAATTTTGTGGACCACCCCGACCACTGTGGGAGCTGGCTTGCCAGCGATGAGGCCAGACCGGGCAACCGGAGATATCCAGGCATAAAAAAACCCGCGCCTTGTGCAGGCGCGGGCTCTCTCATTACGTCAAACGATCAACGCTCCAGCAGGATCCGCAGCATGCGACGCAGCGGTTCGGCCGCGCCCCACAGCAACTGGTCGCCAACCGTGAAGGCACCGACGAACTGCGAGCCCATGTTCAGCTTGCGCAGACGGCCGACCGGCACATTCAGGGTGCCGGTGACCTTGGTCGGGCTCAGCTCCTGCATGCTGATGTCGCGGTTGTTCGGCACCAGTTTGACCCAAGGGTTGTGCTGGCTGATCAGCCCTTCGATATCGGCGATCGGTACGTCTTTGTTCAGTTTGATGGTCAGCGCCTGGCTGTGGCAGCGCATGGCGCCGATGCGTACGCAGATGCCGTCGACCGGGATCGGGCTCTTGAAGCGACCGAGAATCTTGTTGGTCTCGGCCTGGGCCTTCCACTCTTCACGACTCTGGCCGTTTGGCAGTTCCTTGTCGATCCAGGGAATCAGGCTGCCGGCCAGCGGCACGCCGAAGTTTTCGGTCGGATACGCTTCGCTGCGCATGGCCTCGGCCACACGGCGGTCGATGTCGAGGATCGCGCTGGCCGGGTCGGCCAGTTGATCGGCAACAGCGGCGTGGGTCGCGCCCATTTGCTTGATCAGTTCACGCATGTTCTGCGCGCCGGCACCGGACGCCGCTTGATAAGTCATGGCGCTCATCCATTCGACCAGTCCGGCCTCGAACAGGCCGCCCAGGCCCATCAGCATCAGGCTGACGGTGCAGTTGCCGCCGATGTAGTTCTTGGTGCCCGCGTCCAGCTGCTGGTCGATGACCTTGCGGTTGACCGGGTCGAGAATGATCACCGCGTCATCGTTCATGCGCAGGCTCGACGCCGCGTCGATCCAGTAACCCTGCCAGCCGGCTTCGCGCAGCTTGGGGAATACTTCGCTGGTGTAGTCGCCGCCCTGACAGGTCAGAATCACGTCGAGGGTCTTCAGCTCGTCAATGCTGTAAGCGTCCTTGAGCGGAGCAATGTCCTTGCCCACGGACGGGCCTTGGCCACCGACATTCGATGTGGTGAAAAACACCGGCTCGATAAGATCGAAATCCTGCTCTTCCAGCATCCGCTGCATGAGCACGGAACCGACCATCCCGCGCCAACCGATCAGACCTACACGTTTCATCGCAACTACACCTTCTTGAAAAGTGGGCCGCTGCTTTGTATTGAATTTCGCAGCGGGCCCGAGAGATTACAGATTCCGCAGCGCGGCGACTACTGCGTCGCCCATTTGCTGCGTACCGACTTTGGTACAACCGGCCGAATGGATGTCACCGGTGCGCAAGCCCTGATCGAGCACGACGCTGACGGCTTTTTCGATGGCATCGGCGGCATCGTGCAGATTGAAGCTGTAACGCAGCATCATCGACACCGACAGAATCGTCGCCAACGGATTGGCAATGCCTTTGCCGGCGATGTCCGGCGCCGAGCCGTGGCAAGGCTCGTACATGCCCTTGTTGCTGGCGTCCAGCGAGGCCGAAGGCAGCATGCCGATGGAGCCGGTGAGCATGGACGCTTCGTCGGACAGAATGTCGCCGAACAGGTTGTCGGTGACGATCACGTCGAACTGCTTGGGCGCACGCACCAGTTGCATGGCGGCGTTGTCGACGTACATGTGGCTCAGTTCGACGTCCGGGTAATCCTTGGCCACCTGCTCGACCACTTCCCGCCACAGTTGGCTGGAAGCGAGCACGTTGGCCTTGTCCACCGAGCAGAGTTTCTTGCCACGCACCATGGCCATGTCGAAACCGACACGGGCGATGCGGCGGATTTCGCTTTCGCTGTACGGGAGGGTGTCGTAGGCCTGACGCTCGCCGTTGTCCAGGGTTCGGGTGCCACGCGGCGCGCCGAAGTAGATGCCACCGGTCAGCTCACGAACGATGAGAATGTCCAGGCCGGCCACGATTTCCGGCTTCAGACTCGACGCATCAGCCAGTTGCGGGTACAGGATCGCCGGACGCAGGTTGCCGAACAGGCCCAGTTGCGCACGGATTTTCAGCAGGCCACGTTCAGGGCGGATGTCACGTTCGATAGTGTCCCATTTCGGGCCGCCGACCGCGCCCAGCAACACGGCGTCGGCAGCACGGGCGCGATCGAGGGTTTCGTCGGCCAGCGGCACGCCGTGCTTGTCGATGGCCGCGCCGCCGATCACGTCGTGGCTCAGCTCGAAGCCCAGGCTGTACTTCTCATTGGCCAGTTCCAGCACCTTGACGGCTTCGGCCATGATTTCGGGACCAATACCGTCGCCTGGGAGAATCAGAATCTGCTTGCTCATGCTTTCCTCGTGTCTTCAATCAGAGCGCCGTTCACGGCGCGCCGGGAAAAATTCTTATCGTTCGGCCATCAGTACCAGCACATCCGTACTGAAGGAACCGTCGGCATCAATCTCGAAATATTCGCGCACTTCGTTACCCATCGACAGCTGCAACTGGCGGATCGCCGCGCGCATCACGTCGGGCGTGCGCATGCGCTCCACCCAACTGGTGTATTCCAGACGCAGGCGCTGACGCGTGGTGCTGCGCACATGCAGACCGGCCTCGCTGGCCTGCCGCAACCACTCGCCAGCGGAATAATCGCGCACATGGCTGGTGTCGCGCAGCACTTCGACGCTTTGCAGGTAAGTGTCGAACAACGGCGTGCCTGGTGATAACACATCAACGAACGCCGCCACACCGTCCGGTTTCAGCACCCGGCGCACTTCGCGCAGGGCCAGGCCGAGATCGCTCCAGTGATGCGCCGAATAACGGCTGAAGACAAAATCGAATTCGCCATCGGCAAACGGCAGACGCTCGGCGGCGCCGTTGACGGTGACAATGTTAGCCAGGCCGCGATCAGCGGCAGCGCTGGCGACGACATCGAGCATTTGCTGCGACAGGTCGTAAGCCACCACTTCCCTGACCAGCGGTGCCACGTGAAAACTGACGTGACCGGCCCCACACCCCAAGTCCAGCAACCGGGCTGCGCCCTGCCCGGCCAGTTCGGCCTGCAGCAGTGCGAACTCAGTGCCCTGGGCGTGAACGGCGCTGCTCAGGTAAGCGGCCGCCTGTTCACCGAATTGCTTCTGGACAACCTGACTGTGCTGCGCGGTGCTGGTCATGGGTCACATCCTGTAAGTTGTGTTGTTTGAGCTGCCGCCTTCGCGAGCAGGCTCGCTCCCACAGGGGAATGCATTTCAAATGTGGGAGCGAGCCTGCTCGCGAAGAGGCCCGCCCTGACTACATCAATCTCACATCAATCACGCCTCGCGGAACAACCAAGGCTGGCTGATCCGATGTTTCGCCTCAAACGTCGCAATCGCATCGCCGTCCTGCAGGGTCAGGCCGATATCGTCCAGGCCGTTGAGCAGGCAATGCTTGCGAAACGCATCGATCTCGAAGCGGTACACCTTGCCGTCGGGACGGGTCACGGTCTGCGCTTGCAGATCGACCTGCAATTGATAACCCGGCTCGGCCTCAACCTGCTTAAACAGTTCATCAACTTCGGCGTCGCTGAGGATGATCGGCAGCAAGCCGTTCTTGAAGCTGTTGTTGAAAAAAATGTCGGCATAGCTCGGCGCAATGATGCTGCGGAAACCGTACTCTTCCAGCGCCCATGGCGCGTGTTCGCGGCTGGAGCCGCAGCCGAAGTTCTCACGGGCCAGCAACACGCTGGCGCCCTGGTAACGCTCGGCGTTGAGAACGAAGTCCTTGTTCAGTGGCCGTTTGGAGTTGTCCTGATACGGCTGGCCGACATCGAGATAACGCCACTCGTCGAACAAATTCGGACCGAACCCGGTGCGCTTGATCGACTTCAAAAACTGCTTGGGAATGATCTGATCGGTGTCAACGTTGGCACGATCCAGAGGCGCGACAAGACCAGTGTGCTGGGTAAAAGCTTTCATGCTGCGCTCCTTTAAATCAATTCACGAACGTCGATGAAACGGCCGTTCACCGCTGCCGCCGCCGCCATGGCCGGGCTGACGAGGTGGGTACGGCCACCGGCGCCCTGACGGCCTTCGAAGTTACGGTTGGAGGTCGAGGCACAGTGCTCGCCCGACTCCAAACGGTCCGGGTTCATGGCCAGGCACATCGAGCAACCCGGCTCACGCCATTCGAAACCAGCCTCAAGGAAAATCTTGTCCAGACCTTCGGCCTCGGCCTGCGCCTTCACCAGGCCCGAGCCCGGCACGACGATGGCCTGCTTGATGGTCGAAGCGACCTTGCGGCCCTTGGCGATCACGGCAGCGGCGCGCAAATCTTCAATGCGCGAGTTAGTGCAGGAACCGATAAATACGCGATCGAGCTGAATGTCGGTGATCGCCTGATTGGCGGTCAGACCCATGTATTTCAAGGCGCGGACGATCGAGTCGCGCTTGACCAGATCCATCTCTTTGGCCGGGTCCGGCACGTTTTGGTCAACGGCCAGAACCATTTCCGGCGAAGTGCCCCAGCTGACCTGCGGTTTGATTTGTGTAGCGTCGAGTTCGACCACGGTGTCGAAGGTGGCGTCGGCGTCGGAAACCAGTTCTTTCCAGGCTTCGACGGCCATGTCCCATTGCTCGCCTTTTGGTGCGAATGGACGGCCCTTCACGTAATCGATGGTCTTTTGATCCGCCGCCACCAAACCCACGCGGGCGCCGGCTTCGATGGACATGTTGCAGATGGTCATGCGGCCTTCCACGGACAAGTCGCGAATGGCGCTGCCGGCGAATTCGATGGCATGGCCGTTACCGCCAGCGGTACCGATCTTGCCGATCACCGCGAGGACGATGTCCTTTGCGGTCACGCCGAACGGCAATTGGCCTTCGACGCGTACCAGCATGTTCTTCATTTTCTTGGCGACCAGGCACTGAGTGGCGAGCACGTGCTCGACCTCGGAAGTGCCGATACCGTGGGCCAACGCGCCAAACGCGCCGTGAGTGGAGGTGTGCGAGTCGCCGCAGACCACGGTCATGCCCGGCAAGGTCGCGCCCTGCTCCGGACTGATGACGTGGACGATGCCCTGGCGGACGTCGTTCATCTTGAACTCGACGATGCCGTATTCATCACAGTTGTCGTCGAGGGTCTGCACCTGCAAACGCGACACCTGGTCGGCAATGGCTTCGATACCGCCCTTGCGCTCAGGTGTAGTCGGTACGTTGTGGTCCGGGGTCGCTATGTTCGCATCGATGCGCCAAGGCTTGCGCCCGGCCAGACGCAGGCCTTCGAAGGCTTGCGGCGAAGTCACTTCATGGATGATGTGACGGTCGATGTAGATCAGCGCTGAGCCATCGTCGCGCTGTTTGACCAAATGCGAATCCCAGAGCTTGTCGTAGAGCGTTTTGCCGGCCATCAGACGGTTCCTCATCAGCTTGTTTCTATGCCCTGGGCTTATCGATAACCCTTTGGCTTGTGAGGCCGATCCTATGGGGTTAGATTAAATAACTCAAATTCATATTTTTCATGCTTTGGATAACCAACTGGAATGGGACATGGACCTGGCTAACCTCAACGCCTTTATCGCCATCGCCGAGACGGGCAGTTTCTCCGGCGCCGGCGAGCGGCTGCACCTGACGCAACCGGCCATCAGTAAACGAATCGCTGGCCTGGAACAGCAATTGAAGGTGCGCCTGTTCGATCGACTCGGCCGCGAAGTCAGTCTGACCGAAGCCGGACGCGCCCTGCTGCCGCGGGCTTATCAGATTCTCAACGTGCTCGACGACACCCGCCGCGCCCTGACCAACCTGACCGGCGAAGTCAGTGGCCGCCTGACCCTGGCCACCAGTCACCACATCGGCCTGCACCGTTTGCCGCCTCTATTAAGGGAATTCACGCGCCGCTACCCACAGGTGGCGCTGGATATTCAGTTCCTCGATTCAGAAGTGGCCTACGAAGAAATTCTCCACGGCCGCGCAGAACTGGCGGTCATTACACTGGCGCCGGAGCCGCACGCCCTGGTCAAAGCGACGCCCGTGTGGGACGACCCGCTGGATTTCGTGGTGGCCCCGGAGCACTCGCTGATCAACAACGGCGCCGTCAGTCTGGCGGACATCGCCGGCCATCCAGCGGTGTTCCCCGGTGGCAACACCTTTACCCACCACATCGTCCAGCGCTTGTTCGAAGCGCAAGGCCTGACGCCGAACATTGCGATGAGTACCAACTACCTGGAAACCATCAAGATGATGGTTTCCATCGGCCTGGCCTGGAGCGTACTGCCGCGCACGATGCTTGATGAGCAAGTGGCGAGCATCGCATTGCCGGGCATACAGCTCACTCGCCAGCTAGGCTATATCTTGCACACCGAACGGACGCTATCGAATGCAGCGAAAGCCTTTATGGCATTGCTGGATGCACAAATCGATCGGCCAGGGATTCAGGCCTGACTTGTGCTACTCCTATAGAGCCGCCCCCTGTGCCTAACGCCACTCAGCCCAAGGCCCGCTGACAATGCCGAAATCTGTTGACCGAATTCCGCCGATGCCGCGTATCCAGGCTGTTGATCCGCGACATTCCGAGCAGAGCTGGGAGAGCGCGCCACAATTGCTGGCCGCGCTCAACGGTGCGCGGCTCGGTGCCTGGTATTGGGACATCGAGCGTGGGCAGATCAGCTGGTCGCGGGGCACCCAGGCCTTGTTCGGTTTTGACCCGAGACAACCCTTGCCCGCCGATCTGGAATACCTCGATCTGCTGCCGCCGGAAGACCGCGCAAAAACCGTTCGCGCCTTCCACGCGGTGATTGCCGGCGCGCCCATCGAACAGGCGATGCACCACCGCATCCGCTGGCCCGACGGCAGCCTGCACTGGCTGGAAATCAGCGGCAGTCTGCTGCCGGACAAACACGGCCGCCCGAGAATGATCGGGGTGATCCGTGAAATCACCCATCAACGCCAACGCGAACAGGCCCTCAGCAGCTCGGAGAAACGTTTCGCTACACTTTTCCACCTGTGCCCGAACATGGTGCTCCTGACCCGCCAGGAAGACGGCCTCATCAGCGAGGCCAATCAGTATTTCGAAAGTCTGTTCGGCTGGCCGGTGCAAAGCGCCATCGGCCGCACGACGCTCGAGCTGGGCCTGTGGGTGCACCCCGAGCAACGCGCCGAACTGGTCAGAAAAACCAAGGCCAAGGGCGAACTCGTCAGCATGGAAGTGCAGTTTCGCGCCAGCAACGGGCAGGTTCACGACGGCATCCTCAGCGCCCAGAAGGTTGAGCTCGAAGGCCAGCCCTATCTGCTCAGCACCTTCCTCGACACCACCGAGCGCAAAGCCGCCGAACATGCCCTGAAGGACAGCCAGGAACGCCTCGACCTGGCGCTCGATTCAGCGCAACTCGGCACCTGGGACTGGCACATTCCCAGCGGGATGCTCTACGGCTCGGCGCGCGCCGCGCAATTGCACGGGCTGGAGCCGATCCCGTTTCATGAGTCTTTCGAAGCGTTTTTCGAAGGGGTACCGGGCGAGGAACGCGAAACCATGCGCGACGCCTACCGTAGCCTGCGTGAAGGCCCCGCCGGCAACTACCAACTGACCTATCGCGTGCAATTGCCCGACGGCAGCTCGCGTTATCTGGAAAGTCGCGCCCGCCTCTATCGTGATGACAGCGGCGCGCCGCTGCGCATGGCCGGCACGCTGCTGGACATCACCGATCAGGTGGAGCGCGAACAGCGCCTGGTCGCCTCGGAGGAGAAATTCGCCACATTGTTTCAGGTCAGCCCCGACCCCATCTGCGTCACGCGCCAGGAAACCGGGGAATTCATCGAGATCAACTCAAGCTTCAGCCAGACCTTTGGCTGGAGCGCCAGCGACGTGATTGGTCACACCGCCGAAGAAATCGGCCTGTGGGACGCCTCGGCGAAGAGCCTGCAACGCATCGAGCGGGTGATTCGCGAACAGGGCCTGAGCAACGTCGCCATCCTTGTCCAGCACAAGGACGGCAAGTCATTGACGTGCGTGATTTCCAGCCGGCAGATCAGCGTCGGCAACCAGCCATGCATCGTCACTACGCTGCGCGACATCACCCAGCAGCAACGTTCGGAAGCGGCACTGAAAGCCAGCGAAGAGAAGTTCGCCAAGGCGTTTCACTCCAGCCCCGACGCCATCACCATCACCGAGCGCGACACCGGGCGCTATCTGGAGGTCAACGACGGATTCTGTCGCCTCACCGGCTATCGCGCCGACGAAGTGGTGGGTAAAACCGTCTATCAAGTGGGAATCTGGGCCGAGGAAAAACAGCGCGCGGCATTGCTGGCCGAGCTGCAAATCAAGGGACGCGTGCACCATCAGGAAATGCTTGGGCGCAACAAGCGCGGGGAAATCCTGACCGTGGAAGTCTCGGTCGAGCCGATAACGTTGAACGAACACGCTTGCCTGCTGCTCACTGCACGGGACGTCAGCCTGCTGAAAAACGCCGAAGCGCAGATCCGTCACCTGGCGTATCACGACCCGCTGACCAACCTGCCGAACCGCGCCCTGCTGATGGATCGCCTGAGCCAGCAGATTGCCTTGCTCAAGCGCCACAATCTGCGGGGCGCGTTGCTGTTCCTCGACCTCGATCACTTCAAGCACATCAACGATTCGCTGGGCCACCCGGTCGGCGACACCGTGCTGAAAATCATCACCGCACGGCTCGAAGCCAGCGTACGCATGGAAGACACGGTGGCGCGGCTCGGCGGCGACGAATTTGTGGTGTTGCTCAGCGGCCTCGAAGGCTCGCGCAACGAAGTCAGCACGCAAGTGCGCGCGCTGGCCGACACCCTGCGAGAGCTGCTATCGGAGCCGATGTTTCTCGACGGCCAGCGCCTGCAGGTGACACCGAGCATCGGCGTGGCGCTGATTCCCGATCACGGCTCAACGCCCACCGACCTGCTGAAGCGTGCCGACATCGCCCTCTATCGGGCCAAAGACTCCGGGCGCAACACCACGCAGATGTACCACAACACCATGCAAAAAGCGGCGAGCGAACGGCTGCGCATGGAGACCGACCTGCGTCTGGCACTGTCACGCGGCGAGTTCGACGTGCATTTTCAGCCACAGGTCGATGCCCGCGATAACCGCATCATTGGCGCCGAAGCCCTGGTGCGCTGGAACCACCCCCAACTTGGCGCGCAATCGCCCACCGAGTTCATCAAGGTGCTGGAGGACAGCGGCCTGATTCTCGAAGTCGGCACGTGGATCCTCGACGAGGCCTGCAACGCCTTCAAACAACTTATCGCCCTGAAGCTCGTCGATCCGCACGATTTCAGTCTGTGCGTGAACATCAGCCCTCGGCAGTTCCGCCAGAACGATTTCGTCGAACGCATCGAACACAGCATGACCAGCCACGGCCTGCCCTGCTCCCTACTGAAACTGGAAATAACTGAAGGTATCGTCATACAGAATCTGGAAGACACCATCAGCAAAATGCGACGTTTGAAGAAGCTTGGGGTGAGTTTTGCGATGGACGATTTCGGCACCGGTTATTCATCGCTGACCTATTTGAAGCGTTTGCCAGTGGATACGCTGAAAATCGACCAGTCGTTTATCCGCGATGCAACCACCGACCCGAACGACGCCGAGATCATTCGCGCCATCGTCGCGATGGCCCGCAGCCTGGAGCTGGAAGTGATTGCCGAAGGCGTGGAGACGCCGGAGCAATTGGCATTTTTGCAGGGCCTGGGCTGCCACCTGTATCAGGGTTATCTGCACAGCCGGCCCGTGGCGCTGGAGGATCTTAAAAAGCTTTTGCCGTAAGGCGGAAGCGACGCAGAGTTGTCGAAGGTCTTCCGCCGACATGGATGCTGCGCCCACAAAAAAGGCCCCGAGGTATCGGGGCCTTTTGTCCAGCGGCTTATCGCCCGTTCAGACGATTGTGCGTCAGCACATCAATCAATGCTGCAGCGCGGCCTGCTGCGCTCCGTTGATCGGGATGCGCTTGGCTTTCGCTTCTTCCGGGACCACACGGAGCAGGTCGATGCTCAGCAAACCATTGCGCAGAGCAGCGTCCTTGATCTCAATGTGATCGGCCAGACGGAACGACAGTTTGAAGGCTCGCTGAGCGATGCCTTGGTGCAAGAACGTGACGTTCTCGTCAGAGTCACGCTTGCCGCCACTGATGGTCAGCACACCTTTCTCGACCTGCAGGTCCAGGTCTTCTTCCTGGAAACCGGCGGCCGCCACAACGATACGGTATTGATCATCACCGTGTTTTTCAACGTTGTAGGGTGGGTAGCTGCTGCCTGGCTCGTTGCGCAGTGCGGTTTCGAACAGGTCGTTGAAACGGTCGAAACCCACCGAGGAACGGAACAGTGGCGCGAGGGAAAATGCAGTACTCATGATTCAAATCTCCTGAACACAATCAGCAAGGTTTTGTGTCTCCGCGACCCGAATTCGGCATCGCGTACCCCTTAGATAGGGACCGCTGTTTTGATTTCAAGAGATTATTTTCAGATTTTTTATGCGGCTTCGACGAGCGGCAAACCGAGCAGGCGCGAGACGTGATCGGGCTCGGTTTCGCGGCGCAGAACCGTGAACAGCTCAGCGGCTTCAGGATAATTTCGCGTCAGCATGGCCAGCCATTGCTTCAGACGACCCGGCGACTGGCGGGCAGTCATTTGCGCCTTGGCTTGCAGCCAGAAATCCTGAATCAGTGGCATCAGCTCGGCCCACGTCATCTCGACGATCTCTTCACCGGCGCGGGCCGCGGCGATCTGGCGAGCCAGATCCGGACGCGACACCAGACCGCGACCCAGCATGATGTCCTCCACGCCGCTGATCTCGCGGCAGCGGCGCCAGTCTTCGACACTCCAGATATCGCCGTTGGCGAACACCGGCACCTTGACCACGTCCTGCACACGCGGGATCCATTCCCAGTGTGCCGGCGGTTTATAGCCGTCCACTTTGGTCCGCGCATGCACCACGATGTGCTCGGCGCCGCCTTCAGCCAGCGCGGTGGCACAGACCAGCGAACCGTCCGGGCTGTCGAAACCGAGGCGCATTTTCGCCGTGACCGGGATATGCGCAGGCACCGCACGACGGACATGCTCGACGATCTGGTTGAGCAGTTCCGGCTCCTTGAGCAGCACCGCCCCGCCCCGGGATTTGTTGACGGTTTTGGCCGGACAACCAAAATTCAGGTCGATGACTTCGGAGCCCAGCTCACAGGCCAGCGCCGCGTTCTCCGCCAGGCACACCGGGTCGGAACCGAGCAATTGCACGCGCAGCGGCACGCCGGACGCGGTGCGGGCGCCGTTGAGCAGCTCCGGACCGAACTTGTGGAAATACGCCGGGGTGAGCAACTGGTCGTTGACCCGGATGAATTCAGTCACGCACCAATCGATGCCGCCAACGCGGGTCAGCACGTCGCGAAGGATGTCGTCGACCAACCCCTCCATGGGCGCCAGAGCAATTTGCATGAGAAAACACTACTTGGAGAAAAAACGTGCGGCAGTTTACTGGATTACGCCAAAAACCGCAGGACAACACATCGCCTGTGGGAGCGAGCCTGCTCGCGAATGCGGACTGTCAGTTCATACATGTGAAACTGACCCGACGCTTTCGCGAGCAGGCTCGCTCCCACAGGGTGGGATTTACATTGCTTCTGCAATCTGGATCGCCGGGCCGTAACCCTCGATAAACTCCGCCGGCATGCGCTTGGGCTTGCCGGTCGAGAGTTCGATGCAGACGAAGGTGGTCTGGGCTCGCAACAGCGTTGCGTTGTCGCTCGGACGCTTGAGCTGGAAATGCCGCGTCATTTTCAGGCGCTGATCCCAATCGACAATCCAGGTCGCCAGTTGTAACTCATCGCCTTCGTAGGCAGCGGCCAGATAATCGATTTCATGGCGGACAACGGCCATCGCCCGATCCAGTCGCCGGTACTCGACCAGATCCAGCCCCAAACGCTGCGAATGACGCCAGGCGCAGCGCTCAAGCCAGGTCACGTAGACGGCATTGTTCGCGTGGCCGAGGCCATCAATGTCCTCGGCGCCTACTTGCAGATCAATGGTAAACGGCGTCGCCCGATCCCAGCCCATGCCTCACTCCCGGTCAAAGTAATCAACCGGGGCAGTGTAACGGAGCTCAGGCCGATTGGCGCGTCTGCAGGCTGCGGCCGGCCAGCAGTGATAACACGCCATCAATGACCCGAGGGTCGGCGAGCACCCGTTGATGACCACCGCTTTCAAGCCGCAGAAGCCGACTGTCGAACCATGCTTCATGAATCAATTGCGACTCTTTGACCGAGACAAAATTGTCGTCCTCGGCATGGACGATCAGGCCGGGCATGTCCAGTTGATAATGCGTGACATCAAGCGTGGCGGCGCGCATGCCGACGTCCTGCTCGACTTGGCGGATAAACGCCGAACGTGCTCTGGCGGGCAGGCCGACGTAGCGGGCGAAACCGCGCAGCACGCCGAGGATCCGGGAGGGTGCGGCGATACTGACTAGCGTTTCGGTGCGCAGACCCAATTGCACCGCGAGCATCGCGCTGGCGCCGCCCATGGAGTGGCCGATAACCGCTTGCAGAGGCGGCAATTCGGCAGCCGCTTCGAGCATCGCGCGGGCAAACAGCACCACGTTGGCTTCGCGCCCCGGCGAACGACCGTGGGCCGGGCCATCGAGCGCGACAACGGTGTAACCGGCATCGACCAGCGCCGTGATCAGCGCGGCGAACTGGGTTGGCCGCCCTTCCCAACCGTGCATTAACAAGACCGTCGGGCCTTGACCCCAACGCAGCGCCGAAAGACCGAAACGCAAGGTGATGCGCTCGGAACTGGCCAACAACGGTAGCTCCCAGTCCCGCAGCGGCAACGCTCGCGGCGTCATGAACGCCAGCCGCATTTTGCTCGCCACCAGCTTCGGTGCAAACCAGCCCAAGGTGCCGTTAACGCCACGAACCCACTTCAACGTGTTCATCGCTCTCTCCTCAGGCTTGTTGCCTTCAGGTCAACGCACTGCCGACTTGGCGGCGCGCAGCAATCGATCGGATAACTCTCCCGGGCCCAACGCTCTTGCCAGCGCCAGACCGCCTACCATCAGCGCGACATCGGCCAGGGCCTTGTCGGTGTCCTCAGGACTGGCCGCCAGTTGCGCGACCATCAATTCCAGATGCTCGTTAAGCGCGATGCGAAACGATTCAGGCAAACGCCCCAACTCACCGATCGAGGCCGGAATCGGACACGCGGCTTCGCTGGAATCGCGATGTTTGCGCGACAGATAAAACGCAGCCACCAGAGCGCGGCGTTCTTCGCCGGTCAGATCGGCATCCATGTCGGCAATCAGGTCGCGGCGGCGGCCGAGCAATTGCTTGAACGCTTCGAGCATCATCGCGTCCTTGCTTTCGAAGTGCGCATAGAAGCCGCCGACTGTCAGGCCGGCGGCGCCCATCACTTCGCCCACGCTCGGGTCCGCCGGGCCACGCTGAATCAGTGCGGCGCTGGCAGCCTTGAGGATGCGTTCGCGGGTTTGAGCTTTTTTATCGTTCATCGTAGCCTCCGAATATTACGACTAGAATATTATTCGCATAATAATATCCCGCAAGTCAAAAATATGACCGCTGGTCTGAAGCGCAGTGTAAGGAAAAAGGAGAGTTGGCCAAACGCCAGACAAACAAAAGGGCCATTCAATAATTGAATGACCCTTATAAAATCCCGCAGAGCGGGTAATCGTGGCGTCCCCTAGGGGACTCGAACCCCTGTTACCGCCGTGAAAGGGCGGTGTCCTAGGCCACTAGACGAAGGGGACACAAACCCTTCTATACAACTGATCAGTGCTGAGAACTGATCGATTCAAGGCCGGTGTGGCCAGACCTTGAACTGTAAAATTGGTGGAGCTAAGCGGGATCGAACCGCTGACCTCCTGCATGCCATGCAGGCGCTCTCCCAGCTGAGCTATAGCCCCGGATTTTTCGCCTCGCGGCGGAGTGACATCTTGCAACATCACTTCTGTAAAACTGGCGTCCCCTAGGGGACTCGAACCCCTGTTACCGCCGTGAAAGGGCGGTGTCCTAGGCCACTAGACGAAGGGGACGCAAACCCTTCTATACAACTGATCAACGCTGAGTGTTGATCGCTTCAAGGTCGGTGTGGCCAGGCCTTGAAGTGTAAATTGGTGGAGCTAGACGGGATCGAACCGTCGACCTCTTGCATGCCATGCAAGCGCTCTCCCAGCTGAGCTATAGCCCCTCATCGCTGAGGACGGGGCGAATCTTAAGGGCGTATCGAAAGCCTGTCAAACTTATTTTTGAAAAAATTCAAAAAATTTTGTCGGGATAACAATCACTTACCGCCCTCCCCCGTAAAACCGGTAGGTTTGCAACCCGGACAGACCTGCAGGAGCTGTCGCAGCCTGCGATCTTTTGACATTGCCTTGTTAAAACAAGATCAAAAGATCGCCGCGTTCGGCAGCTCCTGCAACGTCAAATGCCGTTCAGGCGATGGCGCCCAGAAGCTTTTCCCACTCTTTGTTTTCTTTCTTCGACACGCCGCCCAGCAGGTCGATCGCCTGACGCAGACGATAGCGAGTGAGATCCGGACCGAGTATTTCCATCGCATCGAGCACCGACACCGAACTGGCCTGACCGGTGATCGCCGCAAACATCAACGGCATCGCATCGCGCAGTTTCAACTCCAGGGATTCGACGACTGCCTGAATCGTTGCGGTGATGTTGTCCTTTTCCCACTGACGCAGGCTTTCGAGCTTCCACAGGATCAACTGCATCAACTGGCGAACCTGATCACCGGAGAGCTTTTTCGACTCGAATAGCCTGGCGTCCGGATTGACGCCGCCGGCAAAGAAGAACCCGCCCAGCGGTGCAACCTGGCTGAAGGTCTCGACGCGACCTTGAACGTGCGGCGCGATCTTCATCATGTATTCGGCGTTGAACGCCCACTTCTGCACGCGCGCGGCGAACTCCTCCACCGGCAGATCGCGCAGCCACTGGCCGTTGAGCCACGACAGTTTTTCGATGTCGAAGATCGGCCCGCCGAGGGATACGCGCTTGAGGTCGAAGTTGTCGACCATTTCCTGCAGCGAGAACTTCTCGCGCTCGTCCGGCATCGACCAACCCATGCGACCGAGGTAGTTGAGCATCGCTTCAGGCATGAAGCCCATGCGTTCGTAGAACGTCACGGACGTCGGGTTCTTGCGCTTGGACAGCTTGCTCTTGTCCGGGTTACGCAGCAGCGGCATGTAGCAAAGCTCTGGTTGCTCCCAGCCGAAGTATTCGTAAAGCAGGATCAGTTTCGGCGCCGAGGGCAGCCACTCTTCACCGCGCAATACGTGGGTGATACCCATCAGGTGATCGTCGACCACGTTGGCGAGGAAGTACGTCGGCAGGCCGTCGGTCTTCATCAGGACCTGCATGTCCATGCGATCCCACGGAATTTCGACGTCGCCGCGCAACATGTCCGGCACTACGCAAACGCCTTCGCTCGGCACTTTCATGCGGATCACGTGGGGTTCGCCGGCAGCCAGACGGGCCGCGACTTCTTCCTTCGACAGCAGCAGCGCGCGGCCATCGTAGCGCGGGGTTTCGCCACGGGCCATCTGCTCGGCGCGCATCTGGTCCAGCTCTTCAGCGGTGCAGAAGCACGGGAACGCGTGGCCCATGTCGACCAGTTGCTGGCAGTACTTTTGATAGATGTCGCCACGTTCACTCTGGCGATACGGGCCGTGCGGGCCACCGACGTCCGGGCCTTCGCTCCAGTCGATGCCGAGCCAGCGCAAGGCGTCGAAGATCTGCTGTTCGGACTCGCGGGTCGAACGCAACTGATCGGTGTCTTCGATGCGCAGGATGAACTCACCGCCATGCTGCTTGGCAAAGCAGTAGTTGAACAATGCGATGTAAGCGGTACCTACGTGGGGGTCCCCGGTAGGCGATGGCGCGATGCGAGTGCGGACGGTGGTCATGGCATGTCTCGAAAAAATGAGGAGCAGAACAATCAAGCCGCGAATGGTAACAGGCGAGACCCGCCGGGCTCCAGCGGACGGGGTATTTAGCTTAAGTCCTGGAATGTTGTTCCGCCCATGATCGTTCCCACGCTCGGCGTGGGAACGATCCCCTTATACCGTAAGCAATCGCTCGCGCAGTTTGGCAATCTCGTCACGCATCTGCGCTGCCGCTTCAAACTCCAGATCCCGCGCCAGTTGATACATCTTCTCTTCCAGCGCACGAATACGCTTGGTGATCTCGCTCGGCGAGCGCAGTTCGGCTTCGTATTTGGCGTTCTCTTCGGCAGCCTTGGCCATCCCTTTGCGCTTCTTGCTGCGCGAGCCCGGCACCGTGGCGCCTTCCATGATGTCGGCGACATCCTTGAAAACGCCCTTGGGGGTGATGCCGTTCGCCAGGTTGAAAGCGATCTGTTTGTCCCGGCGCCGCTCGGTTTCGCCGATCGCACGCTCCATCGAACCGGTCATGCGGTCGGCATACAGGATCGCCCGGCCATTGAGGTTACGCGCAGCACGGCCGATGGTCTGAATCAGCGAGCGTTCGGAACGCAGGAAGCCTTCCTTGTCGGCATCGAGAATCGCCACCAGGGACACTTCCGGCATGTCCAGACCTTCACGCAACAGGTTGATCCCGACCAGCACATCGAATACCCCGAGACGCAAGTCGCGGATAATCTCGACGCGCTCGACGGTGTCGATATCCGAGTGCAGGTAACGCACGCGCACGCCGTGGTCGGCAAGGTAATCGGTGAGGTCTTCGGACATGCGCTTGGTCAGTGTTGTGACCAGCACCCGCTCCTCGATTGCCACGCGCTTGCTGATTTCCGACAGCAAGTCATCGACCTGGGTCAGCGCCGGACGCACTTCGATTTGCGGGTCGACCAGACCGGTCGGCCGCACCACTTGCTCAACCACGCGCCCGGCGTGCTCGGCTTCGTAGTTACCGGGAGTCGCCGAGACAAAAATGGTTTGCGGGCTGACCCCTTCCCATTCGTCGAAACGCATCGGCCGGTTGTCCAGTGCCGAGGGCAGGCGGAAACCGTACTCGACCAGCGTTTCTTTCCGAGATCGGTCGCCCTTATACATCGCACCGACCTGCGGCACGCTGACGTGGGATTCGTCGATGACCAGCAAGGCATCGGCGGGCAGGTAATCGTAAAGTGTCGGCGGCGCAGCACCGGATGGACGCCCGGACAGATAGCGCGAGTAGTTCTCGATGCCGTTGCAATAACCCAGCTCGAGGATCATCTCCAGGTCGAAACGGGTGCGCTGCTCCAGACGCTGGGCTTCCACCAGTTTGTTATTGCTGCGCAGGTATTCGAGGCGCTCCTGCAATTCGACCTTGATGCCTTCGATGGCGTCGAGCAGGGTTTCGCGCGGCGTCACGTAGTGGCTCTTCGGGTAGAACGTGAAGCGCGGCAATTTGCGGATGACTTCACCGGTCAGCGGATCGAAGGCAGAGATGCTCTCGACCTCGTCATCGAACAGCTCGATGCGGATCGCCTCCAGGTCCGATTCGGCCGGGAAGATATCGATCACATCGCCGCGCACGCGGAAGGTCGCGCGGGCGAAATCCATGTCGTTGCGGGTGTACTGCAGATCGGCCAGACGCCGCAGCAGCGCACGCTGATCGAGCTTATCGCCGCGATCGACGTGCAACACCATTTTCAAATAGGTTTCCGGGCTGCCCAGACCGTAAATGCACGACACCGTGGTGACGATGATCGCGTCCTTGCGCTCCAGTAAAGCCTTGGTGGCGGACAGACGCATTTGCTCAATGTGGTCGTTGATCGACGCATCCTTCTCAATGAAGGTGTCGGACGACGGCACATAAGCTTCAGGCTGGTAGTAGTCGTAGTAGGAAACGAAGTACTCGACCGCGTTGTTCGGAAAGAACGCCTTGAACTCGCCGTACAGCTGCGCCGCCAGGGTCTTGTTCGGCGCCAGCACCAGCGTCGGGCGCTGCACCTGGGAAATGACGTTGGCGATACTGAAAGTCTTGCCCGAGCCGGTCACACCTAGCAGCGTCTGGTGCGCCAGCCCGGCGTCAATGCCCTCGACCAACTGGCGGATCGCTTCCGGCTGATCGCCGGCGGGCTCGAAGCGGGTGACTAGCTGGAATTCCGACATACACACCTCTGGAATCGCGGCGTCCCGAGTCAGACGGAGCACCACGAGGACGACCGCAAACGACCGATGTCGCGCAAGAAAAAACCTGGATTGTGCTTAATGTGGTGGCGATTACCCGAGCTTTCAAGGTAAACGTCCTACATCCGGTAAAGTCTCTGACACGTTCAATCGACTAACGGTCAAGAAATAATCTGAAAAACTTGCCGCAAAAGCCAATTAGCCTGTCGCCATTGCGCGGTGATGGCCTCTATACTAGCTCCCCGTTTGTGCACCGCTCTAGTGCATTCGGCTGGAGCGCGACACGTCCCTCCATTCCCCATTCAGAGCCGCCGTAATAATGAGCCTGTTCTCCGCTGTCGAAATGGCACCCCGCGATCCAATCCTGGGCCTCAACGAAGCATTCAACGCCGACACCCGGGCCACCAAGGTCAACCTGGGCGTGGGCGTGTACTGCAACGAAGAGGGGCGAATTCCACTGCTGCGCGCCGTGATCGAAGCCGAGACGATTCGCGTCGCTCAACACGCTTCGCGCGGTTACCTGCCGATCGATGGCATCGCGGCCTATGATCAGGCCGTGCAAAAGTTGCTGTTTGGCAACGACTCGCCGCTGATCAGCGCCGGTCGCGTCATCACCACCCAGGCCGTCGGCGGGACCGGCGCGCTGAAAATCGGTGCTGACTTCCTCAAGCAGTTGCTGCCCAATGCTGTCGTGGCGATCAGCGACCCGAGCTGGGAAAACCACCGCGCGCTGTTCGAAACTGCGGGTTTCCCGGTGCAGAACTACCGTTACTACGACGCTGCTACCCATGACGTAAACCGTGCCGGCATGCTCGACGATCTCAACGCCCTGCCGAACGGCTCGATCGTTATCCTGCACGCTTGCTGCCACAACCCGACCGGCGTTGACCTGACGCCGGCAGACTGGAGCAACGTACTGAACGTGGTCAAGAGCAAGGGCCACGTGCCGTTCCTCGACATGGCCTATCAGGGCTTCGGTGACGGCATCGACGAAGACGCCGCTGCCGTGCGCCTGTTCGCAGAGTCCGGCCTGACCTTCTTTGTATCGAGCTCGTTCTCCAAGTCGTTTTCGCTGTACGGCGAGCGCGTCGGCGCCCTGTCGATCATCAGCGAGTCCAAAGAAGAAAGCGCGCGCGTGCTGTCGCAGGTCAAACGCGTGATCCGCACGAACTACTCCAACCCGCCGACCCACGGCGCCAGCATCGTCGCCGCCGTGCTGAACAACCCGGAGCTGCGCGCGCAATGGGAAGCCGAGCTGGCTGAAATGCGCCTGCGCATTCGCGGCATGCGTACCCAGATGGTCGATCTATTGGCGCAGAAAGCTCCGGGCCGCGATTTCAGCTTCGTCGGTCGTCAGCGCGGCATGTTCTCCTACTCCGGCCTGACCACAGAGCAAGTGCATCGTCTGCGCAACGAGTTTGGTATCTACGCGCTGGACACGGGTCGCATTTGCGTGGCCGCGCTGAACCAGAGCAACATCAATGCAGTGACGGATGCGATCGTTCAGGTCATCTGATTTCGACGCGTGACGAAAAACGGGAAGCCTTGAGGGCTTCCCGTTTTTTATTTGTCTCTGGAAAACACGTTGCAACCTCTAGACTGCACACACATCTGAACGGGTAAGCGCTGACGTGCGAAACGCATGATCGCAGCGTGCCGCAGCTCCTTGGCTTTGTGTATATCCGAAAACTTTGTGAGAACCGATATGAAAAACGATAACCTGCGCGCCGACCGTGACGATCTGGATGATTTCATTCCCCGCGCACCGGCCAAACGCGAAAAAAGCCTGGTGCTGCAGGTTGCCGCCGGGGTTTTCCTGGGCGGCCTCGCTCTGTGGCTGGTGCAACTGGCAGCGACGGCAGCCTATGCCAAGCTGATGCTCGGCACGATTACCTTCGGCAGTTAAGCCAGTTCGGTCGAGCGTTGGGTGGCGGCATCGTCGTAGATCACGTACAGCGATTCGGCGATCTGGCTTTTGATTGCCTTGGTGCTTTCAAGACCAAGGACGAAACCTTCAGCCTTGCCGCCGGCGCGGTTCAACTCTTCGGCAGTGCTGGCCTGAGTGATCGCGTCGAATAGTTTTTCGGCATGCGGGCCGATACCTTTGGGCAGGCTGATCTGTGTAGTACTCATGCGAGCACCTCAGTGTTGCGAGTGATGTGATTCATGGCGCGTACCTTTTCGGCGAATGGCCGGCAGCGCGTGTAACCACTTCCGGGCTGCCATGGTAGACCTCTGAGACCTTTCTGGTAACCGCCAATCGCTGACAAAATGCCGTCCGTCTCGAGGAATCGGCAAACTTGCCAATCGATGCTTGACTTCTCTTTTTGAATCAGTAACATACGCACCAATTCCGCAATAGCTCAGTTGGTAGAGCAAGTGACTGTTAATCACTGGGTCCCTGGTTCGAGTCCAGGTTGTGGAGCCAAATAGCAAAGCCCCTGAATCGCAAGATTCAGGGGCTTTTTTGTGGGCGCTTGAAAAGATCAAACGAACAGGGCCGATCTGCGTAAACAGATCGGCCCTGTTCGTTCAGCAGCAACCGTCACACAGGCTCGCTGTCCTTCACTGGCGCCTTCGGTGCCCCGTGCCCATGATCGTGAGGATCGGGCTCGATCACCGGCACTTCCTTGCCATCGCAATCATGCAGCTTGCCGTCACTGAAGTAATCGCCTTCGCGCAGCGCCGCCAGATCGCGATAACGCAGGGTCCGCTCCTCCGCTGCGGCAAACACCGACTGTTGATCCGAGTTACCGGTCGTGAAGTGGTTGAAGGCCAGGTTGAGCAAAATCGCCATGATTGCCGACGAGCTGATGCCCGAATGGAAAATGGTCGCAAACCAGCTCGGGAATTGATCGTAGAAACTCGGCGCAGCAATCGGAATCATGCCGAAACCGATCGATGTCGCGACGATGATCAGGTTGACGTTATTACGATAATCGACCTTCGACAGCGTGCGAATGCCGCTCGCCGCCACGGTGCCGAACAGCACGATACCGGCGCCGCCCAGCACTGAAGTCGGCACAGCGGCAATCACCCGCCCCATGAATGGCAGCAGGCCAAGGACCACCAGGAACAGGCCGCCAGTGGCTACCACGAAACGGCTCTTGATGCCGGTCACCGCCACCAGACCGACGTTTTGGGCGAAAGCGCTTTGGGTAAACGACCCGAAAATCGGCGCAAACATGCTCGACAACATGTCGGCACGCAGGCCATTGCCAAGGCGTTTGGAATCAACCTTGGTGCCGATGATCTCGCCCACCGCGAGGATATCCGCCGAGGTCTCCACCAGGGTCACCATGACCACAATGCACATCGACAGGATCGCGGCGAAATGGAACGTCGGCATGCCGAAGTGGAACGGGGTCGGGAAGCCAAACATGGGCCCTGTGGTAACGCCGGAGAAATCCGCCATGCCGAGAAACACCGCCAGCACCGTGCCGATGACCATGGCCAACAGGATCGACAACCGCGAGATGGTCGAACTGCCGACCTTGCTCAGCAGCAACACCAGCACCAGCGTGACCGCCGCCAGACCAATGTTCTGCATGCTGCCGAAGTCCGGCGCTTGACTGTTGCCGCCCATCGCCCAGCGAGCGGCCACCGGCATCAGCGTCAAGCCGATGGTGGTGATCACAATGCCAGTAACCAGCGGCGGGAAGAACTTGGTGATGCGTGAGAACACGGGTGTGATCAGCAAGCCAATCAACGAGGCGGCAATCACCGCGCCCAGCACCGACTGGAAACCGCCCTCCCCGCCGCTGCTGACGATCGCGACCATGGTCGCCACGCCCGAGAACGACACGCCCTGGACCAGCGGCAACTGACAGCCGAAAAACGGCAGACCCAGGGTTTGCAGCAGTGTCGCCAGCCCCCCCGCAAACAATGAAGCAGCAATCAACAGACCGATATCCGCCGGCGACAGGCCGGCCGCCTGGCCAATGATCAGTGGCACCGCAACGATACCGCCGTACATGGTCAGAACATGTTGCAGGCCGTAAGCCATATTCGCGCCGACCCCGAGGTTTTCGTCCTCGGGCCGTTGGTGTGAAACATGGGGCGTTTTCATGGTGGGGGGGTCCCTGGTTTTTGTTATGCGCACACTGTATTCAATACCCGGGACAAATGTCCATAGAGTTGTATACAACTTATCAGTCACATAATGGTTAGGTAGCCATCCAACCTTCTAGCCTGCGGCTTCTACCCCCCACAAATCCGGCAACACATCCTTGCCAGCGTTAGTACGCACGCCCACTAGGCTGAAGTGTTCATGCCGACCGGCGGCACGGTCGCGCTCTTTTTTATACATATAAAGTATGCATAATGAAGTCATTCAAGATTCAGTACGACAAAAGCAAGAACGCAGCCAACAAACTCAAGCACAAAGGCATCAGCCTCGCCGAGGCCGAACCGGTTCTCCACGACGAAGGAGCTCTGACGATCGAAGACAATGACCATGACGAGCAACGCTGGATCACCCTCGGTCTCGATGGCAAGGGACGCGTGCTGGTCGTTGCTTACAGCTATCGCGAAGCCAATGTTGTTCGAATCATTTCTGCACGCCTCGCCACACCGAGCGAGCGGCGCGCGTATTTTCTGGAGGCTTGACCGATGAAAGATGAATATGACTTTTCCGCGGGCAAACGCGGCGCTGTGGCGTCCAACAAGGGCAAGACGCGAATCACCATCATGCTTGATGACGCCGTGATCGAGGCGGCGCGTACCGTCGCCGAAACCGAAGGGTTCGGCTACCAGACCGTCATCAACAATACCCTGCGACATGCCCTGCTTGAAGGCAGCCGCCAGCTGGAACGCACCGATGAGTCAGGTCTGTCAGGGCAGTTCAAGAAAGGCATCACGGCCGCCGATCTCAAGAGTCTCGAGAGAAAGCTGTCGGCGGCCATAGGGGAAATCCGGCGTGTGCTGGAGCCGGACGTGAAGCCTTAGACAGAAACCGGCGTAATCACCCGCGCCAGCGCTTGCCGGACAAGCGGCGACTCCGGCAAACGAAGATCAAACTCACGCAGCAGCAAGCCAGTCAGCTCGTCGACATCCGCCACCTCGCGCCGCTCACTGTCCGCCCCCATGTGATGAATCGCAAAACTGCCGTTGTTCAGCGTTTTGCGCCAGCCATCGCCGGTGCGCGCAACCATCAGACGATGGGCGAAGGGTGACTCGGGATGGGTCGAGACGTACCAGTTGCCGACGGTGTAATCGATATCTTCCTGGCGCTGCAGATCGAACAGGTACATCGGCCGCCACTCGCCAGCAACCTTGGCCCGTAACAGGTATCCGTCGATCTGTTTTTCGATCCGATAAGGTTCGTGCGGAGTCGATTGCTCATCTTCGCCGTCGAGGACCAGCGGTGCGGTCGGCACCATGCCGCCGAAGCCGACGTCACTGATGTAGCGAACGCCGTCGATAGTGACCAGGCTCAAGCGGTGCGTCCGTGCGGTCCAGCTGCCTTCCGGTTGATTCATCACCACGCGACCGCTGATGCCGTGGACTTCAAAACCCAGCTCAAGCAACAAGGCATAAAACAAATGATTGAGTTCATAGCAATACCCGCCCCGTCCCTGGCAAAGGACTTTCTCTTCGATGGAAGACAGATCGATCAACACTGGCGCGCCGATGACAGTCGCGACGTTCTCGAAAGGAAACACGCCGGTGTGGCGCAGCTGCAACTGGCGCAAGGTGTCCAGCGTCGGTGGCGGCGCTGTATCGAATCCCAGGCGTTGCAGATACCGTTTGCTATCCGTCAGGCGTGGCGCATTCATTGCTCGATCCTTATGCAAGGGGCCGCAGAACACTGCGTTGATGTTGCCCTGTATACGGGATCGGCGACTGCTTTCGACAATTGATTTCGCCAATCGCCCCGTCAGCGTTTTTTGCGCGAGCCGATACGAATCCACGTCGGCGCATGGTCACTGGCGTGCGGTTCGTTGCGCACCCAGGCGTCCACGCCGGCGTCATGCAGATAAGGGCTCAATGCAGGGTTGAGTAACAGATGATCGATGCGCAGGCCGGAGTTGCTTTGCCAGTGTTGGCGGAAATAATCCCAGAAGGTGTAGAGGCGTTCTTCGGGGTACACATGCCGCAGGGAATCGGTCCAGCCCTGATCAAGCAGCCGCTGGTAACACTCGCGACTCTCGGGCTGCAGCAAGGCATCCTTGAGCCATGAACGCGTATTATAGATGTCCATGTCGGTCGGCACGACGTTGTAGTCACCGGCCAGCACCACCGGGTGGTCGCTGCTCTGCAAGTCTTTGGCGTAACTGATCAGACGTTCGAACCAGGCCAGTTTGTAATCGAATTTCGGCCCTGGCTGCGGGTTGCCGTTGGGCAGATACAAACAACCGACCAGCACACCGTGCACCGCCGCTTCGATGTAGCGACTGTGCGTGTCATCGGGATCGCCCGGCAACCCGCGACGGCTCTCCAGCGGCTGCGCGTCACGCGCCAGAATCGCCACCCCGTTCCACGACGCCTGGCCCTGCCAGACAGCGCCGTAACCGGCCGCTTCCAGCTCTGCAGCCGGAAATGCGCTGTCCGCCGACTTCAGCTCTTGCAGACAAGCGATGTCCGGTTGCTCGCGCTTGAGCCATTCCAGCAGATTCGGCAACCGCGCGCGCATGCCGTTGACGTTGAAGGTAGCGATCCGCAGGTTTTTCATCGTCCGCAACTCCTGCCCGGTGGGATTAGACATTGTGACCCCGGGAGCGCTGGGCAGGTTGCATCGAATAACGGCGGTTAGCTCAGACGCGATGACGCAGCCATTGCAGAAAGCCTCTTTTCGGCGCAACGACTGGCGTTTCCTCGGTCAGCGATTGCGCCTTGTGCAGACGGAAGTCGAGCAACGCTTGCATGGCATCGTGGATGTCATGGCGCGCGTCCAGGCAAGGTTTCAGATACGACTTCTCGATGCGATACAACGTGCAGAACGTTTTGGCAGTGAAGTCCGCAGGCAATGCCGTG
This sequence comes from Pseudomonas khorasanensis, assembly GCF_014268505.2. Lineage (GTDB taxonomy): Bacteria > Pseudomonadota > Gammaproteobacteria > Pseudomonadales > Pseudomonadaceae > Aquipseudomonas > Aquipseudomonas khorasanensis. The sequence goes on from NZ_JABWQP020000007.1 coordinate 130,689, forward strand.
TCGGAAAGAATTCCCGCTTCGCCGATCACCTCGCCCGGTCCCATGCGTCCGGACTCCAATGGCGTGCCGTGGCGCTTGAGCGTCACCGAGACCACGCCGGACTCGATGATGAACAAATGATCGCTGACCTCTCCGCCCGCAAGGATGGTCTCGCCGACGCGGAAGGTTTGCAGCGCCATGTTCTGGCTGAAGGTGTCTTTTTCTTCCTCGCGAAGGGTCGAGAAGATCGGCGAGCTGTCGAGCAACGCTCGTGGCCGCGAAAAATGCGGCGCGGCGCTGGTTTCGTTGCTTGACAGCAGATTGACCCCCGAGGCCTGCAAGTGTCGGTAGGCCAGGTCGAACAACTGATTACGCACCATGCGTTTCTCGCCCATCGAGGCGACAAAACCACTGATCTCGTATTCCGCCCCGCCGCTGGCAGAGCTTTTAAGCGCAACGCTTGGCGCCGGCGTGTCGAGCAGTTGCCGGCAGCCCTGCATCGCCCGCTCCAGCGCCTCGATCACCGAACTGGGTCGCGCATGGGGGCTGACGGGCACACTGACAGAAACACCGAACATATTGCTCGGTCGACTGAAATTGATGATTTTGGCTTTGGCCGCCAGCGAGTTGGGAATCACCGCCATGGCGCCCTGGCTGGTCTGCAGACGCGTGGCGCGCCAGTCAATGTCGGTGACCCGGCCTTCGGTGCCGTCGATGGAAATCCAGTCATCGAGTTGATACGGCTTGGTGGTGTTGAGGACGATCCCGGAAAACACGTCGCTCAACGTGCTCTGCAAGGCCAGACCGACAATGATTGCCAACGCCCCGGAAGTCGCCAGCACGCCTTTGACGGGCAAATCCAGCACATAAGCCAGTGCCGCGATGACCGCGATCAGGAAAATCACCGCCCCGAGCAAATCCTGCAACAATCGGCCGGTGTGGCCGACCCGTTGCATCATCACCGCGCCGATCAACACCGTCAGGGTGCGAGCGCCGAACAGCCACCAGCCGATTTGCAATCCGGTCGCCGCCAGGTGCAAAGGCACGTTGTCGACCCACGGTGCCGGCTCCATCGGATTGAGGCCTTCGTTGAACAGAACGATGCTGAACAGGGCGAAAATCACCACACGCACCAGCAATTTCCATTCGCTTCCGCGAGCGCTGATCAGCCGCCACAGCCCAAGATCGAGCAGAATCAGGATCAATGCACAAAACAACGGGTGTTCAGTGAGCAGAGACAGCATCAAACAACTCCGACAAAGGCCAATCGCGAGAAGATCGCACAGATTGGCACAGTGTAGGAGCAATTGATTTCAGTGGGTGAACAGCGTCTCGACAACGCTGGAAAAACTGTGGGAGCGAGGCCGCTCGCTCCCACCAGGGTTATGACGTCAGGCATGCATCCGGCCAAAGCGGCCAGACTGGAAGTCGGCAAAGGCCTGATGGATTTCCTGCTCGGTGTTCATCACGAACGGGCCGTGGCCGACAATCGGTTCGTCGATCGGCTCACCGCTGAGCAGCAACACAACCGCGTCTTCGCTGGCTTGAAGGTCAAGTTGAACGCCGTCGCGCTCGAACAGCGCCAACTGCCCAGCCGCGACCGATTCCGCGCTGTTAACCTGCACCGAACCCTTCAGCACCACCAGCGCAGTGTTACGGCCGTCATGCAGATTCAGCGTCAGCAACTTGCCAGCGTTGAGGCGCAGATCCCACACATCGATGGGGGTGAACGTACGCGATGGACCGGTGTGACCCTCGAATTCACCCGCGATCAGACGCAGGCGACCGGCGTCATCCTTGAGCGCAATGCTGGGGATATCGCGGTCCAGAATCGTCTGGTAACCCGGCGCGGCCATTTTGTCCCTGGCCGGCAGGTTGACCCACAACTGCACCATCTCCAGCTTGCCGCCGGTCCTGGCGAACTTCTCCGAATGAAATTCTTCGTGGAGGATGCCGGACGCCGCAGTCATCCACTGCACGTCACCCGGGCCGATGATTCCACCACTGCCGGTGGAATCGCGGTGCTGAACTTCGCCGTCGTAAACGATGGTCACCGTTTCGAAACCACGGTGCGGGTGTTGCCCGACACCACGCTGCTCAGTGGTGGGGGTGAATTCGGCGGGCCCGGCGTGATCGAGCAGCAGAAACGGGCTGATGTGCTTGCCCAGGTTGTCGTAGGAAAACAATGTGCGCACCGGGAAACCATCGCCGACCCAATGGCCGCGCGGACTGTTGTAAATGCCGATGATGTTTTTCATGGGGTCTCCAGGGTTGAAATGTATGGGATTAATCCTAATGGCATGCCCAATATCAGACTAGAGGGCGAAAATCGGCTTCAGCGTTCTATAGGTGGAACACTTGAATAAGCCGTGCGCTCTTAATGAGCAGGCTCGCTCCAACACAAGGCGGCATTTCCAAAGTGGGAGCGAACCTGCTCGCGAATAGGCCAGACAACACAAACCCCGCGAATAATTCGTGACTTCTGCTCAACACTGCTTTGTCCCACCCACGGTTTTTCCCAACGCCCACGACCCTGATACTCCTGTCATACCCATTGCAACCCAGGAGTCCTCCATGTCTGTTCCCGCTTTCGGTCTTGGCACGTTCCGCCTGCAAGGCCAGGTTGTCATTGACTCGGTGAGCACCGCCCTTGAACTCGGCTATCGGGCCATCGACACCGCGCAGATTTACGAAAACGAAGCAGAGGTCGGCCAGGCAATTGCCGCCAGCGGCATTCCACGCGAAGAGCTTTTCGTCACCAGCAAGATCTGGGTGGCCAACTTCGCCGGTGATCGCCTGATTGAAAGCCTCAAGGAAAGCCTGCAAAAACTGCAGACCGACTATCTTGATCTGACGCTGATCCACTGGCCCTCGCCGGAAAACCAAGTACCGGTCGAAGCATTCATGGGCGCGCTGGTGGAGGCCAAACGCCAGGGTCTGACCCGGCAGATCGGTGTGTCCAATTTCACTGTCGATCTGATGAAACAGGCGATTGCCGCTCTCGGTGCGGACAATATCGCGACAAACCAGATCGAACTGCACCCCTATCTGCAAAACCGCAAAGTCGTCGATTTCGCGCGCAGCCAAGGGATTCATGTCACTTCGTACATGACACTGGCCTATGGCGAAGTGTTGAAAGATCCGTTGATCCAGCAGATCGCCGAACGTCTGCACGCCACCCCGGCACAGGTGACGCTGGCGTGGGCGATGCAGTGCGGTTACGCGGTGATTCCTTCGTCGACCAAGCGCGCCAACCTGCAAAGCAACCTGGGGGCCAGCACGTTGATTTTGAGCGACGATGACATGGCGAAGATCGCCGAGCTGGATCGTGGCCATCGCCTGACCAGTCCGACAGGCCTTGCGCCCGACTGGGACTGATCCCGCTCAGGCATTCAGCCGTTGCGCGAGGCCGAGCATGGCTTCGCGCAACGCGTCGATCGCGCTTTCGACAGCAATGACTTCACCCTCTCGACAAGCCTTTTCAAGATCGGTACACGCCGCCACGACCCGCGCAGCCCCAACCATCTGCGCGCCGCCCTTTATGTGATGGGCCAGCCCGTTCAAGCCATTGCGATCGTCAATCTGCAACTGATCCAGAGACAGGAGATCGTCCCGCAGGCTGGCGCCGACCTCCTTGCGCAGTCGCTCCATCAATAACCGGTCAGCGCCGGCCATTTGTTGCAGAGTACTCAGGTCAATCTCGACTGGCTCGGCGGCTGGCTGCTGATCCTCGTTCGGCTCGCCAGGATGAGCTGCCCTCAACGCCTCAACCAGATCGTGCAAAAGGATCGGCTTGAACAGGCAGTGGTCCATGCCGGCATCGAGACAGCGCAGGCGCTCCTCCACCTGAGCGTTGGCAGTAAAGCCGAGAATCAGACAAGGCTTTCTCGCGGTGGAGGCTTCCTCGTCGCGGATTGCGCGCGCCAGTTCGTAGCCATTGCGTCGCGGCATGTTGCAGTCAGTAATCACCACATCGAAGACCTGCGCCTGCCAGCGCTCCAGCCCCTGCTCACCATCGCCAACGTCTACCGTGCGATGCCCCAGCTCACTCAGTTGCCAACACATCAGCAAGCGGTTGACAGGGTGATCATCCACCACCAACACGCTCAACACAGAGGTGGGCGGCGCCTCGTCAAGCGTTGTCGGCGCAGAAAGCACCACCGCCAAAAGCGGCAACTGCAGATTGATTTCCACTCGAGTGCCCTGCCCGGGCTCACTGTCGAGGCACAGCGTCGCGCCCATCATTTCGCAGAGGTTACGACTGATCACCAGCCCCAGGCCGGAACCGCTGCGCGCCGCTTGCGGATTGCTCGCTTGCACGAACGGACTGAACAAGCGCTGGCGATCCTCGACACTGATGCCGATGCCGCTGTCTTCAATCAGCACTTGCACATTTATCTGCTCGCCCGATATCTCAAGGGTTCGCAGGCGCAGGCTCACCTCCCCCGCATCAGTGAACTTGATCGCGTTACTCAACAGATTCGATAGCACCTGCTTGAAACGCGTCGGATCAAGCAACACATCCACGTCGGTGCTCGGATCAAGTTCGATTCGCCACATCAGGCGCTTCTGCCGCGCCAGTCCTTCAAACACCCGGCACACCGATGACACCGTTTCCCGCAGATTGGCGCGCTCGGGCGCAAGGGACATATGTCCCGACTCGATGCGGGCGATGTCGAGAATGTCGCCAATCAGTGCCAATAATTGCTGCCCGGCATTCGAGGCAACCTGAATTGCCAGGCGGTCGGTCACGCCCTCCTCCGCCCGCTTGAGCGCCAGCTCGAGCATGCCGATCAAGGCGTTCATCGGCGTGCGAATCTCATGGCTCATGGTCGCCAGAAAGGTGCTCTTGGCTCGATTGGCCTCGTCAGCCGCGTCCTTGGCCTGCTGCAGTTGTAACAACCACTGCTGGCGCTGGCGGATCTGTCGGCGCTGCCAGCCGATCCAGAGCAACGCCAGCAAAAACAAGCCCGCCGCACCGGCAAAACCGAGCAGAATCTCATGACGGTGGCGCAACCAATAGCTCTCCTCCATCACCACATCATGGCTCCAGTGCTCGACCAGTTCGTCCATTTGCTGCGGCGCGATGCTGAGCAATGCTTTGTTCAGAATCGAATGCAACAGTGCCGATTGCGGCGCTGTGGCCAAGGCGATGCGCGCGGGTTGGTCACCGACTGTGCCGGTAATGCGCAGACGGTCGCGGTACTGCCGGGCAATCAGAAAACGCGCCACCAGCAATGAACTCACCGTCACATCGACCTGCCCCCTGGCAATCATCGCCATGCCTTCGGCGGGGCTTTTAACCTCGACAAGAAGCAGGCCGGGCACCCGCTGCAGCAAGTAATCGCGCAACGGGTGCCCGCGATAAATCGCCAGGCGTTTACCCGCCAAGTCGTCGAGCGGCAGTGGACTTTGCGCGTTCGCAGCGCTGACCAACACAAACGGGTTGTTCAGATAGGCCCGGGTGAATTGCAACTGCGCTTCGCGCTCCGTGCTCGGCGTCACCACAGGCAAAATATCGAGTTTGCCGGCCCGGAGCTGCTCAAATTGCTCGTTCAGCGACGTCCCGCGCACGATCTCGAAATCCAGGCCGCTGCGCTGCGCAATCATCCTCAATAACTGCGCCGATAAACCGCTGAAGCGTCCGTCAGCATCGAAAAACGCCAACGGCGCAAAGTCGTCGACAGCGCCCACCCGCACCACCGGATGATGATCTAGCCATTGCTGCTCGGCGACGCTGAGTTGCACTCGTGACTGTTCGGCCATTCCCGCCAAGCCCACACTCCAGCGCTGTTCGATCAGATGCCGGCGCTCCATCGGCACTGCTGCCAACGCCTTGTCGATAATGCTTTTGAGGTGCCGGTCGCTGCGCAACAGCGCAAACGCGAACGGGTTGGCATCAAGGCCTGACGGCCCGGCCAGCTGCAAGTCGTTGCGGTAATTGGTGTTGATCAGGTAGTTGGCGCTGATGAAATCGCCCAGGTACACATCATCGGTACCGAAAGCGACCGCCCCAAGCGCGTCCATTGCCGAGGCATAACGTTGCACATGGGCATCGGGGTAAAACGCCTGGACATTAATCAGCGGCAGGTAATCCTCGACCATCGCGATACGTTTTGCCGTCAGGTCAGCGGGCAGTTTCTCATCATGCCGCGTGACCAGCATCGGCTGATCTTCAGCGTACGGCCGCGACAGGATGAATGCCGGATCAGCCGCTTCGAAACTGTTCGACGTGCCCAGCACATCGACATCACCGCGTTTGAGTGCCGCCATCAACGCAGGCCGGTTGGCGAACCGGCGCACTTCAATTCTGATGCCCAGCAGTTGCGCCAGCAAATCGGCGTAATCGGCCGTGATTCCTTCCAGCTCGTGCTGATTGCGGGTGATCTCGAATGGCGGATAATCCGGCCCGGAGATGCCCATGAGCAACACCGGATGTCCACGCAGCCACTGGCGCTCTCGATCATCGAGGCGGACCTGGATATTCCCCGGCTCAAGGCGAGCCAGTACCTCAAGGGTCTGCGGCAGGTCATTCGCCCAGACCGACGCTGCAAGCCCCAGCCACAGCGATAGAATACGCAGTCCCTGCGTCATATCGGGGCACTCAGATCAAGTGATTGCGCTTGGCGAAGTCGCGCAGGAGCACCGATGAACCCAGGCAGAGTTTCGCCATCATGCGGGTTTTGTAGGTGCTGACGGTCTTGTGACTCAGGTGCATTTCTTCGGCAATCGCCTTGTTCGGCTTGCCCAGAGCCAATTGCACGAAAATGCACAACTCGCGATCGGAAAGGTGATCGATCATCTCTTTCTCAGTCCGCTGTACGGCGTTGGACATACCGTTCGGCAACGCAGAAAAATAGGTGTGCCCGGACATTACCGCATTAATGGCCTCGCGAAGTCTGGTCAACTGGTTGCTCTTGGTAACGTAGCCTCTGGCACCTGCGCGTAGACAGCGTTCCTGGTAGTGCATCGGCTCATGCATGCTGAACACCAGGACCCGGCACCGTGCCGTCGGCGCCTTGATCTGGATTCGCGCCAGCACCTCCAGCCCGCCCATGGACCCCAGCCCCAGATCGAGCACGAGCAGGTGCGGATCAAGTTTGAGAATCAACGGCACCACCTCATTGCCGCTGGACGCTTCATGAATTTGGGTGAAACCTTGAGCTTGCAAGACAATTCGAATGGCCGCGCGCACTACCGGATGATCATCTACGATCAGCGCTGACTTCATTGGCACTCCCGCACACTCGTAAAAGACACCGAAACAGTCCGTTCCAGACGCGGTGCTGCGCAGGCACTGTTACATGGATGGGCAGGTTTTATCACCTGTCAGGTCTGACAGTTGTGCAGAGAAATTTTTTATGCATGAGCGCGGCGCAACAGGGGCTGAGCGTGTTGCCAGTCAGGAACGGCATGAGTTATGTCAGGAGCATCGACCAGGGCCATCAACTGCCGGACTGCCTGTAAGCCGGGCAATGGCGTATGGCTGATCTGCACGTTTTCCTGGGCGAATCCTGTAACCGCCTGGAGCGGCGCCATAGGCTCGTTGTAGATCAGGGCATGCCGAACCTGCGGGTTATCGAGCAAGAAACTCAACAGATCCAGTGCCCCTGCCGCCAGTTCGGCATTGATCAACAGCACGTCGAAGGGTTCGCAACCGTAATCCACCAAAGTCAACAGTTCAGCGAGGTCCTGCACCGGGGCAACACGGTAGTAATCGAGGCCATTGAACAGGCGCTCGATTTTCATTCGATGAAAATGTTGCGGGTCGGCGATCAGGATGCGCAACGCTTTGTTGGTCATGGTCAAGCTCCCGGGGTTGAGGGTCTGAGTGGGGCAAGACTACTCAAGCGACAGGGATTGCTCTGTAGGACTATTCCTAAAAAGCAGGTCATTGATCTGCTGACGGCCCGGCGCGATGCTGTTGCAACCAGACCAGCAGATTCTCCGCGGCCATCGGTCTCGCATACCAGTAACCTTGTCCTTGTGCACACCCCAAAGCCAGCAGCTCGCGACGCTGGGCATCGGTCTCGATGCCTTCGATCACCACGTTCATGCCCAGGGTTTCGCCCAGCGCCAGGGTGCTGCTGATCGCCGCCCGGCATCGCGGCTCATCGGCCAGGTTACGAGTGAAGTCGGCATCGAGCTTGATTTCGTTGAACGGCAACTGACACAAGCGCTGCAACGAGGAAAACCCGGCGCCGAAATCATCGATCGACAAACGACAGCCCATCATCCGCAACCGCACGAGGCTTTCGAGACTGATCGCAGGGGCTTCGAGCAAGCCACTTTCGGTCAGCTCGAAGGTTAGATTCGCGCCATTGGCCCCCTCTCGCTTCAGCAGAGCTTTGAGGCTGGAGGCCAGTTGGGCATTGGCAAGTTGCGTTGCGTGCAGGTTAAACGCCATGTTCAGGGCGAAACCCTGAGCCAGAGCAAGGCGCTGCACCGCCAGTGCCTGTTCGATTTGGGCAAACAACAAGTCGTCGAGCAAGCCGCACCGTTCCAGCACGGGCATGAACAAGGCCGGCGCAATCATCCCGCGCGTCGGATGCAGCCAGCGACAAAGCACTTCGACGCCACAAATATCACCACTTCGCAGGTTGAATTTGGGTTGATACCAGGCATGTAGCTGCTGTGCAGCCATTGCCTGGCGCAGAGCCGCTTCACTGGCCAGGGTCACGGGTAGCGCCACAGATGGCTTCATCTGCGGCCTTTCGACGAACTTTTTCAGCAACTGCGCCACCACCTGAACAGGCAAAGGTTTGCCGACATCACCGAGCAGCTCCAGCCCCAGCAAGCCAACCATTTGATGCACGGCCCGGCGCAAATCGACTGACAGCGAACTGCTAATGATCACCGACCTGACCTGCCCCGACGCACCGACCTTTTGCAGAAACTCAAGGCCGTCCATACCTTCCATCTGCAAGTCGCACAGCGCCACGTCGACCGAGCCAAGGGTTTCCAGCAATGCCAATGCCTGCGTGCCGTCACTGGCCTCGAAAACCTCGCGACAGCCCAGGGTACGCAGCATGTTGACCGCTACCGAACGCTGGAAAGGATGATCTTCCAGCACTAATACGCGTAAAGGCAGATCGGACATGGACAGAGGCTCGCAGGCTGTAAGGTCTGAGCCAGTCTGAGGCAGTCGCCGGCTCGACTCGTCGGGAAAATTCTGAATATCCTTGGGAAATCTCCTAAACATCGAGTTGCTCCAATAGTGGCTCAAGGGTCAGTCGGTAGGGGGCGCGGATCAGATTCGCCAGCGTTTTGAAGAGCATTTATTTCGACACTGCAGGACAGTTCGCCATTGCTGGCGTCCATGCGACACATTAAGCAAAAGCCCTTGGCGGGCATGTAGGACTGTTCTGAAAATCCCGGAATTACCCAAGGATTTTCAGCAAAAAGCCACGCCGGAACTATCCGACGTGGCAGGTGCAACTCACCAGAGGTAGCGATAGCCGAGGCTCACGCCGAAGGGTTGTTCGATGCCGTTGCCTTTGGCGTACTCGGCATCCAGCGAAATTTTGCTTTTCTCACTGACCTGCAGCACGCCACCGAAGCCGAGCTCGACACGATTGCCCGGCAATTCGGCATCGAACCGGTTGCCATTGACGCTCACCTTGCTGCTACCTTTGTGCTCAGCGATGTACGACGCTTTGACATACGGCTGAGCCTTCATGCCGTTGCTCAATTCCATACTGCGGCCGAACATTGAACCGACGCGGCTTTGCAGTGAATCGAGATCGTCAGACTTGACCCGCAAACCGTTGCTGGCGGTGTAACTTGCTCCTTGCGATCGGGTGACCGTCAATTCAACCTGCGGCTCGACGAACCAGCCATCCTTCAAATCGATTCGCTTGCCGACTTCGATGTCAGCGCCGATGCCGTTGGTGCTGTAGGACCCCTTCACGGCTTGGCCAAGGTTGGTCGGGGTTTTGATCTCGTTATCGAAACGGCTGTACTTCAATACGCTGTCGACGTACACACCGTTGTCGTTGAGGTAAGTCGCGTACACGCCGAACATGCGGCTATCGATATCGCCGGTCGCGCCTTCGCCAAAGTCCAGATCGGAACGCGCCGTGCCGACCATGCCACCCACATAGAGTTTGCCGCTGTTTACGGCGAAGGCCTTGTCAGCACCAATTTCCAGGCCGGTGATGTCCTGGCTGTAGGCGCGGCTGGAGTGTTCGCTGATATCCAGACGCTTACCGATGGCCCGGGTCCAGACGCCGCCATCATCCTTGCCCATTCGCAGTTCGCCGAGGCGCTTGACCAGCGCATTCATCTGGGCGCTCCAGAGGCTGGCGCCCGCCGTATGCACGGCAATGGCAGCGTTGGCACCTTTGGACAGTTGCTCCGGCGCAGGATCGAACGGGCGCGTCGGGTTTACCGGCTCCACGGGTTTTGCCGGTTCGACAGGTTTACCTGGATCAACGGGATTGACGGGATCAACCGGATTTACAGGATCAACCGGATTTACAGGATCAACAGGATCAACAGGGTCAACAGGGTCAACAGGGTCGACAGGAATGCTGCCGCCACTCGCCAGAACCCAGTCATCGCCCTGTTGTTGCAAGGTGTAGCGAAACGCACCAGCATCGACATGGCCACCAGCGAGTCCGAACTTCGCAGAGCCGCCGTTGGTATCAACCAACAGCAAGCGGCCATCCGCCGAAGCCGGCTCATGCCCCGAATCACCGACGATCAGTGTGTGATCACCGCTGGCCTGGCCCGCACCCTGCACCACCAGCAGATCATTTTGCTGATTGGCGATGTTGGTGTTCATCAACACGCTGCCGCTGCCGGACAAGGCTCCGACGGTGAAGGTCTTGAATGAGCCATCGCCGCTCGGAACGAAGGCCAGGCGACCGCCGTTGAGCGTCAGGGTGTCAACGGTTTTCACGCCGTCTTCCATGACATTCACGGTGCCGCCTGCCTCGGCGATCAGTCCGTTGGCTTGCGCGCCGGTGTACAAATTGACCTGGCCGCCGTTGCCGACTGTGCTGTTGTTGGCAGTGCCTTTGTCATAGACGCTCTGCAGGCCACCGTTGACTTGGGTGTCGGTAGCAACAGCAGCACCTATGTTGGTAACCACGATGCGCTGCTCACCGCCGCTCAGCACTTGAGTGTTGCGCGCCTGCGCCAGGTCGGTAAGGATTTGCACCCCGCCAGTATTGATGACCGTGTCAGCGGCCAAGGCAGAAAGCGACATATGCTGAACGCCACCCTGATTGACAACGGTGCGGTTTGCAACAGCGTTGAAGCTCTTTACTGCTTGCGTACCGCCATTGAGGACGGTGTCGTTGGCGACCCCCTGGAGGGAAACGCTCTGCAAGCCGCCGGCATTGACCACGGTACGGTTGGAGGTGCCGCTGGTGACAATCTGTTGACCGTGAACGACGGCATCGTTCGAAATGCCATGCTGAAATACCGCTTGCTTGCCCGTGGCTTCAATCAAAGTGTTGTTGGCCGTACCGTTGGTGCCAATGTTTTGCTGACCGGCGCTGACGGTTTCGCCATTGATCACCGCGCCGTTACTCACCGTTGCGGTGAAAGCCTGCGCATGCGTCGGCATCAGCATGACAACAGCCAGCGCCAAGGGGGACAGGGTCAGTGCGTGATGCGTTTTCGCATGGACAATTTTCATGGGTCGTACCTCGTTGATGAGGTAACGAATTTAGAGATTGGAGAGAAGGAAAAGAGCAGGAAATTTCCCTGTGTTTGTAGGAAATTTCCTAGCTCGATTTACACGTTCGACCCACGCCCTCTTATTGCAAGAGAGCGAAGCGCTACCGTATCAGCGACGAATGCCCACGGTATCAGCGCCATTGGAGACGATAACTTCCACTCGGCGGTTGTGCTGCCGACCGGCCGCATTGCCGTTATCGGCGACTGCATATTCCTCGCCGTAACCCTGGGTCAGAATCCGCGAACGGTCGACACCCAACTTCGTCAGCGCCACGGCAACCGAAGCGGCCCGACGCTCGGATAGCACTTGATTGGCATCGTCACTGCCAACGTCATCGGTGAAGCCTTCGACGCGCACCTTGCGCTCCGGATTGTCATTGAGAAAGTCAGCCAACTGCTGGAACTGCCGCTGGCTGCCGTACTTGAGATCGGCCTTGCCGGTGTCAAAGAGCACATCGCCGAAAGTCACAACCTGCCCGCGATCGGTCTGCCGGGCCTTCATCGCCTGCAATGCCTTGAGCTGCCGGGTTCGCACATCCAATTGCACCTGCGTGCGCTCGGCGTCGATTTTCTTCAGCCCGGCTTCAGCCTGGCGCCCCGCAATGGTTTGTTCAGCCAGCGCGATTTTCTGGCTGGCCAGATAGGCCAGTTGATCGACCTGAGGCGCTTCGCGGTCCGTCAAGGAAGCCTGATCGGCCGCATTCAGCGCAGCGAATGCCGAGCGGGTTTCCAGAGCCGCCATGGTGTTGGATTCGGGCTTGTTCTGCAGGGCAGCGAATTGCGCGCGTGCCTGTATCAACTGGGGATTCTCTTGCGGCGTGGCGCAGCCGGCAAGCAACGCGGCCAAAACGGAAGCGACGGGTAACAGTTTGGAAGTGGTCATGGAGATGTCCTTATTGAGCGCTGGCAGGCGGGTTGAAGCCGGTGACCGGGTCTTGCAGCATTTCCTGCTTGAGCACTTCGATACCGCTGCGGGCATCGGTCAATTGTTTCTGCCATTTCAAGGCACGGGATTTACGCTCGGCCAGATTGGCATCCGCTTCGATCTGCTCGGCCAGCAGCCGGGTCTGCGCAAAGTTTTTCTCGCCAAGAACGCGCTCCATTTGCAACATTTTGCTCTGCGCCGATTGCATTTCCAGCGGTGCGTACTGAGTTGCCTCGGCTGCGACCGCACGGTTGACCGCATCTTTGGCCAGAGTGATCTGTTGTTCCGGCAGCGGCGCGCTGGCACAGGCGCTCAAGGCCGCCGCGACGGCCATTCCACTGATGGCCAGGCGTGCTCGGGAAGACATACGGGTTAGGGTCATCAACAGCTCCAAACGATAACTAATGAAGGTGGGTCGGCGTTGCGCCGAACCCCCTGCACGTTAGCGACGGAGGGCGGGTTGCGAATGTAGGAAAATTCGCAAGCAAGGTCCCGAAAACGAAAATAAGCAATTACGCCAGATGTTCGTCCAACTGCATCGACAACTTCTCCATGGCCTGTTGCAGGGCATCCACCGCCTCGGTCACACGCCGGGTATCCAGCCCTTCGCTGGCAATTTCCAGCGCCTCGCAGGCTTGAATCAGCGCATTTGCTTTGATGATCCGCGCGCCGCCCTTGACCCGGTGCGCCAGATCGGCAAGCCCGGGCATGTCATGGGCGGTGAACAGACGCAGCAGCCTGGCCATGTCCTGTGCGTTGCTGGTGGCCAGATCGCTTAAAAGGCTCTTGATCGAATCCGGATCGCCCCGGGTCAGCTGTTCGAGGCTGGCTAGATCGATGTCGCCGACTGCCGATGGGTTGTCCGGCACCTCTACCGCCGGACGCGGGTTCGGCACAATGGCGACCAGACGCTGATTCAAATCCTTGAGGCTGATCGGTTTGAACAGGCAATCGTCCATGCCGGCTTCGGCGCAACGCTGTTTTTCCTCGGGCAAGGCATTGGCCGTGAACCCCAGCACCAGGCTGCGCGGCAGCCCCCGCGTGGCTTCTTCATCACGTATCGCCCGAACCAGCTCATAACCGTCCATGATCGGCATGTTGCAATCGGTAATGACCACATCGAATGCCGCGCCGCGCCAGGCGCGCAGGCCGTGAGCACCATCTTCAGCGTCGGTGACCCGATGGCCCAGATAACTCAGTTGTTGCGACAGCAGCAAGCGGTTGGCCGGGTAATCGTCAATCACCAGGATATTCAAGCTGTGCTGACTGCCGAGTGGCTCGCTGTCTGCCACCGGCGCGGTTACCAGCGGCTCGAGGGTCGGCAGACTCAGCAGCACTTCAATTTGCGTGCCCTGCCCCAGTTCGCTCGACAACGTCAGGCTGCCACCCATCATTTCGCACAGCGTGCGACTGATCACCAGTCCCAGACCGGAACCACTGCGAGCCGACTGACCGTGGTTGGCCGCTTGGGAGAACGGGGTGAACAACTGCGCCTGATCGTCCTGTGAAATCCCCCGGCCGCTGTCCTTGACGAGCAAACGCAGGCGCAGTCGTTCACCAGTGCCAGGCTCCACTTGCACGCCCAACTGCACTTTGCCGACATCGGTGAACTTGATCGCATTGCTCAGCAGATTCGACAGCACCTGTTTGAAACGCAGCGGATCAATCAACACATCGACATTGCTCAAGGCGTCCAGGTCAAGTTGCAGTCGCAACTGCTTCTGCCGCGCCAGGCCTTCAAAGATGCGTACTACCGATTCGACCAGCTCGCGCAGGTTGGCGCGTTGCGGCGCCAGCGACAGGCGCCCCGATTCGATCCGTGCAATGTCCAGAATATCGCCGATCAAATCCAGCAAGCCCCGCGCGGCGCCCGATGCCACCTCGATTGCAAAACGATCAGTCACGCCTTGATCAGCCCTCTTCAGAGCCAGTTCGAGCATGCCGATGACAGCGTTCATCGGTGTGCGGATTTCATGGCTCATGGAGGCCAGGAAGGTGGTTTTGGCGCGGTTGGCATCGTCGGCCGTATCCTTGGCGATTTGCAACTCGTGCAACAGATGCTGGCGTTCACTGATATCGATCCAGCCGGCGATCATGCCGTTGACCGCACCGTCGCTGCCCCGGTACGGCAGCATCCAGTGATAGATCGTCAAGCTGCGGCCGTCGGCCAGCGTCAGGCTGCGGTCCTGGATGCTCGGTTGTCCCTCGTCCATGACCTGAAGATAGTCATCGTGATAGGCCTGAGCCTGTAGCGCATCGCTCAACACGCCCTCAATCACGGTCTTGCCGATGACTGCATCACGCGCCACACCGAAAACTTGCAGGTAACCGCTGTTGCAAATCACCAGGCGACCTTCGCGGTCGCGTACATAAATCGGGTGGGGCGTTCCGTCGATCAAAACGCGCATGAACTCTATCTGATCGTTGAGGGCGATTTCCGCCTGGCGACGCTTGCGCATCAACAGGCGCAAATAAGCGATCCAGCCCAGCGCCACCAAGAGCAATACGCCGGCAATCACAAAGCCCTGAATGATCATGCCGCGATTGCGCAGCCAATAATTGTCATCGACCACCACTTCGCTGCGCCAGCGGTTGGTCAGCTCGTCCATTTCTTCCGGGCTGATACTCAGCAGGGCCTTGTCGAGGATCGAGTACAACTCAAGCGCACCGCGATTGGTGGCCAAGGCAATACGCGCCGGCTGCGTGCCGACGGTGCTGGTGATCTGCAAGCTGTCGCGGTACTGGCGCGAGATCATATAACGCGCGCTGATCAGCGAATTGATCGCGCCGTCGACCTCGCCCGTGGCGACTTTTTCCATGGCATCGGAAGCGTTGCTCGCCGGCACCAGCTGCACACTGGGGAATTGCTCGATCAGGTACTCGCGCAACACGTTGCCGGTGATCAGCGCCAGGCGCTTGCCCGCCATCTGATCCAGCGTTGCAGGCGCGCCATCGCGGCGGGTGATCAGGACAAACGGGTTGATGAGATACGGCCGGGTGAACCGCAATTCGCCCTCACGCTCGGTGCTGGGGGTAAATGCCGCCAGCATGTCGGCCTTACCGCTGGTGACTGCGCGGATCAGCCCGCCGACCGAATCGACCCGCTGCATATCGAACTGCAAGCCGGTACGCAGGCTGATCTTCGCCAGCACGTCGGCGCTGATGCCGCGAAACTTGCCCGCCTCATCCACGAAAGTCAGCGGCAGGAAGTTCTCATTGATGGCGACTTTGATGCGCGGATGCTTGTCCAGCCAGCGCTGTTCCCTGACGCTGAAATGCAGTACGTGCTGTCCGGGGATTGCCACGCCGCCGACGCTCCAGCGGCGTCGAATGCTCATGCGTTCTTCCGCGGGAATGGCTTTCAGTGCCGCGTCGACAACGCGTAAAAGTCGCTGATTTTCACGGATCACGGCGAAGCTGAAGGGCTGCGTTTCCATTCGCGAAAAATCGCTGAGCTGAACGTTGTTCAGGTAGTTTTTCTTGATCAGATAGTTGGAGCTGATCAGATCACCCAAATAGACATCGGCCTGGCCGAACGCTACAGCGCCGATGGCCGTCAGGGTCGAGGGATACACTTGCAGGCTGGCCTTGGGATAAAACGCTTTGACCGTTTCCGGTGGCAGGTAGTGATACAGCATCGCTACGCGCTTGCCGGCCAGATCCGGCGGCAGGCTGGCGCTGTCATCGAGACGCGTCACAAGGCTCGGGTTGTCCTCGGCGTAAGGTAGCGAGATCGCCAATTCAGGGTCCGCCGCTTCAAAGCCGTTCGCCGTGCCGACCATATCGATCTCGCCACGTTTCAGCGCAGCCAACAAATCGCTGCGCGAGGCATAGCGCCGCACCTCGACATCAACGTCCAGCAACTGTGCGACCAGCTGCGCATAGTCAGCGGTCAGACCCTCGTAATCGTTGCCGTTAACGGTGATCGCGAACGGCGAATAATCCGGACTGCTGTCACCCAGCAATAATTTGCCCTTGCGGCGCAACCAGCTCCAATCCGTCTCGTCAAGCGACGCCGCGTATTCGGAGACGTCCGAGCGGCCCAGCAGCTGCAACGTATCAGCCGACGGCGCCGCCGCAGCAGGCAGGCTCGCCATGGCGCTGAACACCAGCAGCCCGACGAGGCATTTTCTGGCGAACATGATCACTTAGAGCAGGTTGTTGCGTTTGGCAAAATCAGCAAGATACACCACCGATTTGACGTTTAGTTTTTCGATCAGCCGCGTCTTGTAGGTGCTGACTGTCTTGTTGCTGAGCAGCATCGCATCGCCGATTTCCTTGTTGCTCAAGCCTTTGGCCAATTGTTGCAGGATCGTCAGTTCGCGATCGGACAGGCTCTGGATCAACTCCAGATCGGTGGCCTGGGCATCGCTGCGGCGCACCGAACTGTTGGCCAGGTTGGGAAAAAACGTATACCCGTCCATCACCACCTTGATCGCCTTGACCAGTTCGTCGAGATCGTTGGTCTTGGAAATGTATCCGGCGGCGCCGGCCTTCATGCAGCGCATGGAATAGAACTGCGCCGATTGCGAAGTCAGCACGAGGATCTTGCAGGACAGGTTCAGCGCGCTGATGCGCGAAATCACCTCCAGCCCGTCGAGCTTGGGCATGGTGATATCGAGAATGATCAGATCGGGCTGATGCTCACGGGCCTGTTGCACCGCGTCGGCGCCATTATCAGCCTCGGCAACGACGGCGAAGTGTTCCTGTTTCAACAGCATTCTGACGGCAGAGCGAATGAACGGATGATCGTCCACGATGATCGCTTTAAGCATAAAAACTCCTGTAAGACACGTCGACGTACATCATCGGCTACATCAGGAACAGCGGTGGGACATCAACCCAGACGATCCACGTGTCGAAAATACACGAGCACGACTGGAGTGTAGGAAGTTTCTTGTACATCGCATCAAATAATGTACAACTTAAAAGCACAGTTATCGCCTCTCCAGCCATTTGAGCAGGTCATGGCCATTCATGGGCCTGGCCAGGTAATAGCCTTGGCCGATCTCGCACTTCAGTTCCAGCAAATGCTCGAGTATCTGCGGGCCGCTCACGCCTTCAATTACCAGCGCCATTCCCAACGACCGCGCCAGCTCCCGGGTACCGGAAACCATTGCCCGACTGCCCGGTCGGTCCAGGTGCTGAACGAAACGACCATCAAGCTTGAGCTGGGTAAACGGCAACTCGCTCAACAGCTTCAGCGAGGAAAAGCCCACACCGAAGTCGTCCACCGCCAGACCACAGCCCAGCAGGCGCAAACGCAACAGATTTTCCTGAGTGTCGGACGGGCAATCGAGCAAACCATTTTCCGCTACTTCGAACATCAGCACCGAACCGTTGAAACCATGCCGATCCAGAGTCTGCTTGATGTGTTCCACCAAGCCATTGTCTTTGACTTGCGAGGCGTGCAGGTTGAAGGACAGCACCATCGCCAAGCCGCGATCACGCATGATTCCCAGCAGGTTCAGGCCTTGCTCGAGCAAATGTTTGAACATCAAGTCGGTCAAATCGTAGGCGAGTATGGCGGCCAGAAAATCACCGGGCAGCAAGATGCCTCGCGCCGGATGTTCCCAGCGCGCCAGCGCCTCCACCCCGCTCACCGTGCCGCTGTGCAGTTGGAACTGCGGCTGGAACCAGGCGCGGAACTCGCCCAGGGCCAGCCCGCGTCGAACCTCATCCTCGCTGGGCAGCACGTTGTTCAAAGTCCTTGGCGTCGACACTACCTGCGTGCGACTGTAGCGTTGCAGCAGGCGGTGCAAGGCACGCAGCTGCACCGGTCGGCTCAGCACACCCAGCAATTGCAGGCCTGCCAGGGACACCATCTGGCCCAGCGTACGCCGTATCTCCGCTGGCAATTCACTGCACAGCACCACCGCACGGACCATGCCACTGTGGCTGGCCAGACGCAGAAACTCGAGGCAATCGACGCCGCGATCCGTCAGGTCGCACAAGACGATATCGACCCCGCCCTGCAAATGCATCCGCACCATGGCCTGTTCGGCGTCCGGCGCTTGCAACACGTCACGCACACCCAGGCGATGCAACATCCTCACCAGGACATTGCGGGCAAACTCATGATTTTCCAGCACCAAAACTCGTGGGGAGGCCATCGTCCTTTCATCACTCAATCGTCCCGGGGAAACACGATAGTGGCCACCGGAGGCCAAGCAGAACGAAGGATTTATCCTGCGCAAGTGTAGGAAATTTCCCAGCGAAGTCTCAGTCAGTAGTAGACGATCTGCACCACCATGATCGCCTCGAACCGGCCAGTCTCTGGCTCACCCAGCGCGACAAGCGAGGCACTGAATGGCACATCGATATGGCTCATCTCGGCCGAGAAATTGGCCAAGGGAAACGGCTCGTTGACTGGCACCAGATTGTTGCGCGCGTCACGTATCTGGATACCGAATTGGCTGCCTGCTGCCGGAAGAATGTTGTATAGCCCGTCCTGATTGGCGGTGACAAACGTCGCGCCGATGTTGATCGCACTGCTGCATTTTTTCTCCAGAGCAAGGCTGAAAGGCCTGACTGGATTGGGTGGCGAAAAGCCCGTGGCGATTTTCTGGATCACACCAAAATCGACGATTCCCGGCTCGGGCGTCACCGTCACGTCCACCGTACAGGCCGTGCCGACTATGTTCTGCAACCCGCTGAGCTGAAAACGGAAGTTGCCCGCCGGGTTGCTCGGCCCGCCGTTGAGGCCGTAGAGGCCGTCGAACTGGAACACGTCATAGGTGTCTTGCGATGGCCGTTGCAACGGCATCAAGCCTCGTTTGCGGATAACCACCTGAAAGGCAATGCTCGGCGTCACCCGCGAACAGGCAAGCATGTCCGCGCCACTGTTGGCGCTCGGGCAGCCCGGGGAGACGAAGCCACTGTTTACCCCTTGAGTCGGGTTGGAACTCCAGTCGCCGTCCCATGCCGTCACCCCGCGATAGACCAGGCCAAACTCGATGCCCCACGGCGTCGGATTGAGACCGGCCGGGTTGCCATAGAAGTAGATCGGATCGTCTTCCCGATAGTGCAAGTCGAAAAGTTTCCAGCAGTTGGCCGGCACCACATGGGTTTTCGAGCGCCAGATGATCGTGCCGTCAGGTACGGTGTCCGGCACCGACACCGGCCCGATGTATTCACTCAAGTAACTCCCGGCATCAATAGACTTGCAGACCATGGCCGAGGCGAACTGGGAGAACACCAGCGCTACCGCAGCCACTGCCAGCCGGGTCAGCATGGGGCACGATTTCATGGCTTCACGCCCTGACACAGGTTCGCTACACAGCTGAACAAGGTGTCGGACTGACCGCCGAAGTCATTCATGTTCGAAATCCTCAGCGTGCTAAACGCAGTGTTGCTCAAGGCGAACCGGGCGCTGCCGCGAGGGGCAATCATCACGGTATCGATGGGCATCTTGAGTTTCTCCGGACCGGCAAGCAGGCCGACTACCGTGATGTGAAAGACGGTCGGGTTATCGACGATCAACTGTTTCGCCGCCGGATCGATTTCAAGTTTCAGCCCGAGCGCCAGATCCTCGCCGCGCTCGCGCTTTACCGCTGCCGGGCGATAGAACAATTTGATCTTCGACTGCAAGGCGATCTGCATCGAATTGACGGCCTGGGTCTTCGGCGGAATCTCGCGAATGTTGAGGTAGAACACCGACTCGCGGTCCGTTGGCAAAGCTGTCTGCGGCAGTTTGACGATCCGCAGCACACTGCTCTCGTTGGGCTCGATCCGTTGCAAGGGCGGCAAAACCATGAACGGCGACGTGATCTTTTCCCCGCCCTCGTTCTCGATCCAGGACTGCACGATGAACGGTAATTGCGGGTTCTTGTTGCTGACCGTGACACTCACTGAAGGGGCACTTTCTTCAAACACCACGCGGGTGCGATCCGGTACCACGGCGGCGCTGGCCAGCAGCGGCATGAAAAGGCCGGTGGCAATCAACAGGCGATGAGCTGGACTTGAAGCAAAACGAGACATGGTGACTCCGGGTTTATTGAGAGAGACGATTACAGGCACTGGGCAGGCGTAGCAACGCTGGTCACTACGTCTTGTTCAGGGAGTTTGGCCAGACGGCACTGGCCGGCGTCGTCCCAACGCGCCACCAGCTCAGCCCCGGCCTTGATGCCCAACAGATAAGTGACGCCCACCTCGCCGACGATGCCCACTTCCCTATTGGTGTGCAGGTCTTGCACTGATGCGCCAAACGGCACTGGTTTGCCGTCGCCACGGCGCAACTCGACAAACGCGTTATGGCCTTGGCCAGTGGCGAAACTGACGTAACCAATAGCGCCCTCGGTCAGCGCCAGGCGCTGGATCGGATTGGACACTTCGGTATTGAGCGGCAGCTCTTCAACGTTGACCCGCGCTTCGTAAGCCTGAAAAGACGGTAAACCATCCATCACGGCATAACCGTTGCGGTTGCTGCGGGTCTGGCCACTGAAGGCAACGTCCGACACACCGTCGGTGGACACCAGCAAACGGGTGTCGCCGTTGCTGCCGTTGCCGTGCGCAGTCACCCCGTAACGCGTCGCCACCAATGAACTGTCGAGTTCGCCGGTCAGCGAGCGATAGGTGTTGCCATCGGTGCTCGCCGAAGCATTGGCGCGGTAACTTGAGGCACGTTTTGCGATGTACGCATTAACGTAGCGGTTGTCGCCCACGCCGCCGTACAGCTGATAATTCACACCCTCGCCGTTATCGTGGCTGTAACCGACACTGGTTGCGGAACTGCCCGAGCCCGAGCGCTGCAGATTGCTCGACAGCATCGAGTTGCCACCCAGCGGCACGGTCAGGCCGAGGTAAATCTGCGAATCGTTCTGCCGGCTGTTCCGTGTCTGGTAGGCCGACAGATTGACGTTGATGTTCTTGACGTTGCCCAGGGAAAGACTGCGCGCCACGCTCAGGCCAAAACGATCGGCCGCCGGCGCATCCCAATAGGTTGAATGGTCGTAGGAAAAACTCGTCGACAGCCAGGCAAAATGCTTGGCCACCGTCACTGAATATCGCTGCTTGCCCGAGTTAAGTGCGTAGGAATCGACATCGCCGGCGAACTGCGAAAAATTGGTAAAGGTCTTGTCGGAAAAGCGATAACCCAGAAAACGCAGATCGGTGCCGATCGCGTCGAACCGCTTGGAATAATTGATCCGGTAGGAATTGCCGACCACGGTCTGGCCATTCCAGCGCAGCTTTGCCCGGGATGTCGTGACGTCGCCGGACACGGCGCCGAACACGCCCAGATCCTTGCCGATACCGAAAGCATTGGACTGATATCCCGAAGCTGCAAACAGGCCCCCGTAGAGGGTCCAGTCGCGTGCCAGCCCGTAAGCCGCTTCCGCTGCAACGAAGCCGGGCTCGGTGCCACCCGCGCCGGTCAGGCGTGGCTGCCCGGCCGAAACCTTGTAGCGCAGCTCACCTTCACGGGAGAGAAACGGCACGGCGGCAGTGGCGACAGTGAATGTCTGCTCGGTGCCATCTTCTTCGCGCACCGTGACATCCAGCGTGCCTTGTACGCTGCTGTTGAGGTCTTGAATGCTGAACGCACCGGGCGTCACCGTCGTCGAGTACAGCACCCGACCCTGTTGCGATACCGTGACCGTCGCATTCGTGCGCGCCAGTCCACTGATCAGCGGCGCGTAACCGCGCAGGTTCGGCGGCAGCATGCGGTCGTCGCTGCTCAGCGTCGCACCGCGCAAGGCGAAAGTATCGAACACGTCGGAATTCAGGTAATCCTCACCCACGGACAGCTTCGAACGGATCGAGGGCAAGGCTCGATAGGCATACAAGCGGTTCAACTGGAACGCTTCGCCGCGCGGGTCGTTGCCCTGGCTGACGGATTCCTGGCGCGCCTGATAGTCGGCACGCAGACGCCAGGCGTCGAGGTTGATGCCCGCCGTGCCGTAACTCTGCAGCGAACGCGAATTGCCCGACTGGCCGGTGGACTCGCGGCTGTTGGCGATCACTCGGTAATCGAGCAACGCGCCGTTGAGCCCGACGCTCCATGCGGCGGGCGGGATGTAGTTGGGGTCGGCATATTCAAACGTTGCCTGGGGCAGACTGATCGACAGACGACCCAGATTCTTCAGGTACTTGATCGAGGCGTTGTCGATACCGCGCAGATCCACGCATTGGCCGTTGGCCAGCCTTGGCAGCGTCCGCAGCACGCCGGGCTTCAAGCCAAAGGTTGCGACCAGTTCTTCAGGCAGACAGACGTAACTGTCGTCGGCTTGATCGCCGGCCCTGAACTCAAGGGTGCGCGAGCCGAAATAACGCTGATTGACGGTGATATCCAGCAAATAACGACCCGGCGCGGTGTATTGCGCATGGGCAAACTGTCCGAGGCTGATATCGTCGTGCTGATCGATATTCAGAAACTCCGCATTGAACTCCACGGCGCTCGAATAACGGGCACAAGAGATCAACACGCAAGACACGAAAAGTTTTCGGCCGTACACGGGAAATAGCCTTCATCAGAACTTTCAAGGAAAAGAAAAAAGGGGTTTTCACCCCTTTCTCTTTACAACCAGCGATACGGGCGTATCAGTTGTAGGCCACGGTGAAGTTGGCCACGCTGTCCGCTTCACCGGTGGTGACGGTGGCCGCAGTGGACTCGTACATGGCGGCAAAGCTCACGGTGTTGTTGCCGTCCTGCAGGACCACAGGCGCTACCTGTTCCTTGCCGTTATCGAGCATCTCACCGGCGCTGGACTGCAGACGAATACCGACGTTCTGAGCCAGTCCGGTGGTGGCGAAAAGCGCCGGAACCGCGGGATCCTGCACACCGCTGAAGGTGAAGCGCGCGTTCTTCTGAGTGGCAGTGTCGCAGTCGGTCAGCACGATATCGAACTTGACCGGCGTCGAACGATCGCCGAGCCTGGTGAACTGATTCGATGGTACCTGACCCAGGGAAACGGTCTGGTCCAGAGAACTGGCGTCGATGCCGCAGGCACCGGAAACGATCTCACCGATAAAACGCACGGTGCCAGGATTGCCGGTTGCCGGCGTTGCGGCGTTGGCGAAAGAAGCCAGGCCCATGGCAACGGTAGCGGCGGTAACAGCGACAAACTTTTTCATTATGTACTTCTCTTGGGAAAGTTATTGATTCGGCCCAGCGGCCTGGCTTCCCGTAACAGTGTTCAACGGCCATCGGTTCTATTCTGTTGCCAATGAACCGATGTTCGACGCGGCAACTGATAGTCCCCCACGTGTCCGGCGTTCCTTGCCGAAACGTCCATTTTTCAGTGCCCGATCGTTATGCCGTTGTCGATATTCAGGTCGCCGGGCATGTCTGCTCCGAAACAAATAGTGGTCGAGACCCAAGGTTGAAAATGTAAGCTCTTTCTTGCTGGCGTGTAGGACAATTCCCGCCTGAACAGGCTCGCGCTCGCGGGCGCATCCGCGGCCGTGCGGTTATTGCCAGCCAAACCGACGGATGTAGAACCCTTTGACCGCTTGTGTAAGGGCCATGTACGCCAGCAGGATCATTGGCAGAAACACGAAATACAGTGACGGCAGCGCCTGCAATTTGAAGTAGTGCGCCAGCGGGCCCATCGGCAGGAAAATGCCTACCGCCATGATCACGCCCGTCATCACCAGCAAAGGCGCGGCGGCACGGCTTTGCAGGAAAGGAATCTTCGGCGTGCGGATCATGTGCACGATCAGCGTCTGGGTCAGCAAACCGACCACGAACCAGCCGGACTGAAACAGCGTCTGGTGGTCCGGGGTGTTGGCGTCGAACACGTAACACATCAAGGCGAAGGTGGTGATGTCAAAGATCGAACTGATCGGCCCGAAGAACAGCATGAAACGCCCGACGTCACCCGGCTGCCAGCGCTGCGGTTTTTTCAGCATCTCATCGTCGACGTTATCGAACGGAATGGCGATCTGCGAAATGTCGTAGAGCAGGTTCTGCACCAGCAGGTGCATCGGCAGCATCGGCAGGAACGGAATGAACGCACTGGCTACCAGTACCGAGAACACGTTGCCGAAGTTCGAGCTGGCAGTCATCTTGATGTACTTGAGCATGTTGGCGAAGGTACGACGCCCTTCGAGCACGCCCTCCTCCAGCACCATCAGGCTCTTTTCCAGAAGAATGATATCCGCCGCTTCCTTGGCGATGTCCACGGCGCTGTCCACGGAGATACCAATGTCGGCGGTGCGCAGCGCCGGTGCGTCGTTGATGCCGTCGCCCATGAAGCCAACGACGTGACCGTTGCTTTTCAGCAGGCGCACGATGCGCTCCTTGTGCGATGGCGTCAGTCTGGCGAAGACATTGGTGGTCTCCACGGCGATGGCCAGTTCGGCATCGCTCATGTGCTCGATGTCATTGCCCAGCAGCAAGCCCTGTTGGGCAAGACCGACCTCACGGCAGATCTTTGCGGTGACCAGTTCGTTATCGCCGGTCAGCACTTTCACCGCCACGCCATGCTCGGCCAACGCCTTGAGCGCTGGTGCTGTGCTCTCCTTGGGTGGATCGAGAAACGCCACATAACCGATCAGCGTCAGCGCCTGTTCATCGGCGAGGCTGTAGGTGTCGCGCCCTTCGGGCATCAAGCGCGCCGCCACTGCCACCACGCGCAAGCCTTCGGCGTTGAAGGCTGCGGTGACCTGGCGAATCCGCGCCAGCAGTTCATCGCTCAACGCTTCATCGACATCGCCATGACGCACGCGGCTGCACACCGCCAGCACTTCCTCCACCGCGCCTTTGCAGATCAGTTGATGCGCTTGGCCATGGCCTTCGACCACCACCGACATGCGCCGACGACTGAAGTCGAACGGGACCTCATCGACCTTGCGAAACGCTGTAGCGACCTTCAGCTCGCGATGAATTTCCACGTGTTCCAGCACGGCGACATCCAGCAGGTTTTTCAGGCCGGTCTGGTAGTAGCTGTTGAGGTAAGCCAATTCCAGCACATCATCCGATTCCTCCCCCCAGACATCGACATGACGTGCGAGAAAAATCTTGTCCTGGGTCAGGGTGCCGGTCTTGTCGGTGCACAGCACGTCCATGGCGCCGAAGTTCTGGATCGCATCGAGGCGTTTGACGATGACTTTCTTGCGCGACAGGAACACCGCGCCTTTGGCCAGCGTCGAGGTGACAATCATCGGCAGCATTTCCGGGGTCAGCCCGACGGCAATCGACAGCGCAAACAGCAACGCTTCAGTCCAGTCACCCTTGGTGAAACCGTTGATGAACAGCACCAGCGGCGCCATCACGAACATGAAGCGGATCAACAGCCAGCTGACTTTGTTGACGCCCTGCTGGAACGACGTTACCGCCCGATCCGTCGCGCCGACACGTTGCGCCAGCGCACCGAAATAAGTGCTGTTGCCGGTGGCAAGAATCACCGCAGTCGCCGTCCCTGATACCACGTTGGTGCCCATGAACAGGATGTTGTCCAGCTCCAGCGGGTTGCGTGTAAGGCGATCGGCCTGATGGGGAAACTTCTCCACCGGCATCGACTCGCCTGTCATCGCTGCCTGACTGACGAATAGATCCTTGGCGCTGAGCACGCGGCAATCGGCGGGAATCATGTCGCCGGCCGAGAGCACTATCAGATCGCCTGGCACCAGTTGTTTGATCGGGATTTCGCGGCGTGGCTCATCACGGCGCAGCACCGTGGCGGTGTTGCTGACCATGGCTTTGAGCGCGTCGGCGGCCTGATTGGATTTGCTCTCCTGCCAGAAACGCAGCAGCGTCGACAGCACCACCATGGAGAAAATCACCACGGCCGCTTTCAGGTCTTCGGTCAGCCACGAGATCACCGCCAGCAAGGTCAGCAGCAGGTTGAACGGGTTTTTGTAGCAGTGCCACAGATGGGTCGACCACGGCAGCGGTTGCTCGTGCTCGACTTCGTTGAGACCGTGCTGCGCGCGCAGGACATCGACTTCGAAATCGGTGAGGCCGTCGGCATGCGCGCCCAGTGATGACAGCAGCACACCGCTGTCGCAATGCGCGGCGTTGGCCAGCGTCGTGGCCAGTGTCGGCGGGACTTCACGGCTGACCGTGGTGTCATTGATCGAATCCAGCAGCGCCAGACGACGGAAGTGTCGGGCGATGTGGCGGGTGCGCAGAAAGCCTGCGAAAAATTCCTTGAGCGTGAGTTTCATGGCTGTGTCCCCTGTGGTCAGCCGGGAAACCGTCGAGCAGGTACGGCCGCGCCTCGTTCGCCGGTAAACCGGTGCGGCAAGGGCTGGCGCGCCAGTCAAAAGACAGGCGTGTCGAACGAGTGCGACCACGACCACGAAGTCGTAACCACGCTCTTTTCAGCGTCGATGAGAAGGACGTCGAGACACAACCAGAGACTGGCCGTGCACGGGATGCCGCTGCTCGCTGTTACGGCGAGACAACGGCAGGGAAAGGCTGCGCGTTATCTTGCCGAGAATCTGCCGGTGATCGAGACCGGCCGACAACTGTCACTCGAACAAGTACCCACTGTGGGTCTCCGCAATTGATGAAAACGCGCGAAGCTTACGCCCGCAGCGAAACGGCTGGAAGTGGTCTTTAAGGGGAATGTGGCGGGTGTTCAGGAAGGGTTCAGGATCACCCCAAAGATCGTTCCCATGCTCTGCGTGGGAATGCCTCAACGGACGCTCCGCGTTCGGCTTCCGGAAGGGACGCGGAGCGTCCCGGGCTGCATTCCCACGCAGAGCGTGGGAACGATCTGGGCTACGGAAATTCAGCTGGCCGTTGCCAGCAACAGCTCCGCCATCGAACGGCTGTGCCCGCGATGCTTGCCATGCTCGTACAGCGAGCCGGCGATTTCGTCGGCGCGAATCGGCAGCACCGACAGCAACGTATCACTCAGGCCATGGCTGGCCTGGCAGAAGCCCTGCATGTAGATACCCGCCTTGCAGCGCTCGTCGGTGAGCAGTTTGTAATTGCGATCGACCTCGAATTCGCCGAGGTATTCCTCCAGCGGCGCCAGCAGCTTGCGGTGCATCTGCCGCTCGTAACCGGTGGCCAGGACCACGGCGTCATAATTGCGCACAGTGACTTCGCCGGTAGCGTTGTTGCGCACGGCCAATTCGATACCGTGTTGCGTGGCTGTGGCGCTCTCGACGGTGGTCAGCGTGCGGAAAGCATGGCGGGCGATTCCCGAAACTTTCTGGCGATAAAAGATTCCGTAGATGCGCTCGATCAGGTCGATGTCGACCACCGAATAATTGGTGTTGTGATACTCGTTGACCAGGCGCTCGCGCTCGGCGCTGTTCTGCTGGAACACCAGGTCGGTGAACTCCGGCGAAAACACTTCGTTGACGAACGGGCTGTCGTCCGCTGGTTTGAGCGCCGAGCCGCGCAGGATCATATCGACCTGCACCGACGGGAATGAATCGTTGAGGTCAATGAAGGCTTCCGCCGCGCTCTGCCCGCCACCGATGATCGCAATGCTCATCGGCTGATTGTTCACGCACGGCTGCCTGGCCATCTGCGACAGGTATTGCGAATGGTGGAACACCCGGCGATCGCCCTTCAGCGCCTTGAACGCCTCCGGAATGCGCGGTGTCCCGCCAGCGCTGACCACCACCGAACGCGTGGTACGCACGAACTGCTGGCCGTCGCCGCCTCGGGAGATCACCCGCAAGGCTTCAACCTGCTGGTTGTGCAGTACCGGCTCGATGAACTGCACTTCTTCACCATAACGGCTCTGCTCGGTGAACTGCCCGGCCACCCAGCGCAGGTAATCGTTGTACTCCATGCGGCACGGATAGAACGTGCCGAGGTTGATGAAGTCAACCAGACGCCCGTGGTGCTTGAGGTAATTGACGAACGAGTACGGGCTGGTCGGGTTGCGCAGGGTCACCAGATCCTTGAGAAAGGAAATCTGCAATTCGCTCTGGGTCGACAGGGTGTTGCCGTGCCAGCTGTAATCGGTCTGCTTGTCGAGGAACAGCACATCCAGCTCGCCCTGGTTCGCCCCGCGCTCCTGCAGGGCGATGGCCAGCGCCAGGTTCGAAGGGCCGAAACCGACGCCGATCAGGTCGTGAACGATGGGCGATGCAATTGCCTGTGTCATTTCCAGTGTCCTCTGGATGAACCCCTCAACGCGGGGAAAAAAGCCCTGGGTGGCCTGCCCGGCCTGAATCAGGTCAGCAGGTCGTCTGTTGAGTAGGAACGAGGACGATGAAAGGAAATTTAACCGGGGCGGATCATTGGACATCCCATTGCTGAATACGCAACCGGCAATGTTTCATGGCGTTGACGATGTGTTTTTCAACCAGCGCCCGGGAGATGCCCAGCGTCTTGGCGATTTCCTGATGGGACATGCCTTCGATCTTGCGCAGCAGAAAGCTGTCGCGGCACAGCGGCGGCAATTCTGCCAGCGCGCGCTGCAGCATCTGCAGACGCTGGCCATGATCGAGGGTGCCATGGGGAGACGGAGTGAAATAGCGCTCTTCGTTGTCGAGCACGTCCAGCGATTCGACCTGGCGCAGCGCGTTGCGGCGGTGGTCATCGATGACCAAGTTCAATGCGGTGCGATAGAGGAAGGCCCGGGGTTGTTCAATCGGTACTTCGCTGGAGCGCTCCAGCACGCGTACATAGGCGTCATGCACCACATCCTCGGCGACCTGACGGTTGCCCAGTCTGGCGTTGAGGAAACACACCAGCTCACGATAGTAGTTTTCCAACATGACTCCCGACCGCATCGATGCCGTTTCTGTCCTTGAGCACACTCGTCCGGCCTGCGGATTACGCGGTAGCAAGATAGTGGCAACTTGAGGTGCGTAATTTATAGTAATTCTCATATAGATTTAAAGAGCTGATTCCATATCACGGACAAATAGTCGTACCTCGTGGGCAGTTACTCGTTGTATCTGCGGCTAAATTCCGTGACGCATGCCTCGTTTACAGGACAGCCCCCGTGTCTGTCGTGACTTGCGACGGGCCGCAACCACTGGCCGGAACCCTGCATGAAACGTCCCCGCCCTGCCCGACGCGCCCTGTTCGGCGCCCTCTGTCTGATCCCCGTGATCGCCGTTGCCGCCTGGCAAGTGCTCCCACCCGGCCGCGATGCCGTCGCCACTGTGCAAGTCAGTCGGGGCGATATCGAAAACAGCGTGACGGCGCTGGGCACCTTGCAGCCGCGCCGTTATGTGGATGTCGGCGCGCAGGCGTCCGGGCAGATTCAGAAGATTCACGTCGAGGCCGGCGACACGGTCAAGGAAGGCCAGTTGCTGGTGGAGATCGACCCGTCCACGCAAAAAGCCAAGCTGGATGCCGGGCGCTTTTCCATCGAAAACCTCAAGGCGCAGCTGCAGGAGCAACGGGCTCAGCACGATCTGGCGCAACAGAAATATCAGCGCCAGCAGACACTCGCCGCCGGTGGCGCCACGCGCGAAGAAGACGTGCAGACTGCCCGCGCCGAAGTTCGCGCGACACAGGCACGCATCGACATGTTCCAGGCGCAGATCCGTCAGGCTCAGGCCAGCCTGCGCAGTGACGAGGCGGAGCTCGGCTACACGCGCATTTACGCGCCGATGAGCGGAACCGTGGTCGCCGTCGGTGCGCGCGAAGGCCAGACGCTCAACGCACAGCAACAAACTCCGCTGATCCTGCGCATCGCCCGTCTATCGCCGATGACGGTGTGGGCCGAGGTGTCGGAAGCCGACATCGGCCACGTCAAACCGGGCATGAGCGCCTATTTCACCACCCTCAGCGGCGGCAACCGGCGCTGGAGCAGCACCGTGCGACAGATCCTGCCAGTGCCGCCACGTCCTCTCGAACAGAATCAGGGCGGCAGCCCCACCAGCGGTCGCAGCGGCAGCGAACGGGTCGTGCTGTACACCGTGTTGCTTGATGTCGATAACACCGATCACAGCCTGATGACCGACATGACCGCCCAGGTGTTCTTCGTCGCGCAACAGGCGCAGGACACCCTGACCGTGCCAAGCGCCGCGCTGCAACCGGGTTCGCGCCCGCAGTGGCAACGGGCGCAGATCGTCGCGGCAAACGGTGATATTCAGGCCCGGGAAGTCCGTACGGGCATCAGCGATCGCCTGCGCACTCAGGTACTGGAAGGCCTGGCCGAGGGCGAACACATCCTCGGCGCTCCAGCCAGCGCTGGCGGAGACTGAATGAACACGCCTCTGATCGACCTGCGGCAGATCCGCAAAGCCTACGGCGGCAATGACAGCCCGCGAGTGGAAGTGCTGCGTGGTATCGATCTGTCGATCCACGCTGGCGAATTCGTCGCCATCGTCGGCGCCTCCGGCTCGGGCAAATCGACGCTGATGAACATCCTCGGCTGCCTCGACCGCCCAACCAGCGGAGAATACCGTTTCGCCGGGGAAAACGTCGCTCACCTGGACACTGACGCACTGGCCTGGCTGCGCCGCGAAGCGTTCGGTTTTGTTTTTCAGGGCTATCACCTGATCCCCTCCGGCTCGGCGCAGGAAAACGTCGAGATGCCGGCGATCTATGCCGGCACCCCGGCAAGTGATCGACATGCTCGTGCCCTTGCGCTACTGGAACGGCTAGGCCTGGGCAGCCGCACTGGCAACCGTCCGCATCAGCTCTCCGGCGGTCAGCAACAGCGGGTGTCGATTGCCCGCGCGCTGATGAACGGCGGCCACATCATCCTCGCCGACGAACCTACCGGCGCCCTCGACAGTCACAGCGGCGCCGAGGTCATGACCCTGCTCGACGAACTGGCCGATCAGGGCCACGTGGTGATTCTCATCACCCACGACCGCGAAGTGGCGCAACGGGCCAAGCGCATCATCGAAATTCGTGACGGCCTGGTCATCAGCGACACCGCCGAGCACGCGACCGCGCCGCCACGCACAGCCAAACCCGGCGCCTTGCAAGCGGTCGATCTGCGCCAGCGCCTGAACAGCGGCAGCAGCCAGACCGGCGCCTGGAAAGGTGAGCTGGTGGACGCCGTGCAAGCCGCGTGGCGGGTGATGTGGATCAACCGCTTTCGCACGGCGCTGACGTTGCTCGGCATCGTCATTGGAGTGGCATCTGTGGTGGTGATGCTGGCGGTGGGCGAAGGCAGTAAACGTCAGGTGATGGCGCAGATGGGCGCGTTCGGCTCCAACATCATCTACCTCAGCGGCTCGGCGCCCAACCCGCGCACGCCACCAGGCATCATCACCCTTGACGACGTCGCCGAACTGTCTGCCCTGCCCCAGGTGGAACGGATCATGCCGGTCAACGGCTCGACCGCCGGCGTGCGTTTTGGCAATGCCGACCACAGCAGCTATGTCGGCGGCAACGACACCAACTTTCCGGTGATTTTCAACTGGCCGGTGGTTCAGGGCAGTTACTTCACCCAGGCCGACGAAGACAGCGCCGCTGCCGTCGCGGTGATCGGCACCAAGGTCCGCGACAAGTTGCTCAAGGGTGTTGCCGACCCGATCGGTCAATACATCCTCATCGAAAACGTGCCGTTCCAGATCCTCGGCGTGCTCGCCGAAAAAGGCGCCAGCTCCGGCGACTCCGATAGCGACAACCGCATCGCCGTGCCCTATTCGGCGGCGAGCATGCGCCTGTTCGGCAGTCGCAACCCCGAATACGTGGTGATCGCCGCCAGGGATGCACGCAAGGTCAAGGACGCCGAGCAGGCGATCGAGCAGGCGATGCTGCGCCGGCACCACGGCAAGAAGGACTTCGAGCTGACCAACAATGCCGCAATGATTCAGGCCGAGGCGCGCACGCAAGGCACGCTGTCGTTGATGCTCGGTGCGATTGCGGCGATTTCCCTGTTGGTCGGCGGCATCGGCGTGATGAACATCATGTTGATGACCGTGCGCGAACGTACCCGTGAGATTGGCATTCGCATGGCCACCGGTGCGCGCCAGCGTGACATCCTGCGCCAGTTCCTCACTGAAGCGGTGATGCTTTCGGTGGTCGGCGGGATCGCCGGGATCGGCCTGGCGTTGCTGGTCGGTGGCGTGCTGCTGCTCAGCGGTGTGGCGATTGCCTTTCAAGCGTTTGCGGTGATCGGCGCGTTCGCTTGCGCGCTGGTCACCGGTGTCATTTTCGGCTTTATGCCGGCCCGCAAAGCTGCCCGGCTTGACCCGGTCACAGCCCTTACCAGTGAATGATCGATCTATGAAAGTGCGACTGACGTTCCTGTCCGCCAGCCTCTTGCTGGCGGCCTGCAGCAGCCCTGCGCCGCGCCTCGACAGCGGCGTGCAGCCACCGAGCGCGTGGCAGTCGGTCGATAACCCCGGCGCGCTGCACAGCAATCGACAGTGGTGGACCCGGTTCGGCAGCCCCGAGCTGGATCGGCTGGTGGAACAGGCAAGGCTGGGCAGCTACGACCTTGCGGCGGCGGCCGCGCGCGTCAGACAGGCCCAGGCCAGCGCAACCATTGCCGGCGCACCGCTGCTGCCCGAACTCAAGGCCGGGCTCAACGCCAACCGGCAGAAACTGATCCACGGCAAAGGCTACAGCCAACTGGATGTCAGCCCCGAAAATCGCTCGCTGGACTATTACGATACCGAGCTGAGCGCCAGTTACGAAATCGATTTCTGGGGCGGCAATCGTGCCGCGCGCGACAGTGCGGTTTTGGGTGTGCGGGCCAGCGAGTTCGATCGCGCCACTGTCGAACTGACCTTGCTCAGCGGTGTCGCCAACAGTTACACCCAGGCCTTGGCCTTGCGTGAGCAGACGCGCATCGCCGAGCTCAATCTCGCCAACGCGCAGAATGTGTTGCATCTGGTCCAGACCCGTTTCGATGCCGGCAGCGCCACTGCACTGGAACTGGCCCAACAAAAAAGCCTGGTAGCCGAGCAACAGCGCAAACTGCCGCTGGTGCAACAACAGGCACGTGAAGCCCTGATCAGCCTTGCTGCGCTGCTCGGCCAACCGGTGCAAGCGTTGCCGTTGCCCGAGCAATCCTTCGCACAACTGCACTGGCCGGAAATCGCCAGCGGCGTGCCGAGCGACTTGCTCAGCCGCCGTCCGGACATCGCCAGTGCCGAGGCCAGACTGGCGGCGGCCCAGGCTGATGTGACCGTCGCCCGCGCCGCCATGCTGCCCAAAATCACCCTGACGGCGAGCCTGGGCAGCGGCGCCGACCTCGCTGCCGACATGCTGCGCACGACGTTTTACAATCTGTCGTCAGGGCTCACGGCGCCGATCTTCAACAACGGCCGCCTCAGCGCCGAACGCGACAAGGCCAGGGCCCGTCAGGACGAACTGCTGGAGTCCTATCGCGGCGCGATCATCAACGGTTTCGCCGATGTCGAAAAAGCCCTGAACAGCATTCGGGGTCTCGACGAACAGCGGCAATGGCAAAGCGAAGAACTAAACCAGGCGCAAACCGCCTTCGACATCGCCCAAAGCCGTTACCAGGCCGGCGCCGAAGACCTGCTCACCGTGCTGCAAACCCAGCGTACACTGTACGCCGCGCAAGACATGAACGTGCAACTGCGCCTGTCGCGGTTGCAGGCCAGCATTGCCTTGTACAAAGCCTTGGGTGGGGGCTGGGAGGTGATCTGACCGCGACGCGTCAGCTGAACCGACGCCCTCGCGAGCAGGCTCGCTCCCACAGGGGTCATTCGGCCAGGCCAAATCTTCGCCACGACCAAGGTCCCTTGTGGGAGCGAGCCTGCTCGCGAAGAGGCCGTGTCAGGCGCTGATGCGTTGGATGACAAACGCATTCGCGAGCAAGCGCGCTCCCACAAATGGAATTCGGTTTGGACCGAGATCTTCGGCACGACCAAGGCCCCATGTGGGAGCGAGCTTGCTCGCGAAGAGGTCGTGTCAGGCACTGATGCATCTGGATGACACACCGCATTCGCGAGCAGGCTCGCTCCCACAAATGGATTCGGATTGGACAGAAATTTTCGGCACGACCAAGCCCCACCTGTGGGAGCGAGCCTGCTCGCCAAGAGGCCGTCTCAGGCGCTGATGCGTTGGATGACACACCGCATTCGCGAGCAGGCTCACTCCCACAAGGGATTGCGACCCATTCAGAGTCTGTGTTGAACCAATCTAAAGCTGTCGGCCCTTGACCTTCAGATGCCGCGCATACCATGGTCGTTGCGGGACCTTGCGGAAAAGATCGGTCATGTTGTCTTCGTCGCCGAAGGTAATGCGCAGCGCCAGTTTCATGGTTTCCGGATCCATCTCGACCGAGCGCCCAACCTGCAGGCCCGGCACGGTACTGCAGCCGTGGGTGTCGGGGCCGAGCCACGGATCGTCGATTTCCACCCAGCGCCCCGGTGCAAACCACGGCACGCCATTGACCTGCAGGCGGCTGACTTCGCCCGGATGAAAGCGCTCGTGGGCGCGAAACCAGTCTTCCAGACGATCATCGATCCAGCCGTGGAAACGCCAAAACACCGGGTTCACATGAGAGGAAAACGGGTCGCCAAGAAAGTCGTTTTCCGGCGCATACCAACGTGCAGCGAAGTCCGCCTGATCACGCGCCATCGGCACCGGAATGTCGTTGGACGGATCACGCGCCACCGAGGCCCAGCGCATGTGCAGCCAGTCGTGCAAGCCCAGTTCGACTTCCGAACCGAACTGGCCAAGGGTCAGCTTCGACAGGTAACGCGGGTCGCGGTACTGCGATTCCCAGACCAGAAAATTGCTTTGATAGGTTTGCGCCGCTTTGATGTCGCTGACCCATTTGGTGTACTCGTCATCGCCCTCGGCCAGCCAGGTCGGCGGCAGCGAATTGCCGTCGTAATTGTCGAAATAGCGGGCGAAGCCTTGGCGGTCGCGTTCCAGCTCAGGCTGCGGCTGCGGGAACGCCGGCCAGGACGGCAGGTCCTGCATCGAACGGGCGATGCCGAGCATGTGCCGGTGCATAAAGAAAAAGTCGATGCCCGAGCCGTTGCGATCCTTGGCCGGCCCGCGCGCATCGCGCTCCTTGTCACGCGGCCCGGGCTGCCAGCCGATCCCGCGCAGCGCTTCGCGTTTTTTCTCTGGCAGCTTGTGCCACTTGTCGCGCGTGGCGTGCCAAAGCTGGTGGAACAGGCGATGTTCGGGCGCCACCAGCCAGGCCAACAGCTGCGGATTCAAACCCGCGCGCTCGCGGGCTTCGGGAAAACGCCGCTTGATGGCGATGAAATGATTGTCCAGCTCGGGCAACGCCAACGGCCGATCAAGACGCAGCACCTGCCCGGTGAACGTGGCGCTGCCGGCATTGCCGAACGCAGCCCAGACTTCATCCAGTTTGACCTTGAATTCATACACAGGTGGGTCTTGCGGCGCCTCGCTGCGCAGCAGACGCCAATACATCTCGGCGCCCTTACCCGGTGCCAGATCGCCAATAACCTGGTAACGCGCAGGCCCCTCGGCACGCAAATTGGCCCCGGTGTCGAGATAACCGCGCAGGCCCCGACCGACATGAGCAATGTCCAGAAACAGCTCCAGGCCTTGCGCTGGCAAGCCATCGAGCCCGGCCGCCGCACCGGTAAAGCGAATGTCCCAG
Source organism: Pseudomonas khorasanensis (assembly GCF_014268505.2). Lineage (GTDB taxonomy): Bacteria > Pseudomonadota > Gammaproteobacteria > Pseudomonadales > Pseudomonadaceae > Aquipseudomonas > Aquipseudomonas khorasanensis. The sequence goes on from NZ_JABWQP020000007.1 coordinate 166,674, forward strand.
ACCCCGCGCAAATTGTCCGCCAGCTGTTGCCCGGCCGTGTCGGCCAGATCGACCGTCGCCTCGCCCGGGGTGATCGGAAACTCCTCGCGGGTCAGCTCACGATGTGCATAAAAAGCGGCAGGCAGCGCGGCGCCCGTAAGTGCCATGCCCGCCATGAACCAGCGTCGAGAGATCGTCATTGCCCTACCTGTGTCAGCCATGAAGCAGGCTTTATCCAAGCTAGAACGTTTGCTCAACGGTGAAATTTACGTCGCCGACAAAAGATCGCGGCGGCGCTGCCGGGCATTTGTAACGAACGCCTAAATTAGCCGTCCGGCCACTCGTTCTTCCCAGATAGCAAAGGCCCCTGCGCCTGTACCTCGACGGCGAACCTGAATGAGATGGCAATGACAAAACCGCGTTCGAAAAAGGCTCTATTCATCGGCCTGCCGCTGGCCTTGGCGATCAGTGCCGGCGCAGGGTTTCTGGCCTGGGATTACTGGAACAACCCCGGCTATCCGGTGAAGGTGATGAAACAGGCGACCGAGTTGCAGGATCGTCTGCTGTCGTTCGACAGCCACATCACCGTGCCGCTGAGTTTCGGCAGCCACGACCACGAAGCAGACAAGGATGGCTCGGGCCAGTTCGACCTGATCAAAGCCAATCGCGGACGGCTGTCCGGCGCAGCGCTGACGGTGTTCGGCTGGCCGGAAATGTGGAACGGCCCGAACGCCCCGCACCGTCCGACCGAGGGTTTTGTCGAAGAGGCACGCAACCAGCAGGAAGTGCGTTACAAGATTATTTCCGGGATCGTCCGCGACTTCCCCAATCAGGCCGGGATCGCCTATACCCCCGATGATTTCCGCCGCCTGCATGGCGAAGGCAAGTTTGCGATTTTCATCAGCATGCTCAACGCCTATCCGCTGGGCAATGACCTGAGCAAGCTCGATCTGTGGGCCGGGCGCGGCATGCGCATGTTCGGTTTCAGTTACATCGGCAACAACAGCTGGGCCGACTCGTCGCGGCCGCTGCCGTTTTTCAATGACTCGCCCGACGCCCTCGACGGACTCTCGGACATCGGCAAACAAGCGGTGCAGCGTCTGAACGATCTGGGCGTGATCATTGATGTTTCACAGATGTCGACCAGAGCCCTGGAGCAAGTCGCCGGGCTGAGCCGCACGCCGCTGGTCGCCTCGCACTCGGCGCCACGGGCGGCAGTGGATATTCCGCGCAACCTCAGCGACAAAGAGCTGCAACTGATCAAGAACAGTGGCGGCGTGGTGCAGGTCGTCGCCTTCTCGCAGTACCTGAAACCGCTGACTCAGGGCACGCAGGACAAACTCAATGCGCTGCGCGCGCGCTTCGATCTGCCGCCGCTGCCTAATCTGGCCATGGCGCTGATGCCCGGCGATCCGATCATCACCGCCTGGTCGGAGCAGAAGCTCGGCCAGTACGCCAGCGGCCTCTACGCGATCCTCGAAGAAGAACCGAAAGCCACTCTCAAGGACTTCGGCGACGCCATCGATTACACGGTGCGCAAGATCGGTATCGATCACGTCGGCATTGCTTCGGATTTCAACGATGGCGGCGGCATCAAGGGCTGGGAAAACGTCGGCGAGATCCGCAACGTCACCGCCGAACTGCTGCAGCGTGGCTACTCCGAAGCGGACATTGCCAAGCTCTGGGGCGGTAACTTCATGCGTGTCTGGGATCAGGTGCAAAAAGCCGCGAAACCGGCGTTGGCGTCGCGTCAGGATGTGGCCCGGCCATGACCGATCGTCGCACTTTTCTCAAACAGGCCGGCCTGCTCGCCGCCGCCCTGCCACTGGGCGCCAGCCTGACTGCGCCGGCGGCGATCGCTGCGCCGCCCACTTCGTCGCGGGACAAATGGGCGCAGTTGCGTGAGTTGTTCGATCAAGATTCACAGGCGATTCACTTCGCCAATTTTCTGGTGACCTCGCACCCGAAACCGGTGCGTGACGCTATCGAGCGCCATCGCGCCGCACTGGATCAGAATCCGGGTCTGGCGATGGATTGGGACCTTGGCGTCAGTGAGCAGCGCGAAGAAAACGTGCGCCGCTGGGCCGGCCAATACCTGCAAGCCAAACCGACTCAGATCGCCCTGACCGGCAGCACCACTGAAGGCCTGGCGATGGTCTACGGCAGCGTGCAGGTGCGCGCGGATCAGGAAATTCTCACCACGGTTCACGAACATTATTCGACACGTAACATCCTCGATTTTCGCAGCCACCGCGATGGCACCCGGGTGCGCAAACTCAAACTGTTCGAAACCCCGCAGAGCATTTCTCTGGATCAGGTCCTCGACACCCTCAATCGCAACATCCGTCCCGAGACGCGTGTGCTGGGCATGACCTGGGTGCACTCGGGCAGCGGCGTGAAGCTGCCGATCAGCGAGATCTCACATCTGGTCGACGAGCACAACCGTCAGCGCGACGACAAGGATCGACTGATTTACGTGGTTGATGGCGTTCACGGTTTTGGCGTCGATGACCTGAGTTTCCCGCAAATGAACTGCGACTTTTTCATTGCCGGCACGCACAAATGGATGTTCGGCCCGCGCGGCACCGGCATCGTCTGCAGCCGCACCGAAGAACTGAAATACGTCAGCCCCAGCGTGCCGACGTTCTCCGAAGCCACGGCGTTCTCCACCATCATGACACCGGGCGGCTACCACGCCTTCGAACATCGCTGGGCGCTGGACGAAGCGTTCAAGTTGCATTTGCAGCTGGGCAAGGCCGAGGTGCAGACGCGCATCCACCAGCTCAACAGCTACCTCAAGCAACGCTTGCAGGAACACCGCAACATTGAACGGGTCACCCCGCTCGATCCGCAATTTTCTGCCGGCTTCACATTTTTCCGCATCAACGGCCAGGACAGCGACGAGGTCGCCGCTTACCTGATGCAGAACCGGGTGATCTGCGACGCGGTCAGCCGCGACGTCGGGCCGGTGATCCGTACCGCGCCGGGTTTGCTCAACACAGAAGCCGAGGTGGATCGCTTCATGGGCATCCTTGGCAAAAAGCTGCGCGCCTGATCCTCGGCTGCCGTTTTCCTTTCAAAGAGACGACTCATGAAAAAGCCTCACGCCTCACTCATGTTCAAAGCCCTGCCCGCACTGGCGTTGACTGCCCTGTGCACGGCGCTGTTGCCGAGCACCGCGCTGGCGGCGACAGCGCCCGCTGCGGGCAAAGTGTTCAAGGACTGCAAGGATTGCCCGGAAATGGTGGTCCTGCCGACCGGCAGCTACACCATGGGCACGCCGGACGATGAAGTTGGTCGCCAACCCGACGAGGGCCCGCTGCACACCGTGATCTTCAGCAAACCGTTCGCCATCAGCCGCTTTCAGGTGCTGGTGGGCGAATGGGACGCGTATGTGCGCGAAACCGGCAACAAGCCCTATGACTTCGACGATCGCCCGGGCCGCCGCTGCACCGCCGGCAAACCCGAATTCAAACAGACGCCACGCGACCCCGCCGTGTGCATGAACGTTGCCGAAGCTCAGGGCTACATCGACTGGCTGTCGAAAAAGACCGGCCACGCCTATCGCCTGCAAAGCGAGTCGATACGCGAGTACGCCGCCCGTGGCGGCAGCGCCGGGCCCTTCCCGTTCCCGTTCGACGAGGGCAAGGATTACCAGATATCCAAACACGCCAACACGTACGGCGCGGCCGATGGCTACAATTTCACCTCGCCGGCCGGCACCTTCCCGGCGAACGCTTTTGGGGTGTTCGACGCCCATGGCAACGTCTACGAATGGACCGCCGACTGCTATCACCCGGACTATTCAGGCGTGCCCGCCGACGGCCGCCCGTGGACTCAGGAAAACTGCGAACGCCAGGTCATGCGCGGCAACGATTGGGGCGAGGCGCCGATCTTCTCTCGCTCCGGCAACCGCAACAGCAGCTGGCCGACCAGCAAAGGCGACTGGCTGGGCTTTCGCGTAGTGCGCGACCTCTGATCCTGCCCGCCACGACCGCAGCCCCGCCTGCGGTCGTTTAAAGAAAGTCCGCGACCATTCGTTTTCCTTTAGTACGGCACTCCCTCCGCATCGAAGCAGGAATCCTCCATGACCAAGCCTACGCGTGGGGCGATCAACGAATTGTTCGCCCTGCTCAAGCCCTTCCGCCTGATCGTCTCGGCGTCCATCGTGCTCGGCATGCTCGGCGGCCTGAGCGTCACCGTGCTGCTGGCGACCATCAACAACGCGTTGCATTCCGATGACGGGCTGACCCGCACCGTGGTGATGATTTTCGCCGGCCTCTGTGCATTGGCCCTGCTGACCACAATCCTCTCCGACATCGGCACCAATTACGTCGGCCAGCACATCATCGCCAAACTGCGCAAAGAGCTGGGCGAGAAAGTGCTGTCGGCGCCGATCGACCAGATCGAACGCTATCGCAGCCATCGCCTGATTCCGGTGCTGACCCACGACGTCGACACCATCAGCGACTTCGCCTTCGCCTTCGCGCCACTGGCGATTTCCATGACCGTGACCCTCGGCTGCCTCGGTTATCTGGCGATGCTGTCGTGGCCGATGTTTCTGATGATGCTGGTCGCCATCGCCATCGGCACCACCATCCAGGCCATCGCCCGGGCCAAGGGCATGCGCGGTTTCCATGCCGCGCGCGACGCCGAGGACGAGCTGCAAAAGCACTACAACGCGATTGCCGAAGGCGCCAAGGAACTGCGCATCCACCGCCCGCGCCGCCAGCGCATGTTCGTCGCCGGAATTCAGAAAACCGCCGAAAAAATCTGCGACACCCAGATCAAATCGATCAACACCTTCGTCATCGCCAAGTCGTTTGGCTCGATGTTGTTTTTCGTGGTCATCGGCATGGCCCTGGCCCTGCAATCGCTGTGGCCGAGCGCTGACAAAGCGGTGATGAGCGGGTTCGTCCTGGTGCTGCTGTACATGAAGGGGCCGCTGGAACACCTGATCAGCACCCTGCCGATCATCAGCCGCGCGCAAATTGCGTTTCGCCGCATCGCCGAACTCAGCGAACAGTTCTCCTCACCGGAACCGCACCTGCTGCTGCAGGATCAGGGTAGCAAGCCTGCTGCCGTCAATAGCCTGGAACTGCGCAATGTGCGCTACGCCTTCCCGGCCGTGGAAGGCAGCGAACCGTTTCGCCTGGGTCCGGTGAACCTGCGCATCGAACAGGGTGACATCGTGTTCATCGTCGGTGAAAACGGTTGCGGCAAAACCACGCTGATCAAACTGCTGCTGGGGCTGTACGCACCGACCGAAGGCGAAATCCGTGTCAATGACAAGCCGATCACCGCCGTCAACCGCGACGATTACCGGCAGAACTTCACCACAATCTTCGCCGATTACTACCTGTTCGATGACCTGATTCAGGGCGATCGCCAAGTGCCGCAGGACGCTACCCGCTACCTCGAACGCCTGGAGATTGCGCACAAGGTCAGCGTACGCGACGGCGCGTTCAGCACCACTGACCTGTCCACCGGTCAGCGCAAACGCCTGGCGCTGGTCAATGCTTGGCTCGAAGAACGGCCGGTGCTGGTGTTCGATGAATGGGCCGCCGATCAGGACCCGACATTCCGGCGGATTTTCTACACCGAGCTATTGCCCGACCTCAAGCGCCTGGGCAAAACCATCATTGTGATTTCCCATGACGACCGTTATTTCGACGTCGCCGATCAACTCGTGCGCATGGAGGCCGGCAAGGTCAAAAGCGAACTGCAAACCGCTTGATTGAAGAAGCCGCGAACAGGCCGGGAAAAAAACTTTTCCGGTTTGCCGCGGCTTCCTCGTCTTAATGAGATGAATAAGAACCATTAACAACTATACCTGCCAAGGTCTTAACCTCATGTCCGCATCCCGTTTCATGCTTCGCCCTCTGACTCGAGCCCTGCTGATGCACGGCGCGACACGCACTCGCCTGGCCGGTAGCGGCCTGGGTCTGGCAATGGCCCTCACGGCAGCGCCGTATGTTCAGGCTCAGGAATGGACCTTGAACATCCCATCCCAACCGCTGGCCCAGGCCCTGCAGACCCTCGGTCAACAGACCAGCCTGCAAATCGTCTATAGCCCGGAAAGCCTGCAAGGCCTGCGCTCCAGCGCGCTCAATGGGCGTTATCAGGACGACGAGTCGCTCAAGGCGATGCTGAGCGGCACCGGCATCCGTTATCAGCGTGACGGCAACACCGTCACCGTGCTCGGCCCCGTCACCGACGGCAGTGCAATGGAACTGGCCCCGACCAACGTCAACGCCAACCGCCTCAGCGCCACCACCGAAGGCAGCAACTCCTACACCACCGGCGGCGTGACCATCGGCAAGGGCGTGCACTCGCTCAAGGAAACGCCGCAGTCGGTCACGGTCATGACCCGCAAGATGCTCGATGATCAGAACCTCAACACCATCGAACAGGTGATGGAGAAGACCCCGGGCATCACCGTTTACGACTCGCCAATGGGCGGCAAGTACTTCTATTCGCGCGGTTTCCGCATGACCGGCCAGTACCAATACGACGGCGTGCCGCTGGACATCGGCAGCAGCTACGTGCAGGCAGACAGTTTCAACAGCGACATGGCCATCTACGACCGCGTGGAAATACTCCGCGGCGCCGCCGGCATGATGAAAGGCGCGGGCGGCACCGCGGGTGGCGTCAACTTCGTTCGCAAGCGCGGCCAGGACACCCCGCACACGCAGCTGTCGCTGTCAGCCGGAACCTGGGACAACTATCGCGGCCAGGTCGACACGGGTGGCCCGCTGAACGACGCCGGCACTGTGCGTGGCCGCGCCGTGGTCACCCAGCAGACCCGTCAGTATTTCTACGATGTGGCTGAACGCCGCGACCAGATCTACTACGGTGCGCTGGACTTCGACCTCAGCGCCGACACCACCCTCGGTCTGGGCATGGCCTATGAAGACGTCGACGCCACTCCGTGCTGGGGTGGCCTGCCCCGCTACGCCGACGGCTCCGACCTGCATCTGAAGCGTTCCACCTGCCTGAACACCGCATGGAACAACCAGCGCAGCAAACGCGCCACCTACTTCGCCGACGTCAAACACCAGTTCAATGACGACTGGTCGCTGAAAGTTGCCGGTGTCTACTCGCGCAACACTCAGGACATGGAATACGCCTTCCCGAGCGGTGCGGTACCCCTGGGCGCCACGGCCACCAACACGCTGATGCTGGGCAGTACTTATGACTACGATCAGCGTGACTACGGTTTCGATGCCTATGTCGATGGCAAATTCGACGCTTTCGGCCAACAGCACGAACTGATCGTCGGCGCCAACGCCAGCCGTTCGCACAAAGATGACTTCTACGCGGTGGCTGCGTTGCCACAGCGGCAGAACATCTTCAATCCGAACCACCACATTCCACAGCCGGATGAAAGCTACTACCTGGCCAACGCCTCCCGTGGCGGTCCGGTGGATATGCACATCAAGCAATACGGCGCTTACTCGATCGCCCGCCTGAAACTCGCCGATCCGATGACGCTGGTGCTCGGCAGCCGTGTGAGCTGGTACAAATCCGACACCGACTCGGTGCAGTACTTCCGTGGCGAAGGCACCGAGGTCAACACCAAATCCACCGAAACCGGCCAGGTCACACCGTTCGCCGGCCTGCTGTACGACCTCAACGACAACCTGACCGCCTATGCCAGCTACACCGACATCTTCACCCCGCAAGGCTCGTACAAAACCATCGACGGCAGCACGCTCAAGCCGCTGATTGGCCAGAGCTACGAGTTGGGGATCAAGGGTGAGTGGTTCGACGGTCGCCTCAACAGCTCCTTCAACCTGTTCCGCACCATCCAGAAAGATGCGGCCCAGGATGACCCGCGTTGCGAGGACAGTTCCTGCTCGATCAACTCCGGCAAGGTTCGCGCCCAGGGTTTCGAAGCTGAAGTCAGCGGTGAAGTGATCGATCGCCTGCAATTGCTGGCCGGCTACACCTACACCCAGACCAAAGTGCTGGAAGATGCCGACGCGACTCAGGATGGCGTGGTCTACAATTCGTACGTACCGCGTCACCTGTTGCGCGTCTGGGGTGATTACAGCCTGAGCGGCCCACTGGACCGTGTGACGATTGGTGCGGGTGTCAATGCGCAGACCGGCAACTACCGGACTTCACCTTTGGGTGGGGACAACATCAATGGTGCCGGTTTTGCGGTCTGGAACGGTCGCGTTGGCTACCGTATCGATGACACCTGGTCGGTGGCGCTTAACGGGAACAACCTATTTGACAAGCGTTATTACTCGACCATCGGTACCGAAGGGTTCGGTAACTTCTACGGTGATCCGCGTAATTTTGTGATGTCGGTGAAGGCTGATTTCTGATGGTTTGATGTTGTTTGGAAGCCCCGCTTTGGCGGGGCTTTTTTGTTTTTGGGATTGGGATTGGGGGCATATCCGTTGCTGCGGGTGCTGCCGCTGGCGGTTTCGCTCTTACAGCGACTCACTTTTTCAAACACCAAAAAGTAAGCAAAAGGCTTTGCCCCGGCGTACGGCCCGCTCGCTGGGGCTCGGGGTTCCTTCGTTACGGAATCGATCCGGGCGCAGCGGCTCCGGTTGGCTTCGCTGCACCTACACTCGCTGTGTACGACTGCGTCGTACGGTCGCTGCGCTCCCACACCCGGATCGATCCCGTAACGAAGCCTGCCGAAGGGGCAAAAGATCAGAAGCAAAAGCAAAAGCCAGATCAAAAGATCGCAGCCTTCGGCAGCTCCTACCGTTGGATCGCGGGTATGTGATGGAAATCGGTTGACCTGCAGGGCGCCATCGCGAGCAGGCTCACTCCTACAATTGGATTGGGTGCTGGCAGAGAGAAATCAGTCGGCTGTCGGGCCGCCTTCGCGAGCAGGTTCGCTCCAACAAAAGCAAAAGCAACGCAGCGTAGCTGCCCGCGGCGAAGCCGCCCCACTCCACAATGAGCGCAAGCTCGAGTACCGCTCTTGATCTTGATCCACGGGCGACGTCGGAAGGCTGAGTGGAGGGGTTGATCAGGGCGTGGGAGCGCAGCGACCGTACGACGCAGTCGTACACAGCGAGTGTAGGTGCAGCGAAGCCAACCGGAGCCGCTGCGCCCGGATCGATCCCGGAGCGAAGGAACCCGAGCCTGCGAGGGCCGAACGCAGGAGCAAGCCTTTTTGGTTACTTTTTCGGCGTCTGGAAAAAGTGACCCGCCGTAAGGGCGGAACCGTAATCAGCAACCCCCGCAGCAACGGATATGCACGCTAAACCAGAGCCCGCGAAAGCGCCCCACCAACCCGCCCATGCACCTCCAGAACCCCAGGCACCACCGAAGCCAGCCGCAGCAAATCATGCGTCAACCCCTCACAGCGCTCGACCTCGACACGCACTCCATGTTCGCGCAGCTTATCGACATAAGCCTGCCCTTCATCCAGCAACGGATCAAACCCGGCCAACAGCACAATGGCCGGCGCGACACCGCGCAAATCCTCCGCCAGCAACGGCGAAAAACGCCAATCCAGATAATCCTCCGGCGCACGCGCATAGTGCTGATAAAACCACTCCAGCGTGTCGTTCTCCAGCAGATAACCCTCGCCAAACAACAGACGCGAATCATGCGCCCGTGACGCATCAGTCACCGGATAACACAACAATTGCGCCTTGGGCGCGATGGCCACGGTATGCGGTTGCACCACCGCCTGAATGGCAAGCACCGTCGCCAGCGTGGCTCCCGCGCTGTCGCCGCCAAACACGACCCGCGAACCATCCAGGCCGAGGGTCGCAGCCTGTTCGGCCAGCCACGACAAAGCGTCCTCGCCATCCTCCAGTGCTGTCGGAAAGCGATGCTCCGGTGCGCGCCGGTAGCCGACCGAAAGCACCGCACACGGCGTGCGCTGACAGAACTCGCGGCAGACGCCGTCATGTGAATCCAGACTGCCGACCACAAACCCGCCACCGTGGAAATACACCAACACCGGCAGTGGCGAGGGAACTCCATCGGGCCGATACAAACGCAACGCCAGTGCCGCGCCGTCACGGGCCTGTGTTTCGATCTCGATGACTTCAAGATCCTGCGGTGCGGGCCAGCGCAGTTGCGCGGTGGTCTGCTCGAATGTGGTACGGGCCTCGCTCGGGGTCAGCTGGTGCATGGCCGGCAGGCCGGCGTCCTGGCTGTCTTGAGCGAGGTCGAGGAAAGCTTCCAGATCAGGGTGTAACGACATCGATAAAAATCCTTGTATCCGCAAAAAGACGGGCGCGCCTGGGCAGCGCCCGCGCAAAAGGCCCGGCGATCAACCCGCCCGTGCCATGCAGTGCTCGATCAACGCCTCAAGCTCTCCCTGGTAATCGCTCATCAGGGCATCCATGGTGCCGGCCCGGTAGCGCTGGCTGCTGTAGATGCAACGCAAGGCCAATTGACCGTCATAGACCTGGCCGACAATTTCCAGCCAGTTGCCCAGGTTCGCCTTGAGGCTGTAGTTGTCGCCGGTTTCTTCCAGTGCCGGCACCAGCAGTGCCTTCTCGTCGAAGCTCTGGTCGAACTGTCCGAGGTAATTGAACGTGACCCGTGCTTGCGGCAGCCCCGCCAGTTGCGCCGAGATTTCAGGCCCGGCCAGATGGCGCAGCACGCCATAGCCGATGCCCTTCTGCGGTACGGCCGCCAACTGTGTCTGCACATCGACGATCGATTGACCAATGTCGTTGCTGTCCGGGCGCAGGCGCACCGGGAACATGCTGGTGAACCAGCCGAGGCTGCGGCTCAGGTCGATCGATTCGAAGAGGTCTTCGCGGCCGTGTCCTTCGAGCAGAATCAGCGCTGATGGTTGCTGGCTCCAGCGGCACAGGGCGCGACTGAGCGCCGACAACAGCAGATCGTTGATCTGTGTGCCGTACACCGCCGGGGCCTGTTTGAGCAGTTGTTCGGTGTGCTCGCGAGACAGCTTGAGCCGTGCCTGTGCCTGTTGCCGCACAAGGTTTTTACCGCGCGGGTTGTCGCACGGCAGATCGACGCCCGGTTGATCCAGTTGCTCCAGCCAGTAAACCAGTTCCTGCTCGGCAATCACCGGCGCTTGCGCCTGCAACGCTTCGGCGAACGAACGATAACTGCTGGTGCGAATCGGCAGCTGCGGTTGCGACCCCTGCACGCAGGCCTCGTAAGCCACTTTCAGATCGTCGAGCAGAATCCGCCAGGACACGGTGTCGACAACCAGGTGATGGATCACCACCAGCAAGCGCGCCTGGCCGTCCGGCAAAGCCACATGCATGACCCGCCAGACCGGCCCGTCGTCCAGCTTGAGGCTGCGCTGCGCGAGGTTGGCCAAGGCTTCGACCTCTTCGCTGTTTCGCGCTTCACGGCGCCACAGCACCGCTTCGGTCGGCTCGGTGGTGCTGTAGCGCTGCAGCCAGCGCCCGGCGTCATTGGAGAACCGCAGGCGCAGCGAATCGTGATGCTGTTCGATCCAGCCCAGTGCCTGTTCCAGTGCATCCAGATCCAGTGGCTGACGCGCGCTCAGCAGCAGCGACTGGTTGTAGTGATGCGCCTCGGCCATGCCTTCGGCGAAGAACCATTCCTGGATCGGCAGCAGATTGAACACGCCCTCAGCGGCCACTTGGGTCACGTCCGGCAATGGTTGCCCATCGCCCTTCTTCGCCACTTGCTGCTCGACGATGCCAGCGATGGTTTGATAGCGCATCAGATCGCGCAGCTTCAGATCCATTTGCAGCGTCGGATGGTTTCTCACCCGCGAGATCACTTGCAGGCTGAGGATCGAATCGCCGCCGAGTTCGAAGAAGTTATCGCTGATGCCGACCTGCTCGACCTGCAACACCTGCGCCCAGATCTCAGCCAGCAAGGACTCCTGCTCAGTGCGCGGGGCGAGGTATTCGAAGCTTTTGAACTCCGGCTCGGGCAGCGCCTTGCGATCGAGTTTGCCGTTGGGTGTAACCGGGAACGCACTGAGGCAGACAATCTGCGCCGGCACCATGTATTCGGGCAGCGAGGCGCGCAGCCCGACCTTGAGTTCATCACCGATGTCTTCACCGGTGGCGGTGACCACGTAACCGATCAGTTGTTTGCCCGAAGCGTTGTCGCGAGCGATCACCAGCGCGTCGGTGACCGCAGGCAATTGACGCAGGCTGGCCTCGACTTCGCCCAGTTCGATACGGAAGCCACGCACCTTGACCTGATGGTCGATCCGCCCGACGTAATCGACCACGCCGTCGGCACGACGCCGCACCAGATCGCCGCTGCGGTACAGGCGTTCGCCCGGGGCAAACGGGTTGGGCACGAAGCGCTCGGCGGTCAGATCGGGCCGCCCGTAATAACCCCGGGCGACGCCGTAACCGCCGATGTACAACTCACCGGCAAAGCCCGGCGGCAACGGATTCAAGTTATCGTCGAGCACGTACAGCGAGCGCGCACCGACAGCGCGGCCGATCGGCGCATACGCAGCTTCGCAGTGCTGGCTGACGGCGACTTTCCAGAGCATCGGCGTGACCACGGTTTCGGTCGGGCCGTAACCGTTTGTGAAGTACTGCGGGCGCAAAGCCGCTTTCACCTGTTCGAAGGTCTGCTCCGGCACCGCATCGCCACCGAAGCAATAGATGCGCACCGGCGGCGGTGCAATGCCACTGGCCGCCGCGTACTCGGCCAGTTGCTTGAGATAAGCCGGCGGGAAGCAGGCGATGGTCACGCCGTAATCATGCAAGGCCTGATACGTCTGCTCCGGTGTCCACAGGCAACCGTCGCGGATCACCAGGCGACCGCCGCTGTACAACGTACTCAGCCAGCGTTCGTGAGCGCCATCGAAAGCGAACGACATGAAGTGCAGCTCGCAACTGCTGGCATCCATTTCGTACAACTCGGCGATGGCCTGGCAGTGCATGCTGAGCGGGCCTTGCGTCACCGCCACGCCTTTCGGCCGCCCGGTGGAACCCGAGGTGTAAACCAGATACGCCAGGCTCTGTTCGTGAACATGGCAGGCCGGGGCAGCATCGCTGTAACGGCTGCGATCAAGCTGATCGATTTCCAGGCGCTGCACGCCTTGCGGCGCCGGCAACGTCGCGCGCAGGCTGCTTTGCGTCAGCAGCAGGGCCATGCGCGAATCTTCGATCATGTACGCCAGGCGCTCCGGCGGATAATCGATGTCCAGCGGCACGTAAGCCGCACCGCTCTTGAGCACGGCGAGGAAGCTCACCAGCATTTCCAGCGAACGCGGCAACGCCACGCCGATCACTACTTCCGGCCCGGCACCGTGCGCAATCAGGCACTGCGCCAGACGATTGCCCTGCTGCTCGAGTTCGGCGTAAGTCAGGCTTTCGCCCGCGCATTGCACCGCGATCGCATCGGGTTGCTGCTGTGCATGACGGCTGATCAGCTCAGGCAACAGACGCGGCTCATGGCGGTGTGGCGGTTCTGCACTCCAGGCCTGCGCCGCTTGCCATTGTTCGCTGGACAACCGCTGCAGATTGCCCAGCCGTTCATACGGCGCGGCCATCATCGCATCAAGGGTGTTTTCCAGCGTCACGCGAATGCCTTCCACCGCCTCGGCGCTGAAGTGGCTGCGCAGGTACAGGTACTCGATCGACAACTCGTCGCCGAGCATGACCGCGAGGTCCATCGGCACGTTGGTCACGCCGTGGCCGATGGATTTGCCGAAGGTCAGATCGGTGTCGGTTTCTTCCTGCAGACGTTCGTCGATCGGGAAGTTCTCGAACACCACAATGCTGTCGAACAACGCCTGGCCGCCGAGGCTCGACCAGCGCTGCACATCAGCCAGTGGGGCCTGTGAATAGTCGCGAATGTCGAGGTTGTAGGCCTGCACTTCGCCCAGCCAGTCGGCCAGGCGCTGATCGGCTTGCGGGGTTTGAATGATCGGCAAGGTATTGATGAACAGACCGAGCATGTTGCCGACATTCGGCAGACTTTCCGGACGCCCCGACACCGTGGCGCCGAACGTCACCGTCTGTTGGCCGGTATAGCGCTGTAGCAGCAGCAGCCATGCGCCCTGAATCAACGTGTTGGGGGTGATCCGCAAGTCGCGGCAGAACTCCAGCAAACGCGCGGTGTGCGCCTTGTCCCAATTCGAGTAAATCGCATCGTGACCGGCAACATCGGCGCTGTGGCGCGGATGCATCGCCTGACTCAGTGCCGTCGGCTCGTTGACGACTGCCAGACGCGCCTTCCAGAACAACGCTTGCGCGTCCTGATCCTGCGCCTGCAACCAGGCGATGAAGTCGCGATAGCGTCCGTTTTCGCCAGTGATTTCGCCCTTGGAGTAGTACTGCAAGACCTCGCCAAACAGCCTCGAGCTGCTCCAGCCATCCATCAGGATGTGATGGCTGGTCCAGATCATCTGGTACTGCTCGTCGCCCAGGCGCAGCAAAGTCACCCGCTGCAAACGCGCCTCGGACAAGTCGAAACCCAGCGCACGGTCGGCGCTGGCGAACTCGGCAATCGTCGCTTCGCTGCAGTCCTGCTCACGCCAATCGAGTATCTGCATTTGCAGCGGCGCATGGCGATGCACAACCTGCAACGGTTTGGCCAGACCATCCTGCCAATGAAAACTGGTGCGCAGGATCGCCTGACGGACGATGACGAACTCCCACGCCTGGCGGAATCGCTCCACGTCGAGCCCCTTGATCGGCAGGCTGACCTGTTGCACATAAAGGCTGCTGCCGTTATCCGACAGCGTATGGAAGAGCATGCCTTCCTGCATCGGCGACAGCGGATAGACGTCTTCGATCAGTTGCGCTGGCACCGGCAAGGCATCGAGCTGCGCCTGATCCAGTTGCGCCAACGGGTACTCGATAGCGGCGCTCGATTGCTCATCGGCAACCGAAACGACCGCTGCCAGCTTTTGCACGGTCTGCTGCTGGAACAGATCTTTGGGCGTAAAGCCAATCCCCTGCTGACGCGCGCGGCTGACCAGTTGGATCGAGATGATTGAATCACCGCCAAGGGCGAAGAAGTTATCGGTCACCCCGACCCGCTCGATCTTGAGAATGTCCTGCCAGACCTCGGCCAGTTGTTGTTCGAGTGGCGTCGACGGCGCCACGTAATCACGTTGCGACTGGCTGGCGTCCGGCACCGGCAAGGCCTTGCGATCAAGTTTACCGTTGGGCGTCAGCGGCAACTGCTCGAGAAACAGCCACTGCGCCGGCACCATGTATTCCGGCAGATGAGCCTTGAGCGCGGCTTGCAGCGCGGCACTCAGATCATCCAGTTGGGCGAGGCTCTGATCGGCTTCGGCCGGCACCACATAGGCCACCAGTTGCTGACCGCCAACGCCGTCCGCCGCCAGCACCACGCCTTCGCGAACGCCGACCTGCGTCAGCAGACGCGCTTCGATTTCGCCCAGTTCGATACGGAAGCCGCGCACCTTGACCTGGTGATCAACGCGACCGACGTATTGGATACGGCCGTCGTCCATGAAACGCGTCAGGTCGCCGGTGCGGTACATGCGCTCGCCGTTGCTCGACGACGGATTGGGCACGAAACGCTCGGCGGTCAGGCCCGGGCGGAACAGGTAGCCACGGGTGATGCCCTCGCCAGCCAGATACAGTTCCGCTGAAACGCCCAGCGGGGCCGCCTGCAATTGCTCGTCGAGCAGGTACGCGGTGGTGTTGCGCAGCGGCCGACCGATATTGGCCTGGCCGCCGAGTTCGCGACGGGTCCAGGTCGAATACGTGGTGTCTTCCGACGGCCCGTACAGGTCGTAGACGTGAGCCACCGAAGTCTCGCGGTACAACGTGTCGACCAGCGCCTGCTTCAGCGGCTCGCCGGCCAGATTGATGATGCGCACGCCCGGCGGGATCTGACCGATGCGCTGCAGCGCGGCAATCGCCGACGGCACGGTGTTGATCAGACGCACCTGCTCACGCTCGGGCAAGTCCGGCAGCTCGAGGGCGTTGCGCGCCATGACGATCGAACCGCCGCGCGCGAGGGTGACAAAAATCTCCCACACCGACAGGTCGAAGCACACCGACGTCGACGCCAGCACGCCTTGCAGATCGTCCTCGCTGTAGACCTCGGCGGACCAGTCGATCAGCGCCTGTACGTTGCGGTGGGCAATGGCCACGCCTTTCGGTTTGCCGGTGGAGCCGGAGGTGTAGATCACATAGGCGAGACTGGTCGAGTCGGCGCGCGCCGGCAGGTTGTCCAGCGCCTGCCCGGCAAAGGCCTGGCCGCCGGCCTCGACCAGCAGCACCTGCGCTTCGGTCGACGGCAATTGCGCCAGCAGCGCTTGTTGGGTCAGCAAAACTTTCGCCTGGCTGTCGTCGAGCATGTAGGCCACGCGGTCGGCCGGGTAATCCGGATCCAGCGGCACGTAGGTGCCGCCGGCCTTGAGCACTGCCATCAGGGCGATCAACAGCTCCGCCGAACGCGGCATCGCCACCCCGACGCGAACTTCCGCAGTCACACCGAGCGTCAGCAGATGACGGGCCAACTGGTTTGCGCGCCGGTTCAATTCGTCGTAGCTCAGGGCCACACCGGCATGACTCAACGCCAGTGCCTGCGGATGCGCTGCGACCCGAGCTTCAAAGCTCTGCGAGATCAGGCGCTCGGTCGGATACGCCGCGTGATTGTCGTTCCACTGCGCGAGTATCTGCCGCTCGGCCAGCGGCAGCAGGCCGATCTCGCCGAGAGGCCGCTGCGGCGCTTCGATGAATTGCTGAAGCAATTCGCGCAAATGCGCTGCCAGGCCCAGCACGCTGCGTTCGGCAAAGTGCTCGGTGAGGTAGTTGAAATCGAGATTGAGCACTTCGCTGGCGCCCGCGATCAGGGTCAGCCCGTAGTTGGTCTGCTCGCGATGCTCCAGACCGGAGAAACGCAGCCCGCCCGGATTCGCCTCCAGCGCGTCCGACACGGGGTAGTTCTCAAACACCAGCAAGGTGTCGAACAACGCTTCGCCACTCAGCGCGGCCAGGCGCTGAATATCCTGCAGCGGTGTCTGTTCGTAGTCGCGCAACAACAGGTTCTTGTCCTGCACGCTGCGCACCCAGTCGCCGACGCTGACCGTGGCCTGCGGGCTGGCGATCACCGGCAGGGTGTTGATGAACAGCCCAAGTTGTTCCTCGATTCCCGGCAGGTCCACCGGGCGCCCGGACACCGTGGCGCCGAACGCCACGGTGCTCTGGCCGGTGTAGCGCTGCAAGACCAGCAGCCATGCGGCTTGCACCAGACTGTTGAGCGTCACCTGTTGTTGGCGGGAGAAATGGTTCAGACGCTGGGTCAACGCTTCGTCGAAATGCAGGCGATGCATCTGTTTGCCCGGCCCCGGCACGGTTTGCCCGTGGCAGGCCGAGGCCAGTCGGGTCGGCTCGTCGAGCTCGGCCAGTTGACCGCGCCAGAAGTCCTGCGCGGCGGCCTTGTCCTGCCCTTGCAGCCAGACCAGAAAATCCCGATAGCGGCCCTGTGCGCTCGGTACCGGCTGGCCGGCGTAATCCTGCAGCACCTCGCCGAACATCCGCGAGTTGCTCCAGCCATCCATCAGGATGTGGTGGCAGGTGAAGATCAGCCGATGCCGTTCATCGGCGGTGCGCAGCAGGCACAGGCGCAACAGCGGTGGATTCTGCAGGTCGAAGCCGCGTTCACGGTCGGCCTGCGCCCGCGCTTCAAGCACCGCCGGCAGATCGGCGACATCGCGCACATCGACTTCTGGCATTTCCAGGGTCAGCTGGCGATTAATCACTTGCAACGGCGCATCGAGGCCATCGCGGCCCCAGATGAAACCGGCGCGCAGCACTTCATGGCGATCGACCACCCGTTGCCAAGCTTGCTGGAAGCGCGCCACGTCGAGGCCGTCGATGTCCAGCAGCATCTGATAGACATAGGCGCTGGGGTCAGCGTCGTACAGGCTGTGGAACAGAATGCCTTGCTGCATCGGCGCCAGCGGATAGATGTCCTCGATGCGCTGGGCGGCCATCGGCAGGCTGTCCAGATGCGCCTGGGACAAACCGGCCAAGGGTACGTCGGACGGCGTCAACCCGCCCGGATGGCTCAGACAGTGGTCAATCAATTCACACAGCGCTGCCTCGTAGGCGCGGGCCAGGCCGGCAATTGTCACTTCTTCGAAGACATCACTGCTGTAGGTCCAGGTCAGGCTCAACTGGCCCTGATAGACCCGGCCGTCGATGGTCAGCCAGTTGGCCATCGGCGCGTTTTCGTCCTGACCGGCGCCTTTGTCCTCGGTGGCCGGCCGCCACAAGGCGTCTTCATCGAAGTTGTTGTCGAACTGGCCGAGGTAGTTGAACGTCACCTGCGGCTGCGCCAGCTCGCGTAACGCCGCTTGTGCGTCGGGCGTGCCGAGATAACGCAGCAAGCCGTAACCGATACCCTTGTTGGGGATCGCGCGCAGTTGCTCCTTGATGCCTTTGATCGAGGTTTCGAGACTGGCATCAGGCATCAGGCGTACCGGGAACATGCTGGTAAACCAACCCACGGTGCGGCTCAGGTCGATGTCATCGAAGAGGTCTTCGCGGCCATGACCTTCCAATTGCACCAGCGCACTGTCGCTGGCGGTCCACGCACACAACACCCGGGCCAGTGCGGTCAGCAGCAGGTCATTGACCTGGGTGCGGTAGACCGCCGGGGCCTGTTGCAGCAACTGGCGGGTGCGCTCGGCATCCAGACGCGTGTCGACGCTGCGCTCGAAGCGGTTGTTCAACTGGCCCTGCGGATTGTCCAGCGGCAAGGCGACAGGGGCGTCGCGCAACTGCTCGCGCCAGTAAGCCAGTTCACTGTCCAGGGCCGCGCTGCGGGCATGCTCTTGCAGGCGCGAGCCCCAGTCCTTGAAGGCGCTGGTCTTGGCCGGCAGACGCACGATTTTTCCGGCGCCGATCTGCTGATAAGCGCTTTGCAGATCTTCAAGCAGGATTCGCCACGACACGCCATCGACCACCAGGTGATGAATTACCAGCAACAGACGTTGACTGGCGTCCGGCAAGTCGATCAGCGCCGCGCGAATCAGCGGGCCGTTTTGCAGATCGAGGCTGCGTTGCAGTTCCAGACACAACGCCGGCAATGCCGCGCTGTCTTCCAGCGTGAAGGTGCGCAACACGTCTTGCGGCTGATCCGCCGCGCCGTGGCGTTGCTGCCAGCCCTGCTCCGTTTCGCGATAGCGCAGACGCAAGGCGTCATGCTGCTTTTGCACGAGTACCAGGGCTTGTTGCAGCGCAGCGGCCTGCAGGGTTGTGGCCGGGGTCAGCAGGATCGACTGGTTCCAGTGATGACGCGCCGGGATATCGCTGTGGAAAAAGTACTGCTGGATCGGCGTCAGCGGCGCGTCGCCGAGCACCTCGCCCTGCTCCGTTTGCGCCGCGTCGCTTTGTTTCGCGACGGTCGCCAGACGTTGCACGGTCTGGTGCTGGAAGATGTCCTTGGGCGTGAAATGAATGCCGGCCTGCCGCGCGCGGCTGACGACCTGAATCGAAATGATCGAATCGCCGCCCAGCTCGAAGAAATTGTCCTCAAGCCCGACCCGCCCGACCTTGAGCACGTCCTGCCAGATCTCGGCCAGCCGTTGTTCCAGTTCGTTGCGCGGTGCAGCGTAAGCCTGTTGCGCCTGAGCGATTTGCGGCTGTGGCAGTTGCTTGCGGTCGAGTTTGCCGTTGGCGGTCAGCGGCAACCGTTCGAGGAATGCCCAACTGATCGGGACCATGTAATCCGGCAGGGTTTCGCGCAGGTGCGCCTTGATCGAATCACGCAGGGCGCCCTGCTCGTCCGCGTCCAGCGTTTCGTTGGGCACGACCCAGGTCGCCAGTTGCTGGCCGCTGAGGCCTTCCACCGCCAGCACCACGGTTTCGCGCACTTGCGGGTGCTTGAGCAGTTGCGCTTCGATTTCCCCCAACTCGATGCGGAAACCACGGATCTTCACCTGATGGTCGATACGCCCGATGTACTCGATCACTCCGTCGCCACGCAGCCGAGCGAGGTCGCCGGTGCGGTACAAACGTTCACCTGCCTTGCGGTTGAACGGATCGGGCACGAAGCGCGTGGCCGTCATGCCTGCCTGATTCAGGTACCCGCGCGCCAGACCGGCCCCGGCAATGTACAACTCGCCGATGCAGCCCGGCGGCACCAGGTTCAGCGAGCTGTCGAGCAAGTACCACGAAAGGTCGACAATCGGCGCGCCGATCGGACTGCTGTGGCTGCTGTGCAAATCGGCCAGCGACAACGGACGATAGGTCACGTGCACGGTGGTTTCGGTGATGCCATACATGTTGATCAGGGTTGGCGTGTGATCGCCGAACCGCTCGAACCATGGGCGCAGGCTCTGCACTTCCAGCGCCTCGCCACCGAACACCACGTAACGCAGCGTGTTGCGGCGCGAAGAATCACTGGCGACCTGCATCAACGGTTTGAACGCCGATGGCGTCTGGTTCAACACCGTGACCTGTTCATCGCACAGCAGGGTGTAGAAATCCTCCGGCGAACGACTGACGTCATGGGGTACGACCACCAGTTTGCCGCCGTACAACAGGGCGCCGAAAATCTCCCAGACCGAGAAATCGAACGCGTAGGAATGGAACAGCGTCCAGCTGTCCTGCGGGCCGAAATCGAACCAGTGCTCGGTGGCGCTGAACAGGCGCATCACGTTGCCGTGCGGCAGCAAGGCGCCCTTGGGTTTGCCGGTGGAACCGGAGGTGTAGATAACGTAGGCCAGATTGTCCGGTGTGGTCAGGCACGGCGGGTTGGTTTCAATGCCGCATTCTGGCGCTTGATCCAGATCGAGGCACGCCAGCCCCGGCGGAATCGGCAATTGCCCGAGCAGATGGCCCTGGGTCAACAGCAACTCAATACCGCTGTCCTTGATCATGTAGCTCAAGCGCTCATCCGGATAGCTCGGGTCCAGCGGCACATAGGCACCGCCAGCCTTCAACACCGCGAGGATGGCGACGATCATGTTCAGCGAACGCTCGACCGCAATGCCCACGCGCACGTCTGGTCCGACGCCACGATCGATCAGCGTGTGCGCCCACCGGTTGGCGCGGCGATTGAGTTCGGCGTAGGTCAGGCGCTGCCCGGCGAAGGTCACGGCCACGGCGTCTGCATGACGCTCGGCCTGGGCTTCGATGGCTTGATGAATGCACTGCGTCAGCGGCTGTTCGACCAGCACCGGATTCCATTGCGTCAACAGCTGTTGCTGCTGGCCGGCGTCGAGCATCGGCAGTTCGCCAATGCGCTGCGTCGGCTCGGCGACGATGGCCTGCAACAGCGCTGTCCAGTGTTGCGCCAGACGCTCGATGGTTGCCGCGTCGAACAGGTCGGTGGCGTACTTGAGCACCGCTTCGATGCCGTGAGCCTGTTCGGTGGTGTTGAGGGTCAGGTCGAACTGGGCGGTCTGGCTTTGCCATTCCAGCGGCTCGATGTTCAGCCCGTTCAGACGCGTCGCGACGCTTGCGCGGCGCTCTGCCTGGTGGTTGAACATCACTTGGAACAATGGGCTGTGACTGAGGCTGCGGCCCGGCTCCAGCGCTTCGACCAGTTGCTCGAACGGCAAGTCCTGATGGGCCTGGGCGTCCTGTGCAGTCTGTTTGACCTGACGCAGCAGCTCGACAAACGGCAGCTGTGCGTCCATGTCAGCCTTGAGCACCTGGGTGTTGACGAAGAAGCCAATCAGGCGCTCGATTTCCACCCGGCCACGGTTGGCCACTGGCACGCCGACACGGATGTCGCGCTGCCCGCTGTAGCGATGCAACAGGGCCTGAAACGAGGCCAGCAGCAATACAAACAGGGTGACGTTTTCCTGCCGGGCAAAAGCCTTGAGCGCATTGCTCAGCGCCGAATCAAGAATCAGGTTATGGCTCGCGCCGGCGAAGCCCTGATCAACCGAGCGCGGGCGATCCAGCGGCAGCTCCAGCACCGGCTGCTCGCCGCCGAGTTTTTGCTGCCAGTAGGCCAGTTGTCGCTCCTGCTCACCGGCCTCCATCCACTGGCGTTGCCACAAGGCGTAATCGGCGTATTGAATCGGCAGCGCCGGCAGACCGGCGTCGTGACCGAGATTGAAACCGGCATAAAGCTGCACAAGTTCTTCAATCATCACTTGCAGCGACCAGCCGTCGGAGACGATGTGGTGCAGGGTCAGCACCAGCACATGGTCAGTCGGGCTGACCTGCAGCAGCGCGGCACGCAGCAACGGGCCGTGCTGCAAATCGAAAGTCTTTTGGCTCTGGTTCTGCACGAAAGCCTGGATCGAGGTGTCCGGGTCATTCGCCGGCTCACCGCTCAGGCAATGAACGTCGAGGGCAAATGCACCTGCAGGCAGGACCACTTGTAGCGGTTGTGCGGTGTCCTGAGAGAATACCGTGCGCAAGGTTTCGTGGCGTTCGATCAGCGCCTCGATGCTGCGCTCCAGTGCCGGCACATCCAGCGGCCCCTGTAAACGCAGGGCCGTCGGAATGTTGTAGGCCGCGCTGTGCGGTGCCCACTGCCAGAGGAACCACTGGCGCTGCTGAGCGTAGGACAGCAGCAACGGCTCTTCAGCCGTGCGCTTGAAAACCGGGGCAATGTCAAAGAGGTTGACGCCTTTCTGCTTGAGCAGAACCGCCAGGGCCTTTCTTTGCTTAGCCGAAAGTTGTCCTACCGACTCGATTAACTCTTGCACGCGTTTTCCCTCTCAAGAAATCAGTTTTTCCAGATCATCGAGGGATAGACGTTTGAGGGCCTCCAGTGATTTAGCCAATTCATCCTGAACGGGCGACATTTCGACACGCAACGCTTCGATCCGCGCACAGAAATCCTTGAGGGTGTCGGTTTCGAACAATGCCTTGAGCGGCACCTTGTCGCCCAGACGCTCCTGAACCCGGGTCACCACCAACGTCGCCAGCAACGAATGCCCGCCAAGCTGGAAGAAGTTGTCGGCCAGCCCTACCCGTTCGACCTCCAGCACCTCCTGCCAGATCGTCGCGACTTCC
Organism: Pseudomonas khorasanensis; assembly: GCF_014268505.2. Classification (GTDB taxonomy): domain Bacteria; phylum Pseudomonadota; class Gammaproteobacteria; order Pseudomonadales; family Pseudomonadaceae; genus Aquipseudomonas; species Aquipseudomonas khorasanensis. The sequence goes on from NZ_JABWQP020000007.1 coordinate 189,536, forward strand.
CACTGCAGATCGCTTTGCGGCACCTGGTACTGCTCCTGCGTCGGGCTCTCTCCCAAGGTCATCAGCGCCTTGCGATCGAGCTTGCCATTAGGCGTCAACGGGATGGCTTCGATCAGATGCAGATGCCCCGGCACCATGTGCGCCGGCAAGCGACTGGCCAGTGCGCTGCGCACCCGCTCCGTCAGCGTCGTCAGATCGCTGGCCGTCGCAGCGACGAGATAAGCATGCAGGTGTTTGCCGGCGGCACCGTCCTGCGCAAGCACCACGGCTTCGCCAATGTCGTCGAGCTCCAGCAGACGCGCTTCGATCTCGCTGAGCTCGATGCGGAAACCGCGAATCTTCACCTGATGGTCGGCGCGGCCAATGTACTCGATGTTGCCGTCGTCGCCCTGGCGCACCAGATCGCCAGTGCGGTAGACGCGCTCGCCATTGGCCGCGTGCGGATTGGGCACAAAGCGTTCGGCGGTCAGCCCGGCGCGCAGCAGATAGCCGCGCGTCACCCCGGCGCCACCGAGGTACAGCTCGGCCGGCACGCCCTCGGGCAGTACCTGTAGCTGACTGTCGAGCAGGTAGGCGACGGTGTTGTCCAGAGGCCGGCCAATGTTCGCCCGGCCTTGCGGCGTGCGCAGGGTGAAGGTCGAGTAAGTGGTGTCTTCCGACGGCCCGTACAGGTCGTAGACCTGCTGCACTTGAGTGCTGGCATACAGGCTGTCGACCAGACTCTGCTTGAGTGGCTCGCCAGCCAGATTGATGGTGGCGACCGAGGACGGAATCTGCCCGGCGCGTTGCAGCGCAGCAATCGCCGACGGCACCGTGTTGATCAGGGTGACTTGATCACGGGCCGGCAAATCGGCCAGGGCCAGCGCGCTGTCCGCCAATACCAGGCAGCCACCGCGAGCCAGAGTGACGAAAATCTCCCACACCGACAGGTCGAAGCAAATGGAGGTCGAGGCGAGCACGCCGCGCAATTGCTCTTCGCGATAGACCCCCGCCGACCACTGAATCAGCGCCGACAGGTTGCCGTGAGTGATGGCCACGCCTTTCGGTTTGCCGGTGGAGCCGGAGGTGTAGATCACGTAGGCCAGGTTGCCTGCTTCGATATTTACCTGCGGCGCGGTGGACGGGTATTCGCTGGCGACGCCCTCGTCCACCAACAGCACCTGCGCATTCAACGGCTCGGGCAACATGGCCAGCGCCGCCGGTTCGGTGAGCAGCACGGCGGCGCGGCTGTCGTCGAGCATGTGCAGCAAGCGTTCCTGTGGGTAATCCGGGTCGAGCGGCACATAGGCGCCACCGGCCTTGAGGATCGCCAGCAAGCCGACCAGCATGTCCGGCGTGCGCCGCATGCACACGCCGACGCGCACTTCCGGCCCAACGCCCACGCCTTGCAGCTTGTGCGCCAGACGATTGGCCCGGGTATCGAGGTTTTGGTAATCGATGGATTGCTCAGCGAACAGCACCGCACTCGCCTGCGGCTGACGTTGCACCTGCGCGGCGATGTGCGCCAGCACCGTGCGTCGATCCGGCGCGATCACCGGCGCCTTGCCCCACGCGATCGCCCGTTGACGTTGCGGCTCGGCGAGCAGTTGCAACGCACCCAGCGGCTGCGTGACATCGGCGAGGAACTGCTCGAGCAGGCCTTGCAGTTGCGCACTCAGCGCGCGGATCGCTGGCGCATCGAAACTGGCCTGATCGTAACTCACGCCCAGGCTCAGCTCGCGTCCGGTGACCGCCACCAGCGTCAGCGGATAGTTCGTCTGCTCGTGACGACGGATCGCCGAAAACTTCAGACCGGTCTCCGGCCCCTGCGCCAGCGCTTCAGCCATCGGATAGTTTTCGAATACCAGAATGCTGTCGAACAACGCCCCGGCACCCGCACCGGCCCAACGCTGAATGTCGTACAGCGGCGTGTGTTCATGCTCGCGCAAGGCCAGGTTGAGAGCCTGCACCTGTTGCAGCCACCGACCGACGCCGATCTCGGCCGACGGCGCCGCCACCACCGGCAGGGTGTTGATAAACAGGCCGATCTGCTGCTCCACACCCGGCAAATCGGTCGGCCGCCCGGCGACAGTCGCACCGAAGGCTACGTGTTCCTGCCCGGTGTAGCGCTGCAACAGCAGCAGCCAGGCCGCCTGCACCAGCGTGTTGAGTGTGACCTTCTGCTCGCGGGCGAAGCGGTTCAGTTCGGCCGTCAGTTGTTCGCTGAATACATGCTCGTGGTCGGCATAGCCGCTTGCTGCGTCCTGCCTGACTGGCATGGCGCTGGCCAGTCGCGTCGGCTCTTCAAGATCGGCCAGCGCCGTGGTCCAGAACTGCCGACTGGTCTGCTGGTCTCGCTGCCCGAGCCATTCGATGTAATCGCGATAACGCCCCTGCCCTGCGGCCGGCGTCATGCCGGCGAAGCGCTGCAGCACTTCGCCAAACAACTGCGAAGTGCTCCAGCCGTCCATCAGAATGTGATGGCAGGTGTAGATCAAGTGATGACGGGTTTCATCGGTGCGCACCAGCGTCACGCGCAACAGCGGTGCTTCCAGCAGATTGAAACCGTTGTGCAGATCTTCAGCGGCCAGTTGATCGAGCGCTGTATCGAGCCCATCGCGACCGCGCCAATCCTGCACCTGCCACGGCATCTGCACACGGCTGCGCACCACCTGCACCGGCGCGGCGGCATCCTGCGGCCAGACGAACACGGTGCGCAAAATATCGTGGGCGTCGAGGGTCTGCTGCCAGGCCTGACGGAAGCGCTCGGCGTCGAGCTGCTGCACGTCGACGCGCAGCTGATTGGTGTAGGCCGGGCTGTCCGGCTCGTTGCGGCTGTGGAACAGAATGCCTTGCTGCATCGGCGACAGCGGATACAGATCAACGATGTCTCGCGGCGCAATCGGCAGGGCCGACAACTGCGCCTGCGTCAGCTTGGCAAGGTTGAAGTCGGACGGCGTCACGCCACCCGCGCCACGCTCGCAGCAATGCTCGATCAGACGTTCCAGCTCGCGGCGGTAAGCCTCGGCCAGCGCCTCGATAGTTTCGGCGCGGTACATGCCGGTGCCGAAAGTCCAGGTCAATTCCAGCTCACCGGCAAAGACCTGACCGTCAACACTCAGCCAATTGCCCAGCGGCGCTTGCCCGTCCTGGTTGGCGCCGGTACCTTCGCCGCTCGGCACGAACAACGCGCCTTGCTCAGCGCTGAACGCGCCGTCGAACTGACCCAGATAATTGAACGTCACCCGCGGTTGCGCCAGCGCCTGCAATTCGGTGGACCGACTGAGGTAACGCAGCACGCCATACCCGATGCCTTTGCCCGGCACCGCGCGCAATTGCTCCTTGATCGCGCACAGCGACGCAGCGGGAGTCGCCTGTGGTGTCAGGCGCACCGGGAACAGGCTGCTGAACCAGCCGACGGTGCGACTCAGGTCGATATCGTCGAACAAGTCCTCGCGACCGTGGCCTTCGAGCTGGACCAGCACCGAAGACTGCTCGCTCCAGTCACACAACACCCGCGCCAGTGCCGTCAGCAACAGGTCGTTGATCTGCGTGCGATACGCCGCCGGGGCGACTTTCAGCAGCTTGTCAGTCAGTGCCTGACTCAGGCGTGTACTGGCGCGGGCGGCCTGCGCGCGGGTCTGGCTGTCCTCGGCAAAATCCCGTGGCAGTGACGCGTCATCCGCCGCCAGGGTCTGACGCCAGTAAGCGCTTTCGCCGGCCAGCGCTTCGCTCTGTGCATAACGATGCAACTGCTCGGCCCAGCTGTGTAATGAACTGCTTTTGCCCGGCAACACCCGCGCTGTACCCGCTGCCAAAGCGCTGTAAGCGTGTTGCAAGTCCTCAAGCAGGATGCGCCACGACACACCGTCGACGACCAGGTGATGGATGACCAGCAACAAGCACTGCTCCGCGTTCGGCAGATTGATCAACACCGCGCGCAGCAAATACCCGCGTTGCAGATCCAGGCTGCGCTGCGCCTCATCGGCCAGCACTGGCAAGGCGTCGAGGCTGTTCAGCTCGCGCACCCACAGCAATTCAGCGTCACGCTGTGTCTGCGGCAGCGCCTGCCAGCCCTCGCCCGACTGCACGAAGCTCAGGGCCAGCGCATCATGCTCGTCAACCAAGGCCGTCAGCGCCGTGCGCAGATGCCCTGCGTCCAGTGTTGTGGTCGGTTGCAGCATCACCGACTGGTTCCAGTGCTGGCGCTGGGCAATCGGCGTCTCGAAGAAGCGCACCTGGATCGGCAGTAACGGCAACGGCCCACGCGTTGCCGGCATCGCGACGGCGACCGGTTTGGTCTCGATCAGTTTGGCCACGACGGCCAGTTGGCCAATGGTCTGTTTTTCGAATAATTGTTTGGGACTGAGCTTGATGCCTTGGCGCTTGGCTCGGGCGATGATCTGCAGGCTGAGAATCGAGTCACCTCCCAGTTCAAAGAAGTTGTCGCTGCTGCCGACGCGCTCGAGCTTGAGCACCTCGGCCCAGATCGCGGCCAGTTTCTGCTCGATCTCGCCGACCGGCGCGACGAACTGCTGAGTGACCGCTCCCGGAACCGGCAAAGCGCGTTTGTCGAGTTTGCCGTTGGCGGTCAGCGGCAACTGTTCGAGCAACATCAATTGCGCTGGCACCATGTAATCAGGCAGACGCGCCTGCAATTGCTCGCGCAGTTCCTGCGCCTGTACGTTCGCGCCCGCTGCCGGCACGCACCACGCCAGCAACTGCAGACGCGCAGGATCGTCATCCAGTGCGAGCGCCAGCACGGCGGCCTCGCTGACGCCGTCGAGGCTGAGCAAGACCCGCGCGACTTCCGCCGGCTCGACGCGATAGCCGCGCACTTTGACTTGATCGTCGGCGCGACCGATGAATTCCACCGCCTGCTGGCGGTTGCGACGTACCCGGTCGCCGCTGCGGTAAACCCGCGCACCCGGTGCGCCAAACGGGTCGGGCAGGAAGCGCTCGGCCGTCAGCCCCGGCTGATTCAGATAGCCGAGTGCAACGCTGTCACCGCCGATATACAACTCACCGGCGACCTGATCGGGCACCGGGTTGAGCACATCGTCGAGCACATAGACATGAGCACCGGTCAGCGCCGTGCCGACCGGAACGCTACGCGCCTGGGCGACAAGCTCTCCGACCTCATGGGCCAGCACGCCTACCGTGGTTTCACTTGGGCCATAGTGATTGATCAGGCGGCAGCCCGGTTTGAGCCGGCGCACACGCTCGACCAGCGCTGGCGAACAGGCTTCGCCACCGACAATCAATGCGTGTTCCGGCAGCACGTCGGCAGGCGTTGACGCTTGCAACAGCGCGGCGAGATGGCCCGGGACGATTTTCAGCAGGCCGACGCGATGGCGAGCCATGTAACCGGCAAACCGGTCCGGGTCGAAACCGAGGTCTTCCGGCAGCACATGCAGCAGACGTCCGGAGCACAACGCGCCGAACAGCACCGTGAAACCGAGATCGGCGGCGATGGTGGAGACCAGCGCCATGCTCGCCTCTGGTGCCGGCGCCAGACGTTCAAGCACGCCGCGCACATAACTGCCCAGCGCGCCATGGCTGACCAGTACGCCCTTCGGTTGCCCGGTGGAACCGGAGGTGTGAATCACGTAGGCCGGCGACTGCGCATACAGCGTCAGCTCAGGCGCGGACGCCGGCAGCGACTGCCATTGCCCCGGCGCAAAGACCAGCCCCTGACAACGCCCGACCGCCAGCTCGCCGACCCGCGCATCACCTTCGCCCCCCACCAGCACCCGTGCCTGGGCAGCGCCGAGCATCTGCCGCAGGCGCGCGATCGGCGCCTTGACGTCGAGCGGCATGTACACCGCGCCCGCCTTGAGAATCGCCAGCACGCAAGTCAGCCAGTCCAGCGAGCGCTCCATCAGCACCGCCACCGGTTCACCGGTGCCGACACCCTGCGCACGCAGATGCTGGGCCAGGCGATTGGCCGCTTGATCCAGCGCCTGGAAAGTCATGGTTTGATTCATGTCACGCGCGGCCAGCGCTTCGGGTTGGCGGGCGACCTCGCGCGACCAGTGCTGCAGCACGCTCAAGGCCGGTTCGCGAGGCGTTGAAAGCGCATCTGGCCTTTGCGTGGCGACCATGTGCAACGGCGCCTGCGGGGTATCGAGCAACCGGGCAAACAGATCGAGCAACATCGACACGAAGCCTGCGACGGTCTCCGCCCGATAGAGATCGCTGGCGTAGGTCATCTGGCCGTGAATCAGCGCGCCGTCGTCGGTAATGTCCAGCGCCAGGTCGAAGTGCGTACCGTCCCTGTCCAGCGAGTATTCGCTGACAGTCAGGCCAGGCAAGGCCATCGAGCGCTGTTTCTGCATGCCGACATTCTGGTTGAACTTGGCCTGGAACAGCGGGTTGTGCCCCAGGGTGCGTTCGGCTACCAACTCGTCGACCAGTTGTTCGAAAGGCAACTCTTGATGAGCCTGCGCACCGAACGCCGCTTCGCGCACTCGCGCCAGCAAATCGGCGAAACTGCCGCATTCATCGACCTCGCAACGCAGCACCTGGGTATTGACGAAGAAACCGATCAGCCCTTCGACTTCGGCCCTGCCTCGGTTGGCGTTCGGCACGCCGACACGAATGTCGCGCTCGCCGGCCAGACGTGAAAGGAACAGCGAAAAACCCGCCAGCACCAGCATGAACAGGCTGACGCCCTGGCTACGCGCAAAGGCATTGAGCTGTCGAGACAAGTCAGCACCGAAATCGAAGCTCAGGGTCTGCCCTGCAAAGCTCTGCGTCAGCGGCCGGGCAAAGTCCGGCGCCACCTCCAGCAACGGATGCTCTTCGCCCAACTGCTGACGCCAGTAGTCGAGCTGCCGTTCGCCCTCGCCGGCCTCCAGCCAGCGCCGCTGCCAGATCGCGTAATCGGCGTACTGCAACGGCAACGCCGGCAATTGCGGCTCGCGCTCCAGGCTGAACGCCTGATAGCACTGCACGAATTCCTTGACCATGACGTCCATCGACCAGCCGTCGGAGACGATGTGGTGCATGCTCACCACCAGCACGAATTCGTCGCCGGCCAGTGCAAAAAGGCTGGCGCGCAACAACGGGCCGTGGCGCAGATCGAACGGTTGCGCAGTGACAGCCTGCACACGTTGCGCCAGCGCCTGCTCACGCTCTTGTGAGGCGATACCCGTCAGGTCGAAGCGTTCCAGCGCGATACTCTGTTGATCGAGGATCACCTGATGCGGTTGATCGCCGTCAGTCTGGAACACGGTGCGCAACACCTCATGGCGCGCCAGCAGATGATCGAACGAACGGCTCAGGGCCGACTCGTCCAGCCGGCCTTTCAGGCGCAAGCCGGCCGCCATGTTGTACGCTGCGCTGTGCGGTTCCAGCTGCCAGAGGAACAGCAGGCGCTGCTGCGCGAACGACAGCGGGATTTGCGCGCAGTCGTGCCGACTGACCGGCAACGGCAGCAGGCTGAAATCCTTGCCCTCCTCGCGTAGCCTGGCGAGAAACAGCCGACGCTGTTCCAGCGGCAGACCGACGAATCTTTTGGCAATACGCTCCGCCATCGTGCCGCTCATACTTCTTCTCCTTGCAAAGCATTCATGAACTGATCCATGTCGGACCAGTCATCGTCACTGTTCGCCTCGGCCAATTGCCCCAGCACCCCGGCCAGATCCGCCAGCAGCGGTTTTTCGAACAGGCTGCGCAGCGGCAGCACCACCCCCATCTGATCCTTGATCCGCGCAATCACCTGCGCGGCCAGCAACGAATGGCCGCCCAGTTCAAAAAAATGATCGTCCAGGCCCACACGCGGCACCTGCAGCACCTCGGCCCAGACCTGCGCCAGACACTGCTCGGCCGGCGATTGCGGGGCGCGGTAATCGCCCTGCAATTGCGCCGGATCTGGTGCAGGCAAGGCCTTGCGGTCGAGCTTGCCACTTGGCGTCAGCGGCAGATTCGCCAGCACCAGCAGATGCCCCGGCACCATGTAATCGGGCAGGCTGGCTTGCAGCGCGGCGCGGGTCTGCTGACGAAACGCCGTCTGCGTCGCCGCGCTGGCGAGTACTGCAGGATCCGTCACCACATAGGCGACCAGTTGCGCGCCACCAGCGAATGGCACCGCCAGCACGATCGCTTCGCGAACGCCGGGACATTGCTGCAGGCGCGATTCGATCTCGCCCAGCTCGATACGGAAGCCGCGAATCTTCACTTGATGATCGACCCGACCGACGTACTCAATCGCCCCATCTGCGCGCAGCCGCGCACGGTCGCCGGTGCGATACAGGCGCTGGCCTTCGGCGAACGGATCGGCAGTGAAGCGCTCGGCGCTGAGGCCTGGCTGGTGGTGGTAACCGCGCGCCAGACCCGGACCACCGATGTACAACTCGCCCACCGCGCCTTGCGGCAGCAGGTTCAGGTCATCGTCGAGCACATACAGCCGGCGCCCCGCCAGCCCCTTGCCGATCGGTATGCCGCGCCACGACACGTCCTGCGCCGTCAGCGCGGTGCAGTCATGAATCGTCGAGACCACCGTGGCTTCGGTCGGGCCGTACGTATTGAGCAAGCGCACATGCCCCAGCCCGGCCTGTTGCCACAGGCGCAAACCGTCCACCGCCATGGCTTCGCCGCCAACGTGAATCTGCCGCAGCGCGCCGAAGCCTGTGACAGGTTTGGCGGCGTATTCCTGCACCAGCCAGTACCAATAGGCCGCCGGCAGATCGGCCAGCGTGATGCCCTGATCGAGAATGACGCGATGCAGCGTCGCGCTGTCCCACAGCGGCGCATCGCGCATGACCACGCTGGCGCCATGGCACAACGGCGGGAAAAACTGCTCGACGAAACCGTCGAAACTGCTGGTGGCGAACTGCAGAACCCGGTCGCCTTCGCGTAGATCGCTGTAATCGATGGCGCGGGCGATGAACTCGCTCAGCGCGCCATGACTGACCGCCACGCCTTTTGGGCGCCCGGTGGAACCGGAGGTGTAAATCACGTAGGCGAGATTGCCAGGCTCAACCGTGACCGGTAGATTGTCGGCTTGCCCGCTGTCGGGCATTTGCTCAAGGCACAGGCACTCGATGCCGTCCAGAGGCGGCAAGCTGGCGAGGCTGTCGCGGTCGCTCAGCAACAGTTTCAGGCCGCTGTCGTCAAGCACATGGCGCAAGCGTTCGGCCGGGGTTTGCGGGTCCAGCGGCACGTAGGCCCCGCCCGCCTTGAGCACGGCCAGCAATGCCACCGTCAGTTCCAGAGAACGCCCCAGCGCGACGCCGACCAGCACGTCCGGGCCGACGCCCTGCGCGCGCAATTGATGGGCCAAGCGATTGCTGCGGGTGTTGAGTTCGTCGTAGCTGAATGAACATGAAGGCGCGCTCGCCAACAGCACCGCCGGCGCTTGTGCAGTTCGCGCAACTTGCGCTTCGAACAGGCGTTGCACACAGACGAAACGAGGCTCGGGCGCCGTTGCCTGGATCAACTTGTGCCGTTCGCTCTCGGCGAGCATCGCCACCTCTCCGATCAACTGCTGCGGGTTGCGGCAGACGGACTGCAGAATGTTGCGCCAGTGCCCGGCCATCGCGACGATGGTCGAGGCATCGAAAATATCCGTGGCATAAGTGAACGCGGCGAACAGTTGCTCCCCCTCCTCGCGGGTGTCGAGCATCAAGTCACTGGTGGCCGCGTGTTGCCGACCGCTGCCGGCCAGTTGCTCTTCGCTCAGATAACCAACGCGCAAGCCTGACGCCAGCTGCGCCTGCTGCAAATCAGTCACCAGCGGCTGGTGGTTGAACATCACTTGAAACAGCGGGTTGTGGCTCTGGCTGCGCGCCGGTTGCAGAGCTTCGATCAAAGCGTCGAACGGCAGCTCCTGATGGGCCTGAGCGCCGAGCGCCGCCTGGCGCAGGTTCTGCAACAGCTCGGCGAACGGCGTTTGCGCGGTGACCGCGCTGCGCAGGATCTGGGTGTTGACGAAGAAGCCGATCAGGCCTTCGGTTTCACTGCGGGTGCGGTTGGCAATCAGCCCGCCGACGCGAATATCGGTCTGGCCGCTGTAGCGATGCAACAGCGTCTTGAACGCCGCCAGCAGCACCACGAACAGCGTCACGCCCTGGCGCTGGGCAAGGTTTTTAAGCGCCTCGCGCAGGGCTGCATCGATCACCGTTTCGAGCCTTGCGCCCTGATGACTGGACTGTGCCGGGTAGGCGCGATCGGTGGGCAATTCCAGCACCGGATGTTCTTCGCCCAGTTGCGCGCGCCAGTACTCCAGTTGTCGCTCGCGCTCGCCGGCTTCCAGCCAGCTGCGCTGCCACAGCGCGTAGTCACGGTAATGCACGGTCAGCGTCGGTAATGGGGGCTCTCGCCCGGCCACCAATGCGTCGTAAATGCGCATGAACTCGTCGATCAGAATGTTCATCGACCAGCCGTCGGCAATGATGTGATGCAAGGTCAGCAGCAGCACGTGTTCCTGCTCGGCCAGACGCAACAGGCGCAGGCTCAGCAATGGGCCGTCTTGCAGATCGAAGGCTTGGGTTGCCTCAGCCATCATGTGCTGTTGTGCAAGTTGCCAGCGCTGGGTTTCGGGTGACGCGCTCAAGTCAGTGACGGTGAGTTTCAGTGGCTGCGGTTCAGCCACGCGCTGAAAGGCGCGCTCGCCGTCCTCACCGAAAGTGGTGCGCAAACATTCATGACGTGCCACCAGGCGACTGAACGCCTGTTCCAGCGCTTCGACCTGCAGTTGACCGTCCAGACGCACCGCCATCGGCAAGTTATAGGCTGCGCTGGTCGGATCCAGCTGCCAGAGAAACCACATGCGCTGCTGGGCGTAAGACAGGCCGTCACGCTCGGCGATGCCGTCGCAGGCCGTCATGGGAAGCTGCGCAAAATCGATGCCTTCGCGGGCCATACCGGCAAGGAACAAACGGCGTCTGTCCTGAGGCAAATCGATAAAGCGGCGGGCTAGTTTCTGTGCGTCTGCGGCATTCATGCGTGAAGTCCTTGCTGATCGGCGGCGTGACCTGGAGACCCGGTCGTATCAACAAGAACGAACGGCCCGCACGACGATTTAGCAGGCCTGCGGCAATAACAGCCCGACGGCGCATGAGCCGGACAGACAAATGCCGAAGCCGGTACTGGACCGGCTTCGGCACTTATGTGAACGCGATGCGGATCGCTCAGCGCACGTCCAGCGAGTGCCCCTCGGCCATCGCCACGATGACTTTGCGCGGCCCTTCGAACGGTGAACGCGCATGAGCCGAGAGCATGTTGTCGAGCATCAGCACATCGCCCTCCTGCCACGCAAAACTGATCGCGCAATCGTCAAGCACCGCACGAATCTGCGCGAGCACCTCGTCTTCGATTGGCGAGCCGTCCCCGTAGTAAACGTTACGCGGCAGATCTTCCTCGTCGACGATGTCCAGCAGGCTTTCGCGCACTTCCGCTTGCAGATTGGAGATGTGAAACAGATGCGCCTGATTGAACCAGACATGCTCGCCCGTCACCGGATGCACCGCCACCGCCTGACAGGTCTGGCGCGTGCGCAGCTCACCGTCGTCCTTCCACTCGCAGACAATGCCGTGCGCCTTGCAATAAGCTTCAACGACCTCGCGATCCTCGGTGTTGAATACGTCTTCCCAAGCGACATCGAGGCCATTGCCGAAGTTGCGCACATACATCAGGCCTTTGCTGACGAAGCGCTCGCGGATCGCCACGGGAATACGTCGATAGACCTCGCGGCTGTCGGCAATCGGCGTCTCGCCGCCCGTCTTCGCCGCGATCATGCTGTAGAACCAGATCTTCATCGGCCAGTCGCGCGAATACGCCTGCTCGTTGTGCAACGGAATGCTCTGATGCGCGGGGTATTCGGTGGAGGTGTACACCCCTTGAGTCACGTTGGTGCGCGGCGTCGAGCCGAACTCGTAGTTCAGCAGCGGATGACCGAAACTCGCGGCGAACTGCCGAAATTGCTCGGCGCCGTCGAGGCGGAATCCGCGAAACAGCACGCCACCGTCGCGCAGCAGATGCTCATCGACCAGTTCCTTCAACTCATCGAACACCGCCAACAGATCGGTATCGGCATCGGTCGCCTCGACCAACAGCGGCAAGCGCCCGCGCTGCGGCAGCAGTGGCCGGACGGAAAATCCCAGAGCAACAGCCATGACTGGCCTCCTGATTGTGCGTGATAGAGGGTCGCGTCTCAGAACGCCGGTTGCGCTGCCTGCGCATGGCGGCGCTGATGCACCTCAAGATGCGACTTGATCGTGCGGATGACCCGGGCTTCATGTTCATGAATAAAGAAATGCCCGCCGGTCATCATGTCCACCGAGAAACTGCCCAGCGTCTCTTTGCTCCAGCCGATCAATTGCTCGGTGGTGGCGCGGTCTTCCTTGCCGCCCAGCACGTGTATCGGGCAATTGAGCAACGGCCGCTCGGCGGGCGTGAAACGTCCGCACATCATGAAATCGGCACGCAGTACCGGCAGCGTCAGGCTCATCAATTCCTGGTTGGCGAGGACTTCTTCGCTGGTGCCCTGAAACGTGCGCAATTGCTCGATGAGTTCGTCATCACTTCGCGATTCGGCAAAACCCCGGTCGTAATCGCTGCGCATGCTCGGTGCGGCGGTGCCGGAAGCGAACAGCGCCAGCGGTTCCGGCGCGCCGAGCTCGCGAAAGGCATGGGCCATTTCGCAGGCAAGTAACGCACCCAGACTATGCCCGAACAATGCATAAGGGCTTTGCAGACCCGGCTTGTGCTCGCGCGCCAACTGCCGCGCAAGCGCACGCATGTCGATTTGCAAGGGTTCGTCGAACCGCGCACCACGCCCGGGCAGTTCCACCGGTTGCAATTGCAGCCACGTCGGCAACTGGCGCCGCCAGCGGCTGTAAACCATGGCGCTGGCGCCCGAATAGGGCAGGCACAGCAGTGTCAGCTTGGTCACCGCGCTTTCCTTGAAAAATGTGTCTGAAAGAAAGACGGATCACTTGCCGGACAAATTAGTCGCCGGCCGCTAAATTCCCCCGCCAGCCGCTCGTTGCCCGTTCAGGAATAAAACAACAATTGCGAGGGGAATCACCGTGGACCTGCAGAGCATTCTGGGCAAGTTGTTCGCCAACGCCGGCGCGGTCGGCATCGAAGGTATTTTCCAGTTTATCTTCGGTGCGCAACAGGCTTACTGGTATGACATCAAGACCAGCCAGTGCACGGAAGTCGGGCGACACCCTCGCCCGGACGTAAGCATTGAAATCGCGGAAAAGGATTTTCTCGGGATCATGGCCGGTGTGGTCAATGTCGAGGAGCTGTTCGCCAGCGGTCGTCTGAAGATTGGCGGCAACATGGGCCTGGCGACGATGCTGCCGCAGATCATCGACCACGCCCGGCAGGGCGGCGGCACCGTTGAAAAAGTCGACATGAACAAGCGCTACCCGACGCCCCCGCGCTTCAGCGAAAAGATCACCGCCGCGCTGCCGCGCCAGACCAGCGTCGAACGCCGCGCGCGTGCCGAGTTGTCCCGGCACGAATTCGAAACCCGGTATCTGCCCAACGGCATTCCGTTGGTGATCAGCAATGCGCTGCACGACTGGCCGCTGTTCAAGCTCAGCCGCGAAGAATCGCTGGTGCATTTCGCCGAACTGCAGGGCATCACCCGCCATGGCGATTACGTGAAGAAGACCTTTTCCACCGAGCGTGATTTCCGTTCGACCTCGATGGCCGAATTCATCGCCTCGCTGGACAGCCCGGCTGCCAGAGGTGCGGACGGCGAGCCACCCGCATACATGGGCAACAACATTCTGCCGGCCCAGTTGCTGCAGCAAATCCAGTACCCGCCCTACTTCGACACTTCGCTGTTCATCCCGCCACGTATCTGGATCGGCCCCAAGGGCACGCTGACGCCGCTGCATCGCGACGACACCGATAATCTGTTCGCGCAGGTCTGGGGCCAGAAAAAATTCACCCTCGCCGCCCCGCATCACCGCGAAGCACTGGGCACTTGGTCGACGGCACCACAGGGTGGCCTGGACGGCTGCGATTTCAACCCGGACGCGCCCGACTATGAACGCTTCCCGGCGGCGCGCGAGGTGCCGTTTCTGCGGGTGACGCTCGAGGCCGGGGATCTGTTGTTTTTGCCGGAGGGCTGGTTCCATCAGGTGGAATCGGTGTCGACCTCACTGTCGGTGAATTTCTGGGTCAACTCTGGCCGCGGCTGGTAACACCGCAAGACTCGTCAGCACCTACAGTCAGCGCCTACCGGAGGTGGCGGTAACTTTGCACCGCAGAAACGAGCACCACCGCGCCCGCCGCGATTGCCAGCCAGAACCCGCTGCGTGCACCGAACGCATCCACCAGCCAGCCTGAGCCCGCGGCACCGACCGCCACGCCGATGCTCAGCCCCGTCACCAGCCAGGTCAGGCCTTCGGTCAGTTTAGCCGGCGGCACGATGCGCTCGATCAAGGCCATCGCCACAATCAGCGTCGGCGAAAAGAACAACCCGGCAATGAAAACCGCTACCGACAGGCCGACAATGTTGCTCGCCAGTAACAGCGGCAGCGTGGTTACCGCCGTCGCCACGCCGCCATAGAGAAACAGTCGCGGCAACGGCAGTTTCGAGCGCATCGCGCCGAAGGCGATGCCGGCCAGGCAAGAGCCAACGGCATACACCGACAAGACAATGCTCGCCGCCGCCGGCTGGCCCTGGTGCTGGGCGAAGGCGACGCTGACCACATCGATCACCCCGACGATAACGCCCATCGCCAGCATCAACGCCAGCAGCCATTGCACATCAGTCGAGCGAATGATCGAGCCGTGATGCTGTGACTCGTGCGGATGCACTGCAGGCTCCGTGCTGCGCTGGGCGACAAATGCCGTCACGCCGATGGCCAGCGCCAACAACGCCGCCAACGGACCGGCCTCGGGAAACACTGCCACAGACAATCCCACAGACAACGGCGGCCCGACGATAAAACAAACCTCGTCGAGCACCGACTCCAGCGCATACGCCGTTTGTAATTGCGGCTGGCCACGGTAGATTTCGGTCCAGCGCGCCCGCACCATCGCCGACATGCTCGGCATGCAGCCGGCCAGCGCGGCGAAGACGAACAACGTCCAGTTCGGTGCCTGCAACCGCGTGCACAACAGCAACATCAGCAGCCCGCCACCACCGGTCAACGCCGCTATCGGCAGCACCCGGCCCTGACCGTAGCGGTCAACCAGCCGCGACACCTGCGGCGCGCAAAACGCCGTAGCGAGTGCGAACGTCGCCGCCACCGCCCCCGCCAACGCATAGCCACCGGTCAATTGCGCGAGCATGGTGATCACGCCGATGCCGGTCATGGAAATTGGCATGCGCGCGATCATCCCGGCCAGCACAAAAGCACGGGCGCCGGGGGCGGTGAACAGTTCGCGGTACGGGTTGGCCATGGGCACTGCCTCAACAAGGGCAGCCAAGTTGCCACACCCCTCCATCAACACGGAAGGCGGAAATTGTTGGTGGAGTGTTAAGGCCGTTGAAAGCGAAAGGTTATTGCCTGCTGATGCTGCAGTCTGCTGCAACGCAGGAGCTTCGTCCTTCGGGTCAAGCCACGGACCGTTCGTCGCAAACCTCAAAACACCTGTCAGAACTGACAGGTGTGTTTTCTCTCGCAGAGCGTTCTTATGGCCCTTTGAGGAAAGGACGACACCATGGATCAGCCGAAGATCGCCGCAACCCCTCGCAGCGCCGTCGCGCCTTTCGTTGTTCCCGATCTTTATTGCCCACCACCGGCGCGCATCAATGAAGCGTTGGGCAGGAAAGTTAACAAACGACTGATGACCTGGATATCGACCATAGGGATCTTTGCAGGCAAGCGTGAAAAAATCCGTGCCAGCGACTTTGGCCGCTACGCCATGTTATGCCACGCAGACACGGATGATCCGGACAGACTGTTGCTTGCCGCCCAGTGCTTCGCCGCGCTGTTCGCGGTAGATGACCATTACTGCGACGATCCGTCCTTCGGTGGCAGCCCCGAAATAGTGGCAGAGAAATTATCTTTCGCCATCACCGCCCTCGACCCCGTCTATTTGCCTGCACCGTTCGATAAAGAACTTCTGAAACAGCAAAAGTGTGATCCGGTGATCAGGGGCCTGCTGGCTTACATAAAACGCGTGGCGCATTTCTCTACCCCCTCTCAAGTCGCCCGCGTGCGGCAAATCACCATCGCCATGTTCGTCACCATGGCGGCGGAAGGCCCTTGGCGTATCTATCACAGGCAACCGACCATTGCCGAGTACCTGGCCAGCAGGCAAGTCAACAGTTTCTGGCCTTGCCAGGTTCTGATCGATGTAATCGGCGGCTACGAGGTGCCAGCCAATCTGTACTCCCGTCCGGATATTCACCGTATCAGCGCGCTGGCATCGCTGGCCACTACCCTGGTCAACGACTTGTACTCCGCTTACAAGGAGCACCTGAACGAAACCGGTGATTTCAAGCTCCCGTATTTGCTGGCAGCCAAACATAACTGCTCCCTGCAGGAAGCCATCAATATTGCAGCCGATATTCACGACGCCGTCATGCGCCAATACGCCACGCTGGAACGACAATTACTGAGCGATGCGACGCCGTTGATGAAACGCTATCTGACCGGCTTGACGACGTGGGTTGCAGGAAACTGCGAATGGCATAAACACAGCGCGCGTTACCGCATCCAAACGTGAGCGACGGCACATTTGCCAGATCCGGGTATTGAGAGGGTCGGCATTTTTTCATCCCTGCGCTGAACTCTGGTCTGCACGAATCAGTCAGCTGTCTATGCCCACATTTCGAGGCCAGACACCTATGCAGATCTCCCTCGCCAATCAAGTAGCCCTTATCACCGGCGCCAGCTCCGGCATCGGTCACGCCGCAGCCAAGGCCCTCGCCGCGGCCGGTGCCGCGGTGGTCATCAATTACAACAGCAAGGCCGAACCCGCAGAAGAACTTGCTCGCCAGATCATCGCCGACGGTGGTCAGGCCCTCGCCATCGGCGCCGATGTGTCGCAGGAAGACCAGGTCCAGCGCCTGTTCGCCCAGACCGTCGATGCCTTCGGCTCACTGGACATTCTGGTCGCCAATTCCGGCCTGCAGAAAGACGCCGCTGCCGTGGACATGACGCTGGACGACTGGAACACGGTGATCGGCGTCAACCTCACCGGGCAATTTCTCTGTGCCCGGGAAGCGCTGCGGATTTTCCAGCGCCAAGGCGTACGCGAAGGCGTGTCCCGGGCCGCCGGCAAGATCATTCACATGAGTTCGGTGCACCAACGCATTCCGTGGGCAGGGCACGTCAATTACGCCGCCTCCAAGGGTGGCGTCGACCAACTGATGCAGACCCTCGCACAAGAAGTCAGCCACCAGCGCATTCGCATCAACGGCATTGCCCCGGGGGCGATTCGCACCGCCATCAACAGCGAAGCGACCCAGGGCGATGCTGAACAGAAACTGCTCGAGCTGATTCCCTACGGCCGTATCGGCGACGTCGAGGATGTTGCCAACGCGGTGGTCTTTCTGGCCTCGGACCTTTCTGACTACATCGTCGGCACCACCTTGTTCATCGACGGCGGCATGAGTCTCTACCCGGAGTTTCGCGGCAATGGCTGAGCATTCAACGGAACGACAAAGCGCCATTGGTGCTCACGGCATCATCGGCGACATGCGCAGCGCGGCGCTGGTCAACGACAAGGGCAGCGTGGATTTTTTCTGCTGGCCGGAGTTCGACAGCCCGACGATTTTCTGTTCGCTGCTCGACACGCCTGACGCAGGTATTTTCCAGCTCGCACCAGACCTTCCCGATGCGCGCCGTGAGCAGATTTATCTGCCCGACACCAACGTCTTGCAGACGCGCTGGCTGAGTGAACACGCAGTGGTGGAAATCACCGATCTGTTACCCATCGGTGACGATGTGGACGCCCTGCCGCTGCTGATGCGCCGCGTGCGAGTGGTCAGCGGCTCGGCCACGTTCAACTTGCGTTGCGCGGTGCGTCATGACTACGGCCGCGCTGAAACCCGGGCAGCGATGGACGAACAGAACGTGACGTTCAGCGCTGCCGATCAGCCGTCAATCCGCCTTGCTTCGGATCAGACATTGCGGATCGACGCGCAGGCGGCAGTCGCGCAATTCACCCTCAAAGAAAACCAGACCGCCGCGTTCATGCTCGGCGGCATCGACGATTCGCGCTTCGCTGAAGGCGCCGCCGAGCTGTGCCTGCAGCGCACCTTGACGTTCTGGCGCGGCTGGATCGGCCAGTCCAATTACCGCGGACGCTGGCGAGAAATGGTCAACCGCTCCGCCCTCGCCCTCAAACTGCTGACTTCGCGCCGACACGGCGCAATCCTCGCCGCCGCCACCTTCGGCCTGCCGGAAACACCCGGCGGCGAGCGCAACTGGGATTACCGCTATACGTGGATCCGCGATGCGTCATTCACGGTGTACGCGTTCATGCGCCTGGGCTTCGTGGATGAGGCCAACCACTACATGCAATGGCTGCGCGGACGGGTCAGCGATTGCAGCGGCAAACCGATGAAACTCAACATCCTCTATGCCATCGACGGCCAGCAGGAACTGCCGGAAACCGAGCTGACGCACCTGTCCGGCCACGGCGGAGCGAAACCGGTGCGCATCGGCAATGGCGCCTATGACCAAATTCAGCTGGATATCTTCGGCGAGTTGATGGACGCGGTGTACCTGGTCAACAAGTACGGCGACGCGATTTCCCATGAAGGCTGGCGACACGTCGGCGAAGTGGTCGATCAGGTCTGTGAGACCTGGCAGACCGAAGATGTCGGCATCTGGGAAATGCGCGGCGAAACCCATCATTTCCTGCACTCGCGGCTGATGTGCTGGGTGGCGCTGGACCGGGCGATTCGTCTGGCCTCCAAACGCTCGCTGCCCGCGCCGTTCGCGCGCTGGGATCAGACCCGGCAAGCGATTTACACCGATATCTGGGACAACTTCTGGGATGAAGAACGCGGGCACTTCGTCCAGTACCAGGGCGGCACCGCGCTGGACGGTTCGATGCTGTTGATGCCACTGGTGCGATTCGTCAGCGCCAAGGACCCGCGCTGGCTGTCGACCCTCGAAGCGATTGAAAAAAACCTGGTGCGCGACGGCATGGTTTACCGCTATCGCAACGAGGAAGGCAATATCGACGGGTTGGCTGGTACCGAAGGCGCATTCGCGGCGTGCTCGTTCTGGTACGTCGAATGCCTCGCGCGCGCCGGACAGGTGGAAAAAGCGCACCTGGAATTCGAGCAACTGCTGAGGTACGCCAACCCGCTGGGCTTGTATGCCGAGGAATTTGATAGCCACGGGCGACATCTGGGCAACACGCCGCAAGCGCTGACGCATCTGGCGTTGATCAGTGCGGCGAGCTTTCTGGATCGCAAGTTGAGTGGGGAAAAGAGTTCCTGGCAGCCGTAAATCTCGCCACTGTCTGTAGGACATATTCCACAAAACTGCGCTTTACCAGGCCAAGTCCTACGCAGCCATCAGCAGAAAAATTCCCTTTGTGGCGAGGGAGCTTGCTCCCGCTGGGTCGCGAAGCGGCCCCAAACCCTGCGTCTCCATCCGTCCAGAGGGACCGCATTGCCTGACTTTGCGCCTGCTGCGCAGCCGAGCGGGAGCAAGCTCCCTCGCCACAAAACGCGCGTCTCATGGGGATTACACCGCCTCAACATCCCTTGGACTATCCTCCCCCTGCAACTTGCAGTCACACCCCGAAATACCTTGTTGCCAGCCGTTACATCCACACCTACCATCCAACGCAACGGGCACAGCGGAGCTGTCCAACCCCACCCGAATTCAAGGAACCAGAATGCCTCACCACGTCCAGCGCAGCATCGACTCTCCTCTTCGCACCGGGCTGACCCGCACCCAGCTCTGGGAAGCCGCCGACAAAGGCCTGATCAAATGCTGGGAAATCGGCCGCCAGCGCGCCGAACGCTTTCCCGAACTCGCCCGCCAATGCCAGGCCGGTGAGCTGCCGGTGCTTGGCTGGAAAGGTGGCGTCAGTCGCAGCCTGAAGAAAAACGAGAAATACGGCTCGCTGAAATATCTGGCGCAGTGGCAGGGATTACGCGGTGAGGATCTGGATATCGACCTCGGTGAAGAGCGTTCACTCACCTGCTCGCGGACGAAGATGAAGGTGACGTTTACGCCGGATCGGACGAAGTATTTCAATCAGGTGGCGGAAGCTGAGGCTTAGTGCCCGTCGTTGGCATGCGCCTCGTCGGCTGAGTTGAGCCGTGCAGCCTGTTCGCAGGTCCAGGGTTTTGAATGCGTTTATACGGAGTGGCCAGTCATGATCAAGTTCGCGCTCACCCCGACGCTGACCATCGCCTACGAATACCATGGGCCCGACAACGGCGCCCCGGTGATTCTGCTCCACGGTTTCCCCTACTCCCCGCGCGCCTTTGACGAAGTCGCGCCAGCGCTTGCCGCTCAGGGCTACCGCGTCATCGTGCCGTACTTGCGCGGTTATGGACCGACCCGGTTCAACAGTGCGCAAACCCTGCGCTCGGGCCAGCAAGCCGCCATGGCGCAGGATCTGCTCGATCTGATGGGTGCGCTGGGGATCGAACAGGCGACGCTCTGCGGCTATGACTGGGGCGGTCGGGCAGCGTGCATTGTCGCGGCGTTATTCCCGGAGCGGGTGCGCGGGTTGGTCAGCGGCGATGGCTACAATTTGCAAGACATCCCGAATTCGTTTCAGCCTTCGGACCCGGAAACCGAGCATCGGCTTTGGTATCAGTACTACTTCCACACCCCACGTGGAGTCGAGGGTCTGAGGCAAAATCGCCGGGAGTTGTGCCAGTTGCTCTGGCGACTGTGGTCGCCGACATGGGCGAGAAAAGACGAACGCTACTCGCTGACCGCTGCCGCTTTTGATAATCCTGATTTCGTTGATGTGGTGATTCATTCCTACCGGCACCGCTTCGGGTATGCCTCAGGCGATCCGGCACTGGAGTGGATGGAAGAGGCAGTGGCCAAACAGCCGGTAATCAGTGTGCCGACCATATCATTGTGCGGCGCCGATGATGGTGTGGGCCCTGCTTCGCTGGTCGACGAAGATGCCGAGCAGTTCAGCGGCTTTTATGAGCGGCGCGTATTGGCTGGTGTCGGGCACAACATTGCCGAGGAAGCGCCGCAGGAAACCCTCAAGGCACTATTGGACCTGTTGTCTCGCTGACCGAAAAGCGCTCCCGATAAGCTTGCGGCGTCACCCCGATCGCGCGTAGAAAACTGCGCCGCAGCGTCTCTTCACTGCCAAAGCCGCAGTTGGCAGCGATGCGTTTGACCGGCAGGCCGGTATCGCTGAGCAAGCGCCTTGCGGTTTCGACGCGAATCAATTCGATCGCCCGCGCCGGGGTCTGGCCGGTGTCGGCGCGGTAATGGCGAATGAAGCTGCGTTCGCTCATGCCGGCCTGTTCGGCCAGGGTCGGGACGCCGAGGTCGCAGGTCAGGTTTTCGGCGATCCAGGCGTGGAGTTCATCAAAGCGGTTGCCCTGATTTTGCAACGACAGCGTCACGCTGAATTGCGACTGCCCGCCCGGGCGTTTCAGGAACACTACCAGGTGCCGGGCGACGTCCAGGGCAATCTCGCTGCCCAAGTCCTCCTCGACCATCGCCAGCGCCAGGTCAATACCGGCGGTCACGCCCGCCGACGTCCACACCGGGCCGTCGTTGATGAAAATCGGATTGGCTTCGACATGGAGATTGGGATGTTGCCGGGCCAATTGCTCGCAGCGCGTCCAGTGCGTCACCACGCGGCGGCCGTCGAGCCACCCGCTGGCCGCGAGCAGAAACGCACCGGTGCACACCGAAGCCACCCGCCGGCACCCGCTCGCGTGTTCGCGCACCCAATCCACCAGTTGCTCATCTTCCGATGCCGGATAAATGCCCCAGCCACCAGCGATGATCAACGTGTCGCTGGGCGTTTGTGGCAAGGGTTCGGCCAGCACCGCCAGCCCCGCCGACGACATCACCGCCCCGCCGCCGCTGGCAATCACGCTCGGCGCATAAGGCACCGGCAACCCTCGCTGACGGGCGAGATCATTGGCCGAGGCGAACACCTGCAACGGCCCTGTAACGTCGAGGATCTGCATGTTGGCAAACGCGAGGATATGTATGGCTTTGGGCATTTGGCGTAATTCGTGGGGTGATTGGCGTATGCGCCAGAACCTACGCGCCTACAGTGCAGTCGTCCACTTCTTTTAACGGAGCAAAAACCATGACGCTGCAGATCGGTTTTCTGTTGTTTCCACAGATTCAACAACTGGAC
Organism: Pseudomonas khorasanensis; assembly: GCF_014268505.2. Taxonomy (GTDB): domain Bacteria; phylum Pseudomonadota; class Gammaproteobacteria; order Pseudomonadales; family Pseudomonadaceae; genus Aquipseudomonas; species Aquipseudomonas khorasanensis. The sequence continues at coordinate 211,763 of NZ_JABWQP020000007.1, forward strand.
CTGACCGGCCCCTATGACGTGCTCGCCTCGCTGCCGGGTGTGCAGGTGCATCTGATCTGGAAGGACCTGGTGCCGGTAACGTCCAGCACTGGCCTGCTGCTGAAACCGACTACCACGTTCGAAGATTGCCCGGATCTGGACGTCATCTGCGTGCCTGGCGGCGGTGGCGTTGGGCCGTTGATGGAGGATGAACAGACGCTGGACTTCATCAAGCGCCAGGCCGCCCAGGCACGTTATGTGACCTCGGTGTGCACCGGCTCGCTGGTGCTAGGCGCGGCCGGTTTGCTGAAGGGCAAACGCGCGACCACGCACTGGGCCTATCACGACTTGCTCCCGACACTCGGCGCGATTGCGGTGAAAGATCGGGTGGTGCGTGACGGCAAACTGTTTACCGGTGGCGGAATTACTGCAGGGATCGATTTTGCCTTGGTACTGGCGGCAGAACTGGTCGATGCCGACACAGCGCAACTGGTCCAGTTGCAGCTGGAATATGCACCGGCGCCGCCGTTCAATGCCGGCAGCCCGGACGTGGCACCGAGCGCAATTGTGGATGAAGCGCGGTTGCGCGCGGCGCCTTCGTTGAGATTGCGCACCGAGATTACCGAGCGCGCGGCGGCCCGACTGAACCTGCGCTGATCTCCCAAACATACACCCCCCCCTGTAGGAGCTGCCGAAGGCTCGGGCCGCGATCGGACGATCTTTTGATCTGATCGTTCCCACGCTCTGCGTGGGAATGCAGCCGGGGACGCTCCGCGTCCCAGAGCCTCAAGATCGCAGCCTTCGGCAGCCCCTACGGGTCGCTCTAAAATTATCCGCCGCGCTTCTCACTCCCTTCACTTGTCCCCACCCCTTCGTCCGTGTAGAAAGCCCCTTCCAGACATCCCCACAAGGACTTTCGATGAAGGCGCTGCCCTGGCTCTATCTTGCGCTGCTCGGCCTCGGTTACGGACTGGCCCTGAGTTACGGCCAACTCGGCTGGCTGGCACTGATCTCTGTCGGGCTTTTAGCATTCGCCGCTTTTGCCGTTCGCCAGCAACAGGTACCGGTCGCGCGCTGGCTCGGCCATGGCCTGTTCATCGTGCTGGCCCTGGCGCTGGCGTTGCACTGGCTGCCGGGGTTCGCCAACGGACGGGCCATCAACCCGCAACGGTTCACCGACAACGCCGTGCCGTTCGCGATGTACCTCAATCTCGACAAACCGCTGATCGGCTTTTGGCTATTGCTGGTTTGCCCGTGGATCGTCGCGCGGCGCTCGTTGCGCCTGACTGTTTATTCCACCGCGCTCGCCCTGACGCTGTGCGCAATTGTCGCGCTCGGCGGTGCAGTGTTACTCGGCGTGATCGCCTGGGCGCCGAAGTGGCCGGATCAGGCGTGGCTGTGGCTGCTGAACAATCTGCTGCTGGTGACGCTGGTCGAGGAAGCGCTGTTTCGCGGCTATATACAGGGTGGGCTGAGCCGTCGCCTCAAGCATCTGCGCTATGGCGAAAACCTCGCACTGCTGTCGGCTTCGCTGTTGTTTGGGCTGGTACATGCCGGGGCTGGCTGGACCTGGGTGTTGCTGGCAGGACTGGCGGGGGTCGGCTATGGTCTGGCCTATCGTTTCGGCGGACTGGGCGCGGCGATCGCCACGCATTTCGGCCTGAACCTGCTGCATTTCGGCCTGTTCACCTATCCGATGCTGGCCATTTGACGCAAGTGCCGTTCTGCGACGCGGTACTTAATTCTGAAAAAAAACTTCAATAAAAACCTGTCAGCGCCGACAACCTTTCAAAGCCTTGCGGATTGAACATCATGCGTAACAACCAGCCCATCACACAACGCGAACGGACTTTTCCGGCTCAGCAGCGGTTGATTTCCACGACCGACGCCAAGGGCGTGATCACCTACTGCAACGACGATTTCGTCGACATCAGCGGGTTTTCGCGTGAAGAGCTGATCCGTGCCCCGCACAATCTGGTCCGTCATCCCGACGTGCCGTCTGCGGTGTTCGCGCACATGTGGAGCACGCTGAAACAAGGCTTGCCATGGATGGGCATTGTCAAGAATCGCTGTAAATCCGGTGACCACTACTGGGTTAACGCCTACGTCACACCGATATTCGAAGGCAGTCAGGTGACCGGTTACGAATCGGTGCGGGTCAAGCCCACCGCCGAACAGATCCGCCGTGCCGAAGCGCTCTATCAACGCATCAACCAGGGCAAGTCAGCCATTCCGTCGACCGATAAATGGCTGCCGATCCTGCAGGACTGGTTGCCGTTCATTCTGGTCAGCCAGTTGGGTTTCATGATCGGCGCGACGCTGACCTCGCAATGGGGCTTCGCCCTCGCGGCCGGCCTGTCGGTGCCGCTGGGCCTGATGGGCCTGCAATGGCAGCAACGCGGGCTCAAACGCCTGCTGCGTCTGGCCGAGCAGACCACCTCTGACCCGCTGATCGCGCAGATGTACACCGACAGCCGCGGTCCCCAGGCGCGTCTGGAAATGTCGATCCTCAGTCAGGAAGCCCGCCTGAAAACCTGCCTGACCCGTCTGCAGGACACCGCCGAGCACCTCACCGATCAGGCCAAGCAGTCCGACGCCCTGGCGCACAACAGCTCGACCGGTCTGGAGCGTCAGCGCGTGGAAACCGAACAGGTCGCCACCGCCGTCAACCAGATGGCCGCCACCACTCAGGAAGTCGCCAGCCACGTGCAGCGCACCGCCGACGCCACGCAGGAAGCCAATCGCCTGACCGGTCGCGGCCGCGACATCGCCGGCGAAACCCGCGAAGCCATTCAGCGCCTGTCCGTGGTCGTCGGTGAAACCGGCCTGACCGTCACCCAACTGGCTAAGGACAGCGATGAAATCGGCGGTGTGGTCGACGTGATCAAAGGCATCGCCGACCAGACCAACCTGCTCGCGCTCAACGCTGCCATCGAAGCGGCCCGTGCCGGCGAGATGGGCCGTGGTTTCGCCGTCGTGGCTGATGAAGTACGCCAACTGGCGCAACGCACCAGCGAATCCACCGGGCAGATCCATGCCCTGATCGCCAAGTTGCAACAGACCGCGTCCAGCGCCGTGCAGACCATGGAAGCCGGACATCGCCAGGCCGAAGAAGGCGTGGCGCGGGTACTGGAAGCGGATCAGGCACTGGTCGGCATCAGCGAAGCGGTGGCCAACATCACCGACATGACCACCCAGATCGCCGCCGCTACCGAAGAGCAAAGTGCCGTGGCTGAAGAAATCAGCCGCAACATCAGCAACATCTCGGAACTGGCGGATCAGACCTCCGAGCAGGCGCATAGCTCGGCATTGCTGAGCGAAGAACTGACCAAGACGGCCAACACGCAATATTCGTTGGTGGCGCGGTTCAATCGCTGACGGTTCTGGCGGCAACAAAAAACCCGGAGGGCGAGAGCTTCCGGGTTTTTTGTTGCCTGCTGAAATTGACGGTGTCCGGCAGGATTACAGTTTTGTATCCGACGACAATCCACTGCGGGAGCGAGCCTGCTCGCGATGAGGCCATAACAGCCAGCGAAATTATTGAGGCAACTTCAGCTTATTCAACAACCGATTGACCAACAGTTCGTTAAGCATGATCACCTGTTGCAGCGCCAGCAGTGGTTTGCGTTCCGGGCCGCCTATTGAATTGGCGATGTTACCGGCCATGGCATGTGCGTATGAAAGCGACTCGCAGGCTTCGACCAACAGGGTTTCGTCATCCAGCGAGGGGTTGACGACATAGACGGGGCGATATTTTGGCGAACTTGGCGGGGCTGCCAAGTCTTCGGGTTTGAGGTAGTAGTCGAGGGCGCGGTCGGTGGCTTCCTGGACTTTTTGCGGGTCTAGTGCGCGGTCGTGTGGGGTTGGCGGGTTTGGGGTTACTTTGAACATAGATGAAGCTCCTACTTAGAAAATGAGGAGTCATCACTCTCGCTACCAAACGAGGGTGGCGACCATACGCAGGTTGGTAGACCGGTCTAAGCAGGAAACCCGGCGCTCCCGAAGGAGCCCCACGCATGGCCACCATAAATCGAGTCTCTACAGAGACTGCATATGGCGTCATGACGCTTAGAGACGGGCTACCAAACCCGATCACTGCTTTGTGTCAGTGACCGAGAAACGATATAGCCAACCTCATAGCCGTGTAAGCCGGCGGATTCTGGCGTACGCGTAGGCAATGGCGCAAGGAGTTGTAGCCGGGATGGCGTAACGGATCGTGTAGTTTAAACGTGGGTATTTGATGATGTTTAAGGGCAGGGATTGCCTCTGACAGTCAGGTGGTTTGAGTTCGTCTGGAAGAGAGCTTTCGCGAGCAGGCTCGCTCCCACATTTGGACCGAGTACGTCAGTGAGAGATTGGTCGACTGGGAGGCCGCCATCGCTGGCAAGCCAGCTCCCACAGGGATTTGGTCCAAACGGCAGAGATTGGGCGACTGGGAGGCCGCCATCGCGAGCAGGCTCACTCCTACAAGGGGCGCGGTTTACATCAGGAAAAATCAGGTCGGCTGTCAGGCCGCCTTCGCGAGCAGGCTCGCTCCCACACAAAAGCAAAGCAGCGCAGCTGCCCGCGGCGAAGCCGCACCACTCAACAATGAGCGTTAGCTCGAGTACCGCTTTTGATCTTGATCCACCGGCGACGTCGGAAGGCTGAGTGAGGGATGGATCCGGGCGTGGGAGCGTAGCGACCGTTTGGCGCAGCCAAACACAGCGAGTGTAGGTGCAGCGAAGCCAACCGGAGCCGCTGCGCCCGGATCGATCCCGCAGCGAAGGCACCCCGAGCCCCAGCGAGCGGGCCGCACGTAGGAGCAAGCGTTTTTTTGCTTACTTTTTTTAGGCGTTTGAAAAAAAACTGAGTCGCCGTAAGGGCGAAACCCTAAGCAGCCGTTACCGCAGCAACGGATATACCCCCAAACATTACCGAAGAAACTTCGCTACTTTCTGCGCGGCGCTAGCCAAATGCTGTTCATGCGTAAACCCCGACACCTTCAACGGCTTCAAATCATGATCCCCCGCCCCCAACCAAAACACCTCAATACCCGGCGCTAACGAATACCCCCCAACCGCCTCACGATTGCCCAGCGCATCCCGCTCCCCCTGCACAACCAACGTCCGCGTACGCAAAGAAGCCAAATGCTCAACCCGAGGCTTCTGCGGTTTCCCCACCGCATAAAACGGATACCCCAGACACACCAACGCATCAGCTCCCAACTCGTCCGCCAAGAGACTGGCCATCCGCCCCCCCATCGACTTCCCGCCAACAGCCAAAACCCCAGCGACATGACGCCGCACAACAGCAAACACCTCCCGCCAGCAATCCAACAGTTTCGGAGCAGGATTCGGCGGACGCTTAACCCCATCCACGCGCCGCTGCGCCATATATGGAAACTCAAACCGCAACACGTTGACCCCAAGCCCGGCAAGGCGCCCAGCCATGTCGTTCATCCAGTCGCTGTCCATCGGCGCCCCCGCCCCGTGCGCCAGGATCAACGTCGCCGAAGCCTTACCCACGGCGGCATCCCAAAGCCATCCATGATCGAGCACACACTGCGCCCATTGATCCCCGTCAATACTGGCCTTGTGCTGTTTGTCCATGCTTGCCTCGCTTTTAGTCTGCCTATAACTCCAGACGAAGGATTCGCAGCGTCTTTGCGCGCGCTCACTTCGGCTGAACCGTGGATGGGGAACCATGAACACTTCTATCAGTACCGCCTACAACTACAAGGTGGTCCGCCAATTCGCCATTATGACGGTGGTGTGGGGCATCGTCGGCATGGGGCTCGGGGTTTTTCTCGCGGCTCAATTGGTCTGGCCGCAGCTCAATTTCGATTTGCCCTGGACCAGTTTCGGCCGTCTGCGCCCGCTGCACACCAACGCGGTGATCTTCGCCTTCGGTGGTTGTGCGCTGTTTGCGAGCTCGTTTTATTCAGTGCAGCGCACCTGCCAGACCCGATTGTTCGCGCCAAAAATCGCTGCGTTCTGCTTCTGGGGCTGGCAGTTGGTCATCCTGCTGGCGGCGATCAGCCTGCCTTTGGGTTACACCAGTTCCAAGGAATATGCCGAACTTGAATGGCCGATCGATATCCTGATCACCATCGTCTGGGTCGCCTATGCGATCGTGTTCTTCGGCACGATCATGCAGCGCAAGACCAGACACATCTACGTGGGCAATTGGTTCTTCGGCGGTTTCATCATCACCGTGGCGATTCTGCACATCGTCAATAACCTTGAGCTGCCGGTGAGTCTCACCAAGTCGTACTCTGTGTATGCCGGTGCAACCGACGCGATGGTGCAGTGGTGGTACGGCCACAACGCCGTGGGCTTTTTCCTCACCGCCGGGTTCCTCGGGATGATGTATTACTTCGTGCCGAAACAGGCCGAGCGTCCGGTGTATTCGTATCGCCTGTCGATCGTGCACTTCTGGGCCCTGATCACCCTGTACATCTGGGCCGGCCCGCATCACTTGCACTACACCGCGCTGCCGGACTGGGCGCAGTCGCTGGGCATGGTGATGTCGCTGATTCTGCTGGCGCCGAGCTGGGGCGGCATGATCAACGGCATGATGACCCTCTCGGGCGCCTGGCATAAATTGCGCAGCGACCCGATCCTGCGCTTCCTCGTGGTCTCGCTGGCGTTCTACGGCATGTCGACCTTCGAAGGTCCGATGATGGCGATCAAAACCGTCAACGCCCTCTCCCACTACACCGACTGGACCATCGGCCACGTTCATGCCGGCGCACTCGGCTGGGTGGCGATGATTTCCATCGGCGCGCTGTACCACATGATCCCTAAAGTGTTCGGCAGAGAGCAAATGCACAGCATTGGCCTGATCAACGCGCATTTCTGGCTCGCGACCATCGGCACCGTGCTCTATATCGCCTCGATGTGGGTCAACGGCATTGCCCAGGGCCTGATGTGGCGGGCGGTGAACGAGGACGGCACGCTGACTTATTCCTTCGTCGAAACCCTGGTGGCCAGCCACCCGGGCTTCGTCGTGCGGCTGATCGGCGGGGCGATTTTCCTCAGCGGCATGCTGCTGATGGCTTACAACACCTGGCGCACCGTGCGGGCTTCGCAGCCTGCCGAAGTCGTTGCCGCCGCGCAGATGGCCTGAGGAGTTCGCCATGAAACACGAAACAATTGAAAAGAACGTCGGCCTGCTGATGTTGTTGATGGTGTTTGCCGTGAGCATCGGCGGCCTGACTCAGATCGTCCCGCTGTTCTTCCAGGATGTCACCAACAAACCGGTGGAAGGCATGAAGCCCTACACCGCGCTGCAACTGGAAGGTCGCGACATTTATATCCGCGAAGGCTGCGTCGGTTGCCACTCGCAGATGATCCGTCCGTTCCGCGCCGAAACCGAGCGCTACGGGCACTATTCGGTGGCCGGGGAAAGCGTCTGGGATCACCCGTTCCTCTGGGGCTCGAAACGCACCGGGCCGGACCTGGCCCGCGTTGGCGCGCGTTACTCGGATGACTGGCATCGCGCGCATTTATACAACCCGCGCAACGTGGTGCCCGAGTCGAAAATGCCGGCCTACCCGTGGCTGGTCACAAAAGCGGTCGACAGCAGCCACACGGAAACCAAGCTCAAAACCATGCGCACCCTCGGCGTGCCGTACACCGACGACGACATCAGCGGCGCGGTGGCCAGCCTCAAGGGCAAGACCGAAATGGACGCCCTCGTCTCCTACCTGCAAGTGCTCGGCACTGCGATCAAGAGCAAGAGGTGAGCTATGGACATTGATCTGAGTGCAGGCCTGATCCGCGGCCTCGGCACCGTCGTGGTGTTCGTCGCCTTTGTCGGTTTGACCCTGTGGGTGTTCAGCCGCAAGCGCACACCGGAATTCGCCGAAGCGCGCCTGCTGCCGTTTGCCGACGAACCCCGACCCGAAACAATTTCCGCCCCTGAAACAAGGAGTACCCGGCCATGACCACCTTCTGGAGTACGTGGATCTGCGTACTGACCCTCGGCAGCCTGATCGGCCTGACGTGGTTGCTGATCGGCACTCGCCGGGGCGAGACCAAGGGCAGCGTCGACCAGACCATGGGCCACAGCTTCGACGGCATTGAGGAGTACGACAACCCGCTGCCGCAGTGGTGGTTCATGCTGTTCGCCGGCACGCTGGTGTTCGCGGTGGGCTATCTGATTCTGTATCCCGGCCTGGGCAACTGGAAAGGTATCCTGCCGGGCTACGAGGATGGTTGGACCGGCGTGCATGAGTGGGAAAAGGAAATGAACAAGGCCGACGCCCGGTTCGGCCCGATCTTCGCCAAATTTGCCGCGATGCCGCTGGAGGAAGTGGCGAAAGATCCGCAGGCGCTGAAGATGGGCGGCCGCTTGTTCGCCTCCAACTGCTCGGTGTGCCATGGCTCGGATGCAAAAGGCGCGTTCGGTTTCCCTAACCTGGCCGACAGCGACTGGCGTTGGGGTGGCGATGCCGAGACCATCAAGACCACGATCATGGGCGGGCGAATGGCGGCGATGCCGGCGTGGGGCGAAGTGCTCGGCGAAGCCGGGGTAAAAAACGTTGCGGCTTATGTGCGCCACGAACTGGCCGGCCTGCCCTTGCCGGCCGACAGCAAGGCCGATCTGCAAGCCGGGCAACAAGCGTTCAACAGCACTTGCGTGGCCTGCCATGGCGCAACCGGCCATGGCACCGAAGCCATGGGCGCGCCCAACCTGACGCATCCGGCCGGTTTCATTTACGGCACCAGCCTGACTCAGCTGGAGCAGACCATCCGTCATGGTCGCCAGGGCCATATGCCTGCCCAAAATGAGCTGCTGGGTAACGACAAGGTGCAACTTCTGGCCGCTTATGTGTACAGCCTGTCTCATGGATTGAATACACAAAATCTTCAAGCTGAAGACAATAAGCACTGACTTTATCTGCACTTTTGCCGCGTCCGTCCGGATGCGGCAGTTCCCTCCCCAGTTGCGACCCATTGTCGCACCCCCATCAGTTCCTCCTTTCGGTTCGCCTGATTCAGGTCTACGCTTCGTTTAAGCGAGCCGATCCGTTGGGGTTTTCAAGCCCCATTCAGAGCGCTGCGCCAAAGCAGTCCAGCGGCAAAAAGGCTGCAGATGCCGGTAGACACCGGCCAGCGCGCGCATCGCCGTTCGCAGGTTGCAGAAGGCCAGCAAATTCGCTCGCTCGGCAACGCGCGCGACCAATGTGATCGACGGCGCGCGGGAATGGTTTTCAGCACGCCTGATTTGCCCCTACGCGGCGCATGGAAAGGCCGCAGAATCAGCGTTGGAAAGCATTGACCCCGGTCATGGCGCGTTGCAATGACCCCCTGCTTTCTACATACTTGCGGCCGATTTTATCCCTATAAAAATACCCAAACCGTGGAACCTTAGAATGAGCACAGCAATCAGTCCGACTGCTTATAACTATAAGGTAGTCCGCCAGTTCGCCATCATGACGGTGGTCTGGGGGATCCTTGGCATGGGGCTCGGTGTTTTCATCGCCTCGCAACTGGTCTGGCCGGAACTGAACTTCGGTCTGCCGTGGACGAGCTTTGGACGCCTGCGCCCGTTGCACACAAACCTGGTGATTTTCGCCTTCGGTGGTTGTGCACTCTTTGCCACTTCCTACTATGTCGTGCAGCGAACCTGCCAGACGCGACTGATTTCCGACAGCCTCGCCGCCTTCACCTTCTGGGGATGGCAAGCGGTCATCGTCGGCGCGATCATTACCTTGCCGCTGGGCTACACGACCACCAAGGAATACGCGGAACTGGAATGGCCGATCGCCATTTTGCTGGCCATTGTCTGGGTCACCTACGGTCTGGTGTTCTTCGGCACCATCACCAAGCGCAAAACCAAGCACATCTATGTCGGCAACTGGTTCTACGGTGCGTTCATCGTCGTGACCGCGATGCTGCACATCGTCAACCACATGTCACTGCCGGTCAGCCTGTTCAAGTCGTATTCGGCTTACTCGGGCGCCACCGACGCGATGATCCAGTGGTGGTACGGCCACAACGCCGTGGGCTTCTTCCTGACCACCGGTTTCCTCGGGATGATGTACTACTTCGTGCCGAAACAGGCCGAACGCCCGATCTACTCCTATCGCCTGTCGATCGTGCACTTCTGGGCGCTGATCACCCTGTACATCTGGGCCGGCCCGCACCACCTGCACTACACCGCCCTGCCGGACTGGGCGCAGTCGCTGGGCATGGCCATGTCGATCATCCTGCTGGCGCCAAGCTGGGGCGGCATGATCAACGGCATGATGACCCTCTCGGGCGCCTGGCATAAATTGCGCACCGACCCGATCCTGCGTTTCCTCGTGGTGTCGCTGGCGTTCTACGGCATGTCGACCTTCGAAGGTCCGATGATGGCGATCAAGACCGTCAACTCGCTCTCGCACTACACCGACTGGACCATCGGCCACGTTCACGCCGGCGCGCTCGGCTGGGTAGCGATGATTTCGATCGGCGCGATCTACCACATGATCCCGAAACTGTTCGGCCGTGCGCAGATGCACAGCACCGGTCTGATCAATGCGCACTTCTGGCTCGCGACCATCGGCACCGTGCTCTACATCGCTTCGATGTGGGTCAACGGCATCACTCAAGGCCTGATGTGGCGTGCTATCAACGATGACGGCACCCTCACCTACTCGTTCGTTGAAGCGCTGCAGGCCAGCCACCCGGGCTTCATCGTCCGAGCGCTGGGCGGTGCGTTCTTTGCCAGCGGCATGCTGCTGATGGCTTACAACGTCTATCGCACCGTACGTGCGTCGGATCCGGTGGAAGCCGAAGCCGCCGCCAAGATTGCCGTCGTTGGAGCTCACTGATGAAGCATGAAGCTGTCGAGAAGAATATTGGCCTGCTGGCCTTCTTCATGGTCATCGCCGTCAGCGTCGGTGGCCTGACCCAAATCGTTCCGCTGTTCTTCCAGGACGTCACCAACAAGCCGGTCGAAGGCATGAAGCCGCGCACGGCGCTGGAACTGGAAGGCCGCGACGTCTACATCGCCAACGGTTGTGTCGGCTGCCACTCGCAGATGATCCGCCCGTTCCGCGCTGAAACCGAACGCTATGGCCACTATTCGGTTGCCGGTGAAAGTGTCTGGGATCACCCGTTCCTGTGGGGTTCCAAACGTACCGGCCCGGACCTGGCCCGTGTGGGCGGTCGTTACTCCGATGACTGGCAACGTGCGCACCTGTACAACCCGCGCAACGTGGTGCCTGAGTCGAAGATGCCGGCGTACCCGTTCCTCGTGGAAAACAAGCTCGACGGCAAGGAAACTGCCAAGAAAATGGAGGTTTTACGCACCCTCGGCGTCCCTTACACCGACGAAGACATCGCCGGTGCGCAGGATGCCGTGAAGGGCAAAACCGAAATGGACGCGCTGGTGGCCTATCTGCAGGGCCTGGGCACCATCATCAAAAGCAAACGGTGATCTGAATGGATATCGGGATGATTCGTGGCCTGGGCACCGTCGTTGTGATGGTGGCCTTCATCGGTCTGGCGTTGTGGGTGTTCAGCCCCAAGCGCAAGTCGGAGTTTGAAGACGCGACCTTGTTGCCTTTTGCGGATGATCCCGAAGCCATCAAGCACGTCGAGCAAGCTTCTAGGAGTAACAAAGAATGACTACATTCTGGAGTCTGTACGTCACAGTCCTCAGTCTCGGTACGATCTTCGCCCTGACCTGGCTGCTGCTGTCGACCCGCAAGGGCCAGCGCAGCGAACAGACGGACGAGACGGTCGGGCATTCCTTCGACGGGATCGAGGAGTACGACAACCCGCTGCCGAAATGGTGGTTCATGCTGTTCGTCGGCACCATCGTTTTCGCCCTGGGCTATCTGGTGCTGTACCCGGGCCTGGGCAACTGGAAAGGTCTGTTGCCGGGCTATAACTACCTCGATAACGAGAAGCAGACTGCGTTCGCCAACGGCCAGACCGGCTGGACCGGCGTGCACGAATGGGAAAAGGAAATGGCGCGTTCGGAAGCGCGCTTCGGTCCGATCTTCGCCAAGTTCGCAGCGATGCCGATCGAGGAAGTCGCCAAGGATCCGCAAGCGTTGAAAATGGGCGGTCGCCTGTTCGCTTCCAACTGCTCGGTGTGCCACGGTTCCGACGCCAAGGGCGCCTACGGCTTTCCTAACCTGACCGACGCCGACTGGCGCTGGGGCGGCGAGCCGGAAACCATCAAGACCTCCATCATGGGCGGCCGTCATGCGGTGATGCCTGCGTGGGCTGAAGTAATCGGCGAGCAAGGCGTGGCCGATGTCGCTGCCTATGTAGTGACCAACCTGGATGGCCGCAAACTGCCGGAAGACGCCAAGGCCGACCCGGTCAACGGCCAGAAGCTGTTTGCCGCCAACTGCGTGGCCTGCCACGGCCCTGCCGGTAAAGGCACGCCAGCAATGGGCGCACCTGACCTGACGCACCCGGGCGCATTCATCTACGGCTCGAGCTTCGCGCAACTGCAGCAGACCATCCGTTACGGCCGCCAGGGCCAGATGCCTGCCCAGGAACAACTGCAGGGCAACGACAAGGTTCACCTGTTGGCAGCGTATGTGTACAGCTTGTCTCACGGTGAAAAAGCCCCGGAAGCGGACGCTGAATAAAGCCTGCGCCTGAAGCAATACGAGACGGCCCCGCCAATGGGAATTGGCGGGGCCGTTTTGTTTGAGCAGAAGCATCAAGCGGTTTGCGCGTGAAGGCGATACTGGATACCTTCAATCCCGCAATAATTCAGAGGAGATCAATGATGGATAACCGATCAGAACAAATGCCGGCACAAAGGAAGCGAAACACAAAAACCGATGAGAAAGGGTTAGGCGCCGAACTCCCTGAGCAGGTGCCTGTGCCTTGCACACCAGTGCAAATAGCAAATATCGCCGACTTGTTACGCATGCCAGAGAACGACATCGATTTCTTTGTTGAGCGTGGATTAATCTTCACCAGGCAAGCGTTTGACTGATCCGCTTGTCCCAAAAGTTCGGCCATACTTCATAAGTCAATTGATCCAAGTCACTACACCATCAATTGGTTTCCCCCAACGCGACCAAAGGTCGCACCCTTGAGCCAGAGCTGCAGGCGTATCATTGCGCCACTGCAACAGCCCTTTTTGACCTTGGTTGGCACGTATCGACCGAGGCATTTTCCACTGCCGTGGGATGCAATGATGAGCAATCAGATTCCGGTACACGACGTCACGCCGCCCGGTAAAAACCCGAGCAACAGCGTCGATCTTTATGCCTCACGAGAAAAAATCTACACCCGTGCCTTTACCGGTCTGTTCCGCAACCTGCGGATGCTGGGCGGCGCGCTTCTGTTCCTGCTGTATTTTGGTACGGTGTGGCTGAACTGGGGCGGCCACCAGGCGGTGTGGTGGAACCTGCCGGAGCGCAAGTTTTTCATCTTTGGCGCCACCTTCTGGCCACAGGATTTCATCCTGCTCTCGGGCCTGCTGATCATTGCTGCGTTCGGGTTGTTCTTCATCACCGTGTATGCCGGTCGCGTCTGGTGCGGCTATACCTGCCCGCAGAGCGTATGGACGTGGATTTTCATGTGGTGCGAAAAAGTCACCGAAGGCGACCGCAACCAGCGCATCAAGCTCGACAAGGCGCCGATGAGCGGCAACAAATTCGTGCGCAAGCTGGCCAAGCACTCGCTGTGGCTGTTGATCGGATTTGTCACCGGCATGACGTTCGTCGGGTACTTCTCGCCGATCCGTGAACTGGTGATTGAATTCTTCACCGGTCAGGCCGATGGCTGGTCGTATTTCTGGGTCGGCTTCTTCACCCTCGCCACGTACGGCAATGCCGGCTGGTTGCGTGAGCAGGTGTGCATTTACATGTGTCCGTATGCGCGTTTCCAGAGCGTGATGTTCGACAAGGACACGCTGATCGTTTCCTACGACCCGCGCCGTGGCGAAAGCCGTGGGCCGCGCAAGAAAGGCGTCGACTACAAGGCGCTCGGTCTGGGCGACTGCATTGATTGCACGATGTGTGTACAGGTCTGCCCGACCGGCATCGACATCCGCGACGGCCTGCAGATCGAGTGCATCGGCTGTGCCGCGTGCATCGACGCCTGCGACAGCATCATGGACAAGATGGAATACCCGCGCGGGCTGATCAGCTACACCACTGAACACAACCTTTCGGGGCAGAAAACCCATAAACTGCGGCCGCGCCTGATCGGCTATGCCGTGGTGCTGCTGGCGATGATCAGCCTGTTGGTCACCGCGTTCTTCATGCGCTCGCTGGTCGGTTTCGACGTCAGCAAGGATCGCGTGCTGTACCGCGAAAACGCCGAGGGCCGGATTGAAAACGTCTACAGCCTGAAGATCATGAACAAGGATCAGCGCGACCACACTTACGTGCTGCACGCCGAGGGTCTGCCGGACCTGCGCCTGCAAGGCAAGCGCGAGATCAAGGTCGCGGCCGGGGACATCGTCAGCATGCCGGTCGAGCTGTCGAGCGCCCCGGAACAAATGCCATCGAGCACCAACGAGGTGAAGTTCATCCTCAAGGATGCCGATGACGACAGCGTCCACGTTGAAGCCAAGAGCCGATTCATCGGCCCACAAATCCGTTGAGAGAACTGAACATGCCCGCTGCAAACGCCGCAAGTCCCTGGTACAAGCACCTCTGGCCGTGGATCATCATCGCGATTCTGGCCTGCTCGGTGGCCTTGACCTTGTCCATGGTGACCATCGCGGTGAACAACCCGGACAATCTGGTCAACGACAATTATTACGAGGCAGGCAAAGGCATCAACCGTTCGCTGGATCGTGAACTGCTCGCGCAGAACCTGAAACTGCGCGCGGCGGTGCATCTGGATGGCGTGACCGGCGAAGTCGACCTTCGACTGGATGGCGACAGCCAGCCGCAAACTCTGGAACTGAACCTGATCTCGCCGACCCAGCCAGAGAAAGATCGCAAGATCGTCCTGACCCGCAGCGAAAGCGAAACCGGACGTTACATCGGCCAACTGAGCGACAAGGTTGAGGGCCGCCGCTTTGTCGAATTGCTCGGCACCGAGGATGACCACATCTGGCGCATGTTCGAGGAAGAGCTGGTCAGCGATGACAAGGACCTGCTGCTGGGCGATGAGCCGCTGCAGGGTGCGGAAGACCTTAAGAAATAAAACCTGCGCTTTGCGCATTCGCGAGCAGGCTCGCTCCCACAATGGATCTTCAGTGTCCACAATACCTGTGGGAGCGAGCCTGCTCGCGAAGAGGCCCTTGCGGACGACATAGACTTTTCCTGATGACCACCCCAACCCCTTGCTACCACTGCGCCCTGCCCGTACCGTCGGGCAGTCGCTTCACCGCCGTCGTACTCGGGCAGTCCCGCGAATTCTGCTGCCCCGGTTGCCAGGCCGTGGCCGAAGCGATTGTTGCCGGCGGGCTGGAAAGCTACTACCAGCATCGCAGCGAGGCCTCGGCGAATCCCGAGGCATTGCCGGTGCAACTGGTCGATGAGCTGGCGCTGTACGACCGCGCCGATGTGCAGCAAGCCTTCGTGCGCCATGACGGCGATCTGGCCGAAACCACTTTGTTGATGGAAGGCATCAGTTGCGCCGCCTGCGGCTGGCTGATCGAAAAACACCTGCGCACCCTGCCGGCCGTGGCCGAGGCTCGACTGAACCTGTCCAACCATCGCCTGCACGTCAGCTGGGCGGACGCGCAGTTGCCGCTCAGCCAGATCCTCGCCGAACTGCGCCAGATCGGCTACGCCGCCCACCCGTATCAGGCGGATCGCGCGAGCGAGCAACTGGCCAGCGAGAATCGTCTGGCGCTGCGCCAACTCGGTGTCGCCGGATTGTTGTGGTTCCAGGCGATGATGGCAACGATGGCGACATGGCCGGAATTCAACATCGACCTCAGCCCCGAACTGCACACGATTCTGCGCTGGGTCGCGCTGTTTCTGACCACACCGATCGTGTTCTACAGCTGTGCGCCGTTTTTCAAGGGCGCGATGCGCGACTTGCGCACGCGGCATCTGACCATGGACGTCTCGGTATCTCTGGCCATCGGCAGTGCCTATATCGCCGGGATCTGGACATCGATCACCGGCGTCGGCGAGTTGTATTTCGACGCGGTCGGCATGTTCGCGCTGTTCCTGCTGGCCGGTCGTTATCTGGAGCGCCGTGCCCGCGAGCGCACCGCCGCGGCCACCGCGCAGTTGGTGAACCTGTTGCCGGCTTCGTGCCTGCGCCTGGATGCAACTGGCCAGAGCGAGCGCATCCTGCTCAGTGAATTGCGTGTGGGCGAGCAGATTCTGGTGCCGCCGGGCTCGATTCTGCCGGCGGACGGCAAGATCATCGACGGCCAGTCGAGCATCGACGAATCGCTGCTGACCGGCGAATACCTGCCGCAACCGCGCCTGCCGGGCGACGCAGTCACGGCCGGCACGCTCAACGTCGAAGGCGCATTGACTGTGCACGTGCAGGCGCTGGGGCCGGACACGCGCCTGTCGGCGATTGTCCGCTTGCTCGATCGTGCTCAAGCCGAGAAACCGCGTCTGGCGGAAATCGCCGACCGCGCCGCGCAATGGTTCCTGCTGTTCTCGCTGATCGCGGCGGCGGCCATCGGCCTGTTGTGGTGGCAGCTGGATTCCTCGCGGGCGTTCTGGATCGTCCTCGCCATGTTGGTGGCGACCTGTCCGTGCGCTCTGTCGCTGGCGACGCCAACGGCCCTGACCGCTGCCACCGGCACGCTGCACAAACTCGGCTTATTGCTGACGCGTGGCCATGTGCTGGAAGGCCTGAATCAGATCGACACGGTCATTTTCGACAAGACGGGCACCCTCACCGAGGGACGTCTGGTGCTGCGCTCGATCCGCCCGCTCGGCGCACTCGACGGCGATCAATGCCTGAGCCTGGCCGCTGCGCTGGAAAATCGTTCGGAACACCCGATCGCCCGGGCATTCGGTCGCGCACCGCACGCAGCCGAAGACGTTCAGAGCACGCCAGGGCTGGGCCTTGAAGGCGTGGTCGGTGCACAACGTTTGCGCATCGGTCAGGCTGAATTCGCCTGCGCCCTCAGTGGCGCCTCAGTGCCGTCGTTGCCCGATGAAGCAGGGCAATGGCTGCTGCTCGCTGACACTGACGGCCCGCTGGCCTGGTTCGTCCTCGATGATCGCCTGCGTGACGACGCCCCCGCCTTGCTCGCTGCGTGCAAGGCGCGCGGCTGGCGGACGCTGCTGCTCTCCGGCGACAGTTCGCCGATGGTCGCCAGTGTCGCCGCCGAACTGGGTATCGACGAGGCCCGGGGCGGGTTGCGCCCCGATGACAAACTGCAAGTGCTGCAACAGCTCCATAAAGAAGGTCGCAAGGTATTGATGCTCGGCGACGGCGTCAACGACGTGCCCGTGCTGGCCGCCGCCGACATCAGCGTGGCGATGGGCTCAGCCACTGATCTGGCGAAAACCAGTGCTGACGCTGTGCTGTTGTCCAATCGCCTCGACGCCCTGGTGCAGGCCTTCACGCTGGCGCGGCGCACGCGCCGGGTAATCATCGAGAACCTGCTGTGGGCTGCGCTGTACAATGGCCTCATGTTGCCGTTCGCCGCCCTTGGCTGGATCACGCCAGTGTGGGCCGCGGTCGGTATGTCGATCAGTTCGCTGACCGTGGTGCTCAACGCCCTGCGCCTGACTCGCCTGCCGAGCGCGCCGGCCACAAGCCCCCTGACAGAAACCCGCCCGCTGCCGGCCTGAGCCGCGCCGGCCTGGAGCACAGATGCCAGCTCTCTATGTGATGGTCCCCGCTGCACTGCTGATCGTGGCCATCGCCGTGTACATCTTCTTCTGGGCGGTGGACAGCGGTCAGTACGACGACCTCGATGGCCCGGCCCACAGTATCCTGTTCGACGATCAGGATCCGAACCACACCGCAGCGGTGGACGAAGCCAACGCCGCCAAGCCGGACGACAAGGCGCCACCCCATGCTTGAACTGGCGCCACTGCTGGTTTCGGCGCTGATTCTGGGCCTGCTCGGTGGCGGCCATTGCCTGGGCATGTGCGGGGGCTTGATGGGCGCGCTGACCCTGGCGATTCCCAAGGAGCAGCGCAGCCGGCGCTTTCGCTTGTTGCTGGCGTACAACCTGGGGCGGATTCTCAGTTATGCGTCGGCAGGATTGCTCATCGGTCTGGCCGGCTGGGCGGTGGCGAACAGCCCTGCTGCGCTGTTTATGCGGGTGTTGGCCGGTTTGCTGTTGATCGCGATGGGTTTGTATCTGGCGGGCTGGTGGAGCGGCCTCACGCGCATCGAAAGTCTGGGTCGTGGTGTGTGGCGCTACATTCAGCCAGTGGCGAACCGCTTGTTGCCCGTTTCGAGCCTACCCCGCGCCTTGCTGCTCGGCGCCCTCTGGGGCTGGCTGCCGTGCGGACTGGTTTACAGCACGCTGTTGTGGGCGGCGAGTCAGGGCAATGCGCTGGACAGTGCACTGTTGATGCTTGCGTTTGGACTGGGCACCTGGCCCGTGTTGCTGGCTACCGGGCTGGCGGCTGAACGCGTTACCGCGATTCTGCGCAAACGCAGCGTGCGGGTGGCGGGTGGTTTGCTGGTGATTCTTTTTGGCCTGTGGACCTTGCCCGGGCCACATCAGCATTGGCTCATGGGTCATTAAAATCAAAAGATCAAAAGATCGCAGCGTGCCGCAACTCCTACATGAGATCGCATTCCC
>NZ_JABWQP020000070.1 GCF_014268505.2 Pseudomonas khorasanensis
GAGGTCGATGCTGCTCAGCTTGCCGCCAGGCTGATGACGGTAATCAAGTTTGCTGCCGTCAGGGAGGCGGCAATGTTTGAGCTGGCCGACGCTGTCGTATTCATAGCGCAGGGTGCCCCAGCCTTGGTGTTCTTCGATGAGTCGATCTTGCAGGTCATATTTGTAAGCGAGCGGCCAGTGGCCGTCGTCGACGTTGACCAAGCGACCGAGCGCGTCGTAGCT
>NZ_JABWQP020000071.1 GCF_014268505.2 Pseudomonas khorasanensis
CTGCGGTTGCCTTTGCGGCTGTCATCGATACCGGCGAGGTTGCCGTTGGCGTCGTAGTTGTAGCGACGCTGGAACAGGTGTTTGTCTCGTTGGCTGACGCTGTGCGCTTGAAGTCGGCCCTGTTCATCGTATTGGTATTGGCTGAGCAGCAGGCCTTGTTGGCGCTGTTGTTCGCGACCGGCGCTGAACTGGTGAGACGTGAGGCGTGAACCGTT
>NZ_JABWQP020000008.1 GCF_014268505.2 Pseudomonas khorasanensis
TGGCGGCCTTTGGGCCGACCAGGCTCTTTGGTTTTTGGGTGAATATCCGTTTTTGCGGTGTTGCGGCTGGCGGTTTCGCCCTTACGGCGAGTCACCTTTTTCAAACGCCAAAAAGGTAACCCAAAAGGCTTGCTCCTGCGTTCGGCCCTCGCAGGCTCGGGTTCCTTCGCTCCGGGACTGATCCGGGCGCAGCGGCTCCGGTTTGCTTCGCTGCACCTACACTCGCTGTGCACGACTGCGTCGTACGGTCGCTGCGCTCCCACGCCCGGATCAATCCCTCCACTCAGCCTTCCGACGTCGCCTGTGGATCAAGAGCGGTACTCGAGCTTGCGCTCATTGTTGAATGGGGCGGCTTCGCCGCGGGCAGCTGCGCTGCTTTGCTTTTCTGTGGGAGCGAGCCTGCTCGCGAAAGCTTGATCATTCACCACAAATCCCGAGCACAAAAAAGCCGGCAACCCTTCACGGATTGCCGGCTCTCTACTCAGACCCATTCAAGTCACTGCATCAACACTTCAATCGAGCCATCGGCGGTCATGCTGACCTGGCTGGTGCCCGCTTCAACTTCCGGTGTGACCGGCGCGGAATCCATGGCGGCCGCTTTCATCATCATCGGGGCGCGCAGGTACGGTTGTGGGTAGCCGTTGCTGTTGAGGTTCAGGTTGACGATTTTGTAGCCCTTGCCGCCCAAGGCGTCGGTGGCCAGTTGAGCGCGGGTCTTGAAGGCGGTGACGGCTTCTTTCAGCAGTTGGTCTTCGCTGGCCTTCCGGGTCGGGTCGGCGATGGCGAAGTCCATGCCGCCCATTTTCAGGTCGGTCAACAGTTCGCCGGTGAGTTTGGACAGGGCGGCGAAGTCGGTGCTTTCCAGGCGCAGTTCGGCGCGTTCGCGCCAGCCGGTGATTTTCTGGCCCTTGGTGTCGTAGATCGGGTAGCTGTTGCGGCTGCCCGTGCGCAGCGTGATGTCTTTGACCTGTTTGGCCTGGGCCGTTGCCTTGTTCATGGTGGTGCTGACGGCGGCGGCGAGTTTGGCCGGGTCGGTGTTTTGCTCTTCGGTGTAGAGCGTCACGATCATCTGGTCGCGGGCCACTTCCTGGCTGACTTCGGCGCGCAGGGAAATCTGGTTGTAATGCAGCTCATCGGCGGCGAGCGCCGGAAGGCTGGCGACGCTGCCGACGGTCAGGGCGAGAAGGGCGGCGCTGCGGCGAAATGTGTGCATGAAAGCTCCTTGATGAGGGCGCAGGTGATGGTTCGAAAAGCCTGCGTGAACCATCAGACTCTAACTTTTATGATCCGGTTCGCCCAGTTACAACTTCGATACAGATCAGCCTGGTAGGGCGGCAGTGCTTTTGTGGCGCGCTAACCCTGTTGCCCGGCAAGACCTGTGGTCGTTTGCCGCACTTTCGCCTCTGGACCCCGCGCCTTGGTTATACTCCGTGTGATCCGCCTGGAGCGCTCATCAGGAGAGCTCATGCTCGCCCCCGTACAATTGACTTCCGCCACTCGCCAGAACCTTTGGCGGCTGACTTTTATCCGCACCCTGGTGCTGGCCGCACAGGCCGGGTCTGTGGGCCTGGCCTACTGGCTGCAATTATTGCCGTTGCCGTGGGTGCAACTGGCGATGACGCTGGGATGCTCGATTCTGCTCTGCGTGTTCACCGCCGTGCGGCTGCGCACGTCGTGGCCGGTGACCGAGCTTGAATATGCGCTGCAACTGGCCTGCGATCTGGTGATTCACAGCGCGCTGCTGTATTTCTCCGGCGGTTCGACCAACCCTTTCGTTTCCTATTATCTGGTGCCACTGACCATCGCGGCGGTGACGTTGCCTTGGCGTTATTCGGTGATTCTGTCGGGCATTGCGCTGGCGCTGTACACCGTGATGCTGACGCGGTTCTATCCGTTGGAAACCTTGCCGGTGGCCCGTGAAAATCTGCAGATCTACGGCATGTGGTTGAGTTTCGCCCTGGCGGCGGCGGTCATTACGTTCTTCGCCGCGCGCATGGCTGAAGAGCTGCGTCGGCAGGAAGAGCTGCGGGCTATTCGTCGTGAAGAAGGCCTGCGTGATCAGCAGTTACTCGCCGTCGCCACGCAAGCTGCTGGCGCGGCGCATGAGCTGGGTACGCCGCTGGCGACCATGAGCGTGCTGCTCAAGGAGATGCAGCAGGATCATCCCGATCCGATGCTGCAGGACGATCTGAAAGTGCTGCAGGATCAGGTCAAACTCTGCAAGGAAACATTGCAGCAACTGGTTCGCGCTGCCGAGGCCAACCGGCGTCTGGCGGTGGAAATGCAGGATGTCACCGACTGGCTCGACGAAGCGCTGAACCGCTGGCACCTGATGCGCCCGGAGGCCAGTTACCGCTTCCAGCGCCTGGGCCAGGGCGCCGTGCCACGCATGGCGCCGCCGCCGGACTTGACCCAGGCACTGCTGAATCTGCTCAACAACGCCGCCGATGCCTGTCCGGACAATCTGCAAGTCACGCTCGACTGGGATTCGGAAACCCTGACCATCAGCATTCGTGACCACGGCGCCGGTGTGCCGCTGGCCATCGCCGAGCAGATCGGCAAACCGTTTTTTACCACCAAGGGCAAAGGTTTCGGCCTGGGCCTGTTTTTGAGCAAGGCCAGCGTGACACGCGCCGGCGGCTCAGTGAAACTCTATAGTCATGAGGAAGGCGGCACGCTCACCGAGCTGCGCCTGCCCCATGGCGCCCGAGGAGACCAACATGAGTGACGAAATCCAAGTCGAAGGCGAAGGCGAAGAACTGCCGCATCTGCTGCTGGTCGACGACGACGCGACCTTCACCCGCGTCATGGCCCGCGCCATGGCTCGCCGTGGCTTTCGCGTCAGCACCGCAGGTTCCGCCGAGGAAGGCCTGACCATTGCTCAGGCCGATCTGCCGGACTATGCCGCGCTCGACCTGAAAATGGACGGCGATTCCGGTCTCGTGCTGCTGCCGAAGCTGCTGGAACTTGACCCGGAAATGCGCGTGGTGATCCTCACCGGCTATTCGAGCATTGCCACGGCCGTCGAGGCGATCAAGCGCGGTGCCTGCAACTACCTGTGCAAACCGGCCGATGCCGACGACGTGCTGGCCGCGTTGCTCTCCGAGCACGCTGACCTCGACAGTCTGGTGCCGGAAAATCCGATGTCGGTCGATCGCCTGCAGTGGGAACACATCCAGCGCGTGCTGACCGAGCACGAAGGCAATATCTCCGCCACGGCCCGCGCGCTGGGCATGCACCGCCGCACCCTGCAGCGCAAACTGCAGAAGCGTCCGGTCCGTCGCTGAACCTGCGCTGAACGACTATCGCCAACCCTCGCGATAAAACGCGTCGATCATCTATGATCGGCGCGTATCTGTTCTTTTCTATATCGAGCCTTATCCATGAATCAGAACGCTGAATATTCCGCGGTCAACGATGCTGTGCGCGGGCAGTTTTTTCGCAAGGTCTGGGCGATGACCACGCCTTACTGGCGCAGTGAAGAGAAGGGCAAGGCCTGGACGTTGCTGATTGCCGTGATTGCGCTGACGCTGTTCAGCGTGGCGATTTCGGTGTGGATCAACAGTTGGTACAAGGATTTCTATAACGCCCTGCAGAAAAAGGATGAAGCGGCGTTCTGGAAGTTGATCCTGTATTTCTGCGGCATTGCTACGGTGGCGATTCTTGGCGCGGTGTATCGCCTGTACCTGACGCAGATGCTGACCATCCGCTGGCGGGCGTGGCTGACCGAAAAACACTTCAAACGCTGGCTCGACCACAAAAACTATTATCAGCTGGAGCAGGGCGGTTACACCGATAACCCCGATCAGCGGATTTCCGAAGACCTCAACACCTACACGGCCAACACCCTGAGCCTGGGGCTCGGGCTGCTGCGTACGATTGTCAGCCTGGTGTCGTTCTCGATTATTTTATGGGGCGTGTCGGGCAGTATCGAAGTGTTCGGCATCGAGATTCCCGGGTACATGTTCTGGTGTGCGCTGTTATACGCGGCGGTCGGTAGCTGGCTGACGCACCTGATCGGTCGGCGGCTGATCGGCCTGAACAACCAGCAGCAACGCTTCGAAGCTGACCTGCGTTTCTCGATGGTCCGCGTGCGTGAAAACGCTGAAAGCATCGCGTTGTACAACGGCGAACCGAACGAAAATCGCCGTTTGAGCAGCCGCTTCGGGCTGGTCTGGCACAACTTCTGGGACATCATGCGCGTATCCAAGCGCCTGACGTTTTTCACGTCCGGCTACGGCCAGATCGCAATTATTTTCCCGTTTATCGTCGCGGCGCCGCGCTACCTGTCCGGCAAAATCGAATTGGGCGAGCTGATGCAAATCAACTCGGCCTTCGGCAACGTGCAAGAGAATTTCAGCTGGTTCATCACCGCCTATTCTGATCTGGCCGCATGGCGCGCCACCTGTGATCGTCTGCTGAGTTTTCGTCAGGCCATGACCGACAACGAACAGCGCACCCCGGCCATCGACGTACAGAACCAGGGCAGCGAATTGCAGGTGCATAACCTTGGGCTTGACCTGGCCGATGGCCGTCATTTGCTGACCAGCGCCGACATGACCGTTGAACCGGGCGAGCGGGTGATGCTCAGCGGGCGTTCCGGCAGCGGTAAATCCACTCTGCTGCGGGCGATGGGACACTTATGGCCGAAAGGCCACGGCAATATTCGGCTACCGGCGGCGCGTTATCTGTTCTTGCCGCAAAAGCCTTATCTGCCGATCGGCACTTTGCGTGAAGCACTGAGTTATCCACAGCCGGGCGACACCTATACGCCGAAGCGTTATGCACAGGTACTGGAAACCTGCCGCTTGCCGCATTTGGTTGCGCGGCTGGACGAAGCCAATCACTGGCAACGCATGCTTTCACCCGGTGAGCAGCAGCGCCTGGCTTTTGCCCGCGCGCTTCTTTATGCGCCGCAATGGCTGTACATGGACGAAGCCACCTCGGCGATGGATGAAGAAGACGAGGCGACGTTGTATCAGGCGCTGATCGATCAGATTCCGGGGTTGAGCATTGTCAGCGTCGGCCATCGAAGCAGTTTGAAACGATTCCATCCTCGGCATGTTCGGATCGATGGCGGGCATTTGGTGGAGCAGGCAATAATCGTCTGAGCACTTTATCTGTGGGAGCGAGCCTGCTCGCGAAGGTGTCGTACCGGTTGACAAATCTGTCGCCTGAAGTACCGCTTTCGCGAGCAGGCTCGCTCCCACAATAGGGCAATGTGATCTGGGCGGTGATCGTACAACTCGCTTGAGCTATCATGCCCACAAGCCGAACTTTCGAGACAAGATGCAGACCATGGAAAAGCTGATCGACACCCCGCGCCTCCCCCGCAAGCGCCGCAGCCTCGCCCAGGAATTGGTGACGGTGTTGAGCGAACAGATCCGCGATGGGCTGCTCAAGCGCGGTGACAAATTGCCCACCGAGTCGGCGATCATGGAAGCCCATGGCGTCAGCCGCACCGTGGTGCGTGAGGCGATTTCCCGTTTGCAGGCCGCCGGCCAAGTGGAAACCCGTCACGGCATCGGCACTTTCGTCCTCGACACGCCAAGCCCGAGCGGTTTCCGCATCGACCCGGCCACCGTCGTCACGTTGCGTGACGTGCTGGCCATTCTCGAATTGCGCATCAGCCTTGAAGTGGAATCCGCCGGCCTCGCCGCGCAGCGCCGCAGTCCCGAGCAACTGGCGACCATGCGCGCCGCCCTGGACGCATTGAACGAAAGTGCATCCCATGCCAGCGACGCCGTATCGTCGGACTTTGCTTTCCACCTGGAAATCGCGTTGTCCACCGGCAACCGCTATTTCACAGACATCATGACCCACCTGGGCACCAGCATCATTCCGCGTACGCGTCTGAATTCGGCGCGACTGGCTCACGATGATCAGCAGCACTACATGGGGCGTCTGAGCCGCGAGCACGAAGAAATCTACGACGCGATTGCCCGTCAGGATTCCGATGCCGCGCGTGCCGCGATGCGCCTGCATTTGACCAACAGCCGCGAAAGACTGCGCCAGGCCCATGAAGAGGCGCAGGCGCAGCGAGGCTAGGATCAGGCCTCGATCCACAATCTGAGCGCCTGGGAATACGGCTCCATGCTCGACTCGTCACGAAACTTGTACCGCAACTCCACCTCGCGGTTCAGGTACGGCTGCAGGGCCTCCTTCGGCAACTGCACCTCGATGTCGAACAGTTTTTCCATCTCATCCCCGGCGTCATCCCAGGCGCCGGTGTCCACTTCGTCACCCTCCCATTCGGGTTCTTCGGCATCGCTGCCCAGAATCGCGTAGACGCTCCAGCTCGCCGATAAATCGCTGGAATCAGGGACCTCCACGGTCAGGATGTCCGGCAGTTGCGAGAGCTGGAGCGTAATGCGGTCGTGCTGTGCGGGTGCGACGTGGGCGAGGGTGGGTGCGGCAAAGTGCATTGGCATATCGGCTTCCCTTGAGTGGTCCGCCACGATCCTTCATGGCAGTCGCCGTACTTTACGAGCGGCTCGTCCCGTGGTGGTTAAACGAATCCAGACCAAATATTTCCGCCAGCGAAAGCGCCAAGGGCGAGCCTCGTAGCGATTTCAGCTAGCGCCAAAGCCAATCTTGTCTGACAAAAATGTGCCGCCAACGATGAAATGCAGTTGACGGTTACTTTTTAAGTTGTACGATGACCTACAACTTCGGCTAAGGCTGAACGGTCCACTCACAATAAAACGTTGCTACCAGGGTGTTCGAATAATGAATCCACAAGAACTGAAGTCCATCCTCTCTGCCGGCCTGTTGTCTTTCCCGGTGACCGATTTTAACGCGCAGGGCGATTTCAACCGCGCGGGCTACATCAAACGCCTGGAATGGCTGGCTCCGTATGGCGCTTCGGCCCTGTTCGCAGCGGGCGGCACCGGTGAGTTCTTCTCCCTGGCTGCCAGCGAGTACTCGGAAATCATCAAGACTGCCGTCGACACCTGCGCCACCAGCGTGCCGATTCTCGCCGGCGTGGGTGGTTCGACCCGCCAGGCCATCGAATACGCTCAGGAAGCCGAGCGTCTGGGCGCCAAAGGTCTGTTGCTGCTGCCGCACTACCTGACCGAAGCGAGCCAGGACGGCGTTGCCGATCACGTTGAAGCCGTGTGCAAATCGGTGAAAATCGGCGTGGTCGTTTACAACCGCAACGTTTGCCGCCTCACTGCGCCGCTGCTCGAGCGCCTGGCTGAACGCTGCCCGAACCTGATCGGCTACAAGGATGGCCTGGGCGATATCGAGCTGATGGTGTCGATCCGTCGCCGCCTCGGTGATCGCTTCAGCTACCTGGGTGGTCTGCCGACCGCCGAAGTCTACGCGGCTGCTTACAAGGCGCTGGGCGTGCCGGTTTACTCCTCGGCCGTTTTCAACTTCATTCCGAAAACCGCGATGGACTTCTACCACGCGATCGCTCGCGAAGATCACGCCACCGTCGGCAAGATCATTGACGACTTCTTCCTGCCGTACCTCGACATCCGCAACCGCAAGGCCGGTTACGCTGTGAGCATCGTCAAGGCGGGTGCAAAAATCTCCGGCTATGACGCAGGTCCGGTGCGTGCGCCGCTGACCGACCTGACCGGCGAAGAGTACGAAATGCTCGCCGCGCTGATCGACAAGCAAGGCGCGCAATAAACGAGAAGAGCGAAGCCGCTGAGCAATCAGCGGCTTTTTGCGTAAAGGCTTTTAGAGTTGAGGGCTGCCCTGTGACAACTGCAAAACGCTACGACAACTTCATCAACGGCGAATGGGTCGCCGGTGCCGATTATTCGGCCAATATCAACCCGTCCGAATTGAGCGACAACATCGGCGACTACGCCAAGGCTGACCTGACTCAGGTCAACGCCGCCATCGACGCCGCCCGCGCGGCGTTCCCGGCCTGGTCGACCTCGGGCATTCAGGCCCGTCACGATTCGCTGGACAAAGTCGGCACGGAAATCCTGGCCCGCCGTGATGAGCTCGGCATGCTCCTGGCCCGGGAAGAAGGCAAGACCTTGCCTGAGGCCATCGGCGAAGTGACCCGCGCCGGCAACATTTTCAAGTTCTTCGCCGGTGAATGCCTGCGTCTGTCCGGTGACTACGTGCCGTCGGTACGCCCGGGCGTCAACGTAGAAGTGACCCGTGAAGCGCTGGGCGTGGTCGGTCTGATCACTCCGTGGAACTTTCCGATCGCCATCCCTGCATGGAAAATCGCCCCGGCCCTGGCCTACGGCAACTGCGTGGTATTGAAACCGGCCGATCTGGTGCCGGGTTGCGCCTGGGCGCTGGCCGAAATCATCTCCCGCGCAGGCTTCCCTGCCGGCGTGTTCAACCTGGTGATGGGCAGCGGTCGCGTAGTCGGCGATGCCCTGGTACAGAGCCCGAAAGTCGATGGCATCAGCTTTACCGGTTCCGTCGGCGTTGGCCGTCAGATTGCGGTCAACTGTGTGTCGCGTCAGGCCAAAGTGCAGCTGGAAATGGGCGGCAAGAACCCGCAGATCATTCTCGACGATGCCGACCTCAAACAAGCGGTCGAGCTGTCGGTGCAGAGCGCGTTCTACTCCACTGGCCAGCGCTGCACAGCGTCCAGCCGTCTGATCGTCACTGCCGGGATTCACGACAAGTTCGTTGAAGCCATGGCCGAGCGCATGAAGTCGATCAAGGTCGGCCACGCGCTGAAGTCCGGCACTGACATCGGTCCGGTGGTGTCCCAGGCGCAGCTTGATCAGGACATGAAGTACATCGGCATCGGTCAGTCCGAAGGCGCGCGACTGGTCAGCGGCGGTGAACTGGTGACCTGCGAAACCGAAGGTTACTACCTTGCTCCAACGCTGTTCGCCGACAGCGAAGCGTCGATGCGCATCAGCCGCGAAGAGATCTTCGGCCCCGTGGCCAACATCGTTCGCGTCGCTGATTACGAAGCCGCGCTGGCAATGGCCAACGACACCGAGTTCGGGCTTTCGGCCGGCATCGCGACCACCTCCTTGAAGTACGCCAACCACTTCAAGCGCCACTCCCAGGCCGGGATGGTCATGGTCAACCTGCCAACCGCCGGCGTCGATTACCACGTTCCGTTCGGTGGCCGTAAAGGCTCATCCTACGGCTCCCGCGAGCAGGGCCGCTATGCGCAAGAGTTATACACGGTCGTGAAGACCAGTTACATCGGTTCCTGATACAGCAATACCCCCTGTAGGAGCTGCGAAGGCTGCGATCTTTGATCTTGATCTTGAAAAAAAACAAGATCAAAAGATCGTCCGAACGCGGCCCGAGCCTTCGGCAGCTCCTACGGGGAAAATGCAAGACCAAAGAATGTTTTACCCGCATAAAAATAATCAGTGGGAGTACATCCACATGCAACTGACTCAAAAGCCGACGCACGTCCGCTATTTGATCCTGCTCATGCTGTTTCTGGTGACCACGATCAACTACGCGGACCGCGCGACTATTGCCATCGCTGGTTCCAGCCTGCAAAAAGACCTCGGCATCGACGCCGTCACCCTCGGCTACATCTTCTCTGCATTCGGTTGGGCCTATGTGGCCGGGCAAATTCCCGGTGGCTGGTTGCTTGATCGCTTCGGCTCGAAAAAAGTCTATGCCCTGAGCATTTTCACCTGGTCGCTGTTCACCGTGCTGCAAGGCTTCGTCGGTGAATTCGGCATGTCCACGGCGGTGGTTGCGCTGTTCATGCTGCGCTTCCTCGTCGGCCTGGCCGAAGCGCCATCGTTCCCCGGCAACGCGCGCATTGTCGCCGCGTGGTTCCCGACCGCAGAACGCGGCACCGCTTCGGCGATCTTCAACTCGGCGCAATACTTTGCCACCGTGTTGTTCGCGCCGCTGATGGGCTGGATCGTCTACAGCTTCGGCTGGGAGCACGTGTTTATCGTCATGGGGATCCTCGGCATCGTGTTCTCGCTGGTCTGGCTGAAAGTCATCTACAGCCCGCGCGAACATCCACGCATCAATGACGCCGAGTTCAAGCACATCGCCGATAACGGCGGCATGGTCGACATGGATCAGAAGGGCAAGAAGTCCGACGGTCCGAAGTGGGATTACATCCGTCAGCTGCTGACCAACCGCATGATGCTCGGCGTGTATCTGGGCCAGTACTGCATTAACGGCATCACTTATTTCTTCCTGACCTGGTTCCCGGTGTACCTGGTGCAAGAGCGCGGCATGACCATTCTCAAGGCCGGTTTCATCGCCTCGTTGCCGGCGATCTGCGGCTTCATCGGTGGCGTGCTCGGCGGGGTGATTTCCGACTACCTGCTGCGCAAGGGCCACTCGCTCACCTTCGCCCGCAAGGCACCGATCATTGCCGGTTTGCTGGTCTCCAGCAGCATCGTGGCGTGCAACTATGTTGACGTGGAATGGATGGTTGTCGGCTTCATGGCCCTGGCATTCTTCGGCAAAGGCGTTGGCGCACTGGGCTGGGCGGTGGTCTCCGACACCTCGCCGAAACAGATTGCCGGTCTGAGTGGCGGCCTGTTCAACACCTTCGGCAACATCGCGTCGATTACCACGCCGATCGTCATCGGTTACATCATCAGCTCCACCGGTTCGTTCAAGTGGGCACTGGTGTTTGTTGGCGCCAATGCGCTGGTGGCGGTATTCAGCTATCTGGTGATCGTCGGCCCGATCAAGCGCGTGGTCTTGAAAGAGCCGCCAGCCAAGGGTGGTGATGAAGTCACCGGCAATCTGTCCCAAGCGCATTCCTGAGGAGCGGCGTCATGCAGTTGATTGAACATTCCGACTCGCCGCGCTACATCCGCCTGCACGAGCGGGACAACGTTGTAGTGGTGGTGAACGATCAGGGCGTACCGGCCGGTACTGAGTTTGCCGACGGGCTGGTGACGCTGGATTTCGTCCCGCAGAGCCACAAAGTCAACCTTGAGGACATTGCTGAAGGTGGCCCGGTGATTCGCTACGGGCAGATCATTGGCTACGCGTTGCAGCCGATCCCTCGCGGCAGTTGGGTCAAGGAAGATCAACTGCGCATGCCGACCGCGCCGCCGCTGGACAGCTTGCCGCTGTGCACCGATGTGCCGGACGCGCAGGCTCCGCTGGAAGGCTTTACGTTCGAGGGTTATCGCAATGCCGACGGCACCGTCGGCACGCGCAATATTCTTGGCATCACCACGACGGTGCAGTGCGTGACCGGCGTGCTTGATCACGCGGTCAAGCGCATCAAGGACGAGCTGCTGCCCAAGTATCCGCACGTTGATGATGTGGTGGCGCTGACCCACAGTTACGGCTGTGGCGTGGCGATCACCGCCACCGACGCCTACATTCCGATTCGCACCGTGCGCAATCTGGCGCGCAATCCGAACCTGGGCGGCGAAGCCCTGGTGATCAGCCTGGGCTGCGAAAAACTGCAGGCCGGGCAGGTGATGCACGAGGACGACGCGTCCGTCGATCTCAGCGATCCATGGCTGTATCGCTTGCAGGACTCCAGTCACGGTTTCACCGAAATGATCGAGCAGATCATGGACCTGGCCGAAGTGCGCCTGAAGAAACTCGACCAACGCCGCCGCGAAACGGTGCCGGCGTCCGAGCTGATTCTGGGCATGCAGTGCGGAGGCAGCGATGCATTCTCCGGGATCACCGCCAACCCGGCACTGGGTTATGCCTCGGACTTGCTGCTGCGCGCCGGGGCGACCGTGATGTTTTCCGAAGTCACCGAAGTGCGCGACGCGATCTATCTGCTGACGTCTCGGGCGCAAACGCAAACCGTGGCCGAGGAACTGGTGCGCGAAATGGACTGGTACGATCGCTACCTCGCGAAGGGCGAAGCGGATCGCAGTGCCAACACCACGCCGGGCAACAAGAAGGGTGGCCTGTCGAACATTGTCGAGAAATCGTTGGGTTCGATCGTCAAGTCCGGCAGCAGCGCGATCAATGGCGTGCTCGGCCCCGGCGAGCGTTTCAAGCACAAAGGGCTGATCTTCTGCGCGACGCCGGCAAGTGACTTTGTTTGCGGAGCCTTGCAATTGGCGGCCGGGATGAATCTGCACGTATTCACCACCGGGCGTGGCACGCCTTATGGCTTGGCGATGGCGCCGGTGGTGAAGGTTTCGACCCGCACGGAATTGGCGCAGCGCTGGCCGGATCTGATCGACATCGACGCCGGGCGCATCGCCACCGGGCGCGCGACCATAGAGGAGTTGGGCTGGGAGTTGTTTCACTATTACCTGGATGTTGCGAGCGGCAAGCAGCAGACCTGGGCGGAGAAGCACAAACTGCACAACGACATCACGCTGTTCAACCCGGCGCCGATTACCTGATCGTTTCATGGAAGATCAAAAGCCCCTTACCCCAGCCCTCTCCCGGAGGGAGAGGGGGCCGACCGAGTTGTTTTGCGCTATACATCGACCTGACAAATCGGGTCGATTATGGATTCGACGATGTCATTTCAGGTCGGTGGATTGTTTAAATATCCCCCGATCGGTTCCCTCTCCCTTTGGGAGAGGGCTAGGGTGAGGGGCTTTTGCTTTATCATTGCCCCCCTGACTAAGCGCACCCAAGGCTCTCCGGCATGCTGGCAATCTTCCTCGAAACCCTGAACATCACCGCGCCGGTGTTTGCCATGCTGTTTCTCGGTGTGCTGCTCAAGCGCATCGACTGGATCAACGACAACTTCATCCACACCGCGTCGTCGCTGGTGTTCAACGTCACCATGCCGGCGCTGCTGTTTCTCGGCATCTTGCACGCTGACCTGCATGCCGCCCTGCAACCTTCTTTGCTGATCTACTTTTCCCTCGCCACGCTGGTGAGTTTCGCCGTGGCGTGGGGCTGGGCGATTTTGCGCTGCCCGCGCGAAGACCGCGGCATCTATACCCAAGGCGCCTTTCGCGGCAACAACGGGGTGATCGGTCTGGCGCTCGCGGCCAGCATGTACGGCGATTACGGGATTTCCCTTGGCGCGATTCTCGCGGCGCTGGTGATCCTGTTTTACAACACGCTGTCGACGATTGTGCTGGCGGTGTACAGCCCGGTGATCAAGTCCGATCCGTGGAGCATCTGCAAAAGCGTGTTCAGCAACCCGCTGATCATCAGCGTGATTGCGGCGGCGCCGTTCGCGTATTTCAAGATCGGCCTGCCGGGCTGGCTGGAAACCTCCGGTCAGTATCTGGCACAGACCACATTGCCGCTGGCACTGATCTGCATCGGCGGCACGCTGTCGCTGGCGGCGCTGCGCAAGAGCGGCAAGATGGCGCTCAGTTCCAGTCTGGTGAAGATGATCGGTCTGCCCGTGCTGGCAACGCTGGGGGCGTGGCTGTGGGGGTTTCGCGGTGCGGAGCTGGGGATTCTGTTTCTGTATTTCGGCAGCCCGACGGCGGCGGCCAGCTTCGTCATGGCCCGGGCGGCGCAGGGTAATCATGAGCTGGCAGCGGCGATTATTGTGTTGACCACATTGATGGCGGCCATTACCACCAATGTCGGGATATTTGTGTTGCAGTGGGGTGGGTGGATCTGATTTTGAATGTTGTGGTGTTGCTCAGGGCCTCTTCGCGAGCAGGCTCGCTCCCACAGGGAAACGCATTCCAAATGTGGCAGCGAGCCTGCTCGCGAAGGCGGTCACTCTGGCTTTTGGTAGCTATCAATCACTTCCTGTGCCGCCCGAAACGCATCGATCGCCGCCGGCACACCGGCATACACCGCGCAATGCAATAGCGCCTCGCGAATCTCTTCTACCGTGCAGCCATTGTTCAGCGCGCCGCGCACGTGACCCTTCAACTCCTGCGGGCACTTCAATGCGGTCAGCGCCGCGAGGGTAATGAGGCTGCGGGTCTTGAGCGGCAATCCTTCCCGATTCCATACGCCGCCCCAGGCATGCTCATTGACGAAATCCTGCAGCGGCTGAGTGAACTCGGTGGCGTTGCCCAGCGCCCGGTCGACAAACGCATCGCCCATTACCTGACGGCGGATCTCAATCCCCGATTGCTTCGATTCGCTCATGGCACATCCCCCTTGTGGTGTTGACGACGCCAGGCGCGGATCGACGTGAGCAGCAGAAACGTCAGCAGCGCCGGCAGGACATAAAACAGCATCAGCCGCTCGAGCTTGCCGGCCAGCGGCATGCCGGTGGTGAACGACACCACGTGCAGCCCATAGACCAGATACAAACCCAACAGCAACAGACCTTCAGCGCGGGTCACGCGGTAGCCGGAGTAAAACACCGGCAAGCAAAGCGCGGCGACGCCGAGCATCACCGGCAAGTCGAAATCCAGTGCGTTGGGCGACACCGACAGCGGTGCCGGCGCGATCAACGCGGTCAGTCCCAGCACGCCGAGCAGGTTGAACAGGTTGGCGCCGATCACGTTGCCCACCGCAATGTCCCGTTGCCCGCGCAGAGCAGCGATCAGCGAGGTCGCCAGTTCTGGCAGCGAGGTGCCGATTGCAACCACGGTCAGGCCGATCACCCGTTCCGACAGCCCAAGGTCGGTTGCCACGCTCACGGCGGCGCCGAGCAACAAACGGCCGGCGAACACCAGCAGAGCCAGGCCGGCGAGAATCATCAGCACACTGACTAGCCACGATTGCTGCGTTTCCTGCGGTCGCTCTGTGTGGGGGCGGGTCGAGTGTCGTGACTGGCGCAACAGCAGGCCGAGATACAGCGCCAAGGCTGCGAGCAGGAGGACGCCGTCGAAGCGTCCGATGTCTTTATTCCAGGCCAGGATGAACACCAGCAGGCTGGCGCCGATCATCAGCGGAATGTCCAGGCGTACCAGCTGCCGCGACACGCGCAGCGGAATGATCAACGCCGCCAGGCCAAGGGTTACAAGGATATTGAAAATGCCGCTGCCGACCACGCTGCCGACGGCGATATCCGGGTTATGCGTCAATGCCGCCTGCAGGCTTACTGTCATTTGCGGCGCGCTGCTGCCGAGGGCAACGATGGTCAGACCGATGATCAGTGGGCGCACATGCAGACGCTCAGCCAGGCGCACGGCGGCGCGCACCATCAGCTCGGCACCAATGATCAACAGGCCCAGGCCGCTGAGCAGCTCGATCACGTTGATCAACGGTAAATCGGCTAATCCGAAAATGGTCGATGCTCCATCAGTCGAGGGCCTGCACACGAACCCGTGCGGTGCCGCTGCGCAGCATGCCGATTTCCTCGGCGGCCCCGCGCGACAAATCAATGATCCGGCCACGAGTGTGCGGGCCGCGATCATTGATGCGAACCACGACAGATTCATCGTTTTTCAGGTTGGTGACCTTCACCCGGGTACCGAACGGCAACTGGCGGTGGGCGGCGGTCAGGGAATGCTGGTTGAACGCTTCGCCGCTGGCGGTGCGTTTACCGTGGTGCTTTGCACCGTAATAAGAGGCGACGCCGGTCTGGTCGTAACCGTGCGGGTCGACGGTGCCGCTGCTGGCGCAACCGGCCAGTAAAGAGAGCAGGGCGCAGGCGCCGAGCAAACGTTTCATTCGAAAGCTCCCAATAACAATCCCAAGTGATCGTTCCCACGCTCCTGCGTGGGAATGCATCCCGTGACGCTCTGCGTCACACCATGGACGCAGAGCGTCCGGGGCGGCATTCCCACGCGGAGCGTGGGAACGATCCCCGAGCGCGGGGCGAGAATCAGCCTTCGAGCTTGCTTTTCAGCAGTTCGTTCACCTGCTGCGGGTTGGCCTTGCCTTTGGACGCTTTCATGGCCTGGCCGACGAAGAAGCCGAACATCTTGCCGCGCTTGGCTTCGTCTGCCGCGCGGTATTGCTCGACCTGCTCGGCGTTGGCCGCAAGCATTTCGTCCAGCACCGCCGAGATTGCGCCGCTGTCGGTCACCTGCTTCAGGCCACGCTTTTCGATGATCTCGTCAGCGCTACCTTCGCCGTTGGCCATCGCCTCGAACACAACCTTGGCGATCTTGCCGGAGATGGTGTTGTCCTTGATGCGCTGCAGCATGCCGCCCAATTGCTCGGCGGAAACCGGCGACTCGTCGATGTCCAGGCCTTGTTTGTTGAGCAGGCTGCCCAACTCGACCATCACCCAGTTGGCCGCCAGTTTGGCGTCGCCACCAATGGCTGCGACCTTCTCGAAGTAATCCGCTTGTTCACGGCTGGTGGCCAGCACGTTGGCGTCGTAGGCCGACAGGCCGAATTGGCTCTGGAAGCGTTCGCGCTTTTGCGGCGGCAGTTCCGGCAGAGTGGCGCGCACTTCGCCCAGGAACGACTCTTCGATGATCACCGGCAACAGATCCGGATCGGGGAAGTAACGGTAGTCGTTGGCTTCCTCTTTCGAACGCATCGGACGGGTCTCGTCCTTGTTCGGATCGTACAGGCGAGTCTGCTGAATCACCTTGCCGCCGTCTTCGATCAGCTCGATCTGACGCTGGATCTCGGAGTTGATGGCCTTCTCGATGAACCGGAACGAGTTGACGTTCTTGATCTCGCAGCGCGTGCCGAATTCAACCTGGCCTTTCGGACGGATCGACACGTTGCAGTCGCAACGCAGCGAGCCCTCAGCCATGTTGCCGTCGCAGATGCCCAGGTAACGCACCAACGCGTGGATCGCCTTGACGTAAGCCACGGCTTCCTTGGCGCTGCGCATGTCCGGCTCGGAGACGATTTCGAGCAGCGGTGTGCCGGCACGGTTCAGGTCGATGCCGGTGGCACCGTTGAATTCTTCGTGCAGGCTCTTGCCGGCGTCTTCTTCCAGGTGCGCGCGCGTGATGCCGACGCGTTTGACTGTGCCGTCTTCCAGGGCGATGTCCAGATGGCCCTTGCCAACAATCGGCAATTCCATCTGGCTGATCTGGTAGCCCTTCGGCAGGTCCGGGTAGAAATAGTTTTTACGGGCAAACACGTTGTGCTGACCGATCTCGGCGTCAATCGCCAGACCGAACATCACCGCCATCCGCACGGCTTCCTGGTTGAGCACCGGCAACACGCCGGGCATGCCCAGGTCGATCAGGCTCGCCTGCGTGTTCGGCTCGGAGCCGAACGTGGTGGAACTACCGGAAAAGATTTTCGACCGGGTGGTGAGCTGAGTGTGAATCTCCAGCCCGATCACGACTTCCCATTGCATGTGTTTCTCCTCAGAAGCCGGTTGGGGTGCGGGTGTGCCAATCGGTATTCAATTGATACTGATGGGCAACGTTCAACAGGCGACCTTCGTGGAAATACGGCGCGAGCAATTGCACGCCCACCGGAAGACCGTCGACAAAACCGGCCGGCATCGACAGGCCCGGCAGGCCGGCGAGGTTGGCAGTGATGGTGTAGACGTCTTCCAGATAGGCGGCGACCGGGTCGCTGTTCTTGGCGCCGAGCTTCCAGGCCGGGTTCGGCGTGGTCGGGCCGAGGATGATGTCGACCTCGTTGAAGGCGGCCATGAAATCGTTCTTCACCAGACGGCGGATCTTCTGCGCTTTCAGGTAATAAGCGTCGTAGTAACCGGCGGACAGCGCGTACGCACCGACCATGATCCGGCGCTGCACTTCCGCGCCGAAGCCTTCGCCACGGGAACGCTTGTACAGGTCGATGAGGTTTTCCGGGTTCTCGCAGCGATGGCCGAAACGCACACCGTCGAAGCGCGACAGGTTTGAAGATGCCTCGGCTGGCGCGATCACGTAGTACGCGGGAATCGCGTGCTGCATGTTCGGCAGGCTGATTTCCTTGATCACGGCACCGAGCTTCTGCAATTGCTGGATGCTGTTCTGGATCAGTTCGGCGATGCGCGGGTCGAGGCCGGCGCTGAAGTATTCCTTCGGTACGCCGATGCGCAGGCCCTGCAGCGAATCGTTGAGGCTGGCGGAGTAATCCGGGACCGGCTCGTCGATGCTGGTGGAGTCGTTCTGATCGAATCCGGCCATGCCTTGCAGCAGGATGGCGCAGTCTTCGGCAGTGCGCGCCAGGGGGCCGCCCTGATCGAGGCTGGAGGCGTAGGCGATCATGCCCCAGCGCGAAACACGACCATAGGTCGGCTTCAGGCCGGTGAGGTTGGTGAACGCCGCCGGCTGGCGGATCGAGCCGCCCGTGTCGGTGGCGGTGGCCGCTGGCAGCAGGCGCGCAGCAACTGCGGCAGCCGAACCACCGGACGAACCGCCCGGTACGTGTTCAAGGTTCCACGGGTTTTTCACCGCGCCGTACCAGCTCGACTCGTTGGCCGAACCCATGGCGAATTCGTCCATGTTGGTCTTGCCCAGCGTCACGGCGCCGGCAGCGGCCAGCTTCGCAACCACGGTGGCGTCGTACGGCGCTTTGAAGTTGTCGAGCATCTTCGAGCCGCAGCTGGTGCGGATGCCCTGGGTGCAGAACAGGTCTTTGTGAGCGATCGGCGCGCCGAGCAGGGCGCCGCTCTCACCGTTGGACCGGCGCGCATCGGCGGCTTTCGCCTGCTCGATGGCCAGATCCTCGGTGAGGCTGATGAAACTGTTGAGCTGCGGATCGAGCTGGGTAATACGCGCCAGCAGGACTTTGGTCAGCTCTTCGGAAGAAAACTTTTTATCGGCGAGACCGCGGGCGATCTCGGCCAGAGTCATTTGATGCATTGCAGGCTCTTTCCCTTTAGTCGATGACTTTCGGAACCAGATACAGGCCGTTTTCGACCGCTGGTGCGATGGACTGGTAGGCCTCGCGATTATTCGTCTCGGTCACCACGTCGGCGCGCAGGCGCTGACTGGCTTCCAGGGGGTGGGCCAGCGGCTCGATACCGTCGGTATCAACGGCCTGCATTTCGTCGACCAGCCCGAGAATGCTGTTGAGGGCGGAAGTAATGTGCGGAAGATCGGCATCGTTGAGGCCAAGGCAGGCCAGATGCGCGATTTTTTCCACGTCGGAGCGTTCTAGCGCCATCGGGATTCTCCAGTGGAAAACAGAACGGACGGCGTCCGTGTGTTAGATTGTCGGAACACTACCGCACTTCTACGGTCATAAGGCCGCGATTGTGGGGCTTGGTGCACAGAAAAGCGGCCAATTTAACATATTGGCGCCTTGCCCAAAATCCCTGTCGTTGTTAGAGTTTGCCGCACTTTTTTACCCACGCGTTGCCTAGGGTCCCTTTCCCATGTTCAAGAAACTGCGTGGCATGTTTTCCAGCGATCTTTCCATTGACCTGGGCACTGCCAACACCCTTATTTACGTGCGCGAGCGCGGCATCGTCCTGAATGAGCCATCGGTTGTGGCCATTCGGACACACGGTAACCAGAAAAGTGTCGTTGCTGTCGGCACCGAGGCCAAGCGCATGCTCGGCCGTACACCGGGCAACATTGCCGCCATTCGTCCGATGAAGGACGGCGTGATCGCTGACTTCAGCGTCTGCGAAAAGATGCTGCAGTACTTTATCAACAAGGTTCACGAAAACAGTTTTCTGCAGCCCAGTCCTCGTGTGCTGATCTGCGTTCCATGCAAATCGACCCAGGTCGAGCGTCGTGCCATCCGTGAATCGGCCCTTGGTGCCGGTGCCCGTGAAGTGTTCCTGATCGAAGAGCCAATGGCCGCTGCGATCGGTGCCGGTCTGCCGGTTGAAGAAGCGCGCGGTTCGATGGTTGTCGATATCGGTGGTGGTACCACTGAAATCGCCCTGATCTCGCTGAACGGCGTGGTCTACGCCGAATCCGTACGTGTTGGCGGTGACCGTTTCGACGAAGCCATCATCACCTACGTGCGCCGCAACTACGGCAGCCTGATCGGTGAATCCACCGCCGAGCGCATCAAGCAGGAAATCGGCACGGCCTACCCGGGCGGCGAAGTTCGCGAAGTCGACGTTCGCGGTCGCAACCTGGCCGAAGGCGTTCCACGCGCATTCACCCTGAACTCCAACGAAGTGCTGGAAGCTCTGCAAGAGTCGCTGGCAACCATCGTTCAGGCCGTGAAAAGCGCCCTGGAGCAATCGCCGCCGGAACTGGCTTCCGACATCGCCGAGCGTGGCCTGGTGCTGACCGGTGGTGGCGCGCTGCTGCGTGACCTCGACAAGTTGCTGGCTCAGGAAACCGGTCTGCCGGTGATCGTTGCCGAAGATCCGCTGACCTGTGTAGCTCGCGGCGGTGGCCGTGCATTGGAAATGATGGACAAGCACACCATGGATCTGCTTTCGAGCGAGTAAGTCGCCGATCGCAATACGTGGGTGAACGCACAGGCAGCACTTTGCAGTGCTGCCTGTTGGCGTTTATCTTCTGTCAATCTTCATCCAGGCCGGTTTGATGCCGTATGAATAAACAGAACATTTGCCTGGGAGGAGCGGCTTATTAAACCGCTTTTCGCCAAAGGCCCCTCGTTGGGTGTGCGCCTGTTGGTGCTGGCCGTGCTGTCGGTCGCGCTGATGGTGGTCGATGCCCGTTTCGACCTGCTCAAGCCCGCGCGCAAACAAGCGTCGCTGGTGCTGATGGATGCCTACTGGATCACTGACCTGCCCGGCAGATTGTGGGAAGGGGTCGCCAGTCAGTTCGGCAGCCGCACCGAGCTCGTCGCCGAAAACGAAAAACTCAAGACCGAAAACCTGCTGTTGCAGGGACGCATGCAAAAGCTTGCCGCCCTGACCGAGCAGAACGTTCGGCTGCGCGAGTTGCTCAATTCCTCTGCGCTGGTCAACGAAAAGGTCGAAGTGGCCGAGTTGATCGGCATGGACCCCAACCCCTTCACCCATCGCATCATCATCAACAAAGGCGAGCGCGACGGTGTGGTGCTCGGTCAACCGGTGCTCGATGCACGCGGGCTGATGGGCCAGGTGGTCGAATTGATGCCGTACACCTCGCGTGTGCTGCTGCTGACCGATACCACCCACAGCATTCCCGTTCAGGTGAACCGCAACGGTCTGCGCGCGATTGCCAGCGGCACCGGCAATCCGGAGCGTCTCGAATTGCGTCATGTCGCGGATACGGCGGACATCAAGGAGGGCGATCTGCTGGTCAGCTCCGGCCTCGGCCAGCGTTTCCCGGCCGGTTACCCGGTGGCGACGGTCAAGGAAGTCATTCACGATTCCGGCCAGCCGTTCGCCATCGTCCGCGCCGTGCCAACTGCCGCCTTGAACCGCAGCCGCTACCTGCTGCTGGTGTTCAGCGACAGCCGCACCGCCGAAGAACGCGCCAATGACGCGGCCCAGGCGCAGGAAGCGCTCGACGCGCATGGCGGCGGCCCGATGTTGCCGGCCAGCGTGCCGAGACCGTTGATCATGCCTGCGACGCCGTCGACCGCCGCAGCTGCCGCGCCGGCCGCCGAAGCGCCTGCTGCCGCGCCTGCCGCCGCACCGGTCAAGCCTGCGGCGAGCAAACCGCCGGCCGCAGCCAAACCACCGGCCGCCAGCAAACCACCGGCGAAACCGCCAGCGACTACCGGGGGACGAGAATAATGGTCCGCGCTAAAACTTCCGGAAACGGCTGGATGATCTGGCTGACGTTCATCGTCGGCATCCTGCTCAGTGTTTCACCGTTGCCCATTTTCATGGAAATCCTCCGTCCGCTGTGGCTGGCCTTGCTCGTGACCTTCTGGGCGTTGTACATGCCGCACACGGTCGGCATGGTCACGGCGTTCTGTCTGGGGCTGGCCGAAGATGTCCTGCAGGGCGACCTGCTGGGGCAAAACGCGTTGATCCTGACCCTGATTACCTTCCTCGTATTGTCGTTGCAGCAGCGTCTGCGCATGTTCCCGATGTGGCAGCAGTGCCTGGTGATCCTGGTGATCTTCGGCCTCGCGCAACTGGCGCAATTGTGGCTCAGTGCCCTGACCGGCAACCGCCAGCCAACCCTGGCGCTGGTTCTACCGGCGTTGGTCAGTGCCTTGCTGTGGCCGTGGGTCAGCTTCGCCCTGCGCGGAATGTGCCGACGCTACAGAATCTATTGAGCCGGTGAAGCAGGACACTGAACAGGGAGATGTTTTGATGAAACTGCTTTACCTCGCCTCCGGATCGCCGCGTCGCCGTGAGCTGCTCACGCAAATAGGCGTGCGATTCTCCGTTGTCAGCGCGGACATTGACGAAACCCCGCTCCCTGAAGAATCCCCTTCGGCATACGTCGAGCGCCTGGCGCGCGGCAAGGCCGAGGCCGGTCGTCGCATGGTCGTTTCCGACCAACCGTTTTGCGTGCTGGGCGCCGACACCGCCGTGGTGCTCGACGACAAAATTCTCGGCAAACCGGTGGACGAAGCCGACGCATGCGCCATGCTGATGATGTTGTCCGGCAAAGAGCACGAAGTGCTGACCGCCATTGCCGTGCTCGAAGGCGAACGTTGTGAGTCGCGGGTGGTGCGCAGTCGGGTGCGGTTCCGGCCGATCGGCCGCGACGAAGCTGCGGCCTACTGGGCCAGCGGCGAGCCTCGGGACAAGGCCGGGGGCTACGGTATTCAGGGACTCGGCGCGGTTTTTGTCGCGGGGCTCGATGGCAGCTATTCGGCCGTGGTCGGCTTGCCACTGTGCGAAACCTTCGAAGTGTTGGGCCATTTCGGCATACCCTGTTGGCAACACCTGAACACGCCCTGAGCGTCGTACGAATCCAGATGCGGCCACTATCGTGAACATGCCTGAACGAGATCCTGCCATGAGTGAAGAGATTCTGATCAACATAACGCCGATGGAATCGCGCGTGGCGGTGGTCGAAAACGGTGTGCTGCAAGAAGTCCACGTCGAGCGCACGCAAAAACGCGGGATCGTCGGCAACATCTATAAAGGCAAGATTGTCCGCGTTTTGCCGGGCATGCAGGCTGCATTCGTCGACATCGGCCTCGATCGCGCCGCCTTCATCCACGCCGCTGAAATCTCCCTGCGCGAAGGCCCGGCGGTCGAAAGCATCAGTTCGCTGGTGCACGAGGGCCAAAGCCTGGTGGTGCAAGTCACCAAGGACCCGATCGGCTCCAAAGGCGCACGCCTGACCACGCAACTGTCGATCCCATCGCGTTATCTGGTGTACATGCCGCGCACCGCTCACGTCGGCATTTCCCTGAAAATCGAAGACGAATCCGAGCGCGAACGCCTCAAGCAGGTGGTCAGCGACTGCGTGGCCAAAGAAGGGATCAAGGAGGCGGGCGGTTTCATTTTGCGTACGGCCGCTGAAGGCGCCGGCGCTGACGAAATCCTCATGGACATCCGCTACCTGCGCCGCTTGTGGGACCAGATCAACGACCAGATCAAGACCATCGCCGCGCCGAGCGTGATTTATGAAGACCTCGGTCTGGCGTTGCGCACCCTGCGTGACCTGGTCAATCCGAAGATCGAGAAGATCCGTATCGATTCGCGGGAAACCTTCCAGAAAACCACACAGTTCGTCGCCGAACTGATGCCGGAAATCGCCGATCGCCTGGAACATTACCCGGGCGAACGGCCGATCTTCGACCTGTACGGCGTCGAAGACGAAATCCAGCGAGCGCTGGAGC
This sequence comes from Pseudomonas khorasanensis, assembly GCF_014268505.2. Lineage (GTDB taxonomy): Bacteria > Pseudomonadota > Gammaproteobacteria > Pseudomonadales > Pseudomonadaceae > Aquipseudomonas > Aquipseudomonas khorasanensis. The sequence goes on from NZ_JABWQP020000008.1 coordinate 23,290, forward strand.
GCAAGGTCCCGCTGAAGTCCGGTGGCTATCTGGTGATCGATCCGGCGGAAGCCATGACCACCATCGACGTCAACACCGGTGCGTTCGTCGGCCATCGCAATCTCGAAGAAACCATCTTCAAGACCAATCTGGAAGCGGCCACCGCGATCGCCCGGCAAATGCGCCTGCGCAACCTCGGCGGGATCATCATCATCGATTTCATCGACATGGAAGATGAAGAACACCAGCGCCAGGTGTTGCGCACGCTGGAAAAACAGCTGGAGCGCGATCACGCCAAGACCAACATCATCGGCATCACCGAGTTGGGTCTGGTGCAGATGACCCGCAAGCGCACCCGCGAAAGCCTTGAGCAAGTGTTGTGTGAACCGTGCAGCTGTTGCCAGGGACGCGGCAAGCTGAAGACTGCGGAAACCATCTGTTACGAGATCTTCCGCGAGATCCTGCGCGAGGCCCGGGCCTACCAGGCCGAGGGTTATCGGGTGCTGGCCAATCAGAAAGTGGTCGATCGCCTGCTCGACGAAGAGTCCGGTAACGTGGCCGAGCTTGAAGGGTTTATCGGCCGCACCATAAGGTTCCAGGTGGAAACCATGTATTCCCAGGAACAATATGACGTGGTGCTGCTCTGAAGCCCCGCATCGCCTTTCACTCAACGCGGCTGGCCTCAGCTTTTCGCAGTATTTTTGCCATGGGAGCCACCTGACATGGACCGTCTGACACGCATATTGGCCGCACTCACCCGTTGGGGGCTGGGCCTGTGCGCGTTGGTGCTGGTGTTGATGGCGTTGTACGTCAGCCTCGGTCGCGAGCTGACCCCGCTGGTCGCTGAATACCGTGCCGACATCGAGGACAAGGCCAGTGCCGCCCTTGGCATGCCCTTGCAGATCGGTGAGCTGGAAGGCAACTGGAGCGGGTTCGCGCCTATCCTGCTGGCCCATGACGTGATGGTCGGCGATGGCGCCAACGCGCTGCGTCTGGACCGTGTGCGGGTAGTGCCGGATCTATGGGCCAGTGTGCTGGCCCGCGAAGTGCGCCTGGCTCATATCGAGCTCAACGGATTGAAGATCAGCCTCAAGGAGGCGCAGGACGGGACCTGGGCACTGGAAGGCTTGCCAGTGAAGAAGGATCAACCGTTCGATGCGGCGCAACTGTTCCAGCGCTCGCAAATGATCAGGCAACTGTCGGTGCTGGACAGCCAGGTGACCCTGCAACCGCTCGATCACCCGCCCATGACACTCACTTATGTCGGGCTCAATCTGCAGACCGGCGCCAGCCGCCAACGTCTCGATGCCCGTTTGACCTTGCCTGACGGCCAGCCTGTCGCGCTCAATCTGCGCACCCGGCTTCGTCCCGAGCAATGGCAGAACAGCAGCATTGATGGTTACGTCAGCCTGCCGCAGAGCGACTGGTCGAAGTGGCTGCCCGAGCGCCTGACCCAGCAATGGAATTTTTCCGAAATCAAGGCCGGCGGCGAGCTGTGGGTCAATTGGGCCGACGGTACACTGCAAAGCGCCGCGCTGCGCTTGAATGCACCTCAACTGACCGGCGCCTATGCCGAGCGCAAACCGATCCAGATCAACAATCTGGCGCTGAACGCCTACTACCGCAACAGCGCCGAGGGGGCGACCGTCAGTCTGGATTCGCTGGCAATGAGCTTCGGCGAAACCCGCTGGGAGTCTCGCGTGCAGGTGCAACATACTCGCGCCAGCGACAAGGTCGAAGAGCGCTGGCATTTGCAGGCCGATCGCCTTGATCTCAGGCCGATCACTCCTCTGCTCAATGCGCTGGGCCCGTTGCCGCAAAGCTTTGCCACGGTGGTCGAACGATTGAAAGTGACCGGCGGCTTGCGCAATGTCCTGCTGGACTTTCTGCCGAACGCCACCGACGGTACCAAATTCGGCTTTGCCGCCAACCTCGACAACGTCGGCTTCGATGCTTACCGCGGCGCTCCGGCGGCACGAAATGTCAGCGGCAGCCTCAGTGGCAACCTCGACGGTGGCGAGTTGCGTCTGGACAGCAAGGACTTCGTCCTGCACCTCGATCCGATTTTCGCCAAGCCGTGGCAGTACCTGCAGGCCAACGCACGCCTGACCTGGAAACTCGACAAGGACGGCTTCACCCTGATCGCGCCGTACCTGAAAGTGCTGGGCGAGGAGGGCAAGATTGCCGGTGACTTCCTGATTCGCCTGCACTTCGATCACAGTCAGGAGGACTACATGGACCTGCGCGTCGGTCTGGTCGAGGGCGACGGGCGCTACACCGCCAAATACCTGCCGGCAATCTTGAGTCCGGCGCTCGATGAATGGTTGCGCACGGCGATCCTCAAAGGCGCGGTGGATCAGGGCTTCTTCCAGTATCAGGGTTCGCTGAGCAAGAATGCCGGCGAAGCTGACCGCAGCATCAGCCTGTTCTTCAAGGTGCATGACGCCGAGTTGGCGTTCCAGCCGGGCTGGCCGCACGTGAACAAGGTCAGCGGCGATGTGTTCATCGAAGACAGCGGCGTGCGCATCTGGGCCAGCAAGGGCCAGTTGCTCGATACCCAGGTCAGCGATGTTTTCGTCAATATTCCCCACGCACCGGCCGGGAAAAACACGCATCTGCTGCTTGATGGCGCGTTTGCCGGTGGCCTGGGCGACGGCCTGAAAATTCTGCAGCAAGCGCCGATCGGCACGGCGGAAACCTTCACGGGTTGGGAAGGCGCTGGCGATCTGACCGGCAAGCTCAAGCTGGACATACCCTTGGCCAAGGGCGAGGAGCCAAAAATACTTGTCGATTTCAAAACCGCCAATGCGCGCCTGAAACTGGCCGAACCGACACTGGAACTGACGCAACTCAAGGGCGATTTCCGCTTTGACAGTGCCAAAGGTTTGAGCGGGCAGAACATCGCCGCGCGGGCTTTTGACAAACCGGTTACCGCGCAGATTTTCGCCGAAGGCAGCCCCAACAAACTCAAGACCCGTGTCGCTGCGTCGGGGCAGGTCGAAGTCAAAAAACTCACCGACTGGCTGGGCGTGACACAGCCGTTGCCGGTGTCCGGCACCATTCCCTATCAGTTGCAGTTGAATCTGGACGGTGCCGACAGCCAGTTGATGGTCAGCTCGAGCCTGAAGGGCGTGGCGGTCGACCTTCCGGCGCCGTTTGGCATGGCGGCAGATGTCGGGCGTGACACGGTGTTCCGCATGACTCTGCAGGGCCAGGAGCGGCGGTATTGGGTCAACTACGATCAACTGGCCAATTTCACTTTTGCCGCTCCGCCGGCTCGTTTCGCCGATGGCCGTGGCGAGCTGTTTCTAGGTACGGGAGAAGCGGTATTGCCGGGCGCCAGGGGCTTGCGGATCCGTGGGGTACTGTCGGAACTGGACGTGGCTCCCTGGCAGGATCTGGCCGCCAAATATGCCGGGCAGGGTTCTGGCGACAGCGCGAGGCAATTGCTCAGCAGTGCTGATTTCAAGGTCGGCAAGCTGACCGCGTTTGGCACGACGCTGGATCAGGCCTCGGTGCAGATCAATCGCAAACCCGCTGCCTGGAATCTGGCCCTCGACAGCCAACAGGCCAAGGGCACCGCCAGCCTGCCGGATGCCAAGGGCGTGCCGATTGCGGTGAATCTGCAATATGTGAAGCTGCCCGCACCGGACCCGGCGGTGCAGGCTGACGAGAATGCGCCCGATCCGCTGGCGTCGGTGGACCCGACGAAAATCCCGGCGCTGGATATCACCCTCAATCAGCTGTTCCTCGGCCCAGACCTGGTCGGTGGCTGGTCGTTGAAAGTGCGGCCGACCGCCAAAGGCATTGCCCTGAACAACCTGGATATGGGCCTCAAAGGCATCCTCCTGCAAGGCAACGGTGGCTGGGAGGGCGCGCCGGGCTCGACCAGCAGTTGGTACAAGGGCCGCATCGGCGGCAAGAACCTCGCTGATGTACTGAAGGGTTGGGGTTTCGCGCCGAGCGTCACCAGTCAGGAATTTCACATGGACGTCGATGGCCGTTGGCCGGGCTCGCCGGCATGGCTGGCGACCAAGCGGTTCTCCGGTACCCTCGATGCATCGCTGAACAAGGGCCAGTTCGTTGAAGTGGAGGGCGGCGCCCAGGCGTTGCGGGTCTTCGGTCTGCTCAACTTCAACTCGATCGGCCGCCGTTTGCGCCTGGATTTCTCTGACCTGTTCGGCAAAGGCTTGAGCTATGACCGGGTCAAAGGCCTGTTGGTGGCGAACAACGGTGTTTACGTCACCCGTGAGCCGATTCGCCTGACCGGGCCTTCAAGCAACCTTGAGCTGGACGGCACGCTGGATCTGGTGGACGACAAGGTCGATGCCAAGTTGCTGGTGACGCTGCCGGTGACCAACAATCTTCCGATCGCCGCGCTGATCGTCGGCGCACCGGCGGTCGGCGGCGCGCTGTTTCTGATCGACAAGCTGATCGGTGACCGCGTGGCGCGCTTTGCCAGCGTCAAGTACACCGTTACAGGCCCTTGGAAAGAGCCGAAAATCACTTTCGACAAGCCTTTTTGAGTAGCATGACGCTATCTCCCTTGTAGGAGCAGCCTGCGGCAGCTCCTACACAGTTCTGAGTAAATCCCGAGGAGCGGCCATGTCTTTAGCGGTGATTCAAATGGTCAGCCAGAGCGACGTGCCGGCCAATCTTGCCCAGGCCCGGCGCCTGCTCGAACAGGCGGCCGCCGGCGGGGCGAAACTCGCGGTGCTGCCGGAAAACTTCGCCGCCATGGGCCGTCGCGACGTCGCTGACATCGGCCGCGCCGAAGCCTTGGGCGAAGGACCTATCCTGCCATGGTTGAAACAGACCGCACGCGCCCTCAGATTATGGATAGTGGCAGGCACGTTGCCGTTGCCGCCAGTGGATCAACCGACCGCCAGGCCACATGCCTGCTCGCTGCTGGTCGATGAATTTGGCGAAATCGTCGCGCGCTATGACAAGCTGCATTTGTTCGATGTCGATGTGGCGGACAATCGTGGCCGATACCGCGAGTCCGATGACTATGCTTATGGCAGTCATGTGGTGGTGGCGGACACGCCGGTGGGGCGTGTCGGTCTGACGGTGTGTTATGACTTGCGCTTCCCTGAGCTGTACAGCGAACTGCGCGCCGCCGGAGCCGAGCTGATTACCGCGCCGTCGGCGTTTACGGCCGTAACCGGCGCCGCGCATTGGGATGTACTCATCCGCGCGCGGGCCATCGAGACACAATGTTATGTGCTGGCGGCCGCACAGGGCGGTAGCCACCCAGGGCCGCGCGAGACCTTCGGGCATGCGGCGATTGTCGACCCATGGGGGCGCGTGCTGGCCCAGCAGGATCAAGGCGAGGCGGTGTTGTTGGCCGCACGCGATAGCGATGAACAGGCGTCTGTCAGGGCGCGAATGCCGGTGACGCGTCATCGGCGGTTTTTCTCGCAGGGCGCCCAGCGGCCTGCTTCAGAACACGAATTTAAGGCGTAAACCTATGAGCGAGTTGTTGTCCTCAGTCAGCGATCACCTGTTGGCACCCGGCCGTGTGACGATCGAGAGCCTGCAAGGCGTGCTTGGCGATCTTGCCGGGCCGGGCATCGATGCCGCCGACCTGTATTTCCAGGGCCAGATTTCCGAGTCGTGGTCGCTGGAAGATGGCATCGTCAAAGAAGGCAGTTTCAACCTCGACCAAGGGGTAGGCGTGCGTGCGCAATCCGGTGAAAAGACCGGCTTCGCCTACAGCAACGCAATCACCCTGGAAGCCCTCGGTGCAGCCGCCCGTGCCGCGCGTTCAATCTCCCGCGCCGGGCAAAATGGCACGGTGCAGGCATTCACCACGCAGGATGTCGCGCAGTTGTACGCACCGGATAATCCGCTGGAAGTGCTGAGCCGCGCCGAGAAAGTCGAACTGCTCAAGCGCATCGACGTCGCCACGCGCGCACTTGATCCACGCATCCAGCAAGTCAGCGTGAGCATGGCCGGCGTTTGGGAGCGGATTCTGGTGGCGTCCACCGACGGTGGCCTGGCGGCTGATGTGCGACCGCTGGTGCGCTTCAACGTCAGCGTGATCGTGGAGCAGAATGGCCGTCGCGAACGCGGTGGACATGGCGGTGGCGGGCGCACCGACTACCGTTACTTCCTCGCCGAAGATCGCGCCATGGGCTACGCCCGCGAAGCGCTGCGTCAGGCGCTGGTGAATCTGGAAGCGATTCCGGCCCCGGCCGGTACCTTGCCGGTGGTGCTGGGTTCGGGCTGGTCCGGCGTGCTGTTGCACGAAGCGGTCGGCCACGGCCTGGAAGGCGATTTCAACCGCAAGGGCAGCTCTGCCTACAGTGGGCGCATGGGCGAAATGGTTGCGTCGAAGCTCTGCACCATCGTCGATGACGGTACCTTGAGCGGCCGTCGCGGTTCGCTGAGCGTCGATGACGAAGGCACGCCGACCGAGTGCACTACGCTGATCGAAAACGGCGTGCTGAAGGGTTACATGCAGGACAAGCTCAACGCTCGCCTGATGGGCGTGGCCCGTACCGGTAACGGTCGTCGCGAATCCTACGCGCATCTGCCGATGCCACGCATGACCAACACCTACATGCTCGGTGGCGAAAGCGATCCGGCGGAAATCATCGCCTCGGTGAAGAAGGGCATCTACTGCGCCAACCTTGGCGGCGGTCAGGTCGACATCACCAGCGGCAAGTTTGTGTTTTCCACCAGTGAGGCCTATCTGATCGAAGACGGCAAGATCACCGCGCCGGTCAAGGGTGCGACATTGATCGGCAATGGCCCCGAAGCGATGAGCCGGGTGTCGATGGTCGGTAACGATCTGGCGCTGGACAGCGGTGTGGGCACGTGCGGCAAGGACGGGCAGTCGGTGCCGGTGGGCGTGGGTCAGCCGACGCTGAAAATCGATGCGATCACCGTGGGTGGCACGGGCGCATAAAGAGAGGTGTGCAGGGGCTGCCGCAGGCTGCGATTTTTGCTTTCAAGCCAAAAGATCGCAGCCTGCGGCAGCTCCTGCAAGGGCCGAGATATCAACGCAGGCCGCGTTGAGTCTCGTCCAGCTCACGGATGTATTTGAAGATCTTGCGGCTGGAAGCAGGCGGTTTGTTTTGCGCAACCTCATGCTGAGCCTGCCGGATCAGGGAGCGCAGTTGCTGGCGATCGGCGTCCGGGTATTCGACGACGAATTTCTCCAGCACGGCGTCGTCACCGGCGATGAGACGGTCACGCCAGCGTTCGAGATTGTGGAAACGCTCGTTGTACTGACGGGTGGAGGCATCGAGTTGATCGAGCAAGGTCAGAATCGCGTCAGTGTCCTGGTCGCGCATCAATTTGCCGATGAACTGAAGGTGCCGTTTACGCGCGATGTTCGCGGTGTGCTTGGGCGCATCAGCCAATGCACGGCGCATGGCGTCGGTCAGCGGCAGTTTTGCAACCAAGTCAGGCTTGAGTGTTGTAAGGCGCTCGCCAAGGTCAACCAGCGCATGCAACTCGCGTTTGACCTGAGATTTGCTTTTTTCTCCCGTATCGAGGGAGTCGTCGTAAGAATCAACCATGGTGGCAGTCCGCAAAGAAACGCCGCCATGATAACCAGTCGGGGGCCGCTTGTCCGGCCCGGTCGCTCGATGGCCCCAGCCGAAAGCAGAATTTGAGTGGAGATGAGCATGAGTGCAGTTCAAAGCGTCGGCCCGCAGGCATTGCCGGCACTGCAGGAACAGGTCGAGCAGATCATCGCCGAAGCCAGGCGTCAGGGCGCCAGCGCCTGTGAAGTCGCGGTGTCGCTGGAGCAGGGTCTGTCGACGTCGGTACGTCAGCGCGAGGTCGAAACCGTCGAATTCAATCGTGATCAGGGATTTGGCATCACGCTGTATGTCGGTCAGCGCAAAGGCTCGGCCAGCACATCGGCGACCGGCCCGGATGCGATTCGCGAAACCGTTGCTGCCGCGCTGGCCATCGCCAAACACACCTCCGAAGACGAAGCGTCGGGTCTGGCCGATGCGGCATTGATGGCCAGGGAGCAGCAAGACTTTGATCTGTTCCACGAATGGGATATCACGCCAGAGCAGGCCATCGAAAAAGCGTTGCTCTGCGAGGCGGCGGCGTTCGATGCTGACGCGCGGATCAAGAACGCTGACGGCACAACCCTCAGCACGCACCAGGGTTGCCGCGTTTACGGCAACAGCCACGGTTTCATTGGTGGTTATGCATCGACGCGGCACAGTCTGAGCTGCGTGATGATTGCCGAAGCGGACGGGCAGATGCAGCGCGATTACTGGTACGACGTGAGTCGGCAGGGCTCCTTGCTGGCTGATCCGGTGAGCATCGGCCAGCGCGCCGCGCAACGGGCGGCGAGCCGTCTGGGCGCGCGCCCGGTGCCGACTTGCGAGGTCCCGGTGCTGTTTTCCGCGGAGCTTGCCGGCGGCTTGTTCGGCAGTTTCCTGTCGGCCGTGTCCGGCGGCAGCCTTTACCGCAAATCTTCGTTCCTGGAAGGCACGCTGGGGCAGAAGCTCTTCCCTGAGTGGCTGACCATCGACGAGCGTCCACACCTGATGCGTGCCATGGGCAGTGCTTCGTACGATGGCGATGGCTTGGCGACTTACGCCAAACCGTTCGTCGAAAAGGGCGAATTGGTCTCGTACATCCTGGGGACCTACTCGGGGCGCAAACTGGGCATGCCGAGCACCGCCAACGCGGGCGGCGTGCACAACCTGTTCGTCACGCATGGCGATGAGGACCAGGCTGCGCTGTTGAAACGCATGGGCCGGGGGCTGTTGGTCACGGAACTGATGGGCCACGGTCTGAACATGGTGACGGGCGACTATTCACGCGGTGCGGCGGGTTTCTGGGTCGAGAATGGTGAGATCCAGTTCGCGGTTCAGGAAGTGACCATCGCCGGCAACATGCGCGACATGTTCAAGCAGATTGTAGCGGTGGGTAACGACCTGGAGCTGCGCAGCAACATTCGCACCGGTTCGGTGTTGATCGAGCGGATGACGGTCGCTGGCAGCTAAGCCCCGATTCCGCTGAGCCAAAAGGCGCGCCATCCGATCTGGATGGCGCGCCTTTTTTATGCCCACAGTGTAGGAGCCTCGGCAGCTCCTAAACGTGCGCTCTTGTTTTGGTTCTCATTATCATTTAATAATTGATCTCATTTCTGGGTGGGTCCCGGTACACCGATCTTTTCGCAGCCCGCTGGAAGAGTTGCCAACCTCAGAAATTCACCGACGGCGAGTAAACCGCCTTACCGCTTTGGAGGTTCACCATGGAGCACTGGAAACGCACGATCGAACGGGCCAATCGCTGCTTCATGTTGGGCGAACTGATCGACGCCCGCGAGGCTTATTTGCAAGCGCTGGCGCTGGCGCAAGTGTTATTCGAACGCTGGGCGGACGCCGACGAAGCGGTGGCGGCCTGTGTTGTCTCCCATCACAACCTCGCCGACCTGCACCTGCGCCTGAATCAACCGGAAGAGAGCGCAGAATATCTCTGCGCCATACATCAGCGGCTGTTGCAGACAATGCAGGACGAGCGCCTGCGCCCGGCGCTGCGCGAAGCGGCGTTGCGCCAGAGCAGCAAGACCTACGTCGAACTGCTGAATTTCATCAGCGAACACGGCGAATACCCGCGCACCCAGCGCCTGCTGCATCCGGATACCGGCAATGCACGTCGCGCCTCTGCCCACCATTACCATGGAGTTCATTGAAATGGCTTTTACCTTGCCTGCCTTGCCGTACGCGTACGACGCACTGGAACCCCACATTGACGCGCAGACCATGGAGATCCATTACACCAAACATCATCAGACCTACATCAATAACCTCAACGCAGCAGTAGAGGGCACCGAGTACGCGGAGTGGCCCGTGGAAAAACTCGTCGCCAGCGTCCAGCAATTACCGGAGAAGCTACGCGCTGCGGTGATCAATCAGGGCGGTGGTCACGCCAACCATTCCCTGTTCTGGGAAGTGATGGTGCCCAACGGCGGCGGTAAACCGGACGGCGCTTTGGCCAGGGCGATCGATGAGCAGTTGGGCGGTCTCGACAGTTTCAAGGAAGCGTTCACCAAAGCCGCCTTGACCCGTTTCGGCAGTGGCTGGGCGTGGCTCAGCGTGACCCCGCAGAAGAAGCTGATCGTGGAAAGCAGCGGTAATCAGGACAGCCCATTGATGAATGGCAACACGCCGATACTCGGCCTGGACGTTTGGGAACACGCCTATTACCTGCGTTACCAGAACCGTCGCCCGGAATACATTAACGCGTTTTATAACGTGATCAACTGGCCGCAAGTGGCTGCGCGCTATCAGGCCGCACTGGTTTAAGCCTTCCATAAAAACAATCAGGGCTGACTATGGGCACGGAAACACTGGCGATTGGCAGCGGGCGTATGTTTCGTTACGCGGTGGGTTCGCTGTTGCTGTTGGCGGGTATGACTTTACTGGTCGCCCACGGTTTGCAATGGCTGAATCTGGAACCGAGGCTGTTGCGCGCCTTGCAGGGCGGTGCCATCTGCGCATTGGGCACGGCGCTCGGCGCGGTGCCGGTGCTGGTGATCCGGCGCATGCCGCAGGCACTCAGCGACACTTTGCTGGGATTTGGTGCCGGGGTAATGCTGGCGGCGACGGCATTTTCGCTGATCGTGCCGGGCATAGCTGCGGCGGAGAGTCTTGGTCTTACGCCGTGGGCCGCCAGTGGCCTGATCTGCTTCGGCATCCTGCTCGGCGCATTTGGTCTGTATCTGGTGGATCGGCGCGTTTCCGGTGCCTCGCCGGAAATGCTCGTCGGCTCACTTGAGCATCCGGTGATTCCACCGCGAATCTGGCTGTTCGTGTTCGCGATCATTGCGCACAACATTCCGGAAGGGATGGCGGTCGGCGTGTCTGCCGGTGGCGGCATGGCGGACGCCGATAGCTTGGCGATGGGCATCGCATTACAGGATGTGCCGGAAGGCCTGGTGATCGCTCTGGTGCTGGCCGGGGCGGGGATGTCGCGGGCCAGGGCATTTCTGATCGGCGCGGCGTCAGGTCTGGTCGAACCGGTGTTCGCGCTGCTCTGCGCGTGGCTGGTCAGTCTCGCGCAGGTGTTATTGCCATTGGGGCTGGCGTTGGCGGCGGGGGCGATGTTGCTGGTAGTGACTCACGAAGTGATCCCGGAGTCGCGACGTCATGGTCATGACAAGCTGGCGAGCCTCGGTTTGTTGATCGGGTTTTGTCTGATGATGGTCATGGACACGGCGCTGGGTTGAACTGTTGGGAGGGAGCTTGCTCCCGCTCGGCTGCGCAGCAGTCGTCAGTACGTTGCAACTGGGAGAAATCCAGCGGGGCCGCTTCGCAGCCCGGCGGGAGCAAGCTCCCTCGCCACAGGATCACTCGCCTTCATCGAAGTAGTTGCTGATCAGCTCCACCAAGGCATCCATGGCTTCCTGAGCTTGTTCGCCTTCGGTGCTCAAATGGATTTTGGTGCCCTTGCCCGCCGCGAGCATCATCATCGCCATGATGCTTTTACCATCCACCGTATTCTCGGGCGTGCGGCCCACTCTGATCGTGGTCTCGGGAAACTTCCCGGCTACGCCGACAAATTTCGCCGACGCGCGAGCGTGTAAACCCAGTTTATTGATGATTTCGATTTCACGAGCAGGCATCGCGGTGTGAATCCTTTAGGTGAGGTCGCGGTGGCGAACCTGGACGTTCTTCAGGGTTTTTTGCAAGGCCTGACCCAGGCGCTCGGTCAGGTAGACGGAGCGGTGGTGCCCGCCGGTGCAGCCGATGGCAACAGTGACGTAGGCGCGGTTGCTGGCTGCAAAGCGCGGGAGCCATTTGTTCAGGTAGGCGTAGATGTCCTGATACATGTCCTCGACATCCGGCTGCTCCGCCAGATACTCGGCCACGGGTGCGTCAAGACCGGACTGGGCTCGCAGTTCCGGTTTCCAGTAAGGATTGGGTAGGCACCGCACGTCGAATACCAGATCTGCATCGACCGGCATGCCGCGCTTGAAGCCAAACGACTCGACCAGAAACGCGGTACCGGGCTCCGGCTGACTCAACAGGCGCAACTTCAAGGTGTCGCGCAGTTGATACAGATTCAGGCTGGTGGTGTTGATCTTCAGGTCGGCGAGATCGGCGATCGGGCCGAGCAGGGCGGTTTCATCGTGGATCGCCTCGGCCAGTGAGCGATTGGCGTTGCTCAGCGGGTGGCGACGTCGCGTTTCGGAGAAACGCTTGAGCAGGGTTTCCTCGTCGGCGTCCAGATACAGCACATCGCACTGAATATGCTTTGCGCGGACATCTTCGAGCAACTCCGGGAAGCGCGACAGATGACTTGGCAGGTTGCGCGCATCAATCGACACCGCAACCAGCGGCTGGGCCAGCTCGGTGTGGACCAGCGCACGCTCGGCCAGTTCCGGCAGCAGGCCGGCCGGCAAATTGTCGATGCAGTAAAAACCGTTGTCCTCAAGAACATTGAGGGCAGTACTCTTGCCCGAGCCGGAACGCCCGCTGACGATGATCAAGCGCATCATTAATGCCCGTTCTGTTCGTCCACGACGACCTGGTACAAGGCCTCGTTAGTGGGAGCGTTACGCAGTTTTTCGCGTACTTCCTTGCGGTCCAGCATGCTGGCGATCTGGCGCAGCAGCTCCAGATGCGCATCGGTCGCGGCTTCCGGCACCAGCAACACGAACAGCAGGTCAACCGGGGCGCCATCAATGGCGTCGAAGTCGATCGGGGCTTCAAGGTGCACCAAGGCGCTGACAGGCCCCGCGCAGCCCTTGAGACGGCAGTGAGGGATGGCGATGCCGTTGCCAAAACCCGTCGAACCGAGTTTTTCACGGGCGACCAGAGCCTCGAAGACATCTTGCATCGCCAGATCCGGCACTTCGCGATGGATCAGGTTGGCAATCTGTTCGAGGGCTTTTTTCTTGCTGCCGCCCGGCGCGTTCACTTGGGAACGGCCGGGGGTCAGGATGGTTTCAAGTCGGATCATGGGATAGGGGTGTTAACGACCGGTCGCGCCCTGGAGGAGGCTCTGGGTCTTTTCCTTATGCTTTTTGAGTTGGCGATCCAGCTTGTCGGTCAGCAGGTCAATGGCGGCATACATGTCGTCATGCTCGGCATTGGCAACCACTTCTCCGCCGGGAATATGCAGCGTGGCTTCGATCTTCTGCTTCAGCTTTTCGACGTTCAGGATCACCTGAACATTGGTGATCTTGTCGAAATGCCGCTCCAGTCGGTCGAGTTTCTCGCCGATGTAGGTGCGCAGAGGTTCGGTTACTTCCAGTTGGTGTCCACTGATGTTGACTTGCATACAGCTTCTCCTTCGTTGCCAGTGCATAAAGCGGCAGGCCGAAAAAGCCTGCCACTGGAACGCTGTAACGTGGCTTACATCAACCGCTTGCGTTCGCTCGAAGGCGCGATCCCGAGGGATTCGCGGTACTTGGCGACGGTGCGGCGTGCCACCTGAATGCCTTGTGCCTCCAGTAAACCAGCGATCTTGCTGTCACTCAACGGCTTTTTCTGATTTTCAGCGGCAACCAGTTTTTTGATGATCGCGCGGATCGCCGTGGACGAGCATTCGCCGCCTTCGGAGGTACTGACGTGGCTGGAGAAAAAGTATTTCAGCTCATAAATACCGCGTGGGGTATGCATGAATTTCTGCGTCGTCACCCGGGAAATCGTCGATTCGTGCATGCCGACCGCTTCCGCGATGTCATGCAGTACCAGCGGCTTCATGGCTTCGTCGCCGTATTCCAGAAAACCGCGCTGATGCTCGACGATCTGGGTGGCCACTTTCATCAGGGTTTCGTTGCGGCTCTGCAGGCTCTTGATGAACCAGCGGGCTTCCTGCAACTGGTTGCGCATGAAAGTGTTGTCGGCGCTGGTGTCGGCGCGGCGCACGAAACCGGCGTACTGGGCATTGACGCGTAGCCGTGGCACCGATTCCTGATTCAGCTCGACGAGCCAGCGTTCGTTGTCCTTGCGCACAATGACGTCGGGGATGACGTATTCGGCTTCGGTCGACTCGATCTGCGAGCCCGGACGCGGGTTGAGGCTCTGCACCAGCTCGATGACCTGGCGCAGTTCATCTTCCTTGAGCTTCATCCGGCGCATCAATTGGCTGTAGTCGCGGCCGCCCAGCAGGTCGATGTAATCGGCGACCAGGCGTTTGGCTTCAACCAGCCAGGGCGTCTTCGCCGGCAACTGGCGCAGTTGCAGCAGCAGGCATTCGCTGAGGTTGCGGGCGCCAATGCCGGCGGGTTCGAATTGCTGGATACGATGGAGGACGGCTTCGATTTCGTCGAGTTCGATGTCCAGTTCCGGATCGAACGCTTCCAGAATCTCTTCGAGCGTCTCGTCCAGATACCCCTGATTGTTGATGCAATCGATCAGGGTGACGGCGATCAGGCGATCGGTGTCGGACATGGGCGCCAGGTTGAGTTGCCAGAGCAGATGGCTTTGCAGGCTTTCGCCAACGGAAGTCCGGGTGGTGAAATCCCACTCGTCGTCATCGCTGCTGGGCAGGCTGCTGGCGCTGGTCTGGTAGACGTCTTCCCAGGCAGTGTCGACTGGAAGTTCGTTGGGGATGCGCTCGCTCCAGTCGCCTTCTTCGAGGTTATCGACCGTCGGAGCGGCTTCCTGGTAAGAGGGTTCCTGGATTTCGGTGTTGGGCTTCAGCTCGGCGTTGTCGGCCAGGGGATCGGAATTGTCGAAGTCCTCGCCTTCTTCCTGACGTTCGAGCATCGGGTTGGATTCCAGTGCCTCCTGGATTTCCTGTTGCAGATCCAGGGTCGACAATTGGAGCAGGCGGATGGCCTGTTGCAGCTGCGGTGTCATCGTCAGCTGCTGGCCCATTCTCAAGACTAGCGATGGTTTCATGGCAGGGGCTTAACACCTTATTCGCCGGCGCTGTGCGCCATCCACTACAGGGCGCCGAAGCGCCAAACTTAAGCAAATTATATGCCTGAAACTGAAGTGTTTGCCTAGAGCGCTGTAACAATTAAGCGGATTAATTCCTGCTTGAATCGATACGGCGCTGTCGCGCTTACAGGCGGAACTCGTGACCCAGATACACTTCCTTGACCAGATCGTTGGCCAGGATGGTCTCGGCATCGCCTTCAGCGATCAGTTGACCGTCGTTGACGATGTAAGCGGTTTCGCAGATATCCAGCGTCTCGCGGACGTTGTGGTCGGTGATCAGTACACCGATGCCCTTGGCCTTGAGGTGATGGATGATCTGCTTGATGTCGCCGACCGAGATCGGGTCTACGCCGGCAAACGGCTCGTCGAGCAGGATGAATTTTGGTGCGGTGGCCAGCGCTCGGGCGATTTCCACCCGGCGGCGCTCGCCGCCCGACAGGCTCATGCCGAGGTTGTCGCGGATGTGGCTGATGTGGAATTCCTGCAGCAGGCTTTCCAGTTCCTTGCGACGGCCGGCCTTGTCGAGCTCCTGGCGGGTCTCCAGGATCGCCATGATGTTATCGGCGACCGACAGTTTGCGGAAGATCGACGCTTCCTGCGGAAGATAGCCGATACCAGCCTTCGCGCGACCGTGCATTGGCTGGTGGCTGACGTCCAGATCATCGATCAGTACACGGCCCTGATCCGCCTGTACCAGGCCGACGATCATATAGAAGCACGTGGTCTTGCCGGCGCCGTTCGGGCCGAGCAAACCGACGATCTGGCCGCTGTCGATCGACAGGCTGACGTCGCGCACGACCTGGCGGCTTTTATAGGCCTTGGCCAGGTGCTGAGCTTTCAGAGTTGCCATTACTGGGATTTCTCTTCGGTTTTCTTCTTCGGCTGGATCACCATGTCGATGCGCGGACGCGCTTCGGTGACTTTGCTGCCCGTGGCGCGACCGGCGCTGGCCAGTTTCTTCACGGTGTCGTAGACGATTTTTTCGCCTTGGGTGACGTTGCCGTCTTTGTCGACGACCTTGGCCTTGTCGATCAGCACGACGCGGTTTTGCTGGGCGTGGTATTGAATCGTCACGCCATAGCCTTGCACCGGTTTGGCATCACCCTGGGTCTGCAATTGCTCGAAGTAAGCCAGATTGCCCACTGAGGTCACCACGTCGATATCGCCATTAGGTGCGCGAGTCATGGTCACGGTGTTGCCTTTAACGATCATCGAACCCTGGGTGATGATCACATCACCTTTATAGGTGGCGATGCCATTCTTGTCATCCAGTTGGGCGTCGTCGGCCTGAATGCGGATAGGTTGCTGCTGATCGTTCGGCAGGGACCAGGCGCTCACGCTTCCCAGTGCTGCGCCCAGACTGAGCAAAATAGGGAGGGTTTTAACGAGCCTCATACTGTCCTCTTACGTTCGATTGCAGGTGTATCCTGCTTTCCTTCAGGTACGCTTTCATTCCGACGCCAGTCGATACACCGCCAGCGCCCTCGATTCTAACGGGTTGCTCGGTCTGCGCATATTCTTGCTGTGGGAACACGGTCATGCGGGTGCTGGTGATCAGGGTGCCGCGCTTCTTTTCATCAGTGCGCTGCACGCGTACCGAATCGATCAATTCAACTTCAGTGCCACCCGAATTCACTTCGCCGCGCTCACTGGTCACGTGCCAAGGGAAGTCGGTGCCGCGATACATGTTCAGGTCAGGCTTGGTGACCAGAGTGATATCGGTCGCCTTGACGTGCTCGGCCTTGTCGGAGGTCATCTCGTACTGCACCTTGCCGTCGGGCAGGTACTGAATCGTATGCGTGTTGGTCGCGTACCAGTCGATCGGGTTCTCGGCGGTCGACACCGGCGGCTTGTCGAGGAAGCGCTCCGGGCTGATATTCCAGTAGCCGACCGCTGCGAAAATAGCAGCGATGCAGCCGAACACCAGGAAGTTGCGAAACTTTTTGCTAAACATGGTCTGGCTCACAGATACGCGGCGTGGGCCGCTTCGAGGCGGCCCTGAGCGCGCAGGATCAATTCACAAAATTCGCGGGCGGCACCTTCACCGCCACGGGCGCGGGTGACGCCGTGAGCGTGTTCGCGGACGAAATCGGCGGCGTTGGCGACAGCCATGCCGAGGCCTACGCGGCGAATGACCGGCAGGTCAGGCAAGTCGTCACCGAGGTAGGCGACCTGTTCATAGCTTAGGCCCAGTTGTTCAAGCAAGCCGTCCAGAACCACCAATTTATCCTCCCGGCCCTGGAACAGGTGCGGTATACCGAGGTTTTTCGCGCGACGCTCGACCACCGGGGTCTTGCGGCCACTGATGATCGCCGTTTGTACGCCGGCGTTCATCAGCATCTTGATGCCCTGCCCGTCGAGCGTATTGAAAGTCTTGAATTCGCTGCCGTCTTCGAGGAAATACAGACGGCCGTCGGTGAGAACGCCATCGACGTCGAAAACGGCCAGTTTGATCGCTTTGCCGCGTTGCAGCAGATCGTTGCTCATTACATGACTCCTGCGCGCAGCAGGTCGGAGAGGTTGAAGGCGCCGATCGGGCGATCCTCCTCGTCGACGACTACCAGGGCGTTGATTCGGTGGTCTTCCATGATTTTCAGGGCTTCGGCGGCGAGCATGTCGGGCCGGGCGGTCTTGCCGTGTGCGGTCATCACCTGATCGATGGTGGCGCTGCGGATGTCAATGGCGCGATCCAGGGTGCGGCGCAAATCGCCATCGGTGAAAATCCCGGCGAGTTTGCCGTCGGCTTCAAGAATGGCGGTCATGCCGAGGCCCTTGCGGGTCATTTCCATCAGCGCGTCCTTGAGCAGGGTGCCGCGCTGCACCTGCGGCAGCTCCTGCCCTGCGTGCATGACGTTTTCCACTTTCAGCAGCAGTCGACGGCCAAGGGCTCCGCCCGGATGCGAGAACGCAAAGTCTTCGGCGGTAAAGCCGCGCGCTTCCAGCAGGGCCACGGCCAGGGCGTCGCCCATGACCAGGGCGGCGGTGGTCGAAGAAGTCGGCGCCAGGTTCAGCGGGCAGGCTTCGTGCTCGACGTGAACGTTGAGGTTTACTTCGGCAGCCTTGGCCAGAGGCGATGCAGGATTGCCGGTGACGCTGATCAACTGGATGCCCAGGCGTTTGATCAGTGGCAGCAACGTTACGATCTCGTTGGTCGAGCCAGAGTTTGACAGGGCCAGAATCACGTCGTCGCGGGTGATCATGCCCATGTCGCCATGGCTGGCTTCGGCCGGATGAACAAAAAACGCCGGGGTGCCGGTGCTGGCCAGGGTCGCGGCAATCTTGTTGCCGATGTGCCCGGATTTGCCCATGCCGACCACGACCACGCGGCCCTTGCTGGCCAGAATCATCTCGCAAGCGCGTACGAAATCGGCGTCGATATGGGCCATCAAGCCTTGGACGGCTTCCACTTCGAGGCGGATGGTGCGTTGTGCCGATTGAATCAGGTCGCGGGTTTTGCTCATGTCAGAATCGTATGGCCCGATGAAAAGGCGGCGATTATAGCGGTTATGTGGCAAAGCCTCACGCAAGTTCGTCGTGCTTTGTCATTACTGGTTACCAAAACACCGCGAAAGTCGCTCCGGCCCTCATCTGTCGCCGATCTTGGCCGGGTTCTCGCTTGGGCGCTCAGCCTTTGCAGTGATATAGTTCGCCGCCAGTTCGGCCCGAGATGCAGGCGCTTTCCGAGGAAAGCCCGGCATCCAGTGAGAGGCTGCATCGCAAGGAGTTTAGATGAGTGCCGATAACGCCTACGCGGTCGAGCTGAAGGGAGTCTCCTTCAAGCGCGGCGCGCGGAGCATTTTCAATAACGTCGATATTCGCATCCCGCGCGGGAAGGTCACCGGCATCATGGGGCCCTCCGGCTGCGGCAAGACCACGCTGTTGCGCATGATGGGCGCACAGTTGCGCCCTTCCAGCGGCGAAGTCTGGGTCAACGGCCAGAACCTGCCGACGTTGTCGCGCAGTGATCTGTTCGATGCCCGCAAGCACATGGGCGTGCTGTTTCAGAGCGGCGCGCTGTTCACCGATCTGGATGTCTTCGAGAACGTCGCATTTCCCCTGCGCGTCCATACCCGGTTGCCGGAAGAAATGATCCGCGACATCGTCCTGCTCAAGTTGCAGGCTGTGGGTTTGCGCGGGGCGATCGATTTGATGCCTGATGAACTGTCCGGCGGCATGAAGCGCCGCGTGGCGCTGGCGCGGGCGATTGCCCTTGATCCACAGATTCTCATGTATGACGAGCCGTTCGTGGGCCAGGACCCGATCGCGATGGGTGTACTCGTACGACTGATCCGTCTGCTTAACGACGCGCTGGGCATTACCAGCATCGTTGTGTCCCATGATCTTGCGGAAACCGCGAGCATTGCCGACTACATCTATGTAGTGGGCGATGGTCAGGTATTGGGGCAGGGCACGCCGGATGAACTGATGAATTCGGATGAGCCGCGTATCCGCCAGTTCATGACGGGCGATCCCGACGGTCCGGTGCCTTACCATTTTCCAGCGACGGATTACCGCGCAGATCTTCTGGGGAAGCGCTGATGCGCAGAATTTCATTAATAGAGCGCGTGCGTCGCTTTGGCGAATCGGCCATCGATGCGGTCGCCGTGTTCGGTCGCGCAACACTGTTCCTGTTTCATGCCTTGATTGGCCGTGGCGGTATCAGCGGCGGTTTCGGCCTGCTGATCAAACAGCTGCATTCGGTAGGCGTCATGTCGCTGGTGATCATCGTGGTCTCCGGCATTTTCATCGGCATGGTCCTGGCGCTGCAGGGCTTCAGCATTCTGTCCAGCTATGGTTCAGAGCAGGCGGTGGGGCAGATGGTCGCCCTGACGTTGCTGCGTGAACTCGGGCCGGTGGTCACGGCGTTGCTGTTTGCCGGGCGCGCCGGGTCGGCGCTGACCGCCGAGATCGGCAACATGAAATCCACCGAACAGCTGTCCAGCCTGGAAATGATCGGTGTCGATCCGCTCAAGTACATCATTGCCCCCCGCCTGTGGGCCGGTTTCATTTCCCTGCCGGTGCTGGCGATGATCTTCAGTGTCGTGGGCATCTGGGGCGGTTCGTGGGTGGCTGTCGACTGGCTGGGCGTTTATGAAGGCTCGTACTGGGCAAACATGCAGAACAGCGTGAACTTCACCAGCGACGTGCTCAATGGCGTGATCAAAAGTATCGTTTTCGCCTTCGTCGTGACCTGGATTGCCGTATTCCAAGGCTATGACTGTGAACCCACTTCCGAGGGAATCAGTCGTGCCACCACCAAGACCGTGGTGTTTGCCTCGCTGGCAGTGCTCGGCCTGGACTTTATTCTGACCGCTTTGATGTTTGGAGATTTCTGATGCAAAACCGCACCCTGGAAATCGGTGTCGGCCTGTTCCTGCTGGCAGGAATCCTGGCTTTGCTGCTGCTCGCATTGCGTGTCAGTGGCCTGTCTGCGACTTCGTCCACCGACAGCTATAAACTTTATGCCTACTTTGACAATATCGCCGGTTTGACGGTCAGAGCCAAAGTGACCATGGCCGGTGTGACCATCGGCAAGGTCACTGCAATCGATCTGGATCGCGACAGCTTCACCGGTCGGGTCACGCTGCAAGTGGATAAAAAGGTCGACAACCTGCCGACTGATTCCACTGCGTCTATCCTCACCGCGGGTCTGCTGGGCGAGAAGTACATCGGTATCAGTGTCGGCGGCGAAGACACCCAGTTGAAAGACGGTGGAACCATCCATGACACGCAGTCGTCACTGGTACTGGAAGACCTGATCGGTAAATTCCTGCTCAATACCGTTAGCAAAGACGCCAAATGAGGAGCTTTTGAATGATCTCTATCTTGCGACGTGGCCTGTTGGTGTTACTGGCGGCGCTGCCGCTGATGGCTAACGCTGCACCGGGGCAATCGGCACACGCTCTGGTTGAGGACACCACCAACCGGTTGCTGGCTGACCTGGCGGCCAACAAACAGAAATACAAGCAGGACCCGAGCGATTTCTACGCAGCGCTCAACAGCATCGTCGGCCCTGTGGTGGACGCCGAAGGCATTTCCAAAAGCATCATGACGGTCAAGTATTCGCGCAAGGCCACGCCGGCGCAGATGCAAACCTTTCAGGAAAACTTCAAGAAGGGCCTGTTTCAGTTTTATGGCAACGCTCTGCTCGAATACGACAACCAGGGCATTACCGTCGATCCTGCCAAGGATGAGTCGGGCGACCGCACCAGCGTCAACATGACGGTCAAGGGCAGCAGCGGCTCGGTCTATCCTGTGCAGTACACGCTGGAGAAGATCAACGGCGAGTGGAAACTGCGCAACGTGATCATCAACGGCATCAACATTGGCAAGCTGTTCCGTGATCAGTTCGCTGATGCGATGCAGCGCAATGGCAACGATCTGGACAAAACCATCAATGGTTGGGCCGGTGAAGTGGCCAAGGCCAAGGAAGAAACCGACAAAGCTGCCGCGAAGCCAGCGCAATGAGTGAGGCGGCAGTGCGTATGAATGATGTCGACGAGCTTCTGCTCAGTGGCGTGCTGGATTACCGCACCGGGCCTGACCTGCGCAAGGAAGGCCAGGCGCTGATCAAGTCCAGCAAGGCGTCAGCGCTGGTCATCGATTGTTCGGCAGTGAAGAAGTCCAGCAGCGTCGGCTTGTCGTTGCTGCTGTGCTTCATGCGTGACGCGCAGGCGGCCGGCAAGGCCGTCAGCATTCGCGCGATGCCGGAAGACATGCGTGAAATCGCTCAGGTCAGTGAGCTGACCGAACTGTTGGCGCACCCCTGAACCCTCATCTATAACCAAGCCCCCCGTCAGAGTCCTGTGTTGCGGGGTTCGCAGGCGCGGGGCTTTTTTGTATGATGTCCGACCCGTGCGCACAGGGCGCCGATTGAGGTTGAGCATGCAGGCCGTAGAAGTGAAGAGCTTCCTTGAAGGAAAGCTGCCGGAAGTTCAGGTGGAAGTTGAAGGCGAAGGCTGCAACTTTCAGCTTAACGTGATTAGCGATGAACTGGCGGCGTTGAGCCCGGTGAAGCGTCAGCAGAGCATCTATGCCCATTTGAACCCATGGATCGCTGATGGCAGCATCCACGCGGTCACTATGAAATTTTTCAGCCGCGCGGCCTGGGCCGAGCGCACCTGAGCCCTAGGGCGTCGAGATACTTATGGATAAATTGATTATTACCGGTGGCGCTCGTCTTGATGGCGAGATCCGCATTTCCGGCGCGAAAAACTCCGCCCTGCCGATCCTGGCCGCCACCCTGCTGTGCGATGGCCCGGTGACCGTTGCCAATCTGCCGCACCTGCACGACATCACCACCATGATCGAGCTGTTCGGTCGCATGGGCATCGAACCGGTCATCGACGAGAAACTCAGCGTCGAAATCGACCCGCGCACCATCAAGACCTTGATCGCGCCGTACGAACTGGTGAAAACCATGCGTGCGTCGATTCTGGTACTTGGCCCGATGGTTGCCCGTTTCGGTGAAGCCGAAGTCGCGCTGCCTGGCGGTTGCGCCATTGGCTCGCGTCCGGTCGACCTGCACATCCGCGGTCTGGAAGCCATGGGCGCGATCATCGACGTCGAAGGCGGCTACATCAAGGCCAAGGCGCCTGAGGGTGGCCTGCGCGGTGCGCAATTCTTCTTCGATACCGTCAGCGTAACCGGTACCGAGAACATCATGATGGCTGCCGCATTGGCCAAGGGCCGCAGCGTCCTGCAGAACGCCGCGCGCGAACCTGAAGTGGTCGACCTGGCGAACTTCCTCAACGCCATGGGCGCCAAGGTTTCCGGTGCCGGCACCGACACCATCACCATCGATGGCGTCGAGCGTCTGGGTTCGGCTTTCTACAAGGTCATGCCTGACCGTATCGAAACCGGCACCTACCTGGTTGCCGCTGCCGTGACCGGTGGCCGCGTCAAGGTCAAGGACACCGATCCGACCATCCTTGAAGCAGTGCTGGAGAAACTGCGTGAAGCTGGCGCAGAAATCACCTGCGGTGAGGACTGGATCGAGCTGAACATGCACGGCAAGCGTCCGAAAGCAGTGAACGTGCGCACCGCGCCGTACCCGGCTTTCCCGACCGACATGCAGGCGCAGTTCATCTCGCTCAACGCCATTGCCGAAGGCACCGGTGCGGTGATCGAGACGATCTTCGAAAACCGTTTCATGCACGTCTACGAGCTGCACCGCATGGGTGCGCATATCCAGGTTGAAGGCAACACCGCCATCGTCACCGGCATCGAAAAACTCAAGGGCGCGCCAGTGATGGCGACCGACCTGCGGGCTTCGGCCAGTCTGGTGATCTCGGCGCTGGTGGCCGAAGGCGACACATTGATCGACCGCATCTACCACATAGACCGTGGTTACGAGTGCATCGAAGAAAAGCTGCAGATGCTGGGTGCCAAGATCCGTCGCGTTCCGGGCTGATTGCCGCATCGGGACACAGGGACGTGTCCACTGAATTCGTTTCGAGTCGAGGGTGTGCGCACCCTCGATGTGTGTCCGGCGCCAATTGCGACCGGACATGAGTACCTTGATAAGGACTGACGTTTCCCATGTTGACCATCGCACTGTCCAAGGGCCGCATCCTTGACGACACCCTGCCGCTTCTCGCCGAAGCGGGCATCGTGCCGACCGAGAATCCGGACAAGAGCCGCAAGCTGATCATCCCCACGACCCAGGACGATGTTCGTCTGCTGATCGTGCGGGCCACCGACGTGCCGACCTACGTCGAGCATGGCGCGGCCGACCTCGGCGTTGCCGGTAAAGACGTGCTGATGGAATACACCGGCCAGGGTCTCTACGAGCCACTGGACCTGCAGATTGCGCAGTGCAAACTGATGACCGCTGGCAAGATCGGCGCACCCGAGCCCAAGGGCCGTCTGCGTGTGGCGACCAAGTTCGTCAACGTCGCCAAGCGTTACTACGCCGAGCAGGGCCGTCAGGTCGACATCATCAAGCTGTACGGCTCGATGGAGCTGGCGCCGCTGATCGGTCTCGCCGACAAGATCATCGACGTGGTCGACACCGGCAACACCCTGCGCGCCAACGGCCTGGAGCCCCAGGAACTGATCGCCACGATCAGCTCGCGCCTGGTGGTCAACAAGGCTTCGATGAAAATGCAACACGCCCGGATCCAGGCGTTGATCGACACCCTGCGCAACGCAGTGGAGTCTCGACACCGCGGCTGATTCATCTGCGTGACCCTTGGGTCGCGCCGTCTATCCGCCTCATAGCCAGAATTCTCAGGTGCCCAAGCGGATCGAATGATAGTTTCGGGCGCCTGAGTTTTTGCCATTCCTATGAGGCTCTCGCTATGACCGCAACCACTGCAATTCGCCGACTCAACGCTGCTGACCCGGATTTCGCGCATCATCTGGATCATCTGCTGAGCTGGGAAAGTGTGTCTGACGACTCGGTCAATCAGCGGGTGCTGGACATCATCAAGGCTGTGCGCGAGCGCGGCGACGCGGCGCTGGTCGAGTTCACGCAGAAATTCGATGGCCTCGAAGTCGCTTCGATGGCTGACCTGATCCTGCCGCGCGAGCGTCTGGAGTTGGCGCTGACCCGCATCACTGTGCCGCAGCGCGAGGCGCTGGAAAAAGCCGCGGCCCGGGTGCGCAGCTACCACGAAAAACAGAAGCAGGATTCCTGGAGCTACACCGAAGCCGATGGCACCGTGCTGGGCCAGAAAGTCACACCGCTGGATCGCGCTGGTTTGTACGTGCCGGGCGGCAAGGCATCGTACCCATCGTCGGTGCTGATGAACGCGATTCCGGCCAAGGTCGCGGGCGTGACCGAAGTGGTCATGGTCGTGCCGACGCCGCGTGGTGAGCTCAACGAGCTGGTACTCGCGGCCGCGTGCATCGCCGGGGTCGACCGGGTGTTCACCATCGGTGGCGCACAAGCGGTTGCCGCGCTGGCTTACGGCACCGAAAGCGTGCCGAAAGTGGACAAGGTCGTCGGCCCGGGCAACATCTATGTCGCCACGGCCAAGCGTCACGTGTTCGGGCAGGTCGGCATCGACATGATCGCCGGCCCTTCGGAGATCCTGGTGGTGTGTGACGGCAAGACCGATCCGGACTGGATCGCCATGGACCTGTTCTCCCAGGCCGAGCACGACGAAGATGCGCAAGCCATTCTGGTCAGCCCGGACGCCGAGTTTCTCGACAAGGTCGCCGCCAGCATCGACAAGCTGCTGCCGACCATGGATCGCGCCACCATCATCGAAACCTCGATCAATGGTCGCGGTGCGCTGATCTTGGTGAATGACATGGCCCAGGCCATCGAAGTCGCCAACCGCATCGCGCCGGAACACCTGGAGTTGTCGGTCGCCGACCCGCAAGCCTGGCTGCCGCAGATCCGCCATGCCGGCGCGATCTTCATGGGCCGCCACACATCTGAAGCGTTGGGCGACTACTGCGCAGGCCCGAACCACGTTCTGCCGACCTCCGGCACCGCGCGATTCTCCTCGCCGCTGGGGGTCTACGACTTCCAAAAGCGTTCTTCGATTATCTTCTGCTCCGAGGCGGGTGCGTCCGAGCTGGGCAAAACCGCTTCCGTCCTGGCACGCGGCGAATCGCTCAGCGCTCACGCCCGCAGCGCCGAATATCGCATCAAAGACGAAGACTTTCTGAAAGGGCAGGGGGAATGACCATGAGTAAATTCTGGAGCCCGTTTGTCAAGGACCTGGTGCCATACGTACCGGGCGAACAGCCGAAACTGACCAGGCTGGTCAAACTCAACACCAATGAAAACCCCTACGGGCCGTCGCCAAAAGCGCTGGCGGCAATACAGGCCGAGCTCAACGACAATCTGCGTCTTTATCCGGACCCGAACAGCGATCTGCTGAAGAGCGCCGTCGCCGATTATTACGGTGTGAAAACCAGTCGGGTATTCCTCGGCAACGGTTCGGACGAAGTGCTCGCGCACATCTTCCACGGTCTGTTCCAGCATGATCAGCCACTGCTGTTTCCAGACATTAGCTACAGCTTCTATCCGGTGTATTGCGGGTTGTACGGCATTCAGTTCGACGCGATACCGCTGGATGCGCAATTCCGGATCAACCCGGCCGATTACGCCAAACCGAACGGCGGCATCATTTTCCCCAACCCGAACGCCCCGACCGGTTGCCTGCTGGCGCTGGACGCCATCGAGCGAACTCTGCAAGCCAGCCCGGATTCGGTCGTGGTGGTGGACGAGGCCTATATCGACTTTGGTGGCGAGACGGCGATCAGTCTGGTGGATCGTTATCCGAATCTGCTTGTGACTCAAACTTTGTCGAAATCGCGCTCACTCGCGGGTCTGCGGGTTGGCCTGGCGGTAGGGCATCCGGATCTGATCGAGGCGCTGGAGCGCATCAAGAACAGCTTCAACTCTTATCCGCTGGATCGTCTGGCAAATGTCGGGGCGGCGGCAGCGTTTGAAGATCGCGCCTACTTCGACAAGACCTGCCGTCTGGTCATCGAGCACCGTGAATGGGTGGTCGGGCAGTTGCAGGCCAAGGGCTTCGAAGTGCTGCCTTCTGCGGCGAACTTCATCTTTGCCCGCCATCCGCAACATGACGCGGCAGGGCTGGCGGCCAAGCTTCGCGAGCAGGGCGTGATCGTGCGCCACTTCAAACAGGAGCGGATCGCGCAGTTCCTGCGGATCTCGATTGGCACACCGGAGCAGAATCAGGCGTTGATCGACGGCCTGGGCGACCTCTGAGCTGCACTGCTCCCTGTGGGAGTGAGCCTGCTCGCGATAGCGGAGGGACATTGATCGTTCCCACGCTCCGCGTGGGAACGCAGCATGGGACGCTCTGCGTTCAGTAGCCGACGCAGGGCGTGGGAACGATCAGTCAAAAGCCCTGGTTATTCGTGATGCGGCTCGCCAAGGAACGTCAGTGAGGTGAACAGCCCCCGACTGTCCACATCCGCGCTGCCTTTCACCGGCACCTCAACCTGCGCCGCAATCACATTCAGTCCTTCATTACGCACCAGCACCCTGGCGCGGCCGTCCTTGTCGGTTTCGGTGCTCAAGGTGTTGGGTGCGCTGCGATAGTCGCCCACCAGCTTCACACCCGCCGCCGGTTTGCCATCGAGCAACACCCGCACCGGCAACGAATTGCCCGGGCCAACCGTGAGCGGATCGACCTCCGGCAGAATCAGCAGTTTGATCTGATCGAGCTTCGGCAACTTCGCCCCCGGCTGATAGATCGCCAGGCTGTACTTGAAGGTCTGCGTGGCCTCGGTGGCGCCCGGTACTTTGCTGCGCCCTTCATTGACCCACTTCTTGTCCGCCGTCTGCGACCACATGCCATTGTTCAACGCCACAGCCATTACCGCCGGGGCCTTTAACGGTTTCAGGCGTGCGTGATCCGCCAGGCGCTCGACGCTGACCGGGATCATCTTGCCGCCCGCATCGTAAGCCCAGGCACCGCTGATTTTCTGCGCCTTGAAGGCGTTGTCTTCCGCGCCGTGACCGTAGACCACTTCGATGTTGCCGCGCCGTTGCTCTGTCCACAGGCCGTGGGCCGACACCTGGCCGGTGAACAGCGCAGCGATGAGCAGAAGGGATTTGCCGTGATGCATGGTGACGTCCTTTTACAGGTTGAGTGACAGGCTGACGGTGAAGTTGCGCGGCTCGCCGGGGTTGACCCAGTAGTTGCTGTAGGAGCGCTCGTAGTATTTTTCGTCGAAGATATTGTTCAGGTTCAGGCCGACCGTGACGTTCTCGCTGGCCTTGTAATGGGCTAACAGGTCGACGGTCTGATAGGCCGGCAACTCGAAATCGCTGCCTGACTCGCCGGAGCGATCGCCGACATAGGTGAACGCTGCACCAACGTCGGACCCGCGCAAATGGCCGTCCTGAAATTCATAAACGCCCAGCAGACTGCCGCTGCGTTTGGCCACGCCGAGGATCCGGCTGCCGGTGGGGATGGTTGCGTCACCCTTGGTCACTTCGGCGTCGATGTAGGCGAAAGCGCCGATCACGCGCACGGCGTCGGTGACTTGCCCGCTGACCTGCCAATCGAAACCCTGGCTGCGCGCCTTGCCCATGGCGCGGCTGGTGTCAGTGCCCGGATCGAGGGCCAGGACGTTTTCCTTGTCGATATGAAAGAAGGCGAGGGTGCTGCTCACACGATCGTCGAACAGCTCGTTCTTGATCCCCACCTCATAGCCGACGCCCTCTTCCGGATCGAAAGTTTTGCCACCGGCGTCGAGGCCGTTGTTCGGTTTGAACGAAGTCGATGCGTTGGCGAACAGGCCCGTGTTTGGAGTCAGTTGATATAGGAGGCCGGCGCGCTGGGTGAGCGCGTCGTGGCGCTGTTGGCTTTTGGCGTTACGGCTGTTGTCGTCGATGTGCTGATCGAAATGCTCGAAGCGCGCGCCGACCATCCCGCGCAGTTTGTCGGTGAAGACGATTTGGTCCTGCAGATTGACGGCGTGACTTTCGACGTGTTCGAAAAAGTCGGTCCCCGAGCGCGCGCCGTTGGGCTTCGGCTGGCCGTAGACCGGCTTATAGATATCGATGGCGTAGGGGCCGCCGGCGATGGTCGTGACGCGCTCGTTCTTGCGGTAATTCTCGTATTCGGTGCCGACCAGCAGTTCGTGCTGCCATGGGCCGAGATCAAACAGACCGCGCAGTTCCAGTTGGGTGATGCTGTCGTGCCAACTGGTATCGCGCTCGCGCAAGCGGCGATTGACGGTCCGGCCATCGGCGTTCAACGGCCGCGCTTCGGAAGCATCGCCCCAGAGTTTGCCCTCCTTGTAATGGCTGGCAAGACGCAGTTTCCAGTTGTCGTTGAGGTGATGCTCCAGCGTCGCCTGAAGCATGTTGTTGTGGTTATCGATATCGCCGTCGTTCGGTTCGCCCAGGAAGGTCGAACGCGAAACGCCGCTCCATGTGTTGTTCGGCGCAACGACGCCGCGGTCGAACGTCGAGCTGTGACGAACGATCTCGCTTTCCACCAGCAGCGACGTGTCGGGGTTCAACTGCCAACTGATCGAGGGGGCAACAAAGACGCGCTTGCTGTCGACGTGATCGCGAAAGCTGTTGTTGTCTTCCACCGCAAAGTTGAAGCGCGAGAGCACATCGCCCTGTTCGTCGAGCGGCGTGTTGATGTCCAGTGCGGTGCGATAGCGATCCCAGCTACCGGCGCTGGTCTGCAACGTGGTGAAGGCTTCGGGCTGCGGTTTTTTGCTGACGATGTTCACCGTGCCGCCCGGATCACCGCGGCCATACAGACTGGCGGCCGGGCCTTTGAGCACTTCGATGCGTTCGATGTTGGCGGCATCCGGTGTGCTTGGATAGCCTCGATTGGCGCTGAAGCCGTCCTTGTAGAACTCCGAGGTGGTGAAGCCGCGCACGCTGTATTCGTAGAGGGTCAGGCCGCCGAAGTTATTTTGCTTCGAAACCCCGCCGGCGAAATCCAGCGCACGCTCGACGCTACTGCTGCCCAGATCCGTGAGCACACTGGCCGGTATCACGCTGATGGCTTGGGGAATGTCCCGAATCGCGGTGTCGGTTTTGGTCGCACTGGCAGAGCGCGTAGCGCGATAGCCCTGGACAGGTCCGGTGGGAGATTCGTAATCGGAGGTGACGCTGATGGCGTCGAGCTCGAGGGGCAAAGGCTCATCGGCAAAGGCGGGATCGCAGAGTAAACCGAGGGTCAGGCCCAGCAGTGAGGCCTTTTTACGAGACGACATGTTATGTTGTTCCAATTGTCAGAATTGAAACAATATAACATGCCTGTTGAGAATGTCTGTTATTCGCGCCACTGGCGCGAATACATTTTATTCTTCTTTTTCTTTGACCGGTGCTGGCGGTGGTCGCAGGCCGATTTCTGCCGTGAGCTTCAGCTCTTTGCCGTTGCGCATGACCTGAATCGTTACTTTGTCGGTCGGTTTGATCCGCGCGACCTGGTTCATCGAACGGCGGCCATCGCCGGCCGGCTCGCCATCAATGCTCAGAATCACGTCGCCCAGTTGCAGCCCGGCCTTCTGCGCCGGACCGTCGCGGAAGATCCCCGCCACCACAATCCCCGGACGCCCGGACAGGCCAAACGACTCGGCCAATTCCTGAGTCAGCGGCTGCACTTCGATGCCCAGCCAGCCACGAATCACCTGGCCGTGTTCGATGATCGACTTCATCACCTCCATCGCAAGCTTTACCGGAATTGCGAAACCAATGCCCTGCGAGCCGCCGGACTTGGAAAAGATCGCCGTGTTGATGCCGGTGAGGTTGCCGTTTGCATCGACCAGCGCGCCGCCGGAGTTGCCCGGGTTGATGGCCGCGTCGGTCTGGATGAAATCTTCGTAGTTGTTCAGGCCCAACTGGTTGCGCCCGGTGGCGCTGATGATGCCCATGGTCACGGTCTGGCCGACACCGAACGGGTTGCCGATGGCCAGCGCGACGTCGCCGATACGAATGCTGTCGGAGCGGCCAACGGTGATCGCCGGCAGATTTTTCAGGTCGATTTTCAGGACCGCGAGGTCGGTTTCCGGGTCGCTGCCGATCACGCGGGCGAGGGTCTCGCGGCCGTCTTTGAGGGCGACAACAATCTGGTCGGCACCGCTGGTGACGTGGTTGTTGGTGAGGATGTAGCCTTCCGGGCTCATGATCACGCCGGACCCGAGGCTCGATTCCATGCGCTTCTGCTTCGGCGAGTTGTCGCCGAAGAAGCGGCGAAACTGCGGATCCTCGAATAAAGGATGCGCCGGTTTGTTGATGACCTTGGTGGTGTAGAGATTGACCACCGACGGCGCGGCGATGCCCACCGCGTCCGCGTAAGACACCGGCCCCTGTTGCACCGTGGTAGTCTGCGGAGCCTGCTGCAGATTGACGTCGAGGCTCGGCAGCCCGACCCACTCGGGGTAACGCTGAATAATCAACAGAGCGATAAGCACACCGGCCAACAGCGGCCAGCCAAAAAAACGCAGCGCCTTGAGCATTAAGCACGTTCCTGGAAAGGTTGCAGGCGAGGTCAGACCGCCCATAATGTCGCGCATTATACGAGGCCGCGCGTGCCTCTGAACGGGATATTTAGGAGTCTTTCATGGCCGTTGCCCTCAGCACCCTCGTCGAAGAAGCCGACCGTTACCTTGCCAGTGCAAAAATTGCCGATTATTGCCCTAACGGTTTGCAGGTCGAAGGCCGTCCGCAGGTGATGCGCATCGTCAGCGGCGTCACCGCCAGCCAGGCGTTGCTCGATGCCGCCGTCGAAGCCGGGGCGGACCTGATCCTGGTGCACCACGGTTATTTCTGGAAGGGTGAAAACCCTTGCGTCACCGGCATGAAGCAGCGCAGGTTGAAGACTCTGCTCAAGCACGACATCAGTTTGCTCGCCTACCACTTGCCGCTGGATGTGCACCCCGACGTTGGCAATAACGTGCAACTGGCGCGTCAGCTCGACATTACGGTCGAGGGGCCGCTGGACCCGGTTGATCCGAAAATCGTCGGTCTCGTCGGCTCGCTCAGTGAACCGATGACCGCGCGGGATTTCTCGCGCAAGGTGCAGGAAGTCATGGGGCGTGAACCGCTGTTGATCGAAGGCAGTGGCATGATTCGCCGGGTCGGCTGGTGCACCGGTGGTGGCCAGGGTTATATCGATCATGGCGTGGCGGCGGGCGTCGATCTGTTCATCAGCGGCGAGGCCTCGGAGCAGACCTTCCACAGCGCCCGGGAAAACGACATCAGCTTCATCGCCGCCGGCCACCACGCCACCGAGCGCTACGGCGTCCAGGCGCTGGGGGACTATCTGGCGAAGCGCTTTGCGGTTGAGCACATCTTCATCGATTGCCCTAATCCGATCTGAAGCGATCACCGGTTCCTGTGGGAGCGAGCCTGCTCGCGAATACGATTTACGCTTCAATACAGCGCTGACTGACGCACCGCTTTCGCGAGCAGGCTCGCTCCCACATTGGTCTTCATTGGCCGAACTGGCAGGCATATCCATATGCTGTTTCGATCTAGTTGGCGCCCTGATTAGAAGAGGTCGCTGTGCTAGGATTCCCCGCTCGAACACGGCCCGCTGGCCGTTCATAAGAAAGCTTTCGTGAGTAGCCATGGTCGACAAACTGACGCATCTGAAACAGCTGGAGGCGGAAAGCATCCACATCATCCGCGAGGTAGCCGCCGAGTTCGATAACCCGGTGATGCTGTACTCCATCGGTAAAGACTCCGCCGTGATGCTCCACCTGGCACGCAAGGCGTTCTTCCCGGGCAAACTGCCGTTTCCGGTGATGCACGTCGACACCCGCTGGAAATTCCAGGAGATGTACAAGTTCCGCGACAAGATGGTCGAAGAGCTGGGCCTGGACCTGATCACCCATATCAACCCGGACGGCGTGGCGCAGAACATCAACCCGTTCACC
Source organism: Pseudomonas khorasanensis (assembly GCF_014268505.2). Lineage (GTDB taxonomy): Bacteria > Pseudomonadota > Gammaproteobacteria > Pseudomonadales > Pseudomonadaceae > Aquipseudomonas > Aquipseudomonas khorasanensis. The sequence continues at coordinate 55,494 of NZ_JABWQP020000008.1, forward strand.
CACGGCAGCGCCAAGCACACCGACATCATGAAAACCGAAGGCCTGAAGCAGGCACTCGACAAGCATGGTTTCGACGCAGCTTTTGGTGGCGCCCGTCGCGATGAAGAGAAGTCCCGCGCCAAAGAGCGCGTGTACTCATTCCGCGACAGCAAGCACCGTTGGGATCCGAAGAACCAGCGCCCGGAACTGTGGAATGTCTACAACGGCAAGGTCAACAAGGGCGAATCCATTCGTGTATTCCCGCTGTCGAACTGGACCGAACTGGACATCTGGCAGTACATCTACCTCGAAGGCATCCCGATTGTGCCGCTGTACTTCGCCGCTGAGCGCGAAGTGATCGAGAAGAATGGCACACTGATCATGATCGACGACGAGCGCATCCTCGAGCACCTGTCCGACGAAGACAAAGCGCGCATCGTCAAAAAGAAAGTGCGTTTCCGCACCCTTGGCTGCTACCCGTTGACGGGCGCGGTGGAGTCCGAGGCCGAAAGCCTGACGGACATCATTCAGGAAATGCTCCTGACGCGAACTTCCGAGCGCCAGGGCCGGGTCATCGACCACGATGGCGCAGGCTCGATGGAAGACAAAAAACGTCAGGGTTATTTCTAAGGGGTTGTCATGTCGCATCAATCTGATTTGATCAGCGAGGACATCCTCGCCTACCTGGGCCAGCACGAACGGAAAGAACTGCTGCGCTTTTTGACCTGCGGTAACGTCGATGACGGCAAGAGCACCCTGATCGGGCGCCTGCTGCATGACTCGAAGATGATCTACGAAGATCACCTTGAAGCGATTACCCGCGACTCAAAAAAAGTCGGCACCACCGGTGACGATATCGACCTGGCGTTGCTGGTCGACGGGCTGCAGGCCGAGCGTGAGCAGGGCATCACCATCGATGTCGCCTACCGCTATTTCTCCACCGCCAAGCGTAAATTCATCATCGCCGACACCCCCGGCCATGAGCAGTACACCCGCAACATGGCCACCGGTGCGTCCACCTGTGACCTGGCGATCATTCTGGTTGATGCCCGTTACGGCGTGCAGACCCAGACCCGCCGCCACAGCTTCATTGCTTCGTTGCTGGGCATCAAACACATCGTCGTGGCCATCAACAAAATGGACCTGAAGGACTTCGACGAAGGTGTGTTCGAGTCGATCAAGGCCGACTACCTGAAGTTCGCCGAAGGCTTGAAGATGAAGCCGACCAGCATGCACTTCGTGCCGATGTCTGCCCTTAAAGGCGACAACGTGGTGAACAAGTCCGAGCGCTCGCCGTGGTACACCGGGCAGTCGCTGATGGAAATTCTCGAGACCGTTGAAGTGGCGGGCGATCGCAACTTCACCGACCTGCGTTTCCCGGTGCAGTACGTCAACCGGCCGAACCTGAACTTCCGTGGTTTCGCCGGCACCCTCGCCAGCGGCATCGTGCACAAGGGCGACGAAGTCGTCGTGCTGCCGTCGGGCAAGAGCAGCCGGGTCAAATCCATCGTTACCTTCGAAGGTGAACTGGAGCACGCCGGTCCCGGTCAGGCCGTGACGCTGACCATGGAAGATGAGATCGACATCTCCCGGGGTGACCTGTTGGTGCATGCCGACAACGTGCCGCCGGTCACCGACAGCTTTGAAGCAATGCTGGTGTGGATGGCTGAAGAGCCGATGCTGCCGGGCAAGAAATACGACATCAAACGCGCCACCAGTTACGTGCCGGGCTCCATCGCCAGCATCGTCAACAAGGTGGACGTGAACACGTTGGAAGAAGGCCCGGCGAGCGCGCTGCAGCTCAACGAAATCGGCAAGGTGAAGATCGCGCTCGACGCGCCAATCGCCCTCGACGGTTACGAGAGCAATCGCACCACCGGCGCGTTCATCGTCATTGATCGGTTGACCAACGGCACCGTTGGCGCCGGCATGATCGTCGCCCAGCCTGTGACTCACGGCACCGCCACCCATCACGGCAAACTGGCTCACGTTGCCACCGAAGAACGTGCCCAGCGTTTCGGCCAACAACCGGCTACCGTGTTGTTCAGCGGTCTGTCGGGCGCAGGCAAGAGCACGCTGGCCTATGCGGTCGAGCGCAAGCTGTTCGACATGGGCCGTGCGGTGTTTGTGCTGGATGGGCAGAACTTGCGTCAAGACCTTAATAAAGGTTTGCCGCAGGACCGCGCCGGGCGCACCGAGAACTGGCGTCGTGCCGCACATGTGGCGCGTCAGTTCAACGAGGCGGGTCTGCTGACCCTGGCCGCGTTTGTGGCACCGAGTGCCGAAGGTCGCGAGCAGGCCAGGGATCTGATCGGCAAGGATCGCCTGCTGACGGTGTACGTGCAGGCTTCGCCGACCGTGTGCGCCGAGCGTGATCCGCAAGGTCTGTACGCCGCTGGCGGCGATAACATCCCGGGCGAATCCTTCCCTTACGACGTGCCGCTCAATGCCGATCTGGTGATCGACACTCAGTCGCTGAGTCTGGAAGAAAGCGTCAAGCAAGTGCTGGATCTGCTGCGTCAGCGTGGGGCGATATAAGCAACAACAGCTGCGAGCTTTAAGCTTCAAGCTGCAATAAAAAGCCCGCCGGTGAGCAATCATCGGCGGGCTTTTTATTGGGCGCGCTGGGATCAAAACTGTGGGAGCGAGCCTGCTCGCGAATACGGTGGATCAGCTTGCATCAATGTTGATGACCTGCCGCCTTCGCGAGCAAGCTCGCTCCCACAGGGGGCTCAGTGTTTGGGCGGATATTCACTGTGCATCTGCTCCAGCAACGCATCCTTGTCCAGCCACAGCTGATTGATCCAACCCTGAAACTGCAGGCGATATTCGCCGTCCTGGTCGTAGTTCTTGCCGATAAATTCCGGTGGAATTTTCAGCTCTTCAAAGTGCACCACCACATCCCGCACATTGCCGCACAGCAAGTCCCAAAACCCGGGACGCCCGCCCGGATAGTGGATCGTCACGTTGACGATCGACTCCAGCTGTTCGCCCATCGCGTCCAGCACAAACGCGATCCCGCCAGCCTTGGGCTTGAGCAAGTATTTGAACGGTGATTTCTGCTGAGCATGCTTGCCTTCAGTAAACCGCGTGCCTTCGACAAAGTTGAAAATCCCTACCGGGTTATGGCGAAACTTCGCGCAAGTCTTGCGTGTGGTTTCCAGGTCTTTGCCTTTCTTTTCCGGGTGCTTTTCCAGATAGGCCTTGGAGTAACGCTTCATGAACGGAAAGCCCAGCGCCCACCAGGCCAGGCCGATCACCGGCACCCAGATCAGTTCCTGCTTGAGAAAGAACTTCAGTGGCTGGATTCGACGGTTGAGCACGTATTGCAGCACCAGAATGTCGACCCAGCTCTGGTGGTTGCTGGTGATCAGATACGAGTGTTGATAATCCAGGCCTTGCAGGCCGCTGAGGTGCCAGCGTGTGCGGCGCACCAGATTCATCCAGCCCTTGTTATTGCTGATCCACGCCTCATGGGTGTGGCTCATCAGCCAGCCGGCGATGCGCTGGGTGAGGGCGAACGGCAGCGCCTTGATCAGCGCCACGCAGAACAAAAACGAGCAGAGCACAATCGTATTGAGCGCCAACAGCAGCGAAGCAATCACGCCGCGCAGCGGTGCAGGGAGAAAGTCCAGCATTTACACATCCATAGGTCGGTTGGCGGCTTGGATCGCGGTGAGCGCGATGGTGTAGACGATGTCATCGACTTGCGCACCGCGCGGCAGGTCGTTCACTGGTTTGCGCAAGCCTTGCAGCATCGGCCCGAGGCTGACGCAATCGGCGCTGCGCTGGACGGCTTTGTGCGTGGTGTTGCCGGTGTTCAAGTCGGGGAAGACGAACACCGTGGCGCGGCCGGCCACCTGACTGTCTGGCGCCAGTTGGCGGGCGACGTCAGCGTTGGCGGCGGCGTCGTATTGCAGCGGGCCGTCGATAAGCAATGAATCCTGTTGCTCGTGGGCGAGCAGGGTGGCCTCGCGCACTTTCTCGACCTCTTCACCGCTGGCCGATTCGCCGCTGGAGTAGCTGATCATCGCCACCCGTGGCGTGATGCCGAACGCCGCTGCCGAGTCGGCGCTTTGCAGGGCGATCTCGGCCAGTTCCGCAGCGCTTGGATGCGGATTCATCACGCAGTCGCCGTAGACCAGCACTTCTTCCGGAAACAGCATGAAGAAGACCGAGGACACCAGCGTGCAGCCCGGCGCGGTTTTAATCAGTTGCAGGGCCGGACGGATGGTATTGGCGGTGGTGTTGATCACGCCGGACACCAGACCGTCGACCTCATCCAGCGCCAGCATCATGGTGCCGATCACCACGGTGTCTTCCAGTTGCTGCTCGGCCATCGGCGCGTTAAGGCTTTTGCTCTTGCGCAGGGCGACCATTGGCTCGACGTAGCGCTCGCGGATGTGATCCGGGTCGAGAATCTCCAGCCCCGGCGGCAACACGATACCTTGCGCGCGGGCCACCGCTTCGACGTCTTCAGGTTTGGCCAGCAGCACGCACCGGGCTATCCCGCGTTCCTGGCAGATCGCCGCCGCTTGCACGGTGAACGGCTCGCTGCCCTCGGGCAGGACAATGCGTTTGTTCGCCGCTTGCGCGCGCTGGATCAACTGATAGCGAAACACTGCGGGCGACAGGCGCATTTCTCGCGGAGTCCCGCAGCGCTGGTGCAACCAGTTGGCATCGAGGTGGCCGGCGACGAAATCCGTGATGATTTCCGCGCGCTCGCGGTCATCGATCGGGATTTCCTTGTTCAGGCCGTTGAGCAGGTTGGCGGTGTCGTAAGAGCCAGTACTCACCGACAACACCGGCAAACCGGCCTGCAAGGCGCCACGACACAAATCCATGATGCGCGAATCGGGCAGGGTGTCGCTGGTCAGCAGCAGGCCGGCCAGCGGCACGCCGTTGATCGCCGCAAGGCTGACGGCGAGGATGATGTCGTCGCGATCGCCGGGGGTCACCACCAGCACGCCGGGCTTGAGCAGCTCAACGGTGTTGCGCATGGTTCGGGCGCAAATGATGATTTTGGTCATGCGCCGGGTTTCATAATCGCCGGCATTCAGCACCTGGGCGCCCATCAGGTCGGCGACGTCGCGGGTGCGGGGTGCATTGAGTTCAGGTTGAAACGGGATGCAGCCGAGCAGGCGGAAATCGCCGCTGCGCAGTAAGGGCGAATGCTCCTTCAGGCGCGTGGCAAAGGCGTCCATGCTCTCGTCTGTCTTGACCTTGTTGAGGATTACGCCGAGGACCTTCGGGTCTTTCGGGCCACCGAATAATTGCGCCTGCAACTCGACGCGGCCAGAGAGTTCAGCCAGCACTTCGTTTTCCGGAGCCGACACCAGAATGACCTCGGCATCCAGGCTTTTGGCCAAATGAAGATTGACGCGCGCGGCGTAACTGGCGCTGCGGGTCGGCACCATGCCTTCAACCACCAGCACGTCTTTGCCGATGGCCGCTTGCTGATACAGGGCGATGATTTCTTCGAGCAGTTCATCAAGCTGACCGTCGCCGAGCATGCGCTCGACATGCGCCAGGCCCAGTGGCTGCGGCGGTTTCAGGCCGTGCGTGCGGGCCATCAGTTCGGTGGAGCGCTCAGGGCCGGTGTCGCCTGGATGCGGCTGTGCGATCGGTTTGAAAAAACCGACTTTCAGTCCGGCGCGCTCAAGCGTGCGCACCAGCCCCAGGCTGATGGAGGTCAGGCCCACGCCAAAATCGGTGGGTGCGATAAAAAAAGTTTGCATGCGAATTCTCTATGCAAGGGTGTCGGCCTATGTCTGGCTGACTACCGAAATTCAGTCGCCAAGGTTATCGCTAACCGGGCCCTGTGCGCACCAACCGCAGGCAAACGGTTGGCCTGTTTTTTCAATACGTTGCGCCGGGTCCAGAACCCAGGCCCGCGTTTGCCAGGGCGGCTGGTGACGCAGATGTTGGGTGTGGCCGCAGGAAAGCTCGACGACCCAATGGCCCTCTTCGTCCTGATGGAAGCCTGTGATCGTCGAAACCCGTTTGTCCGGGTTATGGTCGCTTTCACGCGATTGCTTCGCTAAACTTGGCCTTTCTATATTCTTATGCAAAAGGTCTCGCCCCATGCTGATCGCCGCCAATAAGGCTGTCTCCATCGACTATACCCTGACCAACGACGCTGGTGAGGTCATCGACAGCTCCGCCGGCGGCGCTCCGCTGGTTTACCTGCAAGGCGCAGGCAACATCATCCCGGGTCTGGAAAAAGCCCTCGAAGGCAAAACTGTCGGCGACGAGCTGAAGGTTGCCGTTGAGCCGGAAGATGCTTACGGTGAATACGCTGCCGAACTGGTCAGCACCCTGAGCCGCAGCATGTTCGAAGGCGTTGACGAGCTGGAAGTTGGCATGCAGTTCCACGCTTCGGCGCCGGACGGCCAGATGCAAATCGTCACCATCCGTGATCTGGACGGCGACGACGTGACCGTTGACGGCAACCACCCGCTGGCCGGTCAGCGTCTGAACTTCGAAGTGAAGATCGTTGGCATTCGTGATGCCAGCCAGGAAGAAATCGCTCATGGTCACGTCCATGGCGAAGGTGGCCATCAGCACTGATTTTCTGCGCTAAGCTTCGAGTACTGGAGAGGCGCCTGTGGGCGCCTTTTTAGTCCGCGGCTGTCCTTGGTGGCCTCGCCAAGTGGCTGTTTCGAGTAGAACACGAGAATCCCGGAGTTCGTCATGAGTGCTTTTCACGACCTTAAGTTGACAGCCCTGAATGGTCAGGAGCTACCGCTGGCGCCCTTCAAGGGGCAAGTCGTGCTGGTGGTCAATGTCGCCTCCAAATGTGGCTTGACCCCACAGTACGCGGCACTGGAAAACCTCTATCAACAATTCAAGGATAAAGGCTTCAGTGTGCTGGGCCTGCCGTGCAATCAGTTTGCCGGTCAGGAACCGGGTTCCGAACAGGAAATCCAGGACTTCTGCAGCCTGAACTATGGCGTGACGTTCCCGCTGTCGAGCAAGCTCGAGGTCAACGGTCACGACCGTCATCAGCTGTATAAATTACTGGCAGGCGAGGGCGCAGAATTTCCTGGTGACATTACCTGGAATTTCGAGAAGTTCCTGCTTGGCAAAGACGGCCGGGTGTTGGCGCGCTTCTCGCCGCGTACGGCGCCGGACGATCCCACGATCGTGCACGCGATTGAAAAAGCGCTGAGCTGAAGAGCAGAATCAAAAGATCGCAGCCTCCGGCAGCTCCACAGGGGATCCACAAACCCCATGTAGGAGCTGCCGGAGGCTGCGATCTTTTGCTTTTCAATCTTTTAATCCTTAATCACCAAAATCAATAATGCTGTTCATCAGGATCGGCGCTTCATATTATCGCCGTCATATCGATTAATGTCTGTCGCCAACATTTCGTGGAGCCTCTCGATGCCCGTGCAAGCCTTGTTCAAACCGTTCCACCTCGGCGCCCTCGAGCTACCGACTCGCGTCGTCATGGCGCCGATGACCCGCTCGTTCTCGCCGGGCGGCGTACCCAATTCCAAAGTCATCGAATACTACCGCCGTCGCGCGGCCGCTGGCGTCGGCTTGATCATCACCGAAGGCACCACGGTCGGCCATATCGCTTCCAACGGTTACCCGAACGTGCCGCAGTTTTTCGGTGACGCGCCGCTGGCCGGCTGGAAGAAAGTGGTCGATGCGGTGCACGCAGAGGGTGGCAAGATCGTTCCGCAACTGTGGCATGTCGGCAGCGTTCGCCGACTCGGCACTGAACCGGACGCCAGCGTGCCGGGTTACGGGCCGTCGGAAAAGCTCAAGGATGGTCAGGTCGTGGTGCACGGCATGAGCAAGCAGGACATCCAGGACGTGATCGCCGCGTTCGCTCAAGCGGCCAAAGATGCCCAGAGCATCGGCATGGACGGCGTGGAAATCCACGGTGCCCACGGTTATCTGGTCGACCAGTTTTTCTGGGAGGGCAGCAACCAGCGTACTGACGAATACGGTGGCAGCCTGGCCAACCGTTCGCGTTTTGCCATCGAACTGATTCAAGCCGTTCGCGCGGCGGTCGGCGAAGGCTTCCCGATCATTTTCCGCTTCTCGCAATGGAAACAGCAGGATTACACCGCACGTCTGGTGCAAACCCCTGAAGCGCTGGGCGAGTTCCTCAAGCCACTGTCTGACGCCGGCGTGGATATTTTCCACTGCTCGACGCGGCGTTTCTGGGAGCCGGAGTTCGACGGCTCGGATCTGAATCTGGCGGGCTGGACCCGCAAGCTGACCGGCAAACCGACCATTACCGTTGGTAGCGTGGGGCTGGACGGCGAGTTTCTGCAGTTCATGGTCAACACCGACAAGGTCGCGCAACCGGCCAGTCTGGAAAACCTGCTGGAGCGCCTGAACAAGGAGGAATTCGATTTGGTGGCGGTCGGGCGCGCGCTGCTGGTTGATCCGGACTGGGCGCAGAAAGTCCGCGAAGGCCGTGAGCAGGACATTCTGCCGTTCAGCCGTGAGGCGTTGATGACGCTGGTTTAAGCGGCGCTTTCACTGGCCCCTTCGCGAGCAGGCTCGCTCCCACAGGTTCTGATGTTCACAAGATTTGTGTTCACAGGAGATATTCTGTGGGAGCGAAGCCTGCTCGCGAAGGCAGTTCTGAGGCCAGCATAAAATCAAGGCAATGTCTGCGCGTTCGGCACCACTTGTTCCCCCAGACATGCCCCCCGCAAATACCCTTCGAACTGCTCGATAATCGCCCCCCAACCCTGGCGGCTGCCATGTTGTCGCGCATTCAGCCGCACACAACGCAAACGCTCATCCTCTTCCAGCAACCACACCGCCGCTTCGCAAAACGCCTGCTCATCGCCGGGCATCGCTGAAACGCCGTTATAGCCATGACGAATGTGCTGCGCCGCTGCAGCCTGGTCATAAGCCACCACACCTAGTCCCGAGGCCAGCGCTTCCAGCACCACGTTGCCGAAGGTTTCGGTCAGGCTGGGAAACACAAATACATCCCCGCAGGCGTAGTGCGCGGCCAAGGCTTCACCACGCTGTGCGCCGCAGAAAACGGCTTCGGGCAGATCCTTTTCCAGCGCAGTGCGCTGTGGCCCGTCACCGACCACGATGAGTTTCAGATTGCGTTGTGGATAAGTCTCACGCAGGTTTTCAAAGCAGCGCTTGAGCAAACCCAGGTTCTTCTCCGGGGCGAGCCGCCCTACGTGAATCACGGCGATGTCCTGTTCGCCCAGTCCCCATTGCTCACGCAACGCATTTTGACGTTTGCTCGGATGAAACAGCTGGCTGTCCACCCCCCGGGACAACAGCGCCAGACGCTCGAAATGGCGACGCTCCAGTTCCAGGCGCTGACTGACGCTAGGCACCAGGGTCATCGCCGAACGATTGTGAAACCAGCGCAGGTAATGGGTGAGCATCCGGGTCAGCAGGCCGAGGCCATACTGGCTGGTGTACTGCTGAAAGTTGGTGTGGAAACCGCTGACGACTGCAATCCCCAGACGCCGTGCCGCCCGTAGCGCTGACAAGCCGAGCGGGCCCTCGGTGGCGATGTAAAGCACATCCGGACGCTGGCGTTTCCAGCGGCGCAGCAGCTTGTGCATCGACGACTGGCCCCATTGCAGTCCCGCATATCCCGGCAGTGGCCATCCCCGACACAGCAACAAGGCATCGTCTTCGCTGCGCTGCGGGTCGCCGGCCTGGCGCGGGCGCACCAGCTCTACTTGATGGCCGCGCGCGCGCAAGCCCTCGCACAAGCGGCCAAGGGTATTGGCCACGCCGTTGATTTCCGGTGGGAAGGTTTCGCTGATCAGGGTGATGTGCAAAGTTGTCGTCATGACCTCAGTGTCGGCTGAGGCCATGTCGACTTTGTGGCATTCGGATGATGGATTTGTGACGAGGTCAGCGTTGCGTCACTAGATTCTCGGCACCACGCTCACGCACCCAGAACAGCGTCGCCCCGGCCACGGCGGCCGGCATCATCAGGATGTTGACCACAGGGATCAGCAACACCAGATACACGCTGCCGCCGAAGCTCATGCTCTGCCAGCGCTTCTGGCGCAACCAGGCGAGCATCTCGTTCCAGCCCAGTTTGTGGTTGTCCGCCGGGTAGTCGATGTACTGGATCGCCATCATCCATACGCCGAACAGCAGCCACAGCGGTGCGGCGACAATGTTCACCACGGGAATGAACGACAGGATGAACAGGCCGATCGCGCGCGGCAGGAAATAGCCGAGTTTGCGCATTTCCCGGGCGAAAGTACGCGGGATCATCGCAATCAGTTCGGCCCAACTGAATGCCGGGAAATCGTCGGTGCCACGTACCACCACTTCGACTTTTTCCGCGAGGAAGCCGTTGAACGGCGCGGCGATGATGTTCGCGAGCATCGTAAAGGTGAAGAAAATCATGAGTGCCACGAGTACTACAAACAGCGGCCACAGGATGTAGCTGAGAAAACTGAGCCATTCGGGCAGCGACGGCATCAGCGTATCGACCCACAGGCTGAACTGATGGCCGGCCAGATAGACCAGTCCGACGAACAGCACCAGATTGATGGCCAGCGGCAGCAAGACAAACAGGCGCAGGCCGGGGCTCAGGACGAGTTTGAGACCTTCGCGCAGGTATTGCGGGCCAGACAGAACGGGGGCGGGCATATGAAGCTCCGAGCAAAGGAAAACGCGCCGACCTTACCGGCTTTGCGCAACCTGCGAAAGCGCGGCAGAGTGATCGACATGCACTGTAACAAACAGGTCTATCTCATCGCGGTATGGGCATAGAGACCACCTATGAGCTGGATTGTTAAACCGTATTTCCTTAATCTTGCCCCCCTCGATACGCTGCACCCAACTTTTTACAGGACTGTCGAGTCCAGCCTTCCCCAAGGTTATCCACAGTCCTTTTTTATTCCCGCCGGCAGCCCGGCGTTCCGCGCCAGTTGTTCGGCCCGGTCAACAGGAGCACGTCATGTCTGAAGTCCGTCATTCGCGAGTGATTATTCTTGGTTCCGGCCCTGCCGGTTACAGCGCCGCGGTCTATGCCGCCCGCGCCAACCTCAAGCCACTGCTGATCACCGGCATGCAGGCTGGCGGTCAACTGACCACCACCACCGAAGTCGACAACTGGCCAGGCGACGTTCACGGGTTGACCGGCCCGGTGCTGATGGACCGTATGCGCGAGCACGCCGAGCGCTTTGAAACCGAGATCGTGTTCGATCACATCAACGCTGTGGACTTTGCTTCCAAGCCATACACCCTGACCGGTGACAGCGCCGTCTACACCTGTGATGCCTTGATCATCGCGACTGGCGCCAGCGCCCGTTATCTGGGCCTGCCTTCGGAAGAAGCGTTCATGGGCAAAGGCGTTTCCGCTTGCGCGACCTGCGACGGTTTCTTCTACCGCAACAAGCCGGTTGCAGTGGTGGGTGGCGGTAACACTGCTGTTGAAGAAGCGCTGTACCTGGCCAACATCGCCAGCACCGTGACCCTGATCCACCGTCGTGAAACCTTCCGCGCCGAGAAGATTCTGATCGACAAGCTCAACGCCCGAGTGGCCGAAGGCAAGATCATCCTCAAGTTGAACGCCAACCTCGATGAAGTGCTGGGCGACAACATGGGCGTGACCGGTGCGCGTCTGCGCAACAACGACGGCAGCTTCGACGAAATCAAAGTCGACGGCGTGTTTATCGCCATTGGCCACACGCCGAACACTTCGCTGTTCGAGGGCCAGCTGACTTTGAAAGATGGTTATCTGGTCGTCCACGGCGGTCGTGAAGGCAACGCTACCGCGACCAGCGTCGAAGGCATTTTCGCTGCCGGTGACGTGGCTGACCACGTTTACCGTCAGGCCATTACTTCGGCCGGCGCTGGCTGCATGGCGGCATTGGATACCGAGCGTTACCTGGACGGTCTGCAGAACGCTTCGTTCTAGGATTCCAGGCATAAAAAAACCGGCCAGAGATTGGCCGGTTTTTTTGTGCCCCTTGTAGGCGTGCAGTTGAGTCAGCGGCGGGACAGGGGCTGGACGTTGAATTTCACGCCGGCCAGACCGTGCTGGATCAATGCGCGAATGTTGCCGTGATCGCTGCCCTCGGGCGTGGCCGCCACCGAACGGTAGTGTTCGCCAAACGCCAGCAGCGCTTCCTCATCGCTTAGGCCTTCCAGCAATGCCAGGCCTAGCGTTTTGCACGAGCCTTCGTTCTGCCCGGCGGCGTTTTCCACGCCGCCGTTGTTGAAGGCCTGAGGCTGGTAGTCGTAGCCGGCGGCGATGAACGCCAGAGTATCGGCGAAAAGGTGTTCGCCGCTCTTGAGGCTGGCACGCAAGGTGTTGAGGTCACTCATTGGGTTTTCCTTGGGCAAACGCCGCTTGTTGGTCGGCGCTGGCTTCTTGCTGGTATTGGGCTTTCCACTCGGCGTACGGCATGCCGTAAACCACCTCGCGAGCGTCATCAAGGCTGACCTCGATCTGGCGTTCGTCAGCTTCGGCCTTGTACCACTTGGACAGGCAGTTGCGGCAGAACCCGGCGAGGTTCATCAAGTCGATGTTCTGCACGTCCTTGCGGCTGTCGAGGTGGGCAACCAGTCGGCGAAAGGCGGCGGCTTCGAGTTCGAGGCGTTGTTGCGCGGTCATAAAAGTCTCTTCCAGACAGCTTCAAGGGGCGAGCTTCAAGTTGCAAGATTGCGATGGTGGGCCTGTAGCTTAACGCTTGCGGCTTCAAGCTTGAAGCTTAGCGGCTTGCCGCGAGCGTAATTGAAACCGACTCGGCGAAGCGCAGCGCGTGCGGTTTGTCGACTTCGACTTCGGCGTACAGCACCGAAGCATTGGTCATCACCAGATCGAGCAGCTCTTGCGTCAAGCGTTCGAGCAGCGCGAAACGGTTGCCCTCGACGTGAGCGATGATCGCCTTGGTGATGGTCCGATAATTCAGCGCGTGGTCGATGTCGTTGTCGCGCACCGCCTCCTGAGCTGCGTACAGAATGGTCAGGTTGATCAGCACATCCTGTTTGTTGAGGATCTCGTCCTCGTTGATGCCGATAAAAGTGCGCAGGCGCAGATCCTTGACCCGGATGCGCGCCATTCCTGGTTGAAGTTGTGGCATTGAATTGCTCCGTCCAATCATTGCAGGCGTTCTGGTGAAATCTTACTCGACTCGCGGCAGGAGCGGGACGGCTTATTTGACGTGGCGTCCGCCGTTGACGGTCAGCGTCGTACCGGTGACATACGGATTGTCGAGCAGATAACGCAGGCTTTGGTAGATCACTTCGCTACCGGGTTCGAAGCCCAGTGCGGATTTGGCCAGTGCCTTGGCGCGGTACGTCGCGTCGTCTTCCGGATTGAACAACAACAGGGCCGGTGCAATGCCATTGACCTTGATGTCTGGCGCAAAGCGGGCTGCAAACGACAGGGTCAGGCTGTCGAGCCCGGCCTTGCTGGCGCAGTAACCGATATGTTTACTGCTGCCTTTGCGGGTGACATCGTCGCTGATGTGAATGATGTCGGCTGGTGCAGAGCGCTGCAAAAGTTCGGCGCAGTGCAGGTTGATCAGGTAAGGCGCAAGCATATGAATGTTGAACATTCGGTTGAAGGCTTCAGCTTCGTTTCCAGCGGTTTCGGTCAGCCATTCGGAGGCGTTGTGCACGATGGCGCGCAAGCTGTCGGTATGGGCTTTCAATTCGCTGATAAAGGCTAGAATCCCGGCCTCGCTGGAAAAGTCCGCGAACAGACCAATGGCGCCCAGATCGCGCAGTGCCTGGACACCAGGGCGCTCGGTCCGGTAAGTGAAGATGACTCGATGACCATCCTCAATCAAGCGCTGCGCGCAGTGCAGGCCGACACGCTGGCCGGCGCCGGTGATGAGGATCGGGGCTGCGGAATCTGGCATGAGCGGCTCGTCTCGCGGTTGAGGCGAAAACTATAACAGGCTCGCTCCCCCCTGAGAGATCATCGATTCTGCGCGGAGGGTGTGGCCGGTAACCGGCTTGTCGGCGTGCTGTTCAACCAGTTCGCCAGCAAGTGTGTCGACAGCGGAATAAACAGATACACCATCAACGGCGTCAGGCACGCTGTGCTGATCAATACTCGTGGCAGCAGACTCAGCTCCTCGAGCAACGGGCCGAGGACAAAGTTGAACAGCAGCGATACCGGAAAAAACGCCAGCCAGATTGCCACGGCCTGCTTCCACCGCGGTGGACGCTGCCCGACAGCGCCAAACCAGCCTTCTATGCCACTGACCCGATGTTCTTTGGGATGTTCGAATAAATCGCTGCCACGGTTCAGCCAGGCGGTGCGCGACGCAGAATATTCCCAGGCATGCAGAGTCTGCTCATCGACAAAGCGGAAGATGATCTGGAATTCGTTATCGCCGGGCGGTGGCGCAAGAACGCCGGAGCCGAGATAGCCGGGGAAATCGGTGGCCAATTGTTCGCCTTCGCGCAGCCAGGCGATCAGATCGTGATAACGGCCATCGGCGACGCGGCGCGCTACCATCAGCGTGACGGGGGAAGTAGACATTTTGTATCTCCATGTTTCGAGTGCGTCGCTCCGGGTAAGAGTTTCGCCAGACGCAGGCCGGGGTAGAGGCCTGCGTGTTGCAACAAGCAAGGATTATTCCTGATTTCGTCGATTAAACCAGACACTTTTGTCGTAGATCACCACTTGAACGTTTGCAGGTCATCATGTTTAAAATGGGATCCAAGAACCGACATGGAAGTTGATGCCAAATGCCTGTGATGACGGACATTCGCCCAGCTTCGGCGGCCTCCCTCGCGCTTGAACGCGAAGATCTCTTTCCGATTCGTGAAGTGGCGCGTGTCACCGGTGTCAATCCGGTAACCCTGCGCGCTTGGGAGCGCCGTTATGGTCTGATCCAGCCGACGCGCACCGAAAGCGGGCATCGCTTGTATTCAATGAGCGACATCGATCGTGTGCGCAGCATTGTGGACTGGATCGATCGCGGCGTTGCCGTCAGCAAGGTCGGCAAGATTCTCGCGAAGACTGAGCCGGGCAAGGTGCTGGCGGGCTTCATTCCCGATGATCATGTCCAGGCTGACTATCAACAATGGCGAGCGCAGATTCAGCAGGCGGTGAGTTCGTTTGATGATCAGCAACTGGACCGGGTCTACGGCCAGATTTTCTCGTCGTATGCACTGCCCGTCGTATTCGAAGACATCCTCATGCCGCTGTGGCTGCAATTGTTGCAGCGCCAGGACGCCTTCGGGCAAACCAGCGAATGGTTATTTCTCGACGGCTTCCTCAGAGCACGTGTGCTGCAGCGCATCGTCATGCTGCGTGGTACTCAACCGCGCCGTGTGATCGTCAGTGCGCTGGCCGGGCAGTGTCGGGAGCTGGAATTGCTGGTGGCCGCACTGTTTCTCAGTGGCAACGATTCCGGCGTGCGGGTGTTGACCACCGGCCAGCCTTTCGACGAGTTGACGCTGGTCTGCGAAAAAGTCAGGCCCGAAGCGCTTGTACTGTTTTCAAACCATGCGCCAAGTAGCGAATTGCCTCGGCGTCTGAAGCGACTGGCTTTAAGTCTGGATTGTCAGTTGATGCTGGCCGGCGATGCGTCTGATCTGGCGCAAGACAGCCTGGCAGGTACATCGGTGGCGTGCCTGGGTAACGAAGGCGCGACGATGCGCCAGCGCATGAAGCAGTTCATCGCGGGCAAACTGGATACCTGAGCTCAGGCGTGCAGGGCGGGGTGGGTCAGGCGATGTTGTTGCAGGATGAACTGACGCAGGCGTTCGGTTTCATCGGCATCGGACTGGCTCAGTTCGTAGGCATAAAAACCTTGCTCGGTTTCACGCTCGAAATGGCCGCGTAGTGGAATCCGCTCGTAACCGGAAGGGCTGAACCACAGGGCGAAATGTTTTGGTGGTTTGGTCTTGTTGCGCACTTCCAGCAGCACACCTTTGTGCGAGACCTCGTGGACCCACAGCGTGCCAGGTTGACCCTTGGCATTTTCCAGCGCCACCGGCTCTTCAAGCACCAGGCGCCATGGGCGCACCATCGGGCCGTCTTCGTAAATGCTCGGCACGCCAAGCCGCAGATGCAGCGCGTGAAACTCGTCCTCCACCAGGTGCAACGGGAAGGTCATCTGCTGATTTTCGAAGTTGGCCTGGATGGTCACTTGCTCGTGTGCGGCCAGGCGCGTCAGCAAATCACGAATCTGCGAACCGCCGTTAACCAACAGACTCGAGGTTGCATCCCGCACGTTCAGTTGCGGGTTGTGCTGCATGGTCTGGATGAAATCCAGCTCGTCCTGGGTCAGAAGGGCGTCGCGTTGCATGGCTAACTCGAAGTGAATAATTACAAATTCTTTGGTGATTGTAGTTAATGACCATCAGTTCGCGGTTTTGTTTACACCGTTCGTCGCTTTCAGTGCTGCCAGTTCGGTTTGCAGCGCGGCGACCTGCGCTTCCAGCTGAGCAACCCGTTGTTGTGCCTTCACCTGAAGCGTCACATCTTTTTGTACGCCAACAATGTAGGTCTGCCCGTCGTCGGCATTTCTCACTGTCGAAAGTGACAACTCGTTCCAGAACGGCGTGCCATCCTTGCGGTAGTTACGCAGGATTTCACGGCATGCCCCTCCATCTCTCAACGTGTCGCGAACACGTTGCAGGCTCGGTTGATCACGGTCCCCGGCCTGAAGGAAGCGGCAGTCCTGGTAAAGAATCTCTTCGCTCGTGTAGCCGGTCAATCGCTCGAAGGCAGGGTTGACGTAGATAAGGATGTTGTCCTGTTCACCCTCTTTTTCAGCGACCACGATCCCGTCGTTCGAGGCGTTGATCACCATTTGCAGCAGATTGGCATTGATCATCCGAGAATCCCTTCAGTGTTGTCAGTGGCAGGCATTCTAGAAGAAAGGCGTGGGCTGTCTATAGAACGTCAGCGCCCATTGAGAGCCAATCGCAACTTCCAGGCGCGGGCTGTTACTATCGCGGCTCTTTTTTATAGATTCAGGATCAGATTGATGAAAGTCGCCATCCTCTCCGGTTCGGTCTACGGCACCGCCGAAGAAGTCGCCCGCCACGCCCAGACTTTGTTGAAAGACGCTGGCTTTGAAACCTTCTACAACGCGCGCGCCACGCTGCCCGACATTCAAGCCTTCGGCCCTGAGGCCTTTCTTGCCGTGACTTCAACTACCGGCATGGGCGAACTGCCGGACAACCTGCAACCCTTGTATTCGGCCATTCGTGACCAGCTGCCAGCAGCCTGGCGCGGTCTGCCAGGCGCGGTAATTGCTCTCGGCGATGCCAGTTACGGCGATACCTTTTGCGGCGGCGGCGAGCAGATGCGTGAGTTGTTCGCCGAACTGGGCGTGAAAGAAGTGCAGGAGATGCTGCGCATCGACGCCAGCGAGAGCGTAACGCCGGAGACCGACGCGGAGCCTTGGCTAGCGAAATTGATCGACGTGTTCAAGGGCTGATTCGTCAGCCGTTGCACCTTGATCAACAGCGTTGTTGCATTGACCGGACCTGGGCTGTTTGCAGGCTGACTCGTTCAGTCATCAAGCTGGCTGCCAATGCAACTACGCGATGGCCTGCGCCTGACTAGACTGCTGACACGAGCAGAACAAGAAGAACGCAGAGGTGCACACAGTGAGCGTAGCCCCTATCCAATCCTCGCCGAATGTCAGAGACCTGGTCAGCGCCGCCGAGTGGCAGACCCGCGTCGATCTTGCCGCCTGTTATCGTCTGGTCGCACTGCATGGCTGGGACGATCTGATCTTCACGCACATTTCCGCCAAGGTGCCGGGCACCGAAGATTTTCTGATCAATCCGTTTGGCCTGATGTTCCATGAGATCACCGCCTCAAGCCTGGTGAAGGTCGATCAGGCCGGCAACAAACTCATGGACAGCCCCTACGAGATCAACCCCGCCGGCTACACCATCCACAGCGCCGTCCACGAAGTGCGGCACGATGTGGTTTGCGTGCTGCATACGCACACGGCCTCGGGTGTGGCAGTGTCGGCACAAAAGCAGGGAGTTTTGCCGATCAGTCAACAGTCGCTGTTCGTATTGTCGAGCCTGGCTTATCACGCTTACGAAGGCGTGGCGCTGAATCATGAAGAGAAAGCCCGGCTGCAGGCCGATCTGGGTGAGAACAATTTCCTCATGCTGCACAACCACGGTCTGCTGACCTGTGGCAGCACCATCGCCGATACCTTTCTGATGATGTTCACCTTCCAGCGTGCCTGTGACATCCAAGTCATGGCGCAGACCGGCGGTGCGCAACTGATTGCCATCGAACCGCAGATCCTCGCTGGCGCCAAAGCGATGATCGCCGGCGTCACCAAGAGCGCCCAGGGCATGGGTGGCGCGCTGGCCTGGCCGGCGCTGCTGCGCAAACTCGATCAACAAGACCCGGGGTATAAACTCTAATGCCGCTTGCCGAGATTCCTTTGTGTGTCTGGCGCAAACGCAGCCAGACCTTTGTTTTTCGTGGTCAGTCGATCCGTTACTGGGTCGTGGGGCAGGGGGAACCGATGCTGTTGATCCATGGTTTTCCGACCGCCAGCTGGGATTGGCATTACCTTTGGCAACCACTGGCCCAGCGTTATCGGGTGATCGCCTGCGACATGCTGGGTTTCGGCGATTCGGCGAAACCCCTCAACCACGAGTACAGCCTGCTGGAGCAGGCCGATCTGCAGCAGGCGCTGCTGGCCCACTTGCAGGTCGAACAACCGGTGCACATCCTCGCTCACGATTATGGCGACAGCGTCGCCCAGGAGCTGCTCGCCCGGCATTACGATAAGCAGATCGAGGTGGGCAGTTGTGTGTTCCTCAACGGCGGTCTGTTTCCGGAAACCCATCGTCCGTTGCTGATGCAGAAGTTGCTGCTCAGCCCGCTGGGCTGGCTGCTCGGTCGCGCATTCAGTCGTGAGGCGCTGGTCAAAGGTTTCCGGCAGATCTTTGGCCCGAACACCCAGCCGAGCGAAAGCGAACTGGACGATTTCTGGAGTCTGGTTGACAGCAATCGTGGCCCGCGGATCCTGCACAAACTGATCACCTATATCCCCGAACGCCGGGTACAACGTGATCGCTGGGTGACGGCCATGCAGCGTGGTGACATTCCGTTGCGGGTAATCGATGGCGCAGCCGATCCGATCTCCGGTGCGCACATGGTCGAACGCTATCGCGAACTGATCCCCGGCGCTGATACGGTACTGCTGCCGGGCATCGGCCATTATCCGCAGACCGAAGCGCCGGTGCAGGTGCTCAAACACTATCTGGCTTTCCGCGATCGGCTGGTATTGCCTCCGCGCAAAGTGGCGTATTCCTGACTTCACGGGAGCATTCGCTCCCCTTGACCGAAACACTCGATCATCCCCCCGCCTTATCGCGCACCATTCAGCCTCTGCCGTGTTCGTTGTGACCAAAAGCGCCGTGCCTGACACTCGGGACATATTCCCTTGGCCTGCTGGAGTTACCGCGATGAATGAGCCTGTGCGTTTCGAAGATAAAGTCGTGATCGTCACTGGAGCCGGTGGAGGCCTGGGACGCGCCCACGCGCTGCTTTTCGCAAAGCAGGGCGCCAAGGTGCTGGTCAACGACCTCGGCGGGTCGACTCAGGGCGAGGGCGCCAATGCTTCGGCCGCCGACCGCGTGGTGGCGGAAATTCGCGCAGCCGGTGGCATCGCGCAAGCCAACCATGACTCGGTCACCGACGGCGACAAACTCGTGCAGAACGCCCTTGATGCCTTCGGCCGCGTCGATGTGGTGGTCAACAACGCTGGCATCCTGCGCGACAAGACGTTCCACAAGATGGACGATGCTGACTGGGATCTGGTTTATCGCGTTCACGTCGAAGGCGCCTACAAAGTCACCCGCGCTGCCTGGCCGCATCTGCGTGAACAAAACTACGGACGGGTGATTTTCACCGCCTCGACCTCAGGCATTTACGGCAACTTCGGCCAGTCGAACTACGGCATGGCCAAACTTGGTCTCTACGGCTTGACCCGAACCCTGGCCATCGAAGGTCGCAAGCACAACATTCTGGTCAACGCCATCGCTCCCACCGGCGGTACACGCATGACCGAAGGCCTGATCCCGCCGCAGGTATTTGAGCAACTGAAGCCGGAACTGGTCAGCCCGTTGGTGGTGTACCTCGCCAGCGAACAATGCCAGGAAACGTCTGGTCTGTTCGAAGTCGGCGGCGGCTGGATGGGCAAGGTGCGCTGGGAACGCAGCCTCGGTGCCGGGTTTGATCCGCGTGAGGGGTTTTCACCGGAAGACGTGGCAGCGCACTGGCAGCAGATTTGCGACTTCGAGGGGGCGGCGCATCCGAAGGACAATATTGAAGCGCTGAAGGAAATGATGGCGAATTTGCAGAAGTATTCACTTTGAACGTGTGCGGAGCCACCAAGACTTTCGCGCTTGGTGGCTCCCGATTTCAAATGTATCTTTTTTCTGTCATATAGGCGGGAGGGGCCCAGTTAGGGCCTTTTATTGCCAGGCCGTTTTCCCCGTTAGCAAGCACACCAGCGTTGAAAAGTCGCGTATAGGCGTTTTCAAGCGCACCATATTCCTTGAGAAGTTCGCGATTGTGAATTCTTATCATCATGTCTAGATGCGGCGTTGCTTTAATTAGCGCAAACACGGTGACGATATCATCTAGAGGTTCATTTTTAACAATCATCTCGATGGTGCTCATTGCCACATCTCCTTTAACAGTTTTTGATAATTACGTTCTTCCTGCTCGAGTGCGGCACTCAGTGCTTCGGGGGTATGTAGAAGAGTGGGGTCGTCTTTACTTTTATTGGTGGGGTCGCTGCCATAAAAGCTGTGAGACAGACTTGTCTGATGTTGCAGTTCTCCACCCAGGCGCTGGATTAGTTTGTTGCGTATTCCAATCTCGCGAAGTATCGCGGCGGCGGGGGGGAGTGGATGAGTCGATTCTTCCTGACGTGTTGCGGCTAACTGCGTTTCAATTGTCTGGGGAATATTCGCTGTACTGGCCTGGAATTCTCTTTCCAGAGTCCCGATGTGGCTTTGCAAAATCGGTTGATAGCGAGCGGAATTGCGAGTGGTACTAAAAGTGCCGTTATAGCGGTAGCTGTTTATTGAAGGTCTTGCGGGAATAATGTGATCGGGCGCGATACCTTTCGTGTGAACAGGTTCGGTTAACTCCCACGGAGGAGGTCTTTGCATATTCATATCCTTTTGAATGTGCTTGTAAGTCGCTGAAGGCGCAAGAACCAATCGCGGTCAAGTGTGTAGTAAGTGAATGTTTTATGCGTTTCAAGTTACAACAAAGCGAGGGGTAATGAATCTGAGAAGGCTGTGAGTAGCAGGGCGTTTGATTGAAAGGTCTTTCGCAGACTTTCAACGGCGAGCGCAGAATTCTTTCTCGGGAAAGGAAATATCCGATAGCGGTCTCGGAAACCGTCGTAGGAGTAAACTTAAGATAATTTCAACAGCCATAAAAAAGGCCGCTGCAAACGCAGCGGCCAAGGTAAGACGTTGGATCAAGGAGCTACAAATCAACGTCAGTGAACACCGGGCGATAAACCGAACACGTCGATCTATCCAAAACTTTAGCCAATCGCTCCTGTACTCAGCGCAGCGGGCCTTGTGCTTTGCGCATGTTTCCGGAAAGCACGTGCAGGATAAGGGTTTGAACGTGTAGGAAAAATACCGTTTCGAGACATGCACTGTTACGGGGCGCGCAACAGTCGCGTGCCGATGCGTTGCGCTGATGATTCGTCATCCAGCCAATCCATGGATGGCTCAAAGCCCCGCCAGATAAGGTCATTCATCCTTTCGAGCGACAATGCGAATACCTCCTTGGTGCGCTTATCGAGCGCATCGCCCGGCAGTAGGGTGGGGCCTTCTGTCACTCACCGGGGAAGACGCATGACAAAAACAACAATGCGCGCCATCTTCACACCGCAGGCGCTCGCCGCCGCGGTCGCTTTGGGTAGCTGCGTCGAGGCGCATGCGGTTGCCTTCAACATTGGCGAAATCGAAGGCACGTTCGATTCGTCACTGTCGGTCGGTGCAAGTTGGGGCATGCGCGATGCCGACAATTCGCTGGTCAGCACAGTCAATGGTGGCAGCGGGCAGTCCTCGACCGGTGATGACGGGCGCCTGAATTTCAAGAAAGGTGAAACCTTCTCGAAAATCGTCAAGGGCATTCATGACCTTGAACTGAAGTACGGCGATACCGGTGTGTTCGTGCGCGGCAAATACTGGTACGACTTCGAACTCAAGGATGAAGACCGCGAGTTCAAGCAGATCAGCGACAGTGGCCGCAAGGAAGGTGCGAAATCTTCCGGCGCGCAGATTCTCGATGCCTTCGTCTATCACAACTACGCCATCGCCGATTTGCCCGGCACCGTGCGGGCGGGCAAGCAGGTGGTGAGTTGGGGCGAGAGCACCTTCATCGGCAACTCGATCAACAGCATCAACCCGATCGACGTGTCAGCGTTTCGCCGCCCCGGTGCGGAGATCAAGGAAGGCCTGATCCCGGTGAACATGCTGTTCGGCTCCCAGAGCCTGACCGACAAATTCTCGGTCGAAGGTTTTTACCAACTGGAGTGGGACCAGACCGTCCTCGACAACTGCGGCACCTTTTTCGGCGTCGATGTGGCGGCCGACGGCTGCAATAACGGCTACACCGTCGGCAGTCCGGCAGTCGCGCCTCTGGTGCCGCTGACCACAGCGTTCGGCCAGGGTATTCAAGTGACGCGCGAAGGTGTGGTCGTCCCGCGTGGCGGTGACCGCGATGCGCGGGACTCGGGGCAGTGGGGCACTGCGCTGCGCTGGCTCGGCGAAGACACCGAATACGGCCTCTACTTCATGAATTATCACAGCCGCACGCCGACGGTCGGCACCACCACAGCGGGGCTGTCGACGCTGGCGGCGTTGCCCGGCATGGTCGGTATCGCCAACGGCCTGGCGCCCGGCAGCGGCGCGGGGCTGGCGCAAAGCGTGATGCTGGGACGCGGTCAGTATTACCTCGAATACCCGGAGGACATCCGCCTGTACGGCGCCAGTTTCTCCACCACGCTGCCAACCGGCACCGCGTGGACCGGCGAGATCAGCTACCGCCCCAACGCGCCGGTGCAAGTCAACACCAACGACCTGACCCTGGCGCTGGTCAACCCGATTGCCGGCGGCACCGCGTCGCCGCTCGCGACATCGCCGGGTGCGGATAACAAAGGCTACCGGCGCAAGGAAGTCACACAAATCCAGAGCACCCTCACGCACTTCTTCGATCAAGTGCTGGGCGCCGAACGCCTGACCGTGGTCGGTGAAGCCGCCGTGGTGCGGGTCGGTGGCCTGGAGTCGCGCAGCCAGCTGCGTTATGGCCGCGACTCGGTCTACGGCCAGTACGGTTTCGGCGGTGACACCGACGGTTTCGTCACCTCGACCTCGTGGGGTTATCGCGCCAGGGCGATTCTTGATTACGCCAACGTGATCGGCGGGGTCAACCTCAAGCCCAACCTGTCGTGGTCGCACGACGTCGCCGGTTACGGTCCCAACGGCCTGTTCAACGAGGGCGCCAAAGCCATCAGCGTCGGCGTTGATGCCGACTACCGCAACACCTACACCGCAAGCCTCAGCTACACCGACTTTTTTGGTGGCGATTACAACGTCCTCGAAGACCGTGACTTCGTGGCCCTGAGCTTCGGCGTGAACTTCTGATCTGCCCGAGAAGGATGACTGCAATGCGCAAAATGATTCTGCAATGTGGCGTGCTGGCCTTGAGTCTGCTGGCGGCCAACGTGATGGCGGCGGTGTCGCCGGACGAGGCGAATAAACTGGGCACCAGCCTGACTCCGCTGGGTGCCGAGAAGGCCGGCAACGCCGATGGCTCGATTCCGGCGTGGAGCGGCGGCATCCCCAAAAACGCCGGTGCAGTGGACAGCAAGGGTTTTCTGGCCGACCCGTTTGCCAATGAAAAACCGCTGTTCACCATCACGGCGGCGAATGTCGAGCAGTACAAAAGCAAGCTGTCCGAGGGCCAGGTGGCGATGTTCAAACGCTACCCGGAAACCTACAGGATCCCGGTGTATCCGACCCACCGCACGGTGGCGGCGCCGCCGGAAATCTACGAGTCGGCCAAGCGCAGCGCGCTCAACGTCAACAGCATCAACGACGGTAACGGCCTGGCCAATTTCACCGGCAATCGCTACTACGCCTTTCCGATTCCCAAGAACGGTGTCGAGGTGCTGTGGAATCACATCACCCGTTATCACGGTGGCAACCTGCGCCGGACCATCATCCAGGTCACGCCGCAGACCAACGGCAGCTACACGCCGATCCGCTTCGAAGAAGAGGTCGCCGTGCCGCAACTGATGAAAGAAATCGACCCGGAAAAAGCGGCCAACGTGCTGACGTTTTTCAAGCAGTCGGTGACGGCGCCAGCGCGACTGGCCGGCAACGTGCTGCTGGTGCACGAGACGCTTGATCAGGTGAAGGAACCGCGCCTGGCGTGGATTTACAACGCCGGTCAGCGCCGGGTTCGACGTGCCCCGCAAGTGGCGTACGACGGCCCAGGCACGGCGGCCGACGGTTTGCGTACTTCCGACAACTTCGACATGTTCTCCGGTGCCCCGGATCGCTACGACTGGAAACTGGTCGGCAAGAAAGAAATGTACATTCCGTACAACAGCTACAAACTCGATTCGCCGAAACTCAAGTACGACGATATCGTCAAAGCGGGGCACATCAATCAGGACCTGACCCGTTATGAACTGCACCGCGTGTGGGAAGTGATCGGCACGGTCAAACCGAACGAGCGCCACATCTACGCCAAACGCCACATGTACATCGATGAGGACAGCTGGCAAGTGGCACTGGCCGATCACTACGACGGTCGCGGGCAACTGTGGCGGGTCGCCGAAGGTCACGCTCAGTATTACTACGATCACCAGACTCAGGCCTACACGCTCGAAGCCCTCTACGACATCATTGCCGGCCGCTACCTTGCCTTGGGCATGAAGAACGAGGAGAAGCACAGCTTCCAGTTCGGCTTCGAAGCCAAGGCCGCCGATTACACGCCATCGGCCCTGCGTGCCGAGGGTGTGCGGTAACTGTTCTGTCACGTAGCTGGACAAAAGGCGACCGCACGGTCGCCTTTTTTATGGCCGTCAATCAGCGTGCTGAATACTTATCAACAAGTACGCGGGAGAGGGCTAGGGTGAGCGCACAACGATAAGAAGGCTCAGCCAATGACCGCCATGACCCCGTGCCTGGATCGACCCGGATTTTTGCCGCGGCTTTCTTCGCATCATCAGCCTCGCAGTCGCTTGAGCGCACCGCTGCTGGCGTCGACGGCGCGTGTCAGGCTGGTGTGTGCCCCCGCAGGCAGTGGCAAAACCGCTTTGCTCACCGAGTGCCTGCTTCAGGTGCCTGCAGACTGCGACACGATCTGGTTGCCGCTGGCGGGAGCCGCACTCAGCGGCGAGGAATTTTGCCTGCGTCTGACCCGCGCACTGGGCCTGGTCGAAGGCCTTGGCGAGACGGGCTTAATGGCGGCGCTGGCGCGTTGGTCCAGGCCCACTTCGCTGTTTATCGACGATTACAGCCGTCTGCCTGACGCAGCTCTGGATGCTTTGCTCGATCGTTTGCTGGCGGTCAGCAGCCTGGCGCTCACATGGTGGATCAGCACTCGTCGCCGGCCACAGTGCAACTGGCCGCGCCTGTTGCTTGATGATGAACTCTACGAGCCCGAGCGCGCCAGCCTGGCGCTGACCCACGATGAGGTTGTTTCGGCGTTGCGTCATTTGCCGCCAGACCAGGCAGACCGTGTCGCCGGCCGCATTATCCAGCGTACCGGTGGGTGGTGCGCGGGTGCGCGCATGGCGCTCCTGCAAAAGTGCGACTGGTCGCAAAATCTGCTGGCGCAGCAGCGTGTCGACACCCTGCTCGATTATCTGCAGCACGAACTGTTCAGCAGCCTGACGCCAGAGCAGGACGAGGCATGGCGCGTTCTGGCCCACCTGCCACGGTTCAACGCGCAATTATGCGAGCATCTGTTTGGCGCCGGCGAGGGCGCCCGGCTTCTGCATGATCTGCAAGTGCTGGGCTGCTTTATCGAGCCATGGCAGGAGTCCGCCGATTGGCTGCAGATCTTGCGGCCGTTGTCGCGCATCATGCAGCAGTCACATTGGCCGTGCGCGCGCTCCTGGCATCGGCGCGCCTGCCAATGGTTCACCACGGCGCAGGATTGGCGAGCTGCGTTCGAGCAGGCGTTGTTGGCCGAAGAATACGAAACCGCCGTGAGCCTGTTGCAGCATTTAAGCTTCGAGGACTTGTTTGAAGATCAGACGGTCGTCCTGTTGTTGCGCTTGCATGAGCAGCAAAGCCAGGAGCTGACCCTGATGACGCCCCAGTTGATCGGGTTGATGACGGCCGCACTGCTTTTTGCCGGACGATTCGAACAGGCCGCGCAATGCATGGCCCATTTCTCCCGCTTCATGCCGCAGCCGACAGCGCACCTGGAGCAGCAACTCCTTGCGCGTTGGCAGGCGCAACAAGGTTGGCTCTGCCACCTGCAAGGGCAGATGGAGCCAGCGCACGTCTGTTTTCAGGCTGCGTTGACTGCGCTGGCTGCCGATGCCTGGCAGGAGCGTTTGTTGTGCCTGTCGGGGCTGACTCAGCAGGCGTTACTGTGCGGTGAACTCGACCAGGCCCATGCCATCAACCGCGAGGCCCTGTGCCTGGCGCGCGCTCATGGCTCCTTGCTGTTCGAAGGCGTGCTTGAGCTTGATCACGCGCAATGGCTCGAGCAGCGAGGGGCGCCCGCGCGTGCTGAAGGTCGGTTGGCGGACATTGAGCATCTGCTGCGCCAGCGCACCATCGCGCCCACGCCGCTGCTGGGCCGAATTGCATTGCGGCGAGGACGGCTGGCGCTGTGCATGGGGCTTGAAGAGCAGGCGGCGGATCTTTTCAACCGGGGTCTTGAAGACTGTCTGCGCAGCGAAGACAAGCAGGTCTTGTATGGCTATCTGGGGCAGGCGCAACTGGCCGGCAATCGAGGCGATTATGCCTGCGCATTCGAGCGCTTGCGCGAGGCTGAAAGGATCATGCAGCAGCGGCAGATTCCCGATACGGTCTATCGCGGCGTCGTGCTGCAGGTCAGCAGCCAGTTCTGGTTGCAGCAGGGCCGACCGCAACTGGCACATGAAACGCTGGGCAGGCTGTTACGACATTATCGTGGCCCGTCTGCTTTGCAGGCGCCTCCTGCGACGTTCGAACTGATTACTCGCATCGAATATCTGTTGGCCTGTGCGCATGCACAATTGAACCCCGATGAAAACTGTCTGCCAGCCCTTGAACAATTGTTGCAGCAGGCCCAGACCAAAGGCCTGCTTACGGCGCAAACGGAGTTGCTGCTGGCCTTCGCGCAACTGGCCGAAGCGAATGGCGACAGTGTGGCAGCGCAGCAAGCGTTCCAGCGAGCCGGGATGCTGGTGGAACGCTGCCAGTTGCAGCAAGCCTTGCGCGAGTGGGCGTTACGCCGAGGCAGCGCCTGCGCAGTGTCTGGCACGCAGGTTCCTGCGTTGCAATGCGACAACGGTGATCATGCGCCGGGCCTCAGTCGGCGGGAACGCGAAGTGCTGACGTTGATTGCTCAAGGTGCTTCTAATCAGCAAGTTGCCGAAAAATTGTTCATTTCGCTGCATACCGTGAAAACTCACGCAAGACGAATCAACGGGAAGTTGGACGTGAAGCGCAGAACCCAGGCCGTGGCAAAAGCAAAGTCGATGGGGATACTGGTTTAGTCATTGCTGACGATTGCGGGTATTTCATACCCCATCCGCCAGCTCACGGCCCGCGTCGCCGCCAGCAGTCGCTGCGCCGCCGGGCCATCCTCGTCGGCGTGGAATAGTGAAGTCGGGCCGACGATGGTCAACACCGCAGCGATCTGCCCGACGGCATTGAACACTGGCGCAGAGAGCGCATCCACGCCCGGCATCAACAAACCATGGACATGATGCAGGCCGCGTTCGCGGATCTGTTCACACAATGTTGCGTAAGCTTTTTCGTCCTTGAGCGGATGGTCGGCGACGCAAATTTCCCGCTCGCGCAATTCATCGGTTTCGCGGTGTGGCAGATACGCGCTGAACACCAGTCCCGTTGACGAGCTGAGCAGCGGCAGCACCGATCCTAACTGCGTCACGACCGTCACCGCGCGCACCGCCGGTTCGATGTGCACCACGGTCGCGCCCTGATTGCCCCACACCGCGAGGAAGCAGGTTTCGTTGAGTTCGTCGCGCAGTTCCGACAGCGGCAGGGCGGCGACTTTCAGCACGTCCATACTGTTGAGCGCCGCCAGGCCCACGCGCAGCGCTTCACGACCGAGACCGTAGTGGTTGGTCGCAGCGTTTTGCTCGGCAAACCCTGAGGCAATCAACGCCTGCAAATAGCGGTGCACCTTGCTCGCCGGCATCTGCACGTGCTCGGCCAGACGCGACAGTGAGGTGGAGGGCGACAGCTCGGCCAACGCCTTGAGGATGTCGGTGCCGACTTCGGCGGAGCGGACTTTCTGTTTGCCGTTGCTGTCGCTGGTTTTTTCCATGGGGCTGGCGGTTCCGGTTCGAATGGGCGTCTTTATAGCTTGACGCTGGATAGCGAGCAAATTACGTTATGCGTAATCAGATTACGATAATAACAACCCCGGCGTGCCAGGACCTCTCAGGCAGAGCGATGGGCCATTGCCGACTCCCTGTTCAGGAGGCTCCATGAACCTCGATTCAACCGCGCAGGCCCTGGTTTACCAGTCTGGCTTCGGCAACGAATTCAGCACTGAAGCGTTGCCCGGCGCGCTGCCCGTTGGCCAGAACTCCCCGCAAAAAAACCCGTACGGCCTCTACACCGAATTGTTCTCCGGCACGGCGTTCACCATGGCCCGCAGTGAAGCGCGGCGCACCTGGATGTACCGGATTCAGCCGTCGGCCAATCATCCGGCATTCGTCAAACTGGAACGGCAACTGGCCGGCGGTCCGTTGGGCGAAGTGACCCCCAACCGGCTGCGCTGGAACGCGCTGGACATTCCCGCCGAGCCGACGGATTTCATCGATGGGCTGGTGAGCATGGCGGCCAACTCGGGCGCTGAGAAACCTTGCGGCATCAGCATTTACAACTACACCGCCAACCGTTCGATGGAGCGCGTGTTCTTCAATGCCGACGGCGAAATGCTGCTGGTGCCGCAACTCGGCCGCCTGCGCATCGCAACCGAGCTGGGTGTGCTGGACGTCGCGCCTTTGGAGATCGCCGTGCTGCCACGCGGTCTGAAGTTCCGCGTCGAATTGCTCGATTCGCAGGCACGGGGCTACATCGCCGAAAACCATGGCGCGCCGCTGCGCCTGCCGGACCTCGGGCCGATCGGCAGCAACGGCCTGGCCAATCCAAGGGATTTTCTCGCGCCGGTTGCCGCTTACGAAAACCTCCAGCAACCGACCACGCTGGTGCAGAAATTCCTTGGCCAGTTGTGGGCCACCGAACTTAATCATTCGCCGCTCAACGTGGTCGCCTGGCACGGCAATAACGTGCCGTATAAATATGATCTGCGTCGATTCAACACCATTGGCACCGTGAGCTTCGATCATCCCGATCCGTCGATTTTCACCGTATTGACCTCACCGACCAGCGTGCACGGTCTGGCCAATCTCGACTTCGTGATCTTCCCGCCGCGCTGGATGGTCGCCGAGAGCACCTTCCGGCCGCCGTGGTTTCACCGCAACCTGATGAACGAATTCATGGGCCTGATCCAGGGTGAATACGACGCCAAGGCCGAAGGCTTCGTGCCCGGCGGTGCCTCCCTGCACAGCTGCATGAGCGCCCACGGGCCGGACGGCGAGACCTGCACCAAAGCCATCAACGCCGAACTCAAGCCAACGAAAATCGATAACACCATGGCCTTCATGTTCGAAACCAGCCAGGTGCTGCGCCCGAGCCGCTTCGCCCTCGAATGCCCGCAACTGCAACCCAATTACGACGCCTGCTGGGCGACATTGCCCGCCACGTTCGACCCGACCCGGAGATAACCCATGACGCAGACTTCCATCACCCGCAGCTGGGTCGCTTCGGCCAACGGTCACGCCGACTTCCCCTTGCAAAACCTACCGCTTGGCGTGTTCAGCATCAACGATTCAGCGCCGCGCAGCGGTGTGGCTATCGGCGAATACATCTTCGATCTACAAGTCGCGCTTGATGCCGGGCTGTTTGACGGCGTCGCGCGCAATGCGGTCGAAGCGATGCGCGGCGGCCAGCTGAACGCATTCTTCGAACTGGGCCGCGAAGCCCGTGTCGCCTTGCGCGAGCGTTTGCTCGAACTCTTCAGCGAAGGCAGCATCCATCGCGGCAGCATCGAAGCCCAAGGCGCAACGCTGTTGCCGCTGGCTGCCGATTGCCAGATGCACCTGCCAGCGCGCATCAGCGATTACACCGACTTCTACGTCGGCATCGAGCATGCGCAGAACGTCGGCAAGCTCTTTCGCCCGGATAATCCGTTGCTGCCCAACTACAAGCACGTGCCGATCGGCTATCACGGTCGCGCGTCGACGGTGCGAGCATCCGGTACCGACGTGCGCCGTCCGAAAGGCCAGACCCTGCCGGCCGGCGCGAGCGAGCCGGTGTTTGGCCCTTGCGCACGCCTGGACTACGAACTGGAACTCGGCATCTGGATTGGCCAGGGCAACGAGATGGGCGAACCGATTGCCATCGGTGACGCTGCCGAACACATCGCCGGTTTCTGCCTGCTCAACGATTGGTCGGCTCGCGACATCCAGGCTTGGGAATACCAGCCGCTCGGCCCGTTTCTGTCGAAGAGTTTCATCACCAGCGTCTCGCCTTGGGTCGTCACGGCCGAAGCGCTGGCGCCATTCCGTACCGCGCAACCGGCGCGCCCTGAAGGCGATCCACAGCCGCTGCCGTATCTGTTCGATAAGCGCGATCAGGACGGCGGTGCCTTTGACATCGAACTGGAAGTGCTGCTGCTCACCGAAACCATGCGCGAACAGAATCTGCCGGCCCATCGCCTGACCCTGAGCAACACCCGTTACATGTACTGGACCGTCGCGCAAATGGTCGCGCACCACAGCGTCAACGGCTGCCAGCTGCAGGCCGGCGACCTGTTCGGTTCGGGCACCTTGTCCGGCCCGGAAAACGGCCAGTTCGGCAGCTTGCTGGAAATCACCGAGGGCGGTAAAAAGCCGATCGAGCTGGCCTCCGGCGAAGTGCGCAAATTCCTTGAGGACGGCGACGAAATCATCCTGCGCGCCCGCTGCGCCCGTGAGGGCTTTGCCTCGATCGGCTTCGGCGAATGTCGCGGCACAGTAGTCGCGGCGCGCTGAGGGGAGCAGCTCATGGATCTCTATACCTATTACCGTTCCACTTCGTCGTATCGGGTGCGCATTGCGCTGGCGTTGAAGGGGCTGGATTACCAGGCATTGCCGGTCAACCTGATCGCGCTGACCGGTGGCGAGCATCGGCAAGCGGCGTATCTGGCGATCAATCCGCAGGGCCGCGTGCCGGCCTTGCGCACCGATGAAGGGGCGTTACTGATTCAGTCACCGGCGATCATCGAGTACCTGGAGGAACGCTATCCACAGGTGCCGTTGCTGCCGGTTGATCTCGTGGCACGCGCTCAAGTGCGTGGTGTCGCGGCGGTTGTCGGTTGCGATGTGCATCCTCTGCACAACGTCAGCGTGCTTAATCGACTGCGCCAGTATGGGCATGACGAGGCACAGGTTGTGGAGTGGATCAGTCACTGGATCGCTCAAGGGCTGGCGACGGTTGAACAGTTGATCGGCGACAGCGGATTCTGTTTTGGTGAATGGCCGTGTGTGGCCGATGTGTACCTGATCCCGCAGTTGTACGCGGCTGAGCGCTTTGACGTCAGCCTCGACGGCTACCCGAAAATCCGCCGCGTCGCCGCGCTCGCCGCAGAGCACCCCGCGTTTATCAAGGCGCATCCGGCCAATCAGCCGGACACGCCGAGATGACCCAGTGGGAGTGAGCCTGCTCGCGAAGAACGATAACGCGGTCTGCCAGTCAGGCCGAGGCGTCTGCTTCGCGGGCAGGTTCGCTCCACATGGATTTATGTCGGGGCCCACAAAGTATTTCAGTGAACGACAGCGTCTGGCGGCAGGTGGCCGAGTCGTTCGGTCAGGCGCAAGCGCTGGATCGGGTCTTCGCTGAGCAACAGCGCATGCTCCAGATCAAAGCGTTCGGCGTTCGGGCAATCCAGCCGCTGGTACAGGCTCGCCCGCGCCATGTAATCGGCGGCCTTGGCGCCACCCAGCTCGAGCACCCGTTCAGCGTCGATCAGCGCGGCGATGTAGTCGTCGTGAGTCAGGTGCAATTGGCGCAAGTTGCGTGACAGACGCTGGAGCATCTGCACGGGCGTCGCGGTCAGCAGATGTTCGGCGCTGAGCTTCATGTTCGGCCCATACTGGCGCTGCAACAATTCGCGGCAGTCATTGGGGTAAAGACGCCGCCCGCCGCAAGGGTCGAGCAAGTGATCGGCGCCAGGCACGCGGAGCAGGAAATGCCCCGGAAAATTTACGCCGACCAATGGAATCTCCAGGCCGTGCGCCAATTCCAGTGCGATCAGCGCCAGCGCCAATGGCTGACCGCGTTGGGTCTGCAACACGCGATGCAGCAACGCAGCTTGTGGGCGCAGCGGCAAAAAATCGTCCTGAGCGAAGCCCAGATCGACCATGCGTCGCAACAGCGGTTGCGCCAGTTCGCTGACCGGCAGCATCGGCAAGCCGTAGCTGACCCGTTGCTGCAGGTCGTTGAAGGTGCGCAGCAACGCCTCGGGCGCGAGGGTTTTGTCGTGCTCGGCGCTTATCCACAGCGCAGCTTCCAGCAGGGCTGGCGGTGAACGGTGCAGGCACTCAAAAAAATGTTGGCGCGGACTCATCGACATCTTCCTCCAATGCCTCGTTTTAGCCCCGTCCGGGATATTCGTCCAGTAGCTGACGCAGGGGATGGAATATATCGGCAAGTCGTTGTCCGCTCGGCGGCTTATTCCGGCGCGCGCCAGCAATTTTCAGGGGCAAGCCTATACTGGCGTTCTACAAGAAGTGATTCGGGAGCCCGTCGATGTTCGCTCTCATGCAAAGCACTCGCCTGGAATCGCTGCACCTGAGCGTTGACCCGGTTACCGGGTTGAAGGCGGTCATTGCCATTCATAACAGCCGTCTCGGGCCAGCCCTGGGCGGATGCCGTTATCTTGCCTATCCCAACGACGAATCCGCTGTCGAGGATGCCATTCGCCTGGCGCAAAACATGAGCTACAAAGCGGCGCTGGCCGGTCTTGCGCAGGGCGGCGGCGTTGCGGTGATCGTGCGTCCGGCCCATGTCGAAAATCGCGGCGCGTTGTTCGAAGCCTTAGGTCGTTGCATTGAACAACTCGACGGCCGCTACATTACCGCCATCGACAGCGGTACGTCTGTGGCGGACATGGACTGCATCGCTCAGCAGACCCAGCATGTCACCAGCACCACCTCGGCGGGTGACCCGGCGCCGCACGCGGCTATGGGGGTGTTCACCGGCATTCGCGCGACAGCGATGGCACGACTGGGAAGCGACAACCTCGAGGGGCTGCGCATTGCGATCCAGGGGCTTGGCAATGTCGGTTACGCGCTGGCCGAGCAACTGCACGCTGCGGGCGCCGAACTGCTGGTCAGTGACATCGACCACGGCAAAGTGCAACTGGCGATGGAACAACTCAATGCCCACCCGATCGCCAACGACGCATTGCTCAGCACGCCCTGCGATATTCTCGCGCCGTGCGGATTGGGCGGGGTGCTCAACAGTCACTCGGTCGCCCAGCTGCGCTGTTCGGCAGTGGCCGGTTCGGCGAACAATCAATTGAGCCATCTGGATGTCGCCGATCAACTGGAGCGGCGCGGCATTCTTTATGCGCCGGATTACGTGATCAATGCTGGCGGACTGATCTACGTTTCGCTGAAGCACCGTGGCGAAGAGTTGCCGACGATTACTGCGCACCTGTCGAAAATCAGTTCACGGCTGACCGAAGTATTTGCCCACGCGCAGGCGGAAAAACGTTCACCGGCGCGGGTGGCGGATGAATTGGCAGAGAAAGTTTTGTATCGGTAAATGTCATGCATCAAAAAGGCCCTGAGCCTACGACTCAGGGCCTGTTCAATTCGGGCTTCGATTACTTCGCTGCCTTCGCCGCTTTGACCGGTTTCACCGGCGCCTCTGCAGGCTCAGCCTCATCAGCCTTCTCGACCGGCTCGGCCGGTGCGTTGATCAGCTCTGACAGTGCATCAGGCTGGCTCTTGAATGCCCGGGCGAACACATCGCGATTCTTCGCCATGTAGATCCCGGCTTCTTCTACTTGCTGTTCGGTCAGGGACGGAACGGCTTTTTGCAGCACATCGGCCAGATATTCGGCCAGTTCGAGCATTTTGTCATGACGATCAGCTTCGGCTTTATCCATGAACAAGCGCTCCAGATCTCGGCTGCTGCGGTATACCACTTCGACGGCCATTCACCACCTCACATGCCTTCACATTAAGTTGTCTCGACGACTACTGTATCCATATACAGCGAAAAGGATAAGCGAATCCTTGCGCGATGGGTAGTGGCTTTTCAATGTAGACCGGATTTGGGGTTTGTCAGGGCCCGCGCTGCTGCCAGTGATCGCAGGTGCGACCCCTATTGGCGAGCAGGCTCGCTCCCACAAAAAGCATGATGGTGCGACCAAACGCCACGGCGCGGGTTTTGCGGCGGATTGCCATGATGCGTGGCCCTGAACCTGCATGAAGATATTCTGCAAAAGGGCGCGTGCGGGAAACCGTCACGTCCAACACGCATCATCCGCCCGAAACGGGCTAAGGAACATCATCGTGAAAATCAACTGGGCCGAGAAACTGCGGCGAAACGTGCATCAACTGGCCGAGTCCCTGGGCAACCTGTTCGTCGAGACCTTTCACTACCTGGCGCTGTTCGCCATCGGTGCGGTGACGGCGTGGGCGGCGGTGATGGAGTTTCTCGGAATGCTCGAGGTCGGGCACATCAAGATCGATGACATTCTGCTGCTGTTCATCTATCTGGAACTGGGGGCAATGGTCGGGATTTATTTCAAGACCAACCACATGCCGGTGCGCTTCCTGATCTACGTGGCAATCACCGCGCTGACGCGGTTGCTGATCTCCAATGTCTCGCACCACAACCCGCCAGACATGGGCATCATCTATCTGTGCGGCGGCATTCTGTTGCTCGCGTTCGCCATTCTGGTGGTGCGATACGCTTCGTCGCAATTCCCGTCAGTGAAGATCGAGAACCCGCAGCGCAAGCTCGGTACGGGTTCCAGTGAACATCCTGAAGTGGAGAAGGGCGAGCTCTAAAGGCCCGCCGTCTGGCCGGGCGGGTTTTGGACGCGTGGCGGTGGCGGGGTGAGCCCGGCGCCGCTGGTCATGGCTTCGAGGATCGACATGGCGCTGTGGCCCTGTTCGATGGCGATGCCGAATTGAATGCTTTGCACCAGCCGTTTCAAACGCTCGGGATCGTTGCGCTGTTCGGCGCTGATCATGCGTTTGGCCACGACACGGCCAGCGTTGGACAGGGTCAGCATGATGCTGCCGTCCAGGCCCTGAATGCTCAAATTGATCTGATAGTCCGGCGCGAAGGCATCGGTAATGATCTGAAACGGGTTGTCCATGATGCGTCACCGCCTGATTGAACGTGCAGTTGTTGACCGGCCATGATCTGATTTGGTTCGCCATACCAGACCACTGGCATCTCGTTCGCTGAGGTTTGCAATTTCCTTTTGCCTCAAGGGGGACGTAGCAAGGGGCATGCCGGAAAAATTG
Organism: Pseudomonas khorasanensis; assembly: GCF_014268505.2. Lineage (GTDB taxonomy): Bacteria > Pseudomonadota > Gammaproteobacteria > Pseudomonadales > Pseudomonadaceae > Aquipseudomonas > Aquipseudomonas khorasanensis. The sequence goes on from NZ_JABWQP020000008.1 coordinate 91,238, forward strand.
TCGAACAATGAACGCGGCGATGAAAAAGGCGAGCCAGGGCGCTCGCCTTTTTTTATGGCGCGTTTTCAGGGCAGGAATGAATAGATGATCGCTGACAGTGCAATCAGTCCGATCAGCACCACGAACACGTTGGACGCCTGGCCTGAATACTGGCGCAAGGCTGGCACGCGGCGGATGGCGTACATCGGCATCAGGAACAACAAACAGGCAATCACCGGGCCGCCGAGGGTTTCGATCATGCCCAGGATGCTTGGGTTGAAGGTCGCGACCGCCCAGCAACTGAGGATCATGAACAGCGCGGTGACCTTGTTCAGCCAGTTCGCCGAAACCACCCGGCCACGGCTGCGCAGGCTTTTGACGATGATGCCCTGAAAGCCTTCACTGGCACCGATGTAGTGGCCGAGGAAGGATTTGGTGATTGCCACGAGCGCAATCAGCGGTGCGGCGTAAGCGATGACCGGGGTCTGGAAGTGGTTGGCCAGATACGAAAGGATCGAAATGTTCTGTGCCTTGGCTGCGGCCAGGTCCGCCGGTGACAGCGCCAGTACGCAGCTGAAACAGAAAAACATCACCGTCACGACCATCATTGCGTGGGCCATGGCGAGAATGCCGCTGCTCTTGCGTTCGGCCTGCTCGCCATAGCGTTGTTTCTGCTCGACGGCGAAGGCGGAAATGATGGGCGAGTGGTTGAACGAGAACACCATGACGGGGATCGCCAGCCACAGGGTATTGAAGAATGCCGAGGCGGGCATAGCCTCTTGGGCGCTGGCGAAGAACGCGCCGTTCCAGTTGGGGATCAGGCTGATTGCGAGCAGCAGCAACGCGGCGACAAACGGATAGACCAGCACGCTCATGGCTTTGACGATGACGCTTTGACCGCAGCGGACAATCGCCATCAAGCCGAGGATCAGTCCCAGGGACAAAATCGCCCTGGGCGGCGGTGCGATGTGCAATTGGTGTTCGAGGAAGCTGCTCAGGGTATTGGTCAACGCCACGCTGTAGACCAGAAGGATGGGGAAGATCGCGAAGAAATACAGCAGCGTGATCAGCTTGCCAGCGCCGATGCCGAAGTGCTCCTCGACTACTTCGGTGATGTTCCCGGAGCGCCCGGACAACACAAACCGGGTCAGGCCACGGTGGGCGAAAAATGTCATCGGGAAGGCCAGCACGGCCAGTATCAGCAGTGGCCAGAAACCGCCGACACCAGCGTTGATGGGCAGGAACAGGGTGCCGGCACCAATCGCTGTGCCGTAAAGGCCCAGCATCCAGGTGGTGTCGAATTTACTCCAGCCCTTGTGGGCTGTTTCTGCGTTGCGTGTCAGGTCTACAGCGGGATTTTCGGCAGCAGGTGTACGTACATCGGTCATCGTTTTTGCCTCGTTATTATTCTTGCTCGGGCTCACGTGTTACGGGCGGCAGGGGAGGCTGCTCAGCACTCCACCCAGTTCACGGCCAGGCCGCCCCGTGAAGTTTCTTTGTATTTGTCATGCATGTCGGCGCCGGTGTCGCGCATGGTGCGGATCACCCGGTCGAGGGAAATGAAGTGATTGCCGTCGCCACGCAGGGCCATTTGCGTGGCATTGATCGCCTTCACCGCAGCGATCGCGTTGCGTTCGATGCACGGCACTTGCACCAGGCCGCCGACCGGATCGCAGGTCAGGCCGAGGTTATGTTCCAGGCCGATTTCGGCGGCGTTCTCCAGTTGCTCGGGAGTCGCGCCGAGCACATCGGCCAGGCCTGCCGCTGCCATCGCACACGCTGAGCCGACTTCGCCCTGGCAGCCAACTTCGGCGCCGGAGATCGAGGCATTTTTCTTACACAGAATGCCGACGGCGGCTGCGCCCAGAAAGAATGCGACGACGTCATCGTCAGACGCCTCCGGATTGAATTTCATGTAGTAGTGCAGAACGGCCGGGATGATCCCGGCGGCGCCGTTGGTGGGTGCCGTGACCATGCGCCCCCCAGCGGCGTTTTCTTCGTTGACGGCAAGCGCGAACAGGTTGACCCACTCCATCGCCGACAGGGTTGAACTGATCACATTCGGTTTGCCTATTTCCAGCAGGCTGCGGTGCAGTTTCGCCGCGCGACGCGGGACGTTCAGGCCGCCGGGCAGGATGCCTTCGTGGCGCAGGCCTTGCTCGACGCACTCACGCATCACTGACCAGATGTGCAAAAGGCCCTGGCGGATTTCGGCGTCGCTGCGCCATGCGCGTTCGTTGGCCATCATCAGTTCGGACACGCGCAGGTTGTGTTTTTTGCACAAGGCCAGAAGCTCGGCAGCGCTGGAAAAATCGTACGGCAGGACCACGTCACTGGCCGGCGCCACGCCAGACTCGGCTTCCGCCGCTTCGATAATGAAACCGCCGCCCACCGAGTAGTACGTTTGCTCGAACAGCTCGCCGGTTTCGCCGAAGGCTGTCAGCGACATGGCATTGGGGTGGTAGGGCAGGCTCTCGTCGAGCAGCAGCAAATCGCTTGCCCAGTTGAAGGCGATCGAGCTCTGGCCGGCCAGGGACAGTTGCCCGGTTTCGCGCAATTGCTCGATGCGTGGATCGATAGTCGACGGATCGATGCTGTCCGGCCATTCACTCATCAGGCCCATGACTGTGGCGCGGTCGGTGGCGTGGCCGACACCGGTGGCTGACAGCGAGCCGTACAGGCGGATCTCGACGCGTACCACATTGTCGAGCAAATGCTGGTCGATCAGAGCCTGGGCAAACGTGGCCGCCGCGCGCATCGGACCGACGGTATGCGAGCTGGACGGGCCGATGCCGACTTTGAACAGATCGAAAACACTGATAGCCATGCTAAACCCTTACAAGCGATGGAGTAGGAATCGCTGCCATTTTTTGTAGGACAAGCGCAATGTCGGCGATACTGCCTGCCTCGGTCCGACGTGACCAACGAAACTTCCTAAGACAGCCTTTAGCAGGACTAAACAATGAGTCGTCAATTGCATGCCCAGACGTACGTCTGGCTGCAGGTGTTTGCCTGCGCCGCGCGGCACCTGTCGTTCACCCGCTGCGCAGAAGAACTGCACATCACTCCGGGCGCGGTCAGCCAGCAGATTCGCCAGTTGGAAGAACGCCTCGGCTTCCGTCTTTTTCATCGCCGCGCACGCGGTGTGGAGTTGAGTGCGGAAGGGCAGCGGTTGGCAATTACCGTCAACGAAGCCTACGGCAGCATCGATGCCGAACTGCGTCGTCTGGACGCGGGAATGATCAGCGGGATTTTGCGGCTGCGTTCGATTCCTTCATTCCTCAGCAAGTGGCTGACCCCGCGCTTGCCGCGCCTGCAACAACGCTACCCGGACATCCAGTTGCGGCTGGTGGCGGAGGACAGCAGCGTGCCCTTGCACGAAGGAGACTTCGATCTGGCGATCGACTTGAACGATGGCAGTTACCCCGGATTGTTATCCACAGCCTTGCTCGACGAGCAGATTTTTCCGGTGTGCGCGCCAAGCCTGTTGCGCGGTCGGCCGCCGCTGCACGGGCCGGCGGATCTGGTGCATTTTCCACTGTTGCACGACATCACCGCCTGGCGCGGCAGTTACGAATACGCGGAATGGGAATTTTATTTGAATGCGATCGGCTTCGAAGGCGCCGATGTCCGACGCGGGCATACCTTCAATCGCAATCACCTGACCATCGAAGCAGCGATTGCCGGCATGGGCGTGGCGATTGCGCGGCGCACGCTGCTCAACGATGAGCTTGAGCGCGGCACCCTGATCGTGCCATTCGGCCTGTCAGTGCCCAATCACAAACGCTACGTGTTGCTGTATTCGCCGGGGGCATTGAGCCATCCGGGCGTACGCGCCGTGCATGACTGGCTGGTGGAAGAGGCGGGGATATTTCGTAGCCTGCACCCGCTGAATGATGGGCAATTGTGAGCGGATTTTGCAAACAGGCGAGGCGACCCAACTCCCGACCTTACCAGCGCTTCGCTCGGTTGTCCGGCTTTTTTTGCGAATGAATATTTATCTTTTTTCGGGGGTTGAAATGTTCGGTCGCCGGGCCGATTGTTGTAACCAGGAGGTCAGGAATTCTGTCTGCGACCTCTGACGAGCTAGCTGAAATAAGGGATGAACTATGCAAATCCAAGTCAACAGCAATAACCATATTCAAAGCAGTAAGCGACTGGAGGAGTGGGTACGTACAACTATTGAGAGCACGCTCGAACGTTATGAAGAAGACCTGACCCGTGTCGAAGTCCACCTCAGCGACGAGAACGGCGAGAAGCCAGGTCCCCATGACATGCGCTGCCAGCTGGAAGCGCGGCCAAAAGGCCACCAACCGATTTCCGTGACCCACAAAGCCGACTCGCTGGAACAGGCGATCGACGGTGCGGCGGAAAAACTGGAGCACAAGCTGGAGCATCTCTTCGGCAAACTGCGCGGCAAACCACGCGCCGCCATTGTGCCCTTTACCGGTAAAGCCAACGACTCGTTGCTGGAGGAAGAATTTCTCGAGAATGAACAGGCGGCGATCAACAGTTGATGCGTTGATCCTTTAATTCACCAATGGGAACGGGCCTGCTGAAGCAGGCCCGTTTTTTTGTTTGTGGTGTTGGTTGTTTCCCGGCAGGTTTTCAGAGCATAGCCCCTCACCCCAGCCCTCTCCCGAGGGAGAGGGGGCCGACCGAGTTGTCTGAAGAAGCACGTCGACCTGAAAGTTCGAGTCGATTATGGATTCCGTAGAACACTTTCAGGTGGATGTAATTATCAAGCATCCCCCAATCAGTCCCCTCTCCCTCCGGGAGAGGGTTAGGGTGAGGGGCTTTTGACTTTCAAAGGGGAGGCGTCAGAACGCGACCGACGTCTGCACATAAACCGTGCGCGGCTCGCCCACGTACTTGCCCTTGTTGTTGTCATCAAACGAGCGAGTGAAGTACTGGGTGTTGAAGATGTTCTTCACCCCCATCGCCACGTTCAAATCCGACAACTGCGGCCCGAAGTCATACCCCGCACGGCTGCTGAAGAGCATGTAACCCGGGATCTTGCCGGTGCTGCCATCAGCGCTTTCCTTTGACGTATTGGCGTTGTCGGCGAACTGGTCGCTCTGGAAACTGCTGTCCAGATTGAGCTTCCACGGGCCTTCGGTATAGCCGACGCCTAGCGTGCCCTTGTGTTTCGAGGAGAACGGCACGCGGTTTCCCTTGTTCGGCCCGTCTTCGCGAATGGTCGCATCGACATAGGCGTACGAGGCGTACACATCGAAACCGGCCAGCGCCGGGCTCAAGTCATCCAGTGCGTAGTTGACGCTGGTCTCGATGCCCTGATGGCGGGTTTCGCCTCGGGCGATCACCGAATCGTTGGTCTGGTTGCTTTCGTACTGGTTGTCGAAGTTGATCAGGAACGCGCCGATTTCCGCGCGCAATGCACCGTTGTCGTAACGTGTGCCGACTTCCCAGGTGCGCGCCTTCTCCGGTTTCACTTCGCCGCTGGTCACGCGGTTGGGCATCTGGCTGTACTGCACGCTGCCGAACGAGCCCTCGGTGTTGGCGTACAGATTCCAGCTATCGGTCAGGTGGTAAAGCACGTTCAGCGCCGGCAGTGCGGTGTTGTAATCACCCTTGTATTTGACGTTGGTCAGATTGTTGGTCTGTTGCGACTCGATCATCTCGTAGCGCACGCCCGGGGTGATGGTCCATTTGCCAATGTCGATGCGGTCGTCGACGAAGAACGCATTCGCCTCGGTACCGCCACGTGTGTCGCGGTCGTTGCGGCTGTTGGTAGTCGGGTATTCGTTACTGGCGATGGGGGTGCGATAGCGCAGTTCATGGCCGGCCTCGTTGATGTAACGGTAGCCGACGCCGACTTCGTGGCTGGTCGGGCCGAGGTCGAAGCCCTGGGCGAAACGGGTTTCCAGCCCGCGCACCCAATACTCGCGCGGCGACAGCGAGAGAAAGGTGCCCTGATCCAGATAACCGCTGCGCAGGGTTTTGGTGAAGAAAGTGTTGGCGGTGAATTCGCGGCGATCTTCCTGATAGCGATAGCCGAAGTTGAACATCGTGCGGCGTCCCCAGAATTGGTCTTTGGGGCGCGTTGACTGATAAGGGTCAGCATCGTAATCGGCAACGTTCAGACCGCCGGGCATGTCGGCCTTGCCTTCGTAATACTGGGCCATGGCGTTGAAGCTGTTGGCCTCGTCGAGCTGGTATTTGCCCTTGAGGATCAGGTCGTCGATTTCGGTATCGCTGTGTTCACGCCAGTCGCCGCCGCGCGTGCCGGAGTACAGCAACGCGCCGCCCATACCGTTGGCGTTGGTGCCGCCGGCCAACAGGTTGGCGCTGGTCTTGAAGCCGTCGTGGCTCGATGACGGGCTGGTTTCCGTCTGGAAACCGCCCTTGACCGTTGGCTCGTCGGGGATCGCACGGGTCACGAAATTGACCACACCGCCGACGTTCTGCGGGCCATAACGCACCGCCCCACCGCCGCGCACCACGTCCACGGCGTCCATGTTGCCCATGCTGATCGGCGCGAACGACAACTGCGGCTGACCGTAAGGCGCGAAAGGCACCGGGATGCCGTCCATCAAAACCGTCGAGCGGGCGGCCAGGCGCGGATTCAAACCGCGAATGCCGAAGTTCAGCGCCATGTCATGACTGCCAGTGCCGTTGTTCTCGGGCGCATTAACGCCAGGGATGCGGTTGAGCACGTCGCGGGCCTGAGTCGCGCCCTGACGCTCGAATGCTTCGCGACGGATCACATCGCGTGCGCCGGGGTGTTCGAAGACGTTGATCTGCGCCGCATCGCCAAGCCAATCGCCGACCACCGTCGAGGTGTCCAACTCAAGTGCCGCATCATCCACCGGTTGCAGGCTGAACGCATTGTTGCCTTCGGCGCGGGCCTGCAGGCCGGTGCCTTCGAGCAGGGCATTGAGGCCCTGTTCTGGCGTGTAATTGCCTTCCAGGCCTCGGCTTTGCACGCCGCCGGTGACTTGCGAACCGAATGAAATCAGCACGCCGGCTTCACGGCCGAACTGGTTCAGTGCGGTTTCCAGCGACGCCGGGGCGATGTGGTAAGCCTTGGCGTCGGCGGCCAGCGCGGCGGGCAGGGCAGTGAGGCTCAGGCTAGCGCCGAGCACAAGGTTGCGCAGGCTGCGGGCCAGCGGCGTGAGGCGAGTGGGCTGCATGTCGGATGATCCTGAGAAGGTGGAATCAAGGGGGCTTTCCTTCTCTGTCACGCCAGATCTGAAAAACGGCTCATTTATTTTGCGTTCTTTTTAAGCCCGGGCTTCGACGCTCACCCAATAACGCGTAAACCGCTTCACTCTGACCGGCAGACTGATTTGCAGCAGGTCGAGAATCCGCTCGCTGTCATCCAGTGGATACGTTCCGGAAATCAGCAGGTCGGCGACGGCGCTGTCGCAACTCAACTGGCCGCGACGGTAGCGCCCAAGCTCTTCGAGAAAGTCGCCCAGGCGCATGTGCGCGGCCACCAGCATGCCGTCCGTCCAGGCGCCGCTGTTGGCGTCCAATGGCTTGGCCTCGCTGACGGAGCTTGCGGTGAAACTCAGCTGACGCGCAGCGGGCAGCAGCATCGGCGCGCGGTAATTGGCGGTCAGTTCGACCCGCCCTTCAAACAGTGCAACCTGCGTTCGATCGGCGAACTGGCGCACATTGAGGCGTGCGCCTTGAGTCTTCAGTGTGCCTTGCGCCGTTCGTATGACGAAAGGATTTGCAGCGCTCAGGAGTGCCTCGCCTTCCAGCAGACGAATCAGCCGTTGCGCGCCATCGACATCGGCAGCGCTGGCGGTGTTGAGTTGCAACGAATCGACGCCGCCCAGCGAAACCTTGCGTCGTTGCCCGACCGGCGTGCGGTAATCGGCGAGCAGCGACGGCAGCGGCGTGTGCTCGCGCAGGCCCCAGGTCAGCGCCGAACCGGCGCCCAGAATCAGCAACAGTTTCAGCGCCTGCCGACGGCTGTCGGACTTCGGCCCGTTCAGTGCCGCATGGGCCAAAGGCGAAGACACGCCGCGCAGGCGCTGGTTGACCCGTTGCATGTGTTCCCACGCCCGGCGATGTTCGGTGTGCGCGTCCAGCCATTGCTGCCAGGCAATTTGCTGGCGCGGGGAAAGCGTGCCTTGCTGCATTTCCAGCAACCAATGCACAGCCTGTTCGGCAACGTGTGAGGAAAAATCCGGCGTGCGGTTCATAGCGCGAAGTAGCAGCGCATCGCCGCTTTGTTCAGATGGCGTTTGACCGTGGCCACGGAAATACCCAGTTCTGCAGCGATCTGTGGATAAGTCAGGCCATCGACCTGTGCGAGCAGGAAGGCGCCTTTGACCTGACGCGGCAAACCATCGAGCAGTTCATCAAGCTCCGTGAGCGTCTGCAAGATGATCGCTTTGTGTTCTTCCGACGGAGCGACCATCTCGGGCATTTGCGCCAGCGTGTCGAGGTAGGCGCGCTCCAGATCCTGTCGCCGGTAATGATTGAACAACACGCGCTTGGCAAGGGTGGTGAGAAAAGCGCGTGGTTCGATGATTACCGTTGGCTCACGGGCGGTCAGGACCTTGATGAACGTGTCCTGAGCCAGATCCGCCGCGCTGTCCGGGCAGCCGAGTTTGCGCCGCAGCCAACCGGTGAGCCAGCTGTGATGGGCCTGGTAGAGCGAGTCGACGGAATGGGCGGGCGGCAACGATAAGACTCCGGACGCATTGCTTGCGTAGAGAACGTGCGTTAGAGAACAAGAACGGTTCGCATTGTAGGGCTTGGCAACAGTGTCAGGCAATCAGATGCTTTTGCGTATGAGAATATTTATCATTAATATTGCTCGCTTGCTGGTTCGGCTTGTCGGCCGGGCATTCTTCGTTTCGGGTCAATCCATGAAAGGCAAACTCGCCACGCTTCCCATGTCCTATCGTCTGGCCACGGTCCCCGGCGTCGCGCGCGGCCTGGGGCTGGCATGAAAGAGGGTTTTCGTCGCGCAATGGCCTGGCGGCACGCCTGGGCGCAGTGCTGAGATGCTGACTGAGCTGCCACCGGAGTCGCGCGATGGCGAAGCGCGTGGCGCGCGTGCACATTTTCTGCAGGTATTTCTGTCCCAGCGTTCGCAAATGGAAGCACTGGTGAATCGGCGCGTCGGTTGCCGGGCGACGGCGGCGGATCTGGTGCAGGATCTTTTCCTGCGTTTCTGGCGCCGGCCGCTGGTGCAGGTCGAAGAGCTCAGCACTTACCTGTTGCGCTGCGCCGGCAACATCGCCATCGACCATTTGCGCAGCGAAGGTGCGCGCAGCCGGGTCAACGAAGGCTGGCAGCCGGACGAACCCGACAGCCATGGCAGCGGACCCCAGGCAGCGCTCGAAGCGGGGAATGATCTGCGCCATGTCGAAGCGGCGTTGCGCGCGTTGCCCGAACGTACCCGGCAGATTTTTTTGCTCAATCGCATTCACGGGCGCAAGTACGCCGAGATCGCCAAGGCCATGGGCCTGTCCCAAAGTGCCGTGGAAAAACATATGATGCGCGCCCTCGAGGCCTGCAAGGCCAGCCTGCGCGAACCCACGCCACGCCTGCCAGGGAAAGCACCGTGAAGCCCTCACATCCGATCACTCCGACGCCCGCTCAGGAGCAGGCCGCGCTGGCCTGGCTGAGCCTGTTGCATGACCAGCCGAGCACCGGCGACCAGCTGACGTTCAGTCAATGGTTGCGCGCCGATCCTGCCCATGCCGAGGCGTATGCGCGGGCGCAGGTGCTCTGGGAATTGAGCGAAGGCCCGGCGCGCACGCTGGCCGATGAGGAGGCAGTCGCCCTGCAAGGTTTTCTGCAGGCGATGGAACGCCCGCGTCGCTCATCGTTGCGGCGTTGGTCCGCAGCGCTGGCGATGGCGGCGTGCCTGCTGTTGATGGTCAGCCTCGGCAGCGGGTGGCAGCCGCAACGCTGGATCGATGATCTGGGCGCCGATTACGTCTCTGCGCCCGGCGAAATCCGCACCGTGACCCTGGCCGATCAAACACAAGTGACCCTGGATGCCGACAGTGCGATTGCTGTGGATTTCGGCCAGGGCCAGCGGCGTGTGCAACTGATTCGTGGGGCTGGTTTCTTTAACGTCAGCCACACCGGCGATCCGTTTGTGGTCGCGGCCGAGCAGGGCGAGGCGCGGGTGCTGGGCACACAGTTCGAAGTGCGCCTGCAACCTCACGGCGCGCAGGTGACGGTATTGTCCGGGCGTGTCGGCGTGATCGCGGATCTGGATCGCCAACAGCAGATCCTCACCGCCGGCCAGCAAGTTGCCTACGCCGACGGCAAGGCGGAAAAACTGCATGCCGTGGACAGTGAGGCGCAGCTGGCGTGGCGTCAGGGTTGGCTGACCTACTACAAAACGACGCTGGCCGACGTGGTGGCGGATTTGCGCCGCTATTACCCGGGGCGGATTGTTGTGCTCAATGACGCGCTGGCGGCGCGCAGGGTCAGTGGCAGTTTTCCAAGCAAGGACCCGCAGGCAGTGCTCAATTCGCTGCAGGGCGTGTTGGGGTTTGAGCAGCATCGGGTGTTGGGTAGTCTGATTATTCTGCGGTGATGCAGAGCAATAAATCGCAGCCTTCGGCAGGGATCGGGTCCAATGTAGGAGCTGACGAAGGCTGCGATCTTTTGATCTTCAGGAATATTTTCGAGTTTGTGGTGAGGTAACCCCAAGCCCCATCCGTGTAGTGACTGAAACTGCGATCCATTCGCATCCGTTGCGGTTCTACACAGGTCATCGAGCAATGAAGTCCAGGGCAAAATCGGGTTTGGTCAAACAGTGGTTGGGCGTATCGGCGTTAAGTTTTACCGCGTTGGCGCTGCTGCCGATGAGTGTGGCGCTGGCGGCGGAAGCGGTGAGCAATCAGCCGCAGCGGCAGTTCGATTTCGCCTTGGTCGCCAAACCGCTGCCGCAAGCGTTGAGCGACTTCAGTCGCGTCACCGGGCAAAGCGTGGTCTACACCGATGAAGCGCCTTACGGCCTCAATGCTTCGGCGGTCAATGGCCGGATGAGTGCCGAACAAGCGCTGCAACGCTTGCTCGGCAACTCCGGCCTGAGCTTTCGTCGCACCGACAGCCACACCCTGGCGCTTGAGCCGACGCCTACTGAAGGCGCACTCAATCTTGGCGCCACGACGATCACGTCGATGCGCGACGAATCGATGAGCTATCAGCCGCCGCCAAACAGCTCGGTGATGCGCTCCTCGGCGTCGCTGCAAGAAACGCCGCAGACCGTCAACGTCATCCCGGCGCAGGTCATTCGCGATCAGGCGCCGCGCAATCTCGATGACGCACTGGCCAACGTCAGCGGCATCACTCAGGGCAACACCCTGGGCAGCACGCAGGATTCGGTCATGACCCGCGGTTTCGGTGACAACCGCAACGGTTCGATCATGCGCGACGGCATGCCGATCGTGCAGGGCCGTGGCATGAACGCCACGGTGGAACGTGTCGAAGTGCTCAAGGGCCCGGCGTCGTTGCTCTACGGGATTCAGGATCCGGGCGGCGTGGTCAATCTGGTCAGCAAGAAGCCAGAACTCACTCAGTACAACGCCCTGACCCTGCGCGGCTCGACCTACGGTGACGGCAAGAACGGTAGCGGCGGCGCCTTCGACAGCACCGGCGCGCTGGGCGATTCCGGCTTCGCCTATCGCATGGTCCTTGATCACGAAGACGAAGATTACTGGCGCAACTTCGGCACTCACCGCGAGACCTTGATCGCGCCGTCGCTGGCCTGGTACGGCGAGCGCACCACGCTGCTGTTCGCCTACGAGCACCGCGAATTTCTCACCCCGTTCGACCGTGGCACCTTGATCGATCCGCGCACCAACGACCCTCTGGATATCTCGCGAAAGGAACGACTCGACGAGCCGTTCAACGACATGGAAGGGCGCTCGGATCTGTACCACTTCGAAGCCGATCACGAACTCAACGACGACTGGAAAGCCCACTTCGGCTATAGCTGGAACCGCGAAACGTACGATGCCAGCCAGGTCCGCGTGACCGCCATCAACACCCGCAACGGCACACTGACACGCAGCATGGACGGTACGCAGAATGCGATCAGCACCGATCGTTTCACCACCGCCAGCCTCGAAGGCAAGGTCAAGGTGCTGGGCATGCAGCACGACCTGGTGTTGGGTGTCGACGACGAGTACCGCAAGATCTATCGCGAGGATCTGATCCGCCAGAAAAGCCTGACCACCTTCAGCTACCTCAATCCGGTTTACGGGCGCGAAGTGATGGGCACCACCGTCAGCGCGCCCGACAGCGCACAGACCGATGAACTGCGCAGCGACTCGGTGTTCCTGCAGGACTCGATCCACCTCAACGATCAATGGATTCTGGTGGCCGGCGGGCGCTTTCAGGAATACGACCAGTACGCCGGCAAAGGCGTGCCGTTCAAGGCCAACACCGACAGCAACGGCCAGAAATGGGTGCCTCGCGCAGGGCTGGTGTATCGCTACACCGACGCGTTGTCGTTTTACGGCAGCTACACCGAATCGTTCAAACCCAACTCGACCATCGCCCCGCTGAGCGGCAGCAGCACCGTGCTCGACGGCAGCATTGCGCCGGAAGAGGCCAAATCCTGGGAGCTCGGCGCGCGGCTGGACGTGCCGGGCAGCATCACCGGCAATATCGCGCTGTTCGACATCAGGAAACGCAATGTGCTGGTGGCCAACTCCGAAGGGCCGACGACGATTTACAGCGCGGCGGGCGAGGTGCGTTCACGCGGGCTGGAAGTGGATGTGAGCGGCCAGCTCAGCGAGCGCTGGAACCTGATCGGCAGCTACGCCTATACCGATGCCGAGGTCACCGAAGACCCGGAATACAAAGGCAAGCGTCTGCAAAACGTGGCAAAGAATTCCGGCTCGCTGTCGGCGGTGTACGACTTCGGCAATGTGTTGGGTGGCGATCAATTGCGGGTCGGCGCCGGGGCGCGTTATGTCGGTGAGCGCGCCGGTAATGCCGTGAATGATTTTGATCTGCCGAGCTACACCGTGGCTGATGCGTTTGCGACCTACGACACCAGGATCGAGGGGCAGAAGGTCAAGTTTCAGTTGAACGTGAAGAACCTGTTCGATCGCACCTATTACACCTCGTCGGCGAGCCGGTTCTTTGTGTCGATGGGGGATTCGCGGCAGGTGTCGCTTTCCAGCACTCTGGAGTTTTGAGATAAGGTCAAAAGCCCCTCACCCTAGCCCTCTCCCGGAGGAAGAGGGGACTGACCGCGGTGTCTCGCGCTATATGTGGACCTGAAATATCGAGCCGATTATGGATTCGGTGAAGCACTTTCAGGTCGCCGCAACTCTTCAATCTCCCACGGTCGGCCCCCTCTCCCTTTGGGAGAGGGCTGGGGTGAGGGGACTCGGGCTCAACGCAAAAACGCCTGCCGATATTCTCCCGGCGTCCCGCCCAGAACCTGCCTGAATCGATTGGTGAAATGACTGGCACTGGCAAACCCGCACGCCAGCGCAATCTCGCCCACCGGCAGCGCCGTCCCGCGCAGCAATTCCCGCGCGCGACTCAAGCGGCGCGCCAGCACATATTGATGCGGCGGCAGCCCGAAACTCACGCGAAACATTCGCGCAAAGTGGTATTCCGACAGCGCGCATAACCCGGCCAGTTCGCCGAGGCTGATCGGTTCGGCCAATTGGTTGTCGATGAATTCCACCAGTTGTCGGCGCTGATGCGGCGCCAGTCCGCCTTTCAAGCGCAGGCCCTGTCGCACGCCGACCTGGCTGAGCAGGGTGTGGCTGATCAATTCGTGGGCGAGGCTGCTGGTCAGCAAGCGCTCGGCCGGCTCTTGCCAGTTCAGGCTCAACAATTGCCGAAAGCGCTGCGCCTGCTGGGGATCTTCGAGGAAGGTCTGTTCGCGCAACTGCATCTCGCGCGGTTCGCGGTCGAGCAAGGTGACGCAACCAAGGGCGAATTGTTCGGCGCTGAAATACAGGTGCGCGAGACGGATATCGCCGTTGATCACCCAACCCGATTCATGATCGGCCGGCAAAATGCACAGCTTGTCCGGCCCGCCCTTATGGCCCGGCTGGCCGCGACGGAATGTGCCGGTGCCGCCGGCGACGTAACACGAGAGCGTGTGATGACTGGGCGCTTCGTATTCCTGGGCGTCGTGGTGATTGGTCCACAAAGCCGCAGACAAGCCGTCACCGAGTTCGGCGCTGTGCACAAGGCGTGCATTCGCCGAGCGGTTAAGCGCCTGGAAGACTTGCAGGGTATCGATCGCGGCCATGTTCGGTTCTCTCCAACGCCTTGCATCCTACTCCGTAGACGTCGCACTGCCAGCCCGGCGGCGGACAAAAGCGCAAGAATCTGCAAGCGTGCAGGTGCAGCCGAGGCAGACACTCAAGGCCTGCTTGAGGAGTGCTTGCCATGAACCTGTCGTTGTATCTGCTGACCGTGCTGATCTGGGGAACCACCTGGATCGCCTTGAAATGGCAATTGGGCGTGGTCGAAATTCCGGTGTCGATCGTCTATCGCTTCGGCCTCGCCGCGCTGGTGTTGTTTGCGTTGCTGCTGCTCAGTCGGCGTCTGCAACCGATGAACCGCCGTGGTCATTTGATCTGTGTAGCTCAAGGCTTGTGTCTGTTTTGCGTTAATTTCATGTGCTTTTTGACGGCCAGCCAGTGGATTCCCAGCGGGCTGGTGGCCGTGGTGTTTTCGACGGCAACGCTTTGGAATGCGCTGAACGCGCGGGTGTTCTTCGGCCAGCGCATCGCTCGCAACGTGTTGATGGGCGGCGCGTTGGGGCTGTTCGGTCTCGGGCTGTTGTTCTGGCCGCAGTTGGCCGGGCATCAGGCAAGTCCGCAAACGCTGCTGGGGCTTGGTCTGGCGCTGTGCGGAACCCTGTGTTTCTCGGCGGGCAATATGCTGTCGAGTTTGCAGCAGAAGGCAGGCCTCAGGCCGCTGACCACCAACGCCTGGGGGATGGCCGATGGTGCGGCGATGTTGACGGTGTGGTGTCTGATCAAAGGCATCCCCTTCGACATGGATTGGTCGCCGCGTTATGTCGGTGCGTTGTTGTATCTGGTGATCCCCGGCTCGGTGATCGGTTTCACTGCGTACCTCACGCTGGTCGGGCGCATGGGGCCGGAGCGAGCGGCGTACTGCACCGTGTTGTTTCCGGTGGTGGCATTGAATGTGTCGGCTTTTGCCGAGGGTTATCAATGGACCGCGCCGGCGCTGGTCGGGCTGGTGTTGGTGATGCTGGGCAATGTGTTGGTGTTTCGTAAACCCAAAGCTGCACTGTCAGCGGGGCAGGGAAAGTTGGCTTGATTAAACGAGCGCTGATGTTCAGCGCTCAACTTTCAATGTGATGTAAATCATAACCGGGAAGACGAAATCAACAATATGTCGCGACCAGTCCTTGGCATTCCATGATTGCGAAGTGTCCATGTTGAACCACTCGACACCAACGGTTTGCAAACATACGTAATAGATAAATATGGCGACCAGGATGCCCATGATCGAATACTTCTTGGCTTCATGAAATGCCTCAGCCGATGCATCGACGTGGCGATATAACTGATAAGCTCCGATCAGGCAGAGCACCGTGTAGGTGACTTCCATGGTGAGGATGAACCAGTAGATCCGGTGATGGATCATGGGCGATTCAATCGATCGGTACATGACGTTTTTACTGGCGTTGGTGGTGTCCATGCTCAGTACGTGCGCAACGTAATTGTAATTGGCCTGGTAGTCAGTGAAGTTCTGGAACATTACCAGCAGGCCGAAGAAGCTTATATAAGCCATGAGGATGACTTTGCTGTAGCGAATGAGTTTATCGGTGGTCAGGGTGTTCACGGGGTTGCTCTCTTGGCAATCAATCAGAAAGTTGATAGTTGCGAGAGCTTATAGTGCGGCTGCCCGGTTTGGCTTTTTCGTACGGTTGCAAGTTATGTAAGAAGAATAAGTGAACGGGCCAGCGCAACAGTACGCTGCCCCGTTTTTTCTAGCCGCGCCAGACTTGCGGATTGACCAGATCCTGCGGCCGTGCGCCGAGCAGTGCGCTGCGCAGATTGGCCAATGCGCGGTTGGCCATGGCCTCACGAGTTTCATGGGTAGCCGAGCCGATGTGCGGCAGGGTCACGGCGTTTTTCAGCTGGAACAGCGGCGATTCTGCCAGCGGTTCTTTTTCGTAAACGTCCAGTCCGGCACCGCGGATGCGGTTGTTCTGCAACGCTTCGATCAGCGCCGGCTCGTCAACGACCGGGCCGCGAGAGATGTTGACCAGAATCGCACCTGGCTTCATCAGCGCCAATTCGCGGTGGCTGATCAGGTGGCGAGTCTTTTCGCTGAGGGGCACGACCAGGCAGACGAAATCGGCTTCGGCGAGCAGTTGATCAAGGCTGCGAAACTGCGCGCCGAGTTCCTGTTCCAGTTCGGTCTTGCGGCTGTTGCCGCTGTAGATGATCGGCATGTTGAAGCCGAAGCGACCACGACGGGCGACGGCCGCGCCGATATTGCCCATGCCGACGATGCCGAGGGTTTTGCCGTGCACATCGCTGCCAAACAGCGGGGCGCCGACACTGGCTTGCCATTGGCCGGCCTTGGTCCAGGCGTCGAGTTCGGCAACGCGGCGGGCGCTGCTCATGATCAGGGCGAAGGCAAGGTCGGCGGTGCTTTCGGTGAGCACGTCCGGCGTGTTGGTGAGCATGATCGCGCGTTCGTTGAAGTAATCGAGGTCGTAGTTGTCGTAGCCGACCGAGACGCTGGAGACCACTTCGAGTTTTGTCGCCGTTTCGAGTTGTGCGCGGCCAAGTTTGCGGCCTACGCCGATGAGGCCGTGGGCGTGGGGGAGGGCGTCGTTGAACTGGGCGTTGATGTCACCGTTCTTCGGGTTGGGGACGATGACGTCGAACTCTTCTTGCAGGCGTTCGATCATGGGCGGGGTGATGCGGCTGAAGGCCAGGACTGTTTTTTTCATTGCTCAGGGCTCGTCGGGCTTGATTGCAAGCACGCTAACATTTTCTCGCCTGGGTTGTCTTGGCGGCCTCTGGGCCGGCCAGGCTTTGGGTTTGGTTGGTGTGAATATCCGTTTCTTTGGGGGTTGCTGATGGCGGTTTCGCCCTTACGGCGAGGCACTTTTTCCAGACGCCGAAAAAGTACCCAAAAAGGCTTGCTCCTGCGTTCGGCCCTCGCAGGCTCGGGTTCCTTCGCTCCGGGACTGATCCGGGCGCAGCGGCTCCGGTTTGCTTCGCTGCACCTCCTTCCGCTGTGTCTGGCTGCGCCAGACGGTCGCTGCGCTCCCACGCCCGGATCAATCCCTCCACTCAGCCTTCCGACGTCGCCGGTGGATCAAGATCAAGATCAAAAGCACTCGAGCTTGCGCTCATTGTTGAGTGGGGCGGCTTCGCCGCGGGCAGCTGCGCTGCTTTGCTTTTGTCTGGGAGCGAGCCTGCTCGCGAAGGCGGCCTGACAGCCGACCTGGTTCCTGCTGAAGTATGCCGTTCAAACTGGAGCTGCCGTAGGCTGCGATCTTTTGATTTTTAAACAGCAAGATCTAAAGATCGCAGCCTCGTTGCACTCGTCAGCTCCTACACGGAACCTGCTGGTGTTTAAAAGTCAGGTCGCGACGCGGGCGCCGGCCAGGCTCCCCGTCAATTCATACGCCACCAGTTCCGCCTGATGCGCCGCCAATATCTCGGGCAATGATCCGCGCAGGTATTCGACCCACGTTTTGATTTTCGCATCCAGGTACTGACGCGATGGATAGATTGCGTACAGGTTGAGTTCCTGCGAGCGGTAGTTCGGCATGACCCGCACCAGTGTGCCGTTGCGCAGGCCTTCGATGGCGGCGTAGACCGGCAGGACGCCGACGCCCATGCCGCTGGTGATTGCGGTTTTCATTGCATCAGCGGAGTTCACCAGAAACGGCGAGCTGTTGATGGTGACCATTTCCTGGCCATCCGGGCCGTCGAAGGTCCATTTCTCCAGCGGGATCACCGGGCTGACGAGGCGCAGGCAGGCGTGGTTGAGCAGGTCGCCGGGTTTCTGCGCGGCGCCGTTGGCTTTCACGTAGGCCGGCGAGGCGCAGACGATGCTGTAGGTGATGCCCAGGCGCTGCGAGACGAAACCCGAGTCGGGCAATTCGCTGGCGAGCACGATGGAGACGTCGTAGCCCTCGTCGAGCAGGTCCGGCACGCGGTTGGCCAGCGTCAGGTCGAAGGTCACGTCGGGGTGGGTCTTGCGGTAGCGGGCAATGGCGTCGATGACGAAGTGCTGCCCGATGCCGGTCATGGTGTGCACTTTCAGTTGCCCGGCCGGGCGCGCATGGGCGTCGCTGGCTTCCGCTTCGGCTTCTTCGACGTAGGCGAGGATCTGTTCGCAGCGCAGCAGGTAGCGTTTGCCGGCCTCGGTCAGGGCGATGCGCCGGGTCGTGCGATTGAGCAGGCGGGTTTGCAGGTGGGCTTCGAGGTTGGAAACCGCGCGCGAGACGTTGGCGGTGGTGGTGTCGAGTTGCACGGCGGCGGCGGTGAAGCTGCCGGCTTCGGCGACGCAACTGAAGGCGCGCATGTTTTGCAAAGTGTCCATGGGGTGCTCTCAAGGGAGATGGCAAATTGTGACACGAAGTTTCAGGGGCTGAGACCCCCGACCAAGGGATTATCTCGTTAACCGTAACAAAGATTCACAGAAAACCCAGCTTATCGCCGTCACGGCACCTCCATAGAATTGCGCCGTTCCTACCCAAACACGTCCCAACCTATCCTTCTGTCAGGAATTCGCAGCTGTGCCGCGTCGCATCAACAGAGCGCTTTTGCCGCTCAGTGTTCTGGCTTTTACCCTGGCTCTCGGCGGCTGCATCTCAACCCAAGGCATTGCCCCACACGGCGAGACGCTCGCGGCCAATTCACTGGCCACCGACGAAGCCATTGCCGAGGCCGCCAAGGACGCCCGCTGGCCCACCGCACAATGGTGGCAAGCGTTTGGCGATGCGCAGCTCAATCGCTGGATCGACATTGCCCTGCAGGGCAGCCCGAGCATGGCCATGGCCGCTGCGCGCGTGCGTCAGGCCAAGGCCATGGCCGGTGTCACAGAGGCTGCCGAATCATTGCAAGTAAGCGGCGAATCGACCCTCAAGCGCCACAATTGGCCGACCGATCCGTTCTACGGTCCGGGCGATCTGGCCAATACCACGACGTGGGACAACAACGCTGCGCTGGGCTTCAGCTACGCCCTCGACCTCTGGGGCCGGGAGCGCAATGCCAGCGAACGCGCGGTAGACCTGGCGCACGTGAGCGTGGCCGAAGCACGGCTGGCGCAGCTGGAATTGCAGAGCAACATCGTTCGCGCCTACATCGAGCTATCGCTGCATTACGCCCGGCGCGACATCGTTGCGGCGACGCTCAAGCAGCAACAGCAGATTCTCGATCTGGCGCAGAAACGCCTGGACGGCGGGATCGGCACGCACTTCGAAGTCAGTCAGGCCGAAACACCGCTGCCGGAAACCCATCGGCAGCTTGATGCGCTGGACGAAGAAATCGCCTTGAGTCGCAATCAGATCGCCGCGCTCGCCGGCAAAGGGCCGGGCGCCGGTGCGCAGTTGCAACGGCCGACGTTATCGCTCGCGGCGCCGTTGACGTTGCCGTCGGCATTGCCCGCCGAACTGCTCGGGCAGCGTCCGGACGTGGTCGCCAGTCGCTGGCAAGTGGCGGCGCAGGCGCGCGGGATCGACGTGGCCCACGGCGGTTTTTACCCCAACGTCGATCTGGTCGGCAGTCTCGGCTACATGGCCACCGGTGGCGGAGCTCTGGAGTTTCTGACCGGCAAGAAACTCAACTACAACGTCGGCCCGGCAATCTCCCTGCCGATCTTCGATGGCGGAAGACTGCGTGGCGAACTGGGTGAAGCAGCGGCCGGTTACGACATCGCCGTGGCGCATTACAACCAGACCCTGATCAACGCGCTGAAGAACATTTCCGATCAGTTGATCCGTCGCGAATCGATGGACAAGCAGCAGGCCTTCGCCGCCGAATCCGTGGCGGCGGCGCAGAAGACTTACGACATTGCAATGATCGCTTATCAACGAGGCCTGACCGATTACCTCAATGTGTTGAATGCGCAGACGTTGCTGTTCAAGCAGCAGCAAGTGCAGCAACAGGTGCAGGCGGCGCGCTTGAGTGCGCATGCCGAACTGGTGACGGCTTTGGGCGGCGGCCTCGGTGCCGGTAATGACGTGCCGAACGCCGCGCAAACCCAAGCCCCGCAAACCCCGGCGCTGCTGCGTTGAACGCAGCATCCAATGTGGGAGCGAGCCTGCTCGCGAAGAGGGCGTATCAGCCAATGAACATGCTGCCTGAGACTGCGCTTTCGCGAGCAGGCTCGCTCCCACAGGTTTCGAGTCCGGATTGCATGCCTGAGTATTTTCAATGACCTCTCTGCCCGCACCCCTACGCTGGCTTTACTCCCTGGAATGGCGCCGCGGTTTTTTCGACTGGGCACGCAGCGATGGCGTGACCTGGGTCTATATCTTCAAGGTATTGCTCGCCGCGTTCCTCACCCTGTGGCTGGCGATGCGCCTGGAGTTGCCGCAACCGCGCACGGCGATGATCACCGTGTTTATCGTCATGCAGCCGCAGAGCGGTCAGGTGTTCGCCAAGAGTTTCTATCGGCTCCTGGGCACGCTGGCCGGGTCGGCGATGATGGTCACGCTGATCGCCTTGTTTGCGCAAAACACCGAGCTGTTTCTTGGCTCGCTGGCGATCTGGGTCGGTATCTGCTCGGCCGGTGCTGCGCGCTGTCGCAACTTTCGCGCCTACGGTTTTGTGCTGGCCGGTTACACCGCAGCGATGGTCGGCTTGCCGGCGCTGGCGCATCCGGACGGCGCGTTCATGGCGGCGGTGTGGCGAGTGCTGGAGATCTCGCTGGGGATTCTCTGCGCGACGCTGATCAGCGCCGCGATCCTGCCGCAGACCGCCAGCGCGGCGATGCGCAACGCCCTGTATCAGCGCTTCGGCGTGTTTGCGTTGTTCGTCACCGACGGTTTGCGCGGGCGCAGCAAAGCCGAGGCGTTCGAGGCCAGCAACGTACGCTTCATCGCCGAAGCGGTGGGCCTGGAAGGGCTGCGCAGCGTGACCGTTTTCGAAGACCCGCACATGCGCCGGCGCAACGGGCGGCTGAGCCGGCTGAACAGCGAATTCATGGGCGTCACCACACGGTTCAACGCCTTGCATCAGTTGCTCGAACGCCTGCGCGGTCACGGCGAAGAACACGTGGTCGCAGCGATCAGACCCGGTTTGCAGGATCTCGCCGAGGTGCTCGACGGCTTTAGCGGGCGTGCTCTGACCAGTCCCGACGCGGCGCGCCTGGTGGCGGCATTGGCGGCCTACAAGGAAGGCTTGCCAACGCGGGTTCGGACCTTGCGCGGGATTTTTCAGCAGAGCGAGCCGAGCGAGGCCGAGCAGCTGGATTTTCACACCGCCTACGAATTGCTTTATCGCTTCGTCGAAGATCTGCACAGTTATGCACAGACCCACGCGTCGCTGGCAGATCACCGTCACGAACGCGAGCGCTGGGACGAGCCTTTCACCCCGCAAACCAACTGGTGGGCGGCGGCCGCTTCGGGGATTCGCGCCGCGTTTATCCTGGTCGTGCTGGGCAGTTACTGGGTCGCCACCGCGTGGCCGAGCGGGGCGACCATGACCCTGATTGCCGCCGCCACCGTGGGCCTTTCGGCTGCCACGCCGAACCCCAAACGCATGGCGTTTCAAATGGCTTGCGGCACTTTTCTCGGGGCACTGATCGGTTTCGTCGAGATGTTTTTCATCTTCCCCTGGATCGATGGTTTCCCCTTGCTGTGCGTGATGCTCGCGCCGGTGATCGTGCTCGGTTCGTTCCTCGCCTCCCGCCCGCAATACGCCGGTGTGGGCCTCGGTTTGCTGATCTTTTTCAGCACCGGATCGGTGCCGGACAACCTGACGATCTACAACCCCTACACCTTCATCAACGACTACATCGCCATGGTCATGGGCATGCTGGTGTGTGCCGCTGCCGGAGCGATTATTCTGCCGCCGAACAGCCGCTGGTTATGGCAGCGGCTGGAGCAGGATCTGCGCGGGCAAGTGGTTTATGCAATCAGCGGCAGACTGAAGGGGCTGGGGTCGAGTTTCGAGAGCCGTACCCGGGATCTGCTGCATCAGGCTTACGGTCTCGCGGCCGGCGAGCCGAAGGTGCAGAAGAACCTGCTGCGCTGGATGTTCGTGGTGCTGGAAGTCGGCCACGCGATCATCGAACTGCGCAAGGAGCAGGCGATCCTGCCGGTGCACCCGGCTTATGCGCAATCGCAGCCGTGGCGGCAGGCAATTCGCGTGATGGGGCGCGCGCTGGTGCGGCTGTTTCTGCAGCCGAACGCAAGCAATCTTGAGCGCGCACTGGTCGCGGTCGACCACGCGATCAGCCGGGTCGCGGCCACCGACGAGCCGTTCGCACTGCACTTTGACACCTCAGCGTTACGCCGGGTGAAAAGCTATCTGCACTTCATCCGCACTTCATTGCTCGACCCGCAATCACCGCTGGCCGCGTTCGCCCAGGCCCAGCCCGAAGGACTTGCCCATGCCTCGTGAGATCGCCTTCCACGGCGTGTACATGCCGACCATGACCCTGATGTTTTTCGTTGCAGCAGGATTGGCCTGGGCGCTGGACCGGTTCCTTTCCGGGTTCGACCTGTACCGATTTTTCTGGCACCCGGCGTTGCTGCGTCTGAGCCTGTTTACCTGTCTGTTCGGCGCCATGGCGCTGACTGTCTACCGTTGAGAACGTTTCGATGAAAAAGTTTTTCAGCCTGCTCGCGACCCTGCTGGTGCTGGCCCTGGCGCTGTGGATCGGCCGTACGTTGTGGCAGCACTACATGAATACACCGTGGACCCGCGACGGACGCGTTCGCGCCGACATTATCAACGTCGCCGCCGACGTCACTGGCGAAGTGGTCGAGGTGCCGGTGCGTGACAACCAGTTGGTGAGGAGGGGCGATCTGCTGATGCGCATCGATCCGGAGCACTACCGGATCGCGGTCAAACAGGCGCAGTCGCTGGTCGCTTCACGCAAGTCGACCTGGGAGATGCGCAAGGTCAACGCCCATCGCCGCGCCGACCTCGACAACCTGGTGATCTCCAGGGAAAACCGCGATGACGCCAGCAACATCGCCGACGCCGCGCTGGCCGATTACCAACATGCGCAGGCACAACTGGAAGCCGCCGAACTCAACCTCAAACGCACCGAAGTGCGCGCCGCGGTGGACGGCTACGTGACCAATCTCAATGTGCATCGCGGCGACTATGCGCGCATCGGTGAGGCGAAGATGGCCGTGGTCGACATGCACTCGTTTTGGGTTTACGGCTTCTTCGAAGAGACCAAATTGCCGCACGTTAAAGTCGGTGACAAAGCCGACCTGCAGTTGATGAGCGGCGAAGTGCTCAAGGGGCATGTGGAAAGTATTTCGCGCGGCATCTACGACCGGGACAACCCGGAAAGTCGCGAACTGATCGCCGACGTGAACCCGACGTTCAACTGGGTGCGGCTGGCGCAGCGAGTGCCGGTGCGCATTCACATTGATGAAGTGCCCGAGGGCGTGCTGCTGGCGGCGGGTATGACGTGTACGGTGGTGGTGAATCAGGACGCTGCGAACCTCTGAGAGACCGAGTCGCCTCCTTCGCGAGCAGGCTCGCTCCCACACTGGATCTCAAGGTCGCTGATATCCCTGTGGGAGCGAGCCTGCTCGCGAAGGGGCCGACTGGGTCTTAGAGCTTTGCGCGAAGGCCGAAGCGCTTCATCAAAGTCGTTTCCAGCAGCCCTTTTGGCAACAACGTAGCCAACAACGGCAGTGCCCGGCTGCCATTGCCAATGCGGATCAGCCGTGGCGGCTGGTGCTGCTGCACGGCCTTCAACAACTGCGCAGCAAACGCAACCGTCGGGGTCGGTTTGTCCTGCGACGCCTTGGCCCGCGCGCGAATCCCTTCACGCAGGGGAAACCACGGCGACTGCTCGTTGATCAATTGTTCGGCTTGTTGCCCGGCGTTTTTCGCGAAGCTCGATTCGATGGCTCCCGGCTGGACTTCCATCACGCGAATGCCGAACGGCGCCAGCTCCATGCGCAGGGCATCACTCAAGGCATGCACCGCCGCTTTCGAGGCGCAGTAGGCGCCGGCGAATGGCGTGACCAATACGCCTGAAACGCTGCCGATATTGACCACCAGGCCTTTTGCCCTGCGCAGCAGCGGAAACAGTGCCCGGGTTACTCCGATGACCGAAAACACATTGGTTTCAAACTGTCGCTGCATCGCCGGCACGCCGCCATCGAGCAACGGCCCCATGGCGCCGTAACCGGCATTGTTGATCAGCACGTCGAGGCCGCCATGTTGCTGGTTGAGGCGCTCGGCGAGTTGCTCCAGCGCGGTGCCATCGTTGACGTCCAGCTGGATTGCGGTGAAACCGGCGGCGCTGAGCGCAGTGACGTCTTCAGCCTTGCGCGCACTGGCCCAGACTTCGTATCCGGCCGATTTGAACGCATCGGCCAAGGCGCGGCCGATGCCGCTGGAACAACCGGTGATCAACGCAACGGGCATGGCGCATTCCTTGTGCAAACATTGTGAGGAGGCATCAGTCGGAGAAACTACCTTGCAAATGCTCGGCGCGAAACTCCAGGGTTTGCGGACGATAGCCGGGGCGCAGCGGCGGCAGTGGCAAGCAGTCTTCCCAACTGCCGCCGGGCTGCAATTCGCCGGGGCCGCGATAACGTGGGGCGGTGTACTGATTGTCGGCCAGATTGACCGTGTCGCCCGGTGCATACGCCGCGATGCGCCAGCGCAGCTCGGTCAGCGGCACGTTGTTGCCGTTGTTCATTTTCAGTTGCAGCGGGCGATCGGCGGGGCATTGGTCAGGCGCGTAGGCAATGCGCAATTCCAGGCGCGCCAGCTGCTTGATCTCGCGGTTGTCTGCCCACACTACCCACATGGCCACGACGCCCAGGCCGATAGCTGCC
Organism: Pseudomonas khorasanensis; assembly: GCF_014268505.2. GTDB lineage: Bacteria > Pseudomonadota > Gammaproteobacteria > Pseudomonadales > Pseudomonadaceae > Aquipseudomonas > Aquipseudomonas khorasanensis. The sequence continues at coordinate 116,193 of NZ_JABWQP020000008.1, forward strand.
GCCACCGACACCGGCAAGGCCCTGGCCGGATAGCGCAGCAGCAGGATCAGCCAGGTGATGACCAGCACAATGCCGATGAACATGCTCGAACGCTCCGTGGATGAGTAGCCCACATCCTACCGAAGGCGTCGCACGATGGATATTCGTGAGGTTCACAAACACACCGCTGGTCGGAACTGTAATTTCTGACAGTAGGCGTTGCGCCATACGTTTGTTCTTATGAGCAATGGCACACCGGGCAGTCGACGCAACCATGGGCATCCACAGCAAAACGCCAACGCTTGCCGTGAACGATCCGCGCGGGATGGCCATCCTCGCCGTGAATTACTGGCGCGCCGATGCATCCCTGGCAAGCGAGTCCAGGATCGAACGAACCCTGCGCGACGCTGCGGGGCGTGCGGTCAAACAATGGGATGCGCGATTGTGGGCGCTGCAGGAACATGATCCGTTGACGCCACCCAATCTCGCATCGGTGTACTCCCTGAATGACAGCGTGCTGCGCTCGGACAGCACCGATGCGGGAAATCAAATCCAGTTGCAGGGTTTGGCGGGCGAAATGCTGTTCAGCTGGGACAGCCGTGGCACAAGCCGTGAGATTGAATACGATGACTTGCTGCGGCCAATCGCCGTGTTTGAAGAAGGCACGGGTGTGCCTCGGCGCAGTGCAGAACAGTTGGCCTATGGCCGCCCCGGCGCGGGCGATCCGCTGCGCAATCAGTTCGGTCAATTGATCCGGCATGACGATCCGGCCGGCAGCGTTCTGTTCGAGCAATTTGCAATCACCGGGCAGTGCAGCGAAAACACCCGTCATTTCACGCTTGAACCAGTCACTCCGGATTGGCCGCCAGCCCTGGTTGGTCGGCAAAAACTCCTCGAACCTGGAGCAGGGGCAACCACGCAATGGCGCTATGCCCCGCTGGGATCCGTGCTCGAACAAGTGGATGCCTGTGGTCACCGGCAGGCATTCACACGGACACTGGATGGCCGATTACGCGCGGTTGATCTTCAGCTCAAGCTTCAGGCCGAGCGCCACCCGGTAGTCAGCGATATTCACTACAACGCGCAAGGGCAAGTCACGCAGGAACTGGCGGGTAACGGAGTCCTGACAGCACTGACCTATCGTCCCGAAGACAACCGGTTGATCACGCGGCGTGCGCAGGATCGGCAGGGCAAAGTGTTGCAACACTTGCTGTATGACTATGACCCGATGGGCAATGTAAAGAGTATCGAAGATCAGTCACTGCACGTGCGCTATTTCGCCAATCAGCGCATCGAGCCCATCAGCCGATACACCTACGACAGTCTTTATCAATTGAGTGAGGCAACCGGTTGGGAGGCGGGGGCGACGAGCCAGGGGCCGGCGTCTGTCGGTCGCATCGATCCCGCAGCGTTCAGCAACTATCGACAAACCTACCACTACGATCCGGGCGGCAACCTGCTCGAGTTGACGCATGTTGGCGCTCAGGCGCACGGACGCCAGTTCAAGACCGCGCTATACAGCAATCGCGGTCTGCCCTGGCAAAACGGGGTACCGCCCAGCGAAGCGCAGATTGCGGCGGCCTTCGATGGGCGAGGCAATTTACTGGCGCTGGATCAGGGGCGTTTCGTGCAGTGGAACCTGAGTAACCAGTTGCAATCAATCAGTCCGGTGGAACGGGCCGGCGAGCGCAACGATCAGGAAATCTACCTGTATGACGCCGGTGGTCGGCGAGTGCGCAAACTCCGTTCGTTGAACAGCCGGGCCCGTACCGCCATCAGCGAAGTGCGCTATCTGCCAGGGCTTGAGTTGCGCATTGACAGTGGCGGTAAGGTTCTTCAGGTCATCGCCGCAGAATCCGGAGTCAACCACGTCAACGTCTTGCATTGGGATGCTGCGCCACCACCGGGAGGTAATAATCGCTGTTGCTACCTCTTCACTGATCACCTTGGCTCTGCAAGCCTGGAACTGGCCGAGGACGCGCAAATCATCAGCCAGGAAAACTTTTATCCGTTCGGCGAGACCGCATGGCGCGCGGAGACCGAGGTCAGTTACCGAACCATTCGATATTCAGGCAAGGAGCGGGATGCGACGGGGCTGTATTACTACGGATATCGTTATTACGTGCCTTGGTTGCAACGGTGGCTCAACCCCGATCCGGCGGGAGTGGAGGCAGATGGCCTCAATCTTTTTCGAATGGTTCGCAATAATCCGCTGACGTTTGCTGACGAATACGGAGAGAAGCCCGTATCCAAATCGGCGGTAGGCAGTGCAATCGAAATATTTGAGTCGTTCAAGGGCAAATACAGTGACACCGACAGAGTGCTGCCTTACACAATGATGAGCGAAATCACCCAGGGCAAACTGCAGTTCAAAACAGCGAAGGCATCACTTGCGGTACTTGAAAAAACCACTCCTCTGCGATTCACCTTGCGCCACTACTCCTATAATCGCGACAACAAAGGAGCGATCCCGGCGCATATGGAGATCAGGTCAAATTTTTCTCTGGTCAATAGTCAGACGATGAAGTTGGGCGGAAAAGGTGGCAATACCAGCGAGAAGGATTGGACCAAGGCGGGAAATATGGGGTTTACCTTTTTCCTATTGGCCATAAATGGAGAGGTGAACGAGCGCAGATTCCTCGCGGGCATGACGCATTTCGCTGAGTATGATCTTGAGGACGACAAGGCGCTCAAGGAAGCATTTGGCGGCAGCTTCGACAGCCTTGAGTTTTTTGCTTCTCCGGATGTGCTCGATCCGAAACATTCATCCGATATGAGCGCAGTTCCGATGGTAAAAGGTCGCTTGAAAGAGTTAAAGGCAGTGCTGTTAGGCAATTCGGGAATCAGTCCGGTGCAAGTAGGAAGAATGGATGCACGGACAATGCTGGACAGTCTCGACAAGACGTTCCACGGAACACTTGAAATCAAAATCCCAGGGGCAGTGAAAGTTGGTAAGTGGCATACGAACGCTACGACTGGACATCGTAAGGCGGCCTGAAGATCGTAAAAAAGCCCAACCTGCTGCGGATAGGGGACGCAGCAGGTTGGGCGAGGACTTCGTGTCTTGCTGATCGATTTACTGCGCGATGGTTTTCACCGACACGCCGCGTTCGATCGGGGTGGAGCGGCCATAGATATCTTCGAAGCGTTCGATATCGTCTTCACCCAGGTACGAACCCGATTGCACTTCGATGATTTCCAGCGGGATCTTGCCCGGGTTGCGCAGGCGATGCACCGAGGCAATCGGGATGTAGGTCGACTGGTTTTCGGTGAGCAGGAACACGTTTTCATCGCAGGTTACTTCAGCAGTGCCGCTGACCACGATCCAGTGTTCGGCGCGGTGGTGGTGCATCTGCAGCGACAGGCAAGCGCCCGGTTTGACCGAGATATGCTTGACCTGGAAACGCCCGCCCATGTCCACCGAGTCGTACGAGCCCCACGGACGATACACTTCGCAGTGGTTCTGGGTCTCGCTGCGGCCCTGTGCGTTAAGGGTGTTGACCATCTGCTTGACGCCCTGGACCTTGTCCTTGTGGGCAATCATCATTGCGTCCTTGGTTTCGACCACGACGATGTTTTCCAGGCCGATCACCGACACCAGTTTGCCGTTGCCATGGATCATGCAGTTCTTGCTGTCCTGAATGACCACATCGCCTTTGCTGACGTTGCCGTTGGCGTCTTTTTCGTTGACTTCCCACAGCGACGCCCAGCAGCCGACATCGCTCCAGCCGGCGGTCAGCGGCACGACGCAGGCGCGCTGGGTTTTTTCCATCACCGAGTAGTCGATGGAATTGTCCGGGCAGCAGGCGAAAGTGGCTTCGTCGAAAGTGATGGTGTCGGCGTCGTGCTGGCTGCGCTCAAGGGTCAGCAGGCAGGTGTCGTAGATGTCTGGATCGTGCTTCTTCAGTTCTTCGAGGAAGCGGCTGGCGCGGAACAGGAACATGCCGCTGTTCCAGTAGTAACCGCCGGACTCGACGTACTCGGTGGCGCGTTTGACGTCTGGTTTTTCCACGAAATGCGAGACGCGGCTGACGCCTTCTGGCAGCAGCGAATCGGCGGTGGATTTGATGTAGCCGTAGCCGGTTTCCGGTTTGGTCGCTGGCACGCCGAACAGGACCATTTCGCCGTTTTCGGCGGCAACAGTGGCCAGGGCCAGAGCACGTTGCAGGGCTTTCTGGTCTTCCAGCACATGGTCTGCCGGCAGTACCAGCATCAACTCGTCGCGACCTTCATTGACCAGCATCATCGCGGTCAGGGCAACGGCCGGCGAGGTGTTGCGGCCGAACGGTTCCATCAGGATGCGCTGGCATTCGAGATTGCGGCTGGCCAACTGCTCGTTGACGATGAAACGGTGTTCCTTGTTGCAGACCACGATCGGGGTGTCCATGCCTTCGAACACCAGGCGCTCCAGAGTTTGCTGGAACAGCGTGTGCTCGCCGGTCAGGGCGAGGAATTGTTTAGGGAATTGCTTGCGCGAAAGAGGCCACAGACGCGAACCGCTACCACCTGACAAGATCACCGGAATCATAATGTTTACTCCATAAAATCAATTTGGTTAGAGCCCTGTGGGAGCGAGCTTGCTCGCGAAGGCGATGGACCAGTCGACATTGATGTTGAATGTCAGACCGTATTCGCGAGCAAGCTCGCTCCCACAGGGTTACTGCGTCAGTTCACAAAAGGATTAGCGCGTCGACACCGGGCGTTTCACCCAGACTGGCGACAGGTTGCTGCCGTTGCCGGTGACGTACAGCACGGCGGCTTCACCGCGCTCCAGGGCGACCGGCTTCACGTCGCCGACTTTCTTGTCGCCTTCGTACAGCGCCAGGCTGACTTTCACCGGGTTGATTTCACGCTCGCCACGGCCCTTGGCGGCCACGTTCGGCACCACTTCGGTCTTGCCGTCGGCGGTTTTCAGGGTCAGCGACTTGTCGCTGAGGTTCTGCACGCGTACCAGGGATTTTTGCTTGTTCTTGAACGGTGGCTCTTCAATCAGTTGCGGTGCGCCGGAGGCGTTGTTGACCAGAGTGTAATAGTGGTCACCGGCCAGTTTGACCGGCAGGGTCTGGCTACCGACTTTGGCGCTGTAGTCGCCGCCCGGCATGAAGCTGAAGTCGCTGCTGGCCAGTGGCGCAACGTCGCTCAGATTGGTGCTGCCGACGGTAGCGCTGACTTCAGTGTTGCTGGCGTTGTAGATACGCACGAAGGTCGAACCTTTCGGTGCGGTCGGGCCGTAAAGTGCGGCGTCGCCGCCGGCGAAGGCCGGGACGGAAAGTACGCTGAGGCCAGCAACCAGTGCGAAGCTTTTAGCGAGACGACGAGGAGTAGTAGTGAAAGTCATGGTGTACCTCTCTTTCAGTTTTGCGCCCGATCGGGCGTCTCGGATTTAGTGTTGATGGCTACGTTTTGTTGGCGGGCGCCGGCTTGTTTAAGCTCTGCGACCCACTGCGGGTCGGCGTCGCCGATTTCGTTGTTCACAGGCAGATATCGTTCAGGAAACTCCCAGATCAGCACTTGTGGCGGGCTGTTCTTGAAGTCATCGCTTTTCAGGTAGCTGAGCATCGGCAGAATCGGGCCGTGACCGTCTTCGGCGTAGTTGACGACGTCGCTGTGCAGCGCCTGTTTCAGCGCACCGACGAAGTTCCAATTGGGGTTGGCGCTATAGCTGGTGCCGATCAGTGCGACCGGTACTTCGCTGTTGGCGAACAGGGCATCGTCACCCGCAGGTTGCTCGGCCGCGACGGTGTTGCGTTTGAGCAGTGGCTCAGGCGCCGGCATCATGTTTTCGAACAGCGGATCCAGCGGCAGGAACAGACGCAGATCGCCCTTGTGCGTGACCTGCTCGGCCGGCGTGGTGACGAAGCGCTGCGGCTCGCCGCTCAGCGGGGATTGCTCGGCGATGGTTTTCGCCAGGGTGTTCGCCGCGATCTCGGCACCTTCCGGCGTCCAGTGAGTGTCGGTGCGCAGGAACACTTGCTGACCGTTCTGCTTGGCCTGTTGCAACGGCGCGAGCAGGTCGGGCGCGATGATCTTGTCGGCTGCGACACGGGCATGGAAATCCTGATACAGATTCTGGTGAATGCTCGACGGCTTCACCTCATCCAGATGTTCCGGATACAGGCGAACCTTGGCCGGCACGATCGCCATCACCAGTTTCACGCCTTTGTCTTTCAGGGTCTGGCGCACGCCTTCGACCAGCGCGTAGTTACCTTGCAGATTCAGCTCTTCATTGACGATCGGGTTGAATTCCTCATCGCTGTACAGCCACTGGTCGCGGCCGAGCACGACGCCCGGACGACCTTCGTTGAACAGTTTGAAATCCAGCGCGGCCCAGAGATTGGTGCCCAGACGCTTGATCGGGAATTCCTCGTCGTAGTGAGTTTCCACAGCCTTGGTCCAGCGGCCGTTGAGCACCGTCGCGTCGGCGTTGGTGCTGAAGCCGAAGAAGCTGCGTACCGACCACAGGCCCAGGACGAGTAGCGTCACCAGGAACAGGGCAATGTAGAAGATGCGTAATGAGCGGGTCATGTCAGATCCCTCAGAACTGGAAGTAAAGGAACGGCGAGAAGCTTTGCGCCGAGAGTTTGAGAATCGAGGCGATGAACAGCAGCAGGATCAGGCCGCGCATCACGTAGCGGGACCAGTCAGCGGTCCAGTAGGCCGGTTGCACCTGGGCTTCTACGCCGACGGTGTAGCCAGGCTCGTGGATGCTCGCCGGGTTTTCGCCAGGGGCTGCCTTGATCATTCCCGGAGTCGCGGTGGCAGGGCCATCTGCCTCAACGTTGACGTCGGGTTTGGTCTTGGCTGGCGGTTGATTGGTGTAGAGGTCACGCAGGCCGAAGAACGCCAGCGTCACGTAAGCCACCACCAGGGTCGCCACTTGCAGACCGGTGAGGCTGGCCTGATTGAGTTCCGACAGCGACCAGTCGCCGAAGCTGAACATCGCGCCGTACATGCGTCCGGCAACGTGCAGGTTTTCAGCGCGGAAGATCACCCAACCCATGACCACGAGCAGGAAAGTCAGTGCCCAGCGGATCGGATTCAGACTGCGCGGCGACGTGTTCAGGCCCAGCGCTTTTTCGATCGCCAGCCACATGCCGTGCCATGCACCCCAGATGACGTAAGTGATGTTCGCGCCGTGCCACAGACCACCGAGCAGCATGGTCAGGAACAGGTTGCGATAGGTCATCAGCGTGCCTTTACGGTTACCGCCCAAGGTGATGTAGAGGTAGTCACGCAGCCAGGTCGACAGGCTGATGTGCCAGCGCCGCCAGAACTCGGTGATCGATTGACTGATGTACGGCTGCTTGAAGTTTTCCATGAAGCGGAAACCCATCATCAAGCCCAGGCCGATTGCCATGTCGCTGTAACCGGAGAAGTCGAAATACAGCTGCGCGGTGTAAGCCAGTGCGCCCAGCCAGGCATCGCCCGTGGTCGGGTTCTGCAGGGCGAAGCAATGGTCGGCCACCACCGCGAGGGTGTCGGCGATAAAGACCTTCTTGATGAAACCCTGCATGAACCGCGTGCAGCCCTCGGAGAACTTGTCGAGGGTGTGGGTGCGGTTGTTGAACTGATCGGCCAGGTCACGGAAACGCAGAACCGGGCCGGCGATCAGGTGCGGGAAAATCGCCACGAACGCTGCGAAGTCGATCAGGTTGCGTGTGGCCGGAGTGTCGCCGCGGTACACGTCGATGATGTAGCTGATCGATTCGAAGATGTAGAACGAAATACCGATCGGCAACAGCACGTGGGTGAGGATGAACGGCTCAAGACCCACCGACGTCATCATCGCGTTGATGCTGTCGACGCCGAAGTTGGCGTACTTGAAGTAGCCGAGGATGCACAGATCCACCCCCACGCCGAGCAGCAGCCAGCGCTGGGCCGGTTTGGTTCTGACGCCCGCGGCACCGACTTTCAGGCCGATCCAGTAGTTCCACAGCGTGACGGCTGCGAACAGCGCAAGGAAGTCCACCCGCCACCAGGCGTAGAACACGTAGCTGGCGATCAGCAGCAGCAAGTTGCGATAGCGTTGCCCGCTCAAGTAGTACAAGCCGAGAAAGATCGGCAAGAACAGAAACAGGAACACGTTGGATGAAAATACCATCCCGATCTCTCCATGTTTGAATCAACAGTCAAGGGCCAAGGCCCCCCCAAACCCCCCGTGGTAGTGGAGGGGCAAATCAGTCATGCGCTCGTTCCCACGCTCTGCGTGGGAATGCCTCAATGGACGCTCTGCGTCCGCTTCGGCATGGGACGCGGAGCGTCCCGGGCTGCGTTCCCACGCGGAGCGTGGGAACGATCAGCGACAGGTTTTGCTTTTTTCTTACGAACCCTTGTTGCCCTTTTCATGCGACGGGTCGTAGACCCTGGTCAGATCCCCGCCAAGGCGGAAGGTCTTGAACGGTTGCATGTCGTGCTTCTTCTCAAGGACATCCGGCGCGCAGGTGTAGAGGGTGCAGTACGGTTCGAGCCAGGCAAATTTCATGTCCTCTTTCAGATCGGTCATGTCCTGTTTCTTGCCGTTTTTCTCTTCGAACGCATCCGGATCCTTGACCCCGGACAGCACGCGATCAGCCAGACGTTTGAGCCCACCGTTGTTTTCCTGACGCAGATCGACACCGTTGACCTGGGCGAAACTGGCGATCATCGCCAGCGGCGGCAGGGCATAGTTGTGATAGGCGAGGGCGCGTTGCTGGCGCTTGAGTTCGTTCGGCAGGTAGCCGTCGGCATCGACTTGATTGACGCCGACCTTGTATTCCTTCACGGCCCAGTCAAACAGGTCGCGGCGGTTGGTCGCGACGGCGGTCGCCATCACCGACCAGGCGGCCCAGTACGAGTGGTTGTTGGTTTTTTCCAGCGGCAGGTTGTCCCAGTCGCTGACCACCTGATCGGCCATTTTGCTGAACCAGGCTTCGATCAGTTGCGCTTCCTGCTGATGCTGAGCCAGTGGGCGCGAATCGGAGAATTTCAGGCGAATGTACGAAGACGCCATGCTGCCCAGCGCCCATTTGCGCATCGACTTGCCGGTGTGGTTGAAGTCCTTGGACATCAACGCATCCGCCTTGGCCCAGGCCGTCAGCCAGTCGAGCGTGCATTCGAGCTGCTCCGGGCGACCGTCGCGCATGAACTGCATGACCCGTTTGGCCGTGCCGCGCTCCAGCGTGGTGATGTCCTTGGTGGTGTCGCGAAAGGCTTTTTCCGACTGCACGTTCAGCGTTGCGCGGGCCTTGTCCGAGCCTTCGTATTTGCTGCGAAATTGCAGCGGGCCGGTGTAGGGCGTCGGCATCGCATCGCAGCCTTCGCTCTTGTCGCCGGTCTTGAATTTATCCACCGGCGCAAAGTAGCCCTGCGGTGGACGCAGTGGCGCGGCGGCCTGGGTTGCCCCGGCGAACATCGCCAGGGTCAGCAGGGATGGCGCAAGCAGGTGTTTGATCGTTCGATTTCGCATAGCAGACCTCATTGCCCGAGCTGCGCGGTCTGTTGACCTGCGCCCGGGAATACGTTGCGTTTGCAGATTTTCGCTTCGACTTTCTGCGGCGCGGCGCCGGCTTCAGGGCCCTGGACTTCGACGGCCAGCAGGTTTTGCGAGGCCCAGTCTTCGTCCGTGCGCAGCTCAAAGGCGAAACGACCGTCGGTGTCGGAGGTTTCCGGTTTTTCGATCTTGATGTCCTCGTGGCGACCGTTCATGTACCAGAGGGTGGCTTGCAGGGTTTTCACCGAAGTGTCGGCGAAGCGGATGTCGACCTGATGGTTGCCGTTCTGCAGGTTCAGGTTCTTGCTGTTGACCATCAGTTCCTGTTTGGTGCCCGGCTTCAGCGTGGCGCTGCCGGCCATCTGTGCATCTTTGCCTTCGCAGCCGTTATCGAGCAGCGCCATCATCTGGCGGTAGATGGTTTCCTGATCGAGGCGATACAGCGGCGAGAATTCCCAGATGAGAATTTTCGGCGGTGTCTTCTGGAATTCTTCGCTGCCCAGGTACTGCAGCATCGAACCTTCGAAACCGCCGCCCGGGAAGGCGACGTTGAGAATGTCGGCGCCGATGGCTTCTTCCAGGAAACCGGCGAAGTTGTAGTTCTTGCCGCTGTGCGAGGTGCCGACCAGGGTGATTTGCGGGTTGCCGGAATCACCGAACAGATCGCCGTCGCCTGCCTCACCTTTCGGCTCGGTGGTGAATTGGTCCATGTACTGGATCGCGTAACTGGTGCCGCACAGTTGCCCGGCCATGTTGTGCAGGGTGCCGGTCTTGCCCATGCGCCCGGAGCGCTTGGTCTCGAATTCGCGCTTGGGAATGTCGGCGAAGGCCGGGATCTGCTTGACCTTCTCGGCGACAATTTTGGCCGTGCGCTGGGCGCCGTATGGCGTCCAGTGCTGGTCACCGCGGAAATAGAAATCGTGGGCGGGCAGGGTATCCGGCAGCGATTCGTTGGTCAGCGGCGACAGGTCCGGCACCACGTAACCCATCTTGGCGAAACGGCCGAGCATGGTCTTGTAGTTGCCCAGCGCTTTCTCGTAATCGAACGCGGCTTTTTCCTGCGGGTTGAGCTTGTTGCGGTTCACCAGGCCACGGGTCGGCTGATAAACGATGACCAGCTCGACGCCTTTGCTCTTGAACGCATCGTGCAACTGTTGCAGGCGCTTGTAGCCGGCCGGCGTGGTGTTGAACTCGGTGCGCAGGTCTTCCTGGGTACGGAACAGCCAGTCGCCCTGAGCCTGCACCAGCGTGGTGAAGTTCTGCTGATAACGCGTGGTGTAGTTTTTCGCGTCATGGGCTGCCGGGCACAGGTTGCAGCAAGGCTCGGCAGTGAATTTCGGCGGGGCGACCGTTTCACCGCCAGCGTCGGCACGCGCAGTGCCGGCGGCGAGAATGCCAAGGGTCAGGGCCGAGAGGCTGAGCAGTTTGATCATGTGTGGGTGCATAAAATTATCCTCAGTCCCGCATTTCGGTCTGGCGTTCGACAGGGTCGATCAGCACGGCTTTCTGCTGGCGTACCAGCAAGTCGAGAATTTCATCCTGGCGCTCACCGAGGATGCCGTTGAAGCTGATGCCGCTGGATTTGGTCGGCGCCAGCATCGACACGCGATACAGCTCGACGCTCAAGGGCGAGTCGATCGACAGCGGGCCGCTGCCATTGGCGGCCAGCTCACCGCCCACGACGATCAGCGACACCTGGGCGTCGAACGGGTCGAGCTTGATGTCACGGTCGGTGTCGGTCAGGTCCTTGATGTGGCCATAGACGCCGGTCAGGCCGTTGGCCATGGCAATGTTTTCGTAGAGGCGGATGTTCACGCTGTTACGAATACGGATACCGTGGCGCTGGTTGCTGATGACCTTGTTGCCCCACAGCAGGTTGTCGGCGGACTCGTAGAGCGTGATGCCGTCTGTGTGGTTCTTGTAGATCTCGTTGTAGGCAATGATGTTGTTGACGCTGTTACGGTCGATCACCAGGCCCGACAACTTGTTGTCAAAACTCTTGTTGTTGAAGATGAAGCTGTCGTTGACCTCACGGGAAATAATGATCCCGTGCTTCTTCTTCGTGCCGTAAACGGTGTTCTCGGCAATGATCAGACGGTGCGAACGGTCATGCGGGTCGATGCCGTAGACGATGTTGTCTTTGTAGGTGCTGCCCTTGACCACGAAGTCGCTGGTTTCGTAGCAGTAGAAGCCGTACCACATGTCCGAGAACTCGGAGCCGACGATCCAGCCAGTCGGCTCGGGACGCTTGAGGACCTTGGCCATGTTCGGCGTGTACTGGGAAATACTCACCCCGTACGACTTACTGTTGGCGTAGCCGAAACTCGCCATTTTGCTGTTGACGATATAGGTTTCGGTGCCGCCCCAGGCGAGCAGGAACGGACGGAATTCCTTCGGCGAACGGAAGGTGGCCGGGCCGTTTTCCTTTTCGCGCCAGCCGGTGACTTTGGTGTCACGTACAAACAGCTTGCCGTCGTTGACCAGGAACGAACCGGCCTCCTGAGACAGGCGCAATTCCTGGGTCTGACCGTCGATTTCAAGGATGCCTTTCTCGCCGACCACGATCGGCAATCTGGCCAGGTACACGCCCGGCGCGGTCTCGCTGAAATACTGCTTGGGCAGTTTTTTCGCCAGATACTTGAGGTTCATGTAGCCATCGTCGATGAAGATCGCCTGCGGGATGCCGTGCTGACGCACCACCCATTCGGCCATCTTGTTGTCACCGCCGATGAAGTCCTTCAGGGCGTTTTCCTGCATCATCCGGCGCACGCTGATCTTGCCCGCCTTGCTGCGCACGATTTTCGCGGCAGCGGCTTCGGCGGTGAAGCCGGAAAGGTCGGGCAGGGTCGGCTTGGCCAGTTGCAGCGCCTCGGTAGGCGCGCTGCTGACGGTGTAGGTCTTGGCTTGTTGCAGTTCCTTGGTGGTGGTGACCGGCTTGCCCGGTTGAGGCACGGCCGGCTCCACATTGGCGAAGGCGCCAGCCGTAGCCAGCAGCATTGCGCCGGCCAACAGGCTGAGCGAGCCTTTCCTTGCATGATTCATGTCGGGCACTCCCTTCGCGGTTTGCATCAGAAGCGCCAGATCACGTCGATGAACGCGCGGTGCATGTACGAATCGACCTGGCTGCCATAAGCGTCGCCCGGCTTGAACACACCGCCACGGAAACGCACGAGGGCTGACGGTTCGTCGATCGACTGGCTCAACGCTGCCGGCAGCAGGCCTTGCTTGAAGTATTTGGTGACGACCAGATCCATTTCCTGGCCCAGATCCTTGTTGCCGTCCTGAAGCGGCAGCGAGGTGCTGGACAGGATCGCGCCGGTCACGTCGTCGGTGTTGTTTTCCACGGCGTTGATGCCGTTGCTGCCCACCGGCTTGTTGCCGTCGACACGCCAGAACTTGTGGTAGATCAGGCTCGCGTCGTATTCGTCGTTGAGCATCCACGAACCGAACAGGGTGGCGGTCTGCATGTTGTTCATTTCGCCACGGAAGGCTTCGCCGAAACGGTGCACGCGCGAACGGGTACCGGTGTAGTTCGAGCGGTTGCTTTCCAGGCCGTTCTGTTCGTAATCGGCGCTCGCGCGGGCATATGCAGCACCCACCTGCCACTGCGGATCGAGGCGCAGACGCACACCGACGTCGGTTGCCCAGCCATCGACGTTGTCGCTGCGCTTGGCCTGTGCCGGGCGCGAACCGTCGGCATTCAGCGCATTGACCGTGTCGCGGTCGCCGCTCATGCCGGTGATGCTGCCCCAGTAGTTGACGGTGTTGGTGTTGCGCCAGTTGTAGGCGTCGCTGTCGGCGGTCAGGCCGAGCCAGCTGATGTCACCGTTCTCTTTCTTGTCCAGCGAATCAGCGGCGACGCCCGGCTCGGGATAGTCGAGTTTGCCGTCGTCGTGCGTATGGTGGCCGCGAATGCCGACCCAGTTGCCCGGCGTCCACTGATAAGCCGCATCGGCGTAGGCGTGCAGGCGATCCTTGTCTTTGGGCGCCAGCTCCTTGAGGTCGGTGCGGTATTCGCTGAAGCGTTCGGCAACACCAGCGTTGGCGCGCAACAGGGTGGTGTCGAATGTCCAGTTCAGCGCTTCGATGTTGGTGTCGCGCCACTGGCCGTCGTCATTGCGCAGGCGCTGGCGACCGAACTTGAGCATCTCGCCCGGGTAGGGGGTAAGGCCGCTGTAGCCGACCCAGAACTCGCGCATCGCCAGGTAGTTTTTCTTGGTCTTGCGATCGCTGTTGTCGGTGGTCTGCGTGCCTTCACTGTCGGACTGCTGCAGGGTGTCGGTCTCGATGATGTCGGTCGAAGTCACGGCCTGACCCATGGCGTAGGCGCTCCACGCCCCGCTTTCGCCGTAGACCCACGGGCGCAGGTCAAGGCCGATGCCGTTGACATCGCCGCCACGGGCGGTGCCCAGGTCGCGATCGTCTTCGGACTGGCCGGTGAGCTTCACTTCCAGGCCGAAGTTCTTCGATTCAGTCATCGCCGCCAGCGTCGGGCAAGACCAGATCAGCGCGAACGTGAGGCCAATGCCGGCCTTCACAAATGGATTCAACTTCATAATTTTTCCTCGCCGTCTTCTTCTTGCAGGGCGTGCAGTTGCAGCGTGTTCGGGTTCAGGGCGCCACGGCTGGCCTGTTCCTGTTGCAACAGGCGGCGGGCTTCGGAAAGGCGCTCGGGCGGCAATTGCGCCTCAAGGGTCGCCGCCAGTTCATCGGCTTGCGGGGTGTTTTGCGCCTTCGCCAGTTGGCTGAAGACGTACGCATTCAGCGGGTCAGGCTTGGTGCCCTTGCCTTGGGAAAACAGTTGGGCAATGGCAAAGTCGGCACTGTTCTGGCCGTTGCGCGCAGCGGTCAGCAGATGGTCGAGAGCTTTTTGCGGATAGACCTTGCCCAGGTAACCGCGACGATAGATCTGGCCGAGGTAGTAATCGGCGGCGACTTCGCGGCCGACGGCTTTCTGGAAATGTTCCTCGGCGACTTTCGCGTCCGCCGGCACCACTTTCCCTTCGTAGTAGACCTTGCCCAGCAGCAGTTCGGCGCGCGGCTGGTCAGCGGCGCGGCCGTTGTCCAGGTACTTCATCATCTGATCGACGTCGCCCAGTTCAGGGAAGTCGTAAAGCAGTTGCGCCAGGGTCACCCAGGAAGCCGGGTAGCCCGGAGCAATCGGTTCGAGCAACGACTGCGCGGTTTTTTCGTCAGTCTTGCCCAGGGTCGAATCGGCCAGCACGCGGGCCACCGAATCGACACGCTGAGCAGTGACGGTGCCACGGCTGTAACCGGCCTGCATCTGCTTGATCAGCTCGGCCTGTTGCTCGGGCTGCGCACGCTTCTGATAGACCGTGGCCAGTTCGACATAGCAGATGTCGGTGGTGTTGATCGCGGCCTTGCAGATCTTTTCCACGTCATCCAGATGCTGGTCGTAAGTGCCCTGGGTGCGATACAGCAGCACCTGCGCCAGACCCGCTTCGGGGTAGCCGGATTTGCGCCACTGATCGATCTGCTGCTGGGCGTTGATGTCCGGGAAGCTGTGCGGGTATTGCAGGTAGAGCATCGCCAGCGGAATCAAGGTATTGCCTTCGCCACTGGCGGCAGCTTTTTTCAGCAGGGTTTGCGCTTCGTGGTGCTCGGCTTCGGTGGAGCCTGGCTTGGCAACCAGCAGGCGACCCAGGCGTGCCTGGGCACGCGGCGACACACTGGCCGCTGCGCGATAGGTCGCTTCGGCCTGTTTCATTTGCGCAGGGTCGCGGCTGTCGACCTGGATATCCGCCAGGCCCACTTGCGCCTCGCTGTAACCCAGATCGGCCAGTTGCTGATAGTTCTGCGCGGCGGTGGCGGTGTCGCCACGCTTGAGCGCTTCGTTGGCCAGACGCTGATCGGGCAGGCCGGCACAACCGGCCAGGGAAACAGCCAGCGCCAGCGAGCACACCATATGACCTCTGTGGGAGCTGGCTTGCCAGCGATTCAGACGACTCGGTGTATCAGAGGGACCGCATTGATCCGATCGCTGGCAAGCCAGCTCCCACAGGGATCGCGGTGTTCTCAAGAGACTGATGATAGTCACAGGCATGTCCTCGACTTAAAGACCGGCAGCCATGGCTTTGTCGATCAGCCAGTTCAGGTTCGGGCCACGGTCGCTGTTCACTTCCACCGGGCGGCCGGCGAGGCTGCTGTCGAGCGGCTCGTCAGGCTGGATCTGCACGCGGATGTCGGAAGACAGGTCGGCGCTCTTCAGGCTCGTGCTGCTGACGATCTTGCCCGTGCGGGTCTTGTCTTCGCCGGCGATCTGGAAGCTCACCGGGGTGCCCGGACGCACGTCGCCGAACTGGCGATAGGAGAAGCGCGCATCAACAGTCGCTTGAGTGTTGCGCGGCACCAGCTGGAAGATCACGTCGCCCTTGCTTGCGTACTGACCGTCAGCCACCAGTTGCTGGGCCACGGTGCAATCGCACGGCGAGGTCAGGGTGCCGGTCATTTGCTTGCCGAACAGTTCTTCAACCTTGGCCGGGGCCAGTTGGTCTTCTGCCAGATGACCCTTGAGCACGTCGAGCATGCTGGTGCTGAACGTCGCCAGCGGGGCGCCTTTGGCGGCGACGCCGTCGGACTTGACCAGGCTCTGCACCGTGCCATCGCGCGGCATGGTGATGTTCATCCCCGGCACGCTGACCAGGCCGGCCTGGGCGTGGCTGACGAAGTACATGCCGTATACCGATTTGAAAATGAAACCCGCTGCAACCAGGCCGACGGCGAAAATGCCGGCGCTGAACGTCACGGCTTTCAGGCGGCCGAATGCGGTCATGCCGTTGCCGCTGTCCTTGTTCTTGCGCGCCTTGGTGAAGTTGTCGCGCTGCAGGGTCGCCAGCACTTCGCCGATGCTGACAATGTCGCCGGCCAGGTGCGAAGTGATCAGGTGGCGCAGGGTGGAAATGTCCTGCGGCTCCAGGTTCTGGAACTGGCAACCGGCGCGGCCGGTCTGGCGGTCGTAGGAGCGCACCTGCAGTTCAACGTCCATGGCCAGGCCGAGGTTGTCGATGACAAATTGCAGGCGCGCCTTGTACACCTCACCGACGGTCAGCGGCATCTGCCCGGCATTGAACGCCAGACCACCGGCTGACAGGTCCAGTACCCGCGCTTCGACCGGGGTCCGGTCAGGGCCGAAGAAACGCAGCTTGGCCGGGATTTTCACGCGAGCGTGCTGGCGCTGGGCTTCGGATTCATGCACTACGTTGACGTTGACGGCGGTATTCATAGGGGCGATTTCCTTGTTAATTCAATAGGGGCGGTTCAGACCATCATCAGCAACACGGCGACGAAAATGCTGCCGGCGGAGAAGGTCATGGTCCGAGACGACCAGGTGTTGAACCAACGTTGAAAGCTGGCGAGATCACGGGTCAGGGATGTCGGTTGGCGAGTCCAGGATTGTTGGTCAAGGCGGAAGAACACGTAGATCTTCACCAGTGCGCCAACGATCTGGTTGTAATACAGAATCGCCGGGTAAGCCGGGCCGATGCGGTGGCCGGAACATGACAGCAGCAGCGTCAGAATCAGGCGCGTGATGCCGATCCACAGCAGGTACACCAGGATGAACGCGGTGCCGTACTTGAAGCTGGCGATGATCGCGACGGTCAGGCCGAGCAGCGAGGTCCACATCGACACGCGCTGGTCAAACAGCACCACCGAGGTGAACGCGCCGAGGCGGCGGATACCCAGGCCGAGTGCGCGGGAGTTCTGGCGCAGGTTGTTGCCGTACCAGCGGAACATCAGTTTGCGGCTGGCCTTGATGAAGCTCTTTTCCGGCGGGTGCTCAACGGTATTGATCGCCGCATCCGGTACGTAGAAGGTGTCGTAACCTAGGCGCATCAGGCTGAACCAGCTCGACTTGTCGTCGCCGGTCAGGAACTTGAATCGGCCCAGGCGCCAGTGTTGCAGCGAGTCGCTTTCAACGTCGGCGATGAATTCCGGATTGGTAACCACGGAAGCTTTGAATACCGACATGCGCCCGGTCATGGTCAGCACGCGCTTGGACAGGGCCATCGAGCACATGTTGATGTGGCGTTGGGCGAAACGCAGCTTGTGCCATTCGCTCATGATGTAGCCGCCGCGCACTTCGCAGAATTCGTTGGTGGTCAGGCCGCCGACGTTGCCGAACAGCTGGAACCACGGCACGGTCTTGCGCACGACGCCTTCGCCGAGCACGGTGTCGCCGTCGATCACGGCCACCACCGCACGGTCGTCCGGCAGGTGACGGGAAATCGCGCGGAAACCGAACGCCAGGCCATCGCGCTTGCCGGTACCGGGAATGCGCACGAAGTCGAGCTTGACGCGATCGGGCGGATTCATCCGGGCCCACATCGCCTTGACCAGCAACTCGTCGGACATTTCCACGATCGAGCAGACAATGGTGGTCGGCAGTTCGCAGTCGATGGCTTCGCGAATCACCGAGCTGTAGACCTGCGCCGTGGTGAGCGCGTCAATACGAAAGCTGGTGACCATCAGAAACACATGCGACGGGTCGGCCGCTTTACCCAGCTTGCGCACTTTGCGGCGCAGGTGCGGGTAAACGATGTACAGAAAAATCATGCCGCGCACGAAGTGCGTGGCACCCATCGAGTAGCGCCAGATACCGACGGCGCCAATCAGGAAAATGAAGTCCTTCGACTCGGCGTCGAATGTGGACGTGGGCAGCATCAAGGCCAGGCCCATCAGCAGACTGAGATAAAAAAGCCAGCCGGCTGATTGCAGAAAAAAATGTTTGAGCTTGCTCATCAGCGTCATCCGAAGGTGATGGAGGCTTCAAGCCGCAAGCGAGGTGCTTTTGCTTGCGGCTTGAAGCTTGAGGCTTGCTGCTGCCTTACCAGCAGATCCCTTCGGTGCGGCTACCGGCGCTGGTGGCCTTGGACATGAAGCCCACCAGGTCGATGACTTGTTTGCCTTCCGGTGCTTCCTGGGCCAGCGCGCGGAATTTCTCGTCGCGGTTGCCGAGGATGATCACGTCGGAGTTGTCGATCACCGAATCGAAGTCCGAGTTGAGCAGGGACGAAACGTGCGGAATCTTCGACTCGATGTAGTCCTTGTTCGCACCGTGGACACGGGCGTACTCCACGTTGCTGTCGTAGATGCTCAGGTCGTAGCCCTTGCCGATCAGCATTTCGGCCAGTTCGACCAGCGGGCTTTCGCGCAGGTCGTCGGTGCCGGCCTTGAAGCTCAGACCGAGCAGGGCGACTTTGCGTTTGTCATGGCTTTCAACGATGTCGAAGGCGTTCTGCACTTGCGATTCGTTGCTGCGCATCAGCGAGTTCAGCAGCGGCGCTTCGACGTCCAGGGAACCGGCGCGGTAGGTCAGGGCGCGCACGTCTTTTGGCAGGCACGAACCGCCGAACGCAAAGCCCGGGCGCATGTAGTACTGGGACAGGTTGAGGGTCTTGTCCTGGCAGACCACGTCCATCACTTCACGGCCATCGACGCCGACCGCTTTGGCGATGTTGCCGATCTCGTTGGCGAAGGTCACTTTGGTCGCGTGCCAGACGTTGCAGGTGTACTTGATCATCTCGGCAACGGCGATGTCCTTGCGGATGATCGGCGCGTCGAGTTCTTCGTACAGCGATTGCAGAACGTCGCCCGACGCGGTGTCGAATTCGCCGATGACGGTCATCGGTGGCTGATCGTAGTCGGCGATGGCGGTGGATTCACGCAGGAACTCAGGGTTGACCGCAACGCCGAAATCGACGCCAGCCTTCTTGCCCGAGCAATCTTCCAGAATCGGGATTACCACGTTCGCTACGGTGCCCGGCAGTACGGTGCTGCGCACGACGATGGTGTGGCGGGTGGATTTTTCACGCAGGACAAAACCGATCTCGCGGCACACCGCTTCGATGTAGTTCAGTTCCAGGTCGCCGTTCTTCTTGCTTGGCGTACCGACGCAGATCATCGACAGATCGGTATCACGAATCGCCTCGGCGAAGTTGGTCGTGCCGCGCAGACGACCGGTCTGGATACCCTGTTGCAGGAGTTCGCCCAGGCCTGGTTCAACAATCGGCGATTTGCCGGCGTTGATCATGTCGATCTTGTCTTTGGCAACATCGACGCCAACTACGTCATGGCCCCGTGCAGACAGGCAACCGGCACATACTGCGCCAACGTAACCCAAACCAAATATGCTGATGCGCATCGCAATTACCTCTGTATATATCAGGCCGTTAGAAGGCCGGAGTTAATGGTGTTCAGCGGTCACTAGTGCACTCGAAAGTGCGGCTTACAGGCGCCACAATGCCGTGTGCAGGCATAATAAGTTTCGAGTGTCTAAATAAGTGCACTCAAGATGTGCGCAACTAGGCCTTGTTCTTTTGACGTGCCCTGTTATGCAGCCGATCTTCCGTGCGGGAAGACTCTTGTGCAGTCGTGTAGCCTGCTCGAAGTCGGGTAGGGAGCCCGTAAATCAAACAGTTAGGTGCTCAGGCGAGCACGTTTATAGGGGCGCGGTCATGGCCTTTGTAGGGGATATTAATGGTGCGTATCTCCTGTCTTACGGTTGTTTTGAGACTAGTTTGTCATCTAGCCAAGTTGCTGTGACAACCGGGTTACATGGCTATCTGCTCTTCGTAAGTTATCTCGTACAAACTCGGCGAGAATCGTTACCGGTGGTATGAGCTACGCATTTAGACATAGTTCCAGGCCGCTCATCGTGCCATCAGAAATTTTTTGAAATATTGAGAAAGATGGCACTGGTTTCAATTTGATAGCACTCTCCTTTTCGCCCTTTAGTGGCCGGGGGTTTATCGGTGTCGATAGTTTTGTGCCACTACGGGTAAAAAATTTAGGTGCCACTACTGAAAAAAAACTTCAGTGTCGAGTGAAACTAAAATTAGAAAACAGAGCGTGGTTTTATTGGCGCCATGAATTTGGCGATAAGCGGCAGGGGAATTCTTAGTTCGGGCGGACTGCACGACTCTCAAAGAAAAGAGTCGTGCAAAGGGCATGCATTATTCCGGGGCGTGGTCGCGTAAAAACACCAGATTGTCGGGTTTCGACTGTTCGGCGCTGTAGCGATATCCCTGTGCATCGAAATGCTTGAGCTGGGCGGGGTCGTTGATGCGTTCCTGAATCACGAAGCGGCTCATCAAACCCCGCGCTTTTTTCGCGTAGAAGCTGATGATCTTGTACTGGCCGTTCTTCTGATCCTTGAATTCGGTGTTGATGATTCGTGCGTTCAGGGCGCTGCGCTTGACCGCCGAGAAGTACTCATTGGACGCCAGATTGAGCAGCACATCATCACCCTGATGCGCCAGCGCTTCATTCAGCCATTCACTGATGCGCGTGCCCCAGAACGCATACAAGTCCTTGCCTCGGGCGTTGGCCAGTTTGGTGCCCATCTCCAGGCGATAAGGTTGCATCAGGTCCAGCGGGCGTAACAGGCCATAGAGGCCGGAGAGCATGCGCAGGTGCTTTTGTGCGTAGTCGAAATCCGCTTCGCCGAACGACTGCGCATCGAGACCGGTGTAGACGTCACCTTTGAACGCGAGCAAGGCCTGCTTGGCGTTTCGCGGCGTGAACGCTGGCGTCCAGCTGCCGAAGCGCGCGGCATTGAGCCCGCCGATCTTGTCGGATACGTGCATCAACTCGCTGATCTGCGCCGGGCTCAGCTCGCGCAGTTGCTGAATCAGTTCCTGGGAATGGTCGAGGTATTGTGGCTGGGTGAAGCGCTGGGTCGCCGGCGGTGTTTCGTAATCGAGGGTCTTGGCGGGGGAAATCACCATCAGCATGAAGTCGTCTCCTTTAATCGTGAGAGCGATTCTAGGGGGTTGGCGTTGTTGACTCCAGCTATCAAGCCCATAGGTGATCGACGGCGGTAGCAACCTGCGCCTACCCTTTGGCGAGGGAGCTTGCTTCCGCTCGAGTGCGCAGCGCTCGCAAATTCGGTAGACGCGCCCGCGTTGGAGCAATGCAATGGCTGCATTTGGGGCTGCTGCGCAACCCAGCGGGAGCAAGCTCCCTCGCCACAGAATGCGCCATCCGCCAGCAGGTTTGGGTGTCTTATCAGCTATAGTGCCGCGCGGGTTTTGTTATGGAGACATCCCTTTGCGCATTGTTCTTTTATTCACCGCGTGGCTGCTGAGCGCCGGAGCCGTGGCGGCGCCGGGTGATGTGGCGACGCTGGATCGCAGCACCTGGCCGGAGCAGCTCGACAACCCGACCCTGTTCGACGTCGCGTCGCGGGCGGAGATTCTCATGTTTGCCCGCGGCCTGCTCGGCACCGAGTCCATTGACGAGGCTGCGCTTTCCCAGCGTCTGGGCCTGCGCACGGTCAACATCGATGCGATCAATCAGCTGCGCCAGCGCCTCTGGCAGCGCTTGTTGGCCAACTACAACCACGCCCAGCAAAGCTGTGATCAGGACGCCTCGTTCTGCTTTCTTGTCGAAGACCTGCCGACCCTGCGTGAGCAGGCTGCCAAGTTCGTGGTCAGCGACGACAGTTATTACACCCGATGGGCCGAGCCGAGCCGGATCTTCCATTTGCAGTACCTGGACGAGCTGATGCGCAAGGCCGCGCTGTTCCCGCAGACCAGCAGCGAAATCGATCGTTTCGGCGACTATGAGCGCAACGGGGAGGCCATGCATGATCGGCTGTTTTTGCTGACCTTCGACAGCGCCGCCAACGTTCAGCCGGACAACACCGACTGGCTGACGGAGTACTTGCGCAAGGCGAATCTGAGCGGGACTTTCTTTGTGCTGGGCAAGGATATTCAGGCGCGACTTTCCGGGCGTTCGGTCAGCAGCCTGCAAGCGGCGTTTTCACAGCAGTGCGTCGGCGTGCAGGGCTGGGAGTTCCGCTCCCATAGCCATTGGCAGGACTGGCAGGATTCAGTGCGCCGCAGCGCTGATCTGGTGAAGAACAAACTGCCGGAAAACTACGTACCGCTGTTCCGCCCGCCAGAGGGCCAACGTCGCAGCGACGCGAAAGGTTTCTTCAACACCCAGGGCCTGCAAGTGGCCCTGTGGGACATCGATGCCCAGGACGGCGCGGGCAAACTGAAGGGCCCGGCAAGCGCGCAGCGGGTGCTGACACTGATGTTGTTGTGGCGCCACGGAGTGATCAATTTCAACATGAAACAGGATGCGGTCAAGACGTCATTGCCGTGGCTGATTACCCAGACTGCGCAGAGCGGCATCGGCTGGGAAGACTGTCAGGACGGATTTCGTTGAGAGACGACAGAAAAGCCCGGAAACATTGGGTTTGGGGTGATTTTCAAAAGGAATCGGATGCAGGCGGACTTCCGACTTTAGCGGGGTCCGGGCAGTCCGCCAAGGGCTTTTCGTCACTCTGCAAAATAAACTTAAAAAAACCGTCAAAGTACTTTTTTATGTCATCGGTTTTGGAGTATTACGAAGACAGACCGCCGAAACCTGCAACACAGGTGGCGTCTTCCCAGACTCCTTTTGTGTGCAGTTCATCCAGGCCCTCGTGGATGAATTCGGCAGTCACTTCGAGGCGCAGCACTGTCACGGTATTGCGTCGAATGGCTCCCAAAAAGGTGACCGAGTATGGATGATCACGGACGCAGCCCTTCCTCCAACCAGCCAATCCTGTATGTACTCGATACCAACGTATTGATTCACGATCCAAATGCCCTGCTGAATTTCGAAGAACACCACGTCGCCATCCCGATGACCGTGCTGGAAGAGCTGGACAAGCTCAAGAGCGGCCATCACAGCGTGGCCGCGGAATGCCGTCAGGCAATTCGCCTGATCGACAAGACCCTGGGCGATGCGTCACCCGAAGACGTCGAACTGGGCGTGCCGATCCAGCGCGGCAAGGGCGGGCCGAAAGGCTTGCTGTCGATTCTGATGAGCAAACAGGCCGAGTCGAACCTGATTCTGCCCGAGCACCTGAACGACAACAAAATCATCAATCAGCTCATTGACCTGCACACCCGCGACCCGCAAAAACCGGTGGTGCTGGTCACCAAAGACATCAACATGCGCCTCAAGGCGCGCGCCTGCGGCATCGCTGCCGAGGACTACAGCACCGACCAACTGGTCGACGACGTCTCCCTGCTGCCCAACGGCTACCACAACATGACCGGCTCGTTCTGGGACCGTGTGAGCAAGGTCGAAACCCGTCAGGACCACGGCCGCACCTGGCATCAGGTGCAACTGATCGACAACTTGCCGGCCGTGCACATCAACGAGTTCATCATTGACGAACAGGGCTTTGTTGGCTGGATCAAGGAGATTGAAGAAGACCGCTTGCTGATTCTCGATCTGCATCAGGAACCGCTGCTGCACCAGGAGGCGTGGGGCCTCAAGCCGCGCGACATCTATCAGAGTCTGGCCCTGTATGCGCTGCTCGATCCGGACATTCATCTGGTTAATCTGTCCGGGGCCGCCGGTTCCGGGAAAACCATTCTGGCGCTGGCTGCTGCGATCGAGCAGACCATGGTCAGCAAGCGTTATCGCCGCATCATCGCGACCCGCAGCGTGCAGGGCCTGGACCAGGAGATCGGTTTCCTGCCCGGCACCGAAGCGGAAAAAATGGAGCCCTGGCTGGGCGCCATCACCGACAACCTCGAAGCCTTGCACATGGATGACGAAAACACCCATGGCAGCGTCGACTACATCCTCAGCAAAGTGCCTTTGCAATTCAAATCGCTCAACTACATTCGTGGCCGCAGTTTCCAGCAGAGCCTGATCCTGATCGACGAATGTCAGAACCTCACGCCGCACCAGATGAAAACCATCATCACCCGTGCTGGTGCCGGTTCCAAAGTGGTGTGCCTGGGCAACCTCGCACAGATCGACACCCCTTACCTGTCCGCGACCAGTTCCGGGCTGACCTACCTGACCGAACGCTTCAAGGATTTCCCCAACGGTGTGCACATCACCCTGCAAGGGGTGCCTCGCTCGATTCTGGCTGAATACGCAGAGTCGCATCTGTAACCCTTCCCACAAGACCGGGCGGCCCTTAAAGCCGCCCGGTTTTTTTATGGATAAATGCATATCTCCTGTGGGAGCGAGCCTGCTCGCGAATGCGGCGTATCAGTCGACATCTATAGTGAATCTGAATCCGCTTTCGCGAGCAGGCTCGCTCCCACAGGGGGCAACGGTGATTTCATAATCAGTGATGCGGATATCTGACCCACAGGTTTACAATCCACGCTCCTGATCAGGAGTAACCCCCGTGCTGACTCATCTCGATTCCCAAGGTCGCGCCAACATGGTCGACGTCACTGAAAAAGCCGTGACGTTCCGTGAAGCGACGGCCCAGGCGCTGGTGCGCATGCTCCCCGAAACCCTGCAGATGATTGTCAGCGGCGGTCACCCCAAGGGTGACGTATTCGCCGTGGCACGCATCGCCGGAATCCAGGCGGCGAAGAAAACCAGCGATCTGATTCCTCTGTGCCACCCGCTCATGCTGACCGGCGTCAAGGTCGAACTCAGCGCCGAAGGGGATGACAGCGTGCGCATCGTTGCCCGCTGCAAACTGTCCGGGCAGACCGGCGTCGAAATGGAAGCGTTGACCGCTGCCAGCGTCGCCGCGCTCACCATCTACGACATGTGCAAGGCCGTTGACCGCGGCATGGTCATCGAAAGCGTGCGTCTGCTGGAAAAAGTCGGCGGCAAGAGCGGCCATTTTCAGGCGGAGCAGCCATGAAACTGACTGTGAAGTTTTTCGCCCGCTACCGTGAAGCGCTCGGCGTGGATTCGGTGACGGTTGAAGGTGATTTCGCAACGGTCGATGATGTCCGGACGCTACTGGCGCAACGTGACGGCGCCGACGTGTTGAGCGAGCAGAACCTGATGTGCGCGCGCAACGAAGACCTCTGCCAGCTCGACGAGCCGGTGGTCGATGGCGATGAAGTAGCGTTTTTCCCGACCGTGACCGGAGGCTGAGCGATGGCCATTCGCGTGCAGGCCACGCCGTTCGATCCGGGCGCTGAAGTCAATGCGATGCACGCGGCCAATGTCGGTGTCGGTGCGGTGGTGAGTTTTGTCGGCTACGTGCGCGACTTCAATGATGGCCTCGATGTAGCCGGCATGTTTCTCGAGCACTATCCCGGCATGACCGAGAAAGCCCTGGGCAAGATTGCCATCGAAGCCGAGCAGCGCTGGCCGTTGCTGAAACTGGAAGTGCTGCACCGCATCGGCGCGCTGGAGCCGGGCGAGCCGATCGTGTTTGTCGGCGCCGCCAGCGCTCATCGCCAGGCAGCGTTCGATGCCTGCGCCTTCGTCATGGACTACCTGAAAACCCGCGCGCCGTTCTGGAAGAAAGAAAACACCAGCGACGGGCCACGCTGGGTCGAAGGGCGGGACAGTGATCATGCGGCTGCGGATCGCTGGAAGAAATAATCCCGGTAGCGCTCTGCAGTCAGTCTTCGCGAGCAGGCTCGCTCCCACAGTTGAAATGCGTTCCCCTGTGGGAGCGAGCCTGCTCGCGAAGACGCCATTTGCAGCACAAAGATCTCCCTTCTTGCGCGATTGACGGTATGTACATATAAGTCCAGTATGGATTTAACAGTACGAAAAGGCGTCTTTCTTAGCGCTTAAAGCTTGCCGCTCGTAGCTGCTCTTCTTGCCAAACCAACAACAACTTTGCGAGAGAACGAACATGAAGAAACTCCCCCTCATCACCGGCCTGGCCCTTAGCCTGTTGGCGTCGACCTGTGTGTTCGCCGCCGAGAAAACCCTGCGCATCGGCATCGAAGCCGCGTATCCACCGTTTGCCTCAAAAACCGACAAGGGCGAGATCGTCGGTTTCGACTACGACATCGGCAATGCCCTGTGCGCGCAAATGAAGGTCAAGTGCGTGTGGGTGGAAGGGGAGTTCGACGGTCTCATTCCTTCTTTGAAAGTGAAGAAGATCGACATGGCGCTGTCGTCGATGACCATCAACGAAGACCGCAAGAAGTCGGTGGATTTCAGCCACAAGTACTACTTCACGTCATCGCGACTGGTGATGAAGCAAGGCGCCAGCGTCGACGACCAGTACGCCAGCCTCAAAGGCAAGAATGTCGGCGTACAACGCGCAACCACCACTGACCGTTACGCCACTGAGGTGTTTGAACCCAAGGGCATCAACGTCAAGCGCTACAGCAACAATGAAGAGATCTACATGGATTTGGCGGCAGGGCGTCTGGATGCGATTTTCGCCGACACCATTCCATTGAACGACTTTCTGTCGATGCCGCGCGGCCAGGGTTATGCGTTTGTGGGGCCGGAATTGAAGGATCCGAAGTATGTCGGCGAAGGCGCGGGGATTGCGGTGCGCAAAGGTAATGGAGAGCTGGTCAGCCAGTTGAACAGCGCCATCGACGGCATTCGCGCGAGCGGCGAATATCAGAAGATTTCCGAGAAGTATTTCAAGTCTGATATCTACGGCGACTGATAGTTAGCTATCGCTGGCAAGCCAGCTCCCACAGGTTCGGCGGTCGACACTAATTTTGTGTGTGACGCAACTACTGTGGGAGCTGGCGTGCCAGCGATGGGGCCATATCTATCACCGCCAATGTCTAGCCCTTCAATTCCTTCAGGTGCTTGTACACCGTCGCCCTGCCCATGTTCAGCACGTTAGCCACGTAGTTCGAGGCACTCTTGCCCTTGAACGCGCCCTCGGCGTGCAAGGCCAGCACCAGTTCACGTTTGTGATCGCGGGTCAGCAGGTTCAGGCTCAGTTGGCGCTCGCGCAACCAGGCGTGGAGGAACGTGTTGATGCGTTCCTGCCAGTCATCGCGAAACAGTGAATCCGGTTGCGGGATCAGTTTGCTCGGTGAGAGGAATAGGTCCAGCGCAGCCTTGGCGTTCTCGAACAGCGAGATATTCAAATTGATGCACAGTACCGCCAGCGGCAAACCTTCGCTGTCGCGCAGCACGCTGCTCAGGCTGCGAATCTTCTGGCCATCCCAATTGAGCTTTTCGTACGGGCCGATGTTGCGGTCGCTGACGTCCTCGCTGAGCATGTCCTCCAGCGACGAATCGTCGCCGATCTCGCGTTTGGAAAGGTTGTTGGCGATGTAATCGACTTTTTGCGTGCGCAGGTCGTGCAGCACCACTTCGGCATGGGGAAAGAACAACGTGGCGATGGCGTCGGCGATGGCGCGAAAGTTATCCAGCGCCGGGTCGAATTCAGGGGCAGTCATGACAGTGGAGCTCCAGGCAGCGTCAGCGCCCCTTGTACCGGGGCGCCGCGAGTGTGCCGCAATCTTTTGGACGAGTCACCCCGACAAGCGTTCAAGCAAGTCGGGCAGGGGAGAGCATGGCGCTGTCCAGGCCGAACTCATGCAGGTGCTCGGGCAACGGCTCGCCGCGCACCAGCGCCGCACTGGCCTGACCCATCGCCGGCGACGTCTGGATGCCGTAACCCCCTTGCGCGGCGACCCAGAACAGCCCCGGCACCTGTGGGTCAAAACCGCTCAGCAAATCACCATCAGCAACGAAACTGCGCAATCCGGCCCAGGTGCGGGTCGGACGGCGGATGGTTAATGTGGTGGCCTCTTCGATCTGGTAGATGCCCATGGCGATGTCGAGTTCTTCCGGCTGTACATCGTGAGGCTCGACCGGGTCGGCATTGGCCGGCGAGCCGAGGAACATGCCGGCGTCGGGCTTCATGTAGAACGATTCGTCGAGGCTGACCAGCATCGGCCAGTGATGAATGTCCACGCCTTCAGGGCCGGCGAAGATAAACGCGGCGCGGCGTTTCGGTTGCAGGCCCAATGGTTGCGCCCCGGCCAGAGTGCCGATCCTGTCGGCCCAGGCGCCAGCGGCGTTAATGATGACAGGGGCGCTGAATGTCTGACCGTTGGTTTGCACCTGCCAGAGGCCATCGGGATCGCGGCTCAGGCCGAGCACTTCGCAATCGGTGTGCACTTCGCCGTTGTTGCGACGGATGCCGCGCAGGTAACCCTGGTGCAGCGCGTCAGTGTCGATGTCGCAGGCCGAAGGGTCGTAGATCGCGCCGTGGACTTTTTCCCGGCGCAGGATCGGCAGGCGCGCGCAGGCTTCGTCGGCGCTGAGCAGTTGCATCTGCGGTACGGTGGCTTTGGCGCTGAGGTATTGGTTGTTCAGTTCGGCAGGGTCGCCGATGAAGTCCACGGTCATCTCGCCGCGCGGGGTCAGTAACGGGTGCTCGCAGAAACCGCTGGGAGGGTTGTCGAAAAAATCGCGGCTGGCCTGAGTCAATGCACGGACCTGTGCGGTGCCGTAGGCGGCGGTGTAAAGCGCGGCGGAGCGACCGGTGGAGTGATAGCCGGGATGGGTTTCACGCTCGAGCACGATCACTTTGCCGTGCGGCGCCAGCCAGAACCCGGTAGAAGCGCCGGCAATCCCGCCGCCGATGATGATGAAATCTGCGTGGGTCATGTAGGTCTCCAGTGGGTACGCAATATCAAGGCGTTCGCTAGTCCGTTGTGGGAGCGAGCCTGCTCGCGAAGCGGTGTATCAGTCGACATCTTCGGTGAATGTCAGACCGCATTCGCGAGCAGGCTCGCTCCCACAGGGGATTTTTGGCGTTAGTGGGTTAAGTGATAAACCGCATTGGCGAGGGCAATGTCTTCCAGGCCCAAGCCGATTGAACGGAAGAACACGTGACGGTCGTAACCCGGGCGCTGCACTTTTTCGCTGAGTAATTCCGCCAGATCACCCACAATCGAATCCTGGCTCCAGCCGTGCTGTTCGGCGGCAATCAACATCTCACCCGCCGATCCCGGCGTGGTCAGACGATAATCGCAGAACACCTGCATGCCGTTCAGGCTCTGCGGCGGCACTTCGTGGGCACGGGGGGCATTGGTGCTAATCGAGGTGATCAGCGCCGGTTTGCGCAATTGCACCGGATCGATCACGGGCCCGGCGGAAGACGTGCAGAGCATGATCACGTCAGCCTCGGCGATGGCCGTTTCGCGACTGTCGGTGATGTTCAATTCGGGGGCGATGGTTTTCAACACGGCCCGTGTTTCAGTGTCTTCGCGCAGAGACGGCGAATACAGGCTGATGCTCTGCCAGTCGCGCAAAGATTTCACGTAATGCAGATGCGCCTGGGCAATCTTGCCGCTGCCGATGATCGCCAGTCGTTGGGCATTCGATGGCGCGAGGGCATCGATCGCTACGGCCGTGGTCGCGGCGGTGCGGGCGGTTGTCAGTTCGCCTGCATCACAAAGCAACAGCGGTTGGCCGGTTTTCATCGACATCAACAATGTCCACGCCGTCACCAGCGGGCCTTGCTCGCGAACGATGTACGGCGAAGTCTTCACGCCGTAGACACCGTCCTCTGCCAGCACACCCAGATAATTGATGAAGTCGCCGGCACCCTGCGGGAATTCCACCCATTGCTGTGCCGGCTGGACAGCGTTGCCTGCCGCCAGATCGCGGAACAGCTTTCTCAGGATCTGTGGCACATCGACGCGGGCCAGTAGCTCACGGGCCTGGGCTTGATCGATCACGTAAGGCGCGCTGGACATGTCGGACTCCAAAACTAAACTTATTTTTCCATTATGGACTTTTAGTTCTGGCGAGCAACTGCCGGACGAAAAAAAAGCGCAGTTCGTTTCCGGCTGCGCTTTTTCATTTCGCGGTGCTTACTGCGGACGCTTGCGCTCAACCGCGCGCAACAGATGCGTCGGCGGCGTTTCACAGCTGATCTTACGGCCGAGCTTTTCTTCGATGGACGGCAACTGATAGGAGTCGTCTTCGCCGGCAAAGCTGATCGACACGCCATCGGCGCCTGCGCGACCTGTACGGCCGATGCGGTGCACGTAATCGTCCGGTACTTCCGGCAGAGTGAAGTTGATCACGTGGCTGATGCCGTCAATGTGAATGCCGCGACCGGCCACATCGGTGGCCACCAGCACACGAATCTTGCCTTCGCGGAAACCTTCCAGGGTCTTGATGCGCTTGTGTTGCGGTACGTCGCCGGACAGTTGCGCGGCGTTCACACCGTCACGCACCAGGCGCTCTTCGATACGGCGCACTTCGTCCTTGCGGTTGGCGAACACCATGACGCGCTCCCAACCGTTGTCGTTGATCAGGTTGTAGAGCAGCTTGTACTTGTCGGCACCGGCTACGGCGTAGATGTGTTGCTCGACGTTGTCGCTGGCGACGTTGAGTGATTCGATTTCGACAATGGACGGGTCGGTGGTCCATTGCTTGGCCAGGTTCATCACGTCTTCGGTGAAGGTCGCGGAGAACAGCAGGGTCTGGCGCTCGGACTTCGGCGGAGTCTGGCGAATGATCTGGCGCACCTGCGGGATGAAACCCATGTCGAGCATGCGGTCGGCTTCGTCCAGCACCATCACTTCGACCATGTCCAGGTGCACGTCGCCGCGCTGGTTGAAGTCGAGCAAACGGCCCGGTGTGGCGACGAGGATGTCGCAATGGCGCGCTTCGAGGTGCTTGAGCTGCTTGTCGAAATCCATGCCGCCCACAAAGGTCATCACATTCAGGCCGGTGTACTTGGTCAGGTCGGCAGCGTCCTTGGCGATTTGCACCACCAGCTCGCGGGTCGGCGCGATGATCAGCGCACGGGGCTCGCCCATGTAGCGTTCTTTCGGCGGCGGAGTCTGCAACAGCTGCGTGATGATGGAAATCAGGAACGCGGCGGTCTTGCCGGTGCCGGTCTGCGCGCGACCGATGGCATCTTTGCCGGCGAGCGTGAAGCCCAGCACCTGCGCCTGGATCGGTGTGCAATACGGGAAGCCCAGGTCCTGAATGGCATGCATCAGTTCAGGAGACAGATTGAAATCATGAAAGCGGGTTTTGCCTTCCTGTGGCTCGACGACAAAGTCTTCGAGTTTCCACGGAATCACCGGGGCCTTGGGCTTCGGTTCGCGACGCGGTCTGGCCGGTGCCGGTGCCGGCGCTTCGCTGCGTGCGGGCTCGGCTGCGATTGACTCGGCAGCGGCAGGTTTTGGAGGCTGTTTCGGCGTTGCGACGGGAGCGGGGCGGTCGGCCGGAGGGGCATCGTTGCGATGACCGGGGGCGTGCGACGGCGCGCTGGGAACTGGCGCGAGCTGCTCAGCCTCGCTTTTACCGAACATTTTCTTGAGTGCTTTGAGCACGGTCATCTCATCAATTGATTAAGGAATGTACGCCGGCCAGTGTAATGCAAGAAACGGGCGCGGCGTAGTAGGAGGGATCAATGGGCAGGCATTGGCTGCAAAATCAGCGCAGGCGATCGCTCAACCAGGCACCGATGTCGCGAATCTCTTCAGGTAACACTTCGTGCTCCATTGGGTATTCCTGCCATGTCACGGTGACACCATGGGCCTTCAGGTACTCATACGCCGTGCGCCCCATCGAGTTCTGCACCACGTTATCGAACTGACCGTGCAGTGACAGCACGGGAATGCGCTGCTGACTGGCGGATAACTCCAAGTCTTCGCTGAAAGTCGGCGCGTAGGTCGACAGCGCCAGTACACCACCCAACGGCCCCTGCCATTTCAAGAAAGCGGTGTGTAACACCACGGCGCCCCCTTGGGAAAATCCGGCCAGGAAGATCCGCGAAGCGTCTATTCCGCTGGCGCGCTCGCTTTCGATCAGTTCGATGATGCGTTGCGCCGACCCGTCCAGTTCGTCAAGGTCAATCGCTCGCGCCGGGCTCATTGCCTTGATGTCGTACCAGCTGGGCATGGCATAACCGCCATTTATCGTCACTGGACGTGTCGGCGCCTGTGGCAAGACAAAACGTGTGCTCAGCAGGGTTTCCTGCAATGCCTCGGCCACCGGCAGGAAGTCATAGCGGTCGGCGCCGAGGCCGTGCAGCCAGATCACGCAGGCGTCTGCGGGCTTAACAGGCTGAAGAATCAAGGGCTCGGTCATGTCTGCTCCAAAAATGTGCGGGCGCTCTTAATAAGTGCGTGACGACGGTGCGCGCCCGGTTGATCCGTTAAGAAGATGTCGCAAGGTTACAAGTTTTGCTATTGACCTGTCGCACAAACCCTTCGGCGACCGGTGTGGTACGGGCTTTGCTATGGAGGACTCTGTACGAAGCGTCCTACGTGTGGCGGTAACACTATCAGTGTACGACTCGCGAGGGGATGGCAACGAATCCGGTGATGGATGTTCGCCAATGGCCGCTACGGGCTTTGCGAACGTGAAAGGGCTACAGCCCGTTCGGCCGATTGGTGAGAGGCGGATCTGCGGTTAACGGAGAGCCGCCTGTAAAACTCATAGCGAAGGTCCAGCGTCGGTTGACCCCAAAAAAAGCCAACACGGGTCGACAACGCCTCAAAAGGGTGCGACTGGACTCAAGCTCCGACACAACAAGAGCAAAACTG
Source organism: Pseudomonas khorasanensis (assembly GCF_014268505.2). Taxonomy (GTDB): domain Bacteria; phylum Pseudomonadota; class Gammaproteobacteria; order Pseudomonadales; family Pseudomonadaceae; genus Aquipseudomonas; species Aquipseudomonas khorasanensis. Next base: position 148,893 of record NZ_JABWQP020000008.1, read on the forward strand.
GAGGTTTGAATGAAGATGTTGAAATCCACTCTGGCGATCGTGACTGCAGCAGCAGTACTCGGTGTCAGCGGGTTCGCTCAGGCGGGTGCAACCCTGGATGCGGTACAGAAGAAAGGTTTCGTGCAGTGTGGCGTGAGCGACGGTCTGCCGGGCTTCTCGGTACCGGATGCGACCGGCAAGATCCTAGGCATCGACGCCGACGTCTGCCGCGCTGTGGCCGCTGCCGTTTTCGGCGACGCGACCAAGGTCAAGTTCAGCCAGTTGAACGCCAAGGAGCGTTTCACCGCGCTGCAATCGGGCGAGATCGACATCCTGTCGCGCAACACCACCATGACCAGCTCCCGTGACGCGGGCATGGGCTTGAAATTCCCGGGCTTCATCACCTACTACGACGGCATCGGTTTCCTGGTAAACAACAAGCTGGGCGTGAAAAGCGCCAAGGAACTGGACGGTGCAACCATCTGCATCCAGGCCGGTACCACCACCGAGCTGAACGTTTCCGACTACTTCCGTGGCAACGGTCTGAAATACACCCCGATCACTTTCGACACCTCCGATGAAAGCGCCAAGTCGCTGGAATCCGGTCGTTGCGACGTGCTGACCTCCGACAAGTCCCAGCTGTTCGCCCAGCGCAGCAAGCTGGCCTCGCCGAAAGATTACGTGGTTCTGCCGGAAACCATTTCCAAGGAGCCGCTGGGTCCGGTCGTGCGTAACGGCGACGACGAGTGGCTGGCCGTTGTCCGTTGGGTCGGCTACGCGCTGCTCAACGCTGAAGAGGCAGGCATCACTTCCAAGAACGTCGAAGCTGAAGCCAAGTCGACCAAGAATCCTGACGTGGCCCGTATGCTCGGCGCTGACGGTGAGTACGGTAAAGACCTGAAACTGCCGAAAGACTGGGTTGTTCAGATCGTCAAGCAAGTCGGCAACTACGGTGAAATCTTCGAGAAAAACCTCGGCAAGAGCACTCCGCTGGAAATCGACCGTGGCCTGAACGCCCTGTGGAACAACGGCGGCATTCAGTACGCACCACCAGTGCGCTAATGGTTCTATCACCCGGCGGGCCAACCGCCGGGTGATGTTCTTGTTCCATTTCTTCCGGGGCACTTCATGCAAAATTCAATCGGCGCACCAAAGCAGAGGCTCAGCCTCAGCGATCCACGAGTGCGTGCGTGGCTATTCCAGATCATCACCGTTGTGGCGGTGGTCTCGCTTGGCTGGTACCTGTTCGACAACACACAAACCAACCTTCAGCACCGGGGCATTACCTCCGGTTTCAGCTTTCTGGAGCGCAGTGCCGGGTTTGGCATCGCTCAACACCTGATCGACTACACCGAAGCGGACAGTTATGCCCGGGTGTTTGTCATCGGCTTGCTCAACACCCTGCTGGTGACCTTTATCGGCGTGATTCTGGCGACGATTCTCGGCTTTATCATCGGTGTGGCGCGGCTGTCGCAGAACTGGATCATCGCCAAACTGGCGACGGTGTACGTGGAAGTATTCCGCAACATTCCGCCACTGCTGCAGATTCTGTTCTGGTACTTCGCGGTATTCCTGACGATGCCGGGACCGCGCAACAGCCACAACTTCGGCGACACCTTCTTCGTCAGCAGCCGTGGCCTGAACATGCCGGCCGCCCTGGCTGCGGACGGCTTCGCAGCGTTCGCGATCAGCGTCGCGGTGGCGATCGTCGGCATCGTGCTGATGTGCCGCTGGGCCAACAAGCGCTTTGAAGAAACCGGGGTGCCGTTTCACAAGTTCTGGGTGGGCCTGGCGATTGCGCTGGTGATTCCGACCCTGTGCGCGCTGATCTTCGGCGCTCCGCTGCACTGGGAAATGCCTGAGCTCAAGGGCTTCAACTTTGTCGGCGGCTGGGTATTGATCCCGGAACTGCTGGCGTTGACCCTGGCCCTGACCGTATACACCGCGGCGTTTATCGCCGAGATCGTGCGTTCGGGGATCAAGTCGGTCAGCCATGGCCAGACCGAAGCCGCCCGTTCCCTCGGCCTGCGCAACGGTCCGACGCTGCGCAAGGTGATCATCCCGCAAGCCCTGCGCGTGATCATTCCACCGCTGACCAGCCAATACCTGAACCTGGCGAAGAACTCCTCGCTGGCGGCCGGTATCGGTTACCCGGAAATGGTTTCGCTGTTCGCCGGCACGGTGCTCAACCAGACCGGTCAGGCGATCGAGGTGATTGCCATCACCATGAGCGTGTACCTGGCGATCAGTATCAGCATTTCCCTGCTGATGAACTGGTACAACAAGCGCATTGCGCTGATCGAGCGGTAAGGAAAAGCGCATGAGTACTCATACTTTCAAACCTGACATGCCTCCACCGAGCAGCAGCATCGGCGTGGTCGCGTGGATGCGCGCGAACATGTTCTCCAGCTGGCTCAACACCCTGCTGACCCTGTTTGCGTTTTACCTGATCTATCTGGTGGTCCCGCCAATCCTGAGCTGGGCGATTCTGGATGCCAACTGGGTCGGCACCACCCGCGCCGACTGCACCAAGGAAGGCGCCTGCTGGGTGTTCATTCAGCAGCGTTTCGGCCAGTTCATGTACGGTTACTACCCGGCGGATCTGCGCTGGCGCGTGGACCTGACCGTGTGGCTGGCGGTGATCGGCGTGGCGCCCCTGTTCATCTCGCGCTTCCCGCGTAAAGCGGTGTACGGTCTGAGCTTTCTGGTGGTGTATCCGATCGTGGCCTGGTGCCTGTTGCATGGCGGCGTATTCGGCCTGGCCCAAGTGTCGACCAGCCAGTGGGGCGGTCTGATGCTGACGCTGGTGATCGCCACTGTCGGTATCGCCGGAGCCTTGCCGTTGGGCATCGTGCTGGCGCTGGGACGACGTTCGAACATGCCGGCGATTCGTGTGGTCTGCGTGACCTTCATCGAATTCTGGCGCGGCGTGCCGTTGATCACCGTGCTGTTCATGTCCTCGGTGATGCTGCCGCTGTTCCTGCCTGAAGGCATGAACTTCGACAAGCTGCTGCGGGCGCTGATTGGCGTGATCCTGTTCCAGTCGGCCTACGTGGCCGAAGTGGTGCGCGGCGGTCTGCAAGCGATTCCCAAAGGTCAGTACGAAGCGGCCGCAGCGATGGGCCTGGGTTACTGGCGTTCGATGGGCCTGGTGATTCTGCCGCAAGCCCTGAAAATGGTGATCCCCGGCATCGTCAACACGTTCATTGCGCTGTTCAAGGACACCAGTCTTGTGATCATCATCGGCCTCTTTGACCTGCTCAACAGCGTCAAGCAAGCCGCTGCCGATCCGAAATGGCTGGGCATGGCCACCGAAGGCTACGTGTTCGCCGCCCTGGTGTTCTGGATTTTCTGTTTTGGTATGTCGCGCTATTCCATGCATCTGGAACGCAAGCTCGACACTGGCCACAAGCGTTAGGAGTTCTCTGTAATGAGCGAAGCAATCAAAAAGCCTGTGAGCCCTGAAGGCATCATCCAGATGCAGGGCGTCAACAAGTGGTACGGCCAGTTCCACGTGCTGAAAGACATCAACCTCAACGTCAAGCAGGGCGAGCGAATCGTGTTGTGCGGCCCGTCGGGCTCCGGCAAGTCGACCACTATTCGCTGCCTCAACCGTCTGGAAGAGCACCAGCAGGGCCGCATCGTCGTCGATGGCGTGGAACTGACCAACGACCTCAAGCAGATCGAAGCGATCCGCCGCGAAGTCGGCATGGTGTTCCAGCATTTCAACCTGTTCCCGCACCTGACCATTTTGCAGAACTGCACGCTGGCGCCGATGTGGGTGCGCAAGATGCCCAAGCGCAAGGCCGAGGAAATCGCCATGCATTACCTGGAACGCGTACGCATTCCGGAGCAGGCGCACAAATATCCAGGCCAATTGTCCGGTGGTCAGCAACAGCGCGTGGCCATCGCCCGTGCCCTGTGCATGAAGCCGAAAATCATGCTGTTCGATGAACCGACTTCAGCCCTCGATCCAGAGATGGTGAAGGAAGTTCTGGACACCATGATCGGCCTGGCCGAAGACGGCATGACGATGCTCTGCGTGACCCACGAAATGGGCTTCGCCCGTACCGTGGCCAACCGCGTCATCTTCATGGACAAGGGCGAGATCGTTGAACAGGCGGCGCCGAATGACTTCTTCGATAATCCGCAGAATGACCGGACGAAGCTGTTCTTGAGTCAGATTTTGCATTGATTGTTGATGAGTAAAAACCAACCCGGCCCTGTGCCGGGTTGTTTTTTGGGGGGGGTCAGGAGACGGAAAGGGATTCGTGTTCTTTGTGGACGATGTGCTTGAAACCTCGTAGGTCTGCGCCTTCTGCCAGGGTCTGGATATCGGCGAGCATGTAGGGGTATCGATCCAGCAGGCGCATCAGCAGCACCAACGCTTTTGGTGGAAGTAATTCACCCCGCTCGTAACGAGAGAGCGCGTTATGCCCGCCACCGGAGAGTAGTTGCACCGTCTCCTTTTGCGTCAGGTGCAATTTGCGTCGAATACGTTTCATCTCTGCGCCGATCATCTGCCTGGCAGCGATAACCAGATCATCGCCTGCTTCCGTATAGCGTTCCGCGCTATCGGTGTTTTCATCCCACTCTACTTCCCCGCACTGTTGGCATTCCCAGCCAGCAAGATCATTTACACGGCGCTCCATGCCTTTGACACTCAGGGTTTCGCCGCGGCCCTCGAAATGCCTCATTCCCTCACGGGCACCACAGCTGAAACATTGCCGGGTTTTCATGGGTTTTTCTCCTTGAAGGAGATTACCGGTGCGCCGCCGGTGGGGCGGTATGTCACCTTGATGTAAATCTCCAGATCTTGTGAATGGGTGTGATACACGTCCTGCCAGATTCGATGATCGTCGTAGCTGGTCATCGACTTGTACAACATCTTGTTCTGCAGCCCGAAAACGATTTCTTGCATCTCTCTGATGCTAAAGCCCAGAAGATCGCCGGACTCTGCCGAGCTTCTGGTAAAGGCTCTTCTTCCAAGTCGCCTGACTTCAGCCTTTATCACCGCCAAGTCGTAATGGGGTGTGTTCTTTTCCATAAGAAACCAAGACCCCGTCCCTGAAATTACCCTTAAAGGGTAATTTTGACCAATCGAAAATACCGCTCCATGTGTCTCCGATTGACCCTAGGTGGTTGCCGTCCTACACGGGTCTGACTAACATGTCAGAAAATTCATCCTATGATTGGATGAAAAGGCGAGTCGCATGTCAGACATATCTCCACTTGTTAAGCGGTCCCTGGTCGATCAGGCCCTGGAACAGTTACGCCAGCGCATCAACAGCGGTGCCTGGCAAGTCGGTGAGAAACTGCCGACCGAGCCTGAGCTGTGCGCCGAGCTGGGTATCAGTCGTAACACCGTGCGTGAAGCCATGCGCGTGTTGGCGTTTTCCGGGTTGATTGAGATTCGTCAGGGCGACGGCAGTTATCTGCGCGCGCTGGTCGATCCGCTGGACACGCTCAAGGCGCTGTCCCGTTGTTCGCTGGAGCAGGCCCGGGAGACCCGGCACATCCTTGAAGTCGAGGCTATTGGTCTGGCGGCATTGCGCCGCACGGACGAAGACCTGATCGCCTTGCGCGAAGCGCTCGGTACGAGTGGCAGCCATTACCACGGCGATCTCGATACCTACATCGCTTGCGATCTGGTGTTCCACCGCCGGCTGGTCGACGCCGCGCACAATCCGACCCTCAGCGAGTTGTATCGCTACTTCTCCAGCATCGTCGGCGCGCAATTGCGTCAGACCCTGAACATCTCCCCGCGCCGTCAGGAAGTGTTCGACCTGCACATCGAATTGCTCGATGCCGTCGAACAACGCGACCCGGAACGGGCCAAAGCCTTGTCGAGGCAGTTGATCAATGAACCTTGAAACCGAGAAATCCATGCCCCGCAACGAGATATCCACATCCGCGAAACGCACGGCAGAGCTCGAAGAGCTGCTGATTGATGCGGAGGCAGACGACGAGCAAGTGCAACAAAGCCATCCGCTGGTTCGGCGACCATGGTTGTTATTGCTGGGATTGATTCTGGTGGCGCTTAACCTGCGTCCGGCGCTGTCGAGCATGGCGCCGCTGCTCAGCGATGTATCAAAAAGCCTCGGCCTTTCTGCCGCGCAGGCCGGATTGCTGACCACGCTGCCGGTGCTCTGCCTCGGTTTGTTCGCACCGCTGGCGCCGATCCTGGCTCGTCGTTTCGGCGCCGAGCGAGTGGTGCTTGGCATCCTGCTGACGTTGGCTGGTGGCATCATCCTGCGCAGCAACTTCGGCGAGATCGGCCTGTTCGCCGGCAGCGTGCTGGGCGGCGCCAGCATCGGCATCGTCGGCGTGCTTCTGCCGGGCATCGTCAAACGCGATTTCGCCAAACACGCCGGCACCATGACCGGCGTCTACACCATGGCCCTGTGCCTGGGCGCTGCGATGGCCGCGGGCTCGACCGTGCCATTGAGCGAGCACTTCGATAACAGTTGGGCGATGGGCCTGGGTTTCTGGGTGATTCCTGCATTAGTGGCCGCGGTGTTCTGGCTGCCGCAGGTCGGCAAGCAGCACGGTTCGCACAACGTGGCCTACCGCGTGCGTGGCCTGCTGCGTGATCCGCTGGCCTGGCAAGTAACGTTGTACATGGGGCTGCAATCGTCGCTGGCCTACATTGTGTTTGGCTGGTTGCCATCGATCCTCATCGGTCGTGGCCTGACGCCGACACAGGCCGGGCTGGTGCTGTCCGGTTCGGTGATCGTCCAGCTCGCCAGTTCCCTTGCCGCGCCGTGGCTGGCAACGCGCGGCAAGGATCAGCGTCTGGCGATCGTCGTGGTCATGGCGCTGACCCTTGGCGGTCTGTTCGGTTGCCTCTATGCACCGATCGAAGGCCTGTGGGGCTGGGCAATTCTGCTGGGTCTGGGGCAGGGCGGCACGTTCAGTCTGGCATTGACACTGATCGTGCTGCGCTCGCGGGATTCACACGTGGCGGCGAACCTGTCGAGCATGTCCCAGGGCTTCGGCTACACCCTGGCGTCGATGGGGCCGTTCGCGGTCGGTATCGTGCATGACTGGACGGGTGGCTGGAATGCCGTGGGCTGGATATTCGGGATTGTCGGTACCGGTGCAATCATTGCCGGCCTCGGCGCCGGGCGCGCGCTGTACGTGCAGGTCGAGAGCGAAAAAATCTGAATGCGACGATGGCAAATGTGGGAGCGAGCCTGCTCGCGAATGCGGGTGTGTACGATCGTTCCCACGCTCTGCGTGGGAATGCAGCAAGGGACGCTCTGCGTCCCCGAGCCGACCAGAGCGTCGGGAGAGGCGTCACCACGCAGAGCGTGAGAACGATCAGTTAGAAGCTTGACCGAATGCCGATAGTGTTTCTGCGCTCGGCAGATTATGGTGCTGGCAATCTGTAACTCTTTTCCTTGGAGATTGCCTTGAGCGAAGCCCACAGCGCGATGATCACCCGGTTCTACGAAGCTTTCCAGCGTCTGGATGCCGAAGCCATGGCGGCCTGCTATACGGACGACGTGGTCTTCAGCGATCCGGCCTTCGGCGAACTGCGCGGTCGCGACGCCGGCGACATGTGGCGCATGCTTACCACACGCGCCAAGGATTTCTCGCTGACCTTCGACAACATCCGCGCCGATGAACGCAGCGGCGGCGCCCATTGGGTGGCGACTTACCTGTTCAGTCAGACCGGCAACACCGTGGTCAACGATATCCAGGCGCGCTTCGTGTTCCGGGACGGCAAGATCTGTGAGCACCACGATCATTTCGATCTTTGGCGCTGGTCGCGTCAGGCGCTCGGTTTCAAAGGTTTGTTGCTGGGCTGGACGCCGCTGGTGCGCAACGCCTTGCGGGCTCAGGCGCGCAAGGGACTGAAGGCATTTCAGGCCGGTCGCTGATAAGATCGCGTCCTGTTTCCTACGTGCCTTGATCCCGAAGTGACCAGCCTCAGCGAAAAATCTGTCGATGTTGCCGAACCGGTGAGCAAACCTTGGTTCGTCTACCTCGTCCGCGCCGCCAACGGTTCGTTGTATTGTGGGATCAGTGACGATCCGGTACGCCGCTTCGCCAAGCATCAGAGCGGTAAAGGAGCGCGTTTTTTTCTCTCCAGTCCGGCGATGGCGTTGGTCTATACCGAGCGCTGCCGCGACAAAAGCGACGCGCTGCGTCAGGAGCGGTTGATCAAAAAGCTCAGGAAAAGCGCCAAGGAATGTCTCGTCGCGTCTTATCAATCTGACTGATTGGTTCCCATCAGGCGGATCTGTAGGCCTGTCACGCAATGCGCGTTAAGCTGCGGATTCACTTTCCAGCGGCGGAGCCGAGCATGTCCGAGTTGATTCTGCACCATTATCCGACCTCTCCTTTTGCCGAAAAGGCCCGTCTGCTGCTGGGCTTCAAAGGTTTGTCCTGGCGTTCGGTGCATATTTCCCCGGTAATGCCAAAACCGGATCTGACCGCTCTGACCGGTGGCTACCGCAAGACGCCGGTGCTGCAGATCGGCGCCGATATCTATTGCGACACTTCGCTCATTGCGCGCCGCCTTGAGCAGGAAAAAGCCCTGCCTGCGTTTTTTCCCGAAGGCCAGGAAATGACCAGTGCCAGCTTCGCGACGTGGGCCGATTCGGTGGTGTTTCAACATGCGGTGAGTCTGGTGTTTCAACCGGAGTCGGTGGCGGTGCGTTTCGGCAAGTTGCCGCCGGAAGCGATCAAGGCGTTTCTGACCGACCGCGCCGGGTTGTTCAGCGGCGGCAGCGCCACGCGTCTGTCAGCCGAGCAGGCCAAGCATCAATGGCCGACGATCATGGCGCGACTCGAGCAACAGTTGCAGCGCGAGCAGGGCGACTTTCTGTTCGGTGCGCCATCGATTGCCGACTTCGCATTGGCACATCCGCTGTGGTTCCTTAAGGCGACGCACGTGACGGCGCCGTTGGTGGATGAATATCCTGCGGTTGCGGCATGGTTGGGTCGGGTGCTGGGGTTCGGTCATGGCGCGGCGAGCGAGATGTCTTCCGAAGAGGCGCTGGAAGTGGCTCGTAGCTCGACGCCTGCGGCATTGCCGGTTGAGACATTTGTTGAACCGAACGGCTTCACGGTCGGCCAGCAGGTGGCGATTTGCGCGACAGATTATGGTGTTGATCCGGTGATGGGGGAGTTGCTGTTTGCCGGGAGCGAGGAGTTGATCATCCGTCGAGAAGACGAACGTGGCGGCGTGGTGCATGTGCACTTCCCGCGCTTTGGTTTCCGTATCGAAGCCAAGTGATTGACAACTATTGTGGCGAGGGAGCTTGCTCCCGCTGGGCGGCGAAGCGGCCCTCGCTTTCAGGCGAGAGCACGTTTGCAGGTTTTACGACTGCTGCGCAGCCGAGCGGGAGCAAGCTCCCTCGCCACAGGTTATGCGTTACTTCAGGGCAGCGAGGATCTCGTCCTGATCGAATCCGCGAATCAGCGTGCCGTTCACATCGATCAGCGGAATCCCGCGCCCGCCCAATGCCTCATACGCCTTGCGCGCTTCGGCATCCTTCTCGATATCAAACTCTTTGAACGGTATGCCCTTGCTGTCGAGAAAACGCTTGGTTTGCTTGCAGTAGCCGCACCAGTCTGTGGCGTAGAGCACGACGTTGGCCTGCGCCCTTGTCTGCTCAGAGACCGTTTGCGACGGGTTGAACAGCCGCTCGATCTTGCCCCAGTTCTGGTAAACCACAACCACCAGCAGAACCAGCGCGACCTTCTTCAGCACATTGCCGAGCATCAGTTACGCCGCTTCAACTGATCGGTGAGCGACGTCGGCAGGCCTTTGATGATCAGGGTGCCATTCTCTTCGTCATACTCGATCTTCGAACCCAGCAGATGCGCTTCGAAGCTGATCGACAAGCCTTCGGCGCGGCCGGTGAAGCGCCGGAATTGATTGAGGGTGCGTTTGTCCGCCGGAATTTCCGGCGACAGGCCGTAGTCCTTGTTGCGAATGTGATCGTAGAAGGCTTTCGGGCGTTCTTCGTCGATCAGTTCCGACAGCTCTTCAAGGCCCATCGGTTCGCCGAGCTTGGCCTGGCTGCTGGCGTAATCCACCAACGTCTTGGTTTTCTCGCGCGCGGACTCTTCCGGCAGGTCTTCGCTTTCAACGAAGTCACTGAACGCCTTGAGCAGCGTGCGCGTCTCGCCGGGGCCGTCGACGCCTTCCTGACAGCCGATGAAGTCGCGGAAGTATTCCGAAACTTTCTTGCCGTTCTTGCCTTTGATGAACGAAATGTACTGCTTGGACTGCTTGTTGTTCTGCCATTCGGAGACGTTGATCCGCGCTGCCAGATGCAATTGGCCAAGGTCAAGATGGCGCGACGGGGTGACGTCCAGCTCATCTGTCACCGCCACGCCTTCGCTGTGATGCAGCAGGGCAATCGCAAGGTAATCGGTCATGCCCTGCTGGTAGTGAGCGAACAGCACGTGACCACCCACCGACAGGTTCGACTCTTCCATCAGTTTCTGCAGATGCTCGACCGCGACTTTGCTGAACGCGGTGAAGTCCCTGCCGCCCTCCATGTACTCCTTCAACCAGCCGCTGAACGGGAATGCGCCGGACTCGGGATGGAACAGACCCCAGGCTTTGCCCTGTTTGGCGTTGTAGCTCTCGTTGAGGTCGGCAAGCATGTTTTCGATGGCGGCTGACTCGGCCAGTTCGGAATCGCGCGCGTGCAAAACTGCGGGTGTGCCGTCGGGTTTTTTGTCGATCAGGTGGACGATGCAATGACGGATCGGCATGGGCTTCTCGGCTGTTGGAAGGGAGGAGGGCAGGCTCCCCCGAAAAAGCGCTCAGTGTACCGCAAACACTGGTTTTGGCGCCGGGTGAGGGGCAAATCCGCGGCCCTCGGGAGCCCTTATGCAGTTTTTTACCGATTTAGCGCAATAAAGCTGACCAAATGGGTAGCTAGAGGCGGATATTTCCTTGTCGCTGTGCTAGTTTTGCCCGGTCTTACGCGAAGTCACTGCGTTAAGCGTGCAATCAGCATTTGTCAGGTCGAACCAAACCCTGATTTCGGCATCTATAACCCGACTCGTCGCGGTTATCGCCGAGGGTGCCAGATCCAGAAGATCGGGCTCGATGGCTGACACTGCACTCTGCAATCCATATGAATTTGATAGGGAAGGAACACTACATGGCTCTTACTAAAGACCAACTGATCGCCGACATCGCTGAAGCTATCGACGCGCCGAAAACCACCGCGCGTAACGCTCTGGACCAACTGGGTCAAATCGTTGCCGATCAGCTGGAAAACGGCGGCGAAATCACCTTGCCAGGTATCGGCAAGCTGAAAGTCACCGAGCGTCCTGCCCGCACTGGCCGTAACCCTTCGACTGGCGCTGCCATCGAAATCCCTGCCAAGAAAGTGATCAAGCTGGTTGTGGCCAAAGGCCTGACCGACGCTGTGAACAAGTAAGACGCAGCGATAAAAAAAACCGTGCGCCGGAGCGATCCGGGCACGGTTTTTTTGTGGCTGCGATTTGGCGAGGCGTTACGCCGCTCTGTAGGAGCTGACGAGTGAAACGAGGCTGCGATCTTTTAATCTTGTTTTTGAAAATCAGGATCGAGATCAAAAGATCGCAGCGTTTCGCAGCTCCTACAGGTTCAGCGCACCCAGCGCTCGCGCCGCCAGATCTCCTGCTCGGACTTGGTCTGGAACGTCCAGGCCACGAAGCGGCTCTGCTTCTGTCCCTGCGACATCTCCACTACTTGGCTCTCGAGCACGCCAGCTTTCTTCAGTGCAGTCTCGATGGCCGGCAGATTCGACGCTTTCGACACCAGCGTGCTGAACCACAACACCTTGTGCTGAAAGTTGGCGCTCTCTGCGATCAGTTGCGTCACGAAACGTGCTTCGCCACCCTCACACCACAATTCGGCTGACTGCCCGCCAAAGTTCAGCACCGGCAGTTTGCGTTTCGGATCGGCCCGGCCCAGTGCGCGCCATTTGCGCTCGCTGCCCTTGGTTGCTTCGTCCATGGAAGCGTGGAACGGCGGGTTGCACATGGTCAGGTCGAAACGCTCGCCCGGCTCCAGCAGGCCAATCAGGATGTGCTTGCGGTTTTCCTGCAGGCGCAACTGGATAACCTTGCTCAGGTCGTTGGACTGGACGATAGCCTTGGCAGCTGCAACGGCGGTCGGATCGATCTCCGAGCCGAGGAAGTGCCAGCGGTATTCGCTGTTGCCGATCAGCGGATAAACGCAGTTGGCGCCCATGCCGATGTCCAGCACATTGACGATCGCCCCGCGCGGCACCTTGCCGTCGTTCATGCTCGCCAGCAGATCCGCCAGAAAATGCACGTAATCGGCACGGCCCGGCACCGGAGGGCAGAGGTAATCCGCCGGGATGTCCCAGTGCTGGATGCCGTAGAACGACTTGAGCAGCGCCCGGTTGAACACGCGCACCGCGTCGGGGCTGGCGAAGTCGATGCTTTCCTTGCCGTACGGGTTGGTGATCACGTACTTGGCCAGTTCCGGCGTGGTCTTGATCAGCGCCGGGAAGTCGTAACGACCCTGATGGCGGTTGCGCGGGTGCAGGCTGGCCTTTTCACGCGGCTCGACGGCTTTGGTCGGGGTCGCGGCGTCAGGCTTCTTGCGCGCAGGTTTGGGGGGGCGGGGGGCATTCATGGGTGTGGTCGATTCGGGTATGGCTGAAAGTGGCGGGTATTGTCCCACATTGACGACGTATACGCCGATCCCATGTAGGAGCCTTCGGCAGCTCCTGCACGGGGAATTTGGTGGGAATAAAAAAGGGAAGCCACTTGGGCCTCCCTTTTTCATTGCGATGTGCCGTTACAGGCTGGCAATCCGCGCGTGCTGCTCGGCCAGCTTGCCCAGGGCCTGTTCGGCCTCGGCCAGTTTGGCGCGCTCCTTCTCGATGACTTCGGCCGGGGCCTTATCGACGAAACCGGCGTTGGACAGTTTGCCGCCAACGCGCTGGACTTCGCCCTGCAGACGCAGGATTTCCTTGTCCAGACGCGCCAGTTCCACGCCCTTGTCGATCAGGCCGGCCATCGGCACCAGCACTTCCATCTCGCCGACCAGTGCGGTGGCGGACAGCGGCGCATCTTCCCCGGCAGCCAGAACGGTGATCGATTCCAGACGCGCCAGCTTCTTCAGCAGTGCCTCGTTCTCGGTCAGACGGCGCTGGTCTTCAGCGCTGACGTTCTTCAGGTAGATCGGTAACGGTTTGCCCGGGCCGATGTTCATCTCGCCGCGAATGTTACGCGTGCCGAGCATCAAGCCCTTGAGCCATTCGATATCGTCCTCGGCGGCTGGATCGATGCGCTCCTCGTTAGCCACCGGCCACGGTTGCAGCATGATCGTCTTGCCCTGAGTGCCGGCCAGCGGCGCGATGCGCTGCCAGATTTCTTCAGTGATGAACGGCATGAACGGATGCGCCAGACGCAGCGCCACTTCCAGCACGCGCACCAGCGTACGGCGAGTGCCGCGCTGACGTTCGACCGGCGCGTTCTCGTCCCACAGCACAGGCTTGGACAATTCCAGATACCAGTCGCAGTACTGGTTCCAGATGAACTCGTACAGCGCTTGCGCGGCGAGGTCGAAACGGAACTGATCGAGTTGACGGGTCACTTCGGCTTCGGTGCGTTGCAGCTGCGAGATGATCCAGCGATCGGCCAGCGACAGCTCGTAGGCTTCACCGGTCTGGCCGCAATCTTCGCCCTTGTCCAGAACGTAGCGCGCGGCGTTCCAGATCTTGTTGCAGAAGTTGCGATAGCCTTCGACGCGGCCCATGTCGAACTTGATGTCGCGACCGGTCGAGGCCAGCGAGCAGAAGGTGAAACGCAGGGCATCGGTGCCATAGCTGGCGATACCGTCGGCGAACTCGTCGCGGGTCTGCTTCTCGATCTTCTTCGCCAGTTTTGGCTGCATCATGCCGGAAGTGCGTTTTTGCACCAGGGCTTCCAGCTCGATACCGTCGATGATGTCCAGCGGGTCAAGGACGTTGCCCTTGGACTTGGACATTTTCTGGCCCTGGCCGTCACGCACCAGACCGTGAACGTAAACGGTCTTGAACGGAACCTGCGGGGTACCGTCCTCGTTCTTGATCAGGTGCATGGTCAACATGATCATCCGGGCAACCCAGAAGAAGATGATGTCGAAACCGGTCACCAGCACGTCGGTGGAATGGAATTTCTTCAGGAATTCGGTCTGTTCAGGCCAGCCCAGCGTGGAGAACGTCCACAGGCCGGAGCTGAACCAGGTGTCGAGCACGTCGTTGTCCTGCAGCAGCGCAACGTCCGGCCCGAGATTGTGCCTGGCGCGCACTTCGGCTTCGTCGCGACCGACGTAGACCTTGCCCGACTCGTCGTACCAGGCCGGAATCCGGTGGCCCCACCACAGCTGACGGCTGATGCACCAGTCCTGGATGTCGCGCATCCACGAGAAGTACATGTTTTCGTACTGTTTAGGCACGAACTGGATGCGACCGTCTTCCACGGCGGCAATCGCAGGCTCGGCCAACGGCTTGGTCGACACGTACCACTGGTCGGTCAGCCACGGCTCGATAACGGTGCCGGAGCGGTCGCCTTTCGGCACTTTCAGGTTGTGATCGTCAACGCTGACCAGCAGGCCGGCGGCGTCGAATGCCGCGACGATCTGCTTGCGCGCTTCAAAACGCTCAAGACCGGCAAACTCGGCCGGAATCACGCCGTCGATGCTGTCGTTCAGCGTGCCGTCGAGGTTGAATGCCTGCGCTGCGGACAGCACGTGGGCGTTCTTGTCGAAGATGTTCAGCAGCGGCAGGTTGTGGCGCTTGCCGACTTCGTAGTCGTTGAAATCGTGAGCCGGGGTGATTTTCACGCAGCCGGTGCCGAATTCGGGATCGCAGTAATCGTCGGCGATGATCGGGATGCGGCGGCCAACCAGTGGCAGCTCGACAAACTGGCCGATCAGGGCTTTGTAGCGCTCATCGTTCGGGTTAACCGCGACGGCGGAATCGCCGAGCATGGTTTCCGGACGTGTGGTCGCGACGATCAGGAAATCGTTGCCTTCAGCCGTTTTGGCGCCGTCGGCCAGCGGGTATTTCAGGTTCCACAGGAAACCTTTCTCGTCATGGTTTTCCACTTCGAGGTCGGAAATCGCCGTGTGCAGTTTGGTGTCCCAGTTGACCAGGCGCTTGCCGCGGTAGATCAGGCCGTCTTCATGCAGGCGCACGAAGGCTTCCTTGACCGCTTCGGAGAGGCCGTCGTCCATGGTGAAGCGCTCGCGGCTCCAGTCGACGGACGAGCCGAGACGGCGGATCTGACGGCTGATGTTGCCGCCGGACTGATCCTTCCACTCCCAGACTTTCTCGAGGAATTTCTCGCGGCCCAGATCGTGACGGCTCTGGCCCTGGGCTTCGAGTTGACGCTCCACCAGCATTTGCGTAGCGATACCGGCGTGGTCGGTGCCCGGCTGCCACAGGGTGTCGCGACCCTGCATGCGGCGGAAACGGATCAGGGCGTCCATGATCGCGTTGTTGAAGCCGTGACCCATGTGCAGGCTGCCGGTGACGTTCGGCGGCGGGATCATGATGGTGTAGGAATCGCCCGCGCCTTGCGGTGCGAAGTAGTTCTCGGACTCCCAGGTCTTGTACCAGGAAGTTTCAATGGCGTGCGGCTGGTAGGTCTTATCCATGCGCGGCGGGACCCTATAGGCATTTATTCAGGAAAAGCCGGCAAGTATAGCGGGGCAGGGGGCCGAGGGCGAGCGGGGGAGGACAATGCGTCGATCAGTCTTACGGTTCGACGATTTCCCTGAAGGAGGGGCCGCAGGCTGCGATCTTTTGATCCTGTTTTTTAAAACCAAAGTCAAAAGATCGCAGCCTGCGGAAGCTCCTACAGGGGATCGGGGGTTATTCGTATTGGCCGAGGAGCCGCTCCATCCTTGCATCGAGGCGGCGCTTGATTTCGGTTTCGATGTGCGGTGCGAAGTCGTCGATGACGTCCTGCAGGATCAGTTGCGCGGCGGCGCGCAGTTCGCTGTCCAGATGCAATAGGGCGTCCGGGCCTTTATCCACAGGCGCAACAGCGGCTGGGGGAGGTGCGGGCTGCGGTTCGACAGTGGATGGCTCGGCGCCAACCGAATCGAACAGCATGGGAATCTGTTCCTGCTCAGTGTCGTCGACCGTATCGGTCAGCAGCGGCGGTTGCAGGTTGTCGTCGCCGAGCAACTGGCGGATCGATTCGAGATCGTCCAGCAGGTGTGCGGACTTTTGTTGCGGTTTCGGCGTGTCCATTGGCGTGCTCAGAGTCGCTGTAAACGGTGGTCTTGCAGAGGATAGCCCTGTTCGCGGTAGAAACGGAAACTCTCCCGCGCGGCGGCTCGAATCGTCGGATCTTCCACCACAACTTCCGCCACTCGGGCAAATTTGCTGGCGAAGGCCGGGACTTTCAGGTCGAGATTGACCAGCAGATCCTGATGCTGACCGCAGTCATCGCCCAGTCCCAGCACAATCAACCCCTCGGGTTCGCTGTCGGCAGGACCGTGGGGTACGAAGCTTTCACCTTTGAAGGCCCACAGGCGTGCATCCAGATCTTCGCGTTGAGCGGCATCGCTGCAGTGCAGGTAGATGCGATGGCCCATGCGCCAGGCCTTTTCGGTGAGCTTGCAGGCAAAATCCAGCCGCGCCGACGGATCGGCACTGGGCAGGATATAGAAGTCGACTTTGGTCATTGCGGTTCCAGAACGAACGGCGGCGTCACCGTGAAATGACGCCGCCGGCCGTCATCGGTTTCAGGCTTTAGCGCGATCGAGCAAGTATTGGGTCAGCAACGGTACCGGACGGCCGGTTGCGCCTTTGTCCTTACCGCCGCTGGTCCACGCGGTGCCTGCGATGTCCAGGTGCGCCCAGTTGAGGTTCTTGGTGAAGCGCGACAGGAAGCACGCGGCGGTGATGGTGCCGGCCTTTGGCCCGCCGATGTTCGCGATGTCGGCGAACGGGCTGTCCAGTTGTTCTTGATATTCGTCGAACAGCGGCAGCTGCCAGGCACGGTCGTCGGCGGCTTTGCCGGCGCTGAGCAGTTGGTCGATCAGTTCGTCGTTATTGCCCAGCAGGCCCGACGTGTGAGCGCCCAGTGCCACGACGCAAGCGCCGGTCAGCGTGGCGATATCGATCACCGCTTGCGGCTTGAAACGCTCGGCGTAAGTCAGCGCGTCGCACAGCACCAGACGGCCTTCGGCGTCGGTGTTGAGGATTTCCACGGTCTGGCCGCTCATGGTGGTGACGATGTCGCCAGGACGCGAAGCGTTGCCGCTCGGCATGTTTTCCGCGCAGGCAAGGATGCACACAAGATTGATTGGCAGCTTCAGCTCAAGCACCGCACGCAAAGTGCCGAACACGCTCGCGGCACCGCCCATGTCGTACTTCATTTCATCCATGCCGGCGCCCGGCTTGAGGCTGATGCCGCCGGTGTCGAAGGTGATGCCCTTGCCGACCAGTGCGTACGGCTTTTCGGATTTCTTGCCGCCGTTGTACTGCATGACGATCAGGCGTGGCGGTTGCGCGCTGCCCTGGCCAACGGCGTAGAAAGACCCCATGCCCAAGGATTTGATCTTCTTCTCGTCGAGCACTTCGACTTTAAGATCCTTGAATTCCTTGCCCAGGTTCTTGGCTTGTTCGCCCATGAACGTCGGGTGGCAGATGTTCGGCGGCAGGTTGCCAAGGTCGCGGGTGAACGCCATGCCGTTGGCGATCGCCGTGGCGTGGTTCACGGCGCGTTGCACTTCGGCCTGCGCAGCTTTGATAGTGACGAGGGTGATTTTCTTCAGCGCACGCGGCTCGGCTTTCTGGCTCTTGAACTGGTCAAAGGTGTAGCCGCCGTCGACCAGCGTTTCAGCCAGCAGACGGGTTTTGCCGTAGCTGTCGCGTCCCTTGACGATCACGTCGTCGAGCGCCAGCACGGCGTCAGTGCCGCCCAGACCTTTAAGGGTATTGAGGATGCCGGCGACAGTTTTGCGGAACGGACGGTCGCCCAGTTCTTCGTCCTTGCCCACGCCGACCAACAGCACGCGTTCGGCTTTCAGATTCGGCAGGCTGTGCAACAGCAGGCTCTGACCGACCTTGCCGGCCAGGTCGCCACGCTTGAGTACGGCGCTGATCGCACCGCCGCTCAGCTCGTCGACCAGTCTGGCGGCGACACCGAGTTTGCGGCCTTCGCCGACGGCAACCACCAGGGTGGCGGTTTTCAACGTTTCTGGGCTAACGCTTTTTACAACCAGTTCCATGTCCGGATCCCTGAATGAATGGTCAACACGCAGGCGTTCGACGGTTCGCAGTCGCCTGCTTTATAGATAGAAGAGGCGCAGGCCAAAGCCTGCGACAAGGGCCGCAGTTTGAACCTCGCTCCCCGCGCCTGACAACCCTCGGTTATGCGATCGGCAAAGGATTACAGAGATGGATGAGTGTGCGCAGTGACAGGCGCACACAATCACAGGATAATGCCGCATCTTTTTCGGCGGCTCTGCGTAGCGGGCCGGTCGATGTGTTTGCTTGTTTGGCCGCCTTAGCCTGACAACCCTGGAGTGTCTGGTTTGATCGTCTTCCGTTATCTGTCCCGCGAAGTCCTGTTGACCCTCAGCGCCGTAAGTGCCGTGCTGCTGGTCATCATCATGAGCGGTCGCTTCATCAAATACCTGGCGCAGGCTGCGGCCGGCCAGCTTGATCCGGGCTCGCTGTTCCTGATCATGGGCTTTCGTCTGCCGGGTTTCCTGCAGCTGATTCTGCCGCTGGGCCTGTTCCTCGGTATCCTGCTGGCTTACGGCCGCCTGTATCTCGAAAGCGAGATGACCGTGCTGTCGGCCACCGGCATGAGCCAGCAGAAGCTCTTTCGCATGACCCTGTTTCCGGCAACGCTGGTCGCGCTGGTGGTGGCCTGGCTGAGCCTGGGCCTAGCTCCGCAGGGCGCCAACCAGTTCCAGTTGCTGCTGAACAAGCAGGACGCGCTGACCGAATTCGATACGCTTGAGCCGGGACGTTTCCAGGCGCTGCGTGACGGTACGCGGGTGACTTACACCGAAACCCTGACGGACGATCGAGTCAATCTCGGCGGCGTCTTCATTTCGCAGAAAAACCTCGGCGCCGATCAAAAAGATCGCGGGATTTCCGTGTTGGTGGCCGAGTCTGGCCGCCAGGAAATACGCCCCGACGGCAATCGCTACCTGATTCTCGACAACGGCTACCGCTATGACGGAAGCCCGGGACAGGCGGATTACCGTGCCATCCACTACGAAACGTATGGCGTGCTGCTGCCCAAGCCGGACGTCAGCGAAGAAGTCACCGACCGCGACGCGATGCCGACTTCGTCCTTGTGGGGCAGTGATGACATCCGTTCGAGAACCGAGCTCCAATGGCGCATGTCCCTGCCGTTGCTGGTCTTCATCGTGACCCTGATGGCGGTGCCGCTGTCGCGGGTGAATCCGCGTCAGGGGCGTTTCCTCAAGCTGCTGCCGGCGATTCTTCTTTATATGGCTTACCTGACCATCCTGATTGCCGCGCGCGGCGCCCTTGAAAAAGGCAAGATCCCGCCGGCCCTGGGCTTGTGGTGGGTGCATGCGATCTTCCTGATCATCGGCCTCGGCCTGCTGTACTGGGAGCCGTTGCGTCTGAAGATGGCCAGCCGTCGTTCCGCCGCGCTGGAGGTGGCCCGTGGTTAAACTCGACCGCTACATCGGCAGCAGCGTGTTCATGGCAATCATCGCCGTGCTGGCGATCATCCTCGGTCTGGCGACCCTGTTTGCCTTCATCGATGAAATGGGCGACGTCAGCGACACCTATACCCTGGTTGATGTGCTCGGTTTTGTAGTGCTGACCGCGCCGCGCCGTCTCTACGAGATGTTGCCGATGGCGGCATTGATTGGCTGTCTGATCGGCCTCGGCAGTCTGGCCAGCAGCAGTGAACTGACCGTCATGCGCGCTGCGGGTGTTTCGATCGGCCGTATCGTCTGGGCCGTCATGAAACCGATGTTGGTGCTGATGCTGGCAGGCGTGCTGATCGGCGAATACGTCGCACCAGCCACCGAAAGCATGGCCCAGGCCAACCGCTCGCTGGCCCAAGGCAGCGGCGATGCGCAAAGCGCCAAGCACGGCATGTGGCACCGCCAGGGTGAGGAATTCATTCACATCAACGCCGTTCAGCCAAACGGTCTGTTGTACGGCGTGACGCGCTATCACTTCGATAAAGAGCGCCATCTGCTCAGCTCCAGCTTCGCCAAAAAAGCGGAGTTCGACGTTGATCACTGGCAGCTCAGCGAGGTGTCCACCACGCTGTTCAAAGAGCGCAGCACCGAAGTGGTGAATACGCCGACCGAACGCTGGGACGTATCGCTGAGCCCGCAACTTTTGAGTACCGTGGTCATGGCGCCGGAATCGCTGTCGATCAGCGGTTTGTGGGGTTATATCCACTATCTGGCCGATCAGGGCCTGAGCAACGGTCGTTACTGGCTGGCCTTTTGGGTCAAGGTGTTGCAGCCGCTGGTGACCGCGGCGCTGGTGCTGATGGCCATCTCGTTCATCTTCGGTCCGTTACGTTCGGTGACCCTGGGGCAGCGTGTCTTCACCGGTGTGCTGGTGGGCTTTACCTTCCGCATCGTCCAGGATCTGCTTGGCCCGTCGAGCCTGATGTTCGGTTTCTCGCCACTCTTCGCGGTGCTGGTCCCTGCCGCAGTCTGTGCGCTGGCGGGTGTCTGGTTGCTCAGGCGAGCGGGTTGATGAACAAGCTTTCATCCAGCGCTTGAACCCTGAAAACGCCTCGGTCGACAGATCGGGGCGTTTTTGCATGCAATCCGGGTGACAGGCGAACGTGACGCTTGCGCCGTGTATCAGGTACAATTCCCGGCTATTTTTCGGCGGGCCAAGCCTGCAGCCTTTTTGAGTGTTGATCCGTGAGTGATTTGAGTCATATCCGCAATTTCTCCATCATCGCCCACATTGACCATGGCAAGTCGACGCTGGCCGATCGCTTCATCCAGATGTGCGGCGGCCTGGCCGAGCGCGAAATGGAAGCCCAGGTTCTGGACTCCATGGACCTTGAGCGTGAACGCGGGATCACCATCAAGGCCCACAGCGTCACTCTCTATTACAAGGCCCGCGACGGCATCACCTACCAGTTGAACTTCATTGACACCCCGGGCCACGTCGACTTCACCTACGAAGTCAGCCGTTCCCTGGCCGCGTGCGAAGGTGCCTTGCTGGTGGTCGATGCGGGGCAGGGCGTTGAAGCCCAGTCCGTGGCCAACTGCTACACCGCTATCGAGCAGGGCCTTGAGGTCATGCCGGTGCTGAACAAGATCGACTTGCCGCAGGCCGAGCCGGATCGCGTCAAGGAGGAGATCGAGAAGATCATCGGCATCGACGCCGCCGACGCCGTTACGTGCAGCGCCAAGACCGGCCTGGGCGTCGACGAAGTGCTCGAGCGTCTGGTCAAGACCATCCCTGCGCCGACCGGCAACATCGAAGATCCGCTGCAAGCGTTGATCATCGACTCCTGGTTCGACAACTACCTGGGCGTCGTTTCCCTTGTGCGTGTTCGTCACGGCCGCGTGAAGAAGGGCGACAAGATTCTGGTCAAGTCCACCGGCAAGGTGCACCTGGTCGACAGCGTTGGCGTGTTCAACCCGAAACACACTGCCACCGTTGACCTGAAAGCCGGCGAAGTGGGCTTCATCATCGCCAGCATCAAGGACATTCACGGTGCGCCGGTCGGTGACACCCTGACCCTGAGCTCGACGCCCGATGTTCCAGTGCTGCCGGGCTTCAAGCGCATCCAGCCGCAGGTTTACGCCGGTCTGTTCCCGGTCAGCTCCGACGATTTCGAGGATTTCCGCGAAGCGCTGCAGAAGCTGACTCTCAACGACTCGTCGCTGCAATACACCCCGGAAAGTTCCGACGCGCTGGGCTTCGGCTTCCGTTGCGGCTTCCTCGGCATGCTGCACATGGAAATCATCCAGGAGCGCCTCGAGCGCGAGTACGACCTGGACCTGATCACCACGGCGCCGACGGTAATCTTTGAGCTGGTGCTGAAAACCGGTGAAACGATTTACGTCGACAACCCGTCGAAGCTTCCGGACGTCTCGGCCATCGAAGACATGCGCGAGCCGATCGTTCGCGCCAATATCCTCGTACCGCAAGAGCACCTGGGCAACGTCATCACCCTGTGCATCGAGAAGCGCGGCGTTCAGGTCGACATGCTGTTC
This sequence comes from Pseudomonas khorasanensis, assembly GCF_014268505.2. GTDB lineage: Bacteria > Pseudomonadota > Gammaproteobacteria > Pseudomonadales > Pseudomonadaceae > Aquipseudomonas > Aquipseudomonas khorasanensis. The sequence goes on from NZ_JABWQP020000008.1 coordinate 171,064, forward strand.
CTCGGCAATCAGGTGCAAGTCACCTATGACCTGCCGATGAACGAAGTGGTCCTGGACTTCTTCGATCGTCTCAAATCCACCAGCCGCGGCTATGCTTCGCTGGACTACCATTTCGATCGTTACCAATCGGCTAATCTGGTGAAACTGGATGTGCTGATCAACGGCGACAAGGTCGATGCCCTGGCGTTGATCGTGCACCGTGACAATTCGCACTACAAAGGTCGCCAGTTGACCGAGAAAATGAAAGAACTGATTCCTCGTCAGATGTTCGACGTAGCCATTCAGGCCGCCATCGGTGGTCAGATCGTTGCGCGGACAACCGTCAAGGCACTCAGAAAGAACGTATTGGCCAAATGCTATGGCGGTGACGTCAGCCGTAAGAAGAAGCTGCTCGAGAAGCAAAAGGCCGGTAAGAAACGCATGAAGCAGGTCGGCAACGTGGAAATTCCACAAGAAGCCTTCCTTGCCGTGCTCAGGTTGGAATAGTCAGGTCCTATGTCACTAAATTTCCCGCTGTTGCTGGTCATCGCCGTGTTCGTCTGCGGCCTGTTGGCGTTGCTTGATCTGCTGTTCCTGGCGCCACGTCGCCGTGCCGCCATTGCCTCTTATCAAGGCAGTGTCAGTCAGCCCGAAGCCGTGGTCGTCGAGAAACTGAACAAAGAGCCGCTGCTGGTTGAATACGGCAAGTCGTTCTTCCCGGTGTTGTTCATCGTGCTGGTGCTGCGTTCGTTCCTTGTGGAGCCGTTCCAGATTCCTTCGGGTTCGATGAAACCAACCCTGGACGTCGGCGATTTCATCCTGGTGAACAAGTTTTCCTACGGGATCCGTTTGCCGGTGATCGACAAGAAGATCATCGAAGTCGGTGACCCGCAGCGCGGCGATGTCATGGTGTTCCGCTTCCCAAGCGACCCGAATGTCAACTACATCAAACGTGTGGTCGGCCTGCCGGGCGACACGGTGCGGTACACCGCCGACAAGCGTCTATTCGTCAATGGTGAGTCGATCGCCGAGAAGATGGCCGGCGCCGAGGCGGGTTCGCTGGGCAGCGCGGAGCTCTATCAGGAAAAACTCGGCGCGGCCGAACACCTGATCCGCAAGGAAATGAGCCGCTACCGCGCCACCCCTGATCGCTCGTGGACAGTGCCTGCCGGGCACTACTTCATGATGGGCGACAACCGCGACAACTCGAACGACAGTCGCTATTGGGATGACCCGAACATTCCGAAAAATCTGCTCGGCATGGTTCCCGACAAGAACATTGTCGGCAAGGCCTTCGCGGTCTGGATGAGCTGGCCAGAGCCGAAACTCAGCCACCTGCCTAATTTCTCGCGGGTCGGCCTGATCAAGTAATCAAACACGGCGCTGTTGACCACAGCGCCGAATGCATTTCTGGAGCCGGCACAATCGGCTTCGCAATCGCCAGGATCTTTTTTTTGAACACAGCGTTAATTGTCCCAGGCCTGCGCCGTACCCCGGCGATGGCAGCGGAATCCAGCCACGAACTCAGCGTGGGTAAACCGTGAGCGTTTCTTTGAGCCGTCTCGAGCGCCAGCTCGGTTACACCTTCAAGGACCAGGAGCTGATGCTGCTGGCCCTCACGCACCGTAGTTTTGCCGGGCGCAACAACGAGCGTCTGGAATTCCTCGGTGATGCCATCCTCAACTTCGTCGCTGGCGAGGCGCTGTTCGATCGCTTCCCGCTGGCCCGCGAAGGCCAGTTGTCGCGTCTGCGCGCGCGATTGGTGAAAGGTGAGACGCTGGCCGTTCTGGCTCGCGGTTTCGACCTTGGCGATTACCTGCGTCTGGGTTCCGGTGAACTGAAAAGCGGCGGCTTCCGTCGTGAATCGATTTTGGCTGATGCCCTCGAAGCGTTGATCGGTGCGATCTACCTCGACGCTGGCATGGATGTCGCTCGCGAGCGTGTGCTGGCCTGGCTGGCCGGCGAGTTCGAAGGCCTGACGCTGGTCGACACCAACAAGGACCCCAAAACCCGTCTGCAGGAACATCTGCAATCGCGCGGTTGCGAACTGCCTCGTTACGAGGTCGTGGACATCCAGGGTGAGCCGCACTGCCGAACCTTCTTCGTCGAATGCGAAGTGGTCTTACTGAATGAAAAAAGCCGAGGTCAGGGTGTGAGCCGTCGTATTGCCGAACAGGTAGCGGCCGCCGCAGCACTGATTGCCCTGGGCGTGGAGAATGGCAATGACTGATACAAACGCAACTCGCTGTGGCTACGTTGCCATCGTCGGCCGTCCCAACGTGGGCAAGTCTACGCTGCTGAACCATATCCTGGGACAGAAGCTGGCGATCACCTCGCGCAAGCCGCAAACCACCCGTCACAACATGCTCGGAATCAAGACCGAGGGTGACGTGCAGGCGATTTACGTCGACACACCCGGCATGCACAAGGGGGGCGAAAAGGCCCTGAACCGTTACATGAACAAAACCGCGTCGGCCGCGTTGAAAGACGTCGACGTGGTGATCTTCGTGGTCGATCGCACCAAGTGGACCGACGAAGACCAGATGGTTCTGGAACGCGTGCAATACGTGACCGGCCCGCTGATCGTCGCGCTGAACAAGACTGATCGCATTGAAGACAAAGCCGAGCTGATGCCGCACCTCAGCTGGTTGCAAGAGCAACTGCCGAACGCGCAGATCATCCCGATTTCCGCGCAGCATGGGCATAACCTCGACGCGCTGGAGAAGGTCATCGCCGATCATCTGCCGGAGAACGATCACTTCTTTCCGGAAGACCAGATCACAGACCGCAGCAGCCGTTTTCTTGCCGCCGAACTGGTGCGCGAGAAAATCATGCGCCAGATGGGCGCCGAGCTGCCGTACCAGATCACCGTCGAGATCGAAGAGTTCAAGCAGCAGGGCAAAACCCTGCATATTCACGCGCTGATTCTCGTCGAACGTGACGGCCAGAAGAAGATCATCATTGGCGACAAGGGCGAGCGCATCAAACGCATCGGCACGGAGGCGCGCAAGGACATGGAGCTGTTGTTCGACTCCAAGATCATGCTCAACCTGTGGGTCAAGGTGAAGGGCGGCTGGTCCGATGACGAGCGCGCGCTGCGTTCGCTGGGTTACGGCGACCTGTAAGTAGCGATCTCGAAAACACCGATACTCACTGTGGGAGCGAGCCTGCTCGCGAAGAGGATGTAACATTCAGCATTGATGTTGACTGTCACTCCGCTTTCGCGAGCAGGCTCGTTCCCACAGTGGTTTTGGGTTGTATGTAAAACCGCGTTTCTTCATCGAGAACTCAATGTCGCAAAACCCACCCCCCGCCCAACCTGCCTACGTCCTGCACTCGCGCGCCTACCGCGAAACCAGCGCGCTGGTCGATTTCCTCACGCCGCAAGGTCGGCTGCGGGCAGTGCTGCGCAGTGCGCGGGGTAAGGCCGGGACATTGGCGCGGCCGTTTGTATCGCTGGAAGTGGAGTTTCGTGGCAAGGGTGAGCTGAAGAATGTCGGGCGCATGGAGAGTTCCGGTACCTCGGCCTGGCTCAACGGCGAGGCGCTGTTCAGCGGTCTTTACCTCAATGAATTGTTGATTCGCCTGTTACCCGCCGAAGATCCGCATCCTGCGGTTTTCGATCACTACGCCGCGACGCTGCTGGCCCTGGCTGAAGGCCGGCCGCTGGAACCCTTGTTGCGATCCTTCGAATGGCGGCTGCTGGACGATCTCGGCTATGGCTTTTCCATGAACACCGACATTCACGGCGAGCCTGTTGCGCCTGACGGTCTTTATCGATTGCAAGTGGATGCCGGCCTCGAGCGCGTTTACCTGTTGCAGCCGGGCCTGTTCAATGGCGCTGAATTGTTGGCCATGGCCGAAGCCGACTGGTCAGCGCCCGGTGCGCTGTCGGCGGCCAAGCGTCTGATGCGTCAGGCACTGGCCGTTCATTTGGGCGGGCGGCCCCTTGTAAGCCGCGAGCTGTTTCGCAAGCCCTGATATGCTGTGCGCCGAATCTTTCTCTTCAGGAGCGCGCACCCGTGACCACCAGCAACCGCATTCTTCTTGGCGTGAACATCGACCACGTCGCCACCCTGCGTCAGGCCCGTGGCACGCGCTACCCTGATCCGGTCAAGGCAGCGCTGGACGCGGAAGAGGCGGGCGCCGACGGCATCACGGTGCACCTGCGTGAAGACCGCCGGCACATTCAGGAGCGCGACGTGCTCTTGCTTAAAGACGTGCTGCAAACCCGCATGAACTTCGAGATGGGCGTTACCGAAGAAATGATGGCGTTCGCTGAGCGCATTCGCCCGGCGCACATCTGCCTGGTACCGGAAACCCGCCAGGAGCTGACCACTGAAGGTGGACTGGATGTGGCTGGGCAGGAAGAACGAATCAGGGCTGCGGTCGAGCGTCTGTCGAAGATGGGCAGCGAAGTCTCGCTGTTTATCGATGCCGATGAGCGCCAGATTGCGGCGTCGAAGCGCGTCGGCGCTCCGGCGATCGAGCTGCACACCGGGCGTTATGCCGATGCTGAAACGCCAACTCAAGTGGCTGAAGAACTGAAGCGCGTGGCCGATGGTGTGGCGTTTGGTCTGGCGCAGGGGCTCATCGTCAATGCCGGCCATGGTCTGCATTATCACAACGTGGAAGCGGTCGCAGCGATCAAGGGCATCAACGAGTTGAACATCGGCCATGCGCTGGTGGCGCACGCGTTGTTTGTCGGGTTCAAGTCTGCGGTGTCGGAGATGAAAGCGCTGATTCTGGCGGCTGCCAAATCCTGAGCAGCTACACAAAACCCCTGTGGGAGCGAGCCTGCTCGCGAAAACGATGTATCAGTCAAAGATGATGTCGACTGACACGACGCTTTCGCGAGCAGGCTCGCTCCTACAGTTGGATTTGAGGTGTGGGTTAAAGCGGGGCGGGTTCTTGCGCGGGTTTTGACTTGTCGATGGCTGGCACATGCAAATTGCCTTCAGCCACCTGATCGCCTTCAAGCTGCGGCTGGGTCACCCAGGTCAGAATGTCGTAATAGCGACGGATGTTCGCCACGAAATGCACCGGCTCGCCGCCGCGGGCGTAGCCGTAGCGGGTTTTGCTGTACCACTGTTTCTGCGACAGCCGGGGCAGGATCTTTTTCACATCCAGCCACTTGTCCGGATTCAACCCTTCCTTGGCCGTCAATTTGCGCGCGTCGTCCAGATGCCCGCTGCCGACGTTGTAAGCCGCCAACGCGAACCAGGTGCGGTCCGGTTCCTTGATGGAGTCGTCGAGCTGGTCCTTCATATAAGCCAGGTACTTGGCGCCGCCCATGATGCTCTGTCTGGGATCGAGGCGGTTGGACACGCCCATCGCCTGAGCGGTGTTCTGGGTCAGCATCATCAGGCCGCGCACGCCGGTTTTCGAGGTCACCGTCGGCTGCCAGAGCGATTCCTGATAGCCGATGGCGGCGAGCAGGCGCCAATCGACTTTCTCTTTCTTTGCGTAGTTCTTGAAGTGTTGTTCGTACTTCGGCAGGCGCTGCTGCAAATGCTGGGCGAAGGTGGTGGCGCCCATATAACCGAGAACATCGACATGGCCGTAGTAGCGGTCTTTCAAACGTTGCAGGGTGCCGTTCTTCTGAACCTTGTCCAGATAGTCATTGATTTCGTTGAGCAGGCTGTTGTCTTCGCCCGGCCCGACGGCCCAGCTCTGGCTGCGCGCATCGCCAAGATCGAAGGCCACGCGGATGTTAGTGAAATACACCTGATTCATCGCCACTTCATTGGAATCGACCAGGGTCAGGTCAATCTGCCCTTCATCGACCATGCGCAACAGGTCAACCACCTCGACGGCGTCGGACTCTTCATATTCGATGCCGGGAAATTTCTGTTTCAGCTCGGCCAGTTGCTCGGCGTGGGTGCTGCCCTTGAGCACGGTGATCTTCTTGCCGACCAGGTCGGCCGGATCGGTAGGCCGTGACTGGCCGTTGCGATAGATGATCTGCGGAGTGACTTCAAGGTAGGAGTGGGAGAACCGCACCTGCTTTTTACGCCCATCGCTGCTGACCAGGCCGGCCGCGGCGAGCACCGGGCCATTCGGCTTGCCGACCTGGTTGAAGAGGTCATCGAGGTTGTCAGCGGTCTCGATCTTCAGCTCGACGCCCAAATCGTCGGCGAAGCGCTTCACCAGCTCGTATTCGAAGCCGGTTTCACCGCTGCGATCCTGAAAGTAGGTGGCGGGGCTGTTACGGGTAATCACCCGCAGCACACCATCCTCCTTTACGCGCTCGAGTGTGTTGGGTTTATCAACACAGCCGCCGAGCACCAGGAAGAGTCCGGTTGCGATCAGCCATTTGGCGTACCGCGGACGCAAAGCCGTTGGGAAAAACATCTGCGCAGTATACGCAAACGGCCACGGGCGCCATATCTCGACAGTGCAGGGCGAGTCTGCTAGCGATCACAAAATCGCACGAAACGCCGAAAAATCAGGGGGTGCGGGCATTTTGTTACAGTAAAAATAAGCTGCTCTCCGGCTGCCGATTTATCTGACTCCCGAGGCAGAAACACAGATCGGTGTTCGAGTGCAACCGTGCGTAGCGTTTCGGGTGATGTTGAGGGCGGTTTAGGCTAGAATGCACGGCCTCAAAGCACACCCCTTCCCGAGGCTGTCCCGAAGATGTTGATCCTGCGCGGCGCTCCTGCCCTTTCTGCCTTTCGCCACAGCAAACTCCTTGAGCAACTGAGCCAGAAGGTTCCAGCTGTCAGTGGCCTGTATGCTGAATTCGCTCACTTCGCCGAAGTCACCGGCGTCCTGACCGGCGACGAACAGCAGGTGCTTGCGCGCCTTCTGAAGTACGGCCCAAGTGTTCCGGTACAAGAGCCGACCGGCCGTCTGTTTCTGGTGTTGCCGCGTTTCGGCACCATCTCGCCATGGTCGAGCAAGGCCAGCGACATCGCACGCAATTGCGGCCTGAGCAAGATCCAGCGCCTGGAGCGCGGTATCGCGTTCTACGTGGCCGGCCAGTTCAGCGAAGCCGAAGCCCAGTTGGTTTCGGACGCCCTGCATGACCGCATGACGCAGATCGTTCTGGCCAACCTCGAACAGGCTGCCGGCCTGTTCAGTCACGCCGAGCCGAAGCCGCTGACGGCCATCGACATCCTCGGCGGTGGTCGCGCTGCGTTGGAAAAGGCCAACACCGAACTGGGTCTGGCTCTTGCCGAAGACGAGATCGATTATCTGGTCAACGCTTTCAACGGCCTCAAGCGCAACCCGCACGACATCGAATTGATGATGTTCGCCCAGGCCAACTCCGAGCACTGCCGCCACAAGATCTTCAACGCCAGTTGGGATATTGATGGCCAGAGCCAGGAAAAAAGCCTGTTCGGCATGATCAAGAACACCTACGTGATGCACAGCGAAGGCGTGCTGTCGGCTTACAAGGACAACGCTTCGGTAATTGTCGGTAATGTCGCCGGCCGCTTCTTCCCGAACCCTGAAACCCGCCAGTACGGCGCGGTGCAGGAGCCGGTGCACATCCTGATGAAAGTCGAGACTCACAACCACCCGACCGCGATTGCCCCGTTCCCGGGCGCGTCCACCGGTTCCGGTGGCGAGATTCGCGACGAAGGTGCAACCGGTCGTGGCGCCAAGCCAAAAGCTGGCCTGACCGGTTTCACCGTGTCCAACCTGCAGATCCCGGGTTTCGAACAGCCATGGGAAGTGCCATACGGCAAGCCTGAGCGCATCGTTACCGCACTGGACATCATGATCGAAGGCCCGCTCGGCGGCGCTGCGTTCAACAACGAATTCGGTCGTCCGGCACTGACCGGCTATTTCCGTACCTTCGAACAATCGATCACCACCCCGCACGGTGATGAAGTGCGTGGCTACCACAAGCCGATCATGCTCGCTGGCGGCATGGGTAACATCCGCGAAGAACACGTCAAGAAAGGCGATATCGTCGTAGGCTCCAAGCTGATCGTTCTCGGCGGCCCGGCAATGCTGATCGGCCTGGGCGGCGGCGCGGCTTCCTCCATGGCCACCGGCACCAGCTCGGCGGATCTGGACTTTGCTTCCGTGCAGCGTGAAAACCCTGAGATGGAACGTCGCTGCCAGGAAGTCATCGACCGTTGCTGGCAACTGGGTGACAAGAACCCGATCAGCTTCATCCACGACGTGGGCGCGGGCGGTCTGTCCAACGCCTTCCCGGAGCTGGTCAACGACGGTGAGCGCGGTGGCCGTTTCGAACTGCGCAACATTCCAAACGACGAACCGGGCATGGCCCCGCACGAAATCTGGTCCAACGAATCCCAGGAACGTTACGTCCTGGCCGTCGGCCCTGAAGATTTCGAGCGCTTCCAGGCCATCTGCGAACGTGAGCGCTGCCCGTTTGCCGTGGTCGGCGAAGCCACTGCCGAGCCGCAACTGACCGTGACTGACAGCCACTTCGGCAACAATCCGGTGGACATGCCACTGGAAGTGTTGCTGGGCAAGGCGCCACGCATGCACCGTTCGGTGGTTCGCGAAGCTGAACTGGGCGATGATTTCGATCCGTCGAACCTCGACATCAGCGACTGCATCGAACGCGTTCTGCATCACCCGGCCGTGGCGAGCAAAAGCTTCCTGATCACCATCGGCGACCGCACCATCACCGGCCTCGTGGCCCGTGACCAGATGGTCGGCCCATGGCAAGTGCCGGTGGCCGACGTTGCCGTCACCGCCACCAGTTTCGACGTGTACACCGGTGAAGCCATGGCGATGGGCGAGCGTACTCCGCTGGCATTGCTGGACGCGCCGGCGTCGGGCCGCATGGCTATCGGCGAAACCCTGACCAACATTGCCGCTTCGCGCATCAACAAGCTTTCCGACATCAAACTGTCGGCAAACTGGATGTCCGCCGCTGGCCACCCGGGCGAAGACGCGCGTCTGTACGACACCGTGAAGGCAGTCGGCATGGAGCTGTGCCCCGAGCTGGGCATCACCATTCCGGTGGGCAAGGACTCGATGTCCATGGCCACTCGCTGGAACGACAACGGCGAAGAAAAAACCGTGACTTCGCCGATGTCGCTGATCGTGACCGGTTTCGCGCCAGTGGCTGACATCCGTCAGACCCTGACCCCGGAACTGCGCATGGACAAGGGCACCACCGACCTGATCCTGATCGACCTCGGTCGCGGCCAGAATCGCATGGGTGCTTCGATCCTTGCACAGGTGCACGGCAAACTCGGCAAGCACGCTCCGGATGTTGACGATGCCGAAGACCTGAAAGCCTTCTTCGCCGTCATTCAAGGCCTCAACGCTGACGGTCATTTGTTGGCGTACCACGACCGTTCCGACGGTGGTCTGCTGACCTCCGTGGTGGAAATGGCGTTTGCCGGCCACTGCGGTCTGAGCCTGAACCTGGACAGCGTGGCGGAGAGCTCTGCGGAAATCGCCGCGATCCTGTTCAACGAAGAACTGGGCGCCGTGATCCAGGTTCGTCAGGACGCCACGCCGGATATTCTCGCGCAGTTCAGCGCGGCCGGCCTGGGCGACTGCGTGTCGGTGATCGGTCAGCCGATCAACAATGGCCAGATCAACATCACCTTCAACGGTGACACCGTGTTCGAAGGCCAGCGTCGTCTGCTGCAACGTCAGTGGGCCGAGACCAGCTACCGGATCCAGCGTCTGCGCGACAACGCCGACTGCGCCGAGCAAGAGTTCGATGCGCTGCTGGAAGAAGACAACCCGGGCCTCAGCGTCAAACTGAGCTACGACGTGAATCAGGACGTCGCCGCGCCTTACATCAAGAAAGGCATCCGCCCACAGGTTGCCGTACTGCGTGAGCAGGGCGTCAACGGTCAGGTGGAAATGGCCGCCGCATTCGACCGCGCCGGTTTCAGTGCGATCGACGTGCACATGAGCGACATTCTGGCCGGCCGTGTTGATCTGAACGAGTTCAAGGGCCTGGTGGCGTGCGGCGGTTTTTCCTACGGCGACGTGCTAGGTGCCGGTGAAGGCTGGGCCAAGTCGGCGCTGTTCAACAGCCGCGCTCGCGATGCGTTCCAGGGCTTCTTCGAGCGCAACGACAGCTTCACCCTCGGCGTGTGCAACGGTTGCCAGATGATGTCCAACCTGCACGAGCTGATCCCGGGCAGCGAGTTCTGGCCGCACTTCGTGCGCAACCGCTCCGAGCAGTTCGAGGCGCGGGTGGCGATGGTTCAGGTTCAGGAGTCGAATTCGATCTTCCTGCAGGGCATGGCCGGTTCGCGTATGCCGATCGCCATTGCTCACGGTGAAGGTCATGCCGAGTTCGCCAGCGAAGAGGCATTGCTGGAAGCCGATCTGTCCGGTTGTGTGGCGATGCGTTTTGTCGACAACCACGGCAAGGTCACCGAGGCGTATCCGGCCAACCCGAACGGTTCGCCGCGCGGGATTACCGGTCTCACCAGCCGTGACGGGCGCGTGACGATCATGATGCCGCACCCGGAGCGTGTGTTTCGTGCGGTGCAGAACTCGTGGCGTTCGGAAGAGTGGAACGAAGATGCACCTTGGATGCGTATGTTCCGTAACGCACGTGTCTGGGTTAACTAAGGCCTGTGTACAAGCTCGCGTTTTTTGTTCCTGACAGTCATGTCGAGGTGGTCAAGGGTGCCGTGTTCGCTGCCGGTGGTGGGCGGATCGGTGACTATGACCACTGCGCCTGGCAGGTGCTCGGGTCTGGTCAGTTTCGACCTTTGGACGGGAGTCAGCCGTTCATGGGTGAGGCGGGGCGGGTCGAGCAGGTTGAGGAATGGAAGGTGGAGCTTGTCGTGGCGGATGAGTTGATCGTTGCTGTTGTGGCGGCGTTGAAGCTTAGCCATCCGTATGAGACGCCGGCTTATGAGGTATGGCGGTTGGAGGATTTCTGATCTTTCTGCTGCTGAGACAGGGAACCCGCTGAGAGTGATTTCAGCGGGTTTTTTGTTGGCCACGGTTTCTTGCCTGACTCATTTAACGGCCCAAAGGAAGCAAAGGTCTGTGCCCCAACGTTCGGCCCGCTCGCTGGAGCTCGGGGTTCCTTCGTTCCGGAATCGATCCGGGCGCATCGCCGCCGGTTTGTTTCGCTGCACCTCCTTTCGATGTGTTTGGCTGCGCCAAACGGTCGCTGCGATCAGGATCAAGCGGTACTCGAGCTAACGCTCATTGTCTGAGCGGGGCGGCTTCGCCGCGTGGGGCCAGGCTGATTTTGCTTTGCTTTGCTTTACTCTTGTGGGAGCGAGCCTGCTCGCGAAGGCAGCCTGACAGCCGACGAATTATTGAGGTGTCGTCATTCCCGTGTAGGAGCTCCAGGTCAGGCCTTGGCGCTGACTTCGCTGCGTTTGACCAGTGCCAAAAGTGCTCCGCTCAAACTGGCAGCCTTGTCGCCCACCAACAGGTGCCAGACGCCACCCTCCAACTGGCTGACGCCCTTGCAACCCAGCGCCATTAACTGCGCTTCGGACAACGCTTTGCCATCCGCCAACTGCAAGCGGATCCGGCTCATGGCAATGCAATCGAGTTGCAGCACATTGTCGCCGCCGCCCAACGCTTTCAACCATTGCTGCGCTTGCGAAGCCGCGATCACCAGCGCTTTTGGCTCGTCGACAATTGCAGCGGATTCAGCAAGCACCGCACGCCCCAATGCCGGCATCGCCAGGCGAATTTCGTCAGCGATGCTGTCCGCCAGCGGCCCGACCACCACTTGCAGACTCCCGCCCTTGCCGGGGCGCACAACGGCCATCGCACCCAGCGCTTTCAGATCAGCATCGGAGGCCTTGTTGCGATCGACCATCTCCAGCCGCAACCGCGTGGTGCAGGCGCCCACGGTGAGCAGATTCTCCGCGCCACCGAGGGCCTTGATGTAAGCCCCGGCACGTTCGTTCTCCGCAAAAACCGCTTTCTGCGCCGTCGCCACGTCCTCACGCCCCGGTGTCTTCAGGTTGAAACGACGGATACAGAAGTCGAAAACCAGGTAATAGATCACTGCATAGGCGAGGCCCACCGGAATCACCAGCCAGCCATTGGTGGACTTGCCCCAGCCGAGGATCATATCGATGAAACCGCCCGAGAAAGTGAAACCCAGATGGATGTCCAAGCCATTGGTAATCGCCATCGACAGTCCGGTCAGCAATGCATGCAGCAGGTACAACAACGGCGCGAGAAACATAAAGGCGAATTCGATCGGCTCGGTCACGCCGGTCAGAAATGAGGTCAGCGCCATCGACAGGAATATCCCGCCCATGACCTTGCGCCGTTCCGGCAGGGCGTTGCGATACATCGCCAGGCAGGCAGCGGGCAGGCCGAAGATCATCATCGGGAACATGCCGGTCATGAACTGGCCGCCCTTTGGATCGCCGGCGAAGTAGCGCGACAGGTCTCCGGTCACCAACGCACCCGTAGTCGGGTCAGTGAAGTTGCCGAACACGAACCACGCCATGTTGTTGAGGATGTGGTGCAGCCCGGTGACGATCAGCAGACGATTGAACACGCCGAAGACGAACGCGCCGAGGCTGCCGCTTTCCATCATCAGCGCGCCGAAGGCGTTGATGCCGTGTTGGATCGGCGGCCAGATGTAGCCGAAGACCACGCCCAGCCCGACCGCTGCGAAGCCGGTGACGATCGGCACGAAACGCCGGCCGCCGAAGAACGCCAGGTACTCCGGCAGCTTGATGTCCTTGAAGCGGTTGTACAGCGCGCCGGCCATCAGGCCGCTGACGATCCCGGCGAGCATGCCCATGTTGATGGTCGAGTCGAGCACCTTGAGGGTCGAGATCATCACCAGGTATCCGATGACCCCGGCCAGGCCGGCGGTGCCATTGTTGTCCTTGGCGAAACCGACGGCGATGCCGATGGCGAAAATCATCGCCAGGTTGGCAAAGATCACTTGGCCGGCGTCGTGAATGATCGCGATGTCGAGCAGGTCGGTGTCGCCCAGGCGCAGCAGCAGACCGGCAATCGGCAGAATCGCGATGGGCAGCATCAGTGCGCGGCCGAGGCGTTGCAGGCCTTCGATGAAGAGTTGATACATGGCGTTTGTCCTTGTTGTTTTTGTTAGCGCAGTGGCCAATGTTGATGACAGGCCTCACGCACCGCTGCGGCGCTGCTCAGCTTGAGCAGGTCGCGGGCGAGGCGCTGGCATTCGGCTTCGTGCAACTGGCGCACGCGGTCCTTGATTTCACCGATCTGCACCGGGCTCACCGACAGTTCGGTCACGCCCAGGCCGATCAGCACCGGCGTCGCCAGCGGGTCGGAGGCGAGGGCGCCGCAGACGCCGACCCAGCGCTTGTGCACCGCCGCGCCTTCGCAAGTCATGGCGATCAGTCGCAGCAGCGCCGGGTGCAAGGCGTCGACCCGCGCGGCCAGACCTGCGTGGTCGCGGTCCATGGCCAGGGTGTATTGCGAGAGATCGTTGGTACCGATCGAGAGAAAGTCGGCGTGTTCGGCCAGTTGCTCGGCTTGCAGCGCGGCGGCGGGGACCTCGATCATCACGCCGATTTCCGGACGCTGAGCAATGCCGAGCTGAAGGCACAGGGCTTCGACGCGCTGGCGAATCTGCAGCAGTTCGCCGACTTCGGTGACCATCGGCAACAGGATCCGGCAACGTTGAAGCGGGCGGATTTGCAGCAGCGCGCGCAGTTGCTGATCGAGGATTTCCGGTCGCGCCTGGGCCAGACGAATGCCGCGCAGGCCGAGCACTGGGTTGGCTTCGGCGGGCAGCGGCAGGTAGTCGAGCTGTTTGTCGCCACCGACGTCGATGGTGCGGATGATCACTGATTTTTCACCCATGGCATCGAGCACGCCTTGATAGGCGAGGCGCTGCTCTTCGACGTCCGGCGCAGTCTGGCGGTCGACGAACAGAAACTCCGTGCGCAACAGGCCGACGCCATCGGCACCGTTGGCAAAAGCGTCCGCCGCTTCATGGCTTGAGGCGACATTGGCGACGACTTCAATGGCCACGCCATTGCGGGTTTCGGCAGGCAGATGAGCGTTGGCTTGCTGTGCATCGCGCCGTTGTTGGCGATCTATTTGCGCTTGATTGACCTCGGCCAGACGCTCGTCATTTGGCGTCAGTTCGAGGCGACCACCGTCAGCATCGAGCACCACCGCGTGACCTTGCGGCTGATCGAGTAATGCCGAGCCCAGGGCAACGAGGCACGGCAGACCTTTGCCGCGCGCCAGGATCGCCACGTGCGACGTTGCGCCGCCCTCGGCCATGCACAACCCGGCGACTCCCTGCGCGCTGAGTTGCAGCAGATCCGACGGGGTCAGTTCATGCGCAGCGACGATGGCGCCGGCTGGTACATCGTAATGCCAGGCCTCGCCAAGCAGGGCGCGCAATACGCGTTGCTTGAGGTCGCGCAGGTCGTTGGCGCGCTCGGCCAGCAGCGCACTGCCGGTATCTTGCAGCACGGTGCATTGCGCCTCGATCGATTGATTCCAGGCGTGGGTCGCGGCGGTGCCTTGGGCGATGGATTGCCGGGCGGCGTCGAGCAGGGCCGGATCTTCGAGCAATGCAAGATGCGCGGCGAAGATTGCTTCTTCATCGGCGTTTTTCTGCTTTTTTGCCTGGGTGAGCGTGCCGTCGATTTCGCAACGCACATGATTCAACGCCGCTTCGAGTGCAGGCATTTGCTCAAGGGGATCATTGTTGCCAGCGTCCGTCGGCAGACTGATCGTGCTCAAGCGAAACAGTGGCCCACCGACCAGTCCCGGCGCTGCGCAAACGCCGTGCAGCGTGCCGGCCTCGACAGGCCGTTCTGGTGCTGCAACGCAGACCGGCGCCGCAGCGTGATGATCATCGGGCAGCGCGGTAGCCAACGCTGCAAGCAGCGCTTGCAACGCAGCCTCGGCATCCGGCCCCTGACAGCTGACCTGCACTTCATCCTGCTCGCCAACCGCGAGCCCCATCAATCCGATCAGGCTGTTGCACGGTGCGGATTTGCCGGCGAAGTGCAGATGCGCCTGGCTTTTGAAGCCTTGTGCCGTCTGGCGAATCAGCGCGGCGGGGCGTGCGTGCAAACCGCCGCGATGAGCCACGCGCACCTGGCCATGAATCTCGGGACCGGCGACAGCTTCGGCATTCGCCGCCTCAGCGTTGCGGGCGACGATGTGCAGCAACGGCTCGCCGACTTTCACCGCTTTGAGCGTGATCGGGCGCAGATGAAAGTCCGCACTGTTAGTCAGAATCAACAGACTGATCAGGCTTTTGCACTGCTGACCGACTTTGTCGAGGTCGTAGCGCAACAGCGGCTGGCTCTGGCTGACGCGGTCACCTTCCTTGACCAGCATCGCGAAACCTTCGCCGTTGAGCTCAACGGTGTCGAGGCCCAGATGCAGGAGGATTTCCGCGCCGTTGTCGGCGCGTACGGTGACGGCGTGGCTGCTGCGTGCGACGTGGATGATCACGCCGGCGCAGGGCGAATACAGCGTGTCGTTGATGGGATCGATGGCAATGCCATCGCCCATTGCGCCGCTGGCAAACACCGCGTCCGGCACCTTGGCAAGCGTGAGCACCGGGCCGCTGAGCGGGGCGCTGAGGGTCAGCTCTTTATTGTTGTCGGGCATGGCTGGGTCTCATCAGGTGTGCAGTCAGTCGGGCTTAATGCGTGCGAGTTACTTTGCTCAGATGGCGCGGCTGATCCGGGTCCATGCCGCGGGCAACGGCGAGACCCGCGGCCATCACGTAGAAGCTCTGGATGGCCAGGATCGGATCGAGAGCCGGGTGCTCGGCGCGGGTCAGGGTCAGGTCGCGTTCAGTGACATCGTCCGGCGCAGCGAGCAAGACGCGGGCGCCGCGCTGGCGCATTTCTGCCGCCAGGCTCAGCAGCCCGGCCTGTTCGGCGCCGCGTGGAGCGAAGACCAGGAGCGGATAGTGTTCATCGATCAGCGCCATCGGGCCGTGACGGACTTCGGCGCTGCTGAAGGCTTCGGCCTGAATCGCCGAGGTTTCCTTGAATTTCAGCGCCGCTTCCTGAGCGATGGCAAAGCCTGCGCCACGGCCGATGACCATCAGGCGTTCGCAGTCGCGCAGGGCCTCGATGGCCACGCTCCAGTCCTGTTTTGCCGCGTCGCGCAAGCCTTCGGGCAGCGCGTTGCCGGCTTCGAGCAGTTCGCCGTCTTCTTTCCAGTGCGCAATCAGACGGGCGCTGGCGCTGAGCGTGGCAATAAAACTTTTGGTCGCGGCGACGCTGCTTTCGGTACCGGCCAGCAGCGGTACGCTGAATTCACATGCCGCCTCCAGTGGCGAGTCGGCGGCGTTGACCATCGACACACTGAGCGCGCCACGCTTGCGCAACAAGCGCAGGCTGTTGACCAGATCCGGGCTCTGGCCCGATTGCGAAAACGCAAATGCCACCTGACCGCTGACCTTCAGCGGCGCCTGTTGCATGGTCACCACCGACATCGGCAACGACGCCACCGGCACGCCCAGATGTTGCATGGTCAGGTAGGCGAAGTAGCTCGCCGCATGGTCGGAACTGCCCCGCGCCACGGTCATTGCAACCTGCGGTGGCTGGCGGCGCAGGCGACCGGCGATCTCGATTATTTGTGGATCGAGCTGCTGCAGTTGGGCTTGCACGGCCTCGAAAGAGGACAGCGCCTCTTCAAGCATTTTTGAAGTCAATGTCTTCTCCTTCGACCATGACGGCGGTCAGTGTGAGTGAGCGATCCAGCCGCACGCAGTCGGCCCAGGCGCCGGGGGCGAGGCGCCCACGTTCGTTGATGCCGAGGTAATCGGCGGGAAATTGCGACAGCCGTTGCGAAGCCTCGGCGATCGGCAGACCGATCTTCACCAGATTACGCAGGGCCTGATCCATGGTCAGGGTGCTGCCGGCCAATGTGCCGTCGGGCAAGCGCACGCCGCCCAGGCATTTGGTCACGGTGTGGCTGCCGAGCTTGTATTCACCGTCGGGCATGCCGGCGGCGGCGGTGGAATCGGTGACGCAATACAGGCACGGGATCGAGCGCAGGGCCACGCGGATTGCACCCGGATGGACATGCAGCAGATCGGGAATCAGTTCGGCAAATTTCGCATGAGCCAGCGCCGCCCCGACGATGCCCGGCTCGCGGTGATGCAGCGGGCTCATCGCGTTATAGAGGTGCGTGAAACTGGTCGCTCCGGCATCCAGTGCCGCAACGCCTTCTTCGTAGCTGCCCAGGGTGTGGCCGATTTGCATGCGGATGCCACGGCTGCTCAGTTCACGGATCAACCCAGCGTGACCGGCGATTTCCGGAGCGATGGTAATGACGCGGATCGGCGCCAGCGCCAGATAGTCTTCGACTTCGGCCATCAACGCGGTGTGGGCGAAGTTCGGTTGGGCGCCGAGTTTTCCGGGGTTGATGTACGGACCTTCCAGGTGCACGCCGAGAACCCGCGCGGTGCCTTTCGGACGCTGTTCGCAGAATTCGCCTACGTCCTTCAGCACGCTGGAGATCTCGGCACTCGGCGCGGTCATGGTCGTGGCCAGCAGCGATGTGGTGCCGAAACGCACATGGGTTCGGGTGATGGTTTCGAAGGCGTCGGCGCCTTCCATGATGTCTTTACCGCCGCCGCCATGAACGTGCAGGTCGATGAAGCCCGGCAGCAGATATGGCAGATCGTTGCCGGCCGGATCGCAGGGCACGCCTTCGATCGACACGACCTTGCCGTGTTCGTGAATCAGCCGGCCGCGAACCCAGCCGCTGGCGGTGAGGATGTTGTCTTCGGACATTTTCGGTTCTCGCTTGTGGCTGCCTACCGACGCAGCTCTGCAACAAAGTCGTAATAGTCGTTGCGGCAATAGGTGTCGGTGACTTCGATTGGCGTGTTGTCTTCCAGATAGCCGACCCGGGTCATCAGCAACATGGCGGTGCCGGGGGCGATACCGACCAGCGCGGCAAATTCGTCCGAGGCGTTGATGGCCTGGATGTGCTGCAAGGCGCGGACGATGGGTTTGCCGATACCGTCGAGGTATTCGTACAGAGAATCGCCCACCGCTTGCGGCTTGGGCATGATCGAGGCGGGCAGGGTGCTCATCTCGATGGCCATGACGGTGTCGTCGGCTTTGCGCAGGCGTTTCATGCGCGCCACCTTGTCGTTTGGCGACAGGCCGAGGCGGATCAGTTCTTCGTGGGTTGGCAGGGTGATGTCCCGCTCCAGCCACTGCGAGCTGGGCACGAAGCCCTTGAGACGCAGCATTTCGCTGAAACCTGACAGGCGCGACAGCGGTTGTTCCAGACGCGGTGTAATGAACGTGCCGGAACCTTGCAGGCGGCGGATCAGACCTTGATCGAGCAAGACTTCCAGTGCCTTGCGCGCAGTGACGCGCGAGATCCCGAGCTGGTCGCTGAGATTGCGCTCCGACGGCATCGCCTGTTCAGCTTTCCATTGGCCGGAATGGATCGCCGCTTCCAGATTGCGCGCCAGTTGCAGGTACAGCGGCGTCGGCTGGGAGTCGTCGGGACGTAGGGTTTGGAGGTCGTTCATGTAGGCCGTTTCCGCCGCGAGTATAGGATTGTTGTGGCTCGCTTGTGGGGCAGAAGCTAATACCACTTGAATACCATGTCAACGCGGTGAAATCGCCATCAGGCCAATGAAATCGAGGGTTGCAGAAGGGCTGGTTTGAAGTGGTATTAGACGTCGGCTGTGCAACGCAAAAGATCGCAGTCTGCGGCAGCGCCTACAATCGGGAGTGGTATCACCCGTGTAGGAGCTGCCGCAGGCTGCGATCTTTTGATTTATTTTTTTGCAGGTGACCAGTGGTCAGGGATTAGGGGCGGATCTCAATCATCGTGCCGTCCGGCACCAGATTCCATACTTCGCGCATGTCGACGTTGCGCATGGCGATGCAGCCGTCGGTCCAGTCCAGGGTGTGGAACAGTTGCTCCGGATTGTCTTCGGAGTCCGGCGTGCCGTGAATCATGATCATGCCGCCGGGTTCCACGCCTTCACGGCGTGCACGAGCGGCATCGCTGATGTTCGGGTAAGAAATGTGCATCGACAGGTTGAATTTCTCGCTGGTCTTGCGCCAGTCGATCCAATAGAACCCTTCCGGCGTGCGCTTATCGCCCTCGATCAGCTTTGGCCCTTTTTTCGCGCCCTTGCCCAAGGAAATGCGATAGGTCTTGAGCGGCTTGCCGTCGGCGATCAACTGCAGTTGATGGATCGACTTGAGCACCAGGACTTTTTCGATAAGCGGAGTATTCGATGGCGTCACCGTGGTCACGAATGACGCTTGCGAAACGCTGATGAACGACAGGCAAAGCAGGGCAAGCAACCAGCGCATTGAAACGATTCCCCAGGGACGACACAAAATTGTAGTAGCTGCCGAAGGTTCGGGCCGCGTTCGGACGATCTTTTGATCTTTTTTTAATGCCTGTCGTGCGGCTGTCAGGTGATGACCGGCTGCACCAGCGGCGGTATCGACTCGGACCGGACCGGATACACATCGGCACGCCGATCAGCGAAGAAATATTCTAGGGTACGCCCTACCGTACGGAAAGCGAGTTCGTCCCAGGGGATGTCCGCTTCGTCGAATAGCTGCACTTCAAGGCTCTCAGGGCCTGCGGCGAAATCCACATCGGCGAGCTCGGCGCGAAAGAACACATGCACCTGACTGATGTGCGGCACGTCGATCAGCGTATAGATGCTCAGGTTGCGCACTCGGGCGCAGGCTTCTTCGGCAGTTTCGCGGACGGCGGCCTGTTCGATGGTCTCGCCGTTCTCCATGAAGCCGGCGGGCAAGGTCCAGTATCCGAAGCGCGGCTCGATGGCACGGCGGCAGAGCAACACTTTGGTGCCCCAGGTCGGCACGCAACCGGCGACGATATTGGGGTTCTGGTAGTGAATGGTCTGACAGCTGTCGCAGACAAATCGCAGCCGCGAATCGCCTTCGGGAATGCGCTGGGTGACCGGGTTACCGCAGTGGCTGCAAAATTTCATGCTGGGGTTCCTGAATGCTGCGCCTATCTTGGCGTGCAGCAGGGGCGGTCGGCAAGTTGTCGTTTCGCGACATGACGGGTTTCGGGGGCTTGGGTGCTCGCTTTGATTGGTGCATGATGCGGAGTAAGGCACAGATCGAGAACACTCATGCTGGACGAGCTACTGCATAGGGTAAGCAACCACACACCGCGCACGCTGGAGACCGACGCACGGTTCCCCGAGGCCGCCGTCCTGGTGCCGATCACCCGCGGTGACGAACCAGAATTGGTCCTGACCCTGCGTGCCAGCGGGCTCTCGACTCATGGTGGCGAAGTCGCTTTCCCCGGTGGGCGGCGCGATCCTGAAGACCCTGATCTGATCTTCACCGCGCTGCGTGAAGCCGAGGAAGAGATCGGCCTGCCGCCAGGCCTTGTCGAAGTCATCGGTCCGCTCAGTCCCTTGATCTCCCTGCATGGCATCAAGGTAACGCCCTATGTCGGCGTGATCCCCGACTTCGTTGAATACCAGCCAAACGATGCCGAAATCGCCGCTGTCTTCAGCGTTCCGCTGGAATTCTTCCGCAAAGACCCGCGTGAACATACCCACCGCATCGATTATCAGGGCCGCAGTTGGTACGTGCCAAGCTATCGCTTCGGCGAATACAAGATCTGGGGACTCACGGCGATCATGATCGTCGAGTTGATCAACCTGCTCTATGACGCCAAAATCAGCCTGCATCGGCCGCCGAAACGCTTTATCGACACCTGAAGCCATCAATCGAATGGCTTGTCACCGTTTGCCCTGAGGAAAACAAGATGAAATACCGCCTGGGCGACGCCCGTGTCGACACTCATCCACAGAGCTGGGTCGCCCCCAATGCCGTGCTGGTCGGCAAGGTTCGGCTGGAAGAGGGCGCCAACGTCTGGTTCAACGCCGTGCTGCGTGGCGACAATGAACTGATCCTGATCGGCAAGAACAGTAACGTTCAGGACGGAACCGTGATGCACACCGACATGGGTTATCCGCTGACGATCGGCACCGGCGTGACCATCGGCCACAACGCGATGCTTCACGGTTGCACGGTCGGTGATTACAGCCTGATCGGTATCAATGCCGTGATCCTCAACGGCGCGAAGATCGGCAAGAACTGCATCATCGGCGCCAATTCGCTGATCGGCGAAGGCAAGGACATCCCGGATGGTTCGCTGGTGATGGGCTCGCCGGGCAAAGTCGTCCGCGAGTTGACGGAGCCGCAGAAGAAAATGCTCGAAGCCAGTGCCGCACATTACGTGCATAACTCGCAGCGTTACGCGCGCGATCTGGAAGAGCAGGAAGAATGACTCCGACTGAACGCCCCGTCGCCTCGCCGTGCGTGAGCATCTGTGCGCTGGATGAGGCAGATATCTGCACCGGATGTCAGCGCACGGTCGAGGAGATCACGCGCTGGAGCCGCATGACCAATGAAGAGCGCCGGGTTGTACTGGGGTTGTGTCATGAGCGGGCGAAGGCGAGTGGATTAGTCTGGATGATTGGCAAGACGCCGAGCCAATAGATTTTGCTTTTCAGGACACTCGAGTAATCTGTGCGCCAATTCGACAGGCCTCCTCCATGATTTTCCTCATCGCCTACATCAGCAGCGTCGTGCTGATCAACTTTGCCTTCTCCACGGCGCCCCACCTGGATATCATCTGGTCGGCCTGGGGTGGTCTCGTGTTCGTGCTGCGCGACATGGTGCAAACACGTTTCGGCCACGGCGCGATCGTCGCGATGCTGGCCGCGCTGGTGCTGTCGTATGTCACCTCCGACCCTTCCATTGCGCTGGCCAGCGCCACCGCGTTCGCCGTGTCCGAGTGCATCGATTGGCTGGTGTTCAGCATTACCAGGCGACCCTTGCGCGATCGCTTGTGGATCAGTTCGGCGCTGAGCATCCCTCTCGATACTTTCATCTTTTTCGGCATGATCGACGCGCTGACACCTCCGGTAATCATCACCGCGCTGGCCTCGAAGTTCGCCGGCGTCACGGCCGTCTGGCTGATCATGGCATGGCGTGATCGCAAACAGGCTGTCGCCAGCTGAAGCCAAACCCTCGGGTTCATGTAAAATGCCGCGCTTTCTCCCCATGGAAAGTGCGCCTGGCGACGCTTTCCTCGATGATCCGCTTCTTTGAGGACCTGAGATGACCCGTATCGGAACTCCATTGTCGCCAACCGCGACCCGCGTATTGCTGTGTGGCTGTGGTGAGTTGGGCAAGGAAGTGGTAATCGAACTGCAGCGTCTGGGCGTCGAAGTGATTGCCGTTGACCGCTACGCCAACGCTCCGGCCATGCAAGTTGCTCATCGCAGCCACGTGATCAACATGCTCGATGGCGCCGCCCTGCGCGCCGTGATCGAGGCCGAGAAGCCGCACTTCATCGTGCCGGAAATCGAAGCCATCGCCACCGCCACGCTGGTCGAGCTGGAAGCCGAAGGCTTCACCGTGATCCCGACCGCCCGCGCAGCTCAACTGACCATGAACCGCGAAGGCATCCGTCGTCTGGCCGCTGAAGAGCTGGACCTGCCGACCTCTCCTTACCACTTCGCCGACACCTTCGAGGATTACAGCAAAGCCGTTGAGGATCTGGGGTTCCCGTGCGTGGTCAAGCCAGTGATGAGTTCGTCGGGCAAGGGCCAGAGCCTGCTGCGCAGCGCTGATGACGTGCAAAAGGCCTGGGATTACGCCCAAGAGGGCGGTCGCGCCGGCAAAGGTCGGGTGATCATCGAAGGGTTCATCGATTTCGACTACGAAATCACGTTGTTGACCGTACGCCACGTTGGCGGCACCACCTTCTGTGCGCCGGTCGGCCACCGTCAGGAAAAGGGCGACTATCAGGAATCCTGGCAGCCACAGACCATGAGCCCGGTTGCGCTGGCTGAGTCGGAGCGCGTGGCCAAAGCCGTCACCGAAGCGCTGGGCGGTCGCGGCCTGTTCGGCGTTGAGCTGTTCATCAAGGGCGATCAGGTGTGGTTCAGTGAGGTGTCGCCGCGGCCGCATGACACCGGTCTGGTGACACTGATTTCTCAGGATCTGTCGCAGTTCGCCCTGCACGCTCGGGCGATTCTGGGGCTGCCGGTACCGCTGATTCGTCAATTCGGACCATCGGCTTCGGCGGTGATCCTGGTGGAGGGGCAATCGACCCAGACCGCATTTGCCAATCTAGGTGCTGCGTTGAGCGAGCCGGACACTGCGCTGCGTCTGTTCGGCAAGCCTGAGGTCAACGGCCAACGCCGCATGGGCGTGGCGCTGGCGCGGGATGAGTCGATCGAGGCCGCTCGTGCGAAGGCGACTCGTGCATCGCAGGCGGTTGTTGTAGAGCTGTAAACCGAGCCGCGGCATCCATTCGCGAGCAGGCTCGCTCCCACATCTGGAACGCTTTCCCTGTGGGAGCGGGCTTGCCCGCGATAGCGATCTGTCAGGTAACCTGATTCAGATCGTTATTGCGCGTCTCCTTCAGACACAGCACCGCAATCAAACTCAGCACCGCCGCCACCGAAACATACCCGCCGACATAGCTCAAACCTCCCATCGCCACCAGTTTCTGGGCGAAGAACGGCGCCGCCGAGGCACCGACAATGCCGCCCAGGTTGTAGGCCGCCGATGCGCCGGTATACCGCACATGGGTCGGGAACAGCTCTGGCAATAGCGCGCCCATCGGTGCGAACGTCACGCCCATCAAGAACAATTCTATGCACAGGAACAGCGCGACGCCCCAGGTCGAGCCCTGAGTCAGCAACGGCTCCATCAGAAACCCGGACAACACCGCCAGTACGCCACCGATAATCAGCACCGGTTTGCGCCCGTAACGGTCGCTCGCCCATGCGGACAGCGGCGTGGCAGCCGCCATGAACAACACCGCAAAGCATAGCAGGCCGAGGAAGGTTTCACGGCTATAGCCCAGCGTCGAGACGCCGTAGCTCAGTGAAAACACCGTCGAGATATAGAACAGCGCATAGCACACCACCATCGCCGCAGCCCCCAACAGCGTAGGTACCCAGTACTGGGTGAAGAGCTCGACCAGCGGCACTTTCACTCGTTCCTGACGAGCGACAGCATTGGCGAATACCGGGGTTTCATGGAGTTTCAGGCGCACATACAGGCCGACCATCACCAGCGCGGCGCTGAGCAGGAACGGAATCCTCCAGCCCCAGCTACGGAATTGCTCGTCATCGAGGGTCATGGCCAGGGCCAGGAACAAACCGTTGGCGGCCAGAAAACCGATCGAAGGGCCGAGTTGCGGGAACATGCCGAACCAGGCGCGTTTGCCCTTTGGTGCGTTTTCCGTGGCCAGCAACGCGGCACCCCCCCATTCGCCCCCCAGACCCAACCCCTGCCCGAAGCGCAGCACACACAGAAGAATCGGTGCCCAGGCGCCAATGCTGTCGTAACCCGGCAATACGCCAATCAGGGTTGTACACACGCCCATCAGCAACAGCGACGCGACCAGTGTTGATTTTCGGCCGATGCGGTCGCCGAAGTGGCCAAACAAGGCCGAGCCCAGCGGTCGGGCGAGGAAGGCGATACCAAAGGTGAGAAATGCCGAAAGCATCTGCGCCGTGCCCGAGGTCTGCGGAAAGAACACCGGCCCGATCACCAGCGCGGCGGCGGTGGCGTAGACGTAGAAATCGTAGAATTCGATGGCGGTGCCGATAAAACTTGCCGTCGCCACGCGAGTGGCGGAGTTGGTCGGCTGGGCAGGCGCGGTTTCGCTGTAAGCGGTACTGGTCGTCATGCGGTGATCCCTGACAGTCATGAGCTCCAATGGAGCGAATTATTATGGTTGAACACCCAGGGATGTGGGGTAGGGCGCGAGCGCTGTTTCGAGTAGGAACAGTCGTCGGTTTGCAGCGGAAACAGTCGGGATCCGTGAAGTGCCGGGTAAGCACAGGGATCGACGGCGCTTGGGTAAGCGCCTCGATTATAGGAAGGGGGCTAACGATCAAACAAGGGGGGATGTAAGCGCAACGGAAATCTGAAGTCGACCGATACCCTGTGGCGAGGGAGCTTGCTCCCGCTGGGTTGCGAAGCAGCCCCCAGTAATTGATGCGCTGCCATTATTTGGCGGTCGCTGCGCGCCCGGGCGGGAGCAAGCTCCCTCGCCACCAAGCTCAGACTTTGGCGGGCACTGAGCTCGTATGCCAGATCATCACCTTGCTCACCCGGTTGTCCTCGGTCTCGAGAATTTCCAGGCGATAGCGGCCGATCTTCAGGCACACCGCGCTCTCGGGAATCGTCTCCAGCGCTTCGGTCACCAACCCGTTGAGGGTTTTCGGCCCGTCGCTCGGGAGATGCCAGCCCAGGCATTTGTTCAGATCGCGGATCGAGGCGGCGCCATCGATCACCATGCGCCCGTCGGCCTGTGGATGGATGTGCGGATTATCGAGGCTGTGCTCGCTTTCGAATTCGCCGACGATTTCTTCGAGAATGTCTTCCAGGGTGACGATGCCGAGTACTTCGCCATACTCATCGACCACCATGCCCAGGCGACGCTGCTGCTTGTGGAAGTTCAGCAGCTGCAGCTGCAGCGGCGTGCTTTCCGGCACAAAGTACGGCTCGTAACTGGCGGCGAGCAGGGCTTCACGAGTCAGTCCGCCGCTGTCGAGCAGATGGCCGATCTGTCGGGTGTTGAGTACCGCTTCGACCTGATTGATATCGCTGTGAAATACCGGGAGGCGGGTACGCTTGTTGACGCGCAGTTGCTCGATGATCGCTTCGATCGGGTCATCGAGGTTGATGCCGTCGACATCGCTGCGCGGCACCAGGATATCGTTGACCGTGATCTTGTCCAGCGCGTGGATACCCGACACCGGGTGGGCGTGGACCGGATGCTCCGGGCCATCGTGATGGTCGGGCGGCAGGTCATCTTCACTCTGGCGGACCACCTGAGCCTTACGCACGAGTGGGCTCATCAGCAAGCCACTGACGCGGCTGAAGATCCAGGCAAACGGGTAGACGATCTTCAGCGGCACGGCCAGCAGTGAGTTGCCGAAAGCCAACACGGCATCGGGATAGCGTCGGGCAATGGCGCGCGGGAAATAATCGGCAAACACCAAGAGGATCGCGCCTGCACCGAGGCACGCTGCCCACGGGCCGTTTTCTTCACAAAGGAAAATCGCCAGCAGCGTTGCGATGATCACCGCCAGCGCCCGGCACAGCGTGTTGCAGAGGATCAGGCTGTCGAGCGGGAAGCTCAGCTTTGCCAGCGGTTTATCGCTGGCGCGCGAGGCGGTGCGTTGTGCGAGCAAATGCTGCTGTGCGATTTCGACGGCAGTAAACAGCCCCGACCATAAAATCAGCAGGACAAATACCGCAAGCATCGGCCCTAAGGGCAAAGCGTCCATTTTAGCCGCCTGTCAGATGTGCAGAATGTATTCGCGAACCAGCTTGCTGCCGAAATACGCCAGCATCAGCAGGCAGAAACCGGCAAGCGTCCAGCGAATCGCCTTGTGGCCGCGCCAGCCAAGACGATTGCGGCCCCACAGCAGTACGCTGAACACGATCCAGGCGAGGCACGCCAGCAGGGTTTTATGCACCAGATGCTGGGCAAACAGGTTCTCGACAAACAGCCAGCCGGAAATCAGCGACAGCGACAGCAAGGTCCAGCCGGCCCAGAGAAAGCCGAACAGAAGGCTTTCCATGGTTTGCAGTGGCGGAAAGTTCTTGATCAGGCCGGACGGGTGCTTGTGCTTGAGCTGGTGGTCTTGAACCAATAGCAGCAAAGCCTGGAACACGGCGATGGTGAACATGCCGTAGGCGAGGATCGATAAAAGAATGTGGGCGAGGATGCCCGGCTCTTCATCAATGATCTGCACCGTGCCGGTCGGAGCAAACTGCGCCAGCAGCACCGTGATGGCGCCCAGCGGGAACAACAGCACCAGCAGGTTTTCCACGGGTATCCGCGAGCAGGCGAGCAGCGTAAGGGCAATCACCGCTGCTGCGATCAGACTCGAGGCGCTGAAAAAGTCCAGGCCCAGGCCGATCGGGGTCAACAGGTGCGTGAGCAGACTGGCTCCGTGGGCGAGCACGGCGAAGACGCCGAGGCTGACCAGCAGGCGTTTGTTCGCCTTGGCGCCGGTGGCCAGGCGGGTGCTTTGATAGACGGTCGCAGCGGCGTAGAGCAGGGCGGCGGCGAGGGTGGTCAGCAAACTGGGTGACAAGGGGAGCATAAATCCTGTTAGGCGAGCCCGAAAGGCGCTGAGTTTGGCATAGAACCGCCACAGCACGAAAGACTCAGCAGGCTGACGGCGAGGTGTCCGCCAGCCGCAGTCTTCGCTATAATCCGCGACCTGCCCACGCCGCAGGCTCGCCGAGCACATGTTGATTCCGGTCTGGGCCGCCATTATCCCGGTCTGTACAGGGCCTGAAAGGATCGCGCAATGTTTGAAAACTTAACCGACCGTCTCTCGCAGACGCTGCGCCATGTCACCGGCAAGGCGAAGCTGACCGAGGACAATATCAAAGACACCCTGCGCGAAGTGCGCATGGCGTTGCTCGAAGCCGACGTCGCTCTGCCGGTGGTCAAGGACTTCGTCAATTCGGTCAAGGAACGCGCCGTCGGCACCGAGGTGTCGCGCAGCCTGACGCCGGGCCAGGCGTTCGTGAAGATCGTCCAGGCCGAACTCGAAAGCCTGATGGGCGCGGCCAACGAAGATTTGAACCTGAGCGCCGTGCCGCCCGCTGTCATTCTGATGGCTGGTCTGCAGGGTGCTGGTAAAACCACCACCGCCGGCAAGCTGGCGCGCTTTCTCAAAGAGCGCAAGAAGAAGTCGGTCATGGTGGTGTCCGCGGACGTCTACCGTCCGGCGGCGATCAAACAGCTGGAAACCCTGGCCAACGACATCGGCGTGACGTTCTTTCCGTCCGACCTGAGCCAGAAGCCGGTCGACATCGCCACCGCTGCTATTAAAGAAGCGAAGCTGAAGTTCATCGATGTGGTCATCGTCGACACTGCCGGTCGTCTGCACATCGACGAAGAGATGATGGGCGAGATCAAGGCATTGCACGCCGCGATCAACCCGGTCGAGACGCTGTTCGTGGTCGATGCCATGACCGGTCAGGATGCCGCCAACACGGCCAAGGCCTTTGGCGATGCGCTGCCCCTGACCGGTGTGATCCTGACCAAGGTCGACGGCGACGCCCGTGGTGGTGCTGCGCTGTCGGTGCGCGCCATCACCGGCAAGCCAATCAAGTTCATCGGTATGGGCGAGAAGAGCGAAGCGCTCGATCCGTTCCACCCTGAGCGGATCGCTTCGCGAATCCTCGGCATGGGCGATGTGCTCAGCCTGATCGAGCAGGCTGAAGCGACGCTCGACAAGGACAAGGCCGATAAACTGGCCAAAAAGCTGAAGAAGGGCAAGGGCTTCGACCTCGAAGACTTCCGTGATCAGCTGCAACAGATGAAGAACATGGGCGGTCTCGGCGGGCTCATGGACAAGCTGCCGAGCATCGGCGGCGTCAACCTGTCGCAAATGGGTAACGCCCAGAATGCCGCAGAAAAGCAGTTCAAGCAGATGGAAGCCATCATCAATTCCATGACCCCGGCCGAGCGCCGCGACCCTGAGCTGATCAGCGGTTCGCGCAAACGCCGGATCGCCATGGGTTCGGGCACCCAGGTGCAGGACATCGGCCGCTTGATCAAGCAGCACAAGCAGATGCAGAAGATGATGAAGAAATTCACCGCCAAAGGCGGCATGGCGAAAATGATGCGCGGCATGGGCGGTATGTTGCCCGGCGGTGGCATGCCAAAAATGTAAGGTGTCCCGTCTCACCCATTCTGCTCACTTGTGGCAGTGAAATGGGTGAGGCAGGACACTGTAATCTCGCCGGTCGTCGCACCGGCGCAGGCCCCGCAAGGATGCGGGATCAACAGCAAACCCGCACTTGGCGGGAGCTGACTGGCCGTTTTAACCGACGGCTCTCTATGCAAATCTGCACGGCATGCCACAGGCGCCGGAAAAAGTCATTTGCAAAAGTCCGGATATTCCTTAGAATATGCGGCCTTTCGGGCACCCATGCCCGCTGTGCATTTAGATTTGCAGCACCGACTACAGGAACGATGTTCACATGCTAACAATCCGTCTTGCCCTTGGCGGCTCCAAAAAGCGCCCGTTTTACCACCTGACCGTAACCGACTCGCGTAACCCGCGTGACGGCTCCCACAAAGAACAGGTTGGTTTCTTCAACCCTGTTGCCCGTGGTCAGGAAATCCGTCTGTCCGTGAACCAAGAGCGCGTTGCCTACTGGCTGAGCGTTGGTGCACAACCTTCTGAGCGCGTTGCTCAGTTGTTGAAGGAATCTGCAAAGGCTGCGGCCTGAGCAATATGAACGCGACGCCTGCTGTTGCCGATGATTTGATCGTTATTGGCAAAATTTATTCTGTTCATGGCGTTCGCGGCGAAGTGAAGGTGTATTCCTTTACTGATCCGACTGAAAACCTGTTGCAGTACAAAACCTGGACGCTCAAACGCGAAGGCAATGTGAAACAGGTCGAGCTGGTCAGTGGACGCGGGAACGACAAGTTCCTGGTCGCAAAGCTCAAGGGTCTTGATGATCGCGAAGAAGCCCGTCTTCTCGCCGGTTATGAGATCTGTGTGCCGCGCAACATGTTCGCTGAATTGACTGAAGGCGAGTACTACTGGTACCAGCTGGAAGGTCTGAAGGTCATTGATCAACTCGGGCAGTTGCTCGGGAAAATCGATCATCTTCTGGAAACCGGCGCCAATGATGTAATGGTAGTCAAGCCTTGCGCTGGCAGCCTGGATGATCGCGAACGCCTGTTGCCCTATACCGAGCAATGCGTGTTGGCCGTCGACCTCGCAGCGGGCGAGATGAAGGTGGATTGGGACGCGGACTTCTAAACGTGGCTAATTTGCGCGTAGAAGTGATCAGTCTGTTTCCCGAGATGTTTTCCGCCATCGGCGACTACGGCATCACCAGTCGTGCGGTCAAACAGGGGCTGTTGCAGCTGACCTGTTGGAATCCGCGAGATTACACGACGGATCGGCATCACACTGTGGACGATCGCCCGTTTGGCGGTGGTCCGGGCATGGTGATGAAGATCAAGCCCCTGGAAGATGCTCTGGCTCAGGCCAAGGCAGCAGCCGGGGAGGCGGCGAAGGTTATTTACCTGTCCCCCCAAGGCCGTCAGCTGACTCAGTCGGCGGTACGCGAGCTGGCACAATCGGATGCATTGATCCTGATTGCCGGCCGCTACGAAGGCATTGACGAGCGTTTTATTGAAGCTCATGTCGATGAAGAGTGGTCGATTGGCGACTATGTACTGTCTGGCGGTGAGCTGCCGGCCATGGTCCTGATCGATGCGGTTACACGACTGCTGCCTGGAGCTTTAGGGCATGCGGATTCCGCTGAGGAAGATTCCTTTACGGATGGTCTGCTGGATTGCCCGCACTACACCCGACCGGAGGTGTATGCGGATCAGCGTGTTCCCGACGTGTTGCTAAGTGGCAATCACGCGCATATCCGGCGTTGGCGTTTACAGCAGTCCCTTGGTCGGACCTATGAACGACGCGCCGATCTTCTGGAAAGCCGCTCGCTTTCTGGAGAAGAGAAGAAGCTGCTCGAGGAATACATCCGCGAGCGGGACGATAGTTAACAACGTATCGATGGTAGATCAGTTGATTTACCTTAGGAGCACAGCATGACCAACAAAATCATCCTTGCACTCGAAGCAGAGCAGATGACCAAAGAAATCCCTACCTTTGCCCCAGGCGACACCATTGTCGTTCAGGTGAAAGTGAAGGAAGGCGATCGTTCCCGTCTGCAAGCGTTCGAAGGCGTTGTAATCGCCAAGCGTAACCGCGGCGTGAACAGTGCGTTCACCGTACGTAAAATCTCCAACGGTGTTGGCGTAGAGCGTACTTTCCAGACTTACTCCCCGCAGATCGACAGCATGGCTGTCAAACGTCGCGGTGACGTACGTAAAGCCAAGCTGTACTACCTGCGCGACCTGTCGGGTAAAGCAGCTCGCATCAAGGAAAAACTGGCTTAAGTCCAGCTTCCGATGCAGAAAAAAGCAGCCTACGGGCTGCTTTTTTGTTGCCTGTAATTCACTACACTAGTGCCCATTCTTACGGTTAACCCTACATCTGCAGACAGTCTGCGAGACTGCCTGACCTGAGCGCCCATGCCTGCCATCGACCATCCACTGATTGATCAATTCCTCGACGCCTTGTGGCTGGAGAAGGGCCTGTCGGACAATACCCGCGATGCCTACCGCAGCGATCTGGCGCTGTTCAACGGCTGGCTGCTGGAGAAAAACCTTGAGCTGATCGACGCCGGGCGTGAGTTGATCCTCGACCATCTGGCCTGGCGTCTGGAGCACGGTTACAAACCGCGCTCCACTGCAAGATTTCTCTCCGGCGTGCGTGGCTTTTATCGCTATCTGCTGCGAGAAAAGCTGATCAGTGTCGACCCGACATTGCGCGTCGACATGCCGCAACTGGGCAGGCCGTTGCCAAAATCGTTGTCAGAAGCCGACGTCGAAGCGCTGCTGAAGGCGCCTGATCTGAGCGAAGCCATTGGTCAGCGTGACCGCGCCATGCTCGAAGTGCTGTACGCCTGCGGTTTACGCGTAACTGAGCTGATCAGCTTGACACTGGAACAGGTCAATCTGCGTCAGGGTGTCTTGCGAGTGATGGGCAAGGGCAGCAAGGAGCGCCTGGTGCCGATGGGGGAAGAGGCGATTGTCTGGGTTGAGCGCTACATGCGCGATGCTCGCCACGAATTGCTCGGTGGCCGCCCCAGCGATGTACTGTTCCCCAGCCTGCGCGGCGAGCAGATGACGCGGCAGACATTCTGGCACCGGATAAAGCATCAGGCCAAGGTTGCCGGAATCAGCAAGTCGCTGTCACCGCACACCTTGCGACACGCCTTTGCAACGCACCTGCTCAACCATGGCGCAGACTTGCGGGTGGTGCAGATGTTGCTCGGTCACAGTGACTTGTCCACGACCCAGATCTATACACATGTCGCTCGGGCACGGCTGCAGGATCTTCACGCCAAACACCATCCCCGAGGTTGAACAAAGCCCCTTGGCAGGAGCGGCCGCAGGCTGCGATATTCTGATTTTGATTTCTTCGAATCAAAAGAAAGATCAAAAGATCGCAGCCTTCGGCAGCTCCTACAGATCAGTTCTGTGTCTTGTGTCAGGCGCATTCGGCCACCGTGACCTTATGTGTTAGGCTTTGCCGGTTTGCACGATGGACGGTTATGACCCGGTGTTTCACGGGCGTTCTGACCGTTCCATTTGCCCGCCCTCAGGAGTACTCATGCGTCTGACCCAGATTTTCGCCGCCGCAGCCATTGCGTTGGCCAGCACCTTTGCCGTCGCCGATGACGCGGCCGACAAAGCGATTCGTCAAAGCCTGGAAAAACTCGAACTCGAGGTTCCGGTCGAAAGCATCAATGCCAGCCCGCTGCCAGGCATGTACGAAGTCAAGCTCAAGGGCAGCCGCGTTCTGTATGCCAGTGCCGATGGCCAGTACATCGTTCAGGGCTACCTGTTCCAGCTCAAGGACGGCAAACCGGTCAACCTGACCGAGAAGACCGAACGCCTGGGCGTCTCCAAACTGGTCAACGCCATTCCCGTTGCCGAAACCGTGGTTTATCCGGCAGTGGGCGAAACCAAATCGCACATCACTGTGTTCACCGACACCACCTGCCCGTACTGTCACAAACTGCATGCCGAAGTGCCTGAGCTGAACAAGCGCGGCATTGAAGTGCGCTACGTGGCATTCCCGCGCCAGGGCCTGAATTCGCCGGGTGACGAGCAGCTGCAAGCCGTGTGGTGCTC
Source organism: Pseudomonas khorasanensis (assembly GCF_014268505.2). Classification (GTDB taxonomy): domain Bacteria; phylum Pseudomonadota; class Gammaproteobacteria; order Pseudomonadales; family Pseudomonadaceae; genus Aquipseudomonas; species Aquipseudomonas khorasanensis. Next base: position 203,749 of record NZ_JABWQP020000008.1, read on the forward strand.
GAAGGACAAGAAAGCCGCCATGGACAAAATGGTCGACGGAAAGGAAATCAAGGCCGCCAAGTGCGAGAACCCGGTTTCCAAACAGTTCGCCCTCGGTCAGTCGATCGGCGTGAACGGCACACCGGCCATCGTTTTGGCCGACGGACAAGTCATTCCGGGCTATCAGCCTGCGCCACAAGTCGCCAAACTGGCGCTGGGCGCGAAGTAATTCGCATCGTCACGGTCAGCCGTTGACGATCATGGTCCGGTGGCAACATCGCCGGGCCATTAATAGAGAACCGCGAGCACGCGGTTGTTTTCCGGCCGACCCTGCGTCGGCCGTTTCATGGGGAGTTCACAGTGAATCCGGTCAAAGTAGGCATCTGTGGGTTAGGGACCGTCGGTGGCGGTACCTTCAACGTACTTCAGCGCAACGCCGAGGAAATTGCTCGTCGTGCCGGGCGTGGGATCGAAGTGGCACAAATTGCCATGCGCACGCCAAAGCCTCAGTTCCAGACGACCGGTATTGCGATTACCAACGATGTCTTCGAAGTGGCCACGAACCCTGAGATCGACATCGTCATAGAGCTGATGGGCGGCTACACCGTTGCCCGCGAGCTGGTACTCAAGGCCATCGAGAATGGCAAGCATGTGGTCACCGCGAACAAGGCGCTGATTGCCGTTCACGGTAATGAAATTTTCGCCCGGGCACGCGAGAAAGGCGTGATCGTCGCGTTCGAAGCGGCTGTGGCCGGTGGCATTCCGGTGATCAAGGCGATCCGCGAAGGCCTGTCTGCCAACCGCATCAACTGGGTTGCCGGGATCATCAACGGCACTGGCAACTTCATCCTCACCGAGATGCGTGAGAAAGGTCGTACGTTCGAAGACGTGCTGGCCGAAGCACAAGCGCTGGGTTATGCCGAAGCCGACCCGACCTTCGACGTCGAAGGTATCGATGCGGCGCACAAGCTGACGATCCTGGCTTCGATTGCCTTCGGTATTCCGCTGCAGTTCGACAAGGCTTACACCGAAGGCATCACCAGGCTGACCACTGCCGACGTCAATTACGCCGAAGCGTTGGGCTACCGCATCAAGCACCTGGGCGTCGCGCGCAGCACTGACGCCGGCATCGAGTTGCGCGTACACCCGACGTTGATCCCGGCCGATCGTCTGATCGCCAACGTCAACGGCGTGATGAACGCGGTAATGGTCAACGGTGACGCGGCGGGTTCGACGCTGTTCTACGGTGCCGGCGCCGGCATGGAGCCGACCGCTTCGTCGGTGATCGCCGACCTGGTGGACGTGGTCCGCGCCATGACCTCGGACCCGGAAAACCGTGTACCGCATCTGGCATTCCAGCCGGATTCGCTGTCGGCTCATCCGATCCTGCCGATCGAAGCCTGCGAAAGCGCTTATTACCTGCGCATTCACGCCAAGGACCATCCGGGTGTACTGGCCCAGGTGGCGAGCATCCTGTCGGAGCGCGGCATCAATATCGAATCGATCATGCAGAAGGAGGTCGAAGAACACGACGGTCTGGTGCCGATGATTCTGCTGACCCACCGCGTGGTGGAACAGCGCATCAACGATGCGATCACCGCGCTTGAAGCGCTGGCAGGCGTCGACGGTCCGGTTGTCCGGATCCGCGTCGAACATTTGAATTAACAGCAGCGGCAAGCTGCAAGCTACAAGCGGCAAGACAAAGCGGTTCGGCTTTTACTTGCAGCTTGCAGCTTGAGGCTTGCCGCTCAAACCAAAGGTTTGCCCTTATGCGTTATATCAGTACTCGCGGCCAGGCCCCGGCCCTGAATTTCGAAGACGTCCTGCTGGCCGGTCTTGCCACCGACGGCGGTCTGTACGTTCCGGAAAACCTGCCACGCTTCACCCATGAAGAAATCGCTTCGTGGGCCGGCCTGCCGTATCACGAGCTGGCCTTCCGAGTGATGCGCCCGTTCGTGACCGGCAGCATTCCTGATGCCGATTTCAAAAAGATCCTTGAAGAAACTTACGGCGTGTTCTCGCACAGCGCCGTGGCGCCACTGCGTCAGTTGAATGGCAACGAGTGGGTGCTGGAGCTGTTCCATGGCCCAACCCTCGCGTTCAAGGACTTCGCCTTGCAACTGCTCGGTCGTTTGCTTGATTACGTGCTGGAAAAGCGCGGCGAGCGCGTAGTGATTGTCGGTGCCACGTCCGGTGATACCGGTTCGGCTGCCATTGAAGGCTGCAAGCACTGCGAAAACGTCGACATCTTCATCCTGCACCCGCACAACCGTGTGTCCGAAGTGCAGCGTCGCCAGATGACGACAATTTTCGGCGAGAACATCCATAACATCGCCATCGAAGGCAACTTCGACGACTGTCAGGAGATGGTCAAGAACAGCTTCGCTGACCAGAGCTTCCTCAAGGGCACACGCCTGGTGGCCGTGAACTCTATCAATTGGGCGCGGATCATGGCCCAGATCGTTTACTACTTCCATGCAGCCTTGCAGTTGGGTGGCCCGGCGCGTTCGGTGTCGTTCTCGGTGCCGACCGGCAACTTCGGCGACATCTTCGCTGGCTACCTGGCGCGCAACATGGGTCTGCCGATCAATCAGTTGATCGTCGCGACCAACCGCAACGACATCCTGCACCGCTTCATGAGCGGCAATCAATACGTCAAGGAAACCCTGCACGCGACGTTGTCGCCGTCGATGGACATCATGGTCTCGTCGAACTTCGAGCGCCTGCTGTTCGACCTGCACGGTCGCAACGGTGCGGCGATTGCCGGGCTGATGGACTCGTTCAAAAAGGACGGCAGTTTCAGCGTCGAACAAGAGCGCTGGACAGAAGCGCGCAAGCTTTTCGACTCGCTGGCGGTGGACGATGCGCAGACCTGCGAAACCATCGCCGAGGTTTACGAGCAGACCGGTGAAGTTCTCGACCCGCACACCGCCATCGGCGTGAAGGCCGCGCGTGAGTGCCGTCGCAGCCTGGACATCCCGATGGTGATCCTCGGCACTGCCCATCCGGTGAAATTCCCGGATGCAGTGGAGAAGGCGGGTGTAGGAAAAGCGCTCGAGCTGCCTACACATCTTTCTGATTTGTTTGAGCGAAACGAGCGCTGCACGGTTTTGCCAAACGACCTGAAAGCCGTGCAAGCCTTTGTCAGCCAGCATGGCAACCGCGGCAAGCCGCTTTAAGCCTGCAAAAGCTGTCACATTTTGAAGCCCGTCTCCTGACGGGCTTTTTTGTTTCTGCTGCCACACTGCTCGGGTTATCACCCATGAAGGACGGGTGAGTCGATCACGAAGGAAAATGGCAATGCTGTTTTACAGAGCTTTGAAACCGGTACTGGGCTGGTTGTTTTTGTCGGCGGTGCTTGGGTGGGGACACAGCGGCGTGGCTGCGCAAATGGCAATGGAACACATGGATGCGTCAGAGAGTATCCAGCCTGTGGCGCTGAACGCGCACGAGCGACAATGGATTCTCGACAACCCCAAGGTGACGGTGGCGTCGGTGCAATATCCGCTTTACCTGTTCCAGGACGAACATGGACATTGGAGCGGTCTGAACACCGACGTTCTCAAGCGCATCAGCGCGATGACCGGTCTGCAGTTTGAACATCAGGAATCGTTTTCTACCCACCACATGCTCGAGCGACTGCAGAGTGGCGCCGCGGACATCAGTACGACGTTGGCGATGAGCGACGATCGCAAGGTGTTTCTGGATTTCAGCCACGCCTTCGGTGGGGCCGGTTGGGTATTTGTCGGGCATGCCAACGCGCCCAGGGTGGAATCTTTCGATCAGTTGGCGAAACGTGTCGTGGTGCTGCCGGCCCGGCATGCGCTGGAGGATATGATTCGGCGCGATTTCCCCTCGATTGAAATACGCTCGGTGAAGACCTATGCCGAAGCACGAGCGCTGGTCGAGAGCGGAGAAGCCTACGCAACTGTAGAAAATGAGATCGGTGCGCAATTGTATCCGTTGGGCATGCTCCAGGTCGGGGGCCTGGTGGAGGGGAAGTGGGAAGCTGATCACCTGGCTGTACGAAAAGGCATGCCGGAGCTGCTGAGTATTCTTAACAAAGCGCTGGAAGCTTTCCCTGCTGCGGAGTTGCGGGCGATTCGTCTTAAATGGCTGGAAGGCATTTCGCCGACGCCTGTGCCGTCCATCTGGCAGCGGTTTATCGAGTGGACATGCTGGGGAACGGGCGTGATCGGCGCTTTCGCAATACTGTCGTTGGTGTGGAACAGGCGTCTGGCGGCCGTGATCAAGTTACGCTGCGAAGCGCAAAAGGAGTTGGGCGATCAATTGGCCTTTCAGCACGCCCTGATTGATTCCATGCCCGATCCGGTATTCGTTCGTGATTTGCAAGGACGCCTGATTATCTGCAATCGCAGTTACGAGGAGGCGCTATCGGTGCGGCTGGATCAAATGCAGGGGCGTTTGCTGATCGAGGTCGATGCGTTTCCCGAAGCCACCGCGCGCATGCTGCATGACGAGTTCGTCGCACAGTTGCAAACCCGCAAGTCGCGCTTCAGCAAGCGCCAGTTGTTGTTCAATGGCGGGCCTCGAGAGGTCTATCAGTGGACGGTGCCGTTTTACAGCGGTGACGGTAAATTGCGCGGCTTATTGGGGGGCTGGACTGACATCACTCAACGCCGGACCGAGAGCGGGTGCCGATGTCTTCAATAAAGAAAGGAAACGTCCTGCAAGACGCGGCTACTTTTCTGATGGGAGGCTTAAGACGCCTGCCCTAAAGTGAACGATAACTGCGGTGAGAGTCCGCGATGATCGCTTCAGAGGTCGCCCATGCGCTCGCTTAAAGTCCTGATTCTTGAACCCAACCCCTTCCAGCTGATGGCATTGCACCAGATGCTCAATGCTGTCGGCATCTACGACGTATTGACCGCTCCTTCGTTAGCCCAGGCTTTGTGTTCACTGGGGCATCGCGGCGCGGTCGATATTGCCATTTGCGATCCGCAACTCAAAGGTGGGGATGGACTGGCCTTGATCCACCACCTTGCGACGCACCATGAAGCGCGCGCGCTGATACTGCTGGGCTCGGTCGCGCAGAGTCTGTTGAATGACCTCGACTCGATGCTCCGCCAAGAGCGCCTGCGCCTGCTGGGTCGTCTGCAAACGCCGGTCTCGGCGGTGTTGATGAGGGGCCTGCTGGACAACTATCTGATCTCACCGCCGGAACTCGCCGGGGCCTGAAGCCTGCGGTTATTTTTCTGTCATCTTCGCCGTGCATGCTCTATCAGGCGCGGCCTTGAGAGATTGGGCCGCGACAGGCAGAACTTTCTTCTCGGGCCGGTGGTCATTTATTGTGAACACGCCCCAGGCACTGTGTTTTCGGACTATTGAGTGGAGATCGAGATGGAAAGTATCAGTCTATTGCTCGGTGAGGCTCTGAGCCCGTATCAGGTGACGCTGACCCCTCGCGGCAGCCATGGTGAATGTCTGGTGACGCTGAAGAACAGCAGCGGCGCAATTGTGGTGGAACGTGAATTCAATCATGCCCAGTTGAGCGACAAGCGCTTGCTGACAGACGTGGTGGACGGCCTCCACCGTGACGTGATGATCGCTGAAGGACGACTGGAACCGTGCGTCATCGCAGCGTTGCGCAATGCGGCTCTGGACAAGCGTCCGGTGCTGTAAAGATGAAATATTTTTTGTGGGAACCTTCATGCATCCCTGTCAGTCAGACTCCGTAACAGCAGGATCAAGCATTGTGCTCCGGTGCTTGTCGCTTGCTGCTACGGGTCTGATGAAGACCGCGTTTAACCCCGAGTTGTCTCCCCACTCCTCGGGGTTTCTTTTTGTCTGGCGTTTGCTTACTGCCTGGACTGATGTTCGAAAAAAGCTCGGGCCTGGGTCAGGTAATCAGTCTGTCGTTCCGGATCCAGCCAGTGAGCATAAAGCTGGTTCAGGTGTTCGCGGGGCAGGGTTCGCAGAAGCTGGTTGATTTCGCTGACGGCTTGGCGCCCTTGCACTGTGCCGGAGCAGGCGATGTACCCGGAGATATATTTTTCGGCGCCCTTGACCGGATAGAACGTCAGCTCATCTTCTGCAATCAGTGCCTGTCTGGCCTGATAGCGGATTTCCGGCCAATAACCCAGAACCACTTGCAGCCTGCCAAGACGCTGCATGGACAATAAATTGGTCACCGCGTCGTTGCCGTAATGTGGGGTCAGTGCGTCGCTGGGCGCCCGCTGCAGAATGTTATCGATGTACTCGCCATAACTGCGTTCGGCAACGACGCCGACGTGCTGTTTGCCACCGGCCAGCAGCGCCGCAAGATCAACCTCACCCGCGATCAAATAAGGCTCAAGCACAGCGCGATCAGGCCGACGCACCACAAGCCCATTGCTCACGGCGCGAATGGCCGGTATCGAATAGGCGACCGACCGCGCACGGGCCTCGCTCCACAACAACGCCGGATCGCAGGCAAGCGGGTTGTCCTGCAGCATTTGCAGGCCACGGGCGCGGTTGACCCGCATCATCGTGTGGTCGTATTGCGGCATGCCGGCGATCAACTGCGGCATCAACTGATCGATCACACCCAGGCCTTTTTTCGGGCCTTCAAGAATCGTCAACGGCGGTATGTCGCGTAGCAGCCAGATCAGCGTCGGTTTTGCCTGGGTCGTTATCGGCAACGCAAGCAGAAGCAGCAGACCAAACAACCTCCACCGGTGAGAGGCGAGGTCAGTACCTGATATCTGCCGACGCTTCAGCTTAGATGGCTCCGTCTTCGCGCAGCCGTGCGATCTGTTGCGCGTCGTAGCCCAGACCGCCGAGGATCTGCGCGTTGTGCTCGCCAAGCTGCGGCCCGACCCATTCGGACGAACCCGGGGTCTCGGAAAGTTTCGGGACGATACCGGGCATCTTGAAGTCCTTGCCGTCCGGCAGCTTGGCGTGCAGGAACATTTCCCGGGCGAGGTATTGCGGGTCGTTGAACATGTCTTCGGCGCTGAAGATCCGGCTGACTGGCACCTCGGCCTGATTCAGGAGATCGAGCACCGTTTGCAACGGCAGCGAATTGACCCAGCGATCGATGACGCCGTACAGCTCGTCACGACGACTGTCGCGCCCGTCGTTGCTGGCCAGCATCGGGTCAGTGGCGAGATCCTCACGTCCGATGATCAGCATGAAACGTTTGAAGATCGCATCGCCATTGGCGCCGATCTGCACGTGCTTGCCATCCGCGCTGGTGTGGATCGATGAAGGCGTGATACCCGGCATGATGTTGCCGGTGCGCTCGCGGATGAATCCGAAGACATCAAACTCCGGCACCATACTTTCCATCATCGCGAAGATGGCTTCGTACAGCGCGACGTCAACCACCTGGCCCAGCCCGCCGTTGACCTCGCGATGACGCAGCGCCATCAGCGCGCCGATTACACCCCAGAGCGCGGCAATCGAGTCGCCGATGGAGATCCCGGTACGCACCGGTGGCCGATCCTCGAAGCCCGTGATGTAACGCAGGCCGCCCATGGATTCACCGACCGCGCCGAAACCCGGTTGATCCTTCATCGGTCCCGTCTGGCCGAAACCGGACAGGCGCACCATCACCAGTTTGGGGTTCAGCGCATGCAGGACTTCCCAGCTCAGCCCGAGTTTTTCCAGCACGCCGGGACGGAAATTCTCGATCAGGATGTCGGCTTCACCGAGCAGTTTTTTCAGAATTGCCAAACCGTCGGGGTGTTTGAGGTTCAGCGTCAGGGACTTTTTATTGCGCGCCTGGACGAACCACCACAGAGACGTGCCTTCGTACAATTTGCGCCACTTGCGCAAGGGATCACCGCCGTCCGGCGATTCGATCTTGATCACGTCAGCGCCGAACTCACCGCAGATTCGCGAGGCAAACGGCCCGGCGATCAACGTACCCAATTCAATGACTTTCACGCCGCTGAGCGGCTTGTTGGCGAACGGCATATTGAATCCTGTAAGACGCGGCTGAACGGATACTGGGTTTTAACATAGCCGGCCGTCAGGCGCCCTACGTTGATCGCCATCAATTCGATGATTGCCTGCCGCATCGGTTAGACTTGCCGACTTTCCTCGTATCAAGAAGCCCGTTCATGGCCCAGCCGTCCACTACCTATAAATTCGAACTGAACCTCACCGACCTCGATCGCAGTGTCTACGAGAGCGTAAAGCAGACCATCGCCCGTCATCCTTCGGAGACCGAAGAACGCATGACCGTGCGGCTGCTGGCCTACGCGCTCTGGTACAACGAGCAGTTGTCGTTTGGCCGTGGTCTGTCGGATGTGGATGAACCTGCCCTGTGGGAAAAAAGCCTGGACGACCGTGTCCTGCACTGGATCGAAGTCGGCCAGCCTGACGCCGATCGCCTGACCTGGTGCTCGCGTCGCACCGAGCGTACCAGTCTGCTGGCCTACGGCAGCCTGCGCGTGTGGGAAACCAAGGTGATCCCGGCGATCAAGAACCTGAAGAACGTCAACATCGCTTCGGTCCCGCAGGAAGTGCTGGAAACCCTCGCCAAGGACATGCCCCGCGTCATCAAGTGGGACGTGATGATCAGTGAAGGGACAATCTTCGTCACTGATGATCGTGGTCAGCACGAAGTCCAGTTGCAATGGTTGCAAGGTGAACGCGGCTGAGTCGCGGCACTGCTGATATTTCCCACGTATTGAAGAGAAGTCTCCGTCACCCCATGCGTATCGAACCTCGCCAACTGCCTGCCACGCTGCCATTCCTCGGTGATCTGCCGCCGCTCCTGACCCGCCTTTACGCGGCGCGGGGCGTGCAATCGGAGGCGGAACTGGACAAGAGTCTGGCGCGGCTGATTCCGTTTCAGCAGCTCAAGGGCATCGATGCGGCAGTGGATTTGCTGGTGACAGCATTGGAGCAGCGCCAGCGCATTTTGATCGTGGGCGACTTCGATGCGGACGGCGCCACCGCCAGCACCGTCGGGGTGCTCGGTTTACGCCTGCTGGGCGCGGCCCATGTCGATTATCTGGTGCCAAACCGCTTCGAATATGGCTATGGCCTGACCCCGGAAATCGTCGAAGTGGCGCTCACCCGCGAGCCGCAGTTGCTGATCACGGTCGACAACGGCATCTCCAGCGTTGAAGGCGTCGCGGCGGCAAAGCGTGCGGGGCTCAAAGTGCTGATCACCGACCATCACTTGCCCGGCGATGAGCTGCCGCAGGCCGATGCGCTGGTCAATCCAAACCAGCCGGGCTGCGAATTTCCGAGCAAGGCGCTGGCCGGTGTCGGGGTGATTTTCTATGTATTGATGGCGTTGCGCGCGCGCCTGCGCAGCCTCGGCTGGTACGAGAGCAGGCCGCAGCCGAACATCGGTGAACTGCTGGATCTGGTCGCGCTGGGCAGCGTGGCCGACGTGGTGCCGCTGGATGCCAACAATCGCATCCTCGTACACCAGGGCCTGGAGCGGATTCGTGCAGGACGGGCGCGGCCGGGCATCAAAGCAATCCTTGAAGTGGCCAAGCGTGACGCTGCGCGGATTACCTCCACCGATCTCGGTTTTATCGTCGGCCCGCGTCTGAACGCGGCGGGGCGTCTGGACGACATGAGTCTGGGCATCGAGTGCCTGCTCACGGCAGACGCCAACATGGCCCGGGAGATGGCCGCGCAACTGGACGGCATGAACCAGGACCGCAAATCCATCGAACAGGGCATGCAGCGTGAAGCGCTGGCCCAGCTCAAGGACTTGCCGGTTGAGTCGATGCCGTTCGGCCTGTGCCTGTTTGATCCGGAATGGCATCAGGGCGTTATCGGCATCCTCGCGTCGCGCATGAAAGAGCGCTATTTCCGTCCGACTATCGCCTTCGCCGATGCCGGTGATGGTCTGCTCAAGGGTTCCGGGCGTTCGGTGCAGGGCTTCCATATTCGTGACGCGTTGAGCGTAGTGGCAGCGCAGCATCCGAATCTGATCGCCAAGTACGGGGGCCACGCGATGGCGGCCGGTCTGACTTTGCCGCAGGAGAACTTTGCGCTGTTTGCCGAGGCGTTTGACGCTGAGGTGCGTAGGCAACTTCGCGAGGAAGACCTCACTGGGCGCATGCTCTCGGACGGCACGCTGGCGGTCGAGGAGTTCCACCTTGAACTCGCTCGCGCTCTGCGCCACGCCGGGCCATGGGGGCAGCACTTTCCGGAGCCGCTGTTCCATGGCGTGTTCCAGTTGGTCGAGCAGAGGGTGGTTGGCGAACGCCACCTCAAAGTGGTGCTGAAAAGCGAATGTGGCTCAGTGAAACTCGACGGCATTGCGTTCGGTATCGACCGGGATATCTGGCCGAACCCGACCATTCAATGGGTTGAGCTGGCTTACAAACTCGACGTCAACGAATTCCGCGGCAACGAGACGGTGCAATTGATGATTGCCCATATCGAACCGCGCTGAACCCTGATTGCTTTTGTGGCGAGGGAGCAAGCTCGCTCGCCACAGGTTCGGTGCCACTCAAAGAAAACGTCTTGAACCCTCCTTTCCCCTCGGTTGTCAACTAGGCTCTAAACACTGCTTGATTGGCCTTGTGACGTCTTGCCGAATTTTTTGCCCGCGGGGGCGGGCGCTGCGCCCTTTCACTGTCACTCGTCGACTTTTCAAACAGAACCCTGGAGCCTGCCCACTGATTCGAGAGGTGCCCCATGAGTCTGCTGCTTGAACCTTTTACCCTTCGCCAACTGACCCTGCCCAACCGCATCGCCGTCTCGCCCATGTGCCAGTATTCGGCCGTTGACGGGCTGGCCAACGACTGGCATCTGGTGCACTTGGGCAGCCGTGCCGTGGGTGGTGCCGGTCTGGTCTTCACCGAAGCCATGGCGGTCACGGCCGACGGGCGGATCACCGCCGAAGACCTCGGCCTGTGGAACGATGAACAAATCGCCCCGCTGCAACGCATCACCCGCTTCATCACTGCCCAGGGGGCCGTCGCCGGCATTCAACTCGCGCACGCCGGACGCAAGGCCAGCACCCACCGCCCATGGATCGGCAAGCACGGCAGCGTCAAGCCTGAGGATGGCGGCTGGACCCCGGTCGGCCCGTCACCAATCGCCTTCGACCCGCAGCACACGCAACCGAAGCAACTCGATGAGGCACAGATTGCCGATGTGATTCAGGCCTTCGTCGACGCGGCCAAACGCGCGTTGACGGCGGGTTTCAGTGTGGTTGAGGTGCATGCGGCGCACGGCTATCTGCTGCATCAGTTTCTGTCGCCATTGAGCAATCAGCGTCGGGATCAGTACGGCGGTTCATTTGAAAACCGAATCCGTCTGGTGCTGGAAGTCACCGAAGCGGTGCGAGCGGTATGGCCTGAGGAGCTGCCGGTATTCGTCCGCGTCTCGGCCACCGACTGGGTAGAAGATGGCTGGAACCCGGACGAAACCGTAGAGCTGGCGCGTCGCCTGCACGCGTTGGGCGCGGATCTCATCGATGTGTCTTCGGGCGGCACCGCGGCCAATGCGGAAATTCCGGTAGGGCCTGGTTATCAAACGCGCTTCGCCGAACGTGTCCGCAAGGAGTCAGGCATCGCCACCGGTACTGTGGGAATGATTACCGAGCCCGCGCAGGCCGAGCACATTTTGCGAACGTGTCAGGCCGATATCATCTTCCTCGCCCGCGAGCTGCTGCGTGACCCGTACTGGCCGCTGCATGCCGACGATGACCTGGGAGGACGCAAAGCGGTGTGGCCTGCGCAGTACCAGCGCGCGACCCATCGTGATCAGCCGATTCATGAGTCTGATCTGCGCGATTGAGCGCGATGCCAGAAAACAAAAAGCCCCGGCCAGTGATGGTCGGGGCTTTGTTTTGCCCGATGGAATTTGCGCTGCCTGAGCAAGCCTCTTCGCGAGCAGGCTCGCTCCCACATTTGGAATATGTACCCTGTGGGAGCGAGCCTGCTCGCGAACAACGCCAGAGCGGACTTCAAACCCTCACGGATATTTACGCTTGTCCGGTGCCGGCGGGAAGTACTGGTACAACCACGTCTCGCTCAGCGTGCGGTCATTGGTGCGGATGAACAACCGCAGCTCCACCGGCTCGACGCTGTCGCTGGTCGGGTACCAGTCGAACAGAATCCGGTAACCCTTGATGTCGTCCAGCACCAACACGCTGAAGTCCTGCACCTTGCCGTGAGAGCACGTAACCACCGGCTCGATCCCCGTTCCTTGCGGCAAACGCTCCAGACCGCCACCATTGAAGTCCACGGCAAAGCGACGCGCCCAGACCGGCGGGTAATGCTCTCCCGGTGCCCAGCCTTCGACGAAGCCGCCCATGCCGGAACGGGTCGCATGCACCCGCGCCAATGGCGTGCCGACCGGGGGCAGGGCGCTCCAGTAGAGCTTGTAGCCGTAGTTCAGCGAATCCCCGGCCGCCACCGGTTTTTTCGGTGTCCAGAACGCCACGATGTTATCGAGGGTCTCGCCGGTTGTAGGAATTTCCAGCAAATCAATGGAGCCTTCGCCCCACGCGGTCGTAGGTTCTACCCACAGGCTCGGGCGTTTGCTGTACCAGTCCACGGTGTCCTGATAGTTGGCGAACTCGTGATCGGTCTGTACCAGTCCGAAGCCTTTCGGGTCCTTGTCGGCAAACGCGTTGAATTGCAGCTTCGCCGGGTTGTTCAGCGGACGGCAGATCCACTCGCCGTTGCCACGCCACATCGCCAGGCGATCCGAATCGTGGATCTGCGGGTGGATGGTGTCGCACATGCGGCGCTCGTGGGTGCCGCAACTGAACATGCTGGTCATCGGCGAAATGCCCAGTTGTTCTATGGCGGTACGCGCATTGATGTGCGCGTCGACCTCCATCACCACGCGCTCGGCCTGGCAATCGATGTCGAAGCGATAGGCACCGGTGGCGCTTGGCGAGTCGAGCAGGGCGTACACCACGAAACGCGTGGCGTTCTTGTCCGGCGTTTCGAACCAGAATTTGGTGAAGTCAGGAAACTCTTCGCGCTTCTTCGCGTAGGTATCGATCGCCAGACCGCGTGCCGAGAGGCCATATTGGCCAGTGGCATCCACCGCGCGGAAGTAGCTCGCGCCGAGGAACGACACCACGTCATGACGATCCAGTTCCGGCGCCTTGAACAGCTTGAAGCCGGCAAAACCCAGATCGCCCTTGAGCTGCTGGGTGTCGACCGAAGTGTTTTCATAGTTGAACAGCGCCGGGCGGAAATGCACCTCGCGGGCCATGCGCGTCTTCGGATCGACGCTGTACATGCGCACCGGCTGACGGAACCCCATGCCGACGTGGAAGAACTGCACGTCCAGTTGGCCCTTGTTCTCCTTCCACAACGAATGGTCGCCGTCGTAGCGAATCGCATTGAAATTTTGCGGAGTCATGGTCGCCAGCGTCGGCGGCAATACCTGCTTGGTGTCCTGATAAGCAGTGCCGGCCAGTTGCTTGGCCTGACGCTTGAGCGCTTCGAAGTCGAACGCTTGCGCCGCGCCATCGGCGGCGCCGCCATTGGCAGCCCAGGCGCGAGTGGCCAGAAGGCCTGTCGCCGACAAACCGGTGTAAGCCGCAATGGCCATGGACGCTTTGAGCAAATTCCTGCGGTGCATAGATACAACCTGTCGTGTGCAATCCCGCGCCTTTCCTGGCACGTGCTGGATCAGAAATATCGGTTTGGACATGCCTTCGGCCAAACGCAACGGACTAGTAACAGATGCCGGCTAGCTTAAACCGTTCGATTGTCGAGCAAAAATGATTGATTACAAGGCTCGATGTGGCAATGAAACAAGACATGTCAGTATTTTTTCCGACAGGACTTTCTGATTTAGACGGCATATCTGCTTTTCTCGACTAATTACTCTAAATAACCCTTTTCAGCGCCGATTTAATTTCTATTCTATAGGCATGACCGGTCGCGAGCCTTCGCGCCGGTGGGGCACACGACGCTGCTGAAAGGGGCAGGGCGATGTGGTGGTTTAGCAGTTCTTTGACGTATTAGAGAAGGACATCGTCCATGACAAAAATACAAGGCATCACCGAAATGTTGGGCATCTTTCCTTGCTTGGGCGGCGGGCGCAGAAGACGCCGCCTCAATTCCGAGGAGTTGAAATTGGTGGAGCGTTATCGAGAGCTGTCGGAGAGTGATCGAATCGCGATGCGCTATCTGGTGGACGCGATGAGGAGTGTTTCGAGGTTTTAAACCCTCAGCGGAGCAGGGGTAGGCTGTAAAGCCTGCCCTTTTTTCTTTGCTTAGCGGTTAGGGCGGTCCCACTTTGGGTGTCGAGCAACATCTGGAAGCACACTCGCTCGATGGACAAGGGCACTTTCGAACTAGGCTGAGGGCCTTATAGATCCGATAACCTTGTTTGGAGGCGGAACATGAACACCCGTGGATTGCTCGATCAATTACTCAAGTCCGGGCAGGAAATGCTGCAAAACAAGGCCGGCGGCGCGCAAAACAAATCAACCGGCGGCGGCTTGGGCGGCTTGCTCGGCGGATCTTCCGGCAGCGGCCTCGGTGGCTTGCTCTCCGGCGCGGGCGGTGGTGCATTGGCGGCCGGCGCAATGGGGTTGCTGCTCGGTAATAAAAAGGTACGCAAGGTCGGCGGCAAAGTCGCGATCTACGGCGGCCTCGCCGCGTTGGGCGTGCTGGCCTACAAGGCTTACGGCAACTACAACGCCCAAAAAGGCACCGCACCACAACGTGAACCACAAACCCTCGACCGCCTGCCACCAGCGCAAGTCGAGCAGCACAGCCAGGCGATTCTCAAAGCGTTGGTTGCTGCCGCGAAAGCCGACGGCCACATCGATGAGCGTGAGCGCGAACTGATCGAAGGCGAGTTCACAAAACTCGATAATGACCAGGAACTGCAGCACTGGCTCCACGCCGAACTCAACAAACCCCTGGACCCTACCGACGTCGCCCGCGCGGCGAGTACGCCGGAAATGGCGGCAGAAATGTACATCGCCAGTGTGATGCTGGTGGACGAGGAGAATTTCATGGAGAAGAGCTATCTGGATGAACTGGCGCGACAGTTGAAATTGGAGCCGGGGTTGAAGGTGGAGTTGGAGAAGCAGGTGCGGTTGGCGACGGTTTGATAGCGTGTTTAAGCGGGTGCCGCTGGTGTGGATGTCTGGGAAACAACCGGCGGCTTGCTGGTTGTGGTAACTGTCCCTGTGTAGCATCGCTAGCGGACGGAAGGTTCCGGGTTCACAGACGTAGCTGCGGTGTGGTGCTCGTTGCTTTCCGCGATCAGGCGTTCGCCTTGCTATAGAAATTCGGTGGTGTGGCCGTCAACGGTTTTTTTGATACGGCGGCCGAAAGCGTCGTATTTGTAGGACGCGGTGCTGCCTCCCGGCAGGCTGACGTTGCCAGTCGTAGCGGTATTCGGTGACGAGCTTCTGGCCGGTGCCGCGACGTTCACGAATCAGGTTGCCGTAGGCGTCGTAATCGTAGTGGCGGTCGCCTTGCATCAG
>NZ_JABWQP020000009.1 GCF_014268505.2 Pseudomonas khorasanensis
CGATTTGCAGCTAAATTACACATAAAAAACCCGGCCAATCGGGGCCGGGTCAGGAAGACGGTGGCTATATCACTCTTGTTCGGCAGGCTTGACCAATCGCTTCTCCAGTTCGCGGCAAGCGTCCTGGATCATGTCTTCTGTGATCGGGACTTCGCGGCCGTGCTCATCAATGATGGAGCAACCCAGGGACTGATCGGGCTGGGTGCGGATTACTTCAATCTTGTCTTCGCTGCTGTGTTGCAAGGACATGGCCTGTCTCCTCATCAGGTTGTGTGCCTAGGTTAAAACCGCCTCGTGACCAGGCTGTGACAACTCCCTGCGGTCTGTCGGCGGGCGGCATCTCTACTCAAACAGAAATGACCGCCCGTCTCAACCGCGACCTTAGACCAATCGTTTCTAGCAACCGGACATCACGGGCATATTTAACCTGACTCATTGTGATTTACAGAGTTCCACCCCATCTGAGTGTGTAGGCTGGCCCTATTCATCAGCGCAGACGTGAATTTCATGATTTCGATGCTTTCCTCCCGGCACCGGCGCGCCTTGCGCCTGACCAGTCATTTTCTCCTGCCGTACCGCTGGCATGCCTTTGGCGCCTTGCTCGCCCTGATCGTCACTGCCGGCATCACCTTGTCGATGGGGCAGGGCATCAAGTTGTTGGTCGATCAGGGCTTTATGACCCGGTCGCCGCATCTCCTCAACCAGTCCATTGGGATTTTCATGTTGTTGGTGTTGGGACTGGCGGTGGGCACTTTTGCCCGTTTCTACCTAGTGTCCTGGATCGGCGAGCGCGTGGTCGCCGACATCCGTCGTCAAGTGTTCAATCATCTTGTGTACTTGCATCCGGGTTTTTATGAGGACAACCGCAGTTCGGAAATTCAGTCGCGCCTGACGGCCGACACGACGTTGTTGCAATCGGTGATCGGCTCGTCACTGTCGCTGTTTTTGCGCAATCTGTTGATGGTAATCGGCGGTGTCGTGCTGCTGTTCATTACCAACCCCAAACTCACCAGCATCGTCGTGATTGCGCTGCCGCTGGTGATCGCGCCGATCCTGATTTTCGGTCGACGTGTACGCAATCTGTCGCGCCAGAGCCAGGACCGCATCGCCGACATTGGCAGCTACGTGTCCGAAACCCTCGGCCAGATCAAAACCGTTCAGGCTTACAACCATCAGGTGCAGGACGAGCAGCGTTTCGCCTCGACTGTCGAGCAAGCGTTCGAGACGGCACGTAAACGGATTTTTCAACGGGCATGGTTGATCACGCTGGTGATCGTGCTGGTGCTGGGCGCGGTGGCAGTGATGCTGTGGGTCGGCGGCATGGATGTGATGGCCGGGCGCATTTCTGCGGGAGAGCTGGCGGCGTTTGTCTTCTACAGCCTGATCGTCGGCAGTGCGTTCGGCACGTTGAGTGAAGTGATCGGCGAGCTGCAGCGCGCTGCGGGCGCCGCGGAACGGATCGCGGAGTTGCTGCGCTCGGAAAACATCATCCAGCCACCCATCACTGGACTGGTAACGTTGCCGGCGCGGGTCAAGGGTGAGATCGAACTCAGCGACGTGCGTTTTTCCTACCCGTCGCGTCCAGAAAGCTATGCGGTCGACGGTCTGAGTCTTACGGTCAAGGCGGGCGAAACCCTGGCATTGGTGGGGCCGTCCGGCGCGGGCAAGTCCACGGTTTACGATTTGTTGCTGCGCTTCTACGATCCGGGGGAGGGCCAGATTCTGCTCGATGGGGTGCCGCTGACCCGTCTTGATCCGCTGGATTTGCGTCGCTGTTTTGCGCTGGTCTCGCAAACGCCTGCGCTGTTTTTCGGGAGCGTGGAAGAGAACATCCGCTACGGTTGCCCGGCCGCCACGCTGGAGCAGGTCAAGGAAGCCGCGCGAATTGCCCACGCCCACGATTTCATCGAACAAATGCCTCAGGGCTACCAAACCCATCTCGGCGATGGCGGTCTTGGACTGTCCGGCGGGCAGCGTCAGCGACTGGCAATTGCTCGCGCTTTGCTGGTAGACGCGCCGATCCTGCTGCTGGACGAAGCTACCAGCGCCCTCGACGCGCAGAGCGAACACCTGATCCAGCAAGCCTTGCCAACGCTCATGGAAAATCGCACGACGCTGGTCATCGCGCACCGACTGGCTACGGTGAAAAACGCTGATCGTATTGCGGTGATGGATCAAGGCAAGTTGGTAGCGGTGGGCACGCATCAGGAATTGATTGCGAGCAATCCGCTGTATGCGCGGCTGGCGGCGTTGCAGTTCAATGATGGTCAAGCAGGCGACCTGTAGGAACGGCCGAAGGCTGATCTTTGACATAAAAATGCCCGCATGTAGATGCGGGCATTGTTTTGAAGCAACAATCGCAGCTTCTGCCTAACCGGACTACCGGTTACTGGTCATCAAAATAACGCTCATGCCAATCCACCAACGGCTGTGGCGAGTTGAGCTTCTGGCCGTAGATGACCGAATACGACAGCACGTTCTGCACATATTGCCGGGTTTCATCGAACGGAATGCTTTCCACCCACACGTCGAAACTCAGGTGGTCAGCGCCGCGCAGCCACTGGCGAACGCGTCCGGGGCCGGCGTTATAGGCGGCGGAGGCGAGCACGCGGTTGCCGTTGAACTGGCTGTGCACCTGGCTGAGGTAGGCGGCGCCGAGCTGGATGTTCTTGTCCGGAATGAGCACTTGCTGTGGCGAGGCCAGCGGAATGCTGAACTTGCGCGCGGTTTCCTTGGCGGTGCCGGGCATCAATTGCATCAGGCCGCTGGCGCCGACGCTGGAGCGGGCATCGTCCATGAAAGCGCTTTCCTGGCGAGTGATGGCAAACACCCAGCTCGAATGCAGACCACGCACCTTGGCTTCCCGCACGAGCGTGTCGCGGTGTGCCATCGGGAAGCGGATGTCCAGATCGTCCCAGTATTGCGCCTGGCTGATGGTGCGGATCGCGGGGAAGTACCACTTCAGGTCGTACGCCAGTTTGGCCTGGGCGACCATCTCATCGCGGTTGAAGTGGCGGCTGACGTGGTACCACTCGCGGCGCCCGTCAACGATCTGCCCGCGTGCATGAAACTCCAGAGCGCGGCGCACGCCGGGAGTGTTGCGCACTTTGTTGATCAGCGCCTGGCTGAGCACCAGCGGCTTGTTGTTCAGCGAATAGGGTGACTGTGAACGGTCGGCGGCGAGGAAACCGTAGAAATCCCGCTCCCGTGCGAGATTCTTGTACAGGGTCAACGCTTGCGGGTTCTTTGGCTGGGCCAGCTCCAGGCTACGCGCCTGCCAGTAGCGCCAGCGGTTGGTGGTGGCCAGGTCTTGCGGAAGACGTTTGGTCAGTTCGTAGGCGTCGTCCCAACGGGCCAGACGCAGCAACAGACGCAGGCGCCATTCCGAAACAGTGTTGTCGCGCAACTCTGGATCGTACTTCGTCATCACGTCCAGCGCGCGGCTGTCGAAACGGCGCGCCAGGGTCAGGCCGATTTCACGGGCGATCGCTACTTTTTCATCCCGTGAGAAATGCATGCTGCTGGCGTAACCGTCGAGCAGGGCCATCGCCTTGTCCGGATCCTGACGAGCCAGGCGGCGCAGGCCAAGGCTGACGACATCGGACATTGGCTCATCGGCCGGGCTGAAGCGCGAAGGCTGATTGAGCAACTCGGGTTTCTGCGCCACATCCACCAGCAAGCGACCGCGCGGGGCGAGGGTGGTCAGGCCGTTGATCAGGCTGTTGGCCAGCGGATAGTTACGCGCCTGCGCCGCGAGCTTGGTGCGCTCCCAGCGTTTCTGTTCGGTGAGCTGGCCGTCGGCGGCCCAAATACCGAAAAGCGTGTCACAGGCCGCGGGCTGCGATTTGCCGGTCAGCCAGAGCTTTTCGGCGTTGGCGTAGCCTTCGGCTTTTTTGTCGTGAGTGATCTGATACTGCGCATTTAGGCAGTCAAGTTCGGTGAAATTCAGTTTCGGGTCGTAGTATTTGACGAAGGTCGCCCAGTCGCCACGGTCGGCGAGCCAGCGCAACCAGCGCAGCTTCATCCAATTGGCCTGGGGCAGGTCACCGTGTTCGGCGAGGAATTTCTCGATCTCCGCATTGCTTGCGGTTTTCAGTCGCGCGGTGAGTTCGTCGTAAGCCAGGTACGGTTCCAGTGGGTAGTCGGCCAGCGCCTGGCTGTATCGAAAATACGGGCCGGTATCGCCCTTGGCCAGCGCGCGCTTGGCTTCATCGTAGTACTGGCGTTGAGTTGAAAGGTCCACCGCCTGGGCGGATTGAGCAGCAGCGGCGGTTAGTAGCAAGCAGGACAAAACACTGAAAAGGCGACTGCGCATGAGACATCCGGGCAGAGAAATCATGACAAGTGCTGACCGAAATCCGCACTGAATTGTCTGTAGCTTAGCCTTTTGCCAGCAAGCGGCGAAAGCTTTGCGAGCCTCCCTGAACAAGTTCGCAACAAATGTTGTGCAGAGTGCTCTGACAGACAAATTGCCGGCCTGCTGAAGCCTCAAGTCAGGTAGAATGCGCCCCCGGTTTTTGGAGAAGCTCATGACCCTGCTCAAATTCAGCGATGTGTCCCTTGCGTTCGGCGCTATGCCGTTGTTGGACAAGGTGTCCTGGCAGATCGCCCGTGGTGAGCGGGTGTGCATCATCGGCCGCAACGGCACTGGCAAATCCAGCATGATGAAACTGGTCAAGGGCGACCAGAAGCCCGATGACGGCTCGGTGTGGCGTGCCCCCGGTCTGAAAATCGGCGAATTGCCGCAAGAGTTGCCAGTGGCCGACGAGCGGACGGTGTTCGACGTGGTTGCCGAGGGACTCGACGGTGTCGGCGCCTTGCTCGCCGAGTACCATCACCTGAGCCAGAACATCGTCACCGACGCCGATCTGGACAAGCTGATGCACGTTCAGCACGACCTTGAAGCGCGTGATGGCTGGCGCTTGCAGACACTCGTCGACAGCACCCTCAGCCGCCTGCAGTTGCCGGCCGACAAGACGCTCGCCGAGCTGTCCGGCGGCTGGCGCCGTCGTGTACTGCTGGCGCAGGCGCTGGTGTCCGAACCTGATCTGCTGCTGCTCGACGAACCGACCAACCACCTGGACATCGGTGCGATTGCCTGGCTCGAAGAAGCACTGAAAGATTTCCAGGGCGCCGTGCTGTTCATCACGCACGACCGTTCCTTCCTGCAAAACCTCGCCACACGCATCCTCGAACTGGATCGCGGTGGCCTGATCGACTGGAACGGCGACTACGCCAGTTTCCTCGTGCACAAGGAAGCGGCGCTGGCGGCTGAAGAAACCGCCAACGCGCTGTTCGACAAGCGTCTGGCCCAGGAAGAAGTGTGGATCCGTCAGGGCATCAAGGCTCGACGTACCCGTAACGAAGGCCGCGTGCGTGCCCTGAAAGCCTTGCGCGTTGAACGCAGCGAACGTCGCGAGCGGACCGGCAAGGCCAACATTCAGCTGGAAACCGCCGACAAATCCGGCAAGCAGGTCATGGTCCTCGATAATGTGAGTTTTGCTCACCCGGGCGGGCCGTTCCTGATCAAGGATTTCTCGATGGTCCTGCAGCGCGGCGACCGTATCGGCCTGCTCGGTGCCAACGGCACCGGCAAGACCACGCTGCTGAAACTGATGCTCAGCGGTCTGCAACCGACCAGCGGCAAAGTGGAAGAGGGCACGCGGATCGACGTGGCTTACTTCGACCAGTTGCGCCATCAGCTGGATCTGGAAAAAACCGTTATCGACAACGTCGCCGAAGGTCGCGACTTCATCGACATCGACGGTCAGAGCCGCCATGTGCTCAGTTATCTCGGCGATTTCCTGTTCAGCCCGCAGCGCGCCCGCACACCGGTGAAGGCGCTGTCGGGTGGCGAGCGAGCGCGTCTGCTGCTGGCTAAACTGTTCAGCAAGCCGGCCAATCTGCTGGTGCTCGACGAACCGACCAACGACCTCGACGTGGAAACCCTCGAGCTGCTTGAAGAAGTGCTGCTGACATTCAACGGCACTGTGCTGATGGTCAGCCACGACCGGGCATTCCTCGACAACGTGGTCACCAGCACCCTGGTTTTCGAAGGGGAAGGCAAGGTGCGCGAATACGTCGGTGGCTATCAGGACTGGATCCGTCAGGGCGGTTCGCCGCGTCTGTTGGGCGTGACCGAAAGCAAGTCGGGCAAGGCAGACCTGAATTCGGCAGTGGTTACGGCTGAGCCGGCGCCGGTGGCAGCGCCCGCCGCTGCACCCGCTGCGAAGAAGAAGTTGAGCTACAAGCTGCAGCGCGAGCTGGAAGCCTTGCCGGGCGATATCGACGCCAAGGAACAGCAGATCGCTGCGGTTGAAGCCGAAATGGCTGAAGCCGGGTTCTATCAGCGTCCTGCGGCGGAAACGGCGAAAGTGATTGCTTCGCTGGAGCAACTGCAGGCTGAGCTGGATGCGTTGGTGGAGCGTTGGGCCGAGCTGGATGTCTGACTGATCCGGCGATAAAAAAGCCCGGCCTCATTTACGTGAGGCCGGGCTTTTCGCAGGCGTCGCCGACGGGCTCAGCGTTTGACCAGGTGCACTGCCAGCACATCGCAAGGTGCGCCATGCAACACGTCGTTTGCGGTTGAGCCCAGCAGTAGCGCCAGACCATGACGGCCATGACTGCCGACCACGATCAGATCGCATTGTTGTTCCTTGGCGAAGTGATGAATCTCCTGGCGTGGCTGGCCGTAAGTCAGGTGGCAGTTGGCGCCTTCGAGTTCAGGGTACTTGGCTTTCAGTTTTTCGAGGCGTTCCTTGGCCTGATCAAATTGCTGCTGTTGCAGTTGTGACAGATCCATCGGCACGTCGCCGCCGAAAGCCATCGCCATCGGTTCAACGATATGCACCAACGACAACTTCGCGCCGTTGCTCACCGACAGTTCGCGGGCGCGGTGAATGACGGGGTCGCACTCTTCGGTCAGGTCTACGGCGACCAGGATGTGGTGGTAGGGCATGAGGCGCTCCTCGCAAAGTTCAATATTGTTGAGTATGGCTGGTTTCAAGCACATTGGTTCCGAAGCGGCTCAATGGGCTCATCAAAAAACGGAGTACAGATATGACGGTCTGGATAGTGGTGTCAATCCTGTTGGTGGTTTTAAGCCCACTGGCGTGGTTGCGCCCATCACGCGCGCAGAGTGGTCGAATCGCCCTGCGCATGGAAGCGCGTCGTATGGGGCTGGCCATGCAACTGGCGCCGCAGGAGTGGCCGCACTGGTTGTCTCAGGAACCGCCGAACCCCTGCGCCCAATACCATCGCCCGCGCCGTGGCAGCCAGCCGGCATGCTGGTCCTATTGGCAGAAAACCCCGGGCGTGTGGGTCAACCAATGGCAGGAAATCTGTGAAGACCGGACGCTGCTCGATTATTTCGAAACGTTGCCGGCCAACGTTTTCAAGGTCGAGGCGGACAAGCAGATGATCGCCTTGTATTGGGGCGAGAAGGGCGAGGCGACGGTATTGCAGAATATCGACGCGACGCTGAAAGCGCTGGCGTGATACGTGGACTTTTCTCACTGCAACGGTGTGAAACGTCCGGCAGACACGCAATAAAAAGCCCGACATGATTCGTCGGGCGGGTTGGCCAGGCAGGCCGGAAACTTTTTCGCTGCTGGTGATTCTCTTCCTTCGCCAAATTTCCTTTAGCCTTTCCTAGCGTAGCCTTGTAAACGGGGCGCCGCCGGGGATTAGGGCGACTTTTCTAATTATTGATTCTATGAATGACTTGCCATGCGGGCGTGTGTTGTTGCTCATCATGGTGCAGAAATGACTGCAAAGTCGCTTTTCAGCCCGAATTTAGGGCGATTGACAATTGTCAGAAATTCCGTGAAGGTGACGTACCCGAATCAAACGGGCGTATGAATTGAGCGTTTGTCTTACAGACTGCTCCTACAGAATCCCGACTATCGCGTTGGCGGGTGTGCCGGGTGAATGGGTTATCAGCTTCGACGCCCAAGCGTCGTACTGAACCGTTTACTTGCGTCCGACGTGTACTGTTCAGCTTCCATATCGTGGAGATCAGTTGATGATTTACGAAGGTAAAGCCATCACGGTTAAAGCTCTTGAAAGTGGCATCGTCGAATTGAAATTCGACCTCAAGGGTGAGTCCGTCAACAAGTTCAACCGTCTAACCCTGAACGAACTGCGTCAGGCGGTAGACACCATCAAGGCAGATGCTTCGATCAAGGGCGTGATCGTCAGCAGCGGCAAGGACGTGTTCATCGTCGGCGCCGACATCACCGAATTTGTCGACAACTTCAAGCTGCCGGATGCCGAGCTGGTTGCTGGCAATCTCGAAGCCAACAAGATCTTCAGCGATTTCGAAGACCTGAGCGTGCCGACCGTCGTCGCCATCAACGGCATTGCCCTGGGTGGCGGTCTGGAAATGTGTCTGGCGGCTGACTATCGCGTCATGTCGAGCACGGCCAAGATCGGCCTGCCGGAAGTCAAACTGGGCATCTACCCAGGCTTCGGCGGCACCGTGCGTCTGCCGCGTCTGATCGGTGTCGATAACGCCATCGAATGGATTGCCGCCGGCAAGGAAAACCGTGCCGAAGACGCTTTGAAAGTCAGCGCCGTCGACGCCGTGGTTGCTCCAGAGAAGCTGCAGGAAGCTGCCCTTGAGCTGATCAAGCGCGCCATCTCCGGCGAGTTCGACTACAAGGCCAAGCGCCAGCCGAAACTTGAAAAAATCAAGTTGAACGCCATTGAGCAAATGATGGCTTTCGAAACCGCCAAGGGCTTCGTGGCAGGTCAGGCCGGCCCGAATTACCCGGCGCCAGTCGAAGCCATCAAGACCATCCAGAAAGCCGCGAACTTCGGTCGCGACAAGGCGCTGGAAGTCGAAGCTGCCGGTTTCGTCAAACTGGCCAAAACCTCGGCCGCGCAGAGCCTGATCGGTCTGTTCCTGAACGATCAGGAGCTGAAGAAAAAGGCCAAGGCCTACGACGAGATTGCCAAGGACGTTAAGCAGGCTGCCGTACTCGGCGCTGGCATCATGGGTGGCGGCATCGCCTATCAGTCGGCTTCCAAAGGCACGCCGATCCTGATGAAGGATATCAACGAGCACGGTATCGAGCAGGGCCTGGCCGAAGCCGCCAAGCTGCTGGTTGGCCGCGTTGATAAAGGCCGCATGACCGCCGCGAAAATGGCGGAAGTGCTCAACGGCATTCGTCCAACGCTGTCCTACGGCGATTTCGGTCATGTGGATCTGGTTGTCGAAGCTGTCGTCGAGAACCCGAAGGTCAAGCAAGCCGTACTTGCTGAAGTCGAAGACAAGGTCAAAGAGGACACCATCCTCGCATCCAACACATCGACCATTTCCATCAGCCTGCTGGCCAAGGCCCTCAAGCGTCCGGAAAACTTCGTTGGCATGCACTTCTTCAACCCGGTGCACATGATGCCGCTGGTGGAAGTGATCCGTGGCGAGAAGTCCAGCGAACAGGCGGTTGCGACCACCGTTGCCTACGCCAAGAAAATGGGCAAGAACCCGATCGTCGTCAACGACTGCCCGGGCTTCCTCGTCAACCGCGTACTGTTCCCGTACTTTGGCGGTTTCGCCAAGCTGGTCAGCGCCGGTGTGGACTTCGTCCGTATCGACAAGGTCATGGAGAAATTCGGCTGGCCAATGGGCCCAGCGTACCTGATGGACGTGGTCGGCATCGACACCGGCCACCACGGTCGTGACGTCATGGCCGAGGGTTTCCCGGATCGCATGAAGGATGACCGTCGCTCGGCCATTGACGTACTTTACGAGGCCAAGCGTCTGGGTCAGAAGAACGGCAAGGGCTTCTACGCCTATGAGGCCGACAAGAAAGGCAAGCAGAAGAAAGTCGCCGACCCGTCGGTGCTGGAAGTGCTCAAGCCGATTGTTTACGAGCAGCGCGAAGTCACTGACGAAGACATCATCAACTGGATGATGATCCCGCTGTGCCTGGAAACCGTGCGTTGCCTGGAAGACGGCATCGTTGAAACCGCCGCCGAAGCCGACATGGGTCTGGTTTACGGTATCGGGTTCCCTCCGTTCCGTGGCGGTGCGCTGCGCTACATCGATTCGATCGGTGTCGCCGAGTTCGTTGCCCTGGCTGACCAGTACGCTGATTTGGGCGCGCTGTACCACCCGACCGCGAAGCTGCGCGAAATGGCCAAGACCGGCCAACGCTTCTTCGGTTAAGTGCCCCCAACTAGAGTGAGAGTGAACGTATGAGCTTGAATCCTAGAGACGTCGTGATTGTCGACTTCGGTCGTACTCCGATGGGCCGCTCCAAGGGCGGCATGCACCGCAACACCCGCGCCGAAGACATGTCGGCGCACCTGATCAGCAAACTGCTGGAGCGCAACGCCAAGGTCGATCCGGCTGAAGTCGAGGACGTGATCTGGGGCTGTGTAAACCAGACCCTGGAGCAGGGCTGGAACATTGCGCGCATGGCGTCGCTGATGACCCAGATTCCACACACGTCTGCCGGCCAGACTGTGAGCCGTTTGTGCGGCTCGTCGATGAGCGCGCTGCACACCGCTGCGCAAGCGATCATGACCGGCAACGGTGACGTCTTCGTCGTCGGCGGCGTCGAGCACATGGGCCACGTCAGCATGATGCACGGTGTCGATCCGAACCCGCACATGTCCCTCTACGCGGCGAAAGCCTCGGGCATGATGGGTCTGACTGCAGAGATGCTCGGCAAAATGCATGGCATCACCCGTGAACAGCAAGACGCCTTCGGCGTGCGTTCCCACCAGTTGGCCCACAAGGCAACCGTGGAAGGCAAGTTCAAGGATGAAATCATCCCGATGCAGGGCTACGACGAGAATGGTTTCCTGAAACTGTTCGACTACGACGAAACCATTCGTCCGGAAACTACCCTGGAAAGTCTGGCGGCACTCAAGCCTGCCTTCAATCCAAAGGGCGGCACTGTGACTGCCGGTACTTCGTCGCAGATCACCGACGGTGCGTCGTGCATGATCGTGATGTCGGCGCAGCGTGCGCAGGATCTTGGTATCCAGCCGATGGCGGTGATTCGCTCGATGGCTGTGGCGGGTGTGGATCCGGCAATCATGGGCTATGGTCCAGTGCCAGCGACACAAAAAGCCCTGAAGCGTGCCGGCCTTGGCATCAACGATATCGACTTCTTCGAGCTCAACGAAGCTTTCGCCGCACAGGCCCTGCCAGTGCTGAAAGATTTGAAAGTGCTCGACAAGATGAACGAGAAGGTTAACCTGCACGGCGGTGCAATCGCCCTGGGTCACCCGTTCGGTTGCTCCGGTGCGCGTATTTCCGGCACTCTGCTGAACGTGATGAAGCAGAATAGCGGCACCTTCGGGGTGGCCACTATGTGCATTGGTCTCGGCCAAGGCATCTCCACGGTCTTCGAACGCGTTTAAGCGTTTCGTCGATGGAAGCCGGGGCCAAGTGCCCCGGTTTTTGTTTTTGCGGATTTATTTTGTTTTTATTTTTGAAAAAAATTTAGCGAGGGCCAAACCATGCCGATACAACCTGGGCTCTATCAACATTACAAAGGTCCGCAGTACCGCGTATTCAGTATTGCGCGGCATTCCGAGACCGAAGAAGAAGTGGTCTTTTACCAAGCCCTGTATGGCGATTACGGCTTTTGGGTTCGCCCATTGAGCATGTTCGTCGAGTCGGTCGAGGTTGACGGCGAGCAGGTGCCACGCTTTGCTTTGGTGCAGGCCGAACCAAGCATTTTTGACAAGGCATGAGGCGGGCGCGCAGACAACCCTGCGCTTGACCTCACCTTGTATCAACTATATATAGCGGTGCCGCGTCAGGCGCCAACCGCCTTTCACTTCTAGAATTCAGGAATTTTCTGATCCATGGGCAAATCGCTGGTCATTGTGGAATCCCCGGCTAAGGCCAAGACCATCAACAAGTATCTGGGCAACCAATACGTGGTGAAGTCGAGTATCGGCCATATCCGAGACCTGCCCACCAGCGGTTCGGCTAGCGCCAGCAAAGAGCCAGCCGCCAAGCGCGGCAAGGCTGCCGCGGGCGAAGGTCCGGTGCTCTCGCCGAAAGAGAAAGCGCGCAAGCAGCTGGTCTCGCGCATGGGCGTCGATCCCGATCATGGCTGGAAAGCCAAGTACGAGATCCTTCCAGGCAAGGAAAAGGTCATCGAAGAGCTGCGCCGGCTCGCCAAGGATGCTGACACCATCTATCTCGCAACCGACTTGGATCGCGAGGGGGAAGCCATTGCCTGGCACCTGCGCGAAGCCATTGGTGGCGACGACAGTCGCTACAAGCGTGTGGTGTTCAACGAGATCACCAAGAAGGCCATTCAGGAAGCGTTTTCCAAGCCAGGTGAACTCGACATTGATCGCGTCAACGCGCAACAGGCGCGCCGCTTCCTTGATCGCGTGGTCGGCTACATGGTTTCGCCACTGCTTTGGGCGAAAATTGCCCGTGGCTTGTCCGCTGGCCGAGTGCAATCGGTTGCCGTGAAACTGGTGGTTGAGCGTGAGCGCGAAATCCGCGCCTTCAACCCGGAAGAATACTGGGAAGTGCACGCCGATCTCGGCACCACCAAAGGTTCGACCGTGCGTTTCGAAGTCGCCCGCGAGAAAGGCGAGGCCTTCAAGCCGCTCAACGAAGCCCAGGCCATGGCCGCGCTGGAGAAGCTGAAGTCTTCGAGCTACAGCATCGTCAAGCGTGAAGACAAACCGACCAGCAGCAAGCCGTCAGCGCCTTTCATTACGTCTACCTTGCAGCAAGCAGCGAGCAACCGCCTGGGCTTCGGCGTGAAGAAAACCATGATGATGGCCCAGCGTCTGTACGAAGCCGGCTACATCACTTATATGCGTACCGACTCGACCAATCTCTCGGCTGATGCCGTGGCGATGGCGCGTACGTACATCGAAGACGAGTTCGGCAAGAAATACCTGCCGGAAACGCCGAACGTCTACAGCAGCAAGGAAGGTGCTCAGGAAGCTCACGAAGCGATTCGTCCTTCAGACGCCAATACGACGCCGGCCAAGCTGGCGGGTATGGAACGTGACGCTGAGCGCCTGTACGAGCTGATCTGGCGCCAGTTCCTCGCTTGCCAGATGCTGCCGGCGCAATACCTGTCCACAACCGTAAGCGTGGGTGCTGGCGACTTCGAGCTGCGCGCCAAGGGCCGTATTCTCAAGTTCGATGGTTACACCCGCGTCATGCCGCAAATAACCAAGCCAGGTGACGACGACGTTCTGCCCGATATGGCGCAAGGCGACGTGATGAAGCTGATCAAGCTTGATCCATCCCAGCACTTCACCAAGCCGCCGGCCCGTTACTCGGAAGCCAGTCTGGTGAAGGAAATGGAGAAGCGCGGTATCGGCCGTCCTTCGACTTATGCGGCGATTATTTCGACCATTCAGGATCGCGGCTACGTAACCTTGCACAACCGTCGTTTCTACTCGGAAAAGATGGGTGACATTGTTACCGAGCGTCTGTCGGAGAGCTTCTCCAACCTGATGGACTACGGCTTCACCGCCGGCATGGAAGAAAACCTCGATGACGTGGCCCAGGGCGAGCGAGACTGGAAAAACGTGCTGGACGAGTTCTACGGCGATTTCAAAAAGAAACTCGAAGTAGCGGAAAACCCGGACAGCGGCATGCGTGCCAACCAGCCGGTCATGACCGATATCCCGTGCACGACCTGCGGCCGTCCGATGCAGATCCGTACTGCATCCACTGGCGTGTTCCTCGGCTGCTCGGGCTACAGCCTGCCGCCGAAAGAACGCTGCAAGGCGACCGTCAACCTGGTGCCAGGCGACGAGATCGCTGCAGATGACGAGGGTGAGTCCGAGTCTCTGGTATTGCGCGGCAAGCATCGCTGCCCGATCTGCAGCACGGCGATGGACGCGTACCTGCTGGATGAGAAGCGCAAGCTGCACATCTGCGGTAACAACCCGGATTGCGCCGGTTATGAGATTGAGGAGGGCAGCTATCGCATCAAGGGCTACGAAGGTCCGAGCCTGGAATGCGACAAGTGTGGCAGCGAAATGCAGCTCAAGACTGGCCGTTTCGGCAAGTTTTTCGGTTGCACCAATCCGACCTGCAAGAACACCCGCAAACTGCTGAAAAGCGGTGACGCGGCGCCGCCGAAGATGGACCCGGTGAAGATGCCTGAGCTGAAATGCGAAAAGGTCAACGACACCTACATCCTGCGTGACGGCGCCTCCGGTCTGTTCCTGGCGGCCAGTCAGTTCCCGAAAAACCGTGAGACTCGCGCTCCGCTGGTGATTGAGATTCTGCCGCACAAGGACGAGATTGATCCGAAGTATCACTTCCTGTGCGAGGCGCCACAGAAAGATCCTGATGGCCTGCCAGCGGTTATCCGTTACAGCCGCAAGACCAAGGAGCAATACGTGCAGACCGAAGTTGATGGCAAGCCTACTGGCTGGAAGGCCTACTACGACGGTGGCAAGTGGACGGTTGAAGACAAGCGCAGCGCAAAGGCGAAGGCTGAGTAAGCGTTAGCCTGAAAAGCGAAAAGGCCGCATGAAACCTCCGGGATGTCATGCGGCCTTTTTGTTTTGTGCTTGCGGTGGCGACGGCTGTTCCATGACACTGTCCGGCCTGTATGAAGCAATTATTTCGTTGTGGAGGCTGCCGTCATGGCCCACGAACTCTATACCCGTACCAACCAGAAGATTTATTTCGCCGGCCTGTCGCTGGAAGCCCTGGCGCGCGCTGAAGAGGGGCGGGCGATGAATTCTTTGGCGTTGATTCAAGCCGGGCGCGAATCAGCGTTGTTCCATCTTTACGGCGCTTTGCTGGGTTTGTGTCATGAGATCGCCGGTTTCTACCGTCTGCCGCAGGCCAATGCGCCAAGGGCGGAGGAGCTGTTGAGGCGAGAGGTGCTGGAGTCGATAGCGATTCCGGAGCTCGCGGAAATGGTCGAGCTGGCCGGTAACCCGGAAACCTGGCTGGCCAAACTGCTGGCGGCGCACGCGGCGCTGTTTCAACCTCCAAGGGTGCCACACAAACCGAAAGGGGACGTGACGCAGCCGCTGATTCAGGCCGTCAATCTTGATGAAGAACAGGTTTCAGAAGAGCTCAGCCGAGAAGACCTCGAGAGCTGGATGCAGAACCTTAAAGCTTTGGCGATCCGCTTCCGTGAAGGCTTGAACGAATGCTGAGGGCGATTGACGCGGTGGCAATCGGAAACATGCTGCTGGTCAAGATCCTGAGCGAAGCTCGAATGATGTCTATATAATCGCAGCCTTTCGTGGAGAACAGACTTATATGCCAACGTCCTTTCTAGAAATTGTCGAGTTACCAGACGGCCGAATCGAACTGCGCAGGGCTGAGGACGAAGGTTCTCTGGTGACGCTGGATTTCTCCGAGGATGCCAAGGCGTTCCTTCAAGGTCAGCACGTCGAAATTGCCAAGGCGATGTTGAGCGTCGGCGTACAGATGGCGGGGCGTATGGTTGAGGGCGAGTTTGATAAGGAAGAGGGGCCGCGGGTTCTTCATTGATCCGCGCCTTGTTTTGTCTCGGTCGCTTGCGCTTCAGATCGGCTTCTCTGTCCTTGGAGAAGCCCTGCGCTTCAAACAGCGCGCATTATGAATCATCAACCCAAACGAATATTCAAACTCTGTGCGTCGCCCGTGCGTGCAGCGCTGATCAACTGCTGCCGCAAATTGGCATTCAGCGGATTGAGCCAGGTAACCACGGTGTGGCTGCGGCCCAGGCGCAAAGCTTCGCACGCCAGTTGCTGAGCACTTTGAGTGCCGCGCGGTTGCAGTAGCAGAATGCGCTCGCGGTTCAGTCCGGCCTCACGCAGCCAGATTTGAGTCAGGCTGGCGGGTGGTGCGATGAGTGTCAGCCACCGGGCGTCCTGATTTTCGCTGAGTTCGCGAAGGATCGGAGCAAGCAGATTCAAGCAGTTCCCGGCCGCGCCCCGCAGTGACAGCTCACTGAATGCGTCAGGTTTGGCATTCCATTCACGCTCGTCCACGTCTTTCAGGATCGGCGCCATGGGTTGCGCCAGAAACGCTTCGAATAAAGGCAGTTGTGTTTGCTGAGGTGTTTGTGGGAACTGCATAAAGCCTCCTTTAGCGGCGAATGACGCCGACGCTCAAGCCTTCGATCACCAGTTCCTGATCTTTCAGGTCGACTTCGATAGGGGCGAACTCGGGATTTTCGGCGATCAGCCAGACTTTGCTGCCTTCGCGCTTGAAGCGTTTGACCGTCACTTCGTCGCCGATGCGGGCAACGACGACCTGGCCGTTACGCGCTTCGCGAGTGGTGTGCACTGCCAGCAGGTCACCGTCGAAAATGCCGATGTCCTTCATGCTCATACCGTGAACACGCAGCAGGTAGTCGGCACGAGGATGGAAAAAGGTCGGGTTGATGTTGCAGGATTCTTCAATGTGCTGCTGGGCAAGGATCGGCGCGCCGGCAGCCACCCGGCCAATGATCGGCAGGGTGGAATCGTCGGCCTTGGCCTCGAAACCGGGAATGCGGATGCCGCGAGACGCGCCCGGGGTCATCTCGATCGCGCCTTTGCGGGCCAGCGCCTTGAGATGTTCTTCCGCCGCATTTGGCGATTTGAAGCCCAGCTCCTGAGCGATTTCCGCACGGGTTGGCGGGTAGCCGTTGTCTTCGAGGCAGCGTTTGATAAAGGCCAGAATCTCGGCTTGGCGTGGCGTCAGCTTTAGCATAATGATCGCTCTGTCTTTTTATACAGTGACTGGGATTATATACAGTGAAACGGTCTTGGCAATGGCCGTTTTTTCGCCGACCGCCGAGTGGTCGTCAGGCACGCTTATTAATGCTGCTGCCTTGTGTGGTTAAATAGCTGACCGACCATTCCCAAAACGGACTGGCAGGCTTGACAAGGCAAAGGCTGAAACGTATGTTTCAAACAAGTGTTTGTCAGGCGGAGTAGCCATGGCCCAGTCGGAAACCGTTGAACGCATTCTTGATGCTGCCGAGCAGTTGTTCGCGGAGAAAGGATTCGCTGAAACCTCATTGCGTTTGATCACCAGCAAGGCTGGCGTCAATCTGGCTGCGGTGAATTATCACTTCGGTTCGAAGAAGGCGCTGATCCAGGCCGTGTTCTCGCGTTTTCTGGGACCGTTTTGCGTCAGCCTCGATAAAGAGCTGGAGCGCCGTCAGGCCAAGCCTGAAAACAAGCCGACGCTCGAAGAACTGCTGGAAATCCTCGTCGAGCAAGCCCTTGTCGTGCAGCCACGCAGCGGTAACGACCTGTCGATCTTCATGCGTTTGCTTGGCCTCGCGTTCAGCCAGAGCCAGGGCCACTTGCGTCGTTATCTGGAAGATATGTACGGCAAGGTGTTCCGCCGCTACATGCTGCTGGTCAACGAAGCTGCGCCACGCATTCCACCGATCGAACTGTTCTGGCGCGTGCATTTCATGCTCGGCGCGGCGGCGTTCAGCATGTCCGGGATCAAGGCCTTGCGAGCGATTGCCGAGACCGATTTCGGCGTCAATACGTCCATCGAACAAGTGATGCGTCTCATGGTGCCGTTTCTCGCTGCGGGTATGCGCGCTGAAACCGGCGTCACCGATACAGCCATGGCCGCCGCGCAACTGCGTCCGCGCAGCAAATCCGCGCCAGTTGCCGCCAAGGTTTGACCTCGCACGGGTGGGCGTAGCGGGTTGTATCCGCTAAGCTAGCCGCCCATGCCGACTCCCGTACTGAACCCGATCCGCATGAACCCTGCTGACCGACCGGCCACTGCCCTCGATCGCGAGCTCATGCCGACCGGGTTCTTCGTTTTCAAGGAATGCTTATGACTGCTGGCCTGCAAGGCTCGTTGATGGTGGACGTCGCCGGTACCTGGCTGACGGCCGAAGATCGCCAACTGTTGCGTCAGCCCGAAGTGGGCGGCCTGATTATTTTTGCTCGCAATATCGAGCATCCCCGCCAGGTGCGCGAGCTCAGCGCAGCCATCCGCGCCATTCGCCCGGATTTGCTGTTGGCGGTGGATCAGGAAGGCGGGCGCGTGCAGCGTCTGCGTCAGGGCTTCGTCCGGCTGCCGGCCATGCGCGCCATCGCCGACAACCCGAATGCCGAATACCTCGCCGAGCAATGTGGCTGGATCATGGCAACCGAAGTGCTGGCGGTCGGGCTTGATCTGAGTTTCGCCCCGGTGCTGGATTTGGACTATCAGCGCAGCGCCGTGGTCGGCACCCGTTCTTTTGAAGGCAATCCCGAGCGCGCTGCGTTGCTCGCCGGCGCGTTCATTCGCGGCATGAACAGCGCGGGCATGGCTGCCACCGGCAAGCATTTCCCGGGACACGGCTGGGCCGAAGCCGATTCGCACGTCGCTATCCCGAACGACGAGCGCAGCCTTGACGAGATCCGCGCCAACGACCTGGTGCCATTCGCCCGTTTGAGCAAGCAGTTGGCGGCAGTCATGCCGGCGCACGTTATTTATCCGCAGGTCGATTCACAGCCCGCCGGTTTCTCCCGGCGCTGGCTGCAGGACATGCTGCGTGGCGAATTGCAGTTTGACGGCGTGATCTTCAGTGACGACCTGTCGATGGCCGGCGCCCATGTGGTCGGTGATGCTGCCAGCCGTATCGAAGCCGCGCTGAGCGCCGGTTGCGACATGGGCCTGGTGTGCAACGATCGCGCGGCGGCTGAACTGGCCCTGAGTGCCGCCCAGCGCATGAAGGTCAAGCCTTCCTCGCGCATCGCGAAGATGCGTGGTCAGGCCTTCGCCAGCACCGATTATCGTCAGGACCCGCGTTGGCTCACCGCCCTCGGCGCGCTCAAAGACGCTCAACTGATCGATTAAGGATTTTTCGTTATGACCGTTTACGCAATCATCGGTGGCACTGGCCTGACTCAGCTGGAAGGCTTGATCATTCGTCAGTCGCTGGCAGTCGATACCCCTTACGGCGCGCCGTCGGCCGAGGTGCAAATCGGTGAATATGCTGGCAAGGAAGTGTTGTTCCTGGCTCGTCATGGCCACCCGCACCGCTTTCCGCCACACAAGGTCAACTACCGCGCAAACCTTTGGGCATTGAAGCAGGCCGGTGCCGAAGCGATCATCGCAGTGAATGCCGTAGGCGGCATTCATCCGGCGATGGGTACCGGGCATTTTTGCGTGCCGCATCAGATCGTCGATTACACCAGCGGCCGCGAGCACACCTATTTCGCGGATGATCTGGAGCACGTCACTCACATCGATTTCAGCTTCCCGTACAGCGAGCCGTTACGTCAGCAACTGATTGCCGCCGTGGCCGCCGAAGGCTGCGAGTACAGCGATCGAGGCGTGTACGCCTGCACCCAGGGACCTCGTCTGGAAACGGTCGCCGAGATCGTGCGACTGGAACGTGATGGCTGCGACATTGTCGGCATGACCGGTATGCCGGAAGCCGCGCTGGCTCGCGAACTGAATCTGGATTACGCCTGTCTGGCATTGGTGGTCAATCCGGCAGCCGGCAAGACCACCGAAGTCATCACCATGGCCGAAATCGAACAGGCATTGCACGATGGCATGGGCAAGGTGAAGTCGACACTGGCGCGGGTGCTGGCCGGCTAAGGACTGTCCATGAGCATTCTCATCGAGCGGCTTAAAGGGCTGGAATGGACTCGGGCATTCAACAGCAAGGCGCTTGCCAAGGCCCGCGCTTATGCCACTGATGACCGGGTAGAGATCATCGAGATCGATGACAGAAAGATCGAGGCGTTCTGCGTCGGTTCAGAGCTTCAGGCGTATGAGCAAACCATTTACCTGTCCGAAGATCGGTTGGGATCGGTTAGCTTGCGATGCCTGTGCAGCTGTCCGGTTGCACTGGACTGCAAGCACAGCGCGGCGGTGATCTACCACCTGCTCGGCACGGGTGAGGATGCGTCTGACAATGACGCACAGGTTTCCCTGGGTCGGGCGCTGGAGCATTGGCTCTCAACAATTCCTGGGCCGGCCAAGCCCGCTGAAGAAAGTGCGCAAACCGCAGGCACGCGTCTGTTTTACAAACTCAAGCCGACGTCGGTGAGCGGCAAGTGGCTGCTCGATATTTTCAAGGTCAACCAGCTCAAGAGCGGCGAATTGCGCGAAGTCAAACCGATGTACTCGCTATCGGAAATGCTCATGCGCCAGCCCGGCTACCTGTCCGAGCTGGACCTGCGCATCGCCAGGCTGCTGGTCGCCATGCATTCCCATCACGCCTATTACAGCGGCTACCCGCTGGAAGGCAGCAGCGGTGCCGAACTCCTGGAAATGCTCCTGCGCACCTCGCGTCTGTTCCTCGACTTCGAAGACCTGCGGCCACTGACGCTGGGCGTGAAGCGCGTGGGCCAATTCGCCTGGGCTGAACAGGCTGACGGTGGGTTCCGAGCGCAATGGAGCAGTGCTGAAGCCGTGCGAGAAACGGTACTCGCGCTGGAGCCGCTTTATTACCTCGATCGTGAACAGCGACAGGTTGGACCTCTATTCACTGAGCTGGAAGAAAAACTCGCCTGCCACCTTGCCCTGGCACCGGACATTCCGGCCCGTCAGGCCATGCAATTCAGCCATCGCATGAGCGCGGCGACCAAAATCCCGCCGCCACATCAACTGACCGAACGAATCATCGATGACGTGCTGCCGCACCCGCAACTGACCCTGGTCAGCGGTCGAGAACGCTCACGCTGGGAATACGTATTGGAGCATCGCGCCGCTCTGGTGTTTACCTACAACGGTCATCCGGCGGTGGATCGCAACCCTGAAGTGATGATCCTCAACGGCAGCGAAACCCAGCGCATTCAACGCCAGCCTGAGCTGGAAAAGAAACTGCGCCAGAACCTGCAAAAACATGGTTTCAAGAAAGCCACGCGCAAGAGCACTCTGGATCGTCCCGGCGAGATGTTTACGTTGGCGGATGATTCGGCATGGCTCGGGTTCATGCATGAAGGGCTGGCCACACTGCGCGCCGCGAACTGGCAGATCGAGATCAGTCCCGGTTTCCATTTCAATGTGCAGCCGGTTGAGCAGTGGTACGCCGAGGTCGAAGAAGAGGCAGGGCATCAGTGGTTTGATTTGCAGTTAGGCATCGTCGTCAATGGCCAGCGCTACAGCCTGTTGCCGATTCTTCTGCACTTGTTACGCACCCAGCCGCGTTTGCTCGACCCGGTCAATCTGGCGCAACGCAGCGATGACGAAAAACTGCTGATCGAACTCAAAACCAACGGTTTTGGCGACTCGGCAGGCGCCAAGGTCGCGTTGCCGCTGAGTCGGGTCAAACCGTTGATGGCGACACTGGGCGAACTGTATCTCGGAGGTCAACAGGGTGATGCACTGCGCTTGACCGCCCCGGACGCGGCGCGCCTGAGTATGCTCGACGGTGTGCCGCTGGATTGGCAGGGCGGCGAACGGCTGCGCAACTTTGCCAAACGCCTGCAGAACTCCAGCCACAGCCACGTCGCCGCACCGGTCGGCCTTAACGCGCAGCTGCGTCCGTATCAGCTCGAAGGGCTGAACTGGATGCAGACCCTGCGCGAGCTGGAAGTCGGCGGCATTCTGGGCGATGACATGGGCCTGGGCAAAACCCTGCAGACCCTGGCGCATCTACTCGCGGAAAAACACGCCGGACGCCTCGATTGCCCGGCGCTGGCGGTCATGCCCACCAGCCTGATTCCCAACTGGCTCGACGAAGCCGAGCGCTTCACCCCGCAGTTGAAAGTATTGGCGCTGCACGGATCCGGGCGGCAAAAGGATTTCGCCAATCTGGCCGAATACGATCTGGTGCTGACCACCTACGCCTTGTTGCCCAGGGATCTGGAGGTCCTGCAGCCGCAGTCGTGGAGTGTGCTGATTCTCGACGAGGCGCAAAACATCAAGAACCCGCTCAGCAAAGCCGCTCAGGCCGCGCGCGACCTGCAGGCGCGACAGCGCTTGTGTCTGAGCGGCACGCCACTGGAAAACCACCTCGGCGAGCTGTGGTCGCAGTTCCATTTCCTCATGCCCGGCTGGCTCGGCGATAGCAAGTCCTTCAATCGTGATTACCGCACGCCGATCGAGAAGCATGGAAATGTGCAGCGTATGCAGCACCTGACAGCGCGGATAAAACCGTTTCTACTTCGCCGCAAGAAAGATCAGGTCGCCACGGAGTTGCCACCGAAAACCGAAATCATCCATTGGGTCGAGCTGAGCGACGGGCAGCGTGATGTCTATGAAACAGTGCGCGTGGCGATGGACAAAAAGGTCCGCGACGAAATCGCCCGCAGTGGCGTGGCGCGCAGTCAGATCATCATTCTCGATGCACTGTTGAAGTTGCGTCAGGTCTGTTGCGATCTGCGTCTGGTCAATATGCCACTCACGGCGAAGGCCTTGCGTTCAGGCAGCGGCAAGCTGATCAGCCTGATGGAAATGCTTGAAGAGTTGCTTGGCGAAGGCCGGAGAATTCTGCTGTTCTCTCAGTTCACGTCGATGCTGGCGCTGATTGAGCAGGAGTTGCAGCAACGAGGGCTTGGTTATTCGTTGCTGACAGGCGACACCACAGACCGTCGCACGCCGGTCAAGGATTTCCAGGGCGGCAAAGTGCCGTTATTCCTGATCAGCCTCAAGGCCGGGGGCACGGGTTTGAACCTGACGGCGGCGGACACGGTGATCCACTTTGATCCCTGGTGGAATCCTGCAGTGGAAAATCAGGCCACTGACCGGGCGTATCGTATCGGCCAGAACAACCCGGTGTTTGTATACAAGCTGATCGCCAAAGGCACGGTCGAGGAAAAAATCCAGGCGCTGCAGCAGGAGAAGGCTGCGCTGGCGGGGGCGGTGCTCGAAGGTGGCACGACGGGTGGCTTCAAGCTGGAGCAGGGCGATATCGAGGCGTTGTTTGCGCCGCTGCCGGTTTCCAGAGGTTGACGGGTTTGAATCGCGGTGTGGCCATTCGCGAGCAGGCTCGCTCCCACATTTGATCTTCAGTGAATCTGGATCGTGTGGGAGCGAGCCTGCTCGCGAAAGCTATCTAACCAGCAACGCCGATTTCAGCGCTTGTCGATCTTGTCCGGCAATGGCGCAAACAGCGCTTCAATATCGTCGCTCTGCAGCTTCCAGTCCCCGGCCTTGCGCCCGTCCAGCACGCCCGCCGCCAAGTCGGACTTTTCCTTCTGCAGGTGCTGAATTTTTTCTTCCACCGTGCCCCGGGCAATCATCTTGTAAACGAACACCGGTTTTTCCTGGCCGATCCGGTACGCCCGGTCAGTCGCCTGATTCTCGGTCGCGGGGTTCCACCACGGGTCGTAATGAATCACCGTATCCGCTTCGGTCAGGTTCAAACCCACACCGCCAGCCTTCAGGCTGATCAGAAAGATCTGACGCTTGCCGCCCTGGAATTCCTTCACGGGTGTGCGCCGGTCACGGGTCTGGCCGGTCAGCAAGGCATAGGCGATTTTGCGCTTTTTCAGCTCTTCCTCGATCAGTGCCAACATCGACGTGAATTGGGAAAACAGCAAGATCCGGCGGCCTTCTTCGAACAGCTCTTCGAGCATTTCCATCAGGCTGTCGAGCTTGCCCGAGGTGCTGCCGCGAGCCGGCAGGGTCGCGTCGTTGACCAGGCGCAAATCGCAGCAGACCTGGCGCAGCTTGAGCAGCGCTTCGAGGATGATGATCTGGCTGCGCGCCACCCCTTTGCGGGTGATCTCGTCGCGGACCTTCTTGTCCATGGCCAGACGCATGGTTTCGTAGACATCGCGTTGCGCTTCGTTGAGTTCGACCCAGTGGATGATCTCGGTCTTGGGCGGCAGTTCGGTGGCGACCTGCTCTTTGGTACGGCGCAGCAGAAACGGTTTGATCCGACCGTTGAGATGCTGAAGCCTGACTTCGCTACCGCGCTTCTCGATCGGAACGCGGTAATCGGCGTTGAAACTTTTGACATCGCCGAGCCAGCCCGGCAGCAAAAAGTGAAACAGCGACCACAGCTCGCCCAAGTGGTTTTCCAGTGGCGTACCGCTCAGGCACAGGCGCTGGCGCGCGTTCAATTCACGAGCGGCCTGGGCCGCTTTGCTGTTCGGGTTCTTGATGTATTGCGCTTCGTCCAGCACCAGCACGTGCAGCGGTTGTTGCGCCAGACGCTCGACATCCTTGGGCAGCAGCGCGTAAGTCGTCAGGATCAGGTCGTAATCGGCCAAATGCTCGAAGTGCTTTTTACGGGTGGCGCCATACAGCGCCAAAACCCTGAGCTGCGGCGTAAAGTGCGCCGCTTCATCGAGCCAGTTGGGGATCAGGCTGGTCGGCATCACCACCATGCAAGGACGATCCAGGCGACCGGCGTTTTTCTCGCTGAGAATATGTGCCAGGGTCTGTAGGGTTTTACCCAGGCCCATGTCGTCCGCGAGAATCCCGCCGACTTCCAGTTGCCGCAGTGATTGCATCCAGCTCAAACCGTCGAGCTGGTACGGACGCAGCGTCGCATTTAAACCTTCCGGCGCTTGGGCGTTGAAATCACGTATGTCGCGCAGACGTTGCGCAAATGTGCGGATCTGCTCGCCGCCTTCCCAGAGCAGAGGGATGCCTTCCAGCGAGTTGAGGCGGGTGGCGTCAGCCTTGCTCAGGCGCAGGGTGGTTTCGCCGGGCTCTTGCAAGTAGAACTCGCCAAGCGTGGTCAGCACCGGCTTCAAGCGGCCGAGCGGCAAAGCCACCTGAAGCGGGCCCTGCTCGCTGTTGCGTTGCGGAATGTTGACCAGAATCAGCTCATCATCACGGCGGCGCGCAAGGCGTTCCGGGTTTAGAATTTCGGTGTGCGAGCGCATCAGGTTGAGCAGGATCGGCAGCAGGCTGAGGCGTTCGCCGTTGACGATGATGCCCAGCTCCAGATCGAACCAGTCGCGTTCCGGCGCCTGCTCGACCGTGGCGTACCAGTCGTCCACGGCGGTCAGGTCGAAACCGAATTCCTCGTCGATCTGCAATTCCCAGCCTTGCGTACGGAGCTTGGGCAGATCATTGAGCGTGAAGGTCAGCCAGGCACTGTCATTGACCATCTCGTACAGCTCGCCAGCGCTTTCCGGCAGCGCTTTGCTTTGTCGTGTGGCGATACGAAAACCGAGGATTCGTAGCTGCTCGCGGTAGGACTGTTCGATGTCCGGATGACGTTTTATCCGCAGGGTCTGGGTTTCCTGGCGGATAAGAATGTCGCTGTTCTTCTGCCCGCTGACATATTCATCCAGATAACTGAACGACAGCGCCGCTCGGTGCTGAATGTAGCGCTGCATCTTGCCGTTGCGCGGTTCGAAGGCGCTGAACTCGACACTCGCCAGCCATAGGCGGGGCATCGGTTGCACATTGTCCACCAGCACTTGCGGCGGCGCTTTCGGGCCGCGGTTTTCCAGTACGGCCTGAAGTTTTTCCAGCAGCTCGGCATCTTGCGCGGCAGCGGGATACTCCAGCGTTTCCTGGATTTTCAGCAGCACGGCGGCGCAGTGTTTGCAGTTGCTGCGCACCGGGCAGGTGCAGGTGGCGTCGACCAGCAACAGAGTGGCTTTGGCTGATTCGCGCAGATGAATGGTCTGCCGATAGACGCTGCCGCCAGAGCCTTCGCAACTGGCGGTGATGGTCGCATCGCCGACCTGGGCGATGCGCACCCGATTCTCCAAAGCGTAGCGGCGGCCGCGCTCCAGGCTCTGCTCTTTGAATCGGCTGACCCACGAGGGGGCCAGCGGTTTGCTCAGGGGCGGGGACATAAGGACTTCGATCAGTCCGGAACGACTTCAGGCGCTTCCCGTGGGGCTGGGGCCGTCAGGGAAGTGATCTTGATAAGCAGGGCCAGGTGGCCGTTGTCGAGGTAGTTGAGCTGGCCGTTCTTGGTGTGGCTGTCCTGACGCAGGCGCTCGCTGGCGGTGACCAGACCATTGGCGTCGATTTGATTGACCCAGAAGTCGGCAGTCACGTCGGTGAAGCGGCCGAGTTTCATTTCCAGCGTGCCCTCGATGGGGAACTGGCCGAACTGCTCCTGGCCGTCGCTGACGGCGACTTTCGCCGGTGCTTCGCCCAAGGTCTGTTGCCAGGCTTTGTGCATCAGCACGGTGTACTCGCCGCTGGCGGTGAGTTTGGTGACCACATCATTCAGCGCTGGCGTGCGCTGGCTGTCGTCGGCCAGACGTTGGGCGCCCGCCGCCCAGTCTTCCGGCGCGGCGCGGCTGATGATGGCCGGCACGGCATTCTGGCGCACCAGAATCATTTCGACCTGATACGTATCATCGGCAAACGCCGTCGGTGCTACTAAAGTGAGTAGCAAAGTCAGAGAGCGGAACAGGCGCATTGGGCGTCCTTCAAGCGGATTTCGGGATGAGGCGCTCAAACAGCGCCTCCACAGTATTAAAGCGTTCTTCCGGGCGCTCCATCGGCACCTGGAATTTGAACATCGTCGCGCCTTCGAATTTGTAGCGTTTGGGCTGCGTCTGGATCAGCTTGATCAGGGTCATCGGGTCGACCGGCGTCTGGGCTTCGAACTCGATGCGCCCGCCCTGCGGCCCGCCATCGACTTTCTTGATGCCAAGTTTTTCCGCCTGCAATTTCAACGCGGTGATGCGTACCAGATTCTTTGTCGGCTCCGGCAACAGGCCGAAGCGGTCGATCATCTCGACCTGCAGATCCTTGAGCCCTTCTTCGTCG
Source organism: Pseudomonas khorasanensis (assembly GCF_014268505.2). Taxonomy (GTDB): domain Bacteria; phylum Pseudomonadota; class Gammaproteobacteria; order Pseudomonadales; family Pseudomonadaceae; genus Aquipseudomonas; species Aquipseudomonas khorasanensis. Next base: position 26,561 of record NZ_JABWQP020000009.1, read on the forward strand.
GTCGCGGACGCGATGCGTTTATACAGAATCAGGCGTGCATGCACATCGGGCAGATAATCTTCTGGAATCAGCGCGGGCACGCGCAAATTGACCTCCGGCCCACCGCCAAGCGGTTGATCGAGGTTCGGCTGTTCGCCCTTGCGAATCGACTTCACTGCGCGCTCGAGCATTTCCATGTACAGCGTGAAACCCACTGCCTGAATCTGCCCGCTCTGACCATCGCCCAGCAGTTCGCCGGCGCCGCGGATTTCCAGGTCGTTGGTGGCCAGCACGAAGCCGGCGCCAAGATCCTGAGTATTGGCGATCGCCTCCAGGCGCTTTTCCGCGTCCGAGGTAATCTGCTGGCGCGGCGGCGTCAGCAGGTAGGCGTAGGCCTGGTGATGACTGCGACCGACCCGGCCGCGCAACTGGTGCAGTTGCGCCAGACCGAACTTGTCGGCGCGCTCGATGATGATGGTGTTGGCGCTCGGCACGTCGATGCCGGTCTCGATGATGGTCGAGGCGATCAGCACGTTGAAGCGCTTGTGATAAAAGTCGCTCATCACTTGTTCGAGTTCGCGCTCGCGCATCTGCCCGTGGCCGATGCCGATGCGTGCTTCGGGCACCAGTTCGGCGAGGTCGGCGGCGCATTTCTCGATGGTCTTCACATCGTTGTGCAGATAATAAACCTGACCGCCACGCAGCAGTTCGCGCAGCAGGGCCTCTTTGACCGTGCTCTTGTTCTGTTCCATGACGAAGGTGCGCACCGACAGGCGTCGCGCCGGTGGCGTGGCGATGATCGACAGGTCGCGCATGCCCGACACCGCCATGTTCAGCGTGCGCGGAATCGGCGTGGCGGTCAGGGTGAGAATGTCGACTTCACTGCGCAGGGCCTTGAGCTGTTCTTTTTGACGGACACCGAAACGGTGCTCTTCGTCGATGATCACCAGGCCCAGGTTTTTGATCTTGACGTCGTCGGACAGCAGCTTGTGCGTGCCGATCACGATGTCGATCTTGCCCTCCGCCAGATCGGCGATCGCCGCATTCACTTCCTTGGCCGATTTGAAGCGGCTCATCACTTCCACAGTCACTGGCCAGTCCGCGAAGCGGTCGCGGAAGCTGTTGTAATGCTGCTGGGCGAGCAGGGTGGTCGGCACCAGAATCGCCACCTGACGACCGCCATGCACGGCGATGAACGCGGCGCGCATGGCCACTTCGGTCTTGCCGAAACCGACGTCGCCGCAGACCAGCCGGTCCATCGGTTTCGGCGCGAGCATGTCCTCGCGCACGGCTTCGATGGTCGATTGCTGGTCTGGCGTTTCTTCGAACGGGAACCCGGCGCTGAATGTCGCATAGTCGGCTTTGGGGTCAGCGAATGCGTAACCTTCGCGAGCGGCACGACGGGCATAGATGTCGAGCAATTCGGCGGCAACGTCGCGAACCTGTTCGGCGGCCTTGCGCTTGGCTTTTTGCCAGGTTTCGGAGCCGAGGCGATGCAGCGGAGCTAGGGAATCGTCGCTGCCGGTGTAGCGCGCAATCAGATGCAGGTTCGCGACCGGCACGTAGAGCTTGGCGTTCTCGGCGTATTCGAGGGTGAGGAATTCGGCGGCCTGGTTGTCGATTTCCAGAATCGTCAGGCCCAGGTAACGGCCGACGCCGTGATCGATGTGCACCACCGGCGCGCCTTCGCGCAGCTCGGTGAGATTCTTGATCACCGCGTCGCTGCTGACGTCACTGCGCTTCTCGCGACGGCGACGCTGCATGACTCGTTGGCCGAACAGCGGGCTTTCGGCGATCAGCGCCAGCGCTGGGTCGTCGAGCACCAAGCCTTCGTCGAGCGGCGCGATGGTGATCGCCAGGCGATCCTTGCTGGCGACGAAGTCCGGCCAGCTGTCGACGGTTTTCGGGCGCAGCTTCAGGCGTTCAAGCAGCTCCAGCAAAACCTCGCGACGGCCCGCCGATTCGGCGGTAAACAGCACGCGACCGGGGAACTCTTCGAGGAAGCCTGCCAGCGCCGCCAGCGGCTGCGTAGCCTTGGCTTCAATCGCCAGATCCGGCAAGGCGTGCGCCGGGAAGCGTTCGCGACCGACGCCACTTTCAACGTCCTGCTGACTGGCGACGACGCGTGGCCAGTTCTTCAGGCGCGCAAAGCAGTCTTCCACCGGCAGGAACAGTTCGGCAGGTGGTAATAAAGGGCGAGAGGGATCGACGCGGCGTTCTTCATAACGATTGCGCACGTCATTCCAGAAGTTCTCTGCCGCCTGTTCGATGCCCGGTAGCGAGAACACCTGGGTGTCCTGAGGCAAGTAGTCGAACAGGGTCGAGGTTTCGTCGAAGAACAGCGGCAGGTAGTACTCGATACCGGCCGGGGTGATGCCACTGCTCAAATCCTGGAAGATCGGGCAGCGACGGAAATCGACGTCAAAACGCTCGCGGAACCGTGCCTTGAAACGGGTGACCGCGTCTTTCTGCAGCGGAAACTCGCGGGCCGGCAGCAGTTTGACCGAGTCAACCTTGTCGATCGAGCGCTGGGTTTCCGGGTCGAAGGTGCGCAAGGTTTCTATTTCATCATCGAACAGGTCGATGCGATAAGGCAGTTTGCTGCCCATCGGAAACAGGTCGATCAGTGCGCCGCGTACGGTGAACTCGCCGTGCTCGTAGACCGTATCGACATAGCGATAGCCGCTGGCCTCAAGCCGGGCGCGCATTTGTTCGACGTCGAGCTTCTGGCCGATGTCCAGCACAAGGCTGCTGCCAAGCAGGAATTTGGTCGGCGCGAGTCGATGCAGGGCGGTGGTGATCGGCACCACCAGCACACCGTGGGCCAGCTCCGGCAGCCGATAAAGGCTGGCAATGCGTTGGGAAATGATGTCCTGGTGCGGCGAGAACAGATCGTAGGGCAGCGTTTCCCAGTCGGGGAAATGCAGAACGGGCAAATCCGGGGCGAAGAAACTCAGCTCCTGTTCCAGCCGTTCGGCGCTTTGGCTGTCGGCAGTCAGCAGCAGGGTGAAGCGCTTGGCAGCGCTGGCAGCCTCGGCAATCGCCAGGCTGAGGGCAGCACCGGGCAGATTGCCCCAATGCTGTTTACCTGCCTCGGCAGGGAGTAGCGGTAGACGCAGAACAGGCACGGAAGGTTGAGCTCCAGGCGTTGCGACAAAGTCGGTAATTGTAGCGGCCTCCGGTGCCGCCTGTCAGTTGCAGACTACGTCTATCTTTGTCGTTTGGACGAAATGTAGTGGTAACCATAAAAACGAGCACTTTTTTCAGGGTTATGTAGTGCCAAATCGAGACGGTGTTTCGGAGGGTTACAGACATCGTCTAACAGTCGTCGAAAAATTGACTGCGCTGAAAGCCCCGGTTTTATTGGGCTGGAGAGAGGCGTAAATTTTTTGAACGGGATTTTGTTACCGATTGCGCGACAAGCGCGCATTGCTGAAAGAGGTTGTGGGCGGCATAATGTAGCCCCTTTTTTCTGCCCCTACATGTGGAAGGTTACCGTGACTCAGAAGCCCGACCAGTGTCTTGGTGAATGGATCGACCGTGAAGCACTCGCAGAAGCGATGATCCCGCTTATCGGTCAGCTCTACCGCAATAACAACGTGGTGAGCTCGATCTATGGCCGCAGCCTGATCAACCAGTCTGTCATCGCGATTCTCAAAGCTCACCGCTTTGCTCGCCACCGTTCTTCCGACGACAGCGAACTCTCCGTCCACGAAACATTCCCACTGCTCAAGGCCATGAGCGAGCTCAAGCTCGGCGCGGCGTCGGTGGACCTGGGCAAGCTGGCGTTCAAATTCCGCAACGAAGGCAACGGCCGCAGCGCCGAGCAGTTCGTGCGTGAGGAAATGGCTGACGTGGTTGGCCAACAGAACGCCTCGGCCCGCAAAGGCACCGACGTTGTGCTGTACGGCTTCGGTCGTATCGGCCGTCTGCTGGCGCGCATCCTGATCGAGAAAACCGGTGGTGGCGACGGCCTGCGTCTACGCGCCATCGTTGTGCGCAAGGGCGCCGAAAACGATCTGACCAAACGCGCCAGCCTGCTGCGTCGCGACTCGGTGCATGGTTCGTTCAACGGCACCATCACTATCGACGAAGAAAACAACACCATCACCGCCAACGGTAACCTGATCCAGGTGATCTACGCGAAGAACCCGACTGAGGTGGATTACACCCAGTACGGCATCAAAGACGCACTGCTGGTGGACAACACCGGTGTATGGCGTGACGCCGATGGCCTGGGTCAGCACCTGGCATGCCCGGGTATCGACCGCGTTGTTCTGACTGCGCCTGGCAAGGGCAAGCTGAAGAACATTGTTCACGGCATCAACCACGGTGAAATTACCGCTGACGACAAGATCGTGTCCGCCGCTTCCTGCACCACCAACGCCATCGTGCCGGTGCTCAAGGCAGTCAACGACAAGTTCGGCATCATCAATGGTCACGTCGAAACCGTTCACTCGTACACCAACGACCAGAACCTGATCGACAACTTCCACAAGGGCGATCGCCGTGGCCGTAGCGCCGCGCTGAACATGGTCATCACCGAGACCGGTGCTGCCACCGCTGCTGCCAAGGCCCTGCCTGAGCTGGCCGGCAAGCTGACCGGCAACGCGATCCGCGTGCCGACGCCAAACGTGTCGATGGCCATTCTCAACCTCAACCTTGAGAAAGCCGCCACCCGTGAAGAGATGAACGAGTACCTGCGCTACATGGCGCTGCACTCCGAGCTGCACAAGCAGATCGACTTCGTCAACTCGCAGGAAGTGGTGTCCACCGACTTCGTTGGCTCGCGCCACGCCGGTGTGGTCGATGCTGAAGCGACCATCGTTCAGGACAACCGCGTTGTTCTGTACGTCTGGTACGACAACGAGTTCGGCTACAGCTGCCAGGTGGTTCGCGTGATGGAAGACATGGCTGATGTAAATCCGCCAGCGTTTCCGCGCTAAGCCTCAGGCTTGAATGAAAACGCCCCGACTGTGTCGGGGCGTTTTTCTTTGTGGTTCTTTCAGAGTTTTGTTGCCTGTACAGGCCTCTTCGCGAGCAGGCTCGCTCCCACAGGGGATTTTCTGAACGACACAGATCCAATGTGGGAGCGAGCCTGCTCGCGAAAGAGGCCTGTCAGGCGTTACCAGCCACAGCGGCATGCGCGGTGCGCAATTCATGCCGGTTGCCACGGAACAACACGAGCGTCGCAATCAACCCCAGCACCGCCGCACCACTGAGCCAAATGCCCGGTGCAGCCTTGTTGCCGAGCACATGAATCAGATACGTGCACGCCGCCGGCGTAAACCCGCCGAACGTCGCCGTCGCCAGGCTGTAGGCCAGTGAGAACCCGGTTGTACGCACCTCCACCGGCATGATTTCGGTCAGCGCCACCACCATGGCGCCGTTGTAGGAGCCGTAGAGGAATGACAGCCACAGTTCGACAATCAGCAAATGGCTGAAGCTCGGGTTCGCCACCAGCCACGACAGCGCCGGATAAGCCGTCAGAATCGCCAGAATAGTCGCCGCCAGCAGCAAGGGTTTTCGTCCGACTTTGTCAGACACGGCGCCCATCACCGGCAGCCAGAAGAAGTTCGACAAGCCGATGCACACGGTTACCAGCAATGCATCGAGGTCAGACAGATGCAACTCGGCCTTGCCGAACGTCGGGGTGTAAGCGGTGATCAGGTAGAACGACACCGTGGTCATCACCACCAGCGCCATGCCGGCGATGACGATGCCGAAGTTCTGGCCGATCGAGCGGATGATTTTCCGTAGGGTAGGGCGGTGGGTACGCGCCTGGAACTCCGGGGTTTCCTCCAGGGAGCGGCGGATGAAGAAAATCACCGGCACGATCATGCAGCCAATCAGGAACGGCACGCGCCAGCCCCATTCGCCCATTTGTTCCGCGCTTAGCCAATGGTTGAGGCCGACGCCGAGCAAACCGGCGAACACCACCGCCGCCTGTTGGCTGGCCGACTGCCAACTGACGAAAAAGCCTTTGCGTCCAGGTGTAGAGATTTCCGCCAGATAAACCGAGACGCCGCCCAGTTCCACGCCCGCCGAGAAGCCTTGCAGCAGACGTCCGAACAACACCAGCAGCGGTGCCGCCACCCCGAGCGTCGCGTAGCCTGGCACGCAGGCGATCAGCACGGTGCCGGCGGCCATCATCGCCAGGGTGATGATCAGGCCTTTGCGCCGACCGTGGCGGTCAATGTAGGCGCCGAGGAAGATCGCCCCGAGCGGGCGCATCAGGAAGCCGGCGCCGAACGTGGCCAGCGACAGCATCAGCGAGGCGAACGCGCTGTCGGCAGGGAAGAATGTTCTGGCGATGGCTGTGGCGTAGAAGCCGTAGACCATGAAGTCGAACATTTCGAGGAAGTTGCCGCTGACAACGCGAAAGATCGCTTTGCCTTTGCCCGTGGTCGAGGACATGGTCGGTTACTCACTGTTTCAATTTTTTAAAAGACATGCAGCCGTGCGGGAGCAAGCGGGCGCTGTAGTTCATAATGGCCGCCGCGGTTTTGCGGGGAGATGAAGAATTGTTAACTGGACGCTGGTGGGGGCTTGTGATGCTGGCGGCGCTGTGCGCCGGCTGTGGCAACGGCGATTCCATGGAAAGCATCGGCGGTCCGACGATGGGCAGTACCTGGTCGGTCAAGTACGTGCGCCATGCCGGCCTGGCCGATCCTGCGCAAGTGCGTGGCGAGGTGGAAGGTATCCTCGGCGAAGTCGATCGGCAGATGTCGACCTACCGCAGTGACTCCGATATTGAACGCTTCAATGCGTTGCCCGCCGACAGCTGCCAGACCCTGCCGGCAGCGGTGCTCAATTTGATCCGGGTCGGCGAACAGCTTTCAATCCAGAGCGAAGGTTCCTACGACCTCACCGTGGAGCCGCTGATGAATCTCTGGGGTTTTGGTCCGCAAGGGCGTGAAGAAACAGTTCCTGATCCAGCAGCCCTGGCCGAAGTCATGCAGCGGGTCGGCCACCAGCATCTGCGCATCGAGGGCGAGCGGTTGTGCAAGGACGCTGCCGTCGAGGTCGATTTCAACAGCATTGCCGCCGGTTACGCCGTGGATGCCATCGCTATCAGACTGCAAGCCATGGGGATCGACAATTACCTGGTCGAAGCCACGGGCGAACTGAAAGCCAACGGTAAAAAGCTCAACGGCTCGCCATGGCGCATAGCCCTCGAGGAGCCTCGCGATGACCGGCAAGTGGCCGAGCGCATCATTGATGTCGATGGCTACGGCGTATCCACCTCCGGCGATTACCGCAGCTATTTTCTGCAGGACGGTCGGCGTTATTCCCACACCTTGGATGCACGTAGCGGGCGACCGGTCCTACACGAGCTGGCGTCAGTCACGGTGATTCATCCTTCAGCGCTGATGGCCGATGGACTATCGACGCTGTTGCTGATTCTCGGGCCGGAAAAGGCGCGGGACTATGCCCAAAAAAATGACATTGCTGCATTCTTTGTCTTGCGTGCCGATACAGGTTTCGTCACCGGTACCAGTCAAGCGTTCGAGCAGCTTATGGCAGCAAAAAACTGAGCGCAGACAAGACGAAAGCTGGCGTTGTAGTGCAGGCAAAAGTAGCCTACGACGCGACCAAGGGTTAATGTGCGCGGCATTGACGCTTCTATAGACTGTGTCCGGGTTCTTTACTGGCCCCCAATTGTTCCTTCGCGCCGCCGTTCGGCGTGATTTAGCCGCCGGTGCTGCTGGCACTGCGGCCTGTTCTGAGGAGTACGCATGGCTGTCTACAACTACGACGTGGTGGTGCTGGGTTCCGGCCCGGCGGGAGAAGGCGCGGCAATGAACGCCGCCAAAGCAGGGCGCAAGGTCGCGATGGTCGACAGCCGTCGTCAGGTCGGCGGCAACAGCACCCACCTCGGCACTATCCCGTCCAAGGCATTGCGTCACTCGGTGCGGCAGATCATGCAATTCAACACCAATCCGATGTTCCGCGCGATCGGCGAGCCGCGCTGGTTCTCCTTCCCGGACGTATTGAAGAGCGCCGAAAAAGTCATTTCCAAACAAGTCGCTTCGCGCACCGGCTACTACGCCCGTAACCGCGTCGACGTGTTCTTCGGCACCGGCAGCTTCGCCGATGAGCAAACCATTGAAGTGGTCTGTGGCAACGGCGTGGTCGAGAAACTGGTGGCCAAGCACATCATTATCGCCACCGGTTCGCGCCCGTATCGTCCGGCCGACATCGATTTTCACCACCCGCGTATCTACGATAGCGACACCATCCTCAGCCTCGGCCACACCCCGCGCAAACTGATCGTTTACGGCGCCGGCGTGATCGGCTGTGAATACGCTTCGATCTTCAGTGGTCTGGGTGTGCTGGTCGAACTGGTGGACAACCGCGGTCAGTTGCTGAGCTTCCTCGACTCGGAAATCTCCCAGGCGTTGAGCTACCACTTCAGCAACAACAACATCACGGTGCGCCACAACGAAGACTACGACCGCGTCGAAGGCGTGGACAACGGTGTGATCCTGCATTTGAAATCCGGCAAGAAGATCAAGGCCGACGCCTTGCTCTGGTGCAATGGCCGTACCGGCAATACCGATAAGCTGGGGCTGGAGAATATCGGCGTCAAGGTCAACAGCCGTGGCCAGATCGAAGTCGACCAGAGCTACCGCACCTGTGTCGAAAACATCTACGGTGCCGGTGACGTGATCGGCTGGCCGAGCCTTGCCAGTGCCGCACACGACCAGGGTCGTTCGGCCGCCGGCAGCATCGTCGACAATGGCAGCTGGCGTTTCGTCAACGACGTGCCGACCGGCATTTACACCATTCCCGAGATCAGCTCGATCGGCAAGAACGAGCAGGAGCTGACCCAGGCCAAGGTGCCATACGAAGTGGGCAAGGCATTCTTCAAGAGCATGGCGAGGGCGCAGATCGCCGGCGAGCCGCAAGGCATGCTGAAGATCCTGTTCCACCGCGAAACCCTGGAAGTACTGGGCGTGCACTGCTTCGGTTATCAGGCGTCCGAGATCGTCCACATCGGTCAGGCGATCATGAACCAGCCAGGCGAACTGAACACCCTGAAGTATTTCGTCAACACGACGTTCAACTACCCGACCATGGCCGAAGCCTACCGGGTAGCCGCGTACGACGGCCTCAACCGGCTTTTTTGACGGGCTCCGGCCGGTGGCCTGAGCCGGCCGGGGAGACCGATTTCAGCAATTCTCAAGGGTGGCAGTGGCCAAACCGGGAAAGTCTGTAATCAGGCTGTCAACGCCGAAGTCGGCGAGTCTGCGCATCAGCGCAGGCTCGTTGACGGTCCACACCGACACGTGCAGGCCCTGACGCTGCGCCTTCTGCAGGCGTTCCGGCGTACACAGCGTCCAGTTCAACGCAAGAATCTCACAGCCATAGCTGGCCGCAACCTTCAGCGGATCGAGCCAAGCGTACTCGGCCACCAGGCCTCGCGACACGTCGGGCACCAGATCCACTGCCGCTTTCAGCACTTCGCGCGAACTCGAAGTGATCGTCACCTTGTCGAGCAGGCCGTGGCGCTGGGCCATTTCACGAATCGCCAGCACGGTAGTCGCAGCACGCGTGCGCGAAGCGCTTTTGACTTCCAGCTGCCAATGCTCGAAATCACACTTCTCGAACAACTCTTCCAGCGTCGGAATCGGGCACGGCTTGATCCAGCCCGGGCCACCCTTGCGCGCGTCGTAGGTCACCAGCTCTGCCGCCGTGTGTTCGACGACCTTGCCGCGCCGGTCGGTGGTGCGCTTGAGCGTCGGGTCGTGAATGACCATCAACTCGCCATCCTTGGACAGGTGCAGGTCCAGTTCGCAACGGCGCACGCCGTGCTTGAGACATTCCTGAAAACTGCTCAGGGTGTTTTCCGGTGCTTCGCCCTTGGCGCCGCGGTGGCCGTAAATGAGGGTCACGGTTCTTCCTTAATTTAAATGCCTGATTCGTTCTGCTCGCGGGCCAGACGTCGTTCCTGGGCCTGTTTCTGCAGGATATAGCGGGCTAGCAACTGGCGCTGGGCATCGGTCAGGTGTTCGAACTCGGTGCCGACGTCGTAGCCATCGCCCTTGGGATCGCAATGAGTGACGCGGGCGCGCAGCAGAAGACCGAGGGCCTGAGGCATCAGCACCAGTTTCACCGACAGGTGTGCACCGGTGGCAATCGGCGTCGGGTACTGAAAGTCGATTCCGCCTTCGGAAATGATCACTGGCTGCGGCTCGCCGATGTGGCCGAGCACGGTCAGCGCGACCACCTGGCTGAGCAGGTCGATGCGTTTGTTCTGAGATTTGAGGAACGCGGCGATGGCCCGGTCGCGCTCGCTGATCTGGCGCAACAGGTGTTGCGACTCGAATTCGCTCAGGTGCAGTTCACTGAGCAGGTTGAAGAGAGGGGAAGCATCCTGCAACACTTCCTGGCCTGCGGCTTCGGGAGCGGACAGGGGCCGAATTTCCAGTGCGATCGTGTCCTCGATACGGTAGTATTCGCGGCGATCTTCTTCATCTAATGTCGACATGGCGAACCCATGGTAGCGGCGGTGGTCTGAGTGTAAAGCTGGTTATCGACCCCCGCCACAAGGACGTTCCTTTTCCCTCCGAACAAGCCCCGACATGTTCAGACCTCTCTTCGTATTTATCGGCACGCGTTATACCCGTGCAAAGCGTCGCAATCATTTTGTGTCATTCATTTCCCTGACTTCGATGATCGGGCTCGCCCTTGGCGTGGTCGTGATGATCGTCGTGCTGTCGGTCATGAACGGCTTTGATCATGAAATGCGCACCCGCGTGCTGGGCATGGTGCCCCACGCTACTCTTGAGACCGGCGAGCCGATCAACGACTGGCAAAGCCTGGCCAGCAAGGTCAAGCAGAACCGGCAGGTGGCGGCGGTTGCGCCGTTCACCCAGATGCAGGGCCTGCTGACCAACAATGGTCAGGTGTCCAAGGTGTTGCTCAATGCCATCGACCCTGCGCTGGAACGTGATGTGTCGATCATCGACAACTTCATGAAGCAGGGCAAACTCGATGATCTGACGCCGGGCAGCTTCGGCATCGTCATCGGCGACAAGGCCGCGAAAAAGCTCGGCGTCGGCATCGGTGACAAGGTCACTTTCGTCGCTCCCGAAGTCAGCGTGACCCCGGCCGGGATGTTCCCGCGCATGAAGCGCTTCACCGTGGTCGGCATTTTCCATGTCGGCGCCGGTGAGCTCGACGGCTATCTGGGCGTCACCAACCTGCAGGATCTGGCGAAGATGCACCGCTGGAAGCCTGATCAGGTGCAGGGCTTGCGTCTGAAGTTCGACGACCTGTTCCAGGCGCCGCGCGAGGCGTGGAACATTGCTCAGCAACTTGGCGAAGACCGTTATTACGCCCGTGACTGGACCCGCACCCACGGCAACCTGTATCAGGCGATCCGTATGGAAAAAGCCATGATCGGCCTGCTCTTGCTGCTGATCGTCGCCGTGGCCGCGTTCAATATCATTTCCACATTGGTGATGGTGGTGAACGACAAGAAGGGTGATATCGCCATTCTGCGCACCCTCGGTGCGACGCCGGGTACGATCATGCGAACGTTCATGGTGCAAGGCACGGTGATCGGCGTGGTCGGCACGGCAATTGGCGCGGTGGTGGGGATTCTCGCGGCGCTTAACGTCAGCGCGGCGATTTCGGCGCTTGAAGGGCTGCTCGGTCACAAGTTCCTTAATGCTGACGTGTATTTCATTGATTATCTTCCCTCGCAGGTGCAGAGCCAGGACGTCGTCATGGTCTGCGTCGCTGCGTTGGTCCTGAGTTTCCTCGCCACCCTGTATCCCGCCTGGCGTGCCGCGCGCACCCAGCCGGCGGAGGCGTTACGTTATGAGTGAGTCGGGCATGAGTGAACAAGCAATTCTGAGCTGTCGTAACCTGGGCAAGTCCTACGAGGAAGGCCCGGAGTCGGTACAAGTGCTGGCCGGCCTGCAATTGGAGTTGCACCCGGGCGAGCGTGTGGCGATTGTTGGCAAGTCCGGATCGGGCAAAAGTACATTGCTCAACCTGCTCGGCGGCCTCGATACGCCGAGCCAGGGCAGCGTCTGGCTCGACGGTGAAGAACTCTCGGCGTTGAGCGAGAAGAAGCGTGGCCTGCTGCGCAATCGTGCCCTTGGCTTCGTTTATCAGTTTCACCACCTGCTGCCGGAATTCACTGCGCTGGAAAACGTCTGCATGCCGCTGCTGATCGGCAAGACTGCGATCCCTGAAGCCCGTCAGCGCGCCACGGCGCTGCTGGAGCGTGTCGGTCTGGGTCATCGCCTGGAACACAAACCGGCGGAACTGTCCGGCGGCGAGCGTCAGCGCGTGGCCATCGCCCGCGCCCTGGTCAACAACCCGGGCCTGGTCATGCTCGACGAGCCGACCGGCAACCTCGATCTGCACACCGCCGAAGGCATTCAGGACCTGATGCTGGAGCTGAGCACTTCGATGCGCACCGCGTTCCTGGTGGTGACGCACGACATGAACCTGGCTCGCCAGATGGATCGCGTCCTGCAGTTGCAGGAAGGCTGCCTGACCCCCATCTGACTGGCTGAAACCCGGCGCCCGTAAAGGCGTCGGGTCTTTTATTTTTATACGGTGCCCCAGCGAATGTTCAGACCGTTATCGATCTTTATCGGCACGCGCTATACCCGCGCCAAGCGCCGCAATCGCTTTGTTTCGTTCATTTCGATGACCTCGATGATCGGCCTCGCCCTCGGCGTGTTGGCGATGATCGTGGTGCTGTCGGTGATGAATGGCTTCCAGCGCGAAATGAGCTCGCGCATCCTCGGCATGGTGCCTCACGCGACCATCGTCGGCGTAAAGCCGATCGATGACTGGCAACCGGTGGCCGCCGCCGCGATGAAAAATCCCGAAGTGACCGCCGCCGTGCCGTTCACCGAAATGGAAGGCATGCTCTCTTACAAGGGCTCGATGCAGCCGATCCAAATCAGCGGCGTCGATCCGGCGCAGGAAGGTAAGGTGTCGATCGTGGCCCAGCACATCGTGCAGGGCCGTCTCGATGCGTTGAAGCCAGGCGAGTTCGGCGTGGTGATCGGTGAAATCACCGCGCGGCGTTTCCGTCTCAATGTTGGCGACAAAATTACCCTGATCGTCCCGGAAGTCAGCACCGCGCCGGGCGGCATCACGCCGCGCATGCAGCGCCTGAACGTGGTTGGCGTGTTCAAGGTTGGCGCCGAACTTGACGGTTCGATGGGCCTGATTCACGTCGCAGACGCCGCGACCATGCAGCACTGGCAGCCAAATCAGGTGCAGAGCGTGCGTCTGGCGGTGAAGGATCTGTACGCGGCGCCAAAGGTGGCCTCGGACATCGCCAGCGGGCTCGGGGCGCAGTTCAAGGCTGACGACTGGACCCACACCCAGGGCAGTCTGTTCAGCGCGATGAAAATGGAAAAAACCATGATCGGCCTGCTGTTGCTGATGATCGTCGCCGTGGCGGCGTTCAACATCATTGCAACGCTGATCATGGTGGTGAACGACAAGGGCGCAGACATTGCGATCCTGCGCACCATCGGCGCCACGCCTCGACAGATCATGGCGATCTTCATCGTGCAGGGCACGGTGATCGGCATTGTCGGGACCTTGATTGGAGGCGTACTGGGCGTGATTGCGGCGCTCAACGTCAGTGAACTGGTCGGCTGGTTCGAGCGTGTGACCGGCCAGCATATCTTCAGTTCGGACGTGTATTTCGTCAGCAATCTGCCGTCCGAGTTGCAGGGCGGGGATGTGCTGTTGATCTGCTCGGCGGGCTTCATTTTGAGCTTTCTGGCGACGGTGTATCCGGCGTGGCGGGCGGCGAAAATTGAACCGGCTCATGCGTTGAGATATTCGTAACCTTTAAATCGCCTTCGCGAGCAGGCTCGCTCCCACGGGGAAACGCATTCCAACTGTGGGAGCGAGCCTGCTCGCGAAGGGGCCCGACCTGCTGGCCTCACTTCTTCTTGGGCAACTCAATCACAAACCGTGTACAGCTCCCCTCCGATTCGCAACGAATCGTCCCGCCATGGGCACGCACGATCGAATGAGTAATCGCCAAGCCAAGTCCCGCATGTTCGCTGCTGCCTTCCTGACGCGCCGGATCGGCTCGATAAAACCGGTCAAACAAGCGTGGCAATAACTCTGCCGAAACTCCCTCACCACTGTTCTCGACGCAAATGCGCACCGCGTTCGGCTGATCGACAATGGCCAGGCGAACGTAACCCTCAGCCGGCGTAAACCGCAGCGCGTTATCCAGCAAGTTCGACAAGGCCCGGCGCAGCATGCCGCAATCACCGTCGATCTGCGCATTACCCTCGCGACTCAAACTCACGCCTGCGTCTTCCGCCAGCGGCGCAAAAAACTCCAGGAGCATATCCGCCTCATCCGCCAGGTCGAGCGGTTCACGTTTGGGTATCAGCAAACCGTGATCAGCCTTCGCCAGGTAGAGCATGTCATTGACCAGTTGCGCCATCCATTGCAGTTCTTCGAGGTTGCTGTGCAACGCTTCGCGGTAATCCTCGAGCGCCCGTGGGCGGGTGAGGGTGACCTGGGTGTGGGTCAGCAGGTTCGACAGCGGCGTACGCAATTCATGGGCGATGTCGGCGGAGAACGCCGACAGCCGCTGAAAGGAGTCGTCGAGGCGCGCGAGCATGGCGTTGAAGCTGTGGGCCATTTCAGCAAGCTCTGGCGGCATTTGCCCTTCAGGCAGTCGGGCGTTCAGCGAATCTGCGGAAATCCCACGGGCCACCGCGCTCATGCGTCTTAACGGGCGTAACCCGCTGCGTGCGGCCCAGGCGCCCAACAGGGCAGTGGCCAGCGCGGAGAGCCCAACGGTCAGCCAGATCAGATGCTGCATGCGCTGGAGAAAATGCTGGTGGTGCGTGATATCCAGCAACAAGGTCAGGCGCGGCGAGTCCGCCGCGTCCGGGTAGAGCGGGGCGTTGAGTACGCGGTAATCGGTGCCATCGCTGCTGATTGTCGACAAACCCGGTTGCAGCGGCAGGTTCTTCGGAATCTTCACCGAGCTGTCGTACCAGTGCTGGCCGTCGCCGCTGGTGATGCGCAGTGAAAGATCGGCCTGACGACTCAGTTCGTCGGCCAGCCGCGCTTCACGCTGGCCGGGCTGGAGGTCCTGCAAGGCGCGGCGCACGCCGATCAGTTTGCCGTCCAGTTGTTGCTGGTCGAGTTCGATGAAATGCGCCTCGCTGGCGCGATTGAACAATACGCCGGCGACCAGCGAAACCACGGCGGTGCAAGCGGCAAACAGCAGGGCAAGGCGCGAACTCAAGGACAGGCGGCGTATCACAGCGAACGCTCTTCAAGGACGTAGCCCATGCCGCGCACGGTGTGGATCAGCTTGTTGGGGAAGTCGTCGTCGATTTTCAGGCGCAAACGGCGGATCGCCACTTCGATGACATTGGTGTCGCTGTCGAAATTCATGTCCCAGACTTGCGAGGCGATCAATGATTTCGGCAGCACCTCGCCCTGACGACGCAGCAGCATCTCCAGCAAGGCGAATTCCTTGGCGGTCAGGTCGATTCGCTGGCCGCTGCGTTCGACCCGACGGCGGATCAGGTCCAGGCGCAGATCAGCCAGTTGCAGGCTGGTTTCCTGCGCGAGGGTATTGCCGCGACGCAACAGGCTGCGCACCCGGGCGAGCAGTTCGGAGAACGCGAACGGTTTGACCAGATAATCGTCGGCGCCCAGTTCGAGGCCATGAACCCTGTCCTCCACCGCGTCTTTGGCCGTCAGAAAAAGTACCGGTGTGTCGAGGCCCGCACTGCGCACCGCTTGCAGGATCTGCCAGCCACTGCGCCCGGGCAGCATGACGTCGAGGATCAACAGCGAGTAGTCCCCGCTCAACGCCAGTTGCTGGCCACTGTTGCCGTCGGCCACCAGTTCGGTATTGAACCCGGCCTCGGTCAGGCCCTGACGCAGGTATTGGCCGGTTTTTGTTTGGTCTTCGACAATCAACAGTTTCATGGGCGACTCAGCTGGCTCGGGATGCAGGAGGAGGCGAGGGCTTTATACCGTGAGACTGGACGATAAGCGCCAAGCTGACAAAGTTGTAATCTGCCTGTCAGGTCGATGCCAGCGCCGGGTGGCTAGAGTGTCCCACAAGCTCAATCCTCTCTTGTTGGAGCATGACCATGTTTTTGCGTACACCCCTGACGTTGGCTTTCTGTCTGCTGACGTTGAGTTCGCCCGCCTGGGCGACGCCGGCACACACCTATGCCTTCGGTCAACCGGCGCCGGCCAGCCAGGCCTCGCGCAGTGTCGAAATCGTCATGGGCGACATGAGCTTCGATCCAAAGAACCTGCAGATCAAGGCCGGCGAGACGGTTCGCTTTGTTCTGGTGAACAAAGGCCAGTTGTTGCACGAATTCAACCTCGGCGATGCGGCGATGCATGCCAGCCACCAGCAGGAAATGTTGCAGATGCAGCAAAGCGGCATGCTAACGCCGACCGGCATGAAAGAAACGTCCCACGACATGGCAGGCATGGATCACGCCGCGATGGGCCACGGCATGAAGCATGACGACCCCAACAGCGTACTGGTCGAGCCGGGCAAGACTGCCGAGTTGACCTGGACCTTCAGCAAGGCCACGAGCCTGGAGTTTGCCTGCAATATTCCCGGGCATTATCAGGCGGGCATGGTCGGCAAACTGACAGTCAGTCAGTAAGCACTCAAAGGCGCGGGCAAAGGCTGGTAGAATCCGCTGATTATTCAGTCAGGTTTCCGTCATGCATCCCGCAGCCGAACACTCGCCGCTGGGCAAATCCAGCGAATACATCGCCACGTACACGCCGTCCCTGCTGTTCCCGATTCCGCGCACCGCGAAATGGGCCGAGCTGGGCCTGACCGCCGAAACCCTGCCGTACAAGGGCGTCGATTTCTGGAACTGCTTTGAGCTGTCATGGCTGCTGCCATCGGGCAAACCGGTGGTGGCGATCGCTGAATTCAGCATTCCGGCTGACTCGCCGAACATCATCGAGTCCAAGTCGTTCAAGCTGTATCTGAACTCGCTGAACCAGACGCCGTTCGCCGACGTCGCGACGCTGGAAGCAACGCTGGTCAAGGATCTGTCTGCTGCTGCCGGCAAACCTGTGGGCGTGCGAGTTCGCAGTTTGAAGGATGTGGAGGCCGAAGGCGTCGTCGCGTTGCCGGGCGTGTGCATTGACGATCTGGATATCAGCGTCAGCAATTACGAACATCCGCGCCCGGAACTGCTGCGTTGCGATGAGTCGCGGATCGTCGAGGAGAGCGTGCACAGTCACCTGCTCAAATCCAACTGCCCGGTCACCAGCCAGCCAGACTGGGGCAGTGTGGTGGTGCAATATCGCGGCGCGGCGCTGGATCACGCCAGCCTGCTTGAATACATCGTCAGCTTCCGCCAGCACTCCGACTTCCATGAACAGTGCGTGGAGCGGATTTTCCTCGATCTGCAGCGGTTGTTGAAACCCGAGAAACTGACGGTATTCGCACGCTATGTGCGGCGTGGTGGGCTGGATATCAATCCGTATCGCAGCACTGAAAGCATACAGTTGCCGAACCATCGTCTGGTGCGTCAATAACTCCAGATGTAGAAAATCGAACGTGGGAGCGAGCCTGCTCGCGAATGCGTCAGATCAGCCGACATCTGCATCGAATGACACTCCGCTTTCGCGAGCAGGCTCGCTCCCACAAGGGGCTGTGCAAATTTTCGGAAACTAAAAAGCCCTGCCATCGCTGGCAGGGCTTTTTTTGTGCGCTGGGGAATCAGATCCCCATGCTGCCCAGTGTATTGACGATATTGCGCAGGGTGCCGGCAATGGTCGGGTGATCGACTTCGAAACGTTCGACTGCCAGATTCACCCCATCGACGATGCTGGCGTCCTGAGTCGCGGCCTCCAGTTGGATTTGAGATTCAACCTGCTCCATCAGCGCATGCAGATCCTTACGCTCGACTTCCGACAGCGGTGGATTCTGCTCCAGCTGATCGCGCAGGGTATCGAGCTGTTTTTGCAGTTCTTGAGCGGGCATGGTGGTTTCCTTTCATCAATAGGCACTGGCATTGACCGCAGCCGCGCGCCAAAGGTCTATGGCTGACCTTTAGATTAATCCACTCTCGATCACCCTGCATGATCCCGATCAGGGCTTTTCGCCTTTCTGGCGGCGCAAGTTGATGTCCGCAAGGCACGTCTCGAGCTCGCCCAGATGATCGATCACCGAATGCACGCCCAACGCAAACAGCTGCACGGTTGCCTTGCCGCGCAGATGTTCGCGTTCCTTTTGCGAAAGGGCCTGCCACTCGCTGGGGCTCAGGCCGCATAGCGAACCGCAGGAAGCGAGACCAATCGTCCATAAACCGGCGTTCAGGCCGGCCTGCAACAGGCGCGGCTCTCCGCTGACCAGTACGCAACCGTCGAGGCTGCCGACGTTTAATTCCATCAACGCTTGCCAGCAGGCATTCGGCGCTGGCCACGGATTCATTGTTGCCGAATGTTGCGCAGGTTTGATCCACGCCGGCAGTTGGGCTGACAAAGGTTGGGTGAGGGCAGGGGGAAGTTCATCGAGCCACGCGCAGGGAATCTGTTGGCGTTGCAAGCTTTTCAGACTGTCGAGCGCGCCCGGTGTAGCCTCGGCACTCTCCGGCAGCGCAATTTCCTGTCGCAGGGCGCGCGCACCGAAATCCACCAGGCAACCGCTCAGGCCGAACAGCACCGCAGTCAGAGTGGGTGCGTCGACGGGCAACGTTTCGGCGTGAGTCATGGCAGCGTCCCTGAAATAACGCTCAAGACTAGGACTTGGCGATGACAGTTGCGTGACAGGCCTGTGAAAGTGGGCGTAGGAAATTTCCCGCATATCCCTACAGCGACGGACTGCCCAAATCGCCGATTACGCTTATACTAGCGGCCTCAATGCCCGGGCCGAGAGGTCCGCGCCAGTATCAAATCCAAGGAGTTTTTCTATGCGCTGGAGCCCATCGCTCGCTCAGCTAAGTGTATGTGCCGGTCTGCTGCTGGCGCCGTTCGCCACCCAGGCGGCAACGGAAGAAGACCCTTGGGAAAGCGTCAACCGTCCGATCTTCCAGTTCAACGATTTCGTTGACACCTACGCCTTGAAGCCGCTGGCGCAGGGTTATCAGTTCGTCACGCCGCAGTTCGTCGAGGACGGCATCCACAACATGTTCCGCAACGTCGGTGACGTCACCAACCTGGCGAACAACATCCTGCAGGCCAAACCGGCTGCCGCGGGCGTGGATACCGCACGACTGATTTTCAACACCACGTTCGGCCTGCTCGGCTTCTTCGACGTCGGCACCCAGATGGGCTTGAACCGCAGTGACGAAGACTTCGGCCAGACGCTCGGCTACTGGGGCGTGGGCAGCGGTCCTTACGTGATGCTGCCGCTGATGGGACCAAGCACCTTGCGTGACGCACCGTCGAAATACGTCGACGGATTCACCGGCCCATACCGCTACATCAACGACGTGCCGGTGCGTAATTCGATTTTCGGCCTGAACATCGTCGACACCCGTGCCAGCCTGCTGTCCAGCGAGAAGCTGATCAGTGGTGACAAATACACCTTCATCCGCAACGCTTACTTGCAAAACCGCGAGTTCAAGGTGAAGGACGGCCAGGTCGAAGACGATTTTTGATCGCGATCGCTGAATGGAAAGGGCGACCCTCGGGTCGCCCTTTTTCGTCCACGCCAGAGCATCGCCAATCACCGCTGCTACCTTCCATCGGGTTACGCTTGGGACGGTTCTTATAACTCCCGGTGATTTGACAAACAAAGTCGTCAAGCGACAATCGGCGCACGCTTGAAACGCTCTGCGGATGGGAGTACCGTCTGCGCCTTAGAAGGGCACCTCTGCATAACCGCGTGCCAAGCCAAGGCTTGAAAACGGGGCAGCAGAGAGGCTAGAAAGCGAATCCAGTAGTGTGCGCAGGGCCGTTGCCCCGCCAGCTACGCCAACCTAATTCTGGCGCCGTTTGCCCACATGCCAAAAACCAGTGCCACGCTGCTGATAATCGATGATGACGAGGTAGTGCGCGCGAGTCTCGCGGCCTATCTGGAAGACAGTGGTTTCAGCGTTCTGCAGGCCGGCAACGGTCAACAGGGTCTTCAGGTATTCGAGCGCGAAAAGCCCGATCTGGTCATCTGCGATCTGCGTATGCCGCAGATGGGCGGTCTCGAACTCATCCGTCAGGTCACTGAGCGCTCGCCGCAGACGCCGGTCATTGTCGTCTCGGGTGCCGGGGTGATGAACGATGCGGTCGAGGCCTTGCGCCTGGGCGCGGCGGATTACCTGATCAAGCCTCTCGAAGATCTGGCTGTGCTCGAGCACTCCGTGCGCCGGGCCCTGGATCGCGCACGGCTGCTTCTGGAAAACCAGCGTTACCGCGAGAAGCTTGAAAAAGCCAATCGCGAGCTCGAAGCCAGCCTGAACCTGCTCCAGGAAGACCAGAACGCCGGTCGCCAGGTGCAGATGAACATGCTGCCGGAAAGCCCGTGGAGCATCGACGAATTCAACTTTGCACACCAGATCATCCCGTCGCTGTACCTGTCGGGTGATTTTGTCGACTATTTCCGCGTCGACGAGCGTCGGGTCGCGTTTTACCTGGCGGATGTTTCCGGTCATGGCGCTTCGTCAGCCTTCGTCACCGTGCTGCTGAAGTTCATGACCACGCGTTTGCTGTTCGAATCCAAACGCAATGGCACCTTGCCGGAATTCAAGCCTTCGGAAGTGCTCGGTCATATCAACCGGGGGCTGATCAGTTGTAAGCTGGGTAAACACGTCACAATGGTCGGTGGAGTCATCGACGAGGAGACCGGTTTGTTGACCTATAGCATCGGCGGGCATCTGCCGTTGCCTGTGTTGTACACGCCTGACAGTGTTCGTTATCTAGAAGGTCGTGGTTTGCCGGTGGGGCTTTTCAACGAAGCCACCTACGAAGACCACGTGCTTGAGCTGCCGCCGACGTTCAGCCTGACGCTGATGTCTGATGGCATTCTGGACCTTTTGCCAGAAGCAACGCTCAAAGAAAAAGAGGCTGCTTTGCCCGAACGGGTGAAGTCAGCGGGCGGCAGCCTGGATGGTCTGCGGCAAGTGTTTGGTTTGGCCACGCTAGGGGAGATGCCGGATGATATCGCCCTGTTGGTGTTGAGCAGGAATCTTTAATGAGTACCGGTAGAATCCAGTTCGCCGAGCAGGACGGCACCTTCGTCCTGAAGTTCGTCGGTGAAGTTCGCCTGACCCTGTGTTCGGCGTTGGATGCGACTATTGAGAAAATCTTCACCGCGTTGAATTTCAACGCGATCGTGATCGATTTGACCGAAACCCGCAGCATCGACAGCACAACCCTGGGCCTGTTGGCCAAATTGTCGATCCTGTCGCGCCAGAAGGTCGGCCTGTTGCCGACGGTTGTCACCACCCACGAAGACATCACCCGACTGCTGCAGTCGATGGGCTTCGAGCAGGTGTTCAACATCGTCAACCATCCGGTCCCATGCCCGGAGTGCCTGGACGACTTGCCGGACCAGGATCAGTCCGAAGAAGTGGTGCGGATCAAGGTGCTGGAAGCGCACAAGATCCTCATGGGCCTGAACGATTCCAATCGTGAGGCGTTCCATGACCTGGTGAATGCGCTCGAAAGACACTGATGGCTCTGTGGTGAAGGAGCAAGCTCCCTCACCACAGGTGATGCTGCCAGGGAGTTGCGAGTACACAAAAAAGGGCGAACCCTCACAGGTTCGCCCTTTGTGCATTTCACACCCTCAAATCACAGCTTGGCCTGCAACAGGGCCTCAAGCTTCTCCTGGTCGCGAGCAAACTGACGAATGCCTTCAGCCAGTTTCTCGGTGGCCATCGCGTCTTCGTTGGACAACCAGCGGAATTGCGCTTCGTTTAGGCTGACGCGGGCTTCGCCGGCATGACCCGGAGCCAGTTTGCGCTCCAGCTTGCCATTATCTGCGGCGAGCTTTTCGAGCAGTTCCGGGCTGATGGTCAGGCGGTCGCAACCGGCCAGTTGTTCGATTTGGTTGAGGTTGCGAAAGCTCGCGCCCATGACCACGGTTTTGTAGTCATTGGCCTTGTAGTAATTGTAGATGCGGGTCACCGACTGCACGCCCGGATCATCCGCGCCGGTATAGTCGTTACCGTTGGCTTTTTTGTACCAGTCGTAGATGCGGCCCACGAACGGCGAGATCAGGAACACGCCGGCATCGGCGCAGGCGGCGGCCTGGGCGAAGGAGAACAGCAGCGTCAGGTTGGTCTGGATGC
Organism: Pseudomonas khorasanensis; assembly: GCF_014268505.2. Classification (GTDB taxonomy): domain Bacteria; phylum Pseudomonadota; class Gammaproteobacteria; order Pseudomonadales; family Pseudomonadaceae; genus Aquipseudomonas; species Aquipseudomonas khorasanensis. The sequence goes on from NZ_JABWQP020000009.1 coordinate 48,793, forward strand.
CTTCCTTTTCCAGCACTTCGGCGGCGCGAATGCCTTCCCAGGTCGAGGCGATCTTGATCAGCACGCGGTCACGGCCGATGCCGGCCTTGTCGTACAGCTCGATCAGGCGATGCGCGCGCTTGAGCACTGCGTCCTTGTCGAACGACAGACGTGCATCCACTTCGGTGGAAATACGGCCAGGAATGACCTTGAGAATTTCGCCACCGACCGCAACGCCGAAACGATCGCTCGCCAGGCCGACATCGCCTTTGCAATCGCTGACGCAAGCGTTCAGCAACTCGGCGTAACCGTGAATGGCCGCCGCTTTGAGCAGCAGGGAAGGGTTGGTGGTGGCGTCGACCGGTTTGACCCGGGCGATCGCTTCGAAGTCGCCAGTGTCGGCAACAACGGTGGTGAACTGTTTGAGTTGTTCCAGCTTGGAAGTCATGGGCGTGCTCTATCCTATGGGTCTGATGACATTACCCGAGCGCTGACGGGCACTCAAGGGTGCGTAAGTGGATCGATGGCCCCTGCGGCAACAACCTGAAAACGATTGTTTGAAAGGCGGGGCGCGCTGTCGATGAATACGATGCCAAAACAGCCCACAGGTTCAAAGCAACCGACCTGTGAACAGGTCGGTTGCCCGTGACCTAATCGGCCTTCAACAACGGCTCGATCGACAATCTCGCCGGTTTTGCCTGTCCGTCGGACGTCAGCAGGCCGAAGTTCTGCTCGCGTTCGTTGCTGCCAGAAACACTGTTGCGCCATTCATAGATAGAGGTAAGAGGAATCTTGAGCCGTCTGACGTCGCCGATAAACGTGTTGATCCTGGTCGCTTGCCCCTCGATGCCGCCATTGGACGCGAGTGCCGAAACCCCCCATTCACTGATGACCCCTGGCAGATTGAAATTCTGTTGGATAAAGGTCTGCGCGTTGCTGATCTGCGTGGCGGTCATGCCATAGGGATGATAGGAAACCGCGTTCAGGCATTTGGGGTATTCGCTGACGATCCGGTTCATTGCCACTGTCGACGCCGAGCCAGCGGTTGGCGGCCGGGCGAAGCCGAAACCGACGCGCGGCGTTGATTGCGGTTGGCCTTCGAAGGCTTTGCACATACCGGCCATGAACGGCACGAACGTGGTGTCGAAATTGCGCGTCGGCCAGTAGGTTTCCAGGTCTGGCTCGTTCCAGATTTCGATCGCCACCAATTGCGAGCTGTAGGACTTTTCAAGGCCCGTCACCGCGTTGGCAAACGCCCCGCCAGCGGTCGCCAGCTCGGTCGGCGTAGTCGCCGGTATGGCCTTGATGGCGCGCACGGTCAGCAGCACGGGCAACCCGGCCGAACCGGCGGCGGCGAAGGCATCGCTGACCTGTTTCTGATAACTCTTGGCGGTCAGGCTGTCGCTCCATACGCCAAAGCGCACGAAACTGAAGCCTGCCGCTTTGATTTGTTCGGCATCGGCGGCGGTGAAGCTCTGGATCTTCACCTGAACGCCAATGGTCTTGGCTGGAAGATTAGGGAACAGCTCACTGGCGTGAACCTGACTGGTTGCGCCCAACGCCATCAGGGCGAGGGCGCCGAGTTTTTTCAGTTGTGCTGATTTCATGTCTGCTCTCCTGAAGAGAAATGACAACTACGAATATTTATCCCGTTACCCAATTTTCGATAAGGGTGATGGCACTTAGTGCATGAATGTTATTTTTTGTCAGGAAAGAGACAGCTGAAAATCACAGTTATTTTTAGTCCGCTAATTGTGGTTGGGGCGGCTTAAAACGCTGTGGTACTTAATGCTCCTGTACTAACAGGGCGAAGCTATTTCTGAGTGCAGGAAAGTCGTGAGGGTTCATTAACTTTCACCGCATGTTGGCTGTTTGATATTACACAGGAAAGCAAGACTTGTTCAAAAAGATCCTCGTTGTCTGCGTGGGCAATATATGCCGAAGTCCGACGGCAGAGTTACTGCTGCGCAACGCGCTGGGCTCGTCAGCCATCACGGTGTCCTCCGCCGGCCTCTCTGCACGCGTGGGCGAGGGCGTGGAAGCGTCGGCCCGCCAGGTTCTGGAAGAGCATGGCCATAGCGCTGAGACTTTCAAGGCCCGGCAACTGACGTCGGACATCGTTAATGACTCGGACTTGATTCTGGTCATGGAAAAAGCGCACGTAAATCAAGTGCTGAAGATTGCCTCTCACGCCAGAGGCAAAGTGTTTCTGCTCGGCAAGTGGCAGAGCGAGCGCGAAATACAAGACCCGTATCGTCAAGGCAAGGCCGCTTTTGTTCATGCCCACGCATTGATTGAAGATGCTGTTAGTTCATGGGCGCAGCGCCTCGGGCATTGATGAATATTCTTCAGAACAGTGAATGGTAAGAACAGACTTATGCAGTTACCGTCCGTAAACGGCACCCGCGACAGTGATCAAGACAGTATTGATCTGCTCGGCATCTTCGGCAGCCTGATCGACCAGAAATGGCTGATCGGTGCGCTCACCGGTGCCTTCATGGTCACCGGCGTCGCTTATGCGGTTCTGGCAACGCCGGTGTACCTGGCGAACGCGCTGGTGCAGGTCGAACCGAAAAAGAACGACATGCTCGGCTTCTCCGACCTCAACAGCATGCTCGGTGGGCAATCGCCGTCGGTGACCGAAATCGGCATCATCAAATCCCGCGCGGTGATCGGTAAAACCGTTGACGATCTGCGCCTTGATATCGATGTCACGCCCAATACCTTTCCGCTGATTGGCGGCTTCCTCTCACGTCGCTATCGCGGCGACAGCGAGTCCAGCGTTGCGCCGGCACGGTTCGGTCTGAGCAGCTACGCCTGGGGCGGCGAGCGGCTGGAGTTCAACCGGCTCGAACTGCCTAAAGATCTGCTCGGCAAGAAACTCACGCTGATTGCAGGCGAGCAGCAGCGCTTCCAGCTCTTCGATGAAAACGACAATCTGCTCGCCGAAGGCGTGGCGGGCGAAGCCTTTGCCAACGATGGCGTGGAAGGGCAGGTCGCGCACCTGGCGGCCAACCCCGGCACGCGTTTTCAAGTGGTGCGCAACCCGAGGATCGTGACGATTCAGGGCTATCAGGACGCGCTGGATATTTCCGAACAAGGCAAGGAGTCGGGGATTATTCGTCTGGCGCTGGCGAGTCCCGACGCGGCGGAGGCGGTGAAGATTCTCAACAAGATCGCCTCGCTGTACGTTGAGCAAAACGTGCGCCGGACTTCGGCCGAAGCCGCGCAGAGCCTGGCGTTCCTGCAAAGCCAGTTGCCCCAGGTCAAACGCGATCTGGCCAAGGCCAGCGACGCGTTGAATGCCTATCAGACGCGCGGCAAGACCGTGAACATCTCGCTGGAAACCCAGTCGGTGCTCGGCCAGTCGGTGGCCCTTGAAACACGCATTTCCGAGCTGAAAATGCAGCAGGCGGAGCTCGACCGCAAGTTCACCAAACAACACCCGGCCTACCGCGCGCTGATGTCGCAGATCGGCGAGCTGACCCAGCAGCAGAAGTCCCTCGAAGGCAAGGTTCAGGATCTGCCGGCTACCCAGCAGGAACTGCTTAATCTGACCCGCGACGTCGAAGTGGCCTCGCAGATTTACACGCAGTTGCTGAACAAATCCCAGGAGCTGGACATCGTCCGCGCCGGCGCCGTCGGCAACGTGCGTCTGATCGACACCGCCGATGTCGACCTGACCAGCCCGATCAAACCGAAGAAACCGCTGATCGTGCTGATCGCAACGCTGCTCGGTGCATTCGTCGGCGTGGCGCTGGTGCTGCTGCGCAAATCCCTGAGCCGTGGCCTTGAAGGCCCCGAAGGCATCGAGCAATTGGGCCTGCCGGTGTACGCGTCGATTCCCTACAGCGCCTTGCAGGAGGAAGAAGACAACAAAAAGGGCCGCGCCCGTGATGGCGTCGACAAGCCCGCCTATCTGCTGGCGCTACGCAATCCCACGGATCTGTCCATCGAGTCGATCCGCAGCCTGCGCACGTGCCTGCACTTCGCCGGTCTGGATTCGACCAACAACCGCATCATGATTTCCGGGCCGAGCCCGCAGGTCGGCAAGACGTTTGTCTCGTCCAACCTCGCAGCGGTCATGGCCCTGAGCGGTCAGCGCGTGGTGCTGATCGATGCCGACATGCGCAAAGGGCACCTGCACAAAACCCTCAACACACCGATCACCAACGGTTTGTCCGACCTGCTGGTCAAGCGCTGCACGCTTGAGCAGGCGATCAATAAAGTCGAAGTCGACAACCTGCATTTCATCAGCCGTGGCCAGGTGCCGCCCAATCCTTCGGAATTGCTGATGCACGCCAACTTCCGCGAGCTGTTGGCGCAACTCAGCGAACGCTACGACCTGGTGATCATCGACACACCGCCGCTGCTGGCGGTGACAGACGCCGCGATTGTCGGCCGTGAGGCCGGCATCAGCCTGATCGTGACCCGTTTCGGGGTGAACCCGGCCAAAGAGATCGAACTGACCATCCGCCGCTTCGCCCAGAACGGCATCGAGTTGAAAGGCGCGGTGTTCAACGGCGTCGAGAAACGTGCGGCCAGCTATTACGGCGGCACCGGTTATTACAACTACGAATACGCGTCCGACAAAACCTGATGGTTGCCGATTGTTCCTTCCTGTTTGAAGTGGGTGAGTTGTGAAAAAAATATTGCACGTGGCCGAGACGATCAAAGGTGGCGTCGCGACGGTGATCCGCACGATTTCGGCATCGCCCGAAGGTGACGCGGCGAATTACCAATGGGTCTATCTGGTCCCGGAGGATCAGGCCAGGGAACTGCACGGCATCGCGCCGCAGCAGGTGCGCACTTTTCCCCGCAGCGGGCGCAATGTGCCGTCGCTGCTGCGTTTCGCCTGGCGCCTGACCCAAGTGCTGATCAAGGAAAAACCTGACGTCGTGCATTTGCATAGCACCTTTTCCGGGGTGATAGGGCGCTGCGTGTGCGTGCTGTTGCGGCCGTGGCGCAAGCCGAAAATCGTCTACTGCCCGCACGCCTTTTCGTTCCTGATGGAAAGCTCGCCGACCAAACAGAAAGCCTATGCGTGGATCGAGCGTGTCCTGCAGAAGGTCACCGACGTGATCATTTGCGTCAGCCAGTACGAGCTGGATAAAGCGGCGCGGTTTGGCATCGAGCGCAAGCGCATGAAGCTCGTCTACAACGGCATTCATCGCAAGGAAGACATGCCGAAAAGCGCGGGGAGCGAGCCGATTCATCTGTTGTTCGTCGGGCGCCTCGACTATCAAAAAGGCTTCGACGTGCTGCTCAAGGCCTACGCCAAGGTCAATCGCAGCGACCTGAAACTGACGGTCGTCGGCAGTGCCGTCAACGAGGATTCGGTCGAATGCCCGCCGATGGACTCGGTTGAATATCTGCCGTGGGTAACGCCGACGGAAGTGCAGGCGCTGTATCAAAAAGCCGATGCGCTCATCGTGCCCAGTCGCTGGGAAGGTTTTGCCATGGTGCCGCTGGAAGGCATGGCGATGGGGCTGCCGGTGATTGCGAGCAACTGCACCTCGCTGCCTGAGCTGGTCACCAACGAGGTGTCCGGCTACGTCTTTCCGTCCGGCGATCACCAGGCGCTGGCCGATGTGCTGACGATCATCCAGAAGCCGCGCCTGCTCGACCTCGGCAATGAAGGCCGGAGCATCGTGCGCGAACGCTTCAGCGCCGCGTTGATGATCCGCCAGACCTACGATCTGTATCACGCTCCCACTTATTAAGTAGAACTCAGCTTATGAACGTAACGATTTTGCATGGCTACAGTGCGTCCAACTCCGGTGACGGTCTGCTTGTCGATCTGGCCATTGCCCTGGTGCAGCGCAACTTTGGCGAGGACACCTCGATCAACGTCGTGGCGTCCGATCCTGAGTCCTTCAGCTATTTGCCGCACCCGCGTTTTGATGCGCCGGTAATGGCCGCCAAAGGTCTGGGTCGGGTCAAGCAGGCTGTGTTCCTCAATCAGTCCTACGCGGGGCTGGCGGATCTGCTGAAAAAAACCGACCTGATCGTGGGCGTGGGCGGCGGCTACATGCGTTCAAAAAGCGCGTTCGAGCACATCAAATTGAAGCTCGGCCACGCCAAGCAACTGGAAACCGCGATCCTCAGCAAGGTGCCTTCGGTGTACCTGCCGCAGAGCATCGGCCCGTTCCATGGCGAAAGCGGCAAGATCGTCGAGCATTACGCCAGCGCCGATGCGGTGTTCGTGCGCGACAATCGCTCTTCGGCAATTTTCGACGCTTATGAAAACGTCTATCGCGCGCCGGACCTGGCCGTTCAATCACTGGCGAGCAAGATTCTTCAGCAACCGAAATTCACCCGCTGCGCGGCCTCGCCGGCGACGGTGTGTGTAGTGCTGCGCAAGCCGCCGGAGTGGAGCAAAGAGAAGAAGGTCGCTTACGTGGCCAATCTGAAATTGCTGCTGCAGCGCCTGAAGAACAAAAGCAAAGTGGTCTGCGCCGTGCAAAGCGCTGTACGCGGCAACGATGACGGCGCGTTCTACCGCGAGCTGGGCATCAGCGAAGACCTGTTGTCCTTGAAGGCGACCATCGCCAAATACCAGCCGGACCTGGTCATCTCGGTGCGCTTGCACGGCGCCATCGAATCGCTGCTCTCCGGCGTCCCGGCCTACCACATCAGCTACGAGCGCAAAGGCTTCGGCGCCTATCAGGACATGGGCGTGGAGGACTGGGTGATCAATGGCGGCGACATCGATGTCGACACCATCATCAATACGGTCTACGCACCGAATGCCCTGTCGGATTTCGGCAAGCGTCTGACTGACACCTGCCGAGAGATTGAAGCAAAAACCGTGGCCATGGACGAGATCATCAAGGGTGTCGTTCGATGATATTTCGGCTGTTGCTTCGCGGCGGAGCCTTGGGCGCGAAGTTCTTGCTGGTGTTGGCCATCACTCATTACCTGGGTTATGAGGCGTTGGGCTTTTACGGCGTGGTGGTCGCGGCGTCGTTGATCGCCTCGAAGTTTTACAGCGTCGGGTTCAGTTCTGAAATCAATCGGCTGATCAGTGTCGGCGGCAGTTCGCGGCGAGTGGTCGATAAAGTCCTGCTGCTGTATCTGGCGGTGGGGCTGTTGTTGTCGGTGCTGACCGTACTGATTTATTCCCTGTTCCAGTCGGTGGAAGCGACCGCCACGCTGATCCTTTGCGTGACGCTGGTGCTGCTCACCGAGCATCTGTCGTTCGAAATCAATTCCTTCGTGTTTTCGGCGCAGAAAGCCACGGCCGGCGCCTTGCTGTTCTTCATCAAGACCGGGCTGTGGGCGGTGTTGGCGGTAGGTGGAATGATGCTCGGCTGGGTCGCCGGCATAGCCAGTGTGTTGTGGCTGTGGGTGGCTGCCAACGTGCTGGTGATTGTCGCCGGTTACCTGATTGTGGCGAAGGTGCACAAGGGTCGCGAAGCGGCAGCGCTGGACACCGCGACCGTGTGGAAGGCCGGATTGCCGTTCTATCTCGGCACCGGTTTGATCGCGCTGAGTCAGTACGCCGAGCGCTTTCTGATCATTGATCTGGAACCCTATGCCAGCCTCGGTAAATACGTGTACGCGTGGTCGGCGGCCAACACCTTGCAGGCGTTGTCGTATGCGGTGGTGGCAGTGGTTGGCATTCCGATGCTCGCCAAGCGTTTTCAGGCTGATCAGCAGGCATTTACGGTCAAGCAACTGTTCGTGAATAAATGGGTGCTGCGCTCGCTCGCGGTGTCCGCCGTCGTGGCCGTGGCGATCTATGTGTTTTTCAACGTGGTGCTCGATTACGTCGCCACCAGCGTTCCGCGCCCCGATAACGCCATCCTCGCTGTGCTGATTTTTTCCTTCGCTTTGCGCGCGATCGGCGACATCGTCTGGGGCGGTTTGATTGCCTCGAAAAACAGCCGGGTATCGCTCGCCAGCGCGGCGATTTGTCTGCTGATTTCGGTGCCGGTCAGTTATTTGCTGATCAAGCATTACTCGATCTATGGCGCCGCGTGGGGCAACGTCTTTGCGGTCGTTGTACAGCTCGGCGTGATTGCGTTGTTGACCCATGTCAGCGGCAAGAAGAAGGCTGCCCTGTCATGGGCCTGAAGTTGCCGCGCATCGAATTTCGCGGGCGCGCATTCGATTCTTCGATCTCGTTTCTGATCCTCTTCACCGGGCTGTTTCTGTCCGTCGCGATGCCGCTGCTGGTGCCCCGCGATCCCGGGCCGGATGCGATGACCTTGTGGTCGTCCTATGCCCGTGCCGACAACTGCAATTTCTGGAACCCGTTCTCGCCGGATCGTTCGTCCTACGAGTGTTCGGCGTTCCTGCTGCGGCCCACCGGGATCAACCTGACCAATGCCTGGGCCTATGGCATGTTCTGCAATTTCTTCCTCACGGCGATACCGGTGGTGGTGTTTCGGCGCATGCCGCTGACCATCTTCGGCACCCTGTGCCTGTGGGGCATCGTGCGTTCGTTTTTCCTTGAGAACCTGACCAAGGAAATCATCGTGTCGGTGGCGGTTCTGAGCATTCTGCTCAGCTCGTTGACGCGCAAATATCGCGGCGGCTTTTTCTTTTCGGCGGTGATCTATGGCGTGCTGATCCGGCCGTACTGGATTCTGTTTTCGCTGTCGTGGGTCGGTGTTTGCGTGATGAAAAAATACGTGTCGCGCTTCACCTTCTTTTTGATGCTGTTCCTGTTCTACCTGGCGGTGGCGATGGCGATTCAGATCGCACTCGGCTTTCCCGTGTCGTCGATCCGTGCCAGCAACAACGAACTGCGCACGGCGGGCGAAGAGGGCTCCAAGTCGCTGATCGTTTCATGGCTCAGCGGCAGCGACTTCGTGTCTCAGGCGCTGGATTCGATGATTATTTTCTTCCGGCTGTCGTTCCCGGTGGAGCTGATTCTGTTGTCCGGGCCGGGGCAGGTGATCTTCGTCGCGCTGATGATCATGACCGCGCTGCTGCTGTTCAAAGTCATCACCTCGACCGATTACAAAGGCGCGCCGATCCAGACCAAACCCAAGGAACTGATCGCGATTCCGCTGGCGTTTCTGTTGGTGCAAGGCTTGTTCGAGCCGGACTTCGGCTCCTTCGCCCGACACTTCTCGATGGTGGTGCCGGTGTTGTTCGTGGGACTGGGGTTGATGCTGCGCGCAAACAAACCGACGCAGGTCGAATCAAGAATTCTCACTTAAGGCAGGTGCTCTATGTCGAGCAATAAAAAATCCCTGGAGATTGAAACCCTGCGCGGCCTGGCGTGCCTGCTGCTGGTGCTCTATCACGTCATCGGCCCGCTGGGTGGCGGCTTGAAAATCGACATCGGTTCGCCGTTCAGGGTGATCGCCGATTCGATGGTGTACGTGCGCATGCCGCTGTTCACCTTCATTTCCGGGTACATCTATTCGATCTACAAAATCCGCGGTAATGACTTTCCCTCGTTTTTCTCCGGCAAGGTGCGGCGCCTGATCGTGCCGCTGTTTTGCGTCGGCGTGCCGTTCTCGGTGTTGCAAGCCGTCGGGCCGGGGGTGAACAAGGACGTCGGCGTGATCGATGCCTTGTTGTCGTTCTGGGTGCCAATCAATCACTTCTGGTTTCTGCAGGCAGTGTTCATCATTTTCATGTTCGTCGGCTTGCTGGAATGGCGCGGCATGCTGCGTTCGGCAACGCGCCTGTATGGGCTGTTCGCGTTTGCGGCGCTGTTGTTCTTGCTGCCGCCGTTCCCGCTCGACGCGTTCGGCATCAACGGTGCAATTTACCTGCTGCCGTTTTTTGTCGCGGGGATGATTGGCCAGGAAAATGTCGATGCGTTGAAGCAGCGCTTCAAGGTGATCGGGCCGCTGCTGTTCGTGTTGATTTCGCTGACGCTGCTGTATGTCGCGGCGATCGATCGCGAGCTGATTGTTGACCGGCGCAGTGTGATAGGCCTGACTGTCGGCTGTGTGTCTTGCATAGCCTTGCTGTCGAGTGACATGCGTTCGAAGGCGCTGACCTGGCTGGGCGGGTATTCCTACGCGATTTTCCTGTTCCATGTGCTGTTCGCCGCGACTTCGCGGTTTGTACTTGGGCGGCTTGGCGTGAAAGATGAAAGCCTGCTGGTGCTCGGTGGTCTGAGTTGCGGTTTGCTCGGGCCGGTGGTGTTGGCGATGGTGTTCAGTCGCTTCAATTTCACCTCTGTGCTGTTCCTCGGAGAGCGCGCGACGAAGCGGAAACCGTTGGCGCCGATCACCCCGGTAGTACAAACGCAATCATCCCTGTAGGCGCTGCGGCACGCTGCGATCTTTTGCTGTTGCTTGCAAAGATCACAAGATCGCAGCCTCGTTTCACTCGTCAGCTCCTACAGTGGATCTGTGCAAGTCACGCCATCTCCGCTCGCGAAGAGGCCATCACAGACAAAGGAAATATTGAATGTTGCCAGTAGATGACGCGCAACCAGTCGCCGCGTCGGTAATCGAAGTCGGCGATGCCCGCGAGCGTTTCGCGCAGTGGCGCGAGGGCAAGGCCGGCAAGGTGTTGTCGGTCTCGGTGATCGGCGACAGTTATACCGCCGGGCAGGATTTCTACCTGAACAAGCTGGTGCAGCGGGTGGCGGGGGAGGTGGGGTTCGCCGGGCCCGGTTATATCGGTTTCAACCACGGCGCGGCGTTGGGCGGCACGCATTTCAAGTACACCCGCAGCAGCGAGAAATATTTCGGTGGCGACTGGAAAGTTTCAGGCCTGGGCCAGGCGAGCCCGGACAGCCGCACGGTGACCGGCAAACCGGGCGCCTGGTTGCAGGTCGACGCTGGCCCGACATCCACCCTCGATACCGCCGTCACGCAGGCGAAACTGCTCTATCTGGGCAACGGCGAGAGCAGCGAAATCCGCTACCGCTGGACCACCTCGCAAGACTGGCGGCCGTTAAAACTCGAAGGCTCGGGCGTCCAGGAGATCGCACTCCCCGGCGCACCCAGCGCCGCAGACTGGTCCTTCAAATTGCAAGTGGTGAAAGGCGCGCCCACCCTGTTCGGCCTGTGGATGAGCAACGATAAGGCGGGCGTGCGGGTGTCGAAGCTCGCGGCCTCCGGTGCGGCGTCCGCCGACTTTTATCACAAGGATCCGCAGTGGCAGACGCAGTGGAAAACCGTGGTGTCGAAAATCCCCGCTGACGTTTACCTGATCATGCTCGGCGGAAACGATCAGGGTTTTGGCGTGAAGCCAGCGCAGTATTTACAGAACGTGCAGGGGCTGGTGAGCATGCTGCGCGAGATTCAGCCGGCGGCGAGTATCAACTTGATCATGCGCCAGGACACGACGCGTTCCAGCGCTTATCCCATGTCGGCGTATGCGCAGGCGCTTGAGCCGTGGGCGCGCGAACAGCGTCTGGGTTACGCCAATCTGCAATGCGCGTTCGGCCCCGACGTCAAACGCTACGCCGCTGCGATGATCGGCCCGGACAAGATTCACCCGCTGCCGGCCACGGGCGGGAAGGTGATAGCCGATTATTTTTATGGCTGGATAACTGGCACGAGTACCGGGTGCGACGACTCGCCACCCTGATCATTCCCACGCTCCGCGTGGGAACGATCATTGTCGGCAGCTCCTACAGGGGGCTGAACGTGTCGACTTCATGCAGCAGCTCGTCGAGCTTCTGCGGCATCAACCGGGTATCGCAACGGGTTTCCACGTTGATGATGATCGCCGGGTCGTTGCAGCAGATCCGCACGCGAAAGCGCCAGTCGCTGAAGATGACTTTCAGGCCGTCGCGGTCATCCATTTCCAGCGCCCGGTCACCGTACAGCGCCTTCAGGTGAGCGATCAGGGGATAGGGGTCGCGCATCGGCCGACGAATATCTCCCGAGGCGGGAAACACGCCGATCCGCTCCACCAGCAGAATCGTGCCCAGCCAGGTTTCGTTGGCGCTGGGCAGCGGTTGATGGCGCGACAACCAGCTCATCACCCCGAGGTTGCCCACCTCACGTTCAATCTCTGTCGAATGTTGTGCAATGTTCATGGTTGCCTGCCTGTGGGGAGTGGAAAGCCGTCTCAGCGGCCCTTGAGGTACACGTTCTCGTAGCAGAAGTTGGTCGCCTGCAGATAACCCTCGGCGTCGCCGCAGTCGAAGCGCAGACCTTTGAACTTGTAGGCCAGCACGCAGCCGTTCTGCGCCTGTTTCATCAACGCGTCGGTGATCTGGATTTCGCCGCCCTTGCCCGGTTGGGTGTCGGCGATCAGGTCAAAAATATCCGGCGTGAGGATGTAGCGACCGATGATCGCTAGGTTCGACGGCGCGTCTTGCGGTGCCGGTTTCTCGACCATGTTGTTCACACGGTAGATGCCGTCGGAAATCAGCTCGCCGGCGATCACGCCGTACTTGTGGGTCTGGTCGGCCGGGACTTCCTGAATGGCGACGATCGAGCAGCGGAATTTCTTGTAAAGCTGGATCATCTGCGAGAGCACGCCGTCGCCCTCCAGGTTCAGGCACAGGTCGTCGGCCAGGACCACGGCGAATGGCTCGTCGCCGATCAATGGACGACCGCTGAGAATCGCGTGGCCCAGGCCCTTCATTTCCACTTGGCGGGTGTAGGAGAAGGTGCAGGTGTCGATCAGCTCGCGGGTGCCCGCCAGGAACTTCTCTTTTTCGGTGCCGCGAATCTGGTGCTCAAGTTCGTAGCTGATGTCGAAGTGATCTTCCAGCGCGCGCTTGCCCCGGCCGGTGACGATGGCCATGTGTTGCAGGCCGGCGTCCCGCGCTTCTTCAACGGCGTATTCGATCAACGGCTTGTTGACGATCGGTAGCATCTCTTTGGGCATGGCTTTGGTGGCCGGCAAGAAACGCGTGCCGTAGCCGGCAGCGGGGAACAAACATTTACGAATCATAAAAGCATCCTGGACAGTCAAGGAACACAGGCGACGGTTGCAGGCCAAGAGGAATGGCTGCAAGTTCAATGAAGTTGAAGGCTTACTTTAATACCTGAATCAGGTCGTTAATGGCAATTAGTTGCGGGGTTAAAAGGTGGCAATGTTAGTAGATGTCGGTCGCAGCGTTATCAGTTATTTTTAGTCGGTATCTGTTGATAGTGAAGAGTGCGCGGGGAGTGCTAATAAGTACCCGGCAATACAGTTTGCACTGGCAAAATATTTATTGCCAGTGGTTGAACTAATTTTGCTTGATGTTGTTGTCGCCTTGTTTGTGTGGCGTGCTCCACATATCCGCCAGGCAGGGCTTGACACGCTACCCGTACTTATTCAATGACGGACCGCGCTATGAAGATTCTGGTAACAGGTGGCGCCGGCTATATCGGCTCGCATACCACACTTGCATTGCTTGAAGCAGGTTATGAAGTTGTCGTTCTGGATAATCTCTGTAACAGCAGCGATGCGGCACTCCACGCGGTAGAAGCCATTTGCGGCAAAAGTGCCTGGATGATTCGCGGCGATGTCTGCGACCGGGCCTTGCTTGACCGCATCTTCCGAGAGCACAAGATCGACGCCGTCCTGCATTTTGCCGGGCTGAAGGCCGTGGGCGAGAGCGTGCGCAAGCCGCTCGAATACTACGAAACCAACGTCGGCGGCAGCATCACCCTGTGCCAGGCGATGGCGGCGGCGGGGGTGTTCCGGCTGGTGTTCAGCTCCTCGGCCACGGTGTATGGCGAACCCGAGGACATGCCGATCCGCGAGGATTTTCCTACGGGCAATCCGACCAATCCCTACGGCCAGTCCAAACTGATCGTCGAGAACGTGCTCCGTGACCTCAGCCAGGCGGAGCCGCGCTGGAGCATCGCGTTGCTGCGCTACTTCAACCCGATCGGCGCCCATGCCAGCGGGCATATGGGCGAAGACCCCAACGGCATTCCGAACAATCTGGTGCCTTATATCAGCCAGGTGGCGGTCGGCAGCCTGCGCGAGCTGTCGATCTTCGGCAACGATTACCCGACAGTCGATGGCACCGGCGTGCGTGATTACATCCACGTCGTCGACCTGGCGGACGGGCATTTGAAGGCGTTGCAGTCAATCAGTGAGCGCGCCGGGATCCACACCTGGAACCTCGGCACCGGCGATGGTTACAGCGTGCTGCAAGTGCTCCACGCGTTCGAACAGGCCTGCGGGCGGCCGGTGCCGTACCGGATGATGCCGCGCCGTGCCGGTGACATTGCCGAGAGTTTTGCCGATGCTTCGAAAGCGGCGAAAGAACTTGGCTGGAAAGCCACGCGCAACTTGCACGACATGGTTACCGATACATGGCGCTGGCAATCGAATCATCCCAACGGCTATTCGGGATGATGGCTATTTAGCTCAATGTTATTTTCAGTCAGCTTGTTAGATAACGTCGGGAAATTACACTGGCAATGCCTTTTGCAAGTCCGTAGATATAAACCTGCCGTTCGACTTTTATCAGTTGGGTAAGACTGTGAAAGAACGACGGATCTTGTTCGCGCTCTTTGCGGACTTGAACGCTACCACCTCTAACACAGACCGGTTTTTTAACAGGTCGAATGTTAGAAAGGAGTTGATATGAAAAAAGTGATGGCAGTTGCCCTGTTGACGATGTTGAGCAACTGGGCTGCCGCAGCTGAAGCGCCGCTGACAGCGGTGACCAATGTAGGTGGCAGTGTGGCGGCTTCGCAAGCGCCCGCCGCCAGTACTGCAATGGTTGCCAGTGCTGTAGCGGCGTCCAACAGCGGTGGCAGTGCCAACGGCGGTACCACCGGTACGACGGGTACCACCGGTACAACCGGCACGCAATAACTAACAGGAACATTTGTTAGTGCAGTACAGAGTCGCCCGACGCAAGTCGGGTGACTTTGTTTTTTGGATTCGCCCTTGAATAGCGTAGTGCCATTATGACTCGTAGTGTTTATCTTTTAATGTTGGCAAGTCTCGCTTTGCAAGGTTGCATGTTTTCCCCCGGCCAATACCTCAGCACCAGCGACATCACCCGTCAGGGCGCCAGCGAAAGCAGCCGGGTCGAGCTGATCCCGATCACCCCCAAGCTGATCGCCATGAACCGTGCCACACAAAAGCGTGAGTCGGTTCCGCCTGAGTTGCTGGTGACGCCGGCCGAATATCGCATCGGCAACAATGACGTGTTGTACATCACCGTTTGGGATCACCCGGAGCTGACCGCTCCCTCCGGCGCGCAACAACAGATCGATGCGAACGGCCGCCTGGTGCGCTCCGATGGCACGCTGTATTACCCCTATATCAAGGAAGTCCAGGCCGCTGGCCGGACCATCCAGCAACTGCGCTCCGACATCGAGCAACGCCTGTCGGCGTTCATCGCCGAGCCCCAGGTGGATGTCGCGGTGTTGCGCTTCGCCAGCCAGAAAGTCGTGGTCACCGGCGCGGTGTCCAAGGCTGGTCCGCAAGCGATTTCGACCAATCCGCTGAGCGTGGTCGAGGCCCTCGGTTCCGCCGGCATCGACACCAACAATGCCGATCTGTCTGGCCTGTTGCTGACGCGCAACGGGCGTGTTTATCCACTGAATCTCGACTCGCTCAACGAGCAGGATTCCGAACTGCAGAACATCTACCTCAAGGGCGGCGATCAGCTGTATCTGCCCTACAACGACAACAAGCGCATCTACGTCATGGGTGAGGTCAACCAGCCTCGTGCGCTGAGCTTCAAGACCGCGACGATGAACCTTTCCGACGTGCTCGGTTCGGTCGGTGGCCTGAGCCAGACCAGTTCCAACGGCAACGCCGTGTACGTGATTCGCGGCGTGGAAAACCTCGACGTCGAGCCGGCGAAAATCTACCAGCTCGAGGCCGAGTCGCCGACCGCCATGGCGCTGGCTTCGCACTTCCAGGTGCGGCCTCAGGATGTCGTGTATGTCGGTCCGGCCAACGTCACGCGCTGGAACCGTTTCATCAGCCAGTTGGTGCCGTCGGCGTCGATTGTTGGCACCGGGGCTTCGGCAGCGAAGAACTGGAGCGAATACAGCAACAACAGCAAATAAGGCCGCCCGACTGTGAACATCTTGAAAGTGGGCGTCTGCCTGATGGCGGCCTCGTTGCTGTGCGGCTGTAATCCGCTGATGAGCGCGTCGCTGAATAACCTCAAGGCCGCTGTTGTCGGCCCCGATGAGGTCGATGTGACGCCGGCCGAAGTGGCCGGGGTTAACTATCCGCAACTGAAACTGACCACACCGTCCGGCTCCGGGGTGCTGGCGCTGGTGCGCGAGCGTGAAGACCTGCAGTTCTGGGTTGCATCCGGCAAGCAGGTGTTGCTGCTACGCGATGGCCTCGCCGTGCGCAGCATCGGCCTCGGTCTGGAAGGCGATCTGGACGGCACGCGGCTGTCCGACGATTCGCCGTTCAAGCACGGCCTGCATCAAGTCGTCGATGGCTTCACCACGAAGCGCTGGATCGATCTCTACAAGGGCCAGGAAGTCGGCGTTATCGTCAACAGCCGCTTCTCGCGCCGTTCCACCGAGACCCTGGAAATTCTCGACAAGGCTTACTCGGTGCTGCGCGTCGACGAGCAAATTGACGCGCCCGCCATCGGCCTGAGCGCGACCAACCGTTACTGGGTCGATCCCCGTGACGGTTTCATTCTGCAGAGCGAGCAGCAACTGACCTCGCAACTGCGCGTCAAGCTTGTGCAATTGACCCCTGATCGCAGGCATCTGCCGTGAAGCGCCTCGGACTGTTATCGGCGTGCCTGGTATTGATCGTGGGTACGAGCCAGGCCGCCGTCACGGTGTCCGGCGACGTCGCCAATCCCGGGCCGATCGAACTGCCGCCAGGTGGGCGTCTGTTTGATGTGATCAGCGAGGCGGTGCCCAACGCCGAAGGTTACTGGCTGGCGGGCGGCTTGTTGCGCCAGTCGCTGGTCGAGGAACAGACGCGACTCAAGGTCGGCGTGCTGTTCGATCTAGACGTGCTGCACCGGATGGCAACCTTGTTCGACCGTCCTGGCCGCGCGGCACTGGCGCAGCGCATTGCCGAAGAAGTGCGGCAAATGCCGGTGACCGGGCGGCAAATTGCCGACCTTGATCCGGTGGCGGTGGAAGTCGGTTTCGCCCGCAACATTCGTCTGGATAACGGCGATCGCTTGATCTATCCGAAACGGGTCGACGAAGTGCAGGTGCTGGGCGCGGTCGCCGAGCCGTGCCGCCTGCCGTATCAGCCGTTGCGCGAGGCCCGGGAATACCTGCGAGGCTGCGCGGTGCTCGATGACGCCGAGGCCGATTACCTGTGGCTGATCCAGCCCAACGGCGTTTCTCGGCGCGTGGGCATTGCTCACTGGAATCGCGAATCAGGGCAGTTCCCCGTGGCCGGCAGCAAGATTCTGGTGCCGATAAAAAATGATGATCTTGATCCGCCTCTTCCTGAACTGAATCAGCAGTTGGCCGAATTTATTGCCACGCAGCTGGCCGAGGTGGTTCGTTGAAGTTTCGTTTTGCAGCTGTGTTTTTATTGCCCTGTGGCCTGGCTCACGCCGAGCCGCGCATTACCCAGAACGACTTCGGTGGCGCCGGCCTGTTGCAGACGCCGACGGCGCGCATGGCCCCGGCCGGCGAGCTGAGCGTCAACGCCAACCGCACCGACCCCTACAGCCGCTACAGCGTGTCATTGCAGCCGCTGGACTGGCTCGAAGGCTCGTTTCGCTACACCGCGATCACCAACCGGCCGTACGGCTCGGAGGCCCTGAGCGGCAGCCAAAGCTACAAGGACAAGGCGGTCGATGCCAAAGTCCGCCTGTGGCAGGAAAGCCACTGGGCGCCGGAAGTGGCGCTGGGCTTCCGCGATATCGGTGGTACCGGTTTGTTCTCCAGTGAGTTTCTGGTCGCCAACAAGCGCTTCGACAATTTCGATTTCAGCGCCGGTATCGCCTGGGGCTACATCGGCAATCGCGGCGACATCGACAACCCGCTGGGCTATGTCAGTAACCGCTTCGATACCCGGCCGGCGCTTGAGGGCACCGGTGACGTCAACTCCGGCTCGTACTTTCGTGGTCGGCCGTCGTTATTCGGTGGCGTGAGCTACCAGACACCGTGGGATCGCCTCAGTCTGAAGCTTGAGTTCGAAGGCAACGACTACAAAAACGAACCCAAGGACAACGAGATCAAGCAGGACTCGCCGATCAACCTGGGCGCCGTGTTCAAAGTCACCGATTCGATCGACCTGAGCGCCGCGTGGGAGCGTGGCAACACCGCCATGTTCGGCGTGACCTTTCATACCAATTTCGTCAGCCGCAAGGCCCCGGCCAAAACCTACGATCCAACGCCCGAACCGCTGCCGACGAAGGCGCCGGCGACGTCGATGGAACAGGTCAACTGGGCCGACGTGTCGCGACGCCTGCAGCAGAACGCGGGCTATAAGGTCGAGCGCATCAGTCAGCGCAATTCCGAGCTGATCGTTTATGGCGAGCAGCAGCGTTATTTCCATTCGTCCAAGGCCGTTGGGCGGGCGAGCCGGATTCTCGACAACAGCGTCAACGACGACATCGACTGGTTCACCGTGGTCAACAAGCGCTACGACTTGCCGCTGGAAGAAACCAGCCTGCCGCGCCAGACCTTTCGCGAGGTGATCAACAATGAGGAGCCGTTGCAGTCGCTGCACCGCACCACCGAGATCAACCCGGCGATGCCGCGCAACGAGAAAACCCTCTACACCGAAGCGCCACAACATTTCAGTTATGGCGTGGGTCTGGGCTTCAAGCAGAACGTCGGCGGCCCGGACGGTTTGCTCTATCAATTCAGCGCTGACGCGGATGCGGAATATCGCTTCAACCGCAACACCTGGTGGAGCGGTTTGCTCAGCACCAACCTGGTCAACAACTTCGACAAGTTCGTCTACGACGCGCCGAGCGGCCTGCCGCGTGTGCGCACGGATCTGCGTCAGTACCTGACCACGTCCAACACCACCATGCCGTTGTTTCAGCTCAGCCATGCCGAGCAGTTGGATAAAGATTTGTATGGCATGGTTTATGGCGGTTATCTGGAGTCGATGTTCGCGGGTGTCGGTGCCGAAGTCCTGTACCGCCCGGTCGGGGAGCGCTGGTCGGTGGGGGCGGATCTGAACTGGGTGCGTCAACGTGATTTCGACCAAGGCTTTGCATTGCGCGATTACTCGGTCGTGACCGGGCATATCACTGGCTATACCGATCTGCCTTTCGACACCCTGGCGGCAGTCAGTGTCGGTCGTTATCTGGCAGGAGACTGGGGCACGACCGTGGACATCTCGCGTGAGTTTTTCAATGGCGTGCGGGTCGGCGCCTGGGCGACGATCACCACGGCCAGCAGCGCCGAATATGGCGAAGGTAGCTTCGACAAGGGCCTGTATCTGTCGATTCCGTTCGACGAAATGATGAGCATGTCGACCATGCGCCGCGCCAACCTGGTCTGGGCTCCGCTGACCCGTGACGGTGGCGCCAGGTTGAGTCGCAGTTATCAACTGCACTCGATGACCGATAGCCGGGAAGGGGACATGTTCTATCGCAACTTCGAGAAGATCACCGAGTAAGCGCTGGCCTTCCAGACACGCACAAAACCTCTGTAGCAGCCAGACCCCAGATCTTGGCCGTGTACCGATGATCATTCCCACGCTCCGCGTGGGATGCCTCTCCGACGCTCTGCGTCAGTTCCGGGACGCAGAGCGTCCCTCGCTGCATTCCGTGGGAACGATCGGCGCGATGCCCCGTGTAGGAGCGAGCCTGCTCGCGATAGCGTCCGGTCAGCGACATCGTTGCCGCCTGGTACACCGCCATCGCGAGCAGGCTCGCTCCCACATTGGACGGTGGCGCACTACGGATCGTGGCCGTGCTCCCTCAACGGTTGTGTCGGCCCCAAGAACCTGACCCACCCCAAATCCCGCCCACAAAAAAGGGGACTTTCGTCCCCTTGCGGCCTGAAGCGCTAACCTCAGTAAATATCTTTCGACAGCAACGTAAACGGTGTCTTGACCAGGATCTTCAGATCCAGCCACAACGACCAGCTGTTGATGTACTGCAAGTCAATTTCCACTCGCTTCTGCATCTTGTCGATGGTGTCGGTTTCGCCACGGCAGCCGCTGATTTGGGCAAGCCCGGTGATCCCCGGTTTAATCCGGTGGCGCGCCATGTAGGCAAGGATTTTGCCCGAGTAGTAGTTGTTGTGCGCTACCGCATGGGGACGCGGACCGACCAGGGCCATGTGCCCTTGCAACACGTTGAACAGTTGCGGCAATTCATCCAGCGAAGTACGGCGGATAAAGCGGCCGACGGCGGTGATGCGCGAGTCATTACGGCTGGCCTGCTTTACTTCGCGGTCATCGTGGACACGCATCGAGCGGAATTTCCAGACCTTGATCACCTTGCCGTTCCAGCCATGGCGATCCTGCTTGAAAAACACCGGGCCGGGCGAGTTGATTTTCACCGCCAGGGCGATGATCAATAGCAGTGGGCTCAGCGCTATGATCGCCAGGAACGCCACGGTTTTCTCAACCAGACTTTTGCTCAGGGCAGCCGTCGGGCGACTGGTCAGCGGGCTTTCATTCAAGTAGATCGCCGGCAGACCGTCCACGACTTTCACCGAATGGTTGAGCAGGGTCAGACTGTTCAAGTCCGGAACCCACACCACATCGACGTTGGCCCCCAGCAGATCGACATACATCGCTTCGATCTTTGCTGCTTCGCTTAGCGGGAGGGTGATGTACAGACGGCGGATGTCGTGGGTTTCGATCAGTTGCAGCAACTCGTCCTGAGCGCCAACGACGCGCGGTGCATCCGATGCGAGAACAGGTTTGTCACCGTTGCTGACGAGGCCGATCAGCGGCAGGTTTTCCAGCTGGCTGAGTTTCTTCGCCAGGCCCAGAGCCAGTTCGCCCGTACCGACGATCAGCGTCCTGTGTTCGCTTTTACGTGAGCGCTGGTAGTACTTGGAAAACGCATGCAGCGGAGCGTACAGAAACGCCTGACCGAGGAAACCATACACCGCCCAGCTCAGAATCACCTGACGGGAAAACAGCTCATCGGCTTGGCAGACGAAAGCGATGCAGGCCAGCGCGGCCATGGTCATCGACCAACCCATGAACAGGCGGCCCAGACCGGTCAGGTAGTTGTCGCGTTTGCGATAAACACCGCTGAACGTGTAAGCCGGCACCGAGGCCAGGACGGCGAGGGTGGCGCACATTCGGTAGTAGAACGCGACAGTGCCGGTGTGCTGTTCGGCGAGGATGAACAGCAGCGTCACAATGAAGCCCTGTGCCAGCGCCCATTGGCCCCAAAAGGTCAGTCCCTTGAGGCCCGTGCTTCGATTAATACTAAGAGAAAGATCCATACGATATCCCCAAAAGACGTCCATTCAGGTTTCAACAGTTGAAAGCCGAGTTGTTATGCAGACTTATTGTTTTTGTTCTAGCGAGTGTCCTGAGGTAACAACATCGAGAGCCGAACTGTCGTCAGTCAATAGACTAAGTTATTGCCTGGAATGGTGTCTGACGAGTTCTAACAAGATGGCACAATGCCAACTTTTTAATATTTAAATAGAAGAGTGTTAGAAAAGGTCGCAGAGCGGGGGATGAAAAAACGAGGTTGTATTTGTTACTGTTTGGGGGTGGAGGCAGGGCGTTTGAACGATTGGGGAGGTGAAGCCAGATAGAGTGCTCTTCTTGTTGTTGTAATCGCACTTTATATCTGTACTTCCGGACTGGATGTCGTCGGTGATTACGCGACGATTTCCTGGATGAGGCAATAGCCGCGATTTCTTACTGCACGGAACAGTCGCTCGCCATTACTCGCGCCTTTGAATTTTTCCTGCAAGCGACTCAGGCACATTTCCAGGCCACGATATTGCTCGGGTTCCCGGCCGATACTCAAGATCAGGTCATCACGACTGACTACTCGCTCTTCATGCGTCAGCATTTTTCTGACCAGGGCCGTTTCCAGGCCTGTCAGGCTGATTGCAACATCGTCTTTGAGCAATACGCCCTGATCATCGTCAAGATGCCAGGTTTCGCTCTGAGGTTCGGAGCTTTCGGTGATATTTGAAATAGCGGCACGCTCGGCGGTCAGTGCCGGGATGCTTTGGAACGGATTACGTGTCTGGGCTGCCCGCCATTCATTTTCAAGGGTGGCCAATATGCGCTGGGTATCATGTTCGATACTGCGTGCGACATTCTTTCGGCTGAGGCTTGGGTAGCTGAACTCCATGACCATCGGGGCGGAAGAGGGCGAAGCAACACCTTCAACAAACATCTGTGCCTGCGACGTGCCAAACGAATTGAAACGTTCACTGGACAAAATGCTTTCCAGTTCACGCTGCGACGTTGTGCTGTGCGTCACAACAACAAAATATTTTCTGGGGAGGGTTGTACTCGTTTCCATGTCTCTCTCCTAAATACACACCAAAATTGGCTAAAAAGATAAATCGGCAGGCGAGCAATGACTTCCTCGGAAGTAATCGTAGGCAGGGTTCGGGCCCAAACTGGCCCTCGATAAATTCCACTCGATCTGCTGCTATGTTATGGAGTTTTATTGTTATGGGTCGTGTTGCCGCGCTCATTCAAAAGCTTGAGTTTTAGTAGGCGTGAAGCAGAACTGGAACGATATGGCTGCATCAGACGATCCTTCGTACGTATGCAAAAAGGGTGGCTGCCCGAGAGTCAGGCAGTCGATATCAGGCCCCGCATCAGGCGATAGCCGTAGCCGCGGATGCTCTGGATCGCGTTTGTACCATACATGTCCTTGATTTTTCCACGCAAGCGGCTGATTGATTTCTCCAGCGCCCGAGGATCGTAGAAATTGCTGTTGAGGCCCATGATGCTGGCAATTTCATCATGGCTCAGAATGTGATTGCCGCTTTGGGCAAAGGCTTCGAGGATCTTCATCTCGGCGAAAGAGATGTCGAGTTTCCTGCCGCTGTCCATCAGGCAGATGCGCGTCGGATCGAGCGTGAGACTGATATCTCGCTGCCATTCTTCGCTGGTGAAGAATTCGCTCAGCAACTCGTCGCTGTCATCGCCCAGCGTGTTGAGCTTGATACACGCATCCGCGCCAGCGAGATAATATTTGATCTTGTTGACCGCGCCGCGCCCGGTGACGACTGCGCAGATCAGCGGCTTGAAGTTGTCATCACGCCAGCTCTGCACCAGCGCAAGATTATCTTCGACGGCCTGAGGACTATCGATAATGAGGAAAATGGCGCGATAGGAGCCAATGTATCCGTTCTGTTTATATGAACTAGCGTACGCCCCTGTTTCCAGGGTGATATCAGTTTGCACGTGCCTTGCGATCAGGGTTGTAAAATGATCAGCCACGCCAAGGGTACGACCCAGCGTAAGAACACCGGATTCATCGTTTGTCGGGCGCGGACTTCTCGTCGCCAAGTTCCCTGAGAGCATCATGCATTGACTCGAATTAGGTGCTGACGTCGGGATGTTAAAGCACCGGTTCTCATCTGTGACTGACAATTGGTAACATTTACGCGAATTTTAGACGTGTCTCCCGAGTTTTCTAACAATAAATAAGCTTTTCAAGCTTTTAGTTGATTTTCTCGGGGTTGTGAACTAACGCTTAGATGGTGGCGATATGCAATGGTGCCACTATTTTGAGCTTACTGCGATGGCTTTGTCTATGTCCTTTTGCCATTCATTGGCCATGCCATTATTACGTGATGTCCGTCACATTTTCAATCTCACCTGAAATTTCTCTTCAGATACGTATAAATTTTTTCTGCGTAGTTCGTCGGCCGACGATTATTAACATGGCTTGAGTGTGGCTTCGGATAGACCCTATTCTTCGCGATCAAAAGTTAGACGCGTATTTAATTTCAGATACTCAACCCCTGAGTGTTAGTAACCGGTCGCTCGCCCAGAGTGCGCTGATGGAGGATTAATGGATTTCTGGACCCTTTTCCAGGTGTTGATATTAGGCGCGGTAGAAGGCCTGACGGAGTTCTTGCCGATCTCAAGTACCGGTCACCAGATCATCGTCGCCGACTTGCTCGAGTTCGGTGGCGAACGGGCCATGGCGTTCAACATCATTATTCAATTAGGGGCCATCCTTGCAGTGGTGTGGGAGTTCCGCCCGAAGATTGTCGACATCGTCAAAGGCTTGCGCACCGAGCGCAACGCGCAACGTTTCACCCTTAACTTGCTGATCGCGTTTTTCCCCGCCGTTATCCTGGGAGTGTTATTCGCGGACACGATTCACGAATTCCTGTTCAACCCGATTACCGTCGCAGTGGCACTCGTGCTCGGCGGCATTGTCATGTTGTGGGCGGAACAGCGCAGTCATGTTGTCAGCGTCGAGCATGTCGACGACATGCGCTGGTCTCACGCCCTGAAGGTCGGTTTCGTACAATGCCTGGCCATGATTCCGGGCACCTCGCGCTCCGGCTCGACCATCATCGGCGGTCTGCTCTTTGGGCTCTCGCGCAAGGCTGCCACCGAGTTCTCGTTCTTCCTCGCCATGCCCACCATGGTCGGCGCCGCCGTGTACTCGGGCTACAAATACCGCGACCTGTTCCAGCCCAACGACCTGCCAGTCTTCGCCTTGGGCTTCGTCACCGCGTTCATCTTCGCAATGATCGCCGTGCGTGGACTGCTCAAGTTTATTGCCAACCACAGTTACGCCGCGTTCGCGTGGTACCGGATCGGCTTTGGTTTGTTGATTCTGGCGACGTGGGTGTTTGGCTGGGTGAACTGGACGGCGGCTGCGGCGGTGTGATCACTGAGTGCTGATCAGCGCTGCTACGGCTAGGTCGTCCAACATTGACTGCGACGACTCTTGGCGAAAACGATGCAAGGCCGATGTGAAATATGCGGCTTGCAGCATGCCGTCGGTGGCGAGGAAATACCGCGCTGCTTCGATTTCTTTAACTGAGTAAACACGTTTTTTGCCGCCGGAAACGTCCGAGGTTGCATCAAACGATGCCATCGTAGTGGTGAAAGTCATGAAGCCGGACATTTGCGTCGACTCGAAAGGAGTGTCTTCACCGTCGCCACAGCCTTTCAAGAAATCGCAACCAGCGTAACTGCCAGCAGAAACGCTTAACAAAAAAGCGTAGAGGGTGAAACGCGGGAATAAAGCACAACAAAGCCTGGGCATAAAAAAGGACGTCCTGTCAGCACAACCAAGTCTCGGGCAACACTTGTGCGTTGCCCACCCAATCAAATTATCAATCAACGCCCTTCAAGCAACTCCGCCGCCTGATCCAGCAAAGCCAACGGATCCCTGGCCTTGTGAATATCCACCGACAGCAACTGACGGAATTTACGCGCTCCCGGAAACCCGGTGCCCAAGCCCAGTACGTGCCGCGTGATGTGATGCATCGCGCCACCCGCCAGCAAATGCTCGGCTATATAAGGACGCAGTTGCGCCAGTGCCTCGGCGCGGCTGATGACCGGCGCGGTGCTGCCGAACAACTGCTGGTCGACCTCCGCCAGCAAATACGGATTGTGATAAGCCTCCCGCCCCAGCATCACACCGTCGAACGTCTGCAGGTGCTCGTGGCAGGCCTCCATCGTCTTGATCCCGCCGTTCAACACAATCTCCAGCTCCGGAAAATCCGCCTTCAACTGCGCCGCGACGTCATAGCGCAACGGCGGAATGTCGCGATTCTCCTTCGGCGACAACCCCTCCAGAATCGCAATCCGCGCATGCACCGTAAAACTCGTGCACCCGGCGTCCCGCACCGTACCGACGAAATCACACAGCTCGGCATAACTGTCCCGCCCATTGATCCCGATCCGGTGCTTCACCGTCACCGGAATCGACACCGCATCGCGCATCGCCTTCACACAATCGGCCACCAACTGCGGATGCCCCATCAGGCACGCACCGATCATGTTGTTCTGCACCCGATCACTCGGACAGCCAACGTTGAGGTTCACCTCATCATAACCGTGCTCCTGAGCCATGCGCGCGCAAGCGGCCAGGTCGAGCGGCACGCTACCGCCCAACTGCAAAGCAAGCGGGTGCTCGGCTTCGTTGTGACGGAGAAAACGCTCGTGATCGCCGTTGAGCAACGCGCCGGTGGTGACCATTTCGGTGTAGAGCAGGGCGTTTTTGGACAGGAGGCGCAGGAAGAATCGGCAATGGCGGTCAGTCCAATCCATCATCGGGGCGACGGAGAAGCGGCGGGAGAGCGGGGCGGGTGTGGCGGTGATAGGGGACATTGGCGGTTCTGGATTGGGTGGGGCTGGAAAGTGGGCAGTTTATCAGGATTGAGGTTTGGCAGAGCTCCGGAAAGCCAATCCGATGGTGAAGTTCATTCACATGCTAAAAAGGGGATGGATGTAAAGAAATCCGTCCCCTTTTTCCCCACCAACTCAGTCTGCGCACTGCAGAATTGATGCTGGAAATCGTTGGCATCGTAGCCGCCGGATCGCAGGCGAAAAAAAACCGCCTTTGCGGGGCGGTTTTTTCTAGTCTCGGGTTGCGACCGAGACTGGTGCATCACTAGCTACATTGACGTGCGACCATGGTATGAATCTTTGCTCGCACATGCAACGTTATTTTTGACCGCGCTTGGGGCCTTGGAGTCATCGCGTAGGACTTTTCGACGGTATCTGTAGTTCGGCGCCAACAGCATCCACAGCAGCCTCAATCAATACAGCTCCGGCATGCTGCACGCCGACTAAGATCACTGCGCAGCAGGTACTGCAATCCACTCACTCAACGTCTGCTGATACTTGCCAGTGACCTTGCTCAAATGCAGCCACTGATCAACATACAGTTTCCAGCTGATGTCATCGCGCGGCAGCAAGTAAGCCTTTTCGCCGTATTGCATGTACTGATGCGGATTCACCGCGCACAGGCCGGGTTTGAGTTTCTGTTGATAGAGCGCTTCCGAGGCGTCGGTAATCATGACGTCGGCCTTGTTGTCGAGCAGTTGCTCAAAGATTGTGACGTTGTCATGCAGGGCCAGTTGGGCCTTGGGCAGGAAGGCGTGAACGAAGGCTTCGTTGGTGCCGCCGGCCGGTTCGACCAGGCGCACGTTGGGCTGGTTGATCTGTTCGATGATCTGGTATTTGGACTGGTCTGCGCAGCGCACCAGCGGGATCTTGCCGTCGGTGTCGAGGGTGTTGCTGAAGTAAGCCTTTTTCTGCCGATCGAGCGTAACCGAGATGCCGCCCATGCCGATGTCGCATTTACCGGCCTGCATGTCGGGCATCAAGGTTTTCCAGGTGGTCTGCACCCATTGCACTTTGACGCCGAGGCTGTCGGCAAGTGAGCGGGCCATGCTGATGTCGATGCCTTCGAAGTCACCATCGCTGCGCTTGAAGGTGTAAGGCTTGTAGTCGCCAGTGGTGCAGACGCGCAGTTGGCCCTGTTGCTGGATGGTGTCGAGGTGGGTTGACGGCTCGGCTGCCTGGGCGGCGAAAGGAAACGCGAGCAATGCACCGAGCAGGATTGTGGTTTTTGTCGTTGTCATCTGTCGGACTTTTCTCTGGGATGGACGGGGAGGACGTGTTCGAAGTTAAACACGTTCTCGCCGTTGATCCAGTCCGTTGACGCGTGTCAGTGCCAATCCCTTACAGCCCCAAACCGTCCTGAACCAGCTGCAATAGATTGTTTTCCGTCAAAGCAATCGCATCCAGCTCCTTGCCGGTCTCGACAGTTTGTAACCACCAGTGGCTTTCGCCATGCTCATCAACCGTGCGCAGCAATGACTGGTCTCGTGCCGGCCCCTTGATCTCCACACGCCCGCAACCATCTTCGGTAAACCGCGCAATGGGATCGAACGTCAAACTGTGGTGGTTGGCTTCGATCACCAACTGGTCGATGGAGTAGTCATGGGTTTCGCCATCCGGTGAACATTCGCAAACGTGCGTAGGATTTCGTCGAATCTTCAGTCCTACTTCGGTGACTGGCAGCAGCCACGCCTCGATGCGGTGGTACAAGGCATACACCTGAGCAGGCCAGCAATCGATTTCAAGCTCGGCGCAGGTGATGTCGTCGGCCTGGGTGTGCCGGGTTTGCTTGAGTTTGGCGGCGAGTTCGTCAGCTTTACTCATGTCGGTTCCCTTGTTGGATGTCTGCCTGTTCAGCGTAGACCTTTGAAAGGCGCAAGGTCTTGCCTTGCGTCATGCGCTTGCAATACAAGCGTGTCGAAATCAGCGTTGGCCAAGCCCGGCCAACAACGAAAACCACGGACGCAGGCGTCCCAAGGAATGGGTTAATGAAAAAGCTGTTTACAATTCTGGCACTGATCGCGCTGACGGCCGGTAGCATCGGCACGAGTTCGGCGCGTCAGCCGTCATCGAGTAAAGCACAGGCGGAATCGGTGGCAGGGGTGTTCGACTATTACCTGCTGGCGCTGTCCTGGTCGCCAACGTTTTGTCTGACGCACAAGGACGATGCGCAGTGCACCGGCAAGGGTTATGGCTTCGTTCTGCACGGCTTGTGGCCGCAATATGCCAAGGGCGGCTGGCCGCAATCCTGCCCGCCGCTGACCACGCTTTCGGCGGCGGAAACCAGCAAGGGTCTGACGCTGTTCCCGACGAAAAAGCTGCTTGATCACGAATGGTCCAAGCACGGCACCTGCAGTGGTCTCGGCGCGATGGGTTATCTGGACAAATCAGATCAGGCCCTTGCGGCGGTGAAGATTCCACAGGAACTGCAGCCGTTTGGCACGTCGTACTACTTCGAAGCGCAAGAGATTGCCGACCTGTTTCGCAGGGCCAATCCGGGTATTCCCGAGGACGGTATTGCCGTGGTTTGCAGCGGCCCGCAGCTGTCGGAAGTGCGAGTGTGCATGGGCAAGGATTTGCAGTTCGGCGCGTGTGGCAAAGGGGTGAAAACCCAGTGCCGCGTGGGGGATATCCGGGTGCCGCCGGCACGGTGAGGATGGGTAACGGTCGATGAAAAAAAAGGCGCTCCCATGAGCGCCTTTTTTTGCCTGACGGTTTGAAGCTCCCGACGATTTCACGCATGCTGCGCGCCCAAAGGATCTGCACGTCATGTAACTGAACGGGGGAACTCAGGCAAATCCCCCCGCATCCACCCCGAGTTCTCCACGCAAAAACGCCACCAGCCCGCGCTGCATTCCGCTCAAAACACCTTCACGGCTGACCAGGGCCAGTTCCGTCGGTGCCAACTCGGGTAAATCTGTACAGACTTGATGCTCCGACAGTACCGCCGACATCGGCAGCACCGAAACCCCCAACCCCGACGCGACTGCCGCTTGAATCCCGGTCAGGCTGTGGCTGCCGAACGCGATGCGCCACGGTCGCTGCGCAATATCGAGCAGGCGAATCGCGCGCTGCCGATACAAACAGCCTTGTGGAAACAATGCCAGCGGCAGCACCTCGCTTGCCGTATCGAGTTCGGCGCCTTTGACCCACACCAGCCGCTCCGGCCAAGTGGCCCACGCCGGGCCGCTGTCGGGTTCGCGTTTGATCAGGGCGATGTCGATATCGCCGGCGTCGAGGCGCTGACGCAGGTCGAGGCTCATGCCGCTGAAAGTTTCCAGGCGTGCTTGCGGATGGCTACGGGTGAAGCCAGCGAGGAGCAGCGCCATGCGCCGGGCGTCGAAGTCTTCCGGCATGCCGATGCGCAGGACCTGCAAATCGACATCGCTGGACAGTGCTTGCGTGGCTTCGGCGGACAGCGTCAGCAACCGGCGGGCGTAGTGGATCAGCAACTCGCCGTGCTCCGTGACCGCGATGTTGAGACCGGTGCGGTCACGCAGCAGCAAAGGATGGCCGACCAGGTCTTCGAGTTTGCGCACCTGCTGGCTGACCGTCGATTGGGTGCGGTGAACGCGCTCGGCGGCGCGGGTGAAGCTGCCTTCATCGACCACACAAACAAACGTTTTCAGCAGTTCCAGATCCAGCATGGCGGCGTTCTCGATAGTGGTTTTGCAAATGACAATCGGCTATTTATTTAATTTCACACTATCACCGTGCGCTCATAAGCTGAAGTCCTCACTCCGGAGGAAGCGACCGATGACCCTCACCCGCACACCGCGTCCCGAATGGTTGACCTTCGATTGCTACGGCACGCTGATTCAATGGGACGAAGGCCTCAAAGCCGTCGTCGAGAAAATACTGAGCGAGAAGGGCGAGCATCAGGTTGACGCCGGCCAGTTGATCGAAGTCTACGACCGCCACGAGCATCGCCTTGAGCAAACGCCGCCGCACCGTTCGTTTCGCGAACTGAGCACCCTGGGCCTGCGACTGGCCCTGGATGAACTGGGTTTGCCGAGCCAGCTCGAGGACAGCCAGCGCCTGGCGGGCGCTATTCCGAGAATGCCGCCGTTTCCCGAAGTGGTCGAAACCCTGGCGCAACTCAAAGCCATGGGGTTCAAGCTGTGCATCGTGTCGAACACCGACGACGACATCATTGCCGGCAACGTCGCGCAGCTCGGTGGGCATATCGACCGGGTGATCACAGCGCAACAAGCCGGCGCCTATAAACCGGCGCCACGGCTGTTCGACTACGCTCATGAACAGTTGGGTGTGACGCGCGGTGAGGTGGTGCACATCTGCGCCAGCCCCAGGCTCGATCACGCGGCGGCGCGGGACATGGGCTTTCGCTGCGTCTGGATCGATCGCGGCACCGGGCGCCAATTGTTGCCGGATTACCGTCCCGACGCGATTCTGAACACGCTCGATCAAGTGCTGCCCCTGTTCAGATCCCTCGGCTGGCATTAAGGAGAGTTGCGATGGCTCACACCTTGAGTGGCAGCGTTCGGGCCAGACCCGCATCGATGCTGAATCTTGAGACAGAGGCGATTATCACCGCCCGAAACGAACTCGCAGCGTGCTTTCAACTGGCGGCTTTGCACGGCCTGGAGGAGGGCATCTGCAATCATTTTTCAGCGATGTTGCCGGGGCATGGCGACCTGTTTCTGGTCAATCCGTACGGCTACGCTTTTGCCGAAGTGACGGCGCAGAATCTGCTGATCTGCGACTTCGCTGGCAACGTGGTCGACGGCGAGGGCCAGCCGGAGGCGACGGCGTTTTACATCCATGCGCGGCTGCACAAACAATTGCCACGGGTGAAAGTCGCGTTCCATACGCACATGCCGCACGCCACGGCGTTGTGTCTGCTGCAAGGCCCGCCGCTGCTGTGGCTGGGGCAGACCGCGCTGAAGTTCTATGGGCGCACCGCAGTGGACGAAAACTACGACGGCCTCGCTCTGGACGAATCCGAAGGCGATCGCATCGCCAGCGTCATGGGCGACGCCGATATCCTGTTTCTGAAAAACCATGGCGTGATCGTCGTCGCACGGACCATCGCCGAAGCCTGGGACGACCTCTATTACCTGGAGCGCGCCGCGCAAGTGCAACTGCTGGCCATGGCCACCCAACGTGAGTTGAAACCGGTGCCCCACGAGATTGCGCAGCGGGCCTACGAGCAAATGCGCGAGAGCGATGCCCAGAGTGCCCGCGCGCATCTGGCCAGTGCGATGCGGCGCCTGGCCTTTCCAGGCTGATCAGCCGAGAGGTAGTGATCAAAATAAATCGACGAATAGCGATCATCCAGACTCGCGACGCGCCGATACAACTGGATGGGAGGCGGGCGTTTGCCCCGTGCACCCCGGTGGGCTACGCTCACCGACACAAGGGTTTCGGGCTCGCGCCCCTGTCGTACCTGTCCAGGACATGCTTTTGCCAACCTCCATTCACGAACCGCAACAGGTCTCCGGCACGCTCAAACGTCTGCCGCTGCGCAAGGCGGCGGTGCTGTTTATCGTGGTGGTGAGCCTGTGCCTGTGCGGCCTTTTGTATTTGCAGCTGGAGCAGTCTCGGCGTCAGGATCTGGCGGTGGCGCAGATGGCCTCGACCAACCTGACGCGGGCCATGGCGCAGCAGGCAGAAGACACGTTCCTGGCGGCAGACCTGGTGATGTCCAGTCTGGTCGACTGGATTGAGGACGACGGTTATGGCGCCGCACAGCGACCGCGTCTGCAAAGAATCTTCGCCCGTCGCGCGCAGCAGCTGGAGCAGTTGCACGGCATATTCCTCTTCGACCGCGAGGGGCAGTGGGTCATCACCTCTTTTCCGGATCTGCCCCGCGGCAATGGCGTGGCCGACCGCGAATATTTCAAATTCCATCAGCAGAACGTCTCGACTGTGGCGCACATCGGTCCGGCAATTCGCAGCCGCGAGAACGGCGACTGGATCATCCCCATCTCCAGGCGCGTCAACGACCGCGCCGGAAATTTCCAGGGGGTGCTGATGGCCGGTATCCGCATGTCGTACTTCGACCAGTTTTTCAAAAGCTTCAGCCTTGATGACAGCGGCATCATGTTTCTGGCGTTGACCGACGGCACCTTGCTGGCGCGACGCCCTTTCGACCAATCGCTGATTGGCACCTCGGTGGCGCACGGTGAGATCTATCAAACCTTATTGCCCAACGCACCTGCCGGGACGGCAATGCTTGATTCGGTCGTCGACGGGGTCACCCGATTGTATGGTTATCGGCAACTGGCGTCGTACCCGCTGGTGGTGTCCGCCGCGACCTCGCGGGACACCATCCTGCAGGGATGGTCCGCGCGGGCGTTTCAGTCCAGCGTGATCGTTGCGCTGGTGATCCTCGGGGTCGGGCTGTTCGGCTGGGTGTTCATTCATCAGGTGCGCGACGGCGAGCGTATCGAAAAAAACCTGCGCAAGGCGCAACGGGCGCTGGAACAGATCGCCACCCACGACAGCCTCACCGGTCTGGCCAACCGACGCTTGTTCGAGCGTTCGCTGGATATCGAGTTCGCCCGTGGCGCCCGGCAGGTGAGCCCGGTCAGTCTGATCATGCTCGATATCGATTTTTTCAAGCGTTACAACGATGCCTATGGCCATGTCGCCGGCGATCAATGCCTTGCACTGGTGGCGCAAGTGGTGAAGACCTGCTGCCAGCGCAAGTCGGATCTGGCGGTCCGTTACGGCGGCGAGGAATTCGCCGTGCTGTTGCCGGATACCGACATCAACGGCGCGCTGGCGATTGCCGGGCAGATACGCCGCAGCGTGATCGACAAACACATCATCCACAGCGGTTCGCCTACCGGTTATCTCACGGTCAGCCTGGGTTGTTACGCGTTCATCCCGAACGGCAATGACAGCCCGCAGGTGTTCATCCAGCGCGCGGATGCGGCGCTGTATCACGCGAAAAATGGCGGGCGTAATCGGGCGGCGGTGTTTTCGCCAGAGGAAGGATTTGCCGAGCTGTTGCGCTCGGATCGCTGATCTTCAAGCGATGCAATCTAAATGTGGGAGCGAGCCTGCTCGCGAAAGCGGTGTGTCAGCTTGCATTGTTGTTGACTGACAGGTTGCGATCGCGAGCACGCTCGCGCCTGCATTAGAACTTCTTTGCCTGGGTTATCTGGGGTGGCTCTTGTTCGTTCAGCCGCCCGTGCCACCACCCGCCCCGCCAGTTCCGCCGCCGGCCGAACCGGTGCCGCCGCCAGCGCCTGAACCGGAGCCACTCGCGCCACCGTTGGTGCCAGTGCCAGAACCAGTCCCCATGCCTGAGCCGGTGCCCGACTTCGTGCCGTTATTAGTTCCGCCAGAACCGCTGCCACCGGAAGAGGATCCTGGGGTGTTGTCTGGCGGCATGGTCGAGCTGCTGGCGCCGCCGGACTTGGTGCCTGTCGAATCGGTGCTGTCATTGGCGGCGAAGCTGGCGGCGGAGGCCGTGGCGAGCAGACCGGCCAACACGAGCGAAGTGAACTTGCGCGTCATCATGGTACGTCTCCTGATTAAGGGGATTACCTCTCATTGGTCATGCGCGCCGAATCCTTGGTGCCGGCCGAGTGACGAGCGGTCGCTTCGCCCAGTGGCCTACCTGTCTTACGGGAAATTGGCTATTTGCCGAACCACGGCCCGGGACTAACGTAGCCACACATTCAATCCCTACCGCGGAGCTCCCCATGCAACCTCGTGCCGATTTCTACACCGCTTCCCCTGATGCGCTCAAAGCGATGATGGCGCTGGAAAACGCCGTCTCCAGATTGCCACTGGAAAAGAGTCTGATCGAACTGGTCAAGCTGCGTGCCTCCCAGATCAATGGTTGCGCATTCTGCATCGACATGCACACCGCCGACGCAATCAAGGACGGCGAAACCCCACGCCGCTTGTTCGCAGTCACCGCATGGCGTGAGGCGCCGTTCTTCAGCGAACGCGAACGCGCCGCCCTGCTGTGGACCGAATCGCTGACGCAACTGAGCCTGACCCACGCACCGGACGAAGATTACGAGGTAGTGGCTGCGCAGTTTTCGCCCAAGGAACTGGTCGACCTGACGGTTGCGATCAATACCATCAATGGCTGGAATCGCTTGGCGGTCGGCTTCCGCAAACTGCCGCAGGCTTAAGCCCAACGCATCACCCTCGTGGGAGCGAGCCTGCTCGCGAAGGCGCCCTGTCAGTCACCATCGCAGTTTTCTGAAGTACCGCTTTCGCGGGTAGGCTCGCTCCCACAGGTAAACCGTCCATGAACGGCGCCCCCGGCAATTTTTCCATGCAAAAGGAATGAATTGCTCGGCTTAATAGGAAGCATTACTATTCACGCCCCTTTCCTCGGCACGCCGCCCATCCTCATGCGCTCCCGCAGACCCGGCTTTTTCGAGCATTACGAAGAGTTGATCGGCACCTGGACTCGCCGCTTGCGTAACCGTTCGCAAGCCGAGGATCTGGCGCACGACACCTTTGTGCGGGTGCTTGAGTCCGATTCGGCGGCGGTACAGCAACCGCGGGCGTATTTGCATCAGACGGCGCGCAATATCGCAGTCGACGGCTATCGGCGCGAGGATCGGCGTGGCGCCATGGAGTCGGAGGCGATTGATGAACGTGCGTCGTCAACCGGCGACCCGGAGCATTACATGCACGCGATCCAGCTGGCCGATTCCATCGAACGCGCGCTCACCGAGCTGCCGCTCAACTGTCGCAAGATTTTTGTCTGGCAAAAGATCGAAGGCCTGACCCAGGCGGAAATCGCCGAACGGTTGGGGCTGTCCAAGAACATGGTCGAAAAGTATATGATCCGCACCCTGCGGCATCTGCGTGAACGCCTCGACGGATTGCAGTCATGAGCGCTCGCACCTTTTTATCCTCGGCCGGACAAGACATTCCATGATGGAAACTCGTGATTGCGCCTGTGGGCAAACAACGGTGCGTGATGAGGCGGCGGCCTGGTTCGTGCGGTTGCAGGAGCCGGCCATCGGTGCTGGCGAGCAGCAGCGCTTCGACGCCTGGATTAATGAACATCCGCAACACCGCGAAGAGTTCGAGGTGTTGCAAGGATTGTGGGCAGCGGCGGATTTGCTCCCGGCGCCACGCCTTGAAGCCCTCGCTCAAAACCCGCCACCTCGTCGCGAGCGACGTCCGTTGCTGCGATATGCCGTGGCGGCGAGCATCCTCGCTGTGGCGCTGGGATTCGGGCTGTTCAGCGGTTTGAATCATCCGCAAGGCTACAGCGCCGAGTTCGCCACGGCGCCAGGCGAGCGCAAGCACATCGCGCTGCCCGACGGGTCGGTGATCGACCTGAACAGCCGCAGCCGTTTGCAGGTGCATTATGAAACGGATCGACGCGTTATCGAATTGAGCGCCGGCGAAGCGATGTTCAGCGTTGAACACGATGCTTCCCGGCCATTCGTGGTCGAGGCCGGCAGCGGCAAGGTCACGGTTACCGGTACGCGTTTCGATGTGCGCCGCGATGTTATGCAGACCCGCGTGGCGGTGGAGCAGGGCACCGTGAAAGTGCAGGGGCGCGAGGCGCCGGATGATGAGTTCATCAGCCTGACCGCAGGCCTGGGCACTTCAATCGATACGCACGGAAAAGTTCTGCCGGCCTACGCGGTCAACCCGGCGGAGCTGACGGCCTGGCGCAACGGCAAACTGGTATTCAACAACGCCAGCCTCAGCGAAGTGGTGGCCGAAGTGTCGCGTTATCGCGACAAACCGCTGACCGTTTCCCAACCGGGCGTGGCCAGTCTGCGCCTGACCAGCGTGTTCAGAACCGACGACACCGACGCCTTGCTCAAAGCCTTGCCGAGCATTCTGCCGGTGGCCGTGCGCACCCTCGCCGATGGCAGCCAGGAAATAATTTCAAAATAGCATTCAGGTTTTTTTCGAGTTCATCGTCTTCCTGTTCAACTGCAACTGGTTTGTATTAACAGCCGCACACTCTTGCGATCCACAGGACTCCGTACGACGTGAACAACACCACAACCCACAATAAAAAATTCCCTTGGATACCGCTGGCCCTGGCGCTGGCGGTCAACTCGGCGATGCCGCTGGCGTTGGCGGCCGAAGCCATTCATATCCGCGCGCAGCCGCTGGGCCAGGCCTTGAGCGAGCTGGGTCAGCAAACCTCGCTGCAAGTGTTTTTCAGCCCTGAGCTGGTGGCTGGCAAACAGGCGCCAGCGGTTGAGGGCGACATCTCGCCGGAGCAGGCGCTGCGTCAGTTGTTGCAGGGCAGCGGTCTGGATTACCAGATCAACGAAGGCTCGGTGACACTCGCCCCTGCTGCGACTTCCGCCGCCAGTAACGGCCCGCTGGAGCTGGGCGTGACCGACATCAAGGTCGTCGGCGACTGGCTCGGTGACGCCAACGCCGCCGTGGTGCAAAACCACCCGGGCGCGCGTACGGTGATCCGCCGCGAAGCGATGGTCGAGCAGGGCGCGATGAACGTCAGCGATGTGCTCAAGCGTGTGCCGGGTGTGCAGGTGCAGGATTCCAACGGCACCGGCGGCAGTGACATTTCCCTCAACGTCGGCGTGCGCGGCCTGACTTCGCGCCTGTCGCCACGCTCGACGGTGCTGATCGACGGCGTGCCGGCGGCGTTCGCGCCGTACGGTCAGCCGCAACTGTCGATGGCGCCGGTCTCCTCGGGCAACCTCGACAGCATCGACGTGGTGCGTGGCGCCGGTTCCGTGCGTTATGGACCGCAGAACGTCGGCGGCGTGATCAACTTCGTAACCCGTGCGATCCCGGAAAAAACCACCGGTGAAATCGGCACCACGCTGGAAACCACGCAATACGGTGGCTGGAAACACATCGATACGGCGTTCCTCGGCGGCACGGCCGACAATGGGATGGGCGTGGCGCTCCTGTACTCAGGCGTCAATGGCCACGGTTATCGCGAACGCAACAATGGCAATGACATCGACGACGTGCTGCTCAAGACTCACTGGGCGCCGACCGATCAGGATGATTTCAGTCTCAATTTCCATTACTACGACGCCAGCGCCGACATGCCCGGTGGCCTGACGCAACGCCAGTACGACGACAAGCCTTACGAATCGGTGCGTGATTACGACCAGTTCACGGGGCGGCGCAAAGACGTGTCGTTCAAATGGATTCGCCAGATCGACGAGCGCACCCAGGCAGAAATCCTCACCTATTACACCGACAGCTTTCGCGGCAGCACGATTGCCGCGCGCGATCAGCGAACCCTCAGCTCGTACCCGCGTTCCTACTACACCCTGGGCATTGAGCCGCGTGTGTCGCGGGTGTTCGATGTCGGCCCGACCACTCAGGAGGTCAGCGTCGGTTATCGCTACTTGAAAGAAGCGATGCACGAAGAGTCGAGCCGTCTGGCGCTGGTCAACAATCAGCCCGTGGTCACGCCGACCTCCGACGGCCATGTGTTCCAGGATCGGACTGGCGGCACCGAAGCCAACTCGGTGTACGTCGACAACAAGATCGACGTCGGCAACTGGACCATCACCCCCGGCATTCGCTTCGAACACATCAGCACCGACTGGCACGATCGGGCCGTGCTCGACACCGCTGGCCGACCGGTGCCGGAGAAAAACCGCAGCATTGAAAGCAACGAACCGTTGCCGGCGCTGAGCGTGATGTATCACCTGTCGGATGCCTGGAAGCTGTTCGCCAACTACGAAACCTCGTTCGGCAGCCTGCAGTATTTCCAGCTCGGCCAAGGCGGTTCGGGGGACAGCACCGCCAACGGTCTGGAGCCGGAAAAGGCCAAGACCTATGAAATCGGCACGCGCTACAACGATGACGTCTGGGGCGGCGAAGTGACGCTGTTTTACATCGACTTCGACGACGAGCTGCAATACATCAGCAACGATGTCGGCTGGACCAACCTCGGCGCGACCAAGCATCAGGGCATCGAAGCATCGGTGCATTACGACATGGCCGCGCTCGATCCGCGCCTCGATGGGCTGACCGCCAACGCCGGGTTCACCTACACCCGCGCCACTTATGAAGGCGAGATTCCGGGCTTCAAAGGGCGGGATCTGCCGTTCTATTCGCGTCAGGTGGCCACGGTCGGTTTGCGTTACGAGGTCAATCGCTGGACCTACAACCTCGACGGCTTTGCCCAATCGAAACAGCGCTCGCCCGGTACCGGTGTGAACGCTGACGGCAGCTTCAACGGCAACTACATCACCGAAGGCACGGCGGACGGGCAGTACGGCGACATTCCGGGCTATATGACCTGGAACGTGCGCGGCGGCTACGATTTCGGCCCGCAAGTGTCGAATCTCAAGCTGGGTGCGGGGGTGAAAAACGTCTTCGACAAGCAGTACTTCACCCGCTCCAGCGACAACAACTCGGGGATGTATGTCGGCGCGCCGCGCACGTTCTTCGTGCAGGCCAGCGTCGGTTTCTAACCGCTGACGCTGTGGCGAGGGAGCTTGCTCCCGCTGGACTGCGCAGCAGGTCCCAAAACGCGGGGTCGCTGCGCAACCCAGCGCGAGCATGCTCCCTCGCCACAGATCAGACCTTCAGCACTTTCCCGCCAATGGCGACAGCCACCAGCAACACCGCCATCAGCCCAAAGGCAAAGCTCAAGCTGCTGGCATGGGCGACAAAACCGATCACTGCCGGCCCGGCCAGAATCCCGGCGTACCCCAGCGTAGTAATCGCCGGCACTGCGATGCTTTCCGGCATCACCGTCTGCTTGCCCACCGCCGTGTACAGCACCGGCACGATGTTCGAGCAACCCGCGCCAACCAGCGCATAACCGACCAGCGCCGCTTGCCAGCTCGGCGCAAATGTTGCCAGAAACAAACCTGCCGCAGCCAACAGACCGCCAAACAGAATGATCCGCGTGGCCCCCAATCGCCGGACGATTCGGTCACCGAACAAGCGTCCCACCGTCATGGTCAGGGCAAACGCCGCGTAACCCAGACCCGCGTACGCCGTGTCGATGCCGCGTTCCTGCGCCAGGAACACCGCGCTCCAGTCCAGCGCCGCGCCTTCGGTGAGAAAAACGATAAAGCACATCCCGCCGATAAACAGCACGATGCCGTGGGGTATGGCGAAGGCAGGGCCGGAGCTCTCGCTGCCGTAAGGCAGCATGTGCGGTACGCACTTGAGCAGGGCGCCGATCAACAAGACCACCACCACCAGCATCGCGGCAAGCGGAGTCAGGCCTAAACCGAGCAGAGCGCTGACGCCCGCCGCGCCGACGATGCCGCCCAGACTGAACAACCCGTGAAACCCGGACATCATGTGCTTGCCGCTGGCACGCTCGACGATCACCGCTTGCAGGTTCACCGTCGAATCCACGGTGCCGAGCCCGG
The DNA here is from genome assembly GCF_014268505.2 of Pseudomonas khorasanensis. Classification (GTDB taxonomy): domain Bacteria; phylum Pseudomonadota; class Gammaproteobacteria; order Pseudomonadales; family Pseudomonadaceae; genus Aquipseudomonas; species Aquipseudomonas khorasanensis. The sequence goes on from NZ_JABWQP020000009.1 coordinate 88,146, forward strand.
CGCCAAACATGAACAACGTGGCGACCAGCGCCGGGATCGACGAGACCGTCGCCAAGAGCGGCAGCGCCACACAGATCAGCAATGTGCCGCCCGCGGCCACGCGTCGGCAGCCGAAGCGCGTGGCCAGAATCCCCGCCAGTGGCATCGCCAGAATCGAGCCGACCCCCAGGCACAACAGCAATAAACCCAGCGTGCCCTCATCCAGCCCGGCCCGCGCCTTGGCGTAGGGCACCAGCGGCGCCCAGGCGGCAATGCCGAGCCCGGCGATGAAAAAGGCGATGCGCGTGGACATCTGTTGCAGGCGTCCGGGGACGAACGTGTCTTGGGCGTTGAGGCTGGTCATATCGATCCTTGGCAAAAAAACAACTGCATCCCGAATGACATTCTGACCGCGATGAGGTTCGATCGCAGTCTGTCTGAGGGCTTGCAGCCGACATCGTAACCTGTGGGAGCGAGCCTGCTCGCGAAGGCGGTGTGTCAGGTGAAAAATTATTGCCTGACACACCGCCTTCGCGAACAGGCTCGCTCCCACACGGGATCGCGGTTTACAGTCGTGGTTTTGCCAGAATCTTTACGGAAGCAGTGATGACTCAGTTCTACGACGCACGCGGCAATGTCTATGGCGTGGTTTCGCCCCAAGCCTTGCGCCTGGCCGCAATTGACTTGCCGGCAAGCGCCGCCGAGTGCGCCTCGTCACGGCAGAAGTGGAGCGAAGCAGCCATCGCCCTGTGCTGCCACTGGCCCGAAGGCCAACGCCTGCCCGACAGCAAATCCCACCGCAGCGACGGCCTGCTCATCGGCCCGTTCCAGGGATCGGCGCCGTTTGACGTGCTGATCGTCAACACCGACGGCAGCCTCGCCGAGCGCAGTGGCAACGGGCTGACGATCTTTTCTCAGGCGCTCACCGAGCAAGGCTTGATGCCGGAAGAGGGCGCCGAGTTGCGTGTTCATCATGACAAGGGCGAACCGGTGGCAACCTCGGTAAAACCGGCCACGGTCGAAGGCATGCAGGGTTTCTGGCTTGACCTCGGCCAGCCCGGATTCGGGCCTCATGCGGTGGGTGCTGCCTCGTTTGAATACCGTGCGCGCAACGCCCGGGAAATGAGCCACATCCCGGCGCTGGCACAGCTCAATCCCGCGTGGGCTAGCAGCCAGTTCGTGCGCATCGGCAACCCGCATTGCGTCACTTTGCTGAACGATCCAGCCGCGTTGCCGAGTAACGAACAGATGCGTGAATCGCCGTTGAACGAGGGCCTGACCCGCATCGCCTATGCGATGCCCATCGGTGCGGGCGAACCTTGCCCGGCCGGTATCAATCTGCAGTGGGCCGCGCGCGATTCTGACCAGCGCATCGTTGCGCGAGTATTCGAACGCGGCGAAGGGCCAACCGCGTCATCCGGCACCAGCGCCAGCGCGGTCGCCGCAGCGGCGTGGCGAGCGGGATGGGTCGCGGCGGGCGAAGTGCGGGTGGTCATGCCCGGTGGCACTGCTCCGGTTTTGCTGGAGGTTGAAGAAGGGCAGTTGGTGCAGATCAAATTGTTTGGCACGGCGCGGTTGATGGAGTGAATCGGCGGGCGCCATCGCTGGCAAGCCAGACTCCCACCTGAATTTGCGCTCGGGCCCACTATCGGGGTCAACACAAAACACTGTGGGAGCTGGCTTGCCAGCGATGAGGCCATCCGCCCCGCCACAAACCTCAGGCGAATTGCACCACCGGCATCTGCCGCTTCATCAATACTTTGCCGTCACGAATCGAATACAGCGGCAAGCCCTGGCTGCGGATCACCTCATAATCGCTGTCCGCCGACAGAATCAGCAGGTTCGCCGGGCGTCCCTGTTCAAGCCCGTAGCGCTCGCCCAGGTGCATGGCTTTGGCGCTGTTGTCGGTGACCAGGTCCAGCGCGCTCTGCAGGTTGCGGTAGCCGAGCATGTGACAAATATGCAGCCCCGCCTCGAGCACGCGCAGGATGTTGCCGTTGCCCAGCGGATACCAGGGATCGACGATCGAGTCCTGACCGAAACACACGTTCATCCCGGCTTCGAGCAGTTCATTCACCCGCGTGACGCCGCGGCGTTTCGGAAAGTTATCGAAGCGTCCTTGCAGGTGAATGCTCTCGGTCGGGCACGAGACAAAGCTGATCCCGGAATGGCCGAGCAGGCGGAACAGCTTGGCGCAGTAGGCGTTGTCGTAAGAACCCATCGCCGTGGTGTGGCTGGCGGTGACGCGTGCGCCCATGTCGCGGCTACGGGCCTCTTCGGCGAGCACTTCGAGAAAGCGCGAATGCGGGTCGTCGGTCTCGTCGCAATGCACGTCCACCAGGCAACCGGTGCGCTCGGCCAGGTCCATTAGAAACTTCACCGAGCTGACGCCCTGATCGCGGGTGTACTCGAAATGCGGAATGCCGCCGACCACGTCCGCGCCCATGCGGATGGCTTCTTCCATCAACTCGCGACCGTTGCGGAATGACTCGATGCCTTCCTGCGGAAACGCGACGATTTGCAGGTCGATCAGGTGACGGCTTTCCTCGCGCACTTCAAGCATGGCTTTGAGCGCGGTGAGTTGCGGGTCGGTGACGTCGACGTGGGTGCGCACATGTTGAATACCGTGGGCGGCCAGCGCCTGGATGGTTTTTTTCGACCGGGTCTTGGTGTCTTCTTCGGTGATGGTGACCTTACGTTCGCCCCAGCATTCGATGCCTTCGAACAGCGTGCCGCTCATGTTCCAGCGCGGCTCGCCGGCAGTGAGGGTGGCGTCGAGGTGAATGTGCGGCTCGACGAAGGGCGGCACCACCAGATTGCCGCCGGCGTCGAGATCGTCCGGGCCGAGGGACGGCGCTTCGGTCTGGCGGGCGATGCTGTGGATCAGCCCGTTTTCGAGGTGCAATTCGTGCAGGCCTTCCTGGTTGCGCAGTCGGGCGTTGATGATGTGCATCAGGCAAATCCTTTTATAGGTCTTGTAGTGGTGCGCTGACGCGACGGGCGCCCAGCAGACCGGTGACGATGACATACGTTAGCGCGGCAGCGGCGATCCCTACCAGCGGCGCGACCCACGGCGAACTGAACGCGGCGACGGTGCCCACGCCGTAGGCCCCGAGCCCCGGCCAGTTGAACGCCGGCAACCGTGCGTCGGCCAGACGCGGGTAGTGACCGCGCCAGCGATAGAAGAAGTCGGCCATGATTACTCCGCCAATCGGCGGAATCACCGTACCGAGCAGGATCAGATACGGCACCAGCATGTCGTACATGCCCAGCAGGGCGAGCACGGTGCCGATCACCGCGCCGGCCAGTGTCACGGTCTTGCGCCGACCGGTGCGCAGCAGGTTGCAGCCCGCCACGGCGAAGTTGTAGATGGTGTTGTCCTGAGTGCTCCAGATGTTCAGCAAGAGCATCGCCATTGCGGCCATGGCGAACCCTTGCAACAGCAGCACTTCGACCACGTCGGGTTGCTGATAAACGATGGCGCCGTATGCGCCAATCAGCACCATCAGGCCGTTGCCGATGAAAAAGCCGATCAGGCTGGCCAGCACCGCCACCCGCGCCGAACGCGAAAAACGCGTCCAGTTGGTCGCTTGCGTCGCTCCGCTGACGAACGTGCCGAACACCAGCGTGATCGCCGTCGACCAATCCAGCGAACCGCTGGGCACTACGTTGAGCAGACCCTCAAAACCGCCGACTTTCACCGTCGCCACCCACATCGACAGCATCAGCAGCAGCATCATCGCCGGCACCGCGATGTAGGAAAGAATCTCCAGGCCGCGATAGCCGATGTATGCCGTGGCGCAGAAGCCCAGGCCGAACAGCACCATCAGGCCGAGCACGGTGCTTTCGTCGAGGTTGAAATACTTGCCGATCACCACCGCCGCGGTGGCGGTGCCCCAGGCGTACCAGCCGATCTGGGTGAAACCGAGAATGAGGTCGCTGAGCTTGCTGCCGACTTCACCAAAACAGAATCGGCCCATCAACACCGAGTTCAGACCGCTTTTGAATGCGATGTAACCCAGGCCGGCCGCGTACAGGCCGAGCAAAAGGTTGCCGACGATAATCACCGCCATCATCTCGGCGAAGCCGAAGGCCACGCCCAACTTGCCACCGGCAAACATGGTCGCGGTAAAAAACGTGAAGCCCAGTAACACCATCGCTGTCGACGCCAGGCCTTTGCGCGCATGCATCGGGACTTCGCTGAGCGGGTAATCGTTGCCGGGGGCGTTCTGCGTCATGGGGCAGTCCTTGCTGAAGGGGGGAAGATCGCAAGGGTTGCAGTGGTCGTGCCAAGCGGCAGATTGTCGGTAGGTATAGACGAGACAGTGAAGTCAGGCGCGAAAACAGTGCACCTCAACGCACCAGGGCCCAATCTGGGAGCGAGCCTGCTCGCGAAAGCGGACGAACATTCTAAATAGATGTCGATTGAAACACCGCGATCGCGAGCAGGCTCGCTCCTACAAGGGAAAGCCGTGTTGGTTATTCGCCGCGGTAAATGCAACCGCTGGTGCACGTCTCATGAATGCGGATCGCGCTCAGTTCGGGCAGCAGTGGCTTCATTTCATTCCAGATGAATTTGGCCAGCACTTCGCTGGTCGGGTTCTCCAGACCGGGAATGTCGTTCAGGTAGTTGTGGTCGAGGCGTTCGTACAGCGGCTTGAAAATCGCTTTGATCTCGGAGAAGTCGCGAATCCAGCCGGTGTGCGGATCGAGGTCGCCGCTCAGGTGCAACGCCACCTTGAACGAGTGGCCGTGCAGACGCCCGCACTTGTGGCCGTCCGGGACGTGCGGCAGGCGGTGGGCGGATTCGAATGTAAACTCTTTGAAGATTTCCACGGTATTTTCGGCTCTGTTCAGATGGCGTTCGCCGCAGCGATTCGGGCAGGCGGCGAGTTTATCAGCTTGTGTTTGGCCGTGCTGACTAAAGGGTCAGCAACCGGTCGGCGAGGTGACCGTTGGCCGCCAGCTCCAGAAACTCATCGCCCAGGCGCCGGCTCTCGTCCATCGCCGCGTGCCAGTATTTCTGCCGGCCCGGCGCATCGCCCATGAAGCGTTTGAAGTCGTTACGATCGGGCAGTTTACCGTAGGGAAGGCGCGCCAGATATTCCTTCGAGGGCGCGATCAGCACCACGTCCTGCAAGCGCTGCACCGACGCGCGGCGCCACGGCAGAGTCTTGTCGAACCAGCCTGGAATGACCCGGTCGGTGAAATGCGGATAGAGCACGATACCGTCGCCGCTGTAAGGCAGGTCGAGGTGATAGTCGAGCAGGCCGCCATCACGAAACGTTCCCGCGCCGGCGCCGGGCAAATCTCGCACGCCCTCCATGATCATCGGGATCGACCCCGACGCCAGCAAGGCCTGACGCAGGTTGCCGGTGTTGAGGGCGACGAAGCGCGACGGAAAGTCGGTCAACGCATTGAGCGGTGGCGCCAGGCGCGGATCGTGGACGATCAGCCGTTCGAAGTGCCGTGACAGCCGTGCGCGACCGCGCAGGTTATCGGCGATCACCGAACCCAGGGCCAGACCAAGTCGCCCGCGATGATCTTCAGCCAGCCGTCCCTGACTTTTCACCACCATGATGTTCAAGCGGTAATCGGCGTTGGCGAGAATGCTCGCGTCGCGGCCGTCGAGCAGGTCGTTGAGCATGCGCTGCGAGCTCTGGCTGATCTGCGCCATGGTCACGCCTTTGTTGAAATTCTGCTCGGCGTAGAGCTGGCCGAGACGACGGATGCCTTCAGCAGCGTCCGGCAGGCAGGCACTGGCGAAGCGCCAGGAACCAACCGATGCGCCGATCAGCGAACGTTCGCGCGGTGCGCTCGGCAGCCACTCGCCGAACAACGCCAGATCGAGCCCCTGAATGCCCAGCGCCTTCGGCCCGCCGGCAGCGCCGGGCAGGGTGCCGACGTCAGCGGCATGCAGCCCCCGTTCCCGAATCCGCGCCATGGCACGCGGGCCGGCCTTGAGCGTGAGGGCGGGGTATTTGATGTGAATGGCGGTCATACCGGTCTCGATCGTTAGCTAGCTGGCGATTATAAGCACACCACATGGACGTGTGGGAGCGAGCCTGCTCGCGAAAGCGGAGTGTCAGTTGCAAGATGATCCTGACCCACCGCTTTCGCGAGCAGGCTCGCTCCCACAAGGGACTCTGCACGAAGTAGGGCACAATGATGGCCATTCAGTTTCAGTTAAGTTCATCTCGTTAAGGTGCCCACCGTAAGCAACCTATAAGAATTCGGAGACACCCGTGAATACCCTGACTGCCCTGACCACTGCCTCGATCATCGGCCTCACCGCCAGCCTCGCCCACGCGCGCGATCTGGGACCTGACGAAGCGCTTCGTTTGCGCGACGCTGGTACTATCGTCTCCTTCGAGAAGCTCAACGCCATCGCGCTGGAAAAACATCCCGGTTCGGAAATCACCGAAACCGAGCTGGAAGAAGAGTACGGCAAGTTCATTTATCAGATCGAACTGCGCGACCCGAAAGGTGTGAAGTGGGATCTGGAATTGAACGCAGTCAATGGTGAAGTGCTCAGGGATCATCAGGATACGTAATGAAGTTTAATATTCGCGCCACCCGCCTGACGGCGCTGGCGCTGGTGTTTTTTTGCACCACTGCCGTGGCCCGCGACCTCGATCAGGACGAGGCGCTGGACCTGCGTCGCCAAGGCGTGATCCTGCCGTTGGAGCAAGTGCTGCAGCAGGCCATGGATCGCTACCCCGGCGCCAAATTGCTGGAAGTCGAGCTGGAAGAAAAACACGACGTGTACATCTACGAAGTCGAATTGCTGACGCTCGAAGGCGTGGCGCGCGAGCTGCACTTGAAGGCCGATACCGGCGAGTTAGTCAAAGACAAGGAAGATTGATCGATGCGTTTGCTTCTGGTGGAAGACCACGTACCGCTGGCCGACGAACTGCTCGCCGGCCTGCAACGCCAAGGCTACGCGGTGGATTGGCTGGCGGACGGCCGGGATGCGGTGTATCAGGGCAGCAGCGAGCCCTATGACCTGATCATCCTCGACCTCGGGTTGCCCGGTGTACCGGGCCTGGACGTGCTCGCGCAGTGGCGGTCGGCCGGGCTGGCGATTCCGGTACTGATCCTGACCGCCCGCGATTCCTGGGCCGAACGCATCGAAGGTTTGAAGGCCGGAGCGGATGATTACCTGACCAAACCGTTCCATCCCGAAGAGCTGTATCTGCGCATTCAATCGCTGTTGCGCCGCTCCAAGGGGCAGTCCAACCAGCCCACCTTGCAGGCCGCCGGATTGCATCTGGACGAGGGGCGCCAGTGTGTCGTTCGCGATGGCGCCGACATTCACCTGACCGCCGCCGAGTTCCGGCTGCTGCGCTATTTCATGCTGCATCCCGAACAGATCCTCTCCAAGAGCCACCTCGCCGAACACCTCTATGACGGCGAAACCGAGCGCGACTCCAACGTCCTCGAAGTCCACGTCAACCACCTGCGGCGCAAGCTCGGCAAAAGCGTGATCGAAACCCGTCGCGGTCAGGGTTACCTGTTCGGCGGGCAAGCTTCGTGAGATCGATCCAGCGCCGTCTGAGCCTGGGTTTGATCAGTGTGATGGTGATCGTCGGTCTGGTGCTGGCGCAAACCAGTCTGTGGTTGTTCGAAGTCGGCTTGCAGCGCTATCTGGAAGCCGGCCTGCGCAACGATAGCGAGAGCTTGCTGGTGGCGCTGGTGCGTGGGCCGCAAGGTCTGCAACTGGATGAGCGGCACCTGTCGCCGGCGTATCAGCGGCCGTTTTCCGGGCATTACTTTCGCATCGACTTCTCCGACAGCCACTGGCGTTCTCGCTCGCTGTGGGATCAGGATCTGCCCTTGCTCGACCACCCGGGGCTGCACAGCAACCTGCAACTGGGCCCGGGCGGGCAACGCCTGCTGGTGCTGCGCTCGGACTATCGCCGGCTGGGTCAGTCGATCTCGATCAGCGTCGCGCAGGACTACACGCCGGTGAGCGACAGCTTTCTGCGTATGCGCCAGATCGGCGTGGGCCTCGGTCTGGCGGCGTTGCTGCTGATTCTGTTCTTGCAGCGCCTGACCGTCCGGCGCGCCTTGAAACCGCTGGAAAGAGCCCGCGAGCAGATCGCTCAGCTGCAGCAGGGTCAGCGTTCGCAACTCGATGATCAGGTGCCGGTAGAACTGGAGCCGCTGGTGGCGCAGATCAACCATTTGCTCGCGCACACCGAAGACAGCCTCAAGCGTTCGCGCAATGCCTTGGGCAACCTCGGCCATGCGCTGAAAACCCCGCTGGCGGTGCTGCTGAGTCTGGCAGCTAGCGACAAGCTCGATGATCACCCCGAGCTGCGCAAGATCCTCAAGGAGCAACTGGAACAGGTGCAACAGCGCCTCAACCGTGAACTCAACCGTGCACGGCTCTCCGGTGACGCGCTGCCCGGCGCGCTGTTTGATTGCGACGCGGAATTGCCAGGTTTGCTGGCAACGCTGAACATGATTCACGGCGAGCATCTGGCCTTGAGCTACGTTGCGCCGGCGGGCCTGCAACTGCCGTGGGACCGAGAGGACTTGCTGGAACTGCTGGGCAACCTGCTCGACAACGCCTGCAAATGGGCGGACGCGGAGGTGCGATTGAGCGTGATCGAGCGTACTGATGGCTTCGCCTTGAGCGTGGAAGATGACGGGCCGGGCATTCCCGAAGAGCAGCGGGCTCAGGTGTTCAGTCGCGGTACGCGGCTGGATGAGCAGACCCACGGGCATGGGCTTGGGTTGGGTATCGTGCGCGATATTGTCGACACGTGGGGCGGCTTGCTGGTGTTGGGCGAGAGCGAGTGGGGTGGGTTGAAAGTGGTGGTTGAACTGCCTAAACGCTGACCGCGAAAACACCAGATTTTTCTTTGTGGGAGCGAGCCTGCTCGCGAAAAGGCAGGCTTAATCAACACCCCTGTTGACCAAGCTACCGCTTTCGCGAGCAGGCTCGCTCCCACATCGGAGCTGCGCGGTACCAAGTCTCGTCAAACGCGAAACTGATCCATCAATCGCTGCTGCTGATTCGCCAGGCTGTTGAGCGACTGGCTCACCCGCGCCGACTCGTTCGCCTGCCCGGACAATGACTCCGTCACATCACGAATCGTCGCCACGTTGTTGTTGATTTCCTCCGCCACCGCACTCTGTTCTTCGGCGGCGCTGGCAATCTGCAGGTTCATGTCGCTGATCACCGTCACCGCATCGCCGATCTGCCGCAACGCCGTCACGGCTTGTCCCACCTGTTCAACGCTGCCTTGTGCCTGACGATGGCTGTTGCCCATCGAGCCCACGACTTCTTGCGTGCCGCTCTGCAATTGCTCGATGACCTGACGGGTTTCCTCCACCGACTCCTGAGTGCGGCGGGCGAGGTTGCGGACTTCGTCGGCGACCACCGCAAAACCGCGTCCGGCTTCACCGGCGCGGGCCGCTTCAATGGCCGCGTTGAGCGCCAGCAAATTGGTTTGCTCGGCGATGGCGCGGATGGTTTCCAGCACGGTGCCGATTTTCTCGCTGTTTGTCGCCAGCCCTTCGACCTGCGCCATCGCCGCGCTCATGTCGGCGGCAAGGGTGTCGATGCTCGCGGTGGTGCGGTCGATCACGGTCAGGCCCTGGCGGGTGGCGCGGTCGGCATCCTTGGCGGCTTCGGCGGCCTGCGCGGCGCTGCGGGCGACGTCTTGAGCGGTGGCGCTCATTTCGTGGGAGGCGGTGGCGACCTGATCGACTTGACGGTATTGCTGCTCCATCCCGGCGCTGGTCTGCGTGGCGATGGCCGAGGACTGGTCGGCCGTGTTGCGTGCGTCCTGCACCGAGCGTTTCACTTCGGCGATGATCGGCTGCAGCTTGTCGAGGAAACGGTTGAACCAGCCGGCCAGTTGCCCCAGTTCATCCTTCTTGTTGTAGGCCAGACGTCGGGTCAGATCGCCTTCGCCGCTGGCGATGTCTTCGAGCATGTGCGCCACACCGAGGATCGGCCGGGTCACGCTGCGCGCCATCAGCCACACCAACAGCAGGCCAATCAGCGCGGCGAGCACACCGAGGCTCAGTTCGATCAGCGTGCCCGAGGTATTGCTCGCATCCAGTTGCTGCTTGAGCGCTTCGGCGCGACTGACCAGAACTTTCTCCGGCACATCCAGCAACACGCCCCACGCCGGCCCGTCGGGAATAGGCTGGAACGGCGACAGCACTTTCAACTGGCCGTTGCTGTGCAGGCTGGACACGCCGTTGCTCGACGCCAGAAGGCGCAGCAGTTCCTTGCCGCTGGCCGGATCCACCGCCTCCAGGCGCTGGCTGAGCTTGCCGGCATCCGGACTGTAGCCGGCGAGCAGGCCGGCCGGGCTGACGATGCTCACGGCGGTCTGGCCGTCATAAAGCTTGCGGCTGGCGTTCTGACTGATCGATTGCAGGCTGTTGAGGTTGATGTCGACCGACAGCGAGGCGATGACTTTGCCATTGACCTGTAGCGGGAAGACGATGCTGGTCATCAGTACTTTCTGGCCGTCGATGACGTAGAAGTACGGCTCGATCACACACGGTTTGAGCGTGGTGCGCGGGCAGGTGAACCAGGCGTTGGCGGCCTGACCGCTGGGCCCGGTGCTGATGTCGGTCATGTCGCTTTCCGGCAGCGCCATCGAGGTGACCTTGCCCGGGGTCGGTTGCGACCAGTACAGGGCGAAACGACCTTTTTCGTTGCTGCCCAGCTCAGCCTGATCGGCGAACAGTTCGTCCTTGCCGTCCAGCGCGTTGGCTTCGAACACCAGCGACAGGCCGAGCAGGTCCGGGTTGGCCTGCAGCGCGGACTTGACCTGACGGGTCATGTCTTCGCGCAGGTCGAAGGCATCGAGGAAACGCTTCTCGGCCTGTTCACGCAGGAACAGCACCTGACGCGAGAAACCATGACCGTACTGGTAGGCGTCCATGAACTGTTGACGAATGCCGGCCGCCTGCACCTCACCTTGCGACTCGATACGCGCCTGCGCCGATTCGGTGAGCATTTCCATGCTTGAGGCTTTCACCAGCGCGGAGCTGTGCTCCATGCGATACAGCGAAAGACCCACCAGCAACGTCACGATACCGGCCAGACACAGGCCGGCGAGCAGGGTGATCTTCCACTGGATGGAGAGGTGTCTGAGCGACATGGAAAACATCCTTATTCGATAAATATCTGAGGCTTTGCACTGTAGCGGCGCTAGAACAGGTTTCTTGAGCGGCAGGTTGCAAGCTGCAAGGCCGACCTGATCGTTCCATGCTCTGCGTAGGAACGATCAAGCTTGCCGCTTGCAGCTTGCCGCTGCTTCCTTCAAAGTGCGCGCCCTCTAATAAGACCCTTTTTGCAAATCCGCCGGTTAACTCCGGGCGGACTCATCCTGTCTGGCGGTGAATTGTCCATCGCAGTGTTTTTGAGGTAGTGAAATGAATGCAGTCATAGCAGCCGTCGGCGTCATGCTGATCCTCAGCCTGTCGCGCGTGCATGTGGTGATCGCGCTGATCGTCGGGGCGCTGGTGGGTGGCCTGACCGGTGGTCTGGGCATCGAAGCGACGCTCAAGGCGTTCAACAGTGGCCTGGGCGGCGGGGCGACGGTGGCGTTGTCTTACGCGTTGCTCGGCGCTTTCGCTGTGGCGATTGCCAAGTCCGGCCTGGCCCATGCGCTGGCGGACAAGGCCCTGGCAATGGTTGACCGCCAACATGCAACCGGCGGTGGCAACGTCAAATGGCTGCTGATCGGCCTGCTGTGGGTGGTGGCGATTGCGTCGCAGAATATTCTGCCGATCCACATTGCCTTCATTCCGCTGCTGGTCCCGCCGCTGTTATATGTGCTGACCAAGCTGCAACTCGACCGCCGCCTGATCGCCTGCGTCATGACCTTCGGTCTGATCACGCCGTACATGTTTCTGCCGGTGGGCTTTGGCAATATTTTCCTCAATGAAATCCTGCTGGCCAACGTGGCGCGCAGCGGCGTCGACATCAGCGGGATCAATGTTACCCACGCCATGGGTATTCCGGCGCTGGGCATGCTGGTCGGCCTCGGTATCGCGTTTTTCAGCTATCGCAAGAAGCGCGTTTATGACCTGGCCAGGATCGAACAGGTCGAGCAGACGGCGGTGCAATACAACCCGCTGAGCCTGATGATTGCCGGCGTGGCGATTGCCGCCGCGTTCGTTATTCAGCTGTTGCTGGACTCGATGATTATCGGTGCGCTGGCCGGGTTTCTGATCTTCTCGGCGTCGGGCATCGTCAAATGGCGCGAGACCGACGACCTGTTCACCGAAGGCATGAAGATGATGGCGATGATCGGTTTCATCATGATCGCTTCGTCCGGTTTCGGCGAAGTCATCAAAGCCACCGGCGAAGTGCAGACGCTGGTGGAGACATCGGCGGCGTGGATCGATCACAGCAAGGGCGTCGGTGCCTTGATGATGTTGCTGGTGGGGCTGCTGGTGACTATGGGCATCGGCTCGTCGTTCTCCACGGTGCCAATCCTCGCGGTGATTTTCGTGCCGCTGTGCGTGCAGCTGGGCTTCAGCCCGATCGCTATCGTTTGCATCGTCGGCACCGCCGGCGCGCTGGGCGATGCCGGTTCGCCAGCCTCGGACTCGACCCTGGGCCCGACCTCGGGTCTGAACATCGATGGGCAGCATCACCATATCTGGGACACCGTGGTCCCGACCTTCCTGCACTACAACCTGCCGTTGTTGGTGTTTGGCTGGGCGGCGGCGATGGTTCTGTAAAAATCCACAATTGCCATTGTGGGAGCGAGCCTGCTCGCGAAGGCGTCGTGTCAGTCGACACATACGTTGCTGACCCAACGCTTTCGCGAGCAGGCTCGCTCCCACAGGGGACTGGGTATTTCCCGGACTCAACTTTTGCCCCGGCGTGCCGTTAAAGCCTTTAACCACGCCAACAAAATCAAAAGAGTGAGCTCCCCGATGCGCCTGAGTCTCAAGGCTAAAGTCCTGTCCCTTGCCGTTCTGCCGGTGCTGCTCTTTGCGCTGGTCATCAGCGTGACCACGCTGTTTATCCTGCAGGAGCAGGCGCGCAAGGAAGTCGAACAAACCCGCGAGCGTCTGCTCGGCGACGCCAAGGCCACCCTGCAAAGTTACGTCGCCGTTGCCATGAGCACGATCAAACCGCTGTACGACGCTGCCGCCCCGGGCGACGACGCGGCGCGGGCACAGGCGATCAAACTGCTCTCGGGCATCCGCTACGGCAAGGACGGCTACTTCTTCGGCTACGACTCCGAGACCGTGCGCCTGTTCAAGGCCAACGACCCCGACGGCGTGGGCAAAAGCTTCAAGGACAACCGTGATCCGAACGGTGTCTACGTCAACCTCGGCCTGGTCAAAGTGGCCAAGGACGGCACCCACTATCTGCAATACAGCTCGCCGCTGCCGGGCAATGCCAAGGTGCTGGTGCCGAAACTCGGCTACACCCAATACCTGCCGAAGTGGGACATGGCGGTGGGTACGTCGGTCAACCTCGACGGTATCGAAGCGCAAGTGGCGCAGGTCGAAGCGCAAGTACAGGAGCGTGTGCAAGGCGTGGTGCTGAGTATCGTCGGCGTCGCGGTGCTGGTGCTGTTGGTGATCGCGGCAGCGGGCATGCTGCTGGCCAACACCATTCTGCGCCCGCTGACCCAAATGAAAGCCAGCCTCGACGATATCGCGGCGGGCGAGGGCGACCTGACGCGCCGCCTGACCATCACCAGCCAGGACGAACTCGGCGAACTGGCCGGCTCGTTCAATCGCTTCGTCGACAAGATTCATGGGCTGGTGCGGCAGATCACCGACATGACCACGCAACTGACCGGACTGGTCACGCAGGTGTCGGAGCAGGCCCAGCGTTCCGACCAGGCGATGGAGCGTCAGCGTCACGAAACCGATCAGGTCGCCACCGCGATCAACGAGATGTCCGCCGCCGCCCAGGAAGTCGCCAAGAGCGCGCAGAACGCTGCCGTCGCCGCGCAACAGACCGATGAAGAAGGCCAGAGCGCCAAGCGCGTGGTTGCGGGCAGCATCAAACAGATTCATGCACTGGTCGATGACATCCGCAGCAGCGGAGTGTCGCTGGACAGCTTGCAGCAGGACGTCAGTTCGATTGTCGGCGTGCTGGGGGTGATCCGCTCGATTGCCGAGCAGACCAATTTGTTGGCCCTCAACGCGGCGATCGAAGCGGCACGCGCCGGCGAGGCCGGGCGTGGCTTTGCCGTGGTCGCCGACGAAGTACGCGCGCTGGCCAGCCGCACGCAGATCAGCACTCAGGAAATCCAGGGCATGATCGACCGCTTGCAGGCGGGCACGCAGCAGGCGGTCGAGGCGATGCGCCGTTCCAGCGAGGCTGGCGATGGCACTTCACAGCAGGCCAATCAGGCCGGGGCGTCGCTGGATGCCATGGCGCAACTGATCGCGACGATCAACTCGATGAACGCCCAGATTGCCAGTGCGGCGGAAGAGCAGACGGCGGTGGCCGAAGAGATCAACCGCAGCGTTCATCAGATTGCGGTGGCGGTGGACAGTGTCGCGGATGAAACGCAGTTGGGTGCGCAGACGTCGCGCAGTCTGGCGGAGCTTGGCCAGCGGCTGGGCAAGCTTGTGGGCCAGTTCCGTATTTGATCGCCTGAAAGCCCCTCACCCTAACCCTCTCCCAGAGGGAGAGGGGACCGATTGTGGGATCTGGCAGGGATACGCCGACCTGAAAGTACTGCTTTGAATCCACTCGACTCGATCTTTCAGGTCGATGCAAGGTGCGGAACACCTCGGTCGGTCCCCTCTCCCTCGGGGAGAGGGCTAGGGTGAGGGGCTCTTGATCTTCAGGGCCTGTCCCAATAGGGAATCTCGCCAAAACACCCCACGAAAAAATCAATCACCGTCCTGACCTTCACCGACAACCGCCGACTCCCCGGCCACAACACCGCAATCTGCTGCGGCTCAAGACTGTTCGACACCTGATAGTCGCCGAGCACAGGCACCAGCGTGCCTTCGCGCACCGCTTCGCCAATCAGCCACGACGGAAACATCACCAGCCCCAACCCTTGCTGAGCGGCCTGGGTCAGGGTGTCGGCGTGGTTGCCGGTGATCGGACCTCTGACCGAATGGGGCGTCCAGTCCTCACCATCACGGCGGAAAAACCAGCGTTGTTGCCCGGTCGCGCCTTTGTAGGCCAGGCATTGATGCTGCACGAGTTCGCCTGGATGCTGTGGGATGCCGTGGCGCTTGAGATAGGCCGGACTGCCGGCGACCTGAAACCGGTGCGGCGCCAGAATCCGCGCCTGCATGCTCGAATCGTGCAGCGGGCCGATGCGAAACAGCAGGTCGGCGCCTTCCTGCAGCGGATCAACATAATGGTCGGTTTGCTGGATATCCAGTTGCAACTTCGGATAGCGCGCGCAGAGCTGGCCGAGCCACGGCGTCAGATGGCGTTGGCCGAACACTACTGGCGCGTTGATGCGCACCAGCCCTGTGGGTTCGCTTTGCTGCTCCTGCAATGCTTGTTCGGCTTCTTCCAGTTGCACCAGCAGCAGGCGCGCATGGTGTCCGAGCAGGCGACCGGCTTCGGTCGGCGTGACGGCGCGGGTGTGGCGGTAGAGCAATTGCTGGTTCAGCGCCTGCTCCATCAACTGGATCTGACGAGAGATGGACGAGGGCGCCACCCCCTCACGCCGCGCGACCTCGGAGAAACTGCCGTGGTCGAGGACCGCCACAAACAGCCTGAGTGCCTTGAATCCCAATTCGTTGAGTCCGTGCATGCCGCGTCTCTCTGTGCGTGTTGCGCAAAAGTGTTGTCCGGATGCTCCCATTTATCGCACAGCGCCGCCAGTCGATAATCCGCGCCATCGTTTATCAGTGTGGAAGGTTTTTTATGCAGGCGTTGGATGAAAGGGCCGTCGCGGCACCGGTGAAGAAATCGGTGTTGCGTCTGTTGTTACTGCCGCTGGTGATTCTCGCCGGCATGGGCTTGTCGGTGGAGGCCGGGTTGCTCGGGCCGTTGGGTGAGCAGGTCGGGCATCTGTGGGCGACGTTGAGCATCTTCGGCGTGGGCTCGGCCATTCTGTTTTTGCTGCTGCTGTTCGCCGGCCCGCAAAAAGGCCCGGCGCTGACCGAGCTGCCGCGCTGGCAGCTGATTGGCGGTTTTCTCGGGCCGATGTATGTGGTGGTGCTGACGCTGGCAACGCCGCATATCGGCATTGCCATGACGATGATTGCGATTTTGTCCGGGCAGGTCGGCAAGAGTGTGTTGATCGACCACTTTGGCTGGTTCGGCGCGACGCGCAAGAAGGTCAACGGCGAGCGCTGGCTGGCGTTGGGCTTGATTGTGGTGGCTTTGGTTCTGATTGCGCGGGGGTGAGTGATGAGTCTGTTTATTTTGTTGGCGGTGGTGGTGTTGGCTGGCGCGGTGTTGAGTGTTCAGGCGGCGATTAATGGACGCCTGGGCGAAACCGTAGGCGTTTTGCGTAGCAGTCTGCTGACGTTTGCGGTGGGCGCGGTGGTGACCGGGTTGTTGATTCTGTTTTTTGAGCCGGCGCAGGCAGTGAGTCTGCTTGAGGTGCCGAAGTGGCAATTGACCGGGGCGCTGTTTGGCGTGGTGTACATGATGGTCATGGTCGGCGCGGTGCCGGTGGTGGGGACTGCCGTGGCGACGGTGGCGGTGATTGTCGGTCAGTTGGGGATGGGGATGTTGATCGATAATTTTGGCTGGTTGGGGAATCCGGCGATTGAGTTGTCTTGGAGCCGGATGCTGGCGATGGTGTGTTTGGGGGTGGCTTTGGTTTTTATGTATCGGAGCAGTTTGCGTTCTTCTGAGTGATTGGGGGCATATCCGGTTCTTCGGGTGCGGCCGCTGGCGGTTTCGCTCTTACAGCGAGTCACTTTGGCAAACGCCCCAAAGTAACCAAAAGGCTGGGCCCCGGCGTTCGGCCCGCTCGCCGGGGCTCGGGGTTCCTTCGTTACGGGATCGATCCGGGCGCAGCGTCTCCGGTTTGCTTCGCTGCACCTCCTCTCGCTGTGTACGACTTCGTCGTACGGTCGCTGCGCTCCCACGCCCGGATCAAACCCTTCACTCAGCCTGCCGATGGGGCCGGCACGGCAAGATCAAGAGCTGTAGCCGAGCTTGCGCTCATCCTGTTGAGTGGTGAGAAGCGGGTTTGGTTTGGTTTTGGTTTTCTCACGGTGGCGGCTGACCAATCTCTTTAAAACGTGCGTGGTCCCTGTGGGAGCGAGCTTGCTCGCGAAGGCGATCTGTCCGTCGCTCAATCCTCCAGCAGATCCCTCATCCTGCAAAACCACCCCTGCGCTGTCCCTTTAATCAGGCTCCACTTCCATTTTAAGGCTGTCGTCATTCTGTCGCTCGACGTGTCGAACAGTGCCTTGCAGCGTCCGCCCCTCGACCTTGACGACGACGATTTTTGCCTGGTCCAGGTCGTCCGGCACTGGCGCCTTGACGCACAAGGTAAAGCGGTAAGGGTCGTCGGCGACGGTTTCAAGCCCGACCTCGCATTCCACCGTTTTGGTGATCTGACCAAAGAAAGTGGTCAGGCCGTAGTCCAGTCGGGCCGGGTGGTATGTGTCGTTCATCAGGCGATTCCCCCTTGTCCGGTCAGGCCGATGCGTTTGTCAGGTCTGGCGCCAGGTGACGTTTTCCAGGCCGAATTTTTCCGCCATCGGTTTGCTGGTTTTTTGCACCTTCTCGCGTCCGAAGCGGGGGATTCGACCCACGCCAGCGTCGCAGCTCGCCCAGTGCCAGGCTTCGGCGTTGTCCATTTTGTCCGAGCGGATAATGAACGACTTGGGGCTGCCATGAAGGGTGTAGTCGATGACGTAGAGTTTTGCGTTGTTCATAAAGCCCGTATTCCTCCCTGTGGTACTAAACGGATCGCGGTGACTGCAGAAAATTCATTCGGATTGTCCGACGGTATCTATCATTGGCGACGCCGGGGCGCGCTGGTTACCATGGCGGCTTCGCCAACCCCCGTGAATGTTCGCCATGGCCCTCGCCGCGCCCCCTGATCTGAGTGACACCGATGTGCCCGTGCAACCGCTGGCGCGCACGTATCCGCGTGGGCTGTTTATCGAGCCGCACGAGCATGTCTGGGGGCAGTTGTTGTATGCGATGAGCGGGGTGATGTGGGTCGAGACGCCGCACGAGGCGCTGGTGGTACCGCCGCAGCGGGCGGTGTGGTTGCCGCCCGGAGTGCCGCACGGGATTCGTGTGGTGTCTGACTTGCAGATGCGCAACATCTACTTGCGCCCGGCGCTGGCGGCGACGCTGGATGCGACGGTGCAGGTGATTGAGGTCGGCGGTTTGCTGCGTGAATTGATCGTCGGGCTGGTGGAGCAGGGCGATGACGGCGAGCCTGCGTATTACGACGCGCTGGTCGGACTGGCGCTGTTGGAGCTGCGGCGCGCCAGGCGTTCGCAGTTGAAGATCCCCATGCCGGATGAGTCCGACCGGCGCTTGATGAATCTGTGTCAGGCGGTGATGGCGTCACCATCCCTGGATATCCCGTTCGAGCAACACGCCGAGAACGCCGGGGCCAGCGTGCGAACGCTGGCGCGGTTGTTCAAGGACAGTCTCGGCATGGGCTTCGCCGAATGGCGGCGGCAGGTGCAACTGGCGACGGCGGTGGCGGCGCTGATTCAGGGCGTGGCGGTGAGCGTCATCGCCCGCGAGCTGGGTTATTCACCCAGTAGCTTCAGCGACATGTTTCGCCGGGAGCTGGGGGTGGCACCCTCGCAGTTTTCGGCAACTTGAGCACATCCCACAGGGCAGCGCCGGCCGAGTGGGTTTGTCCGAAATTCAGAAGTCCTTGGCCGATGCCCCCGTTCCCGTTTCCCTAGACTCTGCCCATCAATTTCAGACGGCAGAGTTCCCATGAATTACCTCATTTCTTTGGCCATCGGCCTGGGCGTCGGCCTTCTCTACGGCGCGCTCGATTTCCGTTCTCCGGCACCGCCAGCCATCGCGCTGGTCGGTCTGCTCGGCATGTTGGCCGGTGAACAGTTGTGGCCGGTGGGCCGGCAGCTGGTTGCTGGCTGGCTGTCCTGAGTTTCCCTTTTTTGTCTTGGTGGAGGTGTCCATGAAAGCGCTGCAATTCGATCAAACCGGCGACCTGTCTTCCTTGCGTTTCGTCGACGTCCCGACCCCAATGCCCGGCGCCGATGATGTGCTCGTGCAGATCAAGGCCGCTGGCCTCAATCCCAGCGATGTGAAAAACGTCCTCGGTCGTTTTCCCTACACCACGCTGCCGCGCGTTCCGGGGCGGGATTTCGCCGGGGTGGTGGTTGATGGCCCGCAAGCGTTGATCGGCCAGGAGGTTTGGGGCACCGGTCGCGAACTGGGCTTCTTCGCTGACGGCGCCCATGCGCAGTTCGTCAAGGTGCCGGCCAGCGGTGTGGCGCACAAACCGACTCATTTGAGTTTCGCCCAGGCGGCCAGCCTCGGCGTGCCGTACACCACGGCGTGGGATGCGCTGGAACGCAGCCTGGTCAACGCCGACACGCGCTTGCTGGTGATCGGCGGCGGGGCGGTCGCGACGGCGGCTTTGGCGCTGGCCAAGGTACGCGGTGCGCAGTTGTTGGCGGCGGCGCGGCGGCCCGAGCAGGTGGCGGATCTGCAGGCGCAGGGCTATCAGGCGATTCAACTGGAAAAGCCTGAAGAGCTTGGCGCACAGGTCAACGCGATCTATCGCGGCGGCGCCGATGTGATCTTCGACACCACCGGTTTCTGGCTGCCGGCTTCGGTCGCGGCGCTGGCCACCTTCGGGCGCATCGCAATCATCGCAGCGCCGGTCGACGGCCATGTGCAATTGCCGGCGCTGGCGCTGTATCGCAAGGGCGGTTCGGTGGTCGGGATCAACTCGTTGTTGTATGGCGTTGAAGCGTGCGCGGCGATGCTCGAGCAGTTTGGCCGGTTCTTCGATGAGGGCCGGCTGCCGCTGCCGCAGGGTCTGGTGCAAGTGCCATTGGCCGAAGGGCTGGCGCGCTATGAAGAGGTCAATCGGGGTGGTGGCGACAAGATCATTTTGATTCCCTGATCGACACCAATCTTTCAGACACCCCGCATACCTGTGGGAGCGAGCCTGCTCGCGAAGGCGGGTCGTCAGCCGGCGTCCGTCCGGGATGAAGCCTCGGGCGTCGGCGGCTCTGATAGAATCCGCCCCATTAATTGCCAGAGACTCCCCCATGAGCGAGCCGATTCGTCTGACCCAGTACAGCCATGGCGCCGGTTGTGGCTGCAAGATTTCCCCGCAGGTGCTGGAAGTGATTCTTGCCGGCAGCGGCGCGCAGAACCTCGATCCCAAGTTGTGGGTCGGTAATGCCTCGCGCGACGACGCGGCGGTGTATGAGATTGACGCCGAGCGCGGCGTGGTGTCGACCACTGATTTTTTCATGCCGATTGTCGATGATCCGTTCGACTTCGGCCGCATCGCCGCGACTAACGCGATCAGCGATATTTACGCGATGGGCGGCGATCCGTTGATGGCGATTGCGATCCTCGGTTGGCCGGTGAATGTGCTGGCGCCGGAGGTCGCGCGTGAGGTGATTCGTGGCGGTCGCGCGGTGTGCGACGCGGCGGGCATTACGTTGGCCGGTGGGCACTCGATTGATGCGCCGGAGCCGATCTTCGGTCTGGCGGTGACCGGTCTGGTGGAAAAGCGCCACATGAAGCGCAACGACACGGCGACCGCCGGTTGTCTGTTGTACCTGACCAAACCCCTGGGCATCGGCATCCTCACCACCGCCGAGAAAAAGGGCAAGCTACGCGCCGCCGACGTCGGTGTGGCCCGTGACTGGATGTGCACGCTGAACAAGCCCGGCAGCCGTTTCGGCAAACTCGCCGGCGTTACCGCGATGACCGATGTCACCGGTTTCGGCCTGCTCGGGCACCTGGTGGAAATGGCCGATGGCAGCCAGTTGACCGCGCGCATCGCCTACGATCGCGTGCCGCGTCTGGACAGCGTTGAGTATTACCTCGATCAGGGCTGTGTGCCGGGCGGCACGCTGCGCAATTTCGACAGTTATTCAAGCAAGATCGGCCGCGTGCAGGAGCTGCATAAACGCGTGCTGTGCGACCCGCAAACCAGCGGTGGTTTGCTGATTGCGGTGACCCCGGAAGGCAATGACGAATTCCTTCGCGTCGCCGCCGAACTGGGGCTGAACCTGACGCCAATCGGTGAGCTGGTTGAGCGACAGACGAACGCGGTCGAGGTGATCTGATGCTCCGCGACTGCACCGACTACCGCGATATTTTCCTCAACGACCGGCCGATGATGGACGCCCGCGCCCCGATCGAGTTTCACAAAGGCGCGTTTCCCGGCGTGGTCAATCTGCCGCTTATGAATGATCTGGAACGGCAGAAGATCGGCACTTGCTACAAACAGCACGGCCAGCAAGCGGCGATCGAGCTTGGCCATCAAATGGTTTCCGGTGATGTGAAGGCCGAGCGCATCCAGGCCTGGGCCGAGTTCGCCAAGGCTCATCCTGAGGGTTATTTGTATTGTTTCCGGGGTGGCTTGCGCTCGCAGATCACCCAGCAGTGGCTGCGTGACGAGGCGGGTATCGATTACCCGCGCGTCGGCGGTGGCTACAAGGCGATGCGCAGCTTTCTGATCGACACACTTGAGCAAGCCATCGCGCAATGTGATTTCGTCCTGCTGGGCGGCATGACCGGCACCGGCAAGACCGAAGTGCTGGTGCAGTTGCGCAACGGCCTGGACCTGGAAGGGCACGCCAACCATCGCGGTTCCAGTTTCGGAAAACGCGCGACCGGGCAGCCGTCGAATATCGATTTCGAAAACAATCTGGCCATCGACATTCTCAAGAAGCGTGACGCCGGCATCGAGCAGTTTGTGCTGGAGGATGAGAGTCGGGTGGTCGGCAGTTGCGCATTGCCGTTGCCGCTGTATCAGGGCATGCAGCAGTATCCGATGGTCTGGCTGGAAGACCGTTTCGAAGACCGCGTGGAGCGGATCCTGCGCGATTACGTGGTGGATCTGTCCGCGGAATTTGCGGCGTTGCACGGGGAGAACGGTTTTGCCTTGTTCTCCGAGCGACTGCTGGAAAGTCTGAACAACGTGCAGAAACGCCTGGGCGGCGAGCGCCATCAGCGGATGCTGGTGCTGATGGAGCAGGCGCTGGCTGAGCAGGGGCGCAGTGGCGCGGTGGATCTGCATCGCGGCTGGATCGAGGCATTGCTGCGTGAGTATTACGATCCGATGTACGTGTTTCAGCGCGAGAAGAAGGGCGGCCGGATCGAGTTTGCCGGGGAGCGCGGGGCGGTGAGCGAGTATCTGCGCGAACGGGTGAGTCAGAAGATTTGAGATGGAAGCGAATGGCCTCTTCGCGAGCAGGCTCGCTCCCACAGATGAAATGCGTTTCCCTGTGGGAGCGAGCCTGCTCGCGAAGGGGTCCGATCAAGCAACACAACACTCAGGTCGGGCAGGTTTGCTTGCCGTTGTCCAGTCCCTGCTTGTAGCTCTGGCTCTGCAAACTGGCCTTGCCGTTGTGCCACTTCAGGGTCAGCACGTATAACGAATCGAAGTCGTCGCCGGCCCAGTCATCAGTAATTTTCTGGCGCTCGCCGACCGCATTGCCGGCCACTTTGTTGATCAGCTCCGGCAGGTAGCCGTGGGACCAGGCGGTGTAGATCGTCGAGTCGTGGTACTTCTCGTCCAGCAGCTCGCGGGCCAGATCGCTGGTGTCATTGGCGGAGAACTCGATGTTCACCGGCAGACCGAGCTTGATCGCGGCCGGGCTGATGGTCATCAGCGGGCGAATGTAGCTGTAGGAATTGTCCAGCTCGCCTTCCTCGACGTTGCGCGTCGGGTTGGCAGCGAACACGTAATCGGCCTTGCCGAATTTTTCCGGCAGCAGCGTCGACAGGTCGATGGCGCGGTTCAGGCCCTGGCAGTTGAGCTGGCCGAGGCCGCCTTCTGGCTTTTCAGCGTGGCGCAGAAACACCAGCGTCTGCGTGCCGTCCGCCGGTTGTGCGCGGCTTTCACTGGATTCCAGCGACAGAAACAGCGCGCTCACCGCCAACAGGGAGGGCAGGGCAACGTACGCGCGATGTTTGAAGCGTTTGGCGAAACTCATCAGATTCGTCATTTAGTAAAGAATTCTTCAGCTTGGATCGGTTAAGGCTGACAAACCTTGGCACCTCGGGCTCCCAGCACCGGGTGTTTCCCTGTCTTCAACAGCTTCCTCTGCGAGAAAGGCATAGCTCAGAGTCCTTGAGGCCCGTTTGGTTCGATCCGGGCCAGTGCGCAGCACTGTAACGGCAACCTTTGCGGGCTTGAGTGCAGGTTAGCGACAGGATGTTACGGTTCGTGTAGGCGCGGCTGCGGGCCTACATTATGATCGGCATTCAATTTGTGACTGGATGCTTCCAATGACCGATCTGTCTGCATTCCCGATAACCCAGAAGTGGCCGGCGCAGTACCCGGACTGGATTCAGCTCTACTCCTTGCCGACCCCGAACGGCGTCAAAGTGTCGATCATGCTCGAAGAAATCGGCTTGCCGTACGAGCCGCATCGCGTTGGTTTCGACACCCAGGACCAGACCTCGCCGCAATTCCTCTCGCTGAACCCGAACAACAAGATCCCGGCGATTCTCGACCCCCATGGGCCTGAAGACAAAGCGCTGCCGCTGTTTGAGTCCGGCGCGATCCTGATTTATCTGGCGGACAAGAGCGGCCAATTGCTTGCCCAGGAAGGCGCGCTGCGTTACGAGACCATCCAGTGGCTAATGTTCCAGATGGGCGGCATCGGCCCCATGTTCGGCCAGCTCGGTTTCTTCAATAAATTCGCCGGCAAGGATTACGAAGACAAGCGGCCGCGTGATCGCTATGTCGAGGAGAGTAAACGTCTGCTCAATGTCCTCAACACCCGCCTCGAAGGCCGTGACTGGATCATGGGCGAGCGCTATACCATCGCCGATATCGCCACGTTCCCGTGGGTGCGTAATTTGATCGGCTTCTATGAGGCCGGTGATCTGGTCGGCATTCAGAATTTCCCCAATGTCACACGGGTGCTGGAGCGCTTTTTGGCTCGTCCGGCGGTGATCAAAGGCCTGACCATCCCTTCCTGACTCCCCACATACCCTTGTGGGAGCGAGCCTGCTCGCGAAGGTGTCGTGTCAGACAACGTATATGTTTCTGTCACTGCGCCTTCGCGAGCAGGCTCGCTCCCACAGGGAAGCTCAGTCGTCAGCAGGATTATTGCACCTGCGGTAACGCTCTCTTGATTGATCCAGGTTTGTACCCCGCCCGCCGCAAGGCATAAGCTTCGCCCCCTACGACTTTAGTATCCTCCGCCGTTTTCAGGAAAGCCCATGTCCAGTCAGTTCCCCGAAGCACGTCCCCGCCGTCTGCGCCGCAATGCGAGCCTGCGCAGTCTGTTCCAGGAAACCGAATTCAGCCTGAGCGATCTGGTGCTGCCGATTTTCGTCGAGGAAGAAATCGACGACTTCGTGCCCATCACCAGCATGCCCGGCGTGCAGCGTATTCCCGAGCGCAAACTGGCCAGTGAAATCGAGCGCTATGCCCGCGCCGGCATCAAATCGGTGATGACCTTTGGCGTGTCCCATCACCTGGACGCCAACGGCAGCGATACCTGGCGTGAAGACGGCCTGGTCTCGCGCATGTCGCGCATCGCCAAGGACGCTGTGCCGGAAATGATCGTGATGTCCGACACCTGCTTCTGCGAATACACCGATCACGGCCACTGCGGCGTGATGCACAACCACGAAGTCGACAACGACCAGACCCTGATCAACCTCGGCAAGCAAGCCGTGGCCGCGGCTCGGGCCGGCGCTGATGTGATTGCACCGTCGGCGGCGATGGACGGCCAGGTTCGGGCGATTCGCCAGGCGCTGGATGCGGCCGGGTTCACCCAGATTCCGATCATGGCCTACTCGACGAAGTTTGCCTCGGCGCTGTATGGCCCGTTCCGCGAGGCCGGTGGCAGCGCGCTCAAGGGCGACCGCAAAAGCTATCAGATGAACCCGATGAACCGCCGCGAAGCCCTGCGTGAATCCTTGCTGGATGAGCAGGAAGGCGCCGATGCGCTGATGGTCAAACCGGCCGGTGCGTACCTCGACATCATTCGCGACATTCGTCAGGCCTCGAACCTGCCGCTGGCGGCGTATCAGGTCAGCGGCGAGTACGCGATGATCAAGTTCGGCGCCCAGGCCGGCGCGATCGATGAAGATCGGGTGGTGCGTGAAAGCCTCGGCGCGATCAAGCGTGCGGGTGCGGACCTGATCTTCACTTACTTTGCGATGGACCTGGCGCTCGCCGGGATCTAAGCAACGCTTGTCCCCTGTGGGAGCGAGCTTGCTCGCGAAGAGGCCGGGTCAAGCACCGCAAAAAAACCAAAAGGCCCCGCAACCATGAAGCTGCGGGGCCTTTTTTACAGCGCGATGATGCTTAGAAATCGATCGTTCCGGACAACTTCGCCACGCGCGGTTCACCTTGCGTCAGGTACCCGCCCTGAGCCGATTCCCAGTACTTCTTGTTCGCCACGTTTTCAACGCCCAGGCGCACCGTTACGTCTTTCTGCGACACCTTGAATGCATAACGCGCACCCGCGTCGAAACGGTTCCAGGTCGGCAGGCTGAGGTTGTTCGCCGCGTCGGCATACTGCCCGCCCGTGCGCAGCATCCGCGCATTCAGCGCTACGCCTTGCAGGCCGGGCACGTCCCAGTCCACGCCAGCGTTGAACTGGAAGGTCGGCACGCCAATGGCGCGATTGCCGTCGTTGGCGCCGTTGAGGGTGTTTTTCAGTTCGGTGTCCATCAGGGTCAGGCCGCTGATCAGGCGCAGGCCGTCGATCGGCTCGCCAAACACGTTCATTTCCACGCCTTTATTGATCTGCTCGCCCTCACGCACGTAGGTGCAGGTGGTGGCGCTGTTGATTTCGCAGTAGCCGTCGCTGGGTTGCTCGATGCGATAAACACCGAGGCTCGCGCCGTAGGTGCCCATGTCGACTTTCACGCCGAGTTCGGTCTGTTTGGAGCGGGCCGGCGAGTAGACTTCGTTGCCGTTGGTCACGCGAAAACCGCCGGAGCTGGTCGGTGAAGTCGGACCTTGCGCCAGGCCTTCGATGTGGTTGGCATAGAACGACACATGCTCCCAGGGCTTGAACACGATGCCATACACCGGCGTGGTGATCGATTCGTCGTAGCTCGACTTCCGATCGCCGCTGCCCCAGCTGGCGTAGTTGTAGCCTTGTACGACCAATTGCTGACGGCGCAGGCCGGCGGTCACCAGCAGGCGATCGTCGAAGAAACCGAGGGTGTCGGAAATCGCCAGGCTGCGGTTGAAGGTTTTGCCGACGATGCCCGGATCGTTGAGGTCGCCACCAGCGAAGTTGCCGACCGGCGCCGGCGTAGTGACCGGGTGATTGATGTTGTTGGCGTAACGAGTCAGGTCGAAATCGTAGGCACTGCGCTGTTCGGCCCAAATCCCGGTGAGGCCGACATTCAGCTTGTGGCTCACCGGACCGGTAATGAACTTGCCATTGAGGCCGGCCATGACGCTGGTGTTGTCTTCGTCATGGGGAACGAACGAGCCGGTGGTAAACGACGCACCGCTGTTGCCGACCAGCGTGGTCGAGTTATAGCGCCCGACTTCACGGGTGTGCTTGGCACCGCCAGCCGCGTAGGCCGTCCAGTTGTCGCTCAGATCGTACTCGGCGCGCAGCATGCCGAAGGTGTCTTCGATGTCGGTGTAACCCCACTTCGGCGCGTAGTTGGTGTCGGCCGATGGCGCGTCCGGAATATGCGTGGCGGTGCCGAGGTTGACCGAGCTGCGGCCGCCGTTGACGCGTTCTTTCTGGTAGGCGAAGTCACCGGAAATTCGCAGCGCGTCGCCACGGTAGTCCAGGCCGATCGCGAACAGTTTCGAGCGCTGGTTCTCGTGATCGATGCCGGTGTCGCCTTCACGTTGCGACAGGTTGATCCGCGCGCCGAAGCGGTTGTCTTCACCGAAACGCTGGCCGATGTCGAAGTGCTGACCGACGCGGCCCTCACTGTTGATGTCTGTGGTGAAGCGGCGCAGCGGCACATCGCCGGCGCGCTTGGGCTGCAGGTTGACGCCGCCGCCGATGCCGGAACCGGTTGGCGTCACGCCGTTGATAAAGGCGTTCGGGCCCTTGAACACTTCCACGCGCTCAAGCGCATCGGTGGAAATGATCTGCCGTGGCAGCACGCCGTACAGGCCGTTATAGGAAATGTCATCGCCGTTCAACGGCAGACCGCGAATCATGAAGACCTGCGCCTGGTTGGAGAAGCCTGACGCCTGACGCACCGAAGCGTCGTTGAGCAGCACATCGGCGACATTTTCGGCCTGCTGATCCTGAATCAGCTGCTCGGTGTAGGACGCGGCGCTGAACGGTACGTCCATCATGTCCTGATTGCCCAGTACGCCCAATTGGCCGCCGCGTGCAACCTGACCGCCGGCATAAACCGGGGGCAGGGCGTTCGGTGCCGGCGCCTGGGCGTTGATGTTGACGTCGTCGAGTACCAACTCTTTGCCGTTTTCTTCAGCAGCGTGAGCGGTGACGGTCAGGGAGCACAGCAGGGCAAGCAAAGTCGGGCGAAAAGGGGCGCCGAGTCGAGCTGAAGCGGGCATGTCGGTTACCTGGAGGCGAGCGGCCAATGAAAAAATAAAGAACGGCGCGCAACTCCTTGCGCCAATGCGACTCCAGGCGCGAATGATAGGTTTTCGCAGTAACGCTTTGCAATCGGTTTGTCATTTCCGGATCCACGCCGTTGCAGGCGCTACCGAAGGCTGTGAACGTTTGATTTTTTCTTTAAAAACAAGATCAAAAGATCGCAGCCTGCGGCAGCTCCGACAGGGATTGTGTAAGGTGGCCTCGGGTTCACGGATTGGAAAAAAGTGCATGCACACCTCAAGATTACTCATCGCCCTGGGCGCAATGCTGGTACTTGCCGGCTGCGCCAGCCAGCGCAGCAACGAGCCGGCACCGCGCCCGCCGGCTGAAGTGAAGGCTGAAATCGTTCGCCTGCTGCCAGCAAAAACGCCTGATCGGCAAGGCTGGGCCACGGATATCTATGCCGCGTTCGCCGCGCAGGGCATCAACACGACCACGCAAAACTTGTGCTCGGTGTTGGCTGTTGCAGAGCAGGAGTCGACCTTTCAGGCTGACCCGACGGTACCCGGTCTGGGCAAAATCGCGCGCGACGAAATCAACCGTCGTGCCGCCAAGGTGCACATCCCCAACTTGTTGGTCAGCGGCGCGTTGCAGGTGCGCTCGCCCAACGGCAAGACCTACAGCGAACGCTTGAATTCGGCGCGCAGTGAAAAAGAGCTGAGCGCGATTTTCGACGATTTCATCGGCATGGTGCCGATGGGCCGCACGCTGTTCGGCGGCTTCAACCCGGTGCACACCGGCGGGCCGATGCAGGTCAGCATCGAGTTCGCCGAAGACCACGCCAGCGATTACCCTTACCCGGTGGACGGCACGATTCGCCGCGAAGTCTTCAGCCGTCGCGGCGGCATGTACTTCGGCATCGCCCATTTGCTGGGCTACCCGGTGAATTATCGCGAGCCGCTGTATCGCTTCGCCGATTTCAATGCCGGTTGGTACGCCAGTCGCAATGCCGCATTCCAGAACGCGGTCAGCCGTGCTTCCGGCATACCGCTGACGCTGGACGGCGATCTGATTCGCTACGATTCGATCATGCCCGGCAGCACTGAACTGGCGGTGCGCACCCTCGGCAAATCGCTGGGCATGCGCAACCCGACTATTCGCGACCAACTGGAGAAGGGCAAAACTCTGGCGTTCGAAGAGACCGAACTCTATCAACGGGTATTCGAATTGGCTGAGAAAGCCGAAGGCAAGTCACTGCCGCGCGCGGTGTTGCCGGGGATCGTGTTGCAAAGCCCGAAAATCACCCGAAAACTGACGACAGCCTGGTTCGCCAAACGTGTGGACGAGCGCTACAAGCGCTGCATGGCCAAGGCTGGATAATTAAAAGGACATAAAAAACCCGGCTGAGGGAGCCGGGTTTCTCTGAGTTGTTGCACTTGCAGTCATGCATCAGGCAACGCGACGTTCGATCAGACGATCCGAACCACCTTCGGCAACGCGACGTTCGATCAGACGATCCGAACCACCTTCGGCAACGCGACGTTCGATCAGACGATCCGAACCACCTTCGGCAACGCGGCGTTCGATCAGACGATCCGAGCCACCTTCGGCAACGCGGCGTTCGATCAGACGATCCGAGCCACCTTCGGCAACGCGGCGTTCGATCAGACGATCCGAGCCACCTTCGGCCACGCGGCGTTCGATCAGACGATCCGAGCCACCTTCAGCAACGCGACGTTCGATCAGACGATCCGAACCACCTTCGGCGACGCGACGTTCGATCAGACGATCCGAGCCACCTTCAGCCAGACGGCTTTCGATCAGTTTGTCCGAGCCGCCTTCGGCGATCAGAGTGTGCGCCGGGGTAGCGGCAAAAGCGTTTACTGCGAAAACCGAGAAGGCGATACCGAGAAGAGTCTGGCGTTTCATGATGGTGTGCTCCGGGGTGTTGTTGGTTGGTATGGAACCGATCTTACGCCCGGATTTTTTTATGAGAACTTCATTGCCGTGATGGTGAACATCGACGCCGATGATGGTTGGCCAATGGCAAAAGATCGCCCGAACGCGGCGCGAGCCTTCGGGCGATCTTTTGATCTTTTCAAAGGAAAACGTCAGAGCACCTTCACCGCACGGCCGATGGCCTGGATCGGCCCGGTCGGTTTGCCGATCGGCGAGCCATTGGCGCCTTCCAGCGTCAGTTCGAACAGCTGATTGGGTTGCAGCGGCGGCAGCTTGTCCAGCGGCACCGACAAGGCCTGGCCCGGCTTGACCAGCCCCAGCGAAACCGGCCCTTGCCAGCCGTCGGCCTTGGTCCAGAATTCCAGCGCCTTGTCGGCCGGCACCTCGACCACACCCAGCGGAATCAACTGGATCTCATGCGAATTGCTCGCCTGTATCACCCAGCCCGGCGCCTTGTCCTGCGGTGCGACCAGCACCACCAGATAACTCGGTTTCGGCGTGGTCTGGGTCATCAGGATTGTGCCCAGTATCAACGTCGCGGCCAGGCCGGCAGCACTCAAACCGCGCCAGAGCGGCAGCCGGTTCCACCATGAAGTCAGCGGCTCTTTGACCGCCAGTCGTTCGAGGCTGCGCTCGATGCGTGGCCATAGCTGCGCCGACGGTTGCTGTGACGCGGCCAGGTCTGTCAATTCCAGCAGACGCCGTTCCCAGGCATCCACTGCAGCACGCAGCTCAGGGTCATGCGGCAAGCGGCGCTGCACCTCGATGCGCTGCTCGAAGGGCAGCGTGCCGAGCACATATTCGCCGGCCAGGTCATCCTGTTCCTGCGCTGATTCACTGGTCATCCCATGCACTCCCGCAAGGCGTTGAGGCTGCGCTTGATCCACGCTTTGACCGTGCCCAGCGGCGTGTCGAGGCGGGCGGAAATCTGCGCATGGCTGTAACCGTCGACATACGCGTGGAGGATGCAGGTGCGCCGCTGTGGTTCCAGCTGTTCCAGACAGCGATGGATGCGCGCGGAATGGGCATCGAAGGCCTCATCAGGCGCCGCAGCTTCATGTTCCTCGTTGAACGGCAACTCCCGACTCTGATTGCGCAGCACATTCAGGGCTAAATGCCGGGTCACGGTGAACATCCAGCCCCGGGCCGAGCCGCGCGCCGGGTCGAACCCGGCGGCGCCCTTCCAGATCTTGATAAAGGCTTCATGGACAATGTCCTCCGCGAGCGCCGTGTCATGCACCAGGCGCTTGGCCACGCCGAGCAGGCGCGGGCCTTCCTGCACATACAAATCGCGCAGTGCTGCCTGCTCGCCCCGGGCACAGGCGGCGAGGCGGGCTTCGTAATCGAACGTGGGATCGGATAAAGGCATGCCGTGCAATCTAGCTCACATTCCACAAACATCCAGACGCATAGTTTCCCTGTGGGAGCGAGCCTGCTCGCGAAGGCGCATGGTCAGTCAACGCATTCCTGTCTGACTTGGCGAATTCGCGAGCAGGCTCGCTCCTACAGGGGATTTGAGCTGCGATCGAGACTCAACTTGCCGCCCAGAAAATATAATCCGCCTGGTATTTCACCATTTCCTGCTTGCCCTTGTTCGCCGCCGTGCATTCGCTGGCCGGGGCCACGCCGCCCTTGAGCGCGACGCGCTGAATGTAGCTGACACCCGTCATCGCGCCTTTGCCCTCGGCAGGATTGGCTTTGACCAGTTGATAGGGCAGATTACCCGCGCTCGACGGTGCCACGGCCAATTGCGTGCCGGTGACTTTCGAACCGTCCTTGGCCTGCCAGGTGGCGGGCGGGCCGAAATAGGTGCCCACTTGCTTGCCGCTGCGATCATTGAGCACCGCTTTGGGGCCGACAAAAGTCCACTCGGTCTGCCCGGCGGCGTTGGGCTTGTCGCGGCATTCGTAGGTGATCTCACCGACGCCTGTGGTTTCCAGCGCGATTTTGTGCCCGTCCGGCACCTTGATCGCGTCGGGATAACTGCTTTGGGCAAACGAGGTCGAGGTGAAGGCGAGCAAACCGGTGAGGCCAATCAGCTGGGTGATGTTCATCCGATGATTCTCCGAAAGGGTAGAGCGCTGACAGCACCAGAGTGGGCTGTTACTGGGACTACCCGTGGCGGAGTGAATTGGATGCAGTGCCGGAAAAATAAATTCTCAGTCACCACGGATCAAACCTGTGGGAGCGAGCAGGCTCGCTCCGGCAAGGCTTTACGTCTGAGGCTTTTACACCCGGCCCTGAGCCATCTACCCTGTTGCAAAGGCCTAATCGGGGGGAACGGACATGTACCAGCTCTACGGGCACAAGAATTCTGGCGCAGCCGCCGTCGAAGCGGCGCTGGAGTTGTGTCAAATCGCCTACCGCTTCATCGACACCGAAGCCAGCGCGGAAGCTGCCGAGGCGCTGGCCAAGCTCAATCCGCTGAAACAGATCCCGACCTTGCAACTGCCCGATGGCGGCGCGATGACCGAAAGTGCGGCGATCCTGATTCATCTGGGTCTGACGTTCCCCAAGTCCGGTCTGCTGCCGACCGAGGCGGCAGATCGCGATCAGGCGATTCGCGGCCTGGCGTACATCGTCAGTAATTGCTACGCGGCGATCGGCATCATCGATTATCCCGAGCGCTGGCTGATCACGCC
Organism: Pseudomonas khorasanensis; assembly: GCF_014268505.2. Classification (GTDB taxonomy): domain Bacteria; phylum Pseudomonadota; class Gammaproteobacteria; order Pseudomonadales; family Pseudomonadaceae; genus Aquipseudomonas; species Aquipseudomonas khorasanensis. The sequence continues at coordinate 120,329 of NZ_JABWQP020000009.1, forward strand.
TGACGAGAGCGCACGGCAGAACCTGATCGCCGGCACGCGCCAGCGACTGCATTTCAGCTGGGAGGTGTTTGCCGACCAGTTTTCCGGCGAGTTGTACCTGGATGACGAAACGCCTGGCGCACTGGACGTACTGGCGGCGGTGGTGAGCCGCTGGGCCGGCAGCCGCGAGCACTTGCGCCAGACGCGCCCGGGTTTTTATGCGTGGCTGCAAAGGATTGACCGGCACCCGGTTTTGGCGCCGGTGTTTGAGCGGCATTGGCCGTCTCAAGGCTGACAAACTATCCCGTGTGGGAGCGAGCCTGCTCGCGAAAGCGGTGGGTCAGTTGAAACATCTCTGGCTGACACACCGCTTTCGCGAGCAGGCTCGCTCCCACAGGATTATTCCCCGCGAATGTACTGCTCCAGCTGTTTGATCAGCTCCGCCTGTTCGGCAATCGCTTCTTTCACCAGGTCACCGATTGACAACAAACCGATCAATTGGCCGTCCTCGACCACGGGCAGGTGGCGCAGGCGCTTGTCCGACATGATGCCCAGACACGTGTCGACGGTCTGTTTGGTATCAACGGTGATCACGTCCTTGACCATGATGTCACGCACCGGCGTGCCCACTGACGAGCGGCCGTGCAGCACCAGTTTGCGGGCGTAATCGCGCTCGCTGATGATGCCGACCACTTTGTCGTCTTCCACCACCAGCAAGGCGCCGACGTTTTTCTCGGCCATCTTCATCAGCGCTTCGAGCACCATGTGATCGGGTTTGATCTGGTGCACTTCCTGATTTTTTGCATCTTTGAGCTTGAGCAGTTGGGCGACGGTCTTCATGGCGGTTACTCAGGTGTTGTCGTTGTTATCCAAGCATCGTAGACGCAGCCGCGCAGGGCAAGGTGTCAAAGCGGCGGATAGCGTGCAAAAAACGCCATTTAGATGTTTTTTTTCACCTGATGCTTCCTCGGTACGCATCCACGTCTTGAAACAGAAGGGCGCGATGGCGTTTCTGGGGCTTCGATACACTCAGCATCCGAATTTCATGGATGAAAACTCTCGATGCCTCGCTTGAATTTGAGCAACAGAAATATCTTGCCCTCGCTGCCGGAACCTCTGGCTCGCAATACCACGTTCAGTTTCATTGCGGGCAATGTTCCAGACTGGCTATTGAACAGCTCCGCACCGCACAGAGGCGCTTTAAAACAGGCGACAGTGCCAGATCAGCCTTGGTTTCACCTTGCATCGACAACGCAACGCGAGGAGATGAAAAGCACACTTGCAGCGAGTTGGACTGCCCGGCTGGCAGTGGACAGGGTCTTTGGCCGGCTGACCGAGGTCGAAGCGTTTGCCCATGAATTACTCACCGCAGCGCTGAAAAATCGCTATGACCTCACCGTAGACGTTCGCTCGACCTGTCTGAGGTTATACCGCTCGGTGGGGCTGACAGGTGGCTTTGAGGTGCGAACGCTGTCCCTGCTGGAAAGCTGTCTGCACAATTTCGAACTGAAGGAAACCCGCCCAGAGTATTACGACCCGACGAGCGAATTCATTACCAGCCCTTCGGCTTCGGGACAGTTCGACGTCGTGCCGATCAAGGGCAAGATGTCCGTCGCGGCTTTTACCGCGTTGTGCAGGGAGCTGAACGCAGGTGCTGCTTATCAGGAATACCTCGAAGCGTTTTTCGACCTGGCCAATCCCGTTGCCAGAGCCGTACTCGAAATGAAGGTAGAGGCTAACGAGAAGGCTACCCTGCGTCTGTACAGTGGTCTGGCATTGATCAAAGGCGATATTGATCATGGCGCTCATCGCGTGCTGCAGGATTGGGCTGCTGGCGATCGACCGTTGATCTGGAACAGGCGAGCAGTCCACTGTCATACGTTGACCATGATGGGGGTCGAGCTGGCAGGGATTGTACTGGTCTGCGCCGATATCGAGGGCAGTTCGACGGTTGTTCCGGTCATTGCCTATATTCCCCATGATCCCGAGCATCCGCTGAACAAGTATGCGTCCTCAACACAATTCGTCGTCGAGCTGACAAGACAACTGCGCTCACCTGAGTACCAGCGTTTCTTCAGTCGGTTCGTGCCGTATCGGCACCGAGGCCGGTTCTTCTTTCAGCTCAATAATCGGCTTTCGAAACTGCAATGGCACGCGCCCGCACCTTTTCAGCAACTGCCCGCCTGGCGCCCCGAGCCAGTGCCAAAGCCTGATCTGCAGATTGGGTATGCGCGAATCCAGGGTGACTTGTGGGTTCACTCCTTTCAGCAGCGCTTGAACACTTTATTCGCCGACGCGCGAGCCCGGGCAGTGCCCACCGACGATGAAGATGCCAAATCCCGCTGGGCTCGCTGGGACAGCTTCCTCAAAGTCGCACTGACGGTGCTGGAGGTGGGTGCATTTGTCGCGGCGCCATTCGTGCCCGGTCTGGGTGAATTGATGCTTGCGTATACCGCCTACCAATTATTGGATGAGACGTTCGAAGGGATTATCGAGTGGGCTCAAGGCATGCGTACTGAGGCGTTCGAGCATTTGCTTGGCGTGGTCGAAAGTCTGATCCAACTGGGCACGCTCGTTGTGGGAGGTCAACTGGTGGGGTCGATCATGTCGCCCAAGGCGTCACCGTTGATTGGGCGTATGAAGATTGTCGACATGGCGGACGGTCGCTCGCGGTTATGGGATTCGGATCTGCGGCGCTATTCACAATCGTTGAACCTGGGTAAATCGGCCGGGCCTGACTCGCTGGGCATTTATCGACAGGCGGATCAGCAAGTATTACCGCTGGAGGGCGCAACCTTCGTCATCCGCCCGGAGCCCGGATCGGATAACTACCGCATCCAGCATCCGCAGCGCAGCGATGCCTATGCTCCCCGCCTGCGTCACAACGGTGCCGGTGCATGGGTGCATGAAGCCGAACAACCTCAAGCCTGGCAGGGGAGTCGACTGATGCGACGTCTCGGCCATCAGGTCGACGGTTTCTCTGAGCAGTCGCTGGAACAGATCCGCGTCGTCAGCGGTGAGAGTGAATCGGCATTGCGCAGGCTGCACGTTACACAGCAACAGCCGTCCGCCATGCTAACGGCAACCATTGAACGTTTTAGTGCTGATCAGACGCGAGCATCAGTCGCTGAAGCGTCCAAAGAGCAAAGGACGTCGTTGGACGCTGGCCGCGTTAAATCGCAGGAGGTGCCAGTTGCCGCGCCTTCGGCCGAAAGCGTGTTGTTGCGCAACGAGTTCCCTCACTTGCCGGAGAAGCTTGTGAGGGATGTCCTGGTCAATGTCTTGCCAGAAGAAAAGCGGCTCGCCAGCGTACAAGGGCAATTGTCCATGCGCTTGAAACAGGCTGGGCGTGAAGCGATGCGCGAATGGCGCATTACCCGGGCCTGGGAGGGCCTGTACTTGCCGGCCAGTGCCACCCTCGACAGCTATCGATTGGCATTGCACAGCCTGGAAAGGTTACCGGGCTGGTCGCCCGAAGTCTTGATCGAAATTCGCAACCAGTCGTTCGACGGCCTGCTGATCGACAGCATTGGACCGACGTCGGCACCCATTCGTAAAGTACTGTTGCGCACGGTGCAGAACGAGTTCCAGCCCTATGATGCGCAAGGCAATAGCTTGCAAGGTACGGGAGATTTTTATAACGCTGTTTTGCAGGCATTACCGGATGCCGAGCGCGACAGTCTGGGTCTTGGCATCGGTGAAGGTCAGCGCCTGCGCAGCAACCTTCAACAATCAACAATAACCCGTGCGCAGCTGCGCGAGCTGCTGGACGACTCACCGGTTCGACACACCGTCCAAAAAGTCGAAAACCCAGGCTATGCATTGATCAATGAACGGCTGCTGGGGGCGGGCGACGAGCCTAGTCTGGAGGACCGGTTCAAAAGCCTGTATCCGCAGGCCACCCCGGACGATTTCAGGGGATTTGTGCGGGCATCCGGAACGCCTGCTGACGCTTTACGGCTGATCCGGGAGCGAGAGTTGGCGTTCAGAAATCTGCAGAAGACCCTTGATGACTGGGTGGCAATCGAGCGTGGTGAGTTATCGCCACGGGATCAGCGCTATCACAAGGGGCGTTTTGCCAAAATGCTCAAGCAATGCTGGCAAGCGTCAGAGTCGCCACAGGCGAACGGTTACACACTGAATCTGGATTTTCATTGGTCCAGTGATTTTCTCGAGCATTTGCCCTCACTGGGCGTTGAGTTTCCCCACGTCAGCAAGTTGCAGTTTCGTCATGCTGAACTGCGCTCGGATATCACCAACTTCCTCAGTCACTTCCCTGAATTGAAGGCACTGGACCTGAGCGAAAACGAGCTGATCGCTTTGCCGCGTCTGCACGGCAACCTGCGTGCGCTGGAAACGCTGGATCTGGGCAGCAATCAACTGACGCTGACTGCCGAAAGTGTGGCTGAACTCGCCGGTTTGACCCATTTACAGACATTGCGGCTGGGCACCAATCCGGCGTTGACGCATGCGCCCGATATCAGCGCAATGGCAGAGCTTCAGGTGCTGGATTTGCATGACACCGGGATCACTGAATGGCCGGCGGGTCTGTTCTCTCTGCCTCGGCCCCGGGCTTTCGAGCTCGATCTGCAAGGCAATTTGATCGAGCAGGTCCTTGAAGTAATGGCCGGTTCGGAGCAGGCGCGGTTGATTGCCCGAACCCGTTTGAGTCGCGATCGTCTCTCCGATGAGGGTCGCGAACTATTTCATGCCTATATGCGCTCGGTGGGTTACGACCCCGCTCGTAGCTATCCGCCAAAGGGCGAGCAGACCAGTGTGCATTGGCTCGAGGGCGTCACGGGCGAGCCGCGTCAGCGCAAGCAAACCCTGTGGGATGAATTGGAGCACGAGCCTGATTCCCAGGGTTTTTTTGAAGTGCTGGAAAAAGTCGCCGAATCGGCAGACTACATTGCAGAGGAAGCGCGTCCGGCGCTGACCGAGCGGGTGTGGCGAATGCTGGATGCCGCGACAATGAACACGCCATTGCGTGAAGAGTTGTTCCGCATGGCCAGTAATCCTGAGTCCTGCGCGGACGCCGGGGCACAGATTTTCAATGAAATGGGGATCAAGGTTCTGATTCATGAAGCTTGGCTGGCCGGCAGCGCCGAGCAGGTCGAGTTCAGTCTGGTGCGATTGGCGAAGGGCAAATCTCGCCTGGACATGGTCAATGACATTGCCCGCGCCAACATCCAGACCCGCCTGGAGGCCGGTGAAACTTTTATTGCACTCGATGAGGACGGCGAACTTACGGGCAGCATTGATGAAGTGGAAGTCTATCTGGCATTTCAGACCGGGCTGGCCGATAGGCTGGAGTTGCCGTGGCAGTCGCGCGGCATGTTGTTTCGCGGCATCGCTGGAGTCAGTGAGGTGAAGATCGACGAAGCTTATCAAACGGTATTGTCACTCGAGGCGGGTGAGGGGGTGGTCAATCGGATGATCGAACAGAAATTCTGGCGCAAGTACCTGAAGGGTAGGTATACGCAGGAGGTTGAACGGAATTCGAGAGAGTACAGCGCAAAGGCAGCTGAACTGTTTGATATGCATTTGGCAGGCAGTATCTCAGGAAAAGAGTATGGGGTTGAACTGGTCAGGTTAGCCGAAGAACGCAAAGCACTGCTGAAAACATTGACGCAAGGTCTGTTGACGAAGGAATAGGTGTTTAGCTAAAAAAGCCGGCCTGTTGTTTGGAGCAGGCCGGCTTTAAATCCTCTATTTGAATGTTCTCTCAATAGCGCTATGAATCAGGTGTTCTTTCCAATTGGCGTAAGTGAGTACGGTGGAAACATCCGGCTCCGATATTACGTTGAACGGTTTAACGGTGTTTTCGTGTGTGGCAACCAATAGTCCGTTGCAGTTGTAGCAAGCTGGAAACTCCTTCACGTAGTCAACGTTCTGTAGTTGGTGGGTTATGATTGATATCTGTGACGGGTCGACTGGAATACCCAATGATGCCTGGAGAACCATTGCAAGGTCGCCTATTTGTACTTCCGCATGAGCACCCGGCTCACCGGCACTCACTGGGAACAAGTATCCGCTTGCTTTTTCGTGAGCGGCCTGACGATCTTTGGATTCTTGGCGGCGCTGTGTGAAATTAGTTTCCTGACGCAAGTCTTTTAGATTTGAAGGTTCAGGCCGTTGGCCACGGCTATTAATGTTGTAAATCTTCACGGCTACTGTTTCATCAGTAAGTCGGGATTTATAACGACTATCCAATTGTGTTTCGTATTTTTTGGAATCAGTAATTTCGTAGACCCCGAAATCAGAGGGGCCGGCGATACTATGATTGATGTCTCTGATCACGCGGATGCCATGATCTGTTGAGGTAAGCTCTTTTCCGCGAGATGGGATGTTGATAGTACCCTCGATAATAATTTCGCCGCCTTCGGATGTGGGGAAAGAGGCTGCCGATATGGCAATGGCGGTTTTATTCTTGTAGCTTTTTGCAAATCTGGCATCAGGGTTCTCCTTTATGTAGGCCGCATGCTTGGCGACTTTTATATTCCCAAGTGCCTTTCCTGCCTCGTGCTTGGATTGAACACTTGCTTTGGATATGCCCGCCAGTTCTTTAGTCAGGCCCAGTTCGTCAACAAAACTCACCGGGTTATTCCCCACCATCGAATACAGGTTCCACCCATCCAGCGCACCCGCCGGATCGGTGCTGAGCCAGCGCTGCAGCCATGGGGCGTAATAACGTCGCCCGTAATAATAAAGTCCAGTGTCATCCAGTTCCTTGCCCGAATAACGAATGGTCTTGTAGCTGACTTCAAGCTCCGAATTCGCGGCCAGTGAGGCTGTGCCGCCGAACGGATAATAGTGCTCATGGCTGATCACCCTGGCGCTCTGGTCGAGTTCGATCAGGCTGGAACTCTGACTGTCTACAAGGCAATAACGCAGTTGATCGTTGACGATTCCTTCCGGGCGGCCAGTTCGCCAGTGCAGGCAGCGGATATTGCCTATCGTCGTCGGCAACGTGATGACATGTAGCTGCTCACCTGTATCGCGTGTGCGTATCTCCAGCCCTGGCAGGTAACGCACTTGCTGAAAATGAGTCGTGGTGGATCCTTGAGTTTCGTGATGTTTGTAAACACGGGCACCACCGCTGTAGCGGTAGGTTTCCTGATCGGGAATCGCCGCTTCGCGCTCGATTAGCGTGACTGAGGTCAATTCATCCAGAACATTCCACTGCAGACCTTGGCCCGGCAGCAAGGCTTGCAGGTTGCCATGCGCATCGAAGTGGGTGGAGAAGTCCGGCGGCTCGTCACCTTCGCTCCAACGCACCCCACGGTTGCTGTTCGGGTCAATGAACGTGCGTTGTGTGTAGCCGCCTATTGCTCGGGCATGCACCAGTTCGATCAGGTTGTTTGCGATGTCGTATTGGTAGGTCTGCGTGTAATTGAGAAGGTTATGGGGATCGCTTGGTAATGGACGGCCCGGCATATTACTCGGCGGCGGCGCGTCATGACCGGTTGCGCGGGTCAAACGGTACAGCGAGTCATAGCTGAAGTCGCGCTTGCCATCGATGAACTGATTAGCAAAAAAAACTGATTTGAACGCGTGGTCCACGATACTCACGACGTTTCCGAAATTGTCGTAAACGTACTGTAGATGTTGGCGCAGTGCCTGGCCCGGTACGCCGGCTTTGATTTTATCCAGGCGACCGCTGGCGGGATCGTAGATCCAGTTGCAGACCACACCATTGCGCAGCGTTTGTTCGATTTTCTGGCCTTCGGCGTTGTAGCAGGCTTGTGTAAGGATGTCCTTTTGCGCTTCGTCGCCGTTGATTTTCAGGGCTATCCGCTGGAGTTGTCCGGCGACGTTGTAGCTTGAGAATTGCTCATGCAGGGCAGCGTCTTTTTGACTCAGTGCGTTGCTGTTGGCCCCATAGCGCCATTGTGTGGTGTAGCTGTTGCCATCGAACAGCGTGCGGGTTTCCTCAAAGGGAAGACCACCAAGGCTGAACGAGGCATAGTCCAGTGAGCCCGAAGCTTCGACTTTGCGCAGTACCTTTCCACGCAGGTTGTTTCCGGGATCTGCATCGCCTTGGCCGTAGGTCAGGGCTTCCAGAGCGGTGTTGTCGTTTAACTTGATACTCAACACGCGCAAAAGCCGGTCGTAGTAGTTGCTCCAGCGATTGCCTCGGGCATCCCATCGCCTGACAACCTCCCCAGCCAAACCTGGCAGACTCAGACGCCAACCGGAATCAACACTGTCGGTGTGGAGTGCCTGCCCGGCCAGTCCGTGGATGGTCGTCAGATTGGGTTTGGGTGCAGTCCCGAAAAGACGTGGATCCCAATGCTCTATCGGCCTGCCAGCGACATCGTAACGTTGCCGGGTGATCAACGACTGTACGGTCGCCCCTGGTACGCTTCGCAAATAGGCAATCTGACGAACGGGAAGGCCGCGGCCGTCATTCACGCTGACTGAGGGGGTTCGCCAATGTACGGAGATATCCATCCCATTTCCTTCGGAACCAAGCGGCGCAAGGAGGTATAGGAAAACCTAACAACACTTGCAACGGATGTAACCTGTCAACTCTGACAGGTGTCACGCTTTTGCCGAGCGCGCTGCGTGCGCCACCCAATTGTCGAATGCCGCGTAGAATGCCCGACAGTTTCAATTTTCGAGGTCGCAGTGGTGGATTTACAGCAAGGCTTCGTCCTGACCCGGCATTGGCGCGATACGCCGGCCGGCACCGAAGTCGAGTTCTGGCTGGCGACGGACGCCGGGCCGCGTCGGGTGCGTCTGGCGCATCAGCCATCCGTGGCGTTTATCCCGGCCGAACAGCGGGAAGCGGCCGAACGTCTGTTGCGTGACGAAAAGAATGTCGAACTGCGCCCGTTGGCTTTGCTGGATTTCGAGCATCGCCCGGTGCTCGGTCTCTATTGCCAGCAGCACGGCCAGTTGATGCGCCTGGAAACTGCGCTCAACCGCGCCGGCGTCGATGTTTTTGAAGCCGACGTGCGTCCGCCGGAACGCTACCTGATGGAGCGTTTCATCACCGCGCCTGTGTTGTTCAGCGGGACGCCGGATGCCGAGGGCGTGTTGCTCAACGCCCATCTGAAACCCGACCCCGGTTACCGGCCGACACTGCGTCTGGTCTCGCTCGACATCGAAACCACCGAAAACGGCGAACTGTATTCGATTGCGCTGGAAGGCTGCGGCGAACGTCAGGTGTACATGCTCGGCGCCGCGAACGGCGATGCCAGCATTGTCGATTTCGACCTGGAGTACTGCGATTCGCGCACGGTCATCCTGAAAAAATTCAACGACTGGTTCGCCCGCCATGACCCGGACGCGATCATTGGCTGGAACGTCGTGCAGTTCGATCTGCGCATCCTTCACGAACACGCCCGGCGCCTTGGCGTGCCGTTGAAAATCGGTCGCGGCGGAGAGGAAATGCAGTGGCGCGAACACGGCAGCCGCAATCACTATTTCGCTTCGGCAGCGGGGCGGTTGATCATCGATGGCATCGAGTCTTTGCGCTCGGCGACCTGGAGTTTTCCCTCGTTCAGTCTGGAAAACGTCGCGCGGACGCTGCTCGGCGAAGGCAAGGCCATCGACAATCCGTACCAGCGCATGGACGAGATCAACCGCATGTTCGCCGAAGACAAACCGGCGCTGGCCAAATACAACCTCAAGGACTGCGAGCTGGTCACGCGGATTTTCGCCAAGACCGAGCTGCTGACCTTCTTGCTCGAGCGCGCCAGCGTCACCGGCCTGCCGGCCGACCGCAGCGGCGGTTCAGTCGCCGCGTTCACGCACTTGTACATGCCGCTGATGCACCGCCAGGGCTTTGTTGCGCCCAACTTGGGCACCAACCCACCGCAGGCAAGCCCCGGCGGGTTCGTCATGGATTCGCGACCGGGTTTATACGAGTCGGTTCTGGTGCTCGATTATAAAAGCCTTTACCCGTCGATCATTCGCACCTTCCTGATTGATCCGGTGGGCTTGATCGAAGGCCTGCTGCATCCGGATGACGCCGACTCCGTGCCGGGCTTCCGGGGCGCGCGTTTTTCGCGGACCCGGCATTGTTTGCCCTCTATTGTGTCGCGCGTGGCCGAAGGTCGCGAGACCGCCAAGCGCGAGCACAACGCGCCGCTGTCCCAGGCGCTGAAAATCATCATGAACGCCTTCTACGGCGTGCTCGGTTCCAGCGGTTGCCGTTTCTTCGATACGCGACTGGCCTCGTCGATCACCCTGCGTGGTCATGAAATCATGCTGCGCACCCGCCAGTTGATCGAAGAACAGGGCCACGCGGTGATCTACGGCGACACCGACTCAACCTTCGTCTGGCTGCGCCGGCTGCACGATCAGGAGGAGGCGGCGCAGATCGGCCACGCGCTGGTCAAGCACGTCAATGATTGGTGGCGCGAACATGTCCGCGAGGAATTCGGGCTGGAAAGCGCGCTGGAATTACAGTTCGAAATTCACTACAAACGCTTTCTGATGCCGACGATTCGCGGTGCGGAAGAGGGCAGCAAGAAGCGCTACGCCGGCCTCGTCACCCGCGCCGATGGCCGCGAAGAAATGGTCTACAAAGGCCTTGAAACCGTGCGCACCGACTGGTCACTGCTGGCCCGGCAGTTCCAGCAGGAGCTGTACGAACGGATTTTCCAGCGCCAGCCTTATCAGGATTACGTGCGCGACTACGTGCGCAAGACCCTCGCCGGGGAGTTCGACGATCGACTGGTCTACCGCAAACGTCTGCGCCGCACCCTCGACGACTACGAACGCAACGTGCCGCCGCATGTGCGCGCGGCGCGGCTGGCCGATGACTACAACGCACAACACGGTCGGCCCCGGCAATATCAGAACGGCGGCTGGATCAGCTACGTCATCACGCTGGCCGGCCCCGAGCCAATGGAAGTACGCCGCGCCGCGATCGATTACGACCATTACATCACCCGCCAACTGCAGCCGGTGGCGGATGCGATTCTGCCGTTTGTCGACGACGATTTTTCAACCCTGATCGGTGGGCAACTGGGCCTGTTTTGAGTCGAGCAGTTGCAGCGTCCACTCATCGGGAATGCTGTGGAAATAGTGCTCCAGCGCCTGGTTGAAGAGGCTGTCTTCGGCGCTGAACTGGGCGAACAAGGTCATTGAAGAATGGAATTTGAGGTCGTCGGGGTGGCCGAAAATCTCGGCGATCGAGCGCTGTGGCACGTTCAGCACCCACTGCGTGCAGGTGCGTAGACGCGCACCGAGCACACCGTGCGCCAGATACGCCTCGGCTTCCTCGGCCGAGCCAATGGCAAAGCGCCGGGCCATTTCGCTGCCGCCCAACCCGGCGAACTGAGGAAAGACAAACCACATCCAGTGGCTGCGCTTGCGGCCCGCGACGAGTTCACGCTGGACCCGTTCGAACACCGGGTCCTGAGCCTCGACGAAGCGTTGCAGGTTGAACGGGTCGTGCAAATCTGTGCTTCTCATTGCGAAGCCCTCGCAGTCGACAGCTCAGACCATGGCCAGCCGCTGCTTGCGTTGAGGCGCTTGAAATACCTGGTCCAGCGCCGCCAGATCCCCGGCGTCCAGTTGCAGCTGTGCGGCTTGAGCATTGAGTTGCACATGCTCCGGGCGCACAGCCTTGGGAATTGCAATCACACCATCATTTCGCAGAATCCACGCCAGGGAAATCTGTGCCGGGGTGGCGTTGTGACGGGTGGCGATCTCTTTCAGAACCGGCTCTGCCAGCATCGCGCCGCCCTGGCCGATCGGGCAGTAAGCCATGAGTGGCATGCGGTGCTGTTGGCACCACGGCAGCAGATCGAATTCGATGCCGCGCTCTTCGAGGTTGTACAGAACCTGGTTGGTGGCACAGGCGGGGGAGGCCAGTTCTTCAAGGTCATCGACATCGAAGTTCGACACGCCCCACCGGCCGATCTTGCCGTCCTCGCGCAAGCGCTCGAAGGCTTCGACCGTTTCCTCCAGCGGGTGCTGACCGCGCCAGTGCAACAGATACAGATCGATGTAATCGGTGTCGAGCCGGCGCAGGCTGCGCTCGCAGGCTTGCGGGATACCTTTGTGGCTGGCGTTGTGCGGGTAGACCTTGCTGACCAGAAACACCTTGTCGCGCTGACCGGCGATGGCTTCGCCGACCACGGTCTCGGCGCCGCCCTCGGCGTACATTTCGGCGGTGTCGATCAACGTCATGCCCAGCTCGATGCCCGTGCGCAGCGCGGCCACTTCCCGGTTGTGCGCCGAGCGATCCTCGCCCATGTTCCAGGTGCCCTGACCGATGACTGGAACCTGCACGCCGGCCAACTCAAGGGTACGCATTCAAACCTCCTGGCTGAAAGAGTCGATGTCTTTAATGGGCAGCAGGATAGTCAAAGGGTTCCCGGATGAAGAATGTCGGCTTGCTGAAGAACCTGTGGCGAGGGAGCAAGCTCCCTCGCCACAGGGGGCCGCGATGGCGGGTTATTTTGCGGTGAACTTCAGGATCACGCTGTGGGCATAGGTCTGCCCTGGATCAAGACGTGTGCTCGGGAAGTTCGGCTGGTTCGGCGAGTCCGGGTAGTGCTGGGTTTCGAGGGTAAACGCGCCCCAGTGCGGATAGACCTTGCCACCCTTGCCCTTGACCGTGCCGTCGAGGAAGTTGCTGGTGTAGAACTGCACGCCCGGCTCGGTGGTAAAGAGCTGGAGCGTGCGCCCCGATTGCGGGTCGCTGACTTCAGTGGCGATTTCGCTGATATCGCCTTTGGTGTTCAGCGCCCAGTTGAAGTCGAACCCGCCCTGTTTCGGCTCGGCGAATTTCAGCTGCGGATGGTCAGCCTTGATATGCGTGCCGATCGCGGTCGGTTTGGTGAAATCCATCGGCGTGCCCGCCACGGGCGCCAGCTCTCCGGTCGGGATCAGCTTGGCCGTCACCGGCGTGTAATGGCTGGCGTTCAGCGTGGCGACCTGCTTGAGAATGTCACCATTGCCGGCGCCGGCAAGGTTGAAGTAGCTGTGGTTGGTCAGGTTGAGCACGGTGGGTTTGTCAGTGCTGGCCTTGTAGTCGATGCGCAGTTCGTTGTTGTCGGTCAGGCGATAGGTCACTTCGGTGGTCAGATTGCCGGGAAAGCCCATTTCTCCGTCAGCCGACAAATAAGTCAGGGTCACGCCGACCGAATCCTTGTCCCTGGTTTCCTGCGCTTTCCAGACCTTCTTGTCGAAGCCCTGAGTGCCGCCATGCAGAGAATTGGTCTTGTCATTCTGTGGCACTTGATAGCGCTTGCCGTCGAGTTTAAAGGCACCGTCGGCGAGGCGATTGCCGAAGCGGCCAATGGTCGCGCCAAAGTAGGCGGTGCCTTTCTGGTAGCCCTGCACATCATCGAAACCCAGCACCACGTCGTCGAACTTGCCGTGCTTGTCGGCAACTTTCAGCGCTTGCAGGGTCGCGCCGTAAGTGATGACGGTGGCTTGCATGCCGTGGCTGTTGCGCAGGATGTATTGCTCGACGGGCGTGCCGTCATTGGTTTTGCCGAAGGCTTTGTGTTCAGCGGACAGGCCCGCCGCGTTGGCGCAAAGGGTCGTGATCATGAGGGACAGTCCGAGGCCGGAGAGCATGTGACGTGATTGAAGCATGTTGACCTTCCTTTTTGTTGTTGTTCTCAGAATTCGTAATTAGTCAGGCTATTGAATATCTCGCAGGAGATTTATAGCGGATTTACCTGTCAACGCAAATATAAAGTCCGACTAATTGCTGTCTGGCAAAGAGCCGAAGGTCGGTTAATCGCCCCGACACTGCACTTTTTCGCAATCGGTGGCTCTATCCATGGCCAGGATGCGGTGACTCCCGCCGCACAGGAACGTGCCTGTCCGAGAATTCATGCCGAGTGTTGTTGCCCTGATTACCGCCGCTTTCCGCCGCCCCTGTCTGCTGCTGGCCTTCCTGTCCTCATTTTTGTTAAACGGCTGCAGCCACCAGAACGGCAATGGTTTCATCAATCAAATGCGTGAAGGGCAGCCGCAGGAATTCCTGCAGACCAGTGTTGACCGCATGGCGACCCTGGCCATGCGCGACAACCTCGACAGCCTTTATCGGCTGATGGGCAAGCTCTACCTGCGCAACCCGGAAGAGCTGCGCAAATCCGGTTTCCTCAACATCAACACTGCGGTGAAACAGGTGCGCCTGGCCGTCGAGCAACAGCAGCCGTTGCCGGTGCTGGGCGGGCGCAAGGATCTGGCGGCGCTGAGCTATGCCATGAGCCCGGAATTCCTCGGTGACCGTGTCGGCGCCTTCATCTATGCGATCGGCAGCATGCTGGTCACGGCACATGGCAACCGCACCGAGTTCTACATGACCGATGCGATCAACCCGACCTTCGTGCACAACGCCGCGCGCAACATCGAAAAGGCCATGTGGATTCTGTCGCAACGACAGAACAAGGAAGGCCAGCCGCTGTTGTTCTCCAACGAGATTTCCGAAGAGGGCACCAACCTGAGCTTCGCCACCGAGTTCAGCAAAGTCGTTGCGCGCCTGGATTTGCTCACGCAGATGCTGGACGAGCGCTATCGAAGGATCGGCTTGAACTATGCGCAGAGCCTTCTGTTTTTGAATTTTTTGCCGGTGCAATAAAAACCGTCGATCGCATGCGCGAGCTAATATTTGTATACAATCCGCAGCCTCGATTGATCCAAATGGAGCTGCACCTGTCATGACCGATCCTGCAAGCGCCGATTACAGCCGCGTTGATCACACCGCTCGCGCCGACAGGCTGCCCTATGCCGCGTTGCTCGCGTTCGCCATGACCGGCTTCATCGCCATCCTCACCGAAACCTTGCCCGCCGGGCTTTTACCGCAAATCGGCGCCGGCCTGAACGTCAGCGAAGTGTTCGCCGGGCAACTGGTGACCCTGTATGCGCTGGGCTCGATTGTTGCGGCGATCCCGCTGACCGTGGCCACCCGTCGCTGGCCACGGCGACGGGTGTTGCTGATGACGGTGGGCGGTTTTTTGCTGTTCAACACCGTCACCACGTTTTCCAGTCATTACGGTCTGACGCTGGCTTCGCGATTTCTCGCCGGGATGGCGGCGGGGTTGTCGTGGGGGATCATGGCCGGTTACGCACGGGGCATCGTCCCGGTGCATCAGCAGGGGCGGGCGCTGGCGATCGCCATGCTTGGCACGCCGGTGGCACTGTCGCTGGGCACGCCGGCGGGAACATGGCTGGGCAATCTGATCGGCTGGCGTGCCTCGTTCGGCATCATGTCGGCGCTGGCGCTGGTATTGGCTGCATGGATTGTCATTGCGGTACCGGATCGTCCGGGGCAAACCGGTACCGAGCGTTTGCCGCTGCTGCAATCGTTGCGCTTGCCGGGTGTGCGCCCAGTGCTGTTCGTGGTGCTGACGTGGATGCTCGGGCACAACATTCTTTACACCTACATCGCACCGTTTCTGATGCAGGCCGGTCTGGCTGAGCGGGTGGATCTGGTGCTGCTGGTGTTTGGCCTGTGTTCGCTGGCTGGGATCTGGATCATCGGCCTGCTGGTGGATCGCTGGTTGCGCTGGCTGACGCTGATCAGTCTGGGTGTGTTCGCGCTCACCGCGCTGGTTCTCGCGCTCGCTGCGCCTTCGCCCATGCTGATTTATGTCTGCATGGCCGTGTGGGGTTTGTCATTCGGCGGCTCGGCCACCTTGCTGCTGACCTCGGCGGCGGATTCGGCTGGTGAGCACGTCGATGTCGTCCAGGCGATGTTGACCACGTCGTGGAACGTGGCGATTGCTGGCGGTGGCTTGTTTGGCGGCTTGCTGCTGGACCGGGCGGGGGCGATGTCGTTTCCATGGGCGCTGCTGATTCTTTCCCTCATTGCACTGGCCACGGTGTGGATCAACAAAAACCACAGCTTCAAACCGGGACGGCGGGTGCATTGATTTTTAAAGATATGGCATAACGATAGACCGCATCGATATATGTGGTTATAAGAAAAATCGCTATGCTGCGGGCCAGATTTTCCTGTCGTTTTTCTGGACGGTTTAATGGAATTGGCAAATTTCGGCCTGGTGATTGCCGGGCTGGTGGTGGGGTTTATCGTTGGCATGACCGGTGTCGGTGGCGGGTCGTTGATGACACCGATCCTGCTGTGGTTCGGCATCAACCCTGCAACGGCAGTGGGCACAGACCTGTTGTACGCGGCCATCACCAAATCCAGCGGCGTCCTCGTTCATAAAAAGAACAAGAACATCGATTGGGCCATCACCGGTTGGCTGACCCTTGGCAGCGTGCCAGCGGTGGCCATGACCCTGTGGTTCCTCAGCACCCTGCACACCGCACCCGATGCGATGAACGCCATCATCAAACAGGCGCTGGGCTTTGTGCTGTTCGCCACGGCGCTGGCGATTTTCTTCAAGAAGCGCTTGCTCGAATTCGCCCACAAGCGCGCGGGCGGCAACTACAACCCGAGCGGGCCACGCCTCAATGTCATGACCGTAATCACCGGTCTGATTCTCGGCACCATGGTCGCCCTGACCTCGATCGGCGCAGGCGCACTGGGCACCGTCGCCTTGTTCATTCTGTACCCGCTGTTGCCAACCCGCCGTCTGGTCGGCACCGAAATCGCCCACGCCGTACCACTCACGCTGGTCGCAGGCCTTGGGCACGCGAGCATGGGCAATATGGACTGGGGTGTATTGGGCTTTTTGCTGGTCGGCTCGTTGCCAGGCATCTGGCTCGGCAGCCACCTGACCGGGCGCATCTCCGATGAAGTGCTGCGCCCGTGCCTGGCAACGATGCTGGTGTTGATCGGTTACAAGCTGGCGTTCTGAGTCAGTTGCGAATGACGTATTTCATCACCACCACTGGGAGCTCTTCGTACATCAGCTCCTCGACCACTTGCCAACCCAGTCGCGCATACAGCGACTGCGAAGTGTCGGTATAGAGATATAGCTCAGGTACGCCCAGCTTTTGTGCTTCTTCAACCACGCGCATAACCAGTTGCGAAGCGATCCCGCGTCCACGCTCCTCAGCCTTGACATAAACGCCCGCCAGCCACGGCGTCAGGTTCGGCCGTAGCTTCAGATCGCTTTCGATGAGCAGGGCACCGCCCAGCAGACGTGAACCGTCAAGTGCTACCACCACGCTCGGAATCGCACCTTTGCCGCAGGACTCACGCATGTGCTCGATGCGATCCTCGACAGTTTGCCCAGGGCGAAATTCGCCCCATTCCTTGAAGTTCAGGGTAGCCAGTTCTTCGATAAATTCGGGGTGATCGCACAGGTAGTCAATGTACATGTGAGTGAACTCCAATTCGTTGGCAGAGCGGCTACCCTAATGCGCTCATAACCGGTAATCAAATCTGCGCAGCGATCGCTCCAGCATGTTGCGCAAAGTTCTCCCTGACCTAAGCTTCTGACAGGGCAATGCCTTTTCGCCACATGCCCCCGGAACAATCGCCACGATGCGCAATCAGTAGTGCGTGGATATTAAAAGGAGATGCGCATGCTCATCAGGTCCCTGACCCTGACATTCTTGCTGGCGGTGGCCGGCCCCGTGTTCGCCGCCGACAGCGACTCACCTTTGGCCGGGGACATCGGTCGCGCCCGCCCGCTGATCGTGATCGCGCAAAGCACCGTCGATCCGGTGTGGGTGAGCCTGAAAAAATCACTGGAGGATCCGGCCAACAAGAAAGGCGTCGCCGACCGCAACATCAAGGTCTACACCATTCTCAGCATGTCGGGCCAACTCGACGGCAAGGACATGGGCCAGCAGGACACCATGGCGTTGCTGCGTTCGCTGAAGCTGGGCGCAGGGGCGTATCCGAAAGTGTTTTTGGTGGGCAAGGACGGCGAAACCAAACTGTCCGCATCGGGTGACGAAGCCAAGGCAATGGACCTTGCAAAAATCTTCGAAACCATCGACGCCATGCCGATGGCCGAAAAAGAAGCCGCCGCTGCCGCCGCCGCGCAAACACCCGCCGCCACCGAGCCGGAACCGGCCAAAGGCGCGAAGGGGACCAAGCCGAGCAAACCAGCGAAACCGGGCAAGCCGCCGCAAATGCCGGATGATTGATTGGCCGTTATCAATGCCATGCAAATGAAAGGGGCGAGAAGATTGATCTTCTCGCCCCTTTTTGTTGGCTACCGAGATGCAAAAATCGCAGCTTTCAACAATTCCTGTATCGAGTGAAAAACCGATCCCGCAGGCGCTGCATGACACTGCAATCTTTTGCTTTCAATCCGCCAAGGCACTCAGGATCGTATGCGCAATCTTGACCCGCTCAGCATTCGGGTAGTTCTTGTTGGCGAGAATCACGATACCCACGTCCCGCGACGGCACGAACGCCACGTACGCGCCAAAGCCGCGCGTGGAGCCGGTTTTGTTGAACAGCACGTTGGCCGGTTCAGGTTGCGGCGGGGTCAGCCAGTCGACTTTAAGCGGTTCCATGGCCATGGGTGTCGAGTTGCCGTTCTGCAGCTTTGCCAGACTGATCGGGTAGTCGTAGCGCTCCCAGCCCAGGCCCTGCGTCATGTCGCCGACGCGGTAGTAGCCGGTGTGGGTGTTGGCGATGGCTTTTTGCAGGTCGGGCGCAAGGCCGGCCGGTTTCAGTTGGGCCTGGACGTAACGCAGCAGGTCGGCGGCGCTGGTTTTGATGCCGTAGGCTTCGGCGTCGAGTGCGCCAGGGCTGACGCGCACCGGTTGGTCGGCGCTGTCGTAGCCTTGGGCGTAGAGCTTTGATTGCGCTTGCGGCACGGAGAGAAAAGTGTGCTGCAAGCCGAGTTTCGGCAGCAGGGTTTGCGTCATCGCCTGATCGAAGGGCTGGCCGAGGCTTTTCGCCGTCAGGTAGCCGAACAAACCCAGGCTCGGGTTGGAGTACAGACGATGGCTGCCGGCCGGAAACTGCGGTTTCCACTGCTGGTAATAGGCGAGCATCTTGTCGGAAGAATCCGCTTGAGCGGGGAATTGCAGCGGCAGTCCACCGGCGCTGTAGGTGCCCAGTTGCAGCACGCTAATGTCGTCGAATGCGCTGCCTTTGAGTTCCGGCCAAAGCTCGCTGGCCTTGCTCGACAGGTCGAGTCGGCCTGTAGCTTGCGCTAAACCTGCGAGGGTGGCGGTGAAGGTTTTGCTCACAGAGCCGACTTCGAAAAGGGTGTTTTCGCTGACCTTTTGCCCGGTATCTTTGGCGGCGATTCCGTAGTTAAAGTAATGCGCCTGGCCGTTCAGGGTGAGCGCCACTGTCAGGCCCTGGATGTTGTTTTGTTGAATGGCCGGGGTCACGGCTTGCGTAACTAGGGCCTGCAATTGCGCCTCCGTGGGGGTGGCGGCATGGCAGGCAGCGCTGCTGAAGAATACCGCGAAAGCGCTGTAGGAAAAGACCTTGCTCGGCTTGAAGGAACACATGATTGAATCACTCTCCATGAGTGTCGATTGTTGTATCCCGCTACACTGCGGGTGATTTTTCATCGGTCGGCTGATCAGCGCGGCTAATTTAGGCACGCCGGCCTCATTCGACAAACGATGAAATCTCGCACGAGCCATTAGAAAATTTTGGGACAGCGCATGATTCGACCGCAACTGCCGCTCAACGCTCTGCGTGCTTTCGAGGCGTCGGCGCGTCATCTGAGCTTCACTCGCGCTGCCGTGGAGTTGTGCGTGACGCAAGCTGCCGTGAGCCATCAGGTCAAAAGCCTCGAAGCGCAACTTAACCTCACGCTGTTCAAACGTCTGCCCCGTGGGCTGTTGCTGACCAGTGAAGGGGAGACGTTGCTGCCGGTGCTCAGTACTTCATTCGATCACATTGCGCAGGTGCTCGAACGCCTGGCCGGGGGGCAGTATCGCGAAACGTTGACCGTCGGCGCGGTGGGCACGTTTGCCGTGGGTTGGCTGTTGCCGAGGCTGGCGGACTTTCGGGCGAAACATCCGCTGGTAGATTTACGCCTCTCGACCCATAACAACCGGGTGGATGTGGCGGCAGAAGGGCTGGATTACGCGATTCGCTTTGGCGCCGGGGCGTGGCATGGCATCGAGGCGACACGCTTGCTCGAAGCGCCGCTGTCGGTGTTGTGCGTGCCCGAAATTGCTCGGCAACTGCGCTCACCGGGCGATCTGCTGCAGCAGACGTTGTTGCGTTCGTATCGCATCGATGAATGGCCGGAATGGTTTCGCGCCGCAGGCTTGGCGACGCAGGCAGCACCGCCGCAGAGCATCGTTTTTGATTCGTCGCTGGCGATGATGGAAGTGGCGTTGCAGGGCGGCGGGGTAGCGCTGGCACCGCCGCTGATGTTCGCCCGGCAACTGGCGGCGGATGCGATCCGGCAGCCATTTGCAATTGAAATCACCACCGGCAGTTACTGGCTGACACGATTGCAGTCGCGCCCGGAATCAGCGGCGATGAAAGCATTCAAGGAGTGGCTGGTGGAAATCTCTGGCTGACCCCCCTGTGGGAGCGAGCCTGCTCGCGAAAGCGGTGTGTCAGCAACAGCAATATCAACTGACCTGACGCCTTCGCGAGCAGGCTCGCTCCCACAGTTGAAGTCAGCAGGCTACTGACTCAACGCACCAGACACGGGCGCTTGTTATCGAATTTCCACCCTGGAATCAGGAACTGCATCGCCACGCTGTCGTCCCGCGCCCCCAGGCCCATGCCTTTGTAGAGTTCGTGGGCCTTGGCCACCTGATCCATGTCGATCTCCACACCCAGTCCCGGTTTCTTCGGCACCTGCACGCAGCCGTCGACGATTTGCAGCGGCGCCTTGGTCAGGCGCTGGCCGTCCTGCCAGATCCAGTGGGTGTCGATGGCGGTGATGTCGCCCGGTGCGGCGGCGGCGACATGGGTAAACATGGCCAGGGAAATATCGAAATGGTTGTTGGAGTGCGAGCCCCAGGTCAGGCCCCATTCATGGCACATTTGCGCGACGCGCACTGAGCCCTGCAGGGTCCAGAAATGCGGGTCGGCCAGCGGAATGTCCACCGACTGCAACTGTATCGCGTGGCCCATTTCGCGCCAGTCGGTGGCGATCATGTTGGTGGCGGTTTTCAGTCCGGTGGCGCGGCGGAATTCAGCCATGACTTCGCGACCGGAATAACCATTTTCCGCACCGCACGGGTCTTCGGCATAAGCGAGAACGTGGTGCTGATCGCGGCACAGGCGGATCGCCTCTTTCAATGACCAGGCGCCGTTCGGATCCAGGGTGATCCGCGCGTCCGGGAAGCGCTCGGCCAGTGCGGTCACCGCCTCGATTTCGGCATCACCGCTGAGCACGCCGCCCTTGAGTTTGAAGTCCTTGAAACCGTACTTGGCGTGAGCCGCCTCGGCCAGACGGACAACCGCTTCGGCGGTCATGGCTTTTTCATGACGCACGCGGAACCAGTCGTTGTCGGCATCCGGTTCACTGCGATAAGCGAGGTCGGTTTCACGCTGATCGCCGACGTAGAACAGATAGCCCAGCATCTTCACTTCATCGCGTTGCTGACCTTCCCCGAGCAGCGCCGCCACCGGCACGTCGAGGTGTTGGCCGAGCAAGTCAAGCAGGGCGGCTTCAAGGCCGGCGACTGCATGGATGGTGATGCGCAAGTCGAAGGTTTGCAGGCCACGGCCACCGGCATCGCGGTCGGCGAAGGTCTGGCGAACCTGATTGAGAATCTTCTGATACGTGCCGATCGGGCTGCCGATGACGAGATTGCGCGCGTCTTCCAGGGTCTGGCGAATGCGCTCGCCACCGGGCACTTCGCCCACACCGGTGTGGCCGGCGTTGTCCTTGAGGATGACGATGTTGCGGGTGAAAAACGGCCCGTGGGCGCCGCTCAGGTTGAGCAGCATGCCGTCGTGGCCAGCCACCGGAATGACTTGCATCTCGGTGATGATCGGGGCTTTGGCGGTATCGTGAGCAGTCATTTTTGTTTTCCTTATCAAGACGAAGTCAGGCGTGTTTCGGCGCGGCGTCGGCCGTCGCGATTTCAGTCGCGGGTTTGGGCGTGGTGCGTGCGGCGAAGACGATGATTGCGGCGATGATCGACGTGGCGGCCAGGCCATACAGGCCGCCCTGAATCGAGCCGGTGTGTTCTTCGAGCAGACCGAACGTGGTGGGCGCGACGAAACCGCCGAGGTTGCCGACCGAGTTGATCAGCGCAATCACTGCCGCCGCGATGCGCGCATCCAGGTACGCCTGGGGAATCGGCCAGAACAGCGACGAGGCGGATTTGAAACCCAGCGCCGCAAAACAGATGGCGACAAAGGCGAAGATCGGCCCGCCGGTGGTGGACATGAACATCCCCGCCGCCGCGATCAACAGGGCCGTGGCGACCCACGCTTGTTGATGCTTCCACTTTGCCGACAGTGAGGCGAAAGCGTACATGCCAACGATCGACAGCAACCACGGAATGGAATTGAACAGGCCGACCTGCACGTCGCTGAGTTCGCCCATCTTCTTGATGATGCTCGGCAGCCAGAAGGTCGCAGCGTAGATCGTCAGCTGGATAAAGAAGTAGATCAGGCAGAACAGAATGATCTGCCGGTCCTTGAGCAGTTTTCCCAGCGAAGGGCGAATCGGTGAGGCTGCCTCGCGCGCCTTTTGTTCGTCGTCGATGGCCGTTACCAGCGCATCCTGCTCAGCGCGGGTCAGCCATTTCGCGTCGTGGGGTTTGGCGTCGAGCCAGAACCAGACGAAGACGCACAGACACACCGAGAACATCCCCTCGATGAAGTACATCCACTGCCAGCCGTGCATGCCCAGTCCGTTGATCTGCAGGAGCAGGCCGGACAGCGGGCCGGAGATCAGCGAGGCTATCGCCGAGCCGCTGAGAAAAATGGCAATCGCTTTACCGCGTTCCACCCCGGGCAGCCAGCGGGTGAAGTAATAAATTACCCCGGGAAAGAACCCGGCCTCGGCGACACCGAGCAGGAAACGCAGAATGTAGAAGTGGGTTTCGTTTTGGATGAACGCCATGCAGGCGGCAACCACGCCCCAGGTGAACATGATGCGGGTCAGCCAGATGCGCGCGCCGACTTTCTGCAGGAGCATGTTGGAAGGGACTTCGAACAATGCGTAACCAATAAAAAACAGGCCTGCGCCGAAGCCGTAAGCGGCGGCACCGATGCCCAGATCGGTTTCCATGTGGGTGCGGACGAAACCGATGTTCACCCGGTCAATGTAGTTGACGATGAACATGATCACGAAGAGCGGCAGGACGTGGCGTTTCACTTTCGAGATGGCGGACGTCAGCGTTGGATCAACGCCTTCGTTCATCCCGGAAACGGAGGTTTTCACTTGTTTTTCTCCCACTGATTATTTTTATGCGGGTAGCGTCGGGTGCTGCGTTGTTGATAGACATCATACAACTCAATTTTTTTGTCCTACAAGAGGGCGAGGCGATTAAAATCTTCTGAGTGAATCGGTTTTTATTCTTGTTCTTTGGATTCTCCCCGTATTTACTGCCTTTGCTCGCCGGCAAAGCGGAAGGTGGTTTGCAGATGCGATGCCCTTTAATCATTCGAGGGCCATAGCATTTGGAAAGGCGCTTCTCGTTATTTGAGTGTTGTCATACAAGCTGAAATGCTGACCTGTCATCCAAATCGATCCCGTCGAGCACCCGCGCAGTGCTACGATCTGCAAGCCCCGAACACCGGAATTGACCATGCAAGAAGACCTCGACGCTCCGGCGCGCAAACGCACGCACAATCTCGCTCATGACCTGGTGGAGAAACTCACCCAGAGCATCCTGCTGGGCCAGTTGTCGCCGGGCGACAAGCTGCCGTCGGAAAATTCCATCGTTATGGAATATGGCGTCAGCCGCACAGTGGTGCGCGAGGCGATTTCGAAATTGCAGGCTTCCGGGCTGGTCGAAACGCGCCACGGCATCGGCACGTTTGTCATTGAGCGTTCGACGGAGCAGGGCCTGCGGTTGAATGTCGATACGGCGCTGGGCGTGCGCGGCATTCTGGAATTGCGCATGGGCCTTGAGACGCAAGCGGCGGCGCTGGCGGCGCTGCGGCGCACCGAGCAGCAAGTGCAGCAGATGCGTCAGGCCCTGGATGACTATCAACGCCTGCTGGCCAATAACGACAGTTGCGTGGAAGCGGATCGGCGTTTTCATCTGCTGATCGCCGAAGCCACCGGCAACGTGTGTTTCAGCGAAATCATGCAGCATCTTGGGACGGCGATGATCCCGCGCACCCGGGTCAATGCCGCTGAACGCGGCGCGGCGGATTTGAGCAAGCTCGGGGAGTTGGCGAATCTGGAGCACGAAGCGATTTTGAATGCGATCAAGCGTCAGGACCCCGATGCCGCCCGCGCCGCGATGTGGCTGCACCTGACCAACAGCCGCGATCGCTTTATCGCGCAGGAGTGAGCGCCGCTGGTCTGTTGCATCGCACGCGGCCATCCCTCGGGGTTCCAAATCATACGCCCCGGACGTTCCGGGCCTTTTCCCGTGGGGTGCAGCATGGCTGACGATTCGCTGTTTCCGGGCGGCATTGCGCCCACCGAGCAGACCCACCCGCTGCCGGGCGCCCATAATCCTCAACTGGGCGGCCACGAAGCGCCGCCGGGCATGGACCCGGGACGTGATCCTTTAAGTGATGCCGATCGAGACGACGATTGGGTGGATTCGACGGCTGACGAGGATATCCCGCCAGCGGACGAGCCAACGCCATTGTCGGATGATTTGCGCTGACATCTGGTTTTGTGTCGAATTTACCGGCCTCTTCGCGAGCAGGCTCGCTCCCACACTGAATGTCTGTACCCCACAGAACCCTGTGGGAGCGAGCCTGCTCGCGAACGCGGCCTGGGCATCACGACAAAATCTCCAGCGAGGCGTGGTTTTGTTGATCCGGATCTATGCTCCATAAATAAACACGGCACTCGAGCGCATGGCGGCTGACTAAGTGGGGCGGGCGTGCGTGACGCTTGACTGACATGGATCGGCTATGAACGAAAAGAGTCTTCAATTCAAATCCCTGACAGTGCTGCTGGTGCTGGTCACGGTGGCCTTCATCTGGATTCTGCTGCCGTTCTACGGCGCGGTATTCTGGGCTGTCATCCTGGGCATTCTGTTTGCCCCGGTGCAGCGCAGGTTACAGATGAAATTCGGCTGGCAACGCAATCTGACGTCGCTGTGCACGTTGAGCCTGTGCCTGGTGATCGCCATTCTGCCGGTGATCATCGTCAGCATTTTGCTGGTACAGGAGGGGGCGGCGGTTTACAAAAACATCGAGAGCGGAGAGCTGGACATTGCGGCGTATCTGGCGCAGTTCAAACACAGCCTGCCGCCGTACTTTCAAAACTTGCTTGATCGCTTCGGCATGGGCGAACTCGACAGCCTGCGCGAGAAGATCGTCAAATCGGCGATGCAGGGCAGCCAGGTGCTGGCGACTCAGGCGTTCAGTTTCGGCCAGGGTACGTTCGAGTTCGTGGTGAGCTTTTTCATCATGCTCTATCTGCTGTTTTTCTTTTTGCGTGACGGCCCCGATCTGGCGCGCAAGATGCGCACCGCCGTGCCGCTGGAGGAAAACCACAAGCGCCGTCTGCAGCTGAAGTTCAATCGCGTGGTGCGCGCGACGGTAAAAGGCAACGTGCTGGTGGCCGTGACACAGGGCGCGCTGGGCGGGGCGATTTTCTGGTTCCTCGACATTCCCAGCGCGCTGCTGTGGGCGGTGTTGATGGCGTTTCTTTCGCTGCTGCCAGCCGTGGGCGCGGGCATTGTCTGGGCGCCGGTGGCGGCGTATTTCCTGCTCAGCGGAATGATCTGGCAGGGCGTGGTGCTGGGCTTGTTCGGAGTCTTTGTGATCGGTCTGGTGGATAATGTGCTGCGGCCGATTCTGGTGGGCAAAGACACCAAAATGCCGGACTACATGATCCTGATCTCGACCCTCGGCGGGCTGGCGGTATTCGGTCTCAACGGCTTTGTGATCGGGCCGCTGATTGCCGCGTTGTTCCTGTCGAGCTGGGCGTTGTTCGACGAAACCAAACCCAAGGTACAACTGCCTTAGGCGTGTAAGGCGGTGCTGACCACTTGCTGCGACAGGGCCTGCGCTGCCGGCAACGAGGTCAGCGGGCCGCTGATCGGCTCGCCGTCGCGCATCAGGTACCAGCAGGCGAGCAGTCCCGACGCGCGAAGCGAAGCGGGAACCGCGCTGCCGATGACCGACATGATTTGTACCTGAGCCATGGGAAAACCTCCATCAAACTGATGGGGCTACCTTAGGGATTCGCTGGCGCAACGGACAATCAACGCTTTCGATAGTGGTCATTGATGTCAATGAGGTCTGGCGTCATTCGACCACTTGATCGAGCATGTGCATGACTTCGCGTTCATTGAGCAGGCCCTTGTGCACCAGGTTCTCGGCCAGCAGCGAAAGCATCTTCGCGCAGCGATGGCCTTCCAGGTGCTTGAGCTCGGTCAGCGCGCTGTACACCTTGCTTGAGGTGCACAAGCCGACGATGCGGTGCGGGTTTTGTGTAGGCATACAGTCGTCCTTGTTGTTATCAACTTGTTGTTTACGGACGGATTCAGATTGCAGTTCCGTCATGACAAAGCAGTGACCGTTTGATGAAAAATCCGCCAACGGTCGATTCCATCATGCCGACTTTAGCTGCTCAAACTGTCCTCACAGCGACCTTGGCGCGATTTTTTCAGACCTTCACCGACGAGCGGTCATAAAAAAGCCCCGCTCTTTAAAGCAGGGCTTTGTGTTTCGCCTACCAGCGTGGGCCGCCGTAATAGCCATGCGGGCCGCCATAGTAACCGTGTGGCCGGCCGTAATAACCGCGGGGCGGGCCGTAATAAACGGGGGCGGGCTGGATGTACACCGGTTGCTGCACATACACCGGCGCCGGTTGGTAATAGACCGGTGGTGGCGGTTGCTGGACGTAAACCGGCTGCGGCTGCACATAGACCGGCTGTTGCTGCACGTACACCGGCCGGTCCTGATTGATCAATGCCGAGCCGATGATGGCCGAGCCGACGATCGCGCCAAACACTGCAGGGCCTTGCCAGCCGTGGCCACCACCCGCTTCAGCCTGGCCGGTGACCGCGAGCGCGCCAATCAACAAAGCCATGATGGGAAGTTTACGAATCATGATAAGTCCTCGGTTCTTCGACCCGGCGGCAGGGCCTGCACCAGGCCCACAGTTGTCGCGGGGATACAGCTAAGACAGCGAAATCGAGAAATTCAGCACGGCCGTCGGGTAAATTTTGTGTAAGGTCTGTACCGGCTTCTTTACCGTGCTGCGCAGCGCCTTGAACAAGCCTCAATGATGATCCAGAACCCGATGGGCCGGCCAATCCCGCCCATCCGAAAGTGCGTTTGAAGGAGAAGTTTCATGCAGATGAACCCGAACAAAGACACCCAACTGTGCATGTCCCTGTCCGGGCGCCCGGGGAACTTCGGTCTGCGTTTTCACAACCATTTGTATGAACAACTGGGCCTGAACTTCTATTACAAGGCGTTCAGCAGCAAGGACCTTACTGGTGCCGTCAGCGGCATTCGCGCGTTGGGTATTCGCGGCTGCGGCGTGTCAATGCCGTTCAAGGAAGCCTGCATCGCGCTGGTCGACGAACTGGATGCCTCGGCTGCCGCAATCCAGTCGATCAACACCATCGTCAACACCAACGGCCATCTGAAGGCCTATAACACCGATTACATCGCGGTCGCGCAGTTGCTGGAAAGCCACGCGGTGCCCAAGGATTCGACCTTCGCCCTGCGCGGCAGCGGCGGCATGGCCAAAGCAGTGGCCAGCGCCTTGCGTGACGGCGGCTACAAGAACGGTTTGATCGTCGCGCGCAATGAAAGGGCCGGGCGCGCCCTGGCGGATTCGCTGGGCTATCGCTGGCAGGCCGAACTGGGCGATGAGCGCCCGCAGATGCTGATCAACGTGACGCCAGTGGGCATGGACGGCGGGCCGGAAGCGGGGCAACTGGCGTTCGAGCCGCAAATCATCAAAGCGGCGGAGACTGTGTTCGACGTGGTCGCGATTCCTTCGGAAACGCCGCTGATCGTGCAAGCGCGCGCCGAGGGCAAACGAGTGATTACCGGGCTGGAAGTGATCGCGATCCAGGCGCTGGAGCAGTTTGTGCTGTACACCGGCGTGCGGCCGAATGAGCAGCAGTTCGCGGCGGCGGTTGCTTTCGCGCGCAGCTGATTTTTGTGGTGGCTGGGCGGGCCCCATCGCTGGCAAGCCAGCTCCCACAGGGGGGAGTGATGCAAAGATTGCAGTCGACCGCGGATTTGTGGGAGCTGGCTTGCCAGCGATGAATTCAACTCCATTTATCTGGTTGTCTATTCTTCAAGACCAGCAAGCACAGACTTGCCTACTACAAAAAAACATAACCGAGGCCACCCATGCATCCGCCCATCCTCAATCTCAACGAGGTCGAACTCGACCCCCTGCCCGAAGCCCTTGCCCCCGAAGGCGATACCGCCACGCGCTACCAGCAACGATTCGCCCGGATCGGCCAGCAACTGGGCGCGCAAAAACTCGGCTATCGCCTGTACGCCTTGCCGCCAGGCATGCGCGGCAGCCCGTTTCACAGTCATCGGGTCAATGAGGAAATGTTTTTTGTCGTGGCCGGGGAGGGCGAGGTGCGCCTGGGGGCGGAGCGATTTGCGATTCGCCAGGGTGATGTGATTGCCTGCCCTCCGGGCGGGCCGGAAAAGGCTCATCAAATCATCAATACCAGCGCCGCCGAATTGCGCTACTTGGCGATCAGCACCCAGCAGCAGCCGGACATCTGCGAGTACCCGGACTCGAACAAGTATGCGGTGATGGATAATTTTCAGATCGATGCTGACGGTAATGCGTCGGGCTTCGTCGCCGTGGCGCGGCAGGCGGACGGGGTGGATTATTGGGATGGGGAATAGAGCGGACAGCTAAAGATGGCGCAGACTCTGTGGGAGCGAGCCTGCTCGCGAAGGCGGCGGGTCATCGAATTATTGTGCTGACTGACACTACGCTTTCGCTAGCAGGCTCGCTCCCACATGTATCTATGGGTGATTATTCGAGCCGTGCCAGGCGCTCTTCCAGCGCTGCAATCCGCGCTTCCAGCTCTTCGATCCGTTCCACTGAAACACCACTGCCCGAACGTTCGCCAGGATTGTGCCGTGCCGCCATGATCGCTTCGATGTCCGCCGGGTCTCCCAATGCGTGGGTGTAACGGTCTTCCCGCTGCCCGGCCTGACGCGCAATCAGTGTCGCCAAGCCACGAGCGATCAACCGCTCAAGCTGATGCACCACCTGCTCGGCATCTTCGAACTCGTGCATGCGGCCGCTGCGAGTCAGCAACTCGTTGACGGTTTGCGGGCCGCGCAGAAACATCAATCCGCTGAGAATCACCTGCGCCGGCACCAGTTCCAGCGCCTTGTCGACCTTGTGCTCCCAGCGGTCGGCGCGGCTGCCCATGACGAGTTTGGTGAAGCCACGACCTTCCAGCGCTCGCAGGCTCTGCCCGACCTGACCTGGATTGAGGTTCATCACCGGTTCGCGACTGGTTTTCTGATTGCAGGCCAGCACCAGCGCATTGAGGGTCAGCGGGTAGGATTCCGGGCTGGTGGCCTGTTTTTCGATCAGGGCACCCAGAATGCGAATTTCCGTGGCGTTCAGCCGCGGTTGTTCGCTGGTGAATTCTTGTTCGGTGGTCATCGCGCGTTCCCTCTGCAGTCGAAGCCGCCTAGCCTAATCCTTGCCAAACAAAAGGCAAGCCGTGTGGTCATCAAGCATGGCTATAATCGCCACCACGTTTTACCCAGCCATCACACGAGACTGCCATGACCATTTCCCTGTACGCCGCATCCGTCCCGGTTTTTCAACAAATGCTCAACGCCCTGAGCGATGTGCTGAAAAAGGCTGAAGCCCACGCCACCGAGAAAAACATCGACCCGAACGCGTTCCTGCAAGCGCGTTTGTACCCGGACATGTTCCCGCTGGTGCGTCAGGTACAGATCGCCGTGGACTTCGCCAAAGGCGTGTCTGCGCGTCTGGCCGAAGTTGAACTGCCGAAGTACGACGACACTGAAACCTCCTTCGCCGAGCTGCAAGCGCTGATCGCCAAGGTTCTTGCCTTCATCGGCGAGATCAAGCCAGAGCAGATCGACGGCAAGGAAGGCATCGAAATCGTCACCCGCCCAGGCACGCCGAAAGAGAAGCGCTTCAGCGGTCAGTCGTACCTGCTGACTTACGGTTTGCCGCAGTTCTTCTTCCACGTCACTACCACGTATGCGCTGCTGCGTCATAACGGTGTTGAAGTGGGCAAGCGCGATTACATGGGCGCGTTTTAATACACCCTCATACGAAAAAGCCCGCCAAGGTTTACGCCTTGGCGGGCTTTTTGTTTTTCTGTGGGAGCGAGCCTGCTCGCGAATGCGGCGTATCAGGCGATATCAATGTTGAATGTCTCGCCCCCTTTCGCGAGCAGGCTCGCTCCCACAGGGTAAGGCGGTTATGCGGCGCGTTGGGCTTTTTCTTCTTCGCCCAGGCAAGCCGCTGCGGTAAACAGCACGTCAGTCGAGGAGTTCAGCGCGGTCTCCGCCGAATCCTGCAGCACACCGATAATGAAGCCCACCGCCACGACCTGCATCGCGATCTCGCTCGGGATGCCAAACAGGCTGCACGCCAGCGGAATCAACAACAGCGAACCGCCGGCCACACCCGACGCCCCACAGGCGCAGATCGCCGCGACGACGCTGAGCAGGATCGCGGTCGGAATGTCCACGGTGATACCCAGCGTGTGCACGGCCGCGAGGGTCAGCACGGTGATGGTAATCGCCGCACCGGCCATGTTGATGGTCGCCCCCAGCGGGATCGATACCGAGTAGGTGTCTTCATGCAGGCCCAGGCGTTTGCTCAATTCCAGGTTGACCGGAATGTTGGCCGCCGAGCTGCGGGTGAAGAACGCGGTGATACCGCTTTCGCGCAGGCACATCAGGGTCAGCGGGTACGGGTTGCGGCGCAGTTTCCAGAACACGATCAGCGGGTTCATCACCAGCGCGACAAACAGCATGCAGCCCAGCAGCACGGCCAGCAGGTGCGCGTAGCCGAGCAGAGCGCCGAAACCGGACGTGGCCAGCGTCGAAGCCACCAGCCCGAAAATACCCAGCGGCGCAAAGCGAATCACCACGCGCACGATAACGGTCACACCGTTGGACAGATCGCCCAGCACTTCACGGGTGGTGTCGCCGGCATGGCGAATCGCGATGCCCATGCCGATCGCCCAGGCCAGAATGCCGATGAAGTTGGCGTTCATCAGCGCGCTGACCGGATTGTCGACGACGCTCAGCAACAGGCTTTGCAACACCTCAGTGATACCGCCGGGCGCGGTGACTGCAACGTTTTCGGTCGACAGCACCAGATTCGACGGAAAACTCATGCTGGCAACCACGGCCACCACCGCTGCGGCGAACGTGCCCAGCAGGTACAGGAATAGAATCGGTCGAATGTGGGTTTCCTGACCGTGCTTGTGGTTGGCAATCGAGGCCATCACCAGTACGAACACCAGAATCGGCGCCACGGCTTTCAGTGCCGATACGAACACTTTGCCGATGAACGCAGTGGACTTCGCCAGTTCCGGCGCAATCAGGGCCAGGGCGATACCGGCGATCAGGCCGATGACGATCTGGCTGACCAGACTCAGGCGTTTAAGGCGTTGCAATAACGAAGAGGATGGAGCGGTCATAGCGGCATCTCTGTTTTTTATAGGGTGCGAAGCGTCGTGGGCAGTCACGAATCGCCTGTCGAAGTGACATCAACGGCGGTAAACCGATCGTCGAACAGCTCTGGGTTTTTCAGGGCGCGGACTTTATCACAGCGTAGGCCCTAACCTTCAGGCCTGTGACGATCTGCCACCCGATCTGCGCTGCAGATCGACAGCTTTGTGCAAGTCAGCCCCGACACAGTCTGTTAACATTCGCCATCCTCATTTTCTAGTTCTGCCAGCGGGCCTTCGGGTCAACGCTGGTGTCGTTGTTTTGCTGGAGTTGCGCATGCTGTTGCCTATTCTTCTGTTGTCCGCCGCCGGGTTCACGGTGCTGACCACGGAATTCGTCATTGTCGGCCTGTTGCCGGCGATCGCCCGAGACCTGGAAGTCACCATCCCGCAAGCCGGGTTACTGGTGACTTTATTCGCCTTTACCGTGGCGCTGTTCGGGCCTTTCCTGACCGCATATTTTGCCCGTTTCGAACGGCGCAAACTGTTTATCACCATCCTGATAATGTTCGGCTTGGCCAACACCGTCGCGGCGCTGGCGCCGAATATCTGGGTGATGGCCATTGCACGGCTGATCCCGGCGCTGGGCTTGCCGGTGTTCTGGGCTCTGGCCAGCGAGACCGCAGTGGACATCGTCGGCCCGGATTTCGCCGGTCGTGCAATCGCCAAGATCGGCTTCGGTATCGTCTGCGCCACGGTGTTTGGCATCCCGGTCGGCACGCTGATTTCCGATGCATTCGGCTGGCGCAGCGCTTTTGGCATTCTGGCGCTGGTTGCCTTCGCCAAAGCCTTGCTGCTGTTTGTTTATCTGCCGAAGACCAGCCTGCACCAGCATCAGGTCAGCTTCCGCTCGCAATTCAAGATCCTGCGCAGCCCGCTGATGATCGGCCATATTGTGCTGTCGATTCTGGTGTTCAGCGGCATGTTCACCGCTTACACCTATCTGGCCGACATCCTTGAACGCCTCGCCGGTTTCAACGGCACCGTAGTCGGTTGGTGCCTGATGGCGTTCGGTGCGGTCGGGCTGATTGGTAACTCGCTGGGCGGTCGTGCGGTGGATCGGCACCCGCTCGGGGCGTCGGTGCTGTTTTGTGCCTTCATGATTGCCGGCATGGTCTCGCTGGTGCCGAACATCCATTCGCCTGTGGGGCTGGCGGTCGCGATGGGCATCTGGGGCGTGACCCAGGCGGCGTTGTTCCTGGTCAGCCACGTACGCCTGATGAAAGCGGCGCCCGAAGCTCCAGCCTTTGCCGCCTCGTTGAATATCGCCGGGGCCAATCTGGGGATCGGCCTGGGCGCCATGGTCGGTGGCCGGGTCATCGATACTGCGGGTCTGGGCTTTCTCGGGTTTGCTGCCGCGGGATTCATTCTGCTCTCAGTGTTCCTCGCCATGGTGCTGATGACGCTCAAGCCGCGTGAGGTCTGCGGCGAGGCGTCATAACCCGGTGAACAACTCGCGTCGGGCACCTTCGGTAATCGCAACGATGCCAGGGTGCTTGACCTTGCGCTCGACCGAAATGGCATAGAACGACTCGCTCACCGCGTCGGTCTGCCCGATCAGCTCGACGCCGTACTGACGCTTCACTTCCTCGGCAATCACGCTCGGACCGATAAAGATTCCGCTGCCGGATTGGCCGAAGGCCTGCATCAACGCACTGTCGTCGAACTCACCCACTATCTGCGGTTGAATCTGCTGCTCGGCGAACCAGCGCTGCAAGCGGCTGCGCACCACGGTTTCCGCGCCGGGAATCAGCAGCGGCGCGCCGTGAAGGCTGCGCGGGAAGTCCTGCCCATATCGCGCTGCCAGTTCGGCGGTGGCAAAAAAACTGATGCCGCATTCGCCGAGCTTCTGGCTATAACCTTTAATGTCCAGGTGCGAAGGCATCGGGCTATCGGAAATCACCAGATCCAGGCGCTGGATGGCCAGATCAGCCAATAAACGTTCGAGTTTGTCTTCGCGGCAGGTGATGCGCAGCGGTTCGTGCAGCTCCATGGTGGGCGCAATCAGGCGATAGACGATGGATTTGGGCACAACATCGGCCACGCCGACACGAAACAGAATCTGCTGCTCGTTGGGCTGCGCGCGCAGCATCAACTCCAGTTCGCCGCCCAACTGAAACATTTGCTCGGCGTAGGGCAGGGCCTGGCGCCCGGCTTCAGTGAGCTCGAGCTGCCGGCCAACCCTGCGGAACAGTTCGACGCCGTAGGTTTGTTCGAGCAGGGAAATCTGCCCGCTGATGGTCTGTGGCGTCAGGTTCAGTTGCTCACAGGCGCGCACGATGCTGCCGGTCTTGGCCACGACCCAGAAATAATGCAATTGCCGGTAATTGAGCATAGCGGTCATCACTTCGTTAAAACCGAAGTATAGCCGCTAAAAATACGAATTTTCCTGAAGTGTTCATCTCCCTAGAATGCCCAGCCATCGACGGCCGGTCTGTGCGCCTGTCTATTTATTCGAAGGAAGACTGATGAAATACACATTCCCAGCGTTAATGTTTGCGTCTTTACTGGTTCTGGCCGGTTGCGATCAGGCTGAAAAAAGTGCACAGCAATTGATGGGCGCTGCCGCCGAAACCGCCAAACAAGCGATCGACGACACCCACAAAGCCGCCGAACAAGCGCTCAGCGATGCGACCGGCGGCTTGATTCAGAAAAAAGAAACACCGGAAAAAGAAACGGAAGAATCCGAATCTTCCACCAAGACCATCTAAACCGTCTTACACAGAGTCAGGACTGACCCATGGAATATCTGTTAGAACTCGCCGCCAGCCCGACCGCCTGGGTTGCTTTGGCCACATTGGTGGTGATGGAAATCGTGCTCGGCATCGATAACTTGATCTTTATCTCGATCCTGACCAACAAGTTGCCCGAACAGCATCGCCAAAAGGCGCGCCGTATCGGTATCGGCATGGCCCTGATCCTGCGTCTGGCCCTGCTGAGCACCATCGCCTTCATCGTGCAGTTGACCGAGCCTGTGATCGAAATCCTCGGCCAGGCGTTCTCCTGGAAGGACATGATCCTGATCGCCGGTGGTCTGTTCCTGGTCTGGAAAGCCACGACTGAAATCCATCACAGCATGGACCCGGCGCCGGAAGATCCAAAGAATGCTACATCGACCGTGACCCTGGGCTTTGCGGCGGCGATCGGCCAGATCCTGATGCTCGACATGGTGTTCTCGATCGACAGCATCATCACCGCCGTTGGCATGACCGAGCATTTGCCGATCATGATCATTGCGGTAGTGGCGTCGGTACTGGTTATGTTGCTTGCGGCTGATCCGCTGGCCAAGTTCATCAACGACAACCCGACCGTGGTCATGCTGGCGCTGGGCTTCCTGATCATGATCGGCATGACGCTGATCGCCGAAGGCTTCGGTGCCCACGTACCGAAAGGTTATGTGTATGCGGCCATGGCGTTCTCGGCCGGTATCGAGGTGCTGAACATGATGTCTCGGCGAGCGAAGCAGAAGAAAGTTGCTCAGCAGGCGTAAACGCTGACAACACAAAAACCGCCTGGGCTTTTTGAGCTCGGGCGGTTTTTTTTGATCTTCGATTTGCTGAATCAGTCAGAGCGCTGCGAACGCTCGCATGAGGGAAAGGGCTTTTGATCTTTAGTGTGCAGCGGCATGCCGCACGCCAGGCTTTTCCGTTTTCTCTGCCGGCGTCGTCTGCACCGGATGATGATGATGGCGCCGCGAAATCCGCAACACGCCCCACAACATGGCAGTCGCCACGGCCAGCCAGCCGGCAATCAACATTACGATGGTCATGGTCAGGCTCATTGGTGCCTCCTCTTCGCCCTGCGTCGGGCGCCCGCTTTCGCAATTCGCTCTATTCCAGTGACAGTCTAGCCAATGGGGTGTTTCAAGCTATTGACCAAAGGTCGGCTGCGACCAATCAGTTTGCTCTATGCAATCGCCAGGTCTGCCGTTTAAGGCTATACCGCTGGCGGGTGCGGCTCTATGATCGCTGCGTTGCCGGAACACGATGACCGGTGTCTGAAGAGAGTAGCGATGGTGCAGGTATTTTCTCGAGTGCGTGGAGCACTGCTGGCCGCCGCTTGCGTAACGGCATTGGCCGGATGCGCAGGCAGCGTGGCGCCCGAAGTCAAACGGTTGCCGGAGCGGGTTGAGCTCAGCGGCACCTTTTACCGTGGTGAAGCCCATCAAAGTGGGCCGCAGGTATTGGCCAGCCTGTTGTCGCAACAAGGCATCGTGACCACCCCGGGCCTGCTGGAAAAACCGCTGCGCTTGCCGGGTGCAGAAGACAAGCTGCAGCAAAACATGCAAAACCTCGCCCGCGAATACGGCTTGGTGGTTTATCCGCTCGACAGCAGGTTGCCAGCCTTGCTGGCTCAGGTAGCGGCAGGCTATCCGGTGATGGTGCGGTTCAGCGAAGGTTCGGCGTTCTGGGCCGAGCCGCGTTACGCGATCCTGTCCGGCTACGACCGCAATAAACAGAAGGTGCTGCTGCGCGCCGGTATGAACCGTCGCCAGTTGATGGACTTCGGCGCCTTCGAATCGGCATTCGAGAAGTCCGGCGGCTGGGCGATTCTGATCCAGAAACCGTCGCAGATCCCGGCGGCGGTCGACCGTTCACGTTGGCTGAAAGCCGCCGATGAACTGGCGCAGGCCGGCGAGGAAAACGCAGCGGCGCAAGCGAGAAAGGCGCTGGCGGCCCATTAATCCTCCGTTCGTCATCTGCCGGGCACGACTGCGCCCGGCAGGCCTCCGAAGTAAGAGCCCGCGACCTGCGGGTGACACAAGGAGGCAACATGGCAGATTCCCCAACCCAGAAAGGCCCACATTCATCCGAGCACTCTTCTGGCGATGATCTGGGATTCGACCCGGATTCGCCGGATGTCGACGATCCACAGGTCGATCCCGTCGGCCCTGCGAAAGCGCCGCTGGATGTCGAGCCCGGTGAAGACCCGAAGAAGCCGGCCAAGCCTTACGATCCGCTAGGCGATCTGAAACCTTGATGCGAGGTGCGTATGAGTACCGACTCAAGCTTCGATGACCAGAAACCCGACAGCGTGCCGACCACGCCGGAACCGGAGGTTGATCCCGTGTTTGATCCGGACAGCCCGCTGCGCGATCCGCTGGCCCGTCCCAACGTGTTGACGCCGGACGTTTCGCCGGAGCCGAGCGCCGGCGATGGCATCCCCGACGACGACAGAATGCCGCTGCCCAACGACTGACGTGCAGACGAAAAAAAGCCCCGAAGATTCGGGGCTTTCTCATTGCGGCGGTATTACTTCGCGGCTTCGACCACGCCGCTCTGGCGACTCTTGAGGTTCTTGTCGGCTTTGTATTGCTGGGCCACCGCAGGAACACTGGCGCTGCGCCCGGTTTCCACCCAGCTGCGGATACGGCTGGCATCGGCAAAATGGGTGTATTTGCCAAACGCATCAAGGATCACCAGTGCAACCGGACGGTTGCCCATCTTCGTCACCAGCACCAGGCAATGGCCGGCCGGGTTGGTGAAACCGGTCTTGGTGATCTTGATGTCCCAGTCGGCTTTATTGACCAAGTGATCGGTATTGCGAAAGCCCAGGGTGTAGTTGGGCTTGCGGAAAGCAACGGTCTTTTCCTTGGTGGTGGTCAATTCGACAAGGAGTGGGTGCTTGTGCGCGGCGACCAAAAGTTTGCTCAGGTCGCGGGCGGTGGAAACGTTGCGCTCCGAGAGGCCGGTCGGCTCGACAAAGTGCGTGCTGTTCATGCCCAGCGCCTTGGCCTTGGCATTCATCGCCGCGATAAATGCTGCATAACCGCCCGGATAATGGTGCGCGAGGCTCGCGGCGGCGCGGTTTTCCGAGGACATCAAGGCGATCAGCAGCATCTCGCGGCGCGGCAGTTCACTCTTGAGTTTGACCCGAGAGAACACGCCCTTCATTTCCGGAGTGTTCCTGATATCGACATTGATCCATTCGTCCATGTTCTGCCGGGCTTCAACCACCACCAGGCCAGTCATCAGTTTGCTGACGGAAGCGATCGGCACAACGACGTCAGGGTTGCTGGAATAAATGACTTTGTTGGTCTGCATGTCCATGAGCAGGGCGCTGCCCGAGGCGATCTTCAAGGTCGAAGCATCACGTGGGACAGCGGTGGTTTCCGCAGCGTTGATTGATGGCGTGACGAATGTGCCTGTGACAGCAAAAAACAGGCTCAGAATCGAGAGACGAATTTTCACGCGGGCGAACTCATAAAGGTTGGAATTCCGTTAGTTTGTAACGGGTTATTTCTTCAAAGCGTCGCATTCTAGGAGTATGGCTGAAGATCTGTCGATGGTTGTTTGAAGGACCTGAAAATCTCGTGAAAAGGCCTGTAAAAAGAGGGGTTTCCGGCGAACGGTTGAAGTTTTTTCACAGGCATGAAAAACCCCGCACAAGGCGGGGTTTAGATAACGCGGAAAAAACCGGTCAGACGTGCAGGGTTTCTGCAGCGTAGAGGGTGTTTTCCAGCAGGCAGGCGCGAGTCATCGGGCCGACGCCGCCCGGCACCGGAGTGATCCAGCCGGCGCGGGGCAGGGCGGTTTCGTAAACGACGTCACCGACCAATTTGCCGTCGTCCTGACGGTTGATGCCGACGTCGATCACAATCGCGCCTTCCTTGATCCACTCACCCTTGACCAGGCCTGGCTTGCCCGCAGCGACGACGACCAGATCGGCACGGCCGACATGACCGGCCAGATCCTTGGTGAAACGGTGCGTCACGGTGACGGTGCAGCCGGCCAGCAACAGTTCCATCGCCATCGGACGGCCGACGATGTTGGACGCGCCGACCACTACGGCGTCCATCCCGTAAAGATCAGCACCGGTGCTTTCCAGCAGGGTCATGATGCCTTTCGGGGTGCATGGACGCAGCAGTGGAATGCGCTGGGCCAGACGGCCGACGTTGTACGGATGGAAGCCGTCGACGTCTTTGTCAGGGCGGATGCGTTCCAGCAGTTTCGACGCATCGAGGTGTTCCGGCAGCGGCAGTTGCAGGAGAACGCCGTCGATCGCCGGGTCATCGTTGAGACGGTCGATCAGATCGGTCAGCGCGTCTTGCGTGGTTTCGGAAGGCAGGTCGTAGGCTTGAGAGAGGAAGCCAACCTCTTCACAGTCTTTACGCTTGTGCGAGACATAAACCTGAGAGGCAGGATCGCTACCGACCAGGATCACCGCGAGGCCGGGAGTGCGCAGGCCTTGCTGGCGACGCTCGGCAACCCGTTGGGCGATCTGCTGGCGCAGGCTGGCGGCGATCGATTTGCCGTCGATTAGTTGTGCAGTCATTGCGCGTGATTAACCATCGAGAGGGGAAAAAATGAGAACGCATTCTCGCATGTCGAGCGGTGAGGGCAAAGGCGCTTGGTCAGCAAATTCCGCTAACTCCTTTAATTAAATGAATTTTTTTCAAAAAGGATTTGACGACCTTTGGAGCCCTCTATACTATTCGTCGCACTTGTCGGGCACAGCCTAGCACTGGTTAAGAAGGTGAAGCGGAATCAAGGTTCTGCAACACTGGAAAGCACTTAGTTTGTAGTCCTTTAAGAGTACAGATTAACAAGGCGCCCGTAGCTCAGCTGGATAGAGCATCCGCCTTCTAAGCGGATGGTCGCAGGTTCGAGTCCTGCCGGGTGCGCCATTCAGGCAGCTTTGGCACAAGTAGCGCGATATGGTGGGCGTAGCTCAGTTGGTAGAGCACGGGATTGTGACTCCCGTTGTCGTGGGTTCGATCCCCATCGTCCACCCCATATTTCGAAAGGCGCCAGATTTAACAGTCTGGCGCCTTTGCTTTAAAAGCATCATCTGCGGATGTGGTGGAATTGGTAGACACACTGGATTTAGGTTCCAGCGCCGCGAGGCGTAAGAGTTCGAGTCTCTTCATCCGCACCAAATAAAGCTTCATTCGTGCCACGGCCCGATGAAGTTTCAACAAAGAAGTTTGTTTGGCTTTTTTGTTACGCAATATGGTGGGCGTAGCTCAGTTGGTAGAGCACGGGATTGTGACTCCCGTTGTCGTGGGTTCGATCCCCATCGTCCACCCCATATTTCGAAAGGCGCCAGATTTAACAGTCTGGCGCCTTTTTTGTTTTTAGCGGTTTTGAACCCGGTATTAACCGGTTTCTGGTCGTGGGGCAGGGCGGTTCGTCGCATTTTCGGGTGTTGATCAGGCTGCGCTGCTTGTCATTCCTGTTTGATGGAAATGGCCATTCTGGGCGCGTTTGTACTTCCCTTCTATATATAGAAGCGTTGAAGTGCAGCTCTGAAGCGATCGGTTGTATTCGCCTGTGGAGCGCACCGCATTCGTGCGGCGGTCCCAATAAAATGCCTGCTGTTTTTTTACCCGTTTTCAGTAGGGTGACTTCTTGAGTTTGACCCACTAGAATGCATGCCCTTGATTCTGGGGTCGGAAACGGCCGGCTAACGTCTGTGCAACGAGGAATATCCATGCAAGTTTCTGTTGAAAATACTACTGCTCTCGAGCGCCGCATGAGCGTCACCGTGCCGGCTGAGCGCATCGAGACTCAGGTCAACAAGCGTCTGCAGCAGACTGCCCAAAAGGCCAAGATTGCTGGCTTCCGTCCAGGCAAAGTGCCAATGAGCGAAATCAAGCGCCGTTTCGGTGCTGATGCTCGTCAGGAAGCTGTTGGTGATGTTATCCAGTCGTCCTTCTACGAGGCGGTTGTCGAGCAGAAGCTGAACCCGGCGGGTTCGCCTTCGATCGAGCCAAAATCCCTCGAAGCAGGCAAGGACCTGGAATACGTTGCCGTATTCGAAGTGTTCCCTGAATTCACCGTCGCCGGTTTCGAAGGCATCACTGTTGAGCGCCTGAGCGCTGACGTCGCTGACGCTGATCTGGACAAGATGCTCGACATCCTGCGCAAGCAGAACACCCGTTTCGAAGTGGCTGATCGTGCCGCCAAGAACGAAGATCAACTGAACATCGATTTCGTTGGCAAGGTTGACGGCGAAGTGTTCGCTGGCGGCTCCGCCAAGGGTACTCAGCTGGTACTGGGTTCCGGCCGCATGATTCCGGGCTTCGAAGACGGTCTGGTTGGCGCCAAGGCCGGCGAAGAGCGCGTTCTGAACCTGACCTTCCCAGAGGACTATCAGAACCTGGACCTGGCTGGCAAAACCGCCGAGTTCACCGTGATCGTCAACACCGTGTCCGAGCCTAAGCTGCCTGAGCTGAACGAAGAGTTCTTCGCTCAATTCGGCATCAAGGAAAGCGGCATCGACGGTTTCCGCACCGAAGTTCGCAAGAACATGGAGCGTGAACTGCGTCAGGCGATCAAATCCAAGGTCAAGAACCAGGTAATGGATGGTCTGCTGGCCACCAACCCGATCGAAGTGCCAAAGGCTCTGCTGTCCAACGAAGTTGACCGTCTGCGCGTGCAGGCTGTTCAGCAGTTCGGCGGCAACATCAAGCCAGACCAACTGCCGGCCGAGCTGTTCGAAGAGCAAGCCAAGCGCCGTGTAGTGCTGGGCCTGATCGTTGCTGAAGTGGTCAAGCAATTCGATCTGAAGCCTGACGAAGCTCGCGTTCGCGAAATGATTCAGGAAATGGCTTCCGCTTATCAGGAGCCAGAGCAGGTCGTGTCGTGGTACTACAAAAACGAGCAGCAGCTGAACGAAGTGCGTTCGGTTGTGCTGGAAGAACAAGTTGTGGATACTGTTCTGCAGAAAGCTAGTGTGACCGACAAATCGGTCTCCTACGAAGAAGCAGTCAAGCCGGTAGAAGCTCCAGCAGCCGACTGATTGATTTTGCGTTAGAAGTGCACACCATAAGCCAGCTCTCGAGCTGGCTTATGCGTATTCAAGACATAACTATTTGGGAGCGACTGCAGAGCATGTTCCGTAATTCTTATATTCAGCAGAACTCTGATATCCAGGCCGCAGGCGGCCTGGTCCCGATG
The DNA here is from genome assembly GCF_014268505.2 of Pseudomonas khorasanensis. Taxonomy (GTDB): domain Bacteria; phylum Pseudomonadota; class Gammaproteobacteria; order Pseudomonadales; family Pseudomonadaceae; genus Aquipseudomonas; species Aquipseudomonas khorasanensis. Next base: position 161,821 of record NZ_JABWQP020000009.1, read on the forward strand.
GTTGTAGAGCAGTCCGCTCGTGGCGAACGCGCCTACGACATCTACTCGCGCCTGCTCAAGGAGCGAGTGATCTTTCTGGTCGGCCCGGTAGAGGACTACATGGCCAACCTGATCTGTGCGCAACTGCTGTTCCTTGAAGCGGAAAACCCGGACAAGGACATCCATCTGTACATCAACTCGCCGGGCGGTTCGGTGACAGCAGGCATGTCGATCTACGACACCATGCAGTTCATCAAGCCGAACGTGTCGACTACCTGCATCGGTCAGGCGTGCAGCATGGGCGCATTCCTGCTCACCGCAGGTGCACCGGGCAAGCGTTTCTGCCTGCCGAACTCGCGCGTGATGATTCACCAGCCACTGGGCGGCTTCCAGGGCCAGGCGTCGGACATTGAAATCCACGCCAAGGAAATCCTCTTCATTCGCGAGCGTCTGAACACGCTGATGGCCAAGCACAGCGGCCGTACTCTGGAAGAAATCGAGCGCGATACCAATCGCGACAACTTCATGAGTGCCGAAGCTGCGAAGGAATACGGCCTGATCGACGAAGTGATCAACCAGCGTCCAGCTTAAAATTAAGCAGCGCAAAACAGGCCTGATCGGCGAGTCCGATCAGCAGCGGGCTTGAAAAAGCCCGCAATAGCCTTCATCTTGTGTTGCAAGCCTATCGGATTTGGATCGAACGAATGACTGACACCCGCAACGGCGAGGACAACGGCAAGCTGCTCTATTGCTCCTTCTGTGGCAAAAGCCAGCATGAAGTGCGCAAATTGATTGCCGGCCCCTCGGTCTTTATCTGCGACGAGTGCGTCGACCTGTGCAATGACATCATCCGCGAGGAGGTGCAGGAAGCCCAGGCCGAAAGCAGCGCGCATAAATTGCCTTCGCCTAAAGAAATCAGCGGCATCCTTGACCAGTACGTCATCGGTCAGGAGCGCGCGAAAAAGGTTTTGGCCGTAGCGGTGTACAACCACTACAAGCGCCTTAACCAACGTGACAAAAAGGCTGACGACGTCGAACTCGGCAAGAGCAACATCCTGCTGATCGGCCCGACAGGCTCCGGTAAAACCCTGCTGGCCGAAACATTGGCCCGCTTGCTTAACGTTCCGTTCACCATTGCCGACGCAACCACCCTCACCGAGGCCGGTTACGTGGGTGAAGACGTCGAGAACATCATTCAGAAGCTGCTGCAAAAGTGCGATTACGACGTAGAGAAAGCCCAGATGGGTATTGTCTACATCGACGAAATCGACAAGATTTCCCGCAAGTCCGATAACCCGTCGATCACCCGGGATGTTTCCGGTGAAGGCGTGCAGCAGGCCTTGCTCAAGTTGATCGAAGGCACGGTCGCTTCGGTACCGCCGCAAGGTGGCCGCAAGCATCCGCAGCAGGAGTTCCTGCAGGTCGACACTCGTAACATCCTGTTCATCTGCGGCGGTGCGTTCTCCGGTCTGGAAAAGGTCATTCAGAATCGTTCCACCAAAGGCGGCATCGGCTTCAATGCCGAAGTGCGGAGCAAGGAAGAGGGCAAGAAAGTCGGTGAATCCCTGCGTGAAGTCGAACCTGACGATCTGGTCAAGTTCGGTCTGATCCCGGAATTCGTCGGTCGTCTGCCGGTCCTCGCGACGCTGGACGAGCTCGACGAGGCTGCGCTGATGCAGATCCTCACCGAGCCGAAAAACGCCCTGACAAAGCAGTATGCCAAGCTGTTCGAGATGGAAGGCGTAGATCTGGAATTCCGCTCCGACGCGCTGAAATCGGTCGCCAAGCGTGCACTGGAACGTAAAACCGGTGCTCGCGGCCTGCGTTCGATTCTCGAAGGCGTGTTGCTCGACACGATGTACGAAATCCCCTCGCAGTCCGAGGTGAGCAAAGTCGTCATCGATGAAAGCGTCATCGAGGGCAAGTCCAAGCCACTGTATATCTACGAAAACAGTGAGCCTGCGGCCAAGGCAGCGCCGGACGCGTAAGTGTCCACCGCGCTGCAACAAGGAAGAGGCCTTCGGGCCTCTTTTTTTTATGTCGTTTTTTACATCCGCTTTGCGCTTGTTTTTTTTCAAGGCAGCCCCCATCTTGGTTTCAAGCTTAATTCCATCTGATTACGGCCATATGGCCGCCGTAGAGGCGAAATCATGAAGACAACCATCGAATTGCCTCTCCTGCCATTGCGTGATGTCGTGGTTTATCCGCACATGGTTATCCCGCTGTTCGTGGGGCGCGAGAAATCCATCGAAGCCCTCGAGGCCGCGATGACGGGCGACAAGCAGATTCTGCTGCTGGCCCAGAGAAACCCGGCTGACGATGATCCGGGTGAAGAGGCTCTCTATCGCGTAGGTACCATCGCCACGGTTCTGCAGCTGCTGAAGCTGCCTGACGGCACCGTCAAGGTTCTGGTCGAAGGCGAGCAGCGCGGTACAGTGGAGCGCTTCAGCGAAGTCGACGGCCACTGCCGTGCCGAAGTCTCGCTCATCGAAGAAGTCGATGCGGCCGAGCGCGAATCTGAAGTCTTCGTGCGCACGCTGCTGTCGCAGTTCGAACAATACGTCCAGCTGGGCAAGAAGGTCCCGGCTGAAGTCCTGTCATCGCTCAACAGCATTGATGAGCCGGGACGCCTGGTCGACACCATGGCCGCGCACATGGCGCTGAAAATCGAGCAGAAGCAGGAAATTCTCGAAATCATTGATCTGTCGGCGCGTGTCGAGCACGTTCTCGCGTTGCTGGATGCCGAGATCGATCTGCTGCAGGTTGAAAAGCGCATTCGCGGCCGCGTCAAGAAGCAAATGGAGCGCAGCCAGCGCGAGTACTACCTGAATGAGCAGATGAAGGCCATTCAGAAGGAGCTCGGCGACGGCGATGAAGGTCATAACGAGATCGAAGAGCTGAAGAAGCGCATCGATGCTGCCGGCCTGCCAAAAGACGCTCTGGCCAAGGCCACTGCGGAGCTGAACAAGCTCAAGCAAATGTCGCCAATGTCGGCTGAGGCCACCGTGGTGCGCTCCTACATCGACTGGCTGGTACAAGTGCCGTGGAAGGCGCAGAGCAAAGTGCGCCTCGACCTGGCCCGTGCAGAAGACATTCTCGACGCCGATCACTACGGCCTCGAAGAGGTCAAGGAACGCATCCTTGAATACCTCGCTGTGCAAAAACGCGTGAAAAAGATTCGTGGCCCGGTGTTGTGCCTGGTCGGCCCGCCAGGTGTCGGTAAAACCTCGCTGGCGGAGTCGATTGCTCATGCCACCAATCGTAAATTCGTTCGTATGGCCTTGGGTGGCGTACGTGATGAAGCTGAGATTCGTGGCCACCGTCGGACTTACATTGGTTCGATGCCGGGAAGATTGATTCAAAAGATGACAAAGGTGGGCGTGCGTAACCCGCTGTTCCTGCTCGATGAAATCGACAAAATGGGCAGCGACATGCGTGGCGATCCAGCGTCGGCGTTGCTGGAAGTGCTCGATCCGGAGCAAAACCACAACTTCAACGATCACTATCTGGAAGTCGATTACGACCTGTCCGATGTGATGTTCCTGTGCACCTCCAACTCGATGAACATCCCGCCAGCGTTGCTGGACCGGATGGAAGTCATCCGTCTGCCGGGCTACACCGAAGACGAGAAGATCAACATCGCTGTTAAATACCTGTCGCCAAAACAGATCGCTGCGAACGGTCTGAAGAAGGGCGAGCTGGAGTTCGACGCGGAAGCGATCCGCGACATCATCCGTTACTACACCCGTGAAGCGGGCGTGCGTGGCCTTGAGCGACAGATCGCAAAAGTCTGCCGCAAGGCCGTCAAAGAGCATGCGATGGAAAAACGCTTCTCGGTGAAAGTGACAGCAGAGCTGCTCGAGCATTTCCTGGGTGTGCGCAAATTCCGCTACGGCCTGGCCGAGCAGCAGGATCAGGTTGGTCAGGTGACAGGCCTTGCGTGGACTCAGGTTGGTGGCGAGTTGCTCACCATTGAAGCCGCAGTGATTCCGGGCAAAGGTCAATTGATCAAGACCGGTTCGCTGGGCGATGTGATGGTCGAATCGATCACTGCCGCACAGACCGTCGTACGCAGCCGGGCGAAGAGCCTGGGCATTCCGCTGGACTTCCACGAGAAGCGCGACACCCACATTCACATGCCGGAAGGCGCGACGCCCAAAGACGGTCCTAGCGCTGGGGTGGGCATGTGCACGGCGCTGGTGTCGGCATTGACCGGTATTCCGGTGCGCGCCGATGTTGCCATGACCGGCGAAATCACCCTGCGTGGCCAGGTACTGGCGATCGGTGGTCTGAAAGAAAAACTGCTGGCGGCTCATCGTGGCGGAATCAAGATTGTGATTATTCCGGAAGAGAATGTCCGCGATCTGAAGGAGATTCCTGACAATATCAAGCAGGATCTGCAGATCAAACCGGTTAAATGGATTGACGAGGTCCTGCAAATTGCGCTGCAATACGCGCCGGAGCCCTTGCCGGATGTGGCTCCGGAGATAGTTGCCAAGGACGAAAAACGCGAGTCTGATGCTAAGGAAAGAATTAGCACGCATTAATACGTTTTAGCCTGGGGGGCTTTCCTTGACAGCATTTTAGAGCCCTTGTTATAAAGCGGCTCTTAAGTGTCTGTAGGCCATTCAGCACTCGTTTTTGCTTTCACCAAAAAACTTAGAAACATCTCAAAATAGATATAAGGGGACTTAGAGTGAACAAGTCGGAACTGATTGATGCTATCGCTGCATCCGCTGATATCCCGAAAGCTGCTGCTGGCCGTGCGCTGGACGCTGTAATCGAATCCGTCACTGGCGCTCTGAAGGCTGGCGACTCTGTTGTTCTGGTTGGTTTCGGTACTTTCTCCGTGACTGATCGTCCGGCGCGTACCGGTCGTAACCCTCAGACCGGCAAGACTCTGGAAATCCCGGCTGCCAAGAAGCCAGGTTTCAAAGCCGGTAAAGCGCTGAAAGAAGCTGTTAACTAAGTTTCCACGTTTTTACCCATCCGGGTCGGGGTCAAGCCTGACTTGGCAGCGGAGCGGTAGAGCAGGTCGCTGAAACAGGCGCCTGTAACGCCGGGATCGAGGGTTCGAGCCCTGTCCGCTCCGCCAGTTACGAGAAGGCGCATCCTCGGATGCGCCTTTCTTCTATCCGGATTCTACCCACGCTCCACGGTTGCCTAAATTGAAGTTCAACCGTTTCTGGGGGACGCATGCTGCAGAATATCAGGGACAATTCACAAGGCTGGATTGCCAAGACCATCATCGGGGTCATCGTTGCACTGATGGCTCTGACCGGTTTCGACGCCATTTTCCAGGCCACGACTCACAAGAATGAGGCGGCCAAGGTCAATGGTGAAGAAATCAGCCAGAACGAGCTGAGCCAGGCCGTTGACATGCAACGCCGTCAGCTGATGCAACAATTGGGCAAGGACTTCGATGCTTCCTTGCTCGATGAAAAAATGCTGCGCGAATCGGCGCTCAAGGGCCTGATCGATCGCAAGCTGTTGCTGCAAGGCGCCGAGCAGTCGAAATTCTCATTCTCGGAAGCCGCGCTGGATCAGGTGATCCTGCAGACGCCTGAATTCCAGGTGGACGGCAAGTTCAGCTCCGAGCGTTTCGACCAGGTAATCCGTCAACTGGGTTACAGCCGCATGCAGTTCCGCCAGATGCTGGCTCAGGAAATGCTGATCGGCCAACTGCGCGCCGGTGTGGCGGGCAGCGGTTTCGTCACCGACACAGAAGTGCTGGCATTCGCCCGTCTGGAAAAACAGACCCGCGACTTCGCCACCCTGAACGTCAAGGCCGATCCGGCTGCGGTCAAGCTGAGCGACGACGAGGTCAAGGCTTACTACGATGAACACGCCAAGGAGTTCATGACCCCGGACCAGGTGATCATTGATTACGTCGAGCTGAAAAAGTCTTCGTTCTTCGATCAGGTCGCGGTCAAGGATGAAGATCTGGAGGCGGCGTATCAGAAAGAGATTGCCAACCTGTCGGAACAGCGCCGTGCCGCGCACATTCTAATTGAGGTGAATGACAAGACCACCGAAGCGCAGGCCAAGGCGAAGATCGACGAAGTCCAGGCGCGTCTGGCCAAGGGCGAGAAATTCGAAGCGCTGGCGAAGGAGTTCTCGCAGGATCCGGGTTCGGCCAACAACGGCGGTGACCTCGGTTATGCCGGTCCTGGCGTGTATGACCCAGCCTTCGAGAAAGCGTTGTACGCCTTGTCGAAAGACCAGGTGTCCGAGCCGATTCGTACCGACTTCGGTTACCACTTGATCAAGCTGCTGGGCGTGGAAGCGCCTGAAGTGCCAACCCTGGCCAGCCTGAAGGACAAGTTGACCCGCGAGCTGAAAGCCGCCCAGGTCGAGCAGCGTTTCGTTGAAGCGACCAAGCAACTGGAAGACTCCGCGTTCGAAGCTTCTGACCTGGCTCAGCCAGCAGCGGATCTCAAACTGACCGTGCACACCTCCAAGCCTTTCGGTCGCGAGGGTGGTGAAGGTGTTGCGGCCAACCGTGCCGTGGTCACAGCTGCATTCAGTCCGGAAGTGATTGATGAGGGTGCCAATAGCACCGCCATCGAGCTGGACCCCGAGACCGTGATCGTGTTGCGTGCCAAAGAGCATCTGAAGCCTGCGCAATTGCCGCTGGAAAGCGTGAACGCTGCCATTCGCACTCAGCTGACCAAAGAGCACGCAAGTGCCGAGGCCAAGACCCGCGCCGAGAAGCTGATCGCTGACCTGCGTGACGGCAAGGCACCGCTGGACAAGGCAGTTGACGGACAGAGCTGGAAAACCACCGAAGCGGCCACCCGTGGTCAGGAAGGTGTTGAACCGGCCGTGCTGCAGGCGCTGTTCCGCATGCCGAAACCGGCTGCCAAGGACAAGCCGACGTTTGCAAGCGTCACGCTGCCGGACGGTAGTCTGATGATTGTGCGTCTGAACGGCGTCAATGAAGCGGCTGCGCCGACGGACGAGGAGAAGGCGCAATATCGTCGTTTCCTGGCTTCCCGTGAGGGGCAGCAGGATTTCGCGGCTTATCGCAAGCAGTTGGAAGCTCAGGCTGAGATCGAACGGTTTTGATCGCTGATTGAGTTTGTTGGAGAAGCCCCGGCCTGGTTGGTCGGGGCTTTTTCGTTTTTGGGCTTGGCGGCCTTAGGGCCGACCAGCATCGACTGCGCTGTGTCAGCGGCCTGTGGTGCGGATTTTGCCGGTGCGTCTGGTCAGTACGTCTATCGAAGCGGTGCAGCATGCGGTGCTGGCCGGGATGGGGGTCGCCTGTTTGCCGGACTTCATGGTTCAGGGCGCCGTCCGGCAAGGTCGCTTGCGCCGGATACTCGACGAGCATATGGAGCACGCCGGGCAGTTTTGGGTATTGTGGCCCTCCAGCCGACAGGCTACGGCTAAATTGCGCGCGCTGGTCGATCATTTGTCGTTGAGGCTTTTTCCTTCCGGACATGACCGGTAAAGTTGTAACTGATTCTTGACACTAATCCATGCGCCATGGGGCTGCGATCTGTTGCACAATACGCCCCGGACTGTTTTCCCTCAGGATGTTCAATGTTGATTTTCACCCCCATGCGTGTTGTCGGGCTGGCGCTGTTATTGACTGCGGTAGCCGGTTGTTCGAAGGACAAGCCGATCTATGAGCATGAGAACTTCGATGATTCGGGCACGTTTTCGCGCAATTATCCGGTAAGCGACACGGCCAGCTGCGAAGCGGCCCGCCGCGCGCTGCTCAGCCAGGGCTACATCATTACCAGCAGCGACCCGAAACTGGTCAGCGGTCACAAGAGTTTCCAGCAGACCGGCGAGACGCACCTCGAGATCAGCTTCAACGTGGTCTGCGCCGAAGACGGCAGTGCCGGGCATCACGCGACGGTGTTCGCCAACGCCCTGCAGGACCGTTATGCGTTGAAGAAGACCAACAACTCGGCCAGCCTCGGGGTTGGCGTGTTGGGTTCGGTGTCGATGCCGATCGGCTCTTCTGACGATTCGATGGTCAAGGTCGCCAGCGAGACGGTGATCGCGCAGAAGTTCTACGAGCGTTTCTTCACCCTGGTCGAGCAGTTCCTGCCAGCCGATGCGAAGAAGGCTGCGCATATCGAAGAAAAACCGAAAACCGATCTCGGGGTGCCCGAGCCGAAAGCGGCGCCAGCGGTTGTGCCCGCACCGCTGGCACCAGCACCTGCGGCGGAACCGGCTGCAACGCCTGCGCCGGCGGCGGAGCCTGCACCGGCCCCTGCCGAAGCTGCGCCGGTGAGCTCGGAGCCGGTGGTGCCGCCGCCAGAGTCGGCGCCGATCACGCCTGCGCCAGCGCCGGTTGAAGAACCTGCTCCGGCCAGCGAAATCATCACACCGCCGACCAATCCGGATATTCCACCACCGTCCGAGCCGATTCCGGCGATGCCTGCGTCGGGCCAATAAAGACTTCAGCGAAACCCAGTGGGAGCGAGCCTGCGCGCGAAAGCGGTATATCAGTCGACAGTTGTGTCGACTGAGACGCCGTCTTCGCGAGCAGGCTCGCTCCCACTGTGGTTTCTGAGCTGGGTAAAGATCTGGTTACATTCCCCCCGAGCCTGTCGCCGCGATAAATCCCAAACCATCTGCTACGTTTTATCCATGAAGGCCGCGTTTCACTTTTCCTTCACACGGGCACTTTATGCTCGGGGCACAGGTCGATTGATCAGGCCGTTTTCATAGCGAGTAGTGGGGGATTAATACGATGGATGAGTATCAGGAAGAACTGCTCGAATACCAGGCCTACGAACTGGACCAGCCAGAACCGGCGGACGACGCAACCGAGCTGTGAGCTTCAAGCGTTTGGCTGTGCTTTGCGTTCGCTTGCCGGTTACGCTCCGGAGCGATAACCGCGACGAAATTCACCCGGCGTCTGGCTGCTCCAGCGTTTGAATGCGCGCTGGAAGGCTTCGGCTGAGGCAAAGCCCAGCAGATAGGCGATTTCACCGAACGCCAGTTCGGTGTCGCGGATGTAGGTCATCGCCAGGTCACGGCGGGTGTCATTGAGGATCGCGCGAAACTGGGTGCCTTCCTCGGCGAGTTTGCGCCGCAAGGTCCAGGTCGGCAGTTTCAAGCGTGCCGCGACTTCTTCAAGGTCAGGCTCCCGGCCGCCATTGAGCAAGGGCCCCAGCAGTTGGGTGATGCGTTCGCGCAGGCTGCGGGTGCGGGTTAGCTGCTCCAGCTCCTTTTCACACAGTTGGAGCAGGTGCCGCCAGGTGCTGGGGCAATGCTCGCGATTGCGCAGGGCCAGGCTGCTCTGGCTCAGGCGCAGTTGATTGCGTTCGGCGCCGAACTGGATCGGGCAGTCGCCAAGCACCGTGTAAGCCTCCCGATATTGCGGCGCGTCGAACTCGATTTCGATCCGTTCGGCGCGTAGCACTTCGCTGCACACACTCGACAACTGGTGTAGCCAACCGGCGAGAATCGAATCGACTACAAAGCGGTTATAGGCGTTGTACGGGCTGATCGAATAGAAGCGCAGCCAGGCACCGTTGGCGTCCTCATTGAAACTGGATTGACCGCGATAGTTGGAACCGTAAAGCGGCTCAAAGCGGGTCAGACAACGCGCTGCCTCACGAACCGTGGGCGCTTGGGCGGCGGTGATGCCCGCCAGACCAGCCTGATTGAGGCGGATCAGACGCCCCATACGCAGGCCCAGGGCGGGGTCCCCGGTCACCTGAATGGCCGCATGCCCAAGGCGCATGTAACGCGGGATAGACAAGCGAGCGCCGGCTTCGGCCAGCCGGGCGGCATCGAGGCCATATTGCTCCAATAACGGCAGCGGATCGACATCGTGGCTGCGCACTGCATCGGCAAGGCTGTGAACGAAACCTACCGACAGGTCCCCGAGGCGCATCGGCTGCGGCTTCATGGTTTACAGCCAGACGTTCAGCAAGCGCGCACCACGGGCCTCGCCATCGGCGAACTGCTGGCCGTTGCTGCTGAGGAAGCTTCTTCCGGTACTTGGTTTATCCCAGAACTGCCCGCGCATGAACACGCTGACGCCGGCAATGGCGTGGTTGCTCGGCGGTTGCGCGGTCAGGGTCAGTCGATGCCAGGCCTGCCCTTCGCTGAGGTCGCCGGGCTTGAGGCTGATGGACCCCGGCGTGCTTGAACCCTTGTAGCCTCGCCACGGCTTGTCCCATGCGCCTTGTCCAATCACTTGCGCCGGCACGGCCACCAGTTGCGCCCCTTGCTCATCGAGCGTGCGGTAATTGACCGGATACCAGCTATCGCTGCCGATCAGGACGCCGAGGCGCCCGGCGGGCGTGTCGACGACGTGGATAGCGTGCTTGTCTTCGGCCTGGATCACATCGCGCTGGTCGAAAATCGGATGCATCTGCCGTTGTGGCTGACCCAGTGGCAAGCCATCGCGGCCGAACACCACGCTGCTGTTGAACAGCGCGCCGCTGCCGGGTTTGAGCTGACCGTCGCGAATGCTCGGCTCCGGCAGCACAATGGAACCGGCTACCAGGGTCACCTGGAATTCTTTGGCCAGGCCGCCGAACAGCGCTTGATAATCCCGGGCCATGGTTTTGGACTTCATGCGCAGATGCGCGTCGTCCAGTCGCCGCTCGCCTTTGGCGCTGACCCAGGCTCGGGCGAACAGCAATGGATTGCTGGCCGCCAGCCAGTTCATTGCTTCAGCCAGGGTTGGTGCCTGATACAGCTCATCTTTCTCGCCGCTGATCATCAGCCAGGTGCCAATGTGCTCCGGCAGCACCACCACGGTTTTTTCGTTGAGCAAGCCCTGGTCCCGGGCATGCTGAAGGTAGGCCGCGAGCTTGCGGTGCAGGCGCGCCGGGCTTTGATAATCGGTCGGGAACAGTTCGGGCTGGATGCCCAGCAGGTTGCCTCGGTCGGCGGGCGTGCCGTGATCGACGGCGAGTTTGATGCGCAGGTCCGACAGGTAGTGCCCCGCAGGTCGGTCTGCCGCCCACATGGCGTGGGTGGTCAGGGCGGCAACGAGGGCCATGGAGAAAAACAGATACAGAAGTTTGCGCATGAAAACCAACAACAGCCGGGTACAGGGTGTGGCGACTAGGGTAGGGCCCATGGCCCGGGTTGCCAAGGGGCGTTGCGCATTTGGATCAATAAGTTGTCAGTTACGGTCATTGAGTGACAGCGAAGCGACTCTTAGTCTGTCGAACATGACCAATGGGGGACGCAGAGCTCCCGCAATTTTCCGTGATCGCTCGTTGTGGAGTTACCGATGACCGCCGCTCATTACCCGCACCTGTTGGCCCCGCTGGACCTGGGATTCACCACGCTGCGCAACCGCACCCTGATGGGCTCGATGCACACGGGCCTGGAAGAAAAGCCCGGCGGTTTCGAGCGCATGGCGGCGTACTTTGCCGAACGTGCCCGTGGTGGTGTCGGCCTGATGGTCACCGGCGGGATCGGCCCGAACGATGAGGGCGGCGTGTATTCCGGCGCGGCCAAGCTGACCACCGAAGAAGAAGCGCTCAAGCACCGCATCGTCACCCGTGCGGTGCATGAGGCGGGCGGCAAGATCTGCATGCAGATCCTTCACGCCGGCCGTTATGCCTACAGCCCGAAGCAAGTCGCGCCGAGTGCCATCCAGGCGCCGATCAATCCGTTCAAACCCAAAGAACTGGACGAAGAAGGCATCGAGAAGCAGATCAGCGATTTTGTCACCTGCTCGGTGCTGGCGCAGTCCGCCGAATACGACGGTGTCGAGATCATGGGCTCGGAAGGTTATTTCATTAACCAGTTCCTGGCGGCGCACACTAACCACCGTACCGACCGCTGGGGCGGCAGCTACGAAAATCGCATGCGCCTGCCGGTGGAAATCGTTCGCCGCGTGCGCGAAGCCGTCGGGCCGAACTTCATCATCATCTTCCGCCTGTCGATGCTCGATCTGGTCGAAGGGGGCAGCACCTGGGATGAAATCGTCACCCTGGCCAAAGCCATCGAGCAGGCAGGCGCGACGCTGATCAACACCGGTATCGGCTGGCATGAAGCGCGGATCCCGACCATCGCCACCAAGGTTCCGCGTGCGGCGTTCAGCAAGGTCACGGCCAAGTTGCGTGGCTCGGTCAGCATTCCGCTGATCACCACCAACCGCATCAATACCCCGGAAATCGCCGAGCAGATCCTTGCCGAAGGCGATGCTGACATGGTCTCGATGGCGCGGCCGTTTCTCGCCGACGCGGATTTTGTAAACAAGGCGGCCGAAGGCCGCGCCGACGAAATCAACACGTGCATCGGCTGCAACCAGGCGTGCCTGGACCATACCTTTGGCGGAAAGCTCACCAGTTGCCTGGTCAATCCTCGCGCCTGCCACGAGACCGAACTCAACTACCTGCCGGTGCAGCAGATCAAGAAAATCGCCGTGGTCGGTGCCGGTCCTGCGGGTTTGTCTGCCGCAACCGTAGCCGCCGAGCGAGGTCATCAAGTGACCCTGTTCGATTCGGCGAGCGAGATCGGTGGGCAGTTCAACATCGCCAAGCGCGTGCCGGGCAAAGAAGAGTTTTTCGAAACGCTGCGTTACTTCAAACGCAAGCTGCAGACCACGAACGTCGAGGTGTGCCTGAACACCCGCGTCGACGTGGCGAAGCTGGTTGCGGGCGGCTTCGACGAAATTATCCTCGCCACCGGCATTGCACCGCGCATGCCGGCGATTTCGGGCGTTGATAATGCCAAAGTGCTGAGTTATCTGGATGTAATCCTCGAACGCAAACCGGTCGGCAAGCGCGTCGCGGTGATCGGTGCTGGCGGGATTGGTTTTGACGTGTCGGAATTCCTCGTTCATCAAGGCGTAGCCACCAGTCTGGACCGCGCGGCGTTCTGGAAAGAGTGGGGCATCGACACGCAACTTGAAGCGCGAGGTGGCGTGGCCGGCATCAAGGCGGCGCCGCATGCACCGGCCCGCGAGGTGTTTCTGTTGCAACGCAAGAAAACCAAGGTCGGCGACGGCCTGGGCAAGACCACTGGCTGGATTCATCGCACCGGTTTGAAAAACAAGCAGGTGCAGATGCTCAACAGCGTGGAATACCTGAGCATCGACGACGAAGGTTTGCACATCCGTATTGGTGAAACCGGCGAACCGCAACTGCTGGCAGTGGATAACATCGTCATCTGCGCGGGGCAGGATCCGTTGCGTGAGTTGCACGATGGCCTGGTTGAGGCCGGCCAGAATGTGCACTTGATCGGCGGCGCGGATGTCGCGGCGGAGCTGGACGCCAAGCGGGCGATCAATCAGGGCTCGCGCCTGGCGGCTGAACTGTAAACACAGTCTGTAGGCTGCCGCAGGCTGCGATCTTTGATCTTGGGTTCGGTACAAGATCAAAAGATCGCAGCCTGCGGCAGCTCCCACTAGTATGTGATCTTTTCCAGATTATGCAGTGCTCATGCTTTTGCCTTCCCCCAACTGGCTAACCCAGGCTCCCCTTGAACGCCTTCATCTGGAATGGCTGACAACCGCCGGCATCGAAGTCGCTGTTCTGCGCCTCGACCTGATCGACTCGCTGGTCAGCGGGAACAAGTGGTTCAAACTCGCCGAACACCTCAACGCCGCTGAGCGTTCCGGCGCCAACGGCATCATCAGCCTCGGCGGCGCGCACTCCAATCATTTGCACGCGCTGGCGGCGGCGGGCAAGCGACTGGGCTTCAAAACCGTGGGGCTGCTGCGCGGGCATCCGCAGGACACGCCGACGGTGCAGGATCTGCAGGCATTCGGCATGCAATTGCATTGGCTGGGTTACGGCGGTTACCGCGCGCGGCATGAGCCGGGGTTCTGGGCGCCGTGGCAGGCGCGTTACCCGAACCTGCACACGGTGCCCGAGGGCGGTGGCGGATTGGCGGGCGCGCTGGGGTGCGCAGCGATCAGGCAGCAGGTCGATGCGCAATTGGCGAATCTGGGCTGGGAGGATTTCACTGCCTGGTGGCTGGCCTGCGGCACCGGCACGACACTGGCCGGTCTGGCGCTTGCCGAGAAGGGCATGCACGCGCTGTATGGTGCGCTGGCAGTGCCGGACGATCACGGCGTAGCGCCAAACATCGAGTCGATCCTCAACCAGGCCGCCCAACCTGTGGCGGACTATCATCTGATTGACGCCAGCCGTGGCGGCTTCGCCAGGGTTGACCCGACGTTGCTGGCCTTCATTGAGGAGACCGAACAGGCCTGCGGCATCCCTTTGGAACCGGTGTACACCGGCAAGGCACTGCTGGCGCTCAAGCAATATGTCGAGTCGGGCAGATTCGCCGTCGGCACCCGTTTGATCTTCATCCACACGGGCGGCCTGCAAGGGCGACGCGGGTTTATTGTGACGCCGTGAGGTTCAACCGCATTTGGGCATCATCCGCAGCAGGGTGTTATTGCGCACCACGTAATGGTGATAAAGCCCCTGGAGCGCGAGATGTTGTTTGCAACGACGGAGGTGGTCCAGGTTCGGTTTTATTTTGGTTATTTTTTTTGAAGTTGTGCAGTAAGTTTTTCGCTTGGTGTAACTTTGTGTTGTTTATATCTTGTGTTTGCTTTTTGTTTGATTAGTTTGTTTGGAGTATTTAAAGTCTGGTCGGGTCTTTAGTTGGTCTAAAGATATAAAGATCTAAAGTCTTTTTAATATAAGCATAAAAGGAAGTATGAATATGAAGAGTCCGATCCGGAAGCCGCCTCGTCCCACAACCACGCCGCCAAAGCCTGTGGTCCCGACCAAACCGGTGACACCGACCAAGCCAGTAGCGCCAACCAAACCGGTGACACCGACCAAGCCCGTAGTGCCAACCAAACCGGTTGTTCCTACCAAGCCGGTAACACCAACCAAGCCAGTGGCCCCGACCAAGCCAGTAGCCCCTACCAAACCAGTGGTGCCGACCACACCGGTCGGCACCAAGCGACCGCCTATGCCATGGCCGATCATCAACATTGCTGTTGATCCGCTGGCCTTGATAGCGCTGATCCAGACGATCGGCGCGACAGTGAATGGCGATGGTTCCACCACACTGCCTGACGGTAGCGTGGTTGGCGTCGATAACACTTCGATCAAGCGCCCCGACGGCATCATTCAACATCAGGATGGCAGGGTAGAGTATCCGGACGGGCGGATCATCTGGCCCGATAATACTGTTGAATACCCGGATGGCCGTATTGTTTGGGAAGATGGAACTGAAAAGTTGCCCGATGGAAGTATCAAATACCCCGATGGCCTTGCATACGATGCGCAGGGCAACCTGATTTCGGAGTGAATAGTTGCCGAGCGTTGTCCTGGTTTTTAAATAGATAACAAACACCGCTGATTATTTATGATCAGCGGTGTTTTCGTTTTCAGTCTCAAGCGCTTTGTGGCATCTCGCCGTTGGCAAGGCGCTTGTTAATGTCGGCGATCACTTGTGGCAGATCGCTGATGGTGTCGATCATGTAATGCGGGCGTGACCCTGCGAACAGTGTGTGGATGCGCTTGCGTTCTGTGGCCAGTTCGTCGCTGCCCAGCGCCCGGAAGCCTTCGTAATCGAGGCCCAGCGCGTTACCCGAACAGATCAGCGCGACCGTCCACATCCCGGCACGGCGGCCTTCGAGGATGCCCGGTACGGTGTCGTCGATCTTCACGCATGCCGCGACATCATCGATGCCCAGTGCAATGACATTGGCCAGCGCCTGCGCCGGCCATGGGCGACCGTTCGGCACTTCGTCGGTGGCGACCACGTGATCGGCGACGTAGCCATTGGTGGCAGCCAGTTCGACGACTTTGTCCATTACCGGTTTCGGATAGCCTGAGCAGGAGCCGATCTTGATCCCTTGCTGGCGTAGTTGGGCAATGGTCTCCAGCGCACCGGGAATCAATGCCGAGTGCTCGGCGATCTTCTCGATTTGCAGTGGCATGAAGCGGTTGTAGATCGCGGTGACGTCATCGTCGGTCGGCGTGCGGCCGAACACTTTGCGATAACGCTCCGCAACCTGCGGCTGGTCGCACAACGTGCGAATGTGGTCCCACTTGCCCATGCCCATCGGCCCACGGGCTTCTTCGATGGACACTTGCACGTCAAACTCGGCGAAGGCTTCGACGAAAATCTGGGTGGGCGCGAACGAACCGAAATCGACCACGGTGCCGGCCCAGTCAAGGATGGCGGCTTGTAGCTTGCCTGGATGGGTGTAGTTCATGATCAGCAAAATCCTGTGTTGGTGATGCAATTCAAAATGTGGGGGCGAGCCTGCTCGCTACCACGGGATCTGGGTTGGGA
Source organism: Pseudomonas khorasanensis (assembly GCF_014268505.2). Taxonomy (GTDB): domain Bacteria; phylum Pseudomonadota; class Gammaproteobacteria; order Pseudomonadales; family Pseudomonadaceae; genus Aquipseudomonas; species Aquipseudomonas khorasanensis. The sequence continues at coordinate 178,009 of NZ_JABWQP020000009.1, forward strand.
TTAGATTTCCAGCACTTCCATCTCGCGCAGCACTTCACCCACCGCTGCCACGGCCTGGCGCATTTCGTCCGGGGTGACGTGGCCGATGCAGCCAACGCGGAAGGTTTCGACCTGAGTCAGTTTGCCGGGATAGAGGATGTAGCCACGGGCTTTGACCCGCTCATAGAAGTCCTTGAACTGATAACGCGGATCCTGCGGCGCATGGAACGTCGCGATGATCGGCGCTTGAATCGCCGTCGGCAGGAAACTGCGCAACCCCAGTTTGGCCATTTCTTCCATCAGTGCCTCACAGTTGGCGGCGTAGCGCGCATGCCTCGCTGGCAGGCCACCTTCTTCGCTGTATTGCAGCAGCGCTTCGTGCAGCGCCGCGACCACGTGGGTCGGCGGGGTGAAGCGCCACTGCCCGGTTTTCATCATGTAGGCGTGCTGGTCGAACAGGTCCATCGCCAGTGACTGCGAATTGCCGGCGGCGGCGGCCAGCGATTCTTTGCGGGCAAAGACGAACCCCATCCCGGGCACGCCCTCAAGGCATTTGCCGGACGCGGCGATCAGTGCATCGAACGGCACTTTTTGCGCATCCACCGGCAGTGCGCCAAAGGAACTCATGGCGTCGACGATCAGGCGCTTGCCGTGTTCCGCGACCACCTGGGCGATCTGCGCCAGCGGGTTGAGAATGCCGGTGCTGGTTTCACAGTGGATCAGCGCAACGTGAGTAATGTCGCGGTCGGCGCGCAGCAGACGGTCAACGTCGGCGGCGGTGGTCGGTTCGTCTTCAGCGGTTTCGAACGTGCTGAACGAGCGGCCCAGCACCTCGCAGATTTTTGCCAGACGCTTGCCGTACGCACCGTTGATCAGCACCAGCACTTTGCCGTCGCGCGGCACCAGCGTGCCGATGGCAGCCTCGACAGCGAAAGTGCCGCTGCCCTGTAACGGCACGCAGTCGTGGCTGGCGGCGCCGTTGAGGATTGCCAGCAATTGCTCGCAAACGCTGGCGGTCAGCTGATTGAAGCGGTCATCCCACGAGCCCCAGTCGACCATCATTGCCTGACGGGTGCGGGCTGAAGTGGTCAACGGGCCGGGAGTGAGCAAAATCGGTGCGGCGGTACTCATTCGTGTGTCCTCGCGATAACGCTGTGGAATGAAGCTACGGGACATACGTTGCAATTTGCGGATTCATCAATCAAATTGTTTGTTGTTATGCCAGCCATCAGCGAGGGTTATTCATGAACCTGTTTCAGCTGCGCGCCTTCGATGCCGTGGCGCGAGAAGGCAGCTTTACGCGCGCCGCTGCGCGTTTGTTTATCAGCCAGCCTGCGGTCACCGGGCACATCAAGGCGCTGGAGGAGCACTATCAAATCACCCTGCTGCGGCGCACTGCGCGCCGGGTGGAACTGACCGAGGAGGGCACCAAACTGGCGGCGATCACCCGGGCGATATTCGGTCTGGCCGAAGAAGCCCAGACGCTTCTTGAGGCTAACCGGCAGTTATTGACCGGGCGGCTGGAGGTGGCGGCAGACGGCCCGCACATGGTCATGCCAATGCTGGCGAGTCTGCGCGCGCGCTATCCGGGGATCACCGTGAACCTGCGTCTGGGCAATGCCCAGGAAACGCTGGCGGCGCTGTTGTCGGAGCACGCGGACGTGGCGGTGTTGACTGAAGTCGAACCGCGCAAGGGCCTGCACCTGCAAGCGCTGAGCGAGTCGCGGATCTGCGCGCTGGTGCCGGCAGCGCACCCATGGGCAACGCGTTCGGGCGAGGTAAAACTTCAAGAACTCGACCAGGTGATCATGGTCCTGCGTGAGCCGAGTTCGATCACCCGACGCACGTTTGACGAGGCCTGTGCACAGGCGTTGAGTCAGCCTCGGGTGTTGCTGGAGCTGGACAGCCGGGAAGCGGTGACCGAAGCCGTCGCCGCCGAGCTGGGCGTCGGCGTGGTGTCGTCGGTGGAAGTCAGCCATGACCCGCGCGTGGTGGCGATCCCGATTGCGGGAGAAGGGCTGGTGAACCGGCACATGATCGGTTGCATGGAGCGGCGGCGCGAGTTGCGCCTGATTCAGGCGTTCTTTGATCTGGCGCCTGCTTGAAATCCGGCGGATCGTTCGGTCACCGACTTGCCTTTTTTTGGGCAGATAAGTCGAGCGGGCGACTAATGCCCGGCGCGATTGATCAGCCAGTCGAGCAACAGGTTGTCGCGCGCTGGCTCTGGGTTACGGGCAGGCTGCTGGTGCGAGTGATCGAGGCACAGTATCGGTCGGTCCGGATCGCTGTCGAGGAAACTGACCCACACTTCACTGCCCGCACGCGGCAACGTGTCGGCGGCGATGGGACCGTTGAGTCGGCTCATGGCGATTGGCAGCCACAGGGCGTCGCAATCGCTGCCTTGCTGATTTCCTGTGGGCCAGAGGATCACCGCGAGGCGGCCGCTTTCATCCACTTGCGCTGATTCTCCGTGCGCGCCCGCGACCCGCGCCAGGTGATAACCGGCAACATCCGGGCGCGGTTGTTTAAGCGGCGGGCGAAAGTCGCTTGACCAAGGGTGTGCGGTGAAGTCGTTGTCATAGCGATGAACGGTTGCAGCGGGGTCAAGGATCGAAGGGTGCTGCCCTTGATGGCGCACTGCGCTGATCAGCCATTGTTCGTTGAAGTGATGGATCGGGTGGCCTGCCACCAGCAGCAACCGTCCGCTGAGCAAATCGCTGCAATCACTGCGGCCGTGAATGGAGCGCAGTTGGCAGCGTTGTCGCTGCAGATGGCGACGGCTGCGTTGCTCGGCGTGCAGACGTTCCTGCGACTGCGCTGGCATTTTCAACTCTGTCGAGACTTCGTTGGCGGCTTCGTCGTCAAGGGCCTGCTGACCACGGTTGCGTATTGCATGCAGCACTGGCGCCGGCGCTGCGCGATGCTGTTGATAAAGAACGCTGACGCAGGGTGATGGCGGTTGCTCGTCGGCGCTGAACGGAATTTCCATCGGTACTTGCGGCAAGCTCAGGCTGTCGTCGGCGAATACCACGACATGTCCGTCAGGGCCGTGTTCGAAGTGGTAGTGGATGCCTTCTTCTTCGCAGAGCCGCTGCACCAGCGCCAGATCGCTTTCTTCGTATTGAATGCAAAACGCTCGCGCCGGGTAGTGGCCCACGGTCATTTCGATACGGTAGCTGCCCACTGGCAGGCCGTTTTCTTCCAGCAATTGTTGAATGAGCTGGGGCGCACTCAAATGGGTAAACACGCGCCGTTTAGAGGCTTGCGCCAGTTGTTGCAGATGCGGCACCAGCACCACGCGATAGCCGATCCGATGCGTGCCGCGATGCTCGCAACTGGCGCTAGAGATAATGCCGTGGAAACCGTGCTGTTCACCAAGACGCAGGAAGGCCGGCCTGTGCAGCAAAGAGCCCGGGGCGATGGCCGGGGCCAGGCCCATCATTTCGATGTCAAAACGGTAGGGCTGGTTAAGCGCTTCCTCGCCGCGAAAACGCACCACCGGCAGGCGCAAGCCGCTGTCGGTCAGCGTAAGGGTGTACGGACTTTCCTTGTCATTGAGCATTCGAGCGGGCCCTGTCAGGCGATACGGGGTTTCAAGGGTACGAAACCAATGGGTTGAATGGTCCTGCCAAAGGTGCTTTTCAGAATCCCCCTACACGCTTTGATGAAGATGTCGATTCCGACGAGATTTTTTTTGGTCGATTGCCGACTTTAGGCCGTATAAACTTGCCGCCACGCGTCGGCCAATAGATGTCTCGGCGCCACAGATCAAGAGAGTGAGTAATGGGCGCACAGTGGAAGGTTAAACACAAAGAAGCGGCAGCGAACGCCAAAGGGAAGATCTTCGGCAAACTGGTGAAGGAAATCACCATTGCTGCGCGCAACGGTGCCGATACCGCCACCAACGCACACCTGCGTCTGGTGGTCGAACAGGCGAAGAAAGCCTCGATGCCGAAGGAAACCCTCGATCGCGCGATCAAGAAAGGCGCCGGTCTGCTGGGCGAAACCGTGCAGTACCATCGCGTGACCTACGAAGGTTTTGCCCCGCATCAGGTGCCGCTGATCGTTGAATGCGTCACCGACAACATCAACCGCACCGTCGCCGAAATCCGCGTGGCGTTCCGCAAGGGCCAGTTGGGTGCATCCGGTTCGGTCGCCTGGGATTTCAACCACGTCGGCATGATCGAAGCCTCGCCGGACAGCCCGGACGCCGATCCGGAGATGGCCGCAATCGAGGCCGGTGCTCAGGATTTCGAGCCGGGTGAAGAGGGCGCGACCCTGTTCCTGACCGATCCGACCGACCTCGACGCCGTGCAGAAAGCCTTGCCAGGGCAAGGCTTCACCGTGCTCTCGGCCAAGCTCGGCTACCAGCCGAAGAACCCGGTCAGCGGCCTGAGCGACGAGCAGATGGCGGAAGTCGAAGCGTTCCTCGAAGGCCTCGACAACCATGATGACGTGCAGGATATGTTTGTGGGTCTGGCTGGCTGATCTGTTGCTGTAATGACCTGTGGCGAGGGAGCTTGCTCCCGTTCGGCTGCGCAGCAGTCGTCGCTTTTTCGGGACGGCTTCGCCATCCAGCGGGAGCAAGCTCCCTCGCCACAGTCTTCGTCTCCGTCAGTTATCTTGCAGAAGCTCTATCACTTCGCTAAACCCCGGTCGCCCCAGCACATCCGCCTGACAGCAACGCCGCTCCAGTTCCTCCAGGGCCAAGCGCCGTTCAACACTCAGCCCTGAGTCGATACGCGCCAGCAATTCCCCCAGCAATACACCGAACGCGCGCACTTCGAGGCGTTGCAATGCCCGGGTTTCCAGGCTGTCAGTGGTGGCGTGAAACGACGCCGCGCCGAAATCCCCCAGCAGACAATCGCCCAGATCGTTCAGCAGAATATTGTGGCCATAGAGGTCGCCGTGAGTAATGCCTTGTCGATGCAGATGTTCCGCCGCCGAGGCGATGCCCTTGGCAATGCGCAGGGCAACCTGCGCCGAGAAACGGCAATCCTCGGCATAAACGTCCCGCGAGCACGACGCCAGGCTCGGCAATCCGGCGAGGTTGCGAAAGCTCGGGTCAATCAGCTGCATGACCAACCCATGTTGCTGATCAGGATGGTCGTTGATGCGGCCTTCGACGCGGATCAGGTTCGGGTGCAAACCGGCGGTGATGCAGGCGTTCATCTCGTGCAGCGGCGAGCCGTCGCTGGTCATTTCACCTTTGTACAGCTTCACCGCGACTGCTTGCGTCGCGCCATCGTCACGCTGCCAGACGGCCCTGGAAATCACCCCGGACGCGCCTTCGCCCAGCTGTTGTTCGAGGCGCAGCGCTGACCAGTCAATCAAAGGGGTGGCCTCGAGGGCGGCGGCATCGGCTTCGGTTTCCAGCGGATTACCGGCGTAGGCCAGCCACGTCAGACTCGGCAGCGTCACCAGCCACTGCGGCAGTTCGGTCAGTTGGTTGGCGGCGATGCGGATCAACTCAAGCTGATGGCAATGGCGCAGGGATTGTGGCAGCGACCGCAGGCGATTGCCGGCGAGCATCAGTTTTTGCAGCGCCGGGCGCTCACCCAGTTCGCTCGGCAGGCTTTCAATGCGATTGTCGGTGAGGATCAACCAGCGCAGCTGTGGCGGGAGCGCAGCACCGGGTACGTCGACGATGCGGTTGGCTTTGAAGCCGACCATCGTCAGTGCCGCGCACTGGCCGAGGCAGGCCGGCAGTTCGGCGAACTGGTTGTCGGAGCAGAACAGCACGCGCAGTCGGGTCAGGCGATGCAGGTCATCCGGCAGGCTGCTCAACGCGTTGCCGCTGAGGTTGAGCACTTCCAGCGTTTGAGCGAGGTCGAAAATCTCGACCGGGAATTCGGTCAGCCCGCAAGACAGGTCCAGCCGGGTAATGCCTGACAGCTCGCCGGCGCGCAATTGAGCAAGGGTGTGCATGTGTGTTTTTCGCTATTGATCAGTGGGGCGGCGCGAGCGCGCTGGGAATGGGTGACATGATAGCGGTAAAGCAATATCTGGTTTATCTGGTATTGAAGTTGGCCCGGGACCTGTGGGAGCGAGCCTGCTCGCGAAAGCGGTGTATCAGTTACATGAATTCTGACTGACATACCGCTTCGCGAGCAGGCTCGCTCCCACAGGGTTCGCTTCCACAAGGTGCGGCATGTCAGGAGGGAGCGTGGATTTCCTGCAATTGACCCAGACGGCTGCGTGTACGCGCCAGGTCGACGGCGTTGCCTTCCAGGCTCTGGCCCGGCGGCAACCGGCCAAGCAGGGTCAGGTGCTTGTCCTGATCGTAGAGCACGTCGATCAGGTTGATGAAGCGCTGTTGCACAGCGATCGGGCACTCACCCACCTGCGGCAGACCGTCGATGATCCATTGGTCGAAACGCTCGCAGAGCTGCAGATAATCGATGACCGCTGTCGGCTGTTCACACAGATCGTTGAAGGTAAAACCGACTCGCCGGCCCTCGCACAACCGCGCCTGAAGCTGACGGTTTCCAACCGCCAAGGCCAGGGCTGGCGCATCGGGTGGCGGCAGGTTCAAGGCCTTGCGCTGAGCAGGTGTGGCCGGCCAGACGTAGTGCCCTTGAGTGAACACTTGATGCGCATGCTGGCGGTTGAGCGTGCGGTAATCGTGGGCGCCACCGACTTCCATCACCTGCATGCGCGTATTGATCAGCTCGATCACTGGTTTGAACCGCGCGTGATACAGCGGATTGGGCAACAGGCCTTCAGGCGCGTAGTTGGACGTCACCAGCAGCATGATGCGGCGTTTGAACAGGGCCTTGAACAGGCGCGTGATCAGCATCGCATCGCCGATGTCATGCACATGAAACTCGTCGAAACACAGCACCTGACAGTCCAGTAGCAACTCGTCGAGAGTGATTTCGAGCGCGTCTTCCTGCTGACGATGGCGGAACATCCCTTCGTGCAATTGGGCAAAGAACTGATGGAAATGCAGGCGACGTTTGCGGGTTATCGGCAGTGCCTGAAAGAACCCGTCGAGCAACCAGCTCTTGCCGCGCCCGACTGCGCCGTAAAGATACAGGCTTGGCGGTGTGTGTTTGCTGTCGCCGAGCAGGACACTGGCTTGCTGTGCCATGCAATCGATCACTTGCTGCTGGCTGCGGCTGAGGGTGTAGCCCTGACGGTGCGCCTTGTCACGGAAGTAATCGCGGATCGTCACGCCAGCAATATCGTGCCCGGCGCTGGCGGGAAAACCCTTGCCGAACAGGCGGCGCAACACCGCCCAGCGGTGGCTCAGTCGTGATTGTTTCGGCGGTCGGGCGGGCACGCGGGACAGGCTCCTGGTTGGTTGGGCCGGCTCCACCGGGAGCGCGGTGCTCAAGTTTAGCCAGACCTCGGGAGTAGGCTCCATGAAATATGCACTGTTGCAAATGTAGGAGCTGACGAGTGCAAGGGACCGTATTTCAGAACGGTTGCGATTGCTTGAGCAATTGCGCCGCCGGCGAGTCCGTCGGGCTGACCATCGCATAGTTGTAGCCGGGCCCTGACCAGTAGTCAGCCTGCAGATCTCCATCGCTGCGCGAACCACGCGGCAACAAAGTGTTTTTCGGCCCCGGCGGTCGCACGTAAAAACTCACCTTGTGGCCGTTGCCATCTTCATACACCACCATGGCTGCCGGCCCCTCATCGGTGCTGAGCAAGCGCCCGCTGACCGGCTCGAACCCGGCGGCCTTCAGGTCCGGCAAGCGCCCGGCCCGGGTGAAGTAACGGTCGAGCCAACGCTGCATGTCGCCGTCACTGTTGACCTTGTAATCCGCCGGCAGCAGGCCCTGCTGGGCAATCAGGCGATAGGCTTGCAAGGCATCCGTCATCGGCAGTTGGGAAGGGCGCGCCCAGGTCAGTTCCCGCGCCTGCCAACCGCTGAACCCGCCGATGCTGACAGCGATCAGCAACACCGCCGCGCTGGCCAGGTGCCGACGCGACTGGCGCTGACGGCGCTGACGAATCAGCGTCGGATCAAGCGCCGGGTTGGCCGGTTGCTGCAAGGCTCCACTGAGGGCCGCGCGCAGTTGTTGGGCATCGCGTTGCCAGGCACGAATCTGCGCGGCTTCATCGGGGTGGCTGGCCAGCCAGCTTTCAAGTACACGCCGGTCGGCGTCGCTGAGCTGGTGGTCGACGTAGGCGTGCAAGTCACGCTCGCTGGGAGGCAGGCTGATCATTTGAGTATCCGCAAGGAAGGGCTGCTGATTTCGCCGTCGCTGAGTTGGCGCAAGGCCTGGCGGGCGCGGGACAGGCGCGACATCACGGTGCCGATCGGAGCGCCAAGGATCTCGGCGACCTCTTTATAGGACAGGCCTTCCACCGAGACCATCAACAGCAGGGCGCGCTGTTCGGTGGGCAAACGTTCGAAGGCTTGCAGCGTCGACTGTGCGATCACGGTGCGTTCCACCGACGGTTCGGCGTCGTCGCGCCCGGTGAAAAATTCAAGCATCCGCGCATAGCGCCGAGACCGGCGGTGCGCATCGAGAAACTGCCGATAGAGGATCGCAAACAGCCAGGCGCGCAAATCGCCCTCGGCGCGTTTTTCGCCCCACGCCGCTAGCGCCCGTTCGAGGCTGGCCTGCACCAGGTCGTCAGCGCTGCTGCTGTTGCGCGTCAACGACACGGCAAAGCGGCGCAACCTGGGAATGATTTCTCTCAACGGTTCGTCGAATTCGCTCATGAAATTCTACTAGTCACTACGCTGTGGACTAGGAAGACGTCCGTCAGGTGAGGTTATTCCACGTTCGCAAAAATAAACACCGCACCGTGGAATAAACCCTCACGGGCTGCGTCTTGCTGATTCTTTCCCCTTGTGGCCGATGGCCTGGAGATTTTCATGGTTGATCGCTCGTCCCCCCACGCAGCACCGCCCGACAGGCCGCCGCGCCAGCCACTCAGCGCCGCGAGCCTGGTTTTACGTCTGAGCGCCATTGCCGTGATCGTCGCCGCTGTGGCGGGGGCATTTGCCTACGTCCACGGCAACCTCGACCCACAACGGCTGACGCCAAAAGCGCTGGTCGATGTGCTGGAAAAGAACAACGGCGTGCACCCAGGGTTTCGCCGCAACCACGCCAAGGGCGTCTGCGTGATCGGTCATTTCGAAAGCAGTGGCGAGGCGCGGGCGTATTCCACAGCGCAAGTGTTCAACCAACCGCAGACGCCGGTGGTGGGGCGCTTCGCCTTGCCGGCGGGCAGTCCTTATGCGCCGGACAGCGCCGTGCCGATCCGCAGCCTGGCGCTGCGCTTCACCCAGGCTGACGGCCAGCAATGGCGCACCGGCATGAACAGCATGCCGGTGTTTCCGGTGGGCACGCCTGAAGCGTTCTACCAACTGCAGCAGGCGCAGTCACCGGACCCGGCCACGGGCAAACCCGACCCGAGCAAGGTGCCGGCATTCTTTGCCGCGCACCCGGAAGCCGTGCCGTTTTTGACTTGGGTGAAGACCGCCAAACCTTCGGCCAGCTACGCGACTGAAACCTACAACAGCGTCAATGCGTTCTACCTGGTGGACGCCAGCGGCAAGAAACAGGCGGTGCGCTGGAGCATGACGCCATTGGCTCAGGATGCTGCGAGTGCCACGGCGCCTGAAGGGGCTGACTTTCTGGAAAAGGACCTGGTACAACGCCTGGCCAACGCGCCATTGCGCTTCCAGTTGAACATCACCCTGGCCAACGCCGACGATCCGGTAAACGATGCCAGCAAATCGTGGCCCGCCGGGCGCAAAGTGCTGAACGCGGGCACGCTGGTGCTGGAGAAAACTCAGCCGCAACTGAGTGGCGACTGCCGCGACATCAACTACGATCCGCTGGTGCTGCCGGCCGGCATTCAAGGCTCGGATGATCCGTTGCTCGCCGCGCGTTCCGCCGGTTATGCCAATTCCTACCTGCGTCGCACCAGCGAAGTCAGCCAGTTGCCCGCCGCCAAACAGGAGGCTCGTCCATGAGCGCTCAACCGACTCATTTCGCCTTGCTGGCGCGCCTGCTGCACTGGCTGATGGCGTTGATGATCATCGCCATGCTGTTTATCGGTGCGGGGATGGTCACCTCGGTGTCGTCCCGCCATGAATGGCTGATTCACCTGCACAAGCCGCTGGGTATCGCGATTCTGGCGCTGGTGGTCCTGCGCCTGCTGGTGCGCTTCACGACTCGGCAACCGCCGTTGCCGGATGATCTGCCGGGTTGGCAGGCGCTGGCGGCCAAGGCTTCCCACGTCTTGCTGTATGCGTTGATGCTGGTGTTGCCGCTGCTCGGCTGGGCCATGATCAGCGCGTCGGGTGAGCCGGTGATGCTGTCGGCTTCGCTGCAGCTGCCGTCGGTTGTGCCGGCCGATGCGCAACTGTTCGCGCTACTGCGCAAGGCTCATGGGTACCTGGCGTATTTGCTGTTTCTGACGGTGTTGCTGCACCTGGCGGCTGCGCTGTTTCATGGCTGGGTGCGTCGTGACGAGGTGCTCGACAGTATGTTGCGCGGTCGCGGTCGCGGCTAATCGCCCAACGCAAAAGATCGCAGACGGGGCTGCGATCTTTTGGCGGTAGCGGGTAAGCGAATCAGCGCAGGGTATCGACCATGTCGGCGAAGGTCGTCAGCACATCTTTGCCCAATTGCTTCGAGCGTTTGCCCGACCAGCCGGTGAGCTTGTCCGGATGGTCGTCGTGGTCCTTGAAGGGCATTTCCAGCGTCAGCGAGAGGCAGTCGTATTTCTGACCAACGCTGTTGCAGGCCAGCGTCATGTTGGCCTGACCCGGTTCGTCGCGGGTGTAGCCGTACTTCGTCTGGAAGTCTTTGGTGGTGTGCTTCAAGTGACTGCGGAAATGCTCTTCGAGCTTTTCGATGCGTGGCGTATAGCCTGGGTTGCCTTCACAGCCAGCGGTGAACACGTGGGGGATTTCCTCGTCGCCGTGTACGTCGAGAAACGCATCGACGCCATACTTTTCCATCTGCTGCTGTACGAAAAGCACCTCGGGGCTGACTTCCTGGCTGGCGTTCTGCCAGGCGCGGTTCAAATCCTGGCCCATGGCATTGGTGCGCAGGTGACCGTGGAAGGCGCCGTCCGGGTTCATGTTTGGCACCAGGTAGAGGTCGGCGCTGGCCAGGAGCTTGTTCAGTACCGGATCGTCCTGTCGTTCCAGACGTTCGATCACGCCTTCCATGAACCACTCGGCCATGTGCTCACCGGGATGCTGCTGGGCGATGATCCAGATTTTGCGTCGGCCTTCGGCGCCGCTGCCTTTGCGCAGCAATTGAATATCGCGGCCTTCGACGCTCTTGCCGGTCGCAAGCAACTCGGTGCCGGCCTTGCTCAGTGCTTGTTCAATCAACCAGTCGTGACGGCCACGGCTGTAAGGCTCGAAGTAGGCGAACCAGGCGTGGGTGTGTTCGGCTTCGAGGCAGAAGCGCAGGCTGTCGCCCTCAAAACTGGTCGGAATGCGGAACCAGTTGACGTGGTCGTAGGAGGCGACTGCCTGATAGCCGGTCCAGGCTTTGTTGTAGGAAGACTGGCTGGCGTTGACCAGGCGAAACCAGTGTTCCTGATGAACATGCAGGCCGCTGGCCTTGAAGTGAAACCACTGAAAGTGCGCGCTGCGGGTATCCGGGCGAATGGCCAGAACGGGATTGAGCGGATTGCTGATGTCGACGACATGGATGTTGCCGCTGTCGAAGTTGGCGCTGATGTCGAACGAAGATTTGGCCACGGTCATAATCACTTCCTGAACATGTTTTTATGGCCGGTACTTTACACGCAGGCGGAGGTGAAACCGAGGGGAATTGCGAGGTGTTGGCGAGGGGGCGTCCTCCGTGACGCGACTGCAGCTTAGAGAGTATGCGATTGATTCTCAAGTGCTGATTGCGGTTAGTTTGCCTCAATCTGACCGGGCCCTGCTTGCCAATCGATAGGCTTTTGATATTATCCGCGCCATCGAATGTGCGGCACCCAAAGACTTCATTAGCCTGAAGACACAAGCCCGAAAAACGGGCAAAAAAAGACCCGGCAAAAAGCCGGGTCAAAAACCGTGATTAGCCTGATGAGGAGATAGTCCAGAAGACCGACCTAAGGTCTCTGGTCCATCGACTGATCTTGCGACCAGCTGCATGCAATAATAATCATTATCATTTGCAAGTCAAATCTTTTTATCTGCGCGATGGGAAAATTCTTTCCTGTCCATGCGTACCTTGCCCGCTGTGACTTCATCGTTGTCGATCGAATGGTCGACCATCGCGCGCGCCATATCCACCATGTGAACGACTGAAAACGCCAGGTCTCGACTGGCGCCCTGCAGGTTTTCTGCGGCCTTGAACGCCGTCGCGGCGGCGCATCGCAACAAATCCGACGCATGCACCAAGGCTTCCTCGCCGCTGAGGTGGCCTTTGACGTTGAAAAAGCGCTCATCGACCTCGGGTTCTGACACAGCCGGTTTCAAGTAATAGTCCAACGCACGCTGCGCAGCGGCGTTGCCCTGAGGCGAGGTGAAGCTGGTGTCGATTTGCAGATCGGGCAGGTCTTTGCTGCTGATGTTCATGATGACAGGGCACTCCGTGTTCAATTGAAAGTCCGTGCCTCTAGCATAGTACCCTCTGTATTTGTGACTGGACTTTAAATACTACAATATGTGTTTTGTTGGCCGAAGGCGTCCGCGTAAGGTGCGGCACATGGATAAATGGATTGAGTTGGTCAAGGCCAAGATGAGTGAACTCAAAGTCACTCAAACAGAGCTCGGAGAGCGCGTCGGCATGTCCCAGGGCGGGATCGGTCATTGGCTGAACAAACGTCGCGAACCCGGTGTTACCGAAATGAACCGCGTGCTCGAAGCGCTGGGGATGGACTTCCTTGAAGTCGTTCTGGTGATCCGCGAACCGCAGCCCACGACGGATGACGAGATGCCGTTGGCGCAGAAGTACAACCCGTACTTCCGTTACCCGGTCTGCGATTGGCGTACGCCTTGCGAGGTGCGCGACGATGCGGCGAGCTATGCCGGCGTATCGACGAAACAGCGCTTTGAGCTGACGGATTACCACGCTCGTGGTGCGGCGTTCTGGCTAACGGTGACGGGAGATTCAATGACCGCGCCCAGCGGCCAGAGCATCGCTGAAGGCATGTTGATTCTGGTGGATCCGGAGGTGGAGGCGATGCCCGGCAAACTGGTGATTGCACAGTGGCCGGACAGCGAAGAAGCGATTTTTCGCAAACTCGACGAGCAGGGCGGCCAGCGTTACCTGGTGCCGCTCAATCCGACCTGGCCCAAAGCCTTGTTAACCGATGAATGCCGGATCATCGGCGTGGTGGTTCAGGCGACGGCGCGGTTCTGATCGGATCGATCCTCGCTCAAGGCCAGGATCGATCCTCTCACTTCAAACGTCTTCCAATTCAACCAACGCGCTGCCTTCGCTGACCATGTCGCCTTCTTGGCAATACAGCGCCTTGATCACCCCGGCCTGCGGCGCACGGATGCTGTGTTCCATCTTCATGGCTTCCAGCACGACCAGTTGCGCGCCGGCCTCAACCGCTTGGCCGACCTCGACCAATACGCGCACGATGCTGCCGTTCATCGGTGCCGTCAGACCTCCCTGATGGCTGTGGCTGGCTTCGACGGCACTGATCGGATCGAACAGCTCAATGCGTCGCAACTCGCCTTCCCATTCCAGATACAACGAGCCGTCCTGACGAATCGCCCGCAACCGGCGGCGCACGCCGTCATGTTCGGTGACCAGTGCTTCGCCCTGCAGTTGTGCATGCGCCGGGCCCCCCAAGGTCAACGCGCGATCCTGCCCCTCACAACTCAAATGCAGGGTGATCTCTGGCGCCAAGCCCGCTCGCAACCCGCTGCCGGAGGACCACGGTGAAGCGGGATCATCCGCCCGCGCTCGCGCCGGCAAACTCTGCGCAAACGCCTGCGCTGCCGCCTCCCAGAACCTGTCGCTCAATGCGCCCGGCGCTGGCAGCAACTGCTCCTGATAACGTGGAATGAATCCGGTATCCAGTTCCGCCGCCGCAAACGCGGGGTGAGCGATGATCCGGCGCAGGAAGTTGATGTTGGTCTTCAGCCCGCCAATGGCGAACTCGTCGAGCATGGCCAGCAAACGCAAACGTGCCTGTTCGCGGTCCTCGCCCCAGGCAATCAATTTGCCGAGCATCGGATCGTAGAACGGCGAGATCTCATCACCTTGCTCGACCCCGCTATCCACCCGCCGCCCCGGTCCTTGCGCCGACTCGCGGTACAAGTCCAGACGCCCGGTTGCGGGCAGGAAATCATTCGCCGGATCCTCGGCATACAAGCGCACTTCAATCGCGTGGCCGCTGAGCGGTACCTGCGCCTGGGTGATCGGTAGCGCTTCGCCACGGGCCACGCGAATCTGCCAGGCCACCAGATCAAGCCCGGTGATCGCTTCGGTCACCGGGTGCTCGACCTGCAGCCGCGTGTTCATCTCCATGAAGAAGAACTCGCCGCGCGCATCCAGCAGAAACTCCACGGTGCCGGCGCCGACATAACCGATGGCCTGCGCTGAACGCACCGCGGCTTCGCCCATTGCGCGGCGCAATTGGGGCGTCAGGCCCGGCGCCGGAGCTTCTTCGACGACTTTCTGGTGACGGCGCTGAATCGAGCAGTCGCGCTCGTTGAGGTAGAGGCAATTGCCATGCTGGTCGGCGAATACCTGGATTTCGACATGGCGCGGCTTGAGCAAGTATTTCTCGACGAGCATTCGCGAATCGCCAAATGACGACTGCGCCTCTCGTTGCGCGGAGGCGAGAGCTTCGGCCAGTTGGCTGACGTCCTCAACCACTTTCATACCCTTGCCTCCACCGCCGGCCGTGGCCTTGAGCAGCACCGGGTAGCCAATGCGTTCGCAGGCGTCGCGGAAGGTCTCGAGATCCTGCGCCTCGCCGTGATAGCCCGGCACCAGTGGCACGCCAGCCTTTTCCATTAGCGCTTTGGCGGCGGATTTGCTGCCCATCGCGTCGATGGCCGAAGCGGGTGGGCCGAGAAATATCATGCCGGCGGCTTCGATGGCGCGGGCGAAACCTGCGTTCTCCGACAGAAAGCCGTAACCCGGATGAATCGCCTGGGCGCCGCTGTCTTTGGCTGCGGCGATCAATTTATCGATTTGCAGATAACTGTCTGCTGCTTTGCTGCCACCCAGATCGACGCGGATGTCAGCTTCACGGCTGTGCCGCGCGTCGCGGTCGGTGGCGCTGTGCACGGCAACCGTCGTAAGCCCCAGGGCCTTTGCGGTACGCATGACCCGGCACGCGATTTCGCCCCGGTTGGCCACCAGCAGAGTGGTAATCACAGGTGCGCTCATCAACGCGACTCCTTGGTGGATGCGGCTTGCCAGTTGGGTGCGCGTTTTTGCAGAAAGGCGCGCAAGCCTTCCTGGCCTTCAGGGCTGACGCGAATCCGGGCGATGGCGTTTTCGGTGTAGCGGCGCAGGGCGGGCGTCAGCGCGCCGTTGCCCACTTCACGCAGCAAGTCTTTGCTGGCGCGCAGGGCGGCGGGGCTGTTGAGCAGCAGATTGTCGATCCACTGTTCTACCTGTTGATCCAGTTCAGCGGCGGGATAGCTCTCGGCAAGCAAACCGATTTCTCGCGCCCGCTGACCGCCGAAGCGCTCGGCCGTCAGCGCATAGCGACGTGCTGCGCGCTCGCCAATGGCTTGCACCACGAACGGACTGATCACCGCTGGCGCCAGACCGATGCGCACTTCCGACAGGCAGAATTGCGCATCATCGGCGCCGATCGCCATGTCGCAGCAGCTGATCAAGCCCAACGCGCCGCCGAACGCCGCGCCTTGCACCACAGCCAAAGTGGGAATCTTCAACTTGGCGAGGTTGTACATCAGCTCCGCCAGTTCGCGGGCGTCGTCGAGGTTGGTGTGGTAATCGAGTTCCGCCGATTGCTGCATCCACGCCAGGTCAGCGCCTGCGCTGAAATGCTTGCCGCGCCCGCGCAGCAGAAGAAAACGCAGACTCGCATCGCTGGCCACCTTGTCGAGGGCAAGGATCAGTTCGCGGATCATTTCGGCGTTGAACGCATTGTTTTTTTCGGCGCGGTTGAGCCACAAGGTTGCGAAACCTCGTGGGTCGTTTTGCAGCTCGAGGGTGTTGAAGTCGTTCATCAGATTCTCCCGATCACATCCGGAACACGCCGAAGCGGCTCGGTTCGATTGGTGCGTTCAGCGACGCGGACAAGGCCAGAGCCAGCACATAGCGGGTCTGTGCGGGGTCGATGACGCCGTCGTCCCACAGCCGGGCGCTGGAATAGTAGGGGTGACCCTGCTCCTCATACTGATCGAGGATCGGCTGCTTGATTTCGCTTTCCTGCCCGGCCGTGAACGGCTGACCGCTGCGTTCGGCCTGTTCGCGCTTGACCTGCACCAGCACCCCGGCAGCTTGCTCGGCGCCCATCACGCCGATTCGGGCGTTGGGCCACATCCACAGGAAACGCGGATCGTATGCGCGACCGCACATGCCGTAGTTACCGGCACCGAAGCTGCCGCCGATGATCACGGTGAATTTCGGCACCTTGGCGCAGGCTACCGCCGTCACCAGTTTCGCGCCGTGCTTGGCGATGCCGCCGGCTTCGTATTTCTGGCCGACCATGAAACCGGTGATGTTTTGCAGAAACAGCAGTGGAATGCCGCGCTGGCAGGCCAGTTCGATGAAGTGCGCGCCTTTTTGCGCGGCTTCGGCGAACAGGATGCCGTTATTCGCCAGGATCGCGATCGGGTAACCATGCAGGTGAGCGAAACCGCAGACCAGCGTGGTGCCGAACAACGCCTTGAATTCATCGAACTCCGAGCCATCAACCAGCCGCGCAATCACCTCACGCACGTCAAACGGCTGCTTGGCGTCAGCCGGGACCACGCCGTACAACTCGTCGCTGGTGTACAGCGGCGCGATCGGCGTGCGTTGCTGCACTTCGCCGAGTTTGCGCCAGTTGAGGTTGGCGACGCTGCGGCGGGCGAGGGCGAGGGCGTGTTCGTCGCTCTCGGCGTAATGGTCAGCCACGCCAGACGTCTTGCAGTGCACATCGGCACCGCCCAGGTCTTCGGCGCTGACCACTTCACCGGTCGCGGCTTTCACCAGCGGCGGGCCGGCGAGGAAAATGGTCGCCTGATTGCGCACCATGATCGCCTCGTCCGCCATTGCCGGCACATAAGCGCCGCCGGCGGTGCAGGAGCCCATGACCACGGCGATCTGCGGGATGCCCATCGCGCTCATGTTGGCCTGATTGAAGAAGATGCGCCCGAAGTGTTCGCGATCCGGAAACACTTCATCCTGACGCGGAAGGTTGGCGCCGCCGGAGTCCACCAGATAAATGCACGGCAGGCGATTCTGTTGGGCGATGGTCTGGGCGCGCAGGTGTTTCTTCACGGTCAGCGGGTAATACGAGCCGCCTTTCACGGTCGCGTCGTTGGCGACGATCATGCATTCGACGCCTTCAACCCGGCCAATCCCGGCAATCACTCCGGCGGCAGGCACGTCTTCACCGTACACCGCGTGGGCCGCCAGTTGACTGATTTCCAGAAACGGCGAACCTGGATCGAGCAAGCGATTGATGCGCTCACGCGGCAGCAGTTTACCGCGCGAGGTATGCCGTTCCTGAGCTTTCGCGCCGCCACCCTGCGCCACTTGGGCGAGCAGTGTGTGCAGGTCGTCGACCTGTTTGAGCATCGCCGCGCTGTTGGCGGCGAACTCCGCTGAGCGCGGGTTGAGCTGTGTGTGCAAAATCATGGGCTACTCCGTAGCAGCTTCAAGTTTCAAGCGACAAGCTGCAAGTGAAGCAAGAGCGCGGTCCTCTTGCAGCTTGAGGCTTGCCGCTTGCCGCAGACGAATTTCATTTCGTCTCGTTAAACAGTTCGCGACCGATCAGCATGCGTCGAATTTCACTGGTGCCCGCGCCGATTTCGTAGAGCTTGGCATCGCGCAGCAAACGGCCTGCGGGGAACTCGTTGATGTAGCCGTTGCCGCCCAGAATCTGTATTGCATCGAGGGCCATTTGCGTGGCACGTTCGGCGGTGTAGAGGATCACCCCGGCGGCGTCCTTGCGCGTGGTTTCGCCGCGCTCGCAGGCTTGGGCCACGGCGTAGAGATAGGCGCGGCTGGCGTTGAGCTGCGTGTACATGTCGGCGACTTTGCCCTGGATCAGCTGAAACTCGCCGATGCTCTGGCCGAACTGCTTGCGGTCGTGGATGTAGGGCACGATCAGGTCCATGCATGACTGCATGATTCCGGTCGGGCCGCCCGAGAGCACGACGCGCTCGTAATCGAGGCCGCTCATCAACACTTTCACGCCGCCGTTGAGTACGCCGAGAATGTTTTCTTCCGGCACTTCGACGTCGTCGAAAAACAGCTCGCAGGTGTTGGAGCCGCGCATGCCGAGCTTGTCGAACTTGTTGCTGCGGCTGAAGCCTTTCCAGTCACGCTCGACGATGAATGCGGTGATGCCGTGGGGGCCTTTTTCCAGATCAGTCTTGGCGTAGATCACGTAGGTGTTGGCGTCGGGGCCGTTGGTAATCCAGGTTTTGCTGCCGTTGAGGACGAAACGGTCGCCGCGTTTGTCGGCGCGCAGCTTCATCGAGACCACGTCGGAACCGGCGTTCGGTTCGCTCATCGCCAAGGCGCCAACGTGCTCGCCGCTGATCAGCTTGGGCAGGTATTTGGTTTTTTGCTCGTGGTTGCCGTTGCGGTTGATCTGGTTGACGCAAAGATTCGAATGCGCGCCGTAAGACAACGCCACCGAGGCCGAACCACGGCTGATTTCTTCCATCGCCACCACATGCGCCAGGTAACCCAGGCCAGCACCGCCGTACTCTTCCGGCACGGTAATGCCCAGTAGGCCCATGTCGCCGAACTTGCGCCACATATCGGCCGGGAACAGATTGTCGATGTCGATTTGCGCAGCGCGGGGGGCGATCTGGTCGGCAACGAAGGACTGAACCTGATCGCGCAGCATGTCGATGGTTTCACCGAGGGCGAAGTTCAGGGATGGATAGCTCATGGGTCACCTTTTGGCTTTTTTATCGGGTGGAGCGCTCGAGAATCGGCGTTCAGCTTTACGTTAACGTAAAGCTTCATGAGTTCGACTGTCAATCGGCTTTACGTAAGCGTCAACTTGGGCGAGAGTAAGAGACAGTTTCGAAATTTCATCTATGCAAAATTGTGGCGAGGGAGCTTGCTCCCGCTCGAGCGCAAAGCGCTCGCAAAATGGCTGATCGCGGTAAATCTGCGTGCACCGAGCCGCAGCTTTCACGACTGCTACGCAGCCGAGCGGGAGCCAGCTCCCTCGCCACACATCAGCCTCAGCCCACTAATAAAGACAATAGGGGTCGTCATGGATCAACCCAATGCAAACCCGCAGCGCAGCTACGCCCGTGGCGCTCAGGACAAAGCCTTGCTGGCGATGACCATCGGTCAGCGTTTCGATCAGACCGTCGCGCAATACCCCGACGGTGAGGCGTTGGTGGTGCGCCATCAGCAGTTGCGTTATTCCTGGCGGCAACTCGCTGAGGCGGTGGATGTGCAGGCCAGAGCGTTGCTCGCACTCGGTTTGCAAACCGGCGACCGCCTCGGCATCTGGGCACCGAATTGCGCCCAGTGGTGCATCACGCAGTTCGCCACGGCGAAGATTGGCGTGATCCTGGTCAACATCAACCCTGCCTATCGCAGCTCCGAACTTGAATACGTGCTCAAGCAATCCGGTTGTCAGTGGCTGGTCTGCGCGGGATCGTTCAAAACCTCCAATTACCATGAGATGCTGCAGAGTCTGGCGCCGGAGCTGGCCGAGCACGCTATCGGTCAGTTGCGCAGCGAACGCGTGCCCGATTTGCGTGGCGTCATCAGCCTGGACGTGAGTCCGCCGCCCGGCTTTCTGCCGTGGTCGCAACTGAACGATCTGGCGGCCAGCGTCTCGTCCGATCTGTTACGCGAACGCAGCGACAGTCTGCACTTCGATCAGCCGGTGAACATCCAGTACACCTCCGGCACCACGGGTTTCCCCAAGGGCGCGACCCTTAGTCACTACAACATCCTCAATAACGGCTACATGGTGGGCGAAAGCCTTGGCCTGACGGCTGCAGACCGTCTGGTGATTCCGGTGCCGCTGTATCACTGCTTCGGCATGGTCATGGGCAACCTCGGCTGTGTCACCCACGCCAGCACCATGATCTATCCCAACGACGCCTTCGACCCGGCGCTGACCTTGCAAGCCGTGGCGCAGGAAAAAGCTACCGCGCTGTACGGCGTGCCCACCATGTTCATCGCCATGCTCGATCAGCCGCAACGGCACGCGTTCGATCTGTCGAGCCTGCGCACCGGGATCATGGCGGGCGCCACGTGTCCGATAGAGGTCATGCGTCGGGTGATCAACGAGATGCACATGAGCGAAGTGCAAATCGCCTATGGCATGACTGAAACCAGCCCGGTGTCGTTACAGACAGGGCCTGCGGATGAACTGGAATTGCGCGTGACCACGGTCGGTCGAACCCAGCCGCAACTGGAGAGCAAAATCATCGATGACGCCGGCAACCTGGTACCACGCGGCACCATCGGCGAATTGTGCACGCGCGGTTACAGCGTGATGCTCGGCTACTGGAACAATCCGCAGGCCACCGCCGACGCCATCGATGATGCCGGCTGGATGCACACCGGGGATCTGGCGAGCATGAACGAGGAGGGCTACGTCAACATCGCCGGGCGCAACAAGGACATGATCATTCGTGGTGGCGAGAATATTTATCCGCGTGAGCTGGAGGAGTTTTTCTTCACCCATCCGGCGGTGGCGGACGTTCAGGTAATCGGCATTCCGTGCTCGCGCTACGGTGAAGAAATCGTTGCCTGGATCAAGTTTCATCCGGGCCAAAGCGCCAGCGAGCTTGAGTTGCAGACGTGGTGCAAGGAGCGCATCGCCCACTTCAAGACGCCGCGCTACTTCAAGTTTGTCGAAGCGTTTCCGATGACGGTGACGGGCAAGATCCAGAAATTCCGCATGCGTGAGATCAGTATCGAAGAGCTGAAAGCGATCGGGGGATAACCACAACTTCTGTGGGAGCGAGCCTGCTCGCGAATGCAGTGTGTCATTCAGCGCAAATGTGTCTGATACACCGCTTTCGCGAGCAGGCTCGCTCCCACAGGGGATCAGCGGGGGAATTGCAATCTACAGAAAGCACAAAGGGGAGCCGAAGCTCCCCTTTAATTTGTCGTTGCGTGCTCTTTTTATTATTGAGGGGCGGTCTGTTGTTGTTTTTGGCAACCGTGGCCCTGTACAGCTTTTTGGCGACCCCCATCCGGGGTCAAGAGCAAACGTATTTTTTTGAGCGCTGATCTGCTTTCTCGTCAAACGATCCAACCGATTCGGGAGCTACCTGAAGGTAGTTTTATTGTTCTCTGCCCGGTTGCGGGTCACTCCTGAGAGCACCCTGAAAAGCACACCTTCTCCAAAAAAATCTGTTAGCTGCGTCTCTGCCGTGTTGTTTTTGTTATGTCAGAGTCGTTTCGTCTTGTTTTTATTGGTTTGCGGCTTTTTATTCTTGTTATGCGATAGAGATTGCAGGTGTCGTGCCAACTTTATTAAATCGTTTATATTCAACGACTTAGTGTTTTGGGAATTTTTAAGACCCGGCGAAGCCAGACAATTTGTTTCCGTGTTACTCGCTTTTGCCCCCATCACCGACGCAGCGGTAACACCTCACTGTGCGCTACGTGCCTTGGCCACGCGCGAACCGCTTGGGCGGCCGAGCACCGCGCTGATCTGCTGGCCCGCAACAATCAAGGCGTCCAGGTCGATACCGGTTTCGATCCCCAGGCCATTGAGCAGGTAGACGACGTCTTCGGTGGCAACGTTACCGCTCGCGCCTTTGGCATACGGACAGCCGCCGAGGCCTGCGATAGAGCTGTCGAAGACCGAGATGCCTTCCAGCAGACTGGCATAGATGTTGGCCATCGCCTGGCCGTAGGTGTCGTGGAAATGCCCGGCAAGTTTTTCCCTTGGCACGTGCGCTGAAACCACCTCGAACAAGCGGCGGGTGGCGCCCGCAGTGCCTGTGCCGATGGTGTCGCCCAGCGAAACTTCGTAGCAGCCCATCGCGTACAACTCGCGCGCAACCATCGCGACCTGCTCCGGCGCGACCGTGCCTTCATAAGGGCAGCCCAGCACGCAGGAAACGTAACCGCGCACGGTAACGCCGTGTTGCTTCGACGCTTCCATGATCGGCGCGAATCGCGCAAGGCTTTCACTGATAGAGCAGTTGATGTTGCGTTGCGAGAACGCTTCGGAGGCTGCGGCAAAAACCGCGACTTCCTTGACCCCGGCGGCAATCGCATCTTCAAACCCGCGCAGGTTCGGCGCCAGTGCGCCGTAGGTCACGCCAGGCTTGCGCTGAATCTGCGCGAATACCTCGGCGGAACCGGCCATCTGCGGCACCCATTTGGGCGAGACGAAACTGCCCACTTCGATATAGCCAAGGCCGGCGGCGCACAAGGCATCGACCAGTTGCACCTTGTCGGCCACGCTGATGGGCCGGGCTTCGTTCTGCAGGCCATCGCGCGGGCCGACTTCGATCAGGCGTACTTGGGAGGGGAGGGACATGGGCGGACCTGCTCTTCTGAATTCATGGAAATCCTGTGGGAGCGGGCTTGCCCGCGATGAGGCCGGGACATCCAGCAATGATGTTGGCTGAACCGACGCCATCGCGGGCAAGCCCACTCCCACAGGGAAAGTGTAGTGTCCGATTACTGGGCTATCTGCTGGCTATTGAGCGTCTGCTCCAGCGCCTGAACGCAGCGTTCCTCGGCGGTGTCGAGTTCCAGCTTCATCTGCTCGATATCGAGCAATTGCTGTTCAAGTTGCTCGCGCCGTTCGCTGATTTTCGCCAGCATGCTGTTGAGCTGTTTGGTGTTACCGCTGGACGGGTCGTAGAGTTCGATCAGTTCGCGGCATTCGGCCAGCGAAAAGCCGATGCGTTTGCCACGCAGGATCAGCTTCAGGCTGACTTTGTCGCGCGGCGAATAGATGCGCTCCTGGCCACGGCGCTCGGGACTGAGCAGGCCTTGCTCTTCATAAAAGCGGATCGCCCGCGTGGTGATGTCCAGCTCGCGGGCGAGGTCGGAAATGCTGTAGGTCTGACTGCTCATGAAAGCGCTCGGAAAAGGGACATGGCGCTAAGCTAATCGGTGGTTTACGTTTACGTCAAGCAGGATGGATTTGGGGTGTCTGTACAGGCCCCTTCGCGAGCAAGCTCGCTCCCACAGTGGATATGTGTTGAACACGGCATTTGTATCCGACGCAGACCCTGTGGGAGCGAGCTTGCTCGCGAAGAACGGTGACACGGTTTTGTGTACTACAGCTTATCCAGCTTCTTCTCATGCGCTGTCACTTGCTGGCACAACTCGATCATCTGCTCGCGCATCCAGCGATTGGCCGGGTCCTGATCGGTGCTTTCATGCCAGTACAGGTGTGTTTCCACTGGCGGCACATCGTTTACCGGCAGATTGAACGCGTGCAATTCATGGCGTCGGGCAAAGCGCTCCGGCACGGTCATGACCATGTCGGTCTGCTGCATCACTTGCGAGGCCATCAAATAGTGTTGCGAGCGCAGGGCGATCTTGCGCTGGATGCCCATTTTGCCCAGCGCCAGATCGACATAGCCCAGCCCGCTGCGGCGGCTGGAAATATGGATGTGGGTCAGCGACAGATAGTCATCGAGGCTGAGTTTCTCCTTGCCCGCCATCGGATGGCCCTTGCGCATGGCGCAGACGTAACGGTCTTCCATCAGCTTGACGTGGCGCACTTGCGGGTCGGTGTTCAGCGGCGCATCGACGGCGAAATCGAGACGTCCGGCCGCGAGTTCCTTGGTGGTTTCCCGGCGTTTGGACAGGAAACTTTCAATGATCACCGTCGGCGCCAGCCGCCGCAGACGCTGGAACAGCGGCGGCAGAATCACCGCTTCGGTGAGGTCGGTCATGCTGATGCGATAGGTCTTGGCCGCTTGGGCCGGGTTGAAAATCCGGCTTTCCTGCACCGACACGCGCAGCAGCGACAGGGCGTTACGCACCGGGCCGATGATGTTCTGCGCCATGGGCGTCGGCACCATGCCCTGGGCGGTACGCACAAAGAGCGGGTCGTTGAAGGTCTCGCGCAACCGCGCCAGGGCATTGGACACGGCCGGCTGGGTGATGCCGACAATCTGCCCGGCGCGGGTCAGGTTGGCTTCGGTATAGATCGCGTCGAAGACGATGAAAAGGTTGAGGTCGACCTTGCTCAGATTCATAACGCGTTTTTCTCTTGTTATTAAGGGCTGTGTTTAAGGGCTGACGATCAGTCGATCATATATCGGTGATGAATGTTAATACACGCCGAGAATAGGCTAGGTAAATTATCAACGCTGTTCTAGCATCGATTGCATGACCTAAACAACCTCCAGATAAAGAAGGTAATGCTCATGGATTTCGCTTATTCGCCCAAGGTTCAGGAACTGCGCGAGCGCGTGACCGCGTTCATGGACACTTACGTTTATCCGGCCGAAGCCGTGTTCGAGCGCCAGGTTGCCGAGGGCGACCGCTGGCAGCCGACCGCGATCATGGAAGAGCTCAAGGCGAGGGCCAAGGCTGAGGGGTTGTGGAATCTGTTTTTGCCGGAGTCCGAGCTCGGTGCCGGTCTGACCAACCTCGAATACGCGCCGCTGGCGGAGATCATGGGCCGTTCCCTGCTGGGGCCCGAGCCGTTCAACTGCTCGGCACCGGACACCGGCAACATGGAAGTGCTGGTGCGCTACGCCAACGAAGAACAGAAACAGCGCTGGCTCGAACCGCTGCTGCGCGGTGAGATCCGTTCGGCATTCGCCATGACCGAGCCTGACGTGGCGTCGTCCGATGCCACCAACATGGCCGCCCGTGCCGAGCGTCAGGGTGACGAGTGGGTGATCAACGGCAAAAAATGGTGGACCTCGGGGGCCTGCGATCCGCGCTGCAAGATCCTTATCTTCATGGGCCTGAGCAATCCTGATGCGCCGCGTCACGCTCAGCATTCGATGATCCTGGTGCCGGTCGACACCCCCGGGGTGAAGATCGTTCGTCCGCTGCCCGTCTTTGGTTACGACGACGCACCGCACGGCCACGCCGAAGTGCTGTTCGACAACGTACGCGTGCCGTACGAAAACGTCCTGTTGGGTGAAGGGCGCGGCTTCGAAATTGCTCAGGGTCGTCTTGGCCCGGGCCGGATTCACCACTGCATGCGGTCGGTCGGCATGGCTGAGCGTGCGCTGGAACTGATGTGCAAACGCTCGGTGAGCCGCAGCGCATTCGGTAAACCGCTGGCGCGTCTGGGCGGCAACATCGACAAGATCGCCGACTCGCGGATGGAAATCGACATGGCGCGCCTGCTGACGCTGAAGGCGGCGTACATGATGGACACTGTCGGCAACAAGATTGCGAAAAGCGAGATTGCGCAGATCAAGGTCGTTGCGCCAAACGTCGCGCTGCGAGTGATTGACCGGGCGATCCAGATGCATGGCGGGGCAGGGGTGTCGAACGATTTCCCGCTGGCCTACATGTACGCCATGCAACGCACCCTGCGCCTGGCTGACGGCCCGGACGAAGTGCACCGCGCGGCGATCGGCAAATTCGAAATCGGCAAATACGTGCCGAAGGAAATGCTGCGTAGCGCCCAGTAACACCGCGTCGCCTGCTTCGCGAGCAAGCTCGCTCCCACAAGATTTGTGCACGCCACAGATCCAATGTGGGAGCGAGCCTGCTCGCGAAAGGGCCTGTACATTCAGCACATCGACATCAGGATCAATACACCCAAACCTCCACCCGCCGATTCTTGATCCTTCCTTCATCCGCACTGTTCGCCGCCACCGGCATCTGCGCGCCAAACCCGCGCACTTCGCGCATGACCACGCCATTCCTGACCAACTCACGGCGCACTGCCATCGCCCGCAGCTTCGACAGCAAATCCGCCCGCGCCGGGTCATCCTTGACATCGCCAAAGCCCACCAGCGTGACCGCGCGGTCCGTCTTGCCGTGGCGCTTTATATAGTCGAGCACCCGGGCCAGATCCTGCCGCGCCTTATTATCCAGTTTCGCGCTGCCCTCGGCAAAACGGAAATTCACCGTCAGACGCTGGGCATGACGGCTCAGGGATTGATAACCCTCCGGCATCAGCGCATTCGGCGTGACGCTCATGGCATGAACCGTCTGACTGACAAAACCGCTGGCCGCCACGATCGCCTGACCCTGCTGGCTTTGCGCAAACATGACCAACGCCTGCGCCCAGGGATTCTGGCTGTCGGGCGGCAGATAAAAGAACAGCCGCCGCGACAACGGATAATCTTCGGTGGCGATCAAAGTGCTGAGCGGCAACATTGGCTGCGACGCACCATCGGCGATCGCCACGGCTTTTGCCTGGCGCACGTAAGGCAAACCGATGAAGCCGATGCCTTGCGGGTCGGCGCTGACGGCATCGGACAATTGCTCGCTGGATTCGAACCGTTTCGCTGCACTGCTCAGATGTTTCCCACGAGCATTGAGGACCAACTCCTTGAACGTGTCGTAGGTGCCGGACTGATCATCCCGCGCATATAAATGTATCGCGCCACCACGGCCGCCGAGGTCTTCCCAGGTTTTCACTTCACCGGCAAAGATCCGCGCCAGTTGCTCGGTGCTCAGTTGTTGCAGCGGATTGGCCGGGTTGAGGATGATCGCCAAACCGTCGATGGCGATGACTTGCTCTGCCGTCGGGCTTTTCAGGTCGCCGAGAGTTTGCAGGGCCAGGAGCTCGCTGTCCTTGATTTCACGGGAAGCGGCCGCCAGGTCGGCGTTGGCATTTTTCAGCGCAGTGAAACCGGTGCTGGAACCGTGGGCGGCGACTTCGATGACCACGCGTTGCCCTTGGGCAGTCTGACCGACGATGCGTTGTTCGTTGGCGGAATCCGGAGTCTCGCGGTGGATTTTCAGCAGGCCTTGTTCCTGCAGCAGGCCTTCGATCAGCGCCGGGCCAAGTTCGGCGCCGATGGTGTTGGAACCCTGAATGCGCAGTGCCGGGCCGTTTTCGGGAATTGGCAGGACCGCGGCCGAAACCGTCAGCCAGGCGCTCAGTAGGAAAATGCACAAAACACGCAGGGTCATGCCGGCACCGGATCAAGCCAAGGGGATTGCCGGGGAGATTAAGTCAGTCGCATGACCGAAAGATGACAGGGGATTACCTGTGGGAGCGAGCCTGCTCGCGAATGCGGCGTGTCAGTCGAAAAATACGTCGCTGATCCGCCGCATTCGCGAGCAGGCTCGTTCCCACAATGAAAATTCCGTCAGGCTGGATCAGGCCAGTTCAAGCCAGATCGGCGCGTGGTCCGACGGTTTCTCCATCCCGCGCAGTTCGTAATCCACGCCCGCGTCCTTGACCCGTGGCAGCAAGCCATTGGACGCCAGGATCACATCGATGCGCAGCCCGCGTTTCGGCTCGTCTTCAAAGCCCCGGCTGCGGTAGTCGAACCAGCTGAACATATCGGTCACGTCCGGGTTCAGGTGGCGATAGCTGTCGGTCAGGCCCCAGTTTTTCAGGCGCGCCATCCACTCGCGCTCTTCCGGCAGAAAGCTGCATTTGCCGGTTTTCAGCCAGCGCTTCATGTTGTCCGGGCCGATGCCGATGTCGCAGTCTTGCGGCGAAATGTTCACATCGCCCATCACCACCAGCGGCTGTTCGTTGTGAAACTGGCCTTCCAGCAGCGCTTGAAGATCGCTGTAGAAACGCTGCTTGGCAGGAAATTTGGTCGGATGGTCGCGGCTTTCGCCCTGTGGGAAATAGCCGTTCATGATCGTCACCGGCACGCCATTGGCGTCGGCGAAGGTGCCCCAGATGAAGCGGCGCTGGGCGTCTTCTTCATCGGTGGCAAAACCCTTGTGAATGGCGATCGGTTCTTTGCGCGAGAGCAGGGCGACGCCGTAATGACCTTTCTGGCCATGAAAGTGCACGTGGTAGCCGAGGGCGCGAATGTCTTCGTGGGGGAACTGGTCGTCGTGAACCTTGGTTTCCTGCAGACCGATCACGTCGGGCTGATGTTTTTCGATCAGCGCTGCCAGCTGATGCGGACGGGCACGCAGTCCGTTGATGTTGAAGGAAACGATCTTCATGGTCGGCAGTCCTGGCAAAAGGGCGATGCTAGCCGACATGGGAGAGATGGGCCAGTGTGGGAGAAATCATTTTGGCCTGTGGGATTTATGCTTTTTGTGACGGCCTCTTCGCGAGCAGGCTCGCTCCCACATTTGCAACGCGTTCTACTGTGGGAGCGAGCCTGCTCGCGAAGAGGCCGGCAAAATCGATGAAAAAAGGGACTTGGTCTATACCTGTCAGGGGAACCACACCATTCGCCCAAGGTTCGTACCAACAAGCGCGCCATCTCTCGAGCGCGCCCCGGAGTATCACCGCATGCCTGAAACCCAGACCGCCATCGCCGACATTCATATGCTCGACCGCGGCTACTCGCGCGAAGCCCGCTCGCTGCTGTATCAGGCTTACCGCCACGAGCCGACGTTCGGCTACCTGTTCGAGGCCGAGCGTCCCGGTTATGAACAGCGCGTGCGCGCCACGGTGCGCGAGCTGGTCAAACAGCATTTCCTGCAGGATTTGCCGGCCATCGGCCTGTTGGTCAACGACCGCTTGATCGGTATCGCCCTCATCGCGCCGCCGCAACGTCGTCTGGGCATTACCGAAAGTTGGGCGTGGCGTTTGCGCATGGTGCTCAGTACCGGTTTTCGCTGCACCCGACGCTATCTGGAATATCACGATGCAGTGGCCGCGTGCGTGCCCGGCGACTCGGTGCACATGCTGCCGTTGCTGGGGGTTCATCCGCAGTTTCAGGGCAAGCACTATGGCGAGCAATTGCTCACTGCCGTGCACAACTGGTGCGCTGTCGACGAAACCTCGCAAGGCGTGGTGCTCGACACCGGCAACCCGCGCTATCTGGAATTCTATAAAAGGCAGGGTTATCAGGAGATCGGCGAGGTTGCCGTCGGGCCGGTGCGAGAACATGTATTTTTCCACGCCAACCCCCAGGTGTTACAAACAGCAACGGGTTAACGATAGAACTTCTTGGGAAATTTCCTGTTCTATCAGGCTCCCAAGCCCGTGATAGCATCCGCGCCTATGAAGTTTCCACGAAGATTTACCAGCGGCGTGCTCATGCTGTTATCCAGCTGCGCGGCGCTGGCGCAAAGCGAATTGGATGTACGGATCAAACCGTCCAACGATGAACTCAAGGCCAATATAGAAGGCTATATCGGCAGCCTCGGCGATCGCGACGAAGAAGCCTTGCTGCGCTTCAGTCGCGGGGCCGAAGAGCAGGCGCGCAAAGCGGCCCAGGCGCTGGGCTATTACCAGCCGCAAATCGAAAGTGACGTAAAGGGCGGGGAAAACCCGCGCCTGGTGCTGAACATCGATCCCGGCGAGCCGATCCGCCTGCGCAACGTCACCATCCGTGTCGATGGCCCGGCGGCTTCCCTCAAATCCTTTCGCGTGCCCAAAAGCGACCTGCTCAAATCCGGCGCGGTGCTCAACCATGGCCGTTACGAAGACGCCAAACGCGTAATCCAGAATCAAGCCTCGCGCTTCGGTTATTTCAGCGGTCATTTCACCAGCCAGAAATTGTTGGTCGATCCGCGTGCGGGTGTGGCCGACATCGAATTGATCTATGACAGCGGCCCACGCTATGCGCTGGGCAAGGTCAGTTTCGAGGGCGACACGCCGTTCGACGAAGATCTGTTGCAGCGCATGGTGCCGTTCAAGGAAGGCGAGCCTTACGATTCGGAGCTGATCGCCGAGCTCAACCGCGACCTGCAGTCGAGCGGCTATTTCGAAGGCGTGCGCGTTGACGCGGCGCCAACAGCAGCACAAAAAAATGTGATCCCGGTCGGCGTCAAACTCGACACCCGCAAACCGCGCACCATGGGCCTGGGCCTCGGTTACTCCACCGACGTCGGTCCACGTGTCAGGGCCAACTGGACGCGGCACTGGGTCAATCCGCAGGGTGACAGTTATGGCTGGGAGGCCGAACTCTCGGCGCCACGGCAGAACGTCGGGCTGTTCTATGACATCCCGCTCGACCCGCCACTGACCGACAAACTGCGTTGGGCCGGCGGCTATCAGTTCGAAGACATCGAAGGCTCCGACACGCTGAGCAAACTGCTGACCTTTGGCCCGGAATGGCACAGCAAGTTGCCCAGCGGCTGGCAGCGGGTGATCTCGCTGAAATGGCAGCGCGAGGAATACGAGCTGGGTGACGACTCCGGCCTGAGCACCTTGCTGATGCCGGGCATCAGCTACTCGTACCTCAAAAGCGACAATCGCATCGACCCGCACAACGGTTATCGCCTGAGCTTCGAGAGCAAAGTGGCGAAGGAAGGTCTGGGTTCGGACAACAACCTTTTATACGGCACCGCGTTGGTCAAAGGCCTGACCACGGTGTTCGACAAGCACCGACTGCTTGGCCGGGTGCAGGTTGGCGGCAGCGCCACCAATGGCTACAACTCGATTCCGCCGTCACTGCGCTTCTTCGCCGGGGGCGATCAGAGCGTGCGCGGTTACGACTACCAGAGCCTGTCGCCGAAGAACTCCGACGGTGACCGCATTGGTGGCCGCTACATGATTGCCGGCAGCGTCGAGTATCAGTATTCGATCGCCGAGAAATGGCGGGTCGCGACGTTTGTCGACCAAGGCAATTCTTTCAATAAACTTGAACTGCCCGACCTCAAGACCGGGGTCGGTGTGGGTGTGCGCTGGGTCTCGCCGGTCGGTCCGATCCGTCTTGACCTGGCCCACGCGCTGGACGACGACGGCGGCATCCGGCTGCACTTTTCCATGGGGCCTGAGCTTTGAAACGTGGTCTGAAAATAACGGCGCTGACGCTATTGGCGCTGGTGCTGTTGATCGTCTTCAGTCTCGCAGCATTGCTCGGCACCCAGGCCGGCAGCCGTTGGGCGCTGGGCTTCGTGCCGGGACTGAGCGTGGAGAACTTTCAGGGTCGCCTTGGCGGTCAGTGGAGTGCCGATCATCTGATATGGCAGCAGGACACGAGCCGCGTCGAACTGAACAGGGCGATCTTCGCCTGGTCGCCGCTGTGCCTGATGCGCATGACCCTGTGCATCGATCAGCTCAAGTCCGAGCAAGTGATTCTGCAATTTCCGCCGAGCCAGGAAACCACTGAAAGTGGGCCGATCACATTGCCTGATCTGCAGTTGCCGGTGGCCATCGAACTGGGCGACGTCGAGGTCGGCAGTCTGTTGTTCAACGGCAGCGAACAACTCAAGGGGTTGCAACTGGCGGCGCACTGGACTGCTCAAGGCCTGAAGATCGACAGCGTGAAATTGCAGCGTGATGAACTGAGCCTGAACCTGACCGGCCTCCTGCAACCCACCGGCAACTGGCCGCTGAATATCCAGGGCGACCTGACCCTGCCAGCACCGGGGACCGAGCCATGGACACTGGCACTGAAGGTGGATGGCGACCTGCTGAAAACCCTCAACCTGCACGCCGACAGCCGTGGCTACCTCGACGGTCAGTTGAGCGGTGAACTGCAAGCGCTGGCGGAAAACCTGCCGGCCAAGGTGCGCATCACCAGCGAGGCATTCAAGCCGAGCGCCGACCTGCCCGACACGTTGCAATTCAACCAGCTTGTCCTCACTGGCGAAGGCGATCTGAAAAACGGTTACCAGCTACTCGGCAACGCCACGCTGCCTGCCGAAAAAGCCCCCGTGGCGTTGTTGCTCAAAGGCAAGGTCGACGGCAACGGCGCGCAAATCGCAGGGCTCGACCTTAACGCCAGTGACGCACAAAGCCTCAAACTCACCGGAAATGTCGACTGGAGCAAAGGCCTCAGCGCCCAGGCCAACATCAATTGGCAAGACTTCCCCTGGCACCGGCTCTACCCGGAGATCGACGAGCCGCAAGTCGCGTTGCGCACCTTCACCGGCGAAGTCTCTTACACCGACGGCAAGTACCTGGGCAATTTCGCCGCCGCCCTGGATGGCCCGGCGGGCGCGTTCACCCTGAGCAGTCCGTTCAGCGGCAGCCTGGAACAGATCGCCTTGCCGCAACTGGTGATGCAAGCCGGGCAGGGCAAGGCGCAAGGGCACGTCAATGTACGTTTTGCGGATGGCATCGCCTGGGATACCGCGCTGGACTTGTCGGCGCTCAACCCGGCGTACTGGGTGGCGGAATTGCCGGGCACCCTGGCCGGGCCGCTGAAGAGCAAAGGCGAGATGAAGAACGATCAACTCAGCCTCAGCGCCGACCTTGACCTCAAAGGCAAACTGCGCGGGCAACCGGCGACTCTGCAAGCCAAGGCCGACGGCGCTGGCGAGCGGTGGAACCTCAACGCCTTGCAAATCCGCCTCGGCGACAACAGCATCAGCGGCAAGGGCAGCCTGCAGGACAAACTCGGCGGCCAGATCGACATCAAGCTGCCGCGT
This sequence comes from Pseudomonas khorasanensis, assembly GCF_014268505.2. Classification (GTDB taxonomy): domain Bacteria; phylum Pseudomonadota; class Gammaproteobacteria; order Pseudomonadales; family Pseudomonadaceae; genus Aquipseudomonas; species Aquipseudomonas khorasanensis. The sequence continues at coordinate 210,438 of NZ_JABWQP020000009.1, forward strand.
CTGGCCCAGCTCTGGCCGCAATTGCGCGGACAGATCAACGGTCAGGTTAACGTCGCCGGTACGCTAAAGGCGCCGCAGGGCAAGCTGGATCTGCAAGGTTCGCAACTGGCCTTCCAGGACAATCGCCTGCAAAGCCTCAACCTCGATGCGACGCTCGACAGTGCGCAGCGGGCGAAGATTGATCTGAAAGGCACCGGCATTCAAACGGGTGATACGTCGCTCGGCACCCTGACCGCCAGCGCTCAGGGCGATATCAAAAAGCAGAAACTCATTCTCGACCTGATCGGACCCAAGCTGAAACTGGCGCTGGGGCTGGATGGCAATCTGGACAAAGGCAATTGGCGCGGGCGGTTGGCGAGCGGTGACATTCAGGCCGGTGGCCAGGACTGGAAACTGCAAGCACCGGCCAGACTCGAACGCCTGGCTGACGGCCAGATCAATTTTGGCGCCCACTGCTGGCTGTCCGGCGACGCCAGCCTGTGCGGTGAAGACCAGCGGCTGATGCCCGAGCCAAAGCTGCGTTATCACCTCAAGCAATTCCCGATCGAAAGCCTCGCGCAGTGGCTGCCCAAGGACTTCGCCTGGCAGGGCCGGCTCAACGCCGATCTGCAACTGGACCTGCCGGCCAGCGGCCCGAACGGCGTGGTCAGCGTCGATGCCAGCGGCGGCATTTTGCGCGTACGTGACAAGGAACAATGGCTGGACTTCCCGTACCAGACGCTCAAGCTCAGCAGCAAACTGACGCCCAAACGCGTCGACACCGAGCTCAACTTCGTTGGCGGCAAACTCGGCGAGTTGATGGTGCAGGCGCAGCTCAATCCGCTGCCGAAAAACAAACCGCTGAGCGGCTCGTTCCGCCTCACTGGCCTCGACCTGTCAGTAGCGCGGCCGTTCGTGCCGATGGTGGAAAAGCTCACCGGCCGGCTCAACGGCAGTGGCACGCTTTCCGGTGGCCTGCTTGCGCCACTGGTCAACGGCACGGTGCAGCTCAGCGACGGTGAAGTGTCCGGCGCCGAACTGCCGATGGAGCTGCAGGACTTGCAACTCAAAGCGGTGATTGCCGGCGAATCGGTGCGTCTGGACGGCGGATGGAAAAGCGGCAGGACCGGCCAGGGCAGCCTCGACGGCAACGTCGCCTGGGGTCAGGCGCTGGTGGTCGATCTGGCGCTCAAGGGCACGCAGTTGCCGGTCAGCGTCGAACCCTACGCCAAGCTCGAGATGGCGCCGGATCTGAAGATTTCGATGGCCGGCGATGAGCTGAAGATCGCCGGTAAAGTTCTGGTGCCCAAAGGCGAAATCATCGTTCGGGAGCTGCCGCCGTCAACGGTGAAAGTCTCCGATGACACGATCATCGTCGGTGCGCAGACCGAAGAGGGCAAGCCACCGATCGCGATGAAAATGGACATCGACGTGATCGTTGGCCAGGACAAGTTGAGCTTCGCCGGTTTTGGTCTCACCGCCAACCTGCAAGGTCAAGTGCACATCGGCGACAACATGGACACGCGCGGCGAGCTGTGGCTCAACGACGGCCGCTATCGCGCCTACGGCCAGCGCCTGACCGTACGGCGTGCACGTCTGCTGTTCGCCGGGCCCATCGACCAGCCGTATCTCGACATCGAAGCCATCCGCCAGACTGACGACGTGATTGCCGGCATTCGCCTGAGCGGCAGCGCAGAACAGCCCACCACTCAGATCTTTTCCGAGCCGGCCATGAGTCAGGAGCAGGCGCTGTCCTATCTGGTGCTGGGGCGTCCGCTGAGCACCAGCGGCGAGGACAACAACATGCTCGCGCAAGCAGCGCTGGGCCTGGGTTTGATGGGCAGCGCCGGGGTAACCAGTGGCCTGGCCAACGATTTAGGGATTCAGGATTTCCAGCTCGACACTCAGGGCAGCGGCAACGACACCAGCGTCGTCGCCAGCGGCAATATCTCCGAGAAACTCAGCTTGCGCTACGGCGTTGGCGTATTCGAACCCGCCAGCACCATCGCCCTGCGCTACAAGCTGAGCAAGAAGGTGTATGTCGAGGCGGCCAGCGGCGTGGCGAGTTCGCTGGATATTTTCTATAAGCGCGATTTCTGAAGATTTTCTGAAA